>CAVYIR010000001.1:0-166597 GCA_963768645.1 uncultured Acidobacteriaceae bacterium
GTGTAAACTCCGCTGATGGCTAAAGGCAAGGGAAGGAAAGGCACGCGTAAAGCTGCGGATGTGAAAATCGCGGACACGGGTGAGAAGAATCTTGACCTGAAGAAAGCCGAAACGCTGTTCGACGAACTGTCGCACGTGGCCGGCAAGAAATTCAGGGATCGGATGCAGCGGGTGAAAGAGGTTATACGTGAACGCCAGAAAGGCGTGATTTAAGGGCCTCGAACCCTGACCAACAACTCAACCAACAAAATGCGATGTCTTGTGCGACTTGCGTGTTCTTAGGCAGTTCCCGCAGTCTTGTAAGTCGTTGTAAAGCCTATTCAGGCCAGATTCACACGGTGGAAGTCACAGGTTCGAATCCTGTAGCGCCCACCATTTTTTTTCAGGGGTTTACAGGCATCGCGCCTGATTTTTCCAACCCACAACTCAACCCACAATCTGCCAGGCAGTGCCCAGTTCCTTAAGGAACGCGCCTTGCGCTGCGCGCGTTTCATCGCCGTCGCCTTGGGTGTAGAGATCCAGCGTCGTCTGAATACGGCTGTGACGCAGGATGCTCTGCACGGTTTTGGGCTCGACCTTGCGCCTTGTTCACCAGCCAGCTTGAAAGCGAATGCCGGAGATTATGCAGGCCGAAGCGTTGACCGTCCGCAATGGACAACTCCTGCCGCTTTGGCGGCCGGCCGCAGATGGTCGGCAACGAAGACGGCAGGGGAGAGTGGCACTTTGCCTTCAGCCTTCAGGGACGGAAACAGAAAATCCGCCGTCCTTGGCATAGGGCGTGTGATCGCGCCATTCCTTAGATAGACGGCCAGAATGGGATGCAGCGGAACGTGGCCTTCGGATTTGCGGGTCTTGGTCGGCCCGTCTTTTCCTTGGGACCAGCGTTTGGTAACGGCGATTCTTGATTGTTCCCACTCAACGTCAGCCCAGCGCAGGGAAAGCAGCTCCGAGAACCGGAGCGCCGTCGCCGCACAGGTGAGCACCAGAATGCGGTGCAGGGGATTCGGCAGGCTCATGATGATGGCGAGCGTCTGCTGGGGCGTCACCAGAATCGCCTTGTAATCGGTGGTGGAGCGGGTCTCGACCGGCAGCACCGGATTCTTGGTTACGAGCTCGTGCAGAGCGCCGATGCTGTAGATCCGCAGCATAGTGCCGCGAAACTTCGAAATCGTCGTCCAGGCAAGCCCGTTTCCAGTTTGCAGCGACTTCAGCCAGCGCTGTATGTCGAGGGGTTTGATGTCGTCCGCGATTTCGTTGCCCCACTCGGGAACGAGATAGTCGCGAACGATATGTTCAGTATTTAGGGTGGTGCGTTCGGTCTTAGGGCGGAGCGCATCCGGCCCGAAGTCGTTTTTCAGGTAAAACTCGGCAAGAGCGTCGAAGCGGATGCGATGTCGGCCGGAGGCGTCGTTGATGCTGAGCAAGCAGGCCAAGCCGGTCGACTTCACGCCATGCGTCCTTCTCTTTCGGGAAGTCGGCACCAGACCGACCGGCAGGGTGTTCTCCACCCGTCTGCCATCGGCTTGAGCGACCCGGTAACGCAACATCCACATCTCCCCGCCTTGCGATGTACTTTCTTTAATGATCCTCGCTGATAAGCCATGGTCCTCTTTTCAGCGGGGACTGCCGCAGGCAGGATCGCACAGATTCCATGATTTGTGGATCGATTTCATGCGCGCTTTCCCACAATGGCGGTCGCAAGTTCGGAAAGGCGAAATACCCAGATTTTTCTCTTTGTTCCGGTGCCGAGCGCGTAGGCACCCGCAATTCCTTTTCTGGCCAGCACGAGGAGATAGCGCCGCTTCACCGAGAGGAATCTGGCGGCTTCGTCCGGAGAAACAAAGGGTTCGGGAATATTTTCAGTCTCTCGCATGGCGTTAGTATCGCTACGAAGGAAGGAGTGGAGAAGGTTAAGCCAGGTTAAAGAAACAAAATTATGGCTTGCGATGAAATATGCGGCGGATTACGAAGAGAGAGTCGCACGCCACGAGCATGCTCTATCAGAACGCTCACGAAATTATGTCAGTAAGCCACAGTCGCAGATCTTCCGAGTTGGACCCGGCGAGCATTTTGGTTTCGTTTTCGCCTCAATTGACTCAGGCGTTTGCTGATCTGGCAGCTGCGGTTCACTTTAGCCAACACTTTGACCGTGACATATTCGGGATCGTAAATGACTGGGGGCAGGGCAAAACGAAGAGTCTTCGCAATGTCCTGATCGCCCTCCCGAGCATTGCAGATGAGACATTGAAGCACATTCACGCCACAGGAGACGAGCGAGCGAAAGAAGCCTGGAAACAAATTCAGCTAGAGATGGCGGAAGAAAAAGGATTTTCTTTGAATTCACGAAGGGCAGGGTTCTCTTCTCCCGGATAAGGTCCCTATTGGATGAGTGCTTTTCTTCATCCGAGTGGATTATCAATTTTTTCCGATTTTGCGAGCTAGTGCGAGCTCAGCTTTTATTTTCTGGCGCCCGGCATACATGCGACTAAAATTTTCGAAGGTATCGGGGTCGCCAAGTAATTCAACCTGCTTGTAGTGATATTCGGCTTCAGGACGACGGTTCTGGGAGTCTCGCAGGCACGCAAGCAAATAGTGTACGTCGCATGAGTTCTTATCCATTTCGAGCATATCTTCGAGAATCTTTTCTAGTTCCGCGAATTGCCGAGCGTGCAATAGCACTCTGGCATGGGTCATATGTGCCGTGAAGTCGCCGACGTTGGCATCAAAAAGCTTTGCCGAAAGGCGCACAGCCTCATCCCGTCTCCCTGATTCGGCCAGGAATACAAGGTACCAGCGGTAGGACTCAGTGGCTGGGCGGTCAAGCGAAAGTGCTTTCGCAAAAAGCTCTGCAGCTTCTGTCCTCAATCCATACACGAAAGTACTCGCGCCACCGGCCGCGAAGAGCCGCCAGAAGAAGGGGCACGCAAGTAAGCCCGGTTGAGTAACGATGCAGCCGTCTCAAATGCTTCCCGTCGGTCCTTCCCATTCATAAAGGAAATGTCATAGCCTTGAAGTTCGCAGAGAGCCTCAGCTGCACCGATGGCAGCTCCGATGTGGTTGGGCGACTCCTTGAGCGTCTTGAGGTAACTTCGTAAGGCGCGTTGCCAGTTGCCGTAATTTCCACGCGAGCGGTAAAACTCGCCAATCTTGAATATCTTTATGGCTGATGTGTGCGGGTTATATGAAAACAGAGGCCAATACGCTTTACCGGATGGCAGTTTGGGGCTGTTCGGCGGTGCCGGGGCAGGCAATTGGATTATGACCGGGTCATCTTGGCCTTCGTTAGCATAATATTCGGCAGTAATTGTGCGAAGATTCTTCGCCGTGACGCGCACGTCGCTTATATCGTTCTTCGCGTACTTCCGAGGAAATAGCTCAGCTCCAATTATGGACTGACGGATGGGCTCATCACAGAGGGCTCTTTTCACGACGAAATTTAGGAACTTTGAAGGATTCTCATGTGCGATGAAAAGTCTGCTCCCCAACATCCGGGCGAGCTGAGCCTCGATTTCGTCTTTGGTCGGAGTTCCAGCGGCGTCCATGGCTCCGTCACCTCTACCAAATAAAACCCAATTATCTCTGATTCGGCGCCCTCCGGTTAACCCTCATTAACCTTCGCAGTCCCCATAGCGTCATGCGATCTTGCGTTTGTGCTCAGGCAGAAAGTTTTCAAAGCCTGAGTCCAAACGATGTCCCAAAAGGAAAGGGGTAGTGATGACGGTAAAGGGATATTTAGAGAGTGCTCGTGAACTGGTTCTGCCGGGTGTGCCAGTCTCTGTGCGGAAGGAGCGAGAGTTGGCTACGCCTGAACAGGCTGCCGGAAGGGTATTGCCGGATAAAAGGGGCGCCTATGGGGCGCTGCTTCGTCGTTCGTCGCGGAGGGGATGGTGCGAGTGGGTTTCTCTTCACCCGCTGGTGGCGCTTGTGTGTACTTCCTTCTGGGTCGCAGGCCTTGCCGGTTTGGGTATGTCCACACATACTGCGTCGCGGCTCTGGCAGATCCTCCTGGTCTCGGGATTCGTGTTCTGGGGCCAGCGGTTTTTCGACGGCGACTGGCCGAGGCTTGCTTTTTTCAAGTCAGGCGCGGCGTTTACGCTTCTGTCCTTCTTCCTGCCTGTGTGGTGGAGGTGGGCTTATGTGAACACGAGGGTCGAACAATCGACTTGGGCGGGGCTGGTGAATTTGATTTTTATATGGACGCTCGTGGGGAGTCTGGTGCTGGTGCCTGCTGCGTTCGTCGCGGCGGGTGGGCTTGGGCTGTGGCTGCGATTAAAGGAACGGAGGGTGGGCTAATGGGAACGTTAAGTGATTTTTTCAAACCACGGGGCGGCAATATGCTGCCTGGTGAAATACAAGAACAACGGCGGGGGCAGGAGTGGCTTGCGGCGAAGGAAGAGAGGCGGGAATTCGTCGAGGAAGTACGCGAGCCGGGAACGGCTGAGAAAATGCGCCGTATGTTCGGCCTGCATCCTGCAATTGCTGCGCTCGCCATTATCACCGGCGGAGCGCTCGGGACGGCGGAACTCGTCGGGCTAGTGACGATCCCGCTTGCGGGGCTCGGGCTGGAAATCGAAAGCATCACGATTCCGATTGGCCTGGCCCTCGCCATTCTTCTGAGCCTGATTACGTACCTGGCTCAGGAAGAATGGGGCGGGGACTCAAAGAAAAGCGCGTTGCTGAAAGCGTTGATGGTGGGGTTTCTGACGGCGCTGCCGGGCGGAGTCTTGGGTTACAAAAAGCTCGGCAAGATTATGGGCGAATTGAACAGCTAAGAAAGCCCTTTAGGAGGGCAACATCATGACAGACGTGTGGAAGGGATTAGCAGACGCGGTAAAGGACATTCGGGAAAAAGTGGTTGAAGAACCGACCTGGGGACGGGCCTTGAGCGGGCCCGAAGCACCGCAACCGGAACAGGCCTCAGAGTGGCCGCAGGCGACGCCGGGAAGCGCCACGCACACGCGGGACGTGGTGCAGGACCGGCAGCAGGAACACAGCCAGGGGCACGATATAGACCGCTAAGGGGGGTGCGGCATGTCTTTCATCAAAGATTTGAACGCGCCGCTGCTGAGGCTCGGGCCGGATGAATTTTTCTATGCGTTTGAGGCCTTCCAGCATGTGCACGCATGTGGGGGAACCGGTTCGGGCAAAACGAGCGGCAGCGGAAAAATGATTGCGGGCGCTTATCTGCGTGCAGGCTGGGGAGGGATGGTTACGGCTGCCCAGTACGCCGAAATTGGCAACTGGGAGAATCTTTCGGCTCAGCACGGACGCTCCCGCTCTCTCGTCCTCTTTGATGAGAACGAGGGATTTAACTTTCTCTCCTACGAAATGAACCGCCAGGGAGCCGAAGGCGTGGGCACGGCCTCCGAATGCCTCATGAAGGTCATCGAAGCGGCGCGAAGGGCGACGGGAGCGGGCGGACACCAGGGCGGTGAGCAGCAATTTTGGGAAGACAGCACGCGCATGTGCCTGCGCTATTCCGTGCTGCCGCTCTACGTCGCAAACGGTTATGTGTCGGTAAGCGACATAATCCGCTTTGTGTCGTCGGCTCCCATGCGGCGCGAGGACGTGACAAACCAGGCGTGGCAGGCAGGTTCTTTCATGTATGAAGTCATGGACAGGGCGGCACGCCGGCCTCGCGTCAAGGTTAGTCGCGATGCGATGCTGGGCGCGATTGAGTTCTGGTCTGAGCGCTGGGTCAACACGCCGGAGAAAACCACCGGCAATATCGTGATGACCGTGGCGGCGGTGCTCGATCGCTTCCTCCATGGGCGGCTTAACAAGGCGTTCTGCGGCAAGACGACCATAGTTCCCGAAATGTCCCTGCTGGGCTGCGTTATCGTGCTGGCGATGCCGACGCTGACCTGGTTCGAAGACGGCGTCATTGCTCAGACGCTTTTCAAGTACATGTGGCAACGCGCGGTGCTTGGCCGCAACGCCCTTGCGGAAGTCTACCGTGAGCGCCCGGTCTTCCTGTTTTCAGACGAGAGCCAGGAGACGGTGTCGAGCTATGACGGGGAGTTTTTGTCCACCTGCCGGCAGTCACTTTGCGCCGTGACGTTCATGACGCAGTCGCTTCCGGCGTACTACCAGAAAATCGGCGGGAGTAATCCGCGCGATGACGCACACGCGCTCGTGGGCAAGTTTCAGACGCACGTCTATCACAGTAACGCATGCCCGGAGACCAACGAGTACGCCGCGAAAATGATCGGCCGCGTGATAACCAGACAGAACAGCTACAGCGATGCAAGCTCGACAAGCTACAACGCCGGAATGTCGGCGGGAGAGAGCGAGAACAGCGGAAGCAACTCAAATTGGGGCTACTCCTCCGGGGGTGGCGGTTTCGGCACTAATTCAAGCTCGGGCAGCAATTCCGGGAGGGGGAATAACTGGGGCAGCAATCGCGGCAGGGGCACAAGCGAGAGCGTAACGCAAGGCTATAGCGAGCACATGGAATACGCGATTGAGCCAGGGGACTTCGCCCGGACGCTGCTCACTGGCGGAAAACGGAACGGCGGCATAGTGACTGCGGTTTGGTTCAAGAGCGGACGCATTTTCAAGGGCACCGGCAGTAACCGGATACTGGTGAGGTTCAGGCAATGACTCGCCCCTCGTGGCTGGTGCGCCTGGCCGGTTCGCCGGCCGGCAGTGTGCTGGTGATTCTTTTCTGCGGCTGCATCATCGCGGGATGGTGGGAAGGGTTGATCCGTGGATGGGTCGCGTTCGCTGCCGCGTGGATTATCCTGCAAACGATTTCCGCCAGGAAGCAGGTGCGGCGCTATAACGCATGGGTGGGAGAGTGGCGCGAAATGGGCGGGGAGAGTGTGCCCGCTGCAAGGAAGAGAAGTACGGCAAAGCTGTGGGGCGGCGCGGTGGTGCTGGTGGCCGTGCTGCTCGCAATCGGGCGGCTGTTTCCGAAGCAGCCGCAACAGGGCGAAGCGTTCGCGGTGGTGTGGTGCCCTGCGTTCGCAGCACTCCTGGCCTCAAGGCTTATTCCACTTCTGCGGCGGCGCTCGGGAAAGCGCGCGGCTGTGAAGCAGGCAAAGGCAGAGACGGAGCCCGTCGCCTGGGTAGTGGGCCGCGCCTCATCGTCGCCTTCCCGCGCGGAAGCGGAAAAAAATCTGCCGGAGTACGCCGCCCGCGTTTTGAATGGGCAGCCTCACGCTGAGGGCGAGGTCGTATAGAAGAGCACTTCGCACTAAATGTTGACAAGAATTCGCAACTGATCCACTACATCTGGTAAGCCAGAAAAAAATACCAAGCGCCAATGCTGTTCATTACGCCCGCAAAAAACGCCAAGGAGGCCAAGGACTACTTCACGCGCCACATGGCGACATCGGATTACTATCTGCGCGATGCGGCGGAATTCGCGGGCGAGTGGCATGGTTTAGGGGCGGAACTATTAGGCCTTGAGGGCCGCGTCGATAAAGAGAGCTATTTCAAGCTCTGCGAGAACATCAATCCGAAGACCGGCGAGCAGCTCACCGCGCGCACCAAGTCGGAAAGAAGGGTTCTCTATGACTTCACTTTCGACGCACCGAAGTCGGTGACGCTCGCTTACGAGCTGGGCGGCGACGAGCGCATCATGGATGCCTTCAGGGGCGCCGTCAAAGACGCCATGTCGGAAATGGAGTCCGCCATGAAGGTGCGCGTCCGCACCAACGGCAGGCAGGAAGACCGTGCCAGCGCCAACATGGTCTGGGGAGAGTTCATCCACCGCACGACGAGGCCTCTTGAGGACGGCACCTGCGATCCGCAGCTGCATTGCCACGCGGTCACCTTCAACGCGACATGGGACCCCGCAGAGGAACGCTGGAAGGCGGGGCAGTTCGCTGACATTGTGCGAGACAAGGGCTATTACCAGGCGGCATTCCACAGCCGTTTCGCTGAGCGCCTCGGAAAGCTCGGTTATGGCATCGAGCGCGACGGAAATAGTTTCAGGCTCGCGGGCATATCGCGCGAAACGGAGAAGAAATTCTCGCGGCGAACGGGAATCATCGAAGCCGCTGCGGAGCGCTTGGGCATCACTGATGCCAAGGCCAAGGGCAGACTCGGCGCACGCACCCGCGAAAAGAAGAACGAGTACCAGCCGTCACTGCGGGATCTTCGCATGGAGTGGGCTGAAAGACTTGACCATGGTGAAAGAGATTCGATCTCGCAGGCACGGCGGGGGCGTCAGACGACATCGTTAAGCGCGAAAGAGGCGATGGAGTATGCCCTGTCGCACTGCTTTGAGCGTGGTTCGGCCATCCCCGAGAAAAGGCTGCTGCAGACGGCGCTTGCGCAGGGCGTGGGCGCGGCAAACGTGAACGAGGTCAAGGAGCAACTCGCACGTGACGACGTGATCCGGCGCGAACGCCTCGGCCAACGCTGGATAACGACCAAAGCGGTACTCAAGGAAGAAATCGACATGATCGACTTCGTGCGCGAGGGGAGGGGCCGGTTTAAGAGGCTCGGAGGACCGAAGCCCGCCAGACTCGATCCCGAACTCAGCAAAGAGCAGCGCACAGCCGCCACTGTAATCCTTAACTCCAGCGACCGGGTGACGGCGCTTAAAGGCGGTGCTGGCACAGGCAAGACTCGCATGATGCAGGCGACGGTGAAAGCCATAGAGGCGAGCGGCAAGAAGGTATTTACGTTTGCTCCCTCGGCCGAGGCCTCCCGTGGAGTGTTACGAAGCGAAGGATTCGAAAACGCGGAAACGGTGGAGAGATTGCTGATTGATCCTAAGAAACAGCGGGAGGTGCATGGCGGTGTCATCTGGGTCGATGAAGCGGGGCTTTTATCGGTGAAGGACATGAAACGGGTGATGGATGTGGCCAAAGAGCAGGACGCGCGCGTCGTGCTCTCGGGTGACTCAGGGCAGCATGCCGGCGTCTATCGCGGCGACGCGCTGCGCATTCTGGAAAACGATTCAGGCCTAAAAACGGCAACTCTCTCGGAAATTCGCCGACAGACCAACGAGAATTACCGCGAGGCGGTGGCGGCCATCAGCCATGGCGATACGCTGCGGCGCGACGGCAGGACGGGCATTGAGGCGGGTTTCGACAAGCTCGACAAGATGGGGGCAATTGTCGAGGTGGACGGAGACGGCCGCTACGAGCAAATTGCGAAGGACTACGCGCGTATCACCTCGGAATATAAAGGCAAAAAGCTCAAGACAGCGCTCGTGATTTCGCCAACGCATGCGGAGGGTGAGAAAGTGACACAAGCCATTCGTCAGGAGCTTAAATCGCAGGGAAAAGTGACCGGCCCCGAGCGGAAAATTCTCTCGCTGAAATCCCTGAATCTCACCGAGGCACAACGGGGCGATGCATTGGAATATGCGCCGGGCATGGTCGTGCAATTCCACCAGAACGCCAGGGGCTTCAAACGTGGCGAGCGTATCACCGTGCTCGGTGAAAACGACAAGGCCAGCGTGAAAATAGCGCGGGCAGACGGTACAGAAGATCTGTTGCCGTTGAGTGAGGCCAGAAAATTTCAGCTCTACGAACAAGCTGATGTGACGCTCGCCAAAGGCGACAAAATCCGCATGACTCAGAACGGGTTTGCGCTGGGTAAGAAGGGCGTCCTGGGCCGCGACAAAAAGCAGGTCAATAACGGCGCTACCTACGAGGTTGAGGGATTCACCCGCGAGGGGGATATCAAGCTCAGCAACGGCTACGTACTGCCTAAGAACTATGGCGGGCTCGCGCACGGTTATGTGCTCACCAGCCATGCCAGCCAGGGAAAAACCACCGACGTGGCGCTCATTGCCCTGGGATCGGAATCGTTCTCGGCAGCGAACCGGGAGCAGTTCTACGTGAGCGTCAGCCGCGGGCGAGAGGCGGTCAGGCTTTACACCGACGACAAGGAGGCCATGCAGGACGCGATCAAGGAGAGCGGCGCGCGTCTCTCCGCCACGGAACTTGTAGGCGAGAAACCAAAGCCAAAGCCCAGGCCCAGGTTTGACGGCCTGCGGCGCGCCTTCAGGCTGCACGAAATGCAGCGGGCATATGAGGCTGTGAAGACCCGCATGAGCCAGTGGGCGATGTTCCAGCAGCAGCGCGAACGGGAGGTGCACATTGAAAGATAGCGACGCGACACGCACGTGGGCGGGCGAAAAAGTTCTGCCGCATCCCTCGGCAAGGAGGGAGGTCTACGAGCCTCCTTTGGCCTTTGGCACTGGCGCCTCGGATGCGGTCAAGGAAGCGAGGCTCGCTATTCCTACGCCCATGCTCGACGTGATTTTCAAAGATGGCAGCATAGCCAGCTTCAATTACTCCTATCTGCGGCGAGTGGATTTTAAGCCAGGAGACAGTGTGCTCCTCACATTTGCCGATGCGACTGTTGTTGCCATCGAAGGCCGGAATTTGCGACGAATACGCGATCAGATACGGCTGCATCGCGCAGATGAAATTCAGGAAGGCCGCGAGAGCGAAGAGGAATTAAAAGCGGACAACGAGCCACACATTAGATGCATAAGCATTGATGCCGAGGAGGAATTGTCATGACGCAGGAAACGATTAAAGCGCTGTCCGACTCAGAACTGCCGCAAGTCATTATCTGGGCGCAAGAGGAAATTAAGTCGCGCACCGAGCGCCGAAGACAGGAAGCAATCGCCAAGATAAAAACTCTGGCCGCTGAGAACCATATCAGCGTTGCCATCGGTGGCGTGCGTGGCAGGCCCGCCAGAATAAAGATAGCAGAGAAATCGGATAAGCCGGTCAAGACGGCGTAACAGCTCCAACCACTTCAAGAAATCCACACCTCAATTGCGCGATTGCGATGATGCGGTCGCGCTTCTTTTTATTGTCCATTCTGATCGTCCGTTCCAACAAGATTTGGCCGGCGCATTCACCTGACGCCGGACTCA
Organism: uncultured Acidobacteriaceae bacterium; assembly: GCA_963768645.1. GTDB lineage: Bacteria > Acidobacteriota > Terriglobia > Terriglobales > Acidobacteriaceae > Bog-257. The sequence continues at coordinate 10,856 of CAVYIR010000001.1, forward strand.
CCTGTTGCGTCCGCGCATCGGATTTGTTGCAGCAAAGCAATCCATTGAAGTGGGAATTTCACACAAAATCTGGAGCGCGTATTTTGCTGATTCTTGCCTATGAGCACACATAGGGGACTTGTCTATACGCTTAGTTGGCTCTATTTGTGGTGTTGAGCTCTTCATGCAGCTCCTAGATATTGTGAGACACGTAGCGGTGCGAACGAATTCTGGGCCGAGCTCCTGATGCAAATCCGCAATATCGAGGGGCGGATACGACACGCAATTGCCTGAAGGGTAGTTTTCCGGTTTGATGTAGTGTCAGTCTGTGCTAGGAAGCAGGACATAATCGCTAATTGCCACTATGCGGGTTGCACCATGGCTAACAAGCTTTTGACACGCGAAATGACTTTAGGAATGGCCTGTATTCTTTGTGTGCTTGGCGTAATAGATATCGCAGCAGCTAATCCAAAGGCCACAATACAAAGTCACACAAATGAAGACACGGCGGCACTCAAGCTTAAAGCTATGCAAGGAGACGGGCGGGCGGCTCTGAAATTGGCCAGCTATCCGGAGTTCAATAAAAGCGACCAGTTATATTGGACGACAATATCTGCGGAGGATGGATTTCCACCTGGCCTTTATACATTAGGGATGACACTACTGGAAGACAGCAGCAATCCTTTAAACGCCATAAGGGCAAAATACTGGCTCACCATGGCGAAGGCACGAGGTATTACTTTGGCAGATTATGGTTTATGTTTGATTGAAAGGAAAGATAAGCCAGAACAATCGCCTTGCCAGCTTCCGGCTGGAGCAATCGAAGTGCAGTAGCGGGCGACCGCACTTGGTTAATAAGCGTCAGGCAGGGAGCATAGCTCCCTGCCTGACGCGACCCGGCACTTCGGCTAATGGCTAAGCAGGTGCCCAGATAGCTGGAGTTGCTGCAACTGCTGAGCCGAAACAATACTTAGATGAACGTAGTTGTCATCGTCAGTCCAGTACTCAACTGCATATTTAGTCGGGGGTTGATTGCTGATCTGCGTCTGGCCAAGAGGATTTTTCGTAGTGCACATGGGGCCCGAAGCCTTTAGACGCATAGCATCTTCAAATTGTTGGCGAATAGCGGGGGGGAGAAAGTCGGTGTTTAAAACATAACTGTTGGCTGCTCCTTCGTCGATTTCTCCTTGGGCCTTACCAAGGAATTCATCGATCAGTTGTAGACCGTCTGCCGCGGAACCTGCCGTGTCATATCGTTGATTTACCTGCCGTTGAAATATCTGCTCCGGTGTCTCTGGGGTCAAGGAGTTTTCCGGTACACTGAAGGGCTCATATTGGCGACCGACGTGATCCGTAAATTGGGTGGGATTGGCAGCCGCATAGAGATAGATATTTGCCCCTCCCGAAATCCCTGCTAGATCAGCTTCCAGATACCTGCCGATATTGGGCATGTAGTCGCGGTTGAGGTTGTACGAAAAGCCTGTTTCGAGGTCGGAATACTGCCCCGGAAAGCGAAGGTTCTGCGTGATGCCGGAGATGATGCCGGTCGTGCCGTAGGGTTGATAGGTCGTGCTCCAGACGGTGCTGTGCGCGCATCCCTCGCGAGCTGCGGCGTGCCCAAGCGGTCGTCATGCACGTAGTTGCGTCTGCGGGAGCCCGACGCCGATTTTCAGCACCGAGATCGGCCTGCCGTCCGCATAGAGGTAATCGGTGATCGTGCCGCTATTGTTTTCTTCCATACGGCTGCTGTCCTGACCGTAGCTGTAGAGGATGGGGCTGGTGCCGCGAGTTCGTTTTGCTGAAGCGCTGGCCCAAAGGCGTCATAGGTGAATCTCGCCGCCAGTCGGTGAGCCGCTGACGGAGGCAAGCCGGTTGGCCATGCTGTAGGCGAAGGTCGCCGAGGTGCTGCTGTTCGCCGGCGGAATGCTCGTGATATTGCCGTTGGCGTTTGTGCTGACTGTTGGGAGGCCGCCGGCTGCGATGCTGGCCAGCCTGTTCGTGCCGGTGGTGTAGGTGTAGGTCGTGGTGCGGTGCCGACCTTGTAGCGTTTTCACATTGCCGTTCTTGTCATAGGTCCAGACAGGCTGCCGTATCCGCCCGTGCCGCTCGCGGCATGAGGAGGCGGTTGAGCACGTCATAGTTCAGGGACTGGCTGTTGGCGGCGTTCACGGCGTCGGTGATGGTCTTGACGTTGTTGCCGCGTCGTAGCTGTAGGTCAGGTTCTGCAGCGTGGTGGAGGATACCGTGTCGGTGATGTTGGTGGAGCGGTAATCGTGCGTCGAAGGTCCAGCTCTCGGCGATCCCGTTGCCGTAGTTGACCGAGTTGATCGGGCCGAAAGGGCAAATGGGTGAGTGTGGCGAGCGTCGTGGTGATGGGCAGCCTGCGGGCTTGGCTTTCACCTGATGCAGGTAGCCCGCCGTGTCGTAGACGTTGGTGACGAGCGAGCCGGAGGGATAGGTGATGGAGGCGATGCGCGACGGCGGGGTCATAGGTGTAGGTGGTCGTGTAGAGTGCTGCCGTTGGTGCGCTTGTCGGTCGAGCATGTTGCCGCGCTCGTCATAGGAGCGGGTGAGCGAGCCACAGCGTCGGTCAGGCTGGTCAAGCTGCCCGATGCCGAAGCCATAGCCGGTCCCGTCTGGTCGTAGGTATAGGCGACATTCAGCGTGGTGTCCGCCGGATAGTTGGGTGGTGAGGATGCGGTCGAGCGCGTCTAGGTCATGTTGGTGACGACGCTAAGCGCATCGATTTTCTGTGTGGTTGCTGTCGGCGTCGTAGTGGTAGACGCTGGTGCCGGAGTCGGGGCTGGCCTGCTGGATGGCGTCGCCGAAGCCGTCATAGACGTAGGAGGTCGTGTTGGTGTCGGGTCGCTGACGGTCAGCGTGCGGTCGTGCTGCGTCATAGGTGAACTGCGTGCCGCCCGTGTTGGCGTCCGTGCTGGTGGAGAGCCGGTTGAGCTGCGTCGAATACCCGCGTCGTCACGTTCATCAGCGGGTCGGTGATGGTGAGCGGTTGCCGTTCTTGTCGTAGGTGTAGGTCGTGGTCTGGCCCACGCCGCCGACATCGGTCAGCATCCGCCCGAGCGCGTCGAACGTCGCCGAATGCTGGCGCTCCAGAATGTCGCTGGGGTCATAGGTGTTGATCTGGGTCTTGTCGCCCAGCGCGTCGAGCGTGTAGTCGATCATCGTTGCCGAGTGCTCGGTGATCTGCGTTCAGCCGGTGCGCCGTGTCGTAGCCGATAGATGAAGATAGGAGCTGTCCGGCAGCGTCAGTTTGCGTGAGCTCGCCCGCCGGGTCGAGCGTGTAGGTGGTGGTGCGCACGCCTCCGCTCGTGGTCACCGCGCTGCTGGTCAGGCGCTGGCGCGGGTCGTAGGTCAGCGTGGTGGGCACGCTGTTGGGGTCGATGATGGTCAGCGGATAGTCCGCCGCCGGTGTGGGAGGTGATGTTGGTGGCCTGGGTCAGCGGGTTGGTGATTTGAGTCAGCGCGCCGCTGGCGCTGTAGCTGTAGTTCGTGGTGTTGCAGGTTCGGGGTCTCGACCGACGCCAGCAGGAAGTTGTCCATGTGTAAGTCCAGACTGCGTCTGCCCGTTGGTGGAGTAGGGAATGCTCTGGGTCGTGGTGTCGGTGAGCGTCTTGGTGAGCGGATTGCCGCTGCCGTCGTAGGCAAGGTCGTGGTCACGCCCGGCGTGATGATGCTGTGCGGGCAGATGCACGAATGTCGGTGTCGTAGACGATCGTCGTCGTGCGCGCGACGGGCGTGCCCACCGCTTCGTTGATGGTGGTGGGGTGGCCGTGGCTGTTGTTGACGTAGGTGGTCTGGTTGCCGTTCCAGTCGGTCGCGCTGTTCGAGATAGCCGTTGCTGTCATAGCCGAAAGTCTCGTGGCCGCTGCCGTCGTGGAGGTGGCGGCGCGGCTGATCTGCGTCACTTTCGGCACGTTCTGCAGGTCGTGAAGCGTGTAGGTGTCCGCCACGCCGAGCGCGTTGGTGACCGTACGGTGCCGTGCTGTCGTATAGGAGACGTTGGTGAGGTTCGCGCCGCCGCCGAGCTGGCTCGATGAGCGCCGCGGCCGACTGTCATAGGTCCAGTGGCGATAGCTGTTGCCGTTCTCGTCGTGATGCCGGTGAGCGCGAAGGGAAGGCCGGATTGGTGTAGAGATAGGTGCTGGCTTGAGGCGGGGTGGTCGGATAGGTCACCGAGGTCAGCTGATTGCCGCCCTGCCGCTGTATAGCCGTAGGTGAGCGTGGTGCTGTCCGGCGTGGTCACGGTGTTGAGCATGCCGCTGCCGTTGTAGGTGAAGGTCAAGCGAGCGGCTGTAGGAGTCCGTGACGGTGGTAAGCTGGTTACTGCCGTTGTAATGCAACGTCTGGGTATAGCCGTTGCGCAACTGGATGGTGTTCAGCAGCGCCGCATTGCCGCTGCATGTCGTGGTGTAGGTCTCCACCGTGTCGTCATGGTCGGTCAGCGTCCAGGTCGAGCCGGAATACGTGAGCTTGATATCCACGTCGCCATTGGGCGTCCAGGTTGAGCCGCTGAGCGTGAAGATATACTGCTGTCCGCCAGCACGTTCCGCCGTCACCTGCGAAGAGGAATTAATCTGGAGGTAGCGGTCGAAAGTCGAGCGCCAGTTGACCCCGAGCGTGCCTGCCAGCGTCACAATGCCCGAGGCATTGCCGCGGCTGTTGTAATAGCGCGTGAACGCCAGCGGATTCTGGCCCGCCGTTGTGTAGTCGGTGAACTGATAGGCCATGTTGCCGGTGGCAATATCGATGGGTTCGCCCGCCGACGATGCGCCAGCTTTAGTAATGCAGCCGCAATCTTCTGGGCCGAGAAGCTCGGCGTTTACCGGAGGCCCGCTCGATCCACCGGAGGCTGGCTGGATGAATTGCCCCAACGATTCAGGGTCGTTACCCACGGGAACAGTGGCAACAAGTGTATTGCTGGCGGTATCCACTACCAATACCGTGTTGCCGGTGGGACCGCCGGAGGGGAAGAACACCCTGATGCCATCTGGTGTTAGGGCAACCCCGTAGCCGTCGGTATATGATGATAGTGGTATCAGGGAAAGGGCATACGACGTTGTGTTGATTACATACGCGTTATTTGCGCCGCCGCCGACATAAGCTTTGCTGCCGTCAGGTGACATTGCGATTCCTAGGGGGGAAGCGCCATACGGCGGAGCCACAGGAATTTGGGCAAGAGTCGAACCTGTGGCAATGTCTACGACATCGACGAAGGTCGAACCTGTTAGAGAGGCCGTTTCGGACACATATAGCTTCGTGCCATCTGGAGTGATAGCTATGCCGAATAAGTCCCAGCCCGGAGCGGAGATGGTCGTTAAGAAAGTCAGCGTTCTAGCGTCAAAAACGAAGATTGTTGCGTAGTAAGATGCGCCAATTTCGATAATACCGGCACCATAAAGCCGAGTTCCGTCCAGACTACTTACAAGAGTGTTCAATTCATAGTCACTCGGCATTGTGGTGGAATTGACGATAGTATTGGTTGATGTGTTTATAGACCACAGTATGCTGCCCGGATTCGCTCCGCCCACACCATTTGGTGCAAGGGCATATGCGGTCGTTCCATCAGGAGAAATGCTTACAAAGGAGGGACTTGCAAGCGAGAAGATAATAGTGTGGGTGATAGTATTTGTGCTTGTGTCTATCACCGATACCGTGCTTGCACCGGGGTTTGCGACATATACGTGCGACCCATCCGGCGTCACAGCAGCGGAGGTTGGTGCATTAAACCCGGTAATTGTGGCGACGACCGTGTTGGTGACAGGACTGATTACCGATACGTTATTGGCACCATGACTTGGAACATACGCGTTTTGCGCGATGGCTCCCAGTGGAACCAACATCAGGAATACGGCCAACACAAAGGCCGCTGCCGTTCGAAGGCTTTTCATTGAGGTTTCTCTTTCGCTTTGGAATTTCCCCGGACGCACGGCGTGCGGACGACGCAGGGATACCTGTCTTCCGCACGATAGATGCCAAAATTGGCATCTGTCGTGCGGGCCGCTGAACGGGCTGGCAGCTAATTGAAATCACAATAGATGCCAATATTGGCATCTATATGGCAGGCATCCGTCAGAGGGTTGCCGCTGTTCCCCATGTGCAAAATAGTTGCCTTCAGTGGCATCTATTTTCCCTCCGGGGAGGCGGCATACGCCCCCCCACCGTGTTTCTCCGGTTTGCTATGCTGTTAGTCCGAAGGACGATAGGTGACGCGTCTATAGAGACGGAGGGTACGACAGATGTCGCGCCAGAAGACGGCTTTCGATCTGCAGCGGGCTGTCGCACTGCAGGAAGGTCTCAGTGGGGTCGATTTACGTGTATTTCTGTACCTGACAGCCCGGCTCAATTCAGAGCAGTTTCAGGAAGTGCGGCAGACTGAGATCGCCGATGCACTCGGCAGACGGAAGGAGCACATCGCGCGGGCGATGGCTAAGCTTAAGGCCAAGGGAGTGATTATGTCCGGGCCTAAAGTCGGCCGGGCGGCCGTGTGGCGTTTCAACCCCGATTACGGCAAGTGATCACTTGGGCGATTCCGGGGTCGTGCCGCTAGGAACTCCGCTACGTGCGCGCCATACAGTTCTGTTCACAGTCCCTGAGAGCGGCGTGTGCCTCTTCATCCCTGCGCCGGTCCTGTGCAAGGCGATAGGTCCATATACCCTCGGACGCAATCGCCCCGATGACGGGAACAAGGCGCATTGCCCGCCACTTTTTGTCGGTGTCCACAATCAATTCGCCAATGATGAGCGGCGCTGCGACCATCCCCATGTGCAGCAAATGGCCTGCTGCGCCCAGTGACGTGCGGGAATGATGGAAAGCCTGCTTCTGACGCCCCGCTCCCTCGCTGTTTGGGCGAGGATGGTATTGATTGGACTTGGAGCGTTCTGCCAGTTCTGTATAGCGCATCACGAATTCCCGTGCTGGATGATCGCGGATAAAACCTAGCCAACTGAAATCCATTTGGCAAGCAAAACACACAATCGGTGGTGGTTTAGTTTGGCGGTGCCTACTATTGCTCGATTTGGCGCAGCTCGGCGAGCGAAGGAATACTGAGCCCGTCAAGGCCTATGGTGAGGTCTCGCAAAGCGCTTACCGAAACGCCATCAAGCCTGCGGGCGAGACTGTGGACGTGGCCTGCTTTGTCCACGATGCACAAATCGCGGCGGTCGCCTTTCACCAATCGAAGGCCGCCCGCCTGCAGCCCTTGCATAAACGTGTGCGCGTCTCCACTTTTGCGATAAAGCGCCGTGACTTCCTCCTTCATGCGCTGCGGATCGATGCCGCTCTTATGGCCCCGGAAACTTTCCCACGATTTTGGCCTACGGGCCGGACGCTGGCCTTTGGCTGCCTCAGGGCCCAGAACACTGTTTACGCTCTGAAGGCGGAACTCCCGTTCCAGCTGCCTTGCAGTCGCCTGGTGCTTCTCGTAATCGTCCGTCATCTTCACGGCGCGCATCGTCGAAACGACGATGCGCAGCCATATGACGTGGCGATGTACTCGGGCCTTCTTCTGGTGCTCGACAATGAATCTCGCGTGCCCTGTCAGCCCCAGATTCTCCTCAAGCGCCTGGGCGGCGCGATCCCATTGTTCCGGAGTCAGCGACTCGCTGGCATGCGGGTTGATGTTCGCATGGTAGAAGTAGTTTTCGCATTGCGTCCCCAGCGCGATAGCCTCCATCTCACGGAAGGCCTCCAGCACGGTCTGCGCCGCGAAATTGCGGATTTCACAGAGGGTGACGCGCTCATTCTCTTCGGCGTTCGTCAGATGCTTCGCAAAGAATCGGCCGTTGCTGCGGGAGCCGCCATTAATGATCACACCTGGTCCAGCGGCCGGGCAGGGCGCTTCCCTAATGTATGCAGGATAGCTGCGGCAGCATCTCGGAACACCGCCAGGGTTTCTCTTGCTTCTGCTTCGGGAATCACAGGCAACTCAGGCTGCGTCTCAAAATCGATTGAATACGGCCGCCTGCGGCTCCCAGCATTCCAAGTAACTGCGCGAGCTGTGCCGTCTCCACCGGAGGGCGGCGCACCGCGCGCGTCGTGGGCTTTTCTAGGGCGCGTGAACGCACATACGACCCAACCGTAAGCCCAGCTCGCTGAGCGGCGGATTCAATCTGCGCCCGTTCGTCGTCAGTGACGCGGAAGGGAATAATCGGGCTGCGCTTACGAGTCTCACTGCCGCTCTGCTTCTTCCGGTAGGCCATCCGCTCCGTGTAGTTGTGCGGCCGGCGGGTGCATCTGCGATTTAAATTAAGCAGACAACTCGCAAGGACGCGGTATTACAACATATTGCTTGTCATTCTCTATTAAGGCCTATGTCCTAAAGTGGGACAGGGTCGATGTCAATGGATGAATTCATTTGGCAGGAGGCGGTGATTGGCACCAGCCGTCACTCCGGGTCACTAGCTGCGATAGCGCTGCGCCCATATGTTGAACACCGGCTCTATGCCACCATGACTTGAGTCGGCAGCATCCCACTTAAATTGCCTAATAAAGTCAGCTGCCGACTCCGGATACTTGTCCTTACGCGGTATACCCTTCAATTTCCAATCGTAAACAAACGGTGTTGGGATAGTAGGGCCGGGGATAGTCGGTATCCAGACTTCCACGCTTGTGATCGCGTAGCTATGTTTGGTAAGAATCTCCGCAACTCGCAAGGCGCTGTCACGCGGCCATGCCAACTCATCGTTGTCTGCTTTATAAGCGCCATTTTGCAGGTCTGACGGCAGAAACGCATACCATTCCATGTCTGTCAAAGCACCTCTCACTATTACCCGCTTGAGTGTCTATTTTAGATAGCGACCTTCTAAGGCCCAGTTGAAGCTTTGGTCGTACAAGTTCAGGCCACAAGAAAACTACGGGACAGGTAATTGTCTGACCTGGTTCTATCGGTTGTGATTGCGTCAGAAGTACGCCATCGTGCAAAGCATCCCCGATCTGGAATAGACAGTGGAATTTCTCCGCAACAAATGCCTGCTTCAGTCCACCCCTCAGGGTCTCGTAAAACTGGATCTTGGCTATTGCGTCTATTCGCATACATCAAAGTGTTGTTCTTCAGCTCACCTGATACACCCACGGGGCGCTCTACTCAAGCATCACGGCAGAACGCCTTTGGGAAAGTAGCTGTACTGATGTCGTCGGTGGCCTTAAGCCGCCATTTCCTTGGCCTGCAGGCCGTGGAGGTAATCCACGGCCTTCTGTGCATGTGATGCGGCGCTGAAGATGGCGCGCTTGTCGTTCTTAAGGACCGTCAGCCAGGTGGCGATATAGGATGCGTGGTCCTCGCGGACTTCCGGCGTGATCCCAAGATCGGCGCAGAGAAAGCGCTTGCCAGTTCGGCAACAAGCTCCTCGCGCGCATAGCCTTCGTCGCCCCACTGCTTGCGGCCGAAATCGCGGTCAAGCCGGGTAGGGTGCTTCGTCCAGTGGGCCGACTCATGCGCAAGCGTCGCATAGAAGCTCTCGGCGTCGCGGAATGCCTCAATCACGGGCATCTGGATATAGTCGTTCTCGGCGCTGTAATAGGCACGGTCGCCCCGGTAGCGGATATCGGCCCTGGTTGCCGCGAAGAATGCTTCAGCGTGGGCTGATGCGCTCGACCGGCGTGGTCTTGACTTCGGGCTTTGCGTAGTAGGTCTCGGGCAGGCCCTCGATCTGCTCGACGTTGAAAACGGTGTAGCCCTTCATGAAGTGGATCTCGCGTTCGGTCTCTTCGCCCTCGTTGCCTTCTTCGGTGCGCGTGATGGAATTCGCATACACGACGAGTGAGCCTTTCTCGCCCTTGCGGACATGGGCATCAAGCTCGGATGCCTGCCGGAAAGTCATCCAGATCGGTGAGGCAAAGCCCTGCGTGACGGATTCTGCCCAAAGCATCAGGATGTTGATCCCGGAGTAGGGCACGCCGTTGTGGCGTCAGCGGCCGCATGATCCGCCCCGCCGTGTTCCCCGCATTCCAGGGTTTCATCCAGGTGCGGACGCCCTGCTCCAGGTCGGCGATGATCTTGTCGGTGATGCGCGTGTAGACATCCTGCTTCTCGTTGTTCATGGTCCTGTTCTCCTTTGTGGGTCCGGTTAATCCGAACCGCCGAGGACCACGAGAGCCGGGCGCAATGAGGCGGGCTGTCACCGAAGGGAAACGGCCAACACGGGAGCGAAGCGAATGGAGCGGGCAGCGCCGTTGACGGGACGCCGCGCCCGGCTAGGGTCGAGGCAATCGGTTCGATTTGGCCGGGCCTGGAGAGCGGGACTGTGTAAGGCGAAAGGATGTCCAAACAGAGTCCCAGACACGACGACCGAGCACAGATGCGAAGCCTGGATTAGTTTTGCGGGGAGAAAATGATGATTTCGCCGAGTGCATCACGCCAGCGCGATGCCTTCTCGATGTATTTCATTCGTGTGTGGGCGGGACTTGTAGAGGGGAGCACCTTACAAGGAATCTGGCAGATTGACCAAAATGAGAGATTTGATCGAGTGCATAAACTGCCTTCAACCATCCCTTCGCGCTGTTAATTTGGGTCACTGTTCCGACATCTAATAAGTCGAGAGAAACGAAGTTAGCAGCTTTGACGGAGGCAGTAAATGAAGCTGAAGCTAAGGGGTCATCTGCTTAGCACTGGCGCGGGATTCTTTTCTCCTTCCATGTCCCTCTGGGTTCCGCTACAATCCGTGGCCGTGATCGCCAACCGGGATGATTTATGAGCAAACAAGTGACGGCGTTGTGGACGCATTTCTCGTGGCTGAGGCTGAGCGCTAAGTTAGATCGTATTTATCGCCACGTTCTTGCCGGCCTCAAGAACATCGCCGCGGTCGCGCTACCTAACGACGGGGTTAAGGACAGGGGCAACTTTGAGGTGGTTTATGACTCTGGGGTCTCGGTCATACGCGAGTCAACAAGGAATGGCACAGCAGACCGCATGACACGGGCAATCAAGCAGGACCCTGCATCGTGGCAAGCCGGTTACAAAGCTGGGCTCGAAGAAAACACAGAACACTCCCAGTTATTTGTGCCGCCCGGTACGGATGAAGTTAGCTTTTATTTCGGCTTAGTGAAGGGCCGCCGTGACCGCGACAATACAACTACGGCTTGAGTGTCAGATTTCAATAAAGCGCGAAACAGCGCAAGCTTTAGGCCTGCTAAACCTGCACATTGCGTAGATCCGGCGCACTGCGATAGGCGGTCGAGCCGATGACTGCAATCAATCAGGACACCTTCTGCAAAAGAGGAGAAGCTTCAGCAGCGACCTCGTCTGGCTCGTATCCGCGAAGGTTCTCAAACCGTGGCTCGGAGGCTTTCGATATTTGAGGCAGGGGATTCACAGATACATTCTTACGCGGTAAAGCAAACAGGACCGTCTCGTTCTGATAAATAGTATGGTGATCGAGATAGAAGTCGTATCCTAGGTTGAGTTCAGAAAGCCAGCGTGGAATCGTTATAAAGTCGCTAAGCTGGTGATAGAGACTGATCGCGAGCTTGGGACGGTAGTTGCGGATGGTCTGCTCCGCGCCGCGCAAGGCGGGGAATTCGGCTCCCTCAATGTCCATTTTGATGAAATCGACGCGCAGCAGGCCTTTCTGAGCCACCACATCATCTATGGTTATTGTTTCGCAGGTGCCGTCGTACTGATAGCGCTTTTCATCTTCGGTTATGCGGCTTCCCGGTCCCCAATCAACATAATAAAGCTTCAGCCCCGAATGGCTCCAAATGGGATTCTCTACCAGTATGATCCTCTGCGAAAGCTCGGGATTCTCCTCAAGGTTGGCGCGCATGACACCGAGATTGCTTGGAATGAACTCGAACGACACCACCTGGCCTTGCGGCCCCACTTCATGGGCGAAATAGAGAGTGGTTTCCCCCCAGCAACCGCCAGCGTCGATGGCGATATCACCGGGCATTGCTTTGCAATGGATATCGCCCAGATGGTATTCGTATTGCCTCTGCACGAAAGCACAGGCGCCGCCCGGACCGGTGGCATAAGCCTTGAGATTGAACCCCATTGGCGTGAAATCATACTGGGCGAGAGAGGTATCCATGAACTTGATTTTTATGGGAGTTGCCGATGTTTTATATTTTTGGATGTCTCTGATATCCCGCCAGTACTGAGGATGATTGCGTGGAAGCTTTATCTTGCGATGGCCGAGCATACGGTAGGCGAACAGTTTTACCAAAAGGTCGCGGGATGTTTGATTGCCCAGCAGATCATAAAGAAAGGATATTTCATAGTATTGATCCAGCGGATATTTATTCCTTTCGCTTCTGAAATAGCGATCGGGAATAAAATAAAAATAGGTGATGCGCTTTACCGGCTGAAGAAAATATTTCAGATACGCGCCAACCTGTTCTAGGACTTTTGTAAAAAACTGCCCGATCTCCGCAAAACGCGGTTTAAACTCAAGGATGCATTCTTTCCATATGGAGGGCGTGGTCGCGGCAGGAGGCTCGGGGCCCAACTGGATAACATCATAATTGTCCGTATAGTTGTGGAACCGGTTGCGTACTAGTTCACGCCTGAGGTTTCGTAAGAACGTACTGTCAGTCATAGCCATTGTTGATGTAGTGATAATCACAGGGCGCTATAGGCAGCGACGTTAGAAAGTCTGAGAAACTCTTGGTGCATTGGCGTGACGAGGCTACGGATAAGAAAATGGCTCGGATTCTAGCGGTTGTAGGTCCTAGCGTCAAACGGGATGAGATCGCAACTCGCGGCGTCATACTCATGCGGGCAATCCGAAACACCATGGACGATCCGCCATATTGGTATTGTGCCTGAGTCCTCACCAGATGAGACGTGTGGAATCTCACGCCGAACCAGCGCGAGGAATGCCCGAAGGGCAGGGGAAAATTGCCATTGCGGCGGAAGAAGCGAGGGATGGTACTTGACAGTCATCCGGGAAAATCGGCTTTTTTTATGGCCGTCGAACTTGCGTCTTGGACAGTTCTGGTGTTAACTGAGGCCCTTTGAAGGGCCGCGCCGCATGTCCAAGACCGTTTCCATCGTCGTTCCGGTATATAACAACCAACCTACGCTGGAAGAGACATGCCGCCAGATAATCGAGGTGCACAAGGCGAGTTTCAGTGACCTCGCGCTTGAAATACTGTTCGTAAACGACGGCTCTAAAGACAATTCCTGGGACGAACTGCTGCGTTTGAAGGAACGCTACCCGGAAAAGGTCTCCCTGCTTCATCTTTCCCGCAATTTCGGGCAGTTGGGGGCTTTGTTGGCCGGGTTCAAGTGCGCGAAAGGGGATGCGGTCATATGCGTATCGGCTGACCTCCAAAACCCGATTCCGCTGATAGGCAAGATGGTGGCGTATTGGAAGGACGGCATCGATATTGTGGTTTGCCACCGGCAAGGCAGGAATGAGGGCCTGTGGACGCGGTATCCTGTCGAACGTCGCCTACGCCATCGCAAGGGTAGCCTCCCCGGAATTACCCAGGGGCGGATTTGATTACTGGCTGATGAGCAGGAGAGTCTGCGACCTGATGTGTTCACTCAAGGGGCGGCATAACTTCTTGCAGGGATACCTCCTTTCCCTAGGGTTCAGAAAGGCGTTTATTCCGTACGTCCGCCTCTCGCGAAAAACCGGCAAGTCAGGCTATAGGCTGGGGAAGAAGATGAAAATCGTCGTGGATTTCATCATCGATTCCTCCTATCTGCCGATACGGTTCATGTCCTGCATGGGTGTCCTTATATCGATCGCGGGGGCCGTGTACTCGCTTCTCATCGTCTATGCCTGGCTGATGCACCGGACGCCTTTCACCGGCTGGGCGCCACTCATGATGCTGACCCTGCTGCTGGGGGGCGTGATTTTGACGATGCTGGGCGTCATCGGTGAATATCTCTGGCGCATATACGACAACACCAGAAGGTTTCCGCTGTTTATCGTGGATGAAGAATCGGCTCCGCGATAAAGAAAGCAGGAGTTCAGTTTCAGGAAGGCTGCGCCGTTTGGCGGACAGGGGAATCTCTTCAAGTACCTTTACAGAAACTCGAACATCATCGAAATAGCGCTGGTGAACGGCAAGGTGCTGGATTCGGATAACGGGTTAAAAGTGTGACATTTATTTCTGAAGATTACAGATGAGAGTCTTCACAACGCCCCTTGACTTTTAAACTCTATAAAATACATTATCGGGTTTAAATAACGGAGCAGGGCGGTAAGTGGTTTTTGCCGAACTTGAGATTGAGCTGCAGGCGCTTTCCTATCTGGTGACTTCGGTCATCCATCGACTGCACGAAACCGATCCGGTTTGGTGGCGGGAGTTCCTCGACGACATCAAGTCCCAAAAGAACACAATCGAGACTGGTACGGCATCCGGGCGCCGCGCGGATAAAGTCCTCACGCGCGCCATCAGCATCGTAGAACATGCCTTGGTGGCCGAAGTCTCCTCGCGAAACGATCCATCCGGTAGTCCAGGATGACACGTGAGCTGGTCACATTACCCAATCTAAACCCTGCTCAATTTGGTGAGCTGGCGGACGTGCCTCCGGAGCTGGAATGGCTCGCCAACATCACGAATCCCAAAACACAGCGCGCATACAGGATCGACGTGCGGGAGTTTATGCTCTTCACCGGACTGCATGACCCCGCAAGCTTGCGCAGCGTGGCACGGTCACACATTATCGCCTGGCGAAAGCATCTGGAGTCTCGTCACCTGTCGCACGCCAGCATCCGCCGCAAGCTCTCGGCGCTTTCCTCGCTCTTTGATTATCTCTGCGAGGCCAATGCCGTGGCCGGCAATCCCGTGGATGGAGTCAAGCGGCCGATGGCTAATAATAATGAGGGCAGCACTCCTGCCCTGGGCGATGCTCAGGCGAGGCGTTTGCTGGAGGCCCCTCCCCTGGACACGCTGAAGGGTGTAAGGGATCGTGCCATAATCGCTACCCTCCTCTATCACGGAATTCGACGTGAAGAGCTGTGCAGCCTTCGCGTCCGCGACATAGAAAGCCGTCAGGGGGTGAAGCACTTCCGCATCAAGGGTAAGGTGATTTTGGCAATCTGAAGTGGTCCACTTCGGCGGTTTGTTTTGGCCCACCTCGGCACAGCAAACTTCTACTCTGGATTTGAGCGTGAGCTTGTATCTGGAGGCGGGGGTTGGACTGGAGAGCCAAGGTGGAACTATTCGAGCAGATTCGTCGGGAGTATGAGTTCGGGGTAGGCACGATTCAAGGCGTATCGCGGAAGCTGCGGGTGCATCGGCGATTGGTGCGGGAGGCGATCCGGAGCGCGATACCGGTGCGGCGGAAGAAGACGGAGCGGCCGCAGGTGAAGATGGCTCCGGCGGTCGAGTTCATCGACGCGATTCTGGAAGAGGATCGCAAGGCTCCGCGTAAGCAGCGCCACACGGCGAAGCGGATATGGGAGCGCATTCGACAAGAGGTACCCGGATGCACGGCTGCTGAGCGCACGGTTCGGCAGTATGTGGCGCAGCGCAAAGAAGCGCTGGGGCTGGCCCGGCGCGAGACCTTTGTGCCGCAGAGCTACGACTGGGGTGTCGAAGCCCAGGTTGATTGGTATGAAGCCTATGCCGATTTGGATGGCGAGCGCGTCAAGCTGCAGGTGTTTTCGCTTCGTTCGATGGCTAGCGGAGCGGCCTATCATCGCGCCTACCTGAGGGCCACGCAGCAGGCGTTTCTGGAAGCACACGAGTTGGCGTTCCATTACTTCGGCGGCGTTTTCCACCGGCTTCGCTACGACAACCTGTCGAGTGCAGTAAAGAAGATACTGCGCGGCTATGAGCGGGAGCTGACGGCCCGCTTCATTGCCTTCCGTTCGCACTGGCAGTATCAAGCCGATTTCTGCACGCCCGGCGAAGGCCACGAGAAGGGCGGGGTGGAAGGCGAAGTGGGCTACTTCCGCCGCAACCACTGGGTTCCGGTACCGGCGGCGAGCGATCTTGCTGAGTTGAACACGAAGCTGCTGGCCGACTGCCGCCACGATGAGAGCCGTATCTTATCGGGCCGCAGGGAGAGTATCGGCGCGCTGTTACTGACCGAGAAGCAACACTTGTTGCCGCTCCCGGCGGAAGACTTCGAGTTAGCGGAAGTCAGCTTCCCGCGCGTCGATCAGGCGGGATGTGCCAAGGTGCGAACCAACTTCTACTCGGTGCCACTGAAGGCAGGCTCCGTGGTCGAGGCTCGCGTCTACTCCAGCGTGGTGGAGTTCCGGCAAGACGGTGTGCGGATCGCGCAGCACGAGCGCAGTTATGAGCGGGCGCAGCAGATCCTGGATCTGGAACACTATCTCGAAGTGCTCGAACGCAAGCCTGGTGCGTTGCGCGGATCGAAGCCGCTGGCGCAGTGGCGAATACAGGGCCGCTGGCCGGAAAGCTATGACCAGCTCTGGGAGTTGATGAACGAGAAACATGGACGCCAGGGTGGAACGCGATCCATGGTTGCGCTCCTCTGCATGGGCCGCGAGTTCGGCTACGCCAAGCTGGAAACAGCGGTAGCGCAAGCGATGGAGTTGGGCTGTACGGATGTGGCTGCCATCCGTCATCTCCTCATGAGCGACGAGCTTCAGCACGCGGCCGCGACGACGATCGACATCGGAGCACTGGCTGCTTACGAACGTCCGCTGCCGACGATGGCCGAGTATAACCAACTACTCTGTGTGTGTGAGATCGAGGTGCCGGCATGAGCATGGAAGCCGCCAGCATCGCGCAGCACTGCCAGACTCTGCGATTGGGCGTCATCGGCGCTCAGTTCGCATCCCTTGCCGAAGAAGCCAGGCAGAAGAACCACTCCCATCTCCATTACCTTGAAGCCCTGCTCCAGGCCGAGGTCGAGGACCGCGAACGGCGCTCGATCGAACTGCGGCTCAAGGATGCGCGCCTGCCGCGGATGAAGACGCTGGAGGAGTTCGACTTTGCCCAGTCGCCACACATCCCGGCCTCGCGTATTCGGACCCTGGCCGAAGGCGGCTATCTGCAACGTTCCGAACCCGTGCTTCTGGTCGGAGAACCGGGCACCGGAAAAACCCATCTGGCCACTGGCCTAGCCATCGCCGCCTGCCGCCAGCGGAGGCGCGTGCGCTTTACTACCGCTGCCGCCCTGGTCAACCAACTGGTCGAGGCACAACGCGAACAGAGCCTTAGCCGAATGCTGGCACGCTGGTCGCGGGTGGAACTGATTGTGATCGATGAACTGGGCTATGTCCCGCTGGCCGAGGTGGCCGCCGAACTGCTCTTCCAGGTCATCGCTGAGCGGGCGGAAAAAGCAGCCATTATCGTAACCACCAACCTGCCGTTCTCCGAGTGGCCGCAGGTCTTTACCAATGCGCGGCTGTGCAAGGCGGTGCTCGATCGGCTTACCGATCAGGCCCACATTATCGAAACCGGTTCGGAGTCGTACCGTTTTCGCAGGACCTTGCGGAAGAAACGCAAAGAGTGATCCCTGGAGGCCGCAGTTCCATTCTGCTTCCGCTTCGCCCTTCGGGCTACGCTCCAGCAGAACGGAACTCTATCCTCTTAACCGTCAACGTCCATGGGTGGGCCAGATTAAACCACCGAAGTGGGCCAAACCAACTTGCCAAAAGCATAAGGGCGACAAAACCCGGTACGTACCAATGCACCAGACTGCCCAGCGGCTGATTGAAGAATATCTGGCGGTCGCGAAACACGGTGGGGGTGAGAATGGCGAGGTGCCAGACAGTTCCATTTTGGACGGTCCCCTCTTCCGTCCCGTGAAAAACAACCGCACAAAGACCCTGGAGAAACATCTGGAGCCTGGCTCCATCTACCGCAACGTCGTCCGGAAATATGGGCGCGAGACGGGCATCAACTTTGAAGTGATTGGGCTGTGTGTGCACTCGCTGCGGGCGACGGCGGCGACGAACGCGCTCTCACACGAGGCGGACATCGCCAAAGTGCAGGAGTGGCTCGGACACGCCAATGTCTCCACTACCCGCCTCTATGACCGGCGCAAGAGCAAGCCGGAGGATAGCCCGACATTTCATGTGAAATATTGAATGGTCGCGCGCATTTCTGGACTATACTGCCGGTGCGTCGGAGCCCCGATGGGCAAACACTGGGACGACTTCAAAGATCGCGTTAGCAGCAAGTCGGTCGGCGTCGGTATGATAATTATCGACCTCGTCTTCTTGTTAGTGCTTGCGGGGTGCATGATTCTGACAGATCTGGGGAGAGAATGGATCTTCGAGCACATCGGGGTGGGCAATCTGTTCACCCGGATAACACTTGTGACGGTAGAAATCCTTCTCGACTTGTCCGCCCTTGCGGTAGTCGGGAGTTGGCTGTGGGAAGAAATTAAGAGGATATTCCAATGAGCGCAGGCGGAATGTACCTGGGCGGTATATACAAGAAAAGGATAACCTGGCGAGAGGTTCCGGGTATCTACAAAGCGCGATTCCTGAGACTCTGGCGTGTGCTGAAGCTCAGCCTTTTAGCGTCGATCATTGCCATTGTTACCGTGGTTTTACTTCCACTGATATTCGGAATCGCCCTTTTTTCGGCACATGTCCTCTGGACTGCGATAGTTGTCTCTGCGGCACTCCTTGTTGCAGGCTGGCTCTACTGGAAAAGTCTCAAGCTGGCGTTCGGCAGCGAAGATCGCTGATCATTTCCCCAATCTTGCCGAGCGACAAACCGGATTCTCGCGCACAGAAAAGGGGGCGAGAATCTGGTACCGTGCGATTGTCAGATATTCTCAAACCACGCCTCTTCAATTCGCACCACTTCTATGTTTTCTGTCCGCACACCGATACCTAGCTCCTTTAGCTTGTCTGCGAACTCGTTTCCGTCAAGCAGGTCGATTGGCGGAGCGCCATCCCTTGTCGCTTCCTTTACAGCTGCGGGGGTGAATGTCCCCGTCGTGATGAACAAGCCTTTGTCAGCCCTACCGACCATGGCACCTCGAAAGTCTCTGATCTCACCTGGACCGACTGAACCCTTGTAGCGTTTGCATTGAAAAAGAACGTGAAAACTCATTAGTCCGTGGACGCGCGCAATGCCGCGCCCGTCGATTCCACCGTCGCCGCTTCGTCCCGTAACTTCTACATTTTTAAAACCAGATTCGCGGAGCAAGCGTTGTACCAATCTCTCGAAGGCGGCAGGAGTGAGTTTCTGAGTCAGGATGCTGTGAAGCCTTTGTTTCCATTCCTGCTCTTCCGTGACCTCTCGTGTTCCTGAAAAATCAGTGACTTCACTCTCCGTGCCCATCCTGTCTAGGGCCTTGACCGCCCGAACAACTTCCTGTGGGTTCAGCTTCTCTATGTCATTGGCCTTGGGGGTCAAGGCCCATATCCCCCGACTCGAATTCTCAAGGATGCCGTACTTTTTAAGATATGTGCGAGCCCATGCGAGCCGATATCCAACCTCTGTTTGATTGCTTTTTTCTGGGTCGTGGGGCTGCGAAAGAATCTCATCGGGAAAGCCTTCCAGTTCGACCACTTTGTCATATATCTCATCGATAGAACCCGACCCTCCGAGCGCCTGTAGGGCACGAAGCAAAGGATTCATGAGTTGGTCGAAAGTTGGGAGTTTGCTTATCGTTGCTGATTTTGCCACATTAGACATTAGGCCGCGTCCTCCGCGAGACTTTCACGGGAGGTTTTATCCGAGCCCGTAAGTCAATCCACAGGTGATGTAGCCTAAATGGCGACATCTCAAACCCACGCTCGAAAGTGTGCTCAAACCGACTAATGCCTCCGGGATTCCAAGCTCCTAGAAGAATAAGATCGGGCACGGCTTTCTTGCGAGAGCCTTCAGTGACTTCGCTTAGAACCTCACCCGGTTCCTGACTCTGCCAGTAGCCTACCATCGCTCCACTCGAAACCCGCTTGGCGTAAGCCCATTCGGGTTCTCGAAACCGCGCTATGCCGTGATCGGTGTAGTTCAAGTTGAGAATCCAGTCAGCACGAGGTGCTTTGCCGAGTCGCTTGCATTCGAGTACGAACTGCTTGCTGCTACGGTGGGGATCTGACTCATAACGATCAAGATAAATCCACTGAAAATCAGGTCGCTTTTGTTCTCGCTTGGCACGTGCTTCATCGTCGGGATCAGGCTGATTATTGCACTCCGTTATGGGAGCGAGCTCATCTTCCGGGTATAGCTCCCGGCTCGCCGTAAGCAAACAAAAATAGAGTTGACGGTTTAGATCAACTTCTGCCTCAGGAAGGTCATGAAATCGATATAAGAGCCATAGCGCACGCACAATGACAGAAAGGCACTTGGCCTCACGTGTAGCCCACAAATGACCTGAATATAGTTGCGGGCCAGAATCAGTCATCGTTTGCCGCCCACAGCAACATCCTCCAAGTTCATCAGGTACGTCAGCATGGACTCGGCATCCTCACGGGCAGCGGTACGGGTCCAGAAGCGCTGTTCGTCGCGTTTAATGAAAAGGACCTCACGATCACCAATATGACGAAAAAAAGTATCGATGAAGATACGGGAGCTATTTGCGTGAACCCGTGTCGTTTGTTCCAATCTGCTTAGGACCTCACGCCACGCCTCTGCCTTGTCTTCTGACACTCTTGGAAGTGGCTCCTCTTTGTAATGTGTCACGAAAGATACCGCCAACAGCGGTGCGCCGGACGGAGGCGATAGTACTTGCCACACAAGCTCTCCGTCAGGAGCCAGATTGTTGTTCCAGTTTTCTAGGAAAACGCGGAGATATGCCGAAAGTCCCTCGTTCGACTGAGACACATCAGCCAACGTGCCGATGTTGGCTTCCGGGCGAACCACCCCATGCAGTGCGCTACTTTTCTGGTTGCGGTAAAACAAATCCAATCCAACAGCACACATTTCACGCACCAGGTCTCGCTCCGCCGCATTAAGCTGGTAGAGGTCAAATATTGCAGCGTCCAGCTGACGTTCGAGGTCCGGAAGTCTACGTTGCGCTTCTATGCCCGCAAGCTCCAATCCCCCCGGTCTTAAGTCAAGATTTTGAAGTTCCTCCACAATCTTGACAATACGATCACGGAGGCCCGTCTCCTTTGGAAAACAAATTGGCATTTCCTCGACGTTCTCCATGTGAATCTCGTCGTGCCACAGACCCCAGGAACCCGTCGTGGTGAAGTAATAATAGCGAGCGAGTGAAGACCAGTAGATCGCGGTAATAACTAGTTCCTGCCAAGGTTGAAAGCCCTTTGAAACGAATGCCTAAGATAGAGTTTCTGAAACAGAGTTTTTGCGTCTCAAACCGGGCAGTAATCACTCCCCCTTCTCTGATCCCCCTGCCAACGAGGAGGCGGCGTCCGTGATAAACATCTTCAACGCCTCGACGCTCAACCTTCTTGGGTACAGGCAATAGTTTCTTTGTATCAATTGGGCCATATCTCAGGAATGCCTCGGGTGTAAGTTCCCGGTATTTCTCCAGCCAGCCCGCCGGATGCGCTTTGTTTGCCTCCTGGAAGCCTCGGCCTGATAAGATCTCCACCTCAGAGAGGTGCTTTGGTAACTCTAGGAGTGCCGGGAATCTGTCAATCGCTCGCACCAATGCCGCATCCCGATGTCCCCCCCACCAGTAAATCTTCCACAGCTTCTCGTTCTCAAGACAATCGCGCTGCGAAAGCCAATGCATGTCGCCACGGTTGAGCACGATGCACTGGGTGTTCGCCACTAGCGCTGTCCGCTTTGCCGACCAGTACTGGAAACGACTATCTGCGGCCGGCCCGTGTGGCGTCTTTTCAAATACAACAGAGACAAACGGAGAGATGCCCTTGGCTTCGCGCTGCAGGCCAGAAAAAAAGATCTGTCGAACGTGGGCGAAATTGACCACATGCTCCAATCGCGCAGAGGAGAGCCATACACGCCGGAAATCCCGGCTATTCTGATGGTGTTTGAAAAATACTCCGGAGGAAACTAGTAGTCCGGCTTTTCCACCTTCTTGCAAAAGTGCTTGCGTCAGGTGGATGAACGCTTGAGATAGTTCCTTATCGCCGATTGGGCGACCCTGTCGCGGGTCGCACCACTTAAGTATTTCCGTCATGGCGTTCCGACCGGCAAGGTCCTCTTTCTTGGGATAGCCCCACGGCGGGTTGCCCACAACAACCGCAGCGCTACTCCGACCAAAGCGTTGGGTGACCTCTGCTGGACCCTTGCCGCCAATTACGTCAAAGGAATTAGCGTTGAGCAATACATCAAAGAAAACAGCTCCCGGCTTTTGTGTTTCCCGTCGTTTACGCTCGTCCTCTGTCACCCATTTAAGATAGGGCAGCCTCCGTTCCTCATTGATTTCGCGCGGCGCTTGGTAATGGAGAAACGCAAGATAAAGACTGAATGCTGCAACACGTACAGCTTCTTCGTTGATATCCATTCCCGCTATTTGTTCGCGGAGAATCTTACGCAGCTGAGGCCGACTGACCCGCTTTCCGTTTTGCTCCCAGCAAAGGTGTCGCACCATGCGGCGAAAAGATTCGACAAGAAAGATTCCTGAGCCGCACGCTGGGTCAAGTACGCGAGGTTTCTTCGCAAGAACTTCGGGAGTCAGCGTGTGTGCAAGGACAAACTCGACTAACGCAGGCGGCGTGTAGTGTGACCCTTGATTACGATCTTTACCGGTGCGCTCGTTATAAAATTCTTCGTATATCGTGCTGATAAGTTCTATCGGAATAACGTCGAACCTATAGGCAAAGAAAAACAACTCCTGCTGAGCAGAAGTACTCCCCAGCAAGAAACCTCTCAATTTGTCGAGGTGCGCTTGCTGGATACGCTCACGTTCTTCTTGATCAACCGGAAAAGTATCGCCGTTGAAGTCATTAGCCAGCTGATCAAACAAGGCGTAGGTAAAATCCTTGTCCTGTAAAACACGGAGGAAGCGCAATTCTGCCAGCCTCGGCTCCAAAGCAGGAGCGGCAGGCGGTTGTGCAAGGATCTTTGTCCATTCCTTCCGGCCTTTCGCGACGTTCTCAAAGTACGCCGGGAGAAGAATCTCGCGGTTTTCCAGATAGCGGATAAAAATCGCCCGTCCAATCAGCGAATGTAGATCTCGAAGCTCCGGACGTTTTACGCCCCGCGGAACCGAAAGCGTCGCGAGTTGTTGCCGGACCGTCTTGAGGTCGCGGATTAGTGCCCGGTCCGAGCGATTAACGGAATTGCGAAACCGATCTTCCCCGAAAACCACACCAGTCTCAATACGCTCCCGGTGGTAGGCAGCCAGCTTTAACTGCACCTCAGCGATAGACATTGCAGTCGCAATCTCACGATCACCCCCACCGACGGATTCATCTCGTTTCGGAGGGGCTTTCGTCAGATCAAGCACCGTTAGTTGGCCAGGGCTGGCAAGAAATAGCAATTGAGGGCGAGACATGCACCAAACACGTTCGTAGAGTGCCCTTTGTGCCTCTGGCGAATTATCCTCCGTCTTAGCGAAGACGATCACCGGATCACGGTCAACGAAGAAGATGCTCTCAGCGCCGACTTGCGAGGCCAGAGATTGCCAATCGCCTGTCTCGACCCAATCTTCTGATGCCTCGGCCTGGGGCTCGCGCATAGCAGATAGCAGTAAGCCTTCATCAAACGCCAGCTGCTTGTAAGCGGCCTGGAGAAAGGCAGCGGGGGAGTCCAAGTTTTTATTGGTCGTGACCATATGCGTTCAGTGGTTCAGGAAAGACTTGGACGATATGCTCGCTGAGAACTCCTGGTGTTCTAGCACTAAGTAAGGCGTTGCCCAAACAGATCTGTTACTTCGTGCCCGCACGCATCCCTCTCGCGATAATGAGATGAGCACTAGCATCTGGTGACAGCGGAATGGTTTAGGGACTCGATCAAGCCCGCCGGACGCAATCATGCTTCGGTGCTGAAGGGCGTGATTCGAGAGGCCTGTTGGGCGCACTCCTACATTATACGTCAGAAGGCGAATAAAAAGCGAAACTCCATGACTGTTCGGAGAGGTTCCCCGTTTGTGGATTGGACGCGGGGTTGTGAAGCTAGTCAGCATGCTGTGCTTTCAGGGCGGCAAACGCCTCGTACAACAACTGATTCAGTTTCTTGTTGTGCTGGGCAGCATAGGTCTTGAATTCTCGACGGAAGTCTGGTGGCACCTTGAAGTTCAGTGGCATCGCCCTGGGCTGATCCGGCGTGTCAGCCGTCCGCCTCGGCCGCAGTCCTCCCTTGGAGGTTCTAGTCGGTGGAGGAGCCTTCGCCATACGCGTTGGGCTACCTTTCCTCATCTATTGTCAGAATCAAATTTCTGCAGCGGACTGGCCTAGCGATTCATGCCAGCATCATGAATATAGCAAAAGCACGAAAGAACGCAATCGTGTTTTCGTTTATCGAGGTTAGAAAGTTTGGGCAGTCGATGGGATTGGGCAGCCAGCTGCCATCCCAGGGATAATCGAGCCTAGTTTGCGGCGGGTGCGGCTGAGGGTGCCTTATCCTTATAAGGATAGGAACCGGCTTTCGTCTTGGCGTAGCTCTTATCTAGCTCCGGCTCCAGCAGCAGGAGCGCGGCAATGCGGCGCACGATGTGCGTGAACTCCCTGGCTTCGTCTTTCGTGATGTCGCGCCCGAGCACCTGGCGCTCGCGGTAGCTGAGCCATTTCTTCAGCACCTGATATCCGCCAACCGCGTATTCCCAGACGGCTTCGGGCACGTTGCTCCAGAATGTTTCGTTATTGAGGTAGATGTCGAGTGTGTGCGAGCCCCATAGCGCCGTCACTTCCTCTGGCGCTTGTCCCAGGTCTTTTGCGCCCTCGGCGATGGCATTCTTCTCGTCGGCAGTGAACTCGCGTCGTTTCTCGATGCCCCTGCCCGGCATCACGATGTCTTTCTCTTTCTGGCCGTGGCCCCAACCTGCAGTGATGGCGAGGCTTAATCCTTTCTGCGGCCCCGAGACGCGCCCGAGAAAATTCAACTCCTTTCTCAGCTTCCCGGTGGTCACTCCCAGGACGGCGCTATCCATATCGAGGAGTTGCCCGACCGTGATTCCGAGCTGAGCCGAGTGCTGCAGCGTTGGCAGCGTCGCCGGCAACGGAATACGCGGCCAGTCCGCGCGGACCGCTGAGGCGTGCTCCGACAGATAGAGAGGCGTATATAAAATGGCCAGGGCGTGAAACCAGAGGGATCGGCTCAATGCCTCGTCTTCATCGGGATTTGCGCTTGTCAGTGACGCCAAATATTTCCGTGCCCCCTCCGACAGATTCGCGATTGTGCCATCGGTCTCGCCCAGATGTTGATACATGGTGACCTGTTTAGAGTTCGCTGAGAAGCTCTGGGAGGGAGATATGCGTAATCGAAGCGGAATGGCGGTCACATTAGGACGAAGCAGGTGATAATCGGGCAAGGCAGAGGTAAAGAATGCTGGCCTGCCCTCTTTGGGACGTTCTGCGAATCGCCGCACGATCAGGAAGCTTTCCTCATCCCCACGCTGTGATACCAGCTCGGGGCGCGGTTCATTCCAGAGCGGCCGGACGCTACTGTAATAGCACCAGCGGGTATCGAGCGGATAAAGCGAGTACCGCTTCAGCCGTGCCTCATCGAACGTCTCGGCCTCCTGAAGCCGCGACCGGGTGGTCGCCGGATTGAAACGCCCCGCATCTTTCGACAGCCCCGTTCCCAAAGCGGCAAACGTCGCCCAATCTGTCTTGAGGTCAAAATACGCCGTCATGCGATCACGCAGAGTCTCCTGGTCATAGGCCATAAGTGCGCCGCGCCGCATCTCCTGCAAGCCGCTAATGGGCTCTTGCTTGGCGAGTTCCACCACTGCCGGCCACGATGCATAATTGACTTCGGTATTGGACGGCCGGAAGGAGAAACGGTTCGCGGCGACAGGCTTGACTTGTTCGTACTGCGCATCGAAAGCGTCCGCGTTTTCGAGAGTCTTCAGCAGCGCCGCGCGTTTATCCGTTCCCCAGAATTCGCGGTAGCGGACCGTCACCGGCTCCTCGCCTCCGGTTTTGGCAAAGAGGCCGACCGACGTGCCCAGCCGTATGCCTTCCCGGTTGTATTCGGTCGAGAAGATGCTGGGGTCGGGGTTCCCCTCGGGCGTGAGCTTGCCCGTCTCCCTGCTGTCGCCGTTGAGGCAATCAAGCCAGGCGTAATTGAATTCCTCGCATAGGCGCTTGCGCACGACGACGAAGGAAGGATCGCTCAAGTACGAGTAGCTGGAAATGTAGCAGACGATGCCGCGTTTGCTCATTTCGGCAATGCGCCGCTCCGCCAGGCGAAGGAAGCGCACATACAGCTCGTCGAGATTGTATTTGCGAATCTTCCATTCCGAGGCGAGGCCTTCCTTGTACGGCTCGACCAGCCCCTGCTCTTCTTCCGGGCTCACGCCGGCAAACGCGTAGTAGGGCGGATTGCCGAGCACCACCAGAATTGTTTTATCGCGTTTAACCAGTTCTGCAGCGTCCCGTTCCTCTTCCATCTCCGGGAACATGAGTTTCTGCTTGGGCCCCTTGGGCGGATTCCAGCCGGTGAGCGCGTTGGTGAGGTACACCCCTACGCGCTCGTGGAGTTTTTCCGACAGCGGAGCGCCCAAGATTCTGCAGCAACAGGCCGAGCTGCAGGTGCGAGACTACGAACGGCGCAGGCAGCAGCTCAAATCCGAATACACGCTCCATGGCCGCCGTCTTGATATCCTCGGCCGTCAGTGCGTCCCCGCCGTTGGCCTTGAGCGTCGCCTCAATCTGGCGGAGCACTTCGACGAGAAATGCGCCGGTGCCGCAGCAAGGATCGAGCACGAATACGTTCGGGTCCGCGAATCCGTTCGTTACGTGCAGCTGCTCGCGCAGCACCTTGTCGATGCGGGCAACCATGTAGCGCACCACGTCAGGCGGCGTGAACCACACGCCCAGGCGCTTGCGCAGCACGGGATCGTAAGCGGCCAGGAACGGCTCGTAAAAATACTGTACTGCGTGATGCTCCTCGAAATTGGAAAAGAACGCAGGCCGTTCGACGCGGTTAAGCGCCGTCTGCGTCCAGTTGAGCACTTCCTCCAGCCCGAGCGACTGAAGCTTCGAGGGAGTGGCGAGCTGCTCGAAGAGCGTTTTTATCATCGGCACATGCAGCGACCATGCCGCCTCGTGCCAGTTGAACTTGTCCTTCGGGCCGGTGGTCGGGCGCTTGCACCACAGCACCCAGGCGGAGAAGACGCCATAGAACAAGGTCTGCACCAGGGAGGATCGGAAGAAGTGCTCGCCGTCTTTGCCCGTGAATTTGAGGCCGAGCGCCTCCTCCAGTGCGGTGCGCAGCGTTGCAAGGCCCGGCAGATTCGCCTGCCCTTCGATGCGCGCCTTGGCATCGCGCGCGTAGGAAGCAAGAAACCACGCTACTTCCTTGGGCGCGGTGAGCGGCGCGGCTTGCAGCAGCACGCGCGTCAGATATTCGTTGAACGATTCCCCGATGGCCTCCGTCAGTTTCCGGGGATTACCAATTAACTTCCAGAACGCTTTTTCCGATGGCGCAATCGTAAAGGCTTCGAGCTGCGTAGGCTGGCCCTGCACCCTGGCCACGATGACAAACTGGCGCAGGTTGGTGACGACCACCAGGCCGTATTTGTTCAGGTATTTTGCGACCTGCTCGCTTGCTATCACCGCCTGTACGTCTTCATCGGGCGCTTTGATTTCGATGACGCCCCGTGATGGAATCAGCCCGTCTGCAAGCGGGTCGTCTGCATTGCATTTCTGGTCGGCCGTTATCAGCGCTCCATCAGGGAGGCCTGCACCAATGCTCCGCGGGTGAATGATACAGCGAACCCTCGGTTTAAGTTTCTTGCCGATGACATTGAGGAGGTTGGCGAGGTATGGATAGTAGGAGGTTTCCTTGACGCCCACGCCGCTCAGATGCGTGTCGCGAAGATCCGTAAAAAAGCTCTCGATGTGTTCGTTGTCAGACAATGGCCCATTATCACCGGGATGAGGCACCCTTTGCACTAAGCCGCGCATTGGGTTTCTTTCTTAGATAACTCTTCTACCGAGAGCAATTTCACGCGGCCGATCTAGCCATGAACATCTAGTTTACGAATTGGACTGTATTGTTTAACCAACAGAGAGTCAACGATTTTGGTCGGTTTTATCCTCTTTCCCCTCTGCTTGCCTCATTCTGCCGCAGCTGCCGCATTCTGCTCTATGATAGGCGCGTAGCCTTCTCTCTGAGCAGGGCTTTACCCCCTGCCCTTCTGCCGGCCTCGCACCGCCGCTGCCGCTGCATTCTGAGCGGTGATGAGCGCGTAGCCTTCATCCCGGAGCCGTGCGCGTTCCTGGGCCTTGGGGCTGACTTCAAGCAGCTTGTTCGCCGTCTCCTCGATGCTCCAGCCGCGTTGTATGGCCATCATGCACCAGAAAAAGTCCGCGATGCTGCGATCCGGGCCATCGCCCTCCCTTGCCGGTGGCGCTCCTTTGACACAGCGCTCATAGTCCGGCCAGGTGGGCTCAGGTCCTGAGCGGCTGTAATTGCGAGACGTTTTGAGTTTAACCACGGTGGGGGCGGGTTCTGGGGGAGCAACAAGGCCAAGGGATTCGAGCGCTTCGGGTGTCGTGATGCGGCCTGGGGAGGCATCCACAATTTCGACCCTCGGAAAATTTCCGGCATATTTGGGCTTGAAGTTGGGAGCGCCGGCCAGGCGCACGGAGCCGCTCGCAGAAGAATCTGCCGTCACCTGTTTCTTGACTCGGCGAGTAAAGTCCTTGCGGTCCTGGTCCTTGGCGAAGCTTGGGACGGCAATCCAGGCCTGATGATTGCCGGGGCTCGTCCTAACCGTAAGGAAGGCAGCGGAACGCACACGGTCTAGTTTGGCCTCGGTCAGGTCGTCGAGCTGTATGAACGCTGCCGTATCGCTCATCGGCCGCACCATGAGATTGCCCCCTGCCCTTGTGTGCCCTACGACATTTCCGCCTTTGTCCAGGATGTCGCAGTCCTCCAGTTTCTCGGCGACACGAATCATTGCGGGCAGTACTTTGCGAAGATCCTCCGGGGAGTAGGTTTTCCCCCATCGGAGAGTCCCGTTAATGTCGGTCTTGGTGACGTGGATTCTGTTCGCCCCTACACTCGCGAACGTATCAATCATCCGTTGTGCTTCGCTGACTGCTGTCACCACCGTCCCCTTTCACGGTCGGCCTTGGTTTTCATTGCCGATCATGAAAGGAGTTCGCAGACGATAGCGGCATGTTTTCAGACATGCAAGCTACGCATATTCAAATCAACCTATAGACACCGCACGTCAGCCCCCGCCGTGCTTCATTAGATGGTCAAGGAAGAGTTTTTTCTTCCTTGGGAAGCGAAAGCCCTCGGATGGGCTTGAGCTTCCGTATGTGAGGGTGATTTGAGGAGTTTAGGATGAGAAAATTTGTTTAGTGAGGCCTGTGTTAAAAATTCTGTTAAAGAACGTGTTAAACGGTGGATATAAGTTGGCAGGTCTTTGATTTTATTCTGTGTTTCGGCGACCCCGCGTCAACGAAACCACGAAAGACCGTCAGCAAACCATCGAAAGATGCGTCAACGAAACCACGAAATATTATTCCGAAAAAACTGAAAATTTTCGTCAGCAAAACCACGAATAATCTCAGTCTGTCAACGAAACCACGTAAATTGTTCTTGCGTCAACAAAACCACGAAGCTAAATTCCTCGTCAAGAAAACCACGAACGTATGAATTGAAGCATGACAACCATTGATGAGGCTCCGGTCGATTCCGCAATTCGGGATGACAGGATCACCGCGAAGTCTGCCTTACTTCCACAGCGCCACCCGAACCACGATCTCTTCATTTGCGACGTACTGGATGCGATTCCTAAAGATGACATGGCAAGCATGGAACATCCTATCTTTTCGCTCGCCACGAAAGCCGACACAAGGGTTCTGCGTTACGAGCACAGGAATGTTGTGGTCGAGATCGCGCCCAGCGTAAAGGGTCTTGCGACCATCTACGACAAAGACATCCTCATCTACTGTATTTCGCAGGTTATGGCCAAGAAGAACGCGGGCGAGCCCCTCGCCCAGACCCTTCATCTGAATGCCCACGAACTCCTCGTATGGACCAATCGTGAGACCAGTGGAGACGGTTATCGTCGTCTGAAGGAGGCCTTTGAGCGCCTCAGCGGGACTCGGATCACCACGAATATCAAGGCGAACGGCGAGGAGATTACCGAAGGCTTTGGATTGATTGAGAGCTGGCGTGTGGTGAGGGAGACGAAATCCGGACGAATGAGCGAGCTTAAGGTGCGTCTGTCGGACTGGGTTTACCGGATTATTCAGGGCTCCGAGGTCCTCACACTCAGTCGCGATTATTTCCGCTTCGCAAGCCCATTGACCGCCGTGTCTATGAGCTGGCGCGCAAACATTGCGGGGAACAGGATGAATGGAAGATTGGCCTTGAACTATTGCACAAGAAAACCGGCGCAAGCAGCCATTACCGCGAATTCAAGTCGATGATTCGCGAATTGGTGCAGAACGATCACCTGCCCGATTATCAGGTGGCCCTGGAGGACGAGATGGTCATCTTCCGGAACCGCATGAACTGGCAGCCCTCCAAGGCGGAGGTGCGTTACCCGGTGCTTGATGCTGAGGCCTACCACGATGCCAAGCTGGTGGCGCCTGGTTATGATGTCTACGCCCTTGAGCAGGAATGGCGCGACTGGTGGGTCGATAGCGGGATGCCTGAACTGGGCTTTCCAGGAAAGGCGTTTGTCGGATTTTGCAAGCGGCGTTACCAGATGCGGCCGAATCCCTAAAGAGGGACTGTGTCCCCTGCCCTGCCCGCACAACGTCTGTTAGCTAGTTGTTGAAAGCGCGCGAAGCCTCGTATTTCGCGACAAAATCCCGAACGGCTTCCAACAGCATATCTTGCTGGGAACGCCGTAAATCAATGCCCAGCTTTTGAAACGCCACAATGCTCGGATCGTCCGGATAGTAATATCCGCCCACATGGAGTTTGGCGATACGGCTCGGTTTTACCGTGGATGCCGTCTTTCGCGCCGGCTCTTGGGGCAATGCGGGTCCCGGCTCTGGAGCGGTTATCTTCTCTTCGCGCGCGGGTGTCAGTATCGAGCGTCTAGCCATTGGAAGCCGTCATGAGTTGTTGTGATGTTGAAGGTGTGCACACTTGAAGCTGTGCAAGAACCCAGTCTTTGAATTCGCGTATCTCCTGGGCAGCCTTGCTGTCAGGTTCCGTTTCAACCACCGCCTTCCCCAGCGGCCATGATGCCCGGTAGGCACTCCGTTCGCGCAGAACAGTTGGCGCGGCGCTTAGGCCCGCCTCCTGCGCAATGGCACGGGCGTCTTCGAGTAACGTCGTGGCGCTGTGCGGCGCGGCGTTGAAAACGACGAATGCGGGCACGGCCGCCGACTTTACGAGTTGCGCGGTCCGGCGTATCGCATCGAGATCGACAAGGCTCGGCCGGCACGGAATAAGAATCAAGTCGGCGGCCTGTGCCGCCGTAAAGGCCTGCGGTCCCGCCGCCGGGGGCGTGTCGATGATGGACAACTCGAATGATCCCCGCTCTGCCGCTTTGAGAGCTTCCGCCAAGCGGCGCTCGGTAAGGAACTCCACATGAGGCAGGTCGCTCTTGCGTCGGTCCGCCCAGATCGCGGCGCTCTCCTGCTGGTCCAGGTCGAAGATGGCGGTGCGCAGTCCGCTGGCCACGGCGAGATTGACGGCTAGTGTCGTCTTGCCTACCCCGCCCTTCTGGGCAATCAAAGCTATCGTTTTCACAAATTCAATCCTTCACGTGTGCATCGCATCAGGTGTGCACACGTGAAGCAATGATGTTTCGGAGCGTGAATGTCAAGCGGGCTCAATGCGCGCGGCACACACGGCTAATGGACTGGTGCATGGATGCAACGATTCAATCCTGAAGGATTGCAGGTGTGCACCCTTGCATGTTTGACGTTCTGAACCTGCAATTCACACCTGCACATCTGCATTCGTGATGTTTTGCGCTTTTGCAGGTGTGCATCCATGCGGGTGTGCACGTCTTCATTCCTGTGGATGTTCAATTCTGGGATTGTGACGGATGTGGATTCTGCACAATTGCACACCATCAGGTGTGCACTCCTTCAATCGTGAGCTTTTGCGCTTGTGAAGGGGTGCATGGTTGGTGTCCTGAAGAATGGAAAAGAAACGGGCAGCCCTCAGGGGCGTCATCCAAACCAAATTCATCGGCACGAAGAGGGACGCAGATCTTGCCCTTCATCTGTGCAGATTTGATAGTGTGCACACCTTCAGAATGGAAGTACTGAAGCTGAAGCAGGGGAGGGGGTTCGCTAGCCGGTCGAAGTTCCAACCCACAACTCAACCCACAATTCGTGATGTCTTGTACGACTTGCGCGGTGTTTGGCAGTCCCCGCGTGCTTCTAAGTCGTTGTAAAATCTATCCCGGTCACATTCACACGGTGGAAGTCACAGGTTCGAATCCTGTAGCGCCCACCATATTTTTCAAGGGCTTACGGGAAATCTGCCCGAAAAGCCAATCCACAAACCGATCCACACAGCTCATTGAATCATCTCCGAAGCCATTCCCAATTCCTTCAGGAATGCGCCCTGCGCGGCCCGTGTTTCATCCCCATCGCCCTGGGTGTAGAGGTCGAGCGTCGTCTGGATGCGTGAGTGACGCAGGATACTCTGCACGGTCTTCGGACCGACCTTGGCCTTGTTTACCAACCAGCTAGAAAGCGAATGCCGAAGATTATGGAGGCCGAAGCCTTGGCCTGGCTTAATCTGCACTCCAGCGCTGATAGCTGCTGGCCGTAGGTGGTCGGCAACGAACACAGCGGGAGAGACTGGTACGTGACCTTCATCGAGAGCCGGGAGAAATCCACATGCGATTAAGTATCGATGTCTTCGGTCGGCTGAACACCGTTTTCGAAGGTGTACAATACTTACAACAGTTACACACGAGGTGAATGTAGATGAAGGCAACTCGTTCGACGGTTCTCAGCATGCGTCTGTCCGTGGAAAGCGGCAAGCGTCTCAAGCGTATGGCGAATCGCCACGGTTGGACCCCGAGCGACGCCAGTGCGCGCCTGGTCGAGGAAGGCCTAAGGCGGTCAGAATTTGCCTTCATCGACTTTCGCGATTCATCGGCAGGCCGGCAAGCCTGCATTCAAGGCAGTACGCTCGCAGTTTGGGAGATCATGTTGCTCGTCCGCAGCTACAAGGGGAATGTACCGGCTGTAGCCAAGCACCTGAGGTGGCCAGAAGCAAAGGTTCGGGCGGCCGTCAACTACGCGGAGGTCTTTCCAGAAGAGATTCAGGAGGCCACCTCCGAAAACGATGCAGCGGATTTCGGAACGCTAAAACGCATGCTGCCCCAGGCGACCGAATTCGTTTCCACCAAGCCGACGAGAAGCTGAGATGCTCAAGCTTCTTCTGGATGAACATATCTCTCCCGAAGTGGCCAATGGTCTCAGACGTCGCAACCGTTCGCTAGTCGTGCATTGGATGGCGGAATGGCAGAATGGCAACTTCCTGGGCCAGGAAGATTCAGCCTGCTTGCTGGAGGCTGCCACCGAACGGTTGACGCTGGTTACTTACGACCGCCGGACCATCCCCCCGCTGCTCAAGACGTGGGCGGAAGAGGGGCGAAGGCATGGTGGTGTGATTTTCGTCGACGAAAAGACCATCTCTCCAGCGGACATTGGAGACCTGGTGCGGGCACTGATCCAGTTGTTCAAAGAAACGGGGAGATGGGACTGGACGGATCGTGTCTGCTTTTTGCGGCGGTGATCCTGTGCGCCATCACCGTTTCGCTTTCCCACACCGTAAGCCAGTAAATATCCACGATGCCGCTGTGGGACCGTTCTTAGTTCCTTCTCCTTCCAGAACCGACTGCGTCGTTCCCCAAAATCTCCCCGTTTAGACCCTCATTGGTTTCTGGAGAAATCCACAATGCGATTCAGCATCGATGTCGGAAGCGAACTCGAATTGAAGTTGTACCAGGCGGTACTCCTCTGCAAGAACGATCACGGAAACCGTTACATGGCGACCGTCCACGGCGTAGTGCAAAAAGAGGCCGATGGATGTCCGCTTCTTGGCGCCGGACAACTGCTCAGTACGGCGAGCCTGCGGGAGTTGGCACGGCAGCTTGGGACCGGTTGCCCGGTGGAGTTCTTGCCGGACCAGGTCGTCGCGCGAACTCCCGACCTGCTGGCGTGGTGGACACCGGCGACGGTATGGCCAATGTTCTTCCGTACCGAAGACGATGGTGAACAACGCCTGCCCGAACGGAGAGGTTGTGTCGATGTCCTCTGGTACGAAATGAACTGAATGCCAAGCAACCGAAACTCTTCCAGGGCCAGCAGAAGGTGCTTGGTACTTCGGGCGAATCGGTCGAAACGCCAGACCAACACGCAGTCAAACCGGCGCTTCCTCGCATCATTCGTCAATCGGTCGAGAGCCGACTGGCTCTGCCTAGCCCCTGTTAAGCCAGTATCTACGTATTCAGTTATGGCCAAAGACCTTGACGGCCCAGACTGTCGATTCTCGAGCTGAAAGAGGTGCAAGGCATGGGAATAGCAGGATTTCTTGCTGAGACCAACCGTTTAAGCCGTGATAGCATCGAAGTCGATGCCGTGCGCCAAGTTGCGGTTTGGCGTCGGGAGGCAACATGAACCTCGAAAAAGAACAGGAAATTTTGGTCTGGACAAGCGAAGGCTATGAGGGTCGGTTTTTGAGGTGGGAAGAAGACGCCGGGCGAGCTTTTGAGCACCGCAATTATAGGCATGGGTTTAGTTCGCCTCAACCGCTGACGGCGGCAGATCTCGCCGCTCTCCGGAAAGCATACAATCTGTCGCTACAAGCCATATCGGACCGAGATCTGTCAGTGACATCTCCTGATGATCCGCCGAAGTTGGGGAACACCTCCATATAGAGTTAGCTGTTCAGTTTCAAACCGGTTCTCAATTTATGTCGAAAGAGATCACTACGGCAGTAATCGCCGCTGCAGGAATGGCGACGAGGATGTGGCCTGCAAGTAAGTCTATTCCTAAGGAGCTCTTCCCGCTGGGACGAGTCCCTGCGATCGTTCATCTCTGGTGGGAGTTGGCCGACGTCGGCGTGTCCAAGATCATCTTGGTTGTGGGTAAGGGATCTGGTGAAATTTTTAAGGCTCTTTGTGATCCCGCTACTCTTCCGCCCAGCAAGATCGCCGACGATCCGGTTGTGCAGCGCTTCCAGAAGCTGCTACTGGAAACCGAATTCCTGTACGTTCAGCAGCTGGGTAATTACGGGAATGCCACACCTTTGATTCAGGCGGGGAAAGAGCTTGGGAGTTCACTGACCCAAAAGCCATGCATTTATGCGTTCGGCGACGACATTGTTTTTGGCGAGAACGTGAGTGCCGGGATCGTGAATACGTATCGGCAAACACATTGTCCTGTACTTGCCGCCCAGAAAGTTGAGCCGGAGAGGAAATCGCAGTTTGGGATCCTCGAATGTTACGAACACCTGGGCAATGAATATGTGTCGCGCCTTCTTGAAAAGCCAGCAATTGGCCAGACTAAATCGAATCTGGCATCTTTCGGTCGTTACTTGGTCACTCCGGAACTGTTTGAGATCTTATCCAAGATCCGGCCCGGGCGTGACGGTGAAATTTGGTTCGTTGATTCTGTGATCCAACTTCTCAAGAATCGGGGTCGTGTGTCAGCATTCACACTCCAGAAGGGGCGATGGTATACAGTGGGCGATCCAAAGAGTTACGCGGCAGCGACTCTTGCCGCCCAGTTGGAACAGTAGAAGGATGCAGTTTTCAACTGCTGCCTGCCCGTCCTTGGTCCTGACGCCACACCCCCTTAAAAATGCTCTCCGCGCGAGCCGGGACCAACCCTGGACGAATTGGCCGCTCACGGTACGATTCTGAAGGCGACCGCCCATTTCTTTCGCAACGCGAATGGGAAGCCGCTTCGCCTTTATCGCCACCAGCGGGAAGCCATCGAGTGCGCGCCATCATCGTGTATCCGATGAACGCGCTGATCAACACTCAGGCGAAGGCGCTTGAGACCTACACCAAGAACAACCCCAACACCGAGATTCGGTTCGACCGCTATACAGGCCAGGAGCAGGATCGATGAGTTGCGCCGCCTCAGCGCCACCTCCCCACGCCTGGTCTGATTCAAACGGGTGCGGCAGAAGAGGGTGTTGAGGAGTTCCCGGATTGGGTTAAACGCGACATTGGAGTTCAGGCCGTTGAGGTTGATCTGCGCCACTACATTGCACGGCATTGAGAACGCCAATTGCGCACACCACGAGCGTCATAACCTGGATCCATTTCCTGTTCGGCGTAGCTCATCTCCTGAGAGTTTGAAATGTTCGTTGTGGAACTTCGCTAGAGGCCCATCGACGACGCTAGGCCCACTTGAGAAGTGAGGTGCAGGCTCTTCTGAGAGAACCTCGATGAACTTGCGACATGTCCACGTTCGCGGCCAGACACGATGGGCCACGTGCCGCATAACACCAGAGGCTCTACATCGGACCGCTTTTTGCCATTCCAAGTTCGGAATGGCGGGCGGTCTTCGAGCCTGCACCTACTCGCTGTTATAGGCATGCTCTGTGCCAAAGCGCGGAAGTACTGAAGCATTGCGATAACACTGATTACTTAGAAGCCTGACGGATATAGTCCGGCGCTAACCTTGCTGATCGCAGGTAGCGGGAACGTGGACCTATCTAAAGTCTGTAGGCCACTGTAGGTTTCTTAGATAGTTGAAATCGGAACAATTGTGCCGGAGTTGTAGGTTACTAAGGCGTTTCTAGGATTGGTGTATCTGCTCCCATGGGTAGTACGGGCCTTCAGGCCCGCATCCAAGCCCTTTATTTGTTGTCATCCCGAGCGGGCTTCATCCCGCGCAGCACTCATCTGCCCATGTCCGGAAGCCTCGGTCGTCCGCCTATAAGGTTTGGCAGAGTGCGTGCCTGTACCAAGGAATGAAGACATTTCCGCCATGGCGCGTGCAGGCATTGCCCAAGCCGCGACTGAGTGACTAGGAGAGAAACAATGAGACACCTGTTATTCGTGCTTGTCATGTTGGCCGCTGCCAGTGGCTTCGCACAGTTGTCCGCCCAAACGCAATCCGCCTCTGAGGCAAATCTCAGCGTCCCGCAGTCCGGCCCTCCGGCTCAGACGGCCAAGAAGGGCTGCCTCGCCGTGAAGTCCATAGGCTCTCACGCCGTTCGCAACATCATGCTTTTTGGGGTTGCCGGTGCCATTGTTAGCAAGCAGCAATACGCTGTTGTTGACTCGATAGGCTACCCGGCGCGGGTAGGCGAGAAATTACACGGCAGTGACTTACAGGCGATATCCAACGCGACAAAAGTCGTAGTGCTTGACAAGCACTACACGCCAGCGGACCTCCATGAGGCATGTCAGTAAGACGGTCGGGCGACGCCTAGCCACATAACTTTGCCGCTATACCGCTGTCGACCCGTCTACCAGCGTAGCCGGCGACGATCAAGTTGCGGCTGCTGACGAACGCGCAACATTGCATGGCGGCGTCGCAGCTGAACGTGGCGAGCAGCGCTCCGGTTTCTACATCCCACATCTTCAAGGTGCGGGCCAAAGAAGCGGAGCCCGCCAGCCTCCCGTCCCAGGCGGTGTCGGCCGTTGAAAATGATGTACTCCGAGGCTCCGGCGAGCTAATCTCAATCTTCAGTCGGCAACTCAGAAGCTCTGTCCTACTGCGCTGTGTTGGCTGGCCTACTGCCGATCGGGCAGACTTCCACACTGGCGCGCGGAGGTTCGAACATGGGATTTGCATTTCTCGATGTAGCCATCGGCATGACGTTTCTCTTTCTGCTCCTCAGCCTGATCTGCTCTGCGATCAACGAGCTATTAGCTGCACTCTTCCACACCCGCGCCAGTTTCTTGGAGAAGGGTATCGCGCGGCTTTTGGGCGATGATGCATTCGCGGCAAAGCTCCATGAGCACCCGCTCATCCATTGTCTCTTTGCTGACGTGCGCCGATTGTCCAAGAAGATTGGGTGGGACCGGCCAGCATATATCCCCCCGCGAAACTTTGCACTGGCACTGATGGATACCGCCGCTCCCAGCACCGGTGCGCGCAATAGCGTGACACCGCCAGACGATTCCGCGGACCCGGCGGTTACCGCCGGAGCATCTGCGCCGAAGACCGCAGCCGACTTCCTGGCCGCGTTAAAAGCCACCGATCAGACGATTCCTGACACCCTCCGCAGGGGATTGATCTGCCTCGTAGAAGCTGCCGGACAGGATGCAGCCCGTGCGCGACAGAATATTGAAGACTGGTACAACAGCACGATGGACTGCGTCTCGGGAGCGTACAAACGTCGAACGCAATACGTGATTCTTGTCATCGGCTTGTTCGTAGCGATCCTCGTCAACGCCGATTCGGTTGCCATCTTCCGGCGCTTGTCGGCCGATAAGAATCTCGCCAGTGCCGTGGCTGCTTCGGCTGAAAGATATGTAAACGCGAATCGGTCAGGTGATTCGACGAAGGGCGAAAGTCCGTCGCCATCTGCGACTGAGGCGAGGGAGAAGCTCGATGAGAACTTGGAAACTCTCGACAAGCTCGGTTTGCCGCTCGGCTGGGATGGATCGAGCAAGGCTTGTACTCTTCCCTCATGGCGCGGTTGGATGGGAATACCCGGATGGTGTGGCGCATCGGGCCCACTGCTGGCGACCCACTGGCTTGGTTGGCTGCTAACAGCATTCGCCGTCTCGTTCGGCGCTCCATTCTGGTTCGACCTGCTGAACCGCTTCATGGTAGTCCGTTCCACCGTGAAGCCAAAAGAGAAGAGTCCAGAAGAGGGATCGAAGGACTGACGGGCGCCGCGGCTTGCCCCGGTGGGAGCCCAACGGTCTTGGGTCGCCCGCCGAAGGCTGCACCTATAAGGCATTTGGGAAGGGTTGCAAACGGTTCGGGTAATACGAGTGCTGAAGCACCTCGTTAGGAGCTAATAGCAGACATTTTGGGTTGCGGCTAGGCTGCGAAGGGCCAATTGTCACGAGGACCAGGTCAAAATTCATCCTTGGTATCCTGCAACATAAGCGTGGTCCTTCCGACGTTGACTTTGCAAAACTAGCTGATAACATCTTGCTATTGTTCTCCGCCAGGAGATTCGCAAGTGAAGTCTCGATTACCACCCCGCATCTCGAATTGGCTGACTCGGTGGCAGGTGTTGGTTGGCCTCGAACCCGGTCGGCACGAGCCCGGCTTCTTGGGCTCTGTTCCCTATGTTCTGATTCTCAGATACTTTATTGCAGGCGCCGTCATAGTTCGATTCTGGCTGCATAAGCCTGAGTACAACGACATTGAATGGTGGAGCAGGCTGCTGGTTTTTATCTTGATTTTGCTAGCCACCATGGCCGCGACCTACGTCACCTTCTTTAAGCCTAAGTTGAGACGGTCGCAGGTGCTTCAGACCATATTCATAATGGCGGACGTCGGATTTATCTCTGCTGCCTATTGGCTAACGAACAATCCCGAGTCCGACTTCTTCTTGTTTTACTACCTCCCTATCTTTGCGGCAGTGGAATATCTGGAGTGGAAGGGCACCTCCGCCGTGTGTTGTGGAGTCGGGGTCGCAATGCTGATCGTTGTGTTTTCCATGCACCCATCGCCGCAGCCTCGCTGGACTCACTCAGGATTGGTATGGCGAGTACTTGTTCCAAGGGGGTTTTTCCTTCTGGTTGTTGTTTTGAGCTCGGCGTTTGTGTTCAAGATTCTCTCCCGTCGCCAAGCGGAATTGCGCTTGCTGCTGGATTCACTTCATTCCTCTTCTGCCGCGATGCCGGACGTCCAGGCGCTCGATGAGGCTCTGGAATCCATTCTGTCCGAGCTCACGGAGAAGCTGAATTTCGAATTCGCGGCGATATCGCTGGTGGATGAATACCGCGACTGCATCGAGACGGTCCGAGGAAGGAACATTTCTCCCGGCTGGGTTACTCGAGCCAAACACGACTTAAATGTGCCGGATATTCAGACCCATATTGTGAACACAGGCGAGACCAAGATTATTGCCGGCTGGGACGAATTGCTCGATGAGGAAATTTACGACCGCTTCGAGCACGGGCGATTGGCGCGGGTGTGGGCCCCCATCCTCTCCGCTGACCAGAAGGTGGTTGGCACGATCGAGGCGGGTTGCGATAAAGACCGCAAGGAAGAGGTATTTACCAACTCCGCCATTGAGAGGGTCAAGCAACTGGGACGCGAGAAAGGAGACGAGATAGCACGAAAGCGCCCGCATGTATTGCTGCAGGGGATCGCGAGGAACGCTATACAACTGATCGGCGCAGACTCTGCCACCCTGCACGTTTACTCACACAAGATCCCCGAGTCATTGGAGGGGAAACCGGACGAGTGGGGCGAGCCAATCTTGGCGACGGGAGCTGGAGAAGCAACACCCGAGTTTGTGAAGTCTTATAAACCTGGACCAGGGGGAAGAGGCAGAAAGGCCACACGAACCGGCAAACCCGAGTGGGTTGACGATCCTATACAGTTCAAAGCCGACTACCCAAAGCTGTATGGTCTTGGCCTCAGGGCGCTCGCAGTCATCCCACTTCACTTGGGCCCTGACACGCAGGGAATCCTCGCTATCCATTTCTGGCACAGTGGAAAGCGGTTCACGCCGCGCGACCTGAACCTGGCCACGATGTTTGCCCGCGAGATGGAAGTTGTCATTCAGAACTACCTCTTGTTGAGACGCGCTACCGAAGCTGGGAGCAGGGCCTGGGCACTCTCAGGTCTTCAGAGCCTCATGCAGTCGCTTACCTCTCCCTTTCATCTTCCGGACGTCTTGAAGAAGGTCGCGAAAAACGTCTTGCTAACCCTCGACGCCGACAATGTCACAGTTTATCAGTATTACGCCGACGATAATACCTTTGACGTACCGCCCGTGACGGATGGGCAATTCTTAGCTCCTGGTCTGATGAAAGCGAAGATCAAGCCTGACGACGTGCTGTTCCGGTTCATTCAGTATGGATCGTCTCAGTTCATGATTGCCGCGCATGAACAGACGGTCTTGACGATGCCAAGCGAAAGCGGCAAACCCCGCTTCATTGATCGTGAAAAAGTGAAATCATGTGCAAGTTTGGTGTTGAGATCTGGTGAAGCGGGAGAAGTCGTTGGACTAATTTTTGTTAACTTCAGAAAAGTTCACGACTTTAGCGCTGAGGAAAAGAGAGCCATGGATGCCCTCGCAACGTCAGCCGCTCTGGCGATAAGGACCGCAAGGCTGCATAAGGCGGACGTTGCCAGGCAACTTCAGGCGATGCACGCAGTTCACGCCGCGATCGCCGAGAAGGGCCCCGATTTGAAGCAGGTGCTCGAGCGCCTCTTACAGCAGACTCTCGCATTAACCGGAGCGAGGTATGGGGTATGTATGCGGTGCGTCGAGCCTAGCCAGGTCCTCGAGGCAATAGCTCGCTGGCCTCCCTCTGAGGATCGTCCCGTTCCGCCTCAGCCTATCGTTGAGGGCATCGTCGGACTGGCGGCGAAAAGCAAGAAATCGATCCTTGTCGAAGATGTTGAAGACGGAAGCAAAGTAATCTTCGTTGAAACTGTTGGCGAGATCCTTCCAGCAAAGGTTTACAAGAAGGTGAATCCCGACACGCGCTGTGAACTTGCAGTTCCCCTGCTGGACGAGGGTCAGTTATTGGGTGTGCTCAACATTGAGCATCCCGATCCTTGTGGCCTCAACGAGGATCACAAAGCGCTTCTTGAAACCCTTGCCGTTCCTGCAATCATAGCCTTCCACACGGTCGACCTCTACAAGCGGCTCGGCCGCCGCATCAAGCACCTGAGCGCGCTTAACCTAATCGCTGCCCGTGTGCAGGAGAAGCCGTTTGAGCTGGACACTATCCTGCGCTTATTCTTGACCGGAGTCACGTCAGGAGGAGGGCTTGGCTTCAGTCGCGCTATGCTGTTCTTAGCGGGAGACGGCGGTCGCGTGCTAACCGGCAAATTTACGATTGGGGCAATTACTCGCCAAGAAGCCGAAGAGGTGTGGGCAAGGCTTCCAGATACCGCATCTGACTCCACAGAAGACCTCAATTCTCTCTTGCAACAAGCAGAGCACCTCGGTGACGAGATCAGGGAGGGTAAGATTGCCGAGTCCTCGCCGCTGAATCTAGCGATTCAGCAAGTATCACTCCCGGTCGATATCACGGCTGGCGCTGCTGGGGAGTGTTTGCTCAAAGGTAGGACTATTAGGGTAGATTATAAGCAACCTGACTTATTTAGAGAAGTGCTTGGGCGACTCACGGAACCTAATGATCTACCCCATGCCTTTGCTGCTGTTCCACTGGTTGGCAAGCACACGAGGCGAATCGGCGCCATGATTGTCGACAACAGATTCTTAGAACAAGAAAGGGTGATCGACGAGGAGCAACTGGCCGGCTTGGAAGCTTACGCCGGGCTCTTATCTTTGACTATCGAGAACGCTCTGCTGGAACAACAACAAGTTGAGTCGTGGAAGGAGCTTACTGCGGGTATCGCTCACAGCGTCGGAACTCGGATAGCTGCGATCGCGGGTAAAGTTACTCGCTTGCGTGAAGCCTCGCAATTGGGCGATACGACAACAGAAGCGAGAGGGTTGCTAAGCGCGCTGACCGACGGTATAAGCAAAGCACAGGAAGTGCTCCTCGGGTTCCGAACCTTTGCCACGCCAAAACCATTGCAAACGGAACATCTTGACTTAAGGGACGTTATAACCGACATGTTACGGGACTTCCAAGGCATGTACAGCGTGGGTGTTACGTTACCAAACGATCCCTTACCT
Source organism: uncultured Acidobacteriaceae bacterium (assembly GCA_963768645.1). Classification (GTDB taxonomy): domain Bacteria; phylum Acidobacteriota; class Terriglobia; order Terriglobales; family Acidobacteriaceae; genus Bog-257. The sequence goes on from CAVYIR010000001.1 coordinate 53,492, forward strand.
GTCTTCGTGGATTCGTTACAATTGAGCAACGCACTGATGGAAGTCATCAAGAACTCGTACGAGGCCACTTTGGGCACGACACCGCAAGCGACTATTACGTTAACGGCAAGTGTCGAGTTCACGGTGGGTACCGGGAGACGACATGTCCGACTGGATATTAAGGATAATGGTCCCGGAGTTCCGGATCACGTTAAGCCGTTTATCTTTCAGCCATTTGTTTCTACAAAGAATGGATCTGGCCTAGGATTGGCTATTGCCAGGAGCGTGATCGAGAGGCATGGAGGTGACATTGCAATAGTTGATAATTGTGATGGCGGTGCCTGGTTCATCATACGGATTCCAACACTCGGGATGGGGGCCGTTGTCAAGCGAGGAGCCGTAAATGGTTAAGATATTGGTGGTGGATGACGACCCTGAACTCAGAGAAGATTTAGAGTGGGCAGCTAGCGGTCGAGACAGGCAGGTCGTGACGGCGGCCAGTGCGAAGGAAGCTATACAAAAGCTTGAAGACGATGACTTCGACCTAGTTGTTACCGACCTAAGGATGGAGACGCAGGTTGCGGGTCTGCAAATTCTACAATTTGCGAAAGGGAAGAATGCACATACTCAAGTAATCTTGTGCACGGCTTACGGAACGGTTCAAGTGGGTTTAGAGGCAATGCAGTATGGCGCCCTCGATTACGTGGAACGTAATTCGCCAGGAATTGACTACTTGGCGATGATACGACAGAAGATAGAACTGGCGCAGCGATCTCGAGAGGTAGAGGTCTTACGTCAGCACCACAAGATACTAGGGCCACCCCGTCTCCATCAAACGTGGCCCAAGGTATTTGTGTTGATGCCATTCACTCCAGCACTCCAACCTGTCTTTGAAGATCACATCGCGAGGGCAGTAACAACAGTGGGCTTAGACGTAAAAAGGGCCGATGATTTTTTTTCTGTCAAGTCAGTCATCTCGGATATTTGGTCGGCAATTCATGCGGCCTCGTTCGTGGTCGCCGACTGCACTGGACGAAACCCGAATGTCATGTATGAGATTGGTCTGGCACATGCGATTGGACGGGAAACCATCCTCATCTCGCAATCGATCGATGACGTTCCCTTCGATCTGCGACATTTGCGGATCATCCTCTATGAGTTTACGCCGCGGGGCATGATTAAATTTGAAGGGGACCTGGCCAGAACGATCGCTGAAAGCAGTGAGAGCCGCTCCCCGCAAGCCCGCTCAGGCAACGCAAGCGCATCGTAGCCGGCGCGACCCGTTTGCCAGGAGCGACCTCGATCGCAGTTCTGAAGAATGATGTACTCCAGGCCACTGGCGAGCTAATCTCATGCTTAACGTTTCCTCTCGTCCCAAGGATCCAACTGTGCGTAATGCACTCACCCCACCTTGTGCCACGGGTTCCCATAATGCTGATACGCACCCCATGTCCGGGCGCCGGCCGGCGTATCCCGAATGGACTGGCGCGCCTCTCGCATGGCTTCGTACATGAAACGTGGCCTCCCCAATTCGCCGCCGAGCATCGCTTTATAGAATGTGCAGGCAAAGTCACTCGCCGGATTGCTCGCAATCGGCCACGCCGTGCATATGAAGTTCTTCACGCCACGCTGAAAAAATGCTTCCGCAAAACTCGGCACTGCGCGTCGGGAAACCAAACTGACTTTAGGTGGAGTCACCCCCGTCGAACATCCATTTGAAAACACAAATTCCGGTACACAAGTCACCCGAGTTAGTTCATAGGCGCTAAGTGTCTTACCTTTGCTGAAGAGCCATCCCGAGCTTCCGGGATATTCCTTCACGTACTCGCAGTGTCCGGTGAAATGAACAATGTCGTACGGTGGGTATTGGAATAGGTGTTCAAGCACGTCCTTATAGTTTGCAATTTCTGGGCCGATGAGCGATTTGACTGAAACCCGGCGGTCCGAACCGGAAGAACCAAGGAACTCCCCGTATTTCTTAAAGAGCTTTTCGATAGCCTCGGCTTCCTGCCTTGAGGCCGGCAGCGGCATCTTCTCGGCCGTGTCCGCCACGATCAAGACCCGCAGCGTGCGATCAAACCTCGGCGGCGGTTCAGGTGGCTGACCCAGGCTATTTCGAAACTGGCGCGTGATGGTTGGATGTATGCCCAAGAACTCGAAGCCATCGCCCACAAGATTGCGTTCAAGATTGGGGACCACCATCATCTCCCAATGTAGCTGCGCCGTGCGGTTGTCGCACTCCATCACGATAGGATCCTTGCGGGCGAATTCTTTCCGCAAGAGTTGGGGGACGAGCAGATTGAAAAGAAACTCAGCTGCTTCTCGTTGGTGGTCTGCCGTCGCTTTTGCTGCCAGCTCATCGTTGGCCTCTGAAACCGTGCCAGGCTTAAGGGTCGTGCACTCTTGGGGATGCGATGCCTGATCCGAGAGGGCCCCAAAGAAATATTTCTTCCCACGCTGTTCCGCAGTGATCCGAGTAACGGATGGAGGGGCGTTTCGGCGCGCCGAAGTGGTTGCATCTGGCGATCCGGGAGGCAGCGGAATGGGATCCAGTGGCGAAACGCTGATGCCCAGAGGAGGGCTGCCGCTAGGACTTTTGTAACGGGTTAGCGCGATCCGGATCTCCTCGGCCTTGGCGACATTGTGCTCGACGAAGGTCAGGTCCGCAACAAGCGGTAAGGTCGAACCATTTGCCATGGCGAGTGCCACGCCACGCATCCAGCAAGCAACTGCAGTTGCGGTTTCGAGATTTCCGGTTCCTGATCCAATCAGGACGCTGGCCAGGTGTTTCCTGCCGAGGCGGGCGAGCGCCCAAAAGAGTTGCAAAACCAGGAAAATCAGTTCCGGCTCAGCGAAGTCGCCAACTGGACCCATCCCGGCGATCACGATAGTGCGCTTACTGTCTCGCGGATCCGGCAGAAAGAAGGGTACCCCCAACTTGCCTTGAATGATGCGGCGGCGCGTAAAGTCCGTGAGTATGTTAGCGCTCGCCAACCCATCACCCGCTGCGACTGTCGAGGACAACCCTCCACTAATCGCATTATCCAGCGCCAGCTCCGCAAACTGAGGCTCCACATTTAAGTAGTGCCCGACCGCTATTGCGTCGATGGCAGGCCAGTCATCGTTGAGCGGCGCGTAGTTGCCTGCCTCCTCTATCCCTCCACAAATCACGTGAACACGTAATGGGGATTCGCCTGCGCTGAGCGCACGCCATCGATTGTGTTTTCCGCAGGCGAAGGGGTTTTGTCGGCTGAGTTAGAGCTGTCGTTCATAGTCCTCCGATCCCAGCCTGTACCGCGATCACTCAGGCAGTCTGACTTTGAGCGCGTATTGGGCTGGCGCCAGTCGAGCGGAAACGATCGAGCACCACTTGTTAGAATCGCAGCGAAGGAAGGAACTCGCCTGCCAGAAACAGGTCCACGACAACTGCGCGTACTCCCGCTTATCGTGTTGACTGCCTACTCAACGAGTCTTCCTTCGTCAAGTACGAGCGCACCGCTGAACTAGCTGATTGAGTCGGTTGAAAGTACATAAGATTCTCTCCCGATGTCAATCACTAATTTCTTGGCATGAACTTTAAGCCTGTGCTGGCGGAGCGGGAGCCTGCGCGGCTCCCGCCCTCCCAAGAAGCTAATTCGGCTTCCAGACGGGACCTTCGTAATCGTCCCAGTACGAGTATGTATCCGGCCGCCAGTAGGGACCAGACTGAGCGATCATGATGCTGTCGTAGCTGTAGTTGCCACTCGTGGTGAAGACCGGGGTGCCATCAATCGCGAGTGTAATGGAGTCGCTCCCAACATAGATAGCGAGTATGTGCCAACCAGCGACGCGATGTATGTTCGTCGTCGAAATCTGAGGGTATATCCCGCAGTTCTGGTTGGGACCCTGTTGGATCTGGGTATTGTAGTTATACAGTTGCGCCTCGTAGCAATAAGCGTCGAAGTCTTGCGTCCCAATTGAGGCTGTATCCCCAGTCACGGAGTTGGTAGACGGAGATTTGCTCGTACTGGGTCTCCTGGCCGGGTGCCACGTCGTAGAACCAGATCGAAAACGTACCCTTCTGCGGGGATGCGAACCGGTGCGAAACCGCCATGGTACGTTCTCCTCCCGAGGAGTTTGAAGCGAACTTCAATGACTGTCTTCCCCCAACGGTTTTGTTGACATCGGTTGACAGACGGACAGTCCCGTACTGTTGGGTCTGGGTCCAGAACAACGGGTTGATGGTTGACGCCTCGAAGGTGTCCAGAAGTGACTGAGCATGAACTAACCCCGGCAGCGCAAGTGCAAACGAAAGATACAGCATTGTCTTGATAAATCGACGGTTAAGCATAGGGCCTCCTAAAAGGCGATTCAAGGCAGTTTCGCCTCGGTAGCAGGTAAGTACCAAGGCGGAAGGGCCGGAAGGGAACGCAGCGCGGCTAGGCTCTTCATCGCGGGCCACGCAGCAGGGATTTGGGTCTTGGCCGACTCAAGTTCTAGGCGGCCCGATGTCAACTCTTGCTTGGTTGAGCCATAGAGAGGCACGCCCGCTGCCAAAGGTCGGTTCCCCGAACATTTCGGCAAGGTGCTGCGTTTTCTGGGTGGTTAACGCAAAAGACTGTTGAGGAGGGACAACGAACCGGGCGGGTGGGGTAAAGCGAGTATCTATTTCTTAGAGGGTAGTAGCTGATTATTGGATGGCAACTCCCTAGCGTGGCGTAACCGCTAATTTACAGAGGCCCATCGACGCTTCGCCTCGTGCCCGCGTCAGCCGATACCCGAGCGCCGTAGGCACGAAAGAGGTCAGCCAGCGATTCAACGCTGGGTACCCATCCACAAACAGCCATCATGATCCAGCGTGTTGCGGGTCCGCATAATTCCGCGGAATGCCAAACTTGTCCATCTTCGTAAGGATGGTCTGCCTACTCTTGTACCCTAGCAGCTCTGCGGCTTTGGTCACATTGCCTAGGGTCACTTCCAACGCTTCCTTAATCTTCTCTTTCTCCACATCCTCCATTTTGAGAATTCTTGGCTTGGTCTGACCTTCGGCTTCTCCCGAATCGCTGTCTGATGTAGGTTTGGTGCGAGGGGCCGTCGGAACTCGCAGCGTCGTTTGGAGCTGATCCTCAAAGTCCCACGAGAACACAGCCTCGTGATCCTGTTCGACCGCAGTCTTAATGAGTTGCTCCAACTGCCTGACATTTCCAGGCCAGTCATAATTCATAAGTTGCTTCAAGGCACGATGCGATATGGTACGCGCTCGCGAACCGTGAGCCTTGGCATATTTGTCAAGGAAGTAATAGACAAGCAGGGGAATGTCCTCCCGTCGGTCCCGGAGAGGAGGTACGTGTATCTTTATTCCGAAACGGAAATAGAACGGTTGTCTTAAGCTGTCCTCCTCAACCATTCTTTCCAAGTCCTTGTCGGTAGCCGAAATCACCTTCACGTTGACTTGGACAGGGTGTTTCGCGCCATATCTCCAGACCTCCTTGTCTTGCAATACCCTCAAGAACTTGTCCTGCATCGCGAGACTGAGTGCATGAACTTCATCCAGGAAGAGCGTGCCACCATCGGCCTTCTCGAACCATCCAGGCGCGCCTTGCGCATCCGCGCCCGCAATGCCTGACTTGGGCGCATTTCCAAAGATCTCCGGCTCAGCTACGGTGTCTGTAGTCTGCGCGCAGTTCCTTGCGATGAAGGTGTCGCTCCGATGAGACTGCTGGTGAACAGCCCTGGCCACCAGTTCTTTGCCGCTTCCACTCTCGCCCAAAATCAGAACGTTCGTGTCCGTCGAGGCAGCCTTCTGAATCTCGCCGCGGAGGCTGCTGATGACCTCGCTCTTGCCAACGATTTCAATTGGCCATTCAAGAACTGGTTCGGCTTTAGCGGAGCGTATTTTCGCGACGGACTCATTCGGAGTAGCTAAGATCTTTGCGACATGACCTAGGAAGTCCACATCGTCGGTCGAAAAACCTCCCATCGAACTCCTCCGATTGACACAGAAAAACCCTGAGACAATGCGGCGGTGAGTAATTGGAACCAACACCGTGTCGGTCTCTTGCAGTACGTTCCCGGCCAGCAACTCCTCAACAAAAGAGGGGACACTGATCTCGATCTCCTCGCCCTCAGCTAAGCCTGTGGCGCCCAATTCCTGGTAGTTGTCAGGGCCGCGTTGCCGAAAGATTCCGATAAATCCTCGATCGGCGCGGAGAACGCGCAGAATGCCTTTCATTAGTTCACTTGAGTAATCCGCCAATGACAGGCCGCGCTGCACGTTTTTCTGAATCTGCTCCAGCAGCTCACGCCTGTCGCCAGTAAACTGTGCGGCCCATGAAATTGCTGAGAGCTTTAGGGTCAGCGTGCTGGTTTCCCGTCCGAGAGCATTCCCTTTTCTGGATACAACCCTGATCCGGTTCGATTGCGACTTGGGATGTGAATGCGTGGAATAAGCCAGGCGATAATCAGCAATCTCGACGACATCTCCGTCTCGCAAGATTCGCTGATGAACAGGCAGGCCATTCACTCTTGTGCCATGCAGGCTGCCGAGATCACGAATGAAGGAGTCGCCTCCTTTTGCTAAGCGCACTAAAGCAGCATGGTATCTCGACACTTTTCGGCTATCGTCCGCCAGGGAGATGTCGCACGTAGGGTTGCGGCCAATCACCAGCACATCGCACTCAGGGACGACGTACTCCCTGTAGGGCAGGTTTGCCTTGTGAATCTGAAATTGCGACATGGCGCTCCTTCGTGCTTAGCGTTCCCCTATCCTTGTATACTTAACGCCCTTTGGAGCCGACCCTAGACGGCAGCGTATCACGGACGCCCATCTGGCTCCAGAGACTTCCATCGACTGCTCGGCGCAACACCATTTTGATAATCCTGATGTAAATCATCAACTCACATGACATAATTCGCTGTTCCAGTCGTATGGAGCTCGACGATGGCGGAAAAAGACGGAGAGAGTAATCGGCGGTGTCCGCTCGAAGCCTCCACGGTCCTTGCCGGTGTGGGCGAGAATTCTTCGACTCCGCCGCGAGAGTCAAACTTTCACGGCGGCTCGGCCGCCTCGCCAGAGCCCGCGCCATCCAAAACTCGATCTCCTGCTTCAATAGAAGACGACTCGCGACCAGCAAGTCCCAGCGCTCGCGGCGACGAGACCTGCGGTAGCCTCGAAGTGCATCGAGTACTTGTCGCTCGTTACGAGATTCTTCGCTTCATCGGACGCGGGGCTATGGGGGAAGTGTACGAAGCCTACGACATTAAACTCGATGCACACATCGCTTTGAAAGTCATCGCGCCTGAGATCGCTTCTGATCAACGAGCGCTGGCCCGATTCAAGAGAGAGATTCAGCTCGCGCGAAAAGTTACTCATCCCAATGTTTGTCGCATCTTCGACATAGGATCTCAGCAGAACCAAGTTTACGAGCAAGATGGATCGTCCACGTCCGAGCTGACCTTCCTGACGATGGAATTTCTTGACGGAGAAACCCTCGCGCAACGATTAGGGCGAGAGGGCCCAATATCGACGGTCGAGGCATTGCCGGTAATTGAGCAGGTTGCTGCGGGACTGGATGCGGCGCACCGCGCAGGCGTGGTCCATAGAGACCTGAAGTGCAGCAACGTCATGCTGATTTCCGTTGCCGATGGAACGAGGGCGGTGATTACCGATTTTGGTTTGGCCAGGACGAGTGATCCGTCCCCGCCCGAATCGGAGTCGCTTTCCACCGTGGACGAGATCGTCGGAACCCCCGCATACATGTCGCCGGAACAGGTACGGGGTGAGGATGCTTCAGCCGCGAGTGATATCTACGAGCTAGGCGTAGTCATGTTCGCCATGGTGACTGGCCGATTGCCCTTTGACGAGCACACTCCCCGATTGACGGCGCTGAAACGGCTGGAGGCTGACGCACCGTCGCCAAGGATCTACGCTCCAGATCTCGATACAAATTGGGAACGCGCCATAGGGCGCTGTCTTGCGCGAGATCCAAAAGATCGGCTTCAGTGCGCTGCAGATGTCGTCAGAGCAGTGCGCGGCGAAGGTCATGATGCAACGGCATCTGGAGAGAAGCAACGCCGATTCGGTTCAAGTGGCCTGCTCTGGGTCGCAGTCTTCATTTGCCTAGTGGTCATTGCCTCCGTAGCAGTCGTTTTGTATCTCCCGGGAGTTCGCGACCGGATCGAGTCGGCGTTCGGTATCGTTCCACTACCGGCCGAGAGACAACTAGCCGTCCTCCCTTTCGCCGCCCTAAATGGCGATCAAGAGACCGGCGCCTTTGCCAAGGGTCTGGCCGAAACCCTGACCTCCCGCCTGACCAAGCTAACCGATAAGCATTCGCTGCAAGTGATACCCGCACGAGAATTGACCAGCAACCGGGTTGAAACCGTACGTCAGGCGCGACAGGAATTCGGCGTCAATCTTGCTTTGGAAGGCAGCGTGCAACAGTCTGGCTCGATGCTGCGGGTGTCATATCAACTAGTCGACGCGAAGACGATGCGCCAAGTTCGCGGCGATACCATAACCGCCCCCGTGTCGGATCCTTTTACCCTGGAGGATGCGGTAGCCGACAGCGTCGCTCGTGCGCTTGAGCTCGAACTCCAACCCAATGAGAAAGCGGTACTCGTCGCAGGTCGAACGACTCAGCCCAGCGCATACGACTTCTTCCTCCAGGGCCGCGGGTACCTACAGGACTACCTTAAGCCCGGGAATCTGGAAAGCGCGATTTCTGAGTTCAATCACGCGCTGGAACTGGATGCCAACTTTGCTCCCGCCTATGCGGGGTTGGGAGAGGCCTACTGGTATAGCTATGAAGGTACACGTGATCACTCATGGATTGCCAAGGCAACCGAGGCTTGTGGTCGAGCTCTTCAACATGACGAGCAGAGTTCTGAAGCTCACAACTGCCTGGGCACGGTTTACCAAGGCACCGGAAAGTTTGAATTGTCTGCGCTTCAGTTCGAGCGCGCACTCCAACTGGAACCCACAAGCGATGAATCGGTTCGCGGACTTGCTTCTGCATACGCGGCCATGAACAAGCCTGGGGAAGCGGAAGAGACCTATCGCCGAGCGATTGCTCTCCGCCCGCAGTACTGGCGCGGCTACAACATGCTTGGCGCCTTCTACTCCGCACACGCGCGATACGATGACGCTGCGAAGATGTTTCGTGAGGTAATTGCCCTGGCCCCCGACAACTATCGTGGCTACAGCAACCTTGGTGCTATGTACCTCTTCCAGGGGCGCTACACCGAGGCCCTGCCCTTGTTTGAGCGCGCCGTGGCCATTCAGCCGACGGCTGACGCATATTCGAACCTGGCCACGACCTACTTTTATCTGCGGCAGTTCCCGGAGTCAGCCAGCACCTTCGAGAAAGCAGTCAAACTGAATGAGCGAAGTTATGTTCTCTGGGGAAACCTTGCCGACGCTGAAGACAGGACCCCCGGCTCCCGACCTGAGGCACAAGACGCCTACCGAAAGGCGATCTCGCTCGCGGAACAAGAATTGCAAGTAAATCCGAGTGATACCGTCGTACTCAGGGACCTGGCTGATTACTACTCCATGCTCGGCGAAAAGCAGCGGGCGCTGTCCTACTTGCAACGGGCCTTGGCGTTGGTGCCGGAGGACGCATCGGTCAGGTTCCAGGCTGCGCAAGTGTATGTACAGCTTGGCGACCATAACGCAGCTGTTCATTGGCTGGCAGAGGCTTTGAAAGCAGGGTATTCGCCAACGATTGTGCGGGACTCTCCGGTCATGGACAATCTTCGGTCGGACCCTCGCGTGCAGCAGTTGTTGCGACAGCGGTAACAGGAGGGTGGTTCGCAACGGCATCGACGCATTCGGACTACCAGGACGTCAACACGATTCAAAAAAGAAGGAGCGCCACTTATGAGTTCACCCGGAAACCAAAATATCAAGCCTGATCCCCAGGCCTTGGGCCGTAGCTCGCATTTGCGCATCTTGACCGTGAATTCCAATACCGTGCGTACCCCGCGCGAGGGAGCCAACGGGAAGGTAATCCGCTGGACATCGTCAAACGGTGACGAGTGCGAGGCAGAGTTTCAGTACGAGAAGCCAGAACTGCCTCCGCACGTACTCAATGGAGAGCAGGTGGAATGGATCAACCCCTCCACGACAAACCAGCCGTGCACAATTGAATTCGACAAGGACGAGTGCCCCGAACCTCCTTTCGCAGATGGAAAGCGGCTGTTCACGATCGCTCCGGGAAAATCCGTCTTCTCAGGTGTCATCAAGGGGAAGCTCGACAGACGCTATACATACCTCGTCAATTTCGCAGCGCCTCCCGATGACGATGATGGCGGCGGCGACATGGGAAATCCCGAGATCATCGTTAGAGGATAGAGCTGACAGGCAGCGCGCTGCTACTTCGACAAGCATGCGTCGGTGCTGTATCTCGTCGAATTCGGATCGCAGGGAATGGCATTTTGGCCCGTCACCGAGAACATTATTAAGGCCACGACGGCACCGCGGATTGTGCTCAAAGGCGAGTCTCGGACCAATCGTAACCGTCCGGCCAGAACCGCGGTGATGGCGGCGGTTTAAGTGTGGGCAGAAAGTGTCCATTTAAAATAAATGGACACTTACGGCGGAAGTGATGTTTTGAGGGACTACGAAGCGAGAGCTTCGGCTGCTGCGCCAATATTCCACGGCAGTAGTTCCTCGATTCTATGCGGGCCTCAAATCATCGCGCGATGGGGGAGCCCCATCCACCAGATCACCCCACGGGAAGGTCGCGATCACGTCATCGCGACGTCGGAACCACCCTGGATCCCGAGCGCCGGAGTAGCCCGTTTGCTGGCCGGCATCGCGTAAAATCATCGCCATGCCCACAGTCCACGAAGCTGCCTCGCTCGTAGTGCTGAAACGCGTTCCCATCTTTTCCAGTTTGTCGGAGCAGGAGTTTGCCTTCCTGACCTCGCGCCTTGTGCACCGCAAATACGGCGCTGGCGAAGTGATCTTTGGAGAAGGCGATCCTTGCGCTGGGCTTTACGTCGTGCAGTCGGGAAATGTGCGCATCTTCAAGAGTTCGGCGGGCGGGCGGGAGCAGGTACTTTCGATCGACGGTCCGGGCAGCTCAATTGCCGAACTGCCCGTCTTCGACGGCGGAAACTATCCTGCTTCAGCCCAGGCGATCAGCGATAGCACGCTTGTTTTTCTTCAGCCGCCAGGACTTTCAAGCACTCTGCTTGCAGCATCCGCAGGTTGCGCTGAAAGTTCTGCGAGTGATTGGCGGACGTCTACGCACCCTGGTTGGCATAATCGAAGAGCTCTCGTTCACCACAGTCCGCCACAGGCTCATCGCGCTTCTGGTGCGACTGGGCAAGACCGAGGGGGTTCGCAATGGCAATGGAATCACCCTGACGCTGCCGTCGAACAATAGCGAACTGGCGGCACAGATTGGTACCGTACGCGAATTGGTGTCGCGCAACCTCAGTCGGCTGCAGGCTGAAGGACTGATTCAGATCGACAACCGCAAGTTGGAGATTCCTTCGCTGAAGCACCTCGAAGAGGAACTCGAGGCTTCCGGTGGTTGAGTCGGTTCACGCCTCCCTTCAGCAACCTCTCGCCGCCAGCCCAGTGACCAAAGTCTCAGCCCGCCAGATTTCTCGCGAATTCAATATTTTCGTCTGCCCGTGACAGAAGTCATAGTCGCAGTGCGGCGCGGCAACTAGTCTGGGGTCGAGGGCGGGAACCGGCGCAATGCTCCGATACTCGCGGGAGGAAATAGAAATGACACTAACACCGACCAAAACCGTAGGCGAGATTGCTGCGGAGATGCCCAATGCCACACGCGAGTTCGAAAAGCTCGGAATCGACTACTGCTGCGGCGGAAGCCGCACCCTGGGCGAGGCTTGCGCTGCAGCCAACATTTCGATTGACGAGGCCCTCGCACGACTGGAGAAGAGCCTGTCATCCACTCAGTCTGGCGGCAGCAAAGACTGGCAGAACCAGTTGCTGGCCGACCTGATTGGTCATATCACCAGCACCCACCACGTCTTTGTGCGCGAGGAAAGCCCGCGCATCGAAGCGCTTACTGCGAAGGTGGTGGGAGTGCACGGCAAGAACCATTCGGAGCTCCTCCAGGTGCAGGAAGTCTTCTCCGCGCTCGCCGAGGAGCTGAGAGTTCACCTGATGAAGGAAGAGCAGGTCCTCTTCCCGTACATCATGCGCTTGGAAGAAAGCGTATTGGCGGGAGAACCCGCGCCCCCGGCGATGTTCGGGACGGTCGTGAACCCGGTACGCATGATGATGCAGGAGCACGATGGCGCAGGCGATGCGCTGCGGTCGCTGCGGTCCATTACCAACGAGTACAAGGTTCCGGACGATGCGTGCATCAGCTATCGCACGCTGTACCAGGCGCTTCAGGGCTTCGAAGCCGATCTGCACCAGCACATTCATCTGGAAAATAACATCCTCTTCCCGCGTGCCGTTGCAATGGAAGCAAAACGATAATCGCGGGGCGGCAGGTAATTTCTTGTCGGAAGTAAGAGCTTCACGCGATTCGAGACCCTATAGATCGCCAGGAAGTAGTGAAGTCGGGGCGGCTAGGGCGATTCCGAGGTTAGTGTATCCGCACGCCCCGGTAGTGCGGGCCTTCAGGCCCGCGTATAAGGCAAGAGCAAAAACGGCTTAAGCGGGCCTTTGGGCGCGGCGAACGCGGCGCTGAAGCGCCGCACTACCCGTGCAAACCGGACACATCAATTGCGGAACCGCTCTAAGCCCGCTTTATTCATGAAGACGCTCAGGGTGGTTTGTGAGGCGACGAGAGTGCGCCGAAGATGATGGCGGCGGATTGATTTTGGTTGTATGACGGTGTTGGTGAGCTTGATGGGCTTCGCGGAATGGGCGGGGCTCGATTTTCGGGCAGAGCTTTTCCTGGTATGGTGTTGCCTGGGGGCGTGAAGAATGTTTTCGGGTATGTCGAGGCCAGGGTTATCCGGGCGACGCTCCGAGCGCCAGCGCCACTCGCCGGAAGGTGGGCAGAAACGGAAAGGATGCGGGCAGGTGCACCCTCACGCGCCGCACTGAGACCAGTACACGGGCACCGAGTTTCAGCAACCGTTCACGCAGTGTCCAGACCTGAGCCCGCGCACAATCGGTGCCTGCGGCTCGCAGGCGCAACTCCTGCATCAGCACGTAAGCAGCAGCGGTCAGTAGCACGCGAAACTGGTTGGCCCAGAAATCGTTGCAACTGGTGCGGTCGATCTGCAACTCGTGCAGTTCCTTGATCCGGTTCTCGATCTCACCGCGCTGACAGTAGACCTGCTCGTAGATCCACTGCGGACTCGGCTTCAGGTTGGTGATGACAAAGCGCGGGTTGTCTTTGGGCTCCTTGCCGTCGGCACGCACCACCTCGGCTTTGATGAGGATGCGGCGTTCTCGCGGCCACGTTCTGGCCGCATAGTTGGCTTCACAGTAGATATGCTCGGTCTTACCGCTGCGCCGCGAAAGCTTGCGGACTTGACGCATCGCTGGCTTGGCCTTGCGCTTCAACACCGCATTCTTGGCCATCGCCACCACGTACTCGACGCCGGGCTCGGCATCCAGAAACGCCAGCAACTGGGGATGCGCGAAGCCGCCATCGAGACGAACCCGAATGCACACTCCGGGAAGAAAGTAGCGAATCAACTGCATCAGCCGGCGCAGGATCCCCACCGCACCCGCCCCCGCCGTCACGTTGCCGGGGCGCAGCACGGCGGCGCACAGATACTGTTCCGCCTCGTCATTGAAGCTGACGAAACCCATCACCGGCAGGTAGCACCAGGTGTCGTAATGGCGGTTGAAAAACGACAACTGCTGCGCCCCGTGAGTGGGGTCGTCGGTCGGGTCCAGATCGAGAGTGACGCGGCGCACACGACCGCGCAAGCGCTCGCCATGGCGCTGGATCACGCTGGCCGCCAAGGCCTCGCCCAGACGATAGAGTTCCTTCGCTCCGATGGCGTTCTCAAAACGCGACAGCGTCGGCTGCGAAGCCAGATCGTGGCCCGCTCCCGGATCGCGATCCAGCAGCAGCTTGTGAATCGGATCGGTGGCCAGGCGGGCCGCATCGTTGGCGTCCGGATAGCCGCACGCGATCGAGAACACACGCTGCGCCAGAAGTTCTTTCAGAGAATGATCGACCTTGCCCGCTTGCCGCTCGTCTCGCAGACATCCGGCCAGACAGCCGATCAATCCATAGCGACGGTCGGCGGCCTTCAGCAGCAGGGCTCCGCCATCGGAACTGCCCTGACGCTGATCAAACTGGAGCGCCAAAGGCTTGGGAAAAATATCGGGAAACAACAAACACTGTGTCGTGCTATTGTCAGACACGCGAAGGCCTCTCTTGCTCTTGCAAACACTGTCTCGACAACATGTTTGTAGCAGAAGAGGCTTTTCGTGTCTTCATAATCATGAATAAAGCGGGCTAGGCTACCGGCTGCATCCATAATTGCAGCCGGGAGTTGTTCGGTACTATTCGGTGCTATCGAGTAAAGCTGTAAAGCGTGGTGAACGTCCAGTTCCCGCTTCAAGGCGACGGATGAAAGCCGTGCGGGAGATTCATGCCGCCCCTACCCCACACTCCGTTTCCTCCATCCTGATGGGAACATCAAACGCAACGGCAAAACCCGTTCGCGCCGGCGTTCGGCATCGAGAGTGTGGGCCCGCGCCTTGAGCAGGTCTTCCAGCGAAACCATTCCCACCAGTTTGCGCGAGCCATCCCGCTCCACCACTGGGAAGCGCGTCAACCCTGTTTCCGCCATGCGATAGACAACCACGCGCAACGGCTCATCGGGATACGCGACCTTTGGGTCGCGCCTGATCAACTCCGCCAACCCGTGGCCGTTGCCCTGCTGAATCAAATGCTGAAGCTCATGCCGCGGCACCACGCCAACCAGTTTCCGCTCGTGATCGACCACGGGGTAAAGTTGTTGCCGCCGACGGCTTTGTCCATCATGCAACGACTTGGCGAGGTCGGCGACCGGAGTGTCGGCAGGAATCGCCGCGATGTTCGACCGCATGACCTCCCGCACAAACAGGATCTCCAGCGGATCCACCGAGTATTCGCGGCTCAGGTGGTAGCCCCGGCGCGCCACCTTTTCCGTCAGGATAGAGCGCTTCAGGGTAAGAACGGTGAAGGCATGCGCGACCACCGACGCCAGCAGCAGCGGAAGAATGACGTTCACGTCGTGCGTCAATTCCACAGCGAACACCACGCCGGTAAGCGGTGAGCGCATCGTCCCTCCCAGAATCGCGCCCATCGCAATCAACGGCCAGAAACCCATTCCTTCATTGGGCAAGAACGCGCTCAGCAGACCGCCCAGTGCGCCGCCCATCATGAGCAGCGGAGCCAGAACGCCGCCCGATGTCCCGGAACCCAGAGATACCGCCCAGATGACTGACTTCACCAGCAGGATGCCGGCAATGGTTGTCAGCAACACGTGCCCTTGCAGCAACGATCCAATCGTGTCGTAGCCGACGCCCAACGCTTGCGGGAAGATCAATCCACCAACGCCCACGACGAAGCCTCCGATGATGGGCCACCACATCCAGTGAATGGGCAGCTTGACGAAGGCATCTTCCGCCGCATACACCGCCAAGGTCAGCAACGCCGAGAGCGCACCCGCCAAAACTCCTACGAGTACACAGCCCAGTAGTCCAGCAGGTCCGATGAACGCAGAGTGAGGAGGCGTGGGGAACAAAGGTCCCATGCCAATGATGTAGCGTCGTGTCGCTGCCGCCGCGGCGCTGGCCAAGGCGACTGGAATCAGGCTGCGCGGTTTCCACTCGAAAAGCAGCAACTCGACGGACAGCAGGACCGCGGCCAGCGGCGAGGCAAACGTCGCCGACATTCCTGCAGCAGCGCCTGCTACCAATAACGTTCTGCGCTCTATGCTGGTCAGATGGAAGAACTGCGCGATCAAGGAACCAAACGCGCCGCCCGTCATGATAATCGGTCCCTCAGCTCCGAAAGGTCCACCCGAGCCAATGGAAATGGCCGATGAAATCGGCTTCAGAATAGCCACCCGGGGCTCGATCTTGCCCCCCTTCAGCAGAATGGCTTCAATGGCTTCTGGGATGCCGTGACCGCGGATACGTTCCGAGCCGTAGCGCGCCATGACACCGACGATGAGACCGCCGACCATCGGCACAATAACTTCCAGCCAACCGAGGTGATTGCCTGCGGGAGAAACAAACGCGGTCCCCCATCGCTGATAGAAAAACAGATTGGTGAAAATTCCAATCAGCCGCAGCAGGGCGAGAGCGACGAACGCGCTGAAGATGCCGATGCCGATCGCCAGCAAGGTGATCGGCATCACTCGGCTGGTAGTAGTGAAGTCACCCAGTTCGTGCTCGTCGTGTTTCTTGCGGCCCAGTACGCGCGCGATCGTTTCCCCAAATCTCATCTTGGACTGCGCCTCTCCGTTCCGGCTGCTCTGGCACGCTTTTTCTCGTGGATTTGGTGATTGCCCAGGCTTGTGGCCATCACTTTTTTCAGCGTACTGACAAGAGCCGGGGCTGCGATCCGCAACTCCTCGCGATTGTCCAGGGTTAATTGCTGCAGAATTCGCTCTCCCCGCGGCGTAAGTTTCACGTGCACTTCGCGCCGGTCTTCGTGGCTTCGGGTTCTCTGAATGAGTCCTCGCTTGGCCAGCCGGTCCACGAGCTCAACTGCGCTGTGATGCTGGAGCTGGAGGCGTTCCGCGAGATAGGTGATGCGCGGCCCTGCCTCGTCCTCAGCCCCTTTCACGGCGAGCATCAATTGATGGTGTTGCGGCTCAAGTCCCGCTTGGCGGGCCGCTTCCTCGCTGAAGCGCAGGAAACGACGGATTTGGTAACGGAACTCCGCCAAAGCCTGGTAGTCGGTGGTTTGGAGGTCATTGGTGTAGGTCATAGGCGAAAAATACTATACTATCGTATTGCGATATATATTGCCTATCGGGAAACGGAGTATCCCAGAAAGGCGCTGTGTCAGCGAATCGTTCCGGCTGAAGCGCACCAGTGTGACTAAAGTCATCTACGTGGCCTACTCGTGTGCCTACCCTTGAACCTTGGAGAAATGTGTCATGGGCGAAGTGACCGACAACAAGGCCAACCGCGTTCGAGTGTTGACGAATCCCCGACCTGCGGTGAGTGTTAGAGCGTAATACGAGATAACGTGACCAGGGCAGACTTTATGCAGAACCAGTCATCTTCCAAACTTCAACTCACACTTGGCACCGGTGCGTTTGCGCTGTGTTTTGCCGTCTTCGGATCGATGTCGGCGATGATGCCGATCATCAGCAAGCACATGGCGCTGACGCCGGTGCAGAAGAGCATAGCTATCGCTATCCCGGTGCTGCTGGGCTCGCTCGGCCGCATCCCGCTGGGTATTCTTACCGACCGCTTCGGCGGCCGCATCGTTTTCAGCCTGGTGATGGTGTTCTCCATAATTCCGGCATTTCTGATGGGCGGTGTCAGTAACTACGCACAGCTGCTCACCTATGGGTTTTTCATCGGAGTTGCGCTGGCCAGCTTTTCGGTCGGAGTAGCGTTTGTCAATGGATGGTATCCGCCGGAGCGCCAGGGTTTCGCCCTGGGTGTTTACGGCGCGGGCAACATCGGGCAATCGCTGGCTGCGTATGGATCGCCGGTACTGGCCGCAGCGATCGGATTCAAGTGGGGCTTCTGGACCTTCGGCGTGCTGCTCTCAATCTGGCTGGTCATCTTTGCCACCATGGCGCGCAATGCACCCAATCGCGGCCCGGCAAAGTCGTTTGCCGAGATCGTTCGTCCGCTCAACGACAAGCGCAGTTGGTTGCTGAGCCTGTACTACTTCCTGACCTTCGGCGGATTCGTCGCCATGGCCGTGTATCTGCCAACACTTCTCACCGAGGTGTTCAAGCTCACCCCGCAAGACGCCGGATTCCGCACCGCCGGCTTTGTCGTACTCGCTACCATGATGCGTCCTGTCGGCGGTGCTCTCGCGGACAAGGTTGGAGGGCGCGCGATCCTCAAGTGGGCCTTCCCGGCCACTGCGATGTTCGCCATCTTCCTAGCTTGTCCTCTGATGTCAACTTTCACCATCGGAGCGCTGGGGATGGCTGCGTCCATTGGTCTCGGCAACGGAGCCGTATTCAAACTGGTACCCGAGTACTTCCCCGAATCCGTGGGCAGTGTGACCGGACTGGTCGGAGCTGCGGGGGGGCTGGGCGGATTCTTTCCGCCCCTTGTGCTCGGCGTAATCAAGCAGCAGACGGGAACCTTCACCTTCGGCTTCATTCTTCTGAGCTGCTTTGCCCTCATCTGCCTCTTCGTTCTGCTGCGTGGAGCGGGGACGAGTAAGATTGCGGAAGCGGCCACTGTCTGATCTTATGGACGGTCTTAAGCCAATCAATCTTTCGACGCGGGGCTCCGACACCGCTCACTCCGTTGCCTGGGGCCTGATCGCCGCGGCTGCGCTTATCGTTGGGATTGTTGTTGGGAGTCGCGGATTCAAGGACTTCGATCCTGCGCTGGTTTCCTACGCCGGAGCGACGGTGTTCTCAGCCTTCGGCCTTGGCTATCGCTATGCCATGTGGCTGCGGCGGCCACCGACGCGCCTGTACTGGTTTCGCGGATGGCAGATCTTTCTCAATCCCAAACGGCTGCCGCCAAATCTTGCACGCCTCGTGGGCATCTTCTGGAACAACGTGGTGCTGCAGCGCTTCATCGAGCGCCGTTCCAAGACCCGTTGGACCGCACACTGGTTTCTAGCCTGGGGATGCTTGATCGCCGCCGCCGTTACCTTTCCCTTGTCGTTCGGCTGGATCCGCTTCGAGACCGCGCCCGACAATCAGCAGATCTATCGCGCGTTCGTATTCGGTATTCACGTCGCCAGCTTTCCACTGGACTCGCTCATCGCTCCTCTGGCGTTCAACATTCTGGACATTTGCGCCGTCATGGTGCTGATCGGGGTCTTCGTCGCAATATGGCGACGCGGTCGTGACCGCGGGGCCATGAGCATGCAACAGTTCTCCAACGACCTGCTGCCGCTGATTCTGCTGTTTGCGATCTCGGTTACCGGCCTGTTCCTCACCGCGTCCACGCATTTGATGCGGGGGTTAAGTTACGGCTTTCTCTCGCAACTGCACGCGGTAACGGTTATTTTCACGCTGCTGTACCTGCCGTTTGGCAAGTTCTTCCACATCTTTCAACGCCCGGCACAAATGGGCATTGATTTCTACAAGCGCGCTGGGGAAGAGGGTGAACAGGCGCAGTGTGTCCGCTGCGGACAGCCCTTCGCTTCGCAGTTGCAGATCGGCGACTTGAAAGCGGTGCAGAGCGCGCTTTGCATTCAATATCGAATGGAGGATGGCACGCACTATCAGGATGTCTGTCCTGCGTGCCGTCGCAAGAACCTGGCGCTCACGCAAGATGCGCTGTGGCGCACTCCTGAAGCTGAGCTTCAGCGCTTCGAACGGTTTTGATTTATGGCAAAACTCCCTGTTGACGTTCCGGAATTGGTGAAGCAATTTGGCCCCACGCTCAACCGCGTTCCTGCCGGCGGCTGGGTGACGTCGGAAGAAGAAGACAAAATGGTAAAGACTCATTGCTGCTTCTGCGGGCAGCAGTGCGGCATTCAGTTGCGCGTGCGTAACAACAAAGTCGTGGGATGGGAGCCGTGGGAGGATTTTCCCTTCAACCTGGGCAAGCTCTGCCCCAAGGGCGTCAAGCGCTACATGCAGGACGAGCACCCTGATCGCCTCAAGCATCCGCTGCAGCGCGTCGCTGGCAAGGGCTTCGAGCCGATAAGTTGGGACACGGCGCTCAGCCGAGTGGTCAGCGAGATCCAGCGCATTCAGCAGACTTACGACAACGATGCATTCGGCATCTTATCGGGCGCTTCTTTGACCAATGAAAAAGCTTACCTGATGGGCAAGTTTGCCCGCGTGGCGCTGCGCACCGCCAACATTGATTACAACGGCCGGCTATGCATGGTGTCGGCTGGGGCCGCTTCCAAGAAGGTCTTCGGCATCGACCGCAGCGCCAACCCCTGGTCCGACATCTCCAAGGCCAAGGTCATCCTGGTCGCGGGTGCCAACATCGCCGAGTGCGCTCCCATTACGACTGACTACCTGTGGCAAGCGCGCGAGAACGGGGGCAAGCTCATCATCCTCGATCCGCGCATGACGCCGATCGCACGCAACGCGGACCTCTTCATCCCGGTGCGCTCCGGTGGCGACATCGGCATCTTCAACGGAATGCTGCACATCATGATCGAGCGCGGCTGGATCGATCATGATTTCATCGCGAAGCATACCACCGGTTTCGAGCAGCTTGCCGAAAGCGTGAAGAAGTACACACCGGAGTACTCTGCGAAAATTGCCGGTGTGCCGGCGGAGATGATCGTCCGCGCCGCCGAGATGTGGGGCCCGCCGCCGACCAGCTTCCTGCTGCACGCGCGCGGCATCGAGCACCACTCCAAAGGCGTGGATAATTGCATCGCTGCCATCAACCTCGTAGTCGCCAGCGGACGTATTGGCCGGGAAGGCTGCGGCTACGCGATGATTACCGGCCAAGGCAACGGCCAGGGCGCGCGTGAGCAAGGACAAAAGTGCGATCAACTGCCCGGTGCTCGCGATGTCACGAATCCCGAGCACCGCAAGCTACATCGCCGGCGTATGGGGCGTGCCAGAAGAATCGATTCCAGGCAAGGGCCTTTCTGCTGTGCCGCTGGTCGAAGCGATTCATGAAGGCAAGATCAAGGGGCTGCTCTCCATCTGCTTCAATCCCACCGTCTCGTTGCCGGACGCAAATTACGTCCGCGCTGCGCTGGAGAAGCTGGAATTCTACGTCAACATCGAGTTCTTCCTTTCTGAAACCGCGCAATATGCCGACATCGTTCTCGCGGGCTCGTTGATGGAAGAGGATGAAGGCACCACGACCAACGTAGAGGGCCGCGTCATCCATCATCGCAAGGTGGTAAGTCCTCCCGGCGACGCGCGCGAGGACTGGAAGATCATCTGCGAGATAGCGCACCGGCTTGGCCATCGCGACAAGTTCAACTACAGCTCGCCCCATGACATTTTCGAGGAATTGCGCGTCGCGTCCAGAGGTGGCATCTCCGATTACTACGGCATCACATGGGAACGCATTGACGAGAACAATGGAATTTTCTGGCCGTGTCCCGAAATCGGGCATCCGGGAACGCCGCGCTTGTACGAAGGCGGCAACTTCGGACATCCCGACGGCAAAGCGCACTTCATTCCCATCGAGTGGCGGCCATCGGCAGAGATGCCAGACGACGAGTATCCCATCATCCTGACCACCGGACGCGTGGTGTCCCATTTCCTCTCCGGCACGCAAACGCGCCGCATCGGTGGACTGCTGGACCAGTATCCTCAACCGTTGTGCGAAATGCATCCGCGGCTCGCCGAAAAACTCGGAGTGCAGGACGGCGACTTCGTCAAAGTAGAGAGCCGCCGTGGAAGCGTGGTCGTGCACGCCCAGGTCGTCAAGACGATCCGGCCTGACACGGTGTTCATTCCCTATCACTGGCCGCTTGACCGCTCGGCCAACAACCTGACTATCCGCGCCATCGATCCGGTTTCCAACATTCCCGAGTTCAAGATTTGCGCGGTGCGGGTAAGCAAGGCGGAGCGACCTACTGACGCAATAGCGCAGCTCGAGGTGCAAGCCGGAGGCATTCGTTGAGCGAGCGCGGCTTTTACATAGATTATTCGCGCTGCATCGGATGCCAGTCGTGCGTGCAGGCCTGCGCCGAGTGCGACACGCACCGCGGTGTCTCCATGATCCATCTGGAGACCATCCAGCGGCGCGAGAGTGTGCAAACTGCGCCGCAGGTTTGCATGCATTGTGAAGACCCGATTTGCGCGCGCGTTTGTCCCGCCGATGCCATAAAGAAGACGCCCGACGGCGTGGTACAGAGTTCGTTGAAGCCGCGCTGCATTGGGTGTTCCAACTGTGTGCTCTCGTGTCCGTTCGGTGTGCCCAAATACCAGGTCGAGATCGACCAGATGATGAAGTGCGACATGTGCTACGACCGCACGAGCGTTGATAAGAAGCCCATGTGCGCCACCGTCTGCCCTTCAGGAGCGCTGACCTTCGCCACCGCGGAGGAAATCCAGCGCACACGGCGGGGCATCGCCATCAACCGTTGGAAGTTTGGCAACGAGGAAGTGAAGACCAAGGTGTTCGTGATTGTGCCGCGGGAAGTGGAGCGCGTGAACGTCGAGTTAGTGCAGATTTCGCCAACGCCATCCGCGCTTTCCGAAGATCCTTACGACGTGGCGCTGATGCTGGAGAGTGCGGAATGAATATCGATACTGAAGAAGAGGGCTGTGCCGGGTGCAAGGCCGACGACCCCGCCTAAGTGGCGGCAGGATTTTCCCATCGAGTGGGAAGGCGATCATTATGTAAGCCGGCGCGAGATGGTGAAGTTTCTAACCTTGGGCTCGCTGCTGCTGGCAATTGCGAATTGGGCGACGGCGCTGGCGAGTAAGTTCCTGCACCGCGGGTCTCACGCCGAGCGCTACATCGGCTCTGCAGCAGCGCTGGAGCAAACCAACTCCATGCTGTTTCGCTATCCCACGAACGAGGATCCCTGCATCGCGGTGCGCACGCCCGACGGCAAGTTGGTAGCGTATTCGCAGGTGTGTACGCATCTTTCGTGCGCCGTGGTCTACGACAAAGCCGAGAACGGATTGTTCTGTCCTTGTCACCATGGACTCTTCAACCTCGAAGGTCAGCCGGTGGCAGGGCCGCCGACGCGTCCACTGCCGCGCGTGCAACTGGAGCAGCGCGGGGACAAACTCTTCGCCATCGGATTGGAGGCGTGATGAGTCTCCGACGACAAGGCACGACGCTGTTTGCGGCAATGCTGGCATTCGTGGGCGGGGCCGTCGTGTTGCAGCTATGGCTGCTGACGCTCTCTGTGGAAGCGCTGCTCAGCGGAGAATACAAGACCGTACTCCCCGCGGCTGCTGGATCAACCGTGTTGCTTGCCATCAATGCCGGACTGTTGCGCTACGTATTTCGCTTCGACCGCGATGCCCATGGAGAATGAGGTCGAGCACGGCAACGCGCTCACCTTCTGCAAATGAATTGCACACAGGGTCAAGCCTTTGCCCGCGAGTCGGAAACGCCTGAGCAGGTTTTTGCCCGCACAAGTGCAAGAGAAGTCCAGCTTTCGCGCTTACTCATCTTCTTCATTTCCGGCGGCCTGCTGTTCATGTTGCTGCCAGGCACGTTTCTGGGTGTTTGGAACCTCGTCTCGATCAGCGGCCGCCGCGCTGCCGAGAGCATTTCTCCCGCCTGGATCCAGGCTCACGGACACGCGCAGGTGCTGGGCTGGATTGGTAGCTTTATTCTCGGGATCGGCTTCTACTCGATCCCGAAATTGCGCGGCGGGTTGAAGCCTTTCGGCCTTTGGTCGGCATGGCTATCGGGCTCGATGTGGATGGCGGGCGTGCTGCTACGCTGGTTGGCAAACGTCTACCTGTGGCAGTGGCGCCTGTTGCTGCCGGCTTCCGCCGGGATGGAACTGGCGGCGTTCCTAATATTTTTTCATGCGGTGTCGCAGCACAAACCTCAGGATAGTGGCAAAAAACGATTGGAAACCTGGATCTTCGTCGTGATCGCCGGTGCCATGGGGCTGCTCGCCACTCTGGTGCTCAATCTCGGGGCGGCTGTGTGGCTGGCAGTGCGTGGGACTTCGCCAGCTTTTCCGCAAGCCTTCGATCAGCGCTTTCTGGTACTCGTGGCCTGGGGATTCATGGTGCCATTCGTATGGGGCTTCAGCGCCAAGTGGCTGCCGATTTTTCTAGGCACGCAACCGCCCATCAAGCGGCTGTTGGGAGTGGCGGTCGCGGTCCACTTGATAGCCATCGGCTTGGGACTCGCCGGCTTGTTCCGCGTGACAACCGTCTTGATCGTACTTTCGTCCTCGCTCGTCATTGTTTCGCTCCGCATTTTCGCTAAACCGGAGAAGGCCGCCAAAACGAAAGGCATCCACAGCAGCTTTCCATTTTTTGTCCGCACCGCGTACGTATGGCTGATGGTAGCCGCGTTGCTCGGGGTCTGGGCCGCGAACGCTCCGAATCCCAGCGGGATTTGGGGAGCATCGCGTCACGCTTTGACCGTGGGATTCATCGCCATGATGGTCTTCTGCATTGGCCAACGGGTGCTGCCTGCCTTTTCAGGAATGCGGTTGCTGTTCAGCCCAACGCTTATGTTCGTCGGACTCCTTTTGCTAACCGTGGGATGCATTATGCGCGTGAGCGGCGAAGTTCTCGCCTACCAGGAGATCGTCGCGACTGCGTGGGTTTGGCTGCCGTATTCGGCGATAGTCGAGCTTTGCGCCGTCACAGTTTTCGCAACCAATCTGCTCCTTACTTTCATGCGAGATCCTGTCGTGCCGCAATCGGCGATTGCACAATTCCGCAGTCCTGGTTCCGTGGCCGAAAATACAAGCGGTAGGCGGTAACAGATTTCTCGTCTGCCAAGGTCAGAACACCGCCTAATATGATTGAATTTTGGATAGGCGTTCAATGGCGTACTGCGACTCAAAATCCGCCGGGCTTCGGCCCTTGGAGATTTGGATTTATCCCCGGAAGGGGCTCTGGGTAGGAAGCCAACAGATCGTGTCGGTCGTACTAACGCGCCGAGCCATATTTCTCAGCCCACAAACCAATCCACAAACTGCGATGCCTTGTACGACCTACATGTACTTAGGCAACCTCCACGTACTTGTAAGTCATTGTAAAACCTAACCGGGTCAGATTCACACGGTGGAAGTCAAGGTTCGAATCCTGTAGCGCCACCATTTTCCCTTGCATCCTCAGTGGCGACGAAAATCCCCACCCAAGCAAAATCGGTTTGGGTGGGCCACCCGCCCATTTACACCATCAACAATCTATATGACGCCTGAAAGTTACATGGATTTCATGTGCGAGTTTACGGCCAAATATCCGTTTGCAGGACCGGCACACGAAAGATCATGGAGAGGCGCAACCATCAGGGTGCAGAGATGAAAACAGATACCATCCCTTAAATAACGTCCACGGCTTCGTCCTCGATCATCCGAAATGCGTCATGCGCACGCCTGACTTGTCTCAAGCGGACCCCTTCCAACCCCGTCAACAAAAGCCGCGCAACCTTCATACAGGATACCGAACAGTTCACCCCGCAAATTACCTCTGCTAATCGCAAACCTTCGTCAAATGGATAAAAAAATAGCCCCGCAGATCTTTCCTCAATACTTGCCCATACCCGAACTTCTCCCTCATATTGCCAATGAGCAAACTTCGTGAAAAGCAAAGCCAATGCCGTTTCAATTGTCGGCGGAGGAAGTGGCAGAAGTTTATCAATGTAGTGGATAGGCTGCGCCACTGCCTGGTCGATCTCGAAGCCCAAGCACATGCCACGATGACAATCTCCGTAATGCGACCACAGTACCGGATTCTCCCAGCCCCCACTGAAGCAAACGAGCCCCCTCGTTTTCGCAATCTCCTTTTTGACAGCATCGAACACCGGCCTATATCTCCCGTCCGAAAGATCGAAAGGGAGAAGCTCGTAGGGATCGTTAAGCTCGCCAATTTCTGTGATCTTCAGGCGGCGTTCCCGAAGGACCTTCAAACCGTGGCGACCGGAAAGCAGCTTATATACCCGCATTATTACCAGCCCAACTCCTCTTACAATTTACGATGCCCCCCGCAGCTTTGCACACTGCTCCGGCGTAAGATCGAGCGCATCCAAAAATCTGCCCCTACGTACCGGCCATATCCCGTAGTCATCCCAAAAGGCTTGTAAAATAGACGGGGATGACACCGAGCCAATTTGCGCAGGCCATGGCCGTTCTATTCGCACTTCTCGCAGCATGGGCGTGGGCAAAGAGCGCGATGTTGCAACTTGGCCATGCTCGCAAAGCAGGCTGGATGGATGACCTTCTAAACCGGATATCAGAGGAGCCAGCGATTTGGAATTCTATCGCAGCATTTCTAGCGGCCCTGGCGGCGATAGCGCAGGGAATCGCTTACCTGATGATGATGCCGAGGCGCTAGTTGGGTCAATTTTGGAGCGAAGACATCAGCACAGTACAATCCCGCTCACATGGCGCTTAAGCCGATCCGCGCTGTTCCGACTGAATTGCCCCAAGCCCGGCTGTACTTGGAAGATGTTGAAGAAATCACCCAATTGCTTCAGGAAAACCTGCACCAGACGCTACAGGCCAGCCGACAAAAATCAAATACAAACTCACTGAAGAAACCGCAGATTCCATTGATGACCTGAAACAGAAGGGAACGGTTGCCAAGTCGCTAGACATTTCTGCAGCATCCTGTGATGTAACTATCGGGCGGATATCAAGCATTCGTTCTTACGGCTTGAATGACATTATACCTTGGAAACTCCATTCCTCAGTCAAACAGATCTTTGATCGTCGCAAGCGCCGACTGTTCAACTTTCTCCAGCCGGACGGCATCAGACTCGCTCTGTTGGTAGTGCCTCTTCTCAGCGTTTTCATATTCGCGCAACTCACGGCTCCGTATAAAGAACACTTTCATAATCTGCGGATGATTTTAGCTTTCCTGATCGTCCTCCCCCCGTTTTTCCTATATTTTTTTTACATAGAAGCGTATGGCAGCAGGATATGCCTCTTCTACCATCATGAGAAATCCAAAACCGCGCGGGCTGACCGCAAGCGATACGCTGAATGGCTGGGTTTCACTATAATCGGCATGATTATTGCATGGCTGTGGCACAAGTTTTTCGGGTAGCCGTCTTCCGCGCCAAACCCGTTCCTTAGCCACGCCCCCACTCGTCAACAACTCGTCAACAAAACTGACCCTTTGTAATCCTCATTTTGCCCAACTCATACCGGAAAAGAAAAGCAAGCAAAGGGGTTAGGTGTCTGACTTCAAAATTCACACGGTGGAAGTCACAGGTTCGAATCCTGTAGCGCCCACATATTCATCCTTTTCGCTTACCAACTCGCTCTGCGTCAGACGTTCGCCGCCTCATGTACTCGCCTGCGTTATGCTTTACCCATGCAGGTGCGCGTGGTCTACCTCGGGATGCTGCGGGACCTCGCCGGGCGCGAGCGTGAAGTCGTGCAGCTCTCCGACGGCGCGCGCCTGTCCGATCTCTATGCCGAGCTCCAGCAACGTATGCCGAAGTTGCAGGACTTTCGCAACGCCATCGCTCTCTCCGTCAATTACGAATACTCCGACGGAACGACTGCCTTGCAAGACAACGATGAGGTGGCATTGATTCCGCCAGTCAGCGGTGGAAAGCTTGACGAGGATTCGACGGCCGACGCACTCCTCCCAATGATTTCCGAACACTCCAGGATTGTGGGCGAGCCAATCGAGACGGCCGCCATTCTGGCCGCCATCAAGCGTCCCGAAGACGGAGCGGTCGCAGTCTTCGATGGGATTGTTCGCAATAACTCGCGCGGACGCCGCACTCGCTATCTCGACTACACTGCTTACGAGCCGATGGCGTTGCGGCAAATGGAACAGTTGGCGCAGCAAGCGCTGGCGAATTACGCCATCCGCGACGTGCGGATCGTGCACCGGCTGGGACGATTACAGATCGGCGAAACCAGCGTCTATATCGTGGTTGCGTCCGCCCACCGCGCCGCTGCCTTTGATGCGTGCCGCTGGCTGATCGATACGTTGAAAAAGACGGTCCCCATCTGGAAGAAAGAATTTTTCGAAGACGGGGCGGTTTGGGCGGATGGCGAACCTTTTCCTCCGGAAATCCCACGTGCCGGCGGCAACGCGTCAAAGTAGCTGAATTGGGGTTTGAGCTAACACATGTTTTCAACCAGCCTGATTTCCGCTCTGGCAACCGTTGCGGTGCGCGAGCTACTGGTGATTTCTGCGTTGAGTTGCGCCTGCTTGGGCATCCTCTGCGCGGGTCAGGATGCGGCCGCGCAGAGCAGCGTGCCGCACCCGCCACAGTCGCAGAAGCAGCAGGCGCAGGGCGTTCCGCATCCGCCTGAGTCGCCGAAGCCGGCGACGACCGACACCAGCGATCAGCCCAACACGACGTTCAAAGTAAACGTGAAGCTGGTCAACGTGTTCACCACGGTTACCAACAGCGGCGGAGCGCCGGTGTCAGCGTTGAAGGAGGAGGACTTTCAGGTCTTCGAAGACGGCAAGCTACAGAAGATCGCGGTGTTTCATCGCGAGTCGGAATTGCCGCTTTCCATCGTCGTCGCCATCGATACCAGCCTCAGCACCCGCGGCGACCAGAAGCTGGAGATGGAATCCGCGCGCCGCTTCGCGCATGCCATTCTGCGTCCCATCGATGGCCTGTCGCTGTTTCAGTTCAGCGAAATCGTTGACCAGTTGACGCCCTTCACTTCCGATGTTCGAGTGATCGACCGCGCCATCAACCGCATCCGGCCGGGGGCCGCCACGGCTCTCTACGACACTCTTTACCTGGGGTCGGAGGCGTTGCAGCAACGCCGGGGGCGCAAGGTCATGGTGGTGATCACCGACGGCGGCGACACCGTAAGCCAAACCAGCTATCAGCAGGCAGTGCGCGCCGCCCAGGAAGCCGAGGTCATCCTGTACAGCATCATCATCGTGCCAATCGAAAACAGCGCAGGGCGAGACATCGGCGGTGAACACGCGCTCATTCAGCTTTCGCGTGATACCGGAGGAAAGTACTTTTACGCCAGCGGACTGGAGCAACTGGATGCCGCATTCCGGCAGATTAGCGACGAATTACGCACTCAATATCTGATCGCCTATTATCCCAGTACTCGGCTCTCCGACTCGGACTTTCGCCGCATCGATATCAAGATCGACCCCGCTACCAAGGACTATCCCGATCCCGCCGAGTTGCAGGTGCGTCACCGCACTGGTTATTACACGATGCCGGCAAAGTAGGCATCGGCCGACTTCATTCATCCAAGCTGCGCGAGCGCCCGGAGTTACTCGACCTCTACCTGAAGCATCAACTGTGTCCCGCTGTCCAGGCTCACATTCTTGCCGGTGGAGATGAGCACCGCATTCTCGCCCAACTCGAGATTGTGGAACCCGATAACGCCCTTTGACTGCGCATTCAGCAGTGGTCGGCCCCCTTGCTGACTCGTGGGCGCGCTGGGCATCGGCGGAGGCGTCGTCCCGGCGGAGGCACCCTGGCTGTCGTTCCCAGCCATCATACCGGGACCAATCGAACCGGTGCTGCCTTGTGAGCCGCCCGAGTTCGGATTCGGGGCCACTGCCTGTATCTCGCCCTTGATAGCCAGGTCTTTCCCTCCCGGCAGACTGATCTTGTCGAAGACTATTCCCAAGGCCGATTGTGGATCCCCCTTGGAACGGGCCTTCGCTTCCGTCACGTGGCCAGTCACCTTGCTGCCGCGCGGAATCTGCGTTCCGTCTTTCATGCGCAAATCGGCTGCGACGCGTCCCGTCACCAGATCCCCTTCCTTCAGCTTCTTCGAGTCTAGAGACTTGGTTAACTCCACCGGCATGAGGCCGTGTCCTTTGGCAGCGCTCGCCGGAGTTGTCGTCTCTGACGGCGCAGGTGATGAGGAAGGCGAGGTGGAAGTTTGACCGGCCTGGGCGGCATTTGTACTTTGTCCCATACAGAGCGAAGCAGCGAGCATTACGGCGAGCGTCGCTACGGGTAAGTAAACAGCAAATCGACTCATGTTTGTTCCTTTCGTACTGAGCTCAGGTACGCCTACAGCTGACCCATAAGACAGAACCAAAACTAACCGCAGAAGCCGCGGAGGTCACGAGAGGATTTAAAGATAGAAGAGGAACCTCCGTGCGCTCCCTGGTGAATGATTTTCGAAGGAGCGGAGCGCTACGCAGAATTGAATCATCGGCAACCCTATTCAGCCAACTGCGCAGATACACGCAGCCAGTGATCGCGATTCGCCGGGCGCGAGCGCCGGGAGTTTACTCCACCTCTACCTGAAGCATCAACTGTGTCCCGCTGTCCAGGCTCACATTCTTGCCGGTGGAGAAGAGCACCGAGTTCTCGCCCAACTCGAGATTGTGGAAGCCGATAACGCCCTTCGACTGCGCATTCAGCAGTGGTCGGCCCCCTTGCTGTCCGTCGGCGCTGTTGGGCATTGTAGGAGCCGTTGTGCCGGCGCCAGTGCCCTCATGTCCGGCCATCATACCGGGACCAATCGAACCGGTTCCGGCGCTGCTTTGCGGGCCGGCGTTCGGATTCGGGGCCACTGCCTGTATCTCGCCCTTGATAGCCAGGTCTTTCCCTCCCGGCAGACTAATCTTGTCGAAGACTATTCCCAAGGCCGATTGCGGGTCGCCCTTGGAGCGGGCCTTCGCTTCCGTCACGTGGCCAGTCACCTTGCTGCCGAGCGGAATCTGTGTTCCGTCCTTCATGCGTAAATCGGCTGCGATGCGTCCCGTCACCACATCCCCTTCCTTCAGCTTCTTCGAGTCTAGAGACTTGGTTAGTTCCACCGGCATGAGTCCGTGCCCTTTGGCAGCACTCGCAGGAGCGTGGAGAAGAAGGCTGTGTGGAAGCTTGACCGGGCTGGGCGGCATTTGTACTTTGTCCGCTACAGAGCGAAGCAGCGAGCACTACGGCGGCGAGTGTCACTAGGAACAGATGGTTGGCAAATCGAGCCATGTTTTTCTCCTCCTGGAATCAGCGAGCGCAGCCTGGTCGTTTCCGTCCCCGCACTACGCCGCTTGGTAGTCGCCCCAAAGTAGTCTATCCCCATCCCATTGACGGAACCAACCCTTTCTATTCGAAAGTTAACGATTCTCTCTGAGATCTCAACGAAGCTTTACTTGCGGGCGGGGCTCGGCGACCCCACTGAGATGTAGTGCTGGGCCGCGTTGTTCTTGGATCAAAACGGGGAACTCGCAAAGATAGTAGCACTACAATCTCCAAGAAACTGGAGATTACTCGGAGCGAAATCTGTGAAAACCAATACTTTTGTGGCGTGAAGTCAAGATCTATCTAATTATCTACTTTACAATCATACATTTGCGAGGATTCTGGTGAGGTACGCGAGTGGCAGCGCGCTTGCACTATCCCTGCTTGAAATATTGCCAATTTGGGCCTCCAAACGGTTCGAGGCAATTTGAAAAGTCGTAGCGCGAGGAGAAGAGGTTCGTAACATGAAAAGATTTCATAGCTTTTATGCGCTTTTGGCGTTGTTGCTGGCTGCCTGCCTAATGGCGCCCACAGCCTTCGGACAGTCGCTGACTTCGGGCGACTTGACCGGTACGGTCACAGATCCGACTGGCGCAGTTATAGCGAACGCCACGGTAACGCTGAAAAGCAATGGCACTGGCGAAACCCGCACCACCACCACCAATTCGAGCGGTCTTTACCGGTTTTCTCTGTTGAGCCCGGGAAGCTACACCGTTGGCGTGACCGCCCAAGGCTTCAGCAAGACGGAGAGCGAGTACACCGTCAACGTCGGCCAGACGACCGTTGCTAACGTTAAGGTGGCGGTGGGCGCCAGCACGCAGACGGTGGAAGTCACCGGTGCTCCGCCCTTGGTGCAGACGGACAACGCCAACCTGTCCACCAACTTTAACTCGAACATCATCCAGAACCAGCCGAATGGCGGCAATGACCTCACCTACATTGCGCAGACCGCGCCCGGCGTGACCATGAACACCGGCCAGGGTTATGGCAACTTCAGCGCCTACGGCCTTCCCGCCACTTCCAACCTGTTCACGGTCAACGGCGAGAACGACATGGATCCGTACCTGAACCTGAACAACTCGGGTGCGACCAACCTGACTCTGGGCAAGAACGAAGTGCAGGAAGCGACCGTCATCAGCAACGCCTACTCTGGACAATACGGCCAGCAGGCCGGCGCCCAGATCAACTACGTCACCAAGTCGGGCACCAACCAGTACCACGGCAACGTCTAATTACGAGTGGACTGGCCGCGCCCTGGATGCCAATGACTGGTTTAACAATCGACATTCGGTACGCCCCGGCCCTTTGCCAACAACAATGAGTGGGGGGCGAATCTTGGGTGGTCCGATCAAGAAGGACAAGTTGTTCTTCTTCGTGGACTACGAAGCCATCCAATACATCGTTCCTTCCAGCCAGCCGGTCTATGCACCATCGCCAACCTTCATTAGCCAGACCCTGGCCAACCTGCAGCCGCGACCGCCGAGGTGGCAAGATACCAGAGATGTTCGGCATCTACACCACGGCCAAGGGATACAACGGAACCAACTAGCACTTCGCGGGACAGCTGCGGTGTAGGCAATTGCGGCGCTAACGCTCAATCCGGCATTCACTGCCGACAACTGCTTCTCCAGTACCAGGCAACGCCGGCCCTGCCGGGAACGGAATGGATCCTGCCCTTCAGGATCGATTGGAACCAGTCGCACAAGAACCAGTTCTACTTCCGCGCACGCATCGATCACGGCACGCAGGCCACCTAGGCTGATCCATAATCCTGACTTTCAGTGCTGCCAGCAAACAGCCCGCGTACGATGGCCAGTTTGGTTGGACCCGCGTATTCAGCTCCAACATGACCAACCAGTTCAGCGCGGACCTCAGCCACTACCAGGCCATCTTCACCCAGGTCAACCCGAGTGCTTTTCCCGTATGCGGTCATCGTCTCTATGGGTTTAACTTGAGGGAGAGCGGGACGGATTAGTCGTACGACTTCCCCCAGGGACGTAACGTCACGCAGTATCAGTTCATCGACGATCTCTCCTGGACCAAGGGCAAGCACAACATGAAGTTCGGCGGCAACTTCCGCCGCTACGACATCAGCGACTACACCTTCAGCGTGCTCAACAATCCCGAAGTCCTGATTACCGGACTGACGCACATCCGGGCAACGGCGACGGCGGCGTGACTTGACTTCTACAACGGATCGCGTTCCAGACCCGTCAGCGCTTCCCCTCTCGCTCGACCCAGCCGGTCGCGCTCTGGGGAATGGGC
Organism: uncultured Acidobacteriaceae bacterium; assembly: GCA_963768645.1. Taxonomy (GTDB): domain Bacteria; phylum Acidobacteriota; class Terriglobia; order Terriglobales; family Acidobacteriaceae; genus Bog-257. The sequence continues at coordinate 86,343 of CAVYIR010000001.1, forward strand.
ATTTATGCGCAGGATGAGTGGAAGGTCAGCAGAACTTGACACTCACTCTGGCCCTGCGCGCGGAGAAGAACTCCAATCCGGTCTGCCAGACCGATTGCTCTTCGTTGACTAAGGATGGCGTCGTTCAACAGCTGCTTGCTGCGGGCCTGCTCAGTCCGACCACTCCCTACAACTCAATCATTAACGGCCACAACCACCAGCTTTACAATGCCACCGACGCCATCAACTGGGCGCCCCGGTTCGGCTTTGCGTGGTCGCCGTTGGGTCCGAACACCGTCTTTCGCGGCGGCTTCGGCATCTTCATCGATGCCTTCCCGGCTGTCGTGGGTGATCAATTCATGACCAACCTGCCTGGATTGGTCGAAGTCCGTATCAACGAGCACGCCGTGGGGTGACACCACCACCGCCAACAGTCCCTACATTCAGGGCGCGAACTCCGCGGCGGCTATCATGTCGGGATTCGACAACGGGGCGTCCTATCAGCAGCCTGAAAGCGCAGTTGGGATCCCAGTTCCGGACCCCGGCCTACCATAGCCAGATCGGGACCTTCCACACTCCGTACTACGAGCAGTGGAGCTTCGGAATGCAACAGGCGATGGGAAACAAGACCACGCTCGGCATTGGCCTACGTGGGCAACCACGGCGTCCATATCCCGATTTACAATGAGGGCTTGAATGCCTTCGGTGCCGGCGCTTGCGGCTCCCCGCTGTTGCGCCTACCCCGATCTTCACCACGTATCAGCAGTACTCCTCGAGCGGCATCTCCAACTACAACGGTATAACCACGCAGCGTTACCCAGCGCGCAGTAGCATGGGTTATCGTTCCAGTTCAGCTATACCTGGAGCCATGCCATGGATGACGTCTCCAACGGCGGCATCGGCTCGACTCCGTACAACAACTCGCAGTCATTCGGGTCGTTGACCTACCAGATCAATCCCTACTGTCTGAAGTGCAACAACTACGGCAACGCTGATTACGACATTCGCAACAGCTTCAACGGCACCTACGTCTGGCAGACGCCGTTCAAGTTCAGCAACAGCTTTGCCAACGCGGCCTTGGGTGGCTGGATGCTGTCGGAGAACTTCTTCTGGCGCTCAGGCTTGCCACTCTCGGTCATTGATGGCAACACTTCCATCACGAACTATGGCCCGACCAACACGGTCGCGAACGTCGCTTGCTGCGGATGGCCAGATGGGCTGCGTCAATGGCAACAGTCAGTGCCTGAACCCCAATGCCTTCGGTCCGGCGGGCTCAGTTCGGACCTTGGCCCGAACCAGCGCCGGAACGGATATCGTGGACCTCACTTCTTCGACTCCGACGTCACCATCGGCAAGAACTTCAAGTTGACGGAGCGGTTCATGTTCAACTTCACCACCAACTTCTACAACATCTTCAATCACCCGAACTTCACCAACCCGGACCTCAATCTTGCGGATGGGACGTTTGGTCAGATCACGACCACGACGGCGCCGCCGACCGGCCCCTACGGATCGTTCTTCACCGGTCTGCCTTCGGGACGAATCATCCAGTTCGCGGGCAAGATCATCTTCTAATCGCTTTAACCTTGCTTCACTTCGGCGGCCCCCTTTCGGGGCCGCCTTTTTTGTTTTCCTGTGGTCAGTTGCAGTCAGTGGCCACTTGTCAGTAGTCAGTTCTCAAGAGGGCAATCGACAATTGACTCCTGGCAACTGATCACTCTGGTTCTGCTACACTGCGATTTCCGTTTGCTGGTGGTAGTTTCCAGTGACCTTATGCGACCACTGACAACTGACAACCGGCTACTGACAACTGCTTTTCGAGGTCACCATGTCGAATCCTCCGCAGCCATCGATTCAGTTGACCAATACTCCCGACTACCGCGAAAGCTATGCCAACAGCGTCCAGGTGCGGGTGAACGTGTGGGACTTCTTCCTGATTTTCGGCACCCTGCAACAGCAGGACGAAACCCGCGTGGACGTCCGCAACTTCCAGGGAATCTATTTGAGCCCGCAGCAGGCCAAAGCGCTGTACACCATCCTGCAGCAAAACCTGGTGAACTACGAGAACACCTTCGGCGAGATCAAACTGGATCCGCGCATGGGGCCCGGGACTGGTCCGATTCATTAGGAGATTTGCCGCGCTGGTTATTTTGGGCATCGAAGAGGTAGGCGTTTGAAGCGAACGAAAGTCTTCGTTGCCGAGGCAACGGCTCCAGAGTCCAGGATCTCATGGCCCCGTTCCAGCACCGCTTGAATGACGATCGCCGCCTGCTCCGCTTTTAGTCTCTGGCGCCGCAAACGAATGACCGACGGTGACGATGCACCCGTAGAGGCAAGCAGCATGTGAAAGTCAGCATCAAGCGTAAACCACGATCAAGTCTCGCGCTGTTGCGTATTCGAGGATCTCGCGGTCAGAGGCCCTGGACAATCCGACATCCGCTGCATGGAGCGCGCAAAACCCGATTCGATGAGGAGCCTTGTAGTGGAGCGAGGTAGGCCCTGGTCAAGCAGCACGCCTTTCATGCGACTCGGAAGTCGAGAATTTCATCGGACAGATTGGCAGCAGCGAACTCCAGGACCTGCGTAATGTCCTCTTCGTGAAGCTCTGGATACTCGCGAAAAAGTTCCTCCCGATCAGGATAGGTGGCAATTGCCTCCAGAACCCGTCGAACAGTCAGTCGCATGTTTCGAACGCACGGTTGCCCGCCCATCTGGTTCGGGTCGAGGGTGATGCGATCAAAACCAACCACGCTCGGGACTTTTTCCATACGGTGATGTTATCTCCGGTGTTGCTGGATGGTCAATGCGAGCGTGCGGTGGGCCGAACTCTTCTGTACCATAGGAACGGGACGCGTGGCGGCCGGTTGACTGCGGAAATGAGAAACCCTGCGGACAACTTGCGGGTGTCGAGCTTTTTTGCCCGCCTGCGCGAATACCTCTTCGCCTACGCGCTCATCTTTACCTTCCTGTTCGTCACCCATGCGCCTTTGCTGCGCTTGCCGTACTTCTGGGATGAAGCTGGCTACTTCATTCCGGCGGCGCGCGATCTTTTGCTCACCGGTTCGCTGATTCCGCACACCACGCTGTCCAACGCACATCCTCCGCTGGTAATGCTGTGGTTGGCGTTCTGGTGGAAGTTTAGTGGCTTCACGCCGGCGGTGACCCGAACTGCAATGCTGCTGGTCTCCGCGTTTGCCCTGCTTGGGTTATGGCGACTCGCGCGTGACGTGGCCAATGAGCAGGTCGCCGCCGCGACCGTCCTATGCACCGCTGTCTACTCCGTGTTCTTTGCGCAGAGTTCGCTGGCCCACCTCGACATGATGGTTTGCGCGCTGACGCTTTGGGGACTGGCAATGTACGTGGAGCGACGACCGGTGGCCACCATCGTGTTCTTCGCGCTTGCGCCTCTCGCCAAAGAGACTGCCATCGTCACGCCTTTGGCGCTGCTGGCCTGGGAGCTGCTTTGCCCCTTACTGCAAGGCAAGGTGCAAGGAGGCGAAACACTCTGCTTGTATCCGCGGAAGCGGATGCTTGCCTTCTCGTTTCTGCTGTGCCTGGTTCCGCTTGCCCTGTGGTTTCTCTACCATCATCATCGAACCGGCTTCTACTTCGGCAATCCGGAGTACCTGCGCTACAACCTGCAAGCTACGCTCAGCCCGCTTCGCATACTTCTCGCCATCCTGATACGGCTCTGGCACACGCTGGGGTACCTGAACCTGTTCGTGTTGACGCTGGCCGCGGCCTACGCCATGAGCCTCCCTCCGCTTCAGGAGCCCGACGGCACGCGGCGCCCCCGAATTCCCATCAGCGTGCAGCTCGTGTTTGGGGTGGTCATCCTGGCGCACGTCCTGGCTCTGTCAGCGCTGGGAGGCGCTGTGCTGGCTCGTTACATGCTTCCTGCTGTGCCGCTGGTAATTCTGGTTTGTGTTTCCACGCTATGGCGTCGCACCCGGCATTGGCCCATGTGGATCGCGCTTACGTGCGCAGCTTTCGTGTTTGCGCTGCTCACGCCGCCGCCGTACCGGATCGCTCCGGAAGACACGCTGCTGTATCGCGATTACATCATCCTCCACAAACTGGCGGCCGATGAATTGGCGGCGCGCTTCCCGCATGCACGCGTACTCACCGCGTGGCCTGCTACCGATGAACTCACGCGCCCGTTTCTGGGATACGTTAAGCAGCCGCTCTCGGTGGTGCCCATCGAGAACTTCTCGGCCTTGGAAATTGAACGGGCCGCGCAAGCTACCGATCAGTTCGATGTTGCGCTGCTGTTTCCGACCAAGTGGCAGCCTCCGTATCCTCTGTTCCGAAGTTTGCCCTTCGGCGAAGCGCTTCAGGAGCGTTTCTTCGACTATCGCGAGGAGCTGCCCCCGCAACAAGTGGCGAACATTCTCGGCGGGCGGACGGTGCGTTATCTGAATCGTAACAACGAGTGGGTGGCAATCGTCGTGATCGAGAAAGTCGAAAATGCAGCAGCCCGCGAAATGGAACTGCGCGGCGCTCGTCCCAGGTTTTGGGGTGCCCCGTTCTAGCCCTCTTTTGGCTAGGGCGTGACAGTTCCTCGTTTCATGAGTTTGACTCGCGGCGTCGCTAGGGAAACCCTGATTAAGTCTGTGTACTTCGAAGGGGACGGCCTTCAGGCTGTCCATATCCGCCCGAAATAAGATAGGGCTTTAGCCCCTGAGGGGATTCCCTCTGCTTAATCGACCTTCCCCAGCAGTTAAACTGTCATCAGATGCCTCGCACCACCATCCTGGAATACCTCGACAACTTCCGTCGCCACGCTCGCGAAGTGGCCTACGTTCACCATCGCGGCTATCGTATGCAGCGATGGACCTACGGCGATGTGCTGAGCAACGCTTATCGCTTCGCGCGCGAACTTGAACAGCGCGGCATCGGCAAGGGTGACAAGGTCCTGATCTGGGGCGAGAACTGCGCCGAGTGGGTGGTCGCATTTTTCGGATGCTTCTTGCGCGGCGCCATCGTGGTGCCCATCGACAAGATTGCGGCGCCGGATTTCGCCCAGCGTGTCGCCCAACAGGTGGACGCCAAGCTCTGTGTCGGCTCGGTGCAGAACCACGTCTCGGGCGTTGCAGAGATCAACCTGGAAACCCTGCGCGAGCAGATTGCGGCACACTCCGATCAGCCTGTCGTTCCGCCACCGCTCACGCGCGACGACATCGTGCAGATCGTCTTCACCTCGGGCACGACCGCCGAGCCGCGTGGTGTGGTCATTTCGCATGGCAACATCCTGGCCAACCTCGATCCGCTGGAGCGCGAGATCGGGAAATACCTCCGCTACGAGCGCATCTTTCATCCTCTGCGTTTCCTGAATCTGCTGCCGCTGAGCCACGTCTTCGGACAGTTCCTCGGGATCTTCCTGCCGCAATTGCTGGCGGCCACCGTGATCTTCCAGGACACGCTGAACCCGACCGAAGTTCTGCATGTCATCAAGAAAGAACGAGTGTCGGTGGTGGTCGCGGTCCCGCGCCTGATGGAGTCGCTGAAGGACAAACTCCTGCGCGACTTCGAAGCGGCGGGCCGCCAGCAGTGGTTCCGGCGCCAATTCGACGCCGCAAACAACCAGCACTTCGTGAGGCGCTGGTGGCGCTTCCGGAAAATTCACAACCAATTCGGATGGAAGTTCTGGGCCTTCATCTCGGGAGGCGCGGCCCTCGACGCCGATACCGAGGAATTCTGGCGGCGTCTGAGCTTCGTAGTCATTCAGGGCTACGGCCTGACGGAGACAACCTCGCTGATCTCGCTGAACCATCCGTTTCATACGGGCAGGCGATCAATCGGCAAAGTACTCGAGGGCCGCGAGATCAAGCTGGATGAAAACGGCGAGATCCTGGTGCGTGGCGCGAATGTTGCTGCTGGTTATTGGCAGGGAAAAGAGCTGAAACCGGTGTTGAGCGAGGAAGGTTGGTTTCGCACCGGCGATCTCGGCGAACTCGACGCCGAAGGCAATCTCTATTTCAAAGGCCGCAAGAAGAACGTCATCGTTACACGCGAAGGGATGAACATTTATCCCGAGGACTTGGAAGCGCAATTGCGACAACAACACGAGGTACGCGACTGCGTCGTCGTTGGCCTGGAGCACGGCGGGAATGCCGAGCCTTGCGCCGTTCTCATCCTGCGTGACTCCGTCGATCCGGAGTCAGTGGTCAGGCGTGCCAACCAGCAACTCGCGGAGTATCAGCAGATGCGCCGCTGGTTTGTGTGGCCCGAGCAGGACTTCCCGCGCACTCCCACGCAGAAGCCAAAGATCGCTGCGATCCAGCAGACAGTCCAGCAACACTTCGCCTCGGGCGACGATGGAGCGAGCGCGCCGCAGGGCACTTTGGCCGACCTGATCGCGCGCGTCACCGGGCGCAGCGTCGGCCCACTTACGCCCGACGCCAGGCTTGAGGGAGACCTGAACCTGAGCTCCATGGACCGCGTCGAGCTGATGAGCGCGCTCGAAGACCGCTACCAGGTCGATCTCAACGAAGCGAACTTCACCAGCGTCAGCACGGTCGGCGATCTGGAACGCCTGCTGCGTGAGCCGCAGAAGTCGCTGCAGAGCGGGTACAAGTATCCGCGATGGGCGCAGCGCTGGCCCATCACTTGGATTCGCAACTTCATCTACTACCTCCTGACCTGGCCGGCGACCATGATCATGGCGCACCCCAAGATCGTTGGCCGCGAGAACCTGCGCGGCGGCGACGGGCCGTTCCTCATAAGTTGCAATCACGTCACCTATATCGATGTTGGCTTCGCGCTGATCGCGCTTCCGCCGCGGGTGCGGCACAAGCTCGCGGTCGGCATGTGGGGAGAGATGCTTTGGGAGATGTGGCGTCCGCCGCAAACCTGGAATCCGTTCGTGCGGCTGTCCTACAAAGTAGGATATTACTTAGTGGTGGCGTTGTTCAATGTCTTTCCCCTACCCCAGCAGTCGGGCGTGCGCGAGAGTTTCGCCTACGCCGGTGAATCGGTGGATCGAGGGTGCAGCGTTCTGGTTTATCCCGAAGGCGTGCGCACGGCGGATGGCAAGCCGTGCCCATTCCGCTCGGGCGTCGGCATGCTGGCCGCGCGCCTCAACATTCCGGTTGTGCCCATGCGGATCGATGGCTTGTACGAGATGAAGATGGCCGGTCACAAGATCGCGCGTCCCGGAGATCTGACGATCGTAATCGGCAAGCCCATGCGCTTTCCGCCCGAAACACCCGCCGAAGAAATCACCAATCAGATTGAGCACGTCACGTGGTCTATGTGACAGGGACCGGGTTTGTTTTCGGGTGGCGAACACTCGCCAAGTAGCTGGTGGGGCAGGTAAACCGTAGACCCTTGCAGTGGATCACTTTCGTCTCCCCAACTGTAGATCCCGTTGACATCACGCAGCACGGCGACGTTGGTCACTGACATAGCTTTAAGCGGAGTGAAAAAATAAATGTGCGGTAGTTTGCCTCTTACCGCGGAGTCTTAGGGTAGCGGTATGGAAATCAGCAAAGGTCAAATATTGGAGGTTATCAAGAACTGCATCCCCCCAGAGGACATCGAGCGTTCTTTCATCTATTGGTATAAGAAAACACTCAAGCAGGGCGAAGATTTCAGAGCCGGGCTGCAGACCTTTACGATGCCATTTGAGGGGACGATTGTTTTCGTTGATCTTGCACCGGGGGCGAATTGGGCGCACCCGTGCCTTTATCTGTTCATTGAGAATAAGACGCTTACCGCGAACATCAGTAAGGGTTCCTTTCCCCCTAGCATGGATGAATCTCCCGGAACTTTCATAATTCTTCTTCGTCGCGGGAAAAAGCCAGCCCACGAACGTGATTTCGGTGTTTTCGACGAATGATTGTCGAAAGCCAAAGGGCCGCATCCGAAGTTGAACATTTAAAGCAAATACCAACGGAAGGAGGGCGATATGAAACTCACCGGTACGATCAAGTCACTTGTTCAGAAAGACGCGGTGTCGCGTCTGAAGAAACGACATTTAGATCAACGAGTCAACCTCCATATCTGCGAGGACGCTCTGGCGCCAGGAACAATCCTGAAGGCGTTTGCGTTGGAAACGACGGTTGAGCGGGACACCGCCTTCGTCTTTGTTGATCTGGCACCCAATTGCAACTGGGCGCACCCCTGCGAGTACCATCTCTATGATTCTCAGACCGGCAAGCTGTACAAGACGGCGAAAGCTTCCTTCCCTCCCGAAGTAATGATGCAGCAGGGCGCCGCCATTCACGCTTTCCATTCTCCGGTGAAAGCGTTGGATACTCACGCGCTGCTCACGCGCTGGAAGGTGCACAATGCGCCGCTGACAAACTCGCTCAGCGCCGCGCCCGGCCAACGTTATGCGATCCTTTATGCTGGCCGGTGTTCGAACCGGCACAGCAATGACCTCGAATTTCTCTATCGCACGTTGGTGGACGTCTATGGATTTATTCCAGGCAACATTTATGTGCTTAATATGGACGGCACAGTTAACTACTACAAAGCTGACCCCCCGCACCCGCACTGTAACGAAGCCATCGGCCCTCCAGCGCCGAACTGGCCGGGCGATAACACCGCCTTTCGAATGAATGTTTTCGACGAGGGCACCCGCACCGGTTTTCAGAATGCCTTCAACGCGATTGCGGCGGTGATTCGCCCAGAAGATTCGCTCTTTATTCACACCAACAACCATGGCGCAGGTCCCGGAGATGGGGTGAGCAAATACTGTATGTGCACCTATAACAGCGGTGGTGGTTGGGACGCCTATTATGTTGACGACTTCATTACCGACTTGGGCGTCTTACCGCGCTTTGAAGTGCTGATGGTTATGATGGAACAATGCCGGTCGGGCGGCTTTACCAATCCCATCATCAATAATAGCCCCGCGACCTGGACGCAGGTGGTCACCGCCGTCAAGGCCTCCGATTACTCCAGCGGCGGAACCAATTTTGACCACTTTGCCAGGGACTGGATCGCGGGCATCACCGGGTACTATCCTGAAATAACCGCGCAATACCCTTCAGGGCAAGGACTTAAGCAAACGGTCGACACCAATAACGATGGCCGCATCTCGGCCGCCGAGGCCTTTACTTATGCCGAGGCGTGCAAGGACCAAAACGACACTCCACAGTCCTCCGACTCTCCCAACGGATATGGGGCTTACGTCTTTCTTGGCTTACCGGCTCACGATCTCTATCTGCGGGATAATCTGCAGGATCACGGGCGCGAACCGTTGATAGGAGGTGGAATCTCCTGCAGTCCGGACATTATCGTATTCAGCCAGGAGCTTCTCGACCCAGAGGCAGAACTGGGCACGCCAGCGGCACAGCAGAGCGATACTCTGGGAAGTTCAGTCGAATCTGGACAGGATAATTTCATCTATTTGAGAATCCAAAATCGCGGAACCCAACCTACAAGCGGAACAGCAAGATTGTACTGGGCAAACCCGTCAGTATTGCCTACTCCGGGGTCCTGGACGGAAATCACTAACCCTGCAAATCCGATTGCCATACCTGCTGTCGATCCGCAGGAGATGACGATCGTCGGTCCCGTGGTATGGAAAAAAGCGGATATCCCCGGCAAAGGGCATTACTGCTTTGTTGGCCTAATCAACAGCGGCGATGATCCTGCTCCTGATCCAGCACAGATCCATACTATTGATGATTACTACAACTTCATCCGGCAAAGCAACAATGCCACGTGGAAGAACTTCAACGTAGTCGACATATTCACTAACTCGCTGACGAATATGAGCTTCTCGGTTCAGGGATGGCCTAAAATCAAGCTTTCTGCCGACTTGATGATTGACCTTTCCCAACTGCCGAGTGCCATGCAGGTCACCCTCCGAATTCTGAAGCGTTTAAGCCCTTCCGCCTCTTTGGAAAACGCAAAGTTGGTTGAAGCCTCCCGAACATATCAGAAATTCCAGTTGATTGCAGGCAAGCAGGCGTTCTTGCGCAAAATGAACCTGAAAACATCGGACATTTCCCAGGCCACGCTTGAGATTATCGTTCCGCAGCAGATTGCTAACGGTAACTATCGTTTGGCCGTTGCCGAGCTAATTGATAGAAAGGAAATGGGGCGGGTTACGCAAATGCTGGCTGTCGGAGAATATCCCTACATGGGAGACCGCCGGACGCTTGAGGTTCACGTAGCGAACTGTGATTGGGCAGCCAAGATCAGCCGGCATAACAAGGAGGCATATCAGGATCTGGAGCGAGCATGGAAACACGGCTATGACGGTTGTCATTTCTGTTTGCCGGAATACAGCAAGGATTAGCAGTAAGTGAGGAGCGGGCGGGTTGTTCCTGACTGCCATCCTCAAGATGCCCCATTCAAGCCAGCTCTGCTTGGATGGGGATTTTGGGGAGGAGTGCCGATGCGCGATGCAGTCCTAAAATTGTGGCCTGAGTTCGAGTGGATCCTGGCTCCCGAGTTGCGGGAGCAGGTCAGCAAGACCTGGGCAGCGCGCGCTGGCCATCGACATGGACACCGTGATTGCGGGTGCGATTCTGGCCAATGTCGGCAAGCCCATGCGCTTTCCGCCCGAAACCCCAGCCGAGGAAATCACCAACCAAATTGAGCAGGTCACGTGGGCGATGTGAGATGGGATGGGTAAAACCCCACACGAATCCTATTTACCTGATGGAGGCATCCAGTCCTTTTGGTCGCTGATGGTCAATCGGAAAAGCTGGACGCGAAGGTTTTGCGTATCGGCGACGTAAAGGCGGTTACTTGCATCGACCCACAACCCTCTTGGAGCACTAAACTCCCCCATTCTGGAACCGGACTGGCCGAAAGAAGCCAGAAGTTCGCCATCGCTGCTGTACATTCTGACCTCGGAAGTTCCGACATCAGAGACATAGACGTTGCCGTCCCGATCGAGTCCCAACCCGTCTTCGCGGTCGGCCTCCTGATAGGAACTATTCACAACGCTGAAACCGACAAGAACCTTGCACTCCAAGTCCATGACCTGAACGCGTGTCCCAGCCATATCCAGAACAGCGACCTGGTGATCGCTCACCGCAATCTCGGTCGGATAGTTAAATATTCCCGGGCCGATCGTAGTCCTGGGCTTCAATCCTTCACTGTCGGTATCGTTCCACTGTTTCCCCACGCGCGTCAGGAGATTGCCTTGCAGGTCAAGCATGAGAATAAGATGACGAGGGCTGTCGGCAAGATATAAATGGCCCGCCTTGCGGTCGATCGCAATTCCTGTGGGGCGTTGATACGCGTTCTCGCCGTGAACGTTTCCGATGTAACGTACAAACGTTCCGTATTGGTCGTACACCAAAACCATTCCACGTTTGGAATCGGCCACGTAAATGTTGTCTTTCCCGTCTACGGCGACTCCGGCCGGCGACTGCAGCCGGCGGCCTTGCCCGCCAAGAATGCTGAAGGAAGTTTTTCCCTTCGGGTCCAGTACGTGCACGGCCGGAATGCCAGGGTCGCTAAGTATGACGCGCTGCCGGGAATCGGTGGTCACGTGCTGCGGTGTCCGCAGAACTCTGGGCTGGCCGTAAACGAAGGAAACAACGGCATCGCGAGCGCTACCCGCCGGGGAACGCGCTTCCGGCAGGGCCACCACATGCGCCGGTGGCTCAATATCGTCTACCACCCGCGGGTTGGAAGAAAGCATCCAGGAAGGAACGCCACTCTGTCTTGCGGCCTGCTCCGATGAACCTATGGGCGGTCTGCTTACGTCGGACGGTGGCACCTTCATCGCGTCGAGGAAGCGCGTGAGCTTCGATGACCTTCGAAATATGCCGTCGGACGGAAACATGCCCGCATATGCCAACTCGCCGCCGCTCCCAAGGCTCAGTCGAGGAAAGGCGCGCGCATGTTGGCTAGGGCCCTGAGTGCGCAACGACATTGACCCGCCACCGGCAGGGCTCTGGGGCTGCGCCGATTGCGTCAACACCATCATCAGCGCGACCGTAATTGCCATCGCCCGCGCCGCCAGCGAACTCATGTGGAAAAATAAGCTGCAAGATTGCTGTTTGTGGCGCATTGGTTTCACCTCTCTGCCATCGGGCTCGAATGAAATTGGCCACTGGGCAGGTGTAGTTGGAAACCTGAGAGAACGAAGCTCGAGGGTCTTGTTTCTCGCGCGGACTCGACGAAGTAGGTGTGGGAAAAAGGCCGGATGTCCTCTCCCGGACGTCCACTAGGATTTCACTCTGCGTCGAGTGGTTTGTCAGTGACCTACGCCGCGTCGGGACGTGATAACCAAAGGAGGATAAGGAGAGACACGGTATCAGGGGCAAGTTCCCATCCCGGGACGGAAACCTTTCGGAAACCGCCCCGGTTCCCTGTGACGCGCGTCATAGCTTTCCGCTGGGTTCAAATGATACGAATACTTGTTTGGCCTTCGGACAGGATTCGCCCCGTTAGTACCAGGGCGCGACGGTGCCCGATCCGAGCCGGTTTTGCTTGAACGAGGAATTGCCGAGGAGTACCGATGCGCGATGCTGTCCTCAAATTGTGGCCTGAGATCGAGTGGATTCAGGCGCCCGAGCTGCGCGAGCAGGTCACGAAGACCTGGCAGCGGGCCCTCGAACTCAGCGCGCTTACGCCTGACGACCTCAATCGCATTCCGTTCACCCTGCTGGTGCCGAACTGCCCCACGACGTTCATGGAACACAAGCGCTGCGTGGTGCACATCGCGCGCAAGGCGGTTGAGAGCATGAAGGAATTTATGGGGAACGCGCTGCCCATCGACATGGATACCGTGATCGCGGGGGCAATTCTGGCCGATGTCGGCAAGCTGCTGGAGTACGAGCACGTGGACGGCAAGACCCGGCAAAGCAAGCGCGGCGAGCTGCTGCGCCATCCCTTCACCGGCATGGCTCTGGCGATGGAATGCGGCGTGCCCGACGCGGTGTGTCATATCATTGCATCGCATGCTGCGGAAGGCGACCTGGTGAAGCGCACCACCGAGGCCTACATTGTGCATCACGCGGATTTCATGGCCTTTCAGCCGTTCAAAAACCTGGCGAAATAGAAGGAGAAGATTCTTATGTCAACTACAACTGCGCCAGCACCGAGCAAAGCGGCAGCCAAGCCGACGATCACCGCAACCATGTCGCAATGGGCCTCCGGGGTGAAATTCGAGCATCTCTCCAAAGATGCGGTGTATCAGGCGAAGCGCTTCCTGCTCGACAGCATTGGCTGCGCGCTCGGAGGCTACCAGCAGCATGACGTGGTCATCGCGCTGGAGGTGCTAAACGAAATTGCTGGAACCGGCAAAGCGACCGTCATCGGCAGCGGAAGGCAGATGGATGTGGTCTCAGCGTCGCTGGCGAACGCGCTGATGATTCGCTGCATGGACTACAACGACATTTACTGGAAGCAGGACCCCTCACATCCGTCGGACATTTTTCCCGCAGCGATGGCTTGCGGCGAGCGGGCGGGTAGCGATGGGCGCGAGCTCATTGTTGGCTTGGTGCTGGGCCACGAGTTCGAGATGCGGCTGTGTGAGGCGGCCTTTCCCGGCATTCGCGAGCGCGGCTGGCATCACGCCACATTGACCGCTTTTGTGTCCCCCATTGTCGCCGGACGCATGCTGCACCTCAGCGCGGAGCAGATTCAGCACGCTGTCGGAATCAGCGCCAGCGCGAGGGCCACGCTGGGCGCAGTCACCGCCGGCAAGCTGACCATGATGAAGAACACTGTCGATCCCATGGCTACGCAGAGCGGCGTAATGGCAGCTCTGCTGGCTGAAAAAAGCTATACGGGCCCGGAGCACGTGATTGACGGCAAAGAAGGGCTGGTGCATTGCTTTGGGCCGGAATGGAAACTGAATATTCTGACCGAAGGGCTGGGCGACACATGGCGTATCACACAATGTGGGATGAAGGCATTTCCCACCGAAGCGCTGACCCACACGCCGATCTCGGCCGTGCTTGCGCTGGTGAAAGACAACGACCTAAAGCCAAACGACATCGCAAAAGTACACATTCGTACCACCGCACGCGGGGCCGACATTCTTAGCGATCCCAGCAAGTACGACCCGCACACCAAGGAGACGGCCGATCACTCGCTGCCGTACGTTATTGCTGCTGCTATCGCCGAGCGCCAGGTCACCCCGTTGCAGTTTACCCAGGCGAAAATCATGGATCCCATAATCCGGGCGCAGCTCAACAAGATTGCCGTCGCAGCCGATCCGGAGATTGAGAAAGTCTTTCCGGCACTGCAGCGCGTGATCGTCAGGATCCATACCATCGATGGCCGAGAGTTCAGCACGCAGCTTGACTATCCCAAGGGCGATCCGCGGAATCCCCTTACCGACAAGGAAGTGGAAGAGAAGTTCGAGGCGCTGGCGGAGCCAGTGATGTCGCGCGAAGCCCGTCGCCGCGCGATGGACGCTATCTGGGACCTCGAGAAGCAAACGAGCGTGATTAAGTTGATGAAGCTGTTCAATGGGGATGTTGAAGGGGCGCGTCGTCACGGGCTGCGGACAAAGTCAGTGTGAGGGAACGTTTTGAAGGGACGCGTCTTCAGACGTGCCATTGACTGATTATTTTTCACGTGCGGGCTTCAGCTCGCGAAACGGACAAGTACATGGGCCAAACCATCGTCGAGAAAATCGCGCAGTCGCACATGGCCGAGGGACCGAGCCGCCCGCTACGCGCAGGTGACTTTCTCTCCATTCGGCCCTATCACGTGATGACCCACGACAACACTTCCGCGGTGATGAAGAAATTCAAGGCCGTTGGCGCGAAGAAGGTGCACGATCCGGCACAGCCGGTGATCACCGCCGATCACGACATTCAGAACAAGAAAGAGTCGAACCTGGCGAAGTATGCCAGCATGGAGGCGTTTGCGCGCGAGCAGCGCATCGACTTCTATCCGCCGGGCACCGGCATCGGCCATCAGATCATGGTGGAGAAGGGCTACGTTCTGCCGGGGACGTTCGTCGTCGCCTCCGATTCGCACTCCAATATGTATGGCGCCCTGGGCGCGATCGGCACGCCGGTGGTGCGCACCGACGCGGCCGCGATTTGGGCGACGGGTGAGTTCTGGTGGCAGATTCCGCGTACCGTCCAGGTTGTGCTGGAAGGCCGGCTCGCTCCGGGTGCGACCGGAAAAGACGTGATCGTGACGTTGTGCGGACTCTACAACCGGGAGGAAGTGCTGAACGCCGCCGTCGAGTTCACCGGCCGCGGTGTGGCGTCGCTCAGTATGGATGCGCGGCTGAGCATCGCCAACATGTCCACCGAGTGGGGAACGCTGGTTGGCTGGTTCCCGGTTGACGAAGTAACGTTGCGGTACCTGGAAGCGCGCAATCAGGAATTGCGGTCGCAAGGAATTACGCGCATTCCCGAAGAGAAATTTGAGGAGTGGCGCGCGAATCCTCCGGCTCCGGACAAGGATGCGACGTACGCTGGGCGGATTACGCTGAATCTCGCGGAGGTTACGCCTCACGTTTCTGGTCCGGATACAGTGCAGGTGATGCAGTCGGTCGCCGAGATCGCGAAAAAGAAGGTCGCGATCCAGAAGGCGTATCTGGTGTCGTGCGTGAATTCGCGGCTGGAAGATCTGGAGGCCGCGGCGAAGGTGCTACGCGGCAAGAAGGTGGCGAAAGCTGTGCAGTTTTATCTTGCAGCGGCCAGTCGCGCGGTGCAGGAGGAAGCTGAAAGGCGCGGTGTGTGGCATACCTTGTTGGATGCGGGCGCGCATCCGCTGCCGTCAGGATGTGGACCGTGCATTGGCCTGGGTGCCGGGCTGCTCGAAGCGGGCGAGGTCGGCATTTCAGCTACCAATCGTAATTTCAAAGGACGCATGGGTTCGCGCGATGCGCAGTGCTATCTGGGCAGTCCCGAGGTCGTCGTGGCGTCGGCTGTGGCGGGTTACATTTGCGGACCTGGGGAAGTTGAGTATCGAGAACTGACGAAGCACTTTGAAGAGCTGGCCGTAGCTTCGGCTTCAGCCGAGAAGGTTGAAATCCTGCCTGGATTTCCGCAGCGCGTGCAGGGGAGGGTAATCTTCCTGCCACAGGATAACTTGAACACCGACGGCATCTACGGCAAGGATTACACCTATCGCGAAGACATGACCCCGGAGATGATGGCGCGGGTGGTGATGGACAATTACGATCCGCACTTTGCCGAGCGCACGCGTGAAGGCGACGTCATCGTCGGCGGCTTCAATTTCGGTACGGGCTCCAGTCGCGAGCAGGCGGTGACGGCGCTGAAGTACAAGGGCATTCCGCTGGTGATTGCTGGCAGCTTCTCGCAGACGTATTTGCGCAATGCATTTAATAACGGTTTTCTGTGCATTGAGACACCCGAACTGGTGAACTGGTTACGAACGAAGTTTGCGGACGCGATCGCCCGCAAGGAGAAGACGATCATTCCCGGCGATGAAATCGAGGTCGATTTTTCCGCCAGCATCATACGCTATGCAGCCGAGCAATTCACCTTCCCGGCGCTGGGCAGCGTGCCGCAGTCGCTGGTGGTTGCAGGTGGAGTGGAGAACCTGGTGAGCCGGAGGCTGGGGCTGAATATTGGAGTTGCAGCGGTGTAGAAGTTATTACCACAATGTGGGACATTGTGGGCGCGCCTGGACAGCGGGGCGGAAGAACTTAACCCAGCGCTTCACCTGGACGAGTTTGAAGGGGCCCGGCTTTCAGCCGTGCCGTATATGAGTATGGAGAGTTGGGCTTTAGCCCCGGAGGGGAGTCGTATTTCAGCTGAACACCGGAGTCCCTCAGCGGCTAAAGCCACCATAAATGACACCAAAGTACGGCACGGCTGAAGCCGTGCCCCTTCAAAGCTGCGCTCGGGATAACAAAATTAGAGGAGTCCGCATTCATGGCAAAACATAAACTCATAGCCATGCCGGGCGATGGCATTGGCAATCAAGTCCTGCCCGAGGCGATTCGGGTGCTCGACGCGGTCGGTTTCGAAGCCGAGTACGTACACGCCGACATTGGATGGGAGTGCTGGATCAAGGAAGGCAATGCTCTTCCCGAGCGCACCATCGAGCTGCTACGCCAGCACAGGGTCGGTCTGTTCGGCGCCATCACGTCAAAGCCGAAGAAGGAGGCCGAGGCCGAGCTAGGCCCCGCATTGCGAGGCAAAGGGTATCAGTATTTCAGCCCGATTGTTTCCATGCGGCAGATCTTCAATCTCGATGTTTGCATGCGGCCATGCCTGTCGTTCCCGGGCAACCCGCTCAACTTCATTCGCAAGAAGCCGGGTGGTGGCTTCGAAGAACCGAACGTGGATGCGGTCGTTTTCCGGCAGAACACCGAAGGTCTGTATGCGGGAGTCGAGTGGACGAATCCTCCGCAGCCGGTGCGTGACGCCCTACGCAGCCATCCGAAATTCAAGCCGTTCGACAAGGTTGCCGGCGAAGACCTTGCGGTTTCAGTGCGCATCATCACGCGCCCGGCGGCGCGGCGGATTTGCGAGGCTGCCTTCCAGTACGCTCGCAAGCAGGGCTACAAGTCAGTGACTATCTGCGAGAAGCCCAACGTGCTGCGCGAAACTTCCGGCATGATGGAAGAAGTCGCCAAGGAAGTGCAGAAGCAGTACAGCGAGATTGCGCTGTGGTCCACCAACATCGACGCGCAGACCATGTGGCTGACCAAGAATCCCGAAGAATATGATGTGATCGTGGCCAGCAATTTGTTCGGCGATGTCATCAGCGACGCGTTCGCAGGATTAGTTGGCGGGCTTGGCTTTGCGGCTTCCGGCAACATCGGCCAGGGGGTTGCGGTGTTCGAGCCCACGCACGGCTCGGCTCCCAAGTATGCTGAGTTGAGTCCGGCGATCGTTAATCCGATCGCCATGATTCTTTCTGCGGCGATGATGCTCGACCACCTTGGCAAAAACGACAAGGCGCACAAGATTCGCGATGCCATCGCGGCGGTGGTGGCCGAGGGCAAAGTGCGCACCTATGACATGATGCGCATCGGCGGCGGGGCGAGATCGCTGGCCCAGGGTGCGGCTTCGACCACGCAGATGACCGACGCCATCCTGGCGAAGCTTGGGGTGATGGTGGAGAAGGCTTATGCCGGCAGTAGCAGAACCTAGCGCAACGCGACGAGGCGAGGCGGGACGCGCGGGCGGCGACGTTCGCTCCGATTTGCACGTCGCCTTCGAAGAGCGCAGCAGGGGCGGGATTGAGATCAGCCTACGCTCGCGCGTCGAACTGTACTACGGTGAAGTGATCCGGCAACAGGTGCGCGATGTGCTGCGAACGCTTGATATCGAGCACGGGTGGATCGAGATCGTGGACGAAGGTGCGCTGCCATTCGTGATTGCGGCCCGCATCGAAGCAGCGGTGCGCCGCGCCGGGATATCTCATGGCAAACCGGCGCTGCCAGAGGCGGTGACGCTTGCCGCGCCGTCGCAGCGAGACCGTCTGCGGCGCTCACGGCTTTATCTCCCCGGCAACGAGCCCAAGTACTTCGTCAACGCCGGGCTGCATGGGCCGGACACGGTCATTCTCGATTTGGAAGACTCGGTGCACCATGCCGAAAAGGATGCGGCGCGGCTGCTGGTTCGCAATGCGCTGCGAGCCGTGGACTTCGGCGCGGCGGAGCGCATGGTCCGGATCAATCAGCTCCCCTTAGGGCTGACCGACCTGGAAGAGATCGTTCCGCAGTCTCCTGATCTCATCCTGATTCCGAAGGTCGAGACTGCCGAGCAGGTATCTGACGTTGTGGGAGCTATCGACTCCATCGCACAACGAGCGGACATGACTCGTCCCATTTGGCTGATGCCAATTCTCGAGTCGGCACTGGGCATCGAGAATGCGTTTGCCATTGCGACGGCGTCGGAGCGCATTGCTGCCATCACCATCGGGTTGGAGGACTACACTGCCGACCTCGGCGTGGTGAAAACGCCGGAGGGAACTGAGTCGCTCTATGCCCGCCAGCGCGTGGTGAACGCCGCCCACGCCGCGCATGTGCAGGCCATCGATTCGGTGTACGGTGATGTGTCTGACATTGACGGACTGCTGCGCTGGGGCGGGTCGTCGCGCGCCATGGGGTTCGAGGGCATGGGTTGTATTCATCCGGTGCAGATTGAAATCATTCATCGTGCATTCGCACCCGCGCCAAACGAACTGGAGAAGGCACTGACGATTGTCGCGGCTTTTGAGGACGCGCAAGCTCGTGGTCTTGGAGTCGTGAGCCTGGGCGCCAAGATGATTGACGCCCCGGTAGTGCAACGCGCGGTCAAGCTGGTCGCACGCGCCAGAAAGATGGGCCTCATCGCCGACCAGGCGGTAGCCGGAGAACAGGTATGAGCGCGGCCGTAGGCAGCGACTTGATCACAAACGCTGCGGGCCGTCGCGTGCCAACTCAGGTCAACGGCCGTGAAGAAATGCCGTACAAAGGAGTGAATCAGCATTGTCCCGCGGGGAACAAAGCAGGTCCGCCGATCCGCAGCAGCAGTGACTATCCCGCCAACGGAGACAAGCGCGTCGCCGATTTGGAAACCGCGCTACGTCTCTGCGGGTTGCGTGATGGCATGACCATCAGCAATCATCACCATTTGCGCAATGGAGACCGCGTTGCGCTCACCGCATTGCAGACTGCCGCGCGCATGGGCGCCAAAGACCTTGTCTGGTTTCCCAGCGCGTCGTTTCCTTGCCATGAGCCCGTGATCGACCTGATGAAGTCGGGCGCGGTGCATCACATCGAAGGCAGCATGAATGGACCGCTCGGCGACCACTGTTCGCACGGGCACATGCGTGGCCTGGGAGTTTTACGCTCGCATGGTGGACGTTGGCAGGCGGTGCAGGATGGCGAAGTCCACATTGACATCGCCGTAATCGCCGCGCCCACAGCGGACTTCTTCGGCAATGCCGATGGCTCGCATGGACGGTCGGCGTGCGGCTCCCTGGGATTCGCGCTCGCAGATTCAGTCTATGCCGATCGTGTCATCGTCGTGACCGACAATCTTGTCCCGTTCCCCGTGCATTCCCTGGCAGATCCAGGGCAACAACGTTGACTTCGTGGTTGAGGTTGACTCCATCGGCGATCCCTCGAATGATTGTCAGCGGTACCACGCAGATCACGCGCAGTCCTGATCGCTTAAGAATTTCCGAACTGGTCGCGCGCTTTCTCCGCGACAGCGGAATCATGCGCGACGGCTTCTCCTTCCAGGCGGGCGCGGGTGGTATTGCGCTGGCTTTCGTGGACTATCTCGCGCGCATGATGAAACAAGCCAACGTAAAGGCCAGCTTCGTGCGCGGAGGTTCAACCAAGTACCTTGTCGATCTGCTCAACGAAGGACTCATCGGATACATCCTCGACGGGCAGACGTTCGACTTGGATGCAGTGCGGTCCATCGCCAGCAATCCGCATCATGTGGCTACCAGTCCGTTCACGTCGTACAACTTTCACGGCAAAGGCAACTTCGCTTCGATGGTTGACGCCGCGGTGCTCGGCGCAACCGAGGTTGACGTCAACTTCAATGCGAATGTCGTGACCCACTCGGACGGGCGGCTGCTGCACGGAATCGGCGGCTGGCAAAATTGTCTATTCGCGGGATGCACGATTCTTGCGGTCCCTTCGTTCCGCGATCGCATTCCGGTGATCGTCGACGAAGTGACCACCGTGACCGGACCGGGTGAGCTGATCGATGTCGTGGCGACCGAGCGTGGCATTGCCATCAATCCACGACGGCAGGACTTGCTCGATGCGGTGAAGGGCAAAGGCCTGCCGATTCGTCCCATTGAAGAGCTTCAAGCCGAGGTGGAGAGGATCTGCGGCGGCAAACCCGCCAAGCCTCGGCTGCTTGATCGTCCCGTGGCCGTGGTGAAGTGGGTGGATGGAACCGTGCTCGATACCGTATGGCAAGTTGTGGACGACAATCCTTACGCGCCGAAAGTAAGCGGCGGCGAACAATAATGTACCCGTAGCGAGAGAAAAGCGCATCTAGAGCGATACCCGACTTTCTTCTCATCTACACCACGACACTAAAGCGCCAGGCTATCCACTTACGTCCCACAATGCGGGACTATCGTTTGGCGCGTCTTGATCCACCCTCTCCGCCTCAGCAAAATAGGCTCGGATGCGCTCTCACACGACGGTTGCCCAAGCCATTTCCCTAGATCTGCCCCAGATTTGAGCCACAGCCGGAATGGAAGCACACAGCACGACATGAGGACATCTTGTGCGACCTACTGAGTCCAACAAACAATTTCGCTGCGCCATCTCGGAGGAGTATAGTGTGGGGCTATTGGGATTCCCAACCGGAAATTTCGGCTCAGGAGCCTCACATGACTCTATTGTGCTCTTCCGCCCTTGCGTCGCTCGACGGTTCTTTGGCTCTGCCTTATGAGAGCTCGATAAAACTCAAGGCCGCCAAATCAGTCGACACCGCAGAAGTCATCGAGCGTCTCAAGATGGCTGCGGAATCTGCTCGTAGGGTGCGTGAGCTGGTATGGTCGGAGCTGCCCGAAGCCTCATGGCAGAACCGAGAGGAACTGGACGCACTCAATGAGAAGATCCAGGAGATTCTCGACGCGAGAACTTTAGAGCAACTGCGTTCCCGTCTGTTGGCTCTCGCGACCGAGTTGGAGCGCGGCAGTATTGTGCACCGTCGGGCACACCGTCTAAGCGAGCTGAATCAACTTCGCGATCAGGCGATCAATGAATTGCGCTCCCAGGCCGGGTTGAACCCACGAACTCTGCCCGGTCCTGAGGCCGACCAATGGATTGGCTGGGCTTGTGGCTTGAAAGAGCCTCAAGATGCGGAATCTCTTCAGATTCTTCGAGATGGATTCGCACACCTCGATGACTTTGTTGCCAATCTAGAGCCCAGCATGTGGATAGCTCCGGGACCGCCAACCTTGGAGACTCTGCCAGAGCCGGATAAATCTGCCCACAAGAATCAACCGGAACAACCCCGCGTGGAGACAACCCGGGTTGAAGAAGCTGCCGTCTCGTCCGCGCCCAGCCACGCCATCAGGGCTGGTTTCGATGCGAAGCGCAAGGAAGTCGCGGGCCCGACGTTGCCAGAGAATCCGGAACTCAGCCGACCCCCAGACATGGTCGCGTCTAGCGAGACTCCGGCGGTGGAATCTAAAGGCTCAGTCCTATCAGATGCCCTTGCGCTCCCCCTTGCATCTCTCGACGGACCTTTGGCTCTGCTCGATGAAAGTCTGGGAAAACTCAAGGCTGCCCAATCAATTGACATCGCAGAAGTCATCGAGCAGCTTAAGTTGGCTGCAGGATCTGCTCGGATCGTGCGTGAGTTGGTATTGTCGGAACTGCCCGAGGCCTCATGGCAGAACCGGGAGGAACTTGACGCACTCATGGAGAAGATCCAAACGATTCTAGATGCGAGGACTTTAGAGCAATTGCGCGCCCGTCTGTTGGCCCTCGCAACTGAGTTGGAGAGCGGTAGTATTGTGCACCGACGGGCACACCGGCTGAGCGAACTGAATCAGCTACGTGACCAGGCGGTCAACGAATTACGGTCGCAGGCCAGTTTGGAGGGAGCACTACAAACTTTGCCCGGTCCTGACGCCCACCAATGGATCGAATGGGCCTGTGGCTTGAAAGAGCCCCAAGATGCGGAATCTCTTCAGATTCTTCGGAATGGATTTGCACACCTCGATGACTTTGTTGCCAATCTAGAGCCCAACATGTGGATAGCTGCGGGATCGCCACCTCCGGAGGTCCTGCCGGAGCCGGAGAGATCTGCCGGTAAGACACTACCAGAGCAATCTCGGCTGGAGACAAAAGGGTCTGAACAACCTGTCGTGTCGTCGGGGGCCATACCGATTGAGTTGGAGGCAGCTAAGTCCTCGGGAGGGGGCGACCAGCCGCGATTTCCAGATCTGCTCGGTGAGCTATCTCTGCCGGCGCTCGACTCGAACACGCTCACGCCGAACGATGTTACTCCACCGCGAACCCAAGAAGAGATTCAACGGATAATGGCGCAGGAGCAGGCGCTGCTGGCCAGCATGATGGGCCTGGTCACTGACCCGGCCGGTCACTTCAACCCTTCCGTCGAGCCTCCCTCGACCGCGAGGGTTTTCCGCGAAACGAGCGCCACACCGGCGGTTCTCATCAGTGACGAGATCGGTCCCGTCGAGCCTTCGGTCGAGTCTTCCTTCAGTGCGGAGGTTTCCCGCGAAACGAGCGCCGCACCAGCGGTCTCTTCTTCCCATGTCAGGACCGGAGGTGAAGGGCCTTGGGGTGAAAAATTGCGGTTGCTGCTGGCCACTCGTGCGGTGCTGGTATTGGCGGCGCTGGTGGTATTCGCTGTACTGGCAGCCATACTGTGGAGCTGGCGGAGGAACCATACCAGCAATGTTCCGGTTCAAGCCATGGAGAGGAAGGTTCCTGTTTACACGCGAAGCATCCCAGCGGACAAGGGCGGTCCACCCGCAGTGACCGCCGTTTCCGAGACGCACACTTCCATCCCGAAGACCAAGACCGAAAACCAGTCCAAGCCCCAGGATCAGAGCGTCGCTCCCAAGCCGCCTTCGAAGGCCTCGCCGGCAAAACAGGCCGACGAACGCGACAATGTAGTGTTGCGCCCGCCGGTGGCGATTTCAAGAAACGTTGCCATGGTCAACAAGGAAGCAGCTCCACCAAACGCCACGGCGGAAATGCCCGGATCCATACCCGGTGCCTTACCAAACGGGGCTCCAAACAGCCTGGCAAATATTGTCAAGGACATTCCGGTCGCCACGCCCAAGATCGCCGCACAGAAAGTCAGGGTTTCCTCGGGAGTCGCACAGGGCCTGCTGGTCCACCAAGTCACGCCGAAATATCCGCCGTTGGCCCGACAGTCCCGCATTCAGGGAACGGTGGTATTGCAGGCGGTTATTGGGAAGGATGGAACCGTGCAAAACCTGCACGTGCTAAGCGGCCATCCCCTGCTGACTCAAGCGGCGATGGATGCTGTAAAACAGTGGCGCTACAAGCCGTATTACGTAAATGGCGAACCGGTCGAAGCTGACACTCAGATTAACGTCAACTTCACGCTCTCAGGCGGGTAGTGCTGCATTGCGACGCCACATACCCATTCCGAGATTGCGCAGCTTCTGCAAGAAACTCTGGACGAACAAAGAAATGCGAACGAGACCCTGACCGAGATCGCCCGGACGTCAGTCTCGAAGCCAAAGCGGCTTAATCTTAACCCTGTTGTCCGCTTCGTGTCCGCGGTCTGCTGGCATTGCGGGCGTGCGTCGCACTTTGTTCGTCGCCTTCCGACTTCCCAAGAAAAAAGCGTCTCGACCTCAATCAGCAGGGACGATTCGCGCCTTCGGCCAAACAGCATCCTTGGCGTGCGGCTGACCTGGACCGCAGGTCGTACTTCTGACGTACTGAGGCGCGTGGTCGTCGTCCCGCTTGAAAATATAGGCGCGAATCTTGTAGCAGATCCCTTCGCTAGAATCGGCGAGCGCCACATCATTCGGCGATTCTGTCGCCACCAACGGCAACTGCCCGCTGGCCGCTGGCATCTCCGAGTTGAGGACTACCAGATTCGAAGCTGAGACGGACTTATCAAGCGCGGCCGGCGGTTGGATGGCGTGGCCGAGGACGGCAGCTAACAGGATGAAGCAAAGCGCGCAGCGAGCCATAAAGAAGCCCCCTTGCGCGCATAATAGCACCGTTCCAGGCTGTTGAATCGGTGTTTTGGGACGAACCGCTCAGCCGGTTTTGCATACGACGAAAGCGGCAGGGCAGCTACGGCCTCAGGGGATGTTCTGGCGGAGCGAAAATGGCGCTATGCATTCAGAAACACAGTGAAACCCAGCCGCCAGGGTTTAGAAACTATACCGGCGGCGAAGCGAAGCAGGTGATCATTCTCCTCCTTACCCCACACACCTGAAGCAGGGTTTTCGAGCAGACGCAGGCTGACCCAGCGGACACCCTCCGCTGGGTCTTGGTATTTAGAGCGGAACTCGCGACTGGTTTCGGTTCGGAAAAGCCGTGCTTCATCTCACATCTCATCTTCGAAGCGCGACTATGTTCTAATACTGTGGTAGCACGAGCCATTCTTCCTGATGGCCCCAACGGAGCAAGCTGATGGACGAGCGCGACCTGTATGACGAGCGTCAAGAGACCAGAAAAGCGACTCTAAACTGTCCCCACTGCCATCAGTCCGCCGAATACGAACTGGGATGGTTCGTTCGTACCAAGAAACGTCAGCTTCCCCCGCGGGCCGACGAACGTGACCGCGCGAAATTTGCCAAAGCGCGCTCCTACATGGTCCGGCGCGACGATCTCGTCGCCTGCAAGAACATTCGCTGCCGCAAGCGCTTTGAGGTCTCAGGTGTTCAGTCGGTGGCTTTTCTCGATGAACAGGTGAAACCCGAGACACGGCACTGAGTCACTTGCCGCCGGCTGAATCATTATGGTTTCTTCGCCCTGGGGAAGCTCTGACCAGGTCTAGTCTTTGAAGGGGACGGCCTTCAGGCCGTCCATGATTCCGGCAAGATCAGTGCGGCTTCAGCCGCCGAGGGACCTCGTTTGAGTCAATCAGATCCTCCCTACCTTCTATAATCCTGTTCGGAATGAAATCGAACCCTCAACGCGTCGGGCCCTTGCCACCGCCGCAGGATAAATACACCGCCCGCGTCGAACCCATCATGGTCCGCCTTGAGAAGTTCTGGCAGCGCGTTACCGACGGTATGAAGCTCAACGAGCTCTGGAAGCAGTTTCAGGCCGACGCTCGTTCCAGTTATCGCCTTTACTCCCAGGATATAGATTCCACTCGCGGCGCGGGAATACCCCAGCGCAAGCACGTATTTAATGTCGCCAGGCAGTTTTTTTGGGCGATGCTGGAGAAGTTGACCCCGGCGCGCCGCGTCCTGCTTTTGGTTGCGCTGGTGCTGGTTCTCTTTCCTAGTAGTGAGGCCGACTGGCGGAGCGATACCCATTTTTGGGGCGGGCTGTTGATGTTCGCGATTCTGCTGCTGGAAGTCGCCGACCGCGTGGTCATGAAGCGCGATCTCCAGATCGCGAAAGAAATACAGGCATGGTTGCTTCCGGCGCGCCCTCCCGCGGTGCCCGGCCTCGAGATCGCATTCGCTACCCGCCCGGCTAATACCGTCGCCGGCGATTACTACGATGTCTTCCCACGTCCCAGTTCAAGTTCGTTCGGCGAGACCTTTCTAATTGCGGTGGCTGACGTGGCCGGGAAAAGCATTCCGGCTGCCATGCTGATGGCTACCTTTCAGGCCAGCCTGAAGACGCTTTCCACATTGCCGGGCTCGCTGGTCGAATTGGTCGTCCGCATGAACGCTTATGCTTGCGGCAACAGCCAGAACGGACGCCGCTTCACCACCGCTTTCATCGCTGAGTACGCCCCTGCGTCGAGGACGTTGACCTATATCAATGCCGGCCATAACAACCCGATACTGCGGCGCCAGTCCGGCAACATCGAGCGCTTGCAGGTGGGAGGCGTGCCACTCGGCATTCTGGAGAATGCTCCTTACCAATCGGAAACGGTCACGCTTCAGACCGGCGACTGGCTCGTGATCTTCACCGACGGCGTAGTGGAAGCCGAGAACCAGCGGCAAGAGGAGTATGGCGAGGGTCGCCTGTTTGGAGTGCTGCAAGCCGGCGTGACGTATGTCCCCCCTGCGCTGCTGAACTACATCATGGCCGATCTCGACCGCTTCGTCGCCAATGCCCCGCAGCACGACGACGTTACCCTCATGCTACTAAGGGCGTCCTGAACCAAAGGCGCCTCCGGGAATTTCCTCTCTTGTTACCTTTCTTAGCAAATCCATCCGGTAGAGTTATTCCGGTTCGCGCATCTTAGAAAAGACGCGAGGAATCCGCGCTCAATATTCCGAGTTTGTGAATGCGAACGACCGATCTTGTGAGAATCAGACAACAGACGTCGGAATCGGCTATCAGCCGCACTGGCTTGAACGCCGCTAATTTCTTTCAAGCGGAGGCCGTGGGCGTCGTCATGCCGGTGCTCAATGGTTTCTTGCGAGCTTCTGGCTGGCAGTATGGCTCCATCGGAATTGCGACCGCGGTAGCGGGGCTTGGGACACTCCTTTTCCAGACTCCGGCGGGTCTCCTGACCGACCGCATCAATTCCCGCCGAGCGCTATTCGCCACGACCTGCATAGTGGTCGGAGTTTGTTTTGTATTCCTGCCGGTGGCGGCGCACAGCTTCGCCGCTATTCTTACTCTGCTCTTTGCTGCGGGGACTGCCCAGTGTTTCTTTGCACCGGTTCTCGCAGCTTTGGCGCTGTCGTTAGTGGGGCACGCCCGGCTGAATAGGACCATCGGCAATAATCAAAGCTGGAACCACGCGGGAAACATCATGGCGGCCGTGGTTGGAATCGCTGTCGTCTCGCACTTCGGACTCGCCGGGATCTTCTATGCCGTCGGAATCGCTTCGACACTGGCGGCTGCCTCAGCTCTGCTGATCCGCACCGCGGACTTGAATCCCAGCCTCGCGACTGGACGCACGGACAATCGCGCGGATGGCATTTCTGCGCTGACGCTGTTGCGGCAGCGCTCAATCACGGTGCTCTTCGTCGCCGTCGCTCTCTTCCATTTCGCCAATGCCCCAATTCTTCCAGCAGTCGCGTTGTACGTGAAGCAACTGGGTGGTTCGGACAAGCTCATGACTGCCACTGTGTTGACCGCACAGTCCGTCATGGTTCCCGTTTCGTTGCTTGCGGGCCGCCTGGTTGACCGCTGGGGACGAAAGCCCGTTATGGCGCTGGCATTCTGGGTGTTGCCGCTGCGAATTATCAGCTACACGTTTGTGCATAGCCCGACGGCGTTGGTGGCAGTGCAGACCCTCGACGGCATTGGCGCCGGCATTTATGGCGTGGCAATTGTGTCAATGTCGGCTGATCTGACGAGGGGTAAGGGAGGGTTTAATACCCTGATGGGACTCTTCGCCACCGCACTTGCGGTTGGAGGCGTAGTTGGCCCCTTACTGACTGGCGTGCTCATCCAGCATCTGGGATTCATGGCGATGTTCGTGCTCTTCGCCGTTCTTGCGATGGCTGGGGCCCTGTGGTTTCAGCTCATGGTGCCTGAGACCTCGCCAACGGGAGTTCATACTCCAGAGGCCATGGCTGCCTGAGGCGGACCAGCTACGCCGGACGGGCTACTCTACCGCTTTCGCAAAAAGCGCACTCACCCCAGAGATGTTAACCAACAGGTCCGCAGGGAAGTTGTGGCGCTGTTGTAAGTATGCGGGATCGTTGTAGGTGAGCCAGACCTTTCCGTCCTCGTCCTGCCAGAAGAGCGCTTTCAGTGGCAGGTCGACCGCAACGCTGGGTACGGCCTGCATTAACGGCGTTCCGCCCTTCGGACTGCCGAAGATGAGCAGTTTGGTAGGCCGCATGGTGAGCCCAACCTTCGCGGCCTCGCCGCTATGGTCCACACGCGCGAAGATGATGATGCCACGCTCGTTGAGCAGCGCTTCGAGGCGCTGCATGGTTTCTTCGACCGTGTGTTGACTCGCCAGATGAATGAGGCCGTTTTGTGTGGGCACGCCCATGTTGACTCCCGCTACTTTGTTGCATTTTCTTTCACGTAACATTATTAGCAAAGATTGCCAATCCAGGCCCGCTAGGTGCCCCATCTTTTCGCCGCCTTGGCGAAAGGAGCCTGCCTAAGGGTGAGAGTCGAACGTCTGTTGGACCGGTCGCTCTCAAAAAAATCTTGCAAGTTCCGTAGAGTGACGCGTTCAATGATTAACGGAGGCACCGCACATGCCGGGCGCTCGTTTACTCCAACTGATGGTCCTATTAGCTTTTTCGCTTACTCTTCCTGTTCCATCTTCAGCACAAACAACGGACCCTGTGTTAACTAATGCCGACGTCGTCAAGATGGTGAAAGCAGGCCTTCCGGAGAGCATCATCGTGCGCGAAATCCAGATGTCCAGGACCGATTTCGGCACCAGCCCGGCCGCGCTGATCGAATTGAAAAAACAGGGCGCGTCGGAAGGGATTTTGGGCGCAGTCCTCGACACCCGAATGGGCCCGGCCAGGTCCGAGTCAACACCGCTACCCGCGACCCATGTGGCCGCTCAATCAGGGGCTTCAGGTCCCCATCATTTGCCATCCTTCGAGGCTGATCTGCGGGTCAATCCAACCAAACACGAGAAGATTTCGGTGGGCAACAATCAGATCAAGGTGGTGCAGTCAGGCGTTCCCCTCTTCAGCCTTAAGTGGAAAGAACCCAAGAACTCTAGTGGCAGCAAGTAGAAACGAACCCAGTGTCAAGGCAGGCCACCTTTTGCTAGAACAGACACCTTACCGACCGCACGCCTGGGGGGCTTCCTGTTTGCGGCGTCCGCTGACCTCGAAGTGGCATAATGTCCCCATCCAATAAGGAGGGGCTTCCGATGCCACACTACGTGACGCTGCTCCGCTACACGCAGCAAGGAATCGCGAAGATCAAGGAAAGTCCGGCACGGCTGGATGCTGCCCGGAAAGCCGCAGAAAAAGCGGGTGGGAAGATCCACGGTTGGTACTTGACGATGGGCCGGTATGACGCCGTGTTCATCGCGGAATTTCCCAACGATGAGGCTTGTGCCAGGTTTGCCCTGTCGGTAGGCTCCTTAGGCAATGTGACGACGGAAACATTGAAGGCGTTTACCGAACCGGAGTACCGGAACATTACCGGTTCGCTTGGATAGGCTTCCGATTTCATAGGGCCATCACGCGGGTACCCATCCAAGCTTCCTTTGCTTGGGTGGGATTTCTTAACGTTCGGGCTCAAGATGGTATTGCCACACCATCCGTGCTCGGCACCACTCCTGGTACTCGAGAGCCGCTGAAACACACGTCCCGCAGATTCCGTATTATTCTCGGTGAAGCCTCGCGTTCAGGAGTAGCCGATGACATCTGCGAGCCCTAGCCTGTCCCAGTTGGCAGATCGCAAGATTCCGGCCCGGTGGTACACCACGGGATTTGCGGCCGTCGCCTTGATTGTTGTGGCGCGGCTGTTGCTCCATCTGCTGACCGCCAACCGCTACGGGATCTTTCGCGACGAACTCTATTACATCGCCTGCAGCCGTCATCTGGAATGGGGCTACGTGGACATGCCGCCGTTCATTCCTGCTATGACATGGCTGTTCACAACGCTGTTCGGGTCTTCGTTGTTTGTCATCCGCCTCATCCCGGCAATCGCGGGCTGCGGAGCCATCGCTCTCACCGGTTATCAGGCGTACCAGTTCGGCGGACGCCGCTTCGCGATGGCCCTGTCGGCCTTGGCAATGGCGGTTTCACCCGTCTTCGTGATCAACGGCCACCTGCTTGGCACCAACGATTTCGAGGCCCTCTTCTGGATGGGCTGCGCTTCCATCGTCATTCGCATCATTCAGACCGGCAATCAGAAGTTGTGGCTGTGGTTTGGCGTGTTGGCGGGCATCGGTCTGCAAAACAAGTATTCCATCGCCGTGTTCGGCCTGGGCATAGTCTTGGGGCTGTTGCTTACACCGGAACGTAAGGCCTTCACCCGCAAGTGGATTTGGATTGCTGGCGTACTAGCCTTTCTGATTTTCCTGCCGAACTTTCTCTGGAACGTCCATCGCGATTGGCCATTCCTCCAGTTGATGCACAACATCCGCGCTAGTGGCCGCGACGTTGCCCTGAATCCCGTCCAATTCGTTTTGCAGCAGATCCTGATGGTGAATCCCTTCGCCTTCCCGCTGTGGCTGGCGGGCCTGGGCTGGCTGTTCTTTGGCCGCGAAGGGCGACGTTATCGCGTTCTGGGCTGGGGCTTCGTGGTCACGTTCGTCGTCTTCATGATTCTGCACGGCAAGGATTACTATGTAGCTCCGGCGTATCCCATGCTCTACGCGGCTGGCGCCGTGGTTTGCGAAGAGTGGATCGAGCGTACCCGCCGCGCCTGGCTGAAACCCGCTTTTGTTTTGGTGCTGCTGATTCCGTTGCTAATATTCCTGCCCTTGCTTGCCCCTGTGATCAGCCCTGAGCGATTTGTGACGTTCATACACGCGATTCACTTCACGCCGCCAATCAGCGAGCACAGTCATGCGCGATCTCCCCTGCCGCAGTACTATTCCGACGAGCTTGGCTGGGAAGCCATGGTGGCCGAGGTAGCCCGTGTGTATCACAGCCTTCCACCTGACGTGCAGGCTAAGACCGCCATCAAGGCCGGCGACTACGGACAGGCTGGCGCGATTGATTACTTCGGCCCAAAGTACGGCCTGCCGCCGGCCATTTGCTTTCATCAAAACTACTGGTACTGGGGCATTCACGGCTATACCGGCGAGAGCATCATCATTGTCGACGAAGACAATCCCCAGCACCTCAAGAGCATCAGCGAGCACGCCGAATGGGCTGGACATTTTGAGTACCCCTACGCGCTGGAAAAGTTTGATATCTGGTATGCCCGGGGACTGAAAGTGAACCTCTACGACGTTTGGGAACATGAGAAAGACTGGGACTAATTTGAAGGCGGCGGTCCCGCGGAAAGCCGCGCGCAGCGGGCCCTTGACGGGGGCGGCATCGCCTAAACGCTTTGCCCGCAAGGGCCGGATAGCGCCGCCCGCAAGCCGGAGCTACGCTGTGACCATGCAAACCCAACGTCAGAATGAAAACCAGAACGAGAACCATTGGCAACAAGTGATGGCACGTGATGCACGGCAGGACGGACGCTTCGTTTTCGCAGTGCGTACCACGGGCGTTTACTGCCGCCCATCCTGTCCCAGCCGCCGCCCGCGGCGCGATTCGGTTGAGTTCTTTCCCGATCCGCGCCAAGCCGAACGTGCCGGTTATCGCGCCTGCCTGCGGTGCAAGCCCACGGAAATCTCCTCCCAGGCGCAATACGTGCTTCGCGCGCGGCAGTTACTGGATAGCGCCGAAGGGGTGATGACGCTCGCGGAGCTCAGCAAACGTGTCGGGCTCAGCCCGTTCCATCTGCAACGGCTGTTCAAGCGCGCGACGGGCCTCAGTCCGCGCGAGCACCAATCTGCGCGGCGCATGCAGCAGGTGAAGACCGAACTACGTAACGGAGAAGATGTGACTACCGCACTGTACGACGCCGGTTTCAGCTCGCCCAGTCGTCTCTACGAGAAGTCCGATCAGCAACTTGGCATGACGCCGGGCGCTTACCGGCGCGGTGGTGCGGGTGTGACCATCACATTTGCGATCGCGCCAACTCCGCTGGGACGGATGCTTGTCGCAGCCACCGAGCGTGGCTTGTGCGCTGTTCGCTTTGGCGAGAATGCAACCGAGTTGGAGCGCGGCCTGCGAGAAGAGTTTCACGCAGCGACGTTGCACCGTGACGATCCGGCTATGCGTCGCTACATTGCGCCGCTTCTGGCCAGCCTCAGCGGCGAGAAGACGACAATCGACCTGCCACTCGACGTGCGCGCCACCGCCTTCCAGCAGAAAGTTTGGCAGACGTTGCAACGGATACCGCGCGGCGAAACTCGCAGCTATACCGAAATCGCGCGTGAGATCGGCGATCCGAAGGCGGTTCGCGCTGTGGCTCGCGCTTGCGCGTCGAATCCGGTGGCGCTTGCCGTACCGTGTCATCGCGTCGTGCGCAGCGACGGAGACTTGGCGGGCTACCGCTGGGGAGTGGAAAGAAAGAAGAAGCTTCTCGAAGCAGAGCAGACGAACTCCTGACTGTTTTCCCTTGGGCGATTCTTGATTAATTGGGACTCGCCCAGGCCGAATTCAACACCGCGGCCAAACGGCCTCCAGCCTTGGCGAGTTGCATCTCCACGTCAGGGCTGACGGCGGTAATGTACGAACTCTGAATGCTCTCATGTTTCTTGGCCAACTTCGTGGAGGTGTTGCGATCACTGCAGTTCGTGACTGGGTTGGAGGTTTTGGCGACCGTAATTTTCTTGGGCAGGCGCTTGTAGGGATCCTTCTGAGCAAGGGTATGTGACTCCATCGCCCACGCCATAACGTCCACTGGACTGCTTGCCGCCTGCTGGATGACGGCAGCCTGATCGCTGGAAATTTTTGTCGCGAAGGCCTGCACCAGCTCCTGGTTGCGCGTGGTCACGCCGCCAATGTTTTCGGGCAACTCCGTGTCCCAGACACCGTGAAGATTGGGAGAGTAGCTTCCTTCCGTTTTGTTTGTCTCCTTCGTGTGGTGGCCCAGAAAGTCGGTCGGGACGCAGTTGCCTCCCCGGTCATTGTTGTCCTCGACGTGCAGCGGCTGATGCAGGTCGCCGACGAAGTGAATGACGAACTTCAAAGCCTCGCCTCGTTTCGTCGCATCCTGCGTGTTGTCGCTGAGAATCGCAAGCTGCTCCCGGAGCGCATGAGTAACACAACCCTGGTCGCAGAATTCGGTGTCCGCAGCGGTTTTCCGGGAGAGAGGAACATCCCAGAAGTGCCACGGCGCTGTGCTCGCACCGGCTGTGCTCGCCCGAAAATCATCAGCCCAAGTCGCGTAGTAGGCAATAGGATCGAGTCCGAGGTCGCTACAAAAGCGCGGTTTGTAATTGTGGTCTTGTGCCGCCAACAAGGCTTCAACTTGAGTCGCCACTTCCGGACGCATGGCCTTTAGCGCGATCAGGGCGACCACCTCGTGACCAGTGCAACCCCATCCCCACGCATGCGAGGCGGGCATGATGCATAACAGGAGGATTGTGAAAAGCGAAAGACGACGGGACATGATTTTGCCTCCAGCGTGAAATCCGAAGGGAAAGAGGCCGAAACATTATCACCGAGCGCAGGCGCTGTACAGACCACTTAAGGGGTGTTGCAGACGTTTAATGGTCATTCCTTTTGCCCGTAGGAGCGCTCCGGGAGTATTCCTATCGCGCGAAATAATGTTGTCGGTTCCCGTTTTGAAACTCACATCGCTCGCCGGTTTCCCATCCTCCCGCCGCTCATTTATACTCGCCTGTTTCACAGTATGTGCTGAAACATTCCGTGAACTGTTAGGAGTCCTGGTGAAGATCCTGGTCTGCATGAAGCAGGTTCCGCAGAAAGACGCGCCGCTCAAGTTGAATGAGGGCGGCACGTGGATTCGCGAAGATGTTTCCTACGAAGTGAACGAGCCCGACGCCTACGCCCTGGAAGAGGCGCTGCGGCAGAAGGAGAAACACGGCGGCGAGGTGGTGGTGATCACCAGCGGTCCGGCGCGCGCGCAGCAGGTATTGCGCGAGGCGCTGGCCAAGGGCGCCGACCGCGCAATTCATCTCGAAGGCGACGGCTTCGTTACCCTTGACGCGTTCAATACTGCAAAGGCCTTCGCGGCGGCCATCAAGGACGAGAACTTCGATCTCATCTTCACCGGCTTGCAGTCCGATGATTATGGCTTTGCGCAGACCGGCGTCATTCTGGCTGAGCTGCTGGGCTGGCCGCACGCCACCATCATCATGCAGATCGAGAAGAGCGACAGCGGCATTCGCGTGAAACGCGAACTCGAGGCAGGCTTCTTCCAGTTTGTCGATATGCCGCTGCCTGCGCTGCTGACCATCCAGTCCGGCATCAACAAATTGCGTTACGCAACCTTGATCGGCATCAAGCAGGCGAAAAACAAGCCGCTCAAGAAAGTGAGCTTCGACGAGGTGAAGCCGGCCCTTGGCTGAAAACCTGCAGAAGATCGAGAAACTTTACATCCCGCAGAAGACCAAGAAGACCGAGGTGCTGGAAGGTCCTCCGGGAGAGATTGCCAAGAAGTTGGTGGACAAGCTGCGCAACGAATTGCGCGTGATCTAAGAACGATGTCAGATCGGTGCATCCCCTGGCACGGGTAGTGCGGGCCTTCAGGCCCGCGTTCAGGGGCAGAAGAAAAATTGCGTCAGCCACTGAGGTCAAGACCTCAATGGCTGACGCTAGGACTCTGCGGGTGGGCTTAACGCGGGCCTGAAGGCCCGTGCTACCCGAAATCAAGTGTTATTCGGGCGGCCTTGGCCGCGACGCATCCCAAGGTTGCGTCCATGATCTTTGCTAATCCAGTGTTCTCTGGCGCCGGGAATCGCCACTGGCCGAAGCTTCCGAACCTTTTGCAAACCCTGTTCATATTCGGCATCTAAACGGGTGTTCTACGTCATCGACGAAAGGAGCTCGGCTGGTTATGCCAGGATTTGATCGCGATCAGGTCGCCATTGACAACACGGTTGAGAACCGCCGCCTTGGTTCTGTTTTGCTCACAGTGGGCTGGATACTGCTCTGGATGGACGCGATTCTGGGGATATTTTTCTTCATCAGCCTACGCAACGGTTCGTGGTTTTGGCCGATATGGCTGGGCATCGAAGGCATACTGGGCTTGGTGCTGGTGATCACAGGAACCCGCTATCGGCGTGCCGTCGGCGCTACCCGGCTGGGACAACGCGACCTGCAGCGCACTCTGGAGCAGCAGCGCAGGGAAGACGCGGAAGAGAACCAGGTGGCCTGATCGACGGAGGGTGCGAGGTCGCCACCAACGCGAGAATTTTGGGTAGCAGTGAGAGTGGCAAAGTCGGCGTGCCCGCTACGTCGGGCAGGAGGCGACTATGCCATCATCAGAAGAAAAACGTGAAACTGGCTCAGCCCTCATGGTAATTGGCTGGGTGCTGGTGCTGTTCGCATTCCTGGTTATGTTCTTTCAGCCAGCGGCACTCAAGCTGGGAGAAACGCGGTTTCAGATTATCGCGGGCGTCCTGGTCGCAGTAGGTCTGATATTGAACATCATTGGCGCTCGCATACGCAACCGCAATCGCTGAAGTGGCATACAGCAAGGCGCGGCGGGGACCGTTCCGCGCGTCGTACCAGCTCGGGGCTGCCGCGCTGGGAATCTTATTCTGTACTTATAGCCTCATCAGGGTCACTCGCCCGCTTGCGTGCGGATATGCTCTGGAACGCAGAGAAGATCGGATCGAAATGGCAGATACCATCCTGGTCGTAGTGGAGCAACGCGAAGGCAAATTGAATCGTGTTTCCTGGGAGACAATCACCGGGGCGCAGGCGATCGCCGCTGAAACTGGTTGGACGCTGGAAGCGGCCGTGGCTGGCAGTGGCGTGGGCGACATCGCCAAAGAAGTCGCTGCGACAAAAGTGTCGAAGGTGTACGACATTGAGTCGGCCAAGCTGGAGCCTTACACGCCCGATGGCTTCGTAGCCGCGCTGAAGCCATTCATCGAGCAGAAGCAGCCGAAACTCGTGCTGATGCCCCACACCTACCAAGTGCGCGACTTCGCTCCCAAACTTGCGGCCGCTTTGAATCGCGCGCTCATCAGCGATGCCGTCGGCTACAAGTATGAGGGCGGCACGCTGACGTTCACTCGCCAGATGTTCCAGGGAAAGTTTGCCGCCGACGTCTCCTTCGTCGGAGAGCCTCCGTATTTCGCGACCTTCCAGAACGGCACATTCCGTGGCGACCAGGTCGTACAAGGCGACGCGCGCCGCGCCGGTGGAGACCGTGAATGTCGATGTGGCGGACGGCGTCGTGCGTAACAAACCCGAGGCTCCTTTCAAGGAGGCCAAGCAGGCAGTCGACCTCACCCAGGCGGAGGTCATCGTCGCTGTCGGCCGTGGTATCAAGGAGCAGAAGAACATCGAAATTGCCAAACAGTTGGCCGAGGCGCTGGGTGGCGAGATCGCGGCCTCACGGCCGATTTGCGATTCCGGTTGGCTGCCCATGGATCGTCAGGTCGGATCTTCGGGCCAGACAGTTGCGCCCAAACTGTATCTCGCGCTTGGAATCAGCGGGGCGATTCAGCACGTGGTCGGGATGAAAGGCGCGCGCACCATCATTGCAGTCAACAAGGACGCCGAGGCGCCGATCTTTGAAATTGCCGATGTCGCCGTAGTCGGCAATCTGTTCGACATAGTTCCGCCACTGATTGAAGAAGTGAAAAAAGCGAAGGGCGCCTAGCAGCACTTTGAGGATTCTTCTCGGTCAAGAGACGGGCGCATGAACTTGCGCCTTTCTTTTTGCGTAACACCCTTTGCACGTTAAAGTTATGTCCGCTTAAGCGCTGTCACGCGAGGCTGTGACAATGTCACGGTCGTGTTACAGAGGGTGGGCGGATAAAATGGTAGGTCCC
This sequence comes from uncultured Acidobacteriaceae bacterium, assembly GCA_963768645.1. Taxonomy (GTDB): domain Bacteria; phylum Acidobacteriota; class Terriglobia; order Terriglobales; family Acidobacteriaceae; genus Bog-257. The sequence goes on from CAVYIR010000001.1 coordinate 123,230, forward strand.
TTTTCGCGGAAGGCCTAATGATCGTTTTTCGTAAACCACTTGCGGATGTCGAACGCCCGGTAATGGAGGCGGATGTCGTCATCGTTGGCGGGGGTCCCGCCGGTATGGCCTGCGCTCTGCGCCTGTCCCAGCTCATTGACGCCCACAACGCCAACCACCCCGACGCGCCGCTGACCAAGGAGAATATTTACGTCCTGGAGAAGGCGCGAGAAGTCGGGGCGCATTGTCTGTCGGGCGCGCTGCTCGATCCGCGTTCCATGCGCGAGCTGCTGCCCGGATTCGAAAAGGAAGCGCCACTCGACGCCGAGGTAGTGAAAGAGGCGGTCTACTTTCTGACCCGGACGGGCAAATTCAAGTTCCCCATCACGCCTCCGCCCATGCGCGATCATGGAAACTACGTTATCTCCATCAACAAGTTCGTGAAGTGGCTGGGCAGCAAGGTCGAAGAGGCGGGGATCACGGTCTTCACCGGTTTTGCCGGTTCCGAGCTGCTTTTTGAAAGCGGGCGCGCGGTGGGCGTGCGGACCGACGACAAGGGCGTGGACAAGAACGGCGAGCGGCAGTCCAACTTTGAGCCCGGCTACGACTTGAAGGCCAAGGTTGTCATTCTTGCCGAAGGCACGCGCGGCTCACTAACCAAGCAACTCATCGGACGCTTTCAGCTCGATCACGAGCGCAATCCGCAAACTTACGGGGTCGGGGTGAAGGAGCTCTGGGAGCTGCCCGCCGGGCGCGTCGCTCCGGGTGAAGTCATCTACACGATGGGCTACCCGCTCACCTTCAACGAATACGGGGGAGCATGGATTTACGGCGCCAAAGACAATCTCGTCTCGCTGGGTTTCGTCACCGGACTCGACTATCGCGATCCGCGGCTCGATCCTCATCGCGTCCTTCAGGAATTCAAGAAGCATCCGTTCATCGCCAAGCTGCTGGAAGGCGGCAAAATGGTGCGCTACGGCGCTAAGTCGCTGCCCTACGGTGGCTGGTGGTGTATTCCACCACTCGCCGGCGATGGCTGGATGGTCCTTGGCGACTCCGCGGGCTTCTTGAATTCACAGCGGCTGAAGGGGATTCATCTCGCCATCAAGAGCGGGATGCTAGCTGCGGAGACTGCCTTCGATGCCATGGTGAAGAGCGATTTCTCGCTCGACATGCTGGAAACCTTCCAGGACCGCGTCGAGAACAGTTGGATCAAGACCGAACTTTGGCCGGTGCGGAACTTCCACCAGGGTTTCGAAAGCGGGTTCGTCTCGGGTATGTTCCACGCGGGCATTCAGCAGTTCACAGGTGGCCGCGGCTTGCGTGCGCACTATTCCAATGAGGCCGGACATCGTCGCATGGAACAGCTAAAGCGGCTTCCAGCGGACGGCGGGCCCGGGGCACATATTATCGGCCCCGCCAAGGGCGATGGCAAGCTCACCTTCGACAAGCTGACCGACGTCTACTACTCCGGCACCAAGCATGAAGAAGATCAGCCCGCGCACCTCGTGATTCACGACACTAATATCTGCAACGAACGCTGCGTGAAAGAGTACGGCAATCCCTGCAAGAACTTCTGTCCGGCCAACGTTTACGAGATGGTCGAAGCGTCGGACACCCCCAGCGGACTGCAAATCCACCTGAACGCCTCGAACTGCGTGCACTGTAAAACCTGCGACATTATGGACCCGTACGAGATCATCACCTGGGTTCCGCCCGAGGGCGGGGGCGGGCCGAACTACGAAGGCATGTAGGGAAAGCCGCTATTCGCTTTTCGCCTGCGGTTTCTGACAGCACGTTGCACGACGAGCTAATGACAAAATAACGTTCGGGTAGTGCGGGCCTTTAGGTCCGCGTTCAGACCGTTCATTTCTGTAATTGAAGTCGGCTTCAGCCGACGACAGGCTCGGTTTCCTGGCCTTTTGCAGATTCTCCCACCGTCTGTTACCAGCGATCATTTTCGTTTTCTGTACGCGACTTTCCGCTGCCGTAGTCATCTATAATTGGCTGTACTGTTTCCGACCTCCGGGGCCTACCGGTATACCCAGGGCTGCGGCGGCGGAGTTCCGTGAGGTTTGCGGAACCGAGGGTGTGGCGGGAAACGGCCGTGCCTCCCGTGCTTGGAAAGGAAACGAACCTTGCGTAGCGAATTACGCCTGCGTACCCCTTCCCTGCACCAAATCGAAACAAGTTGCTAGGAGCTAAAGGCTAAGAGCTAAAGGCTAGGAGCTCGGAGCCCAGGCTGAAAGCTGACGGCTGAGAGCTGACTGCTGTGTTCCTCACCGACAAATTCGGACGGCGCATCAGCGATCTGCGAATTTCCATCACGGATCGTTGCAACTACCGCTGCGTCTATTGCCGCTCGGGCACCGACGGGCCGCAGTTTCCGGAGATGCCCATTGGCGACTACCTGCGAATGGCTCGTGTATTAGTAGGGTTGGGGATCACGAAAGTCCGTCTCACCGGCGGCGAACCTCTGCTGCGTAAAGGTCTCGTCGAGATGGTCCGCGAGCTTGGCCGCATGCAGACGGTTGAAGGCCTGCCACTCGACATCGCCATCACCACTAATGGACACCTGCTGGCCGAGATGGCGCAGCCGCTCGCCGATGCCGGTCTGACGCGGGTGACCGTTTCAATGGACGCCGTAGATGCAGGAGAGTTCGCGCGCATCACGCGTGTGCCCAACGGTTACGAACGCGTGCTGGCGGGCATCCGCGCCGCGCAACGCGCTGGGCTTAGCCCTGTGAAGATCAACTGCGTCCTCATGCGCGGCTTCAACGACGATCAGATCACCGCCTTTGGCCGCTTTGCGCGCGAGGAGGGCGTTGCCGTCCGCTTCATCGAATTCATGCCGCTGGAAGAAGATCGCGTCTGGTCGCCGGAGATTGTCGTGACCCTCGACGAAATCGTGCGCCGCATGGCCGACTTCATGCCGCTGCGCGAAGTCGGCCACGCGCGCAGCGAGACGGCGCGCCGCTATGTCTTCGAGGACGGTGTCGGCGAGATCGGCATCATCGCGCCGGTGTCGCACCCATTTTGCGGCCATTGCAGCCGCATTCGCATCACCTCCGACGGCAAGATCCGCACCTGCTTGTTCTCAGTCCGAGAACACGACCTGGCTGCTTTGATGGTGCGGGGCGCCAGCGACGAAGAGATGGTCGACTTCATTCTTCAAGCCGTCGAGCACAAGGAAGAGCGCCACCACATCGGAGAGCCGGGCTTCATTCCGGCGTCAAGAACCATGGTGCATATCGGGGGTTAGCGGTCAGCGACTAGGCAATCTACTCGGGATTCAAGGGGCATTACCAAGCCTCCCTGCCCTTCAGTTTTCCCCAGTCAACTTCAGCGTGGACATTCTTAGGCGAGATTCCAGACAATAGATGTTTCAGTGCAGAGCTCCGCCTCGCAGGCTTTGTCACGATTGCATCTCTAGGTGTCCGCCTCAATTGGGGCCCCTCGGACGGCTCGGGGCGCTCCCAAAGCCAGGTTCCGGTTGCGATCTCCCCCGTTTGACGGAAGCCAACGACTACACCTTCCAGCCTATCTCCCAAAGGGTGCATTCTAACTTGAAACGCTCCAAAATAGCCGAGACCCTCCGCCTTGGAACCCCATGTGCCAGTAATAAACCCACCTTCCACAGTTCCAATTACCCAGAAGGGATGAAGTCGATAATCGCAACTGGCCAGAAACCGACTGCCTAAATGCAGCACCTCTGCCGGGGCTCGATTCTTTTTTGGGAAACGGGTCGTGCCGATCACTGACCACGTCTGCAACCACGTGCCATTGAGGGACACTGATTCGTGTGCGTGCATTTCCTTCTTGATCCGTTTCTCGATTGCTGAACACGCATCAGCAATACCGCGGTTCCCGCCTACGTAATAGGCGGGAGCGATCCCAGCTAGATCACTCGGCAAGTGAACCTTTGCATCGCGCGAAGCTATAAAGAAACTCCTGTGTCTTCCCAACTTTCCGAAGAACATGCCACATTCGAACAAAACGTTGTCCCGAACCACGGGCTCGGTCGTGCCTCGCATGGTAATCACATCGTTTGGAGCGAATACGAAAATGCCGAAATTACAAAGCTCGGCGGTTCTTAAGAGCGAGTCCAAGAAGCCCTCACCTGGCATGAAGACGTTCCTGTTCCAAATAATCACGTCGTAACGCCCTTGGAAGTGCTCCCGTACCTTATCTGCTGCGCTCACCGCTTCAAGCGAGGAGCCAATAAATATCCTGGCCTTCATCAGTCCTCCCTTTAAACAAAGCGACTTGGCTGCTCTGCCAGTTGCAATCCTGAGTATTCGGACCCTTGATTAGACTGCTGACCGTCACGCTGGTCAAGAGCTGTTTGTTAACGACGAGCCGTCACGGAATGTCTGTTTCTGCTCTTGCAATAACCCCTCCAACGCGCCACAATAGATTCATTCGATCCTTGTCACAGCGCCGGGTGAGGCGCGGTTCTCATTTTTGTAACGCATGCGCTGTCCAAGTCATCGAATGAAGTGAGTTGTAAAGAAGCGTCAACTTGCAGCTTCAACATCCCCGTAGGTCGGGCGCAGTACGCGTAGTGGATCTACTGGAGCCGCGAGTCAGCTTTCAACATCCCCGTTCCGGGGCGTGAGTTTCCCATCAACACGGAGCCGCGCGGCTGGAACTGAAGGCAGAGACAAAAAGTGGCTACAGCACCGATTATCGAAGCGGTATCCTGCTCGCTCGAAAACTATCTAGTACTCCCCGATAGCTCCATGGACGGCCGTATTGCGGCTGCCAAAGCGACCTTGGGCAGCGAGTGCATCATTCTAGGCCATCATTATCAGCGCGATGAAGTCGTGCGCTTCGCCGATTGCCGTGGCGATTCCTATCGCCTGTCGCAGATGGCGGCGCAAGCCAAAGGCAGCTACATCGTCTTCTGCGGCGTGCACTTCATGGCCGAGAGCGCTGACATTCTGGCGCGACCGGGACAAGCGGTCGTCCTGCCCGACTTGAACGCCGGTTGCTCCATGGCCGATATGGCCGAGATCTCGCAAGTGGAAGACGCTTGGGAGCAACTGGTCAATCTTGGCGTGACCGATGACGAGGGCAGCGGCATCACGCCAATCACCTACATGAACTCCACCGCGGCCATCAAGGCATTCTGTGGGGAGCGTGGAGGCATGGTCTGCACCTCCTCTAACGCCAAGGGCGCATTTGAGTGGGCGTTGCGCCGCAACGGCAAGATTTTCTTCCTGCCCGATCAGCATCTCGGCCGCAACACGGGTTACGCGCGCGGAATTCCGTTGGATGAGATGGTGGTTTGGGACCCCTACATGCTGCAAGGCGGACAGACTGCCGAGCGCCTGCGCAAAGCTAAAGCCATTCTGTGGAAGGGCCACTGCTCGGTGCACCAGCGTTTCCTTCCGGAGCATGTGGACAAAGTGAGGGCGAAGTATCCCGGCATTCAGGTCATTGTCCATCCCGAGTGCCGTTGGGAAGTCTGCCAGAAGGCTGATGGAATCGGCTCGACCGACTATCTCATCAAAGTTGTGCGGCAAGCGCCGGCAGGATCGTCGTTCGCCATCGGAACGGAGATTCATCTGATAAACCGCCTGGCGAAGGAGAATCCAGACAAGCGCGTGATCACGCTCGACGATTCCGGCTGCCTGTGCACAACTATGTTCCGTATCTCGCCGCAGCATCTGTGCTGGGCGCTGGAAAACCTGGTGGACGGCAACATCGTCAACCAGATCAAGGTAAAAGACAACGTGAAGAGGTGGGCACGCGTGGCGCTTGATAGAATGTTAGAGATACAGTGATCATTCGCAAGCGTCCCCGGGAAAAGTATTGGCGTCGCGTTCCGCGGTATTGGTCGGACCTGCGGGCGTACCGGCGTCGCATGGCGAATCGCCTCGAAGCATACAATCAAGCCAAACTGGGAAGTAGAGATATGGCACGCACGTTCACAGTTTCGGAAGCCGAGACTCTTCTGCCGGTGCTGGAGTCGCTGCTGCGCTCCGCCATGCAGGCCAAGGCGCTGATCGAAGAGGTTGATGGCGAGTTGCAATCGCTGGCCAACCGCATCTTCATTAACGGGGGCACGTTGGTTGATGTCGTCTCGGTGGCCCGGCGCAAGGCTGAGCGCGAGAAGGCCATACAGCGCGCCAAGGATGCCGTCGCCGAAATCGACGCCACCGGCGTCCAGGTGAAAGACCTCGATATCGGCCTGCTCGACTTTCCCTGCATCGTGGGGGATGAGGTCATCCTGCTCTGCTGGAAGCTGGGGGAAAAGAAGCTGACGCATTGGCATGGCACCGAGGAGGGTTTCGCCGGCCGCAAACCCATCGACGATCGCATTCTGCGGGGCCAGAAGAAGAGCAACTAACGCCTCGCCATGATTCAGCTTTCTTCCGCCGGGAAACGCTTCGGTCCCAAGCTCCTCTTCAATGATCTTGATTGGCTCATCACCCCGCGCGATCGCGTTGGGTTAGTAGGCGCCAACGGCACGGGCAAATCAACTCTACTCAAGATCCTGGGCGGCCTCGAGTCGCTCGACTACGGCTCCGTCACCGCCGCTAAGAACATGACCTTCGGCTATCTGCCGCAGGATGGTCTGCAACTCTCCGGCCGCACTGTGTTCGACGAATGCATGTCGGTGTTCAGCGACTTGCGCTCAATGGAGCAGGAGATGGAAGAGTTGGCCCACAAGATGGGCGACCTGGACCACACTTCCAGCGAATACGCGCAAGTGGCTGACCGTTATCAGCGCATTACCGGCGAGTTTCGGGTGCGCGACGGTTACGCCCTCGATTCGCAAGTCGGCACCGTACTCGACGGCCTAGGCTTTCGCAAGGAAGACTGGACGCGGCAGACGGAAGAGTTTTCCGGCGGCTGGCAGATGCGCATCGCCCTCGCCAAGCTGCTGCTGGCCAAACCCAACCTGCTGCTGCTCGACGAGCCCACCAACCATCTCGATCTCGAAACCCGCAACTGGCTGGAACAATACCTCCTGCAATATCCGTATGCGTATTTGCTGATCTCGCACGACCGCTACTTCCTCGATGTAACTGTGGACCGCATCGTCGAAATATGGAACAAGCGGGTGCAGTTCTACAGTGGAAATTACGAGAAGTACCTGCAACAGAAGCAGGAGCGCCGCGACTCGCTGGTGGCCGCGTACAAAAATCAGCGCGAGCGCATCGAGCAGCTTGAGGCGTTTATCAATCGCTTTCGGGCGCAGGCGACCAAGGCGAAGCAGGTGCAGAGCCGTATCAAGGAACTCGAGAAGATCGAGCGCATCGAGATTCCACCGGACGAGCGAACCATCCATTTCAGCTTTCCCCAGCCAAACCCCAGCGGCCGCGCAGTCGTTGAATGCGCGGGGGTAGCGAAGAGCTATGGTGCGAAGGAAGTCTTCCGCGACGTGGACTTCACCATCCAGCGTGGAGATCGCATTGCACTGGTCGGAGTGAACGGGGCAGGCAAATCCACGCTGATCAAGCTCCTCGCCGGCATCGAGCCACTCACAGCAGGCACCCTGCAGCTGGGTCACAACGTGGAGCCGGATTATTTTGCACAGGACCAGTACAAGGAACTCGATCCCACTCGGCGCATGCTTGACGACCTCTCTGATGTAGCAGGGCAGAAGTCAATGACGGAACTGCGTGGCGTGCTGGGGTGCTTTCTCTTTTCCGAAGATGACGTGTTTAAGCCGATCGGCGTGCTTTCGGGCGGTGAGCGCAACCGCTATGCGCTGGCCCGCATGTTGCTACATCCGTCGAACTTCCTGCTGCTGGACGAGCCCACGAACCATCTTGATTTGCGGGCCAAAGATGTGCTGCTGGAGTCGCTGGAGAAATACAACGGCACCGTGGTTTTCGTCTCGCACGATCGCTACTTCATTGACAAGCTGGCTACTCGTGTCTTCGAAATCGGCGATGGCCGGGTGGAGGTTTTCCCCGGCAATTACGAAGATTATCTTTGGCGCAAGCAGCGGGCCGGCGTAGCGGATGACGCTGCCGCTCCGGGAAATGGAGCTGGTAACTGGTCTCCTACTTTGTCAGACGTGCCCGGCTATGAGGAACAGAAGTCGCCATCCCGCAAGCGCGTAAACCCGATCAAGCGCAAGCAAATGGAAGAGCGCTGCAAGCAAGTCGAGGAAGAGATCGCGCAACTGGAGAGCGGGATCGCCGAGTGTGAGCGTGAGTTGCAGTCATTTGTAAGCGCGGAACAGACCGCGCGGTGGACGGCCTTGCTGGCCAAGCGTCGCACTGATCTGGGACCGCTGATGGAGGAGTGGGAAGAGCTCTCGCAAGTGCTAGAAGTCGTCAAAGGATGACAGCTAGAGGGATAAGCTTTCTTTTCCCTACACATTTTTGCGCTCTTGGAGTACGCTGCCTCTATCTTCGATGAAAGAAGACTAAAATGCCGGAGCTTTTCCATCACGACAGCTCTGTTGCTGGCCAGGAGTTACCGAACGGGACCATCCAGCCCGCTCGCCTTCGCCTACGGCGCCATTATCGATTCCTTTTCGAGGCGTTTTTGGTGGAGGGCTTTGTAATTCTGGTCTACATCTGGTTCTTGTACACGAGTACGCGCCCATCCGCAAATATGGTTTGCGCGAAAATTTTATCTACTTTCTCGCGGAGCGAATGCCCGTACTTGCACTTTTTGCGGTGGTTTCTTTCATCTTCATGTTCTTTGTTTATTATGGAACTTCGTTTGAAATCACCCCTTTTCAGCTTTTGCTGGCTCCGTTCGGATCATTTGCAGCGGCTCGCCGTCGGGCTGCCGGAACCCTGCCCTGTCGCAACCCAGCGGACTGTAGTGGTAAGTAGGAGGGGGTGTCGATGTTGCGGGCAAGAGCGAACCTTTCAGGATGGCTGACGATGTTTCATCACTTCTCGGATCCACGACAGGGTCGAAGTACGAAACGGCTAATACGGTACTCTATTCTTCGGCGCGGTCCGCGGCTAAACTCGCGGAGAAGATGGAACGCCGCATCAACACTCACCTTATTCTCGGCGTCCTTGTTGGACTGGTTGGGCTATTAATTTGGTACTACAGCTTCTTCATCAAGGGTGCCAACTTTGACAAGACCCATATCTGGTCAGAGATGGTTCCGAGGGTCTCGATTCTACTATTCATCGAATTACTCGCGGGGTTTTTCTTACAGCAGTATCGCATTGGAGTTGAAGATCTTAAGTATTTCCTTGAATTGCAAAGACGAGCGAACGCCAGCCGAATTGCCTATTCCATCTTTGATCAATTGAATGATGTTGATGCGAAGCGCCAATTCGCAAAATCTCTGATGGACGCGCCATCAGACACACGCCTTCAAACTGGCGAGACAACTACAAGTCTTGAAGCGATCAAAGGTTCGGATAATGTAGTGCTCAAGGCTTTGAGCATCCTTGGCGATCAACTCGAAAGCGTCACGAAGCTCGTGGCCGATAAGAAATAGCTAACCCCTAACCACTGGCCTTACGGCTTCTTCCCTTCATTCCACTTTGGCACAAAGTCGCTGTTCGCCAGCCAAGTCACCGGCCCGATCATGGACGCTATGGCGTTATCCAGGTGCTGCCAGTCGACCTTCGCCAGAGTATCCGTTGGCTGGTGATAGTCCTTGTGCAAGCCGAAGCTCGATACTGTCTGCGCCACGATTCCCTCCTTCGCCAGCGGATAATTGTCCGACCGGGTAAAAAAGCTTTGGTCAAGGTGCGGGTCGCCGACCAACTGGGCTCCGTGTTCGGCGAGCTGTGGCCCGAGATCAGTGCGCTCCCAACCCGAGAGCCATAGCTGGTCGCGTTCCACCTTCGGGTCCGGACGGGCAATCATCTCGAACTCCAGGTTCGCCACGATGTTCTTCAACTCAAGAGTCGGGTTCTTCAGGAAATACCGCGAGCCCAACCATGCCCTTCTCTTCGCTGCCCCACAGCGCAAACACCACGGTGCGGCTCGGCTTCGGTTCTGCCGCCAGCGCGCGCGCCAGTTCCATCACGGCCACGGTGCCGGAGGCGTCGTCATCCGCGCCGGGATAGGTCTTGCCGTCCTTCACTCCCAGGTGATCAAGGTGAGCGCTGAGCAGGACTACTTCGTCCTTCTCGCTCGTTCCTACAATCTTGCCAAGCACATTCCAGGTATGCGAAGTCTTCCACGGGGTCATTCCAGAGCGCAGTTTGACGAGCGTTTCGTCGGGCAGCGCCCAGAGCTGCTTCGCCGCGTCAGGATTGGCGAAAACGACAGCGGGGCCGGGAGCGCTCGCTTTGCCCATCTTCTCCGTCACCTTCGGCATTTCCTTCGACAGCCGATCGAACAGCGCCTTCACAGAGGAGACTTCGGGAACGATCACGATCGCGGCCTTGCTCTCCAGGTAAGGCCCCAGCATCATCCGATAGTCGTTCATGCTGATGTCAGGGTTTTATCTTCAGCAACACTGCGGCGCCATTCTTCAGCGAGGCTGCTGAAGATCCAACATTCTCCAAGTCCAACTTATGCAAAGGCCCCTGCGCATTTGGTTCCGAGAGCCGCAAGACGGCAATCTGTTTTCCATGTGTCCACGCGATGGTTTGCGGACTTGCGGGACTTCCCGTGGTCGAATGAGAGCACCGGGCTCTTGGTCACCGCTCGCGATTGCAAGCTCGCGGTTTGGATGTACTGCCCGTTCTCCGCCGCCGGCGCAATCCCATACTGCTTGAGCTTTCCGAGCGATGAACTCCGCGGCGTGGTATTCGTCGCTGGTGCCGCTGCCGCGGCCATGCAGCTGGGCCCGGCAAGGTACTCAAGGTTTTGGCGGACACAAGTCGCGCACAAACCAGACCCGGCGCTTGCAACCACTTCGGGCGAGGCGGACTGGCCTGGACCCCCGATGCTGCAGGCTCAGCCTGAGCGGGAGCGCGGTCTGAGTGGCGGCAGAAACCGCAAAAGCAAAGGTGAGCAGCGCAACAAGAGAAATCGAGATAGAACGCACTCGACTACGAGAGGAGACCTTCAAGCGAGAAGTTCCTTCCAGCAAACTAGATTCGAATCCAGCCAGCGCGGATCGCCAGCAAGCTGGCCACAGCAACTACGATCCACAAAAGCACCCCTTGCAACAACGGACGCGGGCCGACCTTGCGCAAAGCTGCCGGCGAAAGGCTGGCGCCGATCAAGAACAGCGTGATGATCAGCATTAGCTTGCCCGCGTTACTCAGGAATTTGTACGCGATGGCTCCAGGGAAGAAATACGTGTTTGCCACCGCCGCCAGACAGAAAAACAGGATGAACCACGGCCATCGGATGCGCGTCTTGCTGCCCTTGACCGCTGCTGTTCCAATCGATAACGGCACGATCCAGAGTGCGCGCGCCAGCTTCACCGTAGTTCCGACAGCCAATGCCACCGCCCCATACTTGGCGGCGGCTCCAACTACCGAACTGGTATCGTGGATCGCCAAGGCAGCCCACAATCCAAACTGCGTCTGCGAAAGCTTCAGCCACAGGCCGATCGCGGGAAACGTTAGCAATGCGACAGAGTTCAACACAAAAATCGTTCCCAGCGAAACCGACATCTCGTCTTCGGTTGCACCTGTTATTGGACCGACGGCTGCGATCGCACTGCCGCCACAAATCGCGGTGCCAGTGGAGATGAGGAATGCGGGCCGAGTCGGCACTGACGATCAGCTTGCCCAACAGGGTCCCCACGAGCATCGCGAAGGCGATACTCAGTGCGGTGTAGAGGAATCCGCTGCGGCCGGCATGCACCACCTCTTGCAGGTTCATCCCGAAGCCCAACCCCACGACGGCCGACTGCAGCAAAACCCTGGAGAGGGTTCTGGACTCGTCCTTATAGGGATGGGTGGCGATTGCGCCGAAGATAAGGCCGGCGAGCAAAGCCAGCGGCGGTGACGCCCATGGCGTCAGGCAAAAAAAGAGCCCCAAGGCAAACAGAAGCTTTGAATTCATCAATTGAGAGACAATGTCAGATTTACCGATCGTCAATTGTACTTGGGCTTGGGGAATGCGGTTGGGAGGAGCGGGAACGGGAGAAATTAAATGGGCCCGCTGCCAAGGAGCGGTGACACTTCCTTGGCCTCGGGCCCATTCGATCCTGAAATGGATCGGAGGTGATACCTTTATGCTACGCCGCGCTGTGGAAATGTCAAGGACAAATCCGCATAACTTGCTGTTTTTTCAGTAGTTGCGGATATTTGGCGATGGCTCTCAACTGCCTGAAAATAAGGAGGATGAGCCGTGAAATCCCCGTTTGTCCCCCCGCGCGAGGTGCTTTATTGCCGGCCTTCGCCTGCCAGTGCTACACTCCGCGCTTCTAAAGGAGCACTCATGGCTTCGATGCGACTATGTGCGTTGGTGGTCTGGTGCCTTCTGTCCGGACTGGTAGTCTTCGCGTTTCCGGCTACGGGCGCGGCGGCGCAGAGTTTGCAACCTGCAGCCAGTCCTGACTCCTCCCGCCCGCTGCTGCAATACACTCTGCCGCCAGACAAACTGGAGAAAGCTTACGCGCTTTACTTGCTGAACGGCACTCTCTACTTCGTGACCACGGTTTGGAGCTTCCTGGTGCTCTACCTCATGCTGAGAACCAGGTTCGGCGTCCGGCTGCGTAATCTGGCAACCAGCCTGTCTCGATTTCGAGTGGTGCAGGCGGCCATCGTGATGTCGGTGTTTGTGCTTGTACTCGAATTGACCCAGCTTCCATTCGACAGTTACGAGCATCACGTCAGTCTTAAGTACGGGCTTTCCGTTCAACCGTGGGGTTCCTGGTTCGGAGACTGGGGGAAGGCCCTTCTGCTGGGATGTCTGTTCGCCGCCATCGTGGGATGGATACTTTATGCGGTGCTACGCCACAGCCCTCGCCGCTGGTGGTTCTACTTCTGGCTGGCAATCATCCCCATCGTCGTCTTTGTGCTCTTCATCGCGCCAGTCTGGATTGAGCCGCTATTCAACAAATTCGAGCCGCTCACCGGCCATCACGCTGACCTGGTCGCGCAGATCGAGCGAGTCGTGCACCGCGGAGGAATGAACATCCCTCCGGAACGGATGTTCGAGATGAAGGCCAGCGAGAAGACCACCGAGTTGAACGCTTACGTCACCGGCTTCGGAGCCACCAAGCGGGTCGTTGTGTGGGACACCACGATGGAGCACATGACCATCCCGCAAACCCTGTTTGTGTTTGGGCACGAGATGGGGCATTACGTGCTCGGCCACATTCTCAAGGAACTGGCGATTATCCTGCTGCAACTCTTGGTGTTGTTCTATCTGGGCTATCGACTGGTTAACTGGATGGTGGCGCGCTTCGGAGCGCGATGGGGCATAGGGGATTTAGGCGACTGGGCTTCTCTACCATTGTTGTTCCTCGTTATCTCGGTGCTCACGTTCCTGGCTACGCCCGCTTTCAATGCGGTGTCGCGCCATTATGAGCATCAGGCCGATCAGTACGGGCTGGAGGTCATTCATGGACTGGTGCCAGATCCGCAGCTATCGGCAGCGCAGGCGTTTCAAATCCTGGGCGAGCGCTCACTCGACTATCCCTACGTCGGCAAGCTCGCAGAGTTCTGGGCATGGAACCATCCCACCATTCGCGACCGTATGATTTTCGTGCAGACGTACGATCCCTGGGGCCAAGGTAAGCAACCGGAATTCGTGAAAAGCAGTCCGTAGTTGGAGAAACGGAGTGGGGCCAGCGCTCTACCAGTAGCCCTTGAACAGGAGATAACACATTTTCTTCCTTCCGCATTCGGTGTTTCCTGCCAGTTGGCGACACAATTACGATGCGTCAGTCCGGCGTTTGGTTACTCATCAAGCCCACCGGCGCCGAGAGGTGAACTGATCGATCAAGATAAATTGCGAGAAGGGTCCGAACGGACCACCTCCCTGGCCACAACTGGCGTCCGAGCTACTTGGATCGCTGATTTGCGAATTCGAATTAACATCCGCCAGAGGCCCGTTCCGGGAAATTGCGGACTACCAACACAACGGTGGCTTCGTTGACATTGAGGCTGAAGCTCTGTTAGTTTCAATAGTTCCAGTTGTAGCCTTAGCGCCCTCTGTGCGTCTTCAGTCTTAGGCATTCACGAACAAGGAATGGATCAGACTCTCAAACAGGTAGGGGAATTACTGCTCGGAGCCATTCCGACCATTGTGATTCTGCTGTCGTTGTATGCCATTTACAGCGTACTGGTCCACAAGCCGCTGAAACGTGTCCTGGAAGAGCGTCGCGAGCGCACCGAGGGAGCTTTCCTGAAAGCGCGCGCGGACATAGCCGCGGCGGAAGCCAGGGCCCAGGAGTACGAGCAGAGCTTGCGCGAGGCGCGCCTGACCATCTTCAAGGCGCAGGAGGCGCGTCGCCAGCGGGCCCAGCAAGCTCGGGCTGAAGCTGTTTTAGAGGCGCGCACTCTCGCCCAGCAACAAGTCCGCGAAGCCCGGGCCGCCATTGAGCAGGACATGACCGCGGCGCGAGCGGGATTGCAAGGGGAAACCGAGAGACTCGCGGCGGAGATCATCAGCACGATTCTGCGGCCTGCCGGTCTCGCCCCCGCGGTAGGCGGTCAACCGTGATGAAGCTTGCAATCCTCCGCGCCGCCCTGAGATTTCTGTTCGTGGTTCTTGCGTTCGGCGTCCTGGCCGCGCAGCAGCCTGCGGGATCTTCCTCTTCCTCATCGTCTGCCAGTCAAAAGCAGGCACCTTCTGCCCAGCAGCCGCCCTCACAAAATCCCGACACGATGACCGGTGAGGAACTGACTGGCGCCGCCGAGGGCGAAGTTGGGGAGCACGAAGAAAATACGCAATTTAAGTATTCCAAATCTGTCGTTTGGATAGGCCATCACGTGGGACTTAGCCCGCGCGCCAGCTATCTGGTTTTCTGGTTTCTCAATTTTGTTCTGGTCATACTGTTCTTCGTCATGCTTTTCCGGTCGTCTGTGCCGCAGATGTTCCGCGATCGCACCCAAGCCATTCAGAAGGGGATACGCGAGGCGCAGGCGGCAAGCGCCGAAGCGGCTCGGCGCTTGAGCGACATCGAAGCTCGCCTGGCGAAGTTGGACACCGAAGTTGCGGAGATTCGGGCGTCGGCCGAAAGCGAGGCTGCGGCGGAAGAAGCGCGAATACGCCAAGCCGCGGAGGAAGACAAGCGTAAGGTGTTGGAAGGTGTTGAGACCGAGATTGGCGCCATCGCGCGCAATGCCCGCCGCGAATTGAAGACCTACGCCGCCACGCTAGCGGTTGACCTGGCATCGCGCAAGATCAAAGTGGACGAGGCTACGGATCAGGCGCTGCTGCGTGAATTTGTGGGCCAACTGGGAAAGGACGGCAAATAAGTAATGGCCGCCATTGCCAGCCGGTACGCCCGCGCCTTGGTTGAGGTTGTCCTCGAGCAGAAGACTGATCCAGACGTCGCCCGGCAGCAATTAAATGCCATCGTGAATGCGGTTCACGAAAGCAACGAATTGCGCCGCGTGTGGGAATCACCAGCCATCTCCGCGGAACAAAAACGCGCCGTTCTGGATGCCATCGTTCGGCAGATTGGCGCGGCCAAGCCGATTCGCAATTTCGTCGCGATCCTTATCGATCATCGGCGTATTGCGATGCTGGAGGACGTGACGAAACAGTTTGACAGTGAACTGAACGCCCAGTTGGGATTGGCTGAGGCAGAAATCTCCAGCGCGCGTCCGCTTTCGGCAGACGGGAAGCGCGAGTTGGAATCGCAATTGGAGCGCCTGACAGGCAAGAAAGTTCGGGCGCATTATTCCTCCAATTCCGAGCTCCTGGGCGGGGTTCTAGTTCGCGTGGGGAGCACGATTTATGACGGCTCGGTCCGCGGGCAGCTGGAGAAGATAAAGCAGGAGCTCAGTACCGCGTAAGACTGCGGTGCAATTTGAAAGCTCGAAGGGGCATTACTTTAACCCTGCCAAGCGCCAGGCACTTTTCACGCTTCAGCAGGGACTGGAACGGTATTCTATGGCGCAGATCAAAGCAGACGAGATCACAAAACTCATCCGCGAGCAGATCGAAAACTACGAAACCAAGATCGCCGTCGATGAAGTGGGCACCGTGATGTCCATTGGCGATGGCATCGCCCGCGTTTATGGGCTCGACAAGGTCATGGCGGGCGAACTTCTCTCTTTCCCCCACAATGTTGCGGGCCTCGCTATGAACTTGGAAGAAGACCAGGTCGGAGTGGTGCTGCTGGGCGAATACACGGAAGTGGAAGAGGGTGACGAAGTAAAGCGCACCGGCCGCATCATGAGCGTGCCGGTAGGCGATGCCATGATCGGCCGCGTGGTCAACGGACTCGGCGTGCCCATTGACGACAAAGGCCCGGTCAACACCGACAAGTACATTCCGGTAGAACGTCTCGCGCCCGGCGTCATTGACCGCCAGCCGGTGAAAGAGCCCATGGCCACCGGACTGAAGGCCATCGACTCGATGATTCCCATCGGGCGCGGCCAGCGAGAACTGATTATTGGCGACCGTCAGACCGGCAAGACCGCGGTCGCGCTCGACACTATCATCAACAGCAAGGGCCGCGACCTCATCTGTATTTACTGCGCCATCGGTCAGAAGCGTTCCTCGGTTGCGCAAGTGGTGAAGACGTTGGAAGATTTCGGCGCCATGGAATACACCATCGTGGTCTCCGCGTCTGCGTCCGATCCCGCTCCCATGCAGTACATCGCACCCTACGCCGCCTGCGCCATGGGCGAGTACTTCCGCGACAACGGGAAGCACGCGCTGTGCATCTACGACGATTTATCTAAGCACGCCGTCGCCTACCGCGAAATCTCGTTGCTGTTGCGCCGTCCGCCGGGACGCGAAGCCTATCCCGGCGACGTGTTCTATCTCCACTCTCGCCTGCTGGAGCGCGCCGCGAAGCTCAACAATGAGCTTGGTGGTGGTTCGCTGACCGCTCTACCCATCATTGAAACGCAGGCAGGCGACGTTTCGGCCTATATCCCGACCAACGTTATCTCCATCACCGACGGCCAGATTTATCTTGAGACCGATCTGTTTAACTCCGGCGTGCGCCCGGCTGTCAACGTCGGCTTGTCGGTCAGCCGCGTCGGCGGTAGCGCCCAGATCAAGGCCATGCGACAGGTTGCGGGCACGTTGCGATTGGACCTCGCGCAGTACCGCGAACTGGCCGCATTCTCGCAGTTCGGTAGCGATCTCGATAAGGCGACGCAAGCGCAGCTTGCTCGTGGTAGTCGTCTCACCGAAATTCTGAAGCAGGGCCAGTATCAGCCACTGCCGTTCTCCAAGCAGATTCTCATCATCTACGCCGGGACCCAGGGCCTGCTCGACGATATGCCGGTTGATCAGCTGGGCGAGTTCGAAAAGGGTCTTTACAACTACGTGGAGACCACAAATCCTGGAGTGCTGAAGTCAATCGAGGAAAAGAAGGTCCTCGATGACGATCTGCGCGGCGCGCTGACCAAAGTCATCAAGGAATTCAAGGAACGCTTCGCCAGCGAGCGTCAGACTGTAGCGACGGCGAGCGCCTAAGATCACATGGCGAACATACGCGACATTCGGCGGCGCATTCGCAGCGTGAAAAACACGCGGCAGATCACCAAAGCCATGAAAATGGTCTCGGCGGCCAAGCTGCGTCGCGCCCAGGAGCGGGCACTGGCGGCGCGGCCTTACTCGCTGATGATCACCAACGTGTTGCGCTCGCTGGTCAGCCGCACCGATCTTGTCGACGAGAAGACGGGTGAGCCCAAACATCCGCTGTTGGCGCAACGGCCAGAGCAGAACATCCTGCTTGTGCTGGTTACGGGCGACCGCGGACTGGCCGGCGCCTTCAACTCCAATGTATTGAAAGCGGCGGCCAAGTTCCTGGAGTTCTTCAAGGACAAGAACATCAGTATCGCCGCCGTGGGTCGCAAGGGTCGCGACTACATGCGGCGTCGCTATCCAGTGGCGGCCCCCGGAAGTACGACGCGTGCCGGCCGGATCCAGATCGTTGGCGAACACCTGAACCTTCTCGGCAAACTGGAGTACGAGGCTGTTGCCGAGATCGTCGAGAGGGTAATCCGGGCCTACGACGATGCCGAGATCGATTCGGTGTACGTGATCTACAACGAATTTAAGTCGGTGATCTCGCAGCGGCTCATCGCGCAACGCATCTTGCCGGTGCAGGAGATCGGCCGCCGCGAAGTTCTGCTGACCGAAGAGTTCACGCTGGAGGAGCGCGAGCGCATGGGCGAGGCCGCCAAGGCGGCGGGCATCAGCCTGAAGGAGCCCGAGGAAACTGAGGCGGAGCGGCACGCAAAAGAATTTCCCGCGCCTGACGTGGATTACATTTACGAACAGCCGGCGGAAGAGATCTTCCGGGCATGTTGCCGCGCTACGTTGTCTTGCAGATTTTTCAGGCCATGCTGGAGTCGGTTGCGGCTGAGAATGCTGCCCGCATGACCGCGATGGATTCGGCGACCAACAATGCCAACGACGTGATCGACTCCCTGACGCTGACCATGAACCGGGCGCGCCAGGCGGCGATCACCAAAGAGATTATCGAGATCGTCAGCGGCGCAGCAGCGCTGTAGGAGCCGTCAGCCTTCAGTTGTCAGCTTTCAGCTAAGGCGGCCCGGCAAAGTCATTTGATCTGTCACGGCGGATTACGTTCGTTAAACCAACGAACGCCACGAGAGGTTTCGCTGACGGCTGAAAGCTGACAGCTGAAAGCTAGGTTTATGGCAGAAAATATCGGACACATAATTCAGATCGCGGGTCCCGCGGTGGACGTGCAGTTCTCCGAGAAGGCGTTGCCGCCTATCTATTCGGCGCTGCGCGTTACCAGCGACGGCTTCAACGTTCCCGCGCCCATCAACGTCATCCTCGAAGTGGAGCAGCAACTCGGTGAAGGCCGCGTGCGCTGCGTCGCCATGGAGCCCACCGAGGGCATGGTGCGCGGCATGAAGGCCATCGACCTGGGCGGCCCCATCACGGTGCCCGTTGGGCGGGGGACACTTGGCCGCGTGCTCAACGTCATCGGCGAGCCGGTGGACAAGCTCGGCCCGGTGCCGTGCGAGAAGCGTATGCCCATCCATCGCGAGGCGCCTGCATTCGACGAGCAGTCCACCTCGATGGAGATGTTCGAGACCGGCGTGAAGGTCATCGACCTGATCCAGCCCTTCCTGAAGGGCGGCAAGATCGGCCTGTTCGGTGGCGCCGGCGTCGGCAAGACCGTCGTCATCATGGAGCTCATCAACAACGTCGCCCTCAAGCACGGCGGCTTCTCCGTGTTCGCCGGCGTGGGCGAGCGCACCCGCGAGGGCAACGATCTCTGGCTGGAAATGCAGGAGTCGGGCGTCGTCAACATCAAAGAGCCCGCGAAGTCGAAGGCCGCACTGATCTACGGCCAGATGACCGAGCCGCCCGGAGCGCGTCTGCGCGTCGCCCTGACCGCGCTCACCGTCGCCGAGTACTTCCGCGACGAAGAAGGTTCCGACACGCTGCTCTTCATCGACAACATTTTCCGCTTCACGCAGGCGGGTTCGGAAGTGTCCACGCTGCTGGGCCGCATGCCTTCCGCCGTGGGATATCAGCCCAACCTGGCCACCGAAATGGGCGAGTTGCAGGAGCGCATCACCTCGACCAAGAAGGGCTCGGTGACTTCGGTGCAGGCCATTTACGTGCCTGCCGACGACTTGACCGATCCGGCGCCGGCGACGACCTTCGCTCACCTGGACGCGACCACGGTGCTCTCGCGCCAGATCTCCGAGCTGGGCATTTATCCCGCCGTCGATCCGCTGGCTTCGACCTCGCGCATTCTCGATCCGCGCGTCGTCGGCGAGCAGCACTACAACACGGCGCAGGCCGTGAAGCGAGTTCTGCAGAGCTACAAGGACCTGCAGGACATCATCGCGATTCTGGGTATCGACGAGCTCAGCGAAGATCAGAAGCTCACGGTATCGCGCGCCCGCAAGATCCAGAAGTTCCTCTCGCAGCCGTTCTTCGTGGCCGAGCAGTTCACTGGCCTGAAGGGGCGCTACGTGAAGATCGACGACACGGTGCGCAGCTTCCAGGAGATCGTCGACGGCAAGCACGACGACATTCCCGAGCAGGCGTTCTACATGAAGGGCGCGATCGACGAGGTGCTGGAAGAGGCCGAGAAGATGAAGGCGCACAGCGTAATCTGCCATGGCTGACACGCTGCACTTACAAATCGTCACGCCCGACAGGCTTCTCGTCCGCGAGGATGCGGACGAGGTTCAGATACCGGGCAAGAACGGGTAACTCGGCATCTTGCCGGGGCACGCGCCGCTAATCACCGAGCTGACGATCGGCGAGATCAGCTACGGGCAGGGCGGCGACGACGCAGTACCTCGCCGTGGCCTGGGGATTTGCCGAGGTGCTGCCCGACAAGGTGACGATTCTGGCCGACGCCGCCGAGCGCGCCGAGGATATCGACGTGAAGCGGGCGCAGGAAGCCAAGGCCCGGGCTGAGGAAGCGCTGCGGCAGGCCGCCGCCGATCTCGACTATGACGCGATGCTCTATGCCCTGCGGCGCGCCGAAGTGCGGCTGGCGGTTGCCGCACGCGCGGGACGGGCCACGGCTGCGCACTAGCGCATCACTGGAAGGATTATAGCTGCCGCGCCGGAAGCGAATCCGGCGCGGCTTTGTTTTGCGATCACGCTGACACCGCTTTCGGTTGCGGTGCCACGAAACGAATCGCCTTGGCCAGCAGAATGGTCTCGATGCCGCGCAAGGCTGTCGAGCACAGCCTCGCTGATCTCGCCATCCACCTGCACCACCGCGACTGCCGACGCCTCCTGCCCATCCCGGCCGCGGCCGAGCGAGAAGTTGGCGATGTTGACGTTATGCTGTCCCAGCACCGTCCCTACGCGCCCAATGACGCCGGGCACGTCGAGGTTGCGCAGGTAGATGACGTTGCCTTCCAGCGGCGCCTCCACGTCAATGCCGTCGATTTCCAGCAGTCTGGGCAAGCCGCCCGGCTGAACGCAACCCGCCACCGTGCTTTCCTGCTGACCGGTCTTGAAGGTCATGCGAAGCACGTTGGCCGGCGCCGCCCGCGTCGCGCGTTTTCTTGCGCTCGGTCAGGCGGATGCCCCGCTCCTCGGCGATCGACGCCGCATTCACCAGGTTCGCCCGCTCGTGAGCATGAGCAATCTGGTTCAGTGCGCCGGCCACGGCGGCGTTGCGGATGAGGGCCGTCTTCCACTCGCGCGATCTCGCCGCTGTAGCTGAGGCCCATCTCTTCCACGCCGCCTTCGCTCGATTGCGCCAGGAACGCCCCCAGCCGCTCGCCCAGCACGATGTACGGCAGCATCTCCTGGTACTCTTCCTCGCTGATGGAAGGCACGTTGACCGCGTTCTGGATCACGCCCTTCAGCAGGTACTCGCGCACCTGCAGCGCGATCTGCACGCCGACGGCTTCCTGCGCCTCGTGGGTCGAGCCCGCGATGTGCGGCGTCAGGATCACGTTGGGCAGGGTAGCCAGGGGAGAGTCTTTCAGCGGCTCGTCGCTGTAAACATCCAGCGCGGCGCCGCCCAGTTGTCCCGACTGCAGGGCTTCGATAACGGCCGGCTCATTCAGCAATTCGCCGCGAGCGCAGTTGACCAGGCGCACGCCCTTCTTCATCTTGCGGATGGTCTCGGCGTTGATCATGCCCTGCGTCTGCGGCGTCAGGCCGACATGCAGCGTGATGTAGTCGGACTGTGCGAAGACCTCGTCGAGCGAAACCAGCGTGATGTTCAATTGCTGTGCAAGGCTCGGCGCCACGTAGGGATCGTGGGCAACGACTTTCATGCCGAAGGCGAGCGCGCGACGGGAGACTTCGACTCCGACCCGGCCCAAGCCCGACGATGCCCAGCGTCTTGCCGCGAAGCTCGGTGCCTTGCAGCGTCTTCTTCTCCCACTTGCCGGCATGCATGGTCGAGTCGGCGCGCACCAGGTGACGCGCCAGGGCCAGCATGAGAGCGAAGGTGTGCTCGGCGACGGCAACGGCATTGCCGCCCGGGGTGTTCATCACCACGATGCCGCGCTTGGTGGCAGCGTCGAGATCGACGTTGTCGACGCCTACGCCGGCGCGTCCGATGACGCGCAGCTTGGGAGCCTTGTCCATCATGGCGGCGTCGACGAACATGGCCGAGCGGACCAGTATGGCGTCGGCAGTGGCCAGTTCACCGGCGAGAGTTTCTTTGTCGGTGGTTACGACTGTCCAGTCTTCGTGTTCGCCGAAGATGGCGGACGCGGAAGGAGAGATTTTGTCAGCGACAACGATTTTCATACGGTAGCCGCCTCGGCGAATTGCCCGGCAAGAACTTCTTGCACGGCGCGCACGCCTGCGCCCAGTTCGATGTGATGGGACGGCGCAACTTTGAGCAGCACGTGCTCCAGTGCGCCGATGACGCCGATGGCGTCGAGATAGTCGTAGTAGCCGAGATGGGCGATGCGGAACAGCTTGCCCTTCATCTCGCCCTGGCCGTTGGCGACGACCATCGCGAAGCGCTCGCGGAACTCCTTCACGATCGCGCTGGAATCCACGCCCGCCGGCGCCAGCACCGCCGTAACCGCGGCGGCAGGACACGTGGGCGCGAACAGCTTCAGTCCCAGAGCCTTCGCTCCGGCGCGAACCATGGCAGCCGAAGTTTCCGCATTGTGGATGAGCGCATCGCGCCCGTCGGCCAGATTGCCCTTGCCGGAGCGGCGAATGTAATCCAGCGCCGCAGCAAGTCCGCAAATCAGCGCGACCGCCGGAGTGAACGCCGATTCGCCCTTCGCCGCCGACTTGCGCTCCTTGCGCAGATCGAAGTAATAGCGCGGCTGCTTGGCAGTCTCCATGCGCTGCCAGGCACGCTCGCTTACGCAGAGATAGGCCAGCCCCGGCGGAATCATGACCGCCTTCTGCGAGCCGCCGATGAGGATGTCGATGCCCCAGTCGTCCACTTCGAAATGGGTGGTGCCCAGTCCGGTGATGGCGTCGACCACAAATAGCGTGTCGGTGCCTTTCAGCAGCGCGGCGACGCCTTCACGTCGTGACGCGCGCCGGTGGAGGTCTCCGTGGCCTGCATGTAAAGCACGCGCGCGCCATCGAGCTTCGACTTGACTTCGCTCAGGTCGAAGGTCTGCCCATAAGGAACTTCGATCAGCTCGATCTGGCAGCCGAAGGCCTTGGCGAGATCGCGCCAGCGCTCGCCAAACTTGCCGGCGGTGAGCACGACAACCTTGTCGCCGGGGGAAGTGAGGTTGGAAACCGAGGCTTCCATGGCGCCACTGCCGGAGGAGGCGAGAATCAGCACGTCATTCTTGGTGCCGATGAAGGTCTTAAGGTCGGCCAGCGTGCGGGTGAAGATTTCGCGGAATTCCGCCGTGCGGTGATGCATGTCCGCGGCGGCAATCGCATTTTGAGCGGCTGGAAGAAGAGGAGTAGGACCGGGAGTAAATAGCCGTGTCTTACGTAGCATGGCAAGTACCTCTGCAGGTTGATTGCCGGCGCACACGAGCGCCGACACGTTAATCATAGGCTTCCGCGGCTGGGCAAGCCACCCAAGTTAGCAGTGACCCTGTGTTCCCAATCACTAATCGATGTGACCGACTACCCTATAATTGCGCCATGAGCCTGACCGAACGGGTGCAAAAAGACATGGTCGATGCCATGCGCAAGAAGGAAGAGCTGCGGCTCTCCACCCTGCGCATGATGAAAGCCGCGCTGCAAAACAAGCGAATCGACAAACGCGCCGATCTCGACGAAAAAGAAGAGCTGCAGGTCTTCAGCACCATGATCAAGCAGCGCAAGGACTCGATCGAGCAGTTCGAGAAGGGCAACCGCCCCGAGCTGGCCGCGAAGGAGGCCGAGGAGATCACGATCATCGAGGGCTACATGCCCAAGGCGGTCGGGGAAGAGGAGATCGTTGCCACCGTCCGCGCCACCATCGCCGAGATGGGCTCTCCCACAATGAAGGACATGGGCACAGTGATGAAGAACGCCATGGCCAAGTTCGGCGACGCGCGGGTGGATGGCAAGCTGCTGAGCGAAGCGGTGAAGAAGCAGCTGGCATAACATCGCCTACCACCTCGAACTTCCAAGAAAAACTTTGTGTCCTTACCCAGGAAGATTCAGTACACTTGGGAACTCCATTTCTAAAGGGGGGCGAATGATACCAGACGATTTCAACTACGCAGCGACGTACTCGCAGATGGAGAATGAGGAATTGCTGGAGGTTGCGAGCGATTCTTCCGATCTCGTCGAGGCAGCCAAGATGGCTCTTGCCAAGGAGCTGGACAAGCGAGGGCTCAAACCTCCAGTTGCGAAAGGGGAAGCGGCAGAATTGTGATGCCGCGCCGGGCCAGGAGATCCCTGTGTTTAGCATCACGCGCAAGGATTTCACCAAGGTGATCGCGGAGACCCTGGACTCTCTGCCGCAAGAGTTTCGCCGCCGCATCCGCAACGTTGCCGTTCTGGTGGAGGACCTGCCCCCCGACCCACCACTGTCACCGCCCGGCCAGCCTCGGCGCATTGTCCTAGGGGTGTTCCATGGCGTGCCGATGACGAAGAAGAGCGTCTTTCAGGGACCTATCGGTAGTCCCGATTACGTTGTGCTCTACAAGAGAAACATTGAAGCAATCTGTTCTACCGAGGCCGAAGTGCGCGAACAAATCCGGCTGACCCTCATGCATGAACTGGGGCACTATTTCGGGATGACCGAGGAGCAACTAAGGGACGTCTAGACCTTGTTTCGCAAATGTGCTTCCGCAGGCTGCTGAGTGAAGTAGTGAAGGAAGAACTCCGCAGCTAACGTTACAATCGAACGGACCGGAGGTACAATTTTAGCGATGAGTGAAGAAGCCACCGAACTATTGAAGAGAGCCTTGACACTTCCATTGGAGGAACGAGCCGAGCTAGCCAGTTCCCTGATGGACAGTCTGGACCTGGTTCAGGACGAGGACGTTGAGGCGGCCTGGCAAGAGGAGATCGCGCGGAGACTCGAGGACCTGCGAACGGGGAGAGCGAAAACAGTTTCCTGGACTGAGGTTCGCAAGAAGGCGCGTGTAATCCTTCATGAAGAAACCCATTGAGTTTCTCCGTGAAGCGGAAACCGAATACCTCTCGGCGTTGGCGTGGTACCGCGAACGTAGTCTGGCGGCGGCGGTCAGGTTCGAGGCCGAGTTTAGTCGATCAATAAACCTAATTCGCGAGACTCCTCAGCGCTGGGCTCCTTATCTGTCGGACTGCCGACGGTTCCTACTTCACCAATTTCCATTTGCAATCGTCTATCAAGATTCTCTCGCCCTTATTCGTGTCCCAGCTGTTGCTCATGGCCATCGGAGACCCGGCTACTGGAGAGATCGGACCTGAGCATCGGTGATCAACGAGGTCGTTCTTAGGGTCGACGGGGCTCCCGAATGTTGTAATCTGAAATTGCCGCATGAGTTACCAAAACACCGTGGAGCAGCTCTACGCGCTGGGACACGAGCTCGCCAGTACGCCTTCGCATAAGTTTGACTTGACCTACGTGCGCGAGATGCTGGACGCCCTAGGACATCCCGAGCGCCGTTTCGCCAGCGTGCTGATTGCCGGAACGAACGGCAAAGGTTCGACCGCCGCGATCCTGTCTTCCATCCTGCGCGTTGCCGGATACAAGACCGCCCTATATAGCTCGCCGCACCTGGTCCGCATCAACGAGCGGATTCGCCTCAATGGCGAAGCCATTTCCGACGCCGAGTTCGGCGAAATGCACAATCGCGTCGAACGTACTGTGCAAGACCTGCTGCGATCCGGCAAGCTCCCCTGGCACCCGAGCTTCTTCGAGATGCTGACAGTGATGGCGTTCGAATATTTTGCCAGTATCGGCGTCGAGATTGCGGTGCTCGAAGTGGGCATGGGCGGGCGCCTTGACGCAACCAACGTGGTCGAGCCGCTGATCTCGGTCATCGCCGATATCGCGCTCGACCATCAGAAATACCTAGGCGATACCATCACTGAAATCGCGGGTGAGAAGGCGGGTATCATCCGGCGGAATGGCGTTGTGGTCACGCTGCCGCAACATCCCCAGGCGAACGATGTGATTGGCCATGCCATTCTGGAGAAGAATGCGCGTGGCGTAAGCGCCGTGAAATATATGCCGCCGGTGTCGCCAGGCGCCACGACGTATCTTTCCGGACGTTCGATGCCCGAGCCCGGACGCAGCCGCTACCCGCTCGACGTGATGGGCGAAGAGATTGATGTGGACTCGCCGTTCGCAGGGCGGCATCAACTTCGCAACCTTGCGTTGGCGGTCACCACCGCCGAAGAGTTGGCGAAATTTGGGTTCAAAGCGACGCCGAAGCAGGTGGAGCAGGGAATTCGCGAGACCCACTGGCCGGGCCGTTTCCAGGTGCTGCCACCGTCGCCAGCCACTCACCAACGCGAGATAGTTCTCGATGTGGCGCACAATCCGGCGGGCGCGTGGGCCCTGCGATCTGCGCTATCGGAGACTTTTCCCGGTCGCGAGTTGACCCTGGTCTTCGCCGCCATGCGCGACAAGGCTGTGCAGGAGATGGCAGAGATACTGTTCCCCATTGCCGAGCAGGTGATCGTGACGACGGTTGCCAATCCGCGAACGGCCACCACCGGCGAACTGGTGCAAGCTGCCTCGCGGACAGGAACGTCGATCTACGCGGAGCAGGGCGCCACTGCCGCGCTGTTACGTGCAAGCGAGGTCAGCCAACCGCAAGGAATAATCGTAGTGACAGGCTCGATTTTCTTGGTCGGCGAAGCCATGTCTGCGATGAACATTCCGGCATGATGCGATGACGGATACGACACCACAAATCGCAAGCCGCGAAGCGGGCCGGGGCTCGCTGCTGAGCCGTCTGCGCTCGTACTTGTTTTTCGCGCCGATGGTCTATCTGTACACGGGCGTGATGGGGACGCTTTCGTTGCTCTCGTCGCTGACCGACCGCGAGGGCCGCATACAGCACTGGTTCGCGCGCACTTGGGCGCGCATGATACTGAAGACGGTACTGGTTCCGGTGCGGGTTGAGGGACTCGGCCACATCAACCCGGCGCAGACCGCTATCTACGCTGCTAATCATCTTTCGGCGTTGGATATTCCCGTGCTTTACGCCCGGCTGCCTGTTCAGTTCCGTATCATGGCGAAGAAGGAGCTGTTCCGTTATCCGTTTCTCGGTTGGCACTTGAAGCGGTCCGGGCAGATCCCCATTGATGCGGGCGATGCGCGTGCTTCGCTGCGTAGCCTGACCCACGCCAGCGAGTCCTTACGCCACGGCACTCCCTTGGTTGTGTTTCCTGAGGGCGGGCGCTCCGCCACCGGTCACCTGCTGGAGTTCATGGGGGGCGCAGCCTATGTTGCGATCAGGGCGCAAGCGCCGATCGTGCCGATTGCAATCGTGGGAACGGACGGAGTGCTGCCCATGAATAGCTTCCATCTGTCGCCAGGAGTGGTGGAGATGATCATCGGGGAACCGATCCCCACCACCGGGCTCCGCGTACGTGACATGGACAGGCTCACGACGCAACTACGACAAGCGATCGCGGAGATGTACTATTCGCGCTCGAAGACAGCATCTTTGCCGGAAACGAGTGGCGAAGCAAAGCCCAAACCTTTGCTCGTAGCGCCGCCGAAAAGAGCCGATATGAAACCGCGCATTGCCATTCCAACTCCCAACTCGACTCGACCGGACTATGTGTCACGCGCATTGCCTCAATATGAGTGGGCGGTTCGCTCCGCTGGAGGAGCGCCTGTCATCATTGCAGCGAATGCTACCAACTCGGAGATCGCGCAGGCCGCCAAGTGCTGCGATGGCGTCCTCCTGCCGGGCAGTCCGGCGGATGTCGATCCCGAGAAATATGGCTCACAGCGGCATCCCGAAACTGCGCCGGCCGACGCCTTTCGCGACAACGCTGATGAATTGCTGCTGCAGGATGCCTACAACATGCGTAAGCCTGTATTTGGCATCTGCTATGGATTGCAATCGCTCAATGTGTGGCGGACAGGCACACTCGACCAGGAATTGCCGCGGGAAATCAAGCACGACGCTGGGAGCCGCGTCGCTCAGGCCCATCGCGTGCAGGTTGATACGCAGTCGAAGCTGGCGGGAATCTTGCGCGACGCGGGCGCTCTGGCCGCCGGCAGCCAACTTGTCATGCCGGTAAACTCCAGTCATCATCAAGCGCCCGATACGCTGGGCGATGGGTTGAGGCTGGTGGCTTGGTGTCCCGAGGACGGAGTCAAAGAGGCGGTCGAAGGAACGGCGCCCGATCAATTTGTGTTGGCAGTGCAGTGGCACCCGGAGCGCACCTACGACAGCGATGAAGCGTCGCGGGCCCTGTTCCGCGCATTTGTTCAGGCTGCCGCCGAGTGGCACAAGAAATTGGCGAATCAGCAGCGGGACTTCGAGTCGGTGGTGAAAAAGAGTTGATGCATTACATCTCTTGCAGCGGTTTAAAGTATTCACCACGGAGTTCACGGAGCGCACTGAAAACAAGAAGGGATTTGTCACCACAGAGGCACCGAGACACAGAGTTTTGGGCTTTTGTTTTTGCTTCTCAAGAATGACTCTCAGGGTTTTCTCCGTGCCTCTGTGTCTGTGTGGTAACCGACCTTCCCGCTTTTCCGTGCTCTCCGTGTTCTCCGTGGTGAAAAATCATGTCCCCGTAGCCAAGACCTCCACTTTGTGATGGCCACTCTCTTCGAGTACTCTGATCTCTTATGCTCGACCTAGCCTTTGTACGCGATCACTTGCCTCTCGTCGAAGAAAAATTACGCCAGCGCGGTATGGATCCCGCCGTCACTCTCAAAGACTTCCAATCGATTGACTCTGCGCGACGCACCGCAATTACCGAAGCTGAGACCATGAAGGCCCGCCGGAACCATCTGGTCGAGGAGTTTCAACGGCTCAAGAAGGAAAAGAGCGACACGGGTGCCAATCTCCAGGAGCAGAAGGAACTGAAGGGGAAGATCGTGCAAGCCGACGAGCGCGTCACCGCGTGCGATGGGAAGTTGCGTGACTTGTTAACCGGAATTCCCAATCTGCCGGACGACAGCGTGCCTGTTGGCAAGAGTGAAGCCGACAACGTGGAGGTGCGGCGCTGGGGCGCGCCTCCGGAGTTTGACTTCACGCCTAAACCTCACTGGGAACTGGGCGAGAAGCTCGGCGTGCTCGACCTGGAGCGCGCTGCCAAGATCGCAGGAGCGCGCTTCGCAGTGTACTGGGACTTGGGGGCGAAGCTGGAGCGGGCGCTGATGAACTTCATGCTCGACCTGCACACGCGCGAGCATGGCTATACCGAAGTCCTGCCGCCATTCATGGTCAACGCCGATTCGATGTACGGCACCGGGCAGTTGCCGAAATTCGAAGCCGACTTGTTCAAGGTGCCGCATGGCGACAAGAACCTGTACCTCATCCCGACCGCAGAAGTGCCCGTGACCAATCTCTACCGCGATGAAACGCTCGATGGTGCGCGCCTGCCGATCTCGCTGGCGGCCTACACGCCGTGCTTCCGCAGTGAAGCCGGGTCCTATGGCAAAGATGTGCGCGGCATCGTTCGTCAGCACCAGTTTCAAAAGGTTGAACTGGTGAAGTTCGCCAAGCCCGAACAATCGTGGGAGGAGCACGAGAAGCTCACGCGCAACGCCGAGGCTGTGTTGCAAAAGCTCGGACTGCACTATCGCACCGCGGCGCTTTGCACCGCAGATTTAGGTTTCTCGGCGGCGAAGACCTATGACATCGAAGTATGGCTGCCGGGACAAGGTCTCTTCCGCGAGATTTCTTCCTGCTCGAACTTCACGGACTTCCAGGCGCGGCGGGCGAACATTCGCTATCGCCCTGAAGGTGGCAAGAAAACGGAGTTGGTGCACACGCTCAACGGCAGTGGACTGGCGATTGGGCGGACGTGGGTCGCAATAGTCGAGAACTATCAGCAAGCCGACGGCAGCGTTATCATTCCCGAAGTGCTGAGACCGTACATCGGCAGCGATCGCATCACCGCGAAGAAGTTCTGAGGACTTTAGAATCCGTTCAATTCGAGCCAAATCGCGATGAACTCGCTGCCCCGATTGCGGGCGTTCTGAGCTACGCATCGCGGTGCACTGTCTCCATAGAAAATGCCGGCACGCACACAGCGATGTACTCCGCGCCCTCAGCACTGGGAGTTGAATACTGCACCCACTCGCCGCCGTGCGCAACCACCGCCTGCCCGGCGCTGACATCGAGCTCGCCCTCGCGAGACTTCACCCGCAACATGCCCTTGAGGACCACCGTAAACTCGTCGAACTGCGGAGTCTGGCCAGGCTCGGTCCACCCTTGCGGGCTGCGCATGTGCGCGACGCTGACCGCGTTGTCCTTCGAGTTCACCCGCCCGATGTATTCGTCGATGAGCTTAGGTTTGTTACCAGCGGCTGTGATGCGGGTTGGTTGCGAGATAAGTGTAGGCATGAGTGCTCCTGATGTTCCCTGAGATTATAGAGGCGGGAAGTTTCGAATTTCAGGTTTCCAGTTTCGAGGGACACGCAAGCGTGTCCAATTAGCGTCGATAACGAATGGCGAAAAGCCAAAAGCGAAGCGAGCCCAGCGCCCCCGCGCCATTTACAATGACTCCGGAGGTTGTTTGCACATGCGCAAAGCCGTCCGCTTTTTTCCTCTCGTTCCAGCGATAATATTTCTGATCCCTGTTATCTTCGGTTCCTTCATGAGTGCACAGACTGGTTCCACCGCCACCTTCCCGCAAACCGCAGTCCAACAAGGCGCGCCCACCGTCGCCGAAGCCACAGAGTTCATCCGCCAGGCCGAGGTCCGGCTTAACGATCTCACCGTGAAGGCCAGCCGCGCCTCGTGGGTGCAGTCGAACTTCATCACGGACGACACCCAGCAGATGGCGGCTGATGCCAACGAGGTGCTGATCGGCGCCACTACCGAGCTGGCCAAGCGGGCCACGCGTTATGACCACCTCAAGCTTTCCGACGAACTGGCGCGCAAGATGCTGCTGTTGAAGCTCTCTGCCGCCGTACCCGCGCCTGCGCCCAATGATCCCAAAGAACTCGCTGAGTTGGCGCGGATTGGAACTTCGCTTGAGGCCGACTACGGTAAGGGCAAGTACTGCCCCAAGACCGGCAAGCACGCTGGCGAATGTCTTGACATCACGGCCATCGAGCGCATCATGGCCAACAGCACCGATCCCGCAGAGCTGCAAGACCTATGGGTCGGCTGGCATACCATCTCCCCACCTATGCGCGATCGCTACTCGCGCTGGGTGGAGCTCGGCAACAAGGGTGCGAAAGAGATGGGCTTCAGCGATCTCGGCGCCATGTGGCGCGCGGGTTACGACATGACACCCGACGAGTTCAGCGCTGACGTCGAACGGCTATGGCAACAGGTGAAGCCACTCTACGATTCGCTACACGCCTACGTGCGCACCAAACTGGTAGAGAAATACGGCCCCACCGCGGTGGATGCCAACGGAATGATTCGCGCTGACCTGCTCGGCAATCCCTGGGCGCAGGAATGGGGCAACATCTTTCCGCTGGTCGCTCCTCCCCAACAGAAGCAGCCCTACGACGTTACTGATTTACTAAAGGCGAAGAACGTCGACGCCATTGGCATGGTGAAGTACGGTGAGGGCTTCTTCACTTCGATGGGCTTTGCGCCGCTGCCCAAGACGTTCTGGGAGCGCTCGCTGTTCGTAAAGCCGCGCGACCGTGACGTTGTTTGCCACGCCAGCGCGTGGGATATCGATAACTTCGATGACCTTCGCCTTAAGATGTGCATTCAGGTTCGCGGCGAAGACTTTGTCACCGTTCACCACGAACTGGGACACAACTTCTACCAGCGCGCCTACGAAAATCAGCCCTTCCTGTTCAAGGGTGGCGCCAATGATGGTTTTCATGAAGCTATCGGCGACAGCATCGCGCTGTCCATCACGCCTGAATACCTCAACAAGGTCGGGCTGCTGGCGACGATCCCGCAAACCGACGATACCGGCTACCTGCTGCGCATGGCGCTGGACAAGGTTGCTTTCCTGCCGTTCGGACTGCTGATCGATCAGTGGCGCTGGAAAGTGTTCAGCGGCCAAATCAAGCCTGGCGACTACAACAAGGCATGGTGGGAAATGCGCGAGAGGTATCAGGGCATCTCGCCTCCGGTGGCACGCAGCGAGGCCGACTTCGATCCCGGCGCGAAATATCACGTGCCGGCCAATGTGCCGTACACGCGATATTTCCTGGCGCGGATTCTGCAGTTCCAGTTCTATCGCGCTATGTGCCGCGAGGCCGGCTTCACTGGGCCGCTGTATCGATGCTCCTTCTACGGCAACAAGGCCGCGGGAACCAAGCTGAATGCCATGCTCGAGATGGGACAGAGCAAACCGTGGCCCGACGCGTTGTATACGCTCACCAGCGAGCGCCGAATGGATGCGGGTGCCATGATGGAGTACTTCGCGCCCCTGAAACAGTGGCTCGACGAGCAGAACAAAGGCAAACAGGTGGGGTGGAAGACAGGCAACTAACCGCGAGGCGGTTGGAAACCATTAGGTGAAGGGTTACCATATCGCGGGTTAGTCACCTTTCCGGGTGATAGAGGTCACGGCGGTACTGCCCACGTTGGATTGAAATAGAACTGGCCTCAAAATAATCGTTCGATCAACTCGAGTAACGAACGATTCCAGTTTTAGTACGGCCCTAGAAATAAGCTGCAAGGTTCGAGGAGGACCTCTATGAGTGTCGTAACCACATCTCAGCCCGGTATCAAGACTCCGGGCAACTACATTAACGAAGTTATGACGCTGGTGAAGACGAAGAACCCAGCAGAACCAGAATTTCATCAAGCAGTACAGGAAGTACTTGATTCGCTGCGCCTCGTGCTGGAGCGCCACCCGGAATACATTTCGGCGCGCATCCTTGAGCGTATTACGGAACCCGAGCGCCTCATCATGTTCCGAGTGCCCTGGTTTGACGACCAAGGTAATATCCAGGTCAATCGCGGCTTCCGCATCGAGATGAACAGTGCCATCGGCCCTTACAAGGGCGGACTGCGTTTCCACCCGTCAGTCAATCTCGGCATCTTGAAGTTCCTGGCATTCGAGCAGGTTTTCAAGAACTCGCTGACCACGCTGCCCATGGGCGGTGGCAAGGGCGGGTCCGATTTCGATCCCAAGGGCAAGAGCGATAACGAAGTCATGCGGTTCTGCCAGAGCTTCATGACCGAACTCTGCCGCCACATTGGACCGGACACCGACGTACCGGCCGGCGACATCGGCGTGGGCGGACGCGAGATCGGCTTCATGTTCGGCCAGTACAAGCGCATCCGGAACGAATTCACCGGGGTGCTGACTGGTAAGGGCCTGAACTGGGGCGGCTCGCTGATTCGTCCCGAAGCCACAGGCTACGGCTGCGTGTACTTCGCGCAGGAAATGCTGAAGAGCCGCAAGGACACGCTTGAGGGCAAACTCTGCCTGGTATCGGGAAGCGGCAACGTTTCGCAGTACACCATCGAGAAGCTGCTCCACCTGGGCGCGAAGCCGGTCACGGTTTCCGATTCCGACGGGGCGATTTACGATCCCGACGGCATCACTCTAGAGAAGCTGGCCTGGATCATGGAGCTGAAGAACGCGAAGCGTGGCCGTATTCGTGAGTATACGGACCAGTTCAAGAAAGCGATCTTCATGCCTACCGACCTCAAACTGGGCTACAACCCGCTTTGGAACGTCAAAGCTGATTGCGCGTTCCCCAGCGCCACCCAGAATGAAATCAACGCCAAGGACGCGACCAACCTCATCAACAACGGGGTCAAGGTTATTGCCGAAGGCGCGAACATGCCCAGCACGCTCGAAGCCACCAAGCTGTTCCTGGAGGCGAAAGTCCTCTATGGTCCGGCCAAGGCTGCGAACGCTGGCGGTGTAGCCACCTCCGGCCTCGAGATGTCACAGAACAGCGCACGGCTGAGCTGGACTCGCGAGGAAGTGGACGATCGGCTGCACAAAATCATGATCGCCATCCACAAGACCTGCTTCGAGACTGCCGAAACCTACGGCACTCCGGGCAATCTAGTGAACGGCGCCAACATCGGCGGCTTCCTGAAGGTCGCCAATGCCATGCTGGACCAGGGACTGGTGTAG
Source organism: uncultured Acidobacteriaceae bacterium (assembly GCA_963768645.1). Classification (GTDB taxonomy): domain Bacteria; phylum Acidobacteriota; class Terriglobia; order Terriglobales; family Acidobacteriaceae; genus Bog-257. The sequence goes on from CAVYIR010000001.1 coordinate 157,244, forward strand.
GTCTCAGTTCGACCGTTTGAATCCTGCGGGGTGGAGAGATCCACCCCGCATTTTTTTTGGCCGCTTACGGGGACGACGCCCGCTGGAGCAAACTACTGGTTTTTCTGCAACACGATGATTCGGTAATATTCGTGGAATCTGCGAGCAATCTCCTTCGCACCGGGAAGGGCCACGAGGGACCGTCCGACTCCCACAACGAGTAGGCCGGCATCTCCGAGCGTGTAACGGAGAAATGCGGCTGCCAGAGGTCGCGCAACTCCAGGTGCGGCATCGACGTAATCAGGATGTTCCTCTGGAATGTCAGGCGGTTCTTGAGGTTAACCTTGATGTCTGGCTCCTGCCGCACGCGCTCGTTCCAATCGCCCATATGAAAACTGCGAGTTTTCTCGTCGTAGAAAGGCGGGCTATGGAGAGTTGGCCAGGCGGCTTCATATACGGCGCCAGGGGTCAGCATGTCTAGATCAAGTCCACGCTCGTGCATCGTGTCCGCTGGGTCGAATCGCCGTAGTTCCGAGAGGATCTCCGCCCATTGCGGATTGATTAGCCCCGGCGAAAACCTGGCGGTTGCCCTCATTACCAGGAAACCACCTGGCCGCACACTACGAGCCAGGGCTTCAAAGAACTTCGGCGTTTGCCAGTACGTAAGGTTGCAAAGTATGTCGTCGGCAATGACTGCTGAATACTGGTTGGATGATTCCCACTCGAGCCAGTTGGCGCGAACGAAGCGGAGGTTGGGAACGGTAACCGCTGGGGTGTAAGGCCGGTCGTCAACGACGTCAAAGAAAGCCTATCCGCTGCGCGCAATTTCAGAAGTGCACTGGCTTTGTTAATCAATGACGATGTCAGCCCGTACACCGCAATATGATCACCAGCAGTGAGCTCAGCAGATGCGATCTCAAACATCGTGTCGCAATCGGTCGAATGAGGGCCGTCTGGCGGATCCAGGCTCAGCATCTTTTGAGGCTCGGTTGACCACTGCATGATGTTGGGAGGAGCCATGAACCGGGCGCGGAACTCCTTATAGGGAAGCGACTTCTCCCGCAACGCATTAATCAGAGAATGGGTTTCCCGCAGATCCTCGTGGCGTTTCGTGACATGCAGATTGAGGTCAGATTCAGACCCGCGGATCTCCATCAGAAGGTCGCTCCGCCACAGTCTGAAGTCCATCCGTTCCTCACGACCGAACTTTCGAAACACCGGTAATACGTCCTTCCCTTCAGCAACCAGCACTTCGATAGCATTCGCCGCGTCTTTTTCCAGGAGTTTATAGTGGCCCCAAGTGACGGACGCAAGGTCATCGAAGATAAATAACCGAGTGAAACCAGTTTCCGTTCCTGATTGCAGGGCAAGCCGTTTTGCGGCCTCGTGCTGCCGGGTCAGCAGGTCCTTCCCCCGCACCGTATCAAAAATCTTGAGATTCTCCTCCAGGGCAGTACAAAATGCGCCAGCTTCAACAAATTCGGGCACTCGCAAAGATACGTCCAATATGTCTTCCATTTTTATGGTGCAGTCTCCCTCAGAAATCAGAGTGATCCTGCTTTGAAAGTCCACCACGGCCTCCCGAAACAGCTCGTTGAACGGCCACTCGGTAGGAGGAGGCGCAACATGACTCATAGGAATCGTGTGATGGCGCATGTGTCTTATATCTTCTATGGGGTTTTCGGAGCCTTGGATCCATTCGGCTAGTCTGTCAAGCACCTGTCCGTACAGCCACATCATGGCGACGAAGTGCAAGAAGCACTCCAAAGCCAAAGTGACTACGAGCGCGATGTCCCATCGATGGAAGAAGATATGAACCAGGAATCCTCCGCCGATCGAAAGAACCTGGATGATTATCTCGGCTCTGAATTTATTACGGGATAGATTCCCAGGGTCGGTACCAATTTGTCGAACCCGCGCCCGCATCGGCAGGGATTTAGACATTCTGGTCATTGGTGAGTCCTGCCGCGCACTGGCCGAACACAAAGCGCAATGTGCTCCGTCGGGGCTTTGACCGTACATCCTACCATGGCCGGACCGGACTGGGTGGACCAGGCGAGGCTCTTGTGAGTGCCTCATCCGAGCCGCCTTTGCGCGGGTGGGGATTTCAACCCATCGAGAACAATGCCGCGTCCGCGATCACCGGAGCCGGACGCGATACTAAGCGGACGTAATACAATAGCGCCATGCTGAGCGACGACGACAAGAAGTGGATTGCCGCCGAGATCTCCACGCAAATCGCTGCAGGCGAAGAGCGCATTGGAGCACGGATGGAGAAGATCGAAACTGCATTGCTCACCGAATTTCACAAGTGGGCCTCGCCGGTAATCACGCGCCTCCGCAGCCACTCAGATGCCCTACGAACGATGGACCTGGAATTGGAAGCCCTGCAGGGAAGGGTCGATGAGCTAGAGAAAGAGTGACCGTGCAAAGGCAATACTTCGTGGTCAGTCCTATGTCCGTCCTACGCGCTGCCCCTGTCCGCTACTGAACACGGCTTCCAGAATCGAACAGCAGTCCTTGCCTATCGCCCCTGTCATCCCGCAGTATCTCATTTCTTCCCAACAACCTACCGAAGCCAGCGTATGGCCGTCCAAACGCAGCGTAGTTTATTGATCGGTTTCTCTGAGGTAAGGGCATGCAGACTTTTCTACAGGATCTTCGTTACGGGCTTCGCCAGCTACGGAAGAGTCCGGGATTCACCGCGACCGCTATTCTCTCCCTCGCGCTGGGCATCGGTGCCACGACGGCGGTATTCAGCGTTGTCTATGCGGTTCTGCTCGACCCGTATCCCTATGCTGACTCCGACCGCATGGTTCATCTCATCGTGAAAAACAAAGCCGGCGAAGACCGTTATATGGGCCTGACCGGTCCGCAGTATCAACAATATCGCAACGCACATGCGGTCGAGAGTGCGGCAGCCGAGGACCAGTGGAACCTGACTACTACCGGCGGCGACCTGCCCGAAGACGTCAATGCCGTGTATTTCACGGGCAATGGCTTCAATCATTTTGGCGTACCGGCGTTGCTGGGGCGAGGTTTGATTCCCGGCGATGCACCAGAAGGTCAAGATCCGCAACCTGTGGCAGTGCTTGGTTACGCGTTCTGGCAGCGCCACTACAACGGCGAGCGCGACGTGATTGGCAAGACTATCCAACTGGTTCACAAGAACTACACCATCGTCGGAGTGGCTGCGCCGCGCTTCACCTGGGGCGATGCCGACGTATATCTGCCGCTCAAGCTCTCGGCTGATCCCAGCCGGACCTATGAGGTCGATACCAAGCTAAGGCCGGGCGTTAGTCACGCAATGGCCAATGCGGAGTTCCAGTCGTTGTTGGACCAATTTGCCAAGGAGACGCCAACTCATTTTCCGACGGATGGATTCAAAGTGGCTGTACAGGGACTGAACGAACACTTCGTGAAGCAGTTGGGCAATACACTGATCCTGCTTTTGTGCGCGGTGGGGCTACTACTGGTGATCGGTTGCGGCAACGTCTCGATTCTACTGCTGGCTCGCGGTACCGCCCGCGAGCACGAATTTGCGGTTCGGTCGGCAGTGGGAGCCAGTCGTCTGCGCATTGTGCGGCAACTGCTGACGGAATCGCTGGTACTGGCGCTGAGCGGCGCCGCGCTGGGGGTTTTGCTGGCTTACCGGACCGTGGCGTTTATCGTCACCCTGTTGCCGGAGTTCTCCTTCCCTCATGAAGCGGCGATCCGGATTAACCTTCCAGTGCTAGGCTTCAGCGTAGCCCTGGCGATTCTTACCGGCGTTTTTTTTGGGCTATCGCCCGCCCTGCAATTCAGCCGACCTGAAGTTTCGCAGGTGATGCAAGCCAGCACCAAAAAGGTGACGGGTGGGGTTCGCGGCAAGCGGGTCCACAACGCTCTTATCGCAGGCCAGATTGCGCTGACCTTGCTCTTGCTCGCGGCAGCGGGCGCAGCGATTCAGGGCTTCCTGCGACTGAACCACAGCCACCTGGGCTACAACCCGCGCAACGTGATGTCGGTTGGCATACCGGTGCACGACCACACCTACCCCACATGGGAAAAGCGGTCAGCTTATTTCGATCAATTGCTGCAAAAAGTAGCCACTATGCCCGAGGTGGTCTCAGCCGGGTTATCGACGAACGCGACACCGCCCTCCAATGGGTTCGACAATAAGTTCGAGATCATGGGCAAGCCAGTCCTGGCAGAACAGCGGCTGCGGACTAACCTGGTCAGTCCCGAGTACTTCCCCGTCCTACAGATTCCCTTGGTGGCGGGGAGAATCTGGGACCAGTCGGAGACCAAGCGCGGAGCCAGATTGGCCGTGGTTAATGAGGCCCTGGCGAAACAGTACTTCCCCGGCGGCGACGCGGTGGGTCACCAAATCCGCATGCCAGACCTTAAGGGCGAACCACCGATGGTGCTGGCTGTACCGGAGAGCAATGGTTGGATGCAGATTGTCGGGATCGTGGGGGACGCGATCGATGATGGCTTGGGCAAGCGAGTCAAGCCGGCGGTCTACGTCCCTTACACCATCGGTATGCCGATGTGGACGCAGATTCTGGTCCGTACCAAGGTGCCGCCACTTTCCATCCTGCACGGAGTGCGCGAGCAGATTCATTCTATCGATGCCGATCAGCAAGCTGAGGGGCACGTGCGCAGCCTGGAGGAATGGATCAGCTCTCAGCCGGAATGGGCACGGCAACATCTGATCGCACTACTGTTCGGGGCTTTCGCCGCTCTGGCGCTCATCCTGGCGGGCATTGGCTTGTATAGCGTCGTGTCCTACAGCGTGGCACAGCGCACCAACGAGTTCGGAATCCGCATGGCTTTGGGCGCGCAGCGCGGCGACGTGCTGCAGATGGTCTTGGTTTCGACTATATTCAGCGTCGGCAGTGGAATTCTGGCTGGTGTCGTTCTCAGCTTGGCGCTTAACCGGGCGATCGAGCACTGGGCGCAGGGCAATTCCATCCATTTGGCAGTTCTGTTGGGGGTGACTGCATTGCTGGTCGGCGTTGCCGCGATGGCGTGCCTCCTGCCCGCGCATCGCGCGTCCACCGTCGATCCCATGAAGGCACTGCGCTACGAATAGGACAGGGGCCCTCTGCGGCCAATGGTGGAGGCTTGCTCACTTGCTGAGTTCGATGGACAGAATCTGACCGTCAACTAACTTACTGGAGCTTTCTGAGTATTGCACACGCGCCTTCTTTCCTTCCAGATCGGAACAGGGATGTATCTCGCCCCCGGGAATGTAGTTGGCGGCAGTGAACGGGATCTTGAAATAGTTATTGCTGTATAGCGAGACCGCCTTCCCAACGCCTTCAACCCTCAATTCGAGCAGTGCGGGCGCGGTGCAATGCACACGCCTGATCACACCGTTTGCCACGTGGCTTGGACCGTGCGGTTTTTCGCTGGGATACTTCGGTGGGGGTGGATTCACCGCGGTTGGTTCAGCACCGTTTTTTTCGGAGGTTGAAGACTGCTCAGCGACGACATTGCTGTGCACACTCTCGGACGCCTGCCGATTTGCCTGCGCCACTTGTTCACGCGCTGCCTGGTACTGTTGGATTTGGTTTATGCGATTCTGGACCGAAGCGACCTCCTCCGGTGTCTTAGCAACGCCCAGCGCATTCCGCAGCACGGCTATGGCATCCGTGTACCGGTCTGCTTCCATGAGGATATTAGCCGAGTTCATCCAATAGCCTACATTGCTCGGTTCTAACGCCACCGCTTGCACGGTCAGCATGTGAGCTTCATCCAGCTTCTCGTGCTGCATTCCATAGAAGACCGCGAGTTGATCGTATGCCGGGGCAAAGTTAGGATTTAGCTTAATTGCGGCGCGCAGACTGGCTTCCACGTCCGCCGAGTGATTCGATCCCCCCTCTCTCATTGAAATAGCGGCGAAGTAGTAGTGAGCAAGGTAGCTTTGCGAATCGAGCTTCACAGCCTGTTCGTACCATTTCCGAGCCGCGGCCAGATCGCCGGCGCGGAATTCCAGATAACCCATGGTTTCGTGCGCCGACACGTTGTTTGGATCGTCTCGCAAGACGGTCTCCAGCAACGCACGCGCATCTTTTGTTCGCTGGTCATACGCAAGCAGATCCGCACGGACGGCATTTGCCTCGGGCAGTGAGAGCGCTCTTACTTTGAAGGCATTGTCGTCCACTTCCGTGGCAGTCGTTAGCGTGAAGTACTTGAAACTGCTTCGCGCCACATAAGATTCAAGCGTTTTCTGGAGTACGGTCAGGTCCCCGAAGACCTGTTGAGCGGCCGCCACCGAATCGTGGTCCCGGTTCACCAACGCGGCGTAGTCGGACAACCGGTGCGTATGCGCTGTACGATCCGTCATTTCAAGATAGTGGGTTAGCGCCCAGGACTCGGCATAGAAAACAGACCCTTTCTGCTCTTCGTGGTAGTACGGCGAATTCGCGTCAACCTTCAACAGGGTGGTCAGCGGCAAAAGGCGATTTTGCCTCAGATAAAGGATATCGTCGGCGCTCGGCTGGCCCAGTTCCGCATCTTTGTCATGAATCTCAGTGTTTTGGAAGAACTCGGCCAGACCTTCATTGAGCCACAGCGGCAACCACTCACCGGCCTTGCCCATCAGCAGATGCGTGTACTCGTGGTAAACCGTGGCAAACGGGTGCTCTCCTCTGCACATCGAGCCGCAACAGAATGTAGTTCTTGTCTGGAGCGCGCAGGAAAAATCCGGCGAGATTCAACCGCCCCTTTCCCAGGTAGTCCTCCGGCTCCAGGGCCTGAAAGCCTTTTTTGTCCTTCAGCGCGATCACCACGATCGGTGAGGCCGGATCAACGTTTGCTTTGGGAAACAGGACGTGAAAGACGGAGCGCACTCGCTCGAATTGATCGGCAATGTGCCGGCCTTGCTTCTCGTTGGAATCAGTCAGCACGATGAAATGAGGGCTGCGAACCTCCACCCAATTCTCGTTGGGGTCGCGTGCCCAGCCGCGCAAGGCAGCGAGCAAGACTAGCGACAAAATAACTTGTTTCGACATGGGATGGCGCCATGACTATAGCAAGAACCTGACCAGGCCGAGTAGCGTAATTTGGTACTGTCCTCTTCTGTCCCAAGAGGGTACGAAGTTGACCAAAGGGGTGGTGTGCGACGACCGCTCAGCGCAACAGGGCAAACGCGAGCATGCCGGCAATGCCGAAGGCATGAAACCCTAACGAGATCCAAAAGTGGGCGCGGGGCGTAGAGCGACGGCTCGTGACGCACTCACATCCATCGGTGACGAATTTCCTCCGAAGTTGGCCATGCCCCAAGTAGCATTGTTAGGTTCAGGTGTTGGTCTAGGCGGAAGGTAGGGGTCCGTGGAACCCGGGCTCAAACCCCGCCCGCGATCAGACCTTCGAGGCTAAGCTAAAGCACAGCGCGTCCACCGGAGGAACGTCTCATGGCAGCTCGCACCACTCTCGATCCCGTGAACCACGCGGAGCGCCAATTCGAGGGCTTCGAGAATCTGATGCCGTTCCGCGTGAACGATATTCTGCTCGTCTCAAGCCTGTACGACTCCTTCATTTTGCGCGAGGACGGACGCCTGAACGAGCTGCTGATGGGCGAGTCGCTGGAGTTGGACATTTATCAGGTCCCCGGCATTACTCATGTGCCCACCGGAGCGAAAGCGTTGGAATTGGCGCGCTCCCAGCCGAGGTACAACCTGATCGTGACCAATTTGCAAGTGGGAGACATGGATGCCAATGAATTGGCGCGCGAAATCAAGAACGCAGGTCTCGACGTTCCGGTCATCGTTCTAGCCTATGACTATCGCGAGATCAAGGACTTTGTCACGCGCAATCCAGAGACCGGCGTCGAACGGATATTTCTGTGGCAAGGTAACGCCCGCATCCTGATCTCGATCGTCAAGTACATTGAGGACAAGCGCAACGTCCAGCACGACACGGAAGCCATGGGCGTACCCGTCATGCTGGTGGTGGAAGACGACATTCGTTATTACTCGGTGTTCCTGCCCGTCATTTACACCGAGATCATTAGCCAGTCGCGGCGGCTGCTGAGCGAAGGACTGAATGTCGCGCACAAGCTGGTGCGAATGCGGGCGCGCCCCAAGATACTGCTAGCCTCCGATTACGAGGACGCGGCGAAGCAGGTGGTCCTGTACCGCGAGAACCTGCTGGCGGTAGTGTCCGACATCGAGTTCCCACGCGGCACCGAACTTCCGCCTGAGACCGGCTTCGAGCTGGCACGCATGATTCGCAACATCGTGCCGGATGTGCCCATTGTGCTCCAGTCCAGCCGTACCGGGTTCATGCAGCGTGCCTACGACGAAGGATTTGGCTTCCTGCAAAAGCGCTCGCCCACGCTGCTGGGCGATTTGCGGCGTATCCTGATAGACGAAGCGGGCTTTGGCGACTTTGTTTTCCGCCTCAGCGACGGCAAGACCGAGGTCGGACGAGCCAGCGACCTGAACGAGCTGGAAACCCAACTGGCGACGGTCCCGGCGGAAAGCATCGAGTATCACGCCCAGCGAAATCACTTCTCGCACTGGCTGATGGCGCGCACCGAGTTTGCCCTGGCACAGAAGTTACGGCCGCGCAGGGTCTCCGACTTTGAAGGCACTGAGCACCTCCGGCGCGATCTCATCGCATCCATCGCCGATTATCGCCGCGAGCAGAGCCAGATGCTGATCGGCGAATTCAATGCGGCGACATTTCAACCGGAGGATGCTTTCTTCCTTCAGATCGGCGGCGGTTCGCTAGGCGGCAAAGCGCGCGGCCTGGCCTTCATACGGCACTTGCTTCACCAGCGCAGCGTGATACGCAAGTTTCCAGGCATTCGCATTGCCGTGCCCCCCACCCTGGTGCTGACCACCGACCTGTTTGACAACTTCCTGCGCGAAAACAACCTGCTGGACTTCGCGATCCACAGCACTGACGACGAAGAGATCGTGCACCGCTTCCTGGCAGCACCATTGCCGATCACCGTAATTGATAACCTCCTGAGCTTCTTGCAGGAGGTGCACTATCCGCTGGCAGTCCGGTCTTCCAGCCTGCTGGAAGATTCGCAATACCAGCCGTTCTCTGGTGTGTACGAAACTTTTATGCTGGGGAACCATCAGCCCGACATCCAATTGCGGCTGGAGCAGCTTCTGGAGGCCATCAAGCGGGTGTACGCCTCAACTTTCAGCCAGCATGCCAAGTCGTACGTGCGCGCCACACCGTATCGCCTGGAAGAGGAAAAAATGGCGGTGCTGGTTCAGCAGGTGGCAGGCGCGACCCATGGCAAGCGCTTCTATCCGGATTTTTCTGGAGTGGTGCGCTCGCGGAACTTCTATCCAGTTGAACCGGTCAAGGTTGAGGATGGATTTGCCGCCGTCGCCTTGGGGTTGGGACGCGCCGTCGTGAGCGGCG
>CAVYIR010000002.1:0-218837 GCA_963768645.1 uncultured Acidobacteriaceae bacterium
TGCGCTCGCCGCCTCTGACAGTGAGGCGTAGCCGCGTTCCCACTGCAGCGCCCCACTGGCCGAGTAGATGAGCGTGAAATACCGGCCCGATGAATACTGAAGTTCGAGCCACTTGTTTGGCATGTCAGGATCCCCCTCCTGTCCCAGCACGTCCATCAGCGCTACCGTCCACTGCTTACCCTTAGGGTCGTTGACGACCTCGCGCTCGACATATTGCCACTCGTCCATGCTCCACAACGGCATATTTATCCAAGCAGCTCATCGAGCGCTCTTGCGACCTGCGCCCCGGTGAACGGTTTCCTGATCAACAAGACTCTTCGAGCGTTCCGGGAACGGAGGCTCGCGTCAGCCGCCTCCGGCGTGTCACTAATGATGATGACGGGAAGCTCCGCGTGACTCGGGTGGTAACGCACGCTGTCGAAAAGCGACTCGCTCATGTCGAAGGCGCAACAGTCGAGCACGAGTGCATCGGCGCGTTGCTCCAGAAGCAGTTCGTTGACGGTGTCGGTATATCCCGTTGCGAAGACCTCATAGCCGAGGTCACGCAGGGCAAACGTCAGAAGCTCGGCAATCTCCGGGGTGTCGTCGATGAGCAGGATGCGGCGCAACCGTACCTACTTCTTGCTGGCCCCGGCGCCAGGCAGCCGCTTCTTCTTGCCTTCGCAGGGCTCCAGATCCATGACCCACAGTCGTCCGCCGGCTGTGTAGTAGGCACGCTGGTCGTTCTCGATCATCGCACCCCAGGCCTCCAGCGTGCGCATCGCGAACGTGTATCCCTCAAAGTTGTTGCGCGTGTGGTCCAGCACTTCATTCGTGTGCCAGTTGTCGGTGAGGATAGCGTCACCCGCGTGCACACGCAGGACGGTGTAGTAGCGGTCGAACGCCGCTTCCGGCCGTACGTCGCGCGTCGAACCGCGCTTTTTGCCTTCGCTAACGATATAGCTTTCCTGTGCTTCGGGAGCGGCAGGCGGAGGGGTTGCTTTGGTATTCATAGAGTTTGCGCCACCGTCGCGGCCTCAACCGCAGACGCCATATTGACCAGGTTCTTCGCATCCGCGGCCTGGATCAAGGCCTCGGGCAGCTCGACGCCCATCATTCGCCATTGCTCGTTGGCAAACTTCTGCAATTTGGCGATGTGCTCAGCGTGGAGGTGACCGAATCGTCCTTGCAATTTCAAGTACTCTGATACGGGTCGCATGTTCTGCGGACGGAAGCTGTAATCGAACGCACGCTTTTCGGGGTTCCACTCCCACATCGGATAGAGGCCGCATTCGACGACAAGCCGGCCAAGATCGATCGAGCGCGGTGTCTCGTACACGAAGCCCTTCTGGCAGGGGGTATAGACCATCAGGTACGCAGCGCCCTTGTGGTTCAGTCCCTTGCGTACTTTGTTCATCAAGTCGATGGGGTAGCCCACGCTGGCAGTCGCCACATAGCAGTGGGGATGGCCAGCCGCCATCATGCGGGCGAGGTCCTTGGGAAACAGCGTCTTCGCCTCCGGAACCTTGGGGCCGGGAGGGGAGAAGGTAGTCATGCCGCCGTAGGGCGTTCGCGACGACGCCTGGATGCCGGTGTTCGCGTACTGCTCGTTGTCGTAGCAGATAATCAGGCAGTCGTGATTCCGATAGAGCGCGCCTGAAATCGAGGCGAGGCCGATGTCGGATGCGCTGCCGTCGCCCGCCTCGCAAATAATGTTCGGAAAGGCGCCCTTCCACTTGCCCTTTCGGATCATGGCTTCATAGGCGGCGGCGACGCCTGCGGTGAAGCTACCCGCGCTGCCAATCTGGGTGTGCGCCCAGGGCACATTGTAGGGCGTGCACAAGTACGAGCTGTTCGCGACATACATGCAGCCCGTCGGTCCGACCAGGATCGTGTTGTCGCCCGCCGCCTTGCTCGTCATCCGATACTGAATGGAAGGCCCGCAGCCGGCACATGTGCGGTGGCCGGGGACGAACGGCTCGGTCGACGGCAAATCGGGGTTGTAGAAACGCGCTCCCTGGTTCGGGCTGTCGAGAATCGGCAGCACCTGCCGCTCAACTTCAATTGCTGGCATATCGCTCCTTCCAATGGCAGGACTCCAGAGACCCTGCACCATTCACGCGGCGCTTTAGGTGCGCGGCGACACTACTCTAACTACTCTTCGAATCCGACCCAATGCGTGCGTTTTTCGATTTTCCCGCGTTTCTGCGCTTCAGTCATTTTCTGCGTCATCCAGTAGAATTCCTTCAGCACGATCGCCTCGCCGCCCATACCAGCCATGAACGAGACGACGAGCGGGCGCTGTTGGCTTTCGTAGAGAGCCGCGCAGGCCTCAGCATATAACGAGCCGCCGCTGCTTACGCTGCCCAGCCCCATGTTGGTCTCGATCACGCCGACCACTTTGAACTTACTAAGGACCTCCTTCACGCGATCGGTCGGGTATGGCCTGATGGTTCGCAGCCTTACGAGACCGACCTTCACGCCCCGATCGCGCATGTGCTGAATCGCATAACGCGCCGTCACCGCGTGGCCGCCCTGCATGAAAAAGACGACGTCGGCGCCATCGGTCATGAACTCTTCGACCCAGGGATCGTATCGTCGCCCGAAAATGTTGGCGAACTCGTCGTGGACCTGTTCAATGACCGGCATCGACTCTTCCATGGCGCGCGCGCGCTCCAACTGAAGCGGCGGCCCCTGCTCGGGCATGATCTGCGGACCGTGCGACACCGGATGTCGCGGATCGAGTGGGTACGGATGCTTGTAGGGCGGCAGGAATTCGTTCACCTGGCCCGGGTCGGGCAAATCGACGTCACTTGTGATGTGAGAGACGAAGAAACCATCCTGGCACACCATCTGGGGCAAAAGCACGCGCGGGTCCTCACCGATCCGATAGGCCATCAGGTGATTGTCGAATGCTTCCTGGGCGTCGCACGACCAGCCCATGAGCCACCCCATGTCGCGCGTCGACAGCGCGTCGGTATGCTCGGAACCGAAATCGCCGGGCGGATCGAGCGTGCGGTCGGCGATCATCATCTGCACCGGCATACGACTGCCCGAGATCGGCGAATAAAGCTCGTAGGCAAACTGCACGCCGACACCCGAGCTACCGGTGAAAACGCGCGCACCGCTCGACGAAGCGCCGTGGGCGATGCTCAATTGCGAGTGCTCGCTGTCGGCCACGATGTACTCGGCATCAAGTTCTCCATTGGCCACCATTTGCGCTAGCGCCATCATCGTGGCCGTGTAAGGCCGGATGGGATAGGCGGTGATCACATCGACATCGGCGTACTTGGCGGCCTGCGCCGCCGCAACGCAGCCGTTTATCCTGACCGTTTTCCTTTTTTTTCGGTAACCGTTACCATGGTTTGCTCCGCACGGTCCGCCTGACGGCGAACACCACCATAGGATTCTTACGCAGTGTCCTCTTCCAGCTTTACTCAACTCCGACTCTAAATATTCTTCGCCGGCCGGTCTGCCAGATGCCTCAGCTCTTCCGCCTGCCGTCCGTGCAGCCCAGGCGAGATGGCGAACGCCGTATCCATTCGCACGACGCCGGTGTCGAAGTCGAGTTCGGGCACGCCCTCAAGGCAGCCCGTCGGACATTCCTCAATGCACACGCGGCAGCCTTTACAGTAGTCGACCAGAATCTTATAGAGGCCGTTCGAACGCGCGTCACGCACGATGCACGGCTCGGGACAGACCAGATAACAGTTGTCACAGGCGTTACAGGTGCCGCAACTGAAACAGCGGCAGGCCTCCTCGACCGCCTGCTCTTCCGAGAACGCCTGAATCACTTCCTCCTGGGTTCCGCGCCGGCTTGGCGGCGGCAGCATGGCCTGCTGGACGCGCGGGAAGTGCGGGAAATACGTCATATTCATGCGGTTCAAATCGAAGATGACGTCGACGGGAATGGTGCGCGGCTGCAACGGCTCCCCGCGCAGTACCTTGTCCAGATTGAATGCGACGCGCTTCCCGTCGCCAACGGCATTCACCACCATCAGCGGCTGACCCGAACCCAATTGCACTACGTCGCCTGCCGCAAAAAAGTTCGTGTCACCAAGACGTCCGAAGCGGTCGATCTTGATGGTGCCGAGTTCAGTCTTGAACTCGTCTGGCAACCAACCGAGCGACGCCCGCTGTCCCACAGCGATGATCACGTTGTCGACGGCGAAACGCTCGGCGGTAGCTTCGCGATTGACGTTGATCGGCGAGGCGTTGATGGCGCCGGAGAAGCGCGCCGGATGCAGTTGCAAGGCGTCGACCCTGCCGTTGCCGAGAACAGCGGTCATCGCCCGCCCGTGCAACAGTTCCACGCCTTCTTCGAGCATGTCGTGCAAATCTTCCGGAACGGCCGGCATCTCCTTGGGGTTGGATTCCACCGTGATCATGGTCACTTCCATGGCGCCTTGCCGCAACGCTTCGCGGGCGCAGTCGATCGCGGTGTTTCCTCCGCCGATGACGGCAACCCGGGCACCCAGCCTGACCTTTGATGTGCCCATGCCGATGTCGCGGAGGAAGGGTAGTCCGTAGAGCACGCCCTCCTTATTCTCGCCCTCGGCTCGCACACTGTTGGGTTCGATGAGACCTACGGCCAGCACGCAGGCGTCGTAGTTCCGCTTCAGGTCGTCCCAGCTGACATCCTTTCCGACTTCGACGTTGGTCTTGATCGTCACACCCAGCTCGACGAGGCGCTCGATCTCGCGATCGAGGACGTCCTGCGGCAGCACCCAGTCCGGAATGCCGCCGCGATTGAGTCCGCCTGCTTTCGGCGATTTCTCCAGGATCGTCACTTGATAGCCGAGTCGGGCAAGTTGGTAGGCAGCACTGTGGCCAGCGGGACCGGACCCGACGACGGCGACTTTCTTGCCGTTCGGTGTGCCGGCCTTGACCACGTCGCGCGCCAGCGTCTGCCCGAGATCGCCGAGAAACCGCTCCACCGCGCGAATCGAGATGGCCTCGTCGTACTGGCCACGGTTGCAGGCTTGCTCGCACGGGTGGTAGCACACCCGACCGGTGACCGACGGGAAGGGCATGTCTTCCTTAATGAGTGCGTAGGCGTCCAGATACTTGCCGCGCTTCACGAGGTCGAGGTAGCCCTGGATCTTCTCGTTGGTTCCGCAGGCATTGTTGCAAGGCGGCAACTTGTCCCGGTACACCGGTCTGATCGAACGCCAGTTGCCGGTGGGGAACAGATCCTGCCCCTTGTCCTGCGAAGGCGCGGGGGTGATGCCAGCGAACGTGATTGTGAGCTGTTCGGGGATGCGTGTGCCTTTGGTCGACATGAGATCCTTCCCTAGGCAGCCACTGGGTTCAGCGGCATGATGTGCAACTCGTCGAGCGCCATTTGGAATGCTTTCTTGTTCGCAATCATTGGCTCAATCGTCTCCAGCTTGACAATGCCCGTAGTCTTGACTACTGCTGCAATGAGCGGAGCTGCGATATCAGGTGCGATCGCTTTGTTTCGCTCCGCGGCGCCCTCCGTCGAAAGGCGGTCGAGGCCCAGTTCGCCTAGCCGATAGTAGAGCCATTTGTGATCAGCCAGCTTAGCGGCATCAACACAGACGAGTTGGGCCAGTCGCTCGGCACCCGGCACGAAACGGATCATGTAGTCCGGTGTATAGTGCGTATTGATCACTAGCGTTCCGCCCGGAGGCATCCCGCGCATATAATCCCAACCTTTGACCATCGTCTCCTCGACCAGTACGACAATGTTGGGATTCTCGTTTTCGTAGGTGAGTTCGTTCTCGATTACACGGTCGCTGACGCGACAGTACTTGCGTGTCGGGCAGTTGGTGCGGTCGGGATTGTCAACGTAGTTCTCCATCGCCTGCGCGAACCTACCCTCCAGGCGGGCGGCAGCGGAGACGGAATTGACGATATCGCGTCCCTCTTTGTCCATAATGATGCCGCGCGTCCAAATCGTGAGTTCCGTGTAACTCATAATCAAACCTCGTCATCACTGATTAGATGCGTCGGGGCACGAATCCCCGGCGCTATTGCTCGCTTTCGCTCTTTTCAATTGCATGGGACTGCTAGGATCGGACTCAAGAACCGCCAGGAAACCGCTCCACAACACGACCAAAGGCGCGACGCGAGCGCCGTCTTCAAATTCCACAATCGCTAATCGCCGACCCATGGCCAAAATCCTTCGTTGGTCAAAACTGGTTAAGTACGATCTCTTCGACGTCTTCAATGTGCCGGCGCATAGCAGACTTTGCGTCTTCGGCATCGCGACGCTTGATGGCAGCTAGAATCCTCTGGTGCCCGGCGAGCGATTTCTGCTGGCGCCCCGGGCCCTGCAAAGAGCGTTCACGCGTGTCGCGCAGCAGGTCCATAAGAATGTCGAGCACCTTCAGCACGACACTGTTACCGGAAGCCAGAGCAATGCTGTAGTGGAATTCCGCGTCCTCGGCGATGGCGGCTTCCCCATAAGCCAGCTTTCCTTCTTGCCGTTGCAAAATATCTTCCATCTCGGAAATTTCGTCAGGTGAAGCGTGCGTGGCGGCGCGCGCAGCCAACGGCGGTTCCAGCATCTTGCGAAAATCCAGGAGCTCGCTGACCAGTTCCTGCTGGCGCTTTAGCGCGTTGGCAAAAGGACTGACCGATGACTCGGCTGATCGTTCGCGAACGATTGTCCCCGCGCCCTGACGGGGTTCAACCAAGCCCGTCAGTTCCAAGCCTCGAATCGCGTCTCGAATGGAACTGCGGCTCACTTGAAGCATCTCCGCCAGGTCGCGTTCCGAGGGTAGTTTGTCACCGGGTTTCAGTTTTTCCAGAATCAGACGTTCGATCTGCTTGGCGACTGCTTCGTAGACCTTGTGTCTTCGGACAACCTCAAAGTCGGACGTGATCGGGACTGGCATAGACGGGTGGTCCGATGAGTGGACCAGTTTGAGAAAAGGAGTATACCTCGTCGTCATGTCCCATGCCAATATTTTTGTTGGGTTTTATCGAGTATCTTTGTTGGGCGAATGAACAAAGGCGATGGAAGCTTGCCCGGGGCCAAAGGGCGGGGCTGCTTGGAACCAAGGAAATTAGTCAGTCGGAGCCCGATGGCGAATTCGGGTGGGAAGCCGAAAGCAAGACCGCACGCCTCTTTGCGGCTGCGCTTGAGCGTCTGGTGGTTTGCTCATTTTGGTTGCTGCCGAGCTGCACACTTCGCCAATAGCTTCGTGCAGCCGTACACTGTCCGCGTATAGGGCATGGGGAGACCCACACGCTCACCCAGCTCCACGACCGCGCCTACCAACGCTTCCAGTTCCATTGACCGGCCCGCTTCGAGATCTTGCAGCATTGAGGTTTTGTGCTCCCCAACTTTTTCGGCGCCCGCAATTCGCTGATCGATGGAAACCGGCAACTCCATGCCTAACTTGCGGGAGACCGCTTCCACTTCCTGCATGATGTTTCGGATCACCGAACAAACTCCCGGATCGCGCACCATCTGAACCAGCGTGGCGCGCGTCAGTGCGCTGACCGGATTCAAGGAAGCGTTGCCTAGAACCTTTACCCAAATCTCGTGCCGGATACGAGTGGTGACCGGGCAGCGCAGGCCGGACGCGATCAGCGCCTCCGCAATTCGGCGGCAGCGATCGGAGCGCGCGCCATCCGGTTCGCCGAGAGAAATGCGGTTCCCCTCGATGTGTTGAATCACTCCTGGTGCGGTAATCTCGGTCGAAAAGTAGACGATGGACCCAACCACCCGGTGCGCTTCGATGGCCGAGGAAATCACACCCCCAGGATCGACGCGCTCCAGACGCAATCCTTCCCAATCACCGCCGAAACCCTGGAAGTACCACCATGGAATTCCATTCTGCGTGCTGACGACTGTGGTGTCTGGTCCCAATACCGGCTTCAACTGGGGCGCAAGTTGCGGCAGGCCGTGCGCCTTTACCCCAAGAAAGACAACGTCCACAGGTCCCACGTCTTCGAGGCAACTGGCGATTGTGGGCCGCGCCACGAAATCTCCCTCGATACTTTTCACCCGCACACCGCCCTGCTGCATGGCGCGAAGATGCGGTCCGCGTGCGAAGAGCGTGACATCGAACCCGGCCTGCGCCATACGCGCACCGATGTAGGCTCCGATTGCGCCCGCCCCTGCAATCAGGAATCTCATCGTTGGTCATCCACGAGTGCGGCGGCGACGGCGCGGCGCCGAATTTTTCCGGTCGCGGTGGTTGGGATACTTTTTACCAGATAGATCTTCTTTGGACATTTGTATTCTGCCAGCAATTCGCGGCAGTGCTTGATGAGTGCTGCTTCGCTGGCGCCATGCGGTTCGTGCAAGACCACGGCCGCAGCCACTTCTTCGCCCAGTGTGGGATGCGCATAGCCAAACGTAACCGCCGCCGCAACCGCGGCATGCTTCAGCAAAACCTCATCGACTTCATGAGGAGCGACATTCTCGCCGCCGCGGATGATGATGTCCTTGATCCGGCCAGTCAAGTGCAAATAGCAGTCTGTGTCAAGGAATCCTTCGTCGCCAGTACGAAACCATCCATTCGTGAAAGCGTGAGCGTTGGCTTCGGGATTGTTTTCATATCCACGAAACACATTGGCTCCCTGAATGGCGACTTCGCCCCGATGGTTGGTTCCGAGGTGATTGCCCTCCTTGTCCATAATGCTGATGCGCAGCCCCGCGCCCACTCCGACAGAACCTGCTTTGCGATGTCGCGGGGGCAGAGGATTCGAGGTCATCTGGTGGGCGGCTTCGGTCATTCCGTAGGCTTCGACAAAGGGCACGCCAAAGAGTCCCTCAATCTTGTGAATGAGCTCTGGCGACAGGGGCGCGCTGCAGGAACGGATGAAGCGCAGAGACGCGGCTTCTGCCGGTTTGTGGTGAGTCCGGGCCAACAGAAGCTGATGCATCGTGGGCACTCCCGAATACCATGTCACGCGATGTTCCCGCACCGTCCGCCAAAAAGAAAGTGCGTTGAAACTCGTAGGAACAACTACGGTCCCCCCGGAAAGCAGAGTTGCCATGGTGGAGCCAATTAACCCATGAACGTGGAACAGCGGCATGATGCACAGCGAAACGTCCTCTTCAGAGAGAGCGTAGGTGTTCGCGATATTCGCCGACGAGACCGCGAGGTTGAAATGCCGCAAGGGTACACGCTTGGGTCGCCCCGTGCTTCCACTTGTGTGCAGGATCAGGGCTATGTCTTCAGCCGTGGGCTCGGTTGCCGAAACTCCCGTGGGAGCACCCACCAAGTGAACCTCGCCCTGGTCGCTCATTTCCACCGAGAACACCGGGATCTTGCGGTCTGCGGCTGCGCTGCGCGCGAATTCCGCGCCCACCGGGGGGCAAAGCAAAATACGGGCATCGGTATCACCGAGAAAGAAAAGAAACTCCTCATAAGGGTACGCTGGGTTCAAAGGGGCCGCTGTTCCAGCGATAGAGGCAGCTAGAAAGCTCACAATTGCAGGCAATCCATTCGGCAAAGCAATCGCCACAGAGTCGCCACGGCGAATGCCGGCGGAGGCCAGTGCGCTCGCCATGGCCAGGACCTGCTGCCGGAGCGAATCGTAGGTGACACGGATTCCAATCTCTGGAACGATAATGGCGGTGTGACTATCCGCGAAATGTAAAACGTCAAGAAGTGTGTCTACCGACTTTAGGGTCATTTGTTCTCCTTCGGCGTCCTTCGGCGCCGGTCGCTGGATGATTGGCCGACTTTGTCGGTTGTCCGTGAAACAACAGCATCGCAGTACGCGGTGTTCGGAGTGCTCCCCATTTTGAGCTTCCGGTCTAGCATCACGACATCATTGCAGGGCGTTAATACGGAGTCAAAGTCAAGCCTCACGCCGCGGATGAAAGCCATACTTTGCTTCTGCACGTTTTGCAACGCGGGTCCGCAGGGGGCCTTTGCGGTTTCCGAGCGAATTAGTCAGGAGTCCAGCCGAGAAATTCTTCGTGCCCCTCGAAGATCGCGACCAGTAGATCTCGAACCCGTTTCTTCAGGCTTACCGGCTTCGGCTCAGAGACCCGCAAGGGTTTTTTCTCGACAGGCATCTTCACTTGTGGAGCGATGCAGGGTGCTGCCATGAGATTTCTCCTTTCAATCAGCGTTACGAGTTCGGCATACGAGATCCCTTCCTTGGGCCGGTTTACAAAGAGAGAAGGATTCGGAGCCTCAGACTAACGCTAACCACTTTGGCTGCGGCCTCCAATGACCGGCATCACGGTTTAGTGTGATGGGATAGCAAAAGTCCGGTAACGTGACCGCCACGTTTCATAACGTCAAAATACCTTCATCGTTTGGTAGTGGACTGAGGAGCATTCGCCTGGCATTAAGTTTCGCAGTGCTGGGCTATGAGAGTGGGGTACTGACAAAAGGCTGGTGTTAGGATACTGAGCGTCTGGACTCCCCGTACCGCGAAGCGTGCTGCCCAGGCTTGAGTCTGGAATATAGACTCATTGGTGAGAGCGCTGCGAAAAGAGAACCACCTATGTTGCACAATGAGGCCGAAACTTTGGCGCGTGAACTGATGTCCGCGTATGAGATGGACCAGATGGTGCCTATCCTACCCTCCGCGTGCGCCAAGTTCGATCTCAACACGGCTTATGAGGTTGAAGCAGCACTCAAGCGGTTTCGCGAAGCTGGCGGGTCCAGGGCTGTCGGTCGCAAGGTTGGTTATGCCAATAGGGCCATTTGGCGTGTGCTCAAGCTTGAAACCCTGGTTTGGGCCCACATGTACGACGATACTGTGCAGCACAGCGACAGCAACTCCGCCATGCTGACGCTCGCACACCGCCGTTCGCTGAAGATCGAACCCGAGATTGTTTTCGGCTTGAAACAACCGATCATTGCTGAGAGCCTCGACGCCACTGCTGCGCTCGAGTCCACGGAATGGTTGGCGATGGGATTCGAAATCATTGATTGCCCCTTTCCGGAATGGCAGTTCCAGCCAAGTGATTTTGTTGCATCCTTTGGACTTCATGCTGCACTCGTGATCGGAGAACGGGTGCAGGTGCGGCCCAACTTCATCGCCACGCTCGTGGACGAGCTACCACGATTTAAGGTACGCATGTCGAAGAACGGAGAGTTCGTGGAAGAAGGGTCCGGCAGGAACTGCTTGCGGAGCCCTGCCCTGTGCTTGGCGGAACTCAGCGCAGCCATCGGACGGCGATTCCCAACCGAGCCCTTGAGTGCTGGGGAAATCGTCAGCTCCGGAACACTCACGACCGGACATCCGACTGACAGAGGCGATCTCTGGACGGTTGAGGTGGAGGGGTTGTCGCTGCCGCCGCTGACCGTGCGTCTAACTTGACCGCACCCTTCGGCAACAACTACCGGCTCTTCCCGCCAAATGTTCGGCGACGGTGGCCGGAACAATGCTCAAAACAGCTCTGTCACAACGGTACTGTGACGGGTGTGCTTGCGCGCGGCTACGGACGGACTACACTGAGGCTACACGAGGGTCAACCAACCGCAAGGAGGTAGCCCGAATGGTCAAAGCTCTTCTCGAGCAAGCGCGAGCAACCTCGCGGAATCCACCAAATCAACCCAGCGGGTGAAAGAGGCCGTCACGACGCCTTTGACAACTCGTTGCATCAACCCTATTATTCCGGGCCGTCAGCCCGCGGAATGTCGCGAGGAGTTCAATATGCACCTCAACAAAGTCAAATCCTTCCTCGACGGCCATGAAGTGAAATACGTTGTCATCTCTCACTCCAAGGCTTATACCGCCCAGGGTATTGCTGCCGTCTCGCATATCTCGGGCAAGTTTCTGGCCAAGACCGTGATTGTGAAACTCGACGGTGCCCTCGCCATGGCAGTCCTGCCGGCTTCGTATCAAGTGGACCTGATCGCTCTGAAAAGAGAAGTTGGCGTTAAAGAAGCGGAACTGGCCAGCGAACGCGAGTTCAAACAGCATTTTCCCGATTGCGAGACAGGAGCCATGCCTCCGTTCGGCAACTTATATGGTATCCCGGTATACGTCGATGAGACCTTGACGGAAGACGATGAGATCGCCTTCAATGCGGGGTCGCATTATGAGTTGATCAGGATGACGTATGCCGATTTTGAGAGATTGGTACGGCCTGAGGTGTTCAGCTTTTCTTCCGCACGGGCCCCCGCGCTCGCGATGGTTTGAGTTCGGTTTGATCGAGCGGGGCGGGACAAATCCAAGCATCGCCCGCTGGTTATGTGCCGATGTTGTCCCGCTCCGCCGATCAGCTAACCTCTTCTCGCAAAGACTGGGTTCGGTTCCCGGGAGACGAAGAAGCCCGCGAAGTGGGCTTTTGCTGTCATGGACCAGATGAACGTATCGATTACGGATCGGTTCTTGGCAGCCAAGACCGAGCCTAGCCGAGAACCGCACGATGCAATGGCGTGCCACCCGAACAGAACCGCGGCCGCTATGATCGATTGCGCCGTCGCTGCGACAGTCATGATTAGCGGACGTTTGCGCTGCATCATTTTACGGGCGTCCCCCACGACGTCATAGGGGCGCACCCTCACGATACTAGCCTGGGCCAACCGCCACGCATGAGTTACTACGTCCTTGCAAGAATCATACTGTTTACGGTTTCATCAATGAGAAACTACTTGGGCAGGGAGATAACTCATGTCCCGCGGTACTGTGCTTTTGTTCATACTCGCAATCATGGCTTTCACGGGCCTTTTATTGGGCCAGGCAAATACCACGCAAGGAGTAATCACGGGTACGGTGACATATCGACAACGTGTCTCACTGCCGCTGGATGCTGCCATCGCTGTCCGTCTGCTGGACGCATCTCTACCAGACGCCAATGCCAAGGTCTTGAGTGAATCCATAATTTCCGCCGCCGGACACGAGGTGTCGATCCCGTTCGAGCTCACCTACGACCCTGCAGAGATCAATCCATCGCACACATATCAGGTCCGCGCAACCATAACCGCCAATGGCACACTCCTGTTCACTTCCACTACGGCGTACCGGGTACTGACGCATGGAGCGCCATCAAGAGTCGCGATCATGCTTCAGGAGGCCGGAGCCGCAGGCGCGGCTTCGTCACATTTGGGTACGTTGGTCGCGGCGCGGCCCGTGATAACCCTCCAGGAAACCATCTGGAAGCTTATTACGCTAGGTGGCCAGCCGATCCTTGCCGAGACGGGCGAGACGGAACCGCAGATTGTGCTCCATAAGAACCAGAACACACTCAGCGGTTCGGGCGGATGCAAGGAAATATTGGGGACGTACATCCTGGCACAGAATGCGCTTCAGTTCACCCTGACCGATACGCTCGCTATGGCCTGTCCGCCTGAAGTGATGCGGCAGGAGCAAGTGTTTTTCAATACTATGAAGGCCACAAGGGAATATCGTATCGTCGGAGATACGCTCGAGCTGCTTCTCGGAAACGAAGTATTAGCGACCTTGCGGGCAGAGAAGAAGAAGTGACCGGAGCTCATCTGGCCATCCCAAAGGCGGTACCGGATGCGGAGGGGCCGATGAATATAGCGATTCAGAAACTAGCCTTCTCGGCTTTTTTGGGCGGACTGCTGGCCAAGTCGGTGCTCGATCTAATCAAGAGCCTGTTTAAGAGTGTCTTTCGCGCATAAAGACCAGCAGGTCAGTGAAATGAGTTCCGTAAGTCCGCCGCCCGATTTACTGATACTCACATCACACGGCGTGAGGTGAAATCAAAATCCCCATCCAAGCAAAACCGGGCACTCTCACAATGGTTCCTGGGCCACCCGCCTCTCGGGACCGGACAAAGGCATCCAACTGCAGCCAGGCAATTACCAGATCGAGCTCGAGCTTCGATTAGTTGCTTCCGCGGGCACATCGCCGGGAGGCGACTTCGCAACGGTTGATCACGCAACCGCAACGATCAAGCTTCGTTGATTGAGTCGTGACGGAGAGCATGGTGCGGCGGGTAATCCGATGCGAGGGCGAAGATTTGGGCCAACCACGAATCCATCCGCTGGCAAGCCGCATATCAAAGATTGACATCGAGGCATCTTATGGATAGGTTTGAGAACATGAGGAGAGGAACACAGTGGATCAGATGAACGTGTCGATTACGGATCGCCTCGCGGGCTACGTGCGCAAGAAAGTGAAGAGCGGCCGCTACAACAATGCCAGCGAAGTGGTACGGGAAGCTTTGCGGCGAATGGAAGATGACGACGCGCGAACGGTTCGCCTGGCGACCCCTAGCGCCGAGGACATACTGTCCGACCTCACCGGGCTGCAGCTCGAAGGTATCCGGCAGCGGGTCCGGTCCGGCATTGACTCGATCGAGGCTGGTGAGTTCGAGGAATATAAAGGCCGCAAAGGCCTGCAAGAACTGGCGAACAAGGTGAAGGCACGAGGACGTAGACGGCTCGCACGGGAAGACGCTGGCCGTTGATGCGCTATCGTGTCTCAAGCGATGCTGGTCGCGATCTTGATGAGATTTTTCTTTATTGGGCCAAGCGGGCTGGGCTGGAGGTTGCAGACCGGCTGATCGATGGCATCACAGAGCGCTTCTGGCTGCTCGGCGAACATCCCGATGCCGGCAGGCCTTCACCCGAGATGGCTGCTGGCGTGAAATGCTTTCCTGCAGGCAAATACCTCGTCTACTATCGAAAGACTCGCGGGGCCGTAAATATACTCCACATCTTTCACGGGGCTCGGGAGCAGAAAAGCGCGTTCAAGAAGAGAAAGACGTAGGGATAAGCAGAGCCCCACAGTTCCTCGCCCTAGCGGTGGGCAGTCCTGTAACCTTCCCGCGCGGTAGAGACGAATTCCGCAACTCTGCCCCGACTTACTCATACTGACATCGCACGGCGTGACATGAGACCAAAATCCCCATCCCAGCAAGACCAGCTTGGGTGGGGCACCCGCCGATGGTTGCGTGGGCCACCCGCCGTGACATGAGACCAAAATCCCGTCCAAGCAACCGGCTTGGATGGGGCACTCTCACGATGGTAGGCTGGGCCCAACGTCGGCCGCACCCTTCCCCGAGTCCTCCGCCCACCCGAAGAAAAATAATTCCGCGTTGGGACCCGTCGATGTGGTATATAGTTCCTGCCTGTCGAGAGGTAAGAAGGAAATTCTGGTTTTAACCCAAGGGAGGTTTTACCGTGAAAACGCATATCGCTCGTCTTCTACTGTTCACATTAGGCCTGACATTAGGCGCTATTGGCGCCATGGCAGATTCTTACAACAACGGTCCACTTTTTGGGGACTCACCAGACTCCCCCCAAATCAACTCTGGGTTTATCGTCAGCGACACTTTCGTCTTCCAGCACAACGTGCAAGTCACCGGCTTTAACTTCTCCCTATGGCTGATACCGGGTGACCCGAACGTAATAACATCCGCGGAGTTGTCGATAACGTCGCAGCCGAATGGGGGCACCTCCTACTTCGACCAGGTGCTTACTAGCTGGTTTCAAGTGGGAAACTGCCTCATAAACGAATTTGGCTACAACCAATGTGAAGATAGTGTGAACTTCTCTGGCCCGACGTTGAATGGCGGAACGACCTACTGGGTCAACATCCAGAATGCAAGCGTTCCCAGCCGTAACCCCATTTTATGGGATCAGAATTTTGGCATGGGATGCAGTTCACCAGGCTGCCCGTCTCAGGCCTACGAGAGCGGCATAGGCACGATCGGCTCGGAAACGTTCACAATCTACGGAAGCCCCACTCCTGAGCCCAGTAGCATTTTGTTGTTTGGTTCCGGAATTCTTGCTTTAGCTGGCCTCTTGCGCCGCAGGCCAAAACTATAGCCGCGAGTGGCCCACCCACACCCTGAAGGTTCGCCCCAAGCTGGGTTTGCTGGGGTGGGGTAGTTTCAATGACCTTCAACGTCAACGGCATTCTCATTCGCCCCCGCTTACGTGCAGTCCTTTCCGACTCGATCTCCACCACGCTCTAGCGCCAGTCAGTGATGTCAGAACTGCTCCATGCGCGACCTCCTGCGTTGCACTTTGCTCAAATCCGTTCCAGCACCGCTTTGAGGTACTTCCAGAAGCTCTCGACCGAAGAGATCTGGACGCGCTCGTTGGGGCTGTGGGGATCGACGATGGTCGGGCCGAACGACACCATCTGCATGCCGGGATATTTTTCGCCGATCACGCCGCACTCCAAGCCGGCATGCATGGCGATCAGCTTGGCGGGCTCGCCGAAAAGGTCTTCATGAACTGCTTGAAGTTTGCGCACGACATCGCTGGTGGGCTCGGGCTTCCATCCAGGATAGCTGCCGTGATGCTCGACATCGAATCCCGCCAGCCGAGAGGCTGTCGCGACCATGCGGGCGGCGGCCTGCTTGCTGGCCTCGATCGCGCTACGCTGGCTGGTGACGATCTCGATGACGTCGCCGTTGGTGGTGATGATGGCGAGGTTGGTGGAGTTCTGCACCAGCCCGGGAACGTCGGGGCTCATCGCGAGAACGCCGTGAGGCATGGTGACTAACAAGGCGACTGCCTGCTTTGCGTCAGCCGCGTCGATTACTTTTTCCGGCCGGTCGGCTTTCTCGACGGTGATCTGCAAATCGGCGTCGTAGCTGCCCAGGTCGGCTTTGTATTCAGCCTCGGCGGTCGCGACCAGGGACTTCAGTTCTTTTTCCTTCGACGCGTCCAGCACGATGATCGAAGACGCCTCGCGAGGAATTGCATTTTGCGCGCTTCCACCTTTGATGTCGGCGATTTCGACGGGCAGACTGTCGAGCGCCTTCTGGAGCACGCCACCTAAAACGCGCAAAGCGTTGCCGCGGCCTTGATGGATATCCACGCCAGAGTGTCCGCCCTTAAGGCCAGACACCTTGATGCGCCAGCCCGCGCCGGCACTTGCAGGGCGAAGCGTGACCTTGCGGCGAGCGGTAGTGGTCATGCCGCCCGAGCAGCCGATGCAGAGTGTGCCTTTCTCTTCATTGTCGAGGTTAAGAAAGTAACTGGACTTGAGCACGCCGCCCTGAAATTCGGCCGCGCCGGTGAGACCGGTCTCTTCGTCGATGGTGAAAACGAACTCCAACGGACCGTGAGCAATGTCGGTGCTCTCCATGACGGCCAGAGCCGCCGCCACACCCACGCCGTTGTCGGAGCCCAGGGTGGTTCCGTCGGCCTTCAGCCAATCGCCGTCGCGCACGACCTTGATGGGATCGGTGTCGAAGTTGTGGGCCGTGCCTTCGTTCTTTTCGCAAACCATGTCGAGGTGGCCCTGCAACAGGGCCATGGTCGCGCCCTCGCGGCCCTTGTGCGCGGGTTTGCGGACAACGATGTTGCCGGCCTTGTCCTGTACGACCTCGAGACCGAGGCGAGCGGCTTGCGCCAGCACGTACTCGCGCGCAGCAGCCTCTTTAGTTGAGGCGCGAGGAATGGCCGCGAGCGCGTCAAAGTGCTTCCAGACCGGTTTGGGTTCCAACTCTGCAAGTGCAGGTATCATGACGTCCTCCGTTGTAAGTGAGTGCAATGTAATGGTACAGGGAATGGCGGAGAAGTGGCGAGATGGGTGAGGAAACGGTGGGTAGTTGTCAGTTCGAGTGATGAGGGCCGTGGAGAGCCGAGGGATCGCGGTTCGCTTCCACACCGTCCGCAGACGCAGATCCTTCGACTCCGCGCCCGCCCGACCCGCGACGGAGGCGGGTCGGAAAATCTTCGCGGGCGCTCCGCTCAGGATGACAGTTGCAAGATTATGAGAGATGGTGCTCCCACCCTTTCCCAAGAAGATGGGAAAGGACGGGGCACGCATTATAAAAGGGCGCCCCTTTCGAAGTAGGTTATGGTTGCTGTGCTGAAGCAGTAAACCAAGCCTGACGAAAGGAACACCCGATGAATAGCATCAAGTATATCGGCCTCGATGTCCACCAGAGCACCATCTCGGTAGCTGTGCTCGACGCTGACGGCAAGCTGGTGATGCAGTCGGTGCTCGCTACGCACGCCGCCACCATTCTCGATTTTCTTCAGGGTTTGCGCGGGACGTTGCATGTGACCTTCGAAGAAGGAACGCATTCCGCCTGGCTGTACGATCTGCTGGTGCGGCGCGTGAGCAAGCTGGTGGTGTGCAATCCCCGCAAGAACGCGCTGCTGAAAGCGGGCAATAAGAGCGATACCATCGATGCTCGCAAGCTGGCCGAGTTGCTGCGCGCCGGACTGTTGTCGCCGGTCTATCACGGCCAGAACAGCACGGCGGCGGTGAAGCATCTGGGGCGCAGTTATGCCGCGCTCACCGAAGATACCACCCGCACGATGGGCCGATTGAAAGCGCTCTACCGCAGCCAGGCCATTGCTTGCGCCGGCAAGAAGCCTTACGGATCACGCCATCGCGACGAATGGTTAGCGCAGTTAAGCGAGAGCGGGTTGCAACGCCGCGCCCGGCGACTCTACCAGCAACTGGACCTGCTGCAAGAGCTGCGCCGCGACGCCCGCCGCGATCTGATTCAGGAGTGTCGCAAGCATAGCGAGACCAAGTTGCTGCGCACGGTTCCGTGGCTGGGTCCGATTCGCGTCGCCATGCTGATCGGACGAGTGCAGACGCCGCACCGCTTCCGTAGCAAGCGGCAGTTCTGGGCCTACTGCGGCCTGGCGCTGGAGACGCGCAGCAGCGCCGACTATGGCTTCATCAACGGGCAACTGGAACGGAAGAAGAAGCCGGTGTTCATCCGCGGGCTGAACCTGAACCACAACCACGATCTGAAGAACCTGTTTAAGAGTGCAGCGACCACCGCCAGTGGCAGTAACGGAGCTTTTCGCCCGTTCTACGAAAACCTTCTGCTAAAGGGGATGAAGCCCGAGCTGGCTCGGCTGACGCTGGCGCGCAAGATCGCCGCCATCACTTTGCATGTCTGGAAGAAAGGAGAACCCTTCGACGCCGAATATCTGAAGCCACAAGCCGCTTGAGCGCGCAGGACCGAAAGACTAGACCGGAAGTCACTTCCACTGTAGTCGATTGGTTCTGCGAGCTCGGGTTCGAGGGTAAGTATCCTGGCCGGGTTAGGCTGCGTGCGCCGCTGGCGCCAAGTCTCACGGGGCACCGTATGCTCCCTCGGACAACCCAACAAAGCCATAGTGCCGCGCCGAGGCGCGAGTCTCCGATAGAACCATGGTTGGCACATCGGCCACCGCTTGGCTTGTGCAGCTTTAGCACCGAACGACGTCGTAGCGTGGACGTGAAAACGACTAGCGAACCGCGGATCTACGCCACTCGGCAACCCCAGGGGCTGGATGTCAGAGAACTGCCTCTCTTTCCAGCGAAGGGAGAAGTGTTTTCTCTTGAACCCGGTGTTCCCTCCCTGGCTAAAGCCAGCGACTCACAACGGGCATTACGGCGCGCCTGAAGGCGCGCCCCTTCATTGAGAGATGTGTCTCTCTGTGACGAAGGAGGGGTTCGCTAGTCGAGCGCGCAAGCTGGATGCTTGCAGTCGCATTGGATTTCAATTTCCTTTTCGCCCTGCGCGTCTTTGCAGTAGGTGCTGCAGTATTTTTCGTTTTCGGAAACTACACATTCGCACATTGAGTGGGCGCATTTCTTGGTGTTGTCAGCCATGGAGATTTTCCTTTCTGTGACAAGAGTGATTGATTTTAGATGCCGAACGCCAGTGGTGTCGAGTCCAGGCGCAGAGTAGTTTTCCGGCGGATGAGAACGCTGAACAGCAGACCCCTCGCGGGCCGAAGAGACCGAGTCGCAACCTGTGCCGCCGCTCTGCGGCTAAGTGAGGTTTCCCACTCTACCCGGTGCTTCCGCACCGGGCTGACGTCATCCCGCCGCTTTGCGGCTAGTATTTGGCGATTCTGTACCACTGAGCGACCCAGACATTAGAGCAAGTTCGCAATAGGTGTACCCGGTTTGCACGGGTAGTGCGGCGCTTCATCGATTCTCTTTCTGCCTTTATTCGCGGGCTTGAAGGCCCGCTCTGCCCGTACGAGCGGATACAGCAATCCTGGAATCGCGATAGTTGCGACACACTCTTTTGAAGGCCCGCACTACCCGAGCACAATCGAACCCTCAGCTCTTCCCTTTTGCCCCTTTGGCCTTCTTACCATTCTTACCGTTCAACGCCAGGTCTTCGACGACATTGTCGTCCTGCTGTTCGAGCTCGGCCATCAGGCCCTCGTCGGACAGGTCGAGTGGATGCGAGTTTTCCCAGTCGTGATGCACTACGTCGTGAAGCCGCTCCACGATATCTTCGTCGCGCACCTCGATGGCAAGCTCACGACGGCTGTCGAAACTACCCGGGGCGATGTTGATGGAGCCGATAATCGCCCGCACGCCATCGGCGAAGAGCAGCTTGGCATGCAGTTTCAGCCCTTTGAGCTTGTGCACCTTGACGCCCACGTCGTCGAGGATGCGCAGGCCGCCAACCGCCTCGATCAGTTTCTCCTTCTTCAGCTTGTGCGGCGGACGCGCCATGAGATGAACTTTCACGCCCCGGCGGTTGGCCCGCACTAGGCGCTCGATAATGACCGGGTCTTGATAGCGCTCGTTTTGCAGCCACAGGGAATGCTTGGCTTCGTCGATGAACTGGCCGATGCGCTGCCGCCCATTTCCGACACACCAGATGAGGTGCGAATGTTCGCCGGGATCGAACGACTGACGGCTCCAATCGGCCTCAAAGCAGTCGCTGATCTCTTTGACTTCGTGGTCATTCGCAGTGACCACGGCATAGTCGCGGGTCTCGGTCAGATTCTTGGTCTGCCAGTTCAGCGACTTCACGAATGCCATCTCGTCGTCGACGATCATCGACTTTTCGTGGGTGAGGTCGAAGGCGGGGTTGCTGTCGATGACCTCGACGCCAGCGGCGGTAAGCTGTTTCCTGGACTCCTCGTTCTCGGCCTCTCCACTGCGGCGAGCTGGATTGAGCATGATGCGCACTTTCACGCCCCGCTGATGGGCGGCGATGACGGCTTGCAGCAGAGTGGGGTCGGAGAAGACGAACATCTTGATGCGGAGCGATTTTGACGCGCTGTTGATCGCGTCGAGGATTGGCTTGGCAGTATCGTCAGGTAATACGATCAAGGACCGAGACATATGGTTTCCCTTCGATCATGGTCGGCGGCGATTTTCGCCGCACCGTCAAAAAAGACATTCACCACGGAGACACGGAGGTCACGGAGTTTTGGTTTCTTCGAATTTTCTCGGTGGTGGTGAACCTTCATTCCTATGGGTCGGCCACAAGCCTGTGTGAGCAATTGTGCCGTCCCCAAAAGGGACTCAGCCTAATATTTCACTCTACCCATGACTTCTGCCCTGGGCTAAAAGCAATTCCGCTTCCGCTGGGCTAGACTTTGCACACAGCTCTTTAAGCCGTGGGGAAACTACCGTTAGCCCAGACTTCGTTCCAGGTGAAAACAACAGCAGATTCTTCGCTTCGCTCGTAATGACAATTCCCAAAGACAAATCGCGATTTCCAAACGCGTTGCTTACGCGCCGGTTCTCGCCGAGGCTGCGTCTTCAAACTGCGTGCGATGAAGGTCGGCGTAAATTCCATTGCGGGCCATCAGCTCGTCATGGTTCCCCGATTCGGCGACCACGCCCCCGGCAATCACGATGATCAGGTCGGCATCGCGAATGGTGCTCAGGCGGTGCGCGATGGTGACTACGGTGCGGCCTTTCATCAATCTCTCAAGCGCTTCAATCACGCTGCGTTCCGATTCGCTATCGAGAGCCGCCGTGGGCTCGTCGAGCAACAAGATCGGGCTGTTGCGAACCATCACGCGGGCAATGCCAATGCGCTGGCGTTGACCGCCGTAAGGGTCAGTCCGCGATCACCGACCATGGTGTCGTAGCCTTGCGGCATGCGCGCGATAAACTCATCCGCGTTGGCCAGCTTCGCGGCTTCGACGATTTCCTCTTTCGTGGCCTTGGGCCGCCCAAAGGCGATGTTGTCGCGTATGGTGCCGCGAAATAGCACGGTGTCCTGTAAGACGTAGCCGATTTGATCTCGTAACGGTTGAATTTTGTACTCACGCACATCGCGGCCGTCGATCTTCACGACACCCGAAGTGGGATCGTAGAAGCGCGGAATCAAACTGACCACCGTGGACTTTCCGCTTCCTGTCGGTCCCACCACTCCCACCATTTGACCGGGCTTGATGGTGAAGCTGACATCCTTGAGCACCGGAGCATCAGCCGCATAAGCAAAGGCAACATGCTCGAAGGTGATCTCGCCCTTAATGGCTGCCGGTTCGATCGCGTCGGAGCGCTCGGGAATGACGTCATCGGTGTCAAGAATGGCGCGAATACGATCGACTCCGACCGCAGCCTGGGCTATGGCGTTGGTGGTGGTGGCCAGATCTTTCACCGGCTTGAAGAACTTGCTCAGGTACGACAGATATACGGTGAGAGCACCGACCGTCATCGCACCCGCCAGGATGAGAGCGGCGCCCCGCCACAACACGACCGCCGTACACAGCGCCACGGTAACGGTCACAACCGGCGAGAGCATGGACTTCACGCGCCGGGCGGCAAGAGCGGCATTCACGGTCGCATGACTTACCTCGGCGAGATTCGCCTCCTCTAAATCCTGGCGCCCGAAAGCCTTCACCACCTGCATGGATTCCAGACCTTGCTGCACCACGGCCACGATCTGGCTTTGCTCTTTGCGGACTTCGTGGGTCGCCTTTTTCACCGCTTTCTTGAACCGCGATACGAAGAACAGCAGAAAGGGCGTGACCCCCACGGCGATCATGGTGAAATCCCAGTTGAGCCAGAACATCAGGCCGAGCATGCTCACGATGGTCAGCAGATCTACGAAGATGTTGAGCGTGGAGGATGAAGCAAAACCCTGGATCGTCTGGATGTCGGTGGTGATGGTGCTGAGAAGAGTACCAGTTTGATGGGTGTCGTAGTAGCCGAGTGAAAGGCGCTGCAAATGATGGTAGGTGCGCAGGCGGAGATCGTTGGCCACCCATTGCCCCACGCTCTCGGTGAAGTAGTTGTCGACGTAGGTGGCAAGCGCACCCAGGAGCGCAATAATGACGACGGCGAGCGCCGCCAGTCCGGCAACCTGCAATCTGGCGCCGCCCTCCAACATGGGCCGGACCATCTGATCGAGCCAATGCGGCAGTTTGTGGGTGCCAACGACGTTGTCGATAATGACCTTGAGCGGCCACGGCGCCGCCAGGCTCATCGCGGTTTCGACCATCATGGCGAGCAGAATGATCAGCAGGGTGCCACGATAGGGTCGGATTAGGTCGCGGATCAGGCGAATCATACGGGAGCCTCAGGGTTAAAGATAAGTTACATCAGCGGCGGCGTGGAGCGGAATGGAAAATAGACCCTAGGTGGGGCGTTCGCGGCGGGCGGCTTTCACGCGGATTAATTATCCGTTTCTTGGGTAGTGACAAGGCTTGAATCCGAATCCCGCAGAAATTGGTAGTGAGGCTGCGGCATGATGGGATCATGCCTAAACGGTCAAGCGAGACACATTCCAAAATGCGCTGCAAGTGGTAGAAGAGGCCATAGGATCGTCACTGGGGAAGAATCCGGCAGCTGTGGCATTAGGACGGCAAGCTGGCCTGAAGGGCGGTAAGGCGAGGGCCAAGAGGCTCACGGCCAAGCAAAGATCAGCAATAGTCCAACGGGCTGCAAAAACCCGTTGGGCTAAGGGCAAGAACAGCGTATAATTGAATTGCACCGTTTATGGTGCAAATTGTAAGCGACTCACCATGGCTCCGTTGTCAGTTAGCCCTCACAGCATGGCTGACAGTGGAGCCTTCTCATTATCGCCAGCCCGCACGGTGAATCTTGCCGGTACCGTCTGGCTAGTATCCCTTCTCATGGCATCACATCCTTGCATTCCCTAGGGCCTCCACCTCCGCTTATTCAGCGGAAGCTTGCTCCGCTGCCTCTTCGGAATTCTCTTCGGGAATATCTTGCTTCCCGCGTTCCTCTTTTCCACGTTTGTTAATCACAGCCTGGTCATACCATGACAGCAGGCCGAACGTGTTATTAGGCAGCTTGTGAAACTTTGTGTTGTTCTTCGCCAGCGAGATTGCCAGCATACGGAGATAATCCTTTGGTTTCCAGCCTGTCGCTGCGAAGTCAAACCCCCCTTCTTCCAGTCCTCGCATAATCTCTTCTGCCGGGCAGGCTTGCTTTCGCAGTTCCAGATATTCTTGCGCCACGGTCGCGAGGGGTTTGCCGTAGAACTGATCTTTCCGAATGATCCCACTGCTCTCCCCTACATCCGCGTATTGCGGTGGCTTTCCCATGGTTTTCAGCAACATGTTAATGAGCTTCTTCGTCTCAGAAACGGTCTGAAGCTGCTCATCCAGTTTGCGCTGAAGCGCGGCTACCGCCGGACTTAAATCGTCTGACATTGCCACCTCCCAACTACAAGCAAGAGTTTAGCACACAAATTCAACGCAAGGACAGTAAAATTAAAACATAATCAATCGTATGGTTGGACTTAAGTTTCAGCGGTTGGGGTTCCCAAGGGGGATCGCGTACGCTAAGTCCCTTGTCCCTCTTGATCTGAGTCCAAGTCCTCGTCGCTCGGAATTGAAAACGTCTAAGTGTGGACAGCTGCTTGATTTTGGCAGTAGACGTGGGCTGGGGAGGATGGTAGTATGCAGACTGAAAGATGGGGCGGGGTGGTCCGAATGGCTAGGCGCATCCTCTGCAAGGGTTGCCATGCCGGTTCGATTCCGGTCCCCGCCTCCACCGCAGGACTATACCACAGTTGGTTTAGGCCGCAGCAGCTAAAACCGAGGGGTCCAAGAGTTTTACTAATTCCACAATCTCCCAAACATGATCTGTCAGACCCGCTTCCATCGCTAGCCTTACGCTGAGCGTTTGGTGGACGTGGCAGAATTATCAGATTCCTATTTTTCCCCTCGAATCCGAAGCGTAGTAGGCTCATCCAATGGACGGCCTGAAGGCCGTCCCCTTCAGAGAACCAGACCCAATCAGCGTTTCCCTAGTTCTTGCCGACTGGGTACTGCTTGAACATCTTGACGACGGCATTGTTGACCTGGCTCTCCAGCTTCTTAGGATTGTTGGCGCTCAGGTTGTCCGTCGCCATGCCGCGCCATACCAGCCGCTTCGCGCTCACATCGAGGATATCAACCACCAACTGCCCCTTGTGGATGGTGATGGTCGTGTTGCCCCAGGTTCCAGCCAGCGCAGGTCCAAAGGCGCTGGGATCGAACGGCGGAATGCCGCCCGTCGCCATGTAGAGCGGATCGTTGGAGGTCATGCTGCTCTCCTGATCGATGGAGCCATAGAGATGGATGACGAGGTCAGGATTGTCGGCGGTTAGCTGAAGCCCCTTGGCCTTCATTTGTTCGTCGATGGCGCCGACGACGTCAGCGGCCAGCATGGGATGGCCAACCGCTCCGAGCGGCGCCCAGGCGTAGGTTTTGAACTTGGAAAAGTCGATAGTCTTGTCGTAACTGACGTTGACCTTTTGTGCCTGTGCGCCGACGGAGACGAGGAGGACAAGCAAGCATAGCTGGAGAGCACGAAGATAATTTCGGTGTTTCATGTAGTCCTCCGTGGCGTTGGATATGGTTCGAGTTGAAAATGCGCGTTCAGGCACCGCCATTTTCAAGCGCGATTCAACAAAGATTAGCCTGGCTAGAAAACCTCTGCCGTCCCTACCGGGACTCAGCTTTATTTATCACTGTACCCAGCATTCCGCCTACGGCGACGTGCTGGGCTAAACTATGCCGCGCCTACGGCGCTGGATTTTCGTCACTTGCATTCCGTCGGCAAAAGCAACCTTGGTTCTCACGCACCAAGAACGAAAACAAGGTGTGGGCGAACCGTGGCGTCCCTACGGAGACTGTGTCGCAACCTGTCCCGCCGCTCTGCGGCTCAAAGAAAATTTCCACTTCACCCGGCGCTTACGCGCCGGACTAACTTCATCCCGCCGCTTCGCGGCTAGTATTTCGTAAGTCCGCACCACCTCGCGAACCGTGCTGTCCGCTGCGACACAGTCTCCTGTTATTTTTCTCACCCTGAAGTCGGTTCGGGATGACAAAAATAGGGGACCTTGGCGGCACGGCTGAACCCGTGCCGTTTCAAGTCACCCAAGGCCGAAACACCAGGGCACCTATCGCCGGCCGCCCCATCCGCCGCCGCCGCGGCTGGCGCCGCCCCAGCGATCGCCTCCACCGCCCCAGCGGTCACCGCCGCCCGAGGCTCCATAGCCACCGGAGTGCTGGGCCTGCGAGAAACGCTGGCTTTGTTCTGCGCCTCGTTCGCGGTTCTGGGCCTCCTGGTTCAAGTCTCCATAGGAGGATCCGCCGCTTGGCTTGTACGCGCTGGTTCCCGATGAACGCTGCTGGTTGTAGCTCTGCGCCTTTTGCTGATCAGCCGAGTAGTTGGGATTGCTCTGCGCTTTCTGCTGGGCCGACGAGTAGTTCGGGCTCGCGCTCGTGGGATGTTGCTGATCGTAGCTCTGGGCTGAAGTTGTGCTTGGTTTCTGCACATCGTTCCAACTGCCGTTGTTATACTTCTGCCAGCCAGAACCAGTGTTCTTGTAAACGTTGCCGTCGTGGCCGGCATACATGTCGCCGTTGGATGTTTTGCCGACAGCAGTATTGCCGTGAGCCGTGCTGCTGGCCGCAGCCTTCCCGCCGCTGGAGGTTTGCGCGGTCCCTACCGAACCGTAAGCATTGCTGGCATGCTGGGTGTAGGCCGTGTTGCCGTTCTTGCTGACAACCGACTGTCCCCACGATCCATAGGCGTTGGAGCCCTGACGGGTCGCGCCATAGGCCCCGGTGTAGGGGTTGTAAGCTTCACCCACACTGCGGCTACCGTACGCTGTGGATGCCGTCGCTCCGCGGGCGTAAGTCCCAGTGTTCGGATTGTAAGAGGTTCCCCAATGCGCGCTGCCGTACGGTCCGTAAGCCGCGCCTCCATAGCCGTAGGCTCCGGTATAGGGATTGTAGGTGTGATAGCCGTAGGTAGCGGCGTAGGGGTAATAGAATCCGCCATACATGTAGGGTGGATAGTAATAGCCAGTGCCGCAGGCCACGATGGCGCCGACCGTGGCGCCCGGCGACAAACATTCCCATGTATCCCGCGGTGTAGCTGGCCGTGACATAGCCGTCGGACGCAGGCACCTGCGTAACGTAGATGACGTTGTACACCGGTGAACTTGGCGGAATGGTGTAGATCACCTGCGGAACTGTTTGCGCTACCTGCCACGGACCTTGCGCGCTAAAGGAAACGAACCACACGCCTTGATAGCACAAGTAGTACTCGGTGCCGACCTGAATGACCTTGTTCGGCGTGTTGACCGCGTACTGCATGGTGGTTCCTTCGATTGGCTGGAACTGTGGCTGGCCTACGTAGGAGACCTTGACCTCATTGGCTGCCGAGGAAGCCACGGTCGCGGTCGTCGGAATCTGCGCGATCAGCACCGCATCTTCCGCTTCGGGCGTTCCCGGCACCGACGCAAGAACTTTGCCGGCAGGACTGCTGGGAGGGATCTTCGCAAAATCAGCAGGCAAGCTATCGGTGGCAAACGTCCACGGGCCGAGCACTGGTTTCGTGGTAGTGAACCAGCGGCCCGACGTCAGGTAGTAATAAGCGCCGGTCGGTGTGTATTTGAAGACGGTGCTCTCGGTGTTCGACGCATAGGACAGTTGCGTGCCGGGAATCGGAGTCCACTGCGGCTGTCCGCCGAAGACGACGATCTCCGCAGGAGTGGCGCTGTAATACACCATCGGGTAGGTGGCCGCGCTGCCGGGTGGTGGAGGAATGAATCCCTTCAGGCTGGTGAAGTTCGCATTCTCCGGGACCTTCGACATCTGCTTCGGCAACTTGCTCGTCGGTGTCCATGTGCCTCCCAGACTGGCGCTGAGGAGCCAGCCTTTGCCATCGAACAGGTAATAGGTGGATTTCCCCTGCTCGACGAACAACGGCCAGTTGGCATTGACGACGAACTGTAGATTGGAATTTGCGATGGGCGCGGTCGTGGGTTCTCCATTCACCAGGAGCAGGATCGCGGGCTTCATGCTGATAAAGATGGTCGGGGGATCGTTCTTGACCGGAGCTGAGGCCGGGATCTTGTCCTTCTTCACGCTCGCCACCAGGCGGTCGAGCGAAATGGTCATGGTGGCCGCTGGATTGAAAAAGGTCTTCACCAGTTGATCCATCTGCGCGGTGGTCGCCGGATCAAGCCCGGGAAAGGCGATGCTGGTGACCTGAGGGTCGCTGAGGAAGACGGTATGCGCGTCCATATTGACGGCGGACTGCAAGCGGACGGTCACTACTCCGACATGGCTCTTGCCGCCAGTTGGCGTCATGGTGAACGCCATGCGTGCGTCGACCTGCTGGTAGTTGGTCCAGGAGTCAACCTGTGGCTGGTACAGCACCACGGTTCCGCCCGGCTTGGTAATCGTGCGAGGCCATCCCTGGTCCTGGGCCGCGG
The DNA here is from genome assembly GCA_963768645.1 of uncultured Acidobacteriaceae bacterium. Lineage (GTDB taxonomy): Bacteria > Acidobacteriota > Terriglobia > Terriglobales > Acidobacteriaceae > Bog-257. The sequence goes on from CAVYIR010000002.1 coordinate 28,268, forward strand.
TGACGGCTACGAACAACGAAGTTAGAACGTAGAGCAGAAATACGGTCCTGGCGGTCTTAAGCACGACATTGATCCTCATGCGGCATGTCATAGGCAATAACCTTCTTTGAAAACGATCTGTTCGCGGTTTGAGGGGCACATCGACCCCGCAAACCCGCGACGGAAACCTTTGGAGGAGAGTTTTTGCAGCATCTATACTACGTCAGAGAGCGATTTCTCTCAGCAATTCTCTTCGCTTGGGCACCTTGGCGGAGGTTCCCTTTGGCGAATGCGCCGAAAATCCGGAGCAAGCCGGACGGTTGCTCCGTCCTACGCTAGCGGACGAGGACGGTTGACGGAACTATTAACTTTGTTAGGGAGGGATTGAAAAGTTACCAGAGGAGCGGCGGGCGAAATCCGCGCGGGAGTAATGGTGCTAACGGTATCCGACAGGGAGAAATTCTTCGCCACGAGCGGCTGCGTTGATTGCGTCCTTTAAGTCCGAAGATGCGCGAGACTTAAACACATAACCTGACGCTCCTAGCGCGACCGCGGCGCGAACAAAATCCGGACTTTCGTGAACCGTCAGAAACACGATTCTGGCGGGACAATTCATCTCTCGCAAACGCCTGGCCACCTCGAATCCGGTCATGTCGCCTAACGAGATATCCAGCACGACCACGTCCGGGATTTAGTTTCGCGACTTCCTGGACAACCGAGCAGCCGTTCGGCACCGCGGCCGCAACGACGAAGTCTTCCCGCAGCATCTCTACGACATTTTCCAGGACTGCAGGGGAATCATCGGCGATTAGGACCCGCACAGATGGCACGACCAGACTCCTCTCCACGGCAAGTGTCGCCCACGAGGGTTGGGCCATACCGTAATCATCAGGCTATGGCTCGGCTGCCCGTATGCCTACTGGCAAAAATGCTTGTTCTGGAACCCGAAAATGCGAGGTGGGAGTCTAGGACGACACGTCCGTATTCAGGACAGATTCGCAGGAGAGGGAACGCAGCCCAAAAACGAAAAGCCGGAGTTCGAGACTCCGGCTTTTCAGGGCCATATCCAGAGGCAGCCTACCGATAAAGCTTGCGGCGCACTATGCCCGCCAATCCTAGAATGCCGGAACCAAACAGGACAAGGGTGCCAGGCTCTGGCGTGGTACTCGTGTGACTCCAACAAAAACGAAAGAGTCATCGTTGTAGTTCCAGTCAGACTCGCCGTTGGGCAGGTCTTCCATGCCCACGTAGGTCCCGGCGGGTATCAAGGCGCCGTTGAGTATGCCTCCACTAAAATGCGTGGCATAAGCGTGATTAACGCCATCCTCGCTTAGACTTGGGTCGGAGGCGAGGATGATGCCGCCGAGAGACGTATTCTGAAGCTCAAACACCAGCGTGTCGCCAGCATTGACGAAGCCGAAATCGGCGGTGTCGCCGGGCAGCGAGGTCTGATTGTTGAACAGCCACGGGCTCATCGTGCCGGTGGTGATATCCAACATGCGAACGAAATCGAGATCGGCCGCCCCACCGCCGCTGGCCGCGCCACCCTGAATGAAGTATCCAGTGATGTCGCCGGTCAGTGCTCGCCGTAAAGACATTGGTCGGGGCAATGGTACCGACGTTGCAGTACGGGATACATCCATCCGCGAACGCCGGCAGCGAAGTAGCGGCCACGATGGCCATAGCAAGAAACCTACACGAGTAATTTTCAAGTTGTCCTCCCAATCGAATCTGGAGGTGACCTGGTGCCAGGTCGTAGGGGGCCCAGTGCTTTGGTGGTACTGTGCATTTCCAATGCCAAACATTGACAGAGGGCAAGGCATAGGAACCAGTTACTTAAATGCACTTCTTCATGTCCTAGCTCGGCAGCTGTGCAGGAAGTTGCACATGAGAGCAAACAGCAATCCCTTGGCAACACCAAAAACATGTGGCTGAGACAGTGGTGAAAAAGGGGGCAGTTGGCCTTAGCTCACAAGAAAAGCGTTCACTTCAGAATAGACTTAGCTTCGGATCTGAATACGTCCCCGGCCAACGCTTTCCCTTGACTTAGACCGGCACGACGGCCTGACGCCGCAGCGGCCGCAAGATGCCTAGATCGCCCAAAAGAACCCCGCAGCGCCCCTTCAATCTGATGTCAACGTGTAAGAACGTATCTACACCGAGGAGGTCGTCATCTGCCGCTTGATGGCGTACTCGAGCAATTCCGCGTTGGTCTTGACGCCCAGAGTTTCCATCATGCGGTACTTGTGGAAGGCAACGGTTCCCGGCTTGAGGTCGAGCACATTGGCCACTTCTTTCATCGACATGCCCTCGGCCAACAACTGCAGAATCTCGGTTTGCCGCTTGGTGATGCGCTTCTCTTCTGCGGAGGACTTCCCCTGGTTCAACAGGAAGGTAACCGTCTCGCGAGCGATTAAGGGCGACAGATAGGATTCACCCTGGACCACTTTGCGAATGGCAATCACCAGTTCTTCCGCTGCGGAATGCTTGAGGACATAGGCCGAGGCGCCACGGCGAAAGGCTTCCGCAGCAACATCCGCAGCCATGTTCATGGTGAGAAACACCAGCTTGACGGATGGCATTTTATGCTTGATCTGCTCGCCTGCGTCCAAACCATTCAGGTGGGGCATGCCAATGTCGAGGATGATCACGTCTGGGATTAGCGTCGGCGGCGACCTTAAGCAAGGTACGGCCATCGGTCACAACGCCGACCACCTGAAATTCTGGCTCAAGCAGACTCTTGCAGGCATCTGCCACGAGCTTGTGATCGTCGGCAATCAGCAATCGTGCCCCAGACTTACGTTCCATGAGCTTCACTCGTTTCTCGCACTCAACTCCCCCAACGCCCGCACAGAACTCTATGCGCCTCAGGAACCAAAACCTTACTCGCGATCGGTAGTTGCAACTATTGTGCATGGAGGGAAGGGAAAGTCGAGTAACGAGGGGAGAAACATTCCCGAAACGGAAAACATCCCTTAGCGAAGGAGGGGTCTGCCGGCGAACAACTGGGCCCCCCCGGCGACGGTAGGACTAACGTCATCCGGGCGCACGAATGGATCATGCGCTGGGATGGCAAAGTTTCTGAAGGCCATCCAGAAAAGCAACTGGCGCCGCCCATAAGGACGACGCCAGCGGTTAGGTCAAAGAAGGGATCGAGTCTGTTACTTGCCGCCGAAGGTGAAGTTGACACCAGCGACATACTTGAAGTTGGCCTGCCACGCCGAGTAGTTAGCAATGTGATTGGCAGCCAAAGTGAGTCCCCAGATAGTCCACTTCGACAGGACGGAACTGAATGGTCTTGGTGAGCGGAATATCCAGGCCGCCGCCGAACTCCATGGCGAAGCCGTTGTTGTTGCCGCTACCAGAGCCACATCTTACCCTCGCTGGTGAGAATGGTGGCATACGCGTTAGTGTGCGCTGCGCCAAACAGGGCCTCTCCGAAGGGCTGGAACATGCCGGAGTGCTTCTTGATCTGAGGTCCGAACATGTAGGTGAAACAGGTTGCCACTTGCGTTGCCCGCGAATCCGTCCTTCTTCAATTGGTCGCGGAGGCCGCTGCCCTGGGTATAGCCCATGAAGTCGGCCTTGATGCCGATCAGAGGAGAGACGTTGTAAACAAAACCGCCGCCGCCGCCGAAGACATTGAAGCTGGTGATCGGGGCCAGATTGGGGTGGACGTTAACGAACGAAAAGCCCACAGGGACTTCGAACTTCGGATAGTCCTGCGCGAACGACGCAATGCTGACCAAAGATACAAGTGCCAATACCAAAATCCACTTACTATTTTTCACTGAACATTCTCCATTTGCGTTAGTTGAAATTTGATCTATCTGCTTCCATCGCCCCGCTAGCTGTTGGACGATGCGCCATCCCCGGGTTATCCGGGGGATTGACCTTAATGCTATCGGCAATTACCCTCCGGGAGGAACTGGTAAAAGTGCGAGTAGCATCATCGAAAACATCCAGCAGATAGCAGGTAACTCTATTGATTCCTATGGGATAGGCGAAGCCGCAGGACGCTAAAAAAATGAGATGAAGGGAGCAATATGTGCTCCTAATCCCACCTCGGCACACAGTTAAGGCGAGCTAACATCCCATTTCTCGATAAGTTCGCCGTTTATGTGCCGCGAGCAACTCGACCACGGAAGAAGGTGAAGGACCGGGTCGGTCCCTTTTGTGCGGCACGTAAAGCCTTGCCGACTTGATCTCTCAAGGGCGTAGAGTTTGACTCCAACGCCGAGCCCTACGGCGCGAAGTAGCTGGAGATGTCGAGTATCAGCTGAGTAATCCCGGACGCGTTGGCGTCGATCTTGCCGTCGCTGGTGGGCGCGATCGCCATTTTGTTGGTGATCCATCCATCCAGCCAGCGCATTCAAGGTTGAAACCACCGGCTGATCCTGTGGGTCGTTCTGCCACAATATCAGATAGCCGAGTGCACCGAAAGGCGCCACCGTCGCGTTGAATACATACGCCTGCACCGTGCTTGGCGGAGCGCATGCGCTGTCCACCACATCCACCGGCGGACTCAGCGTGCCGCTGAACGGCTGACCACTGCCGATCTGACGAGTGTCCATCACGCGGCAGGGCGCGGCCGGATACAGCGACAGCCCACCCCGGTCCAGCCGGTGCAAAATAGCCGTTCACATCGATCTTCCGCACATAGCCAGGACTGCTCCGCTCTTATTGTATTTATCTTGGTACGTTGGTATATTGTTACCATGACAAAACACCCTGCCGCCATCGTCGTCCAACGCGTCCAGACCGGCGTCCGCATGGAAAAACGCCTGCTCAAGGTGCTCAAGGGACTGGCCGAACTGAAAGACCTCACGCTCGGCGACCTGCTGGAGGGAATCGTGCTCCACGCCTTCGAGGGTAAGGCCCCCTTTTCTCCCGCGACCCTGAAGGAAATCGAACAGCTTCGCAACATCTATGGCCTGACCCTCAGGGCCACAGACAGCCATAAGCTCAAGGAGCGCCAGCCATGAATCGGGACCTAGCAACCGCGGCCATTATGTTGCTCACTGCCACAATCGCCCCGGCTCAGGAGCCGGCAGTTTCCACCGAAACTCTACTCCACACCCGCACCGAATTCAGCTTCACGGTTGATGCGCCTTTCGATCAGGTCGCACCGCTGTTTGGCGCCAACGAAGAGCGCAAATGGGCGTCGCACTGGAATCCGCAATTCATCTATCCCAGCCCTGCGCACGATCAGCCAGGCATGGTGTTTAAGGTTACGCATGGGCAACTCACCAGCGTATGGGTCAACACCGCGCTCGATCTGGCGGCCGGGCATATCCAGTACGCCTACGTAATAAACGACGCCATGGCTGTCCTGATCGACATCCACCTGACGCGCCAGAGCGCACAGAAGACAGGCGTCACGGTCGTCTACGAACGCACCGCGCTCATGCCCGAATCGAACGAGCATGTCCAGCATTTCGCCAAGGATGATGCCGCAGCAGGCAAGGAGTGGGGCGACGCGATCAACAGCTACTTCGCGAAACTTCGGGCGACCGGACCGCAGAAATGATTCGGCTGTGGAGTAGCTTCAAATATTACGTTGTCATCCTCAGCGGAGTGAGGTCGCTTCGCGACCGAACGCAGTCGAAGGACCACTACAGGCGCGCAAATGATCTGACAGAAGTAGGGTCCTTCGACTCGTCGCTGCGCTCCTCGCTCAAGATGACAACGCGATGTTTGAGGCCTTCTGCTGAAGAGCGAAGGGCGAACAGCGTTCCCTACAACTCCCTCCGCCCCTCCATCGCCTTCTGCATCGTGACCTCGTCGGCATACTCGATATCGCTGCCGACGGGAACGCCGGTTGCAATGCGCGTGACCTTCACCGCCGCCGACTTGAACAATCGCGAAAGATAGGTCGCCGTGGCCTCGCCCTCGACCGTGGGATTGGTCGCAACGATCAACTCGTCCACGTCTCCCGACTCCACTCGCTTCACCAGATTGCCGATGCGCAACTGGTCCGGACCCACGCCATGCAGCGGCGACAGCGCGCCATGCAGTACGTGATAGACGCCGTTGTAGTGGCGCGTCTTCTCGATGGCGGCGATGTTGGTCGGCTCCTCCACCACGCAAACCAGCCGCAGGTTGCGCGTGGCGCTGGTGCAATAGGTGCAGGGATCGACGTCGGTGATGTTGTTGCAGACGGAGCACAGGCGCAGGCTTGCCTTCACCTCGCGAATGGCGTCCGCCAGCAACTGCGCGTCCTCATCGCTCGAGCGCAGGATGTAAAACGCGAAGCGCTGCGCGCTCTTGCCGCCCACGCCGGGCAGCTTCTTCAATTCTTCAATCAGTCGAGCCATGGGCTCGGCAAATCGTGTCATGTGACCTCAGGGGCTGAAACCAGGATGTAATTGTCGTTTATGCTGTCATCCTGAGCGGAGCGCCCGCGAAGTCGAAGGATCTGCTTCCGTACTAGCGAACCGCAGATCCCTCACGGGCTGAAGAGGGTGTGTGAGAACTGGAAGTTCCGCAACCCATCTGTGTTTACCAATTCGAGGCCGCAAGGCGGTGCTAAAAACTGAGTTCTCACACTCGCTCTGAAGCCCGTTCGGGATGACAACATAAATGTTCTGTTCCTCATTAGTAATCGGCGAAGGCCCACTTCTGACGCTCACATCCCCGGCAAACCCATCCCTCCGAACATGCCGCCCAGGCTGGACTTCAGCGCCTCATCCACTTTACGCGACGCCTCGTTCACCGCGGCGGTCACCAGGTCCTGCAGCATCTCGATGTCGCCCGACTTCACCACCTCGGGCTCAATCACGACACTCAGCAACTGCTTCTGGCCGGTCATCTTCACCGTCACGCTGCCGCCGCCTGACGACGCATCAATCATGACCTGCTGCATTTTTTCTTGCAGCTTCTCCGCCTGCTGCCGCGCCTGCGCCAGCATCTCCTGCAAATTGAATCCACCCATGAACTCTCCCAATCTTACCCGCGATCTTTGTGGTCGATCACCGTACGAATCTCGGCACCAAACTTTTCCTGCATGCGCTGCACGATGGGATCGGCCGCCGCCCGGCTGCGCGCTCCTGCGCCATTAGTCGGACGCGGCGCCGCCGGCTTCGACGCGACCTGCGTCCCGCCACTCACCATCTTGAACTTCAGCGGTCTGCCCGTGGCCTTGCTCAGCGCAGCTTGAATCACGCGTTTCGGCTCCGGCCCCAGCGCCACGTCGATCAGCACCTGCGACATCGCAACCGTAACACAGACCTCCATGCCCCGCACCGCCCACTCGGCTTCTTCCAGATTGTGCGCTAGCATGTTCTGTCCAGCGTCTTCCAGAGCGGCCAGCACCACCTCGCGCGCCGACTCCACTGAGAATTCACTGTTCTGTGGCTGCGCAGCCGTTTCCGGTTCGACAGCGACCGCCGTCGCCACTCCAGTCTCCACTACAGCTGTGGCATTGCCGCCCGACGATCTCGGGCTCCGCCTGTGCACTCGACCTCGGAGCGGAATGGAAGCAGCGGCCTGCCTCGCGAAATCCTGCGCCTTCGGCTTTGGGTTCGCTCTTACGTTTGCGATCTGCCTCGAACGGAGACGGCCGCGTGAACGGCGACGCCGCGGGCGTTCGCGAGGATTGCGGTTCCGGCTCTCTGCTCGCCGGTGCGGAAGAGGTCCCGCTCGACCGCGCTGCCGGTGTGCCGCCGGCCGTGAGACTGCGCCTGCCGGCTCGCGACGAGCTCTCGACGAACTCGTCTTCCCCGCTTCCCCACTCAGCAATTCTTCCAGCGGCAACAAACGCTGCGCATGCACGAGCTTCAGCAGACCCAACTCCAGATGGAATCGCTGCTCCTGCTTGTAGCCCAGATCGCTGTGCGTCCGCAGCATGATCTGCATAAAGCGCGCCAGGTCTTCCTCGCTGAAGCGCTCCGCCACCCGCGCCACCCGCGCCCGTTCGTCCGACGAAATCTGCAGCACCGGCGAATCGCTTCCCGCCACTTTGGCCACCATTATGTTCCGCAGGAAGCGCAACATCTGCCGCGCAAAATGCTGCGCGCTTTGTCCTTCCACCAGCAGACGGTCGATGGCCCGCAACACATCCGCGCTGGAGTTGCGCGCGACCGCATCCATCACGTCTTCCAACACATCTGACGAAACCGCTCCCACCAGCCCGCGGACCACATCGCCGCTCAGCGTGGTGCCGCAACAGGCAATGGCCTGGTCCATGATGCTGAGCGCGTCGCGCATGGAACCGTCACCGACCTCTGCCAGCATGGCCAGCGCGTTGTCGTCGTATGCGATGCCTTCCTGCTTGGCGATGTCGCGCAGTTGCTGCACGATGTCGTCGAAGCGCACCGCATGAAAACTGAAGTGCTGGCAGCGCGAGCGAATGGTCTGCGGGATATCTTCTGGCTGGGTCGTCGCCATCATGAAAATGATATGGCTGGGCGGCTCTTCCAGCGTCTTCAGCAGCGCATTAAAAGCGGCATCGGTGATCTGGTGCGCCTCGTCTAAAATGTAAATCTTGAAGCGGTCGCGCGCCGGACGATAGCGTGCAGCCTCGCGCAGCTCACGAATCTCGTCGATACCCCGGTTGGTGGCCGCGTCGATCTCGATCACATCCACTGAATTGCCGGCGCGAATCTCGACGCACGAATCGCAAGCTCCGCACGGCTCGGGCACGGGATGGTCCTGCGACCGGCAATTCAGCGCCATCGCCAGAATACGCGCAATGGTCGTCTTGCCAATGCCGCGGTGGCCGCTAAAGATGTAGCCGTGGGCGATGCGCCCTTGCGCGATGGCATTCTTCAGCGTGCGGGTGACGTGCTCCTGCCCGATCACCTCGGAGAACTTTTGTGGACGGTATTTGCGCGCCAGAACCTGATAACTCATGGAAGGGGAAAACTCGATTATACAGTCCGGCGAGTACGCGTAGCGCGGCTCGTCGGTCCGTCATTAGGACTTCGCCGGGCCGGCCGCACCGGAAATCCAACTTGATCCACCACCCCGTTTGCGCCGTGTGGCGCTTTCCGGTAGTGTGTTCACCATTATGAAACCATCCGAAGCACTTATAACGCACCGTGCGGAGTTGCGGCGGCTTGTCAGCCGCTACGGCCTCACGCACCCGCGCGTCTTCGGATCGGTTTTGAGCGGCACGGATACGGATGAGAGCGATCTTGATTTGCTAGTTGACCCCTCGGAATCCACCAGTCTCCTTACGATTGCGGGTTTGAAAATCGACGCTGAGCAGTTGTTAGGAGTCCCGGTATCCGTATTAACTCCCAATGGTTTGCCGCCGAAATTTCGCAATCAGGTGTTGCAACAGGCCCAGCCTCTATGAAGCACCCCGAGCGCCTGGAAGACTACTTGGAGCACATTGCAGAGGCCATCGCGCGAGCGACCGGCTACTTTCAGCCGTTGCAAGACCTCGAAGCTCTCCAAAAGACCCAACAAGTTCAGGATGCGGTTGTACGCAACATCGAGATTATCGGTGAGGCAGTGAACAAGATTTACAATCTCGCCCCGGATTTTATTAATCGACACCCTGAGCTTCCGTGGGCGCGTATGCGCGGCATGCGTAATGTGGTTATCCATGAGTATTTCTTTGTGGATTTGAAAATAGTCTGGACTACCGTCAAGGATGATCTGCCTCGTCTGAAACAGCAGATTGATAGTTTGCTAATCGAGCAGCGGCGGGAACGCGAGCAGTAACGGAACCAAACACATTGTTTCTCCTGGCCCATGAAGCCCGGCGGTGTGTCTCACCCTCCCCTCTCCCCCTTCGCATGAGGATGCGTCCGGTCGTAAACCTCCATCACATGCTTGACCGTGAGCTGCGTGTAACGCTGGGTGGTCGAGAGCCGCTCATGGCCGAGCATCTCCTGGATCGCGCGCAGGTCGGCGCCTTCCTCCAGCATGTGCGTGCCGAACGCATGGCGCAGCGTGTGCGGATGCACGTCGGGCGAGAGTCCGCGCGCCACGGCGATCTGCTTCACGATACGGCCCACGCTGCGCGTGGTCAGCCGCGATCCGCGCAGGTTGATCAGCAAGGCTCGCTCGGTCGTGCGTTTGGTTTCGCCCAGCACCCGCTGGCGCGCCGGTAGGTAAGCTTGCACCGCCGCCTTCGCCGAGTCGCCGAACGGAACAAATCGTTCCTTGCGGCCCTTGCCTCGCACCAGAACCAGTTCATTGGACCACCGGATATCGTCAACGTTGATGCCGATAAGTTCCGAGTTACGTATGCCGCAGCCGTACAGCAATTCCAGAATCGCCTGATCGCGCTCCGTGAACGCCGAACACTCGGGCATGGCCGAATCGAGGACGGTGTTCACCTCCTCGATGGTGGGCACGCGCGGCAGTTTTTTCGGCAGCCTCGGCGTCGCGACCAGCGCCGCCGGATTCTGCTCGACCTCGCCCTCCTGCGCCAGCCACTTGTACAGCGACCGCAACGCCGCCAGCGCTCGCGCCACCGACGTCTTGCTCAGCCCGCGCTCGTAAAGGCTGGAGAGATAACCGCGAATCAGCACATGGTCGATGTCGCGCCAACTTCTGCGGGCCAACGTATTCGGCGAACTGCGCCAGGTCGGTGCGGTAAGCCTTGATGGTGTGCGCCGAGGCATTGCGTTCCTGCAGCGAACGAATGAATTGCGCCACAGCTTTCTCGACGATGGTTGCTCCGCGCTTGGTCATTCGCTCTTCCCTGCCCGTCTTTCCCCGCGGATGATGCTCCTTGTACACGCGATTCAGCCGATCGAGCGCGAGGTGGGTATAGACCTGCGTCGTCGAAATGTCGGCGTGGCCGAGGATGGTCTGCACAGTGCGCAAGATCGGCGCCGTTCTCCACCATGTGCGTGGCGCAACTGTGTCGCAGCATGTGCGGGCTGGCATGCCGCGCCGATTGCGCCGACGCATCGTTCACTACCTGCCATACCCGCTGCCGCGTAATCGGCCGCGCCCCGCGCGCGATGAACAGGAACGGCGACGACTTCTCCGCCGCCAGCACAGGACGCGCATCCTGCAAATATTGCTGCACCACTTCCTGCGCGGCCCGTCCCAGCGGCACGATGCGCTCCTTGTCGCCTTTGCCTCGCACCAGCACGTAACCCAACTCCAGCTTCAGGTCTTCGAGCTTCAGGTTGATGACTTCGGAAACCCGCAGCGCGCCGGCGTAGAAAACTTCCAGCATCGCCCGATCGCGCCCGTGAGCGCTTGCGACATGCGATCGTCCTTGGCTCGCGGTGGCCCTTGCAGCACGCTCTCGACTTCATCGGCAGCCAGCGATTTCGGCAGCACCTTCCATTGCCGCGGCGAATCGATGTTCAGCGTCGGGATCAGCCGTGATGTAGCGGTCAAGCAGCAGAGTACTTGTAGAAATGCCGCAGCGCCGAAAGCTTGCGCGCCACGCTGCGCCCGTCAACGCCATTCGAGAGCAGCTCATTCAGGAAGTCGCGCACATCCTGCCGCCGCGCCTCACGCAACGCGCGCTTACGCTTCAGCAGGAACTCCGAGTACTGATCGAGATCGGACCGATAGGCCGACACGCTCAGCGGCGCCAGCCCCTTCTCCACCTTCAGGTAGTCGAGAAAGGAATTCAGCAGCCGCAGATTGGGATCGGCACTCTGCACGAGATGAGTATGAGCGCGCGCGGGCCGTGCGGGAATAACAAGCGAGGTACGGACGGAGAAAATCATTCACCACGGAGGCACGGAGGACACAGAGAAAATTCTATAGAAACAAAACTCCGTGGCCTCCGTGTCTCCGTGGTAATTGTTTTCCGAAACAGGCGAACATTACTGTCTACAACCCGACCCAACCTTCTGCCGCACGCTCCTCAGCACCTCCACCGCATTGTGCGGGCTGCGCGGATCTTCTTCGTGCTTGAAGAACGCATACGTCTCCAGCCCATCGGCAACGCAACGTCCCACCCGATCGATCAGCTTCTTCAGATCGTCAGCCGAGTAGCTGGGCTGGCGGAAGCGAAAATAAATGTAGTTGGCGGTGCGGACCTCGGGCGTGTTCGAGCTTCTCGGTCTCGGCGACGCACAACGTCGCATTGCGATCCTGCAGCGCCTGATAAATCTCGTCGCTGAACCACGACTCGTGACGAAACTCGAACGCAGCTTTGAAGTTCTTCGGCAGCAGCGCCAGAAAATCGCGCAGCACGGCGACATCCGCCTTGGCAGTAGGCGGCAACTGGAACAGCACCGGGCCCAGTTGCGTGCCCAGCGGCTGCAGCGTGGGAAGAAATCGCTGCATCGCCTCTTCCACATTCTGCAGCCGTGCGAATGTGCGTGATGTACTGGTTGGCCTTCAGCGCGAAACGGAAGTTCGGGCCGACATCCGCCATCCATCCGGTCGGCGGCCTTCTCCGACAATGACCGGCGGAAGGTGTAGTTCACCTCGACCGCAGTGAGCTGGGTCGCGTAATACTTCAGAAAGTTTTTCGACGAAACTTCCTTGGGATAAAAATCGGGCTTCCAGATGGTGTATGCCCATCCCGAGGTGCCCACGTACAGCGGGATTTCCCTCGGTTCGGCGTCAGCTCGTTCGCGCGTCATGGCTAAGCCTTCGCGTGGTTTACGAAGTAGCAGCCGGCTGCCAACACTTAGCACAGCCGCCCGTGGGCTATTGTATTCGCAGACTACGACAAAACAAGTCACACCGAGTCGCAGATTCATCGCCCAGTCGTTCTGCCCAATGTGTCCGTCGGAACGGCTTTGAACGACCTGGGCACGAAACCCAGTTAGGGTTTGAAATTCCAACAACGCGAAGCGATGTCGGTTATTTCCGTCTCCTGGAATGCGTTGCCCGAATTCGCTTTGCCCGTCAGGTCAACTTCGTGGCCAACCTCGTCCCAGAGCGCGATGATTATCGCCGATCACCTTATGGCTTTTTCCCTGGTGGTCGAGGAGTGTGTAGTTGCCCTTCGTGCCGCTCAGGCATCCTCTGAGGTCGTTCGATTGGCTGGTCACCGCCGAACTCTGATTCGCGGAAGAAGGCGCATAGTTTGAATGGGGCGCCGCTTGCGCCACGGCCATGGTTGCCGCCAGCGTCAGCATCGATAGCAACAGAACCGCTGTCTTCATTTCTTAACTCCTGCGGGGCCGTTGCGATTGCTGCCATTGTGCAGGCTCGTCGCCGACTCCGTAGTTAGTTAGAACTCCAAGAGCGACGGTGACGTTGTCCGGATCCATTCCGAGTTTGCCGTCTGGATCAGCGCCGCGACTTGCCCGTCGGGGAGAGCCGCTTGCGCGCTACAGAAGTCGGATGTGCCGCGCGTAGTAGTTTTCCTGCTTCCTGTTTTCTTCTGCGACTCACCTTCCTCGGCTGCGCGCTTCGTGACAGCCGCAGACTTCGCAGGCGCGCCCACCTCCAACTGCCCCAGCGCCTCCACCGGCGGCATCTTCTGCTTCAACTTCAGCACCGGCTCGAACAGGTCTCCGTATTTCTTCGCTCGCGCCAGCACCTTATCCGAGTCGAACACCAGCAAGCTCGGGTCACCCTTCTTCAGGCAGCTCTCAACTTCCTCCCACTTCACGGGAGTGGAAACCGTCGGCCGCTCTTTCGCGCGCAACGAGTAAACGCACACCGTCGTCTTGTGGTCGTCGTTCTGGCTCCAGTCCACCAACACCTTGCCGGTGCGCAGCGCCTTCTTCATGTCGGAGACGACCAAGTCCGGCATGCTGCCGCTCCAACAATGCGTGCCAGCTCATGGGCAAAGGACTTGGTCTGGTCGTAGGTAACGGCGGTAGTTCAGCGGAACGTAAATCTGCAGACCCTTCGATCCCGAGGTCTTCGCGAAACTCTGCAAGCTGTAGTTTGGCGAAGATGTCGCGCACCCACACGCCGACCTGGCAACACTGCACGATATTGGCTGGCGGACCAGGGTCGAGATCGAAGACCAGAAACGTCGGCCGCAGAATGTCCTTCCCCAGCGACAGGCTGGTGTGCAGCTCAAGGTCGGCCAGGTTCGCCGCCCACACCAGCGTCGGCAGGTCCTGCGGCCAGGCAGTAGTTCATCCAGCTTGTTGTTGCCCGCGCTCCAGACACTTGCGCCGTCTGCACCCACTCGGGACGATGCTCGGGACAGTTCTTCTCATAGAAAAACGGACCACTCACGCCATTGGGATAGCGCTTCATGGTGAGCGGCCGCCCCCGCAAGTGCGGCAGCAACACCGGTGCAATGCGCACGTAATAGTCGATCACCTGTCCCTTGGTGAATCCAGCTTCGGGATATAGAACCTTGTCGAGGTTCGAAAGCTTCAGGTGCTTTCCCTCAATATCAACCACGGTTTCTTTGGCCATCGTTCCCTCGCTCGCGCTGCACAGAAATGATGCAGGTTAGCGAGCGAAGTATGCAACCTGCATGCCTGATTCGGGATTGAAGGTGTCATCCTGAGCGAGCGCAGCGAATCGAAGGACCCCTTATGCGTGCAAGAAATCAAAGTGCAGCCACCTGCCACAGCCGCAAGTCCAGGATGACTCGCGGTCATAGGGATCCTTCGACTCCTCGCTGCGCTCGTCGCTCAGGATGACAAAGCAGAACCGCTTGCCGAACTACCATTGCTCTCCTCCGTTTGACTTGCGCGTCCTTATCTGTAACTTTTTAACTTATGCCATAATCACGTCTGCCTTGGAGGCACGATGAAGTGCTGGTTTGCCAAATTGACTTGCCTGCTCCTGCTGCTGGCCGCCTTGCCGCTGGCGGCGCAGGACCTGGCGTCATACGAAAAGCGCGTCTCGGTGAAGACCCTGCCCAACGGCTTGACGGTCGTCCTCTGGCGACGGCCCGAAGCCCCGGTGTTTTCGTTCTTCACCCTGGTCGACGCCGGCTCCGCGCAGGACCCCCGCAACGAGACCGGCCTGGCGCACATGATGGAGCACATGGCCTTCAAGGGCACGCCCGACATCGGCACCACCGACTACGCCGCCGAGAAGCCGGCGCTGGAAAAGGTCGAGCAAGCCTACGCTGCCTACGAAGCCGAGCGCATCAAGCGGGTGGGCCAGGACCCGCAGAAGTTGGCGCAACTGAAGAGCGCCTGGGAGCAGGCCATCAAAGAGGCCGACAAGTACGTCGTGCAGAACCAGTTCGGCGAGATCGTCGAGAGCCACGGCGGCGTGGGAGTTAACGCCTTCACCAACTACGACGAGACCGGCTACATGTACTCGATGCCCTCGAACATGATCGAGCTGTGGGCCGCGCTTGAGTCTGACCGTTTGGCGCATCCGGTCATGCGTGAGTTCTACAAAGAGCGCAACGTGGTGATGGAAGAGCGCCGCATGCGCACCGACAGCCGTCCCACGGGACGCCTGGTCGAACAGTTCCTGGGCACGGCTTTCATGGCGAACCCCTATCATCGGCCGACTATCGGCTACGCTTCCGATCTGCAAAGCTTCTCCGCCACCGACGCGGCCAATTTCTTCCAGCGATACTACGTTCCCAGCAATATGGTGATCGGCCTCGTCGGCGATCTCGACCCGGCGCAGGTTTTCCCCATCGTCGAGAAATATTTCGGCCGGCTTTCCACCACGCCCAAGCCGGAGGAGTTGTTCACCGAGGAACCGGCGCAGAACTCGGTGCGCGAGGTCACGCTACACGATCCCTCGCAGCCGTTCTATCTGGAGGGCTACCACCGCCCAAGCTATCTCGCTCCGGATGACGCGGTTTACGACGCCATCAGCGACATCCTGTCCAACGGACGAACCTCGCGCCTGTATCCGCTCGCATGGTGCGCGACAAGAAAATTGCCGCCTTCGCCGCCGGTTTTTCCGGCTGGCCGGGAATCAAGTACGGACATCTGTTCGCGTTCTATGGAGTTCCCCTCCCCGGCCACACCAACGAAGAACTGCAAAAGGCCGTGCACGAGGAGATCGACAAGCTGAAGACCCAGGACGTTACCGACGAAGAGTTGCAGATGTTCAAGACGCGCACCAAGGCTGACCTGATCCGCGGACTCGCCAGTAACGAGGGCCTGGCACAGCAGCTTGCGACCTACCAAACGCGCTATGGCGACTGGCGCGAGCTGTTCCGCTATCTCGACCGCGTGGATAAGGTAACCAAGGCCGACATCCGGCGCGTGTCGAATCAGGTTTTCACCGAGACGAACCGCACCGTCGGCGTCATCGAGACGCAGACCGCGAGTAACCAGCCGGCTCCGGCGGCAGGCAAAGGAGCGGAACAACAATGAACGTGCGCAAGAACTCACGTCTCTGGGTAGTGCGGCGCTTCTGAGCGCCGCGTCCGCGGAACCATCCTTACTTGTCATCCTGAGCGGAGCGCCCGCGCGGTCTTTCCGACCCACCGCTTTTGCGGGTCGGGCGGGCGCGCAGTCGAAGGATCTGCGGTTCTCGCCTTGTCCCATTTCTTGCTGGCCACTTTCTCTCTTGTTCTGCTGCTTTACCGCCCTCGCTCCGCCCAGGTCAAATCCTGGAACCAGATTCAGCCCCCCCCGCTGCCTGCATTTCAGCCTCAGGAACCGGTTCGTGTTCAATTGCCAAACGGCATGGTGATCTTTCTCCAGGAGGACCACGAACTGCCCCTGATCGATGCGACAGCCCGCATTCGTGGCGGCTCCATCTCCGAGGCCCCGAACAAGACCGGGCTCACCGATCTCTACGGCGAGGTCTGGCGCACCGGTGGCACCAAGACAAAGACCGGCGACCAGATGGACGACTTCCTGGAAGCGCGCGCCGCCAAGATCGAAACTGACAACCAGTCGGACTCGACTACGATTTCGCTCAACTGCCTGAAGGGCGACTTCGATGCCGTGTTCGATATGTTTCTCGATCTGCTGCACAATCCCGAGTTCCGTCCTGACAAGCTGGAACTCGCCAAGGAGCAGATGTACACCGAAATTTCGCGCCGCAACGATAACGTGGATTCCATCGTGCATCGCGAAAGCCGCATCATCGCCTACGGCAAAGACAATCCTTACGCCCGCGTTCCCGAGTACGCCACGGTTGCCGCGGTCACCCGCGAGGACCTGCTGAACTGGCACCAGCAGTATGTTTATCCCAACAACATCATCTTCGGCATCACCGGCGACTTCGACGCCAAGGCCATGGAGGCCAAGCTGCGCCAGGCGTTCGAGTCGTGGCAGAAGGGACCCGACGCGAAATCGCCCGACATCAAGTTCACCGAGCCGAAGCCGGGCATGTACTTCGTCCGCAAGACCGACGTGAACCAGAGCAGCATCGACATGCTCGATCTCGGCATCGAGCGCAGCAATCCCGACTACTTCGCCGTAACCGTAATGAACGAGATGTTCGGAGGCAGCTTCTCCTCGCGGCTCTTCAACCATCTGCGCTCCGGAAAAGGGCTCGCCTACGCGTGGGCGGAGGCGTGGGCGCCAGCTTGGGACCATCCCGGCGTGACCAACATCGACATGCAAACCAAGAGCGCCAGTACCGTGGACGGCATTCAGGGGCTTGAACGATGAGATCGACGACTTGCAGAAGAAAGCCGGCCACTCCTGAGGAGCTAAAGCGCGCCAAGGACGACATCCTCAACTCTTTCATCTTCCAGTTCGACACGCCGGAGAAAGTTCTGCGCGAGAAGATGGCCTACGAGTTCTATCACTATCCGCTCGATTTCCTGGAGCGCTATCGCAGCGAAGTGGAAAAGGTCACGGCCGAAGATGTCTCACGCGTGGCTCGCAAGTACGTTCACAAAGACCGAATGGCGGTGCTGGTGGTGGGCAATGACACCGAGTTCGGCAAGGCGCTCAGCACGCTGGGTCCGGTGCAGGACGTGGACATCACCATCCCTCCGCCGCCAGCGAGTCTGATGCAGCAGGGGCCGGGACTGCAATAGATAAAGTTCGATGTAACGACCACGAAGTCGGTACTTCAAAAAGAAAAGAGCCTTCGCAAGCGACCTCGGAATGAATGGCTGCTGGGAGGTTGAAGAACCAGATTGAATTATTCTGTTCTGACGGATGAAGATCTCCGAGTAAATGTCGAAAAGCATTTTCCTTACAGTCTCCGCCAGAACCTTGCTAGAGCTCAGAGGCGATCCCATTCGCTCATAGCACGAGTGCTCACAAATATTGAGATAAATGCAACAGCCCGACACATAGTCACGAACTCCAAGGATAGGAGTTCCGTCCGTGCTGTCCATCAATAGCGTCGCACCCGGACGTACTGCGCCAAGATGTTCATAGGACGCCTGGAAGGTAAACTTTTCTCTCGTGGTTCTGTCCATCGCCACCAATCGTGCATTTTCTGTAAAACCGCGATCTGGATGATCGAAAGGTAGGATGTCATCGAACATCTCCCTTCGAGTCGTTTCCCAAGAAACCCAGGGGGTCGCAAGAAGGAAACCGCCGCCGGCGACGTACTTTCTTAATTCCTCGTAAAAGCTAAGTTTCCCTGTCGCTTGGAAATGTTCACCCCTGACTAGGATCACTAGGCCGGCGTCACTAAGGTCCCGATCAGTTAATGAGAAGTTTTCGATGGCTGGTATGGAAACTACGTTTGTGAATCCGCCCTGCTTAGCCAACTGCACCATGGCGAAGTTGCTTCCGTCAGCAAGAGCAAGGCACCAAGGCCTCTTTATACTGCGGGCGGTCTCAGGACTTCCTTCGGAAGCTGAGCCCAAGGTCCGCAGGAGGTCGTTATACCCTCGCCGAGCGAAGAGATCCACCCACTGCCATTTTCTGAGGCGGTCTGGCACCTCGCAATCATCAAGCCGTGCCGGAACGATGTAGACTGTGTTATCGGGCTTTTCGTCTGCAACGTCCAAGGCAAATTTGATCTCCTTGTTAACGAAGCCCTGCTTCTTGACGGACTTTTCAGACAAACAAACAATCACGATCCGATGGGATCGAACCGCTTTCTTGATCTCTGTTTCCCAGTTCTGGCCTGGAAGCAAATTCTTTTCGTCGAACCAGACACGTATGCCATGCTGGCATAAGCGCCGATAAAGACTCCTCACAGCCGATTTGTCATCCGACGCGTGGCACAGAAACACGCTTGTCTCCATGCGATCACCATCGGTTTGTTGCGACATATTCAAGCATCCTACACCTTCGTCAACGATCCATCGAGCCTTATCCGTAGCTCGGACGCACACCCAGAGTGAGCACGGGTGCGATTCTCTGGCGGCCTTTGCGGAGAGAGCGCGCACGTTGCGCTGATCGGTATTCGCCATCAGCGGCAACCGACCCCGGGATTGATTAAGCTTCCGAAGTCGTCCGGACGCGTATTTGTGCAACAGGCTGGCAATCAGGGTTTGATAAGGAAGACCCTCCTCCAGCGCCCGTTTCTGGATTGCCTCCAGGTCCTTACTGGAGATGCGGATGTTGAGGCGCCGGTCCTTCCGAAACGTTGCCCTGGCACAGCGAGCGTACTGGTTCCGGTGAAGGGAAAAAGGGCCGACCGGCCGCCACTCTCCTCGCTCGTACGATGCGAGAATCTCTCGCTCCTCAGCGTCAAGCTTCATCGTCTTCGGCCTCCTTCCCCAGATATTCCCTGGTTGCCTTGCGGCTTGGAATGATCGTTTTCAGGAGAAAGCAGCTCTCTTCCTCAACGAAAGGCACCACCTGTTAGGGGTGCCGAAGAGTCCACATATAAATGGCACCGACAATTCCTCCCACAAAGGTTAGAATGGCTAGCCAATCCAGAACATCGAGGTGTCGCAGCCTTGTTCGCCAATCGAAAGTGGCAGAGGATCGCATTGACTTTGAACCTCCTCGGAATGGTACTCCTGTTTTTGTCATTTCAAGCGACTTCTTCAAACTTCAAATTCGTCACAACCCCTGAAAAACTAAGTTACATGTGCGTATACGACAAAGCGTTTTTTGTGCGCAGTCCTGAAGGTGGACTCAGCATGGGAGTGTTTGATTGCCCGCAGAAAGCTAGGGCAGCAGCAATCGTCAACGCCGAGCACCCTGCTTTCATTTTCATAGGGTTCGGTCTGAGCGGACTCGGTTTCTTGCTCCAATTGCTGTCAATCCCCAGTTCCAAGACGATC
Source organism: uncultured Acidobacteriaceae bacterium (assembly GCA_963768645.1). GTDB lineage: Bacteria > Acidobacteriota > Terriglobia > Terriglobales > Acidobacteriaceae > Bog-257. The sequence continues at coordinate 48,180 of CAVYIR010000002.1, forward strand.
GCGGAAATCAGGTCTGAACTCAAACAAGCACGGCTGCAGGAGAAATTGGCGCCAAAAAAACGACCAACGCAACTTTAGGACACTACCGGCGATGTATGGATTGCAAGGCGGCGCACCCTAAGATTTAAGATAAACCCATGCTCTGTCGCATCCCTCCCGGCCAGCATCTCCTCATCGACGCCGACGACACGCTCTGGGAGAACAATGTTTACTTCGAACGCGCGATCGCCAACTTCATCTCCTTCTTGAATCATCACGAGTACACGCCGGACCAGGTGCGCCAGGTGCTATACGACGTGGAGCGCGAAAACATTTGCACCCACGGTTACGGCATGCACAGCTTCGCGCTGGCACTGGTGCGATGCTTCGAGCAGTTGTCCGTGGAGCCGCTTACACCCGCGCTGCACGAGACCATCCATGGTTTCGCGTATGCCATCGCCGACCACCCGATGGAGATTCTGCCCGAGGTGCCCGAAACCCTGGCCGACCTCGCCCGGCGCCATCATCTCTTCCTGGTGACCAAGGGCAATTTCACCGAGCAATCAGGCAAGGTCGAGCGCTCCGGACTCAAGCAACACTTCACCGCCATCGAAGTCGTTGCCGAGAAGGATGCCGCGACCTACAACGCGGTGGTCGAGAAGTACGGCTTGTTGCGCGAGAACACCTGGATGATCGGTAACAGCCCCAAGTCCGACATTAACCCCGCGCTGGAAGCCGGACTGCACGCCGTCTTTGTTCCCCACCACAACACCTGGATGCTGGAGCGCGACGACCTTCGTCCCGAGGCCGGCGATGGACGCTTGTTGCAGGTCGAGAGCTTCGGCCGCCTGCGCGATCATTTTTGAAAGCTGTGAGCCCCGCTTCGGGCGGATGATTGATGAACTAGAGCTGTCATCCTGAGCGACCCCGAACATCGTGAGGGGGAGTCGAAGGACCCCTATTCCCGCAGGTCCGCCGAGTGTCTGCCTGACACAGCGACAAATCCGGGATTGCCAGGCAGCCATAGGGGTCCCTCGGCTCCTCGCTACGCTGGTCGCTCGGGATGACACCTCAAGAAATACGGTGCTCATGAAGAGTCCAGGTGAAGCGCTGCTCTACCCTATATACCCAAGACGACGGCCGACCTCCGCCTCTCAGTACACCTCATACCCCGGTGGCGGCGAATGAAATCCCGGTTTGCGCGCCATCAGCAGCAACGCGCCAATGCGCTTGAACTCGCGCAACTCCTCCGCATTCTTGAACCACTTTCCGCTGTACTCCTTCGGAGTCGGCGTCAGATCTGGTACTCGCACCGCCCGCACATCTTCAAACGTATGCGCCTTGAGCAACTGGACGTACTCCTGCTCCGAGCGCGCCTGCACCGGCACCTTCAGCTCATCGATCCAACGCAGCGAGTAGTGATTGTCCTTATAAAGATTGATCAGGATAAACATCTCGCCATGCGGCGCCAGCACGCGAAAGAGTTCGGCGAGGGCACGGTCCTGGTCGGCGTAGTAATAAAAACTTTCCACCGACAGCACCTTGTCGAAGAAGTTCTCCTCCCACGGAATTTGCTGGGCCGAGCCGACCACGAACATCAGGTTGTCATACGTCGTCGAGGCGGCACGCCCGCGCCGAATCATCTCGTCCGACACGTCGAGCCCGATCACCTGTCCGGGCTTGTCGCCGTTGGCGACGGCATCCGCCATCAGGCGGCTGGCCCATCCCGCTCCACAGCCGAGGTCGAGCACGCGGTCGCCCGGCTTCAGCTCCATCCGCGCCAGCGTTTGCTGGGTGATGCTGATGTGGTGGTTCTCCATCTCCTCGCCGCGGCCCTGCTCGGCCCACTGGTTGAACTCCTGGCGCAAACGCTCGTCCGCGGCAATAGTTTTCTTGTCGATCATGAGGTCCTCGGGAATCTCAAATGCACACTGACAAGAATACCGCGCTTGCGCAACCGCAGAGGCCTGTGATCCGTCGGCAGTGCGTCAGTTTTCGAGTAAGCCGCCATCCAACCACAATCCCGAGAGGCTGCGCTAAACCGGCCGCGGCGGTGGCTTTTGTACAGCATCGCCACTTCTCAGCCGATCCCAACACCTGAAGATAAGGAAAACTCTGTGACGTAAATCACACTCGATCCTGGCTGCCGAGTTTAGCATTCAGGGGTGCAGGGACTCATGGGTACACTGAGGCCCCCACCACTCTAACGAGGAGACGCAAGATGAAACGTTCTTTTCTGTTTGCGCTACTACTCATGCTGCTGTACGTGTGCATCGGCAACGCTCAGCAATACCCGATCATGGATAAGATTGCGGACAAAGTCATCCAGAAATACCAGACATCCACTTGTGAGCAATTGTGGCAGGAGAAGGCGAAGAAAGCCCCGCCCTCGCAGCAGGAGCAGAAGGTGATCCAGGTTTTGAAGGGCGATCCGCAGATGCGCGCGGCGTTCATCAACAAGGTGGCCGCTCCGATCGCCAACAAGATGTTCGAGTGCGGCATGATTCCGTAAGCTGCGATTGCATAGTTCCTGGAGGAACAACATGATGACTAGTAAGTTCCCACGGTGGCCCGTGCTGCTTGTGCTCGGGTCGTTTTTCCTGGCAGGGACAGCGTTTCCGCAGACCGCGCAGCAGCAGAAGAAGAAGGCTACAGCTGCCAAGTCAGCCCCGGCCGATACCCGGCCCGCCCTGGAGCCGAAGGCAATCGAACTCCTGAAGGCCATGAGCGACCGTCTGGCAGCCGCTCATACCCTGGCGTTCACTGCGGTGGAGACTTACGAAAGCCCGAGCCGCCAGGGCCATCCGCTCGTCTTCGTAAACAAGTCTGAAGTCACCCTGCAGCGTCCCGATAAGCTGCGGGTTATCACGCCTGGCGACGGTCCTGCCTCCGAGTTCTACTACAACGGCAAGACCATGACGGCCTTCGCACCCGCCGAGAACCTGATTGCTGTTGCCGACGCACCAGCCACGATCGACGCAGCCATGGAGGCGGCCTATAAGCTGTCTGGGACCTATTTTCCCTTCGACGACTTGATTGTTGCCGATCCCTACAAGGACATGGCCGAAGGTCTGAAGCTCGCCTATTACATCGGCCAATCGCACGTGGTCGGCGACACAACGACAGACATGGTCGCCTACGTCGACAACGGGGTGTTCATAGAGATCTGGATTGGGGTTGAAGACAAGCTGCCGCGATTGATTCATGCGGTTTATCTGGATGATCCGGCGCAACTGCGTCACAATCTACTGCTCTCCGACTGGAAGCTCGACCTGGCCGTCCCGGCCGACGCCTTTGCCCCGACGAACGCTGCCAGCGCGAAGCACATTCCGTTCGCTCATCCCCACCCGCAACCTGGGCCGGGCGCCAAGCCTCCGGCTAAAAGCAAGGCACCGAAAAGTCAGTAACAAGGAGTACGCATCATGAAAAAGATCACGGTTAGCTTGGTGAGCGTTGGAGTTGCACTGCTCCCATTGAACACCGCATCCGCTTACTCGCACGCGAATCGCTACGGCGGAAGCACTTCGCACAGCTATGGGTCGACGAGCCACAGCAGCGCTTACGGTACCAGCTCTTCACACACGTACGGCGAGGGCTCGTCCCACACCAACGAGTATGGCGGCAGCACTTCGCACTCCGCTTATGGGGGCACGAGTCACACCAACACCTACGGCGGCACCACTTCAGGCGAGGCCGGGTATGGTGCAACTCATACGGACACCTATGGCGCAACCGCCTACCATCCGCCTGCTGATGCGTACTACCATCCGCCCGCACCGTACTATCCGTACCATCCGCCAACCACCGTGGGCTACTACGGAGCAGGGTGCTACAACTGCGGATCGACTGCGGGCGCTGCAGCCGTGGGCGCTGCGGTTGGCATGGCTACCGGTGCCGCCATAGCCTCCTCGGCGGCTGCCTCGCAAAGTGCCGCCGCCTCCCAAAACGCCTACGCTCAGGGCTACAACGCAGGTGCAGTCAACACCGCCAACACCGCTGCCGCGAATGCGAATGCCGCAGCCGCCAACGCCAATGCCGCAGCTGCCAACGCGAACGCAGCCGCCGCGTACACGATGGGCGCTGTTTATGGGGCATTGCCTGCTGGTTGCATCACACCCAGCGTTGCCGGCGGAGGAACTTACTATTTGTGCGGTAACACCTGGTTCAGTCCAGCCTATGGCGCGAATGGCGTGCACTATACCGTGGTGCCCGCTCCGTAGCCGTCAGAGTCGTGCTTGCTTTAGTGCCTGTTGATTGCCGCGGCACCGGAACTACCGGTGCGCAGAGTACGCCGAATATTGGGGAGATTGCACAACAACTATCATGAGTCCTATCACCATTAGTGTGGTCGTCTTTGGGTGCGTGTTCGGCGGAGCGCTGGTCGGAATCTTTGTCCATTCCCTTCTGCCAAACGAGCACCTCGATTCCGATTCCAAGGAAGCCGTCCGGCTTGGAATGGCATTGGTCGGGACCACCCTAGCGTTGGTGCTTGGCCTGCTAATCGCTTCGAGCAAGGGCTTCTACGATACGCAGAACTCCGAAGTGACGCAGCTCGCCGCAGATGTCGTGTTGCTGGATCGCGTCCTGCTCCATTTCGGACCAGAAACGAAAGAAATACGTGAGCTACTGCGCAGCTCTGTAGCTAGCAGTGTGGATGTCATTTGGGCGCGAGACGGTTCGGACAAGGCCAATGTCGCACCCTTCGCATCAAATGAAGGAGCCCTCTTTGGCAAAATTCAGCAGCTCTCTCCCCAGAACGACAATCAACGATTCCTGCAGTCGCAGGCGTTAAGCATGGCGATTAAAATAGGCCAGACCCGATCGCTCATGTTCGCACAGAAGGCCTCCTCTGTTCCTAAGCCGTTGCTGGCAGTGCTGGTCTTCTGGCTCATCTTGCTTTTCATGAGCTTCGGACTCTTCGTTCGTGCCAATGTGACGGTGGTGGTTAGCCTATTCGCCTCGGCATTGGCGGTTTGCTGCGCGATCCTCCTGATCCTCGAAATGTACCATCCTTACGGCGGGTTGATTCAGGCCTCCAGCGCTCCCTTGCTTGCGGCTCTGTCGCAGCTCGGGCAGTAGCTGGAAGAGAGTTGCTTTTCAAAACTGACAGGATTCATCAAATCGATAGCGAGAGGTCAAAATGATTCGAACAGGAACACCCGGATTAAAACGTATGGCGCTCACTTTGACGGTCGCCATCTCGGCAGGTTTACTTTCAACCGTGCCAGCGATCGCGCAAAACCAGCAGATGGAACAGAAGTTGATGGCCATCAAACAGGCGCAGGACGCCAACAAACAAAAGCTTGCTCAATACACCTGGCAGGAGACCGAGACCATCAGCATCAAAGGCAACGTCAAAGACACAAAGGTCTATCAGATCCGGATGATGAACGGGCAGCAGCAGAAGACCCTGCTCAATGACCAGAAGGCGTCCAGCGGCGGACGTGAAGGCCGCGCCAAAGAGCGCATCGTTCAGAAGGAGACGGGGGAATACGAAGAGTATGGCCAGTCTATCGGCGCGCTGGCCAAGCAGTACACCACGCCCAATCCCGAGGCCCTGATGCAGGCGAAACAGACGGGCAACATCTCCATACAACCTGGCGGGGGCGCGCTGAGCTTGGTCATCAAGAACTACATAAAGCAGGGCGACTCGATGACCATGACCATCAATGAGCAGACGCATTCGCCGGCAAGCGTCCAGGTCAATTCGTACCTGAGCGATCCCAAGGACGCGGTCACCATCTCTGCTCAGTTCGCGCAGTTGCCGGGCGGGACCAACCACGTCGCCACCACCACGATCGATGGCGTAAGCAAGCACCTCGGCATCAACGAGCAGAATTCGAACTATCAGAAACAGTGAGCGGTTTTCGAGAGCAAGAAGGAAAATTCCTCGTATGGTGTGTACCACAAGGTGGCGCCCACTTTCTAGCGTCAGGGGAGGGCTCACACCCAAGTTGCAATTTAAGGAGAGTCGGATGAAATTCGTTGGAAAAGTTGCTTACGTTTTCCTACTCTTAGGATTGCTGGCATTGGTTGCCGTTCTCGCGGGTTGCTCGAAGGCGGTGCCCGACTATGCGGCGACCGCTAAGATGACGAAGTACGACAACCTGCGAGCCATGGAATACTGCGAGGTGTTCCTCATTGGCGGCAACCCGATCACCAAAAACCTGAAAGCGGCTGTTTATAACACGTCCTACCTGAACAACCACGCTAACCCGCTTGTGACATGTCCGGCTGACCTCTGGGCCAAGATCGATCCCGAGACAATGAAAAAGCAGTACGACATGCTCGGGGTTTTCAAGAACGGGCCGCGGATGTGGGTAAACGACTGGATTCAGATCCCTATTGCCCAGGATGTTACTACCTTCGACGGCGGACTGCAGACGCATTGGTTCATGACGGTTGACCTCCCGAAAGACATGGAGGTCGGCAAGAAAGGCTCGACTGCCTACAAGCCAACCATCGGCCATAGAAACTCCGTGATGGGATTCGTGGCGGGCAAACCGGTCTTCCTATTGGACGATCCAGACGGCAACACATGGGTGATGCAAGCATCGGCGCAGATCGTCGATCCGAACCTGACGTATGACCAACTGGCAAGTCTGGGGGGCAAGCTGCAACTGCCGCCGGGCTGGAAGTTCCGAGTGGCAGTTCTTGACCGTGATCTCACCATCAAGGCAATTAACGGAGATGCTTGGATCGTACAGGACGACCTGGAAAACACGTACGACAAGTGTTTTGAGGAGGCCGGCTAGACAGCTTGCACGTTCAGGCCGTAGGCGTCGGTGCACATTACCCGCAAACTCCACCGTAGGGTAGCCGCCGGAACCACGGCCAATGTCTGTATCGTCGGCAATCCCGAGACTGACCCACTACCGACCCCTCGAATTGTTTCTGCGCGAGTCATCTATGCTACAGTCTCCGGAACGAGATGGCTCAGACTCCCGAAGCACCCACCGACGGCTCGGCGCATTCGCCGGAACTATACTGTCCCAACTGCGAGCGTGAGGTGGACGGATCTCCTCGCCGCGGCCCTGCTCGGCCCACTGGTTGAACTCCTGGCGCAAACGCTCGTCTGCGGTGATAGCTTTTTTATCGATCATGACGTCCTCGGGAATTTTGAATATAGGCTTGCAAAAAAAAACAAAGCGACGCAACTAGGGGCCTGTGATCCGTCGGTAAGGGTCGGTTTCCGTCTAGCTCGTCACTCGGGAGCAATCGCCAGGGTGCCCATCGGCGTAAGCATCTGCAAAAAAGAGAAGCCGCCCGGAACTCAGTCAGGGGCGGCTTCTGTGCCACTTAAATCATCCCCTAAGAAGGGGATTCATCGCGACAATATTCCGCCATACGTTCGGATGTCTGGTCAATCTTGAACAAACCGGGATTTCAGAGGCTACGGGGTGCCCAAGTGGAAGATAGTGGGACCGAAATATGCGCTGAAGCTGTTTCTCGGCCGCTAAACCTGGAGGCTCCTACAAGGAGCGGTGTTTCACATGGAGGCTTGCACAAAAACTGCAACGCCTTCATTCATTCAGAAAGATGTTAAGGAGGGAGTTGTGAACCCGAATCTCGCCGTTATATTCGATGAAGCCCAGTTTTCGGAAGCGATTCATAAAAAAACTTACTCGGGACCGGGTTGTGCCAATCATCTCGGCCAGGATTTCCTGACTGACCTTGGGAACCACCGTCTCGGGTTTGCTTTCCTTGCCAAACTGCGCCAGCAGTAACAGAATCCTCGCCAGCCGCTTTTCGCTGGAATTGAAAAGCTGATCGACCAGATCGGCTTGGATGCGAGCGTTGCGGGTAAGCAGAAAGGAGACGAACACACTCGAAAATGCAGGCTCTTGATGAAGTGCGCGGACCATTTCCGCCTTGCTAATCCTGAGCAGAGCGCACTCGGTCATCGCGGTAGCAGTCGCGAGTCGAAGAGGATGAGCTGAGACCATGCAGTCCTCCCCCACGAATTCCCCGGCACCCACCAGGGCAAGCGTCGCTTCTTTTCCGTTCGCGGAGGTGACAGTGACTCTCAGTTGGCCCTTTTGCACGTAAAAAATCGCGTCGGTAGGGCCACCTTGCGCGTAGGCCGTCTCACTCTTCTTCAGGTTGAGGATCTTCCGGCCCAATCCAGCTCTCGCGAGAAAGGCCTCAGGATCGAAAACAGTATTCCCATTTTTTGGTTGCGGCCGGGGGGCGTGAAGCCGCGAAGGCTTTGCAATTTCGCCGGTGGCGGGTTTTGCGGATCGCACCGCGCCAACCGACGGAACCCGTTCGGCTGGACGGCCCTGGCTGCGGGTTGGAATGCCCCTGGCGCTCATTTCATACCTCCGAAGGGGGCAGCGCTTACACTTCGACAGGATTCTTTGTTTCTTCGGAAAAGCACAAACTTCCAGCCTTCGCTGATGGTTGCGAGGAGTCTTGGGGCAGTCAGATGTGTGGTGGGCGTATACGAAAAGTCCCAATTTCTACCAGTTACTCTCAGCTGTCCCTTCTGCACGTAAAAAAACGCATCGGCAGGGTCGCCTTGCGAGCCGGCCGTCTCATTCTTCGTCAGACTGAGAACCTTCCTGCCCAACCCAGCCCTCGCGAGCAAGGCCTCTGAATCGAAAACCGTATCGCCATTTGTTGGTTGCGGCCTGGGGGTTTGAAGCCGGGAGGGCTTTGCAATTTCGCCGGTGGCGGGTCTCGCGGATCGCACCGAATCAACCGACGGAACCCGTTCGGCTGGACGGCCCTGGCTGCGGGTTGGAATGCCCCAGGCGCTCATTTCATACCTCCGAAAGGGCAGCGCTTGCACTTCGACATTAGACCTGTGGGAGGCGTCGAAATAGAATGGGATTTCCGTGTTTATCCTGACCCGCGATAACCACGGAGACCCATTGATTTCTCCCGTCGCAGTAATATCACGTGCCTATTTTGCCGGTCTGTTGGGCATCGTACATTCGCAGAAGATTCTTATTGGTTCGCACGCCCCATTTCGGGACTTCCTTTGCAGTGCGGAATCGCTTAAGCGCGGATCACGCTTCGTGGGTCGCGATGCTCGCGGGTACCAGCGGTAAAGCCAACGTAGGACACCCTACAGAAGCGTTGGGGAGGGCACTGTATAATTTTTCGAGTGGAGCGAATAAGCAGGATTCCTGTTTCGCATGCCACGACTAGTTCGCTCTCCCATGTGGGATGGTTTTCGGTTCTGGTTTGTGGCGCGCAAAAACCTCCAAGTCGTGCGGTCCGGCGAGCGGACTAATACCGATGGGAAACCAGTCAGCAACCTAATCCTTTTATCCATCTCCGATAGCGACTACAACTCCCTCCGTCCTCATCTCGAATACGTCAGCTTGCCAAACCATCTAGTCCTTCACGAGGCAGGTGGAAAGCTGGAGTTTGCGTATTTCCCGAATCGAGGTTTGATTTCTCTTGTAGTCGTAATGAAAGATGGAAAAACGGCCGAGGCTGGCATAGTTGGAAAAGAGGGCTTTACAGGAACACCGGCGGCTGTTGGCCTGAGCAGGAGTCCGCTTCAAGCGGTGGTACAAATCACGGGGGATGGGTTTCGGGTAGAGGCCGAAGCTCTGCAAAACAGTTTGGAATCCGCTCCCCACCTGCAATTCATGTTGAGCCGCTATGCGGCAATTCGAGGCATGCAGGTTGCACAAACAGCCGCGTGTAATCGGCTGCACGATATTGGCCAGCGCCTTGCGCGGTGGTTGCTAATGACTCAGGATAGAGTGGATTCAGGGTCGCTGCCCATCACTCATGATTTTCTTGCAACGATGCTAGGGACAGATAGGCCCACCGTGAGCTTGGCAGCTGGCGTTTTGCAGAAGAAGAAGCTCATCGAGTACACCCGAGGTGCAGTGAAGGTCGTGAACCGCAAGAAACTTGAAGACTCCGCCTGCGAGTGCTACGGGGTCATCCAACAGTACGATTGCGAGCTTGGCTTGAGATAAGTCCGGAAGTGAAGACCCGCCCTGCGATTGAATTGCCGACTCGGAAACATTGTCGTCGATAAACCCCCTTTGCACCAAGCACCGTTCAATCGAAGGGGCCATGCATGCTCGGTGCTCACTCGCACCAAATCAGGACGGTTCTAGGCGGATCGTCAGCAATCCCGAAACTGACCCACCGCCGAGCTGGCGAATTGTTTTTCCGCTGACCCATCTATGCTACAGTCTCCGGAACATATGGCTCAGACTCCTGAATCACCGACCAACGGCTCGGCGCATTCCGCGGAACTCTATTGTCCCAACTGCGTGCGCGAAGTTGACGATCCGCTCATCTGCGGCGACTGCTCGGCCGTAATCTGCCGGGTCTGCGGCACGCCGCTGGAAATGCCCGAAGACCTCGGCATCGGCTGATCCATGGCGCAGCCCACCACAGCGCAGCCCGCCGTCGCGGCCCATCACGAACCCGCGCTTGTGCGCGGCCTCTCGCTGATGGATTCGGTGATGCTGCTGGCCGGCGGCATCATCGGCTCGGGCATCTTTCTAACCGCCGGACCGATTGCCTCCGCCCTGCGGACGCCATGGTTCTTCCTCGGAGTGTGGCTGGTGGGCGGCCTGATCTCGCTGCTGGCGTGCTTCGCTTTCGCCGAGATGGGAGCGATGTTTCCCGAAGCGGGCGGGCAATATGTCTATTTGCGCGAGGCCTACGGCGAGTTCCCGGCATTTCTCTACGGATGGATGATCTTCACCGTCGGCCAGAGTGGCACCATTGCCGCGCTCGCTGTCGGTTTCGCCGAATACTTCGGAGCGGTGCTGCCCTTGGCGTCTGCTCATGTTCCGGTCGCAACGATTTTCGGGTGGACGCTGACACGCGGGCACCTTGTCTCCATCTGTTCCATTGTTCTGCTGACCGCGATCAACGTGCTCGGACTGAAGCGCGGCTCGGCGCTGATCAACGTTGCGACATGGGCGAAGTTCGCGGCCATCGGGCTCTTCATCGTGCTCGGACTCGCCGTTGGCCACGGACATTGGTCGAACTATGCGGTCAGCATCCCGGTTGGCCAGCCGATGTCGTTGGGCACCATGATCTCCGCATTTGGTGTCGCGCTGATCGGCGTCTTCTGGGCGTTCGATGGCTGGGTTTACGTCACGTGGGTGGCGGGAGAAATCAAGAATCCGCAACACGTGCTGCCGCGCGCCATGGTGATGGGCGTGCTCGTGGTCGGCGTCGTGTATCTGGCGGTCAACGCAGTTTATCTTTACGCGCTGCCGATCACAACCGTGGCGAAAGAAGAGACCATCGCCCACGCTGCTGCGACCACGTTGTTCGGAGGCACCGCCGCGCGCTGGCTCAGCGCGGTGATTGCACTCTCGTGCTTCGGAGCGATGTCGTGCGCTATCCTCAGCAGCGCCCGGGTTTCGTTTGCCATGGCGCGCGACGGCGCTTTCTTCCATGCCATGGGACGCGTCCATCAGCGCTACCGCACGCCGGCCTTCAGCCTGATCTCGCTCAGCACGTGGGCAGCGGTGCTGGCCCTCAGCGGCAGCTTCGATCAGCTTTACACCTACGTGATGTTCATGATGGTGCTGTCGTACACGGCGGCGGTGGCGGGATTGTTCGTGCTGCGGCGGACCCATCCCGATCATCCGCGGCCGTATCGTTGCACGGGCTATCCCTATTTGCCAGCGCTGTATATGTTGATGGCAGGCGCCTGGGCGCTCAACTCCGTGGTCACCCGTCCCAAAGAAACGCTGATCGGTATCGCGATCGTCTTTCTCGGCGCGCCGTTTTATGTTTTCTGGCGCTGGCAGTTAAAGCGCAAACCGAACGAGTTGAAGGAGTTCGAGTGAACGGTCGGCACGCCAAAAAACGCAGTTGTCATTTATCATGGTATATATCAGAAGAAGTCCCGGGAGGTGCCAGGTGTCGCGTACCGCCAAACTCTTCCGCAACGGCCGTAGCCAGGCTGTGCGTCTGCCCGCAGATTACCGCTTCCCAGGCTCCGAAGTGTATATCCGCCGTACCGTGTCCGGGGATATCCTCCTATCGCGCAAACCAGAATCCTGGCACGACTTTTTTGAGTTGATGAAGACTGTCGATGTGCCTGAGGACTTTCTTGCCGACCGCAAGAACACGCCGCCCCAGACGCGAGACTTGTTCTGATGCCCGATCTCTATTTGCTGGATACAAATACGGCCAGCTACATTATTAAAGGCAATCTTCCGCTGGTGCGGAAACGTCTGGTGAAGGTGCCGATGGCCCAGGTTGCGATATCCGCCGTCACCGAGGCGGAGCTGCTTTTCGGAGTCATCCGGAGGCCGGAGGCGACCCGCCTGAGAACCGCAGTCGAGGAATTTCTTCTTCGAGTCGAAGTGTTGCCTTGGGATTCAGACGCGGCGCGGACTTATGCTGAAATTCGAGCAGCGCTGGAACGTCAAGGGACAATGCTGGGCAATCTTGATCTCATGATTGCCGCGCAGGCTGTTGCCGCTCCTGCAGTACTGGTTACCAACGACCGTGGCTTTCGCCGGGTGAAGGGTTTGAAGATCGAGGACTGGACCAAGCCGCAGTGATTTGCCAGTAGGTCGGGCCAGTCTGTTGCCCCCTAAAATTTCTGTATTCCATGCTCACTCTCGCCGAAGCCGCTGCACAGATTCGCACGCGCCAACTCTCCCCGCTGGAGCTCACGCGCGCATGTCTCGCTCGCATCGAGCGACTGAATCCTGCTCTGAATGCTTTCATCACCATCACTGCGGACTCGGCGCTGGAGCAGGCGCGCCAGGCCGAGGCCGAAATCATGGCGGGCCGCTGGCGAGGGTCGCTGCATGGCATTCCTATCGGCCTGAAAGATCTGCTCGATACAGCGGGAGTCCGCACCACGGCTGCTAGCAATCAGTATTGCGACCGCGTTCCATCCGAAGACGCTGAATTGGTTCGCCAGTTGAAGCAGGCGGGCGCGGTGATTGTTGGCAAGCTGAACTTGCATGAGTTTGCGTTTGGCGTCAGCGGCATCGTGAGTGCTTTTGGGCCGGTGAAAAATCCTTGGGACTTGGAACGCATCACGGGAGGATCGTCGTCAGGTTCGGCGGGGGCGGTTGCGGCGGGGTTGTGCATCGCCGCGATCGGAACCGACACGGCGGGTTCGATTCGGTGCCCTTCGGCGCTATGCGGCATTGTCGGACATCGTCCCAGCGCGGGCTTGCTGAACTGCAAAGGAGTGGTCCCACTCTCAACGTCATTCGATACGGTTGGCCCGATGACACGCACGGTGCGGGATGCGGCGCTTCTGCTGGGTGCGCTGGTAGCCGAAACAGGCTCTGCCCCGCCCAACGATTGGGCCGCACTCGACGACAGCGTGGCCGGCCTCAAGGTCGGAGTTGCTCGCAATGGTTTCTTCGACGATCTCCAGCCCGAGGTGGCTGCCTGCGTGGAAGATGCGCTCGGGCTCATCAAGACGCTGGTTGTGCAGATTGCAGATGTCGAACTCGAGGCCGGTGGACACCGCACCATTTTCAATGCTGAGATTTACGAATATCACGAGGCCATGGTGACCAGAACTCCGGAGCTCTACCAGCCGCAAACGTTGCCGCGCGTGCAGAAGTGCGCGGGAATCAGCGCGACGAACTACATCCGCGACTGGCGCAGCCTGAACGAGGAGAGGATGCGCGCCGAGGAGCTATTCCGTCGTGTTGACGTAGTTGTCACGCCAACCGTTCCGGTGGCAGCGCCGCGAATCTCGGAACTCGAAGCGCTGGGCATCGACGGGCTACGGCCATACGAGACGAAATATCTGCTACGGAACGCGTCGCCCTTCAGTGTGCTTTATTGGCCAACGGCCTCGGTTCCATGCGGGTTCACGCGCGAAGGATTGCCGGTGGGACTGCAAATTTCAGGCAAGCCCGGAGCCGACGCCACCGTGCTGCGACTCGCTCATGCGTACGAGCAGGCGACGGAGTGGCGCAGGCGCGTGCCGAGCGAGTGAAGACAGCGGTCCGTCGAAAATCATTCACCACGGAGACACGGAGGGCGCGGAGGTTTGGTTTCTATAGAATTTCTCCCGTGATCTCCTTGCCTCCGTGGTGAATTCTTCGTTCCATGGGTGGGCGCAGACGCGTGCAACGCTCAAAACCCTACAAACACCGGCTCGGGCTGCAACTCAATTCCAAACTCATTCAGCACACGCGACTGAATTTCATCTTTCAGCGCAACGATGTCGGCTGCGGTTGCTCCGCCGCGATTAACAATCGCCAGCGCGTGACGTCGTGAGATACCCGCCGCGCCCCTGCTATAGCCCTTGCCGAATCCGGCGTGTTCGACCAGCCACGCGGCGGGCAGCTTGCGAAAGCCGTCGCTGGCTGGATAGCTGGGCAGTTGCAATCCGCGCGACTCCAGCCGCGCCGAGAACTCTTCGAAAAAAGATTGCGGCACTATAAGGTTCTTGAAGAACGAACCTGCGCTGCGCGCATCCTCATCGCCGGAGACGATGAGCATGGCTTTGGAATGGCGGATTTCCCGCACCGTTGCTCGGACTTCCGCCAGAGTCGGATCGCCTGCACGCTCGGCAAAGAACTTCTGCAAGTCGGCATAGCGAATGTTTGGCTTTCCGCCCTGACGCAACGCGAACGATACTTGCAGGATGATGTAACAATTGCGCTCCGTAGTATTGAAGATGCTGGAGCGATAGCTGAAACCGCACTCCGCGTTGGAGAAGATGCGGATTTGCAGGGAGCGCCGGTCGAGCGCCCGCACCTCGCGAATGGTCTCCGAAACCTCCTGCCCATACGCGCCAACGTTCTGCACCGGCGTGCCGCCAACCGTACCCGGGATTCCGCTCAAGCACTCCAGACCCGCGCAGTCTGCATCCACGCTTTGGGCTACCAAGCTGTCCCAGTCAACGCCCGCGCCAGCGATGAACAGCACGCTGTCTTGCGGCGCCGTAAAGCTCGATACGCCTCCGATCGCGACCTTCAGCACCAGCCCGGAAAACCCCGCATCCGCGACGAGCAAGTTACTGCCGCCACCCAGAACAAACAGTGGCAACCGCCGCGAGCGGGTAAACTCGATCGCTTCGATTATCTCGGCTTCACTTGCAGCCTCGGCGAAATATCTGGCCGCGCCGCCAACGCCGAGCGTGGTGAATGGAGCCAGAGCAACGTATTCGCGAATCAGCATGAGAGTCGAAGTTGACTAACAACGCCTCAGCCTTGAAAAGCTGAACTAAGCTCTTTCGTCCCTCGGCGCGAGACTCGCGCATGGTTCCAACCGCTAAAGGGGACATGTCTGGCACGGCGCGCGCGAGCGCACAATAGCGAAGGCATCACGTCGGCTGCACGTTTGGTCTTAGCGGTTTCAGTTCTGCCCGCCTTGCCGTATTCTTAGCTTCCTTCGCTTTCAAGTCCTCGAACATCCGTTTGAGGTCGTACTCGAACTGCGCGGCGTACGCCTCTCTGGTCACACGCACTTCCTCCACGATTTCGTCCTTCCACTTCATTGGTCTTCCCCCATCAGCTCTTCTGGCGTGCATAAGCTCGGTAGCTCGTACCCGTATCGTTCGATGACAGGCCTCATCGCTCGATGCAACTCGGCGTTCGCTATGTGGCGACAATTCCATGTTAGAAGATATTCGCAGCCATAAACAGTGGCGATCGCAATGTGAGCAGCATCGCCAGCCGCTTTCCGCGGAATTGGCCCCTCAACCACTAGTTCCTCTGCCAAATTGAGTATCTCGTCATTAAGCGCCAACAGCGGAACGTCAGCAAGGAGATCCCGACGCCGAGTGGCGAGTAGGACGTCTCCGACTCGTATTTCCTGAAGCACCAGCTCGGATGCGTACAGATCGAAAGCAAATCGGCGTGACTCCCACCAGGCGCGCGTAATTTGCTGGTGTGCAGAGACTAGGAGATCGCGGCTCGGGCGCGCCGCGAGGTAGCTCGGGATCGTCGTCTCGACATAGATTTTGGCCTTCACTCAGAATCCGGTCCCGCCTCACTTCACCGCGATATTCACCAACCTGCCCTTCACCACCAGGACCTTCACGACCTCTTTGTCTGCGATCGCGGCTTTGACTTTCCCGTCGGCGAGGGCGAGTTCGCGCACCTGCGCCTCTTCAGCATCGGCAGGAACGACGATGCGGCTGCGAATTTTGCCATTCACCTGGATGGCAATTTCGACTTCCTCTTCCTTCGCCAGTGCCGCATCGTACTGCGGCCATGGCGCGCGCAACAGTTCGGAAGTTTCGCCAAGCATCTCCCACAATTCATGCGCGAGATACGGCGCGAACGGCGCCAGCATCAGCACCAGCTTGCGTTGCGCGTCGGCCACCAGCGCTGGCGGGGCCTCTGCTTCGCCGTGCTGAACGCTGTCCTCGTACGAGTGCATCGCGTTGAGCAATTCCATGATCGCCGCAATGGACGTGTTGAAGTGCCAGCGTCCGCCGAAATCTTCCGTCACCCGCCGGATGGTCTGGTGCAATTTGCGCTGCATCTGACGTGCCGCAGGTGACAACTGTCCTCCTCCATCACGACTGGCCGACGCTGTTCCGTTCGGCCGCGCATTGCGCGCGACGAAGCGGTACACCCGCGAAAGAAACCGGCTGATGCCTTCCACACCCAAATCCTGCCAATCGAGATCGCGGTCAGGCGGCGAGGCGAACAGCGTGTACATGCGCGTCGAGTCCGCACCGTAGCGTCCGACCATGTCGTCGGGCGATACCACATTCCCCAGGCTCTTCGACATCTTGGCGCCGCCCTTGATCACCATACCCTGGGTGAACAACCGCTCCGCCGGCTCGGAATTCTTCACCAGGCCCATGTCGCGCATCACCTTGGTCCAGAAGCGCGAATAGATCAAGTGCAGGATGGCGTGCTCGACTCCGCCGATGTATTGATCGATGGGAAACCAATATCCCACAGTGTCAGAGTCGAGTGGCTTGGTATCGAGATCGGGATTGGTATAACGATAAAAGTACCAGGACGAATCGACGAAGGTGTCCATGGTGTCGGTCTCGCGGCGCGCCGGACCGCCGCACTTCGGACAGCTCACGTTGACGAACTCCGGCACCTTACCCAGCGGCGATCCACCTGCCAGTGTGATGTCGACGTTGTCCGGCAGCAACACCGGCAAGTCCTTTTCGGGGACAGGCACGATGCCGCAGGCCGCGCAGTAGATCATGGGAATCGGCGTGCCCCAATAGCGTTGGCGGCTGACTCCCCAATCCTTCAAGCGATAGGTTATGGTTGCCTTGCCAAAGCCATGATCTTCCGCAAACTTCGACATCTTCATGATCGCCTCCTGGCAAGGCATTCCGGTGTACTCGCCGGAGTTGATCACCAGGCTGTTCATCTCGGTGAAGGGCAGGACCGGCTCGTTGGGCTCGCCATCGGGCGCGTCACCCTCGCGGCGCGGCAAGATCACCACGCGGATGTCGAGGCCGTACTTCTTGGCGAACTCGTAGTCGCGCTCGTCGTGTGCCGGGACCGACATGATGGCGCCGGTGCCGTAGTCGAGCAGGACGTAGTTGGCCACCCAGATAGGCACCTGTTCGCCGTTGAACGGATTCAGCGCATAGCGCTCAGTGAAGACGCCGTGCTTTTCGATGGCGCCAATGTCGCCGACTTCCTTCGCCTTGCGCTGCTCGGCCATCAGGTTTTCCACCTTGGCGAGTAGGTTGGGATCGTTCGCGATCAGGTCGGTCACCACGGGATGCTCAGGCGCAAGCTGCAACGACGTCGCGCCGTAGATCGTGTCCACGCGAGTGGTAAAGACGGAGATAATGTCCCCCGCCGGCCCGGCGACGCCGTCAAGCTTAAAGTCCACGAGTGTGCCTTCGCTGCGACCGATCCAGTTGCGCTGCATGGTGCGCACCTTCTCCGGCCAGCCTCGCAGAGTATCCAACCCCTGCAACAGTTCGTCGGCATACTTCGTGGTGCGCAGGAACCATTGCTCCAGCTCGCGCTGCTCAACGGGCGTGTTCTCATGCCGCCAGCAGCAACCGTTGGGCAGCACCTGCTCATTCGCCAGCACGGTCGCGCATTCGGGACACCAGTTGACCTTGCTCTTCTTGCGATACGCCAAGCCTTGCTCGAAGAACTTCAGGAAGAACCACTGGTTCCAGCGGTAGTATTCCGGCAGGCAGGTGGCAATTTCCTTCGACCAGTCGTAGGCAAAGCCCAGGCGCTTCATCTGCACCTTCATGCTCGCAATGTTGTGCAGCGTCCATTCGCGTGGCGGAGTCTGGTTCTGGATGGCCGCGTTCTCGGCAGGAAGTCCGAATGCGTCCCAGCCCATGGGATGAAGCACATTGTGGCCCTGCATCCACATGTAGCGCGCCAGGGCATCGCCGATGGCGTAGTTGCGCACGTGTCCCATGTGCAGTTTGCCCGAGGGATATGGCAGCATCTCCAGCACGTAATACTTCTTGCGGGCGCTGCTCGAAGGTTCGGCGCGATAAAGATCGGGGTTCTGCGCCCAGCGATCAGCCCACTTCTGCTCGATCGTCTGCGGGTCGTAGCGCTCGGCAGAAGCAACGACCCGGGTTTGCGGTTCTGTGTTCGGCTCTTGAGTTTTGGAGTCGGCCATAAGTGTTCTTTTGATGCGCTTGGGGTAAACCTTGATTTTACAATGTGCGGGCGAGGCGGAAGCTCGGCGGTTCGGCGAAAACGATCCCTTGGTCCTCGCTTTCCGACAGATACGATTCACCGTTCGGCACCAGCTTGCGCAGTTCGTCCATCGATCTGGCGACGGCAGTCGACTGATTAATGTGACTGGATTCGCAACGCTTATCAACCTCCGCTCAAGTACCAGCAATTCTCCGAGTCATCGCATGTACGTCCATCGAACCCGACTCCATGCCAAGCAAATCGAGTGTTATCCGATTCGTCGGGTTTTCGGTTCCACTGATCCCCAAGCTGCCAGTCAAGCAATTCACAGATCAGCCAGGTCGGGTGTAGAGAGTGATGCCGGTGCCGAGGATGGAGAGGAGGAAGGGCGACTTGGCGGTGGCCGCCCCTGCAATGTCGGCTGGCGTGGCGAAAACGACGTCCACGCGAGGAAAGCAGTCGGCGGCCAGTTGGCGCGCCCGGCGCCGATGGGCGTCCTGGTTGCCCTCGAGGCCGGCAATGACGAGGAGATCCACGTCGCTGCCGCCGTGCACCGTGCCCTTGGCGTAGGAGCCGAAGAGCACGATGCGCTCGGGGGTGAAGGCGCGAATCAGGCGCTGGAGAGTGCGCTGGACCAGCGGCGGCAGATCGGGCAGCTTCTCAGCTTGCGTCATAGTTCACCAACAGTAAGACATCGCCGATTTCGTTCTTGTTCAGCGATGTGAAGCCGCTCGATGTGCCCGGTGGCTGTAGCTTGAAGCTCCAAGTCCCGAGGGGCGCGCCAGCCATGGGGATCGTGGCCGAGCAGACGTAAGGCTCAGTCACACCGGGAGCCGGGACGACCTGGGTCATGGCGATCGAAGCCGGCGGCAGCGAGGGCTGGGGCCAAAGGGTGAAGCTTTCCCCTGCCGGCGGTGGCGGCCATGCGACGGCGAGCACGATAAGGGAGGTGACGGTAATCGTCTTGCCGCGGGTCCACGGCGGAAACTTCGACGGCGAAATCGACAGCGTGAGCACCTGATCGGCGCCTGACACGGGTGGAGACAGGAAAGCCTGCCAAGGCGCCACTGGATAGGGATTGGCAACCGTCGGCGAGGGCGCGGAGAAGTCGTTTTGCGCACTGAAGACCTTGATCCCGGAGGTGGGCTGGTTAGCGAGGTTGTTGGCTTGCGCGGCCTGCTGGAGCGACGCGCCACCGTCGAGGGCAGTGTAGTAAAGGTGGATCACAACGTCGCCCACCGTCGAGAGGTCGACCTCGTTGTTCGACTGCGGCATTTCGAGGTGCCAGGAGCTAATGGCGCCGGCGTTTTCGAAAGGTAGATAGCGCACGTCCGTGATCTGGTAGTGGATCTGGTTCTCGAACAAGCCCGGATCGTCCTGCGCGTTGCCCATAGCGATCTTCTGCGGTACGGCAGCGTAGTTGTAGAGGAAGCGTGGATCGGAGCCGACCGGGCTTTCAGCATAGCCAGCAGTCGTATCGGTCGAGATGCGGACTTTGTTGGCGATCAGCGTTAGGGTGGCCTTCACATTGTCGAATTTGCCCGGACTGGGGTACACCACCGTCAGGCTGACGCGCGTCAACCGGCGGTTGTAGTGGCCGGGATAGTCGTTGTCGAAGAGCGATTCAGGGAGATCAAAGTCACAGAATCCGTTCACGAGCAGATTTTGCAGGGCGGCGGGATTGGTGATGCCGAGGGAAATAAAGCGGCTAAGCTCATAACGTCGCGCGTTTTGCTGGAGGTACGAGGCCTGCATTCGCCGCAGGTCGTGGCTCAAGGTCTCGCCGGCCAGAAGGCCCTTATACAGGCTGTCCCAGTAGCCAAACTGGATGAAAGAGCTGTCGAAAATGCCCAGTTCGAATTGGTAGCAGCGCTCGACTTGTTTGCACATCTGGTAGGCAAGCCGGTAGCTCTGGAAATAGGTGGCGGAGAGCGAGCCGGCC
The DNA here is from genome assembly GCA_963768645.1 of uncultured Acidobacteriaceae bacterium. Taxonomy (GTDB): domain Bacteria; phylum Acidobacteriota; class Terriglobia; order Terriglobales; family Acidobacteriaceae; genus Bog-257. The sequence continues at coordinate 68,637 of CAVYIR010000002.1, forward strand.
ATCCAGTCGTACAGACTGTCGTTGGTGAATTTGTCGTTCAGGAAGTCGATCTGTTTCTGGATGTTGTCGATCTGTTCCTGGTGCAGGTTTTGGTTCTGCTGCGCGATCTGCAGCGCGAAGTTCGCCGCATTCAATTGATCGTTGGCTTGGGTGATCTGAATCTGGGCCTCGGCCGCAGCTTCATTCCAATTGTCCTGGCGGCGAGAGTAGGCCCCTTGCTCTCTGGCAAGGGTCGCGGCCTTGGTAAGAGCTGCCTCCACCGCTTTGAGGACGTTAGCTCCAGAAGCTAAGCTCGAATGGATTTGGCTTCCGCCAATAGCCATAGATACGTGAGGTGTGCCACCGAACCCGGAAATTCCTATGGTGAATTGTGGAATCAAAGCCGCAACCGCAGCCATGCCTTCGCTCCCCCCAACGATCGCGTCATCGACAACATTTACAAGCGGTAATCGCGGTTTCAACGATTTCGCCTGCATTCATGAAAGGCTGTGTAGTGTTGAAGGTATTTTTCTGCTGGGCCAAGGCGAGGGTTTGGGTGAGAGCGTCGATGTTGCTCTGCGCCTGCTGTACCTGCCATTCGAGGATCTGATTGCCATCGACGAGAAGGTGCTGCTGCAGCGTTTGCTGCAGGAGGGCGAGGGCGCCGGCATCGCTCTTTTCGAGGGCGGCCTGCAACGCTGCGCCGTAGGCGCGCACGGCGTTGACGAAGTCGAGCGCCTGGGGATAGAGAGAGGTGAAGCGGTAATTGGGCAGCGGGGCAGCAGAGGTCGCTCAGCACGCTCGAGAAGTCCACGCCAGCGGCCCGAGCCGCAATCAGCAGGCCGGGATCGATCGGAGCATCGAAAAGCGCGAGCTGGAGCGGAGCACCGGCGATGTTCTGGCAGTGGCGCAGCTTGTAGAGGCGATCGGCGACTGTGGTCCAGTAACCGAGCAACTGCGCATTGGACGGAATCTTAAAGTAGAAGGTCTGTGGGCCGGGAATGCCCCCGCCTTTGCCACCCCCCGCGCCACCACCGCTTCCGCCCGCGCCGCCGATCACGTTCTCGATTTCGACCATGGCGTTGGCGAAGGCGTCGAGCGAGGGCTCGAGCTGGTCGAAGGACTCGTCGGCATGCTGCGGCGGCGTGACCGCGACCGGCTGCGGACCGAGGATCTCGGACGCGATGACATAAATCAGGGTCGCCTCGCTCAGCGCTTCGCGCGATTCGGTGGAGAAGAGATTGTCGCCCCAGGCGATCAGGTTGTCGAGATACGACATCACCGTACTCTTCATGTACGGAACCCCATTGCGCAGGTCGGCAAGCACGAAGGGATTGAAGGAATTGTTGCGCCAAGTCTCGACTTGGGCGACGGCGGTGGGGTCGCCCTGATTCACGGCCAAGAGCAGGTTGTTGATTTGCTGCGCGAGAATCTGGGCGCTGGTGAGATTGTGGAGAGGTTTGGGAATCCAGAAGCGCTGCGGCACGGGGTCGCTGCCCTGGCGAGTAGGATTGAAAATGTAATGGAACCAGGTTTGCGCGTCCTCGAACTGCTGGTTCTGGCTGAGGAGCTGGGCGATGTAGAGCGGGATGTGGTAGAAGAGCTCCCAGTTGTAGACCGAAAAGGCGGCGCTGTAGCTGAAGTCGAGAAACTGGCGATCCTGGCCGGTGACGTCATCGTGGTCCCACTGAATCAGCGGAACTGGCTGGTAACCTGACTGGAAGCTGAAGACATCGGCGCCGCTGGGGTCAATCTGGTCCGGGTTCTGTTGAAGATTGGGGTCGTAGAGTAAGTCAAAACCGCCGCCCGCCAGTTGGTTCCAGAACAGCCGCGTGAACGGATGATAGAAAACGTGGAAGAAATAGCGTATTTCGTAAGGAACGTTGCTCGGGTCCGACGGTACCACGGGTGAGAACGCGCTCCCTGTCCAGTAGAACTTCGGGCTCCCGACGTAGTAGCAGCGCCGATTGTCCTGAAAGAAGAAGTAGGAGGCCGGATCGAAGGCCAAGTCGGTGTTGGGCCCGACGACGCGAAAAGGAATAGGAGCGGCGGCGAGGAGCAAGATTGGGCCCAGATCGAGACCGCTGGTGGGGAAAAACATGAGCGGACGGGTTTGATTCGATCCCTGGGTGGGGTCGGCAGGGAGCGTCTCCAACGCACCCGCTTGCGGTGTCAGGAACAATTCGCCGTAAAGATCGGGATCGGGTGCGGTGAGCAGCAGCAGGGGTCTGGCGTCGGGTCCGTAGGTGCTCTGCGCATAGGAGTAAAGTTGGTCTACTGTGCCGTAAATCGCGATGTTGAGGTTGTTCAATTCCAGGTCGCTAAAGCGGCCGTCGAAAACCGCGCGTCCGACATGCACCGCCGTCGGCGACGTCGCTAACGCCTCTAAGTCAGTGGCGATGGCAGCGTTAAGCTTGGCTAGGTCGGCTAAGAGAGTAGCTAGAGCGCCGCTCTGCTGGGCTGCCTGCGCGTTCTCGGAGGCGGCAAGAGCGTCGAGAACCTCGGCGGTGGCGACATCTTGAGCGTTGTAGTCGCCGAAGCGGAACACGTCGACCCACAGATTGGCGCCGTAGCCCGGTGTGGGCGCCGGCGTCTGCACTTTGAGGGTGTAGAGCGCCTCGACTGTCTTGGGGTCGCTGGCAGAGCTGGAGCTGAGCAGTGGCTTGTCGAAGAGCTTGCCCTTTGAGGTCTGCGCCGGCGCCCAGCTACCATTGCGAAAGATCGAGAAGTAGACGCCGAGGGTAACATACCGCTCCACATCCTGACTCGGGGGGCTCGTCGATGCCTGGGTCGTGGGCAGTTGTTGCTTTGGCTCGTTCGATACTTTGACATCCAGCCAGAAAAGGCAAACGCGGCCTCGGTAGAGTGCCGGGACGACCTGATGAGCTTTGATGTCGAGCGGAATCTGGGCCCAGCCCGTCCACGCACTGTTGACGAAGGAACGGAGATAGAAGACGGGCGGGTCGGCAAGGGTGCGCGCGACCACATAGATGATCCCCGCTCGCTGGATCTTCACACGTGCCGGTGACCAACAGGTGGGCCAGTCCATCCAGCCGGTCGATGTAGTTGAGAACCACGGTTTCGAGGTAGTCGGCGGTGCTCTGGCCCTGGCGGACTTCCTGCTCGAATTTCTGGTAGATCTCGGTGCGGTTGGGGCGCTGGGATTCGATCAGCCAGTTTTCGGGATAGAGGAAGACCTCGCGGTTTGCCTCCCAGATGCGGTAGCGGCTCATCCACTCCCACTGGTTCCAGGTGTCGTCCTGGGTGAGGTCCACAACCACGGCGGGCGCCTCGAGATTCATGAGGCAGCGCTCGACGAAGATCTGCACGGCGATGTAGGCCTGGACAACGCGCGAGGTCACCTGGCACGAGGTCATCTGCACGTCGATGAGGAAGTAGTCGAACAGGCCGTCCGCATCGCCGTAGATGAGATTGCCGGAGCCATCGCGCTGGGCGATGAGATAGGCTTGCAGCGCCGCCGAGCGGCGGTCGCGGATGGGATTCATAAGCGTGGGGGCAAGCGCCAGCCAAGCGTCGTTGTTGGGCTGCTGGGCCTTGAGAGCGCCCAGGGCGCTGGCCGCCAGGCTTTCGGCGCTGATCTCGTCTGGCGGGACAGCGCCCCAGCTCACGATCTGCGCGCCGGAAGTTTGGGTGACCGCCGCCCCACTCGCGGCCGCCGCGGGGGTGGTACCCTGCTGGCCGCGCGAGACGGTCCAGACGGTGTTGTCGGCGCCGCTCACAGCGGTTACAAGGAGAATCTCGGAGCCGATGTTGACGTAGAAGTTCGGTGACGGAAAGCCAACAGCGCTGGCCACTGTGATCGAGGTGTCCGACGTTCGCGACGGACGGATACGAGCGTGGTGCTGGGCGTGGCGAGACCCGCTCCGCTCGCGGTGACCGCGCTGGACATGGCCTCGAGCGTGCGCAGCGCATCGTAGGTGGCGGGCTGCTTGTAACTGGCGGGGAAGACCAGACCCAGCGCCGGAGCAAACGCCTCAATATCCGCCAGCGGCCAGCCGGTGATGGTGGCCAGCGCGGTTTGCGTCGCGGCCGGATTGGCGAAGGTGCCGGTAGCCGACCCCGCCGATGATGTCGTAGAGCGTCTGCACCGGCGACGAAGGCGGAGCAGCAGTCCACAAGCGGGCCAGCTTGATCACAAGTAAAGTGGTCAGCAATGGCGACAAGCTCAGCGCCGGCTGCGCAGGTGTAACGGGCAGTTGAGTGAAGTCAAGTCCGCCATAGACAGCGGCGTTGGCGAGCAGCCAGGAGAGGTCGGTGGCGACGAGGTGCAGTCCGCGGACGAGGACTGCGACTTTATCGAAGAGCTGAATGGCGAGGAACTGGTCTTGAAGGCCGGTTGCCCAATCGTTTCAGTGGTACCGGGGGAAACGGAAACGTGACTGACACCCCCGGGAGTGGCCGTGTTGGTCGAGGTGATGCTGCTCCCGGCTGCCCCCGGCGTCAGCGGCGTAAGCGTGATGACCGCACTCGCCACCGTGCATGGGGCCAGGAACGCATGGGGTCCTACGACAGCCGGCGAGGCATTGATCGCCTGCGCGAAGTCAGATGCTGTTTGGTTTACGCTGCCGTTATCGGCCGACGTGAGCGTGTAGGAAACAGTGAACGTGTCTCCGATTTGGTCAGCGAGAACAGCTTGAAGCTTATCGCCCGTCGTCGGGGACCCGCCGATAGTGATGGTTCCGGTCGCAGCAAGCAGCGATGGATCCATCAGCACCGCTAGCAGGGACTGGCCGACGCCCGGCACGTGGAGATTCTGAAGGATCAGGGCAGTAACGTCGTTGGCCAGAGGCGAATTCGTGGAACTGTGGGCGTTGGCAGCTACAGCGGCGATGACGGCGCCGTTTAAGTCGCCTGCGGTTGGCGTCACCGCCGCGCCGCTCGCGGCGGGGGCCGCAGTGGTGCCCTGCTGGCCGCGCACCACCGTCCAAGTCGTGTTGCTGGTACCGCTGACAGCCGTCACCAGCAAAATCTCGGAGCCGATGTAGACATAGAAGTTCGGTGCTGGGAATCCCACGTCGCTTGCGACGGTGATGGAGGTTTGCGTGGCGGGGTGATGGGCGATGCCAGTGTGGTGCTGGCCGAGAGCAGATTGAGGACCGCCTGCTGGACGGCGCCCAGCGTGGTGGCGATGTTCGCCGGGGTCATCTGGGTGGTCGTAGCCCACCCGCCACTGATGGGATGCGGACGGCGGCGTGAGCAGATAGGTGAGGAGCGTCGAGGGTGAGGCCCGAGCTGCTGTGATGCGTGGTGCGCTTGAGCCAGGAAGGCCAGGGTAGCCGCGGTGCGATGCGAGCGAGCGGCGCGAGGGCCGCCGGCGGCGAATCTGGCCGCCGTGCCGGACTCAGGAGGCTGGCGCACGCTGAGGAGGTTGGAAATGGAAAATTTCGACGCCAAGGCCAGGGCGTTGACGCGGTAGATAAGGCTGAGATTGGCCAGCGTAAGCTGGTTGTCGGTGAGAGCGAAGAGCGTGGCCCGTCGGCTCCGGAAACCCCGAGTGCGGGCTGAATCGCTTTCAGGTGATCGCTCAGAATGGGATCCCCGATGGCGCCGCCAGTGGGCAAACTCACCAGGTCCGGGTCGGGCGCAACCCAGGTCACGGTCGGGTTCAGGAAGATTTGCTGATAGAGCGAGGTGGTCGTGGTGCCATCCGGATCGCGGTGGGTGGCGGTGTCAATATTCTGATAGAAGGCGAGCTGCTGGTTCACGGCGAGGCGGGTTGCGTCCTGAAGCTGCCGGAAGGATAGGAGGGCGGCCAGAGCATTTTGGTCCAGCGTGCCGTTGGCAACGGCTGGGGCACCCAGCAGAAGATCGAGCTCCCACATTTTGTAGCCCGTGGCGAGCCAGAGCCTGAGAAAACGATGCGCACGATCCAGGAACCCGGCGTCGAGCGGCGATGGCGGCGAGCGCCTGTTTGCTCGGTCTCGCAGGTGTCGTCAATCCCTTGGATCGCGACCTTGAGGCCGCCCTGCACCCAGGCCACATCGAGAAGCTCAAGCAGCGACTCATAGGTGAGGGACGCGGCTTGAAGGAAAGCGGGTACAGCGAGCGACGTCGGTCGGGGGGTTGGCGGTGTTCCAGGCAACCGCGGCGGAGACAAAGTTCGGGTTGGTAACCAGATCTTCCGCCGTGCGGGGGCATGCCAAAACGCTCGGCCGCGACCGCGGCCTGCTGCGCGATGGTGACCCCGCTGAGAGGCAGAAGCGCCTGACGCAATTGCCACAGCGGCAGGTTCCATTGTTGGAGATAGGTGCGCAGCTCGTCGAGGCCGGCGCTATAGGGCAAGGATTGGGGATAGCTGGCGCCGAACAGCGTGAGATAAGCGGCTTGGTTGAAGTACTCGGGCGCGGCGCTCAGTTGGGCCGCGGTCAGGTCCGCCGAGGTTTGTTTCCACAGCGGGTTGATGGTGGAGGTTAACGTCACCGCCGCACCGTTCAAGGCAGACGCAGGAGTAGTGCCTTGCTGTCCACGCGAGACTGTCCATGTCGTATTGCCGCCGCCGCCGACCGCCGTCACCAGAAGAACTTCAGAGCCAATGGATATGTAGAAGTTTGGCGATGGAAATCCAGCGTCACTGGTGACGGGGATGGAGTTCTGCGAGCCCGTGATCGCAGAGGTGAGCGTAGTACTCGCCGAAGGTGGCGGACTGATCTTGTCCGCAAGCAATTCGTTCACCAAGTCGATGTAGGGTAATTCGGTATCCGTGTTCGGGCAGTTGAGAAGCAGATGGCGGATGTCCGGCCGCCGGCTGTCCAATACATCAAGTGCCGTCTGCGCGCCCTGCGGGTGGTTGCGGAGCCACAGGAGCAGGTCGCAGAGATAGGCGGCCGGGCTCAGGACGGAAGTGCAATCGTCGGTGGCACAATAATCCTGCGAGCCAAACAGCGTGGCCAGAGACTGGTCACGCTGAATCGCCTGCTGCACCGGCTGCATTGAGGTCCGAAAGCTGTCCCATCGCCTGCGGCCAAACGCCGATCGAGTCCCTATTGAATTGCATGATAGAGCGAGACGACGCTGGCATAGCGCTGCGCGGCAGCCTGAAAGGCCTGATTTGCCTCGGGCTTGGTGAGACCGGCCGCAGTGGCCTTGAGGAAGAACTGTTGTTGGCCCAGCGTGGCGATTTGGGTGGCCGACTTGATGCCGAGGCCGAGCAGGTGTCTGGGCCACATCCGGGTTCGGCGCCACGCGCAGCACGCGCTGGAAACTCCGGGCGTTGGCCACCACCGCGGGCTGGTCCTCTTTGCTGATTCCGGCGAACGCCTTGTCACCCTGGTTAGCGAGATAAGCCGGGATGTTGTCCTTCATCAGTTCGAGGCTGGGGTTGTTCTGGAAGAACTGAACCAGCGGTTGCTGCTGCGGCTGGCGGGACGAAGGTGCCGGTTGCGATCCGGCCGGAAAGAGCGGCGGTCGGGATAGGCACGCGTGACGCGGGTGTAGACCACACTCGCGAATACCTGGGCCGGGGTGGCCGTCCCCGCGGCGTCAATGCCCGGCGGCGGACCGGTCTGGTTGACCAACTGAACCCAATCCTGCAAGCTCAGCCGGGCCAAGTCGGGCAGCGTCTTGTAGGTTCCCGAGGCAAATCCCTGGAACAGGTTGTGCACCAGCGGCACGAAATTCTTAACGAAGGCGCCGATGGACAACGTGCGCTCGATGGACGACGCCTCCGCCGCGGTGAAGCCGTGCTTGCCGTCGCCAAGGGTGCGCCAAAAGTTGCGCATCGACTGGGTATTGGTGGCCAGCGCCTGGGCGAAGGTCTGCTGCTTGCGCCTGCGGGAGCGCCGCGACGTCGAGGAGTTGGGCCAGCGTCGCATTCCCCACCAGGTACGGCTGGTTGAGCAGGTCGGTGGTGTGCAGCGCCTGCAATTCGTTGACGAGCTGCGGAATTTGCGTCGTGAACTGGGGACCGATGAGGTCGAGCGCCACAGCCGCCGTGAGCGTTTGCGTCTGGACCTGTGCCGACAAACTGAAGATCAGCGAACCAATGCTGTGTACCAGAGCATCGATCAGCGTGAAATTCTGGCTGGCGTCGAGGAGAGGGCTGGGCAGCGCCGCTGGAACCCGCTGGCGTAGGAAGGCGTAAAAAGCAGGCGCGGGAATCTTGAACGCCACTTCGAGCCGGGCCGACACCGCGACGCGCATGATGGTCTCAGTACTCTTGCTCAGTTCGCGCGCCAGGAACGAGATGTCCTGGTGAGTGCTGTTTTCGACGAGATCGCTGAGCTTGAGGCCGTCGAGCAAGGGCTCAATCGAGCGCACCAGCGTTGCCCACTCTGACTGATCAGGCGGCTCAAAGTTGAGATCAATCTCCAGAGTCGGCTGGGCCTGGGTCAGGGGCGAGAAGAGCGGTGTGTCGAGGTGCTCCGACTGCGCCTCCACGACCAGGAGAATCGGCTCCGGCGCGTTCTCGGGGACGTCGTATCTTAGACGATAGGTTCCGTCCTCCGAGGTTTCTCCCGCAGCCAGTTGCTCACGCTCGCGGATGTGCTGCCACCAGACAATGACGTGGGCGTCGCTCAGAGGTTCGCTGTTGCGGCCCCTGACGGTTCCCTTGACAACGTACCTTCCCAGCTGAGGCGGACCGGCTGGCTGCGTTGTACCCTTATCGATGACGAAATCGACCGTGTTGAAGCCGCTCGCGGGGATCGTGAGAAATTGGGAAGTGGGTTTGAAAACATCCGTCGGCGTCACCGTCACTTGGTACACATGCACCTGGGGGAATCGCTGCAATCCAGAGACTTGGATCAGCTTTGACGCGTCAGCCCCTTGCGTTTTTTGGGTTTCACCCTCTCCGTCCTGGGGTTGGTACTCAATATCGACGGTTCCTCCAAGCAAATTCTTCTGGGGGTCAAGGACCCTGATCACCAGGCAGATGTCTTCACCGCCGCGCTGGGAGCTGTCCGTTGGCGTAGCCGGCGGTTGTCCTGACGGCTGCTGTGGCTTCGGCGTGGTGGACGGCTGTGCTGGCGGCTGTGGAGGCGGCGGCTGCCGTGGCGTAGAGGCGGCCTGTCCTGACGGTTGCGGTGGCGTAGCCGGGCTCTGGCTTTGGAACGTAAACTTCAGTGTCGTGGATCCGCTTGCTGGAATATTGACGAACTGCGCTGGCTGCGCTTTAAAGCCACTCGAAGGCGTGACCGTGACTTGATAGTTGCCCTGCGGAGCACGGAGTAACCCGCTGACAGGGATCTCTTGTGAAGCATCCACACCTTTTTGCACCGCGGTCTGATTGAGTGTGAGGTTCCTGAATTCAAGGTCGACCGTTCCGCCGATGAAACTGCCATCCGGATTGAGAGCCGCGATTTTGAGGCAGATATCCTGACCATTAGACATGAGTTCAATCCTTTCTCAGGATTTGTCCCTGCGTGAGCCATTTGAAGCTGCGCAAGTCGACGACCAGAGCCTTACGGTTGTAGTAATTTAGATCGGCGATCGCGCGCTGCGTATCTCGCAGACTTTCCGCTTAGGGCCTTGACATCCTCGGAAGATATGCGGAATGGGACGGAAGTATATACCATGTGGTGGATCGCCGGGCCATCTTTGTGTCAGCTTTTTTTGTCACGGACGCGCCGACGGTTGGCGTGCGGCCTCTCGGTATTGCTGATGTCGGCACGAACCTGTTCCCGCAGCATCTCCCGCTCCAACTCGGAGAAGGCCGCTAAAATCCCCGCCAGATTGCTCGCCCGCTCGGTGTCGAGATGCGAGACCAGGAGTTGAAAGAGGTCACCAAGAGCTTCGATCATCCACTGAAATCTGCAATGGACGCTATTGTTGCCGCACCCAAGGCAAACGCGCATCGTTTACATCGGGAAAACAGACCGAACGATACACGAACCTGTCGCGGAGTTCTATCGTCAGAAGTGCGGGGTAGTGCCCTAAATCAACTTTAGGACACCACCAAGTGCGGGGACACGAGTCCTCATGCTGGCGGTCAGGTCGTCAAGCTGTTGCGATGCGACCTGTGGGTTTACTGGTCGCCCTCAGCTAATCCACGCAACACCGAATTGGCCATGATTTGCGCCTTGAAAGAGCAAACGGGCCAAGTACCGTTCGCACACTGGAATGGGGAACGGATGAAGCGGATTCGACCCTCGAACTGACCAACGAAAGGAATCGGGGGCGCCGAAGGAAGCGCGCGATGAGACTGTGGTTTGTTGAGAAATTTGTTGAGCGGCGCGTCGCGTTCTCGCAAGTCTTCGAAAGACATGGAGGCCCTGGGCGGAGTCGAACCGCCGACCAACGGTTTAGGAAATACGGGCTTCCATCCCACTCTTAATCGGCTCAGAGACTTACAACGTGGATACAGCAGTCAATAGCGGAACCAATCACCTCAGTCGGCAATTATCTGGCAACGCAAATGGCAACGCAGCGAGCGCGACAAGAAGACGCACCGTCTCGCTCGTATTGCGGTGCCAGACAAACCCTTACCCAATCTGAACGTCATAGGCTTCGGGGAACTATGTGCTCCACCTCGAACGTGAGCGGCGGTGTCGCCACCTCGTGCTTGTCCGCCTGACCCAGCCACTGCTTCCCGAGGAAAATCAGCATCGTGCAGTTTCCCGCCATCGCAAGCTCCCATTGCTTACGCCGAAGAGAGACGAAACCGCTTTTCCTTTTTTGCCCGAAATAGTCCGCAAAACTCAACTTGTGCTCGCGCTTTACCGCTCGCTCGATTGTGTCCTCTGACACTCCGAAGTGAGCCGCCAACTCCGCTAAAGTGCATTGCACTTCGCAGAGACGGTCGAACTCCGCCCAGTCAAGCTCGATTCTCGGTCTGCCGCCTGGCATGGTGACTTTTTCCCTTCTGTCCTTCCCCGAATCGTATAATCGCGGCGCTATGAACGACGATCCGCAGTTTCTCCACGAGATAATTCTGGCTTTGGCGTACTTATTAGAAGTTTCGCTCCACAGCCGGGACAGCGCCCTTCAAGTTGCCATGCGGCTTCATGACTGGCGTCAGCATTATCAGCAGGCGTTGGATGACGAACTACGGATTCAGCACACAGAAGAAACGATTGCTCCGCTAAAGGAATTACTGGCGGCATCCGCCGAGGGTCGGGAACCTGCCCCAGATATTCTCGAAAGGTTGAAAGCCCTTCGAAAACCTCCGAACTAAAGTTTCTCTTCGGTGCTTCTGATTCGGTTTGCACTTTGAGCACACTCCATGCGAAGATTCGCAGGAACACGCAAACCGTCCTAGCCCCGACTGGCATCGGGGCTTTCCTTTTCCCCATTAAAACATGGATCGACGAAGAAACCCCGACCCCAGCAGGGCCACTCCCCGTCTCATCGCCTGTGAAACGCCTTACAGTGGCCATGTTGTCTAAAGTCAGTTTGCCCGGAATTTACGGAGCGCCATTCGCTAGTAAAGACGCCAGTGTCCCAATTGACTTTTATCTCCGAATACCACCAACCCCCTCTGTCGAGCGACTCCCATGGCCGACTGGCCAGTAATGTGTCGGCTCCTAGCGTTCTTCGTTGATCGTAGATGTAATCCTTTTTCGCAATGCCATCGAGGTATGTGCGGGCCTGCATAACAGTCCCCTTGGGGCCTAGAACGGTAAACATACCCGCATCCACCCCATCATCGTATTCGGGGATGCACACGGTGTTTGCCCACTTGGGGAAGGCATTTGCATCCAGAAGATTCTGAAAATAGTTCGCATGAGGCTCAGTTTCTCTGTGCGACGGGACGCCGTCGGTCATGGTCATCATAAAGGGATTCAGCGTATAGCTCGCGAAAGTGCCTTGGAAGATCATCAAGGCTCCCACCTGGGGCACCAAACGAGCAGGCAGTGCCTTGGCCATCGTGAGGTCAATGTCCGCTTTCTTGGCTTCAATGTCATCATCACTGCCCGCCAACTTAACAGAGGTCGCGGTAGCGCTGATGACCGAAGCCTGTAACTTCACGGCCTTGTCCTTGATCGCATTCCACACCGTGTCAGCGGCCTGCTGATTGCCCGATGACAGCACCAGTTCCCACTCCGCGAAGCTCATCTGCTTCGGGTCCTTGGTCTTCACCAGATCGGCTGCCTGCTCGGCGGGAGACGGCGGCGGTGGTGCTGCGGCCACGGTAAAGCCAGCCGGTGGCATCACGCTTGATGATCTCTCGGCGTCATTGACCAGATCGTTCCAGCCTTGCTCGCCGCCATGGTAATGAACATATTTCTTCCGGCCATACTCCAGAATCATCTGCTTCTTTTCTGTCACCTTCTCCGCTTGCGCCGCTTTCACAACCAGCCAGAAGCCTGCTGGGTTGATCGGCTCAGCCTCCAAGTCGGCTTTGGCTAAGGAATAAATGTCAGTGGGCATGTTCTGTACGGCCTGCGGCGTCGGGAATAGCAAGCCCGACGCAACCAGCAAAGCGGTGACGAGAGAGTGGAGTGTCATTTTCTCAAAGCCGCACTCGTCCAATGCTACTCTTCGATTGATTCTGCGGGTAACATGAATTTAGCTGGATAGCTGCTGACTGATCATCGGCAGCGATAAGGCGGGGTGCCTTCCCGCTCCCGCCTTCCTTGGCCGACCACAAAATGCGAGAAAGTCACACGGGAAGGTGACGCTTGCTACGTGAAATAATCGTAAAGGCCCGCAAAGTTATTGCATCACACAAGTCCAGACTGTCTGAAATCGATAGTTTGCTCGCACGGAATCCAAAAACTCCATCGGTACGCTCACTGCTCCAGCGTGAGCGAGAAACGAAAGTAGAGGAGACGGGAAGGTTAGAATCTCTGGTAGCCGAGGCTGAGGAGTTGGAAAGTGTCCGCTCCCTTCGTGTCGGGGGGATGATCAGCAGGCTTGAGAAGACCTATGCCTATGAATGGCTGAAACTCGAAAGACTCATTGAGCAGGATCGGCCACATGAATTGCCGGGCATTCGCGTCCCTAGTATTTCCCGAACTTGGCCACCACTGGTTCACCATGAGAAACCAGTGGCACGCAGCGGGCGGACGGCGAAGCGAGGAAGAGCAAGCTAGAGCTAAAGCGGGAAGGCGTGATTTTCGGAGCGATTCAATCACAACTTGAGGGGCTAAAATACTGCGCCCAACTAGACAGGAAAAACCTCACTATTCCCGCTGCATGGACGGAGGAGGGTTGCCCTAGCAAATACGCAGAGGCGTACAAGTGCGGCAACCCTTGGCGCAAAAAGATTCAAGACGAGAAACACCGATTCACTGTGAAATACAACAGTATGCCCCCTGCCCAGCGCGAAAAGATAATCGACAGTGCCACTCGCTGAACTCGCTAGTAGCGAGTAAATCTTCGAGTCGCAAAATCCGCATAAAAAGCACCTTCGCAGGATCTTTTACTCGCCTAACGCAAACGGGCGAGTTTCTTGTTCCCATCGTTCAATAGAAACGGGCTAAGAAGCGAACGGCGTCAGAGGAGGTTCCAACTCCCCCGACGCCTGAAAGGAAAATTAGCTTGAAGAAATTAGAGCGCAGTTCTAAGCGCATTGCAAGCCGACGGCTTGTCCGGGCCTTAACTCTACTCTGTCGCGCTGGCCGGCAATTGGATGCCGCTAGTCGATTCGCTCCCGACAAATACAATGCAGATCGCCTCCACTTCTTTGCGTCGGGAATCCGTGACCTATCGCTCCCGTTGGGCCGCTTAGCGTCCCGCCTTGAGAAGGGCGGTGAACTGTGACAGGCGGACTTTGGCATAGACCTACTCAAACAGAACTCCTGATAGACAAGCTGCGCGAGGCGCGTTGTGCGGGAAGGGCGCTCGAATTACCCCACTCCCGCTATTACTTGCTCTTTGACCCCGAGCGGGATGGAGCGCAGCAGTGAAATTGCCGCCTCCATCACTCTCAGCGAGCCTTTCCGCTGCTGGACCCGGGACAATATGTCGCACGTCTGTACAGAGGCGACATACGCTTGGGCGCGCCAGTGGAAGAAGTGGATTGCGCGGCTTGTGCTTGAACCTCAGAACTACCAGGGCCGTCCCTATACCGGACGACTCTGCTGCTTTCTTGGGCTGGGCAAAGAACCCGAGAGCCCTACGCAGGGCCACAGAGCCACTTCCGGCGCTTGTAGTGGAGGTGAATGGCGAGCAACCCGTCAGCCGCGAACGCAGGCGTGGAAATCTTCGTCGGCCTTCCCTATGACATCGAAGTTGTAACGGTGAAGACATGACAGAGATGGCAAGCCCCGCGCTCCTGAGCACTGGTACAGCATCGTGCGCGAGATTCATCCCACCAAGGCGAATCCGGAAGCTGTGCGAACCCTTCAACCCTTTAACACTGTACCCTTCAACACTTCAACACAGACAACACTTACAACCGACCAACACAGCAACACTGCAAACACACCCTTGGCAGCAGCGCGGAAAAAGGGCCGCGCAGGAAAAAGCGCGCAAGACGAGTTTGGGTAGTGAGCATTTCGACCAAAAGCACAACTACCCCGAAGGCGGGGCCAGTCTCAAAAGCTGGCCCTGCTTGGCAAGAACAGGTAAGGCACGGCCAGGAGCGTCCGCAATGATTGGTTCTCGGATTAAATCGCAATATCGATTTTCGGGCGCGGCCAAAACGACGCATACTGCCCCCCTCTGCCCTCCCGCCCCTGCGGGTGCAGGGCCTTCGGGGTTGCCCACAGCGGCACGCTAGCGGACTGAACGGCGGTTTGCACAACCGCTGCTCACTCGTAAGCGATTGACTGAAAAGGCTCAGATTGGAGCGTTGCCACGAATGTTGCCAGATAAGCAGAGTTACGAAGTAGTAGATGCAGTCGAATTGGCTCAGCGGTGGCGTGTCCCTGTCAGTTGGATTCGGGAGCAGACGCGAGACCGAGCCACCGATCCCTGCCTTGCGTTCGCTTGGACGCTACGTCCGCTTCGAGTGGGACAGCCCCAAGTTAACCTCATGGTGGGACAAACGGCGGACACAATGAATCGCATTGATGATGCAAATTCTGCGCTGTCGGCTGAGGTTCTCGCGATTCTGTCTCTTTCTCCCTTGACATCTAACGTAGCGTCACGCATGATAAGAAACATGACAGCCAAGAAAAACCCGAACGCAGTAGCTCTTGGGAAGTTGGGCGGGGAGGCGCGGGCTGCAAGCTTGTCCGCGAAGGAACGCTCAGAGTCTGCCAGAAAGCAGGAAAGGCGCGAAGCGAAAAGCTATCGGCTGCCGAGCGGTCCCGCATCGCAAAACTGGCAGTGCAAGCCCGTGAACGCAAACGCAAGACTCAAGGAAAGGACAATAGAAGTGAGAAGAAAACGGCAACAGACGCGGATACTATCTCCAGGCACGCGGTCACTGGTACGTGCGCTATTTCGAAGATCGAGTAATCGACGGAACAGTGCGGCACGTCCGCATAGCGAAGCAGACTCGGTCCCGTTACCACACGCGGTAAACGTCCCCCCGAAGGCATCGAAGAGGAGGCCAAGGAGATCGTGACGGCTGCCGACAGTACGAACGCAACTCCTGATCGTGTTCTGACAATCAGTGACTTTGTTGAGAGCGTCTATTTCCCGCACATCAGGCAGCACAAGCGCCCATCGACACTCAAGGGCTACCGGGATATTTGGGACAATCATGTCAAAGCCCGTTGCACGACGATTGGCTCAAAGGACGTTCACACGTATGATGTACAAGGCTGGCTCGATTCGATGGGGCCGAAAGCACTAAGCCGAAACAGCCTAAAACACATCAAGACATTCCTGAGCGGGGTTTTCAAGCTGGCGAAGCAGCAGGGCTATTACAGCGGGGAGAACCCCGTCCGCGACACTGCATAAGCCCAAGGGCCCCAGCGCCGCAAGAAACGTATGCCTACGACTTGACCGAAATCCAGCGATGCTGTCTGTGATGCCTGAAACCGCTGCAACGATTTTCGCGGTCGCCGCGTTCAGCGGGCTTCGCCGGGGCGAGTTGCAGGGCCTGCGTTGGGAAGATTACCAAGACGGTCAGATTCGCGTCTCTCGCGCAATTTGGGAAGGCCACGTAAACGACCCGAAGACGGGGCGCAGCAAAGGCGCAGTCCCGCTAATCAAGCAAGTCGCAGAACGCTTGGAGTTTCATCGGATACGTTGCGGCGGCCCGCGAGTGGACCGATGTTCCCCAATCTCAGCGGAAAGCCTGCTCTGCTTAAACAACGTCTTAGGGCGTCAGATTCTCCCCGCCCTGAAACGCTGCAAGAGTGGCGGAAAGGCGAAGGATGACCACGCGGATGCGAAGCACGATTTCAAACTCGATGGGACGTTTCCCGAAGTGGCATGGCTGGCACGCCGCACGGCGCGGCCTCGGGAGCAACCTCTATGCTCTGGGCGTTCAGGAGAAAGTGATTCAGCAAATACTGCGTCACGCCAACGTAAGCACAACCAGCACGTACTACATCAAGACAGTGCCCACCCAGGTAACCGACGCGATGGAGAAACTGCAACAAGCACTGCCTGAATCGTTATCTGGCAACGAAGTGGCAACAGACGCGTGGAAGGCCACGGCATCCCCTGCCGTTAACTAGCGCGCTTTCAGCGGGATGGGATGGAGGCCCTGGGCAGAGTCGAACTGCCGACCAACGGTTTAGGAAACCGCTGCTCTATCCATCTGAGCTACAGGGCCATGAGCAGCTAAGATACGGGCCTGCATTATCTTAGCCGACACTTGCGGCCGCCTCTGATGTCGGTTCAACACCAAGCAACACCAAATTAGGCTCGCATGACCATTTTAACAGCGCTGCTATTGGCATCTCGCTTCCATCAGCGCGTTACCGTAGACGGTCATCGTGGTGGACACCTGTGCGTGTCGCATCAACTTCTGCTGAACTCCTACAGGAGCGCCGCAAGCGTCTAGCAGCGAGCGGTAAGTGTGTCGGAAAGTGTGAAATCCGAGATTCGGGATTCGACGCAATTGCCCGCGCTAAAATTAGCGCGCGTCCAAAAACAAGCGCAGCTAGTTCTTACTTTCGGCGACTTGCAGATCGAGGGCGGCACGCTCGCCGTTAATCACAATCGTTCCGGAGTCCAGCAACTGCTGACCGGTGCAATCGTAAGAAGCAAAACATCGCATCATGCGGAACGGAAAGAAGAATTCAACTGCCTCCGGGCTCGATCCGTCGGCGACATGCACCATGCTGCTGAAAACCACGCCATCAAAATCCGTGTCTTGCGGAAAGTAATTCAACAGCGGCCGCACCAGGTGAGAAATATGCTCGTCGAAGGCCAGAGCCGCCAGTTTGTAGCGAGACGTTCCGGCGGCCGCGTTGAGGCTGGTGGCAAGGGACAGCTGCAAGTAGGCGCCCTGGCGGAACCCAATGAAAGTCGGAGCCGCGTATGGCAGGAAGTGCGCTTCCTTGTTGAGGTCCCTGGTCATACGCGTAACCGTGTCCTCGTTCTGGCGCTGCAGCTTCGCCAGGGACTCCGGTGTAAAGATCCGCATCGGCGTCGGTGATGTCTTCATCAGGCTGGCGGAGACGGATGCACTAGTCGATGCGGCCGGACTCGGCGCGGCGCTTGCCGTCTCAACAGGCTTTTTTGCCACCGGGAGAGGAGTGAACTTTTCTTTCCATTCCTCTGAGGGAGCGCCCTCCTGCAACCATAGTGAGTAAGGCTGTCCGTTCAGGAACACTTTTGCTTCCAGAATCGCCGCTTGCTTCTGGTCGTCGGTCTTCGCGTCCACCAGTTTCTGGGCAGCAAGCACAGGGATGATGACGGTGACGTTCTCTGGCTGCTCAGAGTTGACGCCCATCACCTTTTGCCGGACATGATGGGAAACTTCAATAGCAAACGCAGAGAATTCGGAATCATCCGGAAAGTGCGGGACCTCGGCTTGCAGCATCGGCATCACAACCGTTTCAAAGGTTTCTTTCAATCGCGCGTAAGAGTCCATGCGGTCCGCTGAGTAGGCGGCATAGTAGTTGCCGGTAATCTCCAGTACGGTTTGACCTTTGTAAATTTCGAAGCGGATCGAGCGCTGGTCGGCCACCTTCACTTTGGCTAGGTCGACATCGAGGACCCGGCTGAAGTAGAAGGGATAAGGAAACTTGTGCGCCTCGATCTCGGTGCCGATGGCCATCAAGGTTTGCAGGTGCTGCTGTTGCAGGTATTGTGCTGCCGGGTCCGACAACTCCATGGGAGTCATGACTTGCCCGCGTAGGGAACCCATGGTTCCCAGCACAACACTCAGGACCGCAATACCGCCAACCAACTTCATTGCAGCAATTCCTTCAGCAGCATAGAGATCGTCAACTCGGCCTTACTTCTGCGCATGAGCCCTACTGCGCCTTGGCTGCCTATTTCGAGAGCGTGAAATCAGCCTTGCCTGTACCGGCAACGTCCACAGACTTGGTCTGCGGCTTCATTCCTTCATGCCAGGCGACCACGTTGTATTTGCCGTCAGGAACGTTCTCGATTTTGTAGTTCCCACTGGCGTCGGTTTCGGCGAAGTATGGCGTCGGGCTGACGATGATGTACCCAGCCATTTCCGGGTGCACATTGCACAGCAACGACACTATACCCGGGTTGTCGAACTTGAAGGGCCGCTTATCGCCCTTCGGCCACGTTCCGAGGTTATGGCCAAGCTTCTTGTTGCCGCTAATCGACGGCCAGAAGACGTTGTGTTGCACATTGTCGCTGTTCAGGAACTCGACCGTCGTCCCCACCTGAATAACCATCACGTGCGGGTTAAACATCAAGCCCTTCTGGTTCATGACCGGCTGCTGCGAGGGGAAGGAAACGTTTTGCCCTGGATGGTGTCCACATAGACGACGGACTTCCCGGTCGACACTTTGCCTTCGATGGTGCCGGCGACAGCGGTGGCTGCGACGGCCGTGACCAATAGAATCGTTACTAGAAAACTGCGCATCATGAATATTCCTTTCGTTGGTTGTGCTTCCTCAAGTACAAGCTATTAGTACACGAATTCCAAACCAGCGACGGCTGTGTTGGTGTGGAAGGGATTTAGCGCCACCGGCAAACCGGTTAGCGGATTCGTGGCAATTACGACTGATTGCGAAGGACGGAACTGGTATTCAAACGATGCCTTGATGTTAGCGTGGATCAGGAACTGCACGCCCGGTGTTATGCGATTGCGCGTTGAACTAAAGGGCGCATTGAACGGGCTCCCGGTGAAGGAGGGATTGGTTGCCAAGCCATTGATGCGATCGGAGGTCGAGTTCACCCCGTCATAGCGGAGCATTACGTACATCCACGGATAGGCCAGCCATTCCGCGTCCACGAACCCGCCGCTGAAGGTAGCTGGCGTGCTGTGAATGAACCCCACCGGCACGGCCGTGCTGAGGTTCTGCAGAGGAATGAGATTCCCATTCGCATCGATAGGCACAAGGTTGTAGTCGTGCCCGTACATGTACAGTGCATTGAATTGCAGGCAACAGCGATAGTTGAAGGTCATATTGCCGCCGACACGGTAGAACGGCTCCCGCGCGGTGACAACCGCCGATGTACCGTCGGCCCCTGCGCCCAGCAGGCGCTGCACCGAACGTCCATAAAAGTAGTACGTGCCCAGGTTCAGATAGGTGTGGTCGCGCGGTCCTGTGGGACCTGCCGCCTGGATGGCATTGCGGCTTTCCTTGTCGTGCTCTAGGTTGAACCGATATTGAAAATTGGCGTAGATGTCCTTAAAGTTCGCATCCGAAGCCACACCCAGTCCGCCATTGTTGCTGCCCGTGGCTTGCGGAACATAGGGACTGCCGGGATTCGCGTCCTGCCCGACTCCACTGGTGTTCTGGTCGATGAAGGCGATTGAGTACTGATAGCCGCCGGTGTGGAGTCCACCGCTCAACTCGATCCCCTTCCCCGCATCCGCCATGGTGAATTGGTTATTGACGAACTGCTGCAGCGGAATGAGCGAGTTCATAGCCCCAATATTGGCTTGGGTGTAGATGTCGTACGGGCTGATCCAAATGCTCCGGGCCTGGGTAAAAGGCAGTTCGAGTTCGAACTGGCCGACCCGTAGATTGAGAGAGTGCTGCGGCATCTTTAACAGGCGGCTAAGATTGACGAATTTGAGATAGCCATCGCCAAGTCCACCGTTGCCGTTCGCCCCGGCAACACTGATGTCGTCGTCCACCCAGAATGCGATGTCACTTCCGAAGTTCCCGGCGGTGAAAATGCTGAACAGGCCCGTCTCGAAGTCCGTGGTCGGCACAAAGGGTGGCAAGGTTCCTGCGGGAGTGAGCGAAGCAAACTTTCCGCTGCTGGTGCCGGTGTACTGGAAGTAATTGTTCATCCGCAGACCAATCGGCGGGATGCCGGGTATCGTGCCCGGCCAGATGGCCTTGGGCCAGAGTTCCGCGTTGGCCGGAGCTCCCAGCATGACCGGTGGAATCTTGATCATCGACTCGTCGTCTTTGGGAAACTTGAAGCCCGCATCCTTGAAAGCTTTTCCAAAGTCATTCAGTTTGGGGAAGTCAATATGACACGTACTACAACTAGTGCCGTACAAGCGTGCAAATGCTGGGATGGCGTAGCTGGTGCTCGAAAAGACGAGAGCCAGCAAGATCGGCATCAGAAAGAGACTTATCTTACGAAACGTGCTGCAAGGTCGCCGTGGCATCTTTGGTCCTCCCTGTAGGTTTTGTTTTCACAGCCAGGCTGCCGAATTGTCTTGCCGCCGACAGCCTTCTAAACTCATGTATCGTGAATCCGAGACCTCCTGCCAACAGCAAGATCACGAGTGACACAACCCCCGTCAGCAAGACGACAGTTTGCAGGTAGGTGCCTTCGCTTTGCGGCTGAACCCCCGGTACCTTGTTGTCCCGAACAGACGATGCGCCTCCATGCCCGGGAGACGTTCCTCCACCTGCGGACCGTGGTTGCGTCAGCGCCCTGGTAGTTTCGAGGCGGGCCGATTCCGAAGGCGGATAGAGGGTCAAATACAGATACACATCCGCCGCTTCGTCCTCACTTAAGTAGTAGAAAACTGGCATTCTGCCGCGGTGGAGCATGGACGATGGTCCCATCAGGACAGGCGCTCCACGAGTGACCTTCCGGATGAACTCCGGCCGACTCTTGCGCGTCGTGAGACTACTTAGCGGTGGGATCGCTCCATCCCAAATCTGTTGGGGATCAGGATCTGGCCCTGTTGCTGCGTGGCAAGTATGACAAGTGGACTTCACAATATGCTCGCCCACGCGCATGGGGGATTCCTGCACTGCTAGTTGCTCCCGGTCTGCGCCGGGGACGCCGGCAAGCTGTTTCAGATAGGCAAGAAGCGAAAGAACCTCGGCTTCGTCCAGGTGAGGGAACGGCGGCATATTCTCGCCGCCATTGTGGAGTCGTTGCATTAATGCCGTGTGGGACTGCTGCGCCAGCTTGACGGCGTCCGCCCGGGCGATCTCCATTCCAGCCGTCTTCATTCGCGCTATCACCAGCTCGACTGACGTCGCCCGCACTGGGTTAATGACTGAGTTGATTTCCGGCGGGGCGCCCTCACCGGATTCGCCATGGCATCCCTGGCAATTCATGCGGTAGAGGTCTGAACCATGCAGCGTCAAGACTTGCGATGCCGCTGCGGACGGCCAGTCAGGTTGCCATTGGGGAGCTCGCTCTCCTGGCGCAGGCGCAGGAGGGCCTAAGCGCCACGTCTTACCCATGCTGGTTTCGTTGAACGGCCGATTTAGATGTGTGAGCCAACTTTCGCCCGCCACCGCCGTCACCGCAGCCTCTTTACTCACGGTTCCCTTTTCTACTGGTTTACTTGAGCCGTGCACCTGCGCATAAGCGCAATGCCCGGCTAGCAACATCAATGTGGACATCGCGACGGATCGCGATTTCTTCAGGAACTGCATACTGTCCCCCGAACTGCTCGGAACTCGATCTGAATGCGAGCCTACGGGGATACGACAGTGAGGTTGTCAGGGAATTGTCAGCTTCTAGTCACAAGTTAATGATCATGTGAACTCCTTCGACACATAGCTAGCAGTTTGGGGGAAGTTAATGTGACTGTGCTGCAACTGGTGCCATAAATGCGTGAAGATGCGAGAATTGCAAAGTTCTGGGTCGTCGACAGAATCGTCGCGGCAAGGGCCAGCAATAGGAGGGACTCGCGAACCGTAAAAACCATATGCGCTGCATTTCTGTCCTCCTCGACCGGTCGCGAATCAGTATGAGAATCGATTGCATAGTTGCCCACATCTGCGTCGCTGGTGGGAAGGAGCATTCCTTCCGGCTCAACCTCTTAGCGGTGACCCACGTCACATGACGCGGCGATGCAGTTCGTGCGGCATTCGTCGTTACGCTCTTTGCTGATCGGGGAAAAGGATTGTCGGCAGCCAGAAAATGCCGGAACACCCAAGAATGGCAGCACCTCGGCAAGTACGATTGAGCTGTGGATGCAGAAAACAGGCAGGAGAAGCCAGCGAACGCTTTTCTCTCAGTCGGCGATGCCGCTGGCCGTGCACGCCAGAATGTAATTGGATCTCGCCCTGGCGCCGCTCAATTTGGTTTCAGTGACACCCTTCCGTACGAGCCATACGGCATTTCAACGGTGAGTCCTATACTGGCCCCGCCTGACTGCACAGCAATAGGGTAAGCTGCCTGGTCCCATTGCCCAGAATTTAGTTGCGCGGACTGGATGGTATAGGCAGTTGCTGTACTTACTCCGGGCTGGACCGTTATTTTGAAGGTCTCGCTTGCCGGTGTTATGGCATCCGGAAAATAAGTGCCTGCCCAGCTAAAATTCCAGGACACCACCGATACCGTTCCATCCTCTCCGGTCACCGCGACACAGGAAAGCCCTCCGCTACTCGTGCAAGTCCCTTGGGTTCCGTTGAGCCCGACCAGAGCCTCAAATGCAACCATAATGTCAGTCGGAGTCTGGTCCGTAGTGTAGAGTACTGGCCAGTCTTCGGCGGGAAACTGAGATAGCGACAGGAAGATAGCATCTGAAACACCGGCTTGCGCGATGGTCGAAGTGAAATCCAGAACGAAGGCGCCGGCAATGGGTTCAAAGTTGAGCAGGCTCTCGCAACTCGGCCCCCATTCCGTGATACTGACAGGCATGCTGAGCTTCCGAGCCGCTATTTCCTGCTGAATGCTGTTGATGTCAGCCTGCAACCCAGCACCTGTCGATTGGTTGCCGTAGACATGCAGACTGACGAAGTCCGCCTGAGCGTTCTGGCTGGCGACGAAGTCCACAAATTTTATCGCCCAATCCGTTTCTGCTGCGGGCCCCCCGACGCGGAGCACTGTTCCTGGGTGCTGATGCCGGAAGGCGCTTACTACCCCCGCTATGTGCGAGTACAAAGTCCAGTATGCAGTGAAGCCGGCAGGATCCGTTGCAGACGCCGGCAACACCGGAGCCACCCAGTTCTGCGATGGGGTGTTCATCTCATTACCGACTTCCCACTCGGTTTCAGGGAAACCTTGAGAAACCACCACGTAATCGAGAAAGGCCTGAATGTATTGATCGTAGATCGTCCACGAGGAAGGCCCATAACTCCGTCCGTCCGGCGCTTTTACAGCCAACGGCGGGGGAACCACATGCCCGATGATGATGTGAGGGATCCACCCATGCTCCCGACACAGCGCAAGTCCTTGGTTGAGGTGGTAAGACCATTGCAATTGCAGCGTTCCGTCCGGTTCTACGCCAACAAGGTTATCGATGTCTACGTTAATCAGACGCAATCGGCGTATCCCGATCTGAACAAGTCCCTCTTCTCCAATTGGCGACACGACATATTCGGGGCTTGTCCCGCCAGCGACCACCATTTGCATTTTTTGCAACTCAAGTGTAATCGGCGGAGGGATACTGGGAGCGGAGACTACAGGTGTCGCTGTCGCTGTGCCGCCGTTTGAGATAGAACTTCCCCGTCCACACCCGATCATGATCGCTAACAAAACCATAACTGGTACAAATGCACTACCATTTGCAGAGCTGCCGTCAAGGTCTCTAATTAGCACCTATGACCATCTGCATTCTCTAAACCAATGAATCTTAGTGCCGGCTATAGAACGCGGTAGAGGCCTTCCCTCGCTCGTGTCAACCGCGATCAGGCTGGTGCAGACAGGCTTGTTCTAACGCTGGATGGCTAACACCTGCCTGTAAGACCAGAGATAATGCTGGAGCTAAGATTAGAATTGCTTAAGGAAGTATGTTGAGGTTGGCAGACTTATCCTCGCTTGGAGCTGCCTCAGAGGTGGTATAGTCCGGCGAGTATGGGTAGAGCGGCGCTTCCTTCGGCGCCGCGTTCGCTGCGGAGAAGCGTACCACTTGCGCCGCTGAGGTCCTTTTCAATGACCGCAGCGGCGCAAGCCTTATAGTAAGGCGAGATCTTGTACGCCAGCCTGAAGACTGGCTCTCCCCGGCCTATCCCTAGATGTCGTAGTACATCTGGAACTCATACGGATGCGGACGCAAGCGCATGGCGTTCACTTCCTTCTCTCGCTTGTAGTCAATGTAGGTGTTCAGCATCTCCTCGGTGAAAACATCGCCCTGAAGCAGGAACTGATAGTCCCGCGCGAGCGCGTCGAGTGCGTTCTCCAGGGATCCGGGCATGGATGGGACCTTCGCCAGTTCCTCTGGACCCAGATCGTAGATGTCCTTGTCGAGCGGCTGACCCGGATCGATCTTGTTCTCGATGCCATCGAGTCCTGCCATGAGCATTGCCGAGAACGCGAGGTACGGGTTGCAGCTCGGATCAGGCGGACGAAACTCCACGCGCTTGGCTTTCGGCGAAGCCGAGTACATCGGAATGCGACACGCGGCCGAACGGTTGCGGCGTGAATACGCCAGATTTACCGGAGCTTCAAAACCCGGCACCAGGCGCTTGTAGGAGTTGGTGGTTGGAGCAATGATAGCCGACAAGGCCGGCCCGTGCTTAATCAGTCCGCCGATATACCACAGCGCCATCTGCGATAGGCCCGCATAGCCGTCGCCCGCGAAGAGCGGCTTCCCTTCCTTCCATAGCGACTGGTGCGTATGCATGCCACTGCCGTTGTCCTGGAAGAGTGGCTTGGGCATGAAGGTCACCGTCTTGCCATATTGGTTGGCGACGTTCTTCACGATGTACTTGTAGAGCATCATGCTATCGGCCGACTTGATCAGCGAATCGAACTTCAGATCGATTTCGGTCTGCCCGCCAGTTGCAACTTCATGATGATGACATTCCACCGTGAGGCCGCAGTTCTGCATGGTCATCGCCATCTCGGTTCGCAGATCCTGGTAGTGATCGGTGGGAGCAACTGGGAAATAGCCTTCCTTGTAGCGCGGGCGGTAGCCCAAGTTATTTTCAACTCGCCCGGAATTCCAGCGGCCCTCTTCAGCGTCGATGAAGTAGAAGCCCTCGTGTTCGTTCTGATCGAAGCGCACGTTGTCGAAGATGAAGAACTCGGCTTCGGCGCCGAAGTAGGCGGTATCGGCAAGGCCGGTGGAAACCAGATACATCTCGGCTTTCTTGGCGATGTAGCGTGGATCGCGATCGTAGCGCTGCTTGGTCACGGGGTCGATCACGTCGCACACCATCACCATGGTCGGGACCTCGGTGAACGGATCGAGCATGTACTTGGTGGCATCGGGAACGAGCAGCATGTCGCTCTCATGAATCGCCGCCCAGCCACGGATCGACGATCCGTCCATGCCGAAGCCTTCTTCGAACGATGACTCGCTCAATTGAGCGATTGGATAAGAGACGTGATGCCACAGTCCGGGGAGATCGGTGAAGCGCAGGTCGAGCACTTGCACGTTGTTCTCCTTGACAAACGCGAGAACGGCTTTTGGATCAGGCTTGGTATCGGCCATTCGAATTCTCCTTGTCCGTCGCTCGACCCGACGCGCACACGCGTACGTCGTACGAGGACGGCGGTTGTGTTGCGGTGGAGATTTTGCGGAACGTCCTGCCCGCCCTTGTGCCAGCTTGCCTGGCGGAGCGGTGCGGCCTTCCGGAGTAGGAATTCGGAACTGCGAACTGCATTTGGATAGGAAGTTGTTGTGGCTGCGGGCCCTCACCCGAAGCGCACACAATAAAGCATACGTGGCGCCCCCACGGGTGGCTAATACAATGTTTTTATAATCGGCATAATTCCCATTTATGAACCGCAACCGCGTGATTCCGCTGACGAAACGGTCTCGCTCCCGTAGAATCGACATTGTCCTGATAAAACCCCTTATGCTGAGGGCCATGTCCATTGCATCAAAGTCCCCCCGGCTGTCATGGTGCCGCACGCTGAGTGCTGAATGCTAATTGCTAACGGCTAGTTGCTAATTGCTGCTTTTTTCATGGACTTCGATCAGATCGAGACATTTCTGGAGGTCGCACGGCTCAGCAGCTTCTCGCGGGCGGCCGAGCGGCGTTTTCGCACCCAGCCGGCGATCTCGTCACAGATTCGCGCGTTGGAAGAGGAAGTCGGGGCCAAGCTACTCGACCGCAGCGGCGGAAAGGTGGCCGTGACCGGTCCCGGCAAAGTTTTCCGGAAGTACGCCGAGGACGTCCTGGAGCAGCGCCGCGTCATGCTGGTCGCGCTGGCCGAAATGCATCGCGTGCCGCGCGGCGAGTTGGTGGTCTCCGCCAATGAAGGCACTTGCCTGCACATCCTGCCGGAAGTCTTTGCCGAGTTTAAGCGGCAATATCCGAGTGTCGCAGTGAGTGTGAAGCGACTGGAGCACAACAAGATTCTCGAGGCGATCATCGAGAACTCGTGTGACTTCGGGGTCGTATCCATGCCGGTGCCCGACAAGCGCCTGACGGTAGTGCAGATCCATCGTGATGAGTTGATTGTGATCACGCCCCCCCATCATCCGCTGGCCAGCCAGGCTCGGGCAACGCTTGCCGAGGTAGCGGAGTACCCGCTGTTGCTGCCGAAGGCGGGCCGCACTCGCGACGCCCTGGAAGCGCTCTTCCACGAACACCGGTTGAAGCCCAGGATATCCATGGAACTCGACTCCAGCGAGTTGCTGAAACGTTTTGTTGCAGCCGATGTCGGAATCGGGTTCATTCCGCGTTCCAACGTGGCGGAAGATCTGCAGGCAAATGCGTTGGCCGCTCTCACCCTGGCGGACGCGAGTATTCATCGTGATCTGGCGCTGGTTTTCCGCAAGGACAAGGCGCTCAGCCGCGCCGCATTGGCATTCATCGATATTGCGGTGAAGCTGAAGGTGGCGGTACCCGTGGCGAGTACGGCCCAGTGACGCCGAGCATTCTTCTCAATTCATATTCTTGTAATATTGTTTTCACACAATCGTCTCGTTCTCGTGTGTTATTTTTGACGATTCGATTACAACCATCTTTGTTCTGGAGAACGTAAATTGGCGAAAGACATGGTCCCCAAGCGCATCTTCCTCACCAAGGGCGTGGGGAAACACCGGGAGCGGCTTACCTCGTTCGAATTGGCGCTGCGCGACGCAGGTATTGCGGCCCAGAATCTGGTGCGGGTGTCGTCTATCTTCCCTCCCAACTGCAAGCTCATTCCGCGCAAAGACGGACTGCGGTACCTGTCGCCGGGAGAGGTCACATTCGCGGTAGTGGCGGAGAACTCCACGCGCGAGCCACATCGTCTGACGGCCTCCTCAATCGGCGTCGCTATTCCCGCTGACCACAGCACTTACGGCTATTTGAGTGAGCATCATTCCTTCGGCGAGACTGACGATGTGGCCGGGGATTACGCCGAAGAGCTTGCCGCAGAAATGCTCGCCACCACGCTCGATGTGGAGTTCGACGCCGATAAGTCGTGGGACGAAAAGAAAGAGGTGTATCGACTATCGAATAAGATCGTGCGCACGGCCAACATCACGCAGAGCGCGGTCGGTGACAAGCGTGGCCGCTGGACGACCGTGATCGCGGCTGCGATATTGATCTTTGAATAAGGCAGAGAGGCGTGAGCACAATTTGTCAGCATTCCTCGGCTCACCGATTCAGCTTGGGATCACAGACGACGATGATTATCACTCGGTCCTGGCTGTCAAAATCGAATTGAAGGCCGGAGTCATAGTAAATCCAGGTCTTCTTCCGGTTTGCAACGCGTACCGGTCCACCTTCACACTGGGGTTTACCCAGCACGTTGATCACTTTGGTCTTAGGCGTGCGAAAACTGATTCCATGGATGCTGATGGTAGGTCTTCGAGAGTGGCCCTCCACATTTTCATCATAGAAGAACAAGCGCTCGACTCTTTGTCGCGAGGCCCCAAAATCAACGTCAATCCCTTGTTTCCGATAAACGTAAAAAAACTGGTCTGCTAGTGGACGCTTCTCATCGGGCCCCCCGAGAACTGATTCGATGTCCTTTACCGACTGACCCACCCGCAGATCTGACGTGCCCCTTCCCGGAATGATCCGACCACCCTGCCACGGCTTTATCGTGCGGGCCGTAGCATAGGAACTGAAACTACTTGTCGCAAATCGTGAATGCATTAATGCCGTTCTCCACGCCGGGCGTGCGGTTCTGATTTTTCCGTTCGCTTCCTGCTTAGGTGCTTCACGCGGGCTCTCAGTTTGTCCAGCTCTAAAATGTCCGCCGGGGTCTTATTGGGTTTTCTGCTCAGTTCTTCGAGAGAACGCTTGACGCTCGTGAGTTGCTCTTCAACGGTTGCAACACGCCTGGGGTTCCGTTTCCTGACATTTCTTTCTCCAGAGGTCATTAGCTGCTCTCGATACAGCAAGCCCCCACCTAAACCTACTAAGCACTTGCAGAACTAAGAACTGATGTTCCTCGGGACGATTCTCTCACACCATTGGGAAAGCGTAACGAACTTCTTTCCATCCGAACTGGAGCTTGGCCCGCCGTGACAGTGTCCTCGTGCAATCTCGGCCATTGAGTACGTCGATATACCTGGTCTACTAAGGCCGGCATTCGTCCCGCTCTGATTCCCTGCTCCAACATCTCGCGCTTCCCTATGAGCGCTTGTGCTGGTCATTTGCGACAGATGATGCTGTATTCAGGCCGTCGTGGACAAAAGGCGCGATTGCTCGCGCCTTTGTCTATCTCACAATGTGAGAGCTCCTTATTTTTTCGGCTCCAGGATGATTTCCCGCGCCAGGCGGTCGCCGATGATCTCGCGCCAGCTCGCGCGCTCCTGGTAACCCGCGATCATCTTCTGATCATTGCTGTTCAAAGCCTGGTTGACCACGGCCTCTTCTTTGTCCTGGTTGGCTTCCATGGTCGCCAGATCCTTATATTGGGTCATCAGCATGATGTCGAAGTCGTTAGGACCGTGCGACTCGGTGGTGATCACCATGTAGTTCAAGATCAACCCCGCTTTCTTCAGGGCCTCGTGTTCGGTCTTCCATTCGGTGGCCAGGTACTCCATGTACTTCAGACCAACGCCGGGCTTGGCCTTCACGAAGGTGATGTCCCAAACTGGACCATCGTGAAACGGCCGAGCGGGAGTAGCTTGAGCGAGCGATAGGGTAGGCAGCAACATCGCGGCAAACGCCAGCACCGCGATGACACGGATCAGGTTCTTCATCAGTTGGCTCCTTATTTGTCTTTGGTCAGGTATCCGAAGTGACAGCTATGCAGCCCCGCCCCCAGCCGCCACTTCCACGGCCCGGCAGTCTTTTCGCTCACCGCAGACAAACTCAACCGCGCAGCATGAAAGCGGTAAGTCCACATAACTGCGCTTGACTTGCCTCTACGCAAACTCTACTTCGCAGACATCTTCTTGATCTCGGAATCCCTGTCCGTTACAGACATCGGTAATTGGAATTCCGCATTACCTTCGATCTTTTCCAGCAAGACCAAAGCGTAGTCGCAGAGGCGATAGTTGTATCGCTTATACACCATGTACTCCTGACTGCCGAATACAGGAGCGGGCCGGGTGTCGGAGAGCATTCGCTTGAGGGCCGGAACGGCGCTCTTGCCCGTCTCGATCAGGGCCCGGGATGCATCCTCAAGGTAGAAGTTAGGCAATCCCCAAGTGTTGAAATACTTCGACGTCTGCAACGCGTCGGTAAGTATCTTCGCCCGGTTTTCGGCCGGCACTTGCAGGTACGATTTATTGTCCAGCTTTCTGAGCAGGAGCAGGGGCAGAAGTCCGGCGGCATTGTCGTTCTCTTTTACCAGCGCCACGAGGGACTTAGAGTCAACATTCGTTCTGGTCTTCAATTCCCGGTAAGCCAGGGAATTGAATGGCTCCTGCTGTGCCTTGCTTTGCTCCATAAGCTTCTGCAGCAGCGTAGGGTTGTCCATTGCGTGGTAGGTACGTGTTGTCTCAGCTACGGCCTTCATCTGCGATTCGAGCTGGGTTTTGGCGCGATTCTGCTCTTCCGTCAGGGTAGCGCTACGGTTGTCTCGGCTGGCACATCCGGCGATACAGATGCAAAGCAGCAACCATACGGGAGTGGTCATGAACTTTTTCATAGTCGTTGCCCCCAAAGTATTTTCGGGTTATAGGTCCGACAAGCTAGGGAAAGCGATGGCGTGAGAAATGGTGCCATCGGTGCCATCGTTCTCCGAACCAGATGTCGGCGCCCAGGCGTTCCAGGCGGCCAGCGCGTTCTGAAATTCCGTGTCCAGGTCTTTCCATGCGGGGGCCGTGATGAACTTCTGCCCAACGTCTTTGTCGTCGAGAATATAGCTCCAGAAGTAATACCCAAGGATACGGTTGTTGCAGGTCTCGGAGTTGTAGCAGACGGCTACATCCACCGCATAGAAGTAGGTGTTGGCGCCCCAGCCGCCTGGTTGGTCGTATAGCGTGTTCGGGTTGCCATTGGAGCCAGTTGTGTTCCAGAATGAGGCGAACGTGCCGTCATTCTGCAAACCGTAATAGCCGTGGGCCGCGCCATCGATGCGGTCGATACTCCAACCATTAGCATCGGAACGGCCTCCTTGCGGTTGGTCGGAGGCGTACACGTTCTTGTGCTCATTGGCGTCATAGACCCATGTCATCTGGATCATGACATCCTGGCTGCATTGGCAGGTTTTCCCGCAGTCGGCGGGTGTGAAGGTGAAGGCAGAACTCAACGGAAACGAGTTCCCGCTTGGGGTCCCAGTGAAGACCCAGGTTCCGCACTGCTGAGTGGGTGGACATCCGGTACATCCGGTTAAGCAGAGACAGAAGGAAGCGATCAACGCCATTGTCCCCAATATTCTTATGTTCATGTGGTGCCTCCTCATTCTTGGGCCCGGGGCGGAATTCTTGCGCAGCAAGTGACGAAGGGCAATGAACCAGGATTTCCATTTTGGCAACCTGGGTGGCCAACACTATACACCCAATCGCCTCCGCTCTACGATTCTTGACAGGCCGGGTACTGTCCTAATTTCAAATCAAGAAAATTTGGGCTGTGGAAAACCGCTCTTCTGCTAGGTTGCCTTGTTGTACTCGCGCTCTCCAGCCAAGCAAAAGTGGGAGTAATCCTCGGGAACGATGGGCGGCACATCGTAGCGATAGCAGAACCTAGTTTCATGATCGCGCCCGTATACGTCAAGATATTTCACTACGCCATAAGCCCACAGGAACGCCGCCATATTGTTCACGTCCGTGAACTGCTGATGATTGAGCCAGTATGTCGGCTCCAGAAAGGCAACCTCGATCCAGAAATGAGGGCCAGGAGTGGCGCTACCGCCCGACATGTCCTGTGGCACGATGTGCCGGTATTCGCTAAGACGATAAGCGCCGTAGATGTCAGTGCGTGGCGGCTCATGCGAGGAATCGGAAATACTAAAGCGCATTTCCTTTCCGTAAATTACCGCTGGAGTCTTTCCGAAATTCCTGAATCGAATCGTGAAATAAGTGCGCTGCGGTGGACTGTGTCCAGCCACAAGTTCAGCGTCCAAGAAAGTCAACCCTTCTGGCGGAAGCTGAACGTCATCTACCAACAGCCAAGCGCGATCCCCGTTCATCAAGGCTTGTGCGCTCTTTTCGGTGGCCTCTGCCGCGATCCTCGCGGACTCGGCCTGCTTACTAGCTTGCTCAATGATCCGATCCGTCTGCTTTCCGGCAGCTTCGATATTTTTGAGTGTACGCAGGGCAACTCCGACGCCTCCGGCTCCGACCAAAACCAAGGCCCAATTCGACCAGATTGGTGGCCAGAACCACTCGTGCCAATTCTTCGACTGTGCTTGGGGGGATACCTGCTGTACTACGGTGGCCGACTCGCTTACATGGGAGGTGACAGGCAAAGCAGGTACAGCCGCCGTGGGTGGACTGCTTGCAGTTTTGCTCTGATCTTTCTTGGTTTGGCTCTCTTGGTGATTCCTGGCGGATGGTGACGCAATGGCCGCAAGGGCAATAACCAATAACGCTACCGTTACCAGACGTTTCATGTCCACAGCAACCAACCAACAAACCCTAAATCACTAGGAGGTCATTTCCCAATGAAAAAAAATACCAAGACAGCGAGAAACCGCTTGACATACGCTGCCAAGCGTGACAAATATAACGCTTGAGAGCGTTATGATTAAGATTCCCTACAAGGGCAACTACATCGAGTGCAGCAGTGCTTCAGAAGCTATCGAAGTGCTGAAGCATATTGATGCCGAAGACAAGCACTCTACTCGGCGCTCGTTTCACATCGCTGACGGCGGAGATATAGGCACTTTCCCTTGGACGCGGGAATTATTCGTGAAATTCATCGAGAGTTTGGGAACGTCGCAGAAACAAGTCCTTGGCCTCCTCGTGCGTAAGCATAAGGTCACGGACGAGGAGCTACGCAAGGCTCTAAAACTTGACGGCAACCAAGCTCTCGCTGGGGTTTTATCTGGGATTTCCAAACAGGCGGGCATCCTCAACATCTCTGCCCGGTCTGTGTACACGGTCGAAGATGAGCGCAAAGCTGGAACGCTCAGCAAAACCTACGTCGCTGCAAATGAATTTATGCACATGGCAAAGGACATGAACTGGCCGGAAGAGTAAGGCCAGATTCGGAAAGGATTTTCAATGCCGCCTCCACCAAACCGAAGCGCAAATAACGAGAGCCGCTAGGTGCTTGAACACCCAACGGCCCTGAACCAACAACCCCGGCAAGCCGAGAATGTCAGTCAGCAAACTCATTATCGGCTTGCCTCACCAGAAAGGCAAGCCAAATGTATACACTCGCACCTGAAAAGAAACTCGCTGTAATCGCCTCCCTCCTCGAAGGCTCCAGCGTTCGCAGCACGGAGCGCATGACAGGCGTCCACCGTGACACCATCTGCCGTTTACTGGTAGAGACTGGCGAAAATTGTGCCGCACTGCTCGACTCGCATATTCGCAACGTCCATGTGAAATACATCCAGGCCGACGAAATTTGGACTTACGTGGGCAAGAAAGACAAACACCTGAGCGTTGACGATCCGCCCGAATACGGCAACCAGTGGGTATTTGTGGCGATGGACGCGGAGACAAAATTGGTGCCGTCATTCGTAGTCGGAAAGCGCACCCGAGAAACCACATACAGGCTCCTGCTAGATTTAGAGAAGCGGCTTGTGGAGGATGCCAGGTTCCAACTCACCACGGACGGCTTCCACTTTTACGAGCGGGCGGTCGAGGATGTGTTCGGTGGCACGGTGGACTTCGCGCAGTTAATTAAGCTGTTCGGTGACATCGGCCAACCCGGAAGCGAACGCTATTCCCCAAGCCCAATCGTGGAGGTCATATCCAAGATTCGAGACGGCAGGCCCGACCCGGAACACATCTGTACCTCGCACGTGGAGCGCCAGAACCTAACTATGCGAATGCAGATGCGGCGCTTCACGCGCCTGACGAACGCTTTCTCGAAGAAGCTGGAGAACCTGAAAGCTGCTTGTGCTTTGCACTTTGCACACTACAATTTATGTCGCGTGCATTCGTCTTTGCGCGTGACCCCCGCAATGGCTGCGGGAATAACCACAGAGATTTGGCCGCTAGAGCGATTGATGGTCTAGCGGCCATTCAAAGGGAGGACAAATGGCAGCAAAACTCCAAGATATGGACAACATCCACATCGTCGCTGCGCTACTGACTATTGCTCAGATTCTGGTGTATCCCGCTGACGAGAGAAACCAGCGCTTCGCCACACACCCAGAGGATGACCTTATGGGGCTGTTTTCTCAAACAGAACAGAATCTGAGAAATTGGTTTGATCGCCGCTAACTACCTTGAGGTCGCTTTTCTCTAGGCTGCTCAACGCTGGCCAGAACATCGTCGCTAGGTTGGCAGCCTTCTTCAATTTCTCGCAACGCTCGCCTGCGCTTGGGACGTGATCTCTGACGTATCGCAGTAGTTCGGCAACAATGGTGTCACTGATCTCAATCTTTAGATTGGACATAGTACGGCTCCTGCGCTAATATGCGCTTGAGCGGTTCTGAACAGGATTCAAAGGCTCCGGCTGGCACCGGGGCTTTTCTATTTGCTACAACAATTTTATTTCACGCAAACCCATTCCCAATGACAGTTTTCACCAGCAGCATCGCAAACGCATATCGGCTTCAGGTCTTTGCAGCCAATCGGGGGCAGCGGTTTTAAAGGAACGAGGCCGCAATCTCCGCAATACGCCTTTACTGCTCCCCCGGTCAGCGACAATAATAGTAATAATCCCAACGCAAGGAGCGACAGCCGTCTGAGTATGTTCATTCGTGACCTCTCCTTTCAGGCCGGATGAGTCACAGGGCAATTATCACTCCAAACCGGCAGGCAAGTCACGGCAAATTAGGACAGTACCACAGGCCGGAGTCGTTTTTTCGCACCGGATGTACCCCCGAAGGGGAGGTAGTATCGGATCTTTGGACAGATGCGTTGTAATCGGTAGAGTCCGAACAGGCCTAACTAAGAAAGCGTCCCGAGAGAAGTCCAGAAATGGTAAGGATGTAATCACGGTACTACGGAGGGGCCTTGGTTACAAGTTTAGGAGCGATGACATGTCGGCACTTTCAGCGACCACGTCCCTGCTATGCGCCATACCGCAAATCAGCGTCGATACACATTGGGTTCAGGCCCCTTCTCCAGCGTCTCGCGGTTCCAGATGAGTCCTTCCCTACTGTAGTTCGCCATCTCAAAGTCCTGCGTTAACTCAAGCGCATCAGTCGGGCACGCATCTTCGCAAAGTCCGCAAAACATGCAGCGGCTGAGGTCGTAAGTAAAGTCCGTCAGTTCCTTGCGCCGAGTGTGAGGATTGCGTTCGCTGTTCACCACGATAAGGTGCTCTGGACAGGCCAAAGCGCAGAGGTCGCAGGAGATGCACAGGGTTTCGTTGGTCTCGGGATTGTTATTGAGGCGAGGCGCGCCGCGGAAGCGCTCCGCCACTTCAGGACGCTGCAGCGGATATTGCTCGGTGATGAGTTCTTTCGGGTCCTGATTGCGGAAGGTAACTTTCAGTCCCTTGATCAAGTCCACGAACAACAGCTTGCGGAAAACCGTCTTCATCCTCAGCCCTCGGTGTGATTGAAGTTTAGCACAGGGGTTTATGCCGATACCGCAGTGAACTCTTAAGCCCGGCTACTGGCGCGACAAGTTTCAACTCGCTGGCATACAATCTCAACATTGATGCGTTTTTTGGCCGGGATGCTACTTACGCTCGCGATGGCGAGCCCGCTGGCTGGATGGCAGACCGCTGCGCCGACCACGGCGGCTGCTCCGCAGAATGGTGCGGCGACGGCACCCTCCCCGGTGCAATCGGCCCAGCCAAGTAACCCTCTTCCGCCGAGCCAACCGCCTTCCGGGACGAATCCGTCCGCTCAAGCGCCGGCCCCGCAGCCGGCTGCGGCAAACCAACCTGCTCCAGCACAGCCTGCCCCACCTGTTCTCCCCGACGATCCCAAAGATGTCGCCAAAGCCAAGCGTCAGTTCAAAGCTGGCGTTAAGTTAAAGTCATCCGGCAATCTGGACGCAGCCTTCGAAAAGTTCGATCTCGCCGCCGAGCTGGCGCCTCACAATGTGGAATACCTTACGGCCCGCGAGTTCACGCGCCAGCAACTGGTGATGCAGGCCCTGAAGCAAGGCAACCTGGCGATGCTCGACCACAATGAGATCGTCGCCATGGCCGACTTCCGGCGCGCTCTGGAGTTCGATCCCACCAACGAATACGCGCTTCAACGCCTCGGCGACTCGATACCGCTGGACGAAGAACCGCTGAGCCGAAACATGCGCGTGGTGGAGCAGTCCACTCCGATCGAGATGCAGCCCGCGGCCATGCACCATGACTTCCATTACAAGGGCGATCCCAAGGGCCTACTCACTCAAGTGGCACAGGCGTACGGCATCACCGCTCAGGTCGATGACTCGGTCCAGCAGCGGCGGGTCCGATTCGACATCGAAGACATAAACTTCGCCACTGCGATGGAGACAGTGACGCGGGTCACCAAAACATTCTGGGTGCCGCTGTCGGCCAAGCAAATCCTGTTCGTGGCCGATACCATCGAGAATCGGCGTACCTACCAGCGCATGTCACTGCGCACGTTCTATCTGTCCGACCTGGCGACCGACCAGGAGCTGACGGAGATGACCAACTCCCTCCGCGTGCTTCTCAACCTGCGTTACATCGCGGCAGACAAGTCACAGTCCACCATCTCGGTGCGGGCGGAGGAGCCCGTTCTGGAAGCGGCGGAGCAGTTGCTGGAGAGCTTGGCTGGCGGCCGCCCTGAAGTCCTGCTGGACATGCGGGTCTACCAGATCAGCTCAAACCTCCTGAGGCAGCTGGGGACTTTGCCGCCGGCGCAGTTCACTCTCTTCAATATCAGCCCGTCGCTCATCGCGGGCTTGGGACAAAACTCCCAGAACCTCATCAACCAGCTGATTGCTTCCGGTGGAATCAATCAGGGTAACTCGACGGCCATCCAGGCGTTGCTGGCATCCCTGTCCAGTCAGGCTAGCTCAATCTTGTCGACGCCGTTCGCAACCTTTGGCGGCGGCGCCACTCTGTTCGGGCTCACCGGAGGCACCGGCACCACCGTAAACTTCAATGTCAATCAGTCCGACATCCGCTCCTTGGAGCAGGTCACTCTGCGGGCCTCGCAAAACAATGCTGCCGTGTTCAAGGTAGGAGAACGCTATCCCATTGTTAACGCAACCTTCGCCCCCATTTACAACAGCCCAGCAATCTCACAAGTCCTCGGCAATCAGAGCTACATTGCGCCTTTTCCATCCTTTAACTTCGAAGATCTGGGACTAAACCTGAAGGCTACTCCCATCATTCACGCTGACCGGAATGTCACTTTGAAATTGGAGTTAGCCATTCGATCCCTGGGTGCGCAGACGGTGAATGGCATTCCTATCATCAACAACCGCGAGTACAACGGTAGCATCACGCTGAAGAATGGCGAGTCCAGCGTAATGGCCGGCCTCATCTCCTCAGCCGACAGCCGCAGCATAGCCGGATTGCCATTCCTGGCTACAGTCCCGGGAGTAACCTACGCTGCGTCGAACCACACTAAGAACGCCATGGAGGACGATCTCTTGGTGGTCATCACGCCTCACATCCTCCGCCTGCCAGAAGCTAATTCGTTTGCGGTGCAGTTACCCAGCGGACACTGAGGTTGATCCAACGTCTGCAGAGATACCCGATTGTCATCCTGAATACCGGGAATAACGCCACGCGTGAAGATTCGACCCACGGTTCCCACCCTCTCGCCAAAAGCGGGCGAGAAGGATGGGGCACCCCCAGTTAAGGGCTCATAGGATTATGACTCGCGGAAAGGGTGGGCCACCCGGCATGTATATCAGTCCGTTTCAATGCTCATTTATGTAATGTACGTTTAGTGCGGCCGCCTTCTCAATCCTTCAAGGGCGGCGCAGCAGCTTTGTCACTCCCCATCGTGTCGGCGATGAATTTGGAAAACGAGATCCTCTTCTTGCTCCCCAGGTCCTTGAAGCTCACGTCTTCATACCCTTGACCAGGTTGAAGCTCAGGCTGTTCCTGCCGCACCGTGCCATTGGGGTTCCCCAGCAAGGCTGCAAATCCTGTGAATTTGCCATGCAGGCCTGACTTGGCCCCTGGAATCAAGAATGGTGGCTTCCAAGCGTCGATTGAGGTGACATGAGCTGCGACGCCGGTGGGCCCCGGGTCCGGCGTTAATGTGATTCCTCCACCGAAGGTCATCATCAGTCCGGCTCGGCCGCGGATGCCCAAATCAATCAGCTGCGCGTAATAGACGCTGCAATCGGACAAATTCACGACCCTCCAGATCATCTCGGGCTTCTTGAACTTCGCGTTCGGCGGCCACGCTGCGGCGACCGGGCCGGAGCAGGAAGCAACCGATGCTTCGAACGGCGTCGGCGAGGAAAGATAGGCGCGAAACGCATTCAGGTGGTCCGCGTCGAGCATGATGGTCACAAGCCCAGGCTCCGGCGAACCCGAATACTCGACCTCGGCCACCCTGCCCCCATTGGGAAGCTTGCCCTGCGCCATTGCCGGTACGCCATGGATGGTAAATCTGATGTCGCCGAAATCCTTCGTTGACGCCGCGCCGTCGTTGAGGTTCTTCGATATGAACTCCACATTCTTGATCCCGGCAGGCCCGCGGCCCTGCATCGAACAGGAGAGTCCGGCCGCAGTCTTTGCAACCCAGCCGTTCGGCGTTTCTTTCACGTCCAGGTCCTGAATGGCGCAGTTGATGTCAGTGGGCAGTGCAACGAAGGCCCCCAATGCGGGCGCCGTCGCGTCGTCCTTGGCCTGACGCGTGGCGGGCGCCACTGCTTTATTGAAGATCGAGCTGGTCTCGTTGTGGAACTTGGCAAAATCCGCGTCACTCATGCCGGCGGGCTTCTGCATGTTCTGCAGCGCCTGAAGTCCCTGCTCACCGTACTGGTTGGCTTTGGCCAGACTGTCCTGCATCTGCGGCCCGCCGCTGGACGCGGCATAGAGATAGAGATAGGCCAGCAGCGCCAGGGCGCGAACGTTGTTGGGGTTCACCAGCAGCACGCGCTGCGCCGTGTCCACCATCTTCTGCGCCTCGCCGGCCTGCTGATACGCCGCCATCAGCAGTTCCAGAGCGCCTTCCTTCATAACGCTGCTGGGATAGCTTTGCAGGAACGCTTCCAGCAACTGCGCCCGCTGAGCGGGGTTTTGTTGCTGGATGACATTCATATAGGCGTTGTACTCCGCCGGGTCCTTGATTACCTTGCGCTGCTGCGTTTGAGCGGCCTGCGCACCCTGTCCCGCGGGTGCGGCCTGGGCCGCCGATTGCTGGACCAGCGCGCCACCGGCAATTACCAGCAACGCCAATACCAGCGACTCCTTCATTCGTGTGGCTCCTCGATTCGGCATGCCTAACAGTCCGTTTCAACTGGAGTATGTAAACCGGAATCTCCTTCTTGACCTCGAAAACGGCACCATAGTACACCCGTCTCGCCTGTTCGCGACACTGTGAAGCGATTTGTCATCGGGAGCTCTTCCCGACGGTGTCATCTCACAACCAGTACAGCCCAAAATTACCCATTTGTGGGTCTATTTTTGCGACACGTCTCCTTATTCCAACCCCGCTATAGCCAGATTCTGCGCGGCTGCTTTGCCCACCCGCGCGGCGGGTTCTATAAAAGGGGATGTCAAGAGAAAACACTTCTCCCTTGGCTGGAGAACAGGTAGTTCTTTGACATCCAGCCCCTGGGGGTTCGGCCGAGTGGCGGAGATCCGCAGTTGTCTTACGGTTGTCACGTCCACGCTACGACGTCGTTGGGTACGGAAGCTACGCAAGCCGGGCGGTGGCCATTGGCCAACCATGGTTCTATCTGAGACTCGCGCCAAGGCGCGGCACTATGGCTTTGTTGGGTTGTCCGAGGGGGCATACGGTGGCCCATGAGACTAGGGGTGTAGTTAACACCTCTTAGCCTAACCCGCCCAGGATACTTACCCTCGAACCCGAGCTCGCAGAACCAATCGACTAGGGTGGAAGTGATTCCGATCTAGTCTTTGGGATCGTGCGCGCTCAAGCGGCTTGTGGCTTCAGATATTCGGCGTCGAAGGGTTCTCCTTTCTTCCAGACATGCAAAGTGATGGCGGCAATCTTGCGCGCCAGCGTCAGGCCCGGTTCTCCTTTTCTCCATTCCAGATTCGGGAACCAACCGCAAGATTCTCACGGAAGTGCTACCCGCCTCAGCTCCAATGTGCTAGCTTGGGATTGGCACCGAAACAAGGTAGACGTACCTGTTTCGGTGCCTTTTGTTTTGCCGTAGAGAAAGTCAGAGTGTGCACCGGCGGCAAGACAAAACAGGCCGGCCCAGTGCCATCCCCTGACGAACGATTTTTGACGACCGAAACACTCGGGAAATGATTGCCCGACCCGCCTGCGCAGGCCGGAAGGTTGCGCGGCGGGCATAGCAAGGTCCTGTTCCGGTGCCACGACGAGCTCACAGGACCTTGCCTTCTTGAACGGATGCCCAGAGTCGGCTATCCGAATCGAGCAATGACGCGCGCCTAGATCGCGGCGCACACCGCCTTGACTTCGGTGTAAAGCTCCAAGACTTCGTGGCCCATCTCGCGGCCCCAGCCTGACTGCTTGTATCCGCCGAAGGGCAGGGCGGCGTCGAAGACGTTGTAGCAGTTGATCCACACCGTGCCAGCGCGCAGCTTCTCGGCAATCCGATGCGCCTTGCTGATGTCGCGAGTCCACACCGCGGCCGCCAGTCCGTACTCGCTCTGGTTCGCCTCGGCGATCAACTTGTCCACATCGCGGAACGGCATGGCACAAACCACCGGCCCAAAGATCTCCTCGCGGACAACTTTCATCTCCGGCTTCGTCTTCACCATTACCGTCGGCTCGACAAAATATCCCGAACCCGGCCGCTTGTGTCCGCCCACCACCGCCTCGGCGCCTTCGCTGAGTCCGATCTCGAGATAATTGCAGACGCGGTTCATCTGCTCTTCTGAGACCAGAGGTCCCATCGAGGTTTCAGGATCGAAACCAGGCCCCACTTTGATCTTCTTCGCCTGCTCCGCCACGCCATGAACGACGTGGTCGAAGATGCTCTGCTCAACATAGAGCCGCGATCCGGCGCAGCAGCACTGACCGTGGTTGAAGAAAATGGCGCTCGCCGCCCCGGGAATGGTCGCCTTCATGTCGGCATCGCCAAAAACGATGTTCGGCGATTTGCCGCCCAGCTCGAGCGAAACCTTCTTCAGGTTGCCGGCAGCCGCCTGCAAAATCAGCTTGCCGACTTCGGTGGATCCAGTGAAGGCGATCTTGTCCACGTCGGGATGCGACGCCAGCGCAGCTCCAGCGGTCTCGCCGTAACCCGGCACCACGTTCACCACGCCTTCCGGGAAACCTGCTTCGGCGATCAACTCGGCCAGCAGCAGCGCGCTCAGCGGAGTCTGCTCAGCCGGCTTCAGCACTACGGTGCAGCCCGTCGCCAGCGCGGGACCCAGCTTCCATGCCGCCATCAACAGCGGGAAATTCCAAGGGATGATCTGCCCCACCACTCCAACGGGCTCGCGCCGCGTGTAGGCAAAGTACTTCGGCGAAAAAGGAATGGTATTGCCTTCGATCTTGGTCGCCCATCCCGCCATGTAGTGGAAAAGGTCAACCGCCAGCGGCACGTCGGCGACACGCGCCACGGAAAGCGGTTTCCCGTTATCGAGACTTTCGAGCTGGGCGAATTCCTCGAGGTGCTCTTCGATCAAGTCCCCCAGCTTCCAGATGAGTCGGCCGCGCTGCGAGGCTGTCATCTCAGACCAAGCGGCGCTCTCGAAGGCCCGGCGGGCCGCTTTCACCGCGCGCTCGATGTCCTCGCGATCGCCTTCGGCGACCTGCGCCAAAACTTCTCCCGTAGCGGGGTTATACGTCGGAAAGGTCTTCCCCGAGGCGGCCTCCACCCACTTTCCATCGATGAACATCTTGCGCGGCCGGCTGACAAATTCCTGAACACGATGGTGCATCTGCGATGTGCTTACTGCGGTAGACATAAGCAACCTCCTCATGCCGAACTCCGCCGCCGGAGCTTCTCCCTATGAGCAGCTCGCAACAGGGCGACGGACTCGAGCCCACATGCCGGGCAAAGTTTATCAGAGGTTGGGCCCGCGTGCTTCGAATGCGCGGCCAGATGGCGAAAATCGCGGGGACTAAGCGCCGCTGGCTTGCGCGCGGGCCTGTTCCACAGTGGGGGCAAAGGTGAAAAGTTGATCCACCTTGGTAACTTTCAACGAGGTCAGCAGCCGCTCATTGGCGCCTACGATGACCAACTTGCGGCCCGAGTGCTCCCTTGAAACATGGGCCCCCACCAGGCAACCGATCCCCGCGGAGTCGATGTAGGGCATGTCGGTCACGTCGATGATCAGCAGGTTGGAAGAGTCCGAGCGAACCTCGGTTTGAAGGGGAAAGAAGTTTCCCAGCAGAAGTGGACCGTGAATCCGAAGGACTACGGCCGTGCCGTCCGGGTCCGCAACTTTCTCGATACGTAGTGGCTTATCCTGCATAGCCGTTGATTCTATAACGCTGACATCGCACGAAATGTTAATTTCCGGTTACGGAAACTTAGGACGCAACGGATTCGCTCGCTGCGATACTCGCTTCGGAAGTGGAGCGGGGACTGCCGTTGCCGCATCTTACGTCTCACAGCACGTTAATCGTTGCATGTCCGACCAGTCGCCAGAACTCGCCGACAAGAAGTCCACCTCCGGTTGGAAGTTCGCCATCCGGGCCCTGCGGCACCGCAATTACCTACTGTTCTTCTCCGGGCAGACCGTGTCCTTGATCGGCACCTGGATGACCCGGATCGCGACCGCCTGGCTGGTATATCGGCTGACCCACTCAGCTTTCTTGCTGGGATTGGTGGGATTCTCCGGCCAGATCCCGGTTTTTCTGCTGGGTCCGTTCGCCGGAGTCTGGGTGGACCGCTGGAACCGCCATCGCGTGCTGGTCGTTACGCAAACTCTCTCCATGGTGCAGTCGTTTGCTTTGGCCGCCCTCGCGTTGAGTCATCGCATCACGGTCACAGACATCATTCTGCTCAGCCTGTTCCAGGGCGCAATCAATGCCTTCGACATGCCCGCGCGGCAGGCTTTCGTCATCCAGATGGTCGAGGAACGGGAAGACCTCTCCAATGCCATTGCACTCAATTCCTCCATGGTGAACGCGTCGCGCTTGCTGGGGCCTTCCATCGCGGGCGCGGTGATCGCGGTGGCTGGCGAAGGTTACTGCTTCCTGATTGATGGATTCAGTTATCTGGCGGTGATCGCCTCCCTGCTCGCCATGGTCATCACCCGCAAACAGGAGATCAAGCCGCGACAGCGCGTCTGGCAGGAGCTTAGCGAAGGATGGCGCTACGTTGCCGACTTCGCACCCATACGTTCCATCCTTCTACTGCTCGGGTTAGTAGGCCTGGTGGGCATGCCGTACACGGTGCTGATGCCGCTGTTCGCTGGGCAGGTGCTGCATGGTGGAGCGCACACCTTGGGGTTCCTCATGGGAGCTTCCGGCATCGGAGCATTGATTAGCGCCGGTTGGTTAGCGGCCCGTAAGTCCGTGCTCGGACTCGGGCGGGTAATTCCGGCCATGGCGTGCACCTTCGGTGGCGCCCTCATCGCCTTCTCATTCTCCCGCTTACTTTGGCTCTCGCTCCTGCTGATGGTCGTGACCGGCTTTGGCATGATGCAGCAGATGGCGGCCAGCAACACGGTTTTGCAGACCATCGCGGAAGACGACAAGCGCGGCCGGGTCATGAGCTTTTATTCGATCGCTTTCCAGGGAATGGCGCCCTTCGGAAGCCTGTTCGCCGGTATGATTGCAAGTCGCATAGGAGCCCCTTTTACCCTGGCGATTGGAGGCCTCTGCTGTGTCGCGGGAGGCTTGTGGTTTATCGGCAAGCTGCCGCAGATTCGCGCCCTGGTACGTCCCATCTACGGCAAACTTGGCATCCTGCCGGAGATTGCCGACGGCATGCAGGCCGCTACGGCCCTGCAGGTTCCTCCCGAAAACTGATTCGAGTGACCCTTCTCGTCCGCGTCAATCCCACGGCGCCCGCTTGACCCGAGTAGTAGTCTGATACGTTCTATCGTCAACCATATGAATCGACAATCTTCCACGCGCGTCATCAGCCTGCTTGGCATTCTCTTTCTTTCCACGCTTTCTTCGCTGTCGCAAGCGCCTAAGGTACTTCCGCATCGCGATCAAGAGAAGTCCGCGCCCCCGCCAGTTCAGGCGCCGCAAACCGCGCCGCAACTGACCAAGGACGACCTGGGAGCTTTCTTCGACGGCTTCATCCCCGTCGAGTTGCAACGCGACGACATTGCCGGCGCAGTCGTTCTGGTGGTGAAGGATGGGAGTGTGCTTTTCGCCAAAGGCTACGGCTACTCGGACATGAAGAGCAAGAAGCCCGTCACCGTGGATGCCACACTGTTCCGCCCGGGCTCTATCTCCAAAACATTCACCTGGACGGCCGTCATGCAACTCGTCGAACAAGGCAAGATCGACCTAAACCGCGACGTGAATGACTATCTGGACTTCAAGATTCCCGCGACCTTCGGCAAGCCGATCACCATGAAAAACCTGATGACGCACACTCCGGGCTTCGAGGAGACGCTGAAGGACCTGTTCGTGGCGAACGCCTCTGACATGCGGCCGCTGAGAGATTACATAACGAACCATTTTCCGGCGCAGATCTTTCCTCCGGGGACCACGCCTGCGTATTCGAATTACGGGGCCGCGCTGGCGGGCTACATTGTGCAGCGTGTTTCGGGCATACCTTTCGACGACTACGTTGAGCAGAACATCCTGCTGCCCCTTGGCATGCATCGCACCACATTTCGCCAGCCTCTGCCTGCCGATTTGCAGCCGCTCATGTCCAACGGCTACAGCCGGGCGTCGCAACCACCAAAGAGTTTTGAATTCGTGCAAGTGTGGCCCGCGGGCAGCATGTCCACGACTGCGGAAGACATGTCGCATTTCATGATCGCGCATCTGCAAAACGGCGAGTACAACGAGCGCGCGCATTCTGAAGCCGGAGACAGCCCAGCTCATGCACTCCCGTGCATACCAGGTTCTGCCAACGCTGAACGGCATGGCCTACGGCTTCTACGAGGAGTCGCGCAACGGACACCGCATCATCGGACACGGCGGCGACTCGCAATGGTTTCACAGCGACATGCACCTGATGCTGGATGACCACATCGGCT
This sequence comes from uncultured Acidobacteriaceae bacterium, assembly GCA_963768645.1. GTDB lineage: Bacteria > Acidobacteriota > Terriglobia > Terriglobales > Acidobacteriaceae > Bog-257. Next base: position 113,519 of record CAVYIR010000002.1, read on the forward strand.
TCTTCATCTCGTACAACAGCGCCGGGAAGCCAGGCTTCTCCGGACGGACAGCGCTTTGGCAAGCCTTTCTCAACCGTTACTTCCCCTACACGCCTCCGCCGGGACAGCAGGTGGCAAATGCCGCACAGGATGCTAAGTCGGTTGCCGGCACGTACTGGCTGAGCCGCCGCTCTCAGACCAACATCGTTGCCATAACGGCGGGTCTTGACCAGGGCCACGTGAGCGTCAATTCGGATGGCACCATCAGCCTCGACGCAGCTAAGGACTTTGCCGGAAATCCCAAACACTTCCAAGAAATTGCGCCAATGTTGTTCCGCGAGGTTGACGGTCAAAGCCATCTTGGCTTCACCAAGAATTACGCGGGACAGCAAATCATCGCCTCGGATCTGCCCATATTCGTATATCAGGCCACTCCGGCCTTGAAGAACGGAAATTTCAGCATCGCCGTCCTCATCTTCGCGCTCGTCATCTTTGCGATCACGCTGCTGTTCTGGCCACTCAACGCAATGCTGCGCACTCACTATGGCTATCGCGCGGAACTCACGCCCAGGTACCGCAAGTTGCGCACGATGCTGCGGCTGGTCTGTTTCCTCAACTTGGTGTTCGCCGGATGCTACGCCGCATGGCTGACCTCAGTGAATGACAACATTGCGTTGCTGAGCAGCCATTTCGATGGACGCCTGCACCTGTTGCAAGTGATCGGCGTTTTGGGTGTGATCGGCGCGTTGATTTCGATCAATTACTGCTGGCGATCATGGGGGACAGCCTCCCTTTGGTTCTGGACAAAGCTGTGGAACACGCTGCTCATGCTGGCATGCGTCGGCTATGCATGGTTCCTTCTGAACTGGCACATGCTTAACTTCCGCTTGAATTATTGAGGGCGAGACTTAATGGGGATGGACCGAGTCCGTGCTCGACGGCATCGGCGGATGCGCCGTGTCGTTGCCGTGCGAGGCGTTTGGATTTACATCATGGCCGCGCGACGAAGATGATGCAGCCGGTGGAAGATACCCGCGTTTGTGCCGCGCTGCCTGCCTGCGGCGCACTCTGATGTTTCGTCTGGACCGGCGGATGAAAGACGTGGTGGTCACGTCCTTGGTAGCGCTGTGCCGCGAGCGGCATCGCCAACAGGGTGGCGATAGCGATGACTGAAATCTTAACTGGGGCCTGAGAACTCATAAAGCTTTGTAGGGGTATTGTAAACTTGTAACGAATTTAAGGCATGGCGAAGGCCCGTGTCCACCCAAAACGCTGTCGCTGCCTGCTACTTTCACCGTAATCCTTTGTGCTTCGAACCGGCAGCCTTGCTACTGATTCTCCCAAACCGGTGCTCAAAGTTTCGCATGTCCACCCGCCTGCCTCGGAAGCGCACCCCTTCGGATTCGAGCAGGAATCGCTGTTCCAGGGCCGATTCGCCGCGCAGCGAAATCCGGCCGCCCGAGCCCAAGACCCGCTGCCAGGGCAAGCCGCTGACCTGCTTCAGAACTCGCCCAACGTGGCGGGCACAGCGTGGATAGCCAGCGGCAGCCGCGATTGCGCCGTAGGTGCTCACCCGCCCACGCGGAATCTTACGGATAGCGTCACAAACGGCATTTACCAACGGCGGTTTTGCAGGGCGCTTCGGTTTCATCGGTCAAGTTAAGATACACCCATGGCTGAACCAACTCGCGATCCCGTAGCCCGTTTTTCTGACCGGGCGGAGGACTATGTCAAGTATCGCCCGCATTACTCACCCCAGATCGTACAAGCTCTGCAACGAGCTTGTGGGCTGCGCCCTCAGCACGTCATCGCCGACGTCGGCTGCGGTCCTGGCCTGCTGGCGGAGATCTTCCTGGAGAACGGCAATCGCGTCGTGGGTGTCGAGCCCAATCGCGAAATGCGAATTGCCGGCGAGAACTACCTGGCAGCCTATCCCGGATTCAGCATGGTGGACGGCAGCGCCGAAGCCACCGGCCTGGCTGAAGCGAGCGCCGACTTCGTCGTGGCCGGGCAGGCGTTCCACTGGTTCCGGCCCGACGACACACGCCTCGAGTTTGCGCGCATTGTGAAGCCGGAAGGCTGGGTGGTCCTGGTATGGCATGATCGCGACGCCGAATCCACGCCATTCCTGCGCGCCTACGAAGGTTTCGTGCGGCGCTATTCCACCGATTACGAGCAGGTCTCGCATAAGTACTTGGCCAGCTATGACGCCTTGCAACAATTTTTCGCTCCCGATGAAATGAAGTTGATCCGATCAGCACAACCAGCAGCAGCTTGACTTCGACGGCCTACGCGGGCGATTGCTGTCCTCATCGTATATACCCAAGACCGGCGAACCGTACGAAGCGATGATGCGCGAACTGCCGCATCTGTTTTCGTCCCATGCCGAGAACGGCCACGTCACCCTCGAGTACGACACCAAGATCTACTACGGACACCTGCACCAATGAGCGTCGCGCAAACGACTGCGACTGATGCTGTAGTGCTACGGACGGAGCACCTGGGGCGACGGGTGGGCGACGTTTCCATCGTCACCGACATTTCCCTGGATGTGCACCACGGCGAGATGCTGGGAATCGTTGGTGCCAGTGGCTCCGGTAAGAGTTCGCTGCTGCGATTGCTGAACCGTCTGGATGAGCCAACCTCCGGCACCGTGTTCCTCGATGGCCAGGATTACCGCCAGCTCTCACCGCGCGAACTGCGCCGCCGCGTCGGCATGGTGACGCAGCGGCCCTTCCTGTTTCCTGGCAATGTGGCCGGCAACATTCGCTTTGGACCTCTGCAACGCGGCGAGATGCTGGCCGACGAGGACATATCTCGCCTGCTGGAGCGCGTCGGCCTGCCGGGTTTTGCCGCACGCGAGGTCGCGAACCTCTCCGGCGGCGAACAGCAACGGGTTTCGCTGGCGCGAGCGCTGGCCAATCGTCCCGAGATCCTGCTGCTCGATGAGCCGACTTCGGCGCTCGATGAGCAGGCGAAGACGGGCGTCGAACAACTGATTTGCGGTCTGCTTAAGGACACATCGTTGACCTGCGTGATGGTGACCCACGATCGCGACCAGGCGCGGCGCATGTGCGAACGGGTTGCGCTTCTGGAAGCGGGTCGCCTGATTCAATATGGAAAACCGGCGGAGGTGCTGGGTGCTTAAATCGCTCTTCCATACACAACTGACGCTTGGCTTCGCCCAGGCCGCCATTGCCTCGGTACTGGCCCTGGCAGTGGTTTTGCTGGCGCGACGCCGTAACATTCATCTGGAAAGCGACGCCGCCATCGCGTTGTTACGCGGCATCGTCCAGATTGTTGCGGTTGGATCGATCCTGGCCCTGCTGCTGAAGAGCCCGCGCTGGACCAGCGTCTTCCTGCTGACCGGCATGATCATCGCGGCAGGTTCCATCTCAGCCAAGCGAGCGAAGAACATTCCCGGTGCGCGCAAAGTGTCCACGTATTCGATTGCGGCCGGCGCCGGATTGGTCACCGCCATCATGACCTGGGCCGGAGTGATCGACACCGCCATCACCTCGCTCATTCCCGTGGGCAGCATGCTCATTGCGAACGCCATGAATACCAACGGACTCGCGTTGAACCGCTTTCGTTCCGAGGTGCTGGCGCATGCAGGCGAGATTGAGACCGCGCTCGCGCTGGGCGCGGCACCCGAGCACACCGTCGCGAGCTATGCCGAGTCGAGCATCCACGCATCGCTTATTCCCGCGATCGACAATCTGCGCTCTCTGGGAATTGTGTGGATTCCGGGGCTGATGACGGGAATGTTGCTCTCTGGGTCTGACCCGCTGTACGCCGCGATCTATCAGTTCGTGGTGATCGCGATGATCCTGGCGTCGTCAGGACTGACTTCCCTGCTGAGCACGCTGATGATCCGCAACCACGCGTTCTCGGCGGCGGAGCAGTTGGTGTTGAAGGAAGGCTTGACGTCCTGAGGAATGTTGGAAGGCTTATTTCTTCAACGCCAGCCAAGAAAGGCTCTTGTGGCGCGGAAATCCTGGCACGGGCGTCCTAAGGCTTATTTTCCGACTTACGCTCAACATCACCCAGGCGCTCCTCCAATGCAATCAGTCGTTCGTTGAAGCCGCCAACCAGGACTTCGTTCGCGCGAAAGCGCGACTCGAAACTGATCGCCCACTTGCGGAATTCACGCAGCAGGGTGGTCTCGGTTTTCTCTATGCGCTCCAGTAGCGCCACTTGGAGCGCTTCCAGGTCCGACTTTCTAACGAGATTTTCATCCGGCACGCGCTTCTCCTGCCCAAGTAGATATATTACGCGTTTTTCGGCTGAGGAAAAACAGGGCAGTACGATTGGTGGGTGACCGTCCCACCCTAGCCAAGACTGGGCCAGAACAGTGCACCCAAAGAAAAGCCAACGGCGAAGAGCGAAAAGCGGCCTCTAGGTTTCCAGCGTGTACCGTGTCGCCGCCAAGCGATACATTCTCCGCCAGACCAGGCGGTTCACGGTCACTACTACAATCGCCATCACGATCGTCGAGGCCAGCAGCAGATCGAAATTGCCGACGTCGGTGGCGCGGGAAATCGTCGCGCCCAACCCGACGGTCGTGTACGTCTTGTCTTTCAGCCGGAAGTATTCCGCCACAATGCTGGCGTTCCATGCCCCGCCTGAAGCCGTCACCATGCCCGTGATCAGATAAGGAAAGATGCCGGGCAGAATGAGTTTGCGCCAGCGTTGCGCGCGATTGAACTTGAACAGGTCCGACGCTTCCTTCAGATCGGTGGGAATCGCCATGGCGCCGGCAATCACGTTGAACAGGATGTACCACTGCGTTCCCAGCAGCAGCAGCACGATCGATCCCAGCCCCAGACCGCCGCCAATCCTGATCAGCACCAGCAACACAATGGGAAAAGCGCGGTCGCGGGAACCGACGCTGCGATTTGCGCCAGCGGCTGCGCAATGCGCGCCAGTTTGGGATTGAAGCCGATCGCCACGCCTGCGGGAATCGTCCACGCCGCTCCAATCACCAGCGCCGCGATCACGCGAAGGAAGGTCGCCCCTGCGCCAGTCAGCAGCTCCCGGTATTCCGAGCCATCCAAGCCGGTCAGCATTACGATGGCTCTGGTCACGGCATAGAGCACCGCGACCACGGCAATCGCGCCGATTGCGCGCCCGGTCCATACCTTCCACGCCGCGGGCGGAGCATCTTCCGCGCCGCTGTCATGCTGCCGGACGAAGTGCATCCTCAGCCGCTCTTGCAACGGCCGAATCACGCGTTTGCGCAGCCGGATGAGCCCGCGCGAACCCTGAATGACATTGAGGAACCAGGAGCGTGGCACGTCGGCGCTCTCGACCTGCTCCATCTTGAACTTCTCGGCCCAGGCGATGACTGGACGCCACACGATCTGGTCGAGCAACACAATCACCAGAGATCATGACGCCGACGCCCCAGAAAATAGCTTGCGTGTCGCCTGCGCTGGCCGCGGTTTGCAGGTACGAACCCAGTCCCGGCAGGCGGAAGTCGCGCGAGCCCAGCACGAACATCTCGCAGGCCATGAGAAAGAACCACCCGCCCGCGACCGACATCATCGAATTCCACACCAGACCGATCGCTGCGTACGGCAGTTCGAATTGCGTGAAGCGTTGATACCAGTTGAAGCGGTAAATCTTGGCGGCCTCGCGCATGTCGCGCGGAATGCTCTTCAGTGACGAATAGAAGCTGAAGGCCATGTTCCATACCTGCCCGGTGAAGATCAGCAGGATGGCCCCCATCTCGACGCCGATCTGATGGTGCGGAAACAGCGCCACCATGGCCAGCATCACGCCCGGCAAGAAACTGAGCACGGGAATCGATTGCAGAATGTCGAGCAGCGGAATCATGATCCGCTCGGCTTTGGGGTTATACGCCGCGACGTAGCCGTACACCAGCGTGAAGGCGAGCGAAAGAACGTAGGCCACCGCGATCCGCAGCAGCGAATAAGCGGCGTACATCGGTAGCTTGGTGGGATCGCGTGAAATCTCAACGTGAGGATTGAAGGGGCCGAGCCAGGTGCGTCCCAGCAGCAGAATCACGTAGAAAACCGACAGCCCAGCCGCGAAGATGACGAAGTCGGTCAGCACCGACCAGGTCTGCGCGGGCAGCAACGACCACGGGCCTTTGCCCAGGATGCGGATAGGCTGCCACGTACCGCGCGCCATCAGCGGTTTCCCAGCGAGGGAACCGTATCCGCCTCTTCATTGTGGAACAGCCGCTTGGATTCGGAGTCGTAGTCGAAGATCTCCGCGTAGCGTCCCCAGTTCAGCGCGGTCTCGAACTGGCGCTCCACTTCATCGGCGCTGAAATGTTCATCGAGGATATCGCGGAAGAACTCCTCGCCGATCGCATGGTCGCGCTTTGGCGTGCAACGTATTCTCGATGAGCCGCAGCAGCGCGATATGTTCCAGCGCCGCCTTGCGGAAGATGCCCTTTTGGGTCTGAATGTCGGCCTCTCCGAAGGCCCGCCCCTCGGGCGTGATCGCAACATCGCCTTCGTGTAACGTCGCAAAACCCAACATGACCGAGGCGTCCACGATCGGGAGAAGATCGTCGACGTCCATCGACAACTCGTCGGCCAGCTTGTAGAGGTCCTCGCGCTCCATCGCGGTCGGCGAGCAACTCCATGAAACCGGCAATCCCTCCCGGACGAGCGTGAGGCAGCATCTGAAACTTGGTGCGCGTACGAGGCTGGCCATCTGCGGGTTGCCCTGCGGTCTTGCCGGGCGCAGAAGCTTCTTCGTCGGGACGCGTCAGCGTCTTGTAGATGTAATCCACGTAAGCCAAAAAGCGCGGCGACTTGCGATCGCGATACTGCGGGATATCAATCTCGAAGTCCGAACGGATGCGACCGGGATTTCGGCCGAGCACGATGACCCGGTCCGCCAAGCAGCACAGCTTCCTCAATATTGTGGGTCACGATGAAGATCGCCGTGGTCGGCATCTTCTTGCTGAGCCACAACTCCAGCAGCTCGGAGCGAAGATTTTCCGCGGTCAGAACGTCGAGCGCCGAGAAGGGCTCATCCATGAAGAGCACTTCCGGCTCAACCACCAGCGCGCGCGCGAAACCCACTCGCTGCTTCATTCCGCCCGACAATTCTTTCGGGTAGGCAGTCTCGAATCCGTCGAGACCGACGGTATCGATCATCTTCAGTGCGCGCTTGTGGCGCTCGATCGCGCCTGCACCTCGCGCGATGAGCGGAGCTTCCACATTCTCCAGGACCGTAAGCCAGGGAAAGAGCGCGAAGCTCTGGAAGACGATGGAGACATGCGGAATCTGACCGTCCATTGGCTTGCCATGCCACAACACATGGCCTGACGATGGTTTCGACAGACCAGTCAGCATGCGCAGCAAGGTCGATTTTCCCGAGCCCGACGGGCCAAGCAAACCCACAATCTTTCCCGGAGAGACACTCAGGTCGGTGGGCGCAATCACCTCGATGCGATTGCCGTCGGCCTGCGGATAGTATTTCTCCACCGCACAGGCTTGAATGATCGTCTCAGCCAAATTCTCTCTCCTCTGCTCTGGTTTTCTTAGTCTATGGGTTGGTGCTGGTGCAGACAATCGTCTCCCTCGCGATTCGTGTTAATGGAGTGTGAATTTGATGGCGCTTAGGACATCTAAGACGCCAGTGGCCACTGTCTCAACGTCGGAGCCCGTAACCGCCGCTGTCACCGAAGAGCCGATCCGCGAGCGTGCGTATGACCTTTACGAGCAACGCGGCTCGGGGGGCCCGCCCCGACGGCAACAACACAACGTGACCTACGTCACCGACGCCAAGTGGATAATTCTCTAACCTGAACATGGAAGGTGGTGTTGGTGTCAACACTGCGAGCCAAGAGCGCAGAGCCGTTTCACGTCGGGGACACCTTTGTTTTGGAGCGAAAGCATCTGGAGCAACTGCTTCAGGCATTAGTTGGCCGAGGCTACGAGGTTGTCGGACCAACGCTTCACGAAGGCGCAATTGTCTACGACCATCTGACTTCGACTGCAGACCTCCCCGCGGGTTGGACAGACGAGCAGGCTGGCGGAGAGTATCGTGTGAAACGCCGCGAAGACCAAGCCCTGTTCGGCTATGTTGTCGGCCCGCACTCCTGGAAAAAGTTCCTATGTCCGCCTCTTCAACGGCTGTGGCATGCGGAGAGGAACGGAAAGGGACTGCGAATCCTGCCGGAAGAAGAGCCAGCCACGCCAAAATATGCTTTCTTCGGTGTGCGCGCCTGTGAGCTCAGCGCGATCGCGGTCCAGGACAAAGTTTTTCTCGATGGTCAGTTCGTTGATCCTGGCTACAAAGCGCGGCGCGAAAACCTGTTTCTTCTGGCGGTCAATTGCGGCCAGGCGGGCGGCACCTGCTTCTGCGCTTCGATGAATACCGGACCGAAAGCGACTTCCGGCTTCGATCTTGCTCTCACCGAATTGTTACAGAATGGGCGACACTGCTTCCTGGTGGAAGTGGGATCGGCTGCGCGGAGCCGAGGTCCTGGCAGCGGTCCCGCATCAGCCGGCCAATGACGCTGACAAGCAGTACGCTGAACGCATCCTGGAAGATGCCACGCGCCACATGGGCCGCCGATTGGACACGCGCGGAATCAAGGAACTCCTCTACCGCAACTACGAGCATCCTCAGTGGGACAAGGTTGCGGAGCGTTGTCTATCTTGCGCTAACTGCACCATGGTTTGTCCCACCTGCTTCTGCACCACCGTGGAAGACGTGACCGACCTGACAGGAGAACACGCCGAACGCTGGCGGCGATGGGACTCCTGCTTCACGGTCGACTTCTCCTACATCCACGGCGGAAGCGTGCGCGCCACCCCAAGATCGCGCTATCGCCAGTGGATGATGCACAAGCTGGCCACCTGGATTGACCAGTTTGGTGTTTCCGGCTGTGTGGGTTGTGGCCGCTGCATCACGTGGTGTCCTGTAGGAATTGATATTACGGTCGAGACCAGCGCCATCCGCGAAAGCGATTCTGGTTAAGGCGCCCGCAGACCAGAGCAAGGATTCGGCATGATACACACACTTGAACCAATTCTCCGAGAGCATCCGTTCTTTCAAGGGATGGAGGAGCAACACATCCGCTTGATCGCCGGATGTTCCAAGAACGTGCGCTTTGGCGAAGGAGAGGTCATCTTCCGGGAAGGTGATCCAGCCGATCATTTTTATCTCATCCGCGAAGGTCTGGTGTCCGTGCAGTTCGTGATTCCCCACAATGGCCTCACAACGGTGTTAACTGTCGGCGGAGGCGAAGTATTGGGATGGTCGTGGCTATTCCCTCCATACCGCTGGCATTTTGACGCAAGGGCGCAGCAGCCTACACATGCGCTCGCTTTCGATGGTAAGTGTCTTCGCGCTAAGTGCGATGAGGACCACGACCTTGGTTATGACATCTACAAGCGGTTCATGCAAATCGTAACCGAGCGCCTGGAGGCAACCAGATTGCAGTTGTTGGATATGTATGGCAGCACATGCTTGAGCAACCGGCGATTGTGGCGAAGGCTGCGGTTTCAGACCCGATGCTGCCCGTGCCTTATCGCATTCAGCGCGTAAGGCAGGAGACGGACGACACCTTCACGCTGGAGATTCTTCCCGAAGATTCCCGTCAGGCGTTCTCCTTTGCGCCCGGCCAGTTCAACATGCTCTACGTCTTCGGCGTGGGAGAAGTACCCATCTCCATTAGTAGCGACCCCGACAATCTTCCTTTGCTCAAGCACACCACTCGCGTGGTCGGCACAGTCACCAAGGCCATGCGGAAGCTCAAGCGCGGCGAGGTCATGGGGATTCGCGGTCCCTTCGGGAGCCATTGGCCCGTAGAAGAAGCAACCGGCCGGGACGTAGTGATTGTAGCGGGCGGAATCGGACTGGCGCCCTTGCGGCCGGCGCTCTACCGCCTGATGGCAGAACGGGAGAAGTTTCGCAAGATCGTTCTTTTGTATGGCACGCGAACTCCCGAGGACATGCTGTATCGTCACGAGCTGGAACAGTGGCGCGGCAAGTTCGACCTGGAAATTCAGGTGACGGTCGATCGAGCAGCCAGCACCTGGCGTGGCAACGTCGGTGTGGTGACGACAATGATCGGGCGTGCTCCTTTCGATCCTTCCAATACCTTGGCGATGGTTTGCGGACCCGAGGTCATGATGCGCTTTACCGTGGTAGAGCTTCTGAAGCGCGGCGTGGCGGCGGAGCGCACTTACTTGTCGGCGGAACGCAACATGAAATGCGGGATCGGCTTTTGCGGCCATTGCCAGTACGGCCCGACCTTCGTCTGCAAAGACGGCCCGGTGTTCGCATTCCCTCGCATCGCCGCCATTCTTGGCAAGTCGGAGATCTGATATGGCCTTACGCAAACCCAAGCTGGCAGTCTGGAAGTTCTCCTCCTGCGACGGGTGCCAGTTGAGCCTGCTGGATTGCGAGGACGAACTGCTCGCTGTCGCCGACGGCGGTGGAGATCGCGAATTTTCCCGAGGCCTCGCGCGCCGTGGTCGAAGGCCCTTACGACCTTTCGCTGGTGGAAGGCTCCATCACCACGCCGCATGATGCCGAACGGATCCATGGCATCCGGCGCGCCTCCAAATTCCTGGTGACGATCGGCGCCTGCGCGACTGCCGGCGGTATCCAGGCCCTCCGCAACTTCAAGGATGTGAAGGAATTCATCTCCATCGTGTACGCCCGGCCCGACTATATCGAAACTCTCAAGAAATCCACTCCGATCACCGACCACGTGTTTGTCGATTTCGAACTGCGAGGCTGCCCCATCAACAAGTATCAATTGGTGGAGGTGCTTAGCGCGTTTCTGAATGGCCGCAAACCGAACACACCGCCGCACAGCGTCTGCCTGGAGTGTAAGCAGCGCGGCACGGTCTGCGTGATGGTCGCGCAGGGTACCCCCTGCCTCGGTCCGGTGACCCAGGTGGGTTGCGGCGCCCTCTGTCCGGGGTACGCACGCGGTTGTTACGGATGCTTTGGGCCGAAGGAGACCCCAAACACAGCGTCGCTTAGCGCGTGGTGGAGCGAGCTGGGTGTAAGCGAGCGAGACTTGATGCGGGCCTTCCGGGGGTTCAACGCCTACGCTGAGCCTTTCCGCAGAGAAAGCGAAGCGCATGAAAAATAGGACCATCAAAGTCGACTACCTGGCGCGTGTCGAAGGCGAAGGCGCCCTGTTGGTGAAAATCAAGGGCCAGCAGGTGACGGACGTCAAGTTGAAGATCTTCGAGCCGCCGCGCTTCTTCGAAGCATTTCTCCGCGGCCGAAAGTTCCATGAGGTGCCCGACATTACCGCCCGCATCTGCGGTATCTGTCCCATTGCGTATCAGATGAGCGCGTGCCATGCCATCGAGGACGCATTCGGAATCAAAATAACCGGCCCGATCCGCGACCTCCGGAGGCTGATCTACTGCGGCGAATGGATCGAGAGTCATGCACTGCACGTCTATTTGCTGCACGCCCCCGACTTCCTCGGTTACGAAGACGCCATCCGCATGGCCAAGGACCACCCTGACGAGGTAAAGCGTGGTCTGCGCCTGAAAAAAGCCGGCAACGAAATCATGCGTCTGCTAGGCGGCCGGGAAATCCACCCCATCAATGTGCGCGTTGGCGGCTTCTACAAGGTGCCGCACAAGAAGGAGTTCTCTGCCCTAGCCGAGGAACTGAAGTGGGCACGTGACGCCGCGCTCGCGACCGTACGCTGGGTGGCGACCTTCGCATTCCCCGATTTCGACCGCGATTATGAGTTTGTCGCCCTGCGGCATCCTGACGAATATCCATTTAACGAAGGTCGCCTGGTCTCCAACAAAGGGTTGGACATCGCCGTTCGCGAATACGACCAGAACTTCGTTGAGGACCATGTCTCCCATTCCAACGCGCTGCAATCACGGCTGCTCGAGCGGAATTCCTACTTCGTCGGCCCGCAAGCGCGTTACAACCTGAACTTCGACAAGCTCTCGCCTGTGTCGCAGGAAGCGGCTCGCAGCGCTGGTCTGGGGCCAGTGTGCCGCAATCCCTTTCAGAGCATCATCGTACGCAGCGTGGAAATGGTATACGCCTGCGATGAGGCACTGCGCATCATCGAGCAGTATGTGATGCCCGACCAACCTGCGGTCAACGTCGAGCCACGCGTCAGCACCGGGTACGGCTGCACCGAAGCGCCACGCGGAATCTGCTATCACCGCTATCGCCTCGACGACCGCGGCATCATCATGGATGCCAAGATTGTTCCGCCCACCTCGCAGAACCAGAAGACCATCGAGAGCGATCTCTGGCAGTTTGTCCAGACCCGCCTTCTCCTGCCAAAGGACAAGCTGCAATGGCAGTGCGAGCAGGCGGTCCGCAATTACGATCCCTGCATCTCCTGCGCCACCCACTTTCTGAAACTGCACATTGAAACAGAATGACCGCCAGGACGTCCAAGCATCGTCATCATTGGTGTTGGCAATGAATATCGCGGCGATGACGGAGCCGGAATTGCCGTCGCCCATCGCCTTCGAGCGCTATTTCCCAGCGGCGTCACAATCCTGGAGGAAAGCGGCGAGGGTGCGGCGTTGATCCAGGCATGGCAAGGTGCAGCTTGGGTGATGCTGGTGGATGCAGTTCGTTCGGGCGCACCCCCGGGAACCATACATCGCCTCGACGCGCTGGCCGCATCCCTGCCAAGCGGATTCTTCCACTACTCCACTCATGCGTTCAGCGTGGCCGAAGCTGTCGAGCTGGCCCGTTCATTGGACCAACTGCCTCTGCATCTGGTTGTGTACGGCATCGAGGGCACCAACTTTGCCGCGGGTGTGGAGCTGTCCCCGGCAGTTGAGCAAGCTGTGGAAGCGGTGGTCGAGCGGGCGGCGGACGAGATACGGGCCGCACTGACCCGTGTAGATCGTTGATTATTTTGTTCTTCGTCACGTATGGCACAGCGCTCCGCAAGTCGAAAGACCAGCAGTTGAGGGTCGTGTTGGCATAGTCTGGACCCTGTCCCGAACCCTGGCCCGGCCAAAGAGAATAATTATGCGCTGGAATCTCTGAAGGCGTTTATACTGTCGGGTGTCGGGAGCTAAAACGGAAATTCCGGATAGTGAGGCTGCCGTTCGCCAGGTACCTCTTTCGTTGCCCCGGTGCCTCTTTCGTCGTGCCCTGACCTATGGGCTTGTGAACGCTGCCGATTACGATTCTGGATCTGCGTTAGTTCGCTGACGGTTACAAAAACAACCCAAATGTGAGCGAGTAAGCTCCCGCGGAGGTGGATATGCTAAGTTCTTCCTTCCTCGATATTGCCATCGGCATCGTGTTTGTCTTCCTGCTGCTTAGCCTGATCGCGTCCACCATCAACGAAATCATCCTCTCGTTTATTAACATGAGGGGCAAGAAACTCCTGCTCGGGTTGCAGACCTTGTTGAATGACACAGGCGCCAATGTTAACGGGCTGGTAGCAAGGCTCTACAATCAGGGCCAGATTTTCGGCCTGTTCATAGGAGACTTCGATGCCAAGAAACCAGGTAATCTCCCCGCGTACATACCGTCCAAGAACTTCGTGATGGCAATGCTGGATGTTGTTCCAGCAGCAGCTAACCTATTACCGGCCCCTGACCCAGTACCGGCTCCTCTGCAAGCCGCCGAACAAGCGGCCCAGCAAGCTACCCAAGCGGCCCAGCAAGCTGCCCAAACGGCCACCCAACTCGCCGCCCAAGTACCTCCGGCGACAGCCGATCAGGTAGCGGCCGCCCAGGCAGCTGCTGCGAAGGCGGCTGTGGTCGCGAAGCTGGCGTGTTGGCGGCTAGATGCAATGAAGCTGGCGAACAACGCGGCAACCAGGAAGGTCGGGGTGCCGCTGCTTGCTATGATTGACTCGGCGCCCGCCGATATTGAGGCGCTAAAGTCGCGCATTGAGGACTGGTACAACAGCGCTATGGACCGGATCTCGGGTTGGTACAAATATCATACGCAGAAAGTGCTTCTCCTTATCGGGCTCGGGCTGGCCATCGCACTCAACGCTGACACCATTAACATTGTGCTGCAACTGTCGAGGAATCCCACGCTGCGCGAGTCCGTCGTCGCGACCGCCACGGCGTATCAAGCGAAGACGTCTAGCCAAGCGAAGTCTGACCAAGCAAAGCCTGACGAGGCGAAGCCTGACCAAGCGAACAACTCTGCAAACAGGAACACGCCCCAAAATCCTGATCAAGGAAACAACCCTGACCTGGCGAAGCGGCTTGCCAATGTTTCTGACCAGATTAGCAAGGTGGAGGGCCTGGGAATCCCGCTTGGCTGGCCGATGCCTAAGTCCCAGAGTCCCATCCAAGCCGCCCTTGGGTGGCTGTTGACCGCCATCGCGGTCTCACTGGGAGCGCCATTCTGGTTCGATATATTGAACAAGTTCATGATTGTGCGCTCAACAGTCAAACCGGGTGAAAAGAGTCATCTGAGCGAAGAGAAATGATGAAGGAGGCGCGGAGGTCCGCGCCCGTCAAAGCGCGATTGTGGACAGAGCCCGCACAGACTCCTTGGCCCGGGCGAAGGTCCAGCCGGAGCCTGAGCTAAAGAGTCCGTAAGCGTTTGTGCTGCCGCTATCAGGCAGCGAGGGATAAATGATCTCCTGCCATCTCGGCGGATTCATTATCGCCGCCGGTGGCGGGAGATCATTCGTCACGCAGTGCAGCGTCGATTCGTCAATCCCAAATCTATTATTCTTCTATCGGCGTCGCGAGAAGTTGGAGAACGACCGTGGGGAAGCAACAACTCTTACCAAGAAACAATTCAGAATCATAAATCCATCGGGACACTACCAACCATCTGGTCACCAAATCTGGTGACCCCAGTCACCGACTTCTTGACCCATTAGCGAGAACATGACTATGCGGGGGATTAGCCTTTTTCCCGTCTTCATGGAGGTGCGCTTTGACTACTCAAGTTAAACTCTCCCGCATAGCAATTAGCAAAATCCTACTGGCAACCGACTTTTCTCCCGAGTCGCAGAACGCTCTCAAGTGCGCCATTTCATTGGCTAAGCGTTACCAGTCTAAGCTTTTCCTCACCCACGCGATCTCAGAGGAAGCTTCCCTTACGGCTGGAGACGCGTGGCCCGCGTTGGCTGACATTGCGCGACGTAATGCGAGAAAGAGCATGGTCGAGCTAGAGCAGATGGAAGAACTGCAATCCCTTCCTCATGACGTCGTGATGCAGTCCGGCGAGACCTGGGAGGTGCTCTCGCGGGTCGTGTCAGACGAGAACATCGACCTGATTGTCATGGGCACTCATGGCAGCGGAGGTATCGATAAGCTGATGTTGGGGTCGACGGCTGAGAAAGTAGTGCGGCACGCGACCTGTCCCGTGCTCACAGTTGGACCTCTTGTTCGATTACTGTCTCTGGAACGCTTCGGCAACATTCTTTATGCCACGGATTTTTCGACCGGGTCTCTGCGGGGCTTGAACTATGCATTGTCGCTCGCAGAAGAGGATCGCGCCGAATTGACCATGCTGCATATCATCGAGAGCAAACCAGCGTCGGAAGCGGAATTAGTGGATTGGAAGCGCCGGGATCGCGAGCGATTGAGTCAACTGGTCCCGACCGACATCGATCTCCCGTCCAAGCCCGAGATAGAAGTCGAGGCTGGGGCTCCGGCGAAAGAAATTGTACGGCTGGCGGACGCTCGCAACGCAGAGCTTATCGTCATGGGATCGCACTCCGATGGCGTGGTGTCAACCCACTTACCGTGGACGACGCTGCATCACGTGTTACAGCACGCACATTGTCCAGTACTGACGGTCCGCGCAGCATAGATTGATGAGCTGACGTTGCCAACGAGCTACTGCAGGGCAAAGGTCGTTCCTCGTGATCGTCGGTTTAGGAGTTGATCTTGTCGAAAACAGTCGTGTTACACAGGAACTCGCGCGCGGCGATTGGCGGCAGGAGAACGGGGTCTTCACTAGCGGAGAGATCGAACGCTGTAGTTGCGGCAGGGATCCAGCGTTGCTTTATGCGGCCTGCTTCGCAGCTAAAGAAGCCACCCTGAAAGCGCTGGGCGTCGGCGTCAGCGATTTGGCAATGTTTCGCGAAGTGGAGATAGGCTTTGATAACAACGGCGCGTATGCAGTCATTCTGCATAATCGCTTGAAATCGGAATCGGAACAGTTGGGTGTACGGCACATCAGAGTTTCAATTGCCGCCGTTGCGAAGCAAACTGGCGCAATGGTCATTCTGGAGTCCTGAGGGGCCACAGGCGCCATGATCGGAGATGCCTATGAGCAGTCCGACAGGCTGCGAGGAACTCACCGCGAAATCGTATGAGGAACTTGCCGCGCACTTCGAATGGTCCATCGCGGAGCGGGAGTTAGGCTACACGCCTGGCGACCCGATCAACATTGGCTGGATGTGTAGTGACCGTATCTGCCACTTGGGAATGGCGGATAAGGTGGCCCTGTACTGGGAAGACTTCCAAGGCAATCATCAGCAGTTCACGTTCGATGACTTACGGGTTTTGTCCAACACCGTGGCGCAGTTCGTCAGCGACCTCGGCATCCAGCCCAGCGAACGCGTCTGCCTGTTTATGGACCGTGTGCCCGAGTTGTACATCGGATTTCTCGGCATTCTGAAGACGGGCGCAGTTGCACAGCCGCTGTTCTCGGCTTTCGGCGATGAGTCGCTTCTCGTCCGGCTGCAAAACGCCAACACTTCGGCCATCCTCACCCAGAAGAAGCACCTGCATAAGGTACGCAAGATTCGGGAGCAACTCCCGAACTTGCGGAACATCATCGTTGTGGATGCGGACGACTCTGCGCTGCAACCGCGCGAAGTGTCGTTCCACATGGAGCGGGCGCAAAGGGTCGAGGACTTCGCGGTTTACCCGACGCTAGCCGAGTCGCCCTCGGTTCTGCATTACACCTCCGGCACGACCGGCCAGCCCAAAGGCGCGCAGCACGTGCATTATTCCATCATTTCGCAGTACCTCACGACGAAATGGGTACTGGACCTGCAGCCGGATGACATCTACTGGTGCAACGCCGATCCTGGCTGGGTCACCGGCACCTCGTATGGCATCATCGGCCCGTGGTCGAACGGCACGACGCAGGTGGTGCTCGATGCCGGCTTTAACGCGAAGCGATGGTACGAGTTCATCGAGAAGCGCCGGGTTACGGTTTGGTATTCGGCGCCTACGGCGATCCGGTTGCTGATGAAGGAAGGCTTCGACGTTGTGCGCCGGCATGATCACTCCAGCCTCCGCCACCTGGCAAGCGTGGGGGAGCCACTCAATGCCGAGGCCGTTCTCTGGTCGCAGAAGGCTTTCGGCAAGCCCTTCCACGACACTTTCTGGCAAACCGAAACTGGCTGCATCGTGATCACTAATTTTCCCGGGATGCCGATCAAGCCCGGTTCCATGGGTAAACCATTCCCAGGAATTACCGCAGCGGTCCTGAACACGAAGACGTACGAACCCATCACCGAGCCGGGGATCGCGGGACTGATCGCGTTACGTCCCGGCTGGCCGTCCCAGATCCGAGGTTATTGGAACAACGAAGCTGGCTTCAAGGCGAAGTTCAAGAACGGCTGGTATCTGTGCGGTGATCGTGCCTCCATCGACGCCTATGGCTACTACTGGTTCTTGGGTCGCGACGATGACGTCATCAACACCGGGGGACATCTCGTCGGGCCCTTCGAGATCGAGTCTGCGCTGCTGGAGCACCCCGCTGTGTACGAGTCAGCTGCGGTCGCCAAGCCCGACCCAGTCAATATGGAAGTGGTGAAGGCATTCGTAACTCTTAAGCGGGGCTATGAACCGACCGACGATCTGGAACTGGAAATTATGAACCACATTCGCAAGCGGCTCTCGCCGCTGGCCATGCCGCAGGAGATTGAGTTCGTTGACTCGCTGCCAAAAACTCGTAGCGGGAAAATCGTGCGCCGTATCCTGCGCTGTAAAGAGTTCAACGAGCCGGTGGGGGACCTCTCCACCGTCATGGACGACTAAGGCAATAACCGATCAAACAGGACAGAACGATCATGGACGAAATCACTAAACTAGTTCGCGATTACGTAATCCGGGAATATCTCGAGGAGGGCGACGACCGCGAAATCACTGAGACCACCCCGCTGATTTCGGGAGGGATTGTAGATTCGTTCTCGATGGTGTCGCTCAAGCGCTTCCTGGAAAAGAAGTGCAACATTCAGATTCCCGATTCCTGTGCTACACCTGATGCCTTCGATACCGTGCAGAGCATTGTTGCGCTGGTACACCGGTTTCAGAAAGCACAAACCATCACCGTTTGAGGACGCGGTTGCGTCGGACAGAGATCGAGGTCGCTTGAGTCCAGGGCGCTGGATGAGGCGTCTGGACCACCAGTACAGCACTCACAACATGATTATCGAGGAACGTCATGGCCTTCATTAATGCATTTCGCAATCGTTATCAAGCCGAGGTCGACGTGATCAAGGCTGCCGGTCTCTTCAAGGAAGAGCGCTATATCCACTCCCCGCAGTCGTCGGAAATTGAGGTGGAGTTTCCGATCGGCTCGGGAATTAAGAAGTGCATAAATATTTGCGCGAACAATTACCTGGGACTGTCCAGCCATCCCGAGGTAATCGCCGCAGCGCACGCCGGGTTGGACAGCCGCGGCTATGGGATGTCGTCGGTGCGCTTCATCTGTGGCACGCAGGACATTCATCGCGAACTCGAGAACCGGCTCACGGACTTTCTCGGCACCGAGGACACGCTTCTCTTCCCTTCTTGCATGGACGCGAACGCCGGCTTCTTCGAGGCTTGCCTGAATGAGCAGGACGTGATGATTGCGGACCGGCTCGTGCATGCCTCCATCGTCGACGGGATGCGCCTCTGCAAAGCCATGCAGGACACCTTCAAGCATTCCGACATGGGGCATCTGGAAGAGAAGCTGCAGGAGCATATGGACAAGCGCTCCAGGATGATCATCACCGACGGCGTCTTCTCTATGGACGGCGATATGGCAAAGCTCGATGAGATCGTTGAACTCGCCGAGAAGTATGACGCCATGGTCTTTCTGGACGACTCGCACGCCAGCGGTTTCATCGGCCGCACCGGCCGCGGGACCCACGAGCATTGTGGAGTCTTGGGGAAGATTGACGTGATCACCACGACGCTGGGCAAAGCGCTGGGCGGCGCGTCCGGCGGCTGTGTCAGCGGACGTCGCGAGTTGGTGGAAATGTGCCGCCAGCGGGCCCGTCCATTTCTGTTCTCCAATTCCGTCGCGCCCGTCATTGTGGCGGGTGCCCTTAAGGTGCTGGAGCTAATCACCGCCAATACGGAGCGCCGCGACAGGCTGGAATGGAATGCCAAGTACTGGCGCGGTCTGCTTAAGGATGCCGGATTCGACATCAAGGAGGGCGAGAGCCCAATCGTGCCGGTCATGCTCTACGACGCCAAGCTGGCACAAGACTTCGCCCGCGACCTTTTCGACGAAGGCGTCTATGCGGTCGGCTTCTTCTTTCCTGTTGTGCCTAAAGGACAGGCTCGTATTCGCACGCAATTGTCTGCCGCGCACGAAAAGCGTCAACTGGACTTTGCGATCGAGGCTTTCAAGAAGGTGGGCCAAAAGCACAGGATCCTGGGTCTCGGAAAAAAGGAATTGGTCGCGAGAGCCGGTGCATAGCTAGTGTTTGCGAACGTTATTTGTTGTCTGGGCGGTCTTGAAGAGGGACCTTCCTGTCCGGGATGGGTAGCCCGGGCTGGAAAGCTCGATCCCACGACCGATGTATTAACATTCACGAACTTCCGCGAATCGAACGCGATCATGAAACGGAGGTCGCCATGCTTTGCGAAGAACTCGAGCGGCTTGAGGGAGAATTCGACGAGATTGTCACCAAACTGGAAGATCCGAACTTGCCCGACGAGGAGCGAGATGCCCTGGAGAAAGCCTACCACCGGTTAAGCCATAACATCAGAGACCACCAGTCGATTGGACATGATGGCGGGCCCTGCTTTGAAGAATAAGGAATAGACGGCTCTGAGTAATGCAGAAACGTGCTGGCATCCAGGGCATCCGTAAAGTAGATTCACCAGCGAGGGTGAAGAGAAGAGTATTTAGTTTTGCGGTGGATACCCTATTATTGGTTGAGGAGGAGGAGTCATGAAAATCCTAATGGGAATTGACGAGTCGAAATCCTCTGGGGATGTGCTACGGGCTGTTGTCACGCAGTTTCGGACTGAGAATACAGAGGTCCGGGTCCTGCATGTGCTGCAGCCGATTGCGCCCTCGGCTCCCCCGCAAATGGCGGCAGGTTACGCTCCTGAGTTGGAAGATCAGAAGAAGCCAGCCCGCGAGTTGGTCGAGCGAATTGCGAAGCAGTTGCGTAGTGCAGGATTCAAGGTGGACACCGCCGTGCAGTTAGGTGACATCAGAGAAAGTATCATCGATTCCGCAGCCGAGTGGGGTGCCGATCTGATCGTGGTTGGTTCGCATGGGCAGAGAGGCATCCAGCGTTTCTTGCTTGGAAGCGTGGCAGAATTTGTCGCTCGCCATGCCAGGTGCTCGGTAGAAATCGTTCGCACGCCAGTGAGTGTCTGACGGCGTATTGCTGATCCCCGCGTTCCTTGCCCTCAGCGCCTGAGGCAATGTTTCCGTCACTCCGTGGCTAAAGTCGGCTCATGTCCGGATCTTAACTGCGCCGCTAAAGCGGTGTTCCCCCTATACATCAAGTGTGAAACCGCCTTGGCGTCTACTTTTTCTTGCCTTGGCCGCCGCTATTCACAACTCTAAGATTGTTCGTGACCTGAAAGGTGCCGGGGACCTGATTCGCGCGCATGCCCGCCAGGTTCTTGTCGGTTTCGCTGTCCACTACGCCTTCGAGCGTAATGCGTCCACTCTTTATGATGATGTGAATGGGTGGAACCGCCATATGCCCATACTTAAAGAGCGGCCCGTAGCTGTAGATGCTTTGGTAAACCGCCATTCTGATGCGGTCGTCCGTCGGATTGGGCGGAAGCACCTCAATGTTGTTGATCACCTTCTCGACGCCTTCTATGTGCTTCACGGAGTTCTCAGCGCCGGATTTCGTAACTGGGTTCACGACCTGTCCTTCCAGAATAACGGTACGCCCGTCGATGCGGAAGGCCAGATTGTCGAACACGCCGTAGTACGGCAGCATGATCAACTCGTGGCGGACCTCTTTGATGAGCCGGTTCTGACTCTCTGGGCTCAGGGTCTCATTTGCTTCCTGAGATTGCGCAGCGCCGTTTGGTTGGGTCTGGACAGATTGACCGCTGGACAAGGCGGGCGACGTTTGCTGCCCTAAGCCCGCGACCGCGAAACAGGACAGAACCACGAAAAACAAGTCTGGAATTCTGCAGGTTCTATGCATATTCCTCCTCATGCGTTAGAAACTCTACCCCAGAATTGGAAGGCTGCCAACTTACGAGGTATCGCACATTGGATGCCGCGACAGGATAAAACTGTGGCCTGAGTGCTCGAGGTACCAATTGGCGCTGGACTCCGGAATCCAAGTATCATGTCGAGTCGTATGAACACCAAGTCAATGATGGCGACGCCCGGCAAGCGCATCCGGCTGAACGATTTCGATCCCACTTTCAAGGGTGGCTATGAGTCGCACGCTCATGCCAAATCGAAGCTGAAGAACAATGTAGAGCGCCTGGCCCAGTATCAGGACCTTCTGTATTCTTCGCATACCTATGCCCTACTGCTGATCCTCCAGGCCATGGACGCGGCCGGAAAGGACGGCACCATCAAGCATGTGATGTCGGGGGTCAACCCTGAAGGCTGCGAGGTTTTCAGCTTCAAGACGCCGTCCGAGCATGAGCTCAGCCACGACTTCTTGTGGAGAACGTATCGCGAGTTGCCGGAACGCGGCTGCATTGGCATCTTCAACCGCTCCTATTACGAAGAGGTGTTGGTGGTACGGGTGCATCCTGATTTATTGAATCACGAACATCTGCCCGGCTTCACCGGACCCAGCAAGGAGTTCTGGCAACATCGCTTCCGGTCGATCAACGACGTCGAGCGCCACTTGGTTCGCAATGGAACCGTGATTCTGAAGTTCTTCCTGAACGTCTCCAAAGAGGAACAGGAGAAGCGATTCCTTGAGCGATTGGATGACCCAGGGAAGAACTGGAAGTTTTCAGAAGCCGATTTGCATGAGCGCGAGCGCTGGGATGACTACATGGCGGCGTACGAGGACATGATCAACCACACCAGCACGCCTCATGCGCCCTGGTACATCATTCCGGCCGATCATAAGTGGTTCACGCATCTGACCGTCTCTGACATTGTGGTAGATACGCTGAAGGGAATGAACCTGAAGTACCCAAAGGCGACGGCTGCCCAGCGTGCGCAACTGGCACTGGCCCGGGAAGCCTTGCAACGAGGTAAATAGCGTAGCTTCGCGGTCCGTTCGAGTACGTTGTAGTGCGAAAAGATGCGGGTTGGGTCGGAGAAATGAAAAGAGGCGATGGGAAAACTGATTCCCGCAGGATTAATTCTTGCGCTCGCAATTGCCACCCTTGCGCGCGATCCTAAGCCGCACGGCCAGGTGGTTGCGATCACGGTGCACAGCGCGGCGTTGGAGAACAATCGCGTCAAGGACTCGCCTGATCGCGCCGTTTCCATCTATCTGCCACCGGATTACGACTCTGGAAGCCGGCGCTATCCCGTTCTGTACTTGCTGCACGGCTACACCGGCGACGAACGCGGCTGGATGAATCCCAGCTACGTTGGTCTGCCCGAGATCATGGATCGCCTGCTGCAACAGCACGCAATCCAGCCGATGATTGTAGTTATGCCGAACAGCTTCAACCGATTCGGCGGCAGCTTCTACGCGAACTCGGCGCTCTCCGGCGGCTGGGAGGACTTCATTGTACGCGACCTGATCAGTTACATCGACGCACATTACCGCACTCAGCCGCAGGTGGGTAGCCGTGGCATTGCCGGGCACTCCATGGGCGGATACGGCGCGTTGCGAATAAGCATGGATCATCCCGAAGTCTTCAGCGCTGCGTACGGCATGAGTCCTTGCTGCAGCTACTGGGATGAGCAGCAGGATCGACCCGGCGTAGTGAAAGCGCAACGCGCTAAGACTCTCAATGAGATATTCCAGGCCGGCATGGGGCCGCAAGTTGATTTGGCGTTGGCCGCGGCGTTCTCTTCCGATCTTGCGAATCCGCCATTTGGTGTCGACTGGCCCTTCGATGCGAAAGGCCAGCCGGTGCCCGCGGTGGTCGTCCGCTGGAAATCCAATTTGCTGGACGAGATCACAGCTCACTACGCCGCTGGACAACCGCGGCTGCATGCGCTGGGTTTCGATGTCGGGCGTTTCGATGAAAATAGCGATATCGTAACTGGCGCCAGAAAGCTCGATCATGAGATGACCAGGCTCGGCATTCCGCACACCTATTCCGAATACAATGGCACGCACAACGATCACATCGGGGAGCGGATGGAGAGAGTCGTGCTGCCTTTCATGTCGACTGCACTATCGTGGCAGAGCAGCAGTTCCGCGGCTAAAGAGGCGGACCGCTGATGCGCATCATCGCCGGACAATATCGCCGCCGGTCTCTGCAATCGCGGCCGGGGCTCGATTTGCGTCCCACCAGCGACCGCCTGCGCGAAACGCTGTTCGATGTGCTTGCCGCCGTAGGCAGCTTGTCTGACAGTGTGTGGGTTGATCTTTATGCTGGAACCGGGGCCGTTGGCATCGAGGCGCTCAGCCGCGGGGCGCCAGGTTTATTTCGTGGAGTCGGCGGAAAAACTGAAATAAACGTTCGTTCGACTTTTCCGGGCCGCGTCACAAGCCCCGGATCTCCGGGCAACGTCTAGCGGCCCATCAGCACTCTTCGTCGACTGGTTGCCAGTAGGGCGAGCGTTCTTTTGACCGGACTTCGGTCTCCACGGAAACCGCCTTGGCGCGATAACTGAAGCGCTCCACGATCGCCTGCTTCATATCCTGCTTTTTCATTTCGGTAAGCAGGTCTGGTGTTATCGCTGGGGCCGAAGTTTCGTCAATCGCAAAACCGCTACGTAACATTGCATCTCCGATCATGTTCGTTATTAAAGGACTTATCCGTTATCAAAAGACTTAGGAATGCTGCAAAATCTTGCCGCGCACGGTCAGGACCGGGCATGCGGCTTCCCGTACAATCTTCGTAGGCATGTGGCCACATCAGCCGATCGAGCAATCCCGACCAGGGACGCACGCCCATCACCAACAAGTCGGCTTCAATTTCGGACTCAGTCTGCAAGATCGTGGGTACCACTTTGCCGACCTCGGTTCGACAGCAGAGCTGCAAACCTTCAGCGTCCTTTCCAATCAAAGCCGTCAGTTTCTCTTCAATTCCCTGCATGACCTCGGCACGGTCGGCGACACCGCTCAGTTCTGCCTGATCCAACACATGGAGCATCGTCAACTTCGCCTTGTGCTCGCGGGCCAGGGCGGCGGCATAGTGAGCGGCGCGTTCCGCGGCCGGCGTGAAATCGGCCGCCAGCAGGATGTTTCGCGGCGCAAAACCATGGGCCGAACGATGCAGATGCGGGCCAACAGTCATCACCGGCATCGGCGATTGCCGGAAGACGCGTTCCGCGACCGAACCCATCAGCATCTTGCCCAGGCCACTGCGGCCATGGGTGCCGACAACGATCAGGTCAACTTTCTTCTGTCGCGCACAGTCCAGGATGGATTGCGCAACGTCTCCTTCCATCAGAAACAGGTGATAGTCTTCTCCTTCGGTAAAGGAGTGGGTTTTCCGCAACTCGGCCTTTAGCTCCAGCAGGTCGCGGCGAGCTGCATCTTTGGCGGCTACATAGGCGTCCGGACCGGCAATCAGAAAGTCGTCACTGGGCAAAACGAATACTACATGGGCCTTGGCGTGGTATTCATGGGCCAGTTCGAGGCCAAAATTCACGGCCACAGTCGAGCAGCGGGAAAAGTCTGTCGCGATGAGCACGCTGTGGATGCCCACCCCGACCGGGTTGAGCTGTGCGGTTGCCATCTTGCGCGACCATTCTCCCCACGCGGTGGGGTCACTCGATGGAAGCTCTCTCGCCTGGGATCGGAGCCACGCGCCGCCAATTCGGCGCCGGCGGGATGCTTCCATACATTCTTCTATCTCCGTTTGTAGCGCAATGCGAACCAAAACGCTGTGACGTGCGTCAATTGGGAAGGTGATGGAGAACCGTTGTAAATAGCACTGTTTATGAAACGGGAAAGATTTAGCCTAGGGTTCTTATCTAATCCTCGGGTCATATCCGAGCCGGATGGCCTCGTTGTGATCCTGCAGCGCCCCCTCCGCGTCGCCTTTCGCGCTGCGCGCAAGGCCCCGGTTGTAGAAGGCGTCGGCATAGTCGGGCTTGAGCCGGATGGCCTCGTTGTAATCCTGCAGCGCGCCCTCCATGTCGCCTTTGGCGGGCGCGCAATGCCCCGGTTGTTGAAGGCGTGGCATAGTCGGGCTTGAGCCGGATGGCCTCGGTGTAATCCTGCAGCGCGCCCTCCATGTCGCCTTTGGCGGCGCGCGCATTGCCCCGGTTGTTGAAGGCGCGGCAAGGTCGGGCTTGAGCCGGATGGCCTCGCTGTAATCCTGCAGCGCGCCCTCCACGTCGCCTTTGTCGCAGCGCGCAATAGCCCCGGTTGTTGAAGGCTGCGGCATAGTCGGGCTTGAGCCGGATCGCCTCGCTGTAAAAGCGCAGCTTTTCATCAACGTCGGCAGCAGCAAGCCCTCGCTCGAACCATTGCTGGGCAGTCAACTCTTCTTCTTGGACCGCCGGAGCCGCGCTTAGCCGCAGCCTTCTGTTCTGTAGCGGCTCGTTGTGCGGAGAGGGATGCCGGGTGCAGCACCGCAGTCAGCGGCACATTCAGGTACTTGCCGCGCAAGCGGTCCATGGCCTCCATAAAGTACTCTGGCGGGATGCTTAGTCCGTTGTAGCGCTTGAGTGCGGCGAGCGTGCCAGTGAGTTGACTGGCGATTTTAGGCGTACCGAAGTCGAACCCTTCCAGCATCAGCGGCACGATATTTCGCTGGTTCGCTAGAGCAGTCTCTATCTCGCGACGCAACCAATCTGCCGGGTCGTCGCAACGCTCCAGCGCGGAGGGGGTGAGCAGGACAAGGAAATGCGCCCGCGCAGTTATGTTTCCGAGTATGACGCGCTCGAAGTCGCCACTGGCGATACCGTTGTAATCGAAGAAGACATCATAGCCGTGCTGGGTCAGGTTCTGGAAAATAGCGAGTGCCCAAGGAACATTGGTGCGGCGATAACTGAGAAAAACGGTTTTCTCGATGCGTTCCATACCCAGACCGGTGTCCTTCGCGAAGGACCAGAATTGAACGATACCAGAATCGGCTTTTCTGAGGCAGTTTGGGGTAACAGAAGTCGAGGTACCACGTCATGAAGGGCCCTGTTCGATTCCCACTCTGTGCCCTCAAGACAGGGTTCGCTTCTGTTTTTTCTGGCATCTCTCGCATATGCCATAGATCTGGAAAGTGTGGCGCGTCGGCAGATACTTGTTCTTGCGGCCAATTTCCTGCTCAACGCGTTCGATCTCGGGCGAGAAGAACTCCACCGAGCTGCCGCATTCGGTGCAGACCATGTGGTGATGGTTGCGGCGATTGTACTGGTGTTCGTAACGAGTGATGCCATCGTTGAAGGCGACTTCGCTGGCCAGCCTACACTCGGCCAGCAGCTTCAAAGTCCGATAGACAGTCGTAAATCCGATGCGGTCGTCGTGTTTCTTGACCAGCCGATACAGTTCGTCGGTAGAAAGATGGTCACGCGTGTCGAGAAACGTGCGCAGAATGACGTCGCGCTGCCCGGTGAGTTTAAGGCCCACTCGCTTCAGGTGTCCGTGGAAAATGGCTTCCGCTTCGCGCACCATCTCGCGCGAGATGGTCGGCTGATCGTCAATTCGTTTCTGGAGCATGGGGTCTGCTACTCGCCGTTTGGCCCAACTAATACGGCAATGCTGCAGGATTTGCTATCAGCATAACACTGGAAAAGCAACGCGTGTGACAAGCCTAGTGCCTGCTTGGAGAAATTCGCGATCGGTTCCAACGCCCGATCTCGCGGGCGGTAGAGCGGACCTTCAGAGACTGTGTCGCAACTTCGTATGGGTTTGCGGCAGTGGAATGACGCGGGCAAGAATCAGCCCCGAATGGGGCGAAAGATCTTTACCCAGCGCTTCAGCACTGGGTAAAGTGGAAAGTGAAACCGAGTCCCGTAGGGACAGCAGAGGCTGCGACACAGTCTCTTCAGGACCGCGTTGCAGCGCCCCGTTCAAGTCTCCGAATTGAGTTGCAGCCCGAAACGCGGCGCTAAATAAAGCGCCGCTCTACAGTCTGGTTCGGGACTGCTGTTCCAACGAACACGAATTTCTGCAAGCAGACACTAGTGTCCGAGTGGGCGGGCATAGCCGGTCATTTCGAGATATCCAACCCCTCTTGCGGATGCACCGTTAAGTGTGCCATTGATCGCAATCGCCCCTTCCCAATAAGAAAGGCTCACGTTCCCGGGAGTCACTAACTCTTGCGAAGCGAGTGGCGTCGCGATTTGCAGATCCAGTCCCAGCGACGGCACCACAACCCGCCACGCAATAGGGTAGACAGCATGTGTATCTGCGCTCGCGTAGCTCTGGCCGCCAGGGCGCATGGAAAAATCGGAGACGCCCAGGAAGGTCGATTGACCGTTCGCATTCACATAGGTTCCGGCTGAAAAGGGATCGACGCTGCCGTCCTTGTGGCGGAACCGGTACAGCATCAGTTCAGTGTTGTCGTCGAGTTGCAGGCTTAGCCAGTCCCACCCACTCTCGCTCGCGTCGAGCTGATGAGTGAAGAACTCGTGGTCCATCCACGCTGTGCCTTCCACCTGGTACGTCTTACCGTTTAACTCGACGGAACCGCTGGTCAACAAGCGCGTGAATGAAATGTAATGTGAGGCCTGCCCCGCACCTGCCGATTTCTGACTGACGCCATTCTTGCCGTGAATGATAGGAGGCTTGCGCGACTTCATGATCAGATGCAATGCGAAGTTGTCCGCAATCGCCTGAAGTTCTTGTCCTCCCGTCGTCCATTGCACTTGCCAGTTGCCGTTCCACAGCTTCGCCAGTTGCTCGCTGGCGCCCGCCAATCCCGGACCTGCACGATTCACACGTTGGGTTTGATAAAAGCGTCCACCGTCCAGATCGCTGAGCGCCAGGTGAGCAAGATAGATGTCATGGATGTCCCAATCGGTGGTTTTGGGATGATCACGGTTCACACCTTGGCGAAAGAAGGTCAACTCGAAGCCGAATTTGTGGCCATCCGCCGACTTGAGGTTGGCCGTGTAGTACCACCATTCCGTCCGATAAGCGGGATGATCGAAGTGATCGCGAGGAAACTGATAGTGATAGCCTGGAAGCGCCTGTTGGTATTGCGCCGTGAGCGGTATCGCCGACAGAATCAGTAGGAGTGCGGTTAGCCAGCTACTCCTCATGCACCACCTCGATCGGGTTTAACCGCGTGGCCATCCTCGCCGGATAGAACCCGGCGAGAACGGTAGCGATGTACACCAGGGTCAGAGATGCAAGCAGCACGGCAACCGGCCAGTGAAACTGAATCGTCCATCCGAAAGACTGCTTGTTAATTACGAAAATCAATAACATCGAAAGCACAATGCCGAGCAGCAGCCCCGCCACGTTGGCGAGCAAACCTATCAATCCCGCTTCCACCAGGATGAGCTTGCGAATCTGTGAGACGGCCGCGCCCAGGAAGCGCAGGAGTCCCAGCTCTCGCCGCCGGTCGATCACCAGCGCCAGCAGCGCACCGGCAATCCCGATGATGGCAACGATAATGGCGACCAGTTCGAGCGCATAGGTAATCGCAAAGGTGCGATCAAAGATCTGGATGGCCTCGGCCCACAAATTGCGATTGGTAAAGATCAGCACGTTTCGTCCGGCGACGGCTTTCTCCACTTCTGCTCTGACGTCATCCACGTTCGCACCGCCAGCTACATAGACACCAATACTGGAAGGTGCGGGATCGGGCAGATAATGCAGCAGAGTAGACCGCTCAACGACAATGAATCCCTTCTCACTGCCGTAGTCATAGAAAACATCCACCACGCGAAACCTCACGCGCGCTTGTCCCAGCGGAAGCGTAATGGAGTCCCCGGCTCGCACATGATGCTTGTTGGCGAAGGGCTCGCTGACCACGGCGTTGTCTCCGCTGCGCAGTTCCGCGTCTACCACGCTGCTGGGGCGGCCCGACAGGAAGCGAATCTTCGCGAGATCGTGGCTGCCGGTCGTGTCGGCCGAACCGAGTGTCGCCGGCAGCCCCTGGTAGCTGATGTCATAACCACGAAAGCGATCGACGCCCGCGATGCCGGGCAGCGCTGCAATCTTGTCGGCCAAAGATGGATCAAGCGTGGGATAGCGGTCCGAGGCCGGATCTCCCGCGGGTCGAAGAAACAGGTCGGCTTTGAGCTGATCGTCCATCCAAACTTGCACGGTCTGGCGAAAACTGCCAACCATGATTCCCACCGAGGTTGTCATGGCTATAGCCGTTGACAACGCACCCACGAGTACGGACGTGCGACGCAGCGAAGATGCCAGGCTGCGCGAAGCCAGCATCGCTTCGATGCCAAGCATGCGTCGCAGAAGTCCGGACGAAACAGCGGTCAGGCCGCTGACCAGGGCTGGAATGGCAAATGCAGACGCGGCGATCATCAGCAGTGCTGCAGCGTACCCGAAGAACGGCTTGCCCTCAATTGCGGGAGCCTGCGACGCCAATGTACCAAGCAGTGCGAGAACCATCGCTATCCAGAGATCGCGAGATTTGTGAACGCGGGCGGCGTATTCGCGCTCGCCACGAGCCATCGCCTCGATGGGTGAGACGAATGATGCTTCCCGCGCGGGAGAAGCGGCCGAGGCGAGCGACATGCCGAGGCCAATCAACATGCCCAAGGCTACGATCCCTGGCGTCAGCTCAATCGCGCCCGGACGGCTACTCACGTAAAGATTCTGTACCGTCGCGCCCAGCAGACGCACCGCTCCCGTCGCCATAACGCGTCCCAAGACAATTCCGAGCAGCCCACCCGCGACTCCGAAGCACATGGCTTCGCCGAGGAAAGCTGCGAGTACGTCTGTGCGGCTCGCGCCCAGCGCGCGCACAATTCCGATCTCGGGTCTGCGACGCACCACCGAGACGGAGATGGTGTTGAAGATGAGAAAGGCGCCCACCACCAGCCCCACGTAACTCAAGATGCGGAGGTTCCAGCGAAATGCGCTGAGCATGCGTCGGTTCTCGTCGGTCTGAGTGCCTTCACGGCGAAGTTCCACGCCTGCCTGCAAAGACGGGCGGATCCGTTGTTCCCATTGATCCACGGAAGGTGTCGAAGGCACCTTGAGCAACACGCGATCGACCCGCGCATCACGCTGCAAAGCACGCTGCGCGGTCGCAAGGTCCATGATGACCAGGCTACCGCCGTCGCCCGAATCCTTGAGAATTCCACGAACCACGTATTCGGAGGTGCGATCGTTGATCTGCAGTCGCAGTTTGTCGCCAGATTTCGCGCCAAGATGTTCGCTGGCCCAGACACCGTCTTCTCGTGCCACCTCCCGCAATGCTTCGCCGCCGGCCAGGTTACCGTCTACAGAATCGAGATCGCCGGGATGGACCGCGATCAGATCCAACCCAATCAGCGGTACGGTCTGACCTGTCGCGGGTACTACCGCGTAGTCTTCGATGCGGGGGCGAACCTGGATGGCGTACGGAAGAGTCGCTAGCCGACCGACAACTTCGTCTGGAACTCCACCGACCGCGGTGACTTCCAGGTCGGCATTGCCGGTGAGAGTTTCGATCGACGAGCGGAATGATCCCGCAGCGGCGCCGCCAGCGAGTTCAATTGCGAGCACGACGGCAACACCCAACGCCACCGCCAGCACGATCAGTGCGGCACGAAGCGGCTCGCGAAAAAACGGGCGAACGATCAGCCGGTGAAAGAGGCGTAAGCGGGGCATGTTAGGACCGCGTGATCTCCTGGATCTTGCCGTCGCGCATTCTCACCACAGCGTCGGCGAAGCTGGCCGACTCGAGACTGTGGGTCGCCATCAGAATCGTCGTCTTGTGCTCGTCGGCGATACGGCGCAGCAGCTCGAGAATTATGTTTCCGGTGACGGTGTCGAGATTGCCAGTAGGCTCATCGGCCAGCAAAAGCTTTGGGGCGTGTACCATCGCGCGGGCAATCGCAACACGTTGCATCTGTCCACCGGAGAGTTGATGAGGCATGCGGGATTGCAACTCAGCAAGTTCGACGAGCTGGAGTTGCTTTAGCGCGCTCTCTCGAGTCTCGTCGTGGCCCGCGAGCAGCAGCGGCAACTCAACGTTTTCGATAACCGAGAGCGTATTCAGCAATTGGAACGACTGGAAGATGAACCCGACCTTCTCGCGACGGAGGCGGGTCAGGCCCATTTCGTTCAAATCTGTGGTGGAGACTCCGTCCAGCAAGGCTCGACCAGAGGTCGGGAAGTCCATGGCTCCAGCGAGGTTCAGCAAGGTTGACTTGCCGCATCCGCTGCGCCCGACCAACGCAATGAATTCGCCAGCGTGCGCCGTGAGCGAAATACTATTCAACGCATGAACGCTCTGTCCATCGGTGACGTAGGTTTTAGTGACGTCTTCCAGGCGAAGCAATTCTGTTACCTTGCTGGACTCAGAGAGCGGCGACAGCCCGGCTTGCGATTCAATCATGCTCATGGAATGTGTATGGGAAGCAAGAAGAAATTAAACACTACTGTGTTGGATGTTCGCAGTTCAGGGAAGTATCAGATTTCGCGCCCATGCCGAGAAGAGGGAATGAGGCGTTTGACGGCTGAGAAAATAGCTGGCTTGATTTTTGATCGGTCTATGCTCGCTGTGATCTCTCCGTGACGCTCTACTTGCCGCTATCCATTGCCGTGAACAAGTTGTTCAGCGATTCCGCCAGAGTGGGATGCGCGAAGACGCCATCACGCAACGCGGTGTAGGGGAGCTTTCCCATCATTGCAATCTCGAGCGCCGACATGGTTTCGCCACCCTCGATGCCCAGCATCGCCGCGCCCAGGATCTGATTAGTTTCGGCGTCCACGATGGCCTTCATGAAGCCGCGTGATTCATCCACCTCAAGGGCGCGTGCGACAGAGGTCATAGGTAGCTTGGCCACACGAATGTTGCGCTTCTGCGCCCGAGCTTCCGTTTCGGTCATGCCAACGCGGCCGAGTTGCGGGTCGATAAAGACCGTGTACGGCACCAGCCGCCCGTCGGTTGTCACGCTTCCCTTCTCGATGAGGTTGGTGCGGATGATACGAAAGTCGTCGTACGAGATATGCGTAAACGCGGGACCGCCCTTGATGTCTCCGAGTGCGTAGATGCCCTTCGCCGTAGTTTCGAGGCGGCCGTTCACCTGGATGAAGCCGTGTTCATCCGTTTGCACCCCAGCCGCCGCAAGATTCAGCGTGTCGGAGTTAGGCACTCGCCCGGTGGCAACCAGCAGATGCGAACCGGCAACGGCGGTGGAATGGCCTTGTTGTTGGACCTCCAGTCGAATACTGCCGTCGGACTGGCTCACGCGATTCGCATTCGCGTTCAGTAAGACCTCAACGCCGTCCTGCTGCAGAATTTTGGCGACTTCTTGGGCGATGTCCGGGTCCTCGCGGTTGAGCAGTTGGTCGCCGGACTGGACGATGGTCACGCGACTCCCGAAGCGGCGAAACATCTGCCCAAATTCCAGTCCAACGTATCCCCCTCCGAGAACGAGCAGATGTTCCGGAACTGCGTCCAACTCCATGATGGAAGTGCTGTCGAGAAACGGTACGGTCTTGAGGCCGCCGAGCGCGGGTACAGATGGCCGCGCCCCCGCGTTGATGAAGATCTTGTCGGCGGTGAGCGCTCGTTGCCCGCCGTCTTTCAGCCGGACCAGCAGAGACTTGGCGCCGGTGAAACTCGCGTCGCCGAAGATCAACTCGACATTGGCGGTCTGCTCGATGCGTGCCTGGCCGGCATCGCGGAAACTTTTCACGATATCGCGCTTGCGCTGCCGGACACGCTCCATGTCGATGCGGATGTCTCCGGTGTGAACGCCATAATCAGCACCTCGCCGCGCTAGGTAAGCGACGCGAGCGCTGGCGACCATGGTCTTGGTGGGAGTGCATCCCTCGTTGACGCAGGTACCGCCGACATCCTTGCGCTCGATGATAGCGGTGTGCATCCCCGCTTCAGCCAGTGCAGTGCAAAGAGGTTTACCGGCCTGCCCGGAGCCGATCACGATGGCATCGTATTGCTGTGGAGTGGTCATAAGTACGCCCGGAATTGAATGTATCCCAACCCTGGAAAGAGTGAGTCGTTGGGGAGACCACGCCTATCGGCAGAGAGTCTCAGACTCCCGCAACAACTCGGCTGACTTCAGAAGCGCGAGACGATAAGCAGTCCCAATCCGATCGCGATCAGATCTTCAGGAACGGCGATGGCAATGTCCGGAGCATGCAGCGCCTGTCTCAAGCCGATGCGCGCGCGATATCCGCCAAACGTTCCTGCGAGTGCGCCGATGGCCGCGACTATGGCTCCCAACCAAAGCGATGCGCCGCCTGCGATCCCGAGGCATGCACCGGAAAGCAAAGCCGTCACGATTCGCGCACCGAGCTGCATGGGAACGGTACGGGCGGGAGTGCTGGGAAGTTGGTCGGTAACATATTCGACCAGTGCCAGAATGGTAAGGATGCAGACCGCCCAGATAGATCCCATGAAGGCTAACGGAGAGCCGGAAAGATTGATCCAACCCAAATGGGCGGCCCAGGCCACAACCGCTGGCGCCGTAAAGGCCCGCAGGCCCGCCACTATGCCAATACCAAACGTCAGCAACACCACGAATCCAGTACTCATGAGATCTTCTCCATCACAACGGTAGATTCAATTGCGGGGCCGACCGAGAGATGGTGGAATGGATGACCGCTCTGCTGGAGGGATTCAAATTTAACGGGGACACCCGTTCTCGGCCAAGCTTAAATTTGCTATCACTTTAAGAAATAGAACATGGAATGGACTGAATCGCGGTGCCGGTCATTCGGAGGCTTCGAGTCGTTCCGCCATTTCGAGCAACTTTTCGACACTGTTCCAGTTTCTACCCGTTCCTGGCGTCTTCAGCGTCTTCTCAAGGACCGCCCAGGACATTTTTGGGCGCGCCATGCCGTTGGGAAAATAGATGTAGAGCTCGCGACCATCCATTCGCAATTCCTCAGGGTCGGTATTGAGAGCTCAGCACCTTGTCGCGAACTGCTGTGCCGGGATCGCTGGCGAGGAAGTTTACCAGAAGCTTGCTTGGCTCAATGTCGCGTCGCTTCGCGAATGGGTTTCTCGCAATCACGTCTCGCAGTTCGGAAGAGGTCCGCAGAATTACCGAGGGACGAAAATCGAAGCCCTTCTCGATTGCGTCTTCGATCCGCTTGGCCAGTGCAACGAGGTCTCGCTTGTCGGTTCTGAAAACAACGTTGCCGCTCTGCACATAGGTTTGTGGGTCTCGCAATCCAAGCGATTCGTACAGCGCTCGGAGCGCGTCCATCTTCATCCGGTGGTGCGCTCCGACGTTGACGCCGCGGAGCATGGAGATAATCACCGGCATAGCGACGCCTTCAATTTCGCATTCTGATCGTCATTTACTGCTCTGCCTTTCGCAACACTTCAAACAGCCTCTCAATGTCGCCGGCATCATTGTACAAATAAGGTGCGATGCGGATTGAATCTCCGCGGACGCTCACAAATACTTTGGCTTCATGGAGAAGATGAGGTAGCTCGGCCGGAATACCCCGCGCGGGCCGGATACCGATCATGTGCGCGGATCGTTGCCCAGCAGGCAGAACCGAATAGCCAATGTCTGCGGCGAGCTGCGCGACTTTTTCCGTCAGCAACGAGAGTGTGTGCTGGATTCGCTCCACGCCCCACGCCAGGATTTGCTGGAGAGCGGCAATCGCCATCGGCGCCAATACAAATTGCGGAGACTCGCCCATATCGAAGCGGCGCGCACCTGGCCGGTACGCGTCGGTGTGGTCAACCAGCCGGGAAAAATCGTCACTTCCCTCACGCGCGATCCACGACTGCTCAAGCGGCACACCCGATTCCCGCCATTTTGGAGCGACATAGAGATATCCAAGTCCATACGGCCCGAGCAGCCATTTATATCCCACCGCTGTCAGGAAGTCCGGCTGGATTCGCTCCAGATTCAGCGGG
Organism: uncultured Acidobacteriaceae bacterium; assembly: GCA_963768645.1. GTDB lineage: Bacteria > Acidobacteriota > Terriglobia > Terriglobales > Acidobacteriaceae > Bog-257. The sequence continues at coordinate 148,666 of CAVYIR010000002.1, forward strand.
CTGGCCCCGAGCGATTGGCTCGCATCGATCACCAGGCCGGCGCCAACGTCGCGTGCACGCTGTCCGACGCGCTCAAGGTCGACTTTGCTTCCATCCGTCCAGTGACATTGAGGCACGGCAACAATCGCCGTATTTTCGTCGATCGCGCCGAGCAGAGCTTCGGTCCAGTCCACTCCGGGTTCGCGCTGCGCGACCACAACGCGTCCGCCGTTTTCCTTTGCCAGTTCATACCAGGCATAAACGTTCGACGGGAATTGCTGATGGAGGATGACGATTGTCTGACCGCGCGAGAGCGGCAAGTTCGCCGCCGCCGTCGCGATTCCATAGCTGGCAGCCGGAACCAGCGCAACAGCGTCGCAGTCGGTTCCCATCACTCGTGCGGCAAGAGCGCGCAACTCTTCGGAACCTGCAAACCACTCTGGACCGGATAAAGTCCAAGGCGATGCTTTCGCGCGAACCGAGCGCAGTCCGGCCTCGGTTACGCACCGCAACTGCGGCGCCATGCTGGCGCAGTTCAGGTAGGTGATGTCATCCGGGATCTCAAACAGGTCGCGAAGCGGCTCGATCGGGGTTGGGATAGTTGGCTGAATTGGTGTCATGGGACTAGGGCTGCAAGTCAGTTTACCGCTCCAGGAGGACGATCAGCGCACTCCGGCGATCACAAGGTGAAGCCAGCACAATGACAACGGTTTCACAGGGCACAGCTGAAAGCCGTGCCCCTTCAAACCCCGTCACGCCACATCCTTTGGCCGCCTTTGCGAAAGTCCAGGTGATGGTCTATTCCGCGAATATCACCTCTGTCGTGCTTCAGCTTCGTCAAGCCACCCGCGGCGTAATTTTTCGGAGGGAATGCTGGACAGGTAAGGTTTGATATCGAGAATAGGTGTTCCGTTTAGCATATCGACGCCCCGAACGTGCAGCTGGGTGCCTTCGCGGCGACGCAACTCGACGATGGTCATCCCAATCGGGTTCGGACGGCGCGGAGATCGCGTGGCAAACACACCATGTGGCTTATTGTCGGAAGGCGGTGTACCGAGCAATTCGAACCCATGGGAGCGATCGAACTCCCAAATGACGATGAGATGCGAGAAGCCCTCGATGTCGGTCAGCCCCGCCTCAAAATCAGGCAGGATTTTGAGCACACCATCCGCCTCGTGTTTAGCGCCAAGACCCTTGGGAACCTCGTTCGCGTCCTTGTACGGACTACCCACAAATCCAATCGGCTGCGAGGTAAACATACCGGACGATACCTCCATTTCTCATACTAATGCCGACAAAGTGCGGCAAGAATTTCTCTTGACCGAAATGGCTGGCAGGATTCGCTCCAATCGCCGGACGCCGGGCGGTCTGGGCTCCGATTTTGTGCGTGCCCCCATCCAAGCTGATTTTGCTCGGGTGGGGATTTTGGTTTCATGTCACGGTGTGCGACGCGGGAATGAGTAAATCTGTGCGGCGTACTCGCGGAGTTCGTTTCTACGATCCGCGAAAATTACAGACCTACCCCACCCAAGCACAAGAAGCTTAGAGCACCCTCCGGAGTACTAAGCTGGGCCGCCGCCTGTTACGCCGTGTGTCTCCAAAATTAAAGGGCGGAGGATCACATGACCATTAGCGAAACCATTGGATCTCTGGGATCGTCAATCACATCTCCAGCTAAACTTGCCTTTGCTGGTTACGTTCTCCTCGCATACAGAGATCGCATTGAAATCGATAGCCCATAATTATCTAGTGAGCCCTCGCATGAACTACGTGGGGAAATGAACGTTTGGCAGCGGTGGGCCAGCCTACAAACCAAAGGCGTACACGTTACCGTCCCCGTTCCCAACGTACACCACGCCGTTGGCCACCGCCGGCGAAGAATAGAATTCGTTCTCCGTCGTGTACTGCCACAGGAGGGCTCCCGTGCTGGCGTTCAAGGCGTACACGTTATTCTCCTCGGACCCGATGTACACCACGCCGTTGGCCACCGCCGGCGAAGACCCGACATAGTCCACCGTCGTGTACCGCCACAGGAGGGCTCCCGTGCTGGCGTTCAAGGCGTACAAGTGACTGTCATAGGACCCGACATAAACCACGCCGTTGGCCACCGCCGGCGAAGACTCGACAACCCCCCCCGTCGTGTACTTCCAGAGGAGGGCTCCCGTGCTGGCATTCAAGGCGTACACGTTATTGTCATCGGACCCGACGTACACCACACCGTTGGCCACCGCTGGCGAAGAAGAGCCATAGCTCCCCGTCGTGTACCGCCACACGAGTGCTCCCGTGCTGGCGTTCAAGGCGTACACGTTATTGTCACTGGAATGGACGTACACCACGCCGTTGGCCACCGCCGGCGAAGACCCGACAAAGTCCCCTGTCGTGTACTGCCACAGGAGTGCTCCAGTGCTGGCATTCAAGGCGTACACGTTATTGTCACCGGACCCGACGTACACCACGCCGTTGGCCACCGCCGGCGAAGAAGAGACAAAGCCCCCCGTCGTATACCGCCACAGGAGTGCTCCCGTGCTGGCGTTCAAGGCGTACAGGTTACTGTCATAGGACCCGACGTACACCACGCCGTTGGCCACCGCCACCGAAGAAAAGACACTGTTCCCCGTCGTGTACTGCCACACGAGTGCTCCGGTGCTGGCATTCAAAGCGTATACCTTATTGTCACCGCCCCCCCCGACGTATACCACGCCGTTGGCCACCGCCGGCGAAGACTCGACATTGTTTCCCGTCGCGTGCTTCCAGCGTAAACCGAGGTTTACGACCGTGGCGGGGCTGAGAACAGTTTCATGCGGATTGCAACCCGTGTGGGAGGGCAGATAGCGAAACTGTGACCAATTTATGACCCCCGTTATGGGAGGTTCGGGCGGGCCCGTGCACGGCAGGGGGAGGCCTGGCGTGATCGCCTCGAAATAGCCGAAAATGTCCAGTATCAACTGCGTAGTACCGGATGCAAACGCATCAATCCATCCATTGGTCGTGGGCACAATCGCCATGTTGTTGGTGATGGATCCGTCAAGGGCGTTCAACGTCGAGACTAGGGGCTGATCTTGGCCGTCCGGCCATAATGTTAGGTATCCAAGAGCCCCTTGTGTGACAACCGAGGCATTCAGCACGAATGCCTGCGCGGCATTGGGTACAGCGCAAAAGCTATCCACGATGTCCACCGGAAGCCTGCCACTGAACGCACCTGTGGTTTGACGGGTATCCAACACTCGACAAGGGGAAAGGACGTAGAGCGACAAGCTGCCCGATGCGGGCGGTGCGAAGTAGCCGTTGACGTCAATGACTAAGTCCGTGTCGTTGGTCGGGTAAACCGAGATGTCACCGCCGGTACCTGCGTGCACAATCGCTGCATTGGCGATAATCGTTCCGGGAATGTCGTTCAGGGTTGAAACCGTAGGCCTATCTTGCCCGGTAGGCCAGACCGTCATATAACCCAGCGGGCCATGGGGAACGACGGCGAAGTTCAGCGAATAGGCAATAGCGCTGGAAGGGATGTTGCACGTAGTCGCACTGAGTATGGGAAAGGCGCGTTCCTGGTGGCCAGTCAAGTACGGCGGTCCCAGGCCCGAGGGGAAGGTATCCTTGCGCGTGTCAGCGACACGGCAGGGCGTGAGCGGAAAGAAGCCAAATGCGGATGGATCGGTGGCTGGCACAAAGTAGCCGTTAATATCCAGCACAACGTCGGTTGTATTCGTGGCAAATACGCTGATAGCTTCGTTGCTTCCTGCTGGCACGATGACGGCATCGGCCTTGATTCGACCATCTAGGGAATTCAGCGTGGCCACCAGTGGCCGTTGCTGTCCCGTAGGCCACACAGTTAGGTACCCCAACGGGCCGTGTGGAACTACTGCGACATTCAGCGAATAAGCTGCTGCCGTGCTGGGAATCGTGCAAGGACCGTTAGGGATCGCGAAGTCTCGAGAACCCTGTTCTGGAATGGGTGGACCACCGAAGTCCCCGTTGACCCACCTCGTATCGGCCACTCTGCAAGCAGTCACAGCAACAAATCCCAAGGGCGTTTGCGCTCGAACTGGGAGAGATATTCCAAAGAGGATAATAAGAAGACAAACAGCAGCGGGCGGCGCATGGTTGGCATATGCTTCTCCACTCGGGTCTGCAACCTTCCAATTCGGCAACTATGTGTTCAAAACAAACCAAAAGCAGCAACATGAGCACTGTCAGATTGACGGATTTCAAAACGGTACCATTTGTGCTCAAGACAAACAAATTAAAATATCCAAGTGGGAATTCTTCTCGGAAACTGGCCCACTGCTGCAATTCTCTCTTCCCGCAAACGCGCCCACCGTGAACTTATATAATCAGCTTTCCCATGGGAGCTTCGACTATCGCTACTCCGGCACGGCCATCCCACTCCAAATTCATCTTTCGCGCGGTAGTGGGAGTGTTGGTCCTCCTCCTGATCGTCTTCCTCGCATTCGATTTCTGGTTTTACCGGGCGGTTCGGGCGGCACTTCCGCAGGTGGATGGCACCATTCACCTTGTCCGGCCTGGCGGGCCCCGTCATCGTGACCTACGACGCGCTCGGTGTTCCCAACATCGCCGCCGCCAACTTGCCAGACCTGTTTTTTGCCCAGGGTTACGTCACCGCCCAGGACCGGCTGTGGCAGATGGACATGACGCGGCGCTACGCTTCCGGCGATCTGGCCGCCATTCTGGGACCGGAGTTCGTCAAGCTTGATCGCGAGCATCGCATTCTTGGCCTGAGGCAGGTCGCCGAAAAAGCCGTGGCCAACATGGACGTGGCCCAGCGCGCCCACTTCGAAGCCTATGCCGCAGGGGTGAACGCCTACATTGCGCAGCACCAGAAGACCCTGCCGCTGGAGTTCCGCTTCCTCACTTACTTCCCTCACTTCTGGACGGTGGAAGATTCGGTGCTGGTGGGATTGGCCATGACCGAGTTTCTGAACCACGGCATGTACAAGGAAGAATTGCAGAAAGAGAAAATTCTGGCCAAGCTGGGACCGGAGTTGACCGCCGACCTGTTCGTGAATTCCTCCTGGCGCGATCATCCGCCGGGAACCGAGCCCAATTCCATCGAGAATGAGATTCCGGGTGAGACGACTCCCGATGAAGAGGAAGATCCGGCGCCAAGGCGCGGGAAGAAAACCAGCCGCCTCACGCCAGAAGAAAAGCAGGTCCCTCGACTCCTCGTTATGTTCGCTCCGTCGAAAATGTACCCGCCGAAAGTGGGTGGGCAGTATAGCGGTCCTTCGACTCCTCGTCCGGCTGCCACGGCGCCGGACTCGTCGCTCGGGATGACAAGAGATAATGGACGGCTTTACGGCGTACCTAAAGGCACGCCCCTTCCGCTTAGAGGCGTGCTTTCCCGAGAACGCGCGCCCCTTCAAAGCGAAGCCACGGACGACCACCTCCATCCCGGCTCCAACAACTGGGTCGTCTCCGGCGCGCATACTGCATCGGGAAAGCCGCTGCTCTCGAACGACATGCACCTGGACCTGCATATTCCCAATGTCTGGTACGAGGCGCACCTTACGGCGGGAGACTTCGACGTTGCCGGCGTGACCTTGCCGGGCGTGCCTTTCGTCATTTCCGGACACAATCGCTACATCGCGTGGGGATTTACCAATCTCGGTCCCAACGTGGAAGACCTCTACATCGAGAAGTTCAACGACAAGGGTGAATACCTGACGCCGCAAGGTTGGGTGCAGCCGGAACACCGCAAAGAGATCATCCGCGTGAAGGGCAAGCCTGAGGTGAACGTGGATGTCGAGATCACCCGGCACGGTCCGATCATCAGCGACATTATTCCGGGAGAGAAGCGCAAGCTGGCTCTCAAGTGGATCATCTACGACCCGCGGGCGTTACGCACTACGTTCTTTAACCTGGATTCGGCGAAGAACTGGCAGGAATTTCGCGCGGCGTTCTCGCAATTTGGTACGCCTGCTCAGAATGTAGTTTACGCGGATGTGGATGGGCATATCGGTTACCAGGCGACGGGGTTGATCCCCATCCGGGCAGCCGGCGATGGATCGGTTCCCGTGCCCGGTGATGACGACTCGCACGAGTGGACCGGTTATGTTCCGTACGACAAGCTTCCCAGCGTATACGACCCGGCCTCGGGCATCATCGCCACGGCCAACGGTCGCGTCACGCCTGATGGATATCCCTATACGCTCAGCCTCGAGTGGGGATCTCCCTACCGGACGGAGCGCATCTACAGACTGCTGAATGCGAACAAGAAGCTCACTCCGCCGGACATGCTGGCGATCCAGACCGACATTGTTTCGGCATTCGATCGCTTCTGCGCCGAGCGCTTCGTTTACGCCGTCGATCACACATCGAGCGCATCGCAGCGCGCCAAGTCGGCCGCCGACCTGATGCGGAATTGGGACGGCACTATGAGCATCGACTCGGCGGCGCCGACGGTGGCGTATTTCTCGCGTAAGAAGCTGGAGGAGTTGCTGCTCAAGCCGAAGCTGGGAGACGATTGGAAGCAGTACAACTGGTTCATGAGTCCGGTATGGCTGGAGAACATCCTGTCTCATCAACCTGCACGCTGGCTGCCGGAAAGCTACGCCAGCTACGAAGCGTTATTGACAGCCGCCGTCGAGGGGGCCGTGAGCGATGCGGAAGCGCCGAGTGTGCTTGCCATGTGGAAGTGGGGACGCGTTCATCGCGTGGACATCAAGCATCCCTTCTGGAGCAGCTTCCCCATCCTCAAGCGCGGCGCAGGTCCCGGCCCGCAGCCGTTATCAGGAGACGGTCTAACGGTTAAGCAGGTCAGTGCCCACTTCGGCCCATCCGAGCGTCTCACGGTTGATTTCTCGGACCTCGACAACTCAACCCTGAATATCGTGAATGGCCAGTCCGGAAATGTCTTCGATGAGCACTACAACGATCAATGGGATGCCTATTATCACGGGCGCACGTTTACGTTGCCGTTCTCGTCGGCGGCAGTGCAGCGAGCGGGTGTGCACCACCTGAAGCTGGAGCCGTAGGAGCAGTGGCTAGCGATTAGTGGATAGTGATCAGTTTCCAAGAATCGCGTGAGCCGGTCTATTTAATAGCCGGCTGAGCGCTACCGTCTCTACTGATCGACTTGCACGATCCCGTAGAGGGCTCCGTGGAATATGACCTGGGTTTGTTGGGGAGTATCGGTAGTCGTGTCGTAAATCACCTGGTACCCTCCCTCGATCACATACACTATGTTTCGCCCAGAAACCGCGAGCATGTCTGTCACATTCCCTCGGGGCGGCAGCGGTGCATCGGCGGTGTTGTTGGCGACATTGACCACAGACAGACATCCTGTGGTGATATTCATGCAGGTGCTGGCGCCGATGTAGAGCTTGTTGTTGGTCGATAGCGCCATGGTGCTGTGGTAACCGTCGCCGATCGCAACCGAATTCGTGGTGACACGAGACATGGTGCTGACCGTCACCGCATCGTAGGTTCCGGCCGGGCCGGGATTTCCGGCTACGTACAAAGTTCCGCTGTTGAGCAGGCCGACGCTGGCGCCTCCGACCGGAACCGTCGCCTTGATGGTTTGCGACGGAATGTCGAGCTGCGCTACGGATGCGCCCGAAGTCGAGCCGCACTCAACTCCGCAATTGATCACGTAAGCGGTATTGCTGTCGCCATTGAAAAACGCATTGACCGGCCGGGCGAAACCAGGAATCTCCACCGGGACTGACCGTAGTAGCTTTCAAGTCGATCAGGAAAACCGAGTCCGAATCGTCGGCGAACACAAGCAAATATTGCCCGCTGGGACTGAGGGCGATATACCGAGCCGAAGGGACGGCATAGGTCGCGCTGACAGCCGCGGTGACCGTGGAAGAGGAGACAGTGATGGCCTCCACTGCACCATTACGTGCTCCGGTGATGGCTTGGTTGCGCACCGGTACGTACACCGTGCTACTGTCTGGCGAAAAAAGCGCCATTCCCGTAAAGGCGGGGAGAATCAGGCTGCCGTTGGTCAATCTCCGTGGTGTTATCCACGAAGAAGATTTCATTGGCATTCTGGTCATAAACCAGCGTCGTGGCGAAGCTGGGGGCTTCTACCTCGAATGTCAACGAAGTTCCTACCGTTATCGTGACTGGAACGCCGGGTATGATCTGGCCTGTAGAGCTCGTGGTCTGCGCGGTGTAGGGTGTCGTGTCGTTTTGGGTATCCATGATTTGCAAGTTGCCCGAATAGGTATTGCTGACAAAAGCGCGATGCGACACCTTGCTGGGCGGCGTGGTGGAACTACTGCCGCTCCCGCCGCAAGACGTAATAAACACAACGATTAGCAAGGTGAGGAGGAGGACTGAAACCCGCTTCAAACGTTTACCCCGGACATCATGATGAATTGAGATGATATGTTGGAATCCGCTGAATTATAACAGAGCGCGAGGGATCCCTCGGGTGTGCGGACGATGGCGAATTCCCGCGGTTTGCGATAAAGTTCAATCAAGACTAATGGTGAGCAAACCCCAACCCGCAGGACTGCCGAAGGCAGCTCTTATCATTGAGCCGCCAACAATACTCTCATTGATGCGTCGCGAGGAGCGCGCTCGTTGCGTTATGCTCCTGGGTCTAGACGCTGAATCGCCTGCTAGCGACTGCCTGCGACTGCGGCTAAACGTAGTCTTTCAGCCGATTGCCATCCGCCGAGGAGCGATTGCGCCGAACGATTATTACGTCGCAACAACCGGAGGTTCTGCAACGCTGAGTGCTCCCATCGCTGAGGTAGTCGATTATACCGGTCCAAGCAGCGTTGCGGTGCAACACGATGTAAGTGCTGGACGAGAGATCGGCGGTTACCAAAAGCTGGTTCCCGAACTGAAAAGCAAGCTCGCCGGGGCGGAGTTGGAGTTCAAGCCGGGTTCAGTAGAACGTGCGACCAAAAGCTCGTTTTCATCTGGGATCAAGTTTGCGTCGGAAGAGATGGTCCTCGTGCCCATCAGTTTCGGCAACGCTGTAAAGTGGCAAATCGACAGCCACAGGGGAGAGAAAGCCGTTCGTGACTTTCTTGCTGGAAATGTCTACCTAGAGGCGACGTTCCGCTGGAAGACTGCAACGAAGACTGGTAGCGTACATGTTCGACCATCTGACATTTCGTTCTTCGATGGTTCCAGAAGACGGCTCTCAAGTCGCGCGTCGATCCTTATGAGATTCGTGCTCTGGCGCAACGGCATCGACATTGCGTACCGTGACGGGATCGAAGTCACATTCACCGAGGATCAAAGTGGAAGATCTTGAAGCTGGCAGTCACATCGAGGTCGATGAAGAATCGGCGTCCCTTCTAGATCTCATCGCCCGCAATGATGGGAATCTGAGTCCAGACATTCTTCGTGGGCTAGTAACTAAGGGCGACTTCGCCAAATTCGTTCGAGATTGCAATCTTACCGGCGACAATGAAGCAAAGGCTATCCTGAACCTCGTCGAAGAGGGTCAGAGATCTATCTTTCTTCGCGCTTGCAAAAGGGTGCTGTCTTATGCGACGGCGCCATGGGCACCTTGCTGTACGCCAAAGGCATTTTCATCAATCGTTGCTACGACGAGCTCAACGTTTCGCAGCCCGACCTCATCCGGAGTATTCACCAGGAATACCTGCACGCCGGGGCGGACATCATTGAAACAAACACCTTTGGCGCGAATTCGTTTCGTTTGTCCAAGCACGGATGCGTGGACAAGCTGACCGACATAAATCGCCAGGGCGCCCGCCTGGCGCGGGAGGCAGCAAAGAGCTTCGATGCTCTGGTCGCCGGCGCCGTCGGACCTCTGGGAGTACGCATTGAACCGCTGGGCAAAGTTTCGCTCGAGGAAGCCCGTGCGGCCTTTCGCGAACAGATCACAGCCCTCAATGAAGAGGGCGTAGACCTGCTCATCCTGGAGACCTTCGGCTACCTGGAGGAACTGCACCAGGCCATCCTGGCTGCGCGCGAAGTGAATCCGCAATTGCCCATCGTGGCCCAGGTCACCATCGACGAAGACGGCAATTGCCTCGATGGATCGGCCCCCGAGCATTATGGTCCGCAGATCGAAGCCTGGGGCGCCGATGTCGTGGGATGCAACTGCAGCGTCGGTCCGGTGGCCATGCTGGACGCGGTCGAGCGGGTACGCGCCGTCACCACCGCGCCGCTTTCGGCGCAACCCAATGCCGGCATGCCTCGCTCGGTGGAAGGACGCAACATCTATCTCTGCTCGCCGGAGTACATGGCGGAGTTCGCCCGCAGATTTGTGGATGTCGGGGTGCGCCTCATCGGTGGTTGCTGCGGCACCACGCCCGACCACATCCATGTCATGAAGGCGTTCCTGCGTGCGGTCTCGGGCGGCACGATGGCGCGCAAACCGGCTGCGCTCGCCAAGGCCCAGCCGGTCGAGGTGCCGCCGCTCAGAGAACGTTCGCAACTGGGGCGCAAGATCGCCGACGGCGAGTTCGTCACCATGGTGGAGATTGTTCCGCCGAGGGGCACGGATGGGAGCCGTGAGATCGAGGGAGCGCGGTTTCTGAAATCGGTTGGCGTGGACGGCGTCAATATCCCGGACAGCCCTCGCGCTTCGGCGCGCATGAGCAACCAGGCGCTCTGCTTGCTGGTGCAGCAACAGGTCGGGATCGAACCGATTCTGCACTACACCTGCCGCGACCGCAATGTGCTGGGGATTCAGTCGGACTTGCTGGGCGCAAGTGCAGTGGGCATCCGCAACCTGATCTGCATCACCGGCGATCCGCCGAAGATGGGCGACTACCCCGACGCGACGGCGGTCTTCGATGTGGACGCCATCGGTCTGGTCAACATCGTCCACAACTTGAACCGTGGGCTGGACATCGGCGGCAATCCCACAGGCGCCTCAACGAAGTTCGTCATTGCCGTCGGCGCCAATCCCGGCAGCCCCAACATCGACGAGGAAATCCGCCGCTTCCAATTCAAAGTTGAAGCGGGCGCGGAATTGGCCGTCACCCAGCCCGTGTTCGATATTCGGCTGCTGGAAGAGTTTCTGCGCAGAATCGAGCACTGCCGCATTCCGGTGGTGGCGGGCATCTGGCCGCTTACCAGCACCCGCAACGCCGAGTTCATGAAGAACGAGCTGCGGGTTTCCATCCCGGACGAGATTTTCGAGCGCATGGCGAAGGCAACCACCGTAGAAGCCGCCCGCGCCGAGGGTGTGGCCATCGCTCGCGACATGCTTGCCGCCGTCCGCACCATGGTGCAGGGCGCCCAGATTGCTGCGCCCTTCGGGCGCTACTCCTGTGCCGTGGATGTGCTGGAGGCGCTGGGCACGGGCAAACGCGCCGCGGTATAGCAAGCTAATGTAATTCCAGAGTCGAAGGGCGCCTCAGTTTAGCCCAGCGCAGCGCTGTGGGCGGCTGCGTCGTCGCTCGGGATGACAATTCGGACCTAAGTCCCACAGCGTGGGATAAAAGAGCTCAGCCCGGCGCTCCAGACGTTGCGCCATCTTTCCGGTCGGATGCATTCCCCTGCCATAGTGTTAAACTTCTGCGCGTGATTACAAGATTGCTGCAAATCGCCGTCTTGATCGGAATCGCTACACAGGCAAGCGGGCAAGGCGTCTCGCGCCCCGATGTGCCCGACAAACTCAAAGCCCCTGCCAGCGAGGAAGTTGTCTTGCAGGCGCACGCCTCGGGCTCACAGATATACGTATGCCAGCCAGGAACGGACGGCAAGTTCGCCTGGGCCTTGAAGGCTCCGGAGGCAGAGCTTCATGACCAGCAAGGAGCGGTCATCGGCCGACACTACGCCGGACCCACTTGGAAGGACAATGATGGAAGTGAAGTTACGGGTAAGGCAGTGGCCCGGGTCGATTCGCCAGATGCGGATTCAATTCCCTGGTTGCTGGTGACCATCGCCGGTCATTCCGGGGATGGCGTGCTCAGCCGTGTCACCAGTGTCCAGCGCATTAACACCAAGGGCGGGCTGCCGCCACCAGCAGCCGATTGCAACACGTCGAAGCAGAGCCTCGAGGTAAAGAGCAGCTACAGCGCCGATTACTACTTCTACGCCCCGGCGAAATGAAATGCGCGTTCGACTGGGACGCGATCTGTTAGTCGCGTGCTCGCTCAGGATCGCAGCCTTCATCGACTGACCGCTGAGTCGTGACGCCTGAAAAGCAGGCCCTCCGCTCTGTCGAAAATCACCCCGTAGCTGCGGCTAAGTTTACGGGGGCCGGTTTGGCCTCCACTTCATAACCAAGCTGGCGTAGCAGGCGCAGCAGTTTCAGGGCGCGTTGGTGTTTCTTGCGGGGATCAGGGTCGCTGCCTTGCTCTACGAATTGCACTCCCTCATGCAGGATTTTCCACACCAGCCGACAGAGGCGATGAGCGACGGCCCAGATCGCGGCCTTGTAGCCCAGGCGGGGCAGCAGGCGACGGAACACCGCCTGAAAATGACTGCCGTTCTTCTTCACCGCCGCATGCGCTGCCTGATTCAGGATGCGACGCAGGTAGCGATTGCCTTTGGCGCAGCGACTACTGTGGTTCTGCTCGGCGCTTTCCTGTTGTCCGGGGCAGGTCCCCACCCACGAGGTCAAGTTGGCGGCCGAGGCAAAGGTGCTGGCCTGCGCGCCCACTTCGGCGATCACCTGCTGCGCCGAGTCGGCTCCGAAGCCGGGAACCTCGGCCAGGCGAAGCACCGCTGCCGCTGCTGCCGGCTCCGCCTGCATGGCCTCGGCGATCATGCGGTTGAGCTGCTCGATCTGTTTGGCCATCATTTGGTAGCGGTCCAGATAAAGGCCCAGCAGTTGGAGATGCAGGGGCAGGGGATGGCCGCTCAAAGCATCGATGAGTTGGGCCTGGCTACAGCGCAGCCGCTCATCGCCCAAGGCCGCCAGCTTCGCCGGGTCGGTCTGGCCGTCAGCCAAAGCCCGCAGGATACGATAGCCGCTGACCCCCAGCAGATCGCTGATCACGCTGGACAGCTTGATCCCCATTTCCTCCAGCAGACACTCCAGTTGACTATGCAGTCGCGACTGCTCGCGGCTGAGCTGCACTTTCATCCGGGTCAGGGTTCGCCACGTGCGCTGCTCGCCGCTGGGTACGAAGCTGAGATCTAACTCGTTGGCTACCAGCCGCCGCACCAGCCGTTCGGCGTCTTTAAAATCATGCTTACGGCCACGTGGAGCACGATTGGAGTAGGCCTGCGCCAGTTGCAAACGCAGGTACGGCTCCAACTCGTACCACACCGGCTTCCAGTACTGCGCGGTCGATTCCATCACGGCTTCGTCCACCGCTTGCTGCCGCAGCCAAAGGGACAAGCGCTGCAATTCGCTGTGAGTGGTTCCAAATCGGCGGCGTTCCGGCTCTTGCTCCGCGCCGACTTGGCACACCACCACCATCAGCACTTTCTTATGTACGTCGATGCCCGCTACCTTATATCCCATAGCTTCCTCCTGGCGGGGAAGGGTAGAAGGTGCGGCCTCAGACATTACGCACTGTCACGCGCTACTGCCCCTCCCGCCGGGCGGGATGAGCAGCGCACACTCATCGGTTCAAAACGCATCTTCCAGGCCAGACTCGGACACGGCCTCAAGTCATCCAGAGCGGAGACGGCCTTTACCGTTCCACGCCTCAGCTATCGTACGATTGGCCTAGCCGATTTTCATCTTCTTGGGTGGGCCGCAGGCCCATGAACACTCGGACTGAAGTCCTCGGTCCGATGCATGCTGCGGGAAAAGGGGTTGGAAGTGCGCTCTCGCATTTGCGAGCGCGGGCCTCGACTTCAGCCAGGCAAAGCCCCACGCTTCGCCGCACCCCGTGTCTTTGCTATACTTAATTGCCTCTACGTTTCTGCTTGGAGCCCGTGATGCTCGCCGCATCCGGTCGGGTGTGCGGAAGTGGTGAAATTGGCAGACACACCATCTTGAGGGGGTGGCGCCGAAAGGCATGGGGGTTCAAGTCCCCCCTTCCGCACCATGCCTCACCCAAGTTGTAAGCAACGTAAAGAGTTACGATATTGCCGATGCCGGCGCAGTTCAGCGTAGATTTGCGCGACCGCCGGACGCGAGGATTGAGAACTACATGGTTGTCCTGGTTACCGTCATTCACATCATCGTTTGTCTGTTCCTGATCATTGTGGTGCTGCTGCAAAGCGGGCAGAGTGCTGACATTGCCGCCGCCTTCGGAGGCATGGGGAGCCAGACCGCCTTCGGTACTCGCACGGCCGCAACCGTACTCTCGAAAGCCACCACTTGGGCAGCTATCATGTTTATGGTCACGTCCATCACGCTTTCGGTATTCGCCACCCGCCATGCGAACCGTAGCGGGTCGGTATTGGAAGGCTCGCGACCCGCGCCCACGAGGTCGGCCCCGATGCAGCAGAAATCCCCTGCGCCCGCACCGCAGCCGACGGCGCCTAGCCGGTAACGATCATCTCAGTTGCTTGGCCCGATTTCAGACAGACAATCGTGGTCAGCGGCCTTAAACTTCGCCCCAGCTAAGCTGACAATGGACTGCTCGAATGGCAGAGAACGAATCGTCTCCCCGGCGCCTTGATTTCGAGCACGTCCCGAACCTGCGAAGGTCGCACGTGATCGAATCGTACTGCCCGAAATGCGGGCTGTTCATTGGCGCAAGTCCTAACCTCAAGTTGCTGGCAGCGGCTGAGCTCGCCCACCAGTGCCCAGAGTCGCTCAAGTTCTTTGAGCGGGAGAAGTAAACTCAAGATTCAAACCGCACCGGCGCCAAATTGCGCGCCTCTACTGTTGTTTCTGCAGCGCGTCAACAAACATCTGCGCCGCTTCCTTGCTCTCGGCGGAGTCGGAGGAGGGAACCAGCGCCGGGACTTCAGCCGGACAAGCCTTCACGGCCGAGCAGATGTTCACTGCGTTCGGCATATCGGCTTTCACGCTGGGATTGAGGTCGGCGTCCGTCGGAGCATCCAGAATGATCACGTCCGCATTGATGTCTTTGCCGAAATGGTTCTTCAGCAGATCGGGATAATCGCGCATCTCGATTGTCTCCATGACGATGGGCTTGCCCGACTGCAAGCGCGGATTGGTAATTTGAAACTCCACGATCCTGCGATCCATTTCGCTGCCGTAGGGGGAGTTGAGATTGCGCAAGACCCGCACCACTTCAGGCGTGGTTTTCGGCTTGGGCTTGCATGCGATCAAGCCAGTGAACACGAGCATTGCCATGATGGCGGCGGTGAACCTGAGTCGCAGCAACATTTTTACATCATACCGCAGCCACCATCTCCGTCTGCCTGTTTCGGGTTCGACTCCACGTCCGACCAGCAAGAGTATGGAGGGAAAACTCTCGCGGACGCCCCACTCCCTCGAAAATCATTCACCACGGGGGTGCGGAGGACGCGGAGTTTGGGTTACTGAAAGGTTTCTCCAATGTTTCGGTGGTTGATTTTCGTTCCCGGGAATGGGTCTGCCGAAAATCCCGGCATGTTACGAGAGAGTGAGATTGCGGTCTGTAACCCGCTCCATTAATTTAATGCTTGAAACGGCCACCCTTTCACCTGACAATCGCTTCATACCTTAGCAAGTAAGTCATCAAAGGTGTGGCCGAGCATGAAAGCCAGCGGGGTGGTGTGCTGGGTATGGTTGGGGTTGTGCTGTTCGCCGTTAAATGCGCAGCATTTGCCGAAAGTGGCGTCGCGTGCGCCGGAGGCCGAATCGCAGCCGGCCACTTCACATGACTCCAGCGGGCAGCCGCTCCGATTACTTCCGATCTCAATCTCCCGATTGGGATCTCTTGAAGCAGATCGCTCCCCATTCGTTCCCGCTCTTCTGCAAAACGTCACATTGATCGACGCCAGCCAGCCGCGGTCGCCACAAATTGCGTGCACACAGCTTGTCGCTATCAAAGCAAACCCGGCGGTAGAGAGCAGCAACGCCTTCGAGCATCTTGATTTCAGTGCGGCTGCCATCAAGTCGGCCTTCACCCATGAAAATCTGGTGAAAATGGGGCGCAACTTCGTTCCCGGAAGGCCGCTGCCTGATGGGACATTCCTATGTGCCACTCACCGCCCAGCAGAAGTTTGATCATATTTCTGCGGCGTAGCCATTCCGGCGGCATGTTGATGGATGTGCTCTCCGACTCGCTCTTTTCGCAAGCCACGGGTGCGTACCCGCGCTTCGGTGGGGGAATGCAAGGCTATGGCAAGCGCTTCGGCGCATCGGTGGCGGGATCGGAAGCGGGAGCGTTGTTCTCAGGCTTTGTTTTTCCGGCGCTGCTGCATCAGGACCCGCGATATTTCCCTTCGCGTCAGAACGACATCTCCGACCGTCTGGCTTATGCTGCAAGCCGAGTCATCATTGGCCGAAGTGATTCTGGCCACTCCGTGTTCAACAGCTCGCTCATCCTCAGCCAATTTGTGCAGGCTGCAATCTCCAATGCCTACATTCCCTATCGCAACGAAAGCGTTTCGGGCACAGTGGAGAACGCCCTTGCCGGTCTTGGCGGAATTGCAGAGTGGAATATCCTGACGGAATTCTGGCCCGACATCAAAGATTTTCTCGGCAAGCACCATCCGACGCTACCGCACCATGGGCAGCAGACAAACCGCCGGCAATTTCAATCAGGTAGCGCAGAAATAACCCATCGTTAAGAGTCAAGGTTTCCCCTTTGGGATTGGCTATCCACCCGCATGACATTTGTCATCCGCAAAGGTTGACATTCCACACTGGCACCCGTCGCACGACTAGGTGACAATCATTCCTGTCAGTTGGAATGCTGGGAAAAATCAGGAACCTAAACCGCTCCCGACCGTAGTAATCAGCGGTCGTGCCCTTCCAAACTTGCGGCAACAGTGCGATCCTAGTAGCACAGCCTGAGGAGAGTTGAACCACGTTTTATGCGGGACCTGAAAGACGAGCTCGCGTCGCTGAAGATTGAGCGGGACGCACCGCGCCGGGGAAGATGGCGTGGCTCGTCATCTTGCTGCTTCTGGCTGTCGTCGGCGCCGGCGCTCTTTACTTCGTGCGGGCGCGACCGGCTTTCGGCGCAGTCGAGGTCCAAACCGTGACCCCCAGCGTGCAGAGCGGCACCGGGCCGCTGGCGGGCACGCCGATTCTGACCGCCTCCGGTTACCTGGTGGCACGCCGGCAATCGGTGGTGTCGTCGAAGATCCAGGGACGCATCTCCCGCTTGCTGGTGGAAGAAGGCAGCATCGTGAAGGAAGGCGATGTCCTGGCGACGCTGGAGAACGAGGACTATGTGGCCGCCATCGCCAAAGCCAAGGCCGATATCGAATACGCCAAGGCCGACCTGGCGGAAGCGCAGCGGCAGGAGCGTTTGCAGGACGGGCTGTTCCGCCGACAAAGTGGTGTCGCAGGATGCGCTCGATGCTGCTAAAGCCAAGGTTGCGCTGGCCGCAGCCACCATCGAACAGGACAAGGCAAACTTGCAGGTCCAGCAGGCTAACTACGACTTCACCACCATTCGCGCGCCCTTCGCCGGCATCGTGGTGAAGAAGATGACCGAGGCGGGCGAGAGCGTGGCGCCCATTCCTCCGGGCGTAAATATCTCGACCTCGTCGGGCGCCATCGTCGCCATCGCCGACATGAATTCGCTGGAAGCGGAAGTGGACGTGAACGAGGCCAACGTCGCTCAGCTTCGGTCGGGCCAGCCGGCAGAAATTACGGTGCAGGCCATTCCCGATCACACTTACAAGGGAGTGCTGCGCCAGGTCATTCCGACCGCTGACCGAACCAAGGCGACGGTGACGGTAAAGACTTCGATCCTGGACAAGGACAAGTACCTGAAGCCGGAGATGAGCTGCAACGTCACGTTCCTGCAGCCGCAGAAGCAGGCCGAGAAAACAGCGGCCGCGCCCAAGCGCATCGTGACCATTCCAAAGGACGCAATCGTCACCCGTGACGGCAAGTCGGTGGTGTTCCAGATTGAGGACAATAAGGTCCATCAGCTTCCCGGTCGTGACGGGGGCCGATCTGCGTGGCCAGGTGATCGTGACTAGCGGCGTGGTGGGGTCAGAGACGTTGGTCAGCAATCCACCGGAGAAGCTGAAGGATGGCGATTCGGTGAAGGTGAAGAGCTAACGGGAGTAGGGCAGTTGGGAGTCGAAGGCCCTTCGTGATGACAGCAAATGAGGGACTTGCGGGCTAAGAATGAGCAATAACCGCGATATTGGCATATAAGTGCTAGTTAATAATTGTATGCTTACCACGATTAGGCCATCAACCAATTGGCTATACGTGCCACTAGAGGCCCTAGGAGGCTCCAGGATAGACGATATGCCTTTCAGATGACCTTGAGGGGCGTCCGGCAGGCTTACGGCCCGCAGAAGTCACGGAAACGCGCTGCTGAACGTTTCCGGTTTTGGGAAAATACGGGCTCGCGGCGAGGCACTGGCCAAGGCATCGCCTAAGACTTGATTACAGACATTGGAGCGATCATGAGTGCAACCGAAGTGGCGACCACGACTACCGCGGTCAGCGTTCAGAATGTTCGCAAGTTTTACCAGCGCGACAGCCTGCAGATCAAGGTACTGGACGGCCTGAATCTCGAAGTGCCGCAGGGCGAATTCCTGGCGCTCATGGGCCCGTCCGGCTCGGGCAAGACTACCCTGCTGAACCTGATCGCGGGAATTGACCGTGCTACTTCAGGCCGCGTCGTGGTCGCCGGAACCGACCTTGGCCCGCTCTCGGAAGGCGAGCTGGCCAAGTGGCGCAGCCGCAACGTCGGCTTTATCTTCCAGTTCTACAACCTGATTCCGGTGTTGAATGCGGTGGAGAATGTCGAACTGCCGTTGCTGCTCACTTCCCTGTCCAAGCGCGAGCGCCGCGAGCGCGCCATGACCGCGCTGCGCATCGTGGGATTGTCGGACCGCTACAAGCATTATCCCCGCCAGCTCTCCGGCGGGCAGGAGCAGCGCGTCGCCATCGCCCGCGCCGTGGTCACCGATCCGACGGTGCTGGTTGCGGACGAGCCCACCGGCGATCTCGACCATCAGAGCGCGGTGGAAATTCTGGACCTGATGCAGACCTTCAACAAGGATTTCGGCAAGACCATCGTGATGGTGACGCACGATCCGCGTGCCGCCGAGCGTGCGCATACCCAGCGCCATCTGGACAAGGGAGTGCTGACCAACTGATGAAATTCGCACCTCTGATTCTCAAGCATCTTCGCAAGAACTGGCTCCGGACCCTCAGCACCGTGCTGGCGATGGCGGTCTGTATCTTCCTCATCTGCACGCTGCAGACGGTGGTAGATGCGGTGAACTATGGCTTGCATCTGGGGAACGCCTCGCGCCTGGTCACGCGTCATTATGTGAGCCTGGTCTTCAATCTGCCCAACTCCTACAAGAACAAGATCGCCGCCATTCCCGGCGTGCAGAACACGACCATCGTCAGCTGGTTTGGAGGGATATATCGCGGCGACTTCAAGTACTTTTTCCCCAACCTCGCAGTCGAGCCAGAGCCATTCATGCAGATCTATCCCGAGATCATGCTGCCCGAAGACCAGAAGCAGGCGTGGTTTCACGATGGACGAGGGTGCATCGTAGGCCGAAAGACCGCTGAAAGATGGGGCTGGAAGGTTGGCGACCATTTTCAGTTGGAAAGCTTCATTCCTCCCTACCGAGTGGGCAAGCCCTTCGACTTCGTGATCGACGGAATCTTCGACACGGACATGGTCAAGTATCCCGCCACCGATCTGACCTCGATGTACTTCAACTACAAATATCTCTATGAAGCCACTGGGCAGAGAGTCGGCATCGGCACGCTGACGGAGTTGATCGACGATCCCGCAAATGCAGGCCGCATCAGCAAGGCCATCGACGGCGAATTTGAGAACAGCGACACACAAACCAAGACGGAGACCGAGCAGGCGTTTCGCGCCAGCTTCATTGCTATGGCTGGAAATCTCGCATTGCTCCTCAATGGTATCGGGCTGGCTGTCGCCTTCACGATCTTGTTGGTAACGGCGAACACCATGAGCATCGCAGTCCGTGAACGGCAGCAGGAAATTGGCGTGCTCAAGACGCTGGGATTCCCCAGCGGCCTGGTGATGGCGTTGATCCTCGTCGAGGCGCTGCTGTTGGGAGTCATGGGGGGCGCGCTTGGCCTGCTCTTCGCCGCCGGCGCGATCCATGCACTGCCGAACATTCCCTTTGGGGTCGGCGATGTGGTGCGCCAATTCCCGGGATTGGGGTTGTCGCCCAAAATTGTTTCCTACGGACTAGGCGTCGCCTTGCTGCTCGGGCTATTGGCTGGGCTTGTCCCTGCGTGGCTAGCGTATCGTGCTCGGATAACTGAAGTGTTGAGGCAAGTGTGAAGGAGCAGTTAGCACTTAGCAATTAGCAGCTAGCAATTACAAGCAGTTAGCAGTTAGCACTTAGCAATTGGCAATTAGCAATTAGCAATTAGCAGCTAGCAATTACGAGAAAGGAACAGTGAGCAGTTCATAAGTAACTGTGGGTTCTAGTCCAAATACCACAAGCCGCGGGATTCGGGTGGTTTGCCAAATGCCAATTGCTAAATGCCAACTGCTAATTGCTAATTACGGACTCTAAATATGGCACTTCCTCTCTCTTACAACGTTCGCAACCTGCGCTCCCGCTGGAAAGTCACCCTGCTGGCGATCTTCGGAATTGCCTTGGTGGTGGCCGCCTTCGTGACCATTCTTTCGATGGCCCGCGGTTTCAACATCGCCTTGAGCTCCACCGGTTCCGACAACAATGCCATTGTGACCCAGCGTGGCTCCATGTCGGAGCTGACTTCGTGGATCGATATTGGCAATGCCAACCTGATCGCGGTCGATCCCCGGATCGCACGCGGCGCTGACGGCAAGCCCATGGCTTCCTGCGAAGTCGTCGTCATTACCACGCGCCCTAAGAAAGATACCAACATCCCCGTTAACATCACCTTCCGTGGGGTGACACCGACCGCTTTCAAGGTGCGCAACAACATCAAGATTGTCGAGGGCAGGACTTTCACGCCCGGCCTGTTCGAGGTGATTGTTGGGAAGAAGATTGCTGACCGGGTGAGCGGCGTGGACGTCGGGTCCACCATCAGCATGCAGCGCAAGAACTGGAAAGTGGTGGGCCTCTTTACCGCCGATGACAGCTCCTTCGAGAGCGAGATCTGGGGTGATTACGACGCCATGGCGCCGGCCATCGGCCGCAACGGCGGATGCGAGTCGCTGACCGTGCGGCTTACGAATCCGACCGTGCTGGCGTCCTTCGATAAAGACATTCGCGGCAATCCCCAGGTCCAGGTGCAAGCGGATTCCGAGCGAAAGTACTACGAGAACCTGGCTGGAAGTACGGCCACTGTGCTCATCGCGCTGGCGTCGTTTGTCGCCATCGTGATGGGCATCGGCGCGGTGTTTGGGGCGATGAATACGATGTATGCCATCGTTGCGCAGCGCACCCGCGAGATCGGCACACTGCGCGCGCTGGGCTTCTCGCGCTTCAGCATCCTGTTTTCCTTTGTGATGGAATCCGTGCTGCTCGCCATCATCGGCGGCGTGCTGGGCTGCCTGATCGCGTTGCCGATGAGCGGCTATACGGCCGCAACTGGAACTAACGCCTTCAGCGAACTCGCCTTCGCCTTCAAGGTGACGCCGACGCTGCTGATTATCGGGCTTAGCTTCGCTGTGCTGATGGGATTTGTCGGCGGATTGCTGCCGGCCTTCCGCGCGTCCAGGATGCCGATTACGAGAGCGCTAAGAGAGGCGTAGAAGAACAGGGGTTAGTGCCTAGGGGTTAGGGGATAGTTGCGAAAGTTCAAGTTCCAAGGAAGACTGTTCGGGCTGTCATCCCGAACGGAGCGCAGCGAAGCCGAGGGATCTGCGGTTGTTCCAGACAGCGGCGAACCGCTGGCCGCCCCACCCAAGCTTCTTTTGCTCGGGTGGGGATTTTCGCTGAATGCTGACGGCTGATTGCTAGCCGCTACCTGCTACTTCCCTCCCCTTGCTTTCGCGAACTCATCCCCGGGTTGCCAGCCGATATTCTCCGGCTGGTTCGCCGCCTGCCATCCCAGCGCGATTCCGAATTGCGCCATCACCGCGTCGCCTCGGAAATCCATGTCCGGACGATACTCGTCGCTGGGCTGATGGTAGTGCTTGGCAACGTAGTCGCGGGCCTGCTGTTTGCCCCACTCGGCGTCGTGACCCTGGTACTTGTCGCCTTCGTCAATGGAGAACGCAGGCACACCCGCGCGCGCGAAGCTGAAATGATCGGACCGGTAAAAGTGTCCTGCGCCGGGTTGCGAGTCAGGCACAATCGCCAGGCCAAACTCTTTGGCGGTGCGCTCGACCGTGGGATAGAAGGTAGTGCGCTCCGCGCCTGACACGTTCACCTGCTCCGGCACCCCGAGAGGTGGCACGTCGTCATAGTTCAGGTCGAGCGAAATGTCCTTCGCCGGAATCGGCGGATGCAAGCCCAGATACTCGGAGCCGCGCAATCCCTGCTCCTCCGCCGTGACCGAGGCGAAGTAAACCGAACGCTTTGGCGACTGCGGCGCTTCGGCAAAGGCGCGCGCGATCTCCAGCAGAATGCCGACACCCGTGGCGTTGTCCTGTGCGCCGTTGTAAATGTTGTCGCCCGCCATGCCGGGCACGATGCCCAGGTGATCGTAATGCGCGCTGTAGATCACGGCTTCGTCCTTCAGCTTGGGATCGGAAC
Source organism: uncultured Acidobacteriaceae bacterium (assembly GCA_963768645.1). GTDB lineage: Bacteria > Acidobacteriota > Terriglobia > Terriglobales > Acidobacteriaceae > Bog-257. The sequence goes on from CAVYIR010000002.1 coordinate 171,241, forward strand.
CCTCGCGCTTGGCAATTACATTGCTAGACTCAAACGGCCGCACCGTGCTGACGATGTGGGCCTTCAGCTTGGCTGGCAATGCGACCGCCTTGAAGCCCGGCTTTTGCGCTGCGGCCATCATGGCATCGAGGTCCATGCCGCACGCCGCGGCGAGTTTGGCGGCAACGTCAAGCTGAATCCATGAGGCGACCTGCAACTTGGGAGCCGGGTCGTCACGCAGGTAAGCGCGCTCACCCGACCACGAGTTGCGCACCACGTTCCAACCGTAGCTGGCCATGTCGGTCTTGTGAATGAGTATGACGCCAACGGCTCCCATGCGCGCCGCCTGTTCGTACTTGTAGGTCCAACGTCCGTAGTAGGTAAGCGCCTTGCCGCCGAAATACTTGGGATCGTCCGAGGGTGGCTGGTTGACCATCATGAGCAGCACTTTGCCCTTCACGTCGACGTCCTTGTAATCGTTCCAGTTGAACTCGGGAGCATCGATGCCGTAGCCAATCCACACGATGGGAGCGTCCACGTCGGCAACCGTTTTGGTGGTTTCGTCCATGGCGACGAAGTCCACGCGGTTGCGCAGGTTCATAGGCGCGCCCTTGTCGGGAACGAGAGCGAAGGTGCTGTCATCCTGGGTGGCAATGCCGACCATCGCAACCTTCTGCAGATAGCTGCCGTGGTCGCCGGCGGGCTGTAGTCCGTACAACGCAAACTGCGTGGCAATGTACTCGGCAGCGATATCGCCGCCACGCGCGCCCGTGCCGCGGCCCTCCAGCAGATCGCTGGCGAGAAACTTCACATGCGCGCGGATCTTCTCCGGATCGACGGAGGCCATGGCCTGTTCCGCGACCGGAGAAAGCGCGGCGACGTGCGGTACGGGAAGCTGTGGATTTCGCAGGACTCTGAGCGAGTGATAGAACTGCTGCCAGTGGAAGGATGAGGACAATGAGTGCGGCCTTACGCATAGAGGAGGTCTCCAGTGGAGTCAGGGATGAATGTAGAAACTCATCATTCTACGCGAAAAGCGTAGGAGGGAGATGTGAGCCGAAGGGGCGGCGCTGACCCTCACGGGCTCGTTAGATCAGTACCGAAGGGGCGCACCTTCAGGTGCGCCGTATGCAGCCTAAGTCAATGGCTTTAGCCGCTAAGGGAATTCGCTTTCAGAACTGCCATGGGCCAAAAGCCCGTCATTCGAGATGGGCGACCGGCGCGGCTGAAGCCGCGCTCCTTCAAAGAGGCACAGGACATCAGATCTTCGCCTTCCGCCGCAGAAGGCCCGCAAGCCCGGCGAGTCCCGAACCGAACAGCACGATGCTGCTGGGCTCTGGGGTGGTCCCGCCGCCGCTGCCGCCGCCGATGGTGAAATCTTCCGAAGGAATGGTGCCCATGAGTGTTCTCATAGGCAATCGACGGGCAGCCTGGGGAGTGGCAGCCGACGCCGCTATTTTCATCCCAGTAAACCGGCTCACCGAGGGCTGGACCGTAGTAGCGTTGGCCAGAGTCAGGTAGTACCCTTGGCCACTTATTTCCGGGACGTTGAGGTTCGACACCGTGATCAGATCGATCTGGCATAGCCAAAGCTGTTAATGAACAGAAATTGGTCGGTCAGGTTGCTGGTGGCCGTACCGAAGCCCACAATGGTTCCACAACCGCTGCCAGGATCGGAACACGGACCAGTGCTAAGAATCCAGTCCACCCCGGTCACCTGGTCTCCCGGGAAATCCCGCACGCCAAACTCAAAACCGTTGACCGACGTACCCGCAGCGAGGTAGCTGTCACTGACGGTGAATCCGAAGTTGATAGTCCAAGCGTCGACGTTGCCGTTGATCGGACCGTTCTCATAGGACCAACTCCCGGCCCAAGCCGGAAGGGCAGCCAGCGCCAGACAGAAAGTCGCGAGCAAAGCGATACGAGTTTTCACAGGCAAGGAGTCCTCCTTCGAATTGCGAGTGGCGCACATTTAATCCCAACGGATTGCCTAAGTCAATGGATTTGTGTTGCGGATGGATAGTCGATGATCATTCACTACGGAGCCACGGAGGGCACGGGGGTTTGGTCGATCGTGCATTCTCTCTGATCTCCGTGCATCGAGGTCATCTTTATTGCTGTGGGTGGACAGGCCTCCCATGTGACACGCGCATGGCAGATACGGAACTGCGCGCGAGAACCTAAAAAGAGGTGTCATGCTGAGCAGGGTTCGCCCGGGTTTGCGAACACGAGTCGAAGACCCCTATAGCTAGCCGAGGATTGTCGTAGACATAGGGGTCTTCGACTCGCGCCCGCCCGACCCGCAAAGAAGCTGCCGCAAATTCTTTGCGGGCTGCAGCGCTCAGGATGACACCTTAGTCATGAATAATTCAGGTTTAGATCCGCGACCGCGGATCAATTCTTGGAGCTTCAACCAGCGCGGAAGTCTTGGATGTCTTCGCCCTTGCGCCAGAGCGGCGCAGGCGGCTGCTCGCGATGTTCGGCCAGCTTGCGGTTAATGGCTTCGACATCACCCTTGGACCAGCCAACGCAGGAGACTTCGATCTCGCCGCTGGGAGCGATATAGAAAATGGTGGGCACGTTGGTCAGGCCATAAGCGTTCGACACCGCATAGTTCGCCGGATCGTCGAGCGCGACGGGAAAGGTGACACCGTATTCGCGCAGGAACTCTTTGGTGTCCTTAGCCGTCGTCTTGCGAGATGCCGAGCACGGTAATGTTCGCGGCGCGATTCGCCTGGAACACCCGCTCCAGAAAAGGCAGAGCATACTGGCAGACCGGGCAGCTCTTCTTGAAGAACACCAGCACAACCGGACCTTTGGCGAGCGCCTCGCGCAGCGACACCTGCCCGCCTTGCACCGTCGGCAGAGTGAAATCTGGAGCGAGTACACCCGCGTTTAATGCAGCCATCGATTCAGACCTCCGAAAGAAGTAGAACAGTTTACGCATTGGCGAAAAGCTATCTAAGACTGGAAGGTCGGGTGGTGCGGCGCTTCAGCGCCGCGTCAAGACTGCCGCGTAATCCCTAGCTTCAGGCGCTGAGGTCGTCGACCTCAGCGCCTGAAGCGATTTTTCTTCTGCCCTTCGTGACTGCGGGCCTTGAAGGCCCGTCACTACCCGGAACGTGAAATCGTTCAGGCACTCCCTCACGCGTCACCAGGACCGAACCGTGACTACGACCATTTCGAAAAACCGGTATTAGAACTTAGATTCAGCCGCATTCTCCCGGACTCAGGCGGACAGGCGACGAAGGATCTTGCGGGTAAGGCCGGTCAGTGGCAGGCGCTCCCACTGCCGTCGCGTGAACCATCGAGCGTTGACCGCCAAGAGTGTGAAACTTCTCTGGCGAGACTGCGAACACTGATACGTCGTAGTCGGTGTCGGTAATGGAGTGCCGCAAGGTTGCAAGCGGCTCGTCGCCGTTGGGCTGCGAAAAAGCAGGCAGCTCCCACATTCCCGCCATGAGCGAGGCATTCGCCGGACGCTGCACCAGCAGGACGGAACCGCTTTTCCGCGCCAGACCATAGGTGAGTTGCTTGCGCTTGCGGGGCGATTGTGGCCGCACTGCGCCGGCGCCGCGCGAAGCGCACCAATCGCGCAAAGCGGGCATATCTGGCATTGCGGCGCTCGCGGCGTGCACACGGTTGCGCCCAGCTCCATCATCGCCTGGTTGAAGTCGCCGGGGCGCTCGCGGTCGAGCAGCGAATTCAGCCCGCTGCCACGCGGCTTCCCTTCTCTGGCTGCTCCGAACATGCGGTCGAGCACGCGCTCGACGTTGCCATCCACAACGGCGACAGCTTCTCCGAAAGCAATGCTCGCGATGGCCGCCGCAGTGTAGCGCCCGATGCCGGGAAGCTCGCGCCACTCTTCCGCCGTGCGCGGGAAGATTCCCTTGCGCTCGCGCGCGATCAACTTCGCCGCCTGATGCATGCGGCGCGCGCGATGGTAATAGCCGAGGCCGCTCCAGAGCGCCAGCACCGATGCCTCGCGCGCCGCAGCCAAGGTTTGCACGGTGGGAAATTTCTTCAGGAAGCGCGCGTAGTGGTCCAGCACCGCCGCGACGCGCGTCTGCTGCAGCATGATCTCCGACACCCATACGCGATAGGGATCGGCGTCACGACGCCAGGGCAGGTCGCGACGATGTTCGTCATACCACGTGAGCAGTGCGCGGCGAAGTTGCGAAGTGCGGAAGGGGTTAGGTGTCGGATTCATGCGATGGGTGGATTGTAAGGGAGGAGGGTTATTTGGATTGTCGTCCCGAGCGGCAGCGAGGATCAGGGATTGCGGTCGGTCACACATCGGAAGCAACCGCAGATCCTTCGACTACGCGCCCGCCCGACCCGCAACTACAGCGGGTCGGAAAGTCTTTGCGGGCGCTCCGCTCAGGATGACAGGTCAAGATCATTCCCTGCCCGAGCGCGCCGTAACGTTGCGCGGTTCCACTTCCTTACTTGTTCGGAGCGCCCCTGCCCGGCACACTGTGGCGCACAAAGAATTGTTCCTTATCCACATTCGCGGGGACGGCGACGTCGAAGAAGCCGACCATCATCTCTTCATAAGTCTGGCCTCCCCAGATCACAGACTTGTTGGGATCGGGATTGTGCGGATTGTCCTCGGAGTTGTCGTACCAGGCCACGGCCTGCAGTCGCGTTCCGGCTTTCAGAAATCGCGGCTGCGCCAGCCGGTAGCTCAGCTGCCAGTGGAAGTGGTAGTTCACGCGCAACAGCGTCTCGACCGTGCCGTCCGGGTGAAGGATGTTGTACTCGAAGCGCTTGCCGCGCAGATGCATGTGCGGGAAAAAGCTGAGCAGGGTCGCGTCATTCGGCAACGTGCCGGAGACTTCCACGCGATAGTTGTCTTCGCGCGGCGGAATGACGAAGGTGTGGTTGGTGAGTTGCAGCGTCAGCACTCGCTGCTGCGGCGGTTGCTTCGCGAACACCATGCCAACGCTGGTCTGGTCGGAGGCGGCGTGGCCGTTGGTGGTGTAGTGCATCTGGAAGACAAGGTCCGAGCCTGCAGGAACAAACTTCGCCATGCCATCGGGCCAGCGATCGGGCTCACTGCCCGGCGCGTAAACCAGCAGCATGTCGCTGGTGGTGGCGTGGGCCTCGGCGCGCTCTTCGGCGTCGGAAAAACTTGATGGCGTGAACGGCACGCCGACCGGCGCCTTGCGCAACCAGGTCGAGTTCGGCGGACGGATATAAACCACCGCGTGGTGCACATGCTCGCGGCTCGACGGCCGGATCTCCGACATCTGCACCCATTTGTCTTCGGTGAATCCGGTGGGAACGATCTCGTAGGTGTACTCGACGTCGCCGGTAGCGGGAAGGCTGACCGGCCTTCGGCATCTGCACGACTCGGTCGGGCTGGGGAATGTTCCAGCCTTCGGCCCAGTGACGCGGCGGCGGCGCATCTTTCGGCGAGCCGGCGGGCGCCCCTGCATCCACCCAGGCGGCAATCAGGGCAATCTGTTCCGGCGTGAGCGAGGGATCGTTGGAAAACTTTCCATAGCGCGGATCGGCGAACCACGGCGGCATGTGCTTCGACTGCACCGCTTGCTTGATGGCCGCGGCCCAGGGACGCGTCTGCTGATAGGTTACGAAAGGCATGGGCGCGATTTCGCCTTCGCGATGACAGCTCTGGCAGTGGTCCTGCAGCATGGGCAAAACGTCTCTATAGAAGGTGGGATGGGCAGTTTCGCTGCGCGCCGAGGTCGCGGACGAAGAATGCGACGATCTCGCGCTTCCCAGCAACAAGAGCGACGTCAGCAGCACAACAACAGCGACCGCTGATTTCGCAACGCCGGAGGTAGTCCCGCTGGTCAACCGCTTCGAAGCCTACAGTCCCGGGCTCGGGCAATTCTTCGGGAGCGCCGTGGCGCCGCAGGATTTGCGCCAGGTTCTGCGAGAACGCCGAGCGCGGCACCACCATGTCGCATCCGGCTTCCTGGGCTTTCATCTTGAGCTCGCCCTGAACGTGCGAAAGGAAGCCAATGATGTTGGTGGCTTTCTTCAGCTTGGTCTTCAGTTTCGGAATGATGCTGAGCGGCTTGGCCGAGACATTGTTCAGGTCGAAGATGATGAGCGCAGGCTTGTCATCGCCGTTCTGGCCCATGCGCTCGTTCAGGTCCTTCTCGGTCTTGACGAACTCGACCTTGACGTTCATCTTGCGCGCCGTCTCCTGGATCTTGGCCAGGAAAAACAGATCGTCGACAAAGGCGAAGATGCGGGCCGGCGTGTCGTCGAGCCGAAGTCACAGGCAGAGGCTCGGGCTCGGGCGGCAGAAACTGCTTGCCGAAGTTCTGGCCGGGACGGCCGCCGCGGTTGGGACGGTGGGTGTTGCCGTTGTTGGTTCCCTGGGCCGCGCGATAGCTGTGGTCCATGGGCGCGGTGTAGATACCACCGCCAGGCTGGTTCTGTCCCGCCTGCCATCCGCCTGGCTTGCGGCCATGGCGCTTGGGAGGTCCGTGCCGCTGTTGTCCGGGATGCTGCCCAGGTTGCGAGGATGATGCGTGCGTGACGGGTCCACGGCGGCCGCGCCGCCGTCTGCGTCCCTTCCCGCCCGGCTGTCCGCCGGAGGGAGGATTCGATCCTTGATTCATGTTTCTCTCTTAATCGTTTTCACCCGCAGGTGGCGGGCTCCCACATTTGTGAACCGCTTTATTGGCCAGACTCTCGCATTTTCCTGCGTGGCCGGCGCATCCGCGGTTGGATACTTCGCTGAAATCGAAATCAGTTACGTCCGTCTGGCGCCTGGAACGTTGGGCGCGAGGGCCGCCTGCACGGGAAGTGCGGCGATTGGGGGACGTCTCTATCGTACCTAGCTTTCGGGCTTAAACGCAAGTGCAAAAGCTGTCTTTGCTTATGATGCAACTTGTTGGTAACCCGGCGATGTTATTTTTACGCCGGGAGAATGGCTCTTGGGGTCGCTCTCGGCCCCTTCATCTTGTGGGCCGTTCGTCGCTATTCGAATGGCTTCCTGCGACTGTAACACCGGAGCTCCCGATTATTTGTCAAAAGGTGGCAGAAAAAACGAGGTCCGGACGAGTTGTGGTCCTCCGACCTTCGACGGACTGCTTAAAGATTGGACAGATAGATTCCTGCGCCCTGACTGAGCGATCGTAATGACCATCCATAAAAATCACACCTGCCGCTCAGCGCACCAGAAATCCGCTGCCACCTGCAACCAGGCCGACAACAGCCAGCACCATCCCGAGATACCAGTAGGCACGCTTGTCCGTGAGCAAAGTAATGGAAGTGACGACCAGCGCGATCTCCAGAAACACCTCGCCCAAGTCAAAGCGATCGGCGCGGCGGGTGGCGCGTCCCACTTCGGCCTCCAGCCCGCGCGCTTCGTTCTGAATGTCCTTTTGCTGATCGCGATATTTGTCAATCTCTTCGTGGAAGTGTTTCTGCACCTGCTCAGCGCGTTCGGCCTTGGTGTTCTCCAGCGCCGTGAGCACCTCGTCGAGGGCCTCCAGGTTATTACGCCGCATGTTCTTTGCCTGGTAATAGGCCCACTGGTCGGTGGCGCGGGTCTGCATCAGGATTTCTTCCGTGTGTGCCCGATGCCCTAGCAGCGAAACCGTAGCCACCAGCACAGCCAGGATCGCCATGGTGAGGCTGACTGGCGCCAGGTGCTTTCTTTCTTTAGCTTCTTCGGCGGCTTCCTTCGCTTTGTCCAGCGCTTCCATTTCTGAGCTCATGCGGCCTCCCGTCAGCAATTAGCAACTAGCAATTAGCCATTAGTCAAAATACACCACCCCTGCAAATTCAATGCTGCCAACCGATTTCTGAAAGCTATCTCGGTTCGGAGAGGGCACGGCTGAAGAGACGGCTAAAACTCGAATGCGGGTGCATTTGAAAGGGCGCACGTTTGCGCGGAGTTCCGATCGAGCCTAACTCGCGTGCGTCGTTTGCTCCTGCTTGTCCGGCTCCAGAGGAGATCCGGATGACGTCACGTGTCCGGGCAGCACTTCGCGCAGGGCCCACTCAATGCGCTCCACGGAATTGCGGATCAGTTCCACAGAACCAGACGGGGTTTTCGACGCGGTGGCGTAGGTGATGACCTGGAGTGCATTGCGGATGTGGTGGTTCATCTCGGCGATGGTGCGCAGGCGGTCCCGCACCAGCTTGCGCCGCAGACGTTCGTTATTACTGAGACTGAAGAAGAGTAAGCCGGCCACGAGCCCGGTAAGGAAATTGGAAGTAAGCAGAATGTCAGTGCGGGTGACGCCGTCCTTGGCCAGCACGCGATCGAAGCCGAAGCCTACGATCCAAACCAACAGCATGACGCATACGCAGAGAACGAACAGCCGAGTTCTCGAATCGCTGCCGACATCCATGGCAATAACCTCAACCCTATTTTGTCACTGAAGTCTCACACGTTTCAGCAAATGGTTCGTCCTTGCGAAAGTAACGCAGTATCGCGTCGGCCTGCGGACGGCTCACCACCGAGGCCAGCGCTGCGGCGTCCGCTTCTTTCACCGCTTGCAGACTCCCGAAGTGCTGTAGCAGGCGGGTGGTGGTGCGTGCGCCCACGCCGGGAATCTCCAGCAGCTCGGTCTTGCGGTCGCGCATTTGGCGCCGCTTGCGATGGAAGGTCACGGCGAAGCGGTGGGCCTCATCGCGGACCAGCTGCACCAGGTGCAACACGGGCGAATGCCGGTCAAGCACTACCGGGTCGTCTTCCTGGCCGTGGACATAGATGATCTCCTCGCGCTTGGCGATGGCGGCCAGTGGCTGGTTGGTGATGCCCAGCGCTTCCAGCGCCTGCGCGGCTGCGTGCAATTGCCCGATGCCGCCGTCGATGAGCACCAGGCTTGGCATCGTCTGCTTTTCTTCTTGCACCCGCTTGTAGCGGCGGGTTACCACTTCGCGCATGGAAGCGAAGTCGTCAACCCCCTCGACGCCTTTGATAATGAACTTGCGGTAGTCGGACTTCTTCATCTTGCCATCTTCCCAGACGACCATCGACGCGACAGTTTCTGCGCCTTGGATGTGGGAGATGTCGAAGCACTCAATCCGCTTCGGCAGCTCCAGCAGCATGAGGGCGTCCTGCAATGCCTCCTGGATTGCTTTCGCGGCAGGCTTCATAACGCGGAAGCGTTGATCGTATGCTTGTTTGGCATTTTGTCCCACCAGGTCGATCAGCGAGCGCTTGTCGCCGCGCTGCGGCACGTGAATTTGCACCCGGCGTTTCTGGCCCTCCGAAAGCATTTCCTCCAAAGTGACGCGATCTTCGAAGTCCACCGGAACGTAGATGGTGTGCGGCACATACTGCTGATCCAGGTAAACCTGCTTCAGCAGCACCGAAAAGAATTCGCCCGGCTCGAAGCCCGCAGTGCCGACCATGCCGCTGAGGTCTTCCCAGAAGAACTCACGCTTGTCCACAATTTTGCCGCCACGCATGTGGAACAGATTGACGGCAAGCATCTCGTTCTCGTAGTGATAGCCAAAGACATCGGCGTCATCGCCCTCAACCGCAGCGATACGCTGCTTTTTGTCCAGCAATTCAACAGTCGAGATCAGATCGCGATACTTGGCCGCCAGTTCATACTGTTGGCGCTCGGCTGCGGCGGCCATGCGTTGCTGCAACGAGCGCGAAAGATCGGCACCCCGGCCTTCGAGAAACATCTTCACATCGTGAACGGCTTCGGCGTAACGCTCAGGCGTGGTGAGCCCTTCCACACACGGCCCCAGACATCGCCCGATGTAGAACTGCAAGCACGGACGCGGATAGTAGCGGGTCAAGTCGAGCTTGCACGAGGGAATCAGAAAGTGACGGTGGATGAGATCCACGATTCGGTAGGCCAGGCTCGTCGGGAAATATGGTCCGAAGTACAGCGATCCATCGCGACGCAGGCGGCGCGTAGGATAGACCCGCGGATAACGCTCGCCGATCGTGAGCTTAATGTACGGATACGTCTTGTCGTCGCGTAGAAGGATGTTGTAGCGCGGCTTCTTCTGCTTGATCAGGTTGTTCTCAAGCGCCAGCGCTTCCTTCTCGTTGTCCACGACGATGTAGTCGAGATCAACGGCCTCGCGCAGCAGCGATCCGGTCTTGGCGTTGTCCGCCGCGCCTTCCAGAAAATACGAGCGTACGCGGGCGCGCAGGCTGTTGGCCTTGCCCACATAGATAATCTCGCCTTCGGCGTTCTTGTAGAGGTACACGCCGGGCGAGGCTGGCAATGTCCGAATTTTCTGGTGAAGGTCCATTTAATTCCGATAAGAGTGGCACCGGCGAAATGGTCGCTCGGAAGGGTTGTTCTCAGTCCCTAGCAAACCGTCTTGACTTGGTAAAAATTCTACTCCTCACGTCAGGATTATCCGGCTGGATCCGCCAGTCCGGCATGAGCACCTCCTGAAGCCTTCCAAACCATTGAAACTAATAGACCTCTTTCTGGATGCTCCAGCTGCGCAATGGCAGCATGGTTGCTCATTTGTTCTTGAGAGCGCGGCCCCATACTCGAATGCCGCCGCCGAAGGTTTGCAAGGAGCTCATTTCATGAATCGATTTTCCCTCGTCGCAGCGCTGGTGGCCGGCAGCCTGCCGTTCACGGTGGGCTGCGCCACCAAGAATTATGTCCGTAACGAAGTGACGCCGACGATCAACAAGGTCAATGAATTAGATGATCTGACCGCGAAAAATACTCGTGACATCCGGGATACCGATGCGCGCGCCCAACAGGGCATCCAGCAGGCGAAGTCCCAGGCGGACGCAGCCGACCAGAAGGCCCAGGCTGCGGCTCAGGCAGCCGACCAGGCTAATCAGAACGCGACCCAGGCCTCGCATCGCGTGACCAGCCTGGCGGGCACGGTCGAGAACCTGGACAATTACAAGCCGGTTAGCGACACCACGGTTTTGTTCGCCTTCAATAAGTCCGATCTCACGCGCAAGGACAAAGAGGCGCTCGATCAGTTTGCGCAGCAGATGGGGAGCCAGAAGCACTACATCATCCAGGTCGAAGGCTACACTGACTCGACCGGGCCGGCCGATTACAACTACCAACTCAGCCAGCGCCGCTCCGACGCGGTCATCCAATACTTGGCTCAGAAATATAGCGTTCCGGCGTACAAGATCTACCTGATTGGGTTGGGCAAGGACAATCCGGTAGCCAAGAACACTAGCGCCGCCGGGCGGGCCAAGAACCGTCGCGTGGATGTAACCCTGATGACGAACAATGCGACCGAGTCGGCGTCGTCCGCGCAACCGGGTTCCTCGGGTCAGACGCAACCGTAGCAGGAACCGAGGAAGGTGCGCGGCCGAGGGGGTTCGACCGCGCACTCTGAGTTCTTCTCCTTGAGGACTCGACGAAGAAAGCGCCCCATCCGAGAAAGGCCGTCTGCAGGGGACGGCCTTTTGGCTTTGAGACGATCAGGGTTACTCACTCGCGGCGGGAGTAATCTCAGCGGCAAGCGCAGATCGGTGGTATATCGGTATAAGGATCAACCACCTGAATCGGGTACACCGTTGGCGTGGGATTCTGGGGTTTCCAAACCTCAAGGTAGTAGCCGCCGGCACGAACGTAATAGATATAGTACATGCCATCGGGACCGGTGTAAGCTGGCGACGATCTTCCCGTGTACTGGTTGTAAATGGTTACCGCAAACCCCCCCGCGGGGTATTGTGCCCCATTCGGGGCGTAGAGAATCAATTGGCCGCGGACGGTTGCCGCGGTTGCCCCCTGGATCATCACCAGCACTACTAGAAAGCATGCCGCTGCTTTGGCCAGGTAGGAAAGACCGGGAGTGCGGGCTGTCATGGTTAATGTCCTCCTGTCGTCACAGGTTTGGCTGGTACAGGTTTGGCTGGTTCGGATGGCCCCGGATAAGGCGGTAGATTTGTTGGCTGCTGGAGCTTCGCATCGGGATTGTAGGGGACGTCCTCCCTCTCGAGCTTGATCTCAGGCAATAGCTCCCGACCATTACCGTCATCTTTGAATTTGGAGGGGTTCAACAGCACGGTAAGCGGTTTAAATCCGGGATGTTGTATCTGCAGCGTTGGATAGTCACCACGCCGGGCCCAATATTTCAAGTTGAAGCTCCCATCCGGGAACGAATCGAGACCTGGAGGGTAGATCGAAAGGTCGGTACTCGGTATAAAGTGCTCGTGGACGCCATCGCCGCTGAGACTTCCATGCACCGTGTACACAGCATACGTGGGGTGCCACACGTTGTACATGAGATAAATCAGAAGCACCACTGCGAAATATCCTGCGAAGGCGCCGCCTAACTTGACATTAAAGCCCAGTACCTTACCATCGGCAGTGCCCTTCGAATCCAGCAGCTTGAAGAGGAGGTAAGCCGGAACGATGGGGACAAGAATTGTGCTGATCATGAATACCAGGTCTATCATCTAACCTCCTTTCGCTGGTTGCCTCTGCCCAGCAAATCGTCGTTGCGTGAAAATCCGGGCCTACGATCAAGGCAAGCCAGCCGCCACTCCCATCCCTAGAGACCAGCAACAGAATGATGCGGGATGGATGAGAAAATAGTGTTACCGCAGATCGCTGTTGGCTTGAGAATAGGCGAATCTTGGCACGGGTTTGCAAAACTGTCAATCGAAAATTCGCTACGTTACCATAGCTAACGCGCTACGGGGCTTGGCGGGGCGATGAACCGAAAAATTCAGGCATTCATGCTGCGCGCCATCAACATCTGGCCGCCGCTCTTTGGCGCCGGAATCCGCGTGCGCTGGCGATCCAACCGGGCCGTCGATGTCGAAATGAAGTTGCGCTTCTGGAACCGCAACTATGTGGGCACGCACTATGGGGGTTCTCTCTACTCCATGGCCGACCCGTTTTACATGTTGATGCTGATGGAAAACCTGGGCCGTGATTACATCGTCTGGGACAAGGCTGCCAGCATCCGCTTCCGCAAACCCGGGAAGGGGAGAGTCAAGGCCGAATTTCGCTTGACTGACGCACAGCTCGACGACATTCGCGAAAAGCTTAAGGTCCAGGAGAAGTACGAGCCCACGTTCATGGTCGAGGTTAAAGATGAAGCCGGCGATGTGGTCGCTGAAGTACAGAAGGTGCTGCACATCCGGCGAAAATAGGGCAATTCCAGAGTAGCGGTGGCGTGGGTAGTGCGGGCCTTGCAGAGCATTTGTGAGGACCCGTGCCGCGTCGGCACGGTAGAATGATCGCGCAAAATCAATCCCCGAATGGGGCGAAAGAGCTTAGCCCAGCGCTTTTAGCGCTGGGTAGGGTGGGAAATAAAAACCGAGTCCCGTAGGCACGGCACAGTTCTCACACTCCCTGTTTCGGATCCACGGTCCTGGAGTCGCGCTGAATTCGCGACACTTACATGCCCGGATACTCGCCGAGGTACATAAGCACGATGTCGATCGTGTCGGTCATGCCATGCGCAATAATAGGGCCCATAGGTTCCGGCCGCAGGTCGCGAATTCGCAAACTGCCAGCGGCTTGCTATGCCACCAGGTGGGGGGGCGCTGAACATGCGTCGGTCGTCCAAAGCGGTGTTCGAAGAGTGCGAAAATCAACCGCAACCCGATCAGGACAACCGAGTGGTCACCAACCATGCCGGGTTCCCATACAATATGGCAGTGCGTTTCCGTTATCTGATTCTCGCTTTGCTTTGTCTGTGGTTTACCGGAGCTGCGGTCGCGCAAGATCAGCAGCCGGTCGAACAGGTTCCCACCGATAAGTCCGCGCCTCCACCCAAAGATAACCGCAAGAATCCGCCGCGGTCTGACAATGTTCCCGCCGGAGAAAGCTCCAGCAAGCAGACGCAAATCGACGTCTCTCCTCCCGCCGACGACGCCAAGAAGCACCCCGAGGCGGAGCTGGGCGACAGCGCCAGCGATGTCAATGAATTCACGCCCTATAATCCCATGAAGGCGATGAAGGACGTGGAGGTCGGCGACTTCTACGTCAAGAAAGAGAATTACGGCGCCGCCATCAGCCGTTACCGCGAGGCCCTGGAGTACAAGCCGCACGATGCCGAGGCCACCTTCAAACTGGCCGAGGTGCTGAACAAGACCGGCAACACTGCCGAAGCGGCGGAAAACTACGAGACCTATTTGAAGATCCTGCCCAACGGACCGTACGCCAAGAAGGCCCACGAGGCGCTTGACAAGATGAAAAAACAGTAGTCAGTAGTCAGTTGTAACCCTCAATTACTGCTGTCATCCTGAGCGACGAGTTCGGTCGCCGTGGCGACTGGGCGAGGAGTCGAAGGACCCCTATCCTTCTCATTCACTTTCGACCGGCACGTTTTTCCACGGAGCGACGCGACGAACAGATCGCGTCCGAGTCGGCGAAGCGCCGCCTGCGCTCAGGATGACACCCTAAAGAAAAGTCCTGAATGCTGATTGCTGACGGCTGATGGCCGACGGCTAAGAGCTAACGGCTAATTGCTAATTGCTAACTGCCGCTCCCCCCTTTACACTGCTCCCGTCCTCTGGCAAAGTAAATGGTGGAAACGCAAGCGATCGTCGTCCTCGACTTTGGCGCGCAATATTCGCAACTCATCGCGCGCCGCATCCGCGAACAGAACGTCTTCTCCGTCGTCCTGCCCTGCACCGCATCCCTCGACGAAATCAAGAGCTACTCTCCCGCGAGGCATCGTGTTGTCGGGCGGGCCGTCGTCCGTCTATGACCCCGACGCGCCTCCGGCCGACGAGCAGGTGCTCCATCTCGGATTGCCGGTGCTCGGCATCTGCTACGGCTTGCAGTTCATGGTGTACAAGCTGGGCGGCAAGGTGCGCGCTGCAGACAAGCGCGAGTACGGCCACGCGCAGGTTGAGTTGCTGAGCAACGAGTCCCCGCTCTTTAAGAGCCTGCGGGGACCGGTGGCAGTGTGGATGTCCCACGGCGACGAGGCGTTGGAGCTTCCGGCCGGCTTCGAGTTGATCGCCACAACGTCCAACGCAGTGGCCGCGATCCAGTACCCGGCAAAGAAATGGTATGCGGTGCAGTTTCATCCTGAAGTGCATCACACGCCACAAGGCACCGCGATCCTGCGTAATTTCGTCTTCGAGATCTGCGGCCTCAAGCCGAACTGGACGGCGCAGAGCTTTATCGATGAGACCGTCGCCAGCGTTCGCCAGACCGTCGGTAAGGGCCGCGTGATTTGCGGCCTCTCAGGTGGCGTGGATTCGTCGGTTGCAGCCGAGCTGGTGCATCGCGCGATTGGCGATCAGTTGACCTGCATCTTCGTCAACAACGGAGTGCTTCGCAAGAACGAGTTCGTCACCGTGCAGAAGAATCTGCGCGAGAAACTT
Source organism: uncultured Acidobacteriaceae bacterium (assembly GCA_963768645.1). Classification (GTDB taxonomy): domain Bacteria; phylum Acidobacteriota; class Terriglobia; order Terriglobales; family Acidobacteriaceae; genus Bog-257. Next base: position 186,467 of record CAVYIR010000002.1, read on the forward strand.
GGCCTCAACATTGACGCGGTGGACGCGAGCGAGCGCTTCCTCAGCAAGCTGGCCGGCGTCAGCGAGCCGGAGAAGAAGCGCAAGATCATCGGCAACGAATTCATCGCAGTCTTCGAAGAAGAGGCGCACCGCATCGAGCAATTGCACGGCAAAGTTGACTGGCTGGTGCAGGGCACGCTGTATCCCGACGTGATCGAGTCGCGCTCGGTGCGCGGGCCGTCGCAGACCATCAAGAGCCATCACAATGTCGGCGGCCTGCCCGACATCATGAAGCTCAAGCTGATCGAGCCGCTCAAAGATCTGTTCAAGGACGAAGTGCGCAAGATCGGCCGCGACCTCGGCATGCCGGAGGAGATCTCTGCAGCGCCAGCCGTTTCCCGGGCCGGGGCTGGCGGTGCGCATCCTGGGCGAGGTGACCGCCGAGCGCGTGGCCCTGCTGCAGGAGGCCGACGACATTGTGGTCACCGAAATCAAGCGCGCCGGACTGTACAACAAAGTCTGGCAGTCGTTCGCCGTGCTGCTGCCGGTGATGTCGGTGGGCGTCATGGGCGACATGCGCACCTACGCGTACACATCGCCATCCGCGCGGTGCACTCCGAAGACGGCATGACCGCCGACTGGGTCCCGCTGCCGCACGAGGTGCTGAAAACCATCTCCAGCCGGATCGTGAACGAGGTGAAGGGAATCAACCGCGTGGTCTACGACGTGACCTCCAAGCCGCCGGGGACGATTGAGTGGGAATAGGAAGGAGCCGTCAGCATTCAGTAGTCAGCGCTCAGCAGTCAGTAAATGCATTGTCATCCTGAGCGAAGACTTCAGTCCGAGTCGAAGGATCTGCGGTTCGCCGTGAATCTACTCGAGCTTTACGCTCGTCTCGATCGGGGAGCAACATTGCGCGCCAGATATCGCTGATCGAGGGCCTGCCGGATCAGTGTCTTGATCACCGCTTGCCGGCTGATGTTCAGCTCTTTTGCGGCATCGTCCAGTTCGCTGAGCATCGGGGCGGTAAAGTCAACGTTCACCCGCTGGATGGGTGGCATCATGCGTCCCGAATTGCTAAAGAAGCTCGAAATGTCCTCTCCACGGTCGGCTCGCCGGGCAATTGCCTCGGCGGAAACCGGCCTTCTGTGCTTACGAGTACTCTTCATAAAGCTGCTGCTCCTCTTTGGTGGCCTTCCACAGAGTCACCAGATGGTAATATTCGCCTTCCCGGTCCTCCCTGATCTCGAAGATGACGCTGTATAGCCCTTCTCCCACCCAGCCAATCGCGCGGTGCTGAGCCGGAACATCCGAGCGTTGGTCAAGATAATAAGGGTGCGCGAAGATTTCTTGTGCTTCCTCAAAACCGATACCACGTCGAGGGTTCGCCCTTAATCGCTGGCTCTTGCGCAGGTCGAAGTGGAACCGCATGTTGGTATAACAGTTATACCACATTTAATGCTGCCTTGGGCGTATAGGAACGGCAGCACCACCGCTGCTGTCATCCTGAGCGAGGACTTCAGTCCGAGTCGAAGGACCCCTATAGCACTGGCGCCCTTTCTCTGAGCGGATGTGAATATTGCTGTCATCCCGAGCGGAGGCAGCCCGATTTTTGCCGCCAAAGTCGAGGGACTTGCTGTTTTTGTTTTTTGCGGTTGCTGAGTCCCTGGAGTGAGGGGCCATGTCCGAACTGCCTCCGCGCCAGTCCCGCTCCGCGGGACGGAACAGCCTAGTCCAGCACGCAGCCGCAGGCGGAGTGCTGGGTACATCGAAATATTCACCCGAGCCCCGTAGGGGCGGCACAGGCACTAATACAGGAGCTTGTATCGATTACTGCCGGAAATCGGGAATAGACGGGCACAGATTGAAGCATCCACGCAAGCAAGACCGGCTTGGGTGCGGCACCCCCCTGCTACAATTTCCGCATGAGCATCCTCGATAATGCCAGAGGTATTGCGCAAGCTGTTCGCGAGATCAAATCGGTAATAGTCGGGATTTGGCTTCTAACTCTGTTCGGTATTGCGTTGTTGGGGGTTGTTGCCCGGCACTTCAGAGTCGAGCAGCATCCGGGCACTGGTGTCGCATCTACTGATGAGATGGAGCGGTTTCTTAAACACCTCGAGCTTCTATGGCAGCGTTACCTGGAGATGGTGCAGTTGCTCATAACTCTCCTTACCGGTGTTATCGCCGTCTTGGCCGGGATGGTCAGGCTCGTGCCACACGACGCCGTGGCAAACAGGCAATACTTCGCGGCAGGGTTTGTCAGTTTGCTTATTGGTTTAACTTGCGCCCTGCTTTGGCGAATCGATGCACAGCTGGCCATGGAGATAGAAATCTTCGGCAAACCCGATTATGTTAAGCAACTATTCACCAATCATGGAGTACCAAATCCCTTCACTACTTCGTTTGAGTACTCCAGCGGCTCACCTGTTTTCCGCCCCTTTGCCGTTTTCTGTATGATGGGAACGGCTGCGGGTCTAGTAACGGGTCTATCGCTTCTTTCGTTATTTGCATACAGTAATCTGCCAGAATTGACACGATAGCGAAGCCGATATCGTTAGGTTCCAGAACTACAGCAAAATCGGGTAGAAGAAGTCCGTCTACCAGATAATCCAGAAATGCGCTGACCGGATCGACAACACCTGGTGCCACAGGTCTCACCCTTCGGCACGCTAACCTGGGCGAAGGCAGGCGGGTGCCGATGGCTTGGAATATAGCGATGCTTATGCGGTATCGCACGGCTTGATCTTGCTCAGAGGTGCGCTGGGTGCCGCACGACGCAGGCCGTAGTCGGCTTGGAGATTCATCCAGAACTGCGGCGTCATTCCAAAATATTTGCCGAGGCGGAGCGCGACATCTGCGCTGATCGCCCGCTGTTCGCGCACGATCTCGTAGATTCCAAGGAAATGCAGGGACTTCGCCAGTTGATACGCCGTAATCCCCATGGGCTCCATGAATTCCGTGCGTAGAATCTCGCCAGGATGAGCGGCAATCGTTTTCCGCTTACAATTGTGAATCCATGCCGACGGCACAACAACTGCTGAGATTCCTGCGCAAACTGGGGTATCGCACGGAGCGGCAGAAGGGATCGCATCTGATCCTGAGGCATCCGACGAGGCGCATGCTGGTGGTGCCCTTTCATCGGGGAGACATTCCTCGCGGGCTGTTTCTTCGCATTCTGAAGGATGCGGGGGCCACGGAAGCGGAGTTCCGGGACAGCTAGAGCGCCAGAGAAACGGTTTCGGAGTAAATCGTTTGGGTGCGAGGGACGGGACGGCGCTGTCGGCGGCACTCTTCAATATAAATCTTCATTCCATCGAGGAGACTGGCTTTGGCTTCGTCAATGCTCTTTCCAAGACCATACACACCAGGGAAGTCTTCACTATAGGCGTAAAATCTACCCTTTTCGCGCTTAACTGTGATGGGATATGTGTACAGCTTCACAGGCTGATCTTATCATGATCGCGCCCTTGGTCATTCAACCGGAGAATGGATTTTCTTGCTTCTCGTCGATGGCACGCACGATGCGTGCCTGCCGTGACCTGCCTCATAGCCGTAGCTGCTGGTCTGTGGTACACAATTATGTAAGCCAAGCTGGCCGAAGAGCCGGCCACGAGCCAACTATGAGCCATTCCGTTTGGCGGGGCACCGGCTCCGCAGTTCCGTGCCGCCGGCTAAAGCCGGCTCAGAAAAGAAATAGCCTGCTTGGACGCTGGCCTGAAGGCCACCTCTACCCGAACCTTTCCCACCGCACTTCTTTTGCAGCCTGTAAGGGCGGGCCCAAAATGTCCCCCGAACCCCTGGAGGCGGCATGTTAAGGTCGCTCTTCATCGGGCTTTCCGAAAGCAAACGATTACGCCATTTTGCCGAGCAGTCGCCGATGGGGCTACGATTCTCCGGCCGTTTCGTCGCAGGCACTCAGGTCGAGGACGTTATTCGCGCAACTCAGGTCGTCAACGAGTGGGGCGCGGGCGTCAGCATCGACAACCTCGGCGAGAACGTCACCAACGCCGACGAGTCGAAACACAGCGCCGAGTTGTACCACCGCATGCTTGACGAGATAGCCACTCGCAAGCTGAACGCCAACGTCAGCCTCAAGCTCACGCACATGGGCTTTGACGTGAGCGAGGACCTTGCCTTCGGTCTGGTGACGGAACTGGTGGACCACGCGGTGCGCATCAACAACTTCGTGCGCGTGGACATGGAAGGCTCGCCCTACACCCAGCGCACGCTTGACTTCGTCCGCCAACTGCATCGGCTGCCCGGACACGCCGGGCGCGTTGGCACCGTCATCCAGTCGTACCTCTACCGCAGCGAGAAGGACGTGAACGACCTGCTGTCGGAGCGCATTCGCATCCGCCTGTGCAAAGGCGCATACAAAGAGCCGCCGGAAATCGCCTTCCCCAAGAAGGCCGACGTGGATGCGAACTACCTGAAGCTGGCGCGCACGTTGCTGAAGAGCGGCGTCTTCCACGGCATGGCCACGCACGACGAGAAGATCATCGCCGAGATAAAACAGTTCGCGCGCGCGGAGAACATTCCGAACTCGGCGTACGAGTTTCAAATGCTGTACGGCGTGCGCCGCGATCTGCAGCAGCAACTGGTGCGCGAAGGCTACGGCTTGCGCGTGTATATTCCGTTCGGGACGGAGTGGTATCCGTACTTCATGCGCCGCCTGGCAGAGCGTCCCGCCAATGTGATCTTTATCGCGAGGAATATGTTCCGGCAGTAGATGCTGCTGCTGAGGAAGTGATCTTGTAGAGTTGTCATCACGAACGGCCTTAGGCCGTGAGGGATCTGCTGTTCCCCCCGACGTTGCTCCAGAAGCAACAGCAGATTCCTCGCTTCGCTCGTAATGACAATTCAGAAGAGAGCTGCAGATTCCAGGCGACTCAAATGGACATTCAAATTACTTAGCCACCTTTCGCCCGCTGTGACCCTCGAAACCCGGAATCGCTCCCCCCGACGCCGTCATCCAATGCAGCACGTCATGGCGTCCGATACTTCCTCCGATAACGCCCTCCAGCAGTTTGCTGCGCTGGTCGGTTCTGCCCGCGACGACGAATCCATCCCGCTCGCAGCGGCGGCGCTGGAGATTGCGCGCATGGAGTATCCCGACCTCGACGCTGCCCCTTACCTGGCTCGTCTCGACGAAATGGCCCAGAAGGTGCGAGCTTGCATGCGCAAGAATCCAACCGCGCGCGAGTCCATTACGCTGCTAAACCACGTGCTTTTTCAGGAAGAGGGCCTGCGCGGTAACCGCGAGGATTTCTACGATCCGCGCAACTCATTCCTCAATGACGTACTCGACCGCAAACTCGGCATCCCGATCACGCTCTCGGTGGTTTACATGGAAGTGGCGCGGAGGGTCGGATTCTCGGTTGCCGGTGTCGGCATGCCAGGCCATTTTCTGCTGAAGCACTATGACATGGTAGCGGACGAACTCTTCATTGACGCGTTCAACCGCGGAAGCATTCTCAGCCCAGACGACTGCCAGCAACGCCTGGACGAAGTCTATGGCGGACAAGTGGACATGCGGGCTGATTACCTGCAGCCCGTAACGCATCGCGAGATACTGACCCGCATGTTAAACAATCTGCGACAGATTTATCTGACGCAGCAGGATGGCCACAAGGGGCTGGCCGTGCTGGATATGCTCTTGGCAATTCCGCCGGGTTCGCCCGACTTGCTGCGCGAGCGTGCTCTGTTGCGGCTGAATCTGGACCAGTACCTCGGGGCCGCGCAAGATTTGGGCAAGTATCTCAAGTTGGCGCCCGAGGCTGCCGACGCGCAAGCGGTCCGCGAAACCTTCGACATGGTGCGGCAAATGGTAGCGCGGATGAATTAAGAGGTTGCTACGGTTGCAGGATACCATCTCGAACACCAACGAATAGCTCCTACGTCTCCCAGCCCTCCGCACCTACCAACGGTACGAAGCGGCAAAGTTCATGCGCCGTCATCACCGTCTCCTCGCCCACCTTGCGCACGACCTGCACCTGCTGCTCAAAGCGATTTCCTACCGGAACAACCAGGCGGCCGCCGTCCACGAGCTGCGCCACCAGGCTCTCTGGAATTTTCGGCGCGGCTGCTGCTACCAGGATCTTGTTGAACGGGGAATGCTGCGGCAAACCAACACTTCCATCGCCGACCACAACGTGAACGTTAGCATAGCCAAGCCTCGCCAGGATTTCGCGCGCCTTCATCGCCAGTTCTTCGTGCCGTTCGATGGTCCAGACCTCGGCAGCCAACTCGCCCAGGATGGCGGCTTGGTATCCAGTGCCTGTGCCTACTTCCAGCACGCGGTCGACCGGACATAGCTCCAGCGCCTCAACCATAGCGGCCACAATGTAGGGCTGGGAAACCGTCTGGCCCGCGCCGATAGGAAGCGGGTGATCGCCATAAGCGTTGCGCAAGTCATCGCTGGGGATGAATGCCTCACGCGGGACTTTTCCCATCGCGGCCAGCAGGCGAGGATCGCGAATGCCGCGCGAGCGCAGCTGCTCCTCCACCATGCGAGCGCGTTGTTGCTCCGGGGTTTCGGTGCCGTGTCCGTTGTTGAAGAGAGTAGCTAGCATTTAGGAATTAGCTCTTAGCCGTTAGCAATTTACGAAAGTCCAAACGTAGTGCTCACTGACACGTCGTCCCCTGTCTGATTCCAGACAAAATCCGAGCAATGGGCCTATGAAAAAGAGTGGCGCATCGTAAGGGTATTATCGGAAGCGGTATGTCGGATCGACTGCTCTCCATTTTTCCAATCTGTCTCGTTGAATTTCCATCCGATGTTGTAGTGGAGATAATAATTGGGCTGTGAGCGAGGCCGTCGCTAGTTCAACAGATTAGGTCATTGGCTCCCAGTGTCCGGAATGCGAGCTTGCTTAAGGCTTACGAGGACCCGCTGATTATGGTCTTAGGGATCGACAAGTTCACTGAATGAATTTAGGACAACAAGTCTATTTACCCATGGGAATGAGGCCGGCGCGCCTGTAATGCCTCGAATTATCTCAATCACAGCTTCACCCTCCTCAGCCTCAGCGCATTGCTGATCACCGACACCGAGCTGAAGCTCATGGCTGCCGCCGCGAAGATCGGGCTTAGCAGAATGCCGAACTTGGGATACAGAATGCCCGCCGCGATCGGCACGCCCAACGAGTTATAGATAAATGCGAAGAACAGGTTCTCGCGAATGTTGCGCATCACGACGCGGCTCAGGCGGCGAGCACGCACCAGCGCCGCAAGGTCGCCTTTCAGCAGGGTGATGCCGGCGCTCTCCATCGCAACGTCCGTACCCGTGCCCATGGCGATGCCGACCTGCGCCTGCGCCAGCGCGGGTGCGTCGTTGATACCGTCGCCCGCCATCGCGACCACTCTTCCCTGCTCTTGCAGTTTCTTCACCGCGTCGGCCTTTTGGCTGGGCAGTACCCCGGCCTCGAAGTCGCTGATACCGACCTGCCTAGCGACCGCCTCTGCCGTGGTCTGACTGTCGCCCGTAAACATCACCACGCGCAGGCCTTCTTTTCGCAAATCGCGAATCGCTTGCGCCGCCTCGGGCTTTACTGGATCGGCAACCCCCAGCAATCCCGCGATGCGACCATCCACGGCAACGAAGACTACCGTGTGGCCATCCTGGCGCATGGTTTCGGCTTTTGGCTTCAGCTCCTCGGCATCGACCTCCAACTCTTGCAACAGCGCCACATTTCCTGCCGCAACTTCGTGCCCTCCGACTCTGCCCACCACACCGCGCCCGGTGAGAGATCGGAATTCCTCCGCTGGCATTAAATGCAGCCGGTTGGCATGAGCGGCCTCGACAATCGCGGCTGCCAGCGGGTGTTCGCTTCCCTGCTCCAGGCTGGCCACCAGTCGTACGACGCGATCTTCGGTCTCGCCACCAACGGCGACCACGGACATCAGTTCAGGTTTTCCTTGAGTGAGCGTGCCGGTCTTGTCGAGCGCCAGCGTGTCAACTTTCTGTAGCGTCTCCAGCGCCTCCGCATTTTTGATCAGGATGCCCGCACCCGCGCCCCGGCCCGTCCCCACCATGATCGCCATCGGCGTCGCGAGACCCAGCGCACACGGACAGGCGATGATCAGCACCGCGACAGCATTCACGATGGCGTTGGCCAGGCGCGGCTCCGGACCAACGACAAGCCACACTCCAAACGTGATGACGGCGGCCGCCAGCACTGCGGGAACGAACCAGGCTGCAACTTTGTCCGCCAGCCGCTGAATCGGGGCACGGCTGCGTTGCGCATTGCTCACCATCTGCACGATTTGCGCTAGCAGAGTTTCACTGCCCACGCGGTCGGCGCGCATCAGCAGCCACCCGGTGCCATTAACGGTAGCGCCGACAACTTTGTCGCCGGCGCGCTTTTCCAACGGCATAGCTTCGCCGGTCACCATGGACTCGTCGACCGAGCTGAGACCGTCGACCACGACCCCGTCCACCGGGATCTTCTCGCCTGGACGCACGCGCAGCTTGTCGCCCACCTTCACCCGCTCCAGAGGCACGTCGTACTCGCTGCCATCGTCGCGCATGATGCGCGCCAGCTTGGGCGAGAGGTCGAGCAGCGCGCGGATGGCGCTGCTTGTGCGGCTGCGGGCACGAAGTTCCAACACCTGCCCCAGCAGCACCAGGGCAATAATCGCTGCGGCTGCTTCAAAGTACACTTCCGGCCGCCCATGCATTCCGCGCACGGAGGGCGGAAAGCTTTGCGGGGCAATAGTGGCAACTGTGCTGTAGAAATAGGCGACGCCAACGCCCATCGCAATCAGCGTGAACATGTTCGGGCTGCGGAACTTGACGGACGCCCACCCGCGCTCGAAGAAGGGCCAGCCGCACCACAGCACGATTGGCGTGGCCAGCACAAACTCAAACCATGTGCCTGCCTGCGGCGTGAACACGTGCGCCAACGGCCCCATGCGCAACATTGCGTAAGCAACCAGCGGGACGCCGAGCAACACGCTGGTCCAGAAGCGTCGCGTCATGTCGCGCAGTTCAGGATTCTCTTCCTGCGCACTGGTAACCGTTTTAGGCTCCAGTGCCATGCCGCAGATCGGACACGCGCCCGGCCCATCGCGAACGATCTCCGGATGCATTGGGCAGGTCCATTGGGTCCGGGTCGCGGCCATGGGGACGTCGGGCTCCAGCGCCATGCCGCACTTGGGACAGGCTCCGGGCCGCGATTGACGCACCTCGGGATCCATGGGACACACGTACTTTGTTCCCGATGCAGCTGCCGCGGTCTTGCGCTCCTCCACCGCATCCACGGCGGTGATTTTGGGAGTCTCGCTTTGCGAAACATATTTCTCAGGAGAGGCTTTGAATTTCTCGCCGCATCCTCGACTGCAGAAGTAATAAGTCTTCCCTTGATGCACCGCGGTGGACGCCGCTTTGGCCGGATCAACACTCATCCCACAAGCCACGTCCTTCTCCAGCTTGCGGGCCGCTCCGATCTGTACTGGGACACCACCAATTTGAACCGTTGCGCCCATCCCGCCGGCCTTGTAATTGGGCGAAAGATATTTTTCAGGATAGTCTTTGAATTTCTCCGCGCAGCCGCGGCAACAGAAGTGATACAGCTTTCCTTCGTACTCCACTGATGCAGCCGCCTTCGAGGCATCGACATCCATTCCGCAAACCGGATCTTTGTCAAGCTTCCTGGCTGAGCCGCCTGGCGCCGTATCTTGGATCGGAGCTGTCTGAACAGCGGAGAGATACTTCTTTGGCGACAGTCCAAACTTGTGCATACAAGCGGGCGAGCAGAAATAGTAGGTCTGCCCCTCGTGCTGCGCTTTACCACGAGCCTCGACCGGATTCACCGCCATCCCACACACAGGATCGATTACTGAAATATCGATAATCCGGTTCTCCAGGGTTTTGTCGGGTTCGTTCATCCCCTCCCTCTCTTGATGTGCGTGCTCGCCCTGTTCATTGGCGCAGTGATGCTCTATATTGAATGCGGACTCAGAGCGGACGCCGGAGACTTCCATCTGCCACACATTCTAGATGCTCAAGAAGTTTGCCAGTTCCGCGTGTTCTTATCATTGCACGTTTGCGTGAGGGCGTCAGGGGTGGTTCGATGACCGCAATTGAAGTTTTGTTTCGCTATGGAATGCCGCCGGGCGAAATGGAAATGGGCGCGCTGGGACAAGTAAGTGACGTGTACGGTATTCGCCGGGTGCGCTTCAACGAGCCAGACCGGACCATCCGGGTGGAATATGACGCCACGCGCCTGAACGAGTCGACCGTGGAAAAACTGCTGCGTAGTGCCGGTTTCGACGTTCGCGAAAAGCTGGCGTTGGCGTAACGCGCCGGGCGGTGCCCAATAAAGTTTCCCAATACAAAAGGCGAAGTGCTGGATGGGAGGGCACTTCGCCTTTTTGCTTGCGTGGTCGTCGAACGCCTCGGTGATTCTAGCTTGAGGCTTCGCGGCGCAGGCTACGTTCTCGGGGAGGACCAAACTTAGAAAGGGCCGCTCAGTAAAAGGAACTCTGGCCGAAATTCCTTTTCGAACGGCCCCCTATTGCGCCACTTCGTCTGGTATCTTGTACTGCATCCCACGTGCCAAAACTGGGCATCCAAAAATAAAGGACTTACGACGTCTCCAAGCGGACGCCCTTGTAGAAGTTTCCCAGTACTGGGAAAAGTTTACTAGGTCACCACTATCGTGTTACTCCGTTTCCTTCTTTGGCGGCATCGCCCATTCTTTCGTGCATCACCCCCAGACGGCAATGTTAACGGCATGACGTTCCTCGTTACCGCAGCATCTGCCTGCAGTTTGGTATAATTTCTTGGTTCCTCACCGTGCGCCCTTAGCTCAGCTGGATAGAGCGTCTGGCTACGAACCAGAAGGCCGGGAGTTCGAATCTCTCAGGGCGCGCCATATTTTGAATAAGTTAGGGGCACCTCCTATTGGGGTGCCCTTCAAATTCTCCGTGAATTCTCCGTGTTCTCGCCGCCAGAAGGTCACTTGATGCGCGCGCGTTGCGGTGGCATGGCGTTCACGTGGGGCTGTGCTGCGGACTGCTGCTGTCGGTACTCCTGCATTGCTCGTAGCGCTTGGCGACGATCACGTTCGTCGGTAATGTTGTAACGATCAAACATGGACCGCGTCCTGTGCTCCGAGATGCTCATAGCAACGGTCTCTGGTACGCCAGCGCGCACCATGTCGCGAACAGCAGTGCGGCGGAAGTCGTGGAATACCCGGCCGACGTATTTCAGTTGCTCGCGTGTCCAGCTCTGGGCGCACTTTGCGCATTTGTGTTGCGCGTCTACTGCTATTTCGGGCAATTATTTACTTGACTCGACCATTGGAGAGGGGCATGATGGGGGTGAGTTGTGATCTCCATTGCTCGCCTTGCTCGCATCGTTCATTCTGCGTCCAAGCCTAACCGGAGGCATCTGCTGCTATTTAATCTCTACTGCGACGAGAGTCACGACAACCCCAAGAAGAAGAGGGCTGAACCACGAAGCTACGTTGTTGGGGGATTCTTTGGAACAGAAAGGACTTGGGAAAACGTAGAAAAAAGATGGGTAAATAGAAACCTCATGGCAGGGGTTCCACGGTATCACGCATCCCACCTCAACGCTAGGGAACATGAATACGAGGGTTGGAAAAAGAAGAAGGCGCTCGGATATAGCAAGAGCATGGTGCGAATTCTTAGAGAACAACGCCCGCCACTACATGGCCTTGCCTACGGTATCTATGTTGATGAATACCGGAAGATTATAAGCGCTAGCGGACAGAAAAAGATGGGGCATCCATTCTTAGTCTGCTTCAAATCTCTCATCGCGTCTGTCGCTAGACAAATGGATGAAGGTCGCTTCCATCCAGAGGATACGTTTGCGGTCGTACTCGACCAGAACAAAGAAGAAATTGATGGCCGTAGACTCGACGCAGAGGCAACGCGGATTTTCTACGAGATGAAGGATAATCAGGATTTTAAGTACCGCCATCGACTAGAAACCTGCACTCCGGCGGACTCCTTGAATCACATATGTCTTCAGCCCGCTGATTTCGTTGCCTATGAAATATTCCGCCTGATGCATGGAAAGAGAAGCGGAGTCGATCAAATGCGGGCTGCATTGAATTCCGTGCTCGGTACAACCAGATTTATATGCGAAATATTCAATGAAGTAGCGCTGGAAAGAATAAAAGTAGGCGTGGATGCTGAGGTTTGCGGCAAAGATGGGCTGATTGTCATACCCGATTCACGGAAGGGCTAGGAGAAGAAATAATTGCCAATACAAAAATCTGAATTCGACAACTTCGACGCCATCGTTCGCAAAGTGTTCTCCGTCTCGCACGATGAGATCGTGAAGCGCGAGAAGGAGTACAAACGGAAGCGCAGGCTGGCGAAGAAGCAAAGACAACCGAAGGCGGTCGCCGCTAAAAGGGGAGCACGATAACCATGAATATTGTGTTTGATGCCTCTCGAATGGAGGCGCAGCTATTAGATTTTGAAAGTCTTCTTGAGGCCAAATTTCCTAGAGCGTGTTTCAAAAATAGGTTCGGCCTCACGATAGTTACTTACGTGTGAGGCAGGTTAGCTGGTGAGCTTCTGTCATGAAAACACGGCAGAAGCTATTGACGGACGAGCAATGGGAACTGATTGAGCCCTTGCTGCCTAAGCCGAAGCAGCGACGGGACAAGCGGGGCCGACCGCCGACCCCGAATCGGCCTTGTTTCGAGGGTATTCTGTGGATTCTGAAGACCGGCGCGGCGTGGCATTTTCTCCCCGACGAGTTTCCTTCGCCCTCGACCTGCTGGCGCCGGCTGCAACGCTGGCAAGAAGAAGGGGTCTGGCTGAAGGCATGGCGTGCCCTGCTGGGAGGGCTGGATGCCGCGGGCCTGCTGCAATGGGACGAGACCTTTCTCGACGGCAGCTTTGCCCCAGCGAAAAAGGGGGCGCTGCCGTCGGTAAAACCAAGCGGGGCAAGGGCACGAAGTGGATGGGACTGGTCGACGGTCAAGGTCTTCCGCTGGGAGTTCGGCTGGAAAGTGCCTCTCCGAGTGAAGTTACGCTTGCGGAAGCCACGCTCGCCGAAGTCCGCGTACCCCGCCCGAAAGGCCGGCCGCGACAGAAGCCGGAACGCATAATCGCCGACCGCGGCTACGATTCTGACCCGCTGCGTGAGCGGCTGAAGAAACGAGGCATTGAACTGATCGCGCCGTACCGGAAGAACAACAAGCAACGGCGCTACCAAGACGGGCGCAAACTGCGACGTTATAAGCGCCGCTGGATCGTGGAACGAACCAACTCCTGGCTCGGCCAGTTTCGCCGGTTGCTGGTTCGTCATGAGCATCTACTCTCCACCTATTGTGCCTTCTTCTATCTCGCTTGCTTCTGGATTACGCTCAGGCACTATTTTTGAAACACGCTCTAACAATATCATCAGCGATCTTTCTGGCCTGAGACTCGATATCGTCATCGGTGATGACGTGACCACACATGGTGCAGGAGCATCCCAACAAATCGCTATAAGCCTTAACTTCGGCTCCCGCTTTGAGCGTTTGATTGCCGCAGTTAGGACAGGAGAATGGGATTGCGTTGTCCATGTTATCGAAGACCTCCGGTCTTCCGACCTCGCTTTAAGCGGCAAGGATTAGAATGCGCTCGTTTCGCATAGCTTTCCAGTTAATTCGGCAAAGGTCAACCGCTTGCCGAAGATTTTGCGAACGGTCATATCAAAGCGGTCAGCATCGGTTACTTTGCGCTCTTTAGTGGCGCGGTTGTTATAGCGAAATACTTGCTCGTCAAGATACCGAAACAGATGGAATGGTTCGACGCTAACGTAAGTACCAGAGATGCCGCGCTTCAGCAGGCTCCAGAAGTTTTCCAGTCCGTTGGTATGAACCTGCCCGTCAACATACTTCTCGGCATGGTCGATAACCTTGTGGGCATATTCTTGGGCCAACCCATCGTAAGACTTCAGGGCGTCGGAGTAGAGAGCCGCGCCAGCCTCGACGTTCTCTTTGACGCAAGCGTGGAGCGCGCTGCGCTTCCGATCTCCGACTACTACGGTGCGAACCTTTCCGCCACGTTCCAATGCACCAAACACGATGGTCTTGTCTTTTCCGCCAGTACCAGTGATGCGGCGCTCCCTTTTGTCGAGATGCATATTGCGAGCTTTGCCGCCTATGAAGGTTTCGTCAACTTCGACGTGACCGCCGAGTTTGCCGAAGTTTTCATCCTGCATAGCCAAACGAATCCTATGCAGCATGAACCATGCGGTTTTCTGGGTAACGCGCAGATCGCTGGCAAGTTCGCAACTGCTGATGCCATTCTTACAGTTGGTGATGAGCCAAAGAGCGGTAAGCCACTTGTCAAGACCGATGGCGGAATCCTCGCAGAGACTACCAACCTTGACAGAGAACTCACGCTTCGCGTGATGCTTAGCGCAAGTCCAAGCGCGGCGCTTTGCGCTGAAGCTAACTTTGTCGCATCCACAGGTAGGACAAATCACGCCATTCGGCCAGCGACGGACCGCCAGATAGTCAATGCAATTATCGGGATTCGAGAAGTAAATGATCGCTTCTTGCAGGCTTTTTGGTTCTTGGTTGTAACTCATGGCGGCCTCTCTAACTACTTAAAATGTAGCAGAAAAGCGCGGTCGAGTCAAGTAAATAATTGCCCTTAGGCTTCCTGACCTGTCTTGCATCGCGACGCCGCTCGATCAGTTGGGCGACTTCACCCTCAAGTGGCACGGTGCGGGCTTCGCCGTTCTTGGCATTCTCCGCCCGCAACTCGATAACGTCGCCCTGCACATCCTTCCAGCGCAGCGAAACAATTTCTCCTTTCCGCATGCCCGTCAGATACGCGAATCTGGCAAAGTCTCTTAGATAGTCCGGTAAGTTAGTTACCACAAGCTGAAATTCAGCCTCACAGAAGAAGCCCTGGCGGACGTTCCCCTTTTCCGAAAGATGCCGAATATACGGAGCGCTGGTTAGCCGTTTCCGCTGAATTGCCAGCCTAAATGCTTGTCCCAACAACTGCAGTGTGCGATTGATGCTGGCGGGTGCCGCACCTTCTCCCCGGCGCTTCTCCACGTAGTGATCGATGTAGTGATCGATTTCTTCGGCGCCGAGCGCCGTTGCCCGCTGCCCGCCGAAGTCGCGGCGGCCGGCCTCGATAGATCAACGTCTGAATTCGCTTGCGCCCGATTTTGGCGCAGTCGGCAACGCGCCGCAGACTGGCGCGAAAGGTAAGGCCATTCCCTTCCGCTTGCAGCGCGATCTTTCGGAAGGTTTCGCAGATTGACAGTTCGTGCGGGTCTTCCCACTTGAAACGTGCGAGCCCGAGCACCGCGCACGGCAGGCATTCACCAGCCGCTCCCTCCGGCAGAAGGTCTCCGCACATTGGACAGTGACAATCGTTTGCCAACAGCGTACCCCTGTGTCCCCGGCCCTGAGTAGGGGCCGGGGACACAGGGCCGTTCAACTATAAAACCGTCAGATAGATCCGGCCATTGCTGCCACCTCATCGGCACTCTACACACCGAACCAAAGTGGATGCAACCATGCATTCACACAACTCGCAGTTACAAACTCCTTCAGCAGAGATGGAATGTGGAGGCACGCGCTGTTGCTCACGTCCACGACCGCTTCATCATCGTGGATGTTGCAGTCTGTTATCAACCCGGATCGTCAATCAACCATCTGGGCAGCAAAGCGGCAGTGATTGATAGGAAGAGCGAAACTGTTCGGTAAACGTCAGAGGAAGTACACGGTTGACGGATTGTGTTCAGGCCGCTGCCAGTCAACACGCCGTGTCGTATAACGGACGTACGCTGAGTCGACGTTGAGACATGGCGACTTCGCCGCAGATTCTCAGGCGGTGCAACACCTAAATTTCGCGACTTGTCGCCATCCAGCCATTTGTAACCCCCAGTGCCTTTAATTCGCGTTCCGCCTTCTCACCATGCTTGGATCAGACAAGAGTCTCGGATTCCCCAACCAGATCCCGGATCCATGACGATAATTGCGATTCGACCATTCGATCCTGCGGATCGTGTCCGAAGAGCTCGGACTCCATTAGGTGCTCCCACAATCTCTGAAAAAGCGTAGTAACCGTCCAGCTTAATCAGTGGATTCATGTTAACCACTACTACTGCCACACCAGTGATCAGCATGATTTTATAGGACAATTCGTGGGCGTAGCTTCCGGCTGGCGTACCCCACCAGACGATGGTGCTCACGGCGCAAAAGATCATCTCTACCCAGATCCCGGCCATGATCGTGATGAAGCGCTGCCAGCGGTCGGCGTAGACCCACGCCTCGGTAACGTCCACGAAGAACGCTGGGCTGAGATAGATGAGGTGGAAGCCCATGCGGTGCACCTGCCCGCCATAATGCTTGCAGGTGAGGCCATGCGCCGATTCGTGGAAGAAGGCCAGAATCAGGAAGAGTACCCAGAACTCAACCAGGTCGCGCGCACCCTTGTCGGTAAAGTTGTAGTACTTGAGTGTGTCGTGGCCGATTTCACCCCAGCGGCTGGCAAAGACATAAACCATGAAAGCGAACAGTAGCAGCGTGAGGGTGGTGAACCACTGTGTGTAGACCCAGCGTAGACGCGGATAAAAGATGTCCAAGAAGCGGTCGGGATCCCAGGCGGAGAACTGGATGTGCGCGACATCGCCCCATTTGGACTTGCGGTGTTGGCGTTGATGGCGATGTTCGGCCATCTTCTGGTTCAGGGCGATATTCCTCTCTTGCGGAGTCTTGTACCAGAAGTCACTTTCGTCGAGGCCGTTGGCGAACTCATGCACATCGTCGGCGGTATAAAGCACCCCGTACTTCTCGTGATAGGCGTCCACGATCTCGTCGTAGGAGCGCTGGCCGTCGAACAGTTCAATCAACTGCCACTGTTCGGGAGGAAAGCGGAACAGTGAGTCGGAACCGCGCCTATGCACCACCACAACTGGCCGCCCATCTTCGACGTTCGCGGCCCAAATGGCCCGCGGATCCAGCTTGGGATAGCCGACCCGCGCCTTCTTGGCCGGCAGTTCCGGTAGTGCGGCATTGAGTGCTTCAGCGAGGTTCATGGAGTTTTTGGAATGCGGATGGAAGCGGTCATTCCAGGGCGGAGGCTTGAGCGCTTGATGATGAGGGCGATCACTTCAACTGTTCCACTCGCCGGGTCGACCACCGGGCTGAGGTGGATGACTTTTGCAGAAGCGGCCTCTGCTACACCGTCCACCGGAGTCACGACCAGTTCTTCTCCCGGCTTCAACAAGCGGCTGTACTGTTCCGGCACCGTGAATCGCATCTCCAGCGGCTCCATGGCGGTGATCCAGAAAAGTTTGTCGCCGCTGGCAACCCGTTGTCCCTGCCGGACGTAACGCCGGGCGACAACGCCGTTGAACGGCGCAATGATACGGGTTTTCTCCAGCTCCAGTTCGATAGATTGCAGGTTGGAGCGGGCGTTTAGCACATCTTCGCGCTCGCGATCCACTTCATACTTGGTCGCGGTGACGCTGTAACGGTCGTGGTCCACTTGCTGCTGAGGGATGATGCCGTCCTTGAGCATGGCCTCGGAGCGCTGCAGGTCAACCTGGCGTACCTTCAACTCCGCTTCCCAGTTTTTAACGTCGGCCTCAATGCTGCGCAGTTTGTGCTCGGCGGCATCGCGTTCTGCAGCCAGTTGACGGTCGTCCAGTCGAGCCAGCAACTGCCCTTTCTGCACCGGCGCGTCAACGTCAGCCTTAAGCTCGGCCACGACGCCGTCGCGCAGGGCAGCTACATCCAACTGCTGTTCCACTACGATCGGCCCCGTGGCGATGAACACATCGGCTTGTGAGGTGGCCGGTGCTTTGGACGGAGGGAGCTGATCAACGGCCGAATTGGACGAGGCCGAGACCGTGGCCGGAGGCGTGGAGTTACAGCATAGCGTGCCCAGCAGAAGCGCGACGACCAGAAACCACACGAGACACTTCATTTGTTTCTCCTACCAGCCGAACCATGACCAGAGCTTCGACCACAGCCAGATCCCCAGATTGCGGAAGAATACGTAACCGGCAAGGTGCCAGCCAGCATTGATCTTGGCGCGTCCCTGCATCCCGGTGCGAATCGCAGCGTCGCCATTGGGCACTTCCACCCTGGCAAAGAACACCCTACGGTCCCCTTGCACCTCGCCCTTCGGGCTGACGATGACGACTTTCCCGTGAAATCTCCTTGTGGGAAAGGAGTCCAGCTTGATTACCGCTTTGGCGCCCGAACGGACGAGCGCAATATCGCGTGCGGGAACCGCGACATCCACCATGACTTCGGAGGTATCGACGAGTTCCATCACCGGCGAGCCAGCCGTAAGCATCTTTCCACTCATGTCTTCCACGTGAGGAGTCGCTACCACGCCGCTAATCTGAGCCCGGATCTTGGCGGCATCGAGTTTGCCACGGACGCGTGCCAATTCCCCCCGCCAGTATTCGGCGTCGACGCGCTCGCGCCCGGCGAGGGCCCCGTCATTCATCGCCAGTGCGCGATCCATGTCCTCTATTGCGGCGTTGTATTTTGCCTGGGCGCGCGCCAGCTCGGCCGTCTGTTCCCAGTCCTGCATTTGGGCGAGCAAGGCCCCACGCTGCACACGTTCTCCTTCGCGCACAAGGACCTTGTCCAAGACGCCGTCAAACTCGGCACGAACAAAATCAATACGGTTGGGTGCAGCCGATGCTTCCCCGTCAACCCGCATCGGAACCGGCACCAGCACGAGGAAGAGAATGACGGCCGTTAGGAAAACCAACGCAGTTGCGCGGCGCCGCTTCTCTAGCGCCATGAACTTGCGCTTCTTTTCGAGGATCGGTTCTAGTATGGCGATGAATGGCACTTCCTTGTACAGGGAAGCATTGCGCAGCGCCGTCGTAGCCTGGCTGGCTAGCACCCTGATGATTTCCAGGTGCGCCTCCGTGAGGAAGTCGGGATCAGTGCTCTCGAACGACAGCATCCCCAGCCGTCCTTCTTCGTCGGCCAGGGGGATGGCATAGAATCCGCGCGAACCAGTTTGCTCGAAATAGCGACGAAATTTCTCCCGGGTTTCAGGACGAGGATCGTCGATCTCATTGTCATGCTGGGTGACAAGAACCTGCTCCTCCAGTCCCGACACCCAGCGAAGGATAGACTCCAGATGCTTTACGTCGGGGTCGGAGGGATTCAGCTGCTGGATTCCGGAAATGGCCTTGATGTGCAGAGCCCCGCGCCCCTCGAGCGCCATCGCGGCGCGATTATAGGGTATGACGCGCTGTGGCTGGTTGACGATGGCTTCCACAACACGATCCTGGTTTAGGGTGGACGCGATTTCCTGGCTGACACTGACCAGCGTGTGTAGAATCTCCACCTTGCGTTCAGCTTCCAGCAGAGACGCATTGTGCAACGCATTGCTGGCGGTCTCGCAGATATTGGCAAGCAGAAACTGATCGTCTTCGTCGAAGGACAATCCATCCAGACGGTTTAAGGCTTCCACCACACCGACGAGATTTTCGTGCTCAATCAGCGGCGCAGCCATCAGGGAGAACACGGCGCCTTCTTTGAGGCCCGAATTTCGTTGCTGCAAACGCTCGTCATCGGGATCATCAATCAGCACGGACTCACCGGTGTCTGAGATATCTCCCGCGATGCCTTCTCCCGCCCTCTGGACCGTGCCCAATGAAACGGTTGCATCCAACCCGGCCTGGCTCACCAACTCCACAGCATCGCCGCTGACCATCCACAGGTTGATGCCCTGCACGTTCATCACTTCCCCGCTTTTCTTGGCGATCCTCTCAAGCAGCTCGTCCATTTCGAGGGTCGAGTTGAAGACCTTTTCCACGTCGTACATCTGGGTCACGCGGCTGATGGAGTGAAGGCTGACATTGCGCTCGTTTTCGTGACTCAGAGCGGTAGCGATGGCCGGCGAGGCGAGTCCCGCTATCTCATTCAGCGACTGCAGCGCCGCATCTGGAAAAGACTGTGCATAGCAAATCAGTTCGATGACGCCGACCAGAGTTTCATCTACGAGGAGCGGCACATAGGTGAGAGACAAAGCTGTACGGCGAATATCTAAGTGAGGGAAATCCTCGCGCTGGAGGTCGGCGACCTCGAATACTTGGAGCACGCCCGGGTAGTGCGGGCCTTCAGGCCCGCGTATAAGGCAAGAGCAAAAACTGCTTAAGCGGCTGAGGTCGTCGACCTCAGCGGCTTAAGCGGGGCCTTTGGGCGCGGCGAACGCGGCGCTGAAGCGCCGCACTACCCGTGCAAACCGGACACATCAATTGCGGAACCGCTCTAGCCGCTAGATTTCTGGAGGCCAGCGCTAAAGCGCGTAATCAAAATCGAGACTTTTCCCCCACATAAGTGCGGGGGCTCCCACCAAAGAATCGGGGTGAAACTGCTCTAGTAGATTCAGCTGACCTTCTGTCCCTGTTCGGTGGGGCTCTTGACGGGTAGCTGAACGAGGAACTGGGTCCCTTTTCCTACTACGCTGGTGACGTCAATGTGGCCGCCGTGCGCTTCCACCATGCGACGGGCCAGCGAAAGTCCCAAGCCAGTGCCATGGCCCTTGGTGGTGAAGAATGGACGAAAAATGTTGGGTAGGTTTTCCGGTGGAATACCTTTTCCTTCGTCAGCGACAGTGATGAGCACGTCGTCTTCATCACTTTGCAAGGAAACGCGGACCACGCCGGGCTTGTCCATGGACTGAATCGCGTTGAGCAGCAGATTCAGCAACACCTGGTTGATCTGGTTGGGGTCGTGCTCGGCTGGCGGAATCACATCCTTAATTTCCAGCTCGACCATGATGCGTTTCGTGATCGCCTGCTGGCGCGCGAACATGACTGCATGTTCGACCGTGCTGCACAGATCGCCGACCCGAAATTGCGGCGGCTTGGGCCGGGCGATCTCCAACAGCTCGGTAAGAATGCGATTAATCTGTACCGCTTCTTCCTTGGCGTCCTTGATGACGGCCCGTGCCGGGCTATTCGATGGCAGGTCCCGGCCGATGATCTCGATCACTCCAGCAATTCCGGCCAGCGGATTACGGATTTCGTGGGCCAGCCCGGCCGCCAGCTCGCCCAGTGTGGCGAAGTGTTCGGCGCGCGATATCTGCGTCTGATGCAGACGCTGGATCTCTTCGCGGCTGGCTTTAAGCTGCGCCACCATGTCGTTGAAGTCGCGGCCTAAATCGCCGATCTCGTCGTTGCGCGAAGCGAAACCTACGGAGACATCCATGTCACCGAGTTGAACCCGGGCAATCTTATCCTGCAACTCCAACATCGGACGGCGTACGGAAACTGCCAGGACCATGATGACCGCAATGCAGATGAGTAACGCGCCAGCGGCGGCGATGGCGATGATGATGTGTCGCTCACCTTCGGCAAGCGACAGGGAAACCAGCACAAACAGCAGCAGGCCATTCAGCAGTACAGCCGCGATAGGCAACACGGCCTTTAACGCCCAGTTGAGATGGCGCTTGCGCACCACCGGCGGCTGCTCCAAGGGAGCAGCATCAGGCGGCGCCGCTGGAGCGGCATCGTACAGTCGGAATGGTGCTGGAATCGACATCTTCACGTTTCTGCTCTGCTCCTTGAGCCTCAAATTTCAGGGCTGGGGAATCGGTGCTGACTCTTGGGGCCTAATCCATCCTCAGTACCGCGTCGGCCAGCCCTGTTCCTCATGCGTACGCGTGTAAGCCGGGAAGCAGATACGTGACGCCGAGGAAAGTGAAGATCACGACACCGAAACCTAGAATGGCGAAGTACGCGGCCCTGCGTCCGCGCCATCCACGGGTGATGCGCATGTGTAAGTAACCCGCATAGACCAGCCAGGTAATAGCGGCCCAGGTTTCCTTCGGATCCCAACTCCAATACGAACCCCAGGTGCGGTTTGCCCAGTACGCGCCGGCGGCAATCATGCCAGTCAGCAGCGGGAAGGCGATGCCGATGGTCTTGTAGGTGACGCGATCGAGCGTATCGGCCGAGGGAAGCAGACCCTCGAGATCGGCGCGCCGCCACAGCAGCATCAGGTACAACAGGGAAGCAAAAATACCCGTCACCATGCCTCCCAGTAAGAAGGGGCTGGCAGCCAGACTGGTCGGGAAGAGTCCATCCTGGTCAGGTGACGGGTAAGCCGCATCGCGGACGCGAAGAACGAAAGCAGCCACCACAACCAGCTGCAGCAGAATACTGATAAAGACCGCCTTGTTGGCGGTGGCAAAGAACGATTCGTCGTTCTTGACGCGGGCCACAAAATACAGAATCAGGGGAACGATCGCGGCCAATGCGGCAATCACAAACAACCAACCCAAGTCGGGCACGGTGACAAACAGCCTCATGCCGCGGCCCAGAAAGATGTCCGACTTAGTTTTGGCATCCCATCCGGTGACGGACAAACCGCCCCATTTCTCGAAGCGCGTGGCGACGATGCCGATGTAGATCGCGCTGACTAGCGTGCTCGTCCAGGCGAGAAAGGTTTCCGTGCTGAAGCCATCCTGGATGAGGAACATCATGGCGAGTGCGCAACTCAAGGCGCAAGCGGCGTAACTCAACATGGCGAGCGTGACATGCACATGCAGCCAGGTGGATTGCAGCGCCGGCACCAGCGGCCTCACTTCGGAGGGCAGCAACTGCATCAGGATGACGCAAACCACCGCCAGCGGCATGGTGATGCTGCCAATGATCTTGACCCCGAACTTCTTTTCAGCGATGAGCGTCATTGCGGCGACGGCCCAAACAAAACTCAGCAGCATCTCGTAAATGCTGGCGAAGGGCGGGCGTCCGGAGAGGTACCAGCGGTGCGCCACGGCCAAGGTGTTGGCCACCAAGCCGAGCGCTGTCGCTACCGACGCATATCTCACATAACGCGGCGTTCCAGTGACGCCGAATCCCATGTACAGCGCGCCGGCGCCTGCGTAAAAGATAAGTGCAACATAGAGAAAATTGCTCTCGGTGATGAGGCTGCCGCCAGCCTTGGCCACGCCCAGCAGGGCGACGACTAGCAGGAAAACGACCGATAGCCCGACCAGGACCAGCAAGGCGTTTCCGCCGGTCGCGGCAGGTGGTTCCATTTGTACTACCCGTGCACGGGTTGACATTGTCTTTCCTCCATCTCTTACTGACCGCTACTTCACACCAGCCAACGTTAGTTCAGGTTGTTCTTTGCGTCCGGACTGCGGTGCGATTGACGCGCTTTCCAGTTCGGTCCGGATAGCCTCAACCACGTCGCCGAACTTCTGCTCGAAGCGGTCACGATTCTTGTTGGCCTGACCGCCAATCCACAGCACCAGCTTGCCCCTCGCATCGGGAATGGCCACGATCCACAACCGCATGTGCACCATGTAGAACGCAACTCCCAGTCCAGCAACCATCAACAGGACGCCTGCCCACACCAGCCACTGTCCGGGCTCATGTGAAACTTCCAGGCCGGTAACGGGTACCCACGCGATGTCCTGGGCCGTGGTGGGATTCTTAAACTGGTATTTCAGGTTCTCTCCGCCGAAGACGGCGCCTTGAGCCGGGAACAGCCAAACCTTGGTGACCTCGGCGGTGGCACGATTTTTGACTTCCAGCCCGAACGCCACGTTCTCAATGTCATCGGACTTCTTGAAGACCTGCCCGTCGCGAACGAATGCATCGGGAATGTAGTCGACCAGGGAGACGGTGGCGTCACCATCCAGTGCGACGGGTTGGTTCATCTGCAATTGGAGAGGTATTTCTTTGCCGTCTTTTGCAACCGCGGCGATTTGCAACGAGTCAACTGTGTGGTTGTCGATCCAGTAGCTGGACTGGTAGAAGCGCAGTCCCCGGTAAACCAGCGGATCGTTCACTACGATTTCTTTGGAGCTGACTTCCTTACCGTTTTCTACGATGGCCAGCTTCGACCACCACTTCTTCGGCGAGCCGTCAGCGTAGTTTTCCTGTCCGGCGGAGTAACACTTCACTGCGAACGGAAGGGACTTTTTGCCACCGTTGCGAAGCTCGATGACATTGTCCGTTTGCCCCTTGTGCAGCGCCAGGAAGCCGCTGTACCCGAAAACCCCATCAATGATGCCGCCGGCAAAAATCAGAAGCAGGCTGGCGTGGACCAAATACACCGCCATCACCGAGAAGCGATGCCGCTCGGAATATAAGGAGGGTTCATTTTTGTAGGCAACGCGTTCGGCCGGCCAGCCCAGCTTCTTCAGTGCGCGCTCGGCCGCGTTCAATCCACCTTCGGCGTTCTTGATGGGCAGCTCAACTTTGTTAGGTAGTGCCGAGCGGAAATGCGAGTCGGTCTTGCGGTAGGGCCGCGCATAGAAACGCCAGGCATTAGGAAAGTGATCAATCGACACCAGCACGATGCTCAAACTCACCAGTCCCAGCAGAGTTAGAAACCACCACGAATGGAATACGTCGGTGAGCATGACGCGATCGAGAAAACGCAGCGTCGCGGGCGAATAAGCCTGCGAAAGCTTGTCCGGATCCGTGGCGGGACGCTGCAAGATGAAGGTGCCCAGCGCCGAGGCGATCACAACCAGAATCAGCAGGACAATGCCCGTCCGCAAATTGGCAAAAGTCTTATGAATGCGTTTCGGAATAAATGAAAGGCTGAAGGCCATGCGTGCTCCTTCCCGTGAGCAACCAATAAAGTGCACGTCGGAAGCCATCCCGCCAGGAGGATGTAAGTCGTTGCTATCTTGGCCTTTATGTGCAGGGAAGTTCCTGAATATGCGGGGAGGGAGTGAGGCATATCACCCATTTCGGTGATGAAAGCGCGCATTTCAGGGCGGGAAGGCTCTCGGAGCGACCCTCGTCACTGGGTTGGCGATATACTTGGCGCTGAAGTTGCAACCCTCAAAACGATAACAATTGACGAGGCACTTCCTTGGCTAAGAAGGTCTTCATCAGCTACTCTCACGCGCAGAGCGATTGGGTTCTGCGGCGAATGGTGCCGTGCCTCGAGGCGGGTGGAGCTGAGGTATTGATCGACCGTGACCGGTTCGAGGCGGCCAAACGCTTAGTGGGACAGATGGATTCCACTCAAGACGCAGCGGATGCAAGCGTTCTCGTCTTCTCTCCTGAGTATCTTCGAAGCGCGAACTGCACGCACGAAATGGAGCGTGGTATCGCGCGCGACCCTAACTTCGAAAACGGTTCAGCGATTCCTGTCAAGCGGGTTGACTGTGAACTGCCGGATGTGGTCCGCAGGCCCAATCCGCTTTACGTTGATCTCTGCGACGAGAAAGATGCAAAGGCATGGGACCTGCTCCTTGGGGCCTGCGAAGCTGATCTTGGAACGACAGCACCAGATTGGTTGCGGGCACGCGACGAGATCGTTCAATACCTTGAGCGCAACCAGTCTGTAAATCTGGTCGTGAAGGGCCATGTCAAGTGGCGAGCTTTGGTCGACCATCTGGCCGAGACTCTTGGACCGAAGTCGTTTGCCATGGTCAGCTTGGATTCAGCAGCGACGGTCTCCCGCGAGGGCTTGGTGGCCGAAATCCTTAGGGCTTGTGGTCTGGCCAGCGTGGCACGGAGTTCCAATGGACTTGAGGCTCTTAACCGGATAGCCGAGCGCAATACTGTTTCGAGGCTGGCCATCGTCCACGCTGACAACATAGTGCAACGCAAGTACGGGCCGGACCTGTTTTCTTCCTTGCGCTACCTGACGATGGACCGGCGCAAACTCGTGCTGATCATCGTGTCACGTTCACCATTCGGGGCCCTATTATCGCAGACGCCGTCCATGCCTGCCGATTACTCTTCGTCTCCCATCGACGTAAAGACCGTCGAGCTGCGCGGGAACAGGTAATGAACTCGGCTCCCCTCGACCAGGTGCGGTTTGGCTGGCGTGACCACAAGCTGGCGCTTTGGTATATCGGTCTTTCGTACCGGCGTCCAAGCAATTGCATCGTGGCCGTCAAGCCAGGCTCCCGCACCCGAGTACTCGGAAACTGCCTATTCCTATACCTTCACGCCTTGCCTTACATGATTGTTCTGTCTGTATTGGGCCGAATGGCACTTACCAGGAGCCTGCCGAGTCCTTCGTTTGCAACAATCATCGCGGGAACCCTCGGGGTGGGGATCATTTTTTTTGGGTTCATTCTCGTGATCACTGACGACATGTCATCAGAGCTCGTCATCCTCCCCCCGCTTGCCGTCATGGTTTGCGGGATCACGGTGGGCGTCTGGCCCACAGCGAACGTGCCGCACCCGTTTGGAGAAGTCTTCGCTTCGGGAGTCGTTTTTGGGATCGCTGTGGGAGTCGGTGTGAGTGTCGGAGTTGCGGAGAGCCCCTTCGTATTACGACTCACTGCGGGGCGCCCCACCCTAATGCCTCTAGCAGTAGTGTCTGTAGCAACCGTCGGCTCGATCATTTTCTGGGCTTCGCGCGACGAGATCGCTTCCCTGACGGTTCTCTTGGGCGGCCCCGCTGTCGGGGGCGCTTTCGTTGGCACCTTACTTATTGCTTTGTGGTCTTCTTTCTTGATTGCTTACCTCCGCGTGTACTACCAACTGCTCTTCTTCTGGATGGCATGGCCAATCCCTCTACCTTCGCTCTATCGCATCCATCCTGTGGCTTGGGACGACCTGTGCTTGGTCCCGTTCCCTGGACTCGACAAATTTCTGATCGCCTACGCAAGTTGGGATGTCGAAGGGGGCAAAAACGAAATCGACCGTCTAATCGCAAGTTATCCGAGTCAGCGCACAGCAGCTCTCCGCGCAAGAGTGGTGCTACTCGCCCGCGAAGCTGGTCGGGTGCCGGACTTAACTAAAATCGATGCCATCTTAGCAAGGCTCCCGGGGGGTCCAAAGCGCTTTCTGATTGAGGCGCAACAGATCCGCGATTTGGTAGGAGAGATCAGCGGTATTCAAGCGCACCTAAATACCATCGACCGAGCCTTCTCGCGGAATCTTTACGCTCAGCTCTTGGTTACCAAAATCGAGAATTTTCAAGCTCGGATCGGCGGTTTCGATATCGAAATTGCCAGGGAGTTCAGAGTCGCCAGTGAAAACTGGAAGCAGATCGCCCTCTTACAACTACGAGCGGCTGAGGCGATCACAGCAAAAGAACCAGTCCCCGAGGTATTCCGGGCGGGTGATCCCATTGATCGCTCCCAGGAAGCCTTTATACGGCGCGATGCGGTCGCGGGAGCGCTGGAACAGCAAATCATGCTCAGCACGGGATGCCCAGGAATAATTCTTTACGGCCGCCGCAGGGTGGGCAAAACTACGGTGCTTCGCAACCTAGACGACTTCCTGCCCATTAGTGTAATTCCTATCTGGGTCTCAATGCAGAATCCAGAGATGTTCACTTCCCTCCCAGCATTCGTTCGAAATCTGGCTCGCCATGTGGACGGCGCGACAAAACTTAGCGGCGAAGCAGAGGACTTGCCCGGCCTGTATCGCCTTCTAGGAGAGTGCAACGAACATCTGAAGGCCGAGAAGAGGCGCCTCCTGCTTTCCATAGACGAATATGAAGTCATTGATCGCAAGATCAAGGATCAGGTTCTCCCTATGGAGCTTCTTGATACGCTGCGGGAGTCGATCCAGAACCATCGTGAGATTACGTGGCTGCTGGCAGGAAGTCATCGCATAACAGAACTCCCCAACGCAAACTGGACTTCGTACTTGGTTAGCGCGCGCACCGTCGAGGTTGGTCCGTTCAGTGAGTACGAGACGCACTTGCTGTTGACGGAGCCCTTCAAGTATTCAAGCCTAGAAGATTCGAGCCGGCCAAGGTTCCCGGCAGGCTTCTGGGGTGATGGAGGAATTGAGCGGATCCATGCTGAGGCGGGAGGTTGGCCCGTGTTGGTACAGCTCATCGCTGAAACCGCAGTTAGCGATGCCAACAATGAGGGTGCACAGGTTGTTAGAGCGGGCGCAATGGAGCGAGCCTTGCAACAATCGGTCGTGAAGGGAGATACCGTGCTGAGCCAGTTGATGCGAGGAGAAAGCACATTACCCGGGATATCTCGCCGCCTACCGCCGACTCGACCAACAGTCTCCACCGGAAGACGAAGCTGTGTATCAATCCCTGCGTAATCGTCAGATCATGACCGAAGAAAACGGCTACTGGCGCCGGAGAGTCCCTCTGATGGGTCGATGGCTCCGCGAGCGCGGGTAGAAACGCCGATCGTACGCCTGCCGGCACCACAATCTGCGATTACTGTATGCGCCGGTAGCAATACATGTCGTCGGTGATAACCGGCGGGCCGGTCATGGGGACTTCGGTCACCATCACTTGCTCCAGGCCCGACGGCACAGTGTCCGGCAGTTTGTCGTTGGAGAGAAGAAAGCCCCCCGGCTTCAACATGGCGGCGACATTCACTCGTGCCAGTCATTCGGCTCGCTTCTGATGAAAATCCCCACCCAAGCGAGAGCAGCTTGGATGGGGTAGCCAGCCAACCGTTTAGTTGGGCGGTGGGGGTGGGCATCTGAACAGCTCATCGCTGGGCAAGTGCCTGCGCCAGATAAGCCGGCGGGCGGCGGAGTACCGTCGCGGGAGTCGGTATGCACCACCAGGTGCGCGGACACAGGCAATATGGTCTCAGGCGTGAACGTTACGGTAATGGTACAAGTGTGACCTTTCCCTAGCGACCCCGGGCAGTTGTTGGTCTGCGTAAAGGCAGAGCCGGGGGGCGTAATTAGAATGCTGTTGATGGCGAGGCTGACCTTCTCGTTATTCATCAGGACGACCTCACATTGAGCCGTGTCGCCAATTTGTACCGCACCGAAGGAACAGCCTGGGGGAGTCAGGATCACATCGGCAACGCCTGTACCGGTCAAGGTGGAGGTTTGCGTCATGGGGTCGTTGGGGTCGCCCTGCTTATGGTCGGTGACGCTCAGCTGTTTATTGTCAATCCCCTGCGAGGTGGGCGCGAACGTGACGAGAATCGTGCAATAACCACTCGGGGATACCGGCATCCCTATGCAGTTGTTAGTCTGCGTATAGTCTGCACCTGTTGCGTTAACGTTGGTGACGATGAGGTCAACACCGCAGCCATTGAGCACGTAAAACGTCGTGGTGCCTGAGAAATCCACTGCGACGTCGCCGAAGTTACAGCTGGGGGGAATCAGCGTTGCGCAGGCGGGGTTGAGTTTACTAGAGGAATCATTGGTTGAGGAGTCTGTTTGTGCGAAAGCGAGCATGGAGACCATGCACACCAGAAGCAGCAGAAAAAGTTTTTTCACATTTCCTCCGAAGTGACTTGCGTTTTGGAATAGCCATCGTTTTGATCAGATAGTCTGACCAGAGAGAGAAACCTTACAGGACGAGCCGGGCCCGGGCTGGTACTTGACAAAGCAATTGACAAGCCATCTGCTCGTGCTTTGGATTTCGTAATCGAATCATCGCTGTAGCGGGGTGGAGGCTTCGTAGCATGCTGTAGCGGATCAACCAAAAGGTTTAAACACTATCTGATTGGTTTGGCACTAAAGGGAGTAGAGCGCGATAGTTGGACTACCCGCCGCAGGCGCAAAATTAAGCAACATTAAATCTGTTAGAAAACTCAATGGCCGACGACTACCTACATGTGCGAGGGCTTGAGCCCATACCGGTTGGAGACGTCAGCCAGGATTCGCTGTACGAACAGGCAGCGGACACCTACGGTTCTGCACTCGATCGGCTGGCGCGAGCTTATGAGCTTGATCCCGACACGCGTCGAGACCTGCTCCAGGATATTCATTTACATCTCTGGCGCAGCTTCGCGTCTTTCGACCAGCGATGTTCGCTGCGGACGTGGGTGTACCGTGTCGCCCACAACGTGGCCACCGGGCACGTGATCCGGCAGAGCCGGGTCAGGAACAAGCTGGTAAGCATCGAGAACATCGAGGCCATGGCGGGCAGCGATCATGAACTCGCCGCCAGCCAGACGCAGGCGCTGGAGCGGCTCTCCAAGTTGATCCTGCGGCTGAAACCGCTCGACCGGCAGATCATCGTTTCCTATCTCGAGGGGATGGAGGCCAGCTCGATCGGCGAAATCACCGGCTTGTCGCCGGCAAACATCGCGGTGAAAGTTCACCGGATCAAGAACATCCTGAAGCGCTGGTTCGACGAAGGAGGACTTGATGCCAAATGAGTTCCCTATGAACGACCCGCAGAATATTTGGCAAAAACAACCTACGGAGGCATTCAAAATGTCAGCAGATCAACTACGCCTTAAGGCGCAAAAACGTCAGAAGGGAGTTCGCTCTCAAGTACTCCGTGATGCAATCATCGGGGTCACCGTTTCCATATTCTTCGCGTGGAAGCTCATCAAGCTCAACCATGTTTGGTGGGGGGTGGGCCACCCGCTAAGCCTTTGGAGCAACCGCATGGGGGTTGGCCTGCTAAGTCTCTGGGGCCTCGTTCTCCCGTTTCTACTGTACAAGTGGGTTTGGCCGGCGCGGCTGACGCTGGATGCGCCACTGAATACCACGCTCCAGTGGTACAGAAGCCAACTGGAGAAAGGGCGCGACTTTGAGCGGCATGTCTGGCTCGTTCTGATACCTTGTTTTGCGGGGATTGCGATGGTTGTAGTGCCGGCGCTGATCAGCTCGCTTGGCAACCCACGGGAGTTTCTGCAGAACTCTTTGCCTCTCCTTGTGCTTCTCGCCATATGGTTGCCGATCTTCCTCTACCTCAGGAGGCGACGTCGCGGAAGGCGCCAGCAGGAGATCGAGCAGTTGCGCGCGTTTGAGAGCGAGAACCGATGCCTATAGTGTCGCGTAATGTTGGACACCAGGTTGAACAATGAGTGTAATTGCCGATTTATCGCCAGCTATGCATTCGCGCCGCCATCTCGGCCAAGCCTTCTATGGCGTGATCTCCCAAATTTCGCCGTAGCCAAAGGACGAAGTCGTACCATAGACATTCCCGTGAGCGTCCAGTACCACACTGCCGTACGGATCGGCTCCATCGTGGCCGTTGAAGTCGTGAAGGTTGGTGTAGGTCCAACTGCCGCCCGAGGGCGTCAGTCTGAACACGTTGCCATAGGTGCTGCTGCCGCCGCCGTAGCTGGTCGCATACAGATTGCCAGCGGCATCCATGGTGAGCGCGTCTTCTGGTCCCCCGAACCCGGAGAGAGAGGTGGGCAGGATGCTGTAGGTCCAGCTACCGCCGGAGGGCTGCAACTCGTAAACCGTGCCTACATTCTGATAGCCAGGACCGGATGCCGTGGTACCGTACAGGTTTCCCTGCCGATCCATGATCAGGCCGCCGACCGGACCATCCCCATCGTTCAACCCTCCAAAGCTGTGCAGCACGGTTTCTGTCCAGCCTGAACCGGATTGGGATAACTGGAAGAGCACGCCTCCATTGTCAACTCCGCCAATAACGGTTGTGCCGTACAGATTCCCGGCGCTGTCTAGAATCACACCACCGTACGGAATGGATCCACCATTCCCCGACTGACTGAAGCTGTGGAGTACGCTTTCCGTCCAGCTTCCGCCTGATCGGCTGAGCTCGAAAACCACGCCACAGTTGTAATACGGGGAGCAGTCTGCTCCTCCGCCCGTGGTTGTGCCGTAGATGTTGCCCGCCGCATCGAAGGCAAGGTCGCCATAGCCGGGATTGCCGCCATCGTCTGTGCCGGTGAAGCGGTAAAGCACGGTCTCCGTCCAGGGGCAGTTGACGGATCGGCAGGGCTGGCGCGGCGGCCGAAGGCTGAACACGGTCCCAAGGCCCGCGGAGCCACCTTCGCTAGTTGTCCCGTACAGAGCGCCGTCCGGTCCGAACACCACTCTGGCATAAGGATAGGCCCCGTCGCCGCCCCGGAAACTATACAGCGTACTCAAGATCCATCCCGATCCCGAACGCGTCAGCTTGAATACCGTCCCGTATCCGCCTGCGCCGCCGTAGGAGGTTGTGCCATAGAAGTTACCGGCTTGATCGATGGTCAGGCCGGCGTAGGGTTCCCCTCCATCTCTGCCGCCGGTGAAGGCATGCAAGATCGAAAGCGTCTGCGCCTCGGCCGCCGGAGCGGCGATGATCGTCATTGCGAGCACGATCGCGGCGGTCACGGCAATCGTTCTGATTCGCACGTCGATGTCGAAATTTGAAACTGCCTCTTGCACTGCTGTTGACATACGCATTCTCCTGACTCGCGCCTGGGGCCATCCCCAAAACCGGACGCCAGCATGGAACACTTGCCTAACGATCTTACCGCCGGGTAAAACCAATATGGCTTCCGGCACTCAGCCGGCGGGATCAATCTCGCCGTTTTTCTCGCGAATTATACGCGAACATCGAAAAGCCGAAAATGGCACGACGAAACACCTATGCGTCGATGCGTTCGGATTTCCTTGGCTAGGTACGCATTTGCGACCCGCTTATTCGGGGAACGGCACACCATACTTCCCCCAAGCCTGTTTAGCGGCATTGATCATGGCAAGGGGTGTTGCTTCAGGATTGCGCCATTAATCAGCCAGAATGGCGCCCGGGATTAGGATGGCCTACTCAGCTACGCTGCT
>CAVYIR010000003.1:0-330000 GCA_963768645.1 uncultured Acidobacteriaceae bacterium
CGCGGGCTGTAGATTCCCTGGTAGGCGAAGCCGGCGACGTTGTACTTGGTGAGGCTGTTGAAGGCGCTGTCGAATGGCCGGTCAAGATCGTCGACGGGGTTCACGTTGAGAACGACATGGTGGTACTCGAAGCCGCTGAACTGATGCTGCCATGCGCCCGGCCCACTCACCGTGAGATCGCCGCTAGCGAGAAAATTGTTCTGGTGGGCGTATTGGTTCGGGTCGG
The DNA here is from genome assembly GCA_963768645.1 of uncultured Acidobacteriaceae bacterium. Classification (GTDB taxonomy): domain Bacteria; phylum Acidobacteriota; class Terriglobia; order Terriglobales; family Acidobacteriaceae; genus Bog-257. The sequence goes on from CAVYIR010000003.1 coordinate 227, forward strand.
GGGGCGGCTGCGGGATTGCCATTGAACCACCAGTTCGACTGAATGCCTGTCCAACTGTTGTAGTGGCGCGCGCGCAGGCGAAACGCCACGCGATCGGAGAGTCGTACGCCCACATTTCCACCTTGCAGTGAATTCGAATAGGCGTCGTTCACCCCTTGGCCTTGCGTGTTGAACTGGTTGGCGAAGACGTTGTAGTCGAAAATTCCGCGCGCTCCCGCCAGCGAAGCATAGCCGTTGGCGGTGGAAAAGTTTCCGCCATCGGCGCCAAATTGAACTTCGGGGGTGCGCGTGCTGCCCGTCGCCGTCCAAAGCTGCACCACGCTGGTCATGGCGTCTGATCCGTACACTGTGCTCTCAGGGCCGCGTTCACCCTCGAGCCGGTCGATGTTGTTCATGGGAACCACACCGAAATCGAAGATGCCGCCGGGGTCGTTCACGGGCACGCCATCCACCAGCACCTTGTTGTAATTGGATTCTCCGCCGCGAACGAACAAGCTGGCGAGATTGCCTCGCCGCCCGGTGCTACTAGCGATCGCCCCGGGGATGTAGAGCAAAGCATCGGGAGCGGAGACCGGATTCCGATTGCAGTCAGCTGCTCACTAGTCAGCACGCCGACCGATGTGCCCGTCTGCTCCGGCGTGGCGGGCGTCGCAGTGCCGGAGACGACCACGGTTTGCGGCGCGGTTGCAAGCTTCAACTGGATGTTGAGGGTGCCCGTCTGTGGAATCGAAACTTGCTGCGATTGCTCGGCGAATCCTGGGGCAAGTCTCACGAGACGATACTTCCCGTCGGTGAGGTGCGGGAAGGTTGCGGTGCCGTCACCGCCGGTGGTTTGTACTCCGACTCCGGCATTGTCGGTGGCACGAAACAAGCTGACCTGCACACCGGAGACACGCTCGCCGGAAGGACTTTCCACCAAGACTTTGAAATCGGATGCGAGGGCTGCTGTGCAACACAGCAACGGGACCAGCAATGCGCGAATGATGAACATGACACTCCTCCTTTGCACGCGAAAGGGGTTTGGGGACGAAGGCACCCTATCGCACGCAAAATCGGCGTGCGCCGGGGACCCTACAGTTCGCGCCGGTCTCCTGGCTGGCGAGTTGCGATAGGTATCGCGGACAGCGGCGGGGGCCTTCCCGTTCGTACAGTGGCCGATCCACCAAAGACTCGCTTACAGTTGCGCGGCAGCGCGGGCTTCACACCCGCTTCCCAGTTCCGCCGGTGAGATGACGGAACGCGCGAACATGAATTGGCAAGGAACAATCCTGAACGAGATGGTTCAGGATGAGACTTGACTGTACTGAGCGGAGGAGGCGGGTGTCAATCGTGGGAGTGCGGAAAATTGTGAATTCCGCAAAGGCGGTAACGCGCTCCAGCGAAGCTTGCAGCTCGGTGTGATAGCGGTCCGATGGCTTCGTCGTCGGCGTCCGGCGGAACGAAGATGTTTTTCGCCACGCGCACATAGGCGCGCGAAAACGGTTTAGGGATGAGCATGGCGTCCCGGTCTTCAGGATCCAAGCGCTTGTCGATGGCGACATAGAACGCCGTAATCGGAATTCCCGTGAGGCGAGCCAGGATTACCGGGCCCTTCTTGGCGACGTATCGCGGGCCGCGCGGACCATCAATGGTGAAAGCCACCGCGCCTCCCGCTTTGACCATGGTCTCCATTTCCAGCAAGCCGCGCTGGCCGCCGCGCGAACTGGAGCCGCGCACCGGTACGAACCCGAAGCGACGAATCACACGTGCAATGTATTCGCCATCGCGGCTGAGGCTGGTCAGCACTCCGATATTGCGATTACGAAACAGCCAGGTCGCCGGCAGCACGCAGCGGTGCCAGAAGGGATAGATGCCGGGGGCAACGGCGTCAAGGCCGCGAATGGAGCCCTCTTCAAATGTGATGGTCATGCGCAGCGTGCGGCCGATGAGGCCCACCACAGCAGACGCGATCCACGAAACCAGACTGAGCTGTATTCGTTGCAGGAGCGTGAGGACGCAGTTGTTGAGTCTCCCCGACGGCTGCACTGCTTGCATTGGCCACGCGAGAATTCTAACCTGCATACCTCAGCCACGGCACGACACGGGAAAAGAGAGATGCCGTTCCTATTGGCGAGGCTTCTGGAGCGGTTGGAAACCGATGAGTAAGCTGCGCGCCGCCGAGATCGAAACCATCGCGCCTGGGGTTCCGCAGTTGAGATGTGCTGGCTGTGATCAGTGATTCCCGTTATCTCCGCTTCACCACAATCTTCCGCTCCTGGTCGCCTTGGCGCTCGAGGCTGATTTCCACGTCGCGCTCTTTCTCGAAGCGCGGAAACTTTTCTCCCCACTCCAGCAGGACAAGGTTGCCTGGCTCGGCGAAGAGTTCATCGAGGCCGAGCGTGTCCAGCTCGCGGGGCGTGTCGATACGGTAGAGATCAACGTGAAACAGATTCAGTTCGGGGCCGCGATACTCGTGGATGAGGGTGAATGTCGGACTGGTAACATCGTCCTGCGAAGCGGCGTGGAGACCTTCCGCAATGCCTTTCACCAGCGTGGTCTTGCCGGTGCCGAGATCGCCGCGCAGGATGACCATACGAGCCGCCTTCAACGTGGGCGCGAGTTTCCGGCCCAGCGCCATGGTCTCGTCGGCCGAATGCGTGATGTGCTCGTGCGTATTCATCGCGGAACGAAGGCAATTTTAGCAGGCGGGGTCTTTGTTTCGTCCGCCCTCGGTGGCTAAAGCCACTCATAAGGACGGCAGCTTTCGGCGCGGCTGAAGCCGTGCCCCTTCAAGGTTCGATTCTCATGGATATCCGCCCTACCACCTGCGCAAAATGTAAGAGCAAACAGCGCGCTCCTTAGCCCCCGATCCGCGTCGTGCTCTCCTTCGCCCAATGCGCGGCGCGGCGAAATGCCTCCGGCAGGGCGGCGAGCAGATCGGTAGCAACCAGCGAATGCTCGCCCATCGTTTCCGCAGCCACATCGCCGGCCAGTCCGTGCATGTACACTGCGGCGACGGCGGCCAGCGGAATATTGTTTGGCATCTGCCCAATCACTCCCGCCGTCATGCCGGTCAGCATGTCGCCGGTGCCGCCGGTTGCCATGCCGGGATTGCCGGTCGGATTGACCCACGCGGTGCCATCGGGCAGCGCGACGATGGTGCGATTGCCTTTCAGCACCAGAACGAGATGATGCTCGCGCGCGAAGGTGCGCGCGACATTGAGCCGGTCGGCTTGTACCGCTTTGATCGTGATGCCGGCTAGCCGCGACATTTCTCCCGGATGCGGTGTCAGCACCAGCGGCACGCTCGCGGCCGTCGAGCAGCTCGGTGTGACCGTCGAAGGCATTCAGTCCGTCAGCATCGATCACCATCGGGACCTTCGTCTGGCGCACGGCCTCGTGGACGAACTGCACGGTTTCAGGATCGCGCCCGATGCCCGGACCGATCGCCACCACGGTCATCGCCTTCACCAGCTTCTGGATAGCGGCCGCTATCGATGGCCGCCATTGCGATGCCGCCGCTTTCAGTTTCGGCCAGAGGCTCGGTCATCAGTTCCGCAGCAAATGCGGCGACGCTGGCGAGCACGCGCTCAGGCGTTGCGACCGTGCTGAGTCCGGCTCCGGCGCGCAGAGCAGCCATGCCCGCCATGCGCAGCGGCTCCCGACTTGCCCAGCGATCCGCCAACGATCAGCACATGTCCGTACATGCCCTTGTTGCTGTCGGCAGGACGACGGCGCCAGTAGCGCTGCGAAGTCGCGCGGGGTGGCGAGCTCGAGCGCGAGTTTGCTCACGATGGCTTCCGGAGGCGATCCAATGGGCGCAATCACGATGGGCCCACGCGTCAGATCGCCGAAGACATGTGCTGGACGTGGCGCGGTGAAGGTGACGATAGCGTCGGCGTGGGCGATGTGCTTGTCTGCCTGCGGCTGACATCGAGTCGGAATCGGCGCCCGAGGGGATGTCCACCGCGACCACCGGCTTGCCGGCGCTGATTCATCGCAGCGATAGCATCGGCGTAAAAGCCTTTCACCGGCGGGTGAAAACCGGTTCCCAGCATGGCGTCAACCAGCAGGTCACAATTCGCCAGACTGCGCGACGACTCCGCCTGCAACTCCTGGGCGTTGTGCAGCACGATAGGACGCAGCGGCAGGCGCTCGAACATGGCCAGCGCATCGCCATGCAACTCGGACGGGGCGGCGAGCAGCAGCACCTCAACCACCCGTCCCGCGCGATGCAGTTTACGCGCTACTACGAATCCATCGCCGCCGTTATTGCCCTTGCCGCAAATAACGGCGACTCGATTGGCATGGCGATAGTGCTCGAGGATGAATTGCGCCACCGCGGATCCGGCATTCTCCATCAAGGTGATGGACTGCACTCCGAAGCGCTCGGTGGTGATGCGATCGATCTCGCGCATCTCGTCGGCGGTGGTAATTTTCATGCGCGCTCCGTGGCGGAGTCTTCCAGCCGGCGCAGGCCGTCGGGCTCGCCCATTGCGATGAGATGGTCGCCGGAGTGGATCACCTCATCCGGAGCGGGATTGAAGCGCATGTGAGAGTCCTCGCCTTTGATGGCGAGCACAATGACGCCCATCTCCTGCCGGATGCGTGAAGCTTCCAGAGTTGCGCCAACAAATCGTGAGCCCGCTTGCACTTGTACTTCTTCGATCTCCAGCGGCTTCTGCTGGTTCATGGCGGTGTCGAAGAAATCGACCACATGGGGGCGCATGAAGGTTTGCGCGATGCGGTATCCGGCGAAGTTGTAGGGCGAGACTACGTGGTCGGCGCCGGCAGTGACCAAGTGCTTCTCGGCATCTTCTTCGCTGGCGCGGGCAATGATGTTGAGCTTGGGATTCAGGCTGCGGGCGGTGAGGATGATGTAGATGTTGGTGGCGTCGGTGGTGGTAGCGGCAACCAGCCCGCGGGCGCTTCTCGATGTGGAGGTCGTGCAGAACATGCGCCTGCGTGGCATCGCCGACCAGAGTAAGCCAGCCTTTGGCGGAATAGCGTGCCAGCTTGGCTTCGTCGCTGTCAACAATGACAAAGGGCAAGGGCTTGCGCGCCAGTTCGCGCGCCACGCTGCGGCCAACGCGCCCGGCGCCGCAGATGATGTAATGGTCCGACAATCGGCTGATCTCGCGGTCCATGCGTCTCCTGCCGAATACCGATTGCAGCTCGAATTCTAGCAAAGCCTGCGTTGCGCCCCCGAAGAACAGCAACACCAGGCCGACACCGGTGACAATGATGAACGTGTTGAAGATGCGGCCAACGTGCGAGAGCGGATGGACCTCGCCATATCCGATGGTGGTGATCGTGGTCAGCACCATGTAGAAGCCGTCGAACCACGACCAGCCTTCGATGAAATGGAATCCGGCGACGCCGATGAAGATCAATGCCAGCAGCGCGAGGAAGAGGACCTTCAGATTGAACAGGGCCTTCACAGCAGTCATTGTGTCGCCTTGTGCTGCGTTGCGCAACAAAAACGCCCTTCCCATTCAGGAAGGGCGGACAACACTGGCTAATGGGCAAGTCTAATCGCCGCCGACCTTCACCTCGTCAGGTACCAGGTTCTGCACTTTGCTGTGATGACGTCCGTAGGTGAAGTAGATGACCATGCCGATGATGAGCCACACAATCAGGCGGATCCAGGTATCGCGCGGCAGAAAAACCATCATCAGCAGAGCAGTAGCGATTCCCATGATCGGAGTGAACGGCACCCATGGCGCTTTGAAGGGACGTGGCATGTCGGGCCGTCGCCTGCGCATGACCCACACTCCGGCGCACACGATAACGAAAGCCAACAAAGTGCCAATGCTGACTAGTTGTCCAAGAATGCCGATCGGAACCAGTGAGGCGAAGATGGCGACAAAGATGCCAACCACGATAGAAGATTTCCAAGGCGTGCGGAAGCGGGGATGGATGTCGCCCGCCCATTTCCAAAGCAATCCGTCATGGGCCATGGAATAGAATACGCGAGACTGTCCCAGCAACATCACGATCATCACCGTGCTAAGCCCAGCCAATGCGCCCGCGTTCACTATGTAGCTGCCCCACTTGACACCGGTCTCACGAATAGCCAGCGATACCGGCGCTCCAACATTCAGCCGGTCATAATGGACCACTCCGGTCAGGAGTCCAGACACAAGAATATAGAGGACGGTACAGACCACCAGGGAGCCGAGAATACCGATCGGCATGTCGCGCTTCGGATTCTTGGCCTCCTGCGCTGCGGTGGAGACAGCATCGAAGCCGATATAGGCAAAAAACACTACGCCAGCGGCGCGTGTGACACCTACCAGGCCCATCGGCAGAAAGGGATGCCAGTTGGCGGTCGTCACCTGTGGGTGCTGCAGCGCAAAGTGGCCGGCCACACCGATGAAGGTGAGCACGGCGAAGAGCTTCACGAAGACGATGGCGGTGTTGAAGTCCGCCGATTCCTTAATGCCAATGACGAGGATGGTAGTGGCCATTGCGATGGCGATAAATGCAAGCAGATTGAAGACTGCCGTGGCATGAGGCAGCGTCGCCGCATCAATACCCTTCTGCTGAAAAACACTTTGCATGGTCAGCAAGGGGCGCCATTGTCCCTGATACTTAACCCATACCGCGCCGGGAACGTCGCAAATCTGCGGCGGTAGATTGATGTTGTAATCCTGCAAAAACGCGACCAGGGTGGAACTCCAGCCGGAGGCCACGGTAGCGGCGCCAAAGGCATATTCCAGGATGAGGTCCCAGCCGATGATCCAGGCGAAAATTTCGCCCAGCGTGGCATAACCATAGGTGTACGCTGAACCCGCGATCGGAATCAGCGCCGCGAATTCCGCATAGCAAAGTCCCGCAAAACAGCAGGCGATTCCGGCGAGGATATAGGAGAAGACAATACCGGGTCCGGCGAACTGCGCCGCGGCAGAGCCCGTAATGACGAATATTCCCGCGCCGATAATGGCTCCAATGCCGAGCATGACGAGGTTCACCGGACCCAAGGCCCGCTTAAGACTGTGTTCGCCCGTCTCTGATGCTTCTCGCATCAGCATGTCGAGGGGCTTGCGTTTCAGCAGATTCGACATTCAGAGTTTGCCTCTTCTTTGTGCTCAGGCTTGCGCACTCATTTGCGGGTTGCGCTTCGACCACAGGAAATACACGGGAATCCCGAGCAGGACAATGATCAGGCCGGGCCACGTGTATTGCGGCTTATAGCGCAATAAGACTACATCAATAAACACAGCCATCAAAATATACATCGCGGGCAGCACGGGATATCCGATGGCGCGATAGGGGCGGGGCTCGTCGGGACGCTTGACTCGCAGCACAAACAGTCCTGCGATGGTCAGGATGTAGAACACCAGCACCGCAAAAATGATGTAGTCGAGTAACTGGCTATAGCTGCCGGAAATGCACAGAATGCAAGTCCAGACGCACTGCATCAGCAGCGAGTGCGCCGGAGTGTGGTACTTGGGATGTAGCCGTCCGGCGCTGCGAAAGAACAGCCCATTCTTCGCCATCGCGTAGTACACGCGGGCGCCCGCCAGGATCAGTCCGTTGTTGCAGCCAAAGGTTGAAATGAGGATGGCGATGGCCATGATCTGCGCGCCACCCGCGCCGAAGATCTGCTGCACCACCGCGGTGGCGACGCGGTCCTCTGGGGCATGTTGGATACCGGCCAGCGGCAGCACGCTCAAGTACACGAAGTTGGCCAGCACGTAGAGCAGGATGACTGCGCCCGTTCCCAGCGCTAGCGCGAGAGGCAAGTTGCGCTGGGGATTACGAACTTCGCCAGCAGTGAAGGTGACGTTGTTCCACGCGTCCGCCGAGAAGAGCGAACCAACCTGCGCCACCGCGATGATGGTGATCGTTCCCACCAGCGCGATCGGTCCGCCCACTCCCACCTGCACCGGATGCAGCGCCTGCCATCCCGCATTACGCCAGAAGTTTGCGCCAAAGTTGGCGGCTATCGCCTGCGGCGTTGCGTCCCAGAAAAACTCCCAGCAGCACCAGGCCCAGCAGCGCTGCGGTCTTGGCGAAGGTAAACACGTTCTGCACCGCCGCGCCGGTCTTCACGCCAAAGATATTCAGCACCGACAGGAAGATCACGATCAGGACAGCCATCAGGTTCTGCGTGTTCAAGCCGACATCCATATTGCCTAACACCATCGGGCCGATGGGGATGGGCGGCACGTGCGCAATGTGCCAAATCCAGTTGCGTCGACGATACTGAAGGGAAAAACACGCCCAGGAATTTGCCGAAGGCCACTCCCACCGCCGCAATGGTGCCGGTCTGGATGACGAGGAATAGCGTCCAGCCGTAAAGAAATCCCCACAGCGGGCCCAGCGATTCGCGGAGGTACACGTACTGTCCGCCGGCGCGCGGCATCATGGCAGCCAACTCTCCGTAGGCCAGCGCGCCGGTGATGGTCATGAATCCGGTCACGACCCAGGCGGCAATGAGCAATACCGGCGAATCGACCAGCCGCGCGATCTCCGCCGAGACGATGAAGATGCCGGAGCCGATCATGGAGCCCATGACCAGCGTGGTGGCGCTGGTCAGGCCGAGGCCCTTGACCCATTCGTTTTCGGCGGGGGCGATTGATACTGTCTTCGTTTCCGTTGCCAAGGGACCTCGTGTTTTGTAGATGGTGGCGTAGGTGCAGGCCTGGATTAGTCATGAGGATCTCACGCATTGAAGGGGCACGGCTTCAAAGCTACCGAAACAGATCAATAATCCAGATTAAGGATCGCACCACCCGAACCCATGCATCCCTGAAGGCCTGCGCTACGCTAACGCCGCTTTCTTCATAGCCTCTTCAGCCCCTGAGAATTTACACCAACAGGCGCAAGAATTCCTCAGCAACTTTGGTCGGGGAACTAAGCAGGTCGGAAATAACGGCTACGGAGTCGGCCCCGGCGTCGATCACCGAGCGCGCATTGGCACGAGTGATGCCGCCAATAGCCACCAGAGGTTTCGCTGGTTGCCGCCCGCGCCGCCCGAATCCCCTCCAAGCCGACGATGGGATCGGGGTGCCTCTTCGACGAGGTAGCGAACACCGGACCATAAGCGATGTAATCCGCCGGACCGGCATCCGCTTCCCGCAACTGCTCGAGATTGTGGGTGGAGACGCCGAGAATGCGGCTGGGACCGATCACGGTGCGCGCGCCTTCTGCCGACAAGTCGTCCTGGCCAACATGCACGCCCTCGTAACCGGCGGCGATACAGATGTCGGCGCGGTCGTTCATGATCAGCGTGACACTCATTGCCCAGCGCCCGGCGAATCTCGCGGGCGTGGCTGAGCATCTCGCGCGTATTGCCAACTTTATTGCGATACTGCAGCCACGTCACGCCACCGGCGGCAAGATCACGAGCATAGTCCACGATGGCAGCGGTAGTGCGCAGCGGCGGCGCGAAACAGGCGACGTCGAGAATGGCGTACAGCTTGGGTAGATCGATCAGCATGTGCGTGACAAAAACGCTTTACCACAGAGACACAGAGGCACGGAGGTCGGAATTCAAGAAATAGAAATCTCTGCGTCTCCGTGTCTCTGTGGTGAAAAGACCTTCTGTGCCCCCGGTATGTACGCAAAAGAGATGAGCGTCACTTTGCCGCCTCCTTCGGTTGGTTGAGGAAGCGCTCCATGAACTTGGTATCGAAGTTGCCCGCGCGGAAGTCGGGGTCGGCCATGATCCGGCGGTGTAAGGGAATACTCGTATAAATGCCCTCGACCACAAACATCTCCAGCGCGCGCGACATGCGCGAAATCGCTTCGGCGCGGTCCCGTCCGCGCACCACCAGCTTGGCGATCAAGGAATCGTAATAGGGCGGAATGACGCCCTCGGCGTAGGCTGCCGTGTCCACGCGCACCCCGGTGCCGCCGGGAATGTTGAAGGCGGTGATCTTTCCCGCCGAGGGAGTGAAGCGCTCGGGATGCTCGGCATTGATGCGGCACTCGATCGCGTGCCCGCGAAACCCCACGGGGTAGTTGATCACGGTGCTGAGCTTCTCGCCCGCAGCAATTAGGATCTGCGACTTCACCAGGTCAACGTCCGTGGTCATCTCGGTAACGGGATGCTCCACCTGAATGCGGGTATTCATTTCGATGAACGACAGGCTGCCGTCTTCGTCCATCAGAAACTCGATGGTTCCGGCATTCATGTAGCCGATGTTGCTCAGCGTCTTTACCAGGATGCCGCCAATGCGTTCGCGCAACTCGGGAGTGACTTTCACCGAGGGGGCTTCTTCCACCAGCTTTTGATGACGGCGCTGGATGCTGCACTCGCGCTCGCCCAGGCTCATTACATTGCCGTGCTCGTCGGCCAGCACCTGGAACTCGATATGCCGCGGCCGCTCGATGAACCTCTCCATGTAGAGATCGCCGTTGCCGAACGCTGCCGCCGCCTCCGACTGCGCCGCGTGAAACAGGTTGGGCAATTCCTCTTCGCTGCGGATGATCCGCATGCCACGTCCACCGCCGCCCGCCGAGGCTTTCACGATCAGCGGAAATCCGACACTGCGCGCCCACTCCTGAGCTTCTTCCGCGGAGGCGATGATTCCGTCCGAGCCCGGCAGAATGGGCACGCCTTGTGTCTTCATCGTGGCGCGCGCCTTTTCCTTTTCGCCCATCAGGCGTGTGACTTCAGGCGGCGGGCCGATGAATTTGATTCCGCAGTCCCGGCAGACCTCGGCGAAGTTGGCATTCTCGCTCAGCAGGCCGTAGCCGGGATGGATGGCTTCAACATTGGCGATTTCAGCGGCGCTGATGACCGCCGGAATATTGAGGTAGCTGTCGTGGAGACGCGGCGGGCCGATGCAGATGGCTTCGTCGGCGAATCGCACATGCAGCGAGTTCCGGTCGGCCTCGCTGTAAATAGCGACCGCCTTGATGCCCAGCTCCTTGCAGGCGCAAATCACCCGCAGGGCGATCTCCCCGCGGTTCGCAATTAGGATCTTCTTAAACATGAAGACAAGTGGTGCACGCTGCTATTTTTCACCACGGAGGCACGGAGAGCACGGAGGTAGAGAATTCAATTGACCGAACGAAAAATCATGACAGCTCCGACGGAAAGAACCAATTAGTCCTGCAAACAGCAGCTATTAGCGAGAGTTCAACCCGAGTGTCATTGATGAATATGAAGATCTGGCTGCGAAAAACGAAAGCCGATAAGACCGCCGATGCAGCTCCTAACCCCACGAGCAGATATCCGACTATTTCTGTGGACCCCATCGGCAGTCCCTCCGTGCGCTCCGTGCCTCCGTGGTGAAATCATGTCGTTCTGAGGGGCTCCCCTATGCTCTCTTAATGCCGAATAGCGGCATTCCGTACTCCACCGGACTTCCGTTGGGGACAAACATCTTGGCGATAACACCTGACACGTCCGCCTCAATCTCGTTCATCAGCTTCATCGCTTCGATGATGCAAAGCACCTGTCCCTCCTTCACCGCATCGCCGACTTTGACGAAGGGAGGAGCACCGGGCGACGGAGCTTCGTAATAGGTGCCGACTATCGGCGACTTCATGATGAACAAATCTGCTTCGCTGGCTGCGCCGGCGGCTGCGGCTCCGGACGCCGGGGCTTTCACGTCTGCGGACTCTGCCGCGCTAGCCGCTGGCGGAGGTGCGGAGGAAGCGGCGGCTACGGGCGCGCTCGCACCGGCAACTGTATGCGCCGGGACGACGGCCGGCGCGACCTGCACCATCGGCGGCAGGCTGCGGACTCGCGCCCCGCTTGATGAGCAGCTTCATATCGCCGCGTTGCAGTTCAAACTCGGCGATGTCCTTCTCCACCAAAAACTCGATTAGTTCCTTGATTTCTTTCTGGTTCATCGGATTCCGTTCGGCAGATGGAGACTTCGGCCTTTCCTACCTTGGGGTCTTTAGGCGTGCGTGAGAACGTGTGCCGTCCCTACGGGACACAAGTCGTTTTTTCGAACCAACCAGGGCTTACGCCCTGGGCTATCATTATTTCGCCCTCCGGGCTAGATTTTCCGCGCTCGTCCCACTGTGCCAATTCGAAACGAGTCCTCACCCACCTTCTCTTCGTTCAATACCCTTCGTCCAGCGAAAGGATTGAGGAAACCAATCCACAGCAGCTCTAAATCTCAATCAGTTCCTTGGTGACCGGCGTCAGTACCTCGCATCCGCTATCCGTGACCACCACCATGTCCTCAATTCGAATGCCGCCCTTACCCGGTATATAAATTCCCGGTTCAATCGTAATGACCATTCCCGGCTCAAGCCGCTCCGACTGACCTTTGCCGAGGCGTGGCGGTTCGTGAATCTCTAACCCCACTCCGTGCCCGGTCGAATGCGTAAAGTAGCGGTCCAGCTTGGCCCTTCGTAGCACCTGGCGAGCGGCTTGATCCACTTGGCCCGCCGTTTTGCCCGGAATCACCTCTGCGATCCCCGCTAACTGGGCTTCCAGCACCGCTTCGTACCACCGGCGCTCTTCCCGGCTGACCCGGCCCACGTGTACGGTGCGAGTCATATCGGAACAATAGCCCCGAAGTATAACACCGGAGTCCACCACCACGAACCCGCGCCGGGGTATCGGTTGGGCCGAAGCCCGGCCGTGAGGCAAAGCTCCCCGTTTTCCCGCCGCGACAATGGTCTCGAACGACATGCCGTCGGCTCCCGCCTGTCGCGCGGCATATTCCAATTCTCCCGCGACTTCCGACTCCCGCACACCCGGCCGGATGGAGGCACGCGCTTCTTCATATACCGCCGCTCCCATTTGCACGGCGGCGCGGATGATTGACAACTCTTCGGCGTCCTTGATCATGCGCTGCCGCATAATGAGGCCGGACGCCGGTTTCCAGTGGATTCGCCGGTGCACAAGCTTTCGCATGAGTTCGGCGGAGGCGACCGTGGTGTAGTCGGCCTCGAAACCGATGGCGGCTGAGGTCAACTTGCCGATGATTTTGGCGGCGTCGTGTAGCAGCGGGCCTTTGGAGATGACCACCCGCGCTCCACCAACTTCCTCGCGCGCCTGTTCGGTATAACGGCCATCGGTGAAGAATATGCGACGTCCATTGAGGAACAGCAGCAGCCCATTGCTGCCGGTGTAACCGCACAGGTAGCGCAGGTTCGCCGGATGCGTGACGACGAAGCCGTCGAGCTGCTCTCTGTCCAGGGTCTGCTGGAATTTCTTCTGCCGGGATCGATAGTCCATCCGTGTCTTAGTCCTGCTCGTTGTCCTGCTCGTTACACTTGAGTGCAATCCATTTGCAATATTTTGGCGACGATCTTATGCTCGGCGCACACAACAAAGCCGGAGCGCTTGGCTCCGGCTTCAAGACCCAAGGGGGCGAATTGGAATCAGCGGTTCAGCTTGCGGCGCAATACACCCGCAAGTCCCAGAACGCCAGAGCCAAACAACGCGATGCTGCTGGGTTCTGGAGTTGCGCCTGGCAGTTCCCCGGATGAGAGAGGGCCCTGGGTGGAATGCGCCATTCCCGAGAACACCTGGTCAATCGTGGGATTGTTCCCCAGGTAGGCGTTAAAATCCAAATCTGAGTATCCACCAGAACCAAACCCCGGCAGATTGCTGCTGGTGATGAACAGCCCACCGATAAATCGGGGGGCATTCGTTCCATCCGTGACGTTATTTAGGATGATGGTGCCGTCGAGAAAGGTGCTTCCGTAATTAAACGCAAAATCAATGACGTTACCGTTCATGTTGATCGGGTAGACACCATCCGTAGGGGACTCAAGCAGCACATTGCCGCTTCGACCGCTGACGAACCACATGGAGTAGGTGCCCACGTTAGCTCCATAATAGCCGTACCCGGTTAGACAATCTGAGTTACCGCCGCATGTCCCGGTGAAGGCAATATCCGCACTATCGGGACCGGTATTGGTGACAAGTATCTGACCCGGGTCACTGGTCCCGAGGATCACTGGCGTTGACGAAGCGAAACTGAGTGTCGTCAGCAGAACCAAGCATACGAACAGCAACACCGGCGACCATTTTCTATTTCTATACACGTTGTAACCCTCCCAGGCCCTTTTTATTGGTTGATCTGTGTGGCGCTGCTAGCCGTCAAATTTCAAGGTGCGAGCGACGCAGCAAGCAATGCCCCAGATGCATTCGCAATTTCTCCTCCAAAGCAGCTCGCTTTAAGTCGCGCATAAGTAACACGGTTAAGTGACGGTCCTGTGGCCGAGTGCAACCCTTTGCGGTGTTTGGATAAGCCATTTCCTCCAAACCAGAATTTCCCATTTAGGACACAGTCCGACACCATACTTCTCCACAAGCGCCAGCGCGGCTGTCCGCCGAGCATGCTGCCAATCAACCATTTCGTCAGATGGGCTCTCCGCCGAGACCGGATGTTTCGTCCACTTAATTCTGGGTTATTGGCAGTGGATCCGACGTCTGTTTGCGAGCGCGGTAGATATGGTGGCGTTGGCCACTGGGATGATGGGCGACGGCATCGGCATGTACCACGTAGGTGCCCAGCCCGGGAGACGATCCGAACGGGATCACCGGGCTGGACTGCTCCCCAGCAAGCATGAAGTGTTGATACCCCAGCGTTGTCGCTCTGCCGATGCTATTCACCGCCACCACGACGACGGTGAGGTCAAACTCCTGCCCAGTTTGATTGGTGACCACCACAGAGCCGGAGAGTGCAGTGCCCTGCACTTTTGGATATTGCTTCCAGTCGATGGTCAGTCCGGCAATCACGGTGATGGTCATAACTCGCTGCACCTGTAGCGGAGGCGCGCTGGAGTCGGCCACCGCGACCGTAAAGCGATACTCCCCTGGAATGGTCGGGGTGCCGGAGACCTCGCCCTTATGCGCGTACAGCTTAAGACCCGGAGGAAGCTGTCCGTCAACAAGGCGCCACTTGTATGGGGCTGATCCTCCGGTCGCGGCCAAAGGGAAGTTGAAGTTCCGCCCGACGATAGCGCTCGACGTATCCTGAGCGCTGATGACCAGCCCAGACTGCTTCTCCGCGGAGGAGCCCTGCCCATGCGCTGCGAAAGCAGTGGCCAATGCGAAGAGCACAAGGCCGCAACTCGCCACAAGGTTACGCATGGTGCGATCTATTATAGTGGCTCATCGCAATGGCGACTGACGGTCATTCCGTTATTCCACGGCAATCGTGAATTGAAATTTCTCAGCTCCTACCGGCACGGTTACGCGCACCATTCGGGTTAGTGACGCTTTCTTCGAGGCGGCGGGATCGCGGGCCAGCTTGCTCATCGGATAATAGAAAATGCCTTCCAGGTCGGCCCGTGGCGGAATCGTATTGGCCAGAAATGACGTTCGCTCAAGATAATCGGGCGACACCTGCCGCTGGAGCTGCATGAGCACGTCAGGCCGGCAAGCTTCCTTCATGCGCAGGTGGGACACCTCATCGGAGATCGTCGCCCCGAGCCCCCCGCCCGCGCCCCGCTGTTCGGCCTCGGTGGGATCCGCGATCGTCAGCGTCGATATCACGGGCGTCTGGCGTTTGCCATTTGCATCGCCATCTGCTGCATGGCGCACATAATATCGCTGTGTTGATGGTCCGTCGATTCGGAATCGTCGGCTGTATCAGACGTTTGTCCGGCCGCAGCGTTCACCGCAAAGCGCGACCAGTTGTAAGGGCGGCGCATTCTCTTCGCCAGTTCCACTCCGGATATCCCCTCCAGATCGCGTCCCGCAACCGAGTCCGCAACCACCACGTCCTCCGGTCGCACCGTCACCGCGTGTTGGCCGTTATTCAGTATCCGCACCTTCACTCCCAGGAACTTGCGATTGGCTACAGAGTGGGCCGCTACCACCACGGTATAGTTCGTTCCCGAGACGAAGTGATAGTCAATCCCCTTGACATAGAAAATCCCGTCCCCATGAGGTGAGGAAGGCGTGATGGATATCTTGTCTTGAGCGCCGAGCAAGCTACACAACAAAGCCGCACAGAGGATGGTACGCATGAAACCTCCCCGTCCACCCGAAGGTGGAGTCTGAGAGGCAAATCGGCAAAACGGGTTACAGCTTAATGGTGCAAGCTGCGGCGATCCGAGATAAATCTGTGTACAATCCTGGCGGCTCAGACTAGAACATATTCAGTACTGGATTTCGCCCTAGTGCCAGTTCGCAAGGAAAGCGGATGCGATCATCGTTCGCGGTCATCGTGGTTTTGGCTGTGTTGGCGGGTTTGATAATTGGACTGGGCACTTATACCTTCATCTATGCCAAGGGCTATTCCTATCTGACCAACAATCCGGCGGCATGTACCAACTGCCATGTCATGCAGGCGGAGTATGACGCCTGGGTAAAATCCAGTCATCGCTCGGCCGCGACCTGCAACGACTGCCACACGCCGCACAATTTCATCGGAAAATATGCTGTGAAGGCCAATAACGGCTTTTGGCACTCCTTTTACTTCACCAGTGGGCGCTATCCCGACACCATCGAGATCACCAAGTTCGATCAGCAGGTCACAGAGAATGCATGCCGCCGCTGCCATCAGAGCATTACGGCGGCGATCGACGGCAACGTCGTGCACGGCAAAGCCGAAGGGCTGCAGTGCACGCGCTGTCACGGATCGGTCGGTCATTCGGAAGCAGCCGCCTCCGTAACTTCACCCGTTCATCTATGGAGCAATCATGAGTTCCAGCACAACTGATCGCGACAGCGCTCCTTCGCGAAAAATGTTGATTGCAGTCGTGGTCCTTGCAGCGGTAGCCACGGTGGCTGTCACAGCGCTGCTGATTAACGTCTTCGAGCGCAAACAGGAAGCTAAGAACCCTTTCTACCGGGTGGTCGAGTTGAACGATACCATTGACGACCCGGCAACCTGGGCCAAGAACTTTCCTCTGCAATACGATCTCTATACGCGCACGGTTGATATGGAGCGGACCAAGTACGGAGGCAGCGAAGCCATGCCTCACTCTCCCAGCGCTGCCGATCCTCGCTCGGTGGTTGCGCGCTCGAAGCTGCAAGAGGACCCTAGGCTAAAGACGATTTGGGCGGGCTACGCCTTCTCGGCCGACTACCGCGAGCGCCGCGGTCATGCCTACATGCTGGAGGACCAGACCTTTACCGAGCGACAGAACTTCAACCCTCCAGCCATGTGCATCAACTGCCATGCCTCGCTGGTGACTACCTTTCTAAAGCTAGGCGATGGCGATCTCACCAAGGGCTTCAACTTCATCAGCGACACCCACATGACGTACAAGCAGATTCGCCAGACGGTGAAGCATCCGGTGGCCTGTATCGACTGTCATGATCCCAAGACCATGCAATTGCGTATCACCCGGCCGGCATTCATGGAGGGCATTCGCGCTCTGAAAGCAAGCCAAGGCATCCAGAACTATGACGTGAACACCATGGCGACGCGCCAGGAGATGCGCTCTTACGTCTGCGGCCAGTGCCACGTGACCTATTACTTCCAGCCGCCGAACAAGCGGCTCACCTTTCCTTGGGCCAAGGGGCTGAAGGTCGAGGACATCATCGCCGTCGAGGACGAGAACAAAATCAATGAGTGGACGCATCCTGACAGCGGAGCCCAGTTGATCAAGCCACGGCATCCTGAATTTGAGATGTGGAACCAGGGTGTGCATGCGCGCTCCGGCGTGGCTTGCGCCGACTGTCACATGCCCTACATGCGGCAGGGGGGACTCAAGATCAGCGACCACCAGATCAACAGCCCGTTGCTAAAGATCAACCGCTCGTGCCAGACCTGCCACCATTTCCCTGAGGAGGAGTTGAAGGCGCGCGTGGAAGACATCCAGGACCGGTTCTTCAACTTGCGTAACGTGGCGTTGGACGCGCTGGTGGACCTCATCAACGACATCAAGGACACTAAGCAGAAGGGGGCAACTGACGCACAACTGGCCGAAGCACGTGCTTACCAGCGCAAGGGACAGTTCATGATCGACTTCGTGATGTCGGAGAACTCGATGGGCTTTCACGCGCCGCAAGAGGCCACGCGCATTCTGGGCGATGCCATCAACCTATGCCGGTTGGGGCAGTTGAGCCTGCATGGCGGTCCACCACCTAGTCACAATCCACCTAACATTGAAAACGTCCCGCCATCACCCGGCCCGGCGGGCGCACCGGTGAAGCAAACCAAAGCGCAGGAGAGACCGGCAACCGTGGCCCAGATGCGGAGATAGAAATATCAGGCTAGGCGATTGTCGGACCGGCCCCGATCGCGTGATGGCCTTTCACTATGCGATCGGGGCTGCGTATTTTTCGCTACTGCAGCAGTCCGAAGATCGCTACTCCGTTCTGCGTGCCGACGAACACCTTGCCATTCACGATCAGAGGGGTGATGAACTTGTTGCCCGCTCCAAACTGATCGCGCGATCCCGCCTGATTGCTGTTGTACAGCTCATGCGAAAGATTGGTAGCGTCGTAGGCGTGCAATACGGCCGGGCTGGTGTTTTCGATCGCCCAGACGATTCCATTGGAAGTTCCGCTGGCGGACACGCTGGGCGTGGTTCCGGGATAGGTGAACGACGTTGACGTTTGGCTGGTTGGAGAGGTGGATAGTTTTGCATTCGAAATGGTGAACGCCTTGAGCGGACTCCCCACCGAACCGTAATAAACGGTGTTGTTGAAATAGGCCGGCATGGCCCATACGCCACCGGGCAGGGCGCCATCGATCTCCTGGTAGATGGCGCTGTCGTCATTGGGATTGAATTTCCCCATATTGTCGCGATTGACCACGTAGATGTTGCTGTCCTTTCCCGCTCCCACGGCTAAGTGGTGCACTTGGCCATCGCTGTCCATAAGGTCGGGCAATATCATCGCTCCGCCCGAGCCAAGGTCTTCATCGCTGTCGGACTCTTGCACCGTATTATGCATGGTGAAGTAGTCAGCGACCGCGAGCTGACCAGTCACAGAAATCTTCATAAACGCGTTGCCATAATCGCCATTAATAGGAAATCCTTGGGAGTTGAGCGCCGTATCGAACGTGCCATTGCCATCGAGAAAGTAAAGAGCTTGATTGTCGGCCGCCAACCCGGCACCGGCCATCCAGATTGCGCCCTCATTACCATTGGGAGTGACGTCTATTACTGACGTCTGCTGCAAGGTCTGCGAATTGTAGGCCATCACCCATCCTGTGTAGGGACGCTGATCGCAATGGGAGGTGAAGGCGATATAGATCGTCCCACCGAACTCCAGCAGGCCTGCGCGCTCCGCATATTGCCCTGGATTGAAGATGACCTGTCCTCCCTGGCTGCCGTCCCCGCTTCCGGGATACGTCGCCGTAATTTCAGTGGGACCCCCAAACAGTTCTGCTCCGGTTTTAAGATCCAGGGCATGAAGGCGCTGGTGATAGTGGCCGGAGGAATCTTTCGACATGGCCACAAAGTAGATGGCGCCATACTGTCCTCGCTGGCGGTCGATCACCGGAGTGCCTGTGATTCCAATTTCGGGCGAAATTTGGCTGCAACCGTGATTATCGCTGGTGGTCTCACCGGCGGGGATTGCCGAAACTTTCCACGTTTGCGTGCCCGCATCGGCATCGAAGTTATAAACACTGCCGTGCTCTGTAACTACGAACAGCGTATTTTGGATTCGCAACGTCCCGGGCAGTTTATAGACGTACAGAGGCTGCGCATCGACCTTGCCATCGACCGAGAGGAAGCCAGTCTTTCCGAACGAGGTGGAATTGACGTCGGAGGTCGTCAGAGTTGTCTCCGCTAGGTTCGCGCCCTCGCGAGATGGATTGTAGTGATATGTAAGAACATCACCTGCATATCCCAGGAAATATTGCCTAACTGGTCGGTCCGGACTACCTGATTGGGTTGCTGCTGCGGCAGTGGCATGAGACGGCAAACGTGCAGAGGAAGCGGTTACTGCACCCGAACACAGAATCAGCAAACCGACGAGGAGCAAAAGGTAAAACGTTAATTGCACTTGGTTGCGCATCGGTACCCTCCGATTTGTGGACTTCTCGGTCCGATGGGTAGATGAAAGAATCCACCCGAAAGTTGTGTGTATTTTGGAAATAAGCGCTATAGCCGTGGTGGCCCTTTAGTGCTATTCATGAGTTCGACTCGCGGCGCGCGCTGCGAACCTCGCGCCCAGCGAATAGCCAATGCAACACAGCGTCGGCAGTGTGTACAAAGGCCAAGCCACTCCTTCATCACAATTCGTGCGGATGTCAAAAACGAATTCGCGCAGGAAGTACTGCGACCGGGACAAGTCGCAGTTCTGGCCGGTATAGCTTGCTACGTCAGGTAGGACGACTAACAGCCACAGCGCAATCGCGGGCACCCATATCCAGCGGGCGACGGAATGATGGAATTTGCGTGCGACCAGGTATCCCAGGCCGAAGGCAGGCAGTAATGTTGTCACATCCTGGATATAGGGGGCCGCGGACGGAACGATCCGGAAGAGCAGGATGCTGATCGGAGCGGCCAGGAGCGAGCCAATGATGGCTGCGAAGATCAGGTTCGGAACAAACGCCAGGCCCTTGAGAAAGCCGTGAAGGACTCGCCTCTCGGGATTCTCGCGTTCGGTTTCGATCAGGCTCTCTGGCATTGCAGAAGCGTAGTCCAAAGAAATCGAGTTGACATACCCAATTAATCGGCACCCGTCATGGCGCGCGCGGCCTTGCCCAGCTTGCGCGGCCGGAACGCCTCACTGTGGAAGCTCTGATTTTCCATCCAACCGTCGAGGACGCTCTTCTTGAACTTCCAGCGGTTGCCGAGCTTGAACGCCGGGATCATTTCCTCGGAGACGTACTTGTACAGCGTGTCGGGCGAAACTCCGAGGTACTGCGATGCCTGACGTATGTTCATCACTTCGCGCGCGTCGGCCAACATGGCTCCTCCCTGGGTCATGGCTAGAGTGGGCTGCGAGTGCGACGCCGGCGACGGTGTTGGTTTGGTCCGGCTCGCTTTGGCGTGGCTGCTGATGGTAGGTTCTCCCGCGTCGTCTAACGTTTGGATCGGACTGCTCGTGGATTCGCTAATTCTTCGCCTTGCAGCATACTGGGCGACAGCTCCTCAACGCAAGTTATTGTAGGGCTGCCAACGTTGTTTCACCATATGCTCGATGTTGACCCGCGCGATACCTGAGTGGTGCGAACGCCATTAGCAGAGAGGGAACGGGTCAAGTCGGCCATTGCTTTCCTGGCCTGACGCCTTCATCTGACCTTAAAAAGTCATATCATTATTATGTTCGAATACCATGCTGCTCAATCCGAGGCGGAAATGAGAAATGTAATTTAATATACATGCGGTCATTGCCGCGACCACCGGTCTACCTTCAATTTGGACCCTCGGTTCGGCAGCACAATTCTGATCTCAGCATTTTCGACCGAGAATCGCGGTACCGAGATGGAACATCCGGCAGCAACGGCGGGCGCAGCATTTGGTCGTGGTATGGCGGCCATCATCACAACCACCTTTGGTTTTATCTGGCTCGGATGGGGCTTGTCGGCGCTTGGGGATTTACCGGCGGTGATTTGGGTGGCAGATTGTTTCGTGGCCGCCGCGCTGATGGCATTCGCCGTAACCGCGGTGAGGCGAGGCCGAAAAATGATGAGAGCGCAGGGCGTGTCGCGGGGCGATTTTTGGCAGACAAGACGCAAGCCATTCGGCATTTTGACCCTGCTTGAGTTTGTAGGCTGCATCATCGTGGTCGTGCTGGCTAACGTGTTCCGGCGACCCGATTGGATCGCCGTAGGTATCAGCCTCGTCGTTGGGTTGCACTTTCTTCCGCTGGGCAGGATTTTTGGACACACCTCGTATTACTGGGTTGGCAGCCTGATAGTCCTCTGGGACATTTTGGCCATAACGGCATTCAAATTGTGGAATTTGACTGCCTCAGCAGGTATCGCGACCGGTGTGATTCTCTGGGCCACCTCTATTTACGTCCTCTCGCCTCTTGAGCGATCATTTTGATTTAACAGTCCCCTATCTTCTCAACTGGAAATACAAGCCCTGCAGGATGCTTGGAAGTAGCGCCTCCCCACGGAAGAAAGTCGGGGTCGTTTTCATCGGTAATCTGCCATCATTTAGGATGTTCTCGGCTAATTAGGAGGCGTCGTGGTCTGCAGCACGTGTGGATATGAGAACCAGGTGGGCAATCGTTTTTGCGGGATGTGCGGCACGCCGCTGCCCCATCGCCCGCTGACCGCTCCAGGCGCCCAGAGCACGGCCAGCCTCACTCGCGTTCTGACGGAGAACGGCCGGCCCATCGAACCCAATGGCTCCGCTGCGCCAGTGGCCCGTGTCAGCCTCGATATTGAACCTGGCTCCCCACGCGACCAGCAAACTCTGTCGGAGACTTCGTCAAACGCTGCTGAGGTAACGAGCGAACCTCCACCATCCGTCAACTTGACACCGCCTTCCCGCGATTCGAGCTCCAAGACGCTGCGCTCGAAAACGGAGCCTCCGCAATTCGATCTTGTGCCGGAAATCCCATTGGACGAGTATGTTCAGAATTTCCGCTACGTGCCACCCAGTGAGCCGGACGAGACTAGCATGCGAGGCGAGACTCAGGTCTTAGAGCCTGAGGTTCCTGCTCCGTCGAACACCACCTCCGTCACGTCCGTGGACACGGCGATCCCTACCGCCGAAGCCACGCCTCCTCCCGCTGCCGAAGCCCCGCCTACTCCTGCCGAGGATGACGTGCGAGAGCGGCTGGGATTGGAAGTCGAAAGCGATGCGGAGCAGCGAAGCGACCGGCCGCGCTTTCTGGACTTCAACGACCCGCCCACGCCACCTAAACCTGTGGAATCGGCGACGCCCATCGCAGGTCCATCCTTCTTAGGGCTGACCGATGTGCCGCCGGTAGAAGCCGAGGCCGAGCTCAGCGCCGAAGAACCTGCGCGTGGGAGGTGGCGGATTTGGCTGGCTACAGCGGCGGTCCTGGTATTCGGCTTTCTCGGAGTTCTGGAGTGGCGGGCACAACTGCGCCAGACGAACAATGGCCCCATCGAAGTTATCAAGATGAAGATGCGGAGTCTGAATCACGGCAAGCCGGCGGAGAACGCTAATACCGAATCTGCATCGGCCCCTACTGCTTCGGACTCCGCTTCCAAGCCCAAAATACAGGTCGAGCCACCGTCCCAACCTCAGCCGCAAAATTCGACCGGGAGCGCCGCGACTCCTGCCATACCGAAAGATGTGGCAAGCGCTCCGAATACGAGTGCTGCGACGACACCACTCACCGGTTCGACGACTGTGATGCCAGCGCCCACGGGAAATCAGGCAGCACCCGGACAGTCAACATCCACGCCGATGCAGAATCCATCCCAGCCTTCTGCTGGGCAGAACGCACCAGCGGCGAAAACCGCAACCACAACCGGCCCCGTGAACAAATCGAAGTTGACTGCGTCACAGCAGTCTGGGTCGGCCGCCACAACTGCTGCTGACAGGGCGAAGGCCTCGCCGCGGGTCGCAGGCGATAGCGGGGACGTGGTCCCTAAGAAAGGGATCCTGGGCGCTGAGGAGATGGCCAAGGCCAACAACGCCAGCGACTCGGCAGCAGAAGTGGCATGGCTCTGGAAGGCGACCGCCAAGGGCAATCCCGATGCGCCTGTGCGGCTGGCCGATATGTACGTCAAAGGTAACGGCGTGCCGCGCAGTTGCGAACAGGCGATGGTGTTGTTGAAGACTGCGGCCACAAAAGAAAATGCCTTGGCCCGCAACCGGCTGGCTTCGATGTATGGCTCCGGAACTTGCGTGCAACGCAATCGGGTGGAAGCTTATCGCTGGCTAAGTTCGGCATTGGCCGCCAATCCTAACAGCGAATGGGCACAGCAGAACCGCGAATTACTTTGGCGACAGATGACCCCCGAAGAACGCGGCGCGATCCAACCGCCTCATTGACCTACCTCTCCGCGGCGAAGGGCTTGGCCTTCGCTGGTCAATCAGGGTTTTGCAGCTGGACTGAGGGGCGCCCACTCTGAGCTTCACAAAGCTCTATAATGACTCCGGGCGACACAAGGCGTCTCGCCCGGAGTTCGAAACCACTTATCGTTCCCTTGCATCAATCGCCAACTGGAGGAAAGAAACAGAATGGCACACGAAGTTCCTGCGCTGCCCTACGACTACTCTGCTCTAGAGCCGTACATCGACACACAAACCATGCACCTGCACCACGATAAGCATCATGTTGCTTACGTAACCAACCTGAACGCCGCGCTGGAAAAGGCTCCGGAGCTGCAAAAGTTAAGCGCCCAAGAACTGGTCAAGAGCCTGGAGAACGTCCCCGAAGCGATTCGTAACGCTGTACGCAACAATGCTGGCGGGCACGTTAACCACACCATGTTCTGGACTATCATGGGCCCGAACGCCGGTGGAGAGCCCAGTGGCGCTATCGCGGACGCCATCAAGAACACCTTCGGCGATTTCAACAGCTTCAAGGAAAAATTCAACGATGCCGGCCTCAAACAGTTCGGCAGCGGCTGGACATGGCTGGTGCGCGACCGCGGCGGCAAGCTGCTGGTTATGGCGACGCCCAATCAAGATAGCCCTCTCAGCCAGGACTTCTCTCCCATCATGGGCAATGATGTCTGGGAACACGCCTATTACCTGAAGTATCAGAACCGCCGCGGCGACTACTTGAAGGAATGGTGGAACGTGGTGAACTGGGCGGAAGTCAACAAGCGCTTTCAGGACAGCCAGAAGTAATTCCGAGCACGTTTGCGGTGGCAAAGAGGGTGCGGCGATCGCGCCCTCTTGCCGCTACGGCAGTCCAAGAATTACTGGAGTCGAGCGAGTACGGGTAGTGCGCCGCTTCAGCGCCGCGTTCCAGCCGATCCTTCATTTCCGAGCCGGCTTCAGCCGGCGGCACCCGCTGCAGTTCGACTACACCAATACCCAACCGCTCTAGGGCGTGTTAACACTAACTAGGTATCTCAGAGCTTCGACGATCAGGGCGAAGTGAAGGAAGGCAAGGAAGACCAAGTCGAGTTTATCGAAGCGCGAGAAGATGCGCCGAAAGCCTTTCAGCCGGCGGAACAGCCGCTCGATTTCGTTGCGCCGACGGTACATGGCCTTGTCGTACTGCCAAGGCTCGAGACGCTGCGGGCGGGGTGGAACCACTGGAAGGAAGCCGAAGTCTAGCGCCAGTTGCAGGGTTTCATTGTCTTCGTAAGCGCGATCCATGATCAGATGCAAGGGCGCGGGTAAGGGGCCGATGCCACCCAGCAGTTTGCGGCCCTCGATAGTGTCGGAGGCCTGTCCGGGGGAGAGGGCGAAGGTTATGGCCGTTCGAGCATCTGCGGCAACCATATGAATCTTGGTGGTCCATCCGCCACGCGACTTGCCGATGGCCTGGGGTCCGTTTTTTTTAACGCGCCGGTGCCGTCGGGATGGACTTTGACGATGGTCGAATCCAGACTCACGGCCTCGATGCGAATGCGCACCACCTGCTCGCGCTGCAACTGCTCGAAGACCTGATCCAGCACGCCGTTCTTGGACCAGCGGTTCATGCGGGTGTAGATGGTGTGCCAAGGTCCGAAGCGTTTGGGCAGGCCGCGCCACTTGCAGCCGTGCTCGGCCACATAGAGCAACGCGTTCAGCAGTTGCAGGTTCTTGACCTTTACGTTGCCGCGTTGGCGGGGAAGAGTGGAAGCAATATGCTGGTACTGCGCTTCGGTAATCTCCATGTGCGCAGCATATCACAGAATCGCATTTAGTGTTAACACGCCCTAGCGCGAGCCATTACCTCACCATCTCTTGATTGACTTGCCACGCGACTTGCGGCAGAATCTTGCTCAACCTGGTTGCCGATCCTCATCGGCACGATCTCGCCAGTACGGCAATTTCAATTAGCGGAACCATCATGAATACGACGGCGTCGAAGAATGTCGTTACAGCTGGCGGTCGGAACTGGCAACATTCCGTACACAAACACCATGGAGGACGAATGAAAAATCGGATGATTGTAATGGTCGCTGCGGGGCTATTGGCGATGACGATTGTGTCCACTAGCTTGGCCGCCTCGGGCAAGAGTGGTTCCAAGCAACAGCAGATCGCGCACGGCGAGTACTTGGTGAAAGCCATCGGCCAGTGCGGCGATTGCCACACCCCGATGAACGAGAAGGGCGAGTTCATCCCAGGTAAGTGGCTGCAAGGTAAGAAGCTGGATTTCGCGCCGACGGTGCCGATGCCAGTGTGGGCCGACACTTCACCAAATATCGCTGGATTGGCCGGCTGGGATCACGAGAAAGCCGTCCAATTCTTCATGACCGGCTTGGCACCCAATGGACAGCCGGCGCGTCCGCCCATGCCCGCGTACAAAATGAATGGTGCCGACGCCGAAGCCGTGGTGGCGTACCTACAGTCGCTGAAATAGCCTGGGGCGTCTCCCTTCTCTTTTGCCCAGCCGGGTTCCCCATCCTTTCGCCTGCACTTGGCGAAAGGATGGGAGACAGAACGTAGCGGTGTACGGGCGCAATGCCGATTACTTGTGACATGGGCAGGCTGTTATCGACAGTTATATCTCCTTCGGCTGGAAGCCCCTACGAATCGGGTGTAAAGTGCTGGAATCCAAACGGCTAGCATTCAGTAAGGAGACCATCATGACGAACCCAGTACAACCTTGCAAATTAATATTGCGCAGCAGCGTCCGGCGAGCAGCGTTCGCGCTGGCGTTGGTCTGCGCGCTGGCAATGTTTGCAACACAGCCGGCGCAGGCGCAGACGCTTACGGTACTTCACAACTTCACCAGTGGAGGGGACGGTGACGGTCCATTTGCCGGTCTCACGATGGATAGTGCAGGAAATTTCTACGGTACGACCGCGGTAGGCGGCTACGCCAGTCTGAATTGCCTCTATGGATGCGGTACCGTTTTCAAGCTAACCCGCAATCATTCCTCCTGGGTCTTAACGCCGGTCTACAGTTTTAAGGGAGGCGATGATGGCACAACCCCTGAAGCCAGAGTCATCTTCGGCCCGGATGGCCTTCTCTACGGCACCACCACCGGCGCCAGCTTGTTTGGCGGGACGGGCAGTGCCACGGTGTTCAAACTGAGCCTTCCAGCCACACCCTGCAAAACCGCACTTTGCCCGGGAGAAGAAACCGTGCTGTACCGATTCGCGGGACCTATGGATGGGAGCGGTCCGGGATGGGGCGACTTGGCCTTCGATCAGGCCGGTAATCTCTATGGCACCACATCCGATGGCGGTGCTTATGGTTACGGCTCGGTTTTTGAGTTGACGCCCTCCACGGGAAGCTGGACAGAGACCATTCTTTACAGCTTCACTGGCGGGGAGGATGGCAGTCAGCCGGAGAGCGGTGTGATCTTCGATCAGGCCGGCAATCTCTACGGCACGACGTTATTCGGCGGCGCAGGTGCCCGGGGGACAGTTTTCCAGTTGACGCACTCCGTGTCGGGATGGACCGAGAAGGTTCTCCACAGCTTTGGAAGCAGCGGATCAGGCCCTTACGGAGGTCTCATCTTCGATCCATCAGGGAATCTTTATGGCACAACCCAGACCGGATATATGGGTCAGGGCAACGGCACTGTCTTCATCCTCACTCCGTCAGGCGAGGATTGGACGCTTGCAACGCTGTACAGCTTTCCCGCCGGGTTCACCTACCCCTATGCCCGCCTCACCATCGACGCAGCCGGTAATCTCTATGGCACGACGAGCTACTTCTATGGCCCAGGGAGCTACTACGGTGGCCAAGGCAGCGAGGGTTCGGTTTTCAAGCTTGCCTTCTCGAACGGCAGTTGGACCTACATCGACCTTCACGACTTTGACGGCGGAAGCGACGGCGGAGGTCCGTTTGGCAGCGTCATCCTGGACACGAACGGCAACTTATATGGCACAGGGGCCGCGGGCGGCACAGTGTTGTATTGCAGCGGAGGCTGCGGCGTAGTGTGGGAGATCACGCCGTAGCTCCTGTTTCGATGACAAGAGCCGGGGGCCCCATCCTTTCGCCTGCACTTGGCGAAAGGATGGGAGACAGAACGTAGCGGTGTACGGGCGCAATGCCCCGATTAATTGTGAAATGGGCATGTCGCAAGTAATCCTTACCGTGGCGGTGTCGTCAGGATTGGTCGTGCAATGGCCTCCCTTGAAAAGAGCCGCAACTTATTGAAACAGGCCGACTAATCGGGTGCCCTTTTTATGCTTGGTTGTGACGGGGCGCTATCATGCTGAACCTGTTCACAACAGATTGTCGCTTGAAGGAATGGCGCTATTGCCTGTTCCTCGCGACCAACAAACATTCATCATCGCTGGTGATTTCCTCGCGGATTGTCGCCCCAGACCGAGCAACTCTTCGAAGACTCTGGTGGACTCGAACGCGTATCGCTTCAGTAATGCGGAAACGACTGGTGTTGTAACTCAGAACGTCTGCGGCAAAGCGAGCAGCTTTGTTTACCGTAACGGGAGCAAAAACTGCAAAAGCGGCCAAGAGGATTCAGCCCCACACACCGCCACGCGCAGATTTTCCGGGGCGGACAGAGAGTCGGTGTCCCCTAGGCCGCTAGCTGAATTGCTGCTGAACTACTTCGAGCGTACCACCAGGCCCACAATGACGTCGTTTGTGTACCAGACCGCCACTTCTAGCTTGTCGGGGCAGCTGCAGAATGCTGCCTGAACGGAAATCTGGGTTCCATCGTTTGGATTGTCCAAATGTCTCCAAACGTTATCGACGTAGAGCCATAGGCTCCGTGCGCTTCCCGGAGGATATGCAACTAATTCCAACCAGTACTTGGTTGCTACGCTGCTCTGTACCGTTGTCGCGGCCGCAAACGCCTTGTGCCGCTCCTCAACGCCCTTCAACGCCTCGGGCGCCGTCATGTAATGATGTGCAGGCATTTCAACCTCCTAGTGGATAAGACGAGCTCTTCATTGGATCTCTCGTCACAGCTAGTATGTGCCTGGTGGTCATGTCGCGAGCAGAAATATTTGATTTCTCGTCTCACGATTCCCGAATTAGCACACACGAGAATCCATAACCTCTTCTCCGCCCGGCGAGTTGATCTTGGCGTGGCCGCGCTTGGTTACGAAGATAGCGAAACGGCGGGAGATAGCCTGTGCCGCCCCTAAAAAAGGCAATTATATCCTTGACTAACCAAGCCTAAAAGCGTACATTTTAGGCATGGAAAGCAAGATGAAACCCAAGACTTTGCAGCAGGTTGTCCGCTATTTTAGCGATGAGCAAATCTGCATTGATACAGTAGCTCAGATGCGCTGGTCGGATGGCAAACCCACTTGTCCTGCTTGCGGACATCAGGATCATTACTACCTTGCATCACAGCGCCGCTGGAAGTGTAAAGAGTGCTACAAGCAGTTCTCGGTGAAGGTTGGCACGATCTTCGAGGACTCCCCGCTTCCGTTGGACAAATGGCTCTGCGCAATGTGGCTCATCGGCAATTGCAAAAACGGGATTAGCTCCTGCGAAGTGGCGAAAGACTTGGGTATCACTCAGAAGTCGGCTTGGTTCATGATGCACCGCATTCGGTGTGCTATGCAGGACGGCTCCCTACTAAAAGTCGGGGGCAGTGGCGGCGAAGTTGAAGTGGATGAGACATTCATCGGCGGCAAGGCTCGCAACATGCACGTTGACAAACGCGAGCGCCGCATTACTGGCACCGGCGGGAAAGACAAGACTGCCGTGTTCGGAGCCTTGGAGCGTGGTGGAAGGATTCGCGTTGCAGTTGTGCCGAGCCGTCGCAAGAGCGTGCTACAGGAGAAAGTCAGAGAGCATGTCGCCGTCGGGTCTGCGCTCTACAGTGATGCCCTTAAATCCTACGACGGGCTGACGGAAGAGTACGCCCACAAAGTCATTGACCACGCCGAGAAATACGTAGATGGCCGGGTCCACACAAACGGCTTGGAAAATTTCTGGTCGCTATTGAAGCGTGGAATTTCAGGAACTTATGTGAGCGTTGAGCCGTTTCATTTGTTTCGGTATCTTGATGAGCAGGTCTTATCGTTTCAATAATCGCAAAGAGCCGATGGACGATTCGGCCCGGTTCTACGATTTGCTTTCTCGGGTTGGCGGTCGGAGACTGACTTATGCCGCACTGACGGGCAAACTGGAGGTAGGGGCGAGTCCGGCCTAAGCGCCAGAATCGCGGGAAGCGGAAGGCTTCTTAGCCGCTCGCTTCCGCTGTTTGACTCTCTTGTCCGCTTCGAGTCTCGCGTGTAATTCGGAGTGCGAGACTCGAAGGACTTTTCTCAGCAGATCAGAGAAAGCCTTGTATTCAGCGGGCGTTCCTGGTTTGGATATTTTCTTCACGGGTAGATCGCTTTGGTTTGCTTGGCGGCTCACTAGCGTATGCCCGTCCTTCTGGCGTCAGTTTAGCACGACGCCGGAAACGACGGAAGTGTGCGTGGGTCAGTTAAGCGCTCCAATATTGTCAAGATTGGTGATGATGTCGCCGATTCGATGAGCCGCCTGATGAAGGAACACAATGATTGGCTCTCCCCTAACAATTTGCGGCTCTCCGAACGCTACCTCAAAGGGGAGGTGCATGTTCTCTTGCACTTTCGCCTTAGGGATTCGACGAATTACGTCGCCTGCTTTCAAATCCAGGGCGGGGGGAGCAGATTCCAAAAACTCCTTGTAAGCGATGTCGGGGGGGATGGGAGAGTTGATCCCCAAAAAATGTTGCTCATACCTCCGCACCTCCTCTGGGGGCATGCTGTGGACAACATTCTGCGAACTAACCGTGAGCAACAGACTGTGCTTGTCGATAATGTCAAGGCAATGGAGCTTCCAGAGAATCTCCCCGTCACCTCCAACGTATGCTTTGATATCCGCAAGCGGTTTTATAGCGTCATGCCGCAAGCGCTTTTTAATTCTCCGCAATCTGGATTTAAATTCGTAGGCGCACTCTCCAATTGGAAAGTAAATCTTGTCGTCGGGGTTTCCGGGAGGCCCGAGCGAGACCAAATGGGAGGCGAGGTGGTCCAGAGCGCTTCTGAGATTATGGATTGCATCCCCGGTGATGAGGGGAATGGGACCAGGGATGCGTCTCGCACTGATGAGCTTATAAATGCGATCTCCGGTGTTCGGATCATCCTCGGCAGAAAATGGATATGCGCTTTCTGCGAAGATGTCCCAAGTATTCTTCAGATCGAAGATATGTTTGTCGGCCCGTTCTAGTTTTGAGTAAAGCCGCTGACGCACATCAGGTGGAGTCATAGTCGCAAGTCCGGACTTACTGGCCCAAGTTGCCACTGCTGGCGAACCTTGAGGAATGTTTCAGCGCAGTAGTCAGTCGCATATTCAGTCTCGCCGCACAAGGGGTAGCATTTTGATTTCAGGCATCTACTCAAGACTTCTAAATCTTTTGTGCCGCTTTCCACGAGCGTATAGTGTCGCGCTTTTATTGCGCAGTTTTCGTGGGCACATTGGAATTCACAATAGACGCAGATTGTGGGCGAATGGGGTTGATTCGGGCCCGGCGTGGGGAATTGACGCCAACGGACATCCGGGGCCAGATATTCGTACCCATGCCCGCAGGCTGGGCATACAAAAATTACGCGAAACTCACCCGTGGGCCAGTTTGGTGGACTCGCTGATATTTCTGGAGGGTTGGGATAGGGGAGCCGAATGGTCGAATCGGGACAAGCGTGATTGTGGCATTCAATCGTCGGGCTCCAGTAAGTCTCCATTGAGGGGACAATCGTAAACGTCCGGCGGTTGGTTAGTCAACTATGTAATTACCCTAAAAAAGGGGCTCGGGAAATCAAATCGCAGTTTACCCACAGCTTTCGCCGTGGACTAATTACTTTCGTCCCGCGAGGCGGGACCCACCCATGCCGCAATACAAGATGAATCGCGCCGACGCCGAAGCCGTGGTGGCGTATTTGGAGTCGTTGAAATAGTCCTCGCTACTGGAACTATCGGCGGTCAGTACTCGAGCCTATCGGTGGCCGCTCTCATGCGGTAGGTGATCGAGCCCTGACGGGTCACGACCATGGCCGAGGAGACGGTCGGTCAACTAGATACGCCAGAGCTTGACTCCTGCGAGGAGAACACGTCGGGCATTTCGTCATACGTGCGACCGTCGAGTTTTCGTCCTGCCTGTTTCTTTCGTACTCCGCCCCACTATTTAAAGAAGAACGGTACACCGTCGCGGCGACACTGCCGACGAATCGAAATCTCCCATTCACGTTCCATGGTTCGCGCCCCAAATCCACTCTCGCCGCGAACTATTACCAGTGGATGTGCGATATGCTCTCTAAGTCTTCCAGTAATGGGTACACCGGTCAGCTCTCCCGGACAAGCCAGCGAGCATAGGCAGCCATGTCGATGGCCGGCGCTGTGCCCATTCTTTGTAGTCGGGTGATGAGTTCGAGGAGAAAGCATGTAGTCGCTTTGTCATGTGGGGCCGAGGAAACGCAGTTGGCCCCCTCGCAACCGAAGGTTCCATAGGCAGCGATGCAGCCGAAATCGAGCCGACCTTCGTCCTGGTCGGCGGCGAGGACGGGCGAAAGATATTTCCCGATGGTCGTTGTTTTCCATGCGCTTTCAAAAGCCAGGAATCCCGCCAGAATAGGCTGCGGCTTTGCCGTGCGACGGCCGTCGATCGTCTGCACTGGAGCGCTCGTGCGATGGAGACGGCGTACTGTCGCGACCTTCTGCTGTGCATATTTCACGAACTCCGCCTTAATCTCCTGCTTCGCTTCGAACAGGGCGTAGACGGCTTCCACCGGCACAACGATCTCATTCTGGTGCTCGAAAATCAGTGGCGTGTACTGGCGGTCGAAGAGTACCACGTCAATCTGATCGCTAAACTGGCCGTTGCTGTCCACGATGGTCGCTTTATCCACGGCATAGCGTTGGGGTAGGTATTTTCTGAAAAGCGTAGTCCAAACAGCTTCGCTCCCGTCGCCTTTGGCAACCGGATGCTCAAGTGCCTCGCGGGCTGTTTTCAAATCTTGCGCCACGCGTTCATGCAGGGCCTGCATGAGTCTGGACAGCGACCAGTCGCTTTTGCTCATCGCACGATGTCCTCCCAAGACGATGCAGCGGCTTCCCTCGCAGCTTTGGCGGCTGCGCTGACTTTTGCCTTTTCCTGTGCCGTGAGATCTTCCGAAATAATGTTGTTGGTGTTTGCCGGATCGGCGATCCTGGCTGCAGTAAATGAGTCGCGGAGATAATCGAACACTGCCATGACGCGCTGCGCTAGCGTCGGCTGAGCGTTGTAGGATACGAGGCCCGGCAATGGTCTCTCCGCCAGAGCGCGGATGACAGAGAGCTCCAGATAGAACGACGGGAAATCGAGCCCGTTCTGATTTCTCCAGAGCTTCAAAATGCGTATCTCGTCTGCCCGTCCCGCGCCAATTACCGTTCGGGCATGGGTGAAAACATTGGTCTTGGTCCAGGTGTCGGCTTTGCGCCGGTAGAGGCTGTGATCGCTCGAAAGCGCGTTCTGACGTTTCCCCGGCACCAGATCCACGGAGTACCTCGACACCGTTATATTCAGCGAAACGTTCTGGCGCTTGGGCGAGTAGCCAGCGGATGTCAGGCAGTCGAATAGTTTGTTGTATACCTCTTTCA
Organism: uncultured Acidobacteriaceae bacterium; assembly: GCA_963768645.1. Lineage (GTDB taxonomy): Bacteria > Acidobacteriota > Terriglobia > Terriglobales > Acidobacteriaceae > Bog-257. The sequence goes on from CAVYIR010000003.1 coordinate 33,626, forward strand.
ACGTTTCGCTCGTATGCTCCGACAGGGATATAAACAGGTCGATATCCGTTCCGCTGAGAACGGCAGTGCCTTTCATGAAAGAACCGCTGGGATAGACACCAAGCAGATTGTCTCCTGCCCATTGCCGCAGGGTGGGCATTAAGGTAGTTTGCACGCCAAGTAGAGGTGAGTTTGGGCCGGCATCCACCGCTTCACGCAGAAGGATTCCGTGTAGATACTGGTCTGCGGTCATGGCCACAAGTGAATTGTAAGCTGGTGCCCCATCAGTTGTAATGGAATCCATTACAGTGTAATATTTTGGTATGGCTACTGCTACTGCAAGGAAATCGAAGGTCTACACGATCAGCCTCCCGCCCGAACTTGCACGAAGGGCTGAGGCGCTGGCTCGGAGGGACAGCCGCACTATGAGCGAACTATTCCGGGAAGCCTTTCGCACCTATTCCGCGCAGCAGGCGCGGCGGACACTGGATGAGTTGGGCGAGTATGCGGCTGGCCGCAATCCGAAGGGCTACACCGAGGCCGATGTTCCCCGGCTCATCAAAGAAGTGCGTGCCGGGAAGCCGCGCCGCAGGGTGCGGTCTAACGGGTGATCGTCGTCATCGACACAAACGTCTGGATTTCCGCCCTTCAGTTTGCGAAACATCGCGGCACGCCAGGGGCACCAGGCGCCGTTCCCTGATCACGACCAAAGCAAATCGGCGGTTCTGGACCGTCTGACAGGTAAGTAGCTTCCTTCCTGCATCGCGAGACAAACCCTGCACATCTTAAACTGGTAAGGAGAAAATTCCATGAAGATTACAGTTACCACTCCTACGGGCCACATCGGCAGCAAACTCGCCAACATACTTCTTGACCGCAAGTCGGATGTCACGCTGATAGCCCGACATCCCGAAAAAGTGAAAGATCTAGCCAGCCGCGGTGCAAACGTCATCGCCGGTGAGCACAGCGATCCCGCGATTGTTGAGCAGGCGGTGCGTGGCGCCGACGCGCTGTTCTGGCTGACGCCTGCGGAGATGACCTCGCACGATCCGTTGGGCACGGCCCGCCGCATGGCCGAGGCTGGAGCCAGCGTGATCCGCAAGCATCCCGATCTGCACGTGGTTCATCTCTCGAGTGCAGGAGCATTCCTGCCCAGCGGCACGGGGCCGATTGTTGGACACTACGAGACGGAAGAGAAGTTCCGCGCTGCCGGGAAGAACATCGTCTCGCTGCGCCCAAACGAGTTCATGGAGAACGTGTTTTTCTCGCTGCCGACGATCATCGGACAAGACAGCATCTACACTTCGCTCCATGGATCCGTGAAAGCGCCGATCATTGCCACGCAGGACATCGCTGAGGTTGCCGCTGAGTTTCTGCTCAAACCGATCGACGGCCATCACGTGGTCGATATCGTGGGCCCGCAGGAGATTTCGTTGGACGAGTGGGCTCGCATCGCCGGACAGGCCATCGGGAAACAAATCCGCGTGGTCACCGTCCCGGGCGACAAGTTGAAGGCCGCAATGAGCCAGAGCGGAATGTCGCCGGAGATGGCAGCGCTGCTGGTTGAAATGGAAGAGGCAATCCCCAAAATCCAGCAATTCAAAGGCGAACAAAAACGCACCGGCAAAGTCACATTCTCGCAATTTGCCCGGGAGGTGTTCGCCCCCGCATATAAGAGAGCCGTGCAATCGGCGGCGTAGTCAGCTTGGTGCCCCAGAGCCTGCCCTGAGCCTGCCCTGAGCGCAGTCGAAGGGTTAGCGTCCATCGTTTGGACGCTAACCTGGGCTCGGGAAGGTCGTAGCGCACTGACCCCAGGTTAGCCCAAAAGAAGGGCGAACCTGGGGCACGAGGCTCTATACAAGAGCAACCGTTTTAGGATCATCTGCCGTCAGAAACGCGGCAAACAAATAGGGCGCAGAGCCTAAGTCAAGTCCCACGGTATGACTCTGCGATATATCCAAAACCGCAAATGCGCCCAGCATAGATGAAATGGGCACAAATGCAGTAAATGATTTTGGCAATCTGAAGTGGTCCACTTCGGCGGTTTGTTTTGGCCCACCTCGGCACAGCAAACTTCTACTCTGGATTTGAGCGTGAGCTTGTATCTGGAGGCGGGGGTTGGACTGGAGAGCCAAGGTGGAACTATTCGAGCAGATTCGTCGGGAGTATGAGTTCGGGGTAGGCACGATTCAAGGCGTATCGCGGAAGCTGCGGGTGCATCGGCGATTGGTGCGGGAGGCGATCCGGAGCGCGATACCGGTGCGGCGGAAGAAGACGGAGCGGCCGCAGGTGAAGATGGCTCCGGCGGTCGAGTTCATCGACGCGATTCTGGAAGAGGATCGCAAGGCTCCGCGTAAGCAGCGCCACACGGCGAAGCGGATATGGGAGCGCATTCGACAAGAGGTACCCGGATGCACGGCTGCTGAGCGCACGGTTCGGCAGTATGTGGCGCAGCGCAAAGAAGCGCTGGGGCTGGCCCGGCGCGAGACCTTTGTGCCGCAGAGCTACGACTGGGGTGTCGAAGCCCAGGTTGATTGGTATGAAGCCTATGCCGATTTGGATGGCGAGCGCGTCAAGCTGCAGGTGTTTTCGCTTCGTTCGATGGCTAGCGGAGCGGCCTATCATCGCGCCTACCTGAGGGCCACGCAGCAGGCGTTTCTGGAAGCACACGAGTTGGCGTTCCATTACTTCGGCGGCGTTTTCCACCGGCTTCGCTACGACAACCTGTCGAGTGCAGTAAAGAAGATACTGCGCGGCTATGAGCGGGAGCTGACGGCCCGCTTCATTGCCTTCCGTTCGCACTGGCAGTATCAAGCCGATTTCTGCACGCCCGGCGAAGGCCACGAGAAGGGCGGGGTGGAAGGCGAAGTGGGCTACTTCCGCCGCAACCACTGGGTTCCGGTACCGGCGGCGAGCGATCTTGCTGAGTTGAACACGAAGCTGCTGGCCGACTGCCGCCACGATGAGAGCCGTATCTTATCGGGCCGCAGGGAGAGTATCGGCGCGCTGTTACTGACCGAGAAGCAACACTTGTTGCCGCTCCCGGCGGAAGACTTCGAGTTAGCGGAAGTCAGCTTCCCGCGCGTCGATCAGGCGGGATGTGCCAAGGTGCGAACCAACTTCTACTCGGTGCCACTGAAGGCAGGCTCCGTGGTCGAGGCTCGCGTCTACTCCAGCGTGGTGGAGTTCCGGCAAGACGGTGTGCGGATCGCGCAGCACGAGCGCAGTTATGAGCGGGCGCAGCAGATCCTGGATCTGGAACACTATCTCGAAGTGCTCGAACGCAAGCCTGGTGCGTTGCGCGGATCGAAGCCGCTGGCGCAGTGGCGAATACAGGGCCGCTGGCCGGAAAGCTATGACCAGCTCTGGGAGTTGATGAACGAGAAACATGGACGCCAGGGTGGAACGCGATCCATGGTTGCGCTCCTCTGCATGGGCCGCGAGTTCGGCTACGCCAAGCTGGAAACAGCGGTAGCGCAAGCGATGGAGTTGGGCTGTACGGATGTGGCTGCCATCCGTCATCTCCTCATGAGCGACGAGCTTCAGCACGCGGCCGCGACGACGATCGACATCGGAGCACTGGCTGCTTACGAACGTCCGCTGCCGACGATGGCCGAGTATAACCAACTACTCTGTGTGTGTGAGATCGAGGTGCCGGCATGAGCATGGAAGCCGCCAGCATCGCGCAGCACTGCCAGACTCTGCGATTGGGCGTCATCGGCGCTCAGTTCGCATCCCTTGCCGAAGAAGCCAGGCAGAAGAACCACTCCCATCTCCATTACCTTGAAGCCCTGCTCCAGGCCGAGGTCGAGGACCGCGAACGGCGCTCGATCGAACTGCGGCTCAAGGATGCGCGCCTGCCGCGGATGAAGACGCTGGAGGAGTTCGACTTTGCCCAGTCGCCACACATCCCGGCCTCGCGTATTCGGACCCTGGCCGAAGGCGGCTATCTGCAACGTTCCGAACCCGTGCTTCTGGTCGGAGAACCGGGCACCGGAAAAACCCATCTGGCCACTGGCCTAGCCATCGCCGCCTGCCGCCAGCGGAGGCGCGTGCGCTTTACTACCGCTGCCGCCCTGGTCAACCAACTGGTCGAGGCACAACGCGAACAGAGCCTTAGCCGAATGCTGGCACGCTGGTCGCGGGTGGAACTGATTGTGATCGATGAACTGGGCTATGTCCCGCTGGCCGAGGTGGCCGCCGAACTGCTCTTCCAGGTCATCGCTGAGCGGGCGGAAAAAGCAGCCATTATCGTAACCACCAACCTGCCGTTCTCCGAGTGGCCGCAGGTCTTTACCAATGCGCGGCTGTGCAAGGCGGTGCTCGATCGGCTTACCGATCAGGCCCACATTATCGAAACCGGTTCGGAGTCGTACCGTTTTCGCAGGACCTTGCGGAAGAAACGCAAAGAGTGATCCCTGGAGGCCGCAGTTCCATTCTGCTTCCGCTTCGCCCTTCGGGCTACGCTCCAGCAGAACGGAACTCTATCCTCTTAACCGTCAACGTCCATGGGTGGGCCAGATTAAACCACCGAAGTGGGCCAAACCAACTTGCCAAAAGCAGTAAAGCGGTCCACCAACTTCTTTTCAGAACTTGGGCCACTTCGCCATATTGCTGAGCTGCTGTTGCCATGTCGCCTTGAATATCTTCCAGTTTCTCATGAACAATATCTTCGCCTTCACCTAATTTACTAAGCCATCCCCGTCCCCCGAAATGCTGCCTTGCCATGTGTGTTGCTCCGCCATCGTTTGCGTAAATGGCGACCTTCTGGTAACCGAACTCGAAGTTCGGATTGTCACATCGCATGTACCCAAATTTCTTCTCGAACATCTCGACGAAGCAGTTAACGGGAACAGGATCTCCGGTGGGGAAAATGCGAAAGCCTGAGGGCCAGTAGCAAGCGGGATGATCCCAAGGCCACCAAACGCGATTGGTTCTACACGCAGCCCAAGCAATGCATTTATAGCTCGTGTCGTATGGACTGCGGATGCGCCAAGATGCGGTGGGCAGAGACTGGAACAATTGATATAACTGCTGACGTGCTTCAGCAGCGCTCCGAAACACGATCATGCGTGGATGATTCCTTCGCGCTTACCCCATTCCACCCATGCGCGAATCAGTTTGTCGGTCTTGCCAGCATCCCGTGGATTGATGGGATTCTCTTGCGTCAAATAACTGAGGGCTAGCAACCAGTCCCGATGGGTTTTCTGCATGTCTAGCAGCATGAGTCGCACAATATCCCTCTTGTGCTCTGCTCCCATGCCGAGAATTGCCTGGTAGCTCGGATGGATCATTCTCTGCAATGGAGAGGAAAGATGTGCGGTCTCGCGCTGCCACTTCTCTGCTTCTTCACGGAACCGTTCTTCCAATGTCTTTTTTTCTTTGATAACCCGAACCGGAGAAAGTTGGCGCTCTAACGCGGCTATGTATGCAAAAATTGAACCGCGATCGTCCACCAGCCATTCGCGTATCTCTTCGTCGCAGTCCAGCGCGGGGGCAGCGGGATGACGCGGCGGAAGTGTCCACTGCCGCATATCGCGGATGTCAGCAACCTGTTGAGCGTCGATCATCGTTAGTCTCCAAATATCCTAATCGACAAGCTTAATACCGGCTGACTCAAATCGAGACTTGAGAGTCTTGGCTTTAGTTTCTGCCCGCTCAATCAACTCACGTAGGCTGATTAAATCTTGAGCATCCAAGGATATGTAGATCTCACGATGCCTCGTTTCATGCGCATCGTGATAACCCAATCTCAGCGTATGTACAAGTAACATAGTTGAGGGCGCATCAGCAACGTTATTGCCGAATACGGGACGTGCATCGGTGAAAATGCGGAGGTCACAAAGGCTGTGCTCGTACTCGGTTTTTAATTCCTTTACTTTGGTGTCGAGAACGTTCAGCGCTTTTGAGTCCAGCAGTCTCGATAAGCGGGCCACGGTTGAGCGCGAGTCGGTGACACGACCACTTGCGTCCTCAGCTTGCATCGCGGATACGACATCTTTCGCAACTCGTTCCGCCGACTCCCCAAGGCTTGTGCGCACCCGATACAAAGATGTTAGGGCCTCCATAACCTGCGGAACGTCGGGGGCGGGTATGCTTTTCGCCTCTGGCGCAACCCAAGCCGCCAGTTCTTTTGCGTTTGTGAATTCGGGGGAGCGGTCCAGCGCTGAGGCTAGTTCATCGAACGCATCATCGGACACCCCAGCAATAAGAAAAAGTCCGGATCGGAACCGATCAGGAATGTTGAACGCACCGCGCGGCTTGGTGGGTGACACGTATCCCCTCAGTTCTAGATTAAACGAAAGTGATAGTCCCGTCACGGCCTGCATGTCAATGACAGATTTTGGAGCAGTCTTTGGGGCGGGGGAGTTTATAGTCGGCCCATGAAGCCTTTGCCGGCACCCGAGATTCCCGACAAGACGGAATTTGAGCCTGGTGCCCCAGGTTCGCGTCCATCGTTTGGACGCTAACCCTTCGGCAGGCTCAGGGCAGGCTCTGGGCCTCGGCCTAACTTGGGCAGAGGAACACGCGGGGCTGACCACCCGTCACTTTGAGCTCGCGATCTCTTCCCGTCCACTCCGACTCAATCTCCACCCCACCCATCTCGCGGAAAGCGTAGTGCCGAAAGCTGCTCCACTTCCAATCGCCCGGGTCACGCACCAACCCGCGCTTCACCGGGTTGCGGTGCAGATAGCGCAACTTGATCCCGAACTCACGCACGCTGCGCACGTTCCGGTCATAGTATCTCTTCTGCCAGAACGGTTCATCGGGTCCCAGGTTAGCGTCCAAAACACGGACGCGAACCTGGGGCACCAGGCCTAGGTAGATTGATCCCTAGGTTACTCCGCTGCCTCATCCGAAAAGACGTGTTCGCATGCATGGCAAGATTGAGCCGCGGAGAGGTCCCAATCCCGCAGTACTAACTGGCCACATTCACAAAGCCGCATCTTCTTCTCCGCAAAATCAAGCACGCTGATGTCACTGAAGATATGCTTTAGAACCATTGGTGAGGCGACTGCGTAGACGTTGCTAGGTCGGTTCCCTTTTTTCTGTTGGCGATTGCCTATCCTTATCGCGGCCCCGGAGTCTTGCCATAGTTGAACCTTTTGTGCTCCAGCTCCCTGACTGATTCTAAAGACATCGGCGTAGACGTTCGCCACAGTGAAATCCGCCCGCTTCAGTTTTTTCAAGTCCCGCAGTACGTTGTCAGGGACAGTCTCCGCGGCTATTTCAGAGGCGATGGCCTCGATACCAGCGAGCACCGCTCGCTCGGAAATCACGTGGCTGCTGCTGCCTAGTTCGCCTTGTTGATCGAGGATAGCCTTGCAGATCCGAATTATGTTTCGCGGCGAGCCCCCGCTCATTTTTACGACCAAATCGTCGATGTCGACTTGCCTGCCGAGTTCTACAATTGATGCAAGGCTCTGCACTTTCTCCCGACTATGGGCTGCCAGGCGTCGCGAGAGCATTGTCTTCAGCTGTGAACCGGTCCACTTGAGGGAGTAAGTCTTGATCCGATCCGGGCGTGAGAATACGAGCGCGTCAGCTTCCAGCCGATCCCATAGGAAGAGTTTGAAGGCCATACCGGGTTTCTCAAGGATTCCAAGGTCCGACATGAGCGGGCGTATGAACTCAAGCGACGCGCTCGCCACACCGGTTATCGGATTCTCGTCAACCTTGTCGACGAGAATGTACGTAGACTTGAATCCGAAAATGGGAGCGATTTTGATGAGGAAGCCAATTTGTTCTTCTAACGTCCCGGCGTATCCCTTTTCGCTATCGAACTTAGAAACTTCCGGCGGCTTAAATCCGAAATGGGCGAAGACTGCCGAAAGCGCGACTCCAATCGGCCCCGTCAGGATGTTCCAGACCTCCTTGGCTTTGTCGGAGATGTGAGTGACCGCTGCGATCGCCTCTTTCAGATCTGCGCGGCCAAGATTAGTCAGGTGTTCCTTTGTAAGAATATAGAGAAAATGGCGGTCGTTCTTCTCGAGGCCTTCAATCCCTAGTGTCGCGGCCTCTCCCAAGATAGCAACCAGAAGAATACGGACTACGTTTCGAAGATGGTATTGAAGGTCGATATCCTTGAGCTTCAATCCCGTTGTGGGGAACGAATTATAGATGACGCAAAGGAATGCGTCAGTTCGCGATGAGAGTTCGATGCGTCTCTTAAGGGCAGTTTTGCCTCCGCCACGAGGCGCGTAAACAACCGCACTCTTGGGGGCGTCGATGTCACCGTAGACTGCCTTGAAAAAAGGAGGCTCGATAAAGTAGCTTTCTAGAAGTTCTTCCTCGTCCGCGTTCGTCTTCGCGAACGGGTCCCGGTCGAATCCTAAATTGTGCAGAAGATTATCGTTGCTCACTGTCATTAAAAGAATAATCCCAAAAGCCGTCGCTGTATAAGGTGAGTTACCTGGGGCACCCCTCTATTCAACCTGGGGCACCAGGCTAACGCTGATCCAGTTCTTCACCTTCCGTCATCTTTTTCCATAGAGGCGGAATCGCGTGTTCGATAATGACGACCTCGCAGCGGGTGACTGTCGGAGTTGCCAGCCGAACGGACTCCATGTAGTCATAGCCGAGCTTGTCTATTACGACTTGCTTCCAAGGCACCGTGTGCATCCTCTTGAACGACAGGCGTGCGTCGAACCGGCCAGGCTCGATGCTTGCCTTCGCAAACAGAAGTGCCTTGACGTTATTGGTCATCGAGTCGAGTTGACTCTGCTTCTCGGTCAGTTCCACCTGTAGCTCGTGGATCTGCTGCAATTCGCTTTGAGTTACTACAGCTGTTTGAACCGCCATTCCTCACTCCTCTTTGTTCCATCCGCCGACTCCAGCAAGTTCCGCATCGAACCCGCCTTCAAATACTCACCCCAGCCGTACTCTAGAAGAAGCCGGCAGAAGTTTGAGAGTGAGCGCCGTTCTACGTCGGACGCTTGCAAGAGTTCTTTCTTGAGGTCGCCATCCAGTCGGATTGAAATAAAGTCCATGTTGGTGCTCATTGTTTTGTCGCGGGTCTCCAGGCAAGAGATATTCTAAGTATATCGGGTATACCTTGTCAACACTCTAACCCGGACACGGTTTACCAACTTGGTTCGGGATGGCACCTGAAGTCGTGCCCTAACACAGAAGGTCAAGTCGCATGAGTCGCTCATCCGTTGCGTTCGTCCCTCAAAAGAAAAACGGGACGCTCATCGCGTCCCGTGCGGGGCTAAAGCCCCATTTCTAATGGCTACTTAACGCGGGCCTAAGGCCTGCTCTACCACCGTCTGACAACCGACAACTGGCTACTGGCAACTGCTTTTAGTCGTGCACGCCATCCATAAATGCTCGCAGCTTGCGCGAGCGCGAAGGGTGCCGCAGCTTACGCAGCGCCTTGGCCTCGATTTGGCGGATGCGCTCGCGGGTGACCGCGAACGACTGGCCGACTTCCTCGAGCGTGTGCTCGGAGCCGTCCTCCAGCCCGAAGCGCATCTTGATCACCTTCTCCTCGCGGGGCGTGAGCGTGCGCAGCACCTGCGCCGTCTGCTCCTTGAGGTTGACGTTGATCACCGCTTCCGCCGGCGAAACCACGGCGCGATCTTCGATGAAGTCGCCGAGATGCGAATCTTCCTCTTCGCCGATCGGCGTCTCCAGCGAGATCGGTTCCTGCGCGATCTTGAGCACCTTGCGCACCTTGGCCACCGGAATGTCCATGCGCTTGGCAATCTCTTCCGAGGTAGGCTCGCGCCCGAGTTCCTGCACCAGCTGCCGCGAAGTGCGGATCAGCTTGTTGATGGTCTCGATCATGTGCACCGGAATGCGGATGGTGCGCGCCTGATCGGCGATGGCGCGGGTGATGGCCTGGCGAATCCACCACGTCGCATAGGTCGAGAACTTATAGCCGCGGCGGTATTCGAACTTGTCCACCGCCTTCATCAGGCCGATGTTGCCTTCCTGAATCAGGTCGAGAAATTGCAAGCCGCGATTGGTGTACTTCTTGGCAATCGATACCACCAGTCGCAGGTTGGCTTCGATCAGCTCGCGCTTGGCGTACTCGGCATCGACGTCGCCCTGCACGATTTCGCGCTGGGTACGCTTCAGTTCGGCGAAGTTGGCGCCCGCATCGTGCTCCATGCGCTCCAGGTCGGCGCGAATCTGCCGCACCTGCCTGCGCAGTTCCTTCTTGGCTTCCTCGGCGCGTGTCTGATCGGCGCGCTTCTCGAAGTTGGCCGCCTGCTTGTCGAGCCCGCGCATGCTGTCGACGGTTTTGTTGACCCGGTCGATCAGGCGCTTGCGCTCGTTGTTGGTAAAGCCCAGCCGGCGAATGACGCGCGATACCGCGACTTGCTCGCGTCCCAGCGCCCAACGGTAGCGGCGGTACTCCTTCGGCCGCTTCTTCTGGGGAATATCGGCCAGCTTCTCGATCAACTGGATCGACTTCTTGTAGTGTTTGCTGAGCTCGTCAATCCTGCCGGTGATCTCCTTCAGGCGATTGAGGACCACTTCTTCCGTGATCTCCTCTTCGTCGAAGAGCACGATCTCCTTGATGGAGCGCACGCCGCGCTTCAGGTCCTCGCCGATGGCAACGATTTCGCGAATTACGATTGGGGAGCGGGACAACGCTTTCAGTACTCGTAGCTGCCCACGCTCGATGCGCTTGGCGATCTCGACTTCGCCTTCGCGGGTGAGCAGCGGAACCGTGCCCATCTCGCGCAGATACATACGGACCGGATCGTTGGTTTTTTCCAGCGCCCCGGCGTAAGGTCGAGTTCAACGTCCTCGCCGGCTTCCAGTTCGGCATCGAACTTTTTATCGAGAGAGCCGGGGATCTTGGGACCTTCGAGTACATCAATGCCCTGCGTGCCGATGGTGGTCAGCAGGTCCTCAAGGTCATCGGGCGAATGCAAGTCGTGCGGGATAAGGTCGTTGACCTCGTTGTAAGTGAGGTAGCCCTTCTCTTTTCCCGCATCGATCAATTTTTTAATGTCGTCGAACTTATCTTCAAGAGCCAAAGCGGAGTTTCCTCTAAATGGCGCCAGTTGAGGGGCGCGCTTCTTCCATGCACACCACGGCGGGAACGGTACTGCAGTACCGACATGCGCAGAAACTTTCAGATTTTATCATAGGCCGGGCCCGCTCCCTAGCCTTATTTTGCAAAATCACAAAACGCCAGTAACCAGCCGAACTGACCTTTGCTGACAATTCAGATATCTAATCATTAGATGTTTGCCGCGTAGCGTTCGCTTCATCCTTTTACATCAGTTACTTACGGGAGAATAAGGCCCATGGAAACGGTCGCGGATAGCCCGCGGAAACTTTAGTAACCTCATTACGCGCCCTCACCCATCGTGCTCATGGCGCGGCGTAGCTTCAGTCGTTCCTGGAGCAGCCTCGCCGCCGACGTCGAATCCTGCTGCCGCTCAGCCTCTTTCAGTTGATGTTGCAGGTCTTCGAGTTGGCGGCGGAAGACCCGGCGCCGCAACGAGCGGATCGAACTCTCCAGCAACTCTGGTGTGAGTTCTTCGTACTCATCCATCAGGACGGTCGCCAGCAGGCTGCGAGCGTCTTCTTCCAGCGGCAGCGACATCGGGTCGAGTCCCTGTTCTTGTGCCAGCAACAAGAAGTCAAGCAAACTCTCAGCCGCCGATCCGCCGTGCAGGCGTTCTCGCGTCAGCGCAAAATGCGCCTGCCGCGCCGGCTCAAAGTCGAGGTCCTGACCATCGCGATCGCTCACCGGACTGCTGGGACAACTCCTGGCTTGCCAACGCCCGAATCAAAACACGCTCGGCATCGGTCAGCACCGTGGCCGCGGGAGCGTTCACCCGCGATGCCGAACGCGTGCCCGCGGCGTGACGCAGTTCCTGGCGCAGCACCGCCGATTCGATCCCTAATCGATGCGAGATCTCGTTCGCCCACTCGTCGCGCACAATGCGGCTGGGCACACGCTGAATGTGCGGCAGCAGGTAATTCAGGGCCTTCACTTTGCCTTCAGGAGTGCGGGCGGGGAACAACGAACGGGAGCGCTCAATCAGGTAATCGAAATATTTCTGCGAGTGGGAAAGCGCCTCTCCGTACGCTGCCACTCCCTTGCGCCGAATGTACAGGTCGGGATCGAAGCCCGCCTCCAGCGTGAGAACTTTGATCTGGAACTCCTCGCTCACCAGCAGCGCCAGCGAGCGCTCTGCCGCCGCTGCGCCCGCGGTGTCGGGATCGAAGTTCACCACGATGTTCTTGCTGAACCGCCCCAGCAGCCGCGCTTGCAGTTCGGTGAAGGCCGTGCCAGAGCTGGCGATCACGTTGCGAAAGCCCGCCGTATAAACCGAGATGCAATCCATCTGGCCTTCGACCAGGATGGCGTACTCCAGCTTGCGGATCGGCTCCTTGGCCTTGTCGAGATTGAACAGCACTCGCGACTTCGAATAGATCGGCGTCTCCGGCGAGTTCAGGTACTTAGGCCCGGACTTCTCGTCGCTCGCCAGCGTGCGGCCGGTAAAGGCGATCACTTTTCCCGATTCGTTGGTGATGGGAAACATCACCCGGTTGCGGAACCGGGAATACATAGTTGCCAGTTGCCGGTTGTCAGTTGTCGGTGTAACGGTTGCGTCGGATCCTTCTGGCAACTGACTACTGGCAACTGACAACTGCTCTTTGTCCTTCCACGAGAACAGGCCCGACTCGCGCAGCAATGCTTCGTCATATTGCCCGCGCAGCGCGTCGCGCAGCAGGAAAGCCCGATTCGGGCGCATAGCCCATACGAAACTCGGCAATGATCTCTGGACTGATTCCCCGCGAAGCAAGATACTCGCGCGCGTGAGCGGCCTCGGGACGGCGCAATTGATCCTGAAAGAACTTGCAGGCACGCTCGTGGATTTCGATCAGCCCGACACGCATGCCGGCCTGGCGCTCCTCTTCCGGCGAGGAGTAGCTCATCTTGGGCAGAGGGATCTTGAGTTTCTCGGCGATCAGGCGAACCGCTTCCGGAAAGGTGATGTTCTCAATCTTCTGCACGAAATTGAAGACGTCGCCCGAGGCTCCGCAGCCAAAGCAGTGGAAGAATTGCCGCGAGGCATGCACCGAGAACGACGGTGTTTTTTCCTGGTGAAAGGGGCACAGGCCCTGGAAGTTTTGCGCTCCGCTTTTGCGCAGCGTCATGTATTCGCCCACAATGCGGACGATGTCGGCCTGCTGCTTGACGATATACGCAAAATCCCCGGGGTTGGCCATGTTGTACTAGTGTAGACATGCCTGCCAAGCGGCAGAGGCTATCTCAGCCGGCGCTGATACTCGCGGAACGACTGTGAATAGCTTGTGGATATCGACGCCGAAATGGTCCCCGGTTTTGGATGCGCGGTGGATTTTACTCGCCCGCGCCCATCAGCATGATCGGCGAGGTCGGCTTGTCGGAGCCTTCTTCGTTCTCCACGGTGATGGCGAAGGCTTTGGCTTCCACGCCTTCGGGCATCTTCGTGGTCCATCATGATGGCGTTGCCGTGCTCGTCAGGCTTGAAGACTCCGGCAGCCATGGGCGCACCTTGCATCGGGATGATCCACAGCTCGTAAGCCTTGCCCGCCGGCACTGGAGGCAGATTGCTCGCCATGAACATCATTCGGTTCCGCGAGGGACTGAAGATCGCGGTGCCGCTCGGCTGCTTGGGCGACTTTTGCGGATTCAGCGAAACGTGAACGGCGTCGGGCGCGGTGAGCAGCCTCATCTCCTCATTCAGGCGGTCAAGCTGGATCGCCTGGTCCTGATTGTGACCGGCCAGTTCGGCGAGCTGATCTTGCATGTGGCCGTTGTTTCGCGCCAATATGAACACGACCAGCAATAGACCCAACGCTGCCAAGGCCGGAACCAAGGTTGCCCACAGACTTCGCCGACGAGCAGGCGCAGGCTCAGGCAAGGAAACCCCGCGCGGTTCGGCGGCAATGGCCCGCATCAAACGGTCTTTGCTGCGCGCTGGCGGTTGCGGTCCGCTGCTCGACAAGCCGAGCAGTCCCAGATCGCCGCGCAGCGCCTGCAATTCGCGACGGCACGCTGCACAGGTGTCCAGGTGGCCTTCCAGTTCCTGGCGCTCGCTGCCGGTCAGCTCATCCAGCGCGTAAAGCGCCAGATCTTCCGCGAATTGGTCGTGTGTCTTCATCACGCAAACTTGGCCCGCAACTGCTGTAGTCCACTGCGGATACGCGTCTTAATCGTACCCAAAGGCTCGCCTGTTTTTTCAGCTATTTCCGTGTGCGTCAGGCCCTGAAAAAACGCTAGCTCCATGGCTTGGCGCTGCTCGGGACTCATTCCGTCGAGCGCGCCCCGCACTTTCTCAATGATGAGAGCGCGCTCGGTCTCATCACGCAGATCGGGACCGCTGGCAATGACGCAATCCTCGATGTCGGTCTCCGGACGCCGCTTGCGCAACCGGTCGATGGAGCGATGGCGGGCGATCACCGCCAGCCACGCGGCCAGGCTTCCCCGGCTGGCATCGAAGGCATCCGGATTCCGCCATAGCTGCAGGAAAACGTCCTGCAGCACATCCTCCGCGCCGGCAGCATCCTGGAGCACGCGCAGCGCCACCGCATAGACCACCTTGGAATACCGGTCGTAGAGCTCGGACATGGCCTGCTGGTCTCCGGCACGGATGCGCGCCACCAGCCGCATCTCGTCCCCCGGATCGCGAGTCAACGGGCTCTTTTCGATCGGTTCCATATCGTAATACGTTCCAGCGAGGCCGGCAGATTGTTGCCGTCAGTGCCACCTGCCGGCGTTAGGCAAGCTCTGATCAAGTCCGATGCGATGAAGGGGACGGCCTTTAGGCCGTCCGTAAACGCCAAAAAATGACCAAGGCTTTAGCCACTAAGGGACTGTCGGCCAACTTAATCACACCTTCCCTAGGTCGCGGAAAAAGAGTGTCTCAAAAAATTCTATCGTTGTAAAATCCAAAAGCCGTTTGGGCCACGTAAACGACTTAGCAAACGGAAACCACGAAAACATATCAGTAAACGCCCTCCGCGAACAACTGTCGCGACGGACATACGTGCAATTTGGTTATGGATTCGCTCTCAGGGTTGAGTAAGCACCTGTCCTGTGGCGCATGAGCTTAAGTAACGACGAGTGTGTACTGGTTGCATCGTGATGGTCTCCGCTTGCAATTCCACTTCTCGAAGGAGAGACCATGCACAAGAGATTTCTTGCAACGATGTTACTAGCCTTGGCCGTAATCGCGGGCTCGGCGCCCTCCGCCGTAGCTGCCTCCCCACAACCGGTGAACGCTCCCGCCGCTGGCGATTCACTCTACACGCGGCTCGGAGGATATGATGCACTGGCGGCGGTGACCAAAGATTTCATTGGCCGACTGGCGACCGATCCTCAACTCGCCAAGTTCTTCACCGGTCTAAACGACGCCTCGAAGGCGAGGGTCGAGTCGCATGTGATTGATTTTCTCTGTGTAGCGACTGGAGGTCCGTGCATTTACACCGGCCAGGACATGAAAACGGCGCACACTGGTTTGCACATCACCGACGCCGATTGGAACATCTCCGCGGCGCACCTGACGGAAACCCTCAACAAGTTCAAAGTTCCGGAGAAGGAACAGAACGAAGTCATGGCCGCCATTAGCGGCCTGAAGAGCCAAATCGTGGGACAGTGAAGTGTGGGAGTGCGAGTTGATGTTTCGTCCCTAGCGACGCGTGGAGCGGTTCCAGGGTTGGTGTATCCGCTGGTACGGCTAGTGCGGCCTTCAGAGACTGTGTCGCGACCTCGTATGGGCTTGCGGCAGTGGAATGAAACGGGCAAGAATCAGCCCCGAATGGGGCGAAAGATCTTAGCCCAGCGCGTGCCGGAGTCCCCAAGCCACACCGCCTTTGCGTGGCTTGGGGTAGTTGAGCGCTGGGCTAAGTAGAAATGAGATCGAGTCTCGTAGGGACGGCAGAGGTTGCGACACAGTCTCTTTACGCCCGCGTCCAAGGGTGGGAAGAAAAATCGCTTGGACCAAGAATCGCGGGCTTTCTAACGCCCGACTGAAAGGCCCGCACTACCCGAGCTACAGTCACTCTGGTATTGCTCTAATCTTTAGCAATTGAAAATTTCTGCCCGGCTTCCCCGCAGCAAAAACAAGCTCCAGCCCGGTAGATGGGCTGGAGCCTTGGTTTCTTGACAGCAGCGGCGGCGAACTAGCGCTTCGACTGACCGCGTGCCAGCTTCTTCACCTTGCGCTTGGCTGAGCCGCGGGCGTAGGTGCGGGGCGCTTTCGGGGCGGCCTTCTTGCGCGCGATGCGCTTCACCTTCTTGCGTTCTACTTTGTCGGTAATGCTCTTGGTATTTGCCATGAATTCTGCGTTCCTTTAATTGACGGGCTTACGCCTTTTCCAGTTGGGCGTATTTCTCGACCAGCTTTTTCAAACCGAATCTAGGAAATTGTACCGTAATCTTCGCGTCTTCCCCGTCTCCCTCGCGTTTGTACACCGTGCCTTCGCCGTATTTCGGATGGCGGACGCGTTGTCCGGGCCGGAATCCAGTGCGCCCCGTGGGCTGCGGAATCTCGACCTTGGGCCGCGAAAACTTCTTCCCGCGCGAGGCGAAGAACTCCGCAATGTTATCGATGGAGTTGTACGCCGGCCCGCTGTAGCGGCTGCGTTGCGGCGTGTCGCGACGCTCGTGCACCGGGCGTTGATCTTCATCTTCGTAGGCGTAGTGCCTGCTGGCCGCGTGATCGCCGCTCGGACGCATACGCCGGCCGCCGCGGCGATCCCAGGTCCTGCAGCAACGCCTGGGGAATTTCCTCCAGAAACCGCGAGGCCACGCTCGGCTCGGGCATGTCGGTCCCGTAGCGGCGCCGATAGCGGGCGCGCGACAGGATCAGCGTGTCCATGGCGCGGGTCATGCCGACGTAGCACAGTCGCCGCTCCTCTTCGATGTCGTCGGGGATGAGCAGCGTGCGGGAATGGGGAAACAGTCTCTCCTCCAGCCCAATCAGAAAGACCAGCGGAAACTCCAGCCCCTTGGCCGAATGCAGGGTCATCAAGGTGACGCGCGAGTTTTCGTCGTAATCGTCGGCATCGCTGACCAGAGCGGCATGGTCGAGAAACTCGTTCAGCGTCTCGCCGCGATCGCGCGAGTCCATGGCCGCATTCACCAGTTCGTGCAGGTTCTCGACGCGGGCCAGCGCCTCGGGCGTGTCCTCCTGCTCAAGCTGCTTGATGTAGCCCGTGCGGTCAATCAGGAACTTCAGCAGCTCCGCCGTGGACGCCGGATCACCGGGAGCGCGGAAGCCTTCGACCCGCTCCTCGCCCGCCTCAGCCGTCGCGCTCTCACCAGCGCCCTCGTCGGCCAACGTCTCGGGCGCAAACTCCGTAGCCTCCGCAGTTCGAACTCCGCCGGCGAGAAATCGATGTCATGCTGCAGATCTTCTTCTTCGTCAGCAACGGGAACATCGGCAGCCGTTCCTCGGCGGTTTCGGTTACCCGTTCGCGAAAGGTCCCCAGATGCATGGCCCGGGCGTCTTCGATCAGCTCTCTAAAACTCCCGAGCGCCGACAAGCGCTCGCAGCGGAAGAAGCCTTCGCCGAAGCACCTCGTTGATCGCGCCCCACATGGAAGTCCCGGTTTCCAGCGCAATGCTCTCGACGGTTTCCAGGGTGTTCTTGCCGATGCCGCGCGTCGGCGTGTTGATCACGCGTTGCACCGCGATGGAATCGTCAGGATTTTGGATGACCTTAAGGTACGAGATCAGGTCTTTGATCTCGGCGCGCTCGTAAAAGCTGAAGCCTCCCACAACGTGGTAGTTCAAGCTGATAGCGGCGCATGGCCTCTTCCACCAGGCGCGACTGCGAGTTGGTGCGGTACAGGACCGCGGCCCGAGGCGTTTCCCGGCCATCGCTTCCCGCCTGGCGAAGATACTTGGCGATGTAGTCCGCCGCAAACAGGGCTTCATTCTCGCCGTCCGGGGCCTCGTAGTATCCGATCTGCGCGCCACCGCTGCGGTCGGTCCACAGGTTCTTGCCTTTGCGTCTTACATTGTGGGATACCACGACCGAGGCCGCTTCCAGAATGTTCTGGGTGGAGCGGTAGTTCTGCTCCAGGCGAATGATGCGCGCCTCGGGAAAGTCCTGCTCAAACTCCAGAATGTTGCGAATGTCGGCGCCGCGCCAGGAGTAGATGCTCTGGTCCTCGTCGCCCACGGCACAGACATTGTGCTCGCTGCCCGCAAGCATGCGCATTAGTTCATATTGCGGGCGGTTGGTGTCCTGGTATTCGTCCACCTGGAGGTAGCGATAGCGGCGGTTATAACGCTCGCGGGTCTCGCCGGAAGCTTTCAGCACACGCACGGCATACAGCAGCAGGTCGTCGAAGTCGAGGGCATTCGACTTGGCCAGCTCCTGCCTATAAACCTCGTAGATGTGGGCCACGCGCTCGGTCTTGGGATCGCCCGATTGCAGGTAAACCTCCTGCGGATCGAGCATGTGGTTCTTGGCCCACGATATGCGCGCCAGCACGTTGCGCGGCGTCAACTGCTTGTCGTCGATGCCGATGCGGCGCATGGCGGCCTTCACCACGTTCTGCTGGTCGGCCTCGTCGTAGATGACGAAATCTTTGCGGTAGCCTTTGCCGCCGATCTGCAGCGCGTCAATGTCGCGACGCAGCAGGCGCACGCAAAAAGAGTGAAAGGTGGAAATCAGCGGCTTGGCCAGCGAACGGCCGCCCACCAGCGACTCCACGCGGCTAGCCATTTCGGCGGCCGCCTTGTTGGTGAAGGTGACCGCCAGGATGGAGTCGGGCGGCACGCCGATACCGTCAATCAGGTGAGCGATGCGATAGGTGATGACGCGCGTCTTGCCGCTGCCTGCTCCCGCCAGGATCAGCACCGGCCCGGTGACGGCCTCGACGGCTTCGCGCTGCTGCGGATTCAGATTGTTCGAGATACGACGGCAATGTGAGGGTACTCAATTAGTTCGGTTTGCTGCTGGCGACGGGAGCATCCATGGCGCGGCGCGCCTTGCACTCGGCGCACGGACAATGCTCCCGCAGATACTGCCATGAATAGATGCCGTGCTGGTGGCCATCGTTCCATGAGAAACGAATGGCGTACTTGCCTACCGGCTCAACCTCGGTCGGCCGCGCCGCCGCCTTGAACATGGGCAGCGCCCCAGCGATGGGCTTGAGCGGATCACCGGGTTGGCGGCCATCTTTCTCTCTCTCTTCGTTGCACAGGGCACACGGACAGGCATCGCGCAGGAACGGGAAGCTGTAGACACTTCGATGCCCGTCCTTCCACTCGATGTCCATGCCGGTGCCGGTGGTGACGTTGACTTTAACTGACTTCGGATCTGCGACTGGGTCCATGATGATGTCTAGCTCGCGGCCGCGAGGCCACTCTCTAGTATCGCAGAAAAGTCGCATCACCACGGAGGCACGGAGATCACCAGGAAAACTCAGCAGAAATCAAAACTCCGTGTCCCCCGCGCCCTCCGTGGTGGACGATTTTCTGCTCCTACAATCCCGAACGACGTCACACACCCTTGTGACCTTGATCACCGAATGCGCGCAACCCATCCTGCGACCATGACGGTTGCCAGGACGAGCCACAGCTTTCGGCATTCATTTGCCACCCATCCGCGGTAGGCGCCCACAATGCGGTGAGCGGCGTCGGCTTGCCCAGCGAACATGGAAAGGTCTCCCCTGGTGAGCGATCTGGTTCAGATACCCGACGTGTCTCCATTTCCGGCGCAGGCCGGAGCTACGCGCGCTTACCACGCCATGATCAAGCCGGTCGGGGCCATCTGCAATCTGGATTGCACCTATTGCTATTACCTGCATAAAGAAGACCTGCTCGGCAGTCCCAGCAAGTTCCGCATCAGCGACGAGATTCTCGAAACCCACATCAAGCAATACATAGAAGGCCAGGACCGCAATGAAGTTGTCTTCTCCTGGCAGGGAGGCGAACCGACCCTGCTCGGACTTGAGTTCTTCCACAAAGTGGTCGAGCTCGAACAGAAGTACAAGAAGCCGAACCAGCGCATCGAGAACGATCTCCAGACCAACGGCACGCTGCTCGACGACGAGTGGGGATTGTTCCTCAAGAAACACGGTTTCCTCGTTGGCCTCAGCATCGACGGCCCCAAGGAACTGCATGACCGCTATCGCGTGGCCAAGGACGGCAAGCCTACCTTCGACAAAGTATTCGCCGCGGCGCAGATGCTGCATCGCCATCGCGTGCCCTTCAACGTACTCTGCGTCATCAATCGGGTGAACGCCAAGCGGCCGCTCGATGTATACCGCTTCTTCAAGAATGAGGTTCGCCCGCGGCAAATGCAGTTCATCCCATGCGTGGAGCCGAAGGTATTCACAAATACCGCGCCGCAAAGTGGGACCCGAACTCCTTACCTGTTCAAGACTCTTCCGCCGCACATCCCGGCACTCCCGATTCCGTCGTCACCGATTGGTCAGTTGATCCCGACGACTGGGGCTACTTCCTCTGCAAGGTCTGGGATGACTGGTATCGCCGCGACATCGGCAAGGTGTTTGTCAACCATTTCGAAAGCGCGGTCGGGCAGTGGATGGGCCAGGAATCACAAATGTGCGTCTATCACGAGTTCTGCGGCAAAGGCGTGGCCCTGGAGCACGACGGCAATCTCTACTCCTGCGACCACTATGTCTATCCCGAATACAAGCTCGGCAACATCCTTCAAACTTCAAGTTCGCGCATGGTTTTCTCCGAACAGCAACGCCAATTCGGATTCGACAAGTTCAACACCCTTCCCCGTCAGTGCCGCGAGTGCAAATTCCTTTTCGCCTGTAACGGAGAATGTCCCAAGAATCGCGTCATACGAACTCGCGATGGCGAGGCCGGACTGAATTACCTGTGTACCGGACTTCAGAAGTTCTGGCAGCACATCGATCGCGACGTGCAGGACATTTGCCGCCGCTTAGCGCGCGGAGAGCCACTGCGACCAGCCTAACGAGTCTGGCCCGGCCTAGGGGGTCTGTGTGAGTACTCGTTTTGACGTGGCTCGGTGGAACGAATTGCACGAAATCCAGCCCGCAGCCGGGGTTCCCAGTTCGCGCCGCTTTTGCGCGAAATGGGGTGGAGGAGGGCGGAACAATATTAGCCCCGGGTAAGCCCTGGGTAAAGTGGGGAAAACGATCAAGTCCCTTCAGGGGCGGCACAGTTCTTACACAGACTTAAATGATAACTTCGACAGTGAAGTTCTTCCAAGATAAGGACACCACCTAATGATTAATGCCAGGAAACTTTGCTCCATCTTCATCGTGTTGGCTGCCATGCTTGGCGCAGCGACCGCACAGCAGGCTTCACAACCCGCCGATAAAGGGTTTTCATTTGCCGTGTACGGCGACTCGCGGTCCATGATGTACCTGCCCTACAAACAAGGTGAAGAGGCGCAAGCCCGTGAGCTCATGGTTGACATGTTTGAACTGGTGCTGCCGGCAAAAGTAGCGCCGGAAGTGGTCGAGAAGGATGTCAAGCTGATCTATGACCCGGCCACCAAGGAGTTGGTAGAGATGGTCATGCCGTTTATGACTGCCAGCGAGGTGACCACGCTAAAGTTCGACAAGGGTTGGGTCACGGAGGCCTCGGTAGAAGACGTGAAACTACTTCCGGGCGTGAGCCGCCAGATGTTTCGGCTGGAAGGCGGTGACTGGGTTACCCGCGAGATGGTGAGAGATGTCCAGAGCGGGCGGGCCAAATTTATTCTCAGCACCGGAGACCTCATTTGGTGGGCCAAGCAGGGCAACAAACCTTCGGACAGCCCGTACTGGAAACTGGTGAACAACGAAGTGTTGAGCCAACTGCCTCCGGTGGACAAAGAAATGAAGGCTGCGGGACTGGACGGGCGTGTTTTCCCCGCTGTGGGAAACCACGAAGTATGGGGCGACACCGACGTGGAAGGATTGCTGACCTTCTTCCCTTATCTAAAGAATTTTGGGGTTACCGACAAGGACCTCATCTACAAGTTCGATTACCACGACGTTCGTTTCATCTTTCTGTGGACCGGCGCATTTGACTATCGCGAGCCAACCTCATGGCTTGCTACCCGTCCCACCTACGAAGCGCAGATGAAGCAATTGCAGAAGTGGCTGGATGAAGCGAAAGCGAAAGGCACCAAGAAGATCTTCATTGCGTTCCACAACCCGGTTTTCTGCCGCTCTGGCATGGGAGCCATCCCCGAGGCACAGAATCCCCGCAAGACCCTTGCCGCATACGCCAAGGACCTCGACATCGTCGTCTTCAACGGGCACGTGCACACCACTGAGCTTTATCAAGTGGACGGCGTGAAGTACCTTCTGCTGGGCGGCGGCGGCGCGGAACAGGACCCAATCCTCCCCGGCAGAACGCATATCAAGGTCCCAGAGGGCTACCCGCCCGATTTGTATTGGAAAGGCGCGAGCCCGATAGAGGAATACAACTACGTCCTCGTAGACGTGCAGCCCGGGAAACCGACAAACTTCACCCTCAATCGCTTCCGGCCGGGGTCGGCTGAGCCGTTCGCGACGGTGGAGCTTTTCAAATGAAGTGGCGTACCGCGATGTCTTTCAGCGGTGCGTCGCGACAACGGTTTACAAGACCTACATCGTGACCGGCGGCGGACAGGACTTTGTCCGTGCCTATGCGCAGCAGGTTTACGGCATTCCTCCAGAACAGATCGTCGGCTCGGCACTGGATACCCAATACCAATACAACAAAGAAGGCCAGGGCATCCTGATGCGCGACCCGAAACTTCTGCTGAACAACAATGGTGCGGGCAAGGCGGAAGATATTTACCTGTTCATCGGGAAGCATCCCAAAGCGGCGTTTGGTAACACGGACGGCGACCGCCAGATGCTGGAGTACACTCAGGCGAGCGGCGGAGCTTCGCTGGAAATGCTGGTGCTGCACGACGACGCCACGCGCGAATACGCGTACGGCCCAGCGGCTGGATTACCTGACACCAAGGTTGGCACCTTCCCTCAGACTTTGTACGACGAGGCCAAGGCGAAAGGCTGGACCGTCATCAGTATGAATGACTGGAAGCAGATTTTCGCCTGGGAGAAATGAGCGGCAAGCCAGCACGGCGGGCGGCTCCTAGGGGCCGCTCGTTCCGGTCTGTAATCCAAATCACAGTCACGTTTCCAGATTAAGCATATCCTCAAGTCTTGTGCCGCGAGAGCTCAAAGGCCATCAGCGTGCCGCCGGGCTTCGCGGACGTCAGGGTGAGCGGGCCTATTCTGAGCTGGAACTGGCGAAGGAGCACAACCTTATGTTGAATTATCCCCGTATTTTCTTCTTGTTTTCGTTGCTTGTACTGTGGCTCGCGGCGCAGATCGGAGCTGCCTTGCGCCGGCGCCGGCCCCTGAAAGACGACGACCGTGACGATTTCGGCGTAGTGCAGACAGCTACGCTCACGCTGTTGGGCCTCATCATCGGATTCAGTTTCTCGATGGCCATCAGCCGTTACGATCTGCGCAAGACCTACGAAGAAGCGGAGGCCAACGCGATTGGCACCGAATATGTCCGGGCAGAGCTGCTGCCCGCCGCGGATGCGACGGCGGTGCGCACCCAGCTTCGGAAATACCTCGATTTGCGTATCTTCTTCTATGAAACCCGCAACCGACGCGAGCTTCAGCAGATTAATGCCGATACCTCTCAACTACAGACAAAGATGTGGTCTACGGTCCAGGCTCCCGCCCTGGCGCAACCGACACCGGTGATCGCCCTCGCGGTTGCCGGCATGAACGATGTGTTGAACTCGCAGGGATACACCCAGGCGGCATGGTGGAACCGCATTCCAACCACGACCTGGAGTTTAATGATAGCCATCGCCGTCTGCTGCAACCTGTTGGTCGGTTATGGTGCACGTACCGCTAAAGCAAGAGCCGTTCTGCTGTTTGTTCTGCCGCTGGTTGTCTCCATCGCGTTCCTTCTGATATCGGACATTGACAGCCCGCGTGGCGGCTTCATTCACGTAGTTCCCCAAAATCTCGTAAGCCTATCCCAGTCCTTACCCAACTGAATTGTTCCTCGCACTGGCCGCAGCAGATTGACTTGTGAGATCCTCCACAGCCCGAACCGAAACCTGCTCTCCGGCGAGATAGGGACAATCGATCCCATCTGGTCCCACGTGGCTAAAGGCGGCGCGCACCTGGACAATTCCAGTACCGTCCTCCACCCCATCAGTGTTAAGCTACCTCAATCCCGCAGTTTTGGATGCGGTTCTTCCCACGAAGGGGTAAAACCTGCTGGTTCACTGTCCGGTGAGGACAGTGATGTTATGCGCTGGAATCTGTAACGAAAGTATCAGCGCGAGTCTGCCCACCCTCCAATTTCCACCAGTTTGTTTCGAACCGGCCTCTCAACTTCAAACCCGTAGCGCGAAAGGGCGTAACTATGACAGAGCACACGAAATTTTCACTCCGATCCTTCGTCTCATTACTTGGCGTGCTTTTTGTGGGACTGCCGATGACACTGCTTGGCCAAGCCAAGCCGAACATCGTCGTCATCATGGCGGACGACGTCGGCTGGTTCAACGTTGGCGCCTATAACCGCGGCATCATGTCCGGGCGTACGCCGAACCTCGACAAACTGGCGTCCGAGGGCATGCTGTTCACCGACTACTACGCCGAAGCGAGCTGCACAGCGGGCCGCGCGAACTTCATCACCGGCGAGCTGCCGGTACGCACCGGAATGACCACCGTCGGCCAGGCTGGCTCGCCAGTCGGCATACCCGATCAGGCGGTGACCATCGCCACAGCGCTCAAGTCCATGGGCTATGAAACCGGTCAGTTCGGCAAGAACCACCTCGGCGATCTCAATCAGTTCCTGCCCACCGTCCACGGCTTGGACGAGTACTTTGGCTACCTGTATCACCTGGATGCCATGGAGGACCCCTTCCATCACAATTACCCCCCGGCCCTGAAGGACACGATTGGCCCGCGCAACATGGTGCACAGTTGGGCGACCAACGTGGACGATCCCACAGTGCAGCCGCGCTGGGGCAAGATCGGCAAGCAGAAGATCGAAGATGCAGGACCGCTGCCTCCACATCCAATGGAGGGTATCAAGTACAACATGGAGACGGTCGACGAGGCGATCCTGGGCTTCGCCACCGCCTTCCTGGACAAGGCCAAAGCCGATAACAAGCCGTTTTTCCTGTGGCTGAACCCGACGCGCATGCATGTCGTGACCCACCTCTCTCCGAAGTATGAGGCAATGCGCACGCCGGAGAACGGCTGGTCGGAAGAAGAAGGTGGAATGGCGCAGCTAGACGACGTGGTCGGCGCCGTGATGCAAAAACTCAAGGACATGGGCGTTGACGACAACACCATCGTCGTATTCACCACCGATAACGGCGCGGAAAACTTTACCTGGCCTGACGGCGGACAGACTCCGTTCGCGGGCGGCAAAGGAACGGCGCTGGAAGGTGGCTTCCGGTGTCCAGCCATGGTGCGCTGGCCCGGTCACGTCCCGGCCAACAGGGTCGAGAATGGCATCTTCTCGGGTCTCGACTGGTTCCCGACATTCGTGGCCGCAGCCGGTGATCCGAACATCATCGATGAGCTGAAGGCGGGCAAACAACTTGCCGGGCAGAATTACAAGGTCCACCTCGACGGCTACAACCAGCTTGATTTGATCACCGGCAAGGCTGCGTCGGCCCGTCACGAGATCTTCTACTTCACCGAGGGCACGTTGAGCGCGGTGCGCATCAACGACTACAAGTACCGCTTCACCGATCAGCCAAACGGTTGGTTGGGCGCGACGGTCAAGGTTGATTGGCCGATCCTAACCAATCTTCGCCTTGATCCCTTTGAGCGCACGGGCATGCCCAAAGCCGACAATGGATCGTTGGCGTTCTACAACTGGTTCGCTTTCGAGTTCTGGCGCTTCGTCTTCGTCCAGCAAGAGGTAGGGAAGCTAGCTCAGACGGCACTGGAGTTCCCGCCAATGCAGAAGGGCGCGAGCTTCAACCTGGAGGTCATTAAAGAGCAACTCGCCAAGAAGATGGCGGCACAAAACCAGTAGGGAGCTACTGAAACCAAAGCCATCGCCCGGAGCACCCGTCGCCACGGCGGGTGCAATCCGGGTGGCCTCGGACGAGGTATGGCCGAAGCAAAGCAAGTAAACATCGAGGCCTCAAACGATCCTGCCCAGAGAGATCGCGGGATCGAAGTCTCCCTGGTTCGGGGAGGCCCGTTTTATCGTGCGCAAGCGGCGGCGCGGCTCATCGAGCAGGGCCGCTGGAACCTCGGTAGGAGGTTGACCTTCGCACTTGCCGTGGGCTGGCTTCCCTTAGTCCTCATTACCCTGCTTTTCAACCCTCACGCCGTTTTTGGCTTGCTTAGTGGCTATCCCATTAATGCAAGAATGCTGATCGGCATTCCTGTGTTGCTGGTCGGGCAACTAATGATGGAATCCGCGTTCCGTACCATCCTGCGCCACATACGCGAAGCGGGATTGCTCACCCCGTCAGACACTGACCACATGGATCAAACCTTGGTCAGGCTCATCCGGCTACGCGATTCAGTCATTCCGGAGTTGGTAATCGTGGTGGCAGCGTACGCGCACGCTTTTCAGATAGTGCACACTCATCTGGTCATAGCACGAGCGTGGGCGCTGACGGGAACAGGCGCAGGCGCACACCTGTCGGCGGCAGGCTGGTATTACATCCTGGTGAGCCAGTTGCTTTATGAGTTTCTTCTCGGCATTAGCCTTTGGAAGTGGTTGCTGTGGGCGATGTTTCTCCTCAAGCTATCGAGGCTCGACTTGCAACTGGTTCCGACGCATCCTGATCGGCACGGCGGAATTGGCTTTCTGGGGTTGTCGCCTATGGCGCTTGCCCCCACCATCTTTGTTGCAGCTACGGTCATCGGGGCAACCTGGCGCGCTCAGATTCTCCGCGAGGGTATGCACCTTAGGGACTTCAAACTTGAGGGCATCGTCTTGCTGATCATCGTACTGATCATTGCTTTCGGACCATTGGTCTTTTTTGTTCCCCGGCTCGGGCGTCTGCGGCGCAAGGGGATTCTGGACTACGGCATCCTGGCGCAAATGCATGGCATGGACTTTCACAACAAATGGATCTTACAGCGCGCCGGATGTGAAGAGGAGTTCCTTAGCGCGCCGGAAGTCAGCACGCTCACGGATTTTGCCAGCAGTTACCAGAACATCGAAAACCTCAAGCCGTTCCCTTTTGACAAAGGTGCGTTTTTCGCGGTCATTCTGGCGGTCGTGATCCCGATGCTGCCGGTAATTCTGGCAGAGATTCCCTTTGCCGAGGTATTGAAGGGATTGCTAAGTGCGGTGAGATAGATACAATGCGTTGTCCGCTGAGACTATGGGCGAAAAGCAACCAGGGACGGCAGAAGCACCTGGTTCCTCTGCGCATGAGACGCATGACGGCCTCGCCCTTCGCGTTCCTGCGGGGCGCAGCTTGCGTGATGGCGGCTGATCTCTCCGGATCGCCCATCGGCGGAATTCCCGTGGTGATGGATGGCGACGCCCACCTGAACAACTTTGGTTTCTGCGGCCCGCC
Source organism: uncultured Acidobacteriaceae bacterium (assembly GCA_963768645.1). Lineage (GTDB taxonomy): Bacteria > Acidobacteriota > Terriglobia > Terriglobales > Acidobacteriaceae > Bog-257. Next base: position 61,099 of record CAVYIR010000003.1, read on the forward strand.
GCAGCGGGAAGTGGTTTTCGACCTCAACGATTTCTACGAAGCGATCGTCGGTCCCTGGGAATGGGACCTGAAGCAACTGGTTGCAGTGTCAGCCGTAGCCTGAAACAGTTGAAGACATCCCAAATCGAACCGAGCCAGTTTACTAAGAAGGCGAAGAGTTCGTCGAGACCAAGTGTGTCAAGTAGTTGACAACCGATCAGTGAACTGTGCTGACGCCGAAATCGTACCCCATACCGCCCTGGCCCATAGGGAAGATCATGTACTGACCCGGGCGTAACGGTTTCCTGATGGAAATTTCAACTGTGGAGTCGGAGATCGTTTTTAGGTCGATAGGTTGAATCTTGTTGTCGGGAATTCCTGTCTTGGCTCCGCTGTATTGCCCAACGTGAACCGTCTCTATTTCACGATGGTCACTCTTCACGTCAAGAGCGGCGATAACGATATTGCGGGAGAGTTGCATGCTGCCGTGCAGGCAAAACTTGGGAGTCTCGCCGAGCGTGATGGGCGCCGCCGCGTCCCGGAATCGCATAACTCCCTTGACGCTAGTCGCGAACGGTATCGGCTTTACGTGGGCTGAACTTCCCTCGGCAAGAATTTGCGACATCGGTTTCCACGAAGGGCCGTCCAGATAATAGGCCCCGAGCTGAGAAGGGCAAGCCGGTCCCGAGGATGGATTCGCCGAACTCTCCGGGTGGCCGGACGGCTGACCGGTTGTTACTGTGCTATTCGAAGGCGTAGAACCCTTGGCCATCATCGCGGAGATTATGTTTTCCGGCACTTCTTGCTGCTTCAACTGGACGATGCCGTCGGTTGTCATGGAGAACTTAGCGGGATGGCTTTGAATCATCTCGAGGATGACACTCTCACCAACGTTCGCTTGTACCATCTTTATAATCGAATCGTTGGTCAGGACCTCTTGCTCGCCGCCGGTTTGCGCGCTCATCTGTCGGGTCGCAAGCGCGGCAAACGACAGCACTACCAACAAGAGTACCGTCATTCGTTGAAGTACTGAAGCCTCATGCCGGATGGCCATCTTCATGAACTCCTCCCACCTTTGAGCGAAACTATACTGGCGACGGCGGTCGTCTGTCGAGACCGTTTCGAGACCGTTCACAGAAGCAGGAAGTTGCGCACGATTTGTCGGCCATGTTCGGTGAGCACGCTCTCGGGATGAAATTGCACGCCTTCCACCGGAAACTTGCGGTGGCGTAGTCCCATGATCACGCGTTGGCCGTCGCGGTCCACGCATGTGGCCGAAATTTCCAGTTCAGCGGGAAGGTCTTTCTCCTGGACGATCAGCGAGTGGTAACGCGTGGCCGTCATGGGCGATGGAATGCCCCGAAAGATTGATTTGCCATCGTGCTCGATAGAACTGGTCTTGCCGTGCATCAGGTTGGCGGCGCGGACGACCTTGCCGCCGAAGGCCGCGCCGATCGCCTGATGGCCCAGGCATACACCCAGCAGAGGCACGCGTCCCGCGAAGTGGCGGATCAGTTCGATGCTGATTCCGGCCTCCTGCGGTGTGCACGGGCCGGGAGAGATGACAATGCGATCAGGATGAAGCTCGTCAATGCCGCTGACCGTAATCTGATCATTGCGGCGCACTACTACCTCTACCCCTAATTCCCCGATATATTGCACCAGGTTATAGGTAAAAGAGTCGTAGTTGTCGAGGACAAAAAGCATGGAGTCCAGTTTCAAGTTTCGAGTTTCAAGTTTCGAGTTTCAAGTTTCGAGTAGAGACACCCTACCCCGCTCCTCTAGCATGTAAGTGAATTCATTAACGCGTTGATGATCCGTAGCACTTCTTGTGCTTGACTTTCCAGATCGTAGGCAACGTCAGAGCCCAGGTAATGGAGATCCGCTGCGATCAGCAACTGCGTCTCGACTTCGAGAAGCGATCCTCGGGACAAAGAGAGGAAGTGCTTGAACTCCTTCTTCGATAGTCGTCCCTGTCCTTCCGCAATGTGGCTCGGCACCGACACTGCTGCGCGGCGCAACTGTGCAGCCAATCCGTAAACTTCTTCCTTCGGAAATCCGCGAGTATGTAGGTAGACGTTTTTCACCAGCGACATCGATTTCTGCCACGCAATCAGATCTTTATAGGAATGGGGCACGTTTTTGCTCGAAACTTGAAACTCGAAACTTGAAACTATCTTTCAGCCACCGGCGCTCTCACACGCGCGCAACACCGCGCTGGCCTTATTCATGCACTCCTGGTATTCGCTTTCGGGGTCGGAGTCGGCGACGATGCCGGCGCCTGCCTGAAGATAGGCGCGGTTACGATGCAGAACCATGGTGCGAATGGCAATGCAGGAATCCAGATTGCCCGCGTAATCGGCGTAGAGCACGGACCCTCCATAGACGCCGCGGCGCACCGGTTCCAACTCCTCGATGATTTCCATGGCGCGCACTTTGGGCGCGCCGCTCAGCGTGCCCGCAGGGAAGCAGGCTGCCAACGCGTCCAGCGCATCGAGATCGCCACGCAACTCTCCTTCGAGAGCGGAGACCAGGTGCATGACGTGCGAATACTTTTCCACGTACATCAGGTCGCGCACCTTCACACTGCCGTATTCGCTGACCCGGCCTAGGTCGTTGCGACCAAGGTCCACCAGCATCACGTGCTCGGCGCGCTCTTTTTCGTCGCTGCGTAACTTCGCAATCAGTTGTTCGTCTTCGGCCGGGCTTGCTCCCCGTCTGTGAGTGCCGGCGATAGGGCGATATTCCAGCTTTCGTCCCGACACGCGCACCAGCATCTCCGGCGACGCCCCGACGACCTGCATGTCGTCCAGCTTGAGATAGAACATGTACGGCGAGGGATTCACAGTGCGCAAGGCGCGATAAATCTGGAACGGCTCGGCGGGTGGCTTGAAGTCGAGACGCTGGGAAAGCACGACCTGGAAGACATCGCCGGCGGCGATGTACTCCTTGGCCCGGCGAACGCTGGCGACAAACTTGTCGTGCGAGGTGGCGTTGTGGACCTTGATCGTTTTCTTTCGGTCGTTGGTTGACCAGTCAAAGTTGTGGGCGCGCACTCCACGGGCGAGTTTGGCCTCGATCGCGGCGACGTCGGCAAGGGCGCGATCATAGGCTTTACGTGGCGGTTCAGCGCTCACGTCGGCGGCGGCGATGATGTGCAATTGGTGGCGCAGGTGATCGAATGCCAGCAGGCGGTCGTAAAAGGTGAACACACAATCCGGCAACCCAACGTCGTCCTTGGCATGTTCGGGCAGGCGCTCGAATTGCCGCACCATGTCGTAGGCAAAGTATCCGACGCAACCCGAAGTGAAGGGCGGAAGAGTTGGGCAGCGTCGCGGGACGATATTGTCGCAAACAAGTGCGTAGCAATTCGATTACGTTGCCTTGGCGACGTTCGACCGAGGAGCCACGCCGGATCTCCAGAGAACTGCCGCGCGCGGTGACGACCATTCGCGGCTGCGCGCCTAAGAAAGTGTAGCGGCCGATCTTCTCGCCGCCTTCGACCGACTCGAGCAGGAACGCATATTTCTGCTTCGCAGCCAGGCTCAAGAAAGCCCCAACCGGCGTCAGCAAATCGGCGCTCAGCGTCTTCGCCACCGGGATGAGCGAGGCGTCACGGCTGAGCTGCAAGAAGCTTTTGTAGTCGGGAATCACCATGGGATCTGCGCGAGTTGCTCAGGTTAGTGGGATTATACGGGAGCATCGCAGCCTTCAGACTGTCCCACTCGGCAAAAGAAGCTTGGGTGAGCGCCCGGCCGGCATCAGCGATGAAGCTAGTCGGCCCGCTTGCTGGGTGCCCCACGTTCGCCCTTCTGTTGGGCTAACGTGGGATGCTTCGGCTTGCTCTTGCCGCCCGGGGTCCCCGGCGAGTCCCGCCGGAGCCTGCCCTGAGCGTAGCCGAAGGGGACTCGTTGGGGTGGTTGAGATTGAGCGCCACGGCAGCGCGGATGAGATCCTTTAAGGCCGCCTCATCGACCTTGTCGCCTTCGTGGATGTCGATGGCGCGCCTGACATTCCCCTCGAGGCTGGAGTTGAATAGGCCGGAAGGGTCCTTCAACGCAGCTCCCTTGGCAAATGTCATCTTGACGACGTTCTTGTACGTCTCTCCCGTGCAGACGATGCCGCCGTGGGAGAAGACGGGAGTGCCCGGCGATGTCGCCCTGACCCACTTCCGCTCTTCGACGATCTCAGGGTCCGCCTGGTGTATGATTGCGCGCACTTTCGCGAGCGTCTTCCCGCGCCAGTCCCCAAGTTCCTTGATCCTCTCGTCGATGAATGCAGAGGCAGATTCCACCGGGACAGCCTTTTTCATGAATAGCTCCAACTCTCGCTCCTAATTTAGATGCGCTCGGCGTAACCTGCAACCTCCGCCCACAGTCTCTGAAGGCCCGCTCTACCGCCCGCGAGATCGGGCGTTGGAACCGATCACGAATTTCTCCAAGCAGGCACTAGTTCCCACTTTACCCAGCACTCCGCCTTCGGCTGCCTCCAGTGCGTGCTGGGCTAAACTGAGCCGCGCCTACGGCGCTGGATTGTCGCCCATCTAGTCCACCGGCAAATACCAGGTCTGGTTCTCACACACGCTCTGTGGTTCCCCGCAGTCGCGAATCTACGCGGTCAAACGACTAATATTGTGCGAATAGCCGAAGCCGCTCGCTCTGTAGGTGATCTCGAAGCGCGCGCCGTGCCGTATCGCCCGGATCGTCGGCTATCCGAAGCCTAGCAAGGTGACTTCGCAAACTGGCACTTGCCGGTTCGTTTACCTTGCGTGTAAGACATCTCGCTGCATATACTTTGTAGGTTTGCCCGCCGATGCTGGATGCGTCCGTCTGCAAGAGCGTCCACCTAATCGTGCCGCAAGACGCCCGCGATAATTCGGAGAAATCTATGGCTACTGCACACACTCTTGAACAGGAAAGTAATCCTTGGGAACAACAGGCTGCGCGCTTCAATCTGGCGGCCGAGAAGCTGAAACTCGATGAAGGCCTGTGGCGGGTTTTGCAACAGCCCAACCGCGAGATCATCGTCCACATCCCGGTCGCCATGGACAACGGGCAACTGGAAGTGTTTACCGGCTACCGGGTGCAGCACTCCATCGCGCGCGGTCCCGCCAAAGGCGGGGTGCGCTACTCGCCCGATGTGACGCTCGACGAAGTGCGCGCCCTGGCGAGCTGGATGACCTGGAAGTGCGCGGTGGTGAATATCCCGTTCGGCGGCGCCAAGGGCGGTATCATCTGCGATCCCAAGAACATGTCGCGCGGCGAGCTGGAGCGCATGACCCGCCGCTATACCTCCGAGCTGATCGAGTTCATCGGCCCGGAGAAGGATGTTCCGGCGCCCGACGTCAACACCAATGAGCAGACCATGGCGTGGATGATGGATACCTACTCCATGCACATGCGCCAGACGGTGACGGCGGTGGTGACCGGCAAGCCGCTGAACATGGGCGGCTCGCGAGGCCGCCGCGAAGCCACCGGCCGCGGCGTGATGATCATCTGCGACGAATCCATCAAGAAGAACAACATGACGCGCGAGAGCAGCTCGCGTGATCATTCAGGGCTTTGGCAATGTCGGGTCCAACGCCGCTATCCTCATGCACAAGGCCGGGTACAAGGTCATCGGCATCGGCGAATGGGACGGCGGCTTGTACAACAGCAAAGGCATCGACATTGCGGCGCTGTGGGAACACCGGCAGAAGGAAGGTACCATCCACGGCTTCAAGAGGCGCTGAGGCCGCAGCAACCGAAGAGCTGCTCATCACGGATTGCGACATCCTGATTCCGGCTGCCACGGAGAACGTCATTAACTCAGGGAATGCCCACAAGGTGAAGGCGAAGATCCTGGTCGAAGGCGCCAATGGCCCCACCACGGCAGCCGCCGATGACGTCCTTAGCGACAAACATGTCTTCGTGATGCCCGACATTCTGGCCAACGCTGGCGGCGTCACAGCCTCGTATTTTGAGTGGGTGCAGGACCGGCAAGGCTACTTCTGGAAAGAGTCGGTGGTCAACTAGCAGTTGGAGGACATCATGGTGTCGTCGTTCGAGGATGTCGTCCGTTATGCTGAGACTCACAAGGTAAACAACCGCATTGCGGCGTACATGCTGGCCATCGATCGTGTGGCCTATACAATCCGGCAACGCGGGATTTACGCCTAGCAGTGAACCGCCTGCTCAAAGACTTGCTTTGAAGGGATTGAATACGGGAACGTTCAATTGCTTGAAGTCGTCCTCGTTCCTGGTGGCCACAATCAAGCCGTGAGTGCGAGCGGTGGCAGCGATCATTCCATCCTCAATCAAGTGGTCTGATTTGCCATGTACGAGCCGGCCCCATTCGCGAAAGGAAACTGTATCCATGGGGAGAATCTGATAAGAAGCCTCCAATTGATCGACCCAGCGTTCGATCTCCGTGGCCTTTTCTGGATTCTGGCGTCGCGTCAGCTCAATGCCTGCCTGCAATTCGCCCATAGTCACCGTGGACAGAGGAATACCTGGTCGTCGCGTAAGTCCGCAAGCCAGGCGACAACGGCGCCGTGAGGCTTATGCTTTCGTACTTCTGAAACCACGTTGGTGTCCAACAAGTACTTTTTCACTTGAAGCTCACTGGCTTCCGCCGCCGAAGCCTGCGCTTGTCAGGAACGAGGTCTTCAAAGCGCGGGCCCTCGCCAAGAAGGAGTGCCTTCAGGTTGGGGCGAGCGGACCTCTGCAGCCGATGCCATTCTTCGATCGGGACCAGCACAGCAGCTTCAACTCCGCGCCGAGTCACAACCTGCGGGCCCTTCTTGAGGGTAGTTTCCAGCAGCTCGCTGAATCGAGCCTTGGCATCTTGCACCTGCCATGCAGCCAAACGGCACCTCCGTTCCCTAGTATGTAGGGTACGACTAGTCAGATGACTAGTCAAACTTAAGACCAATTTGGCACGAAAGTTTTGCCATCCTTCGGAGGAACCTCTCACCTCCACTTCAGTAAAGAGATGGCTATCCCTAGGCCGTTCCCATTTTGGGACAAAATAAATTTCTGCGGCACTGGTAATTCGGTACTCGAATTGGGGCATAATATCGGCCAAAGCTGTGCTGCCTGTGGGGAACGCCTCCTTGTAGGGTCATGATGCAAAGCCTCTATTTTTGTCTGCGCTTGTTGGCGGTAGCGGTGGCCTTTCCGGTCATCCTGGCGTACATCGTGGGCGTTATCGCGATTCACCCAATCGCTACTTTCCGGAACGGATTTCACCCGCCTTTGCGGGTATGGATGGGCGTGCTGGACTGGGCGAAGGGGATTCCGGTCGGTTACAGCTACTGGGAGCAATACCAGGCGCCGTCCATGCTGGACGAAATCGTCGTTCATCATGACGAATAGAGCGCCGTCCGCGTTTCTGTAATTGCATTCCATCCAAGCGGTGGAGGATAATCGGCTGTTGCGGCGGCAGCCAGCGCCGTGGTGTCGCACTCCCTTTTGTGAACCTCCCGACCTACATCACGCTCACTCGGATCTTCAGCATTCCGGTTCTGATTTGGATACTGTCCAGCAGCCGCTTCAACTCCACCAACGGCGAGCGTGAGCTGCTGGCGTCGTTCGTCTTCATCGCGGCTTCGTTGACGGACGCCATTGACGGCTACCTCGCCCGCAAGCGGGCCCAGGTGACCACGATGGGGATGCTGCTCGACCCGGTGGCTGACAAACTGCTGATCGCTGCGGCCTTCATCACGCTGGTGCAATTTAATCCACGTATCGTACCCGCGTGGATGGCCGTGATCATCATCGGACGCGAATTCCTGGTGAGTGGCCTGCGCTCGATCGCGGCCTCGGAGGGCTTTACCATCCAGGCCAGCGAACTGGGTAAGAGCAAGATGCTGGTGCAGATTGTGTCGGTAGTGGCGGCGATTGTCGATCACCATTGGGCGCACCTGCCCTGGTACTTCCTGAACCTGCCGGTGCATCCCATCGCCGCTGGTGTCGATCTGGCTAATGGTGGCCTTGTCGCTGTGGTCTGCCGTCGATTACTTCGTGGGATTCTGGAGCAAGATCGACCGTCATGCCGAGAAGCGCCGCAAACGCCGTTCATTTGTGCTCAGCCGGCGCAGGAAGCGCAACGATGTCCCCGTACTCTGACGAACCACGCACCGCGACCGCGGTGAAGGCGTGCGAGTATTCGCAGGAAGAGCGAAAACTGCTTCTGCGGCTCGCGCATGCCTCAATCGAATTGGCGCTGGAAGGACGCAATGTCGATGTGACCCCGCCAACGGCCCACCTGGCCGAGCCACGCGGGGCCTTCACCACCTTGCATCTAGAAGGTCACTTACGCGGATGTATCGGTTATGTGCTGCCGGTTCAGTCTCTATATGCCACGGTTGCGGAGGCGGCCAGGGCCGCAGCCGTGGACGATCCGCGTTTCGCGCCGGTGACGCCTGCGGAGGCGCCACATCTGAAGATTGAGATCAGCGTGCTATCACCTTTGCAGCCCATTCGGCCCGAAGAGGTCGTGATTGGCCAACACGGCCTTGTCGTTACCCAAGGCGATCGCCGGGGATTGCTGCTGCCGCAGGTTCCCGTCGAGTGGGAATGGGACCGCGACACCTTTCTCGCACAGACTTGCCTGAAGGCGGGACTATCGCCGGACGCCTGGCAGCGTGGGGCTCAATTGCAAGGGTTCACCGCGGAAGTGTTTGGCGAACCTTAAGACGCCGGATGCATTTTCATCGGCCGACGGAATGGGCTTCTGCACAACGCTTGAGGTTGCAATTCGCATCTTTTCTTAAGCCGTGAGGAGCGGAAGGTGAAACTGTGATGACACGAGTTCGAATGCTATTGCCGATGATTTTCTTAGGTTCACTCCTGTTGGCATTGCCACTGTTCGGCGATGCGGGTGATCCTCCCAATCGCGTGGCTCGGCTCAGCTTTATGGATGGCGCTGTCTCGTTCGAGCCTGCTGGCGAGAACGATTGGAGCCAGGCTTCACTCAACTATCCGCTCACCAACGGAGATCGCCTGTGGACCGACAAATCGGCGCGGGCCGAACTGGAAACCGGCAATGTAGCAATCCGCCTCGCGGAGCAGACCGACCTGACCACCACCGGTCTCACGGAACAGTTGATTCAGCTTGGTCTCGCGCAAGGAACATTGCGGATAAGAGCATACGACCTGCACTCCGGCGATGAGGTCGAGGTAGATACACCGAACGCTGCGCTTTCCATTCTGCAAGCCGGCAACTATCGCATTGAGGTCTATCCTGACCAGAACATGTCGCTGGTGATCGTCAACAGCGGCCAATTACAAATCAGCGGCAACGGCGTCGATCAGACTCTGCAAAGCGGACAAGCCGTGCAGTTGACCGGCACAAATCCGGTGCAGGTGAATGCGGTTGCCGTGCCCGGTAACGACAGCTTCGACCAGTGGAGCAATCAACGCGACGCGATTTATGCCCGCTCTCGCTCCCGTCAATATGTCAGTCCTTATGTGCCGGGGTATTACGATCTGGATCAATACGGTAGCTGGAATACCGTGGCGGAGTATGGGCCGGTGTGGTATCCGTCAGGGTTACCCGGCGGATGGTGTCCGTACCGTTATGGCCGCTGGGCTTGGGTGGATCCCTGGGGATGGACTTGGGTGGATACCGAGCCGTGGGGGTTTGCGCCATTCCACTATGGACGTTGGGTGCAAGTCGGTCCGCGGTGGGGTTGGCTACCTGGACCGATCGCGTTTGCACCCGTGTACGGGCCAGCTTTTGTCGCGTTCATAGGCGGCGGAGGATTTTCTGTTGGCTTCGCTGCCGGCGGTGTGGCGGCATGGTTTCCGCTGGGACCCGGCGAGCCGTTCTATCCGTGGTATCACCACAGTGACGCTTACCTTCGTCAAGTGAACATCACCAACGTTCGAAATGTTACTAACATCACGAACATTACGAACATCACCAATGTCAATAACATCCATTACCGCTATCGGACGGTCGCTGCGACGGCGATGTCCGCAAATGCCTTCCGCAGTTCCGAACCGGTACAGCGCAACATGGTGAAAGTCAGTTCGCAGCAGTTCGCGAGAGCACAAGTCATTCCTCATCCGGAGGTCACCCCGGCGTCGCGTGCTATTGCAGCAGGTGCTCCAACAGTTCGTGCCCCAATTGTTCGCGCACGTCCGCTCGTCGTCCAGCACACGCCGGTCGGCCACCCTGAGCAACCGGTAGCCAACGCAGGTCATGGCAACGAGGGACGTCCGCCTAGCCCCCATCCGGGAACCGCGACTGAGCCCCCGAACAGAACGGCGACGGAAACTGCTCATGGCACCCCAACTCCGCCCGAGCGGAACGTGCCGGAGCCTGCTAGACCGCAGCCTCCTAGAGCCACGGCAGAGGCTCCTAAGAACGTGCCAACTCCGCCCGCGAGAACCTTTCCGGAGCCGCCCAACCGAGTCGTCACGCCTGCTCCTCACGAAAACGCGCCACCGGCCGCCAACGAACGCGGCAACATAGCCCATAATCCGACGCCACCTGCGCCTCCTAGAAATGAGAACCCGGCACATGGTGGACCGCCCCAGACCAATCGGCCGGCGCTGGTGAGTAGGAATCCACCGCCGCAGGAAAAAGTGCCATTCGAGCAGAAACAACCTGCGATGCAGGAACACCCTGGTCGCCCTCTGGAGCCACAGCAGAAGGCGAACCTGCGCGCGGGTCAGCCCGCAGGGCCGATGCAGGACCGGGAATTTCCGCCTCATCCCGCTCCTGCTCCACAGCGGACTCCACCTGCTCCGCATCCGCCAGCATCGCATTCGGCGCCCCCGTCGCACTCCGAGCCGAAGGGTTGAGGCCGGGCAGGCAGTGGCAGGTACAGAGGTCAGATGGCGAGTTTGTCTTCTGATTTCGAGCAGATTACTCTAGGACGGTTCCAGGATTCGTGTGTCCGGGTCGAGCGAGGCTTCAACTGGATTATTGGCGAACGTGAAGGTGTCATGCTGTCTGCCGCACGGGTCTGCGGACTACCCGTTCGGAATGAAAAATTAACTATGGAGGCACGGAGATCACTGAGAAAACTCGAGAGAAATCAAAACTCCGTGCTCTCCGTGTCTCCGTGGTGAATTATTTTCGACGGAGCGTAGCGAGGAGTTGAACATGCTGCATCGTGCGCAGTGGCTGCTGTTAGCGGCTTTACTGTTTGTTGTCGCTACGTCTCGCACTCTTCACGCTCGGGATGGGGACCAGGTTCATGTTGGCCGAAGCATAACCGTGAGTGAGGACGAGAACGCAGGGAGTCTGGTTTGCGTCGGCTGTTCGATTCGTATGGAAGGCACTTGTGAAGATGTGGTCGCTGTCGGTGGAAGCATCATGGTCGATGGAACGGTGAAAGGGGATGTGGTCGCTGTTGGCGGAGGCGTCCTTTTGGGCGACAACGCCTCGGTGTCCGGCGACGTGGTCACGGTCGGAGGACATTTATCGCGTCATCCCAACGCTGTGGTGAAGGGGGATGTCAGTGAACAGTCTGGCGCACTCGTTTTGGCCGGAATATTCCTTGTTCCTCTACTTCCGTTGATCCTGATCGTCGCGCTCATCGTCTGGCTGGTCAGCCGCAACCGCAGGCCGGCGCCGGCGCGTGCTGGAAACCACCCCTAATCTCAACCCGGCCCGATGCGGTTCGCAGATATAATGAAGCCACCCGCCGGAACCTCGAATCAGCTCACTTAATCACGGATTCATGATTGGGGTCTGGCGAACCTTGGGCCGTTAATGTTGCCGTTTACGCCTCCAACCCGTCCTCAGAAGAAACGAAACCGTACGCCCGCAATTGTCGCGCTCTCCATTTGCATCTTCTTTCTCTTTGCCGTTATTTTCGCGCAGGCTACCTTCAACCTGACGTCAATCCTGCAGCCCGATACCAGCGAAGAAACGCTCATCTTTGCCGCGGTCTCAGCGCTGATTTTTCTGTTGTTCGTCGCGCTCACGTTTGTCTTGCTGCGCACTCTGCTGCGGCTCTACGCGGAACGCAAGACCGGCGTTCTCGGCTCCAAGTTTCGCAGCCGGATGGTCCTGGGGGCGTTGCTGCTTTCGTTGGGGCCGGTGATCTTTCTGTTCCTGTTCTCCTACGGCCTTATCAATCGCTCCATCGAGAAATGGTTTTCCCGGCCGGTGGAGGAGGTGCAGTACCGCACCAACGTCATCATTTCCTTGCTGACGGAGTACGCCGCCACCAATGCCAAGGTTGAGGCGCAGCGCATTGCCTCGACTCCCGACGCGCAGAAGTCGTTCCAGACGGGAAATTTCACCCTGGTGATGGACGAGTTTCGGCGCAGTGAAATTACCCTGCAAGGCGGCTTCGCCTTTGCCGTCGTCGACGACCGGGCTGAGGCCAGCTTCCATGCCCCTGAAGCGTGGCCCCTGATGCGGCACAATCTGCCGCTGAAACCGGCCCCACCCGGCCAGGCGAAATCGTTTGAGGTTCTCGGCGAAACCTATGTTCTGGGCCGCGCCCGGGTGGGACCTAACGGACAGATCCTGGTGGCCATGCCGTTGCCGGCAAATTATTCGGCGACGTTGCGCGACGTGGAACGCAGCCAGGAACAATACCGCGACCTGCGCTTGCAGCGGCGGCGTGTGCGACGCACTTATATGGGTTTTCTGTTGCTGCTTACCGTCGCGGTGCTGTTCGCTTCGACCTGGCTGGCTTTGTACCTCTCGAAGATGGTGACCCGACCCCTGGTCGCGTTGGCCGAAGCGACTCACGAGATTTCCCGTGGTCGCCTGGACTACCGGGTGGACGTGCAGGCGGGCAACGAAATCGGACAACTGGTGGAATCGTTCAACCATATGGCTGCTGACCTGGAAGCCAGCCGTGGGAGTATTGAAGCCTCACGGCGCGACCTGGCTGACGTGAACGTGCAACTAGAGCAGCGCACCCGTCATATCGAAACCATTCTAGAGAGCGTTCCTTCCGGGGTGTTTTCGCTGGACGCCTCGCGCCACATTCTTCATGCCAATCAGGCGGCGCGGCGATTGCTCCGGCTGGGCGACGATTCGCCTGATTCCGGGCAGACTCTGCGCGACCTCTTTCCGGAAGAAGCCGTCTCCGATCTCGAACACCTGCTGCGCAAAGCCGACCGCATGGGAACCACGACCAGCCAGATGGAGATCGTGACTTCGCGGGTAACTCTGAACGTAGCGGTGACGGTCGCTTCGCTCGATCCGCCCTCGCCTGCAAGCGATGGTCAGCGTGAGCGGATGGGATACGTACTGGTATTTGAGGACCTCACCGATCTATTGCGCGCGCAGAAGCAGACCGCGTGGCGCGAGGTGGCTCGCCGCATTGCGCACGAGATCAAGAACCCGCTTACGCCGATTGCCTTGTCGGCCGAGCGCATTCGCCGCCACCTCGAACGCGGAACCCCTCCCGATGCGGCTTCGCTCAATGTGATCCGGAACTGTTCCGAGACCATCGGCTCTTCGGTGGAAACCGTTCGCACCCTGGTGGATGAGTTCTCGGCCCTCGCCCGCTTCCCGGCCTCGCAGCCACAACCCTCCGACATCAACGGAATCGTCAATCAGGCGCTGGTGATGTTCGATGGCAGACTTGATGGGATTCGAGTACAGAGGTTCCTCGCGCCGGACTTGCCTCCGGTCCAAGCCGATCCTGACGCCATGAAGCGCGCTATCGCCAACCTGGTGGACAATGCCGCTGAAGCCATGCAGAACTCGTTGCTGAAAGAAATCCACATCTCCACCACGCTAGTTGGGGAGCGGGACTCGGTCGAAATCGTAGTGGCCGACACCGGTCATGGAGTCACCTCCGCAGTGAAGGAGAAACTTTTTCTGCCTTATTTCTCTACCAAGAAGCGCGGGACCGGTCTCGGTCTCGCGATCGTTAGCCGCATCGTGGAAGATCATCATGGATCGATTCGCGTGGAAGAGAATTCGCCGGTGGGAACAAGGTTTATTGTAGAGTTGCCGGTGGCGCAGGACATCGCCGCAGCGGCGGTCCAGCAAAATGCAAACCATTCTGATCGTGGATGACGAGTCCCAGATCCGCAGCGCGCTGCAAGGCGTGCTGGAGGATGAGGGCTACAAGACGCTACTCGCGGGAAGCGGCGAGGAGTGCCTGGACACGCTCCGCCGCAAATCGGTCGATGTGGTACTGCTCGACATCTGGCTGCCAGGCCTCGACGGTCTCGAAACGCTGGAAAAGCTGGTCGAGACTGAGGACCACCCAGAGATCATCATGATCTCGGGGCATGGCAACATTGAGACAGCCGTGCGTGCCACCAAGCTGGGCGCTTTCGATTTCCTCGAGAAACCGCTGTCCATTGAGCGGACGTTGATCGTTCTGAAGAACGCCATCGAGGCCAAACGCCTGCGCAGCGAGAACCTGGAATACAAGAAACAGTTCCAGGCACGAAGCGTCATTGTCGGCGACAGCATTCCGATGAAGGCGCTACGCCAGCAGATCGCCCTGATGGCACCGACCAACGGCCGCGTGTTGATCTACGGCGAATCCGGCACAGGCAAAGAACTGGCGGCCCGCGCCATCCATGCGCAGAGTCTGCGCAAAGACGCCATGTTCGTCGAAGTCAACTGCGCGGCGATTCCCGAGGATCTCATCGAGAGCGAGCTGTTCGGACATCGCAAGGGCGCGTTCTCTGGCGCCGCCGTCGACAAAGATGGCAAATTCCAGAAGGCCGACGGAGGAACGCTCTTCCTCGACGAGGTCGGCGACATGAGCCTAAAAACGCAGTCAAAAGTGTTGCGGACACTCGACGAAGGACGTTTTGCGCCAGTCGGCGAAGAAGAACCGATCACGGTGGACGCCCGCGTGATCGCGGCCACCAACAAGGACCTGGAAGAGGAGATCTCCAAGGGGAACTTTCGCGAAGATCTTTTCTACCGCCTGAACGTGATTCCGTTCTATGTGCCGCCGCTGCGCGAACGCAAAGAGGACATTCCGCAGATCGCGCGATATTTCCTGAAAGAATTTTCCCAGACCTACAACCGCCGTCCGAAGGAAATTTCCGACGACGCCCTCGATTCCCTCATGCGCTACTCGTGGCCGGGTAACGTTCGCGAATTGCGCAACCTGATTGAACGCATCGTCATTATGAATCCCACGGTGGCGAAACTGGAACGCAAGCACCTGCCGACACTGGTTTACCGCGAGAGTGGCCGCCGCAGCATTGGCGATTTCTCCAGCCTGCATCAGGCCCGCGCCGCCTATGAACGCGACTACATCCTGAAGAAGCTGGACGAAAACCACGGCAGCGTCAGCCGTACCGCCGAGGTGCTGGGACTGGAACGCAGCCACATGTATCGCAAGATGAAAACATTGGGGATTGCGGTGAAGGAGTAGGGGGCAGGGGATAGGGGTTAGGGGTCAGTCGTGTTCCCAGCGTCTGGGTGGATCTTGTGAGTGGGGAAGAGTTTAACGCCCCATCGAGAATGTTGAGGTCGATGGCTTTTGGACTGCTGAAAACGCGGCATTCGGATTACGCGAACTGGCAGGGAGTATGTGAGAACTCGTTTTGAGCCGGGAGGGAGAACGGATTACGCAAAACCAGCCCCGCACACGGTCCGTTCCCAATAAACTTACTGGTTGATATGACATTGCAAATGCTAATAACCGTCGATCATAACTGCTTCCGGGCCGGTGCTCTATCGTGGCGCAGACCCGTTCGTGCCGCTTTCGTCGCCATGGTCCTCATCCTGCTTTCCTGCTCTCCGCTTCTTTTCGCACAAGAGACATCGGCGGCGGCGGAAATACAGGCCGGCATCCTCGCCTACAAGTTCTCCAACTACAAGGGAGCCGCAGAACACTTTCAAAAGGCGCTCACGCTCGATCCCACCTCGACCCCGGCGCGCGCGTTTCTGGCGAATTCCCTCGCACAGCAATACATTCCCGGCGATGAGTCGGCGGCCAATGTCGAGTTGGCAACGCAGGCGATTGCCGAGTTCAAGACCGTTCTCAAGGACGACCCCACCGATCAACAGCGCTACCGCAGTACCGTCTCCATCGCTTCCTTGAGCTTCAACATGAAGCGGTGGGATGATGCTCGCGAGTACTACATGAAGGCCATCGAGCTCAACCCCGATGACGCGCACAATTATTATTCGATGGCGCTCATCGACTGGACCATGGCTTACCCACCACGCGTCAAGATGCGGGACGAGATGCACTTGACCGACAGCGAAATGATCAGCGACCCGGCGGCATGCGCTTCCTTACGGACGCAGAGCCAGCATTATGTCGACGATGGAATTCAATCGCTGGAGAAGACGCTGCAGCTAAAGCCCGATGACGACGATGCCATGGCCTACATGAATCTGCTGTACCGCGAGCGCGCCGAATATGAGTGCGACCAACCGGACGCCCGCAAGGCTGATCTGAAGGCCGCGGACGAGTGGGTAGACAAGGCGATTGCAGCCAAGAAAGCCAAGACGGAGAAGACGACGACCGACGCTCCGCATTGATAAATTCTTGGCTGTCATCCGAGCGACAAGCGCAGCGAGGACTCGAAAGATCTCTATAGCATAGCGAACGTATTGGAATCACAGCGGAAACTCCGGCCTATGTGCTACCTTTATCCCGCTTTAGGCCACCCGGGAACCGGGACCGGACATTTGCCTCCGGTCCACAGTTCAGAGGGCTTCGTTAGGGCTTACCTCACTAACTGGGCTATCACCGTCCGGGTGGCGTCGGCTGGTGAGTTCACTGCCAAGTGGGACAGCACCTTGTCAGCGTTGAAGCTGACGCCAAAGTCTTCCCCTTGTACCTTCTGCAGAGCATAGACTCCGTCTCCGTTGGTGCGGAAGGTCAGTACTGCGAGCCCGTTTTTTAAGCCATCGTATGGCGATCCCTGAAGAAAGGACTCGGGGCCCTTTGCGCTCTGGCCGATCTCCACATTATGGTTCGCAATATTAGTCGCGAAGGTGTAGTTTCCGGCGGGCATGAGTTTGTTTCCCGCGTAGAAGTTGAAAGGAATATCAGCGCGAACCTTGTGCCCATAGTCTTGCGCCAAGGCTGCACCTCCGAGCGCGAACGTAAACAACGCCAGCGCTACCAGTCTGCACAAATTGTTTTTCATCTCTTCTCCTCTGCCCACCATTCGATCTACTTGCACGGTGTTTCTTATTGACCGTAACAATGAATGCGATGGACAGAGTGTTAGACAAACTAACAGCCATTTCGGACGTCACAGTCTTGTGAAATGGATGTCAAACAATTGTGTCTGGAATTCTCATAGGTTTTATGAAGAAAATGTCGTGAGATCACTGCACTCGACAACCTGAAAGGTGTAGGTTAGAGATCGGTTGCCGAACACCAACCTTGCTTGAGGCGTCTACCTCTCTGCACTAATAGATAGGAGGCGTCCCGCGAGATTGGGGATTCTGGTTGGGACTTCGTCTGCCACGATCGTCCATTATGTGACCGCCATCACAGAGTTGTTTGTGACAAACGCGTTACTCATATAGGAGGCCTCGGTCTGTGTTAGAGGCCCTGTATGGGAGCGTCACCATGTCACACGCAGCCACGCTCGCGCCGCCAAAGTCCCGCCAACCCGTCAAGACCGAGCTCCAATCCTTTCAGGCACAGCACTCGCTAGACGGGCTCAAGGCGATAGGCAAAGCTTTGCGTGACAAGTGTCCGCGCGACTCGCACGCCGCATGGAAGCCGCCGCACAACCGGCCTGACCCGGTTCGCCTGGTGCTGAAGGCCGATGCGGGGCGACTCCCCGATCTCGTTCCCCTTCGCCATGGACGCATGGTGCAGTCTCCCTTCACCTTCTACCGGGGCTCGGCACTCGCCATGGCGGATGATCTGGCGGGCACTCCTTCCACCGGCGTCCGCGTGCAATGCGGCGGAGATTCCCACCTGGTCAATTTTCGGGGTCTCGCCACCCCAGAGAGGCGACTCATTTTCGCCATCAACGACCTCGATGAAACGCTTCCTGCACCCTGGGAGTGGGACCTCAAGCGTCTTGCGGCGAGCATCGTAGTCGCATGTCGCGACAACGGGCTCAGCGAATCCGCCGCCAAGGATGCGGTCCTCGCTTGTGTCCGGTCCTACCGCGAGCACATGGCCGCATTCAGCAAAATGAAGGTGCGGGATTTGTGGTACCTCGAGGTCGAGCTTGAAATGCTGATCTCGGGCGTCAAAGATGCCGCGATCCGCCACAAAGCTACAAAGAGAGTTGCCAAGGCGCGTGAGAGCAGCACCTCAGAAGGCCTCTTCCCGGAGCTCGTAGACGATGCAGGGGGGTCGCCGATTATCAAAGACCAGCCTCCGACGATCTTCCACTGGAAAGGTCAGTCCCTGGGAGAGATCCAGCGGAAAATCATGCAGGCTTTCGCCCGGTACCGGCAGTCCTTAGTGCCTGCCTCTCGCGTGTTACTCGATCGCTACGAAATTAAGGATGCCGCGCACAAGGTCGTCGGCGTCGGGAGCGTTGGCACCTCCTGCTGGGTGCTCTTGCTGACGGACGCGGAAGGTGATCCTCTCATTCTCCAGATCAAGGAGGCTCGCGCCTCGGTCCTGGAGGACTATGCGGGGAAGAGCGTCTATTCGAATCACGGAGAACGCGTTGTGAACGGTCACCGGCTCATGCAGCCGGCCAGCGACATTTTCCTCGGCTGGACCGAGGGTGGGATAGGAAGACGTCACTACTATGTCCGCCAGCTGAGGGACGTCAAAATCAAGCTTCCCGTCGAGACGTACGACAGGTCAAGGATGATCATTTTCGTCGAGTGTTGCGGCTACTCGCTGGCGCTTTCCCATGCGCGCTCCGGTGAACCCGCGCTGATCAGCGGCTACCTGGGCAAGAGCGACGTGTTCGACAAGTCACTGGCCGCGTTCTCCGTTGCCTACGCTGACCAGAATGAGAAGGACCACGCCGCGTTCAAACGCGCCATTCGCGCCGGAAAGGTCAAGGCTGTATTCGAGGAAGCAAAGTGAGTGGATCGCCGTATCTGTCCATCTTAAGTCGGTTCTCCGAAGCCATGGGTCGGGCGGACGTCCTGGAGTCAACGTTGGTACGCACCGCCGGCCATCTTCCGTGCGGAATCGAAGCTCTTCAATAAGGGGATTGCAATGACATCAGCACACGATCATCCCGCTCGCCACCGCTTCCCCATCCTTCAGGGGCTGTTGCCGATCACGACCACTCAGATCCCGGCCGAAATTCTTGCCGGTATCACGCTTGCCGCAATTGCCGTCCCAGAAGTAATGGGCTACACCAAGATCGCCGGCACCCCGCTGATCACGGGTCTCTACACGATGCTCATCCCCACGACGTTGTTCGCTTTGTTCGGCTCCTCACGGCACCTTGTGGTGGGCGCCGATTCGGCGACGGCGGCGATCCTTGCCAGCGCCATGGTGGGGATTGCCGCCATCGGTTCGGAGCAATACATGGCATTGGCCGGCCTGCTTGCGTTGATGGCCGCGGGTTTCTTAATTCTGGCGCGCATCATGCGCCTGGGATTCCTGGCGGACTTCCTCTCGCGCACCGTGTTGATCGGATTCCTGACCGGGGTCGGTGTTCAGGTCGCGCTGGGGGAGATCGCCGGTATGCTGGGCTTGAAGGGTGGCGGCCATGGCACCTTGGGGAAGTTCTGGAACGACCTGCAACAGCTCGGGCAGGTCAACCGCTACGAACTGACGGTGGCGCTTAGCGTTTTGGCGATCATCGTCGGCCTCAAAATGGTTTCGAAGAAGATTCCGGGAGCGCTTATCGCGGCGATCGGCGCCGTGGTCGTAACCTGGGCGTTCGGACTCGACAAGCAAGTGCATATAGTCGGAGCCGTTCCCAGTGGTCTGCCACATCTCGGCCTGCCCAAGGTGGACTGGAACTGGACAGTCATGGCGGCATTGCTTCCCACGTCCTTCGCGATGTTCGTGGTGATCCTGGCACAGAGCGCGGCGACCTCCCGCGCCTTCGCCACGCGCTACGACGAGAATTTCAGCGAGAACACCGACCTGGTCGGTCTGGCCCTTGCCAATATTGGCGCCGGCCTGTCCGGTACCTTCGTCGTCAACGGGAGCCCAACGAAGACCCAAATCGTGGACGACGCCGGTGGCCGCAGCCAACTATCGCTCCTAGTGATGGCGGCGATGGTGGCGCTGATCCTGCTTTTTCTGACCGGAGCACTGACCTACCTGCCAGAAGCGGCCTTGTCGGCGATTGTGTTTCTGATTGGGGTCGGCTTGATCGATGTCGCTGGGATGCGGAGGGTATTCGATCAAAGGCGAACGGAGTTCTGGTTGGCACTGATCACCGCGTTAACGGTAGTGATCGTCGGTGTCGAACAGGGGATACTGCTCGCCATTGCGTTGTCGCTCGTCGGTCACACGCGATACGGGTATCGACCGAAGAACGCGGTGCTTCGGCCGGGCGAATCGGGCGGTTGGCAGCCGGAGCCTGTGGCCAAGGCCTCCTCGGCGGCACCGGGACTGGTCGTCTACCGATTCACCCACAGCATGTACTACGCGAATTGCCAGCAGCTCGCGGAGGAGATCTCATTTCTCGCGAACACCGTGGAGCCGCCTTTGCGCTGGCTCTGCATCGATGCGTCCGCGGTGGACGATGTCGACTATTCCGCGGCGGAGACCCTCCGGTCGGTGTACGCGAAGTTGAAGGCGAGAGGAATACGGCTGGTCGTTACGGAAATCATGGATGAGCTCAATACCAGAGCACGCTACCGGTTCTGGGAGTTGCTTGGCGAGGATTCCCACTACGACCGGCTGGAGGACGTCGTGAAGCAGTACCGGCAGACATTCAACATTGCTCCGCCACCGCTAAGCAGTCAGATACGGCTCCAGGTTGAGCCAGGGTTTTGGCCCGGCGAAAGGAGCGGGCTACAGCCCGCTGAGGGTGCTATAGATAGTCACCAACACTTCGGCGCGCGGCTCGCCACATGCAGCTTTCCACCGCCTCATTTGCCGATTATTTGTGCAGTGGCCTGTTGTCGCCACCTATCAAGTAGAGCCAACTTCCTGGTCGTCCGTAATCCAAGCATAATCGGTCCAGCGTGTGACCTCCATCACTGCTTTGTTTGTGACAAGGCTTTATTCATACAGGAGATCCCGGTCTTGGAAGTGGTGCTGGAAAGGTAATATTCATGATTCCTCTGGCCGTCTTCGTCTTGCTGCTGTTTCTCTTTAGTCTGCTGTCGCGGCGACTGGAACAGACGATCGTCACCGCTCCCATCGTGTTCACGGCCGCGGGAATGCTTATGTTTCCCACGTTGCAAGGAATTCTGAGGGCGGGGTTCACCGCTAACGCCGCACTTCATATTGCCGAAGTCGGCCTGGTGATGCTGCTCTTCACGGATGCCAGCCGCACCGACCTAAATGTTTTGCGTAGTATCAAGACCCTGCCGGCGCGGCTGCTGAGCACTGGCATGCTGCTGACGATTGTTCTGGGGGCAGTCGTTGCGCGGTTGGTGTTTCCGCAGCTGTCTATCTGGGAAGCTGGAATTCTGAGCGCTATCCTTGCGCCGACCGACGCCGGCCTGGGGCAGATTATCGTGAACAGCCCGCGCGTGCCGATGCGCATCCGTCAGGCGCTCAATGTGGAAGCCGGCCTCAACGACGGACTTTCCGTCCCGTTCCTCCTGTTCTTCATCGCCATCGAAGCCGCCAAAATCGAAGGTGGAAAAGGCAGCCTGGTGGAGTTCATCGTGGAGCAGCTTGGCTTTGGCGTACTTGTCGGCTTGGCCATCGGCCTCGGCGGCGGATGGTTGCTAGGCCTGGCGCGCCGCAAGCAGTGGATCGCGGAATCGTTCGAACAGATCGGCGTGGTCGCATTGCCGCTGCTTTGCCTGGTAGTGTCCGACATGGTTGGCGCAAGCATGTTCATCGCGGCGTTCGTCGCTGGCTTGGCGGTACAGATCGGATTCAAGGAAGCCGGTAAGCACAGCGTCGAGTTCGCGGAGGAGTGGGGACAGTTGCTGAACCTTGCCGTGTTCTTCCTGTTTGGCATGGCGGCAGTGCGGGATTGGCCGCATTTCAGCGCGGCATCTTGGATATACGCGCTTCTAAGCCTGACGCTGGTGCGGATGTTGCCGGTGGCAATCGCGCTCATCGGCACGCGTCTCAGTGCGGCGAGCGTAGCCTTCATGGGTTGGTTCGGGCCGCGCGGCCTGGCGTCGATTGTGCTTGGCCTGGTCTATCTGGAGCAGGAGACGCATTTCCCGGGTGAGCCCACCATCCGTTACGCGCTGGAAGCAACCGTGCTGCTTAGCATCTTTGCCCATGGACTAAGCGCAATGCCCGGCATCGGCCTCTATACGCGAAAGATCGCATCGCTGGCACCCGACGCCCCGGAGTACCAGTGAAGCTGGAGGAGTGATGGAGCGGCGATAGCTCCGTCCGAGTCATGCCAAACCCAGACGAGCCCGGAATGACCGCATTAGCGAGCTCAGAAGCGCGGCTTCGCGCGGACCTATCCCTGACGATGCCTGACGACTCGATCAAATCCCGCAAACGTCTGCTCGATCCCATGGAGCGCATCTCGGAAGTGCTGTTCGGGCTGATCATGGTGCTCTCCTTCACCTGCTCGTTCAGCGTCGCCGACGCAGGGCGCAGCGATGTCCGCAAGATGCTGATCGCCGCGCTGGGATGCAATCTGGCCTGGGGCATCATTGACGCGTTGTTTTACCTGATGGGCTGCCTCAGCGAGCGGGGGCACAACATCCTGGCGCTGCGTGCCGTGCGCCAGAGCCGCCGACCGTGCCGAGGCGCATCGCATCATTGCCGATGCGTTGCCGCCGTCGCTGGCGTCCGTGCTGCCGGAGGCGGAATTCGCGGCAATGCGGGAGACACTGATTCGCCTGCCTGAACCGCCGGCGCATCCCCGTCTGGGCAGGCACGATTGGCTCGCCGCCTTGGGCGTTTTCCTGGTGGTTTTCCTGTCCACCTTCCCGGTGGTGACACCGTTTATCTTCATCCACGAGGCTCGGCTGGCGCTGCGCGTCTCCAACGGCATTGCCATCGCCATGCTGTTCATGTCGGGCTATGCGTTCGGACGCTACTCGGGCTTCCGTCCGGGAAGGGTAGGTCTGGCGATGGTGGTCGTTGGCATGGCGATGGTTGCGATGACGATGGCGCTCGGGGGATGAGAGCCACGCAACAACTCGCTGTACTTGCCATGGTGGTTCTGTTGAGCGGCTACCTATTCGGCCAGGAGCCGCCGGCCGCTGCGCCCGCTGCCGCGAAGGACCCGTGGGCCTACAATCTCACGGTCGATGGCTACATCGTTCCGGACGATCAATCCTACGTGGATCCAGTTTTCACAGCGGATCGCAATTGGCTGCATCTGGAGGCGCGCTACAACTACGAGAACCTGCGCACGGGATCGTTGTGGGTGGGCTACAACTTCAGCGCCGGCAAGAAGCTGGTACTGGAGGTCACGCCGATGATCGGCGGCGTTTTCGGGAGAACCAACGGGATCGCGCCCGGCTGTGAGGCCTCGCTCACCTACAAGAAGATTGAGCTGTCGATCGCCAATGAATATGTATTCGATACGACGCATAAATCCGGCAACTTCTACTACAGTTGGCCGCAACTTACATACTCGCCGCTAGACTGGTTTCGCGTGGGTCTGGTGGCGCAACACACCAAGGCTTTCCAGACCAGCCTCGACGTGCAGCGCGGGTTCCTGGTGGGTGTGTCCCATAAGAAGTGGGAATTTACGACCTATATTTTCAATGCCGGCTTTACCGATCCGACGGTAGTGCTTGAGGCGGGCGTCAGTTTTTGAGTGCCAGTTGAGGCGCCCAGATTGGCATTCCCCGATTCCAAAGGCTACTACATCGTGGCCAGCTAGGCCCTACAAGTCCGAATCAGGCTCTTCGTTCTGCTGAACCGTCGACATGTTCTGTAGCTGCGTTCGCCAGTCGGTCTCCTGCACGAAGTCGCGCGAATCGCGCCAGCCGGCACGCACCTTGACGAAGAGTTCGAGAAAAACTTTGGTGTTGAGCAATCCCTGGATTTGCAGCCGCGCCGCCGTCCCGATTTTCTTCAGCGTTGAGCCTTGCTTGCCGATCAGGATCGCCTTCTGCCCTTCACGCTCGCAGTAGATGGTGGCTGCGATGCGCGTCAGCCGATCGCCCTCCTGATACTGGTCAATCAGCACCGTCGTCGCATAGGGAACTTCCTGCTCGGTTGCCAACAGCACCTGCTCGCGAATCAATTCCGCCACCAGGAACCGCTCCGGCTGATCGGTGATCTGGTCTTTGGGAAAATATCGCGGGCCTTCGGGAAGCGCCTTCATCACCGAATCCAGCAATGCGTCGAGGCCTTCGCGCTTCATCGCCGAAATCGGGATGACCTCGGCGAATTCATGACGTTCTTTGTATTCCGCGATCAGCGGCAGCAGCTTTTGTTTGTCGAGCACGTCGATCTTGTTCAGCAGCAGGAAGCAGGGCTGGCCGCTCTTCTTCACGATGTCGAGCACGAACTTGTCGCCGGTGCCGAACTTCGCGGTCGCATCCACGATCAGCAGCAGCAGATCGCAGCCTTCCAGCGCGTCATACACTTCCTTCATCATGCGCCGGTTCAGCGAGTTGATGGGCTTGTGAACTCCGGGAGTGTCAACCAGAACGATTTGTCCGGCGGGGCGTTTGGTCTTGCGCTCGACATTGATGATTCCCTGAATGCGATTGCGGGTGGTTTGCGGCTTGCGCGTCACGATGGCGAGCTTCTCGCCGACCAGCGCATTCAGCAGCGTGGATTTTCCTGCGTTGGGGCGGCCGATGATGGAGACGAATCCGGAGCGAAATGCCATGTCAGCTTTGGACCTGCTGGGAGGCAGGACTCGTCTGCAGACTAACACGCACGCGATCGACGCGGCGTTCGGTGGATTCCAGCACTTCGAAGCGCAATCCGTTTTCCTCGAAGACTTCACCCGCCTTGGGTATGTGTCCGGCGAGTTCGCTTACCAGTCCGGCAATCGTGGTCGCTTCTTTCTCATCGGGCCGCACGCCGAGCAATTTCTCCAGCAGGTCCACGTCGGTGTTGCCGTTGAAGATATACGAGGACTCGCTCTCCTTCACGACCTCAGACTTTTCGTGCTCGTCGCGGATCTCGCCTACGATCTCCTCCACCAGGTCCTCAATGGTCACCAGGCCGCGCGACTCCGCCGTACTCGTCGATGACGATGGCCATGCGGATGTTGTCGCGCTGCATCTCGCGCAGCAGTTCGCTGCCCAGCTTGGTTTCCGGAACAAAGTACACATCGGTCTTCATCAAGTCGCGCACCGTCTTGGTTCGCGCGTCCGTATCCAGGACCTGCAAGAGGTCCTTCGCGTACACGATGCCTTTGATGTGGTCGATATCGCCCTCATACACCGGTATGCGCGAATAGGGATACTTCTTCACCAGCTCGGTGAATTCCTCGATAGTCGTATTGATGGGAACCGCGACGATCTCGGGCCGGGGCGTCATCACCTCCCGCACCGTCTTGTCGCCGAATTCGACGACCGACTGGATAAGATCGCGGTCGCTCTCCTCCAGAATGCCTTCTTCCTGACCGGCTTCGATCAGCGCGTCCACCGCCTCGGACGGATGCTCGGGCTGCGGTCCGGCATGTTCCTTGGACAGCGACGCAACCGACAACGCGAAGCCAAGTATCAGGGTCACCGGCACGGCAAGATAGATGAGCGTCCGCAAAACGAGAACCCAACGCACCAGCCACTCACCCCGGGTGCGCACGAAAAATAAATACGGCAGCAAACGATTGAAGATGACGATGATGAAGATGAGACTCACCGCCGCCTGCACCAGGTCCAGCACCACCCAGCGCTTTTCCATGAACAGCACGTAGCCGATGAGCACGCCAATGCTGGCCATGCACATCTGCGTCAGCACGGCCATCGAGAGCGCGGCCCGTTCGCGGCTCACGCGCAGCCTGGGCTCGACGTGATGCTCGTAGGCGTCGATGTTCTCCTGGAACTCCCGCCCTAAGAACTGGCCCATCTCCGTGTAAAGGCGGTCCACGTAGGAGACCAGCGCCAGCAAGCGCCATCAAGACCAGCAGCAGGATGACTAACGGAAGGCTCATTTCCTGACGCCTCCGCGGCTCTTGGAGCCGGTCGACTTGCGGATGCGCTTTCGACGGCGGCGTTCTTCGGGAGGCTGGCGTGGGCGCGCTCGATCAGTCCGACCGGCAAGCCGAGTTTGCGGCGCAAGGTGGTTTCGCGAGTTCGCATCTCGCCATCGTCGGTTTCGTGATCGTAACCGGCGAGATGCAGCAATCCGTGCAGGATGAGGACCTTCAATTCGGTTTGCGGCGAGTGGCCCATTTCAGCGGCATTCGCCGCAGCGATCTCGCCTGAGATGGCGATGTCGCCGGCGAGCTTGGGCGTTTCCGACGGGAAAGACAGAACATCGGTGGGCTGGTTCTTCTTGCGAAAGCGGCGGTTCAGTTCCTGCAGCTCGCGGCTTGAGGCGATGCGAATGTTGACTTCGCCGCGCAATCCGACCGCTCGCTGAGCTTTCGCGGCAAACAGGCTGAGCGCCCGCGCGCTGGTCCCTTCGGTTTCGTGCTCCAGAATGATCACTTCCGTTTCAAGTACAAATGGGAGGGCATGTGAAAGCCCTCCCATATCATGGTAGCAAGAATTTACTCAGCGATGCGATTTTGTACCGGAGGAGACGCTTCCGCCGAAGGTATCTCCGCCAGCGAAGTCTCCTGCTCGATGCTGGTCGTATGCACCCGTCCATCGCTGCTGCGCGCTGTGGCGAAGCCATTGCCGTTCTTGATTTCCAGCGACAGCGACAACTGTTCGTTGCGGCCTTTGTAATCGTCGTACGCCCGGATGATGCGCTGCACCAGGTGATGGCGCACCACGTCTCCCTCGTCGAAGTAACAGAAGCGAATGCCTTCGACGTTGCGCAGGATCTCGACCGCCTCCACCATTCCGCTGCGGCTGGCGTTGGGCAGATCGATCTGGGTGATGTCGCCGGTGATGACCGCCTTGGAGTTGAAGCCCAGGCGGGTCACGAACATCTTCATCTGCTCCGACGTGGTGTTCTGCGCTTCATCGAGAATGACAAACGCATCGTTCAGCGTGCGCCCGCGCATGAACGCAATGGGGGCGATCTCGATGATGTTCTTCTCCAGGTAGCGATCCACCTTGTCGGGTTCGAGCATGTCGTACAAGGCGTCGTACAAAGGACGAAGGTACGGATCGACTTTTTCCTGCAAGGTTCCGGGCAGGAAGCCCAGGCGCTCGCCGGCTTCCACGGCAGGCCGCGCCAGCACGATGCGATTCACGCGCTTCGACATCAGCGCCGCGATCCCCATCGCCACCGCGAGATACGTCTTGCCGGTTCCCGCAGGGCCGACGCCGAACACCATGTCACTGTTTTCGATGGCCTCGAGGTAGCGCCGCTGGTTAATGCTCTTGGGCTGCACGCTGCGCTTGCCAAACGAGCGCTGTTTGCCGGCTTCCGCCAGTCCACGCAAAGTGGCTGTCGGATCGGAGGTCAAGACGCGAATCATGGCGCCGAGATCGCCGTTCACAAACGTGAAACCGTTGCGCAGCAGGTGCTGGTAGTCGGCAAACACCTGCTGCGCGCGACCCACGTCGCTGGCCGCTCCCTCAATCTCGATGGAATCGGGCCGCATGGCGATGGCGACATTCAAACCATCTTCCAGCAGGCGCAAGTTTTCGTCTCGGGTACCAAATAGGGTTTCGATGTTCGGGCTTATTTCGATGTTCTTTTTCATCTAGAGTCGGAAGTCAGCCTCCGTGGGTATCGGGACAATTCGCGCCCCTTGTGGATTGGGATCGTTGAAGCCTCGGGATTCCGAAAGCGGAACCGGTCGTGACAGACCAACCGCCTCGGTCTGACGATTCGGATGCATGGCAAGGTTGTGCGGTGGTACGGGTCGAGGCCGGAAGATCGCCCACGGGAAAAACAACTCTCATTGGCCGCTAGCGTATCCCCGAATTGGGACAGAGTCAAATCAATAAAAAGCAATTTGGTTGACGGTCCGAATTCGCTCCCGCGAACTCGCCGACTTCCCCATTATTTGGATGCCGGACACTTGGAAAAGGGAGCACAATGCTGCCCATCTTGTTCATGTTTGCCATTGCAAAGCCGACCTGCCAAACTGAACCGCAAAGCACCTGTTTGCGTAGATATGACAATGCGTTCCCTTCTCCGCCAGACCCTCGCCCTGATGCTTCTCGTTGCCTTCGCATCCGGGCAGAAGGCCCCTACACCATCGTCTGTACCCCAGGCTTCCCCGGCCGAGCAACCGCCAGCTTCGCCGTCTCCGCAAACGGCCCCACCGTCGCCAGCCGCGATTGATCTCAAGCCCGACTCGACAGGAACAGTCTCGCAGGAACAGATCCGGGAATTGTTGCGCCGGGTCGCCGAGAAGGACCTTGAAAATGATAAGCGGTTGCGCGATTACACCTACATCGAACGCGAAGAGGAGCACAGGCTCGACGGCAACGGCAAGGTCAAGAAGGTGGAATCGACCACTTCGGAGGTCCTGGTGATCTACGGAGAACAGGTTGAGCGAAAGATCGCCAAGGACGACAAGCCACTGTCAGCAGAAGAGGCGAAGAAAGAGGAAGAGCGAATCCAGAAGATTACCGATAAGCGCAAAAACGAATCGGACTCCGACCGCCGCAAGAGGCTGGAAAAAGAAGAGAAGGAACGTGAAGACGACCGCAAGTTTGTGCTGGAGATAGCCGACGCCTACAACTTCCGACTGGTTGGCTCCGAGCTTCTCGATGGGCGGGACACCTGGGTGCTGGATGCCACTCCCCGCCCCGGCTACGAGCCGAAACGCCGGGAAGCCAAAGTGCTGCCCAAGCTGAAAGGACGAATCTGGATCGACAAGTCGGAGACGCAATGGGTGAAAATCGACGTTACAACCACCGACACGATTTCATTCGGTCTGTTTCTGGCGCGTTTGCACAAGGGCACACGCATTGTCGTCGAGACCACGCGAGTGAATGACGAGGTTTGGCTTCCGAAACACGTGTCGGCTCATGTGGATGTCCGCTTGGCACTCTTGAAGAATTACAACGAAGACGTAGAGCAGACCTTCCGCGACTACAAGAAATTCCGCACCGATACGAAGATCACGGTGGGAGAAGGCACCCAGTAGCTAGTGGCTGGTCGCGAAGCTCCTAGCCTCACGCCGCGGTATCCGGATCGGAAAGAATACAAAACCTGAGTTCTCACACGTTCCCTTTAACTGGGCCAGTTGCTGTCTGAAACCCACAAACAAAACTCGGGTGTGTCGTCGTTCATCGTTGCAAAAGTCGTGCCATTGGAAAGCGACGGGGGCGAGCCCGCCGTCACGGCGTACTTCCCAATCGTCCCCGATCCTGTGCCGCCGGTGCCCTGCTGAAATATCACGTAAACGTTGCCAGAGTCGTCGAAGGAGATGCCGCCGATTTTGTTGTTTGACGGTGCAATAATCGTGACCTGCTGAAACGATAGAGACGCTCCTGATGCCGAGGCAGGCAGGGCACTCCAATAGAGGTTCGCGTCGGCGCTCACCCAAACTCCGCCGTTGATCGCCAGGTGAGTGGGGCTGCTCCCGTTCAACGATCCCGATCCCGAAGATGGCGAGGCGCCAAGGAAGGTGCCGTCAGTCAGGTTGTACATGTTGATCTGCTTATCCACTTCGTCGCATACGAAGAGGATGCCGTTGGCGATCGCGACGTCGCGCACCGAATTGGCGGGCGCCAGCGGTTTACCCGAACCTTTCACGCCCAATCCGCCATCGGCTGCGCTCACATCCGGGGCGACCTTCGCTACCCCAACCAGATCGCCGTTCTGCGAGGCGACGAAAGTGCCATCCAGGAACTTGTGCGACGGATATTTGCCCTTTAGAAATTTGGACTGGCAGTCCTTCCCGAGCTTGCCGGTCACGGAACCATGCTTGCCGACCTTGAGGTCCACTTGCGCCACAACGTTGCTGTCCTGGTCCGACACGTAGCAATTTGCCGACGATGGATCGAACGCGACCGCAAAAGGATGCATGATCGACTGGCCGGGGCCGATCACGGTGTCGAGGTAGTCGAACTCCGGCCCGCTCTTTGGTGGTCCCTTGAAACCAAAAACGTAACTGTGGGTTTTGGATCCGTTGACTACATAGAGATTGCCATCATAGATCGCCATGGCGCGAAGCTCGTCGAGCTGCACGTTACTGGGCACACCATGCAATGCCGCTTTGGTTTCCAGTGTGCCGTCTTTCGTGGAATAGCCGTAGATGTTGTTAACTGGCTTGCTGTCACTGCTGTTGCTGCTCCCGCTACTGCCGCTTCCGCTGTCGCTGCTACCGCTGTCACTGCTGCTACTGCCGCCGTGAAATGTGACGAGTAACATAGTGCCGCGATTGTAGGGGAGGAGGGACGGTATGTAAACATTTTCTCAGCGGCGCACATTGCGGTGTGCAGCTGCCGTACCGTGCAGCTTCGTGCCCGCTCTGTTTGCGGACATCACGCCAGTCGGGTTGCTCGAATAGGTCGCCTTCCGGTAGAATCAACTATCCGGCTCACGTCGAGATTTCCTACAAGGATTACAGCAAAACATGGCAGACCATTTTTCGGCGCTCAAGCGTACGCGTCAAACCGAGACCAAAACTACGCGCAATCGCGCCAATAAGTCCCGTCTGCGCAGTGCGTTACGTTCCCTGCGCGAGGCCATTGCCAAGGGTGACAAGGCTGCCGCCCAGACCGCCTATCGCGCTACGGTTTCCGTTTTGGATAAGGGCACGCAGAAGGGCATCCTGCACAAGAACACCGCCAGCCGCTACAAGTCCCGCCTCAGCAAACGGGTGAAGGCCGTCGGCGCGGCGAAGTAGTCTGATTTTCAGCAAAGTTTAAGGCGGGCCAATGGCCCGCCTTTTTGTGTTTCAGAAACCCCCGCTTAGCTATTAACCGTTACTTGCGAAATGGCGATTTTTCGACAGTGACTCCTGCTTTGCGCCTGGCTCTTGGCCATCGCCGCACATCCAGACGTGAGCCACGGCACTGACAGGACGCCCTGGTTTATGTCAAGTTTCTGATTAGTGATGTCTTCATAGATCCCCCTCCGATGCCAGTTTCCGCTGAATGCGGAGCAGCACTCTTTGAGGCGCGTGGGCCGCACTTTTGGTAACGGTATTTTTGCCAGTCCAGTTTGCTTTTGGAGGTTCGTTATGAAACGCATCAGCATCTCGATTTTGATTCTATGTACGTGCTTCGTGTCCATGGCATGGTGCCAGCGGCCAGCGGGCGACGGCGGTGGCGATTGGACCGAGTTCCACCGGACCAACATGACGCGCTCGAACTCCTGTGCCACGGCTCTGAACTGTGGCAAGGTTCTGACAGTCGAAAATGTTAAGAACCTCGTCTTGAAGTGGAGCTACGCCACCGGCGGCGCAATAGGCGTTTCCTCGCCCGCCGTGGCGAATGGAGTGGTTTATGTCGGCTCGGAGGACAACAACGTTTATGCCCTGAACGCCAGCAATGGCGCACTGCTGTGGAAGTACACTACTGGCGGCGCGGTCTACACCGCGCCGGCCGTGGCGAACGGCTTGGTCTATGTTGGCTCGCAGGACAACAACGTTTATGCCCTGAACGCCAGCAATGGCGCACTGCTGTGGAAGTACACCACTGGCGGCGAGGTCTACTCCTCGCCCACCGTGGCGAACGGCCTGGTCTATGTTGGCTCGAAGGACAGCTACATTTACGTACTGAAAGCCGACACCGGCGCACTGCTGTGGAAGTACCTCACCACTCCCGGCCAATATGTGGGTACCTCGCCCACCGTAGCGAATGGGGAGGTGTACGTCGGCGGTGGCGACGCGGTCTTTTACGCGCTGAATGCCAGCACCGGTGCTTTGTTATGGAGCTACCAACCCGGCGGCTGGGTATACTCCTCGGCTGCCCTGGCAAATGGGGTGTTGTATTTCGGCGCGGACAACTACACCGTGAACGCAGTGGATGCCAGCAATGGCACCCCACTGTGGACGTATACCGTAGGCAATTATGACAATTCTTCCTCGCCCGCCGTGGCTGAGGGGTTGGTCTATATCGGCTCCTACGACAACAACGTGTACGCGCTAAACGCCAAGACGGGTGACAAGCTGTGGAGCTACACCACCGGCAGCTGGGTGTCGTCCTCGCCCGCCGTGGCGCATGGAGTGGTTTACGTTGGCTCGGGGGACAACAACCTCTACGCGCTGAACGCCCAGACAGGTGTCAAGCTGTGGAGCTACACCACCGGCAATTATGTGGAGTCCTCGCCCGTCGTGGTGAACGGCATGGTTTATGTCGGCTCGAACGATGGCAACGTATACGCCTTCGGCCTGAATTGAAGGGCGGAGCGGGGTTGGCAAGGATCGGCTTCCGACACGTCCCGGCCCGAACGTCCTTCGCGCCGCTCTCAACCTGAACGCGGCCTTGGCCCAGACCAAGCCGGGCGCGAAGCTCTGGGCCTTAGAAGGATAACTGTCGAAAACAGGCCATTACACTCAAGATCAAAACCTGCCAATCCGGCGGAAGCTCCGAAGGTCAGCCCGGAATTCAAGGACTCTTGAAACCTCCGTGTCTCCGTGGTGAATGATTTACTTCCCCACCGCCTCGCTCTGCGGCTTCCAGCGCAGTATCGGCTTGCGTGCTGCCATGGTTTCATCCAGGCGTGAGATGCGGGTATTGTGTGGTGCTTCGAGCACAATCTCCGGATGCTCTTCGACTTCCTCGGCGATGTCCTTCATTGCTTCAATGAACAGGTCGAGCGATTCCTTGGACTCGCTCTCCGTTGGCTCGATCATGAGCGCGCCGTTTACCACCAGCGGGAAGCTCACCGTGTACGGATGGAATCCGTAATCGATCAGCCGCTTAGCGATGTCGCCGGTCTTTATACCCTTGGGAGTCTGCAAGCGGTCGCTGAACACCACCTCGTGCATCGTCGGCGTCTTGTACGGCAAGTCGTAAACGCCTTCCAGTCCCTTGCGGATGTAGTTCGCGTTCAGCACTGCGTCTTCGGTGGTCTGCCGCAAACCATCGGGGCCGTTAGCCATGATGTACGCCAACGCGCGGACATGCATCCCGAAATTGCCATAAAACATGCGCACCCGGCCGATCGACTTCGGTCGGTTGTAGTCGAAGCCCAACCTGCCATCCGGCTTGGCAACAACCACCGGCGTGGGCAGGAACGGCTCGAGAATCTCCTTGCACGCCACCGGCCCTGAACCCGGTCCGCCGCCACCATGCGGCGTGGAGAATGTCTTGTGCAAGTTCAGGTGCATCACGTCCGCGCCAAAGTCGCCGGGACGCACTTTGCCGACTAGCGCGTTCATGTTGGCGCCATCCATATAGAGCAGCGCGCCTTTGGCGTGCAGCACATCGGCAATCTTGTGGATCTCCTGCTCGAAGACGCCTAGGGTGTTGGGATTGGTCAGCATCAACGCGGCCACATCTTCGTTGACCTGCGCCTCCAGCGATGCCATGTCCACCATGCCGGCGGCGTTCGACTTCAGGTTTTCGACACTGTATCCGGCCATTGCCGCGGTCGCGGGATTGGTGCCGTGCGCCGAATCTGGAATGAGCACCTTCTTGCGCGGATTCCCTTGCGACTCCAGGTACGCGCGCACCAGCAGAATGCCGGTTAGCTCGCCGTGCGCACCTGCGGCGGGCTGCAAGGTGATCGCATCCATGCCGGTGATTTCGATGAGCTGCTCGCTCAGCATCTTCAGGATGCGCAGCGCGCCCTGCGAAATGCGCTCCGGCTGATAGGGATGCGCTTCCGCCAGCCCGGTCAACCGCGCCACTGCCTCGTTCACGCGCGCGTTGTACTTCATGGTGCACGATCCCAGCGGATACATGCCGTGGTCCACCGCATAGTTCCACGTGGAAATGCGGGTGTAGTGGCGGATGATTTCGATCTCGCTCACTTCCGGCATCTCACCAAGGTCTTCGCGCGCCTGCGCACCCAGCAGTTGCGCTGCGTCGATCTCGGGAACGTCGAGCGGCGGCAGCTTGTAAGCCTTCTTACCGGGAGATGACTTCTCGAAGATGAGCCCTTCGTTCTGACTGATGTGCGTGGTGGCTTTGCGGATCTTCTCGTTGATATTCACAGCGCCACCTCCTTTGCAGCCGCGTCGATCGACGCCTTGGTCGTGGTCTCCGTGCAACACCACAGCGATGCGTTGCCCAGGTCGGGATAAAACTTCTTCAGCGGAAATCCCCCAATAATTTGCTGCCCCAGCAGCTTGTCATTGATGGCATACGGGTCGGTCTTACTGCGCACCACAAACTCATTGAATCGCGGAGCGCCTTCAAACAAAATCTCGGCTCCGGCTTTCTTGAATTCGGCGGCAGCATAGTGCGCTTTTGCCAGGTTGTACTTCGCCAGATCCTTCAGACCTTCCTTTCCGTACACAGTCATGAAGATGCCGACCATCAGCGCGACCAGCCCCTGGTTGGTGCAGATGTTCGACGTCGCCTTCTCGCGCCGGATGTGTTGCTCGCGCGTGGACAGTGTCAGCACGAACCCGCGCTTGCCGTTGCGGTCGGAGGTCTGGCCGACGAGACGGCCGGGCATCTGCCGCACAAACTTCTCGCGCGTGGCCATCACGCCGCAGTAAGGGCCACCAAATCCCAGAGGCACGCCGAACGACTGCGCCTCCATGCTGACGATATCCGCCTCGACGGGCGGCTTCACGATGCCGAGCGAAACTGCTTCCGCGATGGAAACGATCAGCAGCGCGCCTTTCTTGTGGACGATGTCAGCGATCGCCGCAACGTCCTCGATAGTGCCGAAGAAATTCGGTGACTGGATCAACACTCCGGCAGTCTGGTCGTCGATCGCCCGGTCGAGGGCTTGCAAATCAACCCGGCCGTTTTCCAGATAAGCGACGGTCGAGAGCGGCATCCCCTGGTGGCGCGCGTAAGTGGCGATCACTTCGCGATACTCCGGATGCACGCTGGTGGCGATCACCGATTTGTGCCGCCCAGTCACCCGGGCCGCCATCATCAGAGCTTCGGCAGCGCCGGTAGAGCCATCGTACATGGAGGCGTTCGCCACATCCATGCCGGTCAACTCGCAGATCATCGACTGAAATTCGAAGATGGACTGCAGCGTGCCTTGGGCGATCTCGGGCTGGTAGGGAGTGTAAGCGGTAAAGAACTCGCCGCGTGACACTAACGAGTCAATCACGACGGGACGGTAGTGCGAGTACGCGCCCGCGCCAAGGAATGTCGCGTAACCCTGCGCGCTGCCGGTCGCACAATCGCGAAAGAACTCTACGATTTCGCTTTCGGCATAGGCGCGTGGAATTTTTAGATCGCCCTTGAGGCGATACTCGGTGGGAATGGTGGCGAAAAGATCGTCGATAGACTTGACGCCGATCTCGCGCAGCATGACTTCGCGGTCGGATTCAGACTTAGGAAGATAGCGCATGGGTACCTGTTTGTTCTCTGGGCGAATGTATGAAGTGGTTCTGCCGTGAGCACAGCAAGACTTCGGCTAACAAGTTGGTTGCTTCGACCGCGTCGATTGATCTGCGACACCGGTTGTCTCGGACTGCTCGTACGTGGAAATGAACATAAGAATGCATTACACGAGTCCCGCTTGCGGGACAAAAGAGCTTAGCCCAGCGCTTCAGCGCTGGGAAAGCCAGAAGAAATCCGAGTCCCGCAGGGACGGCACAAACGAACTCTGTCGTGCCTACGGCACCTAATTCGTTACCAATGTCCAGCCGGGCACATGTTTTACATTTCAGACCGGGCACATACTTTACACTTTTGGGTCCGTTTTTTGGTTTTTAACATTCTTAGTAGTAGTCGTCGTGCGGGGGGAATGTGGGAATCTCCGGTTTTGAGATTTCCACATTTCCCCCGCTTAGCACGGTTCCTCCGCGCTATCGTCGTCCTTCGGCAAGCGTTCGATGCGCAGGCGGTAGCTATCGAAGCGCGCCAGGGGAAAGTCGGCAAAGTACACCCGGTAATAGCGCTCATCGATGGGCTGTAATGCCACGTGTTCGCCCTCCAACACTTCGCTGAGAAACACGTTTTCGTGTTTCCAGGTGAAAGCTCCGCGTTCGCGTACTTTGCGCACCGCCAGAGCGCTGCCGTACTCCGGCTCGGGCACCCGCGCCGGATACTCTCGCGGCGAGCACATGTAGCACGAGCTCGGCGTGCGCATGCCCAAGGCCTGATGCGGCCGCTCCTGGTTGAACACGTAGCGGAAGCGATCGAAGGCCCGCTGCTGCGCCCGCGCATTCGCTGCTGGCGGCGATGCCGTCTCTTCCCCCAAGGTGCGATGCATGCGTTCGTGCTGCCCATTCTGCTCCGGATGTCCGGCCTGAATCCGCTCCGGCACGATACCCAGTTTCATCCACCACACCGCCAGTCGCGACAACCCGGCAATGGCCCGCGACGCAAACGGTGCGCCGTTGTCGGTGCGGATGGCCAGCGGCAGGCCGCATTCCCGAAACGCCGCTTCGAAAATCGCCTGCACCCGCGTCGTATCCGTTTTCTCCACCGCCTGGCAGCGCAGCAAGTAGCGGCTATAGGCATCGGTGATGGTCAACGGATCGACCCGGGTGCCATCGCCGGTGCGGAACCAGCCTTTGAAATCCGCGCACCAGATGCGGTTGGGCTCCGTCGCTGCCGCCAGCGGCCGGTTGTAGGGCTCGGTTTTGCGCCGCTTGCGGCGATGCAGCGTCAGTCCCTCGCGATCCAGCAGGCTTCCGATAGTGCTCGCCGCCGGCCACTCTATCTGCGGCTGCAACTGCTGCAGTCTTGCCTTCAGCGTGCGCGGCCCCCAGCGGGGATGCAAGCGGCGCAAGCCCAGCACCTGTTCTTCGATCGCCGGCGCCGTCTGATTGGGATGCCGCTGCGGTGCTCGGCTCTGCTCTTCCAGTCCCCACTCGCCGTCGCGTTCATAACGCCGTAGCACTTCATATCCCGTCGGTCGCGAGATCCCATGCGCCCGGCACAGTTCGGTCATCGTCCATTCCCCCGACCGACACTCGGCCACAAACTGCTTGCGTCGTTCCACCGCTCCGCTCACTTTCCAAGGCATACCTTGTTCTACATGCCTTCGTGAACGGACCCGGATGTAAAGTATGTCCCCGGTCTAATCTGTAAAGTATGTCCCCGGTCCGTACCCCAAGTCTACCCAGCGCTGAAGCGCTGGGCTAAGCTCTATCGCGCTTGCGGCGCTGGTTTGGAGATCTCACATTCAATCTGCCAAACGAAAACTTTGTGGGCCGTAGAATAGCCTGCCGCATCATCTTCATTGCGGAGGACGCCCTTCCCTGTGCCGCCGCAGGTCTTCCAGAATCGCTTCGACGGTAATCTCGGTCCGATCGAGCCGCCGCTCGTGCGACTCCACCACCTGCTGGTGCTTTTCCGCTACGCTGAGCAGATGTCCAGTGGCCTCGCGAAGGTCCTTGACCGACTCTTTCGTTTCCAAGATGTCGTCACAGTGGTCCCAGCGCCTTCCAGAACTCCTCAAAGTTGGCAAAGTCCATAACGCCTCCGCCTCAATGGCCGCCCTCTTCCGCGACGAACTTCTCGTAATCGCCGACCGACAACAGATGGCTCGCCTCGCTTGGATCTTTTAGCGTGACCTTGACCATCCACGCCCCGTGAGCGTCTTTGTTCACCTGCTCGGGCGAGGTGTTGAGCGCTCCATTCACTGCGGTCACGGTTCCAGAAACCGGCGCGAACAAATCCGAAACCGCCTTCACCGACTCAACCGTGCCAAACGTCTTGCCGGCTGAAATCTCGCTTCCCACCTTTGGCAACTCGACGAACACAATGTCGCCGAGTGATTCCTGCGCATGATCGGTAATGCCGATGGTTCCGGTGTTGCCTTCAACCTTCAGCCACTCATGTTCTTTGGTGTACTTATAGTCCGCGGGATAAGCCATATGACTGCCTCCTCAGCACCGAGCGTGTGCATCGGCGAAAATCAGGTATGCATCAAGAATTCGAGTCCCTACATTCAGGCGAATGCGTCCGCGATTTCTATTCCGCGCGGATGCAAGCCCTGATGCCATCACACCCGAGCTAGAAACCGAGCGTGTCGTCCGCCGAAGGACCATAAATCGCCGGAACCTTTTCCTCGTTCATGCGCAGATAAACGCCAAGTTGCGCCCGATGATGCACGATGTGGTTCAAGAACATTTGGCGGTACGCCAGGAAACGCGACCCGTCGAAGATGCCCTTGCCCTGCATCATAAGCTTCCAGTTCTCGTTCCAAGCGGCGTCAGGAATAGCGGCCAGTGCGCTACGCGTCTTCGCGGCGCCTTCGTCGAGGACAGCCACCAGTTGGGCGGCCGATTCAAACGGCACGGGCTTGAAATTAGCCGTGGCAAAGTCCAACTCGGGAGTCGTCAAGATGATAAGGCCGAAGCCGCCGAGCTGGGCTACGTGGGGCGCTAGCCGCCCCAGCGGCATCGACCTGGGATGCGGCGCGAAGTCCGGCTTGTCGACCGGCACTCGTTCCAACGTGGTGCGGGTGTTTTTCATTTCTACGTCAAATTCCGGCAATAAAAGTTCACTGATGCGCACAACTCCTCCACTCTGATCAGGACTGCTTTTTCGGACGCTTGTAAAACGGCGTCGGAATTACCTTGCACTTTACTGCCTGGCTCCGGATTTCCACTGCCACTTCGCTGTCGATGGCGGAATGCTCAACCGGCACATAGGCCAGCGCAATATTCTTCTTCAGGAACGGCGCATACGATCCGCTGGTCACGTAGCCGATCTCCTTACCATTCAAGTCGAACACCTTGTAACCGTCGCGCGGTATGCCACGGTCCACCGACTCCAGTCCCACCAGCGTGCGCTTGATACCATCGGCCTTCGCTTTCTCCAGCGCCGTGCGCCCCACGAACTCGCCTTTCTCCATCTTGAGGAAGCGGTCCAGCCCCGCCTCCCACACATTGATCGTGTCGGAGATCTCATGCCCGTACAGCGGCAGCCTGCCTTCCAGGCGAAGCGTGTTGCGCGCGCCCAGTCCACAGGGAACGACGCCGAACTCCTTGCCCGCTTCCATCACGGCGTACCACACGCGGGCGCTGGTTGCCTCGTCGGTGGGAACGTAAATCTCGAAACCGTCTTCGGCGGTGTAACCCGTGCGTGCAATCAAGATGTTCGGCAGCCCGCAAACCGTTCCGTGCGTGAACCAGTAGAACTTCACCTTCGACAGGTCCGCATCGGTCAGCTTCTGCAGCGTGTCCACGCCCTTCGGCCCCTGGATCGCGATCTGGGTGTAGTTGTCGCTCAAGTTCTCGACCTTGCAGTCGAACTGGCGGGTGTTCTCCGTCACCCAGTTGACGTCCTTCTCGCGCGTGCCGGCGTTAATCACCAGCATGTAATCGTCTTCGCCGAGACGATGCACAATCACGTCATCGACGAACGTCCCCTGCGGATACAGCATCGCCGAATACCGGCATTGGCCAATGCCCATCCCCGCGGCGTCGTTCATGGTGATGTGCTGCACGGCGGCGAGCGCTTGCGGTCCTGAGATCCTGATGTCGCCCATGTGGCTGACATCGAAAACTCCCACGCCGTTGCGGACCGCCAGGTGCTCCTTCATCAGTCCGCCCACCGGAGGGTATTCCACGGGCATGTCCCAGCCATTGAAATCGACCATCTTCGCGCCCATCTGGCGATGGACAGCATTCAAGGTAGTCTTGCGGATGGGCGTGGCCGCCACGGTCTCAGAGGACAAGCGGGAATCCTTTGGCGCACAGATCGCGCTAGTGAGGTTGGTGTAACTAAGTACGGTAACATGCGCGATTTCAGCGGTCAACGACAGCGAGGCCGCGCGCAAATCATGATTTCTTCCGAATCAGATTGGGCGAAGATTAGACGATCACCTGTGAATGCGCACGCAACGAGCCCGAACTGGTGGGCGGTAATATAATCAAGCGTTTTCTTCTCCATCTTGTTTAGGTAACCAGATTGCCGAAGCCAATTTTCATCTCTTACGCTCGTGCGACGAATTTGGCAGCAGCTAGGACTCTC
The DNA here is from genome assembly GCA_963768645.1 of uncultured Acidobacteriaceae bacterium. Taxonomy (GTDB): domain Bacteria; phylum Acidobacteriota; class Terriglobia; order Terriglobales; family Acidobacteriaceae; genus Bog-257. The sequence continues at coordinate 101,038 of CAVYIR010000003.1, forward strand.
TTCGAGGCCTTTGGCGGCGCCGATGGCGAGGCGTTTCTGGATACCACAGATATCGCTCAAGGGGAGCAATTTCCTCGGGCGCTAATCGACGCCATTTGGAATGCAAGAGTTTTCGTCGCACTGATAGATGACGCTTATTTCACTCGTTGGATGTGCCTTAGAGAACTTCGAACCGCCCTTGCCCCGGTGGACGCTTTGCTTGGTCAATCCGACACACGCAGTTCGGAGATTGAGACTCTCCTCCGTCACATCGTTCTCGCCATTCCCGAGGCAGGCCAATTGAGTTTTCTTGAAAACCTGCCAGCTGAGCTGCGCAGCACCAATTGGCCCAACACCAGCCGTACAACAGACGTCGTAGCGTTGATTCGCCAACGACTCAGTATGGTTCCCGCTTCAATTGGAGTGCATCTAACGACGCCGGAATCCCGAGGGATCAAGGAGTTGTTCCTATCGGAAACAGCTCTGCCCCCGGCACGCCGTATTACTTCTCCGCATTTTCCGAGTAGCTTTCCGTCATCTCTGAATGATCGATTCGTGGGGCGCGCGGATGACCTGTTTCGCATTCACTTCACGCTCGCCACTCTGCGCGGCGAACCCACGTCCAGCGCTTCTCTCAGCGGTTCGGTTGAGGCGGGCGGAGGTTTCGGGAAGACCCGGTTGGCCTTGGAATACGTTTGGCGATTCGGTCCCGCCTACTATCCCGGTGGAATCTTCTGGCTAACAGCGGATCAGGACGAAGCGGGTCTTGAAAGCCAGTTCCATGGCATGCTTACGGAACTTCGGCCCGACACGCCTCCGTTGCCGATTATTCGTGAGAGCCAGAGGGTTTTGAGACAGGAACTCTGTTCCGCGCTACGGGTAGCCGCGGATCGCGGTGCTGTCCTATTTGTGGTTGACAATCTTCCGGAGGCTAATTCTGAGTTCTCTCCACGCCCAATCGAAGATTATTGCCCAGCACTTGGGATTGTTACGACCCTTATAACGACTCGCTCACACCTTGCCGAACCCTCTGTCCGCCCGCTCTCCATCGATGTATTGAACCGCGCAGCCTCGATTTCGATGCTAACCGCGGGCACAGACCAACGAGGTGCCCTGACCGAGGATCAATGGAGCGCAATTGCCGAATGGGTCGGCGATCTTCCTCTCGCCCTGGAAATCCTGAACCGCGCCTTAAGCTTTCGCGCAATTTCGCCTTCGGAATTGTTGAGCAGAGCTCGCGAAGAAAGCCCCACAAAAGAACTAACAAGGCAGATGGATGCGCTTCGGACCCAAATCCCGATAAGTAGCCTCAGAGGTGTGGCCGAGGCATTGGCGATCTCTTATGAAAGTCTCACTCCGATGGTCAGACGAACAGCGAATCTGCTCTCCTGGTTCTCCTCTGAACCGCTTCCCATCGAGTTATTTCGTGCTCTCGGCTCAGACTCGAGTTCAGGCTCGGTCCGCACAGCTCTGATTGCACATTCGATAATCAGCCCCTATCAGCGATCTGAGTCCGGTGTTGAAATGATCGGTACGATGCACCGGATTATCGCCGACTACATCCGTTGCCGGGTACGCACACCCCGAGTGGAGCTCGCGAAAATCTGCACCGCAATTCTGACTGTGATGACGAAGGATTGGTGCGCTGATCCCAAGCAATGGCCGTTGATGAACGCCTGTCTTCCGCACGCATCAGCGGTGTTTTGGCGTGTGCAGTCTCAGGAAGAGGTTACATTTGCCACTCAGCTCAATCGGCTTTTTCGGCGCGCAGTTCGATTGTCCTCAGAAGAACTATTATCGCAAATCACTTGGGTGGGGATTAACATTGCGACTCTCCTACTCCGGCAGATGGCTCTGACCGAGCATCGCAGGTTTGCGGATGCGGTCGTCCAGTTTACTCAGAAACAACTTGGTTCGTCTTCGGATGAATTCCAATTTGCATTACTCTTGCAGGCTGATGGTTTCCGTGAAGGTGGGGATGCAAAACGAGCTCGCACCATAGAAGAGGAAGTCGTTGGCAATTTCGCTCAAATGCACGGACCGGGCGAGGATCGGACAATGATCGCCAAAAACAACCTCGCTATAAGTCTCTATCAGACCGGCGAGCCAACCCGCGCTCAACATTTGATGGAGGAAGTGCTGGCTCATGACCGAGAGCTTTTCGGGGAAGGAGACCGCGAAACCATCACCGCAATGCACAACCTCAGCGGCTTTCTGCGGGCGAACGGGGAGATCGAAAGGGCAAAGGCGCTAGCGCAGCGAGCCTGGGATCTGTATCGCCAAGTGATGGGGGAGGCTCACCCTGACACCCTGCGGACGATGGGTTTTGTGGCCGATGATCAGGACGATCCAAGGCAAAGAATCGAAATGCGCCGCGAACTACTCCGTCTCCATGAGAATTCAACAGGTCTTGATCATCCTATGGCCCTTAACGCGTTAGTAAAATACGGCGCCTTACTCCTGGACGCTTGCGAATACGGCGAAGCGCGACGTTGCTTTGAAGATGCGGTTGATAGAAACTGTCGGGTCAATGGTCTCGAGCATACTTCCACACTTACAGCTCAGTACTACCTCGCGCGTGCACTGGATTCTTTGGGGGAGTACGCGGCGGCTCGGAAGCTGTTCGAAGAGACGCTGGAACTGGATCGGCGGGTGCGGGGCCCGGAAAATCGCAGCACCTTGACCACGATGTACAATCTGGCGCTGACACTGGATCACCTAGGTGAGTACCCGAGGGCTAAGAAACTATTTGAAGACACGTTACAACTGGAGCAGCAGGTGCGCGGTCCAGAAAATCCCAGCACCTTGACAACTATGCACCACCTTGCGCTCACCCTGGACCACCTGGGCGAGTGCGCAGCGGCAAGGCAACTGTTTGAAGAGACCCTGGAACTAGACCGGCGCGTGCGTGGTCCACAACATCCCAGGACGTTGACCACGATGCACGACCTTGCTGTCACCCTGGACCACCTGGGCGAGTACGCAGCGGCAAGGCAACTGTTTGAAGAGACCCTGGAACTAGACCGGCACGTGCGAGGCCCCGAACATCCCAAAACGCTGATCACAATGAAGAATCTGGAGCTCACGCTGGGTCACCTAGCGACCCAGCCGGGCGCGTCGAAACTGCTCGAAGCTTCGGAATGATCGGCTGCGGTTGCGCTCTGGGGCGTACGAGACCAAGTCCAGCTTTGTTCCGACGGTGGCATTTGACGGCTGCGTCATTATCATCCAGAACTTCTGCTGCGCCAAGAAATCTAAGCAGACTGTAACTAATTTTGGTTTCTTGAAGGGGACGGCCTTCAGGCCGTCCGTAACGCCGCAAAAAAACTGCGGCTTTAGCCGCTGAGGGACTTCGCCGTGACTTAATCAGAGCTTCCCTACGCATCTCCCAAAACGAAAGTACAATCCTTTCCTCTTTTGGTGTTGCCCTTTCGTGAATCCCAAATCACAGACCGCCGCAACGCCCTCCCGCTATAGCTATGGCAGGTTGTACTGCTATGGGAACTGTGCCCGATCAGGGAATCCGCCCGCCGCTCTTCTCGATTCGCCTCCTCCACCTCTGGGCAGCGCTATTCGTTCTGCTCGGCGTGACTCTTCCGCATGCGCTCGCTCAGGACGGTTCCACCTCGCTGCAAGGCGTTGTCGAAGACATCAGCGGTGCACGCATCGCCTCCGCCGTAATCACGGTCGTGGATCCCACAAAAGGTTTTCGCCTGGAAGCGGTGGCCGATGCGCAAGGGCAATTTATTTTTGGCATGTTATCGCCGGGACGCTATGACGTGAGCGCTTCAGCACCCGGCATGATCACGAAAACAACCCACGGCGTAGAACTTTACGTCGGCGGTGTGTCGGTGGTGCAGGTTCGTCTGCCGCTCGCCGGACTCACAGAAACGGTCACAGTGCGGGAACAGCCGGAAGCGGTAGAGACGCAAGTCGCTGATGTTTCGCAGGTCATTACCCAGCAAGCTATTCTGGGTCTGCCCCTGAACGGGAGGCGCTTCACCGATCTGGCGCTCCTCACTCCCGGAGTAACCCAGGACCCACGCGGCCTCACCTCCGACTCAAACGGCGACTTGTCTTTCGGCGGAATTCGCGGATTCCAGAACAATTTCCTGGTGGATGGCACCGACAACCTCAACTCGTTTTACGCGCAGGCGAGCGGCCGCTATCGCGCCCCATACCAGTTCAGCAATGAGGTAATCAAAGAATTCCGTGTGTCCTCGAACTGTTACAGCGCCGAACTCGGCCGGGCCGGAGGCGCAGTGTTCAACGTGGTGACCAAGTCGGGTACCAACCAATTTCACGGCAGCGGCTTTTACTACCTGCGCGATCGCGACTTCGACGCCCAACAGCCCTACGCCACCACCAAGCCTGACGATCGCCAGCAGCAGTTTGGCGGTTCCATCGGCGGTCCCATCAAGAAAGACCGCGTGTTTTTCTACGCCGGGTTTGACCAACACCTGCTCTCCGTTCCCTCGATTGTGCAGTTTGCCAACGGCGCCAGCACCGTAGTTCCCCAACCCCAAGACTACGACTACACCGACCGGCAACTCGTCTTTAGCACGGCCCAAACGCTGAACGACATGGGGGGAGTGTTCCCCACCACGATGAGCGGCTACGCTGCGTTCGAGAAAGTGGACTTTACGCTCTCTCCCAAAGAGCTCGTCTTCGTTCGGCTAAATACCTCGCGCTATAACGGAATCAATAACGTCTTCTTCGATCCCTCCAGTCCCATGACCGTCTACACAGAGAGTGCCAACGGATCGGAGAGCGTGCAAACCGAGAGCCTGGCTGCCTCGTTGACCAGTGCTTGGACCAACAACCTCGCCAATAATCTACGCGCCCAGTTTTCCTATGATCTTCAACAGTCCACCGCCAACTCCGAGCAGCCTCGCACAAAAATCTACGACGTGATCGCCGCCTTCGGACGCTCCAGCATGCTCCCCCGTAACACTCGAGAACACAAGCTGCACCTTGCGGACACGGTGAGCTACGAAACCCCGCGTGTGCATTGGAAGTTCGGCGCCGATTTCATTCAGGCGTGGATTTACAACTATTACCCCTCGATGTCCGGCGGAGAGTATTACTTCGACGATGTCCGGGTCGATCCTTGGACGTACGCTCCGATGAAGCATGGGGAGCCTTTGACGCCGCTTCGCGCCTTCGCCCACGACGTGCCTCGCTACTACATGCAAGACTTCGGCACAGCCGTCTCTCATCCCAATTCGCGTGTCTACTCTGCTTTCATGCAGGACACCATTCGGGTCTCCCGGAGTTTTACGCTCAACGTAGGCGTTCGCTACGATCTGCAGACCTTCCAGGACGGCAACCTGATCACCAACCCCTTGTACCTGCCATCGGGCAAGATTCCCACCGATGTGAACAACTTCTCGCCTCGTATCGGCTTCTCGTACGCCCTCGGCGACCGCCATCCGCTCTTGGTTCGCGGAGGCTTCGGCATCTTTTACACCCAGATTCCTTCCATGTATGCCTCGCAAGTCGCTACTGACAACGGCATTTCGCAGAGCAGCATATTTCTCGATAACATGATCCCCGCGCAAGCCGCGGTGTTTCCGAAATACCCCAATCCGCTGGTCAATTGTCCGTCTGGGACACTTGTCTGTGTGCCACCAGCCTCCCTCGCCGGCTTGCTCAATACGCAGATCTCGGCCTTCGCCCCGAACTTCCAAACTCCTTATGTGGAGCAGGCAAACCTGGGTCTGGAGCGGGAACTCAGCCGCAAGATTGTTCTCTCGGCCAACTACCAGTACGTGCACGGCGTCCACCTTCTGCGTTCTCTGGACGCCAATCTGCCAAAGCCTACGATTACCGATTACCCGGTTTACAACGACGATGGCTCCGTCTTCCTCAACTCGTACTACCAGGTCGCGTCCTTCGCCACCTGGCAAACCACCCGCTCGGTGACCTGCCCGTATCCTCCCTGCATCAACGACGTGCAAAGGCCAATCCCTCAATTGGGTACCATCAACTCCTACGAGAGCGAATCCAGCAGTGTTTACAACGGTCTGAATATTTCGTTGAAGCGGCAGGCCGGCAACGGTATGTTCTTCCAGATCGGCTACACCTTTGCGAAAGCCATCGACGATGGCCAGGATGCACTTGTCGTCGGACGTCCCGGAAATGTCCAGAACTCCTACGCCACCGCGCTGGAACGCGGCCTCAGCGTCACCGACCAGCGCAATCGATTGATCGCCGCCTGGGTTGCCGAGCCAAAGACTTTCCATCTGGAGAATCAATTTCTAAATCGGCTGTCGAACCACTGGAAATTTTCCAGCGTCGTCACCATGGGATCGGGCCGTCCAGTTAACGCGACCATGGCGGGCGACGCCAACCAGGATGGCAATACCTATAACGACCGCTTGCCTGGCTATAGCAGAAACGCCTTCATCGGCCCCGACTACTTCACCACCGATCTCCGTTTGACCCGAACCGTCAATCTCAACGAGCACGCTCGTCTCGAACTCCTCGCAGAGTCTTTCAACCTCTTCAACCGCACCAACAGTCGAGTCAACATCGGCGATGATGGTTTTTATAACTCCGCCGGTCAATTCGTCGCCTACTCCAGCCAAGTGAGTGGAAAGCAGTATCCCGGCCAATTTCAGCTCAATTCCAAATTCCTTATGCCGACGAATGCCTATGCACCACGACAGGTGCAGATCTCACTAAGGCTAAGTTTTTGAGCAACATACGACGCGCTACACCTTGGTGTTGGCATAGCCTATCACCTCAGCGAGAGGGTTGCTCAACAGTCTTTCCTTGACTTCCCCCACAAACATTGGGATAACTACAACTGTCCTTTCGGACGAGTTTGGGGGTGTTTCCCGTTTGGCGGAAGTTCGCATTCAAGAGGGTGAATCATTAGAGAACGCTCTGCGGCGATTTAAGCGCAAGGTCCAGCAAGAGGACATTATCAAGGAAGTGAAGCGTCACTCCTTCTATCTCAAGCCGGGCGAAAAAAAGCGCGTGAAGGAAGCTTTGGCGCGCAAGCGTAGCCGCAAGAAGGCTCGCAAAGAGCAGGACTAATTCAACGCAGGGCCGCCGTTCCGATGGCGGCCCTTGCTTTTTCCCCCATCCTCGTCGGGAATTCTTTATTCACAGGACCGCAGTCTTACTGGCAAGAAACCATGCGCAGTGCGTGGTGGGCCGAACCCCGGGGATGTACCCGAGCTCTGGAATTTGCGACCGGCGGCAAGAATGCTCAGTCCGGTTCTTTTGCCGGTTGCAATTTGGACCCCCCTCCATGGCTCTGGATCGCGGACTGAAGGGAGCAACTCTCCATGGAATTCCAGGACAAGGTTCTGAAGTGTATTGACTGCGGCGCCGACTTCGTGTTCACAGCTGGCGAACAGCTGTTCTTCCACGACAAACAGTTCAAGAACGAACCCAAGCGTTGCAAAGCCTGCAAGGCCAAGCGGGTGTCCACCTTGGGAGCCACACCGGCCGGCAATTATCCCAAGGTGGAGACTCGAACTAATTGTTCGGGGTGTGGCAAGGAAACCACCGTCCCGTTCAAGCCCACGCAAGGACGGCCAGTCTTTTGTCGGGAGTGCTTCCAGCAGCGGCGCACCACTGCTGCCACTGCCTGACCTGCCGAAACCCCAGGCATCCGCTAGCACCAGTCACGACGTGCCATGGGCGCCCGGGGAGAGTCCTGTGTCGCTCGGCAGTGCCGTACAGAGTACTGATTAGAAGGGGCGCACCTTTAGGTGCGCTGTCATAGGTTCACTAATTTCTTGTCATTCCGACGGGCTTCAGCCCAGAGGAATCTGGGTTTTCCCTTGCGATGACTCGACGGAAACCGGCTGACCCCAACCCGTCCCCAATGCTACATGGCCTTCTCGCCCGCCGTGGCGGGGCGCTCGGTCTTGGCAGCGCTAGGACTCGGGACTTTCACGCCACTCGCACTCGCTGCTCGCATCTTGTGGTCCTGATGGCTGATCAAAAGCGCTTCAATCTGGCGCAGCAGTTCCGCCGTGTTGACCGGCTTTACCAGCAACGACTGCGCTCCATGGCTCCGCCACTCATTGCCCAGTGACGGGTATGCGGTCAGAATCGCGGTCGCGGGGTTGTAGGCCAATTGACGCGCCGCCCGAATCACGTCGTAACCCGCGGTTTCCGTCTCCATGCGCATATCCGTAATGACCATTTCGAACACGCCGTTCTTCAGTTTGTGCTCTGCTTCCTTGGCGGAGGACGCGGTGTCCACTTCGAAATCGTTCATTTCAAGGATTGCGCGCAGGGTGAGAAGAATTGCTAGTTCATCATCAACCAACAGGATGCGACGTTTCATCGGGGAACTCCAGGGTAGTCTCGTCATCAACGTGCGGCTGGTGTGATGCAAACTTTTGCCGCTAAGTTGCTCTATCACAGCTATCTCATAAATCGGTTGTGGAGGGGCATGTCTTTTCAGACGTGTCGCAAATGGCCACTTTTATGCCGCGTTTTTAGCATGCGCGCGAACTCATCTTTGATTTGGCTGGATGGCGCGATGGCGAGAACTCCAGCCCGTGAGGGGCGGAACTAATTCTAATCCAGGGCGGAAGAGTCTGTACGAGTACTCACTTTCGAGTTGGTGCGGTGCAACGATTTGCGCAAAGTCGAGCCCGCAGGGCGAAAGATCTTAGCCCAGGGCAGAAGAGTCTGTGCCGCGACCTCGTATGCGTTTGCGGCAGCGGAATGAAGCAGGCAAGAAGCAGCCCCGAATGGGGCGGAAGAGCTTAGCCCAGTGCTTCAGCGCTGGGAGAGGTGGGAAATAACACCGAGTCCCGTGGGGACGGAAGAGGTTGCGACCCAGTCTCGGAAGCCCTGGGTACTGTGGAAAATTAAGATCGAGTCCCTTCAGGGGCGGCACGGTTCTCACACCCTCTTCAGCCCCCGATATATTTCGATATTGCATCCTCCGGTATTTATGAGGCGGCGCTCAGCGTTCTCATCCGATTGCGCGTTTTGTTCCGCATTTCGACCTAAACCGCCTTGGATCGCGCACCTAATTCAGCCCAGTATAATAGCTTCGTGGCGACTTATCATGTCGAGAACTTCGGATGCCGCGCGACCCAGGCGGACGGCGCCGCCATCGAACGCCAATTGCTCGGCCATGGGCTGGAGCGCGCCTCCGCGGCCGTAGAGGCCGAAGTCGTCATCCTAAACACGTGCACCGTCACTGCGTCGGCCGACCAGGATGCGCGTGCTGCCATCCGCCGCATTCATCGCGAAAATCCCGCCGCCAAAATCCTGGTCACCGGGTGCTACGCCCAGCGTGCGCCTGAGGAACTGTCGGCTCTGCCCGGCGTCAGCCTGGTCGTCGGAAACTCGCATAAGCACGAACTGGCAAGCTACGCCGCCCCGCTGACGAGCAACGGTGGCTTCGTAGCGTTGGATCAAATCGCGCAGAATCCAGCGTCAAACGTGATTGTCGGCGACATCTTCGCTCACACCGAGTTAATGGCCGCTCCCGTCTTTGAAGCCGGCTCCTTCGAAAAGACCCGTCCCAATCTCAAAGTGCAGGACGGCTGCAATAATCGTTGCTCATTCTGCATCATCCCGTCGGTGCGTGGCCGAAGCCGGTCGCTGAAGTTGGAGCAAGTACTCCGCGAAGTGGATGGGCTGGTCGCCAACGGCTATCGCGAGATTGTGCTGTCAGGTATCAACCTGGGGCGCTGGGGACGCGAACTCACTCCGAGAATGAATTTCGTCGCCATGCTGCGCGCCGTCCTCGAGCGGACGGCGATCGAGAAGATTCGCATCAGCTCGGTCGAGCCTATGGACTGGACGAACGACGTAATTGAGTTGGTGGCGTCGTCGCCGCGCATCGCCAAGCATGCGCACGTGCCGCTGCAGTCAGGCAGCGACCGCATTCTTCGCAAGATGCACCGCAAGTATCGCCCGTGGCATTACGCCGATCGCATCGAGCGCATTCGCCGCGCCATGCCCGACGCCGCAATCGGTGCTGACGTGATGGTTGGTTTCCCCGGCGAAAGCGACGACGACTTCGAGGAGACACGCACGTTGATCGAGCGCCTGCCATTCACGTATCTGCACGTTTTCACGTATTCATCGCGGCCGGGAACTCCCTCCGCCGATATGTCAGAGCAAATTCCTGTCCAGGTTGCTCGCGAACGCAATCGCGTGCTACGGGACCTAGCCACACAGAAGAAGCGCGAGTTCATGCAGACATTCGTCGGCCGCGAACTAGAAGCGATCACACTCACGCATTACGACGGCGGATGTACCGAAACCCTCACCGACAACTACCTGAAACTCCGGCTTCGCGGTGAGCACCAAGAGAATCGGTGGGTTAAAGGTGTAATTGACTCGGTGCATTCCGATGCGCTGCTTGGCTCGGTGGCGTCCGCAGCATTCGCCGTTCCCGCATAGTTCCCATGCTATACTTTTGACATACTGCAGTTACCGCGGAGGACTGTATCGATAAACGTTTTATCCGCACGAATGAACGCATTCGTGTCCGTGAAGTTCGCGTGATCGACGACGAAGGCAACCAGTTAGGCATCATGACCCCCTTCGACGCGCTCAAGATCGCCCGCGAGAAAACCCTGGACCTGGTAGAAGTCTCGCCCACCGCCCAACCTCCTGTCTGCCGCATCATGGATTACGGGAAATATCTGTACCAGCAGGAGAAGCGCGAACGCGAGGCCAAGAAACATCAGCACCAGATCGTAGTCAAGGAAGTGAAGTTCCGCATCAATGTGGACGATCACGACTACGACACCAAGAAGAACCACGTGCTGCGCTTTCTCAGCGAAGGCGACAAGGTCAAGGCCACAATCTTTTTCCGCGGACGCGAGATGACCCGCCAGAGTTTGGGACGTGGAATTCTGGATCGCTTGATCAAGGACTTGGGCGACAACGCGATTGTGGAGTTTCGTCCCCGGCAGGAAGGCAACACCCTGCACCTGATCCTGGCGCCGCCGAAAGCGCAAGCGCCTGCGAAACCGCCCAAAGAAGCCAAGCCGCACGTGCCCAAGCCAGACAAGGCCCCAGCTCCGCAGGCAGCGCCACCACAGCAGCAGCAACCTCAGTAGGTGTTCTCGACAACCTCGGGACTCGATAACCAGTATCTGCATGACCCGTGTGGAGGCTCCCATTGGTCTTCTGTCTGTGGAAGCGATGCTCTGAGAACCTCCAGCAATCCAGCCCAACGCAACGGCCGGAACAACAATAGCTCAGGAGCGTGAACTCGTTCTGAGTGGACACGGTGGAGCGTTTGCGCAAATCAAAGCCCGTAGGGCGACACAATATTAGCCCAGGGCGTGAGCCCTGGGTGGGGCTGTATAAGAACCTCGGAGCCCCTTCAGGGGCGGCACACTGGCCGAATTAGCGCATTGTATGTTGTAATAGAAAGACGTTATGCCAAAGATGAAGACCCATAGTGGAGCGGCGAAGCGTTTCAAGAAGACAGGGACCGGCAAGATCAAACGTGGCCACTCGATGAAGCGCCACATCCTGACTTCCAAAGCAACCAAGCGTAAGCGCCAGCTCGATACCGATACTTTGGTGGACAAGGCGGACCAGAAGCGCATTGCGCGCATGATCCCTTACGCATGATCCACAACTAGCCGCATGGTGCGGCACCCGGCGCGCGACAACTAGGCCGTGACGGGCAACAGCGTGTGAAGAGGCTATTCTGGGCCCCTCTGCCGATTAGGCGAGCGTGGTCGAAGTCCTTGCCTCCAGCCGCTTAGATCAGTTTTCGAATTAGTGCAGTAGGGGTAGAGCGGCGCTTTAGCGCCGCGTTGCAGCGGTCCTCCAAAAACGAGCCGGCTTCAGCCGGCGGCACTGCTGCTCACCGGCTACATTAATTCTTGAGACTGCTCTGGCAATTGCAAAAAGGAGCAACATGCCTCGCGTTAAACGTGGTACCAAGCGCCGCGCACGCCGCAAAAAAATACTTGAGCGCGCCAGTGGCTATTACTTAACAAAATCCAAATTGTTCCGTTCGGCGAAAGAGTCGGTCGAGCGAGGGCTGAAGTTCGCCTACAGCGGACGCAAGCAGAAGAAGCGGCAGTACCGCTCCATCTGGATCGTACGTATCGGCGCCGCTGCCAAGTTGAACGGCACCAGCTACAGCCAGTTCATCAATGGCCTGAAGAAAGCCGGCATCGAGTTGGATCGTAAGATCCTGGCCGATCTGGCCGTCAACGATGCGGCCGGATTTGCGGCGCTGTGCAAACAGGCGCAAGCCGCCATCGCATAGTCCGCCCATCCCAGAAACATTGCAGTGACTTCCGATGGGCGGCCCGCGTGGCCGCCCGTTGTGCTTGAGAGAGCGACGCGCGGGTAGAGCCGACCTTTAGGTCGGCGTCTTCGCAGTTGGTGTTTGGAGAAGTCCGCTTGAGCCGACGACAGATGACCGAGTGCCGCGCGGCGGAACCAAATTGATTAGGCCAGGACGTAAGTCCTGGATAGCAGGCGCAAAAGAAATCCAATCTCCTTCAGGGGCGGCACCAATCGAGCGCGGCTGTCAGGCGCCTCGGATCGGCTTTGAAAGGGCACGGCTTCTGCCGTGCCGGATTCAGGCGAAGATGAGAGCCCGAAGGGCGGAACAAACTTAGCCCAGGACGTAAGTCCTGGGTAACGTGCATATAGAAATCCGAGCCCCTTTAGGGGCGGCACAAACCATGTACACCGTCCCCAAACTCGACGATTACTCGCCCGAGGCGCTCGACCGCGCCGCCACCGACTTGCTTGCTGCGCTCGATGCCGAGAGCCGTGACCTCCACAGCGAATCCGATTGGAAGACCTTCCGCGACCGATGGCTGGCTCGCAAGAACGGCGTCCTGACCCAGATCAACGACACTTGGCTGAAAGCCGCGCCCAGCACGGAAAAGCGTGAGGTGGGCCGCCGTGTCAACGAGCTTAAGGCCCGTGTGGAAGCCGCAATCGAAGCGGCGCAAACCAAAATCCATGCCTCGGCCGCCGACGCCAAGCTCGCCTCCGACCGCCTCGACATCTCTCTCCCTGGCATCCACCGCCCCATTGGGGTCAAGCATCCCGTGTTGCGCGTGATGGACGAAATCGTCGCCGTCTTCCAGGCGATGGGCTACTCCGTCGGCGAAGGCCCCGAGGTCGAGACCGACTACTACAACTTCGAGTCGCTCAACTTCCCGCCGAATCATCCCGCGCGTGACACCCAGGACACGCTGTTCATCGCTGGCCAAGAGAGCAGGCCCGCACGCGATCGCCTGCTACTGCGCACCCACACCTCGCCGGTGCAGATTCGCACCATGGAGCAGCAGCCGCCGCCGGTGCGCATCGTCATCCCCGGCAAGGTGCATCGCAACGATCCGCTGGACGCCACGCACTCGCCGGTCTTCCATCAAGTCGAGGGGCTGGCGGTGGACACCAACATCACGTTCTGCGATCTGAAGGGTACGCTCGATCACGCCATGAAGGCGCTGTTCGGCTCGTCGGTGAAGACGCGCTTCTATCCGTCGTTCTTCCCCTTCACCGAGCCCAGCGCCGACATGCAGGTGAGCTGCATCTTCTGCGGCGGCAAGGGTTGCCGCAAATGCAAGTTCAGCGGCTGGATCGAGCTGCTGGGCTGCGGCATGGTCGATCCCAACGTCTTCGACTTCGTCAAGCAGAACGGTTACGACTCGTCGAAGATCTCGGGCTTCGCCTTTGGCATGGGCGTGGAGCGCATCGCCATCCTGAAGTACGAGGTGGAAGAGATCCAGTTGTTCTATGAGGGCGACGTGCGCTTCCTGGAGCAGTTCGCGTGAGGAGTTCTTCTTAGATGTCAATGATGTTGCGCGGTCTCATGCATCCCGGAAATGACCCTTCGCAGCGAACGGCAGTGAAATTGCTGCATTGCCAGAGTCGATTGAAGCATCCTGGAACCAGCGCCGCAAGCGCGGAAGAGCTTAGCCCAGCGCTTCAGCGCTGGGTAAGCCCGTTAAAGAAACCCGAGTCCCGTAGGGACGACAGGGGAATACGCATCTGCCGTGCCTACGGCACTCCAATTCATTATTACGTCAACCCAGCGCTGAAGCGCTGGGCTAAGCTCTTCCGTCCCGCTATCGGGACTCTTCCTTTCGCGCGCTTTGACCATCGCGGCCCTGAAACGGGGGGCGCATGAGAATCCTCCCCACCTGGCTGCGTGAGTTCGTCGACATTGCGGCCGACGACCGCCAACTCGCCGAAGACCTGACTTCGGCTGGCATTGCGGTGGAGTCCATTGTGGAGCTGAAGGACGCCAAGATCTTCGAGATGGACCTTACCACCAACCGCGTGGACGCCATGAACCACTACGGCGTGGCGCGCGAGGCGTCCGCGATTTACAACGTCAAACTGAAAAAGGTCGAACCGAAGCTGCCGAAAACTAACGGGGCCGCGGCCTTTCCAATCATTATCGACGATGCTCAGGGTTGCGCCCGTTACACCGCACGCATCGTTCGCAACGTGAAGATCGGCCCATCGCCGCAGACCGTCGTCACGCGGCTCGAGCTCCTTGGTTCTCGCTCCATCAACAACGCCGCCGATGCGACGAACTACGCGCTGAACGAACTTGGCCATCCCACGCACGTCTTCGATCTCGACTTGCTGGAAGGGGGCACGATTATCGTCCGACGTGCTCGCGAAGGCGAAGTGTTCAAGACGCTCGACGGTGTGGACTGCAAGCTCACGACTGACGACCTCGTCATTGCGGATGCTAAGAAGCCAGTCGCGCTGGCGGGCGTGATGGGTGGCTTCGATTCCATGATTACCGAGCAGACCAAGAACGTGCTCATCGAGTCGGCATGGTTTGACCCAGCGACGGTTCGGAGCATGGCCAAGCGGCATGGAATGCACACCGACGCCTCGCATCGCTTCGAGCGCGGCGCCGATTGGGGCATTACTCCTCTGGCTTGCGATCGTGTGGCCGAGCTGATTCTCGCGAGCGCCGGCGGCGAACTGCATGGCGCACAGATTGATGCCATCGCCCGCAAGCCGGAGCGCGCGCCGATCATTCTGCATCGCTCAGAAATCAGGCGCAACCTGGGTATTGATATCGATGCCAATGAAATTGAGCGCATCCTGAAGCGGCTCGGCTTCGGCATCACCAGCGCCGCTGACGGCAACTTCGCGATCCAGGTTCCCTCGTGGCGCCTCGACGTGGAGCGCGAGATCGACCTGCTCGAAGAGCTGGCTCGTATCTACGGCTACAACAGGTTCCCCAACACGCTGCCCGCGTTTGTTGGAGCGGTCGTCGCGCTGCCCGACGAACCGAAGAACGCCAAGGTCCGCGAGTCCATGCTCGCACTCGGTTACAACGAGAGCATCTCGATCACCTTCATCTCCGAGCAGGAGGCCAAGACATTTGGCGGAGGAGAGCCGCTGGCCATCGCCAATCCGCTGAGCGAAGAGGCCGGATATCTTCGCACCTCGCTCATTCCCGGCCTGCTGAACATGGTGGGTTACAACCTGAATCGCGGCAATGCTAACGTGCAACTGTTCGAGGCCGGTGAAGTCTTCGAGAAGATTGGCGACCATCACGACGAGCGCCGCCACCTCGGCTTTGCCGCTACTGGCGACGCCATCGCGAAGGGCGTTCACTCCGCTGCGCAGCCGTACACCTTCTTCCACATGAAGGGCGACGTTGAAGCGCTGTTGGCGGCCTTCAACCATCAAGATCTGCGCTTCGACGACCAAGTACCGCCGTACTTCCATCCCGGCCGCTCGGCGCGCGCGCTAATGGACGGCGAAACCGTGGCGCACTTTGGCCAGTTAGACCCTGACCTGGCGACTGCGCGCAAGTTCCGCCAGGACGTCTACATCGCCGAAGTGATGATTGATCGGCTCTATCTCCACCCCTTGCACGAGCCGCGCTACGCGCGCATCTCGAAGTTCCCAGCGGTCGAGCGTGATTTCTCGTTCATCTTCGACGAAGCAGTCACCTTCGATCGCATCCGCTCAGCCATTGAAGCGCTGGGGCTCAGCGAGTTACAACAGTTCCTTCCGGCGGAGATCTACCGTGGCGACAAGGTTAGCCTGGGCAAGTACTCGGTCCTCCTCCACGCGGAGTTCCAGTCGAAGGAGCGCACCCTGCGCGACGACGAAGTCGCGCAATGGTCGGAGAAGATCATTGCGAAGCTGCAGTCGCTGGGCGGCGTGCTGCGGCGAACGCAGTCAGTTGCAGTGCAGTTTGGTGATCCGACTCCCGCTCGCAAGCGGGAATAACCGCACTGCCCAAGCAAGAGCTACGGTTGCGACTGCACGGCCCAATAGCTACTACGCGCCAAAACCGTTGCGTCCCCCGGCTCCTTGAGCCGCACGTTCAGCCGATGCAGCCCAGGATGAGGTTGTGCCGGCTGAAAGCTCAGCAGGTAACGGCTGTGCAGGTGGTTGTCGAAGTTCGTCATACGCTCGTCGAAGCCCTTTCCAGACGCAAACATGGCGTACTCCCCGCCACTGAGGGAGGCAATCGCCTTGGCGGTGTTCTTGCGCATGGCCTGCGCTGCCAGCACAAGAGGCGCGAGCAGATCTGAGCCTTCATGGACCTCGGTTTGTTCGGGATGCGAGTCGGGGTTATTGTTGCCGCGCAGGGTGTCGAGGATGTTCGACTTGGACGGCGAAAAAGCAAGCGTATAGACCACCGTGTTGCTGTTGCCGATCGCCTTAATGACATCGTCGATGGTGGCTGAGTGGCTGCCATGATCGCGCGTTTCGCTGATCAGCAGCAGCACCCGCTTGCGATTCTTGGGCACCCCGTCGAGCAGTCGCACCGAGTAGCTCACCGCATCGAGAATCGCAGCTCCACCATCGCCGGGCTGCAAACTTCTGAGCGCTCCCTCGACAGCGGTCTGGTCGCCAGTGAAATTCTCGACCGCGTGCACCCGGCTATCGAATGCGACAATTGCGACCTTGGTTTCCGGTTGCGCCATCAAGGGCTGCAACATTGAGGCCAGACCCTGCATTCTGGGCAACTCGTAATCGGCCCGTCGTCCGCATTGGACGGCGATAACCAGGGACACCGGTTCCGACTCGGCCGCTTCGTCCAGATGAACGGCCTGGGCCACGCCGTCATCCTCCACGATGAAGTCCTTCGCCTGCAGCCCATAAACAACCTCACCAGCCTTGTCGCGGACCAAAGCGGGCACCAGCACAACGTTCGACTGGGTGCGAAAGGTCGGCTCCTCTTGGGCACCGGCAAGTCCGACCGGCAGCCAAAGGAAGCAGAGGAGCACGACTCCAGACATGCAGGAGGCTTTCGACCAACACGGCATCGGTTTAACCTCCAGCAAGACAAACCCTCCACATCAGTTTAGTTGCTGTTACCGATTCGACGCCGCGACGAGGAAGCAAGTTAGCGCCAAACCATCGAACTTGAGCCTCCGTCTGCACTGTGGACGTTGCACATTCAGGTTCAACGGCAACAAATGACAACAGAATCACGTAATGCACAGTCTTGCACCCGAACTTCTGCGATATACTGCGCTCGCGATACCAAATTTTTTCGAGGTCTATTCCTACTATGCCCGCGAACGCAGTCGAAACCGTCAGCGTCCCGTCTACCGCTGATTTCAAGTCCCTGGAAGAGAAAATCCTGCGCACTATCGAGCTGTTGAAGTCGGCCCGCGAGGCCAAGGCCACAGCTGAGCGCGATGCCTCCCGCCTGCGCGAGAAGTTGAGTGAGCGCGAAGAGGAGATCGACACCATGCGCCAGGAGATGGTCACGCTGCGCCGCGAGCGCGAAGAGGTACGTACCCGAGTAGAAAAGATGCTGGACCAAATCGAGGCTTTGAACTCGGAAGAATAGGCAGGATAATCGAAGGCAGGGACTAGGGTTTAGTGGTTAGGGACTAGCGCGAGGTTGCATTGTCCATTTTCTAGCCCCTAACCCCTAGCCACTGAGTAGGAGGCACGCTTGAGTCAGTCTAACGGCAACGGGAACGGCGCGGGCAGTGTTCGCGTCGAGATTTACGACCAAACCTATCATCTTCGGGGTTCCGACCCGGAATATATCGGTGATTTGGCCGCGTACGTGGACACCAAAATGCGACTGATCTCAAAGCAGGCCGCAACTGTCGATTCCCTGCGTGTCGCCGTGCTGGCCGCGCTGAATATCGCCGATGAGTTCCACATGCTGAAGCGGAAGTACGACTCCGTCGCCACCGACTACAACGAGCGAGCCGGGCAACTGGCGGGCGCGCTCGACGAGGTCCTGGCGGAGGCGAAGCGCGCAGGCTAACCAAACCAATTGCCATTCAGTCTATAATTTTGCCAATCGTCTCGGAGGTACCCAATGTTGTCCCGAACGGTTGTGCTTCTGTCGGCAGTTGTCGTTCTCACCGCAACCATCAACGCAAAAGACAAAAAGAAGCAGGTTCTACCGAACTACGTGTTAGAGGCCCACACGGTTGCCGTCATTGGTGATCCCAGCGAAAATATCTCGCTGACCAATCCCAACGACCAGCGCCGGGCCTTGAACGATGTGGAGCAGGCACTGTCAACCTGGGGCCGTTTAACTCTGACGCAAAATGTTCAGGAAGCGGACCTGGTGTTTATGGTTCGTAAGGGACGCACGCCCGGCGCCGTGATCGCCGGTGATCCCAACAACCGGCCGGTGATCTATCAGCCCGATACCAGCGGCGGCGCGCGCATCGGAATTTACGCCGGAACTTCTCCTTCGCCGACGCCCGTGCCGGCAGGAACTCCCGGCACGGAAGCCGGTACCAGCGACGATCTGCTGGTCGTATATCGTGGTCACGAACAAGATCCGTTTGACCATAGCGCTGTCTGGCGTTACTCCGAGCACGACGCCCTGAATCCCCCCACCGTGCGTGCCGTAGAAGAATTCCGGAAAGCGATTGACGCGAGCGAAAAGGCAAAGAACGACCCAGCCAAGGCCAAGAACTAGGCTGGGCCTGCTGCGGGAAACAAGCCGAATGCAGTTAGTTCAGGATTTCCTGCGGCAAACAGTTCTTAGGAGGCAATGAGGCGCACATCGCGTGGGACCGAGCGCCGCAGGCGCGGCGGAGCAGTTAGCCCAGGGCGGAAGCCCTGGGTAGGCGCGCAGAAATAACGACGAGTTCCTTCAGGGACGGCACCGGAACTTGCGTGAGACCGAGCACCATGGCTGCGGGGCGAACGTTTCCTACCGCACTTGGAATTCCAACTATTTGCCCCACAGGCCTTGTCATCCCTTCGACTTTTCCATAGCATCTGAGCATAAAGCCGGCCTGCAAAGTTAGTGTTGGTGGCAACCGTTTTTTGAACCAATGCTCAATGAACAGGGGACTCTACTCGTATTCGGCTCGGTGTGCGACGTTCCGCCATGCGGAAATGCCTAAAGAGCTGCGGAGGGTTCCCACCGTATAGGACGGGTTCATTGACGGCCCACTGAACACGGCCCCGCGGGTCGGTTTTTTCTTAGCCGTCAGCTTTCAGCTCTTAGCAGGCAAGGCTCGCGGATTCCAATCGTCTTCAAAGCACGCTCGATCATGTGGGTCTTGGTTTGCTAAGAGCTAAAGGCTAACAGCCAGAGGCTGACGCGCTCTGAAGCGCAGGCTGCCCCTTTGCATCTAAAATAGAATCGTGCTTCCTCGTTTATTTCACATTGGCAATTTTGGCCTGCCCACCTACGGATTGATGGCCGCCTTGGGCCTGATCTTTGGCCTCATGCTCATCGTCAAGCTCGGTCGTGAGCAAGGCCTCGATCCCGACAAACTTTGGAACCTTGGCATCATCGCCATCCTCTCCGGCATTGTTGGCGCGAAGGTCCTCATGATCCTCGTGGATTTCGGATACTATCGCGAACATCCCGCGAGAGATCTTTAGCCTGGCGACCTTCCAGGCGGGTGGCGTGTGGTCCGGCGGTTTTGTGCTCGCATTGATCCTGTGCATCTGGTACATGCGCCGCAACAATCTGCCCGTACTGCGGACCTGCGACGTGTTTGCGCCAGGCCTGGCCCTGGGACACGCGTTCGGCCGTGTCGGTTGCTTCGCCGCTGGCTGCTGCTGGGGCCGCGAAACCCACGTGCCTTGGGCCGTGACCTTCCACAATCCTCTGGCCCAGGAGATCGTCGGGACCCCGCTCAACGTACCTCTGCACCCGACGCAGCTTTACGAGATGGTTGTCGAGCTGGCCAACTGTCTGTTCCTGGTGTGGCTCCTGCGGCGCAAGAAGTTTGAAGGCGAGATCATTGGCACCTACATGATCATCTACGGAGTGGCTCGCTATTTCATCGAGTTCTTCCGTGCCGACCCCGGTCGCGGCGACTTCATGGGATTCATGTCAGGAACGCAAGCGATCGCGTTGTGTCTGGTGATCTTCGGCGGCCTGCTGTGGATGCGCCGCGCGACTTTGAGTCCGCCAGTCGCAATAAAAGCAGCCCGGTGAAGGTTCCGAGTCCCCCGTTTGGAACGGAACGCCCCAGCGTGACATTTCTAGTGGGCAGTCCAAGCGTCCTTACGCCGAGGGAAGCCGCCCGCTTCGTATAGAAGACACCTACAAGAGTCTGTGCAGAGAAGGAGTCGCGTGCTATGCTGCGTCCTTCTCTCCATGGACGGCGAAGAATACGTAACAGTTATGAATGTGGAACGCCTGGGCGAAGTGCGCACTCGTCTTGCAAGGGTACTTCTGCTCGGTTTCTTGATGCTCATCGCTCCCGCGGTTCCCCTCGCCTTCGGCGAATCGAGTTCGGCGCAGATTTCCGCAACCGGAACGATTACATCCCACTCAACCCTGAAAAACGAACTGCTGCCGTTTGCAGTTACTCTCAGGAATGACTCCGCTTCTCCACTAAGCTCCGTGCGCTTGGTTCGAACTCCGCAGAATTACGAGTTACAGAAAGTTTGCATGTTAGGCAGTGACGAGAAGGTGTCCTGTCTTGCCCGCCAACAACTCGCTTCTACCGGCTACCTGCTGACCGACACCATCTCCCCGGGACAAAGCTTCACAATGTGGGGCGATCTAAGGCCCGCCGCGACCCACAAACCCGAAACGCTGACGCTCATTGTTGGCTGGGAGATCAAAAAAACCGAAGCGGCGTCTTACCCCTCTTCGCTGGTCGTCAGCCTCGGCGAGAATCAAGTATTGGGCTGTCTCGAAACCTTCTGGACCGCAGTAGTCGAAGTGGCCAAGCTCCTCTTGATTCCCATTGCCCTCGCCGGTATAGGTTTTTTCCTGAACCTATCCATGAAGCAGCGCGAGGAAAGAATAGAGAACCGGGAAAAGCTGAGAGAGGAATCCCGGCAAGACGCCGAAAGAGATCGAACCGTGCGCGCCGAGACTTTGAAGTTGATGCTTCAAATTTCTCACGGCTATGCGAGCCAGTATTATCTGCCGTTGTCCATTGCCCTCGCAGGCATGGCTAAGAACTTAAAAAAATCAATCGCCCTCGAGGGCGAGGACGACGGTTTGCGTGACTCAAAACGCAAAGTGGCATTCTTTTACCACCTTCTCGCTTGGAGAAGAATGTCCAAGATCACCAAGGCAATCGGGGGATTCTACTTGAAGGACCTGCGGGGTGAAGCTCTGGTAGCCGAGTGCTGGAGTAGACACAAGCTGGCTGTCGCGGGGGAGGTTGAGGACCAACGCTACATAGCGACGAGGGCTGCAATCAAGCGATTCACAGATGACACTGACAGCTATCAGGCTTTCGAAGAACAATTTGAGAATTCAGCCGGCCAAGGGTACTGGGATGAACACATTCAACTGGCGTGGACACTGTTCCAGGAGTGGCTGAACGACAAAAACAAAGTGAAACAGACCTGGATGGACGATAAGAGCACGGTACCAGAGCAGGTTGCTCTCAATCTCGAGGCGTTCTCCTCGATTCTCGATTGGGAAGCCAATCGTCCGTATCAGTACTGGTACGATCACACCGCAAAGTTGACGCTGAATGATGAAACTGAAAAGTTGCTGAAAGAAATGCTGGGTAATGAGGTTCAATTTTCAGCGAAAGAAAAAAACGAATATTTCGCGGACGTACAGAAACTTCAGGACACCAAGTGAGCAACGGGAAACTTGGGCACGTTCAGAGAAGACTAGTCTGTCTGCGGTCTTAGTCGGGAATCTTGGTCGCCATTGTGGTGCTCTCCTGCCGTTAAGATGGTTGCACACTTTGAACCGCCTGGCAAGCCCTCAAAGCTGAAATCTTGCTTCGGCTGTGTTCATTGCCTCTGCTATTTTGATGCGTCTTGGGCAACGAGGGCTCAGGGTTCGCATGACGTTTTCTAATCCAATTTAAGTTATTGATTATGAGCACCTTGTAACATGCTGTCCCCGGATTTCCTTCCGTGAAAAGTGCCTTCCCCATCACGATCCTGGTCACCGCCGACGCGGCCGGTCAGCGGCTCGATCAGTTCCTGACCTCACATATCCCCGATATCAGCCGGGCACGCGTGCAGCAGTTGTTGGCAGAACAGAAGGCACTGGTTAACCGCTGCGTTTCCAAGCCTTCGCTCCGGCTCCGTGGCGGCGAACAGATCACGATTCTCGGCGACCCTGAGCCACCGCCATTACGCGCTATCGCGGAGGACATTCCCCTGGACGTGATCTACGAGGACGACGACCTGGCTGTCATCAACAAACCATCTGGAATGATGGTGCATGCCGGTGCGGGTGCCACCGAGGACGAACGCAATCGCGGGACATTAGTCAATGCGCTTCTCCATCGCTTCGGCAAGCTGTCGGACGTAGGCGGCGCGTTGCGTCCCGGTATCGTTCACCGTCTCGACAAGGAAACCAGCGGGCTGATCATCGTCGCCAAGAACGACGTGACGCACCGCAAGTTGGGCCAGCAATTTTCGGGACGCCAGGTGAAGAAGCGTTACGTAGCGCTTGTGCATGGCTGGCCGACGAAAGATCGCGGCACCATCAATGCCGAAATCAGCCGCGATGTGGTGCGGCGCGTTCGCATGACGACCCGCGGCAGCGGAGGCCGCGCGGCCATCACGCACTATGAAGTTCGAGAGCGAATGGCCTCACAATTCGGCAATTTCGCGCTGGTGGATGTCCGCATCGAGACCGGCCGCACTCATCAGATCCGTGTGCACATGTCGTCGATCGGCCATCCGGTGGTGGGCGACTCCCTGTACCGGGCGCCGAAAGAACTGCGCAGACCTACGGCTCTACAAAAGGCTTCAACCAAGGTGACCTCTCGGGGCGCAAACCCGTCCGAGGCCCCGCAGACACCCAGCGTACTCACTCTTGGTCGCAACTTTCTGCACGCGGCAACCATCGAGTTCACACATCCGCGAACCGGTCAGCCGCTTTCCTTCACCGCTCCTCTGCCTCCGGAACTGACGCAGTTTCTGGAACAGATTCGAGGCTGAAGGAACTGTCTCGGGATCTTGCATCGGTTTGCCACAGCGGAAGCAAGCACTCAAGAACCAGCCCCGAATGGGGTGGAAGAGCTTAGCCCGGCGCTTTAGAGCGCATGTGAGGACCAGACTTGGCATTTGCCAGTGGGCTGGATGGACGGAAATCCAGCGCCGTCGGCGCGGCTCAGTTCGGCCCAGCACGCAGCCGAAGGCGGAGTGCTGGGTTAAAGTGGTGAATGGACCCGAGTCCCTTCAGGGACGACACGGTTCTCACACACCTGTGTAGCGCTGGGAAAGTGGGAAATAAGACCGAACCCCGTAGGCACGGCAGGGGTTGCGCCGCAGTCTCTGAAGGATACTCTTCCGCCTGGTGAACCAAGTCGTCCTGAATACTTCGTGTTCTCTGAGCGTCCGTGGCGATCCTCGTCAGCAGCTATAATGGAACTTCGAATGAAAACTTGGTTGATCCTGGTTTTTCTGGCGGCACTGCCGTGGGGACTCGCCGCCCAGAACTCCACACAGCAGCAGTTTCCTACCGCGCCATCGGCGACGAAGTTCCCTCCCCAGCAATCCGTTCCGCCGCCACCCTCCGGGACCGGCCAATCCACCTCTCCGGCGCAGTCCCCAGCTTCGTCGGCGCCAGCCTCTACCACAAGTACACCAGGCACCACTCCTAGTTCATCATCGCCGGATAAGTCCGCTACGACCACTGCGGCTTCTGCCGATTCCTCCGCCGGGAAAAGCGACAATCCCGACGACACTCTCACCGTCATCCGCAAACGAGTGGACGAAGTCAACGTCGTCTTTACCGTTACCGACAAGCGTGGCCACTTCGTAAAAGACCTGACGCAGAACGATTTCAGGGTTTTCGACGACGGCAAGCCCGCGGCGAGCGTCCGCGCTTTTAGTAGGGAGACTAACCTACCGCTGCGCGTGGGATTGCTCATCGACGCCAGCAACTCGGTGCGCGATCGTTTCAAGTTCGAACAGGAAGCTGCAATCGAGTTCCTGAACCAGATCATCCGTCCGAAGTTCGACAAGGCCTTCGTCATCGGCTTCGACACCACGCCGGAGGTGACGCAGGACTTCACCGACGATACCGAAGCGCTCTCGCATGGCGTCCGCATGCTGCGGCCGGGCGGCGGTACGGCGATGTACGACGCCATCTACTATGCCTGCCGCGATAAGCTGATGAAGGCCGACAACAGCCAGGTGGCCACACGGCGCGCCATCATTTTGCTTAGCGATGGCGAAGACAACCAGAGTCGCGTCTCGCGCGAGGAAGCCGTGGAAATGGCGCAGCGTGCCGAGGTCATCATCTATGCCATTTCAACCAACACCAGCGGCTTGAAATTGCGCGGCGACAAGATCCTCGAACACTTCGCCGACGAAACCGGCGGCAAGGCTTTCTTTCCGTTCAAGATTCAGGACGTAGCTGATGCCTTCTCGCAAATTCAGGACGAACTGCGCAGCCAATACGCCGTATCCTACAAGCCGGCCGATTTCACTGCCGACGGCAAGTACCGCAAAATCGATATCATGGCCGACAATAAGAAGTACAAGGTGCGCGCGCGAAAGGGCTATTACGCGCCCCGGCAATGAAGGAGTGGATCGCGAGAGCTCTTGGCAATTGCTAATAAAGGTAACCGTTTACTTGACAGACTAACTAACAAGTAAATAGTCGCCAGTATCGGGTGCAAGGATGCTGACACAAGCCGAAGCCGATCAGTTCATACAAATGGCGAAGCATTTTGTGCGCGCCCCAGCCTCGATCACCATTCCACCGGGGGTCGACGACACATATGACCTCGCCGGTCCCAACGACAGAGAAAGGTTCTTGCTGGACATCTGGCGAGGGACTCTCCGGCTCACGAAGCTTAGATTTCAGAACAGAGTGCGAACTGTCGTTGTGCTTGTGCGGCTCGATGTGATGGGGCGCCTCATACCAATCCAGACGGACAGCGGCTTTCGGGCACACATTTGCGCTTGTTCAGGGAAGGCTACGACGACAGATGGGCCTATCCCGTGGATCCGAACAGCTTCACGCTGCTGAGTGACCCAGGCGCGACATTCCAGGAGTTCTGCGCCTTCTGTAAGATTGAGTCGCCTCCACCAGTCCAGGGGGTGATCGCGTGAACCGGGCCGAGTGCCAGAAATTGATAGACGCATACGTCGGCTGGCTTCGTCAGGGACTCTCTGCCGAAGAGGTGGGGGATTCCTGCGAGTTGACCACCCCCTTTCTTGATCGACACAACGATCACCTCCAGGTGTACGCCACACGACGTAATGGAAATATTATCTTGTCCGACGACGGGTACATCCTTTCCGATCTGAGAACAAGCGGGCTTGAAGTCGATACTCCTAAGCGCAGGATGGTTCTTGAGAGCATGCTCAAAGGTTTGGGTGTCCGTGCGGAGAACGAGCAATTATTGGTCGAAGCGTCAGCAGCCAACCTTGGACAGCGGCTACATTCCCTGGTTCAAGCAATGCTGGCCGTCAATGACATGTTTGTGATGGCCCAGTCTCGGGTCGCCAGTTTCTTCTTTGAAGATGTCCGCAACTTCCTGGACAGTCACGATGTCCGCTACACGCCCAGGGTAAAACTGGCCGGGAAAAGCGGTTACGACCACGGCGTGGACTTCCTGATTCCCAAATCTCGAAAGCGTCCCGAGCGAATTCTGCAGGCAATCGCTGCCCCGAAGAAAGACAATATTTTCGCGTATCTGTGGACTCTGAGCGACACGCGAGCTGCCCGTGCGGGGGAATCGGAGGCAGAAGCTTACGCATTCTTGAACGATCAGGAGCAGGCGGTCGGAGGCGACGTTATTGAAGCCCTCAATGCCTACAACGTCATCCCGGCTATCTGGTCACAACGTTCCAATTATGTAGATGCACTGACCGGATAACTGAAACAGATACATACATGTAACCTTGGTATAAAAACACAGTGCCTCGCGCGAAGTGCGTAAAGACGCTCATGCACCCCTGACGAGTTCGCCATGCGCTGGAGTAGGTGGCCACCTGCTTATCGCTGCAACCACGACCGACGCTGTGGGCACTATCTCCCATGAAGAGACGACTCTCAATACGGACAACCCCTTAGGGAAGTACTCTTAAACGCCATAGGAGAGACCACGGACTCCTAAGTACCAGGGCGTTGAGATCTCCGCTTGAAACGCATGCCTCGAAATTTGAAATAAAGATACTTTCTCTGTGTCTCTACGCCTCTGTAGTGAATTACTCTTGACGTCATGGGCCGCATCCACGTTCTCTCCGAAAACGTAGCCAACAAGATCGCTGCCGGTGAGGTAGTGGAGCGTCCCGCCTCGGTGGTCAAGGAGCTGTTGGAGAACGCGCTGGATGCCGGTGCGCACCGCATCCGAGTCACCGTGGAAGCGGGCGGCAAGAAACTGATCCAAGTCACGGACGACGGTTGCGGCATGGTGCGCGACGACGCCATGTTGGCTTTCGAGCGCCACGCCACCTCCAAAATCCGCAATGCCGACGACTTGCTCAACATCGCAACCCTGGGATTTCGCGGAGAGGCGCTGCCTTCCATGGCGTCCGTCAGCCGCCTCCGTTTGGAGACCCATGCTCCCGAAGACGCTGCTGGAACGGTGATCGAGATCGCCGGCGGAAAGTTGCTGACCGTCGAGGAGGCGGGCTTGCCCCTGGGCACGTGCATCACGGTTCGCGACCTGTTCTTCAACATTCCCGCGCGCCGAAAATTCCTGAAGGCTGAATCTACCGAGCTGTCGCACATCGCCTCGCTGGTGACGCACTATGCTCTGGCGCATCCCGAGATGCACTGGGAGTTGCACTCCGCGACGAATGCCATGTTGATCGCCCCTCCCGTGGCCGATCACTCGCAGCGGATCTATCAGGTGTTTGGCAAGGAGACACTCGATCAGTTGATTCCGCTGAGTGCGCTGCTGCCGCTATCGCACGTTGGGCTGCCTCAGCCTCCGCCGTGGCGGCGCGATGAAGACTACGAAGCGCCGGTTGCTGGAGACGTAAAACTCCATGGCTTCGTCTCGCGGCCAGAGATTCAGAAGCTCAACCGCAATTCGATTTTCATCTTCGTCAATGGCCGCCTGATTCGCGATCGCGTGGTGCAGCACGCCCTCACCGAGGCTTACCGCAACATCATTCCGCCAACTGTTTTTCCAGTCGTGCTGCTGTTTCTGGAGATGCCGTTCACCGAGGTCGATGTCAACGTGCATCCCTCGAAGACCGAAGTGCGCTTTCGGCAATCCTCGGTGTTGCACGACTTTATTCGCGATTCCGTTCGCGCTGTCTTGATGAAAATCCGCCCCGTGCCGGCGTTCATCACCGAGATTCACGCTCAACCCACAGCTTCGCCTTCTCTCACGCCCGGGGCACGCGATTTTGCAACTGACGAATTGCAGGTGACCGCTGCCGATGCTGCGTTTGCCTTGCGTCCGCCCGACGCCCCACCGTTCAGTGCGCGGTTGCAGTTCGAAGGCAGCGGTTTTACTGTCGAAGGAAATGCAGCGGTTCCCGTGGCCCGCTTTCCTCCGCAGACATTCGGAGGTCCCGTGGCATCCGCTGCCGCCATGACTCGGGGCGAAAATGGCTGCTCCGCCGTCGTTGCGGACGACGACGCTCCTGCCGGGCTGGATTCGTTGGGCACACTTCGTCCCGTTGGCCAGATTCGCGACTCTTTCATCCTGGCGATCAATCCCCAGGGTCTGTGGATCATCGACCAGCACGTCGCGCACGAACGCATTCTGTTCGAGAAAATCTGCAAGACTGCGCTTGGCCGAGTCTCCGGAGAAGCAGCAACTGCTGATGCCGCTCATCGTCGAGTTGACCCCGGGCCAAATGTCGGTCTTCGCCGAGATCTCCGACGAACTGAACCGCAACGGCTTTGAAGTCGAACCGTTTGGCTCGCGCACCATCGCCGTCAAGACCACGGCAGCCGGAGTTACGGCGGGTGATGTCGAGCATATGCTGCACGAAATCCTGGATCAGTTTGAGCGCGAGGAACAGGTGTTGAACCTGGAAAAGATTCGCACCAGTATCGCCGCCAGTATTGCGTGCCACGCCGCGATCAAGAGTCAACATGCCGTTGGAGCAGAACAAAATGGAGTGGCTGCTGAGCGAGTTGGCGAAAACCGATTGCCCCATGAGCTGTCCGCATGGCCGGCCAGTGGTTCTGCGGTATTCTGTTAAGGACATTCAGCGGGCCTTCAAGCGAATCTGAAGCGAGCAATTAGCACTTAGCATTGGCATTTAGTAATTCCTGGAGCGCAGTTCTCCTCGCAGTATCTGGGGATTAGTAGCGGGCTTTCGCTAGCGATTGCTGCATGCAAGGCTAAGTGCTAAATGCCAAGTGCTGCCTTATGCACGAACAGCAACTACAGGAGCTGCGCCGGGAAAAGTGGCGCTTGAACGGGCGGCCCATCCGCACGCTGGAGGACGCGCGGGAATTTATCGATTCGGTGGGCTTTTGCCTCCTTTACCCACAACGGCCGGCGGTGCTGGTGCCAACTTTCGTGGGCGCGTACGCCGGCAGTGACGAGCACCTCCCCGCCCGGCAGATGGCGTTTGCCGATCCCAGCGCTCGCGAGGCCAAGCAACTGATGGTCCGACTGCTGCGCGAGAAAGCAGCCTACGAGGCAAACGTCTTCCCCGAGAATAACTTCATCGTTTCGGCGTCGGTCTTTCCCTATTTCTATGGATTGGTCGGCGATCGAAACCCGCGACAGGCGCCGAAAGCGGGCGCACGTTCGGAATATTCTCCGCTCGCGGTCGACGCGTTTCACATCGTCCAAAAGGAAGGGCCGATCTCCGAATACCGGCTGCGCGAGTTGCTGGGCGGCGACATCTCCGCCGCTGCCCTTGACCGCGCGCTGGATGAATTGTGGGCCAAGCTACGCATTACCCGCGTGGATTACACCCAGGAGAAAGGCGTCTTCTGGGACGTGCTCTTCCGCTGGTCACCCGATGCCGTTAAAGAGGGCATGCACGTCTCGGTGGCAGAGTCGCTGACGGCGCTGGTTTCGAAATATCTCGACTGCGTCTTGGCGGCCCAACAGGAAGAGGTGGAAAACTTCTTCTCCAACCTCATCGGTCGCGCGCGGGTCCGCGAAGCCGTCAGCGCGCTGCAAGCTGCGCGTGAATTGAGTTTCGTCCACGTTGCTGGCCGCGTCCTACTGCAAGTTTCCTCATTGGAGGCGCCGCCTGCGCCGCCCGCTGAGCGGAGGCCCAAACTCCAGCCGCGCTTCGCACCTACAACCACCCCGAGCCCGGTAAACCACTGGTGCAGCGTCGGCCCAGAAAACCGCCATCGACCATCAGACCGGCCTCTCCGGCGAAGGACACCGGCAAGGAATGAGCGCCACCCGCAAGTTGGTGATCGCCATCGACGGTCCGGCCGGTTCCGGCAAGAGCACAATCGCCGCGCGCCTGGCGAAGAAGTTCGGCTACGTGAACCTGGAGAGCGGCGCCATGTATCGCGCCTTGGCGCTGAAGGCAATGGAACAGCAGGTTTCTCTGGACGATGGCGAAGCGCTCCGGCAGTTGGCGGCCAGCACTGCGATCGAACTCGAACCTCGCGGTGAGGGCAACCGCGTGCTGCTGGATGGTCGCGATGTTTCGCAGCGAATACGCGACACCGATGTCACCGCAGCGGCGTCGCGCGTCTCCATCCATCCGCAGGTGCGCGAAGTTGATGGTGAAGCGCCAACGTGAGTTGGGGCGGGACGGCGGCGTAGTAATGGAAGGCCGCGACATCGGCACCGCCGTGTTTCCTAACGCGGACCTGAAGATCTTTCTCGATGCCGATGAAGGCGTTCGCGCGGAGCGACGGGTCTTGCAGACTGGCTCGCGCTCCGCCGAAGAGACGCAACGGCGTGATTGCGGAGCTGGCTGCGCGCGATCAGCGCGACCGCACGCGTTCAGCATCGCCGCTGGTCGCCGCGCCAGACGCGGTGCACATCGACACCACGCACAAGAGCATCGACGAAGTGGTGGCCAAGTGGAAGAAATACTGTGCAGGAAGTGGTTAGGGATAAGGAATAGTTCCGATCCTCGGCTCGATCCTAAGAACGGATTTCCTCTAGCGGTGACAATGCGGAGTCACGCATGGGTGAACCTTGACGGTAGCGGCGCAAGGTTTGGCAAAACATCTTGAGACTTGGCCGTAGACTCTTAACCCTCCGGCTGGGGCGCGGCAATAACGTCGAGCTCCGATTGCAAACTGCACCGCTACTCGCTCGGCAAGCTGAACAAGAAGATCATGGAGGTAGCGTCATGTCGGAGCCCGAACTTGCTACCCATGACTCCGGGGAGCCGGACTCGCGCCATGTTCGAAGCTGCTTCGCCGAACTCTACTGACCGTGCGGTCGCCGGTGTGCCGGGCAGGCTGGCGCACGAGGCGGCGAAAGCCGACACTCCCGTCACCCAACTTCCGCCCTACTTCATCGAGGCTCTCGAGGACGCCGAGCGGCTGCTCAAGTACGCAGCTGAAATCGGGGTCAGTGTCGATGACAATACCCGCAGCAGCGTTTTGGAAGCGCGGGCAGCGGTCAGCGCTGGATGGAACCAGAAAATGCAGCCGACCTTCTGGCCGCGCTCACCAAGCTTGCGGCCGAACTCAAGCCGGTTACCGCCGAGAGCTTGCGCAACTTCAACACGCGGCCTGCCGTTCGCACCTATTGGATCGTCGCAATCTGCCTGGCAGTATTGATTGTTCCGTTTTCGGTGGCGAGCTTTGTTGCGTCTGCTATCTCGAAGTCGATTACGCGGATATCGTGACCGCCAACGATCTGGCGGTAAAGTTAACCGCGCAATTCCAACCTTTCGGCAACCAAATGTCAAGCCACCGCCAGAGGGCCATCAAACCCCGCCGACAAAACTCCAGCATCTGCCACCCTCGTCCCGAAATGCCACTAAGGCCGTCTCCTCGATACCCGGCCGGTCTTAGTCCCACGGATGCGGTTACAGAGCTGCAGACTTTCGCCTCCCTAATTCGGGCGATCTATGCCCGCAGCCGACAATTAATTGGTTGATAGCACACGCGGTAAGAGACCCCTTTAGCGAGTTGCGGGCGCCGGGCGCGTTCAAGCGTACATTCCAACTGCCGGTGCCTTTGCCGCCGGATCTCGCTCCGGTTGTTAGCGGCCGGGTGGTGGTGTACCAGGACGCACGATCGTTTGGGCAAGACGTGGTCGATGATGTGTCAGTTTTTTACGGCGCGACTACCACTTGTATTCTTCCCGTTCTTTATGCTCTGCTGGGCACCTGTGCTTATCTCTTGCGCTCCTTCTCGCAGGAAATGCGCAGCCGGACATTTGTCCCGTCTCACTCCGACTCTGCTCGCTTCCTCATTGCCGCCATCGTGGGAGGAGTGGTTGGCCTGTTTAACAACTTTACGATCACCCCCGGAGCGTCCATCCCTCCCTTGGCAATCGCGTTCATGGTGGGATACGCGGTGGATGTGTTTTTCTCGTTCCTGGAAGGATTGATCCAGGCCTTCACGAAGAGCAAGAATGGATCGCATGCGCCTTCGCCATCACCTGCCGGCAAGCCGTTAGCAGAGGCATGGAACTACGCCGCAGCCGAATCATTGCCGCCACACGAAAAAACTCCACCCATGCGGAGCTTGGGTGGAGGCGGTTGCACACTTCTGCTCTCGCAATTTCTATCGGGTTATCCACTAACCAGTTGCTTCATCCCTTTGTTATCCGTATGTCCCCGGTATCGGTGTTGATTTGCAGCTTGCTGACACCGTTGCCCACGGCGCCGGATGCCCGTGCTGAGCCATTGCTTTCGTCGACCTTCACGGCCTCGAACTCGGAGGTGATATCGCCCTTGCTGGTGTTGGCCTGCACCTGGAATCCAGCCTTGGGCGGCAGTACCAGCGAAATGTCGCCGCGTTTGCTCGAAATGCTGATGCGGCCCAGCGGCAGCTTGTCGGCCGCATGCACTTCGATATCGCCATTGGTGGTCTCAAGCTGCAAGTCGCCAGAGACGTTCTCTATGTGGATGTCCTTGGATTTGGTAATGAGGCGGCTGGGCCCGCTAAGGTCGGTGCCTCGTACCTCGTCGCCGGCAATTTCCAGATCGCCTGGCACCGAAGCAATCTGCATGTCCGACCGCGATGACTTGAAGGTCACTGTCTTGGCAATCTTGCTGAGGCGAATGTCGTCGAAGAAGTCGCCATTCAGATGGACCGCACCGGCCACCTCATCGATGGTCACGTTGTCAATGTGGCCCTCCACGATCGAGATCTCCAGCAATCTTGGAGGCACGCACCGAACCCTTTTGCAGGTTGATGTCTCACCGCGCCACTGACATCGTTCAGGGTAACGTCGCCATGCTGCAACGACTACCTTTACATCGGCCTTGCGGTCGTTGACGGTCACATCGCCGCGTTTGCTGGCAATATCGAGCGTCGCGTCGCGCGGCACGAAGATGTCCATATCAGCCTGCACTCCGTGTTCGCCGGCGCCATTGGTATTGGCGTTCAGCACCACGGAATTGCCGCTCACTGTGATCTGCGGCTTGGTGCTGTCGTTGTACTTATTGGCGTCGTTCTGGTTCTGCGCGTACACCTTCTTATGCACTACGACGCGCAGATTGTTGTCGTCGGCGGGGGCGATGTTCAGGCTGCCGTGATCGCAGACCACGCGCAGATTGCCGTGCGCGGGAAACGCCTGCTGCAGCGTGTCATCGAAGGTGTACGCCGTGCCGAAGATGCCGCCAAGATCGTCGTCCATCTGGATCTGATTGCGAACCCCGCCCCAGTCGATGTCCGACGCAGTAATGCGCGGAGACACCCAAAGCGACCAGCAAGATCAGACAGCAGAATTCCTCCGGCGCCCAGATGACGCGGTGCGGTAGCCCATGCGTTGCGAGGTGAGTGTTCGATCAAGGCGATCACGCCCCACAGAATCAGCAGCAACGGCCACCAGTGTCCGAAGAAGTGCCAGATCGGAAACCGGATCCCGAAATTCCGCAGCAGAAATATCAGGCCGATGACGATCAACACCAGCGGACCCGCGATCGAGCGCCGATAGCGATACGGCGGTGGCGCCGGATACTGATACTGCGGCGGCAGGCGGTGGTGGTGGCGGATAAGTATTCGGGCTAGCCATTGTGCACCTCCGGATCGTTAGGATTCTTCCAATTTGCGCCCGTCGTAATGGAGCCAGCCGGAGGAACCGGAGGCGGCGTTACGATTGGCGGTTGCGGCGGATACCACTGGGCACCAGGCGACATCGGTTGGCCCGGCCGGCCGGGTTGTACCATTCCCGGGTAATCACGCGGCACATGGCCTTCGGCCGAAGCGTTGTGTTTCAGGAACATGATCAGGCCAATCACGATCAGTAGTGCCGGCCAGGTGCTGTCAAAATTCATCCAATGCGAGTGCCCTAGCTGGTCAAGGAGGAATAGCACCCCAATGGTGATCAGGATGACAGGTCCCATGAACCCATGAGCACGGCAACGGCCACACGAACAATAAGGGTTATACCGGTATCTCATGATGTCCTCCTCACCAGCCCATCCCGCGCCGCCGCATCAGCACGCGAATGCCGATGGCGATGAGCACGAGCGGCCAAAACCGCCATAGACGGTCGAAGTTCAGCACGTCCATCTCATTCAGCAGGAACAGCACCCCTAGACCGATCAGGACGAAGGCTCCCAATCGGAATACGGGAACGCAGCACTGCCCTCGACCGGTTCGCCCTCCGTGACATTCGCGGGATTGCTGCCAGCTACAGACGGCACTGCTGGTGGCCACGCCCGGCCTCGGGTTAGCCGCCGTACGGGCCGGCTGCCGAGAACAGCGGTTAAGGCCGAGCGGATCGGGCGCCGGCAATCCCATCACGCGGGCTCGCGCAGTTTGGTACGCCTCAATCGGCATATAGATTACGAACGCAGCGATGCCCAAACCGAAGATGCCGTTCACGTGGGCGGTCATCCAGATCAGTGTGGCGAAGATCAGCACGTGGACGAAGCCCTTGGCATATTCGCCGTTGTACATGGCGCCGACACCGGGAATGAATCCCAGCAGCGCAGCCAGGCCCGGACTTCCAGCCCCGGTTTGCGGTTCAGCACCCGGCGGCACGGCGGTAGTACCGGGTGGCGGCACGGTGCCGCTCAAGTGCGAGGCCAAACATTCCTCGCAGTAGATAACGCCACGGACGTCTCGCACACAGCTACTGCACAGTGGTTTCCCACACGTACGGCAGAATGCAGCAGCGGGAACATCGACATGATTGGCGCAGTTCATGCGGTTCTCCTGTTCAGCCGGGCCTGATTCGTTGCTTTATTCATTCCTTGTTCATTCCCAGCCGGAGACGCGGCCAGCTCGGGCTGACCTCCGTCACGGCTGTAGTTCTGGTTTTCGCCGATTCTTGTTTTGCCGGTTATCGCTCTTCGGTTGGCTCTTGGGCGGCTGGCTGCTCTTGCTGCTTCTCCGGAGCCGCGACGCGGCGCAAGTCACGCACTCGCGATTCGATCTCATACACCAGGCGAATATTGTCGTAATAACGAATCACGCGAGCCTGGGTTGAGTAGTACGTCTTGGTAATGCCCTTGGAGCTCAGGTCAAGCCGCCGCAGATCGCTTATATGAAAGCCAGCGATGCTGAGCAGCAGCGTGATGGAGAAAAATGCCATGCCAAACGACATGGCAAAGCGCGGGCGTCGCAACCGGAGCGAAGATCGGCGCCAACCGGCCCTTGAGCTTATCGAGCCAGCCATCGCCACGCTGCAGGGGCCACGGCGTGCTCCGACGGAAGCGCCCCTATGGTCTGCGCCAGAATGTTGTGCACCAGATGGCGCGGCGGCTCGACCTCGTCCAGCCCCTTCAGCCAGTGCATGCCCGCCGTGGCCTCTTCGACCATGGCCCGGCATGCCGCGCAGGACTGCTGGTGCGCCTCAAACGCGGCCAGCGTAGAGCCGTGCAGAGTGCCATCGATCGCTTCGGCCAACAGGCCTTCGCACTCGACGCATTGCATCCCGGATTGGTTCTCGCTGTGCATCAACTCACCTGTTTGTAATTACGTTGTAACAGCCTCGCAAGTTCCGTTCGTCCCCGATTTATGCGACTTTTCACAGTGCCCTCAGGGACTTTAAGGACTATGGCAATGTCTTTGTAGTCCATATCCTGGAGATCGCGCAGGATCACCGCCTCCCGCAGCTCGGGCGAGAGCTTCCCCAGGGCGTCGTGGACTAGCTTCTGCGCCTCCTGGCTCCGCACCCGGGCTTCCGGGCCCGCCGAGCGGTCTTCCAGCTTCTCTGCCAAAGTGAGGCCATCATCCTGGTTGCCCGCGGTCGCGTCTAGAGAGTCGGTAACCCGGTCGTACTTTCCCTTACGAAAGTGGTCCACCAGCAGATTTCGCGTGACCGTCGTGACCCACGTCATAAACGAAGCCCGCGTGGTGTCGAATGTGCTGAGCGTGCGATACATCTTGATGAACACTTCCTGGGTCAGGTCAGCCGCATCATCGGGCGATCCCGAAAAGCGATAGCAGATGTTATAGATGCGGCGATGATACTGCTGAACGATTTCCTGCCATGCCGCAGCGTCGCCGGCAACACAGCGACGGACTAGGGCATTGACGGCTTGGATATCGTCCAATCAGCGCTCCCAAGGGGCGTGACTCCTGGCCCAATCCCACTCACTGCTAAAGACTTATACGAAAAAGCACGACCAGAAGTTCGATCGAACTAGGTAGATTCCGCCCGCTCCGGCACTCGCCAGAAACTCCGCACGTGCGGATGGTTTTCGCCTGCATTGTAGCAGGGCGGGAAGGGATCTTCGGGCAGTGGGCGGCGCGGAGAGATTGCGGGTGCCAAACGCAACGACGCGCTCAACGCTTGCGTTGGCATAGAAGTAAAGGCCGATTAACTCCTACGCGGCGGGTTCATCCTGTCCTCTGCGAAGCCGCTGCGGACACCGGGCGTTTGTAGTAATCGAAATCTGTCAATCCTGTGATTGCGGTCTGCCCCAAGGCACGGACCTCGAAAAACTTGGACTCGGGCTTATTCCTGAAATTCATGAAACGTGGCATGGCCGCTGTCAGCCCTGCAATTCCCGCGTCGATCCGGCCGTGGTTCCTGTAGCTGATGACCCTGAACATCCCGCCCGGATAATCCGTGAGCAGGGTGTTGACGGCGGTGGCTCCTCCGCAGATCAGACAGCCAACGGCCGCCCGTCTGTTGCGCCTCCACCACAACGCTCCCATTAGCATGAATGAACCGGCAACGGCGTAGTCAATGATCGCGTGTGGCCGGGGCTTGATGACCTTGGGCAGCTTACCTGCTGCCATTTGCAGACCAACTTGCATACGTGCCATGATGCACCTCAATTTCGGAGAGCAATCGTGCTTTATTTCTGAGGCCTGAGTTCGCAGATTGAACGCCGCAGGTCCAAATCCCTGAAGCTTTCTCACTGCTGCACAGATGCCCTGGCATCCAGACAAGTTGCCGCACCTTCTGCATAGTGGTGCCTGATGCCCTCCAGCACGCGCAAACCCGGCATGTCTTCAATCTGGTTTCTCTAGGAGCTTGGGGGTTGCCAACACGCCCTATCGTTATACATCAAAAGTGGTATTTCGACCGCCTTAATGTGCTATAAAAGTGCCTTTCGGGATGGTACATTGGATTCACACTCCCGTCACGCCGACGGGAGCGCATTGCTGTTGCAAGGATGCATGCGCTGTCCGAAATCTTGTCGGGCTGAATGGAATAGGCCCTCGTAGGCCGAGCCCGACCCGATCTGCGGCACGCAAGCATCGACCGGTGCCTGAAGAATTCCGTACGTTGCACGGTAGGATTACGGACTTCGGAAGTGGCGTCATTGTTTTTGCGCGGGTCTGGCCGGATGCCGCTCATCGTCATCGTCGCGCTCGTGATCGGGGCTGCAGCATGCCTTTGGTTGCTCCAACGCAAGCTGCGTTGTGATCGGGAAGTGGTGCGTCTGCGCGAGGAATTGGCAGTCGAATCGGCGCGTTTGCAGGAAGCAGAGAACCAACAGCGATTCCTCTTCTCCGCAAATCCCTACCCCATGTGGGTTTATGACTGCGCGACCCTGCGCTTTGTCTCCGTCAATGATGCTGCCGTACGAACCTATGGCTTCTCCCGCGAGGAATTCCGGGAGATGACTCTCCTGGAGATTCGCCCGCCCGAAGACAAACTGACATTTGTAGACTCGATGACCGACGTCCATCTCGGGCTGAATAGCGGTGGCATATGGCGCCACCGGCGGAAGGATGGCAGCCTTCTCTTCGCCGAGATCGGAACGTTCCCGTTCGAGCAAGATGGCCATTGCTACGAACTGGTGTTGGCCAATGACGTCACCCAGCGCAATTTGATGGAGGAGGCGCTGAGGCAATCGCAGGCCTCACTGCAGTCCCTGGTGGACAACGCGCCGTTCGGCATCTGTCGCAGCTTGCTTGACGAGGATCGTTTTGAGTCTCTCAATCCGACGATGTTGAAAATCCTGGGCGGATACAGCCTCGAGGAAGCCATGGGCTTGAAAATTTCAACCCAGCTTTATTCGGATCCGAAGGAACGCGGCCGGATGATTGAGATACTCAGGCGAAATGGAAGAATTCAGGGTTGTGAAGTCAGCCTGCTTCGGCGTGATGGAACCACAGTGCCGGTGCGAATCTCCGGTTCAATCACTCGCAACCCTCAGACAGGTGTGGAGTCCTTCGCCGGATACATCGAAGACATGACCCAGCAAAGCGTGCTGGAGCAGCAGGTCCGTCAGGTGCAGAAACTGGAGGCGGTAGCCAGGCTGGCAGGCGGCGTCGCTCACGATTTCAATAACATTTTGGTCGTGATCAAGCTCTCGACCGAATTGATGCTCGCGCAAACCACCCCCGATAATCCGCTTAGCAAACCGCTATTGCAAGTTTCCAACGCCGCCGACCGCGCCGCCGCCCTCACCCGGCAGATGCTGGCACTCGGCCGGCAGCAGATTATGCAGGTGCGTATCATTAACGTGAACTCCGTGGTGAGCGAGACTTCACACATGTTGCGCCGGATCATCGGAGAAGACATTCGGCTGGTGACCAACCTGTGTGAGACGCTGGAGAATTCCCGGCTGGATCCCGACCAGGTTGGGCAGGTGATCCTCAACTTGGCCGTCAATGCTCGCGATGCCATGCCCGAAGGCGGCGTCCTCCATCTCGAAACTTCCAACGTCGACTTGGACAATGCCTACACCCAAGAGCATCCGCCCGTTCAACCCGGGCGCTACGTGATGTTGGCTGTCAGCGACACCGGAACCGGCATCGACAAGTCAATTCTGCCCCGCATTTTCGATCCGTTCTTCACCACCAAAGAAGTAGGAAAAGGCACTGGCCTGGGGCTGTCAATCGTGTACGGAATCGTGAAGCAGAGCGGCGGCTACATCTGGGTTTACAGCGAACTGGGCCATGGCACAACCTTCAAGCTGTACTTCCCAGCAATCACCGCGCCGCTGGAAAATCCGGTGGCGCGCAGCGAGAGGCCCTCCGAGCCGGGCGGGGAAACCATTCTCATCGTTGAGGACGAAGCCATGATTCGCAGCAATGTGCGTGAGTGTTTGCAGCAGTTGGGCTACCGCGTTCTCGAAGCTGAGCATGGGGAGGCCGCGCTCCAAATCTGCGATGACCTTTTGGGCAAAATCGACCTTGTTCTCACCGACCTGGTGATGCCTGGCATGGGAGGCCATGAACTGGCGGGCGAGTTGGCCCTGCGTCACCCTCAGGTGCGAATGCTGTTCATGTCAGGCTATACGGAAGATAGTGCGGCGCGACGCGACATCCTCTTGCAGGGGAGTGCATTTCTGCAGAAGCCATTCAGCGTCGCGGATTTGTCGAATGCAGTTCACCAGGCATTGGCCATGCACGCGTATCTGACCTAGGCGACGCCGTGCATGAAGGGCAACCAGCGGCATTCGATGGATTGGCGCAAGGGATTTGAAGCCAAGGCAAAGCGAACTTATTCCCCGCGGAACAGGCCGGCCCAGGAATCATCCAAGTTGTTCCAGCGATCCGCTTCCAGCCACTTGGCCTCGGAATCCGGCAGGTACAGAACACCGTGACCGCTGGGGCAGACCATTTCCGTTCCCGACCAGTTAAACAAGATATTGCCGGGAGCGCCGATCCGGATTGGAATGCCCAGGCGCTGCAAGCAGACACGGCAGCGCTTCTGTTGGTCGCGAATAGACCAGGACAGTGGAACAATCGAAAGAATCAGGAACAGCCATAAGGCCAGGCCATCCGCCATCGGAAAAACCGACCCAACCAGGTAGGCTGCCACGGCGTGAATGCTGCCCCAGGCCAGCAAACAGGCGCTGACCAGCAACAGCACAGACTTGGTCACAAAGAAGGCCCACCAGCGGCAGCGTTGGCCCAAACTCAGCGGGCGCATGTCCTAACCCCGCGCCCTCGCGCCGCGCCCAAACGATCGCGACCGCACTTGCGATCGCGAACATCAGGAACAGGAAGATAGTATCTAAGCGTGCGGCGCATCTCAGCCTTTGCCGAGGTGACCACCAACAGGGACGCGGGAATATATACCCTGCATTTTCGGTCAGGTCGGCAAGATCGGACTCAACTCGCGCCTCCGTCGCTTGCGGCTTCATCAGGCAACGGCCCCAATGCGTTCGACGAAGTTAGTGAACGGTGGCGAGCCTGAATCCAACAGCGTCCAGACTCCTATGTCGGAAGAGACCAGGCGGAAATTGCGAGGCAGAACTCCGATGACGATCTTTTCGTTGCCGTCAATCATGATTCGGCGCCCGATCACGCCGGGACTGCTCTTGAACTGAAGCGCCCAGAGTTCATTGCTGAGCACGACGCAGTTGGGGCAACTCTGCCCATCACTGCCTTCAAATGTCCGCCCCAATATGTGCCTTTACACCCAGTATGTCGAAGAAGTCAGGGGCGACTCGGGCGGATAAGATCGGGACCGTCCGCTTTCCGGCCGCCAGATTTCCCGGCCCCCAGGAGTAAGGCGCGACTGCGTCGAGAAGCTTGCTCGTTTTCCATAGCGGAAGTTAGATCCAGCAGCGTTTCGGACCGGAGGCGTCTGAATTTGCCCTCCAGGCTGACAATGCAAATCCGTTCGGGGTCAGAGACGGCCGATGAAAATAGCGACCGCGCAAATGGAATGAATCCCGCCTGCAAGGATAATCACTACGAGCAGTAGAGCGAGTGCCATCAGGCAGGTTGCAGGAGCTCGCCGCACCTCATCAGCTCGACGCAGGAAACCTTCCCGTTCGTAACGGGACCAGAAAGCCTCGAAGAATAGGCCCCAGCAGTACCTTGCCAGTTCGAGTTTTTTCTGGCGACTGAGCTGGCCCGACTCGGCCAGGAAGTGAGACCAATGCCACACTTCACGGTTTTTCTGGGCGCGCCATTCGCGACGCCGTCCGCTCGGTACAAGCCAGCCAGCGAGCCACACCAATGCCTGGCAGCCCCAGATAGTCCTTCGCAATGGATCAGGCAACTGCACGGTCCTCACCCAGTGAGATGATTAAAGCACAACCACCGTGCACTCCGTCCAGTCAGGAATATTTCTTAGCTCAGCAGCGGCGAGAACCCATTTCGTGAGAGTTGCCGTAAAGCCGCATTGTTGCTTGAGGCGCTTTGCACGATTTGGATCTTCCGCGCCTGAACAACGCCCTGTGCAGTAGCTCACATTCACGATCGACGCAAAACAGGTACCATGGATTGGACGGCTCCCGCGGATGGATCGGCTGACGTTTCGTCCGTCCATGTGGGCGGCAGTGATTCGCGTTTAGTTATTTCGAGGGGACATCAATATGGCCGAACCAAGCTATGAAGAACTGAAAGCCAGAGTCGCGGAATTGGAAAAGACTCAGGGGCGCAAGCGAGGCAGTCTGGAGTTCAAAGTCAGCGAAAAGGGCGGTATGAGCGTGTATGGCCTGGGACGATTCCCGGTGACTCTCTACTACGAGCAATGGATTCGACTGCTCGACCAGACCGATCAGATTCGCGAGTTTCTTGAGGCCAACAAAGCGAGCATGAAATTGAAGAACACCGAGTAATGGCGTTTGTAGGCCGCTACCGGCGCTTCCGACCTATTGCGCTTGCCGCTGGTGCGATTGAATGGCGGCGCGCACATAATCAGCCCGCGGGCCCGTAGGCTCCTCTTTCAGAAATATCTCTAATTCGGCGAGTGCCTCCGCCCGCCGGTTTTCCTTGTCGTAGGCGCGGGCCGCAATGTAGTGCACGAATGCTGGGTGGGGGCCCGGCGAAGCATGCGCTGCACGAGCACTGGTGATAGCAGCATCGTAGTGTTGGTTCATATACTGAGCATCCGCGAGAAGCATTAGGCTCTCGGCATTGTTGGGGTCAACACTCGCCGACTTCTGCAGCAGCGTTTCGGCGTTGGGAAAATTCTTCTCTCGCAAATACAGCTTGGCGAGGTTCACGCACGGGGCGGCGAAGTGATCATCCAGGCTGATCGCCTTTTCCAGCGCTTCCCGCTCATGACCAGAATCGTCCATCCGGGCATAGAGCACGCCCAGATTGTTGTAGGCTGCCGCATATCGCGGATCAATGGCAATGGCCTTATTCAACCGCTCCAGCGCCTTTTTCCAATCGTG
Source organism: uncultured Acidobacteriaceae bacterium (assembly GCA_963768645.1). Taxonomy (GTDB): domain Bacteria; phylum Acidobacteriota; class Terriglobia; order Terriglobales; family Acidobacteriaceae; genus Bog-257. The sequence continues at coordinate 142,906 of CAVYIR010000003.1, forward strand.
TTGAGCCATCGCCTCATTGGCCTTGTCCAGCTCCTTCTGCGCCTTCGGAGGAACATTCAGGCTGCTCGCCGAAATCATCGAGCTCTGCGCCTTGGCCGGTTTTGGACCAGAATCGTCGACACGGTGCACGGTAACGTATTGCGACTGAGTGACCTTACGTTCATCTACTTCGAAGGTTCGGCTCTCGGTGGTTTGTATCCCATCCCCACTCACGACGACGTGGTAAATACCCACACGAACTCCGCTAAAGTACGACTGGCCATTCGAATCCGTGTAGGTATTTGAAATCGGAGTATTACCGGAACCGTCCATCAACTGTACATATAGATTGGGGCCTGCGGAGCGATCATTGTCGAAAACGATGTGCACGTGCACGCTTCCCGATGAGTTTTCGCCGGCGGCCCCTCTTCGCTGGGCCTGCGCAGACGTGAACAGAAGCGCTAAGAAAATGGGAGCGATCCAGCGTTGATAACGCATAACAGCCTCCCTGAGATCGCGAGAGCCGGCAATCTCAAGAGCGTCGGGTCAAACTCGCCGAGCGGACTCTTCGGGAGAGGCCCGGGTGGAAGAGCAATTCGCGGGGTGGGCATGGCCGCAGAGGCTGTACCCCACCATCCGCATCCTCTGATTGGCGTGATTCTACACCCGTCGGCGGTGGTTCCGTGTAGACAATTTGTGAACATTCTCCTGTTGACATTGTTGCGAATCCAAGACCGCGCGCCCCCCGCGACCATCAGGGTGGCGTGTATAATTTTCGATGAGCGCGCCCGTAGCTCAGATGGATAGAGCGATTGCCTCCGGAGCAATAGGTCGGGAGTTCGAATCTCTCCGGGCGCGCCAGAGTTCTTATCGCCCAAGTATCCAGACTCTGGGTTTCCCATAAGATTTTGACTTGCAGTCCGCGAAGCATATTCGGCATACAACAGCAGAATGCAGGAGCGGCTCTAACTAATTGCGCGCCGTACCGCGTCGCACAGGCTGAGGTGAAAGATGCAGAGTTGGAAGAAGGCAATCGTATTTGGCTCTATCGGCGTCGGTGCTGCGCTGGTCATCACCCGCCGCCGTCCTCTCGGAATGGCTTTTGCGGCCGCCGGTTTGGCGGTCCTGGCCTCCGAGTATCCCGAAAAATTCGAAGCCGTGTGGGAAAACGCCCCCGAGTACCTGCAGAAGGGCATGCAGATTTTTTCCACGCTGCAGAAAATGGGCGAAGGCTTTGCCGAGGAGGCGGAACGGCGAAGCGTCAGGGCCTGGCGCGACCTGCGCTCCAGTTAGTGGCCGCCGGCTCCAATGCCAGCGAAACCTCGGCAACTCGAGCTGCCTTAGCATCCTGAACTCGAGCGGGCCGACATCTGTGCTGTCGGCAGGGAGTCTGCCCGGGATCCTTAAGCTTCACTCAATTCCCAATTGCTTGCGCGCCTCAGGACTGAGCCGCTCCGGCGTCCACTGGGGATACCAGACGATGTTAACGGTGGCATTTGCCACGCCCGGCATTCGCAGCAGGCGCTGCTGGACCTGATCGCTGATCTCTTGGTGAGACGGGCAGCCTGGCGCGGTGAGCGTCATTTCGACTTCAATATCTTCGCCTTGCAGGTTGGGAACTTCCGTAGGCTTCAACCGTACTTCATAGATCAAACCGAGATCGACAATGTTAACCGGGATCTCCGGGTCATAACACTGTTTGAGCGCTGAGATGACATCTTCCTGGGTCAGTGCCATGTGAACCTCTGGCTCTAGTCTACCTTCCGGTGCAAAATAGCGCTTCGTACGAAGCTAGACCAGGTCCGCAATAGCTGTGTCCCGTTTGCACGGGTAGTGCGGGCCTTCAGGCCCGCGTATATGGCAAGAAGAAAAATCGCTTAAGCCGCTGAGGTCGACGACCTCAGCGGCTTAAGCGTGGCCTTGGGGGTGCGGCGAACGCGGCGCTGAAGCGCCGCACTACCCGAACGGGCGAATATACTAATCCCGAAACCGTTCTAATTCGTGTGAGGTGGAGATTCTTCGGTTCTGAGGCGGCGAGGTTTGGGTCGCTCGTTCCCTGAGGAGGATGGGACATCTTTTGCCTTATGCTGGTTGTGAGACCAGCCAACGTCCCATGTTCATGAGGCTGTCGGCGATGATTCCGAGTCTTCTACCCGGATACACCTACCTCGAAACCGCTCTAGCCTATACCTGAAGCACATCCCCTTCGCGGGCGACCATCTGGTATAACACCGGATTCACGAAGAAGCCGATGAACAGCCGTGAGATAAGACCGGCGACAATCACGATGGCGAAGGGTTTCTGCGTGGCCGAGCCAATGCCCGTGGAAAGCGCCGCTGGGAGCAGCCCCAAGCACGCAACCAACGCCGTCATCATGATTGGACGAAGTCGCAGGAGCGAGGCCTCGCGCGTCGCGGTGGGGATATCCATTCCTTCCAGCCGGAGCTTGTTGATATAGGACACCAGAATGACCGCCGTCTCGACGGATACCCCCAGTAACGCCACCAGCCCCAGGACGGACGAAACGCTGAAAGGTGTGTGGGTGAGTTTCAGTGCCACCAGAGCACCCACCGGTTCGGTCATAATCACACCCAACGCGATGGTGACGGGGAATTTGAAGTTCCCGTACAGCGCGAACAAGATCATGAAAATGAGAACGACGGCGAGCGGGCCGATCAAGGAAAGTTGCGCCTTCGCATCCAGCAGTTGACTATACTCGCCGCCCCAGGACAACCAGTAGCCTTGGGGTAGAGAGACCGCTTGACTGACCGCCTTTTGCCCATCTCTCACAGCGCCCTCCAGGTCCCGTCCTTCAATGCTGTACTGAACCCCGATGTAGCGGGAATTGTTCTCGCGGTAAATAAATGACGCGCCGTTTCCCTGGCGGATGTCGGCGAGTTGGCTGACCGGAATCTGCTTGCCATCGGGAGTACCGACAAGCAACCCGCCGATCTCATGCGCGCTGCTGCGGAATTGGGGCTGCATGCGCACCACCAAGTCGAAAACTTTCTCGCCCTGAATGACCTGGGTTACGGCTTGTCCTCCTACGGCGGCCGAAATTACGGCCTCTACATCGGCGACGTTGATCCCATAGCGCGCAATCTTGTCGCGGTCCACATCAATCAATAGGCTGGGTTGTCCAAGTTCCCGGACCACGGTCAAGTCGGTAAACCCCGGAGTTCGGGATAGCGCGTTCTTGATCTGGACTGCTTTGTCCTGGAGAACTGTCAAGTCGTCTCCGTAGATTTTGACGGCCAGGGAACTCTTCAGCCCGGTCAAGGCCTCATCGACGGCGTCTTCCGCCGGCTGGGTATAGTTGAAGATGATTCCGGGAAACGCGGTCAGTTTTTTGTTGATTGATTCAATCAACTTGTCCTTGGTATCAAGTTCCCCACCCCAGGCTTTATCCTTGTAGGGTTTTAGTCCAACGTAGAACTCGCAATTAAAAAAGCCGGTAGGGTCAGTGCCATCGTCGGGGCGTCCCAACTCGGAGCCGACCACCGTGACTTGTGGATAGGACATCAGGATCTTGCGTATCTGGGGAGCAATACTGCTCGCCTCTTCGAACGAGATGGTGTAGGGCATGGTGGCCCGCACCCAAAGCGCGCCCTCGTCCAAGTGGGGCATAAATTCTCCGCCGATGTACGGAACCAGCAAAAGGGTCAAGCCGAAAATCAGCGTCGCGAGGGCCATGATCAGTTTGGGACGCGCCAGTGCCCAGTCCAATTGCTTTGCGTATTGAGATTTCATCCACTCGTAGGCGCGGTGGCGATGCTCGCGCACACCGCTCTTGAACCAGTAGGAAGCGAGGACGGGAACCAAGGTGAGCGTCAGGATCAGTGCGCCGACCAACGCGAACGACATGGTCTCGGCCATGGGATGGAACAATTTCCCCGAGGGCCCGCTAAGGGCGTAGATCGGGAGATAACCCGCGAGAATGACTGCTACGGAGTAAAAGATCGGCCTGTCCACATCTTTCGCCGCGGCGAGAATGACTTCGTTCAGCTTATAGCTCTGTCCTTCTCTGAGCGCGAGTTCACGATAGATGTTTTCCACCATCACCACGGTTCCGTCAATGATGATGCCGAAATCGATCGCGCCAATCGACAGCAGGTTAGCGGCGCCATCGTGGGCATGCAGGACGATAAAGGCAAACAAGAGAGCCAGAGGAATCGTGAGCGCCACGATGATGGCCGCGCGCAGGTTGACCAGAAAGAAAATCAGGACAATCAGCACCAGGATCATGCCGCGGAGCAGGTTGTCTTCCACGGTGTCGGTGGTCAGTTTTACCAAGTCGCTGCGATCGTAGAAGGGATGGATCTTAACGTCGGGCGGGAGGATGTGTTGATTCAGTTCCGCAGTTTCAGCTTGCACGCCCTTAAGAACGTTTTGCGTCTGCTCTCCGCGGAGCATGAGAATGACGCCCTCCACCGCATCGTCGTTCTTCTGAAAGCCGAACTCGCCCAAGCGGGGCGCATGTCCGATCACGACATCGCCAACGTCTTTCACGCGAATCGGTGCACCGTTGTTGCTGCCCAGAACGATGTTCCCGATGTCATCTGTGTTACGCACCAGCCCTATGCCGCGCACATAATAGAACTGGCCACCCTGCGAGTAGAACCCACCACCTGCATTGGAGTTATTGGCGGCCAGGGCGGCCATGACCTGCGGAACCGTCAAGTGGTATCCGTAGATTCGGGCGGGATCGAGCAGCACCTGGTATTGCATCGTGGTGCCGCCAAATCCGGAGTCGTCGGCAACGCCGCGGACAGAACGATAGGCCCGCTCTACCACCCAATCTTCGATGATCTTCAGTTCCTGCGGACTGCGGTCGGGACTTTCAAGCACATAGCGGTAGACCAGGCCGCTGGGGCTAAACAGGGGGGCCATACTGGGGGTTACACCGGAAGGTAGACTGGCATCGGCGATGCGCTCGAAGACGATCTGCCGGGCGAAGTAATCGTTGGTGCTGTCTTCAAATGTCAGGATGACATCCGAAAGACCGTACAGCGAGATGGACCGCATCACCACCATGTGCGGCACGCCGTTCATTGCAAGTTCAAGAGGAAGAGTTACGAGGCGTTCCACTTCTTCCGCGGCGTGGCCGGGCCATTGCGTGATCAGTTCGACCTGTGGAGGGGAAAGGTCGGGATAAGCGTCCACCGGCATACGCCGGAACGAAATGATACCGGCGACCATTATGAACCCGGTCAGCATCAACACCAGAAAACGCTGACGAAGCGAAGCCTGTACGATTCGATGGATCATTCAAGTTTGGACGTCACTGTCCTGGTCACGTTCTTGCTCAAGCTCGGTCAAGACGCGCTAACGTTGCAGCGAATTCGCAAATTGCAGGAACAAGCTGCCGTTCCCGACGACCCGATCACCGGGTCTCAGCCCACTGGTGATTTGGGTTTGTCCATTCAGGCTGTCCCCAAGAGTCACGGTGCGCCGTCCGAACTGCTCCGGAGAAACGTTAACGTAAACAAAAGGCATGTTCTCGGTGTCGCGCAGCACGGCGGAATCGGGCACGGCAATCGCGTTCTGGATCGTACCCGCATCCACGGTCGCCACCACGTACATATCTTTCTTCAGCTTATGGCCGGGATTGCTGGTCTCAATGCGCGCCTGCAGAGTGCGTGTATTCGGATCCAGCGCAGCCGCCACGTAGGAAATACGGCCATGGAAGACGTCTGGATAACTGTCTGTCTGAATGGTGACCGCATCGCCCACCTGCACGAATGGCAAGTCCTTTTGATAAACATTCACTAAGACCCACACCGTGCTGGTATCGGAAATGATGAAGCATTGCGTGGCGCCGAGCTGGAGCAGTTGCCCAACAGACACATCTTGCTCGACCACTTGCCCGCCAATAGGAGCTCTGACTAGAGCCTCGAACGTGGGAGGCGCTTTCACAAGAGCATCAGGGTCGGCGATGCCCAGTACCTTCAGCGAGGCTTCTGCCGCCACCAAGTCCCCTCCGGCTTGCACCTCGGCCGATTCAGCCTGCTCCAGACTCTGCTCGGCCAGCGCATGATGCTGGTACAAATCCTGCGCGCGCGCGTAAGCCTTTTGGGCCAGTGCATACGCATCCTTGGCCTTCAAGTAATTCGTGCGGAGTTGGGAATAGTCGGGACTTGCGACGTACAACATAGGCTCGCCCCGTAAGACCGTCTGGCCCGGTACGACTGCAATCCGGCTTACCGGACCGCTGACCTGCGTAATCACCGGCGTGGTATGAAAGCTGTTGTAGGCCACGGCCCCGGTCAGCCGGAGACTCCGCGTCAGGGTGGTTGGCTGCACGGCCAGCACCTGCACGTGGGCCATCTGGTCAGGCGGGATGGCAAACAGTTCGGCGGTGTTGGAGTTGTTCGCGTGGTTCTTTGCGGCATTATCCGGTCCCGATCCGCTGCAGTGAGCAAGTACCAGCACGCTCGCCAATACAATGGTTAGAGCTACCAGGCGCCGCAAACGATGGTTGCGCATCTTCACGGAAGGTTCCTCGTACCTACGGCTTGTTTTAACTGTTCGAGTGCGGTCATGTATGAGGACAACGCCTGGCGATAGGCCAGTTGCGTCGCCCGGTTGCTGCGTTCGGCATCGAGGAAGTCCAACAGGCTGGTCGCCCCACGCCTATAAGCATACTCACTGATGTCGCGCGAGTCCTGTGCCTGCTGCAAATACCCGGAAGTGTAGAGTTGTACCACTTCCTCGCTGCTGCGGAGGCCTTCATAGGCATCGCTAACATCGGACAGGACCGTGTCGCTTGCCGACGCCTGTAACTCCTGGGCTTGCGTAAGAGCATAGCGAGTGCGCGCGATCTCGCCCTGATTGCGGTTGAAGATAGGCAGACCGAAATTCACAAAGAACGAAGCGCTGTTCTGCCCCGCAGTATGGGTGTAATCAGCGGCAGCATTCACGTCCTGTTTGGCATTCGCCTTGGCCAACAATATCTGGCTTTGTGCGGAGGTCACTCCCAACTCAGCAGCGCGATAATCGGGACGCTGCTGAAGCGCCTTTGCCTGCAAGTCCTCCAATTTCATCGGGACCGGCTGATACGACAAATCGCCGGCCACGTCGTAATTAGCTGGCACGGCATCGTAGCCAAGCAATTCTCGCAAGGCGACCAGGGCTTGGACCCTTGCCAGGCGGGCGGAGGAGACGTCGGTTTGAAACTGCAGCAGTTGCAGTTTTATCTTGAGGTAATCGCCTTCGCTGATGTAGCCCGCTTTGTACTGAGCCTGGGCAATATCGACCGTTTGCTCAAAGCTCTTAAGGTCCAACAGCGCAAACCGCAGAGTTGATTCAGCCAGCAACACGGCAACGAACTGCTGGCCCACGTTGAATATAAGGGCGCGTTCCGCATCCGAAACTTGGGCACGGGTCACTGCTGTCTGGTCGACGGCGGCTTGCAAGCGGCGCTGTCGTTTGTGGCCCCGTTCAAACAAGTACCCAATCCCGAGGTCGAACTGCTGCGCTTGGTTAAGGTTGTCCGCACTGAAATCGTCGGGACTAAAAATGGGAACAAACTGGGAATCAAAAAGAAGCGTTGGGTTGGGGCGCAGGTTTGCAGTGATCTCCTGCGCCTGGTTCTGAAGTATGAGAGTGCGCGTCGCCTTCAGCGAGTGATTGTGCACCAGCGCCAAATCGATTGCCTGATCCAGAGTGACCAGAGTTGTGCTTTGCGCCTCGACTGCGGGCACGAGTAGCAGCCAAGTCAAAGTTGCCAGGACCTTCATCCGGAAATGCGTCACACGCATAAGGCTCAAATCTAAAGTGCAGGACCTGGAGCGAAAAGCTTGGGTTGGCAGATGAAACTCCCCGGTGCTTTCAATACCTTCGCCGTCCTCCCGTGCAGGCTGCACCCTTGGAGGTGGCTAGGGCCTTTCCGGGGACATGCAAAGCCATGCAAGCAGAAAACACATTGTAAATCAGGAAGTTGCAGCGGAAGGTAGGCGCGGCTTGCAATAGATTCCGGTGTGACAACGCCGGCGAACGCAACCGTGCAGAAGCCCGCGCGATTTTCAGGACCCCGAAAATCGACCGCCTCTATCTAAATAGTTGGTCGGGGCGAGAGGATTTGAACCTCCGACCCCCTGCGCCCAAGGCAGGTGCGCTACCAGGCTGCGCTACGCCCCGACTCTAGTGGTTGCATCGATTCTAAACTATCTCGCCGACAAAGTTGAATCTAGCGGCTGAATGCTGAGTGCTGAATGCAATGTGGTTCCAACTCAGTCAATCGGCTTTTCGCGCTGGTCGAACCCTGAAGAAACTGCAGCCACCGCGCAGGATCGAAGCAGGGATGCGGCGCCGCATCGAGCAGGCGCTTGGTGGGGAACGCATTCCAGCGACTGACCGCTATAATGTAACCTTCATGCTTGGCCTCGTATACGCCGCGGTTGCGTACGTGCGCAGCCCGGTCGGGATCTTCGTGGAAGAACTGCGCCGCGAGTTGCATCCAGCGCACACGCATGCCGACGCCCACCTCACCGTGCTGCCTCCACGGCCCCTCCGGGGTACCGAACAAGAAGCCTTAGGCGTGCTTAGGGAACTGTGCCAAACGGTCCCGGCCTTTGACATCACCATGGGGGACGTGGAAAGCTTTGTTCCTATCACTCCTACCATCTTTCTGCGGGTGGCGCGGGGCGCCTATCGGATGCGCGAACTACACGATCTTCTCAATCGAGGCGCTCTGGACTATCAAGAGCCTTGGCCGTATATGCCGCATCTCACGATCGTTAAAGCAGATACCGTGGACGAGGCCGAGAAGGTAGAGAGCATTGCTCGTCAGCGCTGGAAGGCCTACACGGACACGCGTACGGTCCGGATTGGTTCGCTAACTTTCGTGAAAGGCAACGGGGAGCGCTGGCTTGACTTGGCGAAGGTGCACTTGGGCAGCGTGCCGGTACGGTAATTCTGAGGTTGAGCAGGTCTGATCAGAAGGGATTCTTGGGGTGGGTGGAGGGATTCGAACCCTCGACAGCCGGAGCCACAGTCCGGAGTTCTACCACTGAACTACACCCACCGTATCCGAAAATTATAACATCCAGCAACCGCGCGGTTTGTGAGGAATTGGGCGGGTTTGCGCCGAGTCCGTGGCGCTGCGACGGGTCGAAAACACTGGCCGTTCAGTTATCTGAGCAGCCCCCGCCCATCATGCAGCAGTTGGACTGTCCACAACCTGCCGAAGCTGCTGGCGCGCCGCTCTTGGTGCTGACGGAAAACGTCGAGAGCTGCGGTTCGAGCTTATGGGTGTGGCAACGGGGGCACTCGGCTTTTTGCTCGCCGAAGAGGATGGCCTCGAACTTGTTTCCACACTGTTCACAGCGATATTCGAAAATCGGCATTGCGACTCCAATCGATCCAGGGAAGCGCAAGCGCAAACTCGCACACACCCGAATAGCCAAGAATGATAAAACCATTATAGATGCAGCGGCGTAATCGCACCTCGCGGGAGCCAACACCGGGGCAGCACTCATTTACGAGTGACGCGGCCTTGCGCTCGCCCATGACAACGGGTGGGCCAGACTATTTCGGCGAGCCATTTCGAGCCGCGGCGCGCGCTTCGTGGAGGCCACGCTCAGACCATCGTAGGCAATTTCCTTCCTCGTCGCAACCAACTGCCTCCCGGCAGAAGAGCGACTGTTCCACGTGGAACATGACGTGCAAGTGCTTTGTTTCTGCCATTGGCAGACGAACCGGCGCGGCGCCATGACGCTGGTCATCGTGCACGGACTCGAAGGGTCCAGCGAATCGGGGTACGTGATTGGCACGGGCAGCAAGGCCTGGTGCGCCGGCATGAACGTCGTTCGCATGAACATGCGGAACTGCGGCAACACCGAGTCGCTGGGACCGACGCTCTACAACTCCAGCATGTCTGACGATGTGGGAGTAGTCGCGCAGGCGCTCATTGCGGAGGAGGGCCTTCAGAAGCTGGCCTTGGCGGGCTTCTCGATGGGCGGCAACCTGGTGCTGAAGCTTCTCGGCGAGTGGGGCGCGGATGCACCTCCGAGGTAGTGGCGGGTATTGGCGTGTCTCCCTCGGTGGATCTGGCGGCTTCGGCCGACGCGCTGCACGATCGCGCCAATCGTGTCTATGAAATGAAATTTCTGTGGGGCCTGCGCCGGCGCATGCAACGCAAGGCGGCTTTGTATCCCGGCGTTTACGATCTGGGCTATTTGCGCGGGTTGCGCAGCTTGCGTGACTTCGACGACCAGATCACCGCGCGCTACTGCGGCTTTCTCGACGCTCAGGACTACTACACGCGCGCGTCGGCTTCCAACGTGGTTGACCGCATTACAGTCCCTACACTGATCGTGCACGCCGAGGACGATCCCTTCATTCGCATCCTGCCGGCAACTCGCGAAAAGCTGCTGCACAACCCGCACATCACTTACTTTGAAACCGAGCGCGGCGGACATTGTGCATTCCTCGCGGAAGCCAATGGCTACGATGGCCGCTGGGCCGAGCGCCAGGCCATTGCCTTTCTCCAGCGCGTCCAACGCGGAGAGCCGGTCAGCGGTGTTTCGCCAGAATCCGGCTGAACCGCTTCCGCGCTCTCATGACCGGCTCGGAAGCAGGGTGATGCGCCTAATCGGCGCCCTGATTTGCGATAATGAATTGGCGAGTCGTCGCTTGTGCCACACGATGTGACTGCCTGTGGGCCCGTAGCTCAATCGGATAGAGCATCAGCCTTCTAAGCTGAGGGTTGCTGGTTCGATTCCAGCCGGGCCTACCATCTCCTCGATCGAGGCATGAGGCGTCGCCGTAACGTGCGGAAGCCCCTTTCTCCGCGCTAACTAAATCAGCATGACCACGTCTAGCGGGAGGGGCTTGTCGCATGCCCAAGACCGGCCAATTTTGATCCACCGCGTTGATCGCGACCGGCACGGCTGGTCTGATTGCGAGCGGCGCTCTTGCCAAATGCCAAATGCCAAGTGCTAAATGGAAATTGCCGATTGCAAATTAAGAGCTTCCTTTCTTCGATATGCCACGATTGAAACAATCGGCGACGGGCGTGCGTAGCATATAAGACCTACACGATAATCCAACAGGGAGAGCATGGATGATGAAGCGAATGGCAACCGATTGGGCGATGGCTCTGCTAATTGCAACGGCGTTGTGCGGCACTTCACTGGCGCAGACTGCAGACGCCGGCACGGCCAGCCCACAGAAAACAGTGGACCGCCTGCCTGGCCTGGACAAGCGGTTCATCGATACTTCGGCCGATCCTTGCCAAGACTTCTTCCAGTACGCATGCGGCAACTTTACCAAACTGTATCCCATTCCGAACGATCGTTCTGCCTACGGAACGGGCGCCATGCTCTTTGAGTACAACGAATACATCCTGCACACCATGCTGGAAAAGGCCGCTGCCGGCGGCGCCGGCCGCACTCCCAACGAGCAGAAGATTGGCGACGCCTATGCTTCGTGCATGAATGTGGACGCCATCAACCAGATGGGATTGAAGCCGCTGCAGCCCGAGCTCGACCGCATCGCCGCGCTGAAGAGCAAAGACGAGTTGCCGACACTGCTCGCCCACTTTCAACTCATCAGGCGTGAATGCATTTCTCGCCTTCGGCGAGCAGCAGGATTTTAAGGATGCGAGAAAGCAGATTGCCATAGCCGATCAAGGCGGTCTGGGCCTGCCGGAGCGCGATTATCTACTTCCGCACCGGCGAAGCGTCCGGAGAAGACCCGCGCTCAGTACGTGCAGCACATCACCAACATGCTGAAACTGATGGGCGAGCCGGACGCCAAAGCCGCCAGCGACGCGCAAGCGATCATGCAACTGGAAACTGCGCTCGCCAAGGTCTCCATGGACATCACCTCGCAGCGCGATCCCAAAAACGTCTACCACCTGATGCCGGTGTCCGAGCTTTCGACGCTTGGCTCCCGGTGTGACGTTGGACCCGTTTCCTGGCGGACTCGGGCGCTCCTCCGATTACCGAACTCAATGTCGCGAATCCCGAGTTCTTCAAGGGATTGAACGCGCTGCTCGCCTCCACCAGCATGGAGACGATCAAGACCTATCTGCGTTGGCAACTGATCAACGCCATCCCCAGCTACGTGCTGCCCAAGGCCTTCGACGACGAATCCTTCGACTTCTATGGCCGCAAGTTGCGAGGCCAGCCGGAGCAACGGGCCCGCTGGAAGCGCTGCGTGCAGGCCACGGATGCCGGCCTGGGTGAGGCGATCGGCCAGGTCTATGTGGCGCAGGAATTTCCTCCCGCGAACAAACAGGCCACGCTGCAGATGGTGCAGGGCATCGAGGCGGCGATGAATCAGGACATCGACACCCTGGATTGGATGAGCCCCGCCACCAAGGTCAGGGCCAAGGAAAAGCTGCACGCGGTGGCCGACAAGATCGGCTATCCCGATCATTGGCGCGATTACTCCAAGCTGACCATTGTGCGCGAAGACGCCTATGGCAACGCCATGCGCGCCACCGAGTTTGAGAGCCGCCGCCAACTGGCCAAGATTGGCAAGCCCGTCGATCGCGGGGAGTGGGGCATGAGTCCCGCGACCGTGGACGCTTATTACAACCCCAGCATGAACGACATCAACTTTCCCGCCGGCATCCTGCAGCCGCCGTTTTATGACAGTCACGCCACCGACGCAGAGAACTACGGCCATGCGGGCGCCATCGTAGGCCATGAACTGACCCACGGCTTCGACGATCAAGGGCGGCAATTCGATGGCAACGGCAACCTGGAAGATTGGTGGACCGCCGAGGATGGCAAAAAGTTTGACCAGAAGGCGGACTGCGAAGTGAAAGAGTACGGCAGCTTTGTCGCGGTGGACGATGTGAAGGTCAATGGCAAGCTGACCTTGGGCGAGAACACCGCCGACAATGGCGGTCTGCGTCTGGCTTACCTCGCATTCCTGGCCGATGCCAGGAAGAAGGGCATCGACCTCACGACCAAGCAGGACGGCTACACACCGGTGCAGCAATTCTTTCTGGGATACGGACAGAACTGGTGTGGCAGCACCCGGCCTGAGCAACTGCGGCTGCAAGTGCAAACCGATCCGCACTCGCCGCGGCAATTCCGTGTGAACGGCGTGGTGCAAAACATGCCGGAGTTTGGCCAGGCCTTCGGCTGCAAAACCGGCCAGCCCATGATGCCCGCCAATGCGTGTCGTGTATGGTGAGGGTGACGATCATAATTAGTTCGCGCCGCCTGTGGGCCCGTAGCTCAATTGGATAGAGCATCAGCCTTCGAAGCTGAGGGTTGCTGGTTCGATTCCAGCCGGGCCCGCCAACTCTTACGCCGAGATCGGTAGAGATGTATTGGTTGTTGTCTCCCACCGAAGGATCGAGTACTGGGCCATGGATGTATACTCGCAATGCGAAGGGCTGTGAGTCACTCTCTAAAACCAGGACTCACCACTCAACCGCTTCCACGCCATTACTATTCTCTCAGGCGAGAAAATCGCACGTTTGCGCTTGTTCCAGGAGTGAACTGCGGCAATTGCGAGTTTTGGATCATCATTGCCGACGTTTTCATTACGAGTTACGACCCAATGAACACTCGATAGAAGTTCCATTCCGTAAGGAGTTTCAAAGCCTTCGATGAGAGCAGAAACGCGTTCAAAACGCCGAAGAGTCTCTAATTCAGACGACAGGAATTGCTCGGCTTCTGAAAGTGCTTCAGGCAGCACGTAGACCGAAGCGTCACGGCTTCGGTCCCCGTACCCACGCACGAAGTGGCCTTCGATCCGCTGCAAAACATAGTGAAGAGTTTCACTATACGGGCCGTACCGTTGCTGCTGAAACTCAAGCTTGAGCGGCTCGCCAGAAAACTGCATGAAATAGGCAAGCTTTTGGATTTCGAGCAATGTTAATCGGTATCCCGGAAGCGCATATCTTCCCATCAACCCTACTATCGCGGCCCGCCCGGCTGTCATTCCAGGGCGACTCGTCGCGATTCGCATCTGATCGGGGGCCGGAGCGCCAGATGGAACAAAGAGCTTAACCTCGACATCCGGGAGGACCTCGAACGCGTCGAGAATTCTCCTTCGCACATCGACCCAATCGAGGCCGCCGTTACCGCAGCCCAGCGGAGGCACGGCGATCGAGCGGATCTTCTCCTTCCTGACAAATTCCACTAGCGCGCGCAACCCAGATTCGATGTCTTCGAGCTTGGATTTGCCCTTCCAGTGCCGCTTCGTGGGGAAGTTAATAATCCAATGAGGATTGTGAAACGTGTTCGTATGAAAAACGAATATTTGACCAGGCTCCACTTCTTCGCGCTTGCAGGCTGCAAGGTACGCAGCATAATTTTCGGGAAAAGCTTGTTTGAATTGCAACGCTATCCCCTTGCCCATCACTCCGACGGAATTCACGGTGTTAACAAGCGCTTCCGTGTTAGCGTCGAGGAGGTTACCTGAAATCTCGTTGATCATCAGTAATACCAGCCAGGCTCAATCCGTACTTCCGGAACATGAGCGTCATTCTTCAGCATCTCGCAAACCTGTTCCTGGATTTTACCGTCATACACGCCGATAAGTGACACAAGTTTCCACGGGAAGAATTGATGAACAAGGAACTCCGCCTGACGTCTCCGCTTCCTATCAGGGGCCTCGTCGGTGTCGAACCAATATCTAGAGGCCATGACTTTCCAGTCAAGCTTGTCCAGGTCATCTAAATCATCAAAGAAGTCGCTGAACGCGATTTCAGCATGCCCCTCGGTGAAGACCCATTCCAATCCTGCCTTTTCGACCGCTTCAGCCGAAGAGACGAGGTGCACAACTGGTTCTTGCCCGCCATCGTATCCGTCGACCACGCCTCTATGGATCGCGTACAGCATCGGGGACCGCGAAGCGAAGTAAAATGGGACATAGTCGCCTAGAGTACCATTGGGAGGAAGCGGAACGACCCGCGCCATTCGCCTCGCCTTAATGTGTTGGTGCCCGATCTGAACGGACTTCAGTGTTTGGGCACTCCGATCGCAGTGCAGACCCTCGTGTTCCAAGATTCCCGCCAGGTTACGCATATGCGTGATGTGGTAAATGCGCGTCATCGGCGGATCAGTGCTGGATTGTAGCAGCCTTGCCGAGAAACTTTGCTTCCCTGAGGGTTGCTGGTTCGATTCCAGCCGGGCCCGCCATCTCATCGACACTACGGTATTGGCTCGATCGTGACCTGCGGCGCGCGGCAATCGCGCAGCCCTGAACCGCATTGGCGATACTGCAAGTCTTTCGTCAGGCACACTTCCACGGCCACGAATTCCGAGTTACTGCACGACACCCGAAAGGCGCCAGCCGGTGCGTGGTTGGCGGCGGCAAACTTCTGCTCGATGTTGGCGGGATTGGCGTGGATGGCTTGCCCGGGCGCGCGATACTCCTCCGGGATTTGCACCTGTCGAAACGCTTTCTCGACGTCAGCAAAATAATCCTGCGCCGCCAAGCCGCTGCACGTACCGTGCGTGGCCCATTCATGCTGAATGAGTCCGCGAGCGGGCATGATCGCCAGCATGTGTTGGACCGTCTGCTGCGCTACCGGCTGCGCTGGCGCGCAATCCTGCGGGTACGATCCGTTGTCGTTCTCCGGCCACAAACCATGCACGACGAAACCGAAGTGCCGCCCCGGATCGCACTCGCTCGACGACGCACTGCTGGCGCGCGTCGCGCAGAACTCCGGCGCCCAGGAAAGTGTGAGCAGGTAGTAATCAAAGCTGCCCGGAGTGTTATCAGCCGAACTCGCCGAACCCCGACGGTTCTTAGCGCATGCCGTAGTGGTGAGCAGACATCCGAGCAGCAGAAGCGAGATGACAAAGGTCAGCCTGCGAAACATGGTGTTGGACATGGTACCGCAACCGCGCTCGCTTCCGGCTATTCGCCGATTGCGAGCGCCGATGTGATCGCCGCGAAGGCGGTAGAGCTGCGGCTCTTGCGCAGTCCATAACGGAAATCCTGCTTCAGCGTTCCCATGGGTTACACGCTCAACCTGCTGGCCTTCCGGTCATGGCCGAGGCGCTGCTTGTTCACTTGTCGGTGTTGCTGGTGTACCAGGAGCCGGAGCTGCGCACAGTCCCGGTGAAATCCACTTTTGCCGATCCTGCTTATCAATCGTCAAAATGGACACTGGCGGCCCGACACCTTCGGGGTGCGCCGCAATCTCCATTTGTATGAACTTTCGGGCGGCGGAAACCCTGTCCATCTTCGTCCAGTGGGGGTTGGCCTTGATGTAGGCTTTTATGCTCTCGGTGAATCCGGCGAAGAAGCCCAGGGCATTGGGTGCGACGACATCGTATGAGACCGGAGTCAGGCCCCCGTTAGAGTCGACCTTGAAGCCTCTTACGAAGATCGACGGATTACCCTTTTGCGCTCCGGCAAACGCCACCATGACTAACTCGCCTCCGCCGGTGGCGACGGTATCCGCGTAGAACTGCGGTTCGTTAGCGCGGAGGAAGTCAGCAACAGTCGTAACTGGCTCCTCGGCGAGGGCCATGAAGCCATCTGCTTTGTTGCGCAAGTCCCCCGGCAAATCACAAGCCGCTTCGGCAAGGTCTTTCAAGTCAAGAGGAGGAGACCTCTTGTTGAGCAGACCTGCCATGGCGAATGAGCATTCAGGCTCGCGAATCACTTTGCATTGCTGGAAGGTCGTACCAGCATAGCTAAGGCGCATTAGGCTGTCGGCAGCAAGCACCACCCGGTGGTGTTTCTTATCAATCAAAGCCACTACGGTGGTACCGAACCCACGCAGCGAAAGCGTCGGTACGGCAATAGCACATAGCACGCACATTACAACGGCGCGTCCAACCCGCCCCTGAGTTGCCATTCGATCGAACCTCCCCAACCCTGTTCCCCTGATTCCGTGCCCGGTTCGAATCTTAGCAGAGACAGATATCGTTCTTTGCCGCCTGGAACGGCCTCACGCCTCGTCACATCCGTTGGTGTTAGCGTGCGCCTTTCTATACAATTTGCGGTTCCCACCGCATTGGAGGAAAGCTGATGTCCTGGATGAGAAACGCAATCGTCGCTCTCCTGCTCACGTTGACCACGGTTGGTGCCGCGCAAGCAATCCCCGAAGGGCGGCTGATGCGTTTTCCGGACGTCTACAAGGACAAGATCGCTTTCAGCTATGGTGGCGATATTTGGCTGGTGGCGAAGGACGGCGGAGTTGCGCGCCGGGTGACCAGCCATCCGGGTCAAGAGCTCTTTGCGAAGTTCTCGCCCGATGGTAAGTGGATCGCTTTTACCGCTCAGTACGACGGCAACTACAACGTCTATGTCATGCCCTCCGAAGGTGGCGAACCTAAACAGTTGACCTTTAATCCCGGAGGCGGTCACCTCAACGAGCGCATGGGCTTTCACAACGAAGTCATCACATGGACGCCGGATGGCAAGCACATCGTCTTTCTCACTCGTCGCGACACCTTCAACGACTGGTTCGGACGACTGTATAGCGTGAGTATTGATGGCGGACTTCCCGAGCCGCTGCCGCTCGACAAGGGCGGCCTGACCTCGTACTCGCCCGACGGCAACAGCATCGCCTACAACCGCATTTTCCGGAACTTTCGCACCTGGAAACGCTACCAGGGAGGTATGGCGCAGGACATCACAATCTACGACCTCAAGAGCCACGCTATCGACGTTGTACCCCATGAGGATTGGACCGATACGTTTCCCATGTGGCACGGCGATACCATCTACTTCGATTCCGACCGTGGGCCCGAACATCGCCTGAACCTGTACAGCTACAACCTGAATACACGCGAGATCAAGCAGTTAACTCACTTCACGGAGTTCGATGTTAACTGGCCCAGCCTGGGGCCCGACGAGATCGTGTTCGAGAACGGCGGATTCCTGTACCTCTTCGACCTCGACACGCAACAGGCGCGCAAGCTGACGATTTATCTGCCGGGAGACCGCGAACAGGCCCGCCCGCATTGGGCGAACGTCAGCAAATTGATCAGCGCTTTCGACGTCTCGCCTGACGGCAAGCGGGCTGTGTTCAGCGCGCGCGGCGACGTCTTCACCGTTCCGGCCAAGGAAGGCAGCATCCGCAACCTGACGCGGACGCCGGGAATTCGCGAGAAGTACGCCGTCTGGTCACCGGACGGACGTTGGGTGGCATACCTCTCCGATCGCACCGGCGAGGACGAACTCTACATGATGCCACAGGACGGTCTTGGCCAGGAAGTCAGGATTACATTTGACGGCAAGATGTTTCGCCTGCCGCCGGTGTGGGCGCCCGACAGCCAGAAGCTTGTATTCGCCGACAAAGAGGCGCGTCTCTTCTATGTAGACGTTCACGAGAAAAAGCCAGTCTTCATTGACAAGGGGCTTTACGACGACATCACCGATTACGGATGGTCTCCCGACAGCCACTGGATCGCGTACGCGAAGACATCGGACAACCACAATCATGTGATCTATCTCTACAACGTGGATGACAACAAGAGCACGCCGGTTACGACCAGCGCCAGCGATACCACCGCGCCCTACTTCGATCCCGAAGGCAAGTATCTGTACTTCCTGTCCAATCGCGATTTCAACGAAGTGCTGGGTGTCTATGACATGGAGTTTGCCAACCCCAAAGCGGGGCGGGTTTATATCGTCACGTTGCGCGCCGATGAGCCATCGCCTCTTCCCGTGTTGAGCGACGAGGTGACAAGCGCGCAGCCTCCCGATGTCCTCTTGAACGCCGACTCCGGGCAACCAGAAGCCAACGCGAACAGCCGCCGCAAACACCCAAGCCGAAGACGAAGTCTGCGGCGACTCCGCAACCGCAGACTGAAACCAGCGAAGAGAAGACAAAAGCCGAAATTGCCGCGGCGGAACAGAAACCTGGAACCCGCGCGCCCCTGCAGAACTTCCGCATCGATCTGGAGGGCATCCAGAATCGCATCGTGGCGCTGCCGATTCCGCCCGGCAATCTGCAAAACCTCGCCGCCGCCAAGGGCCTCATCTTTTACGTCGTGTCTCCCATCCAGGGACTTTCGGGTCCGTTGCCGGGAGAACCACCGGCCCTTCACGCCTTCGACTTGAAAGAGCGCAAAGACCATGTGTTGCTGGAAGGCGCCGACCAGTACGTGTTGTCCTTTGACGGGAAGAAGATTCTCTATTCCGCTCCGAAGTCTGGGGCGCAAGAAGCGCAGCCGGAAGAGGGAGGCGATGGTGGCCCGCACATGTACGGCATCATCGACGCCAAGGTGCCTTCCGGTGGGGCGGACGGCCCTGGAGGCGGCGATACGAAGTCGCTGGCGAAGGTCGGCGATGGCGCCCTCAAACTCGACACCATGAGCATGGAGGTGGATCCGCCCGCCGAATGGAAGCAGATCTTCAACGAAGTGTGGCGCCAGGAACGCGACTATTTCTTCGAGGTCTCGATGAATGGCGTCAACTGGGAGCAGCGAGCGCGAGAAATACGCGCAGCTTCTACCCTATGTGGCCGATCGCCTGAGCCTGACTTACATCCTCGGCGAAATGATTGGAGAGCTTTCCAACTCCCACACGTACGTGGGCGGCGGAGACTATCCTGATATTGATGCAGTCAATGTTGGATTGCTGGGCGCCGACTTTGCCGCAGATGCGAGTAGCGGAATGTACCGGATGGCTAAGATATATCCGGGCGAGAACTGGAACGGAAATCTGCGTTCTCCACTGACCGAGCCCGGGGTGCTGGTCAAGGAAGGCGACTACCTGCTGGCGGTCAACGGCCGGCAATTGCGGATCCCGCAGAACCCTGACGAATTGTTCATCAACACCGTCAACCAGGCGGTGACTCTGACGGTCAACAGCAAACCAACCGTCGAGGGCTCCCACAACGTGGTAGTGAGGCCGATTCCCAACGAACTCGGCCTGCATGAACTGAACTGGATTGAGACCAACCGGCGCAAGGTGGAGCAGGCCAGCGGCGGCCGCATTGGATACGTTTACCTGCCCGACATGAGTGCGGCCGGGCTGAACGCCTTCGTCAAGCAATATTTCCCGCAAATTCGCAAAGAGGGAATGATCTTCGACGTGCGCTACAACGGTGGCGGCTTCGTCGACCAGATTATCTTCGAGCGGCTGCGCCGCGTACTCGCTGGCATGGATTCAGCGCGTAACTGGCAAGCCGACACCATTCCGCAGAATGTTTTTTATGGTCACATGGCGTGCATCACCAACCACTATGCGGCGTCCGATGGCGATTTCTTCAGCTACTATTTCAAGGTCTACAAGCTGGGTCCGCTCATCGGTGAACGAACCTGGGGCGGTGTGCGCGGAATTCGCGGGGAGATCACGCTGATGGATGGCGGATATATCACCCGTCCGGAGTTTGCGATGTATGGACTCGACAGCAAATGGCTCATCGAGAACCGCGGCGTGGAACCCGACATTGTGATCGACAATCGGCCCGACCTGGTCATGGCAGGACATGATCCCCAGTTGGAGAAGGCAATCGAGGTAGTGATGCAGGAGGTCAATGCGCACCCGACGAAGTTGCCGCCAAGGCCACCCGATCTGCCCGCCTATCCGGCGGGACCGGGATTTTAGAGGTCGCTGAAAAATCGGGAAAGCAAACGCCTGGTGGGTAAGGATCACCAGGAATGCCCCTCACAGGAAGCAAACTGCGACGCGGGTGAAGTTGTGTCGTTGCGAGGGTCTTTCAACTTCGACCAGCATGCTTATCTGGGTAAGAATATAGTTGACAAATCTAGAATCTGGGGCTATCTTGGAAGCATGAACAAGGAACCTGAGACCCTTCAAGAAGCGATCCTCTACTTCGCCGATCCCACCAATTGTCGCGAGTATCTTGGTAGCGAGACGCTGGCCAAATGGTGTCATCTGTCCGCGTTGCGGAAGCGACAACGTTGCTCTTTCTTGGCCAGATAGTACGACCGCTGGCAGTGTAGCGTCACGCACGCTGCGCGGCAGTTCACGTTCCAAAACTGGCACAATCTTCGAGGATTCGCCCATCGGACTCGATAAGTGGCTGCTCGCCATGTGGCAGGTTGTGAACTGCAAGAACGGTATCAGCTCCTATGAAGTTGCCAAGGCTATCGGCATCACTCAGAAGTCTGCGTGGTTCATGGATCACAGAATCCGGCTCGCTTTTGGTATGGAGCCCGAGCTGCAAAGGCTTCCGGTCACGTGGAAGCTGACGAATCGTTTATTGGTGGCAAGGCTCGCAACATGCACGCGATCTGAGCGGGCACGCCGGATCACCGGGCACTGGCGGAAAAGATAAGACCGCCGTGATGGGAATTCTTGAACGCGGCAAGGGGGAGAGGCGAGCAAGGTTCGCACTTCCGTTATTCCGAATCGCAAGAAAAGCTCTTTGCAAGCTGAGGTTCGCCAAGCACGTAGAAGCCGGTAGCGGCTCTGTACACCGACGCGCTGAAGTCCTATGAGGGCTCTCACCGAGTTTGAGCATCAAGTAGATGGATCACGCGGTTGAATACGTGGAAGGGACAGGTTCATACTAACGGCCTTGGAGAACTTCTGGAGCTTGCTGAAGCGCGGGATTCGGGGAACCTACGTTTCGGTCGAGCCGTTTCCACCTGTTCCGCTACCTTGACGAGCAAGTCTACCGTTTCAACAATCGCCGCATGACAGACGCCGAGCGATTTGATTTCGCCGTCAGAGGAATCGTTGGCAAGCGGCTGACGTTCGCGGAAGTGACCGGCAAGACTGGTAGTCAAGAGATTTTCTAATCCTAATCGGAAACCGCGTGGCCCGAAGCCGAAGTCTTAGGCTTCGGAGCCTGACTGAAATTGTTGTCGGCATTCTCGATTTGAGGCGGAATTATGCCGAACTGGGTAGCGGCAACCGTTCCCACTTCAAAGCAGCGGCGTACCTGCTCGGGTGTAATATGGTGCTTCTTTGCGTGCCACCCAATGTCATTCAGGACGCAGATCATATCGAAACCAAAGTTGCCAATGGTCGCCATGTGAAACCTCTAGAAAAAATTGAACTCTACACAACGAGCGGTTTGCGGGTAATGGCTGTGCCACGGGTAAGAAATGCCAGAAGCCGCCCAAGCCAAGATGAGCCATCTGGAGTCATCGCACAGTTTGTGACTTATGTACTGGAGGACGGAAGCCCTCTTAATCGCATTGAGGAAAATACCTTTGAAACACTGACGGGGGAGCGGCTGAGCCGTGTCAACCCCCTGTAAGTCTCCGTGAAAGTTGCTGGTAGGCCACTCATGGGCAAGATTACACTTCCAGCGTCACACCCGTTCGCAGAAATTGCCGAGAAGATGAATCGGGCCCACGAGAACATCCTCAATCTTCAAGCTGAAATCGCACTTTTTTTTGAGGAAAGCGAATACCCGGTTCTCAGCTATGACAACAAGAAGGTTATTCCTGAGGCCGTCGAGTACCACAGCAAGCGCCTCATCCCCCCTAGGTTTAGCGTCCTCTCCGGCGAAGTTATACACCATCTCAGATCGTGCCTCGATCATATTGTCTGGCACTTCTCTAACGCCGACTACAGACAGAGGCACATTACGCAGGTTCAATTTCCCATCTTGAAAGAACGGCCAGCGCCTGCGGACATGTTCGCCAAGTACGAAAGAAAAATAAAGGGAATCACCGACACTCGGGTCATCGACCTTATTGATCGGCTGCAGCCATATAACCCCAGCCCCGGCTCCCTGAATTCCATACTGCTCGCCATTCACAATCTCGACATCATTGACAAGCACCGCACATTGGTTATGGTCGCATCTACCGGCGCCTTCGTGTTCCCCATCGGAATGATGGAGCGAGCGATGGCGCACCAACGCGAGCAGCCTGCCACCCTGACCACCGATCTCATAGAGGAGTTCAAGCGCGATGGCAAGCTCGTTCCCGAAGTAGCGTTTAACGATCCTAGCGGGGGGGAACAAGGCCCTGTCGTACAGGCTTTGGGGGGGATGTACAACCATGTCATCAAAATCATGGAAGCGTTCGATAAATTCTTGAGCAAGTGATGACACATTACCACCTATACTTGTGATATTTCTTTCAAATCGATGTTGGAGAGTGTCAGATCATGACTGAGGCCATTAAAGGGGAGATGCGCTTCTCCCTGAGCTGCCAGAAGTGCAGCAGCCACGAACTTACGATCCCAGACGAAGCGACCGACGATAGCCCCGTCATCTGTTCCACTTGCGGGGCCAAACTCGCAAGGTGGGGCGACGTACAAGCCGCGATGCACAAAGCCGCAGAAGAGAAATTCGCAGAATCGATGAAGGATGCTATCGGGGATGCCGTTAAGGGCATTGACGGTATCACTTTCAAGTAACTGCGAGATGGGTACCTCAATCGCAATATTTCCGATCCTCATGAATGTTTCCTTCTTGCAATCAACTGCACTCCGGGTATCATGGTAGTGTATGAATAAGTCCCTACCAGCACCGAGCGTACCCGGCAGCACAGACGCAGAGCGGTTCGACTACGCCGTCCGCAAGATTCTCACTGTCTCGAAAACGGACTTGCTCAAGGAAGAGGCGAAGTGGAAGAAAGCGCGGGCGAGGAAAAAGCGAGCCAAGAAAGCCGTTTGAACGTCGCCGTTGCCCTGTCACGGTAGTACCGATAATCATCTTTCCTCTCCGATTTGTCAACTATATTCTTACCCTTATCTGGCCTTCCCTGGTCACCATCCGAGTTATCGGGCGCAACAACGTCACAACCCTGTGTGACCTGGAACACAGCAGCCTGGAACCCTTCTCATCTCATATATCTACTTAGCAGCCTCAGGAAACCACCTCGGCCCAGGGATACTTATGGAGAAGGCAGAAATGCATCGAATCACCAATACCCGTAGCGACGCTTGCCCGAAGGGGTGGTTGTAAATCCAGCTATGAAAGCCTTCAAAGATGCGGGTCACCTCTTCCGGTTGGCATCGGTCTTCCTGGTGGGGGGCGTTCTGTTTCTGGTGTTGCGCGGCGTTCTCGTCCCTCGCAGTTTTGGGGAGTACGGACACTACCGCGGCAATGCGATCCAGGAGGTCGCATCGCGGCCGATTTCGTACGCCGGCCATCAAGTCTGCGACAGCTGCCACGCCGACATCCTGGAAGTGAAAAGCAAGGGCGTGCACAAGGGAGTTGCCTGCGAGTCGTGCCATGGGCCGCTGGCGAAGCATGCCGACGATCCTGCCTCGATCCAACCGGCAAAGCTGGACACCGCCGTGCTCTGCGTCCGTTGTCATGAGGCAAACCTCGCCAAGCCGAAGAATTTCCCCCAGGTTGTCTCCGCCGACCACTCGGGCGGGGCTCCTTGTGACACATGCCACCATCCGCACAGTCCGGCCATCGTTGCGACTGCGGGAGGCAGCCAATGACAATGACTCGCCGCCAACTGCTCATTCTGTTGCCTGCTGCCGCGGTTGCCTGGAAGAGCATTCTGGCGGGAACACCTGAGACATCGCCCAACTACAACATGACCGGCCACTGGTGGGGCATGTTGGTGGACATCACCAAGTGCATTGGCTGCGGCAGTTGCGTCAAGGCTTGCCAGATTGAGAACGACGTCCCCGATGGCTATTTCCGTACCTGGATCGAACGTTACCATGTCTCCGACTGGGACATCGAAAATCCCAAGGTGGATTCGCCCGACGGCGGCAAGAACGGGTTTCCACCGTCTACATTTAGCGGCGGCAAGAACTTCTTCGTGCCCAAGATGTGCAATCACTGCGCTGACTCGCCCTGCACTCAGGTGTGTCCCGTGGGTGCAACGTTTGTCAGTCCCGATGGCGTGGTGCTGGTGGACCAGAAATACTGCCTCGGCTGCCGCTATTGCGTGCAGGCATGTCCCTACGGATGCCGTTTCGTCGATCCGAAAAAGAAAACCGCCCAGAAGTGTACGCTTTGCTATCACCGCATCACGAAAGGACTCACGACTGCCTGCTGCGAAACGTGTCCGACGGGGGCTCGCCAGCTTGCTGACCTGAAGAATCCCAACGACCCGATTCATGAGTTCTTAAAGACTCACGCCGTGCAAGTACTAAAACCTTACCTGGCCACCCGCTCGAAGCTGTTTTACTACGGCTTGGATGGCTCGGTGCGATAAGGAGCTCCTGTTGCAGATCCCGGTTGAAGGCTTCATGTACCCGAACGAAGTGGAGCTCCAGTGGAGCGTCCTGATCGTGCTCTACCCGTTCCTCACCGGGCTGGTAGCCGGCGCGTTCATTCTAGCGTCGCTGGAACGGGTGTTCATGGTTAAGGCGGTAAAGCCCACCTATCGGCTGGCGCTGCTCACGGCGCTTGCCTTCCTGATCATCGCTCCCCTGCCCTTGCAGTTGCACTTGGGACATCCGGAGCGTTCGTTCGAGATGTACCTCACGCCTCATAGATCATCCGCGATGGCGATGTTTGGCTTCGTGTACCTGTGGTATCTGCTGGCTGTGCTCGTGGTTGAAATCTGGCTGGACTATCGGCGCGACATCGTCGTGATGTCGCAAAGCACAACCGGTTGGAAGCGATTGGTGTATCGCGTGCTGACGCTCGGTTCAACCAACATCAGCGAGCGTGCGCTGCACATCGACGAACGGGTGGGTTGGCTGGTCACGGTGATCGGTATTCCCTCCGCATTTCTGCTGCATGGCTATGTGGGGTTTATTTTTGGTTCGGTGAAGGCGAACCCGTGGTGGTCCTCGCCGCTGATGCCTGTCGTGTTCCTCTTCTCCGCCATGGTCTCCGGCATCGCTATTGTGATGTTGCTTTATATGCTTATGTGCCGGATTCGCCGGGAGCCGATCGACATGCGCTGCGTGGACACCGTGGCGAAATACCTGTTCTACACCTTCATCATCGACTTCAGTCTGGAGATGCTGGACCTGATCCACCGCATTTACGAAGCCGACGAATCCTTCCGCAGCCTCGATTTCATGGTTCACACCCGTCTGTACCTCTCGCAGGTGGTGATTCAAATTCTGTTGGGTACCGTCCTTCCGATTTTGTTGCTGGGTGCGACCCAGGTGCTGAAGCTGGCGGACAAGCAGCGCAAACGGATTTACGTACTGGCCGGGTGCTTGACCATGATCGGCATCTTCGCCATGCGCTGGAACGTCGTCATAGGCGGGCAGCTCTTCTCCAAGAGCTTTCTTGGCTATACCACGTACAAGATGGGCTTCGTGGCCCGCGAAGGATTGTTGACGGCGATCGTGCTGACCATCCTTCCATTCGTCATCCTGTGGGTTTTGGTGAAGCTCCTCCCGCCCTGGCCGGAGAAGAAGTCAGCGCCGGTATTGATCGCTGTTGCAGCCCACGGAGCCGACTAGCCTCCGGCCTCGGAGTGTTTCGCTTTTTCCACTTTGGCCGGGTTGAGATTAGGCCCCGACGGCGACGCATACCACTTCGAAGGCGGTACCACGACGTTGCCCTCCGGCTGCATCATGAAGTGTGGCGACATGATCTGCACACCAAACTCGTTGAAGGCATCCTGGATCTGGCGCGTGCAGGTCGGAGAGCGTCTCAATGCGTAGCTTCTCGTTTTCGAGCCGCACAATCAGCGTGTACTCGACGTAGAAGTCGGAGAGTTGCCGCTGCAACACATAAGGTTTCGGCTGCTTGCGGACTTTGGGAGTGCGTTCGGCGGCGAGCAGCAGAAGCGCGTGCACCTGGCGCCACGGAGCGTCATAACCGATCGTCACCGTAGAACTGGCCACCATCCCATCGGGATAGCCCAAGCGCGTGTAGTTCGTGGTTGCAGCGCTTACCAGGACGGAGTTGGGAATCGTCACCTCTTGTCCTTCGATTGTTCGGATTTTGGCGGCCAGCAGTCCCTCCTCCAGCACTTCGCCTTCAATATCGTTGATCCGCACCCATTCGCCCGACTTGAGGGCGCGGGAGTACACCACGAAGAGTCCGCTCATGATCTGGTTGATGATTCCCGTGGAGCCGAGCGAAATCACCAGGCCGAAGAAGACGCTGATGCCCTTGAAGGCGTCGGTGCCTGATCCCGGAATGTATGGGTAGGCGACAACCAGGGCGAAAATCCACGCAATGGCGGAAAAGATCCGCTGAGTGGCCCGCGCAATGTCGGCATCCATCCAGGTGGTGCGAAGACTCCCGGTGGCCACCTGCTCGAAGAACGCTTTGGCGAGGCGAACAATCCAGCGGGTGAACAGGAAGATGACAACCACGGCAAAGATGCCCGGCACGGCATGCACCGCCGAGCCCAGGAAATTCTGCAAGAGTCGTATGACGTAGCCGCCAAGCTGCCTCCCCCACGGCTCGGTGTAGGGAAATCGACGCAGAGACAAGGTCAGCCACAGGTAGACAACGCAGAAACCCAGAATCCATACGACGGTGCGCACCAAGCCATAGACCAGGGCCGCGAGGTGGGGCAGCAAGTCCACTCCGAACAATCGGAGGTGGGCGGGAATCGAGTGTTCTTTACTGCGCAGAAACGCCACCACCCGCCCGTGAATCCGTCCAGACGACTAAAATCGCTGCAACGAGCAGCGCGAAGCCCACAAGACTGAAGAGCAGGCCATTACGGATAACCGGCCACGATCGCTCGGCCCGGCGAGCTTCCAACGCCTCGCCTAGCGTTCCCAACGACTGCTTGGAAACTTGAGCAAGTGTCTCCCCGGCCTCCTTGTCCAGATCGTTCTTTCCGAGGAAGAACAGTACCTTTCCGCTGTAGATGAACCCGATACCGTCCTGATCATCGACCTTGACCGGAAACAGCTCGATGTCGGCTGCATTAGCATCCAGCGGAAGCTCATTAAGGCGCTGCGCGGCGCGGTCAGCGCGATCCTGGGGGTCGGCGCCCGCCAGAGTGCTTCGCATCACCGCAACCTGGCGATTCCAGAACTCAATGTGAGCTGCGTTTGCGGTATTGGGTTTTGTGGACGGCGGAGCAGCGTGGGCCACCAGCACAAGCTGAGGAGCGGCCAGCGCTAATCCAACGAGGAAGCCGAAAATAATATGGCGCAATCGAGTATGAGCAAGGCCCTTGGTTTGCACAGTTGCTCCTCGGCCCTGGAAGCTTGCGGTCGTCGACGAGCCTCGACCATCAGGGCGAACAACTGGAATCTAGTTTGCGCTGTCGCGGCAGGGGCGCGCAACCCTCGGGCAGGGGGCGCTAGTAACGCCAACCGTCCACGGACCCTGGAGTCAAGCCGATTCCAGAGAGCGGGTGCGGTGACCGGGCCAACTACGGGCTATGGTAGTAGCTAGAATCCGCGATTAGCATCGGTGCGTGGTTGAAGTAGGCACGGTCGTTCTTGCTGGTGTGAGAGCGGCCAAACACTGATAACCACCAATGCCAAATGCAGCACTTTGGGCCATTACCCTTGGGCGGGGTTCGGCCCTTTTTATTTGTGGCCGGCCCTATCGACAGTGAACGTGAAATCCTGGAGAATTTCTCGGGACCGGATTCTCCGGGAGGAGCATCAATGTTAAGGTTGTGGCGCAAGAATGTTGCGGGATTGAGCTGCCCGTCTTCCCGAAATCCATGGTCCCGAGGTCAACATGTCATTGAAGAACAAAGTCGCAATTGTCACTGGCGGAAACAGCGGTATCGGCAAAGCGGTGGCGCTTGAACTGGCCAGCCAGGGCGCAAATATCGTAATTGACTATATCTCTCATCCCGAGGCCACCGAGGAACTCGAACAGCAAATTTGCGCGCTGGGGGACCAGGCGATTGGGGTGGAGGCCGACGTCAGCAAGGTCGCGGACTTGCAGAAGCTGATTGACACCGCGGTTGCCAAGTTGGGCCGGGTTGACATCATGGTGAACAACGCCGGTATCGAGACCCGTACCTCGGTCCTGGAAACCACCGAAGCGCAATATGACAAGGTGCTCGACATCAATCTGAAGAGCGCCTTCTTCGGCACACAGATCGCCGCCAAGCAGATGATCAAGCAGGGCGGCGGTGGGCGGATCATCAACATCACCTCAGTGCATGAAGATTGGCCGATGCCGGGCAATACGGCGTATTGCCTCTCCAAAGGAGGCATGCGCATGTTGACGCGCACCGCCGGACTCGAACTCGCTGCCCACAATATCCTGGTCGTGGGCGTTGGTCCGGGTGCCGTCGCTACGCCGATCAACCTGTCCACGATGAAGGATCCGGCCTTGCTGGCCAAATTGGATGCTGCCATCCCGCTGGGCCGTATGGCCAAGCCCCAGGAAATCGCAACCGTTGTCGCTTTCCTCGCCGGAGACGGCGCCAGCTACATCACGGCGACGACCATCTTTGCCGACGGCGGGATCATGCAGAGCAGCCCCGGCCTCTAGCCGACGCCAAGGAGAAAGACAAACCTGTATGAGTTCTCAACCTAGCACGCAAAATGTTCGCGTTCGTCTCGTTATTGCCGATGTCGATGGCACGCTCGTCACACAAGACAAAGTCCTCACGCCTCGCGCCATCGGGGCCGTCAAGAAATTGCATGATGCCGGCATCCTGTTTGGGGTTACTAGCGGCCGGCCTCCACGCGGCATGAAGATGCTGATCGAGCCGTTGGAAATCACGGAACCAATTGCCGGCTTCAATGGTGGGGTAGTGGTCCAGCCCGATCTCACACCGATATCAAAGCAGCTGCTTCCGCCGGAAGTGGCCACCGAAGTTCTGCGATCAATCGTCAAACACAAACTGGACATCTTCCTCTACACCGATCGCGACTGGTTCGTGCAGAAGGCCGATGGGCCGCACGTCGCCCGCGAGGCGTGGACGGTGAAGTTCCAGCCCACGGTGGTGAAGGATTTCGATTCGCTGACTGGCAGTGTAGTGAAAGTTACAGGCGTGAGCGACGACCTGGAAGCCGTTGCGCGTTGCGAGAAAGACTTGCAGGACTGGAGCGCGGGCCGCGTTTCCGCCGCCCGCTCCCAACCCTACTATCTGGATGTCACCAATCCAAAGGCCAACAAAGGGGAGGTGGTGGGGATGTTTTCGCAAATCTGTACTATTCCACCGAGCCAGATCGCCACCATCGGCGACATGCCCAACGATGTCCTGATGTTCAAGAAGAGCGGCGTCAGCATTGCGATGGGCAACGCCAGCCCCGAAGTGCAGAAGTCGGCGACGTTCGTCACGGCCTCGAACGAGGACGAAGGTTTTGCCAAGGCGATGGAGCGGTTGCTACAAGCTGCCGGTGCGCAATAGGGACAAACGCTTTCCAGATGTTCCTTAGGTTTGCCTTGGTCGTGAGGTGATCATCATGTCCAGTTGGCCCCGATATCCCACATTGTATGAGATCAATACCTGGGTCTGGCTTGCCGAGCTCAGCCGAAAAACCGGAAAGCCGGTTGACCTGGGTTCCGTGCCGCCGGCGGAATGGGACGCCATCGCTGAGTTCGGCTTCGACGCTGTGTGGTTCATGGGAGTTTGGGAGCGGAGTCCCGCGGGGATAGCAATCGCCAATCAGAATGCAAACTTGCTGGCCGATTTCCGCCGTGCCCTTCCCGATTTTCGTCCCGAAGACAACGTCGGATCTCCTTACTGCGTTCGTCGCTACGTGGTTGATAAGCACCTCGGAGGGCCCGAAGGCCTGGCCCGAGCCCGTAAGGAACTGGCCAAGCGAGGCGTGCGGCTGGTGCTGGATTTCGTGCCCAACCATGTCGCCCCGGACCATCCCTGGGTGACCGAACACCCCGAGTATTTCATTCAGGGAAGCGCCGAGGACCTGAAGAACGATCCGGGATCGTTTGTCCAGGTGGGAAAAAACATCTATGCCTGTGGACGAGACCCTTACTTCCCTGCGTGGCCAGACGTTCTACAGTTGAATGCGTTTCAGCCGGGACTGCGGCAAGCGGTGATCGAAACGGTTTCGAGTATTGCCGACCAGTGCGATGGCGTCCGCTGCGACATGGCGATGCTTCTGCTGAACGCCATATTCGAACGCACCTGGGGTGGCCGCGCCGGTCCGCCGCCGCAAACCGAGTACTGGGGGGACGTGATTCCCACGACCAAACAGGCGCACGCGGACTTCATCTTCATCGCGGAGGCGTACTGGGACCTGGAGTGGGAGCTGCAACAGCGGGGGTTCGACTTCTGCTACGACAAGCGGCTTTACGACCGCCTAGAGCATGACAAAGCCGAGAATGTCCGGCTTCACCTCTGGGCCGATCCGATCTACCAGCAGAAGCTGCTGCGCTTCATCGAGAACCACGACGAACCTCGCGCCGCAGCGACGTTTTCTCCAGCCAAGCAGCGGGCCGCTGCTGTAACGACCTCCACTCTCACGGGAGCGAGGCTCTTCCACGAGGGGCAATTCGAGGGGCGGAAAGTGCGGCTGCCGGTCTTTCTAGGCCGGCGTCCCGATGAACCGGTTGATCCGGAGCTGCCGGTCTTCTACAAGAAACTCCTGCAAGCCATCAACGCCCCGGTGTTCCGCGACGGCAAGTGGCAGCTATGCCAACGTACGGGCTGGCCAGATAATCAGAGCTGTCAAAACCTGGTGGCCTGGGGTTGGGTCAAGGATGAGGATCGCCGTCTGATCGTGGTCAACCTCAGCGAGGGCGAAGTCCAAGCGCGCGTGCAGGTGCCGTGGGAAGACCTGCGAGGGCAAACGTGGCGTTTGAGGGACGGTCTTTCGGATGCCAGTTACGAGCGCAATGGAGATGAAATGCTGGCTCCAGGGCTATATGTAGAAATGGGCCCGTGGGAGTGCAGCATTTTCCAGTGCGGTCATGCGGGCAAGGATGGCGCTGGCGGTTGAAAAAATTCCCGGCCAAAGGGCATGTGTGCGAATGGTGCCGTCCCTGAAGGGGCTCGGGTTTATTTTCCAGCATGTCCAGCATTCCGCCTGCGGCTCCGTGCAGGGCTAAACTAAGCCGCGCCTACGGCGCTGAACCTCCGCCCATTTTCTTGCCTTGCGTCACCGCTCCGACAGGGCCGCGATCCTCGTCCCCAGCAATATTTGGGCAATCGTTCCGGTCCACCCGGTTTGATGGCTGGCACCGCAACCCCGGCCGTTGTCGCCGTGGAAGTATTCATGGAAGGGAATGAGATCACGCCAGTAGGGATCGGCATTGAATAAATCGCAGTCGCCAAAGACTGCCCTCTTGCCCTCCTGGTTACGCAGGAAGATGTTTGCCAAACGCCGCGCCAATTCCTCTCCAACCTCTTTCAAGTTCTTCATCTGGCCCGAACCCGTCGGGCACTCCACCTTGAAGTCGTCGCCATAGTGCCGGTAATACTCCTCCAGCGAAAGCAGGATTAGCACGTTCATGGGCATCCAAATTGGGCCGCGCCAGTTGGAGTTGCCGCCGAAAAGGTCGGTGGTGGACTCTCCGGGCTCGTAGTCCAGGCGATACTCCTTGCCGCCCAAGTCGAGAACCAATGGATGCTCGAGGTGATAGCGGGAGACTGCCCGCACGCCGTATGGTGAAAAGAATTCGTTTTCGTCCAGCATGTAACCCAACATGCGCCGCAACTGATCGGGCCGCACTAATCCCAGAATCAAACGATTGGTGGGCCCGGGAACTAACATGGGCTCTACGCTCTCAACCAGGTCCGGCCGGTGTTGGACGAACCACTCGCGCCGGCGCTGGAAATCCGGATATCGATCGAAGGTGTTGACTGGCACGGTTGACGCGCCAAACATGGGCACGAACCCGACCATGGTACGGGCGCGAATGAGCATGGTCTCATGGTCCGGGGAGATCAGTTGATCGTAGAAAAAACCATCTTGCTGATCCCAAAGCGACTTCGCCGGATTAGTCCGGCTGTTCATGGCGTTCGCAATGTAGATGTAGTGCTCCCAGAACTTGCTGGCAACATCCTCGTAGTCCGGGTTCCTTTCGGCCAGCAACAAGGCGGTGGACAACATGCTCTTGGCGAAGGCAGCCATCCAGCTGGTGCCGTCAGCCTGACCCAGCAGGTATCCGGCCGGGAGATTGTCGCGGTCAAATATGCCGATGTTGTCCATTCCCAGGAAACCGCCCTGGAAAATATTGTTGCCCAGCGCGTCCTTGCGGTTTACCCACCAGGTGAAATTAATCAGGAACTTCTGAAAGACACGCTCAATAAACGAGTAGTCGGCCACGCCGGTCCGTGAGCGTTCCACTTCAAAGACAGCTCTAGCGGCGAAAATCAGAACGGGCGGATTCACGTCGTTAAAGTCCCACTCGTAGGCTGGAATCTGAGCGTTGGGGTGCATGTACCACTCGCGCAGCATCAGGAGGATCTGTTGTTTGGCGAAGTACGGATCGACATGCGCCAGACAGACGCAATGGAACCCGAGGTCCCATGTGGCGAACCAGGGGAACTCCCATTTGTCGGGCATCGAAATCACGTCGCGGGAAAAGAGGTGTCTCCATTCGTGATTGCGTCCTTGCAGGCGTTCGGGAGGCGGGGGTGGCTGAGACGGGTCTCCATCCAGCCAGTCGCTGACGACGTAATGGTAATACTGCTTGGTCCACAGCATTCCCGCAAAGGCCTGGCGTGCGACCAGCTTTTCGTCCACGGAGAGCCGCTCAAGCATCACGACATCGTAGAATTCGTCGGCCTCTTCCTTGCATTGGGTGAGCAGGGCGTCGAAGTCGGCGAACGGGTCCTCCAGCAGATGCTCGTCGGTTGTCGCGGCGAGGCGGAGTTCGAGAACCACAGTCTCCCCCGCGTTGATGGTGCGGACATAACGCGCCGCAGCTTTGGTGCCGGTGGCGGCCGGGTTGACGGCCTCGCGATGGCCATGCACCACGTACTCGTGGAACGCATCCTTGACGTAAGGTGATGGGGATGGCGTGCCGTAGAGGCGCTGGGTGTTGGTCTGGTTTTCCGTAAACAGCAATTCGTCGGCGCCAGCGCAATACAAGGTGTATTCGCCCAAGTCCCAATGCCGGGCGATGGCCCGTCTCAGTTTGCTCTTGGGTGGATCGGTCGCTGCCGCGATCGAGGGCCGACGATCATCGCGCCCCCAACTCCACGTATTGCGGAACCATAGGGTCGGCAACACCTGGATGGGCGCGGCTTCGGGACCGCGATTGCTGATGCTGATGCGGACTAGCAGGTCTTCGGCCGCGACCTTGCCGTACTCCACCTGGACATCGAAATATCGGCCGCCGTCAAAAATGCCGGTGTCAACCAGTTCGTATTCCCGTTCCAGTCTGTTCCGCCGCCGGTTCTCCTGGAGCAATTGTTCGTAGGGGAATTCCGCCTGCGGATACTTGTACAGGTACTTCATGTACGAGTGGCTAGGGGTGTTGTCGAGGTAAAAATAGTATTCCTTGACGTCTTCGCCGTGGTTGCCTTCCGGACCGGACAGGCCAAACATCCTTTCCTTGAGGAATGGATCGTGGCCGTTCCACAGCGCCAGTGCGAAGCAGAGATACTGATGGCGGTCGCATATTCCAGCCAGGCCATCTTCATTCCAGCGGTAGGCCCTGGAGCGGGCGTGATCGTGGGGGAAGTAATTCCAGGCGTCCCCGTTTGCGCTGTAGTCCTCGCGCACGGTGCCCCAGGCGCGTTCTGCCAGGAAGGGTCCCCAGCGATTCCAGTGGCCCCTTTTCTGCTGGATCATTACCAGCCGAACGCCTTCCCTTGTGTCGTAGATGGTCATGCGCGAATCCTCAATTCCGCAGCTGGCTGATCACTTCTTGCCCAGCAGTTCCTTGGCGACTGCAACCACATTTTCCGGCTCGAAGCCAAACTTTTTCTGCAGTTCCTTCAGCGGCGCCGAGGCCCCAAACGTCTTCATGCCAATCACCTGCCCGGTGTCGCCGACGTAGCGTTCCCATCCAAAGGTCGAGGCCTGCTCCACCGCGACCCGCGCTTTGACGCCGGGCGGAAGAACACTGTCTCGGTATTCCTGGGTCTGGTGTTCAAAGATGTCCCACGACGGCATCGAGACCGCGCGCGAGCGGATGCCTTGCGCGACCAACATCTCGTGAGCTTGCGCGACAAGACTAACTTCGCTACCAGTCGCGATCAAAATAACTTCGGGGTTTCCACCCGGAGCGTCGGCGAGCACGTAGGCACCCTTCGCTACTCCAGATGCTGGGGCGTACTTGCTGCGATCCAAGGTCGGCAGAGGCTGACGTGACAACACCAGGATGGCGGGCTGATGACGCAGTTGCATCACGTAGCGATACGCCTCCACGACCTCGTTGGCATCTCCCGGGCGCAGCAGAACCATCCACGGCATGGCGCGCAGCGAGGCGAGCTGTTCGATCGGCTGATGTGTTGGCCCGTCTTCGCCATCGCCCATGGCGTCGTGCGTAAAGATAAAGATGCTCGGCAGTTCCATCAGGGCGGAGAGCCGTATGGACCCGCGGGCGTAATCGCTGAAGATAAAGAAGGTGGCGCCAAAAGCACGCAGCTTGGTGAGCGACATTCCGTTCACGATGGCGCACATGGCGTGCTCGCGAATGCCAAAGTGCATGTTCTTGCCGCCCGGGTTTTCGGGCTGCAAGTCGCCTGCGCCGGGGAAGGTGAGGGAGGTCTTGTTGGATGGCGCGAGATCGCCGGAGCCTCCCAGGAACCAGGGAATGTTCTGCGCCAGCACGTTCAGCACCTTGTTGGAGGCGTCGCGCCCGGCGACGCCCTTGGGGTCGGCGGCGAACGTAGGTAGGTTGCGGTCCCAACCGGCAGGCAGTTCGCGACGCTGCATCAGGTCAACTTCGTTCGCGAGATCCGGGTATTGCGCCTTGTATTTGGCGAAAAGTTCGTTCCATTCTTTCCGCGCCTGGGCGCCGCGTGCACCGATGCCTGCCGCGAAGTGATCATAGACGCCGTCCGGCACAAGAAACTGCGCGTCTTCTGGCCATCCGTATGCCCGCTTGGTGAGGCGGACTTCCTCCACGCCCAGTGGCTCGCCATGTGCAGCGGAAGTGTCCTGCTTGTTGGGTGATCCGTAGCCGATGTGGCTGTCGAGCACGATGAAGGTGGGCCGATGCTTGGTGTCGCGGAAGGTGGTGAGCGCATCTTCGATATGCTCGAGATCGTTGGCGTCGCCGACTCGCAACACGTTCCATCCATAGGCGAGGAACCGGACAGCCACATCCTCGGTGAAGGTGATGCGGGTGTTGCCTTCGATAGTGATGTGGTTGTTGTCATACACCCAGCAAAGATTGTCGAGTTGCAAGTGACCCGCCAGAGACGCGGCTTCCGAGCCGATGCCTTCCATCAGGCATCCATCTCCGCAGATGGTGTAAATGTTGTAATCGAAGATGTCGAATCCCGTCTTGTTGAAACGATTCGCGAGCCATTTCTGGCCGATGGCCATTCCGACGCTGGTCGCGATGCCTTGTCCGAGCGGACCCGTCGTGGTCTCGACACCCGAAACCAGGTGGTACTCGGGATGGCCCGGCGCTTTGCTGCCGATTTGGCGGAATCGGCGAATGTCTTCAAGCGTTACCGAGGGTTGTCCCACCAGTTCATAGTCAGCATTCACCGCCATCGTCTTGGTTAGGTGCAGCACCGACCACAGCAGCATGGAGGCGTGACCGTTGGAAAGCACAAACCGGTCGCGACCGGGCCAGATCGGGTCTTGCGGATCGAATCGCATCACCCGGTTCCAGATGATGTAGGCGAGCGGTGCCAAGGCCATGGGCGTGCCGGGATGTCCAGAGTTGGCGGCTTGCACGGCATCGATCGATAGGGTGCGAATGGTGTTGATGCATAGCAGATCAAGTTCTGCGTCCGTCATTGTTTTGGCAACCTGCGTGGTACTCATGGTGCTTCTCCTTCAAACGCTTTCGACCTTTTGTGACCGCGTAATACCTTTCCTAACCGCCCCCCCGAATTCCTGGCGATCAGAAGGAAACTGGCTGGAGCGATTCAACTCCTGGGCGGGGCTGCTGTGGCCGCTCGCGTCGCCGCTTCGTATGCGGCCACCTTGCCCAACCGCCGCAGGTGGCGCGGTTCTTGACTGAAACTAGCGGCGAGGAACGTCTGCACCAGGTCCCACGCCACGGCCGGTCCCACCGTGCGGCCACCCATGCAGATGATGTTCATGTGATCGTCCTCCACTCCTTGCCTGGCCGAGAAATGATCGCGGATGAGTCCGGCGCGAATGCCCGCAACCTTATTGGCGCAGACCGAAGCGCCCACCCCGCTGCCACAGATCGCCACGCCACGTTCCACTTTTCCCGCCGCCACGGCTTCGGCCAGCGGGATAACGAAGTCGGGATAGTCGTCGCCCGGGTTCAGGCCGTGCGCGCCGAAATCAACCACCTCATGCCCAGCCGCTTTCAACTCGCCGACGAACTCCTCTTTCAATCCATATCCGCCATGATCGGTCGCAATTCCTATCCTCATAGTCCTCCTTAAGCTGGACACGGGTGCTTCGGGGGCCTCAAACTTGCCGCGCTCGAAATTATCAGTCCCGGCGCAAACCTACAACTGATAAATTGCCTAGTTGTCCCGGGGAAAATCCGATGATACAGTCGCGGAGCATTGAGCGACGGGGAGCGCTGGCGGGGCGCCCCGCGTAGACGCGCGCAGAGTTAGCAAGGAAAGGCCCGGATTGTTACATCCTCGTTAAAACGCTTGATTCAGTTGCCTCTTGCGGGAGGAAAGGATAACCCATGTCTGAAGCCGCTTCGCCTGCGGATATGTATTCACTCCATGAGGCCCGTGAGCTATGCCTGCGCGTGTACTATCCGAACGTCTGCGAGCAACTGGTACTGCGCACCGACTTGGACTGGGACAAGGATGTCCTTCCCACTGCTATCGATTCCAAGGATTCATTCGCCGAGTTCAAGCTGGAGACCACACATCCATTTCTCTATCTGAAGCCCTGTCTGAAGACGACGTCAGGATTGCTCTGGGCGACCGGCGCCAATCGCCTGGTGGTAGCCACGAGAGAAGATATCCGAGACATCTACCCTTCCTTTTATTCCTCAGAGCAGGGAACGATTCTCGACGTTATTACGCTGGAATCAAAGATCCTGAACCGCCAGCATAGCCTCCGCGTGTACCTGCCCGCAGGGTATGACGAGAACACATGCCGCACTTTCCCTGTTATTTATATGCAGGACGGGCGCAATCTCTTCTTTCCCAAAGAGGCCTTTCTGGGGCAGGATTGGGGGGTTGAGGACAAACTGGTTTTGCTCAACGGGATGAATGCGGTCGAGCAGATGATCGTGGTCGGCATCTACTCCGCGGACAGGATGCAGGAATATACCAATCCGGGGTATGAGACGTATGGCCGCTCCGTTGTCGAGGAGATCAAGCCGTATGTCGATTCGCACTTTCGAACGCGCCCGGCGCGCCGCGCGACTGGCGTGATGGGGTCTTCGCTTGGCGGCGTAGTCTCGTTTTACATGGGTTGGCAATGGCCGGAAGTGTTTGGGGGCGTGGGCTGCCTGTCGAGCACGTTCACCCACAAGGACGACCTGGTGGAACGAGTGCTAGCCGAACCGCGGCGGGATGTGCGGTTCTACATCGATACCGGCTGGCCGGGCGACAACTATGAGGTGGGGCTCGCCATGGCCGTGGCGCTGGCCGAACGCGGCTATCATTATGGGCATGACTTCCTCTACTTTGCCTTCCCCAATGCCGGTCACTCGGAGCGGGACTGGGGCCAGCGGCTCCACATACCGTTTCAGTTTTTCGCAGGCGGCCCGGCCATGATTTCCCGGTTCAAGGAAAGGGCCGGCAAAGGGAAATTGAGCTGAAGTAAACACAAACGGCCGCAGGTAATTTTCAAGTTGCAAATTTGGCCAATCAATCTTACTGTCCGTACACTTAGGTTGAACTGGGAGCTTGGCGAAAAGCCGTCACACAGGAGCCGAACAAAGTGAAACATGTGGTGATCGTCGGAGGTGGTTTTGCCGGACTGAATTGCGCCCGTAAGCTGGCGGAGCGTCCAGAGGTTAGGGTGACGCTGATCGATAAGAACAACTATCAGCAGTTTCAGCCGTTGCTCTACCAGGTGGCTACGGCGGGGCTATCGGCAACCAATGCGGCTTTCAGTTTGCGAAGTGTCCTCAGGGGTCATCCCAACGTTGACGTAAAGTTGGGAACCGCAGTGTCGGTCGATCTAAAGACGCGTACGGTCGAAACTGCTGAAGGACAACAGTATCAAGGCGATTTTCTGGTGCTGGCGGCGGGTTCGCAGGCCAACTTTTTCGGCACGCCGGGAGCCGCCCAGCATGCCTATCCACTGTATTCAATTCATGACGCCGAGTTGCTGCGATCGCGGATCCTGGCGGTGTTGGAGTCCGCCGATCGCGACCCTTCGCTGGTCGACAAAGGGGCGCTGAACTTTGTAATCGTGGGAGCAGGTCCCACCGGCACCGAAATGGCCGGAGCATTTGGAGACATGGCCCGGGTAGGGATGAAGAAGACATTTGAGGACTTTGCTTCTGGCAGCAAGCCGCAAATTTTCCTGGTGGACAGAGGCCACGTTGTGCTGGGAGCGTTTTCCCCGAAGGCCCAAGTCTACGCCGCCAAAATGCTTGAGCAACGCGGAGTGCAACTGCGGCTGGGCACCAGCGTGAAGGAGGTGGGCTCGGGACACGTGACGCTATCGGATGGGACCACGATCCTGACTCATACCGTGATCTGGGCGGGAGGCCTGACAGCATCTTCGTTGTCAGGCGATGTGGGAATCCCGGCCGGACATGGCGGGCGGCTTGATGTGCAACCCGATCTCACCGTTGCCGGCTTCCCCGGTGTCTATGCCTTGGGGGATTTCGCCAATATCACGGGTAAAGATGGCAAGCCGTTGCCGCAACTGGCGTCGGTGGCGGAACAGTCCGGCAAATGGTGCGCTCGGAATATCGAATCGGATGTCGCGGGCGAGCCCAGAAAGCCGTTCGACTATTTTGACAAGGGCATCATGGCGATGATTGGCCGCGACGCGGCCGTGGCCGAGATCGGCGAGCATCGCCACGAACTTCAGGGCTCGGTTGCTTTCGCTGCCTGGCTCGGGGTACACGCAGCCCTACTGACTACAAGCCGCGCGAAGGTCGGGGCTTTTGTGGAATGGGCCTGGGACTATCTGGGCAATGTGCGCGCCGATCCAGTTCTCGATCGCACCGACCAAGCGCAGATTAACTGGAACGACGACGACGAACCGATGCAAACAGCGGCGGCTCCGAAGGCTTAGGAACCGGAAACAGCTGTTACACCCATTGCAGACGGGAGCAGGCGTCCAGCCGCCCTGGAATCAATCGGAGGTATAGGATTTCGCTGTGAGAGCGGGATCCATGGTCTTCCTGGAACGACGAACCCTCACCACCGATCAAATATTCATGGACGTTCTTAAAAAGCTTTTTGAGAAGCATTTCCACACACCTGTAGTGAAGGTGCAACCGTTGCAGAGTCCCCTCGGCGGCTCGGGGCGCAATATCATCCGGCTTACCGGCGAACAATGCAGAGCGATTGGCATTCTGTACGATGTGCGCGAAGAGAACGTTGCCTTCCTAAAATTTTCTCGGCATTTTCGCCGGCATGGGCTGCCGGTGCCGGAAATCTACGCTGAGGACTTGCCCCACGGCGCTTATCTGGAGGAGGACCTGGGCGACACGACGCTCTTTGAGTTTCTCTCTAGAAATCGTGACGGCGAGGACGTTGCTCCGCAAGCAGTTGAAGCCTATCGCAAAGTGGTGGCAGTGCTGCCACGCTTTCAGGTCGAAGCTGGCCGCGATTTGAACTACAAGGTTTGCTATCCGCGGGCCAGTTTCGATCGCCAGTCCATCGCCTGGGACTTGAATTACTTCAAGTACTACTTTCTCAGGCTGGCTGGCATCCCCTTCAACGAACAAGCGCTGGAAGACGATTTCGTGCGCCTGACCAAGTTCCTGCTGAGCGCCAGTCGAGATTACTTTCTCTATCGGGACTTCCAATCCCGCAACGTCATGTTGCGTGACGGCAATCCGTTTTTCCTGGATTACCAGGGCGGCCGCAGGGGAGCGCTGCAATACGACATCGCCTCGCTTTTGTACGATGCCAAAGCCGACCTGCCGCCGGAGCTGCGCCAGCAATTGCTCGATCGCTATCTCGACGGGCTTGCCGGTTTCATCGAGCTTGATCGTGAAGAGTTCATGCAGCACTTCTATCCCTACGTGTACGTCCGCATTATGCAGGCGATGGGTGCTTATGGCTTTCGCGGTTTTTACGAGCGCAAGCCCCATTTTCTGCAAAGCGTGCCGTACGCGGTGAAAAACGTGCGCTGGCTGCTTAATAACGTCCAATTGCCCATCGCGTTGCCAATGCTGTTGGAAGCGTTCCAAAGCATGTTGGGTTCGGAGAAATTGCAGGGTCTGGCCGGCGGAACAGGAAATGTCACGGTGCGGATTTTCAGTTTTTCCTTCCATCGGGGCCCGCTGAAAGACGAGACCGGACACGGCGGCGGATTTGTTTTCGACACCCGAAGTCTCCCCAACCCCGGCCGGGAAGAGCGCTTCAGAGCGCTTACAGGCAAAGACGAGTCAGTGGCCGATTATCTCAATCGGCAGGAAAGCGTGCATCAATTCCTGGCCAGCGCCACGGCGCTGGTGGATGCCAGCGTGGCCGATTATCAGCGACGTGGCTTTAAGAGTTTGATGGTATCGTTCGGCTGCACCGGCGGTCAGCACCGCTCGGTGTATCTGGCGGAGCAATTGGCAAAACATTTGCGCGGCCGGGACGGGGTGGAAGTGGTGCTGCACCATCGTGAATTGGAGAGCTGGGGCAAATGAAAGCCATGGTCCTGGCCGCCGGCCTCGGTACCCGCTTGCGGCCACTCACCGACGCTCGTCCCAAGGCGCTGGTGGAAGTCGCCGGGCAAACGATGTTGCAGATGACGCTGGCTCGCTTGCGCGCTTTTGGGATTCACGAAGTGATCGTCAACGCTCATCATTTCGCCGGCATGATTGTCGATTACTTGAAAGCCAACGACAACTTCGGCATGAGGATTGAGGTCTCGTGCGAGGAGATATTGCTGGACACGGGTGGCGGCTTGAAGAAAGCCGCCCATTTCTTTCGGGAAAATGCCAGCGATCTTGATGGGCCCTTCCTTTTGCACAATGTCGATGTCGCCAGCACCATTGACCTGGGACGCATGGTGCAATTTCACAATCAAAATCTCGCTCTCGCCACACTTGCGATGCAAGATCGGAAGAGTTTCCGATACCTGCTGTTCGACGAGCAACTCCAGCTTTGCGGACGGCGATCCGGGTGCGATGATAAAGCCGAGTTAGTGCGATCTGCACAGCAGCTGCAGGCGCTGGCTTTTTGCGGCATCCACGTTATTTCTCCCCGCCTTCTTGCCATGATGACGGAGGACGGAGTGTTCTCCATCATCGACTGCTATCTG
Organism: uncultured Acidobacteriaceae bacterium; assembly: GCA_963768645.1. Classification (GTDB taxonomy): domain Bacteria; phylum Acidobacteriota; class Terriglobia; order Terriglobales; family Acidobacteriaceae; genus Bog-257. The sequence continues at coordinate 184,999 of CAVYIR010000003.1, forward strand.
CACCTTGCTAGCAAGGGAGAAAAGATTCTCGCCTTTCGAGCCGATGAATATTACTGGCGCGATCTCGGCACGCCCGACAAGTTGCTGCAGGCTGGGCAAGATCTTGAGCATTTTCATCTTTGATGTACTGGCCACGTGTGGAGCACGCCTTCAGGCGTGCATTGGAAGCGGTACTTCTGATCGGCGCTTTAGCGCCTGAGGTACAAGGGTTTCGTGGCTGGAGCCGGTTTCCAGAGTTATCGCCAAATGCAGCGCTGAAACGTGCTCCACCCTATACACCAAATGTGAACTAATCTAAAACTTAAAGAGTTCCCCAGTAATAACTTCGCCTCTCTGCCGACAGCTCGAGGCCGCTAACGAGCGCGCATGGACTGTTGCGATGCGCTTTACGGACCTACAGCAGTCATCTCTCGGGAGCACCCACAATGACATTTCCGTAATGTGCAATTTTGAACAGACAAGGTAACCACCTTCTGAGGTATTATTTTTTCAAACACCACGCTATTGCGCTAGACATTCTTGGCCGTCGCGGGTGAGCGGCTCAACCTCCCAGTAAAGGCGGCTATCATTGTCCCAGGCGTATCTCCGCAAAATACCGGCTTACATTCTACTCACGATGTTTCTCGTGCCATACGTTTCGGCCCAGGAGAGAAGCGCGGTTCCTACGAGCCTGACCATCCCAGACGGCACTCCCGTCAAACTTCGACTTGCTGAGAGCGTTTCCTCGGCCCACGCCCACGTTGGAGATCTCCTGGATTTTATCGTTGTGAGAGAAGTTAGTATTGGAGGCTTCACAGTCATTCCGGCCGGAACCCTGGCTCGCGGTTCCATTACTGAAGTTAAAGGCAGGCGAATCCTGGGGATTGGCGGCAAAGTATGCTTGAAACTCGACTCTCTCGAACTTGTCAATGGCGATCGAGTCGAGTTGCGCGGGAGCAAGGAAGTAAAAGGCGGCTCCCGTACCAAGTTGATGGCCGGCGCCATGGTCGCCACCGCCCTGATCTTCCTGCCCGCCACACCGATATTCCTGCTCACCCGTGGCCATACCAGCACGGTCGTGAAGAGTACGGAAATTACGGCGCAAATCGAAGGCGCCACACCGATTCTCACAGCCGGGTTACGACGTTCGCGGGAAAGCTCCTCCCAACTGGGCGAGATGATGGATTATCTGCCAACGCGAGTTTTCAATGGCGAGGGACGTGAGGGCGACATGGTGAACCTGGTGTTTGTCGCCCAACCAGAAGACTTGCAGGAAGCTTTTAAGCGCGCGGGTTGGGTCAAGACTGACAAATGGAATCCGATTTTCGTATGGCATCTATTGCGGCATCGGACCAACGACACGCAAGTACCGATGGCCAGGTTTTACCTGTTCGGAAGAGTGCAAGACTACTCATACGCCCTGCCTGATCCGGTTGCGATCGTCTCCCGGCGTCATCATCTTCGCATCTGGAAAACCGATTGCACGGTGGATGGAACGCCCATCTGGGCGGGTGCCGCCACGCACGACGTTGCCATCGAGATCGCCAAGAGAGGGCGTTTGATCAACCACCGCATTGACCCCGCGGTGGATGCCGAGCGTGATTTCGTCGGAACCGACCTGACCAACACATCGTCGGTCAGCCGGCAGGAATATTTGCATTCCGCCGATCCGGTTTTTCAGGCGCAGACTGCGTCCGGCGAAGCCTATCACTCCGACAGCAGAATTCTTCTCTTGGCGCTCCAGCAGACTGCCCCCGCCAAGGCTGACGTGGTTGATCAATCGTCCACCTTGGTTCAGGCGAACTCGAGGTCTAGCGCAGTTCCAGCGGAGTCCTTCCAGGCGCCTTTTTGAGCGGGGTGACTTAGGGTAGATCGAGATTGGGCGGCGTGGACGCGACGCTGAAGCACCGCTCTACACGAACGGCCCAGGTTACTCACTTAAGGTGTACCGCCGCTTCGACTGCCTTGGGGACCGCCGATCCATGCTCTCGCGGTTTCGCAACGACTGGTCCGTATTTCGGTGTGATCTGGTGACACGATGGATCGCAGTAAACGCCCTGATGCGTCTTGTCGGTCTCAGGGTCGGGCATAGGCGAGGCAACGGCCGCTTCACGATCGGCCTCGAGCTCGCGCTCCACGTCCTCAATGAGCTTGTGGTTGTCTTCAGCGGTGAGCCATCCCTTCACGTTGATGAGGTAGTTCTCGAAGCGCGCGATGGGATCGCGGGCGCGCCAGTAGTCGAAGAGCTTGGCTGGCACATACTGCGCGGCGTCGTGGATGGCGTGCCCCTTCATGCGCATCATCTTGGCCTCGATGAGGGTCGGGCCTTCGCCGCGACGGGCGCGTTCGCACGCCTCGTAGGTTGCGTCATAAACCTGGCAGGGATCGGTGCCGTCCACGATGATTCCCGGGATACCGTACGCGATGGCCCGTTCCGCCAGGTCCTTCACGCAAAACTGCATGTCGCTGGGTGTGGAGTAGCCCCACAAGTTGTTCTCGACCACCAGCACCAGGCCCAACTTCTGCACCGCCGCGAAGTTCAAGCTCTCGTAGGTGACGCCGGTGGACTGCCCGCCATCGCCGACATAGGTGAGGCCCGCGATATTCTTGCCCTGCAACCGCGCACCCAGGCAGACGCCCGCCATCACGCCAATTAGCTCGCCCAGCATGGAAATTGGCGCGCACACATTACGCCGTTGCCAGTCGCCGAAGTGCGAGGAAGCATCGCGTCCCCACGTCGGCGAGTCACCCTTGGCCATGTACTGGCGCATGATGTCGCGTGCGCTGAAGCCGCGCACCAGCATCGCGCCCTGGTTTCGGATCATGGGCCCAAGCCAGTCATCGGGTCCAAGCGCGAGTGCCGAGGCGCACGAACAACCTTCCTGGCCCAGTCCGAAATAAACGCCACCCACCACCTTGCCTTGCTTGTAGAGATTTTCCAGTGCTACTTCCATGCGCCGGTTCAGCAGCATCCAGCGATACAGGGCGATGCACTGCTCGCGCGAGAGATACTTCGAATCGCGAATCGGCGGCGCGGCGGCGCTCAAGTCGCCTTCGATACGGTACTCCAGATTCGACCCCTCGCCCGACATGAAAATGCGGAACTCGGGACGCTCCAGGCGGTAGTCGGGGATGTTGTAGGAGCGCAGCATTGACGAGGCGGAATCGTCGTCGATCTTCGTAGCTGCGAGGGTCTCTGTTTTGGTCGGCTTGTGAGAGCCGTCAGCCTGCTCGACAGTTCGCGGCGATTTCGGCGTTTTCGTGGCTGGCGCCAGTGGAACTTTCCCGGATTTCTTCCGCGGAGGCCTGGAATGGGAGCGCTTTTTATGAGCCATAGGTTGCAGAAGAACGATAAACGGAGGACGCACCCGAAGCAAGGTGGAGCAGCGACCTCACGCCATCTCGCCGCCGTCCCCATGCATCTTGCGCAGCTCGTTCGGAGGCCGCGCCGGTGTGTCCTGGTTCGCAAGAGCTTCCTCCGGTTCAGGCTTCGGCGTTACAGTGGCCTGCTCCAGCAGGTCGTCGAGCGACCCCAGCCACAGCATCTGCGAATGAAAAACTCGACCAAAGTTGCGCGACACCGCCGTAGCCACCTCTTCCAGGGTCAACTTCTTTTGCAACTCGCGCTCCATGGAGGTCACTGGCTTGCCGGTGATGCCGCAAGGCACGATGAGCGAGAAGAAATTCAAGTCGGTGCTGACATTCAGAGCGAAGCCGTGGGTGGTGACGCCACGCGAAATGTGCACGCCCAGTGCCGCAATCTTGGCCTCAGGCTTGTTGCGCAGCGCGTAGGTCCAAACCCCGGTCAGTCCCTTGATTCGCTGGGTGGCGATGCCGAAATCGCCGCAGGTGCGGATAAGCACTTCTTCCAGCCGGCGGACGAATTCCACCGCCCCCAGCTTGGGCTCAAAGCTGCGCAAGTCGAAGATGGGATACGCCACTAGTTGTCCCGGACCATGGAAGGTCACGTCGCCGCCGCGGTCAATGTCGAACAATTCGACCCTACGTTGCGCCAGAAACTCGCGCGACGCGAGCACGTTGGACAACTGCGCGTTGCGGCCCAATGTGATTACGGGAGGATGCTCGAGCAGCAAGAGAGTGTTTTCGACGCGGCTGGTTTTGCGCAACTCCATCAGCGTCCGCTGTAGTTGCAGAGCTGTTCCGTAAGGGACCAGGCCGAGATGGAGAACGTTGAGGACCATGAAGCAGCTTTCAGCTTACGGCAGTTCGCAATTCGCTACCCGGTGCGCCCGGCAGCGGCTGTCGGGTAGTGCGGGCCTTCAGGCCCGCGGTAAGCGGCAATCTATGAGAACCGGCTTCAGCCGCTAGGCTACCTTGTTTGGAAATCTGTGCAACGCACGCGAAGGTCAGCGATATGCAGTGTACCTCAGGGCCTGAAAGGCCCTCTTCTAATCAGCTCGGTGACGCGGCGCTAAAGCGCCGCACTACCCGACAATTGATTTTCCCGCAGTCTGCGACGGCGTGCCCCACTCATCACCTTACGTTAGGAGTGAAACTGCCCTGTCTACAGGTCTTGGATGACCGGGCAGACCGGTTCGAATCAGGAGAAGCACCAATCTGGCCGCGGCTCGCACCTGCTCTTCAATGCTATCCTGAACTTAGCTCCCACAGCCATGAAGCGCGAAGTTGAAGAGTCCTCGGTTATCACCACGCCACCAGCGGAAGCGCCCAGTGGCGGGCACAGATTCGTTGGCAACGCTGTTTTCGTTCTGCTGATTGCCGCCGCCGCTGTGGCAGGAGCGCTTTCGGGACTGGTGCTGGTCTATTCCACCGACCTGCCGCAGGTAACAGAATTAGAACAGTTCCGGCCCAGCACCATCACGCAACTCTATGACGACCAGGACCGCGTCATCGGCCAATTTTCGCTGCAACGCCGCGTCATCGACAGCTATAACGACTTCCCCAAGGTTTTGCGCGATGCGTTGATCTCGACCGAGGACAAGGAATTCGAGCAGCACTGGGGCGTGGATGTCTGGCGGGTGTTCGGTGCGGCCTGGCGCGATGTCATGCTCGACAGCCGGGCCCAGGGCGCTTCGACGCTGACCATGCAGCTCTCGCGCAACCTGTTTCTTTCGCCCGACCGCAATTTTCGGCGCAAGATGCAGGAAGTGATGCTGGCCATCCAGATTGAGCGGCGCTTCACCAAGCCGCAAATCTTTACTTTGTACGCCAACCAGATTTACCTCGGCCACGGCGTTTATGGCTTCGAGGCGGGCGCGAACTTCTACTTCAGCAAGAAGGCCAAAGACCTGACCCTGGAGGAAGCGGCGGTACTGGCCGGGCTTCCCAAGGCTCCGAACGCATATTCGCCGATCAACAATCCAGAGCGCGCACTGCGCCGCCGGAACCTGGTGATCAACAACATGCTGGAGGACGGCAAGATCACCGCGGCAGAAGCCGCAGCGTGCCAAGAGTGCGCCGCTGCGGCTAAACGTTCAAACCGAACCAAACGACATCGCCCCGTATTTCGTGGAGGAAATCCGCCAGTACCTGGAGAAGAAGTACGGAACGGAAGAGGTGCATGAAGCTGGGCTGCGGGTTTACACCTCGCTGAACCTGGAGATGCAGCGGGCCGCGCAGCAGGCCGTGCGCGACGGCCTCGCGGCTTATGAGCGGCGCCATGGATGGAAGGGCAACCTGCTGAACGTCATCGCGAACGGCGACTCGCTCGCGACCTATCATCACGTGGATTGGGACGGAACCATCGCGCCCGACTAGTTACGTTCACGCCCTGGTCACCGAGGTCGACCCGCAATCGGCGACCGTGAAGTTTGGCAACTACGAGGCCCAACTGGGCCCGGTTGAGATCAAAGTGGACACGCTACACTTCGCCGCAACAGTTTCTGACCCGCGGCGATCTGGTGTATGTAAAAGTCGTTGCCCTGAATGGCCGCGACAGCCGCGTATCGTTGGAGCAGGAATCGGGAGTGCAGGGCGCGCTGCTGGCGCTCGATAACTCCACCGGCGACGTGAAGGCCATGGTGGGCGGGCGCGACTTCGAGCAGTCGAAGTTCAACCGCGCTGTCCAGGCGGAGCGCCAGGTGGGCTCGTCGTTCAAGCCATACATCTACACCGCGGCGATCGATCAGGGTCTCACGCCCGACGACACGGTGCTGGATGCGCCGGTGACGTTCAATACCCCTTCCGGCCCCTACACGCCGCACAATTACGACGGCAAGTTCGAGGGCGTCATCACCTTTCGCCACGCCCTGGCCGAGTCGCGCAACATTCCCGCGCTGAAGGTGACGGAGCGGGTTGGCGGCATCAAGACGGTCATCGAATACGCCCGCAAGTTCGGCATCACCTCGCCCTTGCCCGCGTATCTGCCGGTTGCGCTGGGCGCGGCCGACATTACGCTGGCCGAACAGACTGCCGCATTTACCACCTTTCCCAACGACGGGGTGCGCGTGACGCCTCGCTACATTCGCAAGGTCACCGACTACGACGGCCGCGTGCTGGAGGAAAATTATCCCGAGGTGAAGGACGTGGTGAGCGCCCGCACCGCGCGCATCATGACCAGCATGTTGCGTGAGGTGGTGCTGCACGGAACCGGCTTCGCCGCCAGCAAGCTCAAACATCCGCTGGGCGGCAAGACGGGAACCACGAACGATTTCACGGACGCGTGGTTCGTGGGCTTCTCGCCATCGCTGACGTGTGGCGTGTGGGTTGGCTTCGACGAGAAGAAGACCCTCGGCAACAAGGAAACCGGCGCCGCTGCCGCATTGCCGATCTGGATGGACTTCATGCGGGTGGCGCTGGTGGGACGCGAGTCGGAAGATTTCCCCGCGCCGCCTCCGACTACGCCCAACGCCGTCGCTCGAGAAGGCGGACGCGCCCGAGCCTGCCGCGGGCGACACCGAGGCCCACTGATGCGCCGCTTCTTCCGCTATCTGGTGCGCGTGCTGGTGCTGTTCGTCGTGTTCATGGCGTCGGCGCTGACGGCGATGCGCTTTGCCATCCACGGCCGCCAGACCACCATTCCCAAACTGGTTGGCATGGCTCCTCACCAGGCGGAGCGGCTGCTCGCCGACCATGGACTGGTGCTGGAGCGCAGTGACCGCTTCTTCAGCTCCGACGTTCCCGAAGGCCGGATCATGTCGCAAGCGCCTCTGCCGGGCGTGCAGGTGCGGCGAGGCTGGCGATGTGCGCGTCGCCGAAAGCATGGGACCCCAGCGCGTGGTCATCCCCGATCTTATCGGAGGCAGCGAGCGCGCCGCCGAGATCAATATCCGCCGCCGTGGCCTGGAGCTTGGAAGCATTGCAACCGCAACCATTCCCGGTGGCCCGACCGATCAGATCGTGGCGCAGAGTCCGCCGGCCAATGCGGTAAACGTGTCGGCGCCGAAGATCAGCGTGCTGCTGGCCGCGCCCGAAGAGCGCAATTCCTTCGTCATGCCGGACCTGGTTGGGCGCAGTGAAGACGACGCGGTCAACGAGATCGTCGGAGCCGGGTTTCACGTGGGAAATATCGCGAGCCAACCGCCTCCGACCGGCGATAGCGCGGCCGCGGACGTCGCTGCTCCTCCTAGCCGCATGGTGGTGCGCACCACGCCGGCAGCGGGCCAGAGAGTGTATGAGGGGCAGGGGATTGGGCTGGAAGTGACGAGGTAGCGGCTAGCATTGCCGTTAGCTCTTAGCCTCTTGGTACCCAGCATTCTGGCATTCTTCTGACCATCACCAGCGAGCTATCGCAATATTCGAAATGGTAGGTTCGCTCGAATCGCTCTTGCTAAAAGCTAAGAGCTAACGGCTAAAAGCTACTCTCAAACACCTGCCCGTTGTGCATCACGAACTTCACCCGCTCCAGCTCGGTGATGTCCTTCAGCGGATCGCCCGGCACCGCGATCACGTCGGCGTAGGCTCCGGGCGCGATGACGCCGATCTGTCCGGACATGTTTAGCATCTCCGCCGGACTGATCGTCGCCGCGCGGATTGCATCCATCGGCGACATGCCGAACTTCACCATGTAAGGGAACTCCTGCGCGATCGGCTCAGTCCACGCGAAGCCGCCTACATCCGTGCCGAAGACAATCTTGATCCCAGCCTGCAAGCGCCTTCTTGAAGGACTGCTCATGCTCTGCGGCGCGCGCGCGATCGCGCTGGCCGGCGGGCGTGTTTTCCGGCGACCACTCCTTGTAGTAAATCGCGATGGTCGGACAGTACCACGTGCCTTGCCGCTTCATCTGCGCGATGGCCGCATCGTCGAGCCCGAGCCCGTGCTCGATGGAGTCACATCCACCGTCCAGCGCGCGGTGCAGGCCCTCGCCGTTGTAGGCGTGGCAGGCGACCTTGCGCCCCCAACTATGGGCCTCGTCCACGATGGCCTTCAGCTCTTCCACGGTAAGCGTCGGCTGCGAAACCAGGTGGCCATCTTTGTCGGTCCACGAACGATGCGTCATGTAGACCTTGATCCAGTCGGCGCCGTGGTCCATTTGTTCGCGCGCCGCCTTGCGCGCCTCCACCGGACCGTCGATGATCTGAACGCCCTTAGGGACCTGGATCTCCGGCGCATAGCCTTCCAGGGGATAGCCGCCGGTCGTCGAAATGCCGCGCGTCGTGGTAAAGATCCGCGGTCCGGGAATGTAGCCCTGGTCCACCGCCATCTTGATTCCGACATCGCCATAGCCGGCGCCCTCGGTCTCCATGTCGCGGATGGTGGTGAAGCCCTGCTCCAGGGCGCGCCGCGCCGAAACCGTTGCGCGCGCCGCACGATACGCCAGCGGAAACTTCAGCAACTGAATGTCGTAGCCGCCGAGTGCGGGGTCTTCGCCCTGGAGAAAGATGTGGGTGTGCGACTCGATCAGGCCGGGCAGCACCGTGGCGTTCGACAGGTCGATGACCTTCGCGCCCGCAGGGACTTGCGCCGAGGCCGCGTCGCCCACGCTCTCGATCTTGTCGCCACGAATCACGATGACTTGATTGTGCTTCGGCTTCGTTCGCGCGCGGGTCAATGAGCGTTCCGGCGCGAATCACGGTGACCTGGCGGCGGATTGCAGGTCTGCGCAGGATTCGATTGGCGCAAGCCGATGTTAATGAGAGCAGCAGGACAACGATGCTACAGATGGACTTCTTCATTGTGCTCCTCTACCAAGGGGCTAATTGCTAATTGCTAGTTGCTAGTTGCTCACTTCATCTCCGACGCGATGATCGCGTCCACTTCGATCTCGACCAGCATCTCCGGCGCAACCATTGCCTTGACCTCGATCATCGTGGCCGCTGGGCGGATGTCACGAAAAATCTCGCCATGCGCCTTGGCGGCCTGCTCCCACCGGCTGATGTCGGTTACGAACGTCCGCGTGCGCACCACATCGCGGAAGCTGGCGCCGGCCTGCTCCAGCGCGCGGCCGATGTTCTTCAGCGTCTGCACCGCTTGCGCGTACATGTCGCCCACTCCGACGATCTTGCCGTCGGGACCGGTTGCGACCGTTCCGGCGACCGAGACGAAGGGGCCCACTTTTACCGCGCGCGAGAAGCCGACGATCGGCTCGTAAGGAGAGTTGCCCGGGATGTTCCTGCGTTCCATTACGGTGCCTCCGTAGAAGACGGCATTGTGCCACAAGAGCGTCCCACCCGGCACGGCAGCGGGCTGCCTCGAATTTTGGCATCCAACGCCGTCGTCTGCTAACAGACGCTTCGCACTGTACCCTTTTCTCCGGAGATGAGCAAACCAAACCCGCATAAACAGTAGTCAAATCTACACAGCCCTACTCGACGAGGATCGCTCGCCAGACGCGACGGACACGGCCCAGCGTACGAAGCGAACCCGCAAAGTCACTGCAATGCGAAGAAATGCTTGCGTTGAAAAGCGAAGTGCGCTATGAACTCGCATCACATCTATATGTGAGATGGGCAACCGGAGGAGACGAACCCACCGCCATGATTCCAGAATCGCACGCGCTGCAGCAGTTGTTCACAGAATTGATTGACCAGCACTTCGACCGCGACATCGGACTGCGCGATCCCGAGGTAAAGGATTACATCGTCAACGTTCTCGCGGAATTCTGCGACTGCGACCAGCTATACAAGATTTGCGACGCTGGGGGGCGTCCGCTGCACGACGTTGGCGAGATGCTGCTGGAGGCCGACCCCATCTACGGGCCGGCGCCGTCGTTTGACCGCGAGCGCCAGGTCCGCAAGCACATTGGCGATTACACGTTGTTCTTCTCCGGGATGTTTCCTGAGAGCGTCAACCATTACCGCTTGCGGCGGCAGCGGCTGGAAAACTTCATCGATTTCATCAGGGCCGGGAAAGAGAGCTATTACATCGTCTCCAAGTTCGACCAGTTTGAATACGCCCGACTGTCGCCGCTCTTCGCCAAACTGGCGCGCGAGTTCGAATCGTGCGTCTACGGTCTGAATCTGGTCAAGGGCGATCTCGAAGAAATGCAACATCCCATCACCCGGCAGGTGAAAGAGATCGTGATGTAGGGAGAATGGGAAATCGACGTTGGCGAAAGCATTCCCGAGAAAATACAAGAAGCGTTAAGGGATGCTAAATTCGTTGCGGTTTGGCTAACAGAACATTCCGTGAATTCTGGATGGGTTACAAAGGAGTGGCAGGCCAAGATTTACCAGGAGATTTCATCCAAGCAGGTTTTAGTACTACCACTGCTTGCTGAGAACTGCGAAATTCCATTCTTCTTGAGTGACAAGAAATACGCCGATTTTCGTACCTCTTTCCGCGACGGCATAGCTTCACTAATGCGAGCATTGAGTCGCCAGAATGCGCGGTCTCCACAGGCTCACCCGCCGGATACGCATTTTACAATCAGCGAACACACGAGAGGGTTTCTTAAGGACCTCGAAGAAGCACAAATACCGCTTCCGACAGTGGGCAATCTCAAAATAGTACGATCTCTGAAGACGCTGCCACGCTCCGGGAAGTTGCTTCGGCTCGAAGGAATGTCTCCCTCTGTGCCTATCCGATCCATTTACGACCATGTTTTGTCGGTGGCGCATTCGGCCGACTGTTTATTACCTTCAATGGATGTCGGAATTTTCGGAAGCGAGCGGCAGGAACTCGCTCGCGTTATCGCATACCACGATATATGCGAGGTTATTCTAGGTGATATACCACAATACACCAAGCTGACTCGCAGCAAGCGAGCTAGGGCCAGAGTAACAGCGGAAATCCGACTTTCTCAACTACCTCACGGTGAACCAGAAAGAATTACTAACGCATTTATTGCGATGTTTCTGCAGGACAGCGAGCGTTACTCTCTTCTAAGAATAATGGAGATTTTGGCTGATGATTCATCCGTTCACAAATTCTCTTACGCCCTTGACAAACTCGATCCGATCATTGCGTGTGGCGCTACATCCATCATTTCCGCGCGGATAAGACCTTCAACATTGATGAGTTCATTACTCGTATGCGACATTTCTTTGAGAATCCGCGTGTGCGCATTGCTATGACGGATAACGTCTCCGATCCGAGGCTGGTCCAACTAGCGGATCAACTGCAAAACCCTTCCAAGGTGGGGGCGTTCCTGCTTGTGCAGTGAATTGTGAACCGCAGATCCTTCACTGCTTTCGGTCGCGGGGCGACCTCACTTTGCCCAGAATGACAACTTTAACGCTGAATGCTAGGCGCTAGTTACTTGCTCCTTACGCCAGCAACCTTGCCGCTTCTTTCGCAAAGTAAGTCAGCACAATCGATGCGCCGGCGCGCTCGATGCATAGCAGCGACTCCATCATCACGCGTTCGTAGTCGATCCACCCGTTGAGGGCAGCGGCCTTGATCATGGCGTACTCGCCGCTGACCTGGTACGCCGCCAGCGGCACATCGAAGCGCAGCCGCGCCTCGTGCAGCACGTCGAGGTAGGGCATGGCCGGCTTCACCATGATCATGTCGGCGCCTTCTTCGAGGTCGAGTTCGATCTCGCGCATGGCTTCGCGCAGGTTGGCCGGGTCCATCTGGTAGGAGCGGCGATCGCCGAAGTGGGGCGCGGAATCGGCCGCTTCGCGGAACGGTCCATAAAATCCGCTGGCAAACTTCGCCGCATAGGAAAGGATGGGAATGTTCTGGTAGCCACCGGCATCGAGCGCTGTGCGGATGGCATCCACCCGGCCGTCCATCATGTCGGATGGTGCGATGATGTCCATACCCGCCTTGGCCTGCGCAACTGCGGTGCGGGCCAACAGCTCAAGCGTGGGATCGTTGAGGATCTCGTGATCCTCGGCAATCATCGCAGCCACCGAAGCGGCGCCGACTGAGCGCGGCCCGGACGTCTCGACGATCCCGCAGTGGCCGTGCGACATGTATTCGCAGAGGCAGACGTCGCCCATCAGCAGCAGACCGGGGACCTCGCGCTTAATGGCGCGCGCCGCTTTCTGCACGATGCCGTCTTCCGACCAGGCGTCAGTGGCAACTTCGTCCTTCGACTCAGGCAGTCCGAAGAGGATGACGCTGGGGATGCCCAGCGATTTCACTTCGGCGCACTCCTTCACCACTTCGTCAACCGAAAGATTGAAGACACCGGGCATAGAGCGCACTTCTTTGCGCACGCCTTCTCCCGGGCAGACGAACAGCGGATAGACGAACCCTTCTGGGCTGAGCCTGGTTTCGCGAACAAACGAGCGCATCGCTTCCGTGCGACGCAGGCGGCGGGGACGATCGGTTGGGAATGGCATAACAGAAAATTCTAGCACCGCCAGAGAAGCGCGGAACCGCTAAAATCGCGGAGGAAAAGAGTGGCGGAATGTGATCGGAATCACTGCAACTTAGGCGGGTCATTATCGGCCGTTTCCAGTTTTGCGTGTTCGGGGTGTCCCATCCAAGCTTCTTTTGCTTGGGTGGGGATTTTCATTCCTTGGCCGCAAAAGGTTCCACCCGATGTCACTTTGCGACGCACCATACGTCACTGACAAGCCACCCGCCGCAGGCGTCAAATTCTATTGGGTGTCTCGGGAGAAGATTTCCCGGCCTTTTTCCCACCCACTCCTGTCGAGTCCGCGCGCGAAATAAGACCCTCGAGCTTCCTTCTCCCCGGCGTCCGAGTGCGGCTGATCCGTTTGATCAATCGCAATTCGAGCCACATGGCAAGGAGGAGAATCCAATGCACACCAAGGGGCGATTTCAAAATGCACTTTTCAGCACGAACCTGCGACCGGAGTCTGCCGCGCTCGCCATCATGGTTCTGCTGCTGTTCCTCATCTTCTTATTTTTGTTCCTGACCCTCACCGCGCAACCGGCCCAGGCGCAGACCTACAAGGTCATCCACAACTTTACCGGCGCTGGAGATGGCGGATACCCCTTCGCAGGTGTCATGATCGATGCCAGCGGCAGTCTCTTCGGCACGACTCTGTTTGGCGGCGAAAGCTATGGCGTCGTTTTCAAGGTGAGCCAGAGGGACTCCAACTGGATCTTGACCCCGCTGTACGCCTTTAAGGGCGGGAATGATGGAAAGTATCCTTACGCAGAAGTAATTCGAGATGCGAACGGCGCCCTGTATGGAACCACTGGTCAGGGAGGCAGTTCTAATTGGGGAACTGTCTTTAAGCTCATCAGCCCCTCACCTGCCGTCCCAAGTTCCGTAATTGCCCCCTGGACGGAGAGCATTCTCTACAACTTCACCAACGGTAGTGACGGCGGCTGGCCCTACAGTGGCGTGGTCCTCGATCAGGCGGGAAACCTCTACGGCACAACTTTCTATGGCGGCTTGTACGATTGCGGTAGTACAGGTTGCGGCACTGTCTACAAGGTAGCGCCTTCGAATGGCGGATGGACAGAAAGCGTTCTCTACAGCTTCACGGGAGGGAGCGACGGCGGCACGCCGTTCGCCGGTGTAGTGTTCGATGAGGCAGGCAATCTGTATGGTACAACCATCCAAAGCGACAATACGTGTGGTAACGTGTTTCAGTTGACGCCGTCTGGATCGGACTGGACCCTGGCCGTTCTCCACAGCTTTAGTGTCGACGGGAACGGCTGTGAACCTGCCGGGGGCGTGATCTTCGATAAGGCGGGTAGTCTGTATGGCACTACTCCTTTCGACGGCTTCTCGTGGCATGGTACGGTCTTCGAACTGTCACCCTTTAATGGCAATTGGAATTTTAGTCTGCTTTACAAATTCTTGGGCGTTGATGATTACTCTAGTAATTGTGGATTCGGTGGCCCTAGAGGACCGATTAGCAGCTTGACCATGGACAGCACTGGCGATCTCTATGGAACGACTCAAGGCGATGGCAATTATGGGTGGGGTAATGTCTTTAAACTGACACGCTCCGCAGGCGGCTGGACGTACACCTCACTCTACGACTTTAGTGGTGGCGCTGACGGCGGAGCTCCCTGCGGCGGAGTGACGTTGAACGCCAGCGGCAACCTCTACGGCACCGCAAGCCTTGGCGGAGCGTATGCCCAGGGCGTAGTCTGGGAGATCACACCGTAACTGAAACTGTACTCATCCACTGCGGCCGGCATCCGGGATCGGGTGACGGCCGTTTTCGCGGTTCGACGCGCCGTCTCTTTCGGCTGGTCAGGCGCCTGCCTTGCGGATTTCGGCCAGCATCCGCTCGCGCAAGATGTGGTTCGCCCGCGTCGGATAGCCTTTGCCGCGTTTCTTCAGCCAGGCCACTATGTCGGCATCCAGCCGCAACGAAACAGCCTGTCTGACGGGGCGATAGAATCTGCACGGACCGCGTCTTTCCATGCGTGCGGCGGCAGCTCCGGGATGTCGGACGTGTCAATCTGTTTATCCGGCAGATCTGCAAGAGCCGCCAACTCCCGCTCCTGCCTGGCGGTGAGAGGCTGCCCAGGTGTGCGCTTTACTTTGACCATTCTTGTTTCTGGCTATTCCCCCGCGACCGTCATCCCGTCAATGCGAATCGTCGGTGACGCGATGGCGCCGCGGAATTCGAGGTCGTTGCCGATCTCCGCGATGTTGAAGAACATGTCTTTCAAGTTGCCGGCGACGGTGATCTCTTCCACCGGGATAGGTGAGTTCGCCGTTCTCGATCCACAGTCCGCTGGCGCCGCGCGAGAAGTCGCCGGTCACCAGGTTCACGCCAAAGCCGAGGAACTCGGTGACGAACAAGACCTTCCTTGATGTCGGCGATGATCTCATGCAAGCTCTTCGCGCCGGGCTGGAGAAAGAAGTTGCCCGGACCGATGCCCGGCGTTCCCGCCAGTCCGCGCGAGGCGTTGCCGGTGGTCTGCATTCCCAGCTTTTTCGCGGTGTAGGTGTTCAGCAGGTACGACTTGAGCACGCCGTTCTCGACCACGACAGTCTTGCGGCTGGGCACGCCTTCGGAGTCGAACGGGCTGGTGCCGAAGCCGCCGCGCATGGTGCCGTCGTCCACCACGTTGATGTTGTCGCCCGCAATCTTTTCGTTCAGCTTGCCGGTGAGGAATGACGCGCCGCGATAGATCGAGTCGCCGTTGACCGCTTCGAAGATGTGGCCGACAAGCGCGCCCGCGACGGTGTGCTCGAAGACGATGGGAACTTTTGCGGTCTTGACCTTGCGCGCGCCGATGCGCCGCAAGGTGCGCTGGGCGGCGATCTTGCCGACTTCTTCGGGCGATTCCAGCTTCTTCAGCGTCATCGCGACCGAATACCAGTAGTCGCGCTGCATGGACGAGCCCTCGACCTGCGCGATGGGTACGGCCGAGACCGAGCAATACGAGCGCCGCGAATCACCGATAAAACCGTGCGAGTTCGCCAGTACCTTGTAGCCGATGGCGGCGTCGAAGGTGCCACCTTCGGAGTTGATGATGCGCGAATCGGCATCGAGGGCCGCTTTCTCGGCGCGGCGCGCATAGTCAATGCGGTCGGCGGTGGAGAGCGAGTACACGTCGTCGTAATAAAGTTCGAGGTCGCCTTCAAGTTTTCCAAGCTGGGCTGGCTCGGGAATTCCGGCGAAGGGATCCTCACTCGTGACCTTGGCCAGCGCCAGTGCCGAGTCCACCAACTGCTTCACGCCTTCCGAGGTGAGATCGCTGGAGTAGGTGCTGGCGGCGCGTTGTCCGAAGAAAACACGAACGCCGATGGCCTTGGAGCCGGACTCCTTCAGTGTCTCAACTTCGCCGAGACGGACGACGGTGGAGAATTCGCTGCCATCCATGGCGACGGCCTCGGCGGCGGTAGCTCCGCCCTTCATGGCGCGACGGATGACGTCGGTTGCGATTTCGTTCAGATCGGTTGAAGTGGGTGGAGTGCTGGTGGGGCGTTCTGCGGGAGAGATATGCGTATTTGTCATATAAGAAATTGAGGATCCATAACATCACTTCGAAGCGACCAAGCGCTTCCACGCGGCAGTCTCGACTGCTGAGCACCCCGTCCAGTCCTCCCTGCTGTAGGCCTGCCTGAAACGTTTTCTTGCTATTGCATCACCCTGCAACTTTTGGCGAAATTCTTCAATTTTTTTGCAGAGCAGTAGCCCAAGCGGTCGGGTACCAATAAACAAACGAGTGCCTGGACTTGTGTCTACAACCTCTTCACGGTCCCAGGAGAAGTAAATCTGGATACGCTGACCGTCCACGTGCAGGTGCTTGGTATCGAACTTGTGAGCCAACCCGTTGCGAACCGCCTCAAATAAGGGCTTCGCGAGCGTCTTCCAGTCGTCATTAGGCAAGAGTTCGGCAAAGACTTCGTGAGGCTTCTTGTTTCCTTCACCCTCAGCCAGAAACTCGCAGCCTACTCCAACAAGCAGCGCGACCGTGTAGTTCACCCTCTCTTTCTGCCGACATAAAGCAAAGACATCGTTTCTTATGTAGCCTAGGGACTCGTCGAATTCCCTCTCGATATCAGCAAAAGAAGGTTCAGCATTTTGTTGCAGCATAAGAACCCACAGTCGCACCCCATCATGCGGCGACTCAAAAGCTCGTTGGAATGGCTCTACCCGCCCGTTCCACCAACCGTCAGCCGGTCCACCTTTAGCGTGGGAATACCCACGCCGACGGGCACGGATTGTCCATCCTTACCGCAGGTTCCGACGCCTTCATCGAGTTGCAAATCGCTGCCGACCATCGAGACCTTGGTCAGCACATCCGGCCCATTCCCGATGAGCGTCGCGTTCTTCAGCGGCGAAGTAATGACGCCGTTCTCGATCAAGTAAGCTTCCGACGCGGAGAAGACAAACTTGCCGTTGGTGATGTCGACCTGACCGCCGCCGAAGTTCGCCGCGTAAACGCCGTACTTCACCGACTTGATAATGTCTTCCGGCGAGTCCTGCCCGGCAAGCATGTAGGTGTTCGTCATGCGTGGCATGGGAATGTGCTGATAGCTCTCGCGACGGCCATTGCCGGTGTTGGGAATGCCCATCAGGCGCGACGACAACTTGTCGGAGAGATAGCCCTTGAGGATGCCGTTCTCGATGAGTACTGTGTTCTCGGTCTGGTTGCCTTCGTCGTCCACGTTGAGCGAGCCGCGGCGGCCCGGCATGGTGCCGTTGTCCACCACTGTGCATTTGTCGCTGGCAACGCGCCGGCCCAGCATTCCCGAGAACGCCGACGTCTTCTTGCGATTGAAGTCGGCTTCGAGCCCATGGCCGATGGCTTCGTGCAGCAGGATTCCGGGCCAGCCCGGACCGAGCACCACTTCCATCTCACCCGCCGGTGCCTCGCGCGCATCGAGCTGAATGATGGCCTGCCGCGCCGCTTCCTTGGCAAAGTGCTCGGGCGACGCCTCGCCCTGGAAATACTCCAGGGCCACGCGGCCGCCGCCGCCAGCCGTGCCACGCGCCGAGCCGGCAACCTCATCCTTGGCGATGCAGAAGACGCTCATGCGCGCCAGCGGCTGGGCATCCTCGGCAAAGCTGCCGTCGGAGCCAATCACCAGAATGCGCCGCAGTTCGTCAGCGTAGCTCACGCGTACTTCATGAATGCGCGGATCGTAGGCGC
The DNA here is from genome assembly GCA_963768645.1 of uncultured Acidobacteriaceae bacterium. Taxonomy (GTDB): domain Bacteria; phylum Acidobacteriota; class Terriglobia; order Terriglobales; family Acidobacteriaceae; genus Bog-257. The sequence goes on from CAVYIR010000003.1 coordinate 202,835, forward strand.
GCGCCGCTTTGTCGGCACGCTGCACCAGGTCAACCTTGGCCAGCACCTCGGCTTCCACCGAGGGCAGCGGCACAGGATAAAGATTGTGCGCGGGTTTGTTGGTCAGGCCCACGACGGTTGCTTCGCCGGGACCACTGGCAATAAGCGCCGCAGTCCGCGCGGCGTGCAGAAGGCGCTCCGGCGAGAGGTCGTCCGTGTAGGCATAACCGGTGCGTTCGCCCGACAGCACCCGCACCCCGCAGCCCACCGAGATGCCCTGCGTGGCCGACTTTACCATGCTCTCGTCGAGCGAAACCGAGGTGGAGGTTTGGTATTCAAAATAGAGGTCGGCGAAGTCGCCGCCAGCGGAGAGCGCCGCGGAGAGGTAGCGCTCGACATCAGCTTGCGTCATTCCGTAGCGCTCGAAGAAGAACTTCTTGTCCATAGTCACACTCAATTGGATGTCCGGCCGCCGGAGAAGACGCGGCGGCGGCCAGGGTCCGAACCTTTGATTATCACACAGGGCTGTGCCGAGGGAGGCGTGCGTCGAACCACGATTGGACTACGCCTTTGCGTGAAGAACTGGTCTGGGCACGGCTTTACGGCTGGGGAAGCGTGCCCGAAAAGAAAGCCGCCGTGGGCCGCACAAGTGCTCGTGAAAGAGCAATTCCGGGGCACGGCTGAAGGACTGAAAGGACTACATGACCGTGGGGCGGCAGTGAAGGTCCGCTACCCGCGAAAACCTGAATCTCCTCGTGCCACCATGCAAAACAGTTCTATCTCGCCCACGCTTCTGACTAAAATCCTGGAGCAATTTCTGGCCGACGCGCCCCAGGCTGTTGCCATTGAAGACGGCGAGTTGCTGTTTGAATTCGCCAGCACGAAGTATTCCGTGTCCGGCGAAGGCAAGTGCGTTCTGCATCTGTGGTCCGAAGAGCGCAACGCCGTACGCCGGGTGCTCAACGTCGAAGAGAAGGGCCGTAGTCTGCGGCTTAGCGTGCTGCGCTTCGGGCAGGCGCACCCCAGCGTACTGGAGATCTGCGCCGACCGCGACCGCCGCAAGGGCGCCGCCAAGCAAGCGGCCCGCACCCAGTATCAACACCTGCTGGAGCGGGTCTTGCTGCGTGAGTATCCGGGAATGAAGGTCGAGAACTTGAGCGGCAGCCCCGATCTGGAACATTCGTTCAGTCCGGTGTACACCCGCGCCGTGCTGCGGGCCGGTCAGTCGGCGTTTGCCGTGCTTGGCGTCAATGCCGAGGAGACGCAGTCGTCGCGTGGATGCGGTGCTCACCTTCGGCATTCTCTGGATGGACTACCAGCGGCAGCAGCTTGCCGGACGTGCTCACGTGGAAGGGCTGAAGCTGTTCCTGCCGCCCGGACGAGCGGAGATCGTGCGCCAGCGCGCAGCCCATCTTCATCCCGATGCCGCTAAGTGGCAGCTCTATGAACTGGACGAACGCTCCGAGCTGTGCGCGCCGCTCGACCTTGCCGATACCGGCAACATCGTCACGCGCCTGACGCATGCGGTGGATGTGGAAGGTGCGCGACAGCGTTTCGCTGCTTCCATTGCCCGCATTCACAAGCTGGCCCCCGCGGCGGAGATCACGGTCGAGTCCGCCATCGGAAATCGTATTTCGGCTCTTTGGTTTGGAATTTGCGCGCGCGTGCCTGACTCCGGTTTCAGGATCGTTCCGCAATGCCGAGTCGATTCTCTTCGGCATCGGCTCCGCCGAGTATGTGCTCGACGAAAACAGCGAAGCGATGTTTCGCGAATTGGTGCAAGGCATCCTGGAGCAGCGCCAACCCGAGGGCTCGCCCACTAACCTGTTCTTCCGGCTGGCTCCCGAGCGCTGGCTGGAAACCCTGATCACGCGCGAGGTTCGCTTGGTCGACGAGAGGCTGGACGGCCGCTTCGTGTACTCGCAGGTACCTGCGTTCGCGGCCTCCGACCGTGCCATGCTCGACGTGCTCACCTGTACGCTCGACGGCAGGCTGGCAATTCTGGAGCTGAAGGCCAACGAGGACATTCATCTGCCGCTGCAAGGGCTCGACTATTGGGCGCGAGTGCGCTGGCATCAGCAGCACGGTGAATTCGCCCGCAACGGATACTTCGCCGGACGCGAAATCTCCAGCGCCCCACCGCTGTTGTTCCTGGTCGCTCCGGCATTGCGAGTGCATCCCGCCAGCGACGTTCTGCTGCGCTATCTCTCGCCGCGCATCGAGTGGACGCTGGTGCAAATTGATGAGCGCTGGCGCAATGGCGTGCGGGTGGTGAACAAGAAACATCCGAAAAAAACGTCGAACCGCGGATTTCACGGATCGCGCGGATTCTTTTTAGATTGCAGCAACGAAGTGTCGCTTGATACGAGTGTAAATTCGAATCTCAAGCACTTTGCAATCACAGCCGCGATAATCGGCGCTTTCTACGATGTATACAACGAGCTGGGGCATGCGTTTCTCGAGTCGGTCTATCGAGAGGCGATGACGATCGCTCTACATTCAAAAGGCCTCTTGGTGGAGCGTGAAGAAATCGTTGAGGTCGTATTCCGAAGCGAAATCGTTGGCGTTTTCCGAACCGATCTTGTCGTCAACGAGGCGGTTATTGTCGAGTTGAAGTGCACGAGAACGATAGATAGCAATCACGAGGCTCAACTCCTGAACTACCTGAAGGCGACGGGTTATGAAGTGGGGCTGCTACTGAACTTCGGAACCAAGGCACAATTCCGGCGCATGATCTTCGAAAATGCCCGCAACCATTATCGCGTGACCGCAAAGAACGCTGTTATCCAAAATGGTTAATGCAGTCATGATGCGATGATACGTTTCTTGCGAACTGTAAAAAATCCGCGAAATCCGCGTAATCCGCGGTTGATTTGCCTTATGTGAGCCCGGCTTCACCTGCCCGGAACCGCCAGTAATCTCCGGCGGTCTCGCTCAGGTCGCCGGCTGGTTTCTCACCGCGAAAGACACGCGACACGCCACGCACCACGCGCCGCATCGGCAGGTCTCCCTTTCGGCGAGAAATAACTCTCCGACTTTGATGGTGCGGTAGTACCAGCGCTTCAGCAGCGCGAGATGTTCCATCCACTCCAGCGCAGAGCGCACCTTGGGCGCTTCGACCGCGGCGAGTGCCTCGGTGATGCGCGATTCCATCGACTGCGGCCTCGAGGTGAGATGCGCCACGCCGCCTAGTTGACCGACGCTGAGGCCGACTGGATCGGAGATGCGCCCGGCGACAATTTTGAACAGCGCCACCGACTCAGGCTCCGCCGAGGTTTGCACCATCACGCCGTTCAGTTCGTCGAGACGGCGCACGATCTCGGGCAACTGCGCGGCGGCGGCCTTCACCTTCTCCAGGCGGGTATGCAAGGCGGCAGCAGCTTCAAAGTCGAGATTCGTGGAGGCGTCGTCGCGCTGCCGCTCGATCTCGCGGACCAGCGACTGCCCGCCGCTTTCGAAAAACTGTTGCACGCGTCCCACTTCGGCCGCATATTCCTCGTCGGTGCATCCTTTGAAGCAGGGCGCCAGGCACATCTTCATCTCGGAATAAATGCAGCCGGGAAATGCAGGATCGGGATTCAGGTCGAAGGTGCAGCGGCGCATCTTGAACAAGTCGAGCGCATCGTTGGCGAACTTCTCGGCGGCAACGCGGGTGGCGAATGGACCGAAATATTGCGCGTTGCCCTTCACTGCGGCGATGCGCGTGGTGACCGTCGCTCGCGGGTACGGGTTATCGAGGATCAGCTTAACCAATGGCGCAAAACGCAGGCGCAGGCGTTTATCGTAGGTCTTGGGGAATTCATGGCGCAGCGTCTGGTAGAGCAGGAACGACGCTTCAAAGTCGGAGCCGGTGGCAGTCCACGCGACCCAGCGCACGCGGTCGCGGAGGTTCAGTTTGCGGGTTTGCCCGTCGGCCTGGCCGAGCAGGCGCTGCAAGCGGCGGCGCAGGTTCGAAGTCTTGCTGACGTATGGCTCGCTGCCCTCGTCCTCTCCGCGCAGCAGAAAGACTGCCGCACTCGCCGGCGCGGCGGCGAACAGCTCAGAATCGCGGTCAGGCAGGAATTCAATGCGCTGGGAGAGCACGAAGAAATTCTAGTCCACCACAGAGATACGGGTTTTTCTTAACCACGGATTGACACGGATTTTCACGGATCTGGAGGGAATGAAGTACGGACGTGGCCCTTGAGCTGATTGAGGAAAACTTAAGTCCCATCACCCGGAGCGAACGACGGGTTTTGCCGCGAGTCGAAAGGTCACTATTCCCTCCCTGCGTCCTGAGGCCGCGAAGAGGTGCTCTGATTGCGCTTGACCAGGCAATGCGGTTTGTAGCTCGGCTGACTTTTTATGCCTTCATCCTCGTGGGCAAAACAAGTATCATCCTGATTGCGACACCGTCTCGTTGTTCCTGGCTGGGTAGCCACACCTCGTTACCGTTACTAATTGCTAGTGGCTAATTGCTAGTTGCTGATTTTAGGAGTCCCCATGACTGAAAAGCGCAAAGTCCTTGGCCGCGGCCTGGAGACCCTGCTTCCGCCGCGGCAAGTGCCTCATGCGCCGACCACGGTTTCGGCCGCGGAGCCCAGCCCCGCGCCGCACCACGTCCCCGGCGAAGCGCTACACGAGATTCCGCTCGCTCACCTCGACCGCAATCCGTACCAGACGCGCACTGGGACCCTCGACCCGGTTGCCCTCAACGAGCTGGCTGCCTCCATCCAGGCCGTGGGCATATTGCAGCCCATCGTGGTTCGGCCGGTTGCAGGCGGACGCTATCAGGTCATCGCTGGCGAGCGCCGATGGGAAGCCGCGCGCATGCTGCAGCATGAGACGATTCCCGCCGTGGTGCGACCCGTCTCCAACCAGCAGGCCATGGAGATGACCATCGTCGAGAATCTCCAGCGCCTCGACTTGACTTGCATGGAAGAAGCCCGCGGCTACGACCGGTTGTCGCGCGAGTTCGGACTCACGCAGGAACAGATGGCGCAGCGCACCGGCAAAGACCGCTCGTCGGTGACCAACTTGCTGCGCCTCCTGAAGCTGCCCGCCAGCGTTCAGGTCATGCTGGACAAGGGGCAGCTCAGCTTCGGCCACGCCAAGGTGCTGATGGCGCTGGAATCGCCCGAAGACGTGGAGAAGCTGGCCCAGCGCATTGCCGCACATTCGCTTTCGGTTCGCCAGACCGAGCAGGCAGTTACTAATCTGGTTCACCCCCCGGAAATTGTCGAAAACGTCCGAATCGTGGACCCAAACGTCAAAGAAGCCGAGCAAGAGCTGCAACGGGCGCTAGGCGTGCGCGTCACTATTACCGACCATAATGGTCGCGGCAAGATCTTGCTGGAGTACTCGTCGCTGGAGGACTTCGACCGGATTCTTGAGGTGATGAAGGCGAAATAACCCTCTGGCAGCACCATAGCGGCAACGGCGTGAGCGCCAACTAGCACCGATCGGCGCTTTTTCTTTAGCCGAAACAGACGAAACCCGTTGGATTCATGGCAGAAGCATGCTACTATTCGCGGAAAATTCAGGGTGTCTCCACTCCGTCAGGCGATCTTGGGGCAGATCTTTTCGAGAGGAAGTCAATGCGCGCTGTTCGTCGTTTTATGCTGTTCCTTCTTCCACCGATTAGTTTTTCAATAGTGGCCTTGTCGTCGGCCGTCGGCCAAGTTACGGTTGCGACGATACCCGTAGGAAGCAACCCCTTTGGCGTAGCAGTAAACCCAATGACCAACCAGACCTACGTGGCAAATCAGTTCTGCGGCGGCGCTCCGTGCCCCAGCCCGGGGACGGTAACGGTTATCGATGGGGCTACCAATGGCACCACGACCGTAAACGTTGGGGTTTATCCCAATGCGGTCGCAGTGAACCCGACGACCAACAAAATTTATGTGGCAAATAGGTGCGGCAACGATCTCAACTGCCACAGCCTCTCAACGGTAACCGTGATTGACGGTGCCACAAATAACACCACGAACGTGAATGTGGGTGCGTTTCCCGACGCCATCGCGGTGAACGCGGCGGCCAACAAGATTTATGTGGTCAATGACTGTGGCAATGATCCCTCTTGCCAGAGCGGTGGGACGGTAACAGTCATCGACGGTGCTACCGACAACACCGCTACGGTCAACGTCGGGAGTTTTCCTGAAGACGTGGAAGTCAACCCGGTGACCAACCAGATCTATGTGGTTAATGACTGTGGCAACGATCACGCCTGCAAGAGTGCTGGGACGGTGACGGTGATCGACGGGGCCAGCGATAACACCACGACGGTGAACGTCGGGGTCTACCCCCATTTCGCGGCTGTCGACTCGGTGACGAACCGGATCTACGTAACCAATGGTTGCGGCAACGATCTCACGTGCTCCAGTCCTGGGACGGTAACGGTCATCGCTGGGGTCACGAACATCGCAACCGTTAATGTGGGGGATTTCCCCGTGGGCGTCGCGGTTAACGCTGTAACCAACAAGATTTATGTCACGAATGACTGCGGCCACGATCTGACGTGCAAGAGTGCCGGGACAGTGACGGTCATCGACGGTGCCACCGACAATACCGCAACAGTCAGCGTCGGCGTCTATCCGTCTTTGCTAGCTGTCGACGCCGTGAACAACAAGACCTACGTCCCGAATTACTGTGGCAACGACGTGACGTGCAAGAGTGCTGGGACGGTGACAGTGATCGACGGAGCCACCAACAACGCAGTGCCCATTGCCGTTGGGGATGGTCCGCAATCAGTTGCCGTCAACACGAGCCCCACCATCCACATGATCTACATTCCCAACTATAAGGACGGCACTGTCTCCGTCATTGGAGATACGACTCTTCAGTTAGTTCCAGTGACTCCGTGTCGTCTGGTGGATACTCGGCCGGAGCACGGCGGCAGCGGCCCCATTCAAGGCGGCACGTCCCGGATATTCAACCTTCCACAGTTGGCACAATCGGCTTCGCCGCCCTGTGCGAGTCTGGCCTCGGCGGCCGCCTACTCTCTGAATGTTTCCGTGGTTCCGTCCGGCCCTCTGGGCTACCTCACCATATGGCCCGCCGGCGAAGGCCAACCCGTTGTCGCCACCCTGAACTCGCTGGATGGCCGCATCAAGGCGGACGCTGCCATCGTACCTGCGGGAACGAATGGCGGCGTTAGCGTTTATGTCACCCAGACGACCAATGTGATTCTCGACATCAACGGATATTTCGCGCCGGTGTCGGGTTCGACGTTGGCGTTTTATCCGCTGCCGCCGTGCCGCGTCGCCGACACGCGCAAGTCCACCTTCCCTTCCGGCTTGGGACCACCATTCTTGCCGGGCAACCAGGAACGCGACTTCCCCATACTTAACGCGACTACCTGCAACATCCCCTCGGCGGCAGCCGCCTATTCGCTGAATTTTTCTGTGGTGCCTCACGGCGCGTTGGGTTACATGACGGTGTGGCCCACCGGGCAGACTCGGCCAACGGTTTCAACCTTGAACGACATCCCCGGAACGATCATCGCTAATGCGGCAATTGTCCCCGCAGGTACGAGTGGTGACATCTCGGTTTATCCCTCCAACGACACCGACTTGATCATTGATATCAACGGCTACTTCGCGGCACCGGGAATGGGTGGGCTGTCGCTGTATCCGACAGTGCCTTGCCGCGTCATCGACACCCGCAAGCTAGGTCCGCCCTTTATGGGAACCCTGAGTCCGCCGGTGGACGTAGCGGACAGTGTTTGTGGACCCCCCGCTGCGGCGCAGGCGTACGTCCTCAATGCGACAGTTGTCCCGACAGGCGCGTTGGGCTATCTGACGCTATGGCCCGACGGCACTGGCCAGCCTGTGGTCTCGACGCTGAATGCGTTGGACGGATCGATCACCAACAACATGGCAATCGTGCCCACCGCTGACGGCAAGATTGATGCGTATGCGTCGGGGGTCACCCAACTGATCTTGGACATCTCCAGCTACTTCGCACCGTAGCTGGTATAGAGGTCCCGGAACCGCTCTAGCCACCGTGCCTACTGGCGATGAAGGCTCCGAAGCCGATGTGCGCCAGCCCGAAACCGGCGGCGAGCATGGCGTTGGCCCACAGCCATGGCATGGGCAAAGCGATGGCGCCGAGCACCACAAACACGACTCCCATTGCCGGCACCACCTGCACGGAAAACGCGCCGGCTTGCACCACGCCAATTCCGTAGAGCAACAACCACACGCCCGGGATCAGCCGCGGGGAGCCGTCCCACACGATGGCAGCGGTGAGCACACCCCCCGCAGCCAAAGCCGGCAGCAGTCCCATCAAGAGCCGTCGTCCCGCAGCGGAGAACATGTCCGTTCCTTGCCAAGAAGCTTTCTGCCGCATGCCGAATAGCGCGATGGTGAACGCGACTAGCGCTTCCGCAAGCCAGACTGCCAGCCAGCCGTCTATGGTTCGCTGACGCATTGCGACGGGCGTAGCGATGAGTGCGGTAGCTCCTACGGCACACAACCCCCAGCCGGGGACAGCCGTGAATGTCGAAGAGCGCTGCATGGTTGCCTTCGTAAACGCCGCTAGAGAATGCGAACGGCGGCACAGCCTTTCGACTGTGCCGCCAAGTTTCGCTGTTGAACCCCGCCCGGTCAACTAAGCAGACGCCGAAACGGCCCCACCGTGGGTTCGCTGAAAGCCCACCTTCACTTCGTCGTTACGGTTTGCGGTTCTCCCACCCGCTTCGCCACCTTGAATGTCAGCTTGTGCTCCTTCTTGTCCACGTCCACGACGATGTGGTCGCCGTGCAGCACCTCGCCGTCGAGGATCTTCATGGCGAGTGGGTCCTGCACTAGGCGCTGGATCGCCCGCTTCAGCGGACGCGCGCCGTAGTTCGGGTCGTAGCCTTCGGTGAAGATCAGCTCCTTCGCCTTCGCGGTCAGCTCCAGGCTGATCTTGCGATCGGCCAGCAGCCTGCGCAGGTCTTCCAGCCGCAGGTCCACAATCTTCGTCAACTGCTCCTTGCCGAGCGGATTGAAGATGACAATGTCGTCGACGCGGTTGAGGAACTCGGGCTTGAAGTGCGCCCGCAGCGCCTCCATGACCCTCTGATGCGCTTCGGCGATCTGCTCCGGTGAGCGCTCTCCGAGGTCCTGCAGATAACTTGATCCAATGTTCGACGTCATGATGATGATGGTGTTCTTGAAATCGACAATGCGACCCTTGCCGTCGGTGAGGCGGCCGTCGTCCATGATCTGCAGGAAGACGTTGAACACGTCAGGATGCGCCTTCTCGATTTCGTCGAACAGTACTACCGCGTACGGGCGGCGGCGTATCGCTTCGGTCAACTGTCCGCCTTCGTCGTAGCCGACGTAGCCCGGAGGCGCGCCGATCAGCCGCGACACGGAATGTTTCTCCATGTACTCCGACATGTCGATGCGAATCATGGCATGCTCGTCGTCGAACAGAAACTCCGCAAGCGCCCTCGCCAACTCGGTCTTGCCGACGCCCGTTGGCCCCAAGAAAATGAACGAACCAATCGGACGGCGCGGATCGCTAAGCCCGGCGCGCGAACGCCGGATGGCGTTGGCCACACTCTGAATTGCCTCGTCCTGCCCGATGACACGTTGCCGCAGGCGGTCTTCCATCGTGACCAGCTTCTTCACCTCGCCTTCCAGCATCTTCGACACCGGAATGCCGGTCCACTTGCTGACGATCTTGGCGACATCTTCCTCATCAACCTCTTCTTTCAACATGCGCGACTGCTTGCCGTCCATCGCCGCGCCAAGCTTCTTAACCTCAGCTTCGAGCTGCGGCAGCTCGCCATACTTGATCTGCGCCGCGCGATTGTAGTCGCCCTTACGAGTAGCTTCCTGCTCCTCCAGCTTCAGCCGCTCGATGCGCTCTTTAGCCTCGCGCACTTTGGCGATGGCTCCCTTTTCCTGCTTCCAGCGCGCCTTCAAGGCGTTGGCTTCTTCCTTGATGTGCGCCAGCTCTTTCTCCAGAGTTGCCAGCCGTTCGCGCGAGTTCGCATCGTCTTCCCGCTTCAGCGCCTGGCGCTCAATTTCGAGCTGCGTCGCCCGCCGCTCCAACTGATCGATTTCGGTCGGCATGGAGTCGATCTGGATGCGGAGCGAAGCCGCGGCTTCGTCGATCAGGTCGATAGCTTTGTCGGGCAGAAAACGATCGGAGATGTAGCGATGCGACAGCGTAGCGGCCGCCACAATCGCCGAATCCTTGATGCGCACGCCGTGGTGAACTTCGTACTTCTCGCGCAGACCGCGCAGGATGGCGATGGTGTCCTCGACGTTGGGCTCGCCCACATAAACAATCTGGAAGCGGCGCTCCAGCGCGGCATCTTTCTCGATGTACTTGCGATATTCGTTCAGCGTGGTCGCGCCAATCGCGCGTAACTCGCCGCGCGCCAGCGCCGGCTTCAGCATGTTGGAGGCGTCAATCGCGCCTTCGGCCGCGCCCGCTCCCACCAGCGTGTGCAGCTCGTCGATGAACAGGATGATCTGCCCTTGCGACTGCTCAATCTCTTTCAGCACCGCCTTCAGGCGGTCTTCGAACTCGCCACGATACTTCGCGCCCGCCAGCATCGCGCCCAGGTCCAGCGACACCACGCGCTTGTTCTTCAACTGCTCGGGAACGTCGCCGGAAATAATGCGCTGCGCCAGACCTTCAACGATCGCGGTCTTGCCGACGCCGGGTTCGCCAATCAGCACCGGATTGTTCTTCGTCCGGCGCGAAAGCACCTGCACCACGCGACGCACTTCCTCGTCGCGGCCGATCACGGGATCGAGCTTGCCCTGGCGCGCCAGCTCGGTCAGGTCTTTGGCGTAGCGCTCCAGCGCCTGGTACTTGGCTTCGGGATTCTGGTCGGTCACTTTCTGATTGCCGCGCACCGCGGTCAGCGCGCGCAGAATGTTGTCATACGTCGCGCCCGCCTTGTGCCAGGATTTCCTTGGCCGGATCGCGCTTCAGTTTCGTCAGCGCCAGCAGCATATGCTCGGTGGAAACGTACTCGTCCTTGAAGTTGGCCGCCTCTTTGAAGGCGTTCTCCAGCATCTGCGAGGCGGCATCGGAGAGATGCGCCTGCGTCGCGCCGCTGCCGGAAACTTTTGGCAGACGATCGATCTCGCGCATGGCCTCGGCCTGCACCGTCGGCACATGCAGTCCTACGCGCTCCAGCAGAGGCGAGACGATGCCTTCGCGATCTTCCAGCAGCGCGGCCAGAATATGTGCCGGCTGCAACTCAGGATTGCCGTGCTCGCTGGCGAGATCGTTCGCCCGCTGCATGGCTTCCTGCGCCTTCACCGTTAATTTGTCCCAACGAATTGCCATCGGTTGCTCCAGTGGATCGTGGTGGGTGGATAGTAAAGGAGGTCAGAGGCGTTCCATTATCGCTTCGCTTCGCGTACTGAAGCCAGTGACGGCAGTCTGCTGTTGCCCGCCTTAACTGACTACTATCCACCCACCACAAGCTACTGTCTAGCTTTCGCCCCCGGTGAGTTCCCTCGGTAAACAAAAGGGAGGCAAAAAACCGCCTCCCTTGAACTCCCCAGTTCGTCTCCCTTCAGAAATCTCACCGAAAGGGCGAAACTTGGATCAGGCAACCTGCCCTTGGCCTTTCGCCTGGGTCTGGCTCTCGGGCTTCTTGCCTTCAAGCGGCTTCTGGCTGCCGATATTGACCTTGATCTGCTTCGGCTTGGCTTCGGCACGCTTGGCCAGCCGGACGTTCAACACGCCATTGGTGTACTCGGCGTGAATGTCCTCGGTGTTCACCGTATTCGGCAGGGTGAACGAGCGGCTGAAGCTGCCATAGCGGCGCTCCACCCGACGGAAGTTTTCTTCCTTCTCTTCCTTCTCGAACTTGCGCTCGCCACTCACGGTCAGAACGTTATTTTCCACCCGGATGTCCAGGTCCTTTTCGTCGATGCCGGGCACTTCCAGCTTCAACTGGATGCTGTGCTCGTCCTCGTAGATGTCAACCGGGGGAGCAAAGGCGCCAGTAGTCAGCGACTCTTCGCGTCCGCCGCCATACTGCTCTTCAAACAGACGGTTCATGCGTTTCTGCAAAGCACTCAATTCACGAAACGGTTCCCAACGGGTCAATACAGTCATGGTTCCAAATCCTCCCAACAAAAATTTTGGTCTTTCTGACCTTCGCTGAGTTTGATGCATAACTTAGCACAAACGAATCATAAAATATGAGCGTATTTTTGTCAAATATTAGACGTGGCGATCGAATTATGTCACCAAACGTCTCTTGCAAGAGCTTTAATATCTTTACGTTAGACGATTGATGGCAAGAGTCCACCTGCCAAGAATTGGTGCTTGGACTACGACAGCACTTGGCAGATAACGCATTTGAGGTAGGCCGTTTCCGCCACATTCAATAGAACAGGATGGTCAAGCGACTGGCCGCGCCTCTCCAGGATTCGCACTCGGCGGCCTGCATCCGCAGCGGCGGCGCCGAGCATTGCCAGGAATTCCCCCTCGCCGACATGAAACGAACACGAGCAGGTAACCAGAATGCCGCCCGGCCTCAGCATCTTCAGCGCGCGGAGGTTCAGCTCCTTATAGCCGCGCAGCGCAGTCGGTACGGTGCGCTTGGTCTTGGCGAACGCCGGAGGGTCGAGAACGATGGTGTCGTACTGCCGTCCTGCCGTGGCGTAGTCCTTAAGCAGGTCGAATGCGTTGGCCTCGATCCATTCAATCTCGCCGCAGCGGTGAGCAGCGCGATTGAGTTGCTCATTCTGCTCCGCCACTTCCAGCGCCGGACGCGATGAGTCGACGCCCGCGACGCTCTGGCACGTCCGCGCGAGGTGCAGCGCAAATCCTCCCTGATAGGTGAAGCAGTCGAGCGCATCTCCGTGAGCGTAGCGTGCGGCGGCGGCATAGTTCTCGCGCTGGTCGAGGAAGGCGCCGGTCTTCTGCCCGGCGAGTCCATCGAAGTGGAAGCGGACTCCGTTCATGGTGAAGATGGTGCTGGACCGCTCGCCGCACACCAGTTGCGACTCGCGCGGCGGCAATTGTTCCAGTTCGCGAATGTGGGGATCGACGCGCTCGATGACGCTGGCCTCGGGATAAGTGCTCAGCGATTGCGTCGAGGACCGTCTGCCGCAGGTCTTGGCGATCGAAAGCCTGGGTCAGCGCCTGCATGGAAAGCACATCATTGTACTTGTCGAGGATGAGGCCGGGCAGCAGGTCGGCTTCGCTGAAGATGACGCGGTAGGAATCGGTATCGCGCACGACTTGCTGGCGAAATTGAACCGCAGCAGCGATGCGCTCGCGCAGCAAAGACGCGAGCTGCGCTTCAGCGATTTCGTCACTGGTCAGCAGCCGGATGGCGATCTGCGAGGCGCTGCTGTAGAGCGCCGAACCCAGACGCCGCCCACGTTCATCGCGCACTTGCACCAGCGCACCCGGCGGAGCCTCGGCGGGCGGCACCAGATCGGAGCGATAGACCCACAAGTGTCCGCCTCGCAGGCGCGCCGCGCCGCGATGGTTCACGGTAATGACTGGAATGGAATCGGCCAGGGCGTCCTCGCGAGAAAATCAAGCGATCATCTTACGCGCGCGCGATCGCCTCCAGAACCGTCACTATTTCCCGAGCCTCTCAATCCGGCTGCCACGCCGCAAGCCGCGCACGTATTCCACAGGATCACGAAACTCAGAGCGTTCCTTTCTGATTCCGACGAACTCCTGCATGGCCGCCGGGCGATAACGCCGAACGCGAATCTTGCTTTCCGTTGCGGGTGCGGGCAATGTCATAGGCGGACTGCATTCGCATGAGCGTGTCCATCTTGGGACCGAACGCCTTTTCAATTCGGAGGGCCATTTCTCCGGACAAATCGGCTTTGCCGTTAAGCAGGCTGGACAGCGCAGGCCGGGAAACACCCAGGACTTCAGCGCACCCGTAACGGACAAGCCGAGCGGCTCGATGATTTCGGTGCGAATAAATTCGCCGGGATGCGGCGGCTTCAGCATAGGCATAACATATTCCTTTGGTTCCTAGTGATAGTCCTCAAATCTCACGTCGCAAATTTCATTCTCGGCGGCGTCGATCAAGAAGGTCACTCGCCAGTTTCGTGTGACGTGTAAGCTCCATGTCCCCCTTGCGGTCGCCCAGCAAGAGGTGTGGCCTCCACGTCGGGACTGAGCGTAGCTCCTCGATGTTCTCCATGGCGTCTAGGAATGCGAAGATCTTTCGGAGCTTGTCCACACCAGCGGCCGGCACGCCCTTGGGGTCGTTATCATCGTAGAGACGTTTCAGGCCCTTGTGGGAGAAGTTCCGAATCCTCACGCTACGGATCGTAGCCTGTAAGGTAACACTTGTCAACGCACAAGCTGGCACCACGTCAAGCTAAGGGCGCTGCTCAGCGTAAGGGGTTTACTGCGCCGCGGCCTCGTCTGCCTCGACGGATTCTTCTTTGGCGGGTTTGGCAGCATGCCTGGCTTTTCCGCTCTTCTCTGCCGGTTCTTCCGGTTTGGGCGGCGGGGGCACGTAATACAGAATCCGATTGCAGTAGAAGCAGGTAATGATCTGCTCGTTGCTCATGACTTCCTGGAACACCTGCGGGCGCAGCCGGACCCGGCAGGCCGAGCAACTTTCATCTTCATAAACCGCCGCCAACACGGAACCGCGCAGCTTGAGTACGCGGTCGTAATGGTTGAGGGCCTCCTCGGCGACTCCCGAACGCAGCTCCTTACGCGTCGCGTTCAGCTCGGCGAGCTGCTTTTCGTCCTCGGCCGTCTGCGCCCGAGCGTGCTCTTTCTCTTTTTCATTCTCGGCGGTATCGGCCTTCAGCGCGGCTTCAGCCTGCTTCATCGCCTCTTTGCGCGCGTCGGTAGCAACCATGATCTCCAGGATCTTGTCTTCCAGCTTGCGGATCTCCGCCTCGGCAAACTGGATCTCGTGGTTCAGCGCCCGGTACTCGTCGTTGGTTTTGACCTTCAGCGACTGGTCGCGGTACTTGCTGATCTTCTCCTGCTGGTCCTTGATGTCGGACTCGTGCTTGCGGCGGGCAACCTCGTCGGCCTTCATGGCGGCCTGGGCGGCGTCGAGCTGGGCTTTGGAGCCGGCAAGCTTGGCCTCGATCTGCGCCACCTGCTTGGGCAGGGCCGCAACCTCGGCTCTCAGCGCGGCAATCCGGGCATCGACCTCTTGCAGGTCAATCAGCTTTTGCAGATCGGAATTCATCTGGACCCCACGGGAACCTGCTGGGATTCTAGCACGCAGAAACCAGGCCCTTAGCGATCAAGCATGTTGCCGGATTAAGGTTTTCGGCCTATTGAGACGATGCGGTGGGCGCGGCTAGCATTGGACATGGCCATTGAAATTGCGCGGCTTTGTCTGGGATTGCTGATCATCGCCTTCCACAAACGAATTGCCGACTTCATCACGGAGCGCGAGCGTTCGCTGGTGTTGACCTTCCGTAGTCGCGGCATGCCACTGCCCGCGGCACTCGCCACCGAGACCGCGCGTAGTCTTTACTTCGCCATCGGCATATTCATTGTGATTGTCGAATGGTTGCGCATCTATCAGATTGGCCACTGACGATCCATTATGAAAGCTTCCAGCGTAGACGAGTCGGCGGAACCGGTGCTGTCCGAACAGGACTCAGCCGTCTCACCGCATGAGCCCGGCCTCCTGATATAAACTTTCTCGCTATAGATTTTCCTGGTCGGAGCTCACGTGAAATCACGGTTTGCTGCATTGGTCTGCTTGGTGCTGTCCACTTCGTTCTTGCTTGCGCAATCTTCCTCACTTCCTTCTTCGCAGGAGTCACAGCCGAAAAAAGAGCTGACGATTGAAGAGATCTTCAAGCCCGGCGGCATACTGGGCCGCGCTCCGGAGGACGTGAAGTGGAGCCCCGACGGCTCGAAGGTTTCCTTCGTACAACGCGACGACAGCGGCGAACACGGCGCGCTGTATTACGTGGACGTGACCACGGGCAAGCCAGCCGTGCTGGTGGCGAGCGAGAAGCTGGCCTCGCTGGCTCCGCCCATCAGCGCCATCAAGGACGAACGCAAAAAGGAAGCAGCCCAGCGTTATTCCATCGCCGCCTATCACTGGTCGCCCGATTCCAAGAAGCTCCTGTTCGACTCCATGGGCCAACTTTGGCTTTACACCCTGGAGAACGGCACTGCCGTGCAGATCACGACCAGCGCCGATGCCGTGGGCGATCCACAGTTCTCGCCGGATGGAAGCCGCATCTCGTATGTGCGCAAGCACAACCTCTATGTGCAACGAGTGGACGGCGGCAACGAACGAACTCTGACGAAAGATGGCGACGACAACCTGCTGAACGGCGAAGTTGACTGGGTCTATGAGGAGGAGCTGTTCACGCGCAGCAATTACTTCTGGTCTCCGGACGGCAGGCAGATCGCCTTCCTGCAGATGAACGAGAAGGAGGTACCCACCTATCCCATCACCGACTGGTTGCCCACCCATGCGACCGTGGACCAGGAGAAGTATCCCCAACCCGGCGATCCGAATCCCATCGTGCGTTTGGCGGTGGTGGGCTCCGATGGAGGCAAGATCAAGTGGATCAACGCGGGAACCGGCAACAATAGTGACCTGCCACTCTCGAACAATCCCAATGTTCTGATTCCCCGTTTTGGATGGGTGCGCGAGGGCCTGTTGTGGGCGATGGCCCTTAACCGGCTGCAAAACCAAATGGACTTGTATTTCGTGGATGTCAACAGCGGCAAGTGGACGCTGATGATGACCGAGACTACCGATGCCTGGATCGACATGCATCCCGAGGTGGACTTCCAGACTTTGTCTTCCGGCGATCGCTATTTGTGGACGAGTTGGCGTGACGGGCACAACCACATTTACCTGTATCAATTCGATAAGGAGAACCCGCTCAGCAGCCCAGCGAAACTGGTGGCCCAACTCACGCATGGCGACTGGGAAGTTAAGAAGATCGATGGCGTTGACGAAAAGCAGGGCGTGGTTTACTTCTCCGCTAACGAAGGTGATTGGCGGCAGACGAATCTCTATGCCGTGGGGCTGGATGGGCAGAATTTTCACCGCATCTCGAAGGAGAATGGTTCGCACGCCACAAACTTCGATCCGATGAATTCCAAGTATTACGTGGACCGTTACTCGGCAATGACCACGCCTCCGACCGTTTCTCTGTGCACCGTCGACGGCGACTGCAACGCGTTTTGGAAGCCGCGCGGCGTCGAGGCCTACAACCTGCTCACTCCGAAGTTCGTCGACTTCAAGGCCGCCGACGGGACAACCACGTTGCAGGGCGTGATTCTGCTGCCCGAACGGCGGGCCCATGATGGCGAATGGCAAAGTGCCGCTCATCCTCAATCCCTATGGCGGTCCGGGAGTGCAGACCGTGCTCGATGCCTGGGGCGTGATTGACCTGTTCGATCAGGTCCTGGCGCAGCAAGGATTCGCCATCTTGAAGGTTGACAACCGCGGCATGATGGGACGAGGCAAGGCTTTCGCCGTGGCCGTGAAGCACAACCTCGGCGAGACCGAGTTCAACGACCAGATGGCCGCGCTGAAGCAGGCGCTGCAACAGTTTCCGCAACTGGATGGCGACCGGCTTGGATTCTGGGGCTGGAGCTATGGCGGATACTTCACGCTGTACACGCTCGAGCACACGGACATGTTCAAGGCTGGAGTTGCAGTGGCGCCAGTAACGGATTGGCGCAATTACGATTCGATTTACACCGAGCGCTACATGGGTCTGCCCAACGATAACCCAGAGGGATACAGGAAGAGCGCGCCGGTGAACTTCGCGGCGAATCTGCACGGCAACTTGCTGGAAGTGCACGGCACCAGCGATGACAACGTGCACATGCAGAACACTATTCAAATGATCAATGCATTCATCAACTCAGGCAAGCAGTTCGAGTTGATGATGTATCCCGGCAAGACCCACGGCATCGCCGGACAGGCGGCGGGCACTCACCTGTTCCACATGATCGAGAACCACTTCGAGCAAGTATTGGCGCCGGGGAAATAACACTCCACGAAAGGGCGCACCTTAAGGCGCGCCATTGTCTTTGTCGATCACAAACCGAATTTAGAGGCGGCTGCAAGAATCGGAAAAGCAGATCCCTTGCGGGCTGAAGCCCGCTCGTGATGACAAAAACAGGAGGTTTATCGCCGCAGCTAGGGCGGTTCCGAGGTCAGTGTATCCACACGCCCGGGTAGTGCGGGCCTTCAGGCCCGCGTATAAGGCAAGAAGAAAAACTGCTTAAGCCACTGAGGTCGTCGACCTCAGCGGCTTAAGCAAGGCCTTTGGGCGCGGCGAACGCGGCGCTGAAGCGCCGCACTACCCGAGCAAACCGGACACATCAATTGCGGAACCGCTCTAGTCTAAAGGTGCGCCCCTTCAAGAACACTGGTCGAAACTTATTCTTTCAGCAGCCTTTTTAGTCGGTGAGGGGTCTGCTTTCAGAAAACTGCGAAGCCGGGCCCGCACTTCAAACCATATGGGGCGAGAAACCTCAAGCTCCGGTGATTTGCGTTTTGGTGAGCCCGTCGGCACCAATCCTTGTGCAATGAGAACGCTGCGGTCGATACCTCGGAGAAGCTCCCCCATCAACCCATAGCAGTTAGACTCCTCGGGGTCGAAGTAAGAGCTGTGGACAGCGAGTCCGCCGACATTGGCGGCGATCAGTTGTGAGCAATCGATGTCCCAAACATTGTCGGGCACGGGACAGGTACGATCCAGGCCGCTTCTCCCCAGCCTTCTCTTGCCAAAATGTTTCAGGCCGGCCGATGCTCCCAAAACCGCGTCGCGTCCGCTGTACAGACGCGGTGACACGATAGGTCAGGTTGGCGATGCCCTCGCCGTCGCCCTGCCTTTACCGTCTCGCCACTGCCGAAGAGATCATTATCCACATCCGCGGCTACCATGAGCGCTTCCTGGATCAGGCTGACGAGCAGAGGACGGTTCTTTTGCGTCCAGGCGTAGTTCATGGCATTTTCGAACACATAGTTTCCCATGCTGTGAGCGATAACCGAAGTCTTCGCCTTACAGGCACTCTGCTTATCGGCTGCCACGGCATATTGCTTCATCAGCATCCAGTCATAGAGATCACTCATGACGTCGGCAAAGTCCTGCGCCGCCTGTCGAGCCTCCGAGCGATCGGGAAGATAGTCCAAACACGTATCCCTTCGATGGCCAATCGAATGAAATGCACTCTCCCAGGCTGTCCAGTCCGGTATAGAGGTTGCTCACCACCTTCTGATAGAGCGCCATCGCATCGGGCCACGCTTCATTAAAGCCATGGACGAAAAACGTCACCTGTTTCTGGTCCTTGGGAGCGGTCACCAACGGAGACGGATATTGGTCCGTGACGGCTACCAGTTGCTGGCGAAACTGGTCCTTGGTAACTTGCGTCCACGACGCCTTCAGAGGTTGGATTGGCCGTAATCGGGGCCGTCCAGTAGGTCACGCTGGCAAAGTCGCCACCAAATCCGTTAGCTTCCACGTTGCGATTGGTGATCAACCAATACATTTGAACCCTCCATGGATGAAGTGGTGTGGTGCCGCTGAGGATGACGCGAACCCCAGGGAAAAGCAAGTTAAACTTCAGGTCAGTGCGTTGGCGGGATCGACGCGGGCGGTTCGGGGCGGAATGAATTTTGACCTGCGGAGGCACTGGGAAAAACAAAATCAACCACGGATTTTCCGGATTCTTACGGATTTGAGTTTGAGTTCTTGACGTAAAACCAGATCCGTGCTCCTCAGTGGGCAATCCGTGGTTAAATCCCGGCTTGCTCTTTCGCCGTGCTTTCTGTTTGAATTCGAAGGCACTGATTCCAGCACTCCCGGGAGCGTTACCCTGGCGAACCAAGCCTTCGCGTGCAAGTCCATCGACAAGCTGATCTCCGATTCGGAGGAGCCGGAACATCGGCTAAAGAAGACGCTGGGCCCGTGGTCGCTGACCGGGCTCGGCATCGGGGCAGTGATCGGCTCCGGCATCTTCACCGTGGTTGGGACGGCGATTGCCGGGCAGAAGTTCAACACCTCGTCGATCCTCAACGCACCCCTGGCCGATTACCTGGTGCATCACGCGGCGACGCTGGGACGTCCCGGAGCCGGCCCGGCCCTGGCGATTTCTCTGGTGCTGGTGGCCATCGTCTGCGCCTTCACCGGGCTCTGCTATGCGGAGCTGGCGTCCATGATTCCGATCGCCGGCAGCGCTTACACGTACACCTACGCCACGATGGGCGAGTTGATCGCGTGGATCATCGGCTGGGACCTCATCCTCGAGTACGCGGTCAGCAACATGGCCGTGAGTGTTGGTTTCGCCGCGCACATGGTCGCCACGTTCAGTTGGTTCGGCTGGCATCCCGCGCTGCGGTGGATAACTCCCAGCATACTTGCCCGGCGGTCTCACCGACCTGCAAGGCAACGTGCTGTATGCGCCAGGCTGGCACTTCGGCTTCAACATTCCGGCGTTTCTGATTGTCATGTTGCTGACGGTGGTGCTGGTGCGCGGCATCCGCGAATCGGCCGAGACCAACAACGTCATGGTGATTCTGAAGATCGCCGCCATCCTGGCCTTCGTATTCGTGGGCATGCGATTCATTCATCCCGCCAACTATCATCCGTTTGCGCCGCAGGGTTGGCCGGGCGTGCTGACCGGCGGCTCGATCATCTTCTTCACCTATATCGGATTCGACTCGGTCTCGACTGCAGCGGAGGAGGCGCGCAATCCGCAGCGCGATCTGCCGATCGGAATTATCGCCACGCTGATCGTTTGCACCTTGCTCTACATCGCGGTTGCCGTCGTACTGACCGGCATCGTTCCCTGGCAGACTTTGATTGACGACGCCGCGCCCGTGGTCAACAGCATGAGCAAGCTCGCCGGAACTACGAAGTCCGCGCTGCTGCACTGGACGGAGCTGGCGGTGCTTTTCGGCGCGATGATGGGCATGATCTCGTCGCTGCTGGTGTTCCAGTTGGGACAGGCGCGGGTGTGGTTCTCGATGTCGCGCGATGGCTTGCTGCCCACAATGTTCAGCCGCGTGCATCCGCGATTCCGCACGCCGGCCACCGCAACCTGGATCGCCGGATTTCTGGTGGGAATTCCCGGTGGCATTCTGGACATCGGCACGCTCTCGGATTTGTCGAATATCGGTACGCTGTTTGCGTTTGTTCTGGTGTCGATCGGAGTCATCATTCTGCGGCGCAAGCAACCGGAACGGCACCGCGGATTCCGCGCTCCCGGCGGGCTGGCCGCGCCGATCCTCAGCGTGGTGTTTTGCGTGCTGCTGATGGCTGGGCCTGCCGATCCTGACCTGGCTGCGGTTCTTCCTGTGGCTGGTCATCGGGTTGACGGTGTACATGCTCTACAGCCGGCATCGCAGCGAGTTCAGCCCCAGACAGGGCCGTAAAGATCTCTGATTTACCTGACTGACGGACCACATCGCTATCGCAATAATGCTATACTTAGTTCCGAGGCCGCTTGGGCGCCCAATTCACTATCGAATATGTCGAACTGCCCAACGGACGAACGCCTGCCCGGGACTTCGTTGATGCGCTGGACGACAGGGCTGCCGCCCGAATTGACGCATTTATCGAACGCCTGCGCATCCATGGCAATCGCATGCAAGGAAAGTTCGTAAAGAAGCTGAGGAACGAAATATTCGAGCTGAGAGTCAAGGAGTTTGACCGCATCTTCCGGGTCCTTTTCTTCTAGCAGCCCGGAATGCTCATTGTGATTACCTCCGGATTTCAGAAGAAGACGCAAGAAACGCCAGCTAGCGAGATATCCAGGGCTGAGAAACTGAGGAAGCTCTGGATGAAGTACAGGAATTGTTACACAGGGTCTCTTAAAGAAAGCGAGGCGATCCTGAAGGAGTTTAGCCTATGAAACACGACCGGCACAGCGAAGTGGTTGCACGGCGCGCCCGCAGTAGCGTGGCTTATCGCAAAACATTTGCCCGCACGCTTCGCCAGATTGACCTCGCTCTGCTGGTGAGCGAGATGAGAGAGGAAGCCGGGCTAACTCAAGCCGCGTTGGCCAAACGGGTCGGTACAACCCAATCCGTGATTGCCCGCCTCGAGGATGCCGAATACACGGGGCATTCATTGGTGATGCTGGAGCGGATCGCTGCAGCCTGCGGTGTTGCCCTAAAGCTCCATGCGGAAAAGAAAGCCGGGCTTCGCCCGGGAAGTAGCGCTTGTTTGACATGTCCGACCCGGCTGACTTTATTTCTTCCCTGCCCAAGGCCGAACTCCATCTCCATCTCGAAGGCACGGTCGATCCGCCGACGCTGGCGGAACTAAGCCGCCGTCATCCCACGCCCCTTCCAAGCACCAACAATCGCTACAAGAACATCGAGGATAGCGGACGCGTCTTCAGCGAGGAAGAAGCGCGCGCGCTGTACGAATACAAGAATTTCACTGGCTTCCTGGTGGGCGTTCAAGGCGGTCACCGAGCGCTTGCGCACCGCCGAGGACTACGAACTTGTCACCTATCGCATGATGCAGAAGCTGCACGCGCAGAACGTTCTCCATGCCGAGGTGTACATCTCAGCCGGCGTGGTGCAGTGGCGTGGACAGGAATTCGCTCCGCTGTTTGAAGGGGCGGAACGTGGGCGACAGCGCGGCGAGCGCGAGTTTGGCATGTCGCTGTACTGGATCTTCGACGCCGTCCGACACTTCGGCGTGGAGGAAGCGCGCCGCGTGGTTGATGAGGCAATTCGCTTCAAGGAGCGAAACGTCGTGGGCATTGGAATTGGTGGAGACGAGCGTCGCGCCGGACCGGAGCAGTTCCGCGAAGTGTACGAGCATGCGGCGCAACACGGATTACGGTTGACCGTCCATGCCGGAGAAACGGTGGGAGCGGAATCTATCTGGGGCGCGCTACGAGAACTGAAAGCCGATCGCATCGGGCACGGACTGCACGCCAGTCGACGATCCGGAGCTGGTGCGTTATCTCGCCGAGGAGCAAATTCCGGTAGAGGTGTGCATCACCAGCAATGTGATGACTGGCTGCTGCGCCACAGTGGAGCAGCACCCGATCCGGAGATTATTTGATGCCGGCGCGCAAGGGTCACGCTGAACACCGACGATCCCGACATGTTCCACACGGATCTTTTGCGTGAATACCAAATCGCGCGGCAGGTCTTCAGCTTCAGCGAGGATGAGCTTCGCGAGCTGGCGAGGAATTCATTTCGAGCGTCGTTTCTGCCGGAAGAGAGGAAGCGAGAGTATCTGATGCGGCTTGGGTAGTACTGACCTTCGGGTCCGCGTTGGTGTTTTTTCTTGTCATCACGAGCGGGCTTCAGCCCGCGAGGGATGTGCTGTTGTTTGCCCTCTGAACGACGGCTAAGAAGAGCAGATACTTCACGGCCTAAAGAGACTGTGTCGCAACCTCTGCCGTCCCTACGGGACTCGGTCTCATTTCCCACTTCACCCAGCGCTGAAGCGCTGGGCTAAGCTCTTTCGCCCCATTCGGGGCTGGTTCTTGCCCCCTTGTCCCACTGCCGCGAACCAATATGAGGTCGCGATACAGTCTCTAAAGGCCCTTCCTGATGACAACTCAGAAGATAACGAAAGTGAACATTACGTCGATCCACGCGCATCTGCGTAATCCGCGGTTGCCTCTTAGTTCCCGCGGGCTGCACGAAAAGCGGCCAGCCGCTCCCGCACATTCATCACGTGCTGAGGAAGATCAAGATGCGACCCCTCCTCGAGAATCGGAATCAGCTTGTCGAACTCGGGGCCGGAGTGCGATCCGGTCAGAACGATACGCACGGGATGGAACAGGTCCTTGCCCTTTGCGCCAGTCTTCGCCTTCACTTCGTTCATGATGGCTTTGAAGCGCTCCGGGGTCATCGGCGTCGGATCGCCTTCCACGTACGCCGCAAATGCTGCCAGGACATCGGCAGTCTTCGGCGCGGCGAGGACCTCCACATTATCGGGAGAATTCACCGCAGCAATGGCATCGTAGCGGAAGATCAATGCGGCGCGCTCGGGAAGCTGGTCCAGCTTGTCCACCGACGGCGCAAGCAAAGCCACAACTTTGCTGAACCATGCGCGAGTGGGCTCATCCGGATTTTCCGGCAGCAATCCGGCACGCGTGAAAAACGGCAGGGCGAGCTTCTCGATGCGCTCCGACGAGCTTTGCTTGATGTAATGGCGATTGAGCCAGTAGAGCTTCTCCATGTCGAAGACGGCGGGCGACGGGGTGACGCGCTGCAGCGAAAATTCCCTGATCAGTTCCTCGGGCGAAAAGATTTCGCGTGTGCCGCCGGTGGGAGCCCACCCCAGCAACGCGAGGTAGTTCACGAACGCCTCGGGCAGCACGCCCATCTCGCGAAAATTGGCAATTGAGGTTGCCCCGTGCCGCTTGGACAGGCGTTCGCGGTCACTGCCCAGAATCGTTGAGAGGTGCGCGAACTCCGGCACCGGCCATCCCAGCGCTTCGTACAGCGCCACTTGTTTGGGCGTGTTGGAGAGATGATCGTCGCCGCGAATCACGTGGGTAATGTCCATCAGCGCGTCGTCAACGACCACCACGTAGTTGTAAACCGGAATGCCGGTAGAGCGCAGGATGATAGGATCGCTGACGACTTCGCTGGAGAACTCGACCGGGCCGTGTACGATGTCGTGAAAGCGAATGGGGTGCTCGGGAATGCGCAGGCGAATCGCCGCCGCTTCGCCGTTGGCGAGGCGGCGTTGGCTCTCTTCGGGATCTAAGGCGCGGCATTTGCCCGAGTAGACAGGCGGCTGCTGATGTTGCAGAGCACGCTCGCGGTCACGCTCCAATTCCTCCTGCGAGCAGAAGCAGAGATAAGCCTTGCCTTCCTTCACCAGTCGCTCGGCATGCTCGCGATACAACTCCAGGCGATCGCTCTGGCGATAGGGTGCGTGCGGGCCGCCGACATCCGGACCCTCGTCCCAATCGATGCCGAGCCACTTGAGATCATCGAGAAGCTGGTCCTCGAAGCGGGCCTCGCTGCGCGCAAGGTCGGTGTCCTCGATGCGCAACGCCATGACGCCGCCGGCTTGACGGGCAAAGAGCCAGTTGAAAAGCGCAGTGCGGGCGTTGCCGACGTGCAGTTGTCCCGTAGGAGAAGGCGCGAAGCGAACCCGGACCGGGGAAGGGGTGCTCACCTCTTGATGTTAGCAAGAGCGGAGGAAGAAAGCCGTTTGACCAATCGACGAATATGGATTTCGGGAAGAACGCAGCCCCTTAGAGCAGTTTTCACACGGCTTCAGCGACGCAGTTAAGATCTCGAAATGAGCTGGCTTTAACCGCCCAGGTGACCGAGACATTACCTCAGGCGCTAAAGCGCGATCCACGAACGGACGGCAATTATGCACGCCTGCAAGGCGTGCTCCACCCATCGCCTATACGGCCGATGTAAAACTACTCTGGCTCTCGTGTTGATCGTTCCACAGCGGCTGCGATTACGTCGGTGGCGGCGGTGGAACATCGTCATCCGCAACCGGTTCCGCGCTGCTGCGGCGCATCTCGTCGAGGATTTCCTTCATGACTTCATCGTGGTAAGCGCCGTTGTGCATGCGCTCGGCCATCTCCTGGAGCGCTACGTTGAGCACGTGGTAGTGGTGCAGCTCGCGATAACGCGGGTCGCTGGTCACTTCCTTCCACAGACCGTGCAGCAGGTCCACATCTGCCTGGCGCATACGGGGAAGGTGCGGTCCCAGCAGGTATTCGTGCTTGGTGCCATTGGGTTCGACCACCACCAGCCGCAGTCGGGGACGCGGTTCCGGCAGCCGCTCCCAGGCATCGCCCGTGAGTTTGCCTTGCTCATCCGCGGTGAGCTTGTTCGACAAACCGCAGACGATGACCGACGAGTACAACCGCTGCGCTGTGGCCACAATGCTTTCGAAAACATCGTTGGTGGGAACCACTAGCAGCGAAACGTGCTTGCCTTCCTTCTCGGCGGCAGTCACCACGGAGGTAAACAGTTCCTGCTCATACTTCTTGAACACCTCCGAGGTGTCCACTACCTCGCTGCCGCTGAAGGAGTGCTCACGGTGGTAGACGCGCGAGGTCATCACCACCACGTCGGTCTTAGTGGTGTCCGTTTTCGCCAGCACTTGTCGCAAGTAGTACAGATTCCGGGGGTCGCGGACGGCGACCAGAATGTTGCCCGGCCGGACTTCCATGGTCTCCGCGCTAAGCTCCCGGTCCGTGGCAATGTTGAACTGTTCCAGACCTGATTCGCCCGAGGCGTGCTGGTATGCGGTGCGGTGCTCGGAAACTGTCAGGATGAGGAAGAACACCAGGCTGAAGGACACACCCGCAATGGTGGCCAATTGCTTGGTGAAGAGGTTCACGACGGCAGTGGAGAACAACAACAGCGAGATCAGGATGAGCCCAACCGGAACCTCCACGCCTTTGATACGAATGTTACCCGGCACCTTCCACTGCCGGTTCTCAGGGCTGGTGTAGCGCAGTACCACTACCGCCAACGACATGAAAGAGAAGCTCCAGATCACGCCGAAGGCGTACAGCGAAGCCAGCAGATAGACATTACCGCGGCTGGCGACAATGGTGAAGATCTGCAAGCCGACGATCATGTTGATGACGCGGTAGCTGGTGCCAAACCGCTTCTGCGGTTTCTTGAACCAGGTGGTGAGTACGCCATCTTCCACCATGCGGCTGAGCACGCCATTGGCGCCGACGATGGCGGTATTTACCGCGCCCGACAGGATCAGCGCGCCCACAATGACGACGAACGCCTGAAAGAACAGTCGCAGGGTATAAGGGCCGACCACGTTCATGGCCAGGCCGCTAATCAGGTTCGCGTAGTATTCCGGGCCGCACCTTGTCGGGGATGATCATCACCGCGAAGAAGGAAACCAGCGAGGTGAAGAAGAGGCTGTAGAGGAAGATCACCAGCCCGGTCTTCTCCAGGTTCTTCAACTTGGGATGTTCGATTTCGCGGTTGATCTGGGCCAGCGATTCTTCGCCGCTCATGGCTAGTACGGAGTGCCCGAAACCGACCAGCAACATGATCAGCGGAATGCGCGCTGCCCAAGTTCCCAGCAGCCAGCCCAGCGATTCCTTGTTGTGGTGCATGCCGGCGGGGGACGGCAAGGGTGGCAATTGCCCTCCGTGTTTGGCCAGCGTCAGTAAGCACCAGGCAATCAGCATCACCACCATGACGGTGGTGATCTTCATGATTTGCAACGCCCGGTCGCTGGACTCGTGAATGCCCTTGATGTTCAGCCACCAGAAATAAACCACCACTGCCACCGCAAAAGCGGCGGCGAACGAATTGTCGGGAACGTGAATGTTGTAGCCCAGATGGTGGAAGGTGTCGTCGAGGAATCCGGCGACGTACTGGCCGGCCGCTACCGCGCTGATGGGGCCGGTAAGGATGTAGTCGAACAGAAGGGCGGAAACCGATAATTTGGCCAGGGTCCCGCCCATGGCCTGCTTGACTACACGGTAAACGCCCCCGCGGACGAACATGGCGCTCGACTCGATGTAGATGGCCCGGACCGCATAGCTGAAAAGCATGACAGCCAGCACGAACCAGGGAGCACTTTTGCCGATCACTTTTTCCGCGTCGCCGCCCACGTAGTACGCCGACGAGGCCAGGTCGGACAGGACAATGGCTGCCGCCCGCCAGAAGGAAATGAAAGTCAGCATCACCGAGGTGGCGACGAAGACTTTGATGGCGGGCCGCTGCAGATTCTCGGCTTGTGTGGACATAGTGGTTCGTGCGGACCTGAGCAGCACTCCGTTCGCAGAACATGCAACCGGAGTACATCAGTGTACTGCCTTTAGGCGTTATCGGTCAGACAGGTTTGACCAATTTCGGCAAGCATCGTCGATTGGATGCTTCGGCGAGGCATTCGGAGTGAAAGCACGTGCCGCGTTCGAATTCACTTGTTTCCGGCGAACGTCGCACAGCGGCAAGATCTCGAATACGTCTTCTCTACTCTGGATCGGTCAAATAGGTTCGGCTGATGCGATCGTGCCAGCACAGGCTATCCACATCTACGAACGCCCAGAGCAAGCCCATCACGAAGGAGGCCGTAGAGAAATAGAGAGCCATGACGCGATGGCGACGGTCGCGCAGACAAGGCGATTTTCCTTTGAAGGTGCTGAGGCGAATCTTGGCCACGCGCATGCCCGCCGTGGCTCCGCCATACACCAGCAACAGGTATTGATAGATTGCCCATAACAGTACGGGCAGGGCGGCTGCCGTCAACAACACGGGCTTGGTGAAGACAAGCTTGGGCAGCATCTGGTGTCCCACGGCTGCGAAGATGGCCGCGCCCGCAGCAACGAGGGCACCGTCGAGCAAAGCCGCATACAAGCCGGTGCGACCTACCGGCAGCCCGAAAAGGAAGCTCCACGCTGTCCGCATGGGCGGCTGGTGACTGGCTGGACATTGGGTCCGAATTGCAATCCGTCGAGGAAAGGCGTAGTGGGCAGCGCTTCCAGTTCCTCAGGCACATCAAGGATGCGCGGCTGTTCCGGCAGAACCGGATCAGCCAGGCGGTGGAGCATTTCCGGGGTGCCCTGCCCCTGACGAGGAAAGGCTATGACCTTGCGCTGAGGCTTGGGGCGCGGCCGGGGAGCCGGTGGCGGTTCAGGATCGAGCACCATCGCGAGAAGCGCGAGGACTTCCGTTGGCAAAATCTCCGGCCCCGTCGGGACTACTTCTGGCTCCGCAGCCTGCCGGTTCGGGTTCGACATCGCAGATCTCAGCGACGGCAACCTCTGTCGGGGAGGCTTGGGCAGCGGACGCAGGACTGGCTTCCGCCAAGGGTTCATGGTTCGCCGGTTCCGCCGTTGCGATGGCTACAGAACTAGGCACGTCGGGTTCAGGCGGCGGGAAGGGGAAGCGCATGCTGAACGCTCCCTCGATACGGCGGCCGCGGCGGATGCGGTAACGGACACGCGGGCGTGAATTTCCTTCCGCCAGATGTCGTTGGCGGTCGGCGATGAATTGCCCGATGCTTCAGAACGCAAGGTTTGCTGGTCGGTCATGTGGTGGCGCGACTATTCCTTCTACCCGCTTCATTGGCAATGCGTGTAAGGCGCTTGCACCCGAAAGCGCGGTTGAATCACAAATGAAAATAAGAAAAAGAGGCCGACGGCTCGTGTCCATAAGGCGCGGCAAGCTGTGCACTCGATCGCGAGAATCGCGCAACCAGTGGACATCGAGCGGGTTAAGGAGAAAGTCCAGAGCAGCGTGGAACCAGCGCAAGCAGATGGCATTTTACCTCTCCGTAGGCAACGTGCTAAGTTGCAAGGTTCTGCTCAATTCAATCGAACCCGGTGAGGGGACGCCCGCTTCTCGATGATTGCCCGCACTCGAATGATTATCACGGCGCTGGTGGCATGTCATCTGTTTCTGCTCCCCGGCATGTTAACCAGCCAGTTGCGTCCGGGGGAGCCGCCGAATAATCCGGCGCAAGCCCAATCCCAGCCGAGTTCCTCCGATCCGGCTTCGGTTCCCGCGACTGCTGCCAAGCCACAATTGCCGGACGACGCAATCTCCGAGGCCGAGCCGGCGGCACAACTGCCGGCAGCCAAAGCCCAAGTCACGGTAAAAACCGATACCGGGCAGGAAGACAAGCAAACCGAACAGATCATTCAGCAGGTGATTCAGTCGGGCAACGAGGACCAGGAACTGGGGCCTCCGCGTCCGTCGATGAACGTCGCCCTGGGCCGGGATGAAGTGCTGATCCGCGGCGACGAACAGGAAAAGAACCAGGACATCTACAAGGCCCGCGGCCACGTCGTGATGCGATTCCGCACCTACACGCTGCACGCCGACCAAGTCACTTACGATTCCACCACGGGGCAGGTGACGGCCAACGGACACGTGATTTTCGAGGGCGGCCCGCACGACGACCGTCTGGTGGGGACGCACGCCACCTACGATGTCAGCCGCGACACGGGAGTCTTTTACGACGTAGTCGGATCGAGTGGGGTCAAGGTCAAGAACAAAGATATGTTCCTCACTTCCTCGACTCCTTTCTTCTTCACCGGGAAGGTGGTGGACAAGCTGGGTCCTGACCATTACAAGGTCAACCAGGGCTACATCACGTCCTGCCAGTTTCCGAAGCCCAAGTGGCAGTTCAATTCCCAGACCGCATACGTCGAGATGGGGGCCGAAGCCACCATGCATCACGCCACCTTGCGCATCCACGGCATTCCCGTCTTCTATTTTCCCTGGGTCGAACACCCGGCGGATAACTTCGGACGCCAGAGTGGCTTTCTTATTCCCATTGTTGGGCAGTCCAACACCCGGGGAACCATCGTAGGAGACGGGTTTTATTGGGCGATCAATCGGAGCAATGACGCTACCATCGGAGCCTCGCTCTACTCCGCACGAGGATGGGCGCAACACGCGATCTTTCGCTCCGTCGGCTACAAGTACCAGTTCAAGGCCGAATATTTCGGGGTGATTGACAACAAGGGCGTCCCCGAGGGGCAACCCAACCCCGGACAGAACCAGGGTGGCCAGGAATTGAGAGCAAACGGAACGATCCTGCTGCCGGAGGGATTTCGCGGGGTGCTCTCCGTTGACTATCTCAGCTCTTACTTGTTTCGTGTCGCGTTCGCCCAAGGCTTTACGGTGTACTCGATCACCTCCGAGGTCCGCTCCTATGGATTTCTCAGCAAGAACTGGAATGGATACGCGCTGGGCTTCCAGTCCGGACTCTATCAGTCATACGAGAGCACAACGCCGGGAGAGGTGATCGATATCGCGCACATTCCGACGCTCGAATTTTCCTCGGTGGAACGTCCCTTCAGCCGCTCCAACCTGGTGTACGCCTATGACGTAGCTACGGAAGGCGTTTCCCGGAACGAGATAGGATTTGAGACGGCCCCGGTGGTCGGCCGCCTCGACGCTCATCCCTACTTTGCCCTGCCTACGTTTCTTCATGGCTGGACTTTTCGACCGGAGGCCGGGGTGCGCGAGACCTATTACACGCAGCGGTTACAGTCTGGCGGCGAGGTTGCGGTGGGCAAGGCGATCAGCGATCCGATCAACCGCAACGTTCTGGCCGCAGCGATGGAGGCCAGGCCGCCAACGCTATCCAAAATTTTTGATCGCAAATTCTTTGGCTACGTGATGAAGCATACGATCGAACCGAAGGTCGTTTATCGCTACCAGACCGGCATCGACAACTTCAGCCAGATTATTCGATTCGACCAGCGCGACATTCTGGCCGACACCAATGAAGTGGAATACGGCGTGGTCAACCGTCTGTTTGCCAAGAAAACGAAATCGACGGGCGAATGTTTTCAGCATCCGAAATACGCGCTTCTTTCGCAGGAAAAGGACCTCGCGGCCAAGAAGACCACCGGAGCGGAACCCGATACCTGCGATGACACGCAAGGTCCAGCGCGTGAAGTCATCACCTGGGAGCTTGCGCAGAAGTATTTCTTCGACCCGACTTTTGGCGGAGCGTTGGTGCCCGGTCAGCGTAACGTCTTCGACAGCACCGTGGATTTCACCGGCATTGCGTTTCTTACGCAACCGCGCCGATTTTCGCCCATCATCTCCCGGCTTCGGCTGCAAGATGCAAAAACCGACGCCACCTGGGCGGTGGATTATGATCCGGTGCTGCATCAACTGAATGCCAGCACCCTTGTAGTTGGCCATAGGCTTGGCGACAGTGGCAAGTGGTACGTGGCGGGGGGGCAAACCTATATGCGTGAGCCCGCGGAATCCTCCCCCATCGCCGGCCAACCGACGCTAGGTCTCGCCATCTACAACCAGTACCGGATCATGCTGCAGTACGGGAATGTCGGCCAAAAAGGATTCAGTGGCGCGGCTTCTGTTGGAATCGATGACCGGCTCAGTTTCGTCCAGTCGGCAACCGTCCAGACCAACTACAACTGGGACTGCTGTGGCATCGCGTTCGAATATACGCGCTGGGCCTACGCTCCCGCGGTCAGCACGGAGAACAGTTATCGCTTCTCGTTCAGCCTTTCCAACATTGGGACGTTCGGCACCATCCGGCGGATAGAAAGGCTGTATTAGCGCGCAACGTTCTCGTTACGACAAGTGTCTTACAATTGAGCGATGTCTGCGCAGTCCAATCTTACCGTCGAAGACAAGGTTCTTGCGACCAAATCTCGTGCGCTGACGGAACACTTGCGTTCTCTCGGGCGATTGCTGGTGGCGTATTCCGGCGGAGTGGACTCCGGATTCCTGGCCTGGGCGGCGCACCGCGAGCTGGGCGGCGACATGCTGGCGATGCTGGCTGACTCTCCCAGCCTGGCGCGGTCGCAAATGCGTGATGCCGTTGCCTTCGCCGGCGAACAAGGCATACCGCTGAGCGTGGTGGCCACCGAGGAGATGGAGCGTCCCGAATACCTGCGCAACGATGGCGCCCGTTGCTATCACTGCAAAGACGAACTGTTCACCGTGATGGAAGAGCGGCGGCAGAGCTTGGGGTTCGACGCCATTGCCTACGGCGTGAACCTCGACGACCAGGGGGACTTCCGTCCCGGCCAGCAGGCGGCCAGACAGCATCATGTGGCTGCACCATTGCTTGCAGCGGGATTGACCAAGGCCGACATCCGGCAATTGGCATCGCAAGCCGGACTGCGTATCTGGGACAAACCTGCATCGGCGTGCCTGTCGTCGCGGATCGAGTATGGGCGCGCGGTTACGCGAGAAGCGCTCTCGGCGGTCGAGCAAGGCGAAGATGCGTTGCGCGAGCTTGGTTTCCGCCAGGTGCGCGTGCGTCATCACGGCGAGATTGCGCGCATTGAGATCGCGCGCGAGGAATTGCCGCGCGCCATGACGATGGAAATGGCTGCCGAGTTCACGCGAATCTTCAAGGCGCTGGGGTTTACGTATGTGACGCTCGATCTGGAAGGATTTCGGTCGGGCTCAATGAATGCAGTGCTGCCGGTGGGGACGTTGCTGAAAGGTGAGGCCGCGGATTCGTAAATCTCCACGCAAAACGGAGGAGGCGCAAGAGCCGTCCTGCCTGTTTGACGGCTCTGCGCCCCTCCGGCACTGCAGTACGCTGTTACGAATGCCGGCTGTGGGCCAGGCGTGATTCCCGGCGGCGAACCACCGCGAGAGTTCCTAAAATGCCAGTCCCCAACAATCCCAGGGTGGCCGGTTCGGGCGCGGGCGAGTAATCCAGGGTCACAGCGGTGGTCACGAATCCACGGTCGAGGCTTCCGGTAATGTTGCCGTATCCGAAGCTGGGATCGAAATACAAGTTCACGTCGCCAACGCCGGGCACACTAAACAGGATGCCGGCGTTATCCACGAACAGCGGATCGGCTGGGTAGTAGAGCAGGTTGTTGTAGATGTAGCTGGGATCGGCGCCGAGGGGCACGATACCGGCGATCGCGATTCCGTTGTAGGTGCCGGCGATGCCGGTTACGGTCCAGGTATCGTTTCCGTTGCTGTCGCCAAACAGCGTGCCGGTGACGGCGACTCCGTCACCGGAGTAGTTGAAGGAGAAGGCGTCCGCCTGCGAGCGAGTGGCAAAGGCAAGTGCGCAGCATAGGACCGCGATGGCTCCCAGAACATTCTTTTTCATAACAAGGTTCCTTTCTCGTTTTCCTCGTCATGGCCGAATGCACTGGGGTGGGTTCGGACAATCGCTTTCTATAAAGGCACGTCAGACGCCAATTGCGTGGCGCGTACAAATGGCGTGAAGCCCGTGGGTTGAGGGGCGAGTGCTGAAACGGGCGTTGAGAGATGTGCAAAAGAGTGCAGAGTGAGTGGGCAGAGAGTTTCACGAGGCGGCGACGAGCGTTCCGAATGAGAACCAATGTTGCGAGGGAAGTCCCGAAGCGGGACCGAGGTTGGCAAGCTCTTTCGCGCGAGTCGCTTTTCCTAAACGCAGTTCGGCGGTGGTAGCTCCTTGTCGGCGCCCCAGGACAGCAGCAGGTAAAGACCAACGTGAAGGGTTGCCCTTTAATTCGGGAAGTGGCACGTGCGCTGGGCCATCGCAACCAACGGCTTCAGATTGGCTTCCCTGAGAGCCATGCCGCAGCAATCAAACACACAGTAATCGGGGTCAAGAAAACGATAGGTAAGGTGAAGAAGTAGGTCCAGCTCAAAATCGTCACGGCGACGAAGCAAAGGGCAAGCGCCCATTGAGTGCCGCGCATGACCGCCAAAGTTTCTGCCGGAAGGCCGGCCAGTTGCCACGCTAATACCGCTGCGAATAGAAGAAACACCGAGACGAAGAATCCGGCCCCAACAAAGAGGTCCCAATAAGTCCGGCTAAACCCTTGCACGTCGAAATGAGTTGACCGCATTGAGGCGAGAAGCGCATCCACTCCCCATTTGGGATCGGACTGGCGAAAACCAAGCGTATGTCCGACGTCAAAAAGCAGCAAGAGAATAGAAGCGATTC
The DNA here is from genome assembly GCA_963768645.1 of uncultured Acidobacteriaceae bacterium. Lineage (GTDB taxonomy): Bacteria > Acidobacteriota > Terriglobia > Terriglobales > Acidobacteriaceae > Bog-257. The sequence continues at coordinate 237,094 of CAVYIR010000003.1, forward strand.
GATAAAGCATCGGCGCTTTCAAGCCTTGCCTCCAGAGATCGCTCCGCGGCAGTTTACCACCAGCGCCATCCCTTCAGGTTATAGATTCCTCTCCGTGATCTCGGTGTCTCGGTGGTGAATTTTTATTCCGATGGGCGGGGCAGGATTTCGGTGACACTCAGTTGGGAGTTTTTTGCTCATCGTAGTACCAGCGCCGGAAGCGTTGCAGAATGGTGTCACGCTGGCCCGGTCTGGCTTGCGGAAGGTCGGCCTCATTGCGGTGTTTCCATTTTTCGTGCACGAACAAAATGGACAGCAGGATCACCAGCGAGAAGCGCACCGCCATCAAAGTGAGATCGGCCGTTCGCGAATATTTGAAGCTGGGAGTGGCGGCGAAGCTGAGGAGCAGAAGGACCGCGAGGAAGATAGCCCAGCCGGATAGCTTTCCTCTCACGAGTGCGGCCTCCAGATCAATATTATAGGCGGTCGCGCGATGTTGTCGCCGCTGTGGCGAAGAATCGGTGCCTTCCCTACGGGGCTCCAAGATAGTTCGCAAACGACACTATCGCGGAACAGTGGGGCATTTCTTCATTTGATAAGATATAGCCATGAGCGTCATTGAAGATGCCCGCAAGGTGATGCAGGACTTGATCGCGCCTGAGCTGCGGGCGCTGTCTGTCCGTCTTGACGCGGTAGAGAAGCAACTCGAGGTTATCGACAAGAAGTTTGGCGATGTCGAGCGGAGAGCCGACCAGCGTCATCAGGAACTGATGCATCACATGGACCAGCGCATTGACGATCTGGGCTTTCTGCTGCGCAAATCGATGGAAGTCAAAGAGATTGTCGAGCGAGTGGCAGCGCTCGAAGACAAAATGAGGCAGCTCGCCCACTGAGCCTTGGATCAGACCAGCAAGCGAAACCCAAGCAACTCGTTCTGCCAGTTACTTCCCGCGTTTGTCCAACATTTTCGGGTTGTACCGCTCGCTTTGACCTTTGGGGACGCTGAGCGATTTCCACTCCGCGCCCTTCCAATGTTTTGCGACGTAGACAATCTGTCCTACGTGATACGCGTAGTGCGCGACCTGTCGATTGATGGCCTGCAGCACCGAATGGGGCTCACCGCGAATGGTGACGGTGCGACCCAGGTCGTCTGGCTGAAGCGAGTTGAGCGTTTCGAAAACCAGTTGCCAATTCTGCTCCCACGAGATGAGCACTTCGTCGCGCTTGGCGTCGGCGTGCATGACGAATTCGCGGTCGCGGTTGCGGTCGGGTTTCTCGCCGTCAGTGGTGAGGAAGCCGGTAAAGCGCGAGCGCATGTTGCCCGCCATGTGCTTCACGATGACGGCGACACTGTTGGACTCAGCATCGGGCGCAGCAAAAAACTGCTCATCGGTGAGCTGGGCGATAGCGTCATCGGCGAGACGCTTGTGCCCGCGCAGACTGCGAAAAACTTCGTCGAGATAAAGATGGTCAATGCCCGGCATAGAAAGTTCGTCTCCGTTGCGTGAGGTTGTCGTCCGCTCAATTCTAAACTTGCCCGAAGCGGGTGCGAACTAAGGCTGGTGGCCCAGGCAGATGTCCGCTTCGCAAAAATATGCTGTAAACAATCTCGTCGGAACCTGCTTTTCTGCCTTCGGTCAGTGTTTGGCGATTGGCTGGCGGCGTCCATGACGGATGTGCAGAACGGACACCGTGCCGCCTTCAATGGTGAAGATAATTCGGTAGACGTGGGGCTTCCGGCCGTAGAGCAGATGCCGCACCTCGAAGGGGACGACGGCATTCTCGGGAGCCAAAGCACAACGCTGGGGAGAATCAGCTAGCGTTGCGACGGCCTGGTGCAATCCCTGAAACCAGCGCAAGCCAGTTTCTCCCGCCTCTTGCGACAATAGCCGATCGAGGATGCCGTCCAAATCCCGCTTTGCTTTAGTAGTGGTTCTAACGCGGAAGGCCATGCTTCAGGCGTAGCTCTTCAAATGCTTCCTCGACGGGCTGGGTTCGTCCGGCTTTCACGTCCTCATTGCCCTGCCGGATGCCTTCAACGGCTTGCTCAAAATCCTGACGCTCCCATTCCAGATATTCGGCCAAGGCGTCATCCAGGGCGGAGGCAGGGTCTTGCCCACGACGCTGCGCGTATTCTTCGAGCTGCGCCTTGCGTTCGGGCTTGATGGGGATAACATCCATGTCCTTCACGGTAGGCGCAGCATAGGTTAGTGTCAAGTGCAGCCTCCTGTATCCCATGATCAACAAACCTACAGCAGTTCCCTGATCAAACACTTCTCGATGTGGGGCTGCCTTTTCGCCTGAAACGCTGGTGAATGAGAAATCGGTTGTGGGCGAAAGTACGGAACTACCCCAAACCGGCGTGCGTGGGGCACGCGGCGTCGACAGGGCCGGCAAGTTAGCGCCGGCCCTGATTCAAGGAAGTGCCGCTCACTGGCCGCAATGGGGTGGACCACCGAGCGGGTTGTAGTCAAACAAATTGTGCGGCACCATATCGAAACCACTCCAGTGCATGAGAGTGATACCGGTGCGGCCGCCGGAGCCCATCTGATTGTCAGCGTCGGTGGGCTCGTGATGCACGGACCCGGTATACCACAGCACGACGCCGTCGCCGGTCCCCCCGATCGGTTCGCCATTGAGATAGGTCAGCAGATAATTGTCGGGCGAGTACCAGGTGTAGAGCCAATTGTTGGTGCCCGATCCGGTGCCGTCTTCGCCCGGATCGTCATTGGTCAAATACTGGTCATGCTGGGTCCACATCTCATGGTCCTGAGGACGGGTGGAAAATCGGCCAGTGCCGGTGCGATCGTCGGGGAAAAATTCGTAGCCCATGAGATGTCCATAGTCGTTGGTTTGAGTTGAACTTTGGACAATGATGCTGCTGAACTTCGGCGGCTCCCAGTCATAGCTTTCCTCGTTGGGAATGGGCAGTTCGGAATCGGTGGCAATATAACCCTGGGAATCCTCGACGTGGACCCACTCGACCGCCTGGTTATCAAGCCGATCGAAGAGCTTGGTGCTCACCCGCCAGATTCCGTTATGCACGTGGGGCTTGGATGTACCGCCGGGAAGGTTGAAACCGGTAGCGCCAACCCGGAAGTTGATGCCGCCGTCCTCGCGGAAGGTGTATTCGATGATGTAGTCGTAGTTGAAGGCGTCGTACACGGCCCAGACCACAACCTCGTGGATGCGCCGGCGCATGTGGCTACCCGGCTCCTTGCACAACCATCCCATTCCCGCGTCGCGGCATTCGACCGCGATTTTGGGTACGGTATCGCGCACGTAGTGGCCGCCCATCAATGTCCGGAAGAAGACGAGGGCGCCGTTCTGCGAAGGCAGGTCGGCGGGATCAATTTGGTCCAGCCGGTTATCGCCAAACGACATGTCGTAGTAGGTATGGCTGCGATCGTCGTAGGGAACAAACATGTCCGCCATGCCTGCGCGCTTGACGATGTATTGCTTGGAGGTGAACTGGGCCCCCTGTAGGGCAACATCGACTATGTTGAGGCCCTTCATACCCTGATTGCGCAACCCGAACCGCCAATGGGAATCGGGAAAATCGACGCGCAGATACAGATCGCTGCTCAGGAAAATGCCGATGGCATCCTCCTCGGTCACCTGGCAACCATCGCCATTGATGATGATGCGGTCGGTCGCTTGCGCGGCAGGAAGCGCCAGAAAACAGAGCGCCAACATGACACTGCCGGCCACGACAAAATGCGCAGGCCATTCCCACAGCTGTTGGACGGCTAGCAACATCGCGGTCAGCGATAGGGCAGAAATTGTCAAGAAGAAGAGTGTGGACAGTGTGGGAGCTAGGGAGATAGATGCACTCATTTTCTTACCCCTCGTAAGGTTGTGTTGGAAGTGAGGGCAATAGGCGGGTCCTGAGGTGCGCCGAGATGGACCAGACTCAGAATTCCCGTGAAGGGATAGTAATACGGTCCTGTAATTTGGCAAGCTATTTCGTGCGGAGAAGAACGGAGTTTCAGCCGGTGGGAAAAAGGCGCGCCTCCCGCGCGGTCGAATCAGCCGCCGCCTGATGTCCCGGATTCGCGCCCGTGTTTGGGCACCAACCTGGGCTGAGGAAGGGCCGCCGAAGGTGATGAAATGCGACCGTCGCGATCCGTGTAGCCGGATCGCCCTCCGCCCGCGAGACCGTTCAGGAGCGGACCTGCGCAAGGATAGAGTGCACGACGTTGAGGGTGTGCGGCGCGGCAAAGATTTCCTTGAGCTTGTCTTTGAATGCGCTTTCGGAGGGGAGCGAGATCGTGTCGTTCAGATACCTCATAACCAACGGATAGAAGTTAATGCCGTGGGAGAGGGTGAACAATTCGAATTTGTAGCTGAGCGTGGGAGCAGCAATATAGAAGTAGTGGACGAACAGGCTGCCTGTGGCCTGGGTGACGACTTCGCCCTTCACCAACTGGCGGGTCTTCTCGCCAAGAAGCGACGCCTGTTCCTTGAGAACAGTGACCGGCGTCGTCAGGTTAGAGTCGGCAATGTTGTCGGGCCAAAGATCGTTAGGCATCAAGTCTCCCATCAGAAATTCAATTCCAGCATCACCGGCAGATGGTCCGACAGCGTGTCTTTAGCGGGCCGGCCATCGTCCTGCAACAGCGAAAAATCACCGATCGAGGTCGGGATGCGCACGTTCTCCGGGGTGAAGCCCTTGAGCAGATCGGGGCGCAGTAACACCTGGTCGAACAGGTTCCAGTAATAGCAAAGGTGCTCGGCGCCCTCGAAGTAAAAGGTGCCGCAGGTCTCGCCATGGTCGCCGAAATGGCTCCACATGGGATTGTAGAAGAACTTGTATCTCTGGCGCTGTATGAGGCGGGTTTTGCGCTCCGCGATGCGGCGGCTCATGACGGCGTGCGGGCCGCCGGCGATGATCATGCCCGCCTCAAAGGGGTTCATGTTGAGATCGCCCAGCAGAATGGTGCGCTGATGACCAACGGTGGTCTCGACCTGGTCGATGCTTTGCGCCAGGTGCACGGACTCAACCAGCTGGCTCTCCTCGGAAAAGTTCATCTTGGCGGGGAGATGGGCGGCGGCGACCAGGATGCTCTTCCGCCCCGGTAGCGTCAACTGGCGAATCGAGACGCGATGGCTCTCAAATAGCGGCGTCAGCAAACTGGACTCGAAGCGGGTGAAGAAAAGCAGGTGGCCGCAGTTGCCGGCAGCGTACTGGTAGTCGGACGAGTCGGCGTTGAGTGTCTGTAGAAGCAGGGCCGGGTCCGTGGGACACTCGGCCAGGATGAGGACGTCGACCTTCTCCTGATGCGCCAGGCGACTGACGAAGCCGTGCAAGTCGGTCCGGTTCAGATTCCAGAAGAGGAAGTTCGGCATAGGGACAGTTGTCAGTTGTCAGTCTAAACCTCCGGTCGAGTTAACGGACAACCGACAGCGGCAGTTGGGTGGGAAGTGCAGTGATCCCAGGCAGCAAACTAGAACCTAATCATAAATGCACTCAAACTTCTGGTTTAGCGGAATATCGGTCGGAGCTACGAACTCGGGGCAAAGAAGCGTCGCCTGCCGACCAGTGTTCAAGAATGGACGCATTCCGCGAGAGCTGGACAATCGCTCGCCTGAGGATCGTTCATCGAGCGTCCCGAAAGCGTTTTGATTGCAAAGACTTACCTCAGTTGGCGACGTGGCTCTGCAGTTGCACCTGGGCTGTATGATTCCCTGAGGCACTGGGAGGGCGATTTGCACACCCTGTTGCAGGACCTGAGATTTGCCGTTCGCCAGATGCGCCGCTCGCCCGGCTTTGCCATCACTGCTGTCCTCATCCTGGCGCTGGGAATCGCCGCCAATGTCATTGTTTTCGGCGTACTACAGGCTTTGATCCTGCGTCCGCTGGATGTGCCGCATCCAGACCGGGTGATGACGCTGGCGCGCACAGATTCGCCCTTTCCGGTCTTTTCCTATCCCGAAGTGCGCGACGTGCGTGATGACAATACGGTGTTTTCCGCGGTTGCCGCCTTCGATCCAAGCGGTTTCGGGCTGGAAGCCGACGGGGTTGCGCGGCCAGTCTTCGGATACTCCGTAAGCGGGCAATACTTCGAGGTCGTCGCTATCAAGCCGTTCCTCGGTCGTTTGCTGCAGCGCGCTGACGACGACCATCCCGGAGCCTCACAAGCTGCCGTGCTTTCCTGGCCGGCATGGAAGAGTTATTTTGGCGCAGACCCCAATATTGTGGGAAAGACCGTCCGCATCAACAAGCATCCGTACACCATTGTCGGCGTCACTCCGGAAGGCTTCTACGGAACTGAAAAATTCTTGCAGCCCGACATTTTCGTCCCGCTGGCGAATGAAGCGTCGCTGTTAGGGACCGACTTTCTTGAATTGCGTGGCACTGAAATCGTCTTGTCGATTGTGCGCCTCAAGGAAGGGGTCACACTGGCCCAGGTTCAAGCCAACCTCAATACCATCGCCGCCCACATCACGCGCCAGTACCCCAAGGAAGAAGAGAAGCTGGGATTCAAGCTGAGTCGCCCTGGACTGATCGGTGACTATGGCGGCAGGGCGGTGCGCGGTTTTCTGGCTGGCCTGATGGGCTTGGCAGGTATCGTTTTGCTCGCCGCCTGCGCCAATCTCGGCAGCCTGTTCGCAGCGCGTACAGCAGACCGCACTCGCGAGATTGCCATCCGCATGGCCATTGGGTCGAGCCGTTGGCGCGTAACCCGTCAGGTGCTCGTCGAGGCCCTCGTGATTTCGGTTCTTGGTGGCGCAGGCGCCTGCGGTTTAGCGTGGGTGGCCCTCACCGGCTTGTCTGCCTGGCGTTTACCCACCTCAATCCCAGAGAGGGTCTCCGTGGCGCCGCAGCCATCGTTGATCTTGATGGCGGTGCTGATCTCGGTCCTCACTGGCATCCTGTTTGGCGTGATGCCACTGCGGCAGATCTTCAAGACCGATCCTAACGATGCCATCAAGAGCGGCGGAAGCCAATCTTCTGCCGGGCGCCGCTGGGCGCTGCGCGATGTCCTGTTGGCGGCACAGATCGCTCTTTGCTTCGTCACCGTCACAGCGGCTTTTGTTTCGTTGCGTGGCCTGGGCAAAGCGCTGACCGTGAACCTGGGCTTCAATCCGAAGAATGCTGTGCGGACGGATTTCGATCTCAGCCAGGGTGGATATTCGAACGCTGGCGCTGGCCATTTTCAGCGCCAGCTCCTGGAGAAGGTATCGCGGCTCCCGGGCGTGGAAGCGGCAGGCTACGCAAATATCACGCCCCTGTCAGGTGAGTTTTCTACTGGGATATTCTCTCAACAAACTACCGATTTCAGGCCCTCGAACGTCGCATTTAGCGCCTACCGTTATGACATCTCACCTGAATATTTGACCGCGGCTGGAACACCACTGATCGAGGGACGCGATGTAGCCTTTACCGACACTGCGAAAACGCCGCGGGTTGCTATTGTGAATCAGGAGTTTGCCCGGCGCCTCTTTCACACGGAGCACGCTGTCGGTCGCTATTTCAAGACCGGCGCATTGAAGGACGCCTCGGGCGGCTCAATCCAGTTCGTGTCAGTTCAGATCGTAGGCATCGTGGCAGATGGAAAATACTCCGATCTCAGTGAAGAGCCGCAGGCCGCAGAGTTCGTGCCGATCGCGCAGGAAGCAATCACTAACAATACATCTCTCATCGTTCGGAGCCGGCGCGACCCGGCCGATATGGTGGCCGCAGTTCGCAAAGTGGTGCGCGACCTCGACCCCAGTGTTCCCATCATGGAATCGGGCGACTGGAGCAGCCAGCTTGCCAGTCAGCTCCTTCCCGCCCAGATGGCTACGGTGGCCCTCGGCCTAATCGGTGCTTTCGGATTACTGCTATCGATCACCGGTACCTTCGGGCTCGCCTCCTACACCATCAGCAAACGAACCCGCGAACTCAGCATTCGTGTCGCTCTCGGTGCACAGGCGAAGCAGGTTCTCGCGGCTGCGCTCGGTCGTATGCTGATCCTGCTCGCCAGCGGGTCAGTCATTGGGGTGCTGCTCGGGGTCGCCGCGAGCCGGGTACTCAAGGCCGTTGTCTACCACGCATCGGCACGTGACCCATTTGTACTTACTGCAGTTCTATTTACGATGCTGCTTACCAGCGCGCTCTCTATAGCTGGGCCGGTGCGCCGCGCCCTGCATCTCGATCCGGCTGAACTGCTTCGTCAAGAGTAAAGTTGTGCGTGGTGCCCCAGAGCCTGCCCTGAGCTTGTCGAAGGGTTCACGTCCTTCTTTTGGACGTTAACCTGGGCTGAGGAAGGTCCGGGCCGGCCCACCAAACATTTTCAACTCACGATCTCTGGCCGTCCATTCCGATTCGATCTCTACCGGTACGTTCTCGCGGAAAGCATGGTGGCGGAAACTGCTCCACTTCCAGTCTCCTGGTTCCTTCACCAGTCCGCGTTTAACGGGATTGCGGTGCAGCTACCACCCCAGCGAGCGCAAAAGAGGTTGTTACGAAGGGTCTGCCGTCCGCTGAAGCGGACTCACGATTTCCCACTTTACCTACCCACCGCTGAAAGCGGTGGGCTATCACCTGTCGCCGCGGGGCGGCTGCGTTCTGCTTTGTTCCACCAACCGGCCGAGTACAAGAGTTTCGTAACAGCCTCAAAAGCGGTGCGGCGCGGGGCCCGGCTCCGTGGCCAACACAAATGGCGGCGTTGGGCGGCTCAATACGGCGCAAAGCCGGTAGTCTGTTCCAGCGTTCCTTCCCTTATCGAGCTGTGACACAGCCCCAACAGGGCAATTCAACACCAGCCCAGGGCAACGCCCTGGGAAAGTTACACACCTTTCGGAAAGCCCTGAAAGGGCGCGCTAATCCCACAAATATTTTTCGTCAAACGGCACGTTATGGCGTTGCAGGAAGGCCCGATATTCCTCCTGAAACGACTTCTTGCGGTGATGCTCCTGCTGGCCGGCGATGTATTTACGGACGGCGGGAACATTCGATTCCGAAACGGCGAATGCCCCATATCCCGCCTGCCACGCGAAGCCGGCAAACTCGGCACCCTGTGTCTTGATCCATTTCGAAGAAATCTTCTTCACCTGTTCCACGGCGCCGCTGACCGTGACGGTGCGGCCCAGTTCAAAGAGGATGTGGACATGGTCCGCGACGGAGTTGATGAGGACGGGAGGGCAGCCCAAGTTTTGCAGGACCGTCGCCATGTAACGGTGCAAGGGAGCGCGCACACGTTCGTGCAGGGCGGGTTCGCGGTTCTTGGTGCTGAAGATGAGGTGGATATGCAGCCGCGCGAGGGATTGTGGTATGGGTTGGCACGCCCTTTCAGGGCTTCGATGTTTTTGTGGGCCGGTTTCCCAGGGCGTTGTCCTGGGCTGAAATTGAGACGCCGTTGGCGCTGAAGAATCGCCACCCACGACGCGCCCCAGCCCGCCGCTTTCAACGCTGGGTAAACATGTTCAGCTCTGGTTTCGGCTTCGTTCATAGAGTACGCCGTTATCGATAGTGGTAAGTTGTCGGTTGTCAGTTGTCAGGAAAAGCAGGTCCTCGAACTCGGACTGAAGTCCTCGCTCATTCAAACCGCAGATCCTTCGACTTCGGCGGTGCGGCGCCGCCTCCGGTCAGGATGACAACGACAGTTGTCACTTGTCGGTAAAAGCGGGTTCCCTCTCTGCGCTCGTGATGACAAAAATAAAGGGGCTTATCGGCGCACCTGAACAGGCTGCGGAAAAAGTCCAAAATGCCTACGCCTCGCGGACTGAAGTCCGCTCGGCCGATCAAGAATAAACGACTTATCGGCACGACTAAAGTCGTGCCCTGATACAAACCCGTCGGAAGGCGACTTTTTCCGCAACCTGTTAAGGGGACCGATCAAAACGCTAGTCCGAGTTATCTTCGCCGTCTTGCGCTGGCCGTCCCCAGCCCCCGCCGCCGGGAGTTTCGATGCGGACTCGCTCGCCACGCCGCAAGCGGGTGCTGCCCTTGCTGGGCATGAGTTCGGTGGAACCGTCGGCGCGAAGTATCACGGTGCGCCCCGGTGCGCCTGGTTCACCGCCGGCAAGACCGTACGGTCGTGACTTGCGCCGGTCGGAGAGGATTGTGACGGTGGCGTCGGTGAGCACTTCGATTTCTCGCACGATGCCGTCGCCGCCGCGATGCTTGCCTGCACCACCGCTGCCCGAGGTATCTTCACTGCGAATGTGTCGTCCCTGAAGGGACTCGGGTGCGTTTACGCCGGCCGACCCAGGGCTTACGCCCTGGGCTACGCTTGTGTCGCCCTGCGGGCTGGAGTTTGGCCCAGTGTCGCCTTTCGAGCTAACACCCTGCGAGCCGCGACGCAACGCATACTTCGTCACCCGCAAAGGGTAGCTGTATTCCAGCGCTTCGGCGGGCGTGTTGAGAGAGTTGGTCATGTGCGTGTGAATGCCGGAGACGCCGTCGTGCGTGGCGCTAGCTCCTGAGCCTCCAGCGACGGTTTCGTAGTAGGCGAAGGGAATGGCGGGCCCCGCCCCAGCCAAAACAGCAGGTCCCTCGACTCCGCTTACGCTCCGCTCGGTCGAAAGATGTCCAACGCGAAGCTGAGCGGGTGATATAGGGGTCCTTCGACTCCTCGTCCGGTCGCCAGGGCGCCCGGACTCTTCACTCAGGATGACAGACGAAGAAGGTTCTTCATCCTTATGGCAGGGTTGCAAGTCCATGTGAGACTCGGGATGACTAGAACCGGGCATCGTCGCTTGGCCCGCCCTAGCCAAAGGAAGGCTAGAACGGGGCACCCCTGCTGAAATCGAACGGGACACCGGGTTTCGGAGTCGGAACCGCAGATCCCTCGTCGGCCTGAAGGCCTCCTCGGGATGACAAGAAGAGAACGACTTATCGGCACGACTGAAGTCGTGCCCTGACACAAAACGCTCGCTAGCCGAGTTTTTCAGCAGCCTCTGATTATCGGCACGACTAAAGTCGTGCCCTGATACAAAAGGTTCGCCAGCCGAGTTTTTCAGCAGCCCCTGAAGCCGCGCCCCTTCAAGAGCCATTGTTGAAACGTGTTGAAGTGATCCCGACCGCGTGGCCGGACGGTCGTCCATACCACCGATGGTGAGATTGTTCATGGTACCCGACGAGGCGGCGGGGATTTGCTCGGGGAGCGCCTGAGCCAGCGCGCGCAGAAGCACGTCAACGATGCGCTGCGAGGTCTCGACATTGCCGCCAGCGACGGCTGCGGGCGGACGCGCATTGACGACCGTTCCCTCGGGCGCGATCAAGTGAATGGGACGCATGAGCCCCGCAGTGGCGGGAACGTCTTCGCGGAGCAGGCATCGGAAAACGTAGAAGCACGCCGAATAGGTAATGGCTTCGACAGCGTTGATACTGCCCTCGACTTGCGGCGAGCTGCCAGTGAAATCGATGACCACGGGGCGCGGATTGTTGCGCGCGGATTTTGTTGCGCGCGGAAATGTAATGCGCACCGCGATGCGAACGGGGTCGTCAGTTACGCCATCGTCGTCGAGCACGTCGTCGGCGGCGTAGGTTCCGGCGGGCACCGTCGCCAGGAATGCGCGCATCATTTTTTCGGAGTAATCCAGGAGAGCGTGCGCGGCCCGCTGAACGCGGGCGATGCCGTAACGCGTGCAAAGTTCGCGCAGCCGCGTGCCGCCGGTATGACACGCGGCGAGTTGCGCGCTGAGGTCGCCCTCGCGTTCTTCGGGAGTGCGAACATTGTTGAGCAACAGGGCGAGAATGTCGCGATCGAGAGTTCCGCCGCGCACGATCTTCACCGGCGGAATGCGAAATCCTTCCTGATAAATCTCGCGACACGGGCCCATTGAACCAGCGTAGGTTCCGCCAACATCGGCGTGGTGCGCGCGAGCGGCGACGAAAAATTCGGGAGTGGCGCTGCGCTTGGCACGTCGCATCTTGTGCTGAGCGCTTCGCACGAAAACGGGAGCGACGACGGTGATGTCGGGGAGATGCGTGCCTCCGCGGAAGGGATCGTTGAGCATGGCGACGTCGCCCGGACGCGAGCCGCAAATCCGCAATGGCGGCGCGCACGGACATCGGCATCGAGCCAAGATGCACGGGCATGTGATCGCCCATGGCGAGTCGCGTTGCCGGCTGCGTCGAAGAGCGCGCAGGAGTAGTCGCGACGCTCCTTGATGTTGGGCGAGAAGGCCGTGCGACGCAGCGCTGCGCCCATTTCTTCCGCGATGGAATGGAAGAGATGCTTGAAGACTTCGAGCTCGATGGGGTCGGGGCGCATGACGGAGCGAGTGTACCTCAGACGCACGCGGACGGGGATTTTGTTTCAGCGGCTGAGGCGTGGATCACCAAATTAAGAACCGCGCAATAGATTTTTCAAGATTTTTGTTGACATTCCGTGCCAGTAACCGCAATATCTGGGGTTAGACATACTGCTCGTGCAATATCTTGGGCAGGTATGGCATTTTGGGTTAAAAATCAACCTTCGAGGGAGAAGGTTACACAAGGAGGAATTACCCAATGGCAACTAAGAAGAAGGCCACGAAGAAAGCCGCCAAGAAGAAAAAGCGGTAACGTCCCAGCGAGGCGCACGCCTCGCATTATTTTTGTCCAACAAACACGGCCTCCGCAGATTGCAGTTCGCGGAGGCCTTTCCCTTTCGCGCCACAGCATCTCTGCAATGACCCATCCACTCGCCCCACCCAACCTCAGCCGCTCTGCTCTCACCGTGGCGGATTCGGCGAGCTCTCCAGTGTCTCGTCACACGTGCCATTGGTCGCGTCGGCAGCGCTGGCGCTGGCACTTGCAGCAAGTGCGGCGTGCTGAAGTCGAACAACCCATTCGTCGGGTCGGCCATATCGTCCGCTGTAGCATCGCGTTGGGTTAGCGCCGGCACGTCAAACCGCGTCTCGATCAGCTTCAGCATCGCCGTATAGTCCGTCGGTAAATGCGACACCGTCTGCGGCTTCACCCACGGCGACACCACCACCATCGGCACGCGGAATCCCGTCACGTTAAACAGTCCTTGCGTGTGACCACTCAGATCGACCGGCAGAACATCGTCCGGCGGCGTCACCAGCACCGGCCCCACATGATCGAACATCCTCCGCCTTCGTCCCACGTCAGGATGAACACCGAATCCGGCCACGCCGTGCTGTTCAGCAGCGCCGTCAAAATTTGCTGCACCCGCGCCGCGCCCTTCTTGTACATTATTGCCCGGATGCTCGTCGTACCCCGTACTGGCCGCCCGCTCGATGAACACCACTTGCGGCAAGTCCTGATCGTCCGACGGGCTGGCCAGAATGTTGTACCACTCCGAGATGTTGCGCACGTTCCCCTGGATCTGCGGATCGTTCCAGTCAGCCCAATTCGCCAGGAACACGCTGTCGTCCTGGCAGTAATAGCGCCACGTAATTCCCGCCGCATTCAGCGCGCGGAAGATCGTCGGCCGCTGCCACACCGGATCATTGGGATCGCTCACCGGGTACAAATGTCCATACGAAGTGCCCGCGAACAGGTACATGCGATTGGGTACCGTGTTCGCCGGGATCGGCGAATACCACGTGTCACCGGTCGCGAGCTGCGTCGCTAATTCTTAGGGAAACTCTGATCAAGTATGGTTCTTTGAAGGGGACGGCCTTCAGGCCGTCCGCAATTGTCTGATATTAGGCCGGGCTTTAGAGCGTGTGTGAGAACTAAGTTCGGTCTTCGCTGGTGGAGTATGACACACGAAAATCGAACCCCGAAGGGGTGGAATTGCAGTTAGCCCAGGACGGAGCGAAGCGGAGTCCTGGGTAAAGTGGGAAATCTTGTGCGAGCCCCGTAGGGGCGGCACGGTTCTCACACACCCTCTTTAGCCCCTGAGGGACATCCGGCTGACTTAATCAGAATTTCCGTAGTAGAACGGCAGGTCCGTCTGGTCGTAATAACCCAACGCGTCGGATCGTATTGGTCGCCCGAGCCGCCCGACAACGTCGTATCCAGGAAACGGTCAATCAAGTACTGCGAGCTCGGCGTCAGATTTAACCAGTCGTTGCCCACCAGGTCCATGTCGTAATGGGTTTCATCCCACGACGGCGAAAGGTTCTCGATACACTCCGTTCGCTGGTGATACGGCCCAAACTTCTGCCCCGCCGGATTCTTAGAGCAGATTCTGAGTTGGTGTATCCGGGTGGAGCACCGCTTCAGCGGTGCATTTGAGAGTTGCATCTGAGTCGGCTTTAGCCGCTGAGGTGACCAGAGCCCTTACCTCAGTGGCTAAAGCCTCGCCTTTTTTGCGGCCTTGGTATGCACGCCTGAAAGGCGTGCTCCACCCAGCAGCGGATACAAGAACTCAGGAATTGCCTTCATGGTGTAATCGGGCGGGAGCGTGTGCAGGTCATTCACGTCGCTAAGCTGCGCCCGGGAATCGGCGGCTGATGGTTGATCCGGTATTGCGCCAGCACTCCAAAATAATTGTCGAAGGCGCGGTTCTCCTGCACCATAAAGATGATGTGCCCCAGGTTGGAAATTTCGCCCGTGCTCACCGTAACTGTGGCCGACTTCTGTATCTGATTATTGAAGACATCGGTGTCGGTGGCCGTGTACGTCGTGGTTTGCGTCGGATGCACGGTGTAGGCTGAGAGGTCCTTAGTCGTTGTCATCCTGAGCGCAGCGAAGGACCTCTATCGATGCAAGAATCACCCCTGTTGCCGGTTCTATAAAAGGGGATGTCAAGAGAAAACACTTCTCCCTTCGCTGGAAAGAGAGGCAGTTCTCTGACATCCAGCCCCTGGGGTTGCCGAGTGGCGTAGATCCGCGGTTCGCTAGTCGTTTTCACGTCCACGCTACGACGTCGTTCGGTGCTAAAGCTGCACAAGCCAAGCGGTGGGCGAAGTGCCAACCATGGTTCTATCGGAGACTCGCGCCTCGGCGCGGCACTATGGCTTTGTTGGGTTGTCCGAGGGAGCATACGGTGCCCCGTGAGACTTGGCGCCAGCGGCGCACGCAGCCTAACCCGGCCAGGATACTTACCCTCGAACCCGAGCTCGCAGAACCAATCGACTACAGTGGAAGTGACTCCGGTCTAGTCTTTCGGAGCTGCGCGCTCAAGCGGCTTGTGGCTTCACATATTCGGCGTCGAAGGCTTCTCCTTTCTTCCAGACATGCAAGGTGATGGCGGCGATCTTGCGCGCCAGCGTGAGCCGAGCCAGCTCGGGCTTCATCCCCTTTAGTAGAAGGTTTTCGTAGAACCGGCGAAAAGCTCCGTCACTGCCACTGGCGCCGGTAGCTGCACTCTTAAACAGATTTTTCAGATCGTGGTTGTGGTTTAGGTTCAGTCCGCGAATGAACACTGGCTTCTTCTTCCGCTCCAGTTGCCCGTTGATGAAGCCAAAGTCGGCGCTGCTGCGCGTCTCCAGCGCCAGGCCGCAGTAAGCCCAGAACTGCCGCTTGCTACGGAAGCGGTGCGGCGTCTGCACTCGTCCGATCAGCAGGGCAACGCGAATCGGACCCAGCCACGGAACCGTGCGCAGCAACTTGGTCTCGCTGTGCTTGCGACACTCCTGAATCAGATCGCGGCGGGCGTCGCGGCGCAACTCTTGCAGCAGGTCCAGTTGCTGGTAGAGTCGTCGGGCGCGGCGTTGCAACCCGCTCTCGCTTAACTGCGCTAACCATTCGTCGCGATGGCGTGATCCGTAAGGCTTCTTGCCGGCGCAAGCAATGGCCTGGCTGCGGTAGAGCGCTTTCAATCGGCCCATCGTGCGGGTGGTATCTTCGGTGAGCGCCGCATAACTGCGCCCCAGATGCTTCACCGCCGCCGTGCTGTTCTGCCCGTGGTAGACCGGCGACAACAGTCCGGCACGCAGCAACTCGGCCAGCTTGCGGGCGTCGATGGTGTCGCTCTTGTTGCCCGCCTTCAACAGGGCATTCTTGCGGGGATTGCAAACTACCAGCTTGGCCACGCGCCGCACCAGCAGATCGTACAGCCAGGCGGAATGCGTTCCTTCTTCGAAGGTCACGTGCAACGTTCCCCGTAGACCGTGAAGAAATTCGAGAATGGTGGCAGCGTGGGTGGCGATCACCGACTGCATCACCAGCTTGCCGTCAGCGTCGAGCACAGCTACCGAGATGGTGCTCTGGTGGACATCGAGGCCGATATACTTGATGCTGTTCATCGGGTGTTCCTTTCGTCAGGCTTGGTTACTGCTTCAGCACAGCAACCATAACCTACTTCGAAAGGGGCGCCCTTTTATAATGCGTGCCCCATCCTTTCGCCTTTCTTTGGCGAAAGGGTGGGAGCGTCTGGGACTCTGCATACGCCGTCCCAGGATTGTGCCGCGTGGGTTCGGGTGATGTGGGCCTCCGCGCAGGTGCGGGCCTTCGGCGACCGGGGGTTCGGGTAGTGCGGCGCTTCAGCGCCGCCTCCCAGCCCTTATTACTGTTGTCATCCCGAACCGACTTTAGTCGGTGAGGGATCTGCGGTTCCTTTGCGTGGCGGCGATTTCTCATCCGGCGTTTTGCAGGATCGCCGACAGTCACATCTGGGGTGCCCCGTTCTAGCCCGCTTTTGGCTAGGGCGGGGCAGTCCTCCTTGCAAGAGTTTTACTCACGGCCCGTCGCGTCGTTGCTATTAGGAAGACGCTCGGGTAGTGTGGCGCTTCAGCGCCGCGTTCCCGCCCTCATTATTGTTGTCATCACGAACCGACTTTAGTCGGTGAGGGATCTGCTGTTTCCTTGCGACGCGGCAACTCCCCCAAGCTCCGAAAGATTGCCAACGCACCCGGACCACCCGCGAACGCTGGCACCCAGACCGATCGTTGTGTATGCTTTCCGTCACATGGCTGCCGCCGAATACGACCTCTTCCTCAGCCACGCCTGGAAAGATGGCGAACACCCGCAGCAGATCGCCGACGCGCTCACCGCCGCCGGCCTGCGCGTCTGGTTCGACGCAACCGAAATCGACGACTTCGCTAGCATCACGCGCGCGGTCACCGAAGGGCTGGCGAAGTCGAAGGCGCTGCTGGCCTACTACTCCGCGACCTATCCTCTGCGCCGCGCCTGCCAATGGGAGCTGACCGCCGCCTTCCTCGCCGCGCAAACCGAAGGCGACCCGCGACGCCGCGTGCTGGTCATCAATCCCGAGAGCGGCGCCGATCACATCCATCCCATCGAACTGCGCGACGCCAAGTTCCGCAAGGCGCCCAACACTGACGGCGAGATGCAGCAACTCGTCGCAGCCATCGTCAAGCATGTTGGCCAACTCAGCGGCCCGCTGGCCGACATTCATCCGCTCACCGCGCCCACCTGGTACGGCATGACGCCGGTGGGCTCAACCCGCTTCGTCGGACGCCTGAAAGAAATGTGGGAGGTGCACTCGCTGCTGCACGCGAGCGATGTGGCTCAGATCACCGGCGCAGCCGCGGCCACGGGCGGCATCGGCCAGGTGCAGGGGTTGGGCGGAGTGGGCAAGTCGCTGCTGGCGGAAGAGTACGCGCTGCATTTCGGCGCGGCTTATCCCGGCGGCGTCTTCTGGCTGCGCGCTTACGGCAACGATGATGCGAAAGCCGCTCTGGGTGCGACAGAGCGCGAGGCCTTGCGCGCCGACCAAATGCGCGCGATGGCCGACCGCCTTGCCATCGACACCCACGGTCTCACGGCGGAACAAATCGAAGGCGCGCTGTCCCGCAAGATCGCGAGCGAAAACAAACCCTGCCTCTGGATCGTCGACGACGTACCCAACGGCTTGGACGGCGATGCGCTACGCCGCTGGTTTGCGCCGCACGCTCTGGCGCGGACGCTCATCACCACGCGCAGCCGCGAGTATGGCTCGCTCGCCAGGGGAATCGATCTCTCGGTGCTGACACCGGATGAGGCGTTTCAACTGCTGACCTCGCGACGCAAGCCCACGAACAAGGACGAAGAGGAGCAGGCCCGTGAATTGGCAAAGGACCTGGGCTACCACGCGCTTGCGCTGGACGTGACCGCCTCGGCGCTGCTCTCCTACGCCGGCGAGAAGCCATACCGCGAGTTCCGCGAGGAGTTGTCGAACCAGGACGACGACGCGCTGGAGCTGTCAACCGAGCTGGCGGACGCCCTCCCCAACGGTCACGAGAAAAGCATCGCCAAGACCATGCTGCACGGCATTCGCAACCTCGGCACGGAAGGGCAAGACTTCCTGCGCCTGGCTTCGGTGCTAGCGGTGGCGCCGATTCCGGCATCACTGGTTACGGTGGTGTTCGAGAACGCTGACGGTCTCGAACACCGCAAGGCCGAGCAGCGCCAACGTAAAGCATTCCACGATGTGACTACGGCCTCATTAGCAGAAAAAGCAGGCGAAGATCAGAACGCCCGTTCCGTGCACACACTGGTCTCGAGGGCTGTACGTTTCCAGGAGAAGTCTGCGCCCGAGCGTACGCAAGCGCTGCGAGCGGCGGCAGTTGAGGCGTTGCGGGCGGAGATTGCGAAAGCCGCCGAGGACCCGAGGCTGCACAAGCAGATTGAGTTTCACGTGGCGCATGCGCGGCAGGTGGTGGAGAGTCCGGCCACTGTGAATGAAGCTAATCTCGTGGGCTGGACGGCGAAATATGACAAGGTACGTGGAGCGTTTGCTTCGACACGAACCTTGAACCTGCGCGAATTGGAGTTCCGCCGCCGGGAACTGGGGCCGGAGCACCCGGATACGCTGACCTCGATGAACAACCTGGCGGATACGCTAGGAAAGCAGGGAGATCTGGCGGGTGCGCGCAAGCTGCAGGAAGAGACGCTGGCTATCGAACGCCGAGTGCTTGGGCCAGAGCACCCGGATACGCTCACCTCGATGAACAACCTGGCGGATACGCTAGGAAAGCAGGGAGATCTGGCGGGTGCGCGCAAGCTGCAGGAAGAGACGCTGGACATCCGCCGCCGGGTGCTGGGGCCGGAGCACCCGGATACGCTCCTATCGATGAACAACCTGGCGGAGACGCTGTCTTCGCAGGGTGATCTGGCGGGCGCGCGCAAGCTGCAACAGAAGACACTGGCTATCAAACGCCGAGTGCTGGGGCCGGAGCATCCGAGTACGCTCACCTCGATGAGCAACCTGGCGCGGACGTTGTCTTCGCAGGGCGATCTGGCGGGCGCGCGCAAGCTGCAGGAAGAAGTGGTCGTTATCTTCCGCCGCATGCTGGGGCCGGAGCACCCGGATACGCTCACCTCGATGAACAACCTGGCGGAGACGCTGTCTTCGCAGGGTGATCTGGCGGGCGCGCGCAAGCTGCAGGAAGAGACGCTGGACATCCGCCGCCGGGTGCTGGGGCCGGAGCACCCGGATACGCTCCTATCGATGAACAACCTGGCGGCGACGCTGTATGCGCAAGGGGATTTAGTTGGGGCGCGCAAGCTACAGGAAGAGGTGCTCGCCATCCGCCGCCGGGTGCTGGGGCCGGAGCACCCGGATACGCTGACCTCAATGAACAACCTGGCGGCGACGCTCAGTGCGCTAGGCGATCAGGTGGCGGCACGGAAGCTCAACGAAGATACGCTGGCCATCCAGCGCCGGGTGCTGGGGCCGGAGCACCCGGATACATCAATATCCGCCTGGAATCTGTTTTGCACACTTCAGGAATTGGGCGACCCCGTGGCTCAAAGCGTCCTCAAGAGCGACCTGCGGTGGCTGCTCGACCGCGATCCCGCCACCCTCGGCGCGCGTCAACGCGAAATCCGCGAGTACGTGGCCCAGTTCGTCAAGGATTACCTGCCGGGGAAAGAAAGCGGTTAGTGGGTAGCGACTACAGCTCATCTTCCTCAAATCTTTACGCTTCGTATCAGGGCACGACCTTGGTCGTGCCGAACAGGACGCAGAAAACGTCGGGGCTTTAGCCCCGGCCAACAAACTCTATTCGGGGGCGCCCATGATCTAGCGGTCCCTTCACCAAGGGGAATATAAGCACGTTAAGCCAGAATAACTACTGGTGGCGTATAGGCATGCCCATTCTTGGCGGTGGCCCGCCTCGCTATGTATCCCGCCAATTCTCAAGTATCAAGTTGATTCCGGTTTCTTGAATCGCCTGAAAATCCTCGGTGTTGCCGGTTACAAGCGGCCTATCCAGCCGAACGGCGACGGCAGCAATCAAGCAATCGGGGAGTTCAAGAGCAGAACCGCGCTTCCTTGCTGTCGCTTTGATCGTGGCGGCGCTGAGGTAGTCAGCCGAAGTAGGCGTAATCTCTTCGTTCTGCTTGAGCCATTCCACCGCCCTTTTCAACTGACTGGAGGCGGACTTAAGCTCAAGACCATAGACGATTTCGTAAACCGTGACGCTCGTGAAGGTGAAAACGCCGTGCTCTTTAGCGTAGCGACCCGCGTGCTTGATGACGTTCGGATCGTGCCCCTTGAGGTACTCGGAAAGGATGTCTGTATCCAGAATGCATTTAACCATCGCCTATAGCACGGGCACAGTTTTCGATGGCCGCCGTCTTTCGTCGTAGGCAATCGAAACAACTTCATCAAGCAGAGCGGAATCCTCGGGACTCCCGAACAATCCCAGGCCTTGCTCGAATACCGTTTTCGGAACTGGCTTTCGGACTGACAGGCCAGTTTCAATGAGCCGCAAAACGGCTTCATCGTGCGTGATGTGTTCTTGCTGCGCAAACCGCTGAATGTCGCGCTCGATGTTCGACGGGATCTCCACGCTCATTAGTTGCGCCTCCTGCCCCTGATATTAGGGCTTTTTCCATGCATTGTCACGTATCGCGCGGCGGGTGGCCCGCGCTGTCAAGGATAACCTGCCGGGAAGAGAAAGCGGTTAGTGGTTAGCGATTACGGCTCGTCCTCCTCAAATCTTTACGGTTCGTATCAGGGCACGGCTTCAGTCGTGCCGCACAGGACGCAGAAAAGGTCGGGGCTTTTAAGCCCCGGCAAACCAGGTCGTCCAAAACCCTTCTAGCCCCGAAACCTCACACCATCGTAGAATTGAACTCCGAGTCCCGCGGGAGTGAGGCTCTATCTATCATGCACTACGACTTCGTTGCCATTCCTTTGCAGGATGTCCCCCGCGCCAGCAATCCACTCTTCCAGCATCTGCTCGACACCTACGCCAGCGAGACCGACAAGGTCATCTCGGTATGGCGCTCTTTCGCGCCGGAAGACATGGGATTCCGGCCGCATCCCAAGTCGTCAACCGTGGCCGACATTTTGAAGCACGAACTGCTCTCCGAGCGCAGGTTCTTCGGCGAATTCGTTGGCACGCCCGAACCGCCCGCCGCCGATGTGCTCCCCAAGCTACAAGAACTCAGCGCCTACGTTCAGCGCAAGGAGGAGTTGGCGCGGCCGCGGCTAGCGTTCTTCGCCACCCAAACCGCCGACTGGTGGATGCAGGACGTGCCCTTCTTCGGACTTACTCGCCAGCGCATCTGGGTGTTCTGGCGCCGCGTGCTGCACAGCGCCCATCACCGCACTCAACTCACCGTCTATCTGCGCCTGCTGAACAAACCAGTGCCTTCGGTTTACGGCCCTACATCGGATCAGACCTGGGAGGGCGCCGATCCAACCACCTCGGTGGAGGCGGCGGGACGGAAGTGAAAAGAAGTTTTCAGTTTCCAGTTTCAAGAACAAACCTGAAATCGCAATCTTGAAACTTGAAACTCGAAACTCGAAACTGCCCTACTGCCCTACCGCACCTTGGCGTACAGCACCTGGTCCAGAATGACGCCGTTCTTGATGGCGCTGCGCCACATAATTCCCTCGCGTTCAAAGCCCGCCTTTTCCAGGACGCGTATCGATCCCACATTGTGGGAGAAGACCATGGCAAAGATCCGCGTCAGTTTGTATTCGTCCAACGCCCACTCGGATGCAGCCTGTACGGCGCGGGTCATCAGGCCGCGTCCCCAGTACGGCTCACCCAGCCAGTAGCCCATCTCCGCGCTAAGCCGGGCAATGTCGAGGCCCAGCTTGAATCCGATGCCGCCGACGGCTTCGCCGCCGTACTCCACCGCGAACGACGTCGGAATATCCATCGTCCGTACGAAGTTCAAATAGTTGCTGGCATCGCGGCGGGTGTACGGATGAGGAAACTGATCGCGCAGATTGGACGCAATCTTCGGATTGTTGGCGTAGCGCAGCAGGGCGTCGAGGTCGTCCTTGCGCCACGGACGAACGCGGAGATCGCCAAGGTCAAGCAGCATGAGAAACCAGATTCACTTGCGTATCCATCATTAAAACACGCAGAAGATACCCTTCGCCGACTAGCAGCAACTCTTGCGGCTGCGCCATGCGTCATCGCGACTTACAGTACCTTAACGATCTCTTTATTAAAAACTTATACCGCTAGTAGTCCAATCAAATGTTGAATTACTTTTGCCCCTAAGCTTCGCCTTCCCGGGAAGCCCGTTCTTATGAATTCATCTACACTTCTTCAGTATGCCGCTTTTCTTCTTACGGTGACACTGCTGGTCAAGCCTGTCGGGCGCTACATGGCGCGTGTCTTCAGGGGTGAAAAAACTCTGCTCGATCCTCTGTTATGTCCGCATGGAGCGCCTGATTTACCGACTGACCGGAGTGAAAGCCGCAATCGGAGATGCGTTGGCAGGAGTATGTAGGCGCGTTCGTCATCTTCGGGATGGTCGGCGCAGTGCTTCTCTATGCGATTCTGCGCTTACAACGGTTTCTTCCCTGGTTCTATTCCTCTTACATGACTACGCCGATGACGCCCGACCTGGCGATGAACACGGCAGTCAGTTTCGCAACTACGACCACATGGCAAGCCTATGGCGGCGAAACTACGCTGAGCTACTGTAGCCAGATCGTGGGCCTTACGGTGCAGAACTTTCTTGCGGGTGCGGCAGGTTTGGCCGTTGGAGTGGCCTTCGTCCGTGGCCTCGCGCGCGATCGCGCTGAAACTCTGGGAAACTTCTGGGTGGATCTGGTCCGATCCATCCTCTGGGTGCTATTGCCGCTGTCGATTGTGGGCGCGCTGCTTCTGGTGTGGCAAGGCGTGCCCATGAACTTCCACCCTTACACCCAAGCCACAGGTCTCGTCGGCACTCCCCAGACCATCGCTCAGGGTCCGGTTGCAGCGCTGGAGATCATCAAGAATCTCGGCACCAACGGCGGCGGCTTCTTCAACGCCAACGGCGCCCATCCTTATGAGAACCCGACGCCGCTTGCGAACTTCATCGAGATGCTTGCCATTGCGGTGCTCCCTGCTGCTTTCACGCACACGTACGGATTGATGGTCGGCAGGCCGCGCCATGGCTGGGTCCTTTACCGGGTCATGGTTTTCCTGTTCATCGTTGGACTCCTGATTGCTAGCTGGGCGGAACAACGTGGCAATCCACTGCTTCCCCGCCAGTTAGACACGCGAGCCAGCACCGCTCAAGCCGGCGGCAACATGGAAGGCAAGGAGGTCAGGTTCGGCATTGCGTCGTCGGTGTTGACCGCAGTCACCACCTCAAACGGAGCAACTGGCTCGTACAACTCCATGCATGACAGTTACACCCCAATTGGCGGGATGGTGCCGCTGGTCAACATGCTGCTTGGAGAAATGATCTTTGGCGGGCTGGGAACGGGAATTTATAGCATCGTTATGGTTGCTTTGATCGCTCTGTTTCTTGCCGGGCTGATGATCGGACGTACCCCGGCATACTTAGGCAAACGAATCCATGCACCCGAGAGCAAGATGCTGATGCTGTATATGCTGGCGGGCACGATGTCCATCCTGTTGTTCACGGCTCTGGCAGTATCAACCAAGGCCGGACTCGCCGGGCTTGTCACCAACACTGGCACCCACGGTTTCACCGAGATTTTCTTCGCCTACGCCTCCGCGAATGCAAACAACGGCCAGAACTTCGCCGGACTGAATGCAAACAGCACGTTTTACAACTTGACGACTGCGTTAACGATGATGGTGGGCCGTTTCGGCCTGGTGATCCCAGCGCTAGGACTGGCTGGGCTGTTCGCGGCTCAGCAACCAACCCCGGACAATGTGGGCACAATACCTACGAACTCCTTGTCGTTTGCCGTCTTGTTGACCTTTACGGCGCTGATCGTCTGCGCTCTCGGCTACTTTTCCGCCCTGGCGCTCGGGCCGCTGCTGGAGCATCTGACGATGGTGCGATAGGTCGCGGAGGTTTTAACGCAAGAACAGTTGAAGGCTGCTAGGTGAAGTGGTCGCGGGTGAAATGGCGATCTTACGCCAACAGACCACGAGTAGTCCCTTCCACGATGCCATCGGCAAATCTTGCTTGGCCTCGACGAACCTCAGCAGGCTTTTTCAGGTCGTTATTGCCGGTCGTGAAACCCGATAAAGCTGCCAGGCCAACGCTCCCAACCCTAAGCAAACCACACCCAAGTGGACCAGTCCGCCAAGATACGGGATGAACCCGACGATGGTGAGGATCAACAGGCCCACCAGTAGGCCCAGCAGCCAATCACCCTTAGTGGCCCCGGCTGGCTTCACAAGCATTTGCCCCAGGAAAGCTCCAACCCAAATCTTAGCCAGGTAGATCGCAGCCAAATACACTGCGAGCAATATTAGCGAGACCGGTAATCCAACCAGCGTGATGGCTGTCAAGATTATGGCCACCGGCACGCCAGCCAGAACCGCAACCCCAAGCCCGAGGCTGCGCCAGCCTGAGCCTACCGCGTGCGTGCTGGCCTGAACGAAGCCGGGAAACAGAGCCAGGCCCAACCATCCCACCAGCATGGCGCCAGCGAGCCAGACAGCTTGGTAGAAGTAGAATCTGGGACGCGTAAAATGGCTCCGCTTCACGCGCACCTGGATGTCACGCGTGCCCACAATCGTCGCGCCGTCGGCGATGTGTACTTTTTCCAGATCATGCACGCGCACGCTCAGGCTACCGCCGATTCGGGCAGTGTTCGTAAGGGTAAGGCTGTCTCCGGTCATGGTCAGTTCGCGGCCGACGCTGCCGCTCACATCGGCATTGCCGGCGAAAATGGTCACACTGCGATGCACCTCGCCCTCGAGGCTGTCGTCGCCGGCGGCCGTTACAACACCGCCGCCCACGCGACCCCGGTCATTCACACGCAAGGATTGCATCAACCCGTAGATGTTGTGGCCCAATTGCCCGCCAAGCTCGAGCGAATTCGAAAAGTCGTAGATGTTGCCTTCCACGGTTCCACTTACTACGGTGCTCCTGGCAAAACTCACCAAGTCACCCTTGACAGTGCCACGTACTTCCACCGATCGACCAAAAGCCAGCAAGTCCCCATTGACCACGCCTTCCACGCGCACAATGTTGCCGCTGGCCAAAAGGGTGTCATCCACCGTCTCGCTCGCCGCTACGGTAACGACCTCACTGTGACGCCGCTCCAGGGAAAAGCCAGGCAACGACACCGCAAGCAGCACGATCAGCAGGCGCAGGCCAGGTCGCGGTAGCCGCCATCGGCGGCCCAGTAGCAGTGCGCCTCCCCCCAACAACAACAGCAAAAACAGCCCCCCGACGAAAGTCGCATAATCAGACAGCATGGCAGTACCTCCGTGTGCAATGTAGTAAGAAAGGTTGAAGATCCAGTTCGTGCGGCCGCTTAAGCTGAAGGGATTTAACCATTGCAGCGCCTCCGGAATGCTCAGCTCATCGATCCAAGGGACAACGACCGAACCTAGCGCCAGCACTGCGGCCACGACCGCTACGTCACTCCACGCCAAAGACCACGGCAAATGGAAGGAGCCCGCCGGACTGGCTGCTTCTTCCGGAAGCTCTTGCAGGCTTTCGCTCAGAACACGGTTCTCAGCGCGTAATGCGTCCAACAGGTGCCGGCAGCGCCGGCACGTCGCCAGGTGGTCTCGCAGGCGCCGCGCTTCCTCCACCGCCAGTTCACCGTCCACGAAGATGGCGACGATCTGTTCCGAATAACATTCCATGATCACTTGCCCCTGTGGCCCAGTTTCTGGCGCAGCGCCTGCTTGGCCCGAAATAGCAGCGCCGCCACGTAGTTCCGCTGCAGGCCCAACTGCTGTGCGATTTCGTCATAGCTCAATTCGCCGTAATAGCGCAGGACCAGCGGTACGCGATAGTTCTCCGGCAGGCGTGCAATGGCATCCCGCACCTGCGCCCTCTCTTCCGTGCTGAGGACTGCACTCAGCGGCGATACCTCCGAGCTGGCTGCCTCGATGACCGCGACTCCCTCTTCTTCCACAATCACCTGCCGTCCACGGTTCCGGCGCCGCAAAGCGTCAATACATTGGTTGCCCGCCACCCGCAGCAGCCACCTGAGGAACGGTATTGATCCGTCGTAGGTCTCAATTGAGCGCTGCAGCTTGAGGAAGACTTCGCTGGTGGCATCTTCCGCGCTCTCCCGTGAGTCCAGCATGTAACGGCACAGGCCGCATACGCGCCGGGCATAGAGGCGATAGATCTCCCCCAGCGCCTCGGCATCGTGGCCTTGTGCGCGCGCTATCACGCTCTCCAGATCCGGCCCCTCCATTTGCGTGGCTTTGCCCTCGCGGGGCTGCGATCCTTTCGCATTGTTTCTCTTGGCGTCCATTAAGCAGTACGCTGCAGATCGAACAAAGTTACACAGATTCTAGGGATGAGGGAAACGCAAGGCCGGACGACTCACTGTGGTTTTTGCAAGATTCGAGCTGCCCCACGCCAGCGGAAAGGCTGCGAATCGAATATCTTTCCGAGTTGCCCAACGCCCGGGTGGTCGGCTACTCTTCCCCGATCCGATAAGTAATGTCCCGAATTGCTGTCACTCGAGCCCGAACCCGGCCTTACAAGAAAAGACGCAGCGGCGCTCGCATCCGATTAGAACCCCGGCGGCCTCGCTCCGGCCACGTTGAACGTACGCTCCAGCGCAAGGCCAGCTTGCCCGAGAGTTCCTTCCTCAAACAACTGTCCAATCAATGTAACGCCGTGCGGCACTCGGCGCGGCGGCGAGAACTTCGGCAGCGGATGTGCCGGATCAGGCGCCCAATCGCTGCGGGCCTCGGATACCTCGACAAAGCCCGCGCGCAAAGTAAGTGACGGTTGTCCGGTGAAGTTGGTGATGGTCAGCATTTCGTCGCGCAACGAAGGCACGAGGAGCAGGTCCACCTGCGAGAACACGCGCTCCATCTCCATGGCCACTTTGCGCCGGAAGCGGTCGGCCTGGACGAAGTCCACTGCCGAAAGAAACCGTGACTGACGGAACGTGTTGGGCCACGCGTCGGGCACCTGCATCTTGAGCTGATTCAGCCCGCCGCTCAGCGTCAACTCCTCGAACGCGGCAGCGCCTTCGGCGAAGAGGATCAGATCGAGCGAATCGTATGGCCAATCAGGAATGGACACCTCAACCGGCACCATGCCCACCTTCTTGACGGCCTCCAGGGCGGCGCGGTCCACGTCGGTTGCCGGATTCTCCTTCATCCATCCTGGGAAGTAGCCAACTCGCAGTCCTTGTACACTCGCCCCTGCATTGAAGTCGAGTTTGCTGGGCACGCTGGATACGTCGCCGGGGTCGGGGCCGGAGATGGCGTTCAGCACCAGCATGGTGTCCTCGACGCTGCGAGCCATGGGACCGAGTTTATCCAGCGACCAGCAAAGCGTCATTGCGCCGGTACGCGCAACGCGACCGAAGGTCGGCCGTAGTCCCGTGACTCCGCAACGCATGGAGGGGCTCACGATGCTACCGCCGGTTTCGCTGCCCATCGCGAAGCCAACCAATCCTGCCGCCGTGGCTGCGCCCGGACCTGCGCTCGAGCCCGACGATCCTTCCTCCAGCAACCATGGGTTCATGGTCTGGCCCCCGAACCAGATGTCATTGAGCGCCAGCGCACCCAAGCTAAGCTTGGCAACCAGCACCGCGCCCGCGTCGTTAAGACGCTGAACGACGACAGCGTCCGTGGTGGGGATGCGATTCCGAAAGGGCTCCGCGCCATAGGTCGTGGGGATACCCGCCGTGTCCAGAAGGTCCTTCGCGCCCCAGGGAATGCCATGCAGCGGTCCGCGATACTTGCCAGCCGCGATCTCCTGATCGGCACTCTTAGCTTGGGCGAGCGCCAGTTCGCGGGTAAGCGTGATGACGCAACGCAGCTTGGGATTGAACTGCTCCAGACGCGCGAGGTAGATGCCGGTGAGTCGCTCGGAGCTGAGTTTGCGTTGCTCGATCCAGAGCGAGAGTTGGGTCACCGGCGCGAAGGCGATGTCTTCATCATTCTTGGGCAGTGGCCCGGGATCTGTCGTGCTCCTCACAAATTGCTGGCTTGCCGGTCCGGACTTTTCGCCGGGCATGACCGGATTCCAGCGCGTGCCGGGCGCAAGCGTCGCCTCCAATGCCACTTTGTGCGGCCCCACTCTTCGCTCGTAGAGCGGCGCCATGGCGCTGCGCCAATTGCCAGCCGCTTGGGCGAGCTCCTCGGAACTCAATTCAACTTCCACCAGCTTTTCAGCCTGGGCAAAAGTCGCAGGCGACACCTCAGGTCCAACCGGTGGTGCAGTGCCGAAGGCAGGAGGCGCTCCGGGCTGGGGTTCAGCGGGCTTCTGGTCTTGGCCGTAAGACGCGACGGCCGCCCCTAACAAAGCAAGGGGTGCATGGGTCAAGAATTGTCTGCGCGATTTCGACATGTCTCTCCTGAAGATTATGGGTTCCAGGTTCGAACCGGAGCTAACTTCGCAAGATACACCACGAACGCAAGCCGTTGAACTGCGGCCTCCGCAGCTTAACGTCAGGGCAACAGGATGAGCCGGGCTGAGGCACTCACTGAGGAGTCGGCGGGTAATTCCAGGGCGGTCGGTGCCATCCGACTCGATGGGGCGCTCTTAGATGATCTAGAGAAACTCTGATTAAGTCTGGTTCTTTGAAGGCGACGTCCTTCAGGCCGTCCCCAAATGCCTGATACTAGACCGGGCTTTACAGGCTGCTGAAAAACTCGATTATGCTCGCTTTGAAGGGGCGCACCTTCAGGTGCGCCGGTGTAAACCTATTATTTTTGTCATTCCGAGGGGCTTCAGGGGGTGTGTGAGAACTTGTTTTGAGTCGGCACGGTGGAACGATTGCACAAAATTCAGCCCCGAATGGGGCGAAAGAGCTTAGCCCAGCGCTTCAGCCCTGGGTAGAGTGGGAAATAATACCGAGTCCCGTAGGGACGGCACAGTTCTCACACACGCTCTTCAGCCCCGAGGAATCTGCTGTTTCTTTTCGTCGCGACGACTTTTTCAGCAGTCTCTTTAGCCGTGAGTGACTTCTGACTGACCTAATCAGAACTTCCCTAGAGAACCACGCAAGAAGAGGCGTGTCGCTCTATCGAGGACGGAAGTATGATGAAACCGACGTGATTTAGATATCCCGCCAACGAGGAGATGGTCCATTATGCCGATACCTACCGAACCCATTGGAAGTATTCCGCGACCCTCGCAATTGTTGTCCGCGATGGCGGACCACGCAGCGGGCCGCATTTCTGGCGAGCAGTTGCAATCAGTGCAAAACGACGCTCTTCGCGAAACGATTGCTCGTTTTGAAGAGACCGGCTCGCCCATTATCACGGACGGTGAACAAACAAAGCCCAGCTTCGCCACCTATCCCCTTGCTGGGCTCGAAAATCTTGCTACAGACGGTGTGGTGATTCCTTTTGCCGACGGACACACGCGGCAACTTCCGAGGCTCGCTTCAGGTCCCTTTCGATACGGTACCCATGCAGTGTCCTTTCTGAAGGCGGCCCAGCCCTTCGCGCATCGACCGTTGAAGCAGGCGGTGATTTCGGCGTCTGCCCTAAGTCTTCTCTATCCAGCGGCGGGTGTACCGGGATATTCCCAGGAAGCCTTCCTTGACGATCTGTTGAAGGAGGCTGAGCGCGACATACGCGAGTGCCTGGAGGCGGGCGCGGCGTGCGTGCAGGTGGATTTCACGGAGGGGCGGCTGGCCTTGAAGCTTGATCCTTCCGCCGGATTGCTGAAGTCTTTCGTCGCGCTGAACAACCGCGTGCTCGATCGTTTCACCTCCGCCGAGCGGCGAAAAATCGGCGTGCATACCTGTCCCGGCGGAGATCGCGATTCAACCCACAGCGCGGATGTCGACTACTCCGCTCTGTTGCCGCTTCTATTTGAACTGAACGCCGGACGCTTTTACATTCAGTTGGCCAGCGAGCCTGACCGCAAGAAAGTGCTCGCCAAAATTCGCGACCTCTGCAAGCCCGGCCAGATGATTTTCGTTGGCGTAATCGATCCCATCAATCGAGCGGTGGAAACTCCCGAGCAGGTGCGGGACCGCGTGCTTGAGGCCGCCCAGTTTATTCCTATCGAATCACTCGGAACAACCGACGATTGCGGATTCTCGCCCTTCGCCGACGATACCTCGACCTCGCGGGAGACCGCGTTTGCCAAGATACGAAGCCGGGTTGAAGGCACTGCACTGGCCTCCGTTGCTCTCAACGTCTGAGCTGGGCAGAGCGGCGCCTCAGAACTGAACGGTCCATGGAAGCTCTCAAAGAAAAAGCCGGAGCTGTTTGGCTCCGGCTCGCAAAGTGGACTGCAAAAAACTAGCGATTCAACTTGCGACGAATAGCGCCAAATGCTCCAACCAATCCGGTGCCGAGCAACAATAGAGAGCTGGGCTCTGGAGTGGAGGGGCCGCCACTAAGGATTTGGAAGGCGCCCTGGTTCGTAACGCCGCCATCGTTCCAAGTCATACCACCGTCCGTAGAGAAATCAAGTTGGCCAGTGGCACTGTTACTGAAGTTCCAAGCTCCCCACGTCGTGGAGGTCGAGGCTTGTGGGTGAGACGAGCAGCCAGTAGTTCTGGCCGGTGACGACCGGGATTGAAAGACCCGTTTGGGACATCAACCCACAGCAGCCTCCGAAGGTCCTGGGGGCTCGACAGGGTCCACGACCCCAGTACCGTTCCCGTTGGCGAGTTGCCCTCGACCAGGCTCATGATGAACGAATTGTCGCCCGTCACCCAGCCGACACCAGCGTCAATCTCGCTGACATTGCCGTTGGCGGTGACCTGGAACTCCTCGGCTACTGATTGGTAAAAGCCGACGGTGCCTGTGCCGGCGATCGTCCAGCCTTCCAGCACTGGTAAACGTTGCCCGGAGAGCCCAAGTTGCTATACAACGTGCTGCCGGCCATGGCCGGCAAACTGCTGGCGCAGAGAGCTAGAGCCAGCAAACACAACATCCATCCCGATTTCTTCAAGTTAGTATCCTCCGCGGTTGAGAGTCCTGATTCGCGAAATTAAACTTATCTCGAACACCTTGCGGTGCTCAGGTAGGGGCAAATTACGCAAAGGGCGCCGTGAACTAAAGATCGCGGGTGCCTGGTCCATCCGACACTGAAAGTGCCATCAAAGTGGATAACACCCGTCCCGAGACGGAACCATGTGGTGACCAATGCAATTCTGTCTCCAGATTAACTCATTGAAAAATATGACAAATAAACCTCCTGCGTCTACAGGCGTGCAAACACTTGCACCTCAGTGCCAGATTACTTCCTCCGTTCCAGCTCACCGAGCATCCTGAATGTTCGTTCTACCGGTTTGGGCCATCCGGCTTAGCTTGGGAAGCGCAGACCCTTGCCTCCAGTGCGGCGGCGCCGCTCCAACTCGGCGGGGGCGACACTGAGACTGTGTCGCAACCTCGTATGGGTTTGCGGCAGCGGAATGAAGCGGGCAAGGATCAGCCCCGAATGGGGCGACAGAGCTTAGAGCGGTTCCGAGGTTAGTGTATCCGCACGCCCGGGTAGTGCGGGCCTTCGGGCCCGCGTATAAGGCCCAGCGCTTCAGCGCTGGGTCAATAGGGTACAAACCGAGTCCCGTAGGGACGACAGAGGTTGCGCACCAGTTCTCGCAAGCGCCCGTCAGGGAAGCGTCAGTCTGCCGCCCTCGCCCATGTTCACGTTGCGGCGTCGACCCTGATATTCGTACGTGACTTGGAGGTCCTTGGGCTGGTTGAAGGCCGGATCTCCGCCCATGGTGCTGTTATTCACCAGCACGCTGAGACGATTGTTGCGCACCATGCTTTGCAATCGGCTCGTGACGTCCTTCCTGCGGTCCCCAGCCCCGTAGCTGGCCTGCACGATATTGAGGTTGCGGTTCCCATTGCCCGGGAAATTACCCGGATAACCGCCTCCCGTAAATTGCCGGGAGTTGACCGTTTGTCCTTCCTTGTAGATGAAGTCCTGCATTTTCCCGCCTCCGTTGCGGGCATGGATGCGCAGGACCTTGTCCGCACCACGGGCTGGATCGCCGCCCATGGTGGTATTGTTCACCCGGAAGTCAGGGCCGTTCACCAGCCGCCGGACCGTGTTGGTCACATCCATGCGATTATTGCTGACGCCATAATCGGCGCTCATCACCTGCCAGCTTTGGGCCGCAGCCTCCATGGGCCCCAGCGCCACGCAAATCGCAACCGCAAGGATACTTAATAGCATTCTGGCAACACGCATGGAATTTGTTCTCTCCCCGGACTTTTTTTCGCCCGCTTGCCCCACTCTCATCATGGTTGCCTCTCCTCCCCCTGCATTATGCCTCCCTTATAACCTACGATCGCCAGGAAGCTCTCCGGACTGACTTGTCAGCATGGGCGCCCGTTCTAGCCTGGTTTTGGCTAGCGCGGGGCAATCAATCGCCGTAGAAACCAACACTCCGTGTCTTCTGCCGTGGCTAACCTGACGAACTCTGTACCCACTCCTCCCGCCACCAACTAACACTTCGGATAGGCTCGCCTAATTATTCGGATAGCTTGATCCTTCGGCTCATTACCTCTGCCGAGCCAATCCTTCTTATTCCTCATTGCAAATACAGCATCTTCCGAGGGAGCCACCATCGGCTGCTAGAACTTGGTCTTTGGCAAATCACTTGCTCTTCATGACGCAGGTAGAGCCAATTGACGAAACGGTCATCGGCCTTCCCGGAGTTACTCATTTTCGCGAACGTTCGCTGCCATTGTCGAACGATACTGGCCGCTATTCGGAGGAATCTATGAGCCACTTCAACACCGTCGCTCCAGCGAACTCATTGCCAGATCCGGCCCCCGCCGAAGCCGTTCCGTACGGACCTATCTACTCGGCGTATCCGAGAATGGAAGTCGGCTTCGCCCTGATCGCCGTCTGCTGGCTGATGCAGGTGGTAGCTTACCGCAGCGGCCCGGAAAAAGCCTCGCTCGCGACGGCCGGGGCATTGGCTGGCCTGGGTGGCTATATCTACTGGCTGTTCTGCGTCCATCGCATCCACAAAATTCTCGCTGAGTACACCCAGGGCAAGTATCCGATCACGCCTTGGAAGTCGGTCACGTTTCTGTTCATTCCTCTGTATGCCGTGTATTGGATATTCAAGTGGCCCGCTACGCTGGCGAACTTCGTGAGCAGCCGGCCTTCTCCCGACGGAAATGCCGGCTGATGCGCCGGCGGCTGCCTGCGATTGCGCTACTTATTTCTACGATGATTACTCCGCTGTTTGGCTTCGAAATCGGTATCGGCTTTCAGCTCGCGCTGGTGTTTGCCGTGGGGCTTTACCTGACTCGCAACTTGGAGCGCGTCCTGCCCCGTCCGGAGCCAATCTGCCTGCGACGCCTCAAGCAATTGACGGTATCGGCCTCGGCCGGCGTGGGCGCCGCATTCAGCTTGCTGGTGTTCGAAGCGTTCCACGATTTCTTCGCTCGCACTCCGAAGGCAGACAGAATACACGAATTGGTGGTAATCGGATTGGTCTCGGTGGGCGTGATGGTCTTTTTGGAGCCTCTGTCCGAGAAGTTACGCCTGCTCCTCGTGCACGACCACATCATGCTGAAGTCAAAAAAATCTTTGTGGTTGCGGTTGGCCGTATTAGGGGTTCTCCTCTCCACCAGTTTGCTGGACGGTATGGCACACACCGCGGTGGAAAATTGGATGAAGGATCCCGCAAGGACCACAGAAGATGATCGACTTGGCGGCGGCGATGTTGATTTCGGGTGGGATCACGTATTTCTGGATCGGCGCCGGTCACCTCCATCGTCCACATGCCATGCGCAGCGGGGCTTTCAGCGGTGCGGCATTGGCGGTTGTGGCTTTCCTTGTGCTGTCATCGGTGGCCTCACCTCGAACCGCCGAAACTTCCATGGAAGGTAGCTTGGAACAGCATTTTGTGCTTCCAGGAGTGCCCTCCATTGTGACCCAGCACCTCGGAAGCGGAGATTTCTCAGCCAAGGCCCTGCTCATCTTGGCAATTCCCTGGCTGTTGATGGGCCTTGCCGGAGGCGCGGTCATTGACAAACGGTGGGCACACTCTTGCGCCGGCAACCTGGCCCTCAGCGTTATCGGCGCTGGGATTGTCGCCGGGTTGCTGCTGCGACTCATCAGTCCTGGCTGGACTGAAACTTTTGCGTACTTCCCTGCGGTGGGAGGATGGGTAGTGGCGCTAATCCTCTGCTGCTCTGCCAAGACCTTGGGTCTCGAGGAAGCGCCGGCCCGCTCAGCGCATCAGCCGGTGACCCTTGCAAATGCCGTAAGTGCAGCGTCGTAAATGACGGAAGGCCGGAGAGCGCTCTCCGGCCTGACTTCCACTGAACCGTCCGCCGCCATATTTCTGTCAGAATGACGGAGCGACAGCGAGGAATGCTGGCCCCGGTCGTTCGGAGTTAAGGGCTGGCGGCATCTTGCAGCATCCGGCCCCGCCTTCAACAGTTAACACTTTTTGTCTTTTCCCCCTGTCTCTGCGGGTGTATAAAACTACGCACGACTTAACTGGGTGTAGACCTGCGCTTTCGCAATATCGCAGTGCGGCACTCGTTTTGCAGATCCTGGTACGGTGCCCGGCCATGCCCGGTACCTACCAGGCCTGCAGTTCTTCAACCGGATTGAGTGCACGTGACTGACCCTCAATCCCGCGAAAGGAAATCAGCGATGAACGAGTTGGTGCAGTTGATACAACAGAAGACCGGCCTGTCGCAAGACCAGGCCCAGCAGGTTGTGAACACGGTTATTGGATTCCTCAAAGGAAAGTTACCCGGCCCCTTAGCCGCTGGATTGGACGACGTGCTG
Organism: uncultured Acidobacteriaceae bacterium; assembly: GCA_963768645.1. GTDB lineage: Bacteria > Acidobacteriota > Terriglobia > Terriglobales > Acidobacteriaceae > Bog-257. Next base: position 271,904 of record CAVYIR010000003.1, read on the forward strand.
GGCACGAGCGCAAGCGGTGCTGCTGCCGGTGGTTCCAGCGGAGAGTCGGCAGTCGTGGGTGCGGCCGAGTCCTTAGTGGGCGACCTCTTCAAGAAGAAGGATGCATAGTACCGCCAACAGCGATCGCCAGTCTAGGACGGTGCCTCAAGTTCCAAGGAGAGAACAGACATGACCAAAAAGCATGCAGTGACCCGAATTCTGTCAGCCGTCATCGCCTTGCTCTTATTAGCTGGACTTTGCCAGGCACAAAGCAGTTCTGCCGGCAAGAGTTCCTCCAAGCCGAGCGCCATGGCGGCGTCCGACAACCTGGTTGACATCAACTCCGCCACCAAGGAGCAACTGTCCGCGTTACCGGGCATTGGCGACGTCTATTCGCAGAAGATAATCGACGGGCGGCCCTATCACAGCAAGACTGATCTCAAGACCAAGAAGATCATTCCCGCGGCCACCTACAACAAGATTTCCAGCATGATCATTGCCAAGCAGAAGTGAACGGACGAGATGTCGCCGGGTTTGTGGGACCCTCATAACAGGGTCCCAATTCTTGGTCTGGAAGATTGTGTCCACCGTGGGGCTTTCGCAGCCCGGTCCGCTCCCTGCCGCGACGAAAATATTGATCAGTCAGGTGCTGGCGTTGGCGCAACCTTGGGACACGGGCCGGAGCTGTCGAGTTCCGACGGAAGCCTGGAAATCATGTGTGTCCAGGTGGGCTCGTTCAATTCTCCGGGTGAAGGAAGGAACACAAATGCGTAGAGTTCATCGTCGCCGTCCATGGGAAGCGGGTAGCCAGACATCCCGGTCGCTTGTTCTACCGTAAGGCCACTGGATATCATCAGTCCGAGGTGGCTGGCAAACACCTCGCGGGACTGATGCCTGCCAAGGCATCCCGAGTATTTCCCTTTTGGAATCAGAGCGAAACGTACCACGGCCGGAAGGTCCGCGTTCCAGGCCAACTGCTCATTCAATGCATCGCGGGTAGCTTTCAATTCATTCTTGGGCCACCTCCACTTGGTCGCGTTGCTGGGAGTGTTATTCATGAGCACGTCGGATAGTTTCTTGTGGGCGTATTCGATTCGGGGTTCCAGCACCCAGACCAGCACACGCCTATCCGTCTCAGGATAGTTTGGTACGAGGTACTCTGGAATCCGTCCAGCGACGAAGGTTTGCTGGTCCAATGGCTTGGAGAGGCCGGTGCCGAGAAAGCCGTCTTTTGCGCCATAAATTCTCCACAAGAGATCCATCGATTCTGGGGATGATCGCAGAATTTCTCCGAGGGCCTGGTCTGTAAAGAGATGTTCGGGTGGGGTGTCATTTTTCGGCGGTATCTGCTGCTGCAAGGAGGAAATCGCTGACGCGATGCAGGTCTGGTCGTGCCGGCAGAACCACACCTTCCAATGATACGAATCGGCAATCTCACCTACATCCGCGCTGTATCGATCGATCATATAACGCTGTCGAATGATCATGCCGGCCAGGGTGAAGGCCAATGCAATCGCAACGATTATCGGAAGGCTGAGAGGCAGCGATTGAAGATGCTCGCGAAGGGTTGAAGACCGTCGCAGATATCTTTGCAGTGGGTACGCCGCGATAAAAGTGACCACGAAGACGACGCCGGTGGTGCGCAGCTCCGCGCCAAAACCTTGCGCGATGAATCCGGCTATGGTTGCAAAGGCGACCGTACGCCCGATGAAGTCTTCCAGTGGCTTTCGGCTGATACCACGATCGGGAGGGTGCGCATGGGCGTGCGATGCGTTCGGGTCCGGGTCCGAATGTTGAGCGGGAGAACTCACAGTGTCTTGAAATTTAGGAACAGCCGCAGAATTTTGCTACGAGAGTCGCTCACAGTCAATGACTAAGTTGAATTAACCAGACTTTTTGCCGCGAATTTCGCAAATCCTATGGTCAACCCGGAAATTTATCGCTCTTAGTTCGAGGTTGCGTCCGCTTGCCGCCGCGCCTGGATCTCGATGTACACGTTAATCAGTGACACGGCCGCGGGCGTGACCCCAGGGATTCGACTGGCCTGTCCCAAGGTGCCCGGGCGGACGCGCGTGAGCTTTTCATTCATCTCCCGCGACAGGCCGCTGACCTTCCCGTAGTCGAACCAAGCGGGAATCAGGCGCTGCTCAGAGCGCTTCAACCGCTCGATGGCTTTGCTCTGCTGGTCGAGGTAGCCCGAGTACTTGATCTCGGTCTCGACGGACTTCAGCTCGTTTCGGATCTCAGCCGGGAGGTGGAAAGCAGTTTCGAGTCTCGAGTTTCTAGTTTCAAGTCGCGCACTGCCCGTTGTTACTTGCTTTTCAGGCTCGCTTGAAACTCGAAACTCGAAACTTGAAACTTTTATGTCGCCATCGCGCTGGAAAAAACTGGGCATAATCTTCGCCAGCAACGGCGCCATTTCCTCAATCTGCACCTGCGGACGCTTTAACAGTTGCGCCAGCGTCAAGCCGAGTGCGCCGTCCAACTTGTCCGAGTCGAGCCTCACATTTCCAGTCTCAGTGCTTTCACTCGAAACTTGAAACTCGACACTCGAAACTTCTTCCCTCAGCAACATCAGCATTTCACCATTCACCCGGGTGCGTTCCAGCAAATCGCGCATGGCCTGCATGCGCTCCTGCTTTGCCAGATGATCGGCCCATGCGCCATCGTTAATCAGTCCCACACGGCGTCCATGCGGCGTCAGCCGGCGGTCAGCATTATCAATCCGCAAGTGCAGCCGGAACTCCGCCCGCGAGGTGAACATGCGGTACGGCTCGTTCGTCCCTTTACTGATGAGGTCGTCGATCAGGATGGCGGTATAGGCCTCGGTGCGGTCGAGAATTAGTGGCGGCTCGCCCTTAACCTTCAGGGCTGCGTTGATGCCCGCCATGATGCCCTGGCACGCCGCTTCCTCGTAGCCACTGGTGCCGTTAATCTGGCCCGCCAGAAACAGGCGCGCGATCTTCTTGGTCTCCAGCGTGCGTTGCAGTTCGGTCGGGTCGATGGAATCGTATTCGATGGCATAACCCGGGCGCAGCATCTCGGCGTTCTCCAGCCCGGGAATCGACTTAATGATGGCGAGTTGCACGTCGATTGGCAGCGAGGTGCTCATGCCGTTGACGTAAATCTCGTGCGTGTTCAGCCCTTCGGGCTCGAGGAAGAGCTGGTGCGTTTCCTTGTCGGGGAACTTGACGATCTTGTCTTCAATCGACGGACAATATCGCGGTCCGATACTTTGGATCTGCCCGCTGTACATGGGCGAGCGATGCACGTTCTCGCGGATGATGCGGTGCGTCTCCGGCGTGGTGAACGCGATGTAGCACGGCACCTGCTTGTCGTGGTGCGCCACCCGCCGCGTGCGAAAGCTGAACGGCGTGGGATCGTCGTCGCCGGGCTGCACCTTAAACTTCGACCAGTCGATGCTGCGTCCATCGAGGCGTGGCGGTGTGCCGGTCTTCAAGCGGCAGCCCCGCAGGCCGAGCGCCTTCAGCGATTCGCCCAGCAATACCGCATTGGGCTCGCCGCTTCGCCCGGCAGGATACTGTTGCTCGCCGCAGTGGATCAGCCCGTTCAGAAATGTTCCGGTGGTAATAATGACCGCCTGCGCGGAAACGGTGCGCCCGTCGCGCAGCCTCACTCCGCGAACGGCGCGAGAGGTTTCGAGTTTCGAGTTTCGAGTTTCAAGTGGAGGCTGCACACCATCGTCACTTGAAACTTGAAACTCGAAACTTGAAACTTCCTCGACTATCAGCTCCGCCGGGTGCCCCGTTCTAGCCAGCTTTTGGCTAGGGCGGGGACTTTCCTCCACTATCAGTTCCGCCACTTCGGCCTGCTTGATGTGGAGGTTGGGCTCCGATTCCAAAAGCTCCCGCATCTTCAACCGGTATTGCTGCTTGTCGCATTGCGCTCGCGGAGACCACACCGCCGGCCCGCGCGAAGTGTTCAACAACCGGAACTGGATGCCGACCCCGTCCGTCACCTCGCCCATGATGCCGCCCAGGGCGTCCACCTCGCGCACCAGATGGCCCTTGGCAATTCCGCCGACAGCGGGATTGCACGACATCTGCGCAATGAGGTCGAGGTTGAGGGTGTAGAGCCCGGTCTTCAGGCCCATGCGTGCCGCGGCCATAGCAGCTTCGCATCCAGCGTGCCCGGCGCCTACCACAACCACGTCATAGGTTTCCGTGAATTGCAACAAAGACAAACTACCCCACATGGCCGCTAACGCGGACCCATACCCTATTTTAGCGGAGGCGGTGCCCTAAGCAGAAAGTCAACATGTAACCTCCCTGGCCCTCTCGCTGGCGGACATCCGCCAGGCGGACCGCGAGACCAAGAAGGGCCACTACATAAGGCACAACGACGTGAAGGCCTTCGATGATTCGAAGGGCGGGCGAATTTCCGGCAGGTGTCCGAATGTGGGCTCCGGCTTGGAGGGTCGCGGAGCAAGATCGCCGGGGAAAGCGGTGCTGACTATCGCGGGCGTGTCGTATACGTTCGATAATAAGAAAGGTACTTCTGGCGTAAAACCGAAACTCCGTGTCCTCCGTGGTGAACCGCTTCGACGAACGAAGCAAGAGCAGGATGGGATTCGAAAGAGTCAGATTCTGACGCTCCGTCAACCTGGTTCCTGATACAGGCCGATCACATTACCCCGGGATCGCGGAAGCGGGCAGTGATCTCCGGCGCATCCGCGCCGATGGGCTGCACGATCTCGCCACCGTTGGCGACGATCTTCTCCAACGTGGCCGCCACGCTGTCGACCATGATGTAAACCAGAAGGCCGGGCTGCGAAGACGGCGGTCGTCCCAGCGTCCAGGTACCGCTCACTTCGCCGACCGAGTCGTCGAGGCGGTGCTGCCATTGCCGCGTTGCCTGACATTCCACCCGAAGACCCGCTGATAGAAGTCGGCCGAGCGCGCAACGTCAGTGGCGGGAACCTCGATGTAGCAGATCTTGGCCGTTCTTAAGAGTGGGAGGCACCTGTATTCCTTCGGAAAGCCGCCATTCTAAAGCAATTCCCGAGTTCTTGTATCCGCTTCCGGGTGGAGCACGCCTTTCAGGCGTGCATACCAAGGCTGCAAAAAAGGCGACGCTTTAGCCGCTGAGGTAAGGGTTCTGGTTACCTCAGCGGCTTAAAGCCGAGTTCAGAGACAACTCCCAAAAGCACCGCTGATGCCGTGCTCCACGCGGATACACCAACTCAGAATCTGCCCTAGCAGCTTCAAAGGGGGGCGCGCGACGGGTGGGTGGATAGAACGTCCGCCGGGGGGAGTCGGTTTGATTTTCATACCGCCGCGATTGTTGATCACAGTGACTGGTGACGCTAATCATCGACGATTGGCATATCAAGGACATACTGTTTGGAGCAGACGAATGACGGTAGTCCGTAGGATTCGCCAGAGATTTGCTCCCCGAACTCTGCGGGCCTTTGGGAGTTCCGTATGTCCAGTCCAGACCCTCAGCTTCCCTTCACTCGCACGTCTGACAGAGAGAGCATCTGCATGCTCTGCTTTCTCACCATCCGAACTGACAGCTATACGCCGCTCGAAGTCGCAGAGGATATTCACGCAGACGTCTGTCTCGTGAATCCCGATTTCGCTGTAAGCTATGCCTTCCTGTAGGGACCGGCAAGGGGCTGCGGGCGGCTTGACTGTATGTAGATGACAGTCCCTTCGCAGCCCCTCACTGGCCTTCGCCGGCTGCCCCTCGCTGGGCAATCCCTCTCGCTCTGTCATCTTGAGAGGGAGTGCAGCGAACGCAGCCGAAGTGCCTGCCCCGAGCGAAGCCGAGGGGATCTGCGGTTTCTTCACCCCGTTACAGCGGCGCGCTCAGGTACCCCAACCTTTCGCCCGCCTTTGGCGAAAGGAGCGTGCCCTGAGCCTGCAGAAGGGTGGGAGTCCGACTCCGCCCGCTAATCGCTCTTCGTTGCCGTGTTAAACTTTACGGTTTGCCCACCGCTTTCTAATCTCACTGGGCCGACGTAGCGCGGGTGCCCTATCCTGTCGCCCGACTTTGGCGAAGGTGGGAGCCCAGTCCAAGGGCCATCCTCATGTCGAATACTATGCTTGCTGTCGTTAAGCCCACGTCCGCACCGGGCACGGAAATCCGCGAAGTTCCTATACCGCAATATGGCCGGTCCGACGTTCTGGTCAAGGTCAAGATGGCGTCCATCTGCGGCACCGACCTGCACATTTATCAGTGGGACCAGTGGGCGCAGCGCCGCATTCATCCGCCGTTGATTCCCGGCCACGAGTTCTGCGGCACGGTCGAAGCCGTCGGCGACGAAGTGACCAGCGTCAAGGAAGGCGACTTCGTCTCCGCCGAAATGCACGTGGCGTGCGGCAAGTGCCTGCAGTGTCGCATCGGCGAGGCGCACATCTGCCAGCACGTAAAGATCATCGGTGTTGACACCAACGGCGCCTTCGCCGAGTACGTCGTCATTCCCGAGTCGAATATCTGGAAGCTCGACCCTTCCATCCTGCCGGAGTACGCCTCCATCCTCGATCCACTGGGCAACGCGGTGCACACCGTGCTGGCGGGCGAGATCGCGGCCAAGAGCGTCGCCATCACGGGTTGCGGCCCCATCGGGCTGTTCTCCATTGCCGTGGCGCGCGCTTGCGGAGCCACCCAGATTTACGCGCTCGAAGTGAACGAACATCGCCGCAAGATCGCCAAGCAGATGAAGCCCGACTTCGTCCTCGATCCCACCAAGGACGACGTCTACCGGACCGTAATGGACAACACCGGCGGCACCGGCGTCGACGTCGTGCTGGAGATGGCCGGGCGCACCGAAGCCATCCGAACAGGATTCAAGATTCTGCGTCTCGGTGGCCGCATGTCGCTGCTCGGAATTCCCTCCAAGCCAGTCGAACTCAACCTCGCGGAAGAAGTCATCTTCAAAGGCGCGACCGTGCAAGGCATCAACGGTCGCCGTATGTATCAGACCTGGTACCAGATGACCGCGCTGCTCAAAGCCAACAAACTCGCCCTGCATCCCGTCATCACGAATCGGATAGCAATGAAAGATTTTGCGTCTGGCATGGAGCTCCTGAAAACCGGCGAGGCCAGCAAGATTCTGGTGTATCCCAACGGGACGAAATAGTTCGAGAAGGGTTCGCCCCTCTTTTGGCGCCGGGATCACCTAGCTAGAGCAGTTTCACATTTGGTGTATAGGGTGGAGCACCGCTTCAGCGGTGCAGGTTAGGATTCAGGCTGAATCGGCTTCAGCCGCTGCGGTAACAAAACCTTACCTCAGGCGCTAAAGCGCGATCCGGAACTGGCAGGAGTTGTGTACGCCTGAAAGGCGTGCTCCACCCGTTGCCCAACACACCCGGAGTGAAACTGCTCTAGGGCGTGTTAACACTAAATGCGATTCTGTGATATGCTGCGCACATGGAGATTACCGAAGCGCAGTACCAGCATATTGCTTCCACTCTTCCCCGCCAACGCGGCAACGTAAAGGTCAAGAACCTGCAACTGCTGAACGCGTTGCTCTATGTGGCCGAGCACGGCTGCAAGTGGCGCGGCCTGCCCAAACGCTTCGGACCTTGGCACACCATCTACACCCGCATGAACCGCTGGTCCAAGAACGGCGTGCTGGATCAGGTCTTCGAGCAGTTGCAGCGCGAGCAGGTGGTGCGCATTCGCATCGAGGCCGTGAGTCTGGATTCGACCATCGTCAAAGTCCATCCCGACGGCACCGGCGCGTTAAAAAAAACGGACCCCAGGCCATCGGCAAGTCGCGTGGCGGATGGACCACCAAGATTCATATGGTTGCCGCAGATGCTCGAACGGCCATAACCTTCGCCCTCTCCCCCGGACAGGCCTCCGACACTATCGAGGGCCGCAAACTGCTGGGTGGCATCGGCCCCTTACCCGCGCCCTTGCATCTGATCATGGATCGCGCTTACGAAGACAATGAAACCCTGCAACTGGCGCTAGACTTCGGCTTCCTTCCAGTGGTTCCACCCCGCCCGCAGCGTCTCGAGCCTTGGCAGTACGACAAGGCCATGTATCGTCGGCGCAACGAAATCGAGCGGCTGTTCCGCCGGCTGAAAGGCTTTCGGCGCATCTTCTCGCGCTTCGATAAACTCGACTTGGTCTTCCTTGCCTTCCTTCACTTCGCCCTGATCGTCGAAGCTCTGAGATACCTAGTTAGTGTTAACACGCCCTAGCCAAGCCACAATTTGGCCCAAATGAACCACTCTGCACACGGGACTATCACGTAGTGCGAAACCACGCTCGGCCTTAAGCTGTCGTTGAAGCCACCGCTGGCGCGTCAGGTGGCGGCAGTTTATTGGCCCGGGCCATCCAGCCGCGGTCGAACGCCATTAGCTTGGGATTCTTTGCTTCTAGGAATTTGTAATGGCTGACCACCAAGCCCACGACCGCAGAGAGAAATGAACCCGGGTTGGCGGCGTTGACGGCCGCTACGGTCACCGGCCCCATATCGCCGTCGACATTCGCGTCCTGGAATCCCAATGCATGCTGCGCGATCCTGACTGCGGGATTCAGACCAAGGTTGACATGCATGTCGAACAACTTCGTGGCCACCTGCTGCGAAGCGAGGTTCGCGTAAAGAACCTTGTTCCAGTAGTTCGACAGATAGAACGATATGGCCTGGTCGCGGGTGATGCTTCGGATGTCGACGCCGGGCATCTCGCGCTGCTCGATGCCGAAATTCGTCGCCCCTCCCGGATCACTCGGATTGTTGGTAAAGCCGCCTTCATTTAGCAGTACATATTGAACCGCGGGAAGAAATTCAGCCATTGCATTCTCCTGATCCTACGCGATGTCTGTTGCTGTAGACCTGTCTAACCGAATAGCTGCCAGCCCTTAGCCCCAGTTGAGAGTCGGGTCTGGGTTCGGACACTTCGGCAAGCGCTTGCAAATGAATGCCAGGATCGTGACTTGAGCTGGCCCTGGCGGTGGCTGCTGGCTCGCGCCCGCAGGTGCGGCGCCCGGTCCTGGAGCCGCTGACGCCGGCTGAGCAGTCGCCGGTATACTCGCGAACGTGGAGGCGTTTAGCCGGGCAAATGCGGCAGGGTGAATCGCCATCACCGTCGGGTGAGCCAATGGCGGTGCGGGGGCAGCATGGGGTACTGGCGCCGGCTGAGCGGCCGGATGAGCCATCATCACCATCGGGTGAGCCCATGGCGGCGCGGGGCCAGCATGGGGTATTGGCTCCGGCTCAGCGGCCGGGTGAGCCATCATCACCATCGGGTGAGGGAAAAGTGCAGGGGCGGGATGAGGCACTGGTGCTGGCTTAGCGGCCGGCGTGACGTGCGTCGCAATCATAAAAATGGGGTGCATCAAAATAGGGTGCACCGTCGGCGTTGCGGCCTGTGCATTGTTGTGCATTGTCACGACGACATTGCGAGCGAAGATCACAGCCGTGATGTAAGCAGGCCACTCGCCTTGCGCGGGAACGTTCCCATCGCTCAGCTGGGTTGCTGAATCGGGGAAGCGCCAGAATTGCGACCAGAACACGTCCGGCCGGAACCAGGTACGGGTCAACGACACGGAGCAGTATTCAAAGGTAACTGAGTCGACAATCGAACTCCCCGAGGTAGTGCCCACGACCTTCGTGAGTTCCGCCGGGGCCTGACTGACCAAGTTTGGGATTTCGGCGCCTGTGATGCTCAAAGGCGGCCACTCGGCTTGCTCCAGCACGTCGTGAGGCGAGAAGATGGTGGGGAGGAATGACTGGTTGGTACTGGGGTCTGTGAAGCTAGCAAGGTCAGCGTTACACTGCGAAAGCCAATCCGCAAATACCAGCGAAGGCGACTGGGCTGCGCATCTCTGCTCCACCTGCATGGCTTGCTCCACCTGCGCCTTAAAGCCTTTGATGACCCAATCGTTTTCCGCAGCATCCACCTGCGCTCGGAGCTGGGGTTCGTCCGTGTTTTGCCATTGTGCTTGAACTTGTGGATCGGTAGACATCTGAGCGGTGGTCTGTGCTGCCTTATAGTTCTGCGTAGCTTTGAACCATGCCTGCTGATACTGCTGGTACGCAATGACCGACGTGCTGGGTGTAGGCAGACCATCTGGATCTTGCGCATAGAGAAGCGCCCGCGCCTGCTGGAGGTCTGTATTCTGCTGAGCTGTGAGAGCACCTTGGGCGAGTTGTGCGGACTTCAATATCTTAAGGTATTCACTGCCTAGCAGACTGCTGTCATCGAGAGACGGTTGAAACAGGGCCCCAGTTGGCAACGCGTTGGTAAGTTCCGAGAACTCCAGGAAATGGGGCATATCCTGGACCATCGGAACGAACGTCAGTTGCTCCGGAGTATAACTCAGTCCCGCCATCGTCACCGGAAAACTGAGAAAGATATCGTCTTTTTCGAAGATTATCTTCAACTTCGTCATGAGCGCCAGTTGTGCCGTAGCATCCATAACGCTGCCTCCTCAACGTCCTTTTCGGTAGGAGACGTCATGCGGCAACCGGAACACTGGTCGCCGCATAACATCCGGCGCATGGCGCCATTCTGCTGGACCTGTTAGATCCAAGCCGTAATGCTGGAGTCGGGATCGGGGCATTTCTGCGAGATCACATGACACTTGAAGCCGGCGATCTGCATGCCCGGGATCGATAGGCCCTGACTATCCCAATTTACCTTCATGCTCTGCTGCGAATAGCCGCTGGCGGAATAGTGAGACGCGCTTCCCCCCAGGGTGAACGGGCCCAGGGCAACCACCCCGCCGCCGCCAGCAGACGACGACTGCTGTTGCTGAATAAAGCTCCCAGCACCGGAATTCTTGTCGATCTTCAGGTAAAGATCCTTGATGAACACGATAGACGTTGGATACGCCGGGAGGTAACCCTTTGGCGGTTTACCAGCGTCGCTGATCATCAGGTTCTTATAGTCCGGATTGGTCTGGTCGAAGCGCCAGCATTTGCTCAGAAGAAACGCATCCTTGAACCACGGTTTGACGATCGGAATCTGACAGATTGAAAAGCTCAGATAGAAGTTGCTCGAGTCAAAACCGCTGTTGGAAGCGACCCGGCTCTGCTTGCTGCTCGCACTCTCGGCGCCACCGAATAGACCCATGAAGCTGCCGCCGGCCTGCTCCTGCCATCCACTGGCACTAAACGACGAGTTGGAATAGTTGCTGAAGTCACCGATGTTGAACCAAAAGTTGCTCCATCCCGCGGACTGGGCAAAATCAGCGGGCGCGAGTGCAGTGTAGTAGAAATCACTCCCCGATGAGATACCAGTCAGCGTGGCGTTTTGCAGATCCTGTTCGTATTCCTGTTTGAGCAGCGCCATATCTCTCTGCATCACCTGGCTAATATAAGCGGCGATTTCCTCGTAGTCATCCTTGTAGCCGTTCGTGATCCAATCATCCATCGCTGCCTTGACTTGATCACGCAGGATGCTGGCGTTGATGGCCCAGTTCTGCACGGCGGCTGGATCGTTGGCTGCCAAAGCATTGATGCGAGCCATGTTGTATGTCAAGGCTGCGGAGTCGTAAGCGGCCATTTTCGTGTTATAGAGCTGCACCAAAGGACTTGGACCCGTCACTGGAGTCACATCGCCGGTCACCAGATCGGTGTGCTGGGTCGTCGTCTGAAGCAATCCTCTGAATTTTGCGATCTTGTCCTTGGTGGCTTGATCAAGCTCCTGATCCATGACCTGGCTCATCTGAAGGACCAGCTTATACCGATCGGAGAGTGTACCTTCATTGTTTGCCACACTGAATTGGGCGAACTGCGCGTTGTTGATCTGCGCGAGATCCGGCACGAAGTCCACGATGCGAGCCAGCATTTCGGCCTGTTGATAGACCGCGTTCGTGTCCTGCGCTCGCAGCTGGTTCAATTGGTCTGGGGTGAGCTGCGGCTTCGCCGGGGCCGCCGCGGCCGCCGCTCCTGGTGCCGGACTGCCCGCAGCCGGGGCTGATACTGCCGCGAGATTTGCAGCCGCTTGGGGCGTTACGACCCCAGTCAGTCCCTGTGACAGGAATCGGAAATCCTCTGCATCCACCGGAATTCCAGGCGTACACCAGCTGAAGAAGTTGTCGGCTGATTTCGGCACGGTCTCGTCGCCATTCGTTAGTACATCGTAAAGCTTGCCCATAATCGCATTGGCAAGCACGCTTGGTTGTATGTCGGCCATGTGTCCTCCTATTCAGGTTGTGAGTGATACGTTGTTATCTAGAAACCAGCGTGTCGGCAAAATCGCCGACCGGGTCGGTTATTCCGTTACTGAGGTCCGTCGCCGCAATAATCAGGAACTGAGTAACCCCTGCGAGCACTGAACAGCGATCAACGCGTGGGATCGGTGGACAGGCGACTAAGATCTTTCTATGATTCAGACCGGAATGCTGAGACCGGAGCTGCAAAATCGCTGGGACGGTATCATCCGACCTCCTACGTGTCAAGGCACCATTGTGCATTTTTGTTATCAGCATGATTGCACCTTTCATTGCCACTCGGTTCGAGTGGGCCCCGTCACAGACAACTGCTCCCCTACGGCTCTCAAATACTGTAGTTCCACCCCGCCAGGAAGTTTTCCTCTAACCGGACCGGCCGCCCTCGCAATTGCGGCGTCTGCGAAGGCGTGCTATAGGTTGACACGTACCCCGCGACTCCCTTTTGCAAAGCAGCCAGCAGGTCCGTATGGCTGATCTGAAAGTTGGACTGGTTAACAGCGTCCAGCATCGCCTTGGTGAAGAAACCATGGCCTAGTTCGGAGCGTTCTTCCGACTCTTCGCCGTAGTCGCAGGCGCTCAGCAAAGTTGCCTTGGCATCGTTCGGATTGTCCTTGGATGCGTCGACCGACATCGTGCAGACTCCCTTGTCGGGCAACTGCAGATTGGACACGTTATTGTCCAGGGCGCTAGGGTCCGGCAAGCAAATCCAGGGGACAATCGCACTGCAACTATTGCGAAACGCCTCGGCCGAAGCGCTGTCCCACACAAATGCCCGCGAGTCTGGCGATAAGTACATCCCCCCGGAATTGCAGCTGTCGAGTACCAGGGTAAAGTTGATGAAGTCGGGCTGCAGCGTTTGCGCAATATTCGCGATTTGCGAGCTTATGACCAACTGTCCGTCGTAAGGGACAATGGCCTCGTAGTAACGCGTAGTGGCATCGCCAGGATTCTCGGGCAGCCTACCCCCGTGCCCGGAAAAATAAAAGCACACTACATCTCCTGCCTGACTCTTCGCCAGCAAACCGCTAATTCCGGACAGGATCGCTTGCGATGTCGCCTGGCTGTCCTGCAGTACCGTGACCTCATCGAAGATGAAGGCATCTTTCAATAATTGGGAAAAGTCGTTGGCGTCGGCTAAACACCAGTGAAGGTTGGGCGCGGTAAGCGTCAAGCTGCCGATCGTCACCCCGCCATTCCAGGTCGAATAGTCGTTCACCGCTGCAACAAGGGCTCTTTTTGCCATAACAACTTTCCTTTATGTTCTTCAACAACTGGAGGCTTCGACACCGAAAGCTTTCGTGCTAATTGCACATTGCTTCACAGCTTGTCGATGCTGAATCGAAGAAGAGTATTTCCCAGAGTGTCCTTACCCTGTCTTAATAGGAACAATTGCACTCTGGCTTCCATTCGACAAAGTAGCTATCGTGACTTCTTGGCCCTATGTTAGACAGGGACTTAGCGCTGGACATGAATGAATGAAGGACGTGACCGGCAGCCATTTCACTATCTGCTCAGATAGCTGCTCTATCCGAACGGATAGTGACCCATGCACCGCCAAAGGCTATTGGCGCCCAAGTGGTGAAGGGAAGCCATCGGCTACCAGGGTTGTCCGCGATCGTTCGAGGACTCGAACGATGACAGCATCGGCGACCTGAAGGGCATCACATCGAAGCTTGACTACATCCAAGGGCGGGGCGTAAACGTCATCCGTCTGAGTCCGCACTACGATTCGCTGACCGCCGACAACGGCAACAACATCCGCCACTACCGCAAGGTCATGTTCGGCACCATGGCCGAATTCGATGAATTGAAGGGCATTAAGGCAATTCCTGAGTTCTTGTATCCGCTGCTGGGTGAAGCACGCCTTTCAGGCGTGCATACCAAGGCTGCAAAAAAGAACCGGTGAAGATAGTACTCGTTCGTCACGCGATCGAGGTTCCAATCCGACCAGGTCGAGGATCACCCTCATCGTGCGCTAGAGCAGATTCTGAGTTGGTGTATCCGGGTGGAGCACCGCTTCAGCGGTGCATTTGAGAGTTGCATCTGAATCGGCATTAGCCGCTGAGGTAACCAGAGCCCTTACCTCAGCGGCTAGTCCAGTTCCGCATTAGGTGTATCCGGATTGCACGGGTAGTGCGGGCGTTCAGGCCCGCGTATGCGACAAGAAGAAAAACCGCCTAAGCAGCTGAGGTCATCGACCTCAGCTGCTTAGGCGTGGCCTTTGGGCGCGGCGAACGCGGCGCTGAAGCGCCGCACTACCCGAACGAGCGGATACACTAATCCCGGAACCGCTATAAAGCCTCGTTTGCAGAGAAGCAGGCCAATCTTAACTGGGGACAATTCCAAGGTCAGCCGGGGAGTCTATGACATGATGAAGTTCTGGCTCTACAGGGGCTTCGACGGGTTTCGCATGGACGTAAGGCTGTTCATCTCCATGCGTGAGAGGCTGCCCGACTTGCCGTGGGAGTACATCACACGTCTGTAGGGGCCGCTGAGGTCGACGACCTCAGCGGCTGACGCTAGGAATTGTGCAGACGGCCTCGACGCGAGCGTGGAGGCCCACACTACCCGCCCAAGCGGATGCACTAACCCTGAAACCGTGTTAGCACTCTATGCCGCCCTCTTTCGCTCCGCCCATCTGGCCTTCATCATTGCCGACAACTTCTTCCGCATGGCTGGACTCATCGGCCGCCGGCCTGTCGACTTCTTGGAGACAGGCGCCGCCTTTTTGGGACCCTTGCCCTTCTGCTTTGCCCACCATGCTTTCTTTGCCGCTGCGATCCTGGCTCGCGCCGCCGCGCTCATGTGACGACGTTTCCGGCCGCTGGCTGGCTTAACCTGGCTTACCTTCGGCGGGCGACCGCGGCGTGCGGGTTGGGAACCTAGTCCCACAAGGGCTGCAATTGCCTTGTCGATTTGTTCAAGTTCTTGTCTGAGTTGTGCCAATATGCTTTGAATGTCCATGTTGTCCTTTCACTGACCACCATGCGGGCTACACTGAAATACCCCAGAGATGGTATCACTTAGACATCGATTTATCATAGGCCTCCCCGCTATTGGACATAATTAGCTGTCTTTTGTGGCATGGTATCGGGAAAGCTATTCTAGACCAGTTCCGCATTAGGTGTGTCCGGATTGCACGGGTAGTGCGGGCCTTCAGAGCGTGTGTGAGAACTAAGTTCGGTCTTCGCTGGTGGAGTATGACACACGAAAATCGAACCCCGAAGGGGTGGAATTGCAGTTAGCCCAGGACGGAGCGAAGCGGAGTCCTGGGTAAAGTGGGAAATCTTGTGCGAGCCCCGTATGGGCGGCACGGTTCTCACACACCCTCTTCAGGCCCGCGTATGCGACAAGAAGAAAAATCGCCTAAGCAGCTGAGGTCATCGACCTCAGCTGCTTAGGCGTGGCCTTTGGGCGCGGCGAACGCGGCGCTGAAGCGCCGCACTACCCGAACGAGCCGATACACTAATCCCGGAACCGCTATAGCCTCCGCCGAGTATCGTTTATTCCGCTTATACTTGCCGCAAACCATGTCCACAACAAGTCCGGCCCTTTCCCGCAGGCACGTTCCTTCGAGGAGTTCCGTGCATGCCGAGTCGAACCGTTTTGCCGCGACCAATGCTGGCCCGCGCTACTCACCCTGGCCGCTGCCGACGGCAAGCGTCGGCACTCCGTGCTTGCGCATCAGGTCGTTCAGGGCGGGGACTTCAACCCGCACGATCTCCTGCCAGCTTGACAATTGTGTGCTCAGCCGGGAGTGCAATTCGTCGAACACCAGCAACTGCTGCGCGGTCGGCGATCCGTCGACACCCTGCACCAGATCGTTGAAGCTGGCGTACTGTTCGTTGAGCATATTGGGATAGCGCAGGTTGCCTTCCGAACTCTTCATCTTTACCTGTATCAAACTCTCCTCAACCGGAGTCATCTTCTGATCGAGAGCACGGGCGGCAGAGAGAACTTCACTACTGGAAGAACCTTCACCGGCCCACTTTTGCAGGGTCTGCAAATTGGTTCGAAGTTCGCGTATCTGGTTGACGGCCCGATGCAGCGCGTCTACGTCTTGCTGCACCTTGAGCGCAAGGTCGATCTGCTTTTGCATGTCCGCGCTCGTAACTGAATTCTGTATTCGCGGATCGATCTTTACCTCCAAAGAGACGGTCTGGCTCATGCCTTTGACGGTGAGCTTTACCTGGTAAGTTCCGGGAATCACCAGAGGACCCCGCGGCGGCTCGCCCGAGTAGAACGCTCCTGGAGTCTGGGCGGGAGGATCGTAACGGAAGTCCCAGGCGAAGCGGTTGATGCCGGCGTCTGCCGGCAGCAGGTCCGCGGGCTTCTCGCGGTCGGGCCACTCGGGAGGCTGTTCCTGTTTGCGCTCCTTGCGATTGGAAAGCCTACGCACAAGCTTGCCCTGCGTGTCTAAGATCTCAATAGTGATCTGTTCTTTATCTGCCGGTTTCGCCTTCAGGTAGTAATCCAGAATTGCGCCTTTCGGAGGATTGTCTCCCACTGGGCGTTTGCGGTCGACCTCGTCAGAGAAGTGCAGGCGTATCGCCGTGGCAGGTCGATAAAGGTGGAAGTCCTCAGTTGCAATCGCGGAATTCGCCTGTCGCAGAGGGCTGAGATCGTCGAGTATCCAGAACGACCGGCCATGCGTGGCGGCCACAAGATCATCGTCTTTGACTGCCAGGTCGTGGACCGGCGAAGTCGGTAGGTTCAACTGCAGCGATTGCCAGTGGGCGCCATCGTCAGCGGAAAAATATACCCCAGTCTCTGTACCCGCGTAGAGCAATCCCTTCATCTTGGGATCTTCGCGCACAGATCGCACGTAAGAACCGGCCGGTATTCCGTTTGTGATGCGGGCCCAACTCTTTCCGAAGTCGTGGGTCTTATAGATCAGCGGATTGAAATCGTCGAGCTTGTGGCGGTCAATCGCGGCATACGCGGTGCCGGCGTCGTGGGGCGAAGCCTCGATAATGCTGACCATGCTCCACTCCGGCATATCTTTCGGCGTGACATTCTCCCAGGCCTTGCCGTCATCGCGCGTCAGTTGAATCAAGCCGTCATCGGTTCCCGCCCACAGCATTCCCTTCTGCAACGGCGACTCGGCAAGCGCAAAGACTGTGTCGTAATACTCGACGCTCGTAATGTCCAACGTGATATTGCCACCGGAAGGCTTTTGCTTGCTCTTGTCGTTGCGCGTCAGATCAGGGCTGATGGGATTCCAACTGCGGCCCTGGTCGCTGCTCTTGAGCACAAACTGGGATGCGCTGTAGATGACGTTCGAATCGTAGGCCGACACCAACACCGGTTCGGTCCACTGAAAACGGTACTTGAGTTCGCCCGCGCCGTTGCCCGAGGTATCCAGCGGGTAAGGCGAGACATCCTCCATCTGGTTGGTGCGGTGATCGTAGCGGGTGATGGTGGCTCCGTCCGAACCTGCGTACACGATCTCAGAATCACGCGGATCGGGGGAAATAGATCCGCTTTCGCCGCCGCCAACTTCGTACCAGTCCTGGCGCGCGATCACCCCATCGTCCGACTGGCTGGCGATTGCAACCGTACTGTTGTCCTGTTGCGCTCCATAGACGCGATAGGGCCAGTGGTTGTCGACGGCGACATGGTAGAACTGCGCAGTGGGCTGATTGTTTTGCTGCGTCCAGGTCTTCCCGCCGTCCACGGAAATCGTAGCCCCGCCGTCATTGCTGTTGATAAGGCGCTGCGGGTTGGTAGGATCGATCCAAAGCCCATGATGGTCGCCGTGCGGCGCCGGCAGCAACTCGAAAGTCTTGCCCCCGTCGTTGGAGCGGAACGCGCCAGTATTCAGCACATAAACTGTGTCCACCTGTTTGGGATCGGCGAATACGTGGCTGAAATACCAGGCGCGCTGCCGGTAGCGTTCATCTTCGTTCACGCGCGTCCACGAGTTGCCCGCATCATTGGAGCGATACAGCCCGCCTTCTTTGGCTTCGATGAGCGCATAAACGCGATTGGAGTCCGCGCCCGAAACCGAAATACCAATGCGACCGAGGTCGCCTTCTGGCAAGCCGTGACCGACCAGTTGCTTCCAGGTGAGTCCGCCGTCCACGGATTTGTAGAGACCGCTGCCCGGGCCGCCACTGTTGAAGTACCAGGGCTGGCGGCGAACCTGCCACAGCGCGGCGTAAACCACGCTGGAGTTCCTGGGATCGAACACAACATCAATCGCTCCGGTATCGTCGTCCTTGTAGAGGACCTTCTGCCAGGTCTTGCCGCCGTCGGCGGTGCGGAAAACACCACGTTCAGAATTCGGGCCCCACGCGTGTCCGAGGGCAGCGACCAAAACAATGTTCGGGTCTCGAGGATCAATGATGACGGCCCCGATGTGGCGCGTGTCTTTGAGCCCAACGTTCGTCCATGTCTGACCGGCATCGGTTGATTTGTAAACTCCATCACCGTAAGAGATGTTGCCGCGCAGGCAAGCTTCGCCACTGCCTGCGTAAAGGATGTTGTGATCGGAATCCGCCACCGCGATGGCGCCGATCGAGGAGACGTCCTGATGGTCGAAGGTCGGGGTCCAACTGAGGCCGCCGTTGATGCTTTTGAAGATCCCCCCGGCGACGGCGCCAAAATAATAGGTGTTGGGATCGCCGGGAACTCCAGTGACCGCCAGTACACGGCCACCACGGAACGGCCCAATCTGCCGCCACTTCATACCGCCGACAAGGGCTGGGTTGACCTGTGCAGCCGAGTTCACTGCAATCGACAAAAATACAATTGCGCAAAGCGCAAGCAGACGGCGCATCGACGATCCTCCGTTGTTACGAATCCCGTCATCGTAACGGGAAAGGAGAAAGGGATGCAAGGAGTCACTTGGTCTGTGACCCACCTATTGAGATAAGAATGCACCACAAAGACACGGAGATCGCAGAGAAGACTCCGTAGAAACTAGAACTGTGTATCCTCCGTGCCTCCGTGGTGAGTGGTTTTCGATGTTGAGGGACCGATCCCTGCGTCCGCAAGTGTGATGCAGTCCCGGAAAAACACCGGTCTCGCAGCTTAAGCTGGCATCGATCCTTGCGCCAGTTCAAAATCCAGGATTTTAGCGACGACGCGAGCGGCCTGGTCGCCAGGACGCACTCGACCGCTCGGCACGGCGAAAAGTTTCGGCTTCTGGGCGTCGCCTTGCTTCTCACCCGTGGATTCCTCAATCTCTACCCTCTCGTATTCGACACAGCTCATGACATCCTCCTTTTTTTATTCGCCCTACAGCAAGCCTACAAAAGCTTGTGTCATGAATCAAATGACTTGTTTTTATATAAATAATAACTACCATTCATGATTAACTGGGACCAACTACGACCTTCTAGGCGGACGCACAGACCAGAAGCTTCACTCGTGACGCTGGACATTGCATTGGGCGAGACGATTGTGGCGAAGATCCTGGCGAACAGATTCGACCTCGGCCTGGTCAGTCACGAGGCGTACGATCCCAGGCTGTTCGCCAGCTTTCCGGCGATCTGGAAGGACTACCTGCAGGAACTTCTGCGCGAAGCGCAGCCCTGATTCGCGATTCGCGGAGCATCCACGATTCAATAGCGCGAAGCGAATACTGCCGCGTATTGCGTATCGCTCCGGTAGCCGGAATACGGGTCTGCATCCGGCATCTCCGCTTCTCACTCAAAATCCTTGAGCCAAAACTCCAGCGGACCCCGTTGCTCGTCCTTTACGCGTTGGGCCTCCATCTTGCGTAGCTGGGCCCTGCGTATCTTCCCCGAGATCGTCTTGGGCAGGTCATGAAATTCGAGCTTCCGCACTCTCTCATACCCAGCCAGCTTCTCCTTCGCGAAGAGCAAGATCTCGCGGGCAATCTCCTCGGAAGGACGCGCGTCAGCTACGATGGCAATGAAGGCTTTTGGGACGTTGGTGCGCAAAGGGTCGGGACTCGGAACAATCGCGACTTCTGCCACCAGGGGATGCTCCATCAGGATGCTCTCCAACTGAAACGGACTGATTCGATAGTCGGAGCTCTTGAACACGTCGTCGGCTCGGCCCACGAAGAAGAAGTAGCCCCCCTCGTCGAGAGAGGCCTGATCTCCCGTGTGGTACAGACCATTTTGCATCGCGACCCGCGTGAGCTCGGGATCGTCCAGATAGCCGGTCATCAGGCCTGTAGGCCGGGGATCAAGTTTCACCGCGACCTCGCCTTCCTCGCACTCCTTGTCCTGCAGATCGACTAGGCTAATCTGAAACCCCGGAAGCGGGCGGCCCATGCTGCCCAGCTTCACCGGCTGTCCCGGCGAATTGCCGATGAGGGCTGTTGTCTCTGTCTGGCCGTAACCATCGCGGATGACCAACCCCCAAGCCTTCTCGACGTGCTCGATCACTTCTGGATTCAATGGCTCGCCTGCGCTGGCCAATTCGCGCAACGCACGCGGCTTCGGTCCCAGTCTCTCGAGAATGATCATGCGCCAGACCGTGGGAGGCGCACACAGCGTGGTGATCCCGGCTTCCTCGAGCACGCGCAGCGCATTCGCGGCGCGAAATCGCGGAGCCTCGTAAACGAAGTTCGTTGCACCGGCATTCCAGGGAGCGAAGAAGCAGCTCCAGGCATGCTTGGCCCATCCAGGCGAGCTGATGTTCTGGTGAATGTCGCTTTCCTGAATGCCAATCCAATACATGGTCGAGAGGTGACCCACCGGATAACTCTGGTGGGTGTGGAGCACGAGTTTGGCTTTGGCCGTGGTTCCGGATGTGAAGTACAGCAGGAATGGATCGTCCGCCCGGGTCGGAATGATTCGGTAGTCTCGTGTCTCTTCAAGGGCGGCGTCGTAAGGCATCCATCCAGCGGTCTGACCGCCCACCAGAATCCGTTTGACCTCGGCATCGGAGGGAATGCGATCCATGGCGGTTTCGTCCGTCACCACAATGCGAGCGCCACTGCGCGCCAGCCGATCGCGAATTTCACTTTCGGTGGCCAGCGTTGTTGTCGGGACTATGACCGCGCCGATTTTGATGGCCGCCAGCATGAGCTCCCAAATGGCGGCGACGTTCGGAAGACACAGGACGATCCGGTCGCCAGGCTCGACCCCCTGGCGCTGCAGATAGTGCGCCACGCGATCGGAGCGCTCGGCCAGTTCCTGGTAGCTGAACTTGACTTCGTCCTTGCCCTCACGCCAAAGCCGCAAGGCTGTCTTGGTATTGCCTTGGGCATAGACGTCGAACCAGTCGCGTGCCCAATTGAAGTCCGTGAGATCGGGCCAGCGAAATTCCCGGTAGGCCTTTTCATAGTCGGTCCTGTGGTCGAGCAGAAACTGACGGGCAGCGACGAATTTCTCGGTGGCTGACATGTGCTTTCCTACGCAGGTAGAGAGGCTATGTGGGAATTTCCGTTTTGTTTCCTCACACTATATACCCCGCAATGCCGTCCAACGCGCTATTTGTTCTTGGGCGTGGCCTGTAGCAGAGTTTTGATCTCCTGCTCCAGGACGGGCATGGCCACCTCGCCGAGGTGCTTGACCGCAACTCGGCCGTCGCGACCAATCAGGAAGGCGACGGGTAACCCCAGCACGCCTCCGTATGCCTCAGCTACGTTTTCATTCCCTAAGGCGACTGGGTAGTTCATCTTGAATTGCTGATAGAACTCGCGAACCGGCTTCGCGTCATCGTCCATGGAAATGCCAATCACTTGCAAGCCTTGTTCGCGATACTTGTCCTGTAACTCCACAAAGTGGGGGATTTCGCCTCGGCAAGGCGTACACCACGTCGCCCAGAAGTCGAGCAGCACAACTTTGCCCCGGTAGTTGGCGAGGTCCAGCGGTTGGTTGTTTAAATCGCGGAGCGAAAAGTCGGGCGCAACCGAATGAACCAGAGACGACGGGCGACCGACCTTGGAGGGCCCAGAACTCCGCCATCCCACCTTGTAAACGGCGAATGCGATCACAATCGCCACAACAATCAGGACAGCTTTTCTCATCGGCTTTATTGGCCTTTGATAGTGGGGTAGCCCTTGTACACCCAGTCAGTTCCGAAGTTGTCGGCGATGTAGAGTACCTTCACGTTCGTGAAGCCCGCTTTGTGCAACTCGTTGTACGCAGGCTGCACGTTGGGACAGTGGCTCCAGGGGCAGCAGCCGCAGTAAAGAACGATGAACGTATTGCGACGGAGCGTCTTCACCCGCCTGCGCAAGGATTCGATTCCCTGCGAATCCGAGCCCGCTCCAATGTACTCCGAGCCGGGAATGTGCGCCTGCATATAGAGAAGGTGGGGACCAACGTTGAGGATCAGCGGTTTGTCGCCCTTAGGCGACTGAAGGATCTTGAGGAAATCCTCGGGATTGATCAGTTGGGCGCTGCCCGGCGCCAGGTCGGTTGCAGACTGAGCCTGCCCTTGTGACGCCGCGGTTGGGCTGGGCCCAGACAAGTTATTCGCCAGTGCGCGACCGGGGGGCACGAACATCGCAGCTGAGATTACGAAAATAATGATGAAGAAGTAATATCGGGCTGAGTTTTTCATGTGATCTCCTGTAGACAGATACTGCTGGCTCTTGGCGGCAAACGCCACCGCAACCTAGGAGGATAAACTATGGCCAACCGACTAACCTGGGACCTAACGCACACGACAAGGTGACCTCGTGCCCTGGCGGCGGCCCCGCGATGTCACACCTCAATGCGAGTCAACTCACAGAAAGATTGTCTCAGAAGGTCGATAATTCTATACAGTTAGTTGTCCGATACACGTCGGCACAAGGAGGCCACCGTGCTGAAGCCTTTCATGATTCTGCTGGTACTGTCACTCTTCCCGTTCGTTGCAGCAACCCAGGAAAGCCAAACTCCCGAGAAAGCAGCGGCGTCGAACTCGGCCCCGATACCTGCCGACGCGGCGCGTCAGCCCAATCCCGTCAAGCCAACTTCGGAGTCGATCGCTCTGGGGAAGAAATATTATGGATATGACTGCGCGATGTGCCACGGAGCTAACGGCGACGGCAAGGGCGATGTAGCCGTTGATGAGAAGCTCAAGATCGGCGATTTCCGCGATCCGGCGACTCTGAAGGACAAAACCGACGGTGAGCTCTTCTACGTGCTCAAGAATGGCCACGGTCAAATGCCGGCGGAGCCAATCCGGTTAAAGCAGGATGAGCTCTGGAACTTGGTCAACTACGTTCGATCATTTTCCAAAGAAATCTCAATAGAGGGCACGCTTCCGCACATGCGGCGATACACACGATTAGAGTAGTTTCACACTTGGTGTATAGGGTGGAGCACCGCTTTCAGCGGTGCAGGCTGGGATTCAGGCTGAATCGGCTTTAGCCGCGGGGTAACCAAACATTACCTCAGGCGCTAAAGCGCGATCCAGGAACCGATGGCAGTTGTGCACGCCTGAAAGGCGTGCTCCACCCGTTGTCAACACACCCGGAGTGAAGCTGCTCCACTGCCAGAATTGCAGGGGCGGCCCTAACGCGGACCTGAAGGCCCGCGCTCCCCAAGTACAACTATTCTGGAGTTGCTCTAGATCCAAAACAACGGGGCAAGACCCAGCGCTGCGAGGCCGGCAAGAAGGCAGAGGCTCTGCATGCCCGTCTTCCGATCGGCAAACGCGTAAGCGTAGATTCCCTTAACAAAGTTGTTGCTCGCTGCCGCAATTAAGACCGCTTCTGCCCCGAGCTTCAGAGGAGTGTTGGCCCCAGCGGTCTGCGTGATCCCCAGGATAAACGGATCCACGTCGGTAACGCCCATGATGGCAGCCAGCGTATTGATTCCGGCCCTACCCAAGTAGGCCACGGCCAGTTGGGTGCAGGTGACCATTGCCAGAAAGAGGAAAGCAAACAGAAAGGCCGCCCGCAATTCAAGAGGATTCTTGGGTACAAACTCGCGTTCCACTTGCGCGCTACTGGCGTCGGGCCTGCGGGACCAAATCCAGCCGCCAGCAATTGCCAAGCCTGCCAATGTTAAGAACTCGGGCATCAATATCATCATCAGCCTAGCGTTGAATAATGCCAGGAGGGCGACTAAGCGAAGGTACATCACGCCCGACGCCATCAAGATGCCACCGGAGAACAGATGCGGATGCTCCTCGTGCGCGGCCCTGCGGGCCATTACCACGGTCGTAACCGTCGACGAATATGCTCCCCCCAACAGAGACGCAAGCAGTATTCCACCCCGACCCTTGGTCACTATCTGCAGCACATAGCTGCCGTATGAAATTGCGCTTACAGCCACGACAACCAGCCACGTCTTGAAGGGATTGATATGGAATGCGCCAAATTCACGATTGGGCAGAATGGGCAGAATAACGGCTGACAGCAGCAGGAACTTGGCAAAAGTGAGAATCTCTTCCGCTGGAACACGGCCGGCGAGCTCCTCGAGAACAACTTTCAGCTCCAGCAGCAACAAGCTCGCTACGCTTAACGCAGTCGCAATCCAAAAGTGACCGTAATAGACGAGCGCTCCGACCAGGTAAGTGGCCAGGCCTGACATTTCCGAGGTGACACCAGCGGCTTCGGAAGCGGAGAGCTTATGCCAGTACGAAAGCAGAAGAAATCCGGCGATTACGATGAACCCCAGCGTGACCGGGACCAGTTGCGTCCCGGAAAGAAGTGCCATCGAATACCCGATCAGCCCAATGATCGGGAACGTTCGTACTCCTCCAAAGCCGTAGTGTCCGGCGGCGGCTTTATGCTCCTCACGCTCCAGTCCAATAAGGAAAGACAAGAAGAGAACCAGAAGGATCTGCACAGCCTCAGGCGGCAGCGACCGATAGAGTTCCACTATGGAAGGTTCTCCAAACCGCTATTAAATGCGCGACGAGATACGTTGTAAAGGGAACCTGCCCTATTATTTATTTGGCCTCAGTATTCACTCACAGGGCGACACTGCGTTCGCTACACGGGAGATGGCGCTTGAACTGACGCAGAGCGAACGCGAGAAGACGACTTGTTATGGGTGACAAACGCGGAGCTGACAGTTACATTTTGAGACATGGCGAAACCAGTTCCCATTGGGGCGCGCGGTGAAGTCGAGAGGCGCGTTGAATTCCAACACACCCTAACCGCATGGCGCGAGGAACTGCCTGCGGTTCTGTCCACGCCGCACATGATCGGATGGATGGAGGCGGCGGGCTTCCACGCGCTGCTGCCCTTTTGCGAAGGCGATGAGGCCAGCGTGGGGACGGCCATCAACATTGTGCATCGTGCGCCGACCGGCATTGGCGCGACGGTGAAGTCGGAGGCGGTGCTGGAATCGTTTGACGGCCGCTTCTACACGTTTCGCGTCAGCGCGCACAACGGAGATGAAGTCATCGGCTATGGGACAATCGCCCGCGCCATCGTCAGCAAGGCCAGGTTCGCAGAGAGGCAGCGCACGAAACAGGCGCAAGGCACTTAAAGCACGATCGGAATATCTCGACTCAAGATTCAAGACCCCGCAAAGCCACGAGAGTAAGATCGTCGCGCTGATCGTTCGCTCCGAAGCGGCAAACTTCGCGCACACATTGTTGAACCAAGGCGGACAGCGACCCACTTTGCGCGTCCAACACAGCAAGCAGCCTGCCCTCGCCAAATTCTTCCCCAGCGTTGTCGGTCGCCTCGGTAATGCCGTCCGTGTACACCAGCAGAGTGTCATCTGCCTCAAGCTGGACCTCGCCAATCGAACCTTTCCAATCGCTAAACAATCCCAGCACCGGAGAGGTCGTATTCAGCCGAGAAACACCATCGTGACGATGGAGCAGAGGCGCCGGATGACCGCAGTTGACGTAGCGGATACGCCCGGAGTTCTCGTCGTACTCCGCGAAAAACAGTGTTGCATACATGGCTTCCGGCGTACTCTCGAATAGCAGGCGATTCACCAGCGCCAAGGACTGCTCGAAGTCATCCACGCCTATGGTGCACACAGCGCGCAGGCTGGCTTGGAGGTTCGCTCTTACCAGGGCGGACGCCATGCCTTTGCCGGAGACATCGCCGATCGCAAAACCGAGCCGATGCGGACCGCGGTCAAAGAAGTCGTAGAAATCTCCGCCAGCGTGGCGGGCCTCGACGCACACGGCCGCGTACGCCAGACTTGCCAATTGCGGCAGATTACGAGGAAACAGCCGGGCACTGACTCGTCGAACATTTTCCAGTTCGTGGATGGCCTGCTGCCCAGCGCCGAACAACAGCGTTTCCGCGAGTTCCGGGTCCGGGCGGCTTTCGAAGTCATCCTCCAACGGCGGAAACAATTTAGGTGCTTCGACGACCGCCCACGAAGGTGTGTGCCCACAAGTATCTAGTAGCTGGTACATGGTTTCTCTCCCGGACTCTTGCTGCATCGCTATCACAGTTTCTGTCCCCTTCATTAGTACGTCGTTCGAGGACCTCAGAAATCGACAGGCCGGAAGATGATTAATTGCCATGCGCGAAAAGGGGTGGTGAGGAAAATCATTCACCACTGAGGACACGGAGGGCACGGAGTCTTGGTTTCAGCGGAGTTTTCACTCCATTGAAAACGTGCTGATCGAGGGTGAATGGAAACGATAGGGGTCCTTCGCCTCGTCGCTGCGCTCCTCGCTCAGGATGACAGACAGCGGGAGTGCTCACGGCAGGAGAGGCGCGGGCTTCGTCAGTTTGGATCCTGCGGTCTTGGGCTGCCGGCGCAGGCCCGGGCGCGCTCCAGCAGCAAGTCGCGCTCGCGGGCGTTGCGGGTGAGCGATGCCGCGCGCTCGAACTCGGGGCGGGCTTCGTCGAGGCGGCCAAGCTTAAACAGAAAATCGCCGCGCACGGTCGGCAAGAGGTGATAGCTCGAGAGCGAGGGCTCGGCGGTCAGCGCATCGACGACCTCGAGGCCTGCTGCCGGACCGAATGCCATGGCGACGGCGACGGCACGATTCAGCTCCACGACGGGCGAGGGCGCAAGTTGGGCGAGCTGCGCGTAGAGTGTCGCGATGCGCTGCCAGTCCGTTTCTTCTGGAGCATGCGCACGGGCGTGACAGGCAGCGATTGCGGCCTGCAATGCGTAAACGCCCCGCGCGCCACCAAGTTCCTCGGCGCGTTGCAGTGCGGCGAGCCCACGGCGTATGAGGAGTTGATCCCACAGCGCGCGATTTTGATCGAGCAGCAGAACTGGCTCTCCAGAAGGCCCGGTGCGCGCCTTCGAGCGCGATGCCTGAATTTCCATCAGTGCGACCAGGCCGTGGACCTCGGGATCCCGCGGGGCGAGCCCGGCGAGGACACGGCCCAGACGCAGCGCATCCTCGCAGAGCGCGGGCCGCATCCAGTCTTCACCCGCGGTCGCCGTGTAGCCCTCATTGAAGATCAGGTAGATGACCTCGAGCACCGACGACAGACGTGCGGCACGCTCTGCCCCACGAGGGACCTCGAAGGGGACATGCGCTTCTCGGCAAGGGTCCGCTTGGCGCGGACGATGCGCTGGGCGACGGTCGGCTCGGGCACAAGGAAGGCACGCGCGATCTCCGGCGTGGTGAGGCCTCCGAGCAAACGAAGCGTGAGCGCAACCCGCGCCTCAGTGGGCAGCACCGGATGGCAGGCGGTGAATATGAGGCGCAGGAGGTCGTCGCCGATGTCATCGTCCAGGGCCGCGTTAAGATCCGGAACCGCCATTTCTTGCGCCTCGAGCTCGCGGCCGAGCTCCTCGTGCTTGCGCTGCAGCAGCGTGTTTCTGCGAAAGAGATCGATGGCACGATGTTTAGCGGTGGTCATGAGCCAGGCGCCCGGATTGTCGGGCACGCCCGACTCCGGCCACTGCTGGAGCGCGGCGACCAGAGCATCCTGGGCGAGATCTTCAGCAAGGCCAACATCGCGCACGATTCGCGCAAGACCGGCGATGAGCCTGGGGGATTCGATCCTCCAGACTGCGTCGATTGCGCGATGGATATCGGTAGCTGTCACGGCTACCGATCACATCATGTTCAATCGGGCAGCGCAAGCCGGGGGTATCAATTCACACCCTTTCGCAAAAAAGGCGAAAGGATGGGGCGTCGGCTATCTGTGTTCTAGGGGCGACCTCACTCCGCTCCCGTCGAAGATCATTCATCACAGAGAACGGAGGACACGGAGTTTTGGGTTTCTACAAAGTTTTCTCGGTGATCTCCGTGCTCCGTGGTCTATCTACATGCCTGTGAGTGGTCTCCTACGGTTTGCAAGGAAAGTCGTCCGGCCCGAACATCTGGCGAACCTCGGTCTCGCCTTCCCATCCGGGCCAGTATTGCTTGTGAAGTTCCATGAAATGCAACGCTGAGTCGACTGCCTCCTGCTTCGACTTCAACTCAAACTGCGCGTACCCGCCGATAATCTCCTTGGCTTCTGTGAAAGGCCCGTCGCTCACGGTGATCTTCCCGTCGGAAAGCCGGACCCGAGATCCCAGCGCGGTGGGGCCAAGTCCACCGCCCCCGATCATCGTGCCGGTTTTGGACGCCTCTTCGGTGAGCTTCGCAATGGCTTCCATGAACTCCCTGGGTGGAAGGCCCGACCTCTCGGCCGACTTAACTATCATCATGAATCGCATTCTCACATCTCCTTTTTATGTCGGGTTGGGCGCCGAGTTCGGAGGTTGGCCGCCTCTCAACTCAGGCTCTATTGATGCGTCGAACAAGAGGCGGCGAAATCGACAAGGGTCCGACATTTTTCTCTCCCACCTTTTCGCAAAAGAGGCGAAAGGATGGGGCACCCAAAATTTTCCATTCCGAGTCGCCTCTTATGGGTGCTGATATGCCTCTCGCAAGCGTTGAATGTCGAGTTTGTCCATTTGGAGCATGGCCTTCATAACCCGACTCGATTTTGCGGGGTCAGGATCGCTCATCAGCTTGCCTAAGACCGTTGGAATGATTTGCCACGACAAGCCATACTTGTCTTGCAACCAGCCGCAGCGGTCTTTGCGTCCGCCTGCGGAGAGCTTTTCCCACAGCTCATCCACTTCTTCCTGTGTCTCGCAATTCACGAGGAGCGATATGGCCGGCGTGAAGGTGAATTGTGGCCCGCCATTTAACGCAGTAAATTCTTGTCCGTCGAGTTGGAACGTAACGATCATGACCGTTCCCTTCGGTCCTGGCCCCGCATCTCCGTAACGGCTAATGGTTTCGATCTTTGAGTTCTTGAAAAAGGAGACATAAAAATTTGCTGCCTCCTCCGCCTTGTCATCGAACCACAAGAATGTGGTGATTTTCTGCATACGCTTCATCTCCTTTAATTTCACAGACCCCTGGGTGCCCCATCCTCTCGCTGGGTGCCCCATCCTTTCGCCTCTTTTGCGAAAGGGTGGGAGACCGTAAAACTGGGAACGATTACGTTTTCTCCTGTAGCTCCGGCGGGAAGTCGCAATTCTCAAATACCTGGCGAATCTCCATCAGGCCGCCCTCCGGCAGGGGACACCTTTTGGCCCACTCCATGGCCTCCTCCTGCGACTTCACTTGAATGATCCAGAAGCCGGCGATCACTTCCTTAGCTTCGGCGAACGGCCCATCGGTTATCACTGGCTTGCCTCCCGACACGCGCAGGCGTTTGCCTTTGGAGGGCGGGTGCAGCCCCTCGGCGGCGAGCATCACGCCCGCCTTTGTCATGTCCTCGTTGTACTTTCTCATCGCCATAACCAGTTCCTTCGTGGGAGGCCCGTGCTCCAGGGCATACGTGGGGGCCGGCAGCAACATCATGAATCGCATGGTTTCGTCTCCTTGTCGGTTTGGGTTAGAACTGGGCCGGTGCAAGGTGGACTACTTCTTGTTCGCGGCCTCGATCTCACGAAAGCGGTCAACCGCCTCGCTGGGAGCGAAGTCGTCCAACTCGAACAGCTGGCGAACCTCGATTTCGCCCTGCGCGTCCGCGCCGAAGGGAGAGGGGAAGCGTTTGGTCCATTCGAGGGCCTCTTCCCGCGACTTCACCTGAATCAGGGTGTAGCCGGCGATGAGTTCCTTCGACTCGGTGAAGGGGCCGTCGACCACGGTGTGCTTGCCTCCCGAGTACTTGATGCGCCAGCCCTTCGAAGTCGGCTGGAGCCCGGAGGCGTCGAGCAGCACGCCGGCTTTCGCCAGCTCCTCGTGGTAGTCCGTCATGGCAGCAATGAGTTTCTCCTCGGGCATGACGCCCGCCTCTGAATCCTTGTTGGCCTTGACCATAATCATGAATCGCATAGTAACTCTCCTTCTGGTATGGGGTCGGAGCCGAAGTTCCGGATTGGCCGGCTGCTTCTGGCTCTCTAATTTGACGTCGAACGAGGGCTGCGAGATCGACAGGTGCCTTGTCTTTTTTGGAAAGTATTTTCGGAGAAGGTTTCAGCGATCGGGAAGGGGAACAGGACGTTCCACGATTGGCCCTAGGGAACGGAAAGGATGGTGGTCTGATGTACCGAACGTCATTTCGCAGGGAGCAGAGCGGATCGGTTCGCCGGTCACCTGAATCCGCAACTCAACAGAGGCTAACGATTCGCATCGTTTCCAGTCTGACGGTGATGACCTGTGCCGGTCCGGCGACAAGCGCAGCGCCATCGCCAATGATCCCGACCGCGCCGGCAGACGATGTCCTAGGGATCGTTCTCCCTCCAGCAACCGTTCCCTCACAGGCGCAGAACCCTATGGCGCGAAGTAGCTGGAGATGTCGAGGATCAGTTGCGTGATCCCCGACGCATAGGCGTCGATTTTGCCGTCACTGGTGGGCACGATCGCCATGTTGTTGGTGATCGATCCGTCCAACGCGTTCAAGCGTCGAGACCACAGGCTGGTCGTTGCCGTCCTGCCACAACGTCAGATAGCCCAGTGCGCCGTACGGCACTACCGTCGCATTGAGGACATACGCCTGCGCCGCGGCTGGCGGTGCGCACGCGACTGTCCACCACATCGACCGGCGGCGTCAGCGATCCGCTGAAGGGCGGACCCAGTTGGCGAGTGTCGATCACGCGGCAAGGCGGCGTTGGATACAGCGACAGTCCGCCCCGACCCGGCGTGGCGAAGTAGCCATTGATGTCAATGATCACATCGGTGTCGTTCGAGGGATATACCGAGATGTCACCGCCGGTGCCGGCGGGCACAATGGCTGCATTGGCGATGATCGTTCCCGGGATATCGTTTAACGTGGACACCGTAGGCCGCGACTGTGCCGGTCGGCCACACCGTCATATACCCCAGCGGACCATGAGGCACCACGGAGAAGTTCAGCGAGTAGGCGGCCGCCGTCGAGGGAATGTTGCAGCTGTCAGCATCAAGTATCGGGAAGTCACGTTCGTGCTAGCCCTGCAAGAACGGAGGCCCCAGGCCGGAAGGAAAGCGTAGTCTTGCGCGTGTCGGCGAACCGGCAAGGCGGCAGAGGATAAAAAGCCAGCGTGGAGGTGAGCCGGCGTGAAGTAGCCGTTGATGTCGAGGACCACGTTGGTCGTGTTGGTGACGTACACGCTGACGGCTCCGTTCGTTCCCGCGGGCACAATCGCCGCGTCAGCCTTGATGCGGCCATCGAGCGAGTTGAGAGTAGCGACTACCGGCCGGTTTTCGCCCGTGGGCCAGATGGTGAGATAGCCCAGCGGTCCTTGCGGCACGACGGAAACATTCAGCGAGTAGGCTGCCGCAGTCGTAGGAATGTTGCAGCCGCCTTCTTGCGGGACCGAGAAGCTCCGATAGGTGCCACCTGGAATGGGACCGCTGCCGCCGCGGTCCGGTCGCGTGTCCACCAGTCGGCATGGGGTGACGGCGACGAATTGCTGCGCTTGTGAAAAGATGGCATCGACCGTTAAGGATTGCGTCATTGTCAATGTGCAGGCACCAGTACCAAGGCACCCGCCATTCCATCCCCCAAAAACCCATTCCTGGCCAGCGGTCGCATTCAGCGTCACCTGCGTATAGCTGAGATAGGTGTGGCTGCAGGTGCCCGGACAATCTATAAAGCCGTCGGTGCTGGTGACGGTCCCGCCGCCGATCGTCGCTACCGTTAGAGTGTAGGAGAGCTGAGTAAACGTAGCGCCCACGGACAGGCTCTGGGTCATGGTCACGACACACGCACCCGTACCACTGCACGCGCCGCTCCAGGCAGAAAGCGCCCAGCCCGCGGCTGGATTCGCATTCAGTGTTACCTGCGTATAGCTGAGATAGGAGTGGCTGCAGAAGCCAGGACAGTTGATGAAGCCGTCGGTGCTGGTAACAGTTCCGTTGCCGCTGGTGGCTACCGTCAGCGTGTAAATGTTCTGCGTGAAAGTGGCTGTCACCGATTGGTTGTGGGTCATGGTTACATCGCATGCGCCGGTGCCGGTGCAGGCGCCGCTCCAGCTGGTAAATGTCCATCCTGCCGCCGCCGAGGCATTCAGCGCAACGGGAGCGCCATGAGGATAGGTATGGCTGCAGGTGCCGGGGCAGTTGATGTACCCGTCCGTACTGGTAACGGTTCCAGCGCCGACCACCGATACCGCTAGCGTGGCGTAGTTCATGTCAAGGGCGAAGACCGCGCCAGCATTGTTGGCCCCGCCTTGCTTGGTGGTTCCGTAGAGGTTCCCGTTGGTGGCTTGTATCAGGCCAGCGTAAGGGTAGGCGCCGTCGGTGCAGTTGGCTTGCGAGCAAAAGCTGTACAGCGTAGTCAGCGTGCCGCTGGGAGTGATTGCGAAGACGGTTCCATAGGTAGCGCCTTGGACGAAGTTGCCGCCTTCATAGGTTGTCCCGTAGAAGTTTCCGTCCCTCCCTTGCAGCAGCCCGGCGTAAGGAAGGCTGCCGTCCGTGCAGCTAGGTTGAGAGCAGAAGCTGTAGAGTGTGGTCAGCGTGCCACTCGGGGTCATTTTGAAAACCGTGCCATAGTTGTTAGCCCCACCTGAGGAGGTTGTGCCGTAGAAGTTCCCGTCGCTGGCTTGTACCAATCCGCCATCCGGCGAAGCCCCGTCCGTATCGTCGAAGTTGTGCATCGTGGTCAGCGTGCCCGAGGTGGTGATTTTGAAGACCGTGCCGTAGCCGGTCCCGCCCGTGTCGGTCTCCCCGTACAGGTTCCCGTCGCTGGCTTGCATCAGCCCCGCAAGCAGGGTGGCGCCATCCGACTGCCCGGTGAAGCTGTGCAGGACGGTGAGCGAGCCCCCAGGAGTGATCTTGAAGACCGTTCCCACATTGGAGGTTCCGCCGCCATAAGTCGTCCCGTAAAAGTTGCCATCGCTTGCCTGTACCAGTGGGGGCCATGGAGTGCAGCCATCGCCATGATAATAGCCCTTGAATGCGTACAGGCTGGTCGTCGTGCCATTGGGAGCGACCTTGTAGACGGCGCCGCAACCTGACGGAGTTCCACCTCCAATCGTGTCAACCCCGTAGAAATTTCCGTCGCCGCCTTGGATGACCCCGGCGTAGGGCTCGGCTCCGTCCGCCTGACCGGTCAAACCGTGCAGAACGGTCAACGTGCCGTTGGATGTGAGTTTGTAAACCGTGCCCCAGCCGCCACTACCAGAGTTGAAGGTCGTGCCGTAAAAATTCCCGTCAGTAGCCTGCACTAGCCGGCCCAGAGGATAGCTGCCGTCAGCGCACCCCGGTTGCGAGCAAAAGTTGTAAATTGTGCTTAAGGTTTGGGCAGGCGAGGCAACCACTGCTGCGACACAAAACACAAAGACGATGCAGACCATTTTCGATAAGCTAGATTTCTTCATACTGCTTCCTCTTGGGCCGAGCCCTGGCTCGAGATGGACAGCCCTCAAGTGCGCAATTTCTTGATTGGAAACCCGGAGAAGGGGAGTGCGCCGGGGTCTCCATCAGGAGGAGCGGGCGGCGTGAGGTCTGCACGAATCTCCTTGCGGATACGAGGTACTTTGCCGCACACGATCAACAATGTTTGATAACGGCAAACCGACCCGTTTGTCAGTGAACTGCGTCACGGCTTGCGGTGACACGGTCGAGGAGAAGCGATTGGCTGGGCTGTGCGCGAGTTGTGACCGGCCTACGGCGCGGAATAAGTGGAGATATCGAGGATCAACTGCGTGATCCCGGCGGTCGCATTACCGCGGCATTACCGCGAGGGCAAACGCATCTTAATTGCTATATGCGGGGGGGTTGTTGCGAGTTGAGATGGGGAGATGGACAGCCCCCTGAAGTATTTTGCTGATTTGCGCGATCCGCGGGTGGAGCGGACGCGGGAACACTTACTGGAAGAGATTCTTTTGATCGCCATCGCGGCGATTTTGAGCGGGGCCAATGGGTGGAACGAGATCGAAGACTACGCTCGCTGCAAGCGCGAGTGGTTGAGCGGCTTTCTGAAGCTGCCGGGCGGCATTCCCTCGCACGACACCTTCAACCGGGTCTTCTCGGCGCTCGACCCGGAGGAGTTGGAAAAGGGCTTTGCCGCCTGGGTGTCGTCGATTGCCAAGCTGACGGCGGGCGAAGTCGTCGCCATCGACGGCAAGGCGCTGCGGGGCACCTCGGTGCCCGGGAAAAAGGCCATCGTGCATATGGTTTCGGCCTGGGCGAACACTAACGGTCTGGTGCTGGCGCAGCGGCGGGTCGATGAGAAATCCAATGAAATCACGGCGATTCCGAAGCTGCTGGACGCGCTGGAACTGAGCGGAACGGTGGTCACCATCGACGCCATGGGATGTCAAAGGGCCATCGCCGAGAAGATCGCCGCCAAAAAAGCGGACTATATTTTGGCGGTCAAAGAGAATCAGGGCCAGCTGCTGGAGGAGATCAAAGACTCGTTTCAGATGCTGGCCAGCGATGCGGTTGCGGAAGAAATCGATTGCGGCCACGGGCGGGTCGAGCAACGGACTTGCTCGGTGATTGCCGATCTGTCGCTGGTCGAGAAGGCCGCGGAATGGGCGTCTCTACAGGGCTTGGTACGCATCGAAGCGAAACGCTGTCACAAGGTCACGGGCCAAACCGAGCGCGAGACCCGCTTCTACATCACCAGCCTCAAGCCCGACGCGGCGCGGCTGAACCGCTCCATCCGACAGCACTGGGGCATCGAAAACAAACTGCACTGGGCCCTCGATGTCAGTTTTGGAGAAGACCTTGATCGCAAACGCGCCGGCCATGCCGCACAGAACTACTCCGTGCTCAACCGCATCGCGCTCAACCTGCTCAAGCAGGAAAAAACCTGCAAACTCGGGATGAAAAGCAAACGCCTCAAGGCTGGCTGGGACAATGACTACCTGCTCCATCTACTCAGAAATTAAGATGCGTTTGCCCTGGCATTACCGCCGTTTCAATTGACAATGGCAGCCCGCGTGGTCTATCCTTAAATCTTTCGCAGTCCTGCGTTTGCCCGCCAGCAAGTTTCCTAGCGCGTCCAGCGCCAGAACTCAGCGGCTCTTTCGCGGTTTTCAAATATTTTGGGAGATTCACAGATGTCAACCTATTTCCCCAAGGGGGAAATTGCGCGCAAGTGGTTTGTCATTGATGCCGACGGCCAGACGTTGGGCCGGCTGGCCAGTCGTATAGCGCGCATCCTCTCTGGCAAGGACAGCCCCAAGTACACGCCCTTTATGGACTGTGGGGACCATGTCATCGTGATCAACGCCGAAAAGGTCCGCGTCACGGGCCTCAAGGCCGACAGTAAGGTCTATTACAAGTACTCCGGATTTCCCGGCGGCATGAAGGCCGAGGAATACAAGAAGCGCTTTCAGCGCAAACCCGAGCAGATTGTGGAAGAGGCCATCACCGGCATGTTGCCCCATACCAAGCTGGGACGTGCCATGGCCAGCAAGCTGAAGGTTTACCGGGGCGATAAGCACCCGCACGCGGCGCAGAAGCCGGAAGCGATGGCCGCCGCAGCCGCCAAGCGCGCTTAAGCGTTGAGGATTTCTCCTCGCGGCGATAAAGCCCGAAGGGCGGAACAATCATAGCCCAGCGCGTAAGCGCTGGGTAAAAGCTGCGAAAACGAATCAGAGTCCCGCAGGGACGGCACAGATTCTGGATTGGGTCGAATCTGGACGGCGCTTGCAAATGCGCCACATAATTTTCAGGGAAGGATCAAGGGAGCACGCGTCTCCCGACGGATAAACGATGGCAGATCAGGTTCAGTACTACGGAACGGGACGCCGCAAGTCGAGCGTGGCCCGCGTGTTTCTTCGTCCCGGCAGCGGTGAGTTCACGGTCAACGGGAAGCCGTTTGACGCGTACTTCGTAACCGCGGCCCAGCGCATTATGGCCAAGTCGGCGCTGGTGCTTACCGAGACCACCGCTAGCTTCAACGTGCTGTGCACCGTCGACGGTGGCGGCGTGAATGGCCAGTCAGGCGCGGTGCGCATGGGAATTGCGCGCGCGCTGCAGGAGTTCAACCCTGAGCTGCGGCCCAAGCTGAAGGCGGAAGGTTTTCTGCGTCGTGACGCGCGTGGTAAAGAGCGCAAGAAGTACGGACAGAAGGGCGCTCGTAAGCGGTTCCAGTTCAGCAAGCGGTAGTTCGAAGGGGGCAGGGGCTAGGGTTTAGGGCATAGAGAGGCACTGATCCCTAAGACCTAGTCCCTAACCCCTAATCCCTCGCTCTGTGGTTCCGGGGGCGAGAACGAAAGGTTCAACCGGAACGAATTCTTCCCGCACTCATGAGAAGGGCGGGGTACGGGAAAGCAATCCAGAGCGATCCGGCGAAAGCCGCCGCAAAGGATGCAAGCAACCTAGGAGGTAGCTTGGCAAATATCACGATGAAGGAGTTGCTCGAAGCCGGCGTTCACTTCGGGCACCAGACGAAGCGTTGGAACCCGAAGATGAAGGAATACATCTTCGGCGAACGCAATGGAATTTACATCATCGACCTGCAGAAGACGCTGAAGATGTTCAAGGAAGCGTCCAAGTTCGTGCAGGACATGGCGGCCGAAGGCAAGCTGGTGCTGTTCGTCGGCACCAAGCGCCAGGCGCAGGACGCGATCGCCGAAGAAGCAACACGCTGCGGCATGTTCTACGTCAATCAGCGCTGGCTGGGCGGACTGCTCACCAACTGGGTGACCGTGCAGAAGTCGGTGAAGCGGCTGAAGGAGCTCGACGAGATGGCCACCGATGGCCGCTACGAGCTGCTGCCGAAGAAAGAAGTTGTGAAGCTGGAACGCGAGCGCAAGCACCTGCAGGCCAACCTCGCCGGTATTAAGAACCTGAGTCGCCTGCCGGACACGCTGTTCGTGATCGACTCGAACAAAGAGCAGATTGCGGTGAAGGAAGCGCGCAAGCTGGGTATCCCTGTGGTCGCGGTGGTGGATACCAATTGCGATCCCACCGAAGTGGATTACATTATTCCTGGCAACGATGACGCGTTGCGCGCGATCCGGCTGTTCGCTTCCAAGATTGCGGATTCGGTGGTCGAGGGTTCGCAGGCTGCCACCGACAAGCAGATGGCCGATGTTGCCGCTGGCGTGCAGTACAGCGAGGATGCCGAAGCTGCCGCTGCCAGCCCGGAAGAGGGTGAGGCCGGTGCGGCTCCCGAGGAGACCACCGACGCCGAAGAAGTCAGCATGGAAGAGGTGCTGGGCAAAGGTGGACGGCGCGCTGCCGCTGAGAATACAAGCGCATAACGACAGTTCGAGATGACGAGTGGTTACATGGCCCGCGCGTCAATGCAGCGCGGGCTGGTTTTTAGAGGCCGCTTTTCGCCTTTCGCTCTTCGCTAGAGAATCGGTGATGACGAAAGAGTGAGATTACGATTTGGACACGCTTTTCGGTCTTCGCCGCGAAAAGCGAATAGCGAAAGGCGAAGAGCGAAAAGGATTTTCCGAAAGATGAGCACCACAACCGTGAATATTACTGCCGCACAAGTGAAAGAGCTTCGGGAGAAGACCAACGCTCCCATGATGGATTGCAAGCAGGCGCTAACTGAATCCAAGGGCGATATGGAAGGCGCCATTGTCATTCTTCGCAAGAAGGGCGTCGCCACCGCCGCCAAGAAGGCGACTCGCGCTACCAGCGAGGGTAGTGTGACGAGCTACATCCACGCGGGAGGCAAGATCGGCGTGCTGCTGGAAGTGAACTGCGAGAGCGATTTCGTCGCCCGCACCGACGACTTCAAAACCCTGGTGCACGATATCGCCATGCACATCGCCGCCACCGATCCGCGGTACATCCGCAAGGAAGACGTAACCGCCGATGCCTTCGAAAAAGAGAAGGACATCTACCGCGCTCAGGCGGCCCAGACGGGCAAACCAGCGCCGGTGATCGAGAAGATCGTCGAAGGCAAGATGGGTAAGTTCTATGAGGAGGTCTGCCTGTACGAGCAGCCCTTCATCAAGGACCAGACCATGACCGTGCACCAGCTTATCGCCACCGTCGTCGGCAAGCTGGGCGAGAACATCTCGGTCCGGCGTTTTGCCCGCTTCAAGGTGGGCGACGTCGGCGAGACCATCGCTATCAGCAAAGCCGGGGAACCATCTGCGGAGTAGACACGAAATTAGAAAAGGTGCACGTCCGCCCGTGTGCACGATGCGCGTCCACAGCGGTAGCTATGGCGATTCAATTTCGGTGCGAGAGTCTGTCCTCGCGCTTCCAAAACCCCGGCGATGAGGCGTACTCGGAGCGTAAGCTCCAGATTCGCTTCGACCCGCTGCTCGGTACCTCAGCCCGAATCGTTGAAGGCGTGAAGTTGCAAACAAGCGATGAAGCAGCACTTGCCTCGTTTCGGGCGCCGGACCCGAATTGCCCTTTCTGTGCAGAACGCATCCACAAAGTAACGCCTCGCATCGCCGCAGAAATCACGGCGGCCGGACGCATTCGGGTCGGCGATACCGTGCTGTTTCCTAACCTGGTGCCGTACTCGAGATACGCCGCCGTCGCCGTGTTCACAACACGGCATTGGCTGGACCTTCGCGATTTCACCCCCGCCTTGATCGAAGACAACCTGGCTGCTTCGCTCGATTACATACGCGCGGTCACAAAGGTCGATGCGGATGCGCGGTTCTGCGGTTATAACATCAATTATCTCTATCCTTCCGGAGGTTCTCTTCCCCATCCGCATAGCCAGGTGTTCGTCGATCCATTCCCGACGTCGATGATGCGGATGCAGCATGCGTCGGTTACGGCCTATTGGCAGGCGAACGGGCGCTGTTTCTGGAACGACCTTGTGTCAGAAGAGACGGAACGCGCAGAGCGCATGATCTTCCGTGACGGACCCATCGCCTGGATGACACCTTTCGCACCCATCGGATTCAATGAGGTCCGTGCCGTCCTGTGCGAACGTGCAACCATCCTCGACCTTTCATCCGCCGACCTTGAGAAGCTCGCTTCGGGTATCAGTCGAGTACTCGGGTGGTATGACACGATCGGGTACAACAGCTTCAATCTGGCACTGTATTCCGGCGAGTTGGGCAAGGATGGTGCAGATCGCGTGAACTTGACCATGGTCACACGAACCGCCATGGCGCCGTTTTATCGCAGCGACTCGATGTACCTGGAGCGTCTTCATTGGGAAGCGGCTGTCGACCACACTCCGGAGGATGTAGCTGCCGACGTCCGGCAATACTTTCGCAGCGCGGGCGCGGGCGGCCTTGACTTCTGACCTAATGTGGGTTATTAAACAAGTTATCGAAGGGTGAAGGAGTTCACCCGCAACCGCTGTCCTACCTATACCGGGACAG
Source organism: uncultured Acidobacteriaceae bacterium (assembly GCA_963768645.1). GTDB lineage: Bacteria > Acidobacteriota > Terriglobia > Terriglobales > Acidobacteriaceae > Bog-257. The sequence continues at coordinate 311,485 of CAVYIR010000003.1, forward strand.
ATGATGACTCCTGACGAGGAAAACTTGTCGCGGAGTTATGTTTCCCGGTGAGTTTCCAGCAACAACTTATTTAGTGGGACCACAGACCAGTTGGAGCAGTTGGCGGTCTCAGAGTAATGAGGAAGTCGCGCCAGAGCGCGTCTTCGTGAAATCTGGCGAAGCCGCGCTCGGTGGTCGAGATTGACAGAGTTTAAACCGTCAACAGATGCACGACAATCACATCACGTTGAATCCGAGCCAGCGCCAGCACTTGCTGATCACTTGCAAGCACATCGATAAGTTGCTGGGGGATGTCGAAGAGACCCTGAACGCCGCGGCTTCCAAAAGTGTCTTTCCGAGCTACACCGGCGACATCACTCCCTTGCAGCGCAAGACCATCGAGGACTATATTGCCCGGCTCCGCGGACAACTCTTACAGGTATTAGCCGGGCAGTCGCTGGCTCCGGAGAAGCCTCGCATTTCGGCAACTCATTCGATCCATGTAGGACTCACATTTGTTGAGATTGCCATCGCCGAGCTTGCTCCCCATTATATGCGAGGGTACGGTCCGGTTTCGGAGGATGGCGCTACCGATCTGCACGGAATAGTTGCCGAGCTGCAGTCCGCTGTGAAGGAATTGCATCGTTACATCCTTCAGCCCCGCTCCGGCGACCTGCGGGAAAGGGTTGAGAAGCTGGCGAACCAGGGATGGGACGTGGCGGCACTGCACCGCATCGCGGAGATTATCGACCGCCGCGGACTGACGGAGTTCCGTCCGACGATCAGCATGTTGCTGGACCGGGTAGAGGATACTGCACTAGAAATCGCGATATTTGGCCGGGTGAGTACCGGGAAATCGTCCTTGCTGAATCATGTAATAGGCGCCGATCTGCTGCCAGTCGGCGTGACCCCGATTACTGCTGTACCCACCCGCATTGGGTATGGTCAAGAACCGTCCGTCAGAGTTTGGCAGGAAGGCCGGGGAGTTTCCGAACATAGCATCCAGGAACTCGCCTCTTTCGTGGACGAGCGCTTGAATCCGGAGAACCAGAAGCGCGTGGGAAGAATTCTGGTGCTGTATCCTTCGGAGCGGTTGCGCGAAGGCATTATTTTTGTGGATACTCCTGGCATCGGATCTTTGGCTACGAGCGGCGCAGCCGAAACCCTGGCCTATCTTCCGCGCTGCGACGCCGGTATCGTGCTGGTCGATGCTGGTTCAACGCTCACGCCCGACGACTTGAAGATCGTTGGAGCTTTGAATCAGGCGTCGACAGCCACGACCGTCCTTATCAGCAAAGCAGACCTTCTTTCTGCACAAGATCTTGAACAGCAAATGGCGTACGTCAAGCGCCAATTGCATACGGAGTTCGGAACGGACCTATCGGTGTGGCCCGTTAGCGTCCTGCCAAGCCACGGGGCTTTGCTGGAGCAGTGGTTCAACGAAGAGCTGTCGCCTCTGTACGAACGCAAGCAACGCCTGCTACAGGAATCACTGACGAGGAAGACCCTGGCGCTGGCTGGAGCTGTCCGCTCTGCCTTGGAGGTGAGTTCCTCCTACGCTCGCATCGAAGGGGAAGATCGACTGCAGTTGGAGGAAATCGACCTCGAGCTGCGGCGCAGCGCCGGCGACCTGCAAAAGTTGCAGTCAGAGCTTCGGCGCACAACGGAAGAGATTCCGCTGCTCTCCTCATTCATTGTAAATAGGGCAGCGGAATCGATTGCAGATCTCTGGGACACAGAACGTGAAGTGGACTGCGCCGAGATGCTGCGTGGAACAGCTGCGGAAGTTGCGGTTGAAATTTCCGGCAAGGCCCGTGCCAAATTGTTCAAACTGGGAGAGCAACTTCAGCAGGACCTGCTAAGAGCAGCCACCTTGTTGCGATCCACGGACATGCCACGCTCTGAGGACTTCCAGGTCCTTGCGGAGATGCCGGCGTTCCACATGAATCGGCAAAATGGTTTCGCAAAACGACCGATCTTGGGCGGGCTCGGGAGATGGTTCCGAGTTAATGCGGCAAGGCGTCAACTGCGAGCATACGAAAGCGGTCTCAAGTTAGCGCTGGAAAGCTTTTCTCGTTTGCTGTATGCATGGGGACTCGATGCCAGCACAGACTTGGAACGCCGGTTCGATAGTTTTGCTAATCGCTACCGTGCCCAGCTGGAGCGATTGCTGCTTGACAGAAAGCAACCCTCGATCGATATGGCTGGAGTGAAGTCCGATCTCGAAACTCTGTCAAACCTGTTTGTTGCGGATGCACCCACGACAAACAATGAAGCAATCGCTTCCTAATATCGCTATGTAAAGAGAGGATCGCTAGTTTGCTGAAATATGTGGTGGTTGGTATCGGAGGTTTTCTTGGCGCAATCGCCCGGTACATGCTGGGAACTTACATCGGAAGCCACTACGGAGCGCGCTTCCCGTATGGCACATTTGTGATCAACATGAGCGGATCGTTCTTGATTGGATTCATTCTTGCCTTCCTAGCGAGGACTACGGCTAGCCCGTATTGGCGCTACCTGATCCCGATTGGGTTCATCGGGGCCTACACGACATTTTCAACGTTCGAGTATGAGACGCTTCGGGCCATTCAGGACGGCCAGATCACTTCGGGACTGTTGAACGTAGCGCTCAGCGTCGTCGTTGGGTTCGCGGCTGTATGGGCTGGAGCTGCTATAGGACGGGTATTCGTATGAAACCTCAAACTGATCTTTCTCCGGAAGCGCCTGTGATGCAGGCACTCGCTCGGGGTGTTTGCCCAATTTGCACATTGATGCGCGTTTTTCAGAACACGGTAATTGAAGCTCCGCACCGCTTTCCGGCCGCCAGCGTTTGCAACTTTCATGCCTGGGCACTCGCAGGTTCGTCCCCGGCAGTCGAGGCTGTGCCGATCTTTCGGTCCATGCTCGAAGACTCGCCAGTTAGACCAACCTACTCTGGTCCCATAGAATTGCATCCCTGTGATTGGTGCGCGGCGCTGCGCGAGCATGAGGATGAGAAGTTGGCGGAGTTTGCTCGGGAGATGAAACGCGAGAACTTTCGTAGCTGGGTCGTCCAGTATGGAACCTTATGTCTCTTCCACGGCCGAAAAATTATTAAGATTCTTCCAATGGCCGAGGCTGAGGTCGTCCGGCGGATCCTTGCGAGCAATCAGGCAGACCTCGAACGGCAACTGTCGGAATTCGACGTGCGAGTGAAAAGAGGGGAAAAAGGTGGTGGTGGCGTTCTCGGCCACATCGCGGAGTTCCTGGTGTCTCAGCGAGGCATTACACGCTAGGAGGGGCAAGTGCTAGCTACTGGACCGGCTAAGAAAGTGACGGTGTACGTAATCGAAGGCCAAACCTATCACGGGACGGCTTGCTACGCCGCGATCCTCGACTACCTGTTTTTTCGTGGCATCTCCGATGCAACCGTCACCCGTGGAATGGCGGGGTTCGGGACCGACCACAAAATGCACACCAGCCGTCTGGTCGATCTTTCTGACCAGATGCCGATCAAGATCGAGTTCATCGAGACCCCGGAGCGGGTGCAAGAAGTGTTGCCCAAGCTGGCCGAAATTGCGAGCCACGGCCTCATAGAGGTACACGATACAAGCGTTATTCGACCAGTGCCGCCGGGAGAAAAGCGAGCGCCCGATGTGCCGGCGGTGAAGCTGCAGTCGCACGCCAAGATGATGCGCATCCTGATCGGCGAGCACGACAAGTGGAACGACAAACCCCTCTACCAGGCGCTGGTGCAGGCGCTGCGGGCAAATGACATCGCGGGCGTGACCGTTTACCGGGGAATTCTCGGATACGGCGCCAACCGTCGCGTGCACAAGGATTCAACCCTGAACCTGTCTCACGATGCCCCGATCCTCTTGACCGTGGTCGATAGCGAGGACAAGCTCCGGGCCTTCTTCCCCGTTCTGGACCAGATGGTCAAGCAGGGGCTGGTGGCACTTTCCGATGTTGACGTGATCAAGTATTCCCATGCTCAGCCGCTGGCGGTGACGCAGGAGGCGCAGAAGTGAAACTTGAGGGCAAGGCCAAGATGCTTCGCATCCATTTCGGCGAGGACGACCAATGGCAAGGCCGTCCACTGTATCAGGCCATCGTCGAGCGCTGTCGCAAACTCGATATTGCGGGCGCTACCGTGTATCGGGGCATAGAAGGTTATGGCGCCAGCACCATCATTCGCCGGTCTCACATGCTCCACTTTTCATCGGATGCTCCGATCCTGGTTCAAATCATTGACACCGAAGAGAACATCCAGCGCCTTATTCCTGCACTGGACGAGATGGTCGCGGAGGGCCTAATCGCGATGTCCGACGTTGAAGTAATTAAGTACGTACATCAAGAAGGACAGCGGTCACAACCGTGATGCCGAAGCCCAAAACGGACTCTGATTTCGAAATAAGCAATGGCCTAGCAGTCACGCGACCTGCCATCTTTGGTCGTGTCGAGGAGATCGCGCAGCTACGCCAACGTTTGGCTGCACGGCGGCCGTTCCTGTTCCACGGCCCCACAGGCGTGGGAAAGACCTTGCTTCTGTCCTTGGTGCTGCCAGAGTTCCCTGACATTTTATATAGCTCCCAAAATCCAACACCACAAGCACTGTACCGGAATTTAGCGGGGTTGCTCCTGGCCGCGGACCATCCTGTGTTCACTAAGGCATGCCCGAACGGCTTGTTGTCGCTTCAGGCGAAGACTGCCGTCTCCATGAAGGGATTAATGCGCGATGCATTGTGGAACTCCAAATATCTTGTCGTTCTTGATCACCTTATGCGCCCTTCGCAGTCGCTGGCCGCGTCGATTCGTGAACTCATGCTGAATTGGTCAGTTCCAGCAATAGCTGTATCGCGCTCCGCCCACATGGAGGATGTGGGATTCGTTTTACCGCTATTCGCCGATCGAACAGAAAAATTTGCTCTGCGTAACTTCGATCCCGAGACTGCCCAGCGGTTCGCGGCAGAATGCGCGGAGAGAGAAGGCTTGAGCGCCGACAATCTTGTGCAGTTTCTAGAAAAGGCTGTCGAATACAGCGATGGCAATCCTGGAGCCATGCTGCGGATGATTTGCTTAGCCAAGAATCCCAAATACCTTCACTCGAACCAGATCAAGATTACGCCCCTTTACATCGACTACAGGATTGCGATGGTAAGCCAATGACCAGAGACTCGATAGAAGCTAGTGAGCCTGAGATGCAAAACGCAGAAGACAAAGCGATGCCAAATCAGGCCCCCAATGCCATGCCGGGCGATGCCCAGGCACTCGGTCGGTTGGCGAAAATTGCCGAGGCGTTAGGCGAAGGCTCCACCAGTGGCGACGTGCGCCAGCTTGTCGCCAGAATTAATGAGGGACGATTTTTCGTCGCCTGTGTGGGCCAGTTCAAACGCGGCAAATCCACCTTGCTCGATGCGCTGGTAGGGGAACAGATACTGCCTACGGGCGTCGTGCCGGTCACTACCGTACCCACCGTGCTGCGATATGGAAGCCGGAGGACTGCCCGTGTTCTGATCGACAGCAAATGGAGGACAATTCGGCCGGAGGAGCTCTCGCAGTACGTTTCCGAGGAACTAAATCCGGAGAACAAGAAGCGGGTTGAGGGTGTCGAAGCCTTCCTTCCTTCACCGCTGCTGGCTTCGGGTATGTGCCTTGTCGATACGCCCGGCATTGGGTCGGTCTTCGCCGGAAACACAGAAACCACTAAGGATTTCATCCCGCAGATTGATGCTGCGATTCTGGTTGTGGGTGCCGATCCGCCGATTTCCGGAGAGGAGTTGGCGCTGATTGAGGCGGTCGCCGTCAATGTGGATCAGATTCTGATCGTCCTCAACAAAATTGACCGGGTCTCATCCGCAGAGCGCCAGCAAGCCTCGGCGTTCGCGACGAAGGTGCTGAAGGCGCGTCTTAAGAAACCGGTTGGGCTTGTTTACGAAGTCAGCGCGCTGAGCAAGCTTAACAACTCCGCGAATGCTGATGACTGGAACACTCTGACTGAAGATCTCGGACGGCTGGCAAGCAAATCGGGACAAGCGATGACCCGTTCGGCGGCCGCGCGCGGTATTCGTCGATTCTCCGCTTCGCTACAACGCTCCCTCGATGAACGCGTCAGAGCGTTGAAAGAACCGATCGCCAACTCGGAACAGAGGATCGCGAATCTCCGACAGACTGTAAGCCAGGCTGAGCAGTCGCTGCGGGACCTGGGGGCTCTGTTTTCTGCCGAGCAGATGAGACTCTCGATGACGCTCTTGGCCCGCCGCAAAGAATTTCTGAAGCAGGTTCTGCCGATCGCGCGTGAAGAGTTTAAGCACGAGACCCGCCCTGTCGCGACCACGTTTGGGCCGAAGAGGAGGCGTGAGCTCATGGCTACTGCTCAGACAGTTGCGCGTCGCCATGTTATGCCATGGCTGGATACCGAGGAGACCCAAGCCGAGGAGCTCTACGGCGCGGTCACGCAGCGCTTCGTGAATCTGGTAAATGGGCTCCTGGAGCGAATTTCCGAGGAGCAGGGCACGAATTTTTCGCACTTGCCAAAATCCTTGGACGCCGAACACGGCTTTCGGACGCGCTCCCGCTTCTTCTTTCACGACATGATCACCATCGCGCGGCCGGCATCGCCACTGTTGTACTCGTTCGACGCCATGATGGGGGCGCTTCACATTCGTCGCTGGGTGCAAAAGGACGCGGCAAACTTTCTGGACCATCTCCTGGATATTAACGCCGCGCGTGTTCAGGGGGATGTGGAACAGCGCGTGGTGGAGAGCCGTTTACGGCTCGAGTCTGACGTCCGCAAGCTGCTTCGCGAGGTAAGCGCCTCAGCCGAGCACGCACTGTCAAAGGCCAGAGAGCTTATGACCGCGGGCAGCAGTGCCGTGCAGAACGAGCTTGAGCGCCTGCGGAAGTTGCAGCAAGAACTGAGCGCTCTTGCGGCCATTCGATAAGAATGCGTCGAGCTTCGCTCAGGGCTGGGCTAGTCTTCCCCAACCCTGAGAACGGCCAGAAAAGCCTCTTGCGGGATATCCACGCGGCCTATCCGCTTCATCCGTTTCTTGCCTTCCTTCTGCTTTTCCAGAAGCTTCCGCTTGCGGCTGATATCGCCGCCATAACACTTGGCGATCACGTTCTTGCGTAGCGCGGCAACCGTCTCGCGAGAAATTATCTTGGCGCCGATAGCTGCCTGGATTGCGACTTCGAACATCTGCCGCGGTATCAGTTGCCTCATCTTGGAGACCAGCGCCTTGCCGCGTTCATAAGCGAAATCGCGATGCACGATGATGGAAAGCGCATCCACCGGATCGCCCGACACCAGGATATCGAGCTTCACCATCGGCGACTCCCAGCTCCCGGCGAGATGATAGTCCAGCGAAGCATAGCCGCGTGAAATGGTCTTCAGCTTGTCATAGAAGTCGAGCACGATCTCGTTCAGCGGCAGCTCATAACTCAGCATCACGCGTGTGGAGCTTACGTATTCGAAGCCTTTCTGCTTGCCGCGCTTGTCTTCCACCAGCTTCAGAATGCCGCCAACGTATTCCTCGTTGGTAAGAATGGTGGCCAGGATCACCGGCTCCTCGATCTTGGCAATCTCGCTGGGATCGGGCCATCGCGATGGATTATCCACTTCGATCACGTTGCCATCGGTGAGGGTAATTTTGTACCGCACGCCGGGAGCGGTCGTGATCAGGTCGAGATTGTATTCGCGCTCCAGCCTCTCCTGAATGATCTCCATGTGCAACAGACCAAGAAACCCGCAGCGGAATCCAAAGCCCAGCGCGACGGAGCTTTCCGGCTCGAAGAAGAAGGACGAATCGTTGAGCCGCAGTTTCTCCAGAGCTTCCCGCAGCAGCGTGTGTTCGTGCGCGTCCACGGTGTACAGCCCGGCAAATACCATGGGTTTCAATTCCTCGAAACCCGGCAGCGGCTCGATCGCGGGATGATGATCGTCGGTAATGGTGTCGCCGATCTTGCAATCGGCAACAGTCTTGATGGTGGCAGTCAGGAAGCCGACTTCGCCAGCGCTCAACTGCTCTATCTCGATCGCCTTTGGCGTCAGAACACCAAGCGTCTCCACGTCGAAGGTGCGGCCATTTGACATCAAACGAATGCGTTGGCCCTTGTACAAAGTGCCCTGGATAACGCGCGCCAGCACCACCACGCCGCGATAGGAATCAAACCACGAATCGAAGATGAGCGCCTGCAATTGATTGCTGGCGCGCCCCTTCGGTGGAGGAATGCGTTGCACCACGGCCTCCAGCACGTCGGGCACTCCCACGCCCGTCTTGGCGCTGATGGCCAGCGAGTGCGAGGCATCCAGACCGACCGCACTCTCGATCATCTCCTTGGTGCGCCCGATATCGGCACTCGGCAAATCAATCTTGTTGATAACGGGAATGATCTCCAGCCCGTTGTTGATGGCGATGTAAGCGTTGGCCAAGGTCTGCGCTTCCACGCCCTGCGATGCATCCACTACCAGCAAAGCGCCTTCGCAAGAGGCCAGCGAGCGCGACACTTCGTAGCTGAAGTCCACGTGGCCTGGGGTGTCGATCAAATTGAGCTGGTAGATTTTCCCGTCTGCTGCCGGATACATCATGCGCACCGAATGCGCCTTGATGGTGATGCCGCGCTCCCGCTCCAAGTCCATCGCATCGAGCACCTGCGCCTGCATTTCACGCGCGGTCAGCGAGCCGGTAAGCTCGAGCAGACGGTCGGCAAGCGTGCTTTTGCCATGATCGATGTGGGCGATGATGGCGAAGTTTCGGATGAGTGATGGATCCATGCGAGATAGCTGAGCGCTACCTTGATTCTACAGGAGAAAACAACGTCTCACGGCGCACGCGGGAGTACGATGTCTAGTCATGCGCACCGTTGCAAGCGCGCTCGCTACAGCACTGTTCACGCTGTTCGTGCCTGCCATCGTCGCGGTTGGAGTTCCCCAGATGTGGATCAGGGAGGGTGGCATCGTTGTTGCGCCAGGAGTCGTGAGTCGCATCTTTGGCACTGCGCTGATCGCGCTCGGAACCAATGGTTACTTCTGGTGTGCCACGTTGTTCGTCAAGGCCCAGGGAACACCCGCGCCTGTTTTCCCAACGCAAAAGACCGTGGTTGGCGGTCTATACCGCATCAACCGTAATCCCATGTACACGTCAGTGTTGGCGATGGTCTTCGGACAGGCCGTGCTCTATCGCTATCGGGCTCTGGCAATCTATGGCGCATGGTTGGCGATGGGCTTCCATCTGTTCGTCATCCTGTATGAGGAGCCTACCCTGCGCGCTCGCTTCGATGGCGAATACGAGGAGTTCTGCCGCCGCGTGCCACGCTGGATACCGCGGCTGCGCTCATGATGGAAATCATCGAATGTGACGGGACGCTTTCGATCGCCTTCGCTAGATAGAATCACAAGGCATGTCTCTGATTCTCGCTTCCGCATCGCCACGCCGCGCTGAGCTGTTGCGGAACGCGGCAATCCCTTTCGTGGTTGAACCAGCCCACGTTTCCGAGCAGCCCGCTGCCCACGAGACGCCCGCGGACTACGCTCAACGGCTGGCCCGCGACAAGGCCCGCGCGGTGTTTGTTCGCCATCCGCGAGGCGCAGTGCTCGGCGCAGACACTGTCGTGGTCGTCGACCAGCATCTGCTGGAGAAACCCACCGACGAGGCTGATGCAGCGCGCATGTTGCGTTTGCTCTCGGGACGAACTCATCAAGTGATTACAGGGGTGTGCTTGGTAGCGCCGGACTTTGAGCAGACCGAAGCCGAGATCACGCAGGTCGTCTTCAGCCCGCTCTCAGACCGGGAGATCGCTGCCTACGTTACGAGCGGCGAACCGATGGACAAAGCCGGGGCCTACGCCATCCAGGGCATAGCTTCACGCTGGGTGGAACGCATCGAGGGTTGCTACTTCAACGTGGTGGGTCTTCCCGTGCCGCGGGTGTATCGCATGTTGCGCGCAGCCGAACGGGCTGCGGGAAAAGTCTTCTGAAGGGCAGCCTTGGGTAGCACCGCGCTTCATGAAGCGGTGGGTAACGGAGAGAGAATCACCCCGAGTCCCCCGGAGACGGCACCCTCGACTTTCCCCTTCCCCTCGCTCTTCGTCCAAAACCGTTCTGGCTCGAAACGTGACACCATCGTAGAATTGAACTCCAAGTCCCCTGGGGACGTCACAGCCTCATCCGATGACTGCTGAGAAGAAAAAGCGCGGTGGAGCCTCCGATCCGATCATCCCGGACAAGCTCTACTTCCGCATCGGTGAAGTCGCTGGTCTTTGCCGGCTTCCGGCTTACGTGTTGCGCTTCTGGGAAACCGAGTTCCCGCAACTCAAGCCGGTCAAAAGCAGCACTGGCCAGCGAATGTATCGTCAGCGCGACGTTGAGAATGTGCTGCGCATCAAAAAGCTGCTCTACGACGAAGGCTTCACCATCGCCGGAGCCCGCCAGCATCTCAAGGCGGAGCTGAAACCCGCGCATCGACAGGACGGCTTACCCTTCCCCAAACAGCGCGCCGCGGACCTCAAGAAAGTCCGTCAGGGTTTGCAGGAGATCCTGGTGATCCTCAAAAAGAGGCGCTAGAAATTTGAAGGGGCGCACCTTCAAAGTTGGCCAGCCGAAGGGGTGCGCATTAGGAGCTGCGTGAATACGAAGCCGATAACCTTCCCTCTCGATAAGGTTACCCAAGCTGCAGAAACGTTGCCCCTGACCGTCTTGGAAAGAGCCTCGAACTACGATCTGGCTATTCAATTATTGCAATGCCGAAGCAAGACGCTGGCGAAGCATTCCCGTAACCGATTGTAGAGTACTCGGGTGGGCCCCGCCATCTGTTCTCCTTGGTAAGGCATCCCACTTGTCTAATTCATACTCTTGAAACAAAACGTTTATCAACATCGCGACACTGTCACTCTCCAGAGCAGCATTCAATTGGTTCAGCAGATTTCGGTTTGCAGCTAGTTTTCTGTCTATCTCACATATTCTCTTTCGTTTTGCAGATGTCTCAGGAGCGCACTTGCTTTTTACAAATGTGTCATCTATTTCAACTATGTCATCGACGGTCGCCATCGCGAATCCTTCCCTTCCGTCATGGCCAATAAAATCGCTCAGGTAAGCGTGCCATCCGCTCTGCTTCTTTAGGTCATCATTCAGTGATTTAGGAGATGTCAAGCCCAGGGAGCGCTTCATTGTTCCGTCGACGATCACCGCCGCCACGTCGTGTTTCTCAAAGGCAGTTTCAAGAAGCGGGAAAGAATCGAATGGAACAATCTGAAGGGTCCGCAGATCGTCTTGCTTATGAAGTTCGTTCGCCAACCACGCATTTGAGGTGTGTGGGACTACACCGAGTTTACGGTTATTCGTTGCAAGACAATGCAAGGTCTCGCATGTCTCATTTTGGTCTACAAGAAACTCGGTCTCATAGCCCAGGTACTCATCGCTATAAGCAACGTCGCCAGTCTCTCTTTCCTTCGCTTTCGTTGAAGATCCGACATAAACATCGATGTTACGCCGCTGAAGTGCGTCCTTCCAGTCGGCTCCGTTCACCAGCGGGACAAGGCGAATGTGCAAGTGCGTGCCGGGCAGACTGTTTGGCGTGCCTGCGGTGCTCGCAGCAGATCCGCATAACTTCGCCGCAAGATGCGTGTTCGATGATTCACTGCGCGCCTGTATCGCATCGCACTCTGCTGCCACGGCAGACTGGCATGAGGTTTTGTCAAACCGCACTTTGCCGTCGTCATTGAGCAGACAGCCCTCCACCAGCACCCTGATCAAATCCATGTCAAATCCAGATGGTCTTCCGTCGTCACCCACCCTGCTGAAAGGGGTGTCTTGACTGAACTGGGTTCCGACGATGATCTCGTCTGTCGCCCTTATCCGCCGCTTTCTCGATGAAAAAAAAGTAAACTTCCGGAACGCGCTCCAATAGCGAACCTGGTCATCCTCGACACACTCTGCGGGATCATGGGTCACATTCAGTTCACCAGAGGCCACTCGCCAGATGTATGTGCCTTCCGGGAATTCCCCCCGTGCCTCCACCTGATTTGGAAGCGTTGCTCGTTGATCCGTAGAATCCGTCGCCGCAAAGATGCACACTTTCCCGACGGGGGTCTGTTGATTAACGCCAGCGCCATTATTCTCAAGCTCGTCTTCATGTCCCGAGGCAATCTTCATCAGCTGTAGTACATATCTCGACGCGCTATTGTGATTTCCATATTTCCATTGAAAGCCAATGTGCGCGCCAATAATTTCTTCATCTGCCGCCGGAGAAATCTGCTCGGGTATGTATAGCCGTCCCCTGAACTTCGCCAGCTCCTCTTCGTCACCCTTCAACTGCTGCGCCTGCCCTTGGGTCGTGCGCGTAAGATCGTCGATCTCCTGTTTAGACCGTTCTTCCGATCCCGAACTAAGTCCTATATATAGCGTGATGCACAAGGTAACACCGATAACATACAGTGTGACAAACAGTACGAGATCGCCAACCGTCGCAGTTTTGACTTCGGCTTCACTTCGGCGTACGCCTTCGGCCCACTGCGCAATTCTCCCGAACGTTCCGCCCCGGGGTAGGCCAATTCTCTTCTGGGTCCACCACACCAGCGCGATAACGCCAAAAAGTGCTACGCAAAACAAAGTGAATAGAAATACCCACCACACACTCGACACACTCGACATCTGTACCCCCGCACTCGAGCTCTTAGCGACTCAGCGAATGGCTTTTAGTACTTTCCGATAGTTCTCGCGTCCACGAACTTCAGTCCAGAAACTAATCTTTGCAAAGTCGGCGGTGCTCTTCTTAACCCACTCCGCGTCGTCCGAATTCATCAATGTGATGGCGTCGCGGTTCGCCGGAACATAACCGGTGGTCTCGGCCACCAGCGCCTGGCTTTTAGTCTCCATCAAGTAATTTATTAGCTGTTGGGCAAGTTCTGGGTGATCACTGTTCCTGGGTATCATTAAATAATCTATCCAGCCAGTAGTACGGCCCGGAATTGTGCGTTCAATCTTCATACCTTCCGCTCGCAGCTCGTTGGCGGTTAGAGGCCAGCCGAGCGCGATGACGACTCTATGTTTCTTGAACATCTGCTTCAGGTCGCCAGAAGTCTTCCACAGGTAAATGTTTCCCCTGAGTAACGACAGCTTCTCCCCAATCGAGCTGAGCTGGCCGCCCGTCAGCAAATAGAGTTGGCTATCGTTCTGCTGGTCATACTTTAGAACCTGGGCAGCCATGTAGACGGTGGAAATGTCATCCCACAATGCGATTTTGTGCCGGAATTCGTCGCTCCAAACAATGTCCCAGGATGTTGGCGCGCTGGAAAACATGGCGGGGTTGTAAAGCAAGACGTTTGCACCCCACATGAACGGAATACCAAAGGTGCTCGGCTTTCCCTTGATGTGAAGGTCGAACCACGTCTTATCCTGAACTGGTTCCAACTGCCACGACATCTGGCGGGTCAGCGACGTGAAGGCGGGTATATGGCCGACGTCTAGCGGCTGAACCAACTTGTGCTCCACCAGCCAGTGCGCGATGTCACTGGAAGGAGAGATCACGTCAAAACTCTCATGGCTGACTCGGTCTTTAAGGTCGTCGCTGGTAGGCATATATTCCACCGAGACTTCGCAGCGGCATTGTGTCTCGAAGGAACCGATAAGCGCGGCGGGCGCATAGCCCTCCCAAACTAGAATCTTTAGTTTGACGGGGGCCTGAGGTTCGAAAATCGTGGCGCTAAACGTTGCCACAATGTAGGCGAGGCAGACTGCCAGGATTGCGGCTATCAGAGTAGCAACCCGATGCTTGAGCACAAACTGGCGCAAGAGTGACGAAAGCGGCATATAGGTGCCCCCATCGGAAACCGACATCGCACACAACTGTGTTGCGAATTGTGCTGTGACGGAACCCAGCAGTCAAGAGAAAAATGAGCGGGACATGGGGGCAATCATAACGGGCAAAGCCCCGGCAAAGGAGAGGTGGCGATCACAGTATGGCGGCTCTTGCCAGCAGCCGGCCGCGGTCCTGTCAACATTGCCTCGTATTCCTTCACTGCACGTCGCGCCGCACAAATCCCTCCGGAAATCGTAGACACGGGACCTTCGGAATCGGTGTTGGCGAAGAAGATGCGATCCATTGGCTGCCTGACCAGGGGCAAAACCTGAGTGTGTACACCCGGCATGGACATAAACAAAGGATGGCCGCGCCGATAGATGTGCACTTCGACGGGATCTATATTGGTGTTTGGCAGGAGGGTGCGGAAATCTTGCATCACATTGGCAGCGACACGCCGGCACCCATCCTCGGTAAGGAGGGTGGAGCGCTGGCTACGTAGCAGGGGAGTGTAGCAGGTAAGGATATTGAACTTCTGCTTGTACCCTGGCCCGTTCCGTACCACCCAATCAGCAACCACAATATCGGTAAAGGTTTTTCCTGGGCACCACGTATCGTATCCCAGGTTAAAAACCGGCCGATCATAAATGAGATTCACAACGGGATACGGAATGTACTGCAGTTTCGCGATTGCAGCACGCTGCTTCTCGGGGATGCCTTGCACGATGCGCGCCGTGATAAATTTGGGCGTCGCCATGATCACACCCTTGGCTCCCACCGTCTGCAGTTTGCCATCTTGAAGATAGATAACCTGCACTCCGTGTTTTTGGGGGAGGACAGCTACGACCGTGGTGCTGAGCAACATGCGGTCAAGATGCGGCTGCATCAGCTCCGTGAGCCGCCGGTTAATTGCTCCGAGGCCTCCAGGCAGGGTGGTGCGAATATCCTTTCGTTTGGAGCCCGCCATATATTGCAAGTCAACGATGGCAACGGTGGCGCACATTTCATCCGTAGACGCACCCCAATTCGAGCGACCATAGGAGTCCCACCACTGCTTCACCTCCGGCGCGTAGCCCGCCGTGAACTTAGACCATGGCACATTGTCCAACTCCACCCCACGCCTCTCCACATCAATCTTGAGAATGCTATCGCGGAACTTCGTAAAGCTGTCGCGTGTGACTCGGGGATACGGCAGTTGGTCGAGACCCGCGCACCAGGTGTCGGGAATAAACTGTCCGTTGACGATGGTGCCGTCCCAGTTGTCTATAGGCAGTTGATCCAGGCCGATCTCGGTGGACAACCGCTGCGCCGGTTCTTCGTCGATGAAAGCCCCGCCGGTGGCATAGGGAACGCCACTGTACTCCTCAAGATAGGAATTACCGCCCCAGTGGGGTTCCTTCTCGATCAGCAGAAAGTCCTTATCACGCAGGAGGTAGGCCGACGTAAGCCCGCTGACCCCGCCGCCGACGATAACGACGTCATATCTCTTGCTCACCGCGGGATGCGCAAAGGTACGCCCGTCCCGGATTTCGTGACAAACCTGATTGTGCTCGCCATCCACTCGGGGTTCGAGGTCAGTGGCGAGCAAGGACAGGTCCAAAGGACATCCCGCCGCGATGCTGCCCGCTACCACGAACCGGATGAAATCTCTACGCGTTGTGCTCATGCTGTTTCCTAGGGGCGGTCCTCGGGAGCTTCCTTGACACGGCGCACACGAGCAGTTGTAACGCTTGATTCTGCGTTTTACTACCGCGCAGCTTCTCTCGACCGGAAAGATTACAGAAGCATACATCCAGTTGCCGCCCAATACGACAACGATACCGAAAAATGCGATATAGGGAGAGTCAAGAGCAGAGTATGAGCGAACGGCTTTTATCTATGTCGGCGACGACCCGCCCTCGCTCTCTTATGCAGGAATCCGCTGGAGACGCTTCATCCTGGGAAGCGCCTTTATCGATCCTCCGGCTTGCTTCTGCGCTAGGCGCAGTTCGTAGATGCTCTGCAGATTGAGCCAGAACTCCGCGCTCGTGCCGAAAAAATGGGCCAGGCGCAACGCCGTATCGGCGGTAATGGCACGCTATCTGTTTAAGATCCCGGTTACACGATTGGTTGGCACGTCCAAATTACGCGCCAGCTCGGCAGCGCTCATGCCCAATTCTCTTAGTTCTTCAGCCAGAAGCTCGCCGGGATGGATCGCGCTGACTGCCATACGTTTTTCCTTAGTGACAATCGACAATCTCTACGTTGGACGGCCCCGGTGCCCGCTCCAGCCATTCAAACAAAACAGATGCGCCATTGGTCATTGATGCGGATGCCGTACTGGCCTTTGCGATCCCCTGACAACGCTTCAAACCGGTTGCCGGGCAAGGCGGCCAAGTCCCGAAGCATCGTAGCCGCTTCCAATCGATCAAGCTTCAGCCGGGCCGAGCGCTCAATTCCGGAAAACACTTTCACTCGCTTGCCGGCTGCGAAATCCCGCGTGCGCTTGTCGCGATAGCTGAGGATCACCCAAGAGAATAACGCGCTTTACGAGTTACGCAAAGCGTAAGTGTTGCACCAAACGGAAAAGGCCCCATGTTATTCACATGGAGCCTTTATTTATGTCGGCGACGACCTACTCTCCCACACACTTTCGCGTGCAGTACAATCGGCCCAGCGGGGCTTAACTTCCGTGTTCGGGATGGGAACGGGTGTTTCCCCCGCGGTAAGATCACCGGCTTCGCAGGCGCGTGCGGGATACTCTCCGCAGCTCGGTCCCAGGCGTGAATCCACGCAGGACCTGTAGCGCCAAATCTATGAAAGAACCTCGCCGTTGAACCGGGGCTAAAGCCCCGATTTCGTGGGTTGGCGGTTGGCGCAGACCTAAAGGCCTGCTCTACCACCCTGGCGGCGTAACGCGTCGTGAAAGCCTCGCTCTACCGACCAGCCCACGCGGGCGATCTCTCACAACTGAATAGCATCAGGAATACATAGGCTAGGATCTCCGTCGAGATCCCCACGCTGACAGGTTCGTCAGGTGTGCCGAGTAAATTTTATGGTCAAGCCGAACGGGCGATTAGTACTGGTAAGCTTCACGCATTACTGCACTTTCACATCCAGCCTATCAAACACGTAGTCTTCGTGTGCCCTTCTTCACCCTTGTGGGTTGGGAGATCTCATCTTGAGGAGTGCTTCACGCTTATATGCATTCAGCGTTTATCACAACCGAACTTCGCTACCCAGCCGTGCCATTGGCATGACAGCTGGAACACAAGAGGTTCGTCCATCCCGGTCCTCTCGTACTAAGGACAGGTCCTCGCAAATCTCCTACGCCCACATCAGATAGGGACCGAACTGTCTCGCGACGTTCTGAACCCAGCTCACGTACCGCTTTAATAGGCGAACAGCCTAACCCTTGGAACCTTCTACAGCTCCAGGATGCGATGAGCCGACATCGAGGTGCCAAACCGGAGCGTCGATATGAACTCTTGGCTCCGATCAGCCTGTTATCCCCGGCGTACCTTTTATCCGTTGAGCGATGGCCCTTCCATACAGAACCACCGGATCACTAAGGCCTGCTTTCGCACCTGCTCGTCTTGTAGGACTCGCAGTCAACCACACTTATGCCTTTGCACTCGACGGCTGATTTCCAAACAGCCTGAGTGTAGCTTCGCGCGCCTCCGTTACAATTTAGGAGGCGACCGCCCCAGTCAAACTACCCGCCTCACTATGTCCCCTCCCCGGGTAACGGGGATAGGTTAGAACCACAGAACTCGCAGGGTGGTATCTCACCGTTGGCTCCCCCAAGCCCAAAAGCCTGAGATCAAAGCCTCCCACCTATCCTGCGCAGCAAGTGCCATAGTTCATAGTGAAGGTATAGTAAAGGTGCACGGGGTCTTTCCGTCTAGATGCGGGTAACCGGCATCTTCACCGGTACTACAAGTTCGCCGAGTCGCTCGTTAAGACAGTCGCACGATCGTTACGCCATTCGTGCAGGTCGGAACTTACCCGACAAGGAATTTCGCTACCTTAGGACCGTTATAGTTACGGCCGCCGTTCACCGGGGCTTCAGTTCGCAGCTTCACCTTGCGGTTGACCGCTCCCTTTAACCTTCCGGCACCGGGCAGGCGTCAGCCCCTATACGTCGTTTTCGACTTTGCAGAGACCTGTGTTTTTGTTAAACAGTCGCCGTGCGCATTTCACTGCGGCCCCCTCGAGCTTGCACTCTACCGGGGCACCCCTTCTCCCGAAGTTACGGGGTTAATTTGCCGAGTTCCTGAACGAGCGTTCTCCCGAGCGCCTTTGGATATTCTCCTCGTCTACCTGTGTCGGTTTGAGGTACGGTTCCCTTTCCTTCTCCTTAGAGGTTTTTCTTGGCAGCGTGAACTCGGTGCGTTTCGTCCATACGGACTACTCCTTTGCGTCTCACCGTTTGAATGTCTCTCCGGATTTGCCTGGAGAAACCGGCTTACACGCATCGAACCTGATAGCCATAACAGGCTGCACTTATCCTTCTGCGTCACCCCATCGTGATAACGATTGAAAGGGAGTTCCGGAATATTAACCGGATGTCCATCGACTACGCCTTTCGGCCTCGCCTTAGGGACCGACTAACCCTGAGCGGATTAACCTTCCTCAGGAAACCTTAGACTTTCGGCGCGGAGGGTTCTCACCTCCGTTATCGCTACTTATGCCGGCAGGGTCTCTTCTCAACCGTCGACGGATCCTTACGGTCCCGCTTCAAACTGTTGGGAATGCTCTCCTACCACGCATGGCTTGACGC
>CAVYIR010000003.1:335000-376138 GCA_963768645.1 uncultured Acidobacteriaceae bacterium
GATGTCTGCGTCGCCCACCACGTAGAGCAAGTAATCGTGCGGATGATGATGGCAGAGCGTGCGATCATGTGGCGCGATCTCGACCACAAACGCGCGCACAAATTCATTCTCGATCACGAGATGATGCCGCGGCTCCTGCTCGATGGGAACGACGTGCTCGCACGAGTATCGCTTCTCGTCCACAGCTATTCTTTGGTGGGCGCGGGCTTGAACTCCATCACGATCAGTCGCATGTCCTGGTCGCCGATGTTGGTCAGTCCATGGTCGGCGATGGCCACCGTGAAACATCATGTCGCCCGCCTTCTGGTTGAAGTCCATGCCGCCGCTTCCCGGCCGGTCCGGTGTGCGCGTGCATGTCGGTCAGCAGGACGACCAGGTGGGGAAATGGCTCCTCGTTGGACACCGTCTGCTGCGGTTTGATGATCGCCTCCGAGATGCGGAAGGTGTCGCCGTAGCCGATCAACTTCGATTCCGCCGTCAGCGGCGGCCAATCCTTGGCGCGAGGATCGCTGGCGCAGTTGTTCACGCACACTGGCTGACCGTGGTTCTGCAGCAGCTCGATGGTCGCATTGTGGAACGGCGTGGCGGCCATGTCGGTGACCGCGTGGATCAACTCCTGCCGGCGTGTAGCGCGACGTCGCCATCCTCCAGCACGACATGCTTGACCGTACCGTCGGGCGCGGTAGACGTCGATCACCGTGTGCCCGAGCGCGACAGCGACATAGTCGTTGCCGTGGTGATGCATCAGGGTGGACTGTTGCGGCGCGACCGTAACGTAGTAAGCGCGAAAGTATTCGTTCTCGATCTTCAGTTGGTGAGTGGCGTCCGCGGGGATCTCGACCGTGGGGCCGAACTTGCCTTGGCGTGGCTGGCTTCGCGTCCTGAGCCAGGGAAGGCTGGCGCGCAGGCAGAAGCATCAACAAGCAGGCATGAATCTTCATGCCGGACAGAGTAGCGATGCGGCCGCGGCAGTGCAAGGGAGAAGTTGGCTGCGCGGTGGTACACTATCGGAGACCTCGAAACCCTTCCGGTTCGCCTGAATCGGACTCACCGCCCAGTCGGGACGTGGCTCAGCCTGGTAGAGCACTCGCTTGGGGTGCGAGGGGTCGGCAGTTCAAATCTGCCCGTCCCGACCAAAATCTAGCCGTCAGCATTCAGCCGTCAGCTCTCAGCCGTTAGCATTCAGCCAAAACAGATCCCGCGGGCTGAAAACCCTCTCGTGATGACAAGAACAAAGGCCTGAGGCTGAATTCCAACTCTCAACTTGGAATACGCACACATCTACTGCTTGTCGTACACGGCGATGTAGGTAATTTTCTTACCGTCAGCGGTGGTCCCCAGGGCTGTGAGCGTGCGGGTCATGCCGTCTGCTGAAACGACAATATGGCCTGTGGTGGCGACCTTGCCATCCTTCCTGTTGGTCAGATCCAGCGTGTGATCGTTGACCTTCTTATAGGAGCGGCTGTTGGCGGAGGGATCCCCGGTGAGCGGATAGTCCTTGCCGTCGAACTTGCCTGTCCACTCGGTTTGCACCGGTTTGCCGTCGCCGGTGGTCCCATCGGTCGTGACCTTCACCTGGTCGCCCGCGGGCGCATACACAACCGTGGTGTTCTTGGTTGCTCCGGCGGGAAACTTCGACTTGGCTTCATTCAGTTTCCAGGTACCCATGTTGGGATCGCTGGCATAGCACACCGTTACTCCGGCCAGACACAGGACCAGAGTCAATGCGATCTTTCTAACTTTCATGTGCTCTCCTAGATTAGAACGTCTATGTTGCTGCGAAATTGTAGCCCGGCACGGCAGCGTGGGCAACACGCCATGGCCGGCATGTAGATGCTCCAAGATAATGTCACCCCATAACTGCAACGAGACTTTGTCACCCTGTAAGGATGGTGACGATGAGTCAGAAAGAGTTCCAACGGGTGAAAGTGATTGAGAATGCAGCGGGCGGGAGGCTGAGCGTACGCGAAGCCTCCCGTCTGCTGCAACTGAGTGAACGCCAGGTGCAGCGGCTAAAGCGCCGCTACCAGCCCGACGATCCCGGCTGGGTACGCCACGGCAACCGCGGACGCTCCACGCCGTGGGCTATTTCTCTTCCCCAGAAGCAGTTGATCGTAAGCCTGGCCCGGGGCAAGTATCAGGGCTTCAACGATTCCCATCTGACGGAAAAGCTTTGCCTGGAAGAGCATCTCGAGGTTAGCCGGGAAACCGTGCGCCGCATTCTGCGTGCCGCCAAGCTGGCCTCTCCGCAGAAGCGCCGGCCGCGCCAATACCGCGCCCGCCGCCCGCCTCGCCCACGCTTCGGCATGATGGTGCTCACCGACGCCAGCCGCCATGACTGGCTGGAAGGCCGCGGTCCCCAGCTCACCCTCATTGGCTTTCAGGACGACGCCACCGGCCAGATCCTGAGCGCGCACTTCCAACTCGAAGCCGAAAATACGCTTGGCTATCTCCGCGCCCTGCACGCCATGATCGCCACCCATGGCATCCCGCTCAGCCTCTACCGTGACCGCCACAGCATTTTCCAGCGCAACGATTCCTACTGGACAGTGGCCGAAGAGTTGGCTGGAAAACAATCTCCTACGCAACTGGGACGCGCGCTGGAGGAACTGGGCATCCAGCAGATCCCCGCCTACTCGCCGCAAGCCAAGGGCCGCATCGAACGCGCTTGGCGCACTTGCCAGGACCGTCTGGTCAGTGAACTTCGCCTCGCTGGCGCCACCACGGTGGTGCAAGCCAACGCCGTGCTCGCCCGCTTCTGTCCCGACCACAACCGGCGCTTCGCCCGTCCTGCTGCCGAGGCCACGGCAGACTTTCGCCGCTTGCCCCGCCGCTTCGATCTCCCCCGTTGCCTCAGTTTGCGCTATCAACGCGTGGTCGCCGCCGATCACACCGTCACCTTAGGCGCCCATTCCATCGCCTTGCCGCCCTTGCCCGGCGCGCGCGGCTACGCCGGAGAAACCGTCGAACTCTGCCATCACCTGGATGGCACGCTGCACGTCTATCGCGGCGATCGTCTGCTACTAGTCCTGCCGCTTTCGCTGCAAGAATATTCGGATCGTCGCCCTGCGCCCCGCACCACCGGGCAGAAAAGAAAAACCCCCATGCCTCGCATCTACAACCTCTCCGGCCGCCCCGCTCTGGCGGCCGTTACTTAAACGATAGGGGGTGACAAAGTCTCGTCGCAGTTAATACGACATTTTCTCGTTGCAACTACACACGCCATGGCCGGCAGAGGTCGTCGCGGCTCAACTGACGTCGGACTGCCGCGAGGAAGTAGTTCTCGACTAACGGTGATAAACCGCCTTAGCACAAGCGATCAGTTTTGCCTCTTGGGTGCCCGATCCACTTTGGCGACGCGCCCAAAATGGAGCGGGATTTCCGGCTCGGTAGGCCTTGCCCAGCGTCTCGCCTTGAAACAGCCTCTCGTCGATGCGATGCAGGCGCTTGATCATTCCCGGAGTCAGCAGCTTGTAATGGTGGATTTCCAGTAGGTAGTAAATGATGAACCAGATCGGTTTCTCGGTCGTCATCCACGCCTGATCGTCGAAGCGCGCCAGATTAACGGGACGCGAAAAGGTGCGCAGCGTCCGCTCACGCCGCAAGTTGAAATAAATATTGAAGTAGCTCATGGCCAGCTCGCGCAGCGACCGATACACCGGCTCGCGATAACGGCATCCCGAGTAGTTCGACTTGGCCACCGCGCCCCAATGTCCCTTCACCCGATAGATGGCGAGCACATGGTCGGTGTCGTGTTCCGCTTCAAAGTCGAGAATCAGCGGGGGATAGCCGTTCGCCCGCAAGGCGGCGGCAGCAAAGATTGCCCCTTCGAAGCAGTGGGAAGTGTTTTCGCGCAAGACGCGCCGAGGCGACCATGCAGTGTCGGCCAGATGGTACGGCATGTCGTCGAGAAATCGCTGAATGCCGTAGGGGTCTTTCAAACTGCGCAGCTTGCGCAGTTCCGCCGGAGTGAAGTCGTGTTCGATGTTCATGGCTGGGTGGAGAGCAGTGTATCGCATCGTAGGCAACAGCGAACTGCCCCGCCCTAGTCAAAACAAGGCTAGAACGGGGCACCCCCAAAACTTGTTTGTCCGCCGATTACGGACAACGAGGTAGGCAGGAATCGTTCTCCACTCCTGGTGCATCTTTTGTTGTTTAGTTCGCGTTAGTGCTGGCTGCGGAGGATTGGCCGCGACAGCCGAGTTCTCTCGCAAGGAGCCGAGGATGGCAAGTACGACTGTCGCCGGTTCGCAGGGCATGAGCATTTCACGGCCGACCTCGAGCCCGTGGATGATCGCGGTTTCGGTGATGCTGGCGACCTTCATGGAGGTGCTGGATACCTCCATCGCGTCCGTCGCGCTTCCCTACATCGCCGGCAGCCTTTCCGCCACGAACGACGAAGCCACCTGGGTGCTCACCAGTTATCTGGTGGCCAACGCGGTGATTCTGCCTGCGAGTGCCTGGTTCTCGTTGCGCTTCGGGCGCAAGCGTTTTCTCATCACGTGCATCGTCGATCTTCACGGTGTCTTCGTTTGCGTGCGGCTCGGCGACGAGTCTGGGAATGATTTTGCTGGCGCGCGCCGTGCAAGGCGCAGGCGGCGGCGCGCTGCAACCTCTCTCGCAGGCCATCCTGCTGGAGAGCTTCCCGCCCGACAAGCGCGGCACGGCGATGGCGGTGTTCGCTCTGGGAGTGGTGGTCGCGCCGGTACTGGGTCCGACGCTCGGCGGCTATCTGACCGACGCCTACTCCTGGCGCTGGGCGTTCTACATCAACATCCCGATCGGGATTCTCGCCATCTTCATGATCCTCCGCTACATCGAGGACCCACCGTACATCAAGAACGCCAAGCCCGGCCGGATCGACGGCATCGGGCTGGGACTGCTGGCGGTGTGGCTGGGAGCGTTGCAGATCATTCTCGACAAAGGCCAGGAAGACGACTGGTTCGGCGCCAATTGGATTCGTTGGGCGACAGGGATTCTCGTGGTCAGCTTTCGTCGCTTTCATCGTTCGCGAGATGACGCATGATAAGCCGCTAGTGAATCTGCGCGTCTTTCGACACCGAAACTTTCTGCTCGGCTGTCTGCTTATCGCGATCTTCGGTGCGCTCCTCTATGGCCTTATCACGCTGTTGCCCTTGTTCTATCAGGAGTTGCTGGGATACACGGCGTTTGCGGCCGGATGGGCGGTGAGTCCGCGGGGCATCGGCGCCATTCTCGCGATGCCCGTGATTGGTGTCCTTACCAACAAGATCGACAGTCGTTGGCTGATTGCTTGTGGCTTCGTCATGTTCGGTATCAGTAGCTTGCGTTTCGGTCAGGCCGATCTGGCGATTTCGCAGTGGTCGTTTGTTCTGGGCGATCATTCTCAGCGGCTTTGGCTCGGGCTCGATCTTTGTTCCGCTATCGGCCGTCACGGTCACCGGACTGGCAAACGAGGAGATAGGCAATGCCAGCGGACTTTATAACCTGTCGCGTAACGTCGGCGGGAGCATTGGCATTTCCATCGTTAATACCATCGTAGCCCGGCACCAGCAACTACACCAAAGCGAGTTGGTGCGCTCCGATGACTTCGACTAGCGTGCCGCTGCAAAACCAGCTTCACGCCTGCAAGCTTATCTGCAGACCCAGGGCTATAGCGTGGCCGATTCGATGCAGAAAGCCTACGCCCTGATTGGGAAGATGGTTTCCGGGCAGGCGCTGCTATGGTCGTACGTGGATGATTTCCGTTACATGGCGTTGGTGTCGTTCGCGTGCATTCCGATTGTCTTCATCCTGAAGAAGGCCATGCCGCGCAAGGGCGCGCAGAGCATAGGGCATTGATTTTTGGCGGGCCGAAGGGAAACCCAGTCAACCACGGATGGACGCGGATTTTCACGGATCTTCTTTGGGTAGAAAGTGGCCACGGCGAGCAGTCAATTCCGGCGTGGCCGATTCATAAATACTTCAATAATCGTGCGAATCCGTGCCGATCCGTGGTGAATGTGTCCTTGAATTGGCTGCGGGCTGCTGAAGCGGGAAGGGTCATGACGCGCGGCGGTCCAACCGGAAAGGGGTCTCAGCCTTGGAGAAGCTGAAACCCCTTATCCCGGTTCCCGCGAAGGAAGTTAAGCCGAGGCGCATTGGCTGGTTTGAACTGAATGCGCCCTGGGTAGGATGGGTTGAATAGGTTACGGCTCGATGGCAACGAGGGCCGGGACCAGTTTGTTCACAATGGGTGAACCGATTCCCGTCACCAGATCGTAGCCAACGACAGCCGTGCAATCTGCGCCGCAGCTTCCATTGGTTCCAGACGTGATGTCATGGAAGTCCTGGTACTGGGTCGTGTTGTAGAAGGTATACAGGTCGGCGATGGCCGTCTGCAGCGGACCTTTGCCCGCGGCTGCACGGCTGGAATTGGCGATCGCAAAGATCGCACTCCAGTCGGGCGAGGACACGCTGGTGCCGCCGACTTCGACCCACTGTGAGCTCGCCGTAAGTGTCATAGACGGGAACACCCGTAGAGGGATTGGCATCGGAAGAGATATCGGGAACGCAGCGCATTCCAGTGCTGCCGCAGCCCGGGAAGACCCCGTTCTGGTAGGCCTGCCCCGGCTCGACTGTGCTAATTCCGCCGCCGCTGCCACTCCATGCCGTCTCATGTCCGTAGTTTGGCGTCAGTGGACTGGGAAGCGGAAGAGGCGAGGCCAGCACCAGCGTGGTGCCACCGACGGCAACTACATAAGGAGAAGCCGCAGGATAGCCGACTCCATGTCCGCCGTCACCGGTGGAAGCCATGAAAGTGACGCCCGGATGGTTGAAGAAGGAATCGAATCCCAGCTCGCTGGGGTCTTCGCCACCGCTCCAGCTCATGGAGATCTGGGTGGCGCCGTTCATGCGGGCGACGTCGACCGCTGCCAGCAGATCGTCAAAGCTGTTGCTGTTGGCTTCCACCAGTATCACTTTGGCTGCCGGTGCAAGGCCATGGGCCTGCTGAATGTCCAGCGAGATTTCAAGTCCCCAACCGGTGTCGCCCGGCGGATTCCCCACTTTGATTTTGGTGAAGCAGCCGTTGTCAGTGGTGCAGACCGGCAGGTTGAATTGAGCGTCGTAAACCTGGAGGTCGGCTTCGGCGTTGGGATCATCGAAGGCATCCACAATGCCGATAATCTGCCCCTGACCCTGATTGGGGGTGGCATTCAACGCGTAGGCTGCCTTAATTTGTGACGGAAAGAGACCGTGCGGGGAAGCTGCTGTCGGGCTGCGGACTGGTGATGCGAATTGGCGGTTGAGCAAAGATGTGGCTCCCATCGCGCGATTGGGCCGCCAAGGGCAAAGCCATGGCAAGCAGAACTAACATGCTGAGCGAAAACAAAGCAATTCTCTTCATTCCAGTTTTCCTTATTCCTTAGGTTCGCTGTATCGCCTGCGAAAAGCGCGATTGCCGTTGCAGGAAGCGGCGCTCGTGTTTGATTGGGATGGGAAGGAATTGACGTATTGTCTCCGGCTCCAGCTCTGAGATGCGCCTATAAGGTGCATTCGCTGTCGGGGCTCGGCCAGCAGTACTTCCTGCTAGCTTCCTGAGTCGTCAATCGACTTCCCGCGTTCTTGGTTGAAGTGCGAGCAGGGCACCATCCTATCGCCATAACCACCGACAGTCCACAAATATTTTCACTTAGCACCGTGAAATAAAGTTTGCTTATCTACTACTACATGCATAGTAGCTAAACCGCGTATCTACCGCAATATGGCTATATTTACTGCCTTTCAGCATATTCCTATCTCTAGTAGTAGACGCTGATAACTACTATGTCGTTGCCAGAAAGCCGCGCACTTTCTATCTGTTTACTTGTCGTACGTATAGGAAGGGAGGCTATTTTCCGGGGCGAAGTGAAAACCATAAGCTATGGTAGGGATACGATCTGGAGAGATTGCGGGGTTTCCTAACGCCCGGATTTCCTGGTACGGGGCGATGGCTTTTTGCGATCGCTGGATGCGGCCATCATGCATACCCACTTTGTAGCCTTCCTTCCACCCTTCCCACCACGCTGGCGACTTCCGATTTGTACCGTTCATATTTGAGGCCGTCGCTGCCAATTTCACATGTCTCCGGATATGGTTCGGCAACCCGGACTTGGCATAGACATCGCCGCACACCGGGCAAGGCATACCGGCGAACCTTCCTTCCGGCGGTTTTTCGTGCTCGATCAACCCGGCGCTCCCTGAAGCAGTTGAATGTCCAAGCTGGGCCACAGATCGTGCGCACCACGCAGGAAATGTAACTCGCTAGGGCGCAGCTACTACCACGGGCGTAGTTGAGGAATGGGTAGGTGCGGCGTAAACAGGAATGCCCCGGAGAAAGAATAGCAACCACGGATGAACACGGATTTTCACGGATCTTCTTTTTGGCCAGCAGAAGGCGAACTTGACCCGCGATGTCAGCGTTTCACATTCGCGCGGCTGGTCGAGTTCATCAAATGCCTCAATTGATCCGTGGTCATCCGTGTCGATCCGTGGTCAATTGCTCTTTGGATTGGTAGGAAGCTGAAACGGCCGCAAAGCAGGTCCCTCCGCTCGCACCGAAGTCCTCGGTCCGGATGACAAGAACAAATAAAGGAGCTTGACGCGGACCCCTCGACTGCACTCAGGGCAGGCTCTGAAGGTCCGCACGACCCGAGGTCGCTCCGTCACCCAAGCAATGAGGTGCTAGCCCTCGTGGACGACCTTGCCAGCCACAATTGTCGCGATGACCTTGCCCGTGAAACTCCATCCATCGTACGGCGTGTTCTTGGATTTTGATTTCGATTGCGATGCGTCGAAGGTCCACTTCTTCTTCGGGATCGAAGATGGTGACGTCGGCATGCGAACCCGGCGCCAGGCTGCCGCGTCCGGTGAGACCGAAAATGGTGGCGGGATTTGCCGATAGTAACTCGACGATACGCCACAACGGCAGCTTGAAGTGGTGGTGCAGAACGGTGATCGCGATAGGTAGCGCGGTCTCCAGTCCGGTGATGCCGAAGGCGGCGCGCTCGAACTCGACCTGCTTTTCGTGGAAGGCATGGGGAGCGTGATCGGTCGCGATTGCGTCGATGGTGCCATCGGCAATGCCTTCGATCAGAGCAGCACGATCTGCCGCGGCACGAAGTGGCGGATTCATCTTGTAGTGCGTGTTGAAGTCGCCAACGTTCTCATCCACCAGCGTGAAATGGTGCGGCGTAACCTCGGCGGTCACGCGTAGCCCCGCCTTCTTCCCGCGACGTACGGCTTCCAGGGACTCGCGGGTCGAGAGATGGGCCACGTGGAGGTGTCCTTTGGTCGCGCGTGCCAGGGCGATGTCGCGTTCCACGATGTTCGCCTCGGCGGCGTTCGGCATGCCATGCAAGCCCAGGCGAAACGAGGTTGCGCCCAGGTTCATCGAACAGTCGGCGGTCATGCGCGTGTCCTCGGCATGCTGCACAACGGGGATCTTGAGCTTGGCGGCAGCACGCAGCGCATCACGCATCAGATGATCATCCAAAATCGGCTTGCCGTCGTCAGTAACGGCGACCGCACCAGCTTTTTTGAGCGCGGCAAAATTCGTAAGCTTTTCTCCCAGGCTGCCGTCGGTCGCGGCTGCAATGGGAAACACGTTGACCAGCGCGCTGCGCTCCGGAGCTTGCATCCAGCGGGTGATCTCTGCCGAATCATTTACCGGCGCGGTGTTAGGCATGGCGCAGACGGAGCTGAATCCGCCAGCTACGGCCGCCGCGGTTCCGGTGGCAATGGTCTCTTTGTGGGCCTGTCCCGGTTCGCGCAGATGCACGTGCAGATCAATGAAGCCAGGAGCAACGATGCATCCCTTCACGTTGAGGCTTTGCTTGGCTTGACCGCGAAGCCTGCCCGGCGCCGCTACGGCGGCCACGCGGCCGTCGCGCAGGAGAACGTCCATCTCCTGGTCGACGCCGCTCGCAGGATCGACGACCCGTCCGTGTACGATGAGCAATGAGTCCATGTCTTCCATTCAGAGAGGCTCTAAATAGGTCGCCTCCGGCGACGCCCGGGGCTACAGGTCCGGCGATTGAGAACTGCCGTCCGTGAAGGGACCAGGTCATTACCGTCCTACCCAGCACTCCGCCTTCGGCCCGTGCTGAGGCTAAACTCTTCGCACCTCGGCGGCTGAAGTCGGAGATCGAACTGCAATGACAAATAGCAAGTTCCTTTCTCACGCGGGCTTGAAGCCCCGGAGCACTATAACAGCTTTACACGTCTGGAGGCACGGCCAAGCCCCAAATCGCTTTTATCCTAGCGCGCCGCCCCGAGCAGCATGGCCAAAATCGCCATCCGCGTTTTCACTCCGTTGCGGACCTGCTCATGAATGCAGGACTGCGGGCCGTCCGCCACTTCGCTGGTCAATTCCATGCCGCGAATCACCGGTCCCGGATGCATAAGGAGCGCATCCGGCTTCGCCAACTCCATGCGCTGCGGCGTGATCTGATAATTGGCGATGTAGTCCTCAACGCTAAGCTGCTTTCCCGCGAGCCTCTCCTTTTGCACTCGCAACGCCATGACCACGTCGGCGCCTTGCAGTGCGACATTTAGATCGTGGCAGGCGGTGACTCCGGGCGCGATGGTGGCGGAGATCTCGGGCACGAAATCGGGCGGGCCGCAGAAGACGATGTCCGCGCCGAAGCGCGAAAGCAGTTCTGCATTAGATCGCGCTACCCGGCTGTGATACACATCGCCCACGATCACCACCCGCAATCCTTTCAGCCGCTTCTTGTGGTTGGTAATGGTCAAGGCGTCGAGCAGCGCTTGCGAAGGATGCTGATGCATCCCGTCGCCCGCATTCACGATCGGCACTTGCACATAACGCGCCAGCAGGTAAGCGGCACCGCTGTTGGCGTGCCGCATCACGATGGCATCCGCGCCTAGGCTGGCCACCGTCCAGCCTGTATCAATCAGCGATTCGCCCTTCTCGATGCTGGAAGAAACCGGAGTCACAAGCGTGGTGGTTGCGCCCAGGGTTTTGGCGGCAAACTCAAATGAAGTACGGGTGCGGGTGGAAGATTCGTAAAAGAGAAGCGCCACGCGTTTGCCCCGCAACAACTGTGACGGGCGACTGGGATCCATGCGCCGCGCCAGCATCAGGATCGCCTCGATTTGCGGGGTCGTAAGTTGACTGATACCCAGCAACGAATGCGGTGGCTTCATTGGCCTTCGCCCACCCGCTCCATCAACAGCACTTTGTCGGAGCCATCCGTCTCTTGCAATTGCAACTCGATGATTTCGTTGTCGGTGGTCTGGATTTTGCGGCCGACGAAGCCCGCCTCGATGGGCAATTCGCGGTGGCCGCGGTCAATCAGCACGCAAAGTTGAATTCGGCGGGGACGCCCATGAGCGAACAATGCGTCGAGCGCCGCTCGCGTGGTGCGTCCGGTGTAGAGCACGTCGTCCACCAGGATGATGTTCTTGTCCTGGATGTCGAACTCCATGGTGCTCTTTCGCACCTCGGGCCGATGCCCGACGGTCGAAAGATCGTCACGATAAAGGGTGATGTCCAGGGTGCCGACCGGCACTTCGGTCTTTTCGATGCGTCCCAGAATCTTCGCCAGCCGCTGCGCTAGCGGTACACCGCGGCGCATGATGCCGACCAATCCGAGGTTGGCGACGCCATTATTTTTTTCGACAATCTCATGCGCCAGGCGCACCAGGGTGCGCTCGATCTCGGATGCTGAAAGGATTTGCGATTTCTCGCGAAGATTAGAGGGCTGAATGGAGGCCTTGGTCATGCCGTTCGCATCATACGAAAAGCGCAAGCGGAGGAGCAACCTTTACCGGTCACACTTTGATCGCACGCACGCGTCCGGGTGGTCATCGGAATTCCCGTCGCCTGCCGGACATCGAAGCTCCCAGCGCGCCGCCGGCGGCGGTGATGACGATGAACACTACGCCCAGCACGAGCAACATCAGCACCACAAAGGTTGCGGCGCCTTGCGGAGCTGCTCATCCAGTCCATGAACTGATGCACGATCGCCTGCGCCTTGGGATCGGGATTGTTGGCCATTTGTTTTTCCATCTGCTCCTGCATGGCACGACGGAAATCGGCGCTGGAGCGAAACACCACGAACGACAGCACGGTCAGCACCGCGTTGATCATGAAACCGAAGACACCCGCCAGCGCCCCCAGCTTCATCCCCATCCCGGGAGTAATCAAGGTTCCCGGCACATGCTTGCGATACATGGAAACGGAAAGTACGCCCGCGCCCAACATCCAGAGACAACATCCGACCGAGACGAACGGGATAGCCGTGAGAATCGCGGCCCCGACTCCGGCAAGAAGCGCACCCTTCCAAGCCTGGTCCCATTGAATAGCGTTTGCCTGAGGCACGAACGGCGCGCCGCCCTGCGTCCACCCAGGGCTGGGAGGTACGGAATAAGTTCCTGGAGCAATCTCCGATGGCGGACTGGGTGGAGGAAGAGGTGTGCTGTCTTCGGGAGGAATGACTCGAATCTGGGGGGCGCCGCAGTGCGGACAAAAGGTAGTGCCCTCGTCAATCGAGGCCTGGCAGCGATAGCAGGGATGTTCCACTAGCGGAAAGTTACAGGAGATGGGCGGTGTGCGCAACCGGAGCGGCCGCTATTCGCTGTTCGCTCTTCGCCATTTGCTCTCCGACTTTTCCGGCCAGCTGTGACGCTTCTATTTGCCACCAAGAATAACCAAACGGCGAAAGGCGAAAGCGAATAGCGGTTCTTGTTACAGCGTTCCCTCTTTGCCATGCGTGCGGATCAGCACGGTGCCGAAGCGCGTTCCCGAACCGTGCGGTTCGATCGAGACCAGGTGCTCGTTGTCGCCGGTGCCTGTCTTGAGTTCCCATCCATCGCCGTGCGTGCCCTTGCAACTCAGCTTCTGGTCTTCCTCGTCGCCATGCTTTCCCATGTGAACATCGGAGCCGCCGCTGTGGCCGCTGCACACCAGCACGTCCCCGAAGGTCTTGAGTTTGCTCTCATAAAAGGCTTTGACCTTTTCCGGCGAGTCGTCGGTCTCGTACTCGGCCGCAATCACCTTCAGGCCAAATCCCGCCGCGCCAATATTGATGTTGGCGGAATGGTTGTCCCCGTCTTCTCCTGCTGGACGCAAGTGAGCACCCGGGTAAACCGGGATACCGTTGTCCGCCGCCTTATCGCTAGTGTTGACCTTCAGGTTGGCGAAGGGAGTTTGAATATCGACCTTCTCGTTCTTCTTGTCCTTATCGTCCACATTGATCGAGCAGGCGGCCAGCAGCAGCGCCATGCTCACCATGATAAGGGCGAATGAAAATTTCGTAGCGACGTTCTTCATTGTGGTCCTCCGCTGGAATGCGCCGCGCCCGTCAGTCCCGCACCACGCGCGGCGATGTTCGGAATGGTTACGGGCAAGTGGCCGGTCATCGGGATTTCGCCAAACATTGCCTTCACCGCACTCAACTCAGAATCGTGACCAGGGGAGAAGGTGCAGATGTAGGTTTGCACCTCGGGCAATTGCACGGCAACATAAGGACTACCCACGGCCACAACGATTGTCTTCTCCGCCGCGCTTTGCAAAACCTGCTTCAGCAATGTCGCGGACGAGTCCTGCACGCGCTATCGAGTTAATGGCCGCGCCGTCCGGCGCGCGAACCACTTTGCCCGGTACAGGAGACTCGTACACCGCGGCGATTACCACTTGCGACTCTTGCACCGCAGCCAACACCGGCTGCGTCATCCCCGCCGCATCGCGCGGATCGATGTAATACACCCGCGCGTCAGGAATTCTCGCCCTGAGCTCATGGTCCAGCGTTCGCCCCGAATCGGAGCGGCTGTCATCCGTGAAAATCAACAAGACAGTGCGGTTACCAGTCTCCGCTACTGGCTGATACGAATTCAGCGGAAGCTTGGTTCCCTTTGCCGTTGCTTTTAGGGGAAGGGTCCGATGATTGTCGCGCACCAGCGTAACCGCTTTGTCAGCGATCTCTTGCGCGGTTGCCAGGCTTATGGGTTTCGCGACAATCTGACTCACCGCATTGATATCGACCAGTTTGGCTTTGTTCAGCCCAACCGAAGCCTTGGCGCGCAGGATTTTCAACACCGACTGATCGATTCGCGACTCGGGAATCTCGCCGCTGCGAACTGCACGGAGTAATCCGTTGTATGAGCCGTCGAGATCGAAAGGCAGCAGCAGCACGTCGCTACCCGCCTTCACGGCTTCGACCGCCGCCCGGCCCGCGCCTTCGGGCCCTTCCTGCGGAAACGATTGCCGCAAGCGCACGCATGTCGAGCGCGTCGGTAATGATCAAACCGTGGAAGCCCATCTTCTCCTGCAAAAGTCCGGTCACGATCGCGGGCGAGATGGTGGCTACGTGGTTGGGGTCGGAGTCGAGCGCCGGAACAAGCACATGGGCAACCATCACCGCATCAACTCCCGCCTGGATGGCGGCGCGGAATGGCGGCAGCTCGATCGTGTCGAGATGTGCCGCATCGCCTTTCACCACCGGCACGAACACATGAGAGTCGCTTTCCGTGTCGCCGTGACCGGGGAAATGCTTGGCCGTCGTCATCATGCCGTACTCGTGCGCGCCTGCGATATAGGCGGCTGCCATTTCGCCCACCAGCTTCGGGATCTTCGCCGAACGAGCGGGTGTTGATGATGGGATTCGCGGGATTGGAGTTCACGTCCACATCAGGAAACCAGTTCCACTGAACGCCGATGGCGCGCGCCTCCTGCGCGGTAATGCGGCCGGACTGGCGAGCAAACTCCACATTGCCGGTAGCGCCGAACGCCATCGCTTGCGGAAAATCGGTGGTCCCGTTAAGGCGCATGCCCAGCCCGTGCTCAAAATCGGCGGCGAAGATGAGCGGAAACTCGGAATCCTTCTGCAACTGGTTGATGACCATCGCCGCTTCAAGCGGTTCGTTCTTGTAGAGGAAGCCATCCTCGAAGCGTACGGTTAGTCCGAATCCGCCGAGATGATACTTGCGCATGGTGTTGCGCAGCGAGATGTAGTCAGGGCTGTTCACGTTCGTGAATTGCGCCAGCGCGCGGACCATAAACATCTGGCCGATCTTCTGCTCCAGCGACATTTTCTTGAGCGACTCGCGCGCCCATTTCTCGCCCTTCTTGTCGAGATGGACTGGGGCAGGGGTTTGAAACCGTTCCTTGGCGTAGCTCATGGTTGAAATACAGACCGCGATCGAAAGTACGGCAAGGAGAATCCCACGATTCATGACGAACCGACGATATCAGAAGTGTCAGAGCGAGAACCGCACCGTATTACGGGAGGAAACCAGTTCGGCAGCTTCCCTTGCCACCGCGAGATCATCTCCGAAGCCCGCGAGCCAAGAGACGTCAGGCTCGCGGCGAAACCAGGTCATCTGGCGCTTGGCATAGTTGCGATGGCCTTGCTGCGTCGCGGCGAGCGCCTGCTCGCGAGTGAGCTCTCCACGCAGGAATTGCGCCGCCTGCCTGTAGCCGAGAGAATCCAGTGGCGTAATGCCCTTGCGCCCGCTGTATCGTTCGAGCAGAGATTTCGTTTCCTCGATCAACCCGTTGTCGAACATCTGGCAGGCGCGCTGATTGAGGCGCGCGTAAAGTGCCTCCCGCTCCGGGTTAAGCCCTATCCGCAGAATGCGAAAGCCGCGCAAGGGATTGCGCCCGCGCTCCTCCCACAACTGGCTCATCGGCCCTCGCGCGGTCAGGCAAACTTCCACGGCCCGAACAAGCTTGGGGACATCGTTGGGATGGATTTTCGCGGTCGCTGCGGGATCGAGACGCCCGAGCAACTTGTGCAGATAAGGCGAACCGCTTTCCTCTGCGCGTTCCCGAAGGCGCACGCGCAATTCTTCTGAACGCTGCGGCCCCGGGAAGAGTCCATCTAACAGCGCCCGCAGATAAAGACCCGTGCCGCCAACGACGATGGGGAGCCGCTGGCGAGCGGCGATTTCCGCAATCACCGACCGCGCTTGCCGCGCATACTCACCTGCGGTGAATGGCTGGTCGGGCTCGGCGACATCGAGAAGATGGTGCGGTGCCAGCGCTCGTTGCTGGGGCGTTGGCTTGGCCGTTCCAATTTCGAAGTAACGATAGATGGCTACGGAATCGCAACTGACCGCTTCGCCGGCAAACTGTTGCGCAAGATGGATGGCGAGGGCCGACTTGCCCGAGCCTGTCGGCCCCAGGATAACGACCAGGAGCGGTTCAGATTGCGAGGGACGCGGAGCGCTCATTCAACGCGCACCCCAGGGAATGGTCCGGCCAAAACGGAAAAACGCCAGGGCAAGGATGAAAATCACGAGGACTAGCAGGCCGAAAACTTTGGCGCGCTCACGCGAACGATAGCGCGCGTTCCAAGCTGCATTCTTCTCGCGGGCGTCGGAGTCAAGATTTGGTCCAGGCTGGCCGGGGTTCACAGCCTCATTCTACGCGTGCGCTATTCGATGTCGCCCTTTTGTGGGTTGTAATAGAAGCGGAATCGCAATGCCAGATAGGGCGCGTGATATTCCGCAGGCAAGGGAGCGAACGGGTTGGACGCGGTGATTCCACCCCAGGCGGCGCGATCCAGCGACACATCGCCCGACACTCCGGTGATCTTCATCCCCGCAACTCGGCCATCCGGCAGGATGGCAAATTCAATGGCAACCTTGCCCCGTTTGAGCAATGGCGCGCGCGCCGCTTCCGGGATCAAGGTGTACCAATTTCTGCGGACGGCATCGACAACACGAGAGAGATAAGGCCCAAAGTCCACCCCTTGGGTGTCGCTCAGAACCTCGAGGTTCCCTAACGTCCGCGCTCTTCCACCCGGGCCTGCACCGTAATCGCCACCACCACCGCCGCCGTAGGTGCCTCCACCGCGACGCTCCGCAACCGCGCGCGCGGCCTGCGCTGTGAGGTCGCCCGGCGACTTCATCATCTGCGCGAAGTCAATCTGTTTGCCGCTTTGATCGGGCATGGGCAGCTTGGGATTGGCCTGCGGCGTGGCCGGCTGCATCTGCGCCATCTGTTGCGATGGGTTCGGCTGCTGGCTGCCTTGTGGCGGCGTCATCTCTGCCGATTGTGAAGGAGGTGCTGGAGACGGTGCTGGCGGCCCTGCACGCCGTAACTCTTCCAACGTCTTCTTATCGAGCGAGGGATGCTGGCTCATCGCGACGCGGTTCTTATCGGAGAGCATGTTCGTCTTGGGCGCCACCTTGGGCGGTTTCTGCAAGTCCGACGGCAGATCCAGATAAGTCATGTTCTGGTTCTTCATCAGGTCCGCAGTGGTCGCGAGATCGATGGGCTTGTAGCCGAAAATCTTAGGAGACAGGCCGAGAAAGATCACCACAAACAAGTGCACGACGACGGAGATCCAGAAGGCCTCGCGCATGCGCGAGCGCTCCAGTTCATCCTCTAGTTGGAGCAGAATATGCGGGGTGAGGTCTAACCCGGGAGGACCGGTATCAGCCCACAGGGCAAGCTGCTGTTCTTCCTTGGTGGGAAGCTCTGTCGGTCTCTCTGGCGGTATTAGGATTGAAGCCATCCGTTTGGATCAAGTACGCCCTGAGCTCAACCACTTAGGCGCCCTTCGACCCTCCGGAAGTGCAAGACTTCCCTGGTGATGGCGCAACCGTAGTAAACCCGGTAGCCTGTTGCAAGTTTCTGGCTTCTATTTTCGCACACTGGAAGCCTTAGTTGCGATTCGCAATTTGGCGTCCCCGCGTTCCACAAAAGGTACGTCAGTTTCTGGGTTGCCGACAAACTAGGAGCCCAACAGTGCGCATGTCTCCTAGCCATTGGAGATCGCAGCGTCCGGGATTTCTGCGCACGCGCTGCGCAGCGTGCGCACATATTCCTCAAGTGCCTTTCGCCCTTGCACAGTGAGGCTACAAATCGTAAGAGGATAATTGCCTTTGAACATCTTGTTGATGAACACGTAGCCCGCTTCATCCAGTTTTCGCAGATGGCTCGACAGATTGCCTTGCGTAAAGTTGCATTCCTTCTGGATGTAGAGAAAGTCAGCTTCCGGGACAGCATAGAGCAACATCATGATCATGAGCCTCGCCGGTTCGTGGACGACGCGATCGAGAGTGGCGAGTTCGTGCGGGGCTAAGCTCATGCTGACCGCACCGGGTTCGCGCGCAGATACCGGTAGAGCCTGAGAGCTCCGACGAAGACTGCGCAGAGCCCTGGGACAAGGAAGGCGGTCACGATGCTGACTAAGCTGCCCCTCCAGAACAAGAAGGCGCACGCCGGTACACACAGGCAGAGGCATGCTGCGAAGAGCGGGCCCACCCTAGGAAGAAGTATGAGGAAAACCGGTAGACTCAGCGCGAGCACCATCACAGGCCAAGGCGAGGCCTCACCAACGGCGGAGCTCAGAAGGCCGATCAGGACCCCCCACACCCAAACCCTCACCCAAAAGGGTTTCAGAACGGATCGAAGGAGCCTGACAACTTGCAGGAGGATTCCACGCTTACGTCCACCGTCGACGATTGGAGTTTCGGGGTAAACGCCGAACCGAAGCCCGCGGATAGCGAGGAGAACTCCCAGTAGGGCGACGCTACCGCGGCGGGAAGGCGAGAAATCCCAGGGCAAGTGGAGGCTATTTAGAACGTCTAAAAGTATCGCAAAGGACGCCCAAAACCAGAAACTGCCCAGGGTCGACAGCCATTGCGAGAGACGGCTCTCCTGCTGGGGGTTAGCCGATTTCGCTGGTTCGTTTTGCCAGTAGCTCGGCGGAGCGACGTAACCTGTTCGGCGATAGGTCAGCCGCACTTTGAACCACTCGATAACGTCCTCCCAGTTCACGGAAAGCCAGATTACGGCCAAAATGATCCATAACGGAGAGATCATGAATGCCAGAACTCCTAGCGGTTTGATAAGGAACTCAACCACCCAGTTCCCGGCGAAAAAGTCCGCGTGGTTCATGAGAACGATCAGAACTATTAGGCATCCGACAACTCCCAAGTAGAGAACGCCTCCGACAAGGACGGGGATTCCGTCCACGTTCCAGTACTCTCGAGAACGGCGTGCAAGTTGCGAGTCCTGAATATCAGCTAGTGCCATCGCTTGATCCGTCCTACAATCTAGTCTGCTATACAAACTAAATGAAGTCAAGGGCTGTCGGATGACGCGCAACCCGAAGCCGACCGGCTGACCAAAAGGTACACTGTTCGCGATGAAGTCGGTGATCGTCGGAACCGCAGGCCACATTGACCATGGCAAGAGCGCGCTAGTGCGGGCGCTCACCGGTATCGATCCCGACCGCCTGGAGGAAGAGAAGCGCCGCGGCATCACCATCGACCTCGGCTTCGCCAACCTCGATCTAGTCAGCCCGACGGAGGAGCCGATCCGTATCGGCCTGGTCGATGTCCCCGGCCATGAGCGCTTTGTGCGCAATATGCTGGCTGGGGTTGGCGGCATCGATCTGGTGCTGCTGGTGGTGGCGGCGGATGAGTCCGTCAAGCCGCAAACGCGCGAGCACTTTGAGATCTGCCGCCTGTTGTCGGTGCGCCGCGGAATTACCGTTCTGACCAAGTCTGACTTAGTCGACGCCGAGACTCTCGAAGTCGTGACCATGGAAGTGGCGGAGTTCCTCCAAGGCTCATTCCTCGATCCGGCAACGTCGCCGATCATCCCTGTCAGCTCCAAGACTGGCGCGGGACTCGACCAACTCAAACGCGAACTGGCACGGCTGGCCACCGAGGTTCCGGCCAAAGATTCCAGCGCCGTCTTTCGGCTACCGATTGATCGCGTGTTCAGCATGAAGGGCTTCGGAACCGTGGTCACTGGAACGCTGGTGTCGGGCACGGTCCATAAGGAGCAGGAGGTCGAAGTCCATCCCACGGGCAAGCGTCTGCGGGTGCGCGGAGTGCAGGTGCACGGCCATGCGGCGGAGGAAGCCGTCGCCGGACAACGCACCGCGTTAAACCTGGCCGGCGTCGAGACCGCCGAACTGGCTCGTGGCATGATGCTGACGCCGCCGGGAATGTTCCATCCGGTCGTGCGGTTAGGTGTACAGATTGACCTGCTGCCTTGGGCCAAACCGCTACGGCAGTATGCCCGCGTCCATCTTCACGCTTTTGCAGCCGAGACGATTGCGCGCGTGACCTTGCTTGAAACCAAACAGCTTCTGCCCAGTGAGTCGGGATTCGCGCTGCTAAGGCTTGACCGTCCGCTTGTGCTATTCCCCGGCGACCGGTTCATCCTCCGGCAGTATTCTCCGGTAATAACCATCGGAGGCGGGCGCGTGCTCGATGCGGGGGAACCGCCAATTCGAATCGATCGCGACCAGCGACTGCCGTTTCTCCAGGCCATCGCCAGCGCGACACCGCGGGAAGCACTACTGGCGCGCGTAAACCGGCGTTGGATCTTCGGCCTTACTGTGGGCGAAGCTGTGGCCGAAACGGGCTGGCTTCCCTCCCGCGTGCAGCAGCTTGCCGCGGAGTTGAAGCAGGCATCGTTGATCGCCATCTTCGGCAAGGTGCTCATCACTACGCATTGGCTGGAGCGAGTCCGGGAGGACATCCTGACGCTGGCCCGATTCTTCCACGAAGCGAATCCGCTGCTTCCCGGAATCAACAAGCAAGAGCTTCACGCGAAGAAGCGCGAACATCCCGATCTCTTCTACGGAGTCGTCGCAGAGTTGCTGCGCGAGAATAAGCTCGAGGCGGATGGCGAGTTGCTGCGTCTGCCCGGCCGCGGTGTGGTCCTGCGCGACGAGGAGGCGGAATCGAAGTCGCAGATCGAGCAGGCCTTCGCCAAGGCAGGTCTGCAGGCGCCGGCACTTAAAGAAGTGCTGGCTTCGCTGCCGGTGGACAAGACGCGCGCGCAGAAGATTGTCACCCTGCTGCTGCGCGATCGCGTGCTGGTCAAACTTTCGGACGACCTGGTGTTTCATCGCGACGCACTCGAGGCGCTGCGGCGGCAGATTGTCGCGCAGAAGACGAAAACCCCCAAGCTGAACGTGGGCAACTTCAAGGACCTGTTCGGGGTAACGCGGAAGTACGCCATCCCGCTGCTGGAATATCTCGACCGCGAGCGGGTGACGCGGCGTGTCGGGGATGAGCGGGTAATCCTCTAGGGTACATTCCACCCAAGGTGAGGCCTCCTAGACGCCAGCCTGGAAGCTGGCTCTACCGGATCCGGGCTGACCGAGTGTCCAATTTTGGAATCCTGCGTTTATTTGACCCTAGGAGCGCGTTTTAGGTACCGGGTGGGCCTAGAGGGCGTCCGAGGTAGAGAACGCCTCGCAGCGGCCCTCTAATGGCCCGAAAAATAGCACTTTATGATGGCATCATGATAGCTAAATAGTGGTTGCGTAAGATGGCACGCAGATGCCGATTGCAAGAAACTGCTGTTTGTTATTTGTAATCAGCCAGTTACAAGAGAAGCGTCGCGCCCAGCCTGCCCTCCGGAGTTTAGCGGCCGACCCGAGGATTCGGCTCTCCGTGCTAACCGGAAACACATCCTTACCTGATAAACTCGGGAGTGCGATCCGCCACCAAAGTATGAATTACAAGTTGAAGTTTTCCACCCGACTCTTATTCTGTATTTTCTGTATTTGTAGTTTGTTCTTCTCGAACCCTGCGGTTGCCCAGCATGCATTCTCAACAGAACTGGCAATGCCCGCAGCGGCACAGGCGTCGTCGCCCATCGAAGTGGGAGAAACGCAGGCATTTGCCCTCATGGACGCGGGAGCACCCGGCGGCGAGCCGCAGTCAGACCGGCAACCTCAGGGAAGCATCAGTGGAACCGTTGTCGATCAGGCTGGAGCTGTCGTCGTTGGCGCGAACGTGCGACTCACCCTTAAGGATCAAGCCCAGAAACAGGATGTGTTGTCGGGCGACAACGGGCAGTTTTCCTTCTCCAATCTTGCTCCTAGCCCTTTCCAGCTCACGGTTAGCGCCCCCGGGTTTGAAACCAAATTGGTTTCCGGAATTGTGAACCCGGGCCAGGCTTTTTTTGTCCCTGCTATCGTGCTTACTGTTGCCGCCACCT
This sequence comes from uncultured Acidobacteriaceae bacterium, assembly GCA_963768645.1. GTDB lineage: Bacteria > Acidobacteriota > Terriglobia > Terriglobales > Acidobacteriaceae > Bog-257. The sequence continues at coordinate 356,944 of CAVYIR010000003.1, forward strand.
CAACGGATGTGAACGTCTCACTCTCGCAAGCTGAAATCGCTCAGGTAGAGGTTAAGGAGCAGGAGAAGCAACGCGTACTTGGCATCTTCCCGAACTTTTACACCACCTATGTACCCGATCCCGCGCCGTTGGGAGCGAAGCAGAAGTTCTCGCTGGCCTGGAAATCGGTTACTGACCCCGTCAGCATTGTCGGCGTCGGATTTCTGGCCGGTATTTATCAAGCGAGTGATGAGTTAGGCGGATACGGCCAGGGTGCGGCAGGCTACGGCAGACGTTTCGGCGCGCTTTATGGAGACGTCTTTTTTGGCACGTTTATCGATAGCGCGATTCTGACATCGTTGTTCAAACAGGATCCACGCTACTTCTACAAGGGCACGGGGACGAAAAAGGAGCGATTTGTCTACGCGATCCGCAACGCGGTGATCTGCAAGGGAGACAACAAGAAGTGGCAGGTGAATTACTCGACCATCATCGGCAGCTTTGCCACGGCCGGGCTCTCCTATACGTACTATCCAGCCAGCGATCGCAGTGGGACTTTGCTGGTGGAGACTGCGCTGATCAGAATTGCCGAAGGCAGCGTTGCCGGTATCTTTCAGGAATTTGTCATTCCGCATCTAACGCCGCGTCTGAAGAGCCACCCCGCGCCGAAACCGTAAGGCATGTGGCTCGAAAAGCTGTTTTGTGGTGCCAGATATCTGGAGCTGCGAATAGCAGGGGGCGGGTGGGGCACGCATTATAAAAGGGCGCCCCTTTCGAAGTAGGTTATGGTTGCTGTGCTGAAGCAGTAAACCAAACCTGACGAAAGGAACACCCGATGAACAGCATCAAGTATATCGGCCTCGATGTCCACCAGAGCACCATCTCGGTAGCTGTGCTCGACGCTGACGGCAAGCTGGTGATGCAGTCCGTGCTTGCTACGCACGCCGCCACCATTCTCGATTTTCTTCAGGGTTTGCGCGGGACGTTGCATGTGACCTTGGAAGAAGGAACGCATTCCGCCTGGCTGTACGATCTGCTGGTGCGGTGCGTGAGCAAGCTGGTGGTGTGCAATCCCCGCAAGAACGCGCTGCTGAAAGCGGGCAATAAGAGCGATACCATCGATGCTCGCAAGCTGGCCGAGTTGCTGCGCGCCGGACTGTTGTCGCCGGTCTATCACGGCCAGAACAGCACGGCGGCGGTGAAGCATCTGGGGCGCAGTTATGCTGCGCTCACCGAAGACACCACCCGCACGATGGGCCGGTTGAAAGCGCTCTACCGCAGCCAGGCCATTGCTTGCGCCGGCAAGAAGCCTTACGGATCACGCCATCGCGACGAATGGTTAGCGCAGTTAAGCGAGAGCGGGTTGCAACGCCGCGCCCGACGACTCTACCAGCAACTGGACCTGCTGCAAGAGTTGCGCCGCGACGCCCGCCGCGATCTGATTCAGGAGTGTCGCAAGCACAGCGAGACCAAGTTGCTGCGACGGTTCCGTGGCTGGGTCCGATTCGCGTTGCCCTGCTGATCGGACGAGTGCAGACGCCGCACCGCTTCCGTAGCAAGCGGCAGTTCTGGGCTTACTGCGGCCTGGCGCTGGAGACGCGCAGCAGCGCCGACTTTGGCTTCATCAACGGGCAACTGGAGCGGAAGAAGAAGCCAGTGTTCATTCGCGGACTGAACCTAAACCACAACCACGATCTGAAAAATCTGTTTAAGAGTGCAGCTACCGGCGCCAGTGGCAGTGACGGAGCTTTTCGCCGGTTCTACGAAAATCTTCTACTAAAGGGGATGAAGCCCGAGCTGGCTCGGCTCACGCTGGCGCGCAAGATCGCCGCCATCACCTTGCATGTCTGGAAGAAAGGAGAAGCCTTCGACGCCGAATATGTGAAGCCACAAGCCGCTTGAGCGCGCAGCTCCGAAAGACTAGACCGGAGTCACTTCCACTGTAGTCGATTGGTTCTGCGAGCTCGGGTTCGAGGGTAAGTATCCTGGCCGGGTTAGGCTGCGTGCGCCGCTGGCGCCAAGTCTCACGGGGCACCGTATGCTCCCTCGGACAACCCAACAAAGCCATAGTGCCGCGCCGAGGCGCGAGTCTCCGATAGAACCATGGTTGGCACTTCGCCCACCGCTTGGCTTGTGCAGCTTTAGCACCGAACGACGTCGTAGCGTGGACGTGAAAACGACTAGCGAACCGCGGATCTACGCCACTCGGCAACCCCAGGGGCTGGATGTCAGAGAACTGCCTCTCTTTCCAGCGAAGGGAGAAGTGTTTTCTCTTGACATCCCCTTTTATAGAACCCGGCGTCACGGTCGCCGGCTCTCCGGCAGACTATAGCCGAAGCGGCACTCGGTCCCGTCTGCTGTCACAAGAACCTCATTCCCTGAGATTTCAATGGCGTTGATCGCCTTGACTGGTAATGGAACTACCAAGAGAAGCGCGGGATCATCCGCAAGCGAATACACGTGAAGACATTGTGAGTGCCGTGCATCGCGAATGCGAGCGCAAAAGCACAGTAAGACACCATCATCCGAAAGTATGAGCATCGAGATCGGAGTTGCGAAACTACATTCCAGCTTAGGTCTCCCGCCAACCCCTAACACGAGAACCATCCGGCGAAGTCCCTGTTGTCCCAGTTCATGAAGTATCGCGCAGGTTCCATCGTTAGCAACCTTGCCGCTCCAGCAAGGGGGAATTGCACGGCTCCATGCCAGATTTCCATGTTCGAGCAGGGCTATTTTGTATGCGTACTTTTGATGTCCCCAACCCAAAACGAACCTTGCATCCGGCGAAATGGCGAACGCGAGGGGAATGCCGATTTCAGGGACGACCAGTGTTGCCAACGAACCATCTGGAGACCGGTAGAAGTGCGGATAGGACACAGGTGTGTCGCCGTACTGTCGTACCTCGAGGCCAGCTAAGACTTTCCGGCTTGCATCACCTGTCATCCCGATGTGCTACACCTTCTCTTCCGGAAACTCCACCTCGGCGCCCAGCGGATCGGTGAAGCGGTTGGTCAAGTTCGCCAGGCCGATCAGCAGATCGAGGTCCACGATCTCGGCTTCCGAGAAATGCAGCTTCAGGCTTTGAATGTCGCCGTCGGCAATCGAGCGTGGATCGCGGGTGAGCTTCTCGGCAAAATCCAGCGCCGCCTCTTCCTTCTCGCTGAAGTTGCCATGCTGGCCTTCTTTCAGGTGCTGCCAATCCTCGCGCGTAAGGCCAACACGCTTTGACGCGGCCAGATGATGCTGCAGGCAGTAGCGGCAGCCGTTGATCATCGAGACCCGGATGTACACCGCCTCGTACAAGCGGCGGTCCAGCGAACGTCCCACGCTGGCGTAGAACGGCAGAAAAGTTTTCAGTACCTCGGGGCGGTGGGCGATAAGCTTCTGCACGCTGCCCGGCTTACCCTTCAGCACCTTTTCGTAGTTCTCGCGAATCTCGGGTGAAGCTTGCTCCATCTCGACATACGACAGTCTAGCCATAAGGTTTGATCAACCCTCCCGCCTTATAATACCTGCATATCTCCACGTCGTTTTTTCATGCCCACACCCATCCGCATCATCGGCGCCGGACTGGCCGGCTCGGAAGCTGCCTGGCAATGCGCCCGCCGTGGCGTCGCCGTGGATCTGTTCGAGATGCGGCCCGTGCGCTCCACGCCGGCGCATCAGACCGCGAACTTCGCCGAACTGGTGTGCTCCAACTCGCTGAAGTCCGACACCGAGAACACCGCGCCCTGGCTGCTGAAAGAGGAGATGCGCCGCGCCGGCTCGCTGCTGATGAACATCGCGCGAGACACAGCGGTCCCCGCCGGTCATGCCCTGGCCGTTGACCGCGACAAGTTTTCCCAAGCCGTGACCGCTGCCATCGGATGCGAGCCGCTCATCCACGTGCGGCGCGAGGAAGTCACGGCCATCGACGATCAGGGCGCGATCACGATTGTAGCCACCGGTCCGCTCACCTCCGACGCGCTGACCCGCGAAATCCTCCGCCTGAGCGGCAGCGAGCAACTGTATTTCTACGATTCCATCAGCCCCATCGTCGAGGCCGATTCCATCGATATGTCGCGCGTGTACATGGCCGCGCGTTACGACAAGGGCACCGCCGACTACATCAACTGCCCGATGACGAAGGAAGAGTACGACCACTTCCTCGACGCGCTGCTGGAAGCGCATTCGGTTGATGCCAAGGATTGGGAGGACCTGAACTACTTCGAAAGCTGCCTGCCAATCGAAGAGATTGCGCGCCGTGGACGCGACACCCTGCGCTTCGGCCCAATGAAGCCAGTCGGCCTGCGCGATCCGCGCACCGGCCGCACGCCGTACGCGGTAGTGCAGTTGCGCCAGGAAAATCTGCGCGCCGACTCCTACAACCTTGTCGGCTTCCAGAACCACCTCAAGTTTGGCGAGCAGGCGCGCATCCTGCGCCTCATTCCCGGCCTGGAGAATGCCAAGTTCCTGCGCTACGGGCAGATTCACCGCAACACCTACATCAACAGTCCCACGCTGCTGCGAGAAACCTTGCAGATGAAGCAGCATCTCAACGTGCTGTTCGCCGGGCAGATCTCCGGCGTGGAGGGTTATGTTGAATCCATCGCAACCGGCTTGCTCGCTGGGATGCAGGCGTGCGCCCTCGCCCGGAATGCCGAGCCGGCGCCTCCTCCGCGCGCCACGGCCTTCGGTGCGCTGGTGAATTACATCTGCCACGCCGAGGCCAGACATTTTCAGCCCGCGAACATTACCTTCGACCTATTGATGCCGCTCGACGAAGCCACCCGCCGCCGCGTCCGCGACAAGAAGCAGCGCCACGCGATGGTGTGCCAGCGGGCGCTGAGGGAATTGGAGGAGTGGCTGCAAAGCAATCGCCGCGGTTGGGAAGAGAGGTTTCGGATGGCCGGATCACTCGCGAAAGACGAATTGCTGCTGGAAGGCGTCACGCCCAATGAGTTTGATCGCAAGGAATGGAAGTCGTGAGCGAAGCATGACTGGATCTTTCCTCGGCACGTGGGCGTGGAAGGTACCCACGTAGCAATGGCGATGCTCACAGCGCCCTGGGAGCGGGATAAGAAAGCCCACCGCTTCAGCGGTGGGTAGGCATCACGCAGAAACCCTAGTGCCTCGGGCACGGCATATTGCCGCAATGCGCCCGGTCTGACCTGAGCGCGTTCATGACTTGCGAGCGGCCTCCCACTTTCCCTGAACCTCGCCCACCCTGCTCGCGTATAACCCTTCAGGCGGCCTTGGTCGAAACTGAGGGCCGGCACCGCTCCGTATATGGTTCTCCGCGACCTCATCCGCGACGTATTCCAAACCCTCTGGGCGCACAAGCTGCGCACCGCACTCACCATGTTCGGCATCGCCTGGGGTGTCATCTCGATTGTGCTGATGGTCGCCGCGGGAGAGGGATTGCGCGTTGGCCAGGCCAAAGTCTCGCAGAACTTCGGCCGCGACATCATGATCATCTTCGCCGGACGTACCAGCATGCAGGCGGGCGGCGCCCGTGCCGGGCGGCGCATTGAGTTCGAAGACACCGACGTCGATACGCTTGTACAGGACAGTCCCGACTGCCAATGGATTTTGCCGGAAGTTGGCCAGGAGGACGTCCGCATACATAGCAACTTCAATGCTAGCGCCCAGGAGGTCACGGGCTCCTATCCGGCCTTCGCCGACATTCGCAGCGTGGCCGTTGGCGAGGGACGGTTCTACGACTGGAACGATATCGCGGAGGAACGGCGGGTCGCGTTTCTCGGCACGGAGGTCAAGAAGCAGTTGTTCGCGGGACGGAATGCCATCGGTGAAACCATTTATCTGGACGACATTCCCTACAAAGTCATCGGCGTGATGAAGGCCAAGGACCAGGACAGCAGCTACGACGGCTTCGATGTGAACAAGATTTTTATCCCTTATCCCGCCATGCACAACGACTTTCCCAACAAGCCTCCCGCCAAGCCCCACGGTCTCGACCGCCTTCTCGTACAGCCCAAGTCAGTGGCGCAACACGAAGCTTGCAAAGGCGAGGTGCTGGCTTCGCTCGGGCGAATCCATACCTTCGATCCGCACGACAAGGAAGCCGCCAACGTGTGGGACACCATCGACGAGTCCCAAGCCTTCCAGACCATGACTGACGGCATGAAGTACTTCCTGGGAGCGGTGGGGCTGACCACGCTGTTCCTGGGCGGGCTCGGCGTGATGAACGTGATGCTGGTGGCGGTGCGCGAGCGCACGCGCGAGATCGGCGTGCGCAAGGCCGTCGGCGCGCAATCGCACAACATCATGATGCAGTTCTTCGTCGAGACCCTCATCGTGGTCTTCGTTAGCGGAGGACTCGGCATGGGGATCTCCTTCGGATTTTGTGCGCTGTTCAATCTGCTGCCCATGCCAGAGTTCTTCGCCGGACTGCTGCCCACATGGCAGTCGGGACTGTTGTCCGTCGGGTTGCTGGGGCTGATTGCGATTCTGGCGGCGATGTATCCAGCGCGACAGGCGGCCTCCATCGATCCCATCGAGGCGCTGCGTTACGAGGCAGGTGGCTGATGCTCAGCATGATGAAGGAAATCATCGGGGAATCATGGACGGCGCTGGCGCGCAGCCGCACTCGCAGCCTGCTCACCATGCTCGGCATCGTCTGGGGCATTGTCGCGGTCACGCTGCTCATCGCCTATGGCAGCGGCTTTCGCGCGTGCTGGTGAACGCCTTCAATGCATTCGGCAAGAGCACCGTCATCGCCTGGCCGGCGCAGACCAGCGAGCAGCCCGGCGGCCAACGTGCCGGCAAGAAGGTCAAGTTCGAACTGGCGGACCTGGAGGCGGTGCGCAGTGAAGCCAACATGGTGAAGCAAGCCTGCCTCGAGACGGTGAAGTGGTTGCCCATCGCCTTCGGCGATCGCCTGGTCAACACCGCAACCCGCGGCGTGTGTCCTGAATACGGCGAAATGCGCAACGAGAACGCGATCGAGGGCCGCTGGCTGAATTCCAGCGACGAAGTGGAGCGCCGCCGCGTGGTCTTCCTCGGCTACCGGGTGAAGGACCAGCTTTTCAGCGGGCGCAACGCCGTTGGGGAAACCGTCGAGATCGCCGGCGTGCGCTTCACCGTCGTCGGAGTGATGGACCGCAAGCTGCAACTCTCCAACTATTTCACCAGCGATGATCGCTCGGTGTTCATTCCCTTCTCCGCGGCGGGCGACCTGTGGGACACGCGCTACCCGCAGGTGATGGTGTTTACCCCGGTGGCGCCGCAGTTCGAGAAGAAGGCCAAGGCCCAGGTGCTGGCGGCCGTTGCCGGGCGCCAGGGATTTTCTCCTACCGATGACAAAGCCATCCAGATGTTCGGCCGCGAGGAGTTTCGTCCGGTCATCGACGGGCTGACCATCGGCCTGCAAGTGCTGCTGATGTTCATCGGCGCGCTCACCCTGGGCATTGGCGGCGTCGGCGTGATGAACATCATGCTGGTGTCGGTGGATGAACGCATCCGCGAGATCGGACTGCGGCGCGCACTGGGCGCTCGCAAGTGGCACATCCGCTTTCAATTTCTCGCCGAAACCATGCTGCTGATGCTGCTGGGCGGCGTCATCGGCATCGCGCTGTCGTACGTGCTTTCGGCCGTGATTCCCACGCTCCCCATGCTCGGCCCGCTGTTCGAAGACACATCGGGCAAGGGTGACATTCACCTGCGCGTCTCGGCGATGGCGGTGATGGGTTCGGCGATGGTGCTGCTGGTGGTCGGCGTGCTGAGCGGCATGGTGCCCGCCCTGCGCGCGTCGAAGCTGGACCCGGTAGAGGCGCTGAGGTACGAGTAGGGCGATGGAACGTATTTGCGAGCTGAATCGGGGACTACCTGCGGTATAGTATTTCTAGAAGAGCTTCCCTTGCCGTTGCCAACTGTGGAAACCGTTTTGGAGAAAGGCTTATGGCACTCGACTCAGCAAACAAAAGAGCCCAAGGTGCGAGACTCTGACCGATCTGGTTAAGGCTTTCCGGCCTGCCATCGAAAAGCACCACGCTCACGAACTGATTGAGCGGCTGGCGCCCAGGCAGGTGTCTGCCGTTGTCGGATTGCTTGAGGCCATGCTTGACCCGGTATCACGCGCGATTGCTAACGCCCCAATGGACGATGAACCGGAGACCGAGGATGAGCGTAAGGCTGTCGCCGACTCGAAAGCTTGGTTTGATCAACGCAGGGCGTCAGGGGATCTCGCACGAAGAGGTACTCGCGGATTTCGGACTCAAGCCTGAAGATTTCAAACACAAAGATTAATCGTGAAGAAAATCCTCTGGTCTGAGGTCGCGCGCACTGACATTCGCCGCTTGGACCGAGATACAGCGATGCGCATCTTTGCGCGCTTCATCGCTTTGCCGAGACTGGTGAAGGCGACGTCAAGAAGCTAAAAGGTAAGGCTGACGATTTACGTCTGCGCGTCGGCGACTACCGGTTCGATTCACTGAAGAAAAAGACGACATCGTGCTCATCCATTCCGTCCGGCATCGTCGCGAAGCCTACCGCTGATGCTGCATTCCGTGCCCGGTTCTTGATCCGGATCGGCGTGCCCACAAATCCGAAGGCCGCGCGAATCTGGTTCTCCAGGAAGCGCTCATACGAGAAGTGCAGCTTCACCGCGCGGTCGGTGAACAGGATGAACGTGGGCGGCGACACGCCTGCCTGCGTCATGTACAGAATCTTCACTCGCTTCGCCATCGGGACCGACGCCCGCTCAAAATCAACCTTGGCGAGGAAGCGGTTCATCTCGCCGGTGCCGATGCGCTTGCGCCGCTCGCGCGCCACCAACTCCAGCGTGGAAAAAACCTTGTCGAGATTTCGCCCCGTGGTCGCGGAAACAAACAGCACCGGAGCGTACGACAGAAACTTCAGATGCCGCCGCACCTGCTCCTCGTAAACGCTGCGGTCGGCGGGAGGCTTGCCGTCGGTCCGCTTATCGGTCACGAGATCCCACTTGTTGATGACGATGATCACCGAGCGTGCCGCTCTCGTGCGCGTAGCCGGCGATGGTCGCATCGCTGGCCGTGACACCTTCCACGGCGTCAATCAACATCAGCGCGACGTCCGCGCCTTCCAGATGCTTGCGCGCCATCACCACCGACAGCTTCTCCGCCATCAATTCGGTCTTGCCTTTGCGGCGAATGCCCGCCGTATCGATGAAGCGATACTCCAGTCCGTCACGCTCGACCAATTCGTCCACCGCATCGCGCGTGGTGCCCGCAATCGGCGAAACAATCGCCCGCGAAGTTCCGGTCAGCGCGTTCAGCAGCGTGGACTTGCCGACATTCGGCCGGCCGATGATGGCGACCCGGGTCTCGCGCGGAATGTCGGACTGTCTCCTTCTTGCTGTCCTCCCGACGTATCGGTCGCCATCGGCCTGACTGAACGAGTCGAGGGACCTGCTGTTCTCCGTCGGCTCGCGCTCTCCCGCTGCCGGCATCACGCTCAGCACGTGCTCCAGCAACTCGGCAATGCCGTTGCCGTTCTCCGCCGAGATCGGAAACAGCTCCTTAATCCCGAGCCTGCGAAACTCCTCGGCATAGGGCTCCAGCTGCGGCGTGTCGGCCTTGTTCACCGCCAGCAGCAGCGGCTTGCCGGTGCGCAGCAACAGGCGCGCCAGGTCAATGTCGGGAGACGCCAGCTCGGTGCGCCCATCCACCACCAGCACGATCACGTCGGCTTCTTCCAGCGCCACCCGCGCCTGCCGGAAAATCTCCGACGGAATCAATTGCGCATCGTCGGGAACGATGCCGCCGGTGTCGACCACGCGAAACTTCTTGCCAATCCATTCCACATCGCCGTAGATGCGGTCGCGCGTGATGCCGGGCTCGTCGCCGACGATGGCGCGCCGCGAGCCGACCAGCCGATTGAACAGCGTGGACTTGCCGACATTCGGCCGGCCGACGATGGCCAGCGTGCCGACGGTAGGCGGTTCACCCTGTTCGGCAGTCCTGCTGGACTCAAATTGCATGCGACGATTCACGGAGACTCTTTCCGCGGCGATGGCCCCAACAGCGATTGCCCCTAGCGGCTATTATAGGGACAAGACTCCTCGCGTCGTGTCCTCCAAACCACAATCCGCCGCGCTGGCCGCGCGTCTGCCGTCGCTGTATCAGTTCTTCGGCCCGGGCGGCGTGCTGGCGCGCACGCATCCCGCGTACGAGTTCCGTCGCGGGCAGCTGCAGATGGCCGAGGCGGTCGAGCAGGCGCTCGACCGAGCGCCGTCACCTGATCGTCGAGGCCGGCACGGGCACCGGCAAGACGCTGGCGTACCTGCTGCCCGTCATTCGCTCCGGCAAGCGCGTCATCATCTCCACCGGCACCAAGACCTTGCAGGAGCAGCTCTACTTCAAAGATGTTCCCTTCCTGCGCGAGCACTTCGGCGAGCTGCGCGTCTGCTACATGAAGGGCCGCGGCAATTATCTGTGCCGCAAGAAGCTCTACGACCTCACCGACCAGCCGGTGCTGAACGGGCTGGAAGAGATCAACCAGTTCCGCATCATCAGCGACTGGGAGAAGACCACCGAGACCGGCGACCGCACCGAGCTGGCCGACCTGCCCGAGAACAGCCATCTGTGGCCCAAGCTCGACGCGCGCACCGACCGCTGCATCGGCTCGCAGTGCCAGCAGTTCGACCGCTGCTTCATCACCGAGATGCGCCGGCGCGCCGCCGAGAGCGACATCATCATCGTCAACCATCACCTGTTCTGCGCCGACCTGGCGATCAAAGCCGCCAAAGAGCACGCGCCCGACGCCGGTGTTTTGCCCGACGCCGGCATCGTCGTCTTCGACGAAGCCCACGAACTGGAAGACGTGGCCACCAACTACTTCGGCGTCACGGTCTCGAATCTTCGCGTGGATGAATTGCTGCGCGATGTCGAGCACACCTTGCGGCGCGCGGATGTGCCGATCACCGAAGTGCTGCCAGCGTGTGGCCAGGCTGCGAGGACCGGTCGCAGTTCTTCTTCTCGCTGCTGCCGCCAGGCGAGGGCCGCTTCGCCTTCGAGAACCGCCCGGAGTTTCTGGAAGAAAACGGCGACGAGTATCTCGGCCTGCAGAATGCGCTGCATGCACCTCTACACCGAGCTGCAAGCCATTCCCAACAAGCCCGACGAAGTTCACGCGCTGTCGCGCCGGGTGGAAGAGTTGCGCGTCAACTTGGGATTCATCCTGGAGGCCGAGCAGCGCAATACCGTCTTCTGGATTGAGCGTCGCGGCGATCGCCGGGGCGGACGCAGCGCGCAACACAACGTATTTCTGCAGGCCACGCCGATCACGGTTTCCGACATCCTGCGCACCACGCTCTTCGAGCACCTGGACTCGGCGGTGCTTACCTCGGCGACGCTGGCGGTCGCCGGAGGCTTCGAGTACATCCGCAACCGCATCGGCATCGAGCACGCCCGCGAGCTGGTGGTGCAATCGCACTTCGACTACGAGAGCCAGGCGCTGCTGTACGTCCCGCCCGATCTGCCCGACCCGCGCGAGCCGCAGTTTGTCGAACGCGCGTCGCAACGCGTCAAGCAACTGCTGGAGATCACGCGCGGGCGCGCCTTCTGCCTGTTCACCAGCTACGCGCTGATGCATCAGCTCCACGAGCGACTGCTGGGCGAGTTGGAATTCCCCATGCTGTTGCAGGGCAGCGCGCCCAAGAACGCGCTGCTGGAGGAGTTCCGCCTGACACCGAATTGCGTCCTGTTTGCGACCTCGTCGTTCTGGCAGGGGGTTGACGTGCAAGGCGAGCAACTCAGTTGCGTCATCATTGACAGGCTGCCGTTCGCCGTTCCCAACGATCCCGTGGTGGCCGCGCGCATCAAGGCCATCGATGAAGAGGGCGGCAACGCCTTCTTCCAGTACCAGGTGCCCAGCGCCGCGCTTTCGCTGAAGCAGGGCTTTGGCAGGCTGATCCGCTCGCTGCACGATCGCGGCCTGCTTTGCCTGCTCGACAACCGCATCCTGAAGAAGCAGTACGGGCGCGTCTTCCTCGACAGCCTGCCGAAGTACGGGCGCACGACGGACATCAAGATGGTGGAGAGGTTCTTTGGCGCTGGACCAGCAGGATGAAGAAATTCACGCGACCTAATCCCCAACCAAAACCACTTCTCCTGATCGGATGGATCTTATTTGTTCGAGACACGACTCGGCATGAGGCAACAGGTCGCCTATGCGGTTTGATCTTGCCCGAATAACAATGATTGCGATGTTGCGCTGAGCGAGATTCTGTTGGTACTGAAGGCCTTTGTCGAGGGTCAAGAAGACTTCAAAACCATTCTGCTCGGCAAGAAACAGGAGTTCCCCGTTTTTCTTGCCTGCAAGTCCTACCTCTGGAACAGTCGAACAATCATGGCCAACCAAGCTATTCTTGAACTTCCTCGGAATGCACTCGTCGAGTAAGACCCTCATCCAAGCTGGCCGACGAGAAGCGATCTTGGCGGCTTCGAGAGCAGATACCGCAGCCTCGCGCGTAACCGTGGGAAAGTCATCAAGGAATTCCGCCAAAGTCTGGCCTCCTTCCAGATAGTCGAGCAAAGCTTGGAACGGAACGCGTGTTCCGCGGAAGACCGGCGTACCTCCGAGGATATCGGCGTCCTTCACGATGACTTGGCTGACCGGCGGCATGGCCCTATCTTACGTCCAAACACGCTAAAATAGTACCTTCACCGCAACCCGCCTATTTGCGTTGTTGCGGCCGGAGCCCATGTTCGAAGTCACTGTAGAAGACACTTTTTCCGCGGGCCATTACCTGCGCAACTATCACGGCAAGTGCGAGAAGCCCCACGGACACAACTATCGCGTTCGCGTCACCCTCAGCGGCGAGACCCTGGACCACGCCGGCCTGCTGCTGGACTTCAAGGACCTGAAGGACGTTCTGCGCCCGGTGATGAATTATCTCGACCACCAGATGATGAATGAGTTGGAGCCGTTCACCACCATCAATCCTTCGGCGGAGAACCTGGCCAAGTATTTCTACGATGAGACCAACTCGCGGCTGAAGCAGGGCACCAATGGCCGGGTTCGGGTGAAGGACGTCACCATCTGGGAGACCGACACCACGACCGCGCGCTACAGCGAATAGTTCCAGGTCCCTTGGTTATAGCGACAGCAAATCCCTCACCGGCTAAAAGTCGGCTCGGGATGACAATAGTAGATGACCCTAAACGGCGCACCTAAAGGTGCGCCCCTCAGAACCATGCAGATCATCGAGATTTACAAATCGCTGCAAGGAGAGTCCTCCTACACGGGGCTGCCGTGTGTGTTCGTGCGGCTGGCGGGATGCAATCTGCGTTGCACGTGGTGCGATAGCGAGTACACCTTCAAGGGTGGCCAGCGCATGAGCCTCGAGGAGATCGAAGCCGAAGTGCATCGTCTTCTCGCCGAACGGCGGCCTGGTCGAGATCACTGGCGGCGAGCCACTCCTGCAGGAACGCGAAGCGGTCGCCCTGATGGAGCGGCTGCTTCCGCGATACACCGTGCTGCTGGAGACCAGTGGCGAGCGGCCTCTGGAGCGCGTTCCTGCCGCAGTAGTCAAGATCGTGGACGTAAAGTGTCCTGACTCCGGCGAGGGCGATACGTTTCGCATGGAAAACCTTGACGCGCTGGGCCCCAGGACGAGGTGAAGTTTGTCATCGCCAGCCGGCTGGACTACGAGTTCGCACGCGATTTCATCCGGCAGCATGCGCTGAATTCGCGCGTCGGCACCGTGATTCTGTCCCCGGCGTTTCGCAAAGACGCAGCCGGCAGCCGCGATGTCTCGCATTGCATGGTTGACCCGCAGCACCTCGCCGAATGGATGCTGGCCGATGGACTGAACGCGCGCCTGGGGCTGCAGATTCACAAGTTCATCTGGGAGCCCTCACTGAAGGGCGTTTAGCGAACGGAATTACGATGCCCGATCAAGCAGCACAAGTCGTTGTGGTGCTCAGCGGAGGCATGGACTCCTGCGTCTGCGCGGCTCTGGCGGTGCGCGACTTCGGGGCCGACGCGACGCGCCGCGCTGCACATCAGCTACGGGCAGCGCACCGAAGCCCGGGAACTGGCCGCGTTCCAGGCGATTTGCGACCGCTTGCAGATTCGCCGCCGTCTCAGCGTTCGGACTCCGTTCTTTCGAGCCATTGGCGGCTCCGCCCTGACGGACGATAAGATCTCGATTCCCGATGCCGGTCCCGAGATCGGTGCGCACATCCCCGTTACTTACGTTCCCTTTCGCAATGCGCACTTCCTGTCGGCGGCCGTGAGCTGGGCCGAGGTGCTGGGCGCGAGCTCGGATTTACATCGGCGCCGTCGAGCAGGACAGCTCCGGCTATCCCGATTGCCGTCCCGAGTTCTACCAGGCCTTCAATGAGGTCATCCGCGCCGGCACCAAAGAAGGAAGAATTCGGGTGGAAACGCCGTTGATTGCCTTACGAAAAGCCCAGATTGTGACGCTTGGCCTTGAATTGGACGCTCCCTTCCATTTAACTTGGTCATGCTACGGCGCGGAAGATCGGGCTTGCGGCACTTGCGAGAGTTGCGTCTTACGGCTGAAGGCCTTCGAAGCGGCCGGGCGCAATTGATCCTATTTCCTATGCATCGCAAACAGCGACTTCCGTTCGAGGTTCGTAACCCTTGCCAAGTGAAGCAGTCATCATTCCGTTTCATGGGTTGGAGGAAAAATGAAGAAACATATTTCCCTGCGTCATATTGCTGACATTCCTGCTGGGGATCTGCACGGCCCCGGTTTGGGCGCAGTTCACGGGCACCGTTAAGGGAGTTGCCAAGGATGAAAACGGCAAGCCGATCGCTGGCGCTACGGTCGAGCTCTTCGTCTCGAAAACGGCAGGAAAATCAACCTAAAGACCAATGCGAAAGGCGAGTATTTTTCGATCGGCATTGCTCCTGGTACGTACAAGTTCAGCCTGATAAAGGATGGCAAGGTCATCGACATGTTCGACAAAGTGCCGGTCGCAGGCCGGCGACGAGCGAAAGTGGATTTCGACCTGGCCAAGGACAACAAAGCGCCAGGCCGGCATCTCTGAGGAGCAGCAGAAGAAGATCGCGGAGATCCAGAAGCAGAACGAAAACATTAAAGGCCTGAATGCGCAATTGGCACAGGCCAGGGAGCTGGAAAAGGCCGGCAATTACGACCAGGCCATCGCGATTTTGCAGCAGCCGCTCAAGCCGATCCCAACTCAGGATGTGACTTGGGCAAATCTGGGCGAGGCGCAGCTAGGCGCCAAGAAGTATCCCGACGCCATTGAGTCTTATCAAAAGGCAATTGCCATCAAACCGACTTCCGGCCCCTATCACTCGGCGGACTGGCCGATGCCTACGCCCGATCGGGTCAAACCGACAAGGCCGTGCAGGAGTGGGCTACTGCCGCGCAGAATGATCCCACCAACGCCGGGTCGTATTACTTCAACGAAGGCGCCGTGCTCACCAACACCGGCAAGGTGGACGAAGCCATCGCTGCCTTCGACAAGGCGCTGCAGGCCGATCCCACCCGAGCCGATGCCTACTACTGGAAGGGCGTCGACCTGATGGGCAAAGCCACCACCAAGGGCGACAAGATGGTCGCGCCGGAAGGCACGGCCGAAGCTTTCAATAAGTATCTGGAGTTGGCGCCTACCGGCAAGTATGCCGACCCCGCCAAGCAGATGCTGGCCAGCATTGGCGCTTCGGTCGAAACCAGTTACGGAAAGAGCAAGACGCGCCCCCAAGAAGAAGCCGTGATCGGAGGGCTGTTCGATCTCGCAAGGGCGGCTACGTGCCGCCCTTTGCTTTTGGCGTCCCCTCACTTATTGTCATCCCGACCGAGGACTTCAGTCCGAGCGGCATAGGGGCCTGCTTTTGCGCCGGGTGCCCCGTTCTAGCCTTCGTTTGGCTAGGGCGGGGCCGTTCATCCGGTCTAACTTTCGTTCTCAGCCGCGCAGCGGAGGCACCAACACCTCGGGCGACCGCAGCCCGTCGTTTGAATGACCACTCCCCTCCGGTAAAATCCGGTCAGGTCATGAGTCCCGAACACCAAGCTTCTGTCCTTTGCCGAAGCGCGACAAACCGTTGAGCAGTATGCTTCCACGCTCTCTCCGACTCAGCCCGAGATGCTTCCGCTGCTCGACGCACTCGGACTGGTGCTTGCCGAAGACCTGCGCGCGGACCGCGATTTTCCGCCTTTTCCCCGCTCTACGCGCGATGGTTATGCGGTGCGCGCTGCCGATGTCGCCACAACGCCTGCGAACCTGCGTTGCGTCGGGGAGATCAAGGCCGGAGCCACCACCGAGCAAAGCGCGATCAAGCTATCGGAACCGGGCGAAACAGCCGAAATCATGACCGGCGCGCCGGTCCCCGCCGGCGCCGATGCCGTCGTGATGGTGGAATACGCCGAGCGCAACGGCACTGCGGTGACATGTCCATCGTCCGGTGCGAGCAGGACGAGAACATTGTTCCGGCCGGATCCGAAGCTCGCCAGGGCTCGACCATGGTCGCGCGCGGGACACGCGTGAACCACGCCATCGTGGCCATCGCCGCTGCCGTGGGACGCGCGGAGATTGCGGCCTATCGCCGCCCCCGAGTCGCCATTCTCGCCACCGGCGACGAACTGGTGGACATCAATCTGCCGCCCGGCCCGAACGAAATTCGCAACTCCAACAGCTACTCGCTGGCCGCGCAGGTTTACGCCGCTGGTGGCGATCCCGTGATTCTGCCGGTCGCGCCGGACAGCGCCGACGAGTTGGCGCTGCTGCTGCGCAAAGGCTTCCAGTCCGACCTGCTGCTGATCAGCGGCGGCGTTTCCATGGGCAAGTACGACCTGGTCGAACAGGTATTGGCTTCGTTCGACGCTCGATTCCTGTTCACTGGCGTTCGCATTCAGCCGGGAAAGCCGGTCGTGTTTGGCGAGGTTGCGCTTCACGGCCGCACCGTGCCGTTCTTTGGGCTGCCCGGAAATCCGGTCTCGACCATGGTTACATTCCAACTCTTCGCTCGCCCGTTGCTCGATGCGCTCTCCGGCGCGAAGCCCCAGCCGTTGCCGTTTGCGCAAGCCAGCTCTGAAGGCGGAGTTCACGACAAAGACAGGGCTGACCCGTTTTCTGCCGGCCAAACTGGGTGGCACGCACGAGCGGCCGGAGGTGGAACTTGTGCGCTGGCAGGGTTCGGGGGATTTGATGGCTGTCTCCCGCTCGAACTGCTACATTGTGGTACCACCGGATCGCGAGCGATTCGCTGCCGGAGAAGCGATAACGATCTTGTTGTTTCTGAATTCGAGCGATGGCCAAACAGAACGAACAAATCGAAGAAGCTGTCGCACTACGACGCCGCCGGAAAGGCGTCTATGGTGGACGTTTCCGCCAAACAGCCCACTCCGCGCGAAGCCGAGGCGCGGGCCTTTGTGGCGATGAGCCGCGCGGTCATGCGGGCTCTGCCGCAAAATCCCAAAGGCGATCCGCTGGAAGTCGCCCGCGTGGCGGGCATCATGGCCGCCAAGCGCACGGCGGAACTCATCCCCATGTGTCATCCGGTTCCGCTGAGCAAAGTCGACGTCGCAGATCGAAGTGCAGAAAGATGGAGTCGCCATTCGCAGCCTCGCCCGCACCACTGCCGTCACCGGCGTCGAAATGGAAGCCCTGGTCGCGGCGTCGGTCGCGGCGCTTACGGTTTACGACATGTGCAAGGCGCTGGACAAAGGCATCGAGATCCGCGAGATTATGCTGGTGCGAAAGTCGGGCGGAAAGAGCGGCGACTACCAGCGCGGCAAATCAAAGCGGGTAGTATCTCGGTTTAGGGCCTTGTGAAGGCTGAGGGTAGAGGGCCATCAGAGACTGTGTCAGCAATCTATAATCGGATTTGCCGCAATGGAAGAAGCACAAAAAAACGAGCCCCGAACGGGGCGAAAGAGCTTAGCGCAGCGCTTCAGCGCTGGGTAAAGTTGGAAAATAACCCGCAGTCCCTTCAGGGACGGCGCAGCTTTCAAAACACCCGTTCTACCTGAACAATGCAAACTGGCACACTACCGGACTATGAGAACCGCCGCCGTCTTGACCGTCAGTGACTCCTCCGCGCGAGGCGAGCGCGCCGACCGCTCCGGTCCGGCCACCGCCGAACTGCTTCGCCAGGAAGGCTTCGACGTCACCCATCAGGAGATCGTTCCCGACGATCAGCCGACGATCGAATCGGCGCTGGTTCGCCTGGCTGAACAAGTCCAATTGATCGTGACCACGGGCGGAACCGGCATCGCCGATCGCGATGTCACGCCTGAGGCGACGCGTGCAGTGTGCTCCAAGCTGATTGAAGGCATTCCGGAGAAGATGCGCGCCGAGGGCCTGGCCAATACTTCTTTCGCCATCCTGAGCCGAGGTGTTTGCGGCGTGCGCGGGCAGCACGCTCATCCTCAACCTGCCGGGCAGTCCAACCGGCGCGTCGGAATCGCTACTGGCGGTGATCGAGATTCTGCCCCACGCGCTCGATCTGCTGGCCGGCAAAACCGTACATGACGATGCCCACCCGCCGCGTGACGAGTAGGCCTTCCCTCCATTCCATCTCGCCTGCGTACAATAGCTCTCTTGCTGTGCCACGCATCACCCGAGGAAACACTTGGATCCTCTCACTCATTTTCTGACCGGCGCCTGCATGGGGCGCGCCGGCTTCAATCGCAAGAGCGCTCTGGCGACGGTGACCATGGTGCTGGCCGCCGAGGCTGCTGACATCGACGTGTTGTGGGCGCTCAAGAGTCCATCGCAGGTCTCCAGCATCATCGCGGAATCACCCACAGCTTCGTGGGTGTGCCATTCGTTGCGGCCGCGGTCCTGCTCCTCGTGTATCTGTGTCATCGGCTGAAGCTGCGGCTTCGTCCGCCTCCTGCGCGCTCCCCGAGGCTCCGCCGCTGTTGCCAATCCGCTGGGGATATCTCTATTTCTGCGCGGTGCTGGCCGCTCTCAGCCATTTGCTGCTCGACTACACCACCGCCTACGGCATTCGCCTGTTCGAACCGTTCAACTTCCGCTGGTACTCCTGGGACCTCGTCTCCATCATCGATCCCGTCATCCTGCTTGCGCTGATCGCCGGGCTGGTTATGCCTTCCCTTCTCGGCTTGATCAACGAGGAAATTGGTGTGCGCAGCAAAGGCCCGCGGGGCCGGGGGGGAGCGATCTTCGCTCTGGTGTGTCTGGTGCTCGTCTGGGGTTTCCGCGACTATCAGCATCGCCGCGCCGTCACTGCCATGAATTCGTTTCTCTACCACGGCGCCACGCCGCTGCGGCTG
>CAVYIR010000004.1:0-1853426 GCA_963768645.1 uncultured Acidobacteriaceae bacterium
CGCGGTTGGGCATCGCGTGGTGGATGGCGGGCCGAAGTATTACGAGCCGCAGCGAATCACTGCGGAAATGGTTGAAGAGCTGCGTCGGCTCAGCCCGTTCGATCCTGACCATATGCCGGAGGAGATCCTATTGACCGAGGCGTTTCATCGCCGCTTTCCCGATCTGCCCCAAGTAGCGTGCTTCGACACGGCCTTTCACCATGATATGCCGCGCGTGGCGCAACTCCTGCCAATCCCGCGGCGCTACGAAGCGCAGGGGGTGCGTCGTTACGGGTTTCACGGCTTGTCGTACGCGTTCTTAATGGAAGAACTCGCCCGCCTCGGCGATCAGGCGGCAACGAACGGCCGGGTCATCCTTGGCCATCTCGGTAACGGCGCGAGCCTCGCGGCGGTGCGCAACGGCAAATCCGTGGACACAAGCATGAGTTTCACCCCGACCGCTGGGGTGCCGATGAGCACCCGCTCCGGCGACCTCGATCCCGGACTGGTTTGGTATCTGGCGCGCACTGAAAATATGAGCGCCAAGCAATTCAACGAAATGGTCAATTTTCATTCCGGACTACTCGGCGTGTCGGAGACCAGTTCCGACATGCGTGACTTGCTCGACCGTGAAGCGCAGGACGTGCGGGCGGCTGAAGCGGTCGCGCTGTTTTGCTACCAAGTCAAGAAATGGATCGGCGCATTCGCGGCGGCGTTGGGCGGACTGGACACACTGGTGTTCGCTGGTGGCATCGGAGAGAATGCGCCCACGGTCCGCGCACGCATTTGCGATGGGCTGGGATTCCTTGGAATCGAACTCGAAGAAAAACAAAACGCGGCGAATGAGGCCGTCATTTCCGCGGCTGCAAGTCGGGTTGCCGTCCGTGTCATTCGCACGGACGAAGAACGCATGATAGCCAAAACGGTCTGTCGCGTTCTCGGCCTTGGCTGAAAAAAGGGGATGGTATGCGTACACCAAATCCTTCAGCACTCGGCAGACAACGCTGGGAGCCAGAAAAGCCACGGTTGGGCAGAAAATCGAAGCAAGAGTTATGCAAGACGTTTCGCTGTCTTCACTGATGCGAGTTCGAGCTGCGCCAAGCTGGTTGGACACGTCGTCGAGCCGCGCTGCGGGCAGGCCCAGAAAATAGTTTGAAGCCTCGCCGATGCCTTTAACCTTGCTGACAACGTCGCGCAAGACATTCACCATCGTGTCATCCCATTGGCTGTTGAATTCGAGGCCAATCGGGCCTGATTGCAGCGTGACATCTCCCGAGCTCTGCAAATCCTCGGCGATGGTAATCTTGCCCGGCTGCTTAGGGTCGGTGTTGCGGTAGGAGGAGTTGATCTCTCGCAGGAGTTCCGCTCCTTCGTTATTGGCTGTGTGTCCTGGACCAAACGTGCGAATGTCAATTGTGTCGTCGAACCGAAGTCCATCGATTCCGTAGTCGCGGAGCAGCAATAGCGCATTATCGTTGATGTACTGCCGGACTTGGGGCCGGTCGTAAGCCGGTCGGACGGAATTATTGCGTAGCACAACCGTTGGGTTTCTTACCCAAAGACTCAGCGTGCGGAAATGAGACACTCCGAGGACAAGACCTGTAAATGCCGAGACTTCATCATCATTGGAAGGCGGTCAACGAATTGGGAAGCCTGCCTATTGTGAAAAAATCACAACGCTATAGGGCCCGACGCTTACGTTGGCGTTAAAGTCCAGCCCGTCCATGCCACCGGAGTTGGCCGTGGTGTCGAAGCTGTCGCCATTAATGAAACCGGGATCGTAAACGTTCGCGCCGCTATTGAACAACACATGCCATAGGCCCTCGCGTGGGAAGCCAATGTTTAGATTCTGCAGTGGCACGTTCGAAAAATTCGCCACTACAACGACATCGTCACCGGCACCAACATACGATTACACGTCGAACATCTTGTCCGAGGAACGCTAAAGACCAGCAATGAATCTGAAGTGACAGTTCCCCGCAGTCATTGCGAGTTATGTCGAACTTTCTGAAACCATATTCTGGGGACTGGTCGCAATCTTGAGCGCTTCCCGTTCGATGCCGCTCAGCATGCCCCTGAAAACGATGGCGTGGAACGGCAGCACGCTGTACCAGTAGGCCAGACCGAACAAGCCTCGCGGACGAAATAAGGCCGACTGGCGCAAAACGCATTGGCGATCATTGAGCGCTTCAATCCGGAACTCAAGAAGCGCTTCACCCGGCAGCTTCATCTCTGCGCGCAGAGCCAAGCGGCGGTCGCGCTCGAAGCCCACCACACGCCAGAAGTCCAGCGCTTCTCCGTATCCCACAGTTTCTGGGTCTCTCCGTCCTCGCCGCAGGCCCGGGCCGCCAACCATTTGATCCATCCATCCGCGGATCTTCCAGAGAATGTCTGCGGTGTACCACCCGTTGCCACCGCCCACCCGGCAGACCGCGCGAAAGACCGCCCACGCAGGTGCTTCCACGGTAACCTGGCGGACGTCGCGGAACACGGTTCCGCCAGCCCAGTCCGGGTCGCCTGGAATAGGGCCCGCCATCGACCAACTGGTCTCCACGTCGTGGGCCGTAGTCTTGTCAAGCGCCGTGTGAATGGCTTCGCGCACGCCGAGAAGCTCCTGCGGGACGAGGCCGGTGATACGGTTCTCCCGGCATACTACTGGATTCTTCAGTCCCTCCGCCAGGGGGCTCGCAATGGCGTTGCTGAGAGGGGTGATGAGCTGAATCCAGTAAGAACTCAAACGTGGTGTCAATACGGGTACGGGAATAATCAGACGGCGCCGCAGACCGAGTTCTTCTGCCATGATGCGCATGATGTCGCGGTAACAGAACACGTCCGGTCCGCCAATGTCGAATACGCCGCCCGCTGTCTCCGGTACTGCGAGGACGCCGACCAGGTACCCGATCACATTTCTGACCGCGATTGGCTGGCAGGGCGTGCTCACCCATTTCGGGGTGACCATCACGGGCAATCGCTCCACCAGGTAGCGCAGGATTTCGAAGGATGCGGAGCCTGATCCGATAATCATGGCCGCACGCAGCACCGTGACTGCCACGCCAGTTGAGGCAAGCGCTTCCTCTACTTCACGGCGCGATGATAGATGCTCACTCAAATCCGGGCCGGTCTCCCCCAGTCCACCGAGATAG
Source organism: uncultured Acidobacteriaceae bacterium (assembly GCA_963768645.1). Taxonomy (GTDB): domain Bacteria; phylum Acidobacteriota; class Terriglobia; order Terriglobales; family Acidobacteriaceae; genus Bog-257. The sequence goes on from CAVYIR010000004.1 coordinate 3,123, forward strand.
ATGATTCGTTTGACTCCGGCATTCCTGGCCGCGCGTGCGAATGTCAAAGCCAATTGATGATCGTGCTCGGCGTAGTCCGACCCAGCGGACATCATGGAATGTACGAGGTAAAACGCTGCCTGACATCCTTCCAACTCGTGTGTCAGGGACGTTTCGTCGGCCAGGTCTGCCAGTCTGATTTGAACGTTTGGATCAGTGGCCCAATGGCGATTCTGCAGTTTAGCTGGTGACCGCACCAGACAACAGATTGCATAACCGTGATCGAGCAATCGTGGGGCAAGACGGCCACCGATGTACCCAGTTACACCGGCTATTGCTACGCGTTCAGAGACCGACACAAAACTCCTTCGCATCCAAAGGTCCTGAGATGGCCCTCTGCAGTACCCAATTGTCGCCCAGCATGTCCTTCCCAGCAGGCAGACAAGCACGAACTTTCGAAGAACCTTGTTAGTGGTAAAGTCATTGCGGTCCGCGACGACAAAAGCACTTACGGCCTGCCCAGCGCTGGTGGGAGGAGAACTCGAGTGAAGTTAGCGAAAAGCTCGTGGGATTGGAGACAGCCAGAAATCCCACGAAAGTCGGGCGATTCTGGATGAGAGCACCAGAAAGGCCGCCCCTCCCCCAGAAGCGGCCCACACCCGAGATCACACTCCGCAAAATGGCGCCTGTGAGACAGGCGTATTAAGTATCTCTCAGGCTACCGCAAAAGCAAATCGATTCAAGCGGGACAGATCCACCCATTCAAGGTTTCAGTGTCCCGTGTTTTCTTTGTGCGCTTTGCCAAGGTGGCGTAAGAACTGGTCGGTCAGGACTGTTCCCTTTTCTTCGGGGGTGCTCCCTATTGTGGGTTCCAGAAATATCTCGCCGCACCCGGAGCACTTCCACGCCACGACGATGCCTCCGAGTTGGCTTAACGCCACGAGATGCTCCACGCCGACAGTCTATGCTGTTCGCCTGTGCCTCAAGTCCGTGGAAATTGAACCAGCGACCGGGTGATTTACTCTTGGCGCGCCCGCTTCACCATCTCGACCAACACTTCTCTGGCTGTGTGGGATTCGTAACTTCTCGTAAGAAGGCGATGCGGCTCCACGCATTCCATCCTGGGTTGTCAGGCGTCAATCGGAACGACCGTAACGCTGCGTAGCTGCTATTGGAAGCAACATTACGAGCGTGTAAATCCCCAGAGTTGTACCCAGCGGAATATTGGAGAGCGCCAAAAACCCTGCAACGAGGGCGAGCGTGCACATGCATGACCTTGCTGACCAATTCGCGCCGATACTTACATTCCGCATTCACACGCGGGTCGGCAGCGAGCCGCTCACATTGCTCGACCGTGACATTGCGCCACTGTCTGATTATCTCTTGCAGCTTCCCGCCTGTCATAAGATACATTGCTACGAATCGCTGTTCGTCGTGGGTTAGGTAGGGCGGGATTGCAGGGTTGACATAACCTTGGTGTCTTTTCAGGCGCATTCGTTTTCTCCTTGTTCCATGCTGCGGCGAATCACGCTGGCAGCGAATCCAAAAGCTTGGTCGAGAAGACGGCCATAGTGCTGGCGGAGTCGCTCATACGTCTTCCGGTGCATCCTCTGGGGTTTTGCGCCAAGCGGGCAATCCAAATCTGCGGAGAGACCCAGCCGAGCCCGGACCGCCCATGCGCGCCGCAGGCGCCGGAATCCAAACTCCTCTCGCTGGGACCGATAGGCGAGGCCGGTGCACTCACGACACGCGATCGAGTCGCCCTTCAGGTACAGGACGCCCACACGCCGGCGACAGCTCTCCACTGGGCACTGCAGCCACTGTCTCATACCGCCGTAGTTACAGTGGGTGCGTAACAGCCGAACCGCGCAGCGCCGCTTCCCGGGGCCGTTGCCCCAGGACAGCAGAAGGGTCGCCCCGGTGTTATGTCCCTGAATCTTTCCCATCTGGAACCGAGCTCCAGCCTGGAGTAACCCGCCACGACGCAGAAGCCGAATGTCGAGATGTTGGTGCTGGTCGGTAGTGGCCTTTCCTCCGTGAGACCCGACCCTGCAGCCAGCGAGAGCACTTGAGAATCGAGAAGGCATAGATTTGTCTAATGATTTCGGGTTCGACGCTGCACAAGCGCGGCTGCAGGGCCATGCTGGACCCGCGCACGAAGGAATCGATCTTTCCACCGTTCGAGCCGGGGAGTGAACTGGGCTGGGGGGCCCGCGGAATTCCGCCGAAGTCTCACTGGCATTATGTGGTGGTCCAAGACCCGGACTGGGATTACAAGACGTTCAATTTTGATACCGATTTGGCACGTGGTGAGAAGATCGAAAACGATACTTTGAACGCCACCTCTCCAGACCTGAAGGCATTTTTTTCCCGAGGCGGGAAGCTTTTGCAATACCACGGTTGGAGCGACACCGTGATCGCTCCGGGCAATAGCGTGAATTACTACACTCGCGTACTGGACGCTATGCGACAGGTGACCAAGGTGGATGAATCGTACCGCCTGTTCATGGTTCCCGGAATGGGGCATTGCGGGGATGGGGAGGGGCCTTAGCTTGCCGAACCTCGTCCAACCGCAGGCTCTCAAATCCGCCGCCTCCCGCCAAGTTTCTGTCCCCGGTGACCGCACCCAAGGCGCGGTCGAATGCTGTTTACGCTTCGCCGTGAACCTCGCGGTGCCACAACGCAAAACTCGGGGCCGAGTGGATCGCTACTCCTTTCTCGTGGGGATTCTTCCTCCCCTGCTTCATACCGGTTTAGCCCGGCGCACTGTAACGGCGGTATTTCGCCAATAATCCCGCCGTGTTGAAACTTCGCTGACGAGCAGGGCACTCATTCACCTAGAATAAAAAGTGGTATCCTCCGCGCATGCAAGACCAGGGCGCTCCAGTAGCAACAGCCCGAGTGGTGCGCAGACTCCCAATAGATCGCTGGTTCTACATTTTTATGGCCATCTGCGGCATCATCGTCAGTGTCTTGGGGTTTGCACCTTCCCTCGTCAACACCGCCGCGCGTCATGTGCCTCACTGAGAGGCACACACAAATCTAACAAGGGTAACCGGAAGGGCTGCTCTTACGAGGGGTCAGCGGGCCAACCCTTCATTGCGAGCTCTCTGGCAGGCGAGACTACTTCTGGCACGAATCACTGACCATCTTTACGTCTGTGATTGTCAGATGCCCGTGCTCAGAATTGTCCTTCTTCATGCCGCTATCCTGCGCTGCGTCTTTTGCGTCTTCCTTTAGGTTGTGAAGCTTCGCGTTAGACACCACCCCGGTGGCGGTTACCGTATGACCCACATGACCGGCGAGGGACACTTGGCTGCTCCGCACCTCCCAGGTGCTCCCATCGTTTCCGGCGAGCATGAACTCATTCGCGCTATCGCCTTTCGACAGACAACCGGTGATCGTTCTGATGTCCGATTTTGGCTTTGATTGGTCGGCTGTATTTTGCGCGAAGCCCGACGAAATACCGAGACCCACAAAAATCAGACACATCAAGAACCTAGTCGCTTTCGTTTTCATTTCTCCTCCTTAGGGAGCGTGAACTTTGATATCTGGAAACCGGTGACCTCTAACAATGACCTCAGTCGCGAATCGACATGATGACGATCCGAGTCTGAAAAGACTGCGGGAAAAACAACCCTCAACTCGATGGATCCTTTTGGCGGGTTGCTTTGACCCCCGTCAGAATCCCTAGGCCCAATAGTACGATCGCACCGACGGCAATCCAGTGTGCAGGGACATGCATCAAATGGGCTCCGTAAATCAGCCCGGCAATAACAAGCACGAACCCAATGGAGTAAAGTCCGAATGACATGGCGTCTCCTCTTAGAGCGAACCGAATGACAGTGGCGCTTCACGAACGTGCTCATATCTGATGCTGCAGCTATCGCGATGTGGAATGCTTATCGGCCTTGACCTCAATCTCATTCACAACTTCCTTGACGTTGGGAACAGCTCGGGCGAGGGTGTTCGCTTCGTTCCGCTGGGCCCGCGTCTTTACGCTGCCCTTCAGAACGAGCGTCCCATTCTTGGCACTGTACGAGATGCTCTGATCGTCCAAATTCTTGTGTGCCTTCAATGTTGCTCTGTAGTTGTCCTCGATGCCACTGTCGAGGCTGGAATCAACAGCCTTAGCCTGGCTCTCTGCACCCGGAGGACGAACCCCGATTTGATTCGAGATGGCATAGTTCGGGGCTGCTTGCTTTGCCACGCTCTCTGCCAGCTTCTTCTTATCCTCTGACTCGACATCGCCGGTCAGCGTAATGACGCCCTTCTCGCGATCCTGCGAAACGCTCACGACCCTCAAATTGTTGCTGCTGAGCGCACTGTTGACGGCATCTTTCACGTCGGGACGCTCGTTGCTATTGCAACCCACAAGCAGGAACATCCCGAACAAAGTCGCAGTGGCAATTGCAGACCACATGAGTCGAACGGTACGAACTGCTTTTGCTGAACATAAGCCCTCCTTATTCATGCAAAGGTACAAATTGCGAGAGTCAAACCTGCCGAACCACCAGACCGCTCGACAAGTCCGTTTACAGCACAGCTCAACGTAAATCGAGCCGCCCTCATCCCACCTCAGCGGGTCCAAAATCGCAGAAATATATGTTCGCCGTGGCAGTCACCGGCGTGCCCCACTGCTCATTTCGTCAAATACGGCCCAGAAGCAGCAAAATGATCACAATCACGAGCACCAGCGCAAGTCCGCCGCTGGGATAGTATCCCCACCCGCTGCTGTACGGCCACGACGGAAGTGATCCGATTAGCATCAGTATCAAAATCACAATAAGAATGGTTCCAAGCACGACTTTATCCTCCAAGATCAGCGCTAGCTGGACTTTTTCTTCGGCACCTTTGCGCCCTTTTTACGGGCTTCTGAAAGACCAATGGCGATTGCCTGCTTCTTGCTTTTTACGGCTCCGCCCTTGCCGCCTTTGCCCGACCGAAGCGTACCTTCCTTCTCGCGGTGCATCGCGCTCTTAACGCTCTTCCCTGCGGCTTTTCCGTATTTTGCCATTGCGCTCCTCCTCGCTTCCTTCCGCGAATTTGTTTCACAAACGCTAAACCCACACAATCTACTCATTCCCGACCTGGAGGCTGCGCATTTACCAGCCGCGGCGGCCTTTTCAGAGCAGGCATGGCGATTTCCTGCTTGATGCTGGGTCGACGAGCGATCGCTGGCCGATTCAGGCTCACCGTTCGATTATCCTCAGCTGATTTCAACAGCGCCCGGATGATCCGAACGTCGGCAAGACCATCCCGACCCGAAGGCTCCGGCTCCTTATCTTTCAACACACAATGGGAAAAGTAGGCAATTTCGGCCGCGAACTGATCGCGTTTCGCAAAGGTTTTCTTACTGATCTCTGACTTCAGTGATTCGGCCATTTCGTACGCCGGGTCCATCTTGAGTACGCCCTTCGTTCCAATGACTTCAAAGACAGACCGGTCAGCAACGCCAAAGCTGCAGGTGAAGGACGCAAACCGATCTCCAGGGAACTTCAGCAAACCCGGGGTGGTCGCAGGGACCTCCCGAAATCGGCCGGAATCACGTCCGAAATTCCACGCGAAAACCTCCTCCGGCTCGTCTCTGAACAGATAGCGCGCGGCGTTGATACAGTAAACGCCCATGTCGTATACGGCGCCACCGCCCACATCCTTCTTCAGCCGCGAGTTTCCTGGCTTGAGCTGCTGGGAAAATACTGATGTAATGATTCTGGCCTCTCCCATCTTGCCGGAATTCACGTATTGGGTGGCGTGAAGATTGCTGCGCTCGAAATGGAGGCGATAGGCAATCATCATTTTGACATTGGCCTTCTCCACTTCGGCGATCATCACCTCACAATCCACTTCGTCCAGAGCCATTGGCTTTTCACATAGGATATGTTTGCCTGCCTGTGCGGCCGCTTCCGCGTAGGCGCGATGCAGGTGGTTGGGCAGGGCGATATATACGGCGTTGATTTCGCCGCATGCGAGGCAATCCGCATATTGCTCGTAGGAATAGGAGTGCTTGACGCCGTACTTGCGGGAGAGGCTCTTGAGCTTCTTGGGATCGCCCGACACCAGGGCTGTCAGCATGGAATTTGACCGGGCGTGAGCAAAGGCAGGAAGTACGGCAACCTGCGCTATGTACCCTAATCCAACCACGGCGTATCGAACTTTGCGTCCCCCTATTGCCATTTGCCTCTTCCCCCGAATACCGAAGGTTAGTCGTCAGCGGTGGTTAAGATGCGCAGGCCGAGTTGGAGGAAGCCTGGCTGGCGGCCGGCCCCAACCGTCGGCAGCGCTCAGGACTTCCTAGCCCCCATTTTTCAAAGCATTTCGCCACTGTGAAGAATCCCCGGCTCATCGTCTAGCAGCGTTATGTGTCGGACGGCTCACGTGAATTCATTTACCGGGCAACGCTCGCCGTCCGTTTTCAATACATTTCCTGGCCTGAGCCGGTCCTTTTACCCCGATAACGCGGTATTTCTCGCCTGACAGCTTGTGGTAGTTCACGAAGAACTCCTCAAGCTCCTGGCGGAACTGCTTTCCCAGATCGTCGATATGCTTAATGTCCGCCCAGCTGTGATTGCCTTTCTCAACCGCTACGACGCGATCGTTTCTCTCTTTGTCCTTCTTATCCCCCTGCTCGCCTTCGATAATGCCAATAATCCTGCACTTAAGCACGCAGCCCGTAAATGCTGGTTCGTCCATGAGCACCAATACGTCCACCGGATCTCCATCATCCGCTTTGGTGGAAGGGACAAAACCGAAGTCGTATGGAAAATCCATGCCTGCCGGCAAGACCTTCTTGAGCTCAAACACCTTCTCCTCCGGATCAAAGGCATATTTGTTGCGGCTTCCCTTCGGTGTTTCAATAACCACTCGGATTATTTCTTTGTCGTCCTCATCGAGCGGACGCAGCCGTGAAGGATTCGCCAGCGCATTTCTGCCGGTTGCGTTCTTACTCATATCGCCTCCTGTTTTCTCTCACTTATTTCTTGAAGAACCTGATTCGCATGCTTCTGCAGACCGTTTTGCGAGCAACCCACATCATCACGGCCGTCAGGAGCCACACCAGCGTGGCGATCGACAGTACCAGAGCCAAGGGCTCCACCTGCAGCCACTTCCAAACGATGGCCGCAAACACTATTAGTCCGATGCTTCCCAGGGCGGCTCCCGCTGCGTCGGCTCCAGCTATTTCCCGCGCGCGAAGTGTTCCAGCCCTTCCCGCGCGCTCCTTCTTCTGTTTTTCATGCTTCTCCAGCAGCGTGGCGGTGGCCGGGAAGATCGCGGGGAACGCCAGGAACAATCCGCCCAGGCCCGGACCGTAGCGCTTGGCGATGATTCCAGCGAGGGCTGTCACCGCACCGCCAAAAGCAAAGCGGACGACATACTCGTACCATTTCGAGCGCCCGATGGCCGTAATGTTGATCTCAATCTTCACGACATTAGCTCAGACACGCCATACCACAGCCCCAAGGCGACGCCGAGCCAGAGGAGCAATGCCACGCCGGTGACGGGCAATGCGGGCCACTTCTTCCGAATCATCAGTCGGCTTACCACTGATGCGTAGACAAGAAAGGCGACCGCGCCCAATATCATGGAACGGGCCTCGACGCTGGCGTACGTTGTGCCGTGCTGCTTTACCGCCAGCGCCAGGGTGGCAAGCGCGACCGATGGGGCGGCGCTAAAGAGACCGGCGAAACTCTTAGGCTTTAACAAGTCTCCCAGAAGGGCAAAGACTGAGACGACCGCTCCTCCGAGAACGACCCGCAACAGGATTTCGTACATCACCCCTCCTGTGGCGCTTTATTGCCACGTCGCAAAAACGCCGATGGAAACGCCGACCATGACTGCCGTCGCCGTCCAGCCCACAACCCGCAAATACAGCGGAATCGTAAATTTGTCCATAACCTTAGGACTGCTCGCCATGTGCATGATGACGGCCATCAGGGGCGCGGCCAGCAGGCCGTTTAAGACCGCCGCCCAGAACAGCGCCCGGATGGGGTCAATGTGAAGAAAATTTAGTACAATGCCAGCGATCGTTGCGATTGCGATCGTGAAATAAAAACCCGGGGCCTGCGCGGCCTTCTTCTCCAAACTTGTGGGCCATTTGCAGGCTTCACCCATAGCATAGCCAGCCGAGCCGGCCAGAACCGGTATCGCCAGCATTCCGGTGCCGATAATTCCGCACACAAACAGACCCGCAGCCCAGCGCCCGGCCAGAGGCCGTAACGCCTGAGCGGCCTGCGCCGCCGTGGCGACGTCGGTCGTGCCGTGAGCATGCAGCGTGGCCGCAGTCGTCAGGATAATGAAAAAAGCCACAATATTGGACAGTGCCATACCAAGATAGGTGTCGGTCCTGATGCGGCCCAGCTGAACGGGCGCTTGGCGACTCGCCTGCTTCAGCGGTTTCTCACCGCGGTTATTCTTCACCTCCTCGACCTCTTGCGAGGCCTGCCAGAAGAAAAGGTACGGGCTGATCGTCGTTCCCAGCACGGCAATGAGGCCCGTCAGATAGGCTTTGCTCCATGTCATTCTTGGCAGAAAGGTCGCATGCAATACCTGCGGCCACGACAGGTGCACAAAAAAGGCAGTCGCGACATATGCAAAGAGCGAAAGCGTAAGCCATTTCAGATATTTGACGTAGCTTGTGTAAGGCACAAGCACCTGCAACAGCAGCGACGCGACCCCGAAAAGAAGAATGTAAGCCCATGTTCTTGCCGGCAGCAGCAACTGAGCCGCCGCCCCCATTGCGCCAATGTCAGCACCGAGGTTGAAGATATTCGCTATGAGCACTAGCGTTATGACGGCTCGAAGCAGCCATCGGGGATAACATCGCCGCAGATTGGCCGATATGCCGCAGCCAGTGACCCGGCCCACGCGCGCGCTTATCTCCTGGATGGCCGTCATCAGGGGATAGGACAGCACCATCGTCCACAGCATGCCAAAGCCGAATTGCGCGCCCACCTGTGAATAGGTCGCAATTCCGCTGGGGTCGTCATCGGAAGCGCCGGTGACGAGCCCCGGACCCAAGGTTTGCAATAGCTGCTGGATCTTGTGGCCGTGGTTGCGTGAAGCAGGTTTTTCCGGAAGCTGGTCAACTACCGACGGTGCGTTTTCAGAAGATGCGATAGCGTCATTTGCGATGGCCATGCCTATGCGGCCTTACGCCGCCCGCTTGGAGGGACGAGCGGCACGTTGCCCCTTGGCCTTCCGCTGAGGGAACTCGGCGCGTTCAGGTTTGCGCCCTCATCCACACCGACGCCTAGGCGGTCTACCAGTTCTCCGCCGAGCCAGCCGCTGACCATGGCAACTCCAACTGCAATAAACGACATGGTGAGGGCAAGCCCTCCCGGCGTTTCGGGAGACGGCCGACGGAGCAGCCAGCTTCCTGCAAACAGAAGCGTCACCAGTACATTGCCGCAGCCATGCCACAGGCCGATCCGCTTGGCGCGCGTGTTTGCCGGAATCCCCCACCAGTCGATCGCGCCAAACACCGCCGCCAACAGGCCTCCGATAACGCCCGCCGCTATAAGCCAGAAAGCAATTCCGAACCGATAGGGATTGCCCCTCGCCAAAGCGACGAGGTCGAAAATGACCGCTGTCGTCAACAGACCCAGCGGAAAGACGATTAGCTGCGGATGAACGGGATGTCCAAACAATTTCACGGAAGTACCCTCTCTGGCGCGACTCGATAGAAAGAATGCCTATGGTCCCTATGCCACACGTCTCGGCTTAGGCTTTCCCGCCACGGGTTCGGGCCGTTTCTGATTGGCCTCGACATTGATCTTCTGGGAAAGCTCCGTCAGCTTCTGGTCGGTTTCCTTTTCTTCTTCGAGGGTCTGCCGCAAAAGAGAAGCGTGCTTGGATTCGCCGAGCAAATCGGCATAGGCGCTCACCATGCCGTAGGCAGCGATTTCATAATGCTCGACCCGCTGTGCGGCCGAAATCAGCGCCGCATCCATCACGTCGTTCTCAAAGTCTTCGCCCATGATTTCGGAGCCTTCCTTGACCAGGCCTTCCATTCCCATGCATTTCTTCCCGCCGGCCTTCTTGTCGAGCATGGTGAAAATCCGCTCCAGGCGCTGAACGTGTCCCTTGGTCTGCTCCAGATGTTCCTCAAATCCTTTTCGCAAATCAGGCGAAGTGGCGGCCTTGGCCATCTTGGGAAGCGCTTTGGTTAGCTGCTTCTCCGCACTGTAGATATCCTTGAGTTCATCGACGTACAGCTCTTGCAGTGAATCTTTCGTCATTTCGTTGTCTCCATGCCTGACGGGATTGGTCTGCGGCGCCGGAAAATGGGACCATCCTGCAGTGCGGTCCATCTTTAATTGACGCAGAGAACGAGCTTCTACGCTTGTTAGTTGCACAAATGAGGGTTGCGGGATGTTTGATTCCTTCAATCGGCATGTAGTCAGCGGACCAGGAGTGTTATCGGGCGCAAAGGCTACCCGGGTCGGTAAGAAGCGCATCTCACAGTGCGGGCTACAGATCTCCGGAGAAACTAAGCTCCGGCTTATTTGGCCAAAAGGAGAACTCGAATGGGTGACAAAGAAACTGATCGTCAACAGAGCGGCCAGCAGGGCGGGTGGCCAGCAAGGCGGAGGGCAGCGGGACAGAGACAAGGAAGGCAGCGGCCAGCCCGCCGGCGGTCAAAAAGGCGGTCAGCAACGTGGCAGCCAAAAGAGCGGCGGGAGCTAGCTTGCTTGGGGGTGCCGAGGCAATTCTTCTGTCTTCGGCACTCCGTGAACCGATGCTTCCAGGAGAGCCCTGCCTGTGATCTGCAAATGCACACTCCAGTGAAGTGACGGATCAAGCTCCATCGGGCAAATGGCGTGGGATGGGGAAAAACGTCCAGCAGTGGGATGAGTTCATGGGCGCACCTCCCTGTAATCAGAACCAAGCGGGTACGGCCGGTGGCCATGATCTCCTTCAGCATTGGAGTCACCCCTGGATACGGGAGCGCCTCGTATCGATTCTGCCGAAAGGGAGCAAGAGTTCCGTCATAGCCCAACAGAAGAGCAGATTGGTGGGCCTGAGCTACGTCGCGAAAAAAGTACTGCAAGTCGTGTCTGGAAAGTGTGCCCAGCAAGTGCTCCTCCTGTTGTTGAGTCAAGAATTTAGCCGTCAAGCCGCCGAAGTACAAATCAAGTCCCGGACGACTGATCCCGCAAATTGTTCATTGCTTGTGTGAACGCTGTTGCAAATGACCCCAGCGTTTGCGGCGTCTCCGTCTTGATCAGTGACATCGTTCTCCACGAATATCGCAGTTTAGTACCGCAAGCCAAACAAACTTGGTATGTTTGACGGTCGATCGTGAACACTCGACTCAAGTGCCTATGATGGCAGCCGAAGATCCAGTCGAAAATCATTTCCAAGAATGCCCTCACGGAGTCTCCTTGACCGAAGTGGCGATAGTCGTCGACCCTACGTCAGACAACGGTGCAAGGGGCGTGCCAAAGACCCTGGGACAGAAAACACTAGGGTTATCCGTCAGCTCTCCACAAGGTCGGGAAACTCTTACCCACAGTGAGAAAGGCTGGCACGTAGAAGCCTGATTGCCAAAAAAACAAGCAATAACGAGGTGTCGTTTGCCGAAAACCGAGAACGCCTCCGTTTTCGGCTGCCGATCGTTGCGCTTGCGAGCCCGCACGGTGTCAACTCAAAGTCTGGGACAGAGATCGCCTGAGGCGTCAGCAGCGCTTAGCTGGACTGGAGGCGCGGTTCTCCCCAGGTTTTCGCACAAAGCAGACAAGCAGAGATAATTCTTCACTTGGTTGTGCGAGCTTACGATGTGGTTTTGTTGCCGCATCAGAATCTGGCGTACCGAGGCTGACATGTCAGTCTTTTTCAAGGCTTCCCCATACGCTTTCTTGGCGGCATCTTCACCCTGTTCGGCGGTCTCAAGCAGTGTGTGATCGCCGCCTCCCATGCTACCTTTCAGTTCTCCCCAATAGCGGCGCACCGCTCCGGAGGCGGTTCCTCCGACATCCTTTTCCACACCTGCCGCCATCTCCAGCTCCCGCGCGAATTCACCACGGGTCTGCGACTCTTTGAGGAAGTACGCTTTTACTTGTGGGTCCCGTGATGTGCCCATGACACCGAAACTGCTCGCAGCTTTACGTGAGTACTGGCGATGGAAGCGGCCCAAGGTTTATCTGTTTCCTAGCACGGAAGGACAGCGTGGGATCGAGCAGCCAATCTCCGATCATACGATCTGGTACATCTGCAGCGAAGCCGCCAAGCGCGCCGGGATCAAGAAGAGGATTGGCGCACATACACTCCGCCACAGCTTCGCGACAACCCTGATGGAATCAGGAACCGACCTGCGGACGATCCAGCTTCTGATGGGCCATGCGCACCTGGAACATACCACTCGGTATCTCCACATGTCGCAGCGCCATCTGCACGCCGCACCCAACCCGCTGGATCAGATCAGCGTCACTAGCCAACGCTTTTTACGAAAGCGACCGGACGACTATCAGGCATGACACGACCACCCTGGGAGGTGGCCGATATCATCCGCAGGGCAGGAGACAAGTTCCTCGAACGTTATTGCGATTCGCTCACCTGGACCCAGCTCATAACCCCGATCCCAAGTGCCAAAAAACAAGCACTCGCAAGGCTCAACTTCGGATTTCAGGATAAGTGGCGCTTCCGCCCTGCGTGAGCTTTTGAAGCCGCACGCCTCGCATCAACCAATCGGATAAATTGGCAACCAATCGGTTGATGGATTGGTGTTTCGGGCCGATCGACTCCGCGTCCTGCGTCATGGCATTGCCTGCACCTAAGCCTGTTAGATCATAGTGATCCAAACAGTTTGACACACTTGGCCGTGACAATCGGAAAAGTGGCACCGCACGTGCCTTTACATCTTCGTTGATTTTCGGCACAACCCAGAAAAATGCAAAGGAGTCACGAATCATGACACGCCTAATCCAATCCATTGCCGGTGCCACGATAGTGGCATTGGTGTTCGCAATAAATACAACAGCGCAAAACGAACAAACCCGCCCGGTCATTAATCCCGGCAGGGTGATCGTCCCTGATTCCAGCGTCGAGCGGCCGGAAGATGTAGGCAAGAGGGCCCACACCAACTACGTCATCTTCGTTCCCGAGGGTGAAGAGTCCCCGAGCCTGGCTCCCTCTCCGGCTGCCGAGACCCCCGCTTCGCTTGGTTGCATTTATCAGGTTGGGCCCACATATCCAGGTTGTAACCGTTCCACTGGGGGCACGCGGCACCCGACTGGAGGATGGGGAGCGATCGCCATTGTAGATGCCTTTCACAATCCCTACGCGGCTTCTGATCTCGCAACTTTCTCCAGTACCTATGGTCTTCCCGCGGCGAACTTCACCCAGATCTACTGCGGAAGTAAGGCCAGTGGCATCGGGTGTTATACATCCACCGCTCCGCCACGGCAAAACACAGGTTGGGGGTTAGAGGAGGCGCTTGACATCGAGTGGGCACACGCTATGGCGCCCAATGCCCAGATCTTCTTGCTAGAAGCCTATTCAAATTCATCTGATGACTTGACCTGGGCTGAGGCATGGGCCGGCCACTATGTGTATTTTAGTGGCGGCGGTGAAATCTCGAATAGCTGGGGCGGCCCCGAATTCCCCGCTGAAACCACCTATGACCCCTACTTTAATAACTATTACGGCTACTATGTTGGGGTTGTCTATTTGGCGGCCGCGGGTGACACATTGGGAACACATTATCCGAGCTGCTCACCATATGTTGTTTCCGCGGGTGGTACAACGGTCAACCGCGACGCGTCGGGAAACTTCCTCCACGAGAGTGGCTGGTATGACCCAGTTCATGGCCAAGCCGGTGGCGGCGGTAAGTGTAGCTACGAAACGAGGCCTTCTTACCAAAGCATCGTCTCGAATATCGTAGGAAGCGCGCGGGGCACCCCCGATTTGTCGTTCGATAGCAATCCCGCAACCGGAGTATCAGTATACGACGCCTTTAATGGAGGCTGGACCGTACTAGGTGGGACCAGTGTAGCCTCCCCATCTCTGGCTGGCATCATTAACCTTTTCGGAACCCACTTAGCCAGCAGCTTCGCGCAAAACAGCTTGTTCTACTCTGAGCTGCCGGTTTTGGTAACTTATTTCTATGACATAACCAGTGGGGGGAGTAGCAGCCAGCCTTGCACTGCCGGCTATGATCTGTGTTCGGGCATTGGTACGCCTAGAAGCTCGACGACCATTTTGACCACACAAACCCCTACAGACATTGCATATTCCACAAACTACGAAATTGCCAATCGATTTACGTCATCGCAGAGCGGGTACGTTACGGCGTTAAGGTTCTACAAAGTAGCAGGTGAGCCAGGTCCACATACCCTGCGGCTCTGGAGCGATAGCGGTACCCTGCTTGCGACGGCGACGACCAGCAACGAATCGGCATCGGGTTGGCAGGAGAAGTCGTTGTCGTCACCGGTGGCAATTTCAGCCAATGCAAACTATCGGGTTTCTTTCACAGAGCATGTTGAGAGTGGAAAGACGTGGTATGTCTTCAGCAATGGAGGAACCATCTCCAATCCACCGTTAACTGCCAACAAAGGCTATTACGGGGCGACTGGAGGAGCTTTCCCCACCACTCCCAGCGACAGCAATCTCTTTGTTGACGTTCGCTTTCACCCTTGACACGGAGCGAAATCCGCCCCGATGTCTATTGACAATAACCTGACTGCGTCACAAACGGCACGTGCTCGGTCAAGTGTCTAAGCGCCCGAGATTTACTGCAGGAAAGGAGCCTACAAAATGAAGAAACTCGGCATGATTACTCTAATGGTGCTGGTTATCCTGGAGACTCATTCAGTCTTAGCCCAGAGCAGATGCTGGAGCTGCTACAACTGCAACGATAGCGGAATCTATGGCCCCCCGGGATCTCCTCCGGTTTTACCCACATTTCAGTGGACAGACCATTTCCGCGCCCTCACCCGCTTCGGCTATCAATGGATGCCGGCGTTCGGCAACGGCGATTCGTGGACGAATGCTATCCAGGGACCACATCCCTTCGGCGATTCCTCTTGGAATCTTCACCCCTATCAGTCCGACGGGCTGCGCGAGGCCTTTTACGTCCTAAGAGACCCACAAACTAACACCGCCACATTTCAGGAGCTCTACAGTCCCCAGGAGCTCGACCATATGGACTCGGACTCCAGGACAGAGGGTTCGCAGTTCGGCTATCACTGGGAGTTCACCATCGGCAATGCATACACAACCGGCTCCATACCAGGAACAAGCCCAATCAAGAGGTATTTCAATTCTTCAATCTTTGACCACCGCACAAGCGCCTCAGTCCCACCTGGCTACGTAAACGATCGTACTTTCGACTTAGCCAGCGGCACTCCTCGTTACGCCTACACACGCTTCAACAGTTGCCTCGATCGCGACTCGGTGTCCAGAGATAGCGAGAGCTATATCGATTATTTGGACAACGGTTACTACCACGTCAAGTTCAACCGGATCTGGGGCAATGCCATCAGCCAAGTCACCGTCACCAACATTCAATTAGTCACGGACAACGATTTAGGCTCATTGATTCAGTCAGCCCTCTGGCTTTCAATGCAGCCCCTTATCGTGAACCCGACAGAAGCTGGTGGCGCAGACGTCGCGTGGTACGCAAATACGCTTTTGTGGGCGGGCAGCCCCGTTCTCTCAGTCCAACATGCCGGGACCCAGCAGTCGCCTAGCCTTATATCTGTGGTGCGGCCACTCAACTTCGACAACGACATTGCCGTGACCAGCTCTGGCCTCGCAACGGACCAGAACAGCCCGTTGCTCTGGCGCGGCACGTTTCGCAAGACCACCACTCTCGGCATGACGATCAACAGCGTACTATACAACGACGTTCTCAAGATGAGATTTGAGCCGGCGGCGGACGCCGATGCACCGCCAGGGGTCTATAACACTCCCTACGACTCACAACAGGTTTATTACTTTGGCAATGGAACAGGCCCGCACTTGAATGTCACGGAAGAGGACCTAGTGAATCTTCAGGATGGATCGTACGTGCCTTACACTGTAAAGAACTCCCCTTCGTGCGATCCCAATAATCCTGCTTCCGGGTTCGTATGTTGCTACAACAATCCGGTGCTCGGACTCCTCTGTGACGCAAGGATTACGGATACCACTCATACATTTATGACCACCGGGACCGCTAATGGGTCCTCGTTGACTGTGGGCTTTCTTCACGTCAACAACCCAACTCAGGAGGCGTTCATCAACGATACCTCCCAATATGGGCCCAACTCTTCGCTTATATATAACAGCAACTCCTATATTTCGCTGTCACCCGGTGCATACAGCCACTTTGACGACACGCTCATGGTCGTGAACTCGAAGAGCGTGGTGGCGCAGCGTCTCTCCCAGATCTATCAATGTCATTTAAGGGGGCAATGCTAATGAGCATGATCGACTGCGTCTCATCCTGCGATCGAGGCTGAACTTGTCGCCTGGCTCGCTATGTATAAACCGAGCTTCCCAAGAGGCACAATGTCGAATATTCGGCCCGAGGCACGCAAGCTTCGTTGAAATTACCACAAGAAAGGAGCGCCCCATGCGCCGCATCATCACAAACGTCACCGTTCTTGCTCTCTCCATCCTGTTGCTCGTGTCGATTTGTGCTGCGCAACAGACTCAAGCAACCGAGGCCCCGACGTTCAGCGTCATTCACCACTTCAGCGGACCCGACGGGGCAGAGCCCTACGCCGGTTTGACCATCAATCTAGCGGGAAATCTTTACGGGACGACGATCACCGGCGGCGCCATCGGAGCCGGCACAGTATTTAAGTTAACGCAGTCGGGATCCGGCTGGACACTTAACACACTCTATAACTTTGCAGGAGGCAACGATGGAGCTAGCCCAACTGCCAAGGTGATCTTCGGCCCCTACGGCACACTCTACGGTACGACGTCTCGCGGCGGCTCCGGCGACAACGGTACGGTTTTCAGCCTGCGGCCCCAACCAAGGGTCTGCCAAACTGCACTCTGCCCCTGGACGGAGACCGTCCTCTACCGCTTCGTGGGAGGCCGCGAGGATGGCAGCGAACCATCCTACGGTGACCTGGTTTTTGACCAGGCAGGCGCCAGCCTCTACGGCACGACAATCTTTGGCGGCTCGGGCAATTGCGGCGACTCCACCTGCGGCACCGTGTACAAGCTAACACCATCAGGCGGAGGCTGGATAGAATGCCTTGTTTACAGCTTTACAGGACTGGGGAGGGACGGTGCCAACCCTTACGGTGGTGTGGTCTTCGACGATGCCGGCCACCTTTACGGTACCACCGGGATCGCCTTCGAGTATGACGGAATCGTTTTCCAGTTGACGCCATCCGGGTGCAGAGCAACCGAGACAACTCTCTACGGCTTTGACGATGGCCCGAACGACGGAGGCTTCCCTCTCGCCGGCTTGCTATCGGATGCGTCGGGCAATTTCTACGGCACAGCCAGTGACGGTGGTCCCGGTCTCGGCGGCACAGTTTTCGAGTTGGTGAAAAACCTCCACGGTGGCTGGGACTTTAAACTGCTTTACGGTTTTACCCGTTATGGACAATCTCAATTCCAGGGACCGTTTGGCGCCTTGATTATGGATGCCAACGGTAATCTCTATGGCACGACCAACAAGGGAGGCGCCCACGGGCTAGGGTCGATTTTCAAATTGCTTCCTAATGCCGACGGCACTTGGGCCCATCAGGACCTGCATGACTTTGACGGCAGCGACGGGTGCTATCCGGTTGGCAATGTCACACTGGACGCGAGTGGAAACATCTCCGGCACCGCCAGCCAGTGCGGCCAATACGGCTTAGGCGTGGTCTGGAAGATCACGCAGTAACTGAATTCCTGGGGCTGGAGCGCCGATATCCTCCATTCAAGTGTCGGCGCTCTCCACCTTGGAGATTGGACACCGTTTCGGTCATTGCATACCCCACAGCGATCAGGCCTATGCGATGAATTTCGCGGTACTGACACACATTAGGTGTTCCCGACGTTATGGACGACAGGTCAGTCGCGGGCGATGGTCCGTCCCTTCGGGCTCGGATCGGGGAGCCCTACAAATAATGTGTGCCTGAAGAGGAGAATCATCATGGCAAGCGCAACGCAAAATCGGATTGAAGATTAAACGGAAGTCGCAGCTAAACGCGCATGTCACTCCGCATCGCCGTGAGAAGGCACCCTGCGGGCTGCCCTGGTGAAGGAGCGTAGATTGGCGTTTCGAGACTGGTTTCGCAAACCTATTCCAGAGCACATACCGGACCCCAAGGTCTTGGTTTGTTCCGTTGATTCCCGCTTTAGTGAAACAGTGATTGCGGACCATGAGGTTTATAGGCGCTTTTTCCCGGATTCAACCGCTGCCGTGCTCGATGACATTTCCGAATTACTGGAGTTCGTTCGACAGGGGTACGACATGGTCCACCTGCTTTGCGATGTCTCAGCTGCTGGCTTCATCAGAGACTTGCGTGACCAAACGATCTCAGGAACGGAGTTGATTGATGCATGCCTTGCCGCCAATGTCAAGCTGCTCTGGATCGCCAGCGACAACCCGGGGGACGGATATATTCACGGCTTCAACACCAAGGGCGCGCGGCTAAATCTAGTCATGACACTAAAGCGAAATGGCGAAAAGTTTCCGCGCTTCCTGGACGCACTTCTTTTCGAAATGAACTCCGGCAAGAGCATGCCTGGCGCGTGGGTTGCACTCTCGCCGCAAAACCCTCGCATTCGGCATGACTCTCCCGACGCTATCTTCATTGCTGGTCGAGGGCAGGTGCGATTTTCTTCGATTTAGCGTCGACCAATTTGAACCGATGCGAACGGTTTTTGTCACATTTTCGGACGAAACGAGAGCACCATAACTCACCTGAGGAGCAAAACCATGAAATTCATATCTGTCAGCGGAAAGAAGGACGTTGAGATATGAAAACTTCGTGCTGGGTATTAGCCGTGATCTTAGGATCGTTAGGGGTGGCGGGACTGATAAATTGTGATGGTGGGTCGCCCGCCTCAGCAGGACAATCGGCGACGCCGAATCAAGCCGGGAATTGCAACACCAGTTTCCCTTATTGCATGACCGTTGACGGCGGGAACGTCACTGCGACGCCGAATCAATCCGGATTTGCATTCAGCTACGGCGGTACTGTCACGTTTACATTCAGTCCTCCGCTGCCGGCCGACTTAGGCACGATCACTATCTTTTTCAATGCTAGTGACATGATCGGGACAGCTGTGGCCAATGGCGACTCGCAGTTAATGTTTACGATTAGCGGCACCACGGTCGCTTGTCAATTTTCCATTAATCCTAGCACCGTAGCGGCTTTCCGGTCAGGGTCAGAAATAGCACTGGCGCAGGACACGGTCTTGTGGATGGGTAATGGGGGGGCACAGGATGTTTCTAGAGCGTGTTTCAAAAATACCTCCTGAGCGTAATCCAGAAGCAAGCGAGATAGAAGAAGGCAGAATAGGTGGAGAGTAGATGCTCATGACGAACCAGCAACCGGCGAAACTGGCCGAGCCAGGAGTTGGTTCGTTCCACGATCCAGCGGCGCTTATAACGTCGCAGTTTGCGCCCGTCTTGGTAGCGCCGTTCTTTATTGTTCTTCCGGTACGGCGCGATCAGTTCAATGCCTCGTTTCTTCAGCCGCTCACGCAGCGGGTCAGAATCGTAGCCGCGGTCGGCGATTATGCGTTCCGGCTTCTGTCGCGGCCGGCCTTTCGGGCGGGGTACGCGGACTTCGGCGAGCGTGGCTTCCGCAAGCTTAACTTCACTCGGAGAGGCACTTTCCAGCCGAACTCCCAGCGGAAGACCTTGACCGTCGACCAGTCCCATCCACTTCGTGCCCTTGCCCCGCTTGGTTTTACCGACAGCAGCGCCCCCTTTTTCGCTGGGGCAAAGCTGCCGTCGAGAAAGGTCTCGTCCCATTGCAGCAGGCCCTCGGCATCCAGCCCTCCCAGCAGAGCACGCCATGCCTTCAGCCAAACCCCTTCTTCTTGCCAGCGTTGCAGCCGGCGCCAGCAGGTCGAGGGCGAAGGAAACTCGTCGGGGAGAAAATGCCACGCCGCGCCGGTCTTCAGAATCCACAGAATACCCTCGAAACAAGGCCGATTCGGGGTCGGCGGTCGGCCCCGCTTGTCCCGTCGCTGCTTCGGCTTAGGCAGCAAGGGCTCAATCAGTTCCCATTGCTCGTCCGTCAATAGCTTCTGCCGTGTTTTCATGACAGAAGCTCACCAGCTAACCTGCCTCACACGTAAGTAACTATCGTGAGGCTGAATCTATTTTTGAAACACGCTCTAGCCATCGTTACGTTTTTTCTCTTGGTGCTTGGGTCGCTGGCGGCTTCACCTTGGGCAGGCCAGAAGCAGTGAACTTTCTCGGCTTCTTCCGTTGCTTTTGCCGTTTGCAGCGCCACGAATTCCGCTGGCACCGGATACGCAACCGTACTGGTTAGTCCGCAATTCTCTTGACGCGGATTGACCTGCAGAAAGGAAATTCAGTAGATGAAATACTCTCCCAGAGGCAACGTAACTCACTTAAGGAGTAGCACAATGAAAGGCTACCTGGTTGCAGTCGCATTGTGCTTGGCGGTAGTAATGCCAGCAATCGCACAAACGCCGGAGGAGATTATCCGGCAAACATATGCCAAAGGGATCTTCTCCAATCAAGTCGGGCTCATCGAGAGAAACGTACGCCTCGGAGCACCTGCGAAGGGTGATGACTCCTTACAGGCAACTCTCCAACAAAATCAGCTCAAGTTCACTTTGAGCGACTTCAAGACGGGGATATCACAGGTAACAACAACCCGCTCATCTCGATCGGCAGCGACTCGACTGGCAAGCAAGTACTGTACATGACCCTGAGCTATTCGAGCTACACGTCGGAAGACAGTCCGGGAGTCAAAATTGAAGACCGATCCCTTCAAGTGGGGTGGATGCCAGGCCCAAGTAATCCAGCTACGCCGGCAGCACTGAAAACCCTTCCCATCTCATTCATTGCAAGGGATGGCGGCTGGACGAAGTATGTAACTTACCACGTAGTGGCCGAGTTTCAGGGCAAGGCCCTAGAGTATCAAGCCTTTTTCGTGTTCGATGGAAACGACAAGGCTTCAGCCAGGGACCCGTTCGTACAGAATAACGGTCTCGACGACCTGATAACCGCATCGGTCTATCCGATGATGCTCTTGCGGACGCCCTACCGAGAAAACCCCAACGTTCTGAAGTGGCTGAAGGCAAATCAGTTGTCCACCCCCTCCTGCCAATCGGGCGAAGTATGCTGCGATACCACAACGATGAAATGTGGCATATTGCCCTCTGACCTAAGAGATGAGCTGGAGAGGAAGCCAGTAGGGTCGGAGTAGCCTAACTCCTGTAGGGCAAGCATCCTGTGCCGGGAACAGCCGCAGCCTGCAACCGAATATCGAAATCGCCAGAACACGCGGCTTCGAACAACGGAGGCGCCAACCTTTTGGTTGATTGCCAACCGATTGGTTGACCCGAATGGGATATTCCGGACAATGTCCGAGGCTAAAGGACAGATTTTGATGACGAATTCGGATGTGATTAGTTTGGCATCACGATTGCACCGCTTCATGGTGGACGGCGGGACGCGGAGATAAGCGATAGGACCGTTCCCGCACCGTATCACACAGTGAAGTGACACCGATCACGTGCGACGAGTCGCTTGCGGCACTAACGTACCCTAGGGTTATAGTTTCGCTGCTGTTCGCGAACTGAGCGCCGATGACGCAAGCAAGACCCTCGCTATCTTAATCTCCTTTGATTCGTGCGCCCAACTGGGTCGTGCCATCTCCGATCACGTTGCTCGAAGAAAGAGCAATCTATGTTGA
Source organism: uncultured Acidobacteriaceae bacterium (assembly GCA_963768645.1). Taxonomy (GTDB): domain Bacteria; phylum Acidobacteriota; class Terriglobia; order Terriglobales; family Acidobacteriaceae; genus Bog-257. The sequence continues at coordinate 24,938 of CAVYIR010000004.1, forward strand.
CGACAATCGATGTCCAGAATGTACCTGCTCTCAAGCTTTTGGTCACCGGTGAACCGCCAATGAAGCGCTTGGGGACAGATGTTGGCCGAATGGCGCGCGACTTAAATGCGCTGTTCAAAATTGCCAAGACGATTAATTCCCTTCGTAGTCTTGAGTCCTTTGGGAGCCAGCTGTTGCAGCTCATCGGCGAGGTCATACCAGCCGATTCTGGCTCGATTCTGATCATTCCACATATTGATGAGGAGCCTAGCTCGATCATCACGTGGCATAGAGAGGCAGACAAACGCAGCCAGCCAAATATTCGCCGGGAGGTTGTGCTTCGTGCCTTATGGGAGCGTTCGGCAGTTCTCGCAGACTTCTCTCCTGCCTCCTGTGGTACGGAGCGGGTGCTGTGTGTACCGTTAATCGCGCTGCAAAACGCCCTGGGAGTGATCTATCTCGTTAATGCCAATCCGGAGGAGGGATTTCCAGAAGACAACATCCACTTACTGAACTCTGTTGCGGGTATTGCGGCGGTGACCCTGGAAAATATTCTGATAGTGGAGTCTCTGCGGGATGAGAATCGTCGACTGCGGGAAGAACTGACACCGGAATACTCCATAATCGGCGAAAGCAAGTCTATCCGCCACGTCAGAAAATTGATCCAGAAGGTGGCCAGCGGCGATTCTACGGTCCTCGTGCATGGTGAGAGCGGAACCGGAAAAGAGCTGGTTGCGGTTGCCATCCATCAGAATAGCGCTCGCTCCGAGGGACCGTTCGTGGCGATCAATTGTGCTGCAATCCCCGAGGCCCTGCTGGAAAGCGAATTATTCGGTTACGAGAAAGGCGCGTTTACCAGCGCTGTCAGCAGCAAGAGAGGCAAGTTGGAAGTTGCCAAAGCTGGCACGGTTTTTCTTGACGAGATTGGCGAGCTTGCTCCAACCATGCAGGCTAAGTTGCTTCGTGTATTGCAAACGAGGGAATTTGAGCGTCTTGGAGGAACTCAGGCAATCAAATTCAGGGCACGCGTGATAGCGGCAACCAACAAGAATCTGGAGACGGCCGTGAAAAACGGTGAGCTTCGGCGCGATCTGTTCTACCGGCTTAACGTGGTCTCAATTGCTGTCCCTCCATTGCGCGGGCATCGTGAGGACATTCCCTTGCTTGCCATTTACTTTGCAACCAAGTATGCCCAAAGGTGTACAAGTCGCCGGTTCAAGGGAATTTCTCCAGAAGCGCGATCGATGCTCATGAACTACAGCTGGCCGGGAAACGTCCGTGAATTGGAGAACGCTATCGAACATGCGATCGTGATGGGCTCCACTGATGTAATCCTGCCTGAGGATCTGCCCGAGGCGCTGCTGGAATGCCACAGCTCGCCACGGAGCCGGACGAAATATTATGACTCGATTAATCAGCTAAAGCGAAAACTGATCCTGGACGCCATTGAGGAAGCCGACAGCAATTATCCGGAAGCGGCGAAACTTCTGGGAATTCATCCTAACTACCTGCATCGGCTGGTTCGGAACTTTGATGTCGAATCCGTTAAACTGGCGAACACAGGATTAAGCAACCCTCGCGGAGAAAATGTATACTGGGGCTGGGGGAGGAGCAGAAAAAGCCTTCGCGTAATTTCCTCACCGCCCCGCAGTACTTCTACCGCATAATCTTTCGCTCACACGACATCCCCCAGCTTCGCCAGTCGTGTTACCTCGCTGGAAGGGATGCACATGGATATTCACCACCGAAAGCCCGTTGGGCGCAGTGGAATTAGGCGATGGGGAGCAGCCGTCATGAGCATCGCTCCAGCCGATTGCGGCCCAGTTATAGAGGGGATATCACCCATGCCTGTCGTCATGTCCGATCTGGATCCGACGTCTTGCATCAAATTAGCGGCTGTACCTCTAGCCGGCACGTCGGGATAACCGTGGCGCGGTCCCTGGCTGCCAAGCATCCGTGGCGCTCGGTGTATAACCTCGCCCCATCACGAGCCAAGCAACATAGTCGTCCTTCCACCCGCTGTACCACCACTCGGTTGGGTGTTCAGCACAAAATTCGAGGAGGAGGTTGGCTAGATCCCTTGGGCTTCCAGTCCGACAAGCCCTTTCGCACTCCGAAAAGAAAGCAAGGCATACGCGTAAATTGGGGATCGGCTCCTCGCGCGTTACAAACATTGACGACATAGGTCTGAGCTTCAGCTCTGGATTGTTGTCGTTCAGCTTCCAGATTTTCTCACGGAGCCCCTCGCTACCGCAGGAAAGGCATAATGCCAGCCCTTTCCGTGCTCTCGAGCGCGAGACCTCAGAAACGGCAATTGCACCCGAGATGTCCCCGGTCCATGCTTCGCTATCCGGGACCTCCTTTTTGCACCAACAGCAGACTCGCCCTTGGGAGCTTCGCGTGTGGCGCTTTTTCGGGCGCTTTTTCGAATGTGACCTGTCGCGTTGCTTCATTGCAGTTGCTCCAATCTGCGCGCGCTAACGGCGTCCGAGACGATGGCTCGATCGTCCGCCATCATTTAGCGCAGCGGGAAGCTCTTCTGAACCTGCACCTAGTATGCACCCAGCCGTTGACGCGAACCAGGCAACTAATTGAGGCTACGGATTTTGCAGGATTCCACCTTCTACTTCTGACGGTTTAGAAAACCGTCGTAAGCGAATCCCGCCATTGGAACTTGACCGCCAACTAAGTGGCTGCTGCTCCACGGGTTGGAAGTTGTGCCCGCATGCTCCGAGGAGATCCAAGAGAAGGGTTCGGTGGCTCAACCGGACCGACGATTGGAATTAGACGCGCACGCTAGACGGCCTGCGCTTCTGTATTCCAACGGCAGTCGGAGTGTCTGAGCCCGCGTTCGTCGCCGCTCGACACGTTCCATTTGCCGCTCCTTGCCGCTCAAGCGGCGCCCGCAGACCCGGCGCTCGCTGACCGCGTATTGCTCTCGCAACCATGGGGAAGCCTGCGTCATGCTCTAAGCGCGAAAATTGGCAGCAGGGGTAAGCGCGTTCGGTAGGAGGCCCCAGATCCCGCTGAGGGATACTCTAAGGCCGCCTTGGCTGGTATCGTCTAGTAGCGAAATCGGAATGGGACAATTCTCACCAACAACGCAAAACGGTGATTGTGAAGAAATCGCCAACCCGTCCACCGCCTATGGGCGGCGACGACGCAACTGGATTGACGCCCACGGCTCCGTTCCACCGCGCCAAGTTGTCGATGCCTCGTGCGGCAACGAACATTGCATCGCGCTGCAACACTCCTATCTCCGTCCACGAATGGAGCAACCTGGCAAGTACCGCAAGATCGCCGAGCGTGTTCACAGGCTCAAAATCGGTAAGTACTTCGACGTTCCGGGCGTTGGTACAGACGAGAGGAGCCGCAACCGATTTCGCTCTGGCTTGTATGCGGCGCTGCGGTGGGACAAGGTTTCGGTGCGCGGGCAGCCGGACGGGAGTGCGCGCATCACGAAGGTCGGGGAAGGGTCTAGCGTGCGAGCCTAAGAAACGGGCAGGGATTCAATAGCAATTGGCGGTTGTGCGGAGGCGCAATCTTTGCCTGTTGCCCCACTGCCATCGACTCCGAACGAAAACCGCACTCTTGCCGAGCTGGCCAGCGGTTCGCAACAACCTCTGACCCGCCTTGGCCAATTCCAATCGCATCCGGTGCCATCAATTCGTGAATCGTTTCAAGGCGGCCTTGATTCCAAACCTCCTCGAACCAACGGCGAATCAGCGAGACATTCTGTTCGGACACCCACCTCCATTCGTGGGCAGTGAGTGTGACACCTTCCAGTGCGCTGTCAAGTTTTTTTGTTTTGGCGTCGGCTGGTGCAGTCTCAAGCGTGATACTGATCGGGCGCGCTGAAAAATTTGTTGAGCGCGTTACTCACCCCACCTCACCGGACCACGCTTTTTACCCCTTGGTAGCCCCCAAGCATTATGCTTTCGTCGCATTATGTCCGTTCGGGACGCGCCACAGCAGCCGATAAAGGGCTCGTTGGGTACGGCGTAAAGGGTGGCTCTGAACGCCAGAGCAACCCATGCCCCGGTGACTGCGCTCACTGACAACGATCTGCGGTTGCGTGATACTGGCGCTGCACATGGGCGTTTCATAGTCACCTCCTTTGCCCGCAGGAGATTGTCCAAGGGGATGCAGCACATTCGGCCAGACCCTAGCGATCCCTGCGGGTTTTGTGTCCTTAAACGCTATCCGGTGATGGAGGTCACGGACGGCGACTGCTGCCGGTTGTACCCCTTTTTAACGACAACTAGTCAGGAATCTTCTCCGAGACACCCAAGACACCCTGACGAGTCTCAGTCCGTGACCCCACGGGCTGTGCTTTTTCGCCCGCCTTACCGCTGCTCCTCACGGTGTTAGGGGTGGCCATAGCAGCCGGCCGACCTAACTGGGGCGAGTGCTGGTCAGTCTGAACACCAGCCATTCGGCCGGAGGGGCTGCTCGCAGGACGTTTTCGGGCTGGTTCCCAGCTTTCTGCTGGTCAGGCGACAGCCTGTTGCTGATACAGGTACTTCTGGAGGCCAGCGAAGACCGGCCCAATTTCTTCCGGTCGTCCCAAGTCACTGGATCAAAACACCGCTGCAACCTGTCGTGCAGAAAACCCCTTCTGAGACTGCACCTAATCTGCACCCGGAAAATGACGGCGTGGAGCTAAGTGCATGAAACAGCGCACCTTGCGGTTCCAGGCCAAATACGTCTGACGGTTTATAAAACCATCGTCAAGAATTCGGCAAATTTGCCAGAAGTTCAATTGGAAGCTGAAGGTCATGACGGGGATGGCAGCGCCTCCTCGAGCGCTATCCCGATGGCTCACCAGTCTTCTGGCGACTACGAAACCATCAACAATGCGGGCTATGCAAGGGGCTGGTGGCGCTTGGCATTCGAGCCGCCATGCGCTAACTCGCGGTCGTCGGTGACACGGAAACTGGACACGCAGGTCTGCCGAAAAGACAGGGTGCAAGGAGTACAACCGAGTGTCCTTCAGTGCTGGAGCGGCACAGCGAGTGCCGCTTTAGTTCTCGCTTAGCAGCGGCCATTTGCCGCTCTGTGCCGCTTAAGCGGCATGGGTCACGCAAGTTCCAGATTGCGCTGGCGAGACAGGATCGTGCGTGCAGCGTTTGAGCTAGTAAACGAAAAGCAGCCCATCGCATGTAGCTTTAGTCCCCGCAATGCCTCATTGCAATACGATGTCACGGAAGTAGTTTGAGTTCTCGTACGACAGTGTCGGAAAAGTTCCCGGGCTTCCGTACACGCCATTGTTGCCATCGGCGACCGTGCTGAGCGGACCGTTAGTCACGGGACTATCCAACGCGTGATTGGTAGCGCCGTACATGGAATTAGAATTCACCGTGGCCACGTAGGTCGTATTGGCTGAAATCGCCACTGGATTATCGAAGTTTGCAGTCTGCCAGCCGGAGTCGGTCTCGTTGCTGAACTGAACGGTGGCAAGCTGGGTTCCCGAAGCCGACCAAATCCTGCCGATGTGTACGCCGGTCTCGCCAGGGACCTTGTAGTAGCGGGCGGAGAGAATATTTCCATCGCGGCTTGACTGGAACTTCACGCCCAGTTCATAGGGACCGTCGGTGTAGGAACCCGCCGGGAGTTGTGTGGTAAAGATGGAGGTTCCATCGAATGAACTCTGCGGAGTTGCGCTGACTTCCGTGCTGTTGGCCGACTCACCGCAAGGGTTCACAGCCGACACGACGTAATAGTAAGTGACTCCATTGGTGAGGCCGGATCCACCATTGTTGTCCGTGTAGGAAGTGGACGTGATTCCGGATGCGATCAGGACATAACCGCTGCCACTCGTGGTCGAGCGCTTTACGTTGTAGCTGGTAGCGCCAGTCGTCTCGTTCCACGATAGGCTGACCTGCGCGATACCTGGCGAAGCTGCCAGGCCAGAGGGCGGCGCGGTGACAGAACAAGTGCCAGTGGGCAGGAAGACGACGTCGCGGAAGTAGTTGGTGTTCTGAAACGGAGTCGATGGAAACGTGCCGATCGTGCTGAGAACGCCGTTACTGCCGTCGGCGACGGTGCTCAGCGATCCGTTCGTAATGGGATTGGCAAGACCGTTCTGCGTGGCCACGTAGAAAGAATTGATGTTCACCGAAACTGTATAGATCCCGTTTGCCGAAATATTCACTGGAGTCGTTAGATAGGCCGTCTCCCATCCCGATGGCGTCTCGCTGGTGAAGGTTACGTGTCCCAGTTCGGCCCCATTGCCGGCCCAGATGTGCCCGACGTGTGTGCCCGTCTCGCTCGCATCTTTCCAGAACCGGACTGCTGCGATCTCGCCACCCTGGTCAGAGGTGAATTTCATTCCCGCTTCGTAAGTCCTGTGGTCGTTCTGATTCGTGAGCGCGGGAGTCTGGTTGGTGAAGATCGACTGACCTCCAGTGGGTACAAAGGTGACATCCCGGAAGTAGTTCGAGCTCTGGAGAGACTTGATCGGAAAGATGCCGGCAGCGCCCAGAACTCCGTTGTGTCCGTCAGCGATCGTACTCAAATCTCCATTGGTGATGGACTTAAGCAGGCCGCTAATCGTTTCCGCATAAAACGAATTGGCGTTCACCGAGACGACGTAGGTCGTGCCGGCGGCGATTGACAGGGGCGCGCTCAGCAGCGCCTGCTGCCAGCCGGAGGGGGTCTCGTTGGTAAAGTTGACAGTAGCCAAAGGGACGCCGGTGCTGCTCCAGATGTGCCCGCGGTGGCTGCCAGTTTCGCTCGCCGCTTTCCAGTAGCGGATGCCGGTGACCTGCCCGGCGATATCTGCGGTGAACTTGGTTCCGAGCTCATAGGCGATGCCGGCAGTAGTGTTCGGGATGACCGGCGTCTCGGTGGTGAACAACGTTTGGCCCGGAGCTAGGGGTAGAGGCAGCAGTCCGTAAACATCCAGCTGCTCAGAAAATGTTCCAAGGTAAAGCTTGCCCTGCACGATGGTCGGGGGGTTGAACTTGCCGTACAAACCGGTGTCGTCGCGTGCGGGATTCTGCAAGCTGTTCCAGAGTTCGTGCGCGACATTGGTGGCATCGAAGGCGTGGAGTTCGCCGGGTTGGGCAACCGTCTCTGCGCTGCCGCCGGTGGAGTGCGTCGCCCAGACAATCGCGGTGCCACTCTGGCTTCCGTTCGCCGAGAGCGATAGCGTAGCGCCCGGTTGAGCGGGAGTGACCGAAGTATTTTGCGCCACTGGTGTGGTGTTAAAAATACCGTTGAAGGCGAACGCTTTCAGCCCCTCGTTCTGAGGCCAGAGATACAGGAGCGAGCCGTTGCTCCAAAAGATTGGCGTGTTAAAGATCTCGTCGTTGCTGGCCTGGAAGCTCTGCACAATCTGGGTGTCGCCTGAAGCCATGAAGTGTCCCATGTGGGTGGTGTCGATCAGATACAGGACGCCCTGTTTTCCTCCGCCGACGATCAAGGTTGTTCCGGGAATCAGGATCGGCCCTGACGACCCTACGTCGAGATCGGCATCCGAGAGGGAAACCGCGTTGAACGGCATGAACCAGTCGAGCAACGAGAGACTAGTGCCGCTCAGCTTGAGAAATGAATTGCCAAAAGAGCTGCCACCGCTCATACCGGTTTCAGATCCGTTTGCGACTATAAAGTAGATATTTCCGCCGCTGTCGGCCGGCAAGCCTTGTCCCGACATCCAGATTGCGCCTTCGCCCGCGTCGGGCGTGGTGTTGAAGACGCCAGTCTGCGCGAGCGTTGCGGCGTTATATCCCATCACCCATCCGTGATAGGGATCAGTGTCTGCAAACGAACCAAACGCGATATAGATCTTCCCATTCATTAAGAGCAACGAAGGCCGTTGCATGTGCATTTTGGGATCGAACGCGATCATGCCGTTGACGCTGCCGTCGCCATTTCCCGGCACCGTCGCCTGGATCTCAACCGGACCGCCAAACTTTTCGGCGCCGCTGGTCATGTCCAGAGCGTGCAGCTTGTAGTGGAATGGGCCGTTCGAGCTGTCCTCGGTGTAGGCGACGACGTAGAGCGTCTTCGTGGAAGGGTCGATGACCGGAGTGCTCGTGATGCCAATCTCAACCTGGATTCCCGACTCGATGCCATATTTTGTGGGAAAGCCAGCCGGACGCGGTATGCCCAGGTTCACCTGCCATAGGGGGGCCGATTGGGCCGGATAGTCGGCGTCGAATGCGTAAACGCTGTTGTGCTGGGTGGCGACGTAGACCACGTTGTGGCTCCGGTTCGAGATGGTCACGTTCGGAACACAGAGAGGCTGGGCATAAATGTGGCCGTCGACCGGTCGAGTGAACAGCTTTCCGAATATGCCGGAGCCTACATTGCCGGTGGTCAGCACGGATTCCCGAGGGTTGATGCCCGTCCGATTGTTGTCATAATGCTGCGTCGTGACTGACTGTGCCCACGCCGAGGAAAAAGAGAGGGTAGCCAAGAAGACGGTTTGGACGAAAATTGCCTGCAGCGAACGAGGCAGCGAAACTTTGGTGTGATCCATGTGCGTGGCCTCCCAGCATCCGGCACCACAATCTCATCCGGTATCGACGCCTCGACCTACGCCCACGGTGCATTCTTCACCACCGCCGCGGGTTCCGACATCACCACCTCCAAAGGTGGTGATTCACCATTGAGGGGCGGTGGGGTTGGGAAAGGCAGGTCATGAAGCAATGGTCAGATGGAAATGGTGGGATGCCTCAGTTGATTGTTCGGGATGATCTTCGCGATGTCCTATTGAGCGTGATCTCTTATTGACCGCGCTGTTGGCTGTCGGGAAGTAGTCAGCGGTGACCTGAGGCGAGGAGTCATGCGATGCAGAAGATAGTGATCAGGCATTTAACCGGGGCTCGAGCCAATCAAGTCGATGAGTTTTCCATGGCTGCGGTCAAAGAGCTAATTATCGGGCGGGAAGCGAGCGCCAGCATCCGCTTCGATCCGGACCGCGACGATCTGGTCAGCCGGCAGCATGCCAAGGTGCAACTGGACAGCTCGGATGCCGAATCGTTGCAGTTGGTCGATCTGCAGAGCCGCAACGGGACTTTTCTGAATCGCCAGCGAGTGTATGGCGCGATCCGGATTAATCACAACGACGTGGTGCAACTGGGAGCCGGAGGACCGGAGTTTCGGCTGGAGATGGATCCGCCGCCGAGCGGAGCGGCCCGACCGACGCGGCAGGCGTCGCTGGACACGTTGGGGAGGCTGGGGAGTAAGGCGACACGAGAAGCGTGGCCGTCGGCAATCGCTGGAGCGCCCGCCGTTAGTGGAGTGCCGGCGGTAGGTCCGCGACCGGTGGGACGTGGGACGGTAGAGCGAATGTTGGGGGAAGCGTTTGGCCACGTGAAGCGGGAGACGAACCGGCTGACGTGGGTGGGAATAGCGGCCTTGGTGGCGATCGTGGCGGTAGGCGGAGGGATACGGTATTACCTGCGAGAGTCGGCGACGGCGCAAGCGGCGGCACAAGAGCAGAACATTCAGACGCTGCAACGCATGAACGAGGAGTTGAAGAAGAACCCGGCGGCGGCGGAGTCGATGAAGCAGCAGATCGCGAGGTTGGAAAGCGAGTTGGAGCGATCCGATCAACGGCATACGGCCACCGTTCAAGCCCTGCTGAAGGAAGTCGAAGCCAGGGTCGCGCGGCAGGAGCAGATGAAAGCGGCCATGGCATCTGCCGGGATCGGAGTGGAATCGACTCTCGCGCCAAATGGTGGCCAGATCGCGGACGCCAGTAGCCCGGCGGCTCCCGATCACAGTCTCGATTCGAGCAGCACAGTGCCAAGTAGGCCCCCGCCGGAGAGTGTGAAGGCCCCCGAACCCGCTCGAGCAGACGCCCAAACAATGAATTTTACGCCCGAGCAAATCAACGCCGCTATCGGTCGAGGCACGCAACACGCGGGTCAACAATTAGGATTGTTGCTGTCCGATACGGCAAGTCAGCTTGGCCAAGCGTTGGGGATGTTTGCCTCGTCCCAAGGAACGCTACAACCGGGTGTTCAGGTGTCAGCCAGCGGCTTTCAGGTCAGACTCTTTACCCCGCTGGAATGGATTGCGCAGCAAGCCAGCGACGCGGTAGGGTCGGGCCACAGCTTTACCCAAGGGGATGTCAACGATGACATGCTTCGCCCGGTGCTCCGCATCCGGGCGATACCGAGCACTCCTCCAGACGTTGGACCAAACTACGGCATCGGTGTCGCCTCGGTCGCAAAAGTCTTTGTGAAAGATGCTGCCAAGAAGGACGAAGTAGATGCTGAAAGTACTGCGCCGTTTGACTACCAGAATCTGCAAGGACTGACTGCTGAATTCCCCATGTCTGAAATAGCGAGGTTGCGCGAGGGCAATCCCGAGTTCCATGTGTTCGTAGTCGGCTCAGACGGCGGCCAAAAGGACTTCAAAGTCAAGAAAAAACATTTTGCCAGGTTGCCTTGAGCTGCGGTGCTGTCAAGTGCGGTGAAGAAGATCCTGCGCGGCTACGAGCGCGAGCTGACAGCTCGCTTCATCGCCTTCCGTTCGCACTGGCGCTATCAGGCCGACTTCTGCACGCCCGGCGAAGGCCACGAGAAGGGTGGGGTGGAAGGCGAAGTGGGCTTCTTCCGCCGCAACCACTGGGTTCCCGTACCGCTGGCACACGACCTTGCCGAGCTGAACGCGAAGCTGCTGGCCGACTGCCGTCACGATGAGAGCCGCGTCTTATCGGGCCGACCCGAAGTTTTTACTCGGTTACCGGCGCTAGCAATGACCACTTCCCGCCTTCCCATGAGGCGTGTGATGACCGCGCCAATGGGATAGTCGCCTCGGTCACGGGCGCGCTTTGCCTCCGCGATGGCCAACTGCATGAACTTCTTTTTCGGTTTGTAGGAAGGAGGAATCATGCAGGGCGTCCACTGCCAAGTCCGTGCCGGTTATGTGAGAGGATTCGTCCGAGGCTAAGAACAACACTGCTTTGGCAATCTCCTCAGGGAACGCCATTCTCTTCAGAGAGGGCTGATCAGGACTAATTCCACCTAAGGCTTCCCAGGCGCTTTCTTCGCCGCCGTGCTTCACAACAAGATCTTCCCAGAAAGGCATCTTGCTCCACATCGGGGTGGCTACGGCGGCGGGAGAGACACTATTCACCCGAATCCCATGCTCCTTGCACTCTAATGCAACCGCTTTGGCCAACATGCGAAGGCCTGCTTTACTGGTGCAGTAGGCGCTGGCCCCCGCCGACGCCTTGATGCCGGAAGCTGAAGCAATGAGCACGATGCTGCCATTCTTCTTGGGAATCATCGCACCGAGTGCGCTGCGAATTCCCAGGAAGGCGCCATCGAGATTGACGGCCATGACCCGGCGCCACTCCTCCAGGCTCATGTCGGTCGTGGGCTTTGCGTGAGAAATGCCGGCTGCCGAAATGAATATATCCAAGTGATCGATCGACTGGAAAGCTGATCGCCAAGCGGTCTCATCGGTAACGTCGAGTGTAAGCGCTGTCGTGTTGCTCAACTGCGTGGCGAGGGCGCGCACGCGCTCACTGTCGATGTCGGCCGCAAAGACAGATGCCTTTCGTTGAACGAGTTCTGTTACTACAGCTCTTCCTATGCCCGAAGCGGCACCAGTGACAAGTGCAATCTTCTGTACAAAACACATTCGTCTATCGTAAAGCTAGCTTCCACAATATGCACCTGCTGTCGCATCGCTGATCGTCGGCAAGCAGGAAACTATGCGGTTGTAGTCGCAAGATCGTCTTCATGCCAAAACACCTGGTCGCTTGAGTCTAGGAGCGTGGCTGAGTAAAGGTCCAAACGCAGTTCTTATCAGCTTTTGAGTTCCGCAGATTCAGGACGTGATTTTCAGCGAGGGCTGCTGATGTTTGTCATTTGGGGCTAAGCTCTCGATTCTTCCTCGCCAGTGCGACTGTGCTGCCGCATTCCGGAGTCTCGACCACGTATAGCAGCGGATGGCGGCGATCTTCAATTCACGGGAATACTGTTGTCGGGGCACCAGCATAGCTCTCCTCCATTCACTGTAGCTGGCCCCTTAATTCCGTGTCTCACTTTTGGGGTGCACTCCACCCGCCCCCTTTCCCCTGCACCCCCAATCCCCGCCGAGCCGCCTCCGCTTCGCTCCGGACAATCTCGCTTGACGATTCCGAACACTTGCTCCTGTTGCTCCTCTTCGCCATGTCATCATCAAACGACGTCCGCTCAGAGACACATCCAGAACCGATTGCGGCCGTGCCCCCTTGGCGCTAGACTCCAGACGTTGCCTGGCGTTTTGAACTATGCAGTTCGGTCGGCTACTCGTTAGTCGGCAAGGAAAGGGCTGCAGACGATCTTTCCCATCCTTCGATACAACGACGCTCGCTGCGCAATTCGATGGCTCTTGCGCAACCTTCGGCTTCGTCGAATTGTTCTCGGTTCCGAACTCGGGGCAGTTCGTCCGGCATGCGCAACTGAAGCTCGGTACGAACGTCATCATGCTTGGGTCCGTCAGGCCTGACGAGCGCATGGCGAGTCCTCAAGTGCTCGGCGCCGCCACGCAAGGCCTCTGCGTGTATATTGACGACCTCGACGCGCATTTCGAACCGGCGCGATCAGCGGGAGACGATACTATGTGTACTTTAGGGTAGGCAGGGGAGGTTGGTTTTACCCTATACCAGCAACTAAGAAAAGCGTGACTATTCTTATGCCCAAAACTTTACCACTGCCAGATGCGGACATTAATGCGTTTCTGAATAAAGAGGTGCCGGAGAAGTTACGCATACCGATTCCTGAGTCATTTAATTATGATAGGCCTACTAGGTAGTGTTCTAACTATGATCACATCAAAGTAATGCCAAACCTTGCTGAACAGACGCTGTACTTGGGAGCGGCGACAGTCCATGTGCAGACAGTCCAGCTGGCCCGACAAATCAATACCACGCCCTGCGAGGACAGCATCAGTTGATCCGGGGAGACTCCGACCTTCTTCAGCAGCGGCTTGGGCCATTTCGCGAAGTTCGTTCATCGCTACGGGATTTGAGAGCAAGAGTTTCGCTGCGTGATCTGTCGTAACGCGATTTTTATCCAGCCACTGGAACATCCAATAAGTGTGCCCAGTATCAGTCGTTTTCGTCATCATTCGTTCACTCGTAACTTCAAACTGAATGTCTACGGCACCAAAGTTATTTCAACGGGAGGGTCTTGTAATCACGTCGCCCAGACGACCTCCAATTCATCGTCGTACCTCATACCCTCCAAATGTCCGACAACAATATGCCCGGGGAATAGGCAGCCCATTTTCTTGCGTTGAATGTCATATCCCGGATAGGAAGCCCCCATGACACTCTTGAATGCCTGCACCAAATCTGGCTCCAAACAGGCCGCGACGTAGGACAGAAAGGCGCGAACATCCTCATAGTCCTTGAGCACCACTTCAGGTTGGTACTGGCGTTCTAGGGCCTCTAGAAATTTACTGAGATGATCGCCAGAATCCTTGAAGAGTGGTCGTGTGCCCTCGAAGTACACCAATTCAATTTGCTCTTTTTCAGGATCGCAGTTGCCGTGAATCGCAGTGTTTCGCTTATCCATGACCCGCTTGAAGTTTTTGAACGTCTCCGCGTTTTGGTCTATCGGCCTGCTGAAGCCCTTGCATTTATATGCTAAGTCGAACAATTTGGTGTCGATATGTGACCGGATAAAGGCTTCGAACTGGCGCTTGTTGTCCCGGATTTCCTTCTTGCACAGCATCAATACTGCCATGTTGATGAAGGCTTCTGCCATAATGGGCGTAAGGACGGACAGCTGAAGGCAGCTCCTGTACACCTTAGTAGATCGCTCAAGTAACTGCTTAAACTCTGCTTCCCGCGCATGAAATTCCTGTCTCGAAGAGAAGGTTTTGTAGCTCCGAAGTTGTCCGGCATCGTCCACGATATCGGCGCGAAGCTCTGCGCAGACCGCTGCAATCTCTACAAACTTATTCGGGAAAGTTACCCATTGTTCTAACGACTTAAGAACAACGCTCTTTTCTTTGGCTACCCGCTTATAGTCGGCTTTGACGGAGAGAATAAGGTCGCGCCAGTCCTCATCTGTCATCTGAGCCGAGAACACAAAGTGGATTTCACGCGACATGCCGTAAATATAGACATCTTCGCCACCTGCCTTCAGAGCGAAATCCCAATGTATCCAGTTGTCGCTGGTGTTCTTGTTGCGAAGGAAGTTTTGAAAACCGTTAGGTTCACCAAATCGAGCCTTGAGATAGCAAAACACATCGACGGGCGAGAGATGGTTGCGAACTGCTAGCGTGGAAGGCCGTTTGCGCGTGCCATCCTTCTTAGTGCCGGGAAGTCCGATGTGGCCTCGAAGCTCTTGGTCATTAGGAATGCGCCAAGATTGGACATCGAGACATGCCTGCGTTGCTCGTCGTTTGTCGTGGGAGTCCTGTGGCGCTGTCATCAGGGTTAGTCGAAACGTGTGCCTAAACTGCCTAACGTGCGACAAGCACCTATAGCTGCAACTTCTACCGCTTCGCAGCGACCCTTCGGTCAGCCTAGAGGATGTTCGACCTGCTGCGGCGTCACGTTTGGCTTAAATCACCATCTTACGCCCTTCCGCCGTAACGATTTCGTTCCGGCGGGATCGGGCTCCGTACCCGGCGGTTATCGGATTCCAGTATGACTACGGCTTTAAAGACCCCAAATACGCTGCAACGGCACCACTTGCACGATTTCCCAGCGAACCGTTCCGTACTTCGTGCTTCTTAGCACCCTCTAGAATGAGCGCCTTGCAGCGGGAGCGCGATAGCCGAAAGGTACGAATAGGGGCAGAATTGATGCGATATAGTGTACTAAGACCCAATGCGCAATGCAGAGTAGTTGCGCAGTACACGATTGATAACAATGGCGTTCCAGCGTTCACCGTACCGGGGCTTTACGCCCGCGTCGTCCAGAGCAGCAGCGACCTTTTGGTACGACAGACCCCCTACGCGCAGTGTCTGCATCCGGGCAACGGTTTCGGACTCGCCGGACAGCGTGCCATAAGGTTTCTCGCCTTCACAGCGCCCCTGTTTAGCCTTGGCACGCTGGCGGGCACCCCGGAGCTTCCGAACGATCATACTCTTCTCGTATTGGCTAAATGCACCCATCATTTGCCGTAGCAACACGCGGGTTGGTTCGTTGCTGCACATGTCCGGCTCCAAAACGCTTACGATCTGAAACCCGCTTCGCTGCATGTCCGCAATGATGGGGCCCGGCTTCGCTGAAGATAATGCCCCAGGAGGGCAAGCATGAAACTTCAGCCGGAGCCAAGGCACCAACAACTCCATCTCTCGTTACTGAAGCAGCCGCCAACCCACCTTCCCGATGGTCAGGACGTTGCCCCGTCCTGGATTGCAGAAGTCGGTGGTGAAGCCCCAGTAGGAGCGAAACGCGATCAGCCGAATGGTCTCTTCCCGCTGGTAGCCGCGCAGGATCTTCTTCAGCTCGCTCTTCAGGTTGTCGTAGTGCAGGCGGCAGAAAACCCCGCCAAAGTAGGCAAAGGCCAGCTCCTGCACCTCTAAGAATGCGGCGTGGAGCAATTCGCCCAAAACTTGAAGAGGAATCTCTACAAGATTTGGAATCGGATGAGTTCCGGCAGCTACTTTCCACCACCGGTACGCGCTGTTCCCATTCCCAAGAAGAATGGCGGACAACGACTATTGGGGGTGCCCACAGTGGCAGACCGTGTGGCACAGACGGTTGTAAAACATATCGTGGAAGGGTCACTGGAGCCCATCTTCAAGCCAGATTCCTATGGGTACCGGCCCAACAAGTCGGCGCTGGATGCCATTGAGGTAACGCGCAAGCGTTGCTGGGAAAATGACTGGGTTCTGGAGTTCGATATCCGCGGTCTGTTCGACAACATCGACCACACGTTGCTACTGCGTGCCGTGCGCAAACACGTGAAGTGCAAATGGGCTTTGCTATACATCGAAAGATGGCTGAAAGCACCGATGGAACTGGAAGACGGAACCTTGGTTGAACGAACTAAGGGAACGCCCCAGGGCGGTGTTGTCAGTCCGGTGTTGGCAAATCTCTTCATGCACTACGCGTTTGATGTGTGGATGGCACAGGAGTGCCCGGACCTCCCATGGTGCCGGTATGCAGATGATGGATTGGTACACTGCCGGACTGAAGCCGAAGCGTTAGCCATAAAGGCAAAGCTTGCAGCACGTCTTGCGGAATGCCATCTGGAAATGCATTCCGAGAAAACCAATATTGTCTACTGCAAGGACGGGAATCGTAGAGGCAAGTATCCGAACACGAAGTTTGATTTTCTCGGATACTGCTTCAGAGCAAGGGCAACAAGGAATCGTAAAGGGCAACTGTTTACGAGCTTTGGCCCCCAGGTCAGTGCGATATCCCTTAAAGCTATGCGGCAGAAGATAAGGGAGCTGAACGTACGCAAACGCACGCAAATACGTCTGGAGGACATTGCCCAGAAACTCAACCCAATCCTGCAAGGATGGTTGAATTATTATGGGCGCTTCTGTCCGACAGCGATGGACCCGATGTGGCGGTATACAAATGCCACATTGGTTGCGTGGACGATGCGCAAATACAAGCGCTATGCGGGACGGAAAACACGTGCGAGTCAATTGATTCGTTCCATTGCCATCAAGCGACCCAAGCTGTTTGTACACTGGCATCAAAGCAGCGTCGGTGCGTTTGCCTGATGGGAGCCGGATGACGGGAGACTGTCACGTCCGGTTCTGCGAGAGGCCGAAGGTGCAAGCCCTTCGGCCTACTCACCCACTAGCGGAGTTGGCGAATCCGAAAGTGCAATTATGTGGCCTGTCGCAACCGATCTATTTGGCAGTTATGGAGGAGCACAAGAAAGATTCACACGTCGGCCGACGGGCATTGTCTGGTCAGCGACGTGAGAATGAGAGCCTGAAACGGTACGGGGCTCCGAAATGGCTAGGTTGCCGGTAGCTAAGAATTTGGCCAGAAATGTGGCTTACGGGAGATTCTCCAACCTAGTTCCACTCAGATCCTGAGCGAACCTGCAGCCTCCGGATCCATGTAAGGTGGCCTGCAAAGGCAACTGACGTTTTCCATTACTTCCGGGTGCCCGCTCTTCTCGCCCGCTGTTAGCGAAGGGTGGGCGTACGGCCAAGGACCAGCATCCGTCTCGGGCCCGCACGAGAATGACATACAGAATAAGCGAAACAGGGGAAGCTGAATCGGCTCAGATGCCTTCTGCCAGACGATAGCGCTGGCAGGTGTCGCCGTGTCGCTCTTCCCGAGCCAGCTTCGATCGTTCTATTAGGAACCGGATTGGCTTGCTTCGGCTTTCGAAAACTGGTCGGTGGAACCCGCCAAGCACACTGACGCCGAGAAACGTGTTTTAACATGGAGTGCACCGTTCTATCACGGATTGGCTAGGAGCGGTTCGTTGATTCGCGATAGATATGGAAGCGCGGCCGGTTCGTGCACCTCGGAGCGACCCGCGGTCGGCGCAGAGCGTTCAGCAAAGTGTCATGGGAGCAGGTCGAGGCGTTCTGCGGTAATGACTTTCGCGACGTGCAGTGCCCGGCGAGTCGTGCACCAGGTGAAACGAGAAAAAATCTGGTACGAGAGGAGTGGGAACACGGCCAGGAAGAAGCACAGCCCCTGAGTAGATTTCGGCCTTCTGCGACACTACCCAGGTTACTGTTCGGCGCTGCTCCCCTAGTCCGCTGGCCTGCCGGAGGCAAAGAAGTCAAGTTTGATCTCCTCAAGGACTTTTTGCGTTTTAGCCACACTCTTCTTTTGAGACGAATGCTAATGGCCGACGCCGATTGAAGCAGGAGCCGGGCGGAGGACGATCGAGGATTGTGTGCTAGCTCCGTTAAGGGTTGCGGTGATCTTGGCTGTGGTAGCGGAAGTGACGACGGAAGAAGCGATGGTTCAATCGGCTGATAGAACACCTCGACTCCATGCTGCCGGGCAAAGCGTGCAACCTTCTCCAAATCATCCAAATTGTGCGATTGGACAACAGTCTTGGGTCGAATGATGGCATAAGCGCCGAACATGAAAGTTTGCGTTCGGTGGAGGGGTGTCTGACAAGACCGGATGGAGAGGCCGTGGTCAACAGTTGCGAGACTCGCCTTGGGGTACACGGGACCCTGTGCTGCACCCTGGGCCCCGGCCAGAGAAAATATTTATAGGTGGAGTTCGTAAAGGGGTATATGCTGTCTGGCTGTTGGGAGCTAAAACGGAAATTCCGGGTAAGGAGTACGAGTCATGCCTGCAGGTCTCAGCTATCCCGGCGTATACATCGAGGAGTTGCCAAGCGCCGTACACACAATAACCGGCGTGGCTACGTCTATTGCAGCGTTCATCGGATGGGCGCCTCAGGGACCGATCGATCAGGCCTCGCTGGTCGAGAGTTGGGCCGATTATCAGACGCAGTTCGGCGGACTTGACTCGCGCAGCTATCTTGGCTATTCCGTGAACCAGTTTTTCGCCAACGGCGGCCAACTGGCATATATCGTCCGTCTTGTCTGGACGGATGCAAAGACTGCGTCGGCGACCGTCAACGTCGAACTGGGCAAAAAAGGCACTTCAAGCGACGCCAGCTTCGCATTAAATCTCTTTGCCGCTAATCCCGGCATCTGGGGTAATTCCATATGGGTCACAATCACGGTGCCGACTAATAGCTCGCGCTTTGGATTGCAGGTTCAGGTGGGCGGAAAGTTGACAGACCCAAACATCGGTCTGGTGAGCGGAAGAGTGGTGGAAAACTTTGTAAACCTTTCCATCACGCCATCCGACCCGCAATACGTGGTGACCGTTATCAACAACGATTCCCAATATCTGACCTTTCTGAATCCGAACAATCCTGCCGCAGGTTTGACGGGGGCGATCACTCAGCTATCCGCAGATTCTACTGGGGTATTTCCCCCTACCAGCGGGCCTACGGCTGTGGGTAGTGGAACGGCAGGGTCGGACGGGACGTTGCTTGTGCCAGGGGACGGCAACTTCGAAAAGGTTCTGATTCCAGATGAGCAAGTAGACGGCACTGGGGCCTACTTATTGGACCAGGTCGAGATCCTTAATCTGCTCTGCGTCCCCGCGTTGGCCGATGGGAACAGTATTCAATTACTCCAGGATTATTGTGCTTCGCGTCGCGCTTTCTTCATCGCGGATGGCCCGCAAACGGTCAACATTCGTGATTATCCCGGAAACGGGCCAGGTGGCATTTCAACTACGCAGAATGCCGCCAACTCCGCATATTATTTCCCTTGGGTCATGGCTGCCGATTCTCTGGCCGGCAACCGGCCAAGGAGCATGCCGCCTTGCGGTTTTGTGGCTGGCATTTACGCCGCCACCGATGCATCCCGCGGCGTATGGAAGGCGCCGGCCGGAATCGACACCGGACTTGCAGGCGCTCTGGGACTGCAATACGATCTCACCGACGACGCAACCGGATTGCTGAATGCTCAAGGCGTCAACTGCCTTCGCAATTTCAAGGCCTTCGGCAGCGTGGTTTGGGGCGCGCGAACTTTGCAGGGGAACGACCAGTTCGGGTCGCAATGGAAGTATGTGCCCGTGCGGCGCCTCGCACTGTATATCGAGTCCAGCCTTTTTGACGGCACGCAGTGGGTTGTTTTCGAACCGAATGACGAACCGCTCTGGGGCCAGATCCGCATGAACGTCGGCGCCTTCATGCAGGGCCTTTTTCTGCAGGGAGCCTTCCAGGGAACCACGCCGCAGCAGGCATACTTCGTGAAGTGCGATTCGGAAAACAATCCCCAGTCGAGCATCATTCTTGGGATTGTCAACGTTCTGGTGGGCTTCGCTCCGCTGTATCCCGCGGAGTTTGTAGTGATCCAGATTCAGCAGATTGCAGGTCAATTTTGATCATCAGGAGCAAATCGAATGGCGCAATTCCCAGTCAATCCGACGCGTCTTGACCCGTATAAGAACTTCAAGTTCCGCTTAAAGTGGGACGGCAAATACGTTGCGGGTTGCAGCAAGGTCTCCGGCCTGAAGCGCACCACGGAAATGATCGAACATCGCGAGGGCGGAGACCCCTCCACCTCTCACAAGTCGCCCGGCCGAACCAAGTACGAAGCCATCACGCTCGAGCGTGGGCTTACGCAGGATCTCGCCTTCCATGACTGGGCGGGCCTCGTCTGGAACTTCGGCGGCGCGCTGGGCGCTGAAGTTTCGCTCGCCAACTACAAGAAGAATATCTACCTCGAGTTCTACAACGAGGCTGGCCAGCTGGTGATCGCGTATCAGATTTTCCGCTGCTGGGTATCCGAATACCAGGCTTTGCCCGACCTCGACGCCAACGCCAATGCGGTCGCGATCGAGCACATCAAACTGGAATGTGAAGGCTGGCAGCGCGATCCCGGCGTGACCGAACAGCAGGAGCCTACCCTTACCAGTGTGAACGCGTAACGTGCGCACGCTCTCCAGTGTCGATTTTCTCGATATGTGGGAACAGGGGGCCATGCTTCATCCGGTGGACCGGGGTCTCGCGGTGCTCCACACCGCGTTTCCCGATACGTATGAAGAACTCGCGGACTGGCCACTCGGCCGCCGCAACCAGGCCCTGGCCGAATTGCGCTGTTCCTGCTTTGGCCCCCGCATGGAAGCATGGACAGCCTGCCCGCGTTGCGCTGAAAAGCTGGAGTTCCAGATGGACGCGCGCGCTCTCGCCGCGCCTTGCTTGCAGGTTGACGGTTCGATCGCCGTAAATGGACAGTCCTTTCGCCTGCCCACAAGCCGCGACCTGGCACGAGCCGCGCGCGAGACGGATCCGCACCTCGCCGCCGTTCGCCTGATGGAGGCCTGCTTTCTTGGGGATGGGGAAGCTCCAGCGTGGCCGGAGCAGGAAATCGACGAGGTTGGCGAACAGATGGCGCTGGCCGATCCGATGGCGGAGATACGCCTTACGCTCGACTGTCCGGCGTGCGGCAATCAATGGGACGAGACCCTCGACATCGCGTCTTTCTTCTGGACAGAAATCGCGGCCCGCGCAAAGCGCCTGCTGCGCGAAGTCCACACGATCGCCTCCGCGTATGGCTGGAGCGAGCGCGAGATCCTCTCGCTGAGCGAGGCCCGCCGGAATCTCTATCTGGAGATGGCTGAAGCATGAAAGGCTATCTTCAGCGCATGGCCGCAAGCGCCATCAAGCCCGCCCAATCCGTGCAGCCTGCACTGGGAACGCTCTTTGGGGCCCCGCGATCGGTGGCGGAGGCAGAGCCAGCTCCGGGCATATGGCCCGAATTGACCAACGCGGTCGAGGCAGAACCTCAAGCGCCTCAAGCAACGCAGAAATTCGAGCGGCGAGCGGCCCGGCCCGCGCCTCACGCAGAGGCGGACCGGCCAACATCCCCGATTGGGGAACCGGACGCGCGTGCTTCCCGTACTATCGGCCGCGAGGCAGATTTCCCGGATCGCCCCCTCTTCGAACCTCTGGTCGAGGAACCCGCGATTTCCCGCACAAGCGACCTGCCGATGCGACCTGCCACTGCATCCGAATCCGGAGGTGATGCCACCCGGCCGGCCATGATCGAGACAGGATCTCCAACTGAAGTAAGAACCGAGACGCAGGTCAGAATCGATACTCGCCCACTGGTTGTACCTATCTCGCAAGTTCGGGAGCGCCGCGACTCAACCGTCCGCGAGCCGCGCTCGCAGCGTTCCGCGCCAGCGAAGCCCGACGAAGTTCACATTCACATTGGCCGAATCGAAGTCACCACCGTCTCAGCCCCCGCGCCACCCGCGATTCGCAAGCCAGTCCGCAAGTCTCCGACTCTCGATGAGTATCTCAGGCGCAGCAGATAATCGGACCTATGAGCAATGCCCTGGCCATCTCCGGTGTTACAGCGGTGCTGCAATACTACCTGACCCGCGTTTACACGGCCGCGTCCGCACTGGGAGCTGTCAGCGTGACCGCCCAGACCCCGGATGTTGTCGCGGCCAACTTCGCAACGAACAATATCCCGCTTCTGGTCAACGCTTTCCTGCATCAGGTCACGCCCAACGCCGCCTGGCGCAACGCGGATCTGCCGTCTCTTGCCTCCGATGGAGCTCACCGCCTCAGGCGGCCGACGCTGGCGCTGGATCTGCACTACCTTCTGACCATGTACGCAGTGGAAGACCTGCACGCCGAAGCGCTGCTCGGTTACGCTGCCCAGATGCTACACGAGTATCCCGTTCTGGCGCGCTCCGAAATTCGCGCAGCGCTTAGCGCCGTGCCGAGCTCAAACTCCCTGTCGACCGCGCTCGCCACTACGGGCCTCGCCGACCAGATCGAGATGATCAAAATAACGCCTTCGACGCTTGGCCGCGAAGAAGTGGCGTGGATTTGGACCGCGCTGAAAGCTGATTATCATCTCAGTTATCCCATCGATGTTGGCGTGGTGCTCATTGAGTCGCCCTATTCGGTCTCATTCGCGTTGCCGGTCCTTAGCCGGAGTATCGTTGCTCAAGGGGGGCCACTCGCGAGCGTGACCGCAGGATTGCCCGCTCATCTCCTCGCAGTGCAGCCGCCCTCCGGCCAGACTGCCTCCGCGCCCGGAGACACGGTGGTCGTAAGCGGGCAGGCTCTCTCCGGCGCCAGTCAGGTGGCGCTCATGAACCCGCGGCTCGACCTGTATTATCCGCCGTTCGTGCCGTCCGCGGTCACCCCAACGTCGGTCTCTTTTACGGTTCCGGACGATCCGTCGAAGCTGCCGGCGGGCATCTACAACCTTTGGCTGATCTTCACCGGAGCAGGCGGCGCGGTTCTGGGCGCCACGAACATATTGCCACTGGCCATCGCGCCGAAGATTCTCCCGCCGGGGCCCGGCGCCGCGGTCTCTAACGCGACCGGAACCCTGGTTACCATCACATGCAGCCCCGAGGTGCTGCCCAGCCAAAACGTATCGCTTTCTCTTGCCGGCTCGGCGGTTCCGGCGCAGCCCTTCACCGCGCCCACGGCGACCCTCACGTTCCAGTTTCCCGCCCTTGCCGCTGGCTCTTATGTCGTCCAGTTGCAGGTCGATGGAGTCGATAGTCCGATCGATGTCCAGTGGACGCCGCTGCCGCCTGTCTTCACGGGTCCGATTCTCACCATATGAAAAAGATCAGTTCCAGGCTCGCGTGGACCAAAGCGAACAAGCTCTTCCTGAGCAGCGAATTCGCCCGGCTGAAGGAGCGGCTGGCCGGGAATAGCGAGGGCGGTGATCGGAAGACGGCTCCTCCTATCGACACGGACGCTCCCCCTGCCATTGATCGTCTCTCGGAGATTTTTGGACTCAGCTCGTTCGAACGCGACATCCTCTTGCTTGCCGCCGCAATCGAGATGGAGCCCGAGTTGGCCGCTGCATCCGGCAGCCCCGCCACCTTTGGCCTGGCGCTGGCAAAGCTGGCCGACCCCCACTGGGACGCTCTGACTCCCACAGGGCGGTTACGGCGCTTCCGCCTGATCGAACTGGAGCGCGGTCATGGCCTTACGTCCGCGCCACTGCGGATCGATGAACGGATCTTACATTGTCTGGTCGGGATCAACCAGCTCGATCCTCGGCTGGAGTCATGGCTGGAGCGCAGCCCGTTTCCCGATTGGATCGCCGAAGAACACAAGGCGATCGCCGCCGAAGCCGTCCGGGTGCTGGGAACCGCCATGTCGGGAGCGCCTTCCGGGTCACCGGCTTTGCTTTTGCTGTGCGGCGACGACGAGCAGGGACAGGAGGATGTTGCGACCTTTGCCGCCTCCCGGATCGGCCTCCAGTTGTTTAAAGTGCGCGCGGACGACCTTCCGCCGGTGGGGCCGGATCTGGATCAGATCGCGTTGTTGTGGGAAAGAGAATCTCTCCTGTTGCCTGCCGCATTGCTGATTCGCTGCGGGCAGACGGGCCTCTCGACATCTGCCCGGCGCCTGGCCGAACGGCTGCCAGGCGTGGTGATGCTGTCGAGCCCCGAAACCCTTCATCTGAACCGGACTTTCCTGCGTTTCGACGTCAACAAACCCGCGCCGGCCGAGCAAAGACTGCTCTGGCAAAATGCGCTGGGTCCGATGGCCGCAAGCCTGAATGGAACGCTGGACCGCCTCTCCGATCAGTTCCGGCTCAGCGCCCGGACGATACATTCCACGGGTGCGCTGGTGGATCCGCAGAATGGCGGCGTCGATCCCAGGGAGCTTTGGAATATCTGCCGGTCGCTCACGCGCCCCCGGCTGGAACATCTCGCTCAACGCCTGACGCCTTCGGCGGGCTGGGACGACCTGGTGCTGCCTGATCTGCAAATGCAGACCCTGCGGCATCTCTTCGCGCAGGTGCAGCATCGCCGGAAAGTCTACGAGACCTGGGGCTTCTCCGCGAAAGGGCGCAGAGGGCTGGGCGTGAGCGCGCTTTTTGCCGGGGAGAGCGGCACCGGGAAGACTCTGGCGGCTGAGGTTCTCGCCCACGAACTGGCGTTGGATTTATACCGCATCGATCTCTCGGCCGTGGTCAGCAAGTATATCGGCGAGACGGAAAAGAACCTGAAGCAGGTCTTCGATGCCGCGGAGGAAGGCGGGTCGCTGCTGCTTTTCGACGAGGCGGACGCGCTCTTCGGTAAACGCACCGAGGTGAACGACAGTAACAGTCATTACGCCAACATCGAAGTGGGCTACCTGTTGCAGCGCATGGAGGCCTATCAGGGTCTGGCGATTCTCACGACGAACCGGAAATCGTCGATTGACCAGGCGTTCCAGAGGCGGCTCCGCTTCACGATCGATTTCCGTTTTCCCGACGCCGCGCAACGTCAGGCGATCTGGAAGGTTGCTTTTCCGCCCGGCGCTCCGGTGCAAGGTCTGGACTCCGCGAAACTGGCGCAGTTTAAGGTGAATCCCGGCAACATCCGCAACATGGCGCTGAACGCCGCTTTTCTCGCGGCGGCGGCGGGGACTCCTGTCGGGATGGGACACCTGCTGGAGGCGGCTGGTCTTGAGGCGCAGAAGATTGAACGTCCTCTTTCCGAAGCGGAAGTGAGGGGGTGGGTGTGAGTCGTATCAACCTCACGATTGACCAGATTGTCTTGCGAGGCTTCGATCCGGCAGACCGGAAGGCTCTGATCGAGGGTCTTCAGACGGAATTGTCGCGGGTACTGGCTGATCCGGCGGCACGGGCGCGATCGCATCGCACTCCTGTTTTGAAACTGGGCCGCATGCCTATTGCTCCTGGACCTTCTGGCAGCAGAGATTTTGGCGCTCGCGTCGCTGGAGTTATCGGAAAGGGGTTGAAGCCATGAGCTTCGCGGCACTTTCCCGGAAGAGCGAAAGCGCGGGAGAACCGAAGACTAAGGCGGATTCGTCCCGTGTGAACGCCGGTAGATCCGGGGATTTGTCGGACAAGACGCGGGTCCTGGAACAGTTCGCCCGGCCGCATTGGTCGCTTTCCACGATGAATATAGAACACCCGGGCCAACCGGCCTCACGAACGCCGAAGCTGGCCATCGGTCCCGTAAACGATTCATTCGAGCGCGAAGCAGACGAGGTCGCCGAGCGGGTTGCCGGGATGGCGGAACCGGGCGCAGCCGCAACCGGCGCGGTCCAAGAGAAGTGCTCCTTTGGCGGCGCATGCCCGAATTGCCAGGTCGGCAAAGCGACGGGCGAAGGTGAAAGCTTGCGTTTGCAATCCGCCGGACAGCACGCTACCGCTGGCGCTGCCGCTCCTCCCATGGTTCGTCAAGCGCTGGATTCCGGAGGCCAAGCTCTTGAAGCCCCCACCCGGGCCTTCATGGAGCCACGGTTTGGCCGCGATTTCAGCAACGTGCGCATACATACCGGCGAACTCGCCGCGCGGTCCGCGCAAGGCATTTCCGCCAATGCGTACACCTATAACGGCCACATCGTGTTTGCGGCAGGCAAGTATCAGCCCGAAACCTCGGCTGGACGGCGGCTCCTCGCGCATGAGTTGACGCACATCGTCCACCAGGGCGACTCCGAACACGCGCACATACAACGGGATGCTGTCGAATTTGCCCGCGAAGAGATCTTCGGGGCGTTCTTGGACACACCGATTATCGAATTTATCTTTGCTTACAAGGGCGCGCGGTCCGCAACGGCACTGCTTTCCGATCGTAACCAGATACATCTCGCGATTGAGCAGAACGATTTGGAACCAGGGTTTTATACCCTGACCATTGACCTGACTAGCCCCAATGGCTATCAACTCGCCGGCGAGCAGGTCGTTCCTCCTGAGCCATCTAGTTCGCCCAAACCTGGCGCCGCCTTTTCCTGGCAGCCCAGCAACGCCTTCCGGGCAGGCGGGCAGGGCCACCAGATATCACTCGAGATAGGCTCAACCGCCGAAGTAACTGTAGGAACGCCGGAACAGAGAATCGCTGCCCTGCCCGAACACATCCGTTCCTTATTAACGGACCGGTCCGGCGGCCTGGCATCGGCGGGATCGGATCCCGAAAGCATTGCCGAAGCCGGCGAGATACTGGCGCACGCCGGCTACACGGCGGACGAAGCCCGGCTTGTCGAGCAACAAAGACGAGACCAGCTTGCACTCGGGAAGACACCGGAACAAATCGCCGACCCGGTGCAGTATGCGCTGAAAATCGAGGCTAAACGCCGGGCCGCGGCGGTTTCTGCTACAGGCAACCGGGTCAGTCTGACTCAATCGATGACACGCCTCTCCACCCTGAGCCGGCCGCTTCTGGACGGTATTGGAACACTCCGCGATCTATACGGGTTTAAGGCTTTGCCGTCCATCCAGATCTTCGGCGGTGATTCCGCCTTCGCGCCCCATTCCTCGTTTGTCGATGGCGCCGATCTGGGAGCGACCTGGAATGCCTTCTCCACATCTTTGGAATCTGAACTCCAGAACCTCGGGCTGGCGATTCTCAACGCGACGGAAGCTGCGATCTACCGAATAGACGAGAGGTTCACGTTCCTATATAGCAGTAGCAAGGGAAACGAAGAATTTGCATTGCAGGCGGAGCTCGAGCGCCTGCGCGCCGATAAGGAAGTGCTGGAGGCGCGCCAGCAGATCAGGGTCGAGGAAGAAGACGCTCGCGTCGACCTTGGGGAAGACGTCTATGGAGAAGCCGAACCGATTCATGAGCAGCACAGGAAGAGTATCGCTCAGCTGAATAATGAGCTGGATGCCCTTGTCGCTTCCAAATCAAAGCTGGACCTCACGAAGCTTCGCGGCATCTCGGCGGATGAACTCTTGTCTTCCCGCAATGTCCGGTCCTCCTATGTGGGACTCCAGAATCGTGTCTATAAGGCCATCGTGTCGATCACGAAAGCCAGGGCGCAGTTCAACGACCATCCGGAGTCGGTCTTCGGCGCGGATCTTGTCATCGCCACCGAAAAGGTTATTCTTGGGGTCCAGCACGGCAGCAGCATCGACTGGATCATCGACGACATCGCTCTCGAGAAGCAGTCGAAGAAATCCTTCTGGGATGAAATCCTCGAAATAGCGGGATTCGTCGCCGGGTTCCTTTCGGGCCCGTTTGGCCTCGCTATTCGAACCGGGCTGGCTCTCGTGGAAGCCGGCCGAACCGTTGGCAAGGCTGGCGAGCAGTCGGCGTTCTATGGCGCGCATTTGAGTTCAACCGATCCCTCGGTAGTGGGATCGCTCGTATTCACCGCTGCCGGTGTAGCTTTCGACATGGGCACAACAGCTCTGCACGGCGTGCCGGGTGGGCACGGCGAGCCCACGCCGCCGGCGCAAAGCCACGCCCCGGCTGCGGGTGATACCAGCGCAATACCGCACGAGCCGGACGTCGCGCCGCCAGGCGGGAACACGCCGGCAAGTACCCGGGACCCAGACATGCGCGGTTATCACGGTCCGGGGGACACGCTCGGAATTCGTCCAGAGCCGGGTTACAAGCCCGATCCGCTGGGCCAGAAACCGGGTGAAACCCAAACGGCCGCGAATGTCCCTTCAGGCGATAGCCAGGCTCCCGTTGACACAAGCGCAACCACTCACGACCAGCAAGTCCCTCCGGTGACGACCGAGACTTCCGTCGCAGATCCGGCCGTCGGCCGCAAACTGGCCGCCCCGAATCCCGAGTTGGCTCCGGTGGCGACCGATGCCCCACCGGTGAGCGAGACCGACCCCCGCCTCGCCCAAGCCGAAGAACGTCTCTCCACCGCTGAGGGGAAAGCCGCAGCGGCGCGTGGCCGCCTTCAGGCCGCAAGCGAAAAGGCCGCAGCGGCCGAGCAGGCTTCCGCGCTCGCAGATGCAGACGTCGCCGCAGCGCGCAAGGAGGCGAAGGTCGCGCGGGCCGAGCGCGATCGGGCTAAGAAGGCATATGATCGTGCGAAGCCCGGGTCTCGAGCAGCGGCGCGTGCGGAATATAACACAGCCAGGAACGCGGTTGAAAAGGCCGAGAGCAAATTCGCGAGTGCTGCAAAGCGCGCCAAGTCCGCAAATAAGGTCCGCGGAGAGACCAACAAGGCGGTGCCGCGTCAAGCGGCGACACTCGGTCGCGCGGAGCAGGCCGTCGCCGCAGCCGAAGAACAGCATCTGATTGAGGCCGAGGCGGATCGCATTCGGAAGCTGCCACGGAACGTCGAAGGTCTGCCCCCGAGCTGGGATTACGAGCGCTTCCCGAAGGGACCGAAGCGCGACTGGATGCCCGGGGACGCAGTCAACATGCCCGACGCCAAGGGCACAGTCCCTGTCTTTGCGACGACCCGAAAGCGCATCTGGAGGACTCTTGCCACGGACGAGTTGGCGGCGCGCGCGGCGGGAAGGCGCGCAAGGGTGATTGTCCCGCCAAGGCCGAAGGGTCCGGTGGACCCGAAGGCCTTCGAGGAAATACCGAAAGGCGGCCTTCCATGGCTGGACCCGATCCCGGAGGCGACGGACAAAGAACTCGCAGCGGTGGCTGTGTCCGGGAGCATGCCAAGTCGCCTCGGCGCGGAGATCGAACACGCCCGGATCCGCAGCGCGCCGGAGACATGCTGGAGGCCGCCGGCGTCGACCCGAACACGGCACGCCGAGTAACCAAGGTCGGCGATCCGGACAATCTCATACCTACGCGGAAGGAGATCCACGCGATCCTGGACGAGTCGGCCCACGAAATCCAGCCGAGCCGCAACCCAACGTTGCCAGTCTCGCTGGACGTCCGGGCCACCGCGCCGTTTCGCGAGGCGACGGATGCGGAGATTACGGACATTGTCGACGCGATCAAAAAACGCAGGATCGCGGTTCCCGAGACCGAGGCGCAGAAGGAGGCGATTAAGAGGCTCCGCAGTTTCCTCGGCGCCGAGAAGAAGCTCCGGCCATCCTCGACTTGGGAGGTGCCATAGTCGCAGGCTCCAGTCACGTCACGGTAGAGGGAAGGAGGAGGGAGCCTGCGGCTGATTCGAGGCATTTAACGCGTGAAGAAATTGTTGCAAGCGGCAGAGTTCAGACGCGGTTTCTGCGTATGTCTCAAATGTGTCACGAGGACGGGGCAGTAAGCTTGCATTGCGCATCTAAATGTTAAGTTAAGTCCCAGCTTCAGGATGTTGGTGGAAACGAACGAGGACAGGATTTGTTGATGTCATTCGCCAGGAAGACCTTCGCATGAATGCACTACCTAACTCCCCTCCCCTCCGAAGAGGCGGCATAGTCACCATGGCCGTAGACACCTCCACCGTCCTGAGCGTCATCGCGTTCCAATACAATCCCGAGACCCTCAGCCGTACCCTTGAGATTCAATCCACACCAGGCGCTCAGGATGGCGTACGCGTCGATGCTCTCCGCCTGCGCGGTCCCGCGAAAGAAACCCTGAAACTTGAAGCCCAACTCGACGCAACCGATCAGCTCGAATTCCCCACGCAAAATCCCAACGCCGTTCAATACGGCATCCATCCGCAACTGGCGCAACTTGAAATGCTGATCAACCCCACCGTCGAAACCCTTTTGGCCGACGACAGCCTGGCGAACGCCGGCACACTCGAAATCATTCCCCTCGAACAGCCGCTCACTCTTTTCGTCTGGAGCAGGAACCGTGTCGTGCCCGTGCGGCTGACCGAATTCTCCGTCACGGAAGAAGCTTTCGACGCCATCCTGAACCCCATCCGCGCCAAGGTCAGTCTCGGGATGCGCGTCCTCAACATCGACGACCTGCCCTTCTCGCACCCCGGAGGAAGGCTTTTCATGACTTATCTCGGCAATAAGGAACAGCTGGCGTCGAAAGCGACCAACGCGGCCATCAGCGTCCTCGGATTGGCGGGCATCCCATGAGATCACCGCTACAAGCTCTGATCGCGATGGGCGCAGTACCGCCCGTCACCTTTCCCACCGATAGCCGCTATTACGGCTCGGCGACCTTATCGCATAGCGCGCCGGGCGGGCAGGCCATCACCTATCTCGACCGCCGTTTTGTTCCTCAACCGGGCGCTGCGAATTTCGCTACCGTGGCGAAGCATACGGTGAAGCAGGGAGACCGGCTGGACCTGATCGCCGCTAAATACCTGGGCGATCCACTCCTGTTCTGGCTCGTCTGTGACGCGAATGGCGCGGTCCGGCCGGGCGACCTGGTGGAGACACCGGGCACGGTTTTGAATATCACGATGCCGCAGGGCATTCCAGGTGGGAGCGGTGCTTAAGAGCGTCCAGTTGAGCCTCATGATGGGGCCGATCATTCCGGTGGCCGTGCCAAGGACAGTGCTCGATGCGCTGGCCGAGGTGGAGGTGCAGGTGCATGACACCAGTGCCAGCGGGTTTTCACTGACGTTCAGCATTGATAAACAGTCGCCGCTGCAGATTCTTTTCCTGCTCACCGGTGGATCGCCGCTGTTATTCATGCGGGTGGTGCTGGTGGCGACCGTGCACGGTATCCCGACCGTTCTGATTGACGGCGTGATCACCAACAACCAGATTTCGCCGGGGGACAAAGGCTCCAACTCCACGCTGACGCTCATGGGGAAAGATCTAACGGCGCTTATGAACCAGGCCGACTGGAGCGGCTTCCCGTTCCCCGCCTGTGCGGCGGAGGTCCGCGTGGCGCTGATCCTCGCCAAGTATGAACTGCTCGGAATCGTGCCCCTGATCATCCCCAGCGTGCTGATCGACGTGCCGCTGCCCACGGGCAACATTCCGGGCCAGCGGGGAACGGATCTTCAATACATCCGCTCGCTCGCCGCGCAGGTTGGCTATGTCTTCTACCTCGATCCGGGACCCACGCCGGGCATCAACACCGCCTATTGGGGACCACAGATTAAGGTCGGCCACGTGCAACCGGCGTTGAGTTCGGATATGGATGCTTATACCAACGTGGAAAGCCTTCAGTTCTCCTTCGATCAGGAGCAAAACCGGATCCCGGTGGTCTATAGCAAAAACTCCGAAACAGGTGTGACGACGGCGATTCCGCTGCCGCCGATTACGCCGCTGAATCCGCCTTTGGGGCTGATACCGCCGCTGCCGACCAACATTCCGTTTGACCTGAGACCGTTCCGCGACGACCTGTCCAAACGGCCTCTTCCCCAGGCGATCATGATAGGGCTCGCGGCCGCTGCTAAATACGCGGAGGCGGTTACGTGCGAAGGCAGCCTCGACGTGACGCGCTACGGAAGCGTTCTTAAGGCGCGCCAGCTGGTTGGGGTGCGCGGGAGCGGACCTGCCTTCGACGGCCTCTATTACGTCAAGAGCGTGACGCACAAGATCAAGCGCGGCGAGTACAAGCAGAACTTCACGCTGACTCGCAACGGCCTGGTCTCCACGGTGTCAACGGTGAACCTATGAGTGCAGGTGAACAAATGGGGGATCTCGATGCGATCCGTTTTTATGGAAAGTATCGCGGCCTGGTGCTGGACAATATCGACCCGCAGCAGATCGCGCGGATTATTGTGCAGGTGCCGGATGTTCTGGGCCTGAGCCCTTCAAGTTGGGCAATGCCCTGCGTGCCGATGGCGGGTTTTCAGGCAGGGTGCTTTATGGTGCCCCCAATTGGGTCGCAGGTCTGGGTGGAGTTCGAGCAGGGCGATCCGGACTATCCCATCTGGGTCGGAGGCTTCTGGGGAACTTTCGCTGAGGTTCCGGGTGACAACACCGGGCCGCCGGGGATCCCTAAAGAGCAGAATATTGTGCTTCAGACGCCGGGGCAGAACAGCATTACGGTGAGCGATGCGCCGTCCACGCTGCTGACTGGCGGCATCATACTGAGGAGCGCAGGTGGGGCCACGATCGTGGTCAACGACAACGGCATCTACATCAGCAACGGCCAAAAGGCGTCGATCGCGATGACCGTTGGACGGACGGTGGCGATCAACGATGACGGATTGACGGTGGATTAAGATGCCCGGCGCTATTTTAAGTTCGGACGCTACCAATTTCTGCCAGCACGGCGGACAAGCTTCGGCTACCGCTTCCAGCGCGCGGGTGCAGGTGGCCGGCAGCCCGATCGTCACCATCGCGGCGCAATATACGGTGACCGGATGTCCGCTTGAAGTGCCGTGTGCCTCGGCGCAATGGGTTGTGGGCGCCGTACGGGTGTATTCGGAGAGCCAGCCTGTCGCTATCGTGACCGGAACCGCAACCTGCATCCCCACTGGCGCACCGTTGGTTCCGCAGACCGTGCAACCGCGGGTGCTCGCAACGTGAATGAGGCTGTCATGAATCTCAATTACCCTTATCGGTTCGATGGCCGGGGGCGCACGGCTGAAGTCGCTTCGCTCGACGATTACGTCCGCCAGTTGATCGAACAGGTGCTCTTTACATCGCCTGGCGAACGCGTCAACCTGCCTGATTTCGGCAGTGGGCTCTTGCAGCTTGCTTTCGCGCCGAACAGCCCCGAACTGGCCGCCGCCACGCAGTTCTCCGTGCAGGGCGCTTTGCAGAAATGGTTGAGCGGCTACATCCGGGTTGTGTCTGTCCAGGCGCAGGTCGAGGACGCGGTGCTAACCGTGACAGTGGCTTATTCACTGCTGAATACCGATGTTACCCAGATTCAGACCTTCGTCTACGGAGGCTTGGCGCAATGAACTACACGTGTTGCGGCGAGAACCGCAAGGCCGCTATTCTCGGCAACGCGAGCCTCAACCTCAACGGCATCGATTACCTGGAAGTGCTGGATTACAACACTCTTGTGGTGCACTGCGTGCGCGCCGCGCCCACCGGGCTGACGCCCGCCAATATCGTCATCGAAGGCGGCGAGAGCATTACCGGGGTCGCTGCCCAGTGGGTGGCGCCAGCTTCTCCGCCCCCGCCCCTCGCCACGTCTGAGGGACAGGCGTATTTCGCGGGGCTGGCGGATGCGGCTAACGTGTTGGTAATTCGCACCACGCAGGTTGGGGATTTTTCCCCTTATACGCTCCGGCTGGTGAATGACGTCCTGCAGGCCCAGCAAGACACCATCAAAGTCACCGCAGCGCTCAGCGGGTTCGATCCGCAACTGGCGCAGGTCGAGTTCTCGTTTCGGGTCGAATGCGGTACAGACTTCGATTGCCTGCCGCAGCCTGCCAGTTGTCCGCCCTCGGCAATCACGCCGCCGCCCATCAATTATTTGGCGAAAGATTACGGCAGCTTCCGGACAGCGATGCTCGACCGCATGAACCAGTTGCTGCCGGACTGGAACGCGACCACGGAAGCAGACCTCGGCGTGGCGTTGGCCGAGCTGATTGCTTATGCGGGCGACCAGCTCAGCTACCGGCAGGATGCCATCGCCACCGAAGCATACCTCGAGACCGCGCGCAGCCGTATATCCCTGCGGCGTCATGCGCTGCTGGTCGATTATCGCGTACACGACGGCTGCAACGCGCGGGTGTGGGTGCAATTCAAGCTGCGGCAGGATTCCCCGCAGGTGCTTCTGGAGCGTGATCATGCCGTGATTAGCAACTCCGTAGCCGGAATGCCCGCGGTCCTCGCCAACAATGAAGAAGCTGCCCTCCTCGCCGGCGCGCAGCTTTTCGAGCCCGTGCATGACGCGTTTCTCTTTCTCGAACACAACCAGATGTCGTTTTACACTTGGGGCGAGACGGATTGCTGCCTGCCTACGGGCGCCACTGAAGCCGCGCTCGCGGGCGCGTTGCCTAATCTTCGCGCCGGCGATGTGCTGATCTTCCAGGAGGTCAAAGGCCCACGAACCGGAATCGCGGGCGACGCCGACGTACGCCATCGCTGCGCCGTGCGGCTGACCCAGGTGGCAACTCTCGTGGACGCGGTCTTCGGAGCCACTCCGGTCACCGAGATCCAATGGGCCCCCGGCGATGCGCTGCCTTTCCCTGTTTGTCTGTCTTCCACCTATCGCGATTCGAGCGGCATCCCGCAGGCAGTGACCGATGTGAGCGTCGCCCTGGGTAATGTGGTGCTGGCCGATCACGGTTTGTCGGTTTCGGGTATCGGCCTGGGAACCGTTCCGTCGCCGCGGCTGTATTACCCCGCCGATGCGGCAGGGGACCGTTGCGCGCCGTCGCCGCCCATTCCTCTGCCGGTGCGCTTCCGGCCTGCCGTTCCGGACAGCCCGATCACCCAGGCGGTATCTTATCCGCTGGCGGGCAGCCCCGTTACTTTGGGCGTGGCGATGCTGAACGCAAATGGCGTCGTGATGCTGACCGATTCGACGGGCCTCCCCAGCCTGCGGATTCAGCCGGCCAGTCTTTCCGATTGGCCGCTGAAATTCGGTGTCACGGTGAAAGCGAACGGCGCGAACTTCGACTTAGCCGTCATCTATAACGCCGCAACGCCGGTGGTGGTCGAGAGCCTCACCGGTCTTTCGCTCAACAGCGGAGATCCGAACTACGTGGTGACGCAGATCGACAGTCTTTCAAAGTTCATTCTTATACCGTCCACCTACACGCCGCCTGCTGAACCTCCCTCGGCGTATCCTGCCAATCCGGTTCCGTTGCAGGCCACAGGAACCGTCGTCGATCTCAAGGACACGAACGGCGTCACTTGGCTGACCCTCCAGGCTACAGATCCCTCCGCCTGGGCTTCATCGTTCGGCGTCATCGCTAAGAGTACCCAGCGCGATCCGGCCGCATTCAATCTTGCACTGGCGTATAACCCGTCATCCGCTGGAGTTGGAGTCAATCTGCCGGTCACCGTGGAACAGTTCGACAACCAATCGCTCGCCGATTTCCAATTGATCTCACCGATTCTCGCCGATTCCCCGAATGCGAGTCTCTCGGCCAACGACCTGATGAACTTCGATCCCGCCGACGCGGTACCGGTGATCGCCCTGGAGGGGAACTTGGCGGAGGGGACTGAGAATGTGGTGCGCACCCAATGGACGCCCCGGCAGGACTTGCTCGAAGACGACGCAACCAGCCCGGGTTTCGTGGTCGAAGTAGAGTCGAGCGGCGCCGCGACTCTCCGATTCGGCGACGGCGTCAACGGCAGGAACCCGGAACAAAACACCTCTTTCACGGCATCTTACCGGATTGGCAACGGAACGGCCGGGAACCTGGGCGCCGAGAGCCTGACGGTTTTCGCGGCCGCTCCGGGCATAGCTTCCACCACCAATCCGCTGCCCGCTTCCGGGGGCACGGATCCCGAAACGAACGACGAGATCCGCCGGCGCGCCCCGCAGGCCTTCCAGACGCAGGAAAGGACCGTCACCATGCCCGACTACGAAGCCCTCGCCGAATCCAACCCTCAGCTGAACCAGGCCGTCGCCACGCCGCGCTGGACGGGAAGCTGGTACACCGTCTTTCTTGCGGCGGAACCGCGCGGAGGAGGAGGCGCGCGCCCCTCCACTCTCGAAATGAGTCTGCAAACGAACCTCGAGCGCTATCGCCTGGCCGGGCAGGATCTGCAGCTTCAGTCGCCCTGGTATGTCTCGCTGGAAATCGAGCTTCAGGTTCAGGTCGATCCCAATTATTTCCGAGGGCATGTGAAGCAGTTGCTGCTCGCCATCCTCGGCGACGGGATGCTTCCCGATGGCCGGAAAGGCTTGTTCTATCCCGGCAGCTTCACCCTCGGGCAGACCGTTTATCTAAGTCCGATTTATGCCGCGGCGCGGTCCGTGGCGGGCGTGCTCTCGGTGAACGCAACCACGTTCCAACCGCAGGGGACGAACACCACTCAGCATCTGACCGCGGGAGAGATCAAGCTGGGCTCGTTTCAGGTGGCGCGTCTCGAGAACGATCCCAGTCTTCCCGATCACGGCCAATTGACGCTGGTAATGGAGGGCGGGAAGTGAGCGTTTTATGAGCTGTAGCGGAAGTATGAATTGCGCCTGCGGTTGCTGTGCCGGCGTCGGCGTGCAAACGCCCCTGGCGGTGTCCAACCTGCCGGGGCTTTCTGCGATTGTCTACCGGACCGGAACATGGGCCACGTTCCGGGAGTCAATGCACGCGCGGCTCTCCAGTTTCGACTACCCGGCCCTTGCACCGTTGAAAACCCGCGATAACGACGACTTTACGATCGCCTTCCTCGACGCCGCCGCCGTGATGCTCGACATCCTGACGTTCTATCAGGAGCGTCTGGCCAACGAGAGTTATCTGCGTACGGCGGTCCAACTGCGTTCGCAGACCGAGTTGGCGCGTCTCATCGATTACCAGCCGGCGCCGGGCGTCTCGGCCTCCGCGTATCTCGCGTTCACTTTGACTTCCACTCCGGGTTTTACACCCGACCCGTCGACCCCCGCCATCACCATTCCCGCCGGAACGCAGACGCAGAGCGTTCCGGCCCAGGGGCAAACGCCGCAAACGTTCGAGACCCTGGCGGATATAAAAGCCAAGGCCGACTGGAACGCGCAGCCCGTGCAGACCGGCGCGCCATGGTCGCCGGCGGCCGACGATGCCAGCGTGTATCTGGCGGGCACATCAACACAGTTGCAGCAGGGAGATTTCATTTTGATTGTGGATGACGACAAGAACTGGAGTCTCTGCCTCGTGACCACAGTCACACCCGACGCCATCAACAAACGCACCCTGGTCGAATGGAGCAACGTTGCCGCCAGCGGAAGCTCGCCGAATGCGTCGAAACACCTTAAGATTTACGCATTGCGCCAGCGGGCCGCGCTGTTTGGATACAACGCCGTCGATCCCAACCTGCTTAGTAACACGGGCAACAATCTTAGCGCTCTCGTGAACATACCGGTCAAGCCGGGCACGGGTAAATGGACGTGGTTACCAGATCCTCCGCCTTCCGGCAACATCGACCTCGACTCGACCTATCCCAAAATCGTGACTGGCAGTTGGCTGGTCATGATCGCACCCGACAATTCGACCGGCCTCTATAGCGTGAAGTCCGTCTCGCCGGTGTTGCGCTCTGGCTTCGGCCTGAGCGCCAAAATCACGCGCGTCGTCCCGTATCCGACCACGAACCTGGACGGCTCCCCCATGGACACAACCATCGTCCTTGCTCAAAGCGATGAGCTGGACGTGGCCGAACAGCCTTTGCCATACCCTCTTTATGGCACATATCTCGATCTCGAAAACACCCGGCCAGATCTGGTGGGCGTTCAGGCCGTCGCCATATCGGGAAAGAGACAGAAGATCAGCGTAAAAAGCAACGTAGAGAGCAGCACCTCTCCACCCTTGTTCGTACCGGACGACGGTTCTGCAAAAGTGGCCCTGAACCCGGGAGACCTCTTGACCATAACCAACCCTTTGCCCCTCCCGCTGTCCCCGGATGGCAGCTTTCCCGACTGGTCTTCCAAAGCTAAGCTACCGAACTTATATGTAGAGGATTCGAACGGCAGACCCGGCGCCGTGCAGAACGTTGCCCTCTCCAGTTTTACGCTCGCGCTCGCGGGCGCTCAGGATCCGGATGTGGAAGAATGCGCGCTTGTTGCCGCGGTCGCCACGCTCCCTACCGCGACAGAGTCGACTGCCCCACACACGCGGATTCTGCTGCAATCGAACCTCCTCAACTGTTACGACCGCACCGCCACAACGGTAAATGCCAATGTGGGACTCGCGACGCATGGCCAATCGGTCAGTGAGGTGATGGGCAACGGCTCGGCCGCCACGCCCAATCAGATTTTCACCCTTAAACAATCGCCGCTGACGTTTATCCAGGCCATCACCCAAACCGGGCGCCAAAGCACGCTGCAGGTGCGGGCCAATGCCATGGCCTGGACCGAAGTGCCAGGCCTCTACAATCAGGGCCCCTCCCAACAGGTCTTCGCCACCCTGAACCAGCCGGAGGGAACCACGGATGTGCTCTTCGGCGATGGCGTGGAAGGCGCCACCCTGCCCACCGGCGTGAACAACATCATAGCCAACTACCGAATTGGATCCGGCGCGGGTGGGAACGTGGCCGCGGGCGCGATCTCCACGTTGCTGGACCGTCCGCTGGGAGTCAGTGGCGTCAACAATCCGCAAGGCGCCACCGGAGGACATGATCCTCAGACTGTCGATGGTATCCGCGCCAGCGCGCCGCAAACCGTTCTCACGCTGGGGCGCGCCGTTTCGCTGGCCGATTATCAGAACTTCGCCGCTACCTTCGCCGGAATCGCGAAGGCCTCCGCGATATGGATTCCGGGCGGCCCGGCCCGTGGAGTTTTCCTGACCGTGGCGGGTGTGAATGGAGCGGCGCTGCCGCCGGGTAATCCCACGCTCACAAACCTGGTCATGGCGCTGCGGAACTATGGCAATCCCCGGATTCCGATCGCCGCGCAGTCGTTTCTCGAAACGCTCTTCGGTCTTTCGGCGGACCTGAAGTACGACCCTGCTTACGACCAGCCTACCGTCCGGACCCAGGTGCTGCAGACGCTCGGCACTGCCTACGGTTTTGCCAATCGCACGTTCGGACAGGGCGTTTCGGCGGACGAATTGGCGGCTGTCATACAGGCCGTTCCCGGCGTGGTGGCGGTGAACATCACGAAGATATCTGCCGGCGCAACCAGCGCGGCGGGCGACCTGGCCAGCGAAGGCCCCGGGTTCAGCCTCTCCCGCTACAGCGCGTGGCTCGCGCAATCGTTCAGCTTCACACGGCTCGATTCCGGTTCGCCCACGCGCATTTGCCCCATACATGCCGGCTGCAACTCCAAACGGTCCGCCTTACCCCGCCGAGATTCTGGTGCTCGATCCCGATCCCGGCAAGGTGACTCTGGGGATGATGTCATGACGCAGGCTTTTCGACCTGCTGCCTGCGTTCTACCGGATGCGCGACAACCGCATCGCGCAGTCCCAGGCGCTGCTGACCGCGGCGGAACAGGCTCAAATACAGGACTACCTTGCGACTCTCGCCATACGTGGGTTCCTCACGCCCGGCGAGCAACAGCAGTTCGACCAGCTGAGCGCGAAGGCCTCACGCGGTCCGCTCCAGTCCCTGCTGATGCTGGTGGAGGAGCAACTAGCGATTTTTGCCGAAAATCTCGATCAGCTTTACGACGATCAGTTCATTGAGACCTGCGCGCCATGGGTGATTCCCTATATCGGCGATCTGATCGGCTTCCAGCCTGTCAACGGAATCGCCCCGGCAGTAGCCAGCTCGCGCGCCGAGGTCGCCCGCACCGTCTCCTTCAGACGGCGCAAGGGCAATGTGCTGCTGATGGAGCAACTCGCGCGCGATGTTACCGGCTGCGGCGCATACGCTGTCGAGTTCTTTC
The DNA here is from genome assembly GCA_963768645.1 of uncultured Acidobacteriaceae bacterium. Taxonomy (GTDB): domain Bacteria; phylum Acidobacteriota; class Terriglobia; order Terriglobales; family Acidobacteriaceae; genus Bog-257. The sequence continues at coordinate 64,302 of CAVYIR010000004.1, forward strand.
AGGTGCTGGCCACTACGCAGTACCTGAACCACGTGCGACCCCAAAACCACTCGCCCGATGTGCGTGGCTGGAAAACCGGGTTCTACCTCGATACCGGATTTGACCGCACACCGCCACACGCTTGATGTGCGCCGCATCGCCGGTTGCGGAGGGGCCGCTACAACATTCAGAATATCGGAATCTTCCTTTGGTCCCTGAATGCTTACAGCCTGACACGGTCGCCCGCTACTGCGGTTGAGAGCTCGGCGCAATGCTTCCGCTTCAGCCCGCTGGGCATCGATATACCGTTGTTCAATAATCCGGTTTCGCAGGGCGCGGATATCGCCGTGGCTGCGGGGCCTCTCAATGTGCCCGCGCGATTGCGACACCGCGTCCTGTGCGACGACTTGGGGAACGGACCCGGCTCGGCTTATTACGGAGAAGGCAGCAGTCTGGCCCTGTATATCGGTGGGCAATTTTTGAACGCCGAACAGATTCAGGTCTGTAATCTTTCCGGCTCAGATGGAAGCTGGATCAACGTGCCCCAGACCGGCAGTCCTTACGCGGCGGCCATCGATCCGGAATTGGGACGCATCGCCTTGCCGCCTTACGCGGCGGGCTTCATACCGGAATTGCAGGCATCCTTCTATTACGGTTTCAATGCCGATCTCGGTGGAGGCGAATACGCGCGCCAGACCACTTTCATAGTGCAGGACGGCGCTATCTCTTTCCCCGATCCACAGTATGCGACCTTGCAGGATGCCCTCGCATATGCAAAGGGCCAACTGAAGGTGAACGGCAAAATTGCGGTGGAGATCACCGACAGCGGCGTTTACACGGCGTCATCGCTCAATATCGATCTCCTGGCTGGCGCGACCCTGGAACTCAGAGCGGCCGATGGCGCCCGGCCCACTTTATTCCTGACCGGAGAGATTGTGCCGACAGGTGCGCCGTCGAGCGTCTTCGCGCTGAACGGCCTTGTGATCCAGGGGGCCGTGCATGCGCCCGCTGCCAGGGCGGATGGGAGCCCCAACCAGCTAAGCCAGCTATCGCTGACACATTGCACGCTGGTTCCCGGCGGTAGCCAGCCCACGCTGCTGGCGGAACGGTCCGGGTTGCAGGTGGTCGTCAGCAAATCCATCCTCGGCGCGATCCGCGTCGCTGAGCCGGCGACGGCGAACCTAGCGGATAGCATCGTCGACGCCACCTCCGTGACCGCCGTTGCTTATTCCGCATTGGACAACGCAAGCGGCGGAGGCGCCCTGACCCTTACAGGCTGCACCGTTATCGGTAAGATCCATGCGACGCTGCTGAACCTCGTATCCAACAGCGTTATCCGGGCGGCAAGCGTGGCTTCGGAAGCGCCTCTCTGGTCGGACCGCAGGCAGTCGGGATGCGTCCGTTTCAGTTATCTGCCAGCCGGTTCCGTGACGCCGCGGAAGTTCGAATGTGTGGAGCAGGGGCCGCAATCGCCCCAGCCCCTGTTCTTTTCGCTGCGATACGGCGACCCTGGTTACTCAAAGTTACTGACTTCCACCCCCGACGCCGTGCGCCGCGGCGCCGACGACGGCGGGGAGATGGGCGCCTTCCATTTCGTGCTGGCGCCCCTGCGCGAAGACGACCTTCGCGTCCGGTTACAGGAATACGTCCCGGCAGGGATGGAATTCGGCATTATTTACCAGAATTGAAGGAAATCCAATATGAGCTTCGATATCAGCCGTAAGACCTTTGACGCCTGGAAAGATTATTTCGGCGTGGTGATGCAGCAGGGACGCGTTCAGATGGATTCGGACTGGAACGAATGGCTGGCCGAACTCACACGGCGTCTGCAGGCCGGGACTTTGGACCTGATCGGAATGAGTGGCGTGCCTACAAACACGCCATCTGCATTTCAGATAAGTGTCAATGCCTTTACTTCGCCGGTGCAGATAACGATCGGCGCTGGGCGCATGTATGTGGACGGTATCTTAGTGGAGAACCATGCGCCTGAGGGCTGGACGCAATGGGACCCCACTCTCGCCGAATGGTCGGGACCATCGCAAGCGCTCGATTATCGGGATCAGCCTTACCTACATGGTGCAAGTATTCCCGCCGGCAACGGGCCCTTTCTGGTCTACCTCGACGTGTGGCAGAGGGAGGTGAGTTCTCTCCAGGATCCGGATCTGGTGGAAAAGGCCGTTGGAGTCGATACGACGGGCCGCTATCAAATAGTCTGGCAGGTTAAGCTCAAGGACGTCAGCAGCTTCGCTGATGTGTCCTGCTCCAACCCGGCGATCGATCCGGTAACCCTGTTTCCGCCCTCTACCGGTCGGCTCACCACGGGCGTCGGCGGAGTTTCGCCGGCCACATCCGGGCCTTGCTCTATCAGCCCCGCTGCCGGCTATACTGACCAGGAAAACCAACTTTATCGGGTCGAAATACACCAGGGAGGAAGCGCGTCCTCTGCCACCTTCAAGTGGTCGCGGGATAATGCCTCGGTCGTCACCTCGGTCACAGCAATTTCCTCCAACGTGATAACGGTGCAAAGCCTGGGGAAAGACCAGGTGCTGGGCTTCAGCCCTGGGAATTGGATCGAAATCACCTGCGACTCTCTGGAATTGCAAGCTGCTCCTGGGGAATTACATAGGATCGCTGCAGTCGACGCGACGGCCAATACCATCACGCTGGATTCAGCAGTTGTTTCCCCGGCAATCGCCGTTACCGGCCCAACCGATCCCAGCCGCCACACCCGCATTGTGCGCTGGGATCAGTCCGGCTTAGTGTATGAGAGCAACGGTGCAACGGTCTGTGTTGATTTAAATGCAACGAATAGCGATGGCACTCTCGCCGGCAGCAATGGGATTCCTATTTCCTCTGGCACGACTCTCATTCTTGAAGACGGGATTACGGTATCTTTCGATCTGGCCAATGGGGGCGGGACCTTCCAGACCGGCGATTTCTGGACCTTTGCGGCCCGCACTGTCGACGCTTCCATTGAGATACTGAACAACGCCGCGCCCTTCGGTATTCACCATCATTATTGCCGCCTGGCTATCGCCGATTTCTCTGCTACGCCTGCAGTTTCGGATTGCAGGCGTCTTTTTCCTTCTCTCGCGAATCCTGCGGTACACGTTATGGATGTTCGTGTCGGTGTCGGGAGTAATCCGCTCGTGAATGGCGGCACAATAAGCGTTCAAGACCTGGGAGGCGGCATCTCGTTGGTGTGCGATGTACCCGTGGATCCGTCGACTGTCACTCCAGCGCCACCTAAAATTCCTTATAGCCCCGTCTGCGTCCTGACGGTCGACGTTCCCGCTGATACTACTCTCGGACTAGGATTCAATCCGATCGTGCTGGCAGCTAATGTCACCTTGGGACCTTCAAACACCATCAACTGCAAGCCGGTCGGTGTCTCTTTGCCGACTTCCGGTGCCAGCACGCAACCTTTGCTGGCACGCTTCACATTGAAGGGTAGTGCTATCCGAGCAGCCGACAATCCGAACGTGTACCTGAACGGAGCCGCCGCCGTTGTCGCGAATACCGCTACAGGACTGCAATTGCCCAGCGGCGATGGACGCCCGTTTGCTGACTTTCAAATGTGGTTCTGGCTGACGTCCCAACCAACTGTTACCCTATCGCCGGCCCAGCTGACTTTTCCTGACACGTCAGTTAAATCGTCGAGCACCTTGTCCGTACTAGTAACCAACAACGGTTCCACCTCGCTGACTGTTGGTCCCGCGAGCGGAGACTTTATTCAAACCACGATGCCCGCGCAGTCTCCGCCGGACAGCCTCATCCCGGCTGGAGCCACAGGCACGATCAGCGTAACTTTCACTCCGACAACGACAGGCATCCGCGCAGGCCAAATCGATATTACCGGCAGCGCAGACGGCCCCCTGGAGATCGGACTGTCGGGAAACGGCATTGAAGCGCTCATGCAGATTGACAACACTGGACCTCTCAACTTTCCGAAAAACCAGCCTGTTTCTACCTCCAGCGCGGCTCAGACAGTAACCTTGACAAGTCTGGGCCAGGAGCCACTGACCATCTTCTCTATTTTGCTCACTGACCCGGTCAGCTTTTCGCAGACAAATACCTGCATCCCGCAAGCAGGCGGCGTGGCTACCCTGCAAGATGGCGAGTCCTGCGCCATAGCCGTTGTGTTCAATCCGCAGGCAGCCGTCCAGCTAACCGAGAGTCTGGTGATCACCCACAATGCTGCAAATGTCACCAGTCCGCTCACGATCCAGTTGACCGGCACGGGCAATGCAGGCGTGGCCGCGGTAAGCGCTCCCACGTTCCTCAACTTCCCTTTCCCGACCGGTGGCAATGAGGTATCGTCTAGCGTTACTCTTGAAAGCACCGGAACTTCGCCTCTTGTCATTGGGACGCCGGTGATCACGGGCCACGCTTCAGGGTCTTTCCATATCAACTCGATCGATCCGCCCGTGGGGACGCCTATTCAGCCGGGGGCATCATGCACTATCTACGCTTCAACTTCCGGCATCATTCAGACCAGCCCCATCTTCGACAACACCGCAACGATGACCATCGCGCACAATGCTCCTACTCCTTCCGTTGTGATCAAGGTCACAATCCCCGTCGTCAAGGAGGGACCATAAGACGACTCTGTTGCCTTAACTTGGTTGGCCGCGATTTCGGCTCATTGCGGCGCTTTCATCAGACCGCAATAGCGAAGGGCTCTGTTGCATTAATTGGCCGATGCGCGGCATACCCCGGATCGTTAAGACAAATCGGGATAGGGGGAAGAGGCCCAGCAGCAGCGTAGCTGCGAAAAATTACTCCACCGTATTGTACGCAAGGTAGTCCCCGTCGATAGGACGGCTCTGTTTTCTATTTCGCATAGGTCAATCCGGGCTCTGCGACCGCAAGATCGCGATCAAACCAGTAGGTGCTGTTGGGATGATGTGCCCAAACGCCAAGCCAGCCAGTCCATGACCTGATCACCTGGATAGCTGTTTCGATCGAATCCGGCAAAACCGGGCATCATGTCTCCTTTATGGGTATGCCGATATTTCCGGTGGGGACTAGGATGGCCGGACCGGTTGCAGGAAGCCCGCCAACTTCGCCGTAGCCCGAAATTGTGGAATCGGATCGAGTTCTTTGAACGACGATGTGAATGCGTTAGACAGGCTCCACATGGTTCGGGAATTGAACTCCTCGTGCTGCGGATTGAAGTAAAGATCGTGCACCCTCCGTGCTAGGTGCCGTGGGACATCGAGATCCCCTTCGATGAACGCCCGGTAGATCGTCAGCTTTGCTTCCGCAGCTGACATCTGTTGCGCTCGCCAATCCTCCACCTGCTTGCGCATCGGCTCAAAGTTCCGCTGCATCCGGTCCACGCCTAGCTGCTTTTTGATTTCCTCCCGGGTGACGACTTGGCCCGCGCGGCTCACCAGCAAAACCAGCAGCCGAAACGGTTGCGGTGGCAGCTTGAGGTTTGTGCCGCCTTTCCGCAGTTCTTCGGTTGCGAGATTTAGCTCGAAGACCCCGAAGCGAAGAAGTTGCTGCGTGGCGCTCAAAGTGTCGACCTTCAGTACGGGCGCATTCTATTGCGCGGATTATAAACCCTGTTGTCCATTCGCCCTTGTTCGTTCGGTCACCTCACCATCCAACTCTTGCCCCAACAATAGATTACCCGGTTATCCCACAGTTATAGACAAGTCACCCGTTAACCATTGATCGCGCCAGCGATCCGGCGCATGTGCGCTCACGAGAGCGGGAATTGAGCAAGGCTCAACGAACTGCTCTTGAGGGGAACGCTCCCGGAGGGGGACAAACATCCTGCCTCCGGGTAGCGAGCAAGAGGAGGCCGCCATGAAAACACAAGTCGTCTCGACCAACGCAACCACGCTGGGGCCATTCCTGGCACTCCTCGTGACATTGCGTCGCCTCGCACCGCACAGCGATCAGGTGCGGCAACCCGGTCCGGCTCTGCCGCGGGGAGCGGTTCTCGCAGTGCGCTACGTCTCGCGATGAGCGCGACCGCTTCCCACGCAGGTCGGCCTCTGCGGTTGGGAAGAACGTTAGGAAGGGGAATCGTTCCCGAAACCGCGCGAACGAAACTGATCGCGCAGTACAACCAGGCGGCGTGCCAGCAGGACGCCGCCGCAATTCGAAAAGGAGACGTTATGGACGCGAAATACAACGGGCTGATCGACAACATTGCGATGCGATTGGCCCTCAACACAGCGGCGTTTGCACTCTGGCTCGCCATGGCTGTGGCTTTACTGGAACTCGCAGTGAAGGTCTAGCAAGCTTCACAACCTACGTGAGGAACAACTAACGCGGTGAAGTTGCTCCCCACCTTCGACAAACATCGCCGCCACAACCTATGACCAAAAGGAGGTCAATATGAAAACGCAAATCGGTCGTATAAACGCAATGACTCCGGGCCCATTCTTGACATTGATACTGTTCTCGAGGTCGCGGAGAGCCAGGACGGCAGGGAATATGCGTGCCCTTGTTCGCGCTTCGTTGGTTCTGGTGACTATCATATTAGGGCTTGGATCGTTGACTCCCGTTGCCGCCAAGGCTAACTGGCTGTCAGGCAGCATCTGGAGCGAATCTTCAACGGAGTGTACCGCTGGGGGGGACTTTCATCAGCAGACACGATTCAGATTCTATGGTGACACGTCTTCGGCGGTTGCGTGCGCGTCAGGGGCGGCAACTGCGAATGCACAAGCCAGCGCCACTTGGGGATGGGGTGGAGGCGACGCTGGTGGGAACGGAATTAACGGTGGGAAATATTCGCGTGACCCTGGGACATTTACAACATCCTCTGCCAGTTCAAGCATCTTTGGCGTTGACTTTCAAGTCTTCCCGGACCATGCACTGCTTACGGGGGGATCGTCCATCGTAGGCAACGCGACGAACGAACTCGGTGCCTTTTTGTTCACAGGCGATCCCGCTGACTTTGCAAACCTTGGCCCCGTGAACATTCCTGATTTGATCGCTCTCGGTCTGATTTCCCCAAGCGATGTCTTGTTCAACCTTTTCGGCGACCAGATCCCTTCTACGTTCTCTAACCTAGATGTCGTTTTCCCTTTCACCCTCACCCCAGATCAGGAGAAAGAAGTGGTGTTCATAGGTTGGACGAACGGTGAATCTACCCCGGCCCCAGAGCCGTCCTCTCTACTTCTGCTGGGCTCGGGCCTCCTCGGTTTCGGTCGCGTTCTCCGCAAACGAATGATCACTTGAAGTCAGGGGGCCACGTGGGCTGGCCTTTCGGGCCACGTCGACTCCGGGGAAGGGGCAGCTAGGCGGTGAGTTGCCCCTCCCTCCCAACCTTAAACGCTCCGCCACAACCTATGACAAAGAGAGGTCACTATGAAAACGCAAACCACTTATAGCAACGCACCTAGCCTTGGGCCGCTCGTGACAATGAATCTATTGTCGTCGTCACGTCGAGCCAGAGCTGCCAACCAAATCTCCCGTAACCCAACCGGCGATGGACCAGTTTCGACGATCACCACAACCCATCACCAGAAGGAGGTCACTATGAAAACGAAGACTGACTGCGCTGCGATCACCTGTTGCGAAGAACACTCCACTGCGAAGGTCCGAGGTTTGCCGAGCCGGGTGAGCCTCACATGCCTGTCGATCCTCCTCTCCGTAGCTGGCTTCATCCGGACCGCGTCTGCAACGTCAGTTGTGGACGGCTACGGAGCTGGCTCTGTGCGAGTTTCGGTCTGGTGTACTCCTGCCGCACCGCCAGCCGCGCCGAGCGCCTCAGTCTTCGTTAATAACGGCAGGAAAATTGTGTTTCATCGTAGGGTTATCTCTCTCCCGATCACAGCCTCGATACCGGGCAACGCGCCCGATGGGGCTCCTTTGCCACCTGCATGCAACCCCGCCACCGGCATTGTGGGCACGAACGCTCCTGGCTGGAAGACGTTATGGAGGGGGACGGCGGCCGCCGGTGACAAGACAGCCGGGGATGGTACCAGTCTGCTGGAAACCCTTGTGCCTACTTATTCCTCCAGCAGTTACTCGGTGGCGGCGAATGGCAGCATCCTAGATGGGACCCACGCCCAATTCACGGGGTCGTACTGCCTATCAAACTCTGACGCGGCATTTTCCATCGAGTGGTACTCCACTCACGGAAAGGGCATCGACTCGTCGCCGTCGGGATGGGGCCTGCTGGACTCGATTCCGGAGACCATCGGCACAGCGTCCGGTGCGATCAGCAAATTGATCTTTGATCCCGACGCCACCTCGGACCCATATGGGATCGGGGACGATCTCGTGATGGAAATCGACGTAGCAGGCACCAGCGTGCCCGGCACGCCCGAGCCTGCTTCTCTTGCTCTCTTGGGCACGGGCGTCTTGGGCATGGGCGGCGTTCTGCGCAGGCGGGGTTTCCCGCGAAGTTAGGACACGCCGCCATTCCTTCGGGGCGCGTGTGTCCTAGTGAGGAGCAGCCCATGCGGCAAAGCCGATCCTCACTTCCACCAAATTCATCGCCGCCACAACCCATGACCAAAAGGAGGTCATTATGAAAACGCAGATTCATCTCGGTTGCCTTTCACTGGCGACACTACTATGCCTGAACTTAATCGCGATTCCGAGCATGGCAGGCACCCTCTATGGCAACGGTCCATTCAACGGCACGGTTGATTCCTGGACCATCAACAGCGGTTTTGTGGTCAGCGATACCTTCACGCTAACTAGCAATTCGACAGTCCGAGGGTTCGATTTCACGGCGTGGGCTTTCCCGGGCGACACACCTCTGACGGTGGACTGGTCCATAAGTTCCGCGGCCAACGGAGGGACCGTCTTCGGATCTGGAACGGCCAGCCTGACCACTACCTCTCTCGGGACTAACCAGTATGGCTACGCCATCGACGGAGAGACAGTCACAGGGCTGAACCTACCTTTGTACGCCGGTGGCGACTGGCTCAACCTTGGAAACGCCACCACTGCGCAAGACAACCCTCTGTACTGGGACGAGAACAGCGGCGCAGGCTGCACGTCACCGGGCTGTCCGTCCCAGGCCTCGGAGAACAGCGTGGGCAGCATTCCTTCCGAGTCGTTCACCATCTCGGGTGACAGCGGCGGTGGGACCACTCCAGAACCTAGCACCATTATGCTGCTGGGCTCCGGAATCATGGGTCTTACTGTCGTCATGCGGCGGAGGTGGATGGGTGCCCCGGTAAGGGGCAGCTACGCGGGGAAGTTGCCCCTCACCGAAACAAAAATAATCGCCGCCACAACCTATGACTATGAGGAGGTCACTATGAAAACGATGGGGGAGAAGCAGCACGCGGTAGTTATGGATATTCAGCAGGGAAGTCTCCCAAGCCAGAATGGTTTTATGAGAACCATTAGAGCATTCGCATTAGCGGTTCTTACTGTCGGGCTCGTTGTAGTTGCGAGGCCAACTACTTCTTTGGCAGACGCGCAGCCGTGTATCGAAACCGGAGCCCCGGAGGTGATCAATGGCGAAGTCATGAATCAATTTTTTACTTGCTTCGTCGCTGTTGGAGCCAATGGGCACTTTCCCGCCTTTAATGCGTGGTTTCAATCTGACGTAAATGAAAGCGAGGGGGATGACCTCCTTGCAGCTAACTTCCCGACTGGTTTCCAGCAGGTAGGTGGCGAGGAGTATTGAAGAACATGGTCCGTCCCCAACTCGGACGGCATTGTTGATCGTTGATGCTCAAGTTGGACTAGTGGAACTAATGCCCGCTGAAGTCCAAAGGAGCGTTGTGCCCAGAATCGGAACCCTCATAGACAAAGCTCGCGCTTCGGGAGTTCTCGTGATCTACATTCAGCATGACGGCCCAAAGGGACATCCGCTGGAGACCCACACACAAAGCTGGGAAATTTGCCCTCTCCTCAAGCCAGCCGATGGCGAGCAAGTTATACGGAAGCGAGAATCGGACTCGTTCTTCGAAACGCCGCTTCAACGAGAACTTGAGAAGAGAGGGATTGCCCACCTCATCATTGCGGGAGGTATGACCGAGTACTGTGTGGACACTACTTGCCGACGTGCGGCGAGTGTAGGTTACGACGTTACGCTCGCTGGTGATGCCCACTTTACAAGAGACAATGAAGTGTTGACCGCCAAAAATATCATTGCACACCACAACTTCGTGCTCGATGGCTTTGGTGCCGGAGATCACTTGGTCTTCGCCCAGTGGACGCAACCGAGCAGATGTTCGGGCAGAGCCTGCCGTGCTGGTTTCGAAGCGGCGCTCGGAAGGTTTCTATGTAAGCACTGGCAAACATATCTGCGACCTTGCCACTTTGCTCAGATAGCTGGACTCTGATAGGACGGCAGCTCTATCTCGTTGAGCTTGTCGCTGCGCCAGAGAGCATCGCCATCAACGATTCTTTTAGGCATCAGTGGTCTCCGTCTCTTGCGAACGTCGGCTTCCTCTTGCCGGTATCCACCCTCAGCGAGGAAGCGGTTAAGCTCCTTGACTGTCACGGCCGACGCCGGAAGACTGGCACGGTCCTAATGGCTCCCACCTGAATCAGACGATCAAGGGTTCGTGGTGCAACAGGTACCGACAGTGGACGTTGCCCGAATAAACAGTAAGTCATTTAGCCGCAACAGAAACAGCGAGATCAAGGGTGCAACAGTTCCATGGCCCTGCTGATACAGGGTCATGCAACCTCCGCGGGGGGATGTTCGCTTTTTATTCGCTCCTACACCTGGATTTTTCCCATGCGCCAGAGCGGCATTAAGCGCAATAACCTCGGCTTCTGTCGTTGGAGCAGGGAGCGCTGGCCGTGCCTCGGTGACTGGCGCTCGAAGCTCTTTCTAATGTTCCCCAAAAGTTAAGAGCCGGGATGGGATGCACCCGGTGGGGGTAGCTAGCGTTGAACGAGGCAATGGTGAAGGAAGGTCCTCGTCAAAGCTACTGACCTCGATCGCGGCTTTTGGCAGTTTCAATATAGCGCGAAGGCTTAGCTGTCAGCTATCCCTAGAATCCTCGCCCACTCTGCCTGCCAGGTTCCAGCGGCGGATGGGGATACGCCCATGCCGTCGGCCCAGAAAAACCGGTTGCTCCTCTGTCTGTCGATCTTCTCGTTCCATGCGGAAACGGTAGATGTTCAGGCTGTAGTCATCCATACCGGCTGCACGGTAGGCGGCTAGTCTTTCTTCGATCTTCTGCTCCGGGGTCTTTTCGGCCGGTTCGGGAAGCGACATCACAACGTATTTCATCGCATCGCGCGCGTGGTTGTCTTTGTCGATGATCTCTTCCGACTGGTTCTGGCTCATCAACTGGGTAGCCGTCAGCTTGCGCCGGCGGGTGCGCAGCAGTTCCCACAGCAGGTTGGGGCAGTCCCAATCATGCCGACCGGGCTGCGGCCGATCACCGTAGTTGCGGCAGACGATTCGGACGCTAGGGTTCCGATTGGCAAGGTCGCCCCAATGGGCTAACAGCATCTCTGTAAACGTCTGGTCATTGCGATTGCGGTAGAAGCGGGTGAGAAAGTGGACTCCCTCTTCGGCATACACCTGGGCGATGGCCTTGGGTTCCCTGCCCTTTTCCTGCTGCGTCTTCTGGTCAAATACGCTCGGGTCAGCGTAACAAGCTTCGAAGCGATGGATGTCGGGCATCCGCAGCAGTTCGGGCGCGTGCTGCCAAACGCTTTTGCCGGGAACGTAATACTCACCCGAGAAGTAGATCACCCCTGCATAGTCAATATAGGCTCGTTCCAGCGCCGTGGGATTTGTCTTGCCGTGATCGAAGCCCCCAATGACGGTCCATTGTGGATCCGGGCCTCCACGCGGGATCCGTGATCACAATCTTGTCCCAATAGGTGATCAGCGTATCGGCGAACACCAGCTCGCCACCGCCTGCTTCGTCAATGATCTCCTGCTCGCGATCCCAGTCCGCTTGGGACGTGTAGGTGCGCCTCTCCTGGGCTTTCCACTCGGGATGTTCGTCAGGATTGCGCTCGGGATGGGCGCTGTAATGCAGGCGAACAACGGGAATGCCGCCTGCGGTCCGGCGAACGCTCACCCCCTGCATGATGTCCACCGCCGTCTGCGGCGGCCCCATCTGTACGCTTTCAAGAACCTGCGTCGTTTTAGTCTTCGCCATTACGAATGATGTCGTGACGGGCATCCGCGTACCAGGACGGTCCCGCCGAGCTGTTGAAGATGATCTTGCCTTTTACCGCAGCCAGCGCTTCGTTGTAGCATTCGCCGGCCTCGGGCTGGAAGGAGCTTTCGTCGTTCAAATAACCATAGGGATGATACGACCGAATCTGGTCGGCTCCGCCCGGGATGCCGGAAATGTAGCCGCCATGCCTGAATTCCAGCGAGAGGGCCGGCTGATCCTTGGTCGGCTTGGTTAAGGGAAATGCTTCGCGCAGAAAGTCCGGCTGCTGGTCGTAGAGACACTTCGCATACTCAACCAACTGAATAGCCTTATTCTCCTTCTGGGTCTGAAACAGGATGCCACACTCGGGCGTCGTCATGGCCTTTAGGGTCAGATAGGCGACGCAGGCCCAAGAGACCATCAGGTCGCGGGACTTCTCAATCCAGACGATGCGCTTGGCATCGAGGATCTCGAAGAGAATGGCGAGATAGTCGTAGCGGGGGAACGGCTCGTAGGGCGAGGGACGGCCTTCTTCTACCCAGTGTTCGTTGAACGTCTTGGTGTGCTCGGTAACCCACGCGTAGGTTTCGCGCACGGCTTCCTGAACGTGTGCGCTCTGAGCCTCGCGTTGGCGTGCAGCCTGCCGGTCGGCCAGCATCCCGCGGACGGCGGCTCGCGATTCCAGTGACCCGAGCGGAAAGTCGCCAGGGCGCCAGGGTGTCGCATCTAGCAGGGTTGTCCGTTGCATTGGTTTCAACAAACTTATCCCCCACTTTCAGCTTTCTGACCGTCAGAGGCTGTTGCACCTAGAGTCTCCGTGAACCAACTGGGCAGAACTCCGTCCTTGGCGTAGGCTTCCAATTCCGCTTGGCTCATCCGGTCGAAAAGAGCATTGAGATTTATGGTCTCGGTGCGCTCAACCCATTCGCCGCGGCTGTTGATTCGCGCATAGGCGCTGGCGGCGCTCACCACAGCAGCAGCGTTTACCTCTACCTCCCCTGCTTTCTCAATGATCCGTTCCAGCGCAGCCCGAATGTTTCGACGCCTCTGCCCCATCAGCCCGAACACGTGTGCGTGGCGGTAGATGGCATCGCGGCTGACACCGTATTGCTTGGCAATGCGCGCCGAGCTGACCCAATTGACAAATGCCTCCTCGATGTCAGACCGCTGCGCGTGCGCGCAGATATGGCATTGCTGCTCATGCCGGCCGCGGCTCACGGGATTCTCGCCGGCATTGCTCTTCTGTTTTTTCGTGCTCATACCTAACTGACCTCCATCGAACGATGGACCTTCGGCCACCCGCCGCTGCTAATTGGTTAATGGTCGATTCGTGCATCTTCCGCTGAAGAACTGAGGCGAACTCCAGCCTCCGCATGTCCAAGTGTGGGTCCATTATGGGTCCAATTGGAGAAGCCAAAATCGAGGTAGGAGAGGCGATAAGAGGCGTGATTACAAGCAGTTAGTAGCGGCAGACTACAGCCCTGAAAAGGCTGGCGTCGGCGGTTCAACTCCGTCCCTGGCCACCACATTTTAAAGCAGTTATCCCCTATTTCCTGATTTCGCAACACTCTTCAAATTGACTAAATCATGGGCGCGAACGCGCCTTCGCCAGGGTTCTTAAGTTCGTAAGAGGCCTATATTTAATGCCTTAGATCTTCCACAACCATCCAGAGGGCAGAATTAACAAAGCTGCACTCAAGAGGCACTGGAAGGTCTCCGCCTTCACGCAGCTCCGCCTTATGCCCTCTTCCGTTCGCGCCCGGTCTCACGAAGGAAACTACTCAGCAGAATCGCGAGAACGATGCTAGCCATCGAGAAGAGTCCACCGTCACGGAAATGAGTGACATGGTCGTGCGTGGCGGTGATGCTTTTCCCGAAGGCGTCGGCAAACAATGGTCCGATCCGTGCGGTGACGCCAAATGTCAGGAAGTTGATCCCGCCGGTAGCACTCCCCTTAACCTCGTCGGGATTGACTTCTTTAATGGGTGTACGGAATCATCGCCGCGCCGGAGAAGATTCCGAAAAGGAAGCAGCCCACCACCGCAGCCTCGTGGCTCTTAGTCAAACTGATCAAAGCAGCAGATAACAGCATTCCGACCGCCCCTGCGATCAGCACCGGTTTGCGACGGCCGACCCGATCGGCAAGCCAGCCGAGCAGAGGACAACCAACCACCCAGCCCAGTGGAACAGCGAGCCGAAAAGCCATGTACGGCAAGGTAGACTGCGCCAGTGAAGGCAAAAGCCGAGCCTGCGCCCTGAAGCAGTCTCCCGGCATATCCCGCGTTGATGGTTCCAATGCCGAACATCAAACAACCCACCGCCAGGATGAACATGCCAACCGGCACAGCCTTCTTGGCACCTAATCGGTCAAGCGCCGCGCCCGCGATGAGACTGGTGACGGAGTAGGTGTAGTAGTAGGTGCCGAGAATCGCGCTGACTCCGAGTGCAGTCGTGCCGAACGCTCGCGCTAGCTCGGGGATCATGACTGCCGGCGCGGACCTCGACGCATATTCGAGAAAGTAGAAACACATTTCGAGCCCCCAGGCGATCTGGAAGGCTCGCGTCCGCGACGTACTGGCTGCTTCGGGCATCGCAGCGGTCGTGATTGGTGCTGTTGTCATCGCGCCCCTCAACTTCGATTAACGAAACAGGTTGGTTTTGGCGAGATCGATGACTTCGTCACCGCGCCCATTGAGAACGGCTCTCAGCATGTAGAGGCTGAATCCCTTTGCCTCTTCTAAGGTGATCGTTGGCGGCATCGAGAGCTCCTGCCGAGCAACCGCGACCTCGACTAATGCCGGGCCATCATAGGCAAGTGCTTGCGCAATTGCGGGTTCAACCTGGTCTGCTGTTTCGGCCTTCAATCCGAGCAGTCCCGCTCCCTCCGCAATTTTTGCGAAGTCTGGATTGCGCAGATCGGTGGTGAAGTCCAGCACACCGGCCGCTTTCATCTCCAGCTCGACAAAGGCCAGTGCGTCGTTCCTGTACACGATCACCTTCACGGGCAATTCGTGTTGCCTCAAGGTCAGCAGATCGCCCATGAGCATTGCGATTCCACCGTCGCCTGACATCGCGATGATCTGCCGCCCAGGATGGGTGACTTGGGCGCCTATGGCCTGAGGAAGTGCATTTGCCATCGAACCATGGTTGAATGAACCGAGCAGTCGGCGCTTGCCGTTCATGGTCAGATAGCGCCCGGCCCACATCGTCGGACTTCCTACGTCACAAGTAAAAACTGCGTCTTTGGCGGCAAGTTGATCGAGCACACGCGTTAGATATTGCGGGTGGATGGGCTTCTGACCGGCCTTGCCAGTTGCGAGCTCGTCTAGGCCTTTGCGCGTCTTGCGATAGTGCGCAACCGATTCCTTCAAATGCGTTTCGTATGAGTTTTGCGAGGGAGTCACCGGAAACGCCATAGATCCTGCGGACTCCAGCTTCAGCGAGGACCTCTGTCACGAGATCCGCTACTCTCTTGTTGCTCATACTTAAAACACTCCTTTTCTTGATATTTAGACCTTTGTCAGAAGATCGAACTGCGATGAGGGACGAACGAGGGTCGGCGGAGACCCGCCACTCAGAACCGCGTCCACATTGTCCAGCGCCAGCATGCCCATCGCTGTACGGGTTTCGACCGTGGCGCTGCCGATATGCGGCAATAGAAATGTATTTTTGAGTAAAAGGTATTCTGGGTGAAGTTGTGACTCGCCTTCAAATACGTCGAGTCCCGCAGCGGCGACCTGCCCGGTCTTGAGAGCAGCGATGAGGTCGTCGTCGACCACCAATCCGCCACGAGCGGTGTTCACCACGATGGCCCCCGTGGGGCAGAAGGCTTATGGCTTTGGAGTTCAAGAAATGGTGGGTCTGAGGAGTCTCCGGCGCGTGCAGGCTCAAGAACCGGCTTACGCCAAGCAGATCCGACGGATGCTCATGGTAGACGGCATCGCCTGCGATTTCCGGAGGTAACTCCGAAGTGTCGTAATAGTGAATCTTCATTCCGAATCCTCGCGCTCGACGCGCCACGGCCTGTCCCACGTGCCCCATTCCCAAAATGCCGAGGACTTTGCCACCGACTTGCCATCCCAAGAGCATGTCGGGGCTCAAGGCCTTCCAATCTCCCGTTCGAACCAGTTCCTGAGCCTCGTAAGCGCGACGGGATGCACCCAGCAGAAGCAGCATGGCGATGTCGGCCGTTGCTTCGTGGTTCACACCGGGGGTATAAGCGACCAGGATTTTCCTGCGCGCGGCGGCTTCCAGATCGATGTGCTCAAAACCCACCGAGTACGTGACGATGATTTTTACGGTGGGCGAAACCTGCTGGAAGAACCCGGCGTCCAACCGGTCTGCCGGTGTGATAAACAGGGCATCGGCTCCTTCGGCTGCGGAGAGCAGCTTCTGGTGGCTGGAAGGAAACTGGTTTGGGTTTCGTCGCGCGTTGTAATCGCGGTCGATCCGGTCTTCAATTTCCCTCGTATAACGGCTGGTTACTACCAGAATGGGTTTAGCCATACCCAACATCTCCTTCCACACGACGACGGGACAGTCGGTTAACATGACCGTTAATGAATGCCCCATCTTTTCCTTCTTCGTTTTTAAGTACGGCAACGCGTACGGGTTCAGCGGTGCTTCGCAGGCGATCCGTTCGATGACCTCGATTCCGCCGTTAGCTAAACGCCCGAACCTTCTGCGGGTTGTTGGATAGTAGGCGGACACGCCGAACCTTAAGTTCGCGCAGAATTGCGACCGCAAAGCTGAAATCGCGGCAGTCAGCATCGAAACCTAACGCATGGTTAGCTTCGACCGTATCGAGTCCCTTGTCCTGCAACGCGTATGCTTTTAGTTTTGCCATTAGTCCTTTGCCCCGGCCCTCCTGATGTTCGTAGATGACCAAACCCGACCCTTCCTCCGCAATGCTGGCCATCGCGAGTTCCAGCTGCCCTCGGCAATCACAGCGGAGAGATCCGAGCACTTCGCCGGTTAAGCACTGTGAATGCATGCGTAGTAGAGGCACTCGGCTTTGCAAATCGCCACATGTGATAACAAACGCTGTCTCACTCTCTGTTGTGCCAACCTTGGCGCGTTCATAGCCGACTAGGTCGAACACTCCAAAGATCGTAGGCAGGCGAGTCGACACCACTCTGATCACACGGGCCTGTTGTGCGGACTTGAGCATGCTGATCTAGGCGGCTCCTTCTTCCCACTCCCTTGCCAGGTGCAATTTCCCTTCCACGACGTTTACGAAAAAGCCCCTTGTATTTCGCAGGTTTGTGAGTATTGACCGGGCTTTGGTATCGGAGTGAGGGCCAACATTCTGGCGAGTGCTAAAGTGCCATCTCAGCGCTGGCAGTGGCAGCCTCGCCGGTGCAATTGCGTTGCAGGTTTTGGAGATTCTTTAGTCGGCGGGGGTGGTGGCAACCGAAGCAGCAAACAGGTGTCGGTTCGGCTTGTACCAGCCGAAGCGAACTACGCTGGCTCATGCTATGACATTCTCGAGTCCCACAAACACCTTTTCGCCAACATCGACGGCTGCCCATTCGATTTTTGGCCTTTCCATGTTTGTGCTGGCGATCACGGCGCTCATCTTTGTTGTTGTCGGCGGATTACTGGTATATGCGGTCGTCAAATTCAGGAGCAAAGCGGCCGGCGATGGCCGGGAGCCAGCCCAGGTTTACGGGAGCACGCAGATTGAACTGGCCTGGACGATCATTCCTATTCTTATTGTCGTAGTCCTGTTTCTGGCCACCGCGCGGGTGATCCACGCCATTCAGGATGCGCCAGAGCCATCGACCGCAGTCGACGTCATCGTTATCGGCCACCAATACTGGTGGGAGTTTCGTTACCCGAAGCTCGGCATCGTTACGGCGAATGAGCTCCACATTCCGGTGAGCGATCTTGCGAATCCGACTCCTACGTTCTTGACCTTGCTGTCTGCCGATACCGATCACAGTTTCTGGGTGCCGGAGCTTGGCGGCAAAACGGATCTCATTCCGAATCACCCGAACCGGATGTGGATGGACCCGCACCGCACCGGAATATTCCTTGGTCAGTGCGCTCAGTATTGCGGCGTGGAGCACGCGAAGATGTTGCTGCGTGTCTCCGTGGACAGTCCCGAAGATTTTGCGGCTTGGGTGCGCGTGCAGCAACAGCCGGCCGTTCAGGACGCAAGCGTAGCTGCTGGCAGGCGCGTTCTTGAAACCACCGCCTGCGTCAACTGTCACACCGTTACTGGAACGAATGCCAACGGACGCTTTGGGCCGGACCTGACGCACTTGATGAGCCGCACCACAATTGCCTCCGGTGCAGCCCAAAATACGCCGCAAAACCTGCGCCTTTGGATTCAGAACCCGAACGCGATCAAGCCCAGCTCGCTCATGCCTGCTATGCAGTTGAGCGCTACGGACCTGGACGCGGTTGTGACTTACATGGAGACGCTTCAATGGAGATTCGGATATTGGTATGTCGGCGAATGCAATCACGGTTCCGGGCGTGGAGATTCAAAGTCGCCCTTGGGTGGAGACGCTCCACGAGTGGGTGACCACGGTCGATCACAAGCGATTGGGCATTCTTTACATGCTCTACGCACTCTTGTTTGGCGGGTTTGAGGCCCTCGCTATTCGCATTCAGCTGATGCATTCGGACAACAATTTTGTCTCGGCCGAAGTCTTCGACCGCCTGTTCACAATGCATGGCACAACCATGATTTTCTTTGTGACTATGCCGGTCCTGTTTGGCTTTGCGAACTATCCTGTGCCCTTGATGATCGGCGCTCGGGACATGGCGTTTCCGCGGCTGAATGCCTTCAGTTTCTGGCTAACGGCGCTGGGGGGATTGCTTCTCTACTTCAGCTTGGCGGGCGCAAATGGGCTCTACGGCGCGGGTAATGCGCCGGATGTGGGATGGTGGGCATACGCACCTTTGACGGCGCGGGCTTTTCCCCCGGCCACAGTACTGATTATTGGACGCTGGCGCTGCTGGCTTCAGGATTTGGAAGCATTGGAACCGCGATCAACATCATCGCGACCGTTTTGTGTATGCGATGCCTAGGTATGAAGCTCAGCCGCATGCCACTGCTGTCCTGGCTCTACCTGGTTATGTCGGGAATGGTTCTGCTCGCTATCTCTCCGCTGACCGCGGCACAGATTATGCTGCTCATCGATCGACATTTAGCCCGCTTTATTCATGAAGACGCTCAGGGTGGTTTGTGAGGCGACGAGAGTGCGCCGAAGATGATGGCGGCGGATTGATTTTGGTTGTATGACGGTGTTGGTGAGCTTGATGGGCTTCGCGGAATGGGCGGGGCTCGATTTTCGGGCAGAGCTTTTCCTGGTATGGTGTTGCCTGGGGGCGTGAAGAATGTTTTCGGGTATGTCGAGGCCAGGGTTATCCGGGCGACGCTCCGAGCGCCAGCGCCACTCGCCGGAAGGTGGGCAGAAACGGAAAGGATGCGGGCAGGTGCACCCTCACGCGCCGCACTGAGACCAGCACACGGGCACCGAGTTTCAGCAACCGTTCACGCAGTGTCCAGACCTGAGCCCGCGCACAATCGGTGCCTGCGGCTCGCAGGCGCAACTCCTGCATCAGCACGTAAGCGGCAGCGGTTAGCAGCACGCGAAACTGGTTGGCCCAGAAATCGTTGCAACTGGTGCGGTCGATCTGCAACTCGTGCAGTTCCTTGATCCGGTTCTCGATCTCACCGCGCTGACAGTAGACCTGCTCGTAGATCCACTGCGGACTCGGCTTCAGGTTGGTGATGACAAAGCGCGGGTTGTCTTTGGGCTCCTTGCCGTCGGCACGCACCACCTCGGCTTTGATGAGGATGCGGCGTTCTCGCGGCCACGTTCTGGCCGCATAGTTGGCTTCACAGTAGATATGCTCGGTCTTACCGCTGCGCCGCGAAAGCTTGCGGACTTGACGCATCGCTGGCTTGGCCTTGCGCTTCAACACCGCATTCTTGGCCATCGCCACCACGTACTCGACGCCGGGCTCGGCATCCAGAAACGCCAGCAACTGGGGATGCGCGAAGCCGCCATCGAGACGAACCCGAATGCACACTCCGGGAAGAAAGTAGCGAATCAACTGCATCAGCCGGCGCAGAATCCCCACCGCACCCGCCCCCGCCGTCACGTTGCCGGGGCGCAGCACGGCGGCGCACAGATACTGTTCCGCCTCGTCATTGAAGCTGACGAAACCCATCACCGGCAGGTAGCACCAAGCGTCGCGCTTGGAATGCAGGCCTTGAACCGAGTCGGCAAGCCGGAAGATATTGCGAACGTAGTCGCGTTTCTTGCATCAGACGGGGCACACTGGATCACTGGCACAAGCATTCCGGTCGACGGTGGATCGAAACTCTAAAGCCTGGCATCTTGCCAGTGTGAGACTGCAACTGACTGAATGAAAAAGGAGAGACGCCAAATGGCAAGAATGAAAGCTGTGCAAGTACCGAAGCCCGGAGCGGACTTCGAACTCGTGGAACGTGAAATTCCGGAGCCCGGCCCGGGACAAGTGAGGATTCGTGTTCTAGCCTGTGGCGTCTGTCACAGCGATGTGATCACCAAAGAGGGCCTGTTTCCTATTTCGTATCCTCGTGTGCCCGGACACGAAGTGGCCGGGGTGATCGACGAAGTTGGAGCCGGGGTAAAGAATTGGAAGAAGGGCGAACGGGTTGGCGTCGGCTGGCATGGCGGGCAGGACGGGACATGTCGTGAGTGCAGGAGAGGGGATTTCGCGAACTGCGCGAGCGGAATCGTTTGCGGGATCAGCTATGACGGTGGCTATCGGAATTCATGGTCGCGCCCGTGGAGGCGCTGGCCCACATGCCAGAATCGCTTGATGCCGCCGACGCCGCGCCACTGATGTGTGCCGGAATTACCACATTCAATGCTCTCCGCCGTGCTGGGGCGCTGCCCAGCGATCTTATAGCTGTGCAGGGGATCGGCGGGCTTGGGCATTTGGGAATTCAGTTTGCAAAGAAGTTCGGCTATCGCGTCGCGGCAATAGGGCGCGGGCCGGACAACGCCGCGCTCGCGAAAAAGCTTGGCGCGGATGTTTATATCGACAGCGCCGCAACGGATGCCGCGGCCGAACTGCAGAAACTCGGCGGCGCGCGCGTAATTCTTGCTACGGCGCCCAGCGGAAAAGCGATGTCGTCCCTGGTCGGCGGCTTGGGAGCAAACGGCACGCTGGTCGTCATAGGAGCGTCGGCGGACCCCATCGAAGTGCCTCCTATGCAGTTGATCTCGGGCAGGAAACGCATTCAGGGCTGGTCGGCTGGGATCCCGACGGACTCCGAGGACACCTTGCGCTTTGCGGAAATGACTGGCATCCGCCCAATGATCGAAAAGTACCCGTTCGCGAAAGCCGCTGAAGGCTACGCTCGGATGATGAGCGGGAGAGCAGAATTCCGCGTCGTCCTGACCATGTGAGGTCCAAAGGCGTCCGCTGAGAAACTTCGCTCTCCAGCTTCGGGGACCGAAGTCCTTAGGCGAATTGGAGGAACCAATGAGTGGAACCATCTATCTTACATAATACGAAGAACAGCGTTTCGTGGTGCAACCTTCCAAACATGCCGGAACTGCCCGATATTGAGAAAGCCCAGAAAACGTATGCGCAAGCTCTTGCGTACCTCCAGCAACACATGACGGCGGCCGCGTTTGAAAGCTTCAAGAAAGCAGACAAGCAGGACAACGGGCATTGTCTGGGATGCCAGAAGAAGATGATCAAGTACGGGATCGAGCTTCAGGATTGGAAGACCGCCGAAACCGCCGGAGAAGAGATGGTGGCGGGGGCGCAGGACCCTAAAGATCTGGCGATCGCCCACTATGATTTCGGGGTCCTGTTGATGGACGAGGGGCTGGCAAAGCGCAAGGATGAGCTGTTCGCTCGAGCGCACGAGGAGATGACCAAAGCACTTGTGGCGGCTCCAAATTTCCCCGACGCGGTTTTTGCCGATGGCCAGGTCCTCGCGCACCTGAAGCAGGACGATGCGGCTCGAGCTCAGTTTGAGCAGTTCGTAAAGATGAGGCCGGCGGATGATCCCAAGCGACAGCGTGCACTCCGATACATCAGCGAGCCTGAGTTGGCCCGGGCCAGAATGGCGCCGCCGTTTTCGATAACCACCGCGGACGGACAGCGTATCTCGCTGGACGAGCTGAGAGGAAAGGTTGTGCTGATTGACTTCTGGGCCACTTGGTGCCCAGCTTGCCGGGAGGCTCTGCCCCATATGCGGCAAATCGCGAAGAAGTTCGAGGGCCAGCCACTGGTGCTACTGAGCGTGAGCCTCGATGAGGACGAGCAGAAGTGGAAGGACTTCGTCGCGAAAAACGGGATGACCTGGCCGCAATATTGCAGCGGCAGTGGTTTCAAGGGGCCTATGGCGACCTCGTTTGCTGTCCAGGCGATCCCGCAGACCTTCACCATTCACGCCGATGGAGTGTTGCAGGATCAGCACATCGGAGATGCATCGATTGAAGGCAAACTGAAAAAGCTAGTAGAGCGGGCGCGGCAGTTGCAGGTCGCCGAGGCGCAGAAACAATAGCGTTCTTGTCAACTGGCGCCATATCCCCATTACACTCACAACCGGATCGTGGGGATTCTCTCTTCTGACGGCCTTACACCCGCGCCAAGTGCACCCCAAACCATTTCTTCCGGTCACACCAGGTGTGCTCCAGGGTGAAGCCGCTCTCGCGCAGGATCGACTCAATCATGTCGTCGGTGTACTTGTAGCTGTTCTCGGTGTGGATGCGTTCTCCGGGAGCGGAACGACAGGTCCATGTCAAGCGCGGGAATGAATACCGTTTGCGCGGTAGTGCTCTCCAGGTAGGCCTCGATGCGCGACAGCTTGCGGTTCCACATCGGAATGTGGCGGAACTGATCAACATCAAAGTCGGCATCGAACTCGCGATTCAAACGCGCCAGAATGTTCTTGTTAAACCTCGCCGTAACTCCCTGCGAGTCGTCGTACGCAGGCACCAGAATCTTCGGACTCTTGGCGAAGTCAGCGCCCAGCAGCAAAGCGTCGCCAGCTCGAAGCGTCCTGCGGATGCGGCGCAACATTCGTATGGCTTCGTCTGGCTCAAAGTTTCCAATACTCGATCCGATGTAAAGCACCAGCTTGCGCCCGCTGATGCGGCTCGAGCGCCGGCACGCCGCCGGTGTAGTCGGCAACAATGGGATTGACCCGCAACTCCGGAAATTGCCGTCCGAGCTGAGCTACTGCCTCCTGCAATGCCGAAGGCGAAACATCAATGGGATAAAACAACGCGCGACTCTGCCGGATCAGTAATGCCTCAATCAGAATGCAGGTCTTGGTGGCTGTACCGGCCCCGAGCTCGACCAGCGTCAGCGGCGTTCCGGCCTGCTGCAGGATCTCGGCAGCGTACGTCTCGAGGATCGAGCGCTCGGTGCGCGTGAGATAGTACTCCGGCAATTCGGTGATCTGCTCGAAAAGGTCCGATCCGATCTCGTCATAGAAGAGTTTGGAGGGAAGCCACTTGGGGGTCGCGCTGAGACCTTCGAGTACTTCCAGCGCGATTGCGTCATTCGCCAGGAACTGAAGTTGCTTGCTATGTTGCCATTGGCTAACCGTATGCCCATAAATTGCCAGCGCGCATGGGGCGGAAAGAAATTACGATAGGTCGCTCGAATGTGTGACTGCGGCGTCGCGCAGGAGCCGCCGCGCAATACCATCTGATTGCACATGAACTTGCCGTTGTACTCGCCCACCGCTCCGGCGGCCGGCTTGAAACCGGGATAGGGCACATACGCGCTCGCCGTCCATTCCCAAACGTCGCCGAACATCTGCGACAACCGCTCCGCCTCAGCGGTGCGCGGATGCAGAAGTCCACTCTCCAGCAGATTTCCCGCCACCCGGCACGACCTCGCCGCAACTTCCCACTCGAATTCGGTTGGCAGTCGCGCACTCGCCCAGCGGGCAAAGGCATCGGCCTCGTAGTAGCTGACGTGACAGACCGGTTCGCTCAAGTCAACCGCCTTCATGCCTTCGACGGTGTAATGCCACCAGTCGCCGTCGCGTTGCTCCCAATACAACGGCGCACTCCACTGATTGGTTCGAACGCAGTCCCATCCGTCAGAAAGCCACAGGTTGGCTGTGCCGTAACCGTTGTCACGCATGAATTCCAGATACTCGCCGTTGGTCACCAAGCGGGAGGCCAGGCGAAATCCCTCGACATAAACCTTGTGACGTGGAGTCTCGTTGTCGAACGCAAAGCCCTCACCTGCAAACCCGACGCTGTAGATGCCGTCGGGGAAGCTGCTCCACTGCCTGGCAGGGACAGAAGACCCTCGCGCGTTGTGACTCTCTTGGGTTGAGCGAAACGCCGGCCGGAGTGGATTCGTCCACAGACCGTTTTTTACGTCGGTGACGATCAGTTCCTGATGCTGCTGCTCGTGGTTGATTCCGAGCGTAACCAGCGCAACCAACTCGGGCGCAGGGTCCGTGGTCAGCACATGCACCATGGCATCATCCACATAAGAGCGATAGGCATGCACTTCGTCCAGTCCAGGACGCGACAATGTGTGCCGCAAGGCTCGCAGCGGCCGATCGCCCACGGCGTTGTAGTACGAGTTGAAAAGGTTGCGAAATGCCGGATGGAAGGGGTAGTAGCCGTTCTGTGCGCTGAGAAGAAAAGTTTCGAAGAACCACGTGGTGTGTGCCAAGTGCCACTTGGCCGGGCTTGCGTCCGGCATCGGCTGCAAACTGTGATCTTCGACGCTGAGGGGAGCACATATCCCCAGAGAAGTCTCGCGCACCGCCAAATATTTCTCGAGCAAAGAAGCTTCCCCTACCGAGGCTTCCCCTTGAGTGGCCACGGAAATCGGCACATCGCGAGTTGGGCTTGTACTGTGCATAACAGGCTGCAATGGTAAATCGTCAGTGAGATGCGGAAAGCGAGCGTTGCGGCGGTACCCTGCTTCGGAGCAAGGTACCTTTTTGCCGCTTCAAGAGCAGATGCGGAGATCGCGAGAAAGCTACAAAATTTAGCTGGAAAATTGTGGCCCGGCGGGCGGGTCAAACCGGGACCGGTTTTGTCTCTTATTTTGCTATTTGAACCGGCGCCGCCGATTGAGTTTGCGGCTCCTCGATGGGCATCGAAGGATGCTCATACCGCCCCCTGAGATCGTTCCAGCGGGCAGCGAGCATCTCCAAACCCATCTTCACCCCGTCGCGCAAGGGACTAATCTTGGAACGGTGATCGTGGGCCCACTCCACCGCGACCTCGACGGTGCGCAGCTTGAATTTGTTGGCGAGAAACAGCAGCTCCGGATCGAATCCCCAGCGCTCGACGCGTTGACGGGAGAAGACGGTCTGGGCCGCCGCCCGGGTAAATGCCTTGAAGCCACATTGCGTGTCGCGATACTTTAACCCGAGGACCATCCGCAGCGCGAAGTTAAAAAGCCGTCCGTACAGTTGGCGGTACCATGGCTGGCGTTCGGTTTGCAGTGCGGCTTGTAACCAGCGTGAGCCGATGGCGACGTCCGCGCCCTGTTCAATGGCCGCGAATAGCTTGGTCGCTTCATAAATCGGTGAGGACAAGTCCGCATCCGTAAACATCAGAACGTCGCCGTTAGCGTGCAACATGCCGTTACGCACGCTGTGGCCCTTGCCGCGATTTCCCGGATTCTCCAGCAATCGAATCTCGGGATATCGGCGGGCAAAGCTGCGCGTGACTGCTGCCGTGGAGTCGGTCGAACCGTCGTTCACTACGATCACTTCAGCCTGCATTTGCCGTTCATGGATGTAGGCGAAAACTTTGGGAAGCGAGGTGGCAAGTCGCTCGCTTTCGTTGTAAGCCGGGATTATGAAGCTGTAATACAAGTCCATCATCCACAACTTTGACGCTTGCTTATTGTATTCCAGTTGTTAGAGAGTCAATGTTGGTTACGGGAATCGATGCCCTAACGGTGCGTTACCGGATGGGACACACGTTCCCGCAAAGGGTAGTCGATGGCGATAGCTCTCCCGGCCGAGATTGCTCTCACGGCATGTAGCGTATTGGGTGGAACGATTCCTACAGAGCCTGGACCTGCGCGCTGGGTAACCCCACCGATCGTTATCTCCAGTTCTCCTTCAAGAATTTCCCAAACCTCTTCCTGAGGATGGGAATGCTCATGAATCGAGGCCCCAGCGTCGAAGTCGTAATGCCCGAAGGTCATGCTGGCGGAATCGAAATAGCGACCTCTCCAGCCGGGCAAGCGTTCGATCGCTGGCAGCTTATTGGTATCGAGGAATGTCATGTCCAGCCCTCAGGCTGCTGCTTTCTGAATTTTACGCCAGTAGATTCCACGGCGTGACTCGCTGCTTGTGGACGGGGCTTGCAGCGGCTGCACGCCAGGATTAGCCTTCCAGTAGTCATGCGCACTCTTCGTGTTCTCGTTGCGCTGGCGCTGGTCAGTATTTGCGTCAGTGCCGCGTCCAAACCGCACGTCGTTATCATGGGAAAACCGCTACCGGTAAAGCTCTTCCTCGGCCCCGAGGAAGCTAGCACAGTCGATATCATGGTGCGCCCTCTCGATGTGGATGCGAAGCTAAAAGAGTTTACGACCGGCAAATCGCACGATGTCACCGACCGGCAGTTCGTGGTTCGGCGGGCTTTTCGTATCAATGACGCGCTACCCGACGATGCGCGCCAGTCTCCCAAATGGCTTTGGCAGCTTGGGGGTTGGCTGCTGGTGGACCGCACCTCAGGAAAGGTAACGCCAATCCGGCTGCCCGACTTTGACCCGTATTATTCCGAGGTAAGTTGGTACCGCGACTATGCTGCTTATTGCGGCATCATCGGAAATGGTGAAAAGCTGGATGCGCTGGTCGTGCAAATTGGCATCAAGAAGCCGCTGTATCGCAAGGAACTGGGGAAGGCAAGTAACGGAGATCAGCCCGGCTCGGATTGTTCCGCGCCGCGCTGGGAGCGTCAACCTCCGCGCGTGACATTTCTCCCCAAAGTCGGTGACAAACTCAGCGTGACCGTCAGGGGCCGCTTTGTAGACGAAGTGGCTGACGACGATTCCGACGAACCATAGGAGGGGAATGGTATTGAAGACCTTCGACGAACTGTTGCGCGATGCCGAAGTAGCCCACGGACATCTTTGTGCCGGCCAGGTGCTGGGGGTTCGCCTGGCCATGCTCGGGCTGGAACTCTTGGGCATCGATGACCCGCACGGCAGAGATCGCAAACGTCTCATCACGTTTGTGGAGATTGACCGCTGCGCCACCGACGCGGTTGCCGTCGTCACTGGCTGTCGCCTAGGCAAGCGGGCACTCAAGTTTCGTGACTGGGGTAAAGTGGCTGCGACATTTGTCGATCTCGCCTCCAGCGGGCGGTGCGAGTCTGTGCCCGCGAAAGCTCAAAAGCGCTGGCGCGGCAAATGCATCCCGAAATCGAGAACAAGAACCAGCAGCAGATGCTGGCTTATCGCGAGATTTCGAACGACGACCTGTTCACCGTGCAGTGGGTGAAGGTCTCTCTGCCGCCTGAAGAATTGCCCGGCTACAAGGGCGAGCGAATCGTGTGCGCGCAATGTGGCGAAGGCATCAACTTCCAGCGCGAAGTACGGCGTGACGGAAAAATCCTGTGCCGCGCTTGCGCCGGAGAGCGCTATTACGAAGAGATCTCGTAGGCGGAGTTAAACGGGTAGCCAAACCAAGGTATTTGACGATGGAGTCTACCCAACATGGGGTGCCCCGTTCCAGCCTTCTTTTGGCTAGGGCGGGGCAGTTCCTAAGTAACAGCGCCCCTACCCCGTCACTCTCGCCGCAAGCGCGTGCTCCGCCACATGCCCCACCCGCAACACCATCGGCTCGTCGAAGTACTTTCCCAGTATCTGCATCCCGATCGGCAAGCCTTCCTTGCTCTTGCCGCATGGAATAGAAATTCCCGGAATGCCGGCCAGATTCGCCGTCACCGTGTAAATGTCCGCCAGATACATGGCGAGTGGATCGTCCGTCTTCTCGCCGAGTTTGAACGCTGGCGTCGGCGTCGTCGGTGTAACAATCGCGTCCACTTTGGTGAATGCCTGGTCGAAATCACTCGCCAGCAAACGGCGTACACGTTGCGCCTTCAGGTAATAGGCATCGTAATATCCGGCGCTGAGAACATAGGTACCCAGCATGATGCGCCGCTTGACCTCTGCCCCAAAACCCGCGTCGCGCGTGCGCCGGTACATTTCCGCCAGGGTCTTACCGTCCGACGCGCGCACCCCGTAACGCACGCCGTCGTAGCGCGCCAGGTTCGACGAGGCTTCGGCGGTGGCGACAACGTAGTACGTCGGAATGGCGTACTTCGTGTTGGGCAGCGATATCGGGACGATCTCGCACCCGGCCTTGGCTAACTCCTCGATGCCCGCTTCTACCGCGTGGTCAACCTCCGGATCGAGTCCCTGCCCGAAATATTCTTCCGGCATTCCGATTCGCAGTCCTTGCACCGGCCTTTCAATCTCGTCGAGGTAGTTGGGGACGGGCAGCTCGGCCGATGTCGAATCAAGCGGGTCACGGCCTGCCATGTACTGCAGCATCAAAGCCGCATCTTTCACGCTCTTGCAAAAAGGTCCAACGTGATCGAGCGACGAAGCAAAGGCGATCAGCCCGTAGCGAGAGACTCGTCCGTAGGTCGGCTTCAGACCGACGACGCCGCAGAACGCCGCCGGCTGCCGAATCGAGCCGCCGGTGTCCGAACCGATCGAGGCCACCGCAGTTCCCGCAGCCACGACCGCCGCAGACCCGCCTGACGAGCCGCCCGGCACTCGCGAGTGATCGTGGGGATTATGTACCGGGTGGAAGCCGGAATTCTCGTTCGACGAGCCCATGGCGAACTCGTCGCAGTTGGTCTTGCCCAGAATGATGGCGCCAGCTTCTTCGAGCCTCGTCACCACAGTGGCGTCGTATGGGGAAACGAAGTTGGCCAGGATCTTCGAACCTGCGGTGGTGCGCACGCCTTTCGTCGCGAAGACATCCTTCACCGCGATCGGAACGCCGGCCAGCGGCGGCAGAGCGTCGCCTTTGTCGGCCAGCGCGTCAACGCGAGCCGCCTGCTGATACGCGCGCTCCTTGCACAAGGTGAGATAAGCGCCGATGGCGCCATCTTCGGCGTCGATCTTCTGATAAAAAGCGTCGACCAGCTCAGTCGCCGTCGTCTGCTTTTCCAGCACCGCCGTTCGCGCCGAATCAACCGTCAAGCAATCAATATTCATGTAGGTCCACAGGTATACGATCGTTGTGAGCCTCGCCCAGGAAGCTCCGATTAAATCCGCTTCATGAAGGCGCCGGCCTTCAGGGGGGCTGAAAAGGTCACCCTTCACAGACGTCTTGAAGGGGCGCACCTTGAGAGCCTGCCCTGAGCGTGCCGAAGGGTGCGCCGTTAAGCTCCTTAATTTTGTCATCCCGAGCGGGCTTCAGCCTGCGAGGGATCTGCGGTTAGAACTTTTTCAGAAGCCTCTCCACGCCGTTCATAAACGCCAAATATTCGGCCTGGAGGCATTCGCACCTGGCTCAATCGGACCCTCGCCTATCGCTCGATCACTTTTGGCACTTTAAAAAAAACACCGTCCGAAGCGGGCGCATTGCGCAGCGCTTCCTCATGAGGCAGCGAAGGACGCGGTTCGTCCGCCCGTATGGCGTAGGTGAACCCGCTCGGCGCACCGCCTTCACCGAAGCGGCTGGCGACTTGTGCCATCGGCTCGACGTTGGCCGTGTCCAACTCATTCAGGCTGTCAATGTAGCCGAGGATGGAGTTCAGGTCCTTCAACATGCGGGTGTGCTCATTCTCAGTCAGTTCGAGATGCGCCAGCTCGGCGACATAAGAAACGTCTTTATCGGTAACCATTGATCTGGCTTTCTAGCGCGACTGCCGTTCAGTTTGGTTCGTGGCCACAAACTTGATCGCGTCCACCGGCTGCGCGCTGATCTGCCTCAGGGCCGCAACATACTGCCGGTTGAAACCCTCCAGTTGCTGCTGCCAGGTTGCGTCGGGAACTTGGACCGTGAGCACTCCGTCCGCGTAGCCGATAGCGCTTGTCTTCTCCGCAACCTTCGATCCGCACGCCAGCGGCCAAGCAAGCAGTGGCGCATCGTCTCCCCCCTCTCGACGCAGGGTGTCAGCGAATATCTTGTGCAATGTCTGGCGTGCGTGGTGCATCGGTAGAATTACGATTCTAGCATCGCACTATCGAGTCGCTCGGCATTGTTCACTGGCCCTGCGGAAATTCCCGCCGCGCAAACTCCAGCGCCTCCTCCCTGCTCTTGAGCGTCCCTTCCAACTGGCCGTCCTCGATCGCCGCCAGCATCTCGCGGAACTGCGGACCCGGCTCGTAGCCGAGAGCGATCAGGTCTTCTCCGGTCAGCAGCGGCTGCGGCCTGATCTCTTCCGCCGGAGTCTGCTGCAAGCGCTCGCGGACGAAGTCATAGAGCGACAGATCGCCGTGGCTGCTGAGGCAATCGATGCGATGCAATTCCAGATGCTCGTCAAACTTCGGCAAGCGCAGGAACCGTTTCAGGGTCGATTCCTTCATCCGCTCCGCGTCGGCGAAGCGCATGTGGTTGGCCACCAGCGCCGCGATCTGCCGGGTGTCTTCGTTGGAAAAATGCAAGCGATGGCAGATTTCTTCCGCCATGCGCACGCCCACCTCGACGTGTCCGTCGAAGCGGATGCGGTCAGGCGCCACGCGAAAGGTCGGCGGCTTACCGACATCGTGCAACAGCGTGCCCCAAGCCAGCGTGCGCGAACACCTCGGCGGCAATTTCTCCAACAGCAGCAGGGTGTGAATCCACACATCGCCCTCGGGATGGAACTGCGGTGGCTGTTCCACACCATGCATGCGTTCCACCTCGGGCAGCACTTCCTTCAGCAGGCCAGTACTGTCGAGCAACTCGAATGCCGTCCGCGCGCTGCCTTCGGTGAGCATCTTGGTCAACTCGTCGCGCACACGTTCGCGACTCACTTGCTCAATTAATGGCGCCATCCGCTGAATCGCCGCAAAAGTTGCGGGATCGATGGTGTAGTGGAAGCGGGCCGCAAAGCGAACCGCTCGCAACATGCGCAAGTTATCTTCCCTGAAGCGGCGTTCTGGGTCACCGATGGCGCGCACCACGCCGGCCTGCAAGTCGTCGCGGCCACCGACAAAATCGAGCACCCGGTTGCCGTCCAACGGATCCATCAAGAGTCCGTTGATGGTGAAGTCGCGCCGCTGCACATCTTCCTTGGGATCGCTCGAGTACCTCACCTGGTCAGGATGCCGTCCATCGGAGTACGTGCCATCGTTGCGAAAGGTGGCTACCTCGACGTAGTTGGGATGCTCCGACGGCATTTCCTCGCGGGCGGGTGCCCCACCCAAGCTGGTGCTGCTTGGGTGGGGATTTTCGTCAGGAGAACCCCAGGCTTCTTTTGCTTGGATAGGAGGTCTCAAGGGAACCAGCACTACTCCGAACTGCGCGCCGACAGCATAGGTCTCCGGAAATATCCGCATCACGTCCGGGGGTGTGGCATCGGTGGCAACGTCGTAATCGGCGGGCGCGACGCCCAGCAGCATGTCGCGCACACAGCCTCCAGCGAAATAGGCCTGGAAGCCGCGGCTGCGCAGCTCGCGAACGATGTTGATGGCATGCTGCTTCATAGCAGTTTGATTGTAGCTTGGGCTGACGGCTGACAGACTGGTGGCTGAAAGCTTCCTCTACAATAGTGTCGTGGCCGACGCCTACATCCTCGGCATCGAGAGCTCCTGCGACGAAACCGCGGCAGCCGTGGTGCGCTCGGGTGAGGAGCTGATCTCCAATGTCGTCTATTCGCAGTTCGCCACTCACCAGCCTTACGGTGGAGTGGTACCCGAACTCGCTTCTCGCGAGCATCTGCGCGCCATCGTTCCCGTAGTGCGCAAGGCGCTCGACGACGCCGGCAAGTCTTACCAGACGATCGACGCCATCGGGGTAACCAGGGGTCCCGGCCTCGCCGGCTCGCTGCTAGTTGGTCTGAGTTATGCCAAGGCGCTCGCCTACGCCGTCGCCAAACCGCTCATCGCAGTCAATCACCTCGAGGGACACATCCACGCCGTCTTGCTGGAAGAGCGCCAGAAAGGCAACCGAGACCTGGAATTTCCGGTGCTCGCGTTGGTGGTAAGCGGTGGTCACACCCACCTCTTTCTGGTCGAAGGAAAATCGGGTGCCTGGCGGTACCACAATGTGGGACACACGCGCGATGACGCCGCCGGTGAGGCTTTCGACAAAGTCGCCAAGCTGCTCGAGCTCGGATATCCAGGAGGGCCGGCCATCGATTTCCTGGCCAAACATGGCAATCCGCAGGCCGTAAAGTTTCCTTTCGCCCAGATCAAGCACCGCGACCGCAACCCAAAAAATCGCCACTCCGCCGGCGAATCCCGCGTGGACTTCTCCTACAGCGGAATCAAGACCGCCGTTCTCCGCTACGTAGAGACCCATGACATGCGCGAGGACATCCTCCGGCGTCGTGAGGCCCTGGCGAAATCGGGAAGTCCGTCGCGCGAAGATTATCTCGCCGCCAGCGACCAGTCCACCCTCGATCTGGTCGCGTCGTTCCAGCACGCAGTGGTGAACGACCTAGTCAGCAAGACGCTGCTGGCCGCGCGCGAACATGACGTCGCCACGTTGCTGGTGACGGGTGGTGTCGCCGCCAACAGCGAGTTGCGTGCGTCATTCGAACAGCGCGCCTCCGAAGAAGGTTTGGCGGTCTACTTCCCTTCCCGCAAACTTTCCACCGACAATGCAGCCATGATTGCCGCCGCAGCGTATCCGCGATTCCTGGCGGGCGAGTTCGCCGCGCCGGAATTATCTGCCGACGCAGCCTTGCGGCTGCGGTAGAAAACTTCTAAGCACGTCAACGTTCGCGTGGGCCTTCAGGCCCGCGTAAATGGACGGGAAGAGAACCGCGTCATCCGCTGAGGTCGATGATCTCAGCGGCTGACGCTAGAAATTGGGTGGCGATCCTAACGCGGGCCTGAAGGCCCGCACTACCCAAGATGCAACCCTGCGTATAGGCCAGACACACTTCCGCCCTCTCGCACACATCGAACATTGTTCGAGCTTTTGTCTATTCGTCTTGGGGAGGGATTTTCGACTCGATATCCATGTCGCGGAATTCACTCGATTCGAAGACTTCGCGGCATTCCATACACTCGACGTATTCCGCGTCTTCCTCTCGAGAGACAACCTGGACACGGGGGTGCCGACATCGGCTGGTCCATGGCATTGCTCTGTGGGGAAATTGGAGTTCTGTTGGCCGACTGGCTAACGTTCATAGCTTTCGCCCTACCGCAAGGGCCTCGGTGAAATTTCCCGGTATTTTAGACCGGAACCATCCATTGTCAAAGCTTTTCCGGCAGGTGGGGTGTTAAATCTCCGATACATCCTCCGCCGGCTCAGTCTGGTATACACTCTTACGGCTAGTGCCGACCTTCAGGCGGTTCTTCATCAACCCAAGATGTCATCGTGAGCGGAGTGCCCTCTAAGACTTTTCCGACCCGCTTCCTTGCGGGTCCTCAACGAGCGCCGCCTTTGCGCCGGTTTGGGAGATTGTGCGGGTGTCGGCCGGTCGGGGAGTCGATGTGCCTGCCCCGAGCGCAATCGAGGGGTTCTGTGTTTCCTCCCTGCCGAGTGGCAGCATCGGCGACCCGCAGATTCCTGGACTCGGGCTGCGCAATACCGCCTACTCCCTCGCCCCAAAG
This sequence comes from uncultured Acidobacteriaceae bacterium, assembly GCA_963768645.1. Classification (GTDB taxonomy): domain Bacteria; phylum Acidobacteriota; class Terriglobia; order Terriglobales; family Acidobacteriaceae; genus Bog-257. Next base: position 98,039 of record CAVYIR010000004.1, read on the forward strand.
CCAGCGAAACAAATTGCTCCAAGTCCTGGCACCCACGACCCCATATCCAATATGCGACTCTTTTTATCGCCATTCCTTAAGCCATTCCCTACCTGTTAGTTACCGATAAATGCACCGGATTACCTTTCGCTGTTGAGGCTTGCGCTTTTTCTCTCGCCCAGCGTAGAATCAAATTGCGACTGAATTGGTCGCATATTCATCTGACCGGGTGCAAGTGCTGGCTATGCTGAAGCTGACCAAGAAGGCGGACTACGGGCTGATTGCCATGCGGCATCTGGCCGAGCACGCTGATTTGGGAGCTTGCAGCGCCAAGGACTTGGCCGAGATGTACAGCATGCCGCAGGAGGCCCTGGCTAAGATTCTGCAGCGGCTGACCAAGGCGGGCCTGCTGGTTTCGCAGTATGGCACGAATGGTGGTTACACTTTGGCCCGCAATCCGCGGCAGATCAGCGCCTTTGAGGTGATCCGGGCCATTGATGGACCTTTGTTTATTACCTCGTGCAGCTCGGCGACGGAAGATTGCGAACAGAGTGACCGCTGCACCGTCCGTGAGCCGCTGCGCAAAGTGAGCCGCAGCATTGAAGAAGTTTTGAACCGATTGACGATTTGGGAGATGACCGAACCGGAGCAGGAGCCTGCGCCGGAGCTGGTCACCCTGGGCTGGACGCCAAACAAGATTGAGCACGTTTAGGAGATGGCACAAGCAATGAGCACGAATGTGATTCCGGGCAATGGCAATAATAAGGACGTGAAACTGCCGATCTACATGGACAACCACGCCACGACGCGCACCGATCCGCGCGTGGTGGAAGAGATGCTGCCGTACTTCACCGAGAAGTTCGGCAACGCGGCCAGCCGCAACCACGAATTCGGCTGGGTAGCCGAGCAAGCGGTGGAGCAGGCGCGGGAGCGCATCGCCAAGCTGATCGGCGCGACCTCCAAGGAGATCATCTTCACGTCGGGCGCGACCGAAAGCAACAACCTTGCCATCAAGGGCGTCGCCGAGATGTACAAGGAAAAGGGCAATCACATCATCACCCAGGCCATCGAGCACAAGGCTGTGCTCGACACCTGCAAGCGCCTGGAGAAGTACGGTTTCCGCGTTACCTATCTGCCGGTGCAGAAGGACGGCCGCATCGATCTCGACGATCTGAAGCGCGCGATGGACGACAAGACCATCCTGGTGACCATCATGACCGCCAACAACGAGATTGGCGCGTTGCAGCCGATTCGCGAAATTGGCGCTCTTTGTCACGAGCGCGGCGTGCTGTTCCACACCGATGCGGTGCAGGCGATTGGCAAGGTTCCGTTCAACGTGATCCAGGACAACGTGGACCTGGCTTCGATCACGGCCCACAAGCTTTACGGCCCCAAGGGCGTTGGCGCGTTGTACGTCCGGCGCAAGAACCCGCGCGTGCAACTGGTGGCGCAGATCGATGGCGGTGGCCACGAGCGTGGCATGCGCTCGGGCACGCTGAACGTTCCCGGTATCGTGGGCTTCGGCAAGGCATGCGCGATCGCCAGCGAAGGCATGGCCGAAGAAGCGGTCAAGCTGGCCGCTCTGCGCGATCGCTTGAAAGACGCCATCATGGGCCAGCTCGACGAGGTTTACATTAACGGCTCGGTAGAGCACCGTTTGCCGGGCAATTTGAACATCAGTTTTGCTTACGTGGAAGGCGAATCGCTGCTGATGGGCATCAACGATATTGCGGTTTCGAGTGGATCGGCATGCACCTCCGCGACGCTGGAACCATCTTATGTATTGAAGGCCTTGGGTGCAGGCGATGACCTGGCGCATAGCTCGATCCGGTTTGGCCTTGGGCGTTTCAACACTCAGGCCGAGGTGGATTACGTGGCCGAGCGCGTCGTCGATACGGTGAAGCGTTTGCGTGAGTTGTCGCCGCTGTACGAGATGGCGAAAGAAGGAATCGACCTGACCAAGGTGCAATGGGCAGCCGAGCCGACGCACTAATGCGGTTCGGGTAGAGCTGGCCTTTAGGCCAGCGTCAATCCTGGAATTTTATTTTGAAGCCGGCTTCAGCCGGCGGCAGAGTTTCGCAATTTAGGAGATAACAGCATGGCTTACAGTGACAAGGTTCTGGATCATTACAACCATCCCCGCAACGTCGGCTCGTTCGACAAGAACAGCGCCGAGGTGGGTACCGGCTTGGTGGGTGCACCGGAGTGCGGCGACGTCATGAAGCTGCAGATCAAGGTGAATCCCACTACCAACATCATCGAAGACGCCAAGTTCAAGACGTTCGGGTGCGGCTCGGCGATTGCGTCGTCTTCCCTCGCCACCGAGTGGGTAAAGGGCAAGACCGTGGACGAAGCGCTCACGATCCGGAATACCGACATCGTGAAGGAGCTGTCGCTGCCTCCGGTCAAGATCCACTGTTCGGTGCTGGCGGAGGACGCAATTCGCGCCGCCATTGGCGACTGGAAGAAGAAGAATGGGCAGCACAGCCAGGCCCAGCCCGCGCCGGTGGAACAGCGGGCGTAAACTGTTTTCGAGGACCGGTGTGCCGCATCTCTCGATCAGGCACGCCGGAAGACAACCATGAGCACGGTCAACATCGAAAATCCGGCCCAGGCGCCCGCCCCCGCTGCCAAAGGCATTCAGGTGACGGACAAGGCGCTGGCCCGCATTCGCTTGGCGATGGCAAAGGAAAACATCTCGCCAACCGAGGGCGGACTGCGTCTGGGTGTGCAGGGTGGTGGTTGTTCGGGACTGAGTTACAACATCCGTTTCGACACGCAGCCGCGCGAACGCGATCGCGTCTTTCAGTTCGAAGATGTTCGCGTCTTTGTCGATCCGAAGTCGTTCATTTATCTGCACGGCATGATTCTCGATTACGAAGAGACCCTGATGCACCAGGGCTTCTCCTTCCAGAATCCGAATGCCAAGAAGTCATGCGGCTGCGGCACTTCGTTTTCCTAAGAACATGGTAGCGGCGCCGAATGCGACCGGGCGAAGGATGGGGGTTCCGCGGCTGTGGGAATTCCGGGGTGCTTGGTTCGCGCATTCCGCTGCGATTGACTAACCTGGGAGAGCTAAGAAGCGAAACTTGGCGTTCGCCAAGGAGATTTGCTGGCCGAACGAAGATCCAACGCCGCAGGCGCGGCTCAGTTTTGCCCAGCACCGAGCCGCAGGCGGAGTGCTGGTAGAGTGCAAAATAGATTCGAGTCTCTTTAGGGACGGCACAGGTTTGCTGGCGCGTATGGGGGTCCTTCGACTCCTCGCTGCGCTCGTTGCTCAGGATGACAGAGCGGATGAAACAAGGATTGCATGGCCCTGACTGACCACAAAAAATCCGAACAACCGGACAGCGGCATTCTGGTCGTAACCCAAAGCCGTCCGACCAAGGCGAATTGCTGGTCTTGCGGAGCCATGCGCGCGGCCCATTTCTGTCAGGAATGCGGCAAGGTGCAGCCGCCCGCCCCGGTGGACTATCTTCTCCTTCTTCGGACTTCCCTTCCGGCTGAACCTGGAGCCGGAAAAACTGGAGCGTGAGTTCTACGCCTTGAGCCGGCACTTGCATCCCGACATCAACGCCGTCAACAGCGAGCAGGAACAGCAGTGGAGCCTGGAGAAGAGTTCACAGCTCAACGACGCGTACCGCACCCTGAAAGATCCCATCACGCGGACCGAGTACCTGCTGCGATTGCAAGGCGTGCAATTGGAAGAACAGTCCAAAGCTGCAACCGAAGAGGCGCGGCGCACCGGCAAGATCAAGAAGCAGGTGGTTCCTTCGGATCTGCTGGAGCAGGTGTTCGAACTGAACATGCAGCTCGAAGAAATGCGGATGAACAAGAAAATGGGAGAACCTGACCGCACCCTCGAGCGAGAGATACAGGACTCTAAAAAGCAGTTGCAGGACAAGTACAACGGCCTGCTGGAAGAGTTGCACGCAGCCTGGAACGAGTGGGATGCACTGATCGACCGCGCCGAGCAGGGCGGGAGCGTTCTGGATGAAGACCGCCTAGCCGTACGCGACAAGATGGTGGATGTGCTGAATCGCCGCACCTACCTGCGCAATCTGCTGCGCGATATCGACGAGGTGCTGGAGAACTGAAAAAACAGTTGCCGGTAGCCAGTGGCCAGTTGCCAGTTTTGCTTCTGCATTGCCGGGGACTGGATAGGTGAAAATCCAGCGCCGTAGGCGCGGAACAGCACGAAGCCGCAGGCAGAGTGCTGGGTAAGGTGGCAAATAGATCCGAAGTCCCTTCAGGGACGGCACAAATTTTACTGGCAGGTATAGGGGTCCTTCGACTCCTCGCTTCGCTCGTCGCTCAGGATGACAACAATTTAGCTAACTGCTACCAATGGCAACTGAACGCATCGTCGGAATCGATCTCGGCACCACCAACTCACTGGTGGCCTACATGGAAGGCGACCGTCCCGTCGTGATTCCTGGCGAGGATGGTTTGAACCTGGTGCCTTCGGTCGTCGCGCTGGCTGAGAACAGCCAGATCGTTGTGGGCAGCGCCGCACGCAAATATCTGATCGAGACGCCCGAGCGCGCCGTGTACAGCGTAAAGCGCCTCATGGGGCGCGACGTCGAGGATGTGCGCGACGAGTTGAAGCTCTTCCCTTTCCGGCTGGCGGAAGACCTCGCCGCCGGCGAAGTGCTGCGCATCAAGCTCGGTGACAAAACCTTTACCCCGCCAGAGATTTCGGCTTTCATTCTGCGGCAACTGAAGCGCAATGCCGAGCGCTACTTTGCAGCTCCGGTCACAAAGGCTGTCATCACGGTTCCCGCGTACTTCAACGATGCGCAGCGGCAAGCCACCAAAGACGCCGGCCGCATTGCGGGACTGGAAGTGCTGCGCCTGGTCAACGAACCCACGGCCGCGTCACTGGCTTACGGTCTCGACAAGAAAAACGCCGAGACGGTTGCGGTTTATGATCTCGGCGGCGGTACGTTTGACATCTCAATTCTCAAGCTGCACGAAGGCATCTTCGAAGTCATCGCCACCAATGGCGACACTCACCTCGGTGGCGACGACATCGACAACCTTCTAATCACCATCGCGCTGCACGACATCCAGGGCGATCTGGCAATCGACGTTCGCCGCAATGCTGAGATCGTACAGGCGATTCGCAAGGCGGTGATCGACGCTAAAATTGCGCTCTCCTCCGACGAGAAGACGACGCTGGACGTCCAACTTCCCAACGGCACACGCTATCAACGTGAGATCACCCGCGCGCAATTCGAGCAGTTGATCCAGCCGGTTGTCGGTCGCACTGTCGCACCGGTTCGGCAGGCGATGAAGGATGCCGGCCTGGCCCCAAAGCAGATCAACGAAGCCGTGCTGGTCGGCGGTTCGACGCGCATTCCGCGGGTCCGCCAACTAGTGGAAGAGCTCTTCCAGCGCACGCCACACAGTGGATTGAATCCCGACGAAGTGGTTGCGCTGGGCGCGGCAATCCAGGCTCACATCCTGGCCGGTGGCTCGGAAGCGACCAGGGAAATGCTGCTGCTCGACGTGACGCCGCTATCGCTGGGCATCGAATCGTTAGGCGGAGGCGTGGTCAAGATCATCCACCGCAACTCGACAATTCCGGCATCGGCGACCGAGCACTTCACCACCGGCGTGGAAGGGCAGACGAATGTTGCCGTTCACGTTGTGCAAGGCGAGCGCGAATTGGCGAGCGACTGCCGCTCCCTGGCCCGCTTTGACCTGAAGGGCATTCCGCCCATGCCGGCGGGACTGCCGCGCATCGAAGTGAAATTCTTGATCGACGCAAACGGAATTCTGCATGTCTCCGCGCGCGAGCTGCGCAGCGGCAAGGAAGCTGAAATTCAGGTGCAGCCGAGCTACGGTCTGACTGACGAGCAAGTCGAGAACATGATCCTCGACTCGTTCGACAATGCCGAAGAAGATTTTCGCCGGCGCCAGGTCATCGAAGCGCGCAATGAAGCCGAGACAATGCTCACGGCACTGGAGAAAGGCCGCAAGAATCCAGCGTGGGAACAGTTGTCGTCGCCCGAGCGCAGTACCGTCGCCAAGCTGGAAGCAGGGCTCCGCGCGGTGGTGAAGGAAGACGACTACCAGGCCATTCGCACCGCGATCGATGCGCTGAACCAGGGCACCATGCATCTCGCCGAGCTGATGATGGAATCCGCAGTAGGCGCGGCGTTGAAGGGACAAAACATGGATACGGCTGATGTGGGTGAAGGGCCCGAGTCTCCGCATCCGATAGCGGAGGCCGAGATCAAACGTTAGCAGCAAGTTAGAGGAATTATGGCAGACGAAAAAACACAAGGCGGCGGGACGGCGACGGAAGAGGCCCTTGGGCCGAATACGGTCCGGCTCACCTTCCTCCCAGAGAACAAGACATTTGAGTTTGAACACGGCAAACTTCCTTACCAGGAGCACGGCAAGCGGGAGTCAATCCTCGACGTAGCCATGAATTTTGGGCTACATCTGGAACACGCTTGCGGCGGAAACTGCGCGTGCACGACCTGCCACGTCGTGGTGAAAAAGGGCAAGGAACTGCTCAACGAAATGGACGATGACGAAGCCGATCGTCTGGACATGGCCGCCGACCTCCAGCTCAACTCGCGGCTGGGATGTCAAACAGTGATTGAGAAACCCGGCGAAATTGTCGTGGAGATTCCGGCCTGGAACCGCAACTATGTTTCGGAAGCGGCAACTCACCACGATTGATCAGTAGCATCTTACGTATTCGAGGGGCGTATGGCTATTGAGTTGAGATGGGACGACGCGGAAGAGATCGGCATCGCGCTGGTCGATAAGTTCCCGGACATAAATCCGCTGGAGGTCCGCTTCACCGACCTGCACCGCTACGTGACTGAGTTGCCCACGTTTGTGGACGACCCGAAGATGTCGAACGAAGGCAAACTCGAAGCCATCCAGATGGCGTGGTACGACGAATACCAGGACATGGCTATCTAAGTCATTATTTATCAATTAGTTGACTGCTTACAAAATAGCTGTGTACATTCTGTGTACATAATTGTGTGCTGCTCCTTCCTTTTAATGGAGGCGCACCATTGAACCCACCACTCAAAAACCAGTTCGGAAGCGTTAAGCCTTACACACGCCATCTGCTAGCCTGCCCGCACAGAACCAAGAAAAATCACGACTCCTGTGCGTGCCCGAAGTGGCTATACGAGAAGCGAAAAGGCTCTAAGCCCCATCGCTACAGCCTAATAACCCCGTCGTGGGCTGAAGCCATGAGGCATGCGACCACGACTTTTCGGGGATTCGCCCCCGAGATCGCCGAAGCCCGTCGCGAGAAGGTTGCGCAGTCACACAACCATGAGACGATAGAAGAGGCCGTTCAAATTGGCTTCAACGGACGGAACACATGTTTGGCAAGGGGAGTTGTTACGCGCAATACCGATCCACATTCGGCGGCCTAATTGCATATGTCGAGAAACAAAATCGCCGCAAAGACGAGGAGTCCCGCCTAAGGACTCTCTGAACAAGCAGTGCTTTCGCGGCGCAGCGTCAGAAGACCGCGAAGTATGACCCTTACGATCCGATACGTGGGGTGTATTTTATCGCTGTAGCGCTGCCACTGCGGCCAGCTAAGCCGCTATGGGTCTTTACAGGGTCGCCAGGCGCAGCAGTTTCTTACGAACCAGGAATAGGTTCACCAGGGCGCAGGCGGCAAACAATCGATTGGCGTTCTTCTTCAGTCCTCGGTAGCGTACCTTCACGAAGCCGAACTTCAGTTTCAAGATCTGGAACACGTGCTCCACCTTACTCCGCACCCGCGACTTGTTGCGGTTCTTCGCCCGCTCCACTTCATCGACACGGTCTTTGTAGCGATAGCGGCGGTGCGTGCAGTCCTGCGCGCCCGGGGCGCATTCATGGATGACCTCGTTCTGCCCGCGATACGCCTGGTCGCCCCACACCCGCGTCTCCTCGCCATGCAGCAACTCCGGCAGCACCGTCGCGTCGGCCACATGGGCTGCGGTCACCGCCGCCGAGTGGATGATCTTGGTCTTGCTGTCCACGCCCACATGCGCCTTCCTCCCGAAGTACCATTGGTTGCCCTTCTTGGTCTGGTGCATCTCCGGATCGCGCTTCTCCTTCCGGTTCTTGGTCGAGCTGGGGGCGTGAATGATAGTAGCGTCCACCATGGTACCGGTCGTGATGCGCACTCCTTTTTCCTGCAGGTGCAGGTTCACCGTCTCCAGCATCTTCCCGCCCAGTTGGTGCTCCTCCAGCAGATGACGAAACTTGCACACCGTGGTTTCGTCCGGCACCGGCTCCTGCCCCAGATCGATGCCCACGAACTGCCGCAGCACCGCCGAGTCGTACAGCGCCTCTTCCACCCCCGGGTCCGACAGGTTGAACCACTGCTGCAGAAAATAAATCCGCAGCATCCGCTCCACCCCCACCGGCGGCCGCCCATTGCCCGCCTTCGGATAGTGCGGCTCAATCAGCGCGCCGAGCGCGCCCCAGGGCACCACCTGCTCCATCTCCTCCAGGAATAACGCCCGCTTGGTCTTTTGGGTGTACCGCTCAAAGCCAGTCATCATCGCCAGTGTCCTTTGCTTCATGCTGGCGTGACTTTAACCTATACTCCTGTGGAAAGGGAGAGCTTAATCAGAGTCTCCCTAACGCTCATCGAACAATTCGACACTGCATTCTGCACGGAGTGGTATCAATCTTGGAATCTGGCGAACACGGTAATGCGTCAGCGTTGGGGCGTCGTTCGGTCTTTCTTCAACTACCTTCACCAGCAGGGCGTCATAACTGTCAATCCGGTTATCAGCATCAAGGCTGTTCCGCCGGAGAAGACTTACCACAATGTTCCCTTCACGGAGCAACAATACAACGACATCCTGAACAACGCCGATTGGTTAGTTGACCAGCGCGTTATGAACGCCGAACGCGAGGTTTACTGCCAGCGTCTGCACATCTTCATCGAACTGCTTCGCTGGACCGGCATGGACATCGGAGATGCAGTTCAGTTCCGGCCAGCAATGGTGGATGTCGACGGCGTTCTCCGCTACATGCGGACGAAGACTGGAATTCAGGCGGTCATTCCGCTCCAGTTGCAGATGATCGGGCCGCTGAAGGAAATTCCCCTCGCCCCGGACAGCATTACTGACATGCCCTTTCGGTACGCAGGCAATGACCTCGCAAGCGACGTGCACAACTGGTCTAGGAGAATTCGACGCGCTATGAACCTGGCTGGAATCACCAAGGTTCAACTTGTCGAAAAGAGTGGCCTTCGCGCAGTTGACCGCGATGGTAACCCCGTAATGAAGTCGGCAAACGTGAAGATGTTCCGTCACACGTTTGCGGTTGGGTGTCTGACGGCTGGGATTCCCAAAGAAAATGTGGCGCGGATGTTGGGGCATGTTTCGACTGAAATGATAGATGCTCAGTATGCCCCATGGGTGGAAGGGCTTGACGCAGCGCATATACGGAAGGTTCGCGAAGTGATGGCTCAAACAAAGCCTAAAACAGGTCTCAGCATAGCTGCGAGCAAGGGGGCGCAGAGTCGCAACGGCGGGACGGTAAAATAAGTTTATTTCCTCCGCATCCGTTCATGGACCCTAATCGCCACGGACTCTGGGATTCTCATTGTGAAGTAAGAGCGCTTGAGCTTTCTCCCGAGTCTTCGGGACGGCTCGCCTATCAACAAAACTCCCGCCTCGTGCTGAAATAATCTGTGGGCTTTAGTATCACTGATCCCCAGACCTGGCCGAGTGCTTTAGGTGAAAAATGTCTCTCTAGTGCTGACATAAACTGGTCCGATTTTTCCGGGCGGCTCCGTCGAAATTCCCAGGAGCTTCCGTGACAGTTCATACCCTTGGCTCATCGGCGCATTGCCAAATCATTGAGTCAAAAGCAGACAAGCAATGCCTGTCCTGGAGTGTAGCGAAAGCAATTTGCTAGTGGTGGAACGATGCCTCTTTGTGACCCAACACCAGAGACGACTGTGCCTCCTCAAGCCCTGTAGTTAGTCCGGAATTTGTCCTGTGTCAAACGGCCTCACCTGGTTAGGGGGTCGATTCTAAGGGTGGTGGATTTACTGGGTAGTTAGACTAGTACTTAGTTGCAATAATTAGTGTATGGTGTATAGTATTCCGAATGCAGGCGCGGGCCGTGGAGTTGAACAGCGCGGAGCGGGAGCATTTGCGGGACATCGTGCGCCGTGCGACGAGCCCGAGCCGGGATGTATTCCGGGCACGCATCGTACTGGATGCAGCCGACGGTTTGAGCAATGAGGCGATTGCGGCGGCGAGAAAGACCCGTCCGGCAACCGTGAGCAAGTGGCGCAACCGGTTTCTGAGGCGGCGGGCGGAAGGGCTGGGCGATGCTCCGCGCAGCGGCAAGCCCGCCCGCTACGACCAAAGAACGGAACGGCGGATTCTGCAACAGCTGGATCGTCCGGCTCCCCCCGGCTACGCGCGCTGGAACGGAGCCTTGCTGGCTGCCGCGCTGCAAGACATTTCCGCCGATCAGATCTGGCGAGTGCTGCGCAAGCACGGTATCAGCCTGCAGCGGCGTCGCAGCTGGTGCGTGAGCACCGATCCTTGCTTTGCCCCGAAAGCCGCCGATGTAGTGGGGCTTTACCTGAACCCTCCGGAGAATGCCATCGTGCTGTCGGTGGACGAGAAACCGCACATCCAGGCGCTGGAGCGCGCCCAAGGTTGGCTCCGACTGCCCAACGGCAAGGCCCTCACCGGGTTCGCGCATGACTATAAGCGGCATGGCACCACCACCCTGTTTGCCGCCTTGGAAGTGGCCACCGGACTGGTCAAGGCAGGTCATTACCAGCGTCGCCGCCGCGTGGAATTCCTGGATTTCATGAATGGCATCTTGAGCGCTTATCCCAACCAGCAAATCCATGTCATTCTCGATAATCTCAATACCCATAAACCCAAACGCGACCGCTGGCGGCAACGCCACAGCAACGTCCGCTTCCACTACACTCCCACCCACGCCTCGTGGCTCAATCAGGTGGAAATCTGGTTCAGCATCCTCGGCCGCCAAGCGCTGGCGGGGGCCAGCTTCCGCAGCCCCCAACAACTGCGCCGCCATATCGACGACTTCCTCGCGGCCTATAACCAGACCGCCCATCCCTTCGAATGGAAGAAACAAGTGGTCTTCCCGAAACACCCCAAAACAACATACGCTAACTTATGCAGCTAAATACTAGCGCCACGACCCTGGGAGAAGGCTCTTCAGAAAACGTTCTATAGCAATAACTTCATGGGGTGCCTGTCGAATCAACCTCGACTCGATGTAAAAGCAGTCTCCTCTAACAATATTGCACCAATCGCAACGTGACTGGTCACATTGGAGGCGGTCGCGAGAGGGACGCCCTGCAGTTCGGTCCCATGATTCGCCACTGCAGAGACAATATTCTTGCCGATGCGGTACGTGACTCCTTTGAGTCACGCCCTGCAAGTCGCGCTATGAATATAAAGGAAGCGTCGCGGGCTTGACGAGGTTAGGGCCCCAAGCGGGTGCTCACGAAACTGTGCGACTATGCTCGACGCCGGCCACCAACATCGCAGGGATGAGCGTAGCCTGTTGCACCACATCATTCGGGAGTACCATCGCTAACGCATAGTCAGCCCGCCTGGACAGGAGGCCTGTGCTTATAAATTTTTTCGTGCCGAGAATCTGAGCAGGACGGACGAGCTGGCGAAGTATCTCTGCATTCAAGGCGTCTTTATCGTTTTGATGATCGCCACAACCGCAATTGCGATTCGGCGGAGGGAGTACCAGACTTGATCTTGTATGTGCGGGGGCAAAAACCAGTAGTGAAACCTTGAAAATGCGAGCCTGTGGATTGGATGGGAAAAGGGTTTTCTCCGCCTGCAAAACAATCACCTGGAGTAATACCGGTCGGAATAAAATCGCGCAGCGAGGACGTTCGTATGGAGCAAAAGCTGAATCGCTTGCATCAGTTGACTATGGTTTTACTTTTTGTCGTGCTGATCATGGCAGGGTTGCTTGTATACCAGAACCAGTTGGTGGCCGAGAACAAGCAGGCCATCCTGAACCTACAGCAGCAGGCGAACAGTTCGGTGCAATATTTCGCGCCACAGGTGGACCAGCGTATGAAAGCGCTCGACCAGAAGCTGGATTCCATTGATCCCCGACTGCAGGCCGCGGAGGACCACATGGTGGCCCGCATGAATACCGAACTGCCTCGCCTGATTGATCGGTATATCGCGGATCGCATGAGCAAATTCGCTGAGCACGTAGAGGTGAATTAAGTGAGTAAGAGACGGGCATTTCGGCTCAGCCAGAGACTTTTTGCCTATCTTGTCTGTGCAAGTGCTTTCTCTTTCGCCCGCTCACCTAAATTCGTCCGTTGCGTCGCCGGATGTGGTGCAGCAAGTCACTGCAGAGTGCGCAGGCATCTCACTCCAGCATATTGATACCGACAAAGTGGTTTTTGCCCTCAAGGTGATCGTTGACACAGGCCAGGACCTTGGAGTCCACCATCTGCGATTAGAAGGTTGGGCGCGGCAGCCCAGGCCATATTCCCTCCGAAGCTGAGACCCCTGAGCCCGATCGCGAGGATTGTTCTAGGGACCTTCCAGGCTGGGTAGGCAATTGCACGCTGGTCCTCCTAGCTAAAAGAATCGCAGGAAGGGCTTCAGTTGCTGTCAGAAACCTGATGTTCTTGCTGTGCAGCTTTGTTAATTCTGCCCTCGGGATGGTTGTGGAAGGTCTAAGCCATTCAATATAGGCCTCTTACGAATTTGAGAACCCTGGCGAAGGCGCGTTCCCGCCCACGATGTAGTCTATTTGAAGAGTGTTGCGAAATCAGGAATTAGGGGGTAACTGCTTTAAAATGTGGTGGCCAGGGACGGAGTTGAACCGCCGACGCCGGCCTTTTCAGAGTTGCGTTAAACAGTATTTACAACAACTTAGCAGGTCTCAGGTGGCTGCATAAACCACTGTTAAGTCGTCAGGGGTACTATAAACGTGGGCAGAAATCATGGGCCGAAAGTCCGTCTGTTGACGGCCCCGGGTGCCTATTGGATATCGTCTCCCGCTCGTGCTTCGGGCTTGGGAACGCTTGGCACAAGCGTTCTACCGTCTTCACAGCCACCATAGCTGAAGAACGGACCTAGTTTGCCGTGTCAAGGTGGAAAGGCTTTTCGTATGGCTCGACCGGATACCCTTTCGCTTTCCAGGCCGCCAATCCACCTTTGAGAAACTTGATCCGCAAGAAATGCATGGAACGCGCTCGACGCAAGACGACTCGGCTGGTTTTATCACCGGGGCAAGTGCAGTAAACGACTTATCCTTCGGAATGAGTGGCCGATTTTGAAGCACGTCTTTGGGGGGAATCCTCGTCGCGCCGGGAATAATCTCGGTATTGGCCAATAAGTCCAGCGGTTGCCGAACATCAAAGACACGTACCTCTTGATTTGAGGCCAGCAATGTGTGGAGGGCCTCTGGTGTGATGCTGTGCATCTCTAGCTCATGCCCGTCCCTTACGCGTTTGATCCAAATCACGATCAACAGACACAGCGCCGCAACGCAAATGGTAGTAAGAGTGATAGACATCCCGGGTTACTCCTAAACGTTCTTTTCACGACCTCTTCTACCGAGCGTGCGATGCAGCTTCTTCGAACGGTTCGACAAAGTGAGGGGCCGAGACCTGCTTGAACAAGTCAGATTACCGTTCCAGCCTTCAAAGCTGCGGCCACCTGCGTGACGCGCGCACCCTGATGCTTTGCGACCTCAAGTTCGTCAGCCGTCGGCGGGGCGCTGTTTTGTCCGGAAATCGATGACGCTCCGTACGGCGTCCCATGGCCCTGGACAAGCTTCTCGTGAGTGTAGCCGGTCGGCACAATGATGAACCCCAGGTGGGCCATCGGGAAGTACAGCGAGGCCACCGTCGTCTCGTTTCCTCCGTGCGGTCCTGCTGTGGAGGTGAAGGCACTGCCCGCTTTCCCGTTCAATTTACCTTGAAACCAGAGGCCCCCAAGGCTGTCGATGAATGCTTTCAACTCCGCCGACGTGTTACCAAAACGCGTCGGGGTGCCAAAGATGATTCCATCTGCCCACTCTGCGTCGGCCGGTGTCGGGGCTCCGTACTCGGCGAGCATCCTCTTGCTCCGCTCTTCCCAGCCCGGAACTCTGGCCATTACCTCCGGGGAAACGAGATCGGGAACGCGGCGAAGCCGGACTTCGGCGCCGGCTTGACGGGCCCCATCACTAACGGCTTTAGCAAGTGCTTCTACGGAGCCGTCACGAGAGTAAAACACTACGAGGATGTTTGCTTTAGCGTCTGGCATCGATAGTTCCTTAATGTGAACACAAATTGTCGAGCACGTTTGCAAAGTGCAACTAACTTGCCATTCGCGCTGGCCCTAAGTTATTGACGAAAACAACCGTCAAGATCCCTTTCTCATTTTTGCACCATCGTCCCTGGCAAGAGCCTGCCAACCGCTTGGCGCGTGGTAGCCAACTGGCACGAGCTATTTGGCATGAAACAGCAGATGGCGTGGTGTTTCCTTCTATCTATTGCTCCCTCAAGTGTTTTCCACCACCGAAAACGTTTCTTGAAGATGGCATCCGCCGTGCTCAAGCTCCACTGTCGATCGCGACGCCCGGCTGGGCAAAACGCGTCCTGATCAACCGGGCGCAAGGCGAAGGAGAAATGAATTGGCAACAGCAAACGTTCCAGTTGAAGCACCGAAATCGTTACCCAAGAAACCTTTCGTAACGCCAAAGCAACTGCCGCCGCCGAATAGTGACTTTTACGAACTCGCGGAGACCTTGCCCCCCGACGAACTGGCAGTTGTGAAACAGGTACGCGCGTTCATGGAAAACAAGGTTGCTCCCATCATCACGAAGTACTGGGTGGATGATGCCTTTCCCTTTGAACTGTTGCCAGACATAAAGGAGCTTAACATCGGCGGCGTGGCAATGAACGGCTACGGCTGCCGGGGTGGAAGCGCACTTTTGTTTGGGCTGGTTGCAATTGGAAATGGCGCGCTGCGACGCATCGATTGCAACGTTCTTTGGTGTCCACAATGGCTTGGCGATGGGATCCATCTATCTTGGCGGATCCGAGGAACAAAAACAGAAGAGGCTTCCGCCAATGGCGCGCTGGGAAAAAATCGGCTGCTTCGGCCTGACCGAGCCCCTGGTGGGTTCGGGAACCTCCGGCGGCATGACGACGACGGCAAAGCGCGAAGGCGATACCTGGGTCTTGAATGGCCAGAAAAAGTGAATCGGCAACTCTCCGTGGTGCGACATCTCGGTCATCTGGGCACGCGACCTCGACGACAACCAGGTCAAGGCTTTCATCGTGGAGAACAAGACGACGCCTGAGCGCTTCAGCCCCGAGAAATCTGCGGTTCTCTTCGTCGCGGCGACTTTTTCAACATCCCCTAGAGGCGCGTGAGTTTCTACAATCATCACACAAGAATTGAAAGCAAGAGAAGTTTATGGACAATTCCAGTAAGCAGATAGTGATGGTACAGGACGATCTCTATCTGATCCAAACCCGCAAGACCATTCTCGAAAGCAGCGGATACGAAGTGCGTGCGGTCCATACGGTGGACGAAGCACGTGCCGTCTGCAAGAACTTCCTATGCGATCTGGTAATCGTCGATTCGGAACAGAATCACAAGCTGGGGTTGGAGCTCTGCGAGGAAATCAAGGCGGCGAACCCCCGCCTACAGGTTGCCGTGATTGCCTGGTATGACAGCGAATTCTCAGTGTCCCGACGAAGTGATCCGCAGGGAGAAGGGCCCACATGAGTTTCTCACAAAGGTTAACGATGCACTGGTGAGTTCGCCTTAAGAATTCACGCTACCCGTCGAAAATCATTCACCCCGGACAGCCCCGAGAACTCGGGTTTTGGTTTCTGCGCAGTGATCTCCGTGCCTCCAGTCGCCGAATCAGCGGCATCTGGCGTGCATCGAATACAATAGTGTCAAAGGACCATTCCCAATGAAGTTCCACCAAATCCCCTCGCGTTTCCTGACGTTCTCATTGTTGCTGCTCACGTTGTGTCTGGCGATTCCTGCTCTGGCATCCGACCGTGGCGAGGGCCAACTCGACCCGTCGCAACCCACCGGCATCACAGTGGACGAGATCGTCCAGCGCTTTGCCGCCAAGGAAAAGCAGTTCAAAATTGCGCGCGAGCAATACACGTATCGCCAGGACGTGATGGTAGAAACGCTCGACGGCGACACCGTCGATGGTGAGTACCGCCAGGTGGTGGATGTTTTGTTTGACGACCAGGGCCGCCGGATCGAGCAGGTCGTGTTTGCTCCGCAGTCGAGCTTGCAGCGGATTTCCATGACGCGCGAGGATTTCGACGACATTCAGCATCGCCTGCCATTCGTGCTGACCAGCGACGAGATTCCGGAATACTCCATCCTTTACGTCGGCAAGCAAAAAGAAGACGAGCTCGGAACTTACGTCTTCGATGTTGCGCCCAAGCAAATCCTAAAGAACAAGCGCTATTTCCAAGGGCGCATCTGGGTTGACGATCACGACTTTCAAATCGTAAAGACCTATGGCAAGAACGTTCCCGACATCGGCGTTGGCAAGCATCACGGGGAAGGCGAGAACCTGTTTCCACAGTTCACCACCTGGCGGCAACAAATTGACGGGCAGTACTGGTTTCCGGTTTACACCAAGGTGGACGACGAGCTTCACTTTTCCACCGGCGACGTTCACGTAAAGCAAGTGGTGAAGTACACCAACTATAAGCGCTTTGGAGCCAAGTCGAAGATCATCTACGAGGGCCAGGAAATCTCGAAGGACACGCCGCAGTCGGGGACCCAGCAGCCGAGCAAAACGCCGCCGCCAAAGCAGTAGAAAGCGGCTTGTCGCTGTTTGCTCTTCGCTTCTTACAAAGTGGTTAACGTCCAATCAGACCTAAGGAAAGTCTGATTAAGTCACGACGAAGTCCCTCAGCGGCTAAAGCCGCAGTGATTTTGCCACGTGACGGACGGCCTGAAGGCCGTCCCCTTCTAGAAACAGGACTTAATCAGAGTTTCCCTAAAGCACAGATAGAAGTTTCTGCGAAGCGCGAAAAGGGGATTTCCTCATGCTGCAGGCGCCATGGACCGCTCAGCTGCCTGCTGGATAAAGCGCTTCATCACGTTGGCCCACATAACTTTCTTGCGGATGGCGGTTTCCTTGACCGTCCGCCCCTGCGCGAACATCTGGAGAAGTACTCTCATCTTGAGCACAGTCAGCAGTTGTTGCTCCTGCCCGCTTATCCCGTAGCCGTGCATAAAGGCTTCCTGCACTGGGGTGGTTATGCTGCGGTTGCAAAATGGATATTTTTCCAAAGCCTCGACCGCAGCCAGAAACATCGCGACATCATGCAGTGAGTTGCCCTGCTGCTGCAAGTTGGCAAACTCGGAAAAGCCAACTCCGCTTTCCGCCACCAACACATTGAGCGGAACAAAGTCATTCAAGATTGCGGAAGACCGCACCGGTTTCTTCTGTTGGCGAAGGGTATTACTGGCATTGTTCAGGACGGCCTCAGTTGACTCTACTGGCAGTCCGTCTTTCCGCGCTCTAGCGCAGAGCGTTTCCATGTCCGCCAGAATTTCGCCGGTATCCAACGAGGTCGCCGTAACCGAGGTCGCCTTGTGAAACTGTTGCAGCCATTCGCCGGCTTGGCTCGCGGCTATTTTTAAGAGCCCGTGATTGCCCGCGTCGGGCAACAACGCCGCCTTCATAACGATGCTTTGCAAGGGCAGGCCATTGACCTTGGTGCTGACCACAGCGCCGAGTTCCGTGAAGTTGCCGACCGGACGCGGTATCCCTGGGAGTTTTCGCTTGGCGGAAGCCTGATACGCAAACGTCAAATTCTGAATCTCGTTCTTGGCCAGCCCCTGCGACCCTCGCGACGCCGACTTTCCACCGCGATAGATCTTTGCATTGACGCGCTCACTCTTGCGGTCAAAGTCCAACACGATTTCGTAGGTGCAGTGGTCGGGCTTCGGGGTGTGTCCCACGACTCGAACTCCCTGCAACGGCGCATGTTGAGGAAAATGCTTGGAACCAGAGTCCCGCAAAGCTTCTACGATCTGGTCTAGAACGTTATCCATTGATTCTCCGACTGGTGTAAGGCTTGCACCTAGAACTTAAGATGCGTCCCTGCAAAATGGCGACTACCGGAAACCTTGCTAATCCGTGCACGGTGCAGTTTCCATGGCATTTTTAAAGAGGAAAAATACCCGTAATTAGTTGATTACTACGCCCTTGGGAGCTTCAGCGATGAACAAAAAGGGCATTTAGCTGGGTAAGATTGGGCACTCTGATACCCATCCTTGGCAACCCGGCGTGATCCGGAAAAAATTACACAAAACTCTGTGCGAAAAATGAGGTTAGGCAGCGAGGATGCCGGGGCACATACAACTTGTTCGCGCAACGCCGGGCGCTGGCGGACCACCGGCTCAGTAGAACAGGTACTTGCGCCACTTGGAGTCGGAGCGCCCCATCATGCGCATGATGTGCCGGCTGGTATGCAGGTTGAAAGCGCGCGGCTCCCGCATGAGTTTCATGCTGACTTCGTGAGGCAGCAGATTGCCCTTCCGGCGGTTGCAGGAGTGGCAGCAGGCGACTAGATTTTCCCACGTCGAAGCTCCGCCTCGCGAACGCGGGATAACGTGATCGAGAGTCAATTCGCCAGCGGCCAGGATCTTTCCGCAATATTGGCAGGTGTTGCGGTCGCGCAGCAGAATGTTCTTGCGCGAGAGGGCGCGCGTCTGGTGGGGAATGCGCCGGTATTCCAGCAGACGGATAACCGAAGGCACATGCATCGCGATGCGCGCCGCGTGCAAATAGTGTCCATTGGCCTCTTCCATCATGGCCACGCCCTTCAGCACCAGAATGATGGCGCGGCGGGCGGCGCAAACGTTGATTGGCTCGTAGGAAGCATTGAGCACCAGCACCGGTGCGTGCATCTCCGTCCACTGCGGCGGTTCGTCACCGGCGACGCGGGCGTGATGCATACATCCGGCAAGCGACTTGCCGTATCGGGACGCTGCGCTATGGGCCGACATGGACATACCCGGTTAGACCGAAGCCGTGAGAGCCACCGCTTCGACTTCCTCCTCATCCCCGTGATTGGCAGCGTTTCCGTGGAGCCGCGCCCTGAAAAGCACGGGCCACGGTCGCCGCCCAAACTCGTTCTGCGCCAGCCTGCTTCAGCACCCGGGCGCACTCCGAAAGCGTGGTTCCGGTCGTCATGACGTCGTCCACGACAATCACGGTGCGGCCTTGCACCCGGCGCTTGTCGCGAACGCGAAATGCGTCGCGCATGTTCGCGATGCGCTCTTCGCGGCTCAGGCCGACTTGCGAGATGGTCGCGCGCTGCCGAACCAGTACTCCCGTCGCAATTTCAACTGCTTGCGGTAAGCGTTTCACCGCGGCACGAGCGATCAACTCGGCCTGGTTGAATCCACGCTCACTGCGTTTGCTCTGGTGCAGCGGAACCGGGACGATCAACGGAGGCGTATCGCCGCAACCGGGGAGAAGCTCTGTGATGGCGTCGGCCAGCATTCGGCCCAACACTGACGCGACCGGAAGAACGCTCTCGTACTTCAGCAGATGAACCAAACCGCGAAGGCCGCCTTGGTATTCGCCGAAAGAAACAGCCCGCGCGAACTCGGGTTCAAAGTCTCGGCAGTTCTGGCATCGGCCGTCGCCCATCAGCAACTGAGCGCTGAACAGGCGATCGCCGCAAACCACGCACTGCGGCTCGCGCACCGGGACAATGGCGGCAAGACATTCAGGACAGACAGGAATCCGGGAAACGTTATTGAGCGGGGTGTTACACAGTCTGCAATCAGAAGGGAAAAGGACGGAGAAAACGTTGCGAAGGAGGGCTTGCAAGGGCGCGAAGACCACGGCACGTTGCTGGGCGTGCTGACTTCGCCGGTCTCGCTCTAGCGTCTCACGACTGCTGAAGACGACCCTCCAACTATCCGATCACGCGCCGCTGCGGACGCGCATCGAGGACCCGTCGCCGGTGCCTCCGGGTGCCAGAGGAGCGATGGTTGACGCCCGTCCGATCACCCCAACGAGTCAAAACTCGTCGGGGACCCTGATCCGGTCCCGAAGCACCGTGACAGCACAGTATATGAGCTTCGATGCAGAACGCGCAATGCTGGAGAAGGTTCCGCAGGAAGGATTTCACCGAGATTTCATCACTCCCTGTTTGCGGCCGCACTTGTAACAAGTGCCGCTGGCGTGCTAACTTGCGCCGTCGCCCCTTTTTGCTGCGCCGCGCGAGGTCTTCATAGATGAGTACCACCATCAGCACACCGGAAAAGAAGTTTCGTTCCTACGTTCCCGACAACACAACCATGCCGGAGTTCACGCTTCGGGCGGTGCTCCTCGGCCTCGTCCTGACCGTGATTCTGGGTGCGGCCAATGCCTATCTGGGCCTGCGCGCCGGCATGACCATCGCCGCCACGTATCCCGCCGCTGTCATCGGCATGGCCGTGTTACGCATGATGAAGGGCTCGATCCTGGAGGAGAACATTGCGCGAACCGTCGGCTCGATCGGCGAATCGGTGGCTGCGGGCGCGATTTTCACCATCCCGGCGTTCGTCATCTCCGGCGCGTGGCCGGTCTTCGACTTCGAGCATGCTTACTGGAAATCGTCAATCCTGATGCTGGTGGGTGGCGTGCTTGGCATTCTTTTTGTGACCCTGCTGCGGCGAGTGATGGTGGAAGATCCCGAGCTTCCCTTCCCGGAGTCAGTCGCCGCATCGCAGATTCACATTGCCGGACAACAGGGTAGCCGCGCCGCGAAGATTCTCTTCGGCAACATGGGTTTCGGCGGCCTGGTTTACTTGCTCGGACAGTTCAGCCTGTTCAGCGCGAGCCGTGACTTCATCGTGAACGTCGGCAACCTCGGCACCAGCTTCGTCCGCATGGGCCGCAGCGCCACGGCCGCAAAGCTGCCTGCGGGAGCAGTGACAACAATGTCTGCGCCGGCTATCAGCCCGGCATACCTCGGCGTCGGCTACATCATTGGTCCTCGGCTGGCTTCGCTGAATTTTGCCGGCGGCGTGATCGCGTGGGGCCTGCTGGTTCCACTGATCTTGTTCCTGGGCGGTCCGACCCTTGTCGCGCAGTTCGCACCGGCGGGCACGACGCTTCCCGATAACGCATTCTGGGCCGGACAGGCTGGGGCGGTGTGGAGCTTCATCGTGCGCCCCATCGCTGTCGGAGGAATGCTGGTGGGCGCCTGCTTCACGCTGTTCCGGATGCGTAAGAGCCTAGGCTCGGGCATGGCGCGCGCAGTCTCGGACTTGAAGAAGTCCGCCGCCGCACACGCCGGCACGGCCCGTACGGAACGCGACCTGAACGCCAAGTTTGTGTTCGGCGGGCTGTTGGTCGTTTTGATCAGCATGGTCTTCCTGTACAAGAGCTACGCGGATTCGTGGGGTCCGGGCATGGTAGCGGCGATTGTGATGATCATCGTCGGCTTCTTCTTTGCGGCTGTGTCGGGGAACCTGGTAGGACTGATCGGTTCGTCGAACAACCCTATCTCTGGCCTGACCCTGGCGGCCCTGGTCATCTCGGCGATCCTCATGGTGCTGATGGGCGTCTCAGGAATCCACGGTGTCGCTGCCGTACTCGGTGTGGCCGCCGTGGTCTGCATTTCCTCCGCCGTAGCTGGCGAGATGTTGCAGGACCTGAAGGTAGGACACATCCTGGGCGGCACTCCCGCAAAAATGCAGATTGGCGACTTCATGGGCATAGCGGTCGCCAGCTTTGCGCTGCTTCCGGTGCTGTTGTTGCTGAATCAGGCCAACATCAACAGCGGCGGCATCGGCTTCGGCGACCGCCAGCTTCCGGCTCCGCAGGCCGGTCTGATGGCAATGCTTTCGAGCGGGATCGTTGGCGGCGAGATGGCATGGCCGCTGATCGTAGTCGGCATCCTGATGGGCATCGCGTTGATCATGATTGAAGTGAAGAGTCCGATGCTCTTTGCCGTCGGTATGTATCTGCCGCTGGAGACCACCTTCGCCATCTTCCTGGGCGGCATGATTCGCTGGATCACCGACAAGCTTCGCGACCGCCAGGACTTCAACGATGCGCAGAAAGCCCGCGTGGAGAATGCCGGGGTGCTGACCGCCTCAGGATTTATTGCCGGCGAGGCGCTCATGGGGATTGTGATAGCCGTCTTCAAGTACAAACAGTGGCCGCTGCCCGTGATCTTCCAGCACCCAAATGTTATTTCGGGATTCATCGTGCTGGCGATCCTGGCCATCGTGATGGTTCGCGTGCCGCTGGCCAATGCGGGCCGACCAGATGAACCGGCGCCGCCGACGGCAATTATGTAGCTGAGGTATCTGCTGCTTTGGCGCCTATGTAGAAGAACTAGTCCTTAGGCCGGGATCCGCCATCGCTGCCGGATGCTGAAGGGAGCAGTCCCGCTCGCGGGACCTTGTTTCGTGGGTTTGAAGGGGCATGGCTTTAGCCATGCCGTTACGCGGCGTAAAGTTTTGAGCTTCAGCCCCTGAGGGAATTCGCACTTCATTCCAACCCCGAGGTCCCCCAGTGGCTAAAGCCATGCTCATAGTAGCAGCTTACGGCGCGGCTGAAGCCGCGCCCCTTCAAAGCGCGAGATGCGCATGAATCATCCAGCTTAGGCGCTGGGCTATCATCTTTCGCGCCCAAGGCGCTCGGACGTTGGCACTTCGGCACTCGAACGTCTTGAGCTCAGATCTTAGAAATCTCATTCAACTAGGTTGTTGAAACGATGACTCAACAACCTGAAGCTCTGCCGAAAGCCCGTACATTTCATTGAGCAATGACCATCGCATCCAACCTTTCCGCCATCCTCGAGCGCATTGCGCGCGCGGCGCAGCGCGCCGGAAGAAACGCAGACGACGTTGCCTTGATGGCCGTCTCGAAAACCCAGCCTGCGGCCAAGATTATCGAAGCCTACGAAGCTGGCCAGCGGTTGTTCGGCGAAAACCGTGTGCAGGAATTCTCCGAAAAGATAGGTGCTCTCGCGAGCTTGCACGACGCTGAGTTCCACATGATCGGCCACTTGCAATCCAATAAGACTCCGAAGGCCGCCGAGGTTTTCCACGCGATCGACTCCGTCGATTCCGCAAAACTGGCAGAACGCCTGAATGCAGCTGCCCAAAAACTCGGCAAAACGCTCGACGTACTGATCGAGATCAATGTCGGCGGTGAAGAGGCCAAGAGCGGCATCGCACCTGATTCTTCCGAACTCGAACGCATTCTTACCGGCGCTCCCGCTTGGACGAACCTGCGCATCCGCGGGCTGATGACAGTCCCGCCATTCACCGAAGATCCCGAAGGAGCGCGGTCCTACTTCCGACAGCTCCGCGAATTGCGCGACCGTCTCGCCGCACGTAATTTTCCGGCCGTCAATCTCGACCAGCTCTCGATGGGCATGTCGCATGACTTCGAAGTGGCGATCGAGGAAGGCTCGACCTGCGTACGGATCGGCACCGCGATCTTTGGCGAGCGGCCGAAGCCATGATCCCTATCCGCGACACGCCATCCGGGGCAACATTTCAGGTGAAGGTGCATCCCCGCGCCAGGAAGAACGCCATCACCGGCGAGATCGGCGACGCACTGAAGCTGGCCTTGACAGCGCCTCCAGTGGAAGGCCGCGCCAATCACGCTTGCATTGAATTTCTGGCAGGAAGTTTTGAATGTGGCCCGTTCGTCGGTTACGATAGCCGCCGGGGAAAGCAGCCGAAATAAAATCATTCGCGTGCGCGGGCTCAGTGCCGCAAAAGTCGAAGAGCGCCTGTTGGGTAAAAGGCCGGGTGTCAGGGGTTAGCCGTAGACCGAGCCCCGGCGCGCCTCTCTGGCAACTGGCTAGAGACTACTGACAACTGTGCTAGGAGAACATTTTGAGCTTTGCGCAGCGTTGGCACGACATTCGTGTGGGCTTCGAGCGCCCCTTCTGGGTCGCCAACATCAGCGAGTTGTTCGAGCGGCTGTCCTACTATGCGGCGTTCGCTTCGCTGGCGCGATACCTCCATGAAGTCCTGAAATTTCCCACCGAGCAGGCGGGCACCCTCACCGGATTCTTCGGCGGGCTGGTGTGGTTTCTGGCTGTCTTCGGGGGAACAGTCGCCGACCGGATGGGCTTCCGCCGCGCGCTCTCGGTGGCCTACCTGATCTTGAGCTGCTCCTATTTCCTGCTGGGATCGTTAGGCGCGCCATGGCTGGCGCCAATTCGTGACAACGTGCCACTGGTCGTCCTGGCGACCTTCGTTCTGGCTCTGCCGGCGCTGGGAATCGCGCTGGTGAAGCCCAGCGTCGTCGGCACCACCGCGCGCGCCTCGAAGGAAAACGTCCGCTCCATCGGATATTCCATCTACTACACGCTGGTTAACATCGGCGGCGCAGCGGGCCCTTATGTGGCTTCGTATGTTCATCAGCGCATGCGCGTGGAGAACGTCTTTCGCGTGGCTGCGTTGAGCGTATTCCTGATGTTCCTGGGCGTGTTGCTGTTCTTTCGGGAGCCGCGGCGCACGGAGGAAGTTCAAACCACCAGTCTGTCGCAGGCCGCCAGAAATTTCTGGACCGTCATCACCAATCCGCGCTTCATGCTGTTTCTGCTGATCTTCACCGGTTATTGGATCGTCTATTGGCAGGAGTTCATCACGCTGCCGCTTTATGTTCACGACTACATCAATCCCCACACCGATACCGAACTCCTGCTGGTAACCGGTCCGCTGGTAGTGATTGCTCTCACGGTCGCGGTCAACATCTTTACTCAGAGGTTCCGCGCCTTCAGCGCCATCATCATGGGCACACTGCTTACCGCCCTGGCGTGGATCATCCTGATCGTCAGACCAACGGTGACCGGCGTGGTCCTTACCTTGGTCGCGGTTGCGCTCGGCGAAATTACTCAGTCACCCCGCTACTACGAATACATTTCCCGGCTCGCGCCCTCCGGCCAACAAGGAACCTACATGGGTTTCGCTTTTCTGCCTTTGGGAATCGGGTCATTGATCGGCGGAAAGTTCGGCGGATTTCTGATCCACTACTTTGGCGAGGTGAAACACCAGCCGGGTATGATGTGGTGGGTGATCACGGGAGTAGGCGTGCTGACCGCAATTCTATTGTGGATTTATGACAGGTTCCTGCTGCCGAGACCGGTAAGCGAGACCACCGCGGCGGCGGTCGGTTGATCGATCGGCTTCCTACAAAAAGGGGCCGGATGGGCCTCACACTGCAAGAATTGTGCCGTCCCTGAAGGGACTCGTTAATTTTTCTCAATCTACCCAGGGCTCACGCCCTGGGCTAATATTATTCCGCCCCTGCGGGGCTCGATTTCGCGCAATCGTTCTCCAGACCGACCCAAACAAGTTCTCACGCACGCTCTTGAGCCGGCGAGATACCAGCTTTTCCGTCTTTTTGAGAGACGTCTGCCGAGCGCTGACGTCACTGCTTTGTGGCGTCCCTTTACTGTAAATTTGGCTTGGTTTGATGGCCGATAACTCCCATGAAAAAGACCCCAGCTTATATCGCCAAACATATTCGTACCGTAATCAAGAATGGCGGCTCGGCGCCGCACACCGAAGAGGTTCAGCGCTTCTTCAAGCATGAGGTCCAGTCGCGCGGCTGGTATGCCGGCGAACTTCGTAAGGTTGCTAGCCGATTTCGACGGACAATCATCGCCGAGAACGGTCTGCCATTCTTGCTGCAAGTTGCCGATCAGCTCTTTCGCGGAGAGGTTCTGGAGGAGAAGAATTTCGCGGTGTTCCTACTGCAAGATTCGGTTGGAGAGTTCAGCAAGCCTGAATTCAAGTTGTTCGAAAGCTGGCTGGACCGAGTCACCACGTGGGCCGATCACGACGCGTTGGTGCATTACCTCATCGGTCCAATGATCGCCGCGAACGATGCATTCTTGTCGCGGCCACCTCGCTGGGCCAAGGCGCGCAAGCGGTGGCATCAGCGGGCTGCGGCGGTGAGCCTCATCCATAGCACGCGGCTCCACAAGAACTTCGGTGATATCCAGCGCATCACCGAGATGCTGCTGACGAGCGATGACGACATGGTGCAGAAGGGTCTGGGCTGGCTCCTGCGCGAGGCGACCAAGGCGAACCCAAAACAGACCGTTGAGTATCTGATGACGATCCGCGAGCGGACGCCAAGGCTGGTGTTGCGAACAGCCTGCGAAACCCTACCTGTTGTCACCCGCACGCGAGTGTTAGCCAAGAACCAAGGGAAGTCAACGGCACTGGGAAGAACTTGAAGTTTCACCACAGAGACACCGAGAGACCGAATGCCATTAGCCATTAGCCTTTAGCCATTAGCCTTTAGCCATTAGCCTTTAGCCACTAGCCTTTAGCCACTAGCATTGGCCGTGGTCTCTTCGCCCTGATTGATCCGCGTTCATCCGTGAAATCCGCGGTTGCTCTTGCTTTTGATTCTGTCTGCCTCTGTGGTGAAAACCTGCCCGTACCGGTGCTCTCGTTTACAATAGAACACGCATGAATCTCTCAGAAATTCAGGCTGCGCTGCGCGACAGCCACAACGATTGCTGGCTCTTCTACGATCACCATCACCGCGACGCGATTGCCTATAGCATATTGGGCCTGCCACAAAAAATGATGGTCACCCGCCGCTGGTTCTACGTGGTCCCTGCCAGTGGCGAGCCAGTAAAGCTGGTGCATCGCATCGAAAGCCATCATCTCGACTCACTGCCCGGGAAGAAGCTGGAATACTCGGCATGGCAGGAGCTGTGGCAGAACCTCGAGTCCATGCTGAAGCCGTACAGCACGGTGGTGATGCAGTACTCGCCAAACAACCAGATTCCCTATATCTCGCTGGTCGATGGCGGCATGCTGGAATTGGTGCGCAGTTTCGGCAAAGAGATTGTCAGCTCGGCGAACCTGGTGGCTCGCTTTGAAGCCACCCTGACCGACGCGCAGATCGCGACCCACTTCAAGGCCCGTGATGCGGTCGACAAAATCACAGCTGCCTTCTTTCCGGAGATGGCTCGAAGGGTACGTAACGGCGGCACGCACGAGTTCGAAATGCAGCAATGGGTCATGGAAGCATTTAAGCGCGAGAACTTGACAACCGACGATCCGCCCATCGTTGGCGTGAACGCGCATAGTGGTGACCCACATTACGAGCCTACAGCGGCAACCTCCGCCCCGATCCGTGAGGGCGACTTTGTGCTGCTGGACCTCTGGGCCAAGATCAACGATCCCGACAGCGTCTACTACGACATTACCTGGACGGGCGTGATCGGTAAGCCGAGCGACAAGCAGCGCGAAGTGTTCGAGATCGTTCGCGACGCCCGCAACGTCGGCATCAACAAGGTCAAACAAGCCTTTGACGCCAAGCAGAAAATTCAGGGCTGGGAGGTGGACGAAGCGGTCCGCGACCACATCACCAGCAAGGGCTATGGCAAGTACTTTATCCATCGCACCGGACACTCGATCGGGCGCGACATTCACGCCAATGGCGCGAACCTGGACAACCTCGAGACCAAAGACGATCGCGAGATCCTGCCCAACACCTGCTTCTCGGTCGAGCCCGGAATTTACCTGCCGGAGTTCGGCGTGCGCAGCGAGATCAATATGATCATCCGCAACGGGAAGGGCGAAGTTACCGGCCGCATCCAGAACGAGTTGGTGCAGGTCTGATGGCGAATCCGCAAAATACAGCTACTGTGGCGCGGCGTCCTACCAAAGCTGCTGGCACGAGCGAGAATTCGATGGGGATGATTGCTCCGATTGCGGGATGGCTCTTCCCCGGTCTCGGACACTTCATTCAGCGCCGCTGGATTCGCGGTTTGCTGCTGATGGCAGCGGTGTTGGTAATGTTCTTCGCCGGACTCGGCATGCAGGGCAAGGTGTACTCGCTTAACACGGGCGACCTGCTCGACATTCTTGGATTTGTCGGCGATTTGGGCGCAGGGGCTCTCTACTTCATCGCCCGAAGTATGGACTGGGGAATCGGCAACATTCATCGCGCCGTGGCCGACTACGGGACCAAGTACATTGTCGTGGCAGGATTGCTGAACGTGATCGCCGCGGTTGACGCTCACCACATTGCGATCGGCAAGAAACCATGACCTTCGAACTCTCTCACTTCAATGCCGCCCTGCTGTTCGCGCTCTGTGCCTCAACTGTTTTCGGTATCACGCAACGCAGTAACCCGCGCGACATGTTTCGCTATGGAGCATACTGCTTCGCTCTGTTCATCGGCGGAGTGATCGTTGCAGCCTGGGCGATGTGGCTGATTAAACACTAAAAATCAGGGGTTAGGGGTTAGGGGTTAGGGGTTAGGGGTTAGGGGTTAGGGGTCAGGGGTTAGGGGTTAGGGGTTAGGGGTTAGGGGTTAGGGGTTAGGGGTTAGGGGTTAGGGGTTAGGGGTTAGGGGTTAGGGGTTAGGGGTTAGGGGTTAGGGGTTAGGGGTTAGGGGTTAGGGGTTAGGGGTTAGGGGTCAGAAGGACACTCGAGTTCTACGCTTTTGGATTCTTCCCCGCCGATTGCTCGCTAAGGTCCTGCGGTCGCAAAGGAGACGATAATGCAGGTGAAGAGTTATCAAGACCTGATCGCCTGGCAGAAGGCTATCTCGCTGGTCATTGAGATATACGCCATCACCGCAAATTTCCCCGGACACGAAATCTATGGACTTACCAGCCAATTACGACGGGCCGGAGTATCTATCCCCAGCAACATCGCCGAGGGTCATGGCCGCGCTACGAAGGGAGAATATATCCAGTTTCTGGGTCACGCGCGCGGCTCGCTGTGCGAAGTGCAGACCCAGATCTTCATCGCACACAAGCCGGGGTATGTTCCTCAAGAGCGGAAAGAGAACATCATTGCCATGACCGATGAGCTGGGACGAATACTCAACGGGCTGATGGCTTCTATCCAAGGCAGGAAGTTGAAGCCGTTGGCATCACTGATCCCTAACCCCTGACCCCTAGAGCCCCTGCCTTCCTACTTTTCCCACACAAACGCATCGAACACTCGCAGCTCGATGAAGCCCAACTTCCTGTACAGATCTACGGCCCGGTAGTTGGCTTCGGTCACGGTCAGCGACAGCAGGCTGAAATTGCGGTTGCGCAGCGCGTTACAGGTACTGACAATAAGACCCTCTCCGATACCCTGCCCTCGATACTCCGGCACCAGACACACTTGCGTGACGTGTCCCACGTCGTCTTTCACCCGTGAGCAGAGAATAAGTCCGATCACCGCATTCGACGACCGATGCATGGCCACGAATGAAGAGTCCGGATCGAAGACGCCACAGCCGGGAAATCGCACAATGTTATTCAGAGAAGCGGTTGGATCCGGCGTTGGTGCGGTACTGATCATTAATCTCGGAATCGATGTGGGCGCGATAGGCGGCGGTGATGACACCGGCTGCCGGTTGGTAGTCTTGCTCAGCCCAGCGCCGGACCAGGATGTCTTCCGGCACGCATACCGGTGGCAGGTGCGGAGCATCCTCGCCTCGCAAATGCAAGGCGAGGAAGAGTCTCCGGTGGCGCTGAAACCCTGAAGAAATAAAGTTGGCAGCCAAATCTCCGGTTTGATGCGTCAGCAACTGGGCCTCCACACGAAGAATGCCCGGCGACTGCTGCAGAGTTTCGATTACATGCTCCACCATTTGAAGCTCGATGGCGCGGGCGTCCGCGCGACGCGGCGATACAAACAGATCACCCACCACACCCTTGCTGCCTTCATACACGAAGAACGAGTACCCTACGATGCTTCCCCGTTCGACCGCGGCATAACCCGGCAGGATCTTGGCATCGACGTAACGCAAGATCATGTCCGACGAACCGCGATAGTCCCAGCACAGCAGGTTGCCCCAGACTTCGACTTCTTCGTCGAGCAGGGGACGCAAGTCGGCAGATGAGAAGTGCCTGAGGTCGAGGATCTCCACGTTAGTCAGTTGATGCGACCGGCGAAATACGGTGGCAGCCATAGGCGCGTCGTCCGGAGGCGCTGAGTCAGTCTAGTGCCGTGTTGGTGTCTGAGGCAAACCTTAAACGGCGGAGCAGGGTTGCCTGCATGGTTCGCAAATTAAAAAAATATTGCCGCGTGGCTGTGATGGTTTCTATAGCAACTAATACTTGCGAGTTCGGTTCGTATTAATAGCAAGATTTAAAAGTTTAGATTGGCGAAGTCCAAAGGGATTTTCGCCGCTGTATTCAGGCAACTGGCCGGGCGCTGGATCGAGCACGAAAGGGAAATATGCGAGTCCTCCGTTGCAGTCGGTTGTTTTTGTTAGCTCTTCTTGTATTGTCGCTGTGCTCCCTATCTTCATTTGCAGGCGTATTTATCTCGGTGGGAATCGCTCCACCGCCGTTGCCCGTTTATGAACAGCCTCTGTGCCCGGGTCCGGGTTACATCTGGACTCCGGGCTATTGGGCCTATGGTCCTGATGGCTATTTCTGGGTGCCGGGGACGTGGGTGCTGGCTCCCAGGTCGGTTTTCTATGGACTCCCGGCTACTGGGGATGGGGCGGAACTGCCTACATCTGGCATGCCGGATACTGGGGCCCGCAGGTCGGCTTTTATGGTGGTATCAACTACGGTTATGGCTACTACGGTAACGGCTACGAAGGCGGATACTGGCACGGCCGAGATTTTTATTACAACCGCGCCGTCAATCGCGTAAACGTCACCAACATCCACAATACCTACAACACCACCGTGAACAACGTCACTGTGAATCGCGTCAGCTATAACGGTGGCCAGGGCGGAATCAATGCGCGGCCTAATGCCGCGCAGGAAGCTGCCTTGCGGGAGCGGCACATTGCTCCTACGTCGGTGCAGACTCAGCATGAGCAGATGGCACGCACGGATCGCTCACAATGGGCGTCGGTGAATCATGGACGGCCTGAGGTCGCAGCAACCCCCAAACCAACGGCCTTCCACGGTGCGGGTGTGGTAACAGCGAAGAATGCGCCCGTGAACAACATCCCTGCGGTCCGAGCTCCGCAAGTCGAATACCCAGAACCGCGCGAACAATTCGCGGCCGAACAACGGTAACGTGCCTCGGCCGCCGGAGCATGCCAATGCCGGCCATCCGAGCAACACGGCGAGCGCTCGACCACCGCGAACAATGTTCCGCACCCCAACAACGCCGTTCCTCATCCGCCAACACGGGAGAATGGAACTCGGCCGAACACAGCAGCCGCTCCTCACACGAACAACCCCACGGTTGCGCACAACTCGGGTCATGCGTCTCCCGCGGAACCGGCCAGGGAAGCGCCTCATCCGCCGGCTCACGTGAACCAGGCCGAGCCGGCTCCCCACGGCAATAGCGCAGCGAATGTTCCGCGTCCGCCGGCACGAGAGAGCGCACCGCATCCGAATAACGCTAAGGCTCCGCGGCCGGAGAATCCCACCGTCGCGCACAACATGGGGCATTCGTCTCCGCAGGAAACGAACAGGGCAACGCCTCGCCCGCCGGAGCACGCCAACCAACCGGCTCCGCACGTGAGCCAGCCTCCGGCGCAACATGAGAGCCGACCGCGACACGGCGCCGCCTCATCAGAGCGCGCCTCATCCGCCAGCTGAGAACCACCAGTCACATGGCGGTCAAGGAGCCTCATGGGAAAGAATAGGGGCGATTGAGTTCGCGGGCAACCGCTTTCTAGAATGCCGGGCTTCGGCCGCTGAGAGGACGAATCCAGCGGCCGAAGCTTTTTTGCTGGATGTGTGGAAAGGCATGGGATGTGGTGTTGTTACGGCTGCGCCTGGCCTGAGGCCTTTCCCGACACAACATAAAAATCAAGGTGCTGCGGTGCGAAGCCACCCAGGAGCGTGACACTACGACCGGGCAGGCGATATTCCAATTCTTTCTGGGTTCCACTGGCGGCCACAACCAGATGATCGTACGGCGGGATTTCATTCTGTTCATAGCTGGCGATCGGCCGGTTGCCGTAGAACGCCCAACCCATATCTCACCCCAGGAGGCACATCGTAGACCGCAATGACGGGGATTTGTCCGGGAACGCTCTGGTGAATCGCCGCTTCCACAGGTCGCGCCGATTGCAATAGGTTGATCCACCCGCGGTGCTCTTCAGTGTGTAGGCGAAAGCAATGACCACCGGCACCAGAGTCACAAGTCGAAGTACGCGGTAACCGTAGTTGTGCAGAGTCAACCACAGTGAGAATAGCGCAGAGGATTGCCAGCGCCGCTATAACGACGACATTGGCTTTTGTGAGTTCCTGCTTCGCCAGCCTGAAAGTGATGAGGAAAACAGCCACCAGCATGGTCGCAGAAAGTAGCGCATGTAGAAGGCCCATCCACTCACTCGGCTTCGCTCCCTCCTGTTCGCGGCGCCAGATAAAGTTGGCCAGCAGAATCGTGCCGGCCGGAATTGCTGGGAGAATGTATCCCGGCAGCTTCGATTGCGACAACGAAAAAAATGCTATTGGCACCAGCAACCATACCGTGAGATACGTGCGCAGATCTTCCACTCCGGGAGGTTGCTGTGCCGAAAAACGCCAGTCGCGAACCGCATCGACCACTGCGGCCACAACAAAGACAGTCCACGGCACCAACGCCAGCAACGCCACTGGCAAGTAAAACCAGAAAGGCTGGCTATGGTGATAGAGGTTGGTGCTAAAGCGTTCCACGTTGTGCTGAAGGAAGAAGGTGCGGAAGAATTCGGGATTGGCACGCTGAACGGCGATGAACCAGGGCAACGTCACCGCGAGATACAGGAGAATTCCGGCTGGCCAAAGGGTGCGGAGAATCAACCGGGCATCCCGCCGCAGCGCAGCAAATACAACAATGATCAAGCCGGCAAGCAAGACAGCAACTGGCCCCTTCGCCAGGGTTCCGAGTCCGGCAAAAAGGTAGAACCCCAGCAGCCAGCCCCGATTCTGGTTGGAATACCACCCATACCAGCACAGCATCGCGACGGTGAACATCGCCGTCAGGGGCATGTCGGTGGATGCACTCCGCCCGAATCCAATCAAAAGGGCTGAAGTCGCGGTAATCAATGCGGCATCAAGCTGCATCCCCCGGCGAAAGTGCCGCGCCCACACGTAGATGAAAAAGATCATCAGCGAGCAAAGGATTGCCGATGCCATTCGCGCCGCCCAATCGCTCACGCCGCCTGTCGCTTTGTAGGCCAGCATGGCGCTCCAGTAGTAAAAGGGCGGCTTTTCCAGCCATGGCTGACCGTACAGGACTGGCGTAACCCAGTCGCCGCGTTGCAGCATTTCCCGCGCAATTTGCGCATAGCGGGGCTCGTCGGCTCCGAGCAGGCCAACGATTTGCAGGCCGGCAAAAAACAGGAATCCGCAGAAGGCGATGAGAGCGAGAACGTCGGTGGACCGGCGGGTGCGATCTTCCAGGATGGGAGGCGTCGGTCTCAAGATTGATGTTCCGTCAGGCTGAAGGCCGCTCCGTCAAAAATCTTTACCACGGAGACACGGAGGGCACGGAGTTTTTGGTTTCTATCGAATCTTCTCCGTGATCTCCGTACCTCCGTGGTGAATTTTTATTCCTATGACTGCCACAGGCAAATATGACGTCTCATGATGACAAAAACAAATAGCGTATCAGCGCGCCCTTCCCCGGAGGCCCAGTGCAGGCGATAAAGCTGTGCCCCTCCCAAACCGCGAGAAACATTTTTTCGCAGACTGCGAAGCGTGCTCCACTCCAATGCAACAAATGTGAAACTGCTCTAGCCGATAGCTACTGCACATGAGCCTGGTAACCGCGAATCCGGAATTGCGCCAGGAGACGTTCGGTGGCGACCGATAATGGGCCCGGCATGGCGCATCCGCTTGCGCACTCGTGACCACCGCCGCCAAATTGCTCGGCCACCGCGGCCACATTGACCGCACCCTTGCTCCGCAGGCTTACGCGAAAACCCCCTTCGTAGCTGTTCCCGGAAGAACAATGCCACTTCGATGCCTTCAATCGCCAGGGCGTAGTTCACAAGTCCTTCGCAGTCTTCGTCGTGGGCCTGGCAGCGTTCCATGGTAGCGCGGTCCACGTGCATCCACACCAGACTACCGTCCTGGTGGAGGCTGGTGAGGGCCGCTCCCAGCAAACGCATCTTGGAGAGCTGTCTGGAGAAATACACGTTATGAGCAATTCGAACCGGGTCGGCGCCGCAATGTACCAACTCCTTTGCCAAGGCGAACGTTCGCTCGTTGGTTCCACCGAAGCAAAACGCACCCGTGTCGGTCAGTACCGCGGTGTAAAGACAGGTGGCCACCTCGGGTGAGATCTGGACCCCCGCTTGGCGCGCCAGCCGGAAGATCATTTCCGCGGTTGCGCACGCACTGGGATCGATCCAGTTCAGGTCAGCGAACGGGCGGGCGGTCGAGTGGTGATCGATGTTGATGAGGTAGTGTTGCTCCAGGCCAGTCAAGCGCGTACGCTGCACGCTATCGCATTCCAGGATAATGACCGCCTCCGGTTGGGGAGCGTTCTCGGTGGTTTGCAGCACCGAATCGCTGAAGGGCAACGGGCGGTAGACGCCCGGCACGCCATCGCTGAGGACGACGTTCGCCTGTTTACCCATGCTGCGCAGAATCTGGCAGCAGGCCAGGGCCGAGCCGACCGCATCGCCATCCGGCCGGGCATGCGAGGTAAGAATGAACTTCTGTCTTCTCCCAATCTGATTCAGAACTTCGTTCAACATCCTAGTGGTCCCAGGTCCGAAGCTAACGCTTCCTTTTCTGAATTCGATGTAGTAGCTCTTCGATCCTGCCGCCGTACTCATCGGAGTGGTCGAGTACGAACTTGAGTTCCGGAGCCTGGCGGATACCAAGACGTCTCACCAGTTCATGCCGAATGTAACCGCCCGCCGCGCTCAACCCTTTCAGACTCTGCTCTGCTTCCTTCTCGTCGCCGGCAACCGAAACCAGCACTCGCGCCGTCTTGCCATCGGGCCCCAGGAGAACCTCGCTGACACTGACCAAGCCAATGCGAGGATCGCCCAGTTCCCCTTCCACCAGTGCGACGATCTCTTCCCGCAGAGCTTCCGCCATGCGGCCACGATGGTATTTCTGTCCCCGGTTCTCCATTGCCTTCTACTCTGCCAACCGAAAATAGGGGAACGTTAGAGGATACGCCCACCTGTCAAGCCGGCGTGATAACGATCACGGTTCCTCGGTTGCGCGTTCGCCAAATTCCGCTTCACTCAAGAAATCGAGAAACGAATCAATGACTTCGCCGCCGCTGTTATTGGCCGTGCGGACGGCATGGCGTTCCACATTGCGCATTAGCCCCTCCAGGTAATCGCGCGAATGCGAAATGCCAACTACGCCCACGGTGGCGCGCTGCCATGCCTCGCTCGGATCGATCTCGGCTACGGAGACGTTGAAGTGGGCCCGCAGCCCGTCCTTCACGCTGCGCACAACCTGCCGCTTGTCTTTGAGCGAGTGCGCGCCTTCGATGCGAATCTCCAGCGTGAGATAAGCAATCATTCCGTCCTATTTAACACCTGGCACTTAGCATTTAGCACTTGGCATTTAGCCAACGCTCAAACTCTGTGCGCCTTGTGCAACCTATTGCAAAGCGTCCCGGATACCGTGCCCTCTCAGAAGAGGTTGGGTTCCGGGACGTCAGATGTCTCTCTAGCCAATGTGTGTGTGCGTTAGCACCGTTTCAAAAAGCAGATCCCTCGTCGGACTGAGGAGACTGTGTCGCAGCCTCTGTCGTCCCTACGGGACTCGGTCTCATTTTCCTGTCCAGCCGGGCACATGTTTTACATTTCAGACCGGGCACATACTTTACACTTTTGGGTCCGTTTTTTGGTTTTTAACATTCTTAGTAGTAGTCGTCGTGCGGGGGGAATGTGGGAATCTCCGGTTTTGAGATTTCCACATTTCCCCCGCTTAGCACGGTTCCTCCGCGCTATCGTCGTCCTTCGGCAAGCGTTCGATGCGCAGGCGGTAGCTATCGAAGCGCGCCAGAGGGAAAGTCGGCAAAGTACACCCGGTAATAGCGCTCATCGATGGGCTGTAATGCCACGTGTTCGCCCTCCAACACTTCGCTGAGAAACACGTTTTCGTGTTTCCAGGTGAAAGCTCCGCGTTCGCGTACTTTGCCGCACCGCCAGAGCGCTGCCGTACTCCGGCTCGGGCACCCGCGCCGGATACTCTCGCGGCGAGCACATGTAGCACGAGCTCGGCGTGCGCATGCCCAAGGCCTGATGCGGCCGCTCCTGGTTGAACACGTAGCGGAAGCGATCGAAGGCCCGCTGCTGCGCCCGCGCATTCGCTGCTGGCGGCGATGCCGTCTCTTCCCCCAAGGTGCGATGCATGCGTTCGTGCTGCCCATTCTGCTCCGGATGTCCGGCCTGAATCCGCTCCGGCACGATACCCAGTTTCATCCACCACACCGCCAGTCGCGACAACCCGGCAATGGCCCGCGACGCAAACGGTGCGCCGTTGTCGGTGCGGATGGCCAGCGGCAGGCCGCATTCCCGAAACGCCGCTTCGAAAATCGCCTGCACCCGCGTCGTATCCGTTTTCTCCACCGCCTGGCAGCGCAGCAAGTAGCGGCTATAGGCATCGGTGATGGTCAACGGATCGACCCGGGTGCCATCGCCGGTGCGGAACCAGCCTTTGAAATCCGCGCACCAGATGCGGTTGGGCTCCGTCGCTGCCGCCAGCGGCCGGTTGTAGGGCTCGGTTTTGCGCCGCTTGCGGCGATGCAGCGTCAGTCCCTCGCGATCCAGCAGGCTTCCGATAGTGCTCGCCGCCGGCCACTCTATCTGCGGCTGCAACTGCTGCAGTCTTGCCTTCAGCGTGCGCGGCCCCCAGCGGGGATGCAAGCGGCGCAAGCCCAGCACCTGTTCTTCGATCGCCGGCGCCGTCTGATTGGGATGCCGCTGCGGTGCTCGGCTCTGCTCTTCCAGTCCCCACTCGCCGTCGCGTTCATAACGCCGTAGCACTTCATATCCCGTCGGTCGCGAGATCCCATGCGCCCGGCACAGTTCGGTCATCGTCCATTCCCCCGACCGACACTCGGCCACAAACTGCTTGCGTCGTTCCACCGCTCCGCTCACTTTCCAAGGCATACCTTGTTCTACATGCCTTCGTGAACGGACCCGGATGTAAAGTATGTCCCCGGTCTAATCTGTAAAGTATGTCCCCGGTCCGTACCTCCCACTTACCCAGCGCTAAAGCGCTGGGCTAAGCTTTTCGCGCCTACGGCGCTCGTTTTCTCGACGTTTGTTCTGCCTGCAAAGTCGGGCCGAGGGTCGCGACACAGTCTCTGAAGCCCTCCTCGGGATGACAAAATTAAATGACTGTTACGGCGCGCCTAAAGGCGCGCGCCTTCAAAATCGAGGAAGTGACTCCTCGCCGGCAGGCCGCGTCCATCCGCTAACCCCTAGCACCCGTTGTTACACAAACGCTTCGGCGGCCACTCTCTCGGTCACGAACACTTCGATAACATCCCCCACTTTGATATCACCATAGTTCGCGATCGAGATGCCGCATTCCATGCCGTGGCGGACTTCGCTGACATCTTCCTTAAAGCGCCGCACCGATCCAATCTTGCCTTTGAACACGACCACGTTGTCGCGCAGCAGGCGAGCTTCAGCATCGCGTTTGATTACGCCATCGGTCACGTAACAACCGGCAATCGTCCCGACCTTGGGTACGCGGAAGGTGTCGCGGACATCCGCCCGTCCAAGATAAGTCTCTTTGATGATCGGCTCGAGCAGGCCGGTCATGGCGCGCTTAATCTCGTCCGCCAACTCGTAGATGATGGAGTGCAGTCGAATGTCAACCTTCTCCTGCTCGGCCAGTTCCTGCGCTTTGCGCTCAGGCCGCACGTTGAAGCCAATGATGACTGCATTCGACGCCGAGGCCAGCAGCACATCGGTTTCTGTAATGGCGCCCACGCCGCTGAGCAGGATCTTGATCTTGACCCGGTCGTTCGACAACTTTGTCAGTACGTCGCTCAGTACCTCGACCGAGCCCTGAACGTCGCCCTTGAGGATGATGTCCAGCTCTTTCTGTCCTGCGGACTTCAGTTGTTCCGCCAAGCCTTCGAGCGAGACGCGCGAACTCTTGGCAAGCTGAGCTTCGCGGGCCTTGCCTTCGCGATATTCAGAGATGCCGCGGGCCTTCTCGCGGTCAGCCACGGCCACCAGTTGGTCGCCTGCCTGTGGCAAGCTTTCCAGTCCCAGAATCTCCACCGGGGTTGCGGGAGTAGCGGCATCCAGCGCAACTCCACGATCGTTGAACATGGCGCGAACTCTTCCGAAGACGTTGCCGACCACGAAGTTATCGCCCGTCTTCAGAGTACCGTTCTGCACCAGCACGGTCGCCACCGGACCGCGGCCTCGGTCGAGCTTGGCCTCCAGCACCGTGCCCTGCGCCAGACGGTCAGGCACTGCCTTCAGGTCCTGCAAGTCAGCGACCAGGCAGATCATTTCCATCAGCAGATTGAGATTGGTCTTCTGCTTCGCCGAGACGTCGACGAACACGGTGCTGCCGCCCCAATCTTCCGGCATCAGGCCGCGATCGGCGAGCTGCTTCTTCACCCGCTCGGGCATGGCGTCCGGCTTGTCGATCTTGTTCACCGCGACAATGATCGGGACATTCGCGGCTTTGGCGTGGTCGATGGCTTCCAACGTCTGCGGCATCACGCCGTCATCGGCGGCCACGACCAGCACCACGATGTCAGTCACCTTCGATCCGCGAGCACGCATGCGGGTGAAAGCTTCGTGACCAGGCGTGTCGAGGAAGACAATCTCGCGGCCAAAAGCCGGCGAGTTGGGATCGGTAATCGCCACCTTGTACGCGCCAATGTGCTGCGTGATTCCACCAGCTTCGCCGCCGGCAACGTTGGTCGAACGGATAGCGTCGAGCAAACTCGTCTTGCCGTGGTCCACATGGCCCATGATGGTGACCACTGGCGGACGCGGAACGCCCTGGGCGCGCAGCTTCTTCGCCCGCACCTTCCGCCGTCACGGTGTCCTTGGCCAACTGCTCCTCGAAGGTGATAACGGCGGTCTCAGCGCCGAAGTGACGAGCCATATCGGTCGCCAGGTCGGAATCGAGCGTCTGGTTGACAGTGGCGAAAACGCCTCGTGCCAGCAAGCGGGCGATAAGGTCCTTGGCTCGAATTTCCAATTTCTCCGCCAGGTCTTTCACGCTAATGCCTTCAGGAATCGTGATGCTCCGCGTGATGGGCAGCGGCTCGCTGGAAAGCGAAAGCCGCGGCGGCGGAACAAAGCCCTTCATCGGGCCTTCCTTTACGCCTCGCGGAACATAGCGCTGCCCGGGCGCGCCGGACGACCGGCGGGGCGCTGTCCCGTAGGAGGTGGCGGCGCAGTGCCTGCACCAGCTCCGAATCCCGGACGAGCTCCTGGCGCTCCGGAACGGGTTGGATGCGGACCACGACGCTCTCCCGGACGCACCGGTGTCCGCGTCTGTCCTTGCGGCGGCACTCCTGGACGCGGACGCTGGAAGATCGGCTTGCCACGTTCCGGCATGCCGCCTCGCGGAGGCAGGTTGCACCTGGACGCGCCGGGGCGGTTGGTGGAGCTAGATACACCGGGCGCGGTCCAGTCTGTGGAACGATTAAGCGGCGCGGAGTGATGTGCGGCCGTGCCGGCTCCCGGTTGTCCGGGTCGCGATCGGCAGGCCGGGGCGACCGATACCTTGCCCAGGACAGCCCGGGAACGCCGATTTTCCGTCGACTGCGGTTGTGCTTCCAATAGCGCTGCCGGAAGCTCGCTCTCGGCAGTGAGAATCTCGGATTCGATCGTTGCGGACGTAGACGGCAAAGCTTCACTTTCTTCGAGTGCCGTTATCTGGTCCTCGATCACTGGCTCGGAAGGTTGCGCGGTCGCGGTCGCGGATGTCAGATGCGCTGGCGGCGTAGGTGGAGGCGCCGCTACCGGGGGCTTCGGTGGAATAACAATGGCGGCCGGCGGGCGCGCGACTGACTGCGGCGTGATGAAGCGAGGCGCTGGCTTGGGAGGTTCTGCAGGAACTACCGGCGTGGCGCTTGCCACTGTTGCAGCGGGTTTCGTGGCTGGTGCCGGCGGGCGAACAGCTGACGGCGGCGCAACCGTTTGTCGCGGTGCGGCGGGCGGAGCAGTGGCGGCGCGTGCAACCGCAGAAGGCTGGCCGGCGCGTTGCGTAACCGCTTTCAGCACATCGCCGGGTTTGGAGATGTGCGACAGGTCAATCTTGGGCTTGAATTCTTCCGCCGATGCGCGCGACGACGGCACGGCTGGTGCCGGGCTCAGCGTGCTCTGCAAAGTACTTCTTGACCCGCTCCGCTTCGTCCACTTCGATGGAACTGGAGTGCGTTTTCTTTTCGGTTACACCGACCTTGATGAGAGCATCGAGGATCATCTTGCTCTTTACCTCGAGCTCCCTTGCCAGGTCATTAATTCGAATCTTCTGCATTCCGCCCTATTTCCTCCGTATTGTCCCGCCCGGTTAAGCCTTCATAGCACCCTCACGGTGAAATTTGCCGGCCCACAGCAGCAACTGAGGGCCGTGCTCGTTATCTCTATCTTTGCTCGCCAGGTTTTTCTTCATCAGGAACGTTTTCGTTTTCCCCGGCTGGACGCTCGTGCGTCGTCACTTCGGCTTCATCGGCCGAGGGGCGCATCCTCGACCCCTTCGATCACTTCGGCCTCGTAATATTGGCCGCTCTCGACCAGCTCTTCCACGCTGTCCGGCCCTGCTTCCGGCTCTTCATCCAAGCCGGTAACGTCGCCCGACTGGCCACCCGAATCAGGACCAGTGGCGCTTTCCTCGCCACCGTCTTCTGCAGCGGCTTCGTCATCTCCAGTGGCTCCATCGTCAGCAGGAATGTAGTCGTCCGTGGAAATCTGGTCAGCGGCGGCAATTTCGCCTTCCGGCAGCGGAACTTCTTCTCTGCCGGCATTAGCCGCCGCGTCCAAACTGGAAAAGTAATTATTTACCGCGATACTGATTTTTTCCACCGTCTTGGGGCCGATACCGGGCACCTCTTCGAGTTGCTCGGGGGTCATGTCGGCAACGGCTTCGACGGTCGTTATGCCGGCGGCAACCAGCTTCTCGATGATTCCTGGCTCCAGATCGGGAACGCTCTCCAGTGGCGTGGCCGGCTGGTTCATCACCGTGTTCATGCGATCTTCCACTTCCTGACGCTTTTCTTCTTCGCTCTTAATATCGATCTTCCAGCCCAGCAGCTTGGCGGCAAGGCGGACATTCTGTCCCTTCTTGCCAATCGCCAACGACAATTGACTATCGTCGACGATCACTTCCAGATGCTTTTCCTGGCCTTCAAGGACGGTTACGCGGCTGACCTTCGCCGGCTGTAAGGCCTTTTCGGCAAATGTCACCGGGTCTTCGTGGTATTCGATAATGTCAATCTTCTCGCCACGCAATTCGCGGATGATGGACTGCACCCGCATGCCCTTCATCCCGACACAAGCGCCAACCGGATCGACATCCTTGTCTTTCGACATGACAGCGATCTTGGTGCGCTCGCCCGCTTCGCGGGCAATGGCGCGGATGACCACCGTGTTGTCGTAAATCTCCGGGACTTCGGTCTGGAACAAATGCGATACCAGTTCCGGCACGGCGCGCGAGACCACGACCTGCGGGCCTTTGGAGGCCTTCTCCACGCGGACGATCACCACTCGCGCACGCTCGCCCGGAGCGAACGACTCAAGCCGCGACTGCTCCTTCTTAGGCATGCGCCCTTCGGCCTTGCCGAGGTCCACAATGACATCCTGGCCCTCCTGGCGTTTGATGGTGGCATTGATCACTTCACCGACGCGGCCAATGTACTCGTTGTAGACCGTATCCCGTTCGGCCTCCCGGACCTTCTGAAAGATGACTTGCTTCGCCAGTTGCGCGGCAATGCGACCTAGCACCTCGGTCGGTTTATAGGTACGCAACTCGCCACCTACCTCGGCGGCAGGATCGACGCGTTTGGCATCTTCCAGGGAAATTTGCGCGAAGGGATCTTCAATTTGCTCGGACCCATCAACGATCGTCCTTACCGCGAAGGCACGAATCTGGCCGCTCTCTTTGTCGAGTTCGGCGCGCAGGTTCTCCTGGGTCTTGTAATACTTCCGGGTGGCCACAACGATGGCATCCTCCACCGCGCTCACGACGATCTGCGGATCGATGCCTTTTTCCCGGCTCAGAGCGTCGATTACGTTGTACAGTTCACTCGCCATAAAATGTTTGCCACCT
Source organism: uncultured Acidobacteriaceae bacterium (assembly GCA_963768645.1). GTDB lineage: Bacteria > Acidobacteriota > Terriglobia > Terriglobales > Acidobacteriaceae > Bog-257. Next base: position 140,178 of record CAVYIR010000004.1, read on the forward strand.
TACTCCATTTGGTCTTTACTGCGTTCGAATCAGAACTCGGGAACCAGGTTTGCCTTCTCGACGTTGGCCAACTCGATTTCAACTTCCGTTCCCGCTTCCACTTCCTGATGCTTCTTCGACTTTTTTCTGCCGGTCAATTCCAAACTCAGCCGGCCATCCTGAAAGGCTTTCAGCCGCCCTTCAAAATGACGGTTCCCGTTCACCGGATCGCGGGTCATCAGCTTCACCAGACTGCCCGTGAAACGCTGGTAATCGGCAGGCTTTGAAAGCTTGCGATCAAGTCCGGGCGATGAAACTTCCAGCAAGTACGAAGCGCCCGGTACGGCCTCCTCAACATCGAAAATGGTGCCTACTTCGCGGCTGAAGCTGGAACAATCCTCGTGCGTGACTCCAGCCGGTTTGTCGATGAAGATGCGCAACATTCGCGCTTTACCGCCGCCCAGCAGTTCGATATCGACCACTTCCAGGCCGCTCGATTGCGCCACCCGATCTGCGATCTCTCGAACTTTGTCCAAGCTTGCTGCCATTGCCCGTTATGGACCCAGGAACCGCTCCCTACAAATGAGCACAAACCGCCCGTCAGGCTATCGCTGCCGCCTGGACTCGCCGTGCACCAGCGGATTACGGGGTGGAAATAAAAAGTGGGCTCGCGCCCACCGATGTGCTTCGCCGATTATGCACCGGGCTCGCCGTCACGCCGGGAGGGAGTGACAGAACCCTCAAAACACAACAGCACTTCATTAAATATACGCCGAAGAGTCCGAAAATTCAACGGACTCGCGGGGGCACTAACGCCTTTAAGCGGCACGAAAGGGAGCGGGTCCTCTTCAGCGCACAATCCGCTGTAGTCGGTTTGCCTAACCGTTCCCGCAACTCTACAATGAGGAATTACCCTTCCGCGGACCAAAAGCCATGATCCATTTTCCGGTGCCCGAGGCGCTTACCTTCGATGACGTGTTGCTGTTGCCTGCCAAGTCCGATGTTGTTCCGGCCTTGGCGGAGACGACGACCCGCCTGACCCGCAACATCGAACTCCGCATCCCGCTGATCAGCGCAGCCATGGACACGGTGACGGAATCGCGCATGGCCATTGCCATGGCGCAGCAAGGTGGGCTGGGCATCATCCATCGCAACCTAAGTATTGAGCAGCAAACCAGCGAAGTGGACAAAGTGAAGCGCTCGGAGAGCGGCATGATTGTCGATCCCATCACCATGTCGCCCGACGAGAAGATTGCCGACGCACTGGAAGTGATGCGCCGCTACCGCATCTCCGGCGTTCCCGTCACCAAAGACAAGAAACTGGTCGGCATCCTCACCAATCGCGATCTCCGCTTCGAAACCCGCACCGACATTCCCATCAGCGAAGTGATGACCAAGGAAAACCTGATCACGGTCCCGGTCGGCACAACCCTGAGCGATGCGGAAGCCATCCTGCATCAGCATCGCATCGAGAAGCTGCTGGTCGTGGACGATCATTACAACCTCAAGGGACTGATCACGGTCAAGGACATCCAGAAGCGCCTGAAGTATCCCACTGCGGCCAAGGACGATCATGGCCGGCTGCGCGTGGGTGCGGCGATCGGCGCCACCGGGGACTTCCTCGAACGCGCCCAGGAGTTGGTGCGGGCCAAAGCTGATTTGCTTGCCATCGACAGCGCCCACGGACATTCGACGCGAGTGATAGAAGCCATCCAGACCATCAAGTCGGCACTACCGGAGGTCGATGTGATTGCCGGAAATGTCGGTACATTCGATGGCGCCTGTGAACTGGCGCGCGCAGGAGCCGACGCAATCAAAGTCGGCATTGGCCCGGGGTCAATCTGCACCACTCGCATCGTAACCGGCGCCGGAGTTCCGCAGATAACGGCGATTGCAGAAGCTGCCCGCGCCGTCCGCGACACCGACGTTCCCATCATCGCTGACGGCGGCATCAAGTACTCAGGGGACATCACCAAGGCGATCGCGGCTGGCGCTAACTGCGTCATGATCGGCTCGCTGCTGGCCGGCACCGAAGAGAGTCCAGGCGAGACCATTCTTTATCAGGGGCGCTCTTTCAAGGCCTATCGCGGAATGGGATCTTTGGCCGCAATGGCCCAAGGCTCCAGCGAACGCTACTTCCAGAACACCGATTCGGACTCGTCGGTTCCTGTCTTGTCAGAGGACGGCAGCGACGGCAATCGTCTCGGGAAGCTTGTGCCCGAAGGCATTGAAGGACGCGTTCCCTATCGGGGTACGGTCGGCATGATCGTGTACCAGCTCGTGGGTGGAGTTAAAAGCGGAATGGGTTATGCAGGCTGTTCCTCCATCGCCGAACTGCAACAGAAGGCGCGCTTTGTGCGCATCAGCGGAGCCGGCTTGCGCGAGAGCCACGTGCATGACGTAATGATCACTCGCGAAGCCCCCAATTACCGCGTTGAGTAACAGCCAATCCAGTCCGGCAACCGTCGTAAGTCAGGCCCGGCAGCCGTCGCAGCGCGATCCGTTTACTGAAACCCTCATTTCGCACACTGGCTTACCGATGGTGGCCAGTTCTGGCGTGGCTGGGTGTCATCCGGCTTGAATCCACGGATTTTGCTTCCGCCAACAACACATCGACGGTGCTATACACCGTGATTGCGGCGGTAGTACCTCAGGTGCAGGAGTCCTTCGTTTCACAGCTCGATGAGGTTCTGCGCAAAACGGGACACTTCGCCGGCTACGGGATTCTCAGCGGCCTGGTTTTTCTCGCGCTCAAGAACACCAACTCTGACCGGCTCCGCTCTGTTTTCAGCCGGCCTTGGGGAATATACTGGCATGATTTCTGGCGCTGGGAGTGGGTGCTGCTCGGGATGATGGTCACCGTCGTGACTGCCGCGGCAGACGAGATTCACCAGACCTTTATCCCGTCCCGTACCGGACGATGGCAGGACGTGGTGTTGGATTCCTGCGGGGCAATGGTGCTCCAGGTGATCGTCTATCTCCTGTCGCGGAGAGCGTTTAAGCGGAGACGGGAGAAGGTCGCCGAGGATACGGAACTAGCCTCTAGTCGATGATTTGTTTCTAGAAGAATTGGATAAAGGGAATCACCGCAGTCTCACCAACCAAAACCCGGTTGGGTGCTGGGGCATGCCAGCGAAAAGTACCTTGTCCCAACATCGTTTATGCCACATGCCGCTTTGGCCGTCCGCCCTTCCTGCCATTGGCGCGGGCTGCTGCCGCTTTTGCTTTCGTCGTGACCGAACCTCCACGGCGGCCCATTTCTGCCATCCAGCGGCTGGTGCCATATACGCGATGGAGTAGCCCGGGAACGTAGTGGTCTACGTCGAGAAGAGGCCAATGGAGGCCCGTTCCGCGGCCGAGAAGTTCGATCTTCGCCAGTTTGGCAGGATCGGCCTCTTGAAGCCCCTGTAGCTTCATACGGGGTATGGACACTCGAATGCCGTCGTCGAGATAGAGACTGATCAGGTCGGGCTTTCTCTCGTATTCGGCGTGAAGCACGCGACGGTCACTGGCCGCGAAGCGGCGGGCCTGCACCAATGCAGCATCCAGTTGGCGCTTTGTCGTCGTCACTTTCGTCTTCGCGTCACTCATGCATCCTCTCCCATAGCTGACCCAATTCGTCGAAGTGCTCCGCCGCGCCATTTAACACGCGCCGAACCGAACTGCGCTTGGCATTTCCAGGCCGTATAGCGTCAGGACGGTCGGCCACCACCACCCTTCGGTTAGCCCGGAGGTTCACGATTACTTCCACCTCCTCGACGAACCCATGTACGTGACGCGGCACATGGTCCTGAGGATAGGCAACGAACAGCACTCCGGACAAACGGACCGAGGCCACAAGTACATCCTAACCCAAGCAGCTTGGGTAATCAATGCCCTAGCGAGAGGCCCTCCGCTCTATCTTGTCACGGCCTTGGGGAATATACTGGCGCGATTTCTGGCGGTGGGACTAACCCTGTCACACGCTCACGCCAATGCCATCGCGCAACATTATGGTTTCGTCCGCATCCCATGTTCCAGTGAAATGTATGGTCACCGTCCGCTTGATGGGATGGACGTTCTCGGCTGCGACGTAGATGTCGAGTTGCTAGTCGCCGGGGCCGATTATGTGCCCCTTGTGGTTCGGTGCAACCATCAAGTCGAATGCGAGAGAGGCTTGCTGGTTGGTGAGAGCGAGTCCGGGTGCCTCCTCATGGATGAGGTGCCGCCGCTGTGGGTCAGTGATATGCCCGAGGTCGCAGTGCTTTCCCATATCAGGCGCAATACTCGAAAAATAGATTTTGCCGAGGTTCGCCCAGTTGAGGTTCATTGGCGGAAAAGCAGTCATCCGATTCCAAGTGCCATCCAAATGTCGCCTACGCAATTCCTTAGCATAGACTTCGACATTTCGGGCCGTTGCGTTTCCGACGTTCTCAACCCATAGCCGCATGTAGATGGCATCCACGAAGGTACCGTTTACATTCCACGGCACAGCAACGCAATCCGGCGGTTGGGTTTTTATCGAGACCTTGAGTTTTGGACGATAAAACCACGAGCGGATAGTTTCCTGAAACACCGCTACCGCAGCCAGGACAAGCGTGCCCACAGCCACAAGCCAATCAGCAACTGTTCCGTAGTGGCACACAGCGCCTCCTTGAGCGTCGAGTTTTCTGACCATCAACACTCTACTGCCAATAGCATGAGGTTGTGTTGTAAATCGTGGTGCAATATATTCGCTGCGGTTGAGTGGGTGTGTAGACGGGATAATAAGCTGGCGTGTTGGCAAGATGCAGCAGACTATTGTACTTGGTTACGAGATTGTTGTAGGCTGCCACCTGCCTCGCTTCTTGGGCATTGCATTCCTTTGCCCCAGCGGCCCAACTGTCAAGGTTGGCGTTGCCGTTCTTCGCCAGATTGTTATAATCGGCGATCAGCTCATTGTACTTATTGCCAAGGCTATCCATGTCGGTGTAGACCCTGCCGTCTATTGTGACGGAATCTTGCGAAGCTAAATCGTTCTTTGCTTTTTGGGCTTCACCAGCAGCCGTCAGATACCACGTAGCTAGATTCTTAGCAAGTGCACGCTCGGATTCATAGCAGTCGGCCAACTGCTTATACGGAATGCCTGGCCTTAGTTCGTCCCCACACTTAAAAGCAGACTCTTGTTGTATCTTCGGAACCAACCCTGCCGAGAGGTCGATGCCTGTTGTTGCGCTTTGCAGATTAGGAGAGCTGGCGAAGAGAGGAGAACCACAGGGCGGAATTTTTTCGGAACTGTCAAGCAGGGCACGGGTATCTGTATTGACGGAATCGACAATTGCACACTCCATCGAGTCGAAAGACTTCCCAAACCTGCCTAGGCAAGCATTTAGAAAGCTCTGTGTACCGCGAATCCTGCTCTTAGGCCAGCGTCGAAAGTTTTCGGTCGTTGTATCGCCAAGTAAAGAGATTCGGGTGTGGCAGGCGTCAACAGTGACAGCCGAAACGCTCTGCTTCGTCTGCGCCATCAGAACCGAACCCAGCAGGAGGCCGGACATCAATAATGCGGGCTCCACGGCTCTCATATAAGTTCCTCGATGCCAACTCTATACTGCGAATAGTCGGATCATCAAGGGAAACAGCGCCACAGATCGGGAGGATGTCCCAAATTGGGAGTCAGGAAAGAGAATTTGCTGTGATCACATGATCCGGTGCCTGGGTGACGTCGCGCTCGGGCAACCGGAAGGATATAGGTTCAGTTGATGTCATATGGTCTGACGTGACCTCACGATTCCCCGCATTGCATCACCTTCAGTTATTATGTCCCTCTTGTACCCAGGTTAAAGTCCAAAAGAGGGACGCGAACCCGGGGCACTAAAAAGAATGCCCCGCCCTAGCTTTCGCTAGAACGGGGCACAATATTGCGAACACCTCGCCGAGCCAGAATCCGGCCGAGCGTACTTCTACTCTTCTTTTTTCTCTTCGTTGACGGCTTGCTGCGCTTCCATCTGTTTGTTTTCGGCCTCGGCTGATTCCATGGCCTTGCGGGTTTCTTCGGCGCGCCTGGCGCGAAGTTCGGCGCGCTTCTGACGCTTCTCGTCTAGAGTCTTCTCGCTGCCGAGCAGTTCGACGAAGGCTATGTCGCCACCATCGCCCTGGCGAAAGCCGCCATGAACGATGCGCAGATAACCGCCTTCGCGATCGCCATAACGGGGCGAGATGGTGTCAAACAGCTTGTCCACGGCATCGCGCGTCATGAGGTACGCCGCCACCTGCCGCCGCGCCGCTACATCGCCGCGCTTGCCCAGCGTGATCATCTTCTCCACGTGAGGACGCATGGCCTTAGCTTTGGTGAGGGTTGTTTCGATACGCTCGTCCACGATTAGCGAGGTCACCAGGTTGCGCAGTAAAGCGCGCCGATGCTCCGTATTCCGTCCTAACTTCCATCCTGCTCTACGATGACGCATTTTCTTAATCCTTCAAAATCAGTAGTCAGTAGTCAGTTGCCAGTAATTGCGCGGTCAGAAAACTGACAACTGGCCGCTGACTGCCGCTGACTACTGGCAACTTCAATTTAGAAATTCGGATCGTTTCCGTAGCTCGGCAGCGACAGGCTCGACGCTCCCGACGAACTGCCCGGAACCGCATTTCCCTGGTCGTCGATTTTCATGCCCAGACCAAGGCCCATTGAAGACAGAATTTCCTTGATCTCGTTCAGCGACTTGCGACCGAAATTCTTGGTCTTTAGCATCTCGGCTTCGGACTTCTGCACCAGCTCGCCGATGGTCTGAATGTTGGCGTTCTTCAGGCAGTTGTAGCTGCGCACCGAAAGCTCAAGCTCTTCCACCGAGCGATTGAGGTTCTCGTTGCGGATCTCCGGCTTGTCGCCGAGGCCGGCAGCCTGCGCCTCAAGTTCCTCCTCGAAGTTGATGAAGATATTCATGTGGTCCTTCAGCAACTTTGCGGCCAGCCCCAGCGAATCGGCCGGCGTCACCGAACCGTTCGTCCAGATTTCAATGGCCAGCTTGTCGTAGTCGGTGATCTGTCCCAGACGGGCCGCCTCGACCGAGTAGTTACACTTGCGGACCGGCGAGTGCACGGAGTCGATGGGGATGAATCCCAGACCCAGGTCTTCGTCGAAATTCTTGTCCGCGGAAACGTAACCCCGGCCGCGCTTCAGCCGCATTTCCATATCGATCTTGCCACCTTCGCTGACGGTGGCGATGTAAACGTCCTTGTCGAGCACCTCGACGTCAGCGTCAGCTTCGATCATGCCCGAAGTGACGACACCCGGCTGATCGGCGCGCAGATAAATCGCCTTAGGCGCGTCGCCGTTGAGGCGGAAGGGGATCTGTTTCAGGTTGAGGATGATGTCGGTCGCATCCTCCACCACTCCCGGGATCGACTGGAACTCGTGCAACACGCCTTCAATTTTGACCGCGGTGACCGCGGCGCCCTCAATGGACGACAGCAACACGCGGCGCAGCGCGTTGCCGATGGTGGTACCGAAACCGCGCTCAAACGGCTGCGCCCAGAAGTGACCATACTGGTCGGTCAAGGTCTCGGTGTCGGTAGCCAGCCGTTTTGGTTTCTGAAATCCTTTCCAAAGCATTCGTAACTCCTGTCTGTCAGTTCGGCCATGCTGCGCGGTGGCGTTTCCTGGAAGTGCACACCGGCTGATCTGGCTCGAAGATTGTAGGAAACGCGGACGCAGATTTCTCCGCGCCGCGGGTGTACTACTTGCTATAAAGTTCCACGATCAACTGCTCGTTGATGGGCAAGTTGATGTCGTTCCGCGTGGGCAGGGCAACCACCCGCCCCTTGTAAGCGTCGCGGTCGACTTCCAGCCATGCCGGCGGCGCCTGATGGCTGGCAAAATCCTTCGCAATCTCCAGCATTGCGAGCTTGTTGCTCGACTCGCGCACTGCGATTTCTTCACCCGCACTCACCTGGTAGGAAGGGATGTCGACCTTCTTGCCGTTCACCTGCACGTGACCGTGGCGAACAAGCTGGCGGGCCTGACGCCGCGCTACGGCAAAGCCGAGGCGGTACACCACGTTGTCGAGGCGGCGCTCCAACTGTTGCAGCAGAACTTCGCCGGTCACGCCGCGGGTGCGGGCGGCACGTTCAAAGTAGTTGCGGAATTGTTTTTCCTGGGTGAAGTAGATGCGCTTCGCCTTCTGTTTCTCGCGAAGCTGCAACCCGTAGCCAACGATTTTGGCCTTGCGGTCTTTGCCGTGCTGGCCGGGAGCGAAGTTGCGCTTCTCGACCGGACACTTGTCGGTGAAGCACTTTGCGCCCTTGAGGAACAGTTTCATGCCCTCGCGGCGGCAAAGGCGGCATACTGCGTCTTTGTATCGTGCCAAGTTACGTTCTCCTTGTGAAGCAGGGGTTAGGGGATAGGGGGCCAGTGGCTAGAAGAAATCACTGTTCTATCAACCGCGCCTGCTCACTTGCTTGTCGATCGGTTTACGGGCGCTTGGCGTCCCTTCGTCCCGAACGAAAACCAGTTGTTAGGGCTAGGTTTGGGTTAGGAATTAGATGTTTCATCCAGTCCCTTTCGATCCTAGCCAGCCTTGTTGACCTTCCGATGTGCCGCCCCTGAAGGGGCTCACATCTATAATTTCACGCTACCCAGCACTGAACCGCTGGGCTAAGATTTTTCGCCCCTGCGGGGCTCTGTCTGGGGTGGTTAAGGAAGAGCGGGTGGTGCTCTTCTAGCCCCCTAGCCCCTGATCCCTAGCCCCTGAGTTCTAGCCCCTAGTCTCTAGACCCTTCTGCGTTTCGGCGGACGGCAGCCGTTGTGTGGAACCGGCGTTGAGTCCTTGATCGACCGCACGTCCAAGCCGGAGGCGGACAAAGCACGCACCGCCGACTCGCGTCCCGAACCCGGACCGCTGACCCGTACATCCACCACGCGCATGCCGTGGTCGCGCGCCTGATTGGCGGCGTTGGCGGCGGCCTGCTGCGCAGCAAACGGCGTACCCTTACGCGACCCGCGGAAGCCAAGCGAACCCGAACTCTTCCACGAAACCGTATTTCCGTTGGGATCGGTGATGGTGACGATGGTGTTGTTGAAGGAAGCCTGAATATGCACGAGCCCATTGGGAACGTGCTTGCGCTCCTTCTTCTTGAACTTCTTGCTCTTGCCTTTTTTGTCCGCTCCGGCGGACCCAGCTGGTTTCGCCATGTTCTATGTCTTCCCTGCTGCTTTCTTCTTGTTTGCCACCGTGCCCTTGCGCGGACCTTTACGAGTGCGAGCATTGGTGTGGGTGCGCTGTCCGCGAACCGGCAGGCTGCGGCGATGGCGATACCCACGATACGAGCCGATTTCGATGAGCCGCTTGATATGCATCGAGACGTCTTTGCGGAGATCGCCTTCGACGTTGCCGCCTTCTTCAATGACCTGGCGGATGCGGTTTACCTCATCTTCGTTAAGGTCGCTGACCTTCTTGTTGGTTTCCACATTGGCGGAGCCGAGGATGCTCCGGGCGCGCGAATTCCCGATGCCAAAAATGTAGGTCAAGGCGATGCTGATGTGCTTGTTGCGCGGAAGATCCACGCCTGCAATACGTGCCATAGTTGCTCCAAAACTGCCTTTAGCCGTTGGCACTTAGCATTTAGCTAAATGCCAAATGCTAACTGCTCGTTGCTTCCGATTATCCCTGCCGTTGCTTGTGTTTCGCGTTTTCGCAGATCACGCGGACCACCCCGTGACGGCGAATCACCTTGCATTTATCGCAAATCTTTTTGACTGATGCCCGTACCTTCATGAAAACCCTCAGTTGTCAGTAGCCAGTTGTCAGTGTCAGTTACGATTCCAGCTCTCGAAGCCGCGCAATCAACTGGCTGCTGACTACCGGCTACTGTAACTGCTTATTTGTAGCGATACACAATGCGGCCGCGGGTCAGGTCGTAGGGCGATAACTCCACCGCCACCCGGTCGCCGGGAAGAATCCGAATAAAGTTCTTGCGCATCTTGCCGGAGACATGCGCCAGCACCTGGTGCTTGTTTTCCAACTCTACCTTGAACATGGCATTGGGCAGTGGTTCAACCACCACCGCCATCACCTCAATCGCGTCTTCCTTACTCATTCAACTCCAGAAAATCAGTTGTCAGTAGCCAGTTGCCAGTCATGAATTTCGCGTTTCCAAAGCCGCGCAGTCAACTGGCTATTGCCACTGGCTACTGGTAGCTATTCCGTTAAAATCACGGGCCCATTTCTGGTCACCGCGATACAGTGTTCGAAGTGGGCGCTGTAGCTGCCGTCTTCGGTCACTGCCGTCCACTTATCGTCCAATACTCGCGTGCCTGGCGCGCCTATGTTCACCATCGGTTCGATCGCCAGCACCATGCCGTCGCGCAACTTCGGTCCGTGCCCAGGAGTTCCGTAGTTCGGAATCTGCGGGTCTTCGTGCAACTTCGTACCGATGCCGTGCCCTACGAACTCTCGCACCACGCTGAAGCCGTTGGCCTCGACCAGTTTCTGCACCGCCGCTCCCACATCGCCCACGGTGTTGCCGACACGGGCTGCTTCAATGCCGTGGAACAGTGACTCGCGAGTCACCTCGAGCAACTTCTGCAGTTCGGGCGTAATCGTGTCGCCCACTGGAACCGTGATGGCCGAATCGCCGTAGTAGCCGTCCAACACGACGCCGCAGTCGATGGAAACGATGTCGCCAGCCTTCAGCATTCGCCGCACCGACGGGATGCCATGCACAATCTCGTCGTTCACCGATGTGCACAGCACGCAGGGATAGTCGTAATACCCTTTGAATGCTGGCTTAGCCCCTAAGTCCCGGATCTTGCGCTCGGCAACGCGCTCCAGATCCATGGTCGAAACCCCAGGCTTGACCACTTCTCGCGCCGCCTCAAGCACCTGACGTACAATGCGCCCACTGCGGCGCATCTTGTCAATTTCCGAGGCCGATTTACAAACGATTGACATTCTCTAGCGCATTAAACGTTTGCGTCATCACCGCTTCTACCGGCTGATCGCCGTTCACTTCGATCAATCGGCCCCGAGCACCGTAATACTCCACCAAGGGCAGGGTAAGCCGCTCATAGGCTTTCAGCCGCTCGGCGATAACTTCTTCCGCATCGTCCGGACGCGCCACTAAGGGCGTACCATCGACATCACAGATGCCCTGGACTTTGGGAGGCTGGTAATAGACGTTGTAAATCAGTCCGCAGGTGGGACAAGAACGACGCCCGGTAAGCCGTTGCAGTAGTTGATTATACTCCACCACCAACCGGATCACAACCGGCGGCGCGCACGCCTGCTGCCCCTTGTTGTCCTTGCCTGCCCGCATTTTCTCCAACTGCGCATCCAGCCACTCGGCCTGCCGCACGGTGCGTGGAAAACCGTCCAGAATGAACCCGCGAACGCAATCCGCCTGCACAAGCCGGTCGGCTACCATGCCGCAAACCAGTTCATCTGGAACCAGGTCGCCTCGCCCCATGATCTCCTTGGCCTTCATGCCCAATTCCGTCTTTCGGGCCACATTGTCCCGCAGGATATCTCCCGTGGAGATCTGGGGGATGCCGTACGTTTCAGAGATCAGCTTCGCCTGCGTTCCCTTGCCGGCTCCCGGCGGACCCAACAGCACAATGGGACCGACGACGCGTTGGTTCGTCTTAACTCCAACTGCCGAGGAAGTCTGCACTTCCATGCTTCGTACCCTGCCCGAACGGCGGGGCTTCGGGCCCGGAGGCGGGCCGAAGCTTCCCGGTAGCTTACGAATTGCAAGCGGTTGCTGCATTTGGCAGTGATAGACAATTCGCCTGCACACTACCCCCTATCCCTAATCCCTAACCACTGCCTCACCACGTCGCCCTGCGCCCGCGGATGCGTCCGCTGCGCGGGGTGAAACCTTCATAATGCCGCATCACCAACTGCGACTCCACCTGATTGACGGTGTCCATGGCCACGCCCACCACGATCAGCAGCGAGGTCCCGCCAAAGTAGAAGTTCACTCCCAGTCCGTTGGTCACCCACGTCGGCAAGTGCTCGAAGAATGTTCCAATTACACCTGGTAAGTGATTGAGGTGAATGCCCGTGATCATCCATTCAGGAATGAAGGAGATCAGGATCAGGTACAACGCGCCTACCAGGGTAATGCGCGTCAGAATGTCGTTGATGTAGTTGGCCGTGCGCGCGCCCGGACGAATGCCCGGAATGAATCCACCGTACTTCCGCATATTGTCCGCAACCTCAGTGGGATTGAAGACAATGGAAACGTAGAAATACGCGAAGAAAATGATGCCCACTGCGTACAGCAGGGTGTACCGCGGCTCGCCCCACTTCAGTGCGTCGAATATTCGACTGAAATACCGGTTGTCCTTGAACAATGCGCCCGCGGTCTGCGGCAGGGTCAGCACCGACGATGCAAAGATGACCGGCATGACGCCGCCAGAGTTTACTCGCAACGGAAGGTGGGTTGACTGCCCGCCCATGATCTTGCGACCGACCACCCGTTTCGCGTACTGCACCGGAATGCGGCGCTCACTGCGTTCCACGAACACGATGAACGCGACTACCGCAATCATCAGCACGACCAGCAGCAGCATGGCGGGGACGGTGAAAGCGCCCCAAGCCTGGGATTGCGCTTTCTCGTACAAATCCATCGACGCCGCGCGGCAAGCCTACGACGATACCGGCAAAAATCAGCAGGGACATGCCGTTGCCCACGCCGCGCTCGGTGATCTGCTCGCCCAGCCACATGATGAAGACGCTACCGGTGGTGAGCGTCAACATGGTCATCAGCACGAAGCCGATGCCCGGGTTGTTGACGAAGGCCGTGCCACCGCTAATGGTCTGACGCTCCAGCGTGATTGCAATGCCCAGCGACTGCACGGCACTCAGCAAAAGGGTGAGGTAACGGGTCCACTGAGTGATCTTCTTGCGCCCCAGTTCGCCTTCCTTCTGCAGCTTGGCCAGCGGTTCGTACACCACCGTCATCAACTGCAGGATGATGGACGCGGTAATGTACGGCATGATGCCAAGCGCGAAGATCGTCAAACGGCGCAACTGGCCGCCGCTGAACAGATCGACGAACCCCAGGAACGTGCCGCGGTTCTGATCGAAGAACTGCGACAAAAGATCGGCGTTAATACCTGGCGTGGGAATGTGTCCGCCGAAGCGGTAAACCGCCAGCAACCCAAGCGTGAACAAAATGCGCTTGCGCAGATCGGGAACGCGAAATACGTTGGCCAGCTTCTCAAGCATAAAACCTCAGTAACCAGTAGCCAGTAGTCAGTAGTCAGTAGTCAGTAGCCTGTAGTCGGTAGCCAGTAGTCAGTTGTCAGTTGTCAGTGGCGGCACGCCTCGCGGTCAGTTGCGACCATTTGGTTACAGGCAATTGCCTGCTGGCAACTGGCAACTGGCTACTGGCTACTGACAACTTGTACCTTGCCGCCGGCTTTTTCGATCTTTTCCTGCGCCGATTTGGAGAACTTGTGGGCGTGTACGGTGATCGCTTTGGACAACTCGCCCTGACCGAGCACCTTCACGAGCGTGTTCTTGGAACTGACAACGCCGGCTTTGCGCAGCGACTCGGGCGTAATCTCGCTCTCGCCCAGGCCCGCCAGCCGTTCCAGGTTCACCACTTCATACTCGACGCGGAAGATGTTGGTGAAGCCACGCTTTGGCAGGCGGCGATGCAATGGCATCTGACCGCCCTCAAAGCCGCGCATCATACGCGAACCGCTGCGCGACCTCTGGCCTTTGTGGCCCCGGGTGGAGGTCTTTCCCATGCCCGAGCCCATACCGCGCCCTACGCGCTTTTTATTTTCCGACGCTTTTCGGGGTGCTCGTAAATTGCTGAGATTCATTGTTTACCTTCAGTTGCCAGTTGCCAGTAGTCAGTAGTCAGTTTTAGTTCTCAATCTGCCGTTTTGATGACCATTCTAATTGCAGTTGCTAGTTGCCGTAACTGACGACTGGCAACCGGCTACTGGCAACTGTTATTTCACGATCTCCACCAGATGCGGGACCTTGGCCACCATGCCGCGGATGGACGGCGTGTCCTCGCGCTCGATGACCTGATTCAAGCGAGTGAAACCCAGTCCCTTGACCACCAGTTTGTGTTTTACGGGGGCCGCAATTGCTGAACGCACCCACTTGAGCTGCATCTTCGCGCCCGCTTTTGCCGGCGTCGCTTGTGCCTTCTTACGAATACGGGCCATAGTTAAAGCTCCTCGACCGCCTTGCCGCGCGCGCTGGCCACGTCTTTGCGGTCGCGCAGTCTCGACAGGGCGTTAAACGTGGCTTTGATCACATTGTGCGGGTTGGTGGTGCCGATGGATTTAGTCAGCACGTTCTGGATTCCCGCCGAAGTCATGACCGCGCGGACCGCACCGCCGGCAATGACGCCAGTACCTTCGGGCGCCGGCTTCAGCATCACCATGCCTGCGCCATAGCGGCCCAGCACCTGGTGCGGAATCGAAGTCTGCGTCAGGTTCACGCGCAGCAGGTTCTTCTTGGCCGCTTCAATTCCCTTGCGGATCGCCTGCGGAACTTCCTTCGCCTTGCCGGAGCCGTATCCCACCACGGCGGAGCTCGGATCGCCCACCACCACCAGCGCCGCGAACGACAGGTTCTTGCCGCCCTTAACGACCTTGGTGACGCGGTTGATCGAGACCACCTGGTCTTTCAGTTGATATTGACCGGCGTCAAGCTTTCTCTTTACTGTTGGCATTACCGTTGTGTCTCCTGGCGCCGTCTTCGGTGCCCGTCAAATCTTGTCATCCCCGAGTGAACCGCCGCGGCGGTGAGGGACCTCTTTTTTTCTGTCGTCCCTAAAGGGACTCGGATCATTATTTCCCGCCTACTCTCGGCTGTCCGCTTCTTGGTCGCAAGCCTTGGCGGATTGTCTCGGCAATCCCAGCCACGATTTCGCTCTGCCGCGCCTGCTAAAGCTTAGCTTGCCCGTTTTCCGACCTTGATCGAATTGGTCCGTTGCTCGCCGGTCCGCCCAGCGGCGCCGGCCTTAAATTTTTGCGGGCCCGGGCGACCCGTGCGCTCCGCCTCAAGCCCTGCATCCCGGTCGAGCCTCGAAATAGAGTTTCACCGCAGCCCGTCTCACTTTGCGCCAGGCAGTTTACTTCAGTTTGCCATACCCCGATTCTCCAGTTTCTTCTATTTAAAGCCATGCCCGAGCCCGTGTACTGGGACTGCCGGAAGCGCATGTTCATCCAGAGAAATCAGTTACCGTATTCCGTCTCTGTATAAACCATTCGATTGTTTTCATGCGCTCACTGTTCGGATCGCTGTCACTGGCAACCAGCCACCGACCACTGCCTCTAGAACTTCAATCCTGCTTCTCGTGCGGCATCGGCCAGTGCCTTGATCCGCCCGTGGTAAAGATATCCACCGCGATCGAAGACCACCTTCTCGATGCCCTTCTGCTTGGCGCGCTCGGCGATCATTTTGCCTACATCTTTCGCCGAACCAACATTGCCGCCAGTCGGACGCTTTTCGCCCTTGCCGACTTTCTTTACCGAGGTCGCCGAAACAAGGGTCACGCCCTTGCGTGTCGTCAATCACCTGTGCGTAAATGTGGTTCACCGAACGATAAACGTTCAGCCGCGGACGCTCCGCCGTGCCCAGAACCTTCTTACGAATTCGGCAGTGGACCTTCTGCCGCGTCTGATCTTTCGAAGTCTTTGTAATCATCGTTTCTTTCCTCATCCCGGGTTTCTGAACCGGGTAACGGTGCGCTCCTGCGCTATCCCGTCCTGTTACTCTTTCATGTGCCGTCCCTACGGACTCGGTCTCAAATTCCGCCTACCCAGGGCTTACGCCCTGGGCTAGCTACTATTCCGCCCTGCGGGCTGGAGCATCGCGCCACGAACCAGCAACTCACTTGACTCAATTCAACAATTCATAACCCAATAACACCAACTCGCATCGGCTCAGACTTAGTTGCTGGTTGCTCACTGACAACTGACGACTGGCTACTGACAACTGTTACTTCGCGCCGGTCTTGCCGACCTTCTTCTTCAGGCGCTCGTTGGTGTAGCGCACGCCCTTGTTCTTATACGGATCGGGTGGACGCAGGCTGCGCATTTCGGCGGCAACGAATCCCACTTTCTGCCGATCAATGCCGCTAACGGTCAAGTGCGTCAGCTTGGGATCGATTGCTACCTCGATCCCCGCAGGCAACGGATACTCGATGGGGTGGGAATACCCCAGTGTAAACACCACCATGCCTTTGCCCTTCATTTCCGCACGATAGCCGATACCGACGATGTCGAGTTCCTTGGTCCAGCCCTTGGTAACACCTTCCACCGAGTTGTTGACCAGGGCGCGCACCAGTCCATGCACCGCGGCCTTGGAATCGTCTTCGCGAACCACAGTGAGGATCCCGTCATTCTGTTCCAGCTTTACGCCTGGAGGCATGTGGGTGGTAACTTCACCCTTCGGCCCCTTCACCCGAACCGTGTTGCCCTCAACGGCGTAGGTGACGCCTTTCGGCATCGGGATCGGCTTTTTTCCTATTCTTGACATAATCTTTAGCTCTCAGCTGTCAGCTTTCAGCCGTCAGCTTGTTTTTCTTGCTTTCAGCTGTCAGCTTTCAGCCGTCAGCTTGTTTTTCTTGCTTTCAGCTGTCAGCTTTAAGCCGTCAGCTTGTTTTTCTTGCTTTCAGCTGTCAGCTCTCAGCCGCCAGCTTGCCCTTGTGCCCGGGTGCCAATGCCGCGGGTAAATCGTGGTCAGGCACCTGCTTGCTTTAACTGACAGCTGACAGCTGATAGCTGACGACTGCTTAGTAAATCTCGCACAACACTTCGCCGCCCACGCCTTCCTTGCGCGCCTGGCGCCCGGTCATTACGCCCCGGGGAGTCGTCAGAATGCTGATCCCCAGCCCGCCGAGGACGCGCGGAATCTCGGTGTGTCCGACATACACGCGGCAGCCGGGACGTGAAACCCGCTTCAGGTCCGAAATGGGCGACGAGTTATCGGGGCTGTACTTCAAGTACACCCGCAAAACCTTGCGGCCGTCTTCTTCGGTCGCCTTGAAGTTCGCGATGTAGCCCTCTTCCTTCAGGATGCGGGCCATCTCGACCTTAAGCTTGGAATGCGGAACATCCACCTTCTGGTGCCGCGCCTTGATGGCGTTGCGAACGCGGGTCAAAAAATCTGAGACCGGATCGGTCAAACTCATGCTTTATATCTCCTCAAATCGTCGCCCGTTAGCTTTCACGCGAACTCTTCGCGCCAGCGCTTCATCAACGCTGGGGAAAGAACCAGCCGCGACGGACTCACCAACAGCAACTAGCAGGTAGCAATTAGCAGCTAACCTACCAACTCGACTTCATGACCCCGGGAATTTCACCCTTCAGGGCCAGCCCGCGGAAGCACAGACGGCAGATGCCGAACTTGCGCAGAAAAGCGCGCGGACGTCCGCAAATATGGCAGCGGTTGTGCTGCCGGACCGGGAATTTGGGTTTCTTGTTCGCCTTCGCAATACTCGATGTCTTCGCCATTTTTCCTTTGTGCAATTCGCTCTTCGCTCTTCGCTTTTCGCGATTCGCTTTTCGCTGGGCTTTTAGCTCTTAGCCTTTAGCTATTAGCTTGAAACTCCAACCTCTCCAACCTGAAAACTCTTCACTGACAACTGACAACCGACTACTGCCGGAACGGCATGCCCATGTGTTTCAACAGGGCCCGCGCCTGGTCGTCGGTACCGGCCGAGGTCACGATGGTAATGTTCATGCCCTTCATCTTCTCGACCTTGGCGTAATCGATCTCCGGAAAAATCAACTGGTCGCGCACGCCCAGCGTGAAATTGCCGCGCCCATCGAACGACTTTGTGGGCACTCCGCGGAAGTCGCGGACACGCGGCAGGGCCACGTTCACCAGGCGATCGAAAAATTCGTACATGCGGTCGCCGCGCAGGGTCACCATCACGCCGATAGGCATGCCTTCGCGCACCTTGAAGGCCGCGATAGACTTACGCGCCCGCGTAATCACCGGCTTCTGTCCTATGATCTGGCCCACCTCGCCGACGGCCGGATCGATCAGCTTGGCGTTTTGCGTCGCCTCACCCACGCCCATATTCACGATGATCTTTTCCAGCTTGGGAGCCGCCATCGGATTGTCGAGTTCGAACTCTTTCATGAGCGCCGGCAAAACATCCTTGTAGTAACGGTCGCGCATGCGGGCGGTCTGAGCGATTGGTCGCCTTAGGCCGCGCCGGTTTACCCGAGGCTGCCTCTACTGCCACTTCGTCCTGGGCCGGTTTCGCCTTCTTGCCTTGGGGTTTACCCTGGGCTTTTCCGTCGCCACCCTGCTGCTGCGCTTTCGGTTTCTTCTCGTCTGCCATTCCTGCTTCTACCTTTCTCACGGTTTCGGTTTGTTACGACTACCGGTTCGTGAGGAAATCAATTTGGGCAACTAGCATTTGGCATTTAGCACTTGGCGTTTAGCCAATGCCTGAACAATTCCCCTGCTCTTTCCTCGATATTCCGCATTGCTGCACAAAAACACTTCTTGCGCCTTGGCTAAGTGCCAAGTGCTAACTGCCAAGTTCTTCTTACTTCTCCAACGTGGTACCGCAGCTCTTGCATACGCGCGAGTGGCGGTCGCCGTGTTTCTCATGACCCACCCGCACCGGACGCGCGCAGGAGCTGCACATCAGCATGACGTTGCTGATGGAAATCGGGCTCTCCTGCTCGGCAATGCCGCCCTTGATGTTCTTCTGCGGGTTGGGGCGCACGTTCTTCTTCACCATCATCACGTGTTCGACCAGCACCTTGGACTCGTCCGGCATGACCCGGAGCACGCGGCCTTCCTTGCCCTTGTCGCGCCCGGTAATCACCCGCACCTGATCGTTGCGGCGGATATCTACAGTCTTCTGCATGGTTTCCTCTAAGCAACTAGCCTCTAGCAATAGCTAGCTTGTGCCGTCCCTACGGGACTCAGATCTAATTTCCACTCTACCCAGCACTCCGCTCGCTAAGCGCTGGGCTAAGCTCTTCCGCGCCTGCGGCGCTCGTTCCGTTCCAGTTCGTATTTCCCTGCCGAAATGCCGAGCTCTGTGTTGCAAGCTCATACTGTCAGAGTCATGGATATTAGCTATGCTCACAGAGTCCCTGGATCTTTGCCAGCTTCACAGAGTTCTGGCTTTAACTAGCCACTATCATGCCCACTAACCCCTGCCTTACAGCACTTCCGGCGCCAGCGAAACAATCTTCAAGAAACTTCTTCTCGCGCAACTCGCGGGCCACCGGGCCGAACACGCGCGTCCCGATCGGCTCATGCACGTCATTGATCAACACCGCCGCATTCTGATCGAAGCGAATATACGTCCCGTCGCGGCGGCGATGCTCTTTGCGGGTGCGCACAATCACGGCCTTCACCACCGTGCCCTTCTTGGCAGTGCCATCGGGTGAGGCTTCCTTCACCGAAGCCGTAACCACGTCACCTAAATGCGCAACCAACCCGGTGGACCCACCCAGAGGGCAGAATCATCTGCAGCTTGCGCGCGCCGGAGTTGTCGGCGACATCGAGCATGCTTCTCATCATCACTGCCATAATCTTGTCTCCTTGCTACGCTGGCCGACCAGGCCCAACGCAAGCGGCTAGATCGCCGGCTTTTCTTCAACCGGCGCTATCTGCGCCGCGCGCTGCACGATTTCCTTCAACTGCCACCGCTTCAACTTGGACAGCGGGCGGGTCTCTTCCATCTTCACGAAGTCGCCGAGATGCGCCGTGCCTTCCTCGTCGTGCGCGTAGTATTTCTTGCTGCTCTCCACTACACGTTTATAGAACGCGTGGGCCTTCTGCCGCCGGACTTCGATCACGATGGTCTTGGCCATCTTGGTGGAGACCACTTCGCCAATCAGGGTCTTGCGACGGCCGGGGGTCTTTGCCGTACTGGTTGCTGTTGTTTCGGCCATGGCTTACTTTTTCTCCGTCGCAGCCTTCTTGGTGGCCGCCTTCTTTGCCGTCACTGCCTTCGCCGTCACTGTCTTTGTTTCGGGGTTGCTGGCGCTCGCAGCCGCACCGTTTCCGCCCGCCAGCTCTTTCTGGCGCAACACCGTCTGCACGCGAGCGATGTCTTTCTTCAGCTCGCGGATTTTTTTCAGGCTCTCGGTTTGCCCCATCTTCAATTGGAACTTCATCTTGAAGAGTTGGTCGGCCATCTCCCGCTGCTGGTGGGCCAGTTCGATGTCGGTCAAATTGCGAATTTTGTTTACGTCCATAGTTGAACCCAGTTGTCAGTTGCCGGTAGCCAGTTGCCAGTTTTCACTTCCAGCTGCGGCACTGATTCTCAATTTCGTCTATACCTTCTCCATGTGGCCGTCTTTACTGACAACTGACTACTGGCCACTGGCGACTGCTTTCTAGTGCACGCCTTCGCGCTGCACGAACTTGGTACGAAGCGGCAGCTTGTGCGAAGCCAGACGCATTGCCTCGGCCGCATCGGTCACCGATACCCCTTCCATCTCGAAGAGGATCTTGCCCGGACGCACCACAGCTACCCAGTGGTCCGGTGCGCCCTTGCCTTTGCCCATACGGGTTTCAGCCGGCTTCTTAGTGACGGGCTTATCCGGAAACAGCCGGATCCAGATTTTCCCACCACGCTTGACGAAGCGGGTCATGGCCACGCGGCTGGCTTCGATCTGCCGATCGGTGATCCAACCCGGCTCCATAACTTTCAAGCCGAAGTCGCCGAACGACAGCTCGCCGCCGCGCCAGGCTTTGCCGGTCATGCGTCCGCGCTGCTGCTTGCGGTACTTAACTTTCTTTGGCATCAACATAAGATTCAGTGGCTAGGGGTTAGGGGCTAGGGGTCAGAAAACCTGTTCTAACTCCATCCGCCAAGTACCGCCAGCATCTCCTAATTCAGTGGCCAATGGTTGGTAGATAGAATTGATCAATTCCACCTTCACCCCAAACCACAAGCTCTGCCGTCCCTACGGGACTCGATTTTTTTATCCGCTCTACCCAGCACTCCGCTTCGCTGCGTGCTGGGCTAAGCTGTTCCGCGCCTACGGCGCTGGTTCGTTGCGGCTTTTACTTCCGCGCTGAAGAAATATGGTTCCTTCTCTTACTTCACCGCTGAAGAAACCTAATTCCCTATCTACTGCCCTTCCTGCTTCACCGCTGAAAACTAGTTCCTTCTCTCTTGCGCTTCGCCCCAGGGCCTAAAGGCCATGTTTTATTGGCCCGCAGTTCGGCACGACTAAAGTCGTGCCCTGATACAAAGCCCCAGAACTTATGACCACTTTCTGACTCAGGACACTGGTCTCCGCTTCAGGATACTTCCGAGCTTGCTAATCACCGGCCAGCGGTTCTTACTATCCACTAGCCACTAGCCACTGACCCCTAGCCTTGCCTCTAAAACGCTCCGCTCTGTACACCCTGCGGTTCGCGGCGTTTTTCCTTGAAAATCTCGCCCTTGTAGACCCAACATTTCACGCCGATGATGCCGTAGGTGGTGTGGGCCTCGGCAAAACCGTAATCGATGTCGGCTCGCAGCGTGTGCAGCGGCAGGCGACCCTGCAGGTACCACTCGGAGCGGGCGATTTCGTTGCCATTCAGGCGGCCGCTCACGCGTACCTTAATTCCCTTGCAGCCGAAGCGCAGCGCCGAGTCCACGGCTTTGCGCATGGCGCGCCGGAATCCCACGCGCTTCTCCAGTTGCAGCGAAATGTTCTCCGCGACCAACTGCGCATCGAGCTCCGGCTTGTGCACTTCCTGAATGTCGACAAAGACATCGCGATTGGTGCGCTTCTGGATGTCCTGCTTCAGCTTGTCGATCTCCGTGCCCTTGCGGCCGATGATGATGCCCGGACGCGCAGTGCGGATAATGATGCGCAGCTTGTTGCCAGGACGCTCGACTTCTATAGAGCTGACGCCAGCCGACTTCAGCTTTTCCTTAAGCTCGGCCTTTAGCTTGACGTCTTCCAGCAGAAGTTTGTCGTAGTCGCGCACCACAAACCAGCGTGACTTCCACGGCTTGGTAACGCCGAGACGGAATCCGTATGGATGGACTTTTTGTCCCATAGTCTTGTTTCTTCTCCGCGACGACCGCACTCTGGCATCGCCGCTTTTTTAAATCCTACTTCTTCTTGGCCGGCTTCTTAGCCGCCGGTTTCTTCGCCGCAGCTTTCTTCTTGGCAGGCGCTTTCTTAAAGATCTTGCGGGCTGCCTTCTTAACCGGCGTGCCTTCCTCCGCCGTCTGCACCAGAGCAGCATGACCATTGCCGGCTGCTTTTTCTTCCAGAGCGATCTCCACATGCGAGATGCGGCGTTGATAGCGGAAGGCGCGGCCCATCGGCGCGGGGCGAATACGCTTCATGCGCGGGCCATCATTGGCGATGGCGCGCTTCACGTAGAGCCGGTCGACATCGATGTCCAAGTTCTTCTCGGCGCTTACGTAGTTGGCGTTTTCAACCGCCGAACGCAGCAGCTTGTACAGCTTCGGAGCAATGCCCTTCTTGGCATAGGTCAGCGTGTCCAGCGCTTCTTCGACCCGGCGGCCCTTGATCAGGTCCAATACCAGGCGCGCTTTCTGCGGCGAGATACGCACGTAATTCAATTTGGCGGTGAATTCCATGTCGTCTCCTTATCTCGCCGGCGCCGGTTTGGCCGCGGTCTCAGTTGCCGCCCTCATCGAGTGGCCCTTGAAGATGCGCGTCATGCTGAACTCGCCCAGTTTGTGGCCGACCATGTTCTCGGTCACATACACCGGAATAAACTTTTTGCCGTTGTGCACCGCGAGGGTGTGTCCCACCATCTCCGGGATCACCGTGGAGCGGCGCGACCAGGTGCGCACAACCTTCTTCTCGTTGCGTGCGTTCATGCCGTCAATCTTGGCTTGCAGGTGCGAATCGATGAACGCGCCTTTTTTCGTTGAACGTGCCATATCGTCTCAGTCCTACTTCTGTCTGCGGTTCACGATGAACTTATCGGTCCGCTTGTTGTTGCGAGTCTTGTAACCACGCGTCGGCTTGCCCCACGGAGTCACCGGATGACGTCCGCCGCTGGTCTTGCCTTCGCCGCCGCCGTGCGGGTGATCGACTGGGTTCATGACCACGCCACGGTTGGTCGGGCGAATTCCCAGCCAGCGCGTACGCCCGGCCTTGCCGATGGAAATGTTCTCATGATCGATATTGCCAACCTGACCCACGGTGGCCATGCAATCGACTAGCACTTTGCGGGTCTCGCCGGAAGGCAGCTTGAGCAGGGCGTAGTCGCCTTCTTTCGCGACCAGCTGCGCCTGCGCTCCCGCCGAGCGCGCCATCTGTGCGCCCTTGCCGGGCTTCAACTCGACGTTGTGCACGGTGGTGCCAGGAGGAATGTTGCGCAAGGGCAGCGCATTTCCCACCAGGATGTCGGCCTCAGGGCCGCTGACAATCTTGGCGCCCACTTGCAGTCCTATCGGGTAAACGATGTAGCGCTTCTCACCATCGGCATAGTTCAGCAGGGCGATACGCGCCGAGCGATTGGGATCATATTCGATGGAGGCGACGATCGCCGGAATTCCGAACTTATCGCGCTTGAAATCGATGATGCGCAGCTTCCGCTTGTGTCCGCCGCCGCGGTGCCAGATGGTCAGGTCGCCGGAGTTGCGGCGTCCGCCGGTGCGCTGCTTGGGTTCGGTCAGCGGCTTGTATGGACGGTTCGTCGTCAGGTCATCGTTGACCGTGCTGGTGGTGAACCGCCTCGTCGGAGTAACCGGTCTGTAAGTTTTGATAGCCATGTGTGTACTCGTTTCACGTGTTCCAATCTGGCCGTCCCTACGGGGACTCGCATCAACTTTCCACTCTACCCAGCACTCCGCTTGCGCTCCGTGCTGGGCTAAGCTCTTCCGCCCCTTCAGGGCTGGTCTGGCGGTAATTAATGGACCTGATTTCTATCCACTAGCCACTAACCACTACAGGTTCTCGGCGTACTCGGGCATCTTCTGGCCCGCCTTCAACCGCACGTAAGCCTTCTTCCAGTCGGGGCGGTAACCCGTAAACTTGCCACGCCGGCGTTCTTTGCCTGCAAAACTGGCGGTCCGCACCGAATCCACTTTCACCTTGAAAATGCTCTGCACGGCCTGCTTGATCTCGGTCTTGGTCGCCTTCAGGGAGACTTCGAACACTAGGGTCGATTCGGTTTCCTTCACTCCCAAACCTTTTTCGGTAATCACCGGGCGGCGCAGGACCTGATATGCCGATTTCATTACGCCACCTCCGCATGCTTGCGCTGCTGGGGTCCCCGAGACGCGCCGACTTTGCGCGTATTGGGGTGTTTCGGCGCCGTGGCCTTCAGCGAGTCCTGCAACTTCTCCAGGGCCGGGCGCGCGAAGATCGTGGTTTCGTAGCGAAGCAGGTGGAAGGGATGAACCTGATTGCCCGCCAGCAACTCCACGCCCGCCAGATTGCGCGAACTCAGATGAAGGTTGTGGTTTTCGCTGGCCGAGCTTTCCACCAGGAGAGTCGTCCCCTTCGCGTTCAACTTGTGAAGGGTGGCGCGGAACGGTTTGCTCTTCGGTTCCTTCACATCGAAACTTTCCACCACCACCAGCTTGCCGTCGGCCAGCTTGGCCGCCAGCGCCGAGCGCAACGCGCCCAGCAGCTTCTTGCGCGGGAAAGCGTAGTCGTAAGAGCGAGGCTGGGGTCCGTGGACCGTGCCGCCGTGACGCCACAGTGGTGAGCGAATGGAGCCGACGCGCGCGCGTCCCGTGCCCTTTTGCTTCCAGAGCTTCTTACCTGCGCCGCTTACCAGCTTCTTGTTCTTGGTGGCGTGGGTACCGGCCCGTTGTCCGGCGCGGTAGTGCTTCACCGCTTCCCACAACAGGTCCTCGTTCACCGCACCGAATACTTCGTCGGCCAGTTCGAGGGAACCTACCTTTTCGCCGCCGAGATTTACTACATCAATCGTTGCCATAGTCTCTTCCAGTTGGCTGTCAGCTCTCAGCCGTCAGCTATCAGCTAAACCTGATCCCTATTTCTTCTTCGCCGAGGCGCGCTTGGAAGCCTTCAACGGATCGACCGTACCGGCTCCGCTGAATCCACGACGCTCTCTAGGCGGCTTCTTGGCCTTGGAGATCATCACGTAGGCGTCCTTGTGACCGGGCACCGCGCCTTCCACCACCAGCAGGTTCTCGTCCTTGTCCACGCCCAGCACGCGCAGGTTACGAACCGTCACGCGATCGACGCCCATGTGCCCCGACATGCGCATGCCTTTGAACACGCGCGAGGGGAAAGCCGACGAGCCAATCGAACCGGTGATCTGGAACATGGAGCCGTGCGAAGCCGCGCCGCCGGCAAACTTGTGGCGCTTCACCACGCCGGCGAAGCCGCGGCCTTTGCTGGTCGCCACCACATCCACAAACTTGTCGCCGTCGAAAATGTCCACCAAAACTTTGTCGCCGACTTTGGCGCCATCCTGGTTGTCGGCGTCGACGATGATCGGCACCTCACGCAGGAAACGCATCGGCGGCAGGTTGTTCTTGGCGAAGTGGCCCTTCATGGGGGCGGTCAGCCGCGACTCTTTCACGAACTCCACCAGCCCGATCTGGGCCGCGTCGTAGCCATCTTTGGTTACGGTTTTGCGTTGCGTCACTACGCAGGGACCGGCCTGCAGCACGGTGACCGGGTGAACATCACCCTTGTCATCGAAGAGCTGCGTCATGCCAACCTTCTTGCCTAGAATTCCACTCACTGCCATTTGCTTGTCCTCAACTCCGCTTCCTGGTGTCCGGTGATTTGTTGCACCGGGGGCTTGCGCCGCGGAAGCTTTGTTTCTTGAAGCTATTAGCCTTTAGCTCTTAGTAATCAGCCCCTACTCAGCTCCGGCTTCCAGCCATCGACAAGATTGCTAGAAGCTAAGCGCTAACGGCTAATTGCTACTTATGTTCCTTGCCGAACGCCTTAATCTCGACATCGACGCCGGCGGGAAGTTCAAGTTTCATCAGCGCGTCCACGGTTTGCTGCGTGGGCTCGAGAATGTCGAGCAGACGCTTGTGCGTGCGAATTTCAAACTGTTCGCGCGATTTCTTGTCCACGTGGGGTGAGCGCAGCACGCAATACTTGTTCTTCACCGTAGGCAGCGGGATCGGTCCCGCAATTTGCGCCCCAGTACGCTTTGCCGTATCGACGATTTCGCCGGTGGACTGGTCGAGAACGCGATAGTCGTATGCTTTCAGCCGGATTCGGATTCGTTCTTTGCCAATCACGTTAGTTTCTCTCAAAGATCTTTTTGTTAAGGCCCGCTAAGAGCCGATTTCACAAAAACTGAAAACCTGTCGTCCCTACGGGACTCGGGTGCCTTTGTTCGCGCTACCCAGCACTCCGCTGCTGGGCTAAGCTATTTCGCGCCTACGGCGCTCCTTCTCCGCAGTCCTACCGTGCTTACTCTGTTTCCCAGCTTCTACGGGGCTCGTTCGTCGCTTCAGCAGCGGCATTGCTCACATCCGTTGGCTGAAAGCTAAGAGCTAACAGCTAGTTGCTAATTGCTGCCGTTACGCAATAATTTCGGTGATGGTGCCGGCGCCCACGGTGCGTCCGCCTT
The DNA here is from genome assembly GCA_963768645.1 of uncultured Acidobacteriaceae bacterium. Lineage (GTDB taxonomy): Bacteria > Acidobacteriota > Terriglobia > Terriglobales > Acidobacteriaceae > Bog-257. The sequence continues at coordinate 166,631 of CAVYIR010000004.1, forward strand.
CGCGGATGGCGAACCGCAAGCCCTTCTCCATCGCCACCGGCGTGATCAGCTCAATCTCCAGGCTCACGTTGTCGCCCGGCATTACCATCTCCGTGCCCGCCGGCAAGGTCGCCACTCCCGTCACGTCCGTCGTGCGGAAGTAGAACTGCGGCCGGTAGCCCTTGAAGAACGGCGTGTGCCGCCCGCCTTCGTCCTTCGACAGCACGTACACTTCGCCTTTGAACTTGGTGTGCGGCGTAATCGATCCCGGCTTGGCCAGCACCATGCCGCGCTCCACGTCTTCCTTCGCCGTGCCGCGCAGCAGCAGGCCAGCGTTGTCGCCCGCCAGTCCTTCGTCCAACTGCTTCTTGAACATTTCCACGCCCGTCACTACTGTCTTGCGCGTCTCGCGGAAGCCCACGATCTCGACATCCTCGCCGACCTTCACCTTGCCGCGCTCGATACGGCCCGTGACCACCGTGCCGCGCCCCTGAATTGAGAAGATGTCTTCAATCGGCATCAGGAACGGCTTGTCGATGTCGCGCGCCGGCAGCGGTACGTTCTTGTCCACCGCATCCATCAGCTCGTCGATCTTGGCTTCCCACTGCGCTTCGCCATTCAACGCGCCCAGCGCCGAGCCGCGAATCACCGGCAGATCGTCGCCCGGGAAGTTGTACTTGGTCAGCAGCTCGCGGACTTCCATCTCCACCAAGTCGATCAGCTCGGGATCTTCCACCGCATCGCACTTGTTCAGGAACACCACCACGTACGGCACTCCAACTTGGCGCGCCAGCAGCACGTGCTCCTTGGTCTGCGGCATCGGACCGTCAGTAGCCGCCACCACGAGGATCGCGCCGTCCATCTGCGCCGCGCCGGTGATCATGTTCTTGATGTAGTCGGCGTGACCAGGACAATCCACGTGGGCGTAGTGCCGGTTGGCGGTCTCGTACTCCACGTGCGCCGTGGCAATGGTGATGCCGCGCTCGCGCTCTTCCGGCGCATTGTCGATCGAGTCGAACGAGCGGAACACGATCTTGGGATTGTGCTTCTGCAATACCTTCGTAATGGCCGCCGTCAACGTGGTCTTGCCATGATCGATGTGCCCGATCGTGCCTACGTTCACGTGCGGCTTGCTGCGGTCAAATTTCTCTTTCGCCATTGGAGCTCCGTATTTCTTTTGCGGGGGCTAAAGCCCCGGTCTTCTATTGTTCTGTCATCGGCTATTGTTCTGTCATCGGCACGACTAAAGTCGTGCCCTGATACAAATCACTTCGTACCTGCCGGACTCTTCCCTTGCACCTTGGCCACGATCTCTTCGGCCACCGCACGCGGCGCTTCTTCGTAGCGCGAGAAGTGCATGGAGAAGGTCGCGCGGCCCTGCGTATTCGAGCGCATATTGGTGGCGTAGCCGAACATCTCGGCCAGCGGCACCATGGCCTTGATCACCTGCGATCCAGCGCGATGCTCGATGCCCTCGATGCGCCCGCGGCGGCTGCTCAAGTCGCCGATGATGGTGCCCATGTACTCCTCAGGCACAACCACTTCCACCGACATGACCGGCTCCAGCAATACCGGGCTGGCCTTGCGCGCGGCTTCTTTGAACGCCATCGAGCCGGCGATCTTGAAGGCCATTTCGTTCGAGTCGACATCGTGATAGCTGCCGTCATAGAGCGTGGCCTTCACGTCCACCATTTCGTAGCCGGCGAGAACGCCGCCTTCCATGGCTTCCTTGATGCCCTGATCCACCGGCTTGATAAATTCCTTGGGGATCACGCCGCCCACGACTTCGTTGATAAATTCGTAGCCCTTGCCCGGCTCGTTGGGCTCCAGCCGAATGCGCACATGACCGTACTGCCCACTGCCACCGGTTTGGCGAATGTATTTGCCCTCTGCCTGCGACTGCTTGCGGATGGTCTCGCGATAGGCGACTTGCGGCTTGCCAACATTGGCCTGCACGTTGAACTCGCGCATCATACGGTCGACCAGGATCTCCAAGTGGAGTTCGCCCATGCCTTCGAGGATGGTCTGGCCGCTGTCCGGATCGGTGCTGACCTTGAAAGTCGGGTCTTCCTGCGCCAGTTTGCCTAGCGCGATGCCCATCTTTTCCTGGTCGCTTTTGGTCTTTGGCTCGACGGCAACCGCGATCACAGGCGCCGGGAACTCGATGGATTCGAGCACGACCGGATGGTCTTCGTCGCAAATCGTATCGCCCGTGGTGATGTTCTTCAGGCCAACGCAAGCGCAGATGTCGCCAGCGTAGATTTCCGTAATGTCTTCGCGCTTGTTGGCATGCATCTTCAGCAGGCGGCCGATGCGCTCCGTCCGCGAACGACCGCTGATTAAGACGCTGTCGCCCTGTTTCAGATGTCCGGAGTAAACGCGGATGAACGTAAGCTGACCGACGAACGGGTCGGTCATGATCTTGAAAGCCAGAGCTGAGAACGGCGCATTGTCGTCGGCCGGACGCTGAACTTCTTTGCCCGTATTCGGGTCAATGCCAGTGACCGGCGGAACATCAACCGGCGAAGGCAGATAGTCCACCACGGCATCGAGCATGGGCTGCACACCCTTGTTCTTAAAGGCAGTCCCGCAGATCACCGGGAAGACTTTCATCTTCAGCGTCGCACGGCGCAATGCAGCCTTCAGTTCGGCCTCGCCAATGGTTTCGCCCTCGATGTACTTGTGCATCAACTCGTCCTGATCGTCGTTTTCCACGACGGTTTCGATCAGGATCTGATGGTAGGCGGCGGCTTTCTTCTTTAGCTCTGCCGGAATTTCCTCGACTTCATACTCGGCGCCCAGGCTCTCATCATTCCAGATGATCGCCTTCATGGTCATCAGATCGATGACGCCCTTGAACTTGTCTTCCTGGCCGATAGGCAATTGGATGGCGACGGGGCGGGCATTGAGGCGCTTGCGGATGGTGTCGATGGCATGCTCGAAGTCAGCACCCATCTTGTCCATCTTATTAATGAAGCAAATGCGGGGAACGCCGTACTTGTCGGCCTGACGCCAAACCGTCTCGGATTGCGGCTCTACTCCGTGGACTGCATCGAACACAGCGCAGGCGCCGTCAAGCACACGCAGCGAGCGCTCCACCTCGGCGGTGAAGTCCACGTGGCCGGGCGTGTCGATAATGTTGATGCGAATATCTTTCCAAACGCAGGTGGTCGCAGCGGACGTGATGGTGATGCCGCGCTCCTGCTCCTGCGCCATCCAGTCCATCGTCGCGGTGCCTTCGTGGACCTCACCAATGCGGTGCGTGCGTCCTGTGTAGTACAGGATGCGCTCCGTGGTGGTGGTCTTACCGGCATCGATGTGGGCCATGATGCCGATATTCCTGCAACGATCTAATGGAACCTGTCTGGGCACAATCTTTTCCGTTTCTTGCTGTGCGACGTTTCAGTCGCGATGAATCTGTGTCGCCCCTGAAGGGGCTCGGATTCATTTCCTGCGTTTACCCAGCGCTTACGCGCTGGGCTAATATTGTTCCGCCCTTCGGGCTGGCATCCGCAGCGCCTTCCGAAATTCTTCTCCCACCGCGCATTTATCGTTCGAGCTCCAGTCGGCCTTTGGGCCGCTCCGCATCACCAGCTCGTCGCGGCTTCAGCCCTTGCCCTACCTACCAGCGGTAATGCGCGAAGGCCTTGTTGGCCTCGGCCATGCGGTGCACGTCTTCCTTCTTCTTGATGGCCGCTCCCTTGCCATTGGCCGCGTCGAGCAACTCATTGGCCAGCTTGTCGATCATGCCCTTCTCGCCGCGACCGCGGCTGTAGGTCAGGATCCAGCGGATGGCCAGCGAAGTCCGGCGGTCGGCATTGACCTCGACCGGGACCTGATAGTTGGCGCCGCCCACGCGACGGGTCTTCACTTCCAGCACCGGCTTGGCATTCTCCACGGCCTTCTTGAACAGCTTGATGGCCTCGTCGCCGCCTTTGTCTTCCAGCTTCTTCATGGCGCGGTAAAAGATGTTCTGGGCGGTGCTCTTCTTGCCGTCCCACATCATGGAGTTAACGAACTTGTTGACCAGCGTGGACTGATAGACCGGGTCGGCCAGGGCTCACGCTTCGCGATATATCCTTTTCTCGGCATAGAACCTCGAAACAACTTACGAACTTGAAAGGTGCCGCCGGCTAAAGCCGGCTCGGGAAACTTGAGATCCTCAACGCTGGCCTAAGGCCAGCACTACCCGAACCACCGTTTTTCGGCACGACTAAAGTCGTGCCCTGACACAATCCTCTAAGCCTTCGGCCGCTTGGCTCCGTACTTGGAGCGGCTCTGCTTGCGGTTGGCGACGCCGACGGAATCCAGCGTGCCGCGCACCACGTGATAGCGAACGCCCGGCAGATCTTTCACGCGGCCCCCGCGGATCAGCACAATGGAGTGCTCCTGCAGGTTGTGGCCGACACCGGGAATATAGGTCGTGACCTCGATGCCGTTGGTCAGCCTGACGCGCGCGACCTTGCGCAGCGCGGAGTTCGGCTTCTTGGGCGTCTGCGTGTAAACGCGGGTGCAGACACCGCGCTTCTGCGGGCAGGACTGCAGAGCCGGACTTGCCGTCTTGTACTTCGGCGCCGTTCGTCCCTTGCGCACCAGCTGGTTAAATGTAGGCACTCTTTGCAACTCCTTCGTTCGTCACGCCAGCTCACGACTGGCCAAGCCATCCAAAACCTGTCGCAGGCTAAAGCCTGCTCAAATTAACGCGCTCGCAGGACGCCGACCCTTCGGCAAGCTCAGGGCAGGCTCTAAAGGTCGGCTCTACCCGAGCTTCCCGCCCGCAGCAGCCTGCCGCGACGCAAGAATCGAAATCCCATCTGGGACTGGGCAGCCTTTGCGCGTGGCCGTTGCGGGCCGCTTTGCCCATGCTTCCCCTCACGCAACTTGCGGGGGATATCGGTTTCCGATCAGGTTAGGCGTACGACGGTGGCGCCGTGGTCGTTCCGCAAACCAGCCCGAAAGCCGGTGCGGAGATCAGGAACGAGGGCACTCCGTTTCGTTGCCTCGGCCTGCATACCCACTGGAAAGCTCCAGCGGAAGCGCAGACACGTTTCAGCGAGGACATCCTGCAACATAATTCTACAGGATGAAGATCGATGCAGCACAGCCAGACACTACAGGCAGGCCAAGTATGACTCGCAGAACCCATTTAATATAACAAGTCGAAAACCTTCCGTCAACCAAACCGGGACAAAACTTCGCTCGGCGGTTGCAGTGGCCTGACGACTCCGAAATCACAACTCGATGAGGCGATACGGGTTTGAGAATCGTGGCGAGTAAGGAGCGTCTGCAGGAAGCGATAAAGACGAAGAACCTGCGATCAGGTCGCTTGCCGAAACCGTAAGCAGCCTCTACACTGAGGGCTTTCCGTAAGAAATTATTTTGCTTTCATCGAATCCGCCAGCATCGTGCTTCGGCGGGGAGGGTACATGCAGCAGTTTTCCGTGGTCCGTATCCTGGCTGCACTGTTAACGGCCATTTGTCTTTCGCTTCTCGCCGCCTGCGGGGGAGGCAGCCCCACAACGACTCCCGTCCCTGCCACAATCCTTCTCTCCCCGACGACGGTTTCGTTGAATGAGGGGGACACGGCCGCAATCTCGGCGATAGCACAAAACTCGTCTGGAGCTACCATCGCCGCCGACATCACCTTCACCAGCAGCAACCCCAGCATCGCTACCGTCTCCACGGACGGAACTATCTGCGGGGGAAAGTGGGATTCCAGTTTCATCGTTTGTACCGCTACCTTCGGACAGGCAGGAGTTGGCCAGGCCACCATTACCGCCTCTTCCGGCGGCGCGACAGGCCACGGTTAAGGTCTATGTCCACGAAAAAGTGGACCAGGTTGTGGTCACTCCGCTTGAGTGGTTGCACCACCATGGGCCAGGTGATCAACGCCTCAGCCTCCGCCTTCAGCACCTCGGCGCCAGGATGCTCGCCAGCCTCACCCTGTGACATCACCTCCACCGTGGGGCCCATCATCTTTGGTTCAAATGACTTGACGATTGCCGCCAGTTCATCGGGGATAGAGTCCACTTACTCTTCGACCACCAATAGCCCAACTTACACTTCTGGCGGAACGATTTCCGGTTCCACAGGCCAAACCTGCAATCTATCCGGCTTCAACGGGGTCACCGGCGCCACGGCAACGGTGACTTTGACAGGTAAGAATACGATTGCCAGTGGAACCCATCTGACGGTCACGGCTTCGGGTACCGGCGGAACCACCCCACCAACCACGGCCACGCTGAGCAATGGCTCAGCCACATGCAGCGGTACGGCGAATGTCATTACCGCACTAGCTCCCAGCACCACCCTGACGGCTGAAATTCCAGGTTCCACCACGATCTTCGCCAGCGTTTCGGGTCTCAACAGCCCTGGGGTTCCGTACGTCACTTGCCCGGTTGCATCCATCTTCGTGCACAGCGCCACCACGCAGGATACCTCCTTCACGATAAGCGGCGGAGGGACGGTGGCGCTCACCGCCGACGTTTACGATTCCAATGGCCAGTACGTCAAGCCGCCGCTCACCTGGGGTTCGTCGGCAATCGCAAGCGCCACGGTCGCCAATACCGGAACGGCCACCAATAACCCGGAACGATTACCGCGGTGGCGCCCGGAACGGCGTACATCACCGCAAGCTGCAGTAATCCAAACTGCAACAAAGGCCTGGCCCCGCAGTACAGTTCGAACGTGGCAACCGCCACCGTCAGCGGCTTTACGCAACTAATGTCTATGCCGCCAGCACAAATTCCTTCATGCTGGTACCCATCAGTACCGCCACCAACACCGCCGGCGCCGTAATCGACCTGCCGTACGTACCGAATTCAATCATCTCTGACCCTGCCGGCCTACTGCTGTATCTGGGATCCAGTTCCGGGATCATGGAGGTTACGGTGAGCACGGGCACCGTCACCACCATAGCGGGAGTTAACGGAACCATCGTGGCGATTTCGCCCGACGGAGATTATCCTGTTGCTGTCGGACCCGTAGCGAACAGCATCCGTTACTTCGACGTCGCCAACCAGGTGGAAGTGTCCGGCCATCTTGGCGACACCACCAACTCCAGCGCTTACACGCCCGACAGTAATCTTCCAACGAGTGGGTGAATGGGAACCCAGCTTGGGGTCGGACTTTCGACAACATTTCTGAATGCAATAACGCTCACCGACCCGATGAGTGGCCAGCCGTATACCGCCAACGCGCTTGATATCAGCGGCCAGGGAGGGCTGACCTAACGTCGGCAGCAGCGCCGCCCATCAGGTCCATGTACTGGCCACCTGTAACCAGTCCGAAGTGCAGCGCCCGCGCTCACCGCAAACAGTCCGACCCTGATTAAGGCGATTCCCAACGGAACGGGTGCGGTGGCTGCTGATTCCCCCGCAATCGATGTAATAACGACGGGAACAGTTCAGGCGGGCTGTCCAGCGACCGCCATGAATTCGATTGCGAGCTTTGATCTGGGAGCGGGACCCTTCAATGCCCGGCAGCTCTTTATGAAGCCCCAACAGCTCGAAGGCATGGATCATCAGCGACCTGACCAGAACTATTGAGCTTCGATCTTGCGACGTCGACGGCATCGACGATTCCCTATGACCGGCGGAGTGACCGCTTTCAGCGGAGGCATTACGGCTGATGGCACCCGCATCTACGTCGGCACCAGCGACAATACACGTTCATCGCATCGATGTCGCCGCCGCAGCGACGACGACATGCAGATCGCCGTGGGCCTTAAGAACGTCAGCGGCAACGCGGTCGCGCCGAACCTGGTGACCGTCGTGCCGTAGGGAGGTAAACGCTCAGAGGTCGTGAGTTGAGAATTTTCGGCGGGTGCGCCACTCAACCGGCTTTTGGTTGAGTGAGTGTTTTGATCCCGACACAGACACGAAGCCCCTTCCGCAACTTGAGGGAGATCCCACCCAAGGGCGAGTGGCCCACCCTAACATTCCGCGGGTGGGCGGGTGGCCCATCCTAGGATTCCGCGGGTTCCCCACCCAAGCCGATTTTGCTTGGGTGGGGTTGTTCCCTGACGTTCACTCTCAATGTCATTCCCATTCGCTCCCGCTTGCGCCCGGTCCGGTCGCGAGCTTGTTGGTACCGCTTCAATCCCCAGGGCACGACGGAAGCATACGCTTGCGCTGATAGAGAGCGCTGTGATCTAACGAAAAAATCCCCACCCAAGCAAAAGCAGCTTGGGTGGGGCACCCGCCGAGAAGGGTGGGGCACCCGATTTTCCATTATGACCGGGAGGAACGGCCCAACAACAACATCCTTACTTCTGCTTCTTAACCTCCCCCAGTTCGCGGGCCACGCTGTCGAGCACTCCGTTGATGAACTGCACCGACTCGGGCGTGGAGAAACGCCGCGCAATCTCCAGGGCCTCATTGATCACGACGGCACGCGGCGTCTCCGGGAATCCCAGGAACTCCGCCACCCCAGCCCGCAGAAGATTGCGATCGACGGCCGCCATGCGGTCCATTCGCCAGTGCTCGGCATTGCGTTCAATCAACTGATCAATCTCCGCGCCGCGTTCGGCAGCCAAGCGGAACAGGTCGTCGGCAAAGCCGCGCACCTTGCCGTCGAGGTCCTGGCGCTCACTCCAGAACGATTGCCGCACCTGGTCGGGATTTTGCTTTCCCATTTCCATTTGGAACAACATCTGCAGCGCCATTTCGCGCGACTTCCTGCGAGTGCCGGCTTTGCTCATCGCTTGCCGTCCGCTGCGCTGGTCACTTGCTCGGCAACCCGCTGCCGCAAGGACGCCATCTCCACCGCTGCCAGGCCAGCCTCGAATCCCTTGTTGCCGGCCTTCAATCCCGCGCGATCGATGGCCTGCTCCAGCGTGTCGCAGGTAAGCACTCCGAAGGCGTGTGGCACTCCGGTTTCCTGCGCCGACTGGCCCACTCCGCGCGTCACTTCGTTGGCAATCACCTCGTAGTGCAAAGTGCCTCCGCGCAACAGACAGCCGATGCAGATGATGGCATCGTAGCGCCCGCTCTGCGCCAGCTGCCGCGCTGCGGCGGGAATCTCGAACGCTCCCGGCACGTGAACGGTAGAAATGTCGTTTGGATTCGCTCCGCACTGGCGCAATGCCAGCAGCGCACCATCCAGCAGGCGTTCGGTGATGAAAGAATTAAAGCGGCTCACTACAATGGCGAACCGCTTGCCCGCCGCATTCAGCGAAGCTTGCATTCCGCCGTTGCCGGCCGGTTTCTTGGCGTAGGTCAGGAAGCCGATGCGCAGGCCGCTCACTTCCACTTCAAACAGACGGGCACCGTAAGGCGTATCGCCAATCTCGCGACGAATGGTCACGCCGAGTTTCCTGGCGATCTGCCACGCGCCGTCGGCATCGGAGACTTCCACCATCGCATCGACGCTGGGCGCATCCGCTGCGGCAAGGAACTCAATACCTCCGCTTGGAGCCAGCATCTCGATTCCGTGGTTTCCGCCTTCATGCCACTCATTGCCGGGAGCGAAACCCAGGGCGCGAAACAGATCCAGCGCGGGCTGCAGATCCTCCAGCGTTTTGCCTGCAACGCGGGGAAACACAATCGATCGGATCATAGGTTGGTTTCTATTCTAACTGGCAGCCGGAATGAGGACTCAAAATCCCTTCTATAGTTTTTTATTTTCTGTAAACTTATTAATAATAAATATTATTGACGTGCACTTTGCTATTGGTTGGGATTGCACAAGTCTTACACATTTTTCAGACTCCGGAAATCACAGCATTAGGAATTCCGATGTCCGAACAGTACACCATGTGCAGCATCAGCCTTTGATCAATGATAGACGCTGTGCGCACATCTACTTCAGCGTGTACCGTGCGCCGCGGCCTTTGCCGACTTGCGTCAGATACTTGTCTGCGGCCAGCTTTCTCACATGTACTTTGATGGTGTTGCGGTTCGCGCCGGTGGATTCCTCAATTTCCTTGACCCTGATTTCACCACGCGTTTTGGCGAGTTCCAGTATCTGGCGAGAAAGGGCTGGCAGGGACGAACGCAGAGCTTGCTCCTCCTTCACCTTCGCGGCAAGGTTGTCCTTTTGCTTCGCCATGGTCTTAAGAAAGAACACCAGCCAGTATTCCCAGTTCTGCTTTTCCTTGCGGATTGTCTGCTGGGTGCGGCGCAGCGCGAGATAATAGCTGTCCTTGTTGGCCTCGATCACGCTCTCCATCGAACTGTAGGGAACGTACCCATACCCGGCTCGCAGCAGAAGGAGCGTCGTGAGGATGCGCGAGAGCCTACCGTTGCCGTCTTTGAAAGGGTGGATCGCGAGGAATACGACTATGAAAATCCCAATGAGTATCAAAGGATGGTGCGTTTCTTCGCTGGCAGACTCATTGAACCAATCCACGATTTCCTCCATCCAGCCTGGCGTTTCAAACGGCGTGGCCGTTTCAAAAACAAGGCCCAGACTCTTGCCATCGGGACCAAACGCCTCGACATGATTCGGCACCTTTTTGTAGTGACCCCGATGGTCCTGATCCTTGCTGCTGTATTTGAGAAGAACGCCGTGGAGTTGCTTGATGTGATTTTCGGTGAGCGTAATGGACTCGAAACTCTCGAAAATCATATCCATCGCATCGGCATAACCGGCCACTTCCTGCTCGTCGCGACTCGCGAATGACTTCGCCTTCACTCCGGAGAGCATCTTTTCCACTTTCCTGTCGCTGAGTTTTGCGCCTTCAATACGCGTGGATGAGCCGACACTCTCAATCGTGGCGATGCGTCTCAAGGTGGTGAGTTTTTCTGGGGCAAGGGTTTCAATCGCCTTCCAGCGCCCCTTGAACTCATCGATGTCAGCGATGAGCTTCAGGATTTCAGGGGTGATGGTGATGTTCTTGATCTCGTGGGTCCGGATATCCATTTTTACCCATTTTCACCCATTTTCTGTCCGACGGCAAGCTGATATCCATTTATAGCCGTTTACACCCAATGGGGCTCGGATCCGAGAAAAGCGCTGGACGCGGGCCTGAATGCCCGCTCTACCCGAACAATGCAAACTAAGACACTCTGCCTGGGACGGGTAAATGCCCGCAAACGGGAAAGTATCCTCTCGGGAAAGAAAAAAGGCAAAGATCAGGAGATAGATATAGCACTTAGATGCTAGCCAGTAACCAGGAAAGTGAATCTTGACCGTGTGGAACTTATAATACCGCTGCTAGAGCCCCTAGGCTAGGAAGCTCCAGGATCGACGACAAAGCTCGCGAACGACCCGTAAAGATCCAAAATTTTGTCAGAGGCCCTGTACGGGCCCGCAAACGCAAAAGCGGCGATTTCCTTTTCTGGGAAACCAAGGGCGTTAGCACGTCAACTAATTATCACTAAAGTGCTGTACCTCGCAGTTCACTTCGCGCCGACGATCCTGGCCCTTATAGCGGTTCTGGGATTAGTGTATCCGCTCGTTCGGGTAGTGCGGCGCTTCAGCGCCGCGTTCGCCGCGCCCAAAGGCCACGCCTAAGCAGCTGAGGTCGATGACCTCATCTGCTTAGGCGATTTTTCTTCTTGTCACATACGCGGGCCTGAAGGCCGCACTACCCGTGCAATCCGGACACACCTAATGCGGAACTGGTCTAGCTTATCCGTGAAATCCGCCCGATCCGCGGTTTGCTTTTCTCTCTATTCGTATCGTAGCGCTTCGATGGGGTCGAGCCGGGACGCCTTGATTGCGGGCAGCATTCCGCTCACCAAGCCCACCAGGGTCAGAATGATCGTCGCAATGAACACGATCTTGGGGTCGATGATGAGCTGGATATCGGCGGCTTCGGCGTTCTTGGCAACCGCACTATAGAAGGTGAGGCGGCCCACCCCAATCGAGATCGCATAGGCGATGGCGATGCCCGCAATACCGCCGGCAAAGGTGATGGCCAGAGCTTCCGCCAGAAACTGAAAGAGGATGTCGCGCCGCCGGCCGCCCAGTGCCTTCTCCACGCCGATCTCGCGCGTTCGCTGGGTGACCGACACCAGCATGATGTTCATCAGGCCGACGCCGCCAATGCCGAGCGTCAGCGTTCCTATGAAAGCCAGCAGAACCTGCAAGCCCGTGATGATGATCTGGAACTGCTTCAACTGCTTCATCATGTTGAAGATGAATACGGCGCGCTTGTCGTCGGGTTTGAAGTTGTACTGGTGGGCCAGAACTTCGCGTACCTGGTGCTCCACCAACTCATACTCATTGCCTTCGTAGTCGAGCCAGATGCCGTCCAGGTAGTGCGTGTCCTTGAAATCGCTCATGGTGCTAAAGGGGATGTAGATCAGCTTATTGACGCTGTCATCGCCCTCTTGCATATGCGGCGCGAGAATGCCGACCACCCGGTAGCTGATACCGTCGATGCGTATGTACTGGCCCAGGGCCGGCTGGCCGGAGAAGAGCTTGGTCTTCGCGTCGGAAGCGATCACGGCTACCCGCGCGCGCGACAACTCGTCATCCTCGTTCATCAAGCGGCCGTCGCCCAGCGTCAAAGCCTGAATCTTGAACATGCTGGGATAAACGCCGTTGATGGGCAGCGTGTAGGTGCGAACGTCCTGCTGCACAACGCAATCCTTCCCCACCATCGGAGTGATGCGATGCACGAGCGGGGCTGCATTCACGATGCGATCAATGTCGTCGAAAGTGAACTTGATCTGGGTGCCGGCCTTTTGCCCGCCAGCCTGCTGAGAAGTGCGCCCGGGAAAGACGCCGATGATGCGCGTACCCCAATTGGCGAAGATGGTCTCGATGGCGCGGCCGAATCCCGCACCGTAAGCCAGCAGAAGAACGACCGTCGCAATGCCCCAAGCCATTCCGAGCATGGTCAGCGCGGTGCGGCGCCGATTGTGGCGCATGGCGCTATAGGCCTGTGTCATCAGATCTTTGACCATGACTACTCCTGCCTCAGGGCATCCACCGGCTGCAACAGCGAAGCTTTGCGCGCCGGATAAAGTCCGGCAAAAATTCCGGCGAGCGCGAGAGTTCCAATGGCGACCGTCGCCGACATGTATGACATGGTCGGAGGATCGAAGCCCGGTACCTGTCCCATACCGCTCATCAGATGCATCAGCAGCGCCGCACCACCCATGCCGATGGCCCCACTCATTAGGGTGAGGAAGGCGCCTTCGAGAAAGAATTGAAGCAGGATGCTGTGGTTGGTGGCGCCCACTGCTTTTCGCAGGCCAATTTCACGCGTGCGCTCGCTCACCGCGACCAGCATGATGTTGACAATACCAATCGCGCCCAGGGTCAGGGTGACCAGGCCGACTCCGCCTAGGAAAATATCCATCACATCGAAGATCTTGCCCACGGTCTCCGCGTTCTTGACCGTGTCCCAGTCCTCGAAGGCATCTTCGTTGTGCCAATCGAAGCCGTGATTGCGGGCAACGATCTTTCGAACTTCCTGGCGGGCGATGGCGTGCTCGTCGCGCACCCGCGGACGATAGTTTAAGAACGAAACGGCGTCCTGCTGCTGTTCCCCAGCCAGCGGAAAGAACTGGTGCATCATGGTGTAGGTAAGGAAGACGCGGTTATTGGTCGAGTTATCATCCCCGTGCCCCACGCGTTGTACCACTCCCACGACCTCGAAGCGAATGCCATTCAATAGGATCGCGCTACCGACTGCAGTCCGGCCGCCGGGAAACAGGTTCTTAACCATCTCGTCCCCAATTACGCACACGAACCGCTTCTGCGTATCGTCGGCGTCATTGAGCCACCGCCCACTGTCGAGCGGCAGGTAGCGAATGGTGTTGAAATGCGGGGGAACTCCGACTACTTCGCCGTTCGTGTTGCCGTAGTCGCTGACTTCGCGAATGTCCTGCCTTCTGAGCACGGGTGCAACGGCGCGAACGTGCGGTGCTTCGCGCTGAACGTCGAGGTAGTCCTGGTAGGTCAGGTGATACTCGCGACCGGAGCTCATGTTGCCCGCGACCGCCGGAGCCCGCCCGGGAAACATGAACATGATGTCTTCGCCGAGCGAATTCAACTCGCGCCGGTTGCCCGAGCGGAATCCTTCTCCTAATCCCACCAGGAGCAACAGGGAGCCAACTCCCCATGCGATGCCAAACATGGTGAGGAATGAGCGCAGCTTGTGCGCCCACAAGGTCCGCAACATCTGTCGGAGAATCTCGAAAAACAGCATCGCGGTGAACGGGGGACTCCGCCCTACATTGTTATACGCGAGTACCGACGGCTAAGTTCCTGAATCGTGAGGCACTGCCGACTCCTATTGGACAATAAGAAGCATTGAAACGATAGCAATGTGTGATCAAGTAACAGAATGTTCATGCGAATCGCTGAAAGTTGTGGAAAAAGGTACCTGGCGCTCCATAACAGCTCCAGATTCGTTTATAGTTAAAGCTGTAGTGATCGGCCGCGACTGTTGGTTGAGCGCGGACCGGGCTGCAAATTTATTGGGTCCAGGAGTCAAGTACGATGCCGAAAGCAACACGAGCCAATGATGGCACCACGCCGAAAAAACGGAGCCGCAAGACTACTCCCGAGGTCGGGAATGGTACTGCTCAGCCTGAGAATGGCAATGGCACTCAGGTGGCGCAACCCGTGACGACGTCGCCCGAATTCGCTCATGGGTCCCACCCCTCGCCGGTGGTAGAGGAGAAGATTCGCGCTCGCGCCTATGAGCTGTACCTGCAACGCGGAGGTCATGGTGGCTCTCCGGAGCAGGACTGGTTACGAGCGAAGGAAGAGATTTACGGTCAGCAGCGTACCGCGTAGAGCATTGAGGGAGTAGGCAGTTACTATTGGATTTTGCGTGTGTCAGAGCTTGCCTACATCAGTAGGGGCCTGGATGCACGGAACGAGTGCGGCAGAAAGTAAGACGTGGAATCATCTGTGAGCCAGGTCCTCCTCGTTGACGACAATCCTTTGCAACTGAGTGTCCGCGAAGCAGTTCTGCGGAATGCTGGGTTCCAGGTGTCTGTAGCCACGAGTGCCGACAGCGCCCTGGCCACGCTGCGCGTCATTCGCGACCGCATCGCCGTAATCGTCACCGACCATCTGATGCCGGGAGGCGGCGGGCCTGGCTTGGTCCGCAAGATCCGCGCGGAAAACGATTGGATCCCGGTCATCGTGCTCAGCGGCTTGCCGGACGCCGCCTGCGAATACGAGGGCTTGGAGGTCGTTTTCCGGGCAAAGCCCTTGCCGCCGCCCGAGCTGATTGAACTGGTGCGGGCAAGTTTGACAGATGCGAACCGCCAGCGCGGCGCGGCTTAACAGGCCGCGGGAAAACTCTGCGAAACCTTTGGTTGGAGCGCGCTTCGGGTTCTTTTTGGGGGTCGAAAGGCAATCCTGCGACCGCACTAGCCGCGCAGCGGCGGGAGCCATCCCTTGGAATCGCGCTAAGAGTTGGCTGGTTCGGTTCCGCGCCATAACAAAAGTCATTACGGCATGTGATCTGAATCACATGGCGCTGTGCGCTCAAAAGGGATATCCTTGAGCTACTCGATGGAAGCATCAGGGATGGCCTGACGCTTCCAGACTAAGGTATTGGGCAGACAGAGGGTTTAATTCAATGTCAGAGCAGGGACGGAGGTACATGCGCTTCGGCGCGGTGATCGTCATCATTCGTTGTGGCGCTCGGCTATCTCGCCTACACCGGCGTGCAGGACAGTAAGAGCTATTACGTCACCATCAAGGAACTGAACGGCATGGGCAACGGTGCGTACAGCAAACGCCTGCGTGTGGCCGGTAACGTTCAGCCCGGATCGATCAAGCGCCAGGGAACGCACCTGGAATTCCTGCTGGTTGAGCAGGACCGCACTCTGCCGGTGGTCTACAGCGGCAGCGAAGCGCCGCCTGATACCTTCAAAGATAATGCGCAGGCCCTGGCGGAAGGTAAGTTCGGACGCGACGGCGTCTTCCACGCCACCAACATTCAAGCCAAGTGCGCCTCGAAGTACGCTCCCAAACAACCGGGGCAACCAGGCGCCGCTCCGGCCTCGCAGGTATCGCTGACGGGACAGGCTGGCACGCCGGGACAGTAAGCTCTGTTGGAGCAAGAATCACGGAAACGCACAGGATGACAGGCGCCAGCGATCACTCTTCTCTGCCTGTCATCATCCTCGAAAATCTGGTGAAATTTTTTGGCCGCTTTGCCGCCATTCGCGGCATCTCGGCCAGCTTTGCGCCAGGCCGCCTTTACGTCGTGCTGGGCGATAACGGCGCCGGCAAGAGCACACTGCTGCGCATGGTCGCCGGACTGATGGAGCCCAGCCAAGGCAGTTTCACTCTGCTGGGAACGAAGAACCATCGCGAGGTCGCTCATCGCGTGGGATACATGGGCCACGCCCCGCTGCTCTATGACGAGCTAAGCGGAATGGAAAACCTGCGCTACTTCGCGGGATTGTACGGTCTCGAGCGACGACGCGGTTTGCCGCAAGGCGATGCAGATGGTCGGCCTCGATCCGGAACTGTCTCGCCGCATCGGGCAGTATTCACAGGGCATGCGGCAGCGCCTGTCGCTGGCACGCGCGATGCTGCACGATCCCGAGTTGATTCTGCTCGACGAACCGTTCTCCAACGTGGACATGCATTCGTCGCGCGAGATGGCGGCTGTCCTGGGAAGGGTGCGCGATAAAGGCAAAACCATCTTCGTGGTGACGCATCAGGCCGCGCTGATGGAAGGGCGTGGCCGACGAATTCGTGCACATGACGGCCGGGCAGATCGTCTCTCGCGAAGAGGTGGTCCGCAAAGCGGCAATTCCGAATGCGGAGTGGACACCGCGATGACCACCCTCGGCGTAACTCGCACGACCCTGCTCAAAGATCTGCGCATGGAGTGGCGCTCCAAGGACGCCATCAACTCCATGCTGTTCTTCGCGCTGCTGGTGGTGGTGATCTTCAGCTTCGCCTTCAATCCCACGGCGGAGGAGTCGCGCCGCATCGCCGGCGGACTGATCTGGGTGGCTTTCCTTTTCGCGGCGGTGGTGGCGCTGAACCAGACCTGGGCGCGCGAGTTGCGCAATCAGGTACTCGATGCCTATCGCGTGTCACCGGCCCCGCCGAATGCGCTCTTCCTGGCCAAGGCGATCGGCAACTTTTTCTTTGTGGTGGTGCTGGAAGCGCTGATGGCTCCGCTGTTCGTGGTTTTCTACGACCTGCGATCGGTTGGGCCGGTCTGGCAATTGATCGTGGTGGCGCTGCTGGGAACCTGGGCGCTGGTGGTCAACGGCACGTTTTTCGCGGCGCTCTCGATTCGCACGCGCAACCGCGAGATCATGCTGCCGCTGATTCTCTTCCCCATCTCGATACCGGCACTGCTCGCCATGGTGGATGCGACAACATCCATCCTGACCGGAGAAGCCTCCCCCGATTTCTGGATCAAGATGCTGGCGGTTTACGATGTGGTATTCACGGCCGTGTGTCTGCTTCTGTTCGAGAGCGTGTTGAACGCGGAGTGAAAGCATCAGGGGTTAGTGGTTAGTGGTTAGTGGTTGTAGTGGTTCGATAGGGGTTCGTAGCGTAGTTAGCTGCGCCGCTAGTAGCGTCGTTACTCTTTTGTCATCACGGGCCGACTTTAGTCGGCGAGGGTCCGGTAGCTGGGAATAAGGATTAGGGCAGCCTTACAAGTTACGATGCCGCAGGGACAACAAGACGAAGCCCGAATGTGCGAGCAACTAGCGTAACTTGTGATGTCGGCAGATGGAACGATCGCACGTAAAATTCGAGCCGCCGAAGGCGGCGACAAGAGCTTAGCCCAGCGCTTCAGCGCTGGGTTGGCGGGAAAATGAGACCGAGTCTCGTAGGGACGACAGAGGTGTGAGACACAACCCGAAACACTTACGCGATGAGTTCTTGTTAGTGGACGAACCGAAAATAGCATTGAACACGAAATGAAAAATATATTCATAGCCTTTGTTGTTTTACCCTCGGCGCTGCTGGCCTTCAGCACCTACCAGGCCCTCTTCGTCGCTCCCACCGAGCAGACCATGGGCGAGGTGCAGCGCATCTTCTACTATCACGTTCCCTCGGCATGGACGGCGGGCGTCTGCTTCTTCGTCAACTTTCTGGCGTCGGTCGTGTACCTGTGGAAGCGCAATCTTGGCAGTGACGCTCTGGCCGCGGCTTCCGCCGAGGTTGGCGTGATGTTCTGCACCATCGTCCTGATCACGGGTCCCATCTGGGCGCGCCCGGTGTGGGGCATCTGGTGGACCTGGGATGCCCGCCTCACGACCACGCTGGTGCTGTGGCTTATCTACGTCAGCTATCTGGTGCTGCGACGTTTTTCGGCGGGAGGACAGACGCAAGTCCTGGCGGCGGCGCTGGCCATCTTCGGATTCGTCGACGTGCCCATCGTGTACATGTCAATCCGCTGGTTCCGTACCCAGCATCCTTCGCCGGTGATGGGCGGCGGCGAAAACTCGGGCCTCGATCCCGCCATGCTGCACGCCTTCTTCTGGAACCTGGCGGCGTTTACTTGCGTGGGAATCGTGCTGATGGTGGTTCGCTACCGCCTGCAGGTGTTGGAAGAGAAGGTTGAAGCCGCACACGCCGCCGTGGCTTTGCAAGGAGGCGCACAATGACCGGTCCAGTCGCATTGAAAGCTGCCTATATCGTCACCTGGGTGATACTGCTGGGCTATCTCGGGATCGCTGCTCGGCCGTTTCCGCCGCGTCCGCGAAGAGATGAAAGACCTGAAGCGGGAAAGATAATACGAATCACCACGGAGACACGGAGCGCACGGAGGAGTTCATTTCAGAAACCCGTGAACATATGCGGAGAAATTTGCTCTTTTATCGAATCTGGAAGTTGTTCCGATTTTAAGCATGATTTACCTCCGTGCTCTCCGTGTCCTCCGTGGTGAACACGGTTTTCTCTGTGGCGAACACGATGTCTAAGGTGCCCGCTTGAGCAGCGAAAAACACGGCCTTCTGGTGTTCCTCGGGGTTGCCAATCTCATCTTCTGTGTTCTGTGCGTGATTTTGAGCGTGCCATTTTTCTGGCGGCAGTACCAGGTGTCTGCAAACCTGGCCTGAAACCGAAGCGCAAATCATCCGCAGTGAGGTGGTAACGCAACCAGCGCCCCCGCATGAGCAGTTGTACGCCGCCAAATTGCAGGTCCTCTATACCGTCGACACCAAACCCATCACCGCAGAACTGATCAGCTTCCAAAGCCAAAACTACCAGCAGACCGCCGAGCGGGTGGCGCAGTATCCTGTCGGCAGCCGCCATCCCATTCGCTACGATCCGCATGCGCCCACACAAGCCCGGATTGGCGCCGGCTGGAACGTGCGCTTTTTCATTGTGCCGCTGGTAATGCTGGGGATGGGCGCGATCTTTGGGGGAATCGCTGCCGTCTTTCTGATGGCTGCAAAATACTTTCGCGCACAGAAAATAATTGAGTAGCCAGCCAGCTTCGAGCACCCCAGTGACTCGGAACATTCGCATCGCATCAGGCTCGGGAAGGTCCCCCTTCTCCGACCGGCCGAGTGGACAGCTGTGGTCCTCGCAGGCGTAACTCCTGGCCGCTCGGATAAAGGGTTATTTACAACATCTATATCCACAGAATCTCTCGGGCGCTTTCTGAAGTATTTAGCTCCAAAAGGATGTGGTTCATGGGCAGCGAGCTATTGTGACCAGACTAAGTCACGATGGTCGCCGTACCATGGCATCTGACCAACGTGACCAAGGAGATTCGAATGAAATTCAAAAAGCTATTTGTTGTTGTCCTGGGGACGCTATTCGCGCTCGCCCTGTCGCTACCAGCAATCGCACAGACCACCACACAATCCAGCACGACGACACAGAATCCGCCTCCCGCTCAGGCGCAAAGCACTAGCACCACGACTTCACAGGATCTGGCGCCTGTGCCGCCAGCCCAGACCACTCAGACCACCAACACGACTGTTACGCCGGCAGAGCCGCAGGTGAAGCAGACCGATACGACGACGACCACAGTCACCCCCAAGCCGAAGGTGACCGACACGACGACCACCACAACCGCGCCGCCGCCTGAGGTGAAGAAGGACACCACATCGACGACCACAACCACGCCCCAGCCATAAGTGCGGCCCGTCGATCTTCATGTTCTTGGTTGGACGACCCTCCGCCAAGAACGTCGAAGATTGAGGCAACATGCACTATCCGTGCTTCACCTTTTCTAGGGCTCATCTTGTAGCGATTATTAAGGAGAAATATGAAAAACTTCAGATTGTCACTAGCCACGCTGGCGCTGCTCGCCGTCGGGATTCTGGCCGGATGCTCAGCGACGGCCGCGAAATCACCGGATGTTTCCGACAATATTCGTAAATCGCTCGATCAAGCAGGCTTCAAAGATGTGTCTGTCAGTCAGGATCGCGACAAGGGAATCGTGACCCTCGGTGGACAAGTCGCCACCGAGAACGACAAGTCACAAGCCGAATCCCTTGCCAGGTCTCTGGCCAGCACCCAGGTTGTCGCCGATCAGATTGCCGTGATTCCCGTGGGTGTGGAAAAAGAAGCAAAAGCTGTGAATTCCGATTTGGACGATGGGATCGAAAAGAACCTTGACGCTGCTCTGATCCAGAACAAGATGCACGACAACGTGAAGTACGACGTGAAGAGCGGCGTAGTCACGCTGACCGGGGAAGTGAACTCACAGAACAAGCGTGAGCTTGCCGAGAAGGTCGCCACGAGCGTACCCAATGTGAAGCAAGTCGTGAACGATCTCCAGGTTAAGAATCAGAAAGCTAGTTCGTCATAGTTATTGTCCAGCCGGGAAGTGACCACACCCGGCTTTTTCGATTTGCATCACATCCGGGTAATTCCTGGTGGGCCGGCTGCTCGGAAACTAATCCACTTCGAGCGATTGCAGCCGCTTGACGGAAGTGTTGTCAGCGATTTGATAGAATGTCCGGCAATGCACGCCCCAGTACAGCCTTCGCAGCTCCGCCTCATCGGCTTCACTTGACGCCTCTCCCTCTAATCGCGGGCCGATTTCCCATTCGAAATTAACCATCGAGAACAGGAGGTTCGTTATGAAGCTGCGCGTTTTGTCAACGCTGGTGCTGGCCTGTATTGCGGTGTTGCATTCAAGTGCGCAATCCGCGCCCGAGAAGCCGAAGTTCAGCCAGCCCATCCGCAAGTTTCGCTTCACGTATTCCTTCACCGTCAAGGACATTCCGGCGGGAACAAAGGCAGTGCGCGTGTGGGCCCCGGTGGCACACACCGATGAGCACCAAACCGTGCGCCTGGTGAATATCAAGGCTCCGGCGAAGACGGAGATGACACAGGAAGCGGAGTACGGCAATCGCATGATGTATGCCGAGGTCAGCAATCCTGCGCAGGGTACGGCCGAGTTCACACTGGAGTACGAAGTGACGCGTCGCGAGTACTCGCTCGGCGACTTGGCGCAACTCGAGCGCAAGGACAGCAAGCCCGGCGTCGTACCGGCGTCGATCGCGCGGTTCGTCGAGCCCGATAAGCTCATCCCGATCGACGGCAAGATCAAGACTCTGGCGCAAGAGGTGACCGGCGACCAGGTTGGGACCGTAGCCAAAGCGAAAGCTGCTTACGACTACCTGTTCACGACCATGCGCTACGACAAAACCGGGACCGGCTGGGGCCGCGGAGATGCCCTATGGGCCTGCAATTCCAAGCACGGTAACTGCACCGATTTCCATTCGCCGTTCATTGGGATGCTGCGCGCCGACAACATTCCCGCGCGCTTCGACATTGGCTTCCCACTCCCGGAGAACAAGGACAAGGGAGACATTTCCGGCTATCACTGTTGGGCTGAGTTCTATGCGTCGAAGATCGGCTGGATTCCGGTCGATATCTCCGAGGCATGGAAGGCCAAAGTGAAGAGAGACTACTTCTTCGGCAGCCTGGACGCCAACCGGGTCAAGTTCTCGACGGGCCGCGACATAACGCTTTCGCCCAAGCAGGACGGGCCGCCGCTGAATTATTTCGTCTACCCCTACGTCGAAGTTGACGGCAAACCTTATGAAGCTGTGGGCAAGCAATTCAGCTTTGAAGAATTGAAGCCCGGCGAGCAGAAGACGTCTGGGTCGAAACCGCCGCGGGTTCGGGCAGTAGCCTGTAGAGTCGGGTTGGATGGCTGGTCCCGAGGTGACCCATGGAGTTATTCATCTTCGGCCGTTTTCACGCCGCGGCGGGCAATGAAGAATGCCGTCGCGGAGGCGTTGGCTGCCGTTCTCGGTCCTTCCCGCGAGGAAGCGGGCTGCCTCAGCGTTCACGCCTTTCGTTCGATCCGCGATCCCCGGCTGTTCTACATTCACTCGCGCTGGATCAACGAGGAGGCGTTCGATCTTCACGCCACCTTGCCGCACACGGTGCGATTTCATCGAACGCGTGGCATCGCTGATCGATCATCCTCTCGATGTGACCCGGACTGAGATGATTGGGTGAGCATCCTGGAGTCCCCGTTGTCCAAAACCTCGCCTTTTCAGACTCCTGGCGCTGTCCGAGACAGCGCCTTTTTCCATTTCACCGTGTTCCTGTATTGGTGGACCTCCTGAAGGGCATACCATAAGAAAGTCGAACTTTACGGAACTTTACGTTTCTGCCAGGGGAAATACTGGTGAAACGAGATCGGGTTCACCCCTGAGGTGGCGTTGCTGACCGACTTAACCGACGAACAGTTGCTTGCGCAAGCGCTGGCCGGAGATGAAGACGCCTTCACTGCGCTCTACCGCAGGCGGCAGGGGCCCATCTTTCGCTTCGCCTTGCACATGAGCGGCTCATCGCTGATCGCGGAAGAGGTCACCCAGGATGTTTTTATGTTCCTGATCCAGCGGGGCCGCGACTTCGACCCGTCCCGCGCTGCGCTGGGGGCTTACTTGTTCGGTGTGGCCCGCAACTACGTGCGGCGGGCGATGGAGCGCAATTATACGGAGACGGCCTTGAGCAGTCCGGTGGATGACGAAGCGCAGTCGCTGATGGTCAACAGCGATCCTGGCGACGGAATCGCCCGGCAACAAGCTTCGACTGCGGTGTGGAAGGCTGTCCTGTCTTTGCCGGAACATTATCGCGAGGTTGTGGTGCTCTGCGATCTCCAGGAGTTGACGTTATGCGGACGCGGCGGAAGCGCTTGGCTGTGCGCTGGGTACTATCCGTTCGCGGCTGCACCGGGCGCACGACATGCTCAGCCGGAAGCTGCAACATTCGGCGGCCGCTGCGCCCGGGATATCGAGCGTTACGGCGAGGTGCGTATCATGACATGCCGTGAATTCGAACATCGTGCTACCTCTCTGACTTTGCGGGAGCTGTCGCAAGCGCAGGACCAGCAGATTCTGGACCATGCGGGCGAGTGCCAGAAATGCGCCAGCTGGCTGCAACAGCAGCGAACGCTTGCGGCCGCGATGCAAACCTTGCAGGCGCGAGACGTCTGCCTGCGCGGCTGGCCCCGATGTGGAACAGGCGCTGCTCCGGGCATTCCGGCAAGCGCCGTCCCGGGCTATGCAGCCGGAGATGGAGAACGGTTTCACTCCCATCGCCATTCGCCTCAGCCGGTTCTTCGAAGTTGGGGCCTATGTAGCCGTGGCGGCAGCCATCGCTGGTTGGACTGTTCCTGGGAGTGCAGCTTTTGGAGAAGCGTTCCGTGAACTTACCGGTGCAAAGTCAAGTGGCGCAGCCGAGCGCCAGTTTGCCGAGTGTCGTTGCCGACGTCGAAACCGCAGCAGCAACCAGCGGCGGTATCGCAAAGCAAGCGCCAATCGGCTACGAACACGGCACGCTGTCTCGGCCAGCCAGTCGCATCCGGATATGGCTGAGCCGTCGCAGACCAGCGCGGATGCAGACTATGTTGCCTTGATGTTATGCGACCCACTGAGTTGCTCCAGCGATACCCAAGTCGTGCGGATGGAGCTTCCTGGTCCCGGGACGCCAGGTTCTGGCAGTGAGCAGGATGCGCAGATGCGGATTGCCGATGTCGTCGTGGGTTACGACGGGGTGGTACGGGCGGTTCGGATTGTGAACTGAATGAAAAATGAACGACGCTAAATCGAAGTCGAGGATAACAACCATGCGTATTATGAAATCCGTGATTTTCGCTAAGGCCGGTAGCTGGCTGCTGCTCGGGCTGGCGTTGGTTGGGCTGAGCTGCATTCGCAGCGGCACAGAGCGAGGCTCCTGCGCCACCACCTCCTCCGCCGCATGACATGAATGTGGCGTTCGGCGGCGGGCCTCATGCTGGGGATGGCCCACGACGGGATGGAAGAAAATAAAGTGGTGAAGGGTGTGCCCATGAGCGGAGAGATGATCGTTACCCGCGACCAGACTCTGGCTGATGGAAATAGCATTCACACCCAAAACCAGACCACGATCTACCGCGACTCTGAGGGCCGGGTGCGCCGTGAGATCGAGTTTGAGCTCGCCACTCCGTCCACCGGCGCTACCAAGCGAACCATGATCGCGATCACCGATCCGGTCTCGGGAACTCGCTATATGCTGAATCCGGAAAACAAGACGGCGCATCAGATGCCGCTTCATCCCGGCAAGCCGGGACCAGGCGCTCCGGATGCTATGCACGACATGCATGGGAAAATGGACGCGGGTCTCAATGCCGCCAACTTGAAGACCGATCAACTGGGAACCAAGGCGCTCAACGGACTGCAAGCGGTGGGCACGCGCATGACGCGCACCATTCCCGCCGGCGAGATCGGCAATCTGAACCCCATCGAGGTGGTCACCGAGCGCTGGTATTCTTCGGACCTGCAAATGCCGGTGCTGACGACTCACCAGGACCCGATGATGGGTACGATGACGAGTAAGCTGGTCAACATCAACCGCAGCGAACCGGATGCTTCCCTGTTCCAGGTACCCTCCGATTACAAATTAGTCTCCGGCAAGCCAGGTGAACCACTCTACATGCCGATGAACCCCTAGCACTCTCCACTGGGCGGAGGTCAACGTGGCCTCCGCCGTTTTCTTCAAGGCTGCGGGCCGATCTTCCGGGCCCGCGGACTGCTGCAGTATTTTGTCGACAAAACTTTGACATTGTCTCTTCCGGATCGCGATGCGACTACCACGCGCACATTCCCATAATGTGGCGGTTCCCTTTTCTGCCCGCCACTCACCCCCCGACTTGATGCGTGGCATAGAGTTCTTGCCCGTAAGCGGCTCTCAATAAAAAAGCGCCACGTTCTCCTCGTAAAAGAACGTGGCGCTGGCTAGTTTACGGCAGATTTCTCTCTACCTTACTCCAATATTGTACTTGGGTGACGCAATGCCATTGGCGACTACTTCCAGGTAGGTCTGTCCCGTTTCCATATTGGTCGGTATGTCAACATGGGTGTACGCAGGACCAGGATAGGCAACTGCCATGGTGCTGTGGTCGTGTGTGCGGCAATAAAAAACGTGCCCTGTGCTCACATTGGTAAGGCGAACAATCGGGTAATTGGTGGCTTCCTGTGCGTCATCCCCGTAGGAAGCCGCCTGCGAATAGCCATTGAACTTCCTGCCACTGAGCATGATGGTGCTCCCGCGGCTGAGGATGGGCGAGCTTATACTGAGAACCGCCGAAGGGGCCCAATTAGGATTGGCGGTTCCAGCCGCGGTGTAGATCTCGACATCACGGCTGCCATCGGTGTAGAGGACTTGGCCAGTCGGCAGGACGAGCATACGTCCGTACCACGACGAATTATTCGGAGAGTTGGGCGTAGCCGGGACCGGGTTCAGGTTGGTTCCGTCCCACTCGAAGAAAACCGTGCCATTGCGATATATGCCCGGGCTCGCACTCACCAGCACGTTGCCATCCGGCAGCAACGCCGCCGGACCATCAGCGACATCCAAAGTGCCAGGAAAATCCGGACCAGGGGTCCAGCCACCCGTGCTGGTGTTGTAGATGGAGGTATGACCGGCGCCGGCCCCGTTCGCTCCGGTCGCAAAGACGGTGCCATCAGGCCGCAACATCGCGGGACCAACTTCATAGGAGCCATGGGAATCCCAGAGTTGCACAATCGTGCTGCCAGCGCTTGTCCATGAACCCGTATTAGGATCATAGATTTCGGAGTTCGTGCCACTGGGGTCGTCAACGTCCGTATAGGCGTCCACCGTCAGCACCTTTCCGCCGGGCAGCAAGGTCCACCCTTCCTCGTCGTTTTCGTCGAACTTGCCGGAACCGGTCGCGGTCCAGGTCAAGGTCGAGATATTGAGGAGAGCTTGCTGACGGGTGCAGCAGTTGGCCAGCATGAACGTCCCATTTGCCAAAACCGTGCTCTGGGCATCGCCAATGGTGCTCCACCCGCTGGGTGGGTTCATCGAGCGTCCAGACATTGTGCATCGGATCGTAGATTGCGCCCTTGTTGGTCCAAACGTATTGCGCAAAATTTTGTTCTCCGCCCTCAATGATGACTTGGCCGTTGGGCAGCACCGCCGAAGCGAAAAACAGAGGGCCGTAATTCGATGCCAGAGATGCGAGCTGGGTCCAGGTTCCGTTAACGTAGCTGCCGTTAATGTCTGGGGTTAGCTTCCACCAATCCGAAAAGCCATCATTCGGGTCCTCATGATGGACCATAACAGTCCCATCGGTAAGCAAAAGGGCGTGACCAGCGGTGAAACTGGGTTGGTGCGCTAAGGGCTGCCACGATTGTGCGCTGGCCACGCCTGCGGCAGCCAAAAGCACTCCTGTAGCGAATCCGAGCATTCGCGAAAGCTTCATTTTTCTCCTCAAGTAGTTTTGTGGTTGAATGGGCGGGTTCCGATGCGGACCTTTGGCATCTTCAGACGTCCAGGCGGTCAACTACATCTCGACTCAAGTAGGGGCGTTGAAAATCTACTCTGGACAGCTTGGCAATGTCAATTCAGCCAGGCGTTATCGGAGGGCAAACGCATCTTAATTGCTATATGCGGGGGGGTTGTTGCGAGTTGAGATGGGGAGATGGACAGCCCCCTGAAGTATTTTGCTGATTTGCGCGATCCGCGGGTGGAGCGGACGCGGGAACACTTACTGGAAGAGATTCTTTTGATCGCCATCGCGGCGATTTTGAGCGGGGCCAATGGGTGGAACGAGATCGAAGACTACGCTCGCTGCAAGCGCGAGTGGGTGAGCGGCTTTCTGAAGCTGCCGGGCGGCATTCCCTCGCACGACACCTTCAACCGGGTCTTCTCGGCGCTCGACCCGGAGGAGTTGGAAAAGGGCTTTGCCGCCTGGGTGTCGTCGATTGCCAAGCTGACGGCGGGCGAAGTCGTCGCCATCGACGGCAAGGCGCTGCGGGGCACCTCGGTGCCCGGGAAAAAGGCCATCGTGCATATGGTTTCGGCCTGGGCGAACACTAACGGTCTGGTGCTGGCGCAGCGGCGGGTCGATGAGAAATCCAATGAAATCACGGCGATTCCGAAGCTGCTGGACGCGCTGGAACTGAGCGGAACGGTGGTCACCATCGACGCCATGGGATGTCAAAGGGCCATCGCCGAGAAGATCGCCGCCAAAAAAGCGGACTATATTTTGGCGGTCAAAGAGAATCAGGGCCAGCTGCTGGAGGAGATCAAAGACTCGTTTCAGATGCTGGCCAGCGATGCGGTTGCGGAAGAAATCGATTGCGGCCACGGGCGGGTCGAGCAACGGACTTGCTCGGTGATTGCCGATCTGTCGCTGGTCGAGAAGGCCGCGGAATGGGCGTCTCTACAGGGCTTGGTACGCATCGAAGCGAAACGCTGTCACAAGGTCACGGGCCAAACCGAGCGCGAGACCCGCTTCTACATCACCAGCCTCAAGCCCGACGCGGCGCGGCTGAACCGCTCCATCCGACAGCACTGGGGCATCGAAAACAAACTGCACTGGGCCCTCGATGTCAGTTTTGGAGAAGACCTTGATCGCAAACGCGCCGGCCATGCCGCACAGAACTACTCCGTGCTCAACCGCATCGCGCTCAACCTGCTCAAGCAGGAAAAAACCTGCAAACTCGGGATGAAAAGCAAACGCCTCAAGGCTGGCTGGGACAATGACTACCTGCTCCATCTACTCAGAAATTAAGATGCGTTTGCCCTGGGCGTTATCGGGTGTTATCGCGGGTTGTAGGTTGCCGCAGATGGAAGCGGAGGGCAGTTGGTAGCGCTACCGGGAATCGAACCCGGGTTTGAAGATTGAGAATCTGAAAACCTGAGAACATCCCATAGGACTGCCATTCTGCAAGTGGCTAAAAACAAATCAATTCGCTTTCGTTAAGAAACGCGCAGGGTCGGCTCTGGGCACAGTCAAATGCTGACAGGTAACGGGAATTAACGGTTGTTCTGGCCACAAAATGGCCACAGTGGATTCAATATGGTGCTTCCCTTGCACTCGTCGAATACCAAATGGATCACAACACGATTCAGATCACCGTCGACACTTGCGGGCACTGGAGCCCGGGAGCCGACTGTCAAGAGGACCGATCGCCTCGATGAGCAAAGCAAGTGGACCACGATATGCGACCCGGCACGACCGAATGCACGGAAGCGCTCTACTGAAGTATCGGAAAAGCCCATATTGGCGCATATCGGCTCGGAGTATACGGCACATTTTACGGCACAGCGGTTTGGGTGAACCCCTTGCACCGCAGGCCGGGTGGGAGGAGTTTCGCTTCCGTTGTGTCCATTTTTCTAGAGCGTGTTTCAAAAATAGGTTCGGCCTCACGATAGGTACTTATGGGTGAGGCAGTTTAGCTGTTGAGCTTCTGTCATGAAAACTCGGCAGAAGCTGTTGACGGACGAACAATGGGAACTGATTGAGCCCTTACTGCCTAAGCCGAAGCAGCGACGGGACAAGCGGGGCCGACCGCCGACCCCGAATCGGCCTTGTTTTGAGGGCATTCTGTGGATTTTGAAGACCGGCGCGGCATGGCATTTTCTCCCGGACAAGTTTCCTTCGCCCGCGACTTGCTGGCGTCGGCTGCAACGCTGGCAAGAAGAAGGAGTCTGGCTGGAGGCGTGGCGTGCCCTGTTGGGAGCGCTGGATGCCGAGGGCCTGCTGCGATGGGACGAGACCTTTCTCGACGGCAGTTTTGCTCCCGCGAAAAAAGGGGCGCTGCCGTCGGTAAAACCAAGCGGGGCAAGGGAACGAAGTGGATGGTACTGGTCGACGGTCAAGGTCTTCCGCTGGGAGTTCGGTTGGAAAGTGCCTCTCCGGCAGAAGTTACGCTTGCGGAAGCCACGCTCGCCGAAGTCCGCGTACCCCGCCCGAAAGGCCGGCCGCGACAGAAGCCGGAACGGGTAATCGCTGACCGCGGCTACGATTCTGACCCGCTGCGTGAGCGGCTGCAGCAGCGAGGCATTGAACTGATCGCGCCGTACCGCAAGAACAACAAGGAACGGCGCTACGAGGACGGGCGCAAACTGCGACGCTATAAGCGCCGCTGGATCGTGGAACGAACCAACTCCTGGCTGGGCCAGTTTCGCCGCTTGCTGGTTCGTCATGAGCATCTGCTCTCCACCTATTGCGCTTTCTTCTATCTCGCTTGCTTCTGGATTACGCTGAGGCACTATTTTTGAAACACGCTCTAGTCCGATGGTTTCCGGAGATGTAGCATGTAGCACACTGGGCCTGATCCAAGAATTAGCAGGTTTGCAACAAGGACGGGGGCCAATCCTATCGTTGCGAGCTGAAGAACATGTGATGCGCTGTTGTGTTTCTTTCCCCTTTCTTGCTGCCTCTTGTATGTCCGCGAATATCGGCGAGACCAAAATGGAGTAGAAAGACGGCGGCATAGCGGTCCGGAGAGATTGCTTCTCATTTTGTAATGACCTTGAGCGACTTCAATGCCTAAAGCATTCAACATCGGCGACCACGTGAGATGGAATTCCGAGGCTGGCCGCGTTAGCGGAGTCATCACCAAGAAGATCACTTCCGACACGAGGTTCAAGGGATACATGCATCACGCTTCGAGAGAAGCGCCCCAATATCTGATCAAGAGCGATAAAACCGACCATGTCGCGATCCATAAAGGAACTGCCCTCCGGCTAATCCCGAGTCGGGCAGCAAAATCTGGCAAGGGAACGAAAAAGAAGTAGCAATTCATCCGTCGGCGGGCGTCCATAGACTGCGGTTAGCTATTGCGAAAACGGCTCGCGCTGCCGGGTAGCGCAGAGCTATTGAGGGGCGGCAAGAATAAACGCTCCAACCCACCCAAGGGTTCTCAGCATCGAGATGAGACCACAGGCACCCCAAAGCCGCACATCAAAGTCGAGTGTGTCCTCGCGTTCGAACAGTTCCTCCCGCCGGGGCATTGGGAATACCAGCGTTTGCTAAGCGGTACGAGGAGTACCATTGGACATGAGCAGAATGCATCCAGAATCCCCCGACTCACACCCTTCTGATCGGCCGGTAGCTGCCGATATTCTCCTTCGGCAGGAGCCAAACGAGGAAGAAGACGAAGAGGAAGACGAAGGCGATGGCACAGAACATGACGATAACGATGACGAAGACGACGAAGGCTACTCGGAGTGAGCGAGCGGGCCCGATTACATCGTGCCCTTTATCATAAGAATATTGAAGAGGTCTCCTCCAGCGAGGCCGGAGTCTGCGCAACAAATCCGCCAACGATCATCCATGAACTAGGCCACTATTTCGGGATGGATGAGAACCAACTGAAAGATGTTTTGGCTAAGAAACGGGCTGGACTGGCCGGTAAAGAAGTAGAATGTCTTCGTTTTGCACACAACTGTTCCGGTAGTGTTTAGATGCGTTACCTTCGTCCCGGTTCTTTTCGGACGCTGGTGAGCTCCGGCTTCTGGAACAGGTTTCTGATTGCCTGCTTCATCACTTGGCCATAAACAATGGAAATGGATGTTGTCAATGGAATGTTCTTGGGGCAGATTTGCACACAGTTTCCGGCGTAGCTGCACTCGTGGATTCCACCATCGCTCATCATCGCTGTTAAACGTTCGTGTCGGAGGTGCGCCCCGGTGGGGTGGAGGTTGAAAAGCCGTACTTGATTGATGATCGCTGCCCCAACGAATCTCGTCGGTTCTGTAAATTGCGGGCAAACTTCCATGCATAGGCAACAGGACATGCAGCGAGACAGCGGATAAGCCTGCTCTTGCACCGCTGGGTCGATGCGCGGACCTGCGCCGAGGTCATAAGTGCCGTCGACAGGCACCCAGGCCTGCACCTGCTTCAGGTTCTCAAACAGCACCCTGCGATCCACCGCCAGGTCGCGGACAACTGGGAATCGTGACAGGGGCTCGAGCACGAATAGGTTGTTCCAGCTTGTCGATGAGGGAAGAGCACGCCATTGCTGCCCGGCCATTGATCCGCATAGCGCATGACCCACAAACTTCTTCTAGACAATTCGAGTCATATGTAATCGGCATCGTCTGTTTCCCATTGCGATTTGTCGGGCTCATGGCGATGTCCATAAGCGCGCTGATAACATTCATGCCAGGCCTCCAGCGGAGATCAAACTCTTCCCAGTAAGCCTTCGCATTGGGGTTATCCTGCCTTTTGATGTTCAGACGTACGGTTTTCTCCGCCACATCACCTCCTACAAAATTCTGCACAAGGATTTCCGATGCCGCTGAAATGGATACTGCCTTCGGGTATGCCAGAAGTCCTCACGCGGCCCCCCCGGCAACGGCCTTGGTGTCTTCCCGAGGGGGCGGATAGGAGAGTTGCTTCCCTTTCACTCGTGCCCACGGGGTAAGAGTATGCGGCCGCGTGCGTGTCGGGCTTGCGATTTCTTCCACACGAAAGCCTCGAACCAGAAGTGCATCGCCAATCAATGAGCGATGGCATCGCCAAGGCACAGCTTCGGCGCACATTATTGCGGTTTGCCGTTTTTGGGAGAGTTGGATGAGTTGATCCAGGGCCGCTTGAAATTCCGGTGTCTGCATGTAATCAGCGAAGCCGCGAAAGCTGGCATTTCTCCATCCTGCATTGATCGAGTCACGGCGCGCATGCCGCAGGCCGCCGAGTCCAGCCATATGCCGGTAACGGATTCCCGCTTTTTGGAGCGGGCGAGGTAGCCGGTCCCGGTTGAATTGCGGATTGTGTCGCGAGCGTGGGATGGTTCGAACATCGATTAACTGCTTAACGCCGTAAGCAAGCAGCAGGGCGACAAACTCTTTCAAGGTTCGCGTTGAGTGTCCCACTGTCATTACCACGGAGCTCTGGTCAGGCTGTTTGGCTCTCCGCTCGACAGTCAGACGGAGACGATGAGCAGGCTTGCGGGCAGGAGGTTCCGCTTCGGCACGGAGCCGTTTGTCCGAAGTACCAGTTCGCTTTGGCAGGTCGCTTGCGCTCTTAGGTTTCGGCTGCATGCTTCTCTCTTTCTTTTTGAGCTGGAGAGCCATGGCCTCAAGTCCTCAGATGTTCTGCCTGCCACGTTGGTGGTCCCAGGTAGGGTGCGAAAATTGATTGCCAATCGGTTCCATCCGATGACGATAATTGCCAGGGTCAGGTTAACGAGTTCGTTTTCGCTGAAACTGCCGAGACCTTGCTGGCAAACATCAAAGAGCGCTCGAACCCGCAGTGACGGACATAGGTTTCCAAGCCGAGCATCGCTGTTATCCCACCAGGAGCGGCCTTCGCGTATTCAATCCTTGGTTGCACTACAATCTCCTCAACCCCGTTCTTAGATTCGATTCCCACTACCGCATCAAGCAATAGATTATTTGTACCAGCCAGGAAGACGAACGTCACAGCACGGCTGATACCGGTCCAGTGGATTCTATGCTGCGAGAGAGGAGGCAGTACTCACGTTAGAGATTGAGAATATGAGGCTTGGAACGAGTCATGAGAAAAGGTATCCCACCTTATCTTTGGAGATCGCCATCCGGAGATTCGTCTTGCAGACCTCTCGCTCGGAGCGTAACTCTCACCGTCTGCGAGCGTCCAGGAAAAAGCTTCATAAAGAAGGCTGGATGGCTCTGCTCTCAGCATCGCTTGTGCGCCACGATTCCCAACTATAGACATAGTTAGTTCAGGAGTACGAATGATCCGGTTCGACGCGGCCCATAAAGCTGTTTGGTGGATTGGGACGTATTGCCTGCGGGCAACCCAAAGGCGGCGACGTCATTCAGCTGTTCTTCTCCGTGGGTCGAAAGAATCTTGGCGATAAACGAAGGCCCGCACCTGTAATGCAGAGTAAGAGCAGGGCGAGAAGCAACTGGTCACGCGTATTGTTTTGTCGCAGGATCGTGACCACCAGAATCAGGTCGGCGAGCAGTAACAGAGTCAGCGAGAGCCCGCGATGAAAGTTGCGGAGCTCGGACTGTAACCACGAGTCGCGTTGCACCTCAATAACTCGGCCGTCATCAGAGTCGGTGCAGCGGTTCTTAATTGGGCAGCTATTACACTGGTGTGCCAGCGCTCGATACCGCACAACCGTCGATTCTCGTATTGCCTCAGCCCGGTAAAGCTGCTTGCTGTTGGGGCATCGCCAAACATCCAGGTCCGCGTGGTAAGAGAATCCAACCGTGTGGACCCTCTGCGTTCGTTGATGCGAATGACGCGCGAGGAGTTCGAGGGCTGCTGCCACCAGCGCCAGGAAGATCGCGTAGCCCGCTCCCAACAGCACCTCAACATCGAAACCGCGCATCGCTAACGTCCTCCTGTTCCGCTCACTAACTCAGTAAACAGGATGTCTCTTGGCTCCTCGACCGTACTCTGTGTCCTCATGTGACGAACTCCCAGCCAGCAGAGATAAAGAACCGGCAGTGTCCCGCCGAGAATGAATACGGTGTCGCCAGGAAGTCTTAGCCACTCGATGAGCGAATTGGTTGGGTTGCCGACGAATTTCAGGCTGCGAGCATCGTAGTATCCGTAGGCGATGGAATGATAAAGTTGCAGCACTCCCAACGGAAATAGCGTGGCGAAAACCATCCATGCCAAGCCGAGATTCAATGACCAAAAACTGACCTTTGCAGCTCGATCTGACCAACGTTCTTCTGGAATGATGTAACGCAGGCAAAATAGAGCCAATCCAACGGATAGCATTCCGTACACACCCATCATCGCGGCATGCCCGTGGTTAGGCGTCAGTGCAGTACCGATCTCGTAGTACGACACAATGGGGAGATTAATCAGGAAGCCAAAGATTCCCGCACCCAGGAAATTCCAGAAACCGACTGCGGCCAGGAACATCACGGCCCAATAGTGTGGGAATGATGTCTTCGACTTGGTCTCCTGCTGAGCTCCGAGTTGCAGGAAGCTCCATGCCTCCAGCGTCAAGAGAGTGAGCGGAATCACCTCGGCAGCGGAGAAGAAGGCGCCCAATGCCATGTGAATGGAGGGCTCGCCTGAAAAGTACACATGATGCATGGTGCCGATCACGCCGCCCGCTGAGTAAAGCAACATATCGAGATAGATCATCGTTAGCGCGACCCGCTCATGTACTACACCGAGCAGCACGAACACGTAGGCGACCATGATCGTGGTGAACAGCTCCAAAAAATCCTCAACCCAGAGATGCACCACCCAGAAGCGCCAGAAATCAGTTGTCGTAAAGTGCGATCCGGGGTGTGCGAGCAGACCAACCCCGTAAAAGGCGGGAATCGATAAAGCCGAAAAGAAGAACAGCCAGGGCATATTGCCCATGTGGTCGTTGTGCAGTCGCCCGCGAAGCCCACGAAACAGGATAGCCACCCAGAAAAAAAGGCCGATCGTGAGCAGAATCTGCCAGAATCGCCCCAAATCGAGGTACTCAAACCCCTGGTTGCCAAACCAGAGCCAGGCATTCTTGAACCATCCTTCGATTCCGGCATACTCGCCAAATAAGCTCCCAAAGACCACGATCACCAAAGCGCCCAAAAGACAATACGCAAGAAAGCTTTGGCCTCGCGGTTCGCGACCGGTAATCATCGGCGCCAGAAAGATCCCGGCAGCGAGGTAAGAGGTCGATACCCAGAAAATGGCGAGCTGCAAGTGCCACGTGCGAGCGATGTTGAATGGCAAAAGTCGCGCAAGGTCGATTCCGAAAAAGTTCGAGATCTCCGCGCGATAGTGCTGGGAAGCGCCCCCTGCAAGTGTTTGCAGCAGAAAGAGCAGCCCCATGACGAGAAAGAACCAAGCACAAGCCCGTTGCGCTGGTGTCAACAGAACTTGGTTTGGAGGACGAAACGATACGGTCTGCTGTTCACGGCCATGCCAGCCTAAGAAGTTCCAGCGACCAAAAGCGGCAAACAGCAGGCCAATTCCGCCGAGCAGTGCGATCAGCGAGAGCACGCTCCAAACAATGGCGTCGGCGGTCGCCCGATTCTCGGCGAGAGGCTCGGGTGGCCAGTTATTGGTGTAGGAGTATTGAAGACCCGGCCTCAGGGCCGCGGAAGCCCAAGCCGACCAGCTGAAGAAGGCGGTCAGTTGACGAACTTGCTCGGGGTCGCGAATGGCGTTGGGCCGAAGGCCATACTTGGTAGTTGGTTCGCCGAAGAACTCGCCGTAATGGTTACGCAGCTGCTCAAACGCGTGCGCTTGGGCGGCGGTATACATCAACGTGTCGGCAGAAGGGTTGTAGCGATTGTTCTTGAAATCGCCAACCGTCTGCAGCTTGGCGCGGTCTGAGGATTCTCCTCCGTAAAACTCCATAACGCTGAGCGCCGCACGGTGCAGGTAGTCAGCGGTGAAATCCGGGCCTAGATAGGCACCGTGCCCAAAGATCGATCCGTATTCCATAAGGCCGTTACGCAGAAACACAGCCTGTCCGGCAAGTATGTCGGTGCGAGTGAACAGAACACGCCCAGAATCATCTGTAACGCGCGCTGGAATCGGCGGCTCGCCTGTGTAGGTCCGGTACGCCAACATCCCCAACACGGTGAAGCCGAAAATCATGACGATGGCGACTGCCTGAACCCAGGCGCGCGATATGAGCAATTGGCGCTTCGACTCGGATGCCATTCCGTCACGCTCCTCACGGCTTATCAAATTCTGTTTGCGGCGTGTGTCACCCCAACTTGATGGCTGGGAATCTTACACCAAAGTGTGAGCTTGATGGGAGGGTACAAGCGTCATCAGGCCAGTGACGTTTGCACTATTTGCCAAATTTTGCCCAAGTCAGAGCATCTTGATGTCTTACGCTGCGCAAACTCTCCTTCAGGGGAGAGATCGAACTGATTTATTGAGTTGGAGATGAGCCGATGAGTGCACGGGACGAAAACTGCCAATCCGATGAACACCGCTCTAGTCTGACCAGACTCCCCCAGTTGGCAGAGCCAACAATCCAATTCAATCTGGCCAAAGAATTAGAACAACTCCATCATGCAGGGGCCTGGGATCAGATCAGCGGCCGCAGTTCGAAGACCCTGGCAAAATATGCGGACTTTCGAATCGTGTTGGTTTCCATGAAGGCAAACACCCGCATGGATCAACACCGGGCTGAGGGCAGGATTTCGGTTCAGTGTTTGGCAGGAAGGCTCCGCATACATCTTCCCAGTGCACAAAAAGCGGAGATGGCAGTCGGAGACTTCTTGGTTCTGGACTGCGGGCTTCCGCACGATGTGGAGGCTCTGGCGGAGAGCGCATTTCTGCTAACCATCTGCTGGCCGCATTCGCATGCAGCAGAGACCAAGTAAGAGCTCCTTCTCTTCTATCTGAAGACGGGAGTGCTCAATGGACCCAGACTCGCAGGCCTGCTGGGAAGACTTTGATGTTAGGCGGCGTCCGGGCATGGACGTCACCTCGGTCCTGATGGACATCGCCGCCAATCCTGTCACCCGGTCCGGCAAAACGTGCGAGTGGCAGTGATCAGCGCGTGGGGAATAATCCAGTAAGAATGTGCGGTTGTTGCTTCGGGCCTCCCTCTATAGAGGGTCACGTCGATGTATTGCCCGGCCTGAACTAAAATCCGGCTGGTCTTTGGAAGTAAAAGACCTTGGTAACCCTCGGCGGAAGGTTGGTCGGATCTCTTGCAATGCTCGTCGCGTTGGTTGCGGTCTGCACAGTTGCAGCCGGCGACGAAACGGCATAAGAAATCGAGAACATGATTACGGCGAGTAAGAAAAACAAAACATGCGAAAACGCTGGTCGCGCATTTCATTGAGGCTGGGCGTTTCATCTGTACTCCTTTCCGCCACGCAGCGATGCTGAAACTCCGCTTATGGCCCTCTTTATCTAGCGATATACTTGCTGTGTCAGCGACAGTTCTCAATGAACTGTTCGTGCCGGTTTCGATCACAGATGTTGATTGGTCTGTCTGAATATGCTGGAAAGTGAGCTGTTTTCATTCCTGGAAAACACGACGGATGCCGTGTTCGTGGTGACAGGTCAAGGTGAGATTCGATCCTGGAACAAGTCAGCCGAGAAGTTGTTTGGCTATTCCGCCGCCGAAGCGAAGGGGAAAAGCTGCTTCAAACTCTTGCATGGCGTCGGAACTCTGGGCACGGCTGTGTGTCATGACAACTGCAGCGTGCTGGACTGCATTGGGAAGGAATGCGACGTTCCAAATTTCGACCTGAATGTAAACACGCACTCCGGTGAACGATTGTGGGTCAATATCTCAACCGTGATCTTCCACAACCAGCGGACTGGAGAGAGGTTGCTGGTTCATCTGGCACATGACATCACGGAACAGAAGAAGCAGGATGAAGTGATGCGCCAGGTCCTGACGCTGTCGAAGGAGCTCAGCAGCTTGGGCGAGAGAATCGGCAAAACAGCGCCAGTTTCTCCACTGTCAACCCAAGAAGTTGAGATCCTGAAGATGTTCGCAGCGGGAAACAGTCCCCAAAAGATCGCCAAGAAGCTTGGAATAAGCTCGCAAACTCTGCGCAATCATCTCCACCACGTCAATCAGAAGCTCAGGACGCACAACCGCCTTGAGGCGGTTATGCATGCAATGCAACGGAAGCTCATTTAGACCAACGCTGCATTCTCGCAAGTGCCCCGCTGTATCCTCTGGTCTACTGTTTCTTACATGCCTCGCCTTCGGCTATCATCGCCCCTCGGGCCTGAAGTCTTGATGCAGCCGAAGATCGCATCTGAACCAAAGCTCCCCTGAAAAGCCAGCAGCCATGTCGGCCGCCTCTCGACATAGCGACGTCGGAGGCTGAGGCTCCCCGACTCTCCTCACGGCGCGAGCTCACCGCCCGGCCTGGTACTTGCTTCCTAGCGATCAGTACAAATGGTTCATTGTCTCCGTTTCGGTGTTGGCGGATAACTAAGACAGTTCAGCACTTAGTACGGAGCGGACTGTGATCAGGAAGTGTGCTAATCCCGACTGTGATATTGAGTTCCGTTCTTCCCATGAGGGACGACTCTTTCCGTTCGAAATCAAGAATCCGACAGAGCCCTGCCGCGATGTGCTCGCCGTAATTTGCGAGAAGAAACCAGGGCGTGCAACGGTCTACTTCTGGCTGTGCGAACGGTGTTGCGGCCAGTTCACTCTTCAATTCACAGTGAGCACTGGTTTAAGGCTCACGCCAGCATGCTCCGGGCAAGACCCTGATCGAAAAACGAACGTGCGGGCGAACGCGGCAGCAGGGCCTGAGAATTACGAACGCAGGTATGCATGAGTAGAACTGAAGCGGTCTCCGGGACGCAATCAAGCAAATCGCCGTCTGACAAACGGGCTGCAATACCAGTGACGTCGCCCGTGGCAGACTCAACCGCCGACAGGAGGAGAACCATGAAAAGACAAGCTTGTTTGAAAATTTCCATCTTGACATTGGGAGTCTTGGTCCTTGGCGGTTGGGCACTGCCCGCTTTGGGCCAGGGCGGAAACCCGCCAGCTAGCACGAAGGAAAGCGGGCAGACTTCAGGCCGGGGCGAAACCGCTGTGGAGCAAACCGCCCAAGGTAGCGACACCTCGGTGGCTCAGGCGCTGATCGCTCTGGAGAACAAGTGGGCTGAGGAGGCAAAGAACGGAAATGCGGACGGGGTGGCTCGCCTGCTGGCGGATGACTTCGTCCAGACGGACGCCGACGGCTCTGTGCATAACCGGGCTCAAGCGTTGGCACTTATCAAGACAGGAAAGTGGGAGACCAACCAGATCAGCGACCTGAAGGTTGCCGTGTATGGGAAGGCGGCCGTAGTGACAGGCACCTGGCTCGGAAAAGGAACGAGCAACGGCAAGCCTGTGGACGCCAGAGAGCGATGGACGGACACCTGGATAAGGATGCCGAATGGGAGATGGCAGTGCGTCACTAGCCACTCATCGGCGATAAAGTAGCAGGATGACATGCCCCAGAGGTCGGGACGGTGGAGAGGCATTTGCACGCCAAAATGCTGGTCAATCCATCGAAAAGCCGCCGCCCGGAAAACGAACTTGCGGGTGAATGCAGCCCTAAAACCTAAGAGGTGCGGACGGAGGTATGCATGATCAAACTGAAGCGAATCTACGAACCTGCAACGCCGGATGATGGCGTTCGTGTCCTGGTGGAACGGCTGTGGCCGCGCGGGGTAAAGAAGGCGTCCGCTCACTTGGACGAATGGGCAAAGGAAGTGGCCCCGAGTGGCGTGCTGCGGAGATGGTTTCATCACGATCCCACGCGATGGGAGGAATTCAAGCGTCGATATGTTCGCGAGCTCGACGGAAACGAAGAGCGGTGGAGGCCACTGTTGGCGTCAGCTTCTAAAGGACGAGTCACTCTGGTTTACAGCTCCCACGATCACGAGCACAACAACGCAGTAGCCCTGAAGGAATATTTGGATCGCAGGCGGCAGCGTCGCTCCGGGCATGTCAGGAAGGAGGCGGCGTAACTGGAAATATGCGAGGAGGCAGGCGATGCAGCGAGCCACGGACAGTCTCGAACAGGAACACCGGACAATCGAGAAGATTGTCAGAGTGGCGGGTGTGCTGGTGGCCGAATTATCGGAGACCGCTTCGGGCGTTCGCTGAAGCATCTGGTCAATGCGCTCGCAGACCTCTGCGCCTACGGCGTAGCCTTTGTCAGCTTCCGTACGCCTTCTGGTCGGTTAATGTTTCAGATCATCGGCGCCATGGCTGAGTTTGA
The DNA here is from genome assembly GCA_963768645.1 of uncultured Acidobacteriaceae bacterium. Taxonomy (GTDB): domain Bacteria; phylum Acidobacteriota; class Terriglobia; order Terriglobales; family Acidobacteriaceae; genus Bog-257. The sequence continues at coordinate 206,390 of CAVYIR010000004.1, forward strand.
AAGGTCGCTGATCCAGGAGCGGGTACGGGCAGGTCTGCGGAATGCACGCGCCAAGGGTAAGAAGTTCGGACGGCCGCGCGTCAAGATTGATGCTGTCCGTGTGGCTGAGTTGCGCCGAGACGGGCTTTCGTGGTCCCAGGTATGTCGAACTCTCAATGTGAGCAAAGGAAGCGCCCAGCGATCGGTTGCACCCGCGCAGAAAGGCCACCTGGTGGTAGGCGTGCGGTGTGAATCTTGACTCCCAACAGCGGAAGACCTCTGCGCCGATTTGCATAGGATCAGGCGACGTGGCGGAAGGTATTCTGGTAGCGACAGCAGAAGAACAAGTAGCTGCGGTAGGCTTCGTTCGCACCTCCAAGGATACCCTGAAGTGATCCGTTTGATCACAGCGGTACCGTGTCAGTGTCGCAGCCCAAGTGCAACTGCTGTTGCGAACACCACATACGGGCGACGGCTACTTCGCAAAGCCAATCAACTTCTGCACCAAACCTTTCAGCAGCGCATCGCTGGTCGGGTTCTTTTCGACTTGCAGGCTCCACGTTCCATCCGGACGCCGTTCAAAATTTATATGCGTCTGCAATACAAATAGCACCGCAACCGTGAGCGCGATGGTCGCGCCAAAATCGTAACTCAGCAATCCTTCTTCCGATCGGGATACCATCGTCTCAATGGCCTTCCGCGTCTCGGGACCTTCCGCCAGCACCAGCAGCGCCTGCCGCGCCAGTTCTCCCCCGGAGACCGGATCTGCTCCAGCTTCAACCTGAAATTCACCCGCGAGCGCCTGGCACAGGTCGGAGTTCCACGGAATGTCCTCACTACCGCTACGCGCTCCCGATCTCGCGATTGCGTTGAGAAGTAGGTTGCGCCGTGCGATCGTCAAGATTGCGAATCGTGGCGCTTATCGGGAAACGCTCCTCACGGTTGTCAGACTACTCGGCCAGACCAGTCGTGCAAGTCACCCATCTCGGCTTCCAGCCCGGCTTCCGTCCACATGGCTTCGAGTTTCTTCTGATCGTCAGGCGATGCCATTTTGTAAATGCCCATGAAATTGATGATGGTCTTAGCAGCCAATTGCAGGTCGCCGGTACGACGGAACAAAAGGATGGAATTGACATAATATCCGCCGCTTGCAATGTAGTTCCCTTGCTGGCGCGAAAGACTGCCCAGCAAACCATAGGTCAGGGCAGCACTATGCCCATCGGTAGACTTTTCATTGACGGCGAGCGCCTTGCGATACCACTGCTCGGCCGACGCAAAGTCGCCGTGCTGCGCGACAACACTTCCCAATTGATTGTAGGTTTTGGCAGCATTGTGCTCATCGTCAGACCTCTCCCAGCCTTTGAGCGCCTTACGATACCACTGCTCCGCCAACGCAAAGTCGTGCTGCTTCTGAGCCACCATTCCGAGTTGGTGATAGGTGCCGGCCGCGGCGTGCTCATTGCCTTCCTTTTCCGTAACGGCGAGCGACTTGCGATACCACTGCTCGGCCGCGGCAAAGTCGCGTTGTTCCTCCGCAATCATTCCCAGCTGGTGATAGGTGTTGGCGGCATTGTGCTCATCGCCAGATTTCTCCCAAACGGCCAACGCCTTGCGATACCACTGCTCGGCCGCGGCCAGGTCGCCTTGCAACTCCGCCGCAGTTCCCAGGTTATGATAGGTGAGTGCGGCATCAGTCCCACGCCCAAGCCGTTCGGTAATGTCGAGCGACTTGCGATACCACTGCTCGGCCGTGGCAAAGTCGCGTTGCTCCTGCGCGATAGTTCCCAGCTGCAGGTAGGTGAGTGCGGCTTGAGTCTCAATTCCTAGTCGTTCGGTAATGTCTAGGGACTTGCGATACCACTGCTCGGCGGCTACAAAGTCGCGGTTCTGCTCGGCAATATTTCCCAATTGGTGATAGGTGGCAGCGGCGCTTCGCTCATCGCCCAATTTCTCCTCGATAACGACCGCTTTGCGAAACCACTGCTCGGCGGCCACAAAGTCGTCTTGCTCCTCGGCGATCATTCCAAGCTGGTAGTAGGCGGTGTCTTCCATTTTCGGCTGACTGCGGGACCTGCCCCGCGCGGCAAGACTTTCGTACAACCGAGCGGCGGCTCCGAAATTCCGAGTATTAAACGCGGAAATAGCTAACGCTTGAGTGAGCTTCTCAAAAGGGATCGACATCTCCAGCCTCTCCGCTTCGGAAAGCGCATAATGAAAATTTTGACCATGAAGATGAAAGGGCACCCGCTGTTGATCACGTTCAAGCCGAATCAACCCGTCTGCCACCCCGGCCATGACGTCCACGAATGCCCGCGCCCACGTGTTTCTGTCGCCGGGTTGTACGCTCGGCAAGACCGCCGTTCGCAAATAGCTCGTTAGCAGCGGGTGCATTTCGAAGCTCGCTTGGCCGGTGCCTCGCAGCAGCCCGGCTGAGACGAGGGCATCCATCAAGCCATCAATTTTGTCCCGCGTCCAAGCAGCATCGACCTGCTTTGCCATGGCTCCCAGAGTACCCAGTATCTACACATCCCTCGTGCATCCCTACGAGCGTGAGCAGCGGGCGTAACTCTTGCGGCAGCGACTGCTCCACGAAACTCAAAGTCGCGTTTAGCCTGGTCTCATCATCGTCCGCGCCCAGTTTCAGGCCGGCGAGGTTCGAGCGTAGCGCGGCCAGCACCTGTCCAGCGCTCATCTTTTCCAGCCGTGGCAGCACGGCTCGCATGGCCAGCGGGTGCCCACCCAGCAAATTCATCAGTTCCACCAGATCGCTGTCTTTGCGGTTGATGGTTTGTCCCAGGTCGCGAAGGACCGCGTTGCAGTACTCCCAGCGCTCCTCGCCGTCGAGCCCGCCCAGCGCCAGCGCATAGCGGCGCTGTGGGCCGAGCCAGTCCTCAGGAGACCGGCTGGTGATGACGACTTTCGTCGCCCCGCCTCGCAATTCGTCAAGGAATTGCGCCAGCAGCCTTCGGTCCGCGTCGGGAAGGTTGGCGGTAATCGCCGTTCCGGGTATGCCCGCCGCCGACTCGAAGTTGTCCCACACCAGCACCGACTGACGTTTTCGCAACTCCCCCGTCAGCTTCTGGAACTTCTGCTCCATCGCAAGGGCCGGGAATTTCTCATCGAACAGCGCTTTCCCCAGCCGGTTGAAGACGAATTCGACGCTGCGTATCTCCTGGAAGCTGAACCAGAAGCATCCGCCGTCCAGACCGCCAGTCTGGTCGAGCCATTGCAGGAAGCCGCGGGCCAGCGTCGTCTTGCCCACACCTCCCAGGCCCTGGATAAGAATCCCCGCCGGTGGACGCCGTCTGGCGCGTTCCATCTCAAGAATGGCTCTGTCGCGGCCAACAAAACCGTAGGGGTTCCGCTCGCGGCGCAACTCCTCCGGCAGTTTGGAAGCCGGCGGCACGAATTGCTTCTGCGCGTCCGAAACAAAAGAAAAGTTTAGCGAGTCTTGCTCGTATACCACGGGCAACAACCAGTCCTGCAGCGGGAACTCGCCCCGTGCGCAAGTGCGCCCATTGTGTTCCAACATCTGCTGCCGTCCAGCACGCACCGCAACCGATACGTTTCCGGCCTCGAACAGCCGCCGGTAAAACGCCGGCAAGAACTGCTGTGCGCCGCTGACGTAGAGCGAATATGCCATGGCCACCACGTCCCTCATTCCCGAACGCAGCAGCGCCGTCGCCACCGAGGCGAACGGATCATGGCTGTCGCCTCCCACCATGGCCGACTGGCAGGCATTCAGTACCACTCCCGGAACTGCACACTCCTTCAACAGCACACTGAGTTTCTCGGCGGTCACCAGATCCGGCTCCGCCTCCTCCGTCTCGAAGATCAGCTTGCCCTCCGGCCCTTGCGACGCGTCACCGCTGTCCGCGTCGGCCGCCAGGTAGCCACCGTGCCCGTCAAAGTGCAGGATGTGATAAAAGCCTGGATGCTTGCGGAGATGTTCGCGCAAGTTCTCGAAAGTGGGTGGGCGAAGTAGCTCCACCTGTGCCGGCAGCTTTTCCTTCTCGATCAACTCGACCAGGGACCGGGCAACCGAGCGGAAGCGCACGTCCTTCTTGCCGTAGGGTCGAGCGACCACCAACAGAATGTTCACTCGATCTTTGGGCAGCGACTGCGGTAGCTCCTGCGGATCGCGGACAGCATTCAGCCGCCGCTCAATCTGGCAGGTGTGGGCCAGTACGCCTAGCTCAGGGTCGCGCATTGCTTCCCATGGCCAGGACATCACCTGCGGATCATCGCTGGAAATCTGCAGGTGCAGGTCGGAGTAATCCTCCGCGGTTGCGGCATCGAACATGCGCCCGGAAGCACGGTTGCCAAACAAAGCCTGAAAGGCCTGTTCTCCCCAGTCGCATAGCGCCTTCTGTACCCGTGCCGCATGGTCCGTTTCCGGGGAAAACGGATAGTCGAGGAACTTCTCCAGATACCACTGCAGTTCATGCATCAAGTCGCTGTCTGGCCTGCCTTCGACCGGAAATCCAAATGGGGATGGCAGTACGGCAGGCTGAGAGGCTTTGCCGTCACGCAGCCGCTCAACTTGGAAGGATGCAGGATTGCTGCCCGGTAGATGACGGACGACCAGCACGGCTTCGCTCGACTGCATCTTGGTATGCATACGTCCTCCGTTTCACTCGAACCGATGGGAGGGGTGAATGTAGCATGATTCCTCCTCCTAGGAAAGTGACGGTGGCGGCATTCTCTTACCTGCAATTGGGCGGAGGTGCGGGATCTGAGCACGAGGACAGCCTGCCCAATTACCCTGCCGACTGACGAGCCGCAAATCCCTGATTCTGCGATCCTATTCCGAGTTTCGTTCGGCCGCCCACAAACAGATGCTTTCGACCAACTTAAGCCGACACGAGACCAAGCTAAGTAAGGGGTAGCGTCCGCTGAAGATATCCTTACTGGTCTGCTGAACCAGGGTTGTTTTACCGATTTTAGTTGCGGACAGTCATTGGCTACAACGAGCTACAACTCTCCTCTTATGTGCCTATATCTCGGCGTTCCGAGTCGTTGAAACCTTGTCTCCCGGAGGGATGGAGACGCTTCTTTTGGACACCTCGAAGTTCGTCATGGCTGCCAGAAGCTAGGTCGACACCGATCCCATAGTCTTAGTTTCTGTGTAGGAACAGTCACTTGAACCGGCCATGACCCTCCCTCCGTCCACACGGCGGTCACGAGCGCCTACTCATCCCATCGTTCTTTGCCGGAGTGGGCGCCGACCTCCCGGTTCAGGTTTTAGTCGACGAACGTGCTCAAACTCAATGTATAATCCGCTGACATAAATCACTCGTTCAAGCGGTCTTGAATTACCCTCCGGTGTCGAGGCTGGCACGGAGCTGCGCACGTTAGAAGAAGATGGGTACGCCAAGCGTAGCTTACGGGGAAATCGAAATTGGGCTGCACCGGGTTCAACCGGAAGCTTATGAGGTTGAACTGCGGGTTACTGATCCGAGTACCGAGGGCGAGATCGCACCTGCCAGGGGACAAGCCCGCATTTCCCTCGACGAACTGCAGGCTCTCCACTACGCACCTCTCGATTACGGCCAAAAACTAACGGATCAACTCTTTCAAGAGCATAGCCTCCGCGAATTCTATGGAAGTAACAAGGCGGCATGCGACGCGCAAAGAAAACGGTTTGCCAGGGAAAAGCAGTACGTCGGATTCGCTGAGGACGATACTGCTCGGAAAAAGGCCGCCTGGTCTTTTGAGACCGGACTATACTCTGTGCATTTCTGGGAGGCGCTCGGCATGAGCGATGCTGAAAAACCACACCTGCGTCAAGATAAGGAGACTCGATGAATAGCTCCGATGAGCTTCTTAGTTTCAATGGTATCAATGGCGCGACCGGCGACTATGAGACGCGTCCGATGCTGGCGCATGACTTGGCTCGCATCGCCTGCAGTCAAACCTTCGATGCACAGCATTTGGCAGAGCTTCGCTGGCGGCACGACCAGGTTTCCCAACCGCACTTTGGCGTTAAAGAGGGTGTCGATCCAAAGAAGCTCGAGGAGACTGGTTGGGGAGTCATTTTCGCACACGGTGCCGATCCAGCGATTTACGAGGCTCTTTCTCCTTTGCTGCGACTGCGCAAAGAGCAGGCCAGCTCAAAGCAAGAGCGGCTCTACCGCGAGTTCGTTAACTCCGACGGGTACAGGCCAGATGAAACCAAACTGGACTTTCTAAAGCGACAAGGGGCTGGTCCGGGGCCGGTAGATCCCGTCAAAGTCCCCTACTATCTGTTGATCGTCGGCGAGCCCGAGTCGGTTCCGTTCAGGTTTCAGTATCAACTGGATGTCCAGTATGCTGTCGGTCGCATATGTTTTGACACGGTTCAAGAGTACGAGGCCTACGCGCACTCAGTCGTCGAAGCCGAGAGCGGCAAGTTGGCGCTGCCGAGGCGCGCCGCAATCTTTGGGGTCGCAAATGATGGGGACGATGCTACCCAGCTGAGCCTGGAGGAGCTTGCCCAACCCTTGGCCGAGTGGGCCGCGACCTATTCACCATGGACGGTAGAAAAGTACTTTGGTGATCAGGCAAGAAAAGACAAACTCACTTCTCTTCTCGGCGGCGAGGCACCTTCTCTCCTCTTTACCGCGAGTCATGGCATGTGTTATCCGAATGGCCATTCTTCTCAGTTGCCTCATCAAGGCGCCCTGCTTTGCCAAGATTGGCCAGGTCCGTCGTGGAAGGAAGCTATCCCAGACCGGTTCTATTTTTCTGGCGACGATGTGTCCAGTGATGCCCGCGTGCTCGGCATGATCGCGATGCATTTCGCTTGCTTCGGAGCGGGTACTCCAAGACTCAGTGATTTCTCTAAAACGGGTACACCCATGGAACTTGCGCCCCATGGATTCATCGGCCGCCTACCGCAACGGCTGCTTGCTCACCCTCGTGGGGGAGCACTTGCCGTTATTGGCCACGTCGAGCGCGCTTGGGGCTGTTCCTTCCATTGGGATCGCGCGGGAAGCCAGACGGAGGTTTTCAAGAGCACCCTCAAACGCTTAATGGAGGGACATCCGGTCGGATCTGCACTCGAGTATTTCAATGAAAGGTACGCAGAACTCTCGTCCGACTTATCCACTGAACTCGAAGACATCAAGTATGGCAAGGTTGTCGACCCATATCTAGTTTCTGGTATGTGGACCGCCAACAACGATGCTCGTAGCTACACGGTAGTAGGCGATCCTGCGGTCCGCTTGATGCTGGCGGAGGACTCGCACCCGGTAAATCGTCCCTCTGTTGAAGTAAGTACGGTCTGCCCAAAACCGCAACAGGCGGTCAGCCCTGTGGTCGAAGCTGCCGCGGTCCCACCACTGAACGCTCAGATGGTAGAATACGGCCTTTTCGATGATGCGCTGAAGAGCGTGGTGCCTGCGCTGCAGAGAGCGGCAGAAGACATCAGCAAATGGCTTGCAGATGCCTTTGAGAACATGACAAACATCCACGTTGCCACCTACGTGAGCGACAACCTGGCAGAGGTGAAGTACCAAGACGGAACGTTCTCCGGAGCCCGATTGCGCGCTGTCACCCATGCAAGTCTGAGTGGGAATACGCTTGTCTGTGTACCAGAGCAGGATGGAAAGATTGACGACGCGCTGTGGAAGATACATTGTGACATTGTCGATAAAGCAATGGCGAATCGAGTGGAGATGTTGAAGACTGCCGCATTAGCAGCGTCGAGCCTTGTGCCGGGCTTGAAGGTTCGTTGAGGGCTGCTGTGACCCAAATTGAAGAGATCGCATTGCTGCAAAGGCGGATCGAGGAAATAACACGATCTACGCCTGGCAACGTGTCCGAGGATTCTGGTGGGCAGGTCAGTTTTGCGTTGGTAACTGGGACTGAATCCACTGGTGCTATGGCACAAATGATTGAATCCGTGGGGAACACACTTGCCAAGATATCGTCTCAGGCAACGCTCAAGTCTGGCAAGGACAAACTACAGGCAGTCACCAGCCTAAGTTATGTCGGCCAGATCGTGTCAGTGTGGAGCGAGAATCCTGAAGTAGATGTCATCGATTCTCATCTGGCGTCTGTCCAAGGCGCCGTTAACCTTCGAACCGCGCTGATCCGCCTGGTAGTCTCCATCAGCTTTGCTCTCACTTCGATCTCCGTCGCAATTGCAAACCCCCTGACCGCGTTCACCGCCTTAGGATCGGTCCGAGAACTAAAGCAAGCAATCGAGCGCTTTGCCGTGATAGCTTCGGAGAGCTCGCCTCCCGACCACGAAAGGAGATGAGGTGGGTATTCGATTCGCGGTTGTTGCGACAGGAGGCACGCAGCCCGCGTGTACTCTCTAACCACGAGAAAGCCTAATGGCCATGACTTAATCTCATAGGCTTCCGTGCTACCACGTCCACAAAGCGCCAAACATGATCATGCGTCTTTCTGCGGGAGGGTGCGCCAGATACTCAGGCTCGTACTTAAAGGAAAAACTCAAATTCTTCGCCGGTAGTATGAAGCTAGTTTGGAGACCAAGAGCATGCATCGAGAAAGGCGCGCCGCGAGCGGGTCGGCCACCCGGAAGCAGGGCGCAATTGCCTGAGAGCAGCCACTCGTCATAGCCAGCCACCCCCCACGCCAGCAACCTCGTCTTCTGATAGTCCAGAGGGTGGACGTGAGCAACTCCCCACTCCATGGTGAAGGACTGCCCCAGTGTTGCGGGGGTGCCTTTGGCGTGTTGCTCTTGCCCACGAATCTCCCAATCCGTAGTCAGGCTGGCGGCTGTTGTCTTCTTCTTCGTAAGGTAGACCGAGCTCCCATTCGTGACGCTGCTAGTCCAATACTCAGAGAAAATATTGTTGGCCACGACAGGAGCATGCTGACCAGTGGGTGCCGTCGAGGTATAGGCAACCCAACTATTGGCTCGGCTCCCGTCCCACTCTAGCGTCAGAGACTGCATCCACCTGTCGGCTCCGTTGAACTGGAATCCGGCCTCTGACGGAGTGAGAGAGGTATTCGCTGACGGCAGCAGGGCCTGGAATGAGAATCTTGCTCCGAGGAATTTGGCGTCAGGCGCGTAATAGACGACATCGTTCATTGCCGATAAATCTGGTTGCTGCGCCAGAGCTACGGACGGACCAAGCATCTTGATCAATAGGAGACAGTGGAGAACAGCTTGGGCTATGGAATATAAGCGCTTCATATTTCTTTCTGAAAATGAGCTCCGTTTGTAATGCAATCCTCTAAATGGTTACGAGCAGGACGGTGAGTTTTGTACCGTCCTGCTCGGGTGAGTTAGCGATGGTAGGCTTGGTTAAGCCAACCAAACATCACTTACTTCCTTCCGGCCCGTCCACCCTTGGAACCTCCCAGAGGCGCCGACGGTCCGAACTTGCTCGTGAGATCCGCGGGACTCGCGATTGAGCCTGCGTTACGCCCCTTGGTTACCGAGCGATCCTTGGGAGCGTTCGCCCAGACGCCATTGGAAAAGGCGGTTTCTGAGGCCTTGTTAAACTCCCCGCCCACGGCATGGCTCTTGGGAGCGTTCATCCAGGGACCTTTGGAGGAGGTGGTTACGTTTTGAGCGCCGGCACTAAGTGCCAGAGCTACGACACAAGCGAGTAATACCAGTTTCTTCGTCATTGTTTTGTCCTGTCCTTTTCTTGATTGAGTTTGGCGTCAAGGCGCTGGTAGATATCGTCTCTGCAAAGCTTCTGTGTCCTGTCCTTCGCCTCTTCGACAACTAACTGCGCTCTTTGAGGTTTTTCTTGCCTTCATAATGGAAAGCGTTGCCGGCAGAAAATCCCGCCACCTATTCGCAAAGAAATTGTTCTTGGTCGATCTGTCTGCGGTTGCAAGGTTGCAAGGCGCCGCTAAAAGCCATTGGGAACCTATTGAGGTTTGAAACCGAGGGACGGACAGAGCAATCGAGCAGTCTTTGTCGCGAGGAACTGCGTAAAGCGTGGCTTGTAGTTGTGAGATCTGGCAGCGGGTTGGGTTCGAAAACTGCCTTATCTTAGAGGCTCGGATTGCGCCGAAGACGAAAGTGAGTCGGGCGCAGGATTCGGCGGAAGAGATGACTGGACAGTGACAACCTCAATGGCAGGCCGACTAGTCTCGGGCGAATCGCTCACGGGGAGCCGGACCGCAGGGTCACCTACAATGGTGTAACTCCGCGCATCGTTGTTAGCCGTCCACATGCCGCACAGTTTCAAGTCGTCTGGTATCTTGCCAAACTTAATGTCTTCCAGCTCGCTGCTTAAATCAGAGGACAGCTCAGCGTAGCGTTCATTTAGATACTCGGTGGCGGAGCCAACTGGATGGCCTTCCATCAGCCGTTTCATAGTGCTTTCGAATACCGCCAACTGCCGCCCGGCTCCTTCCCAGGCAAAGGAATAGCCCCATGCGCGCTCGACGTGACCCACGGCGGCGAGAGATCCGCCTTTGGGATGTCCCAGCAGGCGCTGCGGTAACTGAGCAACGAAAGCACAAGGCGCCAGCGCGGCCCTGTCCGAAGGGCTCTGATGAGCAAAGTCATCCAACCGTGGCGTGCCAGCGCCAAAGCAAGCGAAATGAACGGAGATCATTCCGAGCAGTCGAGCGTCTGCACCCAAATCATCACCGGCAAAATAGAAATCCTGAGGAATCGATTTCCGCCACGCATTGGGTCCCGGCCAGTCCTGGCAGAGGAAAGCACCCTGCTGCGCCAGCTGCCGCGGGTCGCCGTTGGGAAAGCCCAATCCGTGACTGGCGGTAAATAAAAGCGCCGGACATTCGCTGCCCCCCAATAGCTGCGCTAATCGCGCTTTGACGGCGTCATCTTGGAGGATTGTCTCCACACTCCAATTTGGCTCGTCCTTCTTCATCAGGTCAGCCAACGGACTCACAAGGTGATTAGCACTCATTGCCGTCGCCTTGTCGTCCGCATTGGCTACTCCGAAGAAGACAGCCCGCCTGGGCAAGGAGACCTTGCAGGTCTCTGCCGCGACCACGCTACGGGCGTATTGCGCATATTCCTGAAGCGTGCCGAAATAGATTCGTCCCACTGCGTACTGCACATCGAGTTGATATTGAAAGCGGAAAGGAATCGCCTCCGGATCTCCTACGATCAAAAGATAGTAAGGAACCCTCTCCGGATCGACCGGACCGGGTCCGGCACCGTGGCGCGCGAGGAAATCCAGTTTAGATTCGCCCGGACGATAAGCGTCTACACCCGAGTATTCCTTGTAGTAGTTTTCTTTCTTCTGGGTCGCCTGCTTCTGCCGGAGCGACAAGAGCTCGCTCAGGGCCTCCCGAATCGCAGGATCGGCGCCATATGCGAAGATCACGCCCCACCCTGTCTCTTCAAGGTTCTTGGGGTCTATGCCTTCCTTGACACCGTAGTGGTCCTCGGTGGATTGGCGATACCTCCACTTCAGTTCGTTCAGATGCTGCGGATCCAGGCGTTCCCCTTGAGCTACTCGAGACACATCGCTAGGCGACATCGGTGGAAGCAGCCAGTCTCCGCTCGCGCCATCAATACCGTTGAAATACAGAAGATCAGTATCCATAGTTACCTTCCTGATTTCTTGACTGAATGCTTGGGTGATAGATTAGCTTCCTGCGGAACGCCTTCGCCCGGCGGAAACTCGGGACAGGTTTTGTGATAAGACTCGCCCTGAAAGTACTGGTCCCACTCGTCTTTCGTCAGGTTCCGTCCAGCCGTTCGACACGCCAGCGGAATCAAATCCTCCTTCAGGCGCGTGCTCCACAATGATATCCCTTCGGTGCCTCGGCGAATTATCCAGCGTGCATCGGCGCTGAAATCAATCTCGGCTTGAGTACCCAGGGATCTAAAGGGTCTAGGCAAAACGACAGGTGTGGAAACCGGAGGCCCACCGGTCGCGCTAACCTTCCACAATAGCGCGGCCGTTTGTGAGAATGTAACCAGCCAGCGATTATTTGGGCTGAATGCGGCGGTACTCGGGCTCGCGTTCCGCAACGCGATCGCAGATGTCGCTGGTTTGGTTACATCCAAGTCCAACAACGAGGCGCCCGCTCGATTGCTGGTGAAAAGCCAGCGACTGTCAGGACTAAAAGCGGCTGCGGCATGCCCTCCCCTGGTAGCTTGGACGAGCAGCTCCGCCTTGCTGAATAACTGAATCGCCGAAGTGGCCGGTTTGGGGGGAGCCAAGTCCCAGAGCTGGGCACCTGCACCTGCGGAATTGCTAGTAACGAAGAGCCAGCGACTGTTCCGACTGAAGGTGGCAGAGGTGGTACTTTTACCAGGCAACCCAGGCATTAATCTTGGCGTTGCCGGATTTGTGCCAGCCAAATCCCAGAGCCGGGCGTGAGGGGGATTTCTGGTGAAAAGCCAGCGACCGTTCGGGCTGAAGGTGATAGTGCCCGTCCCATTGAGACCGGGCAGTGGGATCGCCGAAACCACAGGGTTGGCGACGCGCAAGTCGACGAGGACGGCGCTGGCAGAATTTCTGATGAGAAACCAGCGACTGTCAGGGCTTGACTCGCCGAACGTATTTCCAGCATTGTCGCTCGGAATCGGAATCACCGAGCTCGTTGGTTTCTCGGCTGACAAGTCCCAGAGCCGAGCACCTGCAGAGTCCCTGGTGAAGAGCCAACGACCGTTCGCACTAAATGCAGGATTGCCTGCCTCAGGATTGAAATCGGAAGCTATGGCCCCGTTGGAAGTCAACTTCCAAAGCCGCGCTGGGCTGGCTTTGACTGAAGCAGCGACCAGCCACTTGTCGTCCGGGCTGAAGACAAGTCCTCCCACATTGCCCAAAGGAGTGGGACGGGGATCAATCGATTTCCACAGCCACCCAGCGTCACCTTGTTGAATCGCTAGCCAGCGGCTGTCCCCGCTGAACTGAACGTGAGGGGTGGGACTGGGCTTGTCACCCAACGACCACATGGGGCCAACCGCACCAGAAGCTAGGTTCCAAAGTTCAGTCGTGTCTATTTTGTCAGTCGCACTTGTCTTAATGGCGATCAGCCAATGGCCGTCTGGACTGAAGGTTATTTGGGTAATTGGCGCTACGCGGCCGCGCAATTCCACCGGATGAGGAATCGGGTCTTTGGCGGAAAGATCCAGTAGGTACACGATGCCGTCCTCACTGCCCGCCGCAAGGAACCGCCGATCGGCACTCAGCGCATTAGCCCCAGAATATGTGACCGGGGTTGCGATTGGCGAGCCTGTCGTCAGGTCCCAGAGGCGAACGATTCCGTTCTCAGCCCTCGTGACCGCTACCCGAGTGGCTGTCTGTATATCGAAGGATGTCACCGCGCTCTCGTGGCCAACCAATATCCGGCGGGTGGAGGCTGGATCGTCCTCGGTCAAATCCAGGACGGTCATGGCGGCACCACAGACCAAATACAACCAGCGGTCTTGGATAGTTCGAACGTCCAAGCAGCCCGAAGAGCCGGAACTCTCCAGCAAAGAACGCAGCGATGTAGCAGGATTCTTCGCAGACAGGTTCCAAGACCAGAGTTGATTTCTCCCAGCGGCAAAGAGCCAGTTACCACTGTTGCTAAACACAAACGGAAACATGGTAGTAGCTTCTGAATGGGGCAACTTTATGGCGTGCCGTTGAGGAGTGTTTCGGTTCCACAAGTATGCTTCCCCTTCCGCATCCGCTAACACCCATGTACCGTCGGAGCTTAACGCGACGTGCAATATGGGGTTTGTCCTGTCGTCTCGTTCGCTCAACTCAATCGGCGTCGGTGTGGCCCCTCTGAGATTCCACACTCTAATGGATTCAAAGTCGTTCTCGGCGGCCTCGGCTCCGGAACACCTGCCGGCGGTGACAAGGAAACTACTGTCTCTGCTGAAGGTGGCCCCGAGGTAATTCACTTGATCGGGCAACAGCATCGGTTTGGAGGAAGGATCGCTAAGATTCCACAAGTGCATCTCCGAGCCTTTACACTTTGGGTCGAGTTTCGCTGTAGCGAGCCAGTGTCCGTCAGGGCTTAGAGCAGTAAGCTCTTCACCTTGCAATAGTATGTTGTCTCCGGTCGCGGGGTTGCTAACCGTTAAGTCCCACACCGATAAGCCGTTCGGATTTTTTGTAAACAATTGGCCGCCACTTGCGCTAATAGTAATTCCGTTTACCGGTATCGGGACCCCTCCCGGATCCAACTTGAGGGGTCCACGCACCGGTTGTGTTCTTAGGTCCCACAGTCGAGCTGTGCTATCAGTGCTACCAGTGATAACCCAGTGACCATCTGGGGTGATCTTGATTGTCTCGCACGCGCCTTCCAACAGCTTTGGTTCTGGCTTGTCGCTTGTCAGCTCCCATAGATGACCCGGACCCGTTTTGCAATCTTCGCCTTTGGGAGTCGTCGCCAGCCAATGTCTGTCCGGGCTGATTGCGATATCTCCCACTTGCCCCTCTTGACCTCTAAAAACCTGTCCCCCAGAATGCGCCAGCGCGTTACGCAAGCCTTCCTCGGGAGCTGCAATCTGAGGGTCGCCAGGTTGGGTCGCCGCTTTCGTCGACTCTAAAGCCAACAGCAGCCCTTCCTCGGGATGGTGATCCATGGATGTGGCTTCACCTGCCTGGGCGGCCAGTCGTAGTGCCGTCGCAACCCTCAGACGTTTCTCTGCTTCGTCCTCCTTCTTCTGCGCTTCTGCAGTAACAAGAATCGCTTGGGCCCGCGCCTTCTGGGCATTCTCCGAGATAATCCCACTTTTCTTTTCTGCCTCCACCGCTTCCCGCGCCTTTTCCTCTGCGATATGCCACGCCGCTATTGCCTCGGTCCGCGCGTTACGTGCATCACGGATTTTCGGAATTGCCCAAATCCCTGTAAGAACTAAAGCAACTATGGCCAGCGAGGCGACGCCCATCGCCATCCACGCCCGGAAACTCAGCCTCCGCATGCGTTCGGTTTGTTTTCGCGCGTCCCGAGAGGCCTCGAGGAAGTCACTTTCGGTGGGGGTGAGTTCGGCTGTGTGCTCACTCGCCCAGCGCTCACCTTCCGTAAGCGCCTCGCCACGCAACAGTAGGCCATTCGGCCGATTCTGTTTGTCCCACAGAGCTGCTTCGCGCTGAACGGCGCTGAGGTTTGCCTCAAACCAGCGAGCGTTATTCGCTCGCACCGGTGCAATCAACCGGTCATGCGCCAGTTCAAACCAAGTGGCTCCCCGGCGTTTTTCTGCTCGCACCACGTGAGCGTCAACCAGTGCCCAGATGGCGTCGTTATTTAGCCCCTCACTGCGGTCGGGTCCCTGTAATACCTGGCCTCGAATACCCTGCTCGGTTATGAGCCGGTCTTGAAACCACTCCCTGATGTCTCGCTCCTGTGAGCCCGTCTGGCTGGCCGCGGCGGCGACTCGCTCGGCGTAGTAGTCCGCCAGGGCTGTATCCACGTCGCCTATCTCTGCCACATCAGCTTCAACAACCTGGCTGGCGTTGTCGGGCAGCCTCTCCCAAAGGTTGCTGCACACCACCTGGAGCTGGACCGGCTCAACATATTGTCCGAGTTGCTCTTCCATGGAGCCGTCCGGGCGCTGTACCTGAACCCGCCGCAGGTTATCGACCAGTTTCCTTGCGGCAGCGTCCGTGAAGTCGATTCCTACCTTCTGTGCCGGCTGTTGCACGGCTTGCCGGGCGGCTTGCTCTCCCAGGAGATCCAGGCGGTAGGTGTTGCTGAAGCGGGTTGGAATGGGGCGCAGGTAAGGGTCGAGCCCAGCCACGTAGTCTTCCCGCATGGAGAAGAGCGCCCACCGCCCGCGGTTACGAAGCGCAGCGCCAACCTGGGCGAAAAACACTTCCTTGGCTGCCTGATCGGTGGGATCGACAGTCAGGATTTCCTCAAACTGATCGAAAATCAGAACTTCATTGACCTGGCTTGCACCCTGACTTGGGCCCTCCAAGTCTGACTCGCTTCCCGATGCGTGAGACAAGTCCAAATACTGCTGAAAACTTGTCACCGCTAATTCTGCGATGGGTTTCTGCTGCGTTCCTGGCAGCGCCTCCTCCAGCGAAAGCAGCGAACTCAGCACGTAACGATTGATTTGCAGTTCCGGGAGCCCGGCTGGCGGTTCAAGGCTGACCCGCATGGCCGGACGCACCACGAATCCTTCGTGCTCTAATGCGGGCGCTAGGGCCGCCTGCACAAGAGAGGTCTTGCCTGCCCCGGAAGGCGAGTACAGCAACACAATGCGCTCCGCGATCAGCAGATCAAGGAGCTCCAGCACTTCGCGGTCGCGTCCGTAGAGGGCCTCGCCCGTTCGGAAGGGACGCGGCCCCACGTAGGGGGTCATGCGGATGGCAGCGGCTGTGGTCATATTGCACCTACCAAAACTGCGGCACGCGCTGGAATTTCACGGCGAAAATTCGGTTGTGACGTCGGCGGCTGCCAGGGTGGGCCGATCACGCTCCGGCAGCCACAGCCAGCGACCGATTTGCGAGCTCTTTCACAAAATCCTCGGCATTGCCCCAGTAAATGCTGACGTCGGCGCCTTGAAAGTATTGCTCCAGATAGCGGCGCGCCCCCTCGGGTTCCAAAATTCTGCCCTGCTCCGGATCGATCTGGGCGGCGACATGCGAATACCTGCTGCGCCGGTTGCTTCCCTCCTGGCGCATGATGCTGCGGAACAGCACTCGAAAATTCCAGTCATCCAGTTGAAAACCCAGAAAGAGAAGTGCGGTGTCCGCGAGCGCCCGGCGCACCTCTCTGGGAATCAAATCTTTGTTGCTAGTCACTCCGATCAGATAGTCGAAGTAGTCGTCCTGGGTGAGTACAACCGATTCTGGCTCCGAAAGTCGACCAAACAGATGATAGACAAGGGGACGATTAGAGTCCGGACGATACTCGGGCTGCTTGTCGTAGATCGACGGCAGTGCTTCCAGATCACTGTTCCAGCGGCAGATCTCCGACTGTGGGTCTTTGCCAGCTTCAACCAATGCGTTTTCAAGTAGATTGTCCGAGTTAGTCGTAATGTAAATGGGAAAAGGAAGACTAGCCAGCACTCGGTGCGGCTCCGTTGGGTTGTCCTTCCAGCGCCGACATCCTACAAACTCAACAAGTTGATCCAGCGAAGCGTCGCGCGGCGCACTGGGACAGCGGGTCATTATCTCTTTGCGCAGATAATCCCTCAATTCGGACCGTGGGAATTCGGGGTCTTGGGTCACAGCCAGGTATTGTGCGACGTTAGGCAAGTCTTCACGGTCAGACGGCGCCATGGGGAAGTGATAGTTTTCGGCCCAGCGCTGCGCAATCTCCCGCGATGATCCAATCAACGCTTCCGTGAGGCCGGAGCCGAGGATGGGAGTGCATTTGACCTCACGAACTTTGCGCAGCAGGGTGGGCCATTTCTCGAACCCCTTCTGGTCGTCTGCAAACCCGGGTACATACCAAATGCGTCCGCTTCGCAATCGCATGAACAGAACCGGCATCCAGTAGTCCGGACGATCGCGCACATCTCCGCGGGCGACCGCCATCGCACGGTCGAGTTGCCCGTCCCGCAGAAGTTCATGAAAGAACACCGGCATGAACTTCGACACCGTCTCCATGCTGACGCTTCCCTGCATAGCGAGCACGGCCGGAATGCCGGCCTCCGCCAAACGGGGTCCCAGCGCCGCGAGCACGCCGTCGTTGGCTGCGCTGCCTTCGCCGGCGCCAGCACTCTGGCACGATGCCAAAACCACCAGCCGAGGCCGCTGCTGCAACTCATTCAGTCGCGACGCCAGCTCCCTGCCGGCTACTCGTGCAATATTGCCATCGTCGTCCTCCATCCACAGCCAGGGCTCCCCGTTGACCATGGTGCCATGGCAAACCAGGTAAAGGATGTCGTGACCTTCCCGCAAGTTATCGACGAGGTGATTGATCGTCGCCTTGCCGACAGACGCGAGCGCCGTCTTACCAATGCTGTTCAAGCTCGCCTGCGCGCGAGCTAACTCACCTGGCACATCCACGGGGGCCAGTTGAAACTGCTCAAGGTTCGCTGGGTTGGCAATCACGATCAGGGCCGTGAGCTGCGACTGCGGCCGCAGCGTCACAGGTCGCCAATCCAGGCTGCTCAAATATCGGGAGAATAGAATCTGTTCGCCGGTGAAGAGATAGCTGCTATCTTCCGCATCCTGCAAGACTTCCCAGCGCAGGCAGTGCAACTCCGGAGCACTGGGGTCGATGAATAAGCGAACCCGAAGCGAGGCATCTTGGGCATGAGCAGTTTTCCGCGCCTCGCTGAACGCGTTTCTTACTGCGGTGTCCTTAAAGAAACTGCTGCTCAACACCTGCGCAT
The DNA here is from genome assembly GCA_963768645.1 of uncultured Acidobacteriaceae bacterium. Lineage (GTDB taxonomy): Bacteria > Acidobacteriota > Terriglobia > Terriglobales > Acidobacteriaceae > Bog-257. The sequence goes on from CAVYIR010000004.1 coordinate 224,562, forward strand.
AGGATGGAACATCCAGGGAGAGCGCACGCAACCGCTCTAAATCAAAGGAGACCGCGGCTGAGCCATTGCCGATAAGCCGTACATCGACCTCGCCACCAGGAGGGCTGAAGCGCAACTCCACCGCATAGGCCCCGCTGTCCCGGCGGCGCAACGCGATCTCTAGGTCAGCATATTTCGTCATTTGGCGGGTCGATTTCTCCGATGGGGGCGAAAGGCAACCCTAGCCACGCTCGACCGCGTGGGCGTTGCGCTACGTTCCGATCTCGAACGTCGAAATCCATCCCACATCGAGGCCACCCATTCAACGCAGAACTACAGTATTCTGCGTGCCTTCTGCTTCCGCGATTAGAATGCCCCGCCGAGGAAGGAGACTTCTTGATTCAGTTCTGACCGAACCAAGAATATCTCGTTCGTGTCGACGGACCGCAAAACGAGAGGATGCGCGACCGCTGGCGAACGGAGCATGCGGTGGCTACAACCTTCTCGCGCCAACGAACCCATCTCTGAAGCCGAAATCCCGGAGTCAGCCCGGTTGGACTACAGGCTCAGGAAAAGGCGTTCCTGGGTCGAGGGTATCGTCGTCCTTTTTCTTATTCTCATTTGCAACGTCTCGACGTTGATCCGACTGCTTGGTTTTTTCATCGGGGGCTTTGGAGATGTTTTCGTTTTTGTCTGGCATAGTCACTTTCCTCCAGTGTGAGTTCTTTCCACTAATTGTCTAAAGCGTGAATCCTGGCGTAAGTCCGCCAGGTCGGGATCGCGATCAAGCTCACGTAATAATTCCGGGGTGGCCGCGCTGAGAGTTGCCAGGGCGTCGTTTCGCAGGCCGAGCGCTTCGTACGTTAGTACCGCCCGCAGGATAACGCGGTTGTCTCCCGGCGAGGACCGCAGGGCCTGTCCGATCTCGCCCTGCGCCCAACTCCGGTCGCCTAGACGGGCGGCAAAGTAGGCGGCAAAGGCCCGTGCAGACCCATTCTGCGGATTCTGTTCCAGGTCAGCGCGTGCGACATCTAAGGCCTGCCGGTACTCCTCCTTTGCAGCCTTGATGCGACCCAAGCGCCGATTGGAATCTCCTAAATTGAGCAAGTACACGTACTTGCGGGGGTTCAGGGCCACAGCCCGTTGGTAGTAGGGAACAGCGTCTGCATCCCGGTTCTGCGAGGCCAGCAGCGTGCCTATGTTGTTCAGAAGGTCTGGGGTTGTTCGCAGCTTCATCGCGGTCAGCAGTGCCTGTTCTGCTTCAGCGTTGCGGCCAAGATTCTCGAGGCAGGCAGCGAGATTTATGTACGCGCGATACATTCCAGGCGCCCGCTCGATTTCTTTCTTAAACTGCTCGGCAGCCTCGGAGTAGTTGCCGCGAAAGTAATAGAACACTCCGAGATACGAATAAGGCTCGTAGAAGGTTGGGTCTAAACCTATCGCCTTCCGGTACTCCGCAATCGCCTTATCTGGCATATCGAGCTTGTCATACACCCCTGCGATGCGCAGAAAAGCTTCAACATTGGTGGGCGCAAGATCCCTAACTCGAAGATAGTCTTCGAGCGCTTTCTCAAACTGACCCGCGCTTTCATGCAACTTGCCGGCGGCAAGATGAACGCTAACAGAATCAGGGTTCAAGCTTTCCGCTGTTTGTAAATGCCGCCGGGCTTGATCGAGGTTGGCCGGGTCCTTGGTGTTCTCGAACTGCTTTACTTCCGCTTCAGCCAGACCCGCAAGAGGCAACGGCGAGCGAGGGTCAAGGCGAGCTGCGTCCTCGAAAGAGGTTGCAGCCTCGTCAGCGTTCTGGTTGTCCCAGAGCAGATACAAGCCGCGATCATACGGCGTTGCCGCAGCCGCGGACAGACTCTCAGCAACCGACGAACCGCGCAGGCCGAGACCGGCCGAGACCTCTCCAGCGAGCGCGTCCGCCAAAGCACCCACGGTCTGGGCCGAATAACGGTAAGAGAAGTCCCGGACGTGAGTCTGGGTTTCCAAATCGACAACCGCGCCTTTGACCACCACGTCGTCGCCTTGACGCTGGGTTTGAGTCTGCAACGCATGGGTAGCGTGCAGCACTTTTTGGGCTTGTTCCGGGGTCTGCACTTGAAGATCTCGAGCTTTTCCGGGTGGAATGACCGCAACGGAACGCGATCCGGACCGCAGGTGAGAGATACGATCGGAAACATCTTGTAACACACCGCCCGATGTAACCGCAGTGGCATCCGACCCCGATGGAGGGAGGACAACCAGCCGCACGCCTGGCGGAGGCCATATCTGGTCGTGCAGCCACGATCTCACTGGGGACGAAACCAGCGTGGTCAAGGCCAACAACGGGATTGCCAACAGCGGCACGAACTTCAGCGGCCGTCTCTCCAGCCCAGAAAGCACAGCGGTTGCGTCGCGGGGGCGAGCTGCCGCTGACGGATCCAGACAATGCACGATGGTTCGGGCCCATCGCGTGGACAAACCGTGTGCGATTGTGTCGGGCGGTGGAGGGATGGTCTGTACAAGCTCTTCTTTCGACACCGGGGTATCGGCATTCAAGCCTCTCACCATGTCATAAAGAATCATCCCGAGAGCGTAGATGTCCGAGGCTTTCGATGCCGGCTTTCCCTGCCAGATCTCCGGAGCAATATATCTTGGGGTACCGGCAAGAACACTCGCCTCGGTATCCCCCCCTGCCAACCCAAAATCAGTGATGACCGCGCGCACACTTCCATCTCGATCGCGGCACAGGATGACGTTTGCGCTCTTCAGGTCGCGATGGATAACGCCACTATGATGGGCCTCCGCGAGTCCTGCGCATAGCTGTCGCGCAATTTCCAGTGCTTCCGCCTCAGGCATTTTGCCGCGCGTCTTCAAGCGCGCTGACAAGGTCTCGCCATCCAGGAACTCCATGGTGAGAAAGTCGATTTCGCCGTACTCGGTCTGGGCGGTGTGGATTTGATTGACCAGGCAGATGTTGTGATGGCGGACCTTGAGTGCCCCCTCCAATTCCGGAGACAACAGACGCTGAAAACCGGGCTTGGCCGCTTTAATGGCAATTTTCAGGTCGCGCTTGCGGTCGAATGCTTCATAAACAATGCCCATTCCGCCTTCGCCGATTTCACGCACGATTTCAAAACGTTCCTCGATAATCTGCCCGGCTTGAAACGGCCTCGCTAACTTGGTGAATTCGACCCAGGGTTCCAAAAGGAAGCTGCCCATCCGGGCTTCCCACTCCATCGCCTCCACAACTTCACGATAGAGATCCTCGTCGTTGTCGCATGCCATTCGCATATAGAGTTCGCGTTCAGCAGGTGGCTTCTGCAAGACGTTCGCGAGTATGGTCATTACTCGCTCGTCACGTTCGACGCTGGTTTTCATGACTCCTGGTTTAGGCGCTCGAATAACCATCGGCGGGCCCTCTGCCACTCGCGCTGCAGGGTATGCAATTTTAGGTTCAGCGCTTCAGCCGCTTCTTCATCGGTTAGACCGAGGAAAAACTTCAGCTCGACCACCGCGCGCCGTTGACGCGATTCGAGTTCAAGCTCATCGAGGAGAGTATCGATCGCGACCGTCAGCTCCAGAGGAGTGTGGCTGCCCAGAATGCGCTCGGGAAGTCCTTCCATGGGCAAGAAGAGAACGCTGGGCTGGGAACGCGCGTGGTCGATCAGATAACGGCGCATCACTCGGGCAGACAATGCCAAAAAATGACCCCGGTCCTGCCAATCGATGTTCTTGGCTTTGGCCAGGCGAAGGAACGCCTCGTTAATCAGGGCTGTTGGCTGAAGAGTATGGCCCGGGCGTTCTCCGCGAAAACAGTTTCTCGCGATCTTGCGCAGATCTGGCATCAACAGCTCGAAGAGCTTCGACTCCGCTGCGCGGTCACCGGTCCGCCATTGCTCCAGCAGTATCGTGATTTCCCCAGGGTTGTCTTCCATGCTTACCCGCGGTGCAGATGCGCCAGATTATAGCCCCAATCCATGAATAAGAAGGAACTTTAATCGTGGCGCAGATGGTACGAAAGAGCGCGCAGGAACATTTCTTCAGCGATAGGTGGCGGAGTTGTTGGCATAAAGCCGCTCTCCATTGTGACAGGCGGAAAAGTACACAGACAGATCGGTCCGGTTAATTGGCGTAGTTTCATGCCAGCAATCGTGACCCTGAGGAGGCTACCGTGAAAACGCAGATCCGTACCAACACGACGACCTTGGGACCGTTCTTGACCCTGATTTTGATGTCGAGGCCGAAGTCTAAGTCTGCCAACGAGAATCCATTCAAGGTTTGCGGCAGCATGCGATTCTTTCTGGCAGCTATCCGGCATCGAGAGAAGAATGCTGTGGAAACGAAACCTGCTGATGTCAGACAGCGAATGCTGGGGCCTTTCGTGAGCTTGATTCTCCGGCTGGGGGAGGCTGCCGAACGACGGCGACTTGCGGCAGAGCACAACTGGGCTGAGCATGCGTTGTGTGTGCGTATTCATTCGGACATGCACGGATTATGAGGCGTTATTCGCTTTTTTGTTCGCCATTTAATCCGCGATCCCGTAGTGTTGTCTTGCTGACGGCAGACTGGACACAAGAGTGCGAGTGGAGCACACGTGGGAAAACCCATCCTTGAATGTCGCTCAGAACGCTCGGCCGGATGTGGGTTGCCCGAGACTATGCGCGAGACTTCATGGTCCTTGGCGATCCCGCAGTTCGCATACTCGTGGAAGATCTAAGCCCCCGTATAGTCATCGTCATTCCCCAAGGCGCTACAGGATGCTGCGCGTTAGCGGAGGAGCCTGGCGATATCCTCGAGAGTCCATATGCGGTAGACCCGTGCCTCATCTATGCTCACTGCGACGATAAGCTGGCCATCCGGGGAGAACGCGGCACTGTAGACGGGGCCAGTACGGCTGTCCAGCTTTGCCATCTGCTGCCCAGTGGCCGCGTTCCAGACCCGTGCCGTTCCATCTTCGCTGGCGGTGACGATACGCTGGCCGTCCGGCGAGAACGCGGCGCTGTTCACCTCGTCGTTATGGCCTTCCAGCTTTGCCACCTGCTGCCCCGTGGCCGCGTTCCAGATCCGGGCCGTCCCATCGTTGCTCGCGGTGACGATGCGCTGGCCGTCCGGGGAGAACGCCGCGCTGTTGACCGGACCAGAATGGCCTTCCAGCTTTGCCACCTGCTGCCCCGTGGCCGCGTTCCAGACGCGTGCCGTCTTGTCTAAGCTCGCGGTGACGATGCGCTGGCCGTCCGGGGAAAACACGGCGCTGGTAACAAATCCAGTATGGCCTTCCAGCTTCAGCAGCAGCTGCCCACTGGCGGCGTTCCAGACCCGCGCCGTCCATTCTAGGCTGACGGTGACGATGCGCTGGCCGTTTGGAGAGAACGCGGCGCTGTTGACATCGCCACCATAGCCCGTCAGCTCCGCCACCTGCTGCCCACTGGCCGCGTTCCATACCCGTACCGTCCCATCCTCGCTCGTGGTAACGATGCGCTGGCCGTCCGGCGAGAAAGCGGCGCTGAAGACATGGTCAGTATGGCCTTCCAGCTTTGCCAGCTGCTTTCCAGTGGCCGCGTTCCAGATCCGGGCCGTCTTATCTAGGCTCGCGGTAACGACGTGCTGGCCGTCCGGGGAGAACGCGGCACTGTAGACTTGGTCAGTATGGCCTTCCAGCTTCGCCACCTGCTGCCCACTGGCCGCGTTCCATACCCGTGCTGTGTTAGCGCTCGCGGTGACGATGCGCTGGCCGTCCGGGGAGAACGCGGCGCTGACTGAGGCAATATCGCCTTCCAGCTTCGCCACCTGCTGCCCACTGGCCGCGTTCCATACCCGTGCCGTCTTATCAAGGCTGGCAGTGACGATGCGCTGGCCGTCCGGGGAGAACGCGGCGCTGGAAAGATAGCTAGTATGGCCTTCCAGCTTCGCCACCTGCTGCCCACTGGCCGCGTTCCATACCCGTGCCGTCTTATCAGAACTGGCGGTGACGATGCGCTGGCCAGCCGGGGAGAATGCGGCACTGACGACTGCACCAGTATGGCCTTCCAGCTTCGCCATCTGCTTCCCAGTGGCCGCGTTCCATACCCGTGCCGTCTTATCAGAACTGGCGGTGACGATGCGCTGGCCGTCCGGAGAGAAAGCGGCGCTGACGACATGGTCAGTATGGCCTTCCAGCTTTGCCAGCTGCTCCCCGGTGGCCGCGTTCCATACCCCTGCCGTCTTATCTTCACTCGCGGTGACGATGTGCTGGCCGTCCGGAGAGAAAGCGGCGCTGACGACATGGTCAGTATGGCCTTCCAGCTTGGCCACCTGCTGCCCAGTGGCCGCGTTCCAGACGCGTGCTGTCTTATCGTAGCATGCGGCAACGATGCGCTGGCCATCCGGGGAGAACGCGGCGCTGTAGACTGTGCCAGTATGGCCTTCCAGCTTGGCCACCTGCTGCCCAGTGGCCGCGTTCCATACCCGTACCGTCCGATCGTAGCTCGAGGTGACGATGTGCTGGCCGTCCGGGGAGAACGTGGCGCTGGTGATTTGTCCAGTATGGCCTTCCAGCTTCGCGACCTGCTGCCCAGTGGCCGCGTCCCAGACGCGTGCTGTCTCATCTTGGTTCGCGGTGACGATGCGCTGGCCTTCCGGAGAGAAAGCGGCGCCGTCAAAAACCCCTTCCAGCTTTGCGAGTTGCTGCCCACTGGCGGCGTTCCATACCCGTGCCGTCCCATCGCTGCTCGCGGTGACGATGCGCTGCCCGTCCGGGGAGAACGCGGCGCTGTTGACATTCCCAGTATGGCCTTCCAGCTTCGCGGCTAGCTGGGGGAAGGCGCGGGCGACAGCCTCTCGTGCCTCTGGAGTGTCAGCGACGCCGAAGGCGCGAATAGCCCGACCCAACGATTCTTCGCGTTCGCCCTGTGCCAAAAGAGTTCCCGCCTGCGCGGCCATGGCACTCGACTGCGCACGCCCCGCTTGCCTCATCGCCCAGACCGTCAGGAGCGATAACCCAAGCATCACGACAGCGGTGATTGCGATCGCCGTGCGTCGCCGCACTTTGGCTTTTTTCCACTCGATTTCGCTCTTCCTCAGGAACTGCTGCTCCTCCGGATTCGGTTCCCCAGGATTTTCTTTCGCGTAGCGGAGGGCGTCCACCAGCGCGCTCCCCGTGAGCAGATTGTCCGCGCCACGCTGCAAAGCGTCTGCGATCGGGTTCTTGTAGCTGGCCCGCCACTCCAGGTTGTCCGCCAGGATCGGTTCCACCAGGCGGTCGTGCGCCAGTTCGTACCAGGTGCCGCTGGGGCGGATGTCGGCGCGCAGGATGTATTTCTCCCGCAGAACCTCCACCACGGCGTTGGGGAGTTTTTCGGTCTCCGATTCTCCCTGATACACCATGCCGCGCGTCTTGGCCGATGTGATCAGGTGCTCACTGAACCATTGGCGGACTGCCCGCTCGCAAAGCGTGGGCACCTTTTCGCGCACTGCCTTCAGGGCATCGCGATAGAAGTTGGTCAGCGCATCGTCCACGCGCGCCAGAGTTTCAACTTGCTCCCCGGTGATAGCCGTGGCATCGTCGGGCAACTTCGACCAGAGCTGGCGACAGACGATCTGCAACTGTACCGGTTCGACGTACTTGCCCAGCGCGTGTCCGTCGCTCGTGGCCTGAGCTGATGACTTGTGGCTGGTTTGCACGCGGCGAAGGTCGTCCGCGAGTTTTCCGGCGACGCCCGCATCGAAGGGCTTGCCCGCATCCGCTGCGGGACGCGCAATGGCGTCATGCGCCTGCTTATCAGACAGCTGCTCCATGCGCATTCTGGTGCGAAGGCGGTCCGGCAGGTAGCCGGCGAAGGAATCCATGTCCGCCAGGTAATCCTCGCGCATGGAAAGCAACAAACCCAGCTTGGGATAAGCGGCCAAGCAATCGCGAAGCTGTTCGAAGAACTCGCGCCGCTGCTCGCCAAGCTCCGGGCGAAAGCTGAAGATCTCCTCAAACTGATCGAAGATCAGCAGATGCGGCGGCTGTTCCTCACCAGCCTGCGTCTCCGCGAAAACGGAAGCCAAGGCGCCGGTCAGTTTCGCCGCTGTTGCTTTTAATTTCAGCCCCGCCAGCGCATTGGCAACGTAGATATTTTCGCCTTCCGCGTCACCGGAGACGCGCGCAATGGGCAGCACTTGCATTTCGCCCGACTCCCGCAGGTCGGGAACCACCTTGGCCTGGAGAAGCGAGGTCTTACCCGCGCCCGACTGCGCATAGAGCAGCACGGCGGGCCGAGCGACCAGCAGGTACGACAACTCCCGAGCCTCGTCGTCCCGGCCAAAGAATCGGCTGCGGTCATTCTCTCCGAACGAAGCTGGACCAACGTAAGGATTGTTCTCAGCCATTGGGTGACTCTTGCATATGGCTCATCAGATCGGCCATGAACTGGTGGGCACTGCCCCAGTAAATCTTTACGTCCGACTTGGACGAAAAATATTGCCGGAAAGACTGTTGAAAGTAGTCGGTGACTTCTCTTTCGATCGAGGCGTCCTGCTTCGCGGTTTCGATTTGTACGGCGAGCTGCATACGATCATATTTGGTCAGCGCCAGATAGGTCAGCAAGCCGCGCAGGATCACCTTCAGGTCCAGATCTTCCAGCCGATAGCCGAGGAACAGGAGGGTGTTCTTGGCGAGCAGCGCATTGACACTCGCCGGCAAAAAGATTTCCTGGTCGTGGGAGATTCGCGCCAGGTAGTCGAGGTGGTCGTCCTCGGTCAGGACCATCGACCCGGGTTCCTCGTCGGTTCCAAACAGATGCAGCACGACCGGATTGCCGGCAGAGGGCGGCGGATTCAAGATCTCACGCTCTTCCCGTGGCGTCTTCCAAACCACCGGCTCGCGGCGAACTTTGCCCTCTCCGAGTTTCGCCTCGAGCGCCCGCGTCAGGAAGTTATCGAAGTTGGTAGTCAGGTAGAGCGGCAAACCCAAAGAGGCCAACTGCTGGTGAATCTCCGTCTCAAAGGTGCGGCTTAGATACTTCCACTGGTCCAATTTGAGGTCGGAGAGGCTGCCAACTCTGACGCTGCCGTTGCTCGATGGGAGATAGCGGTTTAGGGAAGCTGTGAGTTGATCAAGCACGCTCTGACGCATCTCGTCGTTGTCCATGGTTCCCAGAAACTGGCTTACGTGGCGCAGGTCGGAGATGTCGGCAAACGGATAGCGGTCGGAGGACAGCGCTCGCGCCAAGTCCTCGGAAGTGGGAAGCAGCTCGGAGGTGATGGCTGGGCCCAAAATCGGCGTGCATTGCCCGCGCCGGATCTTGCCTACGAGTGTGCGCCAGTAGGCGTCGCTGACGTCGCCCAGAATCGTGCCCCGCTTGCCGAGGAGTTGGCCGGACCGCAGACGCATGAACAACACGGGGATGGCGTGGCCCGGAAGATGGGCGCTGATCACCGAAGCACGGGCTGCGTTCGAGGCGCGATCTACCTGGCCATGCTCCATCAGTGCGCCGTAGAACCTCTGGCTGAATTCGGTGGCAGTCTTGATGGGAACCAGGTCCTGCATCGCAAGTACGGCCGGCACGCCGGCCGCAACCAGGCGAGGTGCGAGCCCGCGGAAAGCCTCGGCGGGGCTGCCCGTCGCGGTCTGGCAACTGGAGAGATAAACCATGCGCAGCTTGTCGTCCGCCAGTGTGCCGGCGTCGAGCAGTTGGCGACCCAACATCGCGGCGATCGCGGTATCTTGTTCCTGCTTGACCTTGCCGGCGTCGTCGCACAGGAACAGGACAGACGTGCCATCCCTATAATTACCATGTCCCACGAAATGCAGAATGTGGATGCCTTTTCGAAGAGCGGTATCGATCGCACCCAGCGTGCAAGGGCCTTCCAGCTTGACGAGCTCGATTTTCGAATTGCTCGCGACGGCGTCCTGCAATAGCTTGAACTCAGCGTCCGGATCGATGGCCGAGAGCTTGTACTCTCCGAGATCGCTCGGGTTGGCGACTGCGACCAGCACCCGGATGGGGCGCTTGAGGATGGGGCTGCCCGGAACCCAAGAGCCTGCGATGTAGCGAGAGAAGGGGGTCGATTCGAGGGCCGCCAGATCGAGCGGCACGCCGCCTTCACCGACGTCGCGCAGGAGCTCCCAGGGAATCTGGTGCAGTTCCGGAGCGCCCTCGTCGATGCGCAGCCGGATGCGGCGCTGGGGCCTCTGGCCGCGCGCGTTGGCCCACGCAGTTTTGAGTGCATCGTCGCAGAACAGCCACTGGAACAGCATCACGCCGTCCTGGTCAGTGTCGACGCCGGCCGACAAGACGGGCAGCTTGGGGGAGAGGACGCCTCGTGGAAACTCCAATTCACCGTTGAACGTTATTTCGACCGGATACCCGTTGGTGTCCTTCTTCAGGATGCGAACTTCCAGATCGGCGTAGTCCATGTTCGAGGTGCCTTCTGATCGCGCGACTGTAGCACGTATTCGCTTCCGCCGGCTATAACAAATTAAAAAGCGCCCAGAGGATTAGCCGCGACCGACACGATCGACGAGCTATCCAGCAGGAATCTTTGAAATCCGCAATCGACCACTATTTGCGCTCCAAGCGCCACCTACCCGGAGGTCGCGTGGTGACGCGGCAATCTATAAATTGGTATAAACCGATCCAACCAAGAGCAACTCGCAAACCAATGCTAAGTGCAGTATTGACAAGAGTTTTGCAAGCCGCTCGCAACGGGCCACAACTACAGCGAACAACGCTAATACGCCCTTTCACGGCGGTGACACGGGTTCAAATCCCGTCGGGGACGCCAAGATTCTAAAAGGCTCACGGGCAGCGACTGCGCCGCTTAGAATTTTCCGATCACGATGGGGTCACGATAGAAATTCAATGGGCGATTCGCCAGGAGATACGTGAGTGGAAGTGGCCACTCACCTGAATGGCGCGCAGCACATCGGTGTAGGGATAGTCGGGAAACTGGGCCTTGATTTTTTCGAGGTCGGCGTTACGCAGATGCTCGAGGACCGTCTTCCAGTAAGTCGGAGGCTTGCCGCGCAGCATGGCGCCGACCATGGAAAGCGCCAGCGGAAGCCGTCCGCACTCGTGGATGAGTTGGGTAGCGATGGGCGGCAGACTAGCAATCTCTGTGCGCGACCAGCGGGCGAGAACCTCGCGTGACTGCTCGTCGGTGAGCAGGTCAGCAACGTGCTCACGGGCGCCCACGGCCGCCGCGATACTGGCGTCGCGTGTGGTGAACAGCAGCCGCGAACGGGGCGAATCCTCCGCCAGCAGCGGCTCCGGGTCGCAAGAGCGCCAGACGTCATCGACCACGATCAAGGCCGCCTTCTTGCAGGGCATGGGCGGCATCGGCAAGACGGTGCTGGCCCAGGCCCTCTGCCGCGACGAGGTCGTGCAGCAAACGTTTCCCGATGGCGTCGTCTGGATCACGATTGGCAAGGAATCAGCCTTCGACACCGTCACCCGTATGCGCGAGGTCGGCAAGGCCCTGGGCGACGACCTCTCCCGCTACGAGAACGAGTTGGCGGCGAAGAACCAGTACCGCTCCACCATCCGGGCAAACAAGGTTTACGAACCAAAAGCCGCTTGGAAGTTGGAAAGGGCGATTCCGGGCGAGCAAATGGGCAACCCGAAAGTTGGGCTTTCCTTGGATAGCTGAAGCGAACAACAGCCCGTACTACGAGCGCCTCTGCACCACCTGATGGGGAAAAAACAGATTACCCGTCACCGTAGCGTCACCATCGTCGAAGGAGCAAAGGAAACTGCGAGCGTAAACTGTTTAGATTGTTGGCGTCCCCGACGGGATTTGAACCCGTGTTACCGCCGTGAAAGGGCGATGTCCTAGGCCAGGCTAGACGACGGGGACGCTTATTTGGAGGGAATTTGCGTTCAAACAATTGATACTAGCAGCCGCTTAGAAGCAGTGTCAAAACGAGTCCTGTGGCATTGCACGAAGCTGGATCATCTTTCCTGTCGAATCGTTGTCCGTCCACATTTTTCCGCAAATCCCCATTCCGCGTAGACTCCAAAGAGGCGCTAAGGTGCGCTCTCTGACGAAATGAGTGAACTACTCGCGAAACACCTGCGAAGAGCAATTCGGCTGGGCGCCTTTTCAGCGGCGGCCCTGGATGGGCTCTGGGAACATCGCAAATTGCGGCGCGATGTTTCTCGTGCAGAATGCGCCGAATGGCTGCATCAGAGTTGTGCGCGTGGGCTATCGGCCATCAACGTCCAGGTGTCGACCACCGGAGCATTGCCTTCCCGCGGATTGATCGTGAGCAACCATCTCAGCTACCTCGATATTCTGGTCTTAAGCGCCGCGGTGCCTTGCGTATTCGTGTCCAAAGAGGAGGTCGAGCACTGGCCTATCTTCGGCCGATATGCGCGCTGGGCCGGAAGCGTATTTGTGCGACGCCACGACCGAGCTGATGCCGCGCGGGCGAACGTCAGTGTCTCCGAGAGTCTGAACAGCGGGGTGCCGCTGGTGCTCTTTCCCGAAGGTACCACGACTGACGGACAAAGTGTCCTGCGTTTTCACTCCACCATGTTGCAGCCGGCGATTGATGCAGGCGCGCAGGTGACCCCTTGTTCCATCAGTTACGAACTGGACGACGGCGTAGTAGAGCGGGAAGTCTGTTGGTGGGGTGAGATGCCTTTGCTTTCCCACGTTCTCAATCTGCTGGGGAAAAAGGTTATCCGCACAACCATTGTATTTGGCGAGCCCTTACCGGCGACCGGTGATCGTAAACAGCTTAGCCAGGCTTTGCATTGCGAGGTACTTCGCTTGCACGAGCAGCTTCGTGCGAGCGGGAAAAACAACCCTGATCGATTCCGTGGGGGTTCCGCAGCGTTCAGGATGACAACCGGAATGCCGAATATTCATACCTTTGCGCGGTCGGCAATCCTCCTTGCTCGTGAGCGGCAGATCCGATTCCTCGTCGCCCTCATGCCAATCCGGCGCTTGAAGTTGGAAGGGCGTTTTGTCCAGTTGATCGAGTTCCGGCAAGGCTGCCACCGCCAGCGAACGATCCAGGTCGGGAAATTTGCTTGCCAACGGAAAAACGCGGCGTTCCATCGAACGTAGCATTTCGTCGTAAGCGGTGACCGCGCCTCCCAACCTCTTGCCCATCTCTTGCATGTACCCAGTCATCGTAGCAGAGCCGTTTGTAGAGGTCCCTTCCCGCTTCGCTGATATTGCGCGCGTTTTCCGCCAAGATTCTTCTGGTTCCACCCATAAGCCATGGTTTTCAACATTGCAATCAGCGTGGTGGGGGAAGCCACGATGACTTTTCCGGCTGACGCCATACTCGATCAGCTCGGCATCCGAATCCATCGCCGCCCGGAAGAACACTTCACCTGGTATGAACAGCACGACGAATTCCGGCGTACAGGTCAGTTGCGCCCAGTAGGACTTGCTCCCCAGTGCGTCGATATGCTGCCTAATCTGACGTGAATGGTCTGCAAGACGCGCGGCGCGGGTGGCCTCGTCCGGTGCCTCCAACGCTGCCAAGTACGCAGCCAGCGGAGCTTTCGAATCAACCACGATGTGCTTGCCGCCGGGCAGGTCCACAATCACGTCAGGCCGGTAGCGGCGCTCGTCACTGGTGATGGATTCCTGCTCCTTGAAGTCGCAGTGCTCCAGCATACCCGCCAGTTCCAGCACGCGGTGCAATTGCAATTCGCCCCAACGTCCACGGGCTTGAGGCTCGCGGAGTGCCTTCACCAAATTGCCAGTCTCAGACTGGAGCGCTTTCTGCGTATCTAGAAGCGAGGCTACCTGAGCGGTGAGTGAGCCATAGGCCTGGCTCGCGCGCTTGCTCCAGACCCTGTATCTGCGGCCCATCTCGGTTAGCGATTGCGCAATGGGATCAACCAAGTTCTTGACCGCCTGCTCCTTCTGGGCCAGGTCGCCGGCAGCCTGCGTCTGGTAATTTTGCAGCGTGGCTTGCGCGAGCTGGAGAAAGTTCGAATTGTTGCTCTCCAGCGCAGCAGCAGCCATTACCTTGAACTGCGCCTTCAACTCCTCGCTGGCTTCGGAGAGGAGCCGGAGCTTTTCCTCGGCATTACGCCGCTCACTGGCCAGAGTCGCATCCAAAGCAGCCTTGGCTTCCGCCAGGCTTCTCAGCTCCCGTGCCTGGCGGTCAAGGGTCGCTCTCGAACTGGCCAGTTCCTGTTCCTGCGCTGTCGTGCGTTCTGTTAGCGTGGCGGTCTTGGACCTGGCTATGAGCGCCGCAATACCGCAGCCGAACAGCACGCCTGCGAGGATTAGGAAAATCATAACGGGAATAGTCATCGCTTGGTCCGAAGGGAAGCTGTATTGTATGTTGACGGCGCTCTGAACGAAAGCCCGGAAATCCATGTCTTAAGTCGGAAAACATGCAACTGCATCAAGATGTTTGTTTCGCATGGGCTGTCTCCATCGCGCTGTTCATCCTGTCGCCGGCCTTTCCGCCCTTGCCCAGACGAACGTTGATAAACCAGGCGCGGCGCAACTGGTGCAGCTGATCAACCAGGAGCGCGCCAGTCAAGGGATCCAACCGCTAGCCGTAGATCAGCGTCTCGCGGAGGCCGCCTGCGAGCATAGCGAGTTGATGGCCGCACATAAGGCCCTCTCTCACCAATTTCATGAAGAGTCCACTCTGGCGGTTCGGTTCGCTGACGCGAATCTGCATTCGAGCCAGCAAGCCGAGAACATCGACTTCAGTAAAGATGTGACCAGCGCGCACAAAGGGTTCATGCGCTCCCCAGCCAATCGTGCCACCATCCTGGATTCCAACTACAACGCCGTCGGAGTTTGCGCTATCAGAAGCCACCGCCACGTGTATGTCACGGAGGACTTCGCTCACCGGCTGAAGGACTATTCCGAGCCCGAGATGGATGCCGCTCTGCAACGAGCCATTGAGACCTACACCACCGCCCATGGAATGCCAACGCCGGTGCGCAAACAAGAATCACAGCTGGGGCACATGGCCTGCGACATGGCGCGGAGCGACTCCCTGCAGGACCAGAAGGCGGCAGACCTACCCGGAGTTCAGTGGGGTTGCGGCTTGGACGGCGTCCGTCCCAGAAGAACTTCCCAGCAATGCCAGAGATTTGTTGTCCCACCCGATTTCCTCCAGTTATTCGCTGGGGTCTTGTTTCGCTCCCAGCGTGAGCAATCCTGGCGGAGCCTACTGGGTTCTGATGGTCGTTTACTGACAAGACGACGAGGAACCCAGCCGACCTACCTTGGCGAGGGTCGGGCGTGGTGGTTGCCTGGCTTCGATCCGGGGGTTACCTAAGTAACTGTATTGACAGCGATGGCGGACCCGAGATAATGTTTCTCGCACTTACACTCATCCAACAATCCGGTTATATGCTTGCCAAGGAGGAAGCCGTGGCGACCGCGATGCTAGCGCTGCAAGCGTCCGATCTGATGCCCAAGGATTGGACGGGTATTATCCAGGCTGCGTCAAAGAGCCCTTTGGGCATCCTCGCGCTTATGATTCTTTTCCTTGGCGTTCTGGGATACATCTTCTTTAAGGATGCCGATGCAAAGATCAAGGCGGTGATGTACCTGGCGATGTTGGGTGGAGTCATCGGCTATGGGGCGGCAATCTCGCGCGCTACGTCGAATACCGGGAGCGAGTCTTACCGCGTCAGAGTCATCGTCGTGGATACGCACCAGACGCCGCTGAGCGACGCTAAAGTCTGGTCCTCGATCGGCGGGGAGCCAATGAAGGTTGAGGGCGGCTGGCTGTTTGTCATCGCTAAAGACACCAAGCCTCTCGACGGCAAGGTAACGTTCTATGCTTCGAAAGATGCGGCATTTCTGAAAGGCCAAGCGCCGCTGCAGTTGGGCGACGATCACAATCCCAGCGTGACGGTGCCGTTGGAGAACGACCGCTCGGCCAAGGTGATGGGCATCGTTGAAGATGACCAGCAGGCCGCTATTGCGGGAGCCACCGTAAGTGTGATCGGGTACGACTCCGAGGCCCAGGTCACCAAAGCGTCCGGCAATTTTTCGCTTCCGGCTCATGCGACCGACGGACAACAAGTGCAGTTGCATGCCGAAAAAGCTGGCTACCACGCGGCCAATTCGTGGTGTCCAGCGGGAGACTCGCCCTGCACAATTTTATTGCAGCGCGACTAACTTCGTCTGGAAGGACTGTGGGCGAAACAGAAAGAACCCCCCAATGGACATAGACGAATTCGCCTTTCGCTGGCGGGCTGTCTGGCTGCTGATTGCTTTCGCCCTTGCAACCTGTACCGCGCTGGCCGAAGAAGGTGTCCTGGTATTGGTCGTGATGGACACCGAGCAACATCCTTTTGCCAACGTGCAGATTGGTCTTGCGGGTGATGCTGGATCTCCACAGTTCAGCGATCAGAACGGGAAGGCCAGACTCAAGCTCGCACCCAATACCAAGCCAGCCGCATGGGTGACACTCCTGCTAATGGGCGCACCTGGCGGTCTAGATCTCGCCTTCATTTCCCCCTACGACGGGCGCATTCGGGTTCCACCCTTCGATAATGAATCCGATAACTACGATCCGGTCATCCTGGCGAAACACAGCGACAAGGCCGTGCTGGAAAGCGGCTCGGGCATGCTGGCAATCCACGCCAACCAGGCCCATGCTGTCGCTGCGGCGAAGAAAAAGGCCCCGACTCCTACTTCGAGAGACCGTCTTCCCGACGATGGGCTGGGAGTTGCTCGCTTGCAAACAGTTTCGCTCAAATTCGGAGCACCGGAGCCGTCGCACGCCCAATCGTCTCGTGAGGATGACGCCCACCGGCAGGCGTTGGCGGCAGTGGCAAAGATGTTCGGATTGTCTGTCACGGATGTGCAGGCCGCAATGAATCATTGGGGCGGAAGCGATCTGGCATGGCAAGCGATGCTTCTCACCAGCCTGCTCGACGACGGAGGCACCGATCCATTCTCTGCGGTCCGAGTGGTCAATGGAAACATAACTTTCGGGACCGGGTCCTGGAACTTGCGCGAATGCACCCTGCAGCCTCTGCTGCTGAAATTTCAACAACACGAACCGGAGCGGTTCGCCGCGATCATGGGTCAGGACGCAGCGTGGCTAACCAAGACCATGCAACTTCCCTGCAAGGACTCATTCACAATTGCCTCAGAACGCCTACTCGGTAGCCCTAACAGCCTGGACCACACCTGGAGGAACCGCTTTATCCAACTCGGCAATGACCACGCTTTCCAACATCTCCAAGTCGAGCAGATGGAACGGCCGACAGACGCCGCGCAATCCCTGGCATTGCAGTTCGGCCTTCAGTCAGAGCGGGCCGCGCTGTTTTGCTACGACATGGCGCTGGAACTCGGAAGCGACGCAATGGAAGAGGCGAGCGCCTCGGTTTTGCAGGACATCGCGGCCTACCAGCAGCAATTTGGGCGGGAGCCTGATGAACAGGAACGCCTGGCTACGATGGCGGTCCGGATGATCGAGCAGGAAAGCGAGCAGAGCCTATCGTCGGAAGCCTCAGCTGCTTTTGTTTCGCGCGTCACGTTGTTTTCTCAGGGTGTCGGCACAGTGGCTGGGAGATACTACGATTTAAACGAGCTTGGCATCGAGGGGCCGCCGCCAAGCTCGGCTAGTTTGCCTGTCGCGCAGCCCAAGAAAGCGAGCGCCGAAGACAATCCCCCCGCCAGTTCGTCTCCTGCGTCATCGGCTTTATCTACACCCGGCCAGCCGCCGCCCGAGAGCGAAACTCGCGGCCAGAAGCAATTGGTGGAGCTGCTCAATGGGGAGCGGGCCACCCAAGGACTTCAGCCGTTAGTTGTGGATGAAGGTCTCACTGAGGCAGCTTGCAAACATTCGGAACTGATGGCAACACATCAGGTTCTCTCCCACCAGTTCAAAGGAGAACCCGCTCTTGAGATGCGCGTCGTCGCCGAGAATCTATACTCGGACCGGCAAGCCGAGAACATTGACATCAACACGGATGTGCCCTCGACTCAGAAAAGTTTCATGCATTCGCCGGACCATCGCGCCAACATCCTTAATCCCAATTACAACGCAGTTGGGGTTTGCGTTGTAAAAGGTCACCGACGCGTGTATGTGACCGAGGATTTCGCTCGCCGACTAACCAAGTATTCCGAGCCCGAGGCCGATGCTATCATCCAACGAACCGTTGAGGACTACGTCACCGCCCATGGAATGCCCGCGCCTGTGCGCAAGCCACACCCGCAACTGCGTCAAATGGCGTGTGACATGGCGAGCAAGGACTCCGTACAGTCCCAGGACGCGGCAAAGCTGCCTGGAGTCCACACGGCGGTGGCGTGGACGACGGCTGTCCCGGGAGAACTTCCCAGCGATGCCACGGAGTTATTGTCGCATCCGATGGTCGCCGGGTATTCGCTGGGAGCTTGTTTCGCTCCCAGCACGAGCCATCCCGGAGGAGTGTATTGGGTAGTAATGATCAGCTACTGATATGAAAGCACGCTGGCTCAGGCGTCCCGGGGCCCCGCTTTGATGCCGCTACTACTCTAGAGTCGCGTGCGTTGTGTGCTGCTTTACGCTGTGAATAGCAACCGGGTTCGCTTCCAGGCTCGACTTGATGTACTCCTCGCCGGCCTGCATCATGTGCATCCAGACGTTTTGCGCGTGGCCGTTTTGGTTGAGGAACGCAGCCACCTCGGCAGCGCTCATATTGCTTCCCAGTTCTCTCGCAAACTGAAGCATGTGGGCCACGGTGATCTCCGCGGTCACTTTCTCGCGCCAGTACTTTTTCTTGAGGTCAATCATTTCTGCTTCCCGACAGAATGAATTTTGAATTACGAGAATGAAAATACTTCGAGCACGAATCGGGCACGATGGCGTCTATCACCTGCCCGTGTGATGGAGGTCACACCCCAAAGTTAGGGCAGAACGTCAACGGTGCTGTACATAATCGGCCCCAGGGCTGGTCTGTGCTAATCTCGCCTTCGAAGATGGACAAGCGGGCGAAGGTCTACGTTGGCACGGCGGGCTGGTCGTACAAAGACTGGGACGGCATTGTGTACCCCGCGCAGATCAAGAAATCGCTGCATCCGGTGGAATACCTGGCGCGTTACCTCGACGTAATCGAGATCAACACCTCGTTCTACGGCCACATCAAGCCCGAGTGGGGCAAACTGTGGTGCCGCAAATCGCGCGCAGTGAACCCGGAGTTCATGTTCACTGCCAAACTCAACAAGGCGTTCACCCACTCGCCAATCGCCGTGCTGGAGAGCACATCCTCCGAGACCATTCGCGCCAACCCCGAAGATGAACGACTGGCAAAGGACGGACTAGATTCCATCGCCGCCGAAGACATGCTCGGCGCTCTACTCGCGCAGTTTCCCATTTCATTCAAGAACACCAATGCGAACCGCGATTATCTCGAGAGTGTGGTCGAGAAGTTCAAGCAATATCCCCTGGTGGTGGAGGTGCGGCACAACAGTTGGACCAACGAGGGGACCCTGCGCTATTTCGCCGAAAAGGGAGTAGCCTTCTGCAATATCGACCAGCCGCGCCTGGGAAAAGCGGTTGCTCCCAGCGAATATGTGACCGCTGCATTTGCTTACGTGCGCCTGCACGGACGAAATTACGATCAATGGTTCGACAGCGACTCGCGTCACGACCGCTACAACTATCTCTACACCGATCCCGAGTTACAGGGATGGAAAACGCGCATTGATACGATCGCCGCCAAGGCGAAGAAAACGTTTGTCATCGCCAACAATCACTTCGAGGGCAAAGCGGCGGTGAACGCGCTGCAGTTGAAACACATGTTGACCGGACGAGCGGTCAACGTTCCCGAGACCCTGCTGAAGAAGTATTGGGAGTTGGGAGAGATCGCGGCACAGGACGAGAAGCGAAGCTTGTAAACCACGGAGGCACGGGTATCGCGGAGAAAAGTCCTTGCAAACAAAAACTCCGTGGCCTCCGTGTCTCCGTGTTGAATGATTTTGACGGAGCGGCGCAATAGCATCGTCCAACTCTTTGCACCACCAGAATCTGCGCTTGCCACTGAATTCCTGCAACTGGCCAGTATTCACCAAATCGTAACGGAACCTTTCCTGAGTTCGTCCGTATATAGCTGCAGAACATGATCCGGTGAGGTCGTAGGACACGCCGGGCGCAACCTCCGGGGTTCCCGATAGCGCAGTTGCGATTGTCGAGATGGAAGCCCGTTTCTCAAGGAGATGACTATGGACGCGAAATATAACTGGCTGATCGACAATGGCGCGATTCGCCTCACTCTCAATACGGTAGCGTTTGCGCTCTGGATTGCCGTGGCCGTGGGTTTGATGGAACTAGCGGTAAAGATCTAGCTGCAACAACCTCTACCTGACTACCCGCAATGAATCGCGACGGCCGGTCGCGATCGGCACCCCGCTTGTTACCCAAGCGGGGTTTGCCTTTTGACGTGAGTTGACAGGCGCTGACGATCTGAACCATCCTTCTCGAACGGATCGGAGGCTCCATGGGGCACGAACTCCCGTGCAATGTTCGTTCAGGCGGCAAGGAAGCAAGCGGCAAGGCGTTGCTCGAAACCAACGAGATTATCTTTCGTGGCGAAATGCGTTTGAAAATTCCGCTCGTGTCGCTGAAGTCCGTCGTCGCGCGGGGTGGCGACCTTCATCTCAAATGGCCGGAGGGCTCGGCTGTTTTCGAACTTGGTGACCACGCCGACAAATGGGCGCACAAGATTCTTCACCCGAAGAGCACGCTTGAGAAGCTCGGAATCAAGCCAGGACTGGTTATTTCAACGTTAGGCATGGCCGACGGGAATTTCGTAAAGGACGTCCGTGCGACGGCGGGCTCGTTCTCCAATGTGAAAGCACTGAACAATTCAGATCTGATCTTTTTCGGCGCGGAAAAGACCGCCGAACTCGCTCGCGCAAGAAAGCTGGTTTCCGCGCTGGCCAGCGCGGGCGCACTGTGGATCGTCTATCTCAAAGGCAAGCAGGAGATTACGGAACTGCAAGTGCTCGATGCGGGCAGGCAAGCTGGCCTGGTCGATGTGAAGGTCGTCAGCTTTTCGGCAACGCACACAGCGCTGAAGTTTGTGCGGCCAAAGGCGAAGCGATGAATGTGAACTACCGCGGTCGCAAGCGGTTTCACACTTGTTGGATAGGGTGGAGCAGCGCTTCAGCGCTGCATTTAGCGATCGCCTGAAAAACCGGCTTCAGCCGCTGACGTAACGAAACCGACGTACCTCAGGCGCTAAAGCGCCGATCAAGAATTGTAGGCCTAATGCACGCCTGAAGGCGTGCTCCACCCTGTGTAGATCAAGAAAACTCTCTGAAAAACTAACGCCCACCGCATCGGCTGACCCGGTGAGCATCGCCATTCCGTCTGATCTCTTACGCCATCGCTAGGAGCGCTTGGTATCCACTTCGCGGAGACGGGCGGCCTTGCCACGCAGCGCCCGCAAATAATACAGTTTGGCGCGACGGACGTGTGCCGAACGCAGCACTTCGATCCTGTCAATGACCTTCGAATGGGTGGGAAAGATACGCTCGACGCCCTGGCCAAAGCTCATCTTGCGCACGGTAAAGCTGGGCTGGTCTCCGTGGCTCTTGGAAATGACGACCCCTTCGAACGCCTGCAAGCGCTCTTTGTCGCCTTCCTTGATCTTCACGTGTACCCGGACGGTGTCGCCGGGCTTGAAGTCGGGTAGATCGGTACGCCGCGTCTTGGCGAGAAGCCGGTCAATGATGGGTGAGTTGTTCGACATTGTTCTTTTCCTTCCGTGTGGCTGGCAATTAGCAACTAGCAATCAGCCCTTAGCCTTCTTGTACGTATCGTGTCTTTTCCGCTCAAATTTCAAGCGCTTCCCTGCTCGGCCTCAATCTCGGTCAGCAGTTTGCGATCTTCTTTGTTCAGCTCGGCATCGCGCAACAAATCGGGTCGATTGCGCAACGTCTTTTGCAGCGCGCTACGTCGCCGCCACTTTCGAATCTCGTCGTGGTCCCCGTTTACCAGCACCTCGGGAACCTGCATCCCGTGAAACTCCGCCGGGCGAGTGTAATGCGGGTAATCCAATAACCCTCCCGAACTGCACGTCGAGCTCGGCGTCTCACCTGACATCCTCTTCTCTTCCTTCACAACCGGTGCGGTAAATGACTCCTGTTGCGACGAGGCCGCGTTGCCGAGAGCGCCGGGAAGCAACCGGGTCATCGTATCGACGATAATGGCTGCGCCCAGTTCCCCGCCGCTCAGCACGAAATCGCCAACCGATATCTCGCGATCAGCAAGGTGTTGGCTCACACGCTCATCTACGCCTTCGTAACGTCCACAGATAAGCACTACGCGTTGGCGCGTCGTCAAGTCCTGCGCCACCGCCTGTGTGAACAACTCGCCCTGCGGCGAAAGCAACACCACCGTCTCGCGCGCACCGTTGCGCATCCGTTCTACACGGGGCGAGACACCAAGCGATTCGAGACACTCGAAGATGGGCTCCGGTTTGAGCACCATGCCTTCGCCACCGCCGAACGGCCGATCGTCCACCGTGCGATGCCGGTCGTGAGTGAACGTCCGCAGATCGTGGATGCCAATTCCAATGAGCCCGCCTTCGCGCGCCTTGCGCACAATGCCGTAGTCCAATGGCCCACGAAAAAAGTCCGGAAAAATCGTAAGAATCTCGAACTTCATTCGGGCCTCCCCAATTCGCGCCCTGGGGCGCGCGGGGACTTGAATTCATTTCCCTCGCTTACGGCGAACCCCCGCCGATCGTGCTTCATCGGCTTCCGACTTCTGCCGCTGCTTCTCTTCCCCGCTCAGTGGCGAATCCAACGCAACCAACCCCTCGGGCAATTCCATCTCGATCCGCCGCTGCTGGAAGTCGACAGACTTCAGGAACTCTTCGGCGTAGGGAACTAGAATTTCTCTCTCAGCTCCGATCTTCGCTCTCACAACCAGGAGCGGAGCCTCACCTGCCCCAAACTGCACTTCGCTAACAGTCCCAAGCAGTTGCTGACCGTCCAGATTTCCTATCCAAACTTCGCATCCGACGACATCGCTAACATACGCCGCGCCTTCTTCCAACTCGGCTCGCTGCTCAAACGGAACCTGCAACTCCAGGCCGGCTAGCTGCTCGGCATCGCTGATACTATCCACGCCAGCGAACTTCAGTACCACACCGCCCTTGTGAAACCAGTGCTCTTCCAGTTGCAGTTCCCGACGGGTACCGTTAGCCGCCAAGCCCGACAACTGTCGTCGCTCCTGGAATCGCTCGGGGAAGTCCGTGTGCAACTCGGCCATAACTTCGCCGCGCCGACCTTGCGGACCGAGCACGCGAGCGATCGTAATAAAGTCGCCAGCTATTCCACGATCTCCAACTGGTAGCGCTTGCGAGTGCGCAAACTGGCCGCATTCACAATGGTACGCAGGCTGCGGGCCATACGTCCTTGGCGTCCAATTACCCGCCCCAGGTCGCTCTCGGCCACGATCAGTTCCAGGACGGTTTGGCCGCCTTCTTCAAAGGCTTCCACCGTCACCTCGTCAGGCGCTTCCACCACGGCCTTGGCAAGATGTTCCACCAACGCAAGCATGTTCACGGCGCTGTCTGTCATCGTTCAGGAGACTCCTGACATCAGAGGGTTGCTTCGAACTTTACGCTTCGACCGAAGTCGGAGCCGGCGCGCTGGCAGCCGCTTTGTCAACCAGCTTCTTCACGCGGTCGGACAACTGCGCTCCCTTGCTGGTCCAATAGTCAATCCTCTCGCGCTTCAGTTCCACGCTGGCGGGATTGGTACGCGGGTTATAGGTGCCGACCACTTCCACCGAGCGGCCGTCTCGCGCACGGTCCTTCTCGATAACCACAATGCGGTAGTAAGGTTGTTTGCGCGCACCGCGGCGCGAAAGACGAATCATTAACACAGAAGCAATTTCCTTTCCTGCTCGGTAATGTCCACACGTGTGCGCGTTCCCTTCCCAATCAGTGCAGCGAATTTACTGGAGCTGGGAGCGCCAGTGGCACAAATTCCCTCAGGCGAGATAAATCGAGTCCCCGATGGCGCAGGATCGCGCTTTCGGCCGGATGTTCCAGCAAAGAACTGCTTCGCTCCACACCCCAACGAACGCAGCAAGGCGTTCCTTGGACCCCCGCTACTTACACCCACCAAGCATATGCTTGACGGGGCCCGCTACTGGAGGCAAAGACCAATTATCGCTTACCGTTACGCTGTTTGGCAAACGGAAGCCGGCCGCGAAGGCGGCTTTCTAGGGACCGACGCCTCCGCTATGGCAATCGGAGCAGTTGACCGCACTCAGGTCGCCAATGTCAACCGGATGCTTGAAGGCTTCGGTCGGCAATGAGGCGATCTGCATGCCACTTTCCTGTTGTTCGATCACGGTGTGGCACGAGTTGCAGTCCTTGCTGATGACCTTGCCATCCTTGCTCACATGATTGCCATCGTGGCAGCGGAAGCAGCCCTGATAGTAGAAGTGTCCGATGTTGTTAGGGATGGGTCTTCCAGTTTACTTTCATGTACGGAAAGAACGTGGTGTTGTAGATGCGCTGCAGTTCAACCACTGCACCCTTGACGCTGTCCGCCTTGGCCGATGCGATCTGCGGGTACTTCTCCTGGTAAAACTTCGTGATCTTCTCGGCAATCGCCTGCTGCGCCTCGTCCGTGGTCTTATAGTCGGCGGTCAGCACCGCGACGCCCTGCTGTTTGATAAACGGCAGCGTGGAATCGATGGAACGTCCGGTAATCGCCCGATCCACGGAGAGATCGGGTGGGACGTAGATGTGCGTCGGGCGGTTGTGGCAGTCGATGCAGTCCATGCGGCGCTTATCGGCCTTGTCAATCTGGGCCTGAGTAGGGGCGCCGTCCTTCACGACATACTCGGTCACTCGGCCACTCTTGTCTTCCATGCGCACCCAGGGAATCACCTGCCGCTGTTCATCGGTCGCAAAGTAGGTGACCTTGTTGTTGATGTTCATGTGCCAGTGAATGCCTTCACCAGCCTGGCCGAGGCTGGGATCGCCACCTCCGGTCTTGATCAGCATGCGGATCACCCGCGGCGTGTTCTGCTCATCGGTGCCGTAATGGGTGAAGGTCTTGAGTTGCGCTCCCCAGAACTTCTTCGGCCAGTGGCACTGCTCGCAGGTTTGCTGGGCGGGACGAAGATTGTGCACCGGGCGTGGGGATGGGACGGGGATAGGTGCCGAGCGCGGTGTAATAAACCTGGCGAAGGCCCGAAAGCTTGGACTTCACATACCAACTCGCGCCCGATCCGACGTGGCAATCGACACATGCCACACGGGCATGAGGCGAGGCCTGATAAGCGGTGAACTCGGGATGCATAACGGTATGGCACAACTCGCCGCAGAAATCCACCGAATCGGTGAACTCGTAGGCCTTGTAACTGCCGACTGAGCTCACCAGCGCGAAGATCACCACGAAGCTGAGTAAGAACGCGACGGTGCTGCGTTGCGCCGGATTATTAAGATCAAGTTTCGGGAAATGGAGCGGCGCACCTACATCGCGAAGGCGCCGCCGCCGCTCGATCACCATTCCAATGGGGACCAGAATGGCCCCAGAACCAGGAATCCAGGCGCCACCATGTAGGCGAGAATGCCGATATAGGGAGAGGGCTGGCTGGCGAGGACGTCAATGAGAGCCAGCAGAACGATGTTGGCGAAGGCGACGGCGGCCAGCGCCAGACCAATCAGGCTGATGGGATTCCTAATGAGGTTTCGTGAAACAGGCGGATGATCGCGTAGAGGATCCACCCTCTGCGTGTCCTCAGTCATTTATTTGATTGTCCCTTCTTCGCCTCACCCCAGTGCAAATCGCGCACATTCAGTGCTGCAGAACTTACCACAATACAGTATCGCAATCAAAAAACCTGAGCGTAGTGCATACCTCGACCCAAAAGTTGCAGGGCCTTTTCCGGCGAGCTCCCTAGTCCTTGTGCGACTGTCTCGTTTTGCTCTTTAGCGGCCGCCTCGACCGGCTCCGCTTCCTCTTCCTCCAAGCCCTTGGCCCTCTCAATCGCAAGCAGATCGAGAGGATGTTCATGCTCATAAGGCTCAATCGACATCTTGCCGTCATACCAGGCCCAATTCATGGGATAAGCATCGGGATCGAACATCACTCCGTACAAATGCCATACGATAATGGCCAAGGTGGCGAGTACAGCTTCATACCAGTGGATGGTGATCGCGACATCGATCCACCAGCCTGGCACTCGTTCGCCGACCCCCACTTTAAACCACGCCATCAATCCGGTGCTGGCCATCACGAACATGCCCCACACTAACGCCCAGTACTCAGCCTTCTCGGCATAGGTGAAGCGGCGGAACAATGGACGCTGATCGCTATTACCCAGGTAGTAGCGGAATGCATCACGTGCGTCTGTGACGTCTTTCCAGTCGGGCAGCATGTCCTTGACCAGGCGACGGCCATCGGGTTCTTGACCACGTACCATAAGTGGAACAAACTCACCGCGATTAGCACCACTCCGGCCACTCTATGGACGACACTGCGAATCGCTTCTTTCACGAACAAGTCGGCCAACCACGAGGACGGATAGCGCAAGGCAAACCCTGTGAGCACCAGTATGAAGAAGCTGACGAGCAGGACAATATGCTGCGTGCGCTGTCCCCTCGTCATGCGGAATAGAATGCGGGGCTGCCCAATGCGGTGTAACTTCAGTTTCTTACGGAAGATGATCAGGTTGTGCAGCACCATGCCGCCGATCACCCCGATGATCATCCAGATATAAAACTTACTGATATACCCGATCACCTTGCTGCCAAAGTCGGCTTTCGCCAGCCCGTCGGAATGCACCTTGAAGCTGATGAATTTGTCGTTCGCGCCAGGATGACATTGCCCGCAGGTCTTCGCCAGGTTGGCATGGTTGATAGTGGAGCGCGGATCAACGGAGGGCAGAATGTTATGCACGCCGTGACAACTGGCGCAGTTGGCCACCGTGGTTGAACCCATCTTCGACGCCATGCCGTGATAGCTGGACAAGTAGCTATTGACCTGTCCCGAAGGCATCCCAAACTCGTTGGAGAGACGCACGCTGCCATGGCACTGCGCGCATGCGTTGCCCACATTGGCAGCGGCTACCGACGAGTTGGGATCGGTTGGAGCTTTAATTGTGTGAATGCCGTGGCAATCGGTGCACACTGGCGCCTGCCAGTTGCCGCGCGCGATCGCCTGGCCGTGGATGCTTTGTACGTACTCCTGCTTGATGTTGTCGTGACACTTCGCGCAAGTGGCGGGTACGTTGAACTTGTTGATCGGCGACTTGGGATCGGTGGCGGCCAGGATGTCGTGCTGACCATGACAGTCCGTACATACCGCGGCCTTGTCGGACCCAGCAGCAACCGCTTTGCCGTGAACACTTTGCTGGTACGAGTTGAAGGGAGCCGAGCTTATGCCGCTGGAAGCCATGACGAATTTCTGCCCGTGGCAGGCGCCGCACGTTTGCGGGATGTTGCCACGAGCTACTTTGGACTTGGGATCGCTGGCCGGCAGAATTTCGTGGACACTGCCGTGGCAGTCCTGGCATTTCGCGACATTGGTGTTGCCGGCGGCAGCAGCCTTGGCATGAACGCCGTGATCGTAAGCGGTTTGCTCACCGGCATGGCAGGTGGCGCATACAGGCTTGGCGGGCGTGGGATCGTGGGGGAACGCCTTGATATCTTTGTGACAATCGGTACAACCGAAAACACTATGGATTGAGGCCTTGAATTTCGCATCATCCACATGCAAGCTGACCTGTTTGCCGTTCTCGTCCTTGGTAAGAGTGGCATCGTTATGGCAAGCCAGGCAGTCCTCGTTGCTCATTTTGGGAGTGGACTTGGCCATTGCTCCCGTGGCAAGCAGCAAGGCAACAAAGAAAACCAGACCGCAACGCTTCACCGAAATCCTCGCTTTCGCTGGACGCTTCGCCTACGCCGCCGCGTCACTCTTAACCATCGCCGACGAAGACGCGGAGGGGCAGTGAGTGTACTCACGAGCGCGTGTGATTGAAGTCACACTGCAAGATGCTTCTCACTGCAAGATGTGAGCGCTATCACCAAAGGCGTGGCCGGGGGCGCCCGCAAAGAAGACCAATGTTTATGAGCTTTCGGGGCCGTGCTTAGCGCAATCAGGGAGACCGCGGAGGACGTCTGGGGGCGGGGTTCCCCGCTTGCCAATTCGAATTCCGAACGTTCGTTCGAGGTATCGGGACGAGACATTCTTCCCCTTCGCCAGCCTTCTAGAACGTCGCGCGCTCCGGCGCGGACGAACAAAAAGCCCGCGAAAGCATCGCGGGCTGATGGGCAACTCTTGAATTAAACCAGCAAAGCGCCCGTGCGGTACGTCATCCGCGGGTGGCGCGTGCGTATCATGCCCAGGGTCCGAACTCGCTCGTAAGCGCCGTGCAAATCCTGACTCAACATGCGCACAACTTCCATACAGACCTGGCGATGCTCCCGCAAGAACTTCAACAACTCTTTTCTGCGGACGAAAACGACCTGTGAACTATCCAGCAATTCTGCGGTGATCTCGTAAGGCGTATTGGACAAGGCGGCTCCCAGTCCCAACACTTCTCCAGGACCGGCGATCCGCAACGTCAGCCGCTTTCCAGTATCGGAGCATATGGACAGCTTGGCCCGTCCGTCGCACAAGATGTAAATACCGCGGACCGGCCGCCCTTCGGCGAACAGCACCGTGCTTCTGGGGTAAGAGGCGAGCGACTTGATCTCATCGAAAGATTTCAACGACTCCGCAGGCATGTCGCAAAAGAGTCGATCGGGACGGAAATCGCAGGTCATGCAACTCGACTGAATCATGCTCTCCATAATCGAGGTAATACGTCTCCGGACTGCACCAACGCAGTGATTGCAGTCACTGATTTCCGTGACCTTGTTCACACGGCGCATGCAAATTTGCTTCCTTGCGCCAATCAAGAACGGCAAAAGCAGCAGTCAATCCACGTCCACACGTACCGTTGCGAGTGCCTGCAATCGGCAGTAATTACAAGCCTTTAGCTCAGGACGTGATCGCCAGCGCCTTTAGTGCCGCCTTATTGCGAATCAGCAGCGTCGAGCCTTTTGCCTGTACGATCTGCCGCCGTTTCAAATCGGCAAACAAACGCGTAACGGTCTCGCGGGAGGTGCCAATCATCTGCGCGATCTCCTCGTGGGTGAGAGCCAGCTTCAAGCGCGGCTCAGCTTTGGCGGCCTCGCCGTTCTTAGCACTCCACTCTAAAAGGAGCTTCGCCAATTTCTCGCCCGCGGAGTGCGAGAGCCCGAGAGAGCGAATCTCGCGGCACGCCGTGTTGTACTTTTCGCTCAACTGTTCGGCTACCCGCAGGCAGGCATCGCTGTGCTCCTTGAGAAAGCGCAGAAAGTCCTCGCGTTTGACAAAGTTCACCTGGCACGGATCGACGGTCTCGGCAGTAAGCTCGTAGGGCTTGCCGCTCACCGTAGCACTTAGCCCCAGGACTTCTCCGGGCTCGGCGATTTTCAGGATCAGTGTTTTGCCGTCGGTTGAGCAGATGGAGAGCTTGACGCGGCCCTTGCACAGGACAAAGATGCCGCGCGGCGTCTGGCCCTCCACAAACAGGACTGCGCCTTTCGGGTAGGCAGTGGCATATTTGACGGATTCGAATGTCTGCAAAGCAGCGGGTGGAAGATCGCAAAATATGTGCTCGGCCCGCATCTTGCAAGCCAAGCAACTTTCTATGATGTCCAAGCCATATGGTGTAAGCACGCCGGACCCCCTGTATTTCAATCGTATCCCCGCGTTATACGGCCGGATGCGCGTGCAACAGCGCCGCCGGTTGGAAGACCTGTCCCTCTGCCGCCATATTCCCCGCCCACACTTGCGTGAGTGCCGGCGGTCACCTGACGAGGTGATCTGTCAAATCGCGGAAAACCCTGATATTTACCTGTTCCGCGCTTTCTGGGATGTGTGTGGCAGTCAAGGTTTGCTCCAGATACACTCCAGCGGAACACTCCTACCGCACAGCCAACAAGTGCACAGATCACAATCGCTTGTGACCTGTGACGGTCGGGGGGGCACTTGGGCGGCATCTTTTGGGAAGGAGCAATCAGCTCAGCTTGGTTGCTGTTGTTGGAGGATACATTCGCCCAGAACGGTGCAATGACCAGCCAGGGGATCAATGCGCCACAGCTCCAGTGCTTGCCCTCGGCACGAGAGTGCCTTGGACTTTCGTAACCAACACAAAGGGGCGCCGTTCAGGGCGGCGCCATCGCGCGAAAACAGGCAGTCTACACGATTGCGGGTTGACGTTCCGTGACGCTTTCCGCATCGAGCACGACAGCAATTGCGTGGATCACGGACGCGATACGTATCGCGGCGATAATCTTCTCCTCGCCTACTGCCTTTTTCGCGCAGGGCTTTTTCGTGCGAGTCCACGCACGCGCCACAACCATTAATCGCGGAGACTGCTGCCGACCACAACTCGAAATCGAGTGGATCAATGCCGTGCGTGCGCATGATGTTCATGCGCAAACCCGCCCGCATGCTGCGGTACTTCTCATTGGAAGAAAGGTGGAGGAAGCGATAAAAGATATTATTCATGCCCATGATGGCTGCCGCTCCCTTGGCCGCGTCCAGCGCCTCCGTGGTAAGGTGGGATGCGGCTTCGTCGAGGGCAGCCGTTATCAATTCCGGATTGCGCGAGGTAATAGCCGAGGCAACCACGGTTCCCCAAGCTTGCTGCTCGTTCAAGTCCGTCTGTTGGCGAACCACGCTGGAGAAGTTGAGCTTCAGGTCCTTTGCGTACGAAGGAATGGCTTCGATCAACGCATCGAGATTCATGTTCTTTCACTTTCGAGCTAACCACGGGAAGGAGGTGGCCCCGCCCAGCAGAGCGGAGCCACGTGATTGCTGCTTAGACGTGCAGAGTCTCCTGGCCCTTCTGCCAGTTGCAGGGGCAGAGTTCGTCCGTTTGAAGAGCGTCGAGGACGCGTAGCACTTCCTGCGGATTGCGGCCGACCGAGAGGTCGGTCACATACACGAACCGGATGACATTCTCCGGATCAACGATGAAGGTTGCCCGCTGCGCCACGCCCGCTTTCTCATCGAGAATGCCGAGTGTGGACGATAGATCGCGCTTGATGTCCGAAAGCATGGGAAATGGCAGGTCCTTCAGGTCAGGGTGATTATTGCGCCATGCCAGGTGCACAAACTCCGAATCAATGCTGCCGCCCAGAATCTGCGTATCGCGGTCCAGGAATTCCTTGTTCAGCTTTCCGAATGCAGCGATCTCGGTCGGGCAGACAAACGTGAAATCCTTTGGCCAGAAGAAGAACAACTTCCACTTGCCCTTATAGTCCTGGCTGGTGACGGTTTTAAATGCGGTGTCTTTGTTGGTGCTGACGGTTGCAGTAAGACTGAAATCAGGGAACTGCTCTCCTACGCTTAACATATCTATCACGCTCCGTTGGTATGAAAAATTAATGCCGCTTTGTTTCTGCTGCAGTGCAAGCCTTAC
Organism: uncultured Acidobacteriaceae bacterium; assembly: GCA_963768645.1. Lineage (GTDB taxonomy): Bacteria > Acidobacteriota > Terriglobia > Terriglobales > Acidobacteriaceae > Bog-257. The sequence goes on from CAVYIR010000004.1 coordinate 255,916, forward strand.
AGATACCTTGCACCTCAATAGTAAACTTTTCCAGCCTGAAACCCGAAGGAAGTTTGCCGCGAAGTTTTACCGGCCCCAGCGAATCGAAGTCCAGATCGGTAATGGACCGGCAACGCGTACAAACCAGATGATGATGGGGGTGGTGATTGGCGTCGATACGCCACGAGCCATGATGAGGACTGACTTCGCGCAGCATGCCGGCGTGCACGAAGGTCTTGAGGTTCTTGTAAACCGTCGCGAGCGAGATCGACGGCAAGTCTTGTTTTACCTGCTCGTAGATCTCCTCCGGCGAATAATGCCCGGGTCGTGACACCAGCGCCTCGTAGATTTTTTGCCTCTGGTGTGTCGCCGCCAGGCCGTGCTCTTGGCACAACCGGCGAAACTCGTTGTAAGTTTCCCGGCGCATACTTATCAGATGATAATAGTTATTAAAGGATTCCAGAATCTCTGTGTCAACGAGGCGACGGTTTGGTACGTCTCGGTTTGTTGGTTTGGGGTAGAGCGAGCCTTTAGAGCAAGTGGGAGAGGTGGTTCTGAGTTGGAACGGATCGAACGATGGCACTAATTCCAAGCCCGCCGGGCGCAATTGTGTTAGCCGCGGGCGTGAGCCCGGGTAAAATCGGGAGTACAGACCGGAGACGTGGTTGACAGTTTGGTCGGACATCAGGGCATGTAGAGGAGGCAAGCCCTGAGTCAGTGGTGTGGTGGACCAATGCAACGGTTTGTCAAACGACTATCTGAGTGGGGGTGGATGATGGCGGCGAAAATCCTCGAACCCTGTCAGTAAGAGGTGTATCCTTTGCGTTTGTGCTGTGCAGGCGGCTTCGATCCAGCTTGCGCAGATTGGCGTCTTAGCACGCCGCGCAGATCTCCGGAGGCGAACATGGTGACCAAAGTTCAAACCGAAGAACCTATCGTTGAGCACTCTCCCACTGCAAATCTGGAAACCGACCTCGCGCTGGAGTTTCTGCGCGTGGTTGAGGAAGCGGCCATCGCCTCTGGCAAGACCATGGGGCAGGGCGACCGCAAACACGCCGATCAGGTGGCTACCGAAGCCATGCGTAGCGTTATGGACTCGGTGCCGATGGATGGAACCATCGTCATCGGCGAGGGCGAACGCGACGAAGCGCCCATGCTGTACATCGGCGAGAAAGTTGGCAAGCGGGACGGCGGCAGCTATCCCGCAGTAGACATTGCTGTCGATCCCCTGGAAGGCACGAACCTGTGCGCAACCGGGTCGCCGGGCGCCATAACCGTGTTGGCTGCCTCCGAGCATGGCGGCCTGCTGCACGCGCCCGACTGCTACATGGAGAAGATTGTCGTAGGTCCCTCCTGCAAGGGCATGGTCGATCTCGAAGCGCCGGTGTCGCACAACCTGAATGTTATTGCGAAGGTGCTCGAGCGCAGCGTCGAGGATCTGGTGATCATAATCCTCGACCGGCCGCGCCATGAAAGCTTGATCAACGAGATTCGCAAAGCCGGAGCTCGCATTCGGCTGATTTCCGACGGCGACCTTTCGCCCGGCGTGGCAGCGGCGATGTTGGGGTCAGGTGTGCACGCCGTCATGGGTACAGGCGGGGCCCCCGAGGGAGTGATTACCGCGGCTGCCATTCGCTGTCTCAACGGCTACATGGTCGGCCGCCTGGTCGGGTACACACCGGAGCAGGGGGAGCGCATGAAGGACATGGGCATCTCTGACCCGAAGCGCATCTATACGGCCGATGACCTTGCACCCGGCAAGAACATCATCTTTTCGGCCACCGGTGTCACCGATGGGCCTCTGCTCAAGGGGGTGCGCTTCTTTGGTGATGGCGTACGCACCTCGTCGCTGGTAATGAAGCTCAACAAGAGCAAAGTCCGGTTTATCGAGACCGTTCATGTGGACAAGCGGGCTGACGCGAAGGTCCGCATTCCGGAAAGATAAGAGTCATCCAACGGAATCGGCAAGCCAGGCCTTCCCCTAGGAAGGCCTTCGCTTTCGATTGTGGAAATTGCCCGAACGTAACATCGTGTTTTGCCGATTGGCGGCGCATTTCTGTTCCATTCCACCCAGGCGAGACAAGTCATCATTTTCTGCTTGCTTCTGTAGGAAGAGGAGTAAAATTCAATTAAAGGAACGTAGCTGCGGATTGGAATGATTCCATCCGGAGAGGCCTTTGCATGAACGTCCATATCAGCTACAAGATTTCGAAAACTCCCGACCTCGAAAAACTGATCAATCAACAAGTGGAAAAGCTGGGCCGATACCTCCGGGTATTTCGTCCTGACCTCGTGCACCTGAAAGGGGTTATCGAAGAGAACTCCGCGCGCGAAGGCGTCGTGGTGTCGCTTAACTTGCGACTGCCGTCGGGCCAGATGGCAGCACAGGAGAGCAGTCCGGCGGCAACGGCTGCGATCAAGGCCAGCTTCGATTCCATGGCAGAGCAGGTCAAGAAGCATAAGGATCTGCTGCGTAGCCATCACACGGGGACGCGCCGTCGTGGTCCGGGGCGAGCTCGCGTCGGCACGGTGCCGTTTGAGGAGACGCTAGCGGCGGTCAAGCCGGAACACATTTCCAGCGCCGACATTGCCAGCTACGTCAACGTCAATCTGCCACGTTTGCAGCGCTCAATCCAACGAGAGATCGATTACCGCGAGAGCCAGGGACAGCTCCAGCCCGGCCAGGTCGCGGTAGAGGATGTCGTGGGAGAAGCGATTGCAAACGCCCTCAGCGAGCAGAACGAAAGCCCAGAACCCCTGAAGGTGGAACCTTGGGTACATCGGCTGGCGATGCAGGCAATTGGCCGGCTGGCGTTGGAGAATCGGGAGGACGGCCACGTTCCGCTGGAACGCTCGCACGGCCAGCAGAATGTGCACGCCAGCGACGAGGCCCGGATGCAATTCCATCAGCCCGATGAGCAATTGTCGGAAGAAAATGTCATTCCCGACCCGAGTGCCAATAATCCTGAAGAGCTGGCGGCGCGGGACGAACTCATCAGCCTGGTAGAGGCGACCCTGCGCGATGCCGGGCGCGACGAGGCCGAAGCCTTCATCCTGTACACCCTCGAAGGCTTCACCTTGGAAGAGATCGCCGATATCACCAACCGCAGTGTGGAGGAGGTGCGCGCGTCCATCCGCAAGGGCCGCGAGCATTTGCAACGCGCCTTGCCTATCAAGGACCCGCTAAAAGAAAAGCTTGTGGAATATTCCAAAAGCGCCTAACAAACTTGGGAGCTGCCCAGCAGTTCCCCGTTTCATCATTTAAGAACTCATCCATGAGGAGAACCGGAATGATCACACGAGATGACATCCGAGAACTCGCCAACTTTCACTCGCCGGAAACTTGTGCGGTTACTTTTTACTACCAACCCGCGACGCCCTTGAATAAGTCGCACCGCGAAGAATCGATCCTGGTTAAGGACCTGGTGCGCCATGCGCTTCGCGAGGCGGAGAAGCACGGCAGAAATGGCTGCGCCCATTCCGACCTCGATCGTATCCAGGGGATGGCCGAGAGCCTGCGCGGAAACGGCGGCAAGGCCAAGGCAATTTTTGCCTGCAGCAAGCAGGGGCTTTGGCGCGAGTTCGACATTCCAGCGCAGTTACTCAAGACCAACCTTTTCGTAAACAAACGCTTCCATCTGAAGCCGCTGGCTGCGGTGCTGGATGGAGTACAACATGCGTGCGTGGTGCTGGTCGACCGCACCAAGGCGCGCGTCTTCGAACTAGTAAACGACGAGATCGTGGAAAAACAGGACTTCATCAGCGAACTTACGCGCCGCGGCAAAAGTGACGGGTGGCGCGGCTATGACGCCGGACACGCCGAGCGCAAGCAGACCAATGAAGCCTTACAGCATTTCAAGACGGTAGCCGATTGCATTGAGCGATATTTCGAGCGCGGAAATTGCGATCGATTGCTGATCGGCTGCCATGATGACGTTTGGTCGGAGATCCATCGGGAACTGCGCTCGAACTCCAAGCAGCGCCTGGTGGGACACTTCCGCATTGACCCAAAGATCGCGACCCCCGACCAGACAAAGCAGATGGCGATGGAGCAGCTCGCTGAATACAACGGGCGCCTAAAGCAAGAACTGATACGCGAGGTGATCGGGGAAGCCCATCGCAATGGCCGTGGGGCGATTGGTTTGCGACGCGTTTTGCGTTCGCTGGAGACGGGCGAGGTGCAAACCCTCCTGCTGGGATCGAACTTCCTGGCACCGGGAGTGAAGTGCTACCACTGCGGTCACATGGACCTGCATAATGCGCCGACGTGCGCGGTTTGCGGAAAGGAGAACACCCAACTGGAAGACATCGGCGACGCCATCGTAGGACATGCGATTCGGAATGGAATCGAGATTGTGTACATCACCAACGACGGGCCGTTCGATCAGATCGGGCGAATCGCGGCCCTGCTGCGCTTCAGGGCCGACCAGAACACCTCGGTGAAGGCAGCCAGCTAAGCCCACAAATCGCTACCCTGCCCAAGGCACAGCCGCCCGCTGTGCCTTGTTCATTTCGAGCTGCGCTCTTCGGCCCCTTCGATTTGGGTACCATGCTATCCTGCTTCACCGTTGTGGATTCGTCGGGAGGGCCCCTATGAAAGTAACGCGCCGCGACTTCATCGCAACAACCGCTGTCGGTTCTGCATCGCTTGCACTCGATCTGAAAGCGCAGAGTAAGCCTCTCCAGGCCGCCACATCGCCGAGTACGATGCCGAAGAAGCCGGTCATCATCTGCGCCGCAATTGGCTATGAATACCTGGACCGTGGATACGCTGTGTTGACCAGCGGGGGCGATACGCTCGATGCGGTAATGCAGGTCATCACGGGGCCGGAGGACGATCCCAACGAAGACAGCGTCGGCCTCGGCGGACTTCCCAACGAGGACTGCGTGGTCGAGCTCGACGCCTGCTGTATGCATGGGCCGACGCGCATGGCGGGTTCTGTTGCCGGCGTGCGCGACATCAAGAACGTTTCCCTTCTTTCGAAAACCGTCATGGAGCATACGGGGCACGTGATGCTCGTGGGCGAAGGTGCGCAGAAGTTTGGGTTCGTGATGGGCTTCCCCAAGGAGAACCTGCTGACCGAGCGCTCACGCAAGACGTGGCAACTGTGGCGCGAGACCATGTCCAATGACGATTGGTGGGGACCGGGGCTGGCCAGCCCTAAATTCAAATTTCCCGACACCGCGGGCAATGTCTCCGAGTATTACGACGAACGCATCAAGCGGATGGAAAAGGTGGCAGAGAAGATTGGCATTGAGCCAGAGTTTCGTATGGCCGCCATCGAACGCGTTTTGAGGCCGCCGACCGGGACCATTCATTGCTCTTCGGTAAATGAGAAAGGCGAGATGTCGGGCGCGACTACCACCAGCGGACTGGCGTGGAAACTTGCCGGACGCGCGGGCGATTCGCCGATCATCGGGGCCGGCAGTTACACGGATCAGGATGTCGGCTCGGCGGGGGCAACCGGCAACGGTGAAGAGAATATCAAGGTTTGCGGCGCGCACACCATCGTCGAGAACATGCGGCGTGGCATGTCACCGCAGGAAGCCGGCATGGATGCGTTGAAGCGCATCGTCCGCAACTATGAAGGATACCCGGAAAAGTTGGAGTATGTAGACATGAGCTATTACATCCTGCGCAAAGATGGAGCCTACGCTGGAGTTTGCATGTGGAGCGGGCCGCCCGAGCATCTGCGGCGGTTTGCGGTGCATGATGGCGATGGCAAGCGCTACGAGAACGCGGTGGCGCTGTACCAGGGGCAGTCGCTGGGATGGCCTCCCATGCCAGGGAGGAAACACTTGGCGCCGGAGCAGAAGAAGTAGGCTTTCGAATCAGACCGCGACGGTTACGGTGGTCTCCGTGCGCGTGACTGGCCGGTAAAGCGTGTCGCGCTCGAAGGGGACGCGACCAGCCTCGGTGATGAGCCGGATCAGATCCTGGCGGCGCAGCATTTGCGGGGTCGTCGCACCGGCATCGTGGTAGATCTTCTCTTCGACCACTGTGCCGTCAATGTCGTCGGCGCCAAAGCGCAGCGTGATCTGCGCCATCTTGGGCGTCACCATCTGCCAATACGACTTGATGTGTGGGAAGTTGTCGAGCACTAGCCGTGAGACGGCGATCTGCTTCAGGTCGAGCATGCCCGTTGTCTTTGGTAAGTGCTGTAGCGGAGTGTTGTCGGGATGAAACGCCAGTGGGATGAACGTCTGGAAACCATGCGTGTCATCCTGTAGCGCGCGCAGCTTGAGCAGGTGATCAACGCGATCCTCGTCATTCTCGACGTGGCCGTAGAGCATGGTGGCGTTGGACTTCAGGCCGACTTCATGCGCTGTGCGCGCCAACTGGAGCCAGTCGTCGCCATCGATCTTATGGTCGCAAATGATGTGCCGGATACGGTCAGAGAAAATCTCGGCGCCGCCACCGGGCATGGAGTCGAGACCGGCCTCCTTGAATTTGATCAGCACCTCGCGTGGCGTCATCTTGCCAATCTTCGCGAAGAAGGCAATCTCAACCATGGTGAACGCCTTGAGGTGTACCTGGGGGAACCGCTCTTTCAACCCCGCGATCAGATCAACGTAATACTGGAATGGCAAATCAGGGTGCAGGCCGCCGACGATGTGAAACTCTGTGATGGCCTCGGTGTAGCCGGATCCGGCGGTGCTCCAAACTTCTTCCAGCGCCATGGTGTAGGAGCCGGGCGCGTCCTTCTTGCGGCCGAAGGCGCATAGACGGCAGGCCGCCACGCAAACATTGGTGTAGTTGAGGTGGCGGTTGACGTTGAAGTAGGCGATGTCGCCATGCATCCGCTCGCGAACATGGTTCGCCAGCCAGCCGATCGCGAGAATGTCACCCGAGCGGTAAAGCGACAGCGCCTCGTCGGCCGACAGACGTTCGTGCGCCATCACCTTGTCGTGAATGGGGTGCAGGCGACGGTCGTCGGTCTGAAAAGGGTGAAGCTTCTTGGCGGTGATGGGCGTGTCGGATGACATCTTTTCAATCATATCGTAGGGAAGCCGCGAAATTACAGACCGATGTACCTTTGAGTCTGCAGGCTTGGTTCAGATGCGCCCTTTCCAATAACCCGCTCGTCTGCGACCATGGGCAACAGCCAGTATCTGGATAATCGATGGCAGGTCACGGTAAATGATCAGGAAAGGAAATCGCCGCAAGACAAACTTGCGAACGTTGGGTTCACTCACAGGCCAGCGTTGAGGAAACTGCGCGATCATCTCAACGGCGCGTCTCACTTCGTCCAAGAATCTCGAAGCTACTCGTTCATCTCTCGTCAAGTACCAGTCAAATGCCGATTCGAGTTCGGCAGCTGCAGCATGATGAAACTCCAGGCGCTTAGCCACCGCGGGACAGCTTGGCCGTGAGCCGGCTGCGAATCTCAGTCCATGGGACGGTCTTTGCCTTGCCAGCGTCCAGTTCCTGGATCCGCAAGGCAATCTCGTTCTGCCACGAGGCTTCTACATCCTCGTCCACGGTCTCATCCAGAGTGTCAAGCAACGATACCACCAATTCTGCGCGATCATTGACTGGAAGGTCCATGGCCTTTTTTAGCAGCTCGTTACCTTCTTTGGTCATGACGTCATTTTACTCCGAGGCGCCAGCACGCGATTACCGATTGCAACACCCAGACAAGTCTCATTTAACGCGACAATATCAGGTCGCCGGCAATGAAGAACAGGAACGCCATCGAGACCAGCCCGTTCATGGTGAAAAACGCCGCGTTCACCCGGCTGAGATCGTCGTGCTTCACCAACGAATGCTCATAAATCAAGAGCAGAGCGACGAATACCACACCAGCCACGGCGATCTTTCCCAGCCCAAACGCCACCACCATCCAAGCCAGCAACAAAACGGTCATCACGTGGAAGAACCGGGCGATGTTCAGAGAAGTGCGAATGCCGAAGGCCTTCGGAACGGAATAGACGTCGGCCGAGCAGTCGAAGTCGAAATCCTGGCAGCTATATAGGATGTCGAAGCCGGCACCCCAGAACACCACCGATGCGGTCAGAATCAGGATGCGTGGATCGAGAGAGCCTCGCACGGCAATCCAAGCGGCGGCCGGAGCCGTGCCCATCGCGAGTCCAAGCACCACGTGCGACCAGCGCGTGAATCGTTTAGTGAAGGAATACAGGAAGATTATCGCCAGCGCTACCGGAGACAGGTAGAACGTCAGCGGATTCATTTGATACGCAGCGACGATCAGGATGGCGGACGTGACCACTACAAACCAGGTCACGAATCCCTTGCTTAGCTTACCCGCGGGAAGCGCGCGTACGCGAGTGCGTGGGTTGGCCGCGTCGATGCTTGCATCCACCAGCCGATTGAAGGCCATGGCTGCCGACCGCGCCGCCACCAACGCGACAATGATCCAAATCGACGTATGCAGGCTGGGAATTCCACGAGCCGCCAGCACGGCGCCAGTCAAACCAAAAGGGAGCGTGAGAACAGAATGCTCCCACTTGATCATCTCCAGGGTGGTGCCAACGCTTCGCAACAGTGCCACGGGTTGATTCTAACTTGCGGACGAGGTTTCAGGCAGGTCAGGTTGGCTCATAGTCATACCTTGCGGCAATGGAGGACGTGACCACTGGCGCTCCCAGGCGGGCACGGTAACACGCTCGGCAACCAATGCTGGCTTATGCGCCCAGCAGACCGCACGCGTGCCGAAGGGCAGGTTGATGTAGCGAATCAGATGGCGTTCGAAATCAAGCAACGTGACCATGGCCGCATTGGCTAGCTTGGAGTCTGCATCCGACATCCGCCGCGGCGCCGCCGATTTCCGGAACAGGTCCTTCCACATGCGCTCCACGATGGACGGCAGGAACCCGGTGGCCACCAGATAGGACACGTGGGAAATTTCGAAACCGCAGTTGTTAAGTTTGCGCCGCAGTTCGCTTGCGGTGTAACGCCGCTGATGGCCGCGTGCTTCGTCGTCCTCGCCCCAGAGAAACGGGTAAGCGGGCACCGTGAGACATAGCAGGCCGCCGTCCTTCAGCACGCGACGCAACTCGCGCAGGGCCTTCCGGTCATCGGGAACCATCTGCAGAATATCTCCAGCCACGACAGCGTCGAACGAGTTCGACACGAATCCCAAATCCTCAGGACAGGTGCAAATCAAGTTCTTGGAACCTTCGATCTGGCGGAATGCCAGGGCCGGCAGCGAACTATGGGCATTGAGAATGCGGATCTCATCCACTGGCGAAGAATCCAATTGCGCGGTACAGCCGAGATCCAGAACGCGGGCCTCGCGCTTGCCATGCACAGCCTGAGCGATGGCCTCACCCAGCAGTTTGCGCCGGGCCGTGTGCCACCATGAGGAACTTTCACGGCGGAGCGCCTCAAATTCGAACTGGTCGTCCATCAAGCGGACCTCGGGACTTTACTCAAATCATTTTACGAGAAGGGGAGCCGTAGGTGTATCCGGGGCGGCGGCGCGCTGCTTTGCGCGAGGGCAGGTTGGGCTTCCTGCCCCCGTTTAAATCCGATGCCCCAGAGAGAAACAGGAGATCCCTCGAGGTTGAGGAGACCGTGTCGCAACCTCTGTCGTCCCTACGGGACTCGTTCTCATTTCCCACTTCACCCAGCGCTGAAGCGCTGGGCTAAGATCTTCCGCCCCATTCGGGGCTAGTTTTTTAAACGCTTCACTCCAGTTTCGCAAACCCGTACGGCGTCGCGACACAGTCTCTGAAGCTCCTCGGAACGACAAAATAAAGCGACTGTGACGGCGCGCCAGAGGCGCTCTATATGCCGACTCCTGTCGGCTGGACGGCCGACTTGAAGTAATCCAGAGACAGGCGCAAGCCGGCCCGCAAATCGATAGTTGGCTCCCACCCGAGCAGTCGCTTGGCCTTGCTGATGTCGGGCCGTCGCTGCCGGGGATCGTCCTGCGGTAGCGCTTCGTGTCGCATTTTGCTGCTCGACCCGGTCACTTCGAGCACCGCTTGGGCACACTCCAGAATAGTGAACTCGACGGGATTGCCGATATTGGTCGGCTCGTGTTCCTCAGACTTCGACAGCGCCAGAATTCCCCCCACTTCATCGCTCACATAGCAAAAGCTGCGCGTCTGCGAACCATCGCCATAGACCGTGAGATCTTCGCCGCGGAGCGCCTGTTTCATGAAGTTCGAGATCACCCGGCCATCGTTGATCTGCAACCGCGGACCATAGGTGTTGAAGATGCGCACGATATGCGTGTCTACTCTATGGTATCGGCGATAGGCCATGGTGGCCGCTTCGGCAAAGCGTTTCGACTCGTCATACACCGATCGCGGACCGACGGGATTCACGTGTCCCCAATACGTCTCTTTCTGCGGATGCTCCAGGGGATCGCCGTAACACTCCGAGGTGGAGGCCAGAAGAAATTTTGCGCCGTACCTCTTCGCCAGTTCGAGGCAGTTCATGGTACCGAGCGAATTGACTTGCAAGGTTTCGATGGCATGCTCGAGATAATCCACCGGACTGGCGGGCGACCCGAAGTGGAAGATGTAGTCAACCTTGCCAGGATCGAAAGGCTGACTGACATCCTGCTCAAGAAAGCCGAATCGAGGCTCGTGGCGGAGATGGGCGAGGTTCTCCATTCGCCCGGTCAGCAGATTATCGGCGCAGACGACCGAGTTGCCCTCAGCCAGTAAGGCATCGCACAAGTGCGAACCAAGAAACCCTGCACCGCCGGTTACAAGCACACGCATAGTTGCGATTCCTCAATAAAAATAGTATTAAACCGTATATTCCCGCGGGCGCTGAAGAGGGTGTGTGAGAACCGCGCTGTCAGTTGTCACATCCGCTCCGGAGAACCGGCTCGATCCCAATCGGGACTGTCCGAACATCGACTTGCCAAGAGCTTCGCTAGCGGATAGCGGCAGCCACTCCGTGCTCACGCAAACGGGCGCGCTGGTCTGCGATGATACTCTCCAGAGTTTCATCCAGGGACAGACGCGGACGATAGCCAATAAGCCTGGTCAGCTTGCTGATATCTGGAACACGCCGCCGCACATCTTCGAAGCCCTCCTCATAAGCCCTGCCGTAGGAAACGAAAACAATCTTCGAATCCGAGCCGGTCATGCGCTTGATGCGTGTCGCCAATTCGATGATGGCGATTTCGTGATCGCTACCCACGTTGTACACTTCGCCGTTGGCATCAGGATGGGCGGCTATGCCCACTAGCGCATCTACCGTATCGTTAACGTGGGTGAAGCAACGGCTCTGTGCTCCATCACCGAAGACGGTAATGTCCCCGCCGGTCAATGCCTGGACTACCAGGTTGGGAACCACCATGCCATAACGGCCGGTCTGTCGCGGACCTACGGTGTTAAACAAGCGCGCAATCACAGTCGGAACTTTCTTCTCCTTCCAGTACGCGATGGCGAGAAACTCATCGATGGCCTTCGAGCAGGCATAACTCCAGCGGGCTTTGTCGGTCGGGCCCATCACCAAGTCGTCATCTTCGTGAAACGGGACCCGGTCCCCCTTGCCGTAGACCTCGGATGTGGACGTGATGAGCACGCGTTTTCGCTTGATCTCCGCCAAGCCCAGTACGATTTCGGTACCGCGGATATTGGTCTCGATGGTGCGCACAGGGCTGTCCACGATCAGGCGCACACCGACGGCAGCCGCCAGGTGATATACGACATCACAGAGGTCCACGAGTTCGGCCATCAACTGCGTGTTGGTGACGGTGTCAATATGGTAGGTAAATTCAGGATGAATCTTGAGATGCTGGATATTGGCGATCGATCCGGTGGAGAGGTCGTCGACGATGCAGACAGCATCGCCCATGTTGAGATGTCGCTCGGCAAGATGTGACCCGATGAAGCCAGCCCCACCCGTGATGAGCACCTGCATTGCCGAACCTCCGCAACCCTAGAGTAATGTTCCTGACGCAGCAGCGCAATGTTTGTGATTTGCGTCCTAGCCGCCAAAGTCCCCAGCCCCTTATAATCGCGGGTTTGCAAAGATAGTTACAGGATTCTATGGCCGACCGCGAAACGAAACTGTTGATTATTGGCGCAGGGATTGTCGGACTGGCGACAGCGCTGGAGGTCACGCTGCGTTTTCCAGAGATGAGCCTCGTCATCGTGGAAAAAGAAGATCGCGTGGCCGCGCACCAGACCGGACATAACAGCGGAGTGATCCACTCCGGCCTCTACTACAAGACCGGTTCGTTGAAGGCGCGCAACTGCGTCGCTGGGGCCGCATCCATGAAGCGGTTCTGCCAGCAACATGAGGTTGCGTTCGAAGAGTGCGGCAAGCTTGTGGTGGCGACCAGCCCCGAAGAGGTCCCGCGGCTCGAGCAGCTACACCAACGTGGGATTGCCAATGGCGTCACGGGTTTGCGAATGCTTAATCGTGACGAGTTTCGCGAAATCGAACCCCATTGCGACGGAGTCAGCGGGCTACAGGTACCCAGCACGGGCATCGTGGATTACACTTTGGTGGCGCAAAAATACGCCGAGTTGATCGGGGAGGCGGGCGGCGAGATTGTGTTTCGCGCCAAGGTGGTCGGCCTGCGCGAAGAAGGAGATTGCAGTCTCGTCGAAACGAGCGCCGGAACCTTCCGGGCACGGTACGTGATCAACTGTGCCGGCCTGTACAGCGATACCATCACTCGCATGGCTGGGGTGCGTACAGACCTCGAAATTATCCCGTTCCGTGGAGAGTACTACGAAGTGAAACCGGAACGGCGGAACCTGATAAAAGCGCTGATCTACCCGGTTCCCGATCCGCGGTTCCCATTCCTCGGAGTACATTTCACGCGCCGGGTCAATGGCAGCGTCGAGGCGGGACCCAACGCTTTGCTGGCTTTCCGCCGCGAGGGATACACCGGTTCGGCGCCTGATCTCAATGAGGCCATGCAGATGCTACTGTTCCCCGGCTTCCGCAAGATGGCGCAAAAGTATTGGCGCATGGGGTTGGCCGAACAATACCGCTCATGGGTGAAGACGGCCTTCGTGAAGTCGCTACAGAAGATGGTGCCGGAGCTGCAAGAATCCGATTTGGCCCCTGGAGGTTCTGGAGTGCGGGCCCAGGCAGTGGATAGCAGCGGCAACCTGGTGGACGATTTTCATTTTGTTCACAGCAAGGGGATGATCCATGTTTGCAACGTACCGTCCCCAGCGGCAACGGCTTCCCTCGAGATCGGCAGGGAGATTGCCGATATGCTGGCCAACCGATTCGACCTGGCTCCGAGCAGCAAGCAATCAGTCACCTCTTGGCATGCTGACCTTTAGGATCTGCTCTCTATCTGGTGACCGGCGCGGCTGTACTGCGCTATCGTTGGTAGGTTCCCATGTATTCCGCCTGGCTTGTGACGTGGCCCTTCATGGCCTCTTGAAGATCGAGGTCGCTGGCGCCCGCCGCGAGATCAAGCTTTTCATCCAAGGCATACAAGCGGAAAAAATACCGGTGCGGCTTACCCCGTGGCGGACACGGGCCGTTGTAGCCAATCTTCCTGAAGCTGTTGCGGCCCTGCCGTGTTCCGTCGTCTAACTGATCTTGCTTGGCGACGGCTTCGGGAAGCTTATGCGCGCTCGCCGGCAGGTCCCACAGTACCCAGTGCACCCAGGTCCCGCCAGGGGCGTCGGGGTCATCCATGATCAGCGCGAAACTGACAGTGCGCGCCGGAGACCCGCTCCACTCCAGCGTCGGCGAAACGTCGGCAGACTCACAGGTGTGTTTCTTCGGAATCTCTGCGCCGTGTGCGAATTCGGGACTCTTGAGCACGAGTGCCATAACCGAATGACCTCCTGCAGATGGATACGACTGTGGCGCAACTGTGCTTCCGCCAACCGTGCCCAGCAAGAACATTAACGCCGCGAGTTTTGCGCTTGAAGGAAAGTGAATCAGACGGGAAGCTGCGAAAGCGTTGCTCGCCGAGGGCATTGGCATCATTGTAAGGGATGCCGAGCGATTTCAGAAGATCCTTGGGGAACTACAACAGGAACGACGCGCAGAGCAACGCGCCAAAGATCAAGGCGTGGGTCAGTTCGCTGAATCCCAGCTTGTGGACATCGAGAGGACGATAACGCCGGACGAACCACAGAGTACCGCGAATCAGCACGGGGAGGAAGGCAAGCGCCATGGCGTCCGAGAACAGCCCGAAGCGGCAGGCGGCGAGGATTACGCCGATGAGAACAACTTGTCCGCAGAAGAACGGCAATCCCTGCTTCATCTTCTCGTCCATGGTGGCGGCCCGGCTGGAGCGGATGCGTACCTGCACGAAGTGGATCTGATCGCCGGCAAACAGCCAGTTCGCCAACCAGAGCGCGACCGCGATGTGGTCGAGCTTGCCGGTGGCAACGTAATAAGCGCCCGCCGCGGTTGAGGTAAGACCCACAGCACCGATAATCTGCGCCGGCATCCTTCCCTTGCGCCCCAGCCTTCTGACGCCTGCCTGTATCACGAATGCCAGACCTGCAACCGCGCCGATGGTTAGCAGACCACGCGAATATCCGCTCCACAGTAGCGCCGCAATACTGGTAAGGGCGAGCAAGCTGATGGCGACAATCACCCTCATCACGAAGGCGCGCTCGTCTTTAGTCTGGGCCTTGATCGCCGAGGTGCCTAGCCAACTCTCTACCGGCGCGCGCAGCCAGAAGAGCGACATCGCCGCGAGGATGAAAAGCGTCAGCGCGCCGCCGCTGACGCTGGAGCGTAGCGCCGCTACAGCGCCGGTCGCTAGCGGCACCAATAGCATCCCCCACGCACCGTGCTCGCGTGGAATAATGAGGGCGCGCTGGCGTTCCTTGGGTGTCGAAGCGATGTGTGCGGCTAGTGCAGCCATCGTGAAACTCCGAGCGAAACAGCAGATCCCTCACCGACTAAAGTCGGTTCGGGATGACAAAAGTAAATGGGCTTATGGCGGCGCGTCTAAAGACGCGCCCCTTCGAACCTCGTTCTCGCTACCGCTTGATCGCGGCGGCGCGAATCATCTGGTTCGAAGTACCTGGCTCATAGACGCAGAACGGCTCTTCCGCCAGAAAGTCGCCGGTGGCAGCGTAAGCCCGAGCGCGGCATCCCATGCAAACGTGGCGGAACTCGCAGCAGCCGCACTTCCCTTTCAGGTTGTCGTCGTCGCGCAACTGGGCGAAGACTTCGGAATCGTTCCAGATTTCGGCAAAGCTCTGTTTGCGCAAGTCACCCGCGATCGCCGGCAGATATCCGCAAGGGAAAACTTCACCCTCGTGCGAGATAAAGCAAACTCCGGTCCCCGCCAGGCAGCCCTTGGTCATTGCGTTCATGTCGCCGGGGTGGCCGCCGGGATGTCCGGTGTGTCCGACCGGCGGTCCGCCACCCGGCTTCAGGGAGATACCTGTGGAGCCTGGCATGGTCATATCCGTCGGTCCAATGTCGTTGGCGCTGGGTGTGGGGGCGGCGACTTGGTTGCGGCCCGCCAAGCGATCCGCGGCTTTGCGCTGCCGGGCCACTCGGAAATAATGCGGAGCGCAGGTTGCTTTCAACTCAATTCCACCTTCCAGCGACTGATCGTAAAACCAATTCAGCATCCGCTCATACTCTTCCGGAGGCACCATCTGTTCGGCGGCAATATCCACCCCGCATCCCACGGGCACCAGCAGGAAGGTGTGCAGCGCATCGGCGCCAAGGCTGCGCGCCAAGTCAAGCACGGCCGGTAACTGGTGCGCGTTGTGTCGCGCAATCGTGGTGTTGATCTGCACCGAAACACCCAACTCCTGAAGGTTGCGCATGCCATAGACAGCAGCGTCGAACGCACCCGGAATGCCCCGGAAGGAATCGTGAGTGTGCGCATCTGATCCATCCAGGGAGATCGAGACCCGTTTGATTCCAGCCTGCTTGATCTTTTGCGCGACGTCTTTCGTCACCAGCGTTCCGTTCGTGGCCAGAGCTGTGCGAAGACCGCGGCCGGTCGCATACTCCGCGAGCTGGAAAATATCGTGCCGGTACAACGGCTCGCCGCCGCTGAGCACCAGGATTGGGTTCCCGAAGTCGGCAATCTGCGAAATGATGTCAAGCGCTTTGTCGGTCGGCAGGTCGGCGGGAGACATTAGCTCGGTCGCGGTAGCGCGGCAATGGATGCACCGCAGGTTACAGCCCTTGGTAACTTCCCAGAAGATCAGGCGCGGCGTGTATTGCTTGGTGGTCGCCGGATGGTTGCCGCCATTGCTTTCACTCATTGCTGTTTTTCCTCCCCCGCTCTTGCGGAACTCGGCTCGTTGTATGCATCCAAGATAGGATTTCGACGACCTGGGGAGCCGTGAGTCTTATCACGTCGTCGTGTGATGTGCGTCACTTGGAAGGGATTTCGGGAGGCACCGGCTGAACTGGCCGCGGGGAGAGAGATGGAACGGCAGGTCCCTCCCCTCGGACTGACATCCTCGGTCGGGATAACAAGAATTAGAGAGCTTAAACGCCGGTCTGAGCGCCCTACTAACAACTCGACCTCCTACAATATCTAACCACCTGGTTGAACCAAAGTGGGCGTACGCTGACTGCATGACCGAGACGATCTATTTCTGGGTCGTAGTGGGTCTGGTGCTCGTGTCCGGGCTTTGGCACATTGCCGCGCCGGGGCTGACGGAACGGTGGATGAGTAACGCAAGTGTGGTTCGAGCTGTGGGAGCGCTGCTGTTGGTGCTGGCTATTCCGTCCCTTGTGTGGCGCGGGTGGTATTTCTGGGCAT
Source organism: uncultured Acidobacteriaceae bacterium (assembly GCA_963768645.1). Classification (GTDB taxonomy): domain Bacteria; phylum Acidobacteriota; class Terriglobia; order Terriglobales; family Acidobacteriaceae; genus Bog-257. The sequence continues at coordinate 272,559 of CAVYIR010000004.1, forward strand.
TATTTGCAGGGTTGACCGCATCCGGCTTGTGGAGGCTCTGCTTTCCGCAAAGCTCCATTCGAGCGCAACGGCGGAGCTATCCGCGTTGGGTACATGGGTGCTTACTGGTTGGAGGAGCGATCCTAGTGTGGGCGCTACGGCCATAGGTCGCTGCGAAATCACCGGGACATAGCAATGGGCAAGGTTCGCCAAGTACGATATTGCCCGCGAACTTCGTTGTAATCTGTAGGAAGGCGGACACCGCCGGCAAAATTATGCTCAAACTCCTCTGCGTAACCGCCCATCCGGATGACGAGGCCGGCGCCTTTGGAGGCACGCTGCTCCTGTACCACGACCGCGGCGTGGAGACCCACGTCGTATGCATGACCGCTGGAACTGCGGCGCGGAATCGGGGTACGGCCCGCTCCAACGAAGAGCTAGCGGCCATGCGTCGCGCGGAGTTTGCGGCTTCGTGCAAGCTGCTCAAGGTAAGCCAATGCGAAGTGCTCGACTATCTCGATGGACAGCTCAACCGAACCGATTTATATCGGGCGGTGGAGGACCTGACACGGCGCATGCGCCAGATTCGTCCGCACGTGGTGCTCACCTTTGGACCGGACGGCGGCCTCACAGGTCACGTTGACCACGCTATGGCAGGCGTTTTCGCAACCATGGCATTCCAGTGGGCTGGCCGGCCTGATCGCTATCCCGAGCAACTGCAGCAGGGACTGACGCCGCATCGCGCGCAGAAGCTCTACTACGTTACGGCTGACTTCGTGCTGCCTGATCGCCAGATCATTGCGCCGCCGACGGTGACGACGCGTATCGAAGTGGGTGCGGAGCGCTTCGAGAAGAAGGATGAAGCCTTTCGACGGCATGTCTCGCAGGCGCCGCTGTTTGAGCGGGTCAAAAAGAACCTGGGACAACGCGGCGGCGGAGTGGAGATGTATCACCTCGCGGTGACACGCGAACCGCGCGACGCGAAGTTGGAGAGCGACTTGTTTGAGGGCGTCATCCAGGAGTAGCTGTCGTGTGGCGAACTACTCCTCGCGCAGCGTCCTCATTGGATCGACGCGGGTGGCGCGATAGGCGGGAATGATGCTGGCGACAAAGCCAACAGCCGTCAGCAGCACCGATACCGTGCCGAAGGTCGCCAGGTCACGCGAGCTCACTCCGTAAATGGCGCTAGACAACACTCGCCCAAGCGCCAGAGCGCCTGCCAGCCCAATGAGCACGCCGATCAGCGTTGGCTTCATGCCTTCAATTACCACCATGTGCAGCACATCGCTGAGTTGCGCGCCCAGAGCCAGTCGTATTCCGATCTCACGCACCCGCCGCCGTACTGCATATGACAGCACGCTGTAAATCCCGACCGCAGCAAGCAGCAAGGCAAGTCCGGCAAAAGCGGCCAGCAGCAGCATGGTAAAACGCTCTGGCGAGAGCGAGTCGGAGATCAACTCGTCCATGCTCCTTACCTGTTGTACGGGCACAGCGGAATCAACTTCGTGCACCGCATTGACCAGAGCCGGAACAATGCTCATCGAGGGAGCGCGCACAGCCAGACTCATGCCGAACGAGCCCCAGCCTCCCGTCGCCGGCGCGGCCAATTGGCCCAGGGAGACATAAAGTGTCGCCGTCTGCCGCGTTTCATTGAGGGCCTCCAGCTTGACGTCACCCACTACGCCAATCACCTCCCGGGAGACTCCCGGGAAAAACGTGAGGATGAGATGTTTGCCGATGGGGTCTTCGTGCGGCCAGAAAAGCTTAGCCATGGATTGGCTGATCAGAACCGTGCCCGGCCGGCCTGCGATATCGCTGTCATTGAAGTCTCTCCCATGCACGACTGGTATTCGCATGGCCGATAAATATCCCGGGCTGATCAGTCGCACGTCAACCTCGGGCTGCTCGGCCATGGGTACTGCGGCCCGTCCTTCAATCGCAATCGGCTGATGGGAGCCGCCGCCGTCCAAGGGCAGATTATCGACGAGGCCGGCAGCCTCAACTGGAGCCAGTTCGCGCACACGCTCGAGCACGCGATCGAAGAAGGCGGTTTGCTGCTGTGGTGTGGAGAACTTGCTTCTGGAGATGGAGATGTCCATGGTGATGACGCGGCTAGGATCGAAGCCGGGATCGATCTGGCGCAGCATCAACAAGCTGCGGATCAGCAGACCCGCGCCCACCAACAGCATCAGCGATAACGCAACTTCGCAGACCACGAGCACGCTGCGAGTGTGGTTTCCACCGGAGTCTGACGTGGTACGTCCGAGGCCCTGCTTGAGCGACTCGTTTACGTCGCCCTTGGTCAAGCGCAGAGCGGGCAGCAAACCGGCAATCAGACCGGCGAAGACGGAGATCCCGAGTGTGAATGCTAGCACCCATGCGTCGGGATAAACATCGGCGGATTTTGGCAACTGGTCACCCAGGAACTTGACTATTAACGTCACGCCGAAGTGGGCGACGGCCAAGCCGATGGCGCCGCCAGCCAGCGCCAGCAACAGGGTTTCCGAGAGCACCTGTTGCAGCACCCGGCGACGGCTTGCACCCAGCGCCGTACGGATCGCGATTTCCTTCTTTCGTGAAAGTGTCTTTGCCAGCACCAGGTTGGCGACGTTAGCGCAGGCGATCAGCAGCACGAACGCTACTGCGCCAAGCAAAATCAGCAGCGACGGACGAACGTCGCCGACCAGTTCCTCGCGCAGGGGAATCACGACGGCGCCCCAATCCTTGTCATCGTCGGGATATCGCTGCGAAAGCTGGCTAGAAATCGTGTTCATCTCGGCTTGCGACTGCGCGAGGGTAACGCCAGGCTTAAGCCTGCCGACTACCATGTAGTGGTGTTCGCCGCGTACCGCCCGTTCCTCCGCGGTCCATGCCAGCGGCACCCAGATCTTCGCCGAATCGGGCCGCGCGAACTTCGGACCCATCACGCCAATCACGGTGCGGGGCTGGTTGTTGAGCGTAATGGTCTGCCCGACAATTGCGGGATTCCCACCGAAGCGGGTTTGCCAAAAGCTGTAACTCAGGACCACGACATTGTCGCGGCCGGACTGGTCTTCTCCCGAAGCAAAGGTGCGCCCAAGAAGCGGCGGTGAGCCCAGCACGGAGAAAAACGTGGGCTCGACCGCCGCGGCAGGGACCGATTCCGGTTTGTCGCCGCCGGTCAGGTCGAAGCTCTGCCCGGTGTAGATGGCGGTGTTTTCGAAGACGTGGTTCTCGCGCTCCCAATCGAGGTAGTTGGCGGCGGAGACCGCGAACATGGTCATGCCCGGGAAGCTCTTGGGCGGTGGCACGTGCCAGATCTGCACCAGTCGTGCCGGATCTTTGAAAGGTAAGGGGCGGATCAATACCGCATTCACTACGCTGAAAATCGCAGTGTTGGCACCGATGCCGAGCGCCAGCACCAGCACAGCAACGGCAGTGAATCCGGGACTCTTTCGAAGCAACCGCCAGCCATATCGAAGGTCCTGCAACAAGGCAGCCATTAGCTTTTCCCTTTGGGTCTACATACGCAAACCACGAAAGCGCGGTTCGCGGACTATCCCAAAGAAGGATATGCACGTCGTTTGCCAGCAGGATTGTTGGCAAGGAAGTGAAAACACTGGAGAAATGCGGGTGGGATTTGAACCGGGCGGGGAAAACGCGTTCGATTCCGAACAAGCTGTCCGGATGCGGACTCTTTAGCTTAATCGAGTCTGGCTATGAGACAATTGCGCCCCTTCGTACGTAGCAGTATGTAGGACGGTCTATATGAAGCTCGTAGCACCCATTCTCGTTTTGCTGTTACTCGCAATGTTGGCAGGTTGCGTTCCCGGCCCCAATGCCATGAAAGGCGCGCCGGGCGAGAAGGTCTCCGTCGCAGGCTTCTGGCTGGGCCTGTGGCAGGGATTTATCGCACCGTTTGTGTTCGTGATCTCGCTGTTCAAGAGCGACCTCAACATCTACGAAGTGCACAACAATGGCGGATGGTACAACTTTGGATACCTATTCGGGCTGGCCTGCTTTTTCGGTGGTAGCGGCAACCGGGCACATCGCCGCAGACTGAAGGCACCCTCAGCCTGAGAGGATGTGTCTTAAAATTCTCTGCCTCCTCGCTCCGTGAAGACTTGGATGGTGAGGTCGCTTGGCGATTTCCTGACGGTTGTTCGGGCCCTTAGGGAAGACTGGGACATCCCTGACGATAAGCAGATCTGGTCTTAGATGTGCTCTAACGGTGCACTTTACCCGACGGTCGGGCTATTTCGAGCACTTCTTTTTCGTCGGCTCGGGAGCCGAGCCGCCCAACTGACCGGTGACGCTGGCCAGCACCTTCTGGAAGGCTTCTTCCTTGGTCAGCTCTTTTCTGCCGGTCTGGTTGCGGCGGTACTTGTGCTCGTAGCTGCAGGTCCGGCAGCGGACTTTCTGTACTTCGTCCGCTGCCATCGAGACTACGGCGTGGTCGGTGGTGCGCTTGCAACGCGAGCAGTAATCGTCAACGTAATCGCCTAGACGCATGGCAGTATCTCACGCGATTCTATTTCCCTTTGGGCGGGTATCCTTTGAACAACTTGGCAACTGCTTTGTCGAGGGTGTTGATGTTCTTGTTGGAATTGTCAGAAATGGTGTCGGTAACCGATCCGCGCCAGAGCAGTTGCTTGTTCTTTGCATCTGCAATTTCGACGACCAGGGTGCCCTCCTTGGTTACCCAGGTGTTGTACATGACCGGTCCGCCTCCCCAGCCGTAGCCCCAGCCCCATCCCGGCCCGTAGCCGTAACCTGTTCCCACCAAGGTTTTCTGGTCTTTAATGCTATTGCTATACACGACCCACACGTCGGGGTCGGATTCAACCTTGGTGAATCCTTTTGCTGCCATCTGCTTATCGACCGCGTCGACGATGCGCTGGTCCCACAGACCCTTCGCGGGGTGAGGGCTTTTCTCCCAAGCGTAGGTGTGGTATTGGGAGAAGTTCGCCTGGCGGTCCCAATCGATGTTGGTTTTCTGCGCAACGGCGGTAACGCACGCGAGACAACTGAGGACAACGAGGGCAAGAATTCGGCTCTTCATCCGTGCGGCTCCAGATAACAAGATTGACGTGCCTGCACAATGAGAATGCAGCACAACAGCGCTCTCATCGCATAGCTAAAGATACTATCCCGTCTTCCCGCGCGTCCAGGGGAGCGACTGAAACTATGTCACGCCAAAAACGATCAAACTAGCATGTCCGGCGCACTCCACCTCGCGCGTTTGACCACTCCAACCACCCGCGGCAGGTGCTGGAGACACCTGCGCGGGTTGGTCGAAGTGATGCATCGAGACCGAGTTGGTATCCAGTCGTGGGCCAGCCACAGTTAATCGCGCGATGGGTAAATGCCCGTAAGCGCGATAATCCAGTTAAAGGTGAGATACGGCGAGCGAATGTCGACCGGCTGGTTGCCACCTGTCGAAGAAACAGCATTAGAGGCGAGCGTCGAATTGGGTTGTGACGAAGCGTAGATGTCTGGTGCGCCGGCGACGGACGCGCCGGTGCTTGTCGCCAGAAACTGGTTCGCTGGGGACTTGCTGGTGCCTGCGCCTGATACCGTGTTCACCGTGTGATTGTGACTCGGTAACTGAGCGACTCCCAGGGTTGCGGTCTCTGCACCACCGCTTTGGCCGAGTTGATAAGGTTGGAGTCCCGGGCCTTGGCCAGCACTGATCGGGACCCGTCCGCGCAAGTCCGGAAGGGCGAAGGTGGATACGCCATCGCCGCCGTAGGTGGTGCCTAGCAGCGAAAACAGAGCGGTGTTTTGTGAGATGGGCAGTAGCTGTCCATTGCAGAGCGCCCATCCTTGGGGCGCGAAGTTGTACGGCACGAGCAGTAGTGAACCGAGAAACTGATCCATGAACGATCTCCTTGCTAAAGTGGATTGGTGCAGATGTTGCGAATACTACTACTCTGCCCTACTCGGCACAACACTGCTCGTTTTATCTCACTCAGTTGAATTCACAACAGCTGTAGACGGTGAGCGGATTCTTGATGTAGCCATCATGAGCGCGCAGCCGGTGTGTAGGCTGTTTTCGGGAACCATCGCTCTTGCAGTAACGTATGGTGACTGGAGCAATCATGATGAGCGGAATGTTGATCTGTGGCTACCTCTGGATTGCCTTCGGCATTCTTTGGTTGGCATGGGCCTTGCGGGGCAAGCCAACCCAGATGCGGGAGAGCCTAGGGTCGCGCTTTTCCCATGTCATAGCCACCGTGGCCGCTTTTTACGCGATGTTCAGTGGCGACGTGCCGCTGGGATGGATGCATATCCGCATCGTCCCGCGGGAGCACTGGATCGAAGCTCTCGGAATCGCCATCACCGTCGGAGGCATGGCGTTCGCCATCTGGGCCAGGGCCTACCTTGGCGGGAATTGGAGCAGCAATGTCACGGTCAAAGTGGACCACCAATTGGTTCGCACCGGCCCATACCGATGGGTCCGCCATCCGATTTATTCCGGACTGATTGTGGCCATGATAGGAACGGCGTTGAATCGACGGCAGGTACGTGGCCTGGTTGCGGTCGCCCTGCTGTGGATAGGATTCACTATCAAGAGCCGGATCGAAGAGCGCTTCATGGAGGCGACCTTCGGGCCGGAATACGACGAGTACAAAGCCACCACCGGAGCGTTGGTTCCGCGCCCGCGGTTCTAGATCAACGGGAGCTCGCAATGCCATCCCCACGCATAGGGCGATAACTAAGAGCTTGGTATGATGACCCGTGGCCAAAGCAACGGTGCGCGGCAAGTTCATCACCTTCGAAGGGCTCGACGGTTGCGGCAAATCGACCCAACTGGAGAGACTTGCCGCAGTTCTACGCGAGCACGGAATTGACGTGGTCACGACGCGCGAACCTGGAGGCACGAATATCGGCGAGCGCATTCGCGCCGTGCTGCTGGACTCCCGTACCGCCGGTCTGGACGCACACGCCGAGATGGCGCTGATGTTTGCGTCGCGCGCGCAACTGATTGCGGAGGTGATCGAGCCCGCGCTGGCAGCCGGCCAGTGGGTGCTGTGCGATCGCTTTACCGATTCGACCGAGGCTTACCAAGGTGGAGGACGGCAGCTTGGCAGCGACGCTGTGTTGCAGTTGCACAAGGTGTTATGCCGAGGACTGTGGCCCGATCTCACCATCCTGATGGACTGCGATGTGAGCTCCAGCGTGGGACGCGCCCGCCGCCGCAATAAGGCTGCCGCAGAGGAGACGGCTGACGAGAACCGCTTCGAGAAAGAGAGCTATGCATTCTTCACGCGCGTGCGCGACGCGTTTCTGGAGATCGCTACGCGCGAGCCACGACGGGTCGTGTTGGTGGACGCACGGCCGAAGCTTGAGTTCGTGCATCCGGAAATCGTGCGCGTGGTCTTCGAGCGTCTGATGGCTGGTGAGAACCAGAAAGCGACGCTTGCATAAATCCTATGCCCTTCTCTGATTTCCACGGCAATGCCGAAGTGGTTCACACCCTGCGCGAAATGCTCGCACACGAGCACTTCCCGCACGCCGTAATCCTTTCTGGCCCGCAAGGCTCCGGGAAGTTCACGCTGAGTCAAATGGTTGCGAAAGCGATGAACTGTCTGGAGGAACCTTTCGCCGACGGCCTGCCTGATTTCTGCGGCCACTGTGCCAACTGCGTCCGCATTGCCGAAGCCGACCCGCTGGAAGAGCGCTTTGCCGAAGCGGTGGAAGCCCGCGAGAACCTGCGCGACGCCGACAAGCGCGAGACTCGCCTGTTCATGCAGACCCATCCTGACGTGTTGATCATCCCGCCCGATCCGCCGCAGATGCTGGTTAAGGTGGACCAAATCCGTCATGTTATTCATGAGATCTACTACAAGCCTGTCGAGGGCCGCGAACGCGTTTACATCTTCAGCGACGCCGACTTCATGAAGGAAGCGGCGAACTCGCTGCTCAAGATCCTGGAAGAGCCGCCGCAATTCGCCACGCTGTTTCTGCTGACCGACAATCCTGCGGCGCTGCTGCCCACGATTCGTTCGCGATGCATGCAGTTGCGGCTGGCACCGGTTGCCGCGGCCGAAGTGGAGCAGTATCTCGCCGAGGTGCGTCCGGAATGGAAGGCCCGCGAACGGGCGCTGGTGGCGCGAGTTTGCGGCGGAGGACTGGGCCGCGCACGCAGTTTCGATCTGGCCGCCTACGTGGCCGCGCGGCAAGACGCGCTGGCGTTGCTCGGTCCCGCGATGGGAAGCGCAGACCACAGCGCGCTGTTTCGCGTGACCGATGCATATCGTGCCGGCGCAGAAGGCAAGGCGAAGACAGAGCTATTGATTCGGACGCTGTATTCGCTCCTCGAGGACCTGCTGTTCCTGAAGTCGGGAACGCCGGAATTGGTGCGCAACGCCGACCTACAGGCGGAGCTGGAGAAAATGTCGTCGCAGGTAGAGTTCGCGTGGATCGTGACCGCGACGCAACGGCTTGGGGAACTGGAAAGCGGCATGCGCCGGAACCTCCTACGCTCGCTGGCGCTCGACACGTTTGCGACATCTTTGGAGCGCTAACGTGCTTCATGGCGCCTTAACACCAAAGTATTATCCCCAGTTTGGATTGTTTTGCGGAATCGGCTGTGGTAGGGTATCCCCAAGTTCACACCCTTAGCAGCCCGGGACAATTCAAGTCTGAGTCTTGGCAGATCCGGTATTGTGTTCACGCTTGAGTTGGCTGTATCCCTGAGGCTGGTGTGCAAACCACCATAGGAGTAAACACCATGAAGGATTCCATGGACTCCACCGCCGTGGGCCGAGCTCTCGACTCCGAAGTGTTTGCCAATCGCAAGCTGATTCGTCCCGCTCTCAACCGCAACGATCATCCGCGCCAGGAGGCCCCTGAGCGCCGCGAACGGAGCGAGCGCCCGAGCCCCATGAATGGCGGCGGGAAGAAGGCCCCGCCACCAGAGCAAACTCACGCCGAAAATTTCTACTACCAAAAACAGATGCAGACCAAGACGCCGATGGTCCTAGTGCTGCAGGACGGCGAACAGATCCACGGGGTCATCGAGTGGTACGACAAGTACTGCCTGAAAGTGAACCGTCCCGGCGCGAGCAATCTGCTGATCTACAAACCCAGCATCAAGTACATGTTCAAGGAAAGCGAAGACGGGCAGCGGAAGTAAGAAGCCGCGGCTAGGGGCTAGGGGTCAGCACCGCATTCAGCCGTCAGCTCTCAGCCATCAGCGATCCGTAGATTAAGCCTGTCATCCTGAGCGGACGCGACCGCAATGGCGGACGCGTCCGAGTCGAAGGATCCCTATAGCCGAAGAACCCGCTTATTGCTATTCCCTGACCTCTAGCCCCCAGCCCCTGCCTTCAAGTCCTTCACCAGCCGCTGGAACGCCGTCTGATACAAGTCGTGGTCCTTCCAGTTGCTGAAGTCGGGGATGAAGTACTCGCGTATCTCGCCGGCCGAGGAATCTCCGATGTCAGCATCGAACAGTTCCCATTGCTTGATCGCCGCAAACGGGATCAGCGTGATGGGAAACAACAACTGCTTGGCTTCCCGCTTCTCCCGCTCGCGCGCGTTGGCAATTTCGGTTTGACCCAAGGGCTGCTCATGCTGTGCTCGGAGAGGATCAGCAGTAGCTTGTCATGCAGGCGGATGGCCTCGTCGATTTGCTCGTGCAGCTTGCGGCCAGCCTTCATTTCCTCAGGCGCGAACGAGCAGCGCACGCCTTTGGCTTGCAAGTCGGCGCGGACTCGCTCGGCGAACTCCTGGGTGCCGACAAGGCCCTGCGCCTGTCATGTAAGGATTTCCTTGTCCTCTGCAACAACTGGCTTACCAATGCAGGGTTACCACGTATAATGATTAGGACTCTGTGAGATCGTAAGCCTCTGTGATATTTCGAGCCGCACATTTTACGAAACGCTGGCGGGTTCTAGAGGTAGTACTCTGCCTGCTGGTATTCCTGTTTGCCTTTCACGCCAAGACATCGGTATATGGAAGCGGTCCGCAGTCTGGAGTAATTCCGTCCACCGTTGCGAAGCTTTGGCTTAACGGGCAAAAACTGGAAGTTGAGCCCGTTCTCCAACCCGTCACGGTCCTATTTTGGGTCCCGATGCTGTTCCTCCACTGGTTATGCGTGCGCCGCGAGCCGGTCGTTCAGCACTGCTTTCGCGTCGCGTCGCCGCGACATCTCGGTTTGCAGGACCTGCATCGTTCTCTTCGGCCCCCGCCGCTTGGATAACAGTTCTGTCGCATCGCGATAGTTGTTGGCGTTTAATTGGACAGAATAGTAGTCCATTGAATTCTAATTCTCCGTAACGCTTTAGACGAAGAGAGGAAAGTCCATGCAGGTTCGCCCTTTGCACAAGTTTCTTGTGTTAGGCGCGGCCGTGCTGTGTCTTGTGGCCGGAATTACGGTCGTAAGGCACGTGCGCGCAAGTTCGCCATCCCACGCAAAGCACGGTGGAACAGTCACGGCCAGCGAGAATCCCGGCCAGGCTCCATTCGCTGCGGTCGCGCCCGTGAAGCGCGAGACCATAGCCACTTCGCTATCCATCGCGGGCCAGTTCATTCCCTACCAGAACGTCGAACTGCACGCCAAGGTTGCCGGGTATATTCGCAACATCTACGTTGACATCGGCGACCACGTCCATACCGGGCAGGTATTGGCCGTGCTGGAAATTCCCGAGCTCGTCGCCGAAGTCGATGAGGCGAAGGCTGCGGTGCATCATGCGGAAGAAGAGATCCAGCGGGCACATAGCGATGTGTCTCGTGCGGAAGCCGACAACGTGGCCCTGCATGCCAACGCAGTGCGACTCGTCAATACGGACAAGGCGCGGCCTGGTCTCATTGCGCAACAGGAGCTCGACGATGCTACCGCGAAAGATCGGGCTTCGCAGGCGCAAGTTGAAGCCGCCAAGTCGTCGCTGGCAGCCGCCCAGCAGCAATTGGAAGTCGCGCGCGCTAATCAACAGCACTACTCCGCCCTATTCGACTACGCCAGAATCACGGCTCCCTACGATGGCGTGGTGACCTGGCGGTTCTCCGATACGGGCGCTCTAGTGCAGGCCGGAACTTCAAACACCAGTGGATTGCCTGTGGTCACCATCGCCCAAATCAACGTTCTGCGCTTGCGCATTCCAGTGCCCGAATCGCTGGCGTCGAAAGTCAGAATTGGCGATTCCGCCGATGTGCACGTGCAGGCGACCAGGCGAACATTTCACCGGCAAGGTGGCCCGCTTTACCGACTCTCTCGATATGTCGACTCGAACCATGCAGGTCGAGATCGATGTTCCCAACCCACCTATCATCTGCAGCCGGGCATGTACGCGGACGTGGTGCTGGCAGCGGGCCGGCAAGCGAATGTGTTGACTGTACCCATCAATGCCATTCAACGCGGTCAGAACACAACTACCGTGTTGGTGGTGGACGGGCAAAATCGAGTCCACCAGAGGCAAGTTCACACGGGCGTGGAGGATGCCAACAAGGTAGAGATCGTGTCGGGTCTGTCCGAAGGCGATCGCGTCATCATCGGCAACCTTGGCAATTACCGCGAAGGGCAGCTCGTGCAGCCTAAAGACAGCGTTCCGATGACTGCCAGCACGGAGACGGAGTAGAGCATGCCGACTTTTTCGATTCGCTATCCGTTCTTCGTTCTCATGTTGTGCCTCATGATCCTGGTGGTCGGCGTCGCCACTACGGTTCGCATGCCAGTTGACTTTTTTCCCGAGATCAAGATACCGGTCGTCGTGGTGGCCACTTTCTACGGAGGAATGCCGCCGGAGCAGATCGAGGCCAACATTACCGATACCTTTGAGCGATTCTTCACCTTAGGCAGCAACATCGATCACATTGAATCGCGCTCCCTCACGGGCGTGAGTCTCATCAAGGTTTACTTTCAGCCCGGTACCGACCCGGACGCTGCCGTCAGCGAGATCGCCAACCTTGCCATGGCGGACCTGCGGCGCTTGCCCCAGGGGACGCTGCCGCCCGTGGTGCTGAAGTTCGATGCCTCCAGTCTTCCCGTTTGTCTGGTCACGCTGAAGGGCCAGGGACTCAACGAAACGCAACTGCACGATCTTGGGCAATTCGATGTGCGCAATCAGCTGGCGAACGTCCCGGGGGCTTCGGTTCCGCAGCCCTACGGCGGCAAGTACCGCCAGATCCAGTTCTACGTCGATCCGGTAAAGCTGGAAGCCGCGCAACTGAGCCCGATGGACGTGGTGCGCACCGTGAACGAAGCCAACGCTATTCTTCCAGCGGGCGACGTGCGCATCGGTCCGCGCGACTACAACATATATAGCAATAGCCAATTTCCCACGACGAAAGACATGAATGACGTTCCGCTGAAGGCCATCGGGAATGGCGTTCTGCGCTTCGCCGACGTCGGGCATGCCGAAGATTCCTCCGCGATTCAATACAACCTGGTTCGTGTCGATGGCCAGAAGTCGGTGTACTTGCCGATCCTGAAACAAGGTGGCAACAGCAACACCATTGCGATCGTCAATGGCGTCCGTGACCGTGTGCGCAACCTGCTCGATGTTCCGAAGAGCCTGATCGCGACTGTAGTCTTCGATCAGTCGAAGTACGTGAAGACCGCCATCGCCAACGTCATTCGAGGAGATTGCCATCGGCTTGGTGCTGACCGCAGTCATGGTACTCATCTTCCTGGGCTCTATGCGTGGCACGGTCTCTGTCATGTTGTCCATTCCACTTTCAGTGCTTGCGGCCTTTCTTCTGCTGAATGCCTTCGGCGGGACCATCAATACCATGGTGTTAGGCGGACTCGCGCTGGTGCTTTCGCGCGTGATCGACAACTCCGTCGTGGTGTTGGAGAACATTTTCCGCCATATGGAGGAAGGCGAGGATGCCCAAACGGCCTCGGAGCGCGGCGGCGAAGAGGTCGCGCTAGCGGTGCTGGCGGCGACATTCACAACTGCGATCGTGTTCTTTCCGGTGACGTTCCTGTTCGGCATCAGCCGGTACTTGTTTACAGCTCTGGCGCTCGCGGTTGTGCTGGCGTTGGCGGCGTCCTACTTTGTCGCCATGTCAGTGGTGCCGCTGTTTTGCGCGCGCTTCATCAAGTCGGTCCACGGCGAAGTGGCGCACAATCTGCGCCAGTCTGTCTTCACTCGCCTGGTCTCCAACTTCAACCGCAAATACGACCAGATGTTGATGCGCTACGACCATCTTGTGGGAAAGACGCTGGAACGACCTATGGAGGACCGTGCTGGTCATCATGGGCGGCTTTGTCCTCAGCCTGGCGCTGTTTCCCCTGCTCGGGGTCGCGTTCTTTCCCCGCACCGATCCCGGCCAGTTCGTGATCAATCTGAAGGCGCCCACGGGTTCGCGCCTGGAAGTGACCAACGCCTATGTCGGGCAAGTGGAGAAGGACATTCGTGACGTCATTCCGCAGGACGATTTGAAGATGATCGTGTCCAACATTGGCGTGAATGCCGACCTGTCGGCCATCTACACCAGCAACAGCGCCCAGCACACAGCGTTTGTGCAGGTTAGTCTGAAGGAGGACCACAAGCTTTCTACCTTCTCCTATATGAACCGTGTGACGACGGAAGCTGGCCTCGGACCTGCCCGAGGTCTCAACCTACTTCCAGACTGGAGGACTGGTGGATTCCGTGGTCAACGCCGGCATGCCGGCGCCAATCGACATTCAAGTAACCGGCAACAATCAACATGCCGCTTACAATGTTGCGGCAGACATTGCGAACCGCGTGCGCAGCTTGCACGACGTGAATGACGTTTTGATCCCGCAAGATCTCGATTATCCCGGTATTGAACTCAACGTCCGCCGTGAGATGGCCGCGCGATCTGGGCCTCACCGCCAGCGATGTGGTGCGCAACGTAACCACGGCGCTGAATTCGAATGGCATGATCGCACCCGGATACTGGGTGGATCCGCACAGCGGCAACAATTACTTCCTGACCGTGCAGTACACCAACCAGCAGATCGGCGCTATGACCATGGAGGACTTCAAGCAGATTCCACTCAAAGCCAAGACGAACGACAACACCACCCCACTGGAGAACGTCGCTGACATCAAGATGATTAACACTCCGACCGAGGTCGATCATTACCAGCTCTTCCGAGTGATCGACGTCTATGTCGCGCCGAAGGGAGAGAACCTTGGTGGCGTGTCGAAGGAAGTCGACAACATCATCAAGGATACGAAGCTGCCTCCCAATGTACGAATTGAAGTGCGCGGATCGGTGGTCGCTATGCGGCAATCCTTTAAGAGCTTCGGCTTGGGACTGCTGCTCGCCATCGTACTGGTGTACCTCATCCTGATGGCGCAATTCGCGTCGTTCGTCGATCCCTTCGTCATTCTGCTGGCGATTCCGCCGGGGTCACCGGCGTAATTGTCTTTTTGCTCGCAACCCGGACCACGCTGAACATCATGTCGCTGATGGGCGTCATCATGATGACGGGAATCGTCGTATCGAACAGCATTCTGATCGTGGATGTCACCCGCAACTACCGGCGATCAGGGATGCCGATCCGCGACGCCGTGGCGCTGGCGTGCCGGGTGCGTTTGCGGCCGATCCTGATGACCTCGCTGGCGACCATCCTCGGTCTAATTCCGATGGCGCTCGCCTTGGAAGCTGGCAGCGAACAGTACGCGCCGCTGGCGAGATCGATTATCGGAGGGCTTGTGTTCTCAGTAGTCGTGACGGTATTCCTGGTTCCGGCAGCGTATCTGCTGGTCCATCGCAAGGAAGAGCAACAGCCTGGACAGGAGGTGCAGAGCTTGAGAGGCAAGATCCTTCAGCTTGTGGTATTGGTTGGGTTGGCCATGACTACGCTGGCAGCGCACACGGCCTCGCCGCTACCGCCGGCGACCGTTCCGCAAGCAGTCGGTAACTACGCCGGCGCAAACGCAACCGGAGCTGCAAGACTCTTCCGGCGCCCCAGATGCCGCCGGCTCCTACAGCCCCGGCTCCGCCACAGTTGCCCACCACCGGCCCGGTGCAACGGCTGACCGTTCAGGACGCCGAGGCCCTGGCGATCAAGAACAATCCGCAGATCTCGGTGTACCACCTGATCTACCTGGCGTCGAATCAAGTGACCCGGGAGCAGAAAGCGGCGTACTACCCGACGATTTATGGCAGCCTGACGGCGGTGGGAGGACAAGCAAGGAAGTCGCATCGCTGCGGGCAATCTGAACAGCCCGCGGTTGCTGAACCGCGCCGCCGGCGGATTGGCCTTGTCGCAATTGATCACCGATTTTGGCAGGACGAACAATCTGGTGGCCATGGCGGCGTTGCGCGCTAAGGCCGCGAATATGAATGCCGCCGCCACGACGTACCAAATCAAGCTGGCGGTCGATGAGGCGTTCTACAACGTGTTGCAGACTTTGGCTGAGGAGCAGGTGGCCGAACAGACCGTGAGCGCACGGCAACTTGTCTCCGACCAAATCACGACCCTGTTCCAAAACAAATTGAGATCGGAAGTTGACGTCAGTTTTGCCGATGCCAACCTGGCACAAGGCAAGCTGCTTCTGCTGGACGCGCAGAATAACTATCAGTCCGCACTGTCGCAGTTGTCGCAGGTTCTGGGCTACTCCGGGCAACAGCAGTTTGAGCTTGTCGATACCGAATCCGAGCTCAAGCCACCTCCCGACGCGGTAAGTCAACTCGAGGATGAGGCATTCAGCAACCGGCCGGAAATTGCGGCGCAGAGCTACGAGTACCAAGCCGACCAACACTTTCAGAAAGCAGAGCGCGACCTGCTTTTCCCCACCGTCTCGGCCATGGGCGTAGTAGGACAGACTCCGGATGGGAGCGTGCTCAACGGCATTCAGCAGTTTCCAACCTGGTACGGCGCTGCCGGCGTAAATGTGAATGTGCCAATCTTTAACGGCTTCCTTTACGTGTCACGGTCACGCGAGGCCGGACTTCGGGCCCAGGCCGCCGACCAGCAGCTGCGCGACCTCAAGGACCGGGTTGCCAATGACGTGCGCACCAGTTGGTTGAACGCCATCACGGCTTTCAATCGCATCGGGGTCAGCCAGCAGTTTCTGAATGAAACCAATCTCGCCCTCAACCTGTCGCAAACGCGTTACAGCCTGGGCCTGAGTTCGATCGTGGAGCTCAGCCAGGCGCAGCTCCAGCAAACCGAAGCACAGATTCAGTTTGCGGCAGCGAAGTATCAATATCGCATCGCCCAGTCGGTGCTGCGCTATCAGATTGCCGCGCCGTAGGGAGTATTAGTATTAACTACTCGATAATATGTTCGTCCCATGAGCTATAGCTACGGTGTAGGGGCGAAAATTACTGATTAGTTACTCCCCTCCCCCTCCCCCTGGGTGTCACAAAATATTGAAAACACTGGATTCGGATGGAAAAATCCTTGCAAAATATTGCTGCGTAAGGAGTTAAATACCAAAACATTCATAAATCAGGACTTAGATCGGCAATAATATAGTTGTAACACCAACTAACCGTGTTAATATGGAGATGCCGTGACAGGTCCGACAATCTGCGATATGATCTATTTAGGCGATTGGCCGATGGAGTTTTAAGGCTGTAGATGCTCCAAGATAATGTCACCCCATAACTGCAACGAGACTTTGTCACCCTGTAAGGATGGTGACGATGAGTCAGAAAGAGTTCCAACGGGTGAAAGTGATTGAGAATGCAGCGGGCGGGAGGCTGAGCGTACGCGAAGCCTCCCGTCTGCTGCAACTGAGTGAACGCCAGGTGCAGCGGCTAAAGCGCCGCTACCAGCCCGACGATCCCGGCTGGGTACGCCACGGCAACCGCGGACGCTCCACGCCGTGGGCTATTTCTCTTCCCCAGAAGCAGTTGATCGTAAGCCTGGCCCGGGGCAAGTATCAGGGCTTCAACGATTCCCATCTGACGGAAAAGCTTTGCCTGGAAGAGCATCTCGAGGTTAGCCGGGAAACCGTGCGCCGCATTCTGCGTGCCGCCAAGCTGGCCTCTCCGCAGAAGCGCCGGCCGCGCCAATACCGCGCCTGCCGCCCGCCTCGCCCACGCTTCGGCATGATGGTGCTCACCGACGCCAGCCGCCATGACTGGCTGGAAGGCCGCGGTCCCCAGCTCACCCTCATTGGCTTTCAGGACGACGCCACCGGCCAGATCCTGAGCGCGCACTTCCAACTCGAAGCCGAAAATACGCTTGGCTATCTCCGCGCCCTGCACGCCATGATCGCCACCCATGGCATCCCGCTCAGCCTCTACCGTGACCGCCACAGCATTTTCCAGCGCAACGATTCCTACTGGACAGTGGCCGAAGAGTTGGCTGGAAAACAATCTCCTACGCAACTGGGACGCGCGCTGGAGGAACTGGGCATCCAGCAGATCCCCGCCTACTCGCCGCAAGCCAAGGGCCGCATCGAACGCGCTTGGCGCACTTGCCAGGACCGTCTGGTCAGTGAACTTCGCCTCGCTGGCGCCACCACGGTGGTGCAAGCCAACGCCGTGCTCGCCCGCTTCTGTCCCGACCACAACCGGCGCTTCGCCCGTCCTGCTGCCGAGGCCACGGCAGACTTTCGCCGCTTGCCCCGCCGCTTCGATCTCCCCCGTTGCCTCAGTTTGCGCTATCAACGCGTGGTCGCCGCCGATCACACCGTCACCTTAGGCGCCCATTCCATCGCCTTGCCGCCCTTGCCCGGCGCGCGCGGCTACGCCGGAGAAACCGTCGAACTCTGCCATCACCTGGATGGCACGCTGCACGTCTATCGCGGCGATCGTCTGCTACTAGTCCTGCCGCTTTCGCTGCAAGAATATTCGGATCGTCGCCCTGCGCCCCGCACCACCGGGCAGAAAAGAAAAACCCCCATGCCTCGCATCTACAACCTCTCCGGCCGCCCCGCTCTGGCGGCCGTTACTTAAACGATAGGGGGTGACAAAGTCTCGTCGCAGTTAATACGACATTTTCTCGTTGCAACTACACGATGGAGTTTTAAGGCTTGCATCCGGGACGACATGGGTGCATCATATAGGGTGCTGAGGGCTTCACCCGACAACCGTGGAGGGCGGGTCACAGCATTCTAAAAAGATTGTGGGTGAGCGAAAGCAATCCCCGCAGACTATCCAGACAGCCACTCCTAACCGGGTGGCTGAGCTGTTTTGGGGTATATTCTAACGCCCCTGCGCCATCCGTTGATGTCGCTCCTCCTGCACGGGAAGCTCGTTTTGGGGACAATCGTGCCGTCGTCGCGATTCGTGATTATGGCGACCGAAAACGGATAAGGGGAATCGTCGAACTCCTTAAGGTAAACCCATCGTCCGCGAGACTTGGGGTTTCCTTCCCATACCTCATCGGGCGCTTCTATGGTCGCCTTGGCTGAGTTTAGATGCCTTGCACGGGAGCCGTTCTGCGCTGGCTCGTATTTTCCGAATCCGTCTGTTGTAGATCGGATGGCTTCTTTTTCGTTGTACATGAACAATCCACTACCCACGTCGGCCAGGTGAAAAAAGTGGTGATCGAAAAACAGTACGACATGCTCGCATCTGCTGTAGATTTTCGCGTCGCCAGAGAGAAATATGCGCTCGAAGTCGGCAAACAGTTCGCTAATTGAAATCAACCTCAGTGGGGCGGGGCGCTTTGGCGGCGAATCGCAAAGCAAGGACATAAGGGGTTATGTTTTCTGGTAAATTATCGGCACAGAGAACGGAGAGAAGCACGGGCGCATTTCGTACATCTCCAAATCGAATCTCAATGCGTGGCCGCCTAGGCATTTGGCTGTATCGTCTAGTTTCCAATCGCGCAACCGCGCTGAATCGACGGTATGATTTATTCCGGCTGTCTCATCCACGCACCTGTGGATTAGTTTCGGAGATTGGCAGCTTTTACCATCGCATTCTACATCTATGCAGTAAAGATTATAGCCCTGGGTGTGGAATGGGTCCCTGGCTAGCGATAACTGCGGAAGGATTTCGCCGTCCGAATACGAAGACACTCGCCCACATTGATTGCATACAAAGACTCCACTCCTCCCGAGCTTGGCTATCGCCATCGGATTGGGACCTGATCCTGCTTGGGTGGGAGGAGGGATATAAATTTTGTGATTCGAGTCGGAGTGGCACGGCAGATAGAACAATGGCGAGGGC
Source organism: uncultured Acidobacteriaceae bacterium (assembly GCA_963768645.1). Lineage (GTDB taxonomy): Bacteria > Acidobacteriota > Terriglobia > Terriglobales > Acidobacteriaceae > Bog-257. Next base: position 291,579 of record CAVYIR010000004.1, read on the forward strand.
ACTATCGGCATAGGAGTATCATAGGCTTAATATGAAACCAGCACCAACATCGCCAGAGTTCGAGCGTTTCACAAACGCGCTTCGGCACATTATGTCCGTACCAAAGTCGGGGACAGTGAAGCGAGACCAAAAGCAAAAAGCGCGCACTAGGCGCGCTGCTTCGGGCCGCGTTTCCCGCGAAAGGGGTTAGAACGCCACTTGTTGTTGACCAGCCTTGCCCGTCAATTCGGAAAAGGTTAGGCGCTTCCCGGTTACCTGCGAACAGGCCATAACAAACCGATCTGCGCCGGTGACGCGGTCGGCTTTCTTTTTGCCACCGCGATTATTGAATCGCCATACCTGCTCATCAAGGTATCGCTGTAGATGGAACGGCTCAACGCTGACGTAAGTGCCGCGCAGATTCCGCTTGAATAGGCTCCAGAAGTTCTCTAAGCAGTTAGTGTGAACCTGCCCATTGACGTACTCGACGGCGTGATTAACAACTTCATGCACAAATGTCTTGCCCAAGCTGTCATAGGCAACGGCGGCATCGGTATAGACCCTGCTCCCGTATTCAACATTGTCGAGGATTGCATTCTGCAAGGTTTCGCGCTTCACGATGGGAATTACATTGGTGCGAATCTCGCGAGTGTGGCGGTCTAGCATTCCCATGACGGCGGTTTTCCCCGGCCATACATCGGTGCCGCGCTTCTCGCTTCGCGCCTGCTGTAACTTAAGCCTGCGCTGTTTGTGCATCTTCTGCGGGTTGGGCCCGATGAAACTTTCGTCGCTTTCAACCGCTCCGCCGGTGCTGCCCAGCTTGCTGTCGAAGCTGCGCTTTGCCAATGCTTCGCGAATGCGATGCAACATGAACCATGCCGACTTCTGTGTGATGTTCAAGTCTTTGGCAAGTTCGTAACTGGAGACGCCATTCTTGCAATTGACGACTAGCCAGACTGCGGTTAGCCATTTATCGAGCGAAACGGGCGACTCCTCCATAACGGTTCCGATCTTCACGGAGAACTGGCGACCGCATTCCTTGCACTTCCAGATGCGGCGCTTCGCCAAGAAAGTGGCGCGCTTCTGCTCACAGGCGGGGCACACGACGCCATCGGGCCAGCGCAATGCGGCAAGAAATTCAACGCACACATCGGGGTCGTCGAAGTACCGGATGGCGTCCTGTAGGCTCTGCGGGAACTCAGGTTTGCTTTCCATAACGTAAACAACTGTAGCATAGATGCTGCGGTGTGTCAACTATATTATTGCCCTTAGATCGGTTTCGGGATTAGTGTATCCGCCCGTTCGGGTAGTGCGGCGCTTCAGCGCCGCGTTCGCCGCGCCCCAAGGCCACGCATGAGCCGCTGAGGTCGTCGACCTCAGCGGCGTATGCGATTTTTCTTCTTGCCGTATACGCGGGCCTGAAGGCCCGCACTACTCGTGCAAACCGGACACAGCTATTGCGGAACTGGTCTAGCACCATGATTTCTCTACGCAGAAGTCGGCTTCCGAGCCAGATAGCGCTTATATGGTTATCAAGATGGCCCGATCTCCGCGCCAGCGGAGCTATAAGTCTGTTTTCAAAGAGCACCTCGGACCAGTCGATGCGCAGTCTGCGATCGCCTGCCCGGTGGGCCCAAGCGCAACCCATCAGCCTAACGCGCTCTGCCCGGCTGTCAAGATTACGAAAGTACATGCTCTCCGCTGGAGCCACCACGCTTCCGGACCGGAGGGCAAATGGGGATGACGGAGCAGCGCCACGCCGTCGAGGGTCTCACTTGAGCAAAGAAATGGGTTGTCTTCCCAAGGAGAACGGAAGCATAATCGCCTACGGCCGGGAAAAATGGAAATCCCCGTCTACACTACTCAAAGTCAAGGAGGACACAAGTCATGCTTCAAAAAATGGCGAGACTCTTGCCAGGGATAATCCTATTTGTGAGCTTGACGGCGACGTTCATGTATGCCGTAGCAGGAGCAGCGGACGAGAAAGCCGGCGCCTCGCAGACAGTAACCGGTTGTCTTCAGAAAGGGCTCGAGAACAAAGGCTTCTTTCTCCTCACCGCGGACGGTCAGCATTGGGAGCTTTATCCCGGCAGCAAAGTTTCCCTTGCCGATCACGTCGGTCATACGGTTACCGTGACTGGCACCGTGGCCAAGCGTTCGCCGGAACAAGAGGAAAAAAGCCAACCCTACGAGAAGAAAGAAACCACCGGGAAGGGACACGCTGACCTCCAGGTATCCAGCCTGAAGATGGTCAGTGAAACTTGCAGCAAGTGACCAGTTGAGTCCTTCCTGAATTGACCGGCCACCCGTGGCTACTTAAGGCTGAGTCTGTGCCACGGAATATTCAGGAAAACTGAAATTGAGCCGGAGGCGACATTGGCAACCACAACGTCGGCGCCACCGAGTGCCGCGGGTTTCTTGGTGAAATTACCCGCCGCGACTGCCGCCGGCTCTCTGCCGGTTCCATAGGTCCCTTGTGAGCGAAACTGTCCGTCTCCATTTTGGGTAAGAAGGAACATGGTGTCGTTGAGGTTGCTAACTACGGCCAGATCCGGCTTACCATCGCCATTAAAGTCGGCCGCGACCAGGGAGTAGATTCCGAACCCACCTTCGTAGTCAACCTTGGTCTGGAACGTACCATCGCCATTACCATCGAGGATAGAGACACGACCGTAAATGTCGAGGTTCGTAGCCAGCGCCAAATCCAGCTTGCCGTCTCCTCGGAAATCGGCCGCTACTACGGAGATGGGATATGGGCCGCTCTCGTAGTCAACCTTGTTAGCAAAGGTGCCATCGCCATTGTTAAGTAGGACAGAAACCAAGCCCGGCCCGAGACCGTTGAGAGGAGAACCGCCATTGGCGACGGCAAGGTCTGGCTTGCCGTCGCCGTTGAAGTCGGCGGCAACCACAGAAGCGGGCGCCGGACCGGTGTCATAGACCACCTGGTTTTGAAATGTACCGTTGCCCCTGTTTAGCAGGACGGAGACGGTGTTATCGTTCTCGTTGGCCACTACCAAGTCTAGCTTGGCATCTCCATTGAAATCCGCGACGGCAATACTCCTAGGAGCGACGCCAACCGGATAGGTCCCATTCAAGACGAATGTTCCATCGCCATGATTGAGCAGAACGGAAACCGTGTTATCGCCGGCATTCGTGACAGCCAAATCCAAGTGATGATCTCCGCCGAAGTCGCCCACCGCGACACTACTCGGATTGAGTCCTACACGGTAAGTTGCGCCAGGCTCGAAAGTACCATCCGTTCTACCCAAGAAGATAGATATAGTATTGTCACCATAATTGACGACAACTATATCGAGCCATCCATCGCCGTTGAAGTCGCCCACGGCCACTGCGATGGGTGCGTTACCGCATCGATAGTCGGTATGCGATGGAAACGTCCCGTTGCCATTCCCCAGGAGTACAGACACGCGGTTAACATCTCCGTTGATGAACGCCAGATCGAGCGATCCATCATGATTGAAATCGGCAGCGACGACCGCAAATGGGTCGTTGCCGGTGCCATACGACACGGCACTCTGAAAGGTACCATCGCCATTGCCTAGAAGAAGCGAAACTGCGCCACCTCCTCTGTCGGAGGTACTGGCGGTCACGGCAAGGTCGAGCTTATGGTCTCCATCGAAGTCGCCCACGACCAACTGGTTAGGCCCAAAGGCAACGTCGTAGTCAACTTTAGCGGCAAATGTGCCGTCTGGTTTGCCCAGGAGAATTGAAACGGTATTATCGGCGGCATTGGTGACGGCCAAGTCAGGAATGCCGTCATGATTGAAGTCTGCAGAAACCACCCAGCTTGGCGCTTGGCCGGTGAGATAGGACACAGGGGCCTGGAAGGTTCCATCTCCACTGTTCTGAAGTATAGAAACCGCGTTAACGCCGCCTATGGAGACATAGTTAATTACGGCCAGACTGAGTCTACCGCGGCCGGTGAAGTCGACCGTCGTTAAATAACCAACACCCGAGCCCGCAGGGTAGTTTCCGATAGCCCGAAAGGTACCATCACCATTGTTGAAGAAAATGGAAACTGTGCCCGGACCGGGATGACCAATGGTAATTGCGTTCCCAACCGCCAAATCGATCTTGCCATCTCCATTGAAGTCGCCTGCAACGATCGCGATGGGGTCCATTCCCGTGGTGTAAGGGGAAGATGTTTGAAAGGTACCATTGCCCAGATTGAGGAGAACCGAGACGGACCCTGGTCCGCAACCAGCCTGGCAATTCTGATTGACAACTGCCAGGTCTGGCTTCCCATCACCGTTGAGGTCGCCTACCGCTATCGCGATGGGCCCGGCGCCGACCACATAGTCAGCGCTCCTGCTTAAGGAGCCGTCGGACCGGCCGAGGAAAATTGTCACCGTGCCGTCGTCATGGTTGACAACGGCCAAATCCGGATTCCCATCTCCATTGAAATCGGCCGTGGCTATGGCATCGGGAGTGGCGCCCGTCGGGACGTCTGCCCTGCCGAAGACATAGGGTTGGGCAGCGTAAGCTAACTGGGCAGACAGGCACAACAAAGTGCTCAGGATGAGATTCTCCCACATCTTCATGAAAGCCTCTTTCCACCATCTCGACGACAGACCCCGGCCAGCCGAGGCGCTGAAATTGCTTAGCAACATAACAGTTGCCAGAGGGGAAAGCACTGAAAATGTGCGCAGCCGGCAGGAAAACTTGCCGTGAATTTCGCCGGTGCCGTCGCCGGGAGGTCCGGAAGCGTCTTGAACATTTCCAAATCGCAAGTCGCCGGCCAGTTAAGTGGTGAACGCATGCGCAAGGAGGGATTTCAAATAACTTTGCTTGTGTCAAATACAAACGGCCCAGTACCTGCCTGGAACTGAGCCGTCGCCCAACTGGACGTGTAGGCTATGCCGTCACCCCCAATTGGACAGTCTGTCGCCGAAGGTGATCTTCAGACTTTCGCCAGCAAAAAACAAGGGGAAAGGGTTGGACTTCGGACGTTGCCGGTACTCCACCTGCAGTGCGACTACGCCTCTAGAAAGTAGGGTCTTCCGTCGCGAGCTAGCGGTGTCCGCTTCTGAAGGGGATCGTCCGTCGGCGAACATAGGCGACGATGCAGCCGATCATTCAACTACCGGAATCCATTGCGCCACAGCAGGTTAGGAGGTCGGCACCCTGGTACGCGGATTGCGTCCTACGTACTGACCTAATTTGAGGTGCCTCATGCGCAGCTTTCTGCAGGATGTCCGGTACTCCGTTCGCCAGATGAGGAAGTCGCCGGGATTTGCGGCAATTGCCATTCTGACGCTCGCTCTGGGCATCGGCGCGAACACCGCAATTTTCTCCGTGGTGAACGGCGTGCTCCTGAACCCGCTACCTTATCCGCAGCCGGAGCGGCTGGTGGTTCTGTTCCACGACAAACCCAACTTCGCCACCGGGTCCATTTCGTATCCCAACTTCCTCGACTGGCAACGCGAGAACCAGGCATTCGACAGGATGGCGGCCTACCGCAATAGCGGGAGCTTCGCTCTAACCGGCACGGCGGAGCCAGAGGCGGTCCCGGGAGAAATGGTATCGGCTGGCTTCTTCGAAATTCTTGGCGCGAAGCTGCTCGCGGGACGGACTTTCACTGCCGACGAAGATCGGCTGGGAGCCAATCCGACGGCGATGATTTCCGAGGGCCTATGGAAGCGCAAGTTCGGTTCCGATCCCACGCTGGTGGGCAAGGTTATCATTCTCGATGGCGAAGCCCGCACCGTCGTCGGCATTGTTCCCGCGAGTTTCCGGCTCAAGATCTGGAACTTCAGGGCAGCCGATGTCTACGCTCCGATCGGTGAGTTCAAGGAGCCGCAGTTCCGCGATCGTCACTCAGCCTGGGGTACCGATGCGGTTGCGCGCCTGAAACCGGGCGTGACTATGGCGGAAGCGGCGCAGGACATGGCCCGCGTGAATCACGGGTTGGACGCGGCGTTTCCTGACGCGGATGCCAACATCAAGACGAAGATCGTTCCGCTGAAAGAACTCATGGTCGGCGACGTCCGGCCTGCCTTGGTGGTGCTGCTGGGAGCGGTCGGCTTCGTGCTGCTGATCGCGTGCTTCAATGTGGCCAACCTGCTGCTAGCGCGCTCGACTGCGCGCGCCCGCGAGTTCGCCGTACGCACCGCGATGGGAGCAGGACGGGCGCGCCTTGTCCGTCAACTGCTGACGGAGAGCATTGGGCTGTCGGTAGTGGGCGGGACGCTGGGATTGCTGCTCGCCACCTGGGGTACGAAAGCCGCGCTGGCCGCGTTGCCGCAAGCCTTGCCGCGTGCCGAAAACATCGGCGTGGACAATCGTGTGCTCCTGTTCACATTGCTGCTTTCAGCAGTCGCGGGCGTGCTGTTCGGAATCATCCCGGCGCTGAAGACATCGCGCCTGCATCTCAGCACTACGCTGAGCGAGAGCGGGCGCTCCGTGGCCGCGGGCAAGAGCCGGGCGCAGTCAGCTTTTGTAGTCATCGAAATGGCGATGGCGTTGGTGCTGCTGGTAGGCGCTGGGTTGATGATTCGTACCCTGATGCGGCTGTGGAGCGCCGATCCCGGCATCAATCCCCATAACGTGCTGACGTTTAACGTGGCCCTGCCGCCCTCACTGGCGACCCGGACTGCGGACGAGGTGCGCGCTACCTATCGCCATCTCGAAGCCACGCTGTACTCCATCCCGGGCGTGGAGAGCGAGTCTATCAGTGCGGGCGCTCGTCCTATGGATAGCGATGATGAGGAGAACTTCTGGGTCGAGGGACAAGCGAAGCCGCAACGCCGCGCCGAGATGCCGATGACTCTCCAATATACTGTTCTGCCCGAGTACCTGCGCGTGATGCAGACGCCATTGCGGCGAGGACGCTTCCTGACCGATGCCGACAACCAACCCTCGGCAGCGGTGGCGGTAATCGATGAAGAGTTCGCCGAGCACTACTTCGCCGGCCAAGACCCTATTGGCAAATACATTTTCATGGTTGATTCCCACGGCGAGCGCTCGGAGCAAATCGTCGGCGTGGTAGGGCACGTGAAGCAATTTGGGCTGGCCAAGGATTCCACCGAGCCGCAGCAGGCACAATTGTACGAGTCTTTTCGGCAACTGCCCGATTACCGGATAATGAACGAAGCGGGTGGCGACCATGTGTACCTGCGCACGCGAGATGGCGTCGATCCTATGACCGTTTTCCAGACGATACGCCGTACCCTGGCGCAACAGAACCATGAGACGATCGCATTCGATCCGGAATCGATGGAAGAAACCGTGACGAAATCCATCGCCCAACAACGCTTCACCATGATGTTGTTCGCCGTATTCGCTGCCCTGGCGCTGCTTCTGGCCAGTGTTGGCATCTACGGCGTGCTCTCGTACGTGGTTGGACAGCGCACGCAGGAGATTGGCATTCGCATGGCTTTGGGGGCGCAGAAGAGCGATGTCTTGCGCGCTGTCCTGCGCGATGGCGCCCGCATGACGCTGTTTGGCATCGGTATCGGCGTGGTCGCTGCGGTATCTCTGACTCGGCTGATGCAGAGCATGTTGTTCGGAGTTAAACCAACGGATCCCGTGACGTTCACCGCCGTTGGGTTGATCCTTTGTGGCGTTGCGCTACTGGCCTGCTACGTCCCGGCGCGTCGCGCTGCCTCAGTCGATCCCATGCAGGCGCTGCGGTCGGAATAGGCGTCGCGCTTGGGGCCAGACCTGATCCAGACCTGCGCTCGTACAACCATCCTCTATCTGAACGCCAGGGGAAAGCCGGACAACCTGCCGGCTGCCTTATCGTTCCTCTATATAATGTGAGACTGGGTAGCGACAGCGGTGGCATCGCCAACGCCAACGTATCATTGACAAGTCGCTGCCGTGGCCTAGCGTCAGCCGTCGCTGTCTTCGAAGGGGAGGTTGATGATGTTTGCCCGTAATGCTCATTTCCGCGTGAGATCGCTCAACATGGCCGCGGAGTTCGCCCAGACACTCGAGAACGAAGTCCTTCCTTTGCTGCGCAAGCAGAAAGGTTTCAAGGGCGAAATCACGTTGTCAAATCCCGGCAATTTGGAACGAATTTCAATCAGCCTGTGGGAGGACAAGAGCAATGCAGAAGCGTACGATGCCAACATCTACCCACAGGTATTGAAGATCCTTTCAAGGGTGATCGATGGGGCGCCCAAAATTCGGATATTTGAGGCCGTCGCCCTAAACCTCAATCATGACACCGCAGCCGAGCGCTAGAGTTTTTGATGGCTCTTCATGGCGCAAAACTCGTAATGCGCCTTCCATGAGCGCCTGCAGTTCGTCCTCGCCCGGATAGACGGTTATAGGGGCGATCCAACGTACGTACTCACTCAGCAGCGAGACCAAACGTTGCGAATGTGCCATGCCGCCGGTGAAGAGCACAGCGTTTACACGCCCGTGCAGAACGGCCGCCATCGCCCCGATCTCTTTCGCAATTTGGTAAACCATCGCCTCGAACACGGTTGCGGCTTTCGCCTCGCCACGCGCAATGCGGCGCTCAACTTCCACCAGGTCTTTGGTGCCGAGATAGGAGTAGAGTCCGCCATCGCGGAACAGCAGCCCTTCCACTTGCTTCTGTGTGTAGTGGCCGCTGAAACAGAGATTGACCAACTGCATCACCGGTACGCCGCCAGCACGCTCCGTGGAAAATGCTCCTTCTTCGCGCGAATTGGTCACGTCCACCATGAGGCCCTGTTCGTGCGCTGAAACTGAAATCCCACTGCCGAGGTGCGCCACAATCAGCCGCAGCGACTCGTAAGGTTCGCCGCGCTCGCGCGCATAACGCTTGGCCACCGCCTTCGAGTTCAAAGCATGCGACAAACATTGCCGCTCCAGCAGCACCGATCCCGAAAGGCGCGCACACTCCGGCCACTCGTCCACGCTCACCGGGTCAACGACGTAGGCTTGTACGCCGGCCTTTTGCGCGATGTCGTACGCGAGAAAGGCGCCAAGGTTCGCGGCATGCTCACCACGCCGGGCCAGTCGCAATTCCTTGAGCATTGCTAGATCCACGATGTAGGTGCCGCTGGCTACAGCGGGCAGAAGGCCGCCACGTCCCACCACCGCGTGAAGATCACGGACCTTATGTCCTGCCTCACTGAGCGCAGCCTCAATTTGCGCGGAGCGAAATTTCTGCTGATCGAGAATCGGGTGCCCATGGAACTGCGCCATCTGGGCATCGGAGTGCCGGATGTTCTTGACGAAGTCGGAGCGCTCGTTCACATACAGAGCCAGCTTCGTGGACGTGGAACCGGGATTAATCGCAAGAATCCTGAATTCACCGGGCTGCAAAAATCACCCCCAGGGCGATGGAGTTCACCTTGTCATCTACGCTCTCGACGCGCGACGGAATCAGGATCGGGACCTTCGCGCCTGCCACCACATGCGCGCACTGCGATCCACCCAGGTACTTCACGGACTTCCCGAGAAGGTTGCCCGCCTCGATGTTCGGAACCACCATGCAATCGGCGTGACCTGCCACCGGATGCTCGATGCCCTTCGCCTGCGCCGCTGACTGCAGGAGCGCGCAATCGAGGGCGAGGGGGCCGAAAATCTCTACGTCACCGAATTGACCGGCTTCACCCATGTTTGTGAGCTCCCGCGCATCCACGCTTGAGGGCACCGACTCGCTGACCGCTTCTGTGGCACTCATCAGTGCGATCTTCGGACGCGCCAGGCCGATGGAGCGCATCACCTCGATTGCGTTTTGCACGATTTGCTTCTTCTGCTCGAGGTTCGGCAAAACATTCAGTCCGCCATCGGTGATACCCACAAATCTGAGTTCACCGGCGAGAGTGTCCTCATAGAGGAGCACGTCGCTCAAGAGACGTCCTGTTCGCAGCCCAGCCTCTTTGTCCAGCGCTGCCCGTAACAGTTCATCGGTGCGGAGATGACCTTTCAGCAGAAGGTCCACTGCGTCCTTCGCGCGCCATTTGCGTTGCGACGGCTGCGGCTTCGTCTGTGCCGACAAACTCCGCCTTGGCGAGCAAGCCAGAGAGCCCGAGCGTCTCTGCCTTAGTGCGGATGTTTCGTTCGTTGCCAATCAGTACCGGAATTGCAATTCCGAGGCGCAGCGCGCCATCGGCCGCTGTCAGGGCAACTTCATCGTCAGCCACGACGATCGCAACACGCTTGGGACCCCATAGCTGAGCGCGTTCACGGAGTTCTGAGAAGTTCGTTATTTCCAGTTTGGTGGTTACTGCAGCGCTTGAGAGCATGACTCATTGTGGCCCGCGAGAGGATGGGATTGCAGTGAGCGGGGTCACAATGGCGCAGGCTGCGGAAAAGGCTAGTACGGGTAGTGCGGGCTTCAGGCCCGCCTCCAAGGACAGTAAGAAAAACCGCTTTAGGAGTCAGTCGCCGCTCGCAGACCTTACGTTTGCGGCTCCTTCTCGGCGATCCACATACCACCTTGTAGCACCTTTCTTAAGGTAGTAGGTGATTGTATTGCGCACTGCGGGAATTTGGTGCTGCCCTTTTATGACGTAGTTGATAGTCTCCCGGCAACTCCACTCCGCCGTGTCTCCAGAAATTGCGGGCTGACCATCGCAGTTGTCATTTAATCTAACGGACGTCAATCCTACAAAAGTCGTTTTTATTGCATCGGCCTGTGTCTGAGTTAGAGACGGCCATTCTCGCCGCAACGCATTAATATCCATGGAGTCGTAGGCACCCTTAAATCTGGCCAGGGTTTCTTTTATGCTCTGCACATCCGAGCCAGCCGCTGCCAACTTGGGTTCGACCGCGATGTTGACCTTGGCGGTCGTGCTCCCGCCGCTGCCTTTTGCGGTCAATGTGTAGGTGGTCGTTTGGGTTGGCGAGACGTCTCGCGCCCCGCTTGGGGGAACTGTCCCTATACCGGGATCAATTCGAATTTCCGCTGCATTTTCGGTTGTCCATTTGAGGCTGGCCGTCTGCCCCGCTCCAACCTTCGACTGGCTGGCACTGAATGACGTAACCGTCGGGGCCAATGGCTTCAAGTCCGCAACGAAGTAGGTCTTAATCCCCGACTTTGCCGTTACGGTGGAAGAGAACGGTTCATATCCACTCAAAGTAACCTGGACCGAGTGTTTCCCCGGATGAGTTTTTACCTGGAGGGGACGGTCGCTATCCACGATGCCCGAGACTTTATCGTCAATTCGGATTTCCGCTCCTGGGTTCGACTTGATGCTTAGATACGTATCCGGTGTCGGCACCTCCAGGGGGACGAGGTTAAAGGTGGCTTGGCTATCTTTCTTGGCAACAACTTCCAGTTGCTGCTCGGGAGAATCCTTATAGCCTGATCTTCTTGAGCTGTATCTTGTGGGTCCCTTCGTTCAACTGCATCTGCGCGTGGTTGTCCTGTCCTGTAGAGCCCTTCAACTGCCCATCGACTAGAACGTCCGCCCCGGCGACATTACTCTGAAGCAACAGATTGCCCATCTCGACGGCAGGCGGTGGTGGCGGCGGAATGGGGTTCATCGATGCGATAAGAGCCTCCCGCTCGCCGCCGTTCACATTAATGCTAGTGGAATAGGGCTCGATATTCTTTCAGGTTCAACCTTACCAAGTGTTTGCCAGGTGCCACCTTGACGGTGACTGTCCCATCGGGCCCTGCAACCCCCGATGCAGTTTCGTCAATGAAGAGTTGGGCTCCGGGGTTGGTTTGGATTCTCAGGTAACCGTCCGCTGCCGCGGCGGTCCTGGCTCGCCACCACATTCCCAGGACGGCCATCACGATGATTGCCAGCACTCCTGCGCCAAAAATCAGATTTCTCTTCTTGTGAGTGCCTTGCGGTTTTAGCTCTGGTTGGGCCGTCGGTTCCGCTCGCTTGGGCGCCAGTTCGGGTAGAGTTTCGGTCGACTCATCCTCAGTCACCACTAACGGCAAGGGTTGTGAGTCGCGCCTGGCACGCTGTAAATCGCAGCGCATGTCCGTTGCGGTCTGGTACCGCAGCTTACGGTCCTTTTCAAGCGCCTTGCTGATTATGGATTGCAGCTCTGGCGGCATGTCTGGGTTAAGTCTGGCTATCGGCAGGGGGGCTTTATGAAGGATGGCATCGACCGTTCCAAGTGAGGTATTTCCCGCGAAAGCCTGCCTGCCGGTCGCCATCTGGTACAACACTGCGCCAAAGGAAAACAGATCGGTGCGTGCGTCCAGCTTCTCTCCCAAGGCTTGCTCCGGCGACATGTAGGCCACCGTCCCCAACGCCACACCCGGTGTTGTCAGATGTTCCTTCGCAACCATGTCAGTGGGCAGAGTTTCTCCCGCCAGCGTCTCCATCGAACCACCTGGATCTTCGCTAAGTTTGGCTAAGCCGAAGTCCAGCAACTTTACATAGCCAAGGTCCGTGACGAATATATTTGCCGGCTTGATGTCGCGATGGATAATGTCCTGTGAGTGGGCAGCCTCCAGTCCGCTTACGATTTGGATTGCGAAATCCAGAAGCTCGTCACGCTGCAACCGCTCGCGGGCGATCCGGTCCCGCAGGGTCATGCCCTTAAGCAGTTCCATCGCCATGAACCGATAGCCGTCACACTCGTCGATCTCATAAATTGTGCAGATATTGGGATGATTGAGGGCGGAGGCGGTCTGCGCTTCCCGTTCAAATCGACGAAGGGCGACAGGATCGCGGGAGTACTCAGCCGTGAGGAATTTGAGCGCGACCTTGCGGCCAAGTTTCATGTCCTCGGCGGCGTAAACTACCCCCATTCCACCGGAGCCCAGCTTCCCCAGTAGGCGGTAGTGCGAGATTGTTTCGCGATCCATGCGAAGTGTGCCCCGCAAATGTTAGCTGCGGCGTGGGACATGGGTCAACGAAATAGACGGGAGTGGCGGCGCCTAGGCAAGCGCGTGCATGATATTCAGCGTGAAACTTCTCGGGGGATGCTGACCCCTTCGCAAGTCGGAAGGGACATCGGCGACGACGAGTTCGCTGGGGCGGTATTGAAGGAAACACGGAAGGCGAACCGGCACCCGGCCGATTCGTCCTGGTAAGTCAGAAAACCTCTCGCTACAGACGCACGTCCGAGCAACTTATCTCAGACGTCGGCCGCACTTCTGTATTACTGCACGTCGCTCACTCTGCCGTCCCGGAAGGTGACCTTCATGTCCTGATACACGTAGATTTTCTTCGTGCCCAGGTTGACCACGCTGTCGGGAGCGCCCATCGTTGCAGTCACTTCATCGACCGTCTGCCCCATCGAGATCGTTTTGAGAGATGACCTGTTTGACACCTTGTGAAATACCAACGTCTCGTCGGATCTTATGTCGCTCCCAGATAGGTGCACAACCTTGGTCAGCACCGTTCCGTCTGCCGACAGTGACATTGCCTCGCGCTGTAATCTTTCCACGCCATGCCTGGCTATCCTGGTTTCAAGGACCAGCGTGTTGCCCTCCCAATGAGCGTTACGCGTCACTTCCTCGTCTCCGCTTTTCTCCGGTGAGTTCTTGCCGTCAATCCGGTAGGCATAGGAGGAGACAACGTCCATCCGGCCAACCATAGGTGTAATCATTAAGACGGCTTCCTTGTGATCGATAAGATCCATTTCCTGTCCCGGGACATCTCGTGACCCTGTATAGAGTTTCCAAGTTCCCGTGAAGTTGGGTTTTGTTGGGTTCGCTTGGAAGTCGGGCTTATTGTCGGCCGCTGCAGTGAAAGTGCACGAACCCGCTACACTGAGAGACGTCGCGATCGCTAAGAAGAGGATTGTATGCACTCGCATGGCAGACTTTCATGAGCGGTGCCAGCTTGCCAATCCTGGCTCGCGGCTGAAGTTCTCCACTGCTACTGATACTTGCCCGGGCGCGAAGTTCAAACAGCACCCGGGCTTGATGCGAACCGCACCGCTCTGTACTACTGCACGTCGCTCACTTTGCCGCCCTTGAAGGTGACCTTCATATCCTGGTACACGTAGATCTCTTTCGATGGCAGCTTAATCACGCTCTTGGGCTGCCCCAACGCCGCAGTCACTTGATCGACGGTTTGTCCCTGTGACACCGTCACCGGGCCTGACGATGGAGCGGGAGTAGAAGCGCCTCCCGCAGCGGGGTTCGGCGGAGGTACTTCCTTGGCCACTTCCTGCTCAGCCTGGTCAGCTTGCTGCGACTCCTGTTTGATGTCGGCGGCGACATTTTTTTCTGGTGGAGGCGCGTCCGCAACAAAGGCCGACTGAACTGGCGCAGCTTTGGCTGACGGCGGCGCGGCTGGCAGTCCATTTTGCCCCTGTTTTGATTGCAGGTCGCCGAGACCTTGATCGATGGTCTGGCGCATGTGGTTTTGCATTTCCTGCAAATCGGTGAACGGCACGGATACCTGGGCAGACTTGCCACACTCCTTTCCGCCCTTGCTGCACAGGACGACAGCCGTCGCTGCGTCAGCGCCGGATGGAGGGGCTGACGTCACTTCCAGTACATCCCCCTGACTGATCATGCACTCCTGACCGGAGGCCTCAACCAGATCGAGATCGGCTCCGGCAATGAAGACGTGCGTTTGGTTGTCGCTGAGCATCCGCGCAATCCCGCTGGATGCCGGATCAACGTCCTGTTTCTGGGCATTCGCCTGCGCTTCTTGATTCTCCAGGGCAATTTGCCGCTTAACCTCTTCCGAGATCATGTCCTTCGTTTGCTGATCGAGGACCGGCGATCCGCCAGGAGGCACCTTGGCAGCCTCAACCTGAGCGTCCACTGCCTCTTGATAAGCCGCCGCCAGCGATGTCGAGACCAGATAGTCGGTCAACCAGTATGCGGCGCTGGGATACACAGGATAGGGAGCAAAGTAGCCGCCGTAGTATCCATACCAGGGATTTCCTGCCCATCCCCACGAGTACACGATCGGCGCAGCCCAAGGGTTATATGCCCACCCATAGAAACCGGGTCCGTAGTAATACGCCGGGGCATAGGCGTTCATGTAATAGCCGCCGTAATAGTATCCCCGGTAATAACTGTTGTAGTAGCGTCCGCCGTAATAGTAGCTGCGACGGTCGTAGTCATGACCACCGTACCTGTAACCGCGCTCGACATATCCGCGGCCGCCACGCGTGGCGACCACGCGCGAACCGTCGGCCCGCCGCGCTGAGACGGTCCGATTTCCGTTCAGTCCATGATGAATATCCATGTTCCGTCCGGCGACGTGCACGTCACTGCGAGTACCGTTGGAGCGCGTGCGGACCGTGTTACCGCTCGCGGTTGTGTGCTCTGTACTCCCCCTGGGAGCGGGGCGGCCCCCGAAGCTACTCTTGCCTGCTGACCCGCCAGTGGGACCACCGCGAGTCCCGCCAGCGACGGTTGACCCACCATGCGTCCCACCGGCGACGGTTGATCCACGCGTTCCAGCGCCGCTGGTAGTTGTCCTTGATCCTCCAGTGCTGCTGGTAGTCGCAGTATGACCTCCGGTGGTGGTGGTTGTGGTCCGCCCTCCCCCGGGATTACTCGTGGTTGGACTATGGCTCGCCGTAGTTGTACTCGTGGTTGTCCTAGCCCCGCCAGGGTTGCTGGTGGTCGGCCCATGGCTTGCGGTGCTGGTGGTTGTTCCGTGACTCGCGCCGCTGGTGGTCGGGCCATGGCTCGCGCCACTGGTGGTCGGCCCATGACTCGCCCCGCCAGCGCCCGAGGAAGCATGGGACGCGCCACCACTTGGGGCACTTGCATGGGATGGCGCTGCCGCTGGTTTGGCGCTGCCGCCTGAGCTTCCCCCATGTTTGTTATCGCCGGCGGCCGTGAGGCTCAGTGCCCCTAGAATTACAAAAGCCATGGCCAGATAGCCGCAAAACTTAACCGTACGAACCAATGAGCTGTACAAAGTAATCTCCTCTTCTTGTTCCTTCCTGCTCAGGAATCAACTGGCAGGAAGCTACTGAACATCCGCAACCTTGTTGTTGACAAACGTAACCTTCATGTCTGGGTAGACATCGATCTCCTTGGCACCCAGTTTGATCACCTTCGTAGGCTGCCCGAAAATGGCGGCGACCTGGTCCTTCGTCTGTCCCTTTTCAATCGTCTTGGGGGCTGGCGGAGGCGCATCGGGAGGGGGCGGAGGAGGCGCAATCGGCGCCATCGCTGCCTGGCCGCCTGGTTGTCCGCTTGGCTGTCCGCCTGCCGGAGCGGATTGGCTTGCCGGCGCAGATTGACCCGCAGGCGCCGCCGGCTTCTTATCGTCTCCCGAACTTGCGGAATCATCCGAGGGCTGCACTTTGAGCACTTCGCCAACCGTGCTCATCATGGTATCGGCCGAAAGCGCCGAACCCTTCGGGTACGGGAATTTGAGCGTCGAGTAGTAGCGCACGTCGGAGTAGGGATCGCTTAACAGGTTGAACACGATGCCATCATCATGCGCTTCAATCCCCGTCACCCAGAACTTCTCCCCAGAGACGAAGGTCCGCATGTCCACGTTGGGTACCGCTGCCGCTACCGACGACACACCGGGCACATAGGCGCAGAACTTGCACTTCTTCGCTGCATCAAAGACGCCGTGCGAAATTTTCCCATTCTTGTAGGTGTTCTGAGGCGGCACCGTTGTCGTCACGGTATACATGAGCAAGTTGTCTTTCTCGAGTACCAGAACCGCGCCGGCAGTCACGATGTCTGTCCTGTCGGCAGTCGCTTTCGTGAGAGGGAACTCTTCCACCAGCTTTTTCTGAATACCAGCCGCCGAACTTGCATCCTGGGCATTTGCCGCCAGACAAGCAAACATGAGCGCAACGGGGAGACTAGTTCTGACGATGGCGCGCAACGAGATCATAGGCTTTTCCTCTATTAACAACTGCGGCTCGAACCCAGTAGCTCTAGCTTGCCCACTGAATGGAAAGGCAAATGACATGCCAAAGGACTCGATGCGTCATTCAATTGCCACCCATAAGCAAGCGGCTGTGTTTGCAATGAAGGAAGGAGAGTCAGCTCTGGCTGGCTTAACGAGCATCTCCGCTGACGAAGAACCGCGCTATCCGATCAGATAGCCAAACTATCCGAAGTGTTAGTTGTGCTTGGAATGTATCGATTCTCTCAGCGTCAGCCTAGCCAGTCAACTGCGATCTCCGTTTACCCCAACCGCCGCGTGACGGGCCAATTCTGACAGAGGCACAATTCTTGTCAAGGGAAAAATCATCGCTTTAGCGAGGTTGTTACAAACCTCCCGATTCTTGCCTCGACAAGCACCCACGATTAGACGAGAGGCTGCATAGCACTTTAGTGCCGTATTAAAAGCGGCCACCTCCATTCCCTAAGAGGCTGGCTGTTCCGATCAGGGAAGGGACGCCTGATCTACCACGTCTTAGGCCTAGGGTTCCCACGCTACTGCACGGGTAGAAACTCATCGGAGGAACGGGTCGATTGGTCTGCCACCCTTAAACCGGCCCGGCGGTCCCGAAAACTTCCCACCTTCGGGTGGACCCTAGGCGATGTATTCCTTTTCGTGGCGTGACATGTCCAAGTAAGAACTTGATTCTAGGTTGTCTTACTGGCTCTTGGCCTGTATTGAAATCAGTTCGACCTCGAAAATGAGGGTGGAGTTGGGGCCAATGTCGGCGCCATGCGCCGCGCTCGCCATAGGCAAGTTGGGACGGAATAAAGAGTTGCCACTTCGATCCCACTGGCATCAACTGCAGCGCCTCGGTCCAGCCTTTAATGACTCCATTCACCGGAAATGTTATCGGTTCACCGGGCTTGGAGCTGTCGAATTCCTTGCCGTTGACTAACGTCCCTCGATAATTACAGACCACAGAATCACTCTCTGAAGGCTTGGGGCCTGTACCTTCTTTCAAGATTTTGTATTGCAGGCCGCTCGGTAGCGTGACGACACCCGGCTTAGTCTTGTTGGCGGCCAGAAATGCTTCGCCTTCCGTCTTGTTTGTCTCTCCCACGTGTTGCGCCTGCTCCGCCTGCTTCTTCGCGCATCTCTTCCTGCAATTGGGTAAGCAGGGCCCGAGCTTCATCTTCCGTCAGGAGGGGCTTGTTACCAGCAATGCCATCCTTAGCCCTTGCAGCAGGATCGCAGGGTCAACTTCCACAGACTGCCTGTGCAGATTCGTTCCCATATTCATCCCGAGCGCATAACTGATTTTGTCTTTCTGCGTCTTGAGGACCAGAGGCTGCGCTTCTTTTGCAGCTGTTGCCGGCCGAGGCTTCGCCGCAGGAGTTTGTTGAGTCTTGGTTGGGGGCGATCTGTTGGGTGTTCGCTGGCGCTGCCTGCTGTCCCCGGGCACTCGCAAGCAGCATCATCCCAGCGACCAGTATGTTTATTGCCGTGATAGATAATTTCTTCATGGGTGTATTGTCACATTGGCTTGGGATCTCCGCAAACTTGCGAAAATCAGCGTGTCAAGCGTCTTTGGCTTTACCACAAGTGAAAGCGCTGCAGGCTCTGCAC
Source organism: uncultured Acidobacteriaceae bacterium (assembly GCA_963768645.1). Lineage (GTDB taxonomy): Bacteria > Acidobacteriota > Terriglobia > Terriglobales > Acidobacteriaceae > Bog-257. The sequence continues at coordinate 309,890 of CAVYIR010000004.1, forward strand.
TCTGGCAAGACGAGCGATCGCAAGCAACAGAAGCCCAAATACACAAAGCACCGCCAAGCAAAAATAGATATCGATGTAAGAGAGCAGCTGGCTCTGGATCGCGATCTGGCCTTGAAGCAGTTGTAGCGCGCCCAGAGCGGGATTGCTTGAGCCTCCGCCGTTGCGAGCGATCAGCCGGGAGTACTGCGACAGAGTCGATCGCACAGTTGGATCCAGCCGGTTGGCGGTATCCACCAGCCGGGAAGAGTGGAAAGTCATGCGGTGATCGAAGATGACGGTGGCGGCGGTAACACCCAACGTATTCCCCAGTTGGCGCACGAAAAAGTAGGTCGTGTCGACTTCGCTCAGATCGGCAAGTGCCGCTTGTGAAGTGGCCACATTGGACGCTCCTACCAGCACCGGGGCGACGGAGAATCCCTGCAAGAAGAGCAACGGGCCTAGCACGATCCCGGGCGTGTCAGGCGTCCAGATATAAAGAAATGTGACGCAGGTCGCTATCAGCAGAAGCATCCCCAGTGCGATAGCAAGCCGGCCTCCCCAGCGAGGCACCAAGACGCGAAGCGATAAGACTAGCCCCGCTCCCAATCCGCCGCAGTACAGAGAGATAAACTGTCCGGTCTGAGCCGCGTTGTAGTCCTGCACGTGGCGAAGGTATTGAGGAATGACATACAGCCCCGCTCCCATGATCGCGCCCAGGATCATGATGATGGAGAAGGCCGCCCGCAGCGGCATCTGATGCCACATGGTGCGTAGATGAAGGACTGCATCCGGATTTTCGGGACGACTGTCCCACCATAAGAAGAGAGCGAAAAAGAGAATGGCGCCGGCCAGGCATCCGTCTATCAAGCGTGATTGAAGCCACAAGTCGCGTTCTCCGCGGCTCATGGCAATTTGAAACAGGATAAGGCCCGATATCAACAAGCCCGCGCCCCAAAGATCGATACTGGCGTTTCCCGACGGACGGGAAAGACGTCCTGCGGGCAGAAACTTCCAGATCAGAATGACGCCGAGGATCAGGAAAGGAAAATCCAGCAGGAACGCGGTATTCCAGTGGAAGGCGTCGTCGATGGCTCCCATCAGGATAGGATAAGCAATCTGAAAGACAAGAAGCTCGCCATAAAGCCATGTCACGGCGATTAGCCGCGAGCGCCCGGGGAACATCAATCCCGCCAGGATGACCGTGCGTACCAGAAATGCTCCCCCGCCAAATCCCATGACCGCACGTGCGATGAGCAGCGTTGTAAGACTATGTGGACTGAGAAAACAACCGATCGCTCCCAGTGAGTACAGCAGGATGCAGAGCAAGAAATGGCGGCGCGCGCCAAAGACGCGTGTCAACCAGGCGGTGAGCGCTATCGAGCAGAGAAACCCGAGGTTGTACAGAATCAGCACCCAACTGATGGTGTCGGAGCTGGCAGCCACGTTGCCCTGCATGTCGGGCAGGATGACGTTGATGGAGAGGCGATTGGATATCTCGATGGCAGTAACCAGGCCCACACTCATGAGAATTGCCATTCTCTGGAAGTGCGTGAGCCGCGCCAAGCCTTGGCTTACGAACCGGCCGTACTCTTTCTCCCAGCTTCACTGCCGCCGGGAACGTTGCCGCCGAAATACACTCATGCTAAGATTCTTCTTGGCCCGCTTTACGCGGCGTGTAAATCGTGGCCTCGACATTCATGCCCGGGCGCAGCACCGTGTGGGGGTCCTTCGGTAGATTGACAAGTATCTTTACCGGAATGCGCTGCACCACCTTGATGAAGTTGCCGGTCGCGTTCTGCGGCGGCAGCAGCGCTTGCTCTGAGCCTGTGGCTCCGGCAATGGAATCTACAATTCCGTCGAACGACTTGCCATAGGTATCGACGTAAACCCGCGCGCGCTGGCCGGGGCGTACGTTGGCCATCTGCGTCTCCTTGAAATTCGCGAACACAAACACTTTGTCCAAGGGAACGATGGTAAACAGAAGCTCTCCAGGCGAGACGTACTGGCCGAGATTCACCGTCTTCTGTGTCAGTTGTCCACTGATCGGAGCGGTTATGGTGGTGTAAGCCAGGTTGAGTTCGGCTTGCGCCAGCGCAGCTTGCGCGCGCTCAACGTTGGCGACCGCGGATTTATAGGTGGCTTCGGTGATCGGTACCTGGCCTTCCCGCGCCTTGGCGCTCAGCAGCGACGATTGCGATCGCGCCAGCCGCGCCTTGAAGGAATTGGCGTTGGCCCGGGCAATAGTCGACCGCCTGCTGGGCCGCGGCCAGTTGCTGCTGGGCAGCTTCCAGGTCGCTGGCAGCCACGCGCGCCGTCGCCTCCACGGCGTCATATTGAAACTTAGAAACGTCGTCGGTCTTGACCAGCGGGCGGTAGCGCTCGAGGTCGGACTGCGCCCGTGTGTTCGTGGCCTGCTTCGCCGCAAGGTTGGCCTTGGCTTGCAAGAGATTGGCGGTAGCCGCTTGCTCCAACTGGGCCTGCGAGCTGGCATAATCGGCCGCATCGGATTCTTTTTGCGCCGCGGCGCTGCCCGTATCGTTGAACGTCGTCCCGCGCGCTAGTGTGATCTGAAGCTCGGCTGAGTTAGCTTCAGCCTTCACCACATCAAGCAGGGCTCGCGCCTGGTCCACCTGCGCCTTATATTCGCGCGGATCGATCTGTAACAGCACCTGGCCCTCCGTCACCGGAACATTGTCGTTGATCATGAGTTGCACGACGTATCCCGGCACTTGCGGCGCGACGGCGGTAATGTGGCAGGCCACTTGTGCATCGTCGGTGGTGACATGACCCAGCCAGATCCAGTAGAGGAACAGCAGCAGCGACCAACACCACGGCAATCAAGGCCTTCGCTGGCGTACTAAGCCGCTTGAATCCCGCCCATAACCGTTTGGGTGGGCTGGGAGGTGGGGACGCAGCAGCGGAAGGTCCCGGTTCGGATGCCGATGTCACTGGGGGAGAGCCCATAAGAGTGCTTCTTCCTCACTTGGAATACGTGTCTTCAATGTTACCCATGGCGCGCGCCAGGTTCGCTCGCGACTGGTTGAAGCGGTATAGCGCTTCGATCTGATTGTCACTGGCACGGGCAAACTCATCCTGCGCAGTGATCACTTCGATGTTGGTAGTAACGCCCGCCTGGAAACGGCGCTGCGCCTGGGCGACTTCGTCGTTCGCGAGCGTCATGCCCACGTTTGCCACCTCGACAGAATTGCGCGCCGATTCCAATTCGTCGAGCGCCGACTTCACTTCGCGCACGATGCGCGCCTCCAACTGTCGCCGGTTCTCCTCAATGCGCTGTTCTTCCAGCGACGCACGCGCAGCCTCGGCCTGGATTCTTCCTCCGGTGAAGAGCGGCAGACTCAGTCCCAAAGAGTAGGTGTAAGCGGGAATGCCCTCACTGAAATGCTCGCCCTGGTAATACCAGAAGCCAGAGAAGTCCAATTGCGGCAGCCGTTGCTCGGAAGCGGACTTGTGGGCGAGCTCCGCGATACGCTGCTGGGAGACGATGGAAGTCATCTCCGGACGATTGGCGAGCGCTTGGTTCAGCAGGGCTGGGCGATCATAGACCGGCAACGTGAAAAATTCCATGTGATCGGCGACTTCGGGATCCTGGTCGCGAGGAAGATCGAGCAGCTCGGCCAGGACATAGGTCGTGGTTCGCGTCGCCGTCTGCGCATCGATTAGGCCCTGCTTCTCGTTCTGCAATTCCACGTTGGCGCGCAAAGTGTCGATCTTCAAGCCAACACCGGTCTTCTGCAGCTCCTCGGCCTGGTGGAAGAGCCGTTCGGCCAGCGCCACGCGCGCTTTGGCCGCTTCATAGGTGGCCTGTGCGCGAAGCACGAGCAGATACTGGCTCACCACTGCCAGCGACACGGTCTCGCGGGTGACGCTTTCTTCTGCCCGCGCTTCCCGCACTCCTTCCTTGCCGATCTGGTAGCCGCGAACTTTCGGCAGATCAAAAATAGTTTGCGAGAATACCGGGCCCGCCTCTATGAACTGAAACGGCCCCACCTGCTTGGGCGTCGACTTCTCGAAACTCTGAATGTTGTACTGGCTCACCGCGCTGTAGCCGAAAGCTCCTGCCTGCGGCAATAATGGCGCGCGGGCGATCTGGCGGTCGCGCTCGCTTTCCAGGGTGACGATGCGAGATGCAATCCGCTGCGGGTTTTGCTTCAACGCAAGTTGGACTGCGGCCTTCAGCGTCAGGCGCATAGTGTCGTCGCCGGCGGAGGGGGAAGGTTGCGGAACGGTTTGCGCCACACCATACGAAGAAACGAGGGCCAGCCAAACCAGTACGCCGCTACGACATTGCGATCGCCTTAGCATTGTTAAACCCGGCCCTGCCGCCGGTTGCCGCGATCTCGCGTTGGCAACAGGAGTAGCCCGGCGTCCTCTCCCCGGAAATCAAGGTGTAGGGAATTTTAGTCAGAAACCGACGATATGCGAAATCGGGGGACGGGAACGGCAAAAAGGCGCTGCGGATGAACATCGCGGAAATGCCGGCCCTCTCCGTTCGATTCCAGCCTTTGGGGTCAACTCCTGCCGATACTCCAGCGCCTCCGGTTACAATCTCTGTGATGTATTTTGAAATCCTCGGCGAGATCAAGCAGGTTGAGGTGATCGCCACGGGTCTCGGCGTTCGTGAACGGAAGCGATTGTGGAGAGCCTATGGCCGCGGCTCTTGGCGAAAGCTGAAAGGTATCGCCAGCATCAAAGTTAGAGGTGGCGCGCCAGTGGTGGCGGAGTTACATTGGTATGAAGCCCATGGCATCGGTAAGAAGGAATTCAAAATCAAACAGTTTGTCGCGCAACAAGGCTAAAGGCGAGGCCTTCCTCCTTTGTGTGCGTAATGAAGGCTTCCCGGCATCTCTTGAACGGAGGAAGTTGTATCCCCTGGTTCAGGACGCGTCCGCGGCGAAGCATAAGCTGGTGCGCATTATCGACGAATCCGGCGAGGACTACCTCTATCCGGAAGATTATTTCGTCGCCCTCCGTCTGCCAGAAAACGTAAAGCTCGCTCTGTCGAAAGCATCTTAGGTCCAATGCAACGTGGAGAGCCACGCGCTGGGTGCGCCAAACAGTCTCCCACTCAACCAACAGACGGTTGAGTGGGCGCCCTGTACGCGGTTACGCGAGCAGCTCCACGGCGCCACTGCCCAGGTCGTAGTAACCTGCGACCACTTTTACTTTCGCATCTTTCGTGAGTTGCGCAATCACGGTCGATGCCTCGCGCAACAGGGTCGCCTGGATCTGAGCATTCGCTTTGGTCGCCGCTTCCAGATTCGATCCACCCCGATCCACGCCCGGCTGGATGTGAGGAAACAGAGAGCTGATCTGGCCGGGTACCTCTTTGCCTGCCATCGCGGCTTTTACCGCGCCGCAGCCGGAGTGTCCCATGACCAGAATTACTTTCACGCCCAGAACCGCGGCCCCGTATTCGAGGCTGCCGATAATCTCCGGCGTGATCATATTTCCCGCCACTCGGGTGACGAAGATATGTCCAATACTCTGATCGAAAACCAACTCCACCGGTACTCGCGAGTCGGCGCAGGACAGTACCGCGGCGAATGGCTCTTGTTTGTCGACCGTGTGTTGCTTGAGGATGGCGAGGTCATGATCAAAGGAAGTTAGCTGACCGGAGATGAAGCGCTTATTGCCCGCCATCAGCTCGTTCAATGCTTCATCCGGGGTGAGCGTGCTTTGCGCCGACGCTGCTGGCGGAAAGGCAATTTCCAGGCCGCCGGTGAGTAAGCCTATAGCCGTCCCAGCCAAACCCATCTGCACGAACTGCCGTCTTGACGGTACCTGATCCGAAACAAGTTTGCTCATATGTTTTCCTTCACTGAAATATTTTGCACTGCGGGTTGCGCACGCGATGGCTCCTTCCGGCTATTTCGAACGACGACTCCGGCAGATGCTCTTCCGACGGGGCGCAATCGTGCCCCGGCATTATGCAACGGATTCCGGAGCGGCAACAACTAAAAACGCAGGTATCGCATGAAGGGAGATTTCAGTCGTCACGAATGGCAAGCCCCGCCTGGCGCTTGGCGCCCAGGGTCGGCGTCCGTCTTTTGGACGCTAGCCTGGGCAGAAGGGTTCGGGCAGGCCCGCCGAACAGTTTCAACTGGCGATCTCTGGCCCTCGACTCCGTTTCGATCTTCACCACTTTGGGGCCGTCACCGTAGGTATCCGACACAATTCGATTCGTGCAAGCCGTGGCACCTAGATGCTCTTGACCTTGGCACCAGCATTGTCCTACGCTCTGCCTCTGAAAATCTGGTCGTGAGGGGAAACATTGCTATGCGAATCTCAATAGGAATTCTGGTTATCCTGGTCCTTGCTATCGGAACTGGCTGGGCTGCGCCGCCCCGGCCCGTTGCGATTATCTGTGTTGGCGACAACTTCGACCGGGATGGTCCGGCGCTAGGATCAGACTGGACAATGCAAAACTGGACTGGTGATCCTTATGGTCCCGGAAACTTGATAATCAGTCTCAATCAAATAGTAGCGAACATGAATTCGCCCACTTACGGTGTCGCATATTTTAATGCAGCAAATTGGGGAGCCAATCAGTATTCGCAAGTGACGTTGGACAACCTCGCGACGTGGGCTGGTCCCGCGGTTCGCGTGAGCAACGCTGGATACTATATAGCTCTTGCCAACTCCAATTTCTACTACATTCGCTTTCGCACCGCCGTACATGGGTACGACGAGTACACTGACATTGCATACAATGTGCCCAATACCTTCTCTCCCGGCGATGTTGTAAAGCTTTGGGTGACGGGCAATGTGCTGAAAATCTATCAGAATGGCAACCTGATCGGCACTTACACCGACACTAACAACTTCCTAACCACCGGCTCGCCCGGAATTTTCGCCTGGAACGACGGTAATCAAGCCACCATAAGTGACTGGTCCGCTTGCAGTAACTGACGGAGACCTATCCCCACCCAAGCTTAGCTTGCTTGGGTGGGATAAGCACAAGTAAGTAGGTACCCTGCAATTTCTACTCTTCGGGCGGCGTCTGGTCCGCTTTTTCTTTGGCGTCCTTCTCCGCCGCTTCGGCTCCGGGCATGATGTTGTTCAGCGGCGCCTTGCGCTGCTCTTCCAGTTCCGGATGCGGCAGAGGTTTGCGCGGCAGCATCTGGTCGCGCATGGCGGTGTTGTACACAAAAATGGCTTCCACCGTCGCAGCCTGCGCCAAGTCCTCCGGCGCCAGGCGTTCGTAAGTGTCCATGTTCGAGTGATGCGAGCGTGAACCGTAATCGAGCGGGTCCTGAATGAACTGGAATCCCGGAATGCCGACCGCATCGAATGCTTCGTGGTCGGTGCCTCCGGTGTTGCGCATCGTCAGCGTAGTGACGCCCAGGTCCTTGAGCGGCTCAATCCACTGCGCAAAGATGGGCGCGATGGCGGCATTCTCCTGCAAGTAAATGCCACGGATCTTTCCACTGCCGTTGTCCAGGTTGAAGTAGCCGGAAATCTTCTGCTGATCGGGCTTGAGCTGCACCGGACCGCTGGGTTTGCGTACCCATTCCGGCAGCTTGAGCTGGTCGGGCGCAGTGGACAGCGGCACGTTGCCGAAATGCTGCTTGACGTAACCGTAGGAGCCGAACTCGCCTTCTTCCTCTCCCGTCCACAACGCGACGCGGATGGTGCGACGCGGCTTCACCTGGAGAGTGTTGAGGATGCGCATCACTTCCATGGCCACAACTGTTCCTGCGCCATTGTCGGTTGCGCCGGTAGCGGACGCCCACGAATCGAGATGCCCGCCAACCATTACAACCTCGTCTTTCAGCTTGGGATCGGTGCCGGGGATTTCCGCGATGGTGTCGTAGCCGTGCTCGTGATCGCCGGTGAACTTGGTATCGACGTTCATTTCCATCGTGACCGGGACATGCGCCTTCAGCAGTCGATACACGCGCCCATAATTCTCAATGGCCATCACCACGACGGGAAGCGGATTGGCGTGCTCGCGCTTGTAAGCCTCCCAGCCAAAGCCGGCGCCACTGTCGTCGAAAATGGTGCCGCCGGAACCTCCCCCATCACGGCCGTCGCGGCTTGGGGTGACGACCGCCAGTGCATGCTCGTCTGCCAGAAACTGTCCCACTTTCTGGCGCAGTTCCAGCCGCTTCATGTACTGCTGGAGGAACTGTCCCGGTCGCGCGGCTTAAGCGGATACTCCGTGAGCTTCTTCAATTCGGCGTCGTCCAAGCGCACCCAGAGCGGTTTGTCGACGGGAGGCACATCTCGCATCGCGCCATAGAGCACGATCTTTCCGGCCAGTTTGCCCTTGTATTGATCGAGGTCCTTGGCGTCCTTGATGTCAATCCAGATCGCAGGCGCATTGATCGCGCCATTCGTCGCCGGAGACCACGGGGCTGCCTGGGCGATGAACACCGCCGTATCGGGCGAGGTCATGCGGACCCAAGTGTTGAGCTGCTGCCATCCCATGCCGAACTCGCCCCAGTCCTCGAGGTGCGCGTTGCTGCAGCCCATCGCGGTGAACTGATCGCGCGTCCACTCGTTGGCGTGCTTCAGGTTGGCCGAACCGGTCAGGCGCGGCCCGATGTCGTCGTCCAGCGCCGAGGCATACTCCATCACATGGGAATGAGCCGATGCCTTCGTCGCGAATTCGCTGGTACATGCCGTAGTCGAGAGTCTCGCGCTGCGGTTGAGGCAGCTCGTAGGATGGCTGGCTCGCACTGGAGGAAGACTTGGATTTGTCGGCAGCGGAGGCGTAGAGGCAGAGGGTGAAAGCGAGGGAGACAGCAAAGAAACCACGCAAGTGTCGATACGGCATCGGGCGAAGAACTCCATTCCAAGAAGAAATTGACTTCGGAAGAGTAACAGAAAGATCGCTACCGACGAGGCGGCACGAGGCTGCAAGTCGATGGCATCCTCGATTTTGCAACGGCGATAGCCTGGGGCTGCCGCATAAGAGACGCGTTCCAAAATGGAACACCGATTTGACCGCAGAGCGCGTCGGCGTAGGTGAACGTAGTTTTCCTCGTCCTCAGACCTAGTCGTCGCCTTGGGGCTCCCGGAGCGCCCGCAAGGGGCATTCTACGCGATGCTGTAACCAACACTTTAGCATGGTATGTATATAGCACTAATAGGCTATTAGCGTTGGGTCTGCTGTTTCATCCTTGGCGCCGCGCGATGTCCGACAAAAAGGGAATATCCTGAGAGTACTTGAAGAAGGGTGCGCTACCGCCCTGCCTTCGCACGATTTCGGTTGACTCCGTTCTGAAGTTGCTCTACTGTATCTCAATCTCATGTCACCATTCCGCCTCACGTTCCGGGCACTGAACACAACAACAACATCGCGGACAAGTGTGCGCATCAGCACGGGCGGGGAGATCAGCAATAGTTCTTAGAGCGACTTCAAGGACAAGATCAAATGACCCACCGCCCTAAAGGCTGGTGGGTTTTGCGTTTATGGACCATTTCAGAACGGGGAGCCAGCATGATCGTAATGAAGTTTGGTGGAACGTCAGTAGAAAACGAGACGGCAATTGGCCGCGTGGCCGACATCGTACGCGCCCGCCTCGATGAACAGCCGGTCGTCGTGGTCAGCGCGATGGCCGGCGTGACGGACGCGCTGGTGGCGATGTCGAGCGCCGCCGCTTCCGGAGCGCTGCACGAGGCGTTAAAGCTGCTTCGCAAAATTCGCCAGCGGCATCTCGCAGTTTTATCTGCCTTGGTCAGCGGGCCTCGCGAAGCCGCTGTCCGCCAGGAAGTGCAGGCTCTCCTCGATTCGACGCAGGATGTGCTGCGCGGCATTTCAGCGTTGGGAGAACTGACTCCTCGCAGCACCGACAACATCCTTGCCGTGGGTGAGTTGCTGTCGAGTCGAATCGTCAGCGCCGCTCTTGCAGCGCGCGGGATCAATTCCGTGCTGGTCGATTCCCGCCACTGCATCATCACTGACGCCAGCCATACCAGAGCGGTTCCGCTGTTCGATCAGGTCAGTGACCGGTTGCGTCATCACGTGAAGCCTCTCTTGCAAGCCAACAAGGTTCCCGTAATGGGTGGTTTCATCGGAGCGACCGCCGAGGGTGTGCCCACCACCCTCGGCCGGGGCGGCTCGGACTTTTCGGCTGCCATCATCGGCGCAGCGCTGAATGCCCGGCGAATCGAGATTTGGACTGACGTGGAAGGAATGATGACCACCGATCCGCGGCTGTGCCCGCAAGCGCAACGCATCGATGTCATCGGTTTCGACGAAGCGTCAGAACTGGCATTCTTCGGCGCGAAGGTACTACACCCGGCGACGCTGATCCCCGCGGTGGAAAAGAACATTCCTGTCCACGTGCTGAACTCGCGCCAGCCGGAAAGCCAAGGCACTTGCATTCGCGCCCGCGCTCCGCGCAGCCGGACGGTGTTCCGCGCCATTGCCGCGAAAGCGGGGATGAGAGTCATCAACGTGAAGTCACCGCGCATGCTGATGGCGCACGGCTTTCTGCGCGCCGTGTTCGAGGCATTCGATCGCCACGCGTGTGCGGCGGACATGGTCTCGACCTCGGAGGTCAGCGTTTCGGTGGCACTTGAGGCATCGCGCGAGGTGAGTGCGTTGGTACACGATCTGAAGAAGCTGGGAGAGGTGGAAGTCGAGGACGGAAAGGCCATCATCTGCCTCGTGGGCAAGCACATTCGCGGACGAGCCGGTATCGCCGCGAGCGTGTTCAGCACGGTTGCAGCCGCGAACGTCAACGTGCACATGATTTCCCAAGGGGCATCGGAGATCAACATCAGCTTCGTGGTGGAAGAACAGGATGTTCCACGGGCGGTGCAGCGACTTCATCAGCATTTCTTTGAGGCGACGAACACGAGTCGCTTCGCCGAGACTCGTTCTGCGACCCGCAGTTCGCCAATGCCAACTTTCGCGGCTCAAAGCGATTCCCGTGCGGAGGCTGTGTAGCCATGACGACTTCCCTTTCATATTTCCAACGGCCAGGATATGTCGCTGACGCAAGCTGCAAGATCGCCTTGCTTGGGTTCGGAACGGTAGGCAGCGCCGTCGCACGCCTTCTCTGTGCCCGGGGCGAGGGACATTCGCTGCAACTGACGCACGTCTGTAACCGGAACGTAGCTCGCAAGAAAGCGGATTGGATTCCGCCTGATGTGATGTGGACGGAAGACATGGAAGATGTGCTGGCGTCCGATGTGGACGTGGTAGTCGAATTGATGGGCGGGCTCGACCCGGCGCACGATTGGGTGCGACGCGCACTGCAATCGGGTAAATCCGTGGTGACCGCCAACAAGCAATTGATTGCGCACTTTGGATCGGAACTGCTGCAGGTCGCGTCAGACCACGGGCAGTCGCTGAGTTTCGGAGCGTGCGTGGCCGGTGGCGTTCCGGTGCTCTCAGGTCTGTGCGACGGACTCGCGGGCGACCGCTTGATCAAGGTTCGCGGCATTCTCAACGGAACCTGCAATTACATCCTGACCAGGATCGAGCAGGCAGGTATTTCGTTTGCGGAAGCTCTCTGCGAGGCGCAGCGCGCAGGATTCGCGGAAGCTGATCCAACCGACGACATCGATGGTTTGGATGCGGGCGCCAAGCTGGTGATCCTGGCGCGAGTCGGGCTGAATCTTGAACTCCGACCCGAACAGGTAGCGTGCCGCTCTATCCAAGATGTCAGCGCCCTCGACTTCGAATACGCGCACGACCTGGGCTGCACCATACGGCAGATTTCCACGGCAAGCATAAGCGAAGGAAAAGCCCACGCGGTCGTAGAACCTTCGCTTGTGCCAATGGAGTCTCCCCTGGCGCAAGTTTCGGGAAGCCAGAACCTGGTCGTAAGCACCGGAGAATTTGGCGGAGATGTTGCTTTTTCCGGCGCAGGGGCGGGAGGAAATCCGACCGCTGTCGCCGTGGTCTCTGACCTTCTCCAAGTGGTACGGCATGGATCGAATGGATCAGCGACGTCGCACCGCCCAGCCGCTACTTCGCACGAGGTAACGAACGATCTGGAATTGCCGCAGTATGTGCGCTTCGTTGTCCGCGACCGGCCAGGAATCATTGCAGCGCTGGCAGGTGTATTTTCCAGATATCACATCAACATCGACGCCGTGTTCCAGAAGCCAGGCCATTCAAAGTCAGAACTGCCGTTTGTCATTACCCTCGAGGAATGCCGGGAGAGCCGGCTGTTGGCGGCGCTGGCCGAGATCGGCAACTTCGATTTCCTGGCGGAGACGCCAGTCAGAATGCCCATACTGAAATAGGAGCTATCTTCATGCATTTGCGTTGTAGCAACCCGGATTGTGCCGCGACTTTGGACCTTCACGATCGGGCACTGTCTTGTCCTGTTTGCGCCGATCTGCTGGAAGTGGTGGTTGACAGCGTCGCTCAGACTCCCACGGAACTGAAGCGCAGATGGCTTGAGCGACGATGCTCCTATGCTCCCCTGGATGCAAGTGGTGTCTGGCGTTTTCGCGAGTTCCTGCCAAACTGCTATTCCGATTTCGTGACCATGTCGGAGGGCAACAATCCTCTGGTGCGAGGCCAGAGAACCGCGCAATGGTGCGGTGTGCGCAATCTCAACTTCAAGCATCTGGGTTGGAATCCGACCGCATGTTTTAAAGATCTCGGGATGACTGTCGGCATGACTGAGGCGGTGTATGTCGGCGCAAAATCTGTCGGCTGCGCTTCCACGGGAAACACCGCAGCGTCGCTTGCAGCCTATGCCGCGCGCGCCGGGCTAACCGCCAAGGTGTACCTCCCCGCCGGACAGGTCTCGCAAAACAAGCTGGCGCAGGCGCTCGACTTCGGAGCGGAAGTGGTGCAGGTGGATGGAAGCTTTGATCTGGCGCTCGAACGGATGCTTGACACGCCAGCCCGCGATCTCTACTTCCTGAACTCCATCAATCCGTTTCGCCTTGAAGGACAAAAGATGGCGATGTTTGAAATGCTCGAACAGCTTGGGTGGGAACCGCCGGACTACGTGATCGTCCCTGGCGGCAATCTCGGCAATACGTCGGCATTTGGCAAGGCGTTTGTTGAGCTGCAAGCCGCTGGATTGCTGGACAAGGTCCCGCGATTCATCGTGGTTCAAGCTGAAGGAGCCAACCCGTTCGCACAGATGTGGCGCTCCGGTGCTACTGAGCTAACGCCAGTGGAGCAACCCGAGACGGCTGCGACCGCGATTCGCATCGGCAATCCGCGGTCGTGGAAGAAGGCGCTGCGCGCGGTCCAGCATAGCAACGGGTTTGTCATGGATGTGACAGACGAAGAGATTGCCGAAGCGAAAGCCATGATTGGACGCGATGGCATCGGTTGCGAACCGGCATCGGCCACCACACTCGCCGCGTTGCGCAAGCTTACGGCGCGAGGAAAGATCGATCGCGACGCCGTGGTGGTCGCTATCCTGACGGGCCACGCTCTCAAGGACACCGATTTCATCATCAAGGCGCAGCAGGTTGAACATGCGCTCCAGGGAGAGTCGCACGCATGAACACTGCATGGGTTGAATCTCAGGAGCCATTCGAGATTAAGGTTCCGGCATCGATCGCAAATCTGGGGCCTGGCTTTGACACGCTTGCCGTCGCAGTGCAGTTGTATCTGCGCCTTTGCGTGAGAACCGTACCGGGACATGGCAAGCTGGAGTTTCGCTTTGTGGGCCAGGAACTGTGCGGGGAGAACTATATCGAGCGAGCTTTCAGGTTCCTAGCGCGCCAGAATACCAGTTCCTTCCCGTCTCTGAGTGTGGAAGTGCACAGCGAGATTCCCATGCGGGCCGGGCTCGGCAGCAGTGCTGCCGCCACGGTGGCCGGCCTTCGGCTGTACGAGGCAATAGCGGGACCGCTGCCGATGCAGGCGATCATCAATGCCGCATGCGCGCTGGAGGCCCATCCCGACAATGCCTCGGCTGCCGTGTTAGGAGGACTCACCGCAAGTTGTCAATTGCCAGATGGCTCGGTCTATGCGACGACGTTTCGATGGCCGGAGTCGCTGAGCTTTGTGGTTTTGACTCCGGACATTCCGTTGGCCACAGCAGACTCGCGGATGGTCCTTCCAGGTCTTATTCCGCGCGGCGACGTCGTCTTCAACTTGCAGAGGATGTCGCTGCTGCTGCAGTTGCTGCAAAGCGGGGATTTCTCGTTGCTGAAGCAGGCCCTGGGCGATCGCTTGCATCAACCATTTCGGCAGAAGCTAGTACCAGGATTGGAGCAGGCGCTGCACCTTGAGCACGAAGATCTGCTTGGCGTATGTCTTAGCGGGTCGGGGCCTTCAATCGTAGCGTTCGCAGAAGACAACCTTCAGGAAATATCGGACTTGCTGGCGTCGGTGTATGAGGCACTGGGAATCGGCTACCAGATCCGAACGTTGACCGTCCATCAGGCGAGCTCCGACAAGGAGCAGAGGGTGTTCAGTCGCGGGCTGGTCTGCTCGTAGCAGCGTAGGGGCGTGGATCGACAAAACCCTTAACTGCCCCGCCCTAGCCAAAACCGGGCTAGAACGGGGCACCCAAGTTATTGGGAGGCGCTAGAGCGGGCCACCTGCCGTGCTTGGTTCGAGATGCCATACTCAATGCTGGTATTAAATACAGTATTATGAAGGGCATTATGGACAGCGCGCAAGATCACGGTGGAGATACCCATCGGGCTCCTCGAAAAAGCCAACGAGCCAGCGGCACCGGTATCACCCAGACCGTCCGTACGGGACTGCAACTGGTTGCGGCCTCGCAAGCTTACGCTCGCCTACGGCAGCTCCGAGGAAAAGTGAGGTTCACCCGTACCTTGGCAGAGCTGAAAGCTGACCGATGATTGCCGCCGACACCAGCACCTGGATTGCTTTCCTATAGCGGTTCCGGGATTAGTGTATCCGCTCGTTCGGGTAGTGCGGCGCTTCAGCCGCGTTCGCCGCGCCCAAAGGCCACGCCTAAGCAGCTGAGGTCGATGACCTCAGCTGCTTAGGCGGTCTTTCTTCTTGGCGCATACGCGGGCCTGAAGGCCCGCACTACCCGTGCAATCCGGACACACCTAAATGCGGAACTGGTCTGGAAGGCAGCAAGGGCGAGAATGCACAGCTGCTGGACAAGGCGCTGGAGGACCGGCAGGTGTTGATGGTGCCGGTTGTGCTCACCGAGCTACTAAGCGATCTGAGGCTTCCTTCCGAAGTTGGCGAAACGCTCTCATAAGTGCCGATGATCGAGATCGAAGCCGGTTATTGGTAACGAGCCGGGACGCTGCGCGCCAAAGCAATCGCAAAGCGCCGCAAGGCGCGGCTCGGCGGCGCCTTGATCGCCCAGACCTGTATCTCCTATTAACCGTCACTCGCCCCGACTAGGCGGACCAGCGCAAGAGAGCCATCCGACCTTCGATCACTTGTGAAATGGCGATTTCACATTTGTTATTTCGTATTTCTCGCTCCAGTCTGGCATTGGCTGTGTAGCGGCGACACGGTCTACACGATGGATTGTGACTTTGCGACGTTCGTGCCAGAGCGTTAATCGTGGACAACCGATTATCCGTCCTACCGCCAACCTGGATGGTTCGTTCCCGATCTTCTCCTCCCCCAGGTGTACAGCAATATCCCTCCGCCAAATAGAATCGCGTTGAGCACCAGGATCTTCGCGACTGCGAAAACCTTGTTCGGCTCGCTGGCATCGGGAACGACCGAGCCCAGAATGACCGCGCACGTAGTCACGAAGCCTACCGTCGCCAACGCGATCGCAACCGGTTTTCCGCCCGGTACTCGGACCACCCCGGGCTCGATCGGCTCGCGCTGCAAGCGAACCATCGCCGCGAACATGAACAGATAGGGAACGAAGTTGGTGATGATGGTCATGCTCACCAGCACCTGGTACGCGCCGTGGACAGTGCTGCCGAATTGTCCCAGCAGGATGAAGAGCACGCAGCAGAGCGATTGCACGATCAGAGAAACGTAAGGCGTGCCCCATTTCGGGTGGACGCGAGCGAATGCCGGCGGCAGAAAGCGATCGATGCCGGCGACGAACGGAATGCGCGACAGCGCCGCCAGGTAAGCGCCGACTCCGCCGAGATTGGAGACGCAGATCAGGAGAGCCACCGCCGGTCCTAGACCGCTCCAGCCTACTCGCTCGGCGCTGCTGGAGATCGCCTGCATGATGCCTTCCAGGCTGTTCAGTTGACTGTGCGGCAGCACGATCAGAATCGCCACCGTTCCCAGTATGTAGCCCGCTGTGATGAGAACTCCGGCGACCAGCAACGCACGCGGAATGGTGCGTCGCGCATTCTTGATCTCGCCGCCCATGAAGGAAGCCGACTCCGCGCCGCTGAATGCATAGAGCACGGTGGACCAGACGCCGATCGTTCCCCACTGGAGCGACGGTTTCATCGACGTGGCGGAGAAACTTGTGGCCGAGCCGAACTTCATCCAGGCGATCACTCCGACAACGGAGAGCAGGGCGATCGGCAGCCACGTTCCTATCGCTCCCAGGTTGCTCAGCCACTTGCCAATGTCGAGGCCAACGACGTTCAGGGCCAGAGCCAGTCCCAGGCCGAGCAGCGAAAACGCCATGAAGAATGTGGCACTCCCTTGCAGCCCCTTCCACTTGCTGCCGCCGACGTAAAGGGCGTTGCTGGCCGCGAAGTAAAGCACTGCGGGGAAGTATGGGAGGTTGCTGGTCCAGTAAATCCATCCGGTCAGAAAACCGGCGAAGTCGCCGAAGGCGCGCTTGCTCCAGACATACATCCCGCCTTCCTGCGGATAGCGCGAGGAGAGTTCGAGTACGCAGAGCGCAAGCGGAATGAAGATGGTCGCCAGACCGATCAGCCAGATCACCACTGTGCTCGGTCCGGCGCTGGCCGCAACCGCAATCCAGCGCAGGCTCAGCGTGGCAACCACGTAGAACATAACCAGGTCGCGGAAACCCAGTACCCGCTTGGGTTGTGGAGGACGCTCAGGCGAAGCCGATTGCGGACTGGTTGTGGACCCTTGCATTAGGTGCGCCATTAAGTCCGCGTCGTTGGCATCCCCATTCGCGTTCCCTCAGTGGCCGAAGCCGAGTTCTTGATGCAATCCATACGGCGCAGCTAAAGCTGTGCCCCTTCAAATCGCCAGAATCCGCTCACAACGGCAAACAATATCTGTAGAACTCCTCGTCGCGCCTCCAGCCCAGGCTTTCGTACAGCTTTTGCGAGGCATGATTGTCGATCGCCGTCTCCAAGGTCAGGCTGTCGGCTTGCGTGTCTTCTGCCAGTTGATGAGCGCGCTTCATCAGCGCGCGTCCCACGCCAAGCTTGCGGGCCTCCGCAATCACATAGAGGTCGTTGAGGATCCACAATCGCGTCAAATTGACCGACGAGAATACGGGATACAGATGCACAAAGCCGACTGTTCGCGCGTCGTGACGAGCGAGGAAGAGCACCGACTCGGCCTTGCTCAATCGTGCGAACAAGAAGCGGCGCGCCGCTTCTACGTCGGGCGGCTTCTTGTAGAACTGCCGGTAGGCATCGAACAGCGGCGCGACCTCGCCCACGTCAGCTGGCGTGGCCTGTACGACTTCCAGAGACTCTGCTGGGGAACGCATGGGGACAAGGAAACACGACGGCGGCTGGGCGTCAACTCTTTTGTTGCGCAGTCGCCTGCTATGATTTCGGCGAACCCGCATCAGGGGCCCGTATTCATGGACACTCCGTTGGACGACATCCTAGCCTCCTACAATGACCGGAGCCCGCTCGATCAGGCCTACACCATTCCGGCGTCGTGGTATGTGGATGCGCGTGTCGCCGACCTCGAGCGCCAGAACGTATTTAGGCGCACGTGGCAGGTAGTGGCGCGAGTGGATCAGTTGCAGCAGCCCGGCCAGTACGTGACCGGCGACCTTTCCGGTGAACCGCTGGTTATTGTACGTGGCAATGACCGCGAGTTGCGTGCGTTCTACAACGTCTGCCGGCACCACGCCGCCGCCGTCATGACCGAGGAGCAAGGCAAGGCCAGCATTCTTCGTTGTCCGTATCACGGCTGGAGCTATGGTCTTGACGGCTCGTTGAAGGGCGCGCCAGAGTTTGAAGGCGTCTGCTCGTTCGATCGCGCGCAGAACGGTCTTGTACCCATGCAGGTGGAAACCTGGGAGCAGTTCGTTTTCGTCAACCTCGACCCGAAAGCCGCGCCCCTGGCGGATTTTCTGGGACGACTGGCGCAGCGTGTTGCGCCGCTCAATCTTAACTCAGTGCATTTCTTCGAGCGGCGCTCGTACAGCCTGAACTGCAACTGGAAGGTGTTCGTGGATAACTACCTCGACGGCGGCTACCACGTTCCACACCTGCACAAGGCGCTAAACAGCGTGCTCGAGTACAAGCAGTACACCATCGAGAACGAAGATCGATACTGCCTGCAGTCAAGCCCGATGGTCACCCCAAATGAAGACGCGGCCACCGCGGCCACTCGCACGGGCGATCGCGCCCGGTACTTCTGGCAGTATCCCAACTTCATGATCAATCTCTATCAGGGCTACATGGACACCAACCTCGTTCTGCCCGATGGAGTCGATCACTGCAAGGTCATCTTCGATTTCTACTTCGACAACGTGAGCGAGTCTGCTACCGAACGCAACCGGCAAAGCATCGCTGTCGGCGAGCGAGTGAACGATGAAGATGTGGGTATCTGCGAGGCAGTTCAGCGCGGCTTGCACTCGCGAGCCTATGGCGCAGGGCGTTTATCCGTGCGGCGGGAGGCCGGAGAACATTTGTTTCATCGACTGCTGGCGGCGGATTTGAAGAGAGAGCCGGATCTCGCCAATTGTGTTGTAAAGCAACCACCGATTGACACGGATTTCCACGGATAAGATTCATTTCAATCTAAAGGTGACCTCACGATTGACGACATCCGCGAAGATCCGTGAAAATCCGCGGTTGAGTGATTTTTGTCTCACTTGCGTCTGTTCGCAATTACTGCTCTCGCAGCGTTCCCCCCGACCCGCCAGTCAGTCCAATCCCCGGATGGGTGCCCGACCCGCATAGATACAGGTTCTTGATTGGTGTTCGGTATTGCGCCCAGTTCAGCAGCGGTCGCATGGTGAATAACTGGTCGAGGGCCAACTCGCCGTGGAAGATGTGTCCGCCGGTGAGTCCGTAGGTTTGCTCCAGGTCTTTGGGCGTGATCACCTCGACGGCTTCGATTAGCCCGTGCAGATCGGGGGCGTATTCGGCGAGGGTTTTCACAACCGTGTCGCCCAGAGCATCGCGTTGGCAGTCCCAGTCGTCGTTGCGCAGATGGAACGGCGCGTATTGCATATAGACCGACATTACATGCTTGCCCGGCGGTGCGAGCGATTGATCCCACAATGTGGGGATAGTCGCCTCCAGGTACGGATGCTGCGAAAACTCTCCATACTTCGAGGCATCGAAGGCCCGTTCCAGGTAGTCGATGTCGGGCGACACTTGAATTCTGCCGGACAAAATGGACGCATCACCGTTCAAGTCCTTGAATTTCGGCAAGCCGCCGAGCGCCAGATTCACTTTGGCGACCGTACCGTTCATCCGGTAATGCTGGAGCTTCTGTAGAAAGCTCGGCTCCAGATACTGCGGATCAATAAGCCCGAACAGGGTGCGCTTCGGGTCGGCATTGGAGACGACAGTCCGGGCATCGATCTCGTCACCGTTGGCGAGAACGACCCCGGTGGCAGCGCCGTCCTTCACCTTGATGCTTACCACTTCGCAGGATGTCCGAACCTCCGCTCCGGCTTCGGTCGCTGCCGAAGCCATGGCCGCCGTGAGAGCGCCCACCCCTCCTACAATGTACGAGGCAGACCCTGCAGGATTTCCATCCGACGCGCAACGCAAAAGCAACGTCGCACTGGAGCCTGCGGACCACGGCCCGAGAAATGTCCCGAAGATTCCCTGCGCGGCGATGGTGCCGCGCAATAATTCAGTCTCACACCACTCGGCGACCAGATCTGCCACGGCCATTGGTCCCCATCGCATCATGCGATAGAGGTCCTTCTCGCCCAAGCCACGTACCCTGCGGCCAGCCTTTACCAGTTCCCACAAATTGCCTGCTGCCGGATCTTCCAGGTCAGGCGGCGTCATAGTCATCAGCAGGTTGGCAACTTCGCCGATACGGGCCAAGGGCTTCTGAAATTCAACGTAATTCGTGGCATCCTTCTGCGAAAATTTGGCGATCTCCTGCTGGGACTTGGCGATATCGCTGTACAGAATAAGTGGCTTCCCGTCAGACGATAGCGACAGCACTCGTACATCCGATGAGTAGGTCTTCAGCCCATGCTTCGCCAGATCCATGTCCCGCACAATGTCGGGCCTTATCGGTCCGGCGCTGTGGGCCAGCCGCGAGCAGCGGAAGCCAGGATGGAATTCCTCCGTGATGGCACAGCCGCCAACAGTCGGTCTGCGCTCAAGCACGAGCGGCTTAAATCCTGCCTTGGCGAGATAGAAGGCTGTGACCAGCCCGTTGTGTCCGGCGCCGAGGATCACGACGTCGCGTGTCTGCGCCATGACTAACTGGTCCCCTTTGAGTGCTTCAGGATCTCCAGCGCTGCTAGCCGTCCGGGCGCACCCATGATGCCTCCACCCGGATGCGTGGCCGAACCGCACATCCACAGGTTCTTGATAGGCGACTTGTACTGCGCAAAGCCCGGCACAGGACGCAAGAAGAACAACTGCTCCAAAGAGAGTTCACCCTGGAAAATGTTTCCCTCGGTCAGCCCAAATTCGCGCTCGAGATCGAGCGGCGTTACCACCTGTCGGCCAACAATGATGTTCTTCAGGTTGGGCGCGAACTGGGAGATAGTGTCGATCACGTTGTCGCCAAAAGCCTCGCGCTTCTCGTCCCACGTACCCTCTTTCAACTTGTACGGGGCGTACTGCACAAAGCACGACATCATGTGCTTGCCGGGCGGCGCGACCGACGGATCGGTGAGACTGGGAATGACCATGTCAATGTACGGCCGCCGCGAGTAGTTGCCGTATTTGGCGTCATCGTAGGCGCGCTCCATGTAGTCGACGCTTGGCGAGATGGAGATGGCGCCGCGCAGATGATGCCCTTCGCCCGGCAAGCAGGTGAAGTTGGGCAGGCCATCGAGCGCGAGGTTCACCTTTCCCGAGGAGCCACGGTACTTGTAACGCTTCACCTCGCTGCGGAATTCGTCACTCAGGTGCTGAGGCTCGATCATCTTCAGAAAGGTAAGATTGGGGTCCACGCTCGACGAGATGACAGAGGCGTAGTACTCGTCGCCAGTCGTGGTCGCGACTCCTACTGCTTTACCATCCCGAACCAGAATCTGCGCGATTGCGGTCTGCGTCTTGATCTCGACGCCAAACTCGCGTGCCGCATCGGCGATTGCGTTGGAGATGGCTCCCGTCCCGCCGCGTGCGAAACCCCAGGCGCGGAAAGCTCCGTCGATCTCGCCCATGTAATGGTGGAGCAGCACGTAGGCTGTCCCTGGAGAGCGCACTCCCAGAAAGGTGCCGATGATTCCCGATGCCGACATCGTCGCCTTGAGCACATCGGTCTCGAACCACTGGTCGAGAAAGTCGATGGCGCTCATCGTCATGAGCTGTACCTGGTTGTATTTGTCTTCGCCACTCAGGTCCTTGAAGCGGCGGCCGAGAAAGAGCAGCTTGAACAGGTCTTTCGGGTTCAGAGTGGTCGGATCGGGCGGCACCATTCCGAGGATCGGCTTCACGAAGCGGCACATCTGCAGCATGGCCTTACCGAACTCTTCGTAGGCCTCCGCATCGAACTGGGAATGGCGCCGAATCTCCCGCATGGTTTTCCCATGATCGTTCACCCGCCACAAATGGTCGCCGTTCAACATCGGCGTGAAGGTGCCATCGAGGGGAAGAATCTCAAGACCATGCCGTGGAAGATCGAGGTCGCGGATGATTTCAGGCCGCAGCAGCGAAACGACGTACGAGCAAACCGAGAACTTGAAGCCGGGAAAGATTTCCTCCGTGACTGCGGCGCCGCCTAGAACGTGGCGGCGCTCCAGCACCAGCACCTTCTTTCCTGCTCGCGCAAGATAGGCGGCGTTCACCAAACCGTTGTGCCCGCCGCCGATCACGATGGCATCGTATTTCGCTGAATCCCTCGAGCTCATGTTCTCCTTGTGCGAGTTTCTGCGTCCGGTTACTCGCAAAGCCGAGCGTCATGAGGATCCCAATGCATCGCGATTCGTGGGGCGCGCCTCATTCTAAAGGCTGGGGGCGGATTTGTCGTCAGCCGCTGGCGTTGGCAGAAGACGCTCAGTGGTTTTGGTGCGCTTCTTCAGCAGATTAGGAGCGCGCCGCAACGTACGGTCAACCTTGCCGTGCAGCGCTCGCGGTAGCTATAATCCGCGCACGTCGAAGCAAACCAGGAGTCACGGTGCCCATAGGAACAGCAGTCCACGAGCGAACCCTCCCACTCTGCCAGAGCCTGAACTATCGCGAGTGGTCTGGATTTTATGCGGTCAGTGCCTACGAGACTCATCACGAGCACGAGTACAACGCCATCCGCAACGCCGCAGCGCTCATCGACGTAACACCGCTTTACAAGTACATAATCACCGGCCGCGATGCGACCCGCTTCGTCAATCGCGTCATCGCCCGCGACATCAACAAGGTCGCCGTCGAACAGGTAATTTACTGCTGCTGGTGTGACGAGGAAGGCAAGATCATTGACGATGGCACCATCACGCGATTGGAGGAAAACCGCTATCGCTGGACCGCTGCCGACCCCAATCTGCGCTGGTTTCGCCAGAACGCCATTGGGCTGGACGTGCAGATCGAGGAGATCACCGAGCAGGTCGCCGCACTCGCGTTGCAAGGGCCAACGTCGTCCAAGCTGCTGAAGAGCGTCGCCGAGGCCGACATCGAGAATCTCAAATACTTCCGCAAGACCAGTGGCAAAATCGGCGGCGTGGCCGTGGATATTTCGCGCACCGGCTATACCGGCGATTTGGGGTACGAGATTTGGATCCCGTGGTCAGACGCAATCCAGGTTTGGGACGAGTTGATGGAGGCAGGCCGGGGATTCGATATACATCCCACGGGCATGCTGGCTCTCGATGTGGCCCGCATCGAAGCCGGACTCATCCTGGCCGACGTTGACTATATCAGCAGCAAGAAGGCGCTGATCCCTTCACAAAGATACACTCCCGCCGAAGTCGGCCTGGGCAAGCTCGTTCACTATGAAAAGGAAAACTTCATTGGCCGGAAAGCGCTGCTGGAAGAAAAGCAGACAGGACCTCGACGGCTTCTGATGGGGCTGGAAATCGACTGGAATGAAGTCGAATCGCTGTTCGACCGGATGGGCCTCGCGCCGCAGACGCCTGCCACCGCGTCGCGGGTGCATGTACCCGTGTACAAGGGACGAGATCAGGTGGGGAAAGCAACCTCGACTACGTGGTCGCCGTTACTGAAAAAGCTGATCGCGCTGGCGAGTCTGGAACCCCAGCATGCAACGCCAGGCGCCACGCTGCAGATGGAAATAACCGTGGAAGCGGTACGTCATAAGGTGTCAGCCACGGTCCGTCCTCTGCCGTTCTTCAATCCAGCGCGCAAAACTAAAACGCCGATTTAGCTGCGACTAAGAACAACAACTGGCTTTCCACGAGCGGAAGGAACTCGGACGGCGGGAACAATCACCCCAAAGAGCGATTGCCGGCAGCAACACTGGTGGCCTTAACTTCTGGATAGAGCAGACGTTCAACCGTGCGATCCATCGTATCCAGAAGGCTGTCTTCCGTAGGCTGAACCCTGGCATCTTCCAAGGCATAATTCCAGTCCTTGGATCGGGCGGACCCTGAAGGAACCCGGCCACGAACTGGGGCTAGCGCGGCGTATCCCAGCCAGATCAAGACAGAGACGTCGTAGGCTGCGCTGTTGATCCGGCGCAAAACCGGCAGATGCACAAATGTCCCGTGCGCCACGGCTGCCGCAAACAACATGCTGACGGAGGCGAAAATACCGAATCCCAGCGCGATACCAAACAGAACGTGGCGTCGCGAGATGCCAAGATATTCGCTGAAAAGCAAAAGAAAAAACACCAATCCACACTGCATTAAGCGAACGCTACGTTGCGCCAGAAGAATTCCGTTAGTAATCGCGTCAACCTGGCTCGACTGCACGGCCGTGATGGCCCACATCACCCCGACCAAAAGCACCAGCAACGCCGACCAGCGAAATAAGATCACACTCAAGTCTCGCAAGGCCTCATAGGGACGAAATGCGTCGTGGAAAATCTCGTGAAGAACCGCAAACGAAATCAGAGCGCTGAGTGCTATCGAAACATAGTAGCCCCAGTAGTACATCGTGTACGAATGCTTTTCGATCACGAAGAGAATGGGCTCGGTAAGGACTTGCAGGATCGTATAGTTGAAAAAGTAAGGATAATCGCGGTGTAATCCACGCCTGTACATCGCCACCAGCACCCCTAACTGCATGAGGGGGCCTACGCACCAGAGGACGTAATCAGTCGGGCGGAGATGCATGACGCCTATCAAGCATATCTCTGAAATCGGCACAACACAAGCGCCATCCCAAAAGCACAAGCCGCGCGAGTTTGAGCCCTGCTCGGGCGGCTTCCAGAGTGCTTTTCCACTTCTGGGAAGTTGTCCCAAATAGCCCCGCTAGCAATCTTTCGTGGTGGTTGTTGCAAGGCTTGCCCAGAGCGCACACCGGTTGCGGTCCGCCATCGCCTGCCTGCAAGTGACGAGAATCAGAATGTTTTTGATACGTTTCTCCTTGTCGCTCTCGAGCTGAGTTGCTTTGAGCGATTGGCCGGGACGCCTAATCACTTTCCTTCATCGCAGGAAGGTAAGGCCAAAGGCATGGGTGCGGAGCCCTCCGCAATGACAACCACGGTATTAAGCGACCCCACGGAGGTGGCTCCACTCACGGCACTGAGAGCTCCGGCTAACATCAAGGCGGCTAGGGCTGCAATCATTGTCTTTTTCACGTTTGTTACGACCTCCCATGTCGAACCTTTTCCTGCGCCAGGTCTTATCCTGGGCGGCTAAATTTCTTGTGAGCGGGTCCCCTGACCTATTCCGGGTGAGCTGTGACCACAATAGTTATATTAACTTTTAACCACTCTAGTGGGGCCCGCACGAGCTCTCTCTGACACAGATTTCGGGGCTTGTGCGGTCGCGCGTGCGGCGCTCGGTGGACCTACACGCCCGCTTCGCATTAAAGAGACTCCCGCATAAAATCCCACTGAATTCGCGTCAGCGCTAATGACGCAGGTACAGGCACCGACGAGGCTTTCGCTCTTTTGGACGCGTGAAATAGTGCACAATTTGCACCACCGGACGGAAAGAATTTCATCTATGCTGGCAACATCTGCCTTCTACCTCGGTGCGAACATGACGGACGGCGCACGACAAAACCCGAATCTCATTCTCCGCACCGAATCTGCGCTGAAGAACGCCCAGAAGGCGTCGGTGCAGCCCTCACAAGTTTGTCCCAACTGCTCTAGCGCACTGCAGCAAAATCACTGCAAGTTGGTCTGTCCGCAGTGTGGGTACTTCCTCAGTTGCTCGGACTTCTACTGAAGCTGCCGCAAGCTGATCACCGCAGTCGCTCAGAGATCGCTAATCGAATGCGGACGAACGACTACTCGGATGAACGACTACCATTCCATCACATTTCAGCTATCGCCAGTCGCGCACCGAGGAGATTACAATTGACTGGCTTCCCAGGAGGACCTAATGCAACGCACAGCCAGCGCCCACTGGTCGGGTGGTTTGAAAGATGGAAAAGGGACCGTTTCGACACAGAGCGGCGTCCTCAACCAGACGCAATATTCCTTCAGCACCCGTTTTGAAAACGGGGTCGGTACGAATCCGGAAGAACTGATAGCTGCAGCACACGCCGGCTGTTTCTCCATGGCCCTATCCGCACAGCTCGGAAATGCGGGAATGACCGCGGAGAGCATCGACACCAAGGCGACTTTGACCCTGGACAAAACCGACGCAGGTTTTACCATCACCAGCGTGCACCTCGACGTTCAGGTCAGGATGCCGGGGGCGGACCAGGCCAAGTTTGACGAGGCCGCCCAAAATGCCAAAAAGGGGTGCCCGGTTTCCAGGGTGCTCAATGCCAACATCACTATGGACGCGAAACTTGTTTCCTGAACCTCTGGACGGCTGCCCGGTTCCGGCTGGGCAGCCACGATCCCTCCGCCGAACGTTGACGCAAGAACCTGTTCTTCGACACAAGGGCCTCGCGGTTCGTAATATTTGTACAGACCCTGTTAAGTCCAGTTAGATTGTGGTCGTGTGGAAATATTCTCAGCAACCGATTGCGGAGCATCATGGGCGCCCTTCATGGCGGCGCGGTGGGTCGCTTGTCGAGAAGATGACCCCGACTACGAGCGTGCAGGTTGCCGTGTAGCCCAGGCAGCCTCCTTTCGGGTTGTGGAAATCCTGCCACTGTTTTAAAGTTCTATCGCGGGTCAACGAAAGGATTCCGTGACAAGAAGATCACTGAAAGGAGAATTGTTTTACACTGATGGTGTGCTTCGCAGTTGCGCTGCCTCTTTTCGCCCAGAACAAAATGTCGAAATGTCTGTCCGAGTCGACCACCGTTCTGAAAACCATCCTCGATAAGCAGGACATGCCGAAGAGCATTCTGGACAATTAAGCACCATAGGAGACAAAATGGAAATTTTAGCCAAGAGATCCGTATCTATTCTGCTCGTATTAGGGATTGTATGGTTGGCCCTGCCAGTTTGGGGCGCCGACAAGAGCAAAGACGAGGAGACCATCAGAAACGCCACCACGGTGTTACAGGCAATGGTCGGCAGCAAGGACATTCCACTCAGCACAGTCGCGAAGGCTGATTGCATCATCATTTTGCCCAGCGTGAAAAAGTTTGCCGTCGGCATCGGCGGAACCGGAGGTCGCGGTCCGATGACTTGCCGCGAGGGGGCTAACTTCAGCGGCAAATGGTCGGCACCCGCCATGTACAGCATCGGCGGCGCCAGTGCCGGTTTTCAGATCGGCGGCACGGCTAAAGATTTCGTCATCCTCGTTATGGCACCGTCGGCGGCGAACAAGGTGCTGGATGGCAAAGTCAAGGTCGGCAGCGACGCGACCGCAGCGGCCGGATCCGGAGCCAGTGCGAGTACCAGTACTGCTGACATGCTGACCTATTCCCGGACTTCGGGAGTTTTCGCAGGCGTGTCACTAGACGGCGCCTCGCTCGACCCTGACAGCGACGCTAACCAGCGCCTCTACGGGAAGACGGTCAGCGCGCGGGACGTCGTGAGCGGCGGGGTTAAGGCCACGCCCGCGGGCCAGCAACTGGTTACCCTGCTCAATAGCAAAGCCGGCAAAATGTAGCAATTAGGAAACGAGCCCCACATAAGCTCGGCGGAGACGTCTCGTCTCCGCCGGCATGGTGGGCCGCACCACGTCTGGGGGGATGCGGGCTCAAACGTTTCCCTGAATCCAGACTGGTTCGACACGACTGCCATTCATGCCAACCCCACCCTACGGGAGGGGCAGCAAGGGAGCTGGCGCGAAAGCCTCACGCGCCAGCTCGCGCCAACTGCAAGGATAGCCCTGACTGCCAGCAGCGATCAGGCGAGTCAACGTGTACATGTTGGGCCAGCGGTGCAGGAAAAGGTCTGACACGACGACCGGCGTTTTGCGCCTCTGAAGTTGGTGACAGGGCCCACGTCCCGGATGAACCACGATCGTCAGTTTTGCGAGCGCAATATCTCGCGAATCTCGCGATTAACTCGGGCCGCGTCTTGCGACGCCTTGTCGATCAACTCGAGCCATTTTTTGTTGTTCTCGTCGAGTTTTGCCTGGCCCAGAAGATAGGAAGCCTGCATGATGGTTTCAATGTAGTTGCTGAGGTCATGGGACAGGATACGCAGTTTTGCAACTGTCTCACTTTGTGATTTCTTGCTCTCTTCCATTGCCGGATGGGCCACCTTGTTATCTCCTACTTACCATTCCAATAGGACCTTCGCGAATGCTACCCGCAGGGCTCTCTGCGATTGGATGCTAATCTGGGACAGTTTTCGTTGTCTCAGGCGTCTGCGATGTCCCTGCCAACCTTACCACGGACCGCATCGGGCAGCGATGCCTTAGCCTAAGCCATTGCCATTGTTCGGCTTACAACAGCGAATACGGAAGGTGTCGCCGACTCTGCTTGCCGAGCATCTTTCCGCCGCTCCTCTGCGGCTGATATGATTCCGGCAATGTCCCGCGCAACGGGAATGTCCTCATGGCTCAAATCCGTCTGAAAACAAAGCTGGTCCTTGCTATCAGCGGTATGGTATTCGCGCTGGTCGCAGCGTTTTCCTATTTGTATGTCTCGCACGTAGTACGGCAGCGCACAGCGCAGGCTTATGACAATGCCGCCTTCGTGGCCAAGGAGATCCGCGAGAGTGCACGCGAGGCCTCGCAGGTTGATCTGAGTAGCACCTTTGCCAATACCAACGATCCCAAGCAGGTCGAGGCGGTGCTGGACGAAGCTTTACAGACTGACCCCGGGCTGAACTACCCTGCTGCAATCCATTGTTGGCTATTCTCCCACCATCGCCGATGCCGCTATTACCGATGTAAACGGCCGGGCCATCGTGCACACCGATCCGTCGGCCATCGGCACTCACCTGGAGTCACGTGAAGACTTCCAGAATGTGCGCAATGGCAGTTTCTGGCGCCAGCTCGAAGTCGTGTATGGCGCACCGAGGGTCTACGACGTTTACCTTCCGATCCAGCGCGAAGGGCAGCCGTTCGGCGATATCCGAGTTGGCATCTCCACGGTGTTTCTGAAGAGCGAGGTCAAGCCGCAACTCACCCGCGCACTTTTCTTCTCGGCGATTGCCATTCTGCTGTCCCTTGCGTTAGCAGCAGGAGTGTCGAACATTGCCTTGCGCCCGTTGGAGGCGATTGGCCGTCGTCTCGACCAGATGACTGCGGGCGTGCCCGACATTGCGCCTGACCCGGACCCGAGGGGAACGGACGAGTATGGACTGGTCAATACCAAGATCGATCGCCTTGGCCGCCAGATCCGCGACGTAAAAGAAGTTTTTAGCGCCCTCAAAGAGAACCTCGACCAGATCATGGGCACCCTGCAGGACGGACTTGTTCTGTTTACGCGCGACACGCGCGTGGTGCTGGTAAGCGCCTCGGCTGAACGGTTCGTCGGCCGTCCGCGGGGAGAGATTCTGGGAAATGCGGTGGAGGAAGTGTTCAACGATGCCAACAAGCTGGGCCGCATCGTGTTGGATGCCTTCGCCCTGCACCAACCCATCCCGCAGCGTGAGATTGAGCTGGAGAACGGACAGCGCATACAAATTGCGCTGGACTTCATAGCCGAGCGCGGCGAGCGCATCGGCGCGCTTCTCACCATGCGCGACGCTGAATCCGTGCGCCGAATCGAGAACGAAATTGAACTGTCCCGCCGTCTGGCGGCCATTGGGCGGCTCACCTCCGGCGTCGCCCATGAAGTAAAAAACCCCATCAACGCCATCGTGGTCCATCTTGAGCTGCTGCGCGAAAAGATGCGCGAGATCGATCCTGACACACGGCGCCACATGGACATCATCGGGCGTGAGATTCATCGTTTGGACCGGGTGGTGCAGACGCTGGTGGATTTCAATCGTCCATTGGAGTTGCGCTTTTCCGACTTCGATTTGCGCCGTTTGATAGAGGACGTCGCCCTGCTGGCTTCGCCGGAAGCGGCGCGCCAGGGCGTAAAGGTCGAAATCAACCTGGGCAACGAGGCGATGCCGGTTAGAGCCGACGCCGATCTCATTAAGCAGGCCCTACTGAACGTCGTCATTAACGGAGTGCAAGCGATGAGCGACGGCGGTGTGCTCAGTATGGTCGCACGCCGCGACGACGCCGCCGCCACCATCGAGGTTCGCGATCAGGGCACTGGGATTTCTCCCGAGATTCGGGACAAGATTTTTAACTTGTATTTCACTACCAAGAAGGCGGGCAGCGGCATTGGCCTGGCAATGAGCTATCGCGTGTTGCAACTGCACAATGGTGCCCTCCACTTCGTCACCGAAATGGGTCGAGGAACCACCTTCCGCCTAGTTCTTCCTTTGGCCGGGGCGCCGGAGCTGAAAAACGCAGAGATCGTGACCCGCACCTGATTCCGCAGGATGTGCTGGGCGCAAGACTGGAATACTACGGTGTCAGGTATTGCGGTCTGAGGTTTATCATGGAGCATAGCTGTTCTGCTCGCTTGCTCTTGGGAGTCGTCCATGGCGGAGACTAGCGCGGCAGCGATATTCGCAGAACTTCGCATGAACATTTGGCGCCAATTCGCTGCTTCGGTTCTGGCCTTCTCGTTGTTGCTGAGCGTGGCTTGCAAAAAGAAAAAGCCACAGCTTCCGCCCCAGGCGCAGGCCCCGACAATCGCGGTACCGGTGCCGGATGAAATTTCCGAGGCCGTTCCGCCCCCGCCTCCGCCGCCGCAACCGGAAGAGCCTGTCCCGGAACCGCAGAAGCCTAAATCACAACCGCGTCACCGAAAGAAACCAGCCCAGCCACCGGCCACAAGCCCAGAGACGCTACTGCGCCGCAATGCCAATGGCAATGCTGCGGTTGCCACCGCCCATCCTCCACCGAACCCGGCTGAAGGCCCCCCTGACACCGCGATCGCCGCTGACGTCAGCAGCGCGCAGGTCAGTCAGCAAAAACAGACGACCGCCCAATTACTTGACGCCGCCGAGAAAAACTTGAAGAGCGTGAATCGCAAACTGAGCCACGACGAGGAAGCCATGGTTGCGCAGATCAAGACTTACATTGATCAGTCAAAGAAGGCAACATCGGACAACGACTTCGAGCGTGCCTACAACCTGGCTACGAAAGCACGCCTGCTTTCCGACGCACTGGTCAAGAAATAAGATTGGCTTTGAGTATTTACTTCTTTCCTGCCGCGCTCACCTTCGCCAGCATCTCGCGTGCGAGTGCCTGATACGGACCATCCATCGCAGCAGCCTTCTGTAGGACGGCAAGAGCGTCGCCTTTGCGGTTCTGCTTCGCGTAGGCAAAACCCAACCGGAAAAGCGCAGCCTGTTGAGCTTGGGGATCTTCCTGTAACATTCCCACCGCAGTTTTGAGCTCTGGTACGGCTGCCGCGAGTTTGTCTTGTTTCAGATACGCGTAGCCCAGGGTGGAGTGCGCCACTCCCACCGACAACTTCTTCGATTTGTCGGCCGTGGCAGCATCCGGGCCTTCCAGCGCGATCACCTTGTTCGCATAAACGATTGCCTTGGCTGCTTGCTTGGGATCTTCCGCGTAGGCATTGGCCAGCATGAGCAATGTGGGGACGCTGTCGGGATTGGCTGCCAGCGCTTTTTCCCCGTAAGCTTCCAGGCGTTGCGGCTGATTTAACTGCTGCAGACTGTAGAGTGCAAGTTGCGACACCGGCTGCTCAAACTGCGACTTGGGAAACGCCGGGGTGAACTTCTCGATATAGCTCATGCGCTTGCCAGGGTCCTGCTCGGCCGCGATGGCATTATAGGCGGCCGTTTCCAGGAATTCATAGTTAGCGCGCGCCGTATTCTGCTCTTCCGTCACGCGAGTGGCCCAGTCCGCGTCCGAGACATCGGCGGGCTTGGCTTGGGTGGAGATGGAATGGAAAACGGTCGCTCCTTTGTCGGCATAATCAAGAACCTTGCCGCTATCCTTCATGGCCTGCGCCACTCCGACCAGCGAAACGATAATGTCAAGATTGTTGGGATACAGTGCCAATGCCTGGTTGCCATAGTCCAAGGCCTTGGCAGTGTCGCCCGCGGATAGATATTGTTGCGAGAGCTGCCAGTCCGCATACCCTACAGCGGGCTTATTGTCGGCATACGTTTTCAGGAACTCCTGATAGAGGTTTATGCGCTTCTGCGCATCGGACTCGGCGGTGATGGTCGCCAATTCCTTGTCCTCCGGCGAACCAGCGGGAATGCCGATCTTGACATCCTGCGACCAACCCATCAGGGAAATGAGTAGCCATCCACACCACAGCAGTTGACGCGCGAAACGCATAGAACACCTCGACGGACCGCGGGCAGGGCGCCTTGGACGGAGCCGCCCCCGAGTCTCTCTTGCTGGGAATCGTAGCGCTTTTTACCGAGGCGCGCTATGAGCCAGCGCACATGCAAGCGTGAGCCTGCTGTGGTGGCGTAGCTTGGTTCTCGTGTTTTCGCCCAGCGCTCGGTGTGACCGCCAGCCAGCGGTTTCCTTAGAATGAGGGAGCCTGATCAGCGGATTTGAATCCAAAATGAACTGCCATTGCGAGGAACTCCGGTCAGACGTTCATCGCTCCAGAACGCATCCATGACGGTAGCAAGGCGCGGGGTGATGCTGATGTAGTTACTTGGCAAAACGATATCGTAGCCGGCATGTCCAGCAAGCAGGCTTGCCGCCAGCAGGTACTGCTCTGACCAGTATCGATGCGGATAGTATCGGAATTCCCAGTGAGGCGGGTAGTCGAGAGGCAAGAAGATGTCATGAATGTGGACTAATACGCCAGATTTCAGCTGCGGAAGAACCTCCAAAAAAAAGACGGTTACGTCGGAATTCATGAAACTGCGGTGCGATCCGTCCATGAATACGATGTCTCCGGCCTCCAGCTTATCGAAGAGATTTAGGTCAATCTTTTCGAGCGGTTGCCTGATGGCGGTGTCGCAGAGGCTGTCGATCACGGCGCGGGGCTTGGGATCTATGGAAACGAGCTTCGTTCGTAGACTGTGGTCCCTGATGGCGCGGCGCACAACTTTGGTCGAGTATCCCGATCCGACTTCCACCATGAGGGCAGCATTGCGAGTCGTGACGAAACCGTAAAGCGCAAAGGTGTCCAGTCCGCCGAGCCAGTCGTGTAGCCAGCTTGGCTCTGAGGAAGGTTCTGCCTCGCGCAGTGGGATGCGAAGCAGATAGTCAGACAAGCTCAGGAACTGCAACAAACAGTTTAGGTATTCGTGATCGTTAGTGGCGAGAATACGGGTGAGCTCGGGATGTGCTGGTTTTCCATATCCGAAGCGGGGAATCGCTTGCACGCTGTAATCGAGAAAAATCGGTTGATATCCGTCTGCAAGTCTGCGGGCATTCAACAATACCGACAGGAAACCATGCCCGTCGGCAAGCCGCCTCAATTTGTTTTTTAGGTCCATTCGTGTTTCCTACGCGACTTAGCTGGCGCTTCCACCTAATCCCCATTCACCCGAGCGTCGTGCGCTTTCAACTGCATTGTTCGTTGTTTCACTATATCTGACCGTTATGGCATACCACGACTGGGTTACAGTTGAAGCAGTATGAGGGAGATGTTCCAGCACCGCGGGATGCGGCTGATCTTCATGGCCAATCTCATTTCCATGGTCGGCAGCGGCATGAACGCCGCTGCCGTGATCTGGTACATCCTGCAAGCCACGCATTCGGAAGTGTCACTGGGGGCGCTGGTCGCGTTGCAGACGCTTCCCTCGCTGCTGCTGTTGCCCTTTACCGGTGTACTCATCGACCGCGAAGACCGCCGCCACCTGATGTTGTGGCTCGACTCGGCGCGTGGCGCCATCATCTTCTTCGTCGCCATGCTGGTGTTCACCCATCATGTGCGGCTGTGGCACCTCTACGCCATGAACATCCTGGTCGCGATCGGCTTCTGGATGTTCTTTCCCACGGTGAACGCGCTCATCCAGGAATTGACGCCGGACGACAAGATGCTGGATTCGAATTCCCTGCTACTAGCGGCATTGCAGGGCGGCTGGTTGATGGCTGGTGCGGTGGTCGGCTTCATGTACAACCACGTCGGTCTGGGCGGAGTGTTGCTCATCGACTGCGCCAGTTACGCGGTTTCGCTGGCATGCATCTTCCAGGTGCGCAAGGGCCGAGTGACGGTTTCGCGTCCCATGGCGGAGCATGCAACGACGTCACCCGCCGGAGCAGTCGCACGCTATATCCACGAACTCGGGGAAGGCTACCGCTACGTGCGAGAGAACCGTCGGGTGCTGCTAATCGGCATCGCCTGGGCGCTGTTTATCGCCGCAATGATGACGCAGGGCGTGCTGTCCGCGCCGCTGAGCGAACGCATCCTGCACGGCGGAGCCGTGGGTTATGGATGGCTGAACGCCGGCTGGGCGGTCGGAGCCTTCGTCAGCGTTTTCTACGCCTCGAGGTTTATCCGCGGCCATGGGGCCAACCGTTCGGTGACGGTCACCATGTCCGTCATTGCGCTGTCGCTCTTCGTGTTGCCAGTCTCACGTTGGCTGGCGCTGGCGGTGCCGATTTACTTCATGATGGGCTCCAGCCGCGGAGTTGGAGGTATTGCTCTCTCCAGCGAGATGATGCAGATGGTGCCGCGTCACTTCATGGGAAGGGTGCAAAATACTTTCTACTTTGCCGCCAGCGCGCTGCAGATCGGGACCTCGTTGCTGGCAGGCGAAGCCGCCCATCGCAGCGGGCTGACCTATGGCTTCTGGATCGTGGGAGCCATGTATCTGGGGGCCGGGCTCGCTGCCTGGTGGCCCGCCCGGCAGGCCGAAACCGAAGTCTGTCAGCAGGACAATACGGCCGCCGACTAGCTGGGGTAGTGTCGCCTCCGAGGCATTGGCGACGGGTAGAGCACGACTTCCAGTCGTGCGTTGGAGGGCGCCAATTTTCGAACTGCGCTTTAGCGCCTGAGGTAATATTTCGTTACCTCGGCGGCTGAAGCCGATTCATACCGATCCCTAACCTGCAGCGCTGCTCCACCCTAAACACCAAATGATGACCACTCTGATCTCGATCAGCCTCTGAGAGGGGAAACGGACGAACTTTCCAACGAGGTTGGTGGCGCTGACGCGGCTTCGAGCGGCGTTCGCGGTGTGTCGTGCAACAGGAAATCGCAAATCACCCGGTTGAATTCGTCGGGCACCTCTTCATAGGGAACGTGGCCGGCGCCATCGAGCATCACCAGCGCACTGTTCTTCAGGCGGCTGCTGCAGAGCATAGCTGACGAAGGGTACACCGCAGTGTCGCGAGAACCCCAAAGCAGGAGTGTAGGCAGTTCGCTGATCGCTGGCAGGGACTCCTCGATGAGTGCCAGATCGCTATGCCACGAGCGCACAATGCGCAGCATGTGCTCGAAGCTTCCAGGCACATCCAATCCTGCCGTGTAGCCTTCGATCGTGCCAGGCGCAATGCGTCTCGGATCGCCATACAGTTTGCGAAAGTAACGGAGCATCATCCAGCGCATCTTGAGGTAGGACACGAGTGACGGAGAATCCACCCAGCGACGGTGGAAAGCAAGCGAGTCAACAGCCTGCCGTAACTCGACCAAGGATTGATGGCGGAAACCAGCACCAGGCGCCGGACGCGGTGTGAGGTCGAACGTTGCGCGGCCAGAGCAGCTAGGACAATTGCCAGCCCGCCGCCGCGGGAGGTGCCCAGCACGTCTGCCTGCTCTATTCCGAAATGTTCCATGAAGCGCAGAACACCTTCGGCATCGCTGGCCAGCGAGCATTGCGGAGTATCGGTGCGCTGCGAGAAGCCACAGCCCGGCAGATCGAGCGCATACACCGAAAAATGCTGGGACAGCGCCGCCATGTTGAACCGCCAGGAGAAGGAATAGGCCATGAATCCATGGATCAGCAGCAGCGGCGGACCTGAGCCCGCATGCAAATAGCGCCACCTCACCCCATCCAGGATGACGCTGCATTCTTCGGTTCCGGGAATTTTGGCCACCTCCGGAATCGCCCCAGTTTGCTCGGTCGTGTCCAGTTCTGGCATGTCGTACAACCAATCCGTTGGGTCAGAGAATCATAGAAACCGATATCGCCTCTGTCGCACTGGGGAGGGTGAAAGCTCTCCCCGTTTTCTTGCTTTGAGGATTGCGCCGATTCCCTGATGGCAATTGCAATTCTAGACCTTGGTGGGCAGCCGTCGCAGTAACGTCGTCCCAGTTTGGTACTCTCACGATTCACTTCGCGAACTGGATCTTGACCGTCTTGATCTCGTACGGATTGGTCGGAACTGTGACTGCATTGCCAGTCAAATCCAATGCGAGTGGAGCCTGAACGATCTCCATAAGGTTTGTCTCCCAAGCCGCCGTGGCGATTTGCGGAAGTTGCAGAACAATGTCGCCCTTCTTCCCTGCCCATTCGTAGAAGCGGACGATCAGCGCATTATCATCGGCAGCTTTCTTGACGGCCGTGATGACCACGTTGTCTTGCGCCGTGGCGAAAAACGACTTTCCTGGCATCATGGTGCCGTGATGCTGGGTTGTTGTCTGGGTCATCAGCGGGTAATTCAGTTCGTAGCCCTGATGCACCGTCATTGCCTCGCGCCATGTGCCACCATGCGGATAAAGCGAGTAGGTAAACTCGTGATGTCCCTGATCGGTCTCAGGATCGGGCCAGGTTGGCGAGCGCAAGCAACGACAGGCGCAACACATTGTCCTTGGCGTCGTATCCGTACTTGCTGTCGTTCAGCAGGCTGAAGCCGTGGATGGCGTCCGAGATATCGGCCCAACGCAGCGCTGGAACTTCAAACTGCGCTTGCTCGGCCGGCGTATTGCGCGTCGTGGGCCGCTCGACGCTGCCATAGGGAATCTCGAAGGTCGCTTTATCGCTCTCCGCTCTGACCGGAAACGCGACCTTCAGCAGGATGTGCTGCTCGTGCCAATCAGCCTGCATGTGGACGTCAACCCTCGGCACGCCGGGATACATGGTGATGTCCTGCACGAAGCTCGATTTCTGGAAGTGATGCTTCACGCGGATGACGGCGCGCAGGGCTGAGTTCTCCAATAGCTTCACTTCGTCAGCCTGCATCAGGTCCCAGTGTTGCTTGACGAAGTCGGCGTCAATGTTCCACGCGTCCCAGCGCTTGGGCTTGTCCACGAAGGCCTGGAGGAGGTTGCCGCATGGCAAGCCGTCAGGCGATGCCGCAGGCGAGCCTTCGCTCTGAACCGGCAGCGCCAGCGATTCGGTGTTGCTGCGCTTGTCGACGAGGCTGGTGATGCAGCCGGTCTTGGGATCGACCTTGAGTCGAATGAATTCGTTTTCCAGGGAATCGGCAGTGGCGGTCAAGCAGCCGACTGGATTTCGCACGGTCTCGGCGGGTCTGGCGACTAGTTTGGTTCGACGAGAGCCAACCGCATGAGCTTATACCCGATTGCGGGGATATTCTCCGCCAGCAGTCGCACTCTCAGGCGGCCCGTCTGCCAATCGTTGTTGAGGACCTCTAGTGGCATCGGCTTGCCATCGGGCCCGATGGCACCCACCTCCTTCGCTCCGAGGGGGAATTGCACCTCGAACTCCACCTCACCTGTTCTGGTCCACGACAGTGGATTGAATACCAGCACGCCCACGCCGTCCGACACCACCCGCGACGCAATGTCGCTCAGCCCCGTGTTGATGATGTCGCGGTCAATGCGCGAAGCCACGGCGTACCTGCGCGCTGCGTCCACGTAATTGATGGCGATGCCCGAGCCCGGCAGGATGTCATGAAATTGGTTGAAGAGAATATTCTTCCAGGCGATATCGAGGTTCTGTTGCGGATAATTACCCCAATCGGCACAAGATGGGCATTCGTTGCTGACCCCGAAAGGCCCACCAAATAGAGTGTCGATCGAGGCCACTTTTTCCGCGTTCAGCACCAGCTCTTCATTCTGGCGATTGCCACGCTTCTCTTCCGACTGGGTGGTCTGCACGCCGCGATGGTATTGGAAATACAACTCGCCATCCCACGTCGGAATCTTCAGCTCGGTCTTGTTCTTCTCCAGGTCGGCAAAGTACTGGGCTGCGGTGGAGAAGTTGATCTGCGGATAGACGCGGTCACCCTTCTGCCAGCGCAGCGCGGTGTCGAGGTCCACGCGTGTCGGTCCGCCGCCATGATCGCCGACACCGTACAGGTACATCGTGTCCAGGCCGCCAGCGGGCGCCGAGTTTGTTCCACCGTTGTACTTCCACATC
The DNA here is from genome assembly GCA_963768645.1 of uncultured Acidobacteriaceae bacterium. Classification (GTDB taxonomy): domain Bacteria; phylum Acidobacteriota; class Terriglobia; order Terriglobales; family Acidobacteriaceae; genus Bog-257. Next base: position 347,703 of record CAVYIR010000004.1, read on the forward strand.
ATCGGGCCGTAGATTGCCGAGTCGCGCGCCATCTTCTGCGGATCGATCTGGTTGGCGTAGTCGCTGGGGAAGTAGGTCAGGAGACGGCTGCCATCCGGCGCCTGCCACCAGAACAGGCGGTAAGGAAACTTGGTGAACTCAGACGCCCATAGCAGTTTCTGGGTAACGAAGTAGTCGATGCCCGAGCGTTTATAGATCTGCGGCAGTTGCCAGTTGTAGCCGAACGAATCCGGGTTCCAGCCGATGTTGATGTCCTTGCCGAACTTCTGCTGGAAGTAGCGCTTGCCGTAAAGGATCTGGCGCACTAGAGATTCGCCGTCAGGCATGTTGAGGTCAGGCTCGACCCACATGCCGCCGATCACCTCCCAGCGGCCTTCCTTTACGCGTTGTTGGATCTCCTGGAACATCGCGGGATACTTTTCTTCGATCCACTCGTACGCTTGCGCGGCACTGGCAGTGAACTTGAAGTCGGGATATTCGCGCATGAGTTGCAACGCAGTGCCGAAGGTATTGCGGACAACTTCGACCGTCTCGGTCCACGGCCAGAGCCAAGCCATGTCAATGTGGCTGTTCCCGACGGCGGCGATGCTGAACTGCTTCATGTAAGGCCGCAAAACGTCGAGCTTGGTTTGCGCGTCGTGCAGGGAAGCGTCGAACGCCTGCTGGTCGCCTTGGTCGAGAGCGGCTAGGTTGATGGCCTTTACGGCGGCGTCAAGTTGCTGCTGGCGTTCGGCCTTGCCGTCGGGATAAGCGGCGATGACTGGCTCAGCCGAAAGAATTTGCAGCCGCATCAGCGCGGGATCGGGGCGGTCGGGCGGAGGCTGAATGCGAAGCTCGGCATGCTCGATGCGGGTCGAGTCGCCTCCACAACAACCGCCACCGCCGGAGTCCAGGACTCGGACCGCCAGCACCAGCGTCTGCCCCGGCTGGGCGTTCTCGATGAGCGTGATCGGCACCTGGCCGTCTTCGTCGGTCCGTGCCACCATGTTGCCGTTTGAGAAGACGCTGATTTGGATGGCATCGTCGCTGCTGACGTGCAGATCGAGAGAAATGCTTGCGCCTTGCAAGCTGTAGCCGTTCAGTTGCGCTGGAACCTCGAAGGATTGGCGCAGCCAGCGGGAGCCTTGCCAGTCTTCCTTCAGCTTCACCTGTTGCCAGTCGGAACTGTTGATCGCCGGGTCTTCCCCGTGCGGAAGGTCAGCCTCGTGCGTCTGCCAGGCCGGCATGGGAATAACAGTGATCGATTGCAGGCGATCAAGGACCGGCTTGTAGGGGTCGGGAGGAGGAGTGGCTTGTGCAACAGAAAATCGAGCCGTGATGAGGGCGATGGCGAAGATGAGGAAGCAAATCCTAGTCATAAGAGTTGTGCCCCGCAAGAAAGGGGAGCGGGCTAATTCCGTGTTGGGGTGTTGCCGAACTGCTCGGAGCGGCATAGAATACCACCCCGGATTCGTATGACCTACTTTGATCGGACAAGGTGCAAGAACATGAAGTGCTCTCGCAGCTTTGTGTTCCGTAGTTCCACGAACGTCGTGCAATATGAAGGTCAAATTCTGTCAGAGAGGGAAACTGCTCCTGTAGCAGTATCATGTCCCGAATGTAAGCATGCCTATATGTACGAATATCAGGAAGCGATTCCGACTCCCTGGCCAGATCTTCTGGAACCCGGGAGTACCCCGTCGAAGTATCCCACCATAACTCTCGTCCCACTCGTATGCGATGTGGAAGGTTGCGACACTCCGCTAGAGGTATTCGCAACACGGGCGGCAGGAACGTCCATAGAATCTGTTCTAGCCGAGCTCCCAAGTTGGACACTGCATGACCTGAAGTGCCCCGACGGTCACCCAATTCTGGTGCCAAAGACATCCGATATGCGCCACATTGAGCGTTCCAATCTATGATCGTCTCCCGGCTCCCGCCGTCCCGTTTTCTTGGCTCCGTGGCTACATCCATTCATGCTCCTGCCTTCAATTGCTTTGTCAGCACTTCTAGGCCATTACCCTTTTCCCGCCGGTGGGAGACGATGATCTTTCTGGGCGATCCGGGAGTCGATAAAACGTTCCCTCCCCGCGTGCGTTTCTTTTACTGCCCAGAGTTCAACCCTCCATCCATTTGGCTCATGCATGATATGTTCTGTCTCAAGCTAGACGAGAAAGTCGAGGCCGGAGAAACCTCATCGATGCAGTGGCGGACATAGTTACCGATCTGGTTAATCGAGGCGTTGTTCAGAATCCTTTAGCGTCATCAACATACAATTAGCCCCCACTGCCCAAGAAAGCCGCACGGGACAAAAGTGACGTTTTCTGTATCACTCAATACTCAATCCCCAGCTTGTGCTGCATCTGCTCCAACGTGACGCCCTTGGTCTCGGGGAAGGTGAACAGCACAACAAAAAACATCAGAGCCATCATGGCGGCGAAGAACACGAACGGATATCCGCCGCCGAAGCGCACCGCAAAATAGGGAAAGACCAGCGAGATGGCGAAGTTCATGATCCAGTGGGTCGAACTGCCCAGGCTCTGCCCCTTCGAGCGGACCCGGTTGGGAAACACTTCGCTGATGTACACCCAGATGACGGCGCCCTCCGAAATCGCGAAGAACGCGATATAGGCGACGAGAAACCACACCAGCAGACCCTGGTGCTGATGGCTGAAGAATATGACAGCTACGCCGCTCAGGCAGAATGTCATGCCGACCGCGCCAATCAGCAGCAGCGTCTTGCGGCCGAGCTTGTCGATGAGCGACATGCCCAACAGCGTCGCCAGCAGGTTCATCGCGCCCACCGCGACCGCCTGCAGATCGCCCGAGACCTTGTTGAACCCCGCCATGGCGAAAATGTAGTTCAGGTAATACAGGATGGCGTTGATTCCGGCCAACTGGTTGAAGGCTGCGACGGTGAACGCGAGATAGATCGGCAGCCAGTACTTGCGCTGGAAGAGCGGCTCGGAGTGGGGCGCGTCCTCCACGTGGACGGAGGCGACGATCTCGTCCAGTTCGCCCTGGGGATTGTCCGACCCCAGCTTTTCCAGCACCTGGCGCGCTTCGGACAAGCGATATTGCGTCACCAGCCAGCGCGCGCTTCGCGGAATGCCGAACAGCATGATCAGGAACAGGATGGCCGGAGCCGCGGCGACACCAAGCTGCCAGCGCCATTCGTTCATGCCGAAACCGCCCAGCTCGATCAGGTAGTTGCTGAGATAGGCGACCAGGATTCCGATCACGATGTTGATCTGGAACGAGCCCACCAGCAACCCTCGCCAGCGGGCGGGAGCGATCTCAGCGATATACACCGGACCCAGCACCGAAGAGCCGCCAATCCCCAGTCCGCCGATGAAGCGGAAGATGAGCAGCGATGGCCAGTTCCAGGCGAAGGCGCAGCCGAGAGCGGAGATGATGTAGAAGCCGGCCAGAATGCGTAGGCTCTCGCGCCCGCCCAGCCTGTCGCCCAGAATGCCCGAGAACATGGCCCCGATAATCGTGCCCAGCAGCGCGATCGACACGGTGAAGCCCAGCTCTTTCGAGGTCAGGTTGAAAACCTGGGTGAGCTGTTGCGTGGTGCCGGCGATGACAGCGGTGTCGAACCCGAAGAGCAAGCCGCCAAGCGCGCCGACAACGATGCTCCGGATCAACAGGGCATTGAGCCGGGTGCTACCGCCAGGCTGGGTGACGGTCTGCTGTCCGGGGATCACCGTCATTTACTCGCTCCAGACTGCCAGTTCGTTGCCGTTAGGATCGGCAAAGTGGAAGCGCTTGCCGCCGGGAAACTCGAAGGTCTCGCGGACGATCTTTCCGCCCGCTTCCTTCACTTTGCGTGGGTGTCGATCAGCGAAGTCGCGTAGAGGACGACCAGCACGCCCCGCGTCTTTGCCCCATCGGCCACGGCGGGTTGGGACTCGCTGTTGAAGCCGCCGCCGAGACGGCCGTCGTGGAAGCTGGTGTAACCCGGGCCCCAGTCCTTGAATTCCCAGCCAAAAACCTGGTTGTAGAAGCGCTTGGTCGCCTCAATGTCGGTTGCCGGAAATTCGATGTAGTCCATACGGAAGTTCTGTTCCTGCTGGCTCATGGCACCTCGCTCGGTACTGCTGAAGTTCGAAGAATGGAGATTAGCACAACGGAGTTTCAGCTTTCGCGGTCGGGATAAAGGGGCTAGGTTGGCCGCCAAAGAGCGTATGTGTGAAGCGTGCCGTCCCTGAAGGGACTCGTTGATTTTCTCCACCTTACCCAGGGCTTGCGGCCTGGGCTAAATTCAATTCCGCCCCTGCGGGGCTCGATTTTGCGCTGTCGTTCCATCGCGCCAACTCAGGACGAATTCCCACACACCCAAAGCCTACCGCCGCTTCGCATTGCTTGCGATTGAGACGTACGATGCAAATGCAAAAGGCGCGGAGTCTCCGCGCCTTCTTACTTAATGTCTTGCCGCTCTTATTGCTGCTCGGTCGAGCCCCCGGGCTGGGTTTCGCTGTCCACTCCGAGTTCATGCGGCGAAGGAATATTCGCGGTCTCGGGATTCAGCAGGCCCTTATGATCGGGACCCAACCCCAGTTTGATCAGCGCCCGGGAATCGGGGGTGAGCTTGGTCTGCCAGCCGTTGGCTGCCTGGTAGCGGGTCATGGCGTCGCGCGTAGCGTCGTCCCAGGTGCCGGAAGGCTCACCGGTAAGGTAATGCTCCTTGATGAGGGCGTTCTGGATCTCCACGGTGCGTTGCTCGTCGATCCCGCGTTGACCGTGGGAACGGGAAGCACTTTTCTTGCTGGATTTGGCGGAATGATGATGGGAGGAGGAATGGGTCTTGGTGACCTGGGCGTGCTTGGTTTTTGTCTTGGTTGTTGTGGTCGCGGACGCCGCGCTGGCCATCAGCAGCAGCGCGAGAAGAATGCTGGCGACTTGAGATATACGATTTCCGATAGGCAACGACCACCTCAGAGAAAAATCTATGAATTCCAGAATGCGGCTCCATTGTAATGAAGCTTTAACCTGGTGGGAACAAGAAAAAGAGGCCCGAATCCCAAAATGAAACAGCAGCGGCACTGGGCCTCTTTTGGTTCGATGCGCCAGTGCCGCCGGTTGGGTTGCTTACTTGTAAACGGCCTACGCTGCTCAAAGGTTACCTACCAGTTACTGCAGCGTCCCTCCCATGAAGACCGTGGTGTTGTCTCGCGTACCGCGCGGGCGAACCAGGAAGACAACGTCCTGGCCGCTCTTTACCTGCGACTCGACTTTCTGGAAATCGTCCTCGCCGTTCACCGGCTGCTTGTTGATCTCCAGGATGACATCGCCGCGGCTCAATCCCACGGTGTCGCCGAAGCCGTCCGGTTTCACGTCCTGCACAATGACGCCCTTGGTATTCGGCAACTGGTAGCGGCTGGCCATGTCCGGCGTGATGCTGCGAACATTGATGCCAAACTTACTTTCCTGCGGCTGGGCTTGCTCACCGCCCTCCTCTTGGTCGCCCAGGCGGGCGGCAAAGAGCTTGGAACGGTCAGCAATGGTGACGTCAGTAGCGGAGGTTTTGCCATTGCGAACATAGCCGATTTTGGCGGTGCTTCCGGGCTTGATAGCGGAAATCTCGGCCACCAGTTCGTCGCCCGTCTTCACTTGCTTGCCGTTGACGGAAACGATGGTGTCGCCCGTCTTCAGCCCAGCCTTGTCGGCCGGCCCATTGGGAGTTACGTGAGCGATGGTGACGCCACTGGTGACTCCATAGACGCGGGCCACCGCCGGATTCGGGACGGCGTTGAACTCCACCCCAATCGAACCGCGCGAAACTTTGTGGTCCGGCCCGATCAGCTGGTTGTAAACCTGCACCACGGTGTTGGACGGCATGGCGAATCCGACGCCCTGGTATCCTCCGCCACTGGTGTAGATGGCCGTGTTGATGCCGATCACTTCACCCGCCATGTTCACCAGCGGACCACCCGAGTTGCCGGGATTGATGGCAGCGTCGGTTTGGATGAACGACTCAAACTGCCGGTTGGGAACGATATTGCGGCCCTTGGCGGAAACGATACCGGCGGTGACGGTCTCATCGAGACCGAATGGGCTTCCCACCGCAAGCACCCAGTCGCCGACCGTCATGCTGTCAGAGTTGCCCAGCTTCGCAGCGGGCAACGGCTTCTTGGCGTCAATCTTGATGACCGCGAGATCGGTTTCCTTGTCGACACCGATCACGGTGGCGTCGTAGGTCACGGTGGCGGGATCGTCCATCAGCTTGACCCGAATTTGATCGGCCTTTTCGACCACGTGATTATTGGTAACGATGTAGCCCTTGGAATCGACGATGACGCCGGAACCCAGGGAACGCTCGCGAAGATCGTCGGGGCCAAAGCCCTGGTCAGGACCGCCCTGGCCACCTTGACCACCTTGGCCGCCAAAAAAGCGGTTGAAGAAGTCCTGGAACGGGTTGTCTTCGTCACCACCGCCCGGCCCTTCATTGCCCTGCGGCATGCCACGACGTCCGCTGTGCGGGTTCTTGATCGACGTTTCGGTGCTGATGTTGACCACCGATGGCTCCATCTGGCGAGCGATCTGGGAAAACTGGTTCGACAACTGTACGGGTGAGGGAACCTGCAGCGGAGTCGCGTCGGCAGAAGGATTCTTCTCCTTGCCCTTCACGCCTCCGGACACGACCGTGCCAATCAAAATCCCTAGCGTTAAGGTCGCCAAGACCACCAAAGTTGAGGCAAAGCGATTGGCCTTAAACTTTTGCCTGAAACCTGAAACTTGCGGATCCATTAAGTGTTCCTCCGGCTAACAAGCCAAATAGAAATTATACAGTCGGCGTGACTTTGCGATTGAATTGTGAGGGGATTCACTGGGAGTTCTCATGCCATTAGACGCAGGAGGCACGGAATTGGTCACCAGACCCCGCCCGAGCAGGCCGTAGGCCATCACTTCACGGCCACTATTCTGAACGTGGTGACCTGACGGACCCATCGCGCTGGCCTTTTGTCGCCCGGCGCTACGATTCGTAATGGTCCCTCCTTTGCTTCAAGCGGCTTCCCGTCCCGCTTGTCCGCGAGGAGGATTTCGCGGGTGGCAAATGCCGGATCAACTTCCGCCAGGGCAAAGACAACCTTGTAGCCGTCGGTTGCCTCCACAAGCAGCGCCTCGGTCATCCGCGGTCCGCGCAACTTATCGCCCAGTTGCACACCTGCCATTGAAAGCACGGCAGCTAACGGCACTCCCTCAAACTGGGCGACTACGTCATGGTCTCGCACGCTCACTGTGACGTGCGGCGAGGCGGCAATCTGTGCCGCGGTGACAGTCGTGGAGTGACCATCTGTGTTAATGACCTGCAGCGTTTGCGCCGACAACCCTGAGACTACGAGAAGGAAGCAGAAGGCTACACAGACAGCGAGCTATCTTCGTTGAATCATTCGTTTCTCCCGCCAGTAAAATTGGAATTGCGCATGGCTTCACAACGCGGCTATTCTCTACCAGAACGGCCACCGCCCATGCCGAAACTCTACACTCCTCGTGAAGCGGCTCAAGTACTTGGGATCAGCTACGCGTCTCTGAAGCAGTGGATTTATCGGGGCAAATTGAAGAGCGTTCAAACCCCAGGCGGTCATCATCGAATACCCGAATCGGAGATCGACCGCTTGTTGCCTCGCATCAGTGGCGCTGGCACTCCAGAAAAGCGGCGCCGGATGTTTCGGCGCATCAGCGGGCGCAACCAGTTGATTGGACGAGTTATCGATATCAAGATCAGTGGGTTCCTCGCCCAGGTCACCCTCTCCATCGGAGAACAGCACATCACCTCCATTATCACCGCCGATGCGGTGCGGGAGTTGCGGCTCAAAAAGGGCCAGATCGCCGCTGCGCTGATTAAATCTACCGAAGTGATGATCATCCTACCAGACTAAATCCGTTTGACATTAACGGTTTGATTCGATTAAATCGACGGCACCGCTTGGCGTTCGGTCCATGTGTGCGAGCCCGGCGCGCTGCGTTCGGTGGTCTCCATCGGGGGAAGGATGATGTCTGCTAAGTGCCGTCGTCTGTGGGTACTGGTTCGTCTCTTTCTTATGCCTCTGTTCGCTTCCCGCCGGAGCGCAAGTGTCTGCAGGCTTGTCGGGCCGGGTGACGGACCAAACCGGCGCCGTTGTGTCGGGTGCCACTGTGACCGCGGAGAACCTGGACACAGGCCTCTCCCGCACGGCGATCACCGACCAGGCTGGGCGATACGAATTGGTCGCTCTTCCCATCGGCCAATATGACGTGCGGGCGGCGAAAAGCCGGATTTGCGGAACGGGTTCGCACCGGCATTCTCTCTGGTAGTGGGTCAGGATGCTACCGTCGATTTGAGTTTGCCGGTCGGCAACGTGAACGAGCAGGTGAAAGTGGTGGCCGACGCTCCGATTGTGAATGCGACCACGCAGGACATCTCCGGCTTGGTGGGAGAGAAGGAAGTGAAAGAGCTTCCTCTGAACGGGCGAAGCTACGATTTGCTGGTCACGCTCAACCCTGGAATCGTCAACTTCACCTGGGAGAAGACTGGTGGCATCGGCGTGTCGAATTCAACTACCGGCAACAATTTTTCGGCTTCCGGCAATCGTCCTCAGCAAAACCTGTTTCTGCTGAATGGCGTGGAGTTCACCGGTGCTGCGGAGAACAACATGCAGCCGGGCGGGCCAAGCCAGAATTGCTGGGCGTCGAGGCGGTGCGCGAATTCAACGTGTTGCGCGACTCCTACGGCGCCGAATACGGCAAGCGGCCGGGCGCTCAAGTGACCATCGTGACCCAGTCGGGAACCAACCAGTGGCATGGCTCGGTCTATGAATTTCTGCGCAACAATGCGCTGGATGCTCCCAATTACTTCGACCAGGGATCAGCTCCACCTTTTCAGCGCAATCAGTTCGGGGCCGCCGTGGGAGGGCCGATCCAGAAAGACAAGACCTTCTTTTTCGCGAACTTCGAGGGATTCATCCAGAATCTGCATCAAACCTCGGTTGCGTTTGTGCCCGATCTGGCCTCGCGCGCGGCAGCGGTGCCGAGTGTTAAGCCGCTGCTGAACTTGTGGCCCACGCCCACGCCCAGCGATCCTGACTTCAACGGGATCGCAGAGGTTTCCAGCAGCCCGTTGCAAACGATTCGCGAGTACTTCGGGACCGCTCGGTTCGACCACACTTTCTCTGCGAAAGATAATTTCTCGGCGGTATATACCATCGACGACGGCGCGGACGTCACGCCGACGACGATCAATCCTTACAGCACCGACATTCTGAATCTGCGGGAGCAGGTCCTCAGCCTGGACGAGACGCACGTTTTTTCGCCCACATTGTTGAACACCGCCCGTTTTGGCTTTTCGCGAGCGGGCTACTTCTTCACCGGCGAACCGACGCCCGGCACACCGGCAGCCAGCGTTCCCGGCTTTCTGGTCGGACATCCCGTAGGTGCCGTGGTGGTTGGCGGCAGCGCGGCTTCCAATCCCCAGGCGCAGATTGGCTTGGCTGGAAGCAACAACGGAAGCAACTTGACGGTGGCTCGGAACCTGTACACCTATGAAGACAGGGTAAGTTGGACCCACGGCGCGCACCAGTTCAGCTTCGGCGCATGGTTCCAGCAATTCCAATCGAACGAAACCCTAGCCCTTAGCCAGTATGGGCAGGCGACGTTTACCAGCCTTCAGACTTTTCTGACGGGAACCACCAGCAGCTTCCTGTACGATCCTGCGCCGACGGAGATGAACTGGCGATCCTTCTTTAGCGCGCTCTATGCGCAAGACGTCATTCGCGTGAGCCCCAAGTTGACGTTGACCCTGGGATTCCGCGGCGAATTCTCGACCGGCTGGAATGAGGCCCATGGGCGCGCCGCCAACTACACCTTCACGGATGGAGTGATCTCCAGCCAGCCGCGCATCGCGAGCAGCGCCTTCACCGTCAACAATGCCAAGTTCCTGCCCGAGCCGCGAATCGGCTTCGCGTGGAGTCCCTATGCCGGTCAGACCGTGGTGCGTGCCGGATTCGGGATCTACAACGAACTGCAGGACGCTCTGGGATATCGCATGGACCAGAATGCGCCTTTCAATCCGACCTACAGCATCGCTGCGTTGCCGGTATCCAAGCTTCCTATCAACCCAGACGCTCCCGCTCCCAGCAAAGGCGTTGCTGGTTCCTGGAGGTGTTCAACCTAACCTCAAGATGCCGACGCTCATCTCTTATTCCCTACGAGTCGAGCAGCAGATCAGTCCGAATACGTCTCTGACGATCGGCTACGTTGGATCGCACGGATACCACGAAATCATTGGCCTGGACGCTAACACGCCCGATCCCAACCATCTGTCCGGCGTCGCCCTGTCCGGCCGATTATCCGAAGACCTTTCCCGTAGGGCTGGCGGGCACACCCGTTCCGGCAGGCTCCTATTACATTCCGCTCGGAACGCCGAAGGCGAATCCCACGCTGGCCAACACCTGGACCTGGTTTTCGGTTGGCGACAGCAGTTACAACGCGCTGCAGGTTGATCTCAACCATCGTTTCAGCCACGGGCTTTCGTTCCGGGGCGTTTACACCTGGTCAAAGGCGTTGGACGACGGGGATTCGCTGAACGGCACCACCGCCGGAAATGCCCCAGGCCTGGTTTCCAATCCCTACGACATAAAAGCAGACTGGGGTCTCGCGACCTACGATGTGAGGAATGTAGGGGTGTTCAACATCGTCTATGACCTGCCCTTCGGAAAGGGCCAGGCTTTGGCGAATGGACTGAGCGGCTTCGCCAATGGTTTGGTGAGTGGCTGGTCGGTGAACAGCATCGTCCTTCTACAAGCCGGATTTCCGTTCACGCCGCAACTCAGCTACAACCCGTCGAACAACGGGGACACCCGCAATCCGGTGAGGCCGTTCGTGAATCCAAATTTCACTGGCTCGGCGATTATCGGCAGTCCGAATCAGTGGTTCAATCCGCAAGCGTTTCTGCAGCCTCCGCCGAACAGCGGATTCTATGGCAATCTTGGAAGGGACAACCTGATCGGTCCCGGACTGGCCACCTGGGATTTTTCTGCAATCAAAGATACCCCCATTCACGAGCGGCTTTCCCTGCAATTTCGAGCTGAGATCTTCAACCTGTTGAACCGGGCTAATTTCAACACGCCCAATCTGATTGTGTTTACTCCTTCCGGGCTTTCCGGCACGGCCGGGGTAATCACCAGCACTTCCACAACAGCCCGGCAGGTTCAATTCGGATTGAAAATTCTTTGGTAAGAGAGCTGACGCTCAGTCCTTCTGGGGCATCACTTCGGTCGACTTGATTACGACCTTTAAGGCGTCACCTTTTTTGAGCGACATGTTCATCGGCGCTTCTCCGGGTGATCACGCTTTCGATCAGGTTTTCGCCTACGCGCACCACGATGGGGGCCATTACGCCGCCGAGTTGAATCTCCTCAACGGTTCCTTTGAACTGCTTGCGAGCAGAAAGTGGCATGCCACAAGCTTAATTCAATCGTCAGCCGAGGTGAAGCTTGTCCGTAAATCGACCCCTCACCTATCCGCCTCGTACACCGTCTTCCCTCCGACTACGGTTCTAAGCACGCGCGTTTTCAGGATTTCTGGCGGCGCTACCTTGGTTAGATCGCGATCCAGGACGACGAAGTCGGCCAGCATGCCGGGCGCCAGCGTTCCCTTATCTTTCTCGGCAAATTGGGCGTAAGCCGAGCCCGTGGTGTAGGCGGCGATCGCCTGCTCGATGGTGAGCTTCTGCTCGGGAAAATAGGACTTGGTGCCGGCTTCGTTCTGGCGCGTAACTGCGGCGTAGAGTCCGCGAAACGGAGTGATCGGCTCGACGGGGTAATCCGTGCCAAACGCCAAAGGCACGCCGTCATCGAGGAATTGTTTCCAGGCGTAGGAGGTCTTCGCCCGCTCGGCGCCAATCCGCTCCATCACCCAGTTCATGTCGGTAAGCAGATGACTCGGCTGCACGGACGCGATGACTCCGAGCTTCTTGTACTGCGCGAACTGGCTGGGCGTGATCACCTGATCGTGCTCGATACGAAAGCGAAAGTCGCGCGTTTTGTCGTTTTCTTTCGCGCTGCGCTCCGCCTCAGCAAAAGCGTCGAGCGCCATTTGCACGGCGCGGTCTCCAATGGCATGAAAACCGATCTGGAAGCCGGCCAGCGCGCGCTCGATGGCCATGCGATTCAGTTTGCCCTGCTCATATCGCGGCAGGCCGGAATTGCCGGGATCGTCGGAATACGGCGCCAGCAGCGCGGCCGTGCGCGAACCTAGCGACCCATCCATGAAGCCTTTCAGCATGGCGGTGTGCAGCATAGGGTCGTCCGCAGGATGATGCGCGCGGTGCGTCTCCAGCAGAGCTGAGACGGGTCGTTGAAGTTAGCCATTCGCTGATGCGCAGGGTCAGCTTGCCTTCGCGCTCCAAGTCTTCGTAGACAAGAAAGTCTTCCCAACTCGAGTTATCCTGCGCCGAGGTGATGCCCCACCGCGCGGCGTCGGCCATAGCAAGTTCGGCGGCGCGGCGCCGGCGCGAAGGAGTGGGCGGCGGAATTTTGGACCCGACCAGATCCTCTCGCCGTCTTCGCGCAGGATGCCCGTGGGCTCGCCGTTGGCATCGTGATCGATTTTGCCGCCCTGCGGAGCTTGCGTCTGCGCGAGTAACTCCCCCGCCTTCAGCGCGGCCGTGTTTGCTACGGAGATGTGCCCATCCACCCGGACTGAAAACTGCCGGATGACCGCCGCGTCACCGAGTCGAGATCCTGGCGGCTGGGCAGCTTGCTGCGTCGGCCCACAGCGTCTGGTCCCAACCGCCGCCGACCAGCCATTCGCCGGGAGTAGCAGTCTTCGCGTGGCCGCGATCCGCTGCTGCATCTCCTGCAACGACCGCATGCCGCGTCAGATCGACACTGAGCAATTCCAGACCCGCATGTTCCAGATGAACGTGGGCGTCGTTGAAGCCCGGCATCACGAAATGGCCGCCAAGATCGACAATTTGCGTGTGGGCGCCCTTCAACTTGCGGATAGCGTCGTTCGTCCCAACTGCAAGAATGCGGCCATCGCGCACCGCCATCGCCTGCGCGCGCGGCGGCGTCGCCTGGGTGTAGATGTCGCCATTGACGAAGATGGTGTCGGGTGGCCCGTCGCCTGAGTTCTTACCCGAAGCTGATGCGGCGTCTGCAGATGAATTCGTGTTCACAGTGATCAGCGCGAGAACCATCAACAGAAGCAATTTCATTCGTCCGAAACTCCGGCGAGTGCCAGGACGAGCAACAGGATGCGCTTCAGCCCAAGGTCCCGGCCAGTTGGGTCGTACCATTCGCTGATGGTATGGGCCCCGCCGCCGCTGCCTCCAGCGCCAATGGCGATCGCTTCCCGGCCGAGTGACAGCGGCACGTTGGCATCGGTGGAGGCCCGCTGAATGCGCGCCGCGTTGTTAAGTTGCGCATCTACCGCGCGGATGGCTTTCAGCAGTTGCGACTCCACCGGCAAATCCGCCGCGGGACGATTGCCGATCATGCGGACCTCTGCCGTCAGCAGCTCTTGTTTCTTGCGGCCGGTGCTGTCGGAAATGATGGCGTCCACCGCTTCATGCAGGGCGCTCTCTAGCCGGTCGAGCTGTTCCACAGACGCCGATCGGGTGTCCACCTTCATCGTCGCGGACTCAGGAATGGAGTTGACCGACGTTCCGCCGTTGATCATGCCGATGTTATAGGTCGTCTTCGGCACGGTGGGTAGCGACGTTCGGCTGAAGCGATCAATGATCCGTGCCAGAGCGATGATCGGATTTGCCACGCCGAAGTCGCTCCACGAATGGCCGCCGTGTCCCCGCACCGTGACTTCATAACGCCGGCTGCCAAGTCCTTCGGCAATGATGGTGTCGGTTCCCGCGCCGTCGAGCACCACCAGCGAAGCTATGGTTGCCGACCACTTTGGCTGCTGAAAAATGTGCCGCATGCCGCGCAGATCGCCTTCGCCTTCTTCTCCCACGTCGCCGATGAAGAGGACCGGAGCGGCATTCGATAAGTTCGCCGCCTGCATGGCACCGGCAATTGCCAGCAGGGCAATAATTCCGGAGGAGTTGTCGGAGACGCCGGGCCCATAGAGTTTGCCGGCATCGCGTCGCACTTCGATCGGCGTTCCCACGGGAAACACCGTGTCGATATGTGCGCTTAGCGCGATGTACGGAGCGTTGGGATCGGTACCCGGACGGATTCCGAAGACGTTGCCTAACTCATCCTGGTGCACATCGGAAAGCGCCAAATCGCCGAATCGCGCCTCGAGCCAAGCGCCGCGTGCAGCTTCGCCCCACGGAGGCGCAGCAATCGAAGTCACCTCGAGTTGTAAGTCTTCCAACTCACGAGCGTGCGAACGGAACCAAGCAAACGCCTCATGGACTTTGCGCAATTCGGCCACACGCGCCACCTGTTGCTTGGCCGAGCGAGATCCATAGGATTCACTAAAGGACAATGCTTCGGTGGAAGACGCGCGCGCTGGTGGACCGAGCCCCATGGAAGATGCCCAATAGTAATACGACGGTGGGAGGGAACGAAAGCGATCAGGCCGGAATGATGACATACGTCTTATCGCTCATGGAGTTCGTCGCGGCTGGCGGGGGATAATCCTCCCAGATGGAAGCCGTGATTAAGAAGTTGAAAGGCCCGTCGCTCAGCACATTCGTAAGCCTCCCCTTCGCCAACGAGGCTCTCAATCAGTCTGGGCAAGAAAGCCGCTAATCAAGGTATTCCTCCTGTCAGCGAGGACGTGGCCTTGCAGAGAGTCGGTTTACTCAAACTGGTGGTGACATTCTGCTTATGGGAATCCCGTGATATCGGCACCTCATGCGAAATACGTCTAACACAGTATTTTATGCAAGACAGATCTGGAGATTCAGGGCGGGGAGATCTGAACGGCGTCGCTTGGGCTACAATGTAGCTCAGGAGGTAGAGATCATGCCTGCCAATGCCGTAGTTCGGGCACGTATTGACGAACAGGTGAAAAACCAAGCCGCTGCCGTTTTGAAGGCGATGGGCCTTACTGTGTCGGACGCCTTTCGGCTCCTGCTGGTGCGCGTGGCTGCCGAGAAAACGCTACCGTTTGAGATTCGGAGTCCAAGCGCCGAGACTGTGGCAGCCATGGAGGCTGCGCGGCGCGGGGATCTGACAACGGCGGCGCACCCCAAGGACCTACTTGCGAGCCTGAATGAGAACGATTAGGTACACCACAAGGTTCAAGCGGGATTACAAACGCGACTGGGCGGCGATAGGCACGGATGGATCCGGCACCGTGGACCAATCCTATTAAACATGGCTACACAGCTATACAATGGCCGGGTGGAATCGGCCGTCGCAAAACTCGTTCACGAAACTACGGCGGGCAAGCCTTACGTTTTCGTCTTGATGCCGTTTGGCTCGCAGTGGAATTTGTTCAAGCAGATCAAGTCGGCAGCTCACGAGTCTATTAAGCTCAACTGTCTTAGGGCGTGTTAACACTAAATGCGATTCTGTGATATGCTGCGCACATGGAGATTACCGAAGCGCAGTACCAGCATATTGCTTCCACTCTTCCCCGCCAACGCGGCAACGTAAAGGTCAAGAACCTGCAACTGCTGAACGCGTTGCTCTATGTGGCCGAGCACGGCTGCAAGTGGCGCGGCCTGCCCAAACGCTTCGGACCTTGGCACACCATCTACACCCGCATGAACCGCTGGTCCAAGAACGGCGTGCTGGATCAGGTCTTCGAGCAGTTGCAGCGCGAGCAGGTGGTGCGCATTCGCATCGAGGCCGTGAGTCTGGATTCGACCATCGTCAAAGTCCATCCCGACGGCACCGGCGCGTTAAAAAAAACGGACCCCAGGCCATCGGCAAGTCGCGTGGCGGATGGACCACCAAGATTCATATGGTTGCCGCAGATGCTCGAACGGCCATAACCTTCGCCCTCTCCCCCGGACAGGCCTCCGACACTATCGAGGGCCGCAAACTGCTGGGTGGCATCGGCCCCTTACCCGCGCCCTTGCATCTGATCATGGATCGCGCTTACGAAGACAATGAAACCCTGCAACTGGCGCTAGACTTCGGCTTCCTTCCAGTGGTTCCACCCCGCCCGCAGCGTCTCGAGCCTTGGCAGTACGACAAGGCCATGTACCGTCGGCGCAACGAAATCGAGCGGCTGTTCCGCCGGCTGAAAGGCTTTCGGCGCATCTTCTCGCGCTTCGATAAACTCGACTTGGTCTTCCTTGCCTTCCTTCACTTCGCCCTGATCGTCGAAGCTCTGAGATACCTAGTTAGTGTTAACACGCCCTAGAGCGGACGATATTCCGGGTGCCGGGTTCGATCTGCTTGAAAAAATCCACATCATGATTGAAAGAGCAGAACTTGTGATCGCTGAGGTTAGCGAACAAAATCCAAATGTCTTTTATGAATTGGGCTTCGCCGCCGGAATAAAGAAGCCTGTTCTTCTGATAGCTCGCCGCGGCGTTGAGATACCGACCGATCTCCGCGGACGTGAACTGATTCTGTACTCTGATGATAAGGGTGGCACGAAAACCTTTGCTGAGGAACTGCGCAACAATCTTCGGCGTCGTATGAACTCACAAATCGCTCTGTTGCGTGACATGCTCGAAGCGGAAAAGCCTCTGCCTGCCTTCATCGTCGCGAGTCCAAAATATCCGAGTAAGCGCAGCCGTATCCCCGGAGCACCGCGAGACCGCCGGACGTTTGGGGATAACCTTGGCATTCTTGGCTTAGTTTCGGCATTCGGATCCATCTTTGGTGAAACTAACGGAATCGAGCTTGTCTCTGGCCAGTATTGTTCGCCCGAGGTTCCTACCGGAGAACACAACTTGTACGTGATCGGTTCGCCGATGGCGAATTTGGTGGCCCGCGAGGTTATGGACATGATTCAAGATGGGAGCAAGATGTCTTGGCGATTCGAGCCGTCTCAGGGCCATGAAAAAGAGGCGAATCATCCAGTCTCACTTTATCGCGTGGAGGACGGGGCCCAGACAGAAATGATTAGCGAAAGAGCAACGCGGGAAGTTGGTGAGGTTCACGTTATGGATTACGGAATTATTTTGCGAGGGCCGCACCCGAAACATCCCGACCGTATGTTAATGGTCATGGCCGGCGCACATAGCCTCGGCACGGGCGCGGCATGCATCGCCGCCACGCGTTCGCAGTACGTCCGTGAGATCAAGGATCGTGGAATTGATATCTCCAACCGTGGGCTGCCTTTTTGGGTTCTGGTTCGAGGCGTGGAAAGCAAAGTCGATGGCCACCTGGACGTGGAGGGTGTGAGCATAGAAGCAGCCGGCACTTTCCACAAATCCGAAGCTTGTCAGGCCGACTGACAATGGCTAGGGAGAACGGAGTCGCTGCGACCGCGCAATCCATCAGTCAAGTCGATCATTCCGATGAGCAGAGGACACGCGTAGTGGCCGCCGCAGCCCGAAGATCTAAGACGCCAGCGACGACTGCACACCCGGCGCCGCCTGGACGCACTCCATGATCTCGGGGTCGGTCAGCATGCGGTCGGAATTCTTGGCGCGCTGATAGATGCGGTCCACCAGTTCATCGCTGGCGGCGATGCCATGACGCTCCAGCCAGAACACCACGTTCGACTTGCCGCTCATGGGCCCAACCTCGATGATCTGCTCCATACCGAAATAGTGCGACGGGACGCCGGAATAAATACTGTTAGCGAGCAGCACGTCGTTTTTCTTGTAAGCCTTGATGACCGCAGCCGCATGGACGCCGGTACCGGTGCGGAAGGCATCCTCACCCACGACTGGGTAATTCTTGGGGATCGGAACTCCGGTCGCTTTCGCCACCGCCTCGCAATAATCCTTCAGTTTCGTCAGGTCCTGGCTCTTCCACGGCTCGATGCCGAGAAGCTTCAGGTTCATCAGCATCTGGTCCATCTGGGTATTGCCCACGCGCTCGCCAATGCCGCACGCGGTGGCATGGACAACCTCGGCCCCCGCCACCAGCGCCGCAATGCCATTTGCGACCGCCAGACCGCGGTCGCAGTGCCCATGCCAGTCAACGCGAATGTTTTCTCCCGAGGGCTTCACCACCTCGTTGATGACAAAGTGCATGAGCGCAACCACGCCCATCGGAGTGGCGTGCCCACAGGTATCGCAAATCACAATCGCTTTCGCACCGCAAGCGATGGCCGTACTGTACAGCCGCTGAATGGTCTCGGGATCGCAGCGCGTGGTGTCCTCGGTCACGTACATCACTTCCAGGCCAAGCGAGACCGCATACTTCACCGCGCTCTCGGTGGTGCGGAGCAGGAAATCGTCCGTCCAATCTTCGGTGTAGCGCCGAATTGGACTGGAACCGATAAACGTCGCGGCCTCAATGGGCACACCGGTGCGCTGCACGATCTCGGCGATAGGACGAATGTCGTTTTGGTGAGTGCGTGCCGCGCAATTGGGCCGGATCTTCATTTTCGCCCGGCCAATCTCTCGGGCCAGGGCTTCACAGTGCGCCACTGCCCGTGGGCCGGCTCCGGGCAGACCCATGTCGAGCATGTTGATGCCGACCCCTTCCATCAAATGGAGGATCTCGATCTTCTCCTCGATGGAAGGATCGCGCACCGACGGCGACTGAAGTCCGTCGCGCAGCGACTCGTCGTTCAGCAACACCCTACCCGCCGGAACCATGGATCGGGCGTAAATCGTGTTCCAGTCGTAAATGAGATCAGATACTTTGGCAGACACGTTTCGTCGGTACCCCACTTCCGGAGCCCCCACAGCACCGGACTACCCTAACGGGTGCGGTTCACAACCCGCTCGCTCTTCCAATTATCTCGCAAACCCGAGCTACTGCTTCTCTTTTTCCTCACCCGGCTTGGCGGTAAGCGTTAATCCGAAGATCGACTGATTCCCTACCCCAGCAACATTGCGGCCTCGCGGCTCCTCTGGGCCCGGCAGATACAGCGTCTTGCAATGCTCACAACGATAGATCTCCATTTGATCGCCAAAGGTTTGCCGGACGTCGCCGCAGGCTTGCTCCAGCACGTCAGCCAGGTAGAACCAGCGCTTCAAATGTCCGCCGCAAAGCTTCCCTTTTTCGTTGGGCTCGTTGCAGGCGCGCTGAAATTGCTTCTTGTACTTGAGCTTGTGCTTGGGAAGCTGGGGAGGGGCAGGCGCAGTCATCTCGGGCATGAAGGCAGTATCGCTGGTTATGGTGAATATCTCAAGAGCTGCTTGCACCCTCAATGACGCTTGTGCACTCAACCTTCGGCCCGCAGATGAATGATTTGTCCGCGTTCGTGGAAACCAATCTCAAATGCAGAGAAAATTACGCTGCGGCCTAAGATGTTGCGCGTGGTGCGCGCGGGGAAGAATCCAATTTGCCCAGCAAAGCGAGGTCCGGCTCCCAACAGTTGGATCTCCAAATCGAAGAGAAAAATCTGGATCGGTCCGCCCAAGGTGTTTACGTCTTCCGCGCGGCCGGCCGTTAAATTATCGATTCCTATCAATTCCGCATGCTCGGGACTGAACACCGTGTAAGGAGAGCCTGAATCAAAGATTCCCACAGCAGTCGTGGTCATGTCGCCGTTGAAGAGCTTCACTTCAGCGGCAGGCTGAAGTCCACGCATCCTAGGAACAGTCCTATACGGGAGCGAGACATGATAGTCAACAATCGTCATGCTAGATTGTTATTGAGTTGGCTTCTTCGTCAGTTGGGACGTAGTAAACAAAAGGGGACTCTATCTGACGCTCGCGGATCGCTACCCGCAAGTCCGCAAAATCGCGGCTGTGTAATAGTAGTCGTTGGTCGTGAATGAGTAACCACTCACCCGGGTAACGCCCAAGTTCCTCGGCATTCTCTTCTAACCAATCTAACTCGGATGGTTCAGCGTCTTCGACTGGAGTGGCAGCGACCTCGCGTGGGACATGAAAACGTGGGGCGAAATCCTCAGGGCTGAAAGTGGTCGGAGCCTGAATTGCATGATTCCCAAGCAACCCAAAATCAAACAATCGAGGGATATCCGGGAATGGCGCCGC
The DNA here is from genome assembly GCA_963768645.1 of uncultured Acidobacteriaceae bacterium. GTDB lineage: Bacteria > Acidobacteriota > Terriglobia > Terriglobales > Acidobacteriaceae > Bog-257. The sequence continues at coordinate 367,660 of CAVYIR010000004.1, forward strand.
TGACGATGTCTGGGGCCGCCCGAGCTGTTCCTGAACCATCATTGCAATTTCAAACCTAGTTTCTGCAATACTGTCGCTTCGTCTGCATAAAGCGTCTTGGCCATTTCTTCGAAACCCTTTTCAGGCCCGAAGTTCCTAATCAATTTGATGAAAACACTGCCCGGAAAGAGCGCCGAACCGTCAATCACAAATGAATAATCGCCATAATAAACGGACACTCCGAACATCGCAGCATCCTCACTGCCTAGCGCCTTTGTGTTTACAAGTCCCGTAAGAGTGTCGCGGAAGGGTTGTCTGCTCGGTTTGACATGAAACCCTAGCGTCGTCTGCTGCGACTGGAACTCCTGTCCAACGCTAACCCGCAGCCCGTCCAGCCCGGCTTGGAACAGAGAGACCAACTGCGGCGCGCGTGACCAGTCGGGATTAAACGCATTCATCGTCAACCCAGCGAGCCCTACCTGAATAGTAGCAAACAGTGAAGGCACCCCAAATGTAACTTGGATTTCACCCAAGTTCTTCGCGGATTGATTCCACGTAACATTCTCTAGTCCCACACGCCAAGGTGAAAGAGCTGTGAGCAGCGCCTTCACGATCTCTCCCTGTTTTCCACCGTACCAAAGACCCGTGAGCGGCTCTTTGAAATTGGCCCGGTACTCAAAGAACGCTTGTTGAATATCAGCAATGATGAGCTCGTCCGACATTGTGGATCTCTCAGGTTGCCAGTGTATTACGCCGACGAATACAAGTCATGTGGATAGCGCATCATCGACGACCCTAACTGCGAATCGCCTGCGCCAGCAACGTCGCTCCAATCACAACCAGGCCGACATGAACGTACTTGAGAAATGCCTGACCATGGAGTCGGCGATTGATCACTCTCCCGAGTAGTACCGCTGCCAGGGTGAGCGGCAGGGAGATCAGGTAATAACGAGTTACGGCGGGGACCCACAGACCGGCCAGCCAATACCCTGCCATGCCAATTATGCTGGCGGGAAGGAAGTATCCCTGCAACGTCGCCCGGAAGTGCTGAGCGGACCAGCGCCGCATTGCCCCGTAAATTGCCAGCGGTGGCCCGTTCATTCCGTAAGCACCTCCCATCACGCCTGCACAGAACCCGAAGATGAGAAGCCATAGCCGGCTGTCGCTGTGCAACTCCGGAGGCTTTCGACCAATCAGGGCATACGCCGAGAACGCAATGATAACCAGCGCCAGAGCAGCTTTGACGAGACGATGGTTGCCGCTTGTGAGCAGCAGGAGCCCCAGTGGGATACCAAACAGCGTCGGGAACAGCAACCATCCCGTACTGCGCACGTGGATCTTCCGCCAGTCCTGCGCGACGATCACCGCAGCCACTGTAATTGACACGAGTACAGCCAGAGGAGCAGCAACGTTAACCGGAAGCCGGAGAGCAAGCAGGGGAACTGCGACTAGCGCCTCGCCAAATCCGAAGACCGATCGAATGAACGTGGCGACAAACACAACAATCAAGATGTATACGGTGGTCCCGTCCATCACACTCCACAATTATCAGCGCCAGTCGAGCAGGTTTACCTCGGCGGCCGTCCTTTGGGCATTGGCGGTATGTTCTTTCCACCAGTGCGCCTCCAGTGTCGCTCTTCCAGAGCACAAATCAGCCCTCCTAGCGCAAGCACTCCAAAGGAAATATTGTCCGTCAGATCCAGACGGAGCTTTTCTGCATGGGTCTGGAAGACCACAATACCGTGGATGTTCAGCGGGTAGACCCTTCCGCTTGCCGGATCGGGCCTGCGCGGGAGAGTATCAAAATACCGATTCCATATAACTCCCGCACATAGCCACACAGCAAGGGCAGGAACCATCAACACAATGCCGACGGTCCGCCAAACTCTTCTACGGGCGTTCATTGGATTCGCCTTGAGGGCTTGAGTATGGACGTGAGCTGTTTATAAGACTTAAGTGCCATAATTGGTATCAGACTGTAAAACTTACGTGGTAAACTAGTAAACCACTATTTGGCTGTCGCGCCCATCTCCTAGAATGCCATTTGCGAGCGCTGGCTGGCCAGTCGCTGGAACTTTATAGCTGCAGATGACCCCGGAAATATGCCTTCGAACGGCAGCGGTCGCTAGAACGCCTCTAATGACGAAATTCGACGGTAAATCGAGATTCAGCACAGATATTCCGGATTTGGGCTTTGTCCTCACTTTAGTGGGGGTCTTAATCCATACGCAGGCCCGAAGTCTCTAGATCCGATTACCCCTTCGCAATAATCCCGCCGAGCGCACGGCGCCTTTCAGCTTCTTCCCCCAGCTTCTGGCAAACAGCAGATCGATAAATCCATCCATCTGCTGCCTGAGCTTGCTCGTATCCAAACCACCAGACTTTCTGCATGCCGGGAATCAGGTCCGTATCCACATATTTCACCTGTACCATCTCTGCCAGGCCCATTTTGCCATGGGTGCGGCCGATACCGCTGAGCTTCACACCTCCGTGCGGCGCCTCCGCGATTCCAAAGCACGAGATCACGTCGTTGATCATCACCGTGCCGGCTTTGATCTGCTTTGCCATCGCCTCGCCGCGACGACGGTTTGTGGTCCAGACGCTGGCAGCCAGCCCGAAGTCGCTGTCGTTAGCCAGGCGAATGGCCTCATCGTCGGTGTCGAAGGGCGCTACCGGAAGCACCGGGCCAAAGGTTTCCTCCTGGATGATCCGCATGTCCCGCGTCACGTCGGCGAGCAACGTGGGAGCATAGAAGTTGGGTCCCAGTTCGGTCAGGCGTTTTCCGCCTTGCAGCAAGCGTGCGCCATGCAGGACAGCGTCCCTCACATGCTCGTCAACGATCCGCAACTGGCGCTCATGAATGAGCGGCCCTACTTCAACCTCAGACCCAATTCCATTGCCCACGCGCAACTTCGCAATCTTGTTACCGCAAGCTTCCAGGAACTTGTCATAAAGGCTGCGATGGACGTAACAGCGCTCGACCGAGAGGCACGTCTGGCCGGCGTTCATGAACGCGCCCCACAAGGCCCCGCTGGAGGCGATCTCCAAGTCGGCATCATCGAGCACGATCATGGGATCTTTGCCGCCCAGCTCCAGCACGACTGGCAGCAGCTTTCGCGCCGCGGCTTCAGCGACGCGTTTGCCGGTCGCAACACTTCCGGTGAAGATGAGCTTGTCGATGGGCGCATCGATCAAGGCCGCGCCGGCGGGCCCTTCTCCGATGACCACTTGCATGAGATCGGGGTTCAACCCCGCTGCCAGCAGCAGCCGCTGCAACTCCAGCCCGATCAACGGCGTGAATTCCGACGGCTTCAGGACGACGGCATTGCCCGTCACCAATGCGCCGAGCGTTTCGGTGGCCGCTATGGAGAACGGATAATTCCAGGGAGAGATAATGCCGATCACGCCAAACGGTTCGCGCAGCAACTTGCCGCGCTTGGTCTTCATGGCCAGATTGCCGTGCGGCAGCGGTTCCTCGCGCAGGAAGTCATGCGCGTTGCGAATGCAGAACTCGGTTGCGTCCAGGATGACCAGAACTTCGGTGGTAAGTGCCTCGACTGCGGGCTTGCCGGCTTCGCGGCAAATCAGGTCGGCAACCTGATCGCGCTGCTCGCTGAGGAGCTGCTGGAACCGCCGCAGCACGGCGATTCGCTCCCGCACCGGAGTTGCCTCCCATGCAGGCTGGGCTTGCTTTGCGCGCAGGACGGCGTCTGCACATCGCTGGGACTGGCGCATGCCAGCTCAGCCAACACCTCTCCAGTCGCGGGATTAGTGCTGACGATGGTGCTGTTTCCGACGGCAACTTTGGTTTCGGTTGGCATCTTGCTCAATATTCAACGCTCACCAGATACAGTCCGCAAGCGGCGGCAGTGGGCCCGGCAGCGCTGCGATTGCGGGCCTCGAGGATCGCCGGCACATCCTCGATCTTCAGCGCACCTTTTCCGACCTGCAAGAAAGTGCCGACGAGGTTCCGCACCATGTGGTGCAGAAATCCATCTCCGCGCACAGTGTAAACCAGCTCTTCATCCGTTCTCACCCACTGCGAAGAATGAATCGTGCGTACGTTCGTCGTGATCCCAAAACGGGAAGCTTCTTCTTCCCGTGCCTTCCGCCATGCGCGCACTGCGCTCGGGGTCGGAAGCCGCAAACGAAGTGAAATCGTGTTTGCCGACCACGTGATCCGACGCACGAATGAGCGCTTCTTCATTCATGGGATAGGGATCGTGAAAGACGTATCTCGCCAGGAATGGCGGGCATATATCCTTGCGATAAATGCGATAGCGGTAGGTTTTCGCCTTGGCGGAATGCCGCGCGTGGAAGTCGTCCCCAACCACCTCCACCCGATTCACTCGCACCGAAGGAGGAAGGATATCGTTCAACGCGATGACCAGGTTTCGCTCTGGAATGGGGCTGTTGAGCCTCACTGACGCGACTTGTGCCAGCGCATGGACGCCCGCGTCCGTGCGCCCCGAGCCTTGCGGCAGAACCTTTTCACTGGTCAGCCGCTCAAGGCACTCCGCCAGCGTGCCTTGCACAGTGCGCAGTCCCGGTTGGACTTGCCATCCGTGAAACTCCGATCCGTCATAGGCCAGCGTGATTTTGAGATTGCGGCTCACGTTATTTCAAGCACGCAAACCGGTACCCGCAGTGGCGCATTCTGTTAAGCAGTGTAAAGCTGTGCAAAGCTCCGCGGGATGGCGGCATAGTGTCAGCTATACTATGACATTTCCTGCTGCTTACGAGGTTGGCACAGAGTTCTCCTGCCTCCGCGGCGTCATCTGAGATCGATTCCTCGCGAACTCTCCCGTATCAGAGATAGGACGACAGGAAGCATGCAAGAACGCGAAACCCACAGTACTCTTAACGTCATTTTTTGGAGACGAAAGAATGTCTGGTTCTAAGTCCGTCAGGCCGGTCCGCTCGACCTTGCTGTTCATATTTCTGCTGGGGACACTTGCCGCTGCAGGTTTTGCCCAGGATGCGCCGCCGCAAACCGTGCCCAACAATCCCCCGCTGACTCCGCTGCCACAGGCGCCGGCGCCGCAGCACAATGCGCATCTCTATTCGGATCAGGACTATAGCCGGGGCAAGCAGCAATTCCCCAATCCCTTCGTGGTGTACACGGTGCGCGAAGTTGCTCCGCTGAACGTGACCAATTCCGCCCGCCTCGATCAGTTAATCAAAGATGGCAACATGTACTTGTCGCTGAACGATGCGGTCGCGATGGCGCTGGAGAACAACCTCGATATCGGCATTCAGCGCTACAACCTGTCCATTGCCGATACCGACATTCTGCGGACGAGTTCGGGAGCGGTTGCGCTCGGCGTGAACGCCGGCTTGGTCCAGGGCACGCCCGGCGGGGCCACCGGTACGACCTCGGCCGGTGGCACTGGAACATCCACGACGGGATCGACGGGCGGCGGCGCGGGTGGCACGACCATCGGTGTTGGCGGCGCGGGTGCCGGCTTCGGCGGCATCGTGGCGTCCACGCAGGGCGAAGGTCCCCCGATCGACAACTATGATCCCGGTACTTACCGGAACCGTATCGATCGAGCACGCCACCACGCCAGAGGCGAACACAGTGTTCACCGGCACCCCGACGCTCGACCAGAACACAACCACGGCCAACTTTCTCTACAGCCAGGGATTCTCCACCGGCACATTGATGACCGTGGGATTCAACAACAGTCGGGTGGCCTCCAATTCGCTTTTCAACACACTGAATCCGAACCTGACGCCAAACTTCCGCTTTGAACTGCGCCAGCATCTGCTTTCGGGGTTCGGCTTCGATCCCAATCTGCGATGGATTCGCATCGCCAGAAACAACCGGGAAATCGAAGATGTCACTTTCCGGCTGCAGGTCATCCAGACGGTTTCGCAGATTGAGAACATTTACTGGGACCTGGTGAACGCCTACTCCAGCGTGACCGTGCAGCAGCGCGCCCTCGATCTCACCAACAAGACGCTTTCCGACAATCAGAAGCAAGTGGCCGCGGGCACGCTGGCTCCCCTTACCGTGGTGCAGTCGCAGAGTGCCGTGGCTACGGCCGAGCAAAACCTGATCGCCGCGCAGGTGAATCTCCAGTTGCAACAACTGCTCATGAAGAACGCAATCACCCGTAACATAGCCGACCCCATGCTCGCCGTCGCGCCCGTGATTCCGACCGATACACTGAGTACCACCGAGCAGTATGAAGTGCGGCCAGTTGAGGACCTGATCGACGAAGCCTTGAAGCAACGTCCCGAAATCGCCACCGCGCGCCTTACCCTCACCAATAACGAGATCTCCCGCAAGTCGATTCGCAACCAGTTGCTGCCCACGGTGGATTTATACGCGTTCTACGGTGCGTCCGCGCTGGCGGGACCGCAGAACCCCTTGTGTCCATAGTAGTGTCTGTCCGCCGCCGGGAACCATTCCCACCACTGGCTACAGCGATGCGTTCAGCAATCTGTTCAACAGCAGCGCTCCGGATAAAGGGGTCGGCGTAAACATTCAACATTCCGCTGCGCAATCGCCAGACCCAGGCCGACCAGGTGCGCTCGGTGTTGGAATATCGCCAGGCGCAGATGAGTTTGCAGCAAACCGAAAACACCATCCGTCTGCAAGTGCGGCAGGCGCAGTTCGCCATGCAACAGAACTACGTGGGACTGCAAGCGGCCTTGGCGGCGCGCGACTACGCCGCCCAGAGCCTGGATGCCGAGCAGAAAAAGCTGCGCATGGGCGCTTCCACCAGCACGCTCGTGTTGCAGGCGTCCTCGAACCTGACCCAGGCGGAGTCGAACGTCCTCGCTGCCGCCACCAATTATGAGAAGTCGAAGGTGCAGCTCGATTTGTCCACGGCCGAGACCTTAACCAAGCTCGGCATTGACATGTCGGACGCGGAAGCCGCCCAGGTGAAACACCAGCCGAAGGTGCCCGGCGTTGTGCCGGCAAATACCAACGACCTGACGCAACCCAAATTGACGCCGATCCCGGTTCCGGGAGTGACGCCTGCGCCTCAGGCGGGCACGCCGCCGGCAAACTCCGGACCAGGCACAGCCGCCGCAGCCGCCGCAACATTAGCCGCGTCCATCCGCCGAGCGCGGAAGTTTAGATTCGGCGGGTGGCAACGCGCCACGCTTAGGATTCCCATTTTGGCCAATAGCCGCGGTAGCGTGACGCTGGTCACATACGTAGTCACGCCGCAAGGGTAGCTTCATTCATGCGTAAACGTGTTTGTGGAAGGTGCTTTCAGTGGGGGTACTGAACACGTCTGCGAAACGTTGGAAGGCTTGACAGCCCGACGGGTTCGAGTCCGGCTCCTTCCATTCTGGGCCTCCAACGTGCTAATGAGAGTCGATTCGACTTGACACACTCAACGCGGCCCTCTACGATTTATGTAGTTTCGCAGACGTGTTCAGAAACCGTCAGATTGGCCCCGACATTCGGGGCCTTTCGCATTTTGCAGGTTGGAATGCTCATAAAGGCAGCGACTCGGCATTTGAAGAAATGAACCGCATCCTGATCGTCGGCTTGGTCGCGCTATATGCGATCCCCTTGCATGCGCAAGAGCAGGACCGAGACCGCCGTGGCTTCCAGCGCTCGCCTATGCTCGTGCGCCAGATCTGTCCGAAAAAGCCGGGGCTGCGTGAGACCCGCACCGCGCTCGCGCGATCTCCAGTCGGGATCGTTGGAGGCCTATATTGACGGGATCGGCAATCCGTGCGAGCGATTACTCGTGTCGCCAAGACGCTAAATTGGTTATTGTGGCTTTGAGTAAGCGGAAGGAGATCAGGCTCCAGGCCGGTTGATCGGACGAAGTCTGATCTGTCTGTGAAAGATCTCGATGCTCCCGAGCCCGATCCGTGCCTACTCCTTGGTCGACTTTTCTCCCGACGGACCGGCTCGTCCTCTTGGAGCGTGTCGGCACGCGACAGCTGGCGAAATCGGCACATACCGCGACGATGAATCGCCGTATTGGACTGCAACCGCTACCGGACAACCGAAATGGGTCAATACCTGGGATCTCATGCATTGGGCCGATTGCAAGCAACTGTTGAAACTCAGGGCTTTGACAAGTCCGGTCAGCCAGTCCTCCGTGTACGCCGTCCGTCTGGCACCAGCACGAGAAGCATGATTGCGTTGCGCACCCTGAGCTCTGGGCGGTCGACCTAGGGCAAAATAGTGCGACTCAACTACCTGATGAAACCCCTTTGTCACGGGCCGGCAAAACAAAGGGAGCGGACTGGGTCACATGCAAGAGCGACCCTGATATTGTTGCCGCCTGTTTTACGGTACATGGAAGGCTGTCTGTCTACAACGGCGGTCCCTCCTTGCGGATTTGGCGGGTTGGAACATCTCGCATGCTGGGCGTGCCGACTGAGACGGCTCCGGAAAATGTGTCAAGCTCTGGAGGTCCGACCCCTTCGAGAGCGAAATCTACGGCGACTTCGAAGTATGCCCCTTCACGGAGGACAAGCCTGGTGAAATGCAAATGGTCTGTATTGAATCCGCCTCGCACCTGGTAGCAAAGCAGCGCTGAATATTAAAGACGGCGTTGGCCACTCTCGCAAAGCTTCTTGCTCCCCTTCCTCGCATCTACTAGCATGTAGAGTTCGTCTCCAAGTGGGGTAGCTCATGCCTAATAGCCGCAAGCCTGACGGGAAAGTTCTAGCCGAATCGCCGGTCACCGATTTGTTCGAGAATGGCCGCCATCCCTCCGAGTCCGAGAAGCAGTGGGCCGAGAAGACCCTCGCTCCGAGTCTGGAGAAGGGGCCGGAGAAGCCGATCGGCGCGCCCACAGGCGTCAACATTGACGAGCACGGCCACGCGCGCTACACCACCATCTCAGGCATGCCAATTCGCCGGCTCTACACGCCCGCCGATCTTCCCGCCGACTGGAAGTACGAAGACTACCTGAACTATCCCGGCCAGCCGCCCTATACGCGCGGCATTCACGCTTCCGGATATCGCGGCAAGATGTGGACCATGCGCCAGTTCTCGGGCTTCGCTTCGCCCGAGGAAACCAACCAGCGCTACAAGTATCTGCTGGAGCACGGCGGTCAAGGCCTTTCGGTCGCCTTCGATCTGCCCACGCTGATGGGCTACGACAGCGATCATCCCTTCAGCGAAGGTGAGGTCGGCAAGTGCGGCGTGGCCATCGATTCGCTCGAGGACATGGAGATCCTCTTCGACGGCATCGATCTGGAGAAGACGACTGTCTCGATGACCATCAACTCGCCCGCGTCGATCTTGTGGGCGATGTATCTGGCAGTTGCCGAAAAGCAGGGCGCCGACTGGAAGAAGATTTCCGGCACCATCCAGAACGACATCCTGAAGGAATACATCGCGCAGAAGGAATACATCTATCCGCCCGCGCCTTCGATGCGGCTGGTGATTGACACCTTCGAGTTCGGCTCCAACTTCACGCCCAAGTTCAACACTATTTCGATCAGCGGCTACCACATTCGCGAAGCCGGCTCGACCGCGCTACAGGAACTGGCGTTCACCATCTACGACGGCGTGGAGTACGTCGAATGGGCGCGCCGTCGCGGGCTCGATGTCGACGAGTTCGGCCCGCGGCTCAGCTTCTTCTTCAACGCGCACAACGATTTCTTCGAGGAGATCGCCAAGTATCGCGCGTCGCGCAAGATTTGGTATCGCCTGATGAAGGACCGTTTCGAGGCCAAGAACCAGCGCACCTGGCTGATGCGCTTCCACACGCAAACCGCGGGCGTCTCGCTCACCGCGCAGCAGCCGCTAAACAACATCGCGCGCGTGGCCATCCAGGCACTCGCCGGGGTGCTGGGTGGAACGCAGTCGCTGCACACCGACTCCTACGACGAAGCCCTGGCGCTGCCGACCGAAGAGGCGGTGCGCATCGCGCTGCGCACGCAACAGGTCATCGCCTACGAATCGGGGGTCGCGCAGACCGTCGATCCCCTGGGCGGCTCGTACTTCCTGGAACGCCTCACGCTCGACATGGAGAAGGGCGCGTTCGATTACTTCGACAAGCTTGATGCCATGGGCGGCATGGTCGCGGCCATCGAGAAGGGCTACCCGCAGAAGGAAATCGCCGAGGCCAGTTACCAGTTCCAGCGCGCCACCGAAGCGCGAGAGAAAATCACGGTTGGCGCCAACGAGTTCGTCGTCGAAGAACCGTCGCCCCACATTCTCTACATCGGCGAAGAAGTCGCGCAGGCGCAGACCAGGAAGCTGAACGCGTTGCGCGCGCGCCGCTCCAATGACGAAGTTCGCCGTTGCCTCGATGCGCTGCGGAAAGCCGCGGCGCAGGAACCCAAGGCCGGCGACAACGGCCAGAGTCTCACCTGCGAACACCATGCCGTTCATCGTGGATGCGGTGAAGGCCTACGCGACCGTGGGCGAGATTTGCGAAGCGCTGCGCGACGTGTACGGGACGTACACGGAAACCGCATTCGCGTGAGAAGCAAGCCGTCAGCCAGTCAGCTCTCAGCCGTCAGCCAAAACGATGCCGGTGTCTCGAAGCGACTCTACGCTGCCACGTGCGCCCGATGATGGTTGGCCTGCCGGAGTGCTTGCTCGCCAACCGCGTGCGGCTCTGCCCTTGATGATGCGCGTTTGCAATCTTGTGGTCGCCTTGCGCCTTCGAGCCATGCGCATTTACTTGCGCCGCTGCCGCGTTGGTCGTAGTGATCGGGGTCAACTTCTTGCTGTCCCTGTGCCTCATCAGGAACGCGGGGAAAACTCCAATTGCGAGCATGAGAGTCATTAGTCTGAAGAGTTTCACGATAGCCTCCAAGAAATTTCTTAACTTGCTGCTGAGAAAGAGCAAGTTCAGTTCCAAATCAGGCAAGGGCGCGGCGAATTCCCTGCTACTGGCCATTAAGTGATTGACTGCACGGAAGTAGGAAGCGATTGCGCGGAATCCCAACCTTCAGCGGAGCGAACGTCGCAGGCCCGACGCACTATCCGAAGAGATAGAACGGACTATCCAAATGGATAGTCCTAGACAGTCGAAACTCGCCATGCATTCCAGGTTGTGTTCGCCGTGCTTGGTTTGATACAACTGGCCGTTCCGTTTCGGTTTGTGTAAGGAGTTAATGTGCACAAAACTGGAGTTCCTCCTTCCATTTCCTGTCGTGGCTGATGGTGCTTGGCGGGCGTTGCCTCCAGCCTGCTTATCGTCATTGACATGCGAGCGCGACAGCCGCAGCCGATGGCGGTGATGCGAGCGGTGTGGCCGATCAATGCTTTGTGGGCCGGCATCTTTGGGATTTGGGCCTATTGGAAGATCGGCCGGACGGGGCCGCTTCCCCATAACTCCGCGTCGGCTTCTCAAGCTACGCCTACGAAAATGGGCGGTATGGACATGGCGCCGCGCGCTTTCTGGCAAAGCATTGTGGCAGGAACACTGCACTGCGGCGCCGGCTGTTCCCTGGCCGACCTGATCGGTCCTATCGTGTTTCGGGCCGCCCCGTTTGCCGTCGCTGCCAGTCTGGTGTTTGGCGAGTGGACGCTCGACTACCTCATCGCCCTGCTGATCGGGGTGACGTTTCAGTACGCGGCGCTTTCTCCCATGCTCCAGCAAACTGGACCGCGCATATGGTGGCGGGCCCTGAAGGTTGACTTTCTCTCCTTGACCGCATGGCAGGTTGGAATGTATGGCTGGATGGCGTTGGTCATCTTCGTTTGGTTTGGCCCCATCTCGCCCACGCGGATCGAGTTCTGGTTCATGATGCAGCTCGCGATGGCTTGTGGCTTCTTCACCGCGTATCCAATGAACTGGTGGCTGGTCAGAGCTGGCATCAAGACCGCGATGTGAGAGTTCGGCGACGCACAACAGCCAACCCTCGGCCCTGGGCCAAACCGCGATTCACGTAAACTGTTTGTAGATGAATCCACCGCCAACGGCTGTTGCGAGGTCTGCATGTCTGCTGCTTGTTGCGATTGTTGGGTGTTCGTTTACCTCCATGTTGGCTGCCCAGGAGCGGCCCTTCGACACCACCGCCTGCGCGCTCACGCAGCATCCCGACAGATACAACGAAGGACTCGTCAGCGTGGAAGGTCTGATCACGGTCGGGCCCGAAGAGTTCATGCTCCACGACGCGAATTGTGGGGACGAGCGCGGCAAGATATGGCTGGAATTCGGCGGTGGTGTCGACAACCCGGCGGGTACCACTAGCGCACATCTCGCGAAGAACAGACCGCAGACTTTCGAGAGTTTGGAATTGCCTCTCACCAAGGACCGCGACTTCGACGCCTTGCAAAAGCTGCTGCAGGTGGCGGCCAAGACCGGCCAAACCAAGATGCTGCGGGCTACGCTCATCGGAAAATATTTCGCTGGCCGTCCCACCAAGACAACGAGTGGCGAATCCATCCGCGCCGGTTACGGCCCCAAGGGATGCTGTTCGCTGCTGATCATCGAGGAAGTCGGTACCGTCGGAACGGACATCGAAGAACCGGTTGACTTCTCGGGGTCCGCGAGCAGCTCATCGAAGCTCCCAAAGGACTGCACAGTTCATGAGGTTCCCGTTCCCTCGCGAGAAGACGAAGACCAGCTCCTGCGCAAGAGTCTCGAGGAAGAGTTCGCCTATCTTCATGATCCGAAGGAGGTGGCAGCCCACGCCATCGCCGAGCGGGAAGGCATCGGCGTCGACGAAGCCGAGACCCCGTTGAAGGTGGAGTCGATTACAGCGACAACCGCTGCTTACAAATGGCTCGCGCCGGACGGAACAAAGTCGTACTTTATAGTCGTAAACAAACCATATTGGCTGCTACAGACGGCGGTGAGTGGAGACGCGGTGATCTGGGTCGCGAAATCAATCACTAAGACAGAATGCACTGGCAAGCCGAGAGAGGCACTATGAGTTGCCTGCGCGAGACTTTCGACTTTCGGATCGAGGTTCGGACGTCCGGCTTCTGGGAAATGCCTCGCACTCAGCCGTCATGATGGTCGGGAAGTCTGCAGTCCTTCAGCCTGGGCCGGTTTTTCGCCTGGGGTTCGTAAGAAACAAGCTAGGATTTTAGCCCCACTGCACGCGCGAGTTTCGCCTGCCGGCCATCGAAGGTCCAAAATCGTTCAGCGCCTAATTCCAATGCGGACGCGACGTGCAGCGTGTCCAATGTTCCCGATGCCACTCGGCTCACGTATCGTTGAGCCAGCCGAATGCAGCGCTCGAAGGCCATTTCTGGCAGGTTCACCTCAAGCCAAAGGCGGGAATTGCGGTCGCGTTCGAAATCGCTAGACACCTTTTGCGCCTCGCCGGCAGAAATCTTGTGCTGGAAAACGTGTTGTGCGACGGAATGGGCCCACTCCACCCGATGAAGAGGCGTCAGCCAAACTTGTGCGTGTTGCGCGATATGACGCTTGGCTTCGGCAAAATGCCGGTCGCGGAGGTAGAGAGAGACGAAGAAACTCGAGTCCGCGTAGATACTCAATAGCGTGCTCTTCGCCGTTGCTCAATGAGTAGATCTGCTCCCGGCAAAACGTGGTCTCCAAAAGTTCTTCTTGCGCGTGCCTCAAAGTCCGGCACTTCCGGGAGCGGCTCAGGCGGCGTTTCGGGCACAATGTGCCCTATGACATGGTCCCTCACCCGCAGTTCGACCGTCTTTCCGGCCTTGAGCCACGCTTTCAGACGGCGGGTATCGCGAAGTTGTCGCATGTTCACGGAAGGCATGATATTCAATGTGACACATCATGTGGCACACCGTCAAGATAACACTTGCACTCAAGTGACGTGGCTCACTTACGAAACTCTGGGTCAGGGTTTATGATTCACTGTTCAGCTGAGACTCGCGACTGCCGGCGAGCGGTATGGGGGTCCTTCGCATCCGCTCCCTTCGGTCCGCTGCGCTCAGGATGGCAGAATAAGAGGGCTCATGGTGTCCCCTGACCGCAAAATTCGTGTACTAGTTGCCAAGCCCGGCCTCGACGGCCATGACCGCGGCGCCAAGGTTATTGCCCGCGCCCTGCGCGATGCCGGCATGGAAGTGATTTACACCGGACTCCGCCAGACTCCGGAGATGATCGTCAACGCGTCACTGCAGGAAGACGTGGACGTCATCGGCCTCAGCATCCTCTCCGGCGCGCACAATGCTATCGTGCCGCGCGTGATGGACCTGCTGAAGCAAAACCAGATGGACGACGTGCTGGTGCTGGTGGGCGGCATCATTCCCGATCAGGATGTCGAGCCGCTGAAAAAGGCGGGAGTAGCCGCCATCTTCCAGCCGGGTACCCCCATGGATTCGATCATCGAGTTCATCCGCGGCAACGTGAAGCCGCGGAGCGTGCCGGCAAATACCTAGTCCACTACAGAGACACAGAGGCACAGAGAAAAAGTGGCTTTTAGCTAAGAGCTAACAGCTAAGCCCTCACGCAGGCAAAACAAACCCATCGATGTGCCGGAGTGGCTCTTCCTTACGCTGCAGCCCTCCTACCACCGTCCCCTTCATCACCTTCTGAAACGCCACTTGGAACTGGTTCATCTCCTCGCGAGTTCCAACCGTGATCCTGGCATAAGTCGGCATCACCGGCCAGATGCGGCCAATGAAGACGTTTTGCTGGGCCATGGCGGCGATCACCTCTTTCGCCGGCCGCTTGGTATCGAGCATGAAGCAGTTGGACACCGATGGAATGTAGGAGTATCCGTTGCGATCAAGCCACTGGAAAGTTTCGTCGCGGATTTCGGCGTTAATGCGCTTGCGGTCGGGCACGAGCTGCGAGTCTTTCAGGCTCGCCGATGCCGCAGCAACGGCGGTCACGGGCATGGGATTGCCGCCACCGTAATTCTCGATCTTCTGCATGAGGTCAGGCCTGCCGATAGCAAACCCGCATCGCAGACCCGCCATTCCGTAGAGCTTGGAGAAGGTACGCAACACAATCACGTCCTTTCCCTGCTTCACCAGGTCGATCGCCGAAGGCGCATCGCAAAAGTGAATGTACGCCTCGTCCACCAGCACGATAGAACCCTTGGGCTTGTTCTCCAGCAGGTACTCGATGTCGGAAAGGCTGGTCAGCGTTCCGGTTGGATTGTTCGGGGTGCAGATATAGAACACACCTGCGTCGGGCGCCGCGGCAATCATGGCCCGCACGTCGTGCGCGTAGGTTTTGGTGAGAGGAACTTTGACCACACGCGCCCTGGCGCTCTCCGCGGCGAACATCCCGGCTTCATAGCCGGGGTCGGCGGTCACGTAACTCGCCTTGGGCGACGTGAAGGCCATGACGGTGTAGTGCAGCGGCTCGCTCGATCCGGCAAAAATCCTGACCTGCTCTTCGCTCACGCCAACGCTTTGCGCGTAGAGTTTTACAAATTCCACCATCAAGCCAAACTGATATCGGCCGGCTTCCGGGATAATCGCTGCGATCGCGCTTCGCGCGGCTGCGCAAGGGCCGAGCGGGTTTTCGTTGGCATTGATCCGTACACCGCCGACGCGCGCGTGCGGCAGTTGCTGGGCATACGCTAGCATCGGCTCGGTCACGATGCGGAGCGCCAGTGCCGTGGATGCAGCGGTGGAAACCTGCAGGAACGATCTGCGGGAGAAAGACGTCAACCTCTCAGGATGCGCCATTGGCTAAGCTCCTCTGTCTCGTGAACGACATCATAACGCTTTTGGGTTAATCGCCGCATTCCTTGCCATAGGCGTCGTCGGCAAGGACGAGGATCCGACACCGGCCGTTTGCTACCCTAGCTCTCGGTGGATTCCTCTTCATACGAAACCTTCTACTCTTGCGAGCGGCGTGGCGACGGTGTCGTTCTGCGTCTGGTCTCGGACGACGGCACCAACCGCCTGACGCGCTCCCGCGTGGAAGCCCTCACCTCCGCCGTCGAGGAGCTTGCGGCGCATCCGCCTGCGCGGCTGGTGATCGCTGGCAATGCGAGGTTCTTCTCGGCGGGCGCCGACCTCAACGAGATTGCGGCGCTGAACGGCGCGGAAGCATTCCGCTTCGCGCAGATGGGTCAGCGCCTGATGAGTGCCATCGCCAGCTTCCCGGCTCCAACCATCGCTGCGATTCAGGGTTACTGCATGGGCGGAGGACTCGATCTCGCGCTCGCCTGCGATCGGCGCATCGCCAGCGCTCATGCGCTGTTTGGACATCGCGGAGCTGCCCTGGGCCTGATCACTGGGTGGGGAGGGACACAGCGCCTGCCTCGACTCGTCGGCAAAAGCCGCGCGCTACAGATGTTCCTGGCGGCGGAAAAGCTGCATGCGCCGCAAGCCTTGCAGGCCGGACTGGTGGACGCGGTCGTGGAAGATCCATTGGCAGCGGCATTGGAAACAATGTCGCGAAAACCCTTGGCGGACTAAAGTCCGCCAAAATATAAATAGATAATACTTTGACGCTGGCCTTAAAGGCCAGCACTACCCGGTCCACGTCTGCGTTATGCTCTTGCCATGCGTGTCCCTCTTCCACCTGGCGATCAGAAACTGGTGCAGATTATCGATGCGGCTCTCGCCGATACGGCGCCGCCGCAGCGGCGAGTGGCTGGTCTGCAAGCCGGGATGCACGCAGTGTTGCATGGGAGCGTTCGCCATCAACCAGCTCGACGCGCTTCGATTGCAGCACGGTTTGGACGGACTTGGAAGTCAGTGATCCCGATCGAGCTCTACAGGTGCGTAATCGCGCACGCGAGTCGATTGCCCGGCTCGCACAGGACTTCCCCGGAGATCCTGCGACCGGCATTCTGGATGAGGGCGAGACAGCCGAGGCGCTCTTCGAAAAGTTCGCCAATGACGAACCTTGCCCCGTCCTCGATCCCGAGACTGGGATGTGCGATCTGTACGCGGCGCGTCCGATGACCTGCCGCGTCTTCGGACCGCCGGTGCAATCCGAAGGTGGCTTGGGGGTCTGCGAGCTGTGTTATCACGGCGCGAGCGAAGAAGAGATCGCTGCCTGCGAGATGACGGTCGATCCCGAGGGGATGGAGCCGGCGCTGCTCGATGAGTTGGAACGAAGCACCGGCCGGCGAGGCAGAACTATCGTGGCGTTTGCGGTGGGACTGTAGGACATTGCCACACGTTTGTTCCACGCTTCACACTTGTCCGGCTCCCCGAGTTTTGGCTCTTTCGATCGCGGCTTCCGAAGATTGTTTTCACCGAATTTTCTCCGTGCTCTCCGTGCCTCCGTGGTGAATAAACACTCCCGCATTGCGTGCTGTCGCTTCCCTGCTTTATCGTAGTTAGTTTGCCCCTCACTCATCATGACCGACCATAGCCATCATTCCGGATCGCCCTCCACGTTCGAAACCAAGGTGAAAACCGACTCGCCGCGCTTCGAACGCAATCTGAAAGCCATGGCCGAGATGGTCACCAACGTTCGCAATGAAGAGCTTCTTATCGCCCAGGGTGGCGGAGACAAGGCGATCGAGTCGCAACACAAGAAAGGACGCCTGACCGCGCGCGAGCGCATTGCGCTGCTGATCGATCCCGGCACCGAGTTCTTCGAGCTTGGCGGCTACGCGGCATGGGGAATGTACGAAGAGTGGGGCGGCGCGCCCTCGGCGGGTGTGGTCACCGGTCTGGCGCGGGTGCAAGGACGCCTGGTCATGCTCATCGTGAATGACGCCACCGTGAAGGCCGGCGCGTTCTTTCCCATGACGGCCAAGAAAGTGATTCGCGCGCAGAACATCGCCATCGAGAACCACATTCCCACGATCTACCTGGTGGATTCCGCTGGCGTCTTTTTGCCGTTGCAGGAAGACGTCTTCCCCGACACCGACGACTTCGGCCGCGTCTTCCGCAACAATGCCGTGATGTCGGCGATGGGCATTCCGCAAATCGCGGCCATCATGGGCATGTGCGTGGCTGGCGGCGCTTATCTGCCGCTCATGTGCGATCACATTCTCATGACCGAAGGCAGCGGGCTGTTTCTCGCCGGACCGGCGCTCGTGCAGGCTGCCATCGGCGCGAAGTATTCGGCGGAGGAACTCGGCGGCGCGAAGATGCACTCGCAGATCAGCGGCACGGTGGACTTCCGCGAGCCCGACGACGAGTCGTGCCTCGCGCGCATTCGCCTGCTGGTGGACAAGATGGGCAACCGCCAGCTCGGCGTCTTTGACCGCAAGAAGCCGGAGGAGCCGCTCTTCGCTGCAGAAGAAATCTACGGCATTTTCGACGGCGATCCGGCGCGCCAGTACGACATGAAGGAAATCATCGCGCGCATCGTGGACGGCAGCCAGTTTGGCGAGTACAAGTCGGAGTACGGCGAGACGGTGCTTTGCGGTTATGCGCGCATTGGCGGCTTCGCCGTTGGGATTGTCGCCAATCAGAAGACGCACGTGCAGCAGGTGGACCGCGCCGGCAATAAGCGCACGGAGTTCGGCGGCGTCATCTATACCGAGTCGGCGGAGAAGGCGGCGCGCTTCATCATGGATTGCAACCAGAACCTGGTGCCGCTGGTGTTTCTCCACGACGTGAACGGCTTCATGGTGGGACGCGACGCGGAATGGAGCGGCATCATTCGCGCCGGAGCGAAGATGGTGAATGCGGTGTCGAACTCGGTGGTGCCGAAGATCGCGGTGATCGTCGGGCGGCTCGTTCGGGGCGGGACATTACGCGATGTGCGGCAAGGCCTACGATCCACGCTTCATGTTCGCGTGGCCGACGGCACAGATATGCGGTGATGGCGGGTACGTCGGCGGCGGGAACGCTGGTGGAAATCAAGATCAAGCAACTGGAGCGCGGCGGCAAGAAGCTGAGCGAGGAAGACAAGAAGAAGCTGTTCGACGAAGTGAAGGCAACCTACGACGAGCAGACCGACCCGCGTTACGGGGCGGCGCGGCTGTGGATCGACAAGATCATCGATCCGGCGGAAACGCGCGAGGCGATCATTACCGCACTCGAAGCGGCGGCGCTGAATCCCGAGGTGCCGAAGTTCAGCGTAGGGGTGTTGCAGACGTAGGAAAGCCGCTGTTCGCTGTCTCGCTGTTTGCTGTTCGCTCTTCGCTCTGGGCTGTTAGCTTTAAGCTCTTAGCTCTTAGCAAGCAGCGGTTAGCTAAAGGCTAAGAGCTAATTGCTAACTGCTAATGGCTGATTCCCTCAAACTCATCGAATGCCCGCGCGACGCCTGGCAAGGGCTGCCCGGGCCAGATCCCGACGTCCGTCAAGGTTGAGTACCTGAAGGCCCTGATTGCTGCTGGGTTCAAGCATATCGATGCAGTGTCGTTTGTCTCGCCCAAAGCCATTCCGCAGATGGCCGACTCGGAGAATGTTCTTAGCGAGCTTGATCCGCCCGATGACGTCGAGATCATCGGCATTGTGGTCAACGAACGCGGGGCGGAGCGCGCCATCGCGACCGATGCGGTGCGAACCTTGGGCTTTCCTTATTCGCTATCGCCGACATTCCTGAAGAACAATCAGAACCAGACGCTGGAAGAGAACCTCGATATCCTGGAAAAAGTGAAGGAGAAAGCCGACGAGGGCGGGCTCGACACCATGGCCTATATCTCGATGGCCTTCGGCAATCCTTATGGCGATCTGTGGAATGCCGACGAGTTGATCGAGGGGATCAGCCTGCTCGCCGACATGGACTTGCAAGCGATTTCGCTCGCCGACACCGTAGGACTGGCGACGCCGCAGCAGATTGCCGACTTGCTTGGGCCGGTGCTGGAGAAGTTCGACGGCATCGAGATCGGCGTACACTTGCACAGCCGTCCGGATGAAGCGGCGGCAAAAGTTCTGGCGGCTTATGATGCCGGTTGCCGGAGATTTGACTCCGCTATCGGCGGCCTGGGCGGCTGCCCCTTCGCGCAGGACGTGCTGGTGGGCAATATTCCAACAGAGAAATTACTGGAAGCGTTGAAGAGCCGAGGCGCCGACTTGCCACTGAAGAAGCCGATTACGGAACCGTTCCGCCTGGCGGTGGAGATCGCAAACAAGTTCAGCGGACCGAAGATGTGAAGGAGGGGCTGTTCGCTATGCGGCTATTAGCCAGTGGCAGTTGAAGCGCAATTAGCATCTTCGAACAACCTTAAATGGAATCGCCGATGAAGAATCCCGATGCCTGCTTACTGCCGCCCTGACTCTAACTTCGATGGCCCTGCTCGCGTTCTCACCCTGAATCGGCCGGACAAGCGCAACGCCATCAGCTACGAACTGATTAACGAGCTCCTGCGCGCGTTGGGCGAGGTCGAGAATTCGCCAGCGCAATGTCCTTGTCCTGACTGGCGCTGGCAAGGCGTTCTGCTCCGGGATGGATCTCGACAACTTGCGCTCTATCACCGGCCGCACGCGAGGCGAGAATCTGGCCGACTCCAGCACCATGGCGCTTTTGTTCCGCATGCTTTACGAGTTTCCCAAGGTCACCATCGCCGCAGTCAATGGCGCTGCGGTCGCTGGTGGCTGCGGACTGGCGACGCTGTGCGATTTCACGCTGGCTTCCTCCGAGGCCAAGTTCGGTTATACCGAGGTGCGCATCGGCTTTGTTCCGGCGATCGTTTCAACCTTTCTGCTGCGCCAGGTGGGCGAGAAGCACGCGCGCGACCTGCTGCTCACCGGCCGAATCATCGGTGCCGAAGAGGCTTTTCGCATGGGACTGGTGAACGAGATTGTTACCCCCGAAAAGCTTCTCAGCCGCCGCGTGAACTGGCGGCGAGCCTGTTGCAAAACAGTCCCGCCTCGCTGCTCGCGACTAAGCGCCTGCTGAAGCGCTACGCTGCAGCCGAGAATCTCGAGCCGCAGGGATCGCGGCGGCGGTGGAGGAGAACGCGCGCATCCGCAGAACAGCCGATTTTCGGGAAGGTGTAAGCTCGTTTCTGGAGAAGCGAAATCCGCGCTGGACAGGAAAATAGAGGATGCAGATTCGGCAAACCCGCGCACTTCAGAATCGTCAGCGTACGCGGCACAGCAGAGTGGAGTTGTCCAGAAGCGGGGCCCACTTGCGATAGAATTGGCGGTGCCTTAAGTTGCAACCAATCGGGAGCAGAACCGTCCCACATCTCTATTGTCACAACGCGTGGCTTCAAGCATTATTCATCGTCAGAGTTTCAACCAGCGACCGGAACGGCAGCAAACACGCGCCGCCACGCTGGGAAATACGATTTTCGGCGGGCCCGTAAACTCTTTGCTGGAGAACGGCAACCCGCAGCGAACACAGGGAGAGTCATGATGACATTTCGTCCGCATTCCATCGTAGCGGTAATGCTGTTTTCCACTATGATCTACGCCCAATCCTCGCCACCGGCATCGAAGCCAGCTGCGGCCGGTGCGGCCAAGGCGGCCAGCAGCTATGCCGCTTATCCGGTAATGAGCCAAGCGGCCGAGGAGCGCGGAAGGAAGCTGTTCCAGATGTTCGAAGCTGGCCAGGCGGGCGCGATTTGGGCTACCTCTCCGGCGGAAAACAGGAAGAGTACCGAGAACGAGCGGAAATTTGTGGCCACCCTCACCCAGTGGAAAAAGAGACTGGGCACTGAGACAAAGGTGGTGCAGGAGAACATTGTCCCTTACATGTTGAAACGAGCCACGATTTACTCGCGGCTGTCGGAATTTTCGAATGCCAAGGTCCCAGTCATGACCGTGGTCGCGATCGACGAGAATGGCGACACCGAGGGTTTCACAATCAGGCCGGCACAATCGCCTCCCGAAGGCCATAATGCCGGCTACATAGACACACCAAGTTGAGGCTTCCCTTCTCCGGCCAATGGCTCGTGCTCGAAGGCGGGCACGGCCTGTTTAATAATGTCTATCAAGCCACTGACGACCAGCAGTTTGCGATGGATTTTGTTCTGCTGAAGAACGGGCATTCCCTTTGAGGGCGACGCTTCGACGAATGAACAGTTCTTCTGTTTTGGCCAACCGGTATTGGCCCCGGCCGACGGAACGGTGGTGCGAGTGGTAAATGACATCGGGGACAACGCTCCCGGCAAACCCAGCTCAAGATACTCCGGACGGAAACATGATCCTGATCTCGCACGGCAATAACGAATATTCCCTGCTGTCGAATCTCAAGCAAAACAGCGTTAAGTTGAAGCATGGGGACGCCGTCAAGCAGGGTGACCCTGTGGGAGAGTGCGGTAACTCTGGCGCTTCGGCGGTTCCCAAAGTGCATTACCGGTTGCAGAATTCGGCGGGCTTCCCAAGGGTGGAGTCGTTGCCGGCACAATTCGTTGACTATATTGCGGATGGCAAGCCAGTGCCGATGGGTGAAGTTGTGAAAGGGACAGATGGTCAGTAACGGACCTGCTTCCAGTACTGCTACAACCGGAAACGAAGAAATAAATACGGCTAGCGGCTGCAAGCGGCGTGCGTCCTCTCCTCGCCTGTTTCGTGGTTGAAATGGGCCGTGCCACCTGTAGAGTGGGTGCAAGTGTGAAAACCGAAAGCCAGGCAGTCCCGACGCGCGATCTCGGAGGCACAAGTGTACGAGACGAAGTTTCGCGTGCGCTATGCGGAGACCGACCAGATGGGTGTGGTGTATCACTCCAACTTCGTCATCTGGTTTGAGGTAGGCCGGGTGGAGATGTTGCGCCAACTGGGCTTCACCTATCGCGAAATGGAGAAGCAGGACGGTACGCACATCGCCGTCGTGGACATGCGCTGCCGCTACAAAGCCCCGCACGCTACGATGACATGGTCACCATCCGGACGCGCCTGGTAAACGTGCGCGATTCCTTGTTGCATTTCGGCTACGAGATCGTACGCGACGAGGACGGTACCGTCCTTGCCGAGGGCGAAACCGTGCACATTGTGGTGGATTCTGAATTCAAGCGAATCCCACTGCCGCAGAGGTACCTGCCTTCGTTTTTGAAGGCGGCGGGGAAAACTAACACGAGTAGCGAGCGGCGCCGGGTAAATGGTGGGACCGGATCTTGGGACACATGTGCGGCACATGACCATTTCTGGCAAGGCACGTCTAGAAAACTGACCACTCATTCAAAATGCAGGCACTTCACATTAACGGCAACGATCTGACGCTCGACGATGTTCGTCAGGTGGTCCATGAGCGCCGCCCGGTTCTGTTGCAACCCGAAGCGCGTACTCGCAGTCGAGCGCGCCCGCGCCGTGGTGGAAGACTTGCTCGAGAACGATCGTGTCGCCTATGCGGTAAACACCGGCGTCGGCAAACTCGCCGATCTTCGCATTTCACCAGACGATATCCGCAAGCTTCAAGTCAGACCTTTTGCGCTCGCACGCGGTAGGCGTCGGAAAACCGCTGGCCGAAGACGTTACGCGCGCCATGGTACTGCTGCGTGCCAACTCTCTCGCTAAGGGTTTCTCGGGAGTGCGGCCCGCGGTCATTGACACGCTTTGCGAGATGCTGAACCGTGGCGTGCATCCGGTCATACCGTCTCAGGGAAGCGTGGGGGCCAGCGGCGATCTGGCTCCGCTTGGCGCATCTCGCGCTGGTGCTAATCGCGGAGGGCGAAGCCACGTTTCGCGGCAAGAGCCTGGCGGCTGCCGAAGCACTGAAGCAGGCAGACATCAAGCCGCTGGTGCTGCAAGCCAAAGAGGCAATCTCCCTCATCAATGGCACCCAGGGCATGCTGGCAGTCGGATTGTTGGCCATTCTGCAAGCCGACATACTCGCGGACACCGCTGATGTACTCGGCGCTCTCACCGTGGATGCGCTGAAATGCACCGATGCGGCGTTTGACAAGCGCATCCACCAGGCGCGCCCGCACGCGGGCCAGTCGCTGGTGGCGGAAAACATGCGCCGCATGCTGGAAGGCAGCCTGATTCGTGAGTCCCACCGCGAATGCCAGAAAGTGCAGGATGCCTATTCTTTGCGCTGCATCCCGCAGGTCCACGGCGCGGTCCGCGACACCCTGACCCATTGTCGCGAGGTCTTCGAGATCGAAATGAATTCGGCGGTCGACAATCCGCTGGTCTTCCCTGAGGAAAAGAAAGTGGGCGCGCCGAAACGCGGAGTGGGATCGACGGTCTCCGGCGACATCCTGTCGGGCGGAAACTTTCATGGCGAGCCCCTGGCGTTCGCTCTCGATTTTCTGGCTATCGCACTTACTGGGTTGGCGGGCATCTCCGAGCGGCGCATCGAGCGGCTGGTGAATCCTGCGCTCAACGAAGGACTGCCCGCATTCCTCGCCCCCGGCGCCGGCTTGAACTCCGGATTCATGATGCCGCAGGTCACAGCCGCCGCGCTGGTCAGCGAAAACAAAGTGCTGGCGCACCCGGCGTCCGTGGATTCCATCACCACGTCGGGGAACCAGGAAGACTACGTATCAATGGGTATGATCGCGGCCAACAAGCTGCTGCGAGTCGTCACCAACACGCGCAATGTGCTCGCCATTGAAGCTCTGGCCGCCGCCCAGGCGCTCGACTTCCGCGCGCCACTGCAGACCGGCAAGCGCGGCCAGGCGGCCCACGCCGCCATTCGGTCAGTGTCTCCCCCCATCACGGAGGATCGAATCTTTACGCAGGACTTCGCGAAGGTAGCGGAACTGATCGCCAGCGGAAAGCTGGCGGAAGTGCTGCGGTAGAGCCTAAAACAGATTCCACAGGAACTGGTTATAGACGTCGTGGTGGTATTGCACCTCAGGCGCCTTCACGAAGGTTCCCAGCAACCGCGGACAGCGATCGGCCGAGGCTTGTTTCAGGTCGGCGTAGCGGCCCTTGACGTCATCGCCGAGCATGGTCGTGGTCCACTTCGCTCCGCGGAAGTTCTCCATCGCGGTGTAGATGTTGTCGGGCAGATAGCGCTCCGCCTGGCGCAGGTTCTTGATCTTCGCCGTCTCACCGTCGAGCCCTGACTTGAATACCGCGTACATCACCATATATGGATTTGCATCCGGGCTGACCGAGCGCACCTCCACACGCATGCTCTTCTCGTTGCCGATAGGAATGCGGATCATCGAGCCGCGGTCCACTGGCGAGGCCTTCAGTTGATTAGGCGCTTCAAAGTGCGGATCAAGCCGGCGATAGGCGTTCACGCTGGCGTTCAGCATTAGGCACAAATCATTGCCATGGGTGAGGATGCGGTCCACGAACGACCAGCCCATGGTGCTCAGCTTTTCTTCGCCTTTCGCGTCCCAAAAGAGGTTCTTGCCCTTCTTGCTGACCGAAACGTTGGTATGCATGCCGCTGCCGTTCACCCCGACCACCGGTTTGGGCAGGAACGAAGCGGTGAAACCCATTCTCGTGGCCACTTGGCGGCAGATAAGCTTGTAGAGTTGGATCTGGTCGGCTGCGTTCACCACTTCCGAATACGCATAGTTAATTTCGAATTGCGAGGGCGCAACCTCGGGATGGTCTTTTTCGTTCTGGAATCCCATGGCGCGCTGCACTTCAGCGGTCGTGTCAATAAAGGTGCGCAGGGGATCTCCGGGCAGAGAGTGATAGTAACCGCCGGTATTTACGTACTCGAACTTCTGGGTTTCATGATAACGGCGCTCGGCGTCGGCGCCGTTGAAGAGAAAGCCCTCAATCTCATTGGCGGCGTTGAGGGTATAGCCCTCGCGCTTGAATAGTTCATCGGCATAGGTCTTGAGCACGCCGCGAATGTCCGCGGAATACGGTGTTCCGCCTTTGTCAATGACATCGCCAAATACCAGCACCTTGCCCGGACCAAAAATGTCCGCCGGACCCCAGTAAAACGATGGCCAGTCAATGCCCAATCGGAGATCGCTTTCGCGCTGCGCGGTGAAGCCGCGAATCGACGAGCCATCGAAGGTCAAGTTGTCCCAGCTCTTCAGCAGGAACTTCTTGTCGTAGTCGAGCATATGCAAGCGGCCTTCGAGGTCGCTGAACAGGACGGTGACCGCCTTGATGCGCTTCTCGTCGGTAAGGTACTTCAGGCGCTCCTCACGGACCTCACTCAGGGGGACGCGGTTCTTGCGCTGCTCCTTGGCGCGCAAATTCATATCTTCGAGCTCGTCATAGGAGAGCGCGAGAAAATTACGCAGTTCAGTTGACATGGATCTCCTCGGGATTGATTGGGCCGGCTCCGGCCATGATGAAATCGCGTTGTGGTGGATGAAATTCGAGACTACAGGCCCGATGCTCCCATTCGCCAGTAAAAAAACTTAATGAGCGTTATTAAGGAAATTTATGGATAGGATTTGCAAGGATGGCCAATCCCTGTCATTCACCGGACATTGAACCCGCACAATTCTGCGTCGGCATCGGCTTGGCCAGAGCGCTGTATATTAGCGAAATCAATGGCTTGGGTTATGCCGCTGCGCTTTTCTCCGGGGTCAGCAGGAAGACCACCCGACACGGGGACACTGAATCAGAATCTCACAACGCGACCACTGCGCAGAGCGTTCGTCGCTTCCGGGACTTCCGCGGACCTGAATCAACGAGAGTGACTCTTCTGACCGACTCCGCAATGCGGGGCTTCGCCATTTCCTTCTCGACCGCGCGGAGAGTTAGTGCCCAAGATTTCTTCTTCTTTCTTGGCATAAGATCATCATGCCATGGCGTCGAAAGTCAAGAACGGTCAATTCAGACCAGAGGAGTAGATTCTCCAGGTTTATTCTCAGGGACTTAAGGACGGCCTCGCGCGGGGAAATCCCCAAACCAGCCGCAGCGCCCTTATTCCTGCAGAAAGATATTGAGGAGGGAGTTGTGAACCCGAATCTCGCCGTTATATTCGATGAAGCCCAGTTTCCTGAAGCGATTCATGAAAAAACTCACGCGGGACCGGGTTGTGCCAATCATGTCAGCCAATATCTCCTGGCTGATCTTAGGAACAACCGTCTCGGGTTTGCTTTCCTTGCCGAACTGCGCGAGCAGTAAAAGAATTCTTGCCAGCCGCTTTTCGCTGGAATTAAAAAGCTGATCGACCAGATCGGCCTGGATTCGAGCGTTGCGAACAAGAAGAAAGGACACGAACACGTTCGAAAATACAGGGTCTTGATGAAGTGCGCGGACCATTTCCGTCTTACTGATCCTGAGCAGCGCACACTCGGTCATCGCGGTAGCAGTCGCGAGTCGAAGAGGATGAGGTGAGATCATGCAGTTCTCCCCCAGGAATTCCCCGGCTGCCACCAACGTGATCGTGGCTTCTTTTCCCGCCGCGGAGGTAACCGTTACTCTCAGTTGGCCCTTTTGCACGTAAAAAATCGTATCGGCAGGATCACCTTGCGCGTAGGCCACGTCATTTTTCTTCAGAGTAAGACTTTTTCTGCCCAACCCAGTTCTTGTGAGAAAGGCCTCAGCATCGAAAACTGCATTGCCATTTTTTGGTCGCGGCTTCGGCGTTTGAAGCCGGGGAGGCTTTGCAATTTCGCCTGTGGAGGGTCTTGCGGATCGCACCGAATCAACCGACGGAACTCGTTCGGCTCGAAGGCCCTGGCTGTGGGCCGGTAGGCTCCTGGCGCTCATTTCACACCTCCGAAGGAGCGGCGTTTACAGTTCGACATGCTTTATTTTAACACCTAGCCATTGCGTTTGCTGTTCAAGATTGCACAGGCTACCGGCTGTATTATTTCAGCCGCTGAGCGATTTTGCACAGTCCTCCTGCGTTGCTAAGCGGTAGGCTCAAACTGGAGAGTCTGATGCCAAGCAAACGCGCCCTCACTTTTGATTCCGGGATGTTTCTCAAGAGGATCGGCAGGCGGCGAACCAGTCGGGAGTACCGGAACAAACAACCGATTTTTTCCCAGGGCGATGCTGCCGATGCGATGTTCTATGTCGAGGACGGCAATGTGAAGCTGACGGTTCTATCCAAACGCGGCAAGAAGGCGGTCATCGCTATTTTCCGGGAAGGCGACTTCTTCGGTGAAGGCTGTTTAGGAACGCCGTCGTTGCGGATGTCAACCGCGACAGCAGTACACCCGGCCATGATCGCGCGAGTGGAAAAGGCGATCATCGTTCGCATCATTCATGACGACCCTGTATTCGCAAGGCTGTTTATCGCGCACTTGCTTTCTCGCGTGGTTCGAATTGAAGAAGACTTTCTCGATCAACTCTTTAATTCCAGCGAAAAGCGGCTGGCACGAACTCTTCTGTTGCTCGCGGGCTTTGGGACGCAATCCAAGCCATATGCCGCCAGTCTAAAGGTGAGCCAGGGAACCCTGGCCGAGATGGTTGGCACCACCCGGTCGAGAGTTAGCTTCTTTATGAACCGTTTTCGCAAAATGGGCCTCATCGAGTACAACGGCAGCGTGCGGGTGCACAAAGCGCTGCTCACCTTCCTTCTGCACGAATAAGCGCAACCCCGAAGTCGCGCATTCCCAACGCCAATGTCCCATCATCAAAGCGATGGTGTTCACTTTGGCCGCCTCCCCAAAAAACGGGCAACGGCTTGATCGCTATCTAAACTGGGAAATTAGTTGGAACTTTCATGCAAGAATGTGCACCAAGCAACGGAAATCGGACGCTTTAAAGGAGGTTAACGAGGAAATAAAATTGCAAGTGAAGACCTGTTGAGTGCTTGCCGCTCTGTCACCATTGTGCCATTCCTTCCAGTGACAGAGGCCGGGTTCTTTGAGATTGGAACGAGGCGGAGCCAAGTTCATGAAGCTTCTGCGCATTTGTTGTCTCGTTCTCCCTCTGCTTACGCTCGCCGCTCATGCCGACATCCTCGGAACCGCGGACGCCTTCGGCATTTTGGGCGCCTCGGCGGTGACCAACACTGGCCCAAGCGTGGTGTTTCAAGATCTGGGCGTAGCCCCCGGAACTTCGATCACCGGATTTCCGCCGGGAGTTGTGCTCGGAACGATTCATGACGACGATGCAGTTGCCATGCAGGCCCAGGCAGATGCACTGACTGGATACAACTTCCTGGCAGGCTTGACTCCTACTGGGATTCTGACGGGCCAGGATCTCGGAGGCCAGATGCTTGACCCCGGGGTCTATTTCTTCGCGTCGTCAGCGCAGTTGACCGGAACACTCACCCTGAATTTCGAAGGCCTGAACAATATGATGGTGGTCTTCCAGATTGGAAGCACCCTGACCACGGCCAGCGCTTCGTCGGTGCTCATCATCAATCCGGGAGCGAATGACCAGGTTTTCTGGCAGGTTGGCAGTTCCGCAACATTGGGAACAACCACCGACTTCTATGGGAGCATTATTGCGGACCAGAGCATAACGTTGACCACCGGGGCCGACATCACTTGTGGTAGAGCAATAGCCCTGAATGGCGCCGTCACCATGGATACCAACAACGTCGACACCGGCAATTGCGCTGCCGTCGTTGGAACTACTCCCGAGCCAGGAACCATTGCCCTGTTGGCCACAGGTGGCGCGATGGCTGCGGGCGCCAATTCCTCGAATTTCTCTTTCTTCGGGCTGGGCGGTTCAATCACTGCGTTTTTCAGGAAGCGGAAGCGGTAAGAATTGTAGGATTGAATGTGCATGCCCCATCCAAGCTTCTCTTGCTTGGGTGGGATTTTTCCCCACATCGCACCACCTCTTCTTGTGTCCTGCTTCACCACTAGACACTGCATATCGCCTGTTCCAACTCGTCGATTCCGCCAAAGTTGTAAAGTGTGCAATTTTGAACAGTTTCTTGAAAAGGACAAGATTACCTTAATAAAGGCCAGAACCAATCGCCCGGTCTGCAGGACAGGAGGTGCAGTCATGATCGACATCATCGTCGCTGACCATCAGGAGCTCTTTCACGTTGGGATGGCGGAGATCCTGGCGGGCAGCGACGACATTTTCCTCATCGGTCAGCCACGTTCTCCAGACCAGTTGTTGAAAGTGCTGCAAACTGTCATACCTCGCGTCCTGGTCTTGTCGACGAGCTATCTGCCGGCGTTTTCTGAAATCCAGCCAATGTTGAGGCGCCAGACTGCGCTGCTATTGCTCGCCGAGGAGAACGACGACCGGGCCTCCTATGTCCGTTGGTTGCGAGCACAGGGAATTGTCTACCGTTCGATGGATGGGCCTGTCATCATAGAAGCGATGCGGCGAGTAGCGCGAGGCGAGTTGTTTGTTCAGGACCGTAGCTCTGACATTAGGAAAGACCCGCCCGAAGTTGCATGACGGCAAGCGAAATTTCTACCACCGCTAGCACTTGAGCACGATCAGGACCCTTCTCAAGCGGCATCCCACGTGCGTCAGAATCCTACCTGTTTGGTAGGGCTGGAGCGCTCGATGAACACTGGACAATCCGCCTTGATTTCGCTATAAGACAATCTGCTTGATTGCGCGACAACTTAAGCAGAGACTCGCCACGCTCCAAGCGCGCGAATACAAATAGGTCCTCTTAAAGTCTTGGACACAATTTGAATGCCACGGAAAGGGAAGTTCGCATGATCGCAAATCCCCCGAAGGACATGCCTCGGATCACCCCGCATCTTTTCTATGACGACGTTGCCACCGCCATGGACTGGCTGGTCAAGGCCTTTGGTTTTGAAGTACGCCTAAGAATGACCGACCCACAGGGCGGCGTCGTGCACGGTGAACTGGAGGTGGCAGACAGCCTGGTCATGCTGGGGCTCACCGCCGAAAATGAAGACTGGGAGAGTCCGCGGACGCACCATGGCCGCGTCAGCCAAAGGCTCTACATCTTTGTGGACAACGTGGATGCCCACTACGAGCGCGCCTTGAGCGCTGGCGCCAAGATCATCCGCGAACCTGCCGATCAATTTTGGGGCGACCGCGTCTATGAGTGTATTGACCCGGAAGGTCATCGCTGGAAGTTCGCCCAGCATCTTTGGGATGTCGATAACAGAAATCTGAAGCGGCCGGCCTGATAACCAGCCTAATTTATTCCCACAGCCGGGCACTTTAGAGTGGCACGATGCTAGAGGGTTTCCGCAATTGATGTGTCCGGTTTGCACGGGTAGTGCGGCGCTTCAGCGCCGCGTTCGCCGCGCCCAAAGGCCTTGCCTTATACGCGGGCCTGAAGAGACTGTGTCGCAACCTCTGCCGTCCCTACGGGACTCGGTCTCATTTTCCACTTTACCCAGCGCTGAAGCGCTGGGCTAAGATCTTTCGCCCCATTCGGGGCTGATTCTTGCCCGCTTCATTCCACTGGCGCAAACCCCTGCGAGGTCGCGACACAGTCTCTGAAGGCCCGCACTACCCGGGCGTGCGGATACACTAACCTCGGAACCGCCCTAGGTCACTTCGGTGAAGTATGTTGAACGGCGAATCGAGGACCGTTCCCTGCGCCGGAGCTGCTTCATAACCTGTGAGGCCCAGATACTTGGGTAGTTATCCCGAGCCAGCGTCAAGTTACCCACGAGGTTTCCCTCGGTAGGAATACCGATGACAGCTATGTCTTCGTTGGCATTGCCTTTCGCGTCGACCACAAAGTGCGAGTTTTGGGTCATGTCGATGGCTCCGGGGCAATACGCGAGGGTATCCGCGGCCATCTCCCGATTCTCATGGGCCCTCACCATCCCGCGTCTGCATAGATTGCGATAGAGTGGTGTCGCATCCTGGGGAACATTCACAGCCGGATAGCGAGCATCAACCAGAATCTCTGCCAGTGCAATTGCTCCGGGAATCTCATCGCACCTCAGCTGGAAGCAGCGGTTGGTCTCGTCCGTCGAGACACGGGGATTGCGTGCCACCGAGAAGTCAAGTATGCCGGCTTTGTGCAGCGCCAGAAGTTTTTCGATGTTGACGATCGGAGGCCCAAAGGCAACCCGTTTGAGTCGCGGGTAGTAGTACTCTATCAGTTTCTTGTGTGACTCCGGTTTCAGCCCGCCGAATTGAAGGACTGAGCCTATTACTTTTCTTACTTCGTACCAGATTTCTATTGCGGCCTTGACGCCACAACCGGCTTGTCCCCGGCGTGCGCGCGCGATCTCTTGTTCCATGTATTGCCCAACGAAGGAAGCGAACTGTGCGCCGCTGTCGAAGCGCCGTTCACCCACGGGATCCAGCACTGACCGATAGTCGAAACGCTCCTGATCCGGGTGTGCATGCAGGTAGGCGTCGATAACTCGGCGCATGCCCCCGGCATCGTTCCCGCACAACTCCAACTGTTTCTTCTCGTCGCTGTCTCCCATGGTCACACGATAGTATTGAAGCTCCATCTCCAACTCGAAGAGGGGCCACAGGTCGCTTTCCAGATCGAGCTTTCGGTCCGATGCCCGCTTTCTTATCTCGGCCAATGCGCTGTGTGTAAAAAAGGTAAGCGGGCGGTCGAAAAGGGGCAGGTCATAAGACTTCGGCGCCATAGGCAGACCAGTGCGGCTGAATGGAATGATCGATAGTGGCTCCTTGCCGCTGGCATGGTAAACAAGCGAGTCGTCCGCCGTTCGCTGAAAGCGCCCCCCGCGCCCTTCGGTGAGTTCGAGAGCCGCATCTATGAAGGTCAGCCCCACGCCCTGCATTGCTACCCTGGCGCCGGCTGGAATTTGGCGCATTGTTTCTACCACTGGATAAACAAATGGAATGAATATTGTCCTGGAGTGTCGGCTGGCGAACGCCTGGTAATGGCTTTTCTCAGTTCCTGGCATGAGCCGGGAATGACCTGTGGCAAGCAGTATCTTGTCGGCAAGTATCTGCTTGGTGTGACCGCTCTCAGCCACGAACTCCAACTGATAATCTATCTCCTGCCGCCGGATATCTACCACCTCGCCCACGTAACACGATAGCGTCACATCATGTGGAAGGTGATTGCAAATGCGGTGAAATCCTTCCATGAGATAGCTTCCTACAACCGCTCGGGATAGATACTCGTCTCCCTTCAAAGGCATTTGTGGCTGGAACATTTCCTGATACCAACTGAGAAAGCTGGGACCGCGCCCAGCCACGACAGGTGGATCCTCCGCCGTCCATAAATCGATCTCCCCGACGCTGATGTTAACGAGGATATATTCGGGCTGCTCCGGGTCGTAGATGGGGCTGGCACCGAACTTTGCGGATCGGTTGAAAATGTTGATGTGGAGAGGGCGGCGCAGGGGGCGTGCATTGAACTCCGCCAGCAACCTTTCCAGGCAATAGAGACCTTTAGGTCCCAGTCCAATGATGGCTACCGAGTGCGCACGCTGCATCTCGTTGGGTGGGCTTCCGAGAGTCAATTCATCATTCCTCACTACCGGGGTGCAATGTTAACATCCACGAAGCAAAACACCGGGCAAGCTTGCATGGGGTGAGATTTTTTCAATTTCGGATAAATTGGAGCGCCGTTTTTGACTAAGAGCCAGAAAACTCGTCCTCCCGACTCAGTCTTTCAGCCGGCTGTCAGTGGGATCAGGACTTTCAGTCGTCTGCCGCATACCGCTGGGATGGATGGTGAAGAGTTCGATTTGGCCGTGCTGGGTATTCCGTTCGACGGCCTGGTGACGTTCCGGCCCGGCGCCAGGTTGGGGCCGAACGCCATTCGTCAAGCTTCTGCTCTTTGTCGCAACTATAGTCAACAGATGGAAGTGGGTGTCTTCGAGCGATTGCGCGCAATCGACGCCGGTGATGTCAATGTGAACCCGTTTAATTACGATGAAGCATTCCAGCAAATTGAAGATCGTGTCAGCAAGTTGCAACGCGGCGGTGCAGCGGTGGTGTCTCTAGGTGGAGACCATTCCATACTCCTCCCTATTCTTCGCGCGACAAGCAAGAAACATCCCGGTCTCACACTCATTCAGTTCGACGCTCATACGGACACGTCCGATCAGACAGCATCGGGACAGAGGTTCCATCATGGCACATCGGTTCGTAGGGCAATTGAAGAGGGATTGGTCCAGGGAATCCGTGTTTTTCAGATAGGCATACGTGGCTTCATCGAGAGTGCCAGTTACAATGACTTCGCGAAGCAAGCAGGAATCCATATTCTCGACATGCAAGGTGTCCATAACCCCAGCCGGCGCGACGCTTTCTTGGAGACGCTCCGCGAGGTCGCGGGCACGGGTCCCTGTTATCTCACCTTTGACATCGATGGCGTCGATCCAGCCTTCGCTCCCGGAACAGGTACGCCGGTAGTCGGCGGACTTACAAGTTTCGAAGCGCTGAATATAATGCGCTCATTCAGAGGGCTCCGGTTTGTCGGCGGCGATGTGGTCGAGGTAGCGCCCGCCTACGATCACTCGGAGATTACGGCGCTGCTGGGAGCGGCCCTGGCGCTTGAGATTGGAGCGCTCGTCGCCCTAGCGCGGTAGCCCGAGTCGAATCGTACCCCAGAATGTCACCCGTCGTCGTGAATCCGTACCTCTGGGCACACCGCGTGCCAGCCAGGTCTTTGCCGGTCAGCCGCGATCCCACCAGATATTCTTTCCCCATTTTTTCCTGACACCAGGACAGGACTGTATCGATACATGGAGTCGGCGCACCGGCTACCTCTGCGATGCTACGAACGACAACCAAGCCAAACGGGACATCTTCCGTCAGAAAGCGGTGATTGAAGTCTGGAACATATCTGCCATCTTCAGTCTGGATCATGGGATGGGTGATGCCTTCGTATCCCGAGTTTGTGCGCAGCGCCGTCATCAAATTCGTTTTGTCTTTGATGTCATTTCCATAACAGCACATGTCCCAGTCGTACATGGGGATGACCTGGGAAAGGTCTGCCTGGGGGTACTGTGCCATGATCCGCTGGCTCGTCCCCACGACCTCCTCGCTGATCTTGCCAAGGAGTTCTGCTGTGGCCTCGTCGATATCGTGATAAAACAATGGCGGGCGATCGAGCGCTTTCCCATCCCAGTCTTTCCAGCGCCCGTACATGATGGGAGGATGGCTGTAGGCGTTTGGCGATCTCAAAGTAATGCCAAGCAAGTGTCCTGAGATGGTCAGCTTCGGTAGCTTTCCCAGGAGACGTTGCAAGGATGCCAACGGGTCCCTAACCCGTGCCCTGGAGAGATCGCCTTGCACCGCGCCGACTAGTTTATCTTTGGTTCCACAAATCTGCACGATTCTGCCAAATTCGATAATTCGGCACACCCAAGGCAGCGAGTCAAAATTCATCACGATGCAATGATCCAGTCTCCGACCTAGTGCCTTTCTGACTTCGAATTCGAACCCATTTTGGCCCGGTAGACCAACGATAACGCATCCATCTTCAAGGTAAGGTTCCAAGGAAGTGAGGTACTGCCAATGCAAAAAGGCGGGAACAGCAAAGATGACGATGTCACAGCCGCGTGCTGCTTGCTCCGGGTCGTTCGTGATCATGACCGGGTTAGCCGTAAAGGTATCCGCATCGTGGTTTCCTTTCCGCGCAATAACCGTCAAGGGGGCACTATGCAACAGCTCTAGCCAGCGATGTGCCTTGTCGGCATTATGCGTGAGAGTGCGCACTTCGACGTTCCTTTTCGTGGAAATGACTCCCGCGAGGACATGGGCACTGCTTCCCGCTCCGCAGATGAGAACTCGAATCGGATCAGTCATTGGTTGTCGGATACCTTGCCTTGCCTGACTCCCTCCACAGCTAAGCGAAATAGCCTCAGCAAGCTCGCACACTGCTCAGCTTTGGAACAGCTCGTCATGAGAGTGGTGCAAGAATATAACACACATCTGGGCGGTCAAGATCCTATCGTATGTATTTCTTCGAACTTCCTAGGGAAATTCTGATTAAGTCAGTCAGAAGTCCCTCGGGGGCTAAGCCCGGCTTGCGCGGCTAGCCAGGGGTGGCGGGCTCCGCAATCATCTCAACACATTTGGCCGCAAAACCTATTGCATTACAGCGGATGTTGTAGTACCGTTTGCGGGTCTATTTGGCCATCCTTGTGGGGTGGTCAGGATGGCGACAGTCTATTCAGATCCGGAGGTAGAAGCGGTGAGAGGCCCTCCGAAGATGTGAGGCTAATCGTGCGAGCAAACGTCGCGGCGGCCGATGCTGCCCGGAAGCTGAACCAATACACCGAACAATAAAATCCGAAGGTGAGCGCGTCTCTTGGTCCATCGAGGGCAGAGACCGCACTCCGATTGCAACCGTCGCGAAACGGCGAGTTTCTGACCTAGGAGGCTGCTGAAAAAGTCATTGCAAGGGAAAGAAACCGCAGATTCATCAGGGCAGAAGGTGCGCCCCTTCAAAGCGAGCATAATCGAGTTTTTTCGGCAGCCTGCTAGATTTCCTTCATTTGCGTTGCGCCGACCGCCAGACGGCGGGTTGAACGAAAGAAAGACCCATGAAAAAGATACGGATAACTTACAGCAACGGCGTTGTGACATTTGAGACCGTTTTTGTCGATACCACCGAGAACGTGTTTTTCACCAACGAGGACACAACCCAGGCCCATTGGCCCACGATCTCCACGAATCAAGTCGGTCCAGCCCCATCTCCGAACTCAAGCCAATGCACGGTGCCCCTGCCTTCGAACGAACCACCCTCGGAAAAACCTTATTATTATGAGTTTAAGTATGGCTGCCAGATTGCGGGGCATCAGAATGAATTTGGAATCATCCGGGTATTTAATCCATTGGCGGCAGGAACCACGACGCTGCCGCCGGCTACGCTGGGCAATCCCATCGATCCCGCGCAAGTTGTGACTGGAGGGATGTCCCCCTATGCAACCAGCGGCGAAGTCTATCAAGTTACCGACAGCAACGGCACCATAATCCAGCAGGGCTCGGGCAGCATCGGACCGGGACTTCTATTAGATCTCTCGTCTGACAACGGCGGAATCACGGTGACTGGCGCGCCTACCGTGCAGGGGACTTACAACTTCACGTTCGTTGTGAACGACGCAATGGGAGCGAACCTCCAGCAGGTTCAGTACTCGATGGTAGTCACGTAAGAGTTCATCACGATGCGGGAGGAGATTTCGGTGAAAAAAGTGAGCAGCAGGACAGTGAACAGCGGTAAACCCACCCGCAGCCTCGACCACCAAGGGGCGAACGAATCGCAGATCGAGCGCCCGTTTCCGCGGTCCTCCAGGCAGTACGCCAATGGCAAAGCAGTTAGGGCCGCGTTTGGCGGCGCCGTCGCAGCGATCATGGGGATCTCACTATTGGCTGCTCCGTTGACGCAGGCGCAGAACCTGGGCAGTCCCCCGTTCGCTAATCCAAGCGAGATCAGCGACCGCCCCAGCGAAAAGAGGTTGCGCGGGGTCATAGAACTCATTAGCGGTCAGTACCAGATACCGAATGTTGGGACAGCGACGTTACGGCAGTTCCGCGGCTGGGATCCGGCCAAGGGCAAGCCCAACGTCGGACCGGACCTCGGCCCGGGACCGACCCTGCGTCTCCGCCTCGGAGACCTGGTGGAGATTTCGTTCCTCAACAAAATCGACGACAGTAAGTTCTCTTATACGTTCGACACGAACAGCCCGGGGGGGTATTCCAGCTTTGGCTGTGACAAGACCGGCACCATCTATCCTGGGATGGACATCTTCCCCAACTGCTTTCACGGCTCCAGCACCGCTAACCTGCACTTCCATGGTACCCATACCAGTCCGAATGGGCTGAGCGATGACGTTCTCATGGAGATTCTGCCTCAGGTGAACCAGCCCGACTGGACGGCCACCTTCGACAAGATCTTCAATACCGGCAAGATCCCGCAGATGTGGGCCGACATGCCGGAAAATTACCGGAAGCAGCAACTAGCCATGATCGCTGAGCACGACCGAACGGCCGCAGAGCAGGCCAAGAAGAACAACTTGCCTCCGCCAGAGTCGCTATTGGAAGCTGACAAGCAAATGATTGCCGAGGGCCAATGGCCGCAGTATCTGATGGGCGCCTTTCCAAACTTCTTCGAAGTTCCGGACTACAGTTCTGGAAATTACAAGGCGGGGCAGGCGCCGGGCACCCACTGGTACCATGCGCACAAGCATGGCTCAACCTCTCTTCATATCCTCAACGGACTTGCGGGGGCGATCGTCATTGAATCGACTCAGGAGGGCGGCTACGACCAGGTCATACGGAAATTTTATGGCTGGGGAGACAGCTACGGAGACCACGAGAAGATCATTGTCTTTCAAGAATTCGACACTACTCAGAATCTTCAGCGCCCAGGGGGAAATGGCAAAGGAAGTTTGCAGGTCCTTGTCAATGGCAAGCTGACGCCGACCATTACGATGCAGCCGGGCGAGGTCCAACTCTGGCGATTGCTGAATGCCACCGACGGGAACGGTGCCGGGATTATCGGACTCCTACCCCTGATCCAGGCCGCCCAGGCTAAGGGATTCGCCTTCAGACAAACAGCCCAGGATGGCGTGCAGTTTAGCCCGCAGAACTACCAGAATCAGCCCTTTATCAACAACCAAATACCGGGTGGATTCACCCTGGCGGGCGCAAACCGCGCCGACTTGCTCGTGCAGGCGCCGCCAACCGCCGTCGGCGTGGTCGCATTCAACAACAACTCCAAGGGAACGCCGACCCTGTTTTTCGTCAATGTTACGGGCGCGGCAGTCACTCCGCCTCAAGGCGCCTTCCCCACCGCCTGGGCCGAGATGCCGAAGTTCCTTTTGGATCTGCCCAAACCCGGCCCGAAGGATATTACCAACCCCGGTTCGCCAGTGAAATTCCAGTGGGAGCAGGGCAGGGTCAAATCCGGCCCGAATCCCTACCCGCCCCACTATATGATCAATGGCAAGCAATTCGGACAGACAGGCCCGATCGTTGACCAGTGCATGCCGCTCAACGGGTTGCAGGACTGGGTGCTGGAGAATGATACGACCGTGGCCCACCCGTTCCACATCCACATCAATCCATTTCAGGTTATTGAGATCGACACACCTAACTCGACTAACCCCGTTACCTACAGCAAGTACGCACCGCCGGACAACTTCGTATGGCAGGATGTAATCGCAATACCGCCTGCGGTGATCAGCGCAGACGGCACGATCTCGCCAGGCAAGATTACGATCCGGCAGACTTATTTGGACTTCACCGGCACGTTCGTCCTTCACTGCCACATCCTTGCCCACGAAGATCGGGGCATGATGGAACTGGTTCGCGTCGTCCCGGCCGCGAGCTATCCAAAGGCCTGTCAAAGTGACGTTCCGCAGCATCATTAGGCATGTCTGGGCGGTGACCCCGGGGGTGACCGCTTCACCCCGGCCAAGCAGGAGCGTGAACAGCGGATGGGTTGAGACTTTTCCTTTTATGTTGAGGATGACAACGACAGGTGACTTAAAGTCTAGCAGTGGGCCATTGATTTGAAGGCTGTAAGGTCTATGGCGGTCACAAAACGCGAACACGGTTTAGGAATCTGGGCACTCACTCTAGGATATTTCCTTTCCTATATTCCTTACAGCGGGCTGAGTAAGGGGGTGACCTCTGGTCTTCTGACCGGAGGTAGCCTGATTCCCGGATCTGCCGTGCTTCCCTCCGCCGCAATCTCAACAGCGGTTGCAATCCCGTTGTTCATTACCGTCATGGGATGGTGGCGGTATGGAAGAAAGCGCCGGGTGTTAGGCTGGAATGTCCCTTTCCCCAGACCGCAGACGCTCATTTCCGGGATCGGGTTTGCCGCTATCATCATCACCACTACGCTGGCTTACAGTTTCAGCGGCGTGTCCATCATTCTAGCGCTGGTGTTGATGCGCGCCGGCGTGTTGATCATGTCACCCATTATTGACCGAGTTTTCCACCGCCAGGTACGGTGGTTTTCCTGGGCGGGGCTCATACTAAGCCTGGCGGCGCTGGTAATCTCGTTCAGCAATATCCGTGGCTACCAATTAAGTCTCGCTGCGCTGCTGAATTTGGCTGCCTATCTAGCGGGTTATGCTCTGCGAATCCCCAGCATGACACAGATAGCAAAAACCGGAGGAAGAGAAGTTGCCTACGAGTACTTTGTTGAAGAGCAGGCGGTCGCCATGCCTATTCTGGTGCTTGTCCCGGCTACGCTGGCGGTGATTGGGCGAGGCGATGTCGGGAACCAACTTCGGTTCGGTTTTGCGCATCTCTTCACGGGTTCCTTCGCCACATTCGGTTGGGCCATCGGTTTCTTCTATGCCGCTCTTGGGATTTTCCTTTCGTTTATATATTTGGACCGGCGCGAAAATACCTTTTGCATGCCTTTATTTTCCTGCTCCAGCTTGCTCTCAGGCATCGTGGCCAGCTATCTCCTTATGTGGTGGGCGCACGGGCCCGCCCCCGACAGCGTACAGCTCAGCGCGGCATTCCTGATCATAGCTGCCCTGCTCGTAATGTCCCCCTTACACCACCTGCCCTTGTATATGAAACAACTAAGAGAGGCAGTTGCGGAAAAGCGTCTGAGACTGGTTACGTTGGTCGGTACAAATACGACGGCGAGCATTCCCAGTATTCAGCAGTCGCCAGCAGCAAGCTTCATTACCATCAATTTCAATCCCGTCCGCGACATTCTTCGCAAGCGGAGTCAAATCTCAGGTGACTTGGGAAATAGATAGTCTTCGACCATAGCCATGCAGTTGAATGCGTGTTCGGGCATGCACCACTGAGGCGAGTATTTGGAAATCCCCGGGCGGGGGACGATCGGCAGCACGTGCTCTCCGGACTCCGCTCTCTTCAATCGGGATCCACCAGGGCTTTAGCCTGCTCGGCTCGGGGATTCGAAAATTCAGAGGATTACAATACAAGGGCCTTGCCACCTCCCGTTTCAAAGCTGCCGAAGCTTCACCAGTCTCGCGGTGGAGACGCGCACGGGTGGCGGCAAAAATTTGGCGCGCTTAGCTCCGTCCGCCAATTTCTTCACCTGGTGTGGCGGACTCATCGAGGATACGCTACGGCCACGGTGCTGCTGCGGTTGTTGCGAGCTGGTATTCCCATTGCCACACTGTGGGTGGCCAAATTGATCATCGATACGGTAGTGGCAGCGCGCATGGGGCGGCCCAACATCTCGCGGCTGTGGCTTCTGGTCGGTTTAGAGCTGGCGATCGTAACTGCGGGAGAAGCGCTGGACCGGGCCTCCACTGCTGTTGAAGGCCTTTTCGGCGATCTTTGCTCCAATCAAATTAGCGAAAAACTCATCGCCCACGCTGGCTCGCTTGATCTACGCCATTTCGAAGATCCCACGTTTTACGATCGCTTGGAGCGCGCGCAACGACAGACTACGGGACGCATTGGCCTGCTGACGCAAGTGCTCTCCGTAGGCCAGGATTCTGTGACCCTTGTTTCGCTGGCTTCGGCAGTCTTGGTCTACAGTCCGTGGTTGCTGGCGCTGCTGGTGGTGGCGATACTACCCAGCTTTTTGGGCGAAGCTCATTTCAGTGCATTGGAATACTCGCTGCTGTATCGCATGACGCCGGAGCGACGGCAATTAGACTATCTGCGTTTCCTGAGCGCCGGGGACAAGACCGCGAAAGAAGTACAAATCTTCGGGTTGACCAACTGGCTGCTGAATCGTTATCGCAACCTCGCCCGTCAACTCCACGAAGCGAACCGCAGCCTCGTCTTGCGCAAAGGCGTGGCCGGTACCGTGCTCTCATGGCTGGGCATCGCCGGATATTACGGGGGTTACGCGATCATATTGTGGCGCGCATTCTATGGGGTAATAAGCATTGGCACACTCACTTTTCTTGCCGGATCGTTCGCGCGCAGCCGTGCCGTGACCGAACGATTGCTGCTGTCCGCCGGCAACATCTATGAGCAGGGCCTCTATGTCCGCGACCTGTTCGACTTCTTCGAGATGCAACCGACGATAGTTTCGATCCCGGGTGCGCGCCCGGTGCCCTCGCCGCTCACGCAGGATCTGGTATTCGACGACGTGGGATTTCGATATCCCGGCAGCAGCACCTGGGCCGTTCGCCACGTTAATCTGCGTATCGCTCCCGGCGAAAAGATTGCCCTGGTGGGCGAGAACGGGGCCGGCAAGACAACTCTAGCCAAGCTGCTGGCCCGGCTCTACGATCCCAGCGAGGGGCGCATCCTGATCGATGGCGTGGACCTCCGCGAATACGAACTTGTGTCCGTGCGCCGCGCCGTGGGCGTGATCTTTCAAGATTTCGTCCATTACGACCTCTGCCTGGACGAAAACATCGGCGTCGGAGAGATCAGCCAGGTGCAGGAGTATTTGGACCGTCTGCTTCAAACGCCGAACGGCGCCG
Source organism: uncultured Acidobacteriaceae bacterium (assembly GCA_963768645.1). GTDB lineage: Bacteria > Acidobacteriota > Terriglobia > Terriglobales > Acidobacteriaceae > Bog-257. The sequence continues at coordinate 409,354 of CAVYIR010000004.1, forward strand.
GCTCGCCTACCGATCCTGCCATCGTCGAAGCCGCCGAGAAGTCGCAGGCCGACTTGCTGGCTGCCAGTCTTCCTCTAGGATACCGTCAGATGCTGGGCCGGCGCTTTGCAGGCGGCCTTGAACTGTCGGGAGGCGAGTGGCAGAAGATCGCCCTGGCCCGGGCTTATATCCGCAAGGCGCAGATCATCATTCTGGACGAGCCTACGGCGGCGCTGGATGCGCGCGCCGAATATGAGACCTTCAGGCGCTTTGCCGATCTGGTTGCAGGACAAACGGCCCTCTTGATCTCGCATCGTTTCTCTACGGTTCGCATGGCCGATCACATCGTCGTACTGCGGCAGGGAACCGTAGTAGAACTCGGAACACACGATCAACTGCTCGCGCACGACGGACTCTATGCTGAACTGTTTCGACTCCAGGCGGAAGGCTATCGGTGAGCCAAGCCATGCAATCCACTTTTGACGCAACCGCCTCCAACTTCGAGCGCTACCGTTCTCTGCCCCCGGAGGCGCCAAAAGCCATTCGCGCAGCCATATGGGACACGCTGCGACTCTCGACGCCAACGCGAGTGCTCGAGATTGGCGCGGGGACGGGACGGATCGGCAAAGCGTTCATGGCGGCGGGAGATTTCTATGTTGGCGTGGACACATCTCTCGCCATGTTGCGGGAGTTTCCCGCGAACTCCAAGAGTTGTTTTCTGGCGCAGGCCGATGGACAACAATTGCCGTTCCGCAATGGCGCCTTCGACGTAGTGTTGTTAATGCAGGTCCTAAGTGGTGTTGGCGACTGGGAGCGGCTCCTCAACGAAACCCGGCGAGTCTTGCTGCCGGGCGGAAGCGTGGTTGTAGGCCACACAGTAATTCCGGAATCGGGGATTGACGCGCAGCTCAAGCGCCGACTGGCAGTCATTCTCGAAGAGATGCGGGTTACCTGGCATCGGCCACAGGAGTCGCGCAGGCAGGCTCTGGCCTGGCTGGAGTCATCGGCGGTGCACCATCTTCATTCCGAGGCAGCATCTTGGAATGTCATTGCAACCCCGCAGGAATTTCTGGTGCGCCACCGCACAGGCGCCAGGTTTGCCGCCCTGCCCGTTGCCGTGCAAGACGAGGCCCTTAAGCGACTGGCCGCTTGGGCACAGACAAACTTCGGTTCGCTGGACGCCGGATTTCAAGAGAGACGCAGTTTTGAGTTGGACATTTTTGAGTTTGCAGAAGGAGCAGTTCGAGATTTCTGAAAGTCATCCGATGAAAGACATAACCGAGGATAAGAACAACCTACTCACCGCGCTGGGCAAACAATTGCTCTCCAGCTCTTTGACCGATGCTTCTTTGCAGCAAGCTACTGAAGACACGCCTAACTTCACCATCTTGCCCTGGGTCAACGTGGTTAAGATTGGCGGCCAGAGCATTATGGATCGTGGGCGGAGCGCGGTATATCCGCTGGTCAAAGAGATCGTAGCCAACCTGGGTCAGCACAAAATGATCCTTGGAACCGGAGCGGGCACACGCGCGCGCCACATATACAGCCTGGCCATTGATCTTGGTTTGCCCACTGGTGTGCTCACCGTGCTGGGCACGGCCGTGGCCTGGCAGAACGCGCAGATGCTGCACTACTTGATGGCCCAGTACGGAATTCCCTTCATCGAGCCGGAAGGGTTCAACACGCTGCCTCATTATTTAATGGAGCGCAGTGCCGTAATCTGCCAGGGTATGCCTCCTTACAAGCTGTGGGAACCGAACCCAGACCACCGGTCGTATTCCCCCGCAGCGTACGGATACTGGGTGCTTCTTAATCGCCGAGGTCTTCGGCGCGCGCAAGATGATCTATGTAAAAGATGAGGACGGGCTGTATACCGCCGATCCCAAAAAAGATCCATCGTGCAGATACATTCCCCGCATCAGCGTGCAAGAGTTGCTGGCTCTCGATTTGGAAGATCTCATTGTGGAACGGGCCGTGCTCGAATTCATGATGCGGGCGCGCAACATGCGCGAGATTCAATTCGTCAACGGTCTGAAACCTGGCCAACTAACAGCCGCGCTGAACGGCGAGCCGGTGGGAACGATCATTTACAAGAACGGAGACGCAAGATGACCTTCCATGATTCCGGCGCGCGGCATGTGGAATCAAGCCTGATGCGCGAATCGCTGGTGGACAAGAACGTAATCGCCCGAACCGAAGGGCAGGTGGTCTCCATTCTTCCCGACGTCAACATCATTCAGATCGGTGGACGCTCCATCATGGACCGGGGACGCTCCGCCTTGCTGCCGCTGCTGGAAGAAATCGTCGCCAATCAATCCCAGCATCGAATGATCATCGGCGTGGGAGCCGGGATCCGCTCCCGTCACATCTTCTCGGTGGGGCTAGACCTGGGACTGCCCACCGGCGCGCTGGCCGCCTTGAGCGCCAAAGACTCCGCCCAAAACGCCTACATGGTTTCCTGCCTGCTGGCCCAGCACGGGTTCGTTTACCTGGAAGCTCCTTTCGTCGTGCAACTCCTTCCGGCGATGCTGGCCGCGGCTCGCGGCGCCGTCTTCAACGGCATTCCTCCCTATTCGTTGTGGGAGCATCCGCCGCTCTTGGGCAAGCTTCCGCCCCACGGCAGCGACGCCGGCTCGTACCTGGTGGCCGAGGTCTTCGGCGCACGCAGTATGATCTTCCTCAAGGATGTTGACGGACTCTATTCCGCCGATCCCAAGACGGACCCTGACGCAGAATTCATCCCAGAAATTCGCGCGCAAGAATTAATCGACAGAAAACTACCGACGCTTCCGATTGAGCCAGCAATGGTTGATCTCTTGACGCGAGCTAAACTCATGAAGCAGGTCCGTATCGTAAACGGATTGACGCCCGGAAATCTCTCCCGCGCGTTGGCAGGAGCCTCGATCGGTACGCTGATTCAGCAATGACCCAGAACATCGCACGCCACGAGGAGGAGGCATGCTTCGCCATGATGCCGGGGCCACGGCCAACTCTGGAGGACCCAAGGTGATCCAGCGTCTGATTGCCTGCGTTATTGACGACGACATAATTGGGGAGGTCAAGAGCGGCAAACCGACCGGGCAGTCGGCCGCGGACCTGTTCGTAGTTCGCGCGCTGCGTCGCCTCTCGCGCGCTGTTGAACTGGTCGCCGCTGTGGAGCGGGACGCCTGTACCATCGAGGAACTGGTGCGCCTTAGGCCGAGCGTCGTTTTCAACCTCGCCTTTTCCGCACGCCCATGCGAGCCATGCTTTGCGGGTGCTTTGGAAATGCTGGGAATTCCATACACAGGATCCGGTCCTCTGGGCATTGCGCTGGCGAGTGACAAAGTCCGCTCGCGTCATCTCCTGCGGGCGGCCGGTATTCGGGTTCCGCGGTTTGTCCAACTTTCCCGGACTCGCCGTCCGGCAACGATCGATTTTGCTCCGCCTTTCATCGTAAAACCTGTATTGTCGGGGAACTCAGTGGGGATCCATGCCAGCAGCGTGGTAGATTCCTACGCGCGTGCGATGAAGTGTGCAGATCGGATCTGGCGCGAGCTTGAAGAGCCGGCGGTCTGCGACGAATTTATCGTCGGTCGCGAATTCCACGTCGGCATGGTCGAGACGGCGCGCGGGGTTTTCAGAACCACCGCGATAGTAGAGTTGCAGTTCGCGGGGGCTGAGTTGGGCAGAGGATTCATGACAGAGGCGGTCAGAGTCAAGCGTAAGGTTCGACGTGCCTGTAAAGTGCTGTTTCGCCAAGCCGCACTTACAGACCGGAAGATGGCCGAAATGGCCGAAATCGCGGGTACGGCCGCCAACCTGCTACATCTGAGAGGCTATGCCAAAGTGGACCTGCGCATGGATGATCAGGAGCGCATCACTGTAATCGAGGCAAACCCGAATCCGGGATTGTGGGATGGGGAAATCTGGCGCCAGCCTAGCTTCGAAACAAACCTTGCATGCATCATGGATGCAGCGCGGCGCAGGGCGCGCGAGTAAAAAGCGTTATCCAGAAGCTGACGAAAGACCGGGTGGGTATACGAAAATAGATCATGACCTCGGTGCGAATGGACAAGTGGCTTTGGGCCGCCCGATTCTTCAAGACGCGAGCCTTGGCCGCACGAGCCTGTGGACTCGGTAGGATTCAATCCAATGGACAGCTCGCCAAAGCTGCGCGCGAGGTCCGGATTGGCGACATGTTGCGAGTGACAAACGAGGGCGGTGACTTTCAGGTGGAGGTGCTGCTTCTGAGCGAGATGCGCGGCCCGGCGTCTGTGGCACAAACGCTGTACCGCGAGACGGAGGCGAGCCGCGAGCTACGCCTGAAGCTGGCAGCGGAGCGTAAGGCGATGAAGCAGTTCGAAGAATCACCCACAAGCAGACCATCCAAACGCGATCGCCGAAGAATCATCCAGTTCCGGGGTAGAGCCTGACCGCGGGCGAATAATAATCAATCCGGGGTGATTTCTGGAAACTGGTTACTTCCGGCTTGCCGATCAGCACGAAACCGCTGGCACGGCGGAATTCCGGTCCTACGGGTTGCAATGGGGTTGGTCATCTTACGAAAGCCGTCTAGTATCTCGTGCAAGGTTGCAATTGTGAGACAAATGTGCGACAAAGTGTGCGGCAGAATTTCGTAATTTTGCCTTGCGTCGGGTCGATTTCAGTTCCCCGGGCCCTCGTAAGACCCCGATGTTTGCCACTTCCTGAATTTGTCATACCAACGTGCTAGTGCCCTGGCTCTTAGAAGGTCAGAGAAATTGCGAGGATTTGTGATGCGCCGCTCTTCCCTGTTGATGTTTGCCTTTGTCTTGACAGTGTTGTTTGCACTGGTAGCTCCAGTTAACGCGCAGTGGGCCACGCCGACGATTGATGGTTCTATCGGCACTGGCGAATACGGAAGCAATAACGAGCTCGACAACGCGGGCGGTACCGGCCAGACCTGGTACATGACGTGGGATGCCAACAATCTCTACATTGGCATCGTCAATGCCAATCTTTCCGAAGCCGCGGTGATTTACGTCGCGGGGAACCCGCAGAATCCGCCGACCTGTTGCAGCAATGCCGACGGCAATCTCACCGGTTTCAACTACGACGGGTCCGATATCACCTCCCTGCCCTTCCGCGCTAAGTTTGTGACCTACGTCAAGAATGGCTATCGCGAGTATCGCAATTCTGATGGCAGTGGCGGCTGGACAGGACCCACCTCAAACTACGGTCAATATGCTGACAACGGCTCCAACCAGAACACCCGCGAGGTCGCAATTCCCTGGAACGCCATCACCAGCGGCGGTGGAATTCCTTCATCCTTCGTCTTCTTTGGCTACCTCACGTCCAGTGGCGGTTATATCTATGGCCAAGCCCCAACGGACAACAACATTGGAGGCATCGGGCACGGCACGGCCACGCAGTACTACGGGATCGTGAACACCGGCGATGGCAGCAGCACGCCGCCCTTCTCCAACGAGCAGCCGTCTGGATTCAGCGGCGCCGACAAAGCCGGCTTCTACCACAACACATTCGACCCGTTCTATCGCGATCAGGAAGGCGCCGTTCCAGAGAATACTCAAGTCACCCTGCGCTTCCGTACGTTGCACTCCAGCGGCATTTGGGGCTTGACGGCCCGCGCGTACTTGTTCGACACGGCATCAGGCACAACCACTGGTCCGTTCGATACCTCCATGCCCTTCGATCAGAACATTACCGTCAATAACGTCGAGTACGATGTGTGGAAGGCGACACTGACCATGCCGTCCACGACGACGGTTTACTACTACAAGTTCAAGATCAACCGCGACCAAACTAATGGCTGGTACAGCGACGACTATGTGGACGATAACGATAATGTCCACAAAGACGGCACCGGCACAGCCACCGATGGCGAGCCGTTCCCGTCGTTCCAGATCACGGTTTACGATCCCAACTTCCAGACGCCGGCATGGTTGCAGAACGCGAACGTGTACCACATCATGCCCGATCGCTTCCGCAACGGCGACCAGACCAACGACTACTGCCGTCCGGGAGGGACGACCGGCTGCCCGGTTGTACTACGGGAGCCAGCAGGCCTTCACCTACAACCAGTGGAACACGCAGATTTGCGATCCGCGCAATCCGAGCTCAGGCTGCTACAACGAATTCAGCAACCAGTTCTACGGCGGCGATCTGCGGGGCGTTCAGAACGAACTGGACTACATCCAATCGCTCGGTATTGACACCATCTACATGAACCCGATTTTCTCGGCGCGTTCCTATCATCGATACGACACCGACAACTACTTGCACATCGATCCGGCGCTCGGGGGCGACGCGGCGTTCACGTCCTTGTCCACCGAACTGCAACGGCGTGGCATGCAGGTGATCCTGGATGGCGTGTTCAATCACGCTTCGTCGGACGGCATGTATTTTGATCGCTACAACCGCTTAGGCGGCAGCCCTCCGAATATCGGCGCCTGCCTGTCGCTGGGGTCACAGTGGCGGACCTGGTTCAACTTCACCGACAACAACGTGCCCTGCCAGTCGAGCGACTACATCGGCTGGTTCGGGCTCGATAGCCTGCCAACGTTCAATCATGGGATCGATGCGGTGAAGGACTTCTTCTACCGCGGAGCTGGAAACGTGACCCAGTACTGGTATGGTCAGGGTGCATCGGGATGGCGCTTCGATGTTGCCGACGATGGCAACTTCCCGCACTCCTGGTGGGTGGACTACCGCACCCATGCCAAGAGCTACAACAGCAACGGTCCGTTGATCGGAGAAATCTGGCCGAACGCCAGCCAGTGGTTGGCCGGAGACCAGATGGATGCGGTGATGAACTATCGCTTCCGCAAGAACATCACCGGCTTTGTGCGCAATGCCGAATGGCACGACGACAATAACAACGGCACCAATGACATTCCGGGCCTCACGCCGAGCCAGTTCGACAACGCCATCCGCGCCGTGCGTGACGACTATCCACCCCAGGCGACAGCAGCGATGCTGAACCTGCTTGACTCGCATGACGTCAATCGCGCGCTGTATGTGATGACCGAACTTAGGCGACAACGGATTGGTGCAGGCGAAGAAGCGGCTTGGAGCTGGCCGCGCTGTTCCAATTCACTTACGTTGGCGCGCCGATGGTGTACTACGGCGATGAAGTCGCGGTGAATTCGCCGTCGCTGGCCAGCAGCGGCAATGGCCCCATTGGCGATCCCTATACGCGTCCACCGTATCCCTGGTTGGATCAGCCGGGCGATCCCACTGTCTACGGTCCGCCCGACACCAGCGTCGAGAGCTACTACACGACGCTGGCCCACCTTCGCAAACAGTATCCAGCCCTGCGTAATGGGTCGTTCGTCACTCTGCTGACGGGCGATACGCAGGAGGTGAACACCGCTCCTAACACCTACGCCTTCGCGCGCGTGCTCGGCGGATCCGAGACCGCGGTGGTCGCGCTGAACAATGGTTCGACGAGCAACGCCGCCAGCATTCCGGTGAGCGGCTTGTTCAGCGATGGCACGCAACTGCAGGATGCCATCACCGGCGCCACGTACCCCGTGAGTGGAGGCAACGTGTCGGTTACGCTTGCCGCAGACACTGGTGTCGTGCTGCTTCCCTCCCCGGTCAATGTGGACCTGGTGCCCCCGATTGCATCGATCACCACCACTCCTTCGGCCAACGGAAATGGCTGGATCAACACCAGCCCAGTCACTGTGCACCTCAGCGCGACCGATTCAGGCAGCGGCGTGGAACAACTCCGCTACTGGATCGACAACGGTCAGGTGACGGTAGTGGCGGGGAGCACCGCCTCGACGCAAATCAGCGGCGAGGGGATGCACTCCGTGGGCCTGCGTGCGCTCGACAACGCCGGCAACATCAGCTCGCTGGTGACGCTCCCGGTGAACATCGACCTCACGCCTCCGGCTGTGAATGTTTCCGCGAACCCGTCGTCGCTCTGGCCACCCAACGGCAAGATGGTTCCGGTTACCGTCTCCGGCACAATCACGGATAGCTTGTCGGGGGTCAACTCCAGCACTGCGGCCTTCGCGGTGGTCGACGAGTACGGAATCATTCAACCGAGCGGGCCCGTGAGCCTTGGGATCTGGGGGTAGTTACTCATTCACAGTCTCGCTCCAGGCATCCCGAGATGGAAGCGACAAGGACGGGCGCCATTACACGATCACCGTCAGCGCCAATGATTTGGCCGGCAACCGCGGCTCGGCGTCGACGGTCGTAACCGTGCCCCACGACCAGAGATAGGACCGCACGCTGCACCTCAACGGGAGCGGTCCCACCGCGTACCAACCTGGTGGCGAAGGCTGCAACCGTTTGATCACCCGAGACGGTGATGGAAACCGTTCCTACCACGCAATCGGAACATCGCGCGATAGCCCACCGGTCGGCAGTGTAGCCCTCGAAGGTAACAGCTCCCGACGTGCCTTTGCCCAGCTTCTTCAGGCATTCCGCGATGCTCCAGACCCGAGTTGCCGCCAAATCAAATTCTTCGCTCTGTTGTGTTGCCAGGAAAGCTGCCGATTGGAATAGTGGCTCGCCCAGAAGTTCACGCCATACCAGCGGATCGCGGTTCGTCACCCGCGTCTGACCAGGCACGCGCTTCGGCAGCTCTCACCGGCATAGGTTTTCCATCTGCGCGCCTGCCGCTGGTCTCTGCGAAGGAACGACTGAGGGATTCTCTCTGCTGTAAAGAGATATTGACATCGTCGTCGCCGGCAATCTCGCTCCAGCGCCGCTCAAGCATGTTGGCAATCAATTCTGGTGTGCGCAATAACGCCGGATCGTTGGCGGCAATGGCGTGCAACGCAAGCCCGTCTCAACTCTGTAATGCAATCCCTTCGTGGTCGGTGATCTGAAGATCATATAGGAAATCGTCGCCATTTCCCGAGCGCTCGCGTGCACGGTAGATGAAGGGGGGTAATTGCCGAACCGGGATAAATCGTGATTCGGTCGATCGCCGTGGGAACCAGTCTCTTATGCGGAATACACGCCTGTATCGAGTGCATGGCGGCATCCATGATCGCGGGATTGATAAGCAGCAAGGACTGAGGAAGGAACTGGCTGAACCACGGCAGTTCGGTGGGCGACATGACCGTGCAGGAGCTTCGGGCGCGTGCTTCGACGTATCCCTTGACTGCCTGAAACCGGCCTTGCTGGAAGAGAATGGAGCCGTAGAGTTCTTCGCACTTCAAGACATCGTCGATGGATGGCACGGAGCCACCGGCAGCGGGCGCACCCACCGGATGAAGGCTGCAGGTGGCACGAAAATGATCGATCTGAAAGTCCGTCTCCCTGGATCGAATCGTGACCTCAACAGTGGAAGCGCTCCTCCGGAGAGCGGCAATCCGGATCGTGGTTTCTTTTCCTTCAACCACGGTAATCGGTGACGCAAAGCGAACATCGGACAACATGACTGGCGTTTTTCCCCGGAAGAGCGCAGTCGCTGCCTGCACCATGGCTTCGAGACCCAACGCAGCGGGGAAAACCGGAGTGCCGTCCAACTTGTGAGCATTCAAGTACAGGTCTTTTTGGGTTGCCAGATCACTTTCGACGATCAACTCCATCTCGGGGTAATCGACCAGCGTCTGCTCCAGAAATCGGGACGGCTTGAAAGCGGGCTTGCTGATCTTCAGGGTCGGCAGCGACGGAATTCGCGAGGTAACGACGGCGCTGGACGCAGGGATGTCCCCTTCCAAAGCGCAGAATAAGGCCGCCGTTCCCATCTCCGGCGTGAGCGGGGCAATCCCTTGCTGGATGAGGCTGTCCAACCTTGCAAGGCGTTCTCCCATGCCAAGCCCTGACCAAGCCGACCATTCCAGGCACAGGAAGCGGCACTGCTTGTAGAGTGTGGCGAGCGCTTCGGTCCGCTCACGCAACAGTTCATTGGCGTGAGCATAGTGTGCCTCTCCGTGAAAGCCAATACGGGCGATGATGGAGCCGAACGCGATAAATGTTTTCAGATGATGAAAGTCAAGACAACGAGAGACCCAGCTCACGCGAAGCCCTGTTATCAGCAATTCACAGGCAACATTCCGGATTGACCGTCGCTCGGGAGGAATCTCAGGAATTGTCAGCGGGACGTTTAACTGTTTTGCAGAACCGGCAAAGGCTACGTTGACTAGACTTTAAAGGACAGAGACGGAATGCGCACATAGGTCTACGGAATTCTCAGCATACGAAAATCGATCTCATCTGGTTGCGATCTGTCGTCAGTTGAAACCTTGCCAATGACTTTCTGCAAATCGCTAGACACCGGCCGCCTGGGATGTAGCGACTTACCGGAGTGCCGCGGACTGTTCGTCACCTGCCAGAATGAACGTGTCCACGCGAAGGCCAACGGGCAAGTTTGCTCCGGGATCCAGCTCCACCAGGGCTTCCAGGAATTTCCGATCCACGCGTTCGGTAGGTTCATCGGTGCGGATGGTTTTGGGACCGAGCAGTTCGCCGATGCGCACGACGTGCCCGCTGAACTTCTGTTTGCCGAAGGCATCCGCTGTGACCCAGGCCTTCTGACCCATCCGCACTTTGTTCACGTCGGATTCATCGATGTCCACCCGCACGCGCAGCACTTCGGTGTTGCCGATGGTCAGGACCGGGTCAGGCGTGGTGGCAGAGTTGGAAACGCTTTCTCCGTTGCGATGATGCTTGCGGAGAACGATCCCGTTGATCGGAGACTTGATGAAGGTCTTGTCGTATCTGGCTTGGGCCTCGGCCAAGTGCGCTTGCGCCAGTTGCAGATCTGCCTGGGCGACCGCAACATCTTCTTCGCGCGTGGCCGCGTTTACCAGCGAATAGCGGTCAGATTTCTCCTGGTACTCCTCCTTCGCGACGTTGTACTCGCGGGTGTAGTGATCTAACTCCTCACGCGAGATCACTCCACCCTGATAAAGTTCCTGGCGCCGCTGCAATTCAGCTTGGGCATTCTTCATTATTGCCTCGGCAGCACGGACGCCCGCCAAGGCCTCCGACCGCTCCTGAGCCCGGACTCCATTCACCACCTTGCGTAGTGTCGCCTCTTTGGCTTGCACTTCCGCCGCAGAGGAGGCAAGTTCCGCACGGTAGTCGTCGTTCTCCAGCACCGCCAGCACCTGGCCTATGCGGATGGAGTCGCCTTCCTCCACGTGCACCGACTTCAGTTTGCCACTCAGTTCCGAGCCCAACTTGATGTCCTCGGAAACGGGCTCGATCCTTCCCGGTCCAGCAATGACGTTGGCCAAATCGGAGGGGTGCGCGCCCGAGTTGAGATTGTTGGCGTTATGGCGCGCCGACGAAAACAGCCTCACTGATATCGTTAGAACCGTGAGGGTGACTGCACAAAGAATTCCCAGTTTCTTGATCACAGTAATCTCCATTCTAAAGTTGCTCAGGTATCGAAACACTCGCGGTCTCCTCACTCCGATACCGCGTGCATTTCTGTGTGTCATGCAGGTACTATGTGGGATCCTGACAGAATGCACATCCCGAGATAGAAGGCTTTTTCGCTACCACTACGCGGACATAAGGCAATACTTACCGCTGGGGCTTCGCTGATACCACGATGTAGTTATGGAGAAGCTGTAGATGGCGCGCCGAAGGTCAACGGTGCGGGATTGAAGAAATTGCTGCCCGGTCGGGAGCCAGTAGAAAACTCCATTCGCCCGCAACCCAGATGCGAGGTCCCTGCCCCTATCGTTGTAACAGGACGGCAACGACAACCACTTGTACCGCTACGCATACCAACTGTGCTTCGGAAAAGAGACCGTATCTCGGTCGTGCGCTGGTGGTGCGATAGAAATCGAGCACGAACCGAACGATTGAGTACAGTGAGAGATACAGCCAAAAGACAGACCGAGCTGTGCCTGGTACGTGCCAAAGCAATGTTGCCAACGTCGCAAAAAGCGTTGCTTGCGCAGCCGCTTCAACGAGTTGTATGGGAAACACACGGCTCGCAGGGTCAGGGCTGGGAGAGTACCTTCTGCAGCCATGACCGGTCGCTTCAAAGACTGACTTTGGATAGAGGACGCCTTTGGTAGATGGCTTCCCATAGCAGCAACCACCGAGGAAGCACCCGATGCGAGCAAGGCAGCCGTATAACGGCAGTAGTGTACCCAGGAACGCAAAGGTCAGACCCAGCGGCTGCTTAAATAGGAAGCTTACGAACAGGAAACATGGGAGTATGACCAGGAGGCAATCCTGGAGAAACGAGCGCGCTGCTGGTTTTCCGAGCGCCGCTTTCACCTCTAGGACAAGCTTGTAAACCAGCAAGGCGATAAGTACGGCAAGCCCCAAACCTACGCCGGAGACACTGGAGAAGCGCTTGGAAAAAATCCAAGCATAGGCCAGCGCTGACAGGGCGGCGGCGTCGGACATGATCCAATATGGCCTGTAGCGCACTCCGAACAACCTGAACCTGTCCGCAGAGGCCACGACGGCATCGAGGAAACGAACCTTGCCCGCGGCGCAATGCTGGGAGTCTCCAGCGATTGCCACCCTGCGATATACGAGGGAAGCACTCTCTTCTTTCTCACACTTCGTTGGTCGGGCGTTGATCCCGCTACCGCCTGCGCACTCTTTGTATTTCATGCCGGTACTATGCCGGACCGTGACAGAGCGCACATCCCGAGATAGAAGGCTTTTTCACTACCACTACGCAGATATCAAGGGATACCTAAAGTTGTGCCTCCCCACATACCACTATGTAGTTATAGAGAAGCTGTCGATCCGCCGCGCCGAAGGTCAAGGCCGCGGCATTGAAGAAAATGCGACCCGTTCCGAACCCAGTAAAAGGCATCCCCATGTCTTGGAACCGCCAAAGAGCGCAAAATTGAAATCAAGAACTGCGTTAGTATCAACCGCAGCGCTTCCCCCGCACCACATTCAGGGGGAAAGCGCTGCGCTGTTACTGGATCCAGGTGTGGGCAGGCTGGTGGAAGTTTTGAGCCAGTAACTCCATGGGAACCGACATCTCGGGCGAACTGTTCACAATCATTCCGTCTTCAATCCGGATTGTGCGATCGGCGAACTCGAGCACTCGAGGATCGTGGGTAACGATGAGCACCGCCCGTCCGCGCTCATGCGCCAGATCGCGCATCATCTCCATGATGGTCCGCCCGGTATGTGAATCGAGCGCAGCCGTGGGCTCGTCGGCCAGGATGATCCTGGGATCGCCGGCCAGAGCCCGGGCGATCGCCACGCGCTGCTTTTGTCCCCCACTAAGGTTGGCGGGGACCACGTCGAACTTGTCGGCCAATCCCACTCGTTCCAGCAGTTCGTAGGCGCGCTTTCGCGCCTGCGCTCCGCGAACGCCCTTCAGGTCGAGCATAAGCTCAATATTCTCCCCTGCAGTCAGGGTAGGAAAGAGATTGAAACCCTGGAACACGAAGCCAATGTGATCCAAGCGGACGCGAGGCAGCTCGTTCTCGCGAAGGTGGCCGACTTCCTGCCCGGCAATGCGGATACTTCCCGAAGTGGCCTGAAGAATGCACCCCATAATCGAAAGGAGCGTGGTCTTGCCGCTGCCTGAGGGCCCCACCAACATCACTATCTCGCCGGAGTGAACATCCAGGTCCACGCCACGTAAGGCAGTAACGCTGGCACCGCCCTCCGCATAAGTCTTGGTCGCGTCCCGTACTATGATTGCAGCATTCATCGCATCTCCTATTGCGGACCTTATCCTTTGAAAACCATCGCAGGATCAAGCCGAGTCACTTTGTTAATGGAAACCATCGCTGCTCCAGCACACATGAGCAGCGTTAGAAGGAATGTCGAGATCGCCATCCACGCGTTCATCAGGATGGGCGCGCCGGCGGGCTGAGCGAAACGTATCACGAAGCCGCTGATGATCATCCCCAGGGTGTATCCGATTACGGCGCCGACGGCCGCCTGTATCAGGATGACTTTGTATACGTAACTGTTCGGTGCACCCATCGCCTTCAGCGTGCCGAATTCCTTCAAGTGATCCATGGTGGTGGCGTAGATGGTCTGTGCCACTACCACGAATCCCACGATCAATCCCAGCACCGCCGCCAGCAGAATGGCGATGCCGGCGCCAGTGGTAAACGTCCAATACCTCTGAGTGCGCCGGCTGAACTCCGCGCTGGTGAGTACGTCTACATCCTTCACACGGGCCAATATATTTCTGCGTACTTCGTCCACATTGGCGCCGGGCTCGGTCTTGACCAGTATGTAGGTAGTCTGGTCGGACCGCAGCGGCGTGTAATCCTGGGCATGCCTGAAGCTGGTAAAGACATAGGGGTCGGTAGTGAAATCACGGATTCCGCGGGTGAAACCAACCACCCGGGCGCGGTGCCCGTTGATCTCGAACACTTCGCCGACCCGGCTCACTCCCAACTTTTTCTTGTAGACTTCGTCCACTATGACGCCATCGGGGGTCTTCAAATCGTGGACGCTTCCCTCCACCACATTCCAAGGGCCACCCAGACCGGCATCCGGATTGAAGCCCACGACCTGAACCGTCTCCTGAGCGCCGTCGAGGCGGTTCCATCGCGTGTATCGGTTGATGAACTTCTCTGCGTCGGCCACGCCGGGCACGGCTTTCACCTGGTAAAGCTTGCGTTCGTTGAAAGGCGTCCCAAGCTCGAGGTAAGGCACGTGCGTGGAGGTCACCCAAAGGTCTGCCCCGGAGTGATCGATCAGGGAGGATGTGGTTTGCGTGAAGCCCACGTACAATCCCAACTCGACAACAATCAGAACTACGGCGAACACGATCCCGGTCAGGGTCACGGTCAACCGTACCTTGTCGTGAAGCAGGTTCCGCTGCGCTAAGGAAATCATAACCAGGCAATCTCCTGCAGCGAGCTGCGGCGCCCCAGGACGTTCAATGCGAAGCCAGCTGGGCTCTTTCTATGTGTCATGGAGGCATCATGCGGGACTTGACGCCGACAGCGCATCACGAGATATAGCGTTTTTTCGATACCACGGTCTGGTACCCACCGGTATACCCCTTGTCAGGAGTATCTGTACTACCACGACCGGGTGAGGGATAATTTGCTCACGGTCGGTCAGTAAAGATGATGGAATGGAAAATTAAAGATGACAGAACGGTTAGCCGCCCGCGGTTTTTGCTGGTAACCACCTGGTCAGCCGCTTCCACCAGCCCTGCGAAGACGCAGTTTCGAAGGCTACTTTGCCGGGCACCGACAGCTCCACCTCGGTCCCCGCACCGGCACGGGACAGGACTGCGAACTTGGCGCCGATTTTCTCCGCTCGCTCCCGCATGTTCGATAGACCCCAGTGTCCTTCGCGTCCGGTCTGGAGCACTTCGGGATCGACGCCGCGGCCATTGTCGCGCACCATGATGCGTAGGCTTCGCGGAGTATACTTGATTTCAACTTCAATCCGGCCCGCTTCGGAATGGCGAAATGCGTTGATCACGGCTTCACGGGCAATGCAGTAAACCTCCTGGCGAATGAGCGCATGTAGCGCAATGGGCTCCCCTTCCACGACAACTCGGAAATCAACCTGTTCCTGGAGGGAAAACTCCTCGCGAATTCTGGATAGCCTTTCCTCCAGACCATCCGACGCAGGATGCGGCGAGCGCAGGCCGCGGATCGCGTTCCGGCCCTCCTCACTCACCTGCTTCATCAGATCGAGAACATGCTGCACCAGAGGTTTCGCCGGCGAGTCGGCAGGCAAACGGTCATTGGCGACATCGAGCTGCATGTAGGCACTCAGAAATCCCTGCAGCAGGGTGTCGTGCAGGTCGCGGGCAATCCGCTCCCGCTCCTCGAGACGCTCTTCCATCCTGGCTTGCATGTAACCGGCCACTTGCCGGAGGCGGAGCTCGTGCAGTTGTAACTCCCGTTCCCGTTGCGCCGCCTCGGCGCGCACGAGGTCCTCAAAAGCGCGGGCGTTTGCAATGGCAACCGCCGCCTGGTCGGCGAACATTTTCAGCCACGCGAAGTCCTGCTCGTAGAGAGGTTCGCGGGTAAAGACACCTAAGACGCCAAGGATCTTGCCTCTGTGAACCAGGGCATGGCCTGCGAATCCACGAATCTGCTCTAGCGCAGCCCAATCCTGACGTATGAACCATTCGCTTTCTGGAGCCAAATCGCCGACAAGAACCGATAGTCCAGTGTTGCCAATCCGCCCAACCTTGCCGCGCCCCAGTGGTATTCGGCGAAAATGTCCCTGAAGAAATGACCAGTCCTCGCCGGCGGAATGGAGCGGAGATCCAGCACTAGCTGCCAAGTGAAGACATTGCACCTGATCAGGGCATTGGGCACGGAGGAAACAGGAATCACACAGATCGCCAGGAGAAAGAAGCCAAATCCGCGCGAGTGCAACTCCAGGCTGACGGGCGAGACCCCGGACGACAGCGGCCAGAACGTCGTCCGTACGGTGCTCGCCGGCTACCGTTGCGGCAAGTGACAGTAATGGTTCGGCCTGCACAGAAATGTCCCAGGATACGAGCTGATTCTACATCAGCGCAATTGTGTCCGCTGCCCTAACCCATTGGTCGCAGGAGCCTTGCCGGCCTCCTGAGGTTTCGTGAATTCCCCAGCCTTCGTGAATTCAACATCCGGGCAACTCGAAGCAAGTTAGGAAGTTAGCTTTGGTGCGCTAGCTAGCCCGGCACATTAAACCTTTGGCGCGGCAGGCGACCGGGGGATAATGACTTTGCGCAGTCCAAAGAAGCGGGCATCCAGCGAAAAAGCACCGGGACCCAGGAGAGCAGCAGCCACGGCCACAATGATCGCAGCGAGACTCAGCGGGTTGGGGGCAAAGACATTCCAATTCGCTCCAGGAAGCCATGAGAATGTAATGCCCATTCCACCCAAGACTGCCAGGCTACTCGCGACCGGAGTCAGAAACCCCACGAGAAGGGCAGTACCACTTGTGAAGGCCAGCAGGCAGACGGCCCACCCCTCAAGCCTCAGTCCGGGAAGTTGAGGCAAATAGGCTGAACCCTGCAGGATGAGTGTCCCGCCAATCGCCACTCGCAACAGCAGCAGACCCAGGCCATGCCATTCGCCGGGGAATGTGGAATACAGTTTTCGCATGCCCGACTCCCGGGGATCCAGAGTGTCAATGAATCCCGCGTAATTAAGACTAGCGGCTGCCATCGTGAAGCGAATCCCTAGAGCTCGGAATTTTGTTCTACCACTATCGGGGGACAGCCGAGCGCATCGGAATGTACTTTTTAGAGGTGGATGATTCCGCGCCGTACGGCAATCGCGACGGCTTGTGTACGATCACTGGCGCCTAGCTTGTCCATAATGTGCTTGATGTGCACCTTAACCGTCTCTTCGGAGATGAAAAGTCTTTCGGCAATGTCCCGGTTGCGATTGCCGCCAGCAATCTGCTGCAGGACTTCGACTTCCCGCGCGGTGAGGGCCTCGTCGCTGTAATGCTCTGCCAGATGGGCCGCAATGGCTGGTGGGATACGCTTCTTTCCGGCATGAACTTGACGGATCGCCTCGACGAGGTCCTTGGGCGGCATGCTCTTCAGCATGTAACCCCTGGCGCCTCCCTCGAGCGCTCGCTGGATTTCGACATCGCCTTCGGATGTCGTCAGCATAATAACGCGTGCCTCAGGGAACTCCTTGCGAATGCCAATCATCGCGTCGATGCCGCTTATATCGGGGAGCCTGACATCCATGAGGGTGACGTCCGGCCGGAGTTCGCGAAACCGCTCAATGGCCTCGAGTCCACTGGACGCCTCACCCACCACCGACATGTCGGGTTGATTGTTGATGAGCGTAGCGATTCCCTCGCGCAAGAGCGGATGGTCATCGATGCTCAAGACGCGTATAGGTGCTTGGTCGTTCATAGTTCTTGCTCACTCTCTGCTTGAAGGAACATCGACCCCGGTCTGCCCTGGAAACCATCTGGTCAGCCGCTTCCACCAGTCCTCCGAAGACGCAGTTTCGAAGGCTACTTTGCCGGGCACCGACAGCTCCACCTCGGTCCCCGCACCGGCACGGGACAGGACCGCGAACTTGGCGCCGATTTTCTCCGCTCGCTCCCGCATGTTCGATAGACCCCAATGCCCTTCGCGCCCGGTCTGGAGCACCTCTGGATCGACACCACAGCCGTTGTCGCGCACCACGATGCGCAAACTTCGTACAGCATACTTGATTTCAACTTCAATCCGGCCTGCCTCGGAGTGGCGAAATGCGTTGATCACGGCTTCACGGGCAATGCGGTAAACCTCCTCGCGAATGAGCGGATGTAGCGCAATAGGCTTTCCTTCCACGACAACTCGGAAATTAACCTGCTCCTCGAGGGGAAACTCTCCGCGAATCCCAGAAAGCTTTTCTTCCAGACCATTGGACCCGGGATGCGGCGAGCGCAATCTGCGGATTGCATTGCGGCCTTCTTCACTGACCTGCTTCATCAGATCGAGAACACGCTGCACCAGGGATTTCGCTGGCGAGTCGGCAGACAAACGGTCATTGGCGACATCGAGCTGCATGTAGGCACTGAGAAATCCCTGCAGGAGGGTGTCGTGGAGGTCGCGGGCAATCCGCTCCCGCTCCTCGAGACGCTCCTCCAGCCTGGCTTGCATGTGACCGGCCACTTGCCGGAGACGGAGCGCGTAAAGCAGCCAGAGAATTCCGGCAACCATCGCAAAGCACAACAACCGGAACCATGTGGTCTGGTAGTAGGCCGGCAAAACCGCAAAGGCCAGCATTGCGCCCGTCTCATTCCACACTCCGTCGTTGTTGGCGGCAATCACACGGAATTGATAATCGCCGGGTGGAAGATCGGTATAAAACGCCTGCCGCCGACCCTGCGGATCTTGCCAGTCTGCATCGTGCCCTTCTAGTTTGTAGCGAAAACGTACCTTTTGCGGAGCAACGAAACTGAGCGCCGTGTAGTCGATCTCAAGGTCACGCGTACGCGGTGGAAGGTGCAGACCGTCTTTGGGAAAGTAACTTTTCCGGTCGGCTACAACTTGTTCCACGTGAACTGGCGGCTCTAGAGTGTTTAGCCCCAGTCGGGCGGGGTTAATCATTTGCACTTTGCTGTCGGTGCTGAACCAAATCCGGCCGTCGGAGGATTTGGAGGCGGTGGGCCGGAAAGTCGAAAGTGCCGCCAGCGCACCGTCGAACACATCTAGTATTCGAAACTTCACTTTGCCGTCGGGCTCTTGCGACCATCGCTGAAGTTCTGCGGCAGCGATCCTGATATACCCGCAGCGGGTATCCAGCCAATAGGAACCTTGATCGTCTTTTACTAAGTCGTATACGGCATCGCAAGGGAGGCCATTGTGGGAACTAAGAGTATCTCTTTTCCCTTCCTTCCAATGGACCAAACCGGCGTCGGTTGAGGCCCAGACAGACCCGTCAGAATCGACCAGGATATTCCAAACTGGTGCAGGCTTGACGCCATGGCTAAGCGATATAGTTTCTAGGTGACCGCGCTGGTATCGGGCCAGGTCTCCGCTTTCCAGGCCCAGCCAAATACCTTGTTTGGGATCCGCCGCCAGAGCGTTGGCTCGGGGAATTTGTGACCGTGAAAACTCCTGTTGAACCAGCGAGTTCTTGATGCGGAAGAGATTGCCCACAGCGGTTTCAGCCCAAAGACTGTGATCTACGTCCTCTGTCATGGCGGTGACCATGCCCAAGGGCTGGTTATTAGGTTGGGAAATGGCGTGGAAATGATGGTCCGGACCGTCTAAGTCCAGCCCTCCATCTACGCCTGCCCAGAGCCTGCCTGCATCATCCTCGAAGAGAGCGGTGGTCAACTGCTTGGGAATGCCATCCTGCTTGAAAGCAGATATTTTTCCGTGCCGGAAAAAATCCAGCGCACCCACATTCCCAATCCACACGGTTCCGTCGCGGGTTCCAAGCACAGACGTCGCTTCATCCGTGGTCAGGCCCTCCCGCATAGAAAAACTGGTGACTGGCGTGTCGTGAAATTGATCGATGCCCTTGGAGGTGGCAACCCAAAGGTTCCCCTCGCGGTCCTGGTAAAAACGCTCAATCGTATCGCTCGATAATCCGTCCGCACTGGTGAATTGTTCGACTTTGCCAGCATGCAAGCGGTAAATACCGCTGTGTGGAGTCCCGATCCACAGGCTACTATCGCGATCCACGAAGAGAGCGTTTATTGAGAAGCGGGTGCCGTCGAAGCCCGGCACCCAGAAGTCTTTCCACTTCCGATTTACGAATTCCTGCAGCCCCAAACCCGGTCCGGTGCGACGCATACCCACCCAGAGCGAACCGTCTGCTGCCAAAGCCATGGCGTTGATGCCGAGAACTTCCTGGAGCCTCTGCAGCGCGCTCGAAGAATACGTTTCGGAAGAGCCGGACTGCCACCGGCAGAGCCCGGCCGGACCGCTGATCCAGATGTTTCCCAGGCTGTCTCGGAGCAACTCCTTTGCGTAGCGAAAGGGAATTCCCTCCGCAGCGCCGTGACAGCTAAGCTCACTGCCTGTCACTTCACACAATGGACCTTTACCATCACGGATCTTCGCGCGAGCCACCCAAATCGCGCCGTCGGGATCCTCCAGGAGGGTTCCGATAAGGGCAGGTACGCGAGAATAGTTCGTCAAGCTGCCATCTTTCCATCGGACCAGCCCTCTTTCCGTGCCAATCCATAGGCTGCCATCGCTGGCCCCCAACAGATTACTGATGAAATCACTAGGTAAGCTGTGGCCGTCGGGAGGGGACCATGGAACAAACCGCACCCCATCAAATCGAAGCAGGCCGCTCGAGGTGCCGATCCACAGATAACCGTCCCTGGTCTGAGCAAACGCCAACGGAGGGCCGATGATCCCTTCGTCTGCAAATCGCCAGGCCGTATGGGCATATTGCGAAATTTGCCGGCTGGGATCTAGCGCGATCGCGGGAACACAAAGAAGGACCACATACAGACAGAGTCTGGACGCCGAGAGGAAACTTCCTTCGATCCTTCCTGAACCCAAGATGCGCATTGATCTGGTGATGATCCTTCCGGGCGACTGGCATCTTCCCCCGGGATTCCCTGCAACTCGGTGGGAAACACCATGAGTCACTTGCCACAAGTATAGGTCGGGAATCTCGAATTCATGCACTCATTATTGACGATGATTTGGTCGAATCTTCCCCCGACGCCGACCTCGGTGAGGGTGGACCAAACAACTATCGCCGAGGTTTGCCATCGCTAGTGCAGCGTTCCGCCATCCATAGTTGTCAACTGGGGCCCCATTCCGGCTGCCTCACCTGATAGCGGTACCTCAGTACGCAGCCTGTCGTGGTACGCAAGGGGTCCCCATTTCTGTTATCCCCGCATTTACCCAGCAGTGGTAGCTAAAAAACCTCTTATCTCGTGATGCGCATTCTGCTTAGCGCCCGCATAGTAACCGTATCGGATGGGAGCGGTAGAAGCGGCTGTATCGACCCCAGTAAGTGCGTCGCGGGCCCAGGTCTCTTGCTTACATTCGTAATTCTAGGAATTGAGGATGGTAAGTCTGATCATGAAAATCCAAGCAAAACACATCTCACAGGTAACTCGTCAACTAACAACAACCTTGAAGCGTATTGCTTCGCTTACCTTGAAGCTTCCGGTGCTGGCTATGGTTCTGGTGGTCTCGCTGCCAGCCGTACTCAACGCGCAAGTAAACCTGAGCCTTGCCCAACCTGCGACCAAGGTGGCGGCTTCTGGTCTGTCCAATGCTCGACAGATAGCGACCGACGCAGCAGGAAACATCTACAGTCCGGATAACAACGGGCGGATAGTGAAGATAGCGCCTGATGGAACCCAGTCTGTGGTCGCTGCCGGCCTGTGGCCCATTGGCGTGGCGGTCGATGGAGCCGGTAACGTCTATGCCACCACGACCTCCAACAGCCTGGTGAAAATTACGCCTTCCGGAAGCCAGACTACGCTCAGCAGTAATTTCGTCACGCCTACGCAGGTGGCAGTGGATAGAAATGGCAACGTTTACGTCGCGGATTTCGGTGCTGGGCAGGTGGACGAAATTTCTGCCGAGGGAGCCTTTAGCGTCCTGGTTGGCAACTTCCCGTCCCCATCGGGAATCGCCGCGGATAAAGAGGGTGATGTCTTCCTTACGCGTGCCAACAGCAATCAGGTATTTGAGGATGGCGGCGGCCAGCTGAGGACCGTCCCCGGAGCTGGCCTCAATGCTCCTACCAGCTTGGCGGTGGACACAAGTGGCAACCTGTTCATCGCGGACTCGGGCAACAATCGCGTGGTAGAGCTGCCGGCGGGAGGCGGTCAGCAATTCACCGTCCTTTCCGGGGTGGCCTCTACTGTTATTGGGGTGGACGCAGCCGGCGATCTCTTCGTGTCGGACCAGAACACCAACCACGTGTTAAAGGGCTCGACCATATCGGCGAATCTCGGCGCCGTGAGTGTTTGCAGCTCGAATTGCGGCGCACCTGTCACCCTGACCTATGCCGTCACGGCCAGTGGCAACTTAGGCCACATAAAAGTGCTGACCCAAGGTTCGAATTCGACAAGCCTCGACTTCAGCCTGGCCGGCAGCACCTGCCCTGGGTCGCTGACGGCGGGTTCGACTTGCACCGTCAGCGTAAAATTCTCGCCCAAATATCCCGGGCTCCGTACCGGCGTTCTCCAGATCACGAGACCCGACGGTAGTTTGGCGGCGTCGACCATGCTGTATGGTGTCGGACAAGGACCGCAGATTGCCTTCGACCCAGCCACTTCGCAGAACGTAGCCAGCCTCGCGTCGCCCAATGGTTTGGCGATGGACGCGGCCGGCGATCTATTCATCGTGAATACTCACGACTTGGTCGAGGTGCCCGCGAACTCGGGCGGCAGCCAGAATGTTCTGTACTCCGGTCTGTCGGAGGGGACAGCGGTAGCGGTGGATGGGGCGGGTAATCTCATCGTCGCCGACATGGGCAACACGCAAGTATTGAAGATTACGCCAAGTGGCTCGGCCAGCGTGATAACCAGTGGCGTTTGCGCCTGGGGTGTTGCAGTAGATGGCGTGGGCAATGTCTTCATCCCAGATCTCTGCCACAATCAGATGCTGGAGTTTTTGGCTGCTAGTGGCACCCAACTCTCTCTAGGATCGGGATTGAACGCTCCGTGGGGAGTGGCGCTGGATCCCTCGGGCAACCTCTTCGTAGTGGATAGCGGGAACGCACGCTTGGTCAAAATCCCGACCAACGGCGGCGCCCAGACCACCGTCGCTTCGGGGCTCGCTGATCCGTTGGCTGTAGCTGTCGATGCTGCAGGCAACTTGTTTATCACAGTGAGCGATGGTGTGGAGGAGATACCGGCTGGCGGTGGCTCTCCGGTCACCTTGGACACAACCTCCTATCCTGGTGGCGTCGCTCTGGATGGCGCAGGCGATCTCTTTATCGCGGATACCAACCACAACCAGGTGCTGGGGCTCCAGCGCTCGCAGGCGCCGGCGCTGAATTTCCCCACGACTCCCGTGAACCAAGCCTCCGACCCGCTGTCGATCACGGTGGAGAATGTGGGCAACCAGCAATTGAATGCCCTTGAAGGCGGGTTTAGCATGCCGCGAAACTTCGAGCAGGTAGCAGGCTCCGGCACGCCCCCGGATTGCACCAGCACCTTCTCGCTGGCGCCGGGCACAAGCTGCAACCTGAGCATCAGCTTCGATCCCACCCAGACGGGTCTGATCCAAGGCACCGCTGAAGGGAAAGACAATTCGCTGAATCGTAATCCGGCGACGCAGTTGATCACGCTCACTGGAACCGGTCAGTAGGAACGAACACGGTGGACCAAGGTTCCAAGTCCAACCATAACCGTGGCGCTGGTTGCTCGCGGCCAGCGCCACAATTCCTGCGATCGATCCAGCATTTTCTCGCCTCCGTTCCTTTCTGGTCCATCCAGGGTTGCTTCTGCCTTACCCGATCGTGGTATCTCGTTGTTTCCCCCGCGGCGTTAGCCAAAAAACCTCTTATCTCGTGATGTGCGTTCTGGCGTGAATGCCGCATAGTACCGCCATGGAAGCGATAAGCACGCAGCCGGAAGCGCAAGGAAGTGAACTGGCGAACCGCGACGGTCCGAAATGAACAGCGTGCCCGCACAACCAACTAGGGGGATGTCATGAAAACGAATGAAAGCGATGTTGAACCTGGCTGGCTTGGTTTTCCTGTCACTGATGCTCTGCACAACCATGCCAGCCCAACAACCGCCGGACAACGTGGAAGGCAACTGGACGATTTATTCCACCAACATCCAGAACGGCGAGACAGTCGTGAAGCACGTTCAGATCACACAATCTGGCAACCAGCTTTCGGGATTCTTCGAAGGCCCTGTCCAGTCTGGTCCGATTCAGGGTGAGATCCACGGGAACTACATCCGATTCAGTACGGTTACGAAGAACGTATTGAATTTCGGCGGTCACGTCTATGGCGATAGGATGTCAGGCTCATACGGGCTTCACGGCAAGCGCGCGGCATGGCAGGCAGTACGCACGACACCGGTTGCCGAAACCGCAGCGCCTGTGACAGGAACTGTATATGCGTACCAGCCGGTGTTAGCACCTCCAGCGCCACCGCCTGCACCTGCACCTCCAGCTGCTGCACCGCAGACGGCGGTCCCCGCCACGCAAGACAGTTCCGCGCCAACCCCTGCGCCTCTGTCGTCGGATCAACTCGACGCACTGGTTGCCCCCATTGCGCTGTACCCAGATGCGCTGGTAGCACAAGTGCTTGCAGCTTCTGCGAATCCAGACCAGGTCGCATACGCAGACGACTGGCTGGCGCAAAACAAAAGCCTGACCGGCACGGCGCTCGCACAGGCTGTCAGACCAGCAATCCTGGGACCCCAGTGTCAAGGCTTTGACGCAGTTTCCTTCCGTGTTGGATAACTTGGCGCATAACCTCTCGTGGACATCGAGCCTCGGGCAGGCATTCGCGAATCAACAGGCAGACGTGATGGCAGCGGTGCAGACCATGCGCGCCGAAGGCGCAAGCGGCGGGGACGCTGCAGTCCACGACTCAGATTACAGTCACTCAACCATCTCCCAATACCATCGTGATTCAGCCGGCGAATCCTCAGGTCGTCTACGTTCCGCAATACAACCCGGCTGTGGTGTACGGCGCGCCCGATAGCGGTGCCGCTCTATGTGCCTCCGCCGGTGCCGGTGGCCTCCGTTGGTGTCTATTTTCGGACCTGAGTCACGGTCGGGGCTACTTTCGGTGGTGGCGGATGGGGAGCCGGCTTCGGCTGGGGCTGGAACGCCTGGAGGTTGAACTGGGGTGGTGGCGGCGGTTCTACCATCATTTACAACAACAACACCTATATCAACAACCACATCTGGAATAACAGGCCCTACAACGGCTATCGGCCTTGGGCAGGTGGCGCGACGGGAACGGAAAACAATGCGTACTACGCTGCGAACGGTACGTATCACCCCGACGCGAACTACCATCCCGGCACCGACACTCACTACGGTCCGAACGGCGAATATCGCGCGAACGGCTACTACGGTCCTGACGGCGGCTGGCACCCAGATGTGAATCATGCAGGCGGTGCGACAGGTACGGAAAATCCTGGGTATTACGACAAGAACGGCACGTATCATCCCGACCCAGGTTATCGTCCCGGCACCGACACGCACTACGGCCCCGACGGCGCGTATCACCCAAACGGCTACTACGGTCCCGATGGCGGGTGGCACAACGACGCGCCCGGCACAAAGCCAGCTGATCAGCCGAACGGCGGACAAAACGGCAATCACGGCCTGATCGGCGGAAATGGCGCAACACAACATCAGCCTTCAACACTCGGCACTCAGGACCGGCTTGGCAGTAGCCAGGAAGCACGCACCAATTCAAACGGAAGCAAGCAGCTCCACTCCCCCATGAGCGGATACGGTCGCTCGGCCCGGGCAGAGTCCAATCGTGGCCACGCCAGCATGCATCCCAGCGGCACGCAGAGGGCAGCCATGCGGAGACCGGCGATGCACTCGCAACCCGCTCACAACGGCGGTGGCGAACGCCGCCGCTAAGCACTCACTGAAACGCAGGGCCTCCACGATCTAAAAGTGACTTTTAGCGAAAGGAAAGAACGAGGAGTAAAAACATGAAACCGCACGCAAGATATTCGATGAAGTTGGGAACCCCACTGGTGGCGCCGGTACTTCTGTTGGCGATCCTGTTTGTCATCCTGGGATACGCTCGAACGTCGGCCGGCGCGACAGCAGCAGTCGATTCACAAGCAACCTTTGCGACCCCGGCGGAGGCCGGACAGGCGTTGCGGGAAGCAGCGCAAACCGACGACGAGGGTGCTCTTGCCCACGTCCTGGGCCCGGATTCGAAGGCAATTCTGTCTTCCGGAGACGCGGCGGAAGACAAGGCAGCGATTGCGTCCTTCGTCGCAAAATATGATCGGATGCACCGCTGGGTCACGATGACAGACGGCAGTCAAGTCCTCTACATCGGAGCCGACAACTATCCCTATCCGATACCTCTGGCGCAGGATTCATCGTCCAAATGGTATTTCGATACGCCGGCCGGGGAAGAAGAGATTCTGGCGCGCCGCATCGGGAAGAACGAACTGCTGGCAATGGATGCGATCTCAGCGATGGGAAACGCGCAGGACCTATACTTCCAGGGCGCACACGACGGCAACCCTGCCGGCCAATACGCGCAGAAGATCCTGAGCAGCGCGGGAAAACAGGATGGACTATATTGGCAGGTTCCCGCGGACCAGCCATCAAGTCCTCTGGGACGTCTGAATGATTTCGCCAAAGACATCATCGCCTCAACAGCACCCGGCGCGCAGCCGGTCTTCGATGGCTATTCTTACCGCATTCTCACCGCTCAGGGAGATCAAGCCAACGGCGGCGCCAAGAGCTACATCGTTGACGGAAAGATGACGGGTGGGTTTGCGATCCTAGCTACTCCGGTCAAATATCGAGAATCCGGAGTGATGACGTTCCTGTTAAGCCGAGAAGGCGTTGTCTATCAGAAAGACCTGGGCGAGAAGACGACCGAGATTGCCGCATCCATCAAGGATTACAACCCAACCCAAGGATGGATCCCCCACTGAATGAAGTCCCGGCGTCGCCAATCGCGCCGTTGGCGTTGATTGGTATCGAGAGCCCCAACAACTCATTCAGGCCTAAGTAAGATCTTTGAGGATACGAACATGAGGAAGCTGTTCTTAGCACGGTGTTTTGTGTGCAGCGCTTGCCCTTGGCGGAGCTCCTGGCTCAACAATCAACAGTCGTTTACGAGCGAGGGCCACGGTTGTGTATGTGCAACCGCCATTCGCCAACATTGACCCTCACAGACACGGGAACCTGTCGGCCGCTCAGAGCTACATCGTGCAGGCCTACCAAAGGATCAGCCAGGCCCCGATTTCCCCTGTGGAAGTCGGGTCAGCGGATCATACTGGGTGTCCGCTGAGTGGGCTGCTAAACTTGGTTGCACTCGTATGCTGCGCCCTCCGGGACCAAAGCCGCACTTTCTGATCGGTAACTTCCCCCTTGCAGGTCGGGCACCGCTGGACACCTTCAGAAGGTGGGCTGACCAGTATGGCGACATTTATTACTACCGTTCCGCATGGCGCCACGTTTATTTCCTGAATCGGCCCGATCTGATCGAGTACGTGCTGGTGCGGAATCCGCAGAACTTTCTGAAAGATCCCTACGTGCGGAAAAGCCGCTGGTTGCTGGGCGACGGGTTGTTCACTGCTGAAGGGGACGCATGGAAACGGCAGCGCCGGCTCATTCAACCGGCCTTCTCACGCGATCGCATTTCCGCTTACACCAACTGCATGACCGACTCCGCCGAGCAGGCGCTCGCTTCATGGAAGGGTGGCACGGTGGTGGACATCCATCAGGAAATGATGAGCCTCACTCTGCGCGTAGTCATGCGAGCACTTTTCGAGATAGAGACGATAGAAACAGACAAGATCGCGCGGTCCCTCAACACTGTCCTGGTAAACAGCACCGGCGGGAGACTGCTCCTGCCTCACTTTTTCCAGTACCTTCCTTTACCCGGAATGCGGGACGTACGTCGTGCTGTGGACGAGATGAACGCCGCCGTGTACGAGATCATCCGTCAGCGCCGGAGCAGTGACCAAGTGACATCGCGCGACTTGCTCTCCATCCTGATGCAAGCTCGTGATGAGGATGGCAGCTGGATGACGGACGAGCAACTGCGAGACGAGGTGATGACCTTCCTGCTGGCGGGTCACGAGACGACCGCGCTGGCGCTTTCATACGCGTTATATTTGCTGTCCCAGAATGCCGGAGCGCAAGAAAAGCTTCGGCACGAAGTGGACCGCGTGCTGGCAGGCAGGTTGCCGAGCGTTTCCGAGATCCTGTCGCTTACCTTCCTGGAAAACGTCATCAAGGAAACGATGCGGTTATATCCTCCGGCCTGGACCATGGCCCGTACGGCGATCGCCGCCTTCGAATTGGAAGGATACCGGATTCCTGCTCGAGCCAACGTTGTGATGAGCCAGTGGATCATGCATCGAGACCCAAGGTTTTTCTCCGAGCCGGAGAAGTTTGATCCGGACCGTTGGAGCACCAGCGCCTGTCAGAAGCTGCCCCGGTTCGCCTATTTTCCTTTTGGTGGCGGTCCCAGGCAGTGCATCGGGGCATCGTTCGCGACGACTGAAGCGGCCCTGATCCTCGCAAATATAGCTCGCATGTATCAGCTCGTGTCGGTGGACGAAGCGCCGGTGCTACCCGTTCCGAGCCTTACGCTGCGACCGCGGGACCCCATCCGCATACGCCTGGAGGCGAGTTGATAGCGACTGGTTGGACGCACACAGTCCACCTAATTGTGCTGCGTACAGTATGCTTGCCGTTCGCGATCACGTTACTGCCCTGACGGGTGGCGTACCTGCCAGCGAATTTGACCAAGTGATTTGAATCGGTTGGGCGGAACAAGCGATAAATGTCTCATTTCACTTGTGAACAGCCGAGCCGAGGTCCTGAGCTGCAAGGTCGGTGCCGGTTTTGAGCCATGCTTCGATCTGTTCGCGGGCGTGGTCGTATCCAACCTGGGCAATTTCTGACGCTGCATAAAAGTCGTTGCGCTTGAACTTCAGTAACGGAGGGCGCAGGTAAATGTCGGCTACGCGCGAGGTAGTCTTCTTATGTGACAACCCGCCGAATTCTATGGTGCGCATCAGCACCAGCATGAGGCTCGGGACCGGGATTCTCTTCCTCGCGAACGGGCTGAGGCGGCTCTTCAGCACCTGCCAGCCGTCCACGTCGTGACCGTAATCTTCGACGAGATCGAGTTCGTGCGGCGGTGAGACATCCACTCCAATAACGGTGCCGCCGTTCACAAACGACTTCATGATGTCCACCGGCACGTTGTTCAAAACTCCGCCGTCCACGTGCAGTTCTCCATCGTATACCACCGGCGGGAAAATGGCCGGAGCGCGAGTAGAGGCGAGGACCGCCTTGGCCAGAGAACCCCGCCGATGCACTACTGTTTCTGCACGATTGAGATTGGAAGACACGCAGAAGTAAGGAATGAAAAGATCTTCGATCTGCCGTTCGCCGTACAAGGACCAGACGAAATCGCCAAATTTCTTGCCTCTCTTGAAGGCAACGAACGGGAATGTTAGATCGTTGAAAGACTTCTCACAGCCGGCACGTGTTTCAGTCAGGATGCGGTCGTAGCTCCAGCCCTGGTTCCACAGCGCACCGATCAGGCTGCCCATGCTGCTGCCGCCGATCGCGTCAATGGGAATGCCCATATCATGCATGGCGCGAATTACACCCAGGTGTGCCAGTCCGCGGGCGAATCCTCCACCCAACGTAAGGCCGACCGACCGCCCCGTAAGAAAGCGCACCAGGCGGTCGCAATCCGCAGGTTCGCCGAGCCGAACGTGATGATGGCATTCCAACTGGCGATTCCTGATCCATGCTGCTGTGCCGGTTGGCTCCGCCGACTTCTGCAGTAAAACGAGCCCCGGCCGCTGCTCCGGAAGCACAAGCCGCTCCAATTCGGAGAACGCGCCGTTGCCCGAGGCGTCGCCTACGATCAGGACCCGGTCAGACTGGCGAATACAGCGCCGGCTCCACTCGCTCAGATCCGGATCGAGCTGATAAATGACGTAGTCGTGCTCCAGTTCCTGTTTATGGAGCCACTCGACCATGGTGACGTGCCCACCGTGATCCACCGTCACCTGGGCTGCGCCTTCTCTTCCCAGTAGCCGCTCAACGGAGTTGCTCGAAAGCAGCACGGTCTTGCCCATGCGGGCGAAGCTAGCCGCGAGTTGCGCAGCGAAGAAGTCGAGCGGTACGTTGCGGTCGGCAGGAATTAGCGCGATGGTGGAAACCGCCTGTTTCTGCGGCAGGCCTTCGCTCATGTTTCGCAGCTTGGTCACCAGACTGCCCGTGACGATGTGCGAGATCGCGATCGGATATTTCACCAGAAGACGCTCGTAGGCCGCGCGCGAGAGTACCGCTACACTACTGTCGCGAATGGCGGCAACAGTTGCGCTGCGCCGCTGGCCGCTCACCAGCGCCATCTCACCCACCGTTTCACCGCGTCCTACCTCCGCCTGGTATTCTTCGCCCCATTTATTGCCAGCGGTGACGCGCAGGCGGCCATCAACAACCACCACCAGGGTATCTCCCGGCTCTCCTTCGCGATATAGCACTTCCCCGCTGCCCAGAGTCACGAGCTTAAGTTCGGATTCCAGCTCGCGCAGGACCGCGGGCTCCAGCGCCGCAAAGAGCTTGTTCCGGTGAAGAGCAAACGCAAGCCGCACTTTGTAGAGACGCTCCAGCATGATTGCGAATAGCTGCCGGGCGGCGTCAGGGTGACGTTCCACCCAACATTCGAAACGATCCCGTGAGAGCCTTGCCGCGCGAACCGGTTCGATAGCGCTAACCATCGCCGAGCGAGGTTCGCCGGTTAACACTGACAGCTCTCCTATCAACTCGCCAGAACCGAGTCGCGCCAGCGGCTTATCCTGAGCAGTCACGTCAACGGTTCCCTGCAGAACGATATACAGGCTGTCTCCAGGATCGCCCTCGCGCATGAGGACATCGCCGGCATTGAAATTCAGGATTTCGAGCTCTTGTGCAAGATCCGATAGTCCCGCAGTCTGTTCACCAGTAAACCCGAGCGATGCCAGAACCTGCATCAAGTAATCAGTCGCGGCGGATGGCATGTATCACCTACTAACGGAATTCCGAGGGAACTAAGTCCATAAGATCGGCACCGGGGGCACCTGCACTCGGCGGCCAGAGAACCGGTTTTTGTTCACAACTGAATGATTCCACGCTTGACGGCAATGGCGACCGCCTGGGTGCGGTCGCTGGCTCCCAGCTTCTCCATAATGTGCCTGATATGCACCTTGACGGTTTCCTCTGAAATGAACAATCGCTCGGCAATGTTCTTGTTGCGATTCCCAGCTGCCACCTGCTGCAACACCTCGACCTCGCGCGCGGTAAGGGCTTCGTCGCTGTAGTGTTCCGCCAGATGTGCCGCGATGGCCGATGGAATACGCTTCTTGCCGGCGTGAACCTGCCGAATGGATTCGACCAGCTCTCTTGGCGGCATACTCTTGAGCAAGTATCCTCGGGCGCCTGATTCCAGCGCCCGCTGAATCTCGCCGGTGCCTTCGGAGGTCGTCACGATGATGACTCGCGCGTTGGGGTACTCCTTCCGTATCGCGATCAGCGCGTCGATGCCGCTCATGTCAGGCATCCTGACATCCATGAGGGTGACGTCCGGGTTGAGCTCACGAAATCGCTCCAGGGCCTCCTTCCCGCTGGCTGCTTCGCCCACCACGTGCATGTCCGGCTGGCTATTGATGAGGGTCGCAATTCCTTCGCGCAGAAGCGGATGGTCGTCAACACTGAGAACCCTGATGTGGTCGCCGTGCTGGCTCCCAGCGGGTGCAGGACTCGAACTTGCTGCCTTGGCGGAATGCTGGTCCTGGCTCTTCCGCACCTCGAAAGCGGCATGCGCGGAACTGAGCCGCGATGGGACTTGGGGATTTCCGGCGGTGCCAGTGTACAGATTGAATATGTGTACCCACGCACCATGCTTTACTTCAGCTCTGCCCAGATCGTGCAGGCACTCCCGCCAGGTACTCACCTCTGAGAGGATGTCAGCCACGGTCTTCGATACCAGGATGTGACCCGCATCGCCTACTTCCATAACGCGCTGAGCCAGGTTGATTCCTCCACCCGTCACGTTCCGGTTAGCGTTGATGTCGGCAATGCGATACACAGGCCCGGTGTGGATGCCCATTCGTACCTGGAAAGAATCTTCGTCCCTGAGGCATTGCGCCAGTTCCAGAGAGCAACGGGCCGGTGCCTCAGCATCGCGAAAGAAAACCAGTGCTGCACCATCGCCCGTGGGGAGCACAATTAACTGTTCACTGTCTTGGGACCGGGCGTAATCACTGGTGCAACCGATGGCGTCCTGCAAGATGCGAACCGCCAGGCGCTGGCGGTCGGCCGGAAGCGCGGAGTACGCCACGATATCGATAAACAACACGTGTGCGATCTCGAGAATTGGGTCGTGCATAAGAACGCAGTTCATCCTGCGCGGGACAGTCCGTCATTCGAAGCGACCTCGGAGGATACGGCCGCACCTCGTCTTGACCACCGGCGCGCCGAGATTCCTGACCGGAGTTTGAATTGCTTACACGGTAGTATCCGCCGTGGTAGTGAACAATGGCTCCTAAGTGGTAGTGGTGTCAAGTGCTATGGTCAAATGCAGAAGTCAAGGCTATCCATCCTTGAGAAGCGTGTCCGGAACAGCTGCGAAGCCCAGCCGAATTCTCTTTTCGGCTAAGCGGCGGAGGCTTGGAGCATCTCTCAGACGCTTCTCCGAACGACGACCTCCCTACGCTTCCAACGGCGGCTGCGTAGCACCAGGTTTCGCAACGTGATACCGGGTAGCCTGTTGACCCGGCACTGTACCTTGTCTACACCGCGCAGCGCCTTACAGATGTTCTTGATCACAATGGAGGGCGGCGCTGGAACCCGAGGCGGCCGTGCATTCGCCTCGATCCTAATGACGGAGATCCCTTCAGACAGTTGGTGGGTGGGCGGACATCAGGATGGGACGTTCGTGGGCAAGGCCATATAGATGCCTCCCCTGGGAAGCTCCGCCGCAACTCGGGATGTTCAGTGTAGGGAATGAATTCCTCAATCGCCTCAAGACGAGAGGGCACTATTCATATGGGTGACAGTCATTATAAAGCTGGCTATCATTGTTTTCGATGTGCCGCATGCCTGCGGGCTCAGGATTTGCTGCGGGACTGCATGGCCATGGCCACGAGAGCGCCGATGAGGGTCGCGGGAAAAAGCTGGCCGACGATGGCTTCAGCGATGGTGAGGTAGCGCGCGATCGGACGCACTGGGGCGATCGTACTGCCGACGGTGGTAAGCGTGGCAAAACTGAAATAGGTAAGCTTAGACGTGAGTTGGTCCATATCCGTTGGCACGGTAACGAAGTAAAAGGAGCCCGGGAGGAGTTGCTCAACCAACTGAAAGGCGGAAGCCCAAGCCAAGCCAAGAAGAAGATAGGCGCATATTCCGCCCTGGATGCGGCTCCAGGTTACCGGGCCTACACGGAACATTACGAGCAACACAACGCGGACATAGAGAAGCAGCGTGCCAGTGACGAAAGCGCTTCCCAACTGATGAAGAAACGGTGTCGGATAGAGGCGACCGGCCACCAAAACCGTCGCACAAACGAGGACGACGACCACCACCAAAGCCTTGGCAAGGTAGCTCTCCTTTACGCTCAGTGCGCCGAAAACCATCAGCCCGACCACAACGGGCTCGAAGAAAAGGCGCCCGCGCAGCCCCGCCTCGCGAAGAGGTGTTATTACGAAGATGAGAATGACCAGGGAGATAGTTATGAGAGTAAGGCCCAAGTCGCCAGACCAGAACTCGCTCATATGCTTGTGAAGAACAGGCCTTGGAGCTTGATGCATATCATTCGTCATGAAGAGCGTCCTCCCAGCGATTACCGGCGTGCGTCCGATTTGGCGATTCTGGACGAGCCGCCGCCTCAATCTACGGAATCACCATTGCCCCAGGATACCGAGATTGGAAGTTGATCTCCGTGGCCCACGAAGAAGGCAACCTCAACGATGTGCACGCCAAATGGGCAACGATTTAGCGATCAAGGCCTCTCGGGAAGGAAAGCTTCCGTTCTCGAACAGCACAATCATTGTCGCGCTGCATTGGAATTATGTCGCGTCGGAGGAAAACAACAAAGTCTTTGGCCGCCTCAATCTTTCGTTGCCGGGCCCGCCAAGAATATTCAGTTTACGGTCAAGGACTCAAAAAAGTACACCGCGACCGGCGGCTGGGGTTTTCGCTGACTTCAAGGACGGCAAACCTGCCGACGAGGCGGTTCACAAAACCTGCTTCCCCCCGAACTACGCCAGTGCCATTGTCACCGCAGACGAAATCGTTGGTTCGACCTCTTCTTTGTAGCCGTCGGCTCCGGCGTCGAGGCAGGAGACATACTCCACGACATCGGAGGATGGTTCCACTACGCTGGGACCGAGGGACATGATGCCTACTTCCGATCCGCAAGGCAGCAGCTCTGGCTCGTTGGCCTCGTTCACTGAGGCATGCTGGCGATGGGTTGGGGCCTACCGGAATTGAACCAGCGCGCACCCAGACGGCGACGCAAAGGCATACATAAGGCGCACGCTTCAAGCGGATTATTACATTTTCGATTGTTGCTCAATCGACGAGTCCCTCATCGACGCAAGATCGGTAACGATAAGTGTGCGTCCAGCGAAGGCTGGTATGAACAAGCCCTGCGCTGATCTTGTTCTTTTCTTCTTTTCCGGGAAGATGGCCAGATAGATGGGGATGAACTTCTGATTAAAGCGACGCCAGTCGTCCGGCAGATCACTCGACAGGTCCTGCTTGATGCTGAAATCGGTGCCAATAAAGTTGCCGGCGAAGCACTCGTCCGCGTACATGCTCTTTTCGCCCAGCATTACGCGGTAATAGCCTTTTCCAGAGTTCATGACCGGTCGTTCCTTCTTGTAGGTGGCGAGTTAACACCGAACCTGCTCATCAGATTTCCCCGAAGTGAATTCAGTCCATCTCGCTGAGGGAGCGAACGTAACGCCCCACCCTCTGCGATTCTCTGGCGCGGTCATATCAGCCGAGTCCTTCCCGTGAGCAGCACCTGCATCATGCCCTGCTTGATGCCTTTGGTCTTGTCGCGGCGGCGCTCTAGTGCGACGATTTCGGTGTCCATCTCGGTGAGGGTCGAGGCGATCGCATCTTGCTCAATTTCGGATGGGAATGGGATCTGGAACGAGGTGAGGCTCTTGTTTGTGATCTGGTTGATCGTCGCGCCAAGGTGCTCGTGGATTTGCCGTTTCATCATGTCCGATTGAAAACAGTGATAGACAAAATGGTTTCGAGGTGACCTGAAGACAGACATGAAGGCGCCGAACGTCATTCCCTTTGCCCTACAATCGACTAACGCGCATTTGCCGATTAGCCGCCGACTGCCATTCCGAACACAGATCAAAAGGTCGCCTTCTTGAAGCACAAGTTTCTCGGAGATAGGCATGTCAACATACAGGCTGTCTCCGAACTGAAGCCCGCGCTCGCCGATGTTCGAAGCCCGCAGCACGAAGTGACCATCGGAAGCCACCTGCCTCGGATTGAACGTCAGGCCGATGAAACACTGCCCCATGTCACCTAGCTTTTTCGTTTCCCAATCGCCTGGGATAGAGCCTACGTCCGCCTGTTTGCTTGCAATTTTGTTCGTGCCAAATCCTGGGCGGCGCGTTCTACCCGTAATTAGTTGGTGAACGCTCCCGAGTTTCATGGCGCGCTTCTTTGCGACAAGCCTGTCCAGGGAGTCGATCAGGCCATCCACATCTGACAATACCGCCGCAATCTCCCGCTGATCATCAATATTCGGAACTGGATTAGCAGCAGTCTTTACGGCACCAGCGCTGGTCCCG
Organism: uncultured Acidobacteriaceae bacterium; assembly: GCA_963768645.1. Lineage (GTDB taxonomy): Bacteria > Acidobacteriota > Terriglobia > Terriglobales > Acidobacteriaceae > Bog-257. The sequence goes on from CAVYIR010000004.1 coordinate 445,153, forward strand.
GCGGAACGGTCTATGAGATGACGCTGGTAGCTCCTTCCCAATTTTCACGTGGGCAGACATGCTCCATCCCGGGGCTACGCGGGAATTCCCTACCGTCTGCGGAGACCGCCGAATCTCGCCTGCGCAAATTCCTTGCTTACAGCCGGCTTTTGGGTGTCCGGCACTTCGGCTTCGAGAAGCTTTTTTTGCTCCTCGGCCAGCGTTTCCACATACACAATCGGCGGAATGCCTTCAACCTTGGTTTCGCGCTTGAGAATTAATCCAAGGTCGCCAAAATGGGTCACCATTTTCGTGATTTGCTCGATATAGGGTGCATTCATGTGCAGACTGCGCAGCCAGAAGGGGCGGCGGTTGAACGCCGCCATCCTTGCTTCCGGCGATGTGCCCGGGTTCGTGATTATGTCGTACTCCGCGTCGGACAGCACGTTATTCGGCACGCGCGATGGCCAGAACGTAGGGATGAACGGGTCAGACGGGAACTCGGTGCCGGGATAACCAGCGCGACAACTGGCGGTGTCAGTCTGCCAGGGCACTGCCATCCATTTGGTGATGTCGCCGGGGCCGCTGACCGAAAGCGGTCCGTCGGAAGCGTTGATCGTGGTCTGTGTCAGGAATTCGCCGTAATCGGATTTAGTCAGACTGCCGGGGTTTTGCCGGAGCCTGTACGGACTCCGATACATCGACGAATGCCGCATTGGCCACGTCATCTCGCAGCCAGGGTGGAAGGGTCCGCCCATGCAGAAATGCAGTGCAGCCCGATCAAGCGTGGCTGGCTGCTCAACCAGCGGTACATCGTCAATCCGCGCAGGCGGCTTCACGTTTGGGTCGTAATCCGCGTTGAAGTTCCCCTGCATCCACTGGCTCAAATAGTTGTACAGGGTCCGTGTGATGGAGAATCCACCGCGCGCGACCGGTGGATCGTCGTAGCTGCCGAACGCGTCGCCGTAGATGGGTGGCCACGCAGTCGGCTCAAACGTGGTCGAGCCGGGATTGCGGAAACTATAGAAGATCTGGCGACGGAGTTCGCCGTAAGGGTCATCGGTGGAACTTACGGGCGCCGCGGCTAGTTTCGCCAAGATTTCGGGGCGCAGAAAATCGCTCGGCGCCTGCCACCCAAACTGCACAGCGAATCCGAAGTTAACCCACTGCGCGTCGTTGAACTGACGGAGCAGCGGGAAAATATCGTGGGCGAACGATGGCTTGGCAGGGATCGTGAGCAGTGAGCCTTTTAGAGCATCGGTTATTACGTCGTACATGGTCTGCGGTGTTACCAGATCAGGCGAGTAATTCGGTGGCGCGGTGACTACCCATGCGGGATCGACCGGGATCGGAACCCCGTTTAGCACAACCTTCGCCATAACCGGCCCGTCCGACGTGTCGTCGTGCCAGCCTGGATTGTTGGCGAATGTTACCAGCGTAAAGCCAGGCAAAGGGGAATCCGAAACGCCTTTGCCGCCGAGGAATTCCAGTCTGCCTGCATCATCTGTTCTGAGTTCGCCGAGATAGACATTCTGGCCCAGGAATTCCCCGGTGTCGAATGGCGCGGAGCGCTGGTTTGCGCCCGAAATGGATCGAGGACCGGGATCGATAACGAGCTTATCCCGGTCTGTTCCCTGCACAAAGGCATTGCGGCGGGCCGACTTCAGGTCATGGGCTTCGGGAAGATCGAGGGCGGCGTCGAAGTCGTACCACGCGCCTTTCTTGTTTGCTACATGGACGGTCCATTCGATCGTGGCATCGGTGGAGGTGAGTTCAGCGACTACCTTCCCGTTCGCGTCATACCCATAGATGCGAAACATGGCGGCCTGGCGCTTCAGCCGTCCCGACGCATCGCGATAACCACTAGGCGGCGGAGGCGTAGGGTGAGGCACTTCGGGACCGATGAAATATTCGTCGCTGTTGCCGATGCGGGCGATGCCGATGGCCGGGTGGATGCGGGCCTGTACAATTGATTTCTGATTCATAAGAGCTTCTTTACATCACGAAATCCAATTCCAGTCAACGGTTGATTCATTGGGTGAGAGGAACAATCGATTATTTTGACGTGGCGGTTGCAGGCGGGGGACCATCTGGCGCGGTGATCGCCCTCCGTCTTGCGCGCCGCGGCCTTCGCGTGGCTTTATTGGAAGCGACACGCTTCGAAGGCGACCGCTATGGCGAAACCCTTCCTCCGGAAATCAATCCCGTGCTTCGGGAATTGGGCCTCTGGGTTGCGTTTTCAGCCCTGGACTCAGTGCACGCACCTGGAATCGTGTCGGCGTGGGGAGCGAATTCTCCGGCTGAGCAGGATTTTATTTCGAATGCGCATGGATCGGGCTGGCATATCGACCGCAACCGGTTCGATGCCATGCTGTGCCGGGAAGCTGCTGTCGCGGGTGCTACCGTATTCCTTGACTGCCCAGCCCAGCCATCGCGGATCTCCGGAGGTGGCTGGCGGATCGGAGCTGTCAACGCCGCTTTCCTGGTGGATGCTTCCGGTCACACGGGATTGCGCATTGACGAAGAGCATGCCTACGAGACGGACGACACGTTGCTCGCGATCGCGGTTCGGCTGAGCGGTGCGCAAAGCTCAGACCTGCGCACGATAGTTGAAACGACACCGCAGGGGTGGTGGTATACGGCGCCGATTCCCAATGGTCAGACGATCGCGATGTTCTTCACGGACCCCGTAATATATGCCAACGAAGGAATCGTCCTCGGAGAACAACTCGAACACGCGCCCTTGACGGCACATCGGTTGCAATCCGGCACCATGCTGTCGAGCCGGGTACTGCATGCGCCGTCCGCATGCAGGCTGAAAATGTTCGGCGATGGGTGGACCGCCGTAGGTGACAGCGCGTCGGCTTATGATCCGTTGTCGGGGCGAGGGATATTCAAGGCATTCCGCCATGGCGCCGCGGCAGCGGATGCTATCACGGCCGGCGGGATGGCTGAATATGCGGCGCGGGTGCGGCGCGAATTTGAGGAATACGTGCGGCAGCGAAGAATGCACTATGCGAGGGAGCAACGCTGGCAGGAGTCGATCTTCTGGCGGAAACGACATGGTGCTAGAGGTCCTGAACAGAAGAACTTGTTGTAAAAGAGTCAAGTTTTCGATCTGCTAGTTTTGCTTTTTTCTGGCTGATGCTTCAGACGAGATCCTGCAGCACATGAATGCCGAGCACAAGGAGGCGCTCATCCTGCTTGCTCGGGGATTTGCTGGCATTGAGGCGCGAGAGGCGGAGATGACCTCGGTCGATCGCCTTGGCTTCCACCTGCGCCTGCAAACTCAGAACGGCGTTAAGGGAACTCGAGTGGCATTCTTGCGGGAAGTGAGCGATCGGGCACAGGCCAGAGAGGTTCTGGTCTTGGGTCAATAACCCGTCTCGAGCGGCTGTACACGGCCTGGCGTAACAGATCGGCCATCGGCAATTGCGTGTTCTTCCCTCGGGAGCCGGTCAGGCTGAAGGCTTTCGAGTCAACAAGGACACTTTGGGAGACGCAGGAAGACATTGCCTACGAGCCTCTTCCGGCCAAACGCGGCTTTGTCGTGCTGATGGGCCTGGAACTGCTCCCTGGATAAAATCTGTTGCTGAATTTCTCAACCGGCAGCACACCAATGCCAAGGCAGGCTGCCCTACATTCTCAATTGTTCATCGCCGGCGATCCCATCATTATGTACAGCTGCGACTAGCATCCCTCGACAGAGTAGTTCCCGCAGAATCTCGTTTACATGCAGAGTCAGCCGCGACCTAGTTAAGGGATCCTCGGTTGCGGCTACGAGTTGATCGACAAGCTCCCTAGCAGACTTCGGCTGGTCAAGTTCCTCTGCCACAACCAACTGAGCGAGTCGCGAGAGTTCAACGGCTCGATCCGATTCGTAGTCATACAACAGGACTCTCCGCGTGTTGTCATGCTGCCAGTCCCGAAAATCGGCAATCGTCTGCTTGGGTCTCCTCACAAGCTTCGCGTCCGGGTTGGCTGGCAACACCATCCGAGGCCTCGAGCTCGCCCCCACGGGAGCATAGCACTGGCTGGCCATCGCGCCAACGCCGGATTGGTGCAAGAAAATGAGCGTGTGCGCATCGATGCCAAGCGGGAAACGGTGAAACTTCGTTCGGTTGAGTACTTCCGTTCGAAGTTTGCCTATCATCTCGGAAGAGTGCTCGGGGACGGGATCATAGGCGAGGTTGACGGCGAGAGGTTCCTGCCGGTGAGGATGGATACCAAAAGCATCAGGGTGCCGGGCGACAGATGAACCGCGCTGTAGCTTGAAGTCGCCGAACGAAAGCGTCGCTGCACCGTGGAGCTGTCCGGCCACGAACTCGATTGTGACGCGGGCTTCCTCTCCGGTCTCGCCGGGAAATCCAAAGAATAACTGCAAGTTGAACGCGATCGCGTGCCGGCGGCAGTCGTCCAGGATGCGTTGGATTTCGGCGAGACAGACACCCTTATTCATCAATTCCAAGACACGCGGAGAATACGACTCGAGGCCGAAGATCAGATTCCGGCAACCCGCCCTGCGGAGATTCTCAAGCAGAGCCGCAGTCAAGTCCCGCTCGAACCGGACTTCGCATTGCCAGGAAATCTCAGTTCCACTCTCGCAGAGTCCTTGCGCGAGTGCCTTCAGAGTGCGAGGAGGGACGCAGTCGTCTCCGAATGAGATGCACTGGGCCGAGTGTCTCTCCTGCAACACTGTGATGTCGCGAAGGACGAGATCTGGGCGCCTCATGCGAAAGCGGTTGCGCATGGAGGGCGATACAGAGCAGAATTCACACTTCGACCAGTAACACCCGCGAGACGTATTAAGGAGAAACACGGTTTGCGGAGCGAGGTAGAGTTGGAGCGGAAGTCCGCGGTAATCGGGTGTCGGCAGCGCGTTGATATCCTCCACCAACAACGGCCCTTTGCGCAGGCAGTCTTCGCGTCGAAACGCGAGATTGGGGATACCGTCTAATTGTTGGCCGCACTCCAGGGCCGATAGGAGCGCGTCGAGCGCGCTCTCACCCTCGAAGGCAATGAGGTAGTCGCACCAGTCAAAAACCTCTGGGCAACTGGCTAATTCGGTGTACCAGATGCTCGCTATGTTGCCGCCAAAAATGACAGGCACTTGTTGCATCCTGCGCTTCACCAATAAAGCTAGGGTCACCGCAGCCAATACTTGGCTGCGATATGTGATGGAGATTCCGATGGCCCCGGGCACGGCGCTCTCCAGACTGGGTATAGACACATCCTCCAGAAACGCCAGGAATGGGTTAGAGAGAGAGTCGCGCGCCAAAATGTCAATCTCCGACGCGTTCCACGAGAATCTGTCCGACAATTCAAATGCCCCGAAGCTCACAGGAAAATAACTGGCGCTCAACACTTCCATAGCATCCTGAATCACGCGCTTCGCCCGGTCAAGCCGTGCCAGGTCGAAGAATGTCTCGCGGCATGTCAACTCCGCAACAGCGTAGTCGATGTCTTCCGTAACCACCGGGGCCTTGAGGAAAGCGCTCATCAATCGTGTGTACTCGTCGGCATCCCTGCCGTGGGGTTTGGAATTGCCTTCCAAAATGCGGAGCCTTTTTGCGATGCTCGATGATGCCGCTTCCAGGCGGACACCATTGAGCACATGGTGCAAAAATTCAACGTTGGCGTCATGCAGCATTACCTCGTGACGCTTACGGCTGCGGAGAAAACCCGCAAGGGCCGGAAGACTGGCGTAGGGTTGTGTCGCATCCGCAAGCGGCGGAAAGACAAGCGCGACCTTCATGGCTGCACTTCCCACTCAATGAATTGCCGGCTCTCGAGATCTCTCAAAAAACGCATCGTAGTCTCGCGGCTCGCCTCGCCTACCGCCGTGAGGATGTCTTGCAAGCTAAACCGCCCGTTGCAGGCTTTGAGCAGGCTGATTCCGTCGGAACCGACTTCGATCAACGCTTCTTGGTCCGAGCAGAGAACGTAATGTGTGGCATTCGCCTCAATCGGCTCGTCGGTGGATGAGGGTTGGTTCAGGCGTTGTTGCACCGCGGCGAGATTGAAAGCCAGTAGCTGCGGGACCAGTCCGGGCCGCCGTCGGGGAATCAGTCTCGCCGGCTGAGACAAATTCACCGGTCGTTTCTGGACTACACTCTGCGTCGGCTCGCGCTCCAGTGGCAGGAACACAAGGTGACTCCGTGAGAGCAAATAAAAATCGGGCGACCTTACAGCGGGGTGTCGTTCGATCGCTGTAGCGAACTCCGCTGCTTCGGATAACGTCATGCCCTCTCGAACGCGGTATTGATACCAAGTCTTCAAGTCGTTATCGGGATACGGAAACACGTCCGTAATGCCAAAATATTCGGGATTACGGAACACGGGGGATTGCGGCTCGAGAACGAACTGGCCGCTGGCGACGTGGCTGATCCGATTACGATGTTCCTCGACGAATTGCACGGTACGCTCGGCTTCGGCCAGGGTTTCTGTGGGAAACCCCGCGAAAAACATGACGAACGTTCGGATTCCCGCCGCTGCGCAGCCGTTGATGATTTCCGCAGCCAACTCCGGACTGATACCCTTGTCCATCAAGTTGAGGACGCGAGTTACGCTGGATTCCAAACCGAAGATCAGCATGCGGCATCCGCCTTGATACAATTTCCTCAGTCGATCGGCGTTGAAACAACGTTCAAATCGCGCCTCTGAGAACCATCGGTAAGGCAGGCCCGCAGTGGACACTACGTTTGCAAATTGCACTGCAACTCGCGGCGGAATTGCTTCATCGACGAAGTAGAAACAGTTTGCACGGTATTTTCGGGAAAGGTGGCCAACACTATCGACAATGTCGGCAGTGGGCCGGTTCCGGAAACGTTCCCGATATAAGCGCCCATGGGAACAGAACGCGCACCTAGCCCAATAGCACCCGCGTGACGCAAGGATCGGAAGAATGATCTCGGGTGCCAGGTACTCGTTGAGCGGAAGCCCATCGAAGCTCGGTGGAAGGAGTTCGGAGACTTCAGGGGGAGGCCCGGGCGGATGATAGACGGGAAAGCCTTGTTGGAACCGTAACAGGCCGGGCACCTCCTCAAGGTTGTTGCCTCGGTCCAATGTCTGTAGCAGGTCAAGGAGAGGCTTTTCCCCTTCGAATGGAATCCACCCGTCCACGAAGGTACGAAAGGGGGCCAGCACGTCCCAGCGCCGCTCGAAGAAGCACACCAGACCGCCACCGACGACCAGAAACGCCTCTGGAAGAACTTTCTTGACCATCGCGGCCAACGTCATCGCAGGAATCATCTGGCCGTAGTAGTTGAGCGAGATGCCGACTACCTGCGGACGCCAGGCAACGATTTCGGGCAAGGCCGACTCGAAAAAACGAATGAACAGATTCTGGCGCTGGTCGTCGATGGCAGCAAGGACATCGGTGCTCTTTGTCGCTTGATGGCTCATAGAGAAGCCTCCCGCGCTCCAACTCGCAGGAAAGTAAGCGGCTGAAATGAACTGCATCGCCCGACGGATGATGGAAGTGACGCTGGCGTATGTGCGCCGGCTGAGATAGATCGCAGGGTCTCGAAGCCGTTTCCGCGCCTCGTCGATGTGCTCGATCAGATAGGCGCCCGATGGCAGGTTTTCTGCAACCGCGTTGTACGCCGCGAGATCTTGCACCGCCAGCCTGTGCCGGCCTTCCAGTCGCTCGATCTGATGTTGAAGTCGCTCGGTGCACCGCGTTAGAAAGGTCGCTGACAGCAGTTCGTTGTAGGCACGGACGTTGAGATCCAAAAGCGAAACGTCCGCTCCCTTTCCGACCAAGAAGCCTGCGAGGGCGGCAATACCGAGCGGGGGATGCGCTGGATCAGCCGCGGGCGGAAATAGGAGGATCGCTCTCATGGCCCGGTCGACGCACGTCGTAATTCAGAGCGTTTTCCATGCGATACAAGCAGTAAGGGTTGTTGTGTGGCGAACCCGTCGCGCCGAAAGCCATAAAGGTGCAACCGCCGCGGCAGATCTCACCGTATTCGCACCCCTTGCAATATCCGTGCAGATCCTCAGGACAAAAGCCGCGCGTATACCGGAAGCTGTCGGACCTCCGCCAAATAGATCCCAGGGACTCCAACCGAACGTTTCCCTCAACGAATCGGTCGGACTGAAGAGAAAGGCAACCCCTGACGTTGCCATTGGCTTCAATACCGACGGTGAGGCAGCCTGCCGAGCAGCCACACCAGAAACCGAAGAGAGCCGGTTCCGCCCCGCAGCGGAGTTCAGTCTCTTGTCGCGAGAAGTACCCGATGTTGTCACCGACGCCGATATAAACCTTCCCGCGCCTCTTCGCGCCCACAATGAAATCGGCAATGTCTGGTAGTTGTTCGGGAGTGATGTACAACTCAGCATGATGCGCCATTCTTCCCACCGGAGAGCCCAGTTGTAGCCGCCAAACATCCACGCCGAGGCCTTCCATTGTGTCTTCCAGTTGGCGCAATTCGCCCAGGTTCAGGCGGTTGATGTGGGTCACGATGTTCACTTGCAGGCCACGAGTTTTGAGAAGGGAAAATGCACGGAGCACGCACTTGAACGACCGTGGATTGCATCGGATGTAGTTGTGTGTCGACTCCAGCCCGTCAAGGCTCAATGCGACGCGGCACAAACCAGCCTGATGGATGCGGTCAGCCATTCGTTCATCTACAATTAATCCATTGGAGATCAGCGAAACGTTGATCTCGAGGCCAACCAACTCCCGGGCGATCGCTTCCCAGCCTTCGCGCAGAATTGCTTCTCCGCCAGACAGGACGACGTTTTCACATTCGAGATCTTTCAGTTCGTGGCAGAGGCGCTGGGATTCTGCCGCGGACAACTCATCCCCTCGCGTGCGTCCATTGCCCAGATCGGATGCACAATGAATACAGTGCATATTGCACTGAGCTGTCAACTCCCAAACGCAGTACTTGGGCCGTAAATGTATTGCCTCAATGATGTCGCGCAAGACGGCCTCAGAGGAAGATAATTGTTCCCACACAGGCACCTGCCGGCGTAGAAGCCGCGCCTGTCTTGGCGGTGTTTTCACGACGCCGGCCAGTACTCAGGCGAGATGGCCGAAATCAGTGTGGGCAGACTTCACGCGCTTAGGCGACACCTACGTGCCCACCGCCGCCGCCATCCCCGTAGACTATGCTATCGCCAAGCGCCTTTTCCAATTTCGTCGCTATTTCTACGTCTTTGACGTGCGCCTGGATCTCTTTCCTGATGAGAGCCTTAAGATCTTCGCACTTCCAAAGGTCCACTTTGATCGGTGTTTTGCCAGATTTGCTCTCGGGCATGTCGAATCTCCTTTCGCACGTTTTGATGTCAGTTCAAGCTCGAAAATCGAGATGAATTCTACCTTCTTGTTTTCAGGTCGTTCTCTTACATGACGCTCCCTCTTCTTATTTGTCAGTGATGAAGGTCATGCTCATATGTGATCTTGAACACCCATCGAAGATGTTGGGCAACCGGACTCCGGGTGCCCGAGCCTACTTCATTGCGACTTGAAATATCTGCGGACGACTATTAAACCAAGCATTTGTTCCCCAATCCCCGCCGACTCGGAAGTTGGTGTGGCGCGCCGGGCTGCAGGCGCGCCGGCAGAGCATTTCCCGCATTACTGCGTGTCACGGTCCCGAAACCGGCTTGTGGGAGATTACTCCCGATAAGCAACTGATAAACGGGATTATCACGCGCTCGATGAAACGGGTGCTGTTGGCCTGACTCTTGAGCGTAGCGACCTGCGGTTCGCTAGTCGTTTTCACGTCCACATCACAGCATCGTTGGGTGTTGAAGCCACATAAGCCTGACGGTGGCCATTGGCCAACCATGGTTCTATCAGAGACTCGCCCGCCTTTGGCGGGCGGCACTATGGCTTTGTGGGGTTGTCCGAGGGAGCATATGGTGCCCCGTGAGACTTGGCCCGCCACGGCGGGCCCGCAGCCTAACGCGGCCAGGATACTTGCTCCGGCAATAACGCGCAGGATACCCACCCAAGCTGGCTTTGCTTGGGTGGACTTTGCTAGGGCACCGTGCCATTTCGTAGGTGACGAGCGGCCCAGATGGGTTATGCTTACGCATCTTTTACAAGACATGGAGGCGATGCTCATGCCCGGATTTTCAGCCGGCGGTAGGCAACTGATCAATGATCAACGGCAAACTTCCGCCTTCGCGGTCTCGAGCTCGAAAGTTTGGGCCATGTGGGTGGGATGGTTGTTGGTCTCGCTCGCACTCCTGTTCTCGCCGGCGGCTGTGCAGGCGCAGGGGCAATACACGGCGTCGGCGCTCTATAACTTCTGTCCGCAGAGCGGTTGTCCGGACGGGGGCAATCCCACTTCTCCTCCTCTCTTTGACACCCACGGCAAGATTTACGGCGTCGCCAATGTCGGGGGCGCCAACCACCAGGGCGTGGTCTATCAGCTGACCCCGAACGGCGGCACGTGGAGCGAAAGTGTTCTCTACAGTTTCTGTTCGCAATCCGGTTGCGCCGACGGCAAAGACCCGTACTATCCTTTGGTTTTCGATTCCCAGGGCAATCTTTACGGAACTACCGTCCAAGGCGGAAGCTACAACGGTGGCGTGGTGTATGAGCTCAGTCCCCAGGCCGGCGGAAACGGACCGTGGACGGAAAGCGTGATTTACAACATCTGCTCACCTAATCCGTGCCCGGGCGGATCGCAATTCATTGGAGGGCTGACCATCGACACGCACGGCAACCTGTACGGCGTGGCCCTCGTCGGCGGAACCCACAACAGCGGCGGTACCGTCTTTGAATTATCGCCTAGCGGCGGCGGCTCGTGGACCTTCACCGTGCTCTACGAATTCTGCGCCCTCACCAATTGCGCCGATGGCCTCCAGCCCAAGGGCGCCCCCATCTTCGACTCCCACGGTAATCTTTACGGCACCACGACAGGGGGCGGCGCGAACAATGCGGGAGCTGTCTTCGAGCTGAGCCCGAGTGGCGGAGGCTCCTGGACCGAGACCGTGCTCTACAGCTTCTGTCCGGTTTCCGGATGCAGCGATGGTGAAGAGCCACTGAATGCCCTGGTTCTCGACGCACAAGGCAATCTTTACGGAGACGTCGACGCAGGTGGCGCTAACTCCTACGGTGGCGTCTTCGAGTTGAGTCCTGCCGGAGGCGGTTCCTGGACGGAGCAGTTGCTGGCCAGCTTCTGCCCCGGACCCACCTGCCCGAATGGTTACGGTCCCATGGGAGTTGCGATTGACTCTCACCGCAATGTGTTCGGAGATACCGCGTTCGGTGGCAACAACGGCGCCAACCGGGGCACAGCCTTTGAAGTGAGTCCTGGCGGTGGTGGACAGTTCACCTACAACGTCATTTACACCTTCTGTCCCATGGAAAATTGCAGCAATCAAGGAGGTGGTGAGCCTCTGGCCGGCGTGACACTCGATGCACAAGGAAATGTCTACGGAGCCAACGCAGCGGGCGGCCTCCACTCCGAGGGCGCGGTGTATGAGTTGTCCCCGCCGCAGTTGGTTCCTACAAGTACTGCCTTGAGGACGGCTCCTAATCCGTCGAATCTGGGGCAAGCGGTTACCATGACCGCCACCGTAACCGCCCAGGACGGTTCGCTTCCGACCGGAACCGTGAAGTTCCAAAGCAATGGCGTCGACATTGGATCGGCCTCGCTGAACGGCTCCGGCGTAGCGGTTTTGATCTATACAGGATTGAACGCCGGGACCGACAGCTTAACGGCGGTGTATCAGGGTTCGGCGACGCTGGCGCCCAGCACCTCGAACACGGTAATGCAGGTGGTGAATCACGGCAGCAGCACGGCGTCGGTGACCAGCTCGCCCAATCCCTCTACGGCGGGCGAAGCGGTGACCCTAACCGCGACGGTAAGTCCGGCAGGGCCGCCGGCGCCGACGGGGACGGTGAGCTTCACGTCGAACGGCACCGCGATTTCCGGCTGCACCGCTGTGCTGCTGAGTTCGTCGCTAACGGCGGTCTGCATGACTTCTACGCTGGCGGTTGGGACGGATGCGATCGTAGCGACCTACTCGGGCGATACGAATTATTCCGGCAGCAGCGGCAGTCTCTCGCAACTGGTTAACCCGACTCCATCGCCACTGCAATTCGTTGCCGTCACCCCGTGCCGGCTGGTGGATACGCGTCAGACTGGCGGCCCGATTCAGGGTGGAACCTCGCGGGACTTCCCGATACCGCAGGAGGGCGGATGCAACATTCCCACGACCGCCGCAGCGTATTCGCTGAATGTCTCCGTGGTCCCGTCTGGTCCGCTGGGTTACTTAACCATCTGGCCCGCAGGCCAGGGCCAACCGGTAGTCGCCACCCTGAACTCGCTGGATGGCCGCATTAAGGCCGACGCCGCGATCGTGCCGGCGGGCGTGGATGGAGCCGTCAGCGTTTACGTCACCCAGACGACCAACATAATTCTCGACATCAACGGGTACTTCGTTCCAGCCTCTCCGTCCACCCTGGCCTTCTATTCACTGCCGCCTTGTCGAGTGGCTGACACCCGCAAGGACACCTTTCCTCCGGGCCTGGGACCGCCGTTCTTGACCGGCCTCCACGAGCGCATGTTCCCCATACTCGCTGCGGTTAGCTGCAACATTCCCTCGACCGCCGCCGCCTATTCGCTGAACTTCTCCGTGGTTCCGCACGGCGCGCTGGGTTACATGACGGTCTGGCCCACCGGCCAGTCGCGGCCGCTGGTTTCAACCTTAAACGATATTCCCGGGACGATCATCGCCAATGCGGCGATCGTGCCAGCGGGTACCGGCGGTCAGATCTCGGTTTATCCCTCCAACGATACCGACTTGATCATTGACATCAACGGTTACTTCGCAGCGCCGGGGACAGGCGGATTGTCGCTCTATGCGGTGGCGCCTTGCCGGGTCATCGACACCCGCCAGTTGGGGCCGCCCTTCACCGGGACCCTGACTCCTCCGGTGGACGTGTTGCACAGTTTTTGCGGACCACCCGCCACGGCGCAGGCCTACGTCTTCAACGCGACGGTTGTTCCGCAGGGCGGACTGGGCTATCTGACGCTGTGGCCGGATGGCACCCTCCGGCCTACGGTCTCGACGCTGAACGCCTTGGATGGGTCGATCACCAACAACATGGCGATCGTGCCCAGCACCAATGGAAAGGTCGATGCCTATGCGTCCGGGATCACGCAACTGATCCTCGACATCTCCAGCTACTTCGCGCCGTAGGGCCTGCAGAGGAGAACGGCGCAGCCTCCAGAACTCGAGGGAGATCCTGCCGTGGCCCTTGCGACTTGACCCGCGGACTGCGATCAAAGTGGCCACGTCTCATATCGCCGCTGACTGCCCCAGGGCAAGTTTTAGGCCGGCGCCGACGTTCCGCCGGAAGCCTACAACTCTCGCCGCACGGCTCCAGCGGCTTGCCGTTCAAGCGCGCTACCATCTCCCGCTCGCGCATCATCTGCGCCTGAATTCCCAGGAACCAGCGTCGACACCGCGGACACTTGCGGGCTTCGTGCTTCTCCCATCGTGCATTGGGCTCAATCGCCACGCAGCCAGTGGGTCATCCGCGCGCTCAGCGCGTTACGCGGCGGTTTCAGAGACACTGCCCCCAGCCCCAGTGCGCACAAGCCGCTTTTGGGTGGCTAAAAGGCCCGCGCGGGATACTGCAACTCCCAGCGGGCGGCGCGCGCCCGTTCCACATGGAACGCGACGATCTGGCCTTTGTGGTTCACGCAGCGATAGCCTGCTAAGGCGCCAGAACGGAAAGCTCGGCGGCAGGCCACGCAGGAAGGCCTAAACTTCGGCACTACCCTCAGCCCCTCAAGGCTTCTGCCCGCTTCCCATCTAAGGCAGACACGAAGCGAGGACATCGAGGTTAAGGGCAGGGGGAGTGCCCAACTGTGCTGCGACCCCCTCTCGCGGGGTTGGCTCCGAAGAGCATGCGCCGTTGAAAACGGAAAAACGCTTCAGAAAAAGATGCTTGCGAATACCAATCTAGTCCGGGGAAGAGAAGAAGTCAATCAGTGGGGTAGTGTCCTCAGGGCAAACGCATCTTAATTTCTGAGTAGATGGAGCAGGTAGTCATTGTCCCAGCCAGCCTTGAGGCGTTTGCTTTTCATCCCGAGTTTGCAGGTTTTTTCCTGCTTGAGCAGGTTGAGCGCGATGCGGTTGAGCACGGAGTAGTTCTGTGCGGCATGGCCGGCGCGTTTGCGATCAAGGTCTTCTCCAAAACTGACATCGAGGGCCCAGTGCAGTTTGTTTTCGATGCCCCAGTGCTGTCGGATGGAGCGGTTCAGCCGCGCCGCGTCGGGCTTGAGGCTGGTGATGTAGAAGCGGGTCTCGCGCTCGGTTTGGCCCGTGACCTTGTGACAGCGTTTCGCTTCGATGCGTACCAAGCCCTGTAGAGACGCCCATTCCGCGGCCTTCTCGACCAGCGACAGATCGGCAATCACCGAGCAAGTCCGTTGCTCGACCCGCCCGTGGCCGCAATCGATTTCTTCCGCAACCGCATCGCTGGCCAGCATCTGAAACGAGTCTTTGATCTCCTCCAGCAGCTGGCCCTGATTCTCTTTGACCGCCAAAATATAGTCCGCTTTTTTGGCGGCGATCTTCTCGGCGATGGCCCTTTGACATCCCATGGCGTCGATGGTGACCACCGTTCCGCTCAGTTCCAGCGCGTCCAGCAGCTTCGGAATCGCCGTGATTTCATTGGATTTCTCATCGACCCGCCGCTGCGCCAGCACCAGACCGTTAGTGTTCGCCCAGGCCGAAACCATATGCACGATGGCCTTTTTCCCGGGCACCGAGGTGCCCCGCAGCGCCTTGCCGTCGATGGCGACGACTTCGCCCGCCGTCAGCTTGGCAATCGACGACACCCAGGCGGCAAAGCCCTTTTCCAACTCCTCCGGGTCGAGCGCCGAGAAGACCCGGTTGAAGGTGTCGTGCGAGGGAATGCCGCCCGGCAGCTTCAGAAAGCCGCTCACCCACTCGCGCTTGCAGCGAGCGTAGTCTTCGATCTCGTTCCACCCATTGGCCCCGCTCAAAATCGCCGCGATGGCGATCAAAAGAATCTCTTCCAGTAAGTGTTCCCGCGTCCGCTCCACCCGCGGATCGCGCAAATCAGCAAAATACTTCAGGGGGCTGTCCATCTCCCCATCTCAACTCGCAACAACCCCCCCGCATATAGCAATTAAGATGCGTTTGCCCTCGTAGTGTCCTAACCTATTAAGGACACTACCATCAGCGGTACCGGACTTTATGTCGTCTTCACTTGAATATGAGATTTGTCGACGGTTTTATAAACCGTCAGATGCAAAGAATCGATCTCCACAAGTTACTTGTTTGGCGCACTTAGAGCAAAACCTGGTGTGCGACGCGCACTGTTGCGGGTGTTGCACTTAGTCGGTGAGACAAGGGGAAAGATTCTTGCGGCATAGTCCCGCGCGCGCCATCAGTGCCGAGAGCGATTCTTCGCCAGCGGACAAGAACAGGACGTGCTGTGCCGTTTCGTGTGGCGCGGGCGTTGCCTTTTCCATTGGCGAGTAGGTAGGCTGCTTCCCCAGCTTCTTTCGGATCTATCTGGCCCAATTCATCAAGGATAAGTAGCCCATCGTTGTGCAGCGCCGCCAATCCTTCAAGGCCGTTCGATGTGGCACGCCATGTACGGCAGTACGAAGTAGGGTTGCCCCAGACGGAAGCATCAACTTTCAGCGCCGTTGACTTGCCGGTGGAGGAAGCGCCGCACATACAAACGATGATGCTTTGACGTAGCGAAGTGGAGTGGAGCACTGTGCCTCAAATTGTGCCCCCCTACTGACCGCTACTGTTGCCCCACGATGCGCTACAACAGTTCTGAGGCCATTCTGGGGCTTTGCCCGGGCGGGCGAAGCAAGTATAGGTAGTAGTGGGAGATAGCGCGAGATATCGCAAGGTAAAGCTGGTAGCGCTACCGGGAATCGAACCCGGGTTTGAAGATTGAGAATCTTACTACCTAGTCAAAGCCATCTGTGAGTTACGGTCGATTGTGACCAAGCTGTGTACCGCCTTGTGTACCACAAATCCCAACAACTGGCTTCACAGGCGCTGGCCACCATCAAACTGAGAACTGTCCCCGCACCTGAGCACAGTCACGCTAAATCTGTCTTGTCGATAGGTACAGAATTTGATCGTGAAGACTGGACCATTTGTTCGCCCAAGCCCGTCTTGCTCCTGCTACTAAGAACAGCACGAGCGCGAATATCCAGGCAGCGGCAGGCAGGAGGCACCACCAGTGCCTGACCGTAGGCACAACTAATGCACTGGCCAACACATAAAGAGCCGCTGCAACGCAGTTATAAGTGAGCCCGTCGCGAATATACACGGTCACCTCGTCATTCTTCGCCTGCTCGTTCAGCCGTACAACCAGACTGTGGTAGTGACTGTAGACGCTAGACCACTCCATATCATTCAAAACCGAGGCGATCCGCTCCTGGAGCATCCGCTGTTGCTCCAGCGATTGCTGCTCCAGAGGCAATGACTCAGCGATGGCCTGTGCTTGCTTCATCATCTCCAACGTCACGAACTTCAGGTCCTGAGGAGCGGAACTGCCCAAGCGCATCTTGATTGCGTTCCGCCACTCAACACTCCGCCATGGTCCCGTCTCATATTCAAACGATGACTTGGTAGACCACGGAAGTCGCGCGATCAGTTCGACGAAAATAGGAAGTAGATCGTCAAGTAATCCCCGGACAAGATTCGTCAGCGTGAGCCCAATCACGAAAGCCCCGAAGAGTAGCAAGCCAAGCTTCGTTTTGTAGCCGAGGTAGCCAATGCTGAAAAGCCACTGAAAAGTGGTGCCGGATGCGCTCTGGTAGATCAAAAGAGCCGTCGCTCCCGGAATGAGAGCAGCGATGAAATAGACCGTCTTCTCCGCTGGAATCTTGAAGTCTTCGACTACCCCCAATCCTGTTGCCGCCTTTCTGTCAGCGAATCGTGTGTCGATTCTTGGGCGCTTGCTCTTCAGACTGACGATACATTGTCATATCGTACCGGCTCTTACTGAACCGCGTCACTCGCTTCTGGAAACGCGGCTGCAATTCCTTCGGCCAAGTTGCGGGTCTGATATTCGACAAACTTCCCGAACCCGGCTGCAACGTGCGTCTCTGTGACATGGACATAGTATCGAGCAGCCACGGCGGGCGAGCTATGGCCCATTAACCGGGCGAGTGAGAATCTATCCATCCCCGACTGAGCGGCCCGCGTTCCGAACGTGTGACGCCAACAGTAGAACTCGAACGGCTCAAGCTCGGCATCCTTCACCGCCTGTTCGTGCGGATGCTGAAACGACATGATGTGTCCCGAGTTGCCCGCACCCGGAAACACGAACGCGGATTTCTTGGGCTTCGCTTCCGCCTCTCGGTTGCGCCGTTGTAGCGCCTCAGCCGCGCGCGGGGTGAGCGGAAGGCTGCGCCGTGCATTCGCAGTTTTGCCTTGGCGGACGTGAATCACCCCATGCGGTGATTCGGTGCGCACCGTCAAGTCCACATTGGCCCACAGCAGCGGGAACAGTTCGCTGTTGGGCCGCATCCCGGTATCTACCGCGAGAATGGTTGCGTCCCGTAGATTCTCGGAAGCCTTCGCCAAGTACAGCGCCTCTTCCCTGAAACTCAGTACCCGCTCACGGCCCTTTGGCTGTGGCAGTTCATGGATCGCGGGCGCATGCGTGAGTTTGCCCCATTCAACCGCGATTTTGAGAATGCGCCGCAACGTTCGCAAATCGCCGTTGACGGTCACGATGGAGTTTTCCGCTACCTCTTGCCTATGGCGGGCGTATTTGCTCGCCAGATCACCTGTAACGGCGTTCAGCGGGGCATCTGCGATAGCAGCGAATGCCAACAGCCTCTCCAGGCAGCCATCGTAAAACGTGTGCGTTCCCGGCTTCGTGTGCGTCTTGGCATATTGCAGGAATTCCTTTGCGAACGTACGGATGATGGGCGGGGCGCTCGCAGTCGGTTTCGGCCACGGATCGCGCGGGTGAATCTCCCCGAGCCGCAAGGCCCGCCGGTGTTCATCCTCAGCGTCTTTCGCGTCCTGCTTGTTTGCGGTTCGTGCCGATTGCCTGATACGAAAGCTCTCAATTGAGCAATCGGCATTCCTAAGACTCCAGCGGAAGTTGTACCAGTATGTTTTTCCCCGTTTGTAGAGCATAAGCAATGCCTCACTTTCCAGCAGGCTTCGGTTTGTTCTTGCTTCCCTTTGGACGCCCGCCCAGCTTGCCCCATTCGCGCATTCGGCGCTTGAACTCCACCTTGCCCCACTTCTTCGCGCGGACCTCTGCACTGCGACGGCCCATGAAACCCGCTGCGCTGCTGGCATCCGTTGGTTGCTTGCGTTTCATGCTCCAAATTGTAAACCTATCGTAAGGTTGTGCAAGCTCTAAATAGAGTGATCTTGCCTGCTTTTCTCAGCCCGGCATCCCGGCTCGGGGTCTCGCGCTGATACGCGGGGCGCGTCCGGCAGGGCGAATGCCAGAAGCCTCTCAAAGCAGCCATCGTAGAACGTGTGTGTTCCCGCCTCCGTGTGCGTCTTGGCTTATTGCACGAATTCCTTTGCGAACGCGCGGAAGATGGGCGGAGCGCTCGCAGTCGGCTTGGGCCACGGATCGCGCGGATGAATCTCTCCTGGCAGAAACGCCCGGCGCTGTTCATCCTCAGCATCTTTCGCGGTCTGCTTGTTTGCGGTTTTCGCAGATTGTCGGATACGGGAGCTCTCTTAATAGTGCGATCGGCATGGTTGAGGTGCCATCGGAAGTTGTACCACCACGTTTTTCCTCGTTTGTAGAGCGCCTTCTATGCCGCACTTCCCGGCTTCGACTTGTTCTTGCTGCCCTTTGGCCCAGCTTGCCGTTGGCACGGGGTGATTCTGCTTTCGCTTTCGATGTCACCGCATTCTGTCCCGCTACTGTGTCCCGCTGGGATTGCGTCGATTCACTCGTTGTTCTCAGCGAAGAGGCGATTCGCGTGTCCCACCGAATGTCCTAGATAGGTGTCCCAGTCCGAGGGTGTCTCACTGTCTCACTCACTAGGTTTGGGACAGCGGGACAGAGGCGTCGGGAAGCAGCCCCGATTCTTGCGCTTTGCGCTTCAGTCGCTCCGCCTTGCTCTTGGAGATGCCGAGGTCGTCGGCAGCGCCACGAATACTTGCCCCCTCCTCAAATTGCGCGACTGCGCGTTGCAATAGCGCATCCTCTGAATCGCTCATGCTCCAATGGGCTGCTCCGCTGCCCTCCAATTGCATCCTTACCTCGAACGGCTTCGCCTCATCGCCATGAAACCCACGGGCCTTCTCGTATTGAATCTCACAACGAAGACCCTCGCTTGCCGCATAGTCAGAGGGATGCTGAAGCGCAATAACGGAGTCGAGTATATCCTCCCGGCGTGATGTGCCCCGCTGGGCACCGGATTTCCCAGCGTGATGCACCAACAGAACGCAAATGCCTCGTTGGCGCAATCGAAGCAGCCACTCTTGCACTGGCAACCAACTCTCACCTTCGTTTTCTTTTCCCGAGCGGCAGAGCGCGCTCAGGTTATCGAGCACTAGCAATTCCACCCCAGAAAGCTCTCTCTCAACCAACATCTGCCCCTCTGATGTAGCGAGGTCCGGCATCGGTTGGGCTTGTAGATCGGGTGTAATGATCCGCAAGAACTCCGGGGAAGTCATTACGCACTCCTTCATTCCCGCTTGCAGAGAATGGAGGCGCTGCTGCAGCGTACTCGCCGGCAGTTCGCCATCAACGAACAAGACCCTACGCGGTTTGCTCGCCTTCCAACGCAGAAAAGTGCTGCCACTAGCAATAGCTAGGGCGATTCCGAGTGCAAGGTACGTCTTGCCCAGACCCCGCTTTGAATAGAGCATTGCGAGCCCTTGCGCTGGAAGAAACGGCGCCAGCACCATTTCACGTGCAGGTATTTCCAAGGCTAGGAATTCGTCGATCTGACAAGCCTGCAGGCGAGTCGCTTTTGCGTCAATGGACAATCTGACGAGTTCAGATGCGCGTTCCCAACATCCCTCAGGTGTCATACCAGGGGTGAGAGCGGAGTCTCGCAATTCCTCTGCTTTATGTGCAACTCGGCGCAGTATGGCCTTTTCTTTTATCACTTTGCACAATGGCGTGATACTTCGCCTTTCAACTGCTCCAATCTGCAGATCAGTCAGATACGCTCCGATACTTCCCCCTGGAGTATCCTTCTCTAACTGCTCGGCCAACAAAACTTCATCGAAACGGCATCCATTATGGCCAACTTCTAGCATTGCTCTGAAGATGCGTTGGTAAATTTCCAACGAGAAATCCTCCGGTCGCAATGCTTGCGACGCCTCATTCAATAGCTCACCTCTCAGGAGCAGACTGCCAAGAAGTGAGCGTTCGATTTCAGGGTTCGCAGGAAGGTAAGAGACTTCAGTGCAGTTGCCCATTGTCCACCTCACCTCCAAATGAGCGAGCGGTCACACGGGCGTTGAGCGCCTCGCGGTCGAATCGCAGACCTTTGGAGATCGATCCGGGATGTAAGGTAAGGATTCGCAGACGAGCGTGTTTTCTGACGATGCCAACACTCAAGCCGATGTAGCTGGACGATTCTCTGATCGTCAAGCATCTCTTCCCTGTTTGCACTTAATCGCCACTTTCTTCCGCGTTGTGCGGAGTTACACTCGGCGACGGACACTGCCTTGGGGCACTCCGCCCGGGATTGATGTTTAGGGCCGCTCGCGTCTGACCACGCATGGCGGCCTTTTATGCTTTCGGGCAGCCAGCACTTGGCTTCGACTCGCTGAGTCTCGATTCAATCCAGCAATCGAGATCGGCGCGACGGTAGCGAACCAACTTCTCGCCGGCCCGAAAGTATCGCGGCCCTTCGCCGCGTGAACGCCATAGCCTTAGCGCGGCCTCAGAGACGCCTAGATATCTTGCTGCCTGCCGTGGCGCCAGCGTGTGCTCCTCGATCACAGTGTTTCCTCCTGTTCGTTTCGGTTGAACCTAAGATTCCGTACGCGAATATCCATTTCCACCTCTTCTCTGCCGTCCATTGCTGTCTATCAAGAAACAAGGGGAGTTCACAAAGGCTATTTTCAGCTGCAACTGTGAAAATCGCCGGCGAATCTAGAGGGGCTATTTGGGCAGGGTTTTGGGGCCGTTTGGGAGCGGTTTGGAGGGGCTGCGAGGCCCTTGCGAAGGCGCTTCCAAGCTAGGGTTTGATAACCTCTTTAATATGTGCGCAATACATGGAGGACTTCTAAGTGGCAAGGAGGAATCAAGAAAGTAAACAAAATAATCACGATCAGCACTAGTTGACCTGCGGCTTTCGCCAAGAGGCAGCTCGTGATGGGCGCGGAGACCCTACAAGGGACCAGTGACCCAGCGGCCTCATAACGAACGGCATGCTGACTTTCAATCTGTCCGAGCCGACGGGTGCTCACCGGTACCGCCTCGATCGTCATCGCCCAGGTAAGCTGCTACACCGGCAATGTCGCAACCATCGCGGACGTTCCGGATCCCACGGTTTGCCCATCTTGAATTTTGGGATAGTTTGAGTCTTTGGAGATCACACCGGCTTCTATGCCTAAAGGGAATTTGCACCTAATCTGCACCCCAGCCCTCGGCACGAATGGGCAAGTGATTGAGACGGGACGGGTTACAGGATTCTGCTATCTGCCTCTGACGGTTTATAAAACCGTCAGATAGAGCCAACCTGCGGGAAAATTGAATCGGCATCGCCTATGTAACGGCTGGCACGCCTTCAGCCGAGCACTGGGCGACGATCCTCCATCATCTCGGAATTCCGGATAACATCATTTCAGCGGATCTTAAGGCACTCGAATGTGAGCAGCAGCCAGACGTGTTAACCTAAAGACGGCGAACTCCCAGTGCTGTTAGGGTGCCTCTGCCAAAAAACCCTTGTAAGGGCTGGGGATGGTGTCTCTGAAAGTTTCTCTTAACCACCGGCCGGCTTCTGCCAGGATTCCTACGCCCTACTACGTGTGGCACGTGGTCTTTTCCCGGCACGACATTCCCAAGCTGCGGATGACCCATTGGCTGCCCTGCTTCGAGCGCACCAACCGCGAAATCTGGGTGAAGCAGCGCCAGATCAAAGATCTACTGCTGGCCATTGAGCCCGGCGCCCGCGTCGAGAAGCACGAAGCCCGCAGGTGTCCGCGGTGTCGCCGCTGGTTCCTGGGCATTCAGGCGCAGATGTTGCGCGAGCGCGAGACGGTGGCGCGGCTAAACGGCGTGCCCATCGAGAAGTGCGGCGAGTTTTGTAGTCTTCCTGCGGAACGTCGGCGTCGCCTAAAACTCGCCATGGGGCAATCAGCGGCAATATGAGACGTGGCCAGTTTAATCGCAGTCCACGGGTCGTAGACCTGAACGTGTAAAGGGGCCTTCCAGCTTTTCCGTGGAATCTTCACCCGGCATTCCAGAACCTCGTCTCGCCTGCTGCTGTTGGGATGGCTTTGCCGCGCAAGCCGAGGCAGTCCGCTACGTGTTCTCGGCAAACCCGGTGCCGACCGGAAGCACACTTAGTAATGAAAGCCGCCGTCTATACCCGATATGGACCTCCGGACGTTGTCCAAATCATGGACGTCGAGAAGCCCGTTCCCACGGACAACGAAGTTTTGATAAGAGTTCGCGCAGCTTCCGTCAATCCACTGGACTGGCACTACATGAGAGGCACGCCGTACTTCCTTCGCGTAATGGCCGGGCTTCGCAAACCAAAGGTCACCCGACTGGGCGTTGATGTGGCCGGCGAGGTTGAAGCCGTGGGCAGGAGTGTAACGCAATTCAGACCAGGCGACGAGGTGTTCGGCTCGTGCCGTGGGGCTTTCGCCGAATATGCGTGCACCTCCGAGTCGGCATTGGCCATGAAGCCAGATAATGTGACATTTGAGCAAGCGGCTTCTGTATGCGTGGCGGCACTCACCGCATTGCAGGGTCTTCGCGACAAGGGACACATTCAGCGGGGACAGAGGGTCTTGATTAACGGTGCGGCGGGAGGCGTGGGTACGTTCGCTGTGCAGATCGCCAAGTGGTTCGGCGCAGAGGTGACCGGCGTATGCAGTACGAGGAATGTGGACATGGTCCGATCCATCGGCGCAGGTCGGGTCATTGATTACACGCAAGAGGATTTCACCAAAAGCGGGCAACTTTACGACCTGATTCTCGACTGCGTTGGCAACCATCGTTTGTCAGCATGCAGGCGCGTTCTAAATCTCAAGGGGATATACATCGCGGTCGGAGGACCGAGCGGTCGGTGGATGATCGGCCCTTTGGCCAGTGCGATCACAGCAGCTGTGCTGTCACGGTTCGCGAGCCAAAAACTGGTCATGGTTCTGATGAGACGGAGCACAGAGGACCTGACCATCATGCATGAGCTCATGAAAACCGGAAACGTGACACCGGTCATCGACAAGCATTACAGGTTGAGTGAGGTCGCTGACGCTATCGGGTATCTGGAGGAAGGGCACGCTCGCGGAAAAATAGTAATAACTTTGCAATAAACCGTAATGTTATCGCCCGATGCAGTTCGGGGGCGTGACTCGTCCAACCTAAAGCCCCCGGCTTTGCCGGGGGATACTTACAGTCGAAGCTACTTGGGTGCTCTCTCGTACAGACGAGAGTGTATATCTGCATGTGGCTTCGGAAACGAAAAATCAGCGACAAAATTACAGCCAAAGAGATAATGTGCCCCTGACCCGGGCCCGCAAAGGCTTCGGTTGGACGCGGTGGAGTAGCGAATGGCTATATGACCGGCTGGGTTTGTTTAACAACTACCGGCTCCTTCGATGGTCAGGCGCGAAAGTCGCCCCATCACGATAAGCCACATAACTCTTGGCACTAAGCAAACAGGTGCGCCCAGTGCGGAAATCTGCACGCTGGCTCCGATGTGGCGGGGGCTGGAAACGGATTTACGGTTTGGCTACTGAGGCACTCCCAGAGGAAACGGGGAGCAACGGCTAGGCTCGACTTTCGGAATACCGCGCCAGTCCTCGATCCGACCGGCAAGGCCCACCAAACCCCGTTACGAGTGATTGTGTCCAAGGATGAGTGTCGAGATGGCATTTGATAGGTCTAACGTAAGTGTCAGAGGAACACACGGTTGACAGATCGAATCCGCAGCCATGCGATTTCACCACTTCACCAGCGTCCTGCAACCGACGGTGAGGATCACGACGTGATCCTCACCTCGTTGTACCAGCAGCTTGTACGGAACGAGCAACTTGTAACTCAGGAGTCCTTCTAGGTGAAGATAAATTCGTGACGATCGAAATCTAATGTCCACGTGTAATTCTTCAAGTAGGCGTGGGAGATGATCCCGTCAATCATGATGCCGTCCAGCAAAAACCGTTGAGCAGTTCTGTCTTTGACGAAGCCACAAAGATCATGCTGAATCAAGTCACCGATTCCGACTGAGGAGATCTTATAGAAGTACGGAAAGCCGACCCGGGTTTTCGGGCCGACGATGCCCTGCTCCGTCAAGGGGCCGTACCAAGTCATGAATGCCGCCTGGACCACCGGGCCTTTGCCCGCCAGCTGCCCAAATGCAGCCAGGCCCGAATCGATAAGGAATGTCATGCCCTTCCTTCTCGCCAGACGTCCCTTTGCGACTAGATAATGATCTGATGCCATCCAGAAAGGAACTCTGGTACGGCTTCTGCCAAGTGAGCTGAAGTGTTCCTTCCTGCCTTTGGAGCTTCCGCGCTTGGTTAGGATCAACTTGCCGTTGCGATAGTCAATCGTCGATAGAAACTGATTGAGAACCCCGGTTCCAATGCACGCCTCACAGACATATTGGCCGAACTTTGGCCGTATGCCCTGCAAGGCAAATCCAGCCACATTTCTCAACGTAAACTCACCGATTGAGAGGGAATCAACCTGCACGGCATTGACAGGTGCATTCTTCTTAGAAGCATAGTTTCCCGTTTGCCAAGACAAGATGGGGAGTCCCTTTTTCTCCGCGAACTCGGTGTTGGTAGAAAAACCAGGACCACCGGTGTCGAGGAACGCATGCACTCTCTCGCCGTTGATGGTTATCTCTATTATCGGTAACGGATCTGTCTGCAAAAATGGAGCCGTTGTGGTATCGCTATCGCTGTGGCCAACAAGCCGAAAGGCAGGGGTCGCGGCCACTTTGCGGATGAGTAGTGCCTGTGGATGATCGAGACCGTATTCCTCAATGATCTTGGCGGCTCCGGCGTAATCGTTCACTCGAATCAGGCATTCTACTAGCCACTCCCGGGAGTCGTCAGGACCGGTGCCACTCTGAACGACGGCCCGAAAACAATCCATTGCATCGAAGTAACTGCCTTCCAAATAGAGTAGTCGACCCAGAAAATTGTAAGCCTCCGGGCCTGGGCCGCCTGCTCTGATGGCCCGTCGAGCTTCTATCTTCGCTTGCTCAAAGCAGCCGGCAAGGTACAGCAAGGATGCATAAGAAAGCCGCAGTGAGGCGTCGCCGGGACTGACCCTGACTCTCGAACTGAGGCGCGCCGTGGCACGATGCAGATCGTCTTTGGTCTCAAACGTGCGCTGCAAGCTATAGGCCATTCCTACTCTCCCCCACAAGGTTGCCGCAACTCGGTAATAAATACTTGGACGGGATGTAGCGGTCCACCGTAGGACAGAAATTAACCCGGTCTGAGTCACACAAACCGTACAAGCACTCAAACCAAGTTGTTTGATATAGGGTGGTCGTGTTGCCGTTATTTACCGTGCTTCAAAGTTTACTGCTTCGCTGAGACTGACGCGCTCGAGACCGGTGTCACGTGCGAAAATAACAATGATGATCTCCCATCCCGCTCGCTGCCGAGCAAAGTTATCAATCTCCTGACGGCTAAGCGTGCCCTTGACAACGGTCTCGGGATCGATGTCAGTTTCCTTAAGGGCGGCCCGCCAGTCTTTCTTCATCAGCTCGCGAAACTTTGAGTCTTCGCGCAACTTACTGAAGAGCTTGTCTTTGTGCGCATGAGTCAGGACCGTTTTCTCTTCTGGCATGTCTATCTCCTTTCGTCCTTCGTATCGTCACCTCCCGTCCAAGTAATCGTGCCCGATCCAAGTGGCCAATCGCATAGGGAACCGTCCCGCATGAGCGACCGGCGCACACCAAAGGATCAGATTCTGAGTAGGTCGGCATTCCTGTCACTTGTCACCTGGTCCAAAATCGTTCGCTTCAAGAACAGTTCGGCACACTGCGGTTCCAACTTCTCTCGCAGTGCCGACACGATGCCTGGCTGGCCGAAGATATGGTGGCAAGCGTGGCAGCTCGACGTGTAGCCGGGAAGAAAGAAGTCGCTATGTCCTTCTTCGGTCAATGCTGCGGCCAAGTGACAAGGGCCATTCCCCAAGGCGAGCGCGTTGAAAATCGGGTTCCATTCGGCTTTCTCGATGATTGCATCCAGCTGCTCGGTATGCAGATTTCCGGCGTCGAGAGCATCGCCTGTAAAGGCGGGGCCGCAACAAAGATGGACATTTCCTTCCGGCAGAACACTCAACGCCTGCAGCATGGTGCAGTAGTCGTTTGGTATGCCGGCGTGGACGGGAAATTCACTGCTGGCGATCTGGGTCGCGGCAGCCCCCACCGGCGTGCATGGTATTTCCGAGGCGAAAAGACGTTCGCCCCGCGAAACTCCAAGCGCTTCGAGATAGTCATTGAGCTTCTTGCTGGAGGACGTGACTACACACTGAAGGGTACAATCCATCTCCAGCGACTGCGCGGCAGTCAAGCAATTTCGCACCCTTTCCAAGGGGACCCACTCTTGATGGAAGTCGTCGACGCTTATTAACAGACGGCGCATGCCCACGTCGTGCAAAGAATGCAGGATTGCCTCCGCTTTTTCCGGAGTGACCGCCCAAAAGCAATTCGTCGCCGCGACGGATGGAATTCCGTACTCCTTACACGCGTATCGAGCAATTGCCTTCATCTCGCTTTGATACAGAAAGGGCTCGCCTCCGCTGAAGCCCACAAGCATCAAGTTGCCCAAGGCGTGTGTCTGATCAATCCAGGAGCAGGCATCCTCGACACTCATGCGTGCTCCATGGTTGATGGAATCGCCCCAGAGGCAAGACCTGCAACGAGCGTTACACGCATACCCCAGCATCAGACCTAACGTCGTGAATCCCATTTGGAACCCCCATCGTTTCCGCAGGTGTCTCCGTACTAGTTGGTCCGACAAAGCGGACCGGAACTTGTCCGTAGTAACGGAGGTAGAAGGCTACAATCTCATCGCGTGCTTTTCCCAGGTCAAAGTCGGCGCGTCCGGCAGCTACCTGGTCAGCAGCAAATTCGTAGAAGTCCAGTAGAAAGTCATCCGCAGCCTGGTCAGCCATCGGCCCGCCAGCTAAACCGCGAGGGTCGGCCCAGTCCCGCCAGTCGCGATAGGCATCCCATAGCGTGCATCCCCGCTCGAGTAAGTGAAGCACCGTCTGCCGCATGGCCGAAGCTGGCCCGTGAACAAAGAGGTCAACTCCGCGCACGAGTTGTCGGGGAAGATTGTCGGTCTGGAAGTAAGAGAAGCTACTGAACAATGCTGGGTATTGCCTGAACCAATCGTGCTCCAGAAACTTCTGCCCGGCTCCGGCAATGTCGGAATAGTAGCCATCGAATGCGACTCTGCCGCCATAACGGTCGTAATCCGGAGTGCCCACCTGAGGCGCCAGGAGATGCAGTTGGACGCTGACTTGGGATCGCCCAAGCATCGATTGAATGACGTCCATGGTTTGGCGCAGGTCCTCTGTTGTTTCGGTAGGGAAACCGGTGATAAACGACACGGTCGTGTTCATTTCGGCATCTAGAGTTGCGTCCACTGCCACCGAAACCTGGTCCAGCTTCAAATTCTTGCGGATCTCTCTTTGCATTCGGGCCGAACCGGTTTCCACACCGTAAAACACCCCCCGACATCCAGAGTCGGCCATGTGCTGCAGTAACTCCCGATCGACGCAATCGACGCGCGCGCTACACGACCAGGTGACATCCATTTTCTCCGACTGTAATCGGTCGCAAAAAACATGCACCCGCTTCCGGTTGACCGTGAACAAGTCGTGCATCAACGTGAAGTTGGTCGCCCCATATTTCTCTTTGAGCATCCGCATCTCTTGCACGATCCGGTCGATCGACTTGGTCCTGAACCGCCGCTTCCAGAAACCTGAGGTTGAACAGAACGTGCATGCGAAAGGACAGCCCCGCCCTACGTCAATTGCTGGCGCGCCCCCGAGGCCGTGAGGAAAGAGGTGGTACGCAGGTATGGGAAGGGAGTCCAGGTCCGGTATCAAGGGGGCGTCGCAATTGCGGACTATGCGGCCCTCGCTGCGATAGGTGAGGCCTGGCACATCATAGGTGCCTGTGCCTGATGAGATTTCAGCTATCAGCTGGGGCAGCGTTTGCTCCGCTTCGCCACGTAAGATCACGTCGACGAAGGGGAATGCCGCTAGCGTTTCCGTGTCTACTACCGAGGACTGAGGACCACCGAACAGAACGGGTATCCCCGGCAGTATGGACTTAATCGCCTCTGCCATGCGGAGAGTAATGTGATAGGAATTACACATCGTTGAGAACCCGATTAAGTCAGGCGATACAGCAGCGATGCGAGCCGCGGCAGTCGAGTAGAACTTGTCGTCGAGAGACAACTCGTGGTTGCACAGTGAATAGTTGAAATCGACGAGATCGACTTGCTGCCCGATGTTTTCGAGTACAGCGGCAAGTGAAAGCAAACCAAGTGGCAGGGAGAGGGTCGCAGGCTCGTCACCACGGCTGTACCAGCTACCGAGGTTCACACTACTGACAAGGCAGGTTCGCATGTTTACTACCTGGGAATGACGAACAGTCTTAGCCTTGTGCTTCCCTCAAAGGGACCAACACATTGTCGAATTTGTACGCCCTTTCTGGTTTCTGGTTCTGCGGCAACCATCACCGTTCCGTGTGACATTTCATCGTTGCGCAAGGGCAGGACAGAGCAGAATTGGGTGAAGGCAAGCAGGCAGCACGCCGTCGCTGAGCGGCTATCGTACAAGCTCACGCATTCGACATTTCGGTTCCCGCCCACAGGCGATAATTTCAGAATGGTCAGCAAACCACCTTGGGGATTACTTCAGGGTTGCGCGTCATCCGGGAGCGATTAGTGCCATTCACCGGCATCATCGGCCGAAGGCCCATAAATGCTCGGGACTTTTCCGCCCATCGGTCGAATGTACGTGCTCAATTGTCCGCGATGGTGAACGATATCGAACAACGCAATCCACAACAGCCCACCCACCGTGTCTTTGAGCAGGATCTCTTCTGCGCCTTGAATCAACCATGCTTGGTGGTTCCAACCGTTGTCGTCCAAGGAATGCAACTGAATTGCAAGGATGTCATGATCGCGCCCGTAATCGGAGATCACCTGGTCCAGATCGCCGAAACTCGCGGGGTCCTGCCAGCGCAAACCGCTGTAAAAACTTTTCCGGCTTTTGCAAAGTTGAATACAACTCTGCTGGGCCGAAACCAGGAGAGCGACCAGTTCTTCCGCCGAGCGTGAGCGGGGATGGGGCCGGTAATCGAGACGATTAGCCGGCAGTGCTTTGAACACCCGCATGAAGGCGGGATACTCTTGCTCCCATCTCTGAATGAAGAACTCTCGGTTGCTTAACTCTCGCCCAAGCAGTTGTGTTGCCATAAAAGGACCTTTCTGTGTGCGCCAAATTCTGAGCGTAATGAATGCGCACGCGGGGCAGCATCACGGTATGTGCGATCAGCGAGCATTGGCATCTTGAAGTGCGTATCCATCAACTTCTCCTCGCCGGAGACAGCAATCTCCACCGAGTAGACGGGATCACCGCCGCGCAGCCGATTTGCATCCCCGAAGACTTCAATCGGACCGACTACATCAAGCGGCCGTACCGGAGGAATCGCAGCAATCAGAATTCGCATCGGCTTTTCGGGACAGCAAAGTGAGAGAACCCGGCCTCGCGTGCGATCGTCTTCTGTCTGGCTCAATTTTCTTCATAGGATGGGCCAAAAGCCTATGATACGGGTTTCTTCCTTCGGGAGAAAGCGAAGCCGCAACTTAGTGCCTCGCAGCCACAAGGACGGAACGCCGACAATATGTCCAAGTGACTTCCCCGAACCCGACTTCGGGACAATCTTCGGGTCGGAGCTCATATGGATTGGTTCCGGATCGCCGACCACTCGTCCAGAATCGCCAGATTCGCAGGACATAGACGAGTTACGTGGCTTCATTCGTACCGTAGGCAGACGATGGGATCGAGGTTAGCCGCCAGATTCGCCGGATAGTAGCCGAAGAACAAGCCCACTCCGACGGAGATCGTGAACCCGATCGACACCCACAGATAGGACAGGGTAGCAGGAATCGAAGGCACGAAAGTGCGCACCAGCATAGATACGCCGGCCCCGATCAAAATTCCGATTGTGCCGCCGACCAGTGTGAGGACTACGGCCTCCAGTAAGAACTGCAGGCGGATATCCACACGGCGGGCGCCGATTGCTTTACGCAGGCCAATTTCCTGGGTGCGCTCGGTCACCGAGATAAGCATGATATTCATCACGCCAACGCCGCCTACGAGCAGTCCTACGGAGCTGATTACGGTTGTGAGAATCACCAGCGCACCCGTTAGTTGATTCCATATCCTGCTGAGGAAGTCCGGCGAGCTCAGCTCGAAATCATTTTCCTTGTTCGCGGGAATATGCCGCAGGCGGCGCATTGCTTGAATGACCTCGCCCTGCGCCGTCCCGACGCTGACGTTCTCCGGGACCGTGAAGGCAATGATCAGCTCCTTGTCCTCCGGGTACTGCTTCTTGAAGTTGCTGAGCGGGATGATGGCGAACATGTCCACGCCTGGGGCGCCAAACAGACCTGGGTCGTGCTCAAAGACCCCGATGACCTCGTAGAGAGCGCCGTTGAGCCGCACTGTCTTGCCCACGGCGTCCGTGTAGGGAAAAAGCGATTCATTGATAGCCGCCCCCAGTACCACCACCGGCCGCGCGTGTTCCTGATCGAAGGTGCTGATAAAGCGGCCACGCCCAACTGAGAACAGTGGAAACGCGTCGGTGAACTGCGGCTCAGTGCCGCGCACGAAAACCTTCTCGACGCTGCGGCCGCCGCTGGTGATGAGGTTGGTGTCGCCGAAGACAAAGGCGCGCGTGCCAAACGTGGTCACGAACTGCACGTCGGGAGCGGCCTGCCGGATGAAATCGGCATAGTTATATTCAAGATATTTGCGTGTGCGGATGCGCTCTGGCATGTGTGAAGGGTCTAACCCCGGTTGAAATCGCGTAAGAAAGTAAGTGCGCGAGCCGAGGGATTCCACTTTGTCCTGCACGAACTTGTTCAGGCCCTGAATGATTGCCGCCATGGAAATCACCGAGGACACCCCGATGACGATGCCGAGCACGGTCAAGGCGGAACGCACCTTGGACGAGCGCAGCGTGTCCACCGCAGCCAGGAAATTTTCCCGAGCTTGCGAAGCTGTCATAATCGCCATCAGTCAGACCTCATGGCGACGATCGGATCCAGCCGTGACGCGCGGAATGCGGGATAGATTCCGAAAAACAGTCCAACCCCGGAGCTCAAGAACACTCCCAACACTGCCACCCAGCTCTGCACAGAGGCGGGGAACGGGGTAAACGATCGCAGCAGCAGCGCGATCAAGAATCCCAGCGCGATGCCAACCAGTCCCCCGGCGATACATTGTGTGACGCTTTCCGCAATGAACTGCCACACGATGTCCAGCCTGGCTGCGCCCACTGCGCGTCGCACGCCGATCTCCCGGCGGCGCGCCGTTACACTCACCAGCATAACGTTCATGATGACGATGCCGCCGACGACAACCGAGATCGCGCTCACCATAAGGAACACGGCAAAAAATGCCGAGCTGATGCTGCGCCACAAAGCCATGTAACTTTCCTTGGTGCCGATGAAGAAGTCGTCCTCCATTTTCGGTGTGAGGTGGTGCCGTGCGCGCAAGGTAAGCTGTGCCTGGCCCTGGGCCGCCTCAAACCTCTCAGCGCTCGTCTTGACGTTGATGATGAGGCTGGCATGTGCGCCCTGCATGCGCAGGAAACTCGAGAGCGGAACCATAACGAAGTTGTCCTGGTCCTGGCCGAGCACGTTGCCGATCTTCTCTATGGTGCCGATCACCGTGTACTCATCCATGCCGATGCGCATGGTCTTCCCGAGGGGGTCCACACCGAGAAACAACTGCTGCACCAGCGTGTCGCCGATCAGGCAGACGTTGGTGCGGTGTTCGGCTTCGGAGGGCGTGAAGTAGCGGCCTCGCTCGACGGGGCGCGTGTCAATATACGCCATGGTCGCGGTTTGGCCGGAGAGGTTCACATCCGTCACCTCTTTGTTGCCATACCGCACGCGGACGGTAGTGCTGGCGCTGGCGCCGACATCTCCGCAGGCGGTGCATCGGTCGGCTATGGCTTGCATGTCGTCGAGCTCAATCTTCCTGTACTTCAGCGCCTTGATGACGCTGTTGAAGTCGAGGACTGCGAAGGGAGTGCGCGCGACCTGAAAAACGTTGGTGCCCAGATTGGCGATCTTCTGTTCAACAAAAACGTTCGCGCCCTGCACCAGGGTCGTGACCGTGATGAGAGTCGCCACACCCATCGTCAGCCCCAGCATCGTGAGCGAGGAGCGCAGCTTGTGCGCACGCAGGGCGCTGAAGCATTCGGCCAGATTGTCGCGGAGAGCAAGCATAAGCGCGGGAAAGACATTTCCCGTTAAGCAACCCAATGCTACCAGCGTTCTTCTGAGGATTAGAAGGTACATTCGACGGCGTCTTGTGCCTGAAGCGAAAGTAGATCTTGTGCGACACCGCAAGGTTTACGAAACGCCGTGTAGGCAAACCGGAGATGGCCACTCCTGACACCTTAGCGATTGTTCCTGAGTGAGGATCAATCCGGAAGTTGGGCTGTCCCGCGTCAAGTTGACGGGAAACGCCCGTTCCGCCCTCGTGCCTAAACGCGTCCCGAGGGGCTGGACACAGGGAAGCGTAGCCGACTATTCATCCAGTCGGCAGCGAGCGATCGTTTCCGAGTGTCCGACGATTCGCGCAGTAATTGGCTCGGGATTCTGATATGAAACAATGTCATTGAAGGGCTTGAACTTCTGAGGACCGCCCTGACCGTAGAAACGTTTTATCATGTCGTGCATGGCGCAATCGCGATTAGCGCTGAAATCCAAACGTTAGGGTGAACGAATCATGCTTCGAGGTTCTACCGCGCCGCCATCTCTGCCGGCCAGTTTTCAGGCAAAGACCATTCACAGCCAGGAAGGAGCGGATATCTTCGTGCGCTGGGGAGGAACGGGACCGGCAGTGGTGCTCATTCACGGATACGCTGAGAACAGCGACTCCTGGGCTGCTCTGGCCGCGGATCTCATGAAGGATCACACCGTTGTGGTGCCGGACCTTCGCGGAATTGGGAAGTCATCGAAGCCCGAATCTGGGTATGACAAGAAGACGCAGGCCCAAGACATGCGCGCGGTCGTGATTGCGTTGGGATATGACAACACGTTTGTTGTCGCGCACGACATCGGCAACATGGTGGCTTACGCCTACGCTGCCACGTATTCGGACAAGGTTGAGCGGCTGGTCGTAATGGACGCGCCGATTCCGGGGATCGAACCGTGGAAGGAGATTCTGCTGAATCCCGGAGTCTGGCATTTCAATTTTCATGGTCCGGATGCAGAACGGCTCGTAGTTGGGCGTGAGCGCATCTACTTTGATCGAATTTGGAATGACTTCACGGGCGACCCCTCCAAACCTGACGAAGCGACCAGAAATTTCTTTGCCGCCACTTACGCGCAACCAGGGGGAATGCGGGCTGGATTTGCCCAGTTCACTGCGTTTTCCCAGGATGCAAAGGACAATGAAGTCTTCGCGCGCGTGAAGCTCACGATGCCCGTGCTGGCCGTTGGCGGAGAGAAATCCTTTGGTCCACTCCAGGCAGTGATCATGCGAAACATTGCGACCAATGTTCAAGAGGCGGTCGTCGGTGGCTCCGGGCATTGGCTGATGGAAGAGCGCCCTGCGGAAACGGTGGCACTCATTCGCAAATTCCTCGACTCTCAGTAAGTTGCTGCAGGAACCGTCGAGAGCTGTTGTAGTGCAAATAAGGGGCGATCCCGAACTTGGGCTGTTCGACAATCAAGTTGATGAGAAACGCCCATACCGCCGATATGCCGGCGGCCATGACCCTGAAGCCGTGGGTCGTGCCGGTCAAAGGGTCAAAGCAGATTAGTCGTGTTGAACGCCCTAGCGTCCATCTGACGGGCTCAGTTTCAAGGAGCGCGCGGTTCTCTCTTACCTATTCTGCTGCAACTAGCCCACAGAGCCTTGAGCTGCGGATTCCAGCCAACTTTCCATTTGCTCATGGTCCACTAGTCCCGCTTGCTGCTTGACGAGACGACCGCGGGAGAAAACGGCGAAGTTTGGAATGCCACGCACATTGAAGCGGGAAGCCAGGTCAGGATGCCGTTCCGTGTCTACCTTGAGGACGATGGCACGTCCGGTCATGTCTGCAGCAGTGCGCGTCACTTCCGGAGCTGCCATCCGGCAAGGACCACACCAGGCAGCCCAGAAATCGACCAGCACAGGGACGCGGGCCTTTTGGATGATCTCGTCGAACAAGGGAGAATCTACGTCCAGCGGCTCACCAACGGGACTCAGAGATGCTTTGCAAGCGCCGCAGCGTCCCGTATCCGCTAGATGCTCCGCGGGAATGCGGTTCTGGCGACCACATGTCTTACAAGATCGAAGGATGGGCACGAGGACCTCCACAAACGTTCCGTCTCACCTTTGGAAGGTTTTCATTGACTCCTTGGTTTCGTCCCCTCTTTCAGGAAAGTTCCTTCCTGGATTTCAGTGAAAGCTTGCCGCAGTTGCTCCTGTGTGTTCATCACGATCGGACCATACCAAGCGACGGGCTCTTCCAGTGGCTTTCCCGAGACGAGCAGAAATCGGATTCCATCGTCTCCGGCCTGAACCGTGACTTCGTCACCGCGGTCAAACAGCACCAGGGAACGATTATCCGCCTCCACGGGAGGATTGGTGTCCAGCCATTGAATCGCCTCGGTCGGCACCGTCAGTGGACCTGACGCATTGCAAAATTTTCCGCTCCCTGCGAATACATAAGCGAAAGCATGACGAACCGTTTCAACCGGAAGAGTCTTTCTTTTGCCTGGAGAGACCGACAGGTCGAGGTAGATAGGATCGGCGGCAACTCCTTCTACTGGACCTTGTCTTTCCCCAAAACTCCCCGCAGACAACTCGCACGTGAGTGCCATCGTCGTCGGTGATGTCGGGTATCTCGTGGGATTTCACTTCCTGGTAACGGGGCGAGGTCATCTTGAGTGAAGAGGGCAGATTGCCCCACAATTGAAATCCGTGCATTCGGCCTGCAGGATCCCCCTTCGGCATCTCCTGGTGAATAATGCCGCTGCCCGCCGTCATCCACTGCACATCCCCGGCGCCGATGACCCCGCTGTTACCCATGCTGTCCCCATGCGCTACGGTTCCGGCCAGCACGTATGTGATCGTCTCGATTCCACGATGTGGATGCCACGGGAATCCGGCCAAATAGTCTTCTGGAACGTCGTTGCGGAAATCGTCCAGGAGGAGGAACGGATCGAAGTCTGTTGTGTTTCCAAAGCCGAAGGCCCGGCGAAGATGGACTCCCGAACCTTCGAGCGTTGGTTTAGATTTGATGAGCCGCTTAACTGGCCGGATCGACATGTTGAACTCCAGTGGACTTCGAGCAATCATGCCATAACTCCTGAGTCGTCGGCCATCCGTCGGTCGTCCCTTTCCTATTTCAGTTGGTGCGAAATCGCCGCTGCATGAATTGAGCCTGCGCGACGGTCAACGCCAGCAATGGCACCGCTCAATGAGCATTCCACGGCTTGCCCAATTACCCCGCCAATCTGCTCCAGCTAAGTGCCTGATTTTGGGGAACGCGAGATCGTGAGGTTTGCCTGCCCGTAAACGCAAGTTTCTGATGTGCACGAATCTCAGATGCCACCACCGAACCTTGGAGGATAATCCGAGGTCGCTGACACGACTAACGCGCGTCCCTCTCTCCTCCGGTGGTGGAATTTAACAGGGTTTTGGCGGTGTCTCAGAGCGAGACTCTATACGTGGGGAGCCTTCCGGGCTACTAGAGTGTAGGCAAACAGACGCAACGTTAGTTACGGTTGCAATTTTCCCAAACTGCGAGGGAACAGGACCAGAGTTCCCCATCCTTGGCTCAATCAAGAGATGGGGGCTTGCGGTAACGGAGCGCCGGTTGGCGGGGCGTAGGAAGCGCGTGCCTCCATACTTGGAATCAGAACCAACAATCGTTCGAGTGAACTAAGCGGCTCCACGCCCGCTTTCGTCAGGTCTGCCCGGTCATTCCTCATTTCACGCTATCTCCTAGGCCTCTTCAAGCCGTTCCGCCTTTACGCCGTGTTCAGAAACGCACCAAATTTGTGATCGCTGTTCATATAGGTGACTCTTCTTATTTTTGTAGAACTCGACCAAGACATAACACTCGCCTTTCGCGTGCTGTGTAAACGTCTTAAGGTATCGTTCCAACATCTCATTTGCTGCCTTACTAGCCTGCTCCGGACAATCAAAGATAAACAGTTTAGGGGGTGCTTTGAAACAAAGCAGTTTGCGGAAGTCCAGCGCCAATTCTTCGAGGCAAACATCGGACTTGAATTTCGAAGCCCACTCGATCTCCACGCCCATAGCCGTTTTGATGTGGCTGACATAGTCGTCCCGATGCAACCACACGAAGTCGAGCATGAATTCGCTCTGCCCCGCGCATGTGAAGACCGGAATGCCGCCGCGCTCAGTCGCCAATTCCTCAAGCAACTTAAAAATTAGCTGCGTCCAGGGCTTGTAGTCATCAACATTACCGCCAACCTGTTTCACTGCTATATCGGTGATCTTTTCAGCCAAGATGCGAAGTAATTCTTTCGGCTCGATCGGCAAATCTGCACCGGCCCTACCCATGAACATCTCCAGATTTTACACAGCGGAGACTGAAACTTCCCGCAGACGTCCTACGATTGAAGTAACCCTCAGATAAACCGATAAACCAACCTATTATCCCGAAGGTTGCTTAACCCCAAAAGATAATTCACAAAATGGCCAGAATGCTCGCCCGATGGTGGGCGCGCCGGAAATACATCTGGAAGCAGGACTTTGAAGCTGCCACCTCTTCACTCTCTGCTCCAAAAACAAGATTTCGGGCAAGCGCGTACAAAGTGTGCATTGCCGACCTATACAAAGGAGAGACTCTACGCCGTACCAATCGGCTGATTCCTGGCTTGAGCGATCCTTAGCGCAGCATCGAAGGCGCGAGTCTTAGTGGCGTCACCGGCGCCGAACCATATCGTTTCCAACCATTTCCCGTCGCCAGTCTTGTATTTGTGAAAGTCCACGTACTCGGTCACACCGTTGTAAGCTGCCCATAAAGTACCGGCTACTTCCTCGATGTCGTTACCCTTGCCGTTTTTGAAAAGCCTTTCGGCCGCATCCCGATCTTCCTGCATGTGTCGCCTAGCACGGACGTAAACCCGCTCATCTGAAAGACGTTTAGGTTCCGGAAAAACTATCTGCAAATATTCAGTGAGGCGCTGCGTGCTCATATGAATGGCTGCAAGGCGGCGGAATGTCGCTTCAAGCTCACTAAAGCGGGCGTCTATTCGTTTGACCGCCTCGGCAATTTCTTTGAGTCGGTCCTTCATCGACAGTGTGTGTGCAATGCGAAGGGTTGGCCCGCGCTCCATCGCCTGGTTCAGTGTGTTGCGGCAGACAACGCGAACCGGGGTGAACTTGACATGAACTGCCCCCTTGCCGTCGTGGCTGTTGCTCAGCAGTAGGTATTTGGAGACAAAGTCGCCCGGGACGATCTCTTGTTGGCCAATGACACGAACGAGGACCCAGACCCGTTCGCCCTTTCCCAGCGCACCGGCCGTCTCGTAGAACGCTGTTCCTGCCTTGATAATGGGGTCGAAGAACGTGAATGCCTCGGTGTTCTGAAGCGTCTGATAGTCGTGCTTCACAGTCCCAAAGACTGCTCCGTCTTCCTTACGCTCCCAGCGGTCTTCACGGACGATTGCATACTCGCCAGGAAGTGGGCGGTGCTCGTCGCCAACAAACAATTGCTTCTTAAGAACTCTCCAGCCCAGACGTGCGGCCTTGATTGCTTCTTCGGCGGTCGCGGGCGGCACGTCTAACTTCGTGCCGAGTTTGTGCCAGGGCATCTCATCGCCCACGTACATCATCTCCGCGTTTCCGTCAGCATCACGGGAGAGATCGTGCGCCATTTCGAACCTCCATTTGTGATCTGACTCGGTCGAAGCATTCCATCGTCCGACGAAAGCTGCTTTAGCGTGGGTGGAGAATTGGTACGCTTGGCCAGACACATCACGCCTCAATTGTCCGTCTCAGCCCTCGTTTCAGCAAGATAATTGAATACTATAGTCGGTCGCACAATAGTATTCATCGCCCAGATGATCGTGGCTTATGGCGAAGCCCACGGCACCGTCAGGGCGCGGAAACAGCCCAGAGAGGGCCTTCGGGCGAGTGTTAAGGAGCGTCCGTGAGAGCCGCGATCTGTCCCAGGAAGAACTTGCCGCACGTGCCGGCTATCATCGGACGTACATTGGGCAACTGGAGCGCGGGGAGAAGTCGCCGTCACTGCGAACGTTATTCAATCTGTCGACCACGCTGAAGGTTAACCCCTCGATGCTGATTCGACGGGTCGAACGGTCGATCTGAACCGCTGTCCGCGTTCCACCCTTGACCTTCGTGAGTTCTCACCGCGGCAAGCGAAGTTTCTCCAAGGTATCGCCGCGCTTAAGAGCCAGGAGCGAGCCGCGCTCGATGCCGGCTACTCACCCAGCGTGGCTAGGCATGCCCACCGCATCCTGGAATGTGTTCCTTGACGCGGGATGATCCATTGCACCTTGGGATCCTGATGCCACGAGCCCTTCCATCCATCCGGCTGCACCGTCACAATAACCTGAGCTACCCCGGACGATTGACGCCTGCCATTGCGGGTCCGCCGGCTTGGACATGCTCTGTAGAACGAAATGGTCCATCCCGTCCATCTCACACTTCGCCATGTGGCTGACGCCGTTCCGGTCGGTCCAGTTGTGCCAGTAGCTAAAGATCGGGGATTTCGCCTTCGCCTTGTCCTGCGACGCAGCCAGGCCATTGCTCGCCGTAATCAGCAGCGTGATTGCCATCGGCCTCATCATTGCGAAAACGGCGGGTTCTCGGCTTTTTGGCAAATCAACCAATCAACCGAATCAGGGCGAGTAGTCGCTGAGTGCCCGTATTAGTCGGCAAACCAGAAGGTGAGAGATCTTGGCCATACGGATGGTAAGTCCGCTTGTGGGTAGCGAATCCGATTTGCCACCTCAGGCACATCAGAGCCGTTGACGTCGTATTCCCCTAATCCTCGCGCGTGAGGTGGATAGCTATCCGCTCGCGGGGTCGAGATTTGACCGCACAGATCCCGAGTTGTTCAAATAGCGCGATATGAAGTCCGAGAAGCTTCAAAAGACTCTAATGCCGGACAATGTGGTGGCCATCCGCTTTTGCTTATCTGACAGTTTGTACAGGTCGAAAAACAGAGACTCCATACGATCCAAGTTTTGTCGAAATTCCAGGTAAACCTCGCGATCGCGTCCTCGATACTGGTCTTCTCGGATCGAGTTCGGGCATTGCTCCAGTCGATCATGAAGGGATGAGAGCGCCGTCCGCGTCCGCGCCGCAGTCTCATCTATCTCACGCACGAGATCGTTATCGAGAGCCACAGGGATGTTGCGAACCAGAGCAATCTTGATCGAACGGCTCACGTCCGCGAGCTTAAACCAAGAGTTGACAACTGACGAATTCAACAGAGCAGTGTAGAAGTCGGTCAATCTCCCCCGATGAGGAATAAATTGCGCAGCCGTGCTCACTCCGTATTCATCTGGTCCGATTCCAGCCGCAACCAGTCGTCTTTCATGGGTCATATAGCGAAAGTTCTGGAACACGACCTTGCGGGCGCGGAGGTGCGCGGGATCGGGGGGCAATGCAAAACACTGCGTGTCGATCTGGTAGACGCGGCAATTCCGCCGACAAGCGTGAAAGATGCGTATGTCTCTCGCGTGGAATCCACGAAAGGACAATTTGAGCGGCATAGTATTATTTGTCTCTAACTTGGCAGGGCCAAGTACAAGCCCTTGTTCACTCAATCGAGGCAAGGAAGCAAAATGCCTGAGGTATGCGGAATATTGAGGCCCAACGATAGGGTGAAATGATTTCATCGGATCTTTGCGCCAGATCTCGGGAGCAAACGACCGTGACGTTGTGCGCGGCCGAAGTCGCCCCCCAAGCGGATGGGGATGATATTCAATCAGCGTTTTGTTCTTTGTCGACTGAGCTCCGTTCTTCTTACTGAGTACCATCGCAATGGGAATCAGGCATGGCACTTCAATGAAGCTGCGCCGTGGAAACAGTCGCATCGAAATCACATCGTAATTTTCCAGAAGATGTTCGCGGATTCGTATCGCACTATCGTTGAACAAGAGCGTGCAGGGAACGACGAACGCGAGCGTCCCGCCTGGCTTCACGTATTGACTGGCTCGAAGGATGAAAGCCAGATAGAGATCAAAGTTGTGCGAAAGCCAAGGAGCGAACGCGTGCTTGATCGTGCGGTTGTAGCTATTCTTGGTGCCAGCCCAGGGAGGGTTTCCGAGAACGACGTCGAAGCTGGAGGGCCATTTTGAAGGAAGCGCATCAAGCAGACTGTCTCTACAGGTCGAGAAGAGCTCCTTGGCCTTGCTTTGGCTGTGTTCTGCCGCAAAGGAAAACAGCTTATTCGTCAGCCGGAGAGCTATCGGATCGCGGTCCACTGCATAGAAACTGATCTCTGCGTCCGGTGGGGTATGGGCTACCACACTGATCGGGAAATGACCTGCCTCCACAGACAGGTCGAGCATGTTGAGTCGCTTGCTGCCGTTGGTTGTCGCAAAGACATCCGACAGGACCGCGTGAACAATAAAATGCGGTGTCGAGTAAGCTCCACACGGCTTCCCTCGCAAGCGAGATATTTCGATGGCAAGATGTGGTTTCTGTCCCGGCACTTTCGATAACTGAGCGCCGAGCATCCGTTCACTCATATGCAAGGCAGCCTCCAGATAGGCAAACCAAGTTGGCTGCTCTGTTAGGTTCATCCGGGCGGCTTGATCGAGGATCTTCCAAAGAGTAAGAAGATTGGGATCCTTGATTCTTGGATCTTCGCGGTTCAGTGCCTGCCTTGCGAAGCGCAAGGTGACGTCTGCCATCCAGAGTGGAAGAACCGTCTTCGATACCGGAGATCTACCCGACCAGTAGTCTGTGGCTGCTCCCTGAATCTCTCCTAGTTTGGCATGCGTGATCCGGCTCGACAAAGAGAGTTCCCCCTCGTAACAAAATACCGGATATCATCCCGTTATGGTTCGGTGGCCGAGAATTCTTGTGACATCGTTAGGACTGCTGGGGCCACTCGTCGTCGTTGGGCACACACAAACCATCCGTAGCGTCCAGATTCAGGTGCCGGACATTCGGGAACCAAGAGCGGGTGATCCGCGAGACAACGATCGCTACGTCCGTAACCTGTCTGTGCTGACCGCCGCTATTTTGGAAACCAACCATATCGCGAGAGAGCACCCGCTCGACTTTGTGGTTCTCTCGGGAAGCGCCGAAGTTCTGCCGCCGGATCCGAAGATGGCAGCGGACATCGCAGGTCGGTTCTTTGCCACGCTCGATGCGAACCGGATCGTTTTGGCTCTGAATCCGGCCGCCAGAGCACCCAGCGGCTGGAGGGAATCGTTCGCGCGCCAGTTCGCCTCGGCGATGCCAGGAAAGGAGCTGAAGGACATCGAGGGGGCAGTCTTTTCTTTGAACGGAATTACGTTCACCGCAGTCGATTCGGGAGCGTTGACTTCAAAGAATCCAACTCTCAGCAAGGCAGAACTAGATAGGGTCGAGGCAGCTCTCAACCAGGCAAAGGCGATGATC
The DNA here is from genome assembly GCA_963768645.1 of uncultured Acidobacteriaceae bacterium. Lineage (GTDB taxonomy): Bacteria > Acidobacteriota > Terriglobia > Terriglobales > Acidobacteriaceae > Bog-257. The sequence goes on from CAVYIR010000004.1 coordinate 487,139, forward strand.
CTGTTTGCCCCGTCTGTGGCAACGTCCTCGAAGGTCACTGCCGGCTCACTCTGGCCGTTAAGTGCTCCGGATGAAAAGCAATGGTCAAACCTGTTGAAGAATCCGCATTTAGCGGGAATCGTGGTTAACGGCGACGGATCGCCTGCCGATGTCCACCCGACAGCTCTCCCGCCGTCTGGGGACAAGACGACGGTGGTGGCACAGGATGTGCCTGTTTATCGCCTTCCGACTCTGGATAAGGGGAACGGGAAACCCGATTCGCCCTTAGCGCTGTCTGTTCTCGTAATAGATGCCGCAGGGCGAATCGAGACCAGACCAGTGTTTTGGACGAACGGTTTCAGTGAGGACGCTCGCGATCTTGACAGCACGCTTATCCAGGCGGGCGTGAGCGAGGAGGACGAGGATTACGAGGCCGCCTATAAGCAGTACGGGGAGGCCCTGAAATCTAAGGATGCGGGAGTTCGAAATCGGGCGGAGGCGGGTCTCCGGCGAACCAATGAAAAACTCCAATCCCCTTGGGAGGAATGGAAGCGAAAGTCTGTGATCGTCGGCTGGGTCGTGAAGCACGAGAGGGACATCGCGATCGCGATTCTGCTGGGATGTGGAATTTTGATTGCAGTAATTGTCCGTTATCGCCGGAGGAGCGAGGCAAACATTAGTGTCCCTACCAAGCTGTCCGAAGCTGCTCCCGCTGAACTCTTCCTTTTGTGTATCCAACGGGAAATGAGGCAGATACGGGATATCTGGGCGGCGGCTGGATCACCTCTGAAAACCAAACGCAACTTCGAGTTGAATCCTGCCCCCGAAAAGGCGGAGGGAATCCTCGAAGACTTGCCAAAATTGATTGGTGAGACTCCGACTTCTGTCGTCAAGGTTATCTTCTTCTTTTGGCGATATTTCGCGTGGAGAGTCGAAAGCTCAGTCTTCGGTACTGAAGAGGACTCCGCAGTTTACGTTAAACTGTGCTGGGGATGGCGAACCGAGGCCAGCTGGCTCTTACCGCCGGTGGGCGGGGAACCAATTGGGATACGGGAATGCGCCTCCGAAATCGCATATAATTTAAGTTCGTATCGAAGGATCAAGAGGTTCAAAAAGTGAGTTTTTGGGCGCCAAACGGGACTGATGGCACCTTGCAATTCAGCGAGATGGCGAGCTTTCGGCTCTGCACGCAGGGGCTTCGTGCCCTGGAGCAGTACGAGAATAGTGCCTCGGAAGAGGATCTCCGTTTAGCTGAGGAGAATCTAGGCAAGTGTGTCCAGAAGTTCCCGTCGGATGTGCTGCCGAAGTTCTATCTGGGTACCGTAAAAACGCTGAAGGGGTACAGGGGCCTCGACGAGGCCAAATTGCTGTTCTCAGACGTCATGAAAGAGGGTGATCCTTCGCTGGCATTCGCGGCCAAATACAACCTTGCGATTGCCAACGTCGAGCAGTACACGGACAAGAGTTTTTCCGAGGCACAAAGACTCCTGGAGGAACTCGTCCTCGTCCGTGAAAAGCCAAGGGAGCGCTCGATCGAGAAGACAGTTTGGTCAGCCAAGGCAACACTGCTTTATATTCGAGCGCATCGCCTCTGGAAGACGCGCGAGGAGGCGGCGACCGATGACAGCCTTTTATTGGCCTTAAGATTATTGGAAGACCTTGACGCCTTTCGCGGGGACCTCGAAAAGTCCGAATTTGCATCTGATCGCGACGCCCTCTCGGATTATTGGAACGCACGTGGCGCAGTGCACGAATACCTTGCCTTCGCCTCCGGAGACGAAAAGGCACGGAATGAGGCGTCTAACCTTGCCAAAACAGACTATCAGCATGCGGTGGAACAGAAGGTTGACTACGTCAATTCCTATAGCAACTTGGCGCGTCTTGAAGGGGATGTGTTTGGCCGCGACGTAGAAGCACGCAAGATGTGGGAATCGCTTCTGAACCTGGGTAAGGACGAGTACTACATTCGTTACAACCTGGGGAAGATCTCCGAACGAGAGGGTAAGCGAGAGGAGGCCATCCAACATTACGCTGAAGCGGCCCCCGAGATCCCCGAGGCAGCAGCTGCTTTGAAACGGCTGAATGCTACGAAGCTGAAGAACCGCTATCACACCGAAGTCAACTTGAAAGCGCCGAAGGTGCCGTATCGCGAAACCATTCGCGGGGGCGCCGACGTGCAGGGGCGCCACAAGAAGCAGAGCGGCGGCCACGGCCAGTTCGGCGACTGCAAGATCAAAATGGAGCCGCTGCCGCGGGGCGGCAACTTCGAGTTCGTCAACGAAATCTTCGGCGGCGCAATTCCCAAGAACTACATTACCGCCGTCGAGAAGGGCATCGTCGAAGCCGCACAGCGCGGCTTTCTCGCCGGCTTCCCGGTGGTGGATTTCAGGGTCATCCTCTATGACGGCTCTTACCACGACGTGGACTCGAACGAGTTGTCATTTAAGGCCGCCGGCCGCATTGCTTTTCGCAAGGCAATGGAGCAGGCCAAACCCACTCTGCTGGAGCCGATCATGAACGTCGAGATCACGATTCCCGACGAATTCGCCGGCTCCATCATGGGCGACCTCAACAGCCGTCGCGGACGCATTCAGGGCATGGAAAATAAGGCCGGCAAGACCATCGTCAAGGCCGAAGTGCCCATGGCCGAGATGCTGACCTACGGCACCGACCTCACTTCGTTGACCCAGGGCCGCGGCAGCTTTGCCATGGAGATGGACCACTACGATGTGGTTCCGCAGGCGCAGCAGGAAAAGATCATTTCCGCGGCCAAGGCCGAGCGCGGTGAAGAAGTGGAAGAAATCATTTCCGCGGCCAAGGCCGAGCGCGGTGAAGAAGCGGAAGAAGAAGAGTAGAAGCGACGAGCTGTCGGTTCCCGCGCATTGTCATCCCGACCGAGCCGCTGATCGGTTTCCCCAACAAGCTCCGGCTCTGCGCCGGGTGGTTTGGCAGTCCGAGCGACGAAAGCTTCATCGTGAACAGATGTCGTTTACTCCCGCAACAAACGACTGACATCCAGGCGTATATGGACCTTCCCAAATCTAGCCTTCTGAAAAGCATAATTGGCCGCAATGAATGCTTCCGCATACTCTTTGAGTTTTTCGTAAGGGACCGGTTCGTTCTTGTATGGCGCTGAATTGAAGTACGCCAGTTTGGCGTTTTCCAGCTCTATCTCCGCTTGCCCCATCGCCGCCTGAAGCTCGGCTAGCCGTTCCGGAGTGTAGACAACTGCTTTTCTCGCCATACGGAGCTCCTCTCCATCATTTTATTCAGTGCGGTCCGATACCGATTTGACGATCTGCCGTAGGCGGACTCAAGTACGCTGCGCATCTGGGTGCAGTCCCGGGGCACTCCTTTAGGGCGCGAGACGAGGTGCTGCGGGACCATATCTGCGAAAGCTCTGCGGAGTACGGTCTTCATCAGTCGTTCCTTGTCAATCCGCTGTTCCAGCGGTAGCCAATAGCCAATGGATCGAAGCTCTTCGGTCCAGTAAGGCAAGACTAACGAGATTCCCCAAAAGGAATAGATGTTTTGAACGATGGCTAATTCGTCAGGTAATCCAACCAGGAGTTCATGCTGTAGAAATGACCTGAGTTGCTGGCCGCGATAAAACCGCAACGTAGACGGAAAAGCGCCAAACAGATCGTCTGCCGCTTCTCCGGTGAGCACCTGGCGAATGCCGTAGGAATGCAACAATCGTGCCACAGCGATGTGAGCCGGCAACTCGTCGACGATCGTGCTCCTGGCCGTCTCTCCGAGATAAGCGGAGATCGAGATGCTGTCCATCAAATCAGCGTCGTCCAACAAGACTTCTTGGTGCATGTGCCCATACCGAGCTGATACCTCTGCGGCACACGAACGGTCGCTGTGTAATCCAACATCGGGGAGTGACGGCCTGCGAAGCGCAAAGGTGAATGTCTTCAGGGGCACGTTCAGTCTCCTCGCGACCGCAGCCAAGATCGTGCTGTCGACACCTCCGCTCAAGAGCAGAGCCATTCCCTCCATGCAACGTTTTTGCATCGAGTCGATAACTACGTATCGGACTTGGCCTGCGATGTCATCAAGAGACGCGTTAGGGGAACTCACTCTGGGGGGATCAAGCGGCTCTCGAATATTCATTTGACCTTGAGGCGCGAGCTGAACTGTCCCAGAGGCTCCCGGTTTGAGCGACGTCAAAGGCGCGGACTTCTTCAAAAGCAAAGGCACCAATTTCTTGTGAGAGGTCACGATCATCGGCGCTCGCTTCGAAAAGTAGGTGGGAAAGACTCCCCGCCAGTCCCTACTGAATTCAATCAGTTGCTGTGTCAAATCCCAATCGAAGGTGTTGATTGATCGGTCGACATCCGCTGAAAGCTTCAGCTCGACGTGAACCATTGTCTCGCTCTGATGGAACGAGCTCATGGGGGTCTCAATCCAGACGAATGTGCCCGAACTGGACCGGACAATCCTAAGCCGCCCGAACGGCCTAGCCGCCTCGACAAGTCTGGCTTCCTCAAAGAGTTCGTCGGATTGAGAGCAAAAAAGGTACATTCAGGCGTTTCTCGATCGGAGGTACGGCCGCATTTTCCAATGGCAGCGGAGTCTTTTCTGAGCATCTACCGCAGACAATCTCGGGAAAAAGCACTTCATCGAGCCTACCAGTTCTCGGATTTACAGCCCTCTTCTCGCCGTGGAGAATCGGTAATGTGAAGTCGGCTAGTATCTATGCATATGCGGTCCTACCGGTATGCAGTTTTCTCGGAATGTCACTTGATGAAAACCGGGTTTTGCTTCAACCGGTGCGCCTGTCGCTCGCATCAAAACCTCAGGATTTCGGGCAGCCTGCACGGGTGTCTAGCGCCAAAGGGCTATCCGACTTCACTAGTGTGGATTGCTACCTCTTAACGTCTGCGATCCCATTCAACCCATGTCAAACTTTGAGGAGGTGTGGGATCCTGCGGATTGGCTCACGCGTTGGTTGTAAAGAAACATCTCCGAGGCTCTCCGCCCCAGGCATTTGTCTGGTTTGAGACCCTCGCCGTTTGATTTCAAGTTAGGTGAAGCGATGGCCGGGGCCCGTGTAGACGGCGAGGTTACCCTGCGTCCCCACGCGGCTTGCGGAGTTTGCGTCTCTTCTGTTTGGGAGGCGTTTCCCGCAACGCCGATACAGAACTCTCGTCCGTGACGCCCGTCACTTACACTAGGTTGCGCTTTCCCTACGCTAGGAGTGCTTACCAGAAGCTGTTTGCCGGGCAACAGGTACTTTAGCGAAAGTTCGTGCGCCGCTGATCCCCCTGCCTCCGGTTTGACCCCTCGCCAGAACGTTGTGTCGATGGTATTAGCTGTCGAACCGAGGTGCTCTTTGCGTCACGAGATTGTTGGGCCAAGACAACCGCGGACGGAAAGCCGGGGATCAGTGTCAGAGATCACTGCCTGAACGTAGGCTCGGTTGCAGCAGCACTGTTAGCCTTTCTACCTGCCGAGCTGCTGAAGGAGATCCCTCAAGGCGCTACTGCCCTTGCAGCTCTCCATGACATAGGTAAGGTGTCGCCGGGCTTCCAGAGGAAGTCTGAGGCATGGCTGGCGCAGCAGTCAGTCCTGGAACAAACACTGGCGGGATGCCTGGAAACAGATCACGCAAAAATCAGCCAAGCTACAGTTCAGTCGCTAATGCTCAACTCAAGGTTGCATCGCTGGGCCGCGATAGTGGGTGCTCATCACGGACGGGTAAAAGGGGAACGGGTACGTGTCTGCGAGCCTTGGGAAGAAGAACGTGTACGGCTAGCTTCGGAACTGATAAACGAATTTGGGCCGTTACCAGATCAGGTGCCAAGCGAAGCGACACTATGGTTAGTTGCCGGCCTGATCACCGTCGCCGACTGGATCGGCAGCGACGAGAGGAACTTCACACAGAGCACGCGCTGGGATCCACAGGAGAGTGGCGCGTGCGCCCAAAAGGCGCTCAAGAATATCAACTGGGGGCGGCTAATCCCGCGACAACGTCAGACATTCGGTGACTTGTTCCCGGAGATCGAGCAAGCGAACGACCTGCAAACCAATGCGATGCAGGTGATCTGTGAGCCGGGCGTTTACGTCATCGAGGGGCCGATGGGTTGTGGCAAGACGGAAGCGGCAATGGCAGCGGCTTATCGGCTCATTGCAGACGGCGCGGCCTCGGGCTTCTACTTCGCGTTGCCGACTCAAACCACCAGCAACCGGATTCATTCCCGGCTAGACCCCTTTGTTGAGCGGATCACCGGGGATTCGACGGAATTGCGACTGGCACACAGCTCATCTTGGCTGATGGAAAAGGCGCTTCTCCACCTCTCTCCCGCGACCCGTCGCGACGTTGAAGCGCGAGAACATGCACGGACTGGGGTGTCGTGGTTCGCGTCTGCTAAACGATCCCTGCTGGCGCCTTGTGGAGTAGGTACTGTCGATCAGGCTTTACTGGGAATAGTGGCCGCCAAGCACTTCTTCGTACGCCAATTCGGGCTCGCTGGTAAGGTTGTCATTCTCGACGAAGTTCACACATATGATCTCTACACCGGCACACTGATCACCAGCCTTGTGAAGCGTCTCCGCGAGTTGCACTGCACTGTCATCATTTTGTCTGCCACATTGACGGAGAGTCGAAGATGCGAGTTACTCGGCCTTCCCGACACGCAGGCGCTCAGCCGGGCATATCCGCTGGTTTCAGGTGTCGGCAAAACGTTCTTCGAACGTGAATGCTCACCCCCGGCCTCGAAGGCGGTCCACATACGTCACTTCTCAGGCGGGGTGCCGATGGAAGAGGTCCTTCAACGTGCATCGTGCGGCGAATGTGTGCTCTGGATCCGCAACACGGTAGATGACGCACAGCAGACCTACCGGAAGTTGCGGAGCAGTAACGTTGAAGGCGGTCCAAGCATTGCGCTTCTGCATTCTCGGTTTCCCTTTTTCCGGCGAGAACAGCTTGAGACTGAATGGATGAGCAGACTCGGCAGAGGCTCGATCAGTCGGCCGAACGGTTGTGTCTTGGTTTCCACGCAGGTGGCCGAGCAGAGCGTCGATCTCGACTCGGACCTCCTGATTACCGATCTTGCTCCCACCGATATGCTGCTGCAGCGGCTAGGCCGCCTTTGGCGCCATGAACGAGGGCCGCGTCCCTGTTCTACACCTGAGGTCTGGGTTCAGGAACCCGAGCTGGACGACATGGCCTTACTCAACGCAGACGTGAAGACACTTCGCGAAGCTTTCGGGAAGAGCGCCCGGGTGTACGCCCCATACGTACTCCTGCGCTCCCTCCAGCAGTGGCGTAACAGGTCCACCATGAACTTGCCCGATGACATCCGCCCGATTCTCGAAGCTACGTACGCAATGCCCACACATGGCGAACCACCTGCATGGAACGAGCTGCGAGAGGAGTTGGAGAAGCAGAAAGCCAGGATGGCAATGATGGCTCTATGCGCCACAACTGTGTGGCAAAACCCTCCGCTGGACGATGAAGAAGGGGTTCAGACGCGGTGGAACATGCGCCCTATGGCGCAGCTTGTCCTGGCGACTCAAACTAGGGTGCTGAACCCACACAGTTCTCGTGTCCTCCTGCTCGACGGCACTGAGATCGATGCAAACGACCGCTATTGGTCATTCGATGCCGCCAAAGGCATACACCGAAACATGGTGCGTGTGCCTCTCTGGGCAGTTGCCAAGAGGCCAGAGACCCCGCGTTGGCTATCAAACTACGCGGTATTCTCTGCCGCCCTAGGGCTGGTGCGGCCTAGCGGCGAAATCGTATGGCCCAGCCCAAACGAGTCAACCGGACTGTCTTACGACCCGGACCAAGGCGTCGTGATCACCCGGCAAGGCCTAAAGCCCACCCAAGTGAAGGAGCCTGATGAATCTTACGACTGACGCTTGGATCCCGATTGTCTGGAAAAACGGTGCGCCCGCAACTGTCAGCCTGCGAGGGGCGTTTGAGCGCGGACATGAAATCCAAGACCTCGCCGTCCGTCCGCATGAACGCATCGCCATGATGCGATTGCTCATTTGTATAGCGCAGGCTGCGCTCGACGGTCCAGCTGACTACGAAGACTGGGGAACATGTAGGGCTCGGATCGCCGAGTCGGTCCTCGATTATCTCGGCCGATGGCACGGTGCTTTCGAGTTGCTGGGCGAAGGGCCGCGATTCCTCCAAGTGAGAGGCGACGGACAGCTTGGGACGATTGAGCTAGACAAATTGGCGTTTGTAGATGCCGACATGACGACCCTGTTTGATCAGGATGTGCAACTTGGCACAGTTCGCAGCCTTGAATGGGTGGCGACTCGATTGGTCACCTACCAATCATTCGCCGCTGGTGGCACAGTGGGTGGCTCGATCAAGATCGACGGCCGCCTCCAGCCACAAAAAGGAAAGAACGGTCCTTGCCGCGACGGTTCTACGTTCCATGCATTCGTTAGGCAAGACAACCTCATTTCCACCCTCCACTCCAACTTGGTCACAAAAGCGACGATCTCCGACCTGCGGAATATGGTCTGGGGAAACCCCGTCTGGGAGACGCGGGCAACCACTTTAGGTGAGTTGCAGGCACTGGCTGGTCTGACGCGAAGTTATTTGGGCCGACTGGCGCCGGTATCCCGCGCCGTATGGCTCAATAGCGATGAATCACGGCTCTGAACGCGAACGGGTTGCTGTATCCGAACTACACCGAAGAGGGGATTCGCGAGCCTACGGTATCTGTGCATATCGTGGAAGACAGAGGTGGACAGAAGAAGCGGGCTCTTTTGAGTGCCGTTGAGGGTGACAACGTCAAGAAGCCATGGCGCGAGTTACACGCCTTGACTGTAAAGCGAATCAGCGAGGGCATTGGTGGACCACTGGCCCTTATGAATCTTGACGACGGCGAAGCGTTCGACCTATGGGTTGGGGCCGTTATTACCGACCAAGCCAAAATTAAAGACACTGTGGAATCGACACACTTCGTACCCGCCGACATGATGCAAGAACAGTTCCATCGTGGTTACGAAAGCGGTGTACGGCATGCCGAGGCATGGGAAAGGCGGCTACGGTACGCCATCACGATTTACCGTCTCGCTATGGAGGCAAGCGAAGACACTGAGCCAGAGATAGAAAAGCATTTCCGCAAACTAAGAAGGCCGGAGAGAGAGACTCGCTTCCATCAGCGAGAAGTCACACTCCACATATTGGACGCTCGTTGAGCAGAGATTGGAACTCTTAATGGCCTTCGCCCGTGGTCCCGTACCCTTGCGCGGTGGCAAGTTGCAATTTCTGAAAACCGCCTGGGGCAAGCACATCCGACAGGCGGCTGTTGATTCCTATAACCGGGCCTGCCCACACGACACTACCCGGCAGATGCGGGCGCATGCGCTGGGATTGAATACCTTGGTCTCGCTCCCTTCGGGGTCGGCGGAGACTGATACAGAACAGGAGGTTGAAACATGAACTCTGACAGGTCTGATCCTGTAGCACGAGCCAAACGTCTCATGGACCACCTCGGGAAGTTGAAGAATGACCGGGGCGCTATGGCCGATCTCAGATGCGCTCTCAGTCCCGGCAAGGTAGCCCGTGCATGGCCCCTCCTCGCACGGGTGGGCGGCATCGGAAATCCGCGGGTTGAGACCGTCGCCGGCCTGTTTGCCTATCATCCGCAGGTCACCGATACCGGAAATCTCGGAACCACCTGCCGCCTACTCGCTGCGGACAACAACACGTTTGACGGGCGCTTTCGACGCTTGCTCTCTTGCGACCGCGATGAGATATGTGAGCGGCTGCGTCCCGTTGTCCTGGCTGCCAAGGCAAGGGGAATACCGGTGAACTACGAGAGGTTGTTCTCCGATCTGCACTACTGGAGCGACCACGTCAAGGCGTCTTGGGCGCGGGAGTATTGGGGCGCGCCTGAGTCCGAGGACTCGACTGAGCCTGCCATTGCGGAGGTCGAGCCTTGACCTACCTTACTCAACTCAACTTGGATTTCGCCACTGCGGCACGACTTCCTCTCCGCGATTCCTATGCCTGGCACCAGGCTATTTGGCATGCGTTCCCCGGTCGCGGCGATAGCCCGCGTGATTTCCTGACGCGGCTCGACCGCCGCCAGGACGGCTTTCGATTGCTCATTGTGTCTCCCATTGAGCCGACCCGACCTAACTGGTGTCCACCTGATCCCGGAAGCTGGCAGACGAAGGCGATACCGGACACGTACTTCAGTCGGCGTCGCTATGCATTTCAGCTTTGCGTAAACCCAACTAAGAAGGTCGCCAAGCTGAACTCCGATGGCAGCAAGACCAAGAACGGCAGGCGCGTTCCCTTAAGCACACGCGAAGAGATGTTGGCGTGGATCGTCCGCAAGGGAGAACAGGGGGGATTTGCCGTCGATGTGGAGAAGACACGGACTTATTCGCGAGGCCGCGAGTACTTCCAGAAGCAGGCGAGTATCGGGTCTGCACAGTGCTGTGGAATATCAAGGCATTCTCAACGTGACCGATACTACGGCTTTTCACCACACGTTCACTCGCGGTATCGGGTCGGCCAAGGCATTCGGCTTTGGGCTGCTGGTTATTGCGCCAATCCAATAGGTTCGACCAGAAGAAAGGACTCTTACGTGAAACTTATCGAGCTGCACATTCTCCAATCCTTCCCAGTCTCGTGTCTAAACCGCGACGACGTGGGTGCTCCCAAGACAGCAACTTTTGGAGGCGTATCTCGCGCCCGAATTTCCAGCCAATGCCTAAAGCGTGCTATCCGCGAGTTAGCAAAGGAGACCGCGCCTAACCTGTTCGCCGGTGATCGAAGCCGCCTGATCATCACGCCACTCGCCAAGAAGTTGACCAGCTACGGGGTGGCCGAAGAGAAGTCCGTCGAGGTCGCGAAGCAAATTGGCGATTACCTGGCGACACTTGACCCAGCAGCCGAGAAGAAGGGCGACCTCAAAGTGAAGACGATGATGTTCCTGTCACCGGCAGAAGTTGATTTTGTCGCCAAGGAACTCGCAGAGGTGATCAAGAAAAAACACACTGAAAAGGAACTGCAGAAGGCCGCCGTCAAAGCCTGCAAGTCCGCCGCGCTGAAGGATGCCGCCGACATTGCCATTTTTGGACGAATGGTCGCCAGTGACCACTCGTTGACCATAGAAGGTGCAGGGCTGTTCAGCCATGCCTTGTCAACGCACAAGGCGGATAACGACATCGACTTCTTCTCCGCCGTCGATGATCTCCAGTCGGAAGACGAAGCCGGTGCAGGGATCACGGGTACCCTGGAGTTTACCTCCGCCACCTACTACCGCTACATCGCGCTGAACCTCGGCATGTTGAGCGACGACGCCCATCTGAGCGACACTAAGCCCGGAGGAGCGTAAGAAGGTCGTAGAGGCATTCCTCCACGCTGCGTTGTTCGCCGTCCCCAACGCACGGAAGAACTCCATGAATGCCAACACGCTCCCTGGCTACGTTCTCGGGATAGTGAAGGAGGGCCAACCGCTGCAACTGGTCAACGCCTTTGAAAACCCGGTTCGCAGCAATAAGGGGATCATGGACGCTTCCATCGTCGCCCTGAAAGAGCACCACAAGCAGTTGAAGGAAACTTGGAGCATCAAGCCCGCCCTGGAAATTGCCATACCTGACAAGCCCCTGGACGAGTTCTGCAGAGAGGTCCTAGCCCATGTCTGACACGGCTTATCTCGCGCTGCTGTTAGACGCGCCATTGCAATCCTGGGGCTTTGCCAGCCGGTTCCAGCGCCGCACCACTGGGCTGCATCCGACTAAGAGCGGGGTTATCGGGCTGATTTGTGCCGCGATGGGGCTGGCTAAAGGTTCGGCCGAAGAGCAAACCACGCTGCCCGAGTTGGCGAAGCTCAAGATGACCAGCATCGCTATTCCACGCGTTGTCCAACCGGCCGGTCTCCAGCCCCGTGTCCTTCGGCTTGAGGATTATCAAACTGTTCTCAACACTCGCCGGGCCAGCGGCTCTCCGAACAAAGATGCCGTTGTCACGCGGCGCCAGTATCTACTCGACGCGCGGTTTGGTGTGATCTTGTTCGGTAGCCGCACTCTCCTTGACCGGGTTGAGGTCGGCACTCCAGAATCCGGTGTGGGGAGTCTGGCTAGGTCGGAAGAGTTGCATCCCAGCCGAACTGCTCTATCGCGGTTTGTTCGACTCCGTGCAGGAAGCACACCGCGAACTGCTGCGGGAAAAGCCAGTCGATCAGTTCAATACGGTTGTGGAAGTGGAAAACTTTGCCGAAGGAACGGACTCGATCGGCGATCAACCAGTAAGCTTTGGCGATGCTGGCAGCACCGGCCCTGAGAAACGGCGGCATTCCATTCGCCGCGTTGCCGTAAAGCCTGGCGTTCGAACTTCGTGAGCCAGTTATGCCTATCTTTGAAAAACCGCCATTGGAGGCCTTGACGCCGGCAAAAGACCGTTGGACTCCTATTTACCTTGAACATGGTCGATTGGAAGTGGATGATTCCAGCATCAAGTGGATAGGAGCAGACCGACTGGTCTATCGATTGCCAGTCGCCACTCTCTCGGCAGTGCTGCTCGGCCCTGGTACCAGCGTGACGCATGCGGCTATGGCTGCCTGCGCCAACTCCAACACTCCAGTCTGCTGGATTGCGGAAGACGGGATGCGGTTCTACGCCTTCGGCATCGCGCCTAACCACGACAACGCCATGCCTCGCAGACATGCAACTGCCTGGGCGGACAAGAAGAAGCGCACCGATATTGCCCGCCGCATGTTTTCTCGCCGATTCCCTGGAATCGACGTGCATGCGTACTCGGTCAATGAACTACGCGGCATGGAAGGCCTTCGAGTGCGAGCGAAGTATGCTGAACTCGGCCAGCAATACGGCGTCACTTGGAAAGGACGTACCTATGACAAGTCCAACTGGGACCTGGCCGACAACATAAATCGCGCCCTCTCTGCTGCTAACGCAAGCCTCTATGCCCTGTGCTCGGCCGTGCTTTGCTCGCTGGGCTACTTGCCCGCCTTAGGTTTCGTTCACGAGGGCGGAACCTTACCATTCGTCTACGATGTGGCCGACCTTTACAAGGAAACTACCAGCTTCCCGGCGGCCTTCAACGCCATCAGTCAATGGCCGGATGATGACGGCGAACTGGTTCGCACCCTGCTCAAAGAGCGCGTGGAACAGGAGAGACTATTACCGAGTATCCCGCGAGACATAGAGGAGTTGTTCGCGTGACTGTCATCATTGCCCGCAATACACCGGATGCGATCCGCGGAATGCTGAAACGATGGTTCATCGAGCCACGCCCGAATGTGTTTGTAGGCACTCTCAACCGGCGAACCCATGAAAAGACTCTCGCGTACATCAGGAAACATGCAGGCGATGTAGGTCTCCTGATCATCAGCAGCTATCCTAATTGCCAGGGCTACGTAGTCGAGACGACCGGCCCGACCGAACGGAAGGGGGTTCAAGTGAGTGGTTTGTGGATGATCGCTGAGAACTGGGAGGGAAAGATACCATCCGACACCGACGATTTTTGAGGGCGTTATCGTGGCTAAGCGCTGTAAAAGTCAGGGTTCTCCCCACACGCGTGGGGATGGTCCGAGCGAGAAGCCAGTCTCCGCTCTCAGGTCGCAGTTCTCCCCACACGCGTGGGGATGGTCCGCGCAAGGGATCAATGCGCGGCTGCCGGTGTCCGTTCTCCCCACACGCGTGGGGATGGTCCGGTCAGACACCATGGATGCGACCGCGTTTTGCAGTTCTCCCCACACGCGTGGGGATGGTCCGAACAACATCATCCCAAACATGTTTGAATCGGAGTTCTCCCCACACGCGTGGGGATGGTCCGTTTTAGTGCCTTTGCGTCGAATTTCAGAGACCGTTCTCCCCACACGCGTGGGGATGGTCCGTTCTTGACCGAAAGAGTCCCGTTGTCCATGTCGTTCTCCCCACACGCGTGGGGATGGTCCGGCGGTTAGATGCTGCGATTGTGGAGTGGTTTAGTTCTCCCCACACGCGTGGGGATGGTCCGAGAGTTCCATCTCAACAACTGTGACTGCTTCTGTTCTCCCCACACGCGTGGGGATGGTCCGCAATTTCACGGTGCCAAGGACAGAGAAGCATTGTTCTCCCCACACGCGTGGGGATGGTCCGGCAAAGGAGCTGTTTGCCCAGGCTGACAGGATGTTCTCCCCACACGCGTGGGGATGGTCCGACATTGCATGAGTGCACTCACTGCCTGCTCTGGTTCTCCCCACACGCGTGGGGATGGTCCGTCGGCCGCGAACATGACTTTCATACATGGGTGGTTCTCCCCACACGCGTGGGGATGGTCCGGCGTGATCCGATGAGCAGTCAAATTCCAATTCGTTCTCCCCACACGCGTGGGGATGGTCCGGCAGAAGAGATCGCCAGCTCCCACTTCCCGGCGTTCTCCCCACACGCGTGGGGATGGTCCGTCGAACAGCGGCGTGGACAGGCAGCACGCATAGTTCTCCCCACACGCGTGGGGATGGTCCGTGGTGCGCGACCGTCACCGAGCGGTTGTTGCCGTTCTCCCCACACGCGTGGGGATGGTCCGTATTTTGCCAATTTGTTACTGCCGCCCGACAGCGTTCTCCCCACACGCGTGGGGATGGTCCGCGCCGATCTGTGGAAGTGGTGGGCATGATGGGGTTCTCCCCACACGCGTGGGGATGGTCCGCCAGCACAAAGGTAGTCGGTTTTCACGCGGTAGTTCTCCCCACACGCGTGGGGATGGTCCGATCACGGTAGCGACCAGCGCCAGAGCATCGGCGTTCTCCCCACACGCGTGGGGATGGTCCGGGATAAACCTGGCCCATCGCCGCCTTTGTACGTCGTCTCCACACTCTGTGCAGCCTGCCCAATATGTTCTGTTTGTGGGCAGGCGAACCTCACGATCGCGGGTTTCCCAAAATCAGGCACTTAGCTGGCGCAGATTGGCCGGGGTAATTGGGCAAGCCGTGGAATGCTCATTGAGCGGTGCCATTGCTGGTATTGACTGTCGCGCAGACTCAATTCATGCAGCGGCAATTTCGCACCAACTGAAATAGCAAATAGACAACCGACGGATGGCCGACGACTCAAAGGTTATGGCATGATGGCTCGGAGCTTTGGAACATTTCCGCCTTGCTGATGGTTCTTTCTGAGTCCACTGGAGTTCAACATGTCGATCCGGCCGGTTAAGCGGCTCATCAAATCTAAACCAACGCTCGAGGGTGCGGGAGTCCATCTTCGCCGAGCCTTCGGCTTTGGAGACACAACAGACTTCGATCCGTTCCTCCTCCTGGACGATTTCCGCAACGACGTGCCAGAAGACTATTTGGCCGGATTCCCGTGGCATCCACATCGTGGAATCGAGACAATCACATACGTGCTGGCCGGAACCGTAGCGCATGGGGACAGCATGGGTAACAGCGGGGTCATCGGCGCTGGCGATGTGCAATGGATGACAGCGGGTAGCGGCATCATCCACCAGGAGATGCCGAAGGGGGATCCTGCAGGCCGGATGCACGGATTTCAACTATGGGGCAATCTGCCCTCGTCACTAAAAATGACCTCGCCCCGTTACCAGGAAGTGAAATCCCAGGAGATCCCCGAAATCACCGACGACGATGGCACTCACGTGCGAGTTGTCTGCGGGAATTTCTGGGGAAAGAAAGGTCCGGTGGAAGGAGTTGCCGCCGATCCTATCTACCTAGACGTGTCGGTCTCTCCGGGTAGAAGAAAGACTCTTCCAGTTGAAACGGTTCGTCATGCTTTCGCCTATGTGTTCGCAGGTAGCGGAAAATTCTGCAATGCCTCAGGTCCACTGACGGTGCCGACCGAGGCGATTCAATGGCTGGACACCAATCCTCCTGTGGAGGCGGATAATCGTTCCCTGGTGCTGTTTGACCGCGGTGACGAAGTCACGGTTCAGGCCGGGGACGATGGAATCCGATTTCTGCTCGTCTCGGGAAGGCCACTGGAAGAGCCCGTCGCTTGGTATGGTCCGATCGTGATGAACACACAGGAGCAACTGCAGCAAGCATTCACTGAAATCCAGGAAGGAACTTTTCTGAAAGAGGGGGCGAAACCAAGGAGTCAATGAAAACCTTCCAAAGGTGAGACGGAACGTTTGCCTGGAGGTCCTCGTGCCCATCCTTCGAATCCTGTAAGACATGTGGTCGCCAGAACCGCATTCCCGTCGAGCATCTGACGGATACGGGACGCTGCGGCGCTTGCAAAGCATCTCTGAGTCCCGTTGGTGAGCCGCTGGAAGTGGATTCTCCGTTGTTCGACGAGATCATCCAAAAGGCCCGGGTCCCGGTGCTGGTCGATTTCTGGGCCGCCTGGTGCGGTCCCTGCCGGATGGCAGCTCCTGAAGTAAAGCGTACTGCTGCAGAGATGACCGGACGTGCCATCGTGCTCAAGGTAGACACGGAACGGCATCCCGACCTGGCTTCCCGCTTCAATGTGCGTGGCATTCCAAATTTCGCTGTTTTCTCCCGCGGTCGTCTCGTCAAGCAGCAAGCGGGACTAGTGGACCATGAGCAAATGGAAAGTTGGCTGGAATCCGCAGCTCGAGGCTCTGTGGGCTAGTTGCAGCAGAATAGGCAAGAGAGAACAGGGCGTTCCTTGAAACTGAGCCCGTCAGATGGACGCTAGGGCGTTTAAACACGACTAATCCGCTTTGACCGGCACGACCTACGGTTTCAGGGTTATGGCCGCCGGCACATCGGCGGTATGGGCGTTTTTCGTCCAGGTGGATTAGTTCCGAGTTGCCCGTTATCCGACCGGAATGCACCCGAGTGCCGCCGAGAGGATTAACGGCTCGACCACTTATACGCGTAGCTGACTACACTTCCGGTTAGCCGTAATCAGCTCCGCCGGTCGCAACTCCCAGCGGTCTTTCTCGGCTGCCCTGTGATACACGAACCACAAGCTGCAATGAGCAGTGGCCCGTGATAGGCGGACGCGTTATGCTTACAGCGACCAAGACCCGCGCATGGATCTTTGGCTGCTGGACGGCGGATCTTGGGCAGGCGTTGTCATCCCGGCGTTTACCACAGCTCTCGGGCGTCTTTCCGTGGCACTTTCTTGGATCGGGGCCGCTTCACACTGTGCGAAACGTCAGCCCGGGAGATCCTTCGCCCTGACTCTTTGCCAAAGGAGAATGGATATGTCCTTAATGCCAGACCCAACCTTTTACCCTTCCCCGGGCATGGCCATGCAGGCTCCGCCGGAACGACTCGCTTATGTCGCGCTGCTCAACGTCGGCAAGAATGGGAAGCGGGACGCCATGGGTGTGATCGACCTCGAGCCGAGTTCCTCCGAATATGGTCGGCTCGTCGGGCAAGTGGATTTTCCCGGCAACGATAATGAGTTGCACCACTTCGGCTGGAATGCGTGCAGCGCGTGTCTCTGCCCGCAGTCCTCGCATGCGCATATGGAACGTCGCTACCTGATCGTGCCGGGCATCAACTCGTCGCGAATTCATATCCTGGATACGAAAGAGAATCCCAGGCAGCCGAAAATCGTGACGGTGATCGAGCCCGACGAGTTCATCAAGAAGACCGGCTACACTGCGCCCCATACAATTCATTGCGGACCAGACGGCGTCTATGGGAGCGCACTCGGATCGGCCAGCGGCGACGGACCCGGTGGCATTTTTCTGATGGACGCGAACACGTTCGAGCTGAAGGGTCCCTGGGAACAGGAGCGCGGTCCGCAGCAGCTCGCCTACGACTTCTGGTGGCACTTGGGACACGACACGATGATTACATCTGAATGGGGCACGCCGAACATGGTAAGAGACAGCATCAACCCGGAGTTGCTGTTGGCCGGCAAGTACGGGCACAAGATTCATGTCTGGGACCTGGACAAGCGCCGTCATCTGCAGGAACTGGACCTGGGTGCGGAGCAACAGTGGGTGCTCGAGCTGCGGCCCTCGCACGATCCCAATAAGACTTACGGTTTCGTCAGCGTGGGCATTTCGCTCAAGGACCTTTCTGCGTCAATCTGGATGTGGTATCGGGAGGAAGGCGGCAAGAACGGAAAATGGGCAATCCGCAAGGTGATTGAGATCCCTGCCGAGCCGGCCGATCCGGAAAAACTACCGCCATTGCTGAAGGGCTTCAAGGCGGTGCCGCCGGTGGTAACGGACATCAACCTGTCGCTCGACGATCGCTTCCTTTACGTTTCGTGCTGGGGGACCGGGGAGTTCATCCAGTACGACGTCTCTGACCCCGCCAACCCGAAGAAAACCGGCTCAATCCATCTCGGCGGGATCGTGCGCCGTGCGGCCCACCCGAGCAAGCCCGGGCAGCCGCTCAATGGCGCGCCGCAAATGGTAGAGATCAGCCGCGACGGCAAGCGTGTCTATTTCACCAACTCGCTCTACTCCCCGTGGGACGAGCAGATCTATCCCGACGGGTTGAAGAGTTGGATGGTGAAGCTCGACGTGGACCCGAAGGGCGGGATGAAGCTGGACGAAAAGTTCTTCGTCGAATTCGACGGGCTGCGCGCGCACCAGGTGCGGCTGGACGGGGGAGACGCTTCGTCCGACTCCTATTGCTACTCGGACGCGAAATGACTCATGCGGGGCTGACTTCGACGACGTTGTGGCTGATGCTGCTGCTTGGCGCCTACCACGGACTTAACCCTGGGATGGGCTGGCTCTTCGCGGTGGCGCTGGGGATGCAGGAGCAAAAGGGCAGCGCAGTAGCTAGATCGCTTGTCCCCATTGCAATCGGCCACGCTCTGGCCATCGGCATCGTTGTGCTGGCTGCAGCGTTTCTCGGTATGACGCTGCCGCTGGTTGCCATCCGCTACTTCGTCGCCGCGGTCCTGGTCGGCGTTGGAATCCTCTGCCTCGTGCGACATCAACACCCGCGGTGGGTCCGTATGCAGGTAGGCTTCCGCGACTTGACCGTCTGGTCGTTTCTGATGGCCTCTGCGCACGGCGCCGGCTTAATGGTAGTGCCGGTGCTGCTGGGCAGCACCACTGTCGAAGCACAAGGCGGGATGGCAGGCCACGATCACTTGTCTGCGACCGCCAGCCCGTTGGCCGGAATGCTCGCCACCGGCGTCCATACCATTGCCTACCTTGCAGTCACAGGGCTGGTCGCCTGGGTGGTCTACCGAAAGCTCGGCCTCGCGCTTCTCCGTAAGACATGGTTCAACTTCGACTTGCTTTGGGCAGCTGCGCTCGTGGCCACGGGTCTTGTCACCCTCCTTCTCATATAGCCTGTAGTGTCTTCTTCTGTTTTGCTTCGCGAACAGTCGGAGACCCTTACCTTATCGGATTAGGTAAGAGTGGTCGGCCACTGGGAAACTATCGTTCGCTGCCACCTGGATGAATGGTCGCCAACCCACCGACTGAGATCGAGACCGCTTGGGCATCGGCACAAGGGAGCAACGGGCGTTATGCGTCCAAGTGGATTGCTTCGGATTTGCATCCACCAGCAGTCACGGCTTCTGGCGAACTTTGCGCTCAAGTCTAGCGATCGCTCGGGACTTAGGTCTTCTCTTGTGCATAGGAAACATGAGGAGACGCAAGTCTAGAGCAATCCGAGATGGTCGGGGTACCTGGCTTGCAACGAACTCACCAGGACCTCAAAGCCCGGAAGCTCGCGTAGATCTGTGAGGCAAGGGTCCTTGAGAAAAAAAGGCCAGCACGCGAATCCGCTGCTAACACTTCGCTCCAGCCAATCGAACGCGGTCTCTCGCCGTCCCAACAAGGCAAAAATGCAAGCGATTTGATAGTAGCTGTGATGCGCATGCCCAAAGGACTTTGGGCTTGCACATGCCTTGGTTACGCAGTCCAGCGCCTTTTTATCATTCCCGGTCAACGCGTGAAAGACGCCTTGTAAACTGACGATGAGTGGTTCTTCGGGTAAGAGCTCTATTGCCTTATCCAGCAGGATGCTCGCTTCTTTCAAATCCCCAGTCATCATGGCCAGCTGGGGAGCAAAGTAGATCGCGTACTTGTTACCGGGGCTCTCCGCCCGCCAGACTTGAATCTGGTGACGAGCCAATTCGTATTCCTGACCCCAAACGTAAACCTGCACGACGCTTGGGCTAACAGCCTTTTTTGGCTGAAAAGGCCGTCCCCTTTCGAACATCTGACGGGCGTGATCGAGCAGCCCGATATGGGCAAGAATCGTGCCCAAACGGTTGTATGCATGGGGTAGGTTGTTCTGCAGGGCTAGAGCCCGCTTCAGTTCCGCAATCGCTTCCAGGTGTTGGAAGTTCTTCGACGGCCCCCACAGAAGATAAGCGCGAGCGACGTGTCCTTCGGGAAGGTTCGTGTCGATTTCGAGTGCGCGCCGGCAGTGGAATTCGGCTTTTTCCAGCCACACGTTGGCCGGGTCGAATTCGAAATGGTGGATTGTACACGCAAACGAGAGGGTCGCGTGCGCGAGCGCAAAGGCGGGATCACGCGTGACAGCATTGGTCAGATGATGGCTCGCTTGGTCCATCAAGGTCGCATCGCCGGCCGCCGTGATCCGATAGCCACGCATGAATTCCGCATAAGCCAGAGGATCTCTGCTGTACCGTGGGCGCTGCTCGACCATCGCCGGAGCTGACGGCCGGTTCAACGCGACGCTAACTTGCTTCGCGACCTCGTCTTTGAGACTCGACAGGCGAAGTATGTCGATGTCACACTTCTTCTTGAAGCACGAGCGCTGCAGGTGAGTATCAAACATTTCCAGCGACAGACGCCACTGCCCTTTTAACATCTGAATAGCGCCGTGGACGACAAACCGGACACCCAGGCGTAAAGCGATTTCCGAAGGGGTTATTTCAAGGGGCAGGTTCAGGACCGCCGAAGTCGGCAGCACGTCCACGCCCGGCAGATTCCCGAGACAAGAGGCGAGCGCATCCGCAAACCCTAGGCACAAGCCCTCGTCATCCGTAGCTTTCCCGAGTAGCAACAACGGCAGCACGCCGATGGACGTGCGCTCGCCCCAGTCGCCACCATCTTTCCCACTGTCAGTGTGCGCAGGGCTTCGCTCATCAGAGCCCGGATATTTCGCATCGATCACCCGCACTGGGCCGACGAATCGGTATCCTTTTCCAACTACCGTTTCAAGAAAACGCGGCCTGTCCGCGTTATCACCAAGAGCTGTGCGAAGCTTTCGCACGATGTTGTTGAGGTTTTTTTCGGTATCGATAAACAGATCGGAGCGCCAAAGCCTCTTGACGATCTCCTCACGTGACACCATCTGCTCGCGCCGCCCAAGCAGAAAAATTAACAATTCCATCGGCTTCTTCTCGAGCTTGATCCGCCGCCCGAACCGCCGAAGTTCGTAGCGTCCCAAGTCGACTTCCACGTGCCGTCGGTCTGTTTTGACCTCCTCATGACGCCTCTCCTCTCATTATCCAATAGAAGTCAACGACTTGCGGCGATATATAAAAGATATCCAAAGCCTATACCCGCTGCATTGTAAAGCCCTCCAGGTCGCGCGATGATGCCCCATCAAGAATCGCAAAGGAGAAGAAGTTATGAAACAAAATTTGCTGATCACCCTGGCAATCACTGGAATGTTGTGCCTCGCAGGCCAGCTTTTCACGATTGCCGCACATCCCGGCTCCGGCGACAAGAACGCATTCACCCCAGAAGCAATTCCGTGGGGTCCGCCGCCGCCTTTCATTGCCCCGGGGGCGCAACTCGCTGTGATCGAAGGCAATCCGGCCGCCTCCACCGGTGACTTCACTGTGCGTTTGAAAATGCCGGACGGCTACCGGATTGCGCCCCACTGGCATCCGCATCGGGAGAACGTCACGGTCATCTCTGGCACGTTCAAGGTTGGAATGGGGGATACCTTCGATAAGGACAAGATGGGATCATTCCCCGCCGGCAGTTTTGCCTTTCTCGACCCCAACATGCACCACTATGCGATGGCCTCCGGCGAGGTCATAGTGCAAGTTCACGGAAACGCGCCCTTGCAGTTCAACTATGTCAATCCTGAAGACGATCCGAGCAAGAAGTAAATTCCCGCGCATCGCTCGGCAGCAAGAAAAGCAACTGCGCATGATGGCCTGTGGTACGCCCGCGGCATGACTGACAGAGCAACCTTCCTGAGAAATCGGTACGCGGTGGTTTCTGCCGCAGGCACTTTGGATTTACAAAGCATTCGTGCGCTCAGAGGCGACGCGTCTTGTTGTCGCGCAAAGAAGAATGAATCGCACCATCACAAATCGGAAGTGTTTGCCGTCGTGCTCAGTAATCTCGTCGGCCACATCTTCCGGAACCTAAATACTTAATCAAAGAAGGAGTTAACCGCATGTCGCGAAAGAGAAAAATCTCAGTAGGCATAGTGATAGCTTTGGTGACCGTCCTGACCGGTACGGCCCTGGCACTATCGAGCATCTCGTTCAACCTCGGAACCATTGCAAGTTATGACTTTGGCGGCTTCGGTCCCGGCTTTCCGATTCCTGCCACCATCCAGATCCAGACATTCAAGCTGAATCCCGGCGAGACTATTCCGTGGCACTTCCACAAGGGAGTGAGCTATGTCATTCTCTCGCGTGGCACTCTGACCGAGCAGCACGTCGTTGGGCCTGCTGCCCAGTGCGCGTCGGAGGAATTGACGGCCGGCAATGCCTTCGTCGAGTCACCCGGTCAGGTGCACCAGGTTGTCAACACTGGCCCAGATGTTGCCGTGATTTCGTGGGCGACACTATTTCCTAAAAGCGATGGGATCGTCCAGTTCAACCCTGAGTTCAAATCTGGAGGCATCTATCTAGTGAAGGCGCCCAACTGCAAGTGAGTCCTCTTGTCGGCTATGTGCCGCTCATTGCGGCACAAGCCACTGATTCGAGAGGTTCACGGCGGCAGTGTCGAGGTTGTTGGCCGACCTGACACGGCGGCAGCGCGGATGAACTTCGCGCAGCCGCAAATAAGATCATCTATGTAGTCGGCACTCCCGAACCAACCCACATGAACGAGAAGTCGGCATCCCGAACAAGTGGGAGTCCCGCCGGGCCCGAAACTATTCCCCTGAGGTCGGCCAGTGTTCACGAATGTGTCCGCTTTAGGCAATAGTGGCAACCGATCGCTGGGCGCTCCCCTTGCTCACGTTGAGGGTTCGACAGACATGGGACCACGAAAGCCGGTCACGGCGCAGCTCAGCTACTCGGGCAGCGTCAACGTGCACGCGTCAGGGTCTCGTCGAAGTATGCCAAACCAGTCTTCCCAAGAACATCGGAAGCCCAAGAGCCTATTGGCTCTTGACAAATCCTAAATACGGATATACCATATCGGCAATGACGGCTCATGCGACACTCGAAGTTGCGAAACTGGTTGGCATTGGGAAAACTACACTGCTGACATGGCTTCGCAAAGGTCACATTCCGGAACCCCAGCGGGTCTCCCAGGGGGGAGTTGAAGTGCGCCTCTGGAACGCTCGTGACGTTGAGCGAGTCCGGAAGTACAAGGAAGCCAATTTCAGGAAGGGGCGCGGCCGGAAGAAAGCGTCATAACACGAGCGCGCCGTGCCGGTGCGATCAACACCGACACGACGCTAACCAAGGCACCTACTGAGGAGGCACCCATGGCTGCAAATAAACTTAGCACCCCATCTCGACACACTCAAGAACTGCCAATCACCATCAGCCGGGTTGCGTTGTACGCCCGTGTTAGCACTCTGAACGGACAAGACCCGGAGATGCAACTGTCGGAACTCCGTGAATATGCTGCTCGCCGCGGGTGGAAGGTACACGGCGAGTATGTCGATCAGGGCATATCGGGCTCGAAAGAGTCGCGTCCCGAATTGAACCGGCTTACGGCAGATGCGCATCGACGGGCGTTTGATGCTGTGCTGGTTTGGAAGATCGACCGCTACGGGCGGTCACTGAAGCACCTCGTAAATGCTCTTGCTGATTTGAGCGCATACGGAGTTGCGTTCGTCAGTTTCCGTGACAACTTGGATCTCAGCACACCGTCTGGCCGCCTTATGTTCCAGATCATCGGAGCTATGGCTGAGTTCGAGCGGTCACTCATTCAGGAGAGGGTCCGGGCTGGGCTGAGGAACGCGCGCTCGAAGGGAAAGAGGTTTGGGAGGCCGCGGGCTCAGGTTGATCCTACCAGCGTGGCGGCATTGCGCTCCGAAGGATTGTCGTGGTCGCAGGTATGTCAGCGGCTCAAGCTAAGCAAGGGAACGGCACAGCGGGCGTTCTACAGCTTGCCCAATCACCCTCAGGAATCCATGACCGTAAGTGCATGATTGCGCGATGTGGGCGAGCCGGACTTCCGCTTGCCCATCGACATCACTTGTTGGGCACTCACGCCTAACTCGAGTAATGAAATTTTACGACAGTTATTGTGCGGATAGCTGCTATCCTCCTCAGTGAAGCTCCTGGTCAGTCTGCCTGCGGCTATTGCTCCTGGGCTTCGCTATCCAAAAAAATAAGGTGCAGTTCCCATCCTTGATTGAATGAGGGGTTGACGTTGCGCTTTTGGTTCTCCCCCGCAAGCGAGGTTCCGATTTATCGCCAACTGGTCACACAGGTGGCACTGGCGATTCTGAGCGGCGATCTGAAACCGGGCGATCGACTGCCGAGCACCCGCGAGCTGGCGCGCCGGTTCAGCATCCATCCAAATACAGTGAGCGCAGGCTATCGGCAACTGGCACGAGAAGGCTGGGTGGCGTATCGGCATGGGAGCGGCGTGTATATCAAGAACGATGCAACGCCGCCGTCAACACCAGAGCAGATTCTTGACCAGCACATTGCGGCGTTCTTCCGAGCGGTGCGCGAGTTGCGCCTGCCGGCAACGGCGATCCGGCAGCGCGTGGCCGAATGGATTGCCGTCGCCCCCTCCCGATCATTTTCTCCTGATCGACCCGGATCCGGATGCCCGGGAGATTCTGCTCACCGAGATTCGGCAACTGACCGATTGGCCGGCTTTGGCGATCTCGGTCGAGGAGGCGGCGAAGCCGGACGCTCTCCTGGGCGCGGTTCCGCTCTGCCGGCCGAGCGATCGACAAGATGGTTCGTACAGCTTTGCCGGCGGGTGTTGAGCTCGTCACGCTGCCGATTCGATCGGCAAACAAGTGGCTTCATCCGGAGCTTCCCTCGCTCACGGGGAAGCTGATCGGGGTGGTTTCACATTGGAGCGATTTTCGCGACATTGCGAAGACGATGCTCGCAGCCGCGGGCATTGATCCCGATCTGCTGCTGATGCGCAACCCGCGCCGGCCGCGCTGGCACAGAGGGCTGGAGCAGACAGGCGCGATTATCTGCGATGCCCATACGGCAACTACGCGCGAGATACCTAAGGGACCGCGGGTATTTGTATTTTCTGTGCTCGCCGACACTGCCCGAGTAGAATTGAGCCGATTCTCGCAAACTTCATAATTTTGTGACACTCGCGAAACTGTCTGGAGGGGCCTTTTTCCGGCATTCGCCGAAGGCTAATCTCGACCCATCTGCGTTGCCCGGAGGAGGTCAAAACCGATGAGCTCCCGTTTCCAGTGATGCCGCAGTGATCGGCCAAATCCCGATGACCACAGACGTACCGCGCAGCCGGCGGGGTTTTTGGGCGCTTATCGCCACGCAGTTCCAAGGGCGCTTTCAGCGACAACATTCTGCGCAACCTGCTGCTCTCGATGATCGTCGGGATGAATCTGGCGAAGACCGAACGCGAGACCTTCGTTTCGGTGGTGACGTTCCTCTTCTCGCTGCCGTTCCTGATTCTCAGCATGCCCGGAGGCTGGCTGGCGGACCGCTTCAGCAAGCGGCAGGTCACGATCTGGACGAAGGCGATGGAGTTCGGATCGATGCTGCTGGCAACGGCGGGGCTGGCGACGCACACGCTGTGGCTTTCGCTGGCGGCACTCACGCTGGTTGCGAGTCAGGCGGCGCTCTTCGGGCCGTCGAAGTACGGTTTGCTGCCGGAGCTTCTGCCGGAAAAGAGCTTGTCGTGGGGCAACGGCGTAATCGAGCTGGGAACGTTTCTTGCGATCATCCTCGGCACAGTTGCCGGCGCTTGGATGGGAGAGCATTTCAGCGCACATGAGGTGTATGCGGGATACGTGCTGATGGGGCTCTCCGTAATTGGGTTTGCGACTAGTCTGGCAATTGATGAAGTTCCGGCCGGCGGCGCCGGAGAAAGCCCTTCCGGCTGAACATTGTTGGCGATCTGTGGGTACAGATCGGAAAGATGCGCCGCGACCGGGCGCTCTTTCTCGCAGTGCTGGGCAATACCTACTTCTGGTTCCTGGGCTCTTTGCTCTTTTCGACCATCGTGGTCTACGGGCCCGATGTGCTGCACATCGGTCAAACCAAAACGGGCTATCTAAATGCCACGCTGGCGCTGGGCATCGGAATCGGCAGCATCGCTGCCGGATACGTTAGCGACAACAAGATTGAGTACGGCCTCATTCCGCTAGGGCTCGATCGGCATGACGTGTACGGGCCTGGTGCTCGGCCTTACCCCACATGGACTGGTTGGATCGGCGGCGCTTCTCGGCATGCTGGGCTTCTGGGCGGGATTCTTCGCTGTACCCGTGAACGCGCTGATCCAGCACAAGCCGACGGAACAGGACAGAGGCGGGATCATTGCGGCGGCGAATCTGCTGTCGTTTGTAGGGATCGCGATTTCGTCCGCTGTTTATTTCCTCTTTACTAACTACATTCATCTCGATCCTCGCGGCGTGATCGTGGCGGCTTCGTGTATTACCGCGATCGGCACAGCTTATGTTTTATATTTGCTGCCGGAGTGGTTTGCTCGGCTGATCCTGTTCTTCGCAACTAGAACGGTGTATCGCGTTCGCGTCATCGGGCGCGACAACTTCCCCGAGAAGACCGGAGCGCTGCTGGTGTGCAACCACATGTCGTTTGTGGATGTGGCGTTGCTGGTGGCGGCGACGGACCGGCCGATCCGTTTCCTCATGTACAAAGGGATCTATGACCATCCGGTAGTCAAGCCGTTGGCGAAAATCGTGAAGGCCATTCCGATTTCCAGCGAACAGCATCCGCGCGAGATGCTGCACTCGCTGAAAGTGGCGAGTGACGCGTTGCGTAACGATGAAATCGTGTGCATCTTTGCCGAAGGGCAGATCACGCGTACCGGACAACTGCTCCCCTTCCGCCACGGACTGGAACGCATCATGAAGGGCGTCGAGGTTCCGATCATTCCCGTGAACCTGGACGGTGTCTGGGGAAGCATTTTCAGCTTCGAACGCGGGCGCTTTCTGTGGAAGTTGCCCAGGAGAATTCCGTATCGCGTTACGGTGAGCTTCGGCAAGCCGATGGCGCCGACGTCGACCGCAGCCGAAGTGCGCGCCGAGGTACAGGAGCTGCAAACGACATCGTTCGAGGCGCGCAAGCCGTACATCAAGACGTTGGACAGGGCATTTGTGCGCACGGCGCGGCAACGGCCATGGCAATTCTTCATGGCAGACGGGAAGACGCCAAGAGTTTCGTTCGGATCGGCTCTCGTCAAGACCGTATTCATCGCGCGCAGATTGCGGCGACAGATCGGAGAGCAGCCCATGGTTGGATTGCTGCTCCCGCCGTCCGTGGGTGGCGCGCTGACGAACTACGCGTTCATGCTGATGGGCCGCGTGCCGGTAAACCTGAACTACACGTCGTCGAACGAGGTGATCGCGACCTGCGCCAAACAGTGCGGCATTGACGTGGTGATTACGGCGAAGGCATTCCTGGAACGCTTCCCTAATATGGCGATTCCTGGACGCACGTTGTTGCTGGAGGAGGCGCTGTGCCAGCCGCGCCTGAGCGAAAAGCTGATTGCGTTCACACTCGCCTGGCTGATGCCCACCGGACTGCTGAAGCGAGCAGTAGGCGCCCATCGCGCAAAGCGTGCGGCTGAAGATGCGGCTGCGACGAATGGCAAAGCGTCTCCGTTGGATCGCCTGGCGACCGTGATCTTCTCCAGCGGCAGCACGGGCGATCCCAAGGGGGTGATGCTGACGCACTTCAACATCATGGCGAACATCAGCCAGATCAGCCAGGTGTTCCTGCTCGGCGCCCGCGACAAGGTTCTGGGCATACTCCCGTTCTTCCACTCGTTCGGTTTCACGGCCGGTCTGTGGCTGCCGGCGGTGCAGGGGGTGGGTGTGGTGTTCCATGCGAATCCGCTGGATGCGCAGGTGATCGGCGAGCTGGTTGGCAAATACCAGGTGACGTTCCTGATCGCGACACCGACATTCCTGCAAGGCTACATGCGGCGCTGCAGGCCGGAGAGTTTTGGCTCGCTGCAATATGTGCTGGTGGGAGCCGAGAAACTGCCGGAGCGAGTGGCGTTGGCGTTTGAAGATCAATTTGGCATTCGGCCCCTCGAGGGCTACGGCTGCACCGAGTGCTCGCCCGTGGTGACTGTCAATGGCAAGGACTTTCGCGCGCCAGGTTTCCGGCAGGTCGCTGCCAAGCGGGGAAAAATCGGGCATCCACTGCCGGGCGTCTCGGTGAAGGTGGTCGACATCGAGAGCGGTCAGCCGGTGCCGGCAGGGACTTCCGGGATGCTTCTGGTGAAAGGCCCGAACGTGATGCGCGGCTATCTGAGCAAGCCGGAGAAAACAGCCGAAGTTCTGCATGATGGGTGGTACACAACCGGCGATATCGCAACCATGGAGGAGGATGGATTTCTTACCATAACCGATCGTCTCTCGCGTTTCAGCAAGATTGGCGGCGAAATGGTTCCGCACATTCGCATCGAGGAGAAGCTGCATGAACTGGCCGATAGCACTGACCAGGTGTTTGCCGTAACCGCGCTGCCCGACCAAAAGAAAGGTGAGCGCATTGTGGTGTTGCACACATTGCCAGAAGAGAAGTTGGCACAGGTCACCGAAAAGCTCGCCTCCTGCGACCTGCCTGCATTGTGGAAGCCGAAGGCCAATCAATTTGTTCACGTAAATGCAATTCCGATCCTGGGAACGGGAAAGATGGACTTGCGAGGCATTAAATCTCTAGCAGCTTCACTGGCTGTTGAGGTTGAGGCGGCTGCCGGAACACACCCGAACTGACGTAAAGCAATCTTGCGGCACACGAGGTTGGCATGGAGTTTTTCCCTTACCTGTTCATCGCCGCAGTCGTGCTGTTAGGGCCTTGGGTCCTGCTATTTGCAACCCGTCGCCGCATGCGACGGGAACGCGAAGACAATGCAGCACGTTGGGCCGATCTCACCCGCCGAGTCTATGAACTGGAGAAATCGCTTAAGCAGTTTAAGGCTCCACAATCTTCCCCTGCCGAACAAGCACAGCCGCTTCAAGCCGCAGAGCGTCTAGCTCAAGAGCCGCCGCCGCTGCCGATCGCCGAGCCTAGGAAGATCCACACCGAGCCGGCAACAACAACCGCGGTGCCTCCAATTGTGCCGCCGGTACGGCAAGGTAAGCGCCCGAGCGAAGCAGCTTGGGAAGAGCCGGCCATTACCCAGCGCCCGCCTCTCGTGGCGCCACCTCCTCCACTTCCTATGCCCGTTTCTCCTCCAGTCGCGGCACGCCAGCAAGAGCCTCTGTCTTCATTTACGCAACCCGCGGCCTCGGGCTGGTTCGACAGCGTAAAGGGAGGATTCAACCTTGAAGAAGCCTTGGGCGCGAACTGGCTAAACAAGATCGGCATAGTCATCCTGGTGTTTGGCGTCGCCTTCTTTCTGGCTTACCAGTTGCGGCAGGTGGGACCTGCGGGAAAGGTGCTGGTAGGCGCGCTGGTCAGTGCCGTGTTACTCGGTGGCGGCATCTTCTTAGAGCGCAAGCCCGGTTATACGATTATTGGACGCGCAGGCATCGGGGGCGGATGGGCGCTCGCCTTCTTCGTCGCGTATGCCACATACCACGTGCCGGCTGCGCGCATCTTCAGCTCACAAAGTCCGTCTTTGCTGCTCATGCTGGCGATCGCCGCAGGGATGGTGCTGCACACTTTGCGCTACCGCTCGCAGGTAATTACAGGGCTCGCGTTTCTGCTGGCATTCTCGACGCTCACCATCAGCCAGGTCACCGTCTACTCGCTCGTGGCCGGCGTGATACTCGCCCTTGGGCTGGTCGTCATCATCGGGCGCATGCAATGGTTTGAGCTCGAGATCTTCGGCATCGCCGCCGCGTACCTGAATCACTGGTGGTGGCTGCGCCGCATTATTGAGCCGATGGGCGCGCACAAGCACAAGTTTCCGGAGTTCTTCGCAAGCGCCGGGATTCTGCTGCTCTACTGGGCCATTTTCCGCGCATCGTACATTCTGCGACGCTGCGACGAGCGTCAGGAAAAAGTCTCGACGATCGCGGCGCTGCTGAACTCCGTCGGCCTGCTCGCGTTGCTGAAATATCAGTCCGTGCATCCGGAATGGGCGTTCCGGGCACTGCTGGCGATGGGGACGGTCGAGCTCGTGCTCGGTATATTGCCGATGACGAGACGCAGGCGCACGGCATTCCTCATCCTCGCGACCATTGGCGTCACGCTGCTGGTCGCGGCTATGCCGTTCCACTTTACCGGCGGACGGCTCGACGCGCTGTGGCTGCTGGAATCCGAGGTCCTGCTGCTGGCGGGAGTCTTCGTGCGCGAGATCCATTTCCGGCGGCTGGGCATGGTCACGGCCGTGCTGGTGCCCATTTACCTGCTCTCCGGCGATGCTGGTTGGCTGTTCGGATTGCGCTATTACGGATTGCCCGCCACGCGCGATGTTCACCTCGCGGTTCTCTGCCTGGTAGCCGCCTGCGTGTTCTTAGCCAACTCTCACATTGTGGTACGCCGCTGGCCGACGATGTTCCAGCACGTCTTCGACCGGACAGCGATGCACCGGTTCTCGTTCGTCGGAGCATTCCTGTTGTTTGTGGGAGCTTGGGCGGCGTTCCCGTTGCAACTCACCGCGGTCGCATGGAGCGTCCTCGGCCTAACGCTGCTTTGCCTCGGGCGGCTTCTGAAACTCGAGCAGCTTCCTTTCGAAGCCCACTTCTTCTTCGCCTGTGCGCTGATCTCAGCGCTGTTCACGAACCTGCCAAGCAATGCCCATTGGGGACACGTCAGCCAGCGTTTGGTGACCGTCAGCGTCATCGCGGCGTTGTTCTATGTGGCTTCTGTCTGGGGTCGCACCGGGACCGAGGCGTGGCCGCGCATCTCTGGTGCGCTGCCGGCCGCCTATCGCTGGGCTTCATCGATGCTGCTGCTGCTGTTCGCGTACTATGCGCTGCGACCGGTGAGCGTCGCGCCGGCGTGGGTCGTGCTCGGGCTGGTGCTAGCGGAAGTCGGATTCGCGCGGCAATTGCCCGATCTTCGCGCGCAGGGCTACCTCTCGTTAGCTTCTGCCTTCGTCGCGATCTTCTTCGTCAATCTCAATGCCGACGCCACGGTTGCCGGCGTCAGTTTGCGCCTGCTGACCGTTACGCCGGTGGGGCTCGCGCTGTACTACGAATATTTCCGTCTCGAAGCATTGCCCGTTGATTATCGGCTGGAGAAGCGTTTGCACCTCGCCACGAACGCCGCCTGGTGTGGCACGATCACGATCGCCGCACTGTTGCGCTTCGAACTCAGTCCCGACTGGGTCGCCGCCACATGGGCGCTGCTTGCGTTTCTGTTGATCGCTGTCGCTTGGCGCAGCGGCCGCGAGCTCTTCCTCGCCCAGGCGCTTGCCGTGGCGCTAGCTGCGACCTTCAGGGGCGTGCTGCACAACCTGTACGAGCGCAGCTATCTTCCCGGGCCGTTCTGGCATAGCCGTAGCGTTTGCACCAGTGCGACCGCCGCGCTGCTGTTCGCGACGTTATGTTTCGCATTCCCATTGCGGCGCCGCCTGGAAGCCGCCGACGCAATCGGCGGCACGCGTCCACGCAGCGCGCTCCTGCATCACCCTGAGCAAGTGCTCTTCTTCCTGCCGCTCGGCCTGGTGGCGGCTCTGTTGGCGGTCACCTTGCGCCGCGGTCTCATCACAGTTGGCTGGAGCGCACTCGGCGTCATCGTTTTCCTGTTTGCCCTTTGGGTGCGCGAGCGCAGCTTCCGCCTCGCGGGACTAGGCCTGCTGCTGCTGGCCGTCGCCAAGATCCTTGTCATCGACGTCTGGGAGCTCAGCCCGCGAGATCGTTATCTGACCTTCATCACTCTCGGGTCCGCGCTGCTGCTGGTGTCGTTCCTCTATTCGCGTTTCCGGGAGGCTATCTGGCGATATCTATGAAGCGCTGCATTGCACTCGCCGCCATCATCGCGCTCGCCATGGCCGCATTGGTGCTGTCGGAGCGCCGCCGTGTCGAGGCGGAGGTCTCGCCCGCTCCGATCCTTTATTTCGTCGCCGACACTGAGCGCGAGCTGACGCGCATCCCGGTCTCTCTCACGCGTATGTCCGACCATCAGGAAATTGAGATTGGCGACGAGATGGCGCGGGGCTATCTCGATTCAAACAAGGCGGAGGATACGCCGGAGAACCGCGAGATCGCAGCCTACATCAGCGAAGTGGGAGCGCGCGTGGCTGAGCACGCGCATCGCAAGCTGCCTTACAAATTCCACTACATCCCGCAAGCCTATTTTGTGAATGCTTTCGCACTCCCCGGCGGCCATGTCTTCATCGGCAAAGGCCTGGTCGAGCTGATGGATACGGATGATGAGCTAGCCAACATTCTCGGCCACGAAATCGAGCACGCCGACCTGGGGCACTGCGCCGAACGCGTGCAGATCGAGGGCGCGGTCCGTAAGTTGCCGCTGGGCAGCATCGCGCAATTGCCAGTCGAAATGTTCGAGGCGGGCTACAGCAAGGACCAGGAGCTTGAGGCCGATCGCGAAGGCGCGAAGCTGGCCGAGGCGGCCGGATATTCCGCCGAGGGCGCTATCAGCATGTTCCGCAAGTTCCAGAAGCTGGAATACGAAGTAAATCAGTATCGCGTGCAGGGCCCGCAGCTGCGCACCGTGCTGACACTGCCGATTGAACTTGGCAATGTCATAGTCCTGCAGACGCTCGAGGGCTACTTCCGCACGCATCCGCCTGAGACCGAACGCATCGCGCAGATGAAAGAGCTGATTGCCGCTGAGCACTGGCCGACCGACCAGCGGCAGAAGACGCTCGCGGTCTCCTACCTGCTGATCGCCGATCAAGCCAGGAGCTATTTCGCGGCAGACCGTCTGGATAAAGCTCTCGAGTCCGCGAAGAAGGCGCTGGCCATAAAGCCGGACTATGCGCCGGCGCTGCTCGTCGTAGCCGACGTCGATTTCGAGAAGGCTGATTTCACCGGCGCCGCCGAAATGTACGTGCGAGCGTTGCGGCTCAATCCGAAGCAAGACCAGGTATCCGTGTTGTGTGCCAGCGCGCTCTCTGCGTCATTGCTGGCGAAAGAAGCGCTCGCGCGATATACCGAGGTGGCAGATGAAGTTCCGGCGCTACGTGAGAGAGAGTGGTTTGCGGAGGAGCAGGCGGGCCTGAAGTTAATGACCGGGGATGCGTCCGCTGCGCGCTCGCTCGCCCACCAGTTGGAGAGCTCGGAGGCTGAGGCTGCGCCGATTCTCCTGGGACGGCTCGGCTGGTGGTACTACCGCTTCGGCGACATCGCAACCGCGGGCGACCTCATTGGTCAGGCTGTCGAGCAGCGACCGCAAGTCGCCTGGCTTAGTGCGAAGCTGGGCTGGGTACTTATCGCACAAAAGAAGTACGAGAGCGCGCGGCAGCGCTTCCATGGCATCGAGCGTCCGGATGATGCGCACACGCGGGCAGAGATCGAGATGGGAACCGCCGTTTCTGCCTGGAACGAGGGCCAGCTGGACATGGCGGTTTCGAGTTTCCGCTGGGCCGTCGGCCAACGAGCAGCCTGGTTGAATCCGCAGTGGTTGACGGCGCTGTACGGGCCACAGGTCTCAGCAGCAACGCACGCGATTCACGCCCAAAGCGAGCGCCAGAAGAAGGCGCAAAGAACAGCGAAACCATAGCCGATATCGCAAGGCGGCGACAGAGGCTTGGCTACAGGATTTTGCTAGAGGTACAGCCCTGCCGGAGAGAGAATAGGCAGTGATCTCCAATAAAACTAGCGCGGGTCTATTACTACTCCTAACCGCTATAGTAGCAGTGGTCTTTTCCCTGCTGCCACGCATTGCACAGCCGCAGGCGTATCACTTGTTTGCCGATCGGCGCAGCGTCTTAGGAATTCCGAACTTTGGCGATGTTGTTTCCAATGTTCCTTTTGGCGAGATCGGGATTTGGGGATTGTTGTTGCTGCTCAGCTCAAACTCAGACCGGTTGGCGGTGTGTTTTCTCGACTCGCGCGAACGATGGCCCTACGTACTGCTTTTCATTGGCTTGCTGCTGACAGCATTCGGCTCCTCTTACTATCACCTGTCTCCGAGCAATGCGAGACTGGTGTGGGATCGGCTGCCGATGACGATCGCATTCATGGCGATGGTGGCCGCAATCATTGCGGAGCGAATTAGCGTCAGAGTCGGCTTGTGGTTATTGCCGATTCTCTTGCTAGTCGGGATGGGCAGCGTCTTGCAGTGGTATGCCAGCGAAGCAAGGGGTGTAGGCGATTTGCGACTCTATGCAGCAGTGCAAACGTATTCGGCCTTGGTCCTGTTGCTTGCGCTTGCATTTCCGAAACGCTACACACGCACATCTGACTTGGCTGTTGTGGTGGGATTCTATGCTTTAGCCAAGGCCTTGGAGAGTCTCGACAAGCCGATTTTCGCGGTTGGACACATTGTGAGCGGCCACACCCTGAAGCACTTGGCGGCCGCTGCTGCCGGTTATTGGATATTGCGAATGTTGCAAAAGCGACAGCCGGTTTTGACTCCAGCTTCAGCCACCCTCCGGCCGGATGAAAGCCAATTTGAACGTGTCTGACCGGTGCTCCTAATTTCACGTACTGGCCCGGACAATCATCCGTGTCCTTAGGGCTTGCCCAATTGCCTGCCTAGGACGTGTAAATGCATGATCCCGCAAGCACTCAATGGCAAATTTTGTCGCCGACTCGAAAACATCAGATTTTGGGGCCGGCGTCCCCCTGGGGAACACCAGCATCAGCGGAGGAGGAAACACGGTCAGCGCAAACAAGGCCAATGCTCCACATACTGAGGCGCAGCCAGATAAACCTGACGCAAATCACGCTACTCCCTGAGTTCGCTCAGCGAGCAGTTTCACAAAGATCCATTCCAAGACACGGTTGCCGAGAACAAAGCACCAAGGTCACAATTCCTGCGTTCCTGCTTTTGGGACGCGAAGGAGCGTCTACGCAGTGCGCTTCCTGAACGCCCGGCTCAAGCAGATAGGGCTGGGAGCAAAGCGTGAGTTGCATCTTGTGTGCACCGGCAATCCTCAGCAGGGCGCGCATGAGGCTGCGCTTTTGCTGGTCATCTGGATCAGTCCACGTGAAACCGAACTCGCGACTGGCCCAATCCATGTTTCTTCGCGTCTTTTGATAAATCTGGGCGAACGAGATGACTACCTCATCGGTCATGCCTTCCAGACGACACGCCAGCCACGCGAAGTTCTCCAAATGGCTTTCGATTGGCGTCTCGGAGGAAAATATGATCGGATCATATCGCCAGACAAGATTCCTTGCTCCGTATAGTTCTCTATCAGTGTTTCAGGGTCAATCAAGCCGTATTTCGCGCTGAGAATTATCCAGCGATCCCCGAACAGTTGGGCGTATTGGCGATTCACTTTGAACGGCGCGCCGGTGTACGCTTCAATTGCAGGAGTGGGACCGAGATGCGGGCTACTATTCCAGATCTCCGGCAACGCCGTGAACTTTCCAGACTTGGTTGGACCGTCCTGGCTTTTACGGGCAGCGAAATTACCGCTGATCCGGGAAGCTGTGTGGAGCAAATCATTCGCACAGTTACTGCTCGTCGACGATAGAGGCTGGGGGACCTCTTAATCCTCCAAGCCTAATGTCGCAGCATGAGCACGGCATCTCACAGTTTTCCCCACAGAGCTGCTCCACTTTTGCTGCATTAGATGCAATGTCAGACTTGCATAGACACGAGCAACATGACAAAGATGCTTCTTGAGCCGCATGAACACCGCCTAAGTTCGCTATTCTTGCTCGTCGCTGCGCTGAAGCAGAATTAGGCTGCCGTGTTGTGGCAGAGGCCGCGGCTCGCTTCACATCGACCTCCGACATTAGCAAATCGAGGCTCGAACGGCCGCTGGAATCGACCCGCTGCTGAGCAAAAAAAGAGGAGCTGGAAATATACCGGGGACTTTACCGGGGACCCCCGGCAGAAAATGGCAGCAATGGGCAGTACTGAACGATCCAGCGAGGTTGCTCTAAATGCTAGTTTTGAAAGGGCGAAAGCTGCCTGCAGCAATCAGTAGCAAAAGGCTCCTCTCCTACTGTTAACCGGAGAGTCGTAGGTTCGAGTCCTTGGTCCAGACCAGTTGATTGAACGCCGCGTTCGAACGCTTCGCATCTGCCAGCCCATCACCTGCCCGCAGGAGGAGCCGCGCCCAGCAACTGATTTCATCTTGCACCTATCCTGCACCCGGACCTCTGCCGATTCCGTGCGAATGCGAATCAGGCGCAACGCGCGCGTGGTACCCCCTCGATCCCTATTTGAAATGCCAGTTCGATTTCTGAGTTCCTATGAAGGCAAACGTTGCAGGTGTGCCGGCGGCTCCTTCGGAGCAATGGGGACTGGGTGCTTGGCACGAAACCTGCCCCTGTTTTCCCTCTGGTAACAGCGAGCGAGTGCTGGTTTCCGCCCCGGATCAGGGAAGCCGTCCGCAGACCGAGACAGCGGCCTCTTCTCAGGCGCGAGCGACCCGAAAACCGTCATTACCGACTCCGACCTCTTAAGCTCTCCCGCCCATGTCGCCCGGCGTAAGCTTGTGCGCCCGACGCGCAAAGACGGATACAGCATCCTTGCGTGCGAAATTCTTTATCGCAGCGAGACCCCGAACTGTACAAGAGAACTGGATGAGCTCTCCCGTCTCTCGCTTGCCGTATCGTTATCGTTCCCCAAACAGCGGCGGTGTCCCACTTGTGGGTGTGTACCATTTTGTGTACCACGAAACGCGTTTTTGTGCGTTAGGGCGCGTCAGAGCCATTTCTTAGCAAAAATGAAACTCGCTGATTTAGCGGGCTTTAGCGGATGATAGCTGGTAGCGCTACCGGGAATCGAACCCGGGTTTGAAGATTGAGAATCTTCCGTCCTAACCCCTAGACGATAGCGCCACGCCAGGAAAGCCTCTGAATTATAACAAATCGCCAACGTTTATTAGCATTCCGCGCTTCTCGGTAGTGGGCTAATTGTGTGTTGCTGATTTCGACGAACTAGGCCACGGCTCGCCCTTCAGAACTTTTGCCCGAAAAATTCTTGCCGATTGACGCAGCTCCTTAATCCTCCGCTGCGCATGGGCAAGTGCGTCTTCCCAGCTTGCCAAGTTTTGCACAGATTTATTTGCACTAGCTATTGACTTTTTGCTTAGACCGTCTAAACTAGTTGTGTAAGGATGTGATCTCATAATGCAAACTCCATTTGAACAGACAATGAATGAACTCTTCCGGAAGCTTGAAGTAGCTGCGAAGCAGCGCCTGGAAGCGGACATACAGATCACTAGCAATAGCGCCGCAATCAGGGCGCTTGCAGGCACTTGCGAGGATGAGGGAGAAAAGACGGGCTATTTGCTTCTGCTTGATGAAATCTGCGGCAAACCCGGCTTTAAGGATGCTGTTCTTTCTGTTCTCAAGGCGCACCCGAAGGGACTTACCCCGAAGGAAGTCAGGTCTTGGATTCTGATGGGTAAAAAGATGGATCTTTCGGCATACTCGAACCCGCTTGCCTCGATTCACACAACTTTGCGTCGAATGGATGGGAAGGAAGTTGAGGAGTTTACCAACAACAAAGGCGAGAAGGCGTGGCGGCTCATTAAGCACCACGCGATTCCGCTGATTGACGCTGCAATGCGCCAAGCGGCAGAGAGACTGAAGAAATGACTTTTCTTGTGTCCAATGCGAACCGCCCCAAC
This sequence comes from uncultured Acidobacteriaceae bacterium, assembly GCA_963768645.1. Taxonomy (GTDB): domain Bacteria; phylum Acidobacteriota; class Terriglobia; order Terriglobales; family Acidobacteriaceae; genus Bog-257. The sequence continues at coordinate 524,952 of CAVYIR010000004.1, forward strand.
GTGTACAAGACGCTGGAGCGGCAAGAGAAAGGAATGAGCAATGACAATCACTATTCAGATCGTGTTCACTGCTCGCGGTCCCACGGTGGATGTTTCCGTTCGCCCGCCATAGTCCATAACCCGTAACACTTAGCGCCCCGCTTCCCGCGTCAACGGGTTGCGGGGCTAATCCAAATCGCGGGGTTAGCCACGACTCAGACCTCAATCTCATTGTGGCAATTTCCCCGCTCCAACGCAAGGGGAAATCGCCATGACGTGCAAACGCTGTAACCACGCGGCCCGCAAGTTCGGTCGCTACGGCAAGCGCCACATTCAGCGGTATCGCTGCACTCTCCTGCAAAACCACATTCTCTGAGTACGAACCCAAGCTCGGAACTCACTACACCGATCCCGAAGTCGCTGGCAAGGCTCTGGCGATGATGCTCGAAGGCATGAGCGTTCGCGCCACCTCGCGCCTGACAGGACTGCATAAGGGAACGATCCTTTCGCTGATGAACACGGCAGCGGAGAGGGCGACAGCCCTGCTTGATTCTACCGTGCGTAATGTCCATGTGCGATATGTTCAAGCCGACGAAATCTGGTGTTTTGTCGGAAAGAAACAGAGACAGATTCGCCTCGGCGACTCTCCCGAGCTTGGCGACCAATGGGCGTTTGTCGCCATCGATGCGCAAACCAAGCTCATTGTGTCCTGCGTGATCGGTAAGAGAACGTCCGAAACCACGCGCTACTTTCTTTCCGATCTGAAAAGCCGGGTTGCCGATGCTAGATTTCAATTGACCACCGACGGCTTTCACTTCTACCAGCGAGGAGTCGAGGATGTGTTTGCCGGTCAAGCGGACTTCGCTCAGCTCGTCAAACTGTTCGGGGATTACGGCCAGTTCGATACCGCCGATGCGAGGTACTCCCCACCAAGGATCACGGAGGTTATATCCAAGATTCGAGATGGAAGGCCCGACCCTGAGCACATCTCTACCAGTTATGTGGAGCGGTCAAATTTGTCTTTGCGTATGCACTTGCGTCGCTACACTCGGTTGACCAATGCTTTCAGCAAGAAGCTCGACAACCTGAAAGCCGCCGTTGCCCTTTACGTTGGCTGGTACAACTTCTGCCGCACTCACCAAACGCTGCGGGTCACCCCCGCGATGGAGGCAGGCCTCACCGATCATGTGTGGAGCGTACAGGAGTTGCTTGCTTAACTTACAGATCTGGCTGTTGCAGATACTTTACGGCGTGAGCCGTTGACGGCTGACGCCGCTTCTTTCTTAGGTTTGAGTATGAGTTCCGTTTCTGGCGCTTGCAGATTTAGGGTCAGTTGGCTGCCCTCAAAATCAAGTCTGGCGTGGTTGGTCGCTTCGGGATGCAGGGCCAAATCGACACGAGCACCGTGATGGATAATGTCCTCTATGCGGACAATTCTTATCTTGTCGCACTTGATGCCGCGATGCGCGTTCTCGTAAAGCCCAGCAGACCGCGCATCACGTTTCATCGGTTCAGTTGGCCGTTCTAGCGTTATGAGACAGGCGAAGAGTTGCTCCTTCCTTCTCCATATCGCCACGGAGCGCCGCGATGTCCTTTCGGTTTACCCCTCCAGACTTTGCCTGAAGCACCATCTTAGCGGCGTTCAACTCACCGCCATTCCAAAAGTAATACACGCCGTCGATACCGCCATCAGCACCTTTTTTCTTTTTGATAACGGCGCGGTTGTTCGTGTAGGTTAGGATCGCCCACTTCTCAAATTCCTTTCGAGTGCGATCATCTTTCTTGTTCGCTAACGCTCTTGCAGAAGCCATGTCCTTCGGTATGCCGTCAAGAACAACGGCATCCGCTATGGACTTCCCAAACTTATCTTCCAAGCGAGCCAGAATCGTAGCGATTGCGTGGTAGGTGATGTCAATTCCAATCCAGTTTCGCCTTAGTTGCTGGGCGACCGCCACCGTCGTTCCACATCCGCAGTAGGCGTCTAGTACGATCTGCCCTTCTTTGGTGGAAGCTCGAATAATCCGCGACAGTAACCCCTCGGGTTTCTGTGTCTCGTATCCAAGTCGCTCTTGGTCTCGCGGCGAGAGCCACCGAACCTCCTCGTCGATTCCATCTTCCGTAGCGAAAACAGTCCCGTTTGTGTAAGGCTGATATGCCCACAAATCTGAAAGTGGTTGCCCGTCAGTCGGCGTTAGGTAATGTTCATAAATCGGCCAGGCTTGGCCGTCAATGATCTTGATATACCCGGCCTCATAAAGTCGGTCGAACTTTTCATGTTGGGACAGCCCCGATAAATCCTCTCCCAGGTCATCCAGTAGTGCCCCTGGAACTGCCCAGTGCCGCCCTTTGGCGCTAGGGTCAAATCCCCGCCACGGCTGTCCAGACTCCCCGTTTCTCAGCCCTGATCCAGTGAGGACGTTGCCGTAATAATTGGTTCGGTAACCTATCTCATCCTTGACAAAATATTCGGAAACGTGGCCACGCATGTAGGAGCGCTTAGGGTGAGTCCATGTGTATTCGCTGGGCGGGGCTGACTTAGTGTAGAAGAAGATGACATCATGAATTGGCGCAAACCGCCTAGTTTTGTTGTGCGCTCCCGTTCGCCGCCAGATAATCTCGTTTTTATAGTCGCCGCCATTGGGCAAGAATGCTGCGTCAATGATGAGTTTGAGATAGTGACTTGAAGTGGGGTCGCAATGCAGATAAAAGCTGCCGCTCGGAGCCAGCACGCGATTGATCTCTGCCAGCCGCCTAGCAATGCTGACTAGGTAGGCTAAAAGGCTGTCCTCTCCGAGCACATTGCGCAAGCCAGTAATAAGCTCAATGGTCTGGGCTGTAAATCGGCCCGCGATATTGTTGCGTATCTCGTCGTACCCCTCTCGCGCCTGATCGTCCCATATCCACGTGTCAACAAACGCCTGTTCTTGCGCTAAATCTTCATGCCCGATACGGTTGTAAATCTGGTTGTAGTTCCGTTTGGAGTTGAACGGCGGGTCTATGTAACACAAATGCACGGACTCATCCCGAATCCGATTACGAAGAATCTCCAAGTTGTCCCCGTAATAGAGGCGGTTTGCCATCGGCCAGAGGTCGCGACTTTCAGCGCGGATCGAGTAGGACTAAAGCGTAGCTGCGGCTATGGACATTCCTTGGTGATACAGGTCACCCGAGCCAGTGCGTGGTTCCCATTTCGGCACACACAGGAGCAACACACAATTAGCCCACTACCCGCTTCTCGGTATTTCCGAAATAAGTTCTTACTCAGTACCGCTTCTCATACATTCACCCCGCGACACACGATTCGGTGCAGTGCATCACTGCGCAGGTTGTCTATGAGTGTTAGTCTCTGTCCTGCATTGAGAATATAGAGATGCCGCGGCAAGGTTCCACACATAAAAGAGGCCCGCGAATGAGACGGCCGGTTGCTCTCTTGGTGCTATGGCTCGCGCTGTTCGCATCAGCGACAACGCGAGCACAGCAGACGCCATCCGCCACGGCGCCGAACCCTCCAGCATCGCAAGCGAAATCGTCCGCGTCACAAGAACCTTCCTCGACCCAAGGCAATCCCGATGTTCAAGTCTGGGTCAACACGCACTCCGGCGTTTATCATTGCCCCAACACGCATTGGTATGGAGCGACGAAGTCTGGCGCCTACCTGAAACAAGCTGAGGCGCAGCAGAAGGGGTACCGTCCCGCCTACCATCGAGTTTGCCGATAACAGGAATTCCTGCCAAATCGCGAAATTCCCACGTAAAAGCCGCTGAACTCCGCTTTTTAAGGGGCTTTTGCAGAGGGGTTGACAACCTTGGTCCCCCGTAGCAGAATCTCATTTGTAGGCGAATAAAAAGCGAAAGTTGCGGACCCTGCCCCGTACTCGCCCACCTGAGGTTCCTATGCCGTCTGCTGCCACGCTTCGTGCCCGCCTCGAGTCTTCGTTGGGCGAGCACCTCTCCTCCACGCTGTTGTTGCGCGAGCGCGCCACGCCGCTGACAGTCTCAACCGGGTTGGCTGCGCTCGATGCGCTCACCGGAGGTCTGCCACGGGGAGCGCTCAGCGAAATTGTCGGGCCCGCGTCTTCGGGACGTACCGGGGTAATGTTGGCGGCGCTGGCGGAAGCTACTCGCCGGCAGGAGGTGTGCGCTCTGGTGGACGCCAGCGACAGCTTCGATCCTGCTTCGGCGGCAACCGCTGGCGTAGATCTCGATCGGTTGCTGTGGGTGCGTTGTAATGAGCGCTCAAGTTTGCCGCTGCGTAAAGACCCTTCATCGCGCGCTGCGCTTGGCCGTCTAGAACAGGTGTTGAAGGTGACGGACCTGCTGCTGCAAGGCGGCGGCTTTGGCATGGTGGTGCTCGATCTTGGCGATATTCCCACCGAAAGTGCGCGGCGCGTGCCGCTCACCTCGTGGTTTCGTTTCCGCCGCGCGGTGGAACCTACTGCGACCGTGCTGTTGCTCATCGAACAGGAGCCCTGCGCCAAGACCTGCGCTTCCCTGGTCGTGCGATTGGAACGAAAAGCGGTATGCGTCTGCGATTCAGTGGCAACCCCCACGCGCATTGGATCGGGAGGCTGGCACATTGTGGCGCACGGCATCTCTGGCATTCCCGAGAACAATGTCGTGAGCCATGCCTCGTTATTGCGCGGAATGCAATTGCGGGCTGAGGTGGTGCGCTCTTCCACACCGAGCGCAAAAGCAACGCTTGATGTGGACCGAGGCTCGTGGACGCAACGCAAGCCAGCACAACGAACCAACGCTAGCTTTGAATTGCACGCTGCGTGGTGATTCTTCAACCTTCGACTTAGAGGCTTGGATGTTTGCCTGTATCTACATTCCCGATTTTCCAGTGGAGGCCATCGTCCGCGTGGAGCCATGGTTGCGCGAACAGGCGGTGGCTGTGCTGGAAGGCAAACCTCCAATGGTGCGTGTGGTCGCGCTGAATGAAAAAGCACGCTGCCTGGGAATGGAACTGGGCATGAGCAAGTTACAGGCCGCCGTTTTCTCAACTTCTACAAATAGGGCGACTCATTCCAGCGAAGCCAAGGTGGAAAACTTCAAGACTACGCAGATCAAACTTTCTTCCCGGCGCACGAAAAGCAAGCCGAGATCTGCTTCTGCGCATCTTGCGCCAGCGCTCAGCCGGGCAGGAGAACTCCGCGCACGCTGCGCTGCTCGACGTTGCCCATGCTTTTACTCCGCGCGTGGAAGACACCGCCAGCGACACGTTGCTGCTCGACTTGGCCGGGCTGGAACGGCTTTACGGTGCGCCTGCAACCATGGCGCGCGACTTGGCGTCGCGGGTAAATGCGGTTGCGCTGGAGGCAAACATCGCGCTGGCCGCCAATCCTGAAGCGGCCTTGCATGCCGCACGGGGATTCAGCGGGACTACCGTGATCCCCGCTGGAGAAGAGGCACAGCGTCTGGGAGTGCTGCCGTTGCAGGTGTTGCTGGATGCATTCGGCATCTCGCTGAAAAACGGTTCTGCTTCCGATCGTGAACGCGAGAAGCTGCGCGAACAGATGCTCGACACGCTGGAACGATGGGGCGTTCGCGATTTCCGTACCCTGGCGCTCGCTGCCTGAGCATGCATTGGCTTCACGGCTGGGCGAAACGGGAACACATTTGCAGCGCTTGGCCCGGGGAGCAGGCATGCGCACGTTGGCGTTATGTGACCCAGCTACCCATTTTGAAGAGGCGATGGAGTTGGAATCTCCGGTCGAAACGCTCGAGCCGCTGTCGTTCGTCTTGAACCGGCTGCTGGAACAACTATGTGCCCGGCTGCAAGCCCGAGCTCTGGCTGTGCAGGAACTGCATTTGCGTTTGCGGCTGGAACGGCGGGTCGCCGATGAGGAGACAACTACTGCGCAGGAATTAGCCGGAGCTTCATCCCACATTGTGGGAAGTGCAAACACGGTGGAGCGCACTTTGCGCCTGCCGGTGGCCATGCGCGATACCAAGGTTTTTCTCAAGCTGTTGCAGTTGGAATTAGCGGCACACCCGCCGGGCGCTCCCATCACAAAAGTATGGATCGCAGCCGAGCCAGCGCCTCCCCGTTCGGCGCAGCGTGGACTTTTTCTGCCTGTTACTCCTGAGGCGGAGAAGTTGGAGATTACGCTGGCGCGGATCAGCGGCATCGTGGGTGAGCGGCGGGCGGGAATCGCGCGTCTGTTGGATACCCACAGGCGGGACAGCTTTCTGATGGATCGCTTTGTGGCTTCTGCAGAAGGATCGAAGCAGGCAGCCGCTCTCACAATGTCAGATGTAGAGGAAAAGACACATTTGGCTTTGCGCATGTTTCGCCCGCCATGGCAACTGCAGGTCAGGCTGGCGGAAGGACGTCCAGTCGCTTTACGGCCGTGACAAAACCAACCCGTCGAGGAGAACTGCAAGGGAAGAGTTTTATGGTCGGCTGGGCCGTGGCGCTCCTCCGGGGATTGGTGGACGGAGAACGCGAAAGAGAAAAGCGCAAGCAAAGATCAGGCGTGCCCGTGGGACCGTGAAGAATGGGATGTAGCGCTCGCTAATGGAAATGGCGGCGGTGTGGCTCTCTATTGTATTTACCGCGATCTCGCGAGCGGACAGTGGTTTGCGGATGCGAGCTATGACTGAAGCGATTAGCAATTAGCAATTAGCAATTAGCATTCAGCCAATGCTTGGATTTCGAGTGCTGCAAGTTTCGGCAGTTTTACGAAGAGCTGCCTCATAAACAGCAGCAGACCAGATTTGTATCAGGGCTCGGCTTTAGCCATGCCGAAAAGGCTACCTTCTCGATTGGGCTTTAGAGAGGGACCACATTGATCTAATCTGGGCCGCAACTGAACTACTGACAACTGACCACTGACAACTGCTTTTATGTACATCGAACTCCATGCTCGCTCTGCCTTCAGCTTTCTCGAAGGAGCTTCGGTTCCCGAGGAACTAGCCGAGGTGTGCGCCGCGCACCAGATGCCGGCAATGGCATTGCTTGATCGCGATGGAGTATATGGCGCGCCTCGCTTTCATCTGGCGATGAAAAAGCTCGACATCAAGGCGCACATCGGGGCAGAGATCACTTCCCTGCTGCCACCCTGCCCTAAGGCGGGCGAACCTGCGACTTCGCGCGTGTCATTGCTGTGCGCCTCGCGGGAAGGCTACCAGAACCTCTGCCGCCTGGTGACCCGTACGAAGTTGCGCGCGCCCAAGTATCCGGCTGCACTGCCTCGCCGAGCGAAGGCGAACTTGGATGACGGTCTGGTTCTCAGTTCACAAGCCATCGCTTCCGTGGACGACCTCAGTGAATATGCCGCGGGACTGATTTGCCTGACCGGCGGCGACGAAGGTCCGCTGGCGTATGCGCTAGCCAACGGCGGCCTGGAAGCTGGCCGCAGCATACTCGAACAATTGATCGCGATCTACGGGCGCGAGAATGTTTACGTCGAACTGCAACGCCACTACAACCGCGCGCAAGAGGCCCGCAACCAGGCGGCGATTGAACTGGCGCGCAGCCTTGGGCTTGCCGTTGCTGGCCACGCAAGGTGCGCAATACGCAAAGCCGGAAGAGCGCCAGATACTCGATGTCTTCACCTGCATCCGTAACCATCGCACGCTCGATACGGCTGGCCGCCTGCTTGCGCGCAACAGCGAGCGCTATATCAAGACGCCGCAGGAGATGCTGCGTCTTTTTGCCGATCTGCCCGAAGCCATCGCGAATACCCTGGAGCTGTCGTCGCGTCTTGAATTCACGCTGAACGATTTGGGCTATCAGTTCCCGCGCTATCCCGTGCCCGAAGGCGAAACCATGGACTCGTTTCTGCGGACGCGGACCATGGAAGGCGCTCGCGACCGCTATCTGCGTCCCGGGCAAAGCGAATTGTGGCAGCGCGCGCAACGCCAAATCGAGCGCGAACTCGTGCTCATCAAGAAGCTCGATCTGGCGGGCTACTTCCTCATCGTTTGGGACATCGTGCGCTTCTGCCGCGAGCAGGGCATCCTGGTGCAAGGTCGAGGATCGGCGGCCAACAGCGCGGTTTGTTATTCCCTCGGCATCACCGCGGTCGATCCAGTTGGCATGGACCTACTGTTCGAGCGCTTTCTGTCGGAGGAGCGCGGCGAATGGCCCGACATTGATCTCGACCTTCCCAGCGGCGATCAGCGCGAGCGCGCCATCCAATACGTCTATCAGCGATACGGAAAACTCGGCGCTGCCATGACGGCCAACGTCATCACTTATCGCGGACGTTCGGCGGCGCGCGAAGTTGGCAAGGCGCTCGGGTTTGATGGCGAATCCCTCGACCGTCTCTCCGGGCTGGTGAGTTCCTGGGAATACAAGGACCCAGATGATACGCTGGAACGGCAGTTCCGCGATGCCGGCTTCGACCTGCGGCATCCGCGCATGCGCAAATTCTTCGAGCTTTGCGTAGCGGTACAAGACCTGCCCCGGCATCTGGGGCAGCACTCCGGCGGCATGGTGATTTGCCAGGGCCAGCTCGACTCTGTCGTTCCGCTGGAGCCCGCAACCATGCCCGGCCGCGTCGTAGTGCAGTGGGACAAGGAAGATTGTGCCGACCTGGGCATCGTCAAAGTTGACCTGCTGGGACTGGGGATGATGGCCGTGCTGGAAGAGTCCATCGCCCTGATCCGTAATCATTACGAAGAAGAGGTTGATCTGGGAAAGTTGCCGCCTGACGATCCAGTGGTCTACGGCGCGTTACAGAAGGCCGACACGGTAGGCATGTTTCAGATCGAGAGCCGGGCGCAGATGTCGTGCCTGCCACGACTGCGTCCCAAACGCTTCTACGACATTGTGGTACAAGTCGCCATCATCCGCCCGGGACCTATCGTCGGCCAAATGGTTAATCCTTTTCTGCAACGCCGGCAGGGGCGGCAAGCCGTCGTCTATCCGCATCCGTCGCTGGAGCCAGTACTGGAACGCACGCTGGGAGTGCCGCTCTTTCAGGAGCAACTGTTGCGCATGGCGATGATTGCCGCCGGATTCAGCGGCGGCGAAGCTGAAGAACTGCGGCGGGCCTTCGGCTTCAAACGCAGCGAGATGCGCATGCGCGATATCGAGGTCAAGCTGCGCGCGGGCATGGAGCGTAACGGCATTCCGCCGCAAGCCCAGGAGCAGATCATCCTTTCGATTACTTCGTTCGCGCTCTATGGATTTCCCGAGTCGCACGCCGCCAGCTTCGCGCTGATCGCGTATGCCAGCGCTTATCTCAAGTGCCATTACCTGGCGGCTTTTACGGCAGCGTTGCTGAACAATCAGCCCATGGGGTTCTATCACCCTTCGACCATTGTGAAAGACGCGCAGCGGCATGGGCTGAAAGTGAAGCCGGTGGACATTACGCGGTCGGAGTGGCCATGCACGCTGGAGGAGGAAGAATCCGCTGAAGGGGCGCGGCTTCAGCCGCGCCGTACACAACTCACAGGAAGTGCGGCTTTAGCCGCTGAGGGAACTCGTATTTCATCGAACAGCAAAGTCCCTCAGTGGCTAAAGCCACTCAGGCGAAGAGCGAGCTTTGCGACACGCCTGAAGGCGTGTCCCTTCAAACCCACGATGGTCATTTCGCCCTGCGCATGGGATTTCGTTATGCCAAAGGATTGCCGGAAGAGGCGGCACAAGCCATCGTGCGCGAGCGCAGTAAGCGGCCATTCGAATCCATCGTGGACCTTGCCCACCGCGTGCCCGAGTTGCGCCGCAAGGAACTGGTGCTGCTGGCCTCGATTGGCGCGCTGAACTCGATTGGCTGCGCTCGAGAAGAAGATTTAGCTCGCGAATCTTGATCCAGCGCGCAAACTGGATCCAAGCAACGCCTGCATCGCCGCGATGCGCTGTGGCAGGTGGAGCGCGCCGTGCGTTTTGCCGGGCCGCTACTGGAAGGGATTCCGGAGAGCGATACGGCTTCGCCACTTGCGCCCATGACACCCGAGGAGCGACTGGTTGCCGACTTCCGCGGCGCCGGGCTCACCGTCGGCCCTCATCCTATGGCCTACCGACGGGCCGATCTGCAGCGTGCCCGCGTACTTTCCGCAAAGGAACTGGAGCAGGTTCCGAACGGCACTTATGTCCGCACGGCCGGATGCGTGATCGCGCGGCAGAGACCGGGCACAGCCAAGGGATTCGTCTTTCTCAGCCTGGAAGATGAAACCGGAATCAGCAATGCGATCATCTCGCCCGATGTGATGGAGCAGAACCGCATTTTGATTCAGTCGGAAAAGTTTCTGCTGCTGGAAGGCGTGCTGCAAAACCAGGAGGGCGTGATTTCAGTGAAGGTTGCCCGGCTTGCGCCCATGCGCGAAGCGTATGCCGTTGAGACGGTGGACATCACCGACGCCGACGTGCGCTCGCACGATTTTCATTGACTCAATGGCCCGAGGGCAAGGTTCTACTAGTGCCCGCTATGTCCTTTACTTCTTGCTCACCTGCTCCGGATACTCATACACCCCCCGCCCAGCCTTGCGGCCCAGGCGTCCGGCCTTGACGTACTGCACCAGCAGCGGCGATGGACGATACTTTTCTCCCAGGCTTTTATGCAGGTATTCGAGGATGTGCAGGCGAGTATCCAGCCCGACGAGATCGACCATCTCGAACGGACCCATCGGATGATTCAATCCCAGCTTCAACGCCTTGTCGATGTCCTGCGCTGACGCAACCCCCTCCTGCAACATGTAAAACGCTTCGTTGCCGATCATGGCATTGATGCGGCTGGTGATGAAGCCTGGCGACTCCTTGATAACCACCACCTCTTTGCCCATCCGCTTGCCCACATCAACTGCCGCCGCCAGTGTCTCGTCATCAGTTTCCAGTGCACGCACCATCTCCAGCAGCTTCATCTTGTGAACAGGATTGAAGAAGTGCATACCCACGCACTTGGGCGCACGATACGTCACCGAGGAAATTTCGGTGACGCTGAGCGACGATGTGTTGGACGCCAGGATGGTGCCCGGACGGCTGACCTTATCGAGCAGGGTGAAGATCTCGATCTTCGATTCCATTTCCTCCGGAACGGCTTCGATCACCAAATCGGCTTCGCGCGCCGCCTGTTCCACCGACGAGGCGTATTCCAGACGGTCAAAGGCCTCGTCGGCGGCATCCTTGGTGACCTTTCCGATTTCAACCGCCTTGTCGAGGTTGGCGCGGATCTCCGTTTCGGCCTTGCGCAATGCCGTCGGGAAGAATGTCCTCCAGAATCGTGCGATAACCGCCCAGCGCCGCGGCATGAGCGATACCGCGGCCCATAATGCCGGCGCCAATTACGGCGATGGTGCGGACCTCTGCCATCGCACTATTCTCCTTTATCCAGCATCTCGATGACGTTCAGAAAATTGGGATCGGCGTTGCGCATATATTCAGCGAGGCGCTTCTTCTCTTCCCCGCTGAGCAGATAAAAGCTGCTGTTGATGCGGCGCAGCGTCGCTGCAATATCGTCCACGAAGTTCATCATGCGAATCAGTTCACCAGTGGCGGCCATACCAATCCTTTCAAGACCCGGTAATAAAGCAGAGGAATGATGCAATTTGGTCTGGTCAGCGCTGCCCGGGGACGCAACCGGTACGGAACTCAATGGCAAAGACCGGGCAAACTCTTATTCTCGCCGCCACCCGCGATTAAGTAAAGGACGCCAGCACAGCCAGTGAGAACACAATTTTGGAGCTACGGAGTTGAGTGGGGCGAGGTTTGGAGTGATTCGGTGCTGGCTCTGCGCCGGAGTGGAGGCATGCTCAGTGGCATAACATCTTTACCGGCGAAGAGCTTGCGCTGACAGATCGCGCCCTGCTATGCCGCGAAATCTTCGCTCACGCTCCCGTGGCTCTTTTCGCTTTGCGTTGATACTTGTTTCAGGCACTCGTCGCGATCGGTGACTTCTACCAGGGCAGCCAACTTCTCGGCAAGCGACGGAGTTAACGCGCCGGGTTGCAATCGCCACGACCAGTTGCCAACCGTCTTGCTGGGAACATTCATGCGCGCATCGCTACCCAGTCCCAGCACATCTTGAACCGGTATCACGCTAAGGTTCGCCACAGAAGTTAGCGCCGCTCGAATGAACGACCAGTGCACTCCATCTTCCGCCATTCCCAAGTAGGCGACCACCGCCGCTTTCTCCTCTTCGGTCGCGCTTGAGTTCCACCAGCCTAGAGTGGTGTCATTGTCATGCGTGCCGGTATACACAATCGCATCGTGCTCGAACTGGTGGGGCAGATATACATGTGCGCCGCGATTGCCAAAGCCAAATTGCAAGACCTTCATCCCCGGCATATCCAGGCTTTTACGCAAATCGTCGACTTCGCGGGTGATATAGCCAAGGTCCTCAGCAATGAACGGTAGCTTCCCAAGAGCGCTCTTGAGCGCTTTGAACAGGTTGGCGTTCGGCCCTTCCACCCAACGGCCGTGGATGGCAGTCGGCTCGTCGGCAGGAATTTCCCAGCACGACTCAAAGCCACGAAAGTGATCGAGGCGGACAATATCGCAAGTCTCAATTGCCCAGCGCATCCGCTTGATCCACCAACTGTAGCCGCGGGAGCGAAGCATATCCCAGTCATACAACGGATTACCCCAGCGCTGTCCCGTTTCGCTGAAGGCGTCAGGAGGCACGCCGGCTACCACCTCGGGAGAAAGATCTTCCTTTAGGCGGAAAATTTCGGGGTGAGTCCAGACATCGGCGCAGTCGTAGCTGACGAAAATTGCGACGTCGCCGATGACGCGAATGCCGCGCTCACGGCAATAGGAGCGCAAGGCCGCCCATTGTTCGAAAAACGCGAACTGCAGGAAGCGCTCTTCCTCGAGTTGGTCGCGCAACTCAATGTGCAGTTTCGCCATGGCCTCCGGGCGCCGGCGAACGATTTCCTTGGGCCAGCTATTCCACGGATGATCGCCATGCCTTTCCCGCAAGCTGCTAAACAGCACGTAATCTTCCAGCCACCAGTGATTGTCGCGGCAGAAGTGGTCGTAGCGTTCGCGCGCTGGACTCGGAGCGGACTGCAAGAAGTTCTTGGCCGCCTCCCGCAAGAGTGGAAGCTTCTGCTGGCGTACGCTTCTCGAAATCAACCGGAGCATCTGCGTCGGACACGGCCGCGACTTGATCGTGATCAATGAGGCCGCGGTCGGCGAGGCGCTCCAAGCTGATCATCAAGACATTAGCGGCGAACGCAGAAGTACATGAATAAGGCGAGTTGCCATATCCCACCGGACCTAACGGAAGAACCTGCCACAAGGTCTGCTTGGCGGCGGCAAGCCAGTCTACAAATTCATACGCCGCTGGGCCCAAATCACCGATGCCACCGCGCGAGGGGAGCGAAGTGGGGTGCAAGAGAATACCGGATGAGCGTTCTGAAAGCATGAGCAAGAGTTAGACGAACAGAGCAAACAATCGTGGCCAACCGCGCGCATCCATTCGGATTGCGGTTGGCCTAAGACAAAGTAGGCCAGCAGACTTTCTCCGCTGGCCAAAGACCCGGAAGCGCCTGGCTGCGTTACGTCCCTTCGGAAAGGCCTGGACAGACGCTGCATCTCCGTCTTATTGATTTTGATCTTTCCTTCTTTCTCCAGCCGATCGCGCAGGCTTTGTACGTAGAGTCCTTCAAACTCGGAGCGCTTCTGTTCCAGCAGCGCTTCCTTCGCGCGGTCCCAGTTCTGCTTCACTTCCTCCGGAGAGGGCTGTTGGATTTCCAGCACAGTCAGTACAGCCCCGTTCGGGCCGGCCTGAAGAGGCCCGCTGATCTCGCCCGGCTTCATGCTGAAAGCAACGGCGGCAGCGCCATTCATGGGGCCGATTTCGGGGACCTGCGCATTGGAATCAACCAAATCGCTGGTCTTGACCGTGGCTCCCAGATCCTTGGCTGCCTTTGTCAGGTCGTGACTTGCGTGGGCACGGTCCGACAGTTCCTGCGTCTTTTGCGCCAGCAATGCTTGCGCACGTTGACCCTTAAACTGCTCCTCCACTTGCGCTTTGATCTGCTCGAACGTCGGCGTTTGCGGGGGCTGAATGTCAGTCACCTGGTAGATGGCATATCCCTGGGACGTCTGCGCCGTGCCAGGAGGATCGTTCTTCTTGGCTTCGAACAGTGCGCTGACCAGGTCCTTAGCGTTGCCCACGCCTGGGAGCGGGTCGGTTTGCGCAATGAAGTCCGTCGTGATAACGGTCAGCCCCTTTTCGCTGGCAGCCTTGTCAAGACCCACAGTGCGGGCCAGTGTCTGCACAGTATTGGCCAAGTTTTGCGCCTCGGCTGGCCTACCTGTTGCTGCTTGATCAATGGCTCAATCTGCGACTTCACTTCGTCAAGCGGCTTCAATCGCGCCTGCTGTTTGGCCTCGACATGAATGATATGGAAGCCGTAGCTGGTGCGGATGACACCAGTGGTCTGGCCAACCGGCGTATTGAAGGCAGCCTGCTCGAACTCCGGGACGGTCCGGCCGCGCGTGAGTCGGTGGCAGCAGTCCGCCATTCTGTGCGCTACCTGGGTCTTCGGAATACTTCTTGGCCAGATCGGCGAAGTTGGCTCCGCTCTTCAACTGCTTCTCAATGTCGTCCGCCTTCGTCCGCGCCGCCTCCACGCCCTTCTGGTCAACCTTGCCATCAGCATCAGGCGTCGGCGTTTTGATCAGGATGTGACGGACCGTTACCGTCTCCGGAAGGCGATACTCGTCCTGGTGCTGGTTGTAGTACTGCTGCAACTGAGCTTGCGTGACCGAAATTTTGTCCGCTAGTTTGCCGGTATCGATCAGGATGTAGCGTGCTTTCCGCTTCTCCGGGATGGAATTCACATACTGCTGCTTATTCTGATCGTAAAACGCCTTCAGTTCGGCATCGGTCGGCTTGATTTGCTTCTTGACATCGTCCAGTGTCAGCACGGCGTATTCGAATTTCACCTTCACGCCTTGCTTCTGTACTTGCTCGGTAACGTCTTTATCGCTAACAGAAACTGCGCCGTTGATGAGGGCCAACAGCTTCTGCTGAGCAATTTCGGACTTCACCTCTTGCTCAAACTGCTGCACGCCCATGTTGAACTGGTTCTGAATGAAATCTTCATAGGCCTGCTGGCCGATGAAGTTTCCGCCAGGAAATATCATCTGTCCCATCTGCCCCTGATGCAGATAGACCACGCAGTTCTTCATCGCTGACGCCTAGGCCCATGCGGTCGGCTTCATAGACCAGCGCCTTCTGGGTGATCACATCTTGCGCTGCCCGCTGCATCAGATAGGGCATGAGGGCGGGAGGAATGGTCTGCCCCTTGAATTGCTGACGTCCAATGAGGCGAGCTTGTTGCGATACTTCCTGCAGGCTGACGTCCTGATTGCCAACTCTTGCTAATACGCCGCTTTGAGTGACTCCGCCGCCAAATAATCGTTGAGGAAACCGCCGCCGGGAATGAGGGTGATCGCCATCGTCACGCAGATGACGAGAAGGATGCCGCCCAGCACATATTTTCTTGATCGGGCCGGGCTGTTTGCAGAAATCGAATCATGCTTTAGGAACTCCAGAGTGGATAGCTGAATCTTCGATTATAAACCAGCATGATGCGAGGCGCAGGTCCCCGGCCTTCAGCAACTTAGCTTCAGCATGAGACAATCGGCAACCGTCTGGCTGCCACCCAGCCCCACTCGCTGGGTGAAATTGACCAAACAAGTGCAACTGCTTCCCTAGCCCACTATCGAATATGTTGTAATAGAAAGAGTTTAGTATGCCGAAATCGTCATCAGGGGTACGGCGGCGCGTGCTTGCCTATAAGCGCCTGTTTCGCGAATGGAAGATGATCGCCAAGGGGGTGGCCTCAACCGACCACCCAGTGTTGGCGCATATCATCCCAATTCGCCGCTGCAATCTCGCGTGTACTTATTGCAACGAGTTCGACGACTTTTCCAAACCGGTTCCCACGGAGACCATGAAACGCCGCGTCGACGAACTGGCGCGTCTTGGCACGTCGATCGTCACCTTCAGCGGCGGCGAGCCTTTGTTGCATCCGGAACTCGATGACATCATCGCCCATGTTCGCACACATCCGATCATTGCGGGCTTAATCACCAACGGTTACCTGCTCACGGCGGACCGTATTCAGCGCCTGAACCGCGCTGGCCTTGACCATTTGCAGATCAGCATCGACAACGTGATGCCGGATGACGTCTCCAAAAAGTCCTTGAAGGTGCTGGATAAGAAGCTGCAACTGCTGGCCGAACATGCTGACTTTCACGTCAACATCAATTCGGTCGTTGGCGGTGGTATCCACAATCCGCACGACGCTCTGGTCGTGGGCAGGCGCGCCGTGCAGCTCGGTTTCACTTCCACCATCGGCATTATTCACGACGGCGAAGGGCAGCTCCAGCCGCTGAATGAAGTCGAGCGCGAAGTGTTCCTGAAGATGCAGGGACTTGAGAAGCGCCATTACGCGCGCTTCAACTGGTTCCAGAACAACATCGCCAATGGCAAGCCGAACCAATGGCGTTGCCGCGCGGGAGCGCGCTATCTCTACATCTGCGAGGACGGATTGGTGCACTACTGTTCGCAGCAACGAGGCTATCCTGCCATCCCGCTGGAGCAATACACTGTTGCCGATATCCGGCGTGAGTTCCTTACGGAGAAGAGTTGTGCCCCGCACTGCACGGTTTCATGCGTGCATCACGTGTCGTATATGGATTTCTGGCGAGCGCCGCAAACCCTCCGGACTCCGCAGTCTTTAGACACTGGCCAGTTAGTGCAAATCGAATAGGGCTCCGTTGGCAAGCACCCCTCGTGGGCGGTAGGTGTTCATGTGGGTGCGAGGTACGGGTGATATAATTTCGTTTGCCCTTCTGAAGTGTTTCCTCACAAGCGGGCGCGTAGCTCAATTGGCAGAGCAACTGACTCTTAATCAGTAGGTTGAAGGTTCGATTCCTTCCGCGCTCACCACTAATCCCCTGTAAATATGCTGGCTCTAGGCACGTCTCCACGCAATGACGAATCGGCGCCTTGTATTCATGTCACCACTGTGTCACCAAATTTCGTGACTCTGCACTGGCGTCACCGGCCTTCGCTATACGTCGGGTTTCACACAACGCCGAGGTAACCAGGAATGGGGCAATGTGTGGGGAAAGATGTCCGAACTCCCGCCTTTCCGCGGATACGCGGATTGGCTTCCGCCATGAGTTGCTCGCGCTTGCGACGCTCGGCGGAATGTGACCATCCCGGCGCTGAAAGCGCACGGGATCGCGTGGCGCGACTGCATGCCTTCCGCTAGGGTTCCCATAGCTACCACGTACACCCTGCGGGACTAGGTGCTGGACCAGGCGGTTTCGAAGCCCGGATCGCGCCGGCGAATCCGCCCTGAAGCCATGGTCTGAATCTGCACCTAGTCTGCACCCGACACCTGGGAGTGCTTGCATAAGTGCATGATGGGAAGCAACTTGCGAGCCTCGACTACTTTGCTCTGACGGTTTATAAAACCATCAGATAGAGCCGACCTGCGGGAAGATTGAATCGGCATCGCCTATGCAACGGCTGGACGCCGTCAGCCGAGCACTGGGCGACGATCCTCCATCATCTCGGAATTCCGGATAACATCATTTCAGCGGATCTTCGGATCTTAAGGCACTTGAATGTGAGCATCCGCCAAACGTGGTAACCTGAAGACGACGAACGGCCACGCCTTTAGCGTGCCTTTGCCGAAAAACCCGTGTAAGGGCTGGGGATTGTGTCTGTGAGAGTTTCTCTTAACCACCGGCCAGCTTGTGCCAGAATTCCTACGGCCTACTACGTGTGGCACGTGGTCTTTTCTCGGCACGACATTCCCAAGCTGCGGATGACCCATTGGCTGCCCTGCTTCGAGCGCACCAACCGCGAAATCTGGGTGAAGCAGCGCCAGATCAAAGATCTACTGCTGGCGATCGAGCCCGGCGCCCGCGTCGAGAAGCACGAAGCCCGCAGGTGTCCGCGCTGTCACCGCTGGTTCCTGCGCATTCAGGCGCAGATGTTGCGCGAGCGCGAGACGGTGGCGCGCATGAACGGCAAGCCGCTGGAGCCGTGCGGCGAGTTTTGTAGGCTTCCGGCGGAACGTCGGCGCCTTCTAAAACTCGCCCTGGACTCAAACACTGTACCGAAACCTCTGCCGCCGCCTCCGGTCGTTCCATAAAAGGTTCCTGGAGTATTTATCGTCAACCCCCAGGCCATTTCGCACGCAATCCTGAACTTTCACGTTCAGTTCGGATTAGGTGTGAGATGGCGATATAGCAACAGTCACACGTCTCGGCCCGGAACCGGCAGCTAGGGCGTGATCTGCCACACCACGCCGCAGCCCCCGCTGCACTCGCTTCCTGTGCCCCCGGCCGATGTCGTGCCATAGAGATTTCCGTTTGCGTCCATCACTACTTGGCTCAGGGGGTGGCCGCCATCTGTAGCGCCGGTGAAATCGTGGAGCGAGGTATAAGTCCAGCCGCCTTTGCCCGGCGACAGCTTGAACACGGAGCCGTACCCGAACGCTCCTTCGGCGTAGGTTGTGCCGTAGAGATTGCCCGCCGCGTCCACCATCAGATTGCGTTGTGGTCCGCCGCCGAAACCCGTGCCCGTCAGGTTATAGAGCACCTGGAACGTCCAGCCCCCACTCGAGGGGGACAACTCGAAAATTGTACCCCCGCCATTCGACCCGGCAGTCGAGGTAGCGCCATAGAGATTTCCGTTCCCATCCGCTACCAGGCCGGCTGTAGGGAATTTTCCATCGCTGCCAGAGAATACGTGCAGGTCCTGCTCGGCCCAACAAGCTCCCTGCTGAGATGTCAACTCGAACACTGTCCCAAAGTGATCGCACTGTGGGTCACCGCAGTCGAAAGTTGTGCCGTAGAGGTTGCCCGTCGCATCCCGGATCACTCCGCTTTGAGGCTCCGCTCCGGCAGAGAAGTTCTCGAAGTTGTACAGGATGGTCTTGGTCCAGTTCTGCCCCGACTTGCTCAACTGCCACACGTTGCCATAGGGGCCGCCGCCACCGCCACCTGCCTCCACGCAGGTGGTGCCGCTGAACTCGTCTGTTCCGTAGATGTTTCCTTGGGGATCGAAGGCCAGATCGCCGTAGTCAAGATTGTATCCGTACTCGTAAACGAAGTTGTATAGCACCGTCTGGTCCCAAGCGCAGGAAAACGAAGGACAAAATGTGGCAGGCGGACTAAGACTGAATGCGATTCCGCCGTTGTTATTTCCTCCCAGCTGCGTGGTTCCGTAAAGGAGTCCCTCAGGGCCGAAGACGACTCTGGCCTCCGGCGCCTGGCCATCGTTGGGGCCGCCCCTAAAGCGATGCAGCGGCGTTAACGTCCAACCGGAGCCTTGATGGCTCATCCTGAACACGGTGCCGAGTCCACTGGAATCGGTAGTGGTAGTACCGTAGAGCCGACCCACCTGGTCGATGGTCAATCCGGCATAAGGTACTGCCCCGTCCGCTCCCTTCATGAAGTTATGCAGCACGGTGAAGGTTTGCGCCTGCGCGACTTGGCTTGTAGCAAAAATCAAAGCAAGAGTGATCAGGAAAGCGAAAGTCCCTGGCCGAGTGTTGTTGCCGATGGCGAGGGTGGAACTTGCTGGGTTCGTCATGATGGCCTCCTCCATTCAATACGAACGCTGGCGTTTGCCATCTGGAGACGTGACTCTACACCTCAACGGCGACGGATTCCAGTGGGAATGGGCAATTGTTGTAATCAGGCCATTGCGCTCATTATCTATCCCGCTGCTCGTCTTCTCCCATACTTCCTCCGACCTAATCGTCGGTTGATCTCTTCTTTCGAGAAGTACTCAGGAGCAAAATCACCAAGCCACGCACAGACATCCTCATGATCGGGGCGATTGGCATCCACCATCGCTTCGAGAAGCTCAGCAAATCCGTGCGGTCCTCCGCAGTCTTCGGGCGGACAGCATCGTTCCCCCGCCATACAAATTTGCCGGAAGGATTCGTCTCCGAGCAAGACTTCCTCCAGTAGAAGCATAGGTGTGAGATGGCGTCTATAAGGACGAAGACTGTGTCAAGACGAAAGTGTCCTGAGCAGTGCTCTTGCCACCGCGTGTTGGCCAGAGTTGGGTGTTGAGGACCAAGAGCTCCGAGCATCACGCTGTTCAATCACCTGCGATGGAGCATCGCTCCATCATCCATCTATGCGGCCGTACCTCGACCATGATGTTGCTTGCGAACATCCAGCCGCCGGACCGGTGCGGAAGTGGAAAACAGCGTTTCGTTTTCCAAGGCGCGCGAGCGCCGTCTTCTGCACGGGTCAGTCTGGATGCGAGAGCGCCCAATCAATTTCCCGGTCTAGCTTATCTGCCGACCACACCAACTCGCGGGCTACCCTCGATATGAGCGATCTCCGGATATGCTGTGTTGGTACGCAGCATCCAGAGTTCGCCAGCTGGCACTTCCACGCATAGCCGACAACCCGTCAAACTGGATTACTTCCGAGTAACGGACAGCGGGGCGTGTCAGTGTTGACAGAAAACAAACGAGTTAGACCTTTTGTTTTCTGGAGAGTGGCCGGTCTTCCGACCGGAATCTCTCCTGTCACTTCCCACCGTGCCCATTTTTGCCTGATCGCCCTTAGCGCTCCCCAAGACGTAAATCTCGTCCCTTGTACCGAGGAGTGACCATGAGTATTATCGAGGCCAACTTAAAGCGGCGACGTTCGAGGGGGGAGGAAATTCCATTCAAATGAATCTGAAGAGGACCCTGCTCGCAACTTGTCTATTTGTCTGCTGGATCGTTTCCGCCTTGGGCCAAAACTTGCCCGAGGCAAAACGGCCCGAGGATGTTGGCTTCTCATCGGAACGGCTTGTTCGCCTCACCAAGCTCTTTCAAGCCGATATCGATAAGGGTGCAATTCCTGGAGCAGTCCTGCTGGTGGCTCGCGATGGTAAGGTTGTCTATCTCCAAGCTCTCGGCTATCGGGACCGTGAGAAGAGCGTCTCCATGAAGCCTGATGGGATCTTCCGCATCGCCTCGATGACGAAACCCATTACTAGCACGGCAGTCATGATGCTCGCTGAAGAAGGCAAGATCGACCTCCTCGCTCCGGTGTCTCAATACCTCCCTGAGTTCAAAGACGTCAAGGTTGGCGTCGAGAAAATCGATCCCAGCACCGGCAAACCGGTACTGTCGCTTGAGGATCTCCAGCGCCCAATGACGGTGCAGGACCTGCTCAGACATACCTCGGGGCTGGTCTACGGTCCATTTGGCACCTCGCTCGTACACCAAGCCTATAACAAGGCCAATCTATTTGATGACAATCAGACCCTAGCGGAGTTCGTCACGAAGCTGTCAAGACTCCCACTCGCCCACCAACCCGGGACGGTGTGGGAGTACGGCATGTCGATCGACGTGTTGGGGCGGATTGTCGAAGTGGTTTCCGGGTTACCATTTGACCAGTTCACCGAGGAGCGCATCACGAAGCCCCTCGGGATGCATGACACTGCTTTCTACCTGAGCGCCCCGCAAGCTGCTCGCCTTGCCGAGCCGCAAGTGGATCCCGCCACCAGCAAGCGGCCCGACATGAGCAACGTCGAGAATCTGACGAAGGAAAAACAGAGATGGTTCTCAGGGGGTGGTGGCCTGCTCTCGACGGCGCCTGATTATGCGCGGTTCTGCCAGATGCTCTTGAACGGTGGCGAACTCAATGGCGTTCGCCTTTTGTCGCCGAAGACAATTGCTGTCATGACTTCGGACCAGATCCCACCGGGCATCCCCCGCTTCGGATATGAAGACCTTGCCCCGACACGAGAGATGGGCCAGGGTTTCGGGCTTGGATTCGCCGTTCGAACCGATGCGGGCCATAACCCGCTCTCCGGCTCGGTCGGCGATTACTTCTGGGCCGGCGGCGATGGCACTTACTTCTGGGTAGATCCTCAGGAAAAGCTGTTTGCCGTGATCATGGTTCAAATGCCCTTCCAGCAAGCAGGCTACTATCGCCGCGCCCTGCGCGAACTCGTCTACGGGGCTTTGGTGCACTGAGATTCCTTTATCCCAAATTCGATAGTCGGACAAAGTTGGTCCCGGAAAGAGTTTCTCTGGGTAATCCAACGCTCGTCACGGTTTCTCCCGAGTGACGGGCCACCCGGAAGTTGGCCTGTTCGGAGTCAATTTGACGTAAAACGCCCCATGCGCGGATGTGATGCGGCGAACTCGCGACCACATTTCATTTCCGCGCCTAGCCGACTATTCGCTCAAGTGGATTCCGTCGCGAAATGCGCCCAATGGCAGTCCTAGACCCTGGGGCGTTCCCGTTACTAATCCGGCCACATCTCCCAGAACCGGACTTCGGGCCCCGCTTCGGTGCGGCCACTTCTGCACGACGGGCGTCAGGATGACGAAGATTGAAGCGTTCCTATTGCCGGGAAGTTCATGCGACGGAGCAGATCCTGAAAGAGTGGCTGCGCACGCAAATCGTCCCAATGGGGAAAGGCTTTTGCCCAGACCAGAGACGAGCAGCGTTGCTCATAGGCCTGATCCAGCGCCTCGAACATCCGCTCATCTTTGAGACCGCCGTAGACGAACGCTCTCGACACGGGCGACACGTACCGTTGCTTGGAAAGTTCTTCCAGTTCGCTGAGCACGCGTCGAGCATCCTCTTTTCTTCCTACTTTCGCGTAGGCGTATCCGAGGAGTCCTCTGGGATGCGCGACATTCCCGGACAGCGCGATGGCCTTTTGAAGTTCGGCGATGGCTTCATCGTAGCGTCCCAGCGGAAGCAGGCAAAGTCCGCCGAGGATCCAGTGCGCGAACATGAAGTTCGCGTCGAGCTGCAGCGTTTTCCGCAACTGCTCCTCCGCGGTCTCGAACTGGCGTGCAAAGCAGTAGATGAGACCTGCGACGCCATTTACGAGAAGGGCAACCGGGTCCGACGCCAGGGCGCGCGTCGATTCCTGGATGGCTTCTGCGTGTCGCCCCAGAGCGCTCAGCAGCAAGCCATACACGTAGTGAGCGTAGGTGTGGTTCGGACTAAGCTCAATGGCGCGCCGGAAGGATTTTTCTGCCCCGACCCAATCCCAGTCAAAGTAGAACTTGACTCGACCGAGGCAGATGTGCGCCTCGGCAAGGGTCTCATCCAGTTCGAGGGCCTTGGTCGCGGCCGCCTTCGCTCTCGGAATGATCTCGCCTTGCGGTACGATCTCCAGGATCGGGTTGCAAAGCTGGTTATAGGCATCGGACAGGCCGGCGTGGGCAAGCGCGTAGCTCGCATCTTTCGCAATCGCCTCCGCAAAATACTCAATGCTCTTGCGCACGGACTCTTCGGTGGCCCGCGCCCAGTAGTAGCGGCCCTTCAGGTAGGCTTCGTGAGCCGCGGGATTCACCGGCATCGCACGCGCCAGCCGCGCCACGCTCCTGGGGCGTCAGTTTGGCCTGAACTTCTTCGGCTATGGCGCGCGCCACCTCGCTCTGCAGTGCCAGCACATCACTGACGTCCCGCTCGTAGCTTTTGGCCCAGATGTGCTGATCCGTGGCGGCGTGAATCAACTGCGCTGTGATGCGCACACGATCACCCGCGCGCAATACCGAGCCTTCCACGAAACCATCCACGTTCAGTTCGCGCGCGATTTCGAGAAGCGGCTTGTCACTGCCTTTGTAGCGCATGGCTGAGGTGCGCGAGATGACGCGCAGGGCGCCGATTTGCGCCAGATCGGTGATGAGCGCTTCGGTCATGCCATCGACAAAATATTCCTGCTCCGGATCACGGGAGAGGTTCGCGAGCGGCAGCACAGCGATCGCCTTGATGCGACTTGCGGCCACCTTGGTTTCTCGAGCGGAAGGCTCCCGCGAACGTGATACCTTGCCCACTCGCAGCCGGCCTGAGTCGAAATCGCGCTTCAGCCGCTTGAGATCGGCACGCAGGTCGGCGGCCGTCTGATAGCGCATCTCGCGGTCCTTTTCCAGTGCCTTGCTGAGGATCCGCTCCAGCTCGACCGGCAAAGCAGGATTCAGGCGTGAGGGCGGGATGGGATCACGGTTCAGTATTGCTTCAAAGATAATCGCCGACGTGCTGCCGGAAAATGCTGGCCGCCCCGTCGTCATCTCGTAGAGCACCAGACCGAAACTGAACAGATCGGCCGTGCATCTACTTCCTCGCCACGTGCCTGCTCCGGCGGGAGGTATCCCGTGGTGCCTACCGCGGCTCCCGCCCGAGTCAGCGGTTCGTTGGTCAGAGCGGTGGGCATGACTGCGCTGGGCAACGCCAACTTAGCCAAGCCGAAGTCGAGAATTTTGGCCTGCCCGCGGCTGAGGACGAAAATATTCCCCGGCTTGATATCGCGATGCACGATCCCTTTCGCGTGTGCGCTTTCGAGCGCGTCAGCAATCTGGATTGCCAGGTTAAGCAGCTCGTCAATGCGAAGCGGTCTGCCTGCGATACGCTCCGCCAGCGTATGACCTTCGAGCAGTTCCATAACAATGAACTGCTGGCCTGCGTGCTGGCCCACGTCATAGATGACGCAGATGTTGGGATGGTTTAGGCGGGAGAGAGCTATGGCCTCATTGTGAAAGCGCTTGAGAGAATGGCCGTCCGCTACGGTTCCAGGTGATAGAACTTTTATGGCTACTTCGCGATCAAGGTGCTCATCGTGCGCGCGGTAAACATCACCCATCCCGCCGGCACCAATCTTTTCGACAATCCGATAGTGGCCTAACCTCTGGCCGACAACCATATCCTGGCCGACCGCCCGGTTCGCCATTGGAGACAGCGCTCCTTCTCCCCACTCTCTGAGGCAAATCGTAGGCTTGGACGCAATGCAAGTCAACGCAGACCAACACATAACAAGCCGTTGTCGAAATACCTGACCCAGATGGATAACGACAACCGGGCCTACTGTTTACGCATGCAACGGACCACATGGCGAGTCGTCGGTAATGCCTCGCGGTCCCGGAACCGGCTTGTGGGAGATTACTCCCGAGAAACTCGGCTTGGAGGTAAGCGTCAGAGGAATCACACGGTTGACGAATCGAGTCCGCAGCCAGCGTCAAAACGCGGGGTGGTCCAAAGGAACCCAGATCCCGGTTAATGTCGCGCGACATCACCACTTCACCAGCGAATTCGCAGGCGACGCAACCCCTGATTTCGCCAATTATCCCCATCCAGCGCTTTGTAATGACCAGCTTTGGTTCCAGAAGGATTACGTCCTGTTTGTCTCCGTGATAATATGCCCACAATCTTGGCCACAGAACGTCTTTAGCAGGCCCAAGCGTGGAATCTCATTGGCGCACAGGCCTTCGCTTTGACAGACTCTTCTTCTCGATTATTCAGCGGCGCGTCCTCTTCCAGCGAGCAAGAAAAGGCGACTCGAGAAGTCGAGATCGGTGCGAGGGTTGGTGTTAGGAGTCAGATGGATTTTCAGCAGAACCAACGGCGAGCATCCATTTACGTGAGCACCAGGAGCAGATTCAACAGAGCCGCAACAGCTGGAGCTCGGAATGTTGGCGAGCCACAAGCGCGTCCGACAGCTCCGTTTGTAGTTGTGCTTAAACCACCGAGGACAGTGAGCGTGAGCCAGCTCGCCAAATTTTCCGCCAAGCGCTTATTACCCTTTCCTCGCGCTGCCGCAAATCACTTCCTCGCCATCGACTTCAACTGGTCGAGTGCGAGATTCACCTCCAGCACATTGACACGGGGCTCACCCAGGAATCCAAGCTGGCGGCGAGAGATGTGTTGATCGATGATCTGACGCACCTGTTCTTCGCGCAGGCCGCGTTCACGAGCGAGGCGCGGCACTTGGAATTCAGCGGCCGCAGGAGTGATATCCGGGTCCAAGCCTGACGCGGAAGTGGTAACCAGATCGATGGGAACCGGCTGGCCAGGATTCTCCGCCTGCAGGCGGACGGTATCGGCTTTCACCCGGTCAATCAGGTGTGAATTAGTCGGCCCCAGGTTCGATCCTCCGGAATTGGCCGCATCATAGCCATTGCCCGCGGCCGAGGGTCGCGAGTGCAGGTATCCCGGCCCGACGAAAGCCTGCCCGATAATCCGCGAGGCGATGACTTCGCCATTGCGTGACACGAGCTGCCCGTTGGCTTTGTCATGGAAGAGCACCTGCGCAAGGCCGGTCACCACCAGAGGATAGATGATTCCCAACAACACAGTAGTAACCACGGTCATGAGAATTGCGATTTTAAGATTCTGTTTCATAACTCCTCATTCTTACGCCAGTCCGACGCCCGTGATGAGCATGTCAATCAGCTTGATTCCGATGAAGGGCACGATGATTCCGCCAACGCCATAAACCCAGAGGTTACGGCGCAACAGTGCAGCAGCGCCCATGGGCCGGTACTTCACGCCACGCAGGGCCAGCGGAATCAGCGCGATGATGATGATGGCGTTGAAGATCACCGCCGAAAGAATGGCCGATTGCGGTGTTCGCAGATGCATGATGTTCAGGGCATTCAGCACGGGAAATGTTCCAGCAAACATCGCGGGAATGATGGCGAAGTACTTCGCAACATCATTGGCGATGGAGAACGTGGTTAATGAGCCGCGGGTCATCAGCAAC
The DNA here is from genome assembly GCA_963768645.1 of uncultured Acidobacteriaceae bacterium. Lineage (GTDB taxonomy): Bacteria > Acidobacteriota > Terriglobia > Terriglobales > Acidobacteriaceae > Bog-257. Next base: position 551,374 of record CAVYIR010000004.1, read on the forward strand.
TGCTTGCCGATAGCGACCACCTCGATCAGCTTGGTCGGATTGGAATCCAGGTCAACCATGTTTCCGGCTTCCTTGGCCGCCTGCGTTCCGGTGTTCATAGCTACGCCGACATCGGCTTGTGCCAGCGCCGGAGCGTCGTTGGTGCCGTCGCCGGTCATGGCGACCAGCTTGCCTTGCGCCTGCTCGCGGCGGATCAGGTCCATCTTTTCCTTTGGAGTGGCCTCGGCGAGGAAATCGTCCACACCGGCCTCGCGCGCAATGGCCGCGGCGGTGAGCGGGTTGTCGCCGGTAATCATTACCGTCTTGATGCCCATGGCTCGCAACTGATCAAAGCGCTCCTGCATGCCACCCTTGACGATATCCTTGAGGTGGATCACTCCGAGCGCCCGTCGTTGTTCGGCCACCACCAAGGGAGTGCCTCCCGACCGGGCAATCAATTCGACGCTGGCTTTCACCTCGGCGGGCACGGTGACGCCGTTCAACGCCAGATAGCGCTCGATGGCGTCCGTCGAACCCTTGCGAATCTGGTTGCCATTCATATTCACGCCTGACATGCGCGTCTGGGCAGTGAAGGGTACAAACTCCATCTCATGAGTGGACAACTCCCGTCCCCGCAAGCCGTATTTCTCCTTTGCCAGCACTACAATCGAGCGCCCCTCCGGCGTCTCATCAGCTAGAGAAGACAGTTGCGCGGCATCCGCCATTTCAGCTTCCGTCACTCCGGGAGCCGGGATGAAAGCCGCTGCCTGCCGGTTCCCCAAAGTGATGGTCCCAGTTTTGTCGAGTAACAACGTGTCTACGTCTCCAGCCGCCTCAACGGCACGGCCTGACATGGCGAGGACATTGTGCTGAATCAACCGATCCATACCGGCGATGCCAATCGCCGACAGCAAACCGCCGATCGTGGTGGGGATCAGGCAGACCAGCAGCGAAACCAGCACGAACACCGTCTGAGGCGAGCCGGAGTAGATGGCGAATGGCTGTAGGGTAACCACCGCCAGGAGGAAGATGATGGTGAGACCGGCCAGCAAGATGTTTAACGCGATCTCGTTGGGTGTCTTTTGCCGCTCGGCGCCTTCGACGAGGGCAATCATGCGATCCAGGAAGGTCTCGCCTGGGTTCGACGTGACCTTGACTTTGATCTGGTCCGAGAGAACCCGAGTTCCGCCCGTAACCGCAGAGCGATCACCTCCCGACTCGCGGATGACGGGAGCCGACTCACCCGTGATGGCGGACTCGTCCACGGAGGCGACGCCATCGATAATTTCTCCATCCGACGGTATGAGCTCCCCAGCGGTTACCAAGACCACATCTCCGGCACGCAGCTTTGAGCTTTGCACTTGTTCGGTGCGGTCACCCTCAACAATGCGGTTCGCAATCGTTTCCGAGCGCGCTTTCCTCAGGGTGTCGGCTTGAGCTTTACCGCGGCCCTCAGCCATGGCTTCGGCGAAGTTGGCGAAGAGCACCGTGAACCACAGCCACAGTGTGATCTGCAGGTTGAACCCAAAATTCGTCTTGTCGCGGAGTAGCAAAACCGTGGTGATCACACTACCGACTTCCACGACGAACATGACGGGATTGCCCATCATGTGACGCGGGTCGAGCTTGAGAAAGGAATCCAGAATCGCGCGGCGGACGATCTTCAGGTCCCAAACGTTCTTCTTAGAACTTTTGCTTGCCATTTCTAAACCTCAGAAAACCTTTCCTGCTTGCAACAGCAAGTGCTCAAGGATGGGGCCCAGACTGAGCGCCGGGAAAAATGTCAACGCGCCGACGATCAGGATCACGCCGATCAGAAGCACGGTGAACAGCGGGGTAGTGACCGGGAACGTCCCCAGGGACGGCGGAACATATTTTTTCTGCGCCAGATTGCCGGCGATGGCCAGCATGGGGATGATCATGAAGAACCGGCCAAGCAACATGTCGAACCCGATGGTCGTGTTGTACCAAGGCGTATTGGGGTTCAAGCCGCCGAACGCTGAGCCGTTGTTGCCGGCCCCGGAAACAAATGCGTACAACATCTGGCTGAAGCCGTGCGGCCCAGGATTGGTGATGCTGGAAGTCCCAAAACCATGGACCGATGAAATTCCGGTGAATATCAAGATCACGAGTGGAAAGATGAGCGCTACCAGCATGGCCATTTTGACGTCGTAGGCTTCGATCTTCTTGCCTAGATATTCCGGAGTGCGGCCCACCATTAACCCGGCGATAAACACCGCGAGGATAACGTAAATCAACATGCCGTACATTCCGGAGCCCACCCCGCCGAATATGACTTCGCTCAACATGATGTTGACCAAGGGCACCATGCCGCCCAGGGGCATGAAGGAGTCATGCCATCCGTTGATGGCTCCGCAACTTGCGTCGGTAGTTACGGTGGCAAACAGCGCGGAGTTGGTAATGCCGAAGCGGACCTCTTTGCCTTCCATGTTGCCGCCCGCCTGGGTCGTAGTCACATGCTGATTCACGCCGGCCAGGAGGGGGTTGCCGCGGGCCTCAGCCCAGTAGGCGACCGTGACGCCCACTAGGAACAGAATCGCCATCGCAGCCCAGACTGCCCAGCCATGACGCTGCGAGCCGGCCATGCGGCCCAGCGTATAGGTCAATCCTGCACCAATCGTAAAGATGGCGAACATCTCGAACAGGTTGGTGAAGGGAGTAGGGTTCTCAAATGGGTGAGAACTGTTGGCATTAAAGAATCCGCCGCCATTGGTACCGAATTCCTTGATGATTTCCTGCGACGCCACCGGTCCCTGCGCGATGGTTTGGCTGGCGACCGTATCCATGATCGGTTTGCCCGCCGCATCCACGGCTGGCTTGCCGTCTGTACCCACATGCTGCACTTGCTGCGGTTCGACCAGCTTCACCGAGTCATAAGGCCTCAGGTTCTGGACAACGCCTTGCGAGACGAGCACCAGCGCCCCGACGATACAGAACGGCAGCAGGAGCCACAGGCAAGAGCGGACCATATCCACCCAGAAGTTTCCGATGGTCTGCATCTGGCGCCGTGCGATCCCGCGAATAAAGGCAATCGCCAGGGCGATACCGGTCGCCGCCGAAACGAAGTTGTGGTATGCCAGCCCGGCCATCTGGGTGAAGTAGCTCATCGTGGACTCACCCGAGTAGGCCTGCCAGTTGGTATTGGTGGTAAACGATGCTGCTGTATTCCACGCCAAATGTTCGGGCGTGACCCCGGTGAACTTCTGCGGGTTGAAGGGAAGGTGCCCCTGCACGCGCTGCATGAGGTACAGCAGCAGCATGGACGCGGCGCTGAACAGCAACATGGCAAAGGCGTATTCCGTCCAGCGCATTTCGTGATTTTCGTCGACGCCCGTCGTCCGGTAGATCAGTCGCTCAATCGGCCGTAGCACCGGATCCATAAAGGTCCGCTCGCGATTGAACACCCGCGTCATGAACACGCCCATGGGCTTAGTGACAGCGAGAATCAGCGCGAGAAATATGACGATTTGAAGCCATCCGTTGGCGGTCATATCAGAATTTCTCCGGTCGCAACAATGCGTAGAAGAGGTAAACCATCATCAGCGCACAAACGACGATCATGATTGTTGACTCGGTGTGCATACTTCCCCTCACTTAACCCGGTCGCAGAAGTGGACATACCCAAGCGACAAGGCGAAAAACGCGATGGTGATTGCGACAAATATCAGGTCTTGCATGTTCAACTCCTAAATCCCGTGCTGTTTACCACGGCCCTTGTTTGCGGCCGAACCACCAGATGACCCCGACGGTCGCTGTGTCCTGGTTCTTCGAAAAAACGTCTTGCGTGCTGGTCAGGAAAATCGGTTGATTCGACCAATCGCGGCGGTATTCGTACTTCATTTCAAATCCGTTTGCCATCGTGAAGTCGTAGGTAGCCGTAACTTCCTTCAACGCCTCGGTGACTCCGCTGAAGAGGCCGCCCCGGTCGGAGAGATACTCGCCGCGACCAGCGATGTAGGTCCTCGGTGTCAGTTGAAACTTGGCGTAGCCAGCCCCGCCCGATGTGTGCGAGGGCGCGGACGACTGCCCCGGCGCAGCATTGGCCCACAAGCGCTGAATTACGTAATCTCCCTCCAACTGGAGCAGCAGTCTCGGTGTGGTCTGCCAATTTACGTAGGAGTCGAAGATATGCAGTTTGCCATCCGGCGCGGGATTGATCTTCTCGAAGCACAATCCCTGCTGCACCGGTACTGGGCCGCAAGTGGAAACCGGAGTGGCATCGGGGTGTTCCTGGCCGACGTAGTAATTCACGGTCCAACTGATGTTCTTATTCGGCGTCAGCACAAAACCAAATAGCTCATCCTTGAAACCATTCGTGGGCTCCGTCTGGTTGGTTCCATTCACAATCCAGTAGTTCAAGGCCAACTTCTTGTTGATTGCATACTGCGCGCGAATACCCATGTGATAGAACGGCAGGAAGTCAAACCAATAGGAGCGCGAATAGTTAATCTGAAACTGGGTGTAGTTGCCTTCATCTCCCAGGGAGCTGGCCCATTTGCCGAAATCAACGGTGAGGCCGCTGCCAACAGGGACGACGTAGGTTCCGTACGCCTGGAAGATGTTGCGATAGATGTTGGGACGCGGTTCATTGACCGAGTTCCCTTGCGAGCTTGCCGTGGCCTGCCCAAATTGCAGATCGAGCCGCGCTCCGTAGCGGCGACCCGCGTCGACATCGGGGGTCCGCTCGAAGATCAGAGCCGCCTGGTTCAGACCGAAGGCATTGCTGCTGACATCGTAGGCACGCAAAAGATTCACCCGTCCGACCGGTCGGTTGAAATTCCAAGCGTAATATCCATCCACTGAGACGTTGATTGTCGTTCCCTTCAGGTAGTCGAGCGCGCTGCGATCATCCGCAGAGAGCAACGCGTTGCCTTGCGGTGCCTTGATGTCGAGCGCGACACTTTGGGACACACTGTCGGCCGTGCTGTGTGCGGAGTCAGGGATCGACGAAATCGACGAAGTCCTCGACGGCAACCCTGCGGATTGCAGTTCCTTAACCTGCGCCTTCAGTTCGGTCGACTGCGCCTTCAGCTCTGTCACTTGGGCCTCGAGGTCGGCAAGATGTCGTTGTAGGGTTTCCATGGTTTGTGCCGACACGGTCATTGTTCCTACCGACTGGTTTGCCGTTTTCTCTTGAGCGGCAAGGGGCAAGATCGAGCTGAGTGCGAAGGTTGCGATCACAACAGCTCTTACGGCCCGAATGTCCCCCACGCTTAACAATGATTGGTTACTGGTTGCGCTTTTCATGCCCGTCCACTGTAAACACTTGGGGCATCGAAAGCTGTGATAAGGAGCCTTGCTTCCCAAAGTAGAAATTCGGCTTCCGCTACGACTCGCAGAAGCAAGAAAGCCACGAAGGACTGAAACCCCTTCGATGTGGCGTTGATGTTCTGGTAAGAGCAGTTCGCTCCCTTTCGCACACACGGGTGCCTCAACCTTTCAATTTGAGCACCGGGCACGTAAGGTTCGGCTAAGAAGTTTGTAAGTTTTTCGTAAAGGCCAATTTGATCTCTCGATTTCGGAGAGGGCGCTGCGGCTAGGCCTCGAAGCCCCCATTTGTCGGCAATTCACGGTTTGTCGTGGCTATTTGACCGTTTTGAACCTTGGTAGCCTCATCAACCCCACTAGCTGTTCTAATCTACAGCTGCGAAATCGCGGTGAAGCTCTCCAGCGCGGCCTGGCGAACGCGCAACTCTCTCAGCTCCTCTTCGCCGAGCTTTTCGGCGCAGCCGGCCACCGTCCGTATTCCCTGCTCGACAAGCATCCGGCGGAAGTCCGGATCGGGCGTGGAAGCAGCGATGTCGCCAAGGGCCCGCAGCAACCGCAAGCTAACGGCCACGTCCGTCTTCGAATACATGCGGATCTGCTCAAAGGCCGCTTCCAGCAGGCGTTCGAAATGGATCCATCCAATGCTGGCGCGAACGATGCCCGGCGGATCGTAGAGCAGGTCCTGCGGCGGCTCTCGGGACGCAAAGCGGATCAGAATGCGGCTCAACTGATCGACGCAGGTGATGGCGGTGGTGGGGTCATTGACGGCGGGCGAGATCGCCTTCAACGCCACATCGACAATCTGCAGGACGCCAAACTCCACGTCCTGCTGCAACGTTCTAGTCGGGCCGCAATCGAACGCGGCCAGCAGTTCGGAAGTTCCTTCGGGGGGCAGACGGTTTCCTTTCGAAACCATCATCAGCGGGATTCCCGCCGGAACGAAGTGGCCGACCCGACGCAGAACGCGGATAGTGACGTGATAGTGCTTCGCAACGGCAACCAGGCGTCGCTTATCGACGAAGCGGATGTAGCCGGAAACATTGCTCAAGACGGCCACCTCGCTCGGGTTGGGTCTGAGCGGTGCAACATCCTTCAGATAGTTCGGGTAGTTCGGCCGGTGCGGCCAGGGCATAATCTCGTCAATCATGGTTTCGGTTTCTTCCGCGATTCGGTCGACGATGTGATTGACGCTGATGGCCTGCGAGATGTGGTGAATGAAAAAGAGCAGCAAGCCTACGCAGGCCAGCGCCAGCGCCATCGCGCCCAGGACGGTGGCCACGGGAGCGAAGGGGTGAGGGAACGAACGGGCCGCCGGAAGCGCCGCCATGCAGTAGGAGAAAGTGCCAAGGAAGATGCCGAGGGTCCATTGCGTCACGCGGTCCCTGGAAAAACTGACGATGATACGCGGGGAGAACTGCATCGACGCAAGGGTGAGCGTCATAAGCAGGATGGCGAACACGATCGATACCACCGTCATGATGGAGGCGGCGATGCCCGCCAGAATGACCTGGGCAACTTGCGGGTCGGCGTGCGAGGGAAACAGGGTGAAGGGCACCCATGCGCTGACGGCCGGATATTCCTCTTCCAACCACGACAGCAATGCGCCTGTGCAACCCAGCGACAGCGCGATCGTCAGAGGACGAACCAAAAAGCCGCCACGCAGGTTGTACATAGCGTGGCGAAGCAACAAAGGCAGACTCTTGCTCACGGTTTTCTCTTCGTTACGGTCTCCGGCAACGAATAATGACGGCACCCCGCCGCGCGATTGCCCGGTCGAAGCTGCCTAGTCTTCACTAACGGCCCTTCTTGTTGCCGAGCGCGCTGCCAAGTGATCCCGGCCACCTTTCACAAAGCCCAAGAATCGGCGGGCCAGCTCGCCAATCCGATCCGCCTGGCGAAGTCGAATCGCTTCTGTGGGAATCAGTTCACGGCCTATGCCGAGTGCCACAGCCCCGGCGAGGATGAACCGGGTCGCGTTCTGCTGAGTCACGCCGCCCGAGGCGATCAGGGGAATGTTGGGAAACATCCTATGAAGGGATCCAATATAGGCTTCACCGCCGATCTGGGCACAGGGGACGACTTTGACGAAATCTACCCCCAGTTCCCACGCGGTGATCACCTCCGTAGGGGTCAGTGCTCCCGGAAAGACGACGACGTCCTCTTTCACTGCGAACTCGATTAACGCCGGATGCAGTCCATCGCTGGTAAAAAACTGCGCTCCCGCATCAAGACACTGCCGTGCGGCAGCGGCATTCGTCACACCGCCGGCCCCTACGACCATATGGGGAGTGTTCTTCGCGAGGTGCGAAATGACGTTGGTGGCATGAGGCACCGTCAAGGTGATTTCGACGACGGGAATTCCATGACCGGCGACCGTCTCCGCGGCAAAAAGAGCGTCCTCCTCTGTATAGAGGCGAACGGCGGCGATGACTCCGGTCTCCTCGATCCAGCCCCGCACCTCGTATTTCTTCACCTAGTCATCTCCTTAACGTGCACGGTGTCGGTCGGACACCTGCCAATGTCACGCGCTTTTCGGGCGCCTTCCCGAATCACTGAGCAACGAGATCGGGGCTACGGAAGGCTCCTTGTCCCCACGGCTTGGCGCAATTGCTCTACGGAGAGAAGCCAAGAGGCAAGTGCCTGGCGATAGGCAAGCTGAGTTGCACGATAGCTGCGCTCCGCATCCAGAAAGTCGAGCAGGCTGACTGCGCCACGCTGGTACGCGTATTCGCTGATGTCGCGGTCTTTCTGCGCCCGCTCCAGATATCCCGAACGGTAGAGCTGCACAATGTGATCGCTCGTCTGGAGGTTTTCATAGGCGTCCCGCACGTCCGTCATCACTTGACCGTTGGCCGCCTTTTCCTGATTCTGAGACTGCGCAATGGCGAACTGCGTCCTGGCGATTTCGCCCTGATTCCGATCGAACAGTGGAAGCTGGATGCTGCCAAAGAGAGAGCCGGTGTTGATTCCGTTGACATGGGTATAGTTGAACTGAGCCGTGACGTCGCGCTTGCCGTTGGCTTTGGCCAAGTCGTACTGACTGTTTGCCGCCGTGACGCCTTGTTTAGCCGCTCGGAGGTCAGGCCGCTCCTGAAGGGCCCTAGCCTGCAGGTCCAGCAAGTTGACTTGCAGCGGGCTTGTAGTCAAATGTGCCGGCGACATCGTAGTTCGCCGACACGGATTCATAGCCAAGTAACTGCCGCAGGTCCGACAGTGCCTGAACCGTCGCCAGTTGAGCCTGCGAAAGGTCATTTTGGAACTGGAGTAGCTGGAGGTCGATCTTCAGGTAGTCATCTTCGCTGATGGCGCCTTTCTTGTAACGCATTTCGCTGATGTCCACGGTACGCTGATAACTCTTCAGATTCTCTTGGGCCAGTTCCAGCGTCGATTCAGCAAGCTGCACGTTGACGAACTGGGTGGCCACCTGAAATGTCAGCGTGCGCTCGTTGTCTGCTACCTGCGACGTTGTTACTGCCGTCTGGTCCTTGGCTGCTTGCAGGCGGTGCTGGCGCTTCTTGCCACGCTCGATCAGGTAGCTGATGCCCAGGTCAGCCTCGGTTGATTCGCCGAGATAAGTGGAGGTCCAGTAGCTCGGTGCGAAGAATGGCAGGTATTCCCAGTCGCCAACGAGCACGGGATTGGGACGCAGGTTAGCAGTGATTTCCTGGGCCTGGATCTGCTGGATGGTTGTGCGGGCCGCCTGCAAGGTGTAGTTATGATGGAGAGCCAGCTGAATGGCATCGTCAAGCGTGATCCTTACCGGGATTTGAGGGAATGCCGTACCCGACATCATGGCCAACGTCATGAAGCCGAGTAGGGCTTTTCCTACGAGCATCAAATTGAGAGATTTATGTCTCAAGGGATTTCTCCGGCTCCGGGAGCTTGTCCGTTTCTCTCGCCACCCAGACATACAACGTAGGCAAGATAAAGATGCTCATCGCGAGGGCAACGATCAGTCCACCCACGATAACGATGGCAAAGGGTCTCTGAGAGTCCGATCCGATCGCGTGCGACATCGCTGCGGGCAAAAGTCCGAAAGTTGCCACGAGCATCGTCATCATGATGGGACGAAGTCTGAGGACTGCGCCTTCAATAGCGGACTCCACGATGGTATGACCGCTAGCTCGGAGCTGATTGATGTATTCCAGCATGATGACGCCGGTCTGGACCGAAACACCAAACAAAGCCAGGAACCCCACACCGGAGGACACGCTGAAATGCGTCCCGGTTATCAGAAGCGCCACAAGGCCACCGAGCGGGGCAATGGCAACCACAGCAAGAATGAGTAGCGCCCACTTCGCCGAACGAAACATGCTGTACAGAATGATGAAGATGACAAGGATCGTGATGGGGACAATGATCGCCAGGCGCTTGTTGGCTCGCTGCTGGCTCTCGTATTCTCCTGCCCATTCAATGTGGTAGCCCGGCGGGAGTTGCACTTTCTGATGAATCTGTTTGATAGCTTCTTCGACCGTTGATCCCAAGTCCCGATCGCGAACATTGAATCTCACAGCTACGTAGCGGGTATTTTTCTCCCGGTAGATGTCGTACGCGCCATCCCGGACATCCACCTTGGTTAGCTGCGCCAGAGAGACTCGTTCTCCCGATGGAGAGAGCAGACGAATGTTGGCAATCGCCTCCGGAGTCTTGCGGTAGGACTCCTGATAACGCACCACCACGTCGTATCGCGCCTCGCCCTGAAGCACCTGACTCACCGCTTTACCACCTACAGCGGTCTCGACGGCGTCCTGTACATCCGCCACATTGATTCCATAGCGAGCCGCTTGCCTGCGGTCGATGCTGAAATTGAGATTCGGCTGACCCAGTTCACGAAAAAGGCCGAGATCTTTGACTCCGGGAATGCGCGCCATAATGGCGGTGATTTGTTCGCCCTTCTCCTCCAGGACCTTCAAGTCACTACCGAAGATCTTGGCCGCGAGTCCGCCCTTCGTGCCGGTGACGGTTTCATTCACGTTGTCTTCGATGGGCTGCGAAAAATTCCAGAAAGCGCCCGGGAGCTTGGCGACCTCGCGATTCATAGCGGCGATGAGCTCGTCCTTGTCCTGATGAAAGACCGGCCTCCATTGCTCCTTCGGCTTCAAGTCCACGAAATACTCGGTGTTGCCGAATCCCCCGGTGTCGGTTCCGTCGTCGGGTCGCCCGACTTCCGACACGACATTGGTCACCTCAGGGAAGGACGCAAAAATATGGCGTGCCTGGGTCGTAAAACGAGTGCCTTCCGTGAGACTCGTACTGGGCGCGAGCGAGCCACGGGCCCAGATGGCGCCTTCATCGAGATGAGGCAGAAACTCACCGCCAATGAGAGGCCCAAAGGCTAGAAACAGGGCGACACACAAACCGGCTACTCCCCCGCCAAGGGTTACCCAGCGGTGCTCGATCGCCCACCTCACGCCGTAGCGATACCGATGGGTAAGAAAAGCCATCACCGGGTTGTGCCGTTCTCGAACTCCCCGGCGAAACAACATGCCGCATAGGACCGGTGCGATCAAAATCGAGAACATCAGCGCGCCGAGAAGGGCAAAGGCAACCGTCCAGGCCATGGGCCTGAATAGCCGGCCCTCGACTCGCTGCAGCGTGAAGATCGGCATATAGGCGGTGATAATGATGGCGATGGCGTAGAAAACCGGGCGCTGGACTTCATGCGCTGCATCGCGGATGCGCTCCATCGCTGTTTTGGACTCATTCGTGCGGCTCATGTGGCGGACGATGTTTTCAACCATGACCACTGCGCCGTCCACGACCATTCCGAAATCCAGTGCACCCAGCGAGAGTAGATTTGCGGGAATTTTGCTCAAATCGAGCCAGATGGAAGCGAAGAGCAAAGAGAACGGGATGGTGCAGGCGACGATAAAAGCGGCACGTGCATTAAAGAGAAAGAGGAAAAGGATGATGGTCACCAGGATCATCCCTTCCACCAGGTTATGCATCACGGTGTGCAAGGTGTAATGAAGCAGGTCGCTGCGGTCCAACATCGGAACAATCTTCACACCCGGAGGGAGGATGGTCTCGTTGAGCTCTTTCACCTTGGCGTGAATTGCCTCGAGCGTTGGCCCTGCATCAGCGCCCTTGCGCAACAGTACGACCCCTTGGATGACATCGTCTTCATCGACGATGCGTCCGTCGGAGCGATGGATGGCCCTCGCCATGTGCCCCAATCGAATCTTGGGACCCTGGGCCACCTCCGCTATGTCCTTTACCCGAAGAGCCGTTCCGGTTTGCGTCTTTAGGACGGTCTGCTCAATGTCTTGCACATTGCTGAAGAGCCCGAGCGTGCGGACGTTCATCTGCTGCAAGCCCGCCTCTACAAAGCTTCCTCCGGCATTTACGTTGTTGCTGGCCAGTTGCTGCTCGACTTGGCCAATACTCAACCCGTAGGACACCAGCTTGTTGGGGTCGACGCGCACTTGATACTCGCGCACCGTACCCCCAAAATCGGAAACGTCAACGACATTGGGAACGGACTTGAATTCTTTGAGGAGAGTCCAGTCTTCGATGGACCTTAACTCCATCAGGTCATACTTCGGGTTCGTGCTTCTCAGCGTGTACCAGTAAATCTGGCCCACCAAGCCCCAGTCCGTGCCCATTTGAGGCTGAAGACCCTCGGGCAGCGAGACCTGAGAGAGCCTTTCGAGGACCTTCTGCCGGTTCCAGTCGTTATCCGATTGGTCGTCGAAGATAAGCAACACAAAGGAGAGGCCAAAAATTGACTCAGACCGCAGATGTGAGAGATGCGGAATCCCGTTCATCTGAATCTCGACCGGAATCGTAACCTGTTGTTCCACCTCTTCTGCTGCCCGGCCGGGCCATTGCGTGATGACCGTTACATAGTTGTCCGAAATTTCGGGGTAAGCCTCGACCGGCAGGTTGTGAAAGGAAACGGCTCCCCACGCGACCAACAAAAGCGCAACCGCCAGCACGACAAAGCGGTTATTCAGCGCAAAATCTACCAGGGCCCTGATCATTCTCTATTGCTACCTTGGGTGAGAGTCCGGTGTCCTCAAACGTCACTGATTGTCGAGCGTGTTCTGCAGGACAACCGCATTCGTCACCACCTGCTGTCCCGGCTGGAGCCCTGACACGATCTCTTGCATCTGGTTCGACAACATTGCTCCACTGACGACCTCCAGGCGGCGAAACTTTTTATTTGGCGTAGGCACAAAAATCCAATCGCGATCGTGGAGATGAAGGACCGCGCTGGCCGGAATTTCCGTATGCGTCTCCTTCTTCTGGCCACGGAAGGTTGCGGTCACAAACATCCCAAGGCGCATCATTCCGGGATTGCGGACTTCGATGCGAACTTTGGCCGTGCGAATATTGGGATCGAGAATCGCGCCGATGTTGCTGATCGTGCCCTTCAAGGCCTGGCCAGGATAGGCATTCAAGGTGATTTCAGCTGTGTCGCCGATGCGCACATTAGCCAGATCGTTTTCGTAGACATCGCAGACAACCCAAACAGAGGACAAGTCAGAAATCGTAAACGGGTTGGCGCCTAATGCCTGTACCCCTGCCGCATTCGTAACTTGCTGGTCGGTGATCACTCCCGAGATTGGGGCATTGATGTCCACGACAACACTCATCCGGTTAGGGTTGCTGCCAAGCAACCGAAGATGCTCCGCTGTCGTTTCGAGATCAACTTTGGCCTTCTCTTCAGTGTCCTGGGCAACCTGAAAGTCATTCATCGAAATTGCGCCGTGTTGATACAGATCCTGCGAGCGTTCCAGTTGAGTGCGCGCCAGGGTTTCGTCGGCTACGGCCTTTCGATAATCGGAATAGCCTCCGGACACATCGTCACTGCGCACGCGCAGCAACAATTGCCCCTTATGTACGTTGTCGCCGAGCCGCGCGTATATTCCCACAACGCGGCCCGACGCCAGCGAAATGACTGGAACGTTCCGTGAGACGTCGGGACTTACCGTGCCAGTGACGACTAACTCGGAGGCTGAGGCCCGCTCGACTGCCGCCGTGACCGGATACTGCTCGGGATGGTCCACCGTCAAAAGGCTGACGTCCACGCCGGAAACGACCTCAGCAGGAGGGGGCGCCTCTGCCGCCGGATCTCCGTGGGCCCGGCTACAGCCGCTGAGACTTAGCACTGACGAAAGGGAGATCAGGAAGAGACTAGCTCTTAGGCCGTGGCGTTTCATTTGAGAAAGTCCCGTCTGCAGCAGCAGACATTCGAAGCTCCAAGTAATCAAAGCGGGCGCGCCTTTGTAGCCGCAGGCGGCCCGCCCACTTCGCACCAGAACTAGAACATCACCATGATGGCAAATCTCAGACTGGGTTCATCTCTCCGCAGGTCCGGGCACCAGCCTGTCGCTCCTGCCACACAAGTGTAGCCAGGAGTAGCTGATAAAAATGGGCCTGGCACAAATGTCGTTCCCGGCACCACTTGGCCGGGGCTGCCGCTATTCCCACCCGCGAATACGCTGGGCGAGCCGGTGTTTCCGCCGGGAGGCGTTATCCCTCCTGCACCAGTCCAATACGGCACGTTCGAGTGCCGATAGCCATACTCCGCGCGGAAGGTGATGTACTGTTTGGGCATGTAGTCAAAGGTGATGCTGGTGTCCCAAGCTTTGTACGGATCCCCAGGATTCTGGGTGAAGTAGGGTGACCCGGAAACCGCATCCGCTGCATCGATGGGCGGGAGCAGCACCAGGTAGCGTCCCGGATTGTCCATCACGCCGCCGCCAAGCGTGAGACCATACAAGTCCTTCTTGAACCAAAAGCGGTTGTAGACCATCCAACCCGCAAAGGTCTGCTTGTAGCTTTTCACAGTCCCATTGGGATTGTATTTATTGTGGAAGCAATTCACTCCTTGGACGACGCTGTTCGTATTGCCATATTCACATCCCAGATCGCCGGTGAGGGAGAATGCCATCTTGTCGAGGAACTTATTAGGGTTGTCGTAGTATTTGATCTCGATGCTGTCGTCGGTGTGTATGCGCGAGCGGCCAGAGTGACCATACCCGTTGCCCAGCGTATCTTCGCCCATTCCGTAGTTGTTGAAAACCATCGACATCCACGGCTTCGGCCGCCACAGAATTTGTCCACCTAGGCCGGGCTTGCTACCAAGCCTGCCATACGATTGCCATCCGTTGATGATCCACGGCTCAATCTTAAGTTTCTCGGTGGGGAACCACTGTATGCGTACGCCATTAAAGAACCATGGCGTGTTCGACGACACATACGATGGCTGGTAGGTCCAATTATCGAAGTTGTAGTAACTGAACAGGCCGATATAGGAGACGAAAATTCCAGCATCAACATTCAGGCCATAGTTCACATTCCAGTGGTACCCGCCCCATGCTTCCGACACGTAGCGGTACGCGCCGCGAAGAGACCATTGGCCGCGACCAGCGCTGGCATCATTTCGCGGCGTGGTGACGCCGAACAGTCCATTCATGGTCAAAATGCGCGCACGGACATCGTCCCAATGGAAGTCGCCTCCAAAGCTGATCTGGTCCAACTGGATTTCGTTGGACCGGAAGATCTCGGTCGATCCGCCAAGGGTGTCGTCTTGCGGATGGTTGAAACTCTCTATGAACGAGGTGTCGACTCTGATTTCCGGAGTAAAGAATTTCGAGTCAAATGGCAGATCCTTCACGCGGGAAGTGCCGTTGAGCCAGGTCCAGTCGGCGTACGAAAATGGATCGGGTTTGCCCTTCGTTTCGGGAGCAGCGTTCTGCAGTGCGTTCACGGCTGCTGGCGTCTGCGGGCCCGAAGCTTGCTCAACAAAAGAATGCTCGGGGACCGAAGCATAGGCTACGTCCGCGCCCGGTTGTCCTTGAACGGTCCGACTATTCAGCTGGGATTCCAGCTGCTCAATACGCCTTTGCATGGCTTCGTTGCTCTTTTGCATGGCATCGAGCTGCTTCTGGACGGCAGGCGATATTTGCTCATCGGTGTCGCTCGACGGCGGATCCGGCGGTTGCGCACTCGGCCCTTGGGCGGCGAGCGGAATTGAAATCAAAAGCATTCCAATCAACGACATCGCAGACGCGCGACGATGTGCTGAGAGGAACTCCGCCATTTCCTTTTCCAGATGGACGAGGAACCGCCGCCCGGCTGCGGGAGAGACCGCGCCGCTTGGCGCCAGTTTGCGAACGGACACCTTTCCAGCAGCGTGCCGGGGCCGCGAACATTCAACCAGGAATACTACGTAGAATCCAACGGCAAGGCCGCAGACGATGAAGAACAAAGTGCTCATAGTTTCCCTCCCACCCGTGTGCCCCTGCATGGCTGCACCAGGAGGATTTGAGCACTCCGCTCGTAAGTCCCACCTAAAGGGTTCGTAAAATCTTTATAAAGACCAGAACGGGAAAGTTGGCAGGCGATTCAAGGCTAGAAATTGGCCTTTGGGTGGAAGGTCAGCGAGACGAAGCACTTGTGGCCGCCAGCAGCCGAAGAGGGCGGATCTAATTTACGAAGCTTTCCTTTGTCGGACCAACCCGTGTGGAACGATCAGGAGGTTCCGGCCCTCAGCGGCCTATCGCACCATTGTCAGATGTTCAAGCAGCGGTCCGAGCGCTAAGGCCGGAAAGTAGCTAAGTGCGGAGACGATCAGCGCGGTGAAAGTTAGTAGGATGGCAAACGACCAGGAGCTAGTGGGTAGAGTGCCGGCACTTTCTGGGGTCGGCTGCTGGGCGGCGAACCGACTTGCCAGAGCGAGCGCTGGGATCACCAGGCCGAAACGGCCCACCATCATCGTTAACGCAGTCGTCAAGTTGTAAAACGTGCTGTTTGCATTCAGTCCGGCGAAGTTCTGGCCGTTGTTTGCATTCGCGGAGGCGTAGGCGAAGAAAATCTCGGTGAAACCGTGGGTGCCAGTGTTGGTGACAAGCCCGGCGAGTCCGGCCTTGGTTGATACTGCCAGAGCCGTGAACAACAGGATGGACATCGTGCCCGCCAGCATATACAGCATCAGCATCTTGCTCTCGGGTGCATGGATTCGTTTGCCTAAGTATGCCGGGGTACGTCCGATCATCAGCCCGGCAAGAAACAGAGCGATCAAAGCAACCATAACGATGCTATAAATTCCCGTTCCCAGCCCGCCAAAGATCATTTCTCCAAGCAGCATGTTGACCAGCGGCACCATCCCGCCAATTGGGGTGTAACTGTCATGCATGGAGTTGTACGAGCCAGTTGCTCCGTTTGAGGTGGTGACTGCGGTCAACACCGACGACGCAATGCCGAACCTGACCTCCTTGCCTTCCATGTTGCCGCCGGCTTGAGCGGTGCTGGCTCGCGTGTCTAACTGGCGGGGAAGCAGTGGATTGCCACGTTGTTCCGCCCAGCTAGCAATCAGGAGTCCAACGATGAACAGGAAAACCATGACCCGGTAAAGGACCCAGCCATGGCGCGGCCTGCCGACCATCAATCCGTACGTGTGCGTGAAAGCAGCAGGGAGCACCGCAATGGCAAGCATCTCGATGAAGTTCGCAAGCGGCGTCGGGTTCTCATAAGGATGGGCGCCGTTGGCGTTGAAGAAGCCGCCGCCGTTGGTGCCGAGATTCTTGATGATCTCCAGCGCTGCAACCGGACCCTGAGCGATGGTCTGGGGAGTGCCGACGAGACCTGTGGCTTGGGTGTAAGGGTGGAAGTTCATGGGCACGCCTTGCCACACCAGAAGCAGCGCGCCCACAATCGACAGCGGCAATAGCACCCAGAGGATGGATCGGACCAGATCCACCCAGAAGTTTCCCAGAGTTTCAGCGCGATCGCGCGCGAGGCCACGGACGAAGGCCACTCCAACGGCCAAACCTGCCGCACCCGCAAGAAAGTTCTGCACCGTAAGGCCCACGATCTGGCTACAGTAGCTCAGCGTAGTTTCGCCGCCATAGGCTTGCCATGTGGTCGTAGTTGCGAAACTGACTGCCGTGTTCATCGCCAGGTCGGGCGTCATCGGCGTAGTCATGTAAGAGGAATAGAACCAGGGAAGAAACCGTTGTAAGCGCAGAATCGCATAGAGAAGTACTGCGCCAACCATTCCGAAGATAACAAACGCGCCTACATACGCTTGCCAACCCATCTCCGATTGCGCTTTCACTCCGGTCAATCGGTAAATAAGGCGCTCCATGGGGCATAACAGAGGATCGAGCAGAGTTTTTTCACCCCTGAAGACACGCGCCAGGTAATGCCCGACAGGTTTGACCAGCAGCGTCACCGCAAGCAGAAACACGGCATACTGCAGGAGCGCGGATAAGCTCATGCGTGCACGTCCGATGTGAGGCAAGGTCTGAGTAAAGAACTTCGCTTCGGTGCCGACCTATAAGGAACGCATACGCTAAACATTAATCGCTCGATCATCGCTGCCGAGTCTTTGATGTGAATTCCTTCCCGGTCGCAAATCCTAGATGAGTCGGGCACAACTCGATCCGACTATCCTGCCTGTAAAGCTCGTATAGAATATCGCCATGAAGACCAACGCAACTCCACCCATCCGGGCTGCAATTGCCATTACTGGAAACGGACTCGGCAGTTGCTTCTACAAGGCCATAAAACCTCAGGCCACAAGCCATTAGAAAAGGGTCGGCCTAAAGCCCAAATAAAAAGTGCATAAAACTTTCATAAAGCAGTAGACCGTATAACAACTTCATCCGGCTGATTCAGGGGCGTTGCGAGGGTCTTGAGATCGTCGCATCTCGATTATTCATAGCAAGCTGGACAGTTCAGCGGAGAACTTACAAATTCTTTATGCAAGATTTATTCAAGCTTTACGGGTGGCGATGTCCAATGTACCGAGCGCAGAAAGGCGCCCCAAGAAATATGTCAACCCAGGAAGTTTTCGTTCAGCAGTTTGCGCGATTGTTCCATCATTATCGCGATGCCTTATCGCCGGAAGCAGAACAGGAGAGTGCAACGTGGAACTCGGTTCCCGCCGACGAACGCTATCGCCTGGTTGCGGCCGCACGGTTAGCGATCCTCGAACTGGAAACCAACGCTCGCATGGAAGATGACTCGCGTCGCTATTTTGCCAAACCGGGAGAGGCCGAGTGGGGATGCTGAGCCAGCTCCTAATGACAGCGCGACTGTGGACACAGCCGGAAGCATGGGCCGCCTTAACAGCGAGTGTTAGACCTGTGTGGAGACTGTTGTCGGTGATCGCGGGAATCAATGCCCGGCGTGTTTCAAATTGATTTCTGAGCACGATTTCTGGCGGTGCTGCTCGGAGGTGCAACGTGGCAACCGCAAAAGCAAATCACCTTCCGGCCTTGGATCTCGCCGTTATTCGGCCCGCCCTGACCGAAGCCAAGCTGTTGACCGATAAGCATGCACGCGACGCGGTTTACGTGGTGACGCTTGCCGAAGAACTGCGCAGCATCGAAGAAAAGATCGCCGCCGTGGAGAGGACCCGACACCATGTTGCGCGGCAGGAAAATGATCTTGCCTTGGGAAGGGCCTGCCGCCCGCCACAGGATGGTCCCGATGCGCATTGGATTCGGGCGAAATCCAGCGAGTTGAGCCAACGTCTTCGACGAATTGAGCAATCCAAGAGTCAGTAAATCGCCTTTAACAAAAAGGCATCCCGAAAAACAACTATGCGGTTGTTGTCGCAAAATCTGCCTTCATGCTAACAACCCCGTCGGTTGAGTCTATGAATGCTGGGCGGCCCACGCTGCGGGAGTCAGGTCCGGGAGGCGCTGGATAGGGAGATCGACAAACCCGGGCAGAACCGCGGCCATGTAGTCGCGCGCAGGGAGTTTCAACCTCCGGCAGCTTTCCGCGACCGAGAGAATCGCCGCAACCTTAGGTCCCGCCTGTGGACTACCGATATGTATCCAGTTCTTCCGGCCCAGAGCCACCGGACGCATTGAGTTTTCCGCAAGGTTATTGCTCAGCTCAAGTTCCGGATATTCCAGGAATCGTGTAAGTTTGCTCCACCGCGTGAGCGCGTATTGGCAGGCCTTGCTGAGTGCACTGGAGGGCAATGCAACGGACTGTGCTGCCTCGATCTTGCTACGGATATCATCCAGCAGACGCTTGGCTCTTTCCTGACGCAGCGCATGACGCCCATTGAGACCAATTACTCTGCGGCGAGCTTCAGCGTCGACGGCAAACAGCTCGTCCATTCGGGCCACAATCGGTGTTGCAACAGGGTCTCGTGGATTTAGCTGCACCGCCTCGAAAAACTGTCTTCTAGCATGAGCCCAACAAGCGGCATGTACCATTCTCGGCCCGCCGATCTGGTCGTAGGCCGTATAGCCGTCAGTTTGGAGAATGCCTTCGAACTGTCCCAGGAACAGCTTTGGTCCATCGCGTCTGCGGCCTAGACGGAAGTCGAACACTACGCTTCCTCCGGGTCGGCCGTATTGCCATAAATAGGCTTGATGATTCTTCCCCCGGCCTTCGGGCATCTGCACGTCGACCGGGGTTTCGTCCGCCTGAATGTAACTTCCGCTAATCAATTCTCGCCTCATCGCGGCGACCATAGGGATCAGCAACTCGCCGACTTTGAGGACCCAGCCGTCCAGCGTCGCTCGGCTGATTGCCAAGCCGAGGTCTCTTCCCAGAATCATGCTCTGCCGATACAGGGGCGTGTGATTGCAATATTTGCCGATGACCGTGTCGATGACGATGCGGTCACTCGCCAGACACTTCTCGATGATCCGTGGTGGCAGCGGGGCTGAGACTACTCCGAGTTCCTCACACGACCGGCAAGCCCGTTTCTCTCGTTTCGTGACCAGCACGAAGTACTTTGCCGGCTCGACATCCAACTGGGAACTCTCCTCGTAGCCGATCACTAGGGTTTGTTTGCCACAGCGCTTGCACACGCGCTGATCCGGTGTGCAAGGCAGAATCCGCTCTACGCGAGGAAGGTTCGCAGGCAATTCCTGGCGGCCCGGATGTTTGCAGGATTTGTTCGTCGAGCGCTGCACCGGCGTGGGCTCACTCTCCCCCTGCACCATCACTTCACTGACGACGGGCTCAAGCGCGAACAATTCCATTTGCGCGTGGGAGAGCTTTTCGCCGCCCGCTCCATACTTCTCGATCCGCATCAGCCGCAGCTGCTCTTCCAGCACTCGAATCCTCAGCTCCGCGTACTGCAGCCGGCTCCTCAGTTGTGCGATGAGTTCCAGATCGGCTGGCGCTGAAGGAATGGGAGCTTCACTCACAATGGGCTACTGATTTAACAGAGCCGGTCGCAACGTGCAAGCAGTCTATGCCGCAGCATGTCCTTCTGGCGGAGCCTTCCGGTACCACCGCTTGTGCTTGGTGTTGGTCAGATCGATCCCACCTAACAAGAGAGAAAACTCTTCGTGACTCAAGACGACCTTGCCCTGCGCATCGCCGGATTGCGGCCCGGTGAAACGCCCTTTCTCCAACCTCTTGGCACAGACCCAGAGTCCTGTTCCGTCCCACACGAGGACCTTCAAGCGATTGCGCTGGGCGTTGCAGAACAAGAACAGGTGACCGCTAAGAGGCTCACACGCCAAGCGATCCAGGACCAGACCGTACAGCCCCTCGAACCCCTTGCGCATGTCGGTGACTCCGGCGGCCAGATAGATCCGTGTGGCTGGACCCAATCCAAACACGGCTTACACCCTCTCCAGTGCACTCACTAAGCGCTCGAACGTATTCGTATCAAAATCGGGATGTACCTCGATCCGGCGGCCGCCCGACAGCACCACGGCCAACCCACAACTCGGTTCGTGTTGCGTCGGCGATTTCCTGGCGGCCAACTCCACTGGCATCAACCCGCCGGTCGAAGAAGCTCTTCTACTCTTTCTCTTCGAGCGTTGCTTCTTCAGATGACGGTCAAGCGTGCCGAAGCTCAAACCCCGACTGCGGCAGAACTCGCTCCGCCGCATACCGCTGCTCATGGAGAAAATGTTTCCAGGCGCATGGAATCAAAAAGGCCTCTCCATGCCGGGGCAATACGCCACGCTGGCCGGGGTGGCTCGCGACTGGACAGGATTGTGCGCACACTGTCGCCGAGCGAGGGCAGAAAAACCTGCCTTAGCCAAGAGTCAAGCAGACGGAAAGATTCGTAACTGTCGAGCACCAGGAGAGTTCGCTTGGCCCCGTCCGAGAGACTGCTGGCCACGACCGTGAAATCTTCGGACTCCGAGGCACCGATTTCCCTGCAGATCGCTCGACACAAGGCCGCCGGGGAAGGCTCGCACCAGCGGGCGTCTATCCGCACAACGAAAACGCCCTTTGCGCCGATACTGGCCGCCAGCGCATTCAGTAGGTGAGTTTTTCCTATGCCCGGGATCCCCTGAATGTGCATCACTAGAGGTTCATCCCCTAAGGAAAAAACCTGCAAGCGCTCGAGCTCTGCGTGGAGGCCCGCTAGCGCTTCAACCGCCCGCCTTTGCAATCTGTCTCCTAGGGACATCGCCACAGTTTACGCTGCCTGTCTCTTAGGAAACTAGAACCTGTTCAGGACGGTCGATAGGGTTACTACCCTGAAGTCGGCCAGCGGATAGCGTTCCTTCAGGGGCGCCGTTCACGAGGGCGCATCGGCTCCAGGCCGATGTGATCGTTAACGGCATTCCGGAAACGCTGCCTGCAGCCCAGATATCGCTCCGTCGTTTGGATGGAGACGTGACCCAGCAGAAACTGAATCTGCTCCAGTTCGCCCCCCCTTGGTGTCGCCCGTAGCAGCCACTCGCAGGCTGCAACGAACTGCTACGGACATACACGACGCTTATCCTCAATCGATTGCGCTGTTCTTACGGTGGATATCGCGGTCGCTGTTTTTGATGAATCCTCGCCAAAACTTGCAGCATCATTCTCGCCGACACAGAAGTATTCGAAGGCTCTTGGCCGAACGATCACCTTTCACGATATAGCGGTCGACCCCTGGCGGGACGGGCTGCTCGAGAGCGGCTTGTCGGTTCACCTGGTGAACCACCTCGCGACGATGGCCGATCTGCACCGCGCAGGACGCTACGACCGGATGTCGGACGTCGTGCTCACGCTAACTGGGCAAGGGCCGCTGAGTGTGCAGGAGTTCGTCAGAAAGAATGCGGCGACTTTCACCGCGTCGGCAAAACAGGCGACTGGATGAACGAATAGGAGGAAAACATGGCAGATCAGAAGAATGAAAACCGTAATAAGGAAGGCAGGGACGCGAGCGTAGATATGAAGCTCGAGATCGTCGTCATCCCCATCTCGGATGTCAACCGCGCGAAGGAGTTCTACGGGAGGCTCGGGTGGCGGCTCGACGCCGATTTCGCCGCTGGCGACGACTTCCGGGTGATCCAGTTCACGCCGCCGGGCTCCGGGTGTTCGGTCATCTTCGGCAAGAACGTCACCGCGGCGGCACCCGGCTCCGCCCAGGGCTTATACCTGATCGTCTCCGATATCGAGGCCACTCGCGGCGACCTGCTCGGACGGGGCGTCGAAATCACCGAGGTGTTCCACGACGAAGCCGGCGTGTATGCTGGCACGGATCAGCCCTACCTGTTTGGGCGGCGCCGGGTCAGCGGTCGGGATCCCGAGTATCGCAGCTACCGCTCGTTCGCCTCGTTCAGCGATCCCGACGGCAATGGCTGGCTGCTGCAGGAGATCACGACGCGGCTTCCCGGGCGCCTCGACCCCGCCGCGACTTCGTTCGGCTCCGCACACGACCTGGCGAGCGCCCTTCGCCGTGCGGAGGCAGCCCACGGCGAGCATGAGAAGCGCACCGGCAAGCGAGATGAGAACTGGCCCGACTGGTACGCCGAGTACATGGCGGCGGAGCAGGCCGGGACAGAGCTGCCGACGTGAGCCAGTACAACCTCATCGTCATCGGGCTCATAACACGTGCGTGGAGGCTGTGGAGAGCAGCGGTGGTGCTCAAGAATTTATAAGGAGGAACCTTATGAAACGGATCGCTTTCCTGTTTGTTGCAGTCGCTATAGTGGCCGGCATTGTCGTTTCGGCGGCGCCCACATCTGGACCCGCCAATGAAGAGGCCGCCGCCCCGATCTACGGAATCACAATTCCCCCTGGATACCGAGACTGGAAGTTGATCTCCGTGGCCCACGAAGAAGGCAATCTCAACGATTTGCGCGCTCAGTTCTGGGCAACGACGTGGCGATTAAGGCCTATCGAGAAGGGAAGCTTCCGTTCCCGGACGGCACTATCATTGCCGCGGCTGCATTGGAGTCACGTCCCGTCGGAGGAAAACAATAAAGTCTTTGGCCGTCCCCAATCTTTCGTTGCCGGGCCTCCACCGGTTTGGTATATCCAGTTTATGGTCAAGGACTCAAAAAAGTACGCCGCGACGGGCGGCTGGGGGTTCGCTCAGTTTGTACAGATGGCAAACCTGGCAACGAGGCGATGCACAAAACCTGCTTCCCCTGCCACGAGCCTGCGAAAGCTAGCGACTTTGTCTTCACCCATTACTCACCTTAATACCGGGAACGAACTCCGTGCACATATACCGATACTTGTTAACACCGAAGCCGCCCGCTTTAAGGCGACAGTAATTTTAGACCGCTAATCGGAGGAATCATGAGCACCGCACCCACCGCCTCTTCCCACCCAGCACGAACCTGAACTCCCCGGGCAGACCGTCGTCGTGATCGGCGGCAGCGCCGGCATCGGGCTCGAGACGGCCCGGCGCGCCCGCGCCGAGGGAGCCGATGTGATCCTCACCGCGCGCGACCCGGAACGCCTGCAGCGCGTCGGGATGGAGCTCGGGGCCAGCTGTCACCGCCTTCGACGCCACCGACTTCGAACGGCTCGGGAGGTTCTTCGACGAGCTACCCAGGCCGATCGACCACGTGCTGGTGACGGGCCCTGGTCCCTACTACGCGCCGCTGGCGGAGTTCGACTTCGAAGCGGCACGTCGCGACCTGGAAGCCCATATCTTGCTGCCGCTGCAGGTCGCCCGGAAGGCCGTGGGCAAGGTTCGCCCGGGAGGGACCCTGCTCTTCATGGGCGGCACCGGTGGCCGCAGCACGGCGGTGGGACTCGCGTTGATCTCGGCTCTCACGGCTGCGCTTCCCGCCATGACGAAGAACCTCGCGCTCGAGCTCGCGCCCGTTCGAGTCAACCTCATCGCCGCCGGCTTCGTCGATACACCGTTGTCGGCATCAATCCTCGGCGATAGACTCGAAAACCGCCGCAATCAGCTTCGCGCCACTCTTCCCATCCGGCGCGTCGTTGGACCGGCCGACGTTGCCGCACTCGCCGTACACATCATGACCAACACCGCCGTCACCGGCGCGACCTTCGACATCGACGGCGGTCAGCAGCTTGTGGAAGGGTGAGCCCATCTAGTGGTGGTCGGTATTCTGGGCCGCGCCATCACCGATAGTTGGAGAGAGACCATGGCGAAACTGATATACGACATGCATCTCACCGCTACCCCTCTTAGCGATCCGGCGATCCGGAGCAATCTCGCTTCCTTGTGACGCGATTAGTAACGTGAAGTCGGCCAGCATCCGGCAACCGCATTGGCACCACCACTTGGACGTAAAACGCCCGTTGCTCCCTTGTGCCGATGCCCAAGCGGTCTCGATCTCAGTCGGTGTGTTGCCGACTACCCGTCCAAGTGGATTCCCCGACACTGGGGCGTTTTCCATTACTAATCGATCATCGCGTTCCATAGCTGCCGCCGTTCTGCACACCCTTGGGAAGCCGCCGCGGCGGGCGAGTTCTTCGTTTCCGTCGACGGAGTCATCACCTCTACACGACGATCATGCCAAGGCTGTTACATCTCTCAGATGGCCGGAGGGTTGGAGTTGGGTCAGCCGGGCTGGCTGCCCGGCTTTCGGTAGAGTATATAAAACACAAAAGCAAAGAGTAACACTGTGACATAGGAGAACACGCTTGCCTCCGGTCCTACGGCTCCTCCCGTGAGCCAAGCGGGACCGTGCATGGTGGAGCTCAGCAATTGGCCCTTCGCTGGCGTGCCACTGTTACTCACCGACAACAGGAAGGTTTCCGCCCAGTCACCGGCGGTGTGAAAGCCGACAGCAAACCATAAATTGCCGGTAAGGCGAAGCGTAAGACACGCGACGAGTCCCCAAAGGACGATCTCCAACGCGCCGATCCAGTTCTCTCCGCGATTGAAGAGATGTCCGGCGCCAAAAATCAGCGAAGTTACGATGGCCGCCGGCCAGAAGCGAATTCCAGTCGCCAGCGTATACAGCATGTATCCCCGACAGAAGAATTCTTCCTGCAGCCCGACGAGCAGGAACGCGATTGCCCAAAGCACAGCGTACTTTGCAATGTCTCCAGCGCCGAGCGCCAGAGGTCCAAACGAAAAACCGTGAAATGCGGCAATCAACAAGATGGCGAAAGCTTCTGTCGCGATTCCCCAAGACGCTCCCTGCCAGAACTGCTTGGCGAAGGCGTTCCGCGGCGACAACCCGTAATCGCCGAATGGGCGATGCTCGATTCTTGACATGACCCAGGCCGCCACAAGGATGGGCAGCAAGACTGTCGTCTCCAGAACGATGTCGCCCAGCGGTACGCTGGCGCCCCCTGTCATATTATTTCTTGCGGCGGCTTTGAGGATGGGTGACAGTTTGGCTGCCCACTGTAGCAGCAAAACTAAAGGCACGGTTACTGCAAAGAAGATGAGGACACGCCACCCGGCGCGAATCCCGTTTGGGCCGAAGAATAGAGAACGCAATCCACTAGGAGTTTCGGCCGCAGTATTACGGTCTTGAATCGAGGATTCCTTGGATACGTGCGTCGTGTTGTCGGAACTGAGCGACAAAGTCTTCAGAGTATAGGCGCCCGCGGGGATAGAAACACTTGGTTTGTGACATGCGTGCGTCATTCTGGGGCATGTGGCAAAAACCGGCCCTCCGCAGTACGTCAATACTATAGAGACCAGCCCCCTTATCAAAGTTGAGCGAAGGGTGCTCCGCAGAGAATGACATTCGCACTGCAAGCGCAAGAGGTTTCCTTCACCTATCGTGATAACGGGAAGGAGCTTCGCAGCATTAGGGCCTCTGAGCCTGGGGATTGGAGAAGGCGAGTTTATCTCTGTCGGTGGGACCCACCGGGTGCGGCAAGTCCAGTTTACTGCGGGTATTGTCGGGGCTAGTGCTCCCAAGCAGCGGGCAAGTCTTGCTGGGATGCGAGCCCTTAGCCGGTCCGCAAGTTCAGATCGGCGTCATCTTTCAACAGCCTACCCTGTTTCCTTGGCTCACGGTACGAGACAACATACGGATTTGCCGCCACCTATGCCAATGGCGCCTGGGACAATGTGGACAAGATGATTGGGCTCGTGGGACTGTCGGAATACTCGGCCTTTTTCCCTCGCGCGTTGTCCGGCGGGATGGTACAGAAAGCTATTCTTGCCAGGGCGTTGATCGCCGGCCCCAGAATTCTTCTGCTGGATGAGCCGTTTACGTCTTTGGACGGTATCACTCGTGAACTCATGCAAGAACTGCTGATCAGTCTCTGTAAGAAGGCAGGGATATCCATGGTATTCGTCACCCATGATCTGGACGAAGCTCTGCTGATCGGAGATCGAGTAATACTTCTGTCGCCCAGACCCGGACGGCCGCTTCACGAGTTGCCGGTAACTCTGCCTCGGCCAAGGATAGTTCGCGGTATGAGGTGCGCTGGCTATTCCGATCTCCGGAATGAGTTGGGGCAATTAGCATTCCAGTACTATCGAGCGCAATAATCGGGCTCCCGGCCCAGCCTGGGTTCTATAAAAGGGGATGTCAAGAGAAAACACTTCTCCCTTCGCTGGAGAGAGAGGTAGTTCTCTGACATCCAGCCCCTCTGGGGTTGCCGAGTGGCGTAGATCCGCGGTTCGCTAGTCGTTTTCACGTCCACGCTACGACGTCGTTCGGTGCTGAAGCTGCACAAGCCAAGCGGTGGCGAATGCCAACCATGGTTCTATCGGAGACTCGCGCCGAGGCGCGGCACTATGGCTTTGTTGGGTTGTCCGAGGGAGCATACGGTGCCCCGTGAGACTTGGCGCCAGTGGCGCACGCAGCCTAACCCGGCCAGGATACTTACCCTCGAACCCGAGCCGCAGAACCAATCGACTATGGTGGAAGTGACTCCGGTCTAGTCTTTCGGAGCTGCGCGCTCAAGCGGCTTGTGGCTTCAGATATTCGGCGTCGAAGGCTTCTCCTTTCTTCCAGACATGCAAGGTGATGGCGGCGATCTTGCGCGCCAGCGTCAGGCGCGCAAGCTCCGGCTTCATCCCCTTTAACAGAAGGTTTTCGTAGAACGGGCGAAAAGGCCCATTACTGCCACTGGCGGTGGTGGCTGCACTCTTGAACAAATTTTTCAGATCGTGGTTGTGGTTCCGGTTCAGCCCGCGGATGAACACCGGCTTCTTCTTGCGCTCCAGTTGCCCGTTGACGAAGCCATAGTCGGCGCTGCTGCGCGTCTCCAGAGCCAGGCCGCAGTAGGCCCAGAACTGCCGCTTCGTACGAAAGCGATGCGGCGTCTGCACTCGTCCGATGAGCATGGCGACACGAATCGGACCCAGCCACGGAACCGTGCGCAGCAACTTGGTCTCGCTGTGCTTGCGACACTCCTGAATCAGATCGCGGCGGGCGTCGCGGCGCAACTCTTGCAGCAGGTCCAGTTGCTGGTAGAGTCGCCGGGCGCGGCGTTGCAACCCGCTCTCGCTTAACTGCGCTAACCATTCTTCGCGATGGCGTGATCCGTACGGCTTCTTGCCGGCACAGGCAATGGCCTGGCTGCGGTAGAGCGCTTTCAATCGGCCCATCATGCGGGTGGTATCTTCGGTGAGCGCGGCATAACTGCGCCCCAGATGCTTCACCGCCGCCGTGCTGTTCTGGCCGTGATAGACCGGCGACAACAGTCCGGCGCGCAGCAACTCGGCCAGCTTGCGAGCATCGATGGTATCGCTCTTATTGCCCGCTTTCAGCAGCGCGTTCTTGCGGGGATTGCACACCACCAGCTTGCTCACGCGCCGCACCAGCAGATCGTACAGCCAGGCGGAATGCGTTCCTTCTTCCAAGGTCACATGCAACGTCCCGCGCAAACCCTGAAGAAAATCGAGAATGGTGGCGGCGTGCGTAGCAAGCACGGACTGCATCACCAGCTTGCCGTCAGCGTTGAGCACAGCTACCGAGATGGTGCTCTGGTGGACATCGAGGCCGATATACTTGATGCTGTTCATCGGGTGTTCCTTTCGTCAGGTTTGGTTTACTGCTTCAGCACAGCAACCATAACCTACTTCGAAAGGGGCGCCCTTTTATAATGCGTGCCCCGTGGCCAGGCTGCCCTGCTCATTCGCGGTTTTCGAATGACACTTCATGCGCCTGCGGCGCACCACCGAGCATGAAAATGAGGGGCCAATCGGGTGCGGAATGGAAGGGATTTAGTTGTCATTTTCACGACAGTGGGAACAACGAAACCGTTCCAAACCTGAACCAGCCCGAGATGAGGTCTGACAAGCGCCGACGCCAAAGCCAATGACCCATTCCCCGGGAATAATATCACTATTACGTTACTCGACATGAAAGCCGACGAAACAGACGACGGGGGCGCCACCGGGGACGCCGACGAACCCTACGTCCAAGTATTTCAGGGCCTCGGGATCAATCAACGATACTTCGAGAAAATCGAACTCGGCAGCATCGACCCACAACAGACCATTCACTTCAACAAAACGGTCTACGAAGGCCCGAGAATCCAGGCCCGAACATCACCTACATTGCCCTCGACTTCTTGGACGGGGACGACGTCTCAAGCGACGATCACCTCGGAGGCCCACTGTACATCTACTATCAAAACAACAAGAATCATGTTCGGCCCTGGCACAGCACGAAGCTGCTCGGACGAAACGGCCGCGACCGTCACGTGCAAGTATGAAATTGACGGTGACTCCGATAAATACGAGATGAGCTTTAGCGCTACGCTCCACTAACCCGCAACAGCTGGTTCACTCCCTCGCCGTCGCTGTTCGCTTATACGGCCAAGTGGCGACGCTGTGCGGCGGTGCCGCTAGGAGAGGTAGGGCGATTAGAATCGCTTGCTATCTTTTAACCGGTAGCTGTCCCCGTTCACCTGGCCGAGTAGTCGGCTACGCTTCCTTGTGCCCAGCCCCTCGGGACGCGTTCAGGCAAGAGAGTGGAACGGGCGTTTCCCGTCAAGTTGACTCCGAACAGGCCAACTTCCGGGTGGCCCGTCACTCGTCCTAAGATTGCTGGTTCCGCGTGCTGCGCTAGAACTCAGTGAGTCAGCCATGGTTGTACCATATTCGTCGCGACAATTTGGTTATTAAGCGATGGAGTTGAGAGGAGCAGACGATGCGTGTTTTTGTGGCAGGAGCGAGCGGGGCAATCGGCGAACCCCTAATTGCGGAGTTGTTGAAGCAGGGGCACTCTGTGGTAGGTATGACAAGCAGCGAGGCGCGGGCAAAGAATCTGGAGCGCCAGGGAGTCGAGGCAGCCATAGTGGACGCCTTCGATGCGGCGGCGAGTTGAGGCAGCGCTGCGGCGGTCAAATGCGGAAGTGGTCATCGATGAGCTGACGTCGCTGCCGAAGGAACAAAGCGATATGCCGAAGTATGCGGCCGGCGATCGGAAGCTAAGGATTGAGGGCGGAGGAAATTTGTTTCGCGCGGCAATTGCAAGCGGTGTCCGGCGGTATCTACAACAGTCGAGCGGATTCTTCTTGAAGGCAGCGGCAGGGACGCTGGCGGATGAATCATCTCTCTTGGATGTAAATGCGAGCCCGGGTGTCGCGGCCAGTGCGCGGACATATACGGAACTAGAGGCGCGGCTGTTCAGCTCCAATGCAATTGAGGGCGTGGCATTGAGATATGGATTTTTCTACGGGCCTAAGACGTGGTATCACCCCGGCGAGGCGGCGGCGAACATGGTAATGCGGCAACAGAATGCGGTGGTGGGTAAGGGCGACGGCGTGTCGTCGTTTGTGCATATCCACGATGCGGCGATCGCAACGGTGGCGCTGCTAGCGGCGCAGCCGGGAGTGTACAACCTAGTGGATGATGACCCTTCGCCGCAGACGGTGTGGCTGCCGGCGTTTGCTAAGTTTGTGGGTGCCCCAGTGCCCCCGCACATGAGCGAGGCGGAAGTGACGGCAATTGCAGGGGAAGATGCGGTGTACTACGCGACGAAGCTGAGTGGGGCCTCGAATGCGAAGGCGAAGCGGATTCTCGGGTGGAAACCGCGACGATTGGAGTGGCTGGAGGCGTAAGTGACCGTAGCGAATGCCGAAGGTTGTGCTGACATTATCGATAGATGCCCGACGGGCCGCTGCGTTCATTGATGTACGATTTGATCTTGTTTTCCCTAATTCCGAACGTGTGGTCAGCCACTCGGAAGTAATCCAGTTTGACGGGTTGTCGGCATCGCGCTCCTGTCCGAAGCAGCCGCATTATGGTTCGATGCCGAGGTGATCATTCACCGCCCCTTGAATCCGCTGCTTGCAGCCGAGATACCGTTCGGTTGTCTGCACGGAAACGTGGCCCAGAAGGAACTGAATCTGCTCCAATTCGCCGCCTGCGGAATGGCACAGCTTTGCGCACGAGCGGCAAAGATCATGTGGAGCGAGCCGCACAAAACCGAGTTTCTTCGCGTACTGTTTCACCACGTGCCAGACCACCCGCTCCGTTACTCCATCACCCCAATGCTTGCCTGCTCGACAGGCGCATCGAAACAACCGTCCTGCCGAAATCCCGGCACGACCCATAGATCCACGGCCGTCTTGACCCAGCCGGGCATCGGTGCGGTCCGAATATGTCCGCCTTTGCCTACCAGATCGACGATTGCCCAATGGTCCTCGCGCCGCTGTATATGGGTGAACTCCAGGTCGGCCAATTCGCGGCGCCTCAGGCCGCAGCCAAGCAGGATGGCGAGAATTGCCCGGTCCCGCTTGCCTTTGAGCGTGTCAGGGTCAGGCGCCTGCCAGAGTTTGCGGGCCTCGCCAGTGGTGAGCCAATTTCCAAGCCGGACACCCAACTTCCTGGCCCCTTTCACCCGCCGGATGCCGGCGGCGAGCTCCGGACTGAGCAAGCCAGCGTCGGCAGCCTCGTAGGCGAGCCGCCGCACTGCAGCGAGTCGTCCATTGATCGTTCCTGCCGCGAGCTGGCGATTCTCGAGGAAAATGCGATAACGGGTAACCACAACCTTGTTGAACGACAAGCGCGGCTCGGAGCAGTACCACTGAATGAATTCATCAATCGCGTGTCGATATCCGCGCTTCGACTCGGGCGAGCGAAGGCTATCCAGGACCGCCGATTTGCTGTGGTCCAGATCAGGGAGGCCGAGCTTTGTTTTCGGCCGCTTTAGTTTCGAGGATTTCCGCTTGGCGTGTCTGCTCATTCCAGCCGCCTCCACCGCGGCTGGCCAAGAGCCTATGCCTGCACGCCGACGCGTCGGGCGTTTTTACGTCAAATTGACTCCGAACAGGCCAACTTCTGGGTGGTCCGTCAGTCGACAGTTAAGTTGATTGAGAGGGTCGCGATATTAAGCCAACACTCGGGAACACCGAGTTCCTTTCGGCATGTCGGCCATCGAAGGCAACGCAGACTGGATGAGTGCAGTGGAACCTTCGGGCTCGCTGCGGTGTCCACACTGATGTGGGGTCTGCCTATGTTGGAAGCCAGAGGACTGACCAAGAGCTATGCGTCCGTGCCGGCTGTCCAAGACGTTACGTTCTCTTTGGCGCCGGGCCAGGTCTTGGGCTGTCTTGGTCCCAATGGCTCGGGGAAAAGCACAACCGTGAAAATGCTGACCGGTCTATTGGAGCCCACTCGCGGCAAGGTCTTGTTCGGCGGCGAAGACATTCAAAAAAACCTCGTCAGCTACCGGAAGCAACTCGGGTACGTGCCCGAAGAGCCCAATCTGTACCCCTATCTCACCGGACGCGAATATCTCGAACTGGTGGGTTTGCTGCGTGGAATGTCTCCCAGGTGTCTCGCGCACAAGGTTGACGCACTCCTCAACTTATTCGCGATGCGTCCTCATCGTCATTCGTCGATTGCTTCGTACTCAAAAGGCATGCGACAGCGCATTCTCCTGATTGCCGCGCTCATGGACGACCCGCAATTGCTGATCTTCGATGAACCACTTTCCGGCCTCGACGTGACGTCTGCCCTGGTGCTGAAGAACCTCATCAAAGCTCTCGGGCACCAAGGCAAGACAATCTTTTATTGCTCGCACGTTCTTGAAGTGGTGCAGCAGGTATGCACGCACCTTTTGATCTTGCGGAAGGGTACTGTAGTCGCGTGTGACACGACTGAGGCAATCCACAGTGACGTCCGGCATCCCTCGTTGGAGCGCACGTTCATGCACCTTGTCGAGGAAGTGGACACAGAGAAAATCGCCGAAGATGTCATTAGCGCGATGGAGATGAGTTGATCCACTCCGAATCCCAATCTGTGCGAAAACCATTCGCCCGATTGGTCCGCCTGTTCCTCGACCGTACATTCCACGGCGGTGATGAATCGGGCGCGGGAGAAGTCGATCTTAGTATGGGCCTGGTGCTCTCTCTGCTGGCACTTCCCGGCGCTCTGTATTCTTTATTGCTGTTCGAGAAGTATTCGACGCTGCTGCTTTGGATGCGGGGTCAGCACAACTTTGATCCCGTGGCGGCTCCGTGCCCGACGAATATTTCTTCATCGTCCTGTCGATGGTAGTGACGGGTGCTGTAGCCGTGTGGCGCTGGGACAGCATATTCTCAGATCGTCGCGACTATATGAACCTCGTGCCTCTGCCGATTTCAGCCAGAGTGATTTTCCTTGCGAACTTGACCACTATTCTTTGTCTTGCCGGCGTGCTGGCGCTGGATGTCAACGTTGCTTCAGCTCTGTTGTACCCCTTGGCTGCCAGCGCCTCGCAAAAAACGTTTGGTTATTTTGCACAGCTCGCCGGTGTCCACTTGTTGACGGTGATTGTGGCGAGCGTATTCAGCTTCTTCGCCGTTTTTGGCACTGTCGGAGTGCTTATGGCAGCCGTACCATACGTGGTTTTTCGCAGGATCTCGCTTTACCTGCGTAGCTTAATCATTGTGTTCCTCGTGGGCTTACTTTCCACCAGCTTTGCCATTCCCCCCATGATCGACCGCTTGCCGCAGACCGCCATCAGGTTCCTGCCGTCTGTATGGTTCCTCGGTCTTTCGCAACTGGTCCATGGAACGGCAAGCTCTGCGCTCCGGGGATTTGGATGGCTGGCGTTGAAGGCCCTGGGTTTCGTAATCGTCACTGCGATGGCAGCCTACGTGGTCAATTACCGGAGATATTTTGTGAGTATCCCAGAAGTCGCGGACGTAAACCTGGAGGAGAGCCAGGGGAGTAGTTCCTGGATATTTCCCGTACTCGACCGGATGCTGTTGCGCGTGCCTTTCCAGCGGGCTGGCTACCGGTTCGTGCTGAAAACGCTGCTGCGCAGCGAGCGTCATAGCTTGATCGTCGCGGGCTTCGCAGGGAGGTAATGGAGGATCGTTGCCCAGTGCTCGGCTGAAGGCGTGCCAGCCGTTACATAGGCGATGCCGATGCAATCTTCCCGCAGGTTGACTCTATCTGATGGTTTTTTAAGGGAATTATATACTTTATTCCCTTGACAATTGTGCGGGAGTCAAGTATATTTTAATTCATGAGCAAGAGCACAATTAGCACGTTTCAGATGTTTCCCAACGCCGAATCGGCGCGGCTTTACTTGGAATCCCGCCTATGGGCTGATGGCGCGGTTTGCCCGACATGCAAGGGTGGCAAGCGCATCACAATCCGCAAGGAAGGATTCTATCGCTGCAATGCCTGTCAGATTGACTTTTCGATTCGCACGGGCACGATATTCGAGCGGTCGCATGTTCCGCTGCATAAGTGGATATACGCCATGTATCTGCTAGTCACAGCACGCAAGGGCATATCGTCAATGCAACTGGCGAAGGAAATCGGCATCACTCAGAAGTCGGCATGGTTTGTGCTTCATCGTCTCCGCGAGGCTTGCGGCGGAAAACTCGACAAGCTGCGCGGGATGGTTGAGATTGACGAAACTTACATCGGCGGCAAGGAATCCAACAAGCACGCGCACAAGAAGTTAAAGATGGGGCGCGGCACGGTTGGCAAAACGGCGGTCGTTGGAATGCGGGAGCGGGGCGGGCGGACGATTGCAATGCCGATGGCGGCAACGGACGCGGCCACACTACAAGCCGCAATACATGAAAACGTCGCTGTCGGCTCAACGCTCTTCACCGATGAACATGCTGGCTACGTCGGGCTGGATGGTATGTTCTTTAGTCATCAGACCGTCAATCACACAGTTGGCGAATATCGGCAAGGAAACGCCAGCACGAACGGAATCGAGTCTGTGTGGGCCGTCCTAAAGCGCGGCGTGTATGGCGTATATCACAAGGTCAGCAAGAAGCATCTTGGTCGTTACGTTGACGAGTTCGCATTCCGTCTGAACGATGGCGACGTGAAGCGTCACACGCTGGAGCGGCTTGATAGTTTCGTGCTGAGTATCGTCGGCAAGCGCCTGACTTACGAGAGGCTGATCGCATGAAGGAAGTCCGCGAAATAGTCGACAAAATAGCCGACGTAGTGCTGGCATACAGGACAAAAGCGAAGCAGAAGAAACCAAGAAAGCGAAAAAAGGCAGTCCGTAAGAGTCCGCCGGGAGGTTCTCGAAATGGCTAAACTACTATTTAGTAGGTTCTTAATGCAAGAGGGGATTCGTCAAGACAGGCTAATACACGACACTTCTTCCTATCTCGGCACGAAGAACGGTCTGTTTATGGTATTCACCGCGTTCATGTTTACGGCAGAATCCGCGCTCGTGAATTCAGGCGGGGCGCTAGGACTATACCTACCCCGATGGCCTCTTGTAATCTCGCTGATTTTCTCTCTGGCGGGAATCGCTGTGCTGCTTTGGTCTGCTCGTTTGGTGAGTTACAGGATGCCGCCAATTCTCCCAGCACTGCGAACGCAGTCAGAAAAGTTTTTCGATCTACCCGCCATTAAACACTTACCCGAAGAAGAGCAGATGTGGCGACTTGAGGATAAATTTGTAAACTCGTTGACTCGCTCCATTGAAGAAAATTTCGAGGCCAATAAAAAGATTTCCCAAGGATTGACCATTGCCTCTTGGATGGTGGGAGTTTCCCTTAGCTGCCTTGTTCTTTCTTTGTTGTGGACTGCTGGGAGTCACGCTTTTGCATGTCGCCATGCTCTTGGGTTCTTTTGAACGAACTGTCCGTGAATTCAAAGTCCTGTGCCGTGGTTTCAGATTGTTCATCTGATTGCTGCTGCTGTGCGTCGGGCTCTGGCTGTTCCGGCATGGCAAACATCCTAGCAAATGTTAGCTAGGGGAGTAAAGTATATAATTCCATTTTTTAAACCGTCAGACCTCATTTGGCGACAGGCAGTAATATAGCTTGTTTTCATTCACTTAGACAATCACCATAAAGCATCGGGTGCAGATTAGGTGCAGTCTTGCTGGGGCGCTTTCGGGGCCGGATTCGCCTTCGCAAACGTTCTTTCTTGCGCGCAGTCGCTACCACATGACGCTTGCGCTCGTCGGTGAAGAAATACTACAGCCCAACGCCGAACACCATGGCGATCCGGAGCAGCGTGGGCAACCTGGGAAACAGCTTGCCCCGTTCCAGCTTGGAGAGCATCGCCGCCGAAAGAGCGGTGTGCTTGCCCAATTCCACCAGACCCATGCTCTTGCGCAGCCTCAAGCCACGCAGCTTCTCGCCCAGGGCATAGGGCCGAAGCCCTTCGACGATAGTTTTGTTTCTCCGGTTTTCTCATGGCTACAAACAAGCCTCACGATTTAACTGGGGCTCACATGACTTGCTGAAACGGATTTCTTTTCATATTGCGACAATTATTGTTCTCTATAGTTAACACAGCAACAGCCAAAACGCAACGAAAAAAGCTCAGACCATTCAACCCAAGGAGATACGAATGAACTCAGCAGGTTTTGCATTGATCCTCGGTGTCCTGGTAAGCGCCGTGCCCGCTGTCGCTGGCCCTGCAAAAACGGACATCGTCGACACTGCGGTCGCCGCGGGTATTTTCAACACATTGGCCACGGCACTACAAGCTTCCGGACTGGCTGAAACCTTGAAAACCAAGGGACCGTTTACGGTGTTCGCGCCCACGGATGAAGCGTTCAGCAAACTGCCGGCAGGGACGGTGGAATCGCTGCTGAAGCCCGAGAACAAGGAGAAACTGAAGGCGATCCTGCTCTACCACGTGGTAGCGGGCGACCTGACCGCGGCGCAGGTGACCAAGATGTCATCGGCAAAAACCCTGGAGGGCCAGGGGTTGAATTTTACTGTTACGGACGGCACGGTGATGGTCAACAACGCCAGGGTGATCAAAGCCGACGTGTTTGCTACCAACGGCGACATCCACGTGATCGACACCGTACTTCTACCTAGAGCGTGTTTCAAAAATAGGTTCGGCCTCACGATAGTTACTTACGTGTGAGGCAGGTTAGCTGGTGAGCTTCTGTCATGAAAACACGGCAGAAGCTATTGACGGACGAGCAATGGGAACTGATTGAGCCCTTGCTGCCTAAGCCGAAGCAGCGACGGGACAAGCGGGGCCGACCGCCGACCCCGAATCGGCCTTGTTTCGAGGGTATTCTGTGGATTCTGAAGACCGGCGCGGCGTGGCATTTTCTCCCCGACGAGTTTCCTTCGCCCTCGACCTGCTGGCGCCGGCTGCAACGCTGGCAAGAAGAAGGGGTCTGGCTGAAGGCATGGCGTGCCCTGCTGGGAGGGCTGGATGCCGCGGGCCTGCTGCAATGGGACGAGACCTTTCTCGACGGCAGCTTTGCCCCAGCGAAAAAGGGGGCGCTGCCGTCGGTAAAACCAAGCGGGGCAAGGGCACGAAGTGGATGGGACTGGTCGACGGTCAAGGTCTTCCGCTGGGAGTTCGGCTGGAAAGTGCCTCTCCGAGTGAAGTTAAGCTTGCGGAAGCCACGCTCGCCGAAGTCCGCGTACCCCGCCCGAAAGGCCGGCCGCGACAGAAGCCGGAACGCATAATCGCCGACCGCGGCTACGATTCTGACCCGCTGCGTGAGCGGCTGAAGAAACGAGGCATTGAACTGATCGCGCCGTACCGGAAGAACAACAAGCAACGGCGCTACCAAGACGGGCGCAAACTGCGACGTTATAAGCGCCGCTGGATCGTGGAACGAACCAACTCCTGGCTCGGCCAGTTTCGCCGGTTGCTGGTTCGTCATGAGCATCTACTCTCCACCTATTGTGCCTTCTTCTATCTCGCTTACTTCTGGATTACGCTCAGGCACTATTTTTGAAACACGCTCTAAGAACTAAGTGATGGAGGAAACGATGAAACTGAAAACTCTAGACGTGATCGCAGCAGTGCTTCTGGTAGTTGGCGCGACTGAACTGGGGTCTGGTGGCAGTTGCACACTTCGACCTGGTGGCCGCTGTTTTCGGAATAAAATTCGGCGAAACTTCGGTGCTCAGTTCCGCAGTTTACGCCCTGGTGGGCTTGTCGGCTTTGTACCAGGCGGTTTCTTTCAAGGCCATTCAGCATCGCTGGGCACACGAGCCGGTGGCGGCTCGTGCCCGTTAGAACCGAACTGCAAAGGCGGGGAGAACAGCTCAGGTTCTCCCCGTCGCACGAGTGAGCATCCGCATGTGGGAGTCAGGCAGGACATGAAGATTCTGGTCAGCGGCGCGACGGGATATGTGGGCAGCAGGCTGGTCCCGCGACTAGTGGCATCGGGGCACGAGGTCGCGTGCATGGTGCGGGATGGCTGCTTGGTCCCATTCTCTTTTATTTTGGAGGTCCGTTGGCAATCTTAGGAGCCGCAATCCATTTCTTCGGAGAAACCTCGAATACTGCGGTTTCCAAGAATGCGCCGATTGCGGCGAAGCTGCACCGTTAACAGGGTTACGGGCGTGACAATAAGATATGCTGACGTTCTAGAGGCGCCAATCTAGCTGCCACGGAACCTCAGGATGCAGCTGCCAGGCGAGCAGCTTTCGGATCGTTGGGGTCGCCGCAGACCGCGCGTCCGAGTACGCGGCCGACGTATGCGTCCGCTTTTACGTTGCTCGTGCCTTCGATTTGCCACAATCGCGCAGGGCACCTACAATCATTCGAGATAAAAACCCGCGCCCGGACTTACGCGCCCGAGGCACCCCGCATCGACCATTGTGATCAGCAGCGGGCACAGCCGGTATTTAGGGTCGCCAAAGCCAGACCGCATCACGCGCATGATGTCGAGACAGACGTCGAGCCCGATGAAGTCGGCCAGTGTTAGCGGACCCACCGGGTGCGCGATGCCCAGCTTAAAGACTTCGTCCCCCGCTTCGGGCCTGGCCAAGCCTTCCATCACGGCGTACATGGCTCCATTCAGCAGCGGCATCAGTACGCGGTTCGAGACGAAACCCGGCGCGTCATTCACCCCGACCCGAGTTTCTAAATTAGTACTGATAAAACCCGCGTCCGGACTTACGACCGAGCCATCCGGCATCGACCATTTTGATCAGCAGCGGGCATGGCCGGTACTTGGGGTCACCGAGGCCGGACTGCAGCACCCGCATGATGTCGAGGCAGACATCGAGTCCGATGAAGTCCGCCAGGGTTAGTGGACCCATCGGGTGCGCCATACCCAGCTTGAAGACTTCGTCCACGGCTTCGGGAGTGGCCACACCTTCCATCACGGCGTACATGGCTTCATTCAGCAGCGGCATCAGTACGCGGTTCGAGACGAAGCCCGGCGCATCATTCACCTCGACGGGAGCTTTCTCCAATTTCTCGGCCAGAGCTTTGACAGTCGCGAAAGTGTCGTTTGAGGTCGCCAATCCGCGGATCAACTCGACCAGTTTCATCACTGGCACGGGATTGAAGAAGTGCATCCCGATGACTTTATCGGGCCGCCCGGTTACCGCTGCCAGCTTGGTTATCGAAATGGACGAAGTGTTTGACGAGAGGAGAACCTCAGGGCGACAGATCGCATCCAGATCGTGGAACAGGTCAGCCTTAATCTCAAACCGCTCGCTGGCCGCTTCCACGACGAAATCACAGTCGGCCAAGCGCTTGCGATCGGTGGTACCTGTGATGCGCTCCAGCGCCAGGTCGCGCTGCTCAGAGGTTAACTTGTTCTTCGCAACCTCGCGTTCCAGGTTTTTGCTGATGATTTGCAGGCCGCGATCGAGGAATCTCTGCTCCAAGTCGACCAACACGACGTTGTATCCATTTTTAGCGAAGACGTGGGCAATGCCGTTGCCCATGGTGCCCGCGCCGATTATTCCTACTGTTCTGATGTCCATGATTGCCTCAAATGCGTTATGTGCGGGGACCATTCCGGTTTCCATGATCGATTCGAGAAATGCGTGAACGCGACCCGCCGAGACTAACGTTCCACATAATTAGCCCGATACCCGTCAACGCGATTGATTGACAAGATCGGAATTCACCATCGATATAAGCCTGCCCCCCAGGTCCAGCCTGCGCCGATGGAAACGAGTAAGAGAAGATCGCCTTCGTGGAGAAGACCTCGCCGGTTGGTTTGGTCCAGCAGCAGCGGGACCGTGGCTCCAGCGGTGTTCGCGTACGACTCCAGGTTCGTCTGCATCCGGGAAAAAGGGATGTTGAGTACCTCGGCGATGCGCTTCAGGACGCCCAATGTCGCCTGGTGCGGAACGATCATCGAGACGTCTTCGAGTCCCAGCCCGTTGATGCGGAGAATCTCTTGAATACACTCGGGCACCGCCGTTGTAGCCTTCTCCTTAACCGCTTTTCCGTTCATGGTGAAGTAGGTGTCCCCAGGGTAGACCGTGAAATGATTCATTCCCTCGCCCTCGGCGAGGAGAATACTGGAAAAGAGCCCATTCTCCCGATCCTTCCTCTCCAGCACCACCGCACCGGCACCGTCTCCGAAAACGACGCAGTCGCGATGGTTCCAGTCCGTGACCTTGGAGAAGGTATCGGCGCCGATCACCAGCACACGCTCGTAGGTACCATTCTGGATGAATTGGCCGGCGATTGTGATGCCGTAAACAAATCCGGCACACACCGCCGCCACATCGAACGCGGCGCACCGGTTGCGAATGCCCATCTTGTTCTGCGCAATGCACGCCGATGAGGGCATCTTGCGGTCGGGTGTCGCCGTGGAAACGATGATCAACTCGATGTCATTTGGTTCCAGTCCCGCCGCAGCGATTGCGTCCAGCCCGGCATGGGCAGCAAGATCGGAGGTGTATTCGTCGGGTGCAGCCATGTGCCGCTCGCGAATCCCCAAGGTGTCGGCCACCCACTGCGGAGAGGTGGGCAAATTTGCCACGACTTCTTCGTTGGTCAGAACCTTGGACGGAACGTAAGAACCGGTGGATTTGATGCAGACACTATCGAAGTGGGTGTTTCGGCTTGTCATTCCCCCTCCAGTGCCGCGAACAGCGAGCGATCGCGGAGGTGAATTCACAACAAGGCCGCTTCTACCGCCGACCTTTTTGTTGAAAGCTCGGGGATGGGGCGCAAACCTATGCCGTAAAAGTTGATGATTCCTATCCGACTATTATGGTCTCCTGTGGCTGAGAGCGTTTCCGTGCATTCAGTCACAGTACTGTGTGATCGTAAACGGGGGCAGCTCTGGGGGGATGTCTGTGACTGTCGGTTAGGACGCATGGATAGCGCAGTTCGCAGGTCACCTGGCGGGTTGTTTGAATGCATAAGTCGGGAGGAGCGCAGCTCATCAAGAGAGCCTTTACTCACTTGACATGGACTTATCATGGACATCGGCGACTCTCCCCTAATCCCGCGAGTCTCACATGCACCACCGCGGGGAATGTGATCTTGGGTGCCACACGCTTGGGGAATAAAGGGGCATTTTGGGGCACTTGTCCTACTATGCTCTGGCAGGGAGCGAGTTAGGAGAGATAATCGCCCAAAACCTGATATGAGGATGGACTCTCAACGACGCGGGCCCGAAGTCTCGTTCTGGTCCATCACGTTGTTGGCGAGAACCTGCTGCGGCACATGTCCCCGAAGTCGGTTTGATCGGCATAGGGGCGGCGGTCACCCGCCGACCCCTGCCACACCACCGTGCGTACGGGTCCGTACACGGCGGTTCGAGTTGGTTACGCTAGCACCCATCGATCAATGTTGGAAGTCCAAGCGATTTGAAGTAAGCATTGGAAAGCCCCACCGAGAGGGCTTTGGCCCGGGCCAGATACCAGGGACCGAGTCCGCTGCCAGCCGTGTTACTGGCCAGTCGCGGGCGAACCCCCAGTGCTAACAGAGCGGCTCGGCGACGACGTGGAGTTTTCCAC
This sequence comes from uncultured Acidobacteriaceae bacterium, assembly GCA_963768645.1. Classification (GTDB taxonomy): domain Bacteria; phylum Acidobacteriota; class Terriglobia; order Terriglobales; family Acidobacteriaceae; genus Bog-257. Next base: position 592,837 of record CAVYIR010000004.1, read on the forward strand.
TGCCGCCACATAGCTGCTCGCAGTCGGAGCCGGACCCAGCGGGTCAGCTGAATCAGCACATAGGGCGTTTCGCAGAAGCCGAAATAGCTGCGCCAACCTCGCATATAACGCATGGACCCGACAACTCCCTAAGTCGCTCGTCGAGTTGCTGGATGCCGGAAACAAGGAGGAATTCGACAGCAACATGAACTTCGGTCTGAAGCTTAGGCCACGGTCAAAGATTCTGCTGGCATTTCGCATGCGGCCGTACGGAGTGACTTCGTATTACGATGCCTTTCACGCCGTGCGCCAGTACAATCTGAAGGATGTTGCCGGCCAGATTCACTGCCCCATGCTCCTCACGAATCCGGAGTCGGAGCCGTTCATGCCAGGCCAGCCGCGGCAGCTTTACGATATGTTGCGCTGCCCCAAAACCTTGCTCGACTTCACGGTTGAGCAAGGAGCGGATTTGCACTGCGAGGTGAACGCGCTCGGCTATCGCGATTTCTGCATCTACAACTGGCTTGACGAATCTCTAGAGCGTGTTTCAAAAATAGTGCCTGAGCGTAATCCAGAAGCAAGCGAGATAGAAGAAGGCACAATAGGTGGAGAGTAGATGCTCATGACGAACCAGCAACCGGCGAAACTGGCCGAGCCAGGAGTTGGTTCGTTCCACGATCCAGCGGCGCTTATAACGTCGCAGTTTGCGCCCGTCTTGGTAGCGCCGTTGCTTGTTGTTCTTCCGGTACGGCGCGATCAGTTCAATGCCTCGTTTCTTCAGCCGCTCACGCAGCGGGTCAGAATCGTAGCCGCGGTCGGCGATTATGCGTTCCGGCTTCTGTCGCGGCCGGCCTTTCGGGCGGGGTACGCGGACTTCGGCGAGCGTGGCTTCCGCAAGCTTAACTTCACTCGGAGAGGCACTTTCCAGCCGAACTCCCAGCGGAAGACCTTGACCGTCGACCAGTCCCATCCACTTCGTGCCCTTGCCCCGCTTGGTTTTACCGACGGCAGCGCCCCCTTTTTCGCTGGGGCAAAGCTGCCGTCGAGAAAGGTCTCGTCCCATTGCAGCAGGCCCGCGGCATCCAGCCCTCCCAGCAGGGCACGCCATGCCTTCAGCCAGACCCCTTCTTCTTGCCAGCGTTGCAGCCGGCGCCAGCAGGTCGAGGGCGAAGGAAACTCGTCGGGGAGAAAATGCCACGCCGCGCCGGTCTTCAGAATCCACAGAATACCCTCGAAACAAGGCCGATTCGGGGTCGGCGGTCGGCCCCGCTTGTCCCGTCGCTGCTTCGGCTTAGGCAGCAAGGGCTCAATCAGTTCCCATTGCTCGTCCGTCAATAGCTTCTGCCGTGTTTTCATGACAGAAGTTCACCAGCTAACCTGCCTCACACGTAAGTAACTATCGTGAGGCCGAACCTATTTTTGAAACACGCTCTAGACAATACCAGCCCATAGCGGTGAGGGAAGAACGAGCGTGCCCGACAGTCCAACATGGCTCGGGCCTCATTCGCACAGAAACATTATGGTGTTTGATTTGCGTTGCGGAGTGCCTCGACCTGAAGAAAATAAACCTTAATTAGACTTGCCTCAGCAGTCGCTGGCAAGGTAGAACATTTATGTCCTCGGCGTCTTCCGTTGGCCGGTTTTGAAGTGATAACCGTTGGCCGCTTTTGAAGTGATCACTGAGGTCATTCCCGGTTGGAAGCGTCATAAGCATTCCTTCCCCCCATACGGGCTAACTCTAAGTCTCTCGGCAACACTTGTGCGATACCAACGCTTCTTGGAGTGTCCGAGTAGTCCACGCAACCAACCAAATAAAGCCCTACTTTAAGAGCGTATATGTCGTCGAGACGAGCGATAACGCCTGGAGCGAGTCCAACGGGGAATCCAGAATCCCCATTTGGCATGAGTACAGGACCAATATCTTTTTGGAGTTGCCCCTTCACGCAGTTTTCAACTTGGGGCAGTTCTCTTACGTCGGGGTTGAGAGGGCTTACGGGGCCTATAACAAATTTCAGTTCGCCATTCACCAGAGTTGCCGGGGTGCGGCCTCCGTTTTTGAAGCGCCATTCTATCCAGTTAATCCGGTTTTTCTTGTCGTCAAAGTGAACTATGGCACCAATGCGGCCTATCCATAGCCGTTTCCAGATCAAGAGTGCGACTCATTACGTTCAACTGATACAAAGCAGCCAAAGCATAAATTACGGTCGCAACGGCAACGATTATGCTGGCTATCGCGACGGTCTTATTCGCGATGGTAGTCGGCCCCCACGCTTGTTTGAATTTGTTAAACATCATCTTCCCTTTCTGATATGCACACTCAGCGTCGTCGGCCTCTTATTCGGATTCTTTCTCGTCATTTCCGCCATGATGTTTTGCAATTATCGCCTGCTGCCGGTTGGCATCATCATTGTTTTTCTATGTGCCATCGTCCTTTACTACGTTATAGGGCAGGAGAATCCCGGCATTCTAGGAGATAAATTGCCAGTGTTGCGAACCGTCCGTTCCGCGAATCGAGCTAAAGCGAAACGTTTGCGATTTTCGCAATGGATTCCAATTAAGGTGCCAGAAAGCATAGGAAATGGTGACTTCCATAGTCGCCCCTCCACTGATATTGGAATCCTCTATCGCGAGAGACCCGAAGCAAGGGATTGTAGAGCGTGTTTCAAAAATAGGTTCGGCCTCACGATAGGTACTTATGTGTGAGGCAGGTTAGCTGGTGAGCTTCTGTCATGAAAACACGGCAGAAGCTGTTGACGGACGAGCAATGGGAACTGATTGGGCCCTTGCTGCCTAAGCCGAAGCAGCGACGGGACAAGCGGGGCCGACCGCCGACCCCGAATCGGCCTTGTTTCGAGGGTATTCTGTGGATTCTGAAGACCGGCGCGGCGTGGCATTTTCTCCCCGACGAGTTTCCTTCGCCCTCGACCTGCTGGCGCCGGCTGCAACGCTGGCAAGAAGAAGGGGTTTGGCTGAAGGCATGGCGTGCTCTGCTGGGAGGGTTGGATGCCGAAGGCCTGTTGCAATGGGACGAGACCTTTCTCGACGGCAGCTTCGCCCCAGCGAAAAAGGGGGCGCTGGGGTCGGTAAAACCAAGCGGGGCAAGGGCACGAAGTGGATGGTATTGGTCGACGGTCAAGGTCTTCCGCTGGGAGTTCGGCTGGAAAGTGCCTCTCCCAGTGAAGTTACGCTTGCGGAAGCCACGCTCGCCGAAGTCCGCGTACCCCGCCCGAAAGGCCGCCCGCGACAGAAGCCGGAGCGGGTAATCGCTGATCGCGGCTACGATTCTGATCCGCTGCGTCGGCGGCTGAAGCAGCGCGGCATTGAACTGATCGCGCCTTACCGGAAGAACAACAAGGAACGGCGCTACGAAGATGGGCGCAAACTGCGGCGTTATAAGCGCCGCTGGATCGTGGAACGAACCAACTCCTGGCTCGGCCAGTTTCGCCGGTTGCTGGTTCGTCATGAGCATCTACTCTCCACCTATTGTGCTTTCTTTTCTCTCGCTTGCTTCTGGATTACGCTGAGGTACTATTTTTGAAACACGCTCTAGCTACCTTATCGTGCGCAAGGTAATTCGCGAATCCGGTTTGAACGATTTTGTACGCTCCTGGAGAAATGTGGACACGCCCTGGTTGTTCTCCGCCAAGCAAGCACACGGCATCCAGATTGGTCACCGGAACATAGCCACTATTAACGACTTTGAACATTTCGCTAAAAGGATTTCCGGGGTCTGTTAGGGAACCCTCTTGAATTGAAAGCCATGGATAACCTTCGAGTAAGGTCACAACGAGAGCAGCAACCCCCAGCGCAGCGTAGATCGGTTTGGGGATTATTTTCCAAAACGAGGATCTTGGGGGCTTTACAGTATGTCCTCGAATTTCTGTTCTGGACTGCTGTCCTGATCGTTTGCTCTTTGCTGTTTTATTTGTACGTCGTGCCATGGGTGAACCGTTAGACTTATGAACATGAAAGCAGAATACAAAGAAGGCCCAGAAGCAAGAGAAAACTTTGAGCGCCTCGCAAAGGCTGTTTTTCAGGCTCCCAAGCCGGAGCGAAAAGCACAGGAAAAGCGGCAGCCCAAGAAAGCTACCGCCCGCAAAACGTCCGCAAGAACAAGGGTTAAAACGGTTCCTCTTGCCCCGTCCCTGCCGTCTCGTGGTGGAGCGCGTCAATGTCCTTGCCCGTCAGGGCTGCATAGGTGAGGCGCTTGTTAGCGACTTTGGCCATGAGAAGCGCGAAGCGGTCAGAGTCGTTCAGCGGGTTGTCTTTGGTAGCACGATTGTTGTACCGAAAGACCTGCTCGTCAAGGTAATGGTCAAGGTGGAATGGCTCAACAGCAACGTAAGTTCCTCGCAAGGTGCGCTTCAAGAGGCTCCAAAAGTTGTCGAGTCCTTGGGTAGCACCTGCCCATTGACGTATTCCACGGCATGGTTGACGACTTCGTGGACAAAGGCTTTGCTCAGGTGATCGTAGCCCACAGCAGCATCGGTGTAGACCTTACTGCCAAGTGAACATGGTTCAGAATCTCGTTCTGCAAGGTCTCACGCTTTACGTTCGGGATGACTCTGGTACGAACTTGCCGAAGTTCACGATCAAGCACCCCAAACACAGCGGTCTTGCCGAGATAAGTATCGCCGCGCATTTCTTGTCCGCGACGTTGACGCAGACTGTTCCTGCGGCTGCTGTGCATCTTGTAGGGGTTCGGGCCAACAAAGGTTTCATCGCTCTCGACCGGGCCACCATATTCGCCACCAAACTTGAAACTGGAGTCATCTTTCATGGCCTCGCGGATACGGTGCAGCATAAACCATGCCGAGTTCTGCCGGATGCCGAGAGCCTTTCCGAGTTCATAGCTACTGATGCCATTCTTACAGTTTGCCAGGAGCCACAAGCCCACCATCCACTTATCCAGTCCAAGCGGAGAATCCTCCATAATGGTTCCCACCTTGACGGTGAACTGCTTTTGGCAGACGTAGCAGAACCAAATGCGCCGCGTCTTGATAAACGAGTGCTTGGCCTGTCCGCAGCGCGGGCAGGTTACATCACCACCGGGCCAACGGAACTCGACGGCGGCATCAAAAGCCCGTTGTGGATCGCTAAAGTAGGAGATTGCGCCTTGCAAAGTCTTGAGGCGTTCCATGCCTAAAATAGTACACTTAGAACACATGTGTGTCAACCGTTTTATTGCCACTCCAAACTCCCGCGCGACGGACTGTTGCCTTCTGCCCTCGACTAAAACCGCTCGGCGTATACGCCTATAGACAGCGGTCGCGCCAACTTTTCGGTTTATTTCCAACTGATTGGTTGAGCCGAAACGGCATATTCCGGGCAATATGCGGGGCTAAAGGACTGATTTTGATGACGAATTCAGATTCGATCAGTTTGGCGCCACGATTGCCTTGTTGACGGCAGGACGCAGAGCTCAGGATATGCGGTCGGTACCACCAAGATGTTTCAGCGCGGTGTCGACGCAGCGGAGTCTGACTCTTCCAGCATGTTGAGGGAGGTAATCGTGAGAACTAGCAAGGTCCCCGGCTTCAACATTCAGTCTTTGCGGCGCACGCTCGCGACTTTATGGGTGTTGTTCGCGGTGGGTATTTGCGTAGCTTGGCCACAAGATTCACCCTCGAATCTAAAGATGCTAGCGCGTTACCTAGAGTCCCTTCCCTTAGCTGAGAGTCCAGTCTCCCACGTTCGTCCTGATTCGAAGCCCCCCATTTCCGAAGTTAGTCTCGTCCCATCTGTTCCGGGAAAAATCAATATCCTGCAGACTGCGCGGACGCAACGGTTCTTGCTGGCTGGATTCCGGGTTGACGATATCGCCCCGGACTCTTCGATTCCTTCTGAACAGAAAGGTGTATTGGATGCCGGATGCGCCAACTCGTCTGCATGGGGACAGACAGCCACTTTGCTGCCAGACGGCGGTTTGTTACTGGTTGGAGGGCTCGGTCAAACCGGGCCTGTGACTGCGGCATTCATTGAAACGCCCGGTTCGAGCCAGCCAACCCCGCTGGAAAATGTTTTGAACTTCCCTCGCGCCTGGCATACGTCAACTCTGCTTCCTGACGGGAATGTTCTCGTGTTCGGAGGAGTGGATTCCGCGGGAAGGGTTGTCACTACGCCAGAACTTTTCGATCCCTCGGCATCGACGTTTAATCTGCTGAGAACCCCTGGCCCGACTCCCCGCGCCTACCACACCGCGACGGTATTGACGGATGGTACAGTGCTGATCGCCGGAGGACTCTCGAGCGATGGTGTCTTACTTTCCAATGCGGAGCTGTGGGATCCCCGCACAGGGATCCGAACCAATATCCCTGCAAAACTGAGTGTGCCGCGGCGCAATCACTGCGCGGTACTTCTCCCCACGGGCAAAGTACTTCTGTGGGGCGGAACCAATGCTAGCGGCGAAAATCTAAAGAATGGTGATCTTTACGATCCCGAAGCCCAAAGCTTCACCCTAGTTGATACCCTTCCAGTCGAGGCACAGGCAAGCGGTGAGGCGCCACTCCTCGTCGCGTCAAGACCTGAAGACGGAGCTCAGAATGTTCCGCTGCGCGGGCTAATTGCGCTGCGATTTTCGGAACGCCTCAGCGTTGGAACTGTCAACTCAAACACAGTAAGTCTCAACGGACCCCAAGGACGAACGCCGATCAAAGTCGTTCCAGCCGAGCGGGGCGTACTCGCCTTTATTACTCCAGACCAACCGCTGCTTCCAGGTAGCAGTTACTCGCTTCTGCTCGACGGCCTCACAGATGCCGCCAACCGTCCGCTCCCGACGACGCAAATTGTTTTCACAACAGTGTCCGCCCCTGCTGACGCCAGTAACCAAGCGGGTATTGCCGATGGCGTCGGCGCATCATCCGGTGCACAGGACTCGTCCTCGCGTGACTTGCCGCCCCTGAAGGCGCCATCGGGCGTTACGGCCATAGCAGGCCAGGTACTCCAGCTATCCGGTCGACCTCTCGCCAACGTCACAATCCGCCTGGACGGCACCACCCAGCAGACAGAGACCGACGCAACCGGGAGATTCCTTCTTGTTCTTGGGGGCAACGCAATCGGCGGTCACCGCCAAATTGTGATTGATGGCAAAACCGCGGGCGGCGGCACTCGAAGCACCTACGGTCTCTTCGAATACGGCATGAATGTCCTCCCGGGGATCACGAACCTATTGCCTTTCATCATTTGGATGCCCGCCCTCGATACAGTTCACGCTGTCAATATTCCGGTACCGACCAGGAAAGAGACCATCGTTACAACACCGCTACTTCCTGGACTGGAGTTGCGCATCCCGGCGGGCACGGTGATTCGTGACTATTACGGGCAGACTGTCCATCAAATTACCATTACCCAAATACCGGTTAACCAGCCGCCATTCCCTTTGCCGAATGTGCCGGTTCCAATCTATTTCACAATTCAACCAGGCGGGGCCTGGCTGACCGACATCAATGCAAGCGGACCTCAAGGAGCGCAGCTCTATTATCCAAATACCTATCACAAGCCTGTCGGTACGGTTTTTCAGTTCTGGAATTACAACCCGGATGGGCAGGGCTGGTACATCTATGGCTTAGGCAGAGTTGCGCCCGGTGGCTTAGAGATCGTCCCCGACCCGGGAGTCCTCATCTATGGCTTCTCGGGAGCGATGGTGGGCGATTCTGGCGCTCCCTCAAACGGCCCGGCGGGAGGTAACGACGGCGGCAGCGGTGGAGACCCTGTTGACCTTGGCACTGGACTCTTTGTAGACACCCACACCGATTTGGCGCTGCCGGATGTTATCCCTCTCACCCTGACCCGCACGTACCGCCCGAACGACCCTACTTCCCGCGCCTTCGGCATAGGGACCAGCCACCTCTATGACATCTTTCTTATCACTCCTAATGGCGATACCGACATCTACCTGATCCTCCAGGACGGCGGTCGGATTCACTTCGTCAAATCAGGCTCCATTTGGGTCTGCAACTCTTCGCCGACCAACTTCTACGGAGCGACCCTCACATATAACAACGGATGGTTCATCAAGAAAAAAAATGGGGTGGTGCTCAGCTTCCCCATTTCGGTAGGTGCAAGCACCCCCCAACAAGAGGCGATCATTGGACTGCGAGATCGCTACGGTAACGCGCTCACTTTCACCCGCGATAGTAATTCGAACCTCACCAAGATTACCTCACCCAACGGACGCTACATCCAGTTCACACTTGATTCCGGCGGCCGGATCACTCAGGCCACGGACAGCGCCGGGCGGGTGGTCAGCTATGTCTATGATGGCAGCGGCCGCCTGATTAGCGTGACCGACGCGAAGGGCGGCATAACCACTTACACCTACGACGGCTCGTCGAGCAACATGGTAACCGTCAGGGACCCTCGAGGAATCGTCTATTTTACCAATCAGTATGACTCGAACAACCGTGTCATTAGGCAGACCCTGGCCGACAATTCCATCTACCAGTTCGCCTACACTCTGGATGGCCAGAACAATGTCACTCAGGCCACGCTAACCGACCAGCGCGGCTACATCCGCCAGACTACCTTTAATTCGAGCGGCTACACACTGACCAATACGCTCGCCGTCGGCACACCACAGCAGCAAGCCACAGCTTACAATCGCGACCCTTCCACCAACCTGGTTTCAAGTGTGACCGACGCTCTGAGCCGCACCACTGCCTATACCTACGACAGCCTGGGCAACAAGTTGAGCATCACTAGGCTTTCCGGCACACCCGACGCTGTTACCACGTCGTTCACCTATGAACCGACTTTCAGCCAGGTCACCAGCATTACCGACCCGCTGGGCCACGTCTCCAACCTCACCTACGATAGCGCCGGCAACCTTACTACGCTTGCAGATCCGCTCAACCACCAGTGGACCTTCACCTACAACACCCAGGGTTGGCCCTTGTCGGCCACCGATCCGCTTTCGAACACCACCCGATTCGCTTACTACGGCGGCGATCTCATCTCGGTTACGGACCCTCTGGCTCGCACCATGGCCCTGAACAGGGATGACGCCGGGCGGCTGATCGGCCTGCAGGACCCGGTGGGCGCGGTGACGTTATACCAATACGATCCTCTGGGCAGTTTAATCAATACATCTGATCCGCTAGGCAACATCACGGGGTTTACCTACGATGGCGACCGCGATCTCGTTGCTCTCACTGACGCACTCAACAACACTACGAATTACACCTACGACAATCTGGATCGGCTTGCGACCCGCCGGGACCCCCTGGGACACGTGGAAAGCTATATCTACGACCCTGCGGGGAACGTGTTCACCTTCACCGATCGCAAAGGCCAACAGAGGACCTTCACCTACGACCCTTTGAACCGCCGGACGAACGTTACCTACGCGGACAGGTCTTCCATTTCCTATACCTACGATGCGGGTAACCGGCTGACGGGAACCACAGATTCTAGTTCCGGGACAATTACTCGCAACTATGACGGTCTGAATCGACTGATCTCTGAGACTACGACCCAGGGGGGGGTGACTTATAGCTACGATAAGGCCAACCGCCGGACAAGCATGACCGTTGCTGGGCAGCCCCCAGTGAGCTACAGCTACGATAATGCCAACCGGCTGACCCAGATCACGCAGGGCGCCTCCACAGTCAGCTTTGCTTACGACAATGCCAACCGCCGCACCTTGCTTACCCTCGCCAACAGCGTGACTGCTACCTACGGTTACGACGCGGCTGCGGAACTCACCGGCGTCACCTACAAGCTAGGAACCACGGTTCTGGGAAACCTGACCTACTCGTATGATGCCGATGGCCGGCGCACCAGCATTGGCGGCAGCTTCGCTCGCACCGGGCTGGCACCGGCGGTCGCTTCCGCCAGTTACAATGCTGACAATCAGCTTACTCAGTGGGGATCGAGTAATCTTACCTACGATCTGAACGGCAGCCTTACCAACGACGGCGCCAACACTTACACCTGGAACGCCCGCAACCAATTGGCCTCCATCAACGCCGGTGCCACAGCCAGTTTCCAATACGATGCCTTTGGCCGGCGCCAGACGAAGATGATAGGCGGAGCCAGCACCAGCTTCGTGTATGACCGTGTTAACCCAGTGCAGGAGCTGGTCAATGGAATGCCAAGCGCCAATCTGGTCAGGGGGTTAAGGGTTGATGAAATCTTCAGCCGCACCGACTCTGCCGGAGCGCGTCACTTCCTTACGGATGCTCTTGGAAGCACGCTGGCCCTGACCGATTCCAGTGGGACCACGCAGACGCAATATACCTACGAGCCTTTTGGCAACACGTCGGCCATGGGCAGCTCGGCGAATTCCTATCAGTACACTGGCCGCGAAAACGACGGAACGGGACTCTATTTTTACCGTGCGCGCTATTACAACACAGTCTTCCAGCGTTTCGTATCGGAAGACCCGATCGGATTTCGGGGAGGGATGAACCTTTATGCCTATGTGGGGAATAATCCAACTGCTTTTAGGGATCCATACGGAAGGTATTCTAGTGCTGGTGGCTCTGGTGATGGTGGCGACGGATCATCCTGCGACGGTGGAGGCTCCGGTGATGGCGCTGGATCCGATGGCGGAGGAGGATCAGGGGACGGTGGTGGAGGATCAGGGGACGGTGGTGGAGGATCCGGGGACGGTGGTGGAGGATCCGGGGGCGGAGGAGGATCCGGGGACGGTGGTGGAGGATCCGGGGGTGGTGGAGGATCCGGGGGTGGTGGAGGATCCGGGGGTGGTGGGGGATCCGGGGGCGGGTTCAAGGGTTCGGGTTCCCACTCCGACTCCCACTCCGACTCTCTGTTCAAGCCTAAATCGTGTAGAGCCTGGGGACAATTTGGAGATACTTTGACGGGCGTCGGCATCGGCATGGGAGGTGTCGCGATAGTTTTCCCTCCGACAGCTCCCGTTTCGGGCACGGGCGGGATCGTCTTTGCGGGTGGCGGTTGGGCGATTAAGTATTGGGCAGATTATTTATGCACGGACTAACACCTATGACTACATCGCTTAAGTTCGTTACTCGGCTGGTCGCCCTCGGGCTCGCGCTGGCGTGTGTCCAACAACTCCCCTCCCAAAGCCAGACTATCCAGTATTACTACGATGACTCGGGACGACTGGTTAAGATGATCGATCCTGCCGGAGACGTTGTCACCTACGTTTACGATGCGGTAGGAAACATTCTTCTGATCCAGCGGTCCACGGTCTCGCAAGGGCAACTCGCCATCTTCGACTTCAATCCCCAAGAGGGGCCGGTAGGAATTTCGGTGACGATTCGCGGGCAGGGCTTCAACGCCAACCCTGCCCTCGATCTTGTTAAGTTCAACGGCAGAGCGGCTACCGTGACCTCTGCCAGCACCACGGTGCTCATGGCTACAGTCCCAGCCGGGGCGACTACCGGACCAATTTCGGTTACAGTCCAGTTCCATACGGTAACTACGCCGAACAGCTTCGTGGTGATTCCGCTCCCTGTTATCCAGACAGTTTGGCCTAAATCCGCTCTATTTAATATGGTCATTCCCAACGTCCAAGTCACTGGTGCAAACCTTCTTGGCGCGAACTTTTCCTTCAACCCATCGGGACCGGCGGTGAGCGCCGTGTCGGTTGACCCGAGCGGCACGTCGGCCACCATGACCTTCTCCGCCGGAACCACGACGGGAACCTACGCCTTGGTTGCGAGCAACGGGTACGGCAACAGCGGCACTATACCTACCGCCGTCAATCGCTTCACCGTGGTCGATCCCACCTCCACAGCCGACACTGATGGCGACGGATTCCCCGATGTGGTCGAAGCAGAATACGGGACCGATCCGCTCGATCCGAATAGCTTCCCTACCGCCTCCTCCGTGCCCCTTTCAGGGGAATCAGACAGCCTTTTTTCCGTTCTGAATCTGGCGGGACCGAGTGGCGCCAACGAGGTTGATGGCCTGTTCTCCGTTCTGAACATAGCGGGAGACGGCGGCATCGGGACCAGTACCAACGAAGTGGATGGCATCCCCTTCTCGGTTGTGAACGCGGACGGAAGCGGGGGCATCGGAACCCTGACCAACGAAGTGGACGGCATTCTCTTCTCGGTTGTGAACGCGGACGCAGGCGGCGGCATCGGAACCCTGACCAACGAAGTGGACGGCATCCTCTTCTCGGTTGTGAACGCGGATGGCAGCAGCGGCATCGGGACCGGGACCAATGAGACGGACGCGATCATCTTCAGTGTCTGCAATTATCCGCCGTGTCCACAGCATGGTGGAACGAGTAGCCCGACGAAGCAGAAAGACGCTGGCACCAAACCGGGCAAGAGAGAGTGGATGAACACAAGTAACGGCCTGCGTCCTATCGGACCTGGCGCGAGACTCTAACGACGATTCTTTCAAGAGGAGAAAAACAATGTCACGCAAGTCTTTTATGACGCTCGCCATGCTGGTTTGCCTGGGTGGCCGCCTGCTGCTAGCCCAAGGCTCATTCAATAGCGGCTCGAATAACAGCGACGGTGCCCTGGATCTTACAGGTCAACAGGGTAACGTCTGGTTTTATCCGAACAACTACCCTGGCAACCAGCATGCCCAAGGCATCTTTAACTGGACCACCATCACCATTCCCTCCGGGGCCACGCTGAAGCTTTCCGGGTTTATCACTGGCATGCCGCTGTACTTCCTGGCCAGTGGAAATGTGAATGTGCAAGGCACAATTGACCTGAGTGGTACTAAGGGCGCCGACTACACCACCGACGTCGCCAACCGGATACCCGCCGCTCCAGGACCAGGCGGTTACACCGGCGGAGTCGGGGGCAACTGGTCGAACCCAACCCACTTCCCGGGCGAGTCGGGCAACGGACAAGGAGGAGGAAGAGGAGCCGGCACCGTCCAAGGGGCGGGAAGTGGCGGCGTCTTTTCTGCAAGCTTGTATCTGATTCCCTTGGTGGGAGGCTCCGGCGGCGGCGGAGCGATGTACTACACCAATCAATACGACGCTGGAGGCGGCGGCGGTGGTGGGGCGCTGATGATTGCGAGTTCCACCTCGATAACAGTAAGTGGAACGATGAACTCCAACGGGGGATCTGGGGGAGTTAACCAAGGCACCGCAGCGGGTGGCGGCAGCGGCGGTGGCATCCGCCTGGTGTCGAACACGATCACTGGCGCCGGAACGCTGACGGCTCAGGGTGGCGCGACGTGCCCCAGCGGCTGCGGGGCTAGCGGCGGGCCCGGGACGGTGCGGCTCGAGGCCTACACCAACTCCTTCACGGGCACGATTAACGGTAACTCCGCTAGATCGACCCCCTATCAATTGCTTCTGCCTACAGCAGGCCAGTCCACGATTCAAGTCACCAGCATCAATGGCACTCCGATTCACGCCAACCCGTTCCAGTTTCCCGACATTGAAATCAACACGGGCAGCCCTGTACCTGTGGTCATCGGGGCAACCCAGATTCCCATCGGTACGGCATCCACGGTCACGGTCACTATCTTCACGGAAACGGGCGACCAAACGATCACTGGTTGCCAACTTGCCGGAACTTTGAGCTCGTCCACCTGCACCGTGCAGATAACTTTTCCGGGCGGCGGCACCTGGGGTCTGGTGAAGGCGACTTGGAGGTAGGGTTGCGCCCATAGAGGGTGGGTGGTGCCGCGTGTGGGAAGCCAACTGGCAGGCGCAAATGAACAAGAAAATGACCACGCTGCGCCTCGAAACTCGGGGAACTATGAGAATCCCGCGGCTACAGGCGCCCTCTCCTAAAGTTCCCCCCTACTTAGATTTCCCGGAGGCAAGCCATGAAACGATGCGGATTCAATATTACGCTGACGTGCGTACTATTAGCCTGCTGCGCCACCGAGGCGCAGATCGATCAGCTTTGGAAGAAGGTTGACACCACGCCGCAATCCAACAACCTGTCAAGAATGGCGTTGAGTAACGACAAGATCGCCGGCGGCCCTTCGGATCCGCTTCAATTCATTCCGGTGGCGCCGTGCAGGGTAGCTGATACCCGGACGCAAGGCGGTCCGATTGAGGGCGGTACGCATCGGGACTTTACCATCTCGGGGTTCCCGTGCGGAATTCCCGCCTCCGCAGCCGCCTACTCGCTGAATGTCTCGGTCATACCGCGCGGTTCGTTAAGGTATCTAACGGTGTGGCCCGCCGGACAGCCGCAGCCCGTGACCACGACCATGAATTCGCTCGACGGGCGCATCAAGAACAACGCCGCAATTGTAGCCGCAGGAACTGCCGAAGCGATTAGCGTCTATGCTACCGACACCACTGATGTCGTGCTGGACATTAACGGCTATTTCGCACCAGTGTCCGCTTCCACGTTGGCGTTCTATCCGCTGACGCCCTGCCGCGTGGTGGACACTCGCAATCCGCCCGGGCCGCTGGGAGGACCGTACCTGCAAGGAGGCCAGGAACGTGACTTTCCGGTGTTGCAAAGCTCGTGCAACATTCCTTCTGGCGCAGTTGCCTATTCCCTGAATGTGACGGCACTGCCGAGAACGGGATTCCTCGGCTTCTTGACAGTCTGGGCGGCGGGTCAGCCGCAGCCTCCAATTGCCACTCTGAATGACTTGACCGGGACGATTGTGTCCAATGCAGCCATCGTACCTGCCGGTACAGACGGTGCGATCGCGGCTTTCCCCACCAACGACACAGATCTAGTCATCGACATCAACGGGTACTTCGCGGTGCCTGGACCGACCGGGTTATCGCTTTATACGATCGCGCCCTGCCGCGCGTTCGATACACGGAAAATTGTCTTTGGTTTCAGTGGACAATTGAGGATCCCGATATTGGGAGTTCCCGGCAACCCGTGTGGCTTACCGGGCACCGCGCAAGCATTTGTCTTTAATGCCACTGTGTTTCCCCAAGCTCCACTGAACTATCTGACGTTATGGCCAGACGGCGAGCCCAGGCCTTTAACCTGGACCTTGAATGCGGTGGATGGAGCCGTCACCTCGAATATGGCGATTGTAGGGGCCGGCAGTGAAGGAAAAATCGATGCCTTTGCGTCCGGCACTACGCACTTGGTCCTGGATGTCTCTAGCTACTTCGCGCCCCAGGAGGAATCACTCGAACGGAACCGGCTTGTCGAGAGATCGCGGGCCAAACCTCAGGAAAGATTGAGGAGGAAGCACATGCAAACCATCCGTCGTACCCTTTTAGTAGGAGGCCAGCAATTGAAGTGACGAAAAAACGCATGCCTCTGAAGTGAACTTGAAGTGAGGTCCCATAAACTGCTCCAACTCTGCATATCTGAAACTGGTTCGTGAACATTGCAGACGTGAAGTGCAGGTTGGTCGATTGGATTTACCGCATCGTCATATGAGGGAGGAGAATCGCAGGTGACAACTGACGGTCTCTTTTGCGATTACAAACAGGTTTTGCGACAACCCTGGTTCTTGTCCTGCTTTGCCTCTCGAAGACTAGATCTGTTTCAGGTGTGCCGTGAGAAGGCACCCTGCTGGTTGCGCTGGTGAAGGAGCGTAGATTGGCGTTTCGAGACTGGTTTCGCAAACCTATTCCAGAGCACATACCGGACCCCAAGGTCTTGGTTTGTTCCGTTGATTCCCGCTTTAGTGAAACAGTGATTGCGGACCATGAGGTTTATAGGCGCTTTTTCCCGGATTCAACCGCTGCCGTGCTCGATGACATTTCCGAATTACTGGAGTTCGTTCGACAGGGGTACGACATGGTCCACCTGCTTTGCGATGTCTCAGCTGCTGGCTTCATCAGAGACTTGCGTGACCAAACGATCTCAGGAACGGAGTTGATTGATGCATGCCTTGCCGCCAATGTCAAGCTGCTCTGGATCGCCAGCGACAACCCGGGGGACGGATATATTCACGGCTTCAACACCAAGGGCGCGCGGCTAAATCTAGTCATGACACTAAAGCGAAATGGCGAAAAGTTTCCGCGCTTCCTGGACGCACTTCTTTTCGAAATGAACTCCGGCAAGAGCATGCCTGGCGCGTGGGTTGCACTCTCGCCGCAAAACCCTCGCATTCGGCATGACTCTCCCGACGCTATCTTCATTGCTGGTCGAGGGCAGGTGCGATTTTCTTCGATTTAGCGTCGACCAATTTGAACCGATGCGAACGGTCTTTGTCACATTTTCGGACGAAACGAGAGCACCATAACTCACCTGAGGAGCAAAACCATGAAATTCATATCTGTCAGCGGAAAGAAGGACGTTGAGATATGAAAACTTCGTGCTGGGTATTAGCCGTGATCTTAGGATCGTTAGGGGTGGCGGGACTGATAAATTGTGGTGGTGGGTCGCCCGCCTCAGCAGGACAATCGGCGACGCCGAATCAAGCCGGGAATTGCAACACCAGTTTCCCTTATTGCATGACCGTTGACGGCGGGAACGTCACTGCGACGCCGAATCAATCCGGATTTGCATTCAGCTACGGCGGTACTGTCACGTTTACATTCAGTCCTCCGCTGCCGGCCGACTTAGGCACGATCACTATCTTTTTCAATGCTAGTGACATGATCGGGACAGCTGTGGCCAATGGCGACTCGCAGTTAATGTTTACGATTAGCGGCACCACGGTCGCTTGTCAATTTTCCATTAATCCTAGCACCGTAGCGGCTTTCCGGTCAGGGTCAGAAATAGCACTGGCACAGGACACGGTCTCGTGGATGGGTAATGGGAGGGGCACAGGATGTTTCTAGCCATCGTCATGTTTTTTCTCCGGGTGCCTTGGTTTCGCTGGCGGCTTCACCTTGAGCAGTCCAGAAGCCGTCAACTTTCTCGGCTTCTTCCGTTGCCCTTGCCGTTTGCAGCGCCACGAATTCCGCTGGCACCGGATACGCAACCGTACTGGTCAATCTGCAATTATCTTGACGCGAATTGACCGGCAGCGAGGAGATTCAGTAAATGAAATACTCTCCCAGAGGCAACGTAACTCACTTTAGCCCAAAGGGCGAAGAAGCATTTCGGAAGTGGCTATTCGTCCCCGGTCCCCCTTCCAATTACAGGGAATTGTTACTGCGGTTGTTTTTTGCGGCGCCTTCCGATCTGGCCAAGCTACGCGGTCATGTTGAAGCGTTCCGTAAAGAGCAGAAAGCAAATCTCTACCACTACGGTGCAACGCGCACGTGGCTGGACACGGCCCGAGGTGGCAACCCACAGCTCGCGATCTGGAAGCTCGTATTGGAAGAGGGTGTTTTGCAAAGCGAGTCTCACCTGCGCTGGGCTGAACGAGCCCTGACGCTCATAACAAATCGAAACCGGAGTAAAAACAAATGACGAGTACCACAGTTCATCAGAAGTTTTCCGGCTTGCTCATCATAGTTGGGTCATTAGCATTTGTTTGCGGTGGGGCATTCCATCCCAAAATCAATTCCTCGATTGGGCCGCTCGGCAGTGTGGAGTTCTTCCAAAACTTCTACATGCACATCTCCCATCACGGGTCATGGCGGCTCATTCACGGATTGATCCTGGCGGGGCCCTTGTTGTGGCTGCTTGGCATCGGCTCTCTCTGGAACGGCCGCAATGGCTGGACTCGAACGGCGACCACAGCCATGACTCTCGCCGCAGCCGCATGGGCCGTTACCTTCGTCTTCGACGGATTCGTCGCACCCGATATCGTTCACTGGCTAACGCCTGAAACTGGCTGGTATGTCCTGGCGGTAAACCAGGATGTGGTCATCCGATTGGGTCTGGTGTCCTGGATAATGCTAGGGTTTGCGATGATTGTAGGTAGCCTCGGAATCCTTTTTTCCAGCCCGCCCAGGAGTGCGAAGGTGTTGGCATGGCTCGGGGTCCTGCTGGGAGCGTGGTCGTTCATCGCCTGGGCGACAGGGATGTTTCTCCCCGGACCCTTCACAAGTCCGTACTGGAATGCAACCGCGGTCAGCACGGCATTCTGGTTCCTAGCTGTCGGAGCTTCTATCCTGTTCTCCGTGCCACCACAGGATGGGACGGTGGCTAAAGCTTAGCAACGTGACTAGAGCAGTCAGCTGGCTGGAAGGTATCGGGCTGTTGAGAGGGCGCCAACTCACCCGGAAGTGATTGATCGCAGACGGAACTGTAAGAGTTTGGGATGAAATTGACGGGACAGCAGCTATAGACCTTATCCCTAGTGAATCGATGGTGGCGTCGTTGTTTTGCACGAGAGTCTCCAAGTAGTCGGTAGTTGCCTCCTTGGACCTCTTATAAAACCAGTAGACATCTAGGAGTAACACAATGAAAAGCTACTTAGCTGCGATCGCATTGTGCTTGGCGGTAGTAATGCCAGCAATCGCACAAACGCCGGAGGAGATTATCCAGCAAACATATGCCAAAGGGATCTTCTCCAATCAAGTCGGGCTCATCGAGAGAAACGTACGCCTCGGAGCACCTGCGAAGGGTGATGACTCCTTACAGGCAACCCTCGAACAAAATCAGCTCAAGTTCACTTTGAGTGACTTCAAGACGGGGGATATCACGGGTAACAACAACCCGCTCATCTCGATCGGCAGCGACTCGACTGGCAAGCAAGTACTGTACATGACCCTGAGCTATTCGAGCTACACGTCGGAAGACAGTCCGGGAGTCAAAATTGAAGGCCGATCCCTCCAAGTGGGGTGGATGCCAGGCCCAAGTAATCCAGCTACGCCGGCAGCACTGAAAACCCTTCCCATCTCACTCATTGCAAGGGATGGCGGCTGGACGAAGTATGTAACTTACCACGTAGTGGCCGAGTTTCAGGGCAAGGCCCTAGAGTATCAAGGCTTTTTCGTGTTCGATGGAAACGGCAAGGCTTCAGCCAGGGACCCGTTCGTACAGAACAACGGTCTCGACGACCTGATAACCGCATCAGTCTACCCGATGATGCTCTTGCGGACGCCCTACCGAGAAAACCCCAACGTTCTGAAGTGGCTGAAGGCAAATCAGTTGTCCACCCCCTCCTGCCAATCGGGCGAAGTATGCTGCGATACCACAACGATGAAATGTGGCATATTGCCCTCTGACCTAAGAGATGAGCTGGAGAGGAAGCCAGTAGGGTCGGAGTAGCCTAACTCCTGTAGGGCAAGCATCCTGTGCCGGGAACAGCCGCAACCTGCAACCGAATATCGAAATCGCCAGAACACGCGGCTTCGAACAACGGAGGCGCCAACCTTTTGGTTGATTGCCAACCGATTGGTTGACCGAATGGGATATTCCGGACAAGGTCCGAGGCTAAAGGACAGATTTTGATGACGAATTCGGATGTGATTAGTTTGGCATCACGATTGCACCGCTTCATGGTGGAAGGGACGCGGAATAACCGATGGACCGTTCCCGCCCCCCCACCCTCGCAGCCTTCTCTCCTGCCTCCTGTGGTACGGAGCGGGTGCTGTGTGTACCGTTATCGCGCTGCAAAACGCCCTGGGAGTATCTTCTCGTTAATGCCATCCGGAGGAGGGATTTCCAGAAGACAACATCCACTTACTGAACTCTGTTGCGGGTATTGCGGCGGTGACCCTGAAAAATATTCTGATAGTGGAGTCTCTGCGGGATGAGAATCGTCGACTGCGGGAAGAACTGACACCGGAATACTCTATAATCGGCGAAAGCAAGTCTTCCGCCACGTCAGAAAATTGATCGCAGAAGGTGGCCAGCGGCGATTCTACGGTCCTCGTGCATGGTGAGAGCGGAACCGGAAAAGAGCTGGTTGCGGTTGCCATCCATCAGAATAGCGCTCGCTCCGAGGGACCGTTCGTGGCGATCAATTGTGCTGCAATCCCCGAGGCCCTGCTGGAAAGCGAATTATTCGGTTACGAGAAAGGCGCGTTTACCAGCGCTGTCAGCAGCAAGAGAGGCAAGTTGGAAGTTGCCAAAGCTGGCACGGTTTTTCTTGACGAGATTGGCGAGCTTGCTCCAACCATGCAGGCTAAGTTGCTTCGTGTATTGCAAACGAGGGAGTTTGAGCGTCTTGGAGGAACTCAGGCAATCAAATTCAGGGCACGCGTGATAGCGGCAACCAACAAGAATCTGGAGACGGCCGTGAAAAACGGTGAGCTTCGGCGCGATCTGTTCTACCGGCTTAACGTGGTCTCAATTGCTGTCCCTCCATTACGCGGGCATCGTGAGGACATTCCCTTGCTTGCCATTTACTTTGCAACCAAGTATGCCCAAAGGTGTACAAGTCGCCGGTTCAAGGGAATTTCTCCAGAAGCGCGATCGATGCTCATGGACTACAGCTGGCCGGGAAACGTCCGTGAATTGGAGAACGCTATCGAACATGCGATCGTGATGGGCTCCACTGATGTAATCCTGCCAGAGGATCTGCCCGAGGCGCTGCTGGAATGCCACAGCTCGCCACGGAGCCGGGCGAAATATTATGACTCGATTAATCAGCTAAAGCGAAAACTGATCCTGGACGCCATTGAGGAAGCCGACAGCAATTATCCGGAAGCGGCGAAATTTCTGGGAATTCATCCTAACTACCTGCATCGGCTGGTTCGGAACTTTGATGTCGAATCCGTTAAGCCGACGAACAACGGCCCCAGACGGAGCGAAGACTGAGCTTCATGTCCGACGGCTTCAAACACAAGTTTAGTGATGTCGCGCTTAAGGAATAATCGATTTTCTCGTGGCTTGGAATCTCGTATTTGTGTAAGTTTGTTGGGAATAGTTGGTCGGGAGAGAGGATTTGAACCTCCGACCCCCTGGTCCCGAACCAGAGGGCTTACCTGCCGATTCACTGCAAGATAATTCAAACTCGCTGCAACGCAATTCGAACATTACTGCAATTGAATTTCAACAATTACAATAGGGCTTGCTGTATGTCCTCGCTTCAGCGTGTAAAATCGCAGTCACCGTTGATCGGTCCCTTGATGAAGCAAAACTGCGTTTGAATGGCAAAAGCAAACTCGACACCCTAAGCCCCCCGTTCCGTTAAATCGGTATAAAGTGGCAAAGAAGAGCGCTCTTCCGGCTTGACGCCTAGTGAGTTTTGGGGAGTCCGGTTTGGTAGCTGAGAATCGCGATCTCATCTTCTTCCTTGGCCTGAGAGGCCTCGGCTTCTGTCGTTGCGGCAGCGAGGCGTTGCTGTTCCTCCATGGCTCTGATGAAACGGGGCGCTCGGTAGACATTAGACACCACGGGTGGGGGAGGGGGATCTGCCTCATACGCCCGCAACAGAGCAGTGGCCATGTAGGTGAGGGTGCTACCTAGCTTCGGGTCCATTTTCCCCGCTCGGGTTTCTGCCATGACCTCGGCTAGCACTCGCCTCACGTCCGCGGCCGATTGCGGAACCGAAACCTCCTGGATCTCGTCCTTGTACATCTTACGGTTGCGAGCACCCCCCTTGCGACCGAGTTCGGCTGCTCGGCTGGGGTCTGCGTGGATCGCGCAATAGGCGCCGCCACGCACTACCGGAGCGGTACACGGGCGACCTGCTTTCGTCTTTGCTCGACACTTGCCAATTGCCGTTGCCTCAGCCTTATTCGACATTCTGGCCACCATATTCCAAATGCTTCGTCGGCGTGCTTTTGGCAAGTTGGTTTGGCCCACTTCGGTGGTTTAATCTGGCCCACCCATGGACGTTGACGGTTAAGAGGATAGAGTTCCGTTCTGCTGGAGCGTAGCCCGAAGGGCGAAGCGGAAGCAGAATGGAACTGCGGCCTCCAGGGATCACTCTTTGCGTTTCTTCCGCAAGGTCCTGCGAAAACGGTACGACTCCGAACCGGTTTCGATAATGTGGGCCTGATCGGTAAGCCGATCGAGCACCGCCTTGCACAGCCGCGCATTGGTAAAGACCTGCGGCCACTCGGAGAACGGCAGGTTGGTGGTTACGATAATGGCTGCTTTTTCCGCCCGCTCAGCGATGACCTGGAAGAGCAGTTCGGCGGCCACCTCGGCCAGCGGGACATAGCCCAGTTCATCGATCACAATCAGTTCCACCCGCGACCAGCGTGCCAGCATTCGGCTAAGGCTCTGTTCGCGTTGTGCCTCGACCAGTTGGTTGACCAGGGCGGCAGCGGTAGTAAAGCGCACGCGCCTCCGCTGGCGGCAGGCGGCGATGGCTAGGCCAGTGGCCAGATGGGTTTTTCCGGTGCCCGGTTCTCCGACCAGAAGCACGGGTTCGGAACGTTGCAGATAGCCGCCTTCGGCCAGGGTCCGAATACGCGAGGCCGGGATGTGTGGCGACTGGGCAAAGTCGAACTCCTCCAGCGTCTTCATCCGCGGCAGGCGCGCATCCTTGAGCCGCAGTTCGATCGAGCGCCGTTCGCGGTCCTCGACCTCGGCCTGGAGCAGGGCTTCAAGGTAATGGAGATGGGAGTGGTTCTTCTGCCTGGCTTCTTCGGCAAGGGATGCGAACTGAGCGCCGATGACGCCCAATCGCAGAGTCTGGCAGTGCTGCGCGATGCTGGCGGCTTCCATGCTCATGCCGGCACCTCGATCTCACACACACAGAGTAGTTGGTTATACTCGGCCATCGTCGGCAGCGGACGTTCGTAAGCAGCCAGTGCTCCGATGTCGATCGTCGTCGCGGCCGCGTGCTGAAGCTCGTCGCTCATGAGGAGATGACGGATGGCAGCCACATCCGTACAGCCCAACTCCATCGCTTGCGCTACCGCTGTTTCCAGCTTGGCGTAGCCGAACTCGCGGCCCATGCAGAGGAGCGCAACCATGGATCGCGTTCCACCCTGGCGTCCATGTTTCTCGTTCATCAACTCCCAGAGCTGGTCATAGCTTTCCGGCCAGCGGCCCTGTATTCGCCACTGCGCCAGCGGCTTCGATCCGCGCAACGCACCAGGCTTGCGTTCGAGCACTTCGAGATAGTGTTCCAGATCCAGGATCTGCTGCGCCCGCTCATAACTGCGCTCGTGCTGCGCGATCCGCACACCGTCTTGCCGGAACTCCACCACGCTGGAGTAGACGCGAGCCTCGACCACGGAGCCTGCCTTCAGTGGCACCGAGTAGAAGTTGGTTCGCACCTTGGCACATCCCGCCTGATCGACGCGCGGGAAGCTGACTTCCGCTAACTCGAAGTCTTCCGCCGGGAGCGGCAACAAGTGTTGCTTCTCGGTCAGTAACAGCGCGCCGATACTCTCCCTGCGGCCCGATAAGATACGGCTCTCATCGTGGCGGCAGTCGGCCAGCAGCTTCGTGTTCAACTCAGCAAGATCGCTCGCCGCCGGTACCGGAACCCAGTGGTTGCGGCGGAAGTAGCCCACTTCGCCTTCCACCCCGCCCTTCTCGTGGCCTTCGCCGGGCGTGCAGAAATCGGCTTGATACTGCCAGTGCGAACGGAAGGCAATGAAGCGGGCCGTCAGCTCCCGCTCATAGCCGCGCAGTATCTTCTTTACTGCACTCGACAGGTTGTCGTAGCGAAGCCGGTGGAAAACGCCGCCGAAGTAATGGAACGCCAACTCGTGTGCTTCCAGAAACGCCTGCTGCGTGGCCCTCAGGTAGGCGCGATGATAGGCCGCTCCGCTAGCCATCGAACGAAGCGAAAACACCTGCAGCTTGACGCGCTCGCCATCCAAATCGGCATAGGCTTCATACCAATCAACCTGGGCTTCGACACCCCAGTCGTAGCTCTGCGGCACAAAGGTCTCGCGCCGGGCCAGCCCCAGCGCTTCTTTGCGCTGCGCCACATACTGCCGAACCGTGCGCTCAGCAGCCGTGCATCCGGGTACCTCTTGTCGAATGCGCTCCCATATCCGCTTCGCCGTGTGGCGCTGCTTACGCGGAGCCTTGCGATCCTCTTCCAGAATCGCGTCGATGAACTCGACCGCCGGAGCCATCTTCACCTGCGGCCGCTCCGTCTTCTTCCGCCGCACCGGTATCGCGCTCCGGATCGCCTCCCGCACCAATCGCCGATGCACCCGCAGCTTCCGCGATACGCCTTGAATCGTGCCTACCCCGAACTCATACTCCCGACGAATCTGCTCGAATAGTTCCACCTTGGCTCTCCAGTCCAACCCCCGCCTCCAGATACAAGCTCACGCTCAAATCCAGAGTAGAAGTTTGCAGTGCCGAGGTGGGCCAAAACAAACCGCCGAAGTGGACCACTTCAGATTGCCAAAATCACGGCGTGTGTTTATGACGTGGTGTCATGCGCAAAAGCAAACATACCCTCAGATTCACCTGCCATTCACCTGCCGTTCGCACTGCTTTACATGTACTAAGATCGTCTAAATTACCGTCTGTTGCTCTGTATGTTGTTGAATGTACGTTACTGCGCGGATTCGATTCCTTCCGCGCTCACCAAACTTTCAATAACTTACCAAAGGTTGACGTTTTTGGGTGTGCCGTAAAGTGTGCCGTGAACTTTTTCGGTCATTCACCCCCCCGGGTTTCTCTTTCCGCTTCTGTTTGGTTCAGTGCGGCACGGACGATCTCCAGTTCGGGATGTTGGTACTGCACTGGAAATCTTCAGCGGAAGAATTCAAGACCTGAGCGAGATCTGGCGCGCTGTCCGGTTGCAGCAAAACGCGAGGCATCGTAGGACCATTGAACTTGCGCCGAAAAGATTGTTTGGCAAAGTCAGCGATACCGTTCGCGGGGCGGCATTCATGGCGGTCGGACGGATGCTTTCACCACAAGCTATCGTGGAAACCTGCAACCTGGGCCAACCTGGGCCGAGGAAAACTCCGTGGTGCACATTGGTGCAATCTGGTGTAAGCTGCTGCTTATGGCTATTGCAAAGCAAAAGACGGTACGCCGCAGCGTCTCGCTATCACGCGATTTAGATAGCAAGGTCCAGAGACTGGCGCAGCGCCAGAACCGGAGTGCCAACCGCGTTCTGGAGAACCTGATCGAAGCCGGGCTGGAAGCCAAGGAAGCGGAGAAGCGACGTTTTTTCGAGCTTGCCGAGCGTCTTCGGAATACCGACGATCCAGCCGAACTGGAAGAGGTTAAGAGCGAGATGGCTCGCATCACGTTCGGAGTGTAAGTGCCAAAGATCGAGTGGACCGGACTTCCGGCTGCCCTGCGTGACCATCTCTTCGATCGCGCTCGCGAACGGAAGGTGAGCATCGAAGACCTGTACCAGTTAAAGCTCTGGCGCGAAAGCGAGCCAGAAGCCCCGGACGGACCTTGGTACAAAGACTTTGGTTCATTCAAGATTTGCGGAGAAGGAAAGTATCCCAAAACTTTTCTGCTGCGCGGACAGGCTGCCAGAGGAACAGAGATCGACTAAGCCAACAGCCTCCTGGTACCCCAGATTCGTGTGGCTATTGGACGAGGAAGGTTCGGGCCGGCCCACCGAGCATTTTCAACTCACGATCTCTGGCCGTCCAATCCGATTCGATCTCCAACACTGCGTTCTCTCGCAAGTAACCCCAGGTTAGCCCAACAGACGGGCGAACCTGGGGCACCTGGCTCCGCAAGGCACGGCCCGGGGACGCCTTGATCGCCCAGACCTGTATCGATCGCGGCGTTCCTCTGCTCACGCGAGACCGTGACTTCAGAGCGTTCGCCGACGCCGCGGGTCTCGATCTTGTACTGGAGGTTGGAACGGATTGACCTCGTCCCACGATCGGGATGCCACACCGGAATCGTGGAGTCGTTTACACCATCGCTGAGCCTAGGGGCACCGGGCCACGTCGTACTCAACAATCGTCATAGCACGGTACCGTGTTGTTATTTGTGTTTATCACATAGCCCTTTCGGGTATAGAACCACAGCCGGTAGGTTCCAAGAGTATCGGGATTATTGGGATCCAGCGGCTCAAACAAACCAAACGTGGAGGGCTGGGTATCCGACATCGGGCAGTCATCGCTATTATTTTGGCTGTAAACAAGCGCCCATATCGCCCAATCGTAATCGTGGGGATAGGCACAGCACCGGTTACCGTTATTGGTGTCTGTGTTCGGGGCGCCGGAAGGATAGAAGAGCAGCGAAACCGACGGCAATTGCCAGTAAGGATCCACATTCTGTTGCTCATAAAAGCACTCATTGCCACTACCGTACCCCGTGTCTCCGATATAGCTTTGATCGGTAACGTAGGGATAGTAGATCACCTGCGCGTTGGACTGTATGAGCTTGGTGTAGAACTCCCTCTGGATAGTCCGGTCATAAGCCTGCAGGAGGTATCCAGCCGCATTCGAGTCCCAAGGAAGCTGACCGGCCTGCAGCGGCGCCCCTACAGTTTTCAAACGTCCCCAGTCGGTGACAACACGATCAAACTGGTTGCCCAGCGTGACCAGGCTTTGTGCATATTCGCTCGCCGCCGAGCTCGCCAAGGTGCCGGCGGTTACCTCCAGGTTCTCTTGAGCCTCTAGCGAGGTACCGGCCGGAGTATTGCTGTGCTCGGCAGCTTCATGCACTGCAAATGTGGCAAAAGAAATGGCCGTGGCCAGCGGGCCACCGACGGGTCCGCCAGCCAAGGGCGCTATGAGCCCGGCCGCGCCCAGGGTATCGCCCAAGATGGTAAGCCAGCTCGCGGATTTGGCAGATGTCTTCAGGTCGATCTGAAGATTTTGTGTGACCTGGTCTTGGGCGGCCTGCAGAAGCAGCGGAACGTTGGACTGCTGTTGCTGGTATAGCGAGGTCACATTAGTCTGCAGCAAGCGGACCGCGGAGACATACTCAAACTCGGTGGCCAGCTGCTGCTTCATGTCGTTAAAGTCCTCCTCGTCGGAGTTCGGGAGAAGGGTCGAACTATACGCAAGCTGCTGCAGCAAGGTTAGCCAGGTGTTTGGGGAGACATTCAGGTTCACGTAGGCCGATCGAATGTCGTCGCAGCAGAGCTGTTGGCTGATCCAGGTATAGGCGACCTGCGACTTGGCTGGATCAGGCCCGGGAAACGGCCATGGGGTCGGACTGACCAGCGAGGCACTTACCGCATCAGCTATAGCTACGCTCGCCAGTCCCAGGTTGTGGCCGACGGGACCGGGACTGTAGAAGCCCTGGTGGTCCATCTTAAGTAGACCTTCCATGTCCGAGTTCAAGGGAAAGGCCTCGGTCTCGCGGGAGATCACCGAACTCATTTCCTTATAGTAGGTGTTTTGCAATCCGGTGTTCCGATTGTCGATGAATGCTCCCACCAGGGTATAGTCATCGATCTGGGGAGGAGGGGAATGCTCCTGATTATTCACCAGGTAGAAAACCTGCTCCGTGCCCCCCAAGAAACCTACCATCTGCGCAAGCTGGTACCAGCGGGCGCGGTTGGCGGTAGCCACCGTCATCGGAGTGGTGGTATAGCTGGTGTTGCCAAAGGCCGCCAGGAAGATCAGGTTCCCGTAGGTGTTGTAAGCGGGATCGGAAAGGAAATTGAAGACGCTTTGGATTTCGCTGGCGTCAGGTTGGGCAAGCCACCACTGGTTCTGCTTCAGGCTGAGGGTCGTCCGATCCAGGATGACAACATGGATACCTCCGGGCCCTGACCCTTGCGCAAATCCTGACCAGTAACTATTGCCGTTGATGGTGAAGTTGTGGCTAATGTTCTGGGAGTCATAATAGCTTGAGAAAGCGACGGACGGAGCGCTCTGGGTGTAGGTGTAGTTATAGAAGTTGTCGCGAATAAGCGCGCCCGCCATATTCCCAATCTGCGCCGGAGTCGCGTTGCTGGGTGCGGTACCCGAAGTGCTAGGAAATCCCAGCGAGCCAGGATACGGCCCCAGCGAGTCACAAAACCTGGGATTGCTTGCGCTGTTGGAACCGCTGCACGTCAGCCGCTCAAAATAGTTGCCAGCCTGCACCATACTGTCCAGGGGTGAGCCGCCACTGGTGTTTTCAATGAAAGAGTAGGCAATCTGGGTTGTATCGCCGTTGGCCCATAGCCACCGGGCCGAGGCGCCCATACTCGCAAAGAGTTCGGTGAAAGTTTGACAGTCTTGTGGATACTGAGGCACCGAGCAAGGTGTGTACCCCAGCGTCTTCAGACTCTGCATGATCAGCAGGCATCCGACGTTTCCACAACCTGAAGGTGGATTATTAACCGATAGGGTCGCAAAGAGAAGACTGGACTCCGCTTGTCCGTCAATGATGGGGACGACATTGGGCACAACGACGTTCGAAATCACTGCCAGGTCGGAGCGACGCAGGAAGACGATCTGGAAGCCCTGGTCAGCAGGCGTATCGGGAGGTGGAGGAGGCGCCTGGATCATGGTGGCAGTATTCGGATTGTTCGGGTCTTCGTAAAGAACGATGTTGTAATCCGTACCGCTGGAACCGT
Organism: uncultured Acidobacteriaceae bacterium; assembly: GCA_963768645.1. GTDB lineage: Bacteria > Acidobacteriota > Terriglobia > Terriglobales > Acidobacteriaceae > Bog-257. The sequence continues at coordinate 620,869 of CAVYIR010000004.1, forward strand.
CCCCAGTGAGCACCCGGGTTCGAATGGGAACCAGCAAGGGGAGGCCCGCGCTTGAGCCCAAACCTCCACCGCCAAGCGCCACAATAAATGAAGCGCTCGCACGCACGGCGCCAGAGGTGATTTGGAGCTGGTTCTTGCCGAGGTTCAAGGCCGGACGATCCACTTGCGCCTGGCGAATGCCGTTGCTGTCGGCGGCGCTGAATTGCGACGAGATGTCGACGCCGTCCAGCAACGCTCTCATGCTGACCGAGTCGGCGCCGTTGGTAAAGCTCACGCTAATGGTCGCCGGCAACGATGTCAGGGTGGTCCCATCGGCGGGCGAGGTGATTACAATCTGGGACTGAGGTGGCGCCGGCGGATTGGGACTTGACCCGCCAGAACCGCAAGCCTGAAGAAGGGCGCATGCGCCAGCCAGCAACAAATACAGGGATCGGCGTCGCATGTCTCCTCCTCGGAGCTCCGATTTTTCGCCTAGGTGACGGGTAAATTTGGATGGTGGCAATGGGCTGCCATTATAGACACCCCTGGCGACAGCCAACAAGACAAATCCCAGAGCGTAGGAATTAAGCCCTTTTCAATTCTTTTCGGATTTGGCACGACTGAAAAGCCTGCCCTGAGCGCAGTCGAAGGGTGCCCTGACACGATACCGTTTGGGTCTCCTACCTCACTTTACGCCGCGCCGCTGCCCTTCGGCGCGACCCGCAACATTTGCCCAAGGGTTTCCGGCCAGTGCTCAAAAAGTTGTTGTGCCAACGCGGCTGCCGGTTTTGCAAATGTGCTGTTGCAGCAGACCGCGGACCAACGCCTGCTCCTGATAGGTGCAATCGTCCAGCAAATCGGTCGCGACAAATTCTGGATGAAACTTGCGTCCAGTTTCGAAAGTGTGTTCGGGATCCCAAACGTAAGCGACGCCGCCGGTCATCCCCGCTCCAAAGTTTCTCCCCGTCGCTCCCAGAATGACGACGACCCCGCCAGTCATGTACTCGCAGGCATGTTCTCCCACTCCTTCGACAACCGCCGTCGCTCCCGAGTTGCGAATCGCAAAGCGTTCACCTGCGCTTCCAGCCGCGAACAAGAAGCCAGCCGTCGCTCCATACAGAGCCACGTTCCCCAGGATGACCTGCGCCTCCCGCGCTTGCGCGAGCTTTGCCCACCGGACGAAGAATGAGTTCGCCCTCCCGAGAGCCCTTTGCCGACGTAGTCGTTCGCCGCGCCCTCCAGGGTCAGAGCCATGCCTTCCACGGTGAAGGCACCGAAAGACTGGCCGGCGTTACCGCGCAGGTGCAGGCGGATGTCGGGCTTCAGTTCGGGCCGCTGACGGCGCAGCAGCGCCAACTCGCCCGCCATCCGCGCGCCCAGAGCTGCGATCTTCGTTCTTCACTACCGCGTCGTACTCGAAAGGCTCACCCCCGGCGGCGGCCGCGAGTGCAGGTTTCACCCACGCGTCATCGACTGGCGGATGGTCTTCCGGACGCGCATTTCGTTGTCCCTTCCAATGCAGCGGACCGTCGCCGAAGCGTGCTAGCACGGGTCGCAAATCGAGATTGCCGTCGGATCGGACCTGGCGCAGCAGATCAGTGCGTCCGATGGCTGACTCCAGTGAAGGCAGTCCCAAGGCAGCGAGCATCCGCTGCAAGTCTTCCGCAATATTAAGGAAGAAGCGAACCACGTTCTCCGGCTTGCCGCGGAATTTTGCGCGCAGCTCCGGGCGCTGTGTCGCGATTCCGGTGGGACACGTGTTGAGATGACATTGACGCGCCATGTCGCAGCCGATTGCGACCAGCACCGCCGTGCCGAAGGAAAATTCGTCAGCGCCGAGCAGCGCAGCCATCAGAATGTCGCGCGCGGTGGAGAGGCCACCGTCCGCGCGCAGGCGCACGCGGCCGCGCAGACCGTTGTGCCGCAGCACTTGCTGCGCCTCTGCCAAGCCCAGCTCCCAGGGACTGCCGGCGTGCTTGATGCTGCTCAAGGGCGATGCGCCCGTGCCGCCGCTGTGTCCGGCGATCACGATGTAGTCGGCATAAGCTTTGGCAACACCCGCGGCGACCGTCCCCACGCCGAGTTGCGACACCAGCTTCACGCCCACGGCGGCACGCGGATTGATGCGCTTCAGGTCGTAAATCAGTTGCGCCAGATCTTCAATGCTGTAGATGTCGTGATGCGGCGGCGGGCTGATCAGCGAGATTCCGGGTTGCGCATGCCGTAAACGCGCGATGAGCTCGCTAACTTTGTGGCCGGGAAGCTGGCCCCCTTCTCCGGGCTTCGACCCCTGCGCGATCTTGATCTCCAATTCCTCGGCATGTGCCAGGTATTCAGCAGTGACCCCGAAGCGGCCCGAAGCAACCTGCTTGATCTTGTTGTTGCGCGGCAGAAAATTGGGCGGACCGTCAGGCTCGCTGCGGTACGCATCGGGATCTTCGCCGCCTTCGCCGGTATTGGAGCGGCCGCCCAACTGGTTCATGGCAAGGGTGATGGTTTCGTGTGCCTCAGGACTGATTGAGCCGAGAGACATGGCGCTGGAAACGAAACGTCGCGCCAGACTGGACTTCTGCTCGACTTGGTAGATGGACAACGGTGGACCAGCGGAATGGAAGTCCAGCAAGTCTCGCAGCACTGCCGGCTGCCGTTCACTTCCCGCGCCCGCGAAAGCAGACCATGCTTCAGCATGGGAAGGCGCCGTTGCCGTGGCTTGGACGCTGACCTTTCCGGCGCCTACAGCCACTTGAAGCTGACGCGTCCGTTGCGGTTCCCAAGCGTGCAGTTCGGCGCCCTCATCGCGACGGAATCGCACCCAACCGTAATCCGGCAGTTCCGAGTTGTTAATCTCGCCCGTCCACGAGGCGCGAATGGCAGCTTCGATCTCGGAGAATCCCCGTCCTCCCAGCGGCGACGGAGTTCCGGGGAAGCAGCGCTCGATCACTTCCGCGTCGAGTCCGAGAATGTCGAACAGTTGCGCAGCTCGATAACTGTCGAGAACGGAGATTCCCATCTTCGACATCACCTTGGCCAGGCCGGACCGCAAGGCCTTGAGCATCCCGGCTTCGCCATCTTCTCCTGCCAATGCTCGCGCGGTTTGCAATGCCAGCCAGGGACAAACTGCGCCAGCGCCATATCCAATGAGCACGGCGGCGTGGTGCAGGTCGCGGCAGTCGCCTGCGTCCAGGGCCAGACCAACTTTGGTGCGCAAGCCAGCCTTGACCAGCGCGTGATGCACCGCCCCAACGGCCATCGCCATCGGAATCGGCAGGGCCTGCGCGGAAGCCGCGCGGTCGGTCATCAGGAGAATGCGAGCTCCGCCCCGCACCAAGTCAATGGCGGTGGGGCCCAAGGCGCCCACCGCGCTTTCCAGAGTGCGCACAGGCGCGAAGGTGCAATACATGCGAGCCAAAGGCAATTCATCACGCAATGGATACGTGCCCTCGCGCAGCGCCTCCATCTGACCTAGCGAGAGAAACGGCGATGGCAGTACCATGCCGGGGAGCGGTGCGTGCTTGTCGAGCAGATGCGGCCATGGCCCGAGGCGAGTACGCAGCGAAACTACGCAGGATTCGCGAAGAGAATCGATGGCAGGGTTTGTAACTTGCGCAAACCTCTGGCGGAAGAACCCATACAAAGGACGCGGCGTGCGTGCCAGCGGCGCAATGGGAGTGTCATCGCCCATGGACCAGGTGGCGTCCTTGCTCTCCAGGGCCATGGGCGCCAGCACCATCTTGACCTCTTCACGGCTGTAGCCAAAGCCGTGCTGCAGTCGGCTGATTTCGTCTTTGGGTAAAACTGGTACTGGCTGAGGCGACGGCTCCAGCAGAATGTTGTAGATCAGCCCATCGTAAGCCGAGAGTCCATCAATGTAGCGATCGAGAGGTTCGCCATCCAACAACTGTCCGCGCTCGAGATCGAGCAGAAGCATCTGCCCAGGGCCGAGGCGTCCGCTGCGAACGATAGCATTCGCAACTGACATCGGCGAGTCCAACCTCGGAGCCGGCGACAATCAAGCCAGTGTCTGTGATGACGTAACGGCATGGCCGCAGACCATTGCGATCGAGCGCCGCCCCCAGCAGGCGGCCATCGCTGAACACCAGTGCCGATGGGCCATCCCACGGCTCCATGCAATCGGCGTGATAGCGGTGGAAGGCGGTCTCGTTGCCATCGGTAGCGGGTGGCAGAAGCATGCGAATTGCCTCCGCCACATTGCGGCCATGGTTCGCCAGCAACTCGGCAACTTCGTCCAGGCTCATCGAATCGGAGGCATCGCCGGTGAGGATGGGCTCGCATTCGCGCGGAAGAGTTGCACGCCGGGCTTCCATGTGCGCGCGATTGCCCCAAATGGTGTTGATCTCGCCGTTGTGCGCCAACATCCGCAGGGGCTGGGCGCGATCCCATGAAGGCAGCACGTTGGTTGCGTAGCGCTGATGAAAGATCGCGAACGGCGTGACGAATTCCGGGCTCTGCAAATCGGGATAGAACTCGTGCAGCAATCTTCCCGCGCACATTGCTTTGTACACAAGGGTTCGCGTCGAGAGCGAGCACACATAGCTGTCCGTGGAATGGCGTTCGAAAGCTTTGCGTGCGAGATAGAGGCGATGCTCGACTTCAGCCTCGGTCCACCGCTACTGAGTCGGGAACCGTAATCAGCGCTTGACGGATGACAGGAAGCGACTCGAGCGCAAGCTCACCCAGCACGTCACGCCGGATGGGGACTTCGCGCCACGCGAGCCATCGCAGGCCCTGGGCGGAGATGCACTCCTCGAAGCGCAGAGCGTCGCGGCTGGTTACTCCTTCCGGCGGTAGGAACAACATTCCCACGGCGAGCGGACGTTCCGGCGACAGCGCGATGGCAGTCTGGTTGAGCAGGAATGTGCGAGGAACGGCGGTGAGAATACCGACGCCATCGCTACTTTTGCGATCGGCGGCGACCGCGCCGCGGTGAGCCAGGCGTCCCAGCGCAGTGAGTGTCAGCCGCAGGATGTCGTGACTGGGCGCGCCGCGCAGGGTCGCAACAAATCCTACGCCGCAGGACTCATGATCAAAGCGGGGATTAAGAAGGGTTCGGCCTCGGGAGCCAATCAACTAGGTCCCATATCCGAATATAGAGCGGCGCGAGAGCGCGTTTGGAAAGAGGAGCGGGGACTAATTTGGCATACCGAGTACCGAAAGGGGAAAAGTGCGATGCAACGCTGGCAGAAACTGGCCGTGTGTGAGAACTGAGCCTTCGAACTAGCCGGCGTATGGATCAATAAACTTCAGCGGCGTTCAGGCGCTGAAGAGCTTAGCCTAGCACGGAGCCGAGGTGGAGTGCTGGACACGGCAGCAGGATTCACGATGCCCCTTCAGGGGCGGCAATGTCAGTAGCTTCGCCGACAACCTCAAGCCGCAACAGCGGACTGATACTCCTCGTACGCGCCTTTGAAGTCGGTCACGTTGTGATCGCCCTCGAAATGCCAGATCCGAGTCGCGACTTCGTCGATGAGATCGTGGTCATGCGTCACCAGCAACACGGTCCCGGAGTAGCGTTGCAGCGCGATATTCAGCGCGTTGATGGCTTCCAGATCCAAGTGGTTGGTGGGCTCGTCGAGAACCAGCACGTTCGGCTTTTGCAGCATGAGCTTGCAGAACAGCAGCCGCGCCGCTTCGCCGCCGGAAAGTACTTCGGTGCGCTTGTTGCCATCGTCGCGGGCGAACAGCATCTGTCCCAGCAAGCCGCGAATTTCTTCGTTCGCAGCGCCGGGATCCCAGCGATGCAGCCATTCGAACGCGGTCATTCCCTTTTCGATGAGCGCCCGGTGGTCCTGCGCGAAATATCCGACCGCTGCCTCGTGTCCCCAGACGACCTCGCCGTCGCTCAAGAACGGGCCGTCGTAGCCGCTGGTCTGGCGCAGTTCAGCTTCCGGAACGGTCGGCGAGTTGGCCAGCAACGCGTTCAGCAGCGTCGTCTTGCCGGCGCCGTTGCGTCCCATCAACGCGATCTTCTCGCCCCGAGTCACGCTGGCCGTGAAGCTGCGGATGATCTCGCTGTCGCCGTACGACTTGCTCACGCCTTCGAGTTCCAGAATGTGTTTGCCCGACGGACGCTTCTGTTCGAACTTGAGGTATGGGCGCTGTATGTTCGACTTCGCAAGTTCGGTGACCTGCAGGCGCTCCACTTCTTTGCGCCTCGACTGCACCTGGCTGGAGCGAGTGCCGGCAGAGAATCGCGCGATGAACTCGTTCAGTTGGGCGATTTTCTTTTCCCGCTGCGCGTTCTGGCCTTCGATCTGCGAGCGAATTTGCGTCTTGGCCATCACCATCTCATCGTAGCTGCCGGTGTAGGTGATGATGGTTTCGTAATCGATATCGGCAATGTGGGTGCAAACACTGTTCAGGAAATGGCGATCGTGCGAGATGACGATCACAACTCCGTCATAGTTTCGCAAAAAGCTTTGCAGCCAATGGATCGAGTCCAAATCGAGGTGGTTCGTCGGCTCGTCCAGCAACAGCGCCTGCGGATGCCCAAAGAGCGCCTGCGCCAACAGCACACGAACCTTCTGCCCGCCCTGCAACTCACTCATCGGACGCTGATGCATTTCGTCGGGAATGTCCAGGCCTTGCAGCAGCAGCGCGGCATCGGTCTCGGCGGAGTAGCCATCCTCTTCGCCGACGATGCCCTCCAGTTCGCCCAGCCTCATGCCATCGTCGTTGGTGATCTCGTGCTTCTCGTAGATGCGGTCACGCTCTTCCATCGCCGCCCACAGCCGCTTGTTGCCCATGATGACGGTATCGAGCACGCGATAGGCGTCGAAGGCGAACTGGTCCTGCCGCAACACGCCAAGCTTCCGCGGACGCACCACGGTGCCCTTCTGCGGCTCTAGTTCACCGGTCAACAGATTCATGAAGGTGGACTTCCCCGCCCCGTTGGGACCGGTGAGGCCGTAGCGTTTGCCGGGAGTAAACGCGGTGGACACTTCGTCGAACAGAACTTTAGCGCCGTAGCGCATGGATACATTGCTAACTGAGATCATGATTTTCTTAAGGGAACTGCGGGAAAATTGCCTACAAGGAGGGTCGCAGCTATCGATATAAGAATATCATGAGCGGCGCATGGGCTTCTGGCTCGCCCACACACGGACCTCTGGTCCGCACCTCTGCCTGTACAGCAGCTCAAGAATTACTGCAGTCGAGCGAGTACGGGTAGTGCGGTGCTTCAGCGCCGCGTTCTCGCTGATCCGTCATGTCCGAGCCGGCTTCAGCCGGCGACACTCGCAGCAGTTCGACTACACAAACGCCACAAGCTATAAAGTAGCGGTCCTACCAACTAGAGACTCTTAACTTTTTCGCTAAATAGTCACTTACGTGGTCTTGACTTTTAAATCGACTTGGCACATTGTTCCCGCATCAAGGGAACTCTGGCCCCCCGCAAAGTGGTTCCCCGGTTCCGAACCCATAGGTAAGGCGCAGTTTTTCATAGTTGTTTCGGCCCCATCTATTGGACTCATCGGGCAAATTGCCCCGGCCACGCAACGCCAACTCTTCGATCTAGGAGTGCGCCATGTCTCGCCGCTTGCGTCTATTGCTCACCAGTTTCGTTTTTTTGTTGTTTTCCATTTCGATGGCGGCCCAAGCGCCGCCAAGCGCCGACACCTACCCCTCTACGGCTCGCCCCGCCAGCTTAGCGCCGGTAATCCAGGAAAATAAACCTACGGGCCATGATCCCGAGTTGACACTGGTGCTCGATACCGCGCCCCCTCGGTGTGATAAATCGGCCCAGGGCGGCACGGACGCGATCGAATGCTTCCCTGTGAGGACGTTAAAGGAATGTTGCCTCTGCAAGAACACAAACTATTGCAAAACCATACCCTTGCCTGACGCTATAAAGAACGTAGACACAGTGACGCAGGGCATCATCCTTAGGTATCTTTGCGGAATCGAGTGCGGAAAAAACCCTACCTGTATGGGAAGTATGGGAAATGAGCAGCTCTACACTAGTTGCACTAGCGAGAACCCCTGTCCCGAGCCCCCAAAAAAGAAGGTTCTCGTAGATTTCAACTACACGGTCGATAGCGGGAAATTCACAATGGGAGACGGGACTACGGCGAATGCGACCAATAGTAATTTATCCCAAGCCGCACAGGAGAGAGCTATCTCTAGGGCTCAGAAGGAATATGACACCGCTATCATGAAGGGAGGAATAAACGGAATTGTCACTATTGAGAATGGCGTCCCAAATGCTACGGACATCTTCGTCATTGTGACCGGAGGCCAGACGCCCCCCGGATACCCTAAGAACCAAGCACATCGGGTCATATGGGGCCATTCGGAACTGACTAAGCCTGCGGGCAAGGGTGTTGTGGTTTTCAAAGGAGAGATGGATCGGTTGACCCTTGTCGATGGATCCGATTGCCCGACGAAACCGGAAGATTGCAAGTTAAGCAATGCCGTAGGCGAAACGTTAGCGCACGAAGTTGGGCACCGGTTGACCATGGCTCACAACGGAGATCCAGCTACGGCCAAGATGGGAGACCCGGTTAGCCCAAACCAGCTAGGAGCTGGCAAGCGTGAGTTTACCGATAAGGATATAACGGACCTCAAGAATAATTTTGGTGTCAACAATCCAAGGGGGTCCTCGATGGCAACCGCGAACAACAACGAACTCGTCGTTATTGTTGGTGACTTCGTCCAGCAGCCGCCGAACTTGCCCAGTGACCTTGTTCTCGACGTCTCTGCGACCTTCAGTGGGGCGCCGGGTGATCAGTTCGGTTACATCAGTGCAGATGGGGAATTTGTATTCCAAGGCGACCACACCAACGGGTCGTCAAACCCGGCGCCAATGTCATTTACCTATGATGGTCCGCGGGACATCGCAGCACACTATAGCGACGGTTCCAACTGTACGCTCTCATCCGGCTGCGCGACGTTCATCCTGACTAATCAGAACCCCAACAACTCTAATGTCTACCTTACAGCTGAGCTAGATTTCTCCGACGGCTCCGTTCTTGTGCTGAATGTACAGAAGGCCTTTAACATCACAGGGGGATTCTCTTATCCGCTCACCCGAAATTAGCCTGGTGTCCCCCTCGATAAGAGTGAAGGCGTTGTCAAGGCATAGTTTTGGCGGGTGGCCCAGCTTCGTCGTGAGGGTGCCCCATCCAACCTTCTTTTGGTTGGGTGGGGATTTTGGACTTTCATCGGTCGAGGCCGAGATTGCGATTGGGCTCATGATACAGCCATTGCACAATAACATCCCCACCCAAGCAAACCCAGCTTGGGTGGGGCACCCTCAGGATCTTGCGCGGGCCACCCGCCTAGTTGATGTTCCTCGTACCAGCCTTTGAACGAAGGGTGTGCGATGCCGCGTTTCACCTCGCGGGGATAAGCGCTTCGGAGTTTGTAGCGAAGAATCGCGAGCCATAAAGTAGCGATCCTACCAACTAAACAGTTCTAACTTTTTCGCTAAATAGTCACTTATGTGGTCTTGACTTTTAAATGGACTTGGCACATTGTTCCCGAGTCAAGGGAACTCTGGCCCCCCTCTAAAATGGTTCCCCGGTTCCGAACCCATAGGTAAGGCGCAGTTTTTCATAGTCGTTTCGGCCCCATCTTACCGGACTCATCGGGCAAATTGCCCCGGCCACGCAACACCAACTCTTCGATTCAGTAGTGCACCGGTCTCGGCGCGGGAAGATTTCGCGGGTTTCATAAGGCTTTGTGCTAATCAATACTTCAAGGAGGAAGTCCAATGACTAACCATATACAACGATCGATTAGAGCGCACCTAATGCGGCTAGCTGTGTTCGTTTGCGGCTGCATTCTCGTGTCCCTATCTAGTTCGACCTTGGCCGCTGCACAAGACGGCGCTGCTCCCGACAAGGGAAAGGTGGGCGGAGCCATCGCGCAGTCTCCCGCAAACAATCAGTTGCAGGTGCCGGCCCCCCCCCACGGGAGCCACGCTGTTCTTTGTCCAAGGCTTTAATGGCCCTTTTGCCGTTACGAACAACTCCTCATATACACTAAAATCTCCCTACAATGTGGGTGGAATGGGTGCAGGTACGTTCACGCTGACCTGTGTAACGAACCTTAATGGGGTATATACGCTGACTCTCGGGACCTTCACGGCAATCATTGTGCCAACGAACGGGGCTGCCAGTTTCGTTTGCCCGGCCAATTCCACACACATTTTTCTAACTTGTGCGGGTGGCCCGTGTAGTCTTTTGTTCGTACCGTAAGATACTGACTGCCTTCTAAGAGGCGGAACGGTGCGGGGAATCATTGTGTTCGGTTGATTAATTGGCAACCGTTGCTGATAGGAGCGACGGAGGGAGTTGTTGTGCCTTTGTCTCCTCGCTAAAGAGCAAAGAAGGGCCTAGAAGTAGGCGATGAACGATGCGGATGAGTTGGATGGCTTCGGCAACGCGTCGCTCGGTTCAGTTGTAGTGCTTCCCGGAAAGCACGATGCGCGGTCTGGTTGACATCATAAGATTCGGCCTGTGGAACACCGGGTCTTGGCGTCGGCCAGGCCGGAGGCCAGCGATATTCACATAAGGAGGGAAAGCAAATGCCGCGATGGACAATAAGGACGCTCAGCATCTTCGGATTGTGCGGACTGCTAGTGGCAGGTTATCTGACCCTGTTCGCCCCGCGGAGTGCAATGCGCGCAGCTGCCCAACGTGATGATCAGGGAAGCGGCAGGCTGGCTGGATTGCAGCCGACATGGCCGGATACGTCGCTCCCACCTCCGGGAGCCACAATTTCCTACCAGGTGAATGCAACTCCATACCCAGTTGCCTGGACCAATGGTGTCGCCACGGCGCTAAAGTCGCCTTTCAATTTGGGGCCCGGTGTCTTCACACTGACATGTTATTCAGGACCGGCCCACGCTGCTCCACTTCAAACTCCGTTGACCTTCAGCGACACTATCCAGGTCGGTGATGGACGTAGCAGCTTCAGTTGTCCGGGAGCCATACCGTCCGGGCCGAAAGACTTCACGACTTTTATCGGGTTGACCTGTGACAGCGGCATGCCCTGCACACTCTTCTTCGTCCCGTGAGGCGCCGCGATCCCAGAAAGCCGGGTTCCCCGTCCTAGCGAAGTTTGGGTGGGGATTTCCCTTTCACAACTAACGGCTGCTCCTATCCCTCTCCCCGCTTGCGCAGGAACGCCGGAATCTCCAGGTCGTCCGTGTCGTAGGTAATGTTGACGCTACTGCTCACGGTTTCGATGGTGGGCGGATCGTCTCGATTGGCAGCGGCGGCACGCGCTTGGATTTGCGCTTCGTCCATCGGCTCGGCGTGGCGGACGATCTCGGAATCGATGTCGTCGAGATTGTCGGGAATGTAAGGAATCGTGCGCGGCCGTTCCGCAGTCCGCTGCGATTCAGCCTCTGACGGCTTGACCGCTTCAAAGCGCGAAGGCACAGCTTTTTCGGGCGCGGCTTGCGGCTCGCGCATGGACGGCACTTCATACGTCGCGTGACGCGGCGGTTGCACGCGCGTGCTGCACGACCTCAGCCGCAGGGTTCGAGTGCTCGCGGCGGCGGGAAACGTCCTTGAAGCCGGTCGCGATCACCGTGATCTTCACTTCGTCCTTCATCTTCTCGTCGAGCACGGCGCCGAAGATGATGTTGGCGTCTTCATGCGCGGCGCTCTGGATGATGGTGGAGGCTTCATTGACCTCGGCCAGTCGCAGCGAACTGGAGCCGGTGATGTTGATGAGGATGCCGCGCGCGCCGTCGATGGCGCCGGCCTCGAGCAGCGGAGACGCAATGGCAGCCTGCGCCGCCAGCGTGGCGCGACCTTCGCCCTTTGCGGTGGCCGTGCCCATCACGGCGTAGCCCATGCCCGCCATGATGGTCTTCACGTCGGCGAAGTCGCGGTTGATGATGCCGGGAATGGTAATGATGTCGGAGATGCCTTGCACCGCTTGCCGCAGAATGTCGTCAGCGACGCGGAACGATTCGAAGAAGCCTGCGTCCTTGGCGACCGCCAGCAGCTTCTCGTTCGGGATCACGACGGTGGTGTCGACGGAGTCGATCAGCTCCTGCAAGCCGCGCTCCGCCTGGTTTTGGCGGCGCTTGCCTTCGAAGGCGAAGGGCTTGGTCACCACCGCGACGGTGAGCGCGCCCATTTCGCTGGCCAGCGACGCAATGATCGGCGCCGCGCCCGTGCCGGTTCCGCCACCAAGACCGGTGGTGACGAAGACCATGTCCGCGCCTTCGAGCGCTTCGATGATTTTGTCGGCGTCTTCGAGCGCAGCCTTGCGGCCAACGTCGGGATTGGCGCCCGCGCCCAGGCCGTTGGTCAGCTTGACGCCGAGCTGGATCTTCACCGGCGCATTCGAAAGCTTGAGCGCCTGCAGGTCGGTGTTCGCGACGACGAACTCTACGCCTTCGAGGTGGGACTCGATCATGCGATTGACAGCGTTGCCGCCACCGCCGCCGACGCCAATGACCTTGATCTTCGCGGTGTTCAGCAGCTCTTCGTTGAAGTGGATGCGAATGTCGTTTTCGGGCTGGCTCTTGTCGTTGAAATCTTCGATCATCGTTACTCCGGTGAACGCCGTCGCGCGGCGCTGGTTAGTTCTGCAAATTGGTTTACGCGTTCTGCCTGGCGAACAATGCTTTAAGTTTTGCTCCGAATCCTCGATCAAGGTTCATTCGCGCCTGCCGCGCACGATGTCCGTAAAGCACCATGCCGATCGCCGTCGCAAACTCCGGCTCCAACAGATTCGAAGGCAGCTTGGCGATCGGCACTGGATATCCGAGTCGTACAGGACGCCGCAGAATGTCGTCGGCGACCTCCAGCAGAGAATTGAGCCGCGAACCGCCGCCGGTGAAAACCAGTCCCGCGCCCAGCAAATCGTAAATGCCCGCCTGGCGCAGGTGATCGCGAAGAAATTCCATCAACTCTCGCGCCCGAGGCTCCAGAATTTCGCCCAACATGCGCTGCTGCAAAAGGCGCGACGGGCGATCGCCCACCGATGGCACTTCGATTTCATTGCCCTCGGGAATGCGCGTGACGATGGCGCAGCCGAACATCTTCTTGATGTTCTCGGCATCAGGAATGGGCGTGCGGAAGCCCACTCCCACATCGTTGGTGAAATGATCGCCGCCGATGGGAATTGCGCCGGTGTGGATCACGACGCCCTCGTAGTAAACGATAAGGCTGGTCGAACCTGCTCCGATGTCGACCAGGCAAACGCCGAGTTCGCGCTCGTCGGTTTGCAGCACCGAGTCGGCGCAAGCCAGCGCTTCAAACACGGTATCGTCAACGTGGATGCCGGCGCGGTTCATGGCCGAGACCACATTCTGCGTTGCCGTGGTTCCCGCAGTCACCACATGAACGCGCACTTCGAGTTTTCTGCCCATCAGCCCAGCGGCATCGTGGACCCCACCTTGCCCGTCCAGGATGAACTCTTGCGGAAGCAGGTGCAGCGCCTCGCGGTCGTCGGGCATGCCGATACTGCGCGCCTTCTCCACCGCCTGGCGCACATCTTCGCGGCTGATCTCGCGCGAACGCGATCCCAGCGAGATGCCGCCATGACTGTTCACTCCGCGGATGTGCGAGCCCGCTACTCCGACGATGGCGTGCTCCACGGGAGCTTGCGCCACGTTCTCGGCATCTTCGACCGCTTTCCGAATCGAGTCGACCGCCTTGTCGAGATCGGCAATCACGCCCTTGCGCATACCGCGCGAATCGGAGATGCCGTGGCCGCGATAACGCAGGGCATAGTCATTCACTTCGGCGACGATAACGCAGGTCTTGGCGCTACCAACGTCAATCACTGTGAGCAGGTTTTCCGTTTGACTTCCCATGGTTTACGAGTGCTTCTTCGTTTTGTGCTTCACCGCTGGCTTGCTTTGTACGGCTGCGGGCGGCGCCGGCGCATCTACGTTACTTGTCGCGTTCCCGGCGCAGCAGCGCCCTTGGCATTACCGCTCGCGGAATCGGGATTAACAATCACCTGATGTTCGTAGCGCAAATCTACCGATTCCAGTCTCTGGAACTGCGCTCTCCACTCCTGCACATGGGCGACATAGATCTTGAATCGCTCCAGAAAGTTCGACGATCCCAGATGCACCAGCACCGCCCCGTTGGGATCGGTGACGGTGGCCTTCACGTCGTCAGGATCGGAGAGATCGACATCGCTGAGGTCGCGCGAATAATGCGCGCCGCCAGCATCGAGGTCCTTCATCAACTGAGTGTAGATCTTCATCCGCGCGGCGCGTGTCGAGACAGGCTCAGTGTCCGGCATCCCCACCACCACGGGAAAGGAATATTTTGCCATCTGACCCGCGAGGAAGATCCATGACCACGCCGTTGGCGTCAATCAGTTCAATGTGAGAGTTGACCTCGACAAATGCAACCGGCGTGCGCTCTTTGACGACAATGTTCAATCGGTCGGGGAGCAGCCGCATCACCGAAGCCGATTGCACCCAGGGAATCTGCTCCAACTGTTGCTTGCGCACATCCAGCGGAACAAAAAAGACGTTGCGGTTAAGGTCGCTCGCCATTACTTCCATGACCTGGGAGCGACTGACATTGCTGCTCCCCGCGACTTGGATGTTATCGCTGGAATCGATGCGGAATCGCCAGGACCGCGTGGCGTATTGATGGAGCGTAACCCAGATCAGCGTGACGCTTCCCAGAACGAGGACCAGGATGAGCCCGATCTTAAGGCGGCTGGCAGCCTTGCGCGGCAGCGCCCCGCGACGCACCGGCACGCGTTTTTGCCCGCGCAGAAAACGGGGACTCGGCCTCATCATCGAGGTCGAGCATGCGGGCATCGAGCGGCGATTCGTCGAAGCCGCGCGAACGTACGCGTAGATTCGCTTACACGCTCTTCGAGTTCATCTTCCGGCGTTACGGATGAGTTTTTTCGAGCCATGAAAACCGGGTGAAACGCCCAGGACTTCGGCTATTCGCCTCACTATAACCGTTTTTGCGCGGCTTGCGGAAAGAGAGAATCGGAAGCAGCGGATTCGCCGGGGAACTTGAACCAGAAGAGTAAACTCACGGCCTCAGCACCAAAAGCTGGGGGACACTTTTTCGGCGAGTGCCGCGGACTCGCACTGAACTTTCACACTTTTGTGCGCGCCGGGACACGCCTTTCGAGCGCTTCCAGCACCTGCGGCCCGAGTTGCCAGACGCTTCCCGCTCCCAGCGTCAGGATCATGTCGCCCGAGTTCGCCGCGGTGGCCGCGAGCTTTACCGCTTCGGCGAACGAAGAGACGTAGAACGCCTCCTGTCCGCCAACCTTCGTAATGCGGTTGGCCAGCATCTCCGAGGTAATTCCAGGAATTGGCGACTCACTCGCCGGATAGATATCGAGCACGATCACCGAATCGGCGTCGCGGAAGGCCGTCGAGAATTCCTCCAGCAGCAACTGCGTTCGGGTATAGCGGTGCGGCTGAAAGATGACGTGCACCTTGCCAAATCCGCACTGCCGCGCAGCGGCCAGAGTGGCACGAATCTCGGTGGGATGATGCCCGTAATCGTCGACGACGGTAACGCCATCAGCGCTGCCGATCACCTGAAAGCGACGATCGACTCCGTTGAAGTTCTGCAGCGCGCTGGCGGATCTCCTCGACCGGCACGTCGAGCCCGATGCCCACGGCAATCGCCGCCGTCGCATTTCTCACGTTATGTTCCCCGGGAACGCGCAGGTGGAATTCGCCCAGAGTATTTCCACGGTAGCTGGCATGAAAGCTACTCAGGGCCGCAGAACCCTTGCGAGGTCCGCAATGCACACCCGAAATGAGGAAGTCGGATTGGTCGTGCGTGCCGTAGGTCAGGATTCGCCGTTGCACCGCGGGCAGCAGCCGGCGCAGATCATCATTGTCATTGCAGGCCACAACCATCCCATAGAACGGCACCGAATCCATGAACTTCAGGAAGGTCTGCTCCACGTCTTCCATGTTGCGATAGCAGTCCATGTGTTCACGGTCGATGTTGGTAACGACCGCGAGAATCGGCGAGAGCTTCAGGAAGGAGCGATCGCTTTCGTCGGCCTCAGCCACCAGGTAGTGGGATTTGCCCAGCCGCGCATTGGAGCCCATCGCATCCACGCGGCCTCCGACGACGACGGTGGGATCGAGACCGCCTGCAGCCAATACTGCCGCGATCATGGAGGTGGTCGTGGTCTTGCCATGCATGCCGGCGACCGCAATCCCGTATTTCAGGCGCATCAATTCCGCCAACATCTCAGCGCGCTGAATGACCGGAATATGCTGCTGGTGCGCTGCCACGACCTCGGGATTGTCGCGAGTGATGGCCGAACTGGTGATCACCACTTCGGCGCCGATCACGTTTTCGGGGCAATGCTCGCCGTAGATGATGGCTCCCATTCCAACCAGCCGCTGCGTGACCGGCGAGGGCTTCAGGTCAGAGCCAGAGACTTTGTAGCCGAGATTGAGCAGCACCTCGGCGATGCCACTCATACCGATGCCGCCGATTCCGACAAAATGAACGCGCTGGATTTTTGCAAACATGCGGGAGACGAGTCTCTAGGCTACAGCGTGCTGGCTTTGGATGCCAGCGGCCCGAGCCGCGAGCGACGCAATTTTAGCTGCTGCGCCCGGATGAGCAAAGCGGCGGGCCGCCTCCGACATCGCCGCCAATCGCGGGCGATCGCGTAGCAGTGAGGCAATCTCGTTCACCAGGCGGTCGCTGGAAAGTTCGGACTGCGGCAATAGGCGCGCCTGCATCTCCCTTCGGCGAGCGTCGCTGCATTCTGCGTCTGGTGGTCATCGGCGGCGGTCGGCAACGGAATGAAGATGGCGGGCTTCCCTGCCGCGGTGATCTCGGCGACCGTGCTGGCTCCGGAGCGGCAAACCAGCAGGTCAGCGCGGGCGAAGGCGCCCGGCATGTCATCGATGAAAGGCGATACCTCCGCCGAAATCATGGTGCGCAAATAAACAGCCTGGGCTGGAACGTAGTCTTTTTCGCCCGTCTGATGAATGACGTGGATCGCCGGCACGGCCTCCATCAGTTTCGGCAGTGCATCCAACACCGCCTGGTTAATGGCGTGGGCGCCTTGACTGCCTCCAAAGACCAGCACCGTAGGACGCGCATCTTTGGGACGCGGTGGGACGTGGAAGAACTCCTGCCGCACTGGTACGCCGGTCACATGACAATTGCGAAAATAGTGGCACGTCGCCTCGAAGTGGACTGCCGCCACGCTCACCATGGGCGCCACCATGCGATTGGCGAAACCGGGGATGACGTTAGGCTCGAAGGCAACCGTGGGCACACTCATCATCGCGGCCGTCAGCATCGCCGGCCCCGAGGCGTAGCCGCCGACCCCGATCATGACATCGGGCCGAAATTCGCGGATCAGCTTCGCCGACTCGATGAACGCACGCGGGAGGTCCAGCAAAGTCTTGAGCCGGGTGGCGAGATCCACTCGGTTGAGTGCGCCAACCTGAATGAGATGCAGTTCGAATCCCGCCGCCGGAACCAGCCGGGTTTCAATGCCACGTTCGGTGCCGACGAACAGCACCTCCGCGTGGTAATGCGAGCGCAACTCCTGCGCGATTGCCAGCGCAGGAATGACATGTCCGCCGGTTCCGCCTCCAGCCACGATCACGCGCATGGCTAGTCCGTCTGTTGGGTAATGTTGAGCAGGACTCCGACACTGGCCAGAGTGATGAAAAGCGAAGACCCGCCGTAGGAGATGAATGGCAGCGGAATTCCTTTCGCAGGCATCATGGCGAGCACCACGCTGATGTTGAACAGCGCCTGCACCACGACCATCGCGGTGAAGCCGGTCGCCAGAAACTTCGCGAACATGTCATCCGTGCGAAGCGCAGTCCGGATGCCGCGATACAGGAAAATGCCGAACAGCGTGACCACTAGCAGCGAGCCCCATAAGCCCAACTCTTCCGCGGTGACGGCGAAGATGAAGTCGGTATGCGGCTCCGGGAGGTAGAAGAGTTTCTGCTTCCCTTCCATCAGCCCCAAGCCGGTAAGGCCTCCAGTGCTCACGGCAATCATGGACTGGATAATGTGAAAGCCTTTGCCTTGCGGGTCCTTGAAGGGATCGAGGAACGCCTGTACTCGCGCCCAGCGCCAGGGTACGCGGACGACAAGGAAGTACAGCGGCAACAGCGACGCGCCGAGTGCGTACCACAGATACTTCATGTTCATTCCCGCCACGAACAACACGGCGGCGGAGATTGCCAGGCACGCGATCGCGGTACCGAGGTCGGGCTCCTTCACAATGAGCAGCGCGAACAAGACTACCGGGGCGGCGGCCGGAAGCAATACGTTCTTCCAGTCGGTGATCTGCTGCCAGCGCGACTCCAGAAAGTACGCGAGGTAAAAAATGATCGCGGGTTTTGCCAGCTCCGAAGGCTGCAACGAAAAACCGCCAAGCTTGATCCAGCGGTGAGTATTGTGGGAATCGCGAAACAGGAAAACCGCAATCAGCAGCAGCGACGTAACGCCGAGAAAGGTGAAGACCACCGACGCCCGCCGGTATTTCCGGTAGTCGATGTTCATAATGACGAGCATGGCTGCGATGCCTGCGCCAGCCCACGCCATTTGCCGCAGCAGGAAGCCATAGGGCGAACCGAAGCGCTCCTTCGCCATCACCGCCGAGGCGCTGAAGACCATCACCAGTCCGATAAAGACGAGCAACAGCGTAACCGTGAACAACCACTTATCAACGCTGACCCGCTTGGCCATTAGTCGTTGCCTCCGCGAGAGGTACTGCCCACATGCTCTCGCTGCTGTTCCCGAGATACCAACTGGCGAACTAAGTCTTTGAAGAGCCGTCCGCGTTGTTCGTAACTTTCAAACTGATCGAAGCTGGCGCAGGCCGGAGCCAGCAACACTACATCGCCCGGACTGGCGGATTCGCTAGCGCGCTTGACCGCGGCCTCGAGTGTCCCGACGCTTGCGATCTCTGTTCCTTGCACCTGCGACTCGATCTTGGCGGCCGCCGCACCGATGGTGTACACACGCTTCACTCGCTCCTTGAGCAACGCATTCAGCACGCTGTAGTCGCTGCCTTTGTCCTTGCCGCCCAGAATGAGGTGAATGCAGCCGGGGAAACGATTCCAACGCCTTGATGGTCGCGTCAACGTTGGTAGCCTTGGAATCGTTGTAGTACTCGACGCCACGAACCGTAGCCACGAACTCCAGGCGATGCTCCACCGCTTTGAACTCGGAGACCGCGCGACGGATCTGTGGCGGCTCGATTCCCGCCAGCATTCCGACACAGACTGCTGCCAGCACATTTTCGAGATTGTGTGCGCCCTTCAGCGAAATCTCTTTGGCAGGCATAATCTCGCGGTCGCCATGGCTTGTCGCGCCAGACTATGCTGCCCTCCGCGAACGAACGCTCCGCTTGCGACTTCCTTCTGACCGGCTGAACCAAAACACGGAAGCTTTCGTGGCCGACGCCATCGCAAGGCAAGGCTCGTTGTCCGCGTTCAGTACGGCGAAATCGTCCGGCATCTTGGTTCTCGAAAATACGAGCCTTGGCTGCGGCATAATTCTCGAACGAGTAGTGCCGATCAAGATGGTCGGGGGTGACATTCAACACCACCGCAATCCTGGGATGAAAGCTCTCGACGGTCTCCAGTTGGAAGCTGCTGATCTCCAGCACCACCCAGGTATCCTCGGTGGAACTCTCGACGAAGGTGATCGCCGGGGTTCCGATGTTTCCGCCGACTAGCGTCTTACGTCCCCCGGCCGCAATGATTTCGCCCGCCAGCGTCGTGGTCGTGGTCTTCCCGTTGGAGCCGGTGATGGCGACGATCCGGCCTTTGAGGAAGCGCGCAGCGAGTTCCACCTCGCCAATGACCGGGAATACCCAACCCACGCGCCTGCACCAGTTGCGGAACGTCGAAGGGCACGCCCGGACTGATCACGATCAAGTTCCTGATCGCGGAAGGTGCGTTCGCCATGCTGTCCGGTTTCAACGGTGATGCCATGATCGAGCAGTAAAGGAATTTCGTGACGGAGTTGCTCCTGCGATTTGGCGTCGGAGACGGTGACCCGCGCACCGCGCTTTTCCAGGAACAAAGCGCTGGCCACGCCGGACTTGCCCAGCCCAACCACCAGCACGCGTTTGCCTTTGACGTCCATCAGCAGTCAATCAGGCATGGGTAGATCCGGCCTTCGGCCGGCGTCCAATTGTGCTTTGAAGGGGCACGGCTTTCAGACGTGCCGTAACTTGCTGTCATTTGTGGTGGCTTTAGCCACTGAGGGACTGCGGTGTTAAGGCGAAGTGCGACTTCCCTCAGGGGCTGAAGCCCAATTCTCTGCACTCATAACGGCACGGCTGAAGCCGCGCCCCTTCAAAACTACCGAAACAGATGAACAATCCGGCTGAAGCGCCGCTCTACTCATTGCCTTTCCCAACCGGCCATTGTGCCACGTTTACCGCGCCTCTAGCGCAACTTCAAGGTGGTGAGAGCAAAGAGTGCAAACACCAGCGAGGCAATCCAGAAGCGCACGATCACCTTCGATTCGCTCCAGCCCATCAGTTCGAAGTGGTGGTGGATGGGCGCCATCTTGAAGATGCGCTTCTTGCGCAGCTTGTACGAGCCCACCTGAAGAATGACCGACAGCGCCTCAATCACGAAGATGCCGCCAATAAATGGCAGCAGCAGTTCCTGCTTGATAATGACGGCCACGGTTCCGATCGCGCCGCCCAGCGCCAGCGATCCCACATCGCCCATGAAGATCTCCGCGGGATGCGCGTTATACCAGAGAAAACCGATTGCGGAGCCGACCATCGAGCCGCAGAAGATGGTCACCTCCGAGACCTGGGGCATCTTGGAAAGCTCGAGGTAATCGGCAAACACGGCGTGGCCGCTGACATAAGTGAGCACCGTGAGCGCTCCCGCGGCGATCACGGTGCAGCCAATCGCCAATCCATCGAGACCATCGGTGAGATTCACAGCATTGCTTGAGCCCACAATGATGATGGCCACGAACGCGAGGAACGGCAGAAACGCCAATGGCGAAAGATAGCCGTGGTGCAATCGGCTGATAACCAGGTCTGGCCGAAAATGCTTTAGGAAGGGCACGATCAGGCGGGTGGAATACAGTCCGTGGGTTTCCAGGGCACTCAAGATCGCGCCTATCACAAAGGCCGCCAGAAACTGGTAGAGCAGCTTGGCCCGCGCGGTCAAACCGAGGTTGCGACGATGCACTACCTTCAAATAGTCGTCGGTGAATCCGATCGCGCCAAACGACAGCGTCGCCAATACGGCAATCCAAACGAAGCGATTACTCAGATCGGCCCACAACAAGGTTGGGACGATCATGCCCACGACAATCAGCAAACCGCCCATCGTAGGGGTGCCGGCTTTCTTCAGGTGGTCCTTGGGGCCGTCCTCGCGGATGTACTGGCCAATCTGGAATTCACGCAGGCGGCGAACTACCGCCGGGCCAATGATGAGGCCAATGAACAACGCTGTCAGGCTGGCGAACACGGTGCGGAAGGTCAAATAGCGAAAGATTCGGAACGGGCCGATATGAAAGACGAGAAAACCCTTCTGGTACAGCAACCAATAGAGCAAATTCTTCCCCGTTCCGAGAGTTATGCGGGAGCTGCAACTCTAATGTGCAGCGTCCGGCGTTTTGCCGACCCAAGCTTCCAGCGCACGCTCCAGGCGCACTCCGCGTGACGCCTTGAGCAGAACCACATCGCCGGTCTTGACCTCGCGCCGCAGCCAATCAGCCGGCCTCTTCGGGCGTGTTAACGAACTCCGCGTTCATCCCTGCCCCGACTGCAGCTTCCACCATCGACTTCGCCAATCCCCGGACCCCCAGCAGCTTATCGATTCCGTAGCTCGCCATGTGTTGTCCGCAATCGCGGTGCATGGCGTCACCAGCGGGACCGAGTTCCAGCATCTCGCCGGCGACTACAATCCGGCGCCGGGCCGGAATCTGGGCCAGCGACCGGACCATATTGTCGAGGGCCTTTGGATTGGAATTGTAGCAATCGTTGATAATGGTCGCGCCCTCGTAGTTCAGAATCTCTCCGCGCTTGTCTCCGGGTGCCAGGGTGGCAAGCGACTCGGCGGCGGTGCAGAGCGGAACCCCATACTGCAATCCGACAGCAACGGCCGCAATCGCGTTATAGATACTGTGCTCGCCCAACAACGGCAGCACTGCCGGAACATGCTCGCCATCCGCCACGATTTCGAACACCGAGCCTAGCGGGCCCCGCGATTCGATCTTCCGCGCCGAGACGTCAGCCGGCTTGTGCAGACCAAAGGTAACGACCTTCCCATGGAAGTCTCGGCCAAACTGCGAAACGTACTCATCGTCAGCATTCAACACAGCAATGCCGCCGGCATGAAGAGACTCTACCAGCTCGTACTTGGCGCGCGCGATGGCTGCAATCGACGCAAAAAACTCCAGGTGGACAGGAGCGACCATGGTCACTACGCCGCAATCCGGCTGTGCCAGCTTGGCGAGTGCGGTGATCTCGCCCGCGTGCGACATGCCCATCTCGACCACGGCTAGCTCATGCTCCGGCTCCAGCTTGAGCAATTGCAGCGGCATTCCGAAATGATTGTTCAGATTGCCCTGCGATTTCAGCACTCGATGTTTTGTGCCCAGCACGTGCGCGATCGCTTCCTTGGTTGTTGTCTTGCCTGCCGATCCGGTCACGGCGACGAGTGGCTTTCCCCACAGGCGACGAACGGCGGTGGCAAGCGTCTGCAATGCGAGGAGAGGATCGTCCACCGCCAACAGCTGGTTCTTCGGCGCGAACCGCGCGCGCTGGTCCTTGGCAATGACAGCGCCGACCGCGCCCTTGGCGAGCGCCGCCTCGACAAAATTATGTCCGTCGAGCCGTTCGCCACGAACAGCGAAGAACAGATCGCCGGACAGCAAGGTGCGCGAATCAATGGAATAGCCGCTGGCGACCGAGTCTGGGGCAAATTCGCCCGTGGCCTGCATGAATTCGGCGGCGCGCGACAGGCTTAGCTTCATGACTTTGCTGACCGTGTTGGCTGAGCGTTAGCGTAACCGTTGCTTTGCAGTGCATTGCGCGCCATCTCGATATCGTCGAACGGGACGGCACCTGCGGCTGTGACTTGCACTTTCTCGTGGCCCTTCCCGGCGATGAGAACGATGTCACCGGCCTGGGCCTCATGAATGGCCAGGGCGATGGCTTTGCGCCGGTCAGGCTCCAAGGTGTATCGAGTGCCCGAACGCTGCAATCCCGGCAGCGCGTCGTTCATGATGTCGAGGGGATTCTCGCTTCGCGGATTGTCGCTGGTCAGCACCACAAAGTCGCTGCCCGCTCCAGCGGCCTCTCCCATCAACGGACGCTTGCTACGGTCGCGATCTCCACCACATCCAAACACGGTGATGACGCGGCCCGGACCTCCACGCTGTGCCAGGAAGTCGCGCCCGACTGCGGTCAGGTTACGCAGGGCGTCGTCGGTGTGGGCATAATCCACAATCACGGTGAAGGGTTGGCCGACGTCTACACGCTCGAAGCGCCCAGACACCTGGGCCACTTCAGTCGCGGCCAGGACGATGTCCCGAGGTTCGACATTGCGCGCATAAGCGGCAGCGGACGCGGCAATCAGATTCAGAGCGTTCACCCGCCCCAGCAGCGGACTCCAAATTGGGTACTGGCCTGTCGACGTCACCAGGGTGAATTTCGTTCCGCTCCTCTCGATGCTGAGGTCCTTCGCGTGGAAATCGCCGCTATCGATACCGTAGGTGGTCAACTGCTGTTGCTTCTTAAGCAGCTTGATGAGCCGCTGACCATACTCGTCCTCAACGTTGATTACCGCCGCTCTTGGCGGCTCGGTACCCAACCCCTTGAAGAGGATCGCCTTCGAAGCGAAATACTCTTCCATGGTTCCGTGATAGTCGAGATGGTCACGAGTGAGATTCGTGAATACGGCAACGTCGAACGGAACTCCGTAAACCCGCTGCTGCTGCAATGCGTGTGAGGAGACCTCCATCACCGCCTCGGTGCAGCCTGCTTCCAACGCACGCGCAAAGAGTTGATTCAACTCCAGCGCCTCGGGAGTGGTGTGAGGAGCAGGAAGCAGCTCTTCGCCGATCCGGTATTCCACAGTACCCACCAGCGCAGCTTTGCGTCTGGCCGCGCGCAGCATAGCATTCAGGATGAACGCCGTCGTCGTCTTGCCATTGGTGCCCGTAATTCCGGTGATGGAGAGCCGCTCGGCCGGACGACCGTAATAGTTAGCGCTAAGCCTCGCCAGCGCTCGCCGTCCGTGTGGAACCTGCGCCCACGCGACCTCGGGCCGGGGCGGCAGCGAGTCACTGACAACGGCAACCGCTCCTGCATGGAGAGCAGCGTCGATGTATTGATTGCCGTCGGTGGTCTCGCCGCAGATCGCTACGAAACACCAGTCCGGCTGCACCCGCCGGCTATCGTAGTCGAGTCCGGCGATCTGCGGATTGCCTTGCTGCGCGAGATATTCAGCACCATCCAACAGCTCAAGGAAATCCATTCTACCCGCATTATAGCTACGCTCTACACGCGTGAGGGCACAGGAATCGCTGAGGTTCCCACTAAGGAACTACCCACAAACGGCTGTTAGAGAAATTCGAAAATCGAATTCGTATCAGCCTATCAGCAGCAATGCTGGTATGGAAGTTTACGGATTGGCAATTGGGCCGGCGATTCCAAGAAAGACGAGTATGGCGCGGTTCAGCCTGACGATGTCCTCGTCGGCAAGAGAGCCAATACGCTCGCCGATTTTTGCCTTGCGAACAGTAATGATTTTGTCTACCATCAGCCGACATACCGAACCTAACCCATTGCTATCGGTGGGCTCGATCGGCACCCGGAACAGAGGGGCTTCCGTTGGATTGGTGGTGAATGGGCACACTGTGACGGAACTCGTAGTATGAAAGCGATCATCCTGGAGAACCACGACCGGGCGAGGCTTACCAGCATAGTCTTTGCCACCAGCGACAGTCCAAATTTCGCCGCGCTTCACTCGCTGCCCCAAATGGAGATTCCGTCGACGAAATTCTGGTCGTCTTTTTCTTGGGGACTGTTAGCAACCGCCAGTGACTGCCGATGCGCTTCAGCGGCAAACTTTGGCGAACGCACGTCTGGCACCCAAATCTGAATGGGCCGCAACCCTTGGCGGCGCAGCCTTTCCCGATGAGCTCGTACCTTGTCACGAGATGACTTAGATTGCGCTTTGGGTCGCATTGATACCTCACAAGCGGTTACATGTAACTTATCAGATCGGCGGATGAAATTCCAGCTTTGACAAGCGATCGGGTTGCTAGTATTACATTTCATATAAAGTAATGGAGACACAATGGAATCTGCAATCACCATTAAGGGACAAATCACAATTCCCAAAGCGATCCGCGAACATCTCCACGTTAAGCCAGGCGACCGGGTCAAGTTCTTCGTGCACCCCGATGGCACCGTGGTTCTACTGCCGAAGCTTCCCGCCTCGGCACTGCGGGGAATCGTAAAGACTGCCAAGCACGCAACCCTTGAGGACATGGACGAGGCCATTGCCGCTGGCGCCACCGAGGGTTATCGGCGGGGCAGACGTAGATGATTGGACTTGATACCAACATCCTGGTTCGGCACCTTGTACAGGATGATCCCGTGCAATCGCCAAAGGCGACCGCTCTCATCGAAGAACGCCTGACAGAGGGCAATCCTGGCTTCATCAGCACAGTGGTAATGGTTGAAACCGCATGGGTGTTGGAACGCTCCTATGCTCTCGCGGATCATGAAATCGCCGGCGCCATTGAGCGCATTCTCCAGATTGAAAGCTTGATTGTAGAGAATCAACCCGAAGTCTTTACGGCCATGACGGCGCTCAAAGAAGGGCGCGGGTCGTTTGCGGATGCTCTGATCGGCGCGATCAACAACCAAGCCGGCTGTTCGCAAACTCTCACATTCGATCGCAAGGCGCTCCGGCTTCCAGGGTTCGAGCTTCTGTAAGCCGCCGTCGCTCGGCCTTTCGGCAGCCCGGCGAAGCAGGCAAAATACCAACTTCGGCGGTTTCCAGTTTAATGCGTGAATCGCACCGTGATCTTTTGTCCCGAAGGCAGGTGGCTGCCGGGTGCAGGCCATTGCTGGCGCGCGACTCCGCTCCCAATCGCATTGATCTCCAATCCAGATTGCTCGGCGGCTTCCACCGCCGACCGTAGCGGCTTGCCCAGGAAAGACGGAACGACCACTCCACTGTCCACATCGAGAACCACCGTGCCTTGTCCGGCGGCCTGCTCGGCTGGGCTCGGCGGCTGCGATGGCGGGACTGCCTGCGTTATCTCCGTTCCAGTCGAGGATTGCGCTTGCTGTATCGGCATACCCGAGGCTGGTGGAACGAGGCCCGCATCGGCTCCGGCCGACGGCTTCGCGCTCGCCAGCCCGGGCTGCAAAGTTGTCTGTGGTTTCGCGTTGCTCGTCGCATCCGCGTCGGCTTCGGCTACCTGCAGCGGAGGACTGAGCCGATCGGACGATTCATCGGCCAAATCGTCATCTTTTGCCGATGCCCGCAGGTTCTGTCGCATTGGGTTCTTCACATCTGCATCGTGGGGCACGTGCATGTATTCCAGCACCTGCTCGGCAATCCGCTTAAAGACCGGAGCGCAAACCTGCCCGCCCTGATGCAGTCCGATCGGCGAATCAAGAATGACGGCAATGGTTAGCGCCGGGCTGTTGACCGGGGCAAACCCGATAAACGAAGCGACATACTTGGTCTTGGAATACGCTCCCGTCGTCGGGTCAACCTTCTGTGCCGTGCCGGTCTTGCCCGCAACGGTGTAGCCGTTCAGGATTGCGCGCCTGGCGGTGCCGAATAGCACCACGCCTTCCATCATCTTTTTCATCTCGGCCGCCGTCATCGTCGAAACCACGCGGTGTTGCTGCGCGGAATGAAACACCACCGGCTTGGGAGTTCCGTCGGGAGGCAGCTCTCCGGCCACGATGCGCGGAGGCGTATAAACTCCGTCATTCGCGATCGTCGACACCAGCGAGATGGTTTGCAGCGGAGTCACGCCGATCTCCTGCCCCATCGAGATGGCGCCAATCGATACCTTCGACCAGCGGCTCACCGGTCGGGCCAGCCCGCGGGTTTCGCCGGGGAGCTCGATGCCGGTCTGCTGGCCGAAGCCGTAGTCGTGAATGTAGTGATAGAGGCGCTCGTCGCCCAGCTTCATGCCGACTTTGATAGCGGCTACGTCGCTGGAATGCGCCAGCGCTTCGGCGATGGTTACCACGCCCAGGCTCTCATGGTCGTGGATCTTCATGCCAAACACGTCAATCGAGCCGTGCTGGCAGTCGACCTTGTCGTCCGGCGTCACCACATGCTGATCAATGGCTGCGGAATAGGTGACGATCTTGAACACCGAACCCGGCTCATAAATGTCGCTGACGGCGCGGTTCTTCAGCGCCTCCGCCGGAACGCTATTGAACACGTTGGGATTGAAGGTCGGTCGATTGGCCAGCGCGAGAATCTCGCCGGTCCGAGGATTCTCCACGACCACCGTGCCAGCGATCGCCTTGGTATCTTCCATCCCTTGCTCCAGTTCGCGCTCGGCGATGTACTGGATGGTTTGATCGATGGTCAAGACCAGGTTCTGTCCGGGGTCGGGCGGCTTCTCCACCCGGCTGAACCACTTGCCGCGGGCGTCGAGGGAGACTAGCTCTTTGCCGGGAATGCCCCGCAAGTCGTCGTCGAATCCCCTCTCCAGGCCGCCCAGCCCGTCGCCATCCATGCCGACATATCCCAGGACTTGGGCAGCCAGGTCGCGCTTGGGATAGAAGCGTTTGGGCTCTTTGCGAAAGCCAATTCCGCGCAGGTTCAGCTGGCGAATGCGGGTGCCGGTTTCGGCGTCAATCCTGCGCGCGATAAAGACAAAAGGACGCGCCATCTTCAGCCGCACCAGAATGTCCTGGGGATCAAGATTCAACACCTTGCCGAGCATCGCCGCCGTGGTTTCCTTGTCGTGGACTTCGATCGGCACCGCGTAGACCGAATCGACATCAATGGACATGGCCAACGGATGGCCATAGCGGTCGTAGATGTTCCCGCGGCGGGGTTCGACGGGAACGGTGCGGGTGCGTTGCCGCTCGGCGAGGTCTTCGAAGAAGCCGAATTTCACGACCTGCAATCGAACCAGGCGAAAGCAAATGGCACAGATCCAAACGAACAGCAGCACGGCAAAGATGTAGAGCCTTCGGCTTGGCGTCTTGGGAGCGCTCGCCCGCATTCCCTCTTCACTCCGTTCTGCTTTGCTCCGGCGTGCGCCGAAGATTGAATGATCGTGTCTTAGTGCTGGCTCTTTACATGAAGAAGGCGGTCCCTTAGCTGGCGGACCGCCGCTTTACTTCACCGTGCCTGGTTCAGCCGGTCTGGTTCGGTGTCGTGAGCGGCCTCATCTAAGGCAGCGCCGCGACCACCGTAATTCCGTTTGCCTGTGCCATCACAGGGGTGGATGGATCGGACATCGCCGAATCCATGGGCTGCAATTGGCCGCCGGCGGGCCGCTGCATACCGATCTGTTTGGCCAGCCGGTCGATTCGCGCCGGGTCCTTCAACGATGCTTCTTCCAAGCTCAAGGCGCGGTTCGACTCGGAGATGGCGTTGCGCTGCGCCGTCAGTTGCTCAATGCGATAGCCGTACTCGATCGCACTGAAGTGCTGCCACAGGTACACCATCACGAACAGGAACAGCACGCTCAAGGTGATGCCGAACGAGATCATCTCGCGGCGGCGCTTGGGGTCAGCCACCTTCGCTACTCGCGAGTTGTCGATACGCTTGGCAAAATAGATCTCCGGTGTACCAATGAACATGCCGCGCGGTTGCTCCGCCGGCTGTTCATTCCACTGCGCCATGGTCGGGTAAAGAACTCCGGCTGCCATTACTCTCTCCTGCCGAACAGCCTGACGTCATCGGCCATTGTCCGGCTTGTATCCTTAAAGCGTACGGGCCGAATTTCGGGGCCCGTAATTATTCTCATTCTCAACAGCTGTTTCCGCATTGTTGCGGAGTCTTGAAACTTTGGCGGAGCTAAATCCGCTCCGCTGCCCGCAGTTTCGCGCTGCGTGACCGCGGATTGCGATCGACTTCTTCCTGGTCGGCCGTCGCCGGCTTCTTGGTTAGCACGCGATATAAACCGTCGCGTGCTCCATCTCGCAGCGCATCTTTCACGATGCGATCTTCCAGCGAGTGGAAGCTGATGACCACCAACCTGCCGCCCGGCCTCAGAACTTGCGGCGCCGCGCTCGCACTCAACAGCGTCCGCAAGTCGTCGAGTTCACGGTTCACTAGAATTCGGAGTGCCTGGAAAGTTCGTGTCGCCGGATGAATGCGCCTCTCAGCCTGGTTCATTGGCCGGGCCGCGGCCGAAATCACCTCCGCCAGTTGTGCGGTAGTGTGAATCGGCCGCGCCCGAACAATGGCTCTGGCGATTCTCCGCGACCTCCTTTCCTCACCGAATTCGTAAATCGCGTCGGCAAGCTCGCGCTCGTCGAAGCGGTTTACCACTTGTTCGGCAGTCAGCCCGGAATGCGGATTCATCCGCATGTCTAACGGACCGTCTGCCTGAAAACTGAATCCACGCGCGGCGTTTTCCAATTGCATGGAGCTGACGCCCAGGTCGGCCAGCAAGCCATCCGCGGTTGCCGGCGCCACATGCTGCGCCACATCTGCAAACGACGCATGCACCAACTCGACCTTTGGCCACTCGGAAGCTAATTCCGGCGGCGGGTTCGTCAACCGCTCGCGTGCCCGTTCCAACGCTGAGGGATCTTTATCGACGCCAATCAAATGACCCTTTGGGCCCAGGCGTTTTGCGATTTCCCAACTGTGTCCGCCTAAGCCGAGGGTTGCATCGATATAGGTCCCGCCGCGCCGTACGGCCAGGAATTCGATCGCTAGTTTTAAAAGAACCGGTACATGGCCAAACTCCTCGCTCTCGCCATGTCCGCGCCCAGGGGCGCTGTTCGTCTCTGAAAACCCGTTGTCCATTCACTCCCATTCCGAGATCGCGAATGGAACCCAAAACCTGCGTCGTTCTAAATGCCCAAGCTGCTGAGGCTCGCGTCATCGTCCTCGGTGAACGGCTCCGCCGCGATTTCCTTGCGAAGCTCCTCGGCGTTTCGCACCAAAAGGTGCTTGAGGCTGCCCATCACCGCAACCTCGCCTTTGAGGTTGGCCGAATCCCGCAGCGAGGCCGGAAGCAGCAAACGGCCTTGTCCGTCCATCTCCACCACCTGGCCGTAAAAGTTGGTGTACTTCAAAAATTTCTTCTTGACCGGATGCGAGTCCGGTGCCGCCGCCAGCTTGCGCTCGATCTCCTCCCATTCCTGCATGGGATAAACTTCGGCAACAGTGCCGGTGCGGCTGGTGATGTAGAATTGGGCGCCATAGTTTTCGTCGATCTGGCGCTTGAAGTCCGCCGGCACCTTGAGGCGCCCTTTTTCGTCCAGCCGGGTTGTGTGCGTGCCGCGAAACATAACTTTCAGCCCAGAACATTGCTGGGCTTTCGACTACGGAGGTGAACATTAACGACCCCGTCGGGCAGCTACGGTCAGGTTGCATAGCGTTTTGGGCGATGAAACCATTTCGATCACTTTGCTCCCACGAGGGCCAACGTTCATACCACTGTGTCCCACTTCTTACCACTTTGGACGTATCCTACTCCTAAACTGTTGCGTGTCAAGAGGAATTTAAGGTTTTTTGCGTACCGTTGTGTCCTGCCTTAGGTCGCCACAATTTCTGGTAGTAACTGAGTGGTACAGGCCCAAGGAATTGGGTTTACCAGGAAGGTTCAGTTCCGGCGACTTCCGGAGAAAACAGGTAAGAAGGCATGAGCCAGCGGTTTGAATCCGAACAATGGATCGCGGCGCCCCTGCCGCGCGTGTTCGCGTTCTTCGC
Organism: uncultured Acidobacteriaceae bacterium; assembly: GCA_963768645.1. Classification (GTDB taxonomy): domain Bacteria; phylum Acidobacteriota; class Terriglobia; order Terriglobales; family Acidobacteriaceae; genus Bog-257. The sequence continues at coordinate 651,710 of CAVYIR010000004.1, forward strand.
CGATCCCCGCAATCTCCCACGCATCATGCCGCCCAGCCAGGGTGCGCGGCTGCTCAAGCTAAATCTGGTTCGCCCGCGCTTCTCTGCCGGCGAAACGCCTCCCGATGCGCAGCGCATGGCTGGCGTTGGCACGGAGATCATCTTCAAGTTCCGCGCAATTCCTCATGTTCCGCTCCACGAGAAATGGACCGCGCTCATCACCGACTTCTCGCTCAATCAATCCTTTCGCGACATTCAGAAACAGGGACCGTTCCGTCGCTGGACGCACACGCATTCCTTCGAAGCAACGGTTGCTGACGACGGCCGCGAGGGCACACTCATCCGCGATGTGGTGGAGTATGAAGTCGGCTTCGGCGTGATCGGAGTTTTTCTGGAGAAAATGATGTTCCAGCGCATGATGCGCTCAACGTTTGAGTATCGACAGCGCGCCCTGGAGAAAATCTTTCAGACGGAATAGCGTCTGGCGTTTTTCGAGCGCCGTGGGCCTACGACCCATGGTCGACGACGCGTTCGAGCAACTTGCATGGCCTATAATCATCTCTATCGCCGAACCCGGTCACGATTTGTCGATCAGAACTGGCTCGATGGGGGATGCCATGCACACTCTGACTGCGCGCCGTCAAAGCGTCACTGTGATGACGGTAAGTACGCTGCGTACCCATTTGGAAGACATTAGCACCACGGCTTGCAGATTCACGATCCACAAAGTGCATCGCGACCATGTCTCGGTTCGAAGCGAATATGTTCGGTCTGGCAAGAAGAAGATTGCATACGTGCTGCTACCGGCGTATCCAACCGGATATCCGGGCGATGCGCCATGCAACAATCTGAACGTCGTCCTCGAACCCTTGGAATTTGTAGACCTCGATGCTTGCGCCGAACGGGACATCTTCGCGCCTCTGCTTGGCAATGACATGCTGGCGTATTACGAGAGGATGCACCCGCACGCCGGCCTGCAGGTGACACGCTGCTGCTAGACGTCGCCCGCATCTCGGAAGCCAAACTTTGTTTTGGGGCATGTCCCGGCCTACGGTAGACAAGCTGTGTAGTGATTCTGCCGCGACAGGGCTTCGGATAGATGATATATTGCATCTAAAGTTGTGGAAATCTTATGGCGACTTGTGTAAAATTGTGCCCACGCATTTGGTGCACGGAAATGAGCGATACCCAGTTACAGGCAATGATCGAGAGGGAGGCTAGGGCCTTGGGTTTGACAGCCGAGGAGGCTGTTTCTCGCGTAAAAAAGGGTGACATTGGCGCGAATTACCTTTGGCTGGACTTGGCTTCTTTGGTGCGCCTCCTCTACGGGTAGGCTCTATTGACGGGAGACAGGCCCGGCGACGTATTTCGACAGTTCCGCAACCATCAGCCGCATACTCAATCAAACGGTTACAGACGCACTCCTGAGTTTGGCCCATCGGAAGGATGGGCTCTTTGCCCAGTTTTCCTTCAGAGACGATAGCGAGTTTCCGATGGCCGCGCCATTGTTTTCTGGTGGCCTGTTCTTGGCTGTATCGCAGCAATTGGAGGTTGAGGCCCAGCCAGACAAGATGTGGCGCCTGCGCACGATGGAATATAACTACCATCTCCTAGAGGGCCCCAGCCCCGACAGTAGATGGATTATCAGGTGGGAGTATAAGTCGCACAGCCGTCAGCGCAACGAGCATCCGCGCCATCACGTGCATCTTGCCACGATAATTGACACTCCTGCGGGAAAGATGGATTTCGACAAACTACACCTGTCAACCGGATGGGTAACCATCGAGGAAGTGATCCGCTTCCTGATAGCGGAGGTTGGGGTGAAGCCCAAGGCGCACAACTGGGATGAGGAATTAATCAAGAGCGAGGAACTCTTCAGGAAATGGACGGGCAGGAATATTTAGCCGTTGACCTCCCCGACTGACTCGGGAAAATCAAGCAATGTGCTTGTGTGCCGTTTTGGGGACAGGGCGCTGCGCTCTAACTACGTAGCCTAACCACATATGGATTTCTTTTGAATTCCTGGGCATGTTCAGCATACCCTTGTGCGTCGCGGTCTGTTCGCGCCAGTCTCTTTGTCCATGGAGGATACCTTCGTGTCAGTGGGCGCTGTGGCTTCTTCCCCTAAGACCGTGAAGGCTCCACGGAAACTGCCGCCCCGCTTCCTCTCTCTGCTAATCACCGAGCTGGTGCTGATCCTCGGCTACCCTTTTACCGACGGAACACAGCTTCGCGCCGAGATGTTTCGCCTGTTAGCGGTACTTGTCTTTTGCGCCGCGCTGTACGCGGTTCTCGGGCGAGGACGCGTCACCGTCGTTGCTTTTCTGCTGGGCGTCCCGGCAATCGTGATCCACATCGCGAATGCCGTACATTACCTCGAACCGCTAAAGTTGACATCACTCGTCTTGGGCGTGCTGTTCCTGGCATTTGTTACTGTCGTGTTCATCTGGACGGTGGTTTCCGCTCCCAGCGTCACCGGCGATACGCTGGCGGGAGCCGTCGCGGCATATCTGCTGGTTGGCATCACCTATGGTTTGGCCTACGGACTGATCGCGCGCTTGAGCCCGGATTCCTTCCGCGACACCGTTCTACCTACAAAAACTGTGCAACCTTCAGAATTCATCTTCTTCAGTTTCGTGACGCTGACAACAGTTGGGTATGGCGACATCGTTCCTTTGGGTGCGCACGCCCGGTCGCTGGTCATCCTGGAATCCGTCACCGGGATCATGTATCCCGCGGTGCTGATCGGCCGCCTCATCGGATTGGCAGGTAGTCGGCGCGCCAGTTCATAACCTGGAAGGGGCGCGGCATCCTGGCTGCTAAAACCAGATCAAGTAGAGGTTCGCTTAGGCGCGGTCAGACTCCTCGCGGACTGCCTCCTCTGTTGCCTTTTTGTTGCGAAGCGCAGTCTCCCTTTCTTGGACCTCGCGGGCCCGCTCAAGACGCTCCTGAATCTTTTTGTGTACCTCTTGGAATTGGTTTAAGGGCTTATCGTTTTCCATGCCCCATCGTGCGCTAATTCCAGGACAGGCGCAAGGACGAAGAAATTCAAACTGTACCACTACCCGTCAGAGCGCGCCTTGGAGCGTTTCAGCGTGGCATAATAATCTTTCATTCGTTTTTTTGGAAACGACTGAATTTCCGCGCCAACAAGGAGGAATGCAAATTGCGCCGTACGTTTTCCGGGCTTCGGCTGTCGGTTTTCTTAACTATTCTTCTGCTGACTGGCCTCTCCCACTTGGCGTGGGCCCACGCCATCCTAATGGAATCGACCCCCAAACTGCATGCCACGGTCGCCGGCCCCGACGTTCCTATCACGTTGCGTTTCAACGTGCGCGTCGACGGCAGCCGTTCGCGCCTGCATTTGCTTGCGTCCGATGGCTCTTTGCGCACTCTTCCTCTGGCTAAACAATCCACCCCCGACATACTGCAATCGCAGGCCACCGGCCTCAAGCCTGGCGCTTACAAATTGGAGTGGAACGTGCTTGCCTCTGATGGCCATATGAGCAGCGGCGAAGTTCCCTTCACGGTGAAATAGTCCAGCCACATGCAGCAACTAGTTGATCTCTTCGGATTCTTGTCCGTTGTCCTGCGAGCCGGAACGCTTGTCTTCCAATCGTTGCTGCTGGGCGGCATCGTGTTCGTTCTGTGGACCTCGCGCGGCGTGCCGGGCAATCCCGAATCCATCCAGAAGATGCAATCCGGTTCGTGGACGTTGCTGCGCCTTAGCACAATCGGGCTCATCGTCATGCAGGTGCTGTACCTGTACGTAAACTCGGCGGTGTTGATGACCACGGCAGAGATCGGCTTCCGCGGCGTGATCGGAGCGAACTTTTTTATCTCGGGGAGCATTGTGCTGGTGGCAGCGGCGTCGGCCTATTTGGTGGAACGCCAGCAGTGGAAGTTCGCACGCTGGCTGCTACCGGTGCTGGCGATAACCGTACTGGGCGCATCGGTCATGACGAACCACGCCGCTTCGCGCCTCGACGGCCGTCCGCTGCTCATTACCTTGACCACGACGCACGAAGCGGCTACGGCGTTCTGGATTGGCGGTCTGCCATTTCTGGTGCTTGCGCTTTTTCGCGACAAGGAAGAAGAGGCCCGTTGGCACATAACCGAGCGCTTCTCGCGGGTGGCGCTGATAAGCATTGGCGCGATTGTGTTCAGCGGTCTGGGCATGAGCATTCGCTACATCGCTTCGTGGCGGGCCGTTCTGGGGACCGCCTACGGCGTGATGGTAACGGCGAAGGTGTTGATGCTCGCGGTGCTGATGCTGCTCGGCGGCATCAACTTTTGGCTGCTGCGCAACGCTAGGAAAGATCGAGTGATGCCCCGCTTACGCCGACTCATCGAAGCGGAAGTTGGAATAGGGATCACGGTGATTTTGACGGCGGCCTCACTCACCTCGCAACCACCCGCGGTTGACCAGCCCAATGACACGGTCACTTTTCACCAGATCATACAGCGGATGAAGCCGGCCTTGCCGCGCTTCACATACCCGCAGGTGGCGGATGCAAGCACGTCCGCTCCCGGACAGGAAGCCACCGTCAGCGACGTTGCGAATAAGCTTCCGGCTGCCTACAACGCCGACGGTGAGCCGCTCACGGCGCAGACGATCGCCTGGTCGATGGAATCGGAATCGAACCATCACTGGATGGGGGCGGTTGTGCTCGCCATGGGATTACTGGCGCTGCTGGCGCGCACCGGCGAGGCAGGCTGGGCGGAATACTGGCCGCTGCTGCTGATCGGCATCGCCATCTTCATCTTCGTCCAAGCTGATACCGAGTGCTGGCCGGTGGGCTGGAAGAGCTTCGGGGCGTGCTGGGCCAATCCCGAGGTGTTTCAACACCGGGTGGCTGCGCTGGTATGCGTTGCCTTTGCAGTCTTCGAACTACGAGTCCGCAAGCGCAATCGGGAAAATGATCGCACGGCACTCATCTTCCCTCTTATGTGCGCTGCGGGTGGGGCGGTATTGCTGACGCACACCCATGCCATCACCAATGTGAAGGAAAACCTGTTGGTGGAGTTGACCCACGTACCCATGGGGCTGTTGGCGGTGTTTGCCGGCTGGGCGCGCTGGCTGGAGATTCGCCTGCCTCCCGAGGACCGTGCTATCCCCAGCTGGATATGGCCCGTCTGCTTCGTCCTGATCGGCGTCGGCCTGCTGAACTACCGGGAGCTATAGGCTGCGAGACGTTCGGGGGCGCGGGCCTTCAAGAGCCTGTGTGAAAACTCGTTCTGAGTTGGCAGGGTGGAACGATCGCGCAAGTCCAGCCCCGAATAGCGCGAAAGATCTTGGCCCACGCCCACCGGGGTCCCCATGCCACGCCGCTTTTGCGTGGCTTGGGGTGGTTGAGCGCTGGTACGGTGGGAAATAAGACCAAGTCCCTGCAGGGACGGCACAGTTCTCCCACACTCTCTTCAGGCCAGCCTCCCTCACTCCATCGACACATTGCTACCGTCGGTGATCGAATCCGCGACCGTCGGGGCTCCGTCTGATCGTTGGTACGTGACTTGACCGTAGATTCCGTCACTACTGTAAAGAGTCAGCGGAGCTGTCGACTCGTCGGGAGCCAGATAGCCGTTGAAGATCGTCGGCGGGCTGTTCGGGTCGCGTCCTGTGTCCACGATCACCCATTGCCTACTGTCACCATAAGAATTCGTGAATGTGGCTGTGATCTCGGCCATGGCAGCTCCTTGACTCTAATCGATTACGCAGATCGAGCCCCGCAGAGGCGGAATCGCGCATATCACTATGAGCGCGAGCCCTGGATAAGTTTGAAAAGCAATGAGTCCCTTTAGGGACGGCACGTTCTCGCGCCCTCTTCAGCCCGAGGAATCTGCGGTTTCCATCTGCGTCAGCAGCTATTCGCTGCGCAACGCCTGCATGGGCTCGATCGATGCGGCGCGAAAAGCTGGAACATACGCGGCAATCAGGCCCGCCAGTGCCACCGCGATGCATACCAGCGTCAAGACCAGCGGGTTACGCGATCCCGTCCCATACAACATGCTTTGCAGCACCGAAGCCGAAATCAGCGATGCGGCCACGCCCACAGCGATCCCGATCGCGAGCAGGACGGCAGCGTCGCGCAACACCATTTTCAGCACGATGCCACGCCGCGCTCCCAAAGCCATGCGAACGCCGATCTCGCGCGTGCGCCGCGCGACCGAGTACATCATCACGCCATAAAGGCCGACCACGGTCAGCACGATGGCAAGTCCGGCGAAGGTGCCGAGCAGCACCATCGCAAAGCGCGGCTGCGAAAGCTCGCTGAACATTAGCTCCTGCATGGTATGGACCTGCGTCACCGGCACGTCTGGATCGAGCGAAGAGACGAGTTGGCGCATGGTCGGCTCCAGGCTGCGCGGCTCGACCGACGTGCGCACCACGGTGTACAGGCAGCACCAGGTACTCATTTGCGACGCCGGCAAATACATGGCCGGCTTCATCTCGCGCTGCGTCGCCGACAAGCCGGATGTTTCCCACCACTCCCACAATTTCCCGCCACGGCGGACCGCCGGGGGCGCCGCCGCCGGCTCCCGGCTTGAGCTTCTTGCCGATCACATTTTCCCCGGGAAAGTACTTCTCGGCAAAGGCTCGATTCACAATCATGACTTGCGGGGCCTTCGTGTCATCGCGGTCAGAAAAGTCGCGTCCTTCCAGCACCGGGATTTGCATGGTGCCGAAATACCCCGGCGAGACCGGAGTGAGGTCCGCGAAGGGCTGTTGCGCTTCGGGTACGGGATGCTCCGGGTCCTCGAACGTGATGATTATCTGATCGTTGGTCATCGGCAGAACCATGACGCCGCCGGCCGATTGCACGCCCGGAATTGCGCGCACCTTCTCGAAGTAATCGCGATAGAACTCGGGCCGCTTCTGCTTGTATTGTGCATCGGGCAATTCGAAGAAAAACGTCAGCAGATGGTCGGGATTGAAACCTTGCTCGGTACGCAGCAGAGTTCATGAAACTGGTGATGAGCAGTCCTGCTCCAGCGGTGAGCACCAGCCCGAGTGCGACTTGCCCGACGATGAGTGACGAGCGCAGCCAATCGCGATGCGAGGTTTCCGTGCGTCCGCCCTCTTTGAACGTGGTCACCAGGTCGGTCTTCGAAGCGGTGACGGCTGGAACGATCCCGAAGATAAGCCCCGCCACGAAAGACAGCACTATCGCGAAGCAGAGTACGCGCAGGTCCACTCCGGCATTGGCCGCTCGTGGAACGCTGTCGCCGATGAGCGCCAGCATTGCCGGCGTGGCTGCGAAAGCCAGAGCGCATCCCGCAAGTCCCCCAATCGTACTCAGGGCGAGGCTCTCCACCAGCAATTGGCGGATGATCCGTTTGCGGTCCGCGCCCAGTGCCGCGCGCACCGCGATCTCACGTTGCCGTTCGCGCATGCGCGCCAGCAGGAGATTGGCGATGTTGGCGCAGGCGATCAGCAGCACCAGCGCAACCGCCCCCAGCACAACCGTCAGCGCCGTTCGCGTGTCGCCGATCAGTGCAGCCAGCTCCGTTTGTACCGCGGCTGAGTCGTGGCGGGCGTTCGAATTGGGGTACTGCTTCGCCAGGTTGCCGGCAATGTGCTTGAGGTCCTGGTCCACCTGCGCGACAGTGACGCCCGGCTTCATCCGTCCGATTGTGCTCAGAAAATGTGCGCCCCTGCTTTTCGTCATGGGATGCGGATCGGTAGGATCGTCATCTACCGCGAGGGTTGTCCAAACTCCGTTCTGCGGCGCAGTCACCGGAAAGCGGAACGACGCTGGCATGACCCCGATGACGGTGTACGAATCGCCGCTCAGCTTGATGCTGCGGCCGAGGACGGATGGGTCCGCCCCGAACTGCTCCACCCACAGCGCATGGCTGATCAGCACAACCCGCGTGCCCTGCTTTTCCTCATCCGCGGTAAAGCCTCGGCCCAGCTCAGGATTCACCCCCAGCGTAGGCAGAAGGTCCCAGGAGACGACCTCGCCATCCACATGCATTGGCCGCGCCACTCCGGTCAGGGTGAATGGAGTTGTCGTGATACGAGACCAGATGTTCGAGGGTGCGGTTTTGGGCGCGCCAGTCGAAGAAGTCGGGGTAGGACATGGAATTGGCTTGGGGATTTTGCGTGCCTGCGGACTGCGCACTGATCAGCCGCTCCGGCTTGTCGTAAGGCAGAGGGCGCAGTATCACTGCGTCGATCACGCTGAATACGGCCGTGTTGGCGCCGATTCCCAGAGCCAGCGTAATCACCGCGACCGCGGCAAATCCCGGCGACTTGAACATCTGGCGAATGGCATAGCGGAGATCATCGACCAAGCTGCGCATCCGGACTCCTTAGCAATCCAGCAAGACAAGTGCAATACTCTTACCAGACCCGCCTTCGCTGTAAGCTACTGATTTAGTGTTGGTTAAAGTCGTCTATTGCTGCGCCAATCCAGAGGCCATGTTCGCAATCGGACGATCATGGTCACGCGTGAACAGCGACGAGTTTGGTACGACTACAGAGTGATCTTTCCGAGAGTGCGCCGCGAGCCCACCTCGGTTTGCAAGAATGGAATCAAGTGGTCGAGATCGAGCCCCGAATGGGGCGAAAGAGTTTAGCCCAGCGCTTTCAGCGCTGGGTAGAGTGCAAAATTAAGATCGAGTCCTGTACGGACGGCAGAAGTTGCGACACAGACCCTTCAGGCTCACGCCAAAGGTGCCGCATTCCTGGCTTCCCTAATGCGCGGCAGACTCCGTAAATCGTTTCAAGACGATGCTGGTCTTCGGTCCTTGAACACTGCTTAGTGACAAGCCCTTCTGCTTAACGAGTTCCTGCAACGCCTTGTACGTCGCCGGTCCGGTGTCAGCCCCAACCTTGGTGGACAATTCGAGAACCTTGCCCTTGGGCCACTCCCACAGTTCCAGCGTGAGTTTGCGGAACTGTGGCTGAGACTTGATCTGCCACGCTGTATAACGAATGCCGGCAATTCTCTTCACACGGGTCCAATCAATCGAGACTTGCGACTGCTCCAAGAGTTTCCTTTGCCCTGCGCTGAGCGTCCCCAGAATTTCACTTCCCGTCTCCGGTAACTCCGCGGTGTACGCTTTCCGGATCGAGTAGGAGTTGATCGCACCGCTCCCGGTCAAGTCCACCTCGCACTTGTAGTCTTCGCGTCCGGCGGATGGATCGGAGAACCTCTGGCCGCTTGTCGGACGCAGCTTGACCGTGAGGTCGTTGTCGGCGCCCTGCCGCAGTCGCATGATCACCCCGTGCGATAACAAGTCGAGCGCGCGGGTGTCGTAGAAGTAAACGTGACCTGTCGTTTCCTTCTTAGCATTGAGCGCCGCAGCGGCAGCTTGGCTCTGCTCCGGCGAAAGCAAGAGCTTGGCTTCGACATCGCAGTTTTCCTGCCCGTGTAGAGAGGCACACGCAAACAGAACGGCCCACATCCAGAGGACCGGGGCTGGCGTGCGGTATTTTAGGGAATTCTTCACTTCGCTATTGAACCTTCCGATTAAGGGATGCTCGTTAGAACCGGCCTTCAAAGCTTGGTCGCGACCTCGCATGGGCTTGCCACCCTGATACGAAACATATAAGAACCAGCCCCGAATGGGGCGAAAGAGTTTAGCCCAGCGCTTCAGCGCTGGGTGCAATGGAAAACAAAACCGAGTCCTGTAGGGACGGCAGAGGTCGCTGGGGGGCCACTTCCGGCGGGCGTCCGCAGCGCCGTAAACACTTCCGGGCTGACTTTGTTAGGCCTCCTTGCCGCTTGACCTAGGCCCGCTGCGCCTTGGCGCCGCAGGTCGAGGCAATGATCTCCAGCGCCTGCGCACACTGTTCGCGGCTGACGTCGAGATGGGTGACAAAGCGAATGAACTGCGGGCCGAAGCCGCTGGCCAGAATATTTCGTGCCGCAAGTTTCTGCGCCAACTCGTACGACGTCATCCCGGTCCCGGAGACCTCGCACATCAGAATGTTGGTCTGCACTTTGGCGGGATCGATTTTGATGCCGCCAACCCGGGCCAATCCCTCGGCGAGAAACTTCGCATTAGCGTGGTCCTCGGCCAGCTTCTGCGGTCCCTGTTCCAGCGCAATAAGTCCGGCGGCAGCGAGGATGCCCGCCTGCCGCATGCCGCCTCCGAGCGCTTTGCGATAGATGCGGGCGCGGTCCATCAACTCCGCGCTGCCCACCAGCAGCGATCCGACGGGTGCGCCCAGTCCTTTGGAGAGGCAGAACATGACCGTGTCGGCCTTGGCTGTCAGTTGCGCCACCGGGATGCCGAGGGCGACGGAAGCGTTGAAGACCCTCGCTCCATCCAGATGCACCGGCAGGCCCACGGCATGTGCCTGGTCGCAGAGCTCGTCGAAGATGCCGGGCGGCGTGACCGTCCCGCCAGCCATGTTGTGCGTGTTCTCCACCGAGACCAGTCCGGTCTTCGCCCCGTGATAGCTCTTGCTCTTCAGCTTCGGCTCGACGTGTTTCCAGGTGACAATGCCGTCTTGTGCCCACACCGTCCTGGGTACCACGCCGGAGAAGTGCGCCATCATCGCCATCTCGTACTCGAAGATGTGGGCGCGCTCCTCGCAGATGATCTCCTGTCCGTGATGGGTGTGCAGCTTGATCGCGATCTGATTGCCCATGGTTCCGCTGGGCACAAACAGCGCGGCCTCGCGGCCGAAGACCTCCGCCGCGCGCTTCTCCAAACGGTTGATGGTCGGGTCCTCGCCGTAAACGTCGTCGCCGACTTCGGCTTCAAACATGGCCCGGCGCATCTCGGGCGAAGGCTTGGTGACGGTGTCGCTGCGCAGGTCAATAGTTTGCTGAGGTGCTTTCAATTCAGGGCCGGCAAGGATGGTGTTCATGAATGGAACCGATAGAAAAATTAACCCTCGAGTTTAGCAGGCGGAAAAGGGCCTTTTCGTGAAGAGAAGACCATTCGCTCCATGCAATGTCGAGCCGGGAAATCGCCCAACTTTTTCCCCGGAACCTATGGTTCATGTGGTTCCGTTCTTTCGTTCACCTTTGGATTCTGTTGGGCGGATTTTCGGGCCTTTTCCGCCTTGGCCTTCTCGGAGGCTTGCCTCATCTTCTCTGCATGCTTGTCGCGAACGCGCTCTTCGTATCCTTTTTTCATGAGGAAAGTTTATATCGAGTAGGCCCGGGATGCGAAACTCGATGTTGCCTGCTTCACCGAGCTTTGCGATTAGCGACAGCGGAAAGCCGGTCGTCCAGCAGGAAGCGGGCAAACACCTCATTCGACAGCAGTCGCCCCCTGGCGGTCAGGCGCAGCCACTCACCGGCATTCTCAAGCAAGCCATCTTGCGTCAGCTCGGCGATGACTGACTGGTAGCGGCTTATCCGCTCCTCACCAAACTGTGTTTTCAGCAACGCAAGCGAAACGCCCCGATTCATTCGCAATCCCAGGAAGAACGACTCTTCCAGCGCAGCCTGCGCATCGACCGCAGCGCGCGACGCCAGAAGTTGTTCTGCGCGAGAAGCACTGGATTCGCGTCGTTCGGCAGCCGCCGAGTAACCCTCCAGCGAATCCGGAGTGGCAAAACGCACCGCCTCAACTCCCGTCGCCCGCAGGTCATCTCCCGCGACCAGCATGGAGTGCGCATCGACTCCGAATCCAAGATACGGCTGGCGAGTCCAGTACTTAAGATTATGTTTCGAGTCGCGCAGCCCGATGCCATGCGTAACCGGTCGCGCGAAGTTGGAAATCTCGTACTGCTGCACTCCGCCCTTCGCCAGGCGCTCGCACGCGGCGAGGTAGAGGTCGGCGGTGAGATCGTCGTCGGGAACAAAGTGCGCGTGATAGCGGCTGCCACCCGCGAGCAGTTCGGTGCCCAGGCGCGAATCTTCATCCACCTCCAGCATGTAAACGCTGACGTGAGGCACGCCGCTGGCGAGTGTCTCGCTAAGCGAAAGTCCCCAGCTCTCCTCGGTCTGATGCGGCAGGCCCGCGATCAAGGTCGATGCTGATGTTGCCGATACCGCCCGACCGCAGCCGCGCGATGTCGTCCAGCGTAATGACCCGCGTATGCAGGCGGCCGACGGACGAAGACTCCTTGTCCACGAACGACTGCACGCCCAGGCTGACCCGATTCACGCCGCAGCCAAGCAGGACGTCGATGACCTCGCCTGAGATGGTGCCGGGCGCGCACTCGACCGTGATCTCTGCCGTGCGCTCGACCTCAAAGTTCTCGCGGACGGCCCGAAACAAGCGCTGCAACTGATCGGGCGCGAGCACCGACGGCGTGCCTCCGCCGAGATAGATCGAATCCACGTGACGGTCCAACTGTCCGCCGAGTTGCCGCGCCATATCGTCGGCAGCCTCGATCTCAGCGCACACCTGGCCGACATACCGGTCGAACAGTGCGCGCGAAAAGACTCCCGAAGCGAAGTTGCAGAAGCTGCACTTCGTGCGGCAGAACGGCACCGAGATGTAAATTCCTTGTGACAAGTGATTCGCGGAAAGGTCTGTCGAGTACTAGAGTAGCAGCCAGGGAATCGCAATTAGCAATTAGCAACTAGCGACTAGCTGGTAATATCGGTGATTCCGCTGCATCGGGCATCGGCGAGGACGGGAAAAAGCCAATTGCTAAGTGCTAAAGGCTAATTGCTGATTGCTAGCTGCTAATTGCTCTCTCATGAAAAAGCGAGTCGTCATCACGGGAATGGGCGTGGTCAGCCCGAACGGCATCGGCAACGAGGCCTTTTGCCGCGCTGTCCTGGCCGGAACCAGCGGCGTGAAGCGCATCCGCAGCTTCGATCCCAGCGACCTGCCGGTACAGATCGCCGGCGAAGTGCAGGATTTCGACGAGTTGGCCTGGGTTGACGCGCACGAGCGCAAACATGTCTCGCGCGCTGTGCCGCTGGCGCTGGCCGCATCCACCGAAGCGCTGACCGATGCCGGTATCGAGACCGCGAAACTCTCTCTGGAGCAGCAACGTGAAATCGGCGTGGTGCTGGGCTCAGGCGGCGGCGCGCAGGAGTTCTCCGAGGAGCAGGTTCGACTGTGGCTGACGGGAAAGGTGAAGCAGGTCAGCCTGTTCTGCATTCCCAGCGGGACCATGGGCACGCTCTCCAGCGAAGTCAGCATGCGCTTCGGCCTGCGCGGCATGAGTCACGTCATCACCACCGGTTGCACGTCATCGACCGACGCATTCGGTTACGCGCTGCGGCAAATCCAGTTCGGCTTCCTGCCGGTGATGGTCGTTGGCGGCGTGGATGCGCCTATAGCGCCCGGAATCATGAAGGGCTTCACCCTGATGAAGATCATGACCTCGTCCTGGAACAACGAACCGGAGCGCGCCTCGCGGCCCTTCTCGGCCGATCGTGACGGCTTCGTCGTCGCCGAAGGTTCGTGGATGTTCGTGGTGGAGGAATACGAGCATGCTCGCGCGCGCGGGGCGCGAATCCTCGCCGAAGTCGCAGGTTATGGTTCCACCTGCGAGGCCTTCCATCGCGTGCGCTTGCAGGAGTGTGGCGAAGAGCCGGCCCGCGCCATTCAGATGGCGATGGAGGATGCCGGCATCGACGCCGCAGCCGTTGATTACGTCAACCTGCACGGCACGTCCACGCAGTTGAACGATCGCATCGAGACCCGCGCGTTGAAATTGGCGCTGGGTGAAAAGGCCCGCCAGACGCCGATGTCCAGCCTGAAGTCGCAGATTGGACATCCCCAGGGGGCATGCGGCGCAGCCGGTATTGCCGCCACTCTGGTCGCCATGCATCACGGGCAAATTCCGCCGACCATCAATTTGGAGAAGCCCGATCCCGAGTGCGATCTGGATTACGTCCCTGAAGCGGGCAGGCATGCCGAGATCGAACACGCGGTTTGCAACTGCATCGCGTTTGGATCGAAGAACTCGGCGCTGGTGCTGAGGAAGATCAGCTAATTGATTTTTGATTTGGCGTGGAACGGTAGTACTGGCCAACTTTTCCATCCCGCCGCCCTCCATTCTCGTCTATATGACTTCCGGCATTTGTTTACAATCCTCATAGGGCTCATGGCTTCCATCCACGAAGAAGAGGTATTAGGCAAGGCATATGACAGCAGGCTGATGAAGCGCCTGCTCACCTATCTGCGCCCCTATCGGGTGCAGGTCATCGTCGCCTTGATTGCGATCGTGCTGAAGGCGGGCGCCGACGTGCTCGGCCCGTATCTCACCAAGGTCGCGATCGACAAATATCTCGCCAGCCATACCGAATCCCACTCGCTGCTCGATCGCTTTCTCAGCCCCCGGCCGCTGACCGGTATCGCGCAGATCGCTGCCATGTACGTCGGCCTGCTGCTGTTCAGCTTCCTGCTCGAATTTACCCAGACCTACATCATGCAGTGGACGGGACAGAAGGTGATGTTCGATCTGCGGGCGCAGATTTTCCGTCACCTGCAGGGCCTGCATATTGCGTTCTTCGACAGGAACCCAGTCGGGCGGCTCGTGACCCGCGTCACCAGCGACGTGGACGCGCTGAACGAGATGTTCACCGCCGGCGTGGTCTCCATCTTCGAAGACATCTTCGTGCTGCTGTTCATCCTGGTCATCATGCTGAAGATGAACTGGCGGCTGGCGCTGATCACCTTCGCCGTGCTCCCGCTCATCTTCTACGCGACTTCGATTTTTCGCCGCAAGGTGCGCGAGAGCTACCGGCGCATTCGCATCGCCATCGCCAGGATCAACGCCTACCTGCAAGAGCATGTGACCGGCATCGTCGTTCTGCAACTGTTCAATCGCGAAAAGAAGTCCTACGAGCAATTCGAGAAGATCAACCGCACCCACATGGACGCGTACAAAGACGCGATCATGGCCCACGCCGTGTACTACCCGGTGGTGGAAGTTCTGTCGGCGACGGCGATCGCCTGCGTGGTGTGGTTCGGCGGCGGCCAGGTCATGCGCAACCTCGTGACCCTGGGCGTGCTGGTCGCGTTCATGCAATACGCGCAGCGCTTCTTCCGCCCCATCCAGGACCTCAGCGAGAAGTACAACATCCTCCAGTCGGCCATGGCGTCGAGCGAGCGCATTTTCAAGCTACTGGATACGTCACCGGAGATCGTCACTCCCGCATCGCCGAAGGTACCTGCCGGACTTGGACGCATCGAGTTCGATCACGTGTGGTTCGCCTATCGCACCATGGCGCAGGCTGCGGAAGAAGCTGCCAGCAAAGGGGAAAAGCTCAAGTCCGCCGCGGGAGGAAACGGCGATCTCGCCCTGGAGTACGACTGGGTGCTGCGCGATGTGTCGTTCACCATCGAACCGGGCGAGACGGTTGCCATCGTCGGACATACCGGCGCCGGAAAGACCACGATCATCTCGCTGCTGCTGCGCTTCTATGACGTGCAGAAGGGCGCCATCCGCATTGACGGCGTCGATATCCGCGACATGAACTTGAACGATCTGCGACGGCGTTACGGCGTGGTGCTGCAAGACCCGTTCCTCTTCTCCGGCACGGTTGCAGACAACATCCGCCTGGGCTCGCACTGGATTGAAGACCAGGCCGTCGAGAATGCCGCTGAGCAGGTCAACGTCGCGGACTTCATTCGCTCGCTGCCGGGCGGCTTCGACGAGGAAGTGCGCGAGCGCGGCAGCACGCTTTCCACCGGGCAAAAACAGCTCATCTCGTTTGCGCGAGCGTTGGCGCACAATCCCAAGATCCTCATCCTCGATGAAGCCACCTCGAGCGTGGACACCGAAACCGAGTTCCGCGTCCGCGAGGCGCTGACCCGCATGGTCGAAGGCCGCACCTCGATCATCATTGCCCATCGCCTGAGCACGATTCAGCGCGCCAATAAGATCATCGTCATGCACAAGGGCAAGGTGCGCGAAATCGGATCGCATCAGCAGCTGCTTGCCAATCGGGGTATCTACTGGAAGCTGTATCAGCTGCAGTACAAAGATCAGGAGATCCCTACGCCCGCAGTAGTGGCGAACGAATATTCCGCGCCGGGCGTCAACGTCTCAGCGGACGACTAGCGCCTACTTCAAACTGGTGCAGATGGTCGGCGGGCGCTTCGAGAACAGCTGAAGATTCGTCTGCCACGCGCTCCCATCCATTCGCTCGACACATATCAGAGGCATCACACCGAGGATGCTCCACACCCTTTCTGCCGATTACCAAAAAGAGTGGGAGCAAAGAAACCTGGGACCTGCGCGAGTGTCAACCTATTGCGGGGGTGGGGTTGTGGTTGTCGTCGTGGTGTCTTTCTGCACCTGCGGCGGCGGCGTGGTTGTGGTGGTCGTCGTGTCGGTCTGCTTCACTTTGTGATGCTTGTATTTGGTAGTGGTATCGGTAGTCTGCGTGGTCGGGACCGGCGGAGAGGCTGGCTCGTGCGTCGTCGTGGTGGTGCTCTGCGTCTGAGCCGGAGGTGGATTCTGTGTCGTCGTCGAGGTGCTGGATTGTGTGGTGCTCTGTGCCATTACCGGCAGGGACAGGGCGAGTACAACGAGCGACCCCAGGACGACAGCGAATAGCGTCTTTAGTTTCATTTGATTCTCCTTCATTACCTTGGTCAGTCACTATGGTACGGCTCCCATTACCACTTATCTGGTCACAATTGCTCGCTGCCCTGCGCGATCACCGCGGGGTACACTAACCGCGAAACCACTGCTTGCTTAAAATCCCGTCACGTACACGAGGTGAAGACCGTGTGGCAGATCCATCCCTGGTTGGCCCTTGGCGTCGTCGCATCTACAGCCGCGACCGACGCCGTGTATGTCATGTTCAATGCAGCCGTGTCGTCCCGCAAGCGCGTGCCGGCCGCGACTTGGAGCGGCGTGTGGTATTTGCTGTCCGCCTTCGCCGTCATCAGTTACACCAGGAACTGGGTGTATGTATGTATGCTTCGCGGCTTTAGGCTCGTGGATCGGAGCGTATCTATCGATGACACTGCTCGGCAAGCCACGGAGCGATTCCAGGGATCCTGACCACGCTGGCCCGAAGGCCGCCGTCTAAATGGGCACGGCAAAAAGACGCGCTCCTCGCCTGAGATAACAGCGCGGAACCTGGACCGCGCCCTGATTGGCCCGAATCGAACTGACGGCTGACGGCTCCTTCCTGTCATAATCCTAGAGTGCGTATCCTCATCTCCGCAGGAGAGGCCTCCGGCGAGTTTTACGGCGCGAAGCTCATGGAAGCTTTGCGCTGCCAAGTCTCCGGCCAAACTCCGCCCGATATCGACTTCTTCGGCGTCGGCGGAGACCAGATGCGCGCGGCCGGTTGCGACCTTCTGGTGGATGCGCGAGAGATCGCCGAAGTCGGCATCGTCGAGGTCGTCAAGCATATCCCGACCATCTATCGCCGCTTCCGCGAAGTGGTGCGCGAGGCCGAGCGGCGACGGCCAGACGCCGCGGTGCTCATCGACTTTCCCGATTTCAACCTGCGCCTGGCGCGCGAACTGCATAAGCGCGGCGTGCCCGTCATTTACTATGTCAGCCCGCAGCTCTGGGCGTGGAAGCAGCGCCGCATCGAGCGCGTGCGCAAGTATGTTCGCAAGATGCTGGTGATCTTCCCTTTCGAAGAACGCTTCTATCGCGAGCGTGGGATTGAGGCGGAGTTCGTCGGCCATCCGCTCGCCGACCTGCCATCGCCGCAGGTGACTCGAGAAGAGTTTGCGGCGGAACATAAGCTTGATCCGGCGCGCGAATGGATTGCCTTGCTGCCCGGCAGCCGGCGCGGCGAAGTTTCTCGCATTTTCCCCACGCTGTTAGAAGCGGCGCAACTTCTCGGCCCAGAATACGTTTACATAGTTCCGGTTGCTTCCACTCTCGATGCAGGCTGGGTAGCTTCGTTCTTGCGCAACTATCCGGGCCCGAAAATTACTTTTACGCGCGACGCCCGGGCCAGCCTGCTGCATGCGCGTGCGGCGGCGGTAGCCAGCGGCACGTCCACGCTCGAGGCCGCCTTGATCGGAACGCCGTTCACTATGGTGTACCGGGTGGCGCCGCTCACCTGGAGCCTTGGCCGCCGTCTAGTAAAGGTGGATCGCTTCGCGATGGTGAATCTGATCGCAGAACGTGACGTCGTTCCGGAACTGGTTCAAGACGAATTCACGCCGCAAAGGGTTTGCGCCGAACTTCGCCGGCTCATTCCAGAAGGGAAAGCGCGAGAGACCATGATCGCGGACTTCGGCGAAGTGCGAGATCGTTTGCAGCCGAGCGGACCAGGCGGAAATGCATCCGAGCGGGCCGCTCAGGCCGTACTTACCATGATGGATCAGCAAGCGTGAACGTACCGCAACGGCTGGGGATTTCGGCACAATGCGGTCGAGCAGCAAGAGTATGGCCTCACCTCATATTCAGCGGCCGTGGGCAGCGCATCTTTCCAAGTGCTTTTTTCATCATTTATAGTGACCAGCAGAGCAGGAGCAACCTCCCTAATGCAAATCGCAGCGCGATCTTTTGTGCGCGTAGTTCTGGTGCTTTCGGTTTTCGGCCTGGTTTCGCCGTGCTTCGCGGTTGAGAAGCCGCGGATCGAGGTCAACGACTATGCCATCCAGGCGGTCATCTCTCCGCAGACCCATCAGATCAAGGCCCAGGCTCGCGTCCGCTTCACCGCGCTCGATGACATCACCATCGCCATTTTTGAATTACACAATGCGTTACGGCCGACCCGCGTGGTCGAGGCCAGCGGCCAACCGCTTTCGGTCGAGCGGGTCAGCCAGGACTCGACCATCCGCATCTCCTTGCCGAATGGGTTGACCAAGGGCAGCAGCGATACCCTGACCTTCGAATACGAGGGTGCAATCCAGTCCGGAGATGACAGCCCGGTACCGGGGTTGAAGCTCGCCTACATCGGCGATCCCATAACTTATCTGCTGTACGCCGGGCGGTGGTTCCCCATGGTTGGCTACGGCATCAATCGCTTCACTTCGACCATCAGCATCAGCGTTCCCTCCGAGTACAGCGTTATCGGCAGCGGCAAGCAGACCTCCGGCGCTGCTTCTGAAGCTGGAGCGGAAGGCGGCGGCCGCAAGGGCGGTGCAGCCCATGCGACGCTTACCAAGCTGCCGGTTCCTGCCGGATACAAGACCGTCACCTTCAGCTACGAAGAAAGGCCGAGCTTTCCAGGAACTATTTTGATTGGAAAGTAGGAGCAGACGAAGAACACCGAAGGCGGATTGAATGTGACGGTGTACACCACGCCGGAGCATAAGGCGCTCGCAACCCAGTACGCCGACACCGCGGTGAAGGAGTTTTTCTTCTACACGTCAACCTACGGCCCCCCGTTCAGCAGCACGCTCAACGTCGTCGAGTTGCCCAATGACACGGTTCCGTCAGCCTGGGCGCCCGAAATCGCTGCGCTGGCTTCGCGCTCCTTTGTCGGCAAGATCAACTACCGGCTGCTGGCCAATACTGTTGCGCACCAGTGGTTCGGAACCATGGTGAGCCCGGCGACGCAAGAATGACTGGTGGCTGAACGACGGCTGCCGCCCGCTATTCCGAGGCGCTTTACGTGGAGCACGTCGCCGGTGCGGCTGGCTTTCAGGAAGTCACCAAGGACATGTCGGTGGGCGCACTGGCTTACGTCTCGGTCCCGCTGGCGGATGTCGGCAAACTGGATACGTTCTCGCCCGAGTTCCAATCGCTGGTGACCGACAAGGGCGGCATGATCCTGCAAATGCTGCGCTGGGTGATTGGCGACAATCCCTTCGACAAAACCATGCGCACCTTCGTCAGCCAGTATGCGGGCAAATCGGCCTCGGTTGACGATTTTCGCAAGATCGCCGAGCAGAGCTCGGGGCAGCAGCTTACCTGGTTCTTCACCCAGTGGCTGGACTCCACGGGCGCGCCTGAGTTCAAGAACAAGTACACGGTGTACCGCACGCAGAAGGGCTTCCGCGTGGTCGGCGAGATTCAGCAGGACATGGACCTCTTCCGCATGCCGGTGGAATTGAAGATCGATACCGACGGCAAGACCGAGACCAAGCGCATCGAAGTTTCCGGCACGAACTCCGCCTACGCGGTGGAGACCTTCGGCAAGCCGCGCCGGATCACCATCGATCCCAACAATGACGTCTTGCAGAACTCGCAGGAGATGCAGGTACGCACCTCCATCATGCGCGGCCAGCAGGACGTGGAACAGGGCGACCTGACCGAAGCGCTGAAGGAATTCCAGAAGGCGCTCGACATCAACAAGAACAGCTCGCTGGCGCACTATCGCATCGCCGAGGTGTTCTTCCTGCAGCACAACTATCAGTCGGCGGCGAACGCCTATCGCGAATCGCTCAACGGCGACGGCGAGCCGCGCTGGACCGAGGTTTGGAGCCACATCCAGTTGGGCAAGATCTTCGACCTGACCGGGCAGCGCGAGCGCGCCACCAACGAATACCGCCAGGCTCTGCAGACCAACGACAATACTCAGAACGCGCTCGACGAGGCGCGCAAGTATCTGCAATCGCCATTCCAGCCTCCGAGTCCCGACAAGCCCGGCATGCCGTAATTCGGACTCTGGTCGGGGGCATTAACCTCGGAACCGCCCCAGTTTCAGGCCGCTCAACGCAGCGGCCTTTTCTTTTGCTACTCCCGCTGACATCAGCAGCACCTGAAACGTTTCTCCCATGCCTGTGGGCGAGATCAGGTGTTTCAGTTGCAACGCCACTTTGGCGTGCTCCTGGGGAAGTTTGCAATCCTGAAATGCGTCCGCGAATTGCGTTTCTTCTCCGATGCCGAGGAGGAATTGCGATTGGGTGAGCAGTGCCACGGGATCGAGTCCGCGCTCAAAGCCTCTTGCGCGTATCGCCGTGAAGTTTACGTGGGCGGTGATGTCCTGCTCGCCTGGCGCTTCGTAAGGCGACGTGCTGGCGGTGTGCTGACGGTAACTCATGATGGTGTCGCGATGGCGTCCCGCCAGTTGCTCCTCCCGCGTGTAGCCATAGTCGATCACGACAAGAAAGCCCCGCTTACCGCGAAATACTTCCGCGATGCGCTCCATCCACTCCAATGACACCAGCGTCGCTTCTACCCGCTCGCCCTCTTCCGGATGAACACTGTAGCGATCGAGGAATTCGGCTTCGGCTGCGGTTGGCGGAATCGAACGTCTCCACGAATCTGCCGTTCTCCATAGTCAATCCGCAACGCGCCCCGATAGTCCACCACCTCAACCGGAAGAGCGTCGAAGAATTCATTGCCGAAGACGATGATATTTTCTCCTGCCGTCGAACGCCGCCGCTTCCAGCGACTCGAAGACGCTGCGCTTTTCCTGCCGCGATGTGCTCGGCCAGCCGTTCCTGCAATCGATCGCGCAAGTGGGCCGACTGCTCCACCAGCGCATAATGCAGAGCGCGCGAGAATTCCGGGAACTGCTTCGCCGACCAATCCAGCACATCGCGCGCAAACAGGCCGCGTCCTGGACCCAGTTCGATGACGTCGATGCGCTGCGGAGAATCCAGCGCGCGCCACATCTCCTCGAATTGCCGCGCCAGCAGGCGGCCAAACACAGCATGAACGTCGCTCGAGGTGTAAAAGTCTCCGGCTTTGCCAAATTGCTCGCGCGAGCGCGAGTAATAGCCAAGATCGGGCTCATAGAGACACATCTCCATGTAGCGCGAGAACGGAATTGGGCCATTGCGGCGAATCTCGTCCGCGATGCGCTGGCGCAGGCGCGATTCAGGACGCGGCGCCGCTCTCAGGCTCATTGGGCTGGCTCGTCACAGCTTGCCTTCGCGCTCCATCTGCTGATTCTCTTTGCGGTGCTGCGGCGTGCGCACGAACATCTCGACCAGGTAATCGTGCAGGCAGTCGAAGAGCTGGCGCTGAAAAGCCCACTCGAATTGCGAGTCGTCCAGATCGCGGGGATGCAGCTCGAAGTAGTACGTGTGGACCGGCGGATCGGTAAAGCGCGGACGGATGATCACCTCCACAGCTTCGCCTTTGGCGCGCGCGTCGAACTCTACCAGCGGATGCTCGTACAGCCGCAACTGCTGCTGCACGCGTTCCAGGCGAGAGGAGGTCATCGGCCGATTGTAGCCGACACCGGAGCGAGTACGCAGGTACTCCGCAGGAGGCCTAATGAATCCGGCCCAAACAGACCATTTGGAAAGACACTTATAAATATCTACGCGCGTGAAGACGCCATCAAGTTTTTACAAAGAAGTTACAATTTCGCGATTCCACGGTGACAACGAGGCTCTGCGTCCCGGCTATCGTTCGCTTGAAGTGCAAGGCGGATATGGCGGGCGGCTGAAGTGAGTAACCGATCACGACAGTCGCCCGCCATATGTTTTAGCTGACCACTCCGATGCCTCAGTACCTCGGCGCCACCACTTGGTGCTTTAGCCTGGGTTCCTCGATACCCGTGCGACTTCTGCCGCGGCGGCAGCTTGGGCGCATGGTACGGAATCTCCTCATACGGAATCCGGCTCAGCAGGTCGGCGATGCAATTGAGCCGCGCGCGCTTCTTGTCATCCGAAGGCACCACGACCCACGGCGCCTGCGGAATATCGGTGGCTGCCAGCATGGCATCGCGCGCCCGCGAGTAGTCGTAAAAACGGCGGTGCGACTCCAGGTCCATCGGACTCAGCTTCCAGCGCTTCGTCGGGATCCTTGATGCGGTCCAGGAACCGCCGGTGCTGCTCTTTCTCGCTGACATCCATCCAGTACTTCAACAGAATGATGCCACTGTCCACCAGCGCCATCTCGAAGCTGGGACAGCTCTGCAGAAATTTGCGGTGCTGTTCCTTGCTGGCAGAAGCCCATCACGTACTCCACGCCGGCCCGGTTGTACCAGCTGCGATCGAAGATCACGACCTCTCCGCCCGCCGGCAGCTGCGCGACATAGCGTTGCATATACATCTGCGTCTTCTCTCGCTCGGTCGGGGCCGGCAGGGCGACCAGGCGGAACACCCGCGGGCTTACCCGCTCGGTGATGCGCTTGATGACGCCGCCCTTCCCGGCCGCATCGCGACCTTCGAAGATAACGATGATCTTCGCGCCGGTCTTCTTCACCCACTCCTGCAGCTTCACCAGCTCAATCTGCAGCTTGTAGAGCTCGCGCTCGTAGTCTTTCTTACTGAGGACTGCGGAAGCTTCATTCTGTTTTGCAGAACTGTCCTTCGTCTCGGCTTCGGGCTTCTTTGCATGGTCTTTCTTGGATGCTTTGCCATGAGACCTCTCTCGCCAACATCAGGATGTACTGTGAAACACAAGATTCTACGCCCTGACTGCAAGCCAAGGCTGTGACCGGCGTGCCAAGACCCCACGTATCGAAGCCGAAATTCGAGCTTCCGTTCACCGCCGTGAAAGGCCCGTTGGCTGCGCATTCCTCCCGGTCGCTGCACACCTGCTTCACTCCCCAAGGTGAGCCACCGCACTGCGTCTACGCATGACCGCAAGCATGACAATCTCTTGCATGTGGCAGCGCTGCGGTGTGCCGTTTCATATCCCATTTCAGCTAACGTGCCTACACTTTGCATTCGTCTGCGCTGCCACTTGATCTTCGAGGGAGTCGACGTGAGCACCCAGACGTTATCGCCGGAAGTCAATATTCCTGCCTTGCCAAATAACCCGAATCAGAACGAAGAAGCCTTCGCCGACCCGGCGGCCCGGGCTGCGCATCCTGCAACCGGACGTGACCTACACCGGCTCGCCTATCAAGCCGCTGCAGAAAGGCTTGCCCAAGCAGACTGAGTCGCTGTGTCCGGAATGCAATAAGGTGATCCTGGCTGACATCTTCGCCGAGGACGGCAAGGTCGTGATGGAGAAATCCTGCGCCGAGCACGGCATCTTTCGCGACATCATCTTCAGCGATGTCGAGTTGTACCTCAAGATGGAGGAGTGGAACTTCGGCGACAATCTCGGCCTGACCAATCCGCAGATCGAAGGCGGAAAGTCGTGTCCTGACGATTGCGGCCTCTGCGGCATGCACACTTCGCATACCGCTCTCGCCAACGTCGATCTCACCAACCGTTGCAACCTGACGTGCCCCGTCTGCTTCGCCAATGCCAACGTCGCAGGCTATCTCTATGAGCCCAGCATTGAGCAGGTCCGCGCCATGCTGCAGACACTGCGTGGCGAGCGGCCCGTCGACGGCCGAGTGGTGCAGTTCTCCGGCGGCGAGCCCACTATTCATCCCCAGTTCTTCGAGATTCTGAGCATGGCGCGCGAGATGGGCTTCACCCACATTCAGGCGGCGACCAACGGCATCGAACTGGCCAATCTCGAATTCGCGAAGAAAGCGAAGGCTGCCGGACTGGCTACGCTCTACTTGCAATTCGACGGCGTCACCGACGACATTTACCTTCGCACCCGCGGGCGGGCGCTACTCGAGACCAAGATGCAGCGTCATCGAGAACTGCCGCGCCACGGGCATGAAGATCGTCTTCGTGCCCACCATCGTGAAGGGCGTCAACGATCACCAGATCGGCGACATCGTGCGCTGCGCCATCGAGAACGTCGACACGGTCTCTGGCATCAGCTTCCAGCCGGTGGCCTTCACCGGACGCATTGCCAAGCACGAACTGCTGGCCAAGCGCTTTACGCTTGCCGATCTGGCGCGTTGCGTCAGCGAGCAGACCGGCATCACCGATCGCGCGTGCCGACTGGTTCCCGCTGGCCTGCGTCACGCCGTTCTCCAAGCTGACCGCTGCGCTACGTGGCACCGGCGTACCCACCATCTCGTCGCACCCGCATTGTTCGCTCGGAACTTACTTTTTCGTGGACGAGAAGTCGAAGAAGGCCGTGCCTATCACCCAGTTTGTTGACGTGCCCAACATGCTGCAGGACATGGAAGAGCTGTCGCGCTCAGCCGGCAAGGCGCGCTTCAAACTCTACAGCAAGGTGAAGGCCTGGAACTCGCTGCAGAAGCACTTCAAGCCGCAGCTTGCGCCGCCAGGATTGACGTTCACGAAATTCCTGCAGACCTTGCAGGGAATGACGAACAAGAAACTTGGCCGCGACGGAAAAGATGGGACGTTCACGTATCGCACGCTGCTGGTGGCGGGCATGCACTTCCAGGACGCGTACAACTACGACATCGAGCGCGTAAAGCGCTGCGTCATCCACTACGCCACGCCCGATGGCAAGCTGTATCCGTTCTGCACCTACAACTCGGGTCCATGCTACCGCGAGAAGATCGAGCGGCAGTTCTCGATCCCGTGGGATCGGAAGGCAGGGGCTAGGGGTTAGGGATTAGGGGTTAGGGTCAGAGGCTAGTTGGACTAAGAGCCAGTCTAGTCATCGGCAAAGCCGGGATCTGTGCACCGGAGATCGCAACAATCGGAAACCGACAAGCTGTGCCATATTCACTGACCACTGACCCCTAACCCCTAGCCCCTGCTCTTCTACCCCGGTGGCCAGGTCATGTCGCGTCCGCCGAGCAGGTGCAGATGCAGATGGAATACCGATTGTCCTGCACGCGGACCCACGTTGTACACCGTGCGGTATCCGTCCTCGATGCCGCGCTCGCGGCCGATCTTGGCCGCGATGAGCTGGCAGTAGCCGAGGATCTCGGCGTCCTCCGGCGTGGCTTCCTTCAATCCGACAACGTGGCGCTTGGGAATGATGAGCACATGTGTTGGCGCTTTGGGATTGATGTCTTCGAAGGCAAACACCTTGTCGTCTTCGTACACCTTCTTCGAGGGAATCTTCCCGGCGATGATTTTGCAGAAGAGGCAGTTGTCCATGGTTCGATGTTATCCGACGAAAAGCATTCCAACCACGGATGAACACGGATTACCCCTATCTCGGAGAATCGTGTTTATCCGTTTCGATCCGTGGATCGTCTTAGTCCTTCTGCTCTTTCCTTCGCAATTGCAGATACCCCCGAATCAACTCGTTCAAGTCGCCGTCCAGCACGCGGTCCACGTCGCCGATCTCCACTCGCGTCCGCAGGTCCTTCACCATGCGATACGGTTGCAGCACGTACGACCGGATCTGCGAGCCGAAGTCGATGTCGAGCTTGGAATCCTCGATGCCTTTGGTAACCGCCCGCTTCTTCTCCAGTTCGTACTCATACAGCCGCGAGCGCAGGATGCTCATGGCGCGCTCGCGGTTCTTGTGCTGCGAGCGCTCGTTCTGGCAGGCGACCACGATTCCGGTCGGGATGTGCGTAATCCGCACCGCCGAATCCGTGGTGTTGACGTGCTGCCCGCCCTTGCCCCCGGAGCGATAGGTGTCGGTGCGAATGTCTTCCGGCTTGATGTTGATCTCGATGGTCTCGTCAATTTCCGGCGAGACATACACGCTGGCGAACGATGTGTGCCGGCGCTTGGCCTGATCGAACGGCGAGATGCGCACCAGGCGGTGCACGCCGATCTCGCTGGTCAGCAGCCCGTAGGCGTGCTCGCCATTGACCCCGAAGGTCGCCGACTTGATGCCCGCCTCGTCGCCCGGCTGATACTCGTAGAGCTGCGTGGAGAAACCCTGGCGCTCTGCCCAGCGCAGATACATACGCATCAGCATCTCGGCCCAATCCTGCGACTCGGTGCCGCCAGCGCCCGGATGAATGGTCACGATGGCGCTGCGCTCGTCGTTCTCGCCCGAGAGCAGCGTCTCGGTCTCCAGCTTTTCGACCAGGCCGCGCAATTCGTCCACTTCGCGGCGAAGCTCCTTCGAGACGTCCTCGCCCTCGCGCGCCAGATCAAAATAGGCGGTGATGTCGCTCGAACGCCGCGCCAGTTCAGTCTCGGTGGCAAGCAAGCTGTCCAGGCGCTTCTTCTCGCGCATGACCTGCTGTGATTTTTCGGGATTCGACCAGAGCGTAGGATCGGCGGTTTGCTTTTCGATCTCGCTCAGTTTTTCGCGCAGCTTGGGCGCGTCAAAGATACTCCTGTAGATCGCGCACCTTGTCGCGGAGCGCTGCGTATTCCTGTTCTAATTCTTCGACCATATTCGTTTCGCTTTTCGCTCTTAGACTTGCTCTTGGTTCATGATCCGCGTTTATCCGTGAAATCCGCGGTTGCTTTTGATTTCTCTCTGTGTCTCCGTGCCTCTGTGGTGAATAGGATCTTCCACCGCTCACGGCTGTGCCAGACCCGCAGGTCTGATGACGCGCAACAGCAGTCCCAGCAAAGTGATTATCGCACACACCAGCGGGAACCAATCGCCGTGGCGGGTGTAGAACGTGGTGGTTTCCTCCAGCGAATATGCTGCCTGCAATTGCGTGCGCTGGTTGCGCGGAGCCTCGGCCACCACCCGTCCCAGCGGGTCAATCACCGCCGTGATGCCAGTGTTGGTGTCGCGCAGCAGCCAGCGATTGTTTTCCACCGCGCGCATGCGAGCCTGGTTCAGGTGCTGCCACGGAGCGCCTCCCTCGCCGTACCAACCGTCGTTCGAGATGTTGACGAACAGCTCAGCGCCATTTTTCGCGAACTGCCGAACTTCATCAGGAAAGATCGACTCGTAACAAATAAACGCGCCGATCTTCTTATCGCCGACTTGCAGCGGGAGCCGCGATTTGCCGCGGGCGAATGTCCCGATCTCGCGGGTAAGGCCGCTGGCGAAGCTGAACAACTTCTCGAACGGCACAAACTCGCCGAAGGGGACGAGATGGATTTTGTCGTAGCGCCCCGTCCATGCGCCGTTGGGCGCAATCACTGCCGCCGAGTTGTAAATGTCGGGCTGGCGGGTCGGTTCGCCCGTGTGCTCAATACCCATCGAGCCCGCGATGATGTAGGAATCCGTGGCGCGGGCCACATTGGCCAGGGTGCTGCGCACATGCAGATCGGTCGACAAAAAATGGCGCGGGCGATTCCGGCCAGATGATCAGTCCGGGCGTGCCAGCTTTGTTGTGCTTGCGGGCTCACGCTCAGCGCTGCCAGTGAGTCAAGCGTCTGCGTGAGGTAGTCGAGCGTCCACGCGCCGGAATCGAGAATGGGGATATTTGCCTGCACCAGCGTCGCTCCGTCGCTGGTCGGCAGCGCCGCGGGCTTTATCAATTTCCCGGCATGTAGAGCGATTGCCGCAGCCAGCGCCGCGGTGAGCAAAACCTTGCGGCGCGCGTGCGGCACCAGGAAGGCGGCTGCGACTGCGGTATTCACCAGCACAATCTCAAAGGAGAGGCCGTACACTCCGGTGACCGTGGCGACACGCGAGAGTGGAATGTTGTCGATCTGCGTCGTGCCCAGCAGGTCCCAGGGAAATCCCGTGACATAGGTTCGCGCCAGTTCGATGGCGACCCACACAAACGGTGTGAAGACCAGCGCCCGCAGGCTGAATCCGTTGCGTCGCGCGGCGATGAGAGCGAGCAGAAGTCCAAACAGCCCGTGATACAGGGCGAGATAGAGCGCGTACATCAGCAGCAGCAAGCACGAGGTTGCAATGCCAATCCCGCCGTACACGTGCATAACGTAGAACACCCAGTAGCAACTGCCGAGGTACCAGATGACACCGCTGACATAGCCCAGGCAGGAATCCCTGCCATGCCGTCGCGGGCGCAAGGAACAGTCCGCCATCGGCGAGCGCCATGGTCACATCTTGCTCGCGGCATTTCAGGATTGCGTAAATCAGAGGCGCCAGTGCGATCCAGCTCAGCAGATAAAGTGCAGGCTTGGGGAAGATCAGCACTTGGAGAATGCCTGACGCGCAGGCGAAGATCCAGGCATTCGGGCGGATTCTTCTCACGATAGCGAGTGTAGCAAACGGACACGCGAACGCCCTGAGGATGTAACTTCACGTAAAGTGCGGTCAATTATGTCCGCGTTGCCCCCTTTTTTGATCATTGTCCAAGATTGACCATCTTGGACAGAAATGATAATTTCGGATCGCATAGTTCTGAGAGTAGATAATGAATGTCCATCTAACTGCCGAGCTTGAGACGCTGGTCCAGAACAAGGTGAAGAGCGGCCGCTATAACTCCGCCAGCGAAGTCGTCCGCGAGGCACTGCGGCTTTTTGAGGAGAGAGACAAAATTCGAGAGCTACAAATCCAGGAATTGCGTCACAAAATCAATCAGGGCTGGTCGTCCCTGAAACGTGGCCAGTGGGTGGACGGAGAAGAGTTCTTTAAAGGGCTCGAGCGAGAGGAACAAGAGCTGGGACGCAAGCGCAAGCGAGCATGAAACGCTTCAAACTCTCGCCCGAAGCTGCCAGCGACATTCGAGACATTTGCGGCCTACGTCGCCCAAGACAGTACCAAAGCCGCCCGCCGTGTCCGTTTGCAGATCTTTGATGCCTGCCAAAGGATCGCCGAAAACCCAGGAATTGGACATAGGCGCGCGGACCTTACAGATAAGCCCGTGCTCATTCTGGCCAGTTGGCTCCTACCTCATAATTTACAGAGCCGCGCCAAAGTCAGCCGAAATTGTTCGCGTGTTACACGGAGCAGTCGACATGGCAAGCCGGCTAGTGAGGTAGCCCGCTATCGGCACTACTCGAGACTACTTGATCGCCACCAGCTTGTTCATCAGCTCCGAATAGTCCTTCTTCTCCACGCCGTGCACTTGCTTGTTGTACTCGTCCACCTTGGCCGAGTAGTTCATGGAGCAGAACTTCGGGCCGCACATGGAGCAGAACGCCGCTTCTTTGTAATACGCATCGGGCAGGGTCTCATCGTGCATGGCTGCGCGCGGTCTCGGGATCGAGCGACAGCGCAAACTGTTTGTCCCAATCGAAGGTGTAGCGCGCATAGCTGATGGCGTCGTCACGGTCGCGCGCTCCCGGGCGGTGCCGCGCCACGTCGGCGGCATGCGCTGCAATCTTGTAGGCGATGATGCCATCCTTCACGTCTTTGTCGTTGGGCAGGCCGAGATGCTCCTTCGGAGTGACATAGCACAGCATGGCCGCCCCATACCAGCCAATCATCGCCGCGCCAATGGCGGACGTGATGTGGTCATAGCCGGGTGCGATGTCGATTACCAGAGGGCCCAGCGTGTAGAACGGCGCGCCGTAGCAGAGTTCGACTTCCTTCTCCACCTGCTCCTTGATCTTGTCGAGCGGAATGTGCCCGGGGCCCTCGATCATGACCTGCACATCGCGCTCCCAGGCCTTCTTCGTTAGCTCGCCCAGGGTCTTCAGTTCAGCGAATTGCGCCTCGTCGCTGGCGTCGGCGATACAGCCGGGACGCAGCCCATCGCCAAGTGAATAGCTCACGTCGTGCTTGGCAAGAATCTTGGTGATGTCGTCGAAGCGGTCGTAGAGGAAATTCTGCTTGTGGTGGTGGGCCATCCACTGTGCGAGGATTGCTCCGCCGCGGCTCACGATGCCGGTGATGCGCTTGGTGATCAGCGGCAGGTATTCCACCAGCACGCCCGCATGGATGGTCATGTAATCCACGCCCTGCTCGGCCTGCTCTTCGATCACCTCGAGCATGATGTCGGCGTTGAGGTCTTCGATGCGCTTCACGCGCGAGACCGCCTCATAGATCGGCACGGTCCCGATCGGCACCGGCGAATGCCGCAGAATGGCCTCGCGAATCTCGTGAATTCCGCCACCGGTCGAGAGGTCCATCACCGTGTCAGCGCCGTAGTGGACCGAGGTGTGCAGCTTCTTCAGCTCCTCGTCAACGTTGCTGGTGACCGACGAATTGCCAATGTTGGAGTTGATCTTGCATTTCGACTCCACGCCGATGCACATCGGCTCCAACTCAGGATGATTGACGTTGGCCGGAATGATCATGCGCCCGGCGGCAACTTCGTCGCGGACGAGTTCGGGTGCGATCTGCTCGCGTTCGGCGACGAAGAGCATCTCTTCGGTGAGCAAGCCTTTGCGCGCAAAATGCATTTGCGACATGTTGGCGTCGCCGCTGCGAGCGGCCTCTTCGCGACGATTGGCGATCCACTCTGCAGCGCGGATTCACAGGGGTTGCGACGTTACCATTGCTGCCGTTGGTTCCAGTCATGACTTGGGATCTCCTGCCGACAGACATTCATTATACCGCCGCAACAACGAGACCAGTTCTTGTGACTGAAGGTCATCCAGCCCTAGGAAGGAAGTCGTTCTCATCAATTGCCTAATGAAACAGCGTTGCTGGTCAGAGATTCGATACTACCGCGGCCACAGCCACCCAAAAGTCCCTGCTGTCAGCAGGCCATAGATGAGTCCGTCGACAACTTCCTTGATGGTCATGCTCCACGGCTGACCCTTCCAGATGCCGTTGCTGAGCTGGCCCAGACCATAGGCCATGAATGCAGCGGTACCGGCGACGCGAAAGACGACCAGATAGTTCACGCCCGGCGCAACCGTGTGTGCCGTGAGGTAGGCGGTGAAGAATCCGATCACCAGGCAATAAACAAACCACATCCCCATGAACTTCGGAATCGCCGGCGGGCCGCTGGGAAACACGGTCATCGTGCCGACCGGCCCTTCCTTGAATTTTTCCTGCATCGCAGGCGACTTCATTTCCTTGTGGCTGCTGTACGGGAACATGTAGAAGCCCCGCTTCAGGCCGGCAGCGCGCAGTGCGGCGCGAAGCTTGTCCTCGTCGGGCAACTGGTGGCAGTCGCTCTGGTGGTACGGCAACAGCATGTGCATGATGGAACTGGCGACGAAGACGATAATGGCCGACAACAGGATCGGCAGCCAGAGGGCGGTGAGAGGGACCATAAGTAGCCTCCTAGAGGTGTGCGAGGTTGTAGGTCAGGAATTCCCACGCGAGATTACTCTCGACCTGGGTAGCGGTCAAGCGGACTCCACAAAGGCTCTCCAGGTCGCTCTCAGAAGTATGTGACAAAGGAAACGCAACAGATGCTTGCGGCGATCAATCCACGTCTCAGAGCAATGCCGGTTACGCTCAGGGCCACACATATATTCGCAAACGATAACGGGAACCTGCGCTGCAGGGTTTCAGCGCTCAACAGCCAAATTGATCAGAATAGCAACGCTATTGCAAATGAGCTTCTCGCCCCGAGACCTTTTGAGCGCGATGCCGGATCCTACCTCGTGGCTGAAGCCTTCGGAGCTCGCAGCATGATCTTTCTACAGCGGTTCCGGAGTTAGTGTATCCGCCCGTACGGGTAGTGCGGGCCTTCAGGCCCGCGTATAGGGACAGGGAGAAAAATCGCTTAAGCCGCTGCGGTCGTTGACCGCAGCGGCTTAAGCGGGACGAATGGCCGCAGCAAACGCGGCGCTGAAGCGCCGCACTACCCGTACAACCGGATACATCTATTGTGAAAGCGCTCTAAAAGATGTGGACGGTCTCTACACTGCAAACGAGCGCAAATGTTCCCGCCAGCAAGTTGATCTCGGATACCGAAGCTGCACTTTGCTCCTGAGCTGCCATAGTGGTTGTCCTTGACCGCCTTGCCATCTTTGGCGGAGCTGTACGCTCGATTATGCTCGGTCCTGCCAGTCCGAAGGTTAGCAGCCACAGGTCGAGGTTGCAGCAAAGAGGCATCAGGTCGATACGACGCGCCCGGTCAAGTTGAAAATTGCGATGAAGGTCTTGTAAATCGGATTCCGGGCTTGTGGGCAGAGCGGATACGGCTGAACCCAATCGCCACGAGATGTCCGAATCGAAGGTGGCTCTCAACGGAAGGGTTCACCCCACGCGACTGTGCCCAAAATCGTGCCCACTGGCTACTTGGAAGGGTTTAGCTACGCGCTAGGCCGAAGCGCTGAAACCCGCATTTTTACTAACGGATCTCACTCCGTACAAGCTGCGCCAAAGTTGTTGATTCTTGGTCCCACAAGTACTCCTAATCAGTAGGTTGACGGTTCGATTCCTTCCGCGCTCACCAGCCTTTTCAACGGCTTATGTTGGTCGCGTCCATCCCCCTGAACGACTGCGGTTGTTTTTGTGGTTGTGCGAAATCCCAAGTCCTTCTGTTCCGCTGTGGCTCATATTTCTTTCTCGGGCCTCCTAAAAGCTCCGGTTGCGAGGAAGGTGCGCGACCATCCCAAGCGGTAATCCGGACCGGAAAGCAGCAAAGAAGATCAGCTTCGCGCTGAATCTCCACCTATGTCTGGCAACCCGTAAGAGGGCTTCTCTGTTACTGCAGCAGCAATCCGCTCTCGCCGTTGCCATTCTCGCTGACCTCTTCCGGCGGAATAACCGAAGCGGCGGCCACGCGGTCCCCCTCCTCCATGTGCAATAGGCGCACGCCCTGCGCCGAGCGTGCGACTGCGCGGATGGTCTTGGTGCCAACCCGTATGATTTTGCCGAATTGGCTGATGACCATCACCTCCGACTCCTCGTTTACCAGCATGATGGAGACGACTTTGCCATTGCGCGCCGTGGTTTTGACATTGATGGTGCCGCCGCCGCCGCGTGCCTGCAAGCGGTATCCATCGACATCGGTGCGCGTGCTGTAGCCTTGTTCGGTGACCGAGAGGATGAGGTTCGCCTCCTGCTGCGCTCCGTCCTTGGCTTTTCCGCGTACCTTGGGAGTGACCGCCATGCCCACGATGTAATCGCCTTTGCCCAGCCTCATGCCACGGACGCCGTGGGCCTGGCGACCCATGGGCCGTACGTCCTCTTCCTCGAATCGAATCGCCTTGCCGTCATGCGTCGCCAGGAAAACGATCTGGCTGCCGTCGGTGCAACTGGCGGCCACAAGTTCGTCCTCCTTCTCGATGGCAATGGCGTTGATGCCAATCGACCGCACGTTGCTGAAGTCTTTCAGGGGCGTTTTCTTCACGGTTCCGCTGCGAGTGGCAAAGAAGACGTACTTACCCTCTTCTTCCAGATCGCGCACGGCGAGTAGCGCGCGTACGCTCTCGCCCGCTTGGAGGGAGACGAGACTTGCAATCGCTTTGCCCTTGCCGGCGGCGCTTAGCTCTGGGATTTCGTACACCTTGAGCCAGTACACCCGCCCATTGTTAGTGAACACCAGGATGTAATCGTGAGTGGACGCCACGAAGAGATTTTCCACGAAATCCTCCTCGCGCGTGCTCATGCCCTTACGTCCGGTGCCCCCGCGGCGCTGCTGACGATAGGTCGAAATCGGCGTGCGCTTCATGTAGCCCGAGTGGCTTACCGTGACCGCAACCTGCTCGTCTGCGATCAGATCTTCCAGGCTGATCTCGACGGCCTCATCCTGGATGACGGTGCGGCGAGCGTCACCGTATTTCTTTTTGACTTCCTCGAGTTCCTTGACGATGACGCCACGCAGCTTCTTTTCGCTGGCGAGAATGCTTTCGTAGTCGGCAATGCGCCCGCGGACCTCCGCCAATTCCTTAAGGATTTCGTCGATCGACAACCGCGTCAAACGATGCAACTGCAATTCCAGAATGGCATCGGCTTGCACCGTGTCGAAGGGACGCGTGAGTTGGGTTGGAACCAAGCCTTTCAACGACACCGGCTTGCCGGCTAGCGTCTTCGCGTTACTCTCGGAGACGTTGACCGTTTTGCCTGTGAAATACTCAACCAGGTTGGTCCTGGCCTCGGCGCGGTTTTCGCTGCCACGAATGATGCGGATGACGTCATCCACTCGATCCAGCGCGACTTGATAGCCCTCGAGAACATGCTCGCGCTCGCGGGCCTTCATCAGCAGATAGGCGGTGCGCCGCCGCACTACGTCGATGCGGTGATCGACAAAATGCTGGATGGCCTGCACCAGTCCCATCTCTTTGGGCTGGCCGTTCACCACGGCCAGGAAGATCATGCTGAAGCTTTCCTGCATCGAGGTGTGCTTGAAGAGCTGGTTGAGCACGATCTGCGGCTCGGCGCTGCGCTTCAGTTCGATCACAATGCGCATGCCGTCGCGGTCGCTCTCGTCGCGAATGTCGCTGATCTCGTCGATCACCTTGTTGTTCACCAGCTCGGCAATGCGTTCAACCAGCTTTGCCTTGTTGACCTGGTAGGGGATCTCGGTGACGATGATCGCGTCTTTGTCTTTCGTCAGGTGCTCGATCGCAACCTTGGCGCGCATCATGAAGCGCCCGCGCCCGGTGCGATAGGCCTCGGTAATGCCACTCCGTCCGTAGATGAAGCCCGCCGTCGGGAAGTCGGGGCCTTGCACGTGCTTCAACAGGTCGGCGAGCGTGGCGTGAGGATTGTTCACCAGCGTGATGCACGCGTCCACGATCTCGGTCAGATTGTGCGGCGGAATGTTGGTTGCCATTCCGACCGCGATACCGTTCGATCCGTTCACCAGCAGGTTGGGGATTCTCGTTGGCAACACCATCGGCTCGACCGTGGTGTCGTCGAAGTTGGCGACGAAGTCGACCGTGTCCTTGTCGATGTCAGCCAGCAATTCTTCCGCAATTTCGGTGAGGCGCGATTCGGTATACCGGTAGGCCGCCGGAGGATCGCCATCCACCGAACCGAAGTTGCCCTGGCCGTCAATCAGCGGATAGCGCAGGCTCCAGGGCTGCGCCAGGCGCACCATGGCGTCGTAAACCGCGGTATCGCCATGCGGGTGATACTTCTTCAAACACTCGCCGACCACGCCGGCACACTTCATGTGCTTGCGGTTATGCAGCACGCCCATGTCGTGCATGGCGTATAGAATGCGGCGATGCACCGGCTTCAGTCCGTCGCGGATGTCGGGCAAGGCGCGCCCAATGATGACCGACATCGAATAGTCGAGATACGAACGCCGCATCTCTTCTTCAATGTTGACGGGTTGCACATTGGCCGCGCCGGGGCCAGTATTGTCGAGCGGTAATTGCTGGTTTGGATCGTCTGCCATGTCAAACTTTCATCTGCGGGCTGGCTGGCTTTCGGCTTGTTGGTTCCCGAAATTTCGCGCGATCGGCGCGGCATAAGCGCGACGGTTTGCTCTGCTAGCGAATGCAGCACCGGTCCTGCGGGTCGCTCTGCAAGTCTCGTCAGAATCGCTCGTAAATCATTGCGATTTCAGGAGATTGTTGGTTCGAAGAGCACTTCAAATTATAGCACTGCCGACGGGCTTTTGGATACAGTTAAATTGCTTGTTTTCAGTTGATTACATGGGGTTGTTGGCGGTATTCGAAGGACTGGCGCAAAGCGTGTGCTTTGCCTGCTTGGGGGGCCATTCCTTACGGCATAACCGACGCCACATTTGCCGCTGGGTTAGGGTTCTGGTCGGGCGTTCCCTTCGGCTGCAAGTCTGAATTTTTCTTCTGCGCAGGAAGCTGAGCGGCGGGAACCTTGAACTCCATACCGCGATCGTCATTTGCCTTAACTGTGGCGCGACGTCCAGGTTGGCCAGCGGGATCTTCTGGGTGCGGTCACCCAAAACGTAAACCGTTTGACCCATGATGGCGTAGTTGGTCACTTCCTGATGGTGGCCATCGCGAAAAACCAGAACTGTTGGCTCGCAGGGGCTTGGCATCTCGTGCGCGGGAGAGATTCTTCGCGGACTACTGGCTGAGGTGGCGTGTATTCCGCTTGCGTGTCCTCCGGTGCGGCGCGGTATGACCGCGCCGGCGGCTGCTCCACGATGATGTGCAGCGTCGGATCGTTCGGGCCAATTGGCGGACCCGAGTACGGATCGGGACTCCGCCTCCCACGTAATCGTAGTCATATAGCCGTAATCGCCAAGCGGAATGTAGTAGTAAGGGGCGGCGTAGGCCCAGCCGCCCCGCGAGTATCCGTATCCGCGATAAGGCCCGTTGGAATACGACAGGTGATGATGCGTAGCCGTAAATGTAGGGCCCCATCGACGTCACACTAGGAGGTGGCAACGACGAGAAATGGCCACTGCCCATCGAGGTCACCGATGGCGGTGGGATGCCACGCGCCTGGCCGAACGACGGTGCGACCAGCAAGAGGCTACAGGCGCACAACGCAAATGCGTCAGGACCGTCACGCCAGGCGCCTGAACGAATTGCCGGCCCTTCGGCCACCCGAATTGGCTCGCGTCCCTCATTGCCCCTCAGTGTAATCCAACCCCTTAGATGCGGGGAAGTTTCTATCGGCTTCGGGATGTTAGATGGAGCAGGCTGTAAATGTCGATCATGGCGTTGGCGATGAGTACGCCAACGATTACGGCGTTGGCCAGCACTGCGTAGCGGCTTTGCAGCAGGTCCGCCGACACGCCGGCCATAAACAAAATCAGGAAAGGCAGTGCAACGAAGAGGAAGGTGAAACCCGCAAAATGCAGGCGCAAGGCCAGCACCACCAGCAGGACACCGGTAAGCAATGGCGCTGCCGTGCCAAAGAATCGCGACCGCTTCCAAACCACGAACGTGATCAGCGTGACCATCAGCAACAGGACCAGACCGACG
Source organism: uncultured Acidobacteriaceae bacterium (assembly GCA_963768645.1). Taxonomy (GTDB): domain Bacteria; phylum Acidobacteriota; class Terriglobia; order Terriglobales; family Acidobacteriaceae; genus Bog-257. The sequence goes on from CAVYIR010000004.1 coordinate 688,679, forward strand.
CCGTTTTGCAGGAAAAAAGTTGCTAGCAGCGGGAGCGACAGCGTTCCACGAGAAGGGCTGCAGAGGAAATTTCCAGCCAGTCTGCGCCGAGCAGGGCCCTGCCGAAAACGCAGCGGGCGGAAGCTGTAGAGAGCCCACAACAGAACCAGCCCAGTGACACATGCCGCCGCAAAGATGGCCAGGGCCGCACCGCGACGCACGTGGCCGACCCAGAGCATGAAACCGAGTGCGGGAACCAGCAAAATCCAAAGTGAGAACTGAGCGCCAATGCAGATGGCCATGGAAAGCCCCATCAGCAGAATCCGTCCGCCAATTCCACAGCACGACTTCACGCGGAGCATAGAGAGTGTGCGCCACAGCAATGGAGGTGAAAATAAGTCCGAAGGCCCCCCACGCGCCGACGATCTCAGCCCCCGCCTGGCTGGTCCATCCCACCATCACCGGCGAGAAGCAATAAAGCCCGAGCGCGACGTATCCGCCGATATTCCCGTAGAGACGGCGCGCAACGTACCAAAGCGAAGCGCCCAGCAATAGCCCTGCGAACAAGAACGGCAAGCGGATCCAGAAGCGGTAGTGCCGAGCCGCGCGTAGTGATCTTCGGCGCCACTGATGCGGGCGGCAGCTCCGGCCAGCAGCGGCACCAAGCGGAGAACGCTCACTGCTGCCGGCGCTGGACAGGCGTTCGAGATGAAGCAGCCCAGCCTCGACATAGCTGCCTTCCATGGCGGACAACGGCACATGCGCCGAAAACCAGAGACATTGCGCGAGAAAGACCAGCAACAGAAGCAGCGCCGCCATCTGCGGCACACCAATTCGCCTGCGGATACCCGAAATGGACATGAGCTTTTGTTGTAACACGCCGGTGCTGCTGGGAGCGAAAGTTGGTTGGCAAGAACGACCGGTGATCGTGTCGCGTTCTGAGCCGGCTCCGAAGGGCTGAAGAATCGTCGTACGAGTGCTCGCGCACGCGGACAATTTGTCCAATCTTGGCGATTGCAACGCGCAGCTTGACGGCTGCACGCACTTATCGCGGCAGTATGTCGGTCAGCGCGCCCTCAATGCGATCCACTTCTTCACGAATCACTCGGATCGCCTGATGATTGGCTGGATGCGGTACGGGGGTGATGGCTTCGACCGCGTGACGAATCTTGTGGTTCCGGTCCCAGATCAAATTGATCCTCGCGGAAGTCTCCATGCGGTGCTGATAGATCCTTCGTACCAGCTTCGTGGTCAGCCAGGCAAACGCCAGCCCAAACAACATTTCGATCGGGAGACGGTCGGTCGCTCCGTCGAAATCGAAGAAGGCGAGCCGATAGACGGCTTCACCAGCACCCAGAGAAGCGAATATGACTCCCATCCCGATCAAGCCCAGCGTCAGGCGGTCAACGGTTCGAAGCTCCAAAGACGGTTGATTAGTGCCACGGTTTTGTGCGAATGCCATGGTGCCCCCGAAGAAGCATTTGGTAGTGCGAAGCTCTATTGTGCTACAAACGCGGGGGTTTGTGGACAAAGTATTTGCGGTATCTGCGGCAAATATCATGACGACAACCGCCGCTGCGCGTCATCGGACCTGAACAGTGCGGGCTTGTGAACCGCGAACGAAACGCGCCATCTGCCACGGACCTCACAGCCGGGAACCAGAGTCGCCGTTCTGACCATCCGCTGAGAGACTGACGGCTAGATGTCCAGGTTCTTCACTTCCAGCGCATTGTCTTCGATGAACTTGCGGCGGGCCTCCACGTCTTCGCCCATCAGCGTGGTGAAGATGGTTTCGGTCTCGGTCAGGTCCTCGAGCTTCACCGAAAGCAGCGTACGACGCTCGGGATCCATGGTGGTCTCCCAGAGCTGCTGCGAACTCATCTCGCCCAGGCCTTTGTAGCGCTGGATGGTGTAGTCTTTGCGGCCCTCGTTGAGCACGTAAGTCGAAGAGTTCACGCGCCGAGGCCTTCTCCACGGTCTCCGCCTCGGTCTTGCGCTTGGAGGTCTTGGGACTCTTCTGCTCGGCCTTTTCCTGGTCGGCGCGCTCGGCGTCGCTCAGTTCTTCCTTGCCATTCGAGCCGGAGCTGGCGTCCTTCTTCACGCTCTCGATGGAGTACGGCGGCTGCATGTACAGCTCGATCTGCTTGTACTTCGACATCATCTGCCGATACTCAGGCGTGGACGCCAGTTCCCAATTGATGACGTGCTCGGCGCCCTGCGAGTTCACGAAGACGCACTCCCACAGGCTGTGCTCTTCCTCGAAGCGCTGTGTCACCGACTTGATATCGCGTTCCTTGGCAATCCCCTTCAGGGCCTTCTCCAGCGCGACGATCTTCTTGGGAGGGTTCTTGCTGTCGCCCTCGAAGTCAACGCGCTTCAACAAGTCAGCCTTGGGCAATAGCTCGGTGATCTTCTCATCGCGAATGCGCTTGTCCACCTTGTCGAAGAAGCCGATGAAGTCGTTCAGCGTGGTCATGAACTTGGTAAGCGGAGCGCCTTCCAGCACTGCGGCGCCTTCGCCGTAGCGGACGACCAGTCCGTCGGCGGCGCGTTTCACCATGACCCGCACGAACTCCGCATCGTTCTTGATGTACTGCTCGAACTTGCCCTTCTTGATGCGATACAGCGGCGGCTGCGCGATGTAAATGTTGCCGCGCTTAATCAGCTCCTGCATGTGGCGGAAGAAGAACGTGAGCAGCAGCGTGCGGATGTGCGAACCGTCCACGTCGGCGTCGGTCATCAGGATGATCTTGCCGTAGCGCAACTTCGAAACGTCGAAATCGTCCTTGCCGATGCCCGTGCCCATCGCCGTGATCATGGCGCGAATTTCTTCGTGGCCCAGCATCTTGTCGTAACGCGCTTTTTCCACGTTCAGGATCTTGCCCTTCAGCGGAAGAATCGCCTGGAAGCGGCGGTCGCGTCCCTGCTTGGCGGTGCCGCCTGCGCTCTCGCCCTCGACCAGATAGACCTCGCAGCGCTCAGGATTGCGCTCGGAGCAGTCGGCCAGCTTGCCCGGCAAGCCTCCGCCATCGAGAGCTCCTTTGCGGCGGGTCAGATCGCGGGCCTTGCGCGCGGCCTCGCGAGCACGAGCGGCCTCGACCGCCTTGTTGATGATTTTCTTGGCGACGGAAGGGTTCTGCTCGAAGAAAGCTCCCAGGCGCTCATTCACGAATGCCTGCACGGTACCCGCGATATCGGAATTGAGCTTGCCCTTGGTTTGCCCTTCAAACTGCGGTTGCGACAACTTCACGCTCACCACTGCCACCAGACCTTCGCGAACGTCGTCTCCGGTAAGGTTTTCCTTCACGTCCTTGAACAAACCGAGTTGCTGGCCCGCATAGTTGACGGTGCGCGTCAGCGACGTGCGAAAACCCGAAAGGTGGGAACCACCGTCAATGGTGTTGATGTTGTTGGCGAAGCTGAACACGGTCTCGGAATAGCCATCGTTATACTGCAGCGCGATCTCCATCGCCACATTGTCGCGCTCGGCTTCCATGTAGATCGGCTTGTCATGCAGCACGCTCTTGCCACGATTCAGGTGCTTGATGAATTCGGCAATGCCGCCGTTGTACTTGAACTCCGCGCGCTTGGGCTCGCCGGTCTTCTGGTCGGTGGTGCGCTCATCGGTGAGGGTGATGAGCAGTCCCTTGTTCAGAAACGCCATTTCGCGCAAGCGCTGGGCCAGCGTGTCGTAGTTGTATTCCGTTGCGGTGAAGATTTCCTTGTCGGGCAGGAAGTGGACCTTGGTGCCGCGCTTCTTCGTAGTGCCGGTTTTCTTCAGCTTCGTAGTCGGCTCGCCCTTGGAGTAGCTCTGCTCCCATACCGATCCTTCGCGCCAGATCTCCAGTTCCAGCAGATGACTAAGCGCGTTAACGCAGGAAACACCTACTCCGTGCAATCCGCCTGAAACTTTGTAGGTCGAGGTGTCAAACTTTCCGCCAGCGTGCAGCACCGTCATCACCACTTGCGCTGCGGGCAGACGCTCGCCGTCCACGTCCATCTCTTCGGTCGGAATGCCGCGGCCGTTATCTACAACCGTGATGGAATTGTCGATGTGAATGGTGACATCGATGTGGTCGGCAAATCCCGCGAGGGCTTCGTCCACCGAGTTGTCCACCACTTCGTAAACCAGGTGGTGCAGTCCCAACTCGCCCGTCGAACCGATGTACATGGCCGGGCGTTTGCGCACTGCTTCCATGCCGCCAAGCACCTTGATCGAATCGGCGGTGTACTCTCCATCCGACTTACCGTTGCCATTCTTCCCATTTTTCTGAGGGAATTTTTCGTTCGGAACTGCGAGAGATTTGTTGTTCTCGGAAGCCGCAGCTGCGGCCGACTCGGAATCTTTCGGGGACATCCTGCTCCATTCCAACGGGCGCACATCGAGCGTGCGTTTCCGTTGCTCACACCCGGACGCCACAAAGGGTCCGTTACCTTCTCTGACAACCCTTATCTACTATAAAAGTCAACAACTTAAGGGGCCGACCGTATGAATTGATTGTAGCACAGAATTACCACCATTCGCGATCACTTTGATTGTCTCTAAACCGCCATTTTTCAATAGCTTGCAGGGATGCATGGAAAAGTCGGGACTGGACGGGTGCCGTCCAGGTTTTGGCGCTTTGAACAGTCAATGGCGATACAATTTTTACTGTTTGCGGATCGCTTGGCGAAACTCAAAGCACAAGATCGATGCCGCCTGATGACGCCTCATCGAGCTGACGCGCTGCGCCGCTTGAAATGGCGCTAAGCAATCTGCGACGTGCAGAAGGCGCAGCGGCGAGCGCCGATGGGTATATCGCTTTCGCACTCAGGACATTTTTTCTTATCGGGCAAGGCTTGTTTCTCGAATCGCTTCATCAGCGAATTCACCGGTAAGACCACGAAGTAGTAGACGGCCAGTGCAATCAGCAGGAACGAGATGATCGCGTTCGAGAAATCGCCGTAGAGGAATTTCGCGCCATTCACTTCAAAGAAGAAGCCCGAGAAGTCTGGCTTCTTGACGATGGCGGCGATGACGGGAGTGAGCAGGTCTTTTACAAATGCGGTGACCACCGTCCCGAAGGCGGCGCCGATCACCACGCCCACTGCCAGATCAACCACATTGCCGCGCAAGACAAAATCTCGAAATCCTTTGAACATTGGCTCCTCCCGAAAAAGCGATAAGTCAAGTTACGCGACGGAGTGGCATCATTTCAAGTGTCACACGGAAAACAATATCGGCAAATTGGATTAGCGAGTTTTCAAGGTTGTGGTATCCGCTTGCACGGGGAGTGCGGGCCTTCAGGCCCGCGTTCAGAAGCAGGAAGAAAAAAACGCTTCTGCCGCTGAGGTCGTCGACCTCAGCGGCAGAAGCTAGGAATTGCGCGGGCGGCTTAACGCGAGACTGTGTCGCAACCTCTGTCGTCCCTACGGGACTCGGGCTCATTTTCCACTTTACCCAGCGCTGAAGCGCTGGGCTAAGCTCTTTCGCCCCATTCGGGGCTGATTCTTGCCCGCTTCATTCCATTGCCGCAACCCATACGAGATCGCGACACAGTCTCTGAAGGCCCGCACTACCACGTACATCCGCCCAAGAGGTTGTTCTAGCCCACTTTCACGGCTGACTTCTCATCCTGCGTGGTCTTCAGCTTGCGATGCTCCACTCCGGTGTAGATCTGCCGCGGACGCGCAATCTTCTGCTCCGGGTCCTGGATCATTTCGTTCCACTGCGCCAGCCAGCCGGCCGCTCGCGGAATCGCGAACAGCACGGTAAACATCTCCGGGCTGAAGCCCATGGCCTGGTAAATGATTCCCGAGTAGAAGTCGACGTTGGGATACAGCTTGCGGGTGACGAAGTAATCGTCCGCCAGCGCGATGCGTTCCAGCTCCAATGCAATGTCGAGCCTGGTATTGCGTCCGGTCACCTCGAATACTTCGTCGGCGACGGCCTTAATGATGCGTGCGCGGGGATCGTAGTTCTTGTAGACCCGATGCCCGAAGCCCATCAGCTTCAGCTCGCCTTCCTTTACTCGCTTGATGTAAGCCGGAATGTTTTTCACCGAGCCGATCTCGTCCAGCATGCGCAGCACTTCTTCGTTAGCGCCGCCATGCAGAGGGCCGGAGAGCGCCGACGCCGCTCCTGCCATCGAGAGATAGGGGTCGGCCTGCGAGCTGCCCACCACGCGCATGGTAGTCGAGCTGCAATTCTGCTCGTGGTCGGCGTGCAGGATGAACAGCACATCCAGCGCGCGCGCGATGACCGGGCTTGCCATGTACTTCGGCTCGGTCATCTTCCACAACATGTTCATGAAATTCTCGGTGTAGCTGAGATCGTTGTCGGGATAGACGTACGGGTGGCCCACGGAGTGACGATAGGAATACGCCGCCAGCGTGGGCATCTTGGCGATAAGCCGCACAATCTGTTTCTGCCGGATTGCCGGGTCATGGACGTTCTTCGCTTCGGGATACACGGTGGACAATGCCGCCAGAGTGCTCACCAGCATTCCCATCGGATGGGCGTCATAGCGGAAGCCATCGATGAAATGCTTGGTGGTCTCGTGCAGCATGGTGTGATGCGTGATTTCCCAGGTCCAGTCCTTGTCCTGCTGGGGTGTCGGCAACTCGCCGTAAAGCAGCAGGTAAGCTACTTGCAGATAGGTGCAATGCTCGGCGAGGGTCTCGATATCGTATCCCCGGTAACGCAGGATGCCTTTGTCGCCGTCAATGAAAGTGATGTTGCTCTTGCATGAAGCGGTGTTCATGAATGCGGGATCATAGGTCATGAGACCGAAGTCCTCGGGATCAGTCTTGATCTTCCGCAGGTCCATAGCGCGGATGGTTCCGTGCTCGACCGGTGCTTCATAAGTTTTATCGGTGCGATGGTCCGTCAGGGTCACTACGTTCTTCGGCATGACCGTTTTACCTCCTGTTACTAAATAAGCGTATGAGATTTAGAGAGCGGTACTGCGAACGAGTGTTCGTCCGCTGCCACATTCTAACGCGTGGCTGCCCGCGAAACTACGATAAATACGCCCAATTGAGACGGAGATCACACAGGTCTGTGATGTCCGACGGGAAAGGGAAGACGCAAAGGCGGAGGCTATTTCTTGTCGGCGGCTTTGTCTTTGCTGGAGCTGGAAGCGTCTTTGCTGGAGGTGGTTTCGCTTTTGGAAGGCTCGCTTTTGCCCTCGGCTTTGCTTTCCGATGTGGTGGACGCTGCCGAGCCGTTCCCTTTGGCGTTCGCCGAGGCGCCGCCGGACGACTTTTTGGCATAGTCGCTGACGTACCACCCGGAACCTTTGAACTGGATGGCGGGCGCCGAGAGCAGTTGCTCCAGCTCGCCTCCGCAATGCGGGCAGACGGTCAAAGGGGAATCGGAAAACTTCTGGATTCGCTCCGTCAGGCTATGGCACTTTTTGCACTGGTATTCGTAAAGAGGCAATGCGAGGTCCCCACGATCTTGTCTAAGTTATTGATTCTATTTTTCGCAAATGGTTGCGGTCAATTCGTCAACCGCGTTCTTGGCTGCCTTCCGCGCTTGCATCCTGCGCCCCTTCCCTTGAAACTAGGCGGTGAAAGCAATCGCAATCATCCCGGCGCGGCTGGCGTCCACTCGCCTGTCCCGCAAGGTCCTCCGCGAGATCAATGGGCGCCCAATGCTCGCTTATGTCTATGAAGCGGCCCGCGCCTGCCCTCAACTGCAAGATGTCATCGTGGCTACGGATTCAGAAGAGATTGCCGCCGTCTGCCGCCAAAATGGCTGGTCGTATCGCCTGACTTCGCCGCAGCATCGTAGCGGAACCGACCGCGTCCACGAAGTCGCGCAGGCGGTCGAGGCTGACGTTTACGTGAACGTGCAAGGCGATGAGCCGCTGGCACGACGCGAGCATCTCGACGTCCTGCTCGATCTGATGGAGAGGGAAGGCGTCGAGGTAGGCACGCTCAAGACTCCGTGCTCACCCGAGGACGTGAACAATCCCAATGCCGTGAAGGTGGTCACCGCGTTGGATGGCAGAGCGCTCTACTTTTCGCGAGCGACCATTCCTTTCGATCGCGACCGCACCGGGCAGGTGCGCTACTACAAGCACCTCGGCTTCTACGCTTATCGCAAGGCAGCCCTCGATGCTTTTTGCGCGTGGCCAGAGTCGGAACTGGAGCGCAGCGAACGCCTGGAACAGCTGCGCTTCCTCGATCATGGCATCGCGATCCACGTGGCGGAGACGCCGTTCGACACCGTGGGCGTGGACACGGAAGAGGATTTGCGGCGAGTGGAAGGAATTCTGCGCGAAACGAAGGCTCAGCTAAGCGGTTGCGGGTTCGACCTCCGGCTGCTTACCCGCCCACGACTCGGCCGCGGCGATTCGCTTCCCGATCGAGGGATGCGAATGGAAGAGGCACTCGATGACCTTCGACGGCTCGCGCTCCGCCAGGTTCTGATCGGCCAACTTCTGCATCGAGGTGATGAAGGGCGCGATGGCGGGAATATTTTCCCACGCATAACGATCCGCTTCGCGCTCATGGCGGCGCGAGATCGCATTCAATGCCGGCATCAGCAGAAATCCCAGGACGGTCGCGACCAGCACGATGAGCGGCAGGTTGGCGAAATCGTAAAGCCGGCGGACTGAGCACCGGGAACCAGTCTTTCGCGATGACGAAGCGAAGCACCTGGTTGACGAGCCAGAATCCGAAAAACGTGATTCCCACCTGCATCAAGATGCCCTTCAGAATGTGCCGGTGCACGTGGTGCCCGAGTTCATGGGCCAGCACCGCTTCGATCTCGTCGTCGCTGTAATTCTGCAGCAGCGTGTCAGACAGAATGATGCGGCGCGTCGAACCCATTCCGGTGAGCGCGGCATTGGCTTTCGTCGACTTCTCCGACAGCTTCCATTCATACACGCCACGCACGCGCGTGCCGGCGCGCTCGCCGAGTTTGGTCAGCCGCTCGCGCAGGCCATCATTCTCCAGCGGCTGGAACTTGTAGAAGATCGGCATCAGTACGACCGGCGCAAGCTGTGCCATCAGCAGGAACAGTCCGACAAAAACGGCCCAGGCGATGATCCACCAGCGCTGCGGCGCAATCCGGATAATCGCGTAAACGATTTCCACCATGATGGCGCCCAGAACCAGCCCGACCAGCCATCCCTTGCATTCGTCCCAAAGCCAGCCGCGCAGTTTCTGATTGGAGAGATGGTATTGGTGCTCCAGCCGGAAGCCGATGAAATCGAAAGGCGCGCTGAGAACTTTGGCGATGACCGAGAACATCAGCACATAAAGAAATACCGCGAGAAAATAATACTGATGCGCGCCCAGGTAGGACCAGTCGCGAAGCTTGCCGGTCCATCCCGTGACCAGCAGCACCACCAGCAGAGCGAAACCGATGACCGCGTCGGCCATGCTCAGCCAGCGCTGAATGCGGTTATAGCGGCGTACCTCCGGCGAATCGGCCGGTTGCGGATTTGAAGTGGTTGCCATCCAGTCGGAGTGAGAGAACCGATTGCGCCTGCAACCGTTCTGTCGCGATGCTTGATTCAAGTATGCCAGAAATACTGCGGGAAACGCACCTCAGGTTGGCCCGTGCTCAGCGGAAGCTACTTTTCACTTGCCTCTGACAGCACTGGCGTCACCGGCGTTGCGTGACCAGCCCCAACGAAGCTTTCCGTTTCCTTCAGGATCTGCGACACCAACTCTGGCGATGCGGCTTCGCAGTAGATGCGCAGCAGCGGCTCGGTTCCTGACGCGCGTACCAGCACCCAGGCTTCGGCTCCGTTGCCGTAAGGTCGGAGCGTCGAGGAAAAACTTTACTCCGTCGAGCGTTTCCACTTTCTGCACATGGAAGCTGCCGATAGTCGCCGGCTTCGCGCTGGCGCGGCGCATCGCCTCGTCTTTCACTTCGTTGCTGAGGTGCAGGTCGAGCCTGCCATAGTGATGCTCGCCGTATTCCTGTTGCAGGTCGCGCACCAGTTGGCCAAGCGGCTTGCCCTCTTCCGCCATGATGTTGGCCAGCAGCAGGGAATTCAGAATGCCATCGCGCTCCGGCAGGTGCCGGCGAATGCCGATCCCGCCCGATTCTTCCCCGCCGATCAGGATGTCGCGCTCCAGCATGAGATCGCAAATGTACTTGAAGCCGATGCCGCATTCGTGCAGCTTGCGGCCGTACTTCGCGGCAATGCGGTCGATCATGCGCGTGGTGTTGAACGCGCGCACAATCTCGCCCGGCCATTTCTTGCGCTTCAGCAGCCACTCCAGAATCACGCTGAAGCACTTGTGCGCATCCACGAAACTGCCGTCTTCGGCGACCGCACCCAGTCGATCGGCGTCGCCGTCGGTGGCCAGGCCCGCATGGAAATGGTCGCGCACTACCGTTTCCTGCAGCATGGCAATGTGCGGCGGTATAGGCTCGGGATTGATTCCCGGGAACAGCGGATTGAGTTCTCCGCGAATCTCCAGGTGATCGATGCCGCTCTCGGCAAAGATTCCTTTCAAGACGCCGCGTCCCGCGCCGTACATCACGTCAATCGCAAACTTGAAACCGGCCTTCTGGATCAACTTCAAATCGACAAAGTTCTTGATGGCGGAAATGTAAGGAGTCTTGAAGTCCGTGAGAGTCACGCTGCCACCGCTGCGCTCCAGTCGAGGCGAATCCAGTTCACCTTCGATCGACTTCATGATGGCGGGCGTGCCCGATCCGCCATAGCCCGCCTTATACTTCACGCCATTCCAGTCGAAGGGATTGTGGCTGGAGGTGATCATCACGCCACCCGCCGCACCCAGATTCTTGACCGCGTACGACAGCGCCGGAGTAGGCGTGTAATCGTCGGAGAGGCGCACTGCGATGCCGGACCCGGCCAGGACTTCGGAGACGATCTCCGCCGCGCGCTGGGATGCAAAGCGCGTGTCATAGCCAACGACCAGGCCCTTGCTGGCGTCTTCGTTCTTGTGGACGTAAGTCGCGATCGCGTTGCCGACGCGGCGAACATTGTCGAACGTAAAATCGTCGGCAATGATGCCGCGCCATCCATCGGTTCCGAACTTGATCTGTGTTGCCATGAAACCTTGCTTTCGAGCGTAAAGGCCAGCCCGGTTTAGTCTGATGCCGCTAAGTGGTTCCGGGGTTAGTGTCATCCCCGAGGTATGCGGCCTTCAGGCCGCGTTGCGCGATCTGCTTTCGCTGAGGTCGTCGATCTCAGCGGCTTGATTCTTCTCTGTATACTCGTGCTGAGCCGCCTACCCTGCAGCCGGGCACAGCTATTGCGAAACTGGTCTGTATCGCCTACAATTATTCGTGCCACCCAAGCTGCTTTGGTACTGGTCGAGCGTGTAGGTCCGCTCGCGGCCAGTCCGGACGCGGCGCAAAACCCGCTCGGCATCATAGGCATCCTCCGGATTTTCGAGATGTAGCAGGATCGCCTCGCGAGCATAATACGTCTTGGTGCGCCCGTTGCGCTGGGCAAGCTGCTCCAGGCGCTTCTCAATCGATTGCGGAAGTCGGATAGTCAACATCAAAACCTCGGTATGCGAGCATAACCGATCCACGCAGCCATCCATCTCCTACACCAGCCGCTTCAGCTTCTTCTCGTCGAGATGCTTCACCACTTTGCCGACGTCCTGTGCGTGCTCGCGCGTGGTGATCAGCAGCGCATCATCGGTTTCGACGACCACCAGGTTCTTTACTCCCACGACCGCAACGAACTTCCGCTTGGAGTGAACGAAGTTCCCCTCCGCATTCAGCGTAAAGTTCTGCTCGGAGACAATGACATTGCCGCCATCGTTCTTGCCCAAGTTGCGATGTTCGTAAAGCGCCGTCCAGGAGCCGAGGTCGTTCCATCCGAAGTTCGCCGGAATGCAGTAGATGCCGGACTTGGCTTCGCCCTTCTTGGAGCGCGGCTCGAGCACTGCGTAATCGATACTGATGTTCTCGCACTTGGGATAAAGCCTCGCGAAGGTCTTCTCGAAGCTGCGACTTCCGTAGCTTGCCGCGATCTTCTCCAGCAGCGGCGCCGTATTCGGCAGATGTTCGCGCAGCGCGTTGGCAAGGGTGCGCGCACTCCAGATGAACATGCCGCTGTTCCAGAAGAAATTTCCCGCCTTGACGAATTGCTCCGCGACCTCGGGCAAAGGCTTCTCGGTGAAGCGCCGTACCTGGAGTACGCCTTTCTGCGACGGATCGCCAACTTCGATATAGCCGTAACCGGTTTCCGCGCGCGTGGGAGAAATACCGATCACGACGATATTTTCGCCGGCGGCAGCGATCCGCGCAGCATGACCAATGTCCTCGCGAAAGCGCTTCTCGTCCACGATTACGTGATCGGAGGGAAACATTCCGATGACCGCAGTGGGGTCGCTCCTCTCCAACAGAAATGCGGCCAGGCCAATTGCCGGAGCTGTGTTGCGTCCCACGGGCTCGGCAATGATCTGCTGTTTTGGAAGACCCTTGAGCTGGCGCACGATGGCGGGGCGCAAGTCTTGGTTGGTGATGATCCAGAATTGTTTCGGCTTCGCCAGCGGAGACAGCCGTTCGACGGTCTCCTGGATCATGCTTTTCTTGCTGTTCAGCGGCAGCAGTTGCTTGGCCATCCGCTTGCGGCTCAAGGGCCAGAAGCGGGTGCCGCGTCCACCGGCGAGAATGACGGGATAAAAAGAAAACTTGCCTGAAGTGGCCACCGAGTTCGATTCCTCGCGCCCATGGAGGCGAGCGCTCTTGTAAGTGTATTACGGCGCGGTGATTGATTGCCCGAGCACGGTCTCCGGCTCCGCGACTGCTTCCGTGGGCAGAGACATACGCATGACTTCAAGCTCCCACTGCGGGCGGACTGTGTACTCTCGCACGCTGGCTGGAATGACCACCGCTTCTCCGGTAGCGAAGCTGATGGGCTCCATCCCTTGCGATTCTACGATTCCTGCTCCGTCCACCGCGACCAGGATGTGAGGGGAAGCCGCTGTGGTCTCCGCGTGCATCGCTTCGCGCAGCTTGATCTTCTCGACTACAAAGAATGGCGAGCGCACCAGAACATTAGGGCTGTCACTTGTGCGAGGAAGCACTTTGCCGGCATTCGTCTGCAGTTTTGTCGCCGCCAATCCTTCCGCGATATGAAGTTCACGGCCGCGTCCGTAATCGTACAGGCGATAAGTGATGTCGGATGTCTGCTGCGTCTCGACCAGGACCATTCCGCCGCCGATGGTATGAACGGTTCCCGCCGCGACGTAGAGCATGTCCCCCTGATGAACATCCACCCAGTTCAGCAACTCTTCCGCGCGCGTATCCTCGAATTGCCTGTTTGAATTGCTCCAGAGTCACGCCGGGCTTCAATCCCAGTGCAACTTGAGCGCCGGGCTGCGCGCGCAGCGCATACCAGCATTCGGTTTTCCCGCACGGCTCGCCGATCTTGTGCGCCTGCTCATCATCGGGATGGACCTGCACCGACAGCTTGTCGCCGGGAAAGAGAAACTTCACCAGCAGCGGAAAGCGATCGTCGAAACGCGCGGCCTGACCGACCAGATCGCGGCCGTATTGCTTTGAGAGTTCGCCAAGAGTGCGTCCGGCCAGAGGCCCGTTGGCCACCCGATTGTCTTCCCAAGTCAGCCAGCTCTCGCCGATCGGCTCCTTCACAATTTTGGTGTAAATCGGACGAAGATCGCGAACGCCCCAGGGCCGCTCGTCGAAGATGGGCATCAAGTAGGAGTGGATAAAGTTCAGACATCAGCCTACACGCTGGCGAAGAATTTGCGCATACGTTCCAGGCCGCGCTCCAGGTTCTCGGCTGAGACCGCATACGAGATGCGGATATGGTCCTGCGTGCCGAAGCCCTCACCCGGAACCACCACCACATGCGCTTCGTGCAGGAGTTTGCGCGCCACGTCGGAAGCCGAGTTCAATCCGCCGCGCTCGAAGTAATGACTAACGTTGGGATAGGCGTAGAACGCTCCATTCGGCGAGGCGCAGGTGAGGCCCGGAATCGCACGTAGGCCGGTGACCACCTTATCGCGAAGCGAGATGTAGCCAGCAAGCATCTCTCGCACGCAATCCTGCGAGCCGGTCAAAGCCGCAACCGCAGCCTTCTGCACAATCGAGGTGGGATTCGAGGTGCTCTGGCTTTGCAGCTTCTGCATCGCGCTGATGATCGGCGCGGGGCCCAGTGCGTAACCCAATCGCCAGCCGGTCATGGCATAGGTCTTCGACAGTGAGCCAATGATGATGAGCCGCTCCTTCACTTCGTGAACGCAACCTGCGGAGAACAGTTGTCCGGTGAAGTTCAAGTACACGTAGCACTCGTCGGACACAACATAGATGCCGCGATCATGCGCCAGCTTCAGCACCGACGCCATGTGTTCGGGCTTCATCACCGCGCCCGATGGATTGCCGGGAGAGTTCAGTAGGATGACCTTCGTCCGCGGCGTGATCGCGCGCTCGACCATGTCCGCGGTGAGGTCGAAGTCGTGCTTCTCATCCGTGGCGATGTACACCGGCTCGCCGCCCGCATAGCGGACGATGTCTTTGAACGAGACCCAGTACGGCACCGGCAGAATGACTTCGTCACCGTGGTCCACCAGCACCTGGATGGCGTTGAAGAGCGCATGCTTGCCGCCGACCGAAGCGATGCAATCTTCGCGCTTGTAGTCGGAGCCAAAATCGGCCGCATGGCGCTGCACGATGGCGTCGCGCAGCTCGGCCGTGCCGCCGACGGCGGTGTACTTGGTGAAGTTGTTGTGGATCGCATCGATCGCCGCTTCCTTGATGTGCGCAGGCGTGGCGAAGTGCGGTTCTCCGGCGCCGAAGTCCACCAGGTCGACGCCCTGGGCGCGCAACTTCTCGGCCTCACCGACCACGGCCATGGTGGCAGAAACTTCGATGCGTTGAATCCGGTTGGTCAGAAACGACGAGAGCTGGGTTCCGGCAGCAGTCATGGTTTGGCCCTTCATAAGAGATGAGTTCCCGTGGCGAACGAATGTTTCTCTGCAATCTTGTGGCGGACTCGTTCCTCGACCAACTCCGGCACGAGCCCAGTCAAAGGACCGCCGAACTTGGCGATCTCGCGCACGATGCGCGAGCTGAGGTAGGAGTATTTCTCGGCAGGCATCATAAATACAGTTTCGACGCGCGGTTCCATCTTGCGGTTCATCAGCGCCATCTGTAACTCGAACTCGTAATCACTCACCGCGCGAATACCGCGCAGCACCGCGTTGGCATTTCTCTGGATGCAGTAGGCCACCAGCAGCCCTTCAAAAATATCGACGGTCACGTTGTCGAGCTCGGACGTCATCGCCTCCAACATCTCTTTGCGCTCGTTCATGTCGAACAGGGCCTCGCCCTTGTCGAGGTTGCGGTGCAATCGCCACGATGAGCCGGTCGAAGAGCTTGCTGCCGCGATGGATCAGGTCCAAGTGTCCGTTCGTAACCGGGTCGAACGATCCGGGATAGATGGCGACGATATCCTTCAAGAGACCTCGGAGGGCGGGAGTTTCTGCTCGATGATTTTATTCTGGGTTGCGTCCAGAGGCAATCAGGGAAAACAATAGGTTGTGTCTCAGTTAAGTTTTTCGGGGCGACGCCCAAATTTTTTCGACAACCAATTCAGCAATGCTTCCTGATCGTCAATCGTAGCCCGGCGAACCTGAGATAAAAGATGAATGCGATCTGGCCTGGGAGGAGCTGTGTTTTGCAGACCCTCTTCGCATTCGTCGCAAAGGGTGCAAATATTTCTTGGATCGCCGGGCCGCGGGCGGCGGCGAAGTAGGATACGTCGGGCTGGCCGTGTTTGCCAAAAATCATCGGACGCCGCGCCGCACATTAAACAAACTGTCATTTTGTGGTCAGATTGTTTTGAACCAGTCTTCATCGACGCTCACATTTTCCGTCAGTTCAATTTTGATCCCCAATCCAAGTTCCTTGAGCTTTTCTGCGAGCTTTTCGCCATCGACTGTATCAATCGCAATTGCACCGTCACGCGTGGCCTCTTTCAGCGCATCGCGCGTGAAGTAACCTGTGGTGACGAACAGACCCTTATCTGCGCGTCCCTGCATTGCCCCTCTAAAATCTCTAATTTCCCCTGCACCGACTCCGCCACGGCGACGTTTGCACTGAAAGACAACTCTAAAACTGAGGATACCATTGATTTTGGCAATTCCCCTTCCGTCAATTCCACCATCGCCGGTTCGACCTGTCACTTCGACTTGGACAAACCCTGTTTCTCGCAATACGCGCTGAATTAAACGTTCAAAAGCGGCTGGAGAGAGTGTCTCAAGCAAGAAAGTGTTGATAAGTTCGCGCCAATCAGTTGCTGGGCCGATTTTTTCCGTAGCAAGCTGCGTTACTGAAA
This sequence comes from uncultured Acidobacteriaceae bacterium, assembly GCA_963768645.1. Lineage (GTDB taxonomy): Bacteria > Acidobacteriota > Terriglobia > Terriglobales > Acidobacteriaceae > Bog-257. Next base: position 704,953 of record CAVYIR010000004.1, read on the forward strand.
AATCTGTTTCTAACTCTTTACCCGTTAACGCCCAGACACCGCGTGCAGAATTTTCAAGAACCCCCAGTTGCTTGAGATACGTTCTTACCCAAGCCAAATCATATTCCAATTGCGTTCTCGCATCTTCCCGTCCGCGCTTGCTGATATAGGGTTGACTGGCCAGTTCGTCAGGAATTCCAAGCTGTGAAATTACCCTTTCGACGATTTCTTCCACGGAACCTGACCCGCCGAGCGCTTGTATTGCCTCAACAGTCGGTCTCATTAGCTCATGTCTGTGAGGGAGTTTCTTCATTTCGACCCGCTATTATTTTGGTATCGACGGAAGAAGTTCTCGGTTGTCACCCGTTAGAATGCGCGACGTGACCGGTCTCATTTCAGGCATACCTTATCAATCATTTCTTCGATTGTCCAAACGTTATCTTCGTGCCTTACTTCCGCCCGGCCGGTCCCTTGGGCGTCGCATTGGGTGCGGCTTCTGCGTTGGCGGCCGCGGCTTGTGCCTTGTCCTCCACGGAGATCAGGCCGAGCGACTTGCGTACGTCGGTCTCGATTTTCGCGGCGATGTCCTTGTTTTCCTTCAGGAACTGCTTGGCGTTCTCGCGGCCCTGGCCGATGCGTTCGCCCTTGTAGCTGAACCACGACCCCGACTTCTCCACCAGGTTTCCATTGACCGCCAGGTCGAGCAAGTCGCCTTCGCGCGAGATACCTTCGCCGTACATCATGTCGAACTCGGCTTCGCGGAACGGCGCGGCCGTCTTGTTCTTCACAATTTTCACTCGGGTGCGCGAACCGACGACCTGGTCGCCATCCTTGATAGCACCAATACGGCGGATATCAATGCGCACTGAAGAGTAGAACTTCAACGCGCGGCCGCCAGTTGTGGTTTCTGGATTGCCGAACATCACGCCAATCTTTTCGCGGATCTGGTTGATGAATACCAGGCAGGTGTGCGACTTGGCCACGATGGCGGTAAGTTTGCGCAACGCCTGCGACATCAGGCGAGCCTGTAGGCCAACATGACTGTCGCCCATTTCGCCATCAAGTTCGGCCTTGGGAACCAACGCCGCGACGGAGTCAACGACTAGCACATCGATTGCGCCAGAACGCACCAGGGCCTCGGCGATCTCCAGCGCCTGTTCGCCGTAATCAGGTTGCGAGACCAGCAGGTTGTCCACATCCACACCCAACTTGGCGGCGTAGATGGGATCGAGTGCGTGCTCGGCATCCACGAAAGCGGCCATGCCACCCTGCTTCTGGGCCTCGCCAATTACCTGCAGCGCGATGGTGGTTTTGCCTGACGACTCCGGCCCGAAGATTTCGACCACTCGCCCGCGCGGGAAGCCGCCGATGCCCAGCGCCGCGTCAAACGAGATGGCCCCGGTGGAGATCACGGAGATGGGGACGACCGCGCCCTTGCTCCCCAACTTCATGATGGAGCCTTTGCCGAATTGCTTTTCGATTTGAGACATGGCCAGGTCGATGGCCCGGCCTTTTTCAGTTTTTTCGTCCGCCATGAATGCCGCTCCTTGGCGGCTCCGTCCCGGCGCAGCAATCATTCGGGAGGGCCGCTTGAGATAAAGTGCGATGGGTCAGTGAGGCAGGCGCCGTGGAGTAATAGGAATTTCGCGATGTGAGGCGCATGGGTACCGACGGTGAATTATACATCTAAATACCTCGGAAAAGCGAATAAAAAGCGAATGACCAGCAATCGTTGGGATTGCGGCTGGTCACGGGGCCCTGCCGCCGTCCGGGCGGGTATGACGCAATGCGAGCCCTAACTGAGAGCGTAGGCCCGGCCTCCGCATTGTCAAGTGACGAAAGTACGAAAGAGGTAATCAAACTTCCGTAATACTCGACGCTCAAAGTAACTTGCCAGCCGAGCAGCGGTAGCAGTTGCTGATCTGTTATCCTTTGGCTCCGCAGCAACGCAGCGGTGCATTTCCCAAATCCAATTCGGTCTATAAGACAAATGTTATGGCCGCTCAGGCAAGTGGAAGATTCGAAGTCAAACTGACGCCGCAGACCATGGGCGACGGCGCCGACGCGACGCTCGGCCGGATGTCCATCGAGAAACAATTCCACGGCGATCTCGAGGGTACCAGCAAAGGTGAGATGCTGACCGCTGGCACCCGCGTTAAGGGCTCTGCTGGCTACGTCGCCATCGAGCGGGTCAACGGAACGCTGCATGGCCTCGAAGGTAGCTTCCTGCTCCAGCACAGCGGCACCATGACAAGAGGCACACCGCACCTAACGATTAGGGTGGTCCCTGACTCCGGCACCGATCATCTATTGGGTCTTGCTGGTACGATGACGATCAACATTGTCGACGGAAAGCATTTCTACGAATTCGAGTACGCGCTGGACGATACCGTCTGAAGGAAATCCGTCGCCGAATCCCGGAATCAACGCTTCAGTAAATCCACCGGCTCGCGCACGTCGGTCACACGGAAGTACTTGGCCAGCGCGGGATAGCGCTGTGCCACTGCTTCATACATCGCATACGCCACGTTGCGATAGGAGAAGTGGCCGGCCGCGCCGGTGCGCAGTTCACTGATGTAGATCGCCTCGGAAAGGTCCATCTTGAACAGCGTGCGTTTGCGAAAAGCCAGCGGGATGACGTATTGCGACTCTTCTTCCGCGCCGACAGCATCGCGCGCGGCCAACTCAGCCGCAACATCGCGCGCACGCTCCATCACGGAATCGTAGCGGCCGGTCAGACCAGCCGAATCGATCTCGGTTGGCGCGTCGTAGCCGTGCGCAGCCGTGTAGCCTTGCACGATCTGCACGCAGCGGCGATGGCGATGCATATCGCGGAAGCCGCCGATGTCCATCAGGATGTCGAAGCGAAATTGCTGACCGGCACGGTAAGCGCGCGAAACCTCGTCATGACGGCCACGATGGCGCAGGCCAAGATCGATGATTTCGTTGCGCCGCGCCCCTGTCAGGCCTTCAACCACGCGGCGAATCTGCCGATAAGAGTGGTGCGAGTACTGGTAGAGGAGGGTGGTGGCCAACTCGATTTCGAGTGGCTCCTCCTCCAGCAAGTCGACCAGGGGAGCGGGATCCATAGGCAACGAACCGAGCAACTCAGCAGCCGCCCCGCTCAATTCGCGACGGGTGGCCGTCTCGTAGGCATTGGATTCAGCATATTTCACCAGCGTAGGCGCTACATGTACGTCACGCAAAAGCACTTGCTGTGCGCGATCGGCAAGCTCCGCGGACTCCTGTCGAATGTCCTCCAGCAGGCTCTGAGCACCCGCGTGATTTATGTTATAAGCGGCCTCGCGCGCCGCCTGCTTCAGTAACTCGCCAATCCGGCGCACTTCCGCGTGCGGATCCGACAACAAGCGCGATACTTGCGTCTCCAAGGTGCGGGCGCTGACGATCTGGCCCAGCGAAGTATTCGTCGCCAGCGGCAGCAGGTATCGCGAAAGGTCGAAGGCGCGGGCGCGAAGAGTGCGTTCGTAAGCCTCCAGCTTCATTTCGTCAGGCTTAGGCGTGCGGTCCCGCAGGTAGCGGAACATCTCGTCGGAGAAATGCCGATATTCGGCGAACAGCAGGTCAACGGTCTCGCGGTAGAGAGCGCGGGCGCTGACATCCTCCCCAAAATCGGGAACAAAGTATCCGCTTTTCTGGAAGTCCTGATAACGGGTGGAGCGTTCCTGTCCATCCCAGCGTGGCTCGTCGACGGCGATGGTGGCGGCAAGAATCGACAAGCGCTCGATGGCGAAAGCCACATGCGCCAAATCCGCAATGCTGCGATGTCCGTACTGAAAATAGAAGGTGTTAAGGAACTTTTCGGCTTTTTGCTCATTGAGTTCGGCCAGCGATTCCCGCATGGAAAGTGCTGAGCGCGAATACTTTGCCATGCCATAGGCCAACACTTCCGGGTCAGCCCCATGAACGGCATAGACCTCGGTGCTGGGCTCGTGGTGACGGGGAACCTCGCTAGTACTGTTGTTTGGTTTGGAACTTAATGACATTGCCGTGAATCATATGCGGTATGGAATTTGTCGGCAACCGGGATACCTGTGGGAATCGAGGGAAAATCCTCGGCGCCCGGCAATTATTCGTGAGGGCGTGCCGATAGGTACAAGGTACAATCAATATTCCCTACTTTTTAATAGCAAGGACAATGTTGAGGATCATAAAAAAGTATCTGGCAATTATTCTTCTGGCGGGTCTTCCGGTTTTAGGGTTCGCTCAAGCGTCGCAGTTCAAAGCGTCCGCGAGTTCGTCCGACCTGGGTGGTACGGGCCGGGCCGGTGTTTTCCCTGCAGTCAATGTTCATGAGCTGTCGGTGCCGCATGTCCAGGTGCCGACCATGGCACCGGAGCTTGCCCTGCAGGCGTTTCAAAGCCGCAACGGGCAACAGAACTCGGGCTTGGGCTCGTACACCGATGAGACCCTGGTGATGGCCGAGTTGCCGGACACCTCGCAGCGAGGAGCCTTCGAGTTGCAGCGTTCTTTTGTGGCGCCACGGTCGCTTAGCTTCAAACCCCTCAGTTTCACCGGCGATGCGTTCGTCAAAAGCAACGTGATTGCCCGGCTCCTGCAATCGGAAGTGGACTATGTGACCAGGGGCGACGCGGAGCAAGAGGCGCTCACCGCAGCGAACTACAAGTTTTCCTACAAAGGAGATCAGGACCTGGACGGGCGCATGGTCCACGTTTTCCAGGTGAAGCCTCGCCATAAGCGGGCGGGACTGTTCAAAGGGCACATTTACCTGGATGCTTCCACGGGTAGCCTGGTGCGGTCGGAGGGGACGGTCGTCAAGTCTCCGTCATTCTTCATTCGCAAGATCGAGTTTGTGCAGGATTATGCGGATGTGAACCACTTCACCCTGCCAGTCCATCTGCATAGCACAGCGCTAGCGCGGTTTGTGGGCCGGGCGGTAGTTGACGTCTTCCACCGCCAATATCAGGCGCAGCCGCTCAATGCGTCGTTGGCGCTGAACCAGGGCCCAGCCGGCCAGCCGTAACCACTCACTTGCGTACTCAATTGCCACCCACCGACAATCTCTCCGGACAGGAAGAGAGCCGGACGCAGTGGGTGGGCGCCGATTCCATCCTCTTTGCCACAGCGCATCGCCCGTGGCCCGCCCCGATGGCGCCGTGGATTATGACGCAGCGCTGGAACGACTTGCTGTTTCTGCATTATCCGGTCGCGCCGGAAGCGCTCCGTCCGCTGGTTCCGGATGTGCTAACGCTCGACACGTACAAGCACCGCGCGTGGGTCACGGTTACGCCCTTCTGGGTCAATCATCTTCGCCCACCGGGAGTTCCGTCGCTGCCGTGGCTGTCACATTTTTCCGAGATCAACGTGCGCACCTACGTTACTTATGACGGCAAGCCGGGCGTGTATTTCTTCAGCCTCGATGCCAGCAGCTTGCCCTCGGTCTGGGGTGCACGCCTCTTCTACCGTCTGCCATATTGGCAGGCCTCCATGAAGGTGAAAGGGCGAGGCGGGCCGAAGCTCGAATACGTTTCAAAGCGTCAGCACGGACCCAAGCCCGCCGAACTGCGCTGCTCCTACGGCCCGGCGTCGCAGAGGTTTCACGCGCGGCCGGGATCGATTGAGCACTTCCTCACCGAGCGTTATTGCCTCTATGCGTTCAGTCGCAAACGGTTCTACCGTGGCGAGATTCACCATCTGCCGTGGGACTTGCAGCCAGCGACGTTTGAAGTGGAGCAGAACACGATGGCCCAGCCAGCGGGCATCCAGCTTCCCCCGCAGCCCGAGCTTGTCCATTTCGCGCGTGAGCTGAAGGTCTTGTTCTGGGCACCCGAGCGGCTGCGGTAATGGGCTGACGAACGCTGATGCAGGCTTCGGAAAACCTATGTGCAAAACCGGGGGGAGTTCATTTGGGGCCTTTGTGGCCGCCATTCTGGCGCAACAATTTCACAATGTCCTTGTGGCCTTCGGCAAATTGCAAGGGAGTCCGACCGTTGTTGTCCTGGGCATTGATGTCGGCCTTGTTTGCCAGCAGCAACTCCACGACGTTCGTGGAGCCTTCCCTTGCCGCAAAGTGTAAGGGCGTCCAGCCTAGATTGTTTTTGGCATTAACGTCGGCCTTGTTGGCTAGCAGCAATTCCGTGACGTCCTTGAAGCCTTTTTCCGCCGCAAGGTGCAGAGGCGTAACATGCTCGTGCTCCAGCCCTTTTTCCGCTGCCATACGAGCCTCCCAAACCTTATCTGCGCCGACGCAATTGAGTGTTACAAGCTGTCCGTCTGCCAACGTCGCATCCCAGTAGCCCCCCTTTCGTGACCACAACACTATGACGGAACTCATTTCAACTCCACAAACGATTATGGGTTTTCTGGGACCTGTCTTGGCATTGACGTCGGCCTTGTTGGCTAGAAGCAAGTCCGCCACATTCTTGTGGCCGTTTTCCGCGGCCACATGCAACGGCGTCCAACCGCTGTTGTTGCTAAAAACCAGATTAGGATCATTCTTGAGCAGATCCTTTACCTTTTCTACGTCGCCTTTACGCGCCGCCTCATTAATAGTGGCACCGATGGCGGTTGCAGACGTTGTGAGGGCATAATATTTGTTATGGTTGGGTGAGGCGTCTGGCCGGGAGTGGAATTGGTGGCCTTGTCTTGGCCACCGTGCTGGCGCAGCAATTCCGCCAAGTCTGTGTGTCCCTTAAACTCCGCCAGATGCAAAGGTGTGTAGTCGTCGTAACACATGGCGTTAATGTCTGCCCCGTGGGCCAACAGCACTTCCACGACTTCCTTGTGGCCCTGAAACGCCGCCGTATGCAAAGATGTACAACCGGCAAACAAAGGCGTCCCCCCGTCGAGTGCCTTATCATAAATCTTCGAGTTGATTTCCGCTCCTTTAGCCAATAACAATTCCACTATCTCCTTGTGGCCTCGACTCGCCGCCTCAAACAGAGGCGTCGCACCGAGGTTGTCCTTCGCATTGACCTCGGCGTTGTTGGCGAGCAGCAACTCCGCCACATCGTTGTGGCCATGACTCGCCGCCAAGTGCAGGGGCGTCAGGCCAAGGTCGTCTTTCGCATTCACTGCGGCCTTATTGGCTAACAGCAATTTGGCGACGTCGACGTAGCCAGTTTTGGCCGCGTCGTGCAAGGGTGTATCGCCGTAGTCGTCTTTGCTGAAAACTAGATCAGGATTGGCTTTGAGCAGCGCCTTGACCTTCTCGACATCATTGTTCTTGGCTGCGTCATGAATCTCGCTGCAGAAAGCGAGGCTGCCCCATGCCAACGCGAGTAGGGCGGCCAGCGTGACGGCGGTGCGGCGGGAATTTGAGGAGTAGAAGAGCGAGCTAGAGAAAGAGCGCATATTCATGGCTAATCCAAGTTTACAAATCCAAGTTTACAGAGACTTTCATCGGAGAAACCACGTTTGGTCTCTGATAGCAGTCACCCTCATTATTAGTGAGTGTGAATCCCCCCTCTTTTCGCGCAGGACTAACGATTTCAGTTAGACCATCGCGCCCAAGTTTTGGCGGATCCACCGCTGAATCTCGCTAGACCCACTGCTGAGAATAAGGAGCAAACGTGGAAACTATTGAGCAGGTTGCGAAGCCATGGCAACCGGCAGCGACGACACAGGAACTGGAGAAGCATTCCACTTTCCTCGGGTAGCAGGCGTATGCCATTTCTGTCGCGAAACTTCTCCCATCTTTCTCCGCACGAAGACCGAATTCCTCTGGCATTCGGCAGCGGTGGTTATAATCCTGCTTTGCCTTAACAGGGGAGGCTTCATGGCAGGAGTGGAAGGCCGGGTCGCGCTGGTCACCGGAGCATCGCAGGGGATCGGACGCGCCTGCGCGCTGGTTCTTGCGGAGGCGGGAGCTAAGGTCGCGCTGTGTGCACGCAATCAGGAAAAGCTGGAGCAACTGGCCCAGGAGATCGGCGGCAAGGGCGGCGAGGCTGCGGTCTTTAAGATGGACGTCGTCAAGGAAGACGAGATTAAGGCCGGCGTGAAGGCCGCGATTGCGCGCTTCGGCAAAATCGACATCCTGGTAAACAACGCCGGGGTCACGCGCGATCAGTTGATCATGCGGATGAAGCGCGCCGACTGGGACGACGTGATCAACACCAACCTGACCGCCCCATTTCTGCTGATCCAGGCGGTGATTGGCTCCATGCTGAAGCAACGTTGGGGACGCATCATCAACGTCACCAGTATCTTCGGCCAGATTGGCCAGGTGGGCCAGGCCAATTACTCGTCCTCGAAGGCGGGGCTGATTGGATTGACGATGTCGGTGGCGCGCGAGGTGGGTTCGCGCAACATCACCGTCAATGCCGTCGCGCCGGGATTCATCGAGACCGCCATGACTTCGGTACTGCCCCAGGAATTGAAAGAGAACATCCTGAAGAACATTCCGCTGGGGCATGGTGGAACCGATCTCGATGTCGCCCACGCGGTGAAATTTCTGGCGTCGGAAGAAGCCGGCTACATCACCGGCGAGGTGCTGAAGGTCAACGGTGGCATCCTGATGGGATGAACCCTCCTGGGCGCGTTGTGAGCGAGATTGTAGAAGCGACCACTCCGAACGAAGTCGAGCAGGTCCGCAGCCTGTTTCGGCAATATCAGGCCGAGTTGCCACTCCAACTCTGCTCCCGTTCGTTTGACGCCGAATTATCTGGGTTGCCAGGCGAGTACGGACCTCCTCGGGGCAAGTTATTTCTGGCAACGGTGTCCGGCCAACCAGCCGGCTGCGTCGGCCTGCGTCCCTATCCGCTGGAGGCTACCTGTGAGATGAAGCGGCTTTACGTCCGCCCGACCTTCCGCACCCGGAAACTCGGAAGAGAACTGGCGGAGCGCGTCATACAAGAGGCGCGGGCTCTTGGTTATCAGCGCCTCAGGCTCGACACTCACCCTCCGACCATGCAGGCTGCAGTCAACATGTACCGTAACCTCGGTTTTCACGATATTTCGGTGGAGGATGGAGTAGAAGGGCTTCTGTATATGGAGGTCCCGCTGTAGAACTTATTTCGGCGAGATCCTTGCCGCCACTACGATTTCACTTGCCACTGGCTTGTTCCCCTGATTACTATGCAGTTAACCCCTATGGCCGCTTTCTTCCAGGAAACGAATCCCTCATGAACATCGGTGAAACCATCCGCAATTTCAGGCTGCAGAAGAGCATGTCGCAGGGCGATATCGAAAAGCGCACCGGTCTGTTGCGCTGCTATCTGTCGCGGGTCGAGAACGGCCACACGATTCCCTCGCTGGACACGCTGGCAAAAATTGCGACCGCAATGGAGATCCCGCTCGCCCAATTCTTCAGCGGCGGCTCGGGGGAAAACGGTAACAAGAGCACGCCGCAGTTGGCGGAGGACGAGGTGCGTTTCCTCACCCAGATCCGCCGGTACTCGCCTAACTTGAACGACAGCGATCGCAAGCTGGTGATCGCGATGGTCAAGAAGATGGCGGCTGGCGCCGGCAAGTAGCAGCGCGGGTCGCAGTTCGCGCAACACCACAGAGGCCTTCAGCGGTTATTCTTACGCCGCCTTATTGATCTCGCCTAACGTGAAAAGGGCCAAGTCCAACCGGTCTCGGGAACCGGTCTTCGAAAAAATACTCTGCAAGTGCCGCTTTACAGTGTTTTCGCTGATCTTCAAGTCCGTCGCGATATCGCGGTTCTTCAATCCGCGGGCGACAAGGTAGGAGATTTGCCTCTCCCGCTCCGAGAGTCGGCCCATCGACGTAGGGGCCGCATGCCTGTCGGAGGCCATCGTGTTGAGCACGCTCTCTGCTACTTCATTCGAGAAGGCCAGTTCGCCTTCGGCTACCATGCGAATTGCGGCAAATAACTTTTGCGGATCATCGCCCTTCAATACCAGGCCACGGGCCCCTAGCCTCACGACCCGCACGTAGTCTTCCTGGCTATCGGAACCGGTCAGCACCACCGAGGCTACCCGGTTGCTCGCGCGATCCAGCGTGCGCAGCACTTCAAATCCGTCGCTCTGGGGCATGAAAAGATCGAGGACGAGCACCTCGGGATGGTGCTCTTGCACGAGTCGCAGGGCCTCCTCACCATTGGCGGCGACGCCCACCACTTCAAAGTCGGGTTGCGATTGCAGCAAGGCCGCCAGCGACTCCCGCAGCACAGCATGGTCATCGGCAATCACAACGGCAATTGGGTGCTGCATATCTTCAGAGGTTAGATGCAATCGCGAGCGGGTTGGGGTTGCGCTATTCTGGTTGGGGCGGCGCCAAGAATCACAGGACGACCCACACTGCCGTCGGCTTTATGCAACCGTTAGCGAACCACCTTTGGACTTGGCGGCGAGCCGTAGTTGTCAGCTTATGCAAGGCACTGATCCCTATTCTTAAACCGCGTTTCGCCGGCGTGGATTCGGCGGACCAATTCAAGAGGCATCCATGGCGAGAATTCAGCGAGCAATTCTAAGCGTGACCGACAAAACAGGGCTGGTCGACTTTGCACGTAGACTCTCAGCGTTGGGCGTGGAACTGATTTCCACCGGAGGTACAGCCAAGCTGCTGCGCGAATCCGGTATAGCAGTAAAGGACATCTCCGAACTCACCGGCTTTCCGGAGATGCTCGATGGCCGGGTCAAGACACTTCATCCCAAGGTGCACGGCGGCATCCTGCACGTGCGTCGGAACCAGAAGCATGTCGCTGCAGTAAGGGAGCACGGCATTCAGCCCATCGACATGGTGGTGGTAAATCTCTATGCATTCGAGAAGACCGCCGCGAAACCCGGGGTCGAGTTCGAGGACGTGATCGAGAACATCGACATCGGAGGGCCGTCGATGGTGCGGTCGGCAGCCAAGAATTTCCAGGATGTCACGATTGTTACCTCGCCGGATGATTATGAAACAATTGCGAAAGAGATGGAGTCGTCTGGCGGAGAGTTGTCGTTGCAGACAAAGTGGAGGTTGGCACAGAAGGCGTTCGCAACCACTGCGGCTTATGACTCGGCGATCGCTTCGACCCTGGAGCGCATTAGCGCTCCCGAGGGCGACCGCGAAAAGTTTGACCTCGCCGGCAACGGTGGCCTTCCCGAGACTCTGCGCCTCAGCTTCCATAAAGCCTTCGATCTGCGCTACGGCGAGAACCCGCATCAGCAGGCAGCGCTCTACTCCGACGGCTCGGGCAAGGGCATTGCCAATGGCAAGCAGTTGCAGGGCAAGGAACTCAGCTACAACAACATCGTTGACTTGCAGGCGGCGTGGGAACTGGCTCAGGAATTCCAGGAGCCGGTGTGCGCCATCATTAAGCACACTAACCCTTGCGGGACCGCAGTGGGCGCCACGCTCGCGGAGGCGTACAAGCGCGCGCTGGAGTGCGACCCGGTGTCAGCGTTTGGCGGCGTGATTGGCGTGAACCGGCCGATTGATCGCGAGACGGCAACCGAGATGGCGAAGCTGTTTGTAGAGGCCATCGCTGCGGAAAGATTCGACCCTGCCGCGCGTGAGGTCTTCGCCGCGAAGAAAAACCTGCGCCTGGTCGAGGTCGTTCCCATGGAGCAGAAGTGGGTGATCAAGAACGTCTCGGGCGGCGTCCTGCTACAGGACAATGACATGCGCCCCCTGGCCGAGGCGGACCTCAAAGTGGTCAGCGAACGCAAACCCACCGAGCAGGAGATGCGCGACCTGCTGTTCGCTTGGAAGGTCTGCAAGCACGTTAAGTCCAATGCAATTCTCTATGCGCGCAACGGCCAGACCACCGGCGTCGGTGCGGGGCAGATGAGCCGCGTGGACTCGGCGAAGATCGGCGCAATGAAGTCGGTGCTCGGGATCAAAGGATCGGTTGCCGCATCCGATGCGTTCTTTCCGTTCCCCGACGGCGTCGAGGAGATTGCGAAGGCTGGCGCAACGGCCGTCATTCAGCCCGGCGGCTCGGTACGCGACCAAGAAGTGATTGACACGGCGAACACGGTTGGGCCTGGCGATGGTGCTCACCGGAGTAAGACACTTCCGGCACTAGACGGGCATCCAATGCTCTGTTGACCTTTGAAAAGCCAGGCGGTGATTTATGAATGGTCCTGTAGAAATCCTGCGGACGCTGGGCGACAAGTTCCAGACCAGCGCGAGCGTGAAAAGCGTTTTTGGCGATCCCATTACAGTGGGCGACAAGACGGTGATTCCGGTCGCCCGAATCCGCTATGGGATGGGAGCGGGTGGTGGCGGAATCTCGCACGACACCTCATCCGGACCCGATACGCCGAGCGGGAAGAGCGCCGGAGGTGGCGGAGGCGGCATCATCGCCACTCCCAAGGGCGTGCTGGAGATCAGTCCAGCGGGAACCCGCTTCATTGCGTTCGCGGATCGCAAACGATTATCCATCGCGGTGCTGGGCGGATTCCTGTTCGGGATGGTCTTCGGTTGGCGGAGGAGCAGACGCCGGGCTAAGTAGAGGAACTCCAGAGTGGTTGCCCCTTGAGTCGTACGGGCTTCGGATGGGTGTGAGCGTCCTTGAGTTGGCACGGTAGAACAATTTGCGAAGTCGAGCGCCGAAGGGATTCGCGCTTTTGCTATAGTCTATACTAATAATATATACTCTTCTGGGAGACGGCCCTTATGACGAAAATCGCCAAGTTGTTTCGCAACGGAAACAGTCAGGCCGTTCGTCTGCCTCAGGAGATGCGGTTCAAAGGCGACCGTGTACGTGTTCGAAAGGTTGGCGATACGGTCGTTTTGGAGCCAGTCATCACCAATGTTGAGGAATGGTTTGCGGAAATAGACCGGCACCCTCTGTCTGAGGATTTCATGGCGGGCGGTCGTAAACAGCCAAAAGCACCGAAGCGGAAGTTGTTCGAATGAACTATCTGCTCGACAGCAGCATCTGCATCGCGCTACTACGTGACAGATCGACCCCCGTGAAACAACGGTTTCAAGAGGCGATTGCCCGGCGTGCTTCGATTTGGATTTCGACCGTGGTCCTTCACGAACTGTGGTATGGAGTGCATAAGAGTTCCTGCCCGGTCGAAAACGCTGCGACCTTGCGGAATTTTCTCCGGGGACCGGCAGGAATCTTGCGGTTCGACGAAGAGGATGCGCAAGTGGCCGGCGAGGTCCGGGCAGAACTGGAGCGAACCGGCAAGACAATCGGCTCGTACGACACTCTGATCGCCGCCCAGTGCCTACGCAACGATCTGATTATCGTAACGTCGAACCTTTACGAATTTCGCCGAGTCAAAGGACTGCACTGCCAGGATTGGGCAAGATAGCGTCCCTCTTCCTCGCCGCCACCACCCGAGGAATCCCTTGCAGGTCAGGCACGACGCGGACATCCTCCCACATCGTGGGATCAAATAGGTTCACGACCACATCACGCATGGAGTAACCGATCTCCAACGCCAGCCGACCGCCAGATTTCAGGCTGCGGTGCCCTTGCTCAATCAGCGGAACTATCACATCCGTCCCACGCAATCCGGCGAAAACAGCCATCGTAGGCTCGAACTCCTGCACCGACTTCTGCACCTTGTCGGCTTCGCTGAAAGCGACGTACGGCGGATTGCTGAGCACAAAATCAAAATCGCGGAACTTGGGAAAGCGGGTCCCTCCGCTCGGACTGAAGTCCTCGGTCGGGATGACAGCATGGGAGTTCGGGATGGCAGCGAAGGGTTCATCGAACAGGGGCTTCAGAACATCGCATTGCAGGAACCGCACCCGCCCGTCCAGTTGCAGCCGAGCGGCATTGGCTCGCGCTATTTCCAGCGCCTCGGCTGAGAGATCGACGGCATAGACTTCGGCGTCCCGCAACTCGTGCGCGAGTGCCAGCGCGACGCAACCCGAGCCCGTGCCCACATCCACCAGCTTGGGAAGCTGAATTCCCTGCGCCAGATCCAACACGACCTCGACGAGATGCTCGGTTTCGGGGCGCGGAATCAGAACCGCGGGCGAGACTACGAAATCTAAGCCCCAGAATTCCTGGTGCCCGGTGATGTACTGCGAGGGCATGCCGGTCGCGCGCTGGGCGAGTGCTTCTTCGTAACGTGCTGTCTCTTCGCGAGTGAGGTCGCGCTCGGGATGCGCGTATAGGTAGGCGCGATCGGCGCCGAGGACGAACATGAGTAGCACCTCAGCGTTCATGCGCGGCGAGCCTACGTCAGCAGCGTCGAGACGTTCCACAGCGGACGCGAGCGCTTGCTTCAGTTGCACGGGATGATTGTACCTAGAGGCTGGGCGTGGCTCCTGGTTCCCAATTTGTGAACACATTAATCCTGGCGGCGCGCGCTGCGGCTCGCCGGCAGTACGCGATCAAAAATATTGCCATCACCACGCGGGCTTAGGGAAGGCTGTGCCACCCACAATCTATTCGTGTTCTTGGCCAACCCGCATTCTGAGAACGACCCTTACGCCCAGTTCGAGTTGTCATATCTGGAGGACGGAGCGATCCAGATTGGATTTATGCAGTTGATCCACGGGGTGGTGCAGCAGCGGCTTGAGCAGTGGCGGGCGAGGATGATCTTGTCGGCTTTGCATGGCGCGGCGGCCAACCTGAGGCTGATGGATGCGAGTAGTGCGGCGTGCGAAAAAATACAGCCAGAGAAAAAGGTGCCGGTCAATGCGCAACCCGGAGAGTTGAAGGAAAAGAGACTGCGTGAAGGACTTGAAAGCAGGGGCTAGGGGTCAGGGAATAGTAACAAGCGGGTTCGTTCGCGTTATAGGGGTCCTTCGACTCGGACGCGTCCGCCACGGCGGTCGCGTCCTCGCTCAGGATGACAGTTTTACTAGGTGAGTTTTGCGACTGATGACTGAATGCTGAGTGCTGAATGCTGAAAACCATCCACTATCCATTATCCCCTAGCCCCTGCCCCCCTAGTCCCTGCCTTCTCACAGTTTCGGCAGGACGATGCCCTTCTGCCCCTGATACTTGCCCTTCTTGTCTTTGTAGCTGGTTTCGCACTGCTCGTCGGATTGGAAGAACAGGATCTGGCACAGGCCTTCGTTGGCGTAGATGCGCGCGGGCAGCGGCGTGGTGTTGGAGATCTCCAGCGTGACGAAGCCTTCCCACTCCGGCTCGAAGGGCGTGACGTTGACGATGATGCCGCAGCGCGCATAGGTGGACTTGCCGACGCAGATGGTCAGCACGTCGCGCGGAATCTTGAAGTATTCGACCGAGCGCGCCAGGGCGAAGGAGTTGGGCGGCACGATGCAGACGTCGGATTCGACGCTCACCAGCGAGCGCGAGTCGAATTTTTTGGGATCGACCACCGTGCTGTTGACGTTGGTGAAGATCTTGAATTCGTCGGCCACGCGCAGGTCGTAGCCGTAAGAAGAGAGACCGTAAGAGATGACGCCTTCGCGGACTTGTTTCTCCGAAAAGGGATTGATCATATCGTGTTCCGTGGCCATTTTGCGGATCCAACGGTCACTCTTGATGGACATGGGGCTCCTTGGGGCTAAAGCCCCTGAATGTAAAAGTAGCGGGGACGCGGACCTGAAGGTCCGCTCTACCAAGTACGTCATCTTACGGAATGCTGGTACTGGTTGACAATGGGGCCGAGGTTCACTACGATTCGCGCATCGGCTCGTAACTCGAAGTCAACTTAAGACTTACCGGAAACGGTGCGGTTCGGTTAGAATCGCATGAGTTCCTGAGTCTGGGCTGCTCTCTCCCTGCGAGCGGATATAGCGGAGCCACTAGTGATCAAACTGGACCTGATCAACGAAGTCGTCACCAAAACCGGTGTCACCAAAACCAAGGCCGAAACCGCGGTTGAGACCGTGTTCGAGAGCATGAAGAAGGCGCTGGCGCGCGGCGATCGCATTGAGTTGCGCGGCTTTGGCGTCTTCACCGTCCGGCCGCGCAAGACTGGCATTGGACGTAACCCGCGCACCGGCGCCGAGGTGAATATTCCGCCCGGCAAAGCGGTTCGGTTTAAGCCGGGCAAGGAACTGCAATCGATCGAGTAGCCACTGCGGCCAGGTTTCGGCGTGGCCGACGGCCGCGGCGCGGGGCATGTGTCCCTCGCTTCGCGCGAGGTGCGCAGCGATCACTCGTTTTCCGCGCAGTTTCGTCTATCATCCAAGTACACGATGTCTGATCCCACGCCTCCGATCTCTTACACGTTCGAAGTACCTGCCCGTCCTCCGGTCTATATCGTCGCTCCTCGTCCGCGGCGGCGCATACTGGCTGCACATTTTGTTGCTGCTCGTCACCTTGTTTACGACGCTCGTGGTAGGAGCGCGCCTGCAATACAACTTTCTGCACAATCTGCCGGCGTTTAGTGACGAGTCGGTTGCCCTTCCGCTGTTTCACCTGAAATGGCTGGTCCAGCGCCCCGCGGAGCTTTTGTTGGGCATTCCCTTTTCGATGACGCTGATGGGAATTCTGCTGGCACACGAGTTCGGCCATTTCATCGTAGCCAAGAGAAATGGCGTTTACGCCACCCTGCCGTACTTCATTCCCGCGCCAACGTTGATCGGGACGTTCGGTGCGGTCATCCGCATCAAGTCGCCAATTCGCTCGCGGCAGGCGTTGTTCGATATCGGCATCGCCGGACCGATCGCGGGCTTTCTGGTGGCGTTGCCCGTCCTGTTCTGGGGACTTGCGCTTTCCAAGCCAATGCCGCCTGAGGCGGCCGACTCGGCGCTAAACCTTGGCTATCCGCTCGTCTTCAGCCTCGTACATCGCGCTTTGGCGCCGCTCACGCCGCACGCGGTTGCGCTGGGCAATTTGTATCTGCACCCGGTCGGAATTGCAGCCTGGGTTGGGATGTTTGCCACCGCGCTAAACCTCTTGCCGGGTGGACAACTCGACGGCGGCCATATCATCTACGCGGTGGCGCCGCGAGCTCATAAGTGGGTAACGCGCGCCAGCATTCTCGTGCTCATACCTCTGGGCCTCTTCTGGGCGGGATGGCTGGTTTGGGCGGCGATCCTGGGGTTCACAGGTCTGCGACATCCCAACGTTCCGCAGTGGCCTCCCCTCGACAGAAATCGACGGGCGCTGGTGCTGTTGGCACTGCTTATGCTGGTGCTGACGTTTGCGTTCGCACCGATCCGCGGCTACGGGCTGTTTGCACACTAACTGTCCTGCAACTATTCCGCCGTAACGATCAGCGCCTGGCAAGCAGTCTTGCTTAGCCGCCGATAGGTGTGCGGAACGCTAGAATCGAAGTACACCGAGTCGCCAGCCTGCAGTTCATATTGCTCGATGCCGATCTTCAGTCCCAACGTGCCTTTCAGCACGTGCAGGAATTCCGATCCGGGGTGCTGATGCGGCTTCAGTTTCTCCAGCGGCATCGACTCGAAGTCCGCCAGGTACGCGCTGGTATTGCGTTCGTTGGCCTTGAAGTCCAGGCCCTCAAAGTGGTAGGCGACTTCGCTGGCGCCCGGGTGTTCCGGCAGCCGGATGCGCTCATGCTTGCGCACCACCGAGACGACGTAGCGTTTGCGCTCGTCGGTAAAGAAGTAGTCGAGCCCAACACTGAAAACCATGGCAATGCGCAGCAAGGTCGGCAACGTGGGATAGAGTTTATCGCGCTCCAATTTTGAGAGCAGCGCGGCGGAAAGTCCGGTGTGCCTTCCCAGTTCCACCAGACCCATGCTCTTTTTCAAACGCAACGCTCGCAGTTTGGGACCGATCTGATACGGTCTGAGTCCTTCATCAATGGTCTTGCTGACCATGGCTGCCTCTCCATTTCATCTGCAACGAATCGGGATGAAAATCACTCGTCCGAAAACAAGCCTGTCGTCGGCTGAAGCCGACCCCAACCGGGAAAAACACGACTTGAACGCGACCTGCCCGCCTAACCATTATCACTATAATCAAATATATTTTCTCTGCAGTCAAGTTGGTAAGGCCTTTACCGGTGAAAACCGTGCTGGAGGAATCCGCGCTGTTAGCCTACGAGTGGCCGAAACTTACGTATTGGTCTTCTTGTGGCAATCCGCGCATTTCACCGGAGCTGCCTTGCCCTTGCTGTTCTCGGTCTTGTGGCAATCAATGCAGAGCCCCGCGGTTGCTGTCGGGATTATGAAAGGCCGCCTGCAACTTGGTGGTGACCGGCGGAGTCGCGGGGTTGGTATGGCAATCGGTACAAGCCTCTTGCGAGGCCTTCAGCGGCTTCTGCGGCTTGGACGCGTGGTGGCAAACTTCGCACTTGCCGGCGACTTTAAGATGCGCTGTGTGGTCGAACTTCACCGCACCCATGGGAGCGCCTTTGAGAAGAATCGGGTTCTTCGGAGCCGTCTGCGCGAGCCCGCTGCCACATAGCGTGAGGAGGACGAGAAATCCCAGTAGGTTTACAAGGAGCTTGGTGATTTTCACGATGCCTCCAAAGCGAGCGACGCTGCAATCCGCAGGATGCACTTTGAATTCTAGGCGGAAACGACCTCTTCTTCTGTGACGGCGGCGTCATGCGACTGTGACTACGGCAGAAACCGCCCTTTCTCCATCCACAGCGGCAAACACGTGTATGTGACGGCGGTCACAGACTTGTTAGTGCCCCCATCACAGCCCGCGCCCACGTCGCCCGATATCTTGAACACTAGCAATTCTTAAGCGCATACAGACCGCGCGCGTGAGCCGGTCTGGGGGATGAACGACGTGAAAACAACTGAAACTCCTGCTGCCGCTGCCATCATTGACGCCAACACTGCCCAGGCACCGGGCGGAACCAACACCGCAGAGCCTTCGCCCGAAGACAAGGAGCTTGTTGCGGGGAAAGGGTCGAGACAAAAAGTGACCCTTGACGGCAACGAGGCCGTCGCCTACGTGGCCTACCACGTCAGCGAGATCGCCGCCATTTATCCCATTACGCCATCCTCGCCCATGGGCGAGTCGTCGGACGCGTGGTCGTCGATCGGCGAAAAGAACATCTGGGGCACCATCCCCAACGTAATCGAGATGCAGAGCGAAGGCGGCGCAGCCGGCGCGTTGCATGGCGCGTTACAGGCGGGCGCACTGGGCACCACGTTCACCTCGTCGCAGGGTCTGCTGCTGATGATCCCCAACATGTACAAGATCGCGGGTGAATTGACCCCGACGGTGATTCACGTTGCCGCGCGCGCCATAGCCGCGCAGGCCCTGTCCATCTTCGGCGATCACCAGGATGCCATGGCCACTCGCCAAACTGGATTTGCGCTGCTCTCCTCGAACTCCGTGCAGGAGGCGATGGACCTGGCGCTGATCGCGCACGCCGCGACGCTGGAGTCGCGCATTCCCTTCCTGCATTTCTTCGATGGCTTCCGCACCTCGCACGAAGTTTCCAAGATTGAACAGCTCAGCCTGGACGACATGCGCGCCATGATTGACGACGATCTGGTGCGCGCTCACCGGGAGCGCGCGCTCTCGCCCGATCATCCGGTGCTGCGCGGCTCGGCACAAAACCCTGACGTTTATTTCCAGGGCCGCGAATCGGTCAATCCCTACTACCTGGCCTGTCCCACGATCGTGCAGAACACGATGGACAAGTTCGCAAAGCTTGTTGGCCGTGAATACCGGCTCTTCCAGTACGAAGGCGCGCCGGATGCCGAGCACGTCATTATCGTCATGGGCTCGGGCGCGGAAGCGGTGCAGGAGACTGTGGACTACCTGACCGCGCAAGGCCGCAAAGTTGGCGTGCTGAAAGTGCGCCTGATGCGGCCATTCTCCGTCGAGCACTTCCTGCAAGCTCTTCCCGCAACGGTGAAAAGCATCGCCGTGCTGGATCGCACGAAGGAACCGGGCAGCATCGGCGAGCCGCTGTATCAAGACATAATCACGGCCCTGACCGAGGGCTTCACCGCTGGCAAGGCCCCGATGGCGGCGTTCCCCAAGGTTGTCGGCGGACGATACGGACTTGTCGTCCAAGGAATTCACTCCGGCGATGGTGGCGCGGATTTTCGACGAGCTGAAGAAACCGAATCCGCAGAACCACTTCACCATCGGCATCAACGACGATGTTACCCATACCAGCTTGAACTACGATCCTACGTTCTCCACCGAAGCACCCGAGACGGTCCGCGCCATGTTCTACGGGCTCGGCGCAGACGGTACGGTGGGCGCGAACAAAAACAGCATCAAGATCATTGGCGAAGAGACCGACCTGAACGTGCAGGGCTACTTCGTGTATGACTCCAAGAAGTCGGGGGCGGTCACGATTTCGCACCTGCGCTTCAGCAAGCAACCGATTCGCTCGACCTACCTGATCTCGCGCGCCAATTTCGTGGGCTGCCATCAGTTCAGCTTCATGGAGCGCCTCGACGTTCTCAAGGCTGCCGATCCCGGTGCGGTCTTCCTGCTCAACAGTCCATTCGGTCCCGAGGAGGTGTGGGACAACCTGCCGCGTTCGGCGCAGCAGACGATCATAAGCAAGAAGCTGCGCTTCTACGTGATCGACGCAGTAGAAGTGGCGCGCGCAGCCGGTATGGGCGGCCGCATCAACACCGTCATGCAGACCTGCTTCTTCGCCATCAGCGGCGTGCTGCCGCGCGACGAAGCCATCGCCGCCATCAAGCACTCCATCGAGAAGACCTACGGCAAGCGTGGCGAATCGATCGTGCGCAAGAACTTCGCCGCCGTGGATTCCTCGCTGGAGAACCTGCATCAAGTGAAGCTGCCGGAGAGCGCTTCGTCGAAGTTCGACGTGCGCCCGGCGGTTCCGGCCAACGCTCCCGACTTCGTGCGCAACGTTGAAGCGCTGATGATCACCGGGGATGGCGACCAGATTCCAGTCAGCGCGATGCCGATCGACGGCACGTTCCCCACAGGTACCACGCAGTGGGAGAAGCGCAACATCGCGCTCGAAATTCCAGTGTGGGATGAAGATCTGTGCATCCAGTGCGGCAAGTGCGTCATGGTTTGCCCGCACTCCGTCATTCGCGCAAAGGTCTACGATGCCGGCAGCATCAACCACGCGCCCGAGGGCTTCCAGACGGCAGTTCCCAAGTGGCGCGAATTCTCGGAGTTGAAATACACGCTGCAAGTCGCACCGGAAGATTGCACCGGGTGTGGACTTTGCGTCGCGGTGTGCCCGGCCAAGAGCAAGAGCGAAGCCAAGCACCGCGCCATCAACATGGCAGCCGCAGCCGGCGCTGCGCGAGAAGTACAACCAGTATTGGGACTACTTCCTGCAGATTCCCGAGTTCTCGCGCGAGAAGCTCTCCCACGGCCAGGTGAAGGACCAGCAACTGTTGCAGCCGCTATTTGAGTTCTCGGGCGCCTGCTCCGGCTGCGGCGAGACACCCTACATCTCGCTGATGACGCGACTGTTCGGCGACCGTGCGATGATCGCGAACGCGACGGGCTGTTCGTCCATCTACGGCGGCAACCTGCCGACAACGCCTTACAGCGTGAACTCCGAAGGGCGCGGCCCAGCTTGGTCGAACTCGCTGTTCGAGGACAACGCCGAGTTCGGCATGGGCATGCGTCTGGCCATCGACAAGCAGAACGAGTATGGCAAGGAACTGGTCGAGCGCATGGCATCAACCATCGGCGAAAAGCTCGCGGTTGAGATTCTCGACGCCGATCAGTCCACCGAGGAAGGCATCTTCGCACAACGTGAACGCGTGAAGGCGTTGAAGGAGAAGTTGGCGAACAACAGCGCACCAGCAGCCCGCGATCTGCTGGCGGTTGCTGACGAACTGGTCAAGAAGAGCGTGTGGATCATCGGCGGCGATGGATGGGGCTACGACATCGGATTTGGAGGCCTCGACCATGTGCTGGCCTCCAGCGCCAATGTGAACATCCTGCTGCTCGACACTGAGGTGTACTCGAATACTGGTGGCCAGATGTCGAAGGCAACGCCACTCGGCGCGGTAGCAAAGTTTGCCGCCGGCGGCAAGCGCACTCCGAAAAAAGATATCGCCATGATGGCGATGAATTATGGCCAAGCTTACGTAGCCCACGTCGCCATGGGCGGTAACGACACGCAGACCATGAAAGCGTTCATGGAAGCAGAGGCGCACGATGGGCCGTCGATCATCATCGCCTATAGCCACTGCATCGCGCACGGCTATGACATGGTGTATGGCATCGACCAGCAGAAGGCTGCGGTGAACTCCGGACACTGGCCGCTGTTCCGCTATAACCCCGCGCTCGCCAAGGAAGGCAAGAACCCCTTTGTACTGGATTCGCGGGCTCCCAGCATTCCGCTGGAGAAATACATCTACAACGAGACGCGCTACACCATGCTCGTCAACAGCGATCCTGACGAGGCCAAGAAGTTGCTGAAGCAGGCGCAGGAAAACGTCAACGAGCGCTGGAAGCTGTACCAGCATATGGCCGCGATGGGCGTGGATAAAGCCTAAGCACGAGGAGATGAGACTGTGATCGATCTTTCAACAAATTATCTGGGACTGAAGCTGAAGAACCCGGTCGTAGTATCGGCCTCGCCGCTAACGGAGAAGCTGGAAAACTTCCCCCGCATGGAAGACGCCGGAGCCTCGGCCATCGTGATGTATTCGCTGTTCGAAGAACAGATCGAGGCGGAGAGCGAGAACATTGACAGCGCGCTGGAGTATGGCGCTAACAGCTACGCCGAAGCCACTTCCTATCTGCCTGACATGGAGAAGTATCATGTCGGCCCCGATCGCTACCTGGAATTGCTGCGCAAGGGCAAAGCAGCCGTCAGCATTCCGGTAATCGCCAGCCTCAATGGCAGCTCACCGGGCGGATGGGTGCGCTACTCCGAGTACATGGAGCAGGCGGGCGCAGACGCGCTGGAGCTGAACATCTTCGACATTCCCAGCGATCCATCGCTCACCGCGGCGGCGCTGGAAGACCGCTATTGCGACCTGGTGCGCGCGGTCCGCAAGAACGTACGCATTCCGATCTCGGTAAAGTTGGGACCGTACTTCACTTCGTGCGCCAACTTTGCCAAGCGTTTGTCGGAAGCGGGCGCCGACGGCATCGTGATCTTCAATCGCTTCTATCAGCCCGACTTCGACCTGGAGGAGATGGAGGTAGTGCCAAACCTGGTGCTGAGCAGTCCGCATGAGCTGCGCCTCCGTCTCCACTGGGCCGCCATTCTGTATCACCAGGTCGAGACCTACATCGCCATCACCGGCGGCGTGCATGACTCCAGCGACGTGCTGAAGTCCATGATGGCGGGCGCGCACGTGGCCATGATGACATCGGCGCTGCTGAAGTACGGCATCGAGCACATCGGCGTGGTTCTGGCAGGCATGGAGCGCTGGATGGAAGAGCACGAGTATGTATCGGTGAAGCAAATGCGCGGCAGCATGAGCCTGGTGAACATCGAGAGCCCGGCGGCGTTCCTCCGCGGAAACTACCTCAAGATGCTCGGCTCGTATACGTGGCGTGATTCGGGAAGCGCACTGACGACGCTCTGAAAATTGTTTTCTTTCCTCCGCAACAGGGCCGGCCTTCCGCAAGGAAGCCGGCCTTGGTGTTTGGGGCCTACGCTCCCACCCTTTCGCACATGCGGCCAAAGCGTCCGCCCCGAACGCAGCCCGGGGGACAGAACCCGGCACACTGAAGGTCGGGCAGACTGCAGGGTCAAGTCGGTGACCAACAAGATCTGCGTCGTGAACTTCTCAGCGGTTTTGTATCGGTGTTCTTGTTCGCTTACCAGGGGCAGCGCTTCGCTGCGGCCAGAAATACTTGCGCGCCAAGTTGAAGGATTCCAGTTTTTCTTCAATCTGTTGAATTGTCCCCCATGTACCATAGCTATTCCTATTCTTAGAATTAGAACCATACATTCTGCCGCAAGCACCCGCTGCATATTGGCAGATTTGCGACAGAGGCCCTTGCGGAAGTGTCCCCGCTAGCATGTAAGGCTTGACGGCATCCAGAAGGGAGATTAGGCCGCCAGCCTGGAGTGAGGCCATGGAAAGATTGCGGTGGTACCGCCCGAGCCAATACTTGCGATGCTTCTCCTGAGGGTGCTTCTTCGCTGCCAATGCGCGGTCGAACAACTCAGGAAACCAGACCACGCGCCCTCGCCCAACTCCGTATACGCTGCTCCCCATCCTGTCCCGGACATGAAACTCGTCACTATTCAATGGGAAACTATTACCAAGAAGCGGCTCGGGCCTAAGTTTAGCCCAGTCGTCAGGACTTCCCCACAAGCAGAGCCCCTCCAATGCGTGGTGGATCATCCCTCCGTCTTCGACCGGTGAGGCTGCGGCGCCCTCCACATCGATAAAGGTTGTGACCGTATATGGATTACTGAGTCTATCCCAGCGGTAATCGTCTTTCTGAAGGATGATCTTCCGCAGGCGCTCCATGGCCACTGAAGCCAGATTCTGGAGAGTGTCGGGGCGGGCGCCGTCTGGTTTCCAGAAACCTCGGAACGCTTGTATCGCGAACGTGACTGCGGCGGGCAGGGACTTCTCACGGGCAAGATCAAGATAGATCGTGGCCACAACGCCTGCTCCGTACGGATACACGTAGCCTTCCATGGCCATTCGGCCCTGGCCCGAAGCTTCTTGCAGTTTCTTGATCCTCATGACCGGCTTCGCCAAGCGCAACGGAACGAGGTGCTTCCACGCTTCCCTCGCCTTGATGCCCGGCAGTCCCTTCGGCCCGGTTTCCAGATAGTAGTTCCAGAAGTGGCTGCTGGCGTCCCCTTCTCCGGACCAGGGAAGCGAAAACTCTCGATCCGTGCCTTCTGAGACTCTTCTGATGTACTCAATGTGGTCGGCTGGCCACCAACGCTCATACCAGGTATCAGCGGCTTCGGGTGGGAGTGCCTGCGCCCAAACCAGTGAAATTCTAAGCTCTTTTACAATAGGAGACGATGGGACATCGGCCATTGACAAATCCCCCAACTGCTGTATATTGAACTCTGCAACTAAAGCACCTATCACCCGTTAGGGTGTAAGCCACTGATCACCCCAAAGGTGAGTATCGGTGGGCACGTGTCAAAAGCGTGCTGTTAAGACAGTTAACGGTTATGGAGGCCTACGGGGCCTCCATATTTATGTGTCTTCTCCGTTCACGTCCTCTTTGACGAAGGGCATGGGCAGGTGCTTTGGATCGCAGAAATCAACCTTCTCTAATGACCATCGTGTCGGTTGGGCAACGGGTAGAGTGATTCCTTTGTGCGGAGCGATGCCGCCTAGTTTCTGCCATTCGATGGTTATCCACTTGTTTTTCCCTCCCTCCTCAAGCACCTGAGCAAGTCTCTCGGGAGATCCCGATTTCTCGGCAGCGATAAGGTCTTCAATGAACTTGCTTCTGCAAGACTTCTCCGGAACCGGTGTCTGCCAGTGGAATCTGCAGTACGGTACCAGCCAAACGTCTTCCCTGCTTTTGTGTGCCACGAAATACAGGTCGGTCCTATTAAGGCCAATCGATGCCTGCTCCCTCGGCATGCCCTTTCCGAATTTCCCCAAGGGCTTTCAGCACCTTAATAGGGTCGGGTGGAGGGGAACTGTCCAACGCTTTAATTAACTTCGTCTCCCGAGTAGGCCATAGCCGTTTCACAGATTTATATAAGTCTTCGACAATTTTCGGCGCTACAGCTTCAAGAGCCTTCATTGCAAGCAGCGAAATGACCGCGCCGATCGCGCCCCATGTTATCCAGCCCATCACATACTCCAACTCAGTCTGTCCGAATTGACATTCCCAGAGGATGGCCTCTCTCCCGCGCCGGGGGAAACAACCGCTCAGTCGATGGGGTGTGAGAAGGGGCCCAGGCTCCTATTGCTCTTGCTGCCGGGTATCGATTGGAATGCGGGCTCATCACTCCTGCAACTTATGGGCGAGTAACGGACGCTTAAACAATCCTACCACTTCCGGCCGGGTGTCCCACTCATTCGTGCTTTTTGTGAATGCGTCGGAGAGATCATACGTCACCTCGGATCAGCAGCGCGAAAGACAACTCCTCACGAGGTGGCTTTAGACTAATAGTTATGGCAGTTACCAGCAGCCAGGGATTTGCAGCTCCTCTAGCGATTACTACTATTTCTGCGTCGTGTTGAGGACGATGACCAGCACCCGTCCGTCGGACTTGATGCTGCCGCCGGTGGCGGTCTTGGTTTCCTTGATCGGGTTGGAGCGCGTCATGTAGTCCATCGCCTGGACCCATCCTGCCTGCTGCAGAGTGGCGCCAATGAAATCGCGCTCGTTATCCACGTCCTGATCGATCTTGTGGGTGATTGCATTGGCCGAACGCTGGTCGCGCTCGATGCCGATATCGTGGGTTCCGGAGCCGACCCAGACCGTCTGCTGCGACGTGCTCAAGGGCGAATTCCAGATGCGGAAGTGATGGCGCTGCGCGGCCACCAGCACGGGGTCGGTGCGTTCGTACCCAAAGTCCTGCGGACGGCCGAAGAGATACAGAATGCTCATCGGCACCGTCATGTAGGAATTTTTCTGCAACGTAGCCAGCAGCGCGCTGACGACCGCATCCGTATTGGTCTTGTCGGCCTGAAGCCAGCCAGCAGCCTTGAATGCATTGGTCACCTGCTCCTTCGAGCCGATGATCGCAAAGTTGATGAGATCTCCGGGATTGCCGCCTTGCGGCTTGTCGGTGACGCGGTAGGGAACCTTCGCGTCGAGTTGCGCGAACAGCGGTTTGAAGTCGTAGTAGTTCTTGCTGGCCGCAGCACCGCTGGCAACCGCCGTACTGGCCGCGATGCGGTCGATATGTACCTGATATTTGCCGTCGGGAGCCTGCGTCTGGTCCTGGTTGATACCCAGATACAGCCGGCCAGATATGGGCGCCTGCACGGTGCCATCGGCGCCAACCAGGAAGGGCGTAGCGGCGTCGCTGTTGCCGATCCGCCCAACCAGAGCACCGCGGCCCGCGCTCGGTACCGTCAGCGGCCGCAAAGTATCCAACCATCCCCGCTGCACGCCGGCAGGCGTCACACTAGTATTGCTGCCCATGTTAACCGTGCCAGTGGCCGTGATGTGGAGCTTGTCGCCGGCATTGACGTCCATGCCCGTATCGATCCACGTCTTGTCGCCCGTGATGGTGACAGTCTTGCTAGTGGGTGCGCTGTCGGCAGCGAACGCAGGCATCGGGACAATGCACTGCGGGACACTAAGAACTGCGGCGAGAAGAATCCAGCTTGCAATCTTCATCGAAGTAGGAATTCTCTCCTGCGAAGATTATAAACAGCGGGCGAGCGGATGGCGCCCTCATAGTTTGTTTGAGAACTGGTGTCGCCGGATCGGTGCAGTTTGGAGTGCCGTCCCTGACGGGACTCCGGTCATTTACAACGCTTACCCAGGACTAACGTCCTGGGCTACGATTGTGACGCCCTGCGGGCTGAGTATTGATGCTCCCAACCGTTCCGACTCTAGTACTTTCCACGAAATAGGTAGACCAGTTCGATGACCAGGATGATCACCACCATCACCTCCAGAATGAACCCACGGCTCTGGTGAAATTCATCGACCAGAAAGCGGTACAGCCCTTCGGCGGTTCGAAGTTTCTCGTTGACAAGATTCTTGTACTCCGGAACTCCAACCTTGGCGGCCGCCAGCCGGTAAAGGCGCGCGGAAAACATGTCGCTGACAAACTTGATGGCGTTGTCGGAGCGCTCGACCAACTCGGTCACTTCGACGGTCACGGAGTTCAAGCGTGAAGCCTCACCACGCATGCGCCAGCGGCGCCAGAAGCCAGTCCGATGTTTCAACGACGTATAGACACCGGCCAGTTCGCGGGTCAGTAACTCGTCATAATGACGGAACTCCAGCAACTGCGAGTTGACGTATTCCAGGATCTGCACCGAAGTCTCGGCGCCGGCAGGTGTGTCATAAACCAGAGCGGCGTTCCATCCCACCACCACTAAGTCGTTGGGATAGTAGGAGAGGCTGGCCTGGAGAACGTCATCGTTCTCGCCGCGCGCGAGTGGAGTGATTTCGCCGCGCAATATCTGGGCAATCTGCGGTCCGTGTCGGGTCAGGAGATCGGAGCCCAGCGGCTGGCCGGGAACGTCGCCCAGGGTGAAGATGTAATAATCTTCGGCGAGCCAATCGCGGTAGGGACGCACCGTGGCGGGTGCGATACGATCGAGCCGGCCGCGAATGACCTGCTGCGCCTGCCGCTCAAGTTCAGGGCTCGGGACCCAATGCGCCGCCAGTTGTACCAGGGTTTCCCAGTCGGCCTCGAATTCCAACTGAAACAGCACGCTGATGACGCCATAGTCGTAATACTTGATCTGTGGAATCAGCTTCTCGCCGCTCGTCAATACGACTGCTTCGAGCCGTTCCACTATCGGCGGATTCTCGAAGCGAACATAGTCCGGAGTCGCATGTTTGAAGCCGGGCTCGACCCGCCGGGCACCCAGGATGTCGCGCAATTGTTCGAGCCTGATCTCCTCGCAGACATCATGGAGGATGACTCCCAGGACGGAACCCTTCATGGTCGCAACCGCCGTGCTGGTCGCCATGGATTAGCTTGCCCCTTGCCTCTATTGACGATTGTATGTGACGCAGTCGGGTTGCTTTCTACTCGCGCGGCGGGAACAGGAACTTCAACATGGGCGCCACACGCTGCGACCACGCGACCTCGTCGTGGTGCCCGCCCTCGACCTCGCGGTAGTCAAGGTCCTCGCCGAGGCGCCATCCTTTGCCGAGCAGGGCTTTCTTCAAGGCGCGCACATCGGGCAGGGCGCGCGTGCTTTCCCTCGTGCCGATATCGAGCCAGATCCGCAGGTCAGGCTTCCGCTTGATCTGGGCCAAGGTTCTCAGGATGGCCCGATTCCGCCACCACACCGATGGCGAGATGGCCGCCAGCTTGCCGAAGACCCAGGTGTACTTCAGCGCCAGATAGAGAGTAACCAAGCCGCCCAGCGACGATCCGCCAATGCCGCAGTTCTCGACGCCGGGAAGCGTCCGGTAGTGGTGGTCAACGAAGGGCTTCAGTTCTTCCACCAGCATCTGGCCGTAGGCATCGGCGCGTCCGCCGCCGAGGCGCTTGTCCTCGATGGGCGTGTACTCGTCGACGCGATGCACTCCGGTGTTGTAGATGCCCACGATGATAAGCGGCTCGATGGCGCCGGTCATGATCAACTCGTCAGCCGTTTCGCCCACCCGCCAATACTTGCCGTGGATGAAAGAAGTGTCGGGATCGAACAGGTTCTGGCCGTCCTGCAGATACAGCACGGGATAGCGCCGGTCGGGCTCAGCCTCGTACAGGGGTGGAATGTAAACCATGAAGTCATGCTTCTCGTCCATTAACTGGGAGGCGAAGTTCTGATGCAGGTACAGGCGCGATTTCAGGCTGGACGGTGTGATGACGGCCACATTGTTCATGTCGTTGAAAACGGACATCAGATGACGTTGCCTAACTAAGCTTTCCTGCCAGCAGTATGCCGCGACCGCAGTCGTGGAGTTCCGGCTTCGAAAGCGAGTCCGAGCCTAAGCCGTGAGCCCACCGCTTCCAGTAATGTACTCGTTGAAATGATCGATCGCCTTCTGGCTGTACTGTCCACCTTCGATGAGATAGCCGTCCGGATCGCGCATGTAGCATCTCAATTCCCAGCCGTGATTATCGAGCGGCTCGGTCAGGAACTGGGCGCCCTTCGCCTTCCACTGGGAATAGCAAGCCCAAATGTCGGCAACGCGCAGGTTCAGAAAGCTATTCCCTGTGTTCAGGTCCCGAGGCGCCTCCAGAAACACTTCAGGCTTGTCCGGCGTTGGACCTCCGCCGGAATTGAGAATGATCCACGAGTTGACCAGCTTGATGTAACAGGGGTCTTCCAGCTTTACAACTGTTCCCCCCAGGACTCCAACGTAGAACTCCCTGGATTTTGCCTGGTTCTTGGCGGTCAGGAAGTGGGTGACGAAGAATCCGTCTTGGGCAATCGGAGCGTAGGGCAGATTCATAGGCGGATCGGTGCTCATTCTGTAAAATGATAGTTCTTTAGCTTACCAAACCCTGCTGCAACGGAAAGGCCCAAACAACTTGAATCGTGAATATCACCGTTGGTGGTCACACGACCTGCAACGCGACATGGAACTGCTCGTCTTCGGCCACGCCGGCACCAAAGTCCTCGTCTTCCCCACTTCGATGGGCAAATACTTTGAGTACGAAGACAACAAGATGATTGCCGCGGTCGCCGACCGCATCGATGCCGGGCAACTGCAGATCTACTGTGTGGACGGAGTGGACAGCGAAAGCTGGTACAACAAGCGAGCGCATCCTTACTGGCGCTTGCAACGGCATCTGCAATACGAGCGTTACATCCTGAACGACGTCATTCCGCTGATGTGGAACAAGAACTGGACGCCGCGCACCATCGTGACCGGCTGCAGCTTCGGCGCCTACCATGCCGTGAACTTCGCCTTCCGCAATCCTGACAAGGTCACCGGATGCGTCACCATGGGCGGGTCGTTCGACATCAAGAGCTTCCTCGACGGCTGGTATAGCGAGGACGTGTACTTCAACAATCCGCCTGATTACCTGGCGAACTGCACCGACGGCTGGCGCTATAACCATATGCGGACCGTGCTCGCTACCGGCGAGTGGGACATGTGCTGGCAAAAGAACGAAGAATTCGCCGCCATCCTGAGGGCGCGCGGCATCCGGCATGAGCTGTCTGTTTGGGGCGACCAAAGCTATCACGATTGGCCGTGGTGGCGGCCCATGGCGCGGGCGTACCTGTTGTAGACGCATCAAGCACAACTTGAGCAATGCTACTTCGTTCCCTCCGGAGTGCGAGCCCGCACCCTGTGGCGATGGACCTCGACAGCCTCTTGCGCCAGGCGAATGAAGTCGGGCATGCGACGGGTGGCGATTTGCGACATCTTCTGGCCCAGGTCGAACGACCATCCTGCCATGGTGATGCTCATGGCAAATGGGGCGTCACCGTAAAGCTGTTCGGTCGCGGTCATTAGCGACGACGGAGTTAGATCGTGGGTAAAGCCGCCCGGCCCAGGCTCTGGCGAAACGGTAACCCGTTTCATGGTGCCGGGCGGCTCCCCAAACGAGGCGCCCAGGAACAGCACGAACTCCCTCTGCGACACGTCTTCCGCCATCTCCGGGGTGAGCTGCTGGGCGGCCATTACTTCCACATCGGGATCGTTCCAGAAATGTTGCTCCAATGCGCGCGCGGCATGACAACCGATGGCGTCATCTCCGCGCATGAGATTTCCATAGCCAATGATCAGGGTTCCCGGCACTTCATCGTCTCCAGGCAGTAGTGCGGTGGCCTGGCCTTTCGTATCAATAGGCATAATCTTTTCCCGCCGCGAAGGATGTGAGACGCCTCACGTTGTGCCGTGACATTCACTTCTTCTTCCCCGGCAGCCCGGCCGGGTTCTCGTGCGTGCGTTCGCGGAAGCGCGCCTTCATGCCGGTCGCCATCGAGACGGCGTTCTCTCCGAACTTCTCGCGCATCCTGTCGGCGGCCGACAGCGCCTGGTTCCACTTATCATGCGTGGTCTTGCCTTCCAAACTGAGCTGCTCGCTCTCGACATCAAAATGCGATGCGCAGACTCCAAGCAGCCGGACCGCGTCGCCATTCCAGTTTGTGCGAAACAGTTCGCGGATGGTCCCCAATATCTCCGCGTCCACGGAACTCGGCTGCTCCAGCGTGCGAGCGCGAGTAAGCGTGCGGAAATCGGAATAGCGCAGCTTCAACTGCAGAGTGCGCGCGTGCAGCTTCTGTTCGCGCAGGCGGCGGCAAACCATCTCCGTCAGCCGCGCCAGCGTCGCTTCCAGGCTTTGCGCATCGTTGGTATCGACGGAGTACGTGTGCTCGTGGCTGATCGAGCGTGGCCCATCGTCCTCGCCGATGTCGCTGTCGAACCAGGCGCCCGCGTCCAGGCCACGGGCCTTGCCGGCGAGCGCCACGCCCAGCGCGCCGAAGGTCGCCTGCAGCCAACCTTCCTCGTGGCGGGCAAGATCGCCAATCTTCTGGATGCCCTGTTCGAGCAGGCGCTTCTCCATCACCTTTCCGACGCCCGGAATCTTGCGCACATCCAGCGGCGCGAGAAATTCCGCTTCCCCGCCCGGCACAATCCACAGCACACCGTTGGGCTTGGCCTGGTCGGAGCAGATCTTGGCCAGCAGCCTCGAGGTCCCAATTCCGATGGAGCAATTCAGTTGCGTCTCGGCTTTCATCGCGGCATGCAGCGCATGAGCTGCGCGCATCGGCGGACCATGCAGGCGCTCGGTGCCGGTCATGTCCACGTAAGCCTCGTCGATGGAAACCATCTCCAGCTTGGGAGAGAACCGGTCCAGCACCTGGTAAACCTTGGCGGAGTAGTCGCGATAGCGCTCGGGATGTCCGTCCACGAAGATGGCTTGCGGACACAGTTTCGCGGCAGTGCGCAGCGGCATGGCCGAATGCACGCCGAACTTGCGCGCCTCGTAGGACGCGGCCGACACCACGCCGCGTTCGTCGCGCTGGCCACCGACGACTACGGCCTTGCCCTTGAGCGCAGGGTCGAACAGCTCCTCGACCGACACGAAGAAGGCGTCCATATCGACGTGGAAGATGGTGCGCTGGGCGGACATGCTGAGCGTGATTTTATTCCAGTCAGACGGTTTCAGCATTCAGCATTCAGCATTCAGCATTCAGCATTCAGCATTCAGCATTCAGCATTCAGCATTCAGCATTCAGCATTCAGCATTCAGCATTCAGCATTCAGCATTCAGCAGTCAGCCATCAGCTATCGGCTATCGGCCGTCAGCTAAGGCTTGCTGGTCCACCATCTCCCCATCGACTAAACACTATCCGCTGCTTTTCAAGTCTTTCACCAGGCGCTGAAAGGCTGTCTGATAGGAGTCGTGGTCCTTCCAATTGCTGAAGTCGGGGATGAAGTACTCGCGTATCTCCTCGGCTAAGTTTTTGCCATCAATGTCCAAGTAAACCCAATCGCGAAGCATCTCAAAATCCACCAGCCGGATTGGAAACAGCACACGCTTACCTTCCTTCACCTCTCGTTGGCGGGCTTTGCGTGCTTCGGTCTTTACCCATTCGCTACTCATGCTGTCCTTGGAGAGGATCAGCAGCAGCCGGTCGTGCAGACGGATGGCGTCGTCAATTTGCTCGTGCAGCTTGCGGCCTCCCTTCATTTCCTCGGGCGCGAACCAGCAGCGCACGCCTTTGGCTTGCAGGTCGGCATGGAGCCGTTCGGCAAACTCCTGGTCCTTGGTCGAGTAGCTGATGAAGCAGGAGTAGAACTCGATGGGCCGTAGTCCCATCTGACGCACGAAGTCAATAAACTCCTCGGGGACGCCGCAGCCGCGCAGAAATGGCTCGGGAATTTTGCCGCGGGATTTGTAGATGGTGTCAATGCCGACGGTGGATGGGCCCGCATGAAAAACCGTTTCAAGCCCCTCGGTCTCAGCAAGATCAACATCCCCGAATATGGTTGCGAGTGCACCAGCGCCGCTAAAATCAGCCCCACGCAGGTCTGCTCCCCTGAACTGCGCCCAACTGAGATTCGCCCGGCTGAAATTCGTTCCCCGAAGGACGCCTTCCAAGAGATCTGCGTGATCCAGATCCGCCTCGGTGAGGTCAGCATCCGTCAAGTCTGCGTGATGGAGTTTCGCCTGACTGAGGTCCACCCGGCAAAGATCAGCGTCAATGAGATCCGAACCCCAGAGGTCTGCCGCGGTTAAAACCGCATCGAAGAGATTGGCCCCGCTCAGATCCGCCTCGCTGAGGTCAGCCCCGCCCAACTGCGCTGCGTCGAGGTCCGCTGCTTCCACATTCGCCCCCCTGAGGTTCGCCGTCCTAAGGTTCGCTCCGCCGAGTTGAGGGTTGCTGAGGTCGGCTCCCCGAAGATCCGGCATCACTTCGGAGTGCTCGTCCCTCCACTTATTCCATCGCTCGACCCCTTGCTTGAGGATTTCGAGATGTTCAGGATTCGCCATTGCCGCGTGACCTCCCTTGCTTCCGAGATGCTACGGATGATCTTACCGGGGTTCCCAACGAGCGCCGGTTTTGCGCTCGCTGGGGTGGTTCGAAGGCCACACTCTATGCGCCCGTCCCCGCCCAGTCAACGTGGACAACGCGTCGTCACTCGGGTGCCATTCAATCGGTCCCGGAAACACCGCACGTCGCTATACGAAAGGGATGGATTGGCCAACTAATTTCGTCTATACCGAAGTTATAACGTACCCTTACAATGCTAAGCATTGGCCATAGTTGATTGCTGACAAACCGAGGGTCAATAACGTGCTAGGCAAAGTCTTCATCAGTCACATCACTGAAGAAGCACCGATCGCTGCGGTGCTAAAGAAATTCATAGAGGCCAAGTTTCTGAATCAGCTCTCGGTTTTCGTCAGCAGCGAAATCCACGATTTGCCTCCAGGCGTGAGGTGGTTTCAGAAAATCGAAGAGGCGCTAACCGATTCGGACTTGATGCTGATTATCTGTAGTCCATCATCGCTAACTCGACCTTGGATCAACTTTGAAGCAGGATGTGGATGGATACAACGCAAGAACATCATTCCGCTCTGTCACTCGGGTCAAACCAAAGGCCAACTCCCGTATCCCTTTAGCGAACTTCAAGGAATTGATCTGGAGGAGTCGGTATCGGCAGAACGCATTGTCAGTGCTCTTTGCACACAGTTCGGGATTTTGTCACCTCCGGAAAACCTCAGAGAGTTTCACAAGCAACTTGTTAAAGTAGCCGCAGATACTTCGGGGGCTTCGCCCCAAGTCATACATTCATTCCGACAGAGGACCGAGCTAATCAACCAGGATTTGGAAAGATTGTTAAATAGTGCAAACGTAGCAAAGCAGACAGTCTGGACCAGCGCATTTCTTTCAAGTTTTGCAATCGGAGCGGACGACCTGCTCCCAGATGATCAGAGGGGATATCTAAAACTGCTATTGAAGGAGCGAGACTTACTCTTATCGTTGGCACGCAAGGGCTGTAACATCAAGTGCATTATCAGTCCAGCAAACCCCAATCACGTGCCCTACTCCGGAGTCGAGAATGCTGTTAGGAGGACGAAGCGTCTGCTCGGATTTCTCACCAGCGGTGATCGGGCGCTGAATTCCATCGATTGGGCCGCATCCGAGGTGGCGGCGAAGAATTTTTACGTCATTGGGCACACGTCGTGCTTTGAAGGATACGCAAAGGGTATCCGACGAGGGTATGGACTAACCCTTCGGCAGACCTCACCGGAAGTCATAAAGGCGCACATTGAGCTTTACAGTGGGTTCTTTAAGGACCTAGCTGCAAGATCGCTCGCAAAATGGACCAATGAAATCGAAAGCCAGAAGGGGACCAGCGAGCGCCAACTCCTCCGCATTGCAACCACCCATTGCCTTGAGAGGTCGCTTGATTTCCTCGACATGTTTGCAAAGGCTGCTGACCCTTGAAGTCTGGTGGTTGGACGCCGAGTTTGGCTAGGGCGGGGCAAATTCCAAGGCGGAATCCTGTGTCGTCCCCGGGGGACTCGATCTCTCTTTACTTCTACCCACGGTTGAAACCGTGGGCTATCATCTTTCGTCCCGCTGGGCGGGACTGGAGTGTTGGCGGTTCGGTCGGCAGAGCAGTGGATAGTGGTTAGTGGATAGTGAATAGTTGAAAGCGTGGTTCGTTCGCGCTATAGGGGTTCTTCGACTCGGACGCGTCCGCGATGGCGGACGCGTCCGAGCTCAGGATGACAGCGTTTAAACTAACATCGTCGTTCCCGTTACGGGAGTGGGAGCGAAATAGCAGCGCGAATTGGCACCTTCGTAACTTGACCGGGGTGGCGGGCAGAAACATACTTTCGGTGTAGGGCAGGAACCGCCGCGCCCGGCGCTCCTGCCCATTTGTGTCTGGAGCAGTTGTCAGTAGCCAGTAGCCAGTAGTCAGTAGTCAGTAGTCAGTGATAACTTCTTATTCCGCAGGATCTTACGTGTAAGTCTAAGGGGCTCAGGATCTTGGCGGGAATTATGCAAGATATTGAAAATACGCGAGTTACTAGCGAGCCTAACTCCTGTAAACACAGGATCTTACGAGCAAGGTCCTGATATCAAACGAGTTACAGAAAGGGGGGGGACCCTGTGAGTCTTCCTACTCTAGAAGCCACCGATACGAGTCTTTATGCGATCTGCGAGCACATCAAGCCGGGCGGCCAGCGTTGCGGTTCGCCCGCATGGCACGATGAGAAATACTGCTATCACCACACCGAGGTGCGCAAACGCGCTCCCAAGACGCTTTATGCAGTTGATCCATGGCGTGGCGCAAGAGCTGATTCCGCCGGACCGCGCGAAGCTGATCCTGTCGGCGCTGCACGGGGCGGCGGCGAATTTGAGGCAGATGGAGGCGGCAATAGCGTCGGCGGAAAGGCCGGCTCAAGCTTTGCTTGAACGGAGTAGCCCGAGAAGCAGTGGATAGTGATTAGTGGATAGTTGACCAGCGAGCCTTGGCTGATGGCCGAGAGCAGACGGCGGAACCGCAGGTCCCTCCGCTCCGGTCGGGATGACAAAACAGTAGACAGTGGATAGTCAGAGCCTGACTCTTTTCCGCTCGGGAGGGACAACACGAAGAACTCCGTTACAATCTTTCCCTATGAGATCGCCGGAATAGCGGAGGTATCGAACATGAGCCACACTGCAACTCCCACTCGTAGCTTCGGATTTTTCTTGAACGGAAATTGGCACACCCATGGGCGTGAGGTCGTGGTGACTTCGCCCTACGATCGGAGTGTGCTTGCGGTGGTGTCGGAGGCGGAACGCGACGACATCGAGGCTGCCATCGAGTCCGCGGTGCAGGCCTTCGTGGTTACCCGCAAGATGACGTCGCACCAGCGCGCCAGCGCGTTGCGCAAGGTCGCCGACGGCATCACCAAGCGGCACGAGGAATTTGCTCGCACCGTCTGCCAGGAAGCCGGCAAGCCGATCAAGACGGCGCGCATCGAGGTGGAGCGCGCCATCAACACCTTTCAGATTGCCGCCGAAGAAAGCACGCGCATCTATGGCGAGTACATCCCGCTGGACACGCTGGAATCGACTGGCGGGCGATGGGGCCTGGTGCGACGCTTCCCGCTGGGGCCGGTGTTTGCCATCACGCCGTTCAATTTTCCGTTGAACCTGGTGGCTCACAAAGTGGCTCCGGCGATGGCCGCCGGTTGTCCGCTCATTCTGAAACCCGCGCCGCAGACGCCGATCTCGTCACTGCTGCTGGCCGAGATCGTGCAGGAGTCGGGGTGGCCCGAGGGCGCGTTCGCGGTCATGCCGCTCTCGAACGATAACGCTGCCCTGCTGGTGGGCGACGACCGCATCAAGCTGCTGACCTTCACTGGCAGCGCCGCCGTGGGCTGGCAACTGAAGTCGCGCGCCGGCAAGAAGCGAGTGACCCTGGAACTGGGCGGGAATGCAGGCGTCATCGTGCACAGCGACGCCGACCTGGAGCACGCGGCGCAGCGCTGCGTGGCAGGCGGATTCTCCTACGCGGGGCAGACGTGCATTTCGGTGCAGCGCATTCTGGTACATCAACCGGTGTTCCAGAAATTTATCGACTTGCTGGTGCAGGGCGTTCGCAAATTGAAGCTGGGCGATCCCATGCAAGAGAGCACCGACGTTCCTCCACTGATCCGCGAGCAGGACGCGGTGCGCGTCGTCGAATGGATTGACGAGGCGGTGAAGGGCGGCGCCAAGTTGCTGTGTGGCGGCAAGCACAACGGGGCCATGGTCGAACCCACGGTGCTGACCGGGACAAGTCCCGAGATGCGGGTCAACTGCGCCGAAGTTTTTGGACCGCTGGTGACGGTAGAGCCTTACGAATTTTTTCCCGAGGCGCTTCACCAGATCAACAACTCGGCTTACGGGCTGCAAGCCGGCGTGTTCACGCGCGATGCCGGGCTCATCCAGATGGCGTTCGAGGAGCTCGAGGTTGGCGGCGTGATCGCCGGCGACGTGCCCAGCTTCCGCGTGGACCAGATGCCGTACGGAGGAGTGAAGGATTCAGGCCTGGGGCGCGAAGGGCTGCGGTACTCGATTGAAGACATGACCGAACGTAGACTGCTTGTAATGGCGGTGCGGTAGGGAGGGAAAAATCATTCACCACGGAGGCACGGAGATCACGGAGAAAAATCGCTAGAGCCGTTCTAAGATTGGTGTATCCGCTTGTAGGGTGGTGCGGACCTTCAGGCCAGCGTAAGCGGACGGGAAGAAAACCATTATGGCGGGGCATTAATGCCAACAGCGTACGCGGCGCTAAAACTCCGTGCGCTCCGTGTCTCCGTGGTGAATGACTCCTGCCGCGAGTCAATCACCAATTCATCAGCGGACTTGATGTAGAAGCAATCCTGGAAGGAATTTGCCGGTAGCCCGCATCAAGGTTCAGGGTGGACTCGGCGGAGCCCAGAAAGAGGTATCCACCTTTGCGCAACACCTGTCGCAGCTTCCCCAGAATTTTCTTGCGCGACTCGAGGGAAAGATAGATCAACACGTTGCGCAGGAAAACGACGTCGAAGGTCTCCATCGCCGGCCAAGACGCCGAAAGATTCATGAAGCGAAAGCTGACCGTGTCTTTTATCTTGCGGTCCAGTTCCCAGTCGGCTCCGGCGCGATCGAAGTACTTGCATAGCAGTTTCGCCGGAAGACCGCGATTCACTTCCCACTGGCTGTAGCGGCCGAGCCGGGCGCGGTTGAGGATGGCATCGGAAATATCGGTGCCCGCGAGGTTGAGCTTCCAACCGAGCAGCCGCGGATAATGCTCGCGGATGAGCATGGCGAGGCTGTAAATTTCCTGCCCGCTGGAGCAGCCCGCGCTCCACACGCTGAGTTCGGACTCGGGCTCGCGGCGGCGAATCAGCCCCGGCAGAATGACCTGGCGCAAGGCTTCGAAAGGATAGCCGTCACGGAAGAACCAAGTCTCGTTGTTGGTCATTGCATCCACCACGCGGCGATGCAAAGGGCTGTAGCGATCGAGGCGCAAGGCGTGGGCCAGCTCGTCGAGGCTGGTCAGGCCTTCGGCGCAGAGCAACGGCGTGAGCCGGCTCTCCAGCAGGTAATCCTTGTTGGAGTCGAGCACGATGGACGATTGGTCATGGACCAACTGCGCCAGGTAGTCGAAGGTCGTACTCGAGACGCTCATGAAACTTCCCCCGCGGCTGCCGAGACGACAGCCGATGTATTCCGGTTCTCGCGCACCGTACGCACGATCTCCGGACCGATCAGTGACAGCGGCAACACGCGCTCCGCCAACCCATGCTGCGTAACAAAACCAGGCATGCCCCAGATCGTGGAGGTGTCTGCATCCTGCGCCCAGATACGTCCTCCAGAGGCGCAAATCTCCCGCGCCCCGCGCAGGCCATCTTGTCCCATACCGGTCATGACGATGGCTAGAACGCGAGGTCCGAAGAGGTTGGCGAGCGAGCGAAACAGAACGTCCACGGAAGGACGGCAGGAATTCTCGGGAGGCGATTGCAGCAGTTGTAACTGCTCCTGCCCAACAGACCGCGTCACCACAAGATGATGGTCTCCCGGCGCGATCCACATCGTTCCCGGCAGCATGAGTTCACCGCCCGTCGCCTCTCGCACCGGCAAGGCGCACACTAGCGAAAGGCGCTCGGCCAGAAACCTGGTGAACCGGGGAGGCATGTGTTGCACTACCAACACCGGGACTGGCAGATCGCGAGGCAACGCCGAAACCACCTGGGTCAGCGCATTGGGCCCTCCGGTGGAAACGCCGATCGCTACCACCTCGATGTTAAACGGGCCTCGCAGGCCCGGACGGACTGGCGAGAAGTGCGGAGCATGGTTTGGGTTCCTGCATAAGGTCTTGATGCGGGGAATCAGTTGCTCGCGGATTGAGACCAGCGCCGCGCTCGTGTTCGCGGCGGCCGGCTTGGTGACGTAATCGGTAGCTCCCCGCGAAAGACCTGCTCGTATCGCTGCCGCGGCGTACCCGGTCGGACCGCTGAGGATGAGCACCGGCAGGTGCGTATACTTCCGGCGCAGATGTTGCAGCGTGGTCAGGCCATCCATCCCCGGCATTTCGAGGTCAAGCGTGACCAGGTCGGTGGCCTTCTGCTCCAGCATGGCCAGCGCGATTCGCCCGTTGGCGGCCACGCCCGCCACCTCCATCTCCGGATCTTCGCTGATCGCCATCCGCAACATGCGACGCACTGCCGCCGAATCGTCCACCACCAAGGCGCGAATGGGATTCATGGTTTCGCCGCGAAAGGCCGGGCAACGTCTGGCCCTGGAGAATCTATCGTCGGATTCGTAGGATTCTTCAGGTCGAGCGCGTGAGTTTGTCCGGAGAACCGACTGGAGTAGTTCCAGGATTGGTGGATCCGGCTTGCACCGGCAGTGCGGGCCTCTCGAAGGCCCGCGCTACACAGGTACATGCTCGCTGGAATTGCTCAGAAGACGTGCAGCCGCGAACGCATCTTCTCGGCCATGTCCTGCACCAGGCGAATCTTGGCTACCGTTTCAGCGGGGATGGCAGGCTGCCGCAACGCCAGTTCCGAGGTGAGCAGGATGCCGGTCACTTCACCGCGCAACTGGTTGCGCAAGACCCGCTCCGCCATGCTCATTGCCCATTTCTTTTCTTTCTCCGCCCGGCGCAAAGCGACCTGCGCCTCGCGCACTACCCGGTCGCTATGGTGCAGCGCCAGGTTGACGTAAATCGGCAGGGCCGTGCCGGCGTGGTTCAGCAGCGTATCCAAGGCGCGGAAATCGGCCTCCAGCAGCGATTGATCGATTGCCAGGGCATCGTATTCCGTGGTCTGCAGCCGCGTAATCGCGTGCGGCACCGAGTTGGCCACTTGGGTTGGATGCCCGGTGCCCTGTTCCAGCGCGGCAGCGCATTCCTTGGCGCGAGACGATGTGGTCACCAACAGGATCATAAGTTTCTCCCGGCCGCGCTTCGCCGGGCACACTTCACCAGTGGCGCCGGGGGCGGCGTTTATCAGTCCAACAGCCCTTTGGGCTCTGCGCTCACTTCAGGCTCCCCAATACGCGCCGCAGTGGCGCGTTTGGCAACGCCCTTAGAGCCTCGAGCCGTATTCCTTCAGTTTGCGGTAGAGCGTGGTCTTGCCGATGCCCAGCCGGCGCGCCGCTTCCAGCTTGTCGCCCTGCAGGGCCTCGATGGCGTGCAGGATGGCTTGCTTCTCCAACTCGGCGATGGGCGTAATGGTTTCCGCATCGGAAGCCGGGGCCACCGTCTTGGCGGTTGCCTGGAAGTTGCGCAACTGCGTCGGCAGATCGGCAAGGTGAATGGTGGGAAGAGAGCAGGTCGTGCAGGCGCGTTCCACGCAATTCTCCAGTTCGCGCACATTGCCCGGCCAATCGTAGTTGAGCATTGCCCGCAGCGCATCGTCCCCCACGCTGTGCTGCATTTCGGTCGCGCTGTTGATCCGCTCCAGCACGTTGCCGATGAGCAGAGGAATGTCCTGCTTGCGCTCGCGCAAGGGAGGGATGCGCAAGGTAAGCACGTTCAGACGGAAGTAGAGGTCGCGGCGGAAGGTCCCTTGTTGCACCGCCACATCCAGATCGCGGTTGGTGGCCGCCAGGATACGCACATTGATGGGTATGGCACGCGTACCGCCTACCGGACGCACTTCTTTTTCCTGGATGGCGCGTAATAGCTTGGCCTGCAGGTCTACCGGCAACTCGCCCACTTCATCGAGAAAAACGGTTCCGCCCTCGGCCGTGGCCAGCAATCCGTCTTTAGCGCGCGCCGCGCCGGTGAAGGCGCCCCGCACATAGCCGAACAACTCGCTCTCGATCAGCGTGGGAACCAGCGAGCCGCAGTCCACGGGAATAAAGGGACGGTCGCGGAAGGGACCGGAGTAGTGAATGGAGCGCGCTACCAGCTCTTTGCCGGTTCCACTCTCCCCCAGAATCAAAACGGGATGGGTGCTGTGCGCGGCCTTGGCGATAATGCGGTACAGCTTCTCCATCTCCGGCGCGTGCCCCACCAGCGAACCGAAGCCGTGCTTCGACTTCACCTGTTCCCGCAACAGGCGGTTCTCGGTGGTGAGCTTCAGGTGGGCTGCCGCCCGCTCCAGCATCAGGCGCAGCTCCTCGAAGTTGAACGGTTTGGTGATGTAGTCATAGGCGCCCAGCTTCATCGCCTGCACCGCCGATTGCACGGTGGCAAAACCGGTCATCACAATCACCAGCACCTCGGGACGGCGCTGCTTGATCTCGCGCAAAACCTCCAGTCCGCTGTTGCCGGGCAACCGAAGATCGAGCAGCACGACATCGGTACTGCTGCTTTCAAGAATCTGGTAGGCATGTTCCGGGGCGTCTGCCACCTGGCTGTTAAATCCGAGTGAGTGGGCGACCTCCCGGCATGAATCGCGCATCGAGCGCTCATCGTCGACGATCAACAGGTTCAGTCCATTGGTTTCACAACTCGGTTCGCTAACTGCCACTTTGTCAATGGCATGCACGTGGGACATCCCTTCTCCGGCGAGTCCGTCCCCAAGTGGCGGCGCCGAATTGAATTGGGCTCTAGTACCCATTACCATCATCCCTTTTTGGGAAACGCGCTAGTGCAGGCATCACATCTGGTTGTGAGTTCGCCTGCGGGCCTGACGAAAAAACAGGAGCCGGGTGGGAATTCATCCGGGGCGGCAGATTCACCGCATTCCCGGAGTCAATGCCCGGCTCC
Source organism: uncultured Acidobacteriaceae bacterium (assembly GCA_963768645.1). Lineage (GTDB taxonomy): Bacteria > Acidobacteriota > Terriglobia > Terriglobales > Acidobacteriaceae > Bog-257. Next base: position 747,341 of record CAVYIR010000004.1, read on the forward strand.
TGGGCCGTCACCGTATTCGTCGATCCCAACCTGGAGGCATCCCCGCATGGCCTTGGTTCGCTCGCTGGCTCCGTCGTATCGGCCGCCAGCCGGCTCAACAGTTGTTTCATCAATTCGCCGCCCCGCTGCGCGTTACGCTCGATTTCCCGCAGCGGCCGTTTCAAGCGGCTGTAGGGGGGCAGCTTCCATGCCAGGACCTGGGCATTCATCAGCACCACGGTGGTGGTATTTGCGAGCTCGTGCACCAGGTCGGCGCAGTCGCCGCTGAAGGCTCGCGAGGGGCGCGGATTTCCCGGATCGCGCTCCTCGCGTCCTTGCTCGGCGGAGGACATCTGGCTGATTTCATCATCGTCTGGGAGCGGAAGGCGATCGAGCTGGTTCCGCAGAGGCCTGGTTTGTCTTGCGCTGACGATCGGATTGTGACTGGCCGTGTTCATGATCCAGATTCACTTAGTTTCGGATTGCAGACATATTTATCTAAAGCACGCCTCCTGCCAAAACTCTTATGGCGCTTACATATTGATTCCTTTGGGGATTTCCAGATTACTGCGAGGCCAAAACTTGATCGCGCCGTCGCCTCAGTTTCAGAATGAAACTCATTCCGGCTTGATAGGAGTCCAAGTGCCCGTCAAATCAGGGTTTCGACGGTTTCCTGTTTGGGGAAAGAAAAAGCGAGAGTCATCAAATCGGGAAGAGCAGTTGCGCGGCGCGGGCGCTTTCGTCCCGCGGGCGAGGCGGCCCCTCCAAAGAGCCGCGTCGCTCGGTTAGGAACGTCCCCTACGGCGCGAAGTAGCTCGAAATATCCAAGATCAGTTGGGTGATCCCGGACGCATAAGCATCAATCGAGCCGTTGTTAGTTGGAACAATGGCCATGTTGTTGGTGATTGAACCATCCAACGCGTTCAGCGTCGAAACCCCAGGCTGGTTGGTGCCGTCCGGCCACAGCGTCAAGTAGCCCAGCGCGCCGAACGGAACCACCGTCGCGTTGAAGACATACGCCTGCGCCGCCGCCGGCGGTTCACACGGGCTGTCAACCACATCGACGGGAGGACTCAGCGTCCCGCTGAACGGCTGACCGCTACCTACCTTGCGGGTATCGAGCACCCGGCAAGGCGCCATGGGATACAGCGACAGTCCGCCCGTGCCCGGCGTGTCGAAGTAGCCGTTGATGTCAATGATCACGTCAGTGTCGTTGCTGGGATAAACCGAGACTTCACCGCCGGTCCCGGCGGGCACGATCGCCGCATTGGCGATGATCGTCCCAGGAATATCGTTCAAGGTTGAGACCGTCGGCCGTATCTTGTCCGGTGGGCCAGACCGTCATGTAACCCAGCGCCTCGTGAGGCACCACGGAGAAGTTCAGCGAATAGGCGGCAGCCGTCGAAGGAATGTTGCAGCTAGCCGCGTTAAGTATGGGGAAGTCGCGTTCCTGGAGACCCGGCAAGAACGGCGATCCCAAGCCGACAGGAAAGTTGTCCTTGCGCGTGTCGGCGATACGACACGGCGTCAAAGGATAGAAGGCCAAGGTGGACGGGGACCCCGTAGTGAAGTACCCGTTGATATCGAGAATGACGTTGGTGGTATTGGTGGCGTAAATGCTGATGTCGCCTTGATAGCCTGCGGGCACGATCGCCGCATTGGCCTTGATGCGTCCATCGAGCGAGTTCAGAGTGGCGACCGTGGGCCTGGGCTCTCCGGTTGGCCAGATCGTGAGATATCCCAAGAGACTTGCCGGCACGACGGAAACATTCAACGAATAAGCGACCGCGGAGGAAAGATCCGCGCAAGGTGGCGAAGCTGACTGCGCCAACTGCGGAAGGTTAAAGATCTCGGCAGTCCCGGCCGGAATGGGACCGCTGCCACCGCGATCCGGCCGCGTGTCAATTAACCGGCAGGGCGGAACGGGAACAAATTGTAGCGCGCTAGGGGGTACTCCGCCAATCACCGAGACGGTGGCATCGCCCACATTCGAAACGTAAACCCTGTTGGTGACCGGGTTGACCCAGGACTCGACCGGCGAGTTGCCGACGCCAACGGTAGTGGTGGTTAGTGTTACTCCGTCGATCACGGTCTCGGTTCCGTCCCCGTTATTGCAGACATAGATCTTGTTAGTGACCGGATTGACCTCAACGTCGAAGGGAGTTAACCCAACGCCAACCGTTGTGGTGCCGAGGGTGACTCCGTCGATAAAGGTTTCCGTGTTGTCGGTGCTGTTGGAGACGTAAACCTTGTTGGCAACAGAATTGAGCGCCAGCGCGCCCGCTCCCTTGCCGGTATTGGCAGTTGTGGTAGCCAGGGTCGCTCCGTCAATCTGGGTCACGCTGCCGATAACCTGGGAGTTGTCGCCGGTAATGTCGCAGCTTAGAGTGCTACCGCATAAGTTCAGTACCCAGACCTTGTTGGTCGCCTGGTTCACGAATATGACCTGGGGCGCAACTCCGACCGTCACCGTGTCCGTAACCGTGTTGGTGGCGCCATCGACGACACTGACCGTTCCCGGCGCGGGGGTGGCATTGCAACCAAACTGGTTTCCGCAGTAGTTCGACACATAAATCTTGTTGGTGACCGGATTGACTGCCGCCCCTTGGGGATAATTTCCCACCGTGACTGTGGCAACGACGGTGTCGGTATTGCCGTCAATCACGCTCATCGTGGTGCCTTGCCCGTTGCCGTTATTGACGACGTAAATCCTGTTGGTCACGATATTGATGTCCCCGTATGTCGGATGCGAACCGACGGCGATCGTTGTGGTCACGGTGTTGGTAGCCCCGTTAATCACCGAAACCGTATTGTCATGGCGATTGGTGACATAAATCTTGTTAGTGACGGGATTGATCAGCAGGAATCCACAACGCACCCCAACCGTGATCGTGGCGTCCACCGTGTTGGTGAGTCCGTTGATGACCGTAACGGTTCCGGGGCTCGAGGCCCCGCAGCCCGGATCGTTGCCGCAGTAGTTCGCCACGTAGATCTTGTTGGTCACGGGGTTGGCGGCCAGATAGAAGGCGTCTTGGCCTACCGGAACCGTAGCGAGGAGGGTCTGAGCTACCGCAGGCAGGATGGCTGCTGCGAACAGGAATACAAACAGGGAGGCTAAGGTAAAGCCGCGAACTCGCATGTGTTTTCTCTCCACGTCGCTGCAAGGCATTGCTTGGGATGGGAAGCACCCCGTCACCGCGGTCGGAACCCGGCGGTCACCCGTGCTTCATTAGCAGCTTTGGTCGGTCTGTCGTATATTTATCTTCGTTATCTGGAGAATTTGGGCAACAGGTAATGCGGGACATTTTGGGACATTCCGGGACATCGCGCTCCAATCGCGACTTGGACGAGGCGAAAACCCCGAATCGGCGGCTGGATTCATGGAAGGAGATTGCTTCCTTCTTCCGCCGGGATGAGCGCACTGTCAAGCGATGGGAGAAGGAGCGAGGCCTCCCAGTACACCGCTTGCAGGACGGCGTCAGAGGTCCGGTGTACGCGTTTACCGACGAACTCTCGCGGTGGATGAAATCGCCTGCCTCCGCCGAGGCAGCCACTTCCAGCCAGGAAACAAGTGACGCCGTCGTGGGTTCTTCGGCGGCAAACGTTTCGCAAGTTGGAGTCTCCCCTCCGCTCACCCCAAGTCAAGACGTGCGGAACTTACGTCGGCGGGCTTCCGACAGAGCCCGTCCAGCACGAAGACGCTGGCTCATTCGGAGCTTTGCTGCTGGTGGCGGTCCTAGCGGCTACGGTCGGGTTTACCTATTACGAACAGGCGTCGCTCCGTTCTGCTCGGGAGGATACTTCGGCCGGGAAATCGCTCTGCCGGAAGTCACACTACTAATCCCGAGGCGAAGGAGCTCTACCTGAAGGGAAGATACGAGTGGGACAAGCGCACGCCGGAATCGCTGAACAAGGCCGTCGATTACTTCACCCAGGCAATCGTTCACGATCCAAACTATGCGCAGGCTTACGTAGGCCTGGCCGATTGTTACAACCTGCTTCGCGAGTTCAGCGCGATGCCTCCGGAAGAAGCGTATCCCCGCGCCTTGGCGGCGGCCAAGAAGGCGGTGGAGTTGGATGATTCTTCCGCCGAAGCGCACACCTCGCTGGCGTTTGCCACTTTTTACGGGAGCTTCGATGCCGCCGGCGCGGAGCGCGAATTCCAGCGCGCGCTTGCCTTAAACCCCAACGACGCCCGGGCCCATCACTGGTATGCGACTTTCCTGTTCGCCGAGGGACGTTATCCGGAAGCACTCAACCAGATCGAGCTGGCCCAGCAGCTTGAGCCCGCTTCTACGGCGATCATGGCCGACAAAGGTCTAATCCTTCTCTATACTGGTCCGAAAGAGGAGGGAGTCGCGCTGCTCAAACAACTGGAGAAGACCGAGCCTGCATTTCCCTCGACCTATCGTTATCTGCAGACTGCGGCTCTTATGAACGACGATTACGTGGCCTACCTTGAGGCCGGTGGGAAAGCGGCGCGCCTGCTGCATGACCAGCGCGAATTGGCCGTCGTCAAAGCCGGAGACACAGGCCTGGCCCGCGGCCAGCAACAAGGCATGTTTGAGAACATGCTGGCCGAGCAGAAGAAGTTCTATGCTGAAGGACACCTGCCAGCATATGACTTGGCGCAGACTTATAGCCTGCTGGGAAACAAGCGGGAAGCGCTTGAGTATCTGCAGACGGCTTACCAGCGCCACGAAGCAGCGCTAGTCTCTATCCGAAATAATCCTGCCTTCGAAGGCCTGCATAGCGATCCCGCCTTCCGCAGCTTAGTGGTGCAGATCGGGCTGCCGCCGCTGCAATAACGGGTTGAGGCGATCTATGGCGCGAAGTAACTGGAGATGTCGAGGATCAGTTGCGTGATCCCCGACGCAAAGGCATCAATCTCCCCGTTGTTGGTGGGGACGATTGCCATGTTGTTGGTGATCGATCCATCCAACGCGTTCAACGTCGAGACCACGGGCTGGTCGGTGCCGTCCCGCCACAGCGTCAGATAACCCAGCGCGCCGTAAGGAACAACCGTCGCGTTGAAGACATAAGCCGTCGCCGTCGCCGGCGGTCCACATGGACTGTTCACGACATCCACCGGCGGACTCAGGGTTCCGCTGAACGGCTGCCCGCTGCCGATTTGACGAGTGTCAATCACGCGGCAAGGCGCCGCCGGATACAGTGACAATCCGCTCTGTGCCCGGCGCGTCAAAGTAGCCGTTGATATCAATGATCACGTCGGTGTCGTTGCTGGGATAAACCGAGATGTCACCGGCCATACCGGCGGGAACAATCGCTGCGTTGGCGATGATCGTCCCAGGGATGTCGTTCAAGGTTGAGACCGTAGGCTGCGACTGCCCGGTGGGCCAGACCGTCATGTAACCCAGCGGGCCGTGAGGAACCACGGAAAAGTTCAGCGAATAGGCGGCTGCCGTCGAGGGAATGTTGCAGGTAGTCGCGCTAAGTATGGGGAAGACGCGTTCCTGGAGGCCCTGCAAGAACGGTGGTCCCAGGCCGGGAGGGAAGGTGGACTTGCGCGTATCGGCGACACGACAGGGCGGCAGAGGATAGAAGGCCAGCGTTGATGTGGAGGCTGGTGCGAAGTAGCCGTCGATGTCGAGGATCACATTGGTCGTCTGGGTGACATAAATGCTAACGGCGCCGCTGACGCCCGCGGGTACGATTGCAGCGTCGGCCTTGATGCGGCCATCCAGCGAGTTCAGGGTGGCGACTCCAGGCCGATTCTCGCCCGCAGGCCAGATGGTGAGATAGCCCAGCGGACCGGACGGGACCACCGAGACGTTTAGCGAATAAGCGGCGGCCGAGGAAAGACTGGCACAAGGGGGGTTCGCTGATTGCGCCAACTGCGGAAGGTTGAATATCTGGGAAGTCCCGCCCTGAATGGGGCCGCTGCCGCCCTTCTCCGGCCGCGTGTCCAGCAGACGGCACGGAGTTACGGGAACTAACTGGAGAGTCGTACCTCCGCCAATGACGGAAACGGTGCCGTCTGTGAAATTGGGAACATAGATGTTGTTGGTGGTCGCATTGAGCGCGACTGATTCGGGACCATCCCCCACGGCGACTGGAACTGTGTTGTTGGTGGCTCCGTCAATGACTGTTACGGTGCCAGCACTTTGGCAACTGAGATCGCTGCCGCAGATATTGGGCACGTAGATCTTGTTGGTGACCGAGTCGAGAGCTAGCAAAACGGGAAGGACCCCAACGCTGACAGTTGAGGTAGTGGTTCCAGCGATCACCGTCACTGTCCCACCGCTGCTGCAAGTGAGATCGTTGCCGCATTCATTTGCGACATAGATATTGTTGGTGACGGCGTTGACCGCGACACCGTAAGGAAAAGCTCCCGCTGCTACCGTCGTGGTGTTGTTGGTGGCTCCGTCGATCACCGTTACTGTCCCAAGGCTGGCGCACGTGAGGTCGTTGCCGCAGTTATTGGTCACGTAGATCTGGTTCGTCACCGAGTCGACAGCCGCAAAATAGGGGTAATCTCCCACGCCGACCGTCGTAGCGTTATCGCTGGCCCCGTCGATCACCGTTACCGTCCCAGCACTGCTGCAACCGTTATCGTTGCCACAGTTATTTACCGCGTAGATCTGGTTGGTCACCGAGTTGACCTCTACATCTTCGGGAAAGTTCCCAACGGTCACCGTAGTGATGATGTTGTTGGTGGTCCCGTCGATGACCGTCACCGTCCCCGGGCTGCTGCAAGTGACATCGTTGCCGCAATTATTTGCCACGTAGATCCTGTTGGTCACCGAGTTCACCGCCAGGGCGTAGGGGAAGGCACCCACATTTACGGTGACTGTGTTATTCGTGGCGCCATCGATCACGGTTACGGTAGAGAGACTCTGGCAGTTGAGATCGTTGCCGCAGTTGTTGGCCACGTAGATCTGGTTGGTCACCGGGTTCACCGCCACCGCATAGGGATAAACCCCCACGTTGACCGTCGCGCTAACCGCGTTGGTGGCCCCATCGATTACCGTTACCGTCCCCGGGCTCGGGCACGGGAGGGTGGTGCACGTGAGATTTGCCACATACGTCTTGTTGGTCGCCGAGTTGACCGCCACGCCAAAGGGACTGCTCCCTACGGGTATCGTCGCAACCGTAACTTGTCCTACGGCGAACGGCAGTGCCACGGCAAGACTGAACAGCAAAAGAACGAACTGGAAACTGCGTGTGCGCATGGACCTTCCTTTGAATCGGTTTCTTTGTATTGTTTTCCCGCATGAACTCATTTTGCCACTTCTCCCAACGCTCATCGGCATGCGGGCGGCAGCACCAGGACACTATTCTCGCTTGTTATCCACGCACAGCCGGTCTTGAGCAGGTTATTGTAATTGGATTCCCAAGTCCACTCATAGAGAAGAGCGCTTGGTGGGTTTGTCGGCAAGTTGCACACCGTAGAGGGAGCGACGCCCCCCTACGGCGCGAAATAGCTGGAGATGTCCAGGATCAGTTGCGTGATCCCGGACGCGTAGGCATCGATCTTGCCGTCAGCGGTGGGCACGATCGCCATGTTGTTGGTGATCCAGCCGTCCAGCGCATTCAACGTTGAAACGACCGGCTGATGCATTGGGTCGTTCTCCCACAATGTCAGATACCCCAAGGGACCCATTGGCACTACCGTGGCATTGAAGACATAGGCCTGCGCGGTACCCGGCGGTTCGCACGGGCTGCCCTCCACGTTAACCGGCGGATTCAGCAAACCAGTGAACGGTGACCGCTGCCGATCTTGCGAGTGTCGATCACGCGGCACGGCGTCGCTGGATACAGGGACAGCCCGCCCGCCCCCGCTGGCGCGAAGTAGCCGTTCACATCGATCACCAGGTCGGTGTCATTGCTCGGGAACACAGTAATGTCCCCACCCGTGCCCGCGGGCACGAGGGCAGCATTGGCGACGATCGTTCCCGTAAGATTATTTAGCGTGGAGACCGGGTTCGCCGGCATTTGTCCAGTTGGCCAGACTTCCAGATAGCCCAGCGGATGCCCGAGACTTGGGTAGGGCACCGCCGCTAAGTTGAGCGAATACGCCTGCGCGGTAGCTGGGGATGTTGCACTCGCTCGACAGCACCGGGAAATCACGCTCCGTCTTGGCCGGAAAGGAACGGCGGCCCCAAGCCCTGAGGGAAGGTGGATTTGCGCGTGTCCGCCACTCGACACGGCGTCAGCGGATAGAAGGCGAGGCTCGAGCCGCCAGCGGCGGCGAAATAGCCATCGATGTCGATGACCACGTTCGTGGTTTGGGTGACGTACACGTTCACCGCCCCCTGGGTGCCAGCCGGAACAACTGCGGCGTTCGCCTTGATGCGCCCATCCAGAGAATTCAGGGTAGCGACTCCAGGCCGGCTTTCGCCCGTGGGCCAGATGGTGAGATAGCCAAGCGGGCCTTGCGGAACCACCGCAATGTTTAGCGAATAAGCAGCCGCCAATGAGAGATCGGCACAGCCTTTGGTTTGGGCCAGCTGCGGAAGGTTAAACGTCTGGAACGTTCCGCCTTGAATTGGGCCGCTACCGCCGTAATGCGGCCGCGTGTCCTCCAGGCGACACGGCGTCACCGCAACGAATTGCAGGGCCGGAGCAGCAGCGCCCGAAGCCACAAAGCCGTGAGCCACACTGCCTGCGTCCAGGTAGCTTCCCGTGATATTCCCCGCCGTGTTGATGCCTAAGCCGCCGGTTCCCTGAAGCGCGCCGCTGCCTGCGCCCGGAACGTCGAAGCTGGTTATCACGCCATTAGCACCGCGCACCAGGCCGTGTACCACAACACTAGCATCCAGATAGAGTCCCGCGATGTCGCCCGCATCGTTGATGTTGAAGGCATAGGTTCCCTGAGTCGGTGGCCCCTGCGATTTCACACTCAGTGCCGCCAGCCAGTCCTGCCTGCCAGCGCCCGGAGCGTCGAAGGTGGTTATGGCGCCATTCACAGCGCGCACGAAGCCGTGAGCCACATCGCTCGCGTCCGCGTAGATTCCCGCGATAGCCCCCGCCGTGTTGATGCTGATGGGGAAGGTTCCCTGACCTATGCCCGTGCCTGCGCCCGGAGCGTTGAAGCTGCTTATCGCGCCACTGGTAGCGCGCACGAAGCCGTGGTACGCACCGTTCGCGTCGCTGTATCCTCCCGCGACAACGCCCGCCGTGTTGATGCTGCTGGGTTGGGTTCCCTGACCTATGCCCGTGCCTGCGCCCGGAGCCACGAATTCAGTTATCGTGCCATTGGCAGCGCGCACGAAGCCGTGATACACAAGACTCGTGTCCCTATACATTCCCGCAACAGTCCCCGCCGTGTTGATGTTCGTAGCGACGGTTCCCGCATGCCCGCCCATGCCGGCGCCCGGAGCGTCGAATTCGGTTATCGCGCCACTGGCAGCGCGCACGAAGCCGTGATACACATTGTTCGCGTCAGAGTAGTAACCCGCGATAGCGCCCGCCGTGTTGATGCTGATGGGGAAGGTTCCCTGAGTGTTGCCCGTGCCTGCGCCCGGAGCGTCGAAGTCGGTTATGGTGCCATCGGCAGCGCGCACGAAGCCGTGAGCCACATTGCCGGTAACACTGTATATTCCCGCGATAGTCCCCGCCGTGTTGATGCTGGTGGCGAGGGTTCCCTCATATGGGCCCGTGCCTGCGCCCGGAGCGTCGAAGGTGGTGAAGGTGATTCCCTGCGGCCAGGCTGGCGTCGCCACGGCGAAAAGCAAGCCGATGCAAAGAACAGCAATTCTGGCAGGCACTCTCGCTGTGAAGCGCGGCACCAAGCCGGCCATCGTTGGGAAGGCGCTTTGCAGACCGCCGCCACCATGCCATATGGGAGAAGCGGGTTGGGCGAGCCGGCGAGAATTTACGGATTTGTCCGCGGGGACGCGGAAGAGGTCACGGAATCGGCACCCGACGCGCACAGGATACCTCCTTGCCTTCAGCGAGCTCTAAACGCCAAGTGAAGGATCGGCCAGAATATCCACTTTGGGCTCTGAGCGACGGCAGTCGGGCGTGATTCTGGCGCGCTCTCACACTTTAGTTTTAGCGATGGGTAATTGTGCGCTCGTTCGACTGGGGAAACAAGCTATTTCTTCTCCTTCGTTTTTGAGGGGGAGAACGGCATGGTGCTGGTGCCCTCGCAAGGGCAGGGCGGGCTCAGGTGCCCGCCTGCCATGGTCACCGCGATCCGCCGCACCGTACTGCCGAGTAGCGAGATGAGATTGACTCACGGCGCAAAGTAGCTGGAGATGTCGAGGATCAGTTGCGTGGTCCCCGACGCATAAGCATTGACGCTCCCGTTACTGGCAGTGGGCACGATCGCCATGTTGGAGGAAATCGATCCATCCAGTGCGTTCAGGGTCGAGACCACCGGCTGTTGACTGCCATCATTAGGCCACAGGGTCAAGTAACCCAGCGCACCGTATGGGACGACGCTGGCATTGAAGACATACGCCTGCGCCAAAGTCGATGTTCCACATCCGCTATCCAACACGTCCACCGGCGGACTCAGAGTTCCGGTGAAGGGCTGACCAGCGCCCACCTTGCGGGTATCGATGACCCGACAGGGTTGCACACCGTACAACGAAAGCCCGCCCGGTCCGGGCACTGCGAAGTAACCATTGATATCGATGACCACGTCGGTGTCGTTGGTTGGGTAAACTGCGACCTCACCGCCGGTACCTGCAGCCACGATGGCAGCGTTGGCGATGATCGTCCCAGGGATGTCGTTCAAGGTAGAAACCGTAGGCCGCGACTCGCCGGTGGGCCAGACCGTCATATAGCCTAGCGGACCATGGGGAACCACGGAGAAGTTCAGCGAGTACGCGGCGGCGGTCGAGGGAATGTTGCAGCTAGTGGCGTTAAGGATGGGGAAGTCGCGTTCCTGATCGCCAGTGAGAAAGGGTGCCCCCAAGCTGTCGGTGCTCGAGTATCGCGTGTCAGCGACGCGACACGGAGGCAGCGGATAGAAGGCTAACGTTGAACCAGGTGATGTGAAGTAACCATTGACGTCGAGAATCACATTCGTCGTGTTGGTGGCGTACACGCTGATGTAGCCATTCGTTCCCGCCGGCACGATCGCAGCGTTGGCCTTGATGCGGCCGTCCAGTGAGTTCAAAGTCGAGACCAAAGGCCGCGGCTGTCCGCTAGGCCATACCGTCAAGTAGCCCAGAGGTTCCTGCGGAACCACCGAGACGTTCACGGCATAAGCTGCGGCGGAAGTGGGAATATTGCAGTTTCCCTCCTGCTGTATGGGGAAGTTTTGGAAAGTGCCACCCTGAATCGGACCGCCACCACCCTTCTCCGGCCGGGTATCAACAGCGCGACATGGCTCAGCCAGCGGGACAAATTGCAGAGGATTCGACTGGGGATTCACTGCCACGCTGAAGGCTGTACCACAGCCGTAATAGCCGCCCGCGGCACAGTTGTCGTTGGCCCCGCCATACACGGTTGTTCCGTAGAAATTGCCGTCGGTGCCTTGCACCAGCTTGGATAGAGGTTCGTAGCCGTCAGTGCAGCTGGATTGAGAGCAAAAGTTGTGAAGCGTGGTCAGCGCGCCGCCAGGGGTGATTTCAAAGACCGTGCCTGCGTAAAGGTAAAGCTCAACGCCACTCCAGGTTGTTGTTCCGTAGAAGTTCCCGTCGGTGCCTTGCACTAACCCCCCATAAGGTTGACCGCCGTCAGCGCAGTTCGGTTGTTGGGAGCAAAAGCTGTAAATCGTAGTCAGCGTACCGCTTGGAGTGGTTTTGAAGACCGTGCCATAGCCATTAGCCCCGCCATTAACGGCTGTCCCGTAGAAGTTCCCGTCGGTGCCTTGCACTAACCCACCATAAGGGTTGGCGCCGTCCGTGCCGTCAAAGACGTGCAGCGTGGTCAGCGTCCCTTGCGGGGTTATTTTGAAGACGCCGCCGCAGCCCTCGAGTGAGCAGACGCCGTTATAGTTTCCGCCACGGGTGGTTGCCCCGTAAAAGTTGCCGTCGCTGCCTTGCACCAGCCCTGCAATGGGATTACGGCCGTCCGTGTCGTCAAAGTCGTGCAGCTTGGTCAGCGCGCCGCTTGGGGTGATTTTGAACACCGTACCGCAACCACCACCCGCGCAAGAGCCGCCAACACCACCATACGTCGTTGTCCCGTAGAAGTTCCCGTCGCTGCCTTGCACCAGGCCTGCGTCAGGCCCGTAGCCGTCAGTGCAGTTCGGTTGAGAGCAAAAGTTGTAGAGCGTTGTCAGCGTACCTCCAGCGGTGATCTTGAAGACCGTGCCGCAGTTGCCGCAATTAACCCCACCATAAAAGGTTGTCCCATAGAAATTCCCGTCGGTAGCTCGCACCAGGCCGCCGCTTGAGCTTTCGCCGTCCGTCCCGTTGAAAGTGTGCAGCGTGGTCAGCGTGCCCCCCGGGGTGATTTTGAACACCGTGCCATCGCCATTAGCTCCGCCATTAAGGGTTGTCCCGTAAAAGCTTCCGTCGGTGCCCTGAATCAGAGACGAATCAGGGTTAGCGCCATTGGTTCCGTCGAAACTCACCAGCGTAGTGAACGTTTGCGCAAGCGAGACAATCGCCGTCGCGGCACAAAACACGAAGACGGCACAGATCATTTTCGATAAGCTAAATTTCTCCACCAGGCTTCCGTTCCGCCCGGCGTCATCGGAACGACACACGCTTTGCATTTTTAATCTCCAGATCACCTTCACCTTTCGGTGAGTTATCTATCACTCGCAACCCTCGACCGCATTGATGCCTAGCTTGCGGACCAGCCGGTGGAGATAATTAGGATGGACTCCCAGTACGCGAGCGGCTTCGGTGCAATTGCCGCCGGTATTCTTCAGCGCATTCTGGAGGAGCCGCCGCTTGAATCGCATGACCGCATCCTGGTATTGACCCGTTCCTTGGCCCGCGAGATCTTCGTTCGACAAGGACTCAGGCAAGTCGTCGGGCAGGATGGAATCGGAGGAGCCCATGACCAGGGCGTGTTCAATTGCATTTTCCAGCTCGCGCACATTTCCCGGCCAGCTATAGTTCACCAGCAATGCGCGCGCTTCCGCCGAGATTCCTTTGAAGGGACGAGATAGCCGCTGCGCGTACTTCCGTGGCGAAGTGAATGGCCAGCAGCGGAATGTCCTCGCGATGTTCGCGCAAGGGAGGAACGGAAACCGAAACTACATTCAGACGATAGAAAAGGTCCTGGCGAAACTCCCGCGCGTGGATGGCCAGTTCCAGGTCTTTGTTGGTTGCGGCCAGCACCCGCGCATTGAAGCGCAGAGTAGATGTGCCCCCGACTCGTTCGAACTCCTTCTGCTGCAGGATGCGGAGTAGTTTCGCTTGTAGCCTGGTATCGAGTTCCCCGATCTCGTCCAGGAAGAGGGTGCCCCCCGCCGCCAGTTCAAGCTTTCCCCGCTTGCTGAGCACTGCGCCGGTGAAGGCCCCCTTTTCGTAGCCGAATAGTTCACTTTCGATCAGGGTATCGGGAATCGCCGCACAATTGATGGCGATGAACGGTTGCGCCGAGCGTGAACTCTTCTGGTGGATGGCGCGGGCCACCATCTCCTTGCCCACTCCACTTTCGCCAAGGATCAAAACTGCGGAATCGCCGTTGGCCAACTTCTCCACAGTTTCGGCCAGTTGCAGCATCTGCAGGCTTTCGCCGACCATGGGTTCGTCGGTGGCCAGTTGCTGCCGTAGCTGCCGGTTCTCCGCCCGCAGCGACTCCATCGCCAGAACGCTTTCCAGGGTCACCGCCGCGATTGCAGCAACCGAACTCACAAAGTTTATGTGGTCGCGTCCAAAACTATCGGAAGGAGAAGAACAAACCAGGTAGATGACACCAATGGTTTTTTGCAGGGCCACCAACGGAACACAAAGCACTTTTTCCGTTTGCCGCGAGGTAGCCGAAAAATCGGCCACCACCGCGGAGCGCTCCCAAAAGGTTCGAAGCACCATCTCGTGCCGGACGGTTAGGTCAGGCACGAGATGGCCCTCGCGCTTCCAGCTCACAGTGGAAGTGGGCGTGCGATCGACATTGTCAATAATCTGGATGGCGCCGGCGTCGGCCGGCACGACCTCGAACAGTAACTGCAAAATACCTTTTTGCAGCGACTCAAGATCGCGTTGCGAATTGATGGCGTTGGCGACCTTGAACAGCGCGTTCAAGTCGCGGGCCATGCGGCCGACGTCGGTTACCTGGGGTGGCGGCAAAGAGGGCTGATGTAGAAGCGGCGGGGGGAGCACTTCAATCACTTCATGCCTTTCAGCTTTCAAATTTGCCTTCTTACGTGCAATCCGGCTGCCATCCCGGTAAACCAGCTCGCAATCCCCAATTCGAAGCGTATCGCCATCCTCCAGAATCCTCTTCTTGATGACGATGCCATTGACGAAGGTACCTTGCGGGCTGTCGAGATCTTTGACCACGACCACCCCTTCGCGGCGGGTAATCAGGCAATGGCGCTTGGCGACGGAAGCGTCGTAAATCGTTAATTCATTAGAGGGATCGCTGCCAATCGAAATACGATCGCGAGCCAGCGGAAAGACTTCACCTTTGAGCGGGCCAGTAACGGATTCGAGTCGACATCGATCGCCGAACTTCCGTACGCTCTTCATCTGAGAATCGCCTCTTGCATTCCGCCCCCCATTTCTGCGGTTCAGCGGAATCGCGGCTCGGCACAGCGATTCTACACCTTAGTGCCAAACCAATCGGATAGGGTTTAAACCATTTGGTTGCTCCTGCACAGCGTACTCCGAGACGCCGACGACGCTAGCGCGATGATTCAAATGCGAAATCCAGGGGATGATTCAGATGGTGTGACGATTGCATTGAATCCGTGATTGGAACTGCCCTCTGGTGGAACCAACTTGTTCTAGATTCGCTTCAAGCTTGTTTGCTAGAGCGTGTTTCAAAAATACCTCCTGAGCGTAATCCAGAAGCAAGCGAGATAGAAGAAGGCACAATAGGTGGAGAGCAGATGCTCATGACGAACCAGCAACCGGCGAAACTGGCCGAGCCAGGAGTTGGTTCGTTCCACGATCCAGCGGCGCTCATAACGTCGCAGTTTGCGCCCGTCTTCGTAGCGCCGTTCCTTATTGTTCTTCCGGTACGGCGCAATCAGTTCAATGCCTCGTTTCTTCAGTCGCTCACGCAGCGGGTCAGAATCGTAGCCACGGTCGGCGATTATGCGTTCCGGCTTCTGTCGCGGCCGGCCTTTCGGGCGGGGTACGCGGACTTCGGCGAGCGTGGCTTCCGCAAGCTTAACTTCACTCGGAGAGGCACTTTCCAGCCGAACTCCCAGCGGAAGACCTTGACCGTCGACCAGTACCATCCACTTCGTGCCCTTGCCCCGCTTGGTTTTACCGACGGCAGCGCCCCCTTTTTCGCTGGGGCGAAACTGCCGTCGAGAAAGGTCTCGTCCCATCGCAGCAGGCCCTCGCTATCCAGCCCTCCCAGCAGAGCACGCCAGGCCTCCAGCCAGATCCCTTCTTCTTGCCAGCGTTGCAGCCGGCGCCAGCAGGTCGAGGGCGAAGGAAACTCGTCGGGGAGAAAATGCCACGCCGCGCCGGTCTTCAGAATCCACAGAATACCCTCGAAACAAGGCCGATTCGGGGTCGGCGGTCGGCCCCGCTTGTCCCGTCGCTGCTTCGGCTTAGGCAGCAAGGGCTCAATCAGTTCCCATTGCTCGTCCGTCAATAGCTTCTGCCGTGTTTTCATGACAGAAGCTCACCAGCTAACCTGCCTCACACGTAAGTAACTATCGTGAGGCTGAATCTATTTTTGAAACACGCTCTAGCAACTCCCCCGGGTTCCACTACGCGCAGCCTGTGCGTGCGGTGGAGCGGTGAAGCGCCGGCATCTTTTCCCATTCGGATGCCGGCGTTCCCCCAACTTTCGAATTGGATGAGACGCCATCCCATCAACAATCTTCGCTCTCGAAAGGAGAATCGTTATGGCAAGTTCAAAACAGCATCGCATTCGGATTTTCGGTATCTCGCTACTAGCGGCGCCTGCCGCACTGCCACTCCGACAAGCGCAACGTCGGCGCAGGCTGGGGACCGCGGCCGCGTTGGCGATTGGCTTTGTGCTTGTTGTCATCGCAGCACCGACGGCGGAGGCGCAGACCTATACAGTCGTTTACAACTTCACCCGCGGAGGGGACGGGGCCAACCCTGAAGCCGAGGCACGCGATGTGAATCCTCGCAAGAATCTAGGCTCTAGATAGTCAACTGGGGGTAATATCCTTCCATGGTTTTGCGCTTCCGCCTACTCGCGATGCTGATTGCCCTACTGGTCTGTAGGGGCGTGGCGCAGACCGATTCGCAGACTCCCACGAGCGAAACCGACTCGCGCGTGATCAGCAATCTCGAGGTGTTGAGCGACACCCGTGGCGTCGATTTCGCGCCCTATTTGTCACGAGTGGTGCAAGCTGTCCGCACGAACTGGTACCGCCTCATTCCCGACGAAGCACGCGCGCCTCATCTGAAGAAGGGCAAGGTTTTCATCGAGTTCGCCATCTTGCCAGACGGGCGGGTCGCAGATATGAAGCTCACGGGAGAGTCGGGCGACGTTTCCCTCGACCGCGCAGCTTGGGGCGGAATCACTGCGTCGGTGCCTTTCCAACCGCTGCCCAGTGAGTACCACGGACCGTATCTCTTGCTGCGTTTCCATTTCTATTACAATCCCGCCCCCGGACACAGCCAGGATGCCAATACGCTGTTCGCCAACGCCTCCAGCGCGGTGGCAATGAACGATTGCGGCAGCGCCATACCTTTGGCGATCCGTGTGACCGGAATGTACCCCCAACACACCGCTGCCTGGAACCTGCTGGGGTTGTGCTACCTGGAACTGGACGAACTCCAGAAAGCGGAGGATGCGTTCAAGCGGCAAATCGAAGTTTCGCCACAAAGCACTTTTGCCTACAACAATCTTGGCCGGGTCTACGCTCGCCAGCGGAAATTCGATATGGCGATTGCCCAATTCCGCAAGCAGATCGAGATCAACCCGCGCGACCGTTATGCGCACATGAATTTGGCCGGGAGCCTGCATTCTGAACAGAAGTGCGATCAAGCCATACCCGAATACCAGCTCGCCGTTGAGTTGACACCGGAGAATGCAGGACCGCATGTCGGGCTTGCGCGATGCTACCTCGACCAAGGGAAACAGGATTCCGGTGTCGCCGAAGTCGACAAGGCGGCGGCCCTGACCTCGACGGGACCGGGATGGAATGCACTTGCCTGGACGCTGGCTGAACACAAAATTCAACTCGATCGGGCTGAACAATATGCGCGGCTAGCCGTCTCGATGGACTCCGCCTCCTTGACGGCGGTATCGCTCGATCCGCTGACGCCGGGCGCCTATGCACGCACAAGAGCGCTGGCCGCGGCGTGGGACACTCTGGGATGGATCCTGTTCCTGCGTGGTGATCTCGCGCCCGCCGAAAAATACATAATGGCGTCGTGGACGCTGATGCCAAACCCGACTGTCAGCGATCATCTTGCCCAGGTTTCTGAAAAACTCGGAAGGAAGGATGACGCGCTGAAGTACTCGGCAATAGCCGTTGCCGAGGGAGAGGTCCCTTCGGAAGGTCAAGACTCCGATGCGAACGCCGTTGCCAATTCGCGGGAGCGGCTGGCTCGGCTGGCGCCATCCTCCGCCGCTTCGAATCACATTTCTCAAGATGCGCAACAATGGCTGGAAGGGCAGAACTCGTTCGCGCTTCCGAATCCTGCGAAGCATGCCGGAAGCGCTGAATTCGCGCTATTGCGGGCTCACGGACAGAGTTCGGCGAAGGCACGCTGGATAGCCGGCGATCCAGCGCTGAAGGACTTCGAGAGCGAAGTAGCCGCCGGGATGCCTGCCGGTCCGGCCGACGTGGGTGGAATCGACGTGCTGCGGTGGGGGGCCCTGAGTTGTGAGCAGCCCGACGCCGAGTGCAAGTTCCAGCTGTCTTCCGCTCGCGAGGCTGTTTACGCCCATCTGGGCAGCACGGTGAAACCTGAGACCGCTGCAACCGATTCTACTGGAGTTGCAATTAGCCCGGCCCTCAGCGATGGTGTCGGCTCGACAAGCGCCAACCCCCAGCAGGTCCAGATCGGTCAAGCTGTTTCGCAAGGTCTGCTGATTTCCAAGGTGCAACCAACCTACCCGCCACTCGCCCGTCAAGCACGGGTGCAAGGAACGGTAGTGTTGGAGGCAGTGATTGGAAAAGATGGATCGGTACAGGATTTGCAGGTCTTCAGCGGCCATCCCTTACTGATTCAGGCGGCCATGGACGCCGTGAAGCAGTGGCGCTATAAGCCGTACTTGCTCAACGGGGAGCCGGTCTCAGTGGAAACCACAATCAACGTGAATTTCGAGTTGAGTGGCGCCCCATCGGAAGCGCAGCCCAACGAGCCGGCCACTACGTCCAATAGTTCCTCCTTAGAAAGCGTTAGCTCCAATCCGCCTCAAGCGCAGCAGGCTGGCCAGGGCCCTAGCAGTGATCAGTACCCCGGCGTTTATCGCGTAGGTGGGGATGTGGCCCCTCCGAAAGCGACCTATGCGCCCGACCCGCAGTATTCCGAGAAAGCTCGTCAAGCTGGGTACGAAGGCACGGTGGTGTTGTGGCTGGTGGTCGATGCGAACGGTTTGCCGCAAGAGATCAAAGTACAGCACTCGCTGGGCATGGGACTGGACGAAGAGGCAATCAAAGCCGTGAGGCAATGGCGCTTTCAACCAGCCTTGAAAGACGGCAAGCCAATTCCAGTAATGGTCAACGTCCAAGTGAACTTTCGCCTCGACGGCAAGCCGGGGGTACAACATGCCAGTTCGCCGTCGCCTGGCGGGGACGGATCTGCAGTCACACCTGCGCTTAGTGGTAGGCCCCCCGCCTCAGCGCCCGGCAGCTCCCCCCAGCAGGTTCAGATTGGTCAAGGTGTTTCGCAAGGTCTGCTGATTTCCAAGGTGCAACCAACCTACCCGCCACTCGCCCGTCAGGCACGGGTGCAAGGAACGGTCGTGTTGCACGCGGTAATTGGAAAAGATGGATCGGTGCAGGACTTGCAGGTCGTCAGCGGCCATCCCATGCTGATTCAGGCTGCCATGGACGCGGTGAAGCAGTGGCGCTATAGGCCCTATTTGCTTATGGGGAAACCGGTCGAGGTGCAGACGACCATCAACGTGAATTTCGAGTTGAGCAACACCCCATCGGAAGCGCAGCCCACCGAGCCGGCCACGGCCGCAGAGAATTCCTCCTCACAGAGCGGTAGTTCCGGTCCCCCTCAAATGCCGCCAGCCGGCCAGAACGCGGCAAGCGATCCTTCGCAGGAAGCTTACATCATCGAACACAACGCGACCAAGGTTGTGTACAACGCAGACGGCAGCGGCTCGCGAGAGGCCACGGTCGCCATGCGCGTCCAGTCCCAAGCCGGCGTGCAAGAACTGGCGGTGCTCACCTTCCGCTATACCAGCTACAACGAGACCGTCGAAGTTGACTACGTCCGGGTGCGCAAGCCCGACGGCACAGTTGTCGTAACTCCGGACAGCAACGTGCAAGATATGTCGGCCGAGGTGACGCGCAGCGCGCCCATGTACAGCGACGTTCACGAAAAGCATGTCGCGGTGAAGGCCCTTGGGATAGGCGATGTTCTCGAATATGCCGTGCGCTATCGCACGGTAAAGCCGCAGGTACCAGGCCAGTTCTGGTATGAGTACAACTTCTATAAGCGCCACATCGCCAAGGATGAAGAGCTTGAGATCAGTGTCCCCCGCGATAAGTATGTGAAGGTCGAAAGTCCGGACTACAAGCCGGAGATCAAAGACGAGGGCGCACGCAGGATCTACACCTGGAAGACTTCGAACCTGATAGTGAAGAATCGCGAGGACATGCTGAACGCGCGCGAGGCGCCCGCGCCCTCGGTGCAAGTCACGACCTTCCGCGACTGGGCCGAAGTTGGAAGCTGGTACGAACAATTGCAACGCCCGCAGATGGCGGTCACGCCACAGATCCAGGCTAAAGCTGCCGAGC
Source organism: uncultured Acidobacteriaceae bacterium (assembly GCA_963768645.1). GTDB lineage: Bacteria > Acidobacteriota > Terriglobia > Terriglobales > Acidobacteriaceae > Bog-257. Next base: position 767,280 of record CAVYIR010000004.1, read on the forward strand.
TGACCAAGGGCCTCGCCACCGACGAAGACAAGATTCGCGCCATCTATAACTATGTCTCTACCGGTTTCCATTACGTGTCACTGTCGTTCGGCATCGGACGCTACCAACCGCACGCCGCTGAGGACGTCCTGGAAAACGAGTATGGCGATTGCAAGGACAAACATACCCTGCTGGCAACACTGTTGAAGGCCGCCGGCTTCGATGCATGGCCGGCGCTGATCAACTCCAGCCGCAAGATCGATCCCGCCGTGCCTTCACCCGGACAGTTCGATCACGTGATCACGGTTGTGCCGCGCGGCGTCAGCATCATCTGGCTTGACACCACGCCGGAGGTTTCGCCCTTTCGATTCCTCACGGCGAACCTGCGAGACCGCAAGGCCCTGGTGATCCCGACTGCGATGCCCGCCAGCTTGATGGAGACGGAGGCGCAGCCGCCATTCCCGTTGTTGCAGACATTCAACGCCGATGGCGCGCTTAGCGCTGACGGCACTCTGACCGCGAAAGTTCAGCAGACCGCACGGGGCGACATCGAGGTGATGTTCCGGATGGCGTTCCGCGGCATACCGGCCGCGCAATGGAAAGAATTAGCCCAGCGTATCTCTTATGGCGAAGGCTTCAGTGGAGAGGTGAGCAACCTAACTGCCTCAGCTCCCGACCAAACGGACAAGCCATTTCAGTTCTCTTACGATTATTCGAAGAAATCGTTTGGAGACTGGGACAGTCACCGCATCGTTGCGCCCTTACCATGGTTTGGTTTTGAGAGCAGCGCTTTGGACGAAAAGCCCCTAGCCGAGCCCTTAGTGCTCGGTTCCCTGGGCGAATTGGTTTACCAGTCGAAAACAGTGCTGCCGCCTGGTTTGGCTCCCGCATATTCCGAAAAAATGGACCTGAGTGAAGACTTCGCCGATTACCACGCGAGCTATACCATCGCCAATGGATCCTTGATCGCCGACCGCCGTCTCGTCATCAAGAAGAGCGAGGTGCCCCTGGCGGAATGGGAGAAATATAAGAAGTTTCGCAAAGCGCTTGCTGAGGAGCGCGATCGCTTTATCGATTTGGACAACGGTACAACTCAATATCCACCGGGAGAAAAACCGCTCCAAGCTGAGGTTGCCAAAGCGGCAACAACGCCAGACGCGAAGGCGATTCAGGAAGGCGTGCAAGCAGAACAGCAGATACAGGAAGCCTTGCAGCGCAATGACACGACAACCGCGGAAGAGATCGCGCGCCGGTTGCTGGAGAAGTACCCGAAGCAACAGGGCGTGCACGCACTCATGGGATACGTCTATATACGCAAGAACGACAGTGACCGGGCGATGGCGGAGTTCCTCAAGGAAGAGGAGCTTCATCCTGGCAATGTCGGCATGTATAAGACGTTGGCGGCGTATTACATGGACGCGCATAGGGATGAGCTGGCAGCAGATCAGTATCGCAAGTGGCTGAAGATCGATCCCTCCAATCGGGATGCCGCCCTCAGGCTGTCCAGGATGTTGAGCGATAGCAAAAAAAATGCAGAGGCGATTGCCGTCCTGGAGAATGCCATCAAGCTCTCGCCCGACAGCCCAAGCCTGCAATCTGCCCTCGGCTCCGCTTGCCTGGACAACAAGCAGACGGACAAGGGCATCGCGTTGCTTGAGAAAACGCTCGGCAGTGACGCCAAGCCAATGGAGTTCAATGATGCCGCTTACGCGCTCGCCGACCAGAACGTGCATCTCGACAAAGCCAAGGACTGGGGCGACAAGGCGCTGCAAAGCCTGGAGGCCGAGTCGCTGAAGACCCAGACGGAAGAGGGCGCTCTGAAAAGCACTCGTGACCTAGGCGCGACTTGGGATACGGTAGGCTGGATCTACTTCCGCATGAGCGAATTCGAGAAGGCGGAAGCATATCTGGGTGCGGCATTCGAGCTAACGCAAAACGCTATAGTGGGCGACCATCTTGCTCAGACCTATGCCAAGCAGGGCAAGAAGCAAGAGGCGGCCCACACCTACCGGCTGGCCTATGCTGCGGCTAAAGGTTCGGACAAGAATGACATAAAGCAGCACTATCAGGAGCTAATGGGAAAGAGCGCCGATCCCGAAGAAGCTCCGGTAACGCTCACGCGAGGAGGACGAGATTTCGGGCCTGAAGACGAGCTGAGCCGGTCGCGTACCCACAAGCTGTCCAGTGCGGCGCACAGCAGTGGCAGCGCAACCTTCTCGGTGGTGCTCTCGCCGGGCAAGATCGGCGACGTGAAGTTCGTCAGCGGCGATGAAAAGCTGAAGCCGATGGCCAGCGAGATCGCAAGCTCCAAAGTGCGGGCGGACTTTCCCAACTCCGATGCGGTGCGCCTCACGCGCCACGGCATCCTGGTATGCGGCAGCGTGGGTTGCGATTTCACCCTGCTGCTGCCGGATAGCGCTCGCGCCACGGAATAGAAATCTGATGGGCGGTCTTTCCATTCATATGAGTGAAGCCGGTGTGACACTTACGGACTACGGATTGGTCTGCGAATGTGTGGTCAATCAGATAATCCAGCCGGCGAGCATGTCGGAGGACGAGTCTTTAGAGCACTTGTAGGTCCCCGCGTCCGCCCACCTTGGTTAAGGTCGCCTCCCAAATTCTCCTTGACATCCGGCAGTATGAGGGTAAAATTTCCCGCATTCAGCCAGGCACCTAACTTCATAGCTTTGCCTCTTTCCTCTGGTCCGGCTGTATAGGTTCCGAGTGCGATCCGATCTGATGTAATGACAGATGCCACCCAAGGCATCGCGATTTCGGATCGCCTGATCTTCTTTTCTGGCGGCGAAGTCGAATCTGCGAACTTCTCGCCCGCCCCCTACAAAAAGAGAAAAGGAGTGCATTATGAAATTCCGCACTTGCATGTGGAATATCGCGATGTGTCTATTCGCCGCGCTGGCGATTACGCTTCAACTATCCGCACAAGACAAGCCCGATCACCAGCCCACCATCATCACGTTCGACGTCCCGGGCGCGGGCACAAACGGCGCCACTGGCCAGGGCACCCTCGCCTTTGGCATTAACCCGGCGGGGACGATTGTGGGATTCACCCGTGACGCGAACGACGTGCGCCACGCCTTTCTGCGCGCTAAGGACGGCACCTTCACGACGTTCGACGTCCCGGGCGCGGGCACAAGCCCCTTCCTTGGTACGCGCGCCTACGCCATCAACCCTGCTGGGGCGATCGCCGGATACTACGATGACCCAAGCGGTGTGGATCACGGCTACATGCGCGCTGCCGACGGCACCATCACGACGTTCGACGCTCCGGGTGCGGGCACAGGCTCCGGCCAGGGCACCTACCCTTACGTCCGGGAAGTCATCAACCCAGCAGGGGCGATCACGGGATACTACGTTGACTCGAGCTTTGTGACTCACGGCTTCGTGCGCGCTCCTGACGGCACCATCACCGATTTCGATCCCATTGGCTCCCTATACACCGATCCCTTCGCCATCAACCCGGCCGGGACGATCACGGGATACTACTGTGACGCAACCAACTGTCATGGCTTCCTTCGCGCTCCTGACGGTATCATGACCACGTTTGACGTCCCGGGCGGCGTCGATGGCACATTCCCCGAAGACATCAACCCGTCAGGCGCGATCACCGGAAACTACGTTGACGCGAGCGGCGTGGGTCACGGCTTCCTGCGCGCTCGTGACGGTACCACCACGACGTTCGACGTCCCGGGCGTCGGCAACGGCACAGCCCCTTTGGCCATCAACCCGTCAGGCGCGATCACGGGAGTCTACGGAAACGCGAGCGGTGTGTCTCACGGGTTCGTGCGGGATAAGGACGGCACCATCACCACGTTCGATGTTCCGGGCGCGGGCATAAGCAGCGGTCAGGGCACCGAGCCCGACAGCATCAACCCGGCGGGGGCGATCACGGGACAAGCCATCGACGGGACCGGTGTGATTCACGGCTTCCTGCGGACCCCGTAGGCCCGCCCCGGAAGACACGGCAACTGCCGGGGCGGAATTGCTAATCGGTTCCCCACCTCCGCTCCGGCGCGTGAACTTACGGCAAGTTCTCATCGGCGATTCCGCTCCGGGCAAGCCTGAATCGCCCTCCACGAAGTGATAAGGAGAAGAATATGAGATTCCGCACATGGATGTGGAATATCGCGATGTGTCTATTCGCCGCGCTGGCGATAACGCTTCAACTATCCGCACAAGACAATCGGGATCACCAGCCCACCATCATCACGTTCGATGCTCCGGGCGCGGGCACAGGCGCTGGCCAGGGCACCTTCGCGGGCGCCATCATTCCGGCGGGGACGATTGCGGGATACTACACTGACTCGAACAGTGTGGGTCACGGCTACGTGCGCACTGCCGACGGCACCATCACAACGTTCGACGCTCCGGGTGCGGGCACAAGCCCCGGCCAGGGCACCTTCCTCAGCCTTATTGGTGACCTCAACCCGGAGGGGGCGATTACGGGATGGTACTATGACGGGAACAATGTGTCTCACGGCTTCCTGCGCGCTCCTGACGGTACCATGACCACGTTCGACGTCCCAGGTGCGGGCACGGGAGCCTTCACAGGCACGAGCCCAAACGCGATAAACCCGCAGGGGGCGATCACCGGAAATTACTTTGACGAGAGCGGCGGGGCTCATGGCTTCCTGCGTGCTCCTGACGGCACCGCCACCGGTTTCGATCTCACGGGCAACCTATATATGGCACCCGTGGACATCAATCCAGCGGGGGCGATTGCGGGAGAGTACCAGGACGCGAGTGGTGTGTGGCACGGCTTCCTGCGCGCTCGCGACGGCACCATCACTACGTTCGAGGCTCCGGGCGCAGGCAACAACGGAGCCACTGGCCAGGGCACCCTCGCCTTTGCCATTAACCCGGCGGGCGCGATTGTGGGATTCATCCGTGACTCCAACGATGTGCGCCACGGCTTCCTGCGCAGTCGCGACGGCTCCTTCACTATCTTCGATGCTCCGGGCGCGGGCACTGGCGCTGGCCAGGGCACCCGCGCTTACGGTCTCAACCCGGCGGGGGCGATCGCGGGATACTATGATGACGCGAGCAGTGTGTCTCACGGCTACGTGCGCGCTGCCGACGGCACCATCACCACGTTCGACGCTCCGGGCGCGGGCACAGGCAGCGGCCAGGGCACCATCCCTTACAGCATCAACCCAGCGGGGGCGATCACGGGATACGACATCGACGGGACCGGTGTGATTCACGGCTTCCTGCGGAGCAAGTAAGAGCAGGGGGCAAGCCCGACCCTTAGCGCCACCACTGGCAAGAGGCTTCCCCTCGATAAGAGGAAGGGGTCGTCAAGGACAAAAAATCTGCTGTGCAGTTGGGCCGACATCCTCGGTTTGGGTGTCGGCCTTTTTTATACCTTGCACACCAAAACTCACGGTTTGATGGCCGGAAGCTGGGAAGCCATCTGCACGTTCATCAGGTAATCCAGGCGGCGGTCGAGTTGGAAGAACAACGCTGCCTTGGTGCCGCCTGGGAGTGCCTGCTCGAACTTAGGGAGATACTGCACACGCAGATTGATGATCGCCGTGTCCGCGTCGGACAGCAACCGAAGCATGGCGTCGGCCTGGTCTTGCGTCATGGTCTGATAAATGTCCGCATAGTGTTTCATCAGGCCGAAACGCGTGTCGTTGATCTTGCTGACCTCGGCTGCGTATTCGCCGTAGACAGGCCAGAAAGCAGCGGCCTGCTCATCGGTTAGCTGCATGTTCTTGGTGATGAGCTGCTTCGCCTTGGCGCGCAGGTCCTGCCTCAGCAATTGAACGTCTTTGTCATTCACTTTGGGCAGCGGCGTGTTGTAGGTTTGGGCCAGCGCGGGCCGGGCTTGAAGAAGGAAAGCACCGGCAAGAACGAAAACGACGACCACACGATGTTTCAGCATAACTCCCTCTGGGGACAGCCGGATGTTCGGCCCGGCGATGTAAGGCGCGCCAACCATTCTAGCGGTTCCGGGATTAGTTGATCCGCTCGTTCGGGTAAGTGCGGCGCTTCATCCGCACCCATGAAGGTTTGAGCAAGGACGCGCTGTGGTGCTAGACTTTGACGCCACCGGGTTGTGACCGCAGAAAACATGCAGCGCAGGGGATGCCCGCTTGTAGTTCTCCCAGAACCGGGACGGGAGGATAGGGGGCATCGTGCGCTCCTGTTCTTACCACACCGCGACGGTAATATTGAAATCAAAAGGGAGAACGCATGAACATGAAGAAGAGCGTCGTATCCGTCCTAGCTGTCGTCAGTGTATGGCTGGTGTGCAGCGTATCGATGTTCGCCCAGGCGGCGCAGAGCGCGCCAGCGGCCAGCGCACAACCGCATGACGTTACCGACCAAGACATCGAGATGCTGCGCCAGGATATCCGCGCACAGCGCAAGCAGATTACTGCGCAGAACATGCCCCTCACCGCCGATGAGGCCACCAAGTTCTGGCCTATCTTCGACCAGTACCGGCTGGCGGCCATCAAACCCAATGACGAACGCTGGGCGGTGATCAAGGATTATGCCGCCAACTACAACACCATGACCGATGCGCAGGCGCAGGATTACATGAAGAGAGCGAACGCCGTTGACGAGCAGCTCCTCGCCCTACGGATGAGCTACGTTCCGATGTTTGAAAAAGTCATCTCGGGCAAGAAGACTGCTTTGTGGTACCAGATCGATCGCCGTATCGATCTGCTGATCAATCTGCAGTTGTCGTCGATGATTCCGATGGTAAATCCCACCAAGTAAGCTGACGCGGAGCTAGTTGTAAAGGGCAGTGCATCGCAAGGTGCGCTGCCTTTCGTTTTCCAACGGCCGATCGGAGCTCCGAAACCCATCGGTTGGATGGCCGAGGAGCTTCGATGCTGTGTCCGACGAATGGACACGGCTCACGGGAAGCTCAATCTCCGGCGATTACACCCAACTTATTGCGGCTTTGGAGCGGCGCGTTTCTTCTGTATCGCCTGCTCTATCTCCTGCTGGCGGATTTGCTGAAATTGCTGGTACTGCTGCGGCGATAGAATCTGCTGGATCTGAGGGCTCGTCTGCTCGTGGATCGCATGGAGCTGTTCCATCTTTTGCATGCCCGTCAGTGAGCTGTTGGATTTGATGGCCTCAAGTTTCGGCGCTTCCTCTTTGAGGATCGGGAAGAGCTTCATCTTCTGCTGCGGCGTGAGATTGAGCTGCTTGGCCAACATGGCCAACTTCTGCGCCTGCGCCGAATCCGGCGCTTGCGCCTGCAACGTGGGGGTTGTTACTGGCAACATGCATATGGCAAGAGCCAGAGCGGTGAGAACGATTTTGCAATGTTTCATTTGGTCTGAACCTTTCTTGTTGCAGATTGCCAAGATGAACCTAGGAGGCACTGGAATTCTCCGTGATCTCCGTGCCTCCGTGGTGAATTTCATTTCTACTGCTTGACTATCGGAATCTCCGACGCCAGTTGCAGGTCAATCACCAAGGCGATACGCCGGTCGAGCTGGAAGAAGAGCGCCGCCTTCTTGCCGGGCAAGACGGCCTCAACCTTCTGTATGTACTGCGTGCGCAGATTCACGGTGGCCTCGTCGGTGGCCGCCCATCTCTTGATCAAGCTCTTGGCCTGCGCATCGGTCATGGTGTCGTAGGTCTTGGCGTACTCCTTGATGAGCGCCAGGCGGGTATCGCCGATCTTAGTGGCTTCTGCGGCGTAGGCATCGTAAACCGGCCAGAACTTCGTGGCTTCGGCATCGGTCAATTGCAGGTTGGCCGCGATGAGCTGCTTCTTCTCCGAGCGGACATCCTCGCGCAGCAACTGGATGTCTTGATCGCTGACGGTGGGAGTGGTGGCCGGTTGCGGATTGCTGCGCAAATAACCGGTAAGCCGAGTGCACCAGCAAGAATTAGTACTGCGGCGATATTCTTCTTCATTGTGTTCTCTCCTCGTTATTGTTTATTTATTCCGAATTTTGACTCATCTTCGACTGCCAGGTAATGACTTCCATCGCCACTAGACGCGCAATGAGGACTGCCAAGTAAAACTGTCCGGCAAGGGCTTCACTCATGGAAAGCATACGCGCGATCGGGCGCACGGCCGTGATGTCTCCGTAGCCTACGGTGCTGAGGGTGACGTAGCTGTAGTAAGCAAAGTCGCTGACGTTGGTCATGGTGCCGATCTTGCAATTGAAAGATCCGGGATGCACGAACTCGGTGAGGTGGTAGGCATGGGCCCAACGCGACTCCGAAGACCAGGTAAACCGCAATTGCGCCCTGGATACGCGAGTACGCGTGACCGGTCCCTCGCGAATCAGAACTTGAGCCAGCAGGACTAGCGCAATCACAAAAACCGCCCCCAGCGACCACCCGATGGCCCAAAGTTGCAAGGCATAGTTTTTCGGCGTGAAAAATGCCATCCAGCGGAGGACGAGAGCAACGCATGCGATGAGACCCGACAGCAGGAACAGCTTGCGCCGTCCCCACGCAATTGCGACTCCCGAAAACAGCATCAGCGAAAGGCCGATGTCGCTGTACAGCCTTACATCGTCTCTTCCAAATCCCAACGACGGGAGCACGAAGGCGACCAACACCAAAAGCGCCAGAAAAAACGACAGGTTGGCCTGCGATTGCCAGCTCTCTTTGATGAGAGCCCGGGCCTTTTTGCGAACATTCTCGCGCTTCGGTGGTTTTGCTGGTTCCGCCATTGGCCTCGTTTAAAGCGTCTTACCCTGATGCATTGCGACGGGTGGAGCACGCCTTCCAGGCGTGCTGAACAGTAAATCTGCTCGGGTAGTGCGGGCCTTCAGGCCCGCGTTAAAGGGTTATCGATGAGAGTCCGCTTTAGCCGCCGAGGTACTTCGTTGCGACAAGGCCGCAAACAAGCGCGCAGCAGCATCGGACGACGAACCCGGGCCTAAAGGCCGATTTCTCCTCAACTCGTTGACGCGGCGCTGAAGCGCCGCACTACCCGAACATCGCTAATTGCAGCGGTGAAAGCCTGCCCTGAGCGCAGCCGAAGGGCCTTGCTCCACCCTAACCCAAAAGGTGAAAGTGCTCTAGCTGTGCGCCAGACGCCTGGCGGCCAGGCTCATCATCAGGCGTGTGGTTCCCGTCATGATCATGCTGATTCCCACCAGCGTTCCGATCACCCACAACGAACTGGAGGGCCACTGACGCCAAACCAGTATGCCGAGAATCAGGGTGACGATGCCGTCGAACAGAATCCAGCCCGAGCCGGCGGCACTGCGGGCCTGGAAGTAGGCCACCAGGTCAAACACTCCCTCGACCACAAAGAAGATCGCCAGCGCAAAGGTGAAGGCGGCGACCCCGATGAATCGGATGCAGCAGAAAATAGATGCCGACGATCAGGTACAGAATCGCGACCAGAACCTTCCAGACAATGTGCCCGACGCCATGCGACTGGAAGGCATGGATGAATTGAAATGCGCCGCTAAAGACGATGAGCCAGGCTATGACGAGGACCACGCCCCACGACGTAGCGAATGGGAGTGCGATCGCCAGGAAACCAAACACGATTAAGACGATCGCCCAGATGATTGATTTTCCGGAACCGAGATTAGAGAGTCCTGTTGGTGCCATGTTTTGAATTCCTCCTTGCAATTTAGGAATTGCGGATCACGAGTCTGTTGAAACAGCGATAGTGGTTTAATTCAGAACAGCCTCCTGAACGAGAAAACCGGGATGGCATCTTACCATCCCGGCGATACTTGCTTACTGCGCGACCTGGATGGCCGGCGGTTTCCAGCTCCCGTCGATGATTGAAGGTGGAGTCTCCTTCGGCCAGTACAGCCGCATCATGGGAACGAACTTAGCCTTTGGAGCGGGCAGCCAGTTGGCTTCCTTCGCCTTGCCCGGTGAGTCGGCCTGGAGATACAGGTCCACCGAACCGTCAGCGTTGGTGATGAACTTGTTGCGCTGGCTCAAGGTGTAGCGGTTAAGCGGGTTAGGCACGAAGAAATAAGACGCATCGTACATGGTGAGCGACCAGAAGCCGTTGACTGGAGGCATCTGGCCCTTATCGAAGTGCAGGACGTATTTCTTAGAAGCGGCATCAAAGTCGCCGCCGCTCCCGTCCTTTTGCCCAGTAGGATAAATCGCATCCTGTGGCCGGTTGGCGCCGAGACCGATAGCGGTGACGAACGCCCGATCCACATAATCGGTCCCGTAGAGACCCGTCTTGTGGAGGACCAGCCACCCGTTTACAGGCTCAACCTTCTTGGCAAATTCTATGATCTTCGCCTGAGCCAGCTTCGGCACAACCTTTATTGCCTCTTTGTCGAAAGCCCCGAGCTTGCTGGGATCAAAATCCTGTCCCGGTACCAAACCGATCTTCGCCATGTTTGCAACCATCGGTGCATCGTCAGCCGATGGCGGATTGCTCTTCATCAACTGCGCCAGGTAAGTGAAGTAGGCGACAACATCCATGTGATCGACTTGGTCGCGGATCGCAGTCTTCATGTCGAAGTTGGGGTCAACCTGACCGGCAGGAGGGGTGTAGGGCTTGCCGTAGGAACTCAATGGAACGAGCGAGAGCTTGTCCTGCAGGGCGTGTACTGCAGCGTAGTCGGCGGGAGTGCCGGTGCAGTAAATCCGGCCGAGGAGCCACACCATGCCCGTGGGCGACTTGTATTCCGTCACGCCTGCAGGCAGCGTACCCGACCATCCCGGTCCGGTGATGGCGTACTTCTGAGGCTTATCGCCGGTGGTGCGCTTACCGGGAACCTGGAACACGTCCGTCCATCCGTCCAGCATCGGCAGCAGGTAGTAGCGATCGCCCATGTCGGGAACGCTGAGTATCCACGGCTCCTTCGAAACGTCGAGCCACGCATTCGTATACAGGGTATCGGCGTTGGGGGCGGTGACGGCGTGGTTATCGACGGCCGGATACGTCCTGAACTTGAGAATCTGGCCCATGGGCGCGTGTGCCGCGTCGGGTGTGGCTACGTTGGTAAATTGCCGGCGGGTCATGTCCATGGTGACCAGCGGGTAGCCGTAAATGTACGCGTCGACTGCGGTGCTGACCGCCTCTTCGACACCGGGTTGAGCAGTGGCGGCTGGCTTCGTGCCCGAATCCGAGCACGCGACCAGCCCTAGCGCAAGGGTGAGGGTCAACAACAGAAATGCATGCTTGCTTTTCATCGTGTTCTCCATATCCTCTACGGGACGGTATTTTCACCGTCCGGCAATGATCGCTCCGTGCGCGACCGGTTCCGTAAGCCTATCCCGATATGGGAATTTCGTGGGTCAAACCACCTCGTCGCCGAAAGCCAGCGCAAGGGAAAAATCAAGATCAAGATGACGAGGAAGGACGTTTGCCTTCTTCGTCATCGGTAGCGTTTCGGCTCAATGTCGCCGTCCCCTACGGCTGGCGCGGCGGGCCGATCAACGGAGTCTTGACCGGCTTCGCCATTCCGTAGAAGACAACCACGCCCTGACCGGCGCCTTGGGTTTGTAATGCTTCATCAACCTTGCCGAATGCATCCACGTAGTTCTGCCAGTTGTTGGTAACCCAGACATCTCCTGCGGGACCGATGCCCAGGTCAACCTGCAACTGCAATCCGCCGCCGACATAGCCACCGGGCGGCGAAATGGCTTGACCCGTCTTTACGCCGGGCGGGCAGTGCTCGGTGCGAAAGCCGCACAACTCCACGATTCCGGCCGACCAGCTGTTGAAGTTGGGGATCCAGACGTTGTCGTTGCCATCGACGGTAGCCGTCCAAGGCGCAGCGAGGCCATTGCCAGAGACCGGAGAGAACGGCGCCTCGGTGCCATCAGGCTGCAACACCGTGATGCTGCCACCCGACTCGTATCCGGGCGATTGCGCGGCCAAGGCAGGAACCAGCACCTTGGTAGCTCTTGCTCCGGCATCTGGGTCGTTGTCGAAGTTGAATTTGAAAGCGGCCAGCATTTCGGCGAACTTCAAGCCGCCCCGCGCAGAACTGCCCAATTTGTTGGTAATCCAGACGTTCCCCAGGCTGTCCACGGCGAGACCGCTGGCGGAGTACCCGACCTTGAATGTTTCGACTTTGCTGGGATCGGAGGCGGGGAAACGAACCACGTGGTCCGCGATGGCATTCGTAACCCAGATGCGGTCCTGCTGATCAATGGCGAGAGCGAACGGCCCGACGAGTTTACAGGGGTTCTTCAGCGGATCGCCCGTCTTGTTCTGACAGAAAAACTGCACTTTGGACGGATCGCCCTGCGGAAGCTTCACGATCTGGCCCTTGAGGAGGTCGAGGGCCCAGATGTCTCCGCTCGGCGTGGCGATGATGCCCTGCATCTGGCTGATCTGCCGGTTGAAGTTCCAGCCCTCCGGCGGCGAGAGCGGCTTGCCGTTCTTGTCGAACTTCGTGATGTTCTGGCCGGTAAAGCTGGTGGCCCACGCGTTGTCTTGTGCATCGAGGGTCAAGCCGAAACCGGGGCCTGCGATTCCTCCGCCCCTGAAGCCCAAGGGGCTGGGGGAAAGCGGTTTACCGTTGGGGGCGAACTTGGTGAGACCGCCGGTCCATGAAGCGTCCTGATTCTGCGCGCCGACCGTGAAGTTGTCGGCGACCCAGGCATTGCCCTCGCTGTCGATCATCAGCTTGCCGCCTCCGCTGACGCCTCCGCCGGTGAACTTGAGCGGAAACACAAAGGCGCTGGGAGCAAACGTTAGATACGGAAGGTAAGGCGCATCCCGCAAGAGCTTGCCGGGAGTTCCTGGCTTGGGCAGCGGATAAAACTCATTGAGCAGCGCGAAAATCTTGTCAGGGTTGTGCCAAGGAAAGAACGCCACCACTTCGGCTGCTAGCAAGGTATCCGGCGGCGGGCCTCCGCTTGGAGGCGTGGTCGCCGCGAACAATTGGCTGCACGCATCCGGTTTCACCCGCGTGATGCAACCGGCCATCACGCTCGCGAGTGTACCGAAGTTGGCCATGGTGGGTGTCTGCGCGCTGTTGAGGGCGTCCAGAATGGTCGGCCCCCAGCCACCAGTTTCGAGATCGACAAAGTTGGGAACGTTTCCCGCAGCAATCCTTAGCTGAAGTGGGGAAGCCTTGATAGTAGTGTCGTCGATGAACTGCGCATGCGTCACTACCGAGGCGATGGTGGTGAGCTCGTTGATGACGACGTGGGCCGGAGGCATGCTGCCCACCACCGCCAACAACGCGATCGCCGGATTGTTTCCGCCCCGAGCGCTAGGCTCGCCACCGCGTGGCCACCAGGTAGAGGCTAGACTCGGCAGGCGCGCCAGCGCTGCGGAGTTCGAAGCGGCCTTCGTTGTCGGTCTTCGTCTGCGCAAGTTGCCTGGGTGCGCCCGCACTGGCTGCCCACAATGTCACGGTTGACTGGGCGATGGGTGCGCCTCCGCCCAACACCTGACCTCTAATGTTGTCGGCAGCGAAAGCCTGCCCGGCCAACGCCACGCTGAAAACAGCAAGTGCGGCCGGCATCAGCTTTCGAAGCAATCTTTGAATCTCCACTCCCCTTCTCCTTTTTCGTCTAAGTGCGACAATCCGGCCCCAATTTTCACTCTGATGAGCCTCTCCCAAAACGGGATTTTCGCGAGTCAAAATTTCAAAACGGGAAACCGCCATAGACCGCGCTCCTGGCCCCTACAGCGCATCGGAAGCCGCTGGACAGCTCCGGAGTACCTCCGCAGTCCCCAACGGCCTTCTAGGGGCCTTAGAACGCTCGCAAGGGCCATTTCTTCGGACGGCCAAACCAGCACTTTGAAGCCAAGTCGATAAACCACTAAAACGCTGGCGATAAATAACACTTAGGTGACAAAACCGTTGGGCGGAGTCGTCCTCACGCTCCGTCCGGCAAAGGGGGAAGGCCAGCTCACGTCGCCGCCGGGGCTGGAAATCCCAGCCCCGTAACAGACGACAAGCGTTTCTATGTTCCGGCGATGCCCTTGTTCTGCAGCACGCGCACGACGACGCGCCGGTTCTCGGCCTGACCTTCGGCGGTGGTGTCAGGAGCCACCTGTCGGCTGGTGCCCATCGCGCCGGGCGCAAGGACGTTGGTCAGAGGAATGTGGCACTGCTGATCCAGGTAGTCGGTGACGTTGGCCGCCCGCTCCTGGCTCAGCTTCTGGTTGAGGGCCGCAGAGCCCACGGCGGAGGCATAGCCCTTCACCTGAATCACGTATCCGGTGACCGTCACGGCCTTCTTGCACAGCGCCTGCAACTTGGGAAGTACTGCGGGTCAACCTTGACCTGGCCGTTTCCGAAGAGCACCGTGACCTCATCCCAGATGTTGTACTCGCCCAGCTCGCCAAAGCGCTTGTTGACTGCGGCAATGGCTGCCTGCTGGGCAGCGATTTCCTGCGCGTGCTTCGCCTGCTCCGCGTCTGTCGCCTGGATCTGGGCCTGTTCCTGCTGGAGCTTTGCCTGCTGCTGGGCCAGTTGCTGCTGCTGTTGCTGCTCCTGCTGCTCCACCGGAGTCACGCCAGCCTGAATGTCGGTAGCGGTTTGCAGGTTCTTGCCATTGAACTTGACGGTGTTGGCCACCAACTGGTTCTGGGCGTTGTAGGTTCCTTGCACGTCGACTTGAAGGCCAGGCACCAGAGCGGTGAGGCCCATCTGCTTCTTGCGAGCGTGGAACAGGCCCGATACGTCTTCCACCTGTGTATCGTCCGTGAGAACGACCACGGTGTTGCCGACGCCCGGACTCTGAACCGTCATGGTGGCGCCGTTGCGTCCGTTGATGACTCCGCTGATACTTTGCGCAGCGGCCACACCGCCCAGCAACACCAATGCCGCCAGGGACAGGCTTAAGACAAATGCGAACTTTACAAACCTTCCTCGATCCATAATTCCTTCTCTCCTTGTGTGCTTTGTGTGTCTTGCAGGGACTGCTCCCTGCTGATCGCTGAACCAAGCAAGTCAGCGACGCGGTCATTGTAGCTTGCGTAGCGCGGTGCGTTATTCATGAAGATCTCACGCTTTGAAGGGGCACGGCTTGCTGAGGCTGCTGAAACATGTCGGAATCTGCACGGGTATAGTGCGGGCCTTCAGCAGCCCGCGTTGAGCGGAGCAGTCTATGAGAATCGGCTTTAGCCGCTGAGGGACTTCGTTTCGAAACCGCCGCGAAACACGCGTGAGTTATCGACGTCGAACAAGTACCGCAGGCCTAAAGGCCACTTTCTCTTCAGCTCGTTGACGCGGCGCTGAAGCGCCGCACTACCCGAACATCTTTTCTCCGCAGCCTGTTTCAGCCGTGCCCCTTCAAAGCTACCGAAACGGAGGAATACTCCGCGTCAAGCCCGCACTACCGGTCCCAGCGAATACGGCCACTCCTTGAAAACATTCTAATTGCCGGCGATGCCTTTGTTCTGCAGGATCCGGACCACGACTCGCCGATTGTCCGCTTGACCTTCTGACGTGGTGTCGGGCGCGACCTGCCGGCTGGTGCCCATGGCTCCAGGAGCCAGAATGTTGGTCAGCGGAATGCCGCCCTTCTGCTCCATGAAATCGGTTACGTTGTCGGCGCGCTCGGTGCTGAGTTTCTGGTTCAAGGCAGCCGAGCCCACTTTGGACGCGTATCCCTTTACTTGAATCATGTAAGCATTGACGGTCTTGGCCTTGGCTGCCAGATCCAGCAGTGGCTGTTTGTACTGCGGCTCAAGGGCCACTTTGCCGTTGGCGAACAAGACGGTTACCTCACCCAGGATGTTGTATTGATCCAGTTCGCCAAAGCGCTTGTTGGTGGCCGCGATGGCTGCCTTCTGGGCGGCGATCTCCTGGTCGTGCTTCGCCTGCTCCTCCTGCGTCGCCTGAATCTTGGCCTGTTCCTGCTGAATTTGCTGCTCTTGCTGGGCCATCTTCTGCTGTTCCGCCTGGAGTTGCGCCTCGGCAGGCGCTACGCCCGCTTGAATGTCGGACGCGGTTTTCAGATCGGAGCCTTTGAACTTGACGCTGTCCGCCGCCAATTGGTTCTGGGCATTGTAGGTTCCTTTCACCTGAACCGGCAGGCCGGGTACCAAAGCGGTCAGGCCCATCTGCTTCTTGCGCATATGCAGCCCGCCTTCCACTTCGTCCACCTGGGTGCTGTCCTGAAAGAAGGACGACCACATTTCCGGCGTCCTGGGTCTTGACCGTCATGGTGGCGCCGCTGCGTCCGTCGATAATGCCCTGGATCTGGTCGCTTTGCGCGGCGGCGACGCCGCAGGTGAGCACTACGGCTGCGACTGCCACTGCAACCACGAAGGCGATGTTTGCAATCTTGCTTCTGTTCATGAATCTTCCTCTCGTTAAGTACTGGGTATGTCCGGCACGAGCTATCCGTCCGAGCCGTCGGGTTGAGCTGAGGAACCAGCACGCTACGCCATATGGGTTAAACGGGACGGGATCCGCGACGGGATGATGGTCCGCTCAATCTGGTTTACAGGGAACGACAGGATGATGGTATTCCTTAATGGGCTTCTGGACACTGGTAAAACTAGTAGAGGTGGCAAAAACCTTTTGCAGAGGCTTGCCGGACTTCCGGCCGCAGCCGATCGATGGCGGGGATCTGGTGAGAGCGAACTTGGAGCGGCCCGGTTTGGCCGATCCACAGGTGGCCGCCGGCTCGTCAGCACTCTTCCTGGAGGTCCAGGCAGACTGACGCACGCTCGGCGGACGGCAATCGGCACCGGGAAAACGGCTTTCCGTGCCGCCACTAACGGTTTTTGATTGACTTATGGGTAGTTTTCATAGTTATCTTCTCGCTAGCCGCCAACGTACCATTCGGCAAGTCGAACAACGGTCTCTGCCATCAGTGCAGCGACGAGGAGAGAAACATGCGCACGAAGTCAGGTCTTTCCAGGGTTGTCTTCAAGGTTCTGCTTTTGGCGGGCCTGCTGCTCTTGGCGAGCATTGCGGGCTTTGCCCGAGACAAGTATGAAACCATCGACGCCACCGCCTGGGGCACCAGTACCCAGACTGGGGCGCAACATCGGTGTCACGCTGATCATCTACGAGTGGTCGACACCGGACGATAAAGCCATTCTTACCGAAGCTTTCCAGAAAGGTTCAAACAAGGGTTTAGTGAACGCTCTGGAAAGGATGAAGGCCGTGGGCCACGTCAATATCACCGGCACACTGGGATATGATTGCAGCTATATCGCGCTGATCCCGACCCCGACGGGACGCAAGATCCGCTTCGTAACCAACCGCCAGATCAAGTTTGCGGAAGCCTACTACGACACGAATTCGCAATCGTTTGACTTGACTGCCGGCGAGATCGACCTCAACGATCAGGACAAGAGCAAGAGCGCGGGCGTCTTGTATCCCGCAGCCCAATTAGGGATCGGTGATGATGGGCAGTTGACCCTCAACCTCCTGCAAAACCCCTGGAGACTGGGTAACATCATCGATTGGAAGGGAACGACCGGCGAAAACTAGCGGACGGCCTGACGGCTATTATTGGCAGTCCGAATCGCGACCGCGGAGCTTTCTGAAAAGAGTTCTCGCGGCCGTGGTTATTGAATTTCATTTCGCATGAGGTGCTTATGAAAATTCAGCGCGTTACCATTCATTGTGCCCTGCTGCTGTTGCCTGTCCTGCTGCTCGCCAGCTTTGTCACCGCCGACGACAAGAAAAAGGACAGCAGCAAAGATGCTTGCGCAAATCCCAACCCGGCGAGTCTGTGTAGTGCCGACAACACCTGCGGATCCGCCTCTGCTCCGTGCACGGTGAACATCAAGCGGACCGCATACTCGTCCTCTGCCACCCCGAGCATTCCCGGGGCAAAGGGGAACGATCTTTTCTGCGTCCAGGCTGGAACCACGGTGGTTTGGCAATCCACGGGTAAGGGCACTGGATTCCTCGTCGATCCTGGCGCTTCCTCCCCGTTCGACCCGCCTGGCACCTTCACGGGTGGTACCGAAAAGTCGGTTTCGACGGTGGCAAAGACGCCGGGGTGCATCACATATCACCTCAGCGCTACCGCTCAAGGGGGAATCTACGGGATGAGCAAGGCCGCGACCGCGCAGTTGATCGTAGTCGCCGGCCAATAAGGATCAAGAGGCTGACGCTACGACTGGAGACTACGTCCCTGCATCTGGCGTGGTGGAAGCCTCTGTTGTTCTAGCGGCGATGGTACTCTCGGCCACCGGGGTCGTGAGGTGGGGCTGCCCCCAAAACCGGATGGAAGGCCATCGCTCAGCGCCTGCCGCACTCGCGTTGGGCAGATGGATTCTGCCGGCAGGCACTTTCGCAGCCAAAGAAGAAAAAGTGCGCCGGAATCCCGTCATGGGTATATAGTGTGGGGCTGTTGCGCGCCGCGGAAAGCCGATAACCTGCTGCCGCACTAACCGCGCTAACGTAGGTCCCAGTTCACCCAGCGAGCGCTGTCATGAGCAATCGCGTTCCCCGAACCGTCCTCGCACTGCTTCTGCTTATCGTCTGCCTGGCGATGAGTGCGCTGCCTGGTGACCGCGAACCTGCGCCGCACTTCAACGCCAAGACCACCGCCGGAGAAAAGTTCACCAACGATTCGCTGAAAGGCCAGGTGGTTCTGCTGCAATTCTGGACCACGTGGTGTCCGTACTGCCGGAGGGAGCAGCCACTGGTGGACGGCTTGGACAAGGAGTTCCGCGACCAGGGCCTGGTGGTGCTCGCGGTTGACGTGAACGAGTCGAAGAAAACAGTGAAGAAATATCTGGAGCAGAATCCGCGGAGCTGCCGCATCGTTCTGACCGAAGACACCAACCTGGCCGCGATGTACGCTGCCAGGTCCTTCCCCATTTACGTCGTCATCGACCGCGACGGGAATGTCGTGGCCACCCAGCATGGAGCCGGCGGCGAGCGCGCCCTTCGCTCAATGCTCACTCGCGCCGGCCTCTCGGCCAGCGAGTAGCGGGCGCATCTGGAATGGCTCACGCTTCCAGGACAGTTCCAGAGTTGGCGTAAACGGGTGAAGCCAGCCTTCGCAGGTTGCGGAAAAACTCAGTTACAGACGGTTTGTGTCAGGGCACGACTTCAGTTGTGCCGATAAGTCTTTCATTTTTTGTCATCCCAAACCGACTTCAGTCGGTGAGGGATCTGCGGTTCCGACTTCTTCGGCAACGCCTTTCAGTCTTGCACAACTGCGGCCAGTTCCTTACCACGCTTTAGCGCCTGGGCCGCATGGACGAAAGAGCCCAACCTATTTCTCTGTAGTGGAGACAGCGGTGGATTTCACGGGCCGCGATTGATGGATGCGGCTCACGACGACGAAGAAGTAACCCGTGGACAGTCCGCACATGAGCACGCCCA
The DNA here is from genome assembly GCA_963768645.1 of uncultured Acidobacteriaceae bacterium. Lineage (GTDB taxonomy): Bacteria > Acidobacteriota > Terriglobia > Terriglobales > Acidobacteriaceae > Bog-257. The sequence continues at coordinate 786,470 of CAVYIR010000004.1, forward strand.
TCAACCCTTCGATCGGCGCGAGCAGCCGCCACGGCTTCGCCAGCACCACATCGCCGTAGCCAAGCGTGGTGTAGGTAGACGCGGAAAAGTAGAACGCCGCTTCGGCATTGGGAAGGCATCCACGCCACAGATAAAACAAGGCCCAAATTGAAATCTCCACCAGATGGAGCAGGACCAGCCACCAGATCATGCGGAGCAGCATCCGGATGATAAGCCAGGCACTCGTCGTCGGGGGATGATGTCTGATCAGGCCCCGCACCAGTACAGCGATGCCTGTAGCATGCACGGCGACCGTGAGGAATGACAGAACGCAGGCGCTGAGGAATATTGAGAGCATCCGCTAATCCGGTTAGGGAAGCTCTGAATAAGCACTGCTTCTGAGGCAGTGCGCCACAAACTTGTCAAATCCGATCGTGATACCAGTTGTTGAGAACGTATATTCTGTCGCTCGAAATCACCCAGGCGGCCGAGAAGATAGGCCTCCCGTGGCCTATACCGTCGCCAGGCGCAGCAGTTTCTTACGAACCAGGAATAGGTTCACCAGGGCGCAGGCGGCAAACAATCGATTGGCGTTCTTCTTCAGTCCTCGGTAGCGCACCTTCACGAAGCCGAACTTCAGTTTCAAGATCTGGAACACATGCTCCACCTTGCTCCGCACCCGCGACTTGCTGCGGTTCTTCGCCCGCTCCGCTTCATCGACATGGTTTTTATAGCGATAGCGGCGGTGGGTGCAGTCTTGCGCCCGCGGTGCCGATTCATGAATGACCTCGCTCTGTCCGCGATACGCTTGGTCGCCCCACACCCGCGTCTCCTCGCCGTGCAGCAACTCCGGCAGCACCGTCGCGTCGGCCACATGGGCTGCGGTCACCGCCGCCGAGTGGATGATCTTGGTCTTGCTGTCCACGCCCACATGCGCCTTCCTCCCGAAGTACCATTGGTTGCCCTTCTTGGTCTGGTGCATCTCCGGATCGCGCTTCTCCTTCCGGTTCTTGGTCGAGCTGGGGGCGTGAATGATAGTAGCGTCCACCATGGTACCGGTCGTGATGCGCACTCCTTTTTCCTGCAGGTGCAGGTTCACCGTCTCCAGCATCTTCCCGCCCAGTTGGTGCTCCTCCAGCAGATGACGAAACTTGCACACCGTGGTTTCGTCCGGCACCGGCTCCTGCCCCAGATCGATGCCCACGAACTGCCGCAGCACCGCCGAGTCGTACAGCGCCTCTTCCACCCCCGGGTCCGACAGGTTGAACCACTGCTGCAGAAAATAAATCCGCAGCATCCGCTCCACCCCCACCGGCGGCCGCCCATTGCCCGCCTTCGGATAGTGCGGCTCAATCAGCGCGCCGAGCGCGCCCCAGGGCACCACCTGCTCCATCTCCTCCAGGAATAACGCCCGCTTGGTCTTTTGGGTGTACCGCTCAAAGCCAGTCATCATCGCCAGTGTCCTTTGCTTCATGCTGGCGTGACTTTAACCTATACTCCTGTGGAAAGGGAGAGCTTAATCAGAGTCTCCTTAGCACATCGCTTACAGCGTACTTACCTTTCCCAGTCTCTGCAGCTCAGTCTACTTCACTAACTCAAACTCTCTCCGAATAGAAAGGCTTCTCTGAAGAATGATTCGAGTAGGCCATAGAAACCAAATAGCATGTTCCAGCCCTACATCGTTTTCGTGGTTACACACCTTTGCCTTTTGCTTCAGTCTTCCGCAGCATGATGTCTTCGTGTCCGTATCCGGTATAGACGCCCATCAGCCCCTCTTTCGCGTAGACAGACGGTTGGTGCGTGACCGCAACCTGCTTGAAGGGCGGTTGATCCCACGTCGTCTTGGTCGGATGGTATGCCCCCAGGATCGCCGGTCCGGTCGCCGCGAAAGATGGTGTCTTACTCAGTCGGGCGCCTGGTGCGAGCCGAGTAAATGTTGCACCGTTCAGGTCCGACTTCTGATCAATCAAATACTTCAGCATGTCGTCATTTGAAACCGGGACTGCGTCTTCCTTCGCCGGCGGCAAAGACAAAACCTGCATCATGGTCCCAGTCAGCGACACTTCAACGTTCCAGAACCCGCCCTGCTCCTGCCGTTGGCGCAAGGCTGACATGGCCCCGATCGCGCCCAGGTAACCCGTGCCGAAATCGCACGGCAAGGCACCGATAAGATGGTTCTGCCCCCGGCCTTCCGAGGCCAACTCAACCGCCCCGCAGGTGGTTTGCGCCAGCTGCTCCCATCCTTTGCGGTTGGCCCACGGCCCGGTGGTTCCGTATGCAGACTCATGAACCAGCACCAGGTTCGGATTGAGTGCTTTCAGAGCCTCGAGCGAGAAGCCGAGCCGCTCCAATGCCGGATAGTGATAGCCCCAGACCAGCACATCCGCACTCTGAATGAGCTCGGTCAAGCGGGTCTTGCCCTGCGGCGACTTGAAATTCGCGAAGATCTGCTTCTTGCCGTAACTCTCGCCATAGATGGCGGAGTAAAGGAAATCAAACACTGGGTTTCTGATCGAGATCACGTCGGCGCCCTGTTCGGCAAGTACACGGGTCAACCATGGTCCAGCTAGAACGTGCGTGATGTCGATAACGCGTACACCTTCCAAGGGCCGCCATTTCGCCTCGGGCAGGATGCGACTCTTGGCATCTCCCTCGCGCTCGATGGAGATCACGGGCCTGGCGCTCACGGCTTTCCCCTGAGGATGCTCCAGCCATTCGGCGTAGCTGTGTCTCGGGGCGACGCAGAGTCCCAGCTTCTCGAAGTCCTGTTCAATCTCCGCTGCCGTACGTTTGCTGACCCCGGCCGCGATGGCGTCCATGTTGTTGGCCGCGTCAAAATAGTTCAGGATGCCATTGCGCAGATGGGAATAAGCGCCGTTGAAGCACATCCATCTCCCATCTTTTGTTTCATAGAAGCTGTTGACAGGAACCTCGATTTCGCCGCCTAAGACAATCACTCCGTTCAGATAGTGATACACCGGATCGTTGAGAAGCAGCGTCGCATGACGCCTGTCCACGGTGATGTCTTGCCCTGGCATTCCGCGGCTCGTGCCAACCTCGGCGACACTGGCGCCAAAAGCGCTGAACAGGCCGGCGGCAAAGTCTGCGACCCTGACTGGGTCCTGCAGGTAAGTTGGCGTTTGCTCGACCGTGATCTGGTCGAATGGAGTCCTGAGCGCCGCCGCAACGGCGATGTCGTTGTATGTCTCTTGCTGATTTGCGTTCACGGTCTCTCCTTGTGCCCTGCTGTAGGCGTATAAGCCTTCCTTAGTCGGTCACTTTTGGCCAACAGCTCGGCGGCACTGTGGACATGTCAAAGAGGGCGGAACCTTTTACAACTTTCTGCGGGTTATCTGCCGCCATGGTGAAGATGTTCCAAAAGGGCGTCGAGTGACTGGAACCGTCCTTAAGAACAAAGCGCAGGTGGCCACCGAACATCACGACACCCTCGCCTTGCCAGACCTGTTCGATACCGTGGTGGTATTCAGCAAACTGAACGTCGAATCCGCCGACATTGTTAATGATTTGCTCCGCGCCCTTGAATGTATAGTGTCCGAATTCAAAGACGACATCGTCCGCCAGATACTTGCTAGCGCCCGCGAAATCCTTTTTATCAATGCACGCGAACATGCCTCCCAGCCACGCCGGGACAGAATCGAGCTTGTTCAATTGATTTGTGGCCATATTGTTCCTTTCCTGGTTGATAACAAATTCATTCCGGTTGACGGTTGCGGTCGTCATTTCTTGCTGGGCCAATGTTGGGCAGCAGCTTGTTCGGCCTCAGGCGGGAAGGTCACAACGTAGCGAGCAATTTTGCCACGCTCGTCGAGCCAGATGACATTGAACAGGGGCGACATGTGAAACGTCGTCTCCGGCCCGAACCCCTTCCTCAGCATATCGGCGCTGCCTTGCATCACAAAGGTATTGCCGACCTGCCAGACGCCGGTCACGTTGTGTACGGTCTTGAACGGGGTGTCGAACGTGAGGAAGAATTGTTTTGCCGCCGCGATGCCCCCTCACCACATGGTCGCCGAAGACCATTTCAATATCGTCGGCGAAAATGTCGAATCCGGACGTGGCCGACATGCCTAATGCATCGACGGCCTTGAAAAGATCCAACATCCACTTCGGTGCTTCCACTGACTTCATCACTTCATCCATTGTTATCCTCCAGGCTCTTTTCCCGTCCACATGAATTTCCATGCAATGTTAGCGCATGGTTCTTGAGGATTTCCGGGGTCAGGGACTGATTGTCATAATCCCGTGTGCAACTTCTGTGGGATAACAGTGGAACTCGGCGCCGGGCCGGAAACTTTAGAACCGGGGGCCTCGTGGTTCTCTCGCTGAAAACTAGAACTTCTGCCAGTTGTTAAGGTGCGGAGAGTCGACTATGGTCTCTAGATAAAGTATAAAAAGTGCTCAAAAGGTTGCGGTTGTCGCGAGCGGTGGACGACCATGGAGAAGCAATGCCAAGCGACCGCCAGATGCAAGGAGAAGCAATGAATTCGTACTACAAAACATTTTTCGCAGCGTCCGCAGGAGTCACGTTGGGTTTGCTGCTCAGCTTGTCCGCCCTTGCCCAAGGGCCGGCAGATTTGAAAGCCGCAACGCCGACGACTAGTGCGGTGGACGCGACCGCTAGCCCAGATGCGACCGCTCTCCCGGATGCTCCGCCTCCGCCGACACAGGATCCGACAGGATATGATTCCAGCAGCAGCGGTTGGCGCGGCACGATCGCGATTTACGGGTGGTTTCCGGGAATACACGGGACCGTCGGAGCGCTCGGCCATGATGCCGGCATCCACGTCCCTTTCTCCGATGTCTGGCATACACTCAAGGGGCTAATTCCGATCGCAGTAGAGGCCGACAAGGGCCGCTTTGTCATGCCAGTGGATTTCTTCTGGGTGAAACTGGGTGACGACAAAGGCATCCCGCTTAATGAACTCGGTCAGACCTCGGTGAACATCCATCTGACGGAATCGATCTTTACGCCGAAGGTCGGATACCGGTTGTTTGACGGCGAGCACTTAAAGATAGACGCACTCGCCGGGATTCGCTATTGGCATGCGGGCCTAAACCTCGCCGTGGAGCCATCGGGCATCGGCCAGTCGCAATCGGCCAACTGGGTCGATGGCTTGGGCGGCGCCCGGTTCATACTGCCCATAGGCGAAAAGGCGGCCATCACGGTGGCGGGCGACGCTGGCGCAGGGGGAGCTAACCTGGACTACCAGGCCGTGGGCCTGTTGAGCTACAACTTGACCCACCATTGGGGCGCAGCGGTTGGCTGGCGATATTTGTATGTGAACTATCGTCCGAGCAATCATCAGTTCGTTTTCAACCCCACTCAGACTGGCCTGGTGGCGGGAGCTTCCTACAACTTCGGCGGCGCACCTCCGGTTCCGGTGACGGCAAGCTGTTCAGCGTCCCCGACCGAGGTTTGGTCCGGCGATCCGGTGTCCATCACCGTGAACGGCGTCAACTTCAACCCGAAGCACCCGTGACCTACGCCTGGAGCGGCAACGGTGGCAAGCTCTCGAGCGCCAGCACCCAGACCGCAACGCGTCGACACCGCAGGCCTCGCGCCGGGAAGCTACTCCTTTAACGGCACCGTCACCGATCCCAAGGAGAAGAAAAACAACACGGCGACGTGCTGCGGCGAGCTTCACCATCAAGCAGCCGCAACCGCCGCAGGTAAGCTGCTCGGCCAATCCGGCTACTATTGCCATTGGCGAGCCTTCCACCATCACCATGACCGCCAGCGACCCGCAAGGATGGCCGATGACCTATAGCTGGTCGAACAACGGTGGCACGCTGAGCGGCAGCGGCACCTCAGCCACGGTGACCGCGACCAATGCGGACGCGGGTAACACCATCACCGTCACGGGAACGGCGACCGACGCACGCGCCAACCTGAGCGCGAGCTGCACGGCCAGCATCAACGTGCCTGCGGTCCAGAAGTGCACCATGATCGAGGATTGGGGCGAGTGTACCTTCGAGAAGAACCCCAAGAAGCCATGGCGCGTCGACAACGACTGCAAGGACACGCTCGACAAACTCTCTCTGCGGTTGCAGCAGATGCCCAATGGCAAACTCGACATCGTTGGCTACACCAACGACGAAGAAGTCGTAAAAGAGCAGACGCTGGGTTCGCAGCGCTCGGTCAACGTCAAGAACTACCTGACCACGGAGGGTCCGAACAAGGTTGACGCCGGCCGTGTGCAGCCTCGTCAGGGTGGTACCAAGGGCCAGGCGACCCACTTCTACTTCGTCCCCGAAGGCAACATGTGCGGCGGGCAAGTAGAAGAGGGCACGACGGTTGACGAAACCGCAGTGCAGCCGCAGTCGCGTAATGCGCCTGCTCCGAAGAAGAAGCACAAGGGAAAGACATCGGCTCCTCCGGCGCAGTAGCCAGGCGCCGTAGTCGAACACATGCATGATGTGGGGTCCTTGCGGGTGCCCCATCCAAGCCGGGTTTGCTTGGGCGGAGGGATTTCCTCCCACGTCACAGACCTCGTAGCGACATGCGACCCCTCCGCCCTACAAACCGAAGGCGTACAAATACGTATCATTGCCGCTGATGTACACCACGCCATTGGCCACCACCAGCGAAGCGTTGACACCGTCTCCCACCCGCTGCTGCCAGAGGGGCGCTCCCGTGCCTGCGTTCAAGGCGTAAACGTTGAAGTCATTGGAGCCGAAGTACACCACCCCATTGGCTACCGCCGGCGGAGAATACACAGCGTCCCCGGTCGTGTAATGCCACAGCGGCGCTCCCGTGCTCGCGTTTAAGGCATACACGTTATGGTCATTGGACCCGACATACACCACGCCGTTGGCTACCGCTGGCGAAGAAAAGATGGCGTCCCCCGTCGTGTACTTCCACAGCAGCTGCTCCCGTACCGGCGTTGAAGGCGTACACGATTATGGTCATCGGACCCGACGTACACTACGCCATTGACCACGGCCGGCGAAGAAGAGACAGTGCTCCCCGTCGTGTACTTCCACAGGAGTGCTCCCGTGCCCGCGTTCAGGGCGTACACGTTATTGTCATCGGACCCGATGTACACCACGCCGTTGGCCACCGCCGGCGAAGAAGAGACAGCATTCCCGGTGGTGTACTTCCACAGCGAGTGTTCCGGTACCGGCGTCCAAGGCGTACACGCTATTGTCGTCGGACCCGACGTACACTACGCCGTTAGCGACCGCCGGCGAAGAAAAGACAGCGCTCCCAGTCGTGTATTTCCACAGGAGTCTTCCCTCACTAGCGGTCAAAGCGTACACGCTATTGTCCCAGGAGCCAAAGTACACTACGCCGTTGGCGACCGCCGGCGAAGAAGTGACAACTTCCCCCGTCCTGTACTGCCACACGTGTGCCCCCGTGCTGGCGTTCAAGGCGTACACCCTGCTGTCATAGCACCCGACATAAAGCACTCCATTGGCGACCGCCGGCGAAGATTCAAAGAAGTATCCCGTTGTATACCGCCAATGCAGGCTGAGATTTGCAACCGTGGTGGGACTCAGAACCAACTCATACGGATTGAACCCGGTTCGGCAGGGCGCAAAGCCAAACTCTGCCCAATTCACAACCGCTTTGATGGGCGACGGGCTGCACGGCAAGCTGGGTGGTGGAACGGCCTGGGCCGTGGCCATTGATCCAATTATCATGAGCAAGCCCAACCAGCAGCAAAATCGAATCTTCATACTCTCTCCTTGTCCAAGCTGACGTCCCCAGCCCCGAAGCAGATTGCGGTTGCGAATTGTGTACTCTTTCAGCGCGCAAAGCAAGCTACAACTTGATCTACGACCTTCTCGTCATTCGTTTTGCTTGACTTCCGATTGCGAAACGCAGACCCTCAAAGTGTTCCATAAAAACCTATTTCGCAGCGGTAAACGTTCGTTCACTTAAACGATTGACGACGCCGCAAGATCGTCAGCGAACTGCGTACTTCAGTCGAACTTTGGAGAAGAACCATGTACCTGCGCACTCGAGCCTGCATTCTAAGCATTGTCCTCATACTTTGCGCCATCCCCAGCCTCACGCAAGAAAAACCGGCCAATCCGTCGCCCGGCCCCGCCCCACAACTGCCATCCACTACCAAGCGGCACGACCGTCGGTTTGGTTCTCCAGGGCGGCGGGGCGCTGGGGCTCGCCCACGTCGGCGTCATTACCTGGATGGAGGAACACCACATCCCGATTGACTACATCGCCGGCACCAGCATGGGCGGCCTGGTCGGCGGCGTTTATGCCACCGGACACAACGCCGCTGAGATGCGCCAGATCGTGAACGGCATCAACTGGGACGAGGTCATGGCGGGGCAGACGCCGTTTGACGACCTCGCGTTCCGCCGCAAAGAGGACGCCCGCGCAATATCCCAACAGCCTTGAGTTTGGATTACGCAAGGGATTGCAATTTCCCGAGGGCTTCAACTCCGGCCAACAGGTCTCGCTGGTTCTCGATAAGGTCGCGGCTTCCCTACTCGGAGATCAAGAGCTTCAACGATCTCCCCACTCCCTTCGCCTGCGTAGCCACCGACCTGGTCACCGAAAAGCCCAAGGTTTTCCGCAGCGGATCGTTGTCCCTGGCTCTGCGATCCACCATGTCGCTGCCCGGAATCTTCACCCCCGTCCGGACGAAAGATGCCGTCTACGCCGACGGCGGATTGCTCAATAACATTCCGGTCAACGTAGCGAAAGAGATGGGGGCAGATCTGACGGTGGCGATTCACCTGGCGGAGGCGCCGATGCTTCCCAATGCGAATCTCTCCACCTTCTCGGTCCTCGGCCAGTCGCTGTCGGTCATGATCTCTGCCAATGAACTCCAGAACATGGAAAACGCGGACATACTCATCTCGGTGCCGGTGCAGAAATGGGGCGCGTTAAGTTTCGACGCCGCTGACGCGATCATCAAGGCCGGATACGACGCGGCTGCCGCCAAGTCCAAGGTCCTTTTGACCCTCGCGGTGGATGACGCCACCTGGAACCAATACTTGGCCGATCGGGCGTCCCGACGCCGCACCAATCCCGTTCCCACGTTTATTGCAGTCGACGGCGTGGATACAGGACCTTTCCCGCCGGGTCGAAGAACAAATGGCCTTCCTGGCCGGCAAGCCCATCAACTTCGACGAACTGGACCAGGCCATCATGCACTTGAAGGGCTTTGGGCGCTATTCGGTACTCAGCTATTCCTTCGAGGAGCGAAACGGCCAGCAGGGACTTCTGGTGAAGACCGAGGAAAACAGCTATGGGCCGCCCATTGTTCGGCCCCTCATCCTCATCGACGGGTCCAGTTTGAAAAACGTTACCTTCAACCTGGGAGCGAGACTGACCTGGTTCGATATTGGCGGCTTCCGCTCGGAATGGCGCAATGACATCATCCTGTTCTCCGAGTATGGCTTACGTTCGGAGTATTACCATCCCTTCACTCCGTTAACTCACTGGTTCGTTGCACCCCGGCTACTGGCCGATGACAATCCACTCTACCTGTACAACGACAACAAACTGTTTTCCATCTACCGGCGCACCACCTTGGGTGGCGGAGTAGATGTGGGGTATCAGTTCGGGAGGACTGGTGAACTACGCGTCGGCTACGAAGGCGGGTGGCAAGACTTCAAGCGGCAAATCGGAAACGCGAGCGAGCTCGCGAACTTCTCCGGTGGCTACGGCACCACCAGACTTCAATACAAGCTGGATCGCCTCGACGATCCTGTCATTCCTCGTGCGGGACAAAGCTTCCAGAGCGATTTTTATTGGTATAACGCCAGTCCGGAAGCCCCCAAACCGTATCCCGTGCTCGAAGGCGAAGGGCAGGTTTTCTTCAAGCTGAACGAACCGTCCTCGGTTTTTCTGAGCGGATCTGCCGGGACCACGTTCAACCACGAAACCGGCCTCCCGCAGTTCTCCCTGGGAGGCTCCCGGCAGTTGGTGTCGTACGGCACCAACGAACTGCTGATGGACAAGTACTTCCTCTTCCAGTTGGGATATATCCGGCAATTGGCGAAGCTGCCACCTCTGCTGGGCAGCGGCATTTACGCCCTGGGTCTTTACGAGGCCGCGCAGGTTTACGGCCCGCCCCACACCATGGTGAACAAGGCCTCGGGCTTCCCCACCGATGCTGCGGCTGGCATAGTCGTCAACACAATCTTCGGCCCGGTTGAAGCCGCCTACGCCTACGGCGATACCGGCCATCACAAGTTCTTCTTCCGGGTTGGGCGGTTGTTCTGAGCAGTTTCCGTCCGGAAAATCAAATCTGTGTGATGGAGGTGGCGGGTGGTATATTCTCCGTGTAGATTTTCTAAGAACTCCCGCCGCTCCCTACAATTTAGAGGTAAGCGATCCATGTATTCCACTGCTGGAAACGACCAGGTGTTGAGAGTATTCGTCTCTTCGCCGGGTGATGTGCAAGAAGAGCGCGACATTGTCGATGAAGTTGTCAGAGAAATTAACAGTACCGAGGACCTCCGAAAAGGACTTCGCCTAAGAATCTGGGATTGGCGGAGGGATGCTGTGTCGCAGATGGGCGAACATCCACAGACAGTCATCGACCGCCAACTTCCGACTTACGAAATATATATCGGAATTATGGGAGCCCGGTTTGGCACGCCCACGAAGGGACATGGGTCCGGCACCGAGCATGAGTTCCGCCAAGCCCTAGAAAGGTATCACAGCGTTGGCTCTCCTTGGATAACTTTCTACCTCAAGAACATCGGCGAAGGCTCTAGGGACGACCTAAATGAAGTTGAGCAGTTGGGGGCTGCCCTAAGGTTTCGGGACGAGCTAAAGAGCAAGGGTCTTTTCAAGACGTATTCGGTCCCCCGCGGGAGAGAGGACGGTTTCTACGAAATCCTTTCCCGGGATCTTCGCAGGCTGCTTGACATTCTTCGAACCAATGAGCCGCCGCTTGAGGGACCGAGCATTCTGTTCACTTCGACCTCGCCGCGGCGCAAGGCGCTCCTAGAGAGCATCGGTTTTCGTGAAAACCGAGATTTCCTGATGATCCAGGCATCCGTGCGCTTGCCACACGGAGATGAAAGGCTGACCGTGGATGAAGTGAAGGATAGCGCTCTAAGAACTGCTCGTGAAAAAATCTACCACGCCGTATACGCGATGCAATCTCCCCTTAAGCATTCGCTGGCTCCTGACCGAACCATTTTGGTAGGTGCTGATACGGTGGTCTTCTGTAATGGCAAAGTGCTAGACCGTCCACTACTTCAATCGCTCGAGTATGCCCGTGCTTCCGAGATGAAGGAGGCAAGAGGTTATGCAATTGAAATGCTCAAAGCCCAGCGCGGGAAAACCATCTCGATAATAACCGGACTAGTGATAGCCCAAGCGAACAATCTTCAGAATGAACGTTTTGCGTGTGTTGTCACAGAAGCGCTCATGAAGGAAACAACAGATCGTGATATTGTGCGGTACGTTGACACGTTAGAACCTTTCGACAAGGCTGGCGCTTTCGGTATCCAAGAGCGGGGGGTGGTCCTTTTCAAGAAAATAACCGGCAGCTACTCTAACATTGTCGGGCTTCCGCTCACCGAGTTCGTCGGTCTGCTCGAGGACAATTTGTTTGCCGGTCGAGTGAAAGTCCCATCTGGAAGGACACCAACATCACAGAAAGCACGTATTGAGAATGGCAAGCCTGAACTCTCCGTTGTGTCGGTGGGCGACATTAACTATGATTTCGCATACTCTGATCTCTCCGCTGGTTTGTTTACGAGTTTGGGCCCACCGGGAACAAAAGTACGGGGCCAAGTCTATCGCGCTGCCGGCGGCACCGCGGTGACTTTTGCCAGAGGTGCCCGCAAGGCCGGGTTTAAGAACTGTTGGGTCGTTGGTGTAGTCGGCGGCGATTCTCTAGGACAGGAGATTGAGCATGAACTCCACAGGGAGAGCATCAAGAGCGTCCTGCCCCGTGAATTATCCCAAAAAACCAGTATTGCGATTGTCTTGCGCGACAAGGCTGAGCATGACACTTCTCTGACCCTGACAGACGCTCGGCAGGCGCTACCTCAGAGAGTTGCGGAGATGGCACACCCCGCCATTCAAGAATCTGATGTGTTGTACCTGTCGGGCTATTGCCTGACGGATCCGGACCGAAGAGTGAACGCGTCCAACATGCTTGAGGTGGCGAAACATGCCAACAAGTTGGTCGTCCTGGATGTGGTGGTTAACATGCACGAAGAGATCTCATACTCGGAACTGCTTGTACTGCTCTGTAATAAGGCCACAGGGAAGTTGAACGTAGATGTCCTCGTGTCGGAGACTCGAGAGGTATTCTCTTGGTTGGGACTTTCTAACACGCCGGAAGCTGGTCCTGAACTTGCCGCGTTTCTTGAAGACGTTGTCTGTCCGAAACTCCGAGAACACTTCACAACGGTTATCCTTCGAACTCCGAGATATTCGGAGGAATTCATAGCGTCACCAAACGGATTCCAAGGCCCAATGGTCTTGAAGTATTCGCAACTCCCAGTCTCAAAGCGGCTCGGTTTTGGTGATGCGCTCACCGCTAGACACCTCTATTCTTACTTATCGCCCCGCGTTTTGCTCGCCTCACGATCGCCACAACGACTTGATCTCCTGCGTCAAATAATTGCTCCCAACAAGATCGAAGTGCTCTCAATGGACCACACTGAGGGATACCGACCAGGCGAGGACCCAGAGCAGCGCGTTAAACGACTATCCTTTGAAAAGGCTGACCGAGTGTTCAGGGCGAACAAGTTCAGTGACACAATCGAAGTTCTCATTGGTGCGGATACAGAAATCGAGATCGATGGGCCCGACGGTCGCCCAACAGCCATTGGGCATCCCAAAACTGCTGATGAGGCAAGAGCTATCCTGCGAAGCTTGTCAGGAAAGCAACACCGAGTCATCACCGGCATGACACTGATTGGGGGAAAACTTGACTCGGAGGACAGAACCAACGAATCCCGGACGGTTACAGATTCCGTCTCGACAACGGTTAAATTTCGTACACTCGCCGAGGATGAAATCGAGGACTACATCGGTACGGGTGAGCCCTTTGGTCGGGCCGGAGGCTACGCCATCCAAGGAAAAGGTGGTCTGCTGGTGGAGCAAATAGATGGAAGTTACAGCAATGTTGTGGGCCTTCCACTTGAGGCCTTGTCAGACATCCTTCTGAAGGAATTTGGGATGTCCGTATGGGATTTGGACAAAGTCTCGCGGTGGAGATTGCCACACCGCGATTGAGCTCACATCTTATGAAAACTCCAGATATTGTAGTTTTGGGTGACATTAATCTAGATTGGGTAGTCAGCGGGCACTTGCCCTTTCGGTTTTCTGAACTACAGGAAAATGGTGTCATCACTTGGGCGCCGATCGAAGAACTGCCTGGCGGAAGCGGACTCAACTTTGCATGGCTCGCGCGGAAGGCAGGTTATTCATCGGTCTTGCTCGCTAAAACTGGTGCCGATGCAGCTGCTCGTTTTCTGAGGGCTTGGCTTCAAGAGGCTGGCATCGTCTTCCCGGTACCAGAGGACCCATCGTCTGACACTGGCAGAGCGTTCTTGGTGCGTGATGGAAGCGATATCCGACTTCTGGTGAACAATCTGGACAATGCCAACCACAAGCTGGGGACATCTGACGTTGAGCCCCACTTAGAGGATATCGAATCCTGTCGGGTGCTATACATTTCTGGATACTGCGTGATGGACGACACCGCGCCGCGATTTCGAGCAACCGGCCGGGCCCTGGAAATTGCATGCGCTCAGAGAACTTCTGGGATTCCAATTGTAGTGTTTGATGTTGTACCACATCGGATCTACGAAAAGTACACGTTTGACATATTCAAGCTCCTCACTAAGCATGTGCAGATAGTGATCTCGGAGGTTGCCACGATTCGAAGATTCTTGGGGCTGGGGTCGAGGTTGGAGGTTGTCGACCGCGTCATCGCCGAGGAAACACTCAAGTATTTGAAGCCGCACTATCGGAAGTGCATACTGAGATGGGGGCCATCCGGCTGTGATGAGCAATTGCTCTGGGATGGTACGACGGAACGTCTTAAATGGGAGGAAACAGGCCATAAATCTGCGAATGACAAGCGCGCTTTCGGCGACGTGTTGGCTATGCGTGCACTACAGACGTTCTTCGAAGTCTTGCCACCTCTCTAACCGCATCGAATCGGGAGCACAAACGACAGAGAATCACGGAAAGAGGAGCACTGCTGACAACTTGGATTGTGTCTTTTCTTAGTACTGCTGATGCCGCGGCAAATCACGGACCTACAGCTTCGATTTATCGAATGCGACTACCTCGCGTAATGTCAACAGCCGCCGCAACTTAGCTTGCCGGATCACCCACTGTATGCCATTTGCCGGTCGTAGGTGGTGATGCACAGGCACTAGGAGGCGGCCTACGGCGGGTATGCGACCTAAGGGGAACAGTTCCTTCGGAAATGCTTTGTTTTGCAAGCCAGATCCTGGAAGCATTCCGCTCCGCTATCGTCACCGGCAGTTTTTTGTGGGAGGACGTAGCCGGGTAGCCCCTACCATCGCGAAAGTGCCCCATCCAAGCCGTTGCTTGGATCGGGGTGGTTTGCTGTCACGCCGCCTGTGCCGTCTTTGTCTCTTACCGAACCAGCGTCGCGAAACGGTATTCGTACGCATGGCTGTCGGATGCCGATCCCTCGTGCCAGGTTTGATCGCCCCGCAAGGGGCCGATATAGTAAAAACTCGTGCCCGACACCTCCACTACGATAACGCCCTCCGCGATATTCATCTTGCGCAAGCCTCCGCGGCGTTGCCCGGCCCCGATTACTACACCGTCCTGAGCTGGATCCATCAGATCTTCCAGCCCGCTACCTACGTGGAGATCGGAATCCGCCATGGCGATTCCCTGCGCGCCGCCCTTCCGGAGACTAGGTGCGTTGGCATCGATCCCGAACCGACCTGGAGGGCGCTGCTTCCGCCCGACACTCGCCTCTTTGCCATGACCAGTGACCGTTTCTTCGCCGATTACAATCTGGCTGGAGGTCCTGGGCGAGCGAATTTCTCCCTGGCCTTCATCGACGGATTGCATCTGTTCGAGCAAGCGCTGTTGGACTTCATCCACCTGGAACGATTCGCCACTCGCCAGTCCATCATCATGATCCACGATTCCCTGCCCTTGGATCCCACTACGTCCGACCGGGTCCGCACCACTCATTTCTATAGCGGCGACGTATGGAAGATGGCCATGTGCCTTAAGTCTCGCCGAAAAGATTTGAGACTGACAACAATACGCACCGGCCCGACAGGCTTATGTTTGATAGGCCGTCTCGACCCTCGTTCCGATGTCCTGGTTCGAATTTTGATGAACTGGTGGCAGAGTACGTAGCGCTGATTTCAGGGATTACGAGAGCCGATCCCATCAAATGCCGGATACCGTTGAGAACAATTATGCCGCGGTTCAATCCTGCATCGCCAGCTTGCTTCACGATGCGTAGAATGCTGCGCATTGAAGGGGCACGGCTTCAGCCGCCGTTTTGATTGCAGGGAAAGGCGGCTCACCTTTCTTCAAGACTAAGTGCCCCGTTCTAGCCTCTTTTGGCTAGGGCGGGCCTTTCAAAACTCCGTGCTCTCCGTGCCTCGGTGGTGATGATTCCCTTCGATTGTTTATCCCTTTCGCCAAAACGCTCCCGTCCAATCCACTTCGTGTATCGGATCGCCGATTCCCCGCGCCTCCCGAAATTCCGTCACCGCCCGTTTGCACTGAGGAAGACTCCGTAATCGTCCACTATGACAAACCCGCCCTGTGCAACTTTGTCGTAAAGCGCATTCAACGCATCCATGGTGGACTCGTACATGTCGCCATCCAGGCGCAGCAGCGAAAGCGTTCGAATCGGCGCGGACGGTAACGTGTCTTTGAACCAGCCCCGCAAGAACTGCACCTGATCGTCCAGTAGCCCATAGCGGGCGAACAAGTCACGAACCGTTTCCAGATCGATGGCCAACATCGGGTAGCGGGCCGCGGTGAGATCAAGTCCCTCGTCTTCTTTCAATGTGGGCGCCGGTAGACCCTCAAACGAATCTGCCACCCAAACCGTGCGATCTTGCACCTGATGGGCTGCCAAATAGCCTCTCATGAAAACAACCGCGCCGCCTCGCCACACGCCGCATTCGATGCAGTCGCCGGGAATGCGATCGGCCAGGATTTTCTCCAGACAGGACTCGATGTTTTCCAACCTACGGCGCCCGATCATCGAATGCTGAAATCCGAGGTTCTGAATCGTTCTGCCGTAGTTGATGCCAACTTCGCGAAGCTTCACATATTCGTCATACATCTCCGGCCGGTGCCGGCGAATGTCGAGGAAAACTTCCTGACGAAATTTCTCCTGCCCCTCCACGCAGGATCGCAGATAGATCAATCGGAGTTCATTCTCGACATAGAGCTCTTCGAGAATGCTTTTCTTGAGAAGGTCAAGGTAGAGCCAGATGGGAGATTTCATAGAATTAAGTCAGGATCAAGAAACCGCTGCACTCCGCTGAACGCCTCGGCCCAAACTCAGGCCAACGTTCCCGCGCCCCATCTTAGCATTGCTCGATCATCGCGCCAGTAACCGGTTTGTATTTCCCGACTGCTGATTGCTCCATCCATGCAAAAAGGGCACAGCCATTGCTGTGCCCTTTTGTTCGCTTGTTCAATGAGGCCGTCAATACCATGCCGCCGGTATGCGCAAACTTGCGCTCGCTATCCCGGCGGCGTACTGCTCCTGAGAAACCCAACCCTGTAACAATGGTCCTCAATTCGATCAGCCGATCGCGCAACTGGAGTGCTTACGCTCCGCGCTCTCGCCGCGGACCGTAGCCCAGGCAGACAAACTTTTCGCCCTACGCGTAATACGCGGCGTTCTTCTCGATGAATTCCTGCTTGTCGGCCGGGACCTCATCCACGATGAAAATCGAATTCGTCGGGCACACCGGGACGCAGGCGCCACAATCGATGCAGCCTTCCGGGTCCACATACAAGCTGGGTCGCGGCTTCGAACTTCTCTTCGTCCTTCTTGGGATGGATGCAGTCCGTCGGACAAGCTTCGACGCAGAGTTCATCTTTCGTGCAGGTGTCGGTAATGATGTATGCCATGATTGCGATCTCCCGCTTTTATGTATTGCTGCCACCCTCATCGCGACAGCCTGGCGGTCTTTCCGCCAAACCCAATGTACAAATTCTTCGACCATCAAGGCGGTGACACCAATCACTCCCCTGTTGTGAGCTAGCGCACATCCTCGAAAGACGCGAACCACATCGCCGGGAGCTGCCTCCCTCTTCTGGAACGCTTCAAAGTTGGAACGCTTCAAAGTGGCTTCGCTGGCATTTACTTCCCTGCCATCGCGCTTGCCTTAGATTTTGAACACGGATCTTCACGGACAACCACTGGATTGTTCCTGTTAGAGAGAAAAGATTCAATCCCATCCGTGTTCATCCGTGAAAATCCGCGGTTGATTTTGTTTTTCGCTGTCCGCGCTCGTAATCTCGGACTTCGAGCCTGCCGATTGGCAATAGGCTTGCTCTTTACCTTGTAGTTGCTCCAGCAAAGCCAGCCAAATGGTGGAAATCCGACTCGTCCGCGAGGCGCAAAGGGTAATTTTTGCATCCAATCGGTGAATCTCGGACGGCTCCCCGGCCTCCTCCGCTATAATCGGTTTCCGGCTTCGCTAATTTTGCAAGGAGCTAGTGAATGCACGCAGCCAAAAAACCCAGAGTTCTGGTCGTTGACGACGAGCAAGTCATCGCCGACACGCTGGCCAAGATTCTCGATCTCAATGGCTACGACGCTTCGGCGGTCTACACAGGAACAGCGGCGGTGGAGAGCGCTAGGTCTCTCCAGCCAGACCTCATCATCAGCGATGTCATCATGCCCGACATGGACGGCATCGAAGCGGCCATCAACATCCGCGGCTTTCTTCCCAACTGCAAGATCCTGCTCTTCTCAGGACAAGCCGCCACTGCCGACTCTGCTGGAAAATGCGCGCGCCCGGGGACACGAGTTCGAAATCCTCGGCAAGCCCGTCCATCCTTCTGACCTGCTGGCAAAGTTGAGGGGATAAACAGAATCTGTCCATCAATCTTGGTCCGCACCCAACCCACCTGGCAGGGCATCCAACCAGAAACACCGTCTTCACTCAAGGACCTGATGAAAACTTCGGAAGTTCTACAGGCGTGGGGCGCTATCCTCGCCGGACGCCGCCCCTCATTGTCCATCGAACTCACCCGCGAATGTCCGCTGCGCTGTCCCGGTTGTTATGCCTACGAAGACGCGCACCTGGGCACAGCGGGCGTAACTCTGCGCCAGCTCGTCCGACAGCAAGGGCAGCGCCCTGGTGCAAGGGGTTCTTCGCGTGGTCGAGGAGCACCGCCCGCTGCACCTGTCCCTGGTGGGCGGAGATCCGCTGGTGCGTTATCGCGAGCTGCTGGAGCTGCTGCCCGAGTTGGACCGTCGCGGCATTCACGTCCAACTGGTGACCAGCGCGTTCCGCGAGATTCCCGCCGAATGGAATGCTGCTGTCGCGTTTGAGCATTGTGGTCTCCGTGGACGGGCTGCAGCCGGAGCACGACATCCGCCGCAAGCCGGCAACCTACGAACGCATCCTGAAGTGCATCGCTCACAGCCACGTCAGCATTCATTGCACCATCACCAGCCAGATGATGCAGCGCGAAGGTTACCTGGAAGAGTTCGTCAAGTTCTGGAGCCTGCGCAAGCAGACCAAACGTATCTGGTTCAGTATCTTCACGCCACAAAAAGGCGCTGTCGATCCGGAGATCCTGACCGTGCAAGAGCGGGCACTTGCCATAGCCGAACTCTTGCGATTACGCGAAGTGTATCCGCTCCTCGACATGCACGCCTCCGCGATCAAGGAATTCGCGCACCCGCCTGCTTCGCCCCGCGACTGCATCTTCGCCAGCACCACGACCACCATTTCGGCCGATCTGAAAACCCGCGTCACTCCCTGCCAATTCGGTGGCGACCCCGACTGTTCGCAATGCGGCTGCGTAGCCAGCATGGGCCTGGCCGCAGTCGGCCATCACCAGCTCTTCCCCGGCATAACCACGGGGCAGGTCTTCACCGTGTCTCAGTTGATCGGGCGGAGCGTAAATGCCTTGCGTTCCTTCGGCCGATCGGACGAAGCCGTCATCGAGCCCGAGGTGGAAGTTGAAGAAGAGACTCAGGTCGCCTAGGAAAATTCTGAACACTGCGACGTTCGGCGAGTGCCGCCCTTCAACCCATCACTTCCGCCGTTACGCCATTTACCAATTTGGCATAGGCGTTAGGCCGCCACCAGGGTTCGACGACTTGGCGCGCTCACAGAGATAGGGCGCCATTCAACTCGGGCAACTGATTTCTTGCGCGCTAAATGCTAGAGCTGTTCCGCAAATTGATGTGTCCGGTTTGCTCGGGTAGTGCGGCGCTTCAGCGCCGCGTTCGCCGCGCCCAAAGGCCTCGCCTAAGCCGCTGAGGTCGACGACCTCAGCGGCTTAAGCAGTTTTTCTTCTTGCCTTATACGCGGCCTGAAGGCCCGCACTACCCGGGCGTGCGAATACACTAACCTCGGACCGCTCTACGTGCCAATTGCTAACCGCCAACCCCCGTTACTGCTGGCTTGCGGATGAAGTCCCCTCGCCGCCACGTGCCGAGTCCGAAGCCGATTCCACAACGCCGCTTTGTTCCAGCAGCAGACCGTTGTAGGAAGAAAGGGCCAGCAGGCGGCCCTGGTAATTCATAGCGCTGCGGATCGACACCCCCGCATCGGGGGTACGCTGCCAGCTTCGCCCACCGTCCTTACTCTCGAACACACCATGGGCGTGAAGCGCAGTCGCCAGCAGTCGCTGTCCGGCGGCGTCATAACTCACGGTCAACACGTTGCGCGCCGGAAGGCCGGCCAGCAGGTGCTGCCAGGTCTTTCCGCCGTCGGTCGAGTGCAGCGCACCTTCGCGCGTTCCCAGCCATAGCGAACCGTCGGGAACCACCGTCAGGTTATACAGTCCAGTGACGTACTGCGGATAGCCGATCTCCGTCCAAGTCCCTCCCTCATCGTTGGAGAAGAAGGCATGCTTCGGGCTGACCAGCGTAAGGCTCCCGCCGGCAAAACGATTCACTACGATGAAATCGCTCTCCCCTTCCACCGGCTCTCCGTACCACTTGCTCCCCTGATCGACGCTTATGAAGAGTCCCTGGTCGGTGGCGGCATACCACACTTTATCGGTCATCTCGAGGGAGCGCACCCTCGGCGCTTTGGCGGGGTCGATCGCACCCTCAAGCGGAGCCTTGGGTACCACATGAGTCGCTGGCTTGCGTCTCGATCTGGCGCTCGCACCGGAGTGGGGGGCCTTCGCGCGGCTGGGCGCGGGCGTCGCTGCTTTCTCGCTCTCCGGCGGCCGCTTGCCGAGAATCATCGCCGCTGGCAGCCATGATCCATTGAGAGAAGCGAGATAAAAGATCCCGTGATTGGTGCCGGCGAAGATCACGCCGCTGCCGGCCTGTTGCAGGCTGAGAATGTCGCGTTCCTCCAGTCCGCGGTTCGACCGCCGCCAGCTCCGCCCGCCGTCCTCGGAGAGGAAGAACCCACCCAGGTCTTTGTCGTTGACCACCCCCACGTATAGGCGGCTGGGGTCCTGGTGGTCGACCACGACGCCACCGATCACGCGATGGGAAAACCCGCGGTTCGAGCTGACGTAATGGTCAAACCCGTCGTCGCTGGCGAGCACACCGCCGCGATCGGTCGCCAGCAGTACGCGCTCGGGATGGCGCGGATCGACGAGTATGTCGTTGACGATAATATCCGGCGCCGAGTAAAGCTCCCACGTGGCGCCGCCGTCAAACGTCTTCCAAAGACCGCCCGTGGTGCCGGCATATATGATCGCAGGCCGCTCCGGGTCCTGCTTCAAGACCCGGGTACGGATCGCCGAGTGAGGAATGCCCCTGATACGGGAAAAAAGATTTCCCGCATTCACGCTCTTGTAAATTCCCGAGCAGGCGCTGACGTAAAC
Source organism: uncultured Acidobacteriaceae bacterium (assembly GCA_963768645.1). Lineage (GTDB taxonomy): Bacteria > Acidobacteriota > Terriglobia > Terriglobales > Acidobacteriaceae > Bog-257. The sequence goes on from CAVYIR010000004.1 coordinate 807,426, forward strand.
CGTGGCGGGCCTATTGGGATCGATGACGATGCTGAAAACGTCGGAATCCAGCAGCATTCCCTGCTGGATGCTGTGCCAGCTCTTGCCGCCATCTTCGGTCTTCCATGGCAGGTGAAAGGTGCCCGCATAGATAATGTCGGGGTCTGCCGGATCGATGGCCACCGACTCAACGTTCTTGATCTCGGCGTGGTTCTCGGGGGAAATGCGCTCCCAGGTGGCGCCACCGTCGCGCGAACGCAAAACGCCGTCGAGTGCGCCAATCACCAGGATGTTGTGATCGCTGGGCGCCATGGCCAGCGCGCGCACGGACTTGCCGTGTGCCATCGCCAGCACCCGCCAAGTACGACCGCCATCATCCGAACGGAAGACGTCGCCTTCCTCCTGGTTGTAGAGGCTCCATCCCGCAACGTAGATCGTCGCCGCGTGGGTCGGATCAAAGATGATGTGGTCCAGAACATAGTCATCGCCGGCGCCGAGGTGGGCGAACGCGGTCCAGGAATTTCCCCCGTCCTGGGACGCAAATAATTGACCCGCGCTGGTGCCCAGCAGAATGTGATTGGGATCGCTTGGATCGTAGGCTAAGCTGCGCACGTCGCCGCCTTCGGGCCCAATCAGGCGCCAGTCCGACACACGGGACCCTACGGTAAACATCACCGCGACGCAGAGAACCAGCTTCACCACAGACAAAACAATCTTATGCATGACAAGAGATACAGAGAAAGCCAGTTCTCAAATCATAACGCGGAGTTAGCGGTCCGGATAGCTGGCACAAGTACCGGTACCCGAGAGGTAAAGTCCGCAGGTAAGAATTTGCACGCAATCGTGGCCGTCGCAGCAACCTTCACGTTGGTTTTCCCGAGGAAAAGCAACAGCAACCGCGGATTGACGCGGATTTCGCGGATGTTCTTCTGACTCTTGACTCTTTGCCTGCTAATATCCGTGAACATCCGTGTCCATCCGTGGTCGCGCTTTTTTGCTTTTTGTTCGGCCCGCGAAGACCCGTGAACATCCGTGTCCATCAGTGGTCCATTGCTTTTCGTTCGGCTCACGAGTGCAGGACTTCCAGCAAAAGCGCGGAGCCCCGGCATCTCTCTGGGATTCTCCCGCCTTCATTCCTTGAGTCGCAAAAAACCGGTGAGAGCATTACGCCCTCACCGGTGTGGAGTTCCAGCCAAATTACTCGCTTACTGGGCGGGCGCCGCCGCTGCCTTCTTGTGATGGTGCATTGGAGCCTCGGTCTTCGGTTTCGGATAGGCGTTCTCGCTCGGCTGCACCACCGACTCGTCAACTGGCGTGGTGCCTTGCAGCAACGGAGAGGTAGCGGTGTTCGCGCCCTGCGGTACCCAGACGACATCCGCGAGGTGGTCCTTGCCCGTGCCCTTGCGTACCTCGACACGGCTCGGGTCGATACCCTGTTGCTGTACCAGGTAAGCCTTGGCGTTTACGGCACGCTGAGCAGCCAGATCCATCGCGTGCTTGTTCTTGCCGGTTCCGATCATAGGCTGCGGTTCGCCATCGGCGTACCCGACGATGACCAGCTTTGCATTGGGATCGTTCTTCAATGCCGAAGCGTCATCGTCCAATATGGCCTTAGCGAGGTTGTCCACGCGCCATGGAATGTACTTCTGATGCGGACGCTGTATGAACTGAATCGGCGTACGCGCACTCACCTGCGGGGCCGGAGGCGGAGCCTCGACCGTGACCATGGTGGTGCAGGTTCCGGTCAGCCCGCGCGAATCCGTCGCGGTGACCGTCACATTGACCGGCCCAGATGGTGTACCGGCAGTGTCAAGCGTCGCGCTCGTGCCAGTTCCGCTAATCGTTCCGGCCGAAGCCTGGTAGGAATAGCCGGAGATGGTTACGCCGGGATCCGGACTGATCGCGTTCGCCGTGATGGTGGAGGGAGCACCTGCCTGTACCATGGTCGGGTTCGCTGAGCAGGTCACTTGCGGCGGGTTGTGCGGGACGTTGACGTTAAAGTTGGCTCCGCAGTTGGTTACGTTGTGGGCCTTCGGCCCCTTCGGGTCGGTGAGGGTAGCGTTCGCAGTGTAGGTACCCGCCGCCATGCCCGCCGTGTCAACCGTGGCACTCGGCGTATTGGTGCTCGACAGCTTGCCGCCGCTCGTGGCCCACAGGTATGTCACGGTGTGTTTCGGATTGAAGTTCGTTCCCGTGGCAGCCACCGTTACTGGTTCGCCTGCCATCACTGTCGCCGGGGTAGCCGTGCAAGCTGCAGAGAGCGTCGGGGCGTAGTAATTGCCGAAGCCCACGACTAGGCCTGCCGCCAGACGAATGCTGTTCCACGCCGGGCTGCCCTCGTCTATCGTGCGGTAGCTGGTGTGAATGTAATCCACCTGCACAACGCGGATCGCGAACCTGTGGGTTATGTTCAAGTCGAACCCGCCGCCGCCGCCCACTGCGAAGTTCCACTCGGGAACGTAGGTAGGAGGATCGATGCGTGCGGTGCCGACAAAAACCCGCGCAAACGGCGAGAAGATGTCAGCATGATACTTGTACTGCAATCCTCCCAGGATGTAACCGACCTCGGTGTCTTCACCGAAATGGCCGCTGCCGTCGACCAGTATGCCCAGATCGTGCGCAGCGGGAACGTAGTAGACGTTCGAGAAGTCGAAACCTTTCGCGATGTTCTCGACCTGGTAACCATAGTCAACTTTGCCGTTAGGGTGCAACCATGAGTAACCGCCAAAGACTTCGTCTTTCGGCTGAATATCGGTTTGCGCTGAAGCGTAGACGCCCGACAGACATAGCGCGAAAGCCAGCGCAATCGATGTCGCAACAGCCCGCGTCGGGAGCACTCCGATACGTGAAGACATCCTGATCCTCCGGAACACCAGCACTATAGTAAGCACAGTAAACCAGCGTGGGTTCAATTTCAATCGGCTTAGGGCGATTCCGAGGTTAGTGTGTCCGCACGCCCGGGTAGTACGGGCCTTCAGGCCCGCGTATAAGGCAAGAGCAAAAACTGCTTAAGCCGCTGAGGTCGTCGACCTCAGCGGCTTAAGCGGGGCCTTTGGGCGCGGTGAACGCGGCGCTGAAGCGCCGCACTACGCGTGCAAACCGGACACATCAATTGCGGAACCGCTCTAACGAGATTGCGACTTCGGACGGGCGTCCCAAATGTTTCTAGGTTCCTAGCCCAAGGTCTCTCGAAATGATTTTCCAGCAGCGTCTACAGGCCGTACCAATTACGGGTTCCCGCTATTGCTGGCTTGCGGAAGCACTCCGCGCGCCAGCATGTGCCGAGTCCGACGCCGACTCCACAGCACTGCCTTCCTCCAGCAGTAGACCGTTGTAGGAAGATGCTGCCAACAAATGCCCCTGATAATTCAGGGCCACACGAATCGCGACGCCCGCATCGGGCGTGCTCTGCCAGCTCTTTCCGCCGTCCCGGCTCTCGAACACGCCATGGGCGCCCAGGGCGGTCGCCAGCAGGCGGTGGCCATCGGGGTCATACCGTACTGCCAGGACGTCGTTCTTGGGAAGTCCCACTCCCAGCATGTAACGCCAATTCTGCCCGCCGTCGGTTGACTGCAGGGCACCCTGGCGGGTAGCCATCCAGAGCGAGGAATCGGGCGTCAGAGTCAGGTTGTAAACATGCGTGACATATTTCGGAAGGACGATTGAAGTCCAAGTCTTGCCGTCATCGTGTGAGATGTAGGCGCCCTTCGGTCCAGCCAGGGTCACTGTGCCGTCGTCGTAGCTATTCACTGCGCTATAGTCGAAATCTCCCTCGATCGGCTGGAGATACCACTTTTTCCCCTGGTCCACGCTGATGAACAATCCTTCCTTGGTGGCCGCATACCAGGCCTTTTCGCCAATCTGAAGCGAACGCACTCGCGGCGCGGTGTCCGGTGGAATCACAGCCTCCGCCGGGGCCTTGGGCTTGGACGCAGTCGCCTTGCGGCGGGAGGCCGCAGTCGCTTTGGAGGACTTGGGTTTAGCCACCACCGGCTCCGGCGTTACTTCCTTCGGCTGCCATTCTGGTACCGGCCCCCTGATCATGGCCGCAGGCAGCCAGGAACCGCCTAACGACGCGAGCGAGAAGATGCCATGGTTGGTGCCCGCGAAGAGCACTCCGTTCTCCGCCTGCTGCAGGCTCAAAATGTCGCGCTCCGCCAAGCCTTTACTGGACTGCCTCCAGGTTTTACCCGCGTCATCCGAGACGAACAATCCGCCCATGGCCTTGTCGTTGACGACTCCCACGTAAAGGCGGTTGGGGACCTTGCGATCCGCAATCACTTCTCCGACGGTGCGATGGGAGAACCCCCGATTGGAAGTCGTGTAGTGCACAAAACCGTCCTTGCTATCCAGCACTCCGCGCAGATCGGTCGCCACCATCACATGCTCAGGACTGCGAGGATCGATCAACACATCATTCACTATGACATCGGGCGACGTCACCAGCTTCCACCGGACGCCGTTGTCCGTGGTCTTCCAGAGCCCTCCGGTGGTGCCGGCGTAAACAATCGCGGGACGCTGCGGGTCTTGATGCAACACCCGAGTGCGAATCGCCGAATGGGGAAGCCCCTGGACGCGATGGAAGAGTTCGGCCCCGTTCTCGCTCAGGTAAATCCCGGAGCATGCACTGGCATAAACTCGGGACGGCACTCTGGGATCGACGATAATACTGAACACGTCTGAATCGTCGAGTATTCCCTCTTTAAGGTTGTGCCAATTCGCCCCTCCGTCAGTGGTTTTCCACGGGAGGTGTCGCGTGCCGGCGTAGATAATGTCGGGGTTCTGCGGATCGATGGCGACGGACACAAAGTTCCTCAGGGAGGAGTGGTTCTCGATCGCCATGTGGTTTTCCGGCGTAATGCGCTCCCAGTTGGCGCCGCCGTCCCGGGAGCGGAAAACTCCATCCAGCGCTCCGATCACCAGCGTGTTGTGGTCACTGGGCGCCATCGCCAGAGCGCGGATCGACTTGCCATGCACCCCCATCAGCTCCCGCCAGGTCCGTCCGCCGTCATCGGAACGAAACACACCACCGTCGTTGTCGTCGAACAGGCCCCAAGCCGCCGCATAAACCGTGGCCGGATTGGTGGGGTCGAAGACGATGTGGTCGAAAACATAGTCGTCGCCCGCGCCGAGGTGAACAAACGGCGCCCACGAACTGCCCCCGTCCTGAGAGATGAAGAGCTGCCCCGAACTGGTGCCCAGAAGAATGCGATTGGGATTGCTGGGATCGTAAGCCAGACTCCGTACATTGCCGCCTTCCGGCCCAATTAACTGCCAATCCGAAGCAAAAGAAGAAATGGCGAACAACAACACGACGCAGACAACTAACTTCGTAAAAAAACGACCTACCTCACGCATAGAAGAAACCCGCCCGCCTTGTCTGATTCTTGATTGAGGAGTGAAAAAACCAAGCCTCTTGGAGATCATACCCCCAAGCCGCCAATGTCTGCACCTGGCAAACCTCTAGTGTATCCCTTCGGTAAAGTGCCAGCGCTTAAGTCCTGCGGAAAATCCTGCAAGAGCAATCGTGGGGGACGCTGCAGGATGGATCCGCACCTCAGATGCCAATTGTGTCGACCACAATCTTCTTAGCCACGAAAAAACCGGTGAGAGGCATGCCTCTCACCGGCTGAGTCGATCTACGGTACCTCAGCTATTGCGCTGGAGGAGCCGCTGGTTTGGCCTTGTGGTGGGCCTTCTTAGCAGGCGCATTACGCCCCTGCGGCTGCACTGCAGTTTCGTCAACTGTCGTGCCCTCTTCCAGTTGCCCGCCGCACAGGTTGCCCTCGGGGACAAAGTAGAAGTGAGTGGCCTGACCCTTGGCACCGCCCTCCCTAGGCTGCACACGACCAGCGTCAACCTTGTTCGGGCCCTCCGTGGTCAGGTAGTACTTGACGTTGACCGAGCGCTGCGAACCCAACGTCTGCTCGCTGACCACTTCCTTCTCGTTGGTGTAGCCAACGATGTCCAACTTGCCATTGGGCATCTGCTGCAACCGCAGAGAAAGTTTGTCCAACGTGTCCTTGCAGTCGTTGTCGACGCGCCACGGCTTCTTGGGGTTCTTCTCGAAGGTACACTCGCCCCAATCCTCGATGTTGCTGCACGTCTTAACAGGCGGCACCGTGACCGACGCGGTGCAATTGCTGCTCAGAGTCTCCGGGTTCCCGCCGGGGCGATTAGTCGTCGCCGTGCCGGTCACCGTGATGGTGTTGCCCGCATCCGCATTGGTCGCGGTCACGGTGACGGAGGTGCCGCTGCCGCTCAGCGTGCCCCCGCTGTTCGACCAGCTATACGTCATCGGCCAGCCCTGCGGGTCGGTGGCTGTCATGGTGACGGTGGAAGGTTCGCCAACGGCGATGGTAGTCGGACTGGCCGCGCAGCTCACCACTGGAGGCAGAGGCTGCTTGATGGTGAAGTTCGCCGCACACATCGCCGGAGGGATGGGCTCTGGCCTGCCCAACCATGAATGATGGCCGGAGTCAAGATACTTGAATTTGGGGTCGGTGTCGGTGATCGTCGAATTCGCCGAGTAGTTACCCGCCGCCACGCCGGTCGTGTCGACGGTCGCGTTCTGCGAGCTTGCATCGGGGATCTTGCCACCGTTAGTAGCCCAAGCGTAGGCGACCGAATGCTTCGGGTTGAAACCGGAGCCCGTGGTGGTGACCTTCACCGGGTCTGGCGCAAAAACCGCGTCCGGCGAAGCCGAGGCGGTGCAGGTAAGTGGCGGGTTGTAGTAGCTGCCCAAGTTCACGACAATGCCAGCTGCCAGGCGAATGCTGTTCCACTGCGGCGAAGTGAAAGCGGAATGCCTCCCGCTGTAATTGGAATAAATGTAATCCACCTGCGCGAGGCGGATGGCGAACTTATGGCCTATGTTCAAGTCGAAACCGCCGCCGCCGCCCAGTGCAGCGTTCCACTCAGCTTTAGAGAGCGCAGGGTCGATTCTTGAGACGCCGAGAAAAGCCCGCAAAAACGGGGAAAAAGTGTTGGTATGAAACTTGTACTGCAACCCCCCCAAGATGTAACCGACGTCGTTTGACGCATCCAGCTCCGTTTGCTGGCTACCAAAATGACCGCTCCCGTCGATCAGCAGGCCCAGGTTGTGCATCGTTGGAAGGTAGTAGACGTTCGACAGGTCAAAGCCCTTCGAGATATCGGGAACCTTGTAACCGAAGTCAGCCCTGCCATTGGGGTGTAACCACGAGTAACCGACAAAGACTTCGTCTTTGGGTTGGATTTCAACTTGCGCTGAAGCATAGACGCCCAACAGACACAGCGCGAACACCAGCGCAATCAATGTCGCAACGACGCGTGTCGGAGCTACTCCTCTACGAGAAGACATTCGTAATCCTCCGGAACTCTAGCAGTACTGTAAGCAAAAGTGGCCCAGCTTAGGTTCAATTTCAATTGTCTTAGTACAAGTGCAGGCAATCGTCCTGCTCGCAACCGCAACCGATTGTACAGCAACAAACGAGATTAACAAAGCATCTCTTATTCTTTCAGGTTTATTCTTGGGGGGTGTTTACTTACTTTGCACCCTCGAGTCCTCCAGTCTCCCCTGCCCAGATGCACCATTCTGGCCGCTAAAACCGGCCACACAGTGGCCTCGGGCTCAATTCAGCGCAGCTTTCGGAGCAGACAAATCCTGCCAGATCCCCCGAACCATCCTGGGTGCCGATTCGGGAATCGTCACTTAGAACCCGTGCATTCGGCACAAAGCTCTGCCTTCGCGGGCTTCAGCGCAGAATTCAGGGCAGACAGCCGACTTGTCTCTGGATCACCAGATCACCCCTGTGGAGCCTCCCGGACTTCTGGCCTGGACGGGGCCTGGGTTGAGCGAAAGTGGTTCAAAAGATGCCCTTTTCGATACACGGAAAAGGAAGTCAGAATCGGTTGTTGTTCGTGCGGGCAGGCAACGCTAGGGGGATTGTGGAGAGATGAAGCGAGCGAAATGTGAGGTCTGCGGCAAGCGCGTACCGTAGGGTTGCAACATCTGCTCTGCTTGCTCTGAGCCTCCCGGTTGTACCCCGATGCTCGATATATCCAAGCCTCTGGAGAAGCGCGCAGATGATCCATTCCGCCCCGATTACCACTGCACATTACAGCTAAGCGGGGCCCCTTCCAAGACACGCCAATAGGGAAATCGCTCCAAAAAATGAAAGCCGGAGCTAGTTGGCTCCGGCTTGTAAAGTGACTGCAGGAGATTACCGATTCAACTTGCGGCGAATCACGCCGAATACTCCGACTAATCCAGTGCCAAGCAACAACAGAGAGCTGGGCTCCGGCGTAGTGCCGCCCTGGTGGCCTATGATGTCGAAGGCGCCAAGCGTACTAATGCCGTGGCTGTCCCACGTCACCCCACCGTCGGGGGAAGTGAGCTCCAGGCCGTTTACGCCCTGGTTGTTCCAGTTCCACGCCACCGCGCTAGAATCGGTAAGGCTCACCGGACCGAGAACCATGAAATACGATTCTCCGCCGGTGAGGGTGACTCCCGAAATACCGCTGACCGTGACCAGACCGCAGCAGCCTCCGAAAGGTTGGTTACTCATCAAGTTATCAAAAGCAGCGTTCGCGACTTGCACTCCGGGGAGACCCGCGTTGTCCGTCCAAATGCTGGCGTCAAAAGTAAAGGGCGCATCCACCTGCCCGACAGCGAGATCAATCGAGTCAACGCTGAAGTCGCCACTGCCGCCAACAGTGAACATGCCCGCTGCGGTTTGGCTGCTGCCGAAGGGGGGGCCAGATCCGTTTATCGACCAACCAATGCCGCCCACGTAGACATTACCGGGAGGTCCGAGATCGCTGAAGAGTGTTGTTGGACCCGCCATCGCCGGCAAACTGCTGACGCACAGGGCGACAGCTAACAAGCATAACGACCATCCAAATTTCTTGCTCAAGTGTGTTACCTCCATGCCTGAGAGTCCCGACTCGTCAGGAATCTGGATTTCCACTTTGGGTCTCCCAGTGGCCGACGGTACACCCGCTGTTTCCATTTCGGAATCCCGACGCAACGATTAATTCATTGTCGGCGGCGGCGTGTCTGTTCACAATTGCTCATTTTGGCAGGAGATCAGTTCGGAACCCGAATGTGTCGCTCCCCTTCTCGCAGGTAATCGCTCCCTTCGCGGCGCGTTGCAAAAAGGACCGATGCTGTTGAAAAACTCGCTGATTGAAGTGGCTCCTCCTTAGTATTGAAGGGTTTTTCAACGGGATCTGTTACTTTATTGGCAGATCATATGGTCGCGTTACTGTCCCGTCGATCCGGGACGGTTCGCATTTCGACCCAGAGCCGCCCATCCGCATCTAACGCTGGTGTTTGGTCGGCGTTTCGATATGTTGCGTAAGTTGGTCATCAAAATCGCAAGAGGCGCCATTTCCCCATGCTTCGAGAAAAAATCTTGATCGTCGAGGACGAAGAAAACGAACGAACGGGCATGGCAGAACTGCTCGGGGCCTGGGGCTATGACACCGAAACCGCCGAGGATGGAGTGGAGGGTCTGGCCAAGCTCGAGTCCTGGAATCCGGGAATCGTGATCACCGACCTGAAAATGCCTCGCATGGATGGCATGGAGCTGCTGCAGCACATCGCGGCTCAACCCCAAGCCGTCGCCGTTATCCTTCTCACCGCTCAGGGCAGCGTGGATGCCGCGGTCAGCGCGATGAAGATCGGCGCCTTCGACTTTATCGAGAAGCCGGTGAATCCCACCCGCCTGCGCAATATTCTGCAGAATGCTTCGCGCATTCGCGGCACCGAGCGCGAACTGGAAGCCAGCCGTCGCAAGCTCCGAGACGTCGGCGTACTGGGCTCGCTGGTGGGGCCCTCCAAGAAGATGCAGGAAGTGTTTCGCTTGATCGAGATGGTTGCCCCCTCCACGGCGTCGGTGCTGATCACGGGAGAGAGCGGCACCGGCAAAGAACTGGTGGCCCGCACCATCCACTCGCTGAGCAACCGCAAGCCCAAGCCGTTTGTCGCTATCAACTGCGCCGCCATTCCAGAGACGCTTATCGAGAGCGAAATTTTCGGCCATGAAAAGGGGGCCTTCACGGGCGCGCTGGAACGCCGCACCGGTTGCTTCGAATTGGCCGAGGGCGGCTCGTTGTTGCTCGACGAAATCGGCGAGATGCCGATTGCCACTCAGGCCAAATTGTTGCGTGTGCTGGAAGATCGCAAGCTCCGGCGTCTGGGCAGCAAGAGCGAGACGTCCGTCGACGTGCGTGTCCTGGCCGCAACCAACAAGCCTCCGGAAGAAGCGGTTGCCCGCGGCCAGCTACGCAACGATCTCTATTATCGTTTGAACGTCTTCAACGTTCACTTGCCGCCACTGCGCGAGCACAAGGACGACCTGCCCGACCTGGTCCAGGCGCTGCTTGCCGATATGAACGAAAAGCACAGCCGCACCGTTGCCGGCATCAGCGATGCGGTGGCGAACGCCTTCCAGGCGCATGCCTGGCCAGGCAATGTCCGCGAATTGCGCAACACCCTGGAGCGGGCCATCATCGTGTGCGACGGAGCGCTGATCGAACCCAGACACTTGCCCCCGGGATTCGGACAGGTGGCCCCGCGCGCTCCCGTGCAGGAGGCCAACGCGGTGCGCCTCGGGGTCGGCACCACCGTGGGCGAGGCCGAGCGCCTGCTCATCCTGAAGACACTGGAGTCGACCAACAACAACAAGACCCGCGCCGCCGAGATCCTGGGCATCAGCTTAAAGACTCTGCACAATAAATTGAAAGAATACGGAGCCCAGGGCGCAAACGATGCAGCAGAAGTGGCAAGCTAGAAAAGCCGCTGTTCGCCTTCCGCTCCTGGCTTCTAACCTGCATTATTCATGAACCTAGACCTGTCATCCTGAGAGGCTGTGACATGGCCCATAGCTGACGACTGATGGCTGAGCTCTTGCGTTCACTCCCGCTCTCGACTAATGTGGCGCGGTAATTCACGCGGTGCGGCAGGTGACAGACGATGGCGAATGAAGAGCATCTGGCAATCCTGAAAAAGGGAGCTGCTGCCTGGAATGAGTGGAGAGCGCAGCATCCGGACATAAGGCCGGACCTTGTCCAGGCGGATCTCAGCGGGGCGCACCTCGACGAGGCGAACCTCAACGCGGCGGACCTCACCGGAGCGAACCTCGGCGAGGCGAAACTCAGCGAGGCGGTCCTAGCCGACGCGAACCTCAGCCGGGCGTACCTCACCGAGGCTTACCTCAGCCGGGCGTACCTCGGCCGGGCGAATCTCAACGATGCGACCCTCGTCTTGGCGAACCTCAGCGGGGCGACCCTCCGCGGGGCGGACCTCAGCCGGTCACGCCTCGATGGAGCGAACCTCAGCGACGCGAACCTCGTCGGGGCGAACCTCAGCGGGGCGAGCCTCATCCAGGCGAATCTCAAATCGGCGAACCTCAACGGGGCGAACCTCAACCGGGCGGAGCTCAGCGGGTTCACGGACCTAACCGCGGCGAAACTCGGCTCGGCGACCCTCGTCGGGGCGAACCTCCGCATGGCGAACCTCAGCGGGGCGGACATCAGCCGGGCGGACCTCAGCGGGGCGAACCTCAGCGGGGCGGTCCTCGACGCCGCGGGTCTCAACGGGGCGAAGCTCGGGGGGACCGACTTCAGCGGAGCCATGCTCGGTGGGACTGTCTTCGCCGATGTAGATCTGAGCACGGCCAAAGGACTGGAGACCGTGCGCCACGCGGGGCCGTCCACCATCGGCGTAGATACGATCTATCGCTCCCAGGGCAGAATCCCCGAAGTCTTTCTGCGAGGCGCGGGCCTTCCGGACGAGTTCATCGCCTACATCGGTTCCCTTATCGGCCGCCCCATTCAGTTCTACTCCTGCTTCATCAGCTATTCGGGCAAAGACCAGGAATTCGCCGACCGTCTGTACGAAGGCTTGCAGAATAAAGGCGTGCGCTGCTGGTTTGCTCCTCACGACGTTAAAGCCGGCGAGAAGCTCCACGAGCAGATCGGCGAGGCCATCCGCTTGCATGACAAGCTGCTCCTAATCTTGTCGGAGCACAGCATGAACAGCGAGTGGGTGAAGACGGAAATTTTCAACGCCCGCGAACGCGAGGTTGCGGAAAAGAAGAGGAAGCTGTTTCCCGTCCGGCTCGTACCCTTCGAAACTCTGTATGACTGGAAATGCTTCGATGCCAAAACAGGTAAGGATTTGGCGCGGGAGATAGCCGAGTACTTCATCCCGGACTTTGCCAACTGGAAGGACCACGATTCGTATCAGAACGGGTTCGAGCGGCTGCTGAAGGACTTGAAGTCGCCGGATGCAGGAGCGAAATCCGCAGCAACGGTTAAGGAGTGACGGCTGAGAGCTGACGGCAAGAAATGGACGGCGGGCGCCGTTTGTATTTCTGTTGGGTTGCGGCGCCCACCTTGGATTTGGGTTACTGGTATAGACGGACGACAGCCAGAAAAGTTCTGCTCACGCGCGACAATATCGGACGCTTAACACTTCTTCACGTTGGCCATTCTCGAATGCGCTAAGGCAGTTTAGGACTTGGTGTCGCCGGCTGAAGCCGGCTCGTGTCTTCGGGGTTCGCCGCAACGCGGCGCTGAAGCGCCGCTCTACCCGACCAAGCTCGACTACACCATTTCGAAAACTGATCTAATTTCCGGCTGCACCTTCTGGCAAGATGATTTTCTCCAGATACTCGAGCGGAAGCGGCCCCTGATCGAGCGCGCGATCGTGGAACTCTTCCAGAGTAAAGCTGCTGCCCTTGGCCGCCTGATACTTCTTGCGCAATGACCACCACTGCCGGGTGCCGACGAAGTACGTCGGAAGCTGGGTTGAGCTGAGCTTGGCGCGCACCAGTTTGCCATCGGCTTCGGCCTGTGTCTGGAAGCACTCTTTCGTCATCAGGTCGAGTGCCTGTTGGTCCGTCATGTTCATCGTCTGGAGCCGAATGTCGAGAATGGTGTTGGCAGTCGCGCGCAGCCAAATCTTCAGTCGCACCAGCTTGAACTTCGGATTGAAATCGAGGTAGCCTTCCTGGGTCATCACGTCTGCGCCGTACTCAGCCCACCCCTCGACGTATGCTCCATTGCCAAAGAGGTTGCGCAACACGCGCCGCGTGGGAGGCTCAACGTCGTCGGCATGCTCGGCCTGGACGTAATGTCCCGGCAATGCCTCGTGAATGGTTAGCCACTTCAACGCGTAGTTGTTGTACTCGCGCAGTTTGCTTTCGGCCTTCGCCTCGGGCATCTTCGGATCTATGGGTGTTACCCAATACTGGGCTTCAGCCGTCGGCTCCAGGGGCGGCGCGCTGTGAAATCCCGCCACCGAGTAAATGCCGCGCTCGAACTCGGGCGTAGGGATAACTTTCAGGTTGTCGCGGCTGCTGAGCGAGACAATCTTCTTCTCGCGGATGAACTGCTTAATGCCGTCGAGGTCGGCCTTCACCGCTTCGATTAACTGATCGCGTTGCGGATGTTCGTCGCTGATCTTGTTCAGCACTGCGGCTATGATCTTGTTCTCGCGCTCCTGGGCAGGCAGAGCGCTGTAGTCGTCCTGGCCGGGATACATCTGCTTATAGAGCGGTAATGCCAGTTGCAACATTTCCCCGCGAGTCTTCGCCAGCCCGGCCTCGGCGTCCGCCAGCAACTGCGCAGGCTCGATGGAAGTCTCCGTCACGTAGCGAAACTTGGGCGCATACAATTCTTTGCCCAGCCGCCACGTGCGGCCGTTGGTGGGACGCTTCGCCAGATCGTTCTGCATCCACGCATTGAAGTCGGTCAGCGCCTTCTTTGCGGCCGGCGCTACTTTGTCGTACTGCGCCTTGAGCGGCGAACTCGCCGGGATATCGGCGACTACCGAATCCACCAGATTAAGATTGCCCTCGTTCTCCTCCACCGCGGTCGAGATGAAGATGGGATCGGAGTCAGTGAGTTGCGACTTGGTCTGATCCAGGAAGCGCGGAATCTGGCCTATGCGTGAGATCACATCGCCCACGCGCACTTCCTTCGACGCGTACTCCTGCGTTAGGGGAAGGAAGAGGCCGTTGCCGATTAGCTCCACATACCCGGTGGGATTGTGCTTGTAGTTCTGGATCTGATCGAACTCGAGCAGGTTGAGCGCAATCTGGTCGTCGATTAAGCGGTAGTCGGCGGCGTCTTGAGCGTTCAGACCCGTGACGGGCGTCTCAGTTTGGAAACGCTTTCGCCACTCCTGATAGAACTTCTCCTGGGCGGCAATTCCCTGCGCGCTCACGTCGTCGAGTTGGGCATCGAGATCGATGGTCTTGCCGGTCTTGGGATCGAGATGTTTGTGATAACCAGCCTGTGACGCGTTCACCGGAGAGAGCGCCAGCGAGTCTTTCACGAACTGGTCGGTCATCTGGGCGAATTGCACGTTAGCTTGATGGGTATGGCTCATGCTGTTAGTGGACTGTGCCATGCTGAATGTGGAAATAAGCGAGAAGAACAAAAGAATGCACAGAACATATTTCATAGCGCCTCGGGAGTATGAAAGAGTGCGAGCGGGCCAGTATAAACCCGCGAGCTACCCCGCCGCCTCGGACGCGCTGGCAGCCTTCGCCAGCCGGAGAGCAGCGGCCCTTTCCCGCTGGCGACCTATCGTGAAATAGAGCACGCTTATTAGCAGCAACCACGGTATTCCCGACTCCAACGTAACCCGCATCCCCTCGACCCACCATGTGGAGATCAGGATCGCCAGGATGGCCAGACCTCCGATGATCGTGAGGTATGGAAACAGTGGCATCTCCACCGGCAACCGGCGGCCATGCTGCTCGCGCCAGTGCTTGCGAAAGCTTAAGTGGGTGACGAAGATCATCATCCATGCAAACAGCCCGCCGAACAGGGAGATACCAAACATGTACACGTAGGCTGAGCTGGGAAACCAGATGGCGAAAAGTATCGCGGCGCCTAAACCACCCGCTGAGAACAGAAGCGCTGCAAGGGGCGTGCCTTTCTTTGATACGCGGCCCAGTACCACAGGCGCGTATCCGCCGCGAGACAGCGAGAAGATCATGCGCGTCGCCACATAAAGATTGCAATTCATGCTGGAGAGCGCAGCCGTCAGCACAACGAAGTTAATGATGTGCGCGGCGGCGGGAATGTGCATCACGTCAAACACTCGGACGAATGGGCTCACGGTAATGCCCTGTCCCGGCTGAATCTGGTTCCACGGGATCACACCAACGAGGACGGCGATTGCACCCACGTAAAAGATGATCAGCCTGAACAGCATGGATCGCATGGCGCGCGGGACGGACTTGTCAGGATCTTTGGCTTCGCCTGCTGTTACCGCGACAGTCTCCGTCCCAATAAAACCGAAGATCACGAATGCCAGGGCCAGCCAAACGCCGAGCCACCCTCTTGGCAGAAAGCCGCCGTGCGCGCGGAAGTTCTCCATCCCGATTGGCCGCTGTTGTTGCACGCCGAACAGGATGGCCGCGCCCAGTATGATGAAGACGACGATGGCGCTCACCTTGATGATCGAGAACCAGTACTCAAATTCTCCAAATGCGCCAACACTGCGCGCGTTTACGAAGATGAGCACCGCCGAATAGAAGATCACCCAAGCCCACGCCGGAGTATGTGGAAACCACCACCGGGTATAGATGGCCGCGGCGACGGCTTCTCCGCCGATGGCGATGGACACCGCCGCCCAGTAGGTGTAGCGGACCACGAAGCCCGCCCAGGGTGAAAGATAAAGCTCGGCATAGATCCCGAACGACCCAGCGGTGGGATGTGCAACCGCCATCTCCGAGAGACAACCCATCAGCAGCAACGCAATTCCCGCCGCAAGAAGGTAGCTCAGGATGACACCCGGCCCAGCGGTGCGCACTGCTAGCGCACTGCCCAGGAACAGTCCCGTGCCGATCGCACCGCCAATGGCAATCATGCTCAACTGGCGCTCGTTGAGCTGACGGGCTAAGCCCTGCTCTTTGTCGATCGCATGATGGTGAAGCGGTGGCGCACTCGCAGGGCGCTGCGTCATTACACCGTCGCTTTCGCGTGCCGACAGAGGTACACGCCGACAAGTTCAAGCAGGCGGTCGATATCGTCCTGGTTGTTGAAGAGGTGACACGAAACGCGCACCCCGCCCACATACGAGGTGTAGCGCACCGAAACCAGCACCTTGTGTTGCTGAAGGAAATTCATCAGGGCGACATTCTCATCTACGTCACCGAGCGTGAAGGTAACGATGCCGGATCGGAAGCGACGGTCTTCTGTTGTGACTATGCGAATGTCTTGCTGTTTCAGACCGCTGATGAGGTGATCGGTCAGTGATAGCACGTGCTGTCCGACATTCGCGACGCCCAGTTCGTTAATCAAGCTTACCGACTCGGCGAGGCCGATCGCACCGGGATAGTTGGCCGTGCCCCCCGTCTCCCAGCGACGCGCACCACTCACAAATTCATACTGGCGCACCGGAGTAGCGGACGGCGTCTGGAAGTACTTGCCCCATCCGCCCTCGGGTTCGGCGACGGAAAGATATCCGGCAATCGGCGGTTTCGCCTTCGCGCGAAACTCCTTGCTGAGATATAGAAAGCCGCAACCGAAGGGCGCCATCAGCCACTTGTGCCCCCCGCAGGCGATCGCGTCCACCGGAGTTTTCCGCACGTCGAACGGAATCGCGCCAATTTGCTGGACTGCGTCGACAATAAGAAATATCCCGCGCTCGCGGCAGAGTCGAGACAGCGCTTCGAGATCGCACCGAAAGCCATTGCTCCACTGGACTGAGCTAATCGCGATCACCCGGGTGCGCTTGTCAATCGCGGCCTCGATGTCCTCGACCAGTATCTGACCATCGCGATTGTGGACGCTGTCAATTTCGATGCCGAGTTCCTCGCGCTTCTGCATCCACGGCACCGCGACTTCCAGAAACTCCAAATCGCAAATGATTACGCGGTCTCCGCGCTCGAGAGGAACCGCATTCGTCACCAGGCTCAAGCCGTGCGTGGTGCTTTCCACCAACGCAATGTCGTTCTCATCAGCATTGAGGAGCTTGGCCAACTGAGGACGGGCCTGGCTGCGCATCTCGTCCATGTCGAGGTGGTGTTGCGTCGACGATCCGGACGGGCAGTACGCTGCCATGTCGAGGAAGGTCCGCAGCTTTTCCACCGCACGCTGCGGCGCCAAGCTTACACAGGCGGAATCAAGAAATGTCTGCTGCTGCAGGGCGGGAAACTCTTTGCGAACGTCTTGCAATGTCATCAGGAACCTTCAGCGACTGGAACCGACTGCGATGGGACATTGTACAAAAGAAAACGGCAGGGGCATGCACGCTGGATTCGACGTACACCACCTGCCGTTTCTAATCGGTGATTGGTTCCTCAAGACGACTCGTGCGCCCTGAGCATTGGGGTTTACCTTTGGGCTTGTTTCGCCGCCCGGCTTGCCGCGTTGTCTGCGAATTTCACTTCGCCAGTCTCCGAATCGAGAATTACGCGATCATTCGAACTCTGGTTAAAGTCGAACATGTTGTTGAGGGGACCCGCGATCGCGTCGAAGGACCCTGGTATCCGCTGGCCACCGAGCCAATTGTCTTCGATGAAGCGCACGATCGAGCTTTGGTCCGTCATGGTGTGATCGACGAAGTTATGCCGCGCATAGGGAGCAACCACTAGCAGCGGCAACCGGGGACCATATCCGCAGCGACCCTGGGCGTGAGCGGCTCCCTGATAGCCAGCCAGCATCGGAAGCGCATGGCCGCAATATCCCGGTCCGTTAAGCGCATCCTGAGAGGTTTGCGACTGGTTCACGATCTGTCCTAATTGGTGATCGTACCAGCCATCCGAATCGTCCCAGTTGATGATCACTGCAGTGTTGGGCCAGTCCGGCCGCTGCTCTAGAAAATTGATCACGTTAACGACAAAGTTCTGTTCGTCGAGCGGCGTCGAGTAGCCGGCATGTCCATCCTGATACCCCGGGGCCTTCAAGTAGCTCACCGCCGGAAAATTTCCAGCATTCACGGCGTCGAAAAAGTCGTGGATGTCGTACTGGTGATTGGCGGCATCGCCATTGTGCCCGATCATGGCGACCGAGGATGGACGAGTGTGCTGCAAATTGGAGGTTGAGACGTAGTACTGGAACGGTTGATGGTGCGGGATGTAGTCCACCTTCGGCGTCCCGACGAAGGTCGAAGTGTGGGACCGATGGCATCCTGTGGTTCCGTTGGGATTGGTGATCGTCAGGTCAAAGCCGCCTTCGAAAAATCCCCAGGTCACGCCTGCCAAAGTCAGCAGGTCACCGATGTTTTGGCCGCCCATCTGCACCTGCGAACTTCCTGAGCAAACATCGCCGACCGGATCAGTATCGCTAACCAGCGAATATCCGCCGTTGCCATCCGGTACTACGGCATAGTCGGAGTTGATGTTCTGGATTACGCCATCGGTCTGGCCCGAGACAACATTGAGCGCGCCGGGGGTCGACGGACCGAAAGTCGTTCCGTACGAGTTATCGTTCATTGCGTAGTACTGAGCGTAATTCCACAGAGCGGTCGTTGTATTGCCATCGTAATAGCCCAATACCAGCCCCGTGGTGTTAACAACCGGCGGACCGGTGTAAGGCGGGGGTCCGGGAGTCCCCACGTTGAGCGGGAACAGGTCCATCAAGCCACCATCGAAAGCCGCTTGTTCCGGTCCATAATCGTGATCCTGGTCCACGGTCCAAGCCTGCACACGATCCAGGCGAAAGGGATTTGTTGCTCCGGTCCCGTTGGCCGGATTGAGATTGGGGTTATTGTTCAGAAGCGCAGGCGTATAGCCGTTGACGGTGGGTGTTCCAGGCAACGGAACGAACTTAGGTCCTGCTCCGGGCGGCGGGGGATTCAGAGCGTTGGGATACGTCCCGAAGTAGTGATCAAAGGACACGTTTTCCTGAAAGATAACCACCACATGGGTGATCGGCGTAGACGTTTGGCGAACCCCGGTGGTCGTGCGTTGCGGGGCTGCCGGAGCCGCGTAAGCGCTTGCCAGCGGCCCAAGAGTCATGGCTGCTGTTAACGTAGCTGCAAGAAATCGACGCATATTCCTCCTCACCTTTCAGTCCGCAGATTGGACTCAGGTGCGTTGATACTCTGTCGAGATCAAATGGGTGTGAAGGGAGGATTAAAAGAGAATTAAGTTGCAATTCTTAAATTCGTATAAGCGCGGATGCTTGTGAATGCCGCCGTTGTTGCGAGCGTCTTGTCGCAGGAAGTGGCCAGCAACACATACGCCGCAAGTTTATCCTTCCCACCATCGTCGGCAGCGCCGGTGATGCCAGTTCTCGCGAGCGCCCACACCTTACGGCCGCCATCGAGTGCACCGGAGGTCTCAAGGGCGTAACCAAAGAACTTCACTAAGCCCCGTGCGATTTGAGCCTCGAAAAACTGTGAGGTCCGGGCTACTCACATTCTACGATCGAGCATGCTCGAATGCAGCCCGGGCCGCCGCCAGGCGTTGCACTAGCCGAGCGCTCCTTTTCACTTCAGTCGCCATGCGGCAAGTGGAAGGCATATACCTTATGGTCCGAGCCGCCCACATAGACCGCCCCGTTGGCCACTGCGGGCGAGGAATCCACCCCGGCGCCTGTGGTGTAGCTCCACAGCTTAGCCCCGGTCGAGGCGTCCAGCGCATAGACATTGTTGTCGCCGGAGCCGGCATAGACTACCCCGTTGGCCACCGCGGGCGAGGAATACACCCCGGCGCCTGTGGTGTAGCTCCACAGCTTAGCCCCGGTCGAGGCGTCCAGCGCGTACACGTTATTGTCGTCGGAGCCGACATAGACCACTCCATTCGCCACGGCAGGTGAACCCTCAACAGAGCCGGCAGTGTAGACCCACCGCTGAGTCCCAGTTGAGGAGTCCAGTGCATAAAGGTTGCCGTCGCAGGAGCCGACATAGACTACCCCGTTCGCCACAGCGGGCGAACCCGCGATGCAGCCGGTAGGGTAACTCCACAGCTTAGCGCCGGTTGAGGCGTTCAGCGCATAGACGCTGTAGTCGGCCGAGCCGGCGTAGACCACCCCGTTAGCTACCGCGGGCGAGGAAAATATCCCGTCGCCGGTGGTGTAGTTCCACAGCTTAGCGCCGGTTGAGGCGTTCAGTGCATAGACGTTCCAGTCATTGGAGCCGATATAGACAACACCGTTAGCGACTGCGGGCGAGGAATCCACATTACCGCCGGTACGGTAACTCCACAGCCTGGCCCCGGTGGAGGCATTTAGCGCATAGACGTTATCATCGTCGGAGCCGAAGTAGACTACCCCATTGACGACTGCGGGCGAGGATTGCACGAAGTTGGTGGCATAGCTCCATAGCTTAGCGCCGGTGGAGGCGTTAAGCGCATAGACGTTGCCGTCAATGGAGCCGACATAGACAACCCCGTTAACCACCGCAGGCGAGGAGATCACAACGTAACCGGTGGTGTAGCTCCAATCCAGTACGAGGTTTCCAACGGTGGTGGGCCCCAGAATACGCTCAGATGGGTTAAGACCCAAGTGGCAAGCGTCGAAGTGGAACTGCTGCCACTGTGCAACCGCCTTGCTGGATGTTCCGCATGGCTGTTGGGCTGTTGCCATGGAACCAATTAGCATGAGTAGGGCCAAGCAACAGATAGGTGCAGTTTTCATTACGAATCACCTTTTTTGTGATCGAGCACGTAAGGGAGGGCGCGTATCGGGATCTCCAATCGGATCGTGCCCGAGTCGCGCAAGACGGAAGTCTTAACCGGAATTTCCGTTTTAGCTCCCCAGCAGCCCGACACTATATACCCGTTAGGGACTCCAGCGCGGTAAATATTTTCTTTGGCCGGGCTAGTGCCCAGTCCAGGGTCCCGACTGTGCCAGCGCGAGTCCCAAAACTGCTGAGCACGATCTTTCCATCCGCTTTTGTCAGACACCTCTCCGTCCCCTCTTGACTCTGGATCGATTTCCCGGCCACGGCATCAGCTATCCCGACGGAAGCGACAGCACCGCGATCCGCCGCACCATACTCCCAAAGAGCCGCCTCGTCAAATGGCTCTCCGCCAGCAAGAGCCAGTAGTAGCGGGCATGTTTCACCTGGGTTAAGTGTAGATGCGAGTGTTCAATTCGTGCGAAGTTTTGACCGCCAGACTGTGACAGGGATAAGGCCTATGTTCCATGCTCTGCGTTGTCCACGGATTCTGGTAGGTTGAACTCAGGAGGTGCGGATGAAACATGTTTTGGTTGCGACGTCTAACCCCGGCAAGATTCGCGACCTTGTTGGAGCGGCCGCCGTCCATAACGTGCAAATCGAAGCGTTGCCCGGCTTCTCATCGCTGCCGGGTGTCATGGAAGACGGCTTGACCTTCGAAGCCAACGCGCGCAAGAAGGCCGAGCACTACAGTAAATACGCCGAAGGCGAGTTGGTGATCGCTGACGACTCGGGGCTGGAAGTCGATGCGCTGGGCGGCGCTCCAGGGGTTCGCTCCGCACGCTATGCTGCCGATGAGCAAGACGCACCAGAACATGCACCCAACTCGGATGACGAAGCCAATAACACGCGGCTTCTGCGTGAACTGCACGACGTTCCCGACGAATATCGCACCGGCAGGTTCGTCTGCGTTATCGCCGTAGCCCGCAATGGCCACGCGATGGCCACGTTTGAGGGGAAGGCCGAAGGTATTCTCCTGCACTCACCTCGAGGCTCGAACGGATTCGGCTACGACCCATTGTTCTACTTTCCCGAGATCGCCAAGACCTTTGCCGAACTGACCGCTGAAGAGAAAGCCCTCTACAGTCATCGAGGCGCGGCGTTTCGGGCGTTCCTCGCGTGGGAGGACGAAAGCCATGAACCACACCCGCACACGGGAGCGTGACACAGGTCACGTCGTCATAAGACGTTGTGACACGCATCACAAGTATTCCGTCATTACAGCAGCTATTCTGAACCCCGCTTATCAGCTGGAGACTCCGCTTGTCTCGAGTTCTTCGCCGGTGTCAACGGGTTTCAGTGCTTTGTTGACTTGCGCTATTGGCCAAATTGATAATAAAAGGTTTGCTGATACACTCCGCCTTCATAAGGAGTTGGCTTCGTGGCTTCTTCAGCCAGTTCTATCGATACGAGTTCCGCTCGAATTAAGCAGGGAGTGGCTCCGCTGCGCGCCGGGCAGGGTTACTCTTTTGTATTGCGCAGACTACATTCCCTGTCCGGCATCGTTCCGATTGGCGCATTCCTGATTGAGCACTTCATTTCCAACTCGGAAGCGACCAAGGGCGTTCAGGCCTACAACGATCAGGTAAAGTTCCTTACCAGCCTGCCGTTCGTGCACGTTCTGGAATGGGTATTCATCTTTTTGCCGCTGCTTTATCACGCGATCTACGGCCTATACATCTGGTACCGGGGTGATTCGAATGTCGGTGAATATCCCTGGACCGGCAATTGGCTTTACACCTCACAGCGCTGGACCGGGATTATCGCCTTCATCTATATCGCGTACCACACCTATTATATGCGGTTCACTGGCGTGCATCTGATGAGCGGCGGGTACGAAAATGCTTTCTGGAAAGTGCGACATGAATTCCAGAACCCCTGGGCCGTAGCCGCCTACGTCATCGGAATCATTGCTGCCTCCTGGCATTTTTCGTACGGAGTGTGGCTGTTCGCCGCGAAATGGGGATTCACGGTCGGGGATCGCGCTCGCAAGAAATTCGGCTTCGTCTGTGTTGGTCTTGCCGTTGTGTTAATCGGAATTGGCCTGTGGACGATCACTGCATTCTTGAGCTCACCACCCGTTCCGGGACCGGGCTCAACGGAGGCTTACCAGAATACGTTGTTGCATTAAATCAGGTGGCTTCGGCCGTATTCATAAATTTGCATAAAGATCATCATGTCTCATCCTAAGATCATCGTTGTGGGTGGTGGGCTAGCGGGTCTGGCAGCCACCATCAAGATTGCCGAGATGGGAGGTCATGTTGACCTCTTCTCCATCGTCCCGGTCAAGCGGTCTCACTCGGTATGTGCGCAGGGCGGCATCAACGCCGCCAAGAACCTGAAGGGTGAAGGCGACTCCACCTGGCAGCACTTCGACGACACCATCTACGGCGGCGATTTCCTCGCGAACCAGCCGCCGGTGAAGGCCATGTGCGAAGCCGCGCCCGGCATCATCGACCTGCTTGATCGCATGGGCGTTCCTTTTAACCGCACACCCGAGGGACTGCTCGACTTTCGCCGGTTCGGCGGCACGCTCTACAACCGCACCGCGTTTGCCGGCGCCACCACCGGCCAGCAATTGCTGTATGCACTCGACGAGCAGGTGCGCCGCTACGAGGCCGAAGGCAAAGTCACCAAGTACGAAGCATGGGAATTTCTCTCCGCTGTAATCGATGACCAGCGCGTCTGCCATGGCATCTGCGCAATAGATCTGCGCAGCATGGCTGTGCACACTTTCCCGGCAGAGGCGGTAATCATTGCCACCGGCGGGAACGGCGCCATATTTGGCAAGTCCACGAATTCCGTGGTCTGTACCGGATCGGCGCAGTCAGCGCTCTATCAGCAAGGAGCGTACTACGCCAACGGAGAGTTCATCCAGGTACACCCAACGTGCATCCCCGGCGAAGACAAGCTACGGCTCATGTCCGAGTCAGCGCGTGGCGAAGGTGGCCGTGTCTGGGTACCTAAGCAGGCCGACGACAAGCGCGATCCCAAGAGCATTCCGGAAGGCGAGCGCTGGTATTTCCTGGAAGAGTGGTATCCCAAGTATGGCAACCTGGTGCCGCGAGATATCGCTACCCGTGCCATCCACAAAGTAGTTTACGAGCTCCACCTCGGCATCGATGGTCAGCCGATGGTCTATCTCGACCTGACACACATCGACCGCGCCACTCTGGATCGCAAGCTGGAGGGCATTCTCGAAATCTACGAGAAGTTCGTCGGCGACGATCCCCGTGAAACGCCCATGAAGATATTCCCCGGCATGCACTACACCATGGGCGGCCTGTGGGTGGACTTTGAGCAGCGCACCAACATCGAGGGCCTTTACGCCGCCGGCGAATGTGAGTATCAGTACCACGGCGCCAACCGTCTGGGCGCGAATTCGCTGGTGTCGTGCATTTACGGCGGGTTCGTGTCGGGACCGAATGCAGTTAAGTACGCGCACAACGTGATCAAGAGCGGCCGGCATCCCGCCGGACATGTCTTCGACTCTGAGCGCAAGCGGCAGGAAGAGATCAACGCCCGCCTGATGAAGAATGATGGCGCCGAGAATCCGTTCCTGCTGTGGCGCGAACTCGGCGACATCATGACCAAGAACTGCACCGTCATCCGCTACAACAAGAATCTGATCGACACGGATGCCAAGCTGGTAGAACTGCTCGAGCGCTATCGCCACGTGAACCTGAGCGACCGCTCGATGTGGGCCAATACGTCGTTCGTGTTCGCGCGGCAGCTTTACAACATGCTGCAACTGGCGCGTGTGATCGTTCAAGGAGCGGCCATGCGCGACGAGTCGCGCGGCGCGCATTACAAGCCGGACTTCCCGGAGCGCGATGACGCCAACTGGTTAAAGACCACGAAGGCATATTTCGCAGCTGATGCCGATGAGCCACGCTTTGAGTTTGAGCAGGTGGATACGTCGCTGATCAAGCCCCGTCCCCGGCGCTATGACGCGGCAACGTAAAGGCAGGGGCCAGGGCAAGTTTTGATTCTAGTTTCGAGCTTTGAGTTTCGAGTTGCAATTCATACTTGGTATTTCCAGCACTGCTGGTTGCTAACGGCTAATAGCTAACAGCTAAGAGCCAACAGCGAAAAGCAAAGAGCGTAAGAGCGAAAATGGCGAATTCTAAAACCGTTATCTTCAAAATTAAACGCCAGGAAACTCCCGAGTCCAAACCATACTGGGAGGAGTTCGAGCTGCAATATCGTTCCGGCATGAACGTCACTTCCGCGCTGATGGACATCGCCGCCAACCCAGTCACACGGCAGGGCAAGGCGACCACCCCGGTCACCTACGACTCCAACTGCCTGGAAGAGATCTGCGGCTCGTGCGCCATGCTCATCAACGGCCAGGCAAAGATGGCATGCTCAGCCTTGGTGCACCACTTCAAACAGCCCATCACGCTAGAGCCCTTCACTAAGTTCCCCATCGTTCGCGATCTCGCGGTGGACCGTAGCGTGCTCTTCGAAAACCTGAAGAAGGTGAAGGCGTGGGTGCCGGTTGACGGTACCTACGATCTTGGCTCCGGCCCGCGCCAGTCGTCGGAAATGCAGGAAGAGGCTTATCCGCTGTCGAACTGCATTTCGTGCTGCTGCTGCATGGAAGCCTGCCCGCAGTTCAACGACAAGACAGGCTTCGTGGGCGCGGCTACCATCGCGCAGGTCCGGCTATTTAACTCACATCCCACCGGCCAAGCGCTAAAGACCGAACGCCTGAAAGCCCTGATGGGCGACGGCGGCATCCAGGAATGCGGTTACGCGCAAAACTGCGTCGAGGTGTGTCCGAAAGAACTGCCATTAACGAAATCCATCGCCGACGTCGGTGGGCAGGTGATGTGGCAGGCGGTCAAGGACTTGTTCCGGACATAGAGGCGTGGCGGGTGGAGTACCGCCTTAGCGGTGTCATTAGGCAACGGCCACTCCGCCACTCGACTGAGTGCCTTCGTTTACAATCCAAGCGAACCATCATTCCTCTCTGGAGCCCTTTATCACGCTCATGCAATTGCTGTCGCCGGTGCTCATTTCCTCCTTGCTCTTGGTCTCCCTCGCCGGAGCCCAGAACGCCAACCCAGCTGGGACTGCACCGCAGACCACCCCTAAGAAATCGACATCCAAAGCGCTCACAATTTCACCCAACGGCGCCGCGACGAGCGCGCGCGCCATCCACAATTCGGCGCTGGTCATTGACACCCATGCCGACACTCCCGGCCGCTTCGTCGACGAGAATTTCGATCTCTCGCAAGACGCCGGCACCGGCTATCTGGACTTCAACAAGATCAAGGCTGGGAATCTCGGAGCGGAGTTCTTCTCCATCTGGGTCGAGCCGAAAGCCAACAAGGGCCACGAGACCAAGCGCGCGCTCGACATGATCGACTCGGTTTACGAGCAGGCGCGGCTTCATCCCGACAAGATGATGATGGCCTTCAGCACGCAGGACATCCTCGCCGCCCATCGCCAGCACAAACTGGCGGCGCTGCTGGGGGTTGAAGGCGGACACGCAATCCAGGGCGACATCCGCATCCTGCGCGACTACTACCGCCTCGGTGTGCGCTATATGACGCTGACGTGGTCGAACACCAACGAGCTTGGCGATTCTAGCGGCGACCTCAGCGACAAAAGTGTCGAGCACCATAACGGCATCACGGATTTCGGACGGCAGGTGGTGCGCGAGATGAACCGGCTCGGCATGATGGTCGACATCTCGCACGTCGCGGATCGCACCTTTTACCAGGCGCTGGTGGCCAGCCGCGCGCCGGTCATTGCGTCGCATTCTTCGTCGCGCGAGCTTACCAATGCTCCGCGCAACATGACCGACGACATGCTGGTCGCGCTGGCCCGCAACGGTGGCGTCGCACAGGTGAACTTCTATTGCGCGTTCGTCTCGCAGAAGTACCTCGACCGCATGAAAGAACTCGCGGCAGCAGCACGACCCTGACTTCGAGCGTGAGCAGAAGCTTTTCATTTCGGCGCAAACACCCGAGGTGAGAAAGGAGTATCTGGAGGCAAAGGCGGCGCTGGAGAAGAAGTTGCCGCGTCCGCCGCTTAGCGACCTGATCGACCACATTGACCACATGGTGAAGGTGGCGGGCGTGGACCATGTCGGTCTGGGCTCTGATTTCGACGGTATCGATTGCTCGCCGCAGGGGATCGACTCCGCCGCCGACCTGCCGAAGATTACGCAAGCGCTTTACGATCGCGGGTACAAAGCCGCCGACCTTGATAAGATTCTCGGCGGGAACCTCATGCGAGTGTTCGGCGAGGTGGAGAAGCTTGCCAAGCAGATTCAGGCAGAAACTAATCCGGACACGCGCCGCGAGATTGCGCCCACGGCGCAGCCACAGCAGTGATATGGAAAACTTTTCATCGGGGAGAATTTATGCGTAACGTATTAGCAGGACTTCTATGCCTCAGCCTGACCGGCTTTGCTGGCGCCCAGACATCGACTACCAGTTCCACATCGGCGCAACATGCGAATACCGAAAAGACTGCTCAAGGGAACGTGCAACGCAGCCGAAGGAGCCGACCGCCATCTTCGAAACCACGGCGGGCAACATTACTTGCACGCTCTTTCCCGAGCAGGCACCGCTGACGGTCGCCAACTTCATCGGTCTCGCAACCGGAACGAAAGCATGGAAAAACCCGAAGACGGGAGAGATGATGCACACCCCGCTTTACAACGGAACCATTTTTCATCGCGTGATTCCGAATTTCATGATTCAGGGTGGCGACCCGATCGGCAACGGCACAGGCGATCCTGGCTACAGCTTCAAAGATGAGTTCAGCTCCGATCTCACCTTCGACCAGCCCGGACGGCTGGCAATGGCCAACAGCGGACCCAATACCAACGGGTCGCAATTCTTCATCACCGAAGTTCCCACGCCTCACCTTAACGGCAAGCACACGATCTTCGGACAGTGCGAGGATCTCGACGTGGTGAAGAAGATCGCGCGAATGGCAGCCGATCCTCGCAACGATCGGCCCTACGACCCGCCCAAGATCATCCGCATCAAGATCATCGACCCGCGTCATCCTGCTGACACAGCCGCAGAACGACGGCCCATAAGCCGGCGGCGACGAAGCCCGCGACTCCACCAACTCAATAATCTTTGGGAGCATCGCAGAAGTCCGGGCAAACCGCTCCGGCATTTGTGATTTTGCATCTAAGCTGCGGTTAGGGTTTCCTGCCCCCGCGTGCCATTCTGCCACTCGTCCCACAGGCCGAAGCCCTTCATCTGATCGTCGAGATGGGTGTCTTTGAAGGTCGCTTCGATCTGAGTGCGGGTGAGGCGAGGGCCAATCCGCTGCGGTGCGTTGGCCAACTCAAATATCAGTTCGGCAGCCATGGCTTCGTTTTTCTTCAACTGCGCGAAAATCAACTTTGTCGAAGGTGTCGGACGTTGCATGATAGTTGACCAGGTAATTCGCCTCCTCCTGGTTCGGCAACAATCGTGGGCACGCCTTCCATCATGAAGTCGTAGTTGTCGGTGCCGACGGTGGCATCGTTGGTCATGGCATTCGCCTTCCATTGTGCGAAAGGCTGCACCATGGGAGCCAGCGCCGCATCCACGTCCTTGCGTCCGCCGGTGGAAAAGCTGGTGATGGGGCCGCTGCCTTCGTCCAGCACCATCTCCGCCACAATGTTGTCGAGTTCGTTGCGATGTGCGCGCACATAGGCGAGCGAGCCAAATAGACCTTGTTCCTCGCCCGAGAAAAGTATGAAGCGAATCGTCCGCCGGGGGCGAACTCCCGCCGCCTTGATGGCACGAAGCGCATCGATGACCAACGCCGCGTTGCAACCGTTGTCGAGCGCGCCCGTGCCAAGCTCCCATGAATCCAAGTGCGCGCCCAGAATCACGATTTCGTTCGGCAGCTCGGTTCCCTTTAGCTCAGCGACCACGTTGCTGGTAGTGATTGTCGGGCCAATCCTGTTTGGCATCGACAGCGACATCTGGACCTTCTCGCCATGCGCCAGCAGGCGCGCAATCCGCTCGGAATCTTCGCGCGCCAGCAGCACTTGCGGAATCACATCGATCTTGCCGCCAAGCGGTGTTGATGTGCCGATACAAGATGTCGTGCTCGCGGCTGGAAGTGAACGCGATGGCCAGGGCTTTGCCTTTTACCGCCTGCGCAATTATGCCCGGCGCGCGGAAATATTCGTCGAAGAGGTCATCCCAAGTTTTCAGAACGACGCTGTGCACCAGCACGATGGCGCCCGCCATGTCGCCCGCCTTGGCGAATTCGGCAGCAGTGCCCATGCCGACATCCACCACTCGCGCGGTCGTCGGCTTCAGAGGTGGTCCCCATGCAATCGAGTGCGCAAGCACGTGAAACTTCACCGGAGCGACCACGTCGACCTCGGTGTTGCCTTCCGCCCACGAGGTGGGAATGGTGAATTCTTCCGTGTGCACGGAGTCGGCGCCAGCGGCCTTGAAGGCGTCCACGCCCCATTGGATCGCTTTCTGCATGGCGGGCGTGCCGGGAACTCGGCCGCCGATTTCGTCAGTCAGCACGCGCAGGTTCTCTTGCAGTGGGGTCGATGGATTGAGTGCCTGCTGCATGACGGCGTCGTTGGATTGTGCGAAGGCGGAGGGGGAATAGCGATCGCAATAAAAAGAGCCAGGGCAAGGGAGGTCAGTCTGCGTATGCGCATAGGAGCGGAATTATACGAGAGACTTAACCTCTTCACGACTTGTATCTAACAACGGTGTCAGTCGTAATACTCCAGCCCCAGGTGCGTGATCATCTCTTCGCCCTTCAGGTGGCGCAGAGTGTTCTTCAGCTTCATGGACTGGATGAACAGATCATGCTCGGGATACAACCCTGGCGCCGTCATCGGCGATTTGAAGTAGAAGCTCAGCCACTCCTGGATGCCGATACCGCGCAGCTCCGACGAGCGCTTCGCCAAGTCGAGGAACAGTACCAGGTCGAGCACGATCGGTGCTGCGAGGATGGAGTCGCGGCACAGGAAATCGACCTTGATCTGCATCGGATAGCCGAGCCATCCGAAGATATCGATATTGTCCCAACCCTCTTTGTTATCACCGCGTGGCGGGTAATAGTTAATGCGAACCTTGTGGCAGATATTGCCGTAGAGCTCAGGATAAAGTTCGGGCTGAAGGATGTGCTCCAGCACCGATAGTTTCGACTCTTCTTTGGTCTTGAACGAGCCGGGATCGTCGAGCACTTCGCCGTCGCGATTGCCGAGAATGTTGGTGGAGAACCAGCCATTCAGCCCGATCATGCGGGCTTTGAAACCGGGCGCGAGGATGGTCTTGATCAGCGTCTGGCCGGTCTTGTAGTCCTTGCCGCAGATGGGCGCTTCGTTCTGCTTCGACAGGTCCAGCATTGCCGGAATGTCAACCGTGAGGTTCGGCGCACCATTAGCGAAGGGCACGCCTTCCTTCAGCGCAGCGTAAGCGTAGATCATCGAAGGCGCGATATTCGCATCGTTCGCGTGCAGACCTTTTTCGAACGCCTCGACTGACTTGTGCACCTTGCCCGGGCTTAATGAAAGTTTCCGTCGAGCCGCACCAGATCATGACCAGCCGGTCGGCGCCACTGGACTTCTTGAAGTCGCGGATATCGTCGCGCAGTTGCTCGGCAAGCTCCATCTTGTTCTTGCCCTTCTTCACGTTGGGGCCATCGAGTCTCTTCACGTAGTTCTTGTCGAAGACGGCTTTCCGCGGCTTGATCTTCGAGAGGAACGGTTTGACCTGGTCGAGCAGCGAGACGTCGAGCACGCCTGCATTGCGCGCAGCAGAGTACATGTTGTCTTCAAAGATGTCCCATCCGGTAAAGACCAGATCGTTCAGCTTGGCTAGCGGAACGAAATCCTGGATCTTCGGTGAGCGGCCCTCGGTGCGTTTGCCGAGACGAATGGTGCCCATCTGGGTGAGCGAGCCGATGGGGCTGGAGATTCCTTTGCGCACGGCTTCGACGCCCGCAACAAATGTGGTGGCAACAGCGCCCATGCCCGGAATCATGATCCCGAGCTTTCCTTTGGCTGGTGCGATCTCGCCTTTGGCGGTATTCGTATTTCCTTGCTTCTTACTTGTCGGCATGCTATCAGTCCGTTTCATGAAAGAATGTACAAACTCGTTATCTTCTCGTAACCGCCGTAGCCATTGCAATTGAAGGTGCGTGAACGGATGCGTTTGCAGCCTGTGCGGCAATTTGAAGGATTTGGTGGAAAGCCATGGCTGAAGAAAAAATTGCAGTTGTAACCGGAAGCTCTAGTGGCATTGGACTGCTGACTGCCGTCGAGTTGGCGCTCAACGGCTACCGCGTGGTGGCCACCATGCGCAACCTCGAGAACCGCGGGCGGCTCGACGAGGCAGCGCAAAAGGCCGGCGTGCACGACCGGCTAGACTTGCGCCGGCTGGATATCACGGAATTCGATTCTATGCCGGGCGCCGTTGAAGCGATCGTCCGCGATCATGGCCGCATTGACGTGCTGGTCAACAACGCCGGGTTCAGCGTGGCTGGATTCGCCGAGGACATGACCCTCGGCGAACTTCGCCACCAACTGGAAACCAACTTCTTCGGCAACGTCGCGATGACCAAGGCCGTGCTGCCCGTTATGCGCGCCCAAAAGTCCGGACACATCATCACCGTTACATCCATCGCCGGACTGTTGGGCCAGCCCATGCTGAGTGCCTACTGCGCTTCGAAATATGCGCTTGAGGGCTGGAGTGAGTCGCTGCGCATCGAGACCCACTCGCTGGGCATTCGGGTGTTACTGGTGGAGCCTGGCTCTTACGACACTGACATTTGGGAGCGCAATGTGGTGATCGCGAAGGGCTCGCTGGATCCCGCGTCGCCCAACAAGGAGCGTAGCCAGCGCTTCGCCGAATTCATCAAGCAGAGCGCCAAACATCGTCGCGATGCTCGCGACGTTGCGAAGTTGATCGTCCGCATCGCGCAGGATCCGAATCCGAAGCTTCGCTATCTGATTGGCAGTGACGCGAAGGTGCAAATCTGGCTGAAGAGAATCGTGCCGTGGCGGAGATACGAACGCATTGTGGCAAAGACGGTGAAGATCGATTGAGAAAAATTGGCGCCTGCACGTCAGGCAATCGCATCTGACAGTGAATAACCGGCACTTGGCAACTCGCCGGGGCGTCCGGGTATTGACCGAACAAAGATCGACTCCGTATGATCGCCGACAAGTTCTTTGTGTTTGAGGCTTAGAAATTTCTTGATGCGTTTCGTCCTTCCCAACTGTTGCTGCTGTTGTTGCCGCTAGGCGCTCGTCTGCGTCAGCGGCTATCCCCACAAACTTGATTTCGCTAGTCGCGTGGCAATTGCCAACCCAAACAGAGATTGCGGCGCCAACACTCAATCCTTCACCCATAAAGGAGACACCTATGAGCAACGTTCTTCAGGAAGTGCTTGCGGCAAATCAGCGATATGCCGCGGAATTTGGCGACAAGAGCAAGCTCGCCATGCCACCCGCGCGACATTTCGCCATTCTCACCTGCATGGATGCCCGTCTCGATCCGGCAAAGTTTGCTGGTTTGGCCGAGGGTGACGCCCACGTCATCCGCAACGCGGGTGGTCGCGCCAGCGACGATGCCATCCGCTCCCTGGTGATCTCGTACAAGCTGCTGGGTACGCGGGAGTGGTTCGTCATCCACCACACCAACTGCGGCACGGAATTCTTTACCAACGACATCATTCGCAAGCTGCTGGCCAACAGCCTGGAGACCGCGGCGCTCACCGAGCATGGCTTTGAAGATGTCGGCAAGGGCCCGGGGTCGCGTGCTGGAGAGTACATCGAGTGGCTCACCATCGCCGACCAGGAGCAGAGCGTGCGCGATGATGTGGAGCGAATTCGACCAGCACCCGCTGGTACCGTCGAGCATTGCCGTCTACGGGTACATCTACGACGTCGGCAGTGGCAAACTGCTGGAGGTCGCGCAATCTCGAAAAGCAGAAAAGGCGGCTTGACGGAAACAATCGCAAAGTAATTCGGCACCGGAGTCAAGCCATTAACTCGGTTTGTACTCCGGTGCCGCTGAATGAGGTTGATCTGAACTGCGATTACTCGGCTGCTTCTTCCGCCGCTTCCTTGCCTACGCGATGCTGCACGTGTGACCAGACGAAATAAACCACCGCGAGCAAGAATCACGGCCAGGATGATCGCGTCGAGGCGATGGAACCACATCTTCAGTCGCGGATCTTTGTCCCATTGTTCGCCTAAACGCATGCCGACGTATGCCAGCATGAAGCACCACGGCCACGATCCGATGAACGTGTAGATGTGGAACTTGAGGCGCGGCATGCGCGCGATTCCTGCCGGCAACGCGATGAAGGTGCGAATCACCGGCAGCAGGCGAGCGATCAGCACTGCGACGGCGCCTCGCCGCTCGAAGAAGCGGTCGGCGATGCCGAGTTCGCGCTGGCTGAGGAAAATGTAGCGGCCGTAGCGCTCCACCAGCGGCCGGCCGCCGAAGTAGCCAATCTCATACGCAAGCACCGAACCCAGATTGCAGCCAATTGCGCCCCACGTGGCCACCGCCAGCAGTGAAAAGCGGCCGGTGTAAACCAGGTATCCCGAGAACGGCATGATGATTTCCGACGGCAGCGGAATGCAGGCCGACTCGATGGCCATCAGCAGCATCACGCCACCGTAGCCGCCTGCCGAGATAACGCTGACAATCCACGCCCCGACTATTTCAAGAATGTGAGCAATCATGTTGTGTAGTGCAGACCTTCCCCTGAGTTATGTGTGATTGTTACTTCCACGAGACCATGCCTCGCATCTAAAGCGAAATGGCTGAATGCTGATTGCTGATTGCTACTTCGGCAGCTTGCCGCTCAGCCATTCCCCGAGCTTCGCCACCGGGCAGCGCACGCCAACGAAGAACTGGCCAAACAACGCATACACCGCACTGACCTCGTCGAAGCGCATTTCGTAAATCAGCTTCTTGAACACCAGCGGATCGGGAGCAAACAGATCGACGCCCCACTCCCAATCGTCGAAGCCGATGGAACCGGTGATGATCTGCTGTACCTTGCCGGCGTAGCGACGGCCCACCATGCCGTGTTCTTCCATCTGCCGCTGCCGCTCCTCGATGGGCAGCGTGTACCAGTTCTTATCTTCACCACGCTTGCGGTCCATCGGATAGAAACACAGATAGCGGCTGTCGGGAATCTTGGGATAGAGTCGCGGACGCATGGCTTCGCGCTGGCGGGTGAGAGTGTCTTCGATTTCGTCGTTCCATTCCTTGGAGAGCGGCTTGACTCCGCGTTCGGCGAGCTGCCGAAACAGCTTCACGCTCGAGTCGTACAAGCCGAGTTCGATCACAGACAAATACGAATGCATGGGCTCGAGAAAATCCTGCAAGGGCGGTGCGGTTTAGTTGCAATTCCGCGGAGTTGAGCTCGTCAAAGGAATCGCGGAAGTGGACGATCATCAGATCGCCCTTGTGCCCAAGCATGGAGTACACCGCGCTCTGGCCAGCTTCTTCGCTGGCGGCAAACACCGCAGCGGCTTCGCGAGCAATGTCCGCCTGGCGCGATGGATCCAGCTTGCGCCACTCCCGCCAGCGAAAGCGGAACATTTGATGCAGCACGCTCAGCCCTTCAAGGGTGAGCGGCATCGCCGGCAGTTCGGCGGACACCGTCTGTACTGCGGCATTGCTGGAAGACATTTTGCACTCCACGCTAAGTAAGAATGATGAGGTGTTCTCATTGTAATCTGCCGGGGAAGAGATGGAGGAGTTAGACCTGAGCGACGACAAGACTCACGCCTGAAGACGCCGCTGCTTCTCGAAGAAGCTTGTCCGTGGTGGCAATCGGCACATTGAGTTTCATCGCCAGTCCGAGGTAGGCAGCGTCGTAATTGGTGAGGCCGTGCCTCTGCGCGAGACCAGGCAATTCGAGAACCTCGGTGGGCGCATGTTGCGCGGCGTCGATGGGAAGAGCCTTCAGGCGGATCAGGAAGCCTTCAACCTGATCGAAGGAGATTCGTTTGCGCCGAACGGCCATGACAAGACCGTTACCAACTTCATAGAACCACAAGATGGGAACGAGAGCACGCTTGTTAGAAAGGCTGGCTAGAACGTCCAGGCTATATGTCCGGTCGGCCTCGTCTTCCAAGAACCACTGGAGCGCCAGCGAAGCGTCCAGGACGAAATCGCTCACAGACGGTGGCCCTCGTGAATCAACTCCTTGACAGACACACCTTCCAACCGCACGTGGTTTTTCTCGATAAAAGCCAGCATCTGACGCACGGCTTCCCGCTGCGCACCGTGGGATTGGCTGGCATCTGAAGACTGCTCTTTTTCGCGCAGACTTTGCAGGGCTTGGCCAATCACTTCCTCGACAGTGTGGAAATGGCCGGAGTTCAGCTCATCTTCAACGAGCTTTTCCTGCTCGGGAGTCAGATTGATATTCATCGCGTTCGAGCGTCCTAACGCTTCATGATACAGCCTGACGCTTCTTCGGTGAAAATCGCCTGAGGAATTGGCCTCCTCTTCTCTGGCTGCCGTTATAATCTCTTCTCGTTAGCTTCGGAGACCAACCATGCCACGTGGCGCCATGCCTCGCCGGCCTTCGCGCACCGGCCGTCAGGACAAAGTGTCGAGCAAGCCACTGCGAGCCAAGCTCAACGTTAAGAGAGTTGTACCCCTCCTGAAAAAATCGGATAAGGCGGCTGCACCTATCGGGGGCAGAGTGGGCACGCCGAAGAAGCCCGCCGCTAAGACCAAGGCCGCTAAAGCTAAGTCCTACAATCCGATCGCGCCGGAGCGGGTCAACGAAATCCTGAAGCGACTCGACGAGCGCTATCCCGGGGCGACCTGCGCGCTGCACCACAACAGCGCGTGGGAGTTGCTGGTGGCGACCATCCTCTCGGCGCAATGCACCGACGTGCGCGTCAACATGGTGACGCCGATCATCTTCGAGAAATACCCGACTCCGGAGGCGTTTGCCGCGCTCCAGCCTGAGGATCTCGAGGACGACATTCGAACGACGGGGTTCTTCCGCAACAAATCGAAATCCGTGGTGGGTGCCGCCCGCAAGCTGATCAGCGAATTCGGCGGCGAGGTCCCGCGCACCATGGACGAGCTGCTGCAATTACCCGGCGTCGCACGCAAGACCGCGAACGTGGTGCTGGGAACGTGGTACAGGATCGCCGACGGCGTGGTGGTGGACACGCATGTGCAACGCATCTCGCGCCGCCTGGAGCTGACGAAAAACAATGACCCGCGAACGATCGAGCAGGACTTGATGAAGGTAATCCCGCGCGACAAGTGGATTCTGTTCTCGCACCAGGTCATCCTGCACGGCCGCGCACTGTGCATCGCGCGCAAACCCAAGTGCGCCGACTGTCCGCTGGAGGAGTTGTGCCACGCCGCCGACAAGACGTGGAGCACGGTGGAGATGCACAAGGGGGCGAGATAGTGGGAGCAGAGGCCAGGGGTTAGGAGCCAGGGGTCAGGGGCTACGGGTCGTTGGGCCGTAGATTTCATATTGCTGACAACTGACAACTGGCCGCTGACAACTGTTGTTTGTCATCCCGAGCCAGGATTTGAGTCCGAGCCGAGGGATGTGCGGTCTGCTCGCGACAAATTGAACGCTCGGAACAGTCCCGCCCGCCACTTCTCTGAGACGGGGCACACGTTGTAGAATCGTCAGAACCTGCTTGATGGTGAAGGTGTGAAAAGAACTAGAGCCTGTGTACTGTTTGTGCTTCTCGGTTTGACGATTGCCGTGCCGGCTGTCGCCCATGCTCCCAAGCTGACCAAGGCACAGAAGGACGCGCAGAGGTCCTATGCGAAATACAACAAGCAATACACCAAGCAGCAGAAGAAAGAACTAAAAGCGCAAAAGAAGCAAATGAAGAAGTGGAACAAGGAGCACGAGACGAAGATCACGGTACTGTAGAGAGCGAAATTCCGGAAAAGATTACAACCGTCCGGGATCGTGCCTGAGAAATGAACTCTACGGGAAACTTATCGGTTTTCCACCCTTTGCGCCAGAAGCAGGCGCAAAGGCGCAAACGCGCGCTGGAACTGCTCCATCACGAAGGCGAAAACGAGGCCGAAGAACTGACGACGGAATAAGAAAAGTAGATTTGTGGTATTGACCGGGCCCTGGCGCAAGCCCTGGGTTTCGTGGTTACACTTGATCCGAATAGCGGCCCGCCAACGTGTGCCGAGTGCACTCCCCCAGGTCAGCCCAACAGACGGGCGAACCTGGGGGCACCAGACCGAGGGGCCCGGAGGAGTGGAGACTCCCGCCGGGCCCCTCAAAGAGTCGCCAACTCCGGCAGTTTTGACGCGGCAGTCTCTTGCCCTTCAGAGCTAATGCAGGCCAGCCGAAGGTTGTGCCTGAACTTGCTCAGACTCGGCGGGCGGTACATTCGAGGCTCGCCCAATCAAGCCTTCCAGACTAGTCAGCCGCTGCTGGAAATCTGCTCGCTGCAGCTGCAGTTCATTTCGCAGCGAGTCAATCTCTCCCCGCTGCGCTGCGACCACCGCGTGCTGCTTCTGAAGTTCGTTTAGCAACATGGTCGTCAAGTATTGATACTTCACCGTGTACGGCTTGCCGTCAGGTTCGTAGGCGACAAGATCAGGATAGACTTGCGCGACCTCCTCGGCGATCAGGCCGTACTGCAAGGTGCGCGGCCCCTTGTCGTACCCGGGCTTGTAAAGAAACGTCACTGGCCGCAGCTTCATCAAAGCGTTGCTGCTGTCGCCCATGTCGCGCACCTGTTCCTTGAAGCGAAGCGACGAGGTGCTGGTTCCCAGTTGACCGTTGGAGTTGACATAGACCGCAATGCCCAACGACGAGGCTGAGCCGTAGATGCCTGCTATGTACGCGGCATTCTGCTGACCGGGGCTACTGCCCTGTGTACCGATGCGGATGGTGTTGGATTCGGCACCCGACAGTGGGCCGGGATTTCCAATGTATATGTTGCTGCTACCGGTGGTGTTGCTGGAGCCAGAGCCACTACCGAGGAAGGTGTTCCCGGTTCCTGTGGTGTTGATGTCGCCAGCGTAGGCGCCGAGGAAGGTGTTCACGCTTCCTCTAGTGTTGTAATAGCCAGCGTCGGAGCCTGAGAAGGTGTTGTAGGAGCCGGTAGTATTCTTGTAGCCAGCTCGATAGCCGGTGAAGCTGTTGGCAATTCCGGTGCTGTTGCTGAAGCCGGCCGAGAAACCGGAGAATACGTTGCCCTGCCCAGATCGGGCAACATTGTTTTGGCCGGCTCCGATACCGACAAATAAGTTTGAGTCATAAGCACTGCCAATTCTCAGGGCGGGGCTGCCGCCGATCTGATAAGAAGAAGCGCTGTTCAAAAGGTTGAAGTTCCCCTTGTCATTGACGGTTACGGCACTCCCTTGAAACATCAAAGAGTCACTATAGCCACTGCCGGTGTAAACGGGAATATATCCGGGCGTTTGGGCTAGGGGTACGGTTGTGCCCGGGGCGCTGACTCCGCCCGCGCTCCCGCTAGCGCTCGACGCGTTCCCAGTAGTAACGGCATTCGTGGCACTGGCATTTGTTTGTTGCGCTGAAGAGTTAGAAACTGCAAACAAAATGGTGAACAGAAAAACTACGCAGGTAAGCCAACGCATAGCGGAGCTCCGCGAATCAACTTGTCTCACGGGATTTCTCCTTTCTGAGAAGTGCAACGAATCAGCAGTTATGCTGTGGAGGATCTGCTGCGCTGAGGTGGGAACGACCGCCAGCAGAGTCGAGTGTGTTCCTTCAGAAATTCGAGCCGTTCGCCTCAAGAGGTGTCTTGAAAAGCGTTTGACGGTTCTTCAAAGGGACGAGATAGCCCAAGCGGCTAGCAAAGCAGAGTGCAGAGTAGTGTCAAGCAGGATCGTGAGTCGGCAGATCGATTGACGTCGGTGTCGTGGACGCGTGCAGAGACAAGCCGCGATAGAGCGCCAGGTTTCAGGTGCAAGGAACTCAGCACACGCTGAATTATCCGGGCAGTCACCGGCGCCACCGCGATTGAGAACAGAGGAACAAATTCGTAAGGTGGGACCTCTGATTCATCGTAGGCGGTTTCCGCGAGGTCCTCCGCCGGAAGAGCCACGAACACCCCGAAGATGAGGATCATCAGGAAAACGACAGCGAAGCACGGCTTTGTAATTCCACCCACAGAATCTCGATAACACAAGCGTAGAAAAAAGTCAGTGCGCTGCGTCACAGCATCGTGTGCAGTGGATAGGGCCGCCACGAGTTGTAATGGGTCTTTGGCGTTCACCGCGATGGAGGGATTGTTGTGGTAGCCCGCCTCCGGCCTGATGGTGACTACCTTTCCCGGAATGGGCGGAAGCTGGTCGGCAGCCTATGGCTTGGAGACCGGCAGCCGGATGCCATCCTTTTGCGTTATGTGTGGCCTTCAATGCCTCACACCGGCAGGTCGAATGATACGAGATGCGGATTGCTGTTGAGAAATCGCCCTCCCCCTCGTAACAGTCCCTGAATGATTTAACCCCGGGTTTGAGGCGACTCAGGCCTACCGTACCATTCTCCGCCGCACTGGCGCCACCATCTACAATAATAGAAGCCTGTAATGCCGGCTCGCTTGAAACTGGAAACTGATCACCGTATGACTCGGAGTGCCGGTTGCTGGTGCTGAGAGCCTCCGACTTATCACGATGCTGCATGACTAACTGGCTTGGCTTGGCAAACTTCTCGCCGTACAATGAGCGTGGACGGGATGCCTGAGAATTGTGTCCGACGAAGCTCCGGGCGTGGCCGTTCAGATCGGGGCTGTGTGGCTCGACCTAAGCGTTGGTCTTTGAATCGGCTACTGTCCAGAGTTTCCCCCACCCAAACGGGTTCTCGCCTTCCTGATTCGACGCATAAATCCTTATTTAGCAATATTTTGCCCATAAGCCCTTTAAGCGCAATATTTTGCGAGGAGAAATTCCGCCCGTCCGTGTGTTTTCAATATTTTGCAGGGATGGGGGGAGGGGGGAGGGGGGCGCAAGATAGGCTGCGGAGAAAGCCTGGAGAGCAGATCCATCGCGGGCTGAAGAGACTGTGTCGCAACCTCTGCCGTCCCTCTACCACCCCATTTCGCGCAAAAGCGGCGCGAACTGGGGACCCCGGCTACGGGACTCGGTCTGGTTTCCCACTCTACCCAGCGCTGAGGCGCTGGGCTAAGCTCTTTCGCCCCATTCGGGGCTCGTTCTTCGGCAATCTATTCAACAGCCAAACGACGAAAATGGTTGCGACTCAGTCTCTAGAACCGCACCAACACAGGTCCTCATCCCCTATTCGGCATTGTCCGTCCAACACCGTGGCGCCGCTCGTTCCCGTAGAGCGTGGGAATTTGCCCCCTCAGGGGCTAAAGCCCAAGTTTTATTCGCCTCGGGACGGCGCAGCTGAAGCTGCGCCCCTTCCCAAGTTTTGTGCCGCCCGGGACGGCGCCGCTAAAGCTGCGCCCCTTCAAAGACCATTCTTGAGACACGCGCTAGCCATTCTCTTTATGACGTTCCCAGTTATGACCCAGCAAGCCGTCGCACAGCAGATGTTAAATCCGCCGCAGGCCATTACAGACCCCACCAAGCTCGAGAGCAAGAACGTGGCTGACATGCAGACGTTCTCGATCGAGAAGCTCTACATGACGCGCCAGATCGGCGAATCGACGTGGTCGCCCGACGGCAAGCAGATCGCCTTTATCTCAAACATCAGCGGACGTAACAATCTGTGGCTGATTCCGGCAACCGGGGGATGGCCGACACAGTTGACCATCAGCGACCAGCGGCAGACGCAGCCAGTGTGGTCGCCCGACGGGACTTGGATCGCTTTCATCTCCGATCACGATGGGGATGAGCAGTGGGACATCTTCCTTGTGTCGCCCAAGACTGGCGACGTTGTGAACCTGACGACTTCGCCGGGGAGTGCGGAAGAGGAACCGGCATGGTCGGCTGACGGGCGGCAGATCGCCTATGTCACCAAGCCCAAGACCGGATCGAGTTTTGAGATCGAGCTGATGGATGTCGCCACGCGGCACGTAAGCCACCTGACAAAGAACACGCCGAAGGAGCTGAGTAACACCAGCCCGATCTTTTCGCGCGATGGCAAGTTCCTGGTCTACACGCAGTCGCACGCTACCGGCAAAGATGCGAACGTCTTCGTACTCGACCTCGCCAGCGGCCAAAGTACAGACCTGACGCAGCATGATGGCGAGCACACCTACGAAGCGGATGACATCTCGCCCGACGGCAAGACGATTCTCATTACCTCGGACGCGCAGAACGGCTACGACAATGTCGGACTGCTGGACATCGCAACCAAGAAGATCAATTGGCTGACCAACGAGAAGTGGCGGCTCCGGGCAGGAACCTTCTCACCCGACGGCAAATCGCTAACATGGACGGCCAATGTTGACGGCAACACGGATATCTATCTGTACGACATCGCGACCCGGCGTGCGGACGCGTTGCCGCTGAAAAAGGGCGTGAACACGCTCGGCGGCGATCCGCTGCCCTACAGTCACGACGGCTCAAGGCTCTTGTATTACCACAACGGCGCTGAGGCACCTAGCGACCTGTGGGTCTATGACATCGCGACGAAGCAGTCGCAGCAGGTGACGCATTCTCTGGTCGCGGGAGTGAACAGCGCCGATATGGTTGAGCCATACCTGGTGCACTATCCCAGCCGCGACGGCAAGTGGACGCTTTCGGCGTTTGCCTATGTGCCGAACAATATCCAGCGCAACGGCAAGTTTCCGGCAATCGTGTACATTCACGGCGGACCAGCGGTACAGACCGTCAACTCATTCAACCGCTTCATCCAGTACATCGTGAATCAAGGGTATCTGGTGATCGCGCCAAACTATCGCGGATCAACCGGATACGGCAAGGAGTTTACGGACGCGAACCGCGGTGACGCCGGCGGTGGCGAGTTGCACGACGTGCTCGACGCGGCCCAGTGGATCGAGAAGAGCGGCTTCGTCGATCCTAAGAAGCTGATCGTGATGGGCGGAAGCTACGGCGGCTACTTGAGCATGATGGCGGTGACCAAGGCTCCGGATATGTGGGCCGCAGCCGTGCCCATTGTGCCGTTTGTAAACTGGGCGACCGAGATCGCCAACGAGGACCCGCTGCTTCGCGAGTATGACCTGGCGACGATGGGCGATCCGGTGAAGAACAAAGCGCTGTACGATGATCGGTCTCCAATCAACTTCGTCGATCAGATCAAGGCGCCGCTGCTGCTGCTGGCGGGAGGCAACGATCCACGATGTCCGAAGGAAGAGGCGCAACAGGTGGCCGATGCTGTGAAGAAGCGTGGCGGGTCGGTGCAGCTAAAGATTTACGAAAACGAAGGCCACGGCTTTGCGCGGGTGGAGAACCAGATTGATGCGTATCAGCGGGTTTCGGATTTCCTGAAGGTGCATGTGCCGTCGCCGGGATGTGGGTGCTCGATCTACGAATAGCGAAATCGCTGCTCGCTCCTCGCTTTTAGCCCTTAGCTTTTAGCTCTTAGCAGAAAGCCAAGCGCACCGGTACTAGAGTCGCTCTCTCGCTTTCACGATCGCCGCGACCAGACCCGGAATGGTGTACTCCCTGGCTTCGATGTCCACTGGCAGCCCGAATTCGCGCAGCGTGGCGGAGGTCACAGGACCGATGGATGCAGTGTGTATGCCGCGATGGCGCGCCGGCTTCTTCAAGGCGGCGCGCGCGCTGCGCAATCCGAGCAAGTCTACGAAGTTCTTTACCGTTGAGGAACTGGTGAATGTAATGGCGTGCGGCTTCTGCGTTTTGTCGGCCAGAAGAGCACGTAACCGTTTCTCCGAAGTTTTCGGCGCCACGGTCTCGTATGCCTCGACCACGTCAACCTCAGCACCAGCCTTCCGCAATTCGCGGGGGATGACATCGCGCGCGACCTTAGCTCGCACCAGCAGCACGCGCTTCCCTTTCACCCTGCGATGTAACGAAGCAACGACCGACTCGGCCACGTATTCCTTCGGGGTGACCGCTACTCGCAGACCATGTTCTTCAATCGCTTTCCTGGTTGAAGGACCGATTGCGGCGATCTTCAGACGCATCAACGCGCAAACATCGATGTTTTTCTTTGCGAGCCGTTCGAACAGCGCCTCAACCCCATTCACGCTGGTGAGGATTAACCAATCGTACGTTGCGAGGTTTTGCAATGCCGAATCGAGTGGCTGGTACGAACTGGGCTTGCGAATCTCTATGAAGGGAATCTCGATCACCTGGCAGCTCAGTTCGCTCAGCGCAGAAGAAAGAGCACGGGCCTGCTTCTTCGCGCGCGAGACTAGAACGCGGCATCCGGAGAGGGGAGCGTCAATGATTGCTGTCGCGCGCGGGTTTTTCGCCAGAATCTGGTACCTCAGGGCCGAAGATTGTGTGTGTCTGTGCCGTCCCTCCGGGACTCACTTCAATTTTTCTCGCTTTCCCAGGGCTTACGCCTTGGGCTAGGTTTGTGTCGCCCTTCGGGCTGGCCATCCACGTGCCGAAAAGACGACTTCGATACCCAACCCCAGATACTGGTTTGGGGACGCAGTTTGTGACAGCCGATGTGGAGCGACTTCAACTAGCCAGTGATTACGAGCCACTGTCCACAGTCTCAAGGCTGCTGCGCCACTGCTGTCGCCGCGCCATACACCTCTTCGAGAATCCTGGTTGCTCCGCGACGCAGCAGCGCATCGCCAACCTTTTCGCCGAGCTCAACGGGATCGCCGCCGCTCTGCTGCTCGCGCAAAACCTCAGTGCCATCCGGGCGGGCAACAATAGCGGTGAGCTGCAATCTACCGCCCTTCATCTCGGCGAATGCGCCAATTGGAACCTGGCATCCGCCGCCGAGCTTGTGCAATAACGCGCGCTCGCACGTCGTGGCAGCGTGTGCGTCGGAGTCATCGAGAAACGAGAGATGTTCACGTATCGCAACATCACCTTCGCGAACCTCGATGCCAAGTGCGCCCTGCCCTGCGGCCGGACACATGAAATCCTCCGAAAGAACTTCCTTCACCAGTTCGGTTTTGCCGAGGCGCGTAAGACCAGCGGCAGCAAGAATGATGGCATCGTATTCGCCTTCTTCCAGCTTGCGCATGCGAGTGTCAACATTTCCCCGCAGAGGATGGATGACCAGATCAGGCCGAGAAGCCTTCAACTGCGCCTGACGACGCAGGCTACTGGTGCCAACGCGCGCCCCCCGTGGCAGCGTTTTGATGCTGTCGTACTTTACCGACAGAAACACGTCGCGCGGATTGACTCGCGTGGTAATAGCGACCAGTTCGAATCTGGGCGGCAGCTGGGTAGGAAGATCCTTAAGGCTGTGCACCGCGAGATCAA
Organism: uncultured Acidobacteriaceae bacterium; assembly: GCA_963768645.1. Taxonomy (GTDB): domain Bacteria; phylum Acidobacteriota; class Terriglobia; order Terriglobales; family Acidobacteriaceae; genus Bog-257. The sequence continues at coordinate 851,328 of CAVYIR010000004.1, forward strand.
CGCGGCCTTCGGCCAGTGCCTCTTCAATTTCCTTGGTGAACATGCCCTTGGTACCGACCTGTGCGAGAGCGACGTCGGTGATCTTGTCGCCGGTGGTCTTGATGATCTCGAGTTCGACCTCGTGGCCGCGCTCGCGCAGTAGTGCCGAGATGTGATTGGCCTGCCAGAGAGCGAGTTGTGATCCGCGGGAACCAATTCGGAGGTGTGCCATCAGTTGGGCGCTCCCGGTTTGCCACTGCTCACCGTAGCGGCGTCTTCATCGGCGGCTTTTCTGGGTTCGCGCAGGCCGAAGAGTTTGCGTACCAAGTCAACCACAGTTGTGACTTCGGACGATTCGCGGGCTGCACTCTTGAGAGTTGTAATGGGTGTATGCATGATTTTGTTGATGATGCCGCGTGACAGGGCTTCTACTGCCAGTTCCTGTTCCGGCGAGAGCGTTCCCAACCGGCCCCGCACGCGGTCGATCTCAGCTTGGCGAACCGTCTCGAGGTGCTCCTGCAACGAAACAATGGTGGGCACCACATCGAGAGTTTGCAGCCGCGATTCAAACTTGTCCACCTCAAGCTGCACGATGGCTTCAGCGCGGTCCGCTTCGGTTTTGCGATCGGCGATGTGCGACGAAACCACCTGCTGGAGATCGTCGATGTCGTAGACGAAGATGCCGTCCAGCTTGTTCAACTCGGGATCGATATCACGTGGGACCGCAATGTCGATGAAGAACATGGGGCGGTTACGGCGCAGGTGCAAAAACTTTTCACCATGCTCCTTGCGGAAGATGGCGTGTGGCGCCCCCGTGGAGCTGATAACGATGTCGGCATTGGGCACCGTCTCATAAAGTTTCTCGAATGGGATCGCCTGACCGTTGAACTTTTTCGCCAGCGACGCGGCCCGCTCGAAGGTCCGGTTGGCAACGTAGATCTGGGTTGCGCCATGCGCAAGCAAATGGCGCGCAGCCAGTTCGCACATCTTCCCGGCGCCCACCAGATAAACGCTCTTGCCTTGCAAGTTGCCGAAAATCTTCTTGGCCAGGTCCACCGCCACCGACGCGATCGACACTGCCGATGTTGCGACGGCGGTCTCGTTACGCACGCGCTTGGCGACAGCAAAAGAGCGGGTCAGCAAAGCGTCGAGTTGCGAGTTCACAGCGCCAAGAGCGCGCGCTGTGGCATAGGCTTCCTTGACCTGTCCCAGGATCTGCGGTTCGCCGACAATCATGGAATCGAGGCTCGAAGCCACCCGGAAGACGTGGCGCACCGCATCTCGCTCGTGATGTTCATACAAGTATTTGCGATAGGGCTCGGGGTCGAAGCCGTAAAACTGGCGCAAGAAACCCTGCATATCCGTGGAACCATTCGTGGTGCGCGCCAACACCTCCACCCGGTTGCAAGTGGAAACGATCATGCCCTCCTCGATGCCGGGATAGGTCGCCAGGGCCTTCACCGCCTCGGGCAGCCGCGCCTCTGAAATGGCGAACTGCTCGCGCACTTCGACCGGTGCGGTCTGGTGGTTCACGCCGATGACGACGAAGTTCATGAAAGAAACCTATGCGTACGACTGAAGCTGTTCGCCGCCCAAGCGCCTAAGGCGATGATGAAGGCGAAGGTTGCCAAAAACGCCGCGCGGCGGCCACGCCACCCAGAACTCCAGCGGGTGTACAACAGGAGCAAGTAAACCGCCCACATGGTGAACGACAACAATATCTTCGGATCGTAGAAGAACAGCGGTCCGTACTTGTCGATAGCCAGAACGGAACCCGCCACCAGCCCCAGGGTCATGAAGGGGAACCCGAACAGCAAGGAGCGATAGCAGATTTCGTCAATGGTCTGCAACGGGGGCAGCCAAGTGAGCAATGTAGTCGGGCGCTTAGACTTCAACGCCCGCTCTTGCACCAGATAGAGCAGGCTCGCGCCAAAGCTTAGGAATAGTCCCGCGTAGCCGGTGAAGATGAGCACCACATGGACAAAGATCCAACCACTGCGCAGCAGCGGTGAGCTCAACGTGACCGGCTTCTGGCCAATTGCGGATGCGAATGTCAGAATGAAGACGATGGGAAAGATCACGACACCCGGGGAGACGGTGCGATAGCCCACGAAGAATACGAAGAACACCACCATGGCCACGAATGCAAGAATGGATTCCGAGTAATGGATCGAAGCCAGAGAAAGGTGCCCAATCAGAACGGTGGATTCGACCAGGGAAACGAAGTGAAAGATCAGCCCCAGTCCGACGGCGGGTTCCACGACTTTCGCCAGAACGTTGCCTTGCTTGCTCAGCAGGAGCAGCGAATAGAGGAGCCCTACGCCGTAGCAAACCACCGCGACTCGGAGCCAGATTAACGGCATAAACCCCATGAAAGTAATGCTTAAGCTCGATTGCTTCTTCTACGGTTAAGTATAACGGGGTGGCGTGTAGGGCGCAGTGTGGTTATCACGTCCGGCTGTGATTTGCGTCACAGGGAACCCGCTAACTGCATGCAGGCATGGACGCAGAAGTGGCACGCCTAGCTGGGATAGTGGAAGTACACAATGTGCTGCGAGGCGATGGTCACACCGTCTTTCGAGGCTGGGCGGAAGTGCCAGCGCTGTAGAATCGAAAGAACCTTTTGCTCGATGCCGTATCCGATGCCTTGCAACAGCTTGGTTTGGATCACATTTCCTTCCGCGTCAATCGTGACCTCAACAATCACGTCACCTTGCACGCCAGCGGGTATATCCGAGCGCGATACCGGAGGATCGGGAAAGACTTCCGGCAGGGCGGGCACCACTTCATCTCCGGTAATCGGCGAACCGGGCACGCGTCCGTAAGGAGAACCACCGCGCGCGGTTTGCTCAGGCGCATCGTCCCGCGTGGGTTGATTTACTTGCCGAACGTTCGTGTCGGGATTGTGGGGTTTCGGCTTGGGCGCCAGGGCAGCGCGAAGCGACGGCCGTTGCTCATCCTGCGGTGTCTGGGTCTTCTCTGGTCCCACAGGCGCAAGGTAAACGATAGACAGCGACCCTGAGGACCCCTTAATTCCCAGGTCAACATCAGAAGGATTTATGAATGCTGCCCCGGCGTGATGGATGAGCAGAAAAAGAAGCAGGCAGTGAACCGCGAAGGAAGCCAGCAGAGCACGGTTCCATTGTTTCCGTCCCGACCACGGCATTTCCCCAAACATCGCCGATTCCCTCACCCTAAGATATTACGATTATCCGCCCGATCCGAGTCCGTGTACAGAGCACGGAGTGGGTATCGTCCCATTTCAAATGGACTCAGCCTCAAAGCGTTGAGCGACGACAGAGCGTTTGGGAACCGGCTGGGGGCCGATCTCCGATTTCAACTCGGCTCTCACCTGCTCTTTGTACCTTTCAAACAGTGCTCTTGATTTAAGTAGGGACCCGTCGAACTGAAGCCTGGATTGGAAGAGGTCAAAAACCACGGTCTCAATCAAATGTGCTACGTCGAGCAGTCTATACAATTCGGGCACTAGGGCCTTCTTGTCCCCTTCGAAATAGTTGAAATACCAACGCCCCTGTGTTGCGACGTGCTCAGTATCGATTCTGTTGGCCATTTTCCAAATGCTGGCATGGGTACTCGCCTCGGAAAAGTGACACCAGTGCTCGTGCAACTCTTCGAGCGCTTTGCTGCCACTGAACAGATTCGTCCGGCGATTCTCGACAAAGGCTTTGGCGAAAGCCGTCTTCTGCGCTTTACTTCCGTCCGCGCTTAGCCATACCGCGACGAGCTTAGGTTCCCGGTAGAGCTTGTGCGCAAATGCCGCTGATTCGATTCCTTGTCGAAGTAGTGATCCAGCTTCGGCGACCGCAGTGCTGAAGACCAATTCCATCGCGAGACGATACTCTGAATGCGCTCGGACTAAGAGCAGTAAGGGAATAAGCTGTCTCGATTCCCTAAGGGTTTCCGCGTCGGCGAACTCGCTCATCAAAATCTTGTCCAGTAGAAGGCAAGCCTTCCAAACATGCGGAAAAGCCCGGATCGTCGCAAAGAAATTGTTACGCTTCACGCGATGGTACTTCTGGAGTTCAGAGCTGAAGGCTCGCGTTTCGAATGGCAGAAGCAACTCCTCGCTAGCGGGAGGATTTTTCTGCTTCTCAACGAAGCCCTCCAGTACCCGGCCAATGGCAGTCTGATAACCCTTGCCTTGGCGGCGGAAGAAGCCCAGCACCTCCGGCGAAAGGCGTAGGGTGATCTGCTCCTTTGTGCCGGGCCATGCGATCGCCTTCTTGAAGAAGTCGGATTCGAGTGGAGGGTTGTCGGAGTAATCGATTTGATTATCCCGCAGGGCGTCAACCCTGTCCCAATTCGTCTTGGAGCGCTTTTTCATAACCACTTCTTTCTTCTCGATTGGCTTTTCTTAGCGAAATGAATCGAATGGTTTCGGGCGTCCTTAGTACGAAGATCGCAACCACGATCCGGCCGTCGATCATTCCGATTCCTTTCCATCGTTCTTCGCCGTATTCTTGCGCGGTGTCGGGAACTGCCAGCAATGGCGAATGTCCCAGAAAGAGTTCTTCGCCATCGGAAAAGTCAAGCCCGTGTTTGTCGATATTGATTTCATTTTTCCGGTCGTCCCATTCAAATTTCATCGGGATCGCCAGCGTAACTACATGTGTAGCTACAAATTATATCACGTGAAATAAGGGGAATCGAGGACCTATTCCACTCCGATCGAGTCCAACAATACGGGCAGTTCATCAACCTCAAGGCGCAAGCGGCGTCCATGGTTCAGCATGTCGGAGATCTCATCGAAGGCTTGCATCAGGCGCAGCTTCACCGCAGCGTACTGCTCCGACTCGCCGAGCGTGCGGCCCCGGCTCGCTGCCCAAGCCGAGAGCGCCTCGGGATGCAGAAAGATACTGACCGCGAAGATCGTTTTCCGATCTGAGGTCACGTCGAAGATGAATTCGGTGGAGGGAGCTTCGGAATCGCTGTCGAGCGCGGGCCGCTTGCCCACGAAGTAGTACTGGTAAACGTACCCGGTCTGTCCAGTATAGGTTTTGACGCGGCGGATGGTCATAAGCGCGTTGCTACCCGAGGAAATATTGTAGTCTGGCCGCAGCTACTTTTCCGTCGGCCGCTCGCGCAGGATCGCTGCTGCCGTCTCCGAACTGACGGGCGAGTAATACACCTCTTTGAAGGTGTACGACTTCGCCTTCGCCCCCAGAATGGGCAGAATTTCGATGTGCCAGTGGTAGTCGTCTTCAATCGTCTTCCAGAACCCCAGCGTCTCCGAGCGATGCATGGTGTTGGGTGAGGTATGCAACACCATGTGGAAGCCGTCGGCGATGGTGCGGATGCGGTAAAGCGTGCGCCGTAGCAGCGCCGCCAAATCACGCATTGCGCCGGACTTCAGCGCCATGCGCTCGAAATAAGCTTCGTGGGTGTGGGGAGCGATCCAGGTCTCATACGGCACCCGCGGAGCGTAAGGACAGCAGGCAATGTAGTCGCCGCGGACTTCGATGACGCGTAGCTTTTGTTCCTGCTCCTGCCTCAGAATGTCACAAAAAACGCAGCGCTCCTTTACCAAGTAGTGTTGCCTGGCCGCGCGCAATTCATACAGAACCCGCCGCGGGACGAACGTGGTCGCCACAACCTCTGAGGTGGGGTGGTCAAACTCCTGCCCCGAGTGAGTGCCATAATTCTTGAAGACGCTAATGTATTTGAATCGGACATCGCCCTTCAGGTCCTGGATACGCTGGCCACAGAGCGCCAGGTACTCCTCGATTTCCCGGTCGTCGGCATTCCACAAATGCCGGTCGTGGCGGGCATTCTCGACAATCACCTCATGAGCCCCAACCGGACGCATCTTGTCATACAGGCCGTTGCCCGTACGCGACGGCTCGCCATCAATTCCGTACAGCGGATGGGGATGCACCACCGCGCGCGCCGACCAAGGGCTGCCGTTTACCGTCGGTGATGAGGCAATTACTTGGAGGGGTTGGCCTGATTCGGGGCAGAACGGGCAGAAGTAGTCAGGCGAGGAGCTATCATCGGGCTCGTCGCCGCAGATGACCCAAGAACGCGTTATGGGATCCTTGCGCAATTCCATCGCTCTTTTACTTTACGTCTCGGGATGGGAAGCAAGCAATCGCCAATCAGCATTCAACATTTAGCCAGTTCGGATTTGGCACTTGGTACTTGGCACTTAGCATTTGGCATTTAGCTAACATCAAAATCATTATTGAGGGATCCCGTCCCACGAAACTCACGTAACATCCCGTCCTGACCAAGCGCTAACCGCTAACTGCCAAATGCTAGGCGCCAAATGCTAACTGCCCCCTCCGGCTGCTAGAATTAGACATCGTGAAGCGCCAAATACGCCTCATCGCCATCGACCTCGATGGCACACTGCTGGACTCCAAGGTCGAGATCTCCCCAGCCAATCTGAAGGCGTTGCGCCGGGCCCATGAAGCCGGCGTTGAAATCGTGCTGGGTACGGGACGCAGGCACAGGTTCGCCATGCCTATCGCGGAGTCGCTTGGCTTCGACCTGTGGCTAATCAGTTCGAATGGGGCAGTGACGCGTTCCACTCGTGGGGAACTTTTCCACCAGGATTTGTTGCCTCGCGAGACGGCGATCAAGCTCTGCCAGCACATGGCGCAGTATCGCAACAACATGGTCCTCACCTTTGACCGTGAAGGTATGGGAGCAATCGTCTGCGAGGACCGAGAGCGTTTGTATGGAGTCATCCAGCGCTGGATGGAGAAGAATGCACCCTACATTGAATACGTCAGCCCGATCGTATCGGCGCTGACGGAAGACCCCATCCAGGCCATGTTCTGCGGCCCGGTTGAACTGATGCAGCAGGCACAGCGAGACCTTCTATCCTGTAATTTCACTGCGGATTTCACCATGTTGCGCACGCAATATGATTTGCGTAACTTATGCATCGTCGACATCCTTAACGCCGGCTGCTCGAAGGGGCACGCGCTGGAGCGCTGGGCCAACTATCGCGGCATCGATCGCTCCGAGGTGATGGCCATCGGCGATAATTACAACGACATTGAGATGTTGACCTTCTCCGGCCATCCGGTCATCATGGGAAATGCTTCAGAGGACTTGAAGCAGAACGGCTGGACTATCACCCTGCACAACGACGACAGCGGAGTTGCTGCGGCCATCGAACAGGTCCTCGACGCGAATGCAGCGAGCGTGAATGCGTAGGTTCTTACAACTCGGTTTCCTGTGCTTGCTGGTGGTGTCGCAAGTGTACGCCGCGGAAATTGCAAACCTGCGCAACGGTTTCAGCATTCGCCACGAGCATCATGAGGTTGACGGCGATATCACACGGCTGTACATGAGCGCAGAACCGAGCAGTGGATTTGTTGACGTGCCCACCGCCCAGATCGAGAACTTTGAGCCGGCGCCACCCGAGCCACAAGCGACCAGCTCGCAAGGCCAGAAGCCGATGGATCTAAACACCATCGTCAGCGCAGCCAGCACTCGGAGCCAGGTGGACGCCGATTTCATTGCGAGTGTGATTCGGGCAGAGAGCGGCAACAATCCACATGCAATTTCGCGCAAGGGCGCGCAAGGACTGATGCAACTGATGCCGGGTACCGCCAGCAAGCTAGGGGTGAAGAACACGTTCGATCCGGCGGAGAATGTCGACGGCGGGGTCCGCTACCTGCGCGAACTGCTGCTGCTTTACAACAACGACATGATCAAGGCGTTGGCCGCGTACAACGCTGGTCCGCAGCGCGTACAACAGTACAAGGGCGTGCCGCCTTACCGCGAAACCCATGCTTACGTGGCGCGAGTCATTAACGACTACAACCGCAAGAAGTTGGCCCAGCGCAAGCACAAACAGAAGCCACTGATGCAAAGCGAGGCTGCGGCCAAGCCGGAGATTGCGCAGAGCGTGACGGCTACAGCGGGCACTGAATAACTCCAGGTTTGACCCCACTCATCCAGTCATATACCTTGACGATTGGGTCTCGGTCGCAGGCCATCATGCCACCACACGAGAAAACATTGCGTGCCGGTAGCGCTGATCTTCTTCCATGAACAAGAAACGCACGCTCATCTTCGGCATAGTCCTGATCGCGTTGTGCCTGCTGATTTACCTGCAGGTTCGCGCATGGAAGACGTTCGACTGGCACATGTTCTGGAGCCGTACGGAACACATTAACTGGCTCTACGCTTTCTACGGCCTCGCACTAACCTATTTCGCCTACGTACTTCGGGCGGTGCGGTGGCGCATCTTCCTGAAGCCGGTCCGCAAGACGACCACGGCCCGTCTGCTGGCACCGCAATTCGTCGGCTTCGCCGCGCTGGCGCTACTGGGCCGTGCCGGCGAGATGATCCGTCCCTATATCATCGCCAAGAAAGAGCGGCTCACCTTCACCTCACAGATTGCGGTCTGGGGAGTGGAGCGCATCTTCGACATGGGATCGTTCGCGGTCCTTCTGGCGCTGAGCTTCTTATCGCCCGACCTGCGGGCGCTTCCCTTCTATCAGGGACACTGGGTGCAACATCATTGGCACTGGCTGAAATTCGTCCCCTTCTACCACGGTTCCTGGTATGTGCCGGGATTGCGAGAGTTTTCGTTTCTACTGATGGGTATCATCGCTGCGCTCGTCATCGGCATCATAGTCATTCGCCGCTCCGGCGATCGTGTCGCCCAATTCCTCCATGACCGCTTTGCCGGATTCGCGCCCAAACTCGCACATCATCTCCGCGAGAAAGTTCTGTCTTTCAGCAACGGACTGGAAACTATACAAGACCTCGGCTCAGCGCTGCAGTTGATCGCGGTTTCACTCTTCATGTGGGTACTGATCGCCTTTGCCTACTACACGGTCACGCACGCCTACGCGGGCAAGCTCCGAGAACTGACGCTGCCTCTTCAGGTCGTGCTGATGGGCTCCAGCATGGTGGGATCCATGCTGCAACTTCCGGCCGTCGGTGGGGGATCGCAACTGGCCACTATCAGCATGCTTAACTCGGGGTTCGGCATCGAGAAGGAACTCGCAGTAAGCTGCGGCATCCTGCTGTGGGCAGTCACCTTCATGTCGGTCATTCCGATGGGACTGCTGCTGGCGCGTCGCGAACATGTTTCCATTCGAGCCGTGGCGGCAGCGGAAGAGAAGGAAGCGGCGCTGCTGGAGTGAAATGGAAACGCGCCTCCCGCACCTTGCAGCAGGCGCGCACCAGGAGAGAAGATTATCGGCTCCGCGGGGAGACCAGCTAAATAAACATCTCGTCCGACGGGCCGCCATTGCGGCCACGCCTTTGGCTGCTGAAGTAGGCACCCACTCCCACACTGATAGCCTGAACAATCCCTGAGACCTGACGGACGGGTGCCATCACGGTGTGTTGCACCTTCTCCGACGTATCTTCCACGCGATCCAAGGTATGGGTAACCATCTCATCGACGCGAATCACCTGTAAACGTAGGCGATCCAGCAGGTCATGCACGGTGGCATCGACTCGCTCAACCTCGGTCCGCGTGGTCGTTGTGACGTGCGCGAGATTGTCCAGGATGACGTCGATCTTGGGACGCGCCGTCTCCAGGAAGGACTTCACTTCCTGCTGCATCACCTTGGCGTTGTCGAGGATGGGAAGCAACCGCGACTGGGTCTCGTCCGTAACCGACTGCAGCTTCTTGCTGAGTTTAAACACCACCACGCAAATGACGAGGAGAATGAGCATCTGCAGCACTACAGCGGCTGCGGTAACGGCGATAAAAAGGGTCAGCTTGTCGTACATGTTCAGGTCCAGGCCGGTGCGCTAGTTGCGCCAAGCACTCGCATTACGGAACATTGGGCGTCGTACCCTCGACACCTTCACTGGTGGCTTCACGGTAAGCCTGGCGTCCAGCCTCGTATGCCGAGCGGATTTGGTCCTTTTGCTGGTTCAGGTAGTCGCGCCCCTTGTCCGCCCAGCTTCCCGCTTGTTCGCGGGCCTGACGCGCGCGCTCTTTAACGGAATCGCGGCCCTCTTCAGCCGCTTCGCGAATACGCCGGCGCGTCTCATCGCCGGGTTTTGGAGCATATAGAATTCCCACTGCCGCCCCGATACCCAGGCCGGCAAGGAACCACAGGAAACCACTTCCGTCACGATCGGACATAATTACCTCCCCAAAAAATCTTCACGAGTCCGGATGTTAGCACCCGTTTTGCAGAATTACAAACCCGCCCCATCGCTGGTTGCGAGCTTTTTCGATGCAAGTCATCGGCCTTGATTCATTGACTTAGCCAGCACGGCGATTTGCCCCGCGTGGTACACGTTGTGTTGGATGAGCCCGTGCGCCTCATCGTAAAACGATCGCTTGCCGGCGGCTGACAGCTCATCCAACCGGGCGGCGTCTAGTTTTTGCAGCGCCTCCCGGAATGCTTTGTTGGATGCGCGAAAGCTGTCGAGTGTCTTCTGCCAGTTGGCCTCGGTGGCTTCGGGCGCGGCGGGAAAATTACCTTCCTCCTCGAGCCCGGCGCGCAAACCGCCAAGCCGCTTCGCCGCCACGGCCTCCCAGAAAGCCATATGCCCGACGATCTCCCAGATGCTGTGAGCGTTGGCGATGGGCCGCAAGGCAGCCCTTTCAGCCGAGATGCCCTCGATAATCTGCCAGATGGAATCGCCGTGCCAAGCTGCTCCATTCATCACGCGCTCATATTGATCGAGTATGCGTTGAATTTGGTTCATGTTTCCTCCTAACCTCCAAAAAGTATATTACAGGTTAGGCCATCCAGCCGTCCATTCGCCTTCTACGGCTTCTGGGTGGGACGTAGCAAAACCTCGCTGATGAACGATTGCGGTTCCTGGGTCAGCAGCATGACCACGGCATGCGCCACATCGTCAGGCTTCAGCATCTTGCGGGTGTCTTTGCCGCCACGGCGGGGACTGAAGTCGGTATCCACCGAGCCGGGACAGATCACGCTGACCCGGATATTCTGCGCCCGCAACTCTTCCGCGACTCCGTAGCTGAGCCCATTCAGTCCCCATTTGGACGCGGAGTAGGCGGCTCCGCGAGGCAGCGGATTTTTCCCCGCCAGAGACGAGATGTTGATGATGTGGCCCGCCCCACTCGCGATCATCAGAGGCACGATGCTGCGTAGCATGTAGTACACGCCTCGCAAGTTGGTATTGAAAATAGCTTCCCAGTCGGCGGGGGCAAGTTCGTGCAGTAAACCTGAAGGGCCACCAATGCCAGCGTTGTTCACCAGAATGTCGACATGGCCATAGCTTCTGCGCAGACGTTCACCGAGCGCTTCCACGCTGGCCAGATCGGTGACATCACATCCGATACCTTCTGCCCGGTGCCCACGCGCCTCCAGATCGCGTGCGACCTGCTGAACCCGCGCTTCATCCCGTCCCGTGAGAACGACGGTGGCTTCTAGAGCGGCCAGCCGGGTCACGATGGCATGCCCGATTCCTCGTCCCCCTCCGGTAACCACGGTGACTGCCCCGGCGAGCGAAACAAACTCATTTGGCTGCATATAATCGTCTCCAACAGGTTCTTGCGTTCAAAGGCGCTTGACGCGCTTTGGCGAAAGCGTCACAAGCCGTGAATGAGGCTGCAATTTAGCACAAATCCCAACTTGATCGAAGCCGCCGAGGAAGCTCATGGTTGCCCGCCAAGGCTGAGCGTCCGAGAATCTCCCGGTCGGCACCCCCCGGCGCGGGCCGCCCCGTATAAGCCGGATGGCATTGTTGCATGTAAAATGCGCACATGCGAGATTGCGCTTTCCGGCATCTCATTGCACTTTCCGGCATCTCGAAGACACGGGAAATTGTGTAAAGTATTAAGTAACTTGCCTTACTTGAGGTGGGTACTTATAATCCCGTCTCCGTGTGATTTGGGTTTGGATTCAATATTTAGGGGGGCGGCGGTCCGGAGGGGCGACCTGTTATTATGCAGTTCCGGCGGGGTAAGTCGGGCTGAGATCCTGCGTGTAAGTAAACGTTTCTGGATGAATATCGTCACCAGTTCCCAGAACCAAGGAGCCAAAAGAATGAAGAAGTCGCTAGTCACCATGTTGCTGGTGCTCGCCACCGCGGCGCTGGTCCAGCAATCGGCAGCTCAGGGGGCGGCGCAGCCCGCGCAAGCCGGTCAACCAGCTCAACCCGCGCAGAAGAAGGAAATTAAGGATCCGGCTGAATACAACGCTTACGTAAACGCGATTCAGCAGACCAGTCCGCAGGCAAAGGCGCAGGGTCTGGAAGCGTTTTTGCAGACCTATCCCAACAGCGTGATGAAGGAAGACGCTTTGGAGCAACTGATGGTGGCATACCAGCAGGCCGGGGACGTGCCGAAGACGGTCGACGCCGCGAACCGCATGCTGCAGGTGAATCCGAACAGCACGGGGGCGCTGGCTCTGTTGTCGGTCTACCACCGCGCCTTGGCCACTCAGGGCGGCAAGGATGCGGCGCAGAACCTCGATTTGGCGATGAAGTACGGCCAACAGGGACTCCAGGCATTGCCGGCCATGACCAAACCCGAAGGCATGAGCGACGCCGAGTTCGTCAAGCTCCACAACCAGAGGGGCGCTGCCTTTGCGGGCGCGGTTGGCTACGCGGCATTGGCGAAGAAGGACTATCCCACCGCGCAGAAAGATCTGCGCGAGGCAGTGGGTGAGGAGCCGCAGCCGGACGTTAATGATGTTTACGATCTGGCGTTGTCCGACCTCGAAGCCAAGCCGATGAACCCGGAAGGCTTCTGGTTCATTGTCAAGGCTTCACAACTCGCCCAGGGAACCGGCCAGGCGCAGATCCTGGACTATGGACGCAAGAAATACATCCGTTACCACGGCTCCGAAGACGGCTGGAATGACCTGGTGAAGCAAGCGCAAACGTCGCAGAGCGTTATGCCGCCGTCTGGTTTCACCGTGGCCGCAGCACCACCGCCACCGACTCCTGCCGAGCAAGCCGCCGATCTGGTAAAGACCAAGGACCCAAAGCAGATGAGCTTCGCCGAGTGGGAACTGGTGCTTTCTTCGGGTAACCAACAGGCCGCCGACACGGTGTGGAATGCGATCAAGGACAAGGCCGTGAAGTTAGCGGCCTCCGTCATCAGCGCTACTTCGACTACTGTCCAGTTGGCCGGCAGCGACGACGACATTGAAGCCAAGAAGGCCGACATCACGTTGACCATGGAAAAGCCTATCCCGTCGCGCCTGGCACCGCAGCCGAGTGCGATGATGGCGTTTCAGGGTACGGTCTCGAGCTATACGCCTAACCCTTTTATGATGACGATGGCCGGCGGCATCCTATTAGACAAGAACGGCAACCCGGTCAGCACGGCGGCGCCAGTGCACCACGCGCCCGCACACAAGAAGTCGCAATAGCCCGAAAGTGATTGCGGAGTAAATAAGGGAACGGCGAAAGCTGTTCCCTTTTTGTTGCCTGGTCACTTGCAGGATTGGAGGATCGCTCAGTTGGGAAACATTTGCTGTCCGGCGCGAAATATATCCACATAAGCTTTCACGCCGGGATCGGCAGCGCTCAGGAATTCATCCGGAGCGTAGATTCCCCGGAGAGTGCCGCTTTCTATTAACCCGATTCGGGTACCCAGCAGCAGAGCTTCGCCTACGTCATGGGTCACAAAAACAATGGTCTTTCCCAGCCTCTGCTGAAGTTTCTTGAACTCCATCTGCAACTCAGCACGGGTGATGGGATCGAGGGCCCCAAAGGGCTCGTCCATGAGAAGGATGGGAGGATCGGCGGCCAGCGAACGGGCCAGCCCGACGCGCTGGCGCTGTCCTCCAGAGAGCTGGTGCGGATAGCGATGCGCAAACTCCGCGCCGGGGAGACCCACCAAGCCCAGAACTTCCTCGACGCGCTTGTCGATGTCTTGGCGCTCCCACTGTTCCAGCTTTGGAACTAAAGCCACGTTTTGCCATACGGTGTAATGAGGAAATAGTCCGACGTCCTGGATGGCATAGCCGATTCGGCGTCGCAGCTTAATCGCGTCCCACTGCTCCACCGGAATTCCGTCCACACGAACTTCCCCTTGCGTCGGTACCAGCAGGCGATTGATCATCTTCAGACAAGTGGTCTTCCCCGATCCGCTGCGACCGAGCAGCGTCAGGGTTTCACCCCGAGACACGGTCAGATTCACGACGGAGAGCAGAGTCTTACCCTCCGAGACACGAAACTGCACATTCCTGAACTCGATGGTGACGGTGGCGGCGTTATTCATCGAATCAAACCCATGATTGCCGGTACAGCCTACCAGAGTTGACGTTTCGCAAGTGCTGGTGGATGGACGTAAAGACTATCCCCTAAGGCAATGCGTATCCCTTTAATTCGATTTGGCTCTACGAAGCCTTTGCGTGACCGCAAGAAAAAAAATGCCGGAGCTAGCCCCAAGGGGCAAGCACCGGCATCATCTTCAAAACTTGCAGAATTCTAGTGTCGGTCAATCAGAGGCAGGTGAGTTGACGGTTAACGTCCCCAGCCCCCGCCACCACCACCGCCGCCCGAGCGCCCACGGCCACCACCACCGCCGCCGCGACCACCGCCGCCACCGAAACCGCCACGCCCTCCGCCACCGCCGCGAGGCCGGTCGGTCTTCGGACGCGCCTCGTTCACGGTCAAATTGCGGCCTCCGAGATTGGTGCCGTTGAGAGCTTCCATCGCCTTGCCGGCTGATTCGTCGTCAGTCATTTCGACGAAGGCGAATCCCCGAGGCTGGCCCGTATCGCGGTCCGTGACAATACTGACCTTGTCGACTGGGCCATAGGCCTCGAATAACCCGCGCACCTGGTCTTCAGTCGCATCGAAAGTTAAATTCCCCACGTAGATGTTCTTCATTGGATCCTCACTTTTAGTATGCCGCTTGCTGGATCGAACATCGATCGCACGGGCGGACGCCGGTTGGGGTGTTCACGACCAAAGACTCAAGTGACTTCTAGCCGCGGAAAAACGGAAGGGCAGCATTTGCCGCCCTCCTGTTGTACTTTCGTTTACAGTACCTGAACGTTTTCAGCCTGCCAACCCTTAGCTCCACGCTTCACGTCGAAGCTGACGGCCTGACCTTCTTGCAGCGAACGGAAGCCGTTCGACTGGATGGCCGAGAAATGGACGAATACATCTTCGCCATTCTGACGTGAAATAAAACCAAAACCCTTGGCATCGTTAAACCACTTTACAGTTCCTTGTTCCATTTGTTTCTTTGTATATCCTTGTTGTTGATGTTGCGCTGAAGGATCGGAAGGTTGCAGGCAGAAATCGCTCGACAAAGAGGAGGGATGGCTGCTAGACGCGCCGCTCGTACATACGCACCACGATCATACATGAAACCGACGTATTGTGTCACCTAAAATGGCTACGCTTCGCCAAAACGGGAAACTCGCGACGCTTTAAAATCGCACCCTCCACGCGCAAACTATGACTGTCGGAAGCCAAACATTAGATAGTGCCAAAGTGGAAGCGCAGCCAACCTTATGCTGTCAAAAGGTGGAGGCATAGTGAACCACCTTTGAGCAAAGCGCTTCGCGTCAAGTTTCCAATCTAGGATTCAATAACCGCGATTTCTCGGGATTTGCTTGACATTCCATCCCTAAGCGCAGCAAAATGCGTGAATCTGCTCAGTGTATTGCGCGACTGTGGCATTGAGTGAGACCTCCCCTATCAAGCATCGCCGCCCGCAAGCAGGAAGAAAATGCAAATACGCCGGTGTGCCGGCGTAGGAAAGAAGCAAATCACCATGCAATCAGGAACCCGTTATTCAAGCGTCGCGCTCCTGTCGTTTCTGCTAATGTGTTTCTGCGCGTCGTCTTCAGCGCAACAAATCCGCTTTGAGGATTTCTCCAACACGAGCTTCGCCAGGCAATATCTGCAAATGAATGGTTCGCAGCCCGGCGTGCCCAGTCTGGCCACGTGGCAGGACGCGGCTGTCCTCCGCTTAACGAATGGCGGCGCGGACAACCCAGAAGCGTCAACCGTGTATTTTCAGGACGGCACGCGTGCCCTCGGTCTCGGTCAACAGCCGGTTACCATGGGCTTCACTACGTGGTTTCAATTCCAAGCTCACTCCGCGCAATGCTGCACTCCGGGCGATGGATTCGCTTTCATCGTCCAGCAGTCTACCGGCACCGATTCCAGTTATGGGGCCAGCGGCTCTGGTTACATGGCTTTAGGCGCTGGCGGCGCCCAGAATCAGGCCGGTGCAATGGGCTACGCCGGCATCAATAACAGTCTGGCCATCGAGTTTGACATTCTGCAGGATGCTTGGGACCCGAACTCCAACCACATCGCTATTCAGACCTGCGGACCGAACACCAATACTCCCGTCCACAACAGTAGCGGAGACTACACAATCGGGGACCACCAGAACGTCCCGAACTGCCTGTATAGCAGTGCGATCTTTATTCCCTCGCAGACCATGGGGCCAATTTGCAACGACGAAACCTGTATGGACGGCAGCACCCATGACGTGGTGATTGGGTACACTCAGCCTAACCCTCAGACACAGCAGCCGGGAGCGATCCAGGTATGGATCGACCCTACCTTCCTCCCAAACACTCATACCCCAACGGGGCCGCCAAATATTTCTGTTCCCTACAATATTGTTTACGACGCGGAAAGCAATCCCGACGGGCTGAGTCTCATCGGCGGGTCAGCGTGGGTTGGGTTCACGGCGTCGCAACCCGATGACGGCACAGCCCTCGACATTCGCGGCTGGGAATTTACGCCTCAGGGACCCACGATGGTACAGCAGGTGATTCAGAATGGTGGAACTCCAACTGTCTTCGCCTTTGGAAGTCACGAGACGACAGTCACCTATCCTGTCGGCTTCACGAATAACGGCACTTTGATGACCGTCGTCGCGACACCAACGCCCCGCAGCCAGTTCTACCAATCACGGCTGATCGGCACTCAGTTTGCCAATGAGCAGTGCGTGGCCTATGAGGGCGTAGGCACGGGCATGCAACCCGTTTCTCCCGGAACCTGCCTGGTTTACTCCTATAGCTGCCAAGACTCGATGCAAAACCCGGTGACCTGTCCGACGGAGCCGCTGTGTACCTCTCCTCAACAAAGTCAATGCATTGCCATCGACACCACGTTTTACACCACGGACAACGTCACCCAGACCAATGCCGACTACTTGGAGAACGATATGATCGGTGATAACAACTGGATGAGCATCTTCACCATGTATCAAAGCGCTCCGATTGACGGCCGAACGCAGGGAGGGTCTAAAGGCCTCGGTGGTGGAGGATCAGGACCCCATCCCCCGTCGCCTTCCAAGCACAAGTTCTTGACCGGAAGTACCGAAGGCGCGGATATCGTGGCCACCTTCAGGCCCAGTCAACCGTAAGGAAGGTTTCTTTCGGGCAGTCCTGAGCTGGCATCAAGACTGCCCTTTATTGCGCCCGTCGGGACGATCGGCCGGCAACTGTTTGGACAGTTTCAACTCCGGCCGTATTAGCGATGGGTGGAGCAAGTCTTCAGGGCGCGGCCAAGTCTGATCACGATTGGGAGATAATACTTCACTACCTCGACGGAAACCGATCCAGCCGAATCCTGCACCAATTCTGAAGGTGCTCTCGGTCAGAATTGTCGTCACTCAAGGAACGGAAGTACAGCTCGCATAACCGTGCCTGCAGCATCTGGTGTGGAGGCAACCTGCTGGCGAAGGCACGATAAGCTACCTCCCGACTCAACACCGTCGGTTTTCCCGCGGACAATTAGATGTTTGTTAGCCGAAGGCTACGCTCCGCCGCCCCGATAGGACTTGGCATCGCTGTACATGTTCTTGAGATCGGGACGCTCCAGGATGTGGGCCGCACTCTTTTCCTTGCCGATAATAGAGTCCAAAATGCGCGCCGCTTCACGATAGTGCAGTGGTGCCTCTTTGGGGTTGCCCCCCCGCGTCAGCGCATTGCCCAACAGGTACTCGGCACGTACCCGCTCCAGCAACATGCCCATTCTGTCGGTTTGTCCCAGAGCGCTTTCCAGTTCCTGTCTTGCGGCGTCGGAATTATTAGCAGCCAGCAGGGCTTGGGCATAAGAAATCGAGGCCCGTACCGCCAGCGCTTTCAACCCCATAGAGGCTGCCTGGTCCCTTAGCTTCTTCAGCTCGGGGAGGGCCGCTTTGGCGCGCCCCTGTTCCAGGTCTACTCTGGCGAGTCCGAGCCGGGCGCGAAGGCCTTGGTCGGGAAGCGCTAACTTGGCCGCGATCTGGCGCGCCCGGTCGTGCTGCTGCCGCGCAGCGGAATAGTCGCCGCGATAAAAGTAGCTGTCTCCGAGGTCGTTCCGCGCCTCAGCCGTTGCGGACTCGTCCTTTACCTCCGCCGCCAGCTTCAACCCTTCCTCGATGTATTTCTGGCCATCCTCTCCGCGCCCCACAATGGACAGGGCATCACCATAGCGGGCCAGGGCCTCCACCGAATACCACGTACGATCATTGACTTGCTTGAATCCGTCCATCGCTTGCTGCAAGTAATTTAAGGCGGAGTCGTACTTTCCCTGCGCCACGAAAAGAACACCCATAGTGCTCGAATCCAGCGCCAACATTTCCTTGTCTTTGGCGTCACGACTGGCTTCCAGTGCCTTCAACAATTGCGTTTGCGCAGTGTCGTACTCTCCGAGGATGAAATTCATGTCCGCCAGATTGCGCAAGGACTCGATCGCCTCAGGCAGCTTCAGGCGGTTACGAATTTCATAGGCTTGTAGGAAATTTGTCAACGCTGCCTGGTAATCTCCCTTATTGCTGTAGGCGCTGCCGATGTTGTTTAGGCATAAAGCTTGATTAGGCTCGTCTTGCAACTCACGCGCAAGTTGCAAGGCCTCATTCACCCATTTGAGAGATTCGTCATTCTTTCCGTGGTCGTAATAGAACTTTCCCAGATTAATCAAGTTACTGAGCAATCCGGTTTTGTTGCCAATTTTTTTGTTGATTTCCAGCGCAGCTTTGAAGCTGGTGAGCGCGGCATCCGATTGGCCCAATTCATCTTGCACCCGTGCCATCTGTCCCAGGCTTTGGGCGATGCCGCCCTGGTCTGCTATTTTCTTCCTGATTTCCAGCGACTGCTGAAAATTGGCCAGTGCTTCCGGCAGCTTGTTCAGATCGTGGTAAGCCGCCCCGATGAAAAAGAGGATCGAGCCCTTGTCCTCTTCATTGCCAGATAACGTCGCCAGGTTCAGGGCCT
Organism: uncultured Acidobacteriaceae bacterium; assembly: GCA_963768645.1. Lineage (GTDB taxonomy): Bacteria > Acidobacteriota > Terriglobia > Terriglobales > Acidobacteriaceae > Bog-257. The sequence goes on from CAVYIR010000004.1 coordinate 870,422, forward strand.
TGGTCAGGGGTTCCAACGCCGCTTGCGAGTTGCCTGCCTCAATGTCCACCCGGCCGCTGGCGCGCAAGGCTTTTATGTTCTTGGGATCAACCGCCAATATCTGCGAAAGGCGTTTTCTCGCTGCGTCGTAGTTACCTGTATTTTCGTAGAGGCGGGCCAACGCGGATTGCGCGTCCGTGTCATCCGGACTCAATTTAGTCAGATTTTCATACGCGACGATCGCCTTGGCCGTATCGTTCGTTATCCTCGCGTGGATGGCTTGAATGAGATACCGGTCTTGGGCCGGGAGGTTCTCGCTCAACTCAACTGCGCGGCGCGATGCCTGCTCCGCCTTGTCGTCGTAACGGAGCGCCAAATAGGTGTCCGCCAGCTTCGAGAATGCCATTGCGAAGTTGGGGTCCTCTTCCGTGGCCTTTTTGAACTTGATGACGGCCTGGGTGTTGTTGCCAGCGCGGAAGAGTTGCAAGCCTTCATCGTAGGCCTGCAACGCCGTAACAGAGTCAGTCAACACATGCCCTGAGCTGGCCCGCAACTCGTTCAAGATGTCTGGTGTGGTCGCGAGTTTTTCGCGGATTTGCCCCGCCAGCTTGTCCATGGCGCCCGCCAAGTCCTTGACGTTTGCAAGGTCAGCGGTGATAGGGATATCACGGCCATTCTTAAGATCATGAACTACGGCGTTAATTCGGAACTGATCTCCGGCCTTCACAAGCGCCCCCGAGACCACGGTATCGGCGCCGATCGCGTCCTGGATGCTCTTGAGGGTGGAGTTGTCAACCTGGGGCCCCGGGGAATAGCCCACATCGCGCAACACATCTTGCAGGCGGCCCGCGGAAACCAGGTGTAAGTGAGCGGACCCGCCAATCTCGGAGATTAAATTGTCGGCGATGCTGAAACCGGTCCAGTCGAGGTTTGGATCACCCGAACCGTTGTAGAACGGAAGGACAGCAACCGACATCACCGGGCCCTGTACAGCTTGAGATCCTGCTTCGGAGGTTCCGGGGGGGATTCGGTTATGAACCGCGAAATATGTTCCCGCAGCCAGCACGATGGCAGCGGTTCCTATCGCAACCCACTTCAACGGAAAACGCGTTCCTGGTAGCGGCTTGCGAACAGGCGGTGCAACGATCGATTGACCCGAGCGCGGCCTCTTGCCTTGCCAGATTTCAAGCTCGTCGACAAGCTGCTGGAGTGAAGCGAAGCGGGCATTGGGATCGCGTTCCAAACACTTGCCGACCACGTTGCTCAATACGGGTGGGATCGACGTATCCACATCGACAAGTGGAATGGCAGGTTCCTGGGTGCGTTTCACCAGGCTGGCAATGGCACTTTCCGCGTGAAAGGGCACAAAGCCGCTCAACATTTCGTAGAAGATGAGCCCTACAGCAAACTGGTCGGAACGTGCATCGAGTTCTTTCCCCATGGCCTGCTCGGGGGACATGTACTCCATGGTGCCGACCATCATGCCGGTTTGGGTCATGCCGTCACCTTGCACCGACCGCGCCAGACCGAAGTCCATAATTACGACGCGGCCGAACGGATCGCGCATGATATTGCTCGGCTTCAGATCGCGATGGATGACGCCTTCGCCGTGAGCGGCTTGCAAGCCGGCACAGACCTGCAGAATGATGCCGACCGCCTCTTCCGGAGGCAGTTTGCCGTCCCGCGTAAGAATCGAGCGCAAGTCCTCACCTTCGATGAACTCCATGGTGATGAACTTGACGCCGTCGGCTTCGTTCAGATCGTAAATGCGGATGATGTTCTTGTGAGTGACCTGGCGGGCGAGCACCAGCTCCTGCTTGAAACGAGCGAGGATTGCGGGGTTTCCAGCAAGGTCAGGGCGAATGACCTTGAGGCCCACGACGCGCTCGACTTCCATATCACGGGCTTTGTAAACGGCGCCCATGCCGCCCATGCCAAGCAGCTTCTGGATCTCGTAGCGGCCCCCAAGGATGTCGCCCTCGTGGAATACAGTCGCCCCGATGTGCGAGAAGATGGGATGCGCAGGCGAACTGTCGCCCGATGCGCTGCCTGAACCGACGATGGTGGGGGCATCGGAGGGATCGCTCTTGGGGCGTGACGATGAAGCGTGTCCCTTTGGCGGACTCGGTGGGTCGCCAGTACCTGGCAAGGTACCGTCCGCGGCATTGACCCCGGGCAAGGTCATCCCGTCGGAATCCAGTGCGGGCTTAGGCGTCGCCGCGGAACTTTCACCGCTGGACACGGCTATCCCGTCTTGCGCTCGACGCGCTGCGCCTTCTCTGTCCCCAGCCATTTCTCCCTTCCTCAGGGCCGCGCTAGTTCAATAAGTAGGGTGTGTAGGGGGGGCTCCCACTCGAAGCCTATTCCGAGAGTATACCGCGATTTTACGGTTTCTGAACCCATGTTTCGAGAGCAGTTAAGCTCTGTAATCTTAGCCCACTTAATCCTAAAGAACCACACCCCAGCACTTCCCGGCGCAGCCTAGGCGGGCATGGAAAGTCTGCTGGCGAATTTGGTTTCGCCGGAACGCAGGCAAGAGAGAGCCGGCGCCCATGGAGCGCCGGCTAGTCAATTAGAACGGTCCAGTTGTACTCTGCACAACCGTCAATCTCGGATTCGGATCGGGTGCGGGTGAGGCGGTTGGGGTGGCGATATTGATCGAAGCCCACTTGTTGAACGATCGGTCCGTACTACCCGAAGCTGGCGCCGTGATCATGTAGACGATCGCCGTGCACATGCAGGAGTTAGTGGGAACACTTCCGACCGCTGTCAGGAGGATTTTGCCTGTCGTATTCATGCCGGTCTGACTTGGATCATCCCCCAGTAAATACGTGGACGACAACATCAGATTCATCATTGGCTCACCCGTGGCCGATCCACTGCTGTCGTACGTCACGACTGAGGTTCCGCCGGGCGCGGGTATTGTAGTGGAATCAACTTCGTTGGTCACGCTTGTCGACACTGGCTGGATCGTACCTCCAGCATAGCTCAACAAGAACGATGGAAGGCTGAACGGTCCACCCGATTGCGGCTCGAACGATCCCTCTGTTGCGGAGCTGTCGGTCCCGATCACAAATCCCTTGTTCGCGCTCGTCACGTACCACACCGGTTGGGGACCGGAGCCGAGACCAGAGACGGTGACGCGTCCATTCGTCATGTTCACATTGTAAGTACCGTTTGTGAAAGTGTTTTGGGTGTACGTCCCACCGCTATTCTCATCTGTTTGGAAAGTGGTGATGCCGCCCTGGCCATTGAACGTGCTGACGCCCAGCGACACATCCGGTGACGGTACGCTCGTAGTGCCCCCTCCATTGAGTTCCATCACGCTGCTAGAGTTAAGCGTGCTGTTAGTCAGAATACAGTTGCCAGTTATTCCCACGCACTGCTTGAGCCCGGAGACCAAACTCAGAGAAGCGCCACTGGAGACCGGGTCCGTTTGCACCGCAACCAGTTCGTTCGTAGGATCCACGACATAGAAAGCGTAGCTCTGTGCGGTGGAACCCACGTTCAGGCTCGTCGTTCCCCGGCCCGTGCTGGCGAAGTCCGAGTCTAGCGCCCAAGAGCCGCTAAATGGTACTTGGCTTTGCACAGTTCCGTTATCATTCGTGTCCTCTATCCCACTCGTCAGGTTTCCGGAGTTGTCCGCTTTGAAGAAACCCGCACCTGCGGAACGATTGCCTGCGGGATCGGCTCCAAAAAAACCCACGACCCAATTCCCGGACAACGACACTAATCCCGTAAGCTTGGAAAGAGCCTGTGCCTTGATGACGCCGGAACCGTAGACTTGCGGATGGTTTGCATCGGCTAGGATGAATTTCAAATCCCCTTTCAGCGGCACGGCCACGTTGTAGGCGTAGGTCACGTTCAAGGGGGCGCCTATGGTGAGGGTAAGCGAACCGAGATTGTTCGTACCAACGGTAAAGGTTCCGGTGAATTGCGCATTGCTGGATCCACCCGCAAAATCGTTCTGGTCGAGAACACCGGTAAGGTTTCCAGCTCCGTCGCCAATAAAGCTGCCTACGGCGTAAAAGGGTTGCCCATTGTTAAAGCCGTTGAACGAGAAGGCAAAGTTCCCTTGCAGTTTCCCCACGATTGTAATGCTGACGTTGGCGCTCGCCGTATTGCCGTCGGCGTCTGTCACCTGAATGGTAAACCCGTAGGACTGCGCCGGTCCTGTTGGCGTGCCGGAGATAGACGCGCCGCTTGAGTTCAATGTCAGCCCAGGAGGCAACACGTCGCTGCAGTCGGATTTCGCGGGAGGGGTGCAGGACCAGGTGAAGGGAGCCAGACCGCCGGTATTCGTTAACGCGGTCTTGTACGGTAAGCCTATGGTTCCACCAGGCAACGTGGTTGAGGTGACTACCGGAAGCGGATTGATGATGATGGAAAAGCTGCCCGTCTGAAATGCTGCCGTCGGCGTCTGGGAATCCGTCACCTTTACGACAAACCTATATGTTTTGGCGTTCCCGCTTGAATCCAGATCGGTGATGAGCGGAGTGCCACGAATCACACCACCGCTGCTGAGATTCAAACCGGGAGGCAGGGTTCCGGAGTTGAGCGTCCAGGTATAGGGCGCGAGCCCCCCTGTGGGCACCAGAGTAACACTGTAGGGGGACTGCACCACACCCTGTGGCAAGCTCGGATTAGCGATATTCAATGCTCCTGGGCCGTTGGGAGGGTGGCTGCTGCCGCATGCGGTCAGCACACATAAGTAAACTGACAAAGCGAGAAACGGAAAAGGCTTAAACCCTTTCATGCAACTCCTTAATGTGTTCGGAAAGCTGGTTTATGAGACGCCACTCCCGCGAGGCCCGCAGCGCAGCCTGACAGCCACGTCTGGCACGACCACCTGCGCTGAACGACGGAAGAGCTCCCTCTTACACAGCAGGGTAATTCACCCGTACTTAAATGCAAGCTTTTTCTATCCTGAGCGCCTCAATCGAGCGCAGTTTGATGTCACCCGATTTTCTCACAGGACACCCGCAACCGGCGAGACCGAGGGCGTCGCCTTGGTCATCCCGGCGTCTCTGTAATCGCGGCGTCCCTCGATCCCGCTCGGAGCTCCATCCTCCGGCGGAGAACCCGATCCTTCGCCAACCAGGGTCGAAAGAGTTGAAAATGACGGTAGTGTCCTAAAGTTGCGTTGATGTGGTGTACCATCTGGTGGCGCGTAAGTGGAAAATCGAGGGTCACGTTACCCGAACTTAAACCCTGCAGCTATAGCCCCCGTCTTCAGGGAATACTTAACAACTAGATCGGTACAAAACTCGACTCCTTGGCGATTGCGATACGTTATGCGCATCGGCACAGCTAGGGGTTGATAGTCGCTGTCGTCCCATCCGTTCAGCACCCACTGATGCTGAAGAAGAACCTCAAACTCCGATATACCGGAGATCGCTTCGGAGATCTCGCTAATGTCTGGGCGGATTGGCACTGCCTGTCCGGGGTCGATGATTGGTACTGCCGTATTGAAGGTTGCAACCGCGCTATCAAGCATCAAGGACTCTACTCGAACATCAAGAGCATGGGAAGCTCCAATGTTTCGCAAGAATACCGGGCGCTCGCCAACCCAGCTACTTCTAGCGTCCCAAGGGAGGCGATCCTTGGTGAACTCTAGAACCACAGCGGGGGCATCTGGGGGAAGGGCAGCGGGCGTTTTACTCGAAACCCAATATGCGTGCACCACGATCACGAGGAAAACTAAAACGACGGCCTCCAACATCAGAACAAACGGATGCCCCGAAAATAGAGACACCATCGCATGTAACGCAGGACGGATGGACGCTAAGGTGACGTGCTGATCTATGTATCTATTGGTGGCGTCAATAATCCTCGCGGATACAAGAGCCCAAATAAAAGTGGCAACAGGGACAACAATTATCACCCACCACCACCGCTTCCGAAGCTCCCTGAGGGCTTCCTGCTTCCATCGTTCGAGGCGTTCCCAAAATGTGACCACTGCGCACACCTCCGCCACACGCAAATTAAGCGTTGACTCTTGGACATAGGTGCGCGACACTCCTGTCTAGGGGTATCGAGCGTCGAGTACACCCACGCTCAGAGCTTTTGTTAGACCCGCTTGCAGGCGGGTCTTTCCATCTGCGTTGATATTACTCTCGCTTAGTCGGCGAGCAGTTCTGCCAGCGTCCAAGCGTGATCGGTTAACCCCACTTCCATAGCTGGCGTCACGCGAAGCGTTTGGTGTATCCGGCAGAAATTGTAATAGGCGAAGTGCAGGGCACACGCAGCTTGCAGATTGTCCAGTTTCTTTGAGAAAGCATTGGTCAAGCGGGTAAAACGCCGAATCGCCATACGCATAGTGAGATTCTGTCGCTCGACAAAAGATGTGCTCATGTGCCGGGGATCGGGATTGCCCTGCCGCACTTTGGATATGACCTCGACTATCGGACCCGGCGAGTAGCGTCCGGCTGTATCATGCTGCCCGTAATCGCCATACAGCTTAACGATCTGCCCAAAGTCAACGTCCGCTCCAAAGTGATTCTCTACTGCGTCAATGTAGAACCGAAAGCCGTCAGTTGTCAGTTGGACTCGTTTGGCGAGACGCTGTTTCAGATCGCCAATGAAAGCGTCCGTGGTAGCAACGTTGCGTTTGCCGACTGCGTAAGTCGGAATCAGTTTTGTGTCAGCGTCGATTGCGACGAACACCCAAGCGTCTCCGAGTTCTGTTGAATCGCCATCGCGAAGCTGACGCTGTTTCTTGCCGACGAACGTCCAGATTTCATCGCTTTGAATTCTCTTGCAGGGCAGGTTCCGCATCTGCGTGTCCATGAGTGCTATGCAGCGTTCGCCAGCAAGCACTAGCAGCCGGATGATCGTATCGCGGTGCAGCCCGGTAATTCTCTCCGCGCTGCGAATCGACGTTCCCTCGATCAAAAGCTGAATCGCAAGCAGCGCCTTATCCTCGGGAACGATCATCGTACCAAACAGCCGTGCGTGATCTTCGGTGTAAGTCTTGCGGCACTGCGGGCAGCGAAAGCGCTGTAGCCCGTTGCGATGCTTGCCGAACTTCTTGCATTCGATGTCGCACGCTGAGCAGTTCATGAGTACAGAATACACGAAGCGCTTGCTGTTTGTCAAGAAGAAAATTATTGGACACGCGAGTCGGCGCGAAGGTTCCGCAGGTCGGAGAGAAGCGGCTTGTGCGTCTTGAGCCGATACAGGCCGTGGGATACCCTCTCAAATCTGTCGCTATCGACGATTAGGTGATGCGTCATGTTTGCTGCGTTCTTTGATTTCTTCATTAATCCGGCGTCAATCAGCAGCTTTTGCAAGTCTCGCGGACGCAGCACGCCATCGTAGTATTTAGCAATCGTTATCATCGCTTTGGTTTGTGTCATGCCACGCAGTTTTTCTAGGGGGAATGAACTGGCGCGCGACTCGGCTTGTGTATCGATGCTGTTGAGCAAAGTGTCTATCTTCTGTGTCCAGTGCGCGGTGCGTTTATCTGCGACAGCTGCGTCCCTTTTTGCTGCCGCATCTCTAATCTGCTGAATTGTCCCCTCGACCTGCTCCAGTTTTTTTTTCAAGTCTTCCTTTAAGTCAGTCAGTCTTTTCAGTGCGATAGCATCGGATTCAGTCATTTGGCCGCCTTTCCGATCTTGAGGAGAATTTTTTGATTTTGGCAATCTGAAGTGGTCCACTTCGGCGGTTTGTTTTGGCCCACCTCGGCACAGCAAACTTCTACTCTGGATTTGAGCGTGAGCTTGTATCTGGAGGCGGGGGTTGGACTGGAGAGCCAAGGTGGAACTATTCGAGCAGATTCGTCGGGAGTATGAGTTCGGGGTAGGCACGATTCAAGGCGTATCGCGGAAGCTGCGGGTGCATCGGCGATTGGTGCGGGAGGCGATCCGGAGCGCGATACCGGTGCGGCGGAAGAAGACGGAGCGGCCGCAGGTGAAGATGGCTCCGGCGGTCGAGTTCATCGACGCGATTCTGGAAGAGGATCGCAAGGCTCCGCGTAAGCAGCGCCACACGGCGAAGCGGATATGGGAGCGCATTCGACAAGAGGTACCCGGATGCACGGCTGCTGAGCGCACGGTTCGGCAGTATGTGGCGCAGCGCAAAGAAGCGCTGGGGCTGGCCCGGCGCGAGACCTTTGTGCCGCAGAGCTACGACTGGGGTGTCGAAGCCCAGGTTGATTGGTATGAAGCCTATGCCGATTTGGATGGCGAGCGCGTCAAGCTGCAGGTGTTTTCGCTTCGTTCGATGGCTAGCGGAGCGGCCTATCATCGCGCCTACCTGAGGGCCACGCAGCAGGCGTTTCTGGAAGCACACGAGTTGGCGTTCCATTAACTTCGGCGGCGTTTTCCACCGGCTTCGCTACGACAACCTGTCGAGTGCAGTAAAGAAGATACTGCGCGGCTATGAGCGGGAGCTGACGGCCCGCTTCATTGCCTTCCGTTCGCACTGGCAGTATCAAGCCGATTTCTGCACGCCCGGCGAAGGCCACGAGAAGGGCGGGGTGGAAGGCGAAGTGGGCTACTTCCGCCGCAACCACTGGGTTCCGGTACCGGCGGCGAGCGATCTTGCTGAGTTGAACACGAAGCTGCTGGCCGACTGCCGCCACGATGAGAGCCGTATCTTATCGGGCCGCAGGGAGAGTATCGGCGCGCTGTTACTGACCGAGAAGCAACACTTGTTGCCGCTCCCGGCGGAAGACTTCGAGTTAGCGGAAGTCAGCTTCCCGCGCGTCGATCAGGCGGGATGTGCCAAGGTGCGAACCAACTTCTACTCGGTGCCACTGAAGGCAGGCTCCGTGGTCGAGGCTCGCGTCTACTCCAGCGTGGTGGAGTTCCGGCAAGACGGTGTGCGGATCGCGCAGCACGAGCGCAGTTATGAGCGGGCGCAGCAGATCCTGGATCTGGAACACTATCTCGAAGTGCTCGAACGCAAGCCTGGTGCGTTGCGCGGATCGAAGCCGCTGGCGCAGTGGCGAATACAGGGCCGCTGGCCGGAAAGCTATGACCAGCTCTGGGAGTTGATGAACGAGAAACATGGACGCCAGGGTGGAACGCGATCCATGGTTGCGCTCCTCTGCATGGGCCGCGAGTTCGGCTACGCCAAGCTGGAAACAGCGGTAGCGCAAGCGATGGAGTTGGGCTGTACGGATGTGGCTGCCATCCGTCATCTCCTCATGAGCGACGAGCTTCAGCACGCGGCCGCGACGACGATCGACATCGGAGCACTGGCCGCTTACGAACGTCCGCTGCCGACGATGGCCGAGTATAACCAACTACTCTGTGTGTGTGAGATCGAGGTGCCGGCATGAGCATGGAAGCCGCCAGCATCGCGCAGCACTGCCAGACTCTGCGATTGGGCGTCATCGGCGCTCAGTTCGCATCCCTTGCCGAAGAAGCCAGGCAGAAGAACCACTCCCATCTCCATTACCTTGAAGCCCTGCTCCAGGCCGAGGTCGAGGACCGCGAACGGCGCTCGATCGAACTGCGGCTCAAGGATGCGCGCCTGCCGCGGATGAAGACGCTGGAGGAGTTCGACTTTGCCCAGTCGCCACACATCCCGGCCTCGCGTATTCGGACCCTGGCCGAAGGCGGCTATCTGCAACGTTCCGAACCCGTGCTTCTGGTCGGAGAACCGGGCACCGGAAAAACCCATCTGGCCACTGGCCTAGCCATCGCCGCCTGCCGCCAGCGGAGGCGCGTGCGCTTTACTACCGCTGCCGCCCTGGTCAACCAACTGGTCGAGGCACAACGCGAACAGAGCCTTAGCCGAATGCTGGCACGCTGGTCGCGGGTGGAACTGATTGTGATCGATGAACTGGGCTATGTCCCGCTGGCCGAGGTGGCCGCCGAACTGCTCTTCCAGGTCATCGCTGAGCGGGCGGAAAAAGCAGCCATTATCGTAACCACCAACCTGCCGTTCTCCGAGTGGCCGCAGGTTTTTACCAATGCGCGGCTGTGCAAGGCGGTGCTCGATCGGCTTACCGATCAGGCCCACATTATCGAAACCGGTTCGGAGTCGTACCGTTTTCGCAGGACCTTGCGGAAGAAACGCAAAGAGTGATCCCTGGAGGCCGCAGTTCCATTCTGCTTCCGCTTCGCCCTTCGGGCTACGCTCCAGCAGAACGGAACTCTATCCTCTTAACCGTCAACGTCCATGGGTGGGCCAGATTAAACCACCGAAGTGGGCCAAACCAACTTGCCAAAAGCATTTTTCCGAAATAGAGTTGATGTCAACTGCGCAGCATGTCAATCTACGCAAGGTGGGCGTGGAGAGGCTTGAACTCTCGACCTTTCGGTTAGCGACCAGACGCTCTATCCGTCTGAGCTACACGCCCATACAAAAGAGGAGGGCGGCGGATTCCAACCGCATCGTGTGTCAGCACGATTAGCCGCTTATAAGGCAGCGTCCCGCAGCAACGGGTTGCGCCCTCCGGATCGAAACGGTAAACGGCTCTGATGCGGTGTTGGACGCCGCACCAGAAAAACGCCGTTTACCAATCGCAAAGCGTCGGCGGCTGCTTCTTTAGGAAGGGAGACTAGCCGTTCGACGCTTTCTATTTTAGTGGGAATGTCAAACGAACGTAGCTATAAAAAGAGCTCTTTTGGTGGAAATTCTGTGGGAAACGAATGATAAATAGCGCAAAACGTAGCGCTCTAACCAGAGTGGTAACCTGCACTGCTATTAAGCAGTTTCAGTTAGGCTTCGCTTTTTGTTTGGGCGGCCTCCCACCTTTATGCTCTTTCCTCATGGCGGAAATCTTGCTGTAGTAATCCGGCCCACGCTTGGCGGTCGCTCTGCCGCCCTTCTTCCCTAGCGCAGCAGCTGGGGATACCGACAGAAGATCATCAGCCAGGTGGACGGCGGCTGTCAGAAGTTCATACGCTCGCTCTGATCGGCCCTCTGGCAAGGTGGTCGTGGCGAGTATCCGATGCGCTTCGTCTATTATGTTCCGCAGTGCGCGGAGATCGTTGCGGCTTCGTGCCATGCCGCCACAATAGCAGCGCCAAAATACAATTGCAACCGATTGCTGTTTTTCATCAATGCAAGTTTAGGACACTACCAAAATGACGCAAGAATTGACGAATGCATGCCAATTGGTTACGAGCTGCACTTTGACGAGGCACTAAACCGCAGCATCTTTCGTATCGGCGACATGCCTCTGCTATCCTTGCCCTTCTCAGGGAGGACAGCCGTGCGCTGCAAGATTTTCCTTTTTTCTTTCTGCTTCGTCGCCGCAACAATTTTCGCTCAGCAACCCTCGGGGCAGACCACGCCGACAGCAACCAGCCCCAGCAATGCGCCCAGTGCCGCCCAAGCGCCAAGCAATCCCGCGCTGCCCTACATCCCCAGCCTCGACGTCACCGCGATGGATCGTTCGGTGGATCCGTGCGTGGACTTTTACCGTTACTCCTGCGGTGGCTGGCAGCAGAAGAACCCTATTCCCGCCGACCAGGTCCGTTGGGACGTTTATTCAAAGCTCTACCAGGATAATCTCGCTTATTTGCGGGGTATCCTCGAACAAGCATCAACGGCCAGGGACCGTGACGTCGTCACCCAGAAGATCGGCGATTACTACGCCGCCTGTATGGATGAATCCGCTGTCGAGAAACTTGGCGCCAAACCAATGCAGCCAGCACTCGACCAAATACAGGCGGTCAAGAGCGTTCACGATCTGGCGCCGGTGGTGGCTGGTCTGCATCTTGCGGGGGACTCCTTGCTGTTCGACAGCGGTTCGCAGCAGGATCCGGATAACTCCGACGCCATGATTGTCGGTGTGGAACAAGGCGGGCTGGGTTTTCCGGATCGCGATTACTACACCAAGGATGATGCCAAATCGAAGGAAATTCGCGCCCGTTATCTTCAGCATGTCCAGAAGATGTTCGAACTGCTCGGGGACTCGCCTGCCACATCGAAAAAAGAAGCCGATACGGTCATGCACATCGAGACCGGTCTGGCAAAAGCTTCGTTGACGCAGGTCGATCGGCGCGATCCCTACAAAGTGAAACATAAGATGAAGGCTGCGGAATTGAACGCGCTTGCGCCGAACTTCGATTGGGGTGTGTACTTCTCTGCGGCACAGGTTCCCCCGTTCGAGATTCTGAATGTGGAGTCGCCTGAATTTATGAAGGAGCTGAACGCGCAGTTGAATTCTATTCCGCTCGGCGATTGGAAGAGTTATCTACGCTTTCACGTTGCGAATTCCCGCTCACAATTTCTTTCGTCTGCTTTCGTCAACGAGAACTTCGCATTCTATCGCCAGTACCTGCGCGGAGCAAAAGAATTACAGCCTCGCTGGAAGCGTTGCGTGCAGTATGTGGATCGGCAATTGGGAGAGGCGCTCGGCCAGGCGTATGTACGCAAAACATTTCCACCCGAGCTGAAGGCGTCAACTCTGGAGATGACCAAGGAAATTGAAGATGCCATGGCGTTGCGTATCCAGCAATTGGATTGGATGAGTCCGCAGACCAAGCAGCAGGCGCTCAACAAGCTGCATGCCATTCGCAACAAGATCGGCTATCCCGACAAATGGCGCGACTACAGCTCGGTTGTGATCGTGCCTGATGATTTCTATGGCAACGCCGAGCGGGCCGAAGAGTTCGAGAACCATCGCGAGTTCAATAAGGTGGGCAAGCCCGTAGACCGGGGAGAGTGGGACATCACCCCGCCAACGGTGGACGCCTACTTCAACCCGCAGATGAACGACATCAACTTTCCGGCTGGCGTCCTGCAGCCGCCTCTCTACGACGCCAAACTGGACGATGCTCCCAACTACGGGAACACCGGCTCGACGATTGGGCATGAATTGACCCATGGCTTCGACGATGAAGGCCGTCAGTTCGACGCCAAGGGAAATCTTAAAGATTGGTGGACCACCCAGGACGCGGAGCAGTTCGTCAAGCACGCCGACTGCGTGGTGGATCAGTATGCGAAGTATGTCGTCGTGGACGACATCCACATCAACTCGAAGCTAACGGAAGGCGAAGACGTAGCCGACCTGGGCGGTACGATTCTGGCTTACATCGCCTGGAAGGACGCAGACAAAGACAAGCAGTTGGCGAACCGGGACGGTTTGACTCCGGACCAGCGGTTCTTTGTGGGCTTCGCGCAATGGGCGTGCGCCAACGATCGGCCCGAAGACCTGCGGGCGCGCGCCATCACCGACCCGCACTCTCCGGCAAAGTACCGCATCAATGGCGTAGTGGTGAATGTGCCGGAGTTCGGCGCGGCATTTTCATGCAAGGCTGGCCAGCCGATGGTGAAGCCCGCGGACAAGGTGTGCAAGGTGTGGTGAAGGGATTCTGGGTAGAACCGGCCTTCAGGCCAGCGTCGCCGTGCTTTTCCTAATTTTATTGTCATCCCGACCGAACCCGCCTGGGCGGGCGAGCGGAGGGAACTGCTTTTGTATCTTCACCCTCGGCGAAGTATCGGTCATGCTCCATGCTGACATCTCGATGGCCGCTCCCTCGCCGGGCGGGTTTTATCCGTAACGGGCCGGCGGGTCGCAAGTAGCCGCGCAGCGCTAAATACCCGCGTAGCGCCGCCTGAACTACGGCGGTCAGCGTTGGACGAGCTTCCTGGTCGCGAGCATAGCTTTCTACGGCGTCGGCGAGATCATCCGGAAGGGTTGCGGTAGCGCGTTTCATCATTCACCTATGTTAGCGCCAGTTGGTGAAAGTGATGCAGCTAATGGTCCATTTTATATTTTCTTCAGTTGGGCTCTCGGTCGATGGGCGAACCGTAATCCGGCTTGGGCAGCACACGGTCGCGGTCGTAAGGCGGGTCTTCGTGCCTGGGAATAGGATCGTTGGGAAATTCTTCCTGCCAAAGCTGGCGCGAGGCGTCGTCCGCGTAATACTTGAGGTAGAGCCGGTTATCTTCCTCGCTGCCGCCGCCGAGCATTAGGATGTGGCACGCAGAATTCGAAGCTGGCGGCAACGCCTTCGTTTCCTCCCGCAGGGAATCGATCCAGAGATGCGTATAGAGCTCGCGGTCGCTGAGATGATCTGTCTCTTCGATAAACACTCGAAGCAAGGCGAGCTTGTGGATCACCTCCCAGAGTTTTGCCGTCAGTTCCTTATCTTTAAGCGAATCCGGCGGGGGGAGTGACACGCCCGCCCTTTCCAGTCTGATGGAAGTTGGTCGCCCACGGAGCTTCCTCATAGTCCACCAGTTGTTTCCAGAATGCCTCTTCCGCCTCAGCTGGGCAGTCGTCCAGGCTTTCAATCTTCATCTGGCCATCACAAAGCTCTTCCGCGTGGCGTTTCAAGTCTTCCATCCTCTTATGCCGGTCGTCCTCAGCTTTAGGCTTTGCCACAATTACCTCCCAGCGCGCCGGACGGCACATCGTCCGCGCCTGGCTAAGATACGCGCCGATCCTACACCAAGCTGGGCCGGCTTTCCACGGGACGTATCGGCGCGACCGGTTAAAACCGGCAGCCGCGCGGTTCTTTTTTTCATCCAAACAGCCGCATCAATCCCTTCGCCGATAAATCGGGCACGAGAAATCTGTTGCCATCGCTCGCCGCATTCGTCAGCGCTTCCGCGGCGCCATAGCCGCTGCGCACTGCGCCTTCCATGGTCGAAGGCCATCCCGTCGCCGTCCAGTCGCCCGCGAGAAATAGTCTTGGCCAGGGACTAACGTGTGAAGGTCGAAATGCGTCGCTGCCCGGAGCGGGCGAGAATGTCGCGTGGATTTCTTTGATCACGGTCGCTTTGGTCAGCGTGGCTCCGCGCACGGCAGGGAAAAAATCTGCCAATTCTCTGACGGCCATCTCGATGATCTCAGCTCGCGATTTCTCGACTAGCGTTTTCGACGCACTCACCACCAGTTCCAGATAGCTGCCGTTCTGCGCCGAATCCTTGCGAGTCGCAAGAATCTTTGACTTCTGGAACATCCACTGAATGGTTCGCTCCAGCAGCACGGCATGGTCCAACGGCGTGATCTCCCGGTCGAACCAGAGGTGTATCCCGGTGATCGGAGACGACTCGAGCCTTCGCAACTGATCTCGTAGCGCCGCGAGGTCCGGAGTATCGGGAAGCAGCTTCTCAACCCCGTTGAACGGAGTCGCAAGAATCGCATAGTCGGCACGAATATCTTCTCCACCGACACATATCTGAACCCCGCCAGCATCGGCGCGAACCGAATCCACAGATGCCCGCGTGTGCACCTTGCCACCGCGCGCCTTGATGTACTCTGCCGCCGTCCCGTAAAGCTGGGAGAGCGGGACCGACGGAACGCCCATACGTCCCGCCTCGGCCGACTTCAGAAACGATTCGCGAAATACTTGTGCGGCGTAGCGGATGGACATTCGATCAAGGTCTTCGTTGAGCGCGCTCACCAGTACCGGCATCCAGAAGCGGTTGATTGCCTTTTGCGGCTGACCGTGACGCAAGAGCCATGACAGGAAATTTTCGCCGTCATCCTTGGGGAGCCTCGGCACTAGGGCCATCATCGCGCGCGCGATGGCGAACTTGTCTTTCAGATCGAGCACAGTGGAGTCGAGGAACGAAGGGGCAGCATGGAAGGGCGGCGGCAGAGCTCCCGGCTTCAGCGTCGAGGAGCGACCTCCGGGAAGAAGGAACGTGATCTCGTCGTACCAGCGAATCTGCTGTTCCACACCGAGGCGGCGATAGAATTCGATGAGATTGGTACAGCAGCCCAGGAGCACGTGCTGGCAGTTGTCCACAACTTCGCCGGTGCCGGGCAACTCGTATGAAGATGCACGCCCACCCAGATACGGACGCCGCTCGAACAATTCAACTTGATATCCCGCGTCAGCCAGCGCACATCCCGCAGCAAGGCCGGCAAGTCCGCCACCGACAACTGCGACCGACGAACGCTGCGGGTTTGGCTGGATAGCGCTCATGTCAGGCGCTTCCAGAGTCCCTTACTCAGCACGACCAGTTTTTCCGCGGTGCTCAACCGGACCCGCTCCGAAAACACATCGTAGTTGCGCGCAGCGATCCTCTTGAGCAGCCGCCGGTAGATCTCGACCAGCGTCCACAACGCCGGCTGGCTCTCTTCGTCCACCAGCGGCAGAAGTTCATCCGCTGCGCGGTAGAATTCGCGCGCGCGTTCAGCTTCGAACTCCAACACCGGGCGCAACGAAGCGGATGCAGTGCCGTTCGTCAGCGAGCGTGACTCGACTCCAAACCGTGCCAAGTCTTCCCGCGGCAGGTACACGCGCCCCATCCCGGCATCCTCCTTCACGTCACGAATGATGTTGGTAAGCTGAAAGGCAACTCCGGTTTGCTCCGCTAGCTTCTCCGCGCGTGGGTCGCGATAGCCGAAGATGCGAATACAGATCAAACCGACAACCGACGCCACGTGGTAACAGTAATCGTAAAGCTGGTCGAAGGTGGCGTATTGAAGTTGCGCAATTCCCCCGCCCGGCGCGGCTTTCGGAGCAACGCCCTGTTGGGGCAAGTCCATCGCGGTGCCGTGTACCAGCTTTTCTAACAGCTCGATTGGGATTTTGTAGCGCTTCTGCGAATCCGCCAGAGCAAACAATACCGGATCGTCGGTGGATTCGCCTGCAACGACGCGACGCAGCGCGTTGATCCATTCATCCAGCTTTTCGCGGCGCTGCTCCGCCGGGATAGCAGGGTCGTCAGAGATATCGTCGGCATGACGCATGAAGGCGTAGACCGCCGACAGGGCATTGCGCTTGGGCGCGGGCAGAACCAGAAAGCCGTAATAGAAATTCTTGGCGGCCGAGCGCGCGATATGACGACAAACTCCGTAGGCGGCCCGCAACTGTAGCGGGTGTTCGTTCACAGCAGCTTTCCCACGGTCGCTCGCGCCAGCAGCCACACTTTGCGCGGCTTGGAAATGACAGGTCGCCGCGTCAGCACGTCGTACCTTTGTCGTTCGATGGCGTTCAGTATCTCCAGCCCACCGCGGCTGAATAACTCGATATCAAGAGCGAGACGTTTGTCCACTATCTTTGACAAGGGCAAGCCCATCCGAAACCACTCACGGGCGCGGGCAACTTCAAACTTCATCATCTCAAGGAATGCGCCCGTCGCTCGACGTTGCGCGAGGTCGTCCTCGCTCACGCCATACTTCGCGAGATCTTCCAGCGGAAGATAAATCCGCCCTTTGCCGTAGTCAACGGCAACGTCTTGCCAGAAGTTTGCTAACTGGAGCGCCGTGCAAGTGTAATCGGAGAGCTTCTGCCGCTCCGGATCACGATAGCCGCACACGTACAGCACCAGATGTCCGACGGGGTTCGCTGAATATTGGCAATATCCCAACACATCGGCAAATGTGGGATATCGTGTGGTCGTCTGGTCCCGGCGAAAGGCCGTGAGGAGATCGGAGAATTCGTGCTGCGGAATTTCCAACTGGCGCACGGTCTGCCGCAGGGCCACTAAGACTGGATGCCTCGGCTCTCCGGAGTAACACTGTTGCAGTTCGGCTTCCCATTGATCGAGCAGGGCCAAGGATTGCCGTGGATCGCCTACCTCGTCCCCCAGATCGTCGGAGATCCGGCAGTAAGCGTAAACGTTGTAGAAATGCTGATGCAGATGTCTGGGAAGGAACCAGGTTACGACGGAGAAATTCTCGTAGTGCGAATGCGCCAGCCGCGAACAGTATTGCTGCGCTTCCTGAAGCGAAGGTGCACACTCGGGGATAGCATACTCGGGGGGTAGCGACTGCCAACCGGCCGCGGCGTTGGCGGAATTGGATGGGCTCGGCTGCGAGGCATCAACGCGGTTGTCGGTCGGCGCGGAAGACATGAGAGGGTGATGGTCCCGAGGCCATTTACGTTCCCGGGATGATGGCCGTCTTGATGTCGCCGTTGCGATTGATCATGTGCCGCAAAACCTGTTGCAAGCGCGAGAGAGGCGCTTCGCCGGTAATGTAGTCCGTACCCCTGATCTTCTTCTCACAGATCAGGGCGAACGCTTTGCGCACAGTCTCTGGCGTGTGATGGAACGTGGCCTTCAGTGTCAGCTCATTGTAGTGCAAGCGCTGCGTATCCAGGGCGACGGTTGTCCCGCTGGCACAACCTCCAAAGAAGTTGACGGTGCCACCCTTGCGCACCATGTCAATGGTCCACTCCCAAGCTTGCGGGCGGCCTACAGCTTCAATGACCACATCGCAACCGCGCCCCTCGGGAGTCAGCCTGCGCACCGCCTTCACCGGATCGTCCACGGCGGTGATCTGCACCGTGCTGTCAGCACCCAGGCGACGAGCGCCGCTCACTTGCGATTCACGTTTCACCACCGAGATCACATTGCATCCGGCCAGCTTGGCTACCTGCACGAACATCAAGCCGATCGGTCCGGCGCCAATCACGGCCACGGAGTCTCCAATCTCCATTTTGGTTTCGTGCAAGCCGCGCAACACGCAAGCCAGAGGCTCAACCATTGCCGCTTCTTCAAAGCTGACGTGCTTCGGAATGGCGAGCATGTTGGTTTCTACGATGCGCCGGGGAATGCGAATGTACTCGGCATAGGCGCCGTTATTGAACAGCAGGTCTGAACAGAGATTCTCCTGGTGCTTCGAGCAGTAGAAACATGTGCCACAAGGCGCGGAGTTCAGCGCCACCACCCGCATACCTTTGCGGAAACCTTTGACGTTGGGCCCAACCTCTTCGATGACACCGGCCAGCTCATGTCCAAACAGGGCGGGGGGCACAATCATGCGCGCATGATAGCCGCGCTGATACACCTTGAGATCGGTGCCGCAGGTCAGCGCCACTTGCACTTTGACCAGCACTTCCCCTTCACCCAGCGTGGGGATCGGCACCTGTTCGATCTTGACGTCCTCTTTGCCATAGAGGACCGCCGCTGTCATGTGTCCGTTCACTTATTGGTCCTTCCACACGCTGCCCGGCTGAATAACCACCTTCATCGAGTCCGGTTTGGGATGGGCAGCCAAATCCAGCGCTTCAACGGACCGGGCCAGCGGAAAGCGGTGACTGATGAGCCGCGCTAAGTCCATTTCTCCGCTTAACACAAATCGCGCTGACTCTTCCTGCAAATCCACAGAAGCGCTGTACGAACCCAAAAGACTCTTTTCATCGACGCAAACCGCCGCCGGATCGATCGTTCCCTCACCGCGCTGCGTTTGCGCAAACAGCAATACCCGCCCGCCAGGACGCGTAGCATCCATGGCTGTACGTATCAAAGCGTTGCCCGCTACTGCAAGTATGACCGCATCCGCCCCTCGGTCCTCCGTCAACTCTTTGATGGCCGTTACCGTCTCGGAGGTAGAAGCGTCGATGTTTTCGTTCAGGCCGAACGTCTGAGCTATTGTATGCCTCTGGGGAAACAAATCGGAAGTTATTACCCGCGCGCCGCAACGGCGGGCCAACACGGCGAGGATAATGCCAATCGGCCCCTGACCGATTACCAGCACCGTTTCCCCAGGCGTAAGTCTCAGTGTTTCAATACCTTTCATGCAGGTATTCACAGGCTCAATAAAAGCAGCCTGCTCGAAGGAAACGTTTTCGGGAATGTGAATCACTCCTTTGCAAACGATCCATTCCATCACCCGAACGTATTCTGCGAATCCGCCTCCGCTAGGCTCGTATCCGGCGGTGGCCCCGACTTTCTTGTACGTCGGACACTGGGCAAATACCTTGTGCCGGCAGTAGTAGCATTCTCCGCAGGGAATGTGATGGAACACCATCACTCGGTCGCCAATTTCGTATTCTCTGACGCCCTTCCCCAAGGCAGCCACAACCCCGGTAGTCTCATGGCCGAAAATCCGCGGGGCGGAGTGCGAACCAGTGGCAATTTTCTTCAGATCGGTCCCGCAGATACCGCAGGTGTGAACTCGGACGAGGATTTCTCCCAGACCCACCGCCGGGACCGGAACGGTCTCCATGCGGACATCGTTGACACCGTGGTAAACGGCCGCCCTCATCGTCGAGGGAATGACCTGCTGACCGGCAGAACTACCGAGTTGGGTTGCGCTCGACATTAGCAATTCTCTGCGTTACGCCAGAGGGACCTTCTCCTCTCGAACGCACCCAGAGTACTCCTGAATTAGATGTTCTAACGCTCGGCACAGGTTCGCAGAGGCGATCTTGCTGTTCTTTCTTATCTTTCCCAATGTGGCCCACCACTTTGGATGAATCGCTACGTAGACCAGAAACCGCTTCGTATCAAACCTTCCGTTCGCATCAATAAACCGGTTCATCGGCGGCATCACGAAGGAAGCGTCATCGGAGATGGACTTCACCGCTGCGAACTCCAGCCCTCTCTCTTTCGCCACTTGGGCTTCCGCCGCGCCTTCCATATCCACCACATCTGCTCCGTATTTCGTCAGCAGGCAGTGTTTCTCTGTGGCGTCACTCACTTCTTGCGAGGTCGCCAGTACCCACTCGCCTCCACGCGTCAGATAGTGGCTGCCGGTGGCGACATCCACCACTTCTCTGATCCGCCCAACATCGCCCACCCTCAGCTTTGGCGAGATCGCGCCAGCCATGCCCGCGGAAACCAGCAGCTTCGGCTGCGCATGCTCGATCACCACCTCGGCCGCGTGGCGTGCGCGCTTTTCCCCGATACCGCCAATCGCCACCATCGCCTCGGGCAACTCGAACAGTTCAACCCCTTCGACGTCGTGCGACGGCATCTTTCCGAGAAGGGGCGCGAGTTCCACCCTCATCGCCGCCACGATCGCGATCGGCTTACTCGCCATAGCCGTTAGCCCGGAACCACTCTACGGCGCGGCGCAAAGCGTCATCGACCGGACCCGGATTCCAGCCCAATTCACGCTCCGCCTTGGCGCTGGTGACGAACATTTTCTTGCGTCCCATCCGGACCGCGTCAAGCGTAACGCGCGGTTCACGCTTCAGCATCTTCCCTGTTATCACCGTATCGACCACGCCAGTGGCATAGGCCACAGCGTAAGGCAACTTCAATCTCGGTGAGGGCAGGCCCGTGATCGCCCCCAACTTGTCAAGGATCTGCTTCAGCGTCAGGTTCTCACCGCCAAGGATATAGCGCTCACCTGGCACCGCCTTTTCCATCGCCAGCAAGTGTCCTTGAGCACAATCCGCAACGTCCACCAGGTTCAGGCCCGTATCCACATAGGCCGGAAACTTGCGCCGCAGGAAGTCAACCACGATCCGGCCAGTGGGCGTTGGCTTGATATCGCGCTCGCCGATCGGAGTGGTCGGATTTACCACCACGACGTTTTGTCCGCTGCGCCCGGCCTCGATCACAAGCTGTTCCGCCATGAACTTGCTACGCTTGTAATCGCCAATCATGTTGGATAGCGCGACAGGCGTTTTCTCGTCGGTAAGACGGCCGTTGTTGCCGAACCCCATGGTGGCAACGCTGCTGGTATAAATAACCCGCCGGACGCCCGAATCTCTCGCAGCGGCCAGGACGTTCCGGGTGCCTTCAACGTTGGAGTCGTAGAGTTCCTGACCGTTTCGGGTCCAGAGCCGATAGTCCGCGGCCACATGGAAGACGAACTCGCAACCCGACATGCCTCTCTTCAACGAGTCCAGATCGCGGAGGTCGCCAACAACCCGTTCCGCTGCAAGGTCAGCAATGTTGTCGACACGGCTGGTAGGACGCACCAACAACTTCAGCTCCGCGCCACCAGAAAGGAGTTGCCGTGCAACGTGGCTTCCCAGAAACCCGGTCGCGCCTGTGACGAAACATTTCATGCTGATTCGAATCGAGTTTTGTTGGACAACCCTATCCTCTGCGACTCGGAGGATGGGACAGTATGTTATCAGCCTATGCGCTGGTTCTTACGAGCGATGCGCAACTGCTCTTCTTGCGAGGCCGCTGAAGCTTTGGCGTAGGTGGTCAGCGCAAGCAACGGGAAGTATTGCCGGTACATGTAATACATCAGGTAAAACACTCGTGGGAATCCTGTGCCGGTGTATAAGGCTTCATCCCACGATCCGTCCCGGCGCTGCGTCTTCAGCAGATAGGCAATGCCGTGCTGTAGCGAATCGTTGCGCGTGTCATTGGCGGCGAGCAAGCCCATCACCGCCCATGCCGTCTGCGAAGGCGTGCTCGGACCAACTCCCTTTACGTTGGGATCGTCGTAGGAGTCGCAAGTCTCGCCCCAGCCGCCATCAGGATTCTGCATCATGCGCAGCCACTCGACGGCCTGAAGCACGAAGGTTTCGTGATAATCGACGCCGACTGCTTCCAGTCCGCGCAGCACCTGCATGGTTCCGTAGATATAGTTCACGCCCCAGCGGCCAAACCACGAGCCGTCAACCGCCTGCTCGCGCTTGATAAACTCAATTGCGCGTCGCACCGGTTCGTCCTTCAGTGAGTAGCCGTAGCTGGCCAGGCATTCCAGCACGCGGCCGGTGATGTCCACCGTCGGCGGATCGAGCATAGCATTGTGGTCGGCAAAAGGAATGTTCTGGAAGACCATGCGATCATTGTTCTTGTCGAAGGACGCCCAGCCGCCGTTCTTGCACTGCATGGACAATATCCAGTCCAGTGCGCGCTGCGCCGACTTGGTGTGATAGCTCTCATTGCTCGTCTTCACCCGGCTGAGAGCCAACATTACCTGCGCGCTGTCGTCCACGTCGGGGTAGAACTCGTTGTTGAACTCGAAGTACCAGCCCGCCGGCGCGGCCTTGCGGTTCTTTACGCACCAGTCGCCTTTGCGAGTCACCTGCTTGCGCAGCATCCACTCGCAGGGCCGCACCAGCCGAGGATCGTTAGCCGCCACTCCACTTTCCGCCAGGGCAAATACCGCATAAGCGGTGTCCCACACCGGCGACATGCAAGGTTGCATGCGAAAGGTGGTTTCTTCCTCGATGCCGAGCTTTTCAAACTCGTCCATCGCGCGGATCACTTGCGGATCGTCCAGCGAGTAACCCAGGCAGCGCAATGCGATGATTGAGTTCATGATGCCGGGATAAATTGCGCCCAGGCCATCACTCATCTCCATGCGCTCCAGCATCCACTTCTCCGCCACCTTCAGAGCGCGCGAACGAAGTGGACGAACATGGATCTGCTCCAAAAAGTGAACCATGCGGTCGAGCACCAGGAAGAAATTGCGCCAACTCACCAGCTTGCTGGCCCAGCGCAAGCGCAACTGGGTCCGGGTACGACCGCCAACAAAAAGCTCGTCAATTCCCTGCTCCGCGGGAATCTTCTTGAACGGCTTCTTCGCGTAGGCAATCGAGAGCGGCACCAGAATGGCGCGCGACCACGACGATATTTCGTAGATGTTGAACCAGAACCACTTGGGAAACAGCACAATCTCAGGCGGAATCGCCGGGACCGCGTCGTAATCGTACTGCCCAAGGAAGCAGAGATAAATCTTGGTGAAGGTATTGACTGCAGTCACCCCGCCTAACGCGAGAATGCGCCCGCGCGCCTTGCGGAGCTGCGGATGGTCGGGACTGTAGCCCGCCATCTTCAACGCGAAGTAAGCCTTAACGCAAGCGCTGACATTGGAAGGGCCGTCGTTGTAGATGGGCCAGCCGCCATCCGGATTCTGACGATTCAGGATCTCGGTGGCGCACTTCTGCGTCCGGACGGGATCTTCGGTGCCCAGCAGGCGATGAAGCAGGATGTAGTCGGAAACCAGGGTCGTGTCGGCGCCCAACTCGCCACACCAGTAACCCTCTTCGCGGTCCTGGATGGAGAACAGGTATTGCCGAGAAGCATCGATGGCAGCGGCCACCCGACTCTTGATATCGTCGATTTTACCGAAGCGAACTTCGGCACGATCGGAAGAATCTGCCATTCCCTCTCTACTCCGCCATTGCGGGCGCAGCGCCAATGGCCTCGACGATCTCGGAGGGTAATCCGAAGCGCACATGCTCCGGCATGACTTCGATTTCACGCATATTGGTGAAACCCTGCTCTTCCAGAAAAGTCACGGCCTCTTGCACCAGGATCTCGGGCGCTGAAGCACCGGCGGTCAAACCCACGGTGTTGACGTTCTCCAGCCATTCCGGTTTGATCGAGCGGTAATTCTCGATCAGATGGGATTGCGCGCCAAGATTGCGGGCTACCTCGACCAGGCGGTTGGAGTTGGAACTGTTGTCTGAGCCGACGATCAGGAGAAGATCACATTCGCCAGCGACTTCCTTCACCGCCGTCTGCCGGTTCTCGGTGGCGTAGCAAATGTCTTGCGCGTGGGGCCCTTGGATGTTGGGGAACTTCTTCCGGAGCGCGGCGATGACATGACCTGTTTCGTCGAGACTAAGCGTGGTCTGTGTCAGGTAAGCGACCCGATTGGGATCGGGAACTTCAAGAGCGTCCACGTCCTCGGGCGAGTCCACAACCTGCGTGACGTCAGGCGCTTCGCCGAGCGTGCCAATGACTTCATCGTGATCACGGTGGCCGATGAGGATGAGGGAATAGCCTTCGCGCGCAAACTTGACAGCTTCTACGTGAACTTTGGTGACCAGCGGGCAGGTCGCGTCAACGACCCGCAACTCACGCAGCTTGCTGGAGTCCCGCACCTCGGGAGCAACTCCATGAGCGCTGTAAATGATCCGCTCGCCAGCCGGAACTTCATCGACGCTGTCCACGAAGATAGCGCCCTTGGCGCTCAGCTCATCGACTACATAGCGGTTGTGAACGATCTCTTTGCGCACGTAGATCGGCGCTCCGAAGGTCTCCAGGGCTATGCGAACAATGTCAATGGCGCGCACGACCCCGGCGCAGAAGCCGCGCGGCTTGAGCAAAAGTAAGGTTTTGGCGTTGCTTTGAGTCATTCTTTATTCTATCCAGTATACGAGTAGAAACCCGCATTTCCCCACAGTTACTCTATTGTAGCAGCGCCGGAATCACCAAGGTAACGGCCTGAAATGGCTCAATTTAGCAGCCTATAGCGCAAAATTCGCAGCCAACGGGAGGCTCTCATTTGAGTGTTCCCTCATCCTGCGATGCCGGGTGACGGGGACGGGCTGCGGACATACACGGCAGCAGCGAAAAGCCACACTGTACAATCTTTGGGCAGGAGAGCGCGATCATGACCGGCAGCGAAATTGCGAACATGTATGAATTCAGCTACGGAGCCATCAAACGCAACCTTGAGGACGTTACCAACGAAGAGAGCCTCGTCCAACCGCCGGGCGCGGGCAACTGCCTTAATTGGGTCCTGGGGCACATCGTCGCTGCTCGGAACACGGTCCTGAAACTTGCGGGTGGCACTCCGGTGGTTGGTGAAGACGTTGCCGCGCACTATCGTCGCGGATCGGACCCGCTCAAGGCGGGCGAGAAGGTGCCTGACCTTGCTACTCTCCGTGGCCTTCTGAGCGATACGCAGCATAAACTGGTCCCCGCTCTTGCTGCGCTATCGGACGACGCATTGACTCAGCCTGTGCCGGAGGCGATGCGAAGACCGCCCCTTACGGGTTCCGTCGCCGATGCGCTGATTCGTCTTCATTATCACGAGGGTTATCACAACGGACAGATCGGACTGTTGCGCAGGCTGGCGGGAAAAGAAGGGGCTATTAAGTAAGAGTCAGCGCCCTATCCACTGCCTCACCTGTTCGCCTTCAGCATCTGCTCGGCGTGCTTCAGCGAGGTATCTGTTAGTTTCGCGCCGCTCATCATGCGGGCGATCTCACGCGTGCGTTCTTCCGGATTCAACGGCCGCACCGAGGTCTTCGTCCTCCCGCCTGATTCCCGCTTCTCGATGAGGTAATGCTGGTCGGCGAATGACGCGATCTGTGGCAGGTGGGTGATGCATAACACCTGCTTGGTCCGTGCGAGCTGTTTCAATTTCTTACCCACCGCTTCGGCAGCACGACCGCCGATGCCGCTGTCGATCTCATCGAAGACGAGAGTTCGCTGAGAACGCAGACCCACCCTCTCGCCAGAAACGGGCGAGAAGGGCGGGGCACCCGCGCGCGAGGAAGACAGGGCACCTCTGCCTTCACCCCCACCGTTCTGTCCGACGCGTTTTGTCTGTCCCGCCTCCACACTGGTCTTCAGGGCCAGCATTACCCGCGACAGTTCACCGCCCGACGCGATTTCCTCGACCGGGCCTAGCGGCTCCCCGGGATTGGCGGAGATCAAGTATTGCACCTGGTCAAAGCCTCTGGCGCTCCAGTTCCCTTCCTCGTCCGAGCCGCTGACTTCGGTCTTGAAGCGCGCCTTCATGGCCAGTTCGTTGATCTCGCTCTCGACCATCTTCTCCAGCTTGCGCGCCGCCTCGTAGCGATGGCGGGAAAGGCCGCGCGCTGCTTCCAAATATTTCGAGCCGGCATTCGCTAATTCGACCTTCAAGGCACGCAGAACTTCGTCCTTGTTCTCCATCTCGTTGAGCTTGCGCTCGAGCTCATCGCCGAGTGCGATCACGTCGGCGAGAGTCGGCCCGTATTTGCGTTTCAAGCGATCGAGTAGAGCCAGACGGTCTTCCACCTCGGCGAGACGCGCGGGAGAGGCTTCGATGCCTTCCGCGTAATCGCGGAGAGTCTGACCGATGTCCTCCAGGGCGATGCGCGCGGACTCAAGTTCGGGCAGAGATTGGCGGAATTTCTCGTCGAAGCGAGATAGGTCCTCAATGTGTTTGGTCGCGGCCCGGATCGATGCCGCTGCCGACGCATTGTTTTCATAGAGTGCATCGTATGCTGCCATCGCAGCCGTGAACACCTTCTCGGAGTTGGCAAGCACGCGCTTCTCGGCCTCAAGCTTTGTATCTTCGTCAGGCTGGACGCGAGCATCGGCGATCTCTTTGCGCTGAAAGCTCCACAAGTCCAACAGGCGTAATCGATCGTGCTCGTCGCGCTCTAAATCGGCGATGCGATGGCGAACCTGGTTCCAGGTTTGGAATGCCGCAGCAACCGGCGAGATGTCCACGCCGGCGAAAGCATCCAGAAGCGCCAGGCGCGATGCCGCATCGAACGCTAGCACGGCCACATTCTGCGCGTGAATTACCGCCAGATGCGGCGCAAGTTGTCTGAGGACAGTCACCGTCGCTGGCTGGTTATTCACAAAGACGCGACCCTTGCCGCCAGTTGCAATCTCACGACGAAGAATCAGTTGTGCATCTTCAGGGTTCGAATCCAGGCCGTTGGCCTCCAGCACCGCATCCAACGCTTTTGATTCGGCTTCGAAGACCGCTGAAACCACGGCCTTGTCAGTGCCGTGGCGAATCGCATCGGTAGAAGCTTTATCGCCGAGGAGCAAAGCGAGTGCGTCGATGAGGATGGATTTTCCTGCGCCGGTTTCGCCGGTCAGCAGATTCAGGCCGGGCGCGAACTCGACGGCGACGTTATCAATGACCGCGTAGTTTTCGACCCGCAGTTCCAGTAGCACGTGAGCTCTCGACTCGCCGAAGTTAAGCGCAGTGTAGCAGAAAGCTGTCAGTCGTCAGCTATCAGCCGTCAGCGGCCCCTGGTGATTTGCTCTTTGCTCGCGTGCTCCGATCCGGCTTGCTAAAAGCTAAAGGCTAGGAGCTCAGAGCCAACTCCGAGAACTGACGGCTGAAAGCTGACGGCTGACGGCTCCATTAACTTGCGAGGAACCCCGCCCCGCAAACCTGCTTCTAACACGTCAAATGCTTATAATGCGAAGTAACGAAAGTCGAGCCTGTTCTGCGCAATGAATGTGCATTTTTTCTTGTTTGCCTTGGCCATCGGCGGTGAAATCTCAGGTTTGATTGAATCGAGCGGTCTCGTCGCCAAAGCTGTCCTCTTAATTCTGCTGATTTTTAGCGTCGCATCGTGGGCCATTATATTTTCCAAGTGGGGTCTATTTCGGCGCGCTCGTGTGCAGAGCAACCGATTCATGCGGGCATTTCGCAAATCGGAGCGGCTGCAAGATGTCGCTGCCGTTGCGGAACAGTTCAAGCCCAGCCCGCTGATCGCAGTCTTCGAAGGCGCTTATGACGAGCTGCGTAAACAGGCGCCGAATCCCATTCGCATGGTCGCGCTGCAACGCGCTACCCAGATCGCGTCCTCGGAAGAATTGAGCCGCCTGGAGAGTCGCTTGCCATGGCTGGCAACCACCGGAGCGGTCACGCCCTTCATTGGCCTGTTCGGAACGGTGTGGGGCATCATCGACGCCTTCCACGGTCTCGGAACCGCCGGCGGGGCCACACTGCGCGCGGTCGCACCCGGCATTTCTGAAGCTCTGATCACGACCGCAGCTGGCTTGTTCGCTGCCATTCCCGCCGTAATCGCCTACAACATGTTCACCCAGCACATTCGCGAGTTCGGCGCGCGCATGGACGACTTCAGCCTAGAGCTGATCAATGAAGTCGAGCGCGCGCAAGCGGGCAGCGCGCGCACCATCGAGAGCGTGGAGCGGCGGTAATGGCGTTCACCAATTCACGGGGCCGCACCCAGACGTCGCTGGCCGACATCAACGTCACTCCGCTGGTGGACGTGGTGCTGGTGTTGCTGATCATCTTCATGGTGACTGCGCCAATCTTGCAGTCGGGCATTGAAGTCGCGATCCCTCATACCAAGACCGTAAAGGAGATCACCGAGGAACGCCTGGTAATCACCATCGATCGGCAGCAGCGCGTCTTTCTCAATAACGAGCCCATCAACATCAACCAGATCGGGACTCAGTTGCATCAGAAGATCCGCGATCCGGAGGGCCAGTCGGTCTTCGTGCGCGCCGACGAAAATGTGCCTTTCGGCGCCTTCGCAACCGTGATGGATGCTGTAAAGCAGTCCGGCATCACCAATGTGAGTATCGTGACCCAACCGCTGGAGAAGAATGGCAACCGACGTTGACATTTTCCCGACCGAGGGCAACGTACGTGGTCCGTTGATCGGCTCGGTGACGCTGCACGTCGCGCTGTTCGCATTGGCTTTGTTTGGCTATCTGATTCCCAGCACCCGGGGCGAGAACTGGGGAGGCACTGGTGGAGATGGCGGAGCGATGAGTGCCACTCTGGTTAGCAGCATCCCATTACCCGTGCCGCCGACCCAGACCCAAAATGTACTGGCCAACGAATCGAAGGGACTGACGCAGTCGCCGCCGAAGGAAGTTCCGAAAGAAGAGCCGAAGGCGATTCCCATTCCCGCGCGCGACGCTAAGAAGAAGGGGCCTCAGGAATCCGCGCAGAAGAAGCAGCCGCCCAAAGAAATTGCCAAGGTGGAGGAAAACAAGATTCCCTTTGGCCAGGGAGGGCCGGTCAGCGGCCCGTATGGATCCTTCTCGGCGGGCGGGGCGAAAGGTGGGCTCAGCTTCACCGGAGGCAATGGCGATTTTGGCAGTCGCTTTGGCTGGTACGTGGATGGGGTGCGCCGTAAAGTGTCGGAAAACTGGCTGAAATATGAAGTGGACCCCAACATCGACACCGCGCGCAGAGTTTACATTTATTTTGAGATCGCGCGCTCGGGGCAGCCGGAAAACATACGCGTGGAACAGTCGAGCGGGATTCCGTCGCTCGATCAGTCAGCGACGCGGGCCCTGCAACGCATCGATACCTTTGGTCCGCTACCTCCGGAGTACGCAGGCCGTTATGTAGCCGTCGAGTTCTGGTTCGACTATCGCCGTTAGTGTGCACATCATGGGATCGCCAGGCATGAAAAAATACGCAACCATCTTTTTCGCATTATTTTTTGTCGTTGCTGCCTCACTCGCTTCGGCTCAGGACTGGATTCGCACCGGCACCGGACTTGGGGTTGAGAAGGTCCGACTCGCCGTGCCCGACTTCAAGCAGGTCACCACCGATACGAGCACCCAAAGTCTGGCCGCGACCTTCAACGTCACCCTGTGGAATGACCTGCAATCGGCGGGTATTTTCGATATGGTGTCGAAAAGTTTTTATCCACTGTCGGTCCCGGGCGCTCCGCAGGAGGTGCATCTCAGCGATTGGGGCAATCCCCCGCCAAATGCGAGCATGCTGGCGTTCGGCAATCTCGGAATTCAGGGTGGATTGCTGAACGTTCAAGGCTGGTTATACGACACCAAGAATCCACAGTCTCCGCAGGTGTTGGGCAAGCAATATCGGGAAGAACCTAGTAATGCCAATGCCCGCGTGATTGCGCATCGCTTCGCCGACGAGATCATCCTCCGTCTGGGCGGCGGCGTCGCTGGCATCGCAGAGACCAAGCTGTACTTCGTCAGCAACCGCAGCGGCTCGAAAGAAATCTGGCAAATGGACTATGACGGCGCCAATCAGAAGCAGCTAACTCATATGGGAAGCATTGCGCTTTCACCGCACGTCTCGCCCGATGGGACACGCGTCGCCTACTCTGGGATGACCAAAGAAGGCTGGCAAATCTTGATGTACTCCCTCGAACTCGGTCGTCCTGTAAGCTTTCAGCACTTCGGAGGTGGCAACTACTCTCCCGCATGGTCCTCTGACGGACAGACCATTGCGTTCTCGTCTTCGCGCAGTGGCAAAACGGAAATCTATTCCGTGAGCTCCGCGGGCGGAAGTGCTCGCCGCCTCACTGAGAGCAAAGGGCCGGATGTCTCGCCCACCTGGAACCCAAAGACCAACGCGCAGATCGCCTGGGTAAGCGGGCGTACCGGGCTACCTCAGATATACACCATGGCATCTGACGGTACGAACGTGGTTCGCGTGACCGATCAGGGCTACGCTGTGTCGCCATCGTGGTCGCCGAACGGTCAATTCCTGGCGTTTGCGTGGGAACGCCATTATGGGCCGGGCGCACCCGGCGCCAGCGACATCTATGTGATGGACGTCGCCAGCAAACAATGGGCACAACTGACCCATGAAGAAGGGCGCAACGATTTCCCTTCGTGGTCGCCTGACGGACGGCACATTGTGTTTCAGTCGAGTCGCACGGGCCGCGTCCAGATTTATTCCATGCTCGCGGATGGAAGCGAGGTACGGCAATTGACAACGGCTGGAGAAAACACTCAGCCAAATTGGAGTTTTAAGTAAGTCTTGGGCCCTGCATGCTTATGGGCGCGGAAGGAGCACACTTCGGCCCTGCCATGAACTGATGCGAGTGCTCTCGCTGAAAGATGGAGGAACAAGAGTTGAAGCTAACAAGGAGTCGATGGATCCGGATTATCGTTGCCCTCGCCGTGGTGCTGGCCGTCAGTGCTTGTGGTAAGAAGAAAGTGGCCACCGCCCCGCCGCCCCCGCCACCGCCGCCGCCGGCGCCAACCGCCTCGTTGACGGCCAATCCAAATACCCTTCAAGCGGGCCAGGCGAGCACTTTGACGTGGAAGACTGAACATGCGACCGACGTGACCATAGATCAACTAGGCCAGGTCGACGCGAACGGTTCGCGTACCGTAATGCCGGCTGAGTCGACGACCTACCACCTGGTGGCAAAGAACGTTTCCGGCACGCAGGAAGCCACCGCGCGTATCACGGTCGTGGCAGCTCCTCCGCCACCTCCGCAGCAAACCTCCAGCGGCACGGAGGAGCAGTTGTTCTCAGCGAACATGAAGGACGTGTTCTACGACTACGACAGCTATGACATTTCTACACAGTATCAACAAGTCTTGCAGGCAGATGCTCGTTTTCTGCAGCAACACCCGAGCATGAAGTTCACCATTGAGGGCCACTGCGACGAACGCGGTTCGACCGAATACAACCTGGCGCTGGGCGACAATCGTGCTAACGCAGCCAAGCAGGATTTGGCGCAGCTTGGTATCTCTCCCGACCGCATGCGAACCATCAGCTACGGAAAGGAAAAACCGTTCTGCACGGAGAGCAACGAGTCATGCTGGCAGCAAAACCGCCGCGCTCACTTTGTTTATCAGAAGTAGGAGCGGACGCCCCTGCTGAGAGTGGAGAGGTCGCTGACGGAAGCGACGTTCGGGTAGGTACCGGCCTCAGGCCCGCGTCCGTCAGCCACTGATGTCAATAGGAGTCGGCTTTAGCAGACGACAGTCTTTGGACCTCTGATACCTTTTTTCACTGGTGTAGTCTGATCACCAGAGCGAAGGACAGGACTATGCAACTTCGGAACAATGTGGCTTGGCCGGCAATCGCGGCATTGATGCTGGCGACCGTTATCCCGGCGGCCGGCGTGAGCAAAGAAATGATCCAACTGCAAACCCAGGTTCAGGCCCTGCAGGACCAAGTGGGTCGCATGCAGCAATCCATCGACATGAACATGGGCGTGATGAAGAACCTGATCGAGCAGAGCGCTGACAGCGTCAACAAGATGAACACCGCCGTGAATGACTTGCAACAAAAAATGCAGGGTCAGGCCAGCGACACTAACGGCCGCATGGAACAGCTCTCGGGACAGGTGCAGTCGCTGCACGACACGGTGGACGAGTTGAAATCGCGCCTGGCCAAGGTAATCAAGCAGCTCGACGACATGCAGGGAGGTGGGCAGAACCTGGCCGCCGGACAGCCTGGAATGACGGCCGCCGGCGGATCGCCGAGCCCGGGAGCGGGAGCAGAGTCCAATCCGGCTGCTTCCCAGGCGCCTCCAGCGGACGTTCTGTACAACAACGCGCTGCGGGATTACAACTCGGGGAAATACGATTTGTCTTCGCAGGAATTCAACGACTACGTCAAGTACTACTCCAACACCGATCTCGCTGGGAATGCGCAGTTCTATCTCGCCGACATTGAGTATCGTCAGGGAAATTTCGAGGCGGCGGTGCGTGACTACGACAAAGTCCTGGAGCAGTATCCCGGCGGGAACAAGGCAGCGGCGGCGCAACTCAAGAAAGGGTACGCCCTGCTTGAGCTTGGGCAGCGCGATGCCGGCATTCGTGAGTTGAACAGCCTCATCGCCCGCTATCCTCGCTCTATCGAAGCATCACAGGCCCGCGACCGGCTTCGTCGCTTGGGGGTGAGCAGTGGCACCACGGTTCACAAGCCCGCGGCACCGCCGCACTAGAACCGCCAGCTCAGGACAATCCGCGGCTGGTTATCTCTTGCGCGGGCGAACCGCCCGTCATTCCTTGCGCAAGAACTAACTCGCGGGCCTCCGCGCGCAGCGATGGCATGTGCCTGCCAAACCAGATGGCCGCGGCGATACATACCACCCCTCCCGTCGCGACCGTCCAGGGAGCGCCCAGATGATGGGCTAAAGCGCCAGCAGAAAGCGCTCCCAGCGGTGCCATGCCCATAAACATCATGGAGTACACCGACATGACCCTGCCCCGGAGCTTGTCGGGAACCATGGCCTGAATGAGCGTGTTGGAAGAAGCCATCTGAACCATCATGGCGAAGCCCACAGGCACAAGCAGAATGGTGGACAACCAGAATATTCTCGAAGACGAGAAGAGAATCAGGCTGAACCCAAATCCCCCAGCAGAAAAAGCAATCAACTTCCCCAGACCTTTAACGCCGACGCGGGCCGCCAGGCTGGCCGCGCCGAGCAACGCTCCGACGCCAGTAGCTCCCATCAGAATGCCCAGTCCCCGGGCACCTCCGTGCAGGATCTTGTCCGCGAAGACCGGCATCAAGACCGCATACGGCATTCCTACAAAACTGACGACTCCAAGCAATAGCAGAATGGCGCGGACGGGACCCGTATTCCGCACGAAAGCAAATCCCTCAAGGATGTTCTCCAGAGGCGATCCCTGGTTGGCAAGCTTGGCGGGATGTCTGATGCGCATGAGTAGCAGGCCAACGATCACTGCGATATAGCTCACCGCATTGGCGAAGAAGCACCAGCCTTCACCGATGGATGCGACTAATATGCCGGCAATGGCGGGGCCGATGATGCGGGCCCCGTTGAACATGGAAGAGTTCAAGGCGATCGCGTTCAGCAGGTCTTCCCTGCCGACCATGTCAATCAGAAACGCCTGTCGCGCAGGAATGTCGAACGCATTTACCACGCCGAGGCCGGCGGCGATCGCCATGATTTGCCAGACTTGAATGCGACCCGACAGAGTAAGCAGCGCAAGGATTGCGGCCAATATCATGGAAGCGATTTGCGTGCCGATGACCACGCGACGCCGGTTGTTGCGATCGGCGACAATGCCACCAATCGGCGCCATGATGAATACTGGGATCTGGCTGGCAAATCCCACCGTTCCCAACAGCAATGCCGAGCCCGTCATGCGATACACCAGCCAAGACTGGGCGACGGTCTGCATCCAGGTACCGATTAGTGAGATGGCTTGGCCGGCAAAGAACAACTGGAAGTTACGGTGGCGCAGGGCACGGACTGCCAGCCCCAGCCGGGATTTCCGCGACGCCGGCCGCGCAAACTCCTGCTTCTCCTGTTCCAAAGTGCGCAACAGGTCGCGTTCGGATTCCCAGAAATGCTTGGCCATAAATCGGGGTTGGACCGCAATTGTGGCCTGACTGGCGCCACAAAACAGAATACTTCAACTCGCATTAACCTGGGTGCAATGTGATGAATGTAAGGTGGCTGGGTATGGGAAGGCGTGTCCCAAAGCCGAAGTCGGTGAGAGCAACGGTTGCAAAGTGGCGTGGTGGCATCTATCTTCCTAATTTTGCGGATCACACGTCACGGGCGGCGAACGAGAATACTTCGGCGGGCCGTTCGCTCCAAATCCTAACGTGGGTACTTGAAATTGCATGCCAACTTTCGCTGCGGTTGATATCGGTTCGAACTCGGTCCGGCTGAAGATAGCCAAGGCCGTACGCGGTCGTCTGGAGACGCTCCACGATGATCGCGAGGTCACACGTCTTGGGGAAAGCGTATTTGCCAATGGCACTCTCGATCCGCAGGCCATGTCGCAGACCTTGCAAGTGCTACGGCGCTTTCACCGTGCCGCGCAAACCTACGCTGCGGATCGCGTGCGCGTGGTCGCCACCAGCGCATTGCGTGACGCGCGCAACAGCCGCGCCTTCCTGGATTGGGTGCGCAGCGCGACCGGGTGGAGAACAGAGATCATCTCAGGGTTGGAAGAAGGCCGCCTCATTCACCTCGGCATACTTTCCAATGCCCGCATCGCCAGCAGTCGGGCCCTGCTGATCGATTTGGGCGGCGGCAGTTGCGAGTTGACCATCTCGATCTCCGGCCACATCGAGGATATGGTCAGCCTCCCTATCGGAGCCGTGCGCCTCACCCAGACTTTCCTCCATCATGACCCACCCAAGAAAAAAGAACTGCAGCAAATGCGTGGGTTCATCCAACGCGAGGTTTCCCGCATCCAGAAACGGATTGCCAGCGCGAAATTGCAGATATCCATCGCTACCTCCGGCACGCCGGCTGCGCTCTCGGGTTTGTACGCCGCCAAAATCCGCAGCTACAACGAAAGCAAACCGTTGACGGTGCCCAAGCCCGCAGTGGCGACCTTGCTGAACACTCTGAGCCGGCGCAACCTGGCGCAGCGCCGCGCACTCCCCGGCATCGGACCAAGGCGCGCGGAGATCATCGTTGCCGGCTCGATGGTCTTCGCTGAACTCATGCAACTGTGTAACCTGCGCAGCTTCCGTTACCTGCCGCTCGGACTGCGCGACGGCCTGTTAGCGCAGATGATGGCCGACTACAACGGCAGCGCGGTCATGCGGGAACGTGTGGAATCGGAGCGGCACGATGCCTTGCTGTCCGCAGCCAAGCACTACGGCGCCGATTTGCCGTTTGCCCAGCGCATTCGCGATGTCGCCATGCAGTTGTTCCGCCGATTGCAGCCGGTTCACCAGTTGCCGCCGCAGTACGCCGATTGGCTGGAAGCAGCGGCGATGCTGCATGAAGTCGGAGCGTATATCAATCGTTCCGGACGGCGCCGTCATACCTATTACGTCATCGCCCACTCGGAAATCTTCGGGTACACCCCCTTGCAGCGACGTATCATCGCCGCCATCGCCCGCTATGTTGGTAAGTCGCTGCCCTCGCCTAGTGATCGCGTAATGGGGCTTCTGCCCGGCATCGACCAGATCCACGTTACCAAGGCCGTCGCATTGCTACGCCTGGCGCGCGCCCTCGATCAAGGGCGCCGTGGCGCGGTGCAACAGTTGAAAGTCCGGGTGCACCAGGACGGTCGTGTGCGCCTAATGCTGACACCGAGTCCGTCGGAGGGAATTGAACTGGAGTTGTGGGCTGTGGAGCAGGAGAAAGATTACTTCCGGACCGTCTTCGGCCGCGAACTGCTGGCTGAAGCCTGCTGAATCGAGCGCACCACCTTGGGCGGCATGCACCACCTCAGGACTGCAGGCTTGCGACCGTCCTTTTCGACCTTGGCCACCGCACCCTTTTTCAGTTCAACGGCGTGCAGCGGTGCGCCATTGGAGAGAAGAGTATTCAGGAACTCGGTCATGCTGGGATTGTGGCCCACCACCATTATTGCGTCCCTCCGGCTGTGGCGCCGAAGCAGGTCCTGAAACTTCTCATAGCTCGACTCCGGCCGAAGCGCAGCATCGATGAAGACCTTGTCTTCGTGTCCCAGTTCGTTGGCAACCACCGCTGCGGTCTGGGTCGCACGCCGTAACGGACTGGAGATAATCACATCAGGGCTTACATCGAGCGCGGCAAGAGCCCGTCCCACATCGTGGGACTGTTCGATCCCCAGCTTGTCAATGGGCCGTTTCTCATCCTTGGCCGAATTGACTCTTGGTTCCCCAGCGTTGGCGTGACGCAAAAAATAAATGTCCATGTTGACTATTTTGCCCTAACCGTCTGGCGAGTGCTACGCCGGCGATAAGACGGCAGTGCCGGGATTGCATCCAAGGTGACTTTACCCTCGGAAAGCTCGATTAGAAACTCCTGAGCGTTAAACCGGACACCACGCCTTCCGGAAGGCGATGCCGAATCAGCATGCAAATAGGAGCCGTCCGATTGCAGCAGACGCGCTTCGGTATTGTCGGCCAAATATGCCTCCAGTATCTCGCCCCGGATGCGCTGTTTCAACATCGGGTCCCTGATGGGGAATACAGTTTCCACCCGTTCGTACAGATTTCGCGGCATCCAATCGGCGCTGCCCAGATAGATCTCTTCGTCGCCGCCATTGGCGAAGTAGAGTATCCGGGTATGTTCGAGGAAGCGTCCCACAATGCTACGCACACGTATGTGATCGCTGACGCCACGCACTCCGGGCCTCAATCCACATATCCCTCGCACGATGAGATCGATCTGAACTCCTGCCTGCGACGCACGGTACAGTTCACGAATGATGTTGAGGTCGAGCAGCGAATTCATTTTGGCAATGATGCGAGCGGGACGCCCTTTTCGAGCGTGATCGGCCTCGCGGGCGATGAGATTAATGCAGCGCTCCGCCAGATTGATCGGCGCCACTAGTAGCGGGTCGTAATTCGGCCGCTCCGCATAGGCAGTCAGGAAGTTAAACACTCCGTGCACCGCGGACGTGATTTCCGGGTCAGCCGTCAGCAGGCTTAAGTCGGTGTAGTATGTCGCCGTAATCGAGTTGTAATTTCCAGTCCCCAAGTGGGCGTAGAGCCTGGTCTCGTGGTCAGGATCTTTGCGCACGACTAGAGCCAGCTTGCAATGGGTCTTGAGGCCGACCAGTCCGTGAAACACCTGTACCCCCGCGTCTTCCAGCGAGCGCGCCCAACGGATATTGCTGGCTTCGTCGAAACGCGCTTTCACCTCAACCACCACCGTGACTTCCTTTTTGGCGGAGGCTTCAATCAACGCCTGCACGATGGGCGAATCTTCACTGGTACGGTAGAGCGTCTGTTTGATCGAAAGCACGTCGGGATCGTCCGCGGCGGCGCGAATGAACCCCACTACGGAGTTATAGGAATCGTAAGGATGGTGCAAGAGGATGTCGCGATGGCGGACCTCTTGAAAGATGTCACGCGATTTGCGGTTCAACTGCAGCTCGCGCGGCACGAAAGGCTTGAACTTCAAATCGGGCCGCTGCGTCTCTTCATAAAAGTGAAAAAGTCGCGACAAGTTGACCGGCCCCTCGGTGCGGTACACCTGCCAATCTTCCATCTCGAAGTAGCCACGCAATCGATCCACCATTTCGGGATTAGCATCGGCCTCGATTTCCAAACGCACGGCATCGCCTTTGCGACGGTTGTGCAATTCGGTGCGGACCGATTCCAGCAAGTTGCGCGACTCTTCCTCCTGAAGATACAGATTGCTGTTGCGCGTCACGCGAAATGCGGCCTCGGAGATGATCTCGTAACCGCGGTACATCTCCATGGTGTGCGACGCAACCAGATCGGCAAGAAAGATGTAGTCTTCACTGCCATTGCGGGGCGGCAGCTTAATCAACCGTGGCAACACGCGGGGGACGGTCACCACGCCCATGTAATTAGTGGAAGCACGGCGTCGCCTCCGCAACAGAAGGGCCTGGCACAATGCCTTGTTGATGACGCGGGGAAACGGGTGAGCCGGATCGACGGTCACCGGAGTGAGCAGTGGATCAAGCTCGCGCTCGCAGTATTCTTCGACGAACGCCCTCTGCTCGCTCGTCAACTCCTTCATCCCTACGACTCGAATGCCCTCCTGGGCCAGTTCAGGCCGCAGAGCATGGTTCCAGCAGCGATACTGATCGCGCATGAACTCGTGGGTGAGGCGTGCCACCAGTTGTGCTTCTTCCTGCGGAGTGAGTCCGTCCGGCCCCGGATCGGTCTGGCTATCCTCAATGCGCTGCATCAGGCCGCCAACTCGAATCTCGAAGAACTCGTCGAGGTTGCGGGCAGTGATGGCAAGAAACTTCACACGTTCGAGCAGAGGGTTGCGCGGGCTCTCGGCTTCCTCCAGCACACGACGGTTAAAGGCCAGCCAGGAGGCTTCGCGATTCAGCACTAAGGACGGGTCATCCAGGGAACGGCGGACCATACAGTTTGGTTACGGGAAGCAGCAGTGTGAACGACAGGTTGCTTATGTTACACCAACGTAAAGATTTTCGTTATGGAAAATGGGGGAACAGATTCTGGGGATACGACACCCGGGCCCGGCTTGCGTGCGCTCACGGATTTCCTGTTGCGAGAGACAGCCTAGCCGGCCGCAAACCTTACCCGCTGGCAATGTCTTTCTCCGAAATGAAACCGCCCGGGGTCGGGAAATCGACCCAGCATCATGCATCATTCGTCACAGACAAACCAATGCACTAAGCGCGATCATTGATCTGAGGGCAGGCTCATCCGCAAGGCTGTCTGCGCAGACCGATGGCATCCTCCCCCCGCCGAACTCGACTTGCGCGGGGCTGCGCGAACGAACCGTCGAATGAGGAGGCTACGCTTATGAGAAAAGCAATCATTCTTCTCGGGCTATTGGCCGGAATTCAAGTGGTGGCGCAGGAAAAGTCCACCATCACCGTAAAAGGCAGTGAAGTAAACAATGGTGTGGTGATTCTCACAGTGCAGCAGGTAGCTACGCCTGAGCAAGCCGCAGAGTCTTTCGTCTTGCATTGCAATAAGGGCATGTCCGGCTGCAAGGCCGTGGAGGCAGGTACCTATTTGATGGTGCGACTTCCCAAGAATTGGGGGATATATGAATGCACCAACGTCGATCTCTACCCGACTACGGCTGATCCGGCGACCAGCGAAAAACTTGGCGAGTACTGTTTGATCCGGAAGTAAGACGACGCCGAGAAAGTCACAGTTCGTCAGCGGCTCTGCATTTCAGCTTGCTCAGCTGCGTCGTTCCAACTCGTGTCCGATACCTGGGGGATGAAACTCATCGCGCGTTCCGTCAGGGCAGCGATGGTCAGACTCGGATTGACGCCAAGATTGGCTGCGACAACTGATCCGTCGCAGACATACATGTTCTTATATCCAAAAACGCGGTTGCGATAATCCACCACCCCGTCCTCAGTTGAGCTGCCGATTACAGCCCCTCCGAGACAGTGAGCGGTGCCGGGGACATCGAACAGTATTTCCGGCAACATGCTCATAGCCGTGCCGCCGGCAATCCGCGCAAACTTCTCGGCAAACTCATTGGCCGTGGGAATAAAAGTGGGTACCCTCTGGCCGCGACTGACCAGAAATTTCCGAAACGGCCAGTAGAAGTGCCGCTCCCATCGCATGTCAATGTGCCCGTCCAGCGCCTGCATACAAAGCAGGATTACGGATTCGCGCGCCCAGCCTACCGGCTGCAGGATCCGAAAAGTCTTTATGGGATGCTGCAGCAATGCGACGAAGAGGTTCCTGATCCACAGTGCGATCCGCCCGGGGCCAGGACGGCCACCCGTCAGGATGGTGGCCAGCAAGCCCATCGTATCCGAGCCGTCGGGATACCGTACTGCTTCAATGTGGGTGTGTTCATCGATATATACACCCGATCCAATGGCGACCCCTTTGGACAAATCTTCGCTGACGCCCGGTAAGCGAACTCCGATAAGGGACTCGGAGTTGGTGCGCACCCGCCTGCCCAATTGATCGCTGATCGCCGGTAAAGAGCCTTTTTCCTTCAGATGAAAGAGCAATTCCATGGTGCCGAGCGATGACGCTGAAAAAACCACGCCGCGACAAGTGAAGCGCTTGGGATGACGATTGAAATGGGCCGTGGACTTCACCGTCGAGACTTCATAGCCACGACTGCCATCGGTCATTCCATCAACCGGTTTAACATCCACCACTCTGGTTTCTGCAAAAACTTGGGCGCCGTGCTTTTCTGCCAGGTAAAGATAGTTCTGGTCGAGAGTATTTTTCGCGCCGTGCCGGCAGCCCATCATACAGCCGCCGCAACCAATGCAGGTCGTCCGCTCCGGCCCTTCTCCGCCGAAGTATGGATCAGCAAAGGTCTGGCCACCAGGCTCTCCTTCACGAGCTTGAAAAATAGCCACCCTTGTCCGGTAAAACGTTTCTCCGATTCCTGAAGCTTCGGCGACTTTCTTCAGAAGACGGTCCGCAGGTCCGAGGATTTTGTTTTCTGTAACGCCCAGCATCCGCGAGGCCGTGGCGTAATGCCGCGGCATCTCCGCCTTCCACTCCGCTAAACCTTTCCACGATCCGTAGGCCCAAACTTTGTCTGGAGGTTGAAGGAGTGTACAGGCGTAGGTGATGGATCCGCCACCGACTGCACAGCCGTGCAGAATGGTGACATGCCTGAAATATCTCATGCTGAAGAAGCCCCGCAACGCGAGACTGGGACGCCAAAACCAGCGATGAATGGACCAACTGGTGCGCGGCAATGTCTCCGGTGTCCAGCGGCGGCCCATCTCCATGACCGCAACCCGGTATCCCTTCTCGACAAGCCGGTGGGCGGTAACGCTCCCTCCAAAGCCCGAGCCGATGACGATGAAATCGAAGTCGTATTCGCCGCTGTCAGATGGCATGTCGACCTCCTGTGCGAGTGGGACCAATGCTCCTGATTATCGCAGTCATGGGGAACAATGCGTTGTCTCCCCGTCTCTTTCACCTTCTCACAACGGCCTGCGCGACGGCGATGATTGCGCAAATCGAAGCTCCCCCATTCCTGTAACGGGAATCACACCCATGGTGTTCGCTCGTCACTGCATCTCGGGTCATAGCTGTCCCATGATGGGAACTTGAGATTCCGTGACCGCCGCTGAAATGCTGGGGCACCATCCCCGGGAAATTTGAAAGGACGTAGAAGCATGCCAGAGATCGCCGCAACCCTCAGTGAAGAACGGATTGCCTACTTGGAAGGGCTTGTCAGCCAAGCCCGCACCGCCGCTGCCGTCTTTACCCAATACACGCAAGAGGACGTCGATCGTATTGTGAAACCGATGGTGTTGGCTGGACTGGAGCAAGCTCAATATCTTGCCCGTCTTGCAATCGAGGAAACCAGACTTGGAGTTGTGGAAGACAAGGCCCTTAAGAACATGGTGGCCACGGAGTTCGTCTACAACTACGTCAAGGACAAACGTACCGTTGGCACGATTCGCGAGTTTCCGGAACGCGGCGTAGTGGAAGTGGCTGAACCGATCGGGGTCATCTTTTCGCTCACACCGATTACGAACCCCACTTCGACCGTCCTGTTCAAATGCATCATGGCCATCAAGACGCGAAACGCGGTCATTTTCAGTCCGCATCCAAGCGCCGAGCATTGTTGCTATGAGGCCGTACGGATCATGTATGAGGCGGCATTAAAGCACGGGGCACCCGAAGGCGTTTTCACTTGCCTGGAGTCGCACACCCTGCAGGACAATGCATACCTGATGCGGCACAAAGACGTTGGCCTGATCGATGCTACGGGCGGACCAGGCATGGTCAAAGCCGCTTATAGCTCCGGTAAACCAGCC
Organism: uncultured Acidobacteriaceae bacterium; assembly: GCA_963768645.1. Taxonomy (GTDB): domain Bacteria; phylum Acidobacteriota; class Terriglobia; order Terriglobales; family Acidobacteriaceae; genus Bog-257. The sequence goes on from CAVYIR010000004.1 coordinate 912,296, forward strand.
TTGGGCGTAGGCCCGGGCAATACACCAGTCTATCTGGAAAAAACGGCAGACCTGAACATGGCCGTGGTGGACATCATCACTTCCAAAACCTTCGATAACGGAACGATTTGCGCCTCCGAGCAGACGGTGGCGATCGATGACGAGATTTATAACTCGGTGCTGCAAAAATTTTCGGACCTGGGCGCGCACATCTGCAATGAGAAAGAGACGGAACTGCTGGGACGCACGGTAATCGACCCCAAAACTGGATTCATGCAACCCTTGGCCGTCGGTCAAAAAGCCACTGACATCGCCCGCATGGTCGGTCTTTCGGTCAAGCCGAACACCAAAATACTGATTGCGCCGATTCAAGGCGTGGGTCGCGAATATCCTCTGTCAGTCGAGAAGTTGTTCCCCGTGCTCGCCGTCTACCGGGCGAAATCCGTCGACGAGGCGCTCAAAGTATGCGTGGACGTGAATCATGCCGGAGGAATTGGACATACGGCGGTCATTTTCTCGCGCAACGAGGAGATCATCCAAAAGTTTGGGGAGGTGATTAACGCGGGCCGGATCATTGTGAATTCGCCGGGATCGATCGGAGCGCTGGGTGGCGTTTACAACGACATGGTGCCCACCTTCTCCTTCGGATGCGGAACCGGTGGAGGCAACAGCACCACCGATAACGTAAACGTGTACAACTACCTCAACATCAAACGCGTGGCGCGAAGGACACAAGCCCATATGTGGTTCCGAGTTCCCAATCAGATTTACTTCAACATGAATGCCGTGGAGAACCTGCGCCATTTCCCGTCGCGCTCCACCATCATCATCACCAACCCGGCCATGGAACACATCGGCCATGTAGACACCGTCCGTCGCCACATTTCACCGGAAACTCTGGTGCATGTCTCGGTCATCCCAGACGCGGAACCGGAAGTGAAGGTCGTGATGCAAGGAGTTGAGGCGCTGAATTTCTACAAGGCGGACCAAATCATCGCGTTGGGCGGCGGGTCGGTGATCGATGCGGCGAAGATCATGAAGCTCAAGTACGAGTCACCGGACGCTGATCTGGAGGAGTTGGCCGCGCCATTTCTGGATCTCCGCAAGCGCGTCGTCCAGTACCCAACCGAGAAAGTCACTAGGGCGCGTCTGATCGCCATTTCCACCACCAGTGGAACCGGCAGCGAAGTCACTCCGTTTGCCGTCCTGACCGACAAAGAGCAAGGGCGCAAGGTGACGCTCGCCGACTACTCGCTGAGTCCGGATGTCGCTATCGTCGATCCGCAGTTCGTCATGTCAATGCCGAAAGGGCTTACCGCCGATACCGGAGTCGATTGTTTGACGCATGCTCTGGAAGCGGGTGTCTCGATTTTCGCCTCACCCTACACCGACTCCAACGCCATGCAAGCTATTCGAATGGTATTCAAGTTCCTGCCTATCGCTTATGAGCACCCCAACGATGAGGAGGCGCGCACCATGATGCACAATGCCGCCTGCATTGCCGCGATTGCGTTTTCCAACGCCTCGGTGGGCGTCAATCACGCGCTGGCTCATGCGTTCGGCGCGCGCTTCGGCGTCGCCCACGGCCGGGCCAACGCGCTCATGCTACCGCATGTCATCGCCTTCAATGCCGGGGTACCCACTAAGTTCATGCCGTCGCCGAACCAGCGTGGGTATATCGCGCACAAGAAATATGCGATGGTCGCAGACCTGTTGGGTCTGGGCGGCCAGACGATTGACGAAAAGGTGAAGAACCTGGTGGCCGCGACAGAACAGTTGCTCGACCGATTGGCGATCCCGCGTTCCATCGCCGATTTGGGAATCTCGAAGGAGGAATTCGAGCGGGCGATGCCCGACTTGGTCAAGATTGCCTTTGACGATCCCTCGTGGCGATCGAACCCGCGCATGCCGCTGTTGAGCGAATTGTCCGAGTTGTTTTGGAGCGCCTATCGGGGACGCAGCGTGGCAACAGTGGCCAAGGTGTCGCAACAACAAACTGTTGAGGAATGGTCGTGTGTATGACAACGAGTGCTGAGTGGCTTCAGATTGATGGAGAGCGTGTGGTTCCCGCCTTGCAGGCGGCAGGTGAAACACTGGACAGTACCCAGGGCGGTGTGGTGCTGGATTTCTCTTCCGTGCGCCGGATCGATCCGAGTGGGCTAAGAGCGATGGAAAAGTTAGCCGGAGCGGCGGACGAGAAAGCCGTCAAGGTCGTGTTGCGCGGCGTCAACGTCGATATTTACAAGGTGCTGAAACTGGTGAAGCTGACGTCACGATTCTCCTTTCTGACTTGAAGGTTTCGACGCCGGAGCGACCGGTTGGGCAGCCACATTATTGAAGTGGCTCCCGTGTGGGCCAGAACTGCAAGCAAAGCCTGGAAGAAGGTAGTTACTATGACAAATGGGGCCGGCAACAATTCATTCTCCTGGGGCGACGCGCTGTTTCTGCATGTCGAACGCCCAGGTCAGCCGCTCAATATCGCAGGCGTCAGCGTCTTCGAAGGCGAGATAAAGCTCGCGGATTGCCGTGCGTTCATCGAATCGAAGCTTCCTCTTATCCCCCGCTATCGTCAGCATGTGGTACCTGCCTCTTTCGATCTTGGCCTTCCCCGTTGGGAGTTCGATCCTCAGTTCGACATCCGGAACCACATTCGACAGGTAAAGCTCAAGCACGGGACGGAGGACGAACTCAAGGCGCTGGCGGGGAAGATCGTAAGCGAGAGTCTCGATCGCGAGCGACCGCTCTGGGATTTCACTTTGGTGCCGCTGAAAGGCGGGCGCACCGGACTCATCGTTCGAATCCACCACTGCCTGGCGGACGGCATTGCTGGCGTCGGCGCGATGAATGTCATCATGGACACCTCGCCAGCCCCGCCTGCGATCTCTAAGAAGGAACCGCGGATCGAGCCTCATCCGGCGCCCAGGGATGCAGGAGCGGCCATCCTGGATGGGCTGGCCAAGTCGTACCTTTCGCTGTTCAACGGGGCGCTCACACTGCATTCGGGATTGCTGAACATGGCGGAGCAGGCGGTGGCTAATCCCGCAGACGTTCCCGCCGAGTTGCTGGGCGTAATGACCGAGCTCGCTTCGCCGGCGGAGCGGCTGCCCTTCAACGTGATCTGCAATGGGCCGCAGAAATTCGCCTGGACCGAGGTGCCACTCGCCGACATTAAGGCGATCAAGAACGCGTGCGGGGGGACGGTGAATGATGTCGTCCTTACGGCGGTGACTTTGGCCTTTGGCCGCTACGCCGAGCTACGTGGCGTTGACCTGACCGGGCGGTCGCTCCGAATTGTGATTCCGGTAAACGTACGCGGCAACGGAGACGCCACGGAACTGGGGAATCGAATTTCCTTCGTGCCGGTACCCCTCCCGCTGGACATGCTCGATCCGCTTAAGCTGCTGGCCGTGGTTATTGAACGAGTAGAGTTCCTCAAGCGCACTCGTGCGGCTGAATTTGTCGGCCTGCTAGGCGGTGCGTTGTCGACTCTGCCCAATGCTTTCTGGAAAAATGTTGGACCCGTGGTCAGCCAACTACCACTTAGCCTGTGCAATACCATTTGCACTAACATTCCCGGCCCGCAAGTTCCGCTCTACCTCATGGGTCACAAGATGCTGTCCTGGTATCCGTGGGTGCCCATCGGCGGCTTGATGGGCATTAATTGCGCCATTCTTACCTATAACGGCACGGCGTTTTTCGGCTTCACCGGCGATGTACACGCAGCGCCTGACCTCGAGTCCCTGGAGAGATTCGTGGATGAGAGTTTTGCCAAGTTGCGGGCGGGTGCTGCTGCCAGAGTCGGAGGCGATCCGGAAGCAAAGCCTCAAGTGCGCAAGCGCGAGCGGCCGAATGGAAAGATTCCGCTCGAGGTCGCGAAGACTCCGCCTTCGAAGAAACGGGCGGTTCGCAAGAAGGGGTCACCCGGAGCCTCAAGCTCTCAGCCAGCACCGGTTGCAACTCCGGCTAAGACGGAGAAGGAGCCGCTGAAAGAGCTGGCGGTCGGAACGTAACCTGGCCGCATTGAGCGTGAGCTCGGACTCCGAGCAGACAAGATAATATCCAGAGTCCAGCACCGTCAATTTAAGAACTCCGGCTGTTGAGCGCGCCCGTGTTCTGTCTCCGCTATCTGATTCGATAGAGAACATTCGCCCGCATCCGTATCGTCTTCATACCTTGGCCTCCTGATGCTCCGGCGCGGCCGCGTCGAGCGACGCGATCTTGCGCTCGTAAAGGCTGATGCCCGGCATGGCGCTGATCCCGTGGGCAAAGATGCTGAGCATCACGGTCACCATTACCGCGAGCTTGATCGTGGCCTCCCCGGGCAAGTGCATTTCCTGCTCGAGGTACACCAAACCGAGCACTATGGACGCCAGACCGCGCGGGCCAAACCAGCCCATAAAAATCACGCTGGCCGCGCTTAGGCGGGTACCGATAAGCGCGATCGCCACGGGCAGCATCCGCACCACGGTTAGGCTGAGGATTGCGTACACCCAATCGACCAACCTGACCTGCGACCAATTGCGCACCACCACCAGGCCAAAGAGGAAGAACACGGAGAGGTTGAGCAGTTGTCCCCACTCCTCCGCAAACTCGACGCTGTGCTTGCCGGCTTCCTTGAATCCGATCTGCACGGCCAGGCCGGCGACGAAGGCCGCAATGAACATGCTCGCGCCAAGCATCTCCGACGTTGCCAGGCAGAGCAGCGGCAGTGCCACGACGCCAATTTGCTGGAACGATTCTGCCATCCACGCCCTGCGGCGCGCGAGATCCAGCAGCCACCCGCCGGCAAGGCCGATCCCAGCGCCGACGACTGCTCCGATCCCAAGTTGTTCCATGATGAACCGTGGCAGGTGCGCGGCGTGACCCTCCATTGTCCCAGCCGCGGCCAGTGCGATGAAAAACAGAAGGAACGGGACGGATAGTCCGTCGTTCAGACCGGCTTCCACGTTGAGCGCCTGGCGAATGCGCGTGGGCACGCGCGGGCTGTTCACGATGATCTGCCCCAGACCGGCATCGGTCGGTGCGAGGATGGCGCCCAGGATTCCCGCCTCCCAAAAGGACAGGTGCGGAAAAATGAGCCGCGCGACCATTGCGCCCAGCAGAATGGTCAGCAGTAGGCCTGTGCTCAACAACCGCGCTGGCAGGTTGCGAATGCTGCGCAAAACATTGAGGTCAGTGCGGCTGGCATCCGTAAAAAGCAGCATCACCAAACCGACTTCGGCAATGCCGAGGAAGATCTCTGAATTGACGGCGGTTCCGAGAATCCGTTGCAAGGCGGGAGACAGCAGCATTCCCGCGCCGGTGAATACGATTGGCGCGGTGAGGATGCTCCGTTCCACGCGTCGCGAAACGACGGAGTAGAGGAAGAGGAGCGAGACGAAGAGGGCGAGCGGTATCATCACTTTGGCTCAGACTTAAGAATTGGAATGATGGACAGGTAATTGTAGGTCCCGAGCCCGCATCAAGAAGGCGGCCCGCTGCGTTATGGGCAAAAAATGTGTTGCAGCCTGCTCGCAAGGAATTCTCAGGCCCAGGGTCAAGTCGGAGATCTTCCTCGGCCTGCTGTGAAGCGATTGTCCACAGGCCGCTACGCCGCACTCAGCGCATCGCGTGTGGCTTTCAGCGTATTGATCAGCGACTCTTTCGGCAGCTTACGAATGATGGGTTCGATCACCCATCCCAGTCCAATGGGAATGTCGCGGGTCAGCGAAATAGCGCGGCACTCGACGAACACGCCGCCATCCCGCTCCTGGAAACGCCAATAGGAATACAGGCGCCACAGGAAGCCGTAACCCGTATCAGGCGGCAGCACCTTCTCTTTCTCCGTGCCAGCATCCTCCACCTCCGCTATTCGCGTGGTATGGGAGCGACAGCACCAGCGGGCAGGGTCCACAGACGAATAATGCACGTCGTGGTCGGTGTCGAGCACCACGGTAATGATTTTCTTTTTCAGAAGCCGCAAGAATATCTTGAAATCGTTGCCGTCCTGCGCGATTAGTTTCGAATCCATCACGTCGGGCTTGTAAACGTTTTTGTGGTTGTCGTAATTCTGAATGAGGGCGAGAGTGTCGGCGACGGTGGTGCCCGAAATCAGTGCGGCCGCGACCCAGTCGTGAATCAGGCCATTCGGCACTTTGATGGACGCGTCACCCGACCACAATTGCGCGGCAATGTCTCCTTGCCGCACTTGCTGGGCGATCTGGGGATCGGTGTCGGACCACAGGAATGCGCCGCGCCCGTGCAATGACGGCTCCATGGCCGCTTCGACCTCGCGGATGTACGTCGCGAATGCCTCCAGTGTGCGAGGCTTCAACTGCACGATGTTTGCAGTCTGCGCCATAAGGGTCTGGTCTATTGCGAATCGTGAGCCGCCAGGATGCGATTGTCAAGGAAAGGCGTGAACATTGGAAAAATTCGTTCAACGACCGCTCTGTGCTATTGTGCGACGTCGCGTCTTCGGCCGCTTAGGTTTTGCTTGGCGAGCTTCCATCTCCGCGATGCGCTCACGCAGTTCTTGCAATTCCGTACTGGGCTCGCTTGCCTCTTCTGTCGCTGCACCCGGGATGAGACTCTTCATCATTTGCAATGGAGACATGGCCGCAGATTGCACCTTCGTTAGACGGTCTTCCAAGCTGCTCTGCACTTTTTTATAAGCGTCGAACGCCGACTTCAGATACCACATGATGAATTCCTGGCCGACACGGTCAGACGCAACGATGAGCTGCCGCAGCAGTTCCAAGGGCAATCCGGTTGGCTGCTCCTTCGCGTCTTCCACGATGATCTGGGTCAAGGTCACACGTGTCAGGTCCTCGCCGGTCTTGGCGTCGACAACTTGCAAGTCTTTCCCATTTCGGACCAAAGCGGCAATATCTTCCAGGTTGATGTAGCGGCTCCCAGAAGTGTCGTAGAGTCTGCGGTTTGCGTACTTCTTGATGACCACTTTGTCAGCACTCATGGTTGCCTCCCTTGTTGCATCGCAAAATAATTGTACTTTTACATTGACAAGGAGCGCAACAAATACTATGTTTTAGTTGATGCTGCGTTGCAGCAAAATTGGAGGTCATTATGCCTAGAACGATTAAGTCCGAGTTCAATACGGCCGTCTCTCGGGAGTCATCCTTTGTTTCCTTGCTGTCTGGATGGGTACAGCAGGGTGTCGAAAACGTCTTTGCCACGCAACGAATCCTGGTTGATCTGATCACACGTCAGAATGCGGATTTAATGCACATGCTGCGGGAGCGGTTGAACGATCCCGCCTATTGTCCGGTCGAGATTTTGACCGATCTGACCGGAGAGGGAATGACGAACTTCATTGAAGGACAGAAGTTGCTCCTCGGCTTGGCCCAGCAGGAATATGAACTTGTCACCAACGGCGTGAAGGAGCGGGTTGGCGGTTCTCCGGCAGCCACAGCCCTCACCGATTTCATGCGTCGCGGTTTCAATACGTTTGTCGAGATGCAGCAGGACATTCTTAAGATCGCCAACAAACAGGTACACAACTGGCTGACGGCGGTGAAGGCCGGCAAGCCTTATGACGGCGATGGTCTGGCCGAAGCCGCTCGCGAAAGCTTCGATACTTTCGTCCACGCGCAGAAAAAGTTCCTGGACGTCATTAAGGAAGAAGCCACCCAGGCTACTGAAGGCAAGAACGGCAAAACCAGGAAGGCGACGGAGATCACCGAGTTGGCCCGCCACGCCACCGATGCTTTTATCGAGGCACAAAAGAAGCTGATGGACGTAGCCGGCCATCAGGTCAATGCGAGCCTTAAAGCCACCAACCGCTCGCTGAACATGATCTCACCAAATGCGTTTACGCAACTGCCGGATTTTACCCGCGACAACGTGAAGCATTTTGTGAATGCGGAGAAGGCGTTGATCGACACCGTTACCAAACGTCCTCCCGAGCACAAACCGGCTACCAAGACAGTTCGCCACAGGAAGCACCCAGGGCGGACAATCAAGATGACACCAACCCACGCTACAGCCTGAAAAGTGAGTTGACGTGGTAACAGCGTAACTCCTCAGGGTGTGACTTGTGGAAGTTGTTCGAGGCGCCTCAGTACGATGCTGTGGCGCCTCGATTTGCAGGATCGCAAGTGCCTGCAATCCCGCCGACCCAGCCCAGGGCCTTCCTTTCTTTCACAAAATCCTACAAATCTCTGGCAACTCTTGACGGCTCCATTTACACTAGCCCACCGGAGATGGCGCGCAACGGTTCGCGGTGGGGGTTGTTGGGCGTTAACTGCTTCGGTGATTGTGCGGCCGCAAGCGGAAACTCAAACACAAAGGAAAATCACGATATCGCCTATGGCCTCGCCTAACAATGGCTATCGACAAGACTATGCAGAGGCTGACGTTACAATTTGGAAGGAGGCGCTATTTGGAGCAGAGGTCCTTTTGCTACATGCCTCACCTGTCTACTATGGTCTCGGGATTCCACGTGGTGACGGCTCCGGGGTTGTGCTGGTTCCCGGATTCCTAGGCACTGATTCTTATCTGAAGCAACTCCATTCCTGGCTGGCGCGCATTGGATACCGTCCCTATTTTTCGGGTATTGGCCTCAACGCGGAATGTCCGAACCTGCTGATCCAGCATCGTCTTAATGAGAACATCGAAAAGGCGCTCCTCGAAACTGGACGCAAGATCCACTTGATAGGCCACAGTCTGGGCGGCATCATTACGCGCTCAGTTGCCAATCAGAGACCGGACGATATCGCATCCGTAATCACCCTCGGCTCGCCCTTCCGTGGGACTGTGGCCCATCGCACCGTGTTGCACGCCGCCGAAGCAGTGCGCAAGCAAATCTTGAAAGAGCACGGGCCAGGGGTGCTTCCCACCTGCTATACCGGACGGTGCACGTGCAACTTTCTGTCTTCCCTGCGCCGCAAGATGCCACGTTCGATGTTCGAAACCGCAGTCTATACCCGGCAGGACGGCGTGGTCGATTGGCGGTACTGCATCACGGGAAATGCGACCTGTGACTTTGAAGTTTCAGGCACGCACATCGGGTTGGCCTTCAACGCGTCCGTTTACAACATCATCGCAAATCGCCTGGCGGGAGCGCGTACAGATTAGGCAGAACGCTTTCGCGGCTGGTGCAGTGAAATGGGACAACCATCGCTGGCTAAACATCTACCTAGGATTCAGCGCTTGTCATGAGGGGACGCTACGCAAACATTCTGGGGCTTGAGCGAATTGAACCCGATCCACAGCATATCCGTTTGAATTTGCCAACGAGCGGCGTCACAGCTCTGTTGTGATAAGGGCGCAAATCTGACCCATCCGTCGGCGTGCCAATTTGGGAATCAGACCACAAACATTTCATTTTGTTACTGATCCAGACCGTTACATGGCGCAAACTGGATTCAGGTACAGTAGGGACGGAGCCAGTGAGGCAAAGGAACACTCACGGTTTACGCCCCGCTAAAAACTTGTAATTGGCCGCCCTGCTCCAACTTGAGGGCGAGCAAAAGGAGATTTAGCATGCGGCCTAGGACTCTCTCCATCGTACTTTTATTCGTTCTTCTAGTCTACTCTTACCGGTTTCTCTCAACAGACCGACATCCGCCAGTTCTCCACTTTTGGCGCCTTTTCCTATCTCAGCACGCCGTCGTTGAATCTGACCCAACGCGGATTCGATGGTGACTTTGGCTACAACTGGAAGAGTTGGCTAACTATGGGTTTCGATTTCAGCTACAACAGCGGCCATTCTTCACTGGTACCCAACGATCTTTCATCTTCTGCGAAAGCCTCATTAGCGCCGATTCTGCCACTGCTGCCACCTGGATTCGTGCTGGCGGTCCCGTACAACTCTTCCACCTATACGTATGAAGCTGGGCCTCAATTCAACTATCGCCACTTCAGCAAGGTCACCCTGTTCGCGCGTCCGGCGTTGGGGGCATTGCACGCAAACTTCACGGCCAAGCCTGGTCAATGCGGTCAGCCCCAACTGGGCTGCGCCCCCATCCTCACAGAAATTGTTACCGGCCTTGTGGGCTCCAGCTTGTCGAAATCTGACACCGTGGTGTTCTACGGCTTCGGAGGTGGAGTCACCTGGGAGATCACCCCGAACTTCGGTCTTCGTGTAGCCTCCGACTTTGTTCACTATGATTTTTTCTCGAACATACTGAATGGCGGTCGTAATAGCGTGCGGGTCGTAGTGGGAACGAAGTTCTCGTTTGGGAAGAATATTTTGAAGAAGTAGCTGAAGGATGCCTGGCGACAGCAGCATTTGTCTCAGTAGAATGCTGGGTTCCGGAACCGCAACCGACCCGTGAGCCCCAAACATGAGCCAAACAAATGTCCGCGCCGTCATCGAGGCTGCGCGGGCAAGGCTGGGATGTGTCCCGTAACAGAGTGCTTTGCTGCTCCGCTCACCGGCGCACAACGATAATGTCTGCTTGGACTCTGGGTGCTCAGTCCAGGCGTTTAGTATTTTTGTTTGCGAGGTCTGCAATGCGAAAACTTCCCGCGGTCGAGGAAGCCAGAGCGATCATGACGCAAGGGATGGAATGGGGCGTCTGGAAGTGGCTGCTGGAAAAGAAGCGTGTGCGGCAATCGCCGATGAAGCCAGGGCCGCCCTCGATGAGTTCGAGATGAGGGTAAGGCTACATGGAGCGACGATCTGAAGATTGCTTACAATAAGCTGGTGTCGGAAAACGGCGATGCTAAACAGAGCGCGGCAGAAAGCAAAGCCCAAGAAAGAGCAAAGCGAGCCGAAGGTCGATTCCCAAGTCATCGCCGCAGTCAATCGGGTGAAAGAAGCGGACGACGAGGCGTACAACGCCCACGAGGACGCGGAAGATGCCTTCGCCGAAGCGGAGAGGCGAATGAGTACCAGCATGGCCCGCGAAGGAGCTCGTAAGGCCCTCGAAGCCTATGACTTGCATGAGGCAGCCATCCGCAAGGCGGAAGCTCTCGCTCACTCGAAGTAACTGGCCGACAGTTTCTCCAGAACTCCCCTTCACAAGACCCACTTTTGTGCGGAATTCTGGCCAACCACTGTCTCCTTATACCTGAATTGCATAGCTCAAACTAGGAATTTTTCCAGTGGCGCTCCTGCGCTTGGAGGAGTAATTATGTAGGGCACGTCGCCGACGCGCGCTCTCAACATCAGGCGACCACGCACATGGGGGTATTGGAGTGGCAAAGAAAGATAAGAAAGACAAGAAGGATAAGGGCAAGAAAGACAAAGTTAAGTCATCTCAGATCAAAACACCCGATGCGCAGACCGTTGCACCGGAACAAGCGTATGCCGACGGCACGCCTCTGGATCGAGTGCAATATCTGGAGGCCAAGCTCATCCTGAAGCCGGACCGCTTTACTTCGGTGGAGAGCTTTCGCGAATTTCGGCAGGATCGTACAGCGCGCGGCCAAGAAAGTCGGCGTGGGGTTCATCACCGATGCCAAGACCGGTCTGCGGCCGGAAATCAGGGAAATTACCTTCGGCGACACGTCGGACTTCCGTCTCTACAATAACGCCTTCATCTTGCGCCGGCGTATCGCCTACGTGGATGGCTTTCCCGTCGGCGATCCGGAAATCGTCTTCAAGTTCCGCCACCCCGATGAGCAGGCGGCTACGGCGGTTGATGTGCGTCCCAAGATTGCCGGGGCCTACCGGATCAAGTTCAAAGCCGAGGCCCTCCCTCTGAAGGACCAAGTCGGCGGATACCGCATCCTCTACTCGCACAACTGCCAGTTCGGATTGAGCCAGATGCACGAGGCAGATCGAACTTCCGTGGCCACTCTGGTGAGGGTCTTCCCGGCGCTTGCCGCCATCAAGGGGGCCGATGACGAGAAAATCAGCCTGGTGAACGAAGGCATTGTGGAAGAGGTACTGCTTCCGCTTGGTCAACTGGACTTCGGCAAAGGACTGCTGGGCAAGTGCGACATCGGGTTGTGGCGCACCCGCGGCGAGCACAAGTCTCTGGTGGGAGAGTTCGCTTTCCAGGTCAAGTTCGATCGCAGAGAGGCCGTGGGCGACAAGCAGAAGAAACTGGCTGCGCAGTTCTATGTCACGCTGCAGCAGGATGTGCAGGATTGGCTGGCGCTGGGCGTGACCAAGACGGCCATGGTGTACCGTCTGAAAGGGAATGCGCCCCAAAGCCATGAGTGACGCTACCGGCAAAGGCCGCATTGCAACAGGATGCCGGGCTGAGACAGCGCCAACTCAAGTCCCCACCTTCCTGGAGATACTGAAAATCGGGGCTAATAGCTCGGGTGGCGGGGACTCGCTCCCGTCTCGATCGTCCTCCTGGTGGCTGGCTGCTTCTCCATGGCGAGAGGCGCCATCACCGGAACGCAAACCGTCGCAATCGCGGTTGCCATCCTGTTGATCTTGCTGCAGTAAAGGTCAACCTGCGCTGTTGGTGCCGGGCGGGGTTTTTCTGGACGTGTTCCCCGTTCACGCCCAAATAGTGGCGGTTCCCGTACTTCAAGAGGTTTGCGGCAGAAATCTCACTTATGCAGCCATCGTCAACATCGACCTCTAACGGAAGTGTGGATTCCTGGCTCTTGACAGCGAGTCCCCGGTAAGAGGATGCGACTCTTATTCAAGCTCGGGTGCTGGGCTGCAATCGCCGTTGGGTCGATGCAAGTGCTCAGCGCCCAAGATCTTTCTCCGCGTGCGTACGTCATCACGGCAATCCATTCGAACGCGATTACTCTGACGTACTCTTTCTACGACGGCGGTCTTTCCTTCAATGGTGCGGTTCCGATTACTGACGCAACCGGAACATACAGTGTGCCAATCTTCACTTACTATCATGCGTTCAACTTCTTCGGTCGCTCGGCCAACATTAACGCCTCATTGCCCTACGCAGTGGGAACCTTCCAGGGGACGTTGCTTGGGAATCAGAAGCAGCTTTACCGCTCCGGCCTCCTGGATTCTACTTTTCGGCTGTCCGTGAACCTCAAGGGCGGCCCTGCCATGGCACCCAAAGACTTTGTCAAATGGAAGCAAAAGACTTTGCTGGGTGTCAGTCTTAAGGTATTGGCGCCCACGGGTCAATACGACCCGACGAAACTAATCAATTGGGGCGCCAATCGCTGGGCGTTCAAACCGGAATTCGGTTATTCCGAACGATGGGGCCACTGGGTGCTCGATGGCTACGCCGGAATCTGGTTCTACGCCACCAATCCCCAATACTATTCGCCCCCACATCCCCAGCCTCAAACGGAAGCGCCCATCGGCTCCTTCGAAGGCCACCTGAGCTACGATGTGAAACCACGGTTTTGGTTCTCGCTCGACGGCAATTTCTGGTTCGGCGGCGTCACCAGTTTGAGCGGCATAGCCAATCCAGCCACCCGCCAGACAAGCTCGCGCATTGGAGTGACAGGCGCGGTCCCTGTAAGCAAACATCAAACGCTGAAGGTTAGTTATAACAATGGCACCTACATCCGCTTTGGTGGGGACTACCAAAATCTCTCCGTCGCCTGGCAGTATTCCTGGCTGGGTAGACCAAAGTAGGGGGGAGATTCCCTGCTTCGCGCAAAAACCATGCGCGAAACATGGGGCACCCGTTGCCGTTGCGAGTGAAGGTCACAGAACTACCCCACCCAAGCAAAATCAGCTCGGGTGGGTATCCCCAGAATGCTAGTGCAGGGCCATCCGCCGAATCTCTACAGACAGCGTCCTACAAGACCACCGTGACGTAGATATGGCTGGCTGTGCCGGTTGTCGGAACGGGTATCGTGGCGGACTGCACGCTCTGACGATACGGGAGACTCGATCCGTCGGTCACGGTATACGACAGACTTAGCATGTCACTGCCCGGGTGCGAGAGCAGCCAGGAATAATACATGGGCACAGTGCAAGTTGCGTGGTTACCGGTTCGGGTGCCGGCCACGGTCATGGTTTCGTCGAAGACCTGGGTTTCACCCTCCACAAATACCGAGAATGAGCAACTGATCGGCGCGTCGGCGGGAAGAGTGGAGTTAATGGTGATTTCGAAATAAATGTCGAACTTTCCCGTCGTCGGCGTTGTCGCTGTTGCGGCCAGGCAAAATGCCATGACGCAAACACAGACAAGGAGAATTCTCACGGTAGCACGATGCATTGGCTAGTCCTTTCAAATTGGAATGGAAATTAACCTCGGAGTGCAGCAGAGTGTAGCAAACATCCTGCGCCAGCGCATCAGAAATCAGCAGCAAAAATCAATGGTTAATGGCCAGTGGTGCGAGGGCTAACTTGGCCTAGGCTACCATCACGAGGGTGCCTGATGACCACCCCTCTATTGGGCTAACTTGGGCCACTGCACCCCGCTCGCAAGGGTGTAGATCTACCCGAGCGTCACAGCCTACACCCGCGCCAGGTGCACGCCAAACCGCTTCTTTCGGTCGCACCAGGTGTGCTCCAGCGTGAAACCGCGACATCCTCTGGCACAGCCTGCTCACCCGCACCCCGAAACTCTTTTACAGCATCTAAAATCCACGCGAAGTGATTACCGAACGAGGTTCGCTTGAAAACATTCCGCCTTTCCCTCTCCGTTTGTTTTTTATTTGCACTCACTGCAGTCGCTGCCCAAACTCCACCGCCTGGTACCGGTCTAATGGCGAATCCTGTCTTCCAAGAAAACTGCGCGAAATGTCACGGTAAAACCGCCGAGGGCCGCCATTTCGGCGGCCCATCGCTCATCTCCGAAAAGACCACTGCCTCCTCCGCCGACGATCTGCGCAGCATCATTACCAATGGCAAGGGCCGCATGCCCAAGTACAGCAGTAAGCTGACACCGGAAGAAATCGACACGCTGATCCAGCAAATCAAAGCCCTGCAAAAGAAATGAATAGCCGATAGTGCCCCTTGTCTTTGGCGGCGGCCGGAAGAAAGCGGACGGATGGGTGGTCGGCTTAGCTCTCCGAGGGTGCCCATCCAAGCCTCTTGTGCCTGGCTGGGTAGTTCTGCAAATTTCACGGACCGTAGAAGCCAATTCCGCGAGTACACCGCCCCCGATTGCACTCATTCTCGCCTCGCCCCGTGACATGAAACCAAAACCAGCACGCGAGCAAAACCAGCTTGGCTGGGCACCGCTGAATATTGACGGTTAAGTGCTAACTGCCAAATGCTCAGGGCTGATGACAGGCACCCTCCTATAATCGGAGCAGCATGTCCGGTACGCTCCCTTTGTCCATCATAAGCCGCGAAATCAAACGCCTTGCCGCCGAAATTGGTTTCGATCTCGCGGGCGTTGCCGGGGTGGCCGACACGCCTGAGCACCGCTTCTTTCCTCCGATGGATCGCCGACGGCCGCGCCGGTGAAATGAAGTACCTCGAAGCGCGCAATGACAGCTGGCGAGACTGAAGCGCGCCTCGCTGGCCAACGCCGCTCCCTGGGCACGTTCGGTCGTGGTGTGCGCCCTCAATTACAACACCGATGAGCCCTACTCCACACACGCTGGCACGACTAGCACAGGGATGGATCTCGCGCTACGCCTGGTCGCAACGTGACTATCACGAAGTGGTGCTCGGAGAAGCTACGCGCGCTGGAAGCACGGCTGCTTGAAATCTGCGAGCAGCAGAAGCATGCCCGCACCGCGCACCTGGTGCTACGTGGACACAGGTCCGGTCATCGAGCGCATCTTTGCCCAGTACGCAGGGATCGGCTGGATTGGCAAGAACACCTGCATCCTGAACGAGCAGCTGGGATCGTGGCTCTTCCTCGGCGTCATGCTGACGTCGCTGGAATTGACGCCCGATCTGCCTCCGCCCGACCGCTGCGGCTCCTGCACGCGTTGTCTCGATGCCTGCCCCACCAACGCCTTCCCTGCTCCTTATCAACTCGACGCGACCAAGTGCATCTCGTATCTCACGATCGAAAAACGCGGCGCGATTCCCGAAGAGCTGCGCCCGGGCATCGGCCGCCAGGTATTCGGCTGCGATATTTGTCAGGACGTTTGCCCGTGGAACCGTGAAGCCCCAGTGACGAACACGCCAGAGCTGCAGCCGCGCGCTTCGTTGGTGAATCCCGATCTGGAGTGGCTGGCTGGCCTGAGCCTGGAAGAGTTCCGCGAAGTGTTCCGCGGTTCGCCGGTGAAACGGGCACAGTTCAACGGCCTGCGCCGCAATGTCACGATCGCGCTCGGCAACAGCGACGACGAACGCTTCTTGCCAATACTGGAAGAGTTGAGTCGAGATGAGGACACGATGGTTGCGGAACACGCGCGCTGGGCCCTGCGGCGTTTGCGGGGCGAACTCCGATGATCTTCCGGAAAATGACGGCGCCGTAATCACACGGTTAGGCGACGCTCGGTACCGGCGCAGAATTGCGCTCTCCTGGCAGGAATTACACCTCTGCTGCGTCGGCCGATTTCGCTAAACCCACTTTGACTCACAAATTCTGATGTGGCACGTCTATTGCACAGCACAAGAGTGCGAGCGAAGCAAAGCCAGCGTACTAAATCTCCAGTGCGAGACAGGGCGCTGGGAACCAAAATTCTTGCGTGATCGATTTCGCCGACGGAAGACAGGTAAGTTTTCCGCTAACCGTGGTGGCGTCGAATCACGCCTAACTTCGTGGAGCGCGAGAGTCCCCCTCCGCGCTGCCATGATCGATGCCCAATCCGCACCCAACTCGGGACTGAAGTTTTCCCCGGGGCATCGAGCCCTCCGGTCTCGGCCGGAGGGCTCTTACTTTCGGCAAGAATTGACTTACCCGTGTCCGCGACCGTCGCACGAACAGCCCGCAGTGTGTGACAAGCGCGCAAATTCTGGCTATAAAGAAGGCATGAACGAGGCCCTCAGCCGACGCCTTAGCCAACCGCAGTTCGCCGACCCCCTGCAGGAAGCGCTTCTGAGCCTTCTAGTTGCGGCCAATACGCTGAATGACCTCATGGACGAGCTCTGCGAAATGCATCGCATCACCCGCCCGCAGTACAACGTGCTGCGCATCCTGCGAGGGGTTCATCCCCGGGGCCACGCCCGTTGCGAGATCGCCCGGCGCATGATCGACCGTGCTCCCGATGTAACTCGCTTGGTGGATCGTCTGCAAGCCCGTGGCCTGGTCAAACGGTCTCGCGGAAACGACGATCAGCGCCAGGCTTTGACCAGCATCACCGCCAAAGGGTTGAAGCTGCTCGCCAAGATGCAGCCCGACATTGACGCAGCCGTGGGCACCCGCCTTAGCAGGCTTAATGACGAAGACTGCCGCGAGTTGAGCCGCTTGTGCGGTGTGATTCTCCATGCGAATCGGACCTTCGAGCCAGAAGCTGGGAGCAGTCGGCCCCGTCACCGCGACGCAGTGCGTGACCACCAGTTTCTGGCCCGCTGGATCTGAATTCCGCCTTCTTTCGAAAGACTGAATCCGCCACGACTCTCACATCGATATATGTGTTACAACACATATATTTAGTGTTGCGACATTAAACCCGGGCTCAGCCCTGGAGGTACTGCCATGAATACCCTGCTGATCATCAATTCGAGTCCCCGCAGCAACTCGGTCTCGCGGCGGTTGACCCGGCACTTTGCCGAAGAGTGGAAGGCCGAAGCACCCGGATGCCCGCATTATCGAGCGCGACCTGACTGCGGACACACTGCCTTTCGTGACCGAATCTTGGATTCAGGCCTCTTACACGCCGCCGGCCCAGCGAACGCCCCAGCAGCAGCAAGAACTGGCGCTTTCCGACGCGCTTATTGAGGAGCTAATGGCGGCCGACGTAATCGTGCTCGGCGTGCCCATGCACAACTTCTCGATTCCGGCGTCCTTAAAGGCGTGGTTCGATCTGGTGGCGCGCGCGGGCAAGACCTTCAGCTACAGCGACAAGGGGCCGAAGGGCTTGATCGCATCCGGACAAGCGGGTAGTGGCGATTGTCTCTCGCGGCGGAGCGTACGACGACGGGTCAACGTCGGCTTCCTCCGACTTCCAGGTTCCCTACTTGCGGCACATGCTGCGATTTATCGGATTGGAAGATGTCACCGTTATCGCACGCCGACAAGCAGGCATTTGGAGCGGAAGTGGCCCAGCAGTCCGTGGATCAACGCGGTGCAGAAGCTGTCGGCGCTGGCCGGACGCTATGCGTCGCAGCTGGCAGCGTGATTGCCTGAAGAGCGAATTGAACTGTCGAACTTCATGAAAAGGAACCCTCCCGAGAGGGAGGGTTCGGTGGTTTTGGCCGCACTCGGAAGCTCTAGCTGCAAAGCGACGCGAATGTGACCTGCTTCCGCGTGGCGGAGACGTCTTACACGCGCTGCACGTTGGCGGCCTGGAAGCCTTTTGGACCCTTGGTGAGGTCGAACTCCACTGTCTCGCCCTCGTTCAGGCTCCGGTATCCGTTCTCCTGGATAGCTGAGAAATGCACGAACACATCCTCGCCCGTAGACCTCTGGATGAATCCGTACCCTTTGGCTCCGTTAAACCACTTGACTGTACCTTTCTCTCTCACAACTTACTCCTTTCACCTGTAGAACTTGGAATAACCCCTGCTTCGCGGACGTTCCGAACACAACCCTGAGGAGCAGGATCGGAAGACGTCTCAACGTTGCCGGGAAACAAGGGTTGCGGCTCAGTTCGCAGCTTTTCTGCAATGGAAAAGCCCCTTGAATCAGCGCTGGCGGACTAATGCGTCCGCGACAGAGCAGATCCCTGGAGCCGGTACAATGCGTGAATTTCGACTGCTGACAGAAACATCAACCCAAATCCGCGTTTCGGTTGAACCGAAAGCTCCTCCCTCGCCCATTCGAGAGGGGAGCAGGAGATGATTACAGGAACTCGGGATTCTGGCAAGTGTTTTCATCACAGGCAGTTCCGCCGGTTCCAATATGGGAACGGTAGGCCGAGCGAATGCCGGAGGCTTCGAGGCAGCCGATCGGCAGATTGTGCTCTGTTACGATTAAGGTTCGATGAGTAGCAACTCTGAAGTAACTCGTGAAGACGTCAAAGGGCTACTGACGGCCGAGCATTTCGCAATCCTCAACCGCGGATTGCTCGAGTGCTGCTTAAGTCTAGCGATACCATAGAGTTGCAAGACCTGCCACTGCTTCCGGGCCGGCCGCCAAGCGCTTGCTGGAAGAGGACGACCGGCAAGAGCTGTTTCAACACCTGCCGGAAACCTACAGCCTGTCGCATCGCTTGCGGCGGCATGGCTGGTCCACGCTTCGCTATCTGACGCAAACCGAGGTACATACTTACGCCTTCTCGGTGGCGGCCAACGCCATCCTCTCGTTTTTCCCGTTCATCGTCCTGCTGCTGACCGTTATCCGCCGGGTTATTCACTCCCAGGCCATGTACAACGTGGTGCTGGAGCTGTTGCGCGATTATCTGCCCAGCAATAAGGATTTCGTGATCCGCAATTTGCAGTTTCTGGCCAGCGTGCGAGGACGCGGGCCAGGTGCTGTCGTTCGTCATGTTGCTGATCACCTCAACGGGAATTTTTCTTCCGCTGGAGGTCGCGCTCAACCGCATCTGGGGCTTCAAGAAGAACCGCTCCTATCTGATGAACCTGCTGGTCTCGCTGGGACTGGGCCTGGCATGCGGCTGCCTGGCGATGCTTTCGATTGCGCTGACCGCGCAGAACCTGAAGATGCTGGGGCTGGTGATTGGCGGGCAGAGCTTCGTCTTCCAGGGTCTGGGATTCATCGTGATGAAAGCCTCGGCGATCGTGGCGACAATCGCCATCTACTTCTTGATCTACTGGGTGCTGCCGCACGGCAAGGTTCCGGCGCTGGCGGTATTGCCCGCCGCGATCATCACCGGCCTGGTGTCGGAGGCCGCGAAGTACATCTACATCCTGGCTGCTGCCGTGGCTCAATTTTCAGGAAGTGTACGGCCCCTTCGCGGTTTCGGTGACGCTGATGTTCTGGTCGTTCTGGAGCGGGATGCTGTTGCTGGGCGGCGCGTATCTTTCGGCGGCTGAACACAGCGCGCGCGTGCAAGCCCGGCGCGACACGCTGCTGCCGCGGGACGTTAGAGCTTGGTCTCGCTTGACATTTGCCGCAGTCCAACCCATACTTGCGCCGCTTGGCCGAAGCGGTTGTCAGCCGGGGGCTTCTATGAAGAAGAAAGCAGCGCCAAAAAAGAAGGCAACGTCAAGAAAAGCTTCTGCGAAAAAGGCTGCGAGTCCGCGCCCGACAAAACGAGCGCCTGCCAGGAAGGCGAAGCCAAGAACAACCACGGCACCCGCTCCTGTTGCCGCTCCTCCAGAGACTGGCGAGAAGCTCACCTTCAACCACGCCATGATCTACGTCAAGGACGTGGAGCGCGGAATCCGCTTCTATCACGACATGATGGGATTCAAGCTCATCGAAGATTTCCGATATGAAGGCACGCCGATCTATGCTCGTTTGCGCGCCCCGGGCGGCGACGGCACCATCGCTCTGCATCTGGCCGGACCGGGCGCCTCCGTTGCCAGCGAGGGTGTGCGCCTGTACTTCGAAGTACGCGATCTCGACGGTTTCTGCCGCAAGCTCCAGCAGAAAGGCTTCTATATCACCCAATTGCCTCGCATGATGCCCTGGGGCTGGCGGCATGCTTACCTGAACGATCCCGACGGCCATGAGATCAGCCTTTATTGGGCAGGCGAGAACCGTATGCAGAAGACGGTGATGAAGGCCGCGCGCGAGGCTGCCCGCACTTAAGCTCAACCGGTACTGTTTCGCGGCAGTTCTGGCTCAGTCGGCAGCCGCAGTCGCAATCGCTGCGCTCGGCGTCGGCTCACTCTTGCGATGAGCGAAACGCAGGCCGGATGACAGGAGCTGCGAAGGCTTCTCGATAATTTGATACATGATCCATGCGGCCAGCCCGGAAGCCAACAGGCCGACTACGTCAAGCACACCGATGTAGCTGCCTGAGTAAGGGAGCCAGAACGACAGGAGGCCGATCGTGCTCACGCCGATCGGCAAATGCAGCAAATATAGCGAATAGCTCACGTCGCCAACTTTATCCAGCGCGCGGTTCTGAAACGTGGACAGCGCAATGAGGATTCCCGTAGCCACGGACACAGCGGCGACAATCCAACCCAGTGGGAACCACATCGCCACTACCATGGCGAAGATCAGTCCCGACATTTCGCGCAACCCAATCAGCCGCGCCCGGTATTGAAAGACGAATACGCCAATCAGGAAAATCGGCAGCCTGGCTGAAAACCAGGTGGGTGTTAGGAACCGCGAAGTAGGCTGCAACCATGGCGGCTGCACTTACGAGTCGGGTCAGTCGATAGGCGCTCGCTAACCACGGAAGCAGCAACCCCACCAGCACATACCACTGAAATTCGATCGCAAGCGTCCAATAGACTACGTTGATCCAGGGCACGCCCGCCAGGTCGTTCAGGTAGGTGAAATGCAGCAACAGGCTCCGTCCAGTTACCTCCAGCCGTGGAATGTGGAACAAAGGCACCAGGACCAAGTTGGTTGCCAGCAGGGTTATGACAATGGATGCCAGATAGGGCGGATACAGACGCACATTGCGCTTCAGCAGGAACCGCGGGTAGTCGCGCAAAACATAGCGCGAGCGATAGAGGCTCCAGGGAATGACAAACCCCGAGATCACAAAGAAGATATCCACGCCCAGGTAGCCGTACTTTCCCGACAGACTTAGATATTTTCCCTGACCCGCGACAAAGTGGCCCCAGGCCACAAAGATTGCGGCGAAGGCGCGCAGGGCATTGATGACGCCAATGCGTTGGTTGGGTTCCGGAGGTTGCACGTTCAACCATAGTACATGGCGGGGCTTGCCGAGCCTCTGAAACAGATCACAGGAGCCTGTGAGCTGCGACCGAGACCTTGGTACATCTGCCGGTATAGTCCGCACCGCCTGGCGAGGGATCGGCGCATCCAATCCTGCAGGGAGAGATAACCATGATTCGCAAGTTGAAGTCGGGAGAATACCGGCTCTATTCCCGCAAGAAGAATGCCAAGACAGGCAAGCGTCGCAACCTGGGGACCTTCTCCACTCGCGAGAAGGCCGAAGCCCACGAGCGCGCAGTGCAGTACTTCAAGCGGCAATAACCGGAATGCCGCGTGACCCCGCGACGCAATGTCTTTCAGCCCAGCCTCTTAGTGATGCTGCCAGGCGGCGACGGTCGCGTAGCCGACAGAAACGCTGCTGGATGTTATTATTTGTTATGTTATTTATGTATTGTTATTTAGATGTCTGTTAATGTTGCTTGCGGCGCTTGAAAGGACAAGTAAAAGGAGTCGTTATGGTGGAGCGTTCGGTAGACGCAATCAGGTCATATGCTGTCAGACAATATGTTGCAGTGGCCCGCCGTAAGGGCGAGAAGCAGGTGCGAATCGTGGCTGGGGATGTCCATCGCGCCTTAAAGTTGAAGAACAGGGTCCCCAACGTCTGCAATGCTCTGACCTCCAGGATCTTTCTTGAACAAAATCACCTCGTGATCGAAGACGTCTCCGGCCCTCCCTCTGGAATGGGTACTCGAATGGTTTATACCTACCGCTTGCTGGATGAAAAAGAGTCGCACGCCGAAGCGTTGGAGACACCAAGTTTCGAGGGGCTGCGAGGTTTGCTCAAGGAATCCTTACGGTCTCTGGGGGGCGGAGAGGCCTTCCTTCGCGAGGAGCGAAACAGATTCTATGGTCGCAGAGCGGCGGAGGGAAGGTGAGTCTCGATCTATTGGGACACGATGCTGTTTATCTATTGGCTCGAGGCCCATCCCAAGCATGGACCACAGATACAACAGATTCATCGGCGAATGTCTGACAGAGGCGACGAACTATGCACCAGTGTCTTCACCATGGGTGAGGTCCTGACGGGCGCCTACAAGACCGGACATACGAGCGCCGCCCAGCAGATTCGCAACTACTTCGAGAGCGGGGCCGTGCGCGTTCTTCCCTTCAACCTGGAAGCGGCAGACCGCTACGCGAAGATAAGGGCTGCGCATCGCGTTTCACCAGCTGATGCCATCCACTTGAGTGCGGCCTCCGTGGCTCAGGTGGACGTGTACCTAACCAACGGTCAACGTCTGAAGAAGCTCCTCATCGAGGGCATTCAGTTCATCGCCGGACTCGACGGCAGTATTCTCTGATCGAACTCCAGATGATTTGGGGGGCGTCGCAAGCCTGGGTCGTCGATCCGCAGACCCGGCGTGAATACGACTGCTCCACCGGAAGCTGGATCGAAACCACTTCGTTCGCAATCGAAAACTCTGCCATCGCTGTCGGATCTTTCGGTAATCTTCGCGGAATTAGACTAAGGCGCCCTCCGGTTCCATGACATTTAGAATCGAACCCTACGCCTTGGGTTGCGGCACAATCCGCAAATACGGCCGGGGCGCCTTCCAGCCTTGCGGATATATCTTCTTTGCCTCGTCGTCCGATACCGCGCCGGAAATGATCACATCGTCACCCCGCTTCCAATTCACTGGGGTTGCGACCTTGTGCTTCGCCGTGAGCTGCAACGAATCAATTACTCGCAACACCTCGTCGAAGTTGCGGCCCGTCGTCATGGGATAGACAATAAGCAGCTTGACCTTCTTGTCCGGCCCGACCACGAAAACCGTGCGCACGGTTTGATTATCGGCTGCTGTCCGGCCTTCACAACTGCCGTCGGCCCCGGCGGCCAGCATCCCGTAAAGCTTGGCGACCTTAAGATCGGTGTCGCCAATCATAGGGTAATTCGGCGCGTGTCCCTGGGTTTCCTCGATGTCGTCGGACCACCGTTTGTGATTGTCAACGGGATCGACGCTGAGACCGATGATTTTGACATTACGCCGGTCGAACTCGGGTTTCAGCTTTGCCATATAGCCGAGCTCAGTGGTGCATACCGGTGTGAAGTCTTTTGGGTGGGAAAACAGGACGGTCCATGAGTCGCCCATCCACTCATGAAACCGAATGCGCCCTTCGGTAGTTTCAGCCTCGAAATCTGGAGCTACATCGCCAATCTGAAGAGCCATCGCACGCCCCTGTCGTGTTTTAAAATGCCTAGCGATTCTATGCAGTAGCCGGAGTTCGATCAAGTGGTGCGACCTGCGCGGCGACGAACGCTTCCAATTGCCTGCCACGAAAGGCAGGTTACAATAGCCTCATTGGTGAGGAGCTATGTCAACCGCGACCCGAACTCCAGTCTCCGTCGGCGAGTATCTGCATAGCAGCTACAGTCCGGACTGCGACTACGTTGACGGCGAGCTGCAGGAAAGAAACGTGGGCGAGCTCGATCACGCCGAAGTACAGAGTGCACTGGTTCAATGGTTTCGCAATCATGGCAAGGAATGGAATATCCGGGCTTTCACGGAATTGCGGATGCGCATCAGCCCGACGCGTTTTCGCATCGCTGACGTATGCCTGATTTCCACGCAGTGACCCGGCTGATCAGGTTCTGCAACGGGCACCCATCGCCGTTATCGAAGTACTCTCGCCAGAAGACCGCATCTCGCGCTACCAGGAACGTTTCAGTGACTATCGTCAAATGGGAATTCGTCATATCTGGGTCGTGGATCCACAGAACCGGCGTGGATATGACTGCTCTAGTGGAAGCTGGATCGAGACCACGTCGTTCGCGGTCGAGAACTCGCCCATCGCAGTGGACCTGTCGGGGATCTTCGCCGAACTGGAGTACTTCTGCACCAGTCCCACGAAGTGGGACGGTATGAAATAGCCCAGCGGTGGGTCAACGTTGAGCAAAGGCGAGTCCCGTTGCGGACAGCAAAACCTTAGCTGACAAATCGTCTCATCGTTTTCTAAAAAAGCTGGGCTTCGGTTTTACCTCTTCGTTTTCGTCCACTCATCCACCCAATCATTCACCGTCTGATACCACAACCGGCTGTTTTGCGGCTTCAGCACCCAGTGGCCTTCGTCGGGGAAGTAGAGCATCTTCGACGGAATCTCCAGCCGCTGCACGGTGGTAAACAACTGGAAGCCCTCCGAGACGTCGAGCCGGTAATCGAGCTGGCCATGCACCACCAGGATTGGCGTCTTGAAGTTTATCGCCGACAGATGCGGCGACCACTTGCGGTACATCTCGCGGTTCGTCCACGGAGTGCCTTTGAACTCCCACTCGTTGAACCACAGCTCCTCGGTCGTGCCGTAGGCCGACTCGGTGTTGAACATGCCGTCGTGCGAGACCAGGCACTTGAAGCGCGTGGTGTGGCCCTCGATCCAGTTGATGGCATATCCGCCGTAGCTGGCGCCCAGGGCGCACTCGCGGTCCTTGTCAACGAACGGATAGGTCTTCTCCGCGTAGTCGAGGCCCAGCATCAGGTCATGGTACGGAGCGCCACCCCAATCGCCGTTGATCGCGTCAATGAACTTCTGGCCGTAGCCGGTCGAGCCGTGGAAGTTGACCATGATGACCACGTAGCCATTGGCGGCGAACAGCTCGGGATTCCAGCGATACGACCAGTCATCGCCCCACGCGCCCTGCGGGCCGCCGTGGATAAGAAACTTCACCGGATACTTCTTGTTCGCGTCGAAGTTCGGCGGCTTGACGACGAATCCCTGGACCTTCTCCTTCGCCGCGCCCGTGAACCAGAAATTCTCCAGCGGCTGCATCTCCACCTGCGAAAGCACTGACTCGTTCAGATTCGTCACGGCTTGCGCCTTCGACAACAGGCAATCTGGGATGCTGTATGCATTCGGAGGCACCGCCATCCGGCATTGTGGGAACAGCAGTGGCGCGCTATAGATTTCATTCGGCGCGGCGATTGACATACGATCAAAGAGCAGTGTCTTGCCGTCGGGCGTCGGCGTGGGACTGTCGTTGAAGCCAGCCACCAATTCCTGCGGCCACGGGTTTGCCGCAGTGACGTTGATCTGGTAGATCGGCGCTTCGCCCTCGTTCTCGGCGGTGAAGTAGATCGTCTTCGAGTCCGGCGACCACGCCATCGAATCGACCCAGCGATCGAAGTTGGGCGTCAGGTCAGTGATCTTGCCGGTCGCGCGCTCATACAGCATCAGGCGGAAGCGGTCACTCTCGTAGCCGCCGCGCAACTGCGAGCGATACGCGATGTACTTGCCATCGGGCGAATACATTGGCGTTCCATCGCTGCCGGGATTGATGGTGATCTTCTTCGGCGTTCCGCCGGCGACGGGCACAATAAATACGTCGCTGTTGGTGCTGGTGGCTTGCACTTCATCGATGTTGCTCGTGAAGGCGATCTCTTGCCCATCTGGCGAAAATTGGTACTGGTCCTGTCCGCCAAGACTAAACGGCGGCACGTCGTGTGCACCAGGCGTCAAGTCGCGCGCCACGCCTCCATCGGCCGAGACCACGAACAGGTGGCTATACTTGCCATCGAAGTAGTGGTTCCAGTGGCGAAACATCAGTTGCGTAAAGATCTTGGCCTTCACCTTCGACTTGGCCTGCTCCTCGTCCCGCTGCTTATTGCACGCATCGTCGTTGCAATCGGGATAGACTTCAGAGACGAACAGGATGCTCTTCCCGTCGCGCGACCATAGCCCACCCGAAGCTTCGGTCGAGATGTTGGTCACCTTGCGCGGTTCGCCAGCCAGAGTGCCACCGGAGGCGTCGAAATCCTGCACCCAGATCTGCGAAGCCCCATCATGCGACGACTCGAACATGACGCGCTTGGCATCTGGCGAGAAGCGAACGCGATCCTCTCCGGTTCCATTAGCAGGAGTGAGGCGACGCGCCTCGCCACCACTGATGGAAACGATCCACAGATGCGGCTTGCGCGTGTTTTCGTCGAGGTTCACGTCCACCGCGCTGAACCCCACCCACTTGCCGTCAGGGGAAACGATGGGTTCGCCAATGCGTTTGAGCTGCATCATGTCTTCGAAAGTGAACGGACGTTTACTCTGTGCGAAGCCGCACAACAAGCAGCAGAAAATAAGAAGGAGAATGCGACGTAGCATGAAGCCTCCGGCGGCAGAAACAGAGCAAGGGGTTGTGCGTCTAAAGACTGGTCAAGTCTAAATCAGCTCCACGTTAGCTACTTCGCCTTCCCTCCGAACGACAATCCCAGCCCCGTCGTCAGCAGCACATCGTTGTTTTTGTTCCCTTCCACCGGCTTGCTGTTGTAACGGTCGCCGAAATTCAAGTTCCACGTCATCGCACGATAAAACTTGCTGGCCACTCCGAAGTCGAAGACTCCTCGATAACCTCCGATTCCGTTCAGGTAGGGGAAGAAATAAAAGTCCTGAACTACGGAGGTGTTGGCCGTGAACTTGTGGCTGAATTCGTCACCGATCGTCGCGTTCATCAGATTGTTAGTGACGCCAGCCGTCGAGCCGTTGTAGCCCGTAGAGTAGTTCTCGTAGGTATAGCCAAAACCGCCCAGGAGGTCGAGCGTCGTGACTTTGCTCGCGATCAGGTGATAGCCGAGACCACCGCTGGGGTTAATGCGCTCGTTGAGGTCCTGGGCATGATCGTACGATCCGGCAAACATGCCAAAGGCAAACAGCTTCTTGGTCAGGTTGCGATCGTAGCGGACGAATCCTCCCAAGGCATTAGCGCTGGTGGAACTGATGTCGTTGGTTACGCTGGTCGAATAGATCGACGCCGCCTGGATGGTCCACTTGTCGGTCGTAGTTGGACGCTCAGCGTTGAAGCCCAAAGCGACGTTTGTGGTGTCGGAGTTGCCTCGCGCCAGCGCGAGCCCGAAGTTGCCGCCCCCATCCCAACCTTCCATGCATTCCGGGATGCAGCGACTTCTCGTAGGCGGCCTGATCAGCGGGCGACCGCATAACCGCGATGTCGGCCATCGGAATCTGTTGCGTACCCGATGGCGTCGTCACGGCCACTTGCGAATCCTCTGACTTCACCGTCCCGGAAATTACTTGCTTGTCGGTGCGGGTTACGACCAGCGGCTGCTCGGAAGAAAACTGTGCGACTGCGTCAAAATCAATCGAAATCGTACCCGCATGCTCTGTTTTCAGGACCAGCTTTTTGTCGCTCATGGTCACGATGGTGCCGGTGAACCGGTCGCCATTCTTCAGGGTCACTTGTTCCGCGCATAAACTGCCGACGCAACAAAACATCAGGACAGCGAAGACACCACTTTTCATACCCGAGAGTCTCTCTTTCTGTTCAGAGGTTATAGTGAAGGCCGTCAGCTTATGCAGTGAGGGCTGTTGGAAAAGACTAAGGGCTGCGCGTCATGCGAACCTCGTCGGCCACTCGAACCAGCTCAGCTCCGCGAACTCAGCGTAATGGATTGTGCCAGTATTTCAGAATCGATTTCAGAGTGGAACTGTCGCCTCAAGATGCTCCGCGATCCAAGCTACAGTGCGGGTGTTCGGCACGTTATAGAATATCAGTTACTCATTGCGATTGCGGCGTCGCAATCCCACAAAAGTCGTAAGAGAAACCTCTGGGCTCGTTGTCTGATTCGATTTTGCGATTGCGATATTTTCGTCTGTAAAACGAAACCGCCCCTCTCCCGGCGATTCGCCAGACGAGGAAGGGTAACAGCGATTCTCGCATGAGATCGGGCGAACCACCGCTCGCATGCGAAGATCGCCGCTCCTTCAGCCGGAATTGACAAATATTGTTTTAACCCACCGCAAACATGAAGTATTGTTATCAGCGAGGAGAATTATGGCGCCACAACTCACGACGGAACACCTTCGGTTACAGGAAGCCCGTGACAACAAAGTAGCCTGGCGGAAGTGGGGTCCGTATCTTAGCGAACGGCAGTGGGGTACGGTTCGCGAGGACTACAGCCAGGATGGTAATGCCTGGGACTACTTCACTCACGACCAGGCCCGGTCCCGCGCCTATCACTGGGGTGAGGATGGCCTTGCCGGCATCAGCGACGACAATCAGCGGCTGTGCTTCAGCGTGGCTCTGTGGAACGGCAAAGACCCCATCCTCAAAGAACGCATGTTCGGGCTGACGAACAGCGAAGCCAATCACGGCGAAGACGTTAAAGAATATTACTTCTATCTGGACAGCACGCCGACGCACTCGTACATGAAGTACTTGTACAAGTATCCGCAAGGCGAATATCCCTACAGCAATCTGATCGAGACGAACAAGCGGCGCACCCGTAACGACATGGAGTACGAACTCCTGGACACAGGCGTCTTCAACGAGGACCGCTACTTCGACGTCTTCGTGGAATATGCCAAGCAGTCCCCAGAGGACCTCCTCATCCAGATCAGCGTGAGTAATCGCGGTCCTGAGGCCGCGAAAATAGATGTCCTGCCGACCCTCTGGTTTCGCAACACCTGGACATGGTGGCCAGGTACGCCCAAACCGTCGCTGAAGCAGGTATCCGGCCAGAAGGGCGCACAGGCCATTGCGGCCTCACATGCCGATCTGGGGGAGCGCTATCTGTACTGCGAGGGAGATGCCCCGCTGCTGTTCACGGAGAACGAGACCAACAACGAGCGGCTCTTCGGCACGCCGAACCCCACTCCTTACGTCAAAGACGGGATCAACAACTACGTGGTGAACGGAAATCAGAACGCGGTCAACCCCGAGAAAACGGGAACGAAATCGGCAGCACACTATCAGTTGAATGTGGGTGCGGGAAAGACAGCCACCATCCGTCTGCGGCTAAGCGATTTGGCGCCTGCTGCCATGGGCGATCCATTCAAGAGCGTTCGATGCAACGATGCAGACACGTCACAGCGAGGCCGATGAGTTCTATAAGTCCATTACTCCGGAACGCGTCAGCGCAGACGAGGCGCTGGTCATGCGCCAGGCGTTGGCCGGAATGCTGTGGTCCAAGCAGTATTTCTTCTTCGACGTGGACATTTGGCTCACGGAACACGGTATCGATCCGTTGAAGCCGGGCGGACGCTTCTTGCGGAACCGCGAATGGTTCCACATGATAAACCAGCACATCATCTCGATGCCCGACAAGTGGGAGTATCCGTGGTACGCCGCCTGGGACCTCGCGTTCCACACCATCGCGCTCTCCACGGTCGATCCGACTTCGCCAAGGAACAGCTCGACCTGATGCTGCAGGAGTTCTTTCTGCATCCGACCGGTCAGATCCCTGCCTACGAGTGGAACTTCAGCGATGTCAATCCACCGGTACACGCCTGGGCGACGATTTTCCTGTACCGCACGGAGCAGGCCCTCAAAGGGCAAAGCGACATCGAGTTCCTGAAGCGCTCGTTTGCCAAGCTGATGTTGAACTTCAGTTGGTGGGTGAACCGCAAAGACCGCTTTGGCAAGAACCTGTTTGAAGGCGGCTTCCTCGGGCTGGATAACATCGGCGTCTTCGACCGCAGCGCGCCGCTGCCCACCGGCGGCAGCCTGGAGCAGGCTGACGGCACCGCGTGGGTTTCCATGTTCTCCCAGAACATGTTGGATATCGCTATAGAGTTGGCAGCCCACGATCCTTTCTACGAAGACATGGCCCTGAAGTTTGCGGAGCATTTCCTTTGGATCGCGGTCGCCATGAATCAGATGGGGCCTGATGGTATGTGGGACGAGGAGGATGGATTCTACTACGATGTCCTGCGCCTGCCGGATGGTAGCGCCAGGCGGCTCAAGGTGCGCTCCATGGTGGGCCTGCTGCCCTTGGCCGCTACCACCGTGATCGAGCCCTGGCAGCGCGAGCGGTGTCCGAGATTGACGAAAATCCTACATGAACGCATGGAACGCATGCCCGAGCTGCGCAACAGCATTCACCTAACCGGCAAAGGGCATCTGGGGTATGCCGAACGCGGCATTGCTGCGCTGGTGAAAGAGGACAGGTTGCGCCGGATTCTCACGCGCATGCTCGACGAGAACGAATTCCTCAGCCCGTACGGCATCCGGGCGCTCTCCCGCTACCATGCCGACCATCCCTTCGTCGTCAATGTCGGGGGCCAGGAATACAAGGTGAATTATCTTCCGGCGGAGTCCGACACCGGCATGTTCGGTGGAAACTCCAACTGGCGCGGGCCGATTTGGATGCCGGTAAACGCAATTCTGATCCGTGCCTTGATGTCGTACTACCTGTATTACGGCGACAACTTCAAAATCGAGTGCCCCACCGGCTCGGGCAAATTGATGAACCTGTTTGAGGTGTCCCACGAAATTGCCAAGCGTCTGGAAGGGATCTTCCTGCGGGATAAATCCGGCCGGCGTCCGGTGTTCGGCGGTACGGAGAAATTCCAGACCGATCCCCAATGGAAGGATTACATCCTGTTCTACGAGTACTTCCACGGCGATAACGGCGCCGGCCTGGGAGCCAGCCATCAGACCGGATGGACCGGCGTGGTCGCGAAACTGATCGAGCTATTCGGTCGTCTCGACGCGCAGCAGCTTCTGGATGCCGGCAAAGCGGGCGCATTTGTGAAGAGCGCACCGTGAAGGCGAGAACAGAGTCGCATTTGGGTAGAACCGGTCTTCAGACCGGCGTCTAGCTGCCAAGAAACCGGAGCGTCAGGCATTGCGCTTACCGCGATGAGCGCAATGCCTGACGCGATCCCACGGTTCGCGCTGAAGCGCTGCACCACCCGTCCTGCACCCTATTTGCTTTCCGCCGCCACCGCCTGCGGAACTTCAATTTTCGCTTCCCGCAGATACTTGGCAGCTTCTTCGGGAGGCGTGGGGTTCTGGTAGAAGCCTGTTCCCCACTCGAAGCCTGCTGTCTTGGTGAGCCGCGGCATGAACTCGACGTGCCAGTGGTAATGGTCCATGGCTGCTTCCTGCACAGGAGCGGTATGAATCACCAGATTGTAGGCGGGATTGTCGAGTACCTGGTCGGCGCGGACCAGAAGGTTCTTCAAGGCCTTCGCCAGTCCCTCATAGACTTGCGATGACGAATTCTCAAACGCCGATTCGTGCCGTTTGGGCAGGATCCACGTTTCGAACGGGAAAGCGCGGCGCATAAGGAGCGACGGTGAGGAAGCCGTGATCGTCGGCAACCACGCGCACTCCCGACTCGGTTTCCTGACGGACGATGTCGCAATAAGACGCAGCGCTCTTTATAAATGTAATACTGCTTCGAGCCTTCCAGTTCCTCGATGACATGCTTGGGAACGATGGGCAGCGCAATGAGCTGCCCGTGGGAATGCTCCAGGGTTGCGCCGGCCGCCGTCCCATGGTTCTTGAAGATCAGGATGTACTTGAAGCGCCGGTCCTTCTTCAGATCGACGATGCGGTCCCGGTACGCCCACAAAACGTCTTCAATTCGCTTCTCCGGAATGCTCGCCAGGGTAGCGTTGTGCTCGGGCGTCTCGATGATGACCTCGTGCGCCCCAATGCCGTTCATCTTGTCGAACATGCCTTCGGCCTGCCGGTTCAGGCTTCCCTCGATTCCGAGCGCCGGAAATTTGTTGGGCACCACGCGTACCGTCCAATCCGATGTGTCACGCGCAGCGCCGTTCGGGCGATACGCCAGCACCTCGGGCGGGGTCTTGCTTTCATTGCCGTAGCAGAACGGGCAAAAGCCGCCCTTCATTTTCACTGGCTCACGGCTGAAGTCGGTGGGACGCTTGGAGCGATCGGTCGAAATAATTACCCATCTTCCTATGATTGGATCTTTGCGTAACTCAGGCACGGCAGACCTCGGTCAAATAACCTTTTTATCTTACGCCTGGATGGGCGGCGCGCAAGGCAGTGTAGTACCCGCAAGAGAATCGCAAGCCGCGGGAGGATCAATGGGTGAGTGGCGAAACCTCGACCGCCCGGCTCACCCGTCGGCATAAAAATCAAGCACGGAGACCACTGAGATCACGGAGAAAACTCGATAGAAACAAGAACTCCGTGTCCTCCGTGATCCTCCGTGGTGAATGATTTTCGACGGGAATTGCTCTAGGCCCGGCGCTCCTTGCCGACGATCACGATGCACTCCTCCAGCACATCCATCGCGATGTCGGCTTGCTCGCTGCTCACGATGAGCGGAGGCGCGATGCGAATGCTGTTCGGCCCGCATCCCAGCAGCAGGACGCCGCGCTCGAAGGCGAGCTCGACGATGCGATCGCGTTCGGCCCCGCCTTGCGTCTTGGCTTTCTTGTCGGTGACGATCTCGATTCCGATCATCAGGCCGCGTCCGCGGACGTCGCCAACCAGTTCCAGCCGCTGCGGCCAATCGGCGATGCGTTCCATGATGTGCTTTCCGACTACCTCGGCATTCTTGATGCCTTCGCGCTCGAGCACATCCATGGTCGCCAGCGCAGCCGCGATCGAAACCGGATTTCCGCCGAAAGTCGACGCGTGCGAACCCGGCACCCAGTCCATGATTTCAGCCTTTGACATCATGATGCCGAGCGGCATACCGCTGGCGATTCCCTTGGCGCTGCAGAAGATGTCGGGCTCGACGCCGGTGTGCTGGATGGCCCACCACTTTCCGGTGCGGCCTGCGCCCGATTGCACTTCATCCGCCACCAGCAGGATGCCGTGGCGGTCGCAGATCCGGCGCAGTTCCTGCATGAACACCGTCGGCGCGACAACGTAGCCGCCCTCACCCTGAATCGGCTCGACAAAAATCGCAGCCACTTCCTCGGGGGCCAGCGTCGTCTTGAACAACTTTTCTTCGATGAAGCGGGCGCAGCCCAGCGCGAACGCCTCCGCTTCCTGGCTTCCGCCCACGCATCCGCGATACACATCGGGATAGCGCACGTGGGTCACGCCGGGAACCATCGGCGAGAAGCGCCGCTTCTGTTGCGGCTTCGAAGCCGTCAGCGACAGAGCGCCCATGGTGCGTCCGTGGAACGCGCCGTAGAACGCAATGATGTTCTGCCGCTTGGTGTGGTAGCGCGCCAGCTTCAGCGCCGCTTCGATGGCCTCCGCGCCCGAGTTGCCGTAGTAAATCTTGTGCGGCCCCTTCATGGGAGCGACCTTCGACAGGCGCTCGCCGAGGGTCACCATGCTCTCGTAGTAGAAGTCGGTGCCCGACATGTGAATCAGTTCGGCAGCCTGCTTCTGGATGGCGGCCACGACCTCGGGATGGCAATGGCCGGTGGAGGTCACGGCAATGCCGGCGGAGAAATCGAGGAACTCGTTGCCGTCAACATCCTCAACGATGACGCCGCGTCCGCGCTTGGCGACCATCGGGATAGGAACGGGTGTAGGACGGCGAAATGTAGCGCTGATCGCCTTCGAGAATGCGCCGGGCATTGGGGCCGGGCAGAGCGGTCTTGATGTTCGGACCGGCAACGTGAGTCAGAGTGTTTGTGGTCATGATGTTTCTCCTGCGAAAGGCTTGCGGCACGGGTTGTGTGCCGGAGCTTCTGTCAGCCCGCGGGTGCAGTCTGGTTGGACTGGGACGGCGCGGGAGGCCGAAGGGAAAAACAGGAAGCTAGTCGCCGGAGAAGAGGTTGGGACGGGCCATGCAGGGAGACAATTTCGACTCCGCACGGGTGGAAATCGGCCGTGACCAGGGATCGCGGACACCCACGCTACGCGCCTGATTGAAGGCGCCGACGGAGGCATTCGGCATGTTCGAGCGGATGATCAAAGCGATACTCCTAAATCGATTATAGGCGCTCCCAGAGCGCAGCGTAACCCCCAAAATCGGCCCGCAGGAACGCCTCTGGCGGCTCGCCTTGTTGACCTGGTTCGACCCCTCAGAGACAACTTTTTGCGATCTACTATCGTCGATAGTAGTATGGCCCTGAAGGAGGGCCCCCTTTTTCGCTGGCAGGAAATACACATTTAACCGAAGGCCAACCAAGCCTTCTCGGGCATTGTGGAGGCGAAAGGAGCATTAACGATGTCAAAGATGAAGAAAGTGTTCATGTGTTTGGCTCCCCTTGTATTACTCACTCTGTTACCCGTCCTATTGAGTGCGCAGGACAACATGGGCATGACGGGCGCCAAGCAGACCATGTCTGCGACCGGCTGCCTGAAGCAGGGCAGCCACCCCGACGGTTTTTACCTAATGGGGCAGGACGGCAAGATGTACGAGCTCATGGGATCTGGTCTGGCCGCCCATGTCAATCACACCGTAACCGTTACCGGCCACCAGATTACGCTCTCGCACGCGCAGGAAGAAAAGAAGGAAGCGACCGAGAAGGCGGAGGCGGGTGACAAGCCCTATGTTGACATGAAGGTCAGCAGCGTCAAGATGGTGAGCGAGACCTGCCAGTAACCACGTTCTAAGCGAATTGAGCGAAGCGACGAACGAGCACAGTTCCTGCGGGACTGTGCTCGTTGCGTTTGTGGACTTCAGAGGCAGTGTCCCGCCAACCCAATCGCGTTCCGCAGAACAATGCAGCGCACCTCATCCGTTCCCATAACAGGAAGTCTCCAAAGCATCATGCGCTTCGTCACCGACGACGGACTGGCAAGTGGAATAAGGTGATCGCGGGGGAATGAATCATGCCCACGAATCGCTCGCCTCATGCCCGTGTGCACATCGTGCTGGTCCCCGGATTCGCCGGATTCGACGCGCTTGGCCAGCTTGAATACTATGCCGGTGTAACCCCGCAATTCGCCGACTGGAAAAAGGCCAGCCAGCGCCGCGAACATGCTGTGCTGCATTACTTCGACAATTTTCCCACCGCCGCCGTCGCGACGCGAGCCACGCGATTGCGCGACTATCTTGCCAAACGTATTGCGCGTGGCGAATTCTCGCAGGGCGATACGCTTGCGCTGGTCGGCCACTCCACCGGCGGTCTCGATATTCGCTACTTGCTTTGGGAACTGTCCCACCCACTCGACAAAAGCTATCAGGTAGACGGGACGACGGTACGCGCCAGAACTATTCTTGAATCGATCCGCCATGTTGTGTTCCTTTCCGTTCCTCAGTGGGGCACGAATATTGCCAATTGGGTACGCGACCATTCCCTGTGGCGGACATTGATCATTGCTGACCTGCGGGCCTCGGTCGTGGCTTCGCAGGTGCCTCTAGTGGACAAGATCCAGGAGTGGATCTCAGGCTGGGCCGCGGCAACAACCAGACTTGACCTGGTTTACGCGATACAAGACGCGTTCGATGAAGCGGAGACACGTCTCGACAACGATCCGACACGCACTGCCCTGGCACAAGAAGCTGCATCCGAAATCGCGCTATGGCTACGCCACATCGCAACCGATTTCAATGCCATCAATGACCTCTCCAGTCAACCGCCGAACGTCACGAACGCCAACCCCGCGCGCTCTTCCAATCAACATCGCGAAGACGAAGACGAGGATACGAGCCCTGCACACTTTGGTCCTACGGCGCGCGCGCACGAGATTGCCACTTGGAAGAAATTCCATATCCAGACGCGCTCGTATGCGACGTTGGGCAGGCGTCCTTTTCGCTTCAAGGAAGGCAGTCCTGCACCCCGTTGGGATTTGTTGAATCCATTCGGCTACCCGGAGTGCACTCCACGAGCAGACCACAACGGTCGCACCGATATTGCTTATCGCTATTGTTACCGCGCGTGCGCCGGGGGGCCCTTCACCTACCCCGATCCAAACCACGTGCCGGTGCCAGTGCCGTTCGCGATCGCCGCGCAACGTCCGCGTCCCATCGAGTTGTGGGACAACGATGGCATTGTCAACACGGCTTCGATGCTGTGGCCCGATGGCGAAAAAACGCTCCTCGTGGACGGCGACCACATGGATATTGTGGGGCACTATCACTTGGTGCGCGCTCCGCGTAATGAGCGCACTCGGAAATACGACGCTTACGATCTTCTCAAGTCCCACTCGGGCTTCGGCTCCGAAGCGTTCCAGCAAGTGTGGGAAGATCTGTTCGGCTTCTGCATTTCCTAGATCCTTGTGGCCAATGGCACGATTGCACTCACTCTCGCCGTAGCTGCAAGAGTGCGATAATGCTCTCGCTTCCGCACAGCGCGATGCGGAGGACTTCGGGTATGCCAGCAGATTGTCGGCGGGCTCTGGATGCGTCGCGAGAGGAGATGCTGCGTGGGAACTCTGCAAGGAGCGACTCTTAACAACTGGCTAAAGTCACAGATTGAAGCCGAGCCCTACTGGTTTCATCGCATGGAACTGCCGGGCGGCCTGGTTACCCCCGGGTGGAGCGACCCGAAGGTTGACAAGCTTCCCTACTTCGGCTTGCCGGACGACATGACTGGCATGCGTGTCTTGGACATCGGACACGCCGAAGGCTTCTTCTCCTTCGAGGCCGAGCGGCGCGGCGCGGCAGATGTCGTGGCTATCGATCGCAGTCACGACCATACTCGAAAATTCAACATCTGCCGGACGGCCCTCGGCTCGCGTGTGCGGTCGCAAATCGCCAGTGTCTATGACATCAGCGCCGAGAGGTTTGGAACCTTCGATCTGGTGATGTTCTTCGGGGTGTTGTACCACTTGCGTCATCCGCTGCTGGCATTGGAAAGAATTCAGACCGTGTGCTCCGGCACGCTGTTAATGCAAACCGCGATCTCGGCGGACACATCGCCCACGCCAGTGGCGCAGTTTTATGCCCATGGTGTTGAGAGCGGCCCGGCCGACAACCGCGTTTGCGACACGACCTGCGTCTGGTTCCCTAATCCCGCTTGCTGTATCGGAATGCTTGACCATCTGGGATTCAAAGAACCAGAGCAACTGCTGACCGACGCTCCCGTAGGCGGAGTCTTCCGTGCCAAGGCTGCCACCCAAGCTAAAGGCCAACCCCCGGCTCCGGAGAAGACCATGTGGCTGTAGTGTAGTGTCCCATCGGATAACCAACGCATCGTAGATTTGATTAATACAGCCGAGCTAACGAGTAATTCTAGTTTCTAGTTCACCGTCAGCGGCACGATGACGCTGCCGATTCTGCCACTGAGGTTGTCGCGAACCACGAACCGCACCTGGTATTCGCCTGGAGACAGGTCGAACGAACTTCTGTAGAAGATCCCGTCCGCCTTTATCTTGGCCAGCGCATTTGGAGGAAGCGTACCCTTGACGGTTTGTCCCACGGTATCGGCGATGGTTCCCTTCTTTGCAGCCCTAGCCACGAATTCCACATCGAAGCGATTGTTGTCCGCCTCGTTGATCAGGTCTGTGGCCGGCACATGCAAGGCGAAACCGATCTTCTTTTTGCCACCATCCGGCAAGGCTCCCTGCCACTGCTCGGTTACCGCGATACCCGTACTCTCAAATGGAGAGTTCAAGGCAAACTCGACGTCGGCCTTATGCGTTACTTCCGGATTGACGCTCGCATTTGTAACCAGGAAGCCGGCGCGCGCTCCCACTTCCGCATCCTTGCGTGACACCTCAACCTGAAGTTTGCGCCAGCCAGGCTTGTTCTTGTGAGTATCGAGGTAATAGCCGAGCAGATAGTACGAGGAAGAATCTTCTACCGCATGCTTGATTGCACTCGCCAGGTCATTGTTGCCGTAGTACGCGTGTCCGCCTGTCATCCTGGCGAAATTCTTGAGACTGTCCACAGTGGAATCCTGCAAAAAGCCCGCCGCATCGCTCGACGATCCGGAACGGGTATTCGCGAAATAGGACGGATCGCTCAGCAGGCCCCGAACATCGATGGGATAAATGGAGATCTGGGCATCGTTCAAGGCCTTCATGGCTCGCTCGTACAACACCCGCAACGCACTATCGCCCGGTTCGGACATAAAGGAATCCAGATAGAACGGAAAGCCTCCAGTCACCCACACCACCGACTTTCGTCCCGGTACGCCCGAAAGCGACCAGGCAAGGGAGAGGAAAGCTTGCAGCGTAGTTTCGATGGTTCGCCCCTGCTGGTAGCTGGCTTCGACAGCGTCAACTTTGAGGAATCTGCCGAATACCGCCTCCGGAGTTGCCGTACGCGAAATACCGCCCAGCAACCCGCTGGGCTCAACTCCGGTGGCGACTGCGGCCTGCGCCTCGACCGGGAATCCCTCCATGGTTGAAACCTCGCCGCTTATTTTCTTCAAGGCGGCAGTGACTGCAGCGGGGTCCGTGGTAAGGGGACTCAAGATCTTCAGCCCTTTGCTGCCGATCGCCACTAAGCCCAGCGCTTGCGTCGAGTCCAGGTGGTCAGCCAGGTACTTGATCAATTGTCTACGACCGTCCGCTTGATTAAGAAAGGGAGTGTTGAGCGTGTCCAGGGCGATGACCGTCACAGCATGAGGACGTTGTCCTTGCAGGTGGAGATTGCTGAATGTGCCGGAAGCATCGGCAGGAACCATCAGC
This sequence comes from uncultured Acidobacteriaceae bacterium, assembly GCA_963768645.1. Lineage (GTDB taxonomy): Bacteria > Acidobacteriota > Terriglobia > Terriglobales > Acidobacteriaceae > Bog-257. Next base: position 951,131 of record CAVYIR010000004.1, read on the forward strand.
GGTTCGGTGGTGGGGGTGATCTCCTCAAAGCTCGCGATGCGCTGCTGCTTGCCGTCTTCCAGGATCTTGAAGTCGGCCTGGGTTAACTGATGAATGTGCACACCCGACTTGTCGGTCACGACGACAGGGACCTCAACCAGCGTCGCCTGCGCCTCGAATTTGAGGCCTTCGCCTTCGTTAGCGCGGCGGGAAGTCTGTGGGATGTCGGCGGAAGCGCCGAGCGGGAGACCTGTGGCGCCAGAACCCGGGGCAGAAGCGGAACCGCCGTAGGGGTCCAGTTGCTGAGCCACACCATAAAGCGAGACAAGTAGAAGGGAGGACACGAAGGCGACCAACCAACGAGGACACATAGGCTTCTCCCAACCATGTTGATTATACTGGCTTCAGGCAACTGCGGGGAGCTACCTCGAACACTTGGCGACGCCTATCCAGCAGATTCAATGAAGATGAATGGTAGGCACGTGGAGACTCGAACTCCTGACCTCTACTGTGTCAAGCGTGAGGTATCCGGTAGCTTCTTGAGAAGGACGGTTGAGAATTTGCCGCGATCAACTGCCGCGAACGGGGCAACTCTACGGCGCTATGTGCTGCAAACCTGCGCAGGCGATTGCAAATCGGCATTGTCCGGGCTGCTGGCTGCCGATTCGTAAGCACTCCAGTGCGGCTCCGATCCGCACCAGTCCACCCTATGATGCGAAATTCACCAGCCTTAGAATCTTCTTTGTTTCCACGACTGACAACAAGCGCTGCTCGAGGGCATGCTGCGTCGCAAAACGGTCACCAGTTGCCTGGCCGAATGTTTCGATGAATGCGCAATGAGCGTCTGCTCCGAGGTACATTACGCCGTAGCTGCCGATTGCCTGCAGCTCTGTCAAAGAACAGACACCATCTATGGGGCGATGACGAACTGCCGAAGCTCCCGCCGCGACATGCGCATTGGAGCAAGTTGCAGGCGAGGACGAAGTGCCTGATGTCGAACGCCGATGGTGCGTATTCCTTGGGGTAGTCGGAGGGATCGACCTGTTCTTGAATACCGGAAGGCGGTAGGTCAGAGGATGGGACAACGGCGTAGGATCGAGGAAGTCATTACGAGGTCGGAAAGGTTAGGATTGCCGCGCTGTTTCTTTGTTACGGATCTTCACGGCCAGGCGGATCGGTTCGGAAAGCTATTTGCTTCCATCCTCAATGAGCGCCCCGAAGCGGTGTTCCTTGGCGGCGACCTACTGCCTCGAGCATCGTCGCTCTCGATGCATGCTGACAAAGGGCACTCTGATTTCGTGATCGACTACTTGGTACCGAGTTTTACGAAGCTCCGCGATGCATTGGACAGAAAGTACCCTTCGCTCTTCGTGATCCTGGGGAATGATGATCCGCGTTACGAGGAGCCTGAAATTCTTAATGCCGCCACGAACGGCTTATGGACCTATATGCATGGACGGAAGGCAGTGTTCGCGGGCTTCAATGTCTATGGCTACGCCTGTGTCCCGCCCACTCCGTTTTCGCTGAAGGATTGGGAGCGCTACGATGTGTCACGTTATGTCGATCCGGGCTGTATATCTCCCGAAGAAGGGCGGCGGAGCGTAGCCATAGAAGAGAGTGATGTGAAGTGGGGAACGATCGCGAAGGATCTCGACATGGTCGTTGATGATGATTCCATGGACCGCGCCATTTTTCTATTTCATACTCCCCCGTACGAGACCGAGTTGGATCGCGCAGCTCTTGACGGAAAGCTGTATGAGCACGTTGCCTTGGACGTGCACGTCGGGAGCATCGCCGTGAGGCGATTTATCGAACAGCGCCAGCCACTAGTTACGTTGCATGGTCATGTACACGAAGCGGCGCGCCTGAGCGGCCAGTGGAAGGCTCGACTAGGCCGCACGGTATGCATTAATGGGGCTCACGACGGGCCAGAGTTGGCCCTCGTGCGGTTCGATCCGGAATCGCCCGACGATGCTTCGCGCCAGTTGATATAGTGCAAACTACGTTTCCTTCATCGGCAGCTTGCGCGCGGGATCCGTGATCGCGTCAATCTTAACGGCATAGCTCGAGCGCTGTGCGATGTGCACATCGGCAATTATGTGAACATCAAGCAGGCCTTCCGTCCGATAGCCGGTTCGCAGGAAGTTGATCTCACTAAGGCAACGGCTCCAGCCTTCCAGCCAGAGCATCAATTCTCTCTTCTGGTCCTCGGTACCCTGGAAATGCAGCAGCAGATCGATATCGCTCGCCGGGCCAGCGGTTGCATTCTTGGTGCTGCCAATCAGGTAAAACGCCTTGACCCCAAACATCTGCGGATCGAGCTGCGCCGCGATCCTCTGTGCCATCCGGAAGCGCCAGCGCCAGTGCTCTTCGCCGGTACGATCAACGACCTCGACGTCCGATTCAGGCTGCCCCTCCCGATGTCGTGGAGGTGACAAATACGCCACCGCCTGGTCCAGTTCCGCGTTCATCAGCACTCGCAAGATCAGGCCGCCAGTTTCTTTCGGTACATCGATAACACGGAGGGTATCCGACAGATGCGCGAATTCGGGGAGAAGTTCCTCAAGCACACTGCGCGAGTGACGGAGAAACGGCTCCCTGAATGCGGTCTGCAAATCGTCGGGATAGAGAGGCAGGTAGCGAATCGAAGCTTCCACCAAATCCTGAAAAAAATGGGTGCCGAAGGAGAGGTCTGGCAAATAATTTCCTCGCTGCCGCGCGACTTCGATCAGCATCGCCGCGTTGTTGATGTCGGAGTACGTGACGGGAACGCCGAGTTTGATGTCGCCGCGGCTCCCCCAGCGTCCCGGACCGATCAAGATAAACTGCCGCTTCGGCAGCAATTTGTTCAATCGCCCCACCGCGCGCCCTACATCGCGCATGTCCGCCTGATCGGAGAGCTGACTGTAACCCTCCAGGTCGACATAAACAATGTGCGTGATTTCCGGTACCTTCCCATTGGAGACGAAGCGGTTAGCCGAGAAGATGACCTTGTCCGCCGGCAGATTCTGCGGGATCGCAACCGGCACAGCGTCGCCACTGTAGCTTTGCGGCCGGCACTGCAGGAGGTAAAAATCCTCACCGTCGTAGGCGAACTCGATGTCCACCGGGGTGCCCAGCTTGGCTTGCAGAAGAGTCAGCAGCTCGCGGATCCGCGCCACAAACTGCGTCTTCCGGATCAGGCCTTCGAAGCTAAAGACCACGTCGCGTGTGCCAAAGTCCGGGACTGGCCCGACGAGCTGCTCAATGCGATCATGCTCGATGACCGACACAAAATGGCGAATCTGCGGGTAGCTGGCGCCGCAATAGCGAAGCAGTTCCAGCGAATCCACGGTCTCAAACGCGTTGGTCTCCAGGTTGATCACGTCGACGCGCTTAGGCGAGTACTTGAGCACCTCTTCCACAGTGACGTTGACTCGGAGGTTGGGTTGTCCGGGCGCAATCAGTACCGGGTAGTCGTCCATCACACGGTCAACCGCGCGTGTCCCCAATCCCGGCACGAGACGCACTAATCCGTCTCCGCGACTAATTCGGGCAGACCAACGGAACTCATTGTTACTGAACGCAACACCGGAGCAAGCCGGAAGGAAGTACTTGCGGACCTTCTGGCCAACGACTTCCTGGATCATGATGCCCATCTCTTCATGAACATCCAGAAGACCGCGCTCTGCCCGGTACTCCGTGGGGTCGGGTCCAAAGATCGACGCGTACACTTCGGCGACAGCGTCCATCAGCGCGGCTAGCCGCTCCTCCTTGCTTCCCTGGTTGCCTAGAAAGAGACTCTTGTATTTCCCGGAAAACGCCGATCCGGCGCGGTCTTCGAGAAGACTCGAACTGCGAACGATCAGAGGACGGTCGCCAAGCTCATCGAGAGCCAGGGATAGTCCCTTGGCCAGTTCCGAGGGAAACGATGAGCTCTTGAAGAGCGCAACCAGGTGCGGGTATTCCTGCCGCACTTGGTCAATCTCCATGTATTTCCAGTTGAGTACATCTTCCAGCTCATTGTGATGAACGAAGTTAAGAATCCAGTCTGAAGTGATGTACCAGGTGCGGGGTACCTTCACTAGACGAAGCTGCGCACTGGCCTCCGGAGCTTTTTCGATGATCTTCTTGGCCAGGAACAGCCCGGCGCTTTTGCCTCCAAGTTTGCCGTGACAACCAGGGGGGAAGATGATCCTTCCCAGCAGATCGTAAAAATCTTTGACCTCGATGAAGTTCTTGGCGATGTTGATGAACTCGAGGTTCTCGGAGAAAAATCGCCGAATGAGCGATACGCGAAGCCCCTTTTGTGTCGAAAGCGAAAGCTCGCTCTCTTCGATCGCTATGTGCTGGTACCGCTCGATCGCTTCTATTACTTCACCCAAAGACGTGGCCAGGTTCTCCAAGGCCCGCACCAGAAAGCTGGACTTCTCCTCCTTGATCCACGTCGTGACACAATTCAGGATCTCGGATTCACTCAGGTGCTGACTGGCGATGCGAAACGCTTCCGTTGTGAGGTCAATAGACTTGGCGGGCACATCCCGGCGCAGAGGACGATTCTCGTCACCAGGAACCGCAGCATCGCCCAGGGTCGGGACGCCGCGCTGCAATAGTTCCTTGGCTTCCTGCACTCCACCCCAGCTCAAGTGATTGATGAGTTTGCGCGAAATCCGCCGTAGCAGAACGGGATCGGTGTCGCGTAGGAATTCGAGAACTACCCGCCACTCACCTTTATCGCTCGCCAGGCCGCCGGCCGCCGCCGACAGCCCCTCAAATGCTGTCTTTAGTCGTCGTTGCATTACGTGATTGGCAATACGGTCGGCGATGGTTTCGATCAGCTTCCGCTCCTCCTTGAGAAAAGGACCCTCGTCCGACTTGGGCATCTGCGCCCGGTAAGAGACTTCGACGCTGCCGACGATCTCACCCTGTACTACGATATTGGCGCTCTGCACCCACGAAGTAGGAGCAAAATCCGGTGGCTGGCTCACCTGATCTTCGAAGAGGATTCGCGCCTGGCAGTCGTGCGGGTACTGCCACCCCGGCGGCAGAACCTCGATCATTCCGCGGAAGATTTCCTCCAGCGAAAGTTCCGGCCGATTCAGGAGCTCATCCACTTTGTAGAGACAGTTCAATTCCTTGGCGCGCTCCTGCAACTCGCGGAGGATTACCCCGACTTGGGTTTCGTCCTTGATCATTTTTCTTTTCCGCTTGCTTGAGTGGGCCCGCCAGACAGGATAACGCCATGCGCAGTGCGCCCGTCGACGCGAACGGTCAGGGCATTTGTTGGACGCACGTGACGAACAAATTCGGTTTCTTGCACGATGGGCTGGTCGTTCAGCCAGTCCCAATCAATTGTAAAGCGGCCGTCATGCCGCACCATGAAGTAGCTCGCGCGAAAGCTCGACAAATTATGAAAGAAATGCGATCCCTGACTAAGCTCCACGTTCATCTCCGGTAGAGTGGCCTCAACAATCACCCGCGCTCCCGAGATCTGGCTCCAAACCACCGGAATCCCCAGGGAAGGATGGGAGCTGCCCCAGCGGCCAAAACCAATGAGCAGGAAGGGCCGGTGCTGGTCCGAGAGCTGCCGATTGATGAGATCCAATTGTTGTGCGATCACGGGAGTTTGCATCGGGGAGAAGTGCTCCGGCCGCACAAAAACGATGTCCTGAATATCGTCGGCGATGCCGTTGCCCATCACCATATCTGACGCGATGATCGCACGCGGGTCGGAGAGGTCCTCGGCGCTAACGTTCACAATCTGCTCTGACACAACCATGGGACGTACCTGAAGAAATCCCAGTCGCGCCCGGGTTGGTTGATCGCGACCTTCCTCGATGGTCACTGCGAATTCAATCTCGACGTTGGCGTTGAGGGCGTTCTCCGCCGTCTTGAGCAAGGCTTTGATCAGATGGTTAATCGGGAATTGCTCCAACACCAGCAGCGGAGCGAAGTCGAGGATGCGGGGACCACGCGCGCCCAAGCCGGGAATTACGCGATCGCGCGAGGGGTCAAAGGTCGAGGCCAGAAAGCCGAGCACGTCATCAGCCTCGGCCTCCTTCAAACCCGCGGTCATCAGGTACTCAGTCTCGCTGACCGGATCGTAGGCGGGGGGCTTGCCCATGTTGACCGCCCAGAACTCCGTCTGTGTACCGCGCAGCAATTCCTGCACCGAGCCAAACGGTGGCGGTTTTTTGGGGTAAGCGGGCGAGAACGTCCAAGCCATTCCGCCATCAACGATCGTTTTACCAAGACCCAAGGCTAGGCTGGCCACACCTTCTTCAGGACGGGCAGGTCCTGTCGGGTAGAAGTTGTAGGAGCGCGCCACTCCCGACACGTCGGGATAGAAGCGATCGCCATGCCGCCTGCCGACCACTTCCTGGATGATGACCGCCATCTTTTCTTCGCTCGGATCGCGGCCGGTTGTCTTGATGTAATCGCGTGCCTCCCGGAAGTATGTGGAAGCGTAAACAAACTTGATGGCTTCAATCAGTCGCCGGAAACGGGTGTCGGGATCGAACTGATTGTTCGGGATCATTTTGGTCCCGTAAACGCCGGCGAACGGCCGATTGAGGGCATCTTCCAGCAAGCTGGACGATCGGATCGCCAAGGGAGTCTTGACTTGCTCGATCAGGGCACGGAGGTCACCCAGCAGCTCCACAGGAAGATCGGCCTGCTGAAAGGCGTGTCCAATGCGGTCGTCCGGCAACTCTTCGACCTGCAGCTCCCCGAGACGGTTGCCCGCGATGAACTCGTCGAAGCAGTCCGTCGCGAGGACGGCCATGGTGGGGACGTTGACGTCGATATCCGGGAACGCAGAGGCATCTGCCGTTTCGGCCAGCAGGTCCTTGGCAAAGGCCAAACCGCTGGCTTTTCCGCCTAAGGATCCGGTTCCGATCCGTGTGAAGCGAAGGGTGCCATCCCAGAAATGCCGGTCGAATGCGGGAAGCTCCGCAACCACGGTTTTAAGATCGGTCATTGCGGCCTCCAGCCGCCAGCATAGCCGAGGCGGCCCGCCAAATCATCGAAAGAGCACAGTCATGACGCCCGAAGCGTTACACCCAGCCGCGGTCGTGGCAGGCTTTGGCCACGCGGCCGATGGCTATCGCGTACGCCGCATCCCGCATGGACAGCTTCTCGCGGCGGGAGAGTTCCGAAACCGCAAAGTACGCGGAGGTCATCTTGACGTCGAGCTTCCCCAGGACCTCGTCCTTCTCCCAGAAGTAGTTCATGTTGCTTTGTACCTGCTCGAAATAGCTGCAGGTCACGCCGCCCGCATTGGCCAGGAAGTCCGGAATCAGCAGGATGCCCCGTTCCTTGATCTGAGCGTCGGCTTCCGGGGTTGTTGGACCGTTAGCGCCTTCCGCGATAATCCGAACTCGAGGGCTGATTTTGCCAACGTTATCGCCGGTAATCTGGTTCTCCATGGCTGCCGGAATCAGGATCTCGACACCCTGCTCAAGCCATGCCTCGCCGGGCAGCAGTTCGTATCCCAGGTCCTTCGCCTTCTGATTATTGATTCCGCCAAAATGATCGGTAATCGACAGGAGTTGATTCAGATCGATTCCGTCAGTTTTGCGATAGGTGTAAGAGCACTGGTCAGACTGGTCCCAGCACGAGACGGCGATAACTCGTCCTCCCAGCCGCTGGTAAAGCTCGATGGCGTACTGGGACACGTTGCCAAATCCCTGGACACTCGCCGTGGTGTTCTCCGGACGTATTCCCAATTCCTTGAGAGCTTCCCGCAGAGTGAAGACCACGCCGTAGCCTGTCGCCTCGGTTCGGCCGAGCGACCCGCCCATGCCCACGGGCTTGCCCGTGATGAAGCCTGGATAACGGCCACCATGGATCTGTTCGAACTCGTCGAGTATCCAAAGCATGTGCTGCGCGTTGGTCATGACATCCGGCGCCGGCACATCGGAAAGCGGCCCGACGTTCTTTGCCACCTGGCGCACCCAGCCCCGGCAGATCTGCTCCTGCTCGCGCAAACTGAGGTTGTGGGGATCGCAAATGACACCACCTTTTGCTCCGCCCAACGGAATGTCCACCACGGCACACTTCCACGTCATCCACATCGACAGCGCCCGCACCGTGTCAATCGTCTCCTGCGGATGGAAACGGATACCCCCCTTGCCCGGCCCACGCGCGTCGTTATGTTGCACGCGGAAACCACGGAAAACTTTCACCGAGCCGTCGTCCATTCGCACCGGGATCGCAAAATGGAACTCCCGCAACGGGTAGCGCAGAAGGTCCCGAGTGGCTGGATCCAAGCCGAGGTATTCGGCTACCTTATCGAACTGCGCTTGTGCGATCTGAAATGAATTGAATGCCTTAGTCGACTTTCTAGGCGGCTGTCCGGGAGCCGATTGGCGCACTTCCTTTGCGACCTCAATCGGCTCACTCACTGCGCTCTCCGGCATGATCTTCTCCTTGGTTCTTGATAGACAATCCAACCTTCCATGTTCCATGAAAGTTGTCCGGTGATACAGTGATCATCAGCACAGGAGAGGGTGACCGGCGCACCTAGCGCGGCTTGGCAGAACCAGCCGGGTCTACCTCAACGAGTGTCAGCGATCTGAAGCGGATCGGTGACGGGACTGCCTTTCCCCACGCTGGTCGTGAGAACTGGACACGGCGAGCGCGAGATCACCGCGTGAACAATTGAACCAAAACGGCTGACTTGTGAAGCAAAAGCGCCCACCCCCCGAACTCCCATCACAATCAGATGTGCAGACCGTTCGGCTGCAAAGTCTAGAATGCGGTCGGCCACCGGACCTCCTGTAACTACGATCTCAGGCTCATGGAAAAGTTCGGTTCGCGAGGAGATCAAGTCTCGGAGCGCTTGTCTGAGCAACTGTGCCGCAGGAGGGGAATACTCGCGCATCGAGCCCTCGACACCATGCAGCAAAGCAAGGTGTGCGTTGTGTTCTTCCGCCAGAAAAAAGGCATCTTGTGGGTTACTTTCGATGACATGAAGTAAGGTCAACGCAGCCCGGTCCTCTTCCGATAGCGACAAGGCACAGGGGAATTGTCTACCGTTCGATGGATGGGCCTGTCATCATAGAAGCGATGCGGCGGGTAGCACGAGGCGAGTTGTTTGTTCAGGACCGTAGCTCTGACATTAGGAAAGACCCGCCCGAAGTTGCATGACGGCGAGCGAAATTTCTACCACCGCTAGCAGCCGGTTCGGCGTCTGGGTCTCGCTGGGTGGCGCCATGCCTACAGCAGATCGACGTCGGAAGGCATATCGCTAGCGGGCTGTGTTGCGAGGAAGGTCTCGGCCCTGCGGCAGACAACAAGCGGGCAAAATGCTCGTCGTGGCGAAAGGCGCCGTTAGTAATCTCGCAGCACCGTTGTCACGGCGCGGCGGCACAAGTTGGACATGGTACGGACAAATTCTTGGATCGCGGTGAGATCGATGGTTTCCACGTCTAGACCATTCGCCTTTGGGTAAATACGGCTTTATTCGGGTAACGCAGGGATACTCACGCGATTTTCTTCTGAACTCGCTCGACGCTCTTGCCCCAGTCCCACACCTGCTTTTCGGCTTCTCGTCTTGTGATTCCGTAGGTTTCCTGTATCTTAGCCGCGAGTTGCTCGCGCTTGCCGGATATTTGTTGGAGCGCATCGTCACTGAGCTTGCTCCAGTTTTCCTTTGCAGAAGCCATCAATTGCTCCCATTTGCTTTCGACTTGTTCCCAGTTCATTCGTGTCTCCTTGTGAATTATTGCTGATGCAGGCAGCGTCTATCGCGACGTAATCTGTCGTCGCCTCTTTCAGTTCTGCAGGCAACCGCCGATGTTCCACTCGTTCGGGGTGTCGCCAGATGAGGAACGTTGTTGTAGAGCGCCAGCGGCGTTATCTTGTGCACGTTGCTCGATCGGCCGGATCTGAGCGCCTCGCTGAATGTGACGTGCATGGGCCGCGATCGAGATATACGGAATGCCGAGGAAGTATTTTCTTAGTATGTAGCTCAGCTCAAGACAGTTGAAATGTTGCAGTCGCGTTTGAGCCAGGAGCCGCTTCACTCCTCGGCGCAGAGCGCTCTGCCCGCCCCAGGCGGGCACCACCGCTCTCATCTCGCCAGCCATGAAAAACAAATTCCATCCGGCAGCCCGAAGTATGCGATCGAGACCCGAGCTCTCGAGTTCCCCTAACGAACGCCAATCTTGACAGTAGGGTTCGCTCTCCACTCCGAGTGAACCGAGGGTCGCTGAGTGCTGGACCATCATCATGCCGGATTGGATTGGATTTGCCATAGGACCTCGCTCTACAACCTCCTATAAGGCTGTGGGTGTGCTAAGAAGTGCGACTTCAGATGGGCTGACTTAGATCAGAGAACCTGAAAGAGGAAAGGAACTACTCACTCACTCTCGACCCTAGGCTCATCCACGTCAAAAGTCAACCGATGTGCGATGCTACCACCCAGTGATCGCGCTCATCTGAGCAGGATTGCTCACTGAGCTATGTTGAACAGCTTTCCTCAGCCGGTCTGGCTCATAATCGTCTTTGAAATGCGCCCGTCTTGACGATGTTGCGCCCAAAGGGCGGAAACGTATGATAATTATCTCGCGAATGGTCCGTTGCTCTCTAATGATGTCTTTGATCTGCTATGCTGCGTTGGTATCGGCGCAGTCACCCGACCAGGAGCAGAACTTGTTTGCGTGCAAAAACGGCTGGGACTCATGCGATCTCTCCGCTTTGACGCAAGCCAACAAGAACGAGGTCTCTGCCGCCAAACACGAGCAAAACATTTCTGACTGCGGAAACGCTTGGACGTCGTGCGATCGCTCTGCGCTCAGCGCTCCGGAACTGGCCGAAGTGGCCATTGCTGTACACCGGAACATGGTCTCCGATTGTTGGAGTGGCCTGAGATCATGCGACTACACGAAGTTGACGGCGTCCGAAGCTGTCGGCGTTGCCATGGCAGAGAACCAGAGAAATGTCTCGGATTGCTGGAACGGATGGCCCTCCTGCGACTTATCGAAACTGACGCCATCTGACCTGAGCGAGGTAGCGGTAGCTCAGCACCGGCGTAATGTCTCGCAGTGTTGGGACGGTTGGGCAGCTTGTGACCGTTCCAAACTATCGACGAAGGAATTAAGTGAAGTAATCGTTGCCGATCATCAACGCAATTATCTGGCATGCGTCAGTGACTATCTCGAATGTGATCCATCGCGGCTAACACCCGCAGAAGCCAGCGCGATTGTCGCCGGCAAGAACACGGCTTCGCAATGAGGGTCAGAGCTTCATTGAGTTGGAATCAGGGCATCGGGCGGTCTCTGCCGTCTATCAGCAAATCCAACCAGCGAGACGAGCCCGCTGTTCGGTATTGAGAACAGTGTTACGGATCCTAGAGTGCATTTCTTATCTGCCCATTGCCGCGTATGCAAGGGAGACCAGTTCAGGACCGCGCCTCCCGAGAGTTGGGTTGAAAGAGTCGTTCTGCCCCGCCTTTTTCTGTGCCCGGGGCGGTGCATCGTGTGCCACAAACGACGGTATTTACCAACATTTCAACGATGGACGGCTGTCCCCAACTCGTGGCGGTGAGACATAGCCAGGGGACCTTGGCATCAACAAGAATGCGATCGTGTTTCTGATCGACAATCTTGAGCTACGACGGCTTATCAAGCGCGTTGCGAACCCCGACAATCGACGCGAGAGAGTTATTGAATGCACGCCCAAGGGCAGGAATATTGTTATGGAGATCAAGGTTAATTACCCGGAGATTGTTCGCCGGGGGGTTATCCTCTGACGGATGCTGAGATACAGCAATTCGGGACATTGCTGGCGCAGATCGTCAAAGATCCGCGAAACGTCCCGTGGCCCCTCGTGCACCTCAAGAAAACCAAGCGCATGACCTCGCCGAGTGTCCTGCCATAGCCTCGCGAGAACAGGGTGCTCCGCCGCGTCGCCGACAGCATTCGTTTTCGGACACAGTTCGCTGCGTAGTGACACACGAGCGGTGCTGAATCGAATGCGGTGGAAGTTCATTTAGGTTCGCTATGTCCCCGAAGCCCATTCGAACGGCGCCATGTGGCGCACAACGCCGGAAGCTGGCAGTCCAACATACCGTTTCCCGCAGGATAAGCAAACCGACCCGATCTGCCTGATGTTGGTCTCCCTCTGAATCACAGTTTCTCGAGTCGAACCCGACCCTGAGATAACCGGGCCATCACATTCGTCGCAGGTAAATGCGGATAGGTGAAGGTAGTGTGTTTTCATAATGAGCTTTGATTCTCCTGACCGGTAAACCCGACGATCATATCCGCGCTCAAGGGTGAGCGTCTGTCCAAAATGGCTCACTTCGCCTATTTGCACCGCAAAAGCCTTCCCTGACTAATCAGGAACACACCATCCAGGAGTGTCTTGTTTTGACCAGACGGGGGTGCGTGGACGTGACATCGTAAGTGAGGTGCAGTTCTGCTCTATACCGAGGAGGGAAACATGCCGACCGCTTCCAAACCTCAGATTCTTGTTGTGGACGACGAACCCAGTATTCGGGAAAGCTTGGGAATGTTGCTGGTGGCGTCCGGATATGACGTGGCTGAGGCAGAAAACGGCGTCAGCGCTTTGTTGCAATTGAACAGAATGGTTCCCGATCTGATCGTCACCGATCTCAACATGCCGCAGATGTCGGGTATTGAGTTGATCTCGCATGTACGTAGCCGCTATCCGTCGATTTCGATTGTCGCGATGAGCGGGGACTACCAGGGGGATGCCGTGCTTGCCGGCATCATGGCTGACAGGTTCTACCCTAAAGCCGAGCATCCCCATAATCTGTTGACCACAATCGCGAGCTTGATCACAACCAACCCAGCCCGGGGGAGTGCTCACGTAAGCGGCACTCGGCCAGTGCTGGATTCTTAGAGACGAGGAGAAAAGTATGCTTGGAACGTATCTTGATCGTTCTACTGGTTTTGTTTCTGGTGGGCGCCCTGCCGAGATGGAATCACAGCCGTTCTTGGGGTTACGCCCCCAGCGGTGGGCTGGGTTTAATTCTCGTCGTTGTGGTTATTTTGCTGTTGCTTGGCCGGATCTAGCGAAGTTCCAATGAACTTTCGACCCCGGGCCCCATTTGCTCGTTGCAAAGCAGGGCACGCCCAACGAATAGGCTGCGAGTAACGCGCCCCTCTTGTCAGATAAGAAACCGGAATTAAACGTTCACAACCGGCCCAGGAGGAACATATGCTCTGGACAATTTTTGTCATTCTCTTGATTCTGTGGCTTCTCGGCTTCAGTTTCCACATAGCAGGCGGTTTGATCCACCTTTTGTTGGTCATTGCCGTCGTGGTCCTGGTCATCAACCTGATCAGCGGCCGTCGAACGGCCTGATCTTTACGGCGGATAGCGCCCCTCACAAGCTCACCCACAAAATCACGTGGAATGAAAAAGGAAGTGTTTTATGAAGAAATACGCAATTGCTTTGTTAACGTTGTCTTTGGGGACCTTCGCGTTCGCTGGTTCGGGGCAGCAAGATACCACTGCGCGCTTACAAGCGGCCGGCAAGTCATGAACGAGATCATGGCTGCGCCCGATAAAGGCATTCCTGAAGAAGTGCTCAATGGCGCCAAGTGTATCGCTGTGGTACCGAACATGGCGAAGGGTGCATTCGTGGTTGGGGGAGAGCATGGCCGCGGCGTGGTTACCTGCCGGACTGCCCATGGTTGGAGTGCACCAGCATTCATTTCGATCGGTGGAGGAAATTTTGGCTTCCAGGCTGGCGCTCAGTCAGTCGATCTCGTCATGTTGTTCATGAATGACAAGGGTGTGCAAGGGTTGCTCTCGAGTAAGTTTGAACTCAGCGGCGAAGCATCGGCGGCTGCGGGTCCGGTTGGACGGCATGCTTCAGCAGGCACCGACTGGAAGATGGATACCGAGGCCTTGAGCTACTCGCGTACCAAAGGCCTGTTTGCTGGAGTCGCGGTCGATGGCGCCAAGATCCAGCAGGACAATGACTCCACGGTCGCTATTTATGGCAAAGACGTTTCCTTCCGTAAGACGCTATCCGGCGAAGTGCACGCCCCAGCGAACGCTGACTCGTTTCTCGCGGCCGTAGATGCTGCCGAAAAACGCGCGAACCAGCACGAAACTGCCGAAGCCAAATAGTTGAGGTTTGCTGCCGTGCCTGCAAACTTGCGGCGCGCCGGCAATCAAAGTTCGCGGCGTTGTCAGGGATATGTTCTCGGGGGAGATCAAACTGGACAGCGCCGCGATTGTTCGACAGCTTCCCTGGTGTGGTGAGCAGATAGGGGCCCTATGTCGTTGCCAAAGACACTGCCATTCAGGAGACCGCTGGGAATTGTCGGCCCAATACCGCACGTGTCTGAGATCAAGTCAGCGAAGCCGTTCGACACAGCGGTCAATCTTTCTCTTCCGAGCCGAATCGCTGTCATCGGGAACTATCTTCCGCGGCAGTGCGGCATTGCCACTTTTACTACCGACTTGTGTGATGCGGTTTCCACCGAGTTCGGGACGGAACGGTTGTTTGCACTGCCCGTGAACGATCCGGAGTCCGAATACAGCTTACCCCGAGCGGGTGCGATTCGAGCTGACCGAAGAGGAGTTGCCGTCGTATGAGCGAGCGGCCGAGTTCCTCAATTTCACCAATGTGGATCTGGTATGCGTGCAGCACGAATACGGAATTTTCGGAGGGCCAGCGGGGAGCCACATCCTCGAGCTGCTCCGAGAACTCCGTATGCCGATCGTGACCACTCTTCATACGGTGCTGCGCGAACCGAACCCCGACCAGCATCGCGTGATGGTAGAAATCGCGGAGCTCTCCGACCGGCTTATCGTGATGAGCCAACACTCTTCGCAGTTTCTCCAGGAGATCTTCCAGGTTCCTGCCGCCAAGATCGACGTCATCCCCCATGGAGTTCCAAATCTAGCGTTTGTCGATCCGAATTTTTACAAGGACCGGTTCGGAGTCGGAGGGCAATCTGTATTGCTGACCTTCGGCTTGCTCTCGCCCAATAAGGGAGTGGAAACCGTTATACGGGCGCTGCCGCGCATTTTGTCTCACAACAGCAATGTTACGTATATCGTCGCGGGCGCGACTCATCCTCATATCCGGAAGCGCGAGGGAGATAAATACCGGGAATCTTTGCAGTCGCTCGCCAAGGACCTCGGGGTTGAGAAGAACGTCATATTTCACAACCGGTTTGTCAGTCCTGAGGAGATGATGGAGTTTATCGGCGCGGCCGATATCTACATCACACCCTATAAGAATGAAGCGCAAGTCGTTTCCGGGACCCTGGCCTACGCCATGGGTGCGGGGAAAGCGATCATCTCGACACCTTATTGGCATGCGCTCGAGCTTCTCGATCAGCGCCGCGGAATACTCGTCCCATTCAACGACCAGAACGCCATTGCGGAACAGACCATTCAGCTCCTGGAGAATGAAGCCGAACGGCACGCCATGCGCAAACGCGCGTACTTATACTCACGCAACATGGTTTGGAAAAGCGTGGCCCAGGACTACATGCGCAGCTTCCAGAGAGCCGGAGCGGAGCGCATGTGGAACCCTCGACTGGTCAGCCCCAATGCAGTCGGGGCAAATCGCATCCACAGTTTGCCGGCGGTGAAGCTCAATCATCTCAACCGAATGACGGACGATACGGGAATGTTGCAGCATGCCGTGTTCGCCGTTCCCAATCATCACGAGGGCTACGCCACGGACGATAATGCCCGCGCCCTGATCGTGTCGATTCTGGTGGAGCAACTTGGAGCGAATGGAGAAGCCGAGGCGAAGAAATTGGCTTCGCGATACCTGGCTTTTCTCTGGCTTGCTTTTAATTCCGCCAATGGAAGGTTCCGCAACTTTCTGAGCTATGAGCGTCATTGGCAGGAGACACAGGGATCGGAAGACAGTCACGGCCGCGCTTTGTGGGCCTTGGGAACTGCGGTCAATCAGACAGTCGATGAAGGTCTAAGGGGCCTCGCCGGGCGTCTGTTTGAACTTGCCGTTCCGGCGGTGCAGGATTTTACCAGTCCTCGAGCGTGGGCGTTCTCCTTGTTTGGAATCCAGGCGTACCTTGATCGCTTCCCGGGAGACCGGTCTGCACAAAGGCAGAGAGATGCACTCGCTGACAAGCTGTTGAATATCTATCGAATCACTCGCACGTCGGGTTGGAATTGGTTTGAAGATAGCTTGGCCTATTCCAACGCGCGTTTGCCTCAGGCGTTGCTATTGGCAGGCTCGCGCACCTCAGACAAAGAGTTGCTTACGGCTGGCCTTAGAGTCCCTGGAGTGGCTTGCGACGCAACAATGCTGCAACGTGAACGGCCACTTCGTCCCGATCGGCTCGCAGGGTTTCTATTGCAAGGCGGGCGAAAAAGCTCGTTTCGACCAGCAGCCGGTAGAGGCAAGCGCAACCGTTTCTGCATGTCTCGAAGCGTATCGCGCGACCGGAGATGAGCATTGGCGCACGCAGGCCTGGGCTGCCTTCAATTGGTTTCTGGGAGATAACGACCTGAAAACCTCCTTATACGACGCCACCACGGGCGGCTGTCGAGATGGACTTCATCCTGACCGTGCCAACGAGAACCAGGGAGCGGAGTCAACGCTGTCCTTCCTGATGGCACTTCTGGAGATGCGGCAGCTTCAGAATGCCTAAGTACCGCGAGATTGCACTCTAGCCGGGTCGCCGACGCGATTGGAGTTCCTTTGCGCTCCGACGTTTTGGAATATCAGCTTCCTGTTCCTGTAGAATAACCTATGACTTTGGCCATCGATCCTATTGAATCTATCGATTCTACCGACTCTCTCCTTCATCGGCATCCCGCCAATCCAATCCTGTCCAGCAAAGATTGGCCTTATCGGATCAATAGCGTATTTAATGCCGGAGCAACACTGCTTGCGGATGGCTCCACGCTGTTACTTTGCCGGGTGGAGGATCGCCGCGGTCTCTCCCATCTGTGCGCCGCGCGTTCTGTGAACGGCGTGGACGGATGGGACATCGATCCAACAGCCAACGCTGATGCCTGATCCAGAGAGATATCCAGAAGAACTTTGGGGTATCGAAGATCCGCGTATTACTTACGTTCCAGAGCTGCAGCAATATGCAGTGGCTTACACTTCATACTCAAAAGGCGGTCCCGGAGTTTCTCTCGCTCTAACTAAGGATTTCCGGACATTTGAGCGATACGGGTCATCATGTCGCCGGACGACAAGGATGCGGCTCTTTTGCCGTACAGGATCGGCGGACTGTGGGCGCTCATCCATCGACCGATGACTCCTCTGGGAGCTCACATCTGGATTTCTTACTCTCCCGATCTGCGTCATTGGGGTGGGCATCGAGTGATGATGGAGGCGCGCAAGGGCGCGTGGTGGGACGCAAACAAGATTGGCTTGTCGTCGCCGCCAATCGAGACTCCCGAACGGTTGGCTCGTGCTTTATCACGGAGTAAAGCAGACAGCCTCGGGCTCGTTATACCGGGTCGGTCTCGCTCTTTTTGACCTTCAAAAGCCAGATGTTTGTTTGCTGCGGGGCGATTCCTGGATCTTCGGACCGGAAACCGACTATGAGCGCGGAGGCGACGTGCACGACGTGGTGTTTCCCGTGTGGAAACACCATGAGTCCCGACGGAGATACCATCAACATCTACTATGGTGCGGCCGATTCCTGTATTGCCCTGGCCCAAGGCGAGTCTGCGTTCGCTACTGAGCTGGTTGGAGCACAACGGAAAGCCGTGTTGCGTCAATTCCTATTGATGCTGCAATGTAGCCCAGTTGAAGGCTGCCGTCATCGCTGTAAATGCCGTTAGCCAGGCTCCGTTGGAACCCAATGATCAACGGGCGGCCACGGCTTCGGCGACTCGGAACCGGAGTCGCGGCTCTTAACTGATCAAGCAACGCAAGCACACTGGCCGATCGAACCTTCGTCGTCCTTCGTCTGGATCGATGCCGAGACGTCGGAATAAAACTGCAAGATGTTGTCGCGCAGCTCGGGCGTCGTATGGTCGAACTTGCTCTTAGCCAATTGACCCAGCAACTTTGCGTAAGTCTCGTCCGTGAGCGAGTATTCGCCTTCCTTGGTCGGATTGCCGCTGTCAAGGTCACAGTTGGGCAGCACGAGCGAATCAGTGCGCACTTCCAGGAGGAAAGCTCGGTATTGATCGACAGTAGTATTGATGCTCTTGATGTACAGATCCTCGGTTTGCGGAGTCGGGTTATTGAACGCCAAGCCTTTGAAGGGACCAATTTTCGGCATGTATCGCAAGAGCGTTGACAAGATCCGCGTGCCGAAACCCGGCTTCACGTAATCCTTTCCCCACTCCTTTTCATAATTGGAGCGGGAAAGGCGGTACAGAAACTTCTGTTTTGCGAAATTGGGCGTTTCGCGCATCAGGTCCTTCTTGTGGGTTTGCAGCGCGACCTGGGTCATTTCCGGGATCAGCCGGCTGACGGAGTAACGATACGAGCCGATCGCAAGGTCCTCGCGAGGCAGCACGTCTTTCAACTCCAGTCCATAAACGATGGGAAAGACCCGCTCCAGCAGAGACTTGGACACTTGAAATCCGATGAAATCGTGATACTGCTGCGAGGCGTAACGATTCTTTGCGACCTGCACCGTGTCAAACCCAAACTCTGTTTTCAGATGCGCGGTTTTGTCCTGCGCATACCGGACTGATGTGCCAAACTTCGCTCGCAGCTTCGGATATTCGATGGCGACTGAATGGTTGACCGCGGGATGGCCGGCAATATCCGACGCATAATGGGACAGGGCGCCCAGGGCAAAGGCATACTCATCGGCATCGTTGCTCTGCGCCAGCAGTTCACGAACGAAGTCTCCGGTACGAACGTAATGCACCAGGTCGCTGAATTCGACGCTGCCGAATGGATAGTAGCCAAGGTCCTGTATAACGGCCCCGCCATAAGCGTAGGCATGCGCTTCCTTGATCTGATCTTCGGAGAGCCCAGGATAGCGCTTGAGGATGAGTGGCCTGATCTGATCTGCCCACAGCAAGTCAACGATCTCCTCATGGGTCAGCACGGAGTACGCTGACACACCGCCGCTACACATCAGCGTTACCAGCAACAGTGCCAGCATGCGAATTGAGAACGTGTCGGCAGTTATTTGCGATCGCTTTTCTCACGGCAAGCCCAGCGTCCGATGCGGATCCTGGTTGTATTCAGTCATCGCGCACACACTTCCGCGCTATAGGTTTCGAGGTTCTTCTGGTGCATCATCCGTCCCGCGTTACGGCTTGCCGATGTGAATGTTGGTGAGGGAATGCATCAGCCCAAAGATATTCAGCAGCCACAACACCACGGCGATGACCACCACAGCATTCAAAATTGACTTAATGGAACCCGCCATGGGGATGAAGCGATTCACCAGCCACAGAAGAACTCCGACGACGATCAGGGCGAGGACAACTTGAAGTAACGGCATGTTCTTTTACCTTTCCTATGCTCCTGGTAGAGACTGCTTGCAATTCCGCTGCTTAAGGTCACTCTTTCTTGCTGCGTCGTCGCGGATAGCTTAACCAGGGGTTTGAGCCTCCCGTTGGGTACCAACGGGGCCCTAGTGCAAGTAAGTGAGGCTGAAGGTTAAGACTTCCGGCAAGATCAGCTATGGACGGGGCCCTCAGTCAGATGGAATAACGCGATGCTGATGTAACAGCGGGAGCAAATCCTATTCCATCTGCTCCAAGGTTAGACGACACGACATTCCCGTGTCTGTTCACATATGCTCACATCCCTTCTGGAAAAAATAAAATCGGTTGGAACTTGCCCTCCAGCATCCAACCTAGCATGAGGTACGTTAGCCTCTATCTCGCTGCCATTGTCCTGCTCATGTGTCCTTCTTGCCGCTGGCTCGCATGGGCCGGAGCCGCAAAGTTCCGCAAGTAACCTCATCAAGGATGTTGTAGCGAATGAATTGACTGACAGGGCAGAGCAAAGTAACTGGATATACCGCGTCAGCAAAGTAGTCGAGCGACAGACACTGAGCGAACTGGAAGTTGAAACGAAAGACGGTCCGGTGCACCGTCTCCTCGCAATCAATGACGCACCGCTGGATTCAGGCCAGCGAGGGCAGGAAACGGCCCGGCTGGATCAGCTGGTTCGCGACCCCAGTCAGCAGCTTGCGGTTAAGAAACAGTACGATGCCGACGAACGGCAACTGGAGAATCTTATGCGTTTGCTACCGAACGCCTTCTTGTATCAGTACGACGGTTGGGATGGCTCCTGTCTGCGACTCAACTTTCGGCCTGACCCGGCATTTGTCCCTCCTACGATGGAATCCAAGGCTCTCCAGAGCATGGCGGGAACGATCCTGGTCGATCCTGAACAGAAACGACTGGCACACTTGAGCGGGCATTTGGTGGAGAACGTGGATTTTGGTTTTGGGATTCTCGGGCGCCTCGCCAAAGGCGGCACGTTTGATATTGAGCGAACCCAAGTCAGCTCGTCTCATTGGAAGACCCATCTCATCGACATTCACGTTAATGGGCGAATGCTTCTGTTTAAGACAATCAGCAAGCAGCAACATGAGATACGGTCTGACTTTGAATCAGTGTCGAAAGACCTCAATCTGAGGCAGGCGGAAGAACTTCTACAGTCGCGGCCGGATTAAGGCAATTGCAGTTTACTCTACACCTCTATATTAAGACATCGTAGCTGCTCCGCGCGTACTGGTTCACTCTGCACATTTGATGAGAAGGCGACTTCGAGGGGATAAGAGTTGCGACAGTTGCGGACGTTTCCACGGACCCCTCTGCATGCTGGGTTGAAGCACATACGTCCGCTGTGCTCCGCAGTCAAAACAATGCTGCGATGGTGCTTTCTCTCCGTCGCAACGTATCGGCCAACCCACGTTGGCGTGAGGACATAAACTGAGTATTCGCATCAAGCTAACGAATGTTCTCGGCAGAGTTCCGTGGCGCGGATAGTGCAGGGTCGCAGTCAGAAAGCCTCCTGTTAAACATGGCAACCTGGTGGAGTTCGAGGTCACAAACAATTCTGCTTCGGAATGGTAGCTCGCGTCTGGTCAAGATTGACCATGCATAGATAGTTCCCGCGGATGTTTAGATCGGATCGCTCTCGCTCTCGGCAGCGAGCTTCCGCATTTCCTGCTTTATTCCCTGGCACCTTCGCTCGCGCTCTTCATGGGCTTCTGTTGCCGCTCGACCCATGGGGCCAGCCTGGTAGTCTTCATCCATCGCCTTATAGACGGATAGTTCTTTCAAGAGACTCAGCATTTGCTCAGAACCTTCGCTGCTCATTCTGACGCAGTCGCAGCGGTGGGTTTGGCGATCTCATCGTTCATGACAGTACCTATTTCTCGTGACTACGGTACCTGTGACATGTGCGCTGCCGCCAGTGTTGTTTGACGTTCTGCGCTTAGACCTTCGCGTCGGGCGGCGCCTCTGAAGTGCAGGCCTCCGCCGACCGCCGCGCTGCGTAGGGCTTTACATCGAAACGCTGATGGCAATGCCGACGCCAGGGTATCTCTGGTTGTACATGTAGTATCCATTATCGACATAGACAACATAAACGTCGTCGGTTTCGTACCAGTTGTTTGCCCAATACCCCGGCCACGGATCAACCAGACTGAACCAATAGCCACCGTACTGGAAGCGCGGGAACCCGCCAACAACCATATAAGGTTGGCTGTAGATGACGAACGCGTGGTTCGAGCCAAAGTAGCCGTTGTAACGGTTGTCAGGGATACGGTAACCGTGGTAACCGCCGCGTTGCTGCCATGTGCGGTGGTCAGACTGCCAGTTTTGTGATTGGTGCCCCTGCCATGCGGCCTGCTGGACACGCTGCTGTTCTTGGGTATGATGTGCCGGCTGCTGGACGTTCTCCTGCCTGGCCTGCTGCTGTTGCTGTTTGTTTTGGTTCTGCTGCTTAGCCTGCTGTTGCTGCTGCTGTTTGTTTGGTTCTGCTGCTTAGCCTGCTGTTGTTGCTCCTGCTGTTTGTTCTGGTTCTGCTGCTTAGCCTGCTGCTGTTGCTCCTGCTGTTTGTTCTGGTTCTGCTGCTTAGCTTGCTGTTGTTGCTGCTGTTTCTGTTGGTTCTGCTGCTTAGCTTGCTGTTGCTGCTGCTGTTTCTGTTGGTTTTGCTGCTGAGCATGCTGCTGGGGCTGTGCCGATTTGTTCTGGTTCTGCTGCTTGGCCTGCTGCTGCGGTTGAGCGTGCTGTTGTTGCGGCTGAGCATGCTGCTGTTGCGGCTGAGCATGCTCCTGTTGCGGCTGCTGCTCTGGCTTGGCTTGCCCTTGTTCGTGCTGTGCGAAAGCAGGAACAAGGGATCCGAGAGACACAAACAGGACTGCTGTTCCGAGAGTTGTAAGTGCTTTCATTGGAATTGCCTCAACTACAAGGCTAGACGAAGGAGCGACGAATAGATGTATCGTTTTGACCGTTGCGAAAAGCTGTCTGTTGCGACGATGTTTGGACGCCGTGGGCGTGGTTTTTCTTACCTGCTCCGCTATTGGAAGTTCATTCCTTGAAGGCAGCCTGACGCAGGTCTGACCTTAGCTGTCTGAGATCTCTAGTCATCCAGCGAAGAGGGCCCAGCGTGCTGGACCCTTCGCTTACATTCGGTCTGTTACCAGAGCTACCTTCGCTTCAACATCCAGCCAATCAATATCCCGGCCGCCATGCCTACCGCGAATGTCACCGCAATTGTTTCAATGGGATGTCGTTGCAGGCGCTTGACTGTGTCATCAAAAAGCTCTTCCGCGGCGTCGCCACCTTGTTTTGCGACACGCCGCGCTGCCCCCACTCCATCCTCGAGTGCATCCGCAACGGCGGATGCCGCCCGAGAAGCCTTGCGCGCTGTTTCGGCAACTTGCTCACCCGTCCGTTCCAATACTGATTGCGCCATTATGTCTTGACCTCTCTCTCTCCAGTTCGTTGTTGATTCCACTATTCTCCGACGGCCTTTTCAACCTTGCCGACCCAGTTCTGCACTTTGCCTGCATTCTTTTCAGCCCTACCCTCAGCTTCCAGGTTGGGATTGTCGGTAAGCTGACCGACTGTCTCCTTGATCGTTCCTTTGACTTCGTGGAGCTTGCCTGTTGTCTTATCGTCCGTGCTTGGTTTCATCATGATTTTCTCCTCTGTTCGTACTAGGCTTCTGTTGACGCGCATTGCTGGAGCGTTACAGACCCCTCGTGTTACGCCACTCTTTTGTCGCCAACGGTCTGCACCTGCACCAGTTCGTCGAAGAGTGAGCGATAGTGGATCATCGCGTTGCGCATGTCTTCCGTGCTGGCTTCGCCTCTGCCGAGCCGCAATGCGATGTCGTGCGCCGACCGGTAGTTCTCCACCACTCGGGGATGGTCGACGGAGATGTCCGCCGCACGCTGATCAAAATCAGTAACCGGATAGCCGCGCGTCTGCATCAGCGAACACACCAACTCATCGGCCTCAGTCACCGCACCTTTCGGAAAATCGACAAAGCGGGATTGCACCGCCTGCCACTGGGCCAGGTAGCGTTCACGCTCCGTAACGTCAAGATCGCGGATCTTCAGCAGTTCAACCCGCGTTTCACGGTCCGCCAGCTTCGCTTCGGCTTTACGTTCAGACCCATGTTGCTTAACAGCCCGCTCGTATTCCGGCCCGAAGCGATCGCGTAGTTCTGCCGTGTTGTTCTTGCGTTTTCGCATGTACAGCGCAACGGCAATCACGATTAGCAGAACCACTGCGACTGCGAGAGCGATCAGTTTTGGATCCATCAGATTGAGGTTCATCGAGAACTCCTTATGCCTTGAGTGTCTGCAACCAGGTAAGGTCCGGTTTGGGAAGTTTGCTTGCCTGAAGTAGAGTCTTACATTGATCAGTATCCAACGATCAGGTCGCCGAAGTCTGGTCAGAATTGCTCGTCCAACAGTCACGCAGCGCGGGCGACCAGATCAGGATTGGGCTGGCGGGGACCATTTCTCTGAACCGCGCTAGCTGGTGGCATTTGGGGGTAGCAGCTGATGAAATTCGATTGGACCCAGGGGGCGCTTGCTGAAGGTCTCCGACGGTATGATGCGGGTGAGTTCTTTGCAGCGCATGAAACCTGGGAACTCGTGTGCCTAAGGTCGCAGGAGCCAGAGAAGACATTTCTGCAAGGATTGATTCAGGTGACGACGGCGTTTCATCACCCGCGGCATCACAGTCCGCTGGGAACCGCGCTGTTACTGCAAGCTGCGCCGGCTCGAGTGTCGTGGTAATTAGTTACCAACTTTGGCAAGATCGCTTCCGCGGTGATCCGGCAATCGTTGGCAAGACGCAGATGCTCAATGGCCTGCCGCACACAATTGTTGGCGTCACGCCGGAGGGATTCTATGGAACCTTTGTTGGCTATCCATTTCAGTTTTGGGTCCCAGCCTCAATGCAGGAGAGATTTGATTCCACGGGATACAAGCTGGAGGACCGCGGTGCACGCTGGGTCGAAGGTTTCGTGCGGCTCAAGCCGGGTGTGACGGCCTCGCAGGCCCAGGCGGAGATTGCGGGTGTCGCCAGTCGGTTGGAAATCGCGTATCCGGAGACCAACCGCGGTCTCGGCATCAAGCTCGTGCCGTTGTGGCAATCCCCATTCAACGGTGCTGGTCTTCTGCTTCCGACGCTCGGAATCGCGCTCGCCGTCGTGTTCTTCGTGCTCTTGATCGCCTGCGCAAACGTCGGCAATCTGCTGCTGGTGAGATCCTTCGCCCGCCGGCATGAGATGACGATTCGGCTCGCGATCGGAGCCGACCGTCGGCGACTGTTGAAGCAGCTTCTCACCGAAGGACTCATCCTTTCTGCTTTCGCCGCGGCGGGTGGACTGCTGGTTGCAAGCTGGTGCCGCAACGCACTGGTGCGCATCATCCCGCCGCGAGGCGTCCAGATGCGCATTGCGGGTGACATCGACTGGCGCGTGCTGGCGTTGAGTGCCGCCGTGTGCCTGATCTCGACGCTGCTGTTTGGGCTGTTTCCGGCGATTCAGTCCAGTAAGGTCGATCTGGCGGGCGCGCTGAAATCGGAATCCGGCGGTGTGGTCGGTGGCCGCCGCGGATCGTGGATCCGCTCCAGTTTGGTCCTGCTTCAAGTGGCTCTCAGTTTCATTTTGCTGGTCGGAGCAGGTCTGCTGATCCAGAGCCTGCAGCGAATTCGAACCTCGAGCCCTGGCTTTTTGACCAAAGGGGTGGTGCTGACCTCGGTCAATTTGTTTGCGGCAGGATACGATACGCAGCGCGCCCGGAATTTCGAAGACCAGTTGATGGACCGCGTTCAGGCACTCAGCGCCGTTGAGTCGGCAGCTTACGCGCGCATCTCTCCGTTCAGCTATCGGACGTATTCTTCGGCTCCAATCGCGGTGGATGGGTACGAAGCTCCACCCGACCAGCAACCAACGGTGGAATACAACGAGGTGAGTCCCGCCTATTTCCAGACGCTGGGAATTCCATTTGTGTCCGGCCGCGAGTTCACGCTCGCCGATGATGAAACTGCGCCCCTGGTCGCGGTAGTGAACGAGACCATGGTTGCGCAGTATTGGCGCGGTAAAGATCCCGTCGGAAAACGGCTCAAAGTAAAAGATCGCTGGATGCAGGTGGTTGGGGTGGTGAAATCCGCGAAGTACGCCAACCTCCTGGAGCGTGAGAAGCCATTTTTCTATGTTCCTCTGCGCCAGAATCCCTCGACCCAAGTGGGCTTGTTTGTTCGCACGCAGCAAGGCCCCGAGACAATGGCGCCACTGCTGACCCGTCAGGTCCACGCGCTGGACCCGGAGCTGGCGCCTTACGAAGTGATCACCATGCGGGAACAGATTGACCGCTCGACTTCATCGCAACATGTCGCCGTCACGCTCCTAAGCGGTTTCGGAGGACTGGCCCTGCTACTGGCCGGGATCGGACTCTACGGCGTGATGTCGTATGCGGTGTCGCAGAGTACGCGTGAATTGGGGTTGCGGATGGCGCTGGGCGCGGCTCCGTCGCATCTGCTGCGGCTGGTGATGTCGCGAGGCGTGACCTTGACCGCAGGCGGAGTCGCCCTGGGTGCTGGCGCGGCACTCCTCTTGACTCGCCTTCTCGGTTATCTGCTCTACCAGGTGAGTCCGCGTGATCCGCTGTCCTTCGCGCTGGCGTTCGCGGTGATGATTGTCGCCGCCATGGCTGCTAGCTGTGTGCCCGCGTGGCGCGCCACGCAGACCGATCCTGTCCGCGCATTGCGCTCGGAGTAATCGAAGCGCCTGCCGTTCGCATTCGACGAAAATAGCGGCGTTGGCTGCCACTCCTCAGGCTGCCCGTCGATTGCCTATGAAAACACTCTGGGTACGATTCCTTCGGAAGACTTCACCATCGCCGGCGGCGGCGGAACCACCCCGGAGCCCAGCAGCATCATACTGTTCGGTTCGGGACTAGTCGGACTTGCAGGCGCTCTGCGTCGCAAGAAGAACGTCCGATAGCTGGCTGAATCTCCACGATTGTTGCGCGGCCTGCGGGACGGATCAACCGACTGGATTGAGATAGTTTCTTATGCGCCGCTCGTAGAAAGCGTAGTCGTGTCCACCCCACACAGTTTCGCGTAAGACACCTTGGGAATCGATAATGTAGGTTACCGGACGTGCCACCGCGCATGCCAGCAGCGGTGATGACTTCTGCTCTCCTTCAACATAAGCATTGGCGCCATGCATAGAATTGATCCCGGCGAATTTCAAGATGTTGGTTGGGGGTTCGTCTGAGAGCGTAATCACGACCACGCCCCGGCTCGCATAGTGTTGCTGCAACTTGTCGAGATCGGGCATCTCGTCGCGGCAAGGCTTGCAATAGGTCGCCCAGACATTCAGCAATACCACCTTGCCCTTGTATTCATGCAGATTGCGTGCGCCGCCGCTGTCCAGCAAGTAGAACTCAAGTTCCGGGGCCTGCTGATTCGTCTTCGGGTAGACGGCCTGTAGCGGCGTACTCCAAAGGAGAAAAGCGCCGGCGGGCATCGCCACGATAATCGCGACGCAGAAGATGAGCCATCCGCGCGACAGGAAGTAGCAGTTCCCGCGGCAGACGAAATAAATGGCAACCGCTGCTGCCAGCAGGATCGCCCACGCTATACCCTTACCGTAAACAAAGAAGAAACTCATCAAGTCCATAATGCACTTCTCCCAATCTCCATCTTTAACTTCCTACCTGCCGAGCTTGCGGGGCTGAAGGCCCGCCCTTATCACAACGCCGTTGGCGAAAATCCCACCCAAGCAACAGCGGCTTGGGTGGGGCACCCGGCGCCGGAGAATTTCGACGGCGCGCGAGGAGCGGAGATTGCAGGCCATAGAGTCGATGACGAGATAGCAGCCTCATTCCACAACACTCACTACGGAACAATTGCTACTCTCGAAGTTGGCATCGCCCTCCTCGGAGTCGCTGATGCTGACGAAGTACTGTCCGGGAGCGAGACCGCTGGGCAGCAAGAAGGACAGTAGCTGGCTGTCTCCGGAGCCGCTCACAATGCTGACCGCCGAGGTAGTAGCCGAAGCAGCTTCGTGGCACTCCGTCGCCAGCTCGATGACAACATTGATCGGATTTATGTTGCCCTCGGGGAAGCCAGAGGCGGTGAGACTGAGGTAATCCACGCCTGACGCTCCGGTGCTAGGGGTCGCCGATTGATCCAACTTCACGCCTGGCTTCTTCTGAGGGTTGCGGAACATCACGATTTTGGAAAGGTTTTTGACATCAGCTTTGCCGTACACACTCGTCCATCCTTTTCCGTCTCCAAAGTTGTTGCGAAAAATCCCTTTGTCGGCTAACACCCAGGCATTGGGGTTCTTGGCGGCACCAATAAACGACAAGCCGCGGAGGGTACCAGCGGTCTCGTACGTTAGCCGATCCGTTACCTGACTCCAGGCGCCTTCTTTTGCTGCCCAGGTCGGGTTATCGAATATATAGTTGGCAGCATCCGCTGGAGCCACGCGGTGAGTCCCAGCCACCCAAACATTTTGGCCCTTCTTATCCTTAAGGGCTTGGACCCCGGCAAAGCCGCCGAGGTAAATGAAATTATTCCAAGTAGTGCCGCCGTTCGTAGTCCATAGGACCCCCTTCGGGCCCGCAAACCACCAGGTTTGCGCATCTACAATCGAGATGTTTTGGATGGGTCCGATCGCCGGGGGCACAGCGGCTTTCGGAGGCGCCCAAGTTTTGCCACCGTCGTCAGTGCGCAAGATGGTGTTGCCATCGCCCGCTGCCCAAGCGTCCTTGGCATTCAGACAGAACACGTCCTTCAGGTTTTGAGACGTCCAGTTTTCTTTCTTTTTGTTTTGGCTTTGATTCCATGTTTTCCCTCCGTCGTCGGTCCAGAAAATAGCCCCACCGTCGCCGACCGTAATGCCATTCTTGACAGTCTTGAAACTAATCGCGCGGAAGTATTCGTCCTCTATTTTTGCCGGCCCAAGCCATTTCCCATCCGCGCTACCGGGGTAAATCAAGGATCCCTTGGATCCCGCTCCCCATAGCCCGTGTGCGACTACCCACAGGTTGTTCGGTGCTACAAACGAGACTCCAACTATGTCGTCGTTAGTGGGAGGAGCTATGTAATCCCACTTTTTCCCGTCAATCGTTCTGAGGACCCTGCCCATTTTTCCTACGGCGTAGCCGGTCTGGGCGAATGAGGGTTGCACGACCGACGCCAACGACAACACGCAAAGTGCCATCAGCAATGGAATGTTCTTCAGGGTTGAACGGTTTGTAATAACTGTTTTCATACTGACCTCCTTCCGGTCATGGTTGGGGCGGCGATGGATCAGAAAAAGCGAAGGGCAACCGCCGCGCAGTTGCCCCTCGCCGGGAGCGCGCATTCGGCCAGTAATGGGTGATCGCACTCCCTAACCGGCAACGCTCACCGCGAGACGTGACGCGTCGCTAAAATCGCTCCGCATGGGGACTTCGAACCCTGCCAGCAATCGCGGTCCGCCCATGAACTGGTGTGACGCAAGGTCAGCAACAGCGTGAAGAAGGGTCCCACGGTCTGGGCACGGGTAGAGACACGACTTGTCGCCCCGGACGCCTGGTGTCCGCCGGCTGCGGCGGCACTTAAATCCCGGGCTTCGGCTGCAGGACATTGCAGCTTCTCCAGCATCCCGGCTTCGTCGTGCGCTGGCAGTGTCAGAATCAGTCTCAGGAACGGCCCCAGCGTCGCCGGGGTCGAATGAGCCGCTTGCGTTTTCATGGTGCCGTCCTCATTCCCCGCCACCCAGAGGCGGGATGGTTTCCCCGCCTCCGGGAGCGTTCCCCCAAAGAGCAGCGGATCGAGTCGTGCTCAACCCCCGCTCTCATGCCCACAATGCGCCCGTTGCCGGTCAGCTTCAATGGTTAGGGTCTGATTTGTAGATGGGTTTTGAGATGATCGTCTAAGCTTTTGATACAGCGTAAGTTGGGTTAGGAGATGATCGAAACCGGCAGGCCTCGGCAGAGCACAAACAGGTTATAATCGCCTACGCCCCGCTCCTTTTTAAGGTGGTGAGGTTTGAGTGCCACGCAGAAACTGCTCCGATTTGGAGTCTTCGAGCTAAATCTCGCGAACGCAGAGTTACGCAAAGGCGGAACGCCCGTCAAGTTGGCGCCGCAACCCTTCCGACTTCTAGCCTTGCTGGCCACTCGCGCCGGCCAGGTGGTGACCCGCGAGGAAATTCAGCAACAAATCTGGGGCGAGGAGACCTACGTCGACTTTGAGCAGGGGATGAACCACTGCATCAAGCAAATCAGAAATGTCCTCAATGACAATGCGGATACGCCCCTTTATGTAGAGACCCTTCCCCGACGTGGCTATCGCTTTCTTGCCCCCGTTACCTCCAAAGTCATTCCCGCGCCCGCGCCGCGGGTGACCGAGTCCACGTCTGGCATTCAGAGCGGCATAGCTGCCGCCGTGACTGGCGAGGCAGGCAAGCCCTGAGAAATCGCCTGAGGCCTCCGCGCCCGCTTCGGCCAGGGATATCCCCAGTGTCGTGCCGATGATCAGTGCCCCGGCACAAGCTCCCGAGGCAGTGCCTGTCCGGGAAGTCAGCCGGTCAAGTCCGCGGATTTGGCTCATGTTGGCCGTGCTTGGGTTGCTCGTATTGGCGGGTGGGCATTTGGGTTATCGGTTGTGGCGCACCTCTACTATCGGTGGTCAAGCCTCTCGTCAGTCGACGGTCAAGCGACGACGCTCCGTCGCCGTGCTGGGCTTCCAAAATGTTTCCGAGCGCCAGGACGAGGCATGGCGTTCCACGGCGATTTCCCGATTTCTGAACACGGAACTCGTCGCCGGCGACCAGTTGCTCACGGTCCCGGGCGAAAACATCAACCGGATGAAGACCGACCTGGGGCTGAAGGATGGGGAAGCCTACAGCGCGGCAACCCTGGCCAAGATCCGCAAATACCTGAACGTAGACGACGTCGTCATAGGTTCGTATAGCCCCGCTGGACGGAGGCGAAATCCGGCTGGATTTGACACTTCAGGATGCCCGAACAGGTCAGACCGTCACCTCGTTCTCCGAAAAAGGCAACGAAGGGCAGATGGATGAACTGGTCGGCCGCGTGGGTGCGACCCTGCGCGAAAAGTTGGGTGTGGTGGCTCCGGTTTCGCCGGCCGAAGCTGCGGCGGTAAGCGCTTCGATGCCGGGCAATCCGGAAGCAGCGCGGTGGTATTCGGAAGGTCTGGCGAGTTTGCAGGTCTTCGATGCGGCCACGGCGCGGACCCTTCTGGAGAAGAGCTGTGGCCGCCGAGCCCGACTTTGCGCTGGCTCATTCTGCTTTGGCGGAGGCTTGAATTTCCTCGGCTAGACCCAGAAGGCGCAGGAAGAAGCCAAGAGGGCATTCGACCTTTCCGCCAAACTGTCGCCCGAGGATAAGCTCACGGTGCAAGCGCGCTACCTCGAGATGACGAGCCAATGGGACCGAGGCGATCAAGCTGTACCAGACTCTGTGGCGCGACAATCCCGACAACCTGGAACTCGGGCTACGCCTCGCGGAAGCGCAGAGAAGTGGCTGGCCAAGGGAACGATGCTCTCGCCACCGTCGACCAATTGCGCGCCCTTCCGCTACCCAGCAGGGACGATCCGCGCATTGATCTGGCAGAAGCCAATGCCCATGAGTCGTTAGGTGAGTGGAAGCTGGAAGAGGCAGCGGCCAGAAAGCAGCGGAAAAAGCGCATGCCCAGTCCAAGAAACTGATACTGGCTCGAGGCGCATCACGTTGAGGGCGACTCCCTGCTGCAACAGCAGGACTTCCCGGCAGCAGTTGAGTTTGTTTAACCAAGCACTGGACATATACCAGCGGAGTGGCGATAAGGGTGACGAAGCCTCCATGCTGAACAACATTGGATATGCGCTTCAAGTGCAAGGCGACCTGGCGGCCGCCGAGAAAAAGTATGGAGAGGCGCTGGAGATTTACCGCGGGATCGGAGCCAAGGGTTTGGCCGCGAATACGCTAGCGAACCTGGGCGGTTTGTTGCAGCAGCAAGGGAATTTGGTTGGCGCAGAAAAGCTGTACGAAGAGGCCTTGGAGATGCACCGGGAGGTGAAAAATAGGAGCAGCGAGGCGACGGTGCTCAACGATATGGCCGAGATATCTGCATGACAAAGGAGACTTGGCCGATGCGAGAACCAAGTATGAACAGGTGCTGCCGATGTACAACGAACTCGGGGACAAGTCAGGCTTGGCGTACGCTCGCTCCGGCCTGGGCCAGGTCATGGCCGAGCAGGGTGACCTTGCCGGAGCCCGTAAGAGTTATGAGGAAGCCTTAGCCATCCGGGAAAGCATTGGCGAACCGACGGCGGAAACGCGGCTGGCGCTAGCTGCAGTGTCGCTGGACGAAGGGCGACCGGCGGACAGCGAAGCGAACGCACACGACCGCCGCCGAAGAGTTTCGCACGAAAAAGATCGTTGACAAGCAGGCCCAGGCGGAGACGATTCTCGCCAGATCGCTGCTGGCCCAAGGCAAGCTGGCGAAAGCGACGGAGTCAATTGCTCATCGCCGGCGCGCTTGCCCGACAAATAAACGATCCTGCCCTTCGCTTGCCGGTGGAGATCGAGGTTGGCATCGCCGCCGCCCGCATACAGGCGGCCTCGCGTAAGCAGAGTGATCAGGCTGAAGCCTTGGCCAGCCTGGGTCAGAGGCTGACGGAGGCAACCAGGAACCACTTGCTGGAACTCCAGTTCGAGGCTGCGCTTGCACTGGGAGAAATAGAAATCGAATCAGCGAAGGCGAGCGCTGGGCGCGCCCGCTTGCAAGCTCTGGAGAAAGATGCCACCGCGCATGGCTTCCTGCTGATTGCGCGGAAGGCGGCGGCAGCCAGACAGCAGCTGGTAAGCTCGACCTAAGGCCAGTAGCGAAGCCGGCGCACAAGCAATGGCGCTAGACCAACCAAGAAAGGGCCAACGTGCTGGGCTCAGGATTTGCAAAGGCATGAAATTCTCCATCCGATGGCCAGCCGGAAGTTCCGAGATCGATCGAAGAACTCGAAATTACCGGCAGAATTCCAGGACCGCCAAAAAAGTCAACGATGGTGAAATCGCCAGACTGCGGCAGTACCACGCAAGTTCGTGAAGGAAGTGCCGCCGCAGGTGATCACATAGGTCGGCTCAGGAGTGGGCGTTATGATCTTGAGGAAGGTCCAGTCCTGGGCCGTGTGGTTGATGAAACAGAGCTGGCCGCCGCCCAGCACCATCAGCCATTGAAGCTGAAATCGTTCCCCCACCAGCGTCGGCGTGCACGGCGAATTGATGGCCGCCGTTCATGATGAGCCGGGGATCGACAGGTTGTGCCGTGGCGTGCACCGAGTGACGCAAGCCATAACCAACAGGACCAGTGACATCAGCACACGGAAACGCATCATCCGAGCACCTCCCGGCTGGATGCCGAGGCTAATGCTGCCAAGTATAACCCCGTTCGGGGCATTCCCAAGAGAGAAGAGTCGACGTTACGTCCGGAAATTAAACGACAAATTCGCGGACCGAGAAGGTCAACAGAGTAAGGGCTCATTCGTAGCGCAGCGCGATCAGCGGACTGACCTGGGTTGCCCGGCGCGCGGGTACCAGGCAAGCTGCCAGGCCAACCGCAATCAAGACGAAGATCACGCCGAAGAACGTTAGCGGGTCGTTGGGAGATACGCCCCAGAACTGACTGGCGACGAGCCGCGTGAGTCCCACGCTCGCAATCACCCCCAGGACGATCCCCAGCCCAATCAATCGCAGCCCCTTGCCCAGCACCATGTTCAGAACGTTGCGGGCCGGCGAACCGAGGGCCATGCGGATTCCGATTTCATGGGTTTGCAGCGATACGGAGTAGGCCATCACGCTGAAGACTCCGATCGCCACCAGAACCAGGCCAACGGTGGCAAAGATGCCGAGCAATACCAGCCCGAACTGCGGCCCCGCATAGGAGAACTGTTGCAGGTAACCCTCGAGCGTCCCCGTCAGCGTTAGCGCAACGTTGCGATCCACCGACCAGATCTCGCGGCGCACGCTCATCAGCATGGAGAGCGGCTCCACAGCAGTCCTGATCAGGATTCCACGCTCCTTCGCGCCCGTGACGGTGTAAGGGATATACGCCTCGGGCTCAACCGCTTCCTGAAGCCCGCGATTCTTCGCATCGGCGACGATGCCGATGATTTCGAAGTACTGGTCTTTGGGAGACTGCGGCAGACGATCGAGCTCTTCGAACTTGATCTTTTGCCCGATGGGATCGTCTTTCCCGAAGTACGTTCGGGCAAGCGTCTCGTTGACCACCGCCACGGGACGAGCGGAATCGACGTCGGTCTCTGACAGCAGCCGCCCGCGCAACAGGTGGCGTCCCATGGTCTTGAAATAGCCTTCGCTGCACAGTTGGTACATCGTGTCCCACTTCTCGGAGTGGGTCTTGCCGGGGATTACGACGTCGCTTTCCGATCCGCCATAGGGCGGTAGCGAGGAGGTCTCCGTTACCGCGATCACTCCCGGCAGCGCCGACACGCGCTGCAACACCTGGCTGAAGAACAACTTCTTCTGCGCAGCGGTGTCGTAGCGGCCCTTGGGAAGTGGCAATCGCGCGACCAGAATATTGACGGGGTTCAGTCCAAGCTCGACGTGTTGCAGCGCGAACAGGCTGCGCATCATCAGACCGGCGCCCACCAGCAACACGATCGACAGCGCGACTTCAGAGACGACCAACCCGGAACGAAACTTTCCATGCCGGAAATTTGCGTTGACCCCTTTGCCGGTATCTTTCAGCCGTCCATGCAAGTCGCCGCGCACCGCGTGAATGGCGGGAGCGAGACCGCACAGAATGGTGGTCAGGAGGGTGACGCCCACGGCAAACAACATCGCGGGAATGTTCAGCCGCAGCACGGCTTCCGCGGGAATCGTTTGCTCCGGCATCGCTGCCGTAACACCTTTGAGTCCGCCGTAAGCGAACAGGCAGCCAAGCAGACAGCCGCCGGACGCCAGCACAAAACTCTCGACCAGCAGTTGGCGAATCAATCCTGCCGCGCGATGCGCCCATCGACGCCCGAATCGCAATTTCTCTTTCCCGCGCGGTGGCGCGCGCCAGCAGAAGGTTGGCGACATTGCTGCACGCAATCAGCAGCAACATGCTCACCGCTGCTAAAAGAGTGTAAAGAGTCCCCTTGAAGTGCCCGACTACATCATCGGCCAGCGTTTTCGAGACCACGGAAAATTTGGTGGGATATTCCGCTGGATATTGTTTTGCTAGCCGCTTGGTGATGACCTCGAAATCGGAGATTACCTGGTGCAGGGTGACGCCTGGTTTCAGGCGGCCCAACGTCCACAGGTACATCCGCTGATTCGCCGGATCGCTGCGGTTCAAGACGAGCGGGACCCAGATGTCGTCATTCCCCAGCAGGAAGCGCGGCGGCATGACACCAACCAGCGTTCGGGACTCGCCATTCAGCACGAAAGTAGTTCCAACCAGCCGAGGATCGGCATTGAACTGCTTCTTCCATAGCCGGTAGCTTATGGAGAACACCGGCGGCGCACCGGGTTTGCCGTCATCCGGAACGAGGTTCCGGCCGAGCAGCGGCTTCATGCCAAGAAACTCGAATGCGTTGGCGGTGACGGATGCTCCGGTAAACTGCTGAGTGCCTTCTTTGTCCTGATACAAGATATCGATCGACGTCATTCCCAACACTTCTTCGAAGACGTGGTTCTGGTCGCGGATATCGAGGAATTCCGGAACGGTGTAAGCGGAACGGTCGTAGTCGGTGGGCTTGGTGAGGTCGTGGACGTATACAACGGCGAGGCGACCGGCATCCCGGTAGGGAAATGGTTCGATCAGGACATTCTCAATGACGCTGAAGATGACCGTGGTTGCGCCGATACCCAGTGCGAGCGCGAAGATTGCCAGCAGAGCGAATCCGCGGTCCTTCTTTATGCCGCGCACCGCAAAGCGAAGGTCTTGCCAGAATGAGCTGAGTCTCTCCATGCGCTCCCCTCGATACATCAAGGTACGAGACGATCGCGTCCGCAGTTCCAATAAACTCGTTGCAAGTCCGACAGTCGTTTTAGCTAGAGACTCCGGTAGCAGGACAAAGGTTCCTATTTCATGGGAGTAAAGGCGAAGGAACAGTGGCGAAGGTATCGATTGTCGTGACGGTTGCTAGGCGCTTGCAATGGCCGGCCGTTCCGCATCCATCTCCTGGGGGATGGCCGAGGGCTCTGGAAGCGTTGGCGCATGGGTTGCAATCCAGTCGCGCAGGAGATCGCTGGTGGAAGCGCTGATTTCGGTAAACCGGATGCCCGCAAATGCATTGGGTTGGGACCACACGACGATACCCTTCACTTCGATGGAATGGGCCGTCCCCGGAAGCGGGAATTGCAGAGCGAGTTCACCGGATGCTTCGAATGGCGGCCGAAAGTTTTGCAGTCCTAGTCCCCCAACGCTGACGTTTCTGGTCTCGGCGGTGAAGCAACGTCCGTCGTTGGTGCGCATGACAACGGGAACGCTGAATTCCGCCCGAAAGTATGTCGGCAAGGGCAACGCCGACCTTGGATTAGAGGTGGCGCGACGACCGAAGGTGATTTTGTGTTCGTTCAACTTTCTGCAAAACGTGCGGCGGGGAATGCCCAACTGCTTGGCGGCGAGACTTTGATTACCGCCGGTGGTTTCGAGCGTCCGCAGTATCATCAGCCGTTCTAACTCGCCCATGGTGGCGACGGTTGGGGATGGAATTCCCAAGGGTTGGATCTCATAGTTTTCCCGCATGTATTGGCGTACATCTTCGGCAGTAATTTCACGATGCAGGTTTAAAATGCCGAGCTTCAGCACCAGGTTCCGCAGTTCTCGAACATTGCCCGGCCACTCGAACTGGGGAAGCAACTCCAGCGCTTCCGGGGTGAAGCTGAGGTTAGGGCAAGTGCGCGCCAGAAAAGATTCGGCCAGGGCAACGACGTCTTGCGGCCTGTCCCGTAAGGCAGGAACTCGCAGATGGACCTCGCTAATACGGTGGTAGAGATCGCTGCGGAAAGGTCCCCACCCGCACCGCAGCCTCGAGGTCGCGGTTGGTGGCGGCCACGATTCGGACATTGACGGAGACTTTCTTATTGCCACCCAGGCGATAGTAGGGGACCGCGTCAAGAGCGCGCAGAAGTTTCACCTGGACCTTAGGTTCCAGCTCTCCGATCTCGTCCAGAAACAGAGTGCCTCCGTGGGCGCTCTCGAACAATCCTGGTTTGGACGAATCGGCGCCGCTGAACGCCCCCTTTTCATAACCGAACAATTCACTTTCCACGAGATGTTCCGGCAGCGCCGCGCAGTTGACATCGACCCAGGGTTTGGCGCAGCGGTTGGAATGTTGATGGATGATGCGAGCGATAAGCTCCTTGCCGGTGCCGGTCTCGCCCGTAATTAAGACGGCGGCTTTGTAGGGCGCAACTTTTCGCGCCGCCTCCAACAGCGCAAGCATGTTCGGGTCTTTGACGACGAGCTCGAGGGGCTGGTCTATACCCTGTTCCTGAATCGTGATCATCTGAACTTTTCAGATCCCTCTAAACCCGGAAAAAACAAACCGCCAGGACACGAGTCTGAAGGCCCGCACCAACCGAGTGGCGTCATCAATGCCGACATCTAAGCCATCGGCCAAACCGGACAGTTTCTTGAAGCTGAATTGTGCCACCCTGGCGCAACCGGCAGCCTCGGTGGGCCAAACTGGCGCACTGCAACGTGCGAGCGCGCCCGATGGCTAGCACAACGGAAGGAGTTAGACCGACATGCAGTATGGCACTCCCGATGCATTACAGCTTTCCGATGTGGAATCCAGATTGGAGTTGAACATGAAACGTTGGATAGTGTTGTGGTTCGCGATTTTGATGCCCGCCCTCGTGGTGGCGAACGATGCCAAACTGGCTCCCGAGCTGCAGCAAGCGGCAACCGACCAGATGGTCTCGGTCATCGTGCAATACAAGGCCGCTCCCACTGCTGTGAACAAGAACAACATTGTGGTAAATGGCGGGGCTGTATCCGGCGTTCTCCCCCTGGTTAAGAGCGTGACCGCCACAGTACCTCTTAGCAAACTCGCGGGCCTGTCCAACGACGATTCCGTGGCCTACATTTCTCCGAACCGCGCGGTGCGAAGCCATCTGAACAATGTGGTGCCCGCAGTGCTGGCGAATTATGCCTGGGGCTTGGGTCTTGACGGCACGGGAATCGGAGTAGCCGTGATTGATAGCGGTATCCATCAGGTGAGCGACCTGCAAAGTTCCGGTGACTCGCGGATTGTTTACAGTGCGGACTTCGTGGGCGGTGGCACGGACGACCAATATGGCCACGGCACGCATGTGGCCGGCATCATCGGCGGCAACGGCGCCTACTCCACTTGCCCCACTTGCAACGTCCAGATACGCGGGCTTGCGCCGAATGTCACGCTCGTCAACCTGCGCGTGCTCGACAACAATGGCCAGGGCAGCGACAGCACCGTCATTGCCGCGATTCAAACCGCCGTTCAACTCAAGGATGTCTACAACATTCGCGTGATGAATCTGTCGGTCGGCCGGCCCGTGGTCGAGAGCTACACGCAGGATCCGCTCTGCCAGGCCGTGGAGGCGGCATGGCAAGCGGGGATCGTGGTGGTGGTTTCCGCCGGAAATGACGGCCGCGACAATTCTCTTGGAACCTACGGCTACGGGACAATCGAAGCGCCGGGGAACGACCCTTATGTAATCACGGTTGGCGCCATGAACACTAAGGGAACTCCCGATCGCGGCGACGATGTGATGACCAGCTACAGCGCCAAGGGGCCAACCGTCATCGATCGCATTGTGAAGCCTGACCTGGTGGCGCCGGGGAACCGGGTAATTTCACTACAGGAACCCGGGACCCTGGCATCGCAGGGTACTCAGAACTGCGTGGCCAGCACCTATTACGACAAGGGAAACCACTTCACAATGTCCAATAGGTATTTCACCCTCAGTGGAACCAGCATGGCGACGGCAGTCGTAAGCGGGGCGGCGGCGCTCATGCTGCAGCAAGACTCCACTCTGACGCCGGACCAGGTGAAGGCACGGCTGATGAAGACTGCCTACAAAAACCTGCCGCAATACTCAACCGTCGTGGATGGAGGCGCGATCTACAACATCCAGTACGACGCCTTTACGGTGGGAGCTGGTTATCTCGACTTGCAAGCAGCATTGACCAACACCAACTTGGCGCCGGGCGTGGCGAAGTCTCCCACCGCGTACTACGACACCGGTACCGGCAACGTCTTCTTCCTCGCCGATAGCGCCACTCCGTGGGGACAGTCGGCGATGTGGGGCAACTCGGGAACCTCTGGTCAGTCTGCCATGTGGGGCGCCTCTGCGGTATGGGGCAACAACGCCTTCCTGTCGCAATCTGCCATGTGGGGCAATTCGGCGATGTGGGGCAGTTCCGCGATGTGGGGAGACTCGGCCATGTGGGGCGATTCAGCTATGTGGGGTGACTCGGCCATGTGGGGTGATTCAGCCATGTGGGGCGCGCAGTTTACCGGGAACGATCCCACCTCTGCTCTCAGCACTGTTATCAACGGTGAGAACTAAGGGAGGCAGGCAGATCCATGAAGAGCTCGACCACACATAACTTGCAGTTGGCTCTAATACGAGGAGCGATGTTGACGACGGTGTTCACGATTGGCTTATTGCCTGCGTTGTCGGCGACATCAAACTTCAGGCCGACAAAACTGTCATCCCTTTCTGGCCCGACGGTGGACGTCCTGCACTACGGGACGCTCACTGTCGGGCCTAGCATCCAAAAGGCGCCAGGAATGTCTGCCGAAACAGTGACCCAAGCTTCCATCATGTGGGGCTCGTTTGTCCTGAAGAAGCCAGGTGAAGGTTCTGGCAGGGGGCCAGGTATTCCGATTCGAGGGAGGGCCCGCACCATGCTTTCCTCGGTCGGATAAACCACGCGACGCTGGGGAAACATTCTCCGCAGCGCCAAGGCTGACGGCCAACGGAAACTTGTAACGTTCCGATTCCACCATGCCGATAACTTAAACGGAGTGTCTCGATTTGCCTCCTCGGGACACTCCGGATCTTCGAGTGCGACTTGGGTTCCTCAACTATGCCAAGGAAATGGAGACGCCGAGTTCGCAAGATCTGCTGTTCGCGGACGAGACCTTGGGAAACTCCCGATGAGTCCTAACGCAAAAGCCTTTATCGCCCTTGTCCTCGCGACCGGCGGCGCCGTCCTTGCCAACGGCCTGATGCACTCATCGTGGCCCGACCTGAGCCGGTTTCTCTGCTACTTGCTCGCAGTTGTCCTAGCCTCAGGATTCAAGGTTGTGCTGCCGGGTATCAGCGGCACCATGTCCGTAAACCTGCTGGTCATCTTGATTTCCGTGATCGAACTGTCGCCGGCGGAAACCCTGGTACTGGGCTGTGTCGCTACCGTGGTCCAGACCCTGTGGCACAAGAACCGTATCCAGCCAATCCATGTTGCTTTTAATGCCGCGCAGATCGCGATCTCAATTGAGCTGTCCTATGTAGTGTTTCATCATTCGGCTCCGTTGCTGGGCGACGGAGTGCCTCTCCGTCTGATTGCTACCGCGATTACTTATTTTCTGGCCAACACCGTTCCGGTCGCCGTCGTCGTTTCCCTAACCGAGCATCGCAAGTTTCCCCACACTTGGGCGGAATGTTATTTCTGGTCGTTTCCTCACTATCTGGTGGGCGCGGCCTTCGCGGGATTGATCACATGGTCGAACCGCCATCTGGGCTGGCAAGTTTCGGCTTTGATCGTCCCTGTCGTCTACTTGATGTACCGTTCCTATCGCCTGTATCTGGGGAAGCTGGAAGACGAAAAGCTGCATGTGGAGCAAATGGCGGAACTCCATCTGCGCACCATCGAGGCTCTGGCCCTTGCCATCGACGCCAAGGACCACACCACCCACGATCACCTGCAAAGAGTTCGCGTGTATGCCATCGAGATCGGCAAGGAGATGGGCCTAAGCCCTGTCGATTTGGAGGCGCTGCGCGCGGCAGCACTGCTGCACGACATTGGCAAGCTGGCCGTTCCTGAGCACATCATCAACAAGCCGGGACGGCTTTCACCGGAAGAATTCGAGAAGATGAAAATTCATCCCGTGGTGGGAGGCGAGATCCTGGAACGGGTCAACTTCCCTTATCCCGTTGTCCCCATCGTGAGAGCGCATCACGAGAAGTGGGACGGTACGGGATATCCGGATGGATTGCAGGGTGAGCAAATACCTATCGGAGCGCGGATCCTTACCATCGTCGACTGCCTCGACGCGCTGACATCGGACCGGCAGTATCGGCGCGGCATTCCGCTGGAGGAGGCCATGCAGGAGGTGGTCTCGCAAGCGGGCAAGCAATTCGATCCCAAGGTGGTTGAAATTCTGCAGCGCAGATATCTGGAATTGGAGCATCTGGCAAAAGCTGGATCCAGCAGCGCGGAGTCTGTGAAGCTGTCCACGGACATCAAAATCCCCAATGGATGTGCTCCCGCCGCGGGCTTCGAAAAGATAAAGACGGGTTCCAGCAAAGGCGACTTCCTGGCTTCGATTGTGGCCGCACGATATGAAGCGCAGGCGTTGTTGGAGTTCAGCACCGCCCTTGGCCGTTCGCTCAGCCT
Source organism: uncultured Acidobacteriaceae bacterium (assembly GCA_963768645.1). Classification (GTDB taxonomy): domain Bacteria; phylum Acidobacteriota; class Terriglobia; order Terriglobales; family Acidobacteriaceae; genus Bog-257. Next base: position 992,090 of record CAVYIR010000004.1, read on the forward strand.
GTATGAAACGCTGTCGGTCGTGGCGGCGCGACTTCGCAAGCTGGTTCCGTACGACGCCATCGCCATCTACCTGCTGCGGGGCGAGAAGCTGATCCCCGAATACGTTACCGGAGACGACTTCCGGGTATTTTCGTCGCTGGAAATTCCTTTTGGCGAGGGACTGTCGGGCTGGGTCGCCCAGAATCGCACTCCCATCATCAACGGTAATCCGTCGGTCGAACCCGGCTACCTGAACGATCCGCAGAGAGCCAGTTCCATGTCTTCGGCGCTTGCCATTCCGCTCATGGGGAGCGACAACAGAGTTCTGGGAGTACTGGCCCTGTATCGCCTGCCGGCGGACGCCTTCCTGGCCGACCATCTGCGTGTCCTGCTCGCCACCAGCGAGAAAATCGGGGCCTCCATCGAAAACGCCATCAAGTACCAGGCGGCTGCCGACTCGGCCACGGTGGACTACTTGACCGGACTGCCCAACGCGCGCTCTCTTTTTCTGCACCTGGATTCCGAGATTTCCCGATGCAAGCGCGAGAACAGCCATTTGGCTGCCGTGATTTGTGACCTCGATGGATTCAAGCAGATCAACGACAAGCTCGGCCACCTTGCAGGCAACAAAGTGCTCGAACTGTTTGCCCGAAAACTAGATTTGTCATGCCGGGAATATGACTTCGCATCGCGCATGGGAGGGGACGAGTTTGTGGTGATTGCTCCCCGCCTGGACCGCTTGGCGGCGGAAGAGATGTGCGAGCGAGTCCGAGTGGTCGCTGCCGAAAGCGCAAAGGAAGTTTGCCCGGAGGTCACGCTCTCGGCCAGCGTGGGCGTGGCTTTTTATCCCGATGACGGCGAAGATGCCGAGCAATTGCTGGTGGCGGCCGACAAGCGGATGTATGGAATGAAGAAGGACCATCGGCGTGCGAAGGCGTTCCCTAAGGTGCCTCTGCAGACGCTGATGACGCAGTGAGAAATGGGCGCGATGCGGACCGGGATTTTGCATAGGCTGACGCTGGCGGCGATGACGATTGTGGCCGGAGGACTGATCTCGGCCACGCTGGTACGCTACGCGCCCGGCTTCGGCACCGACGAGCGCCAGCTCGATGCCCGATTGAGTAGCGACAGCATCCAGGCAATCCGAAGCGCGAATTCCGAAGAGCGCAACGTCCTTCACTTTTACGCGGACTGCGTTCGGCGCGCGCTGCATGGCGATCTTGGCGAGTCGCGATCGCTAAATCGGCCCGTCCGTCAGTTGCTGCAAGACCGGGCGCCGGTCACGCTGGCGGTCGCGGGCCAGGGACTCGCATTGGCATGGGGGGTGGCTGCACTCGCGGTGTTGGCCGCATGGTTGTTCCGCAATCCTGCAGTTGAGTTTACCGTCACCGTGTTCAGTGGAATCTTGTTGTGTTTGCCGGCGGCCGTGCTGGCGCTCCTGTCCGTCCTGTTGCGCGCCCGGGATATCTGGCGATCGGCCTGATCGTGTTTCCCAAAGTTTTCCGGTACTTGAGCAATCTCGTCAGCTGGGGTTCGCCAGATGCCGCACATCACCACCGCGTATGCCAAGGGAGTCTCGGAACCTGCGATGTTTTTCCGGCATGTCGTTCCCGTCATCAAGCGCGAGGTGCTGGCCCTGGCAGGGGTTTCCATCGGCATCGCCATCAGCGCGGCCATTCCGGTGGAGGCGCTGTGCGGCATCCCCGGCATCGGTCAACTGGCATGGCAATCGGCGCTCGCCCGTGACCTTCCTCTGCTGATCAATATTTCCATGCTGGTGATCGCATGTGTGGTCGTGGCTAATTCGGGAGCAGACTTGCTCAGCGAAGAGCGGAGACAGCCAGCATGAAGGCTGCGTCTGAGAACTCGTGCTCAGTTGGCGCAGTGGAACGATTGCGCAAAATCACAGCCCCGCAACCGGAATTCCCAGTCCGCGCCGCCTTTGTGCGAAAAGGGGTGCGATTCGTTTTAGGCCAAGGGCGTAAAAGGCTGTGCCGCGAACTCGCCTTCGTTTGTCACAGTGGATCACAAAGGGCAAGAATCACAGCCCCGCAGGGGCGAAAGAGCTTAGCCCAGCGCTTCAGCGCTGGGTGAGGTGGAAAATGAGACCGAGTCCCGTAGAGACGGCAGAGTTCGCGATACAGCCTCGTAAGCCCTGGGTAAAGTGGAGAAAATTCACGAGTCCCTTCAGGGACGGTCTCACGCACCCCATGAAGGCCGTGCGTCTAGCGGCGATCGTTCTGGCTGCCATCCTGGTGCTCGCCAGTGTAGGCGGCAGCTTCCTCGCCAGATTCGACTACTCCGCCCAGGACCGCGAACAGGTGAACGCCGGCGCTTCGACCCAACACTGGCTGGGCACCGATGACTTGGGGCGCGATCGCTTTGCGCGATTGTTGCATGGCACGCGAGTGTCGATGTTGCTGGCCCCGGCCGCAGCCGCCGTCTCCGTATTGCTGGCTCTCGCCATCGGAGCGGCCCCAGGATTCTTCGGCGGCTTCTCCGAACGGGCCGCGAAAACCACGATCGACTTGTTCCTCTCCATCCCGTGGCTTTTTCTGTTGCTGACCGTCCGGGCCATGCTTCCGTTAAACACGTCGCCCGCAGTCTCGGTGACCATCACCTTCCTCATGCTGGGAGCTCTGGGATGGGCGGCGCCTGCCAGGATTCTGCTGGCGCGAGCGCGGTCCATGCGGCAATCCGATTTCATCGTCATGGCTCACTCCATCGGCGTTTCACCGCGCAGGCTGCTCGGCAAGCACGTGCTGCCGAACCTGCGCCCCATCTTGCTGGCCCAGTTCTGGATATCGGTTCCCGTGTTTGTTCTGGCGGAGGCCAACCTCAGCCTGCTCGGGCTGGGCGTGGCTGAGCCGCTGCCGTCGCTCGGCAGCCTGTTGCGGGAACTCGAAACCGTAATGTCGTTTCGGGGCGATCTCTGCCGTTTCGCCGCACTGATCATGCTGGTTTTAATCGTAAGTGGAATGCAAATTGCCGTATCTGAACCTGAGGTCCCCTGATATGCGCCGCACTTTTTTGTATGTCTGCCTGCTTGTCACCGTTCTTGCGACCGCTGCTGTTTGCCTGGATGAGCTCAGGTTTTACCTGCGTTCCGAACCCAAGTCATTCAACCCGGCACTGGTGGCGGACGATGCTTCCGAAACCATTCGCTACCTGACCGGCGGAGTGCTTGTGCGCTTGAATCGCGAATCCCAGAAGCTTGAACCCGAACTCGCGAAGAAATGGACCGTATCCAAGGACGGCAGAACCATTACCTTCACTCTGCGGTCAAGGGTCTCCGCTTCTCCGACGGGACGCCGTTCAGCGCGGACGACGTGAAGTACACGATGGATCAGTTGATGGATCCGGCGCTGCACTCCCCAACCGGAGATGCATTTCGTTCGACCACCGGCAAAGTAGTGTCGGTAGTTTCCGCGCCCGACAAAATCTCCATTATCTTTCCCGCGCCTGTCGCCGGCCTCGACAAATTGTTCGACCAGGTTGCCATCGTCTCGGCGCATTCGCCGCAAAAGGAGATGGCTGTCCTGGGCCCTTACTACGTGTCGGACCATAAGTCAGGCTCTTACGTTGAGCTTCGCAGAAATCCAAACTACTGGAAGCATGACGCGGCTGGCCGGCAATTGCCCTACATCGACGCCGTGAAGTTGGAGATTCAATCCAATCGCGATATCGAGCTTCTGAAGTTCACGCGGAATGACATCCACCTGATCAACTCCATGGATGCCGACTCCTTCGATCGCCTCTCCCGCTCGTCTCCCGACAGAGTGCACGATGCCGGTCCTTCCCTCGATTCGGAGCAGATGTGGTTCAACCAGGTTCCCACCGCGCCGATTCCCGGATACGAGTTGGAGTGGTTCCAGTCGCGCAATTTTCGCCGCGCCATTTCGTTGGCCATCAATCGTGAGGACCTGTGCAAAGTTGTCTACAACGGTCATGCGCGTCCCGCGCTCGGCCCGGTTTCGCCCGCCAACAAGTTCTGGTTTGACTCTCACCTGCAACCGGTCCACTTCGATCCGGCAGCGGCCCTGCAGCTTCTGCAGCAGGATGGTTTTCAGCTTTCCAGAGGCATGCTTCACGACCGGGGCGGCCATAATGTGGTGTTCTCCATCGTCACCAACTCCGGTAACCGCTCACGGGAGCGCATGGCGACCATGATTCAGCAGGACCTTCGTGCCCTCGGCATCACGGTGAACGTTGTTACGCTCGACTTTCCTTCTCTGATTCAGCGCATCAGCGAAACCTTCAATTACGAAGCCGCGCTGCTTAGGCCTGGTGAACGTGGAACTCGATCCCAACGCGCAGATGAATGTCTGGCTCAGCTCCTCCGATGAACATCAATGGAATCCCAGGCAGAAGACGCCCGCTACCCAGTGGGAGGCGGAGATCGATCGTCTGATGCGGGCGCAGGCATCCGCCATGGACAGCCAGACGCGCAAGAAATATTTTGATCGCGTGCAGGAGATTGTTGCCGAGCAGTCGCCTTTCATTTATCTCGTGAACAAGAACGCGCTCATGGGAATTTCTCCGCTGCTGGAAGGCGCCAGGCCTGTGGTCTTGCGGCCGCAGACCTATTGGAATGTCGAACGCCTTAGCTTTGCCTCGGAAAGGGCCAGCAATGGCAAATGATGCCCCACTCCTGTCGGTCGATCTGCGAGTGGACTATCCCAACAAACCGCAGACGCTGCGGGCAGTCTCCTTTCAGATCAATCAGGGCGAGGTGCTTGGGTTAGTTGGAGAAAGCGGGTCAGGCAAGAGCACGATCGCGCTCGCGATCCTTAGATTGCTCGGGCTAAAGGGCGGCCGAGCGACTGGGCATATCTGGTTTCACGGCCGCGACCTGATGATGGCATCTGAGCGCGACATGCGAAGTGTCCGCGGACGCGAGATTGGGCTGGTTCTGCAAAGCCCGCTCTCCAGCCTGAATCCTGCGCTGAAGATTGGGACGCAATTGGCGGAGGCGTGGAAAGCCCACGCCACTGGAACCAAGGCCGAGTTGGCGATGGCGACTGATCGGGCGCTGACCAGCGTCGGGCTACCTCCGGACCAAGGGTTTTGTTCCCGCTATCCATCGCAGGTGAGCGTCGGACAGGCGCAACGAGTGTTGATTGCGATGGCGGTCATGCACTCGCCTGCGCTGCTCATTGCGGACGAGCCCACCAGCGCGCTCGATGCCATCACCCAATCGGAAATCATCAAGCTCTTTACCCAGCTTCAGCGCAAGATGGGCAGCGCGGTTCTCTATATCTCGCACGACTTGTTGTCCGTGGCATCGCTCTGTGACCGCATTGCGATTCTTCACGACGGCGAAATCGTGGAATGCGGAAACACGCAAACGGTGCTGACGCGACCAATGCATCCCTACACCCAGCAGCTTCTGGCCAGCGCGCCGTGGCCGCTGCGTTCCGGCGTTCCTTCGCCTCCGCCAAACTACCGACTGGCAAAGCCCATCCCGCAGGCACTCTCGCCCAAATTTCCCAGAACGGGCCACAATTCGAATGTAGTGTAACTACTGCCATCTCTCGGCGCGCATAATTTACATGTCAATAGCGAGAAACACAACAATCGGACCTAAACCACTCATTGGCTTCCAGATATAAACTTCTGAAATCGTGTCCAAAACCCATATAAATGTGCTATATTGTAACTAGAGTCAGACAAGGCCAGAGCGCCCATGTCTGGCTCTTTTCCGTTGCTGACCGGAATTAGTTTTAAACCCTTTATCATCAGCAACTTATTCATATTGCGGCCATTAATACAAGTAATCTCATAAATCGGTTTTGAATGGGCTCAGCAGCCGTGTCACAAGGAGCCCTCTGCCCGGACTTTAAAATGCGTATAAGTAACGAGTTTGAGGTTAGCCAGCGGAATCTCCTAGCACAGAAACCAGCGCCGTAGGCGTGGCATAGTTTAGCCCAGTACGAAGCCGCAGGCGGAGTGCTGGGTAAGGTGGAAATTAGGTTCGAGTCCCTTAAGGGACGACACGGTTCTCACGCAGGCTCCCAGCTCCCTGAAGCGATTCATTTTGAACCGTGTCGGGACTCATCGAACAATCACAATAAATCTGCCCCTTGCCGAGCAGAGTGCCGTTTCATAGCTTCACCGCCCCGGATAGACTTTCAGTCAGGAAACCCGCCATGCCCTCCAAAATCCGCAAACCCAAACCGTTCCGCGCCGCATCGGCGGTCAAGGCCGCGGCTCGCCAGGCGATCGGAACTCCTCCGCCCACCCGACCGAGCCCGCCAGCAAGAAGCGGAAGCTCAAGGGTGACAAACACAAGCCAACCCTGAAAAAGCTTCTCGACGAAGCCGGGGAATAATCCTCCTCTACAATCTTGCTTGGAGTTCTTGCCGATGTGTCACGGCAAGTCTCCATCGGCTGTCACTTGCGCAACAGGGCAACCATCGCGATTCTCCGAAGTAGCTGGCTGCTGGCGCTTGCTTGCGTTCTGTGTTTCGGGAGCGGGCGCGCAATCCTCATCTTCAGCCCAGCAGCCCGACCAGCACTCCGGCATGGACATGCAAATGTCGGCGGACTCGATGCAGCACATGGGTCACGACATGGATTCGGCTCGTGACTTCCTGATGCGCGAATCCTCCGGCACCGGATTTCAGCCGTCAGCGTGGCCCATGCCGATGGTGATGACGCAGCGTTGGCCAGTGGCGCTTGATGTGGATGGCACAGGCATTCCTGGTCGACACCCAGCAGACGGGCCCGCTGGGCGCTGACAAGTTTTACTCCACCAACTGGGGCATGCTCAGCGCGGTGCACCGGCTCGGCGGCGGTGATGTCATGCTGCGCACCATGCTTAGCCTGGAACCCGCGACCGTCAGCGGCGAGTTCTATCCGCTGCTGTTCCAGACTGGCGAGACAGCTTACGGCAAGCCCATCGTCAACGGCCAACACCCGCATGACTTCGTGATGGAGCTGAGCCTGCAATACGCGCACAGGCTTGGGCAGCACGCGGTTTGGGACCTGTACTACGCGCCGGTTGGTGACCCGGCATTAGGCCCGGTGGCCTATCCTCATCGCGCCTCGGCAATGGAGATTCCGCAAAGCACGCTCGGGCATCACTGGGAAGACTCGACGCACATCCTCTACAACGTGGTCACCGCCGGAATGTCGTATAAGGCGGTGCGGCTCGAGGCATCAGGCTTTCACGGCGCGGAGCCTGACGAGAATCGTTGGAACATCGACTTTGGGCCGATGAACTCCTACTCCGCGCGGCTCACGGTCACACCGACCGCGAGATGGCTCGCACAGGTTTCAGCCGGTCATCTCGTCAACTCCGAGGCGTCGGAGCCGGGTGTCATCGTGCGTACGACAGCCTCGGTGGAATACATTGTTCCGCGTCCGCACGGTAACGCGTGGGCGACGACGCTGCTTTGGGGACGCAACGGCAAGCAGGCTGTGCATTACGGTACTAACGCCGTGTTGGCGGAAACGGATGTTCCTTTCAAGGAGAAGAATTTTATCAGCGGCCGCTACGAGTGGTCGCAACGCGACGAGTTATTTGCCGATAATCCCGCGCTGGCGCAGCAGCTATTCGAGCAAACCGGCAGCCACTGGTTCGATATCAACGCTTATACGGTCGGCTACACGCGCGACATCGGAATCTTTCACAACGTGGAGACTGGGCTGGGCGCGAATGTCTCGCTTTACGGCGTGCCGGATGCCATCAAGCCCTATTACGGAGACCACCCGCTGGGCGTGAATGTGTATCTGCGGTTGCGGCTGAAGGAGAACCGGTAAAAAAGGCGTAGGAGTCTGTGAGTGAGAAAGAAACGTGGCTCTTCCAAAGCCGCCGGGCGGTATTTGCCAGTGGACTTCTAACGCGAAAAATCAGCGCCGTAGGTCGCGGCAAAGCTAAAGCCTAAGACGCAGCTCGAAGGCGGAGTGCTGGGTAAGCAAAAAATAAGATCGAGCCTTCAGGGACGACACAGCGTCGGCTTCCAAAGCTAAGAGCTAAAGCCAAAAGCTAAAAGCGAACAGCGGAATTTTCCAGCGGTACCTCGACCACCATGCGTGTCCCCCGCCCGTGCTCCGCTTTCGGGAGTGATGGTTCCCCCGTAGGCCTCGATCAGCGCTTTTGAGATGGCGAGACCCAAGGCCGTATCCACCGAGTGTCGCGCGCGCGCGAGCTGTCGCCGCGATGGAACCGTTCGAAGAGGTGGGCCAGTTCTGACTGCGGAATTCCAGGCCCACTGGTCTTCTACCTCAACATAGCCCCGCAGGCCGTCGGAGCGCGCGCGAAGTTGCACCGTTGCCTCCGGCGGGACTGAAGCGGATGGCATTTTCCAGCAGGTTCGACCAAACCAGTTCCAGATCGTCGGCATCAGCGCGCATGGGCATGGGGCCGTTGCTGGCGAAATCGATGGTGACGCCGCGCTCGCGTGCCACCGGCGCAAGGCGCTCCAGCGCACTCTCGCAGGTGGCGGCCACTTCCACCGCTTCCAAGTCGCGGCGTGCACTGCCCGCCGCCCACTGTTCAGCGCGCGCCAGGCGAAGCATCGAGTGCATAAGTTGTTCCAGGCGCGCCATGTCGTCGAGCGCCTGCTCCAGGCCGGCACGATATTCTTCCGCCGCGCGCGGACGCTGCAGCAAGCGATTGCAACGTGGACTTCAGGATCGCAACCGGCGTCTTCAGTTCGTGAGCGGCGTTGGCCAGAAATTCGCGTTGCTGGGTGAACGCGCGATGCAATCCGTCGAGCATGGCGGTCATGGCTTGCGTGAGGGGTGCAAGTTCCGTCGTGTTCAGGGCCGCTTCGCTGGGATTCAGCTTCCAGTTCGAGGTGTTGACCAAGGCCGCGCTGGTGGCGAGATCGGCCAGAGGCCGCAATCCTCGCCGCAAGCCCAAAACCGCGAAGGCCACAGTGATCAGCAACAACAGTCCGCTGCCGGCCGCAATGTAGATACCGGCATGTGCGACTGCGCGGGTCATCTGGTCGGTCGGCGCAGCATAGGTCACGGTCAGCACATCGGTCGAAGGCGCATCGCCTTCGCGGTCGAGCACCGGAACGTTCTCCAGTCGCACCGCACGATAACGGACGCCATCCACCGTGAAGTTCGCGTGTTGCCGGTCTCTCTTCGGAATGGCCTGCAAGTCCTGCGGCCAATTCGGAGACCGCGCGAGCACGCGTCCGTGCGGTGGTCACCTGGTAGAGATCGGGATGTTGCTTCTCCAGCGGAGGCGGGACCAGGTCATCTTCGAAGATCAACGTGGGATGCTCATCTTCGGAGTAGCGTACCAGCGCGGCGATGCTCATGGCCCGCCCATGCAGGCCGGCGTCGAACGCGTTGCGCAGTTGACGCCGCGTGAAATACACCGCTACCGAAACGATGCCGATGGCCAGCAGCAATTGCGAGATCACTACCGCTGCGATCAACCGGCGCTGAATGGAGGTCTGTCGCATACTACCCGCGAAGCATGTATCCCTGCCCGCGCAGGGTGTGGATCAGTTTGGTGTCTCCGCTGTCCTCGAGTTTACGACGCAAGCCGGAAACGTAAACTTCAATCACGTTACTGAACCGTTCCCAGTTGAAGTCGTAGAGATGCTCGAGCAGCTCGGTCTTGGGGACGACCGCGCCGGGCCGGTGCGCCAGATATTCAAGGACGCGATATTCCATCGCCGTGAGGATCGACCGGCTTTCCCTTGCGACGCACACAGAGATCAGCCGTGTTGATCTCCAGATCGCCGACCTTCAGCACCGCCGCGCTCTGTCCTTTGCCGCGCCGGATCAGCGCCTTAGCGCGCGCCAGCAGTTCTCCCAAGTCGAACGGCTTGGCAACATAATCGTCGGCGCCGGCATTCAACAGTGCAACGATCGACTCCTTTTCGTCGCGTGCGGTCAGCACCAGCACCGGGAACAGCGGAGCCGCCGTCTCGCATGCGTTGCAGCACGGAAAGGCCGTCGAGTTTCGGCAGCATCAAGTCGAGAATCACCAGGTCGTATGGATTGGATTCTGCCATGAACGCGCCTTCTTCGCCGTCGAGTGAAATATCCACGGCGTAGCCCGCGCTCTCGCGCAGACTGCGGGCGACATTTTCCGCCAGGCGGCGCCTCGTCTTCGATGATCAATACCCGCATGGTGCTTCTATCCTATGCCAACTCTAGGGTAAGGAACCTGAAGCTAGCGGCTTCAGATGCTCTTAAGGTTTACTGCGGCACGCTAATAGTGGTCACTGATCGCGGTGCGTCTCGGTTCAGCTTCCATTAAGGTTCCTTCCTTCATGCTGATTCAGTTCCTCTGTGATGGAGCCGTGTCTATGGGCCAAAAGATCTCCGCGCTAATCGCGGGCGTATTGCTTGCCTGTGGTGGCGTCATGCGCGCAAGCCGCGCCGCGCCGCCTCACCGGGCACGAACAATGCGCAAGCATCGGCCGTCACAATTTCGCTGACGCTGGCCGATGCTCTGGCCCGCGCCAAGGCCAACAATCCGCAGTTTCAGGCGGCGCTCACTCAATTGGGACTCGCTCGCGAAGATCGCGTGCAGGCTCGCGCGGCGCTGCTGCCCGGGCGTGGACTACAACAACGGCTTCATCTACACCGAAGGCAACGGCACACCCTCGGGACGATTCATCGCCAACAACGGTCCGCATGAATACATCAGCCAGGGCGCGGTGCAGCAGGCGGTCGGCCTGGGACAATTCGCCGATTACCGGTCGCGCTGCCGCGGCGCAAGCGCTGGCCCGAGCCAAGGCCGAGATCGCAGCCCGCGGACTGACCGTTACCGTGGTGCGGGCATTCTACGGATTGCTGGCCGCGCAGGAAAAAACGCAGAGCACGCAGGCGGCCGCCGACGAAGCTCAGCACTTCCTCGACAACAGCCGCAAACTGGAACAGGGCGGGGAAGTCGCGCACTCCGACGTGATCAAAGCGCAGATCCAAGCCAACGATCAGCAGCGTGCCTTGCAGGATGCAAAACTTAGCGAACAGAATGCGCGTCTGAGTCTCGCGGTCTTGCTGTTTCCCAACTTCTTTCAGGACTTCACGCTTGGTCGACGATCTCGCGGCTGCCCCAGCCTTGCCGCCGATCGCCGAGGTGCAACAGATGGCGCAGAAGAACAATCCCGAACTGAGCGCAGCCTTCGCTGCACTCGACGTCGCCAACCATGAAGTCACGGTCGCGCGCGCGGGACATCTGCCCACACTCGTGCTCGATTACTTCTACGGCATTGACGCGAACCATTTTGCTGTCAGCACAGATGGCATCCGCAACCTGGGTTACTCGGCCGTCGCTACCCTCAACATTCCGGTGTGGCACTGGGGTGCGATCGAGAGCAAGGTGAAACAAGCCGAGTTACAGCGCCATCAGGCGCAGGTGGAGCTGAGTGCGGCACAGCGCCAGGCGATCGCCGATCTGCAATCGTTTTACTCCGAAGCCGAAACCGCGCGCGAGCAACTGGAGACGCTGCGCAACTCCGCCGACCTCGCGGCCGATAGCCTGAGGCTAACCAACCTGCGTTATCAGGCCGGAGAGGCCATTGCCCTGGAGGTGGTTGACGCGCAGAACACCCTGACGCAGGCGCGCAACAATTATCGCGATGGCGAGGCCCGCTACCACGTGGCCATCGCCAACCTGCAGACTCTGACAGGAAGTTTCTAGGAGCCGTGCCAGATGCCAATCACCGCGCTTCACACCGAAGTCGATTTTGAAGGGGCACACCTTCAGCGGGTGTGTGCGAACTCGTTTCGAGTGGGTCTGGGGAAAACATTACGCGAACTTCAGCTCCGCAACCCAGGTCCTCAGTTCGTGCGACTTTTGCGCGAAATGGGGCGGCCGGAGGACGGAATTGCCTTTATCCCACGGCGTAGGACAACAGGTCGGGGCCTCGTATCGATTTGCATCAGTAGACAGAAGCACATAAAACCAGTCCCGAATGGGGCGAAAGAGCTTAGCCCAGCGCTTCAGCGCTGGGTAGGCTGGGAAAGGAGACCGAGTCCCTTTAGGGACGGCACAGTTGGCTCCCACGCGCTTCAGTTCGCCAGGGATCTATGTTCCCGGCTGTTTTCGAAGCGCTTTACCGCCCGCACACTCATGTCCTCATTCCTCATCGCCATTACTGCACTGCTGGCGTCCTGCTCGAAGAAGCCAGAGGAAACCGAACCGGTGGTCACGGTGCAGACCGCGCGTCGCACAGCGTGGCACAATCCAGCAGATCATCATCGCCGAAGCTGTTCTATTTCCGCGCGACCAGGCCGCCATCACTCCGAAAATTGTGGCGCCGGTGAAGACCTTCTACGTGAATCGCGGCAGTCGTGTGCAGCGCGGCCAAGTCCTCGCGGTGCTGGAGAACCGCGATCTTGCCGCCGCCGAGGTCGAGAACAAGGGCAGCTACGAACAGGCTCAGGCGGCTTATGGGCTGGAGACCTCATCCGCCTTGCCCGAAGAATGGCAGAAGGCTGAGCTTGACTTGAAGACCGCGAAGGAATCTTACGACGCGCAGCAGAAGGTCTACGACAGCCGCCGCGTTCTCTTCCAGCAGGGCGCTCTCCCGCGCAAGCAGTTGGACGAATCGGCGGTCGCGCTCATCCAAGCCAAGGCGCAATACGAAATGGCCGAGAAGCATCTTGCTGCTCTGCAGTCTGTGGGCAAGCAGGACCAGCTGAAGTCCGCGCGGGGACAGCTCACGTCGGCCAAGGGCAAGTACGAAGGCGCAGCCGCCCAGCTTGCTTACACCGAGATTCGCAGCCCGATCGATGGCGTTGTCACAGATCGTCCCAGCTATCCCGGCGAGACGCCTCCGCCCGGCACGCCGCTACTCACCATCATGGATACGTCATCGGTGATCGCGCGCGCACATGTTCCGCAGAATGATGCCGCCGCGCTGAAGCCGGGAGACGTCGCAACCATCGCTGCGCCGGGAGGGGTTCGCGTACAGGGCAAAGTCACGTTGGTCAGTCCCGCGCTCGATCCCAACAGCACCACCGTCGAAGTATGGATCGATGCCGCAAATCCGGACGGGCGCCTGCGTCCGGGCACGACCGTCAACGTTCAAATGGTTGCGCAAACCCTTAACAATGCCGTCGTCATCCCGGCGTCCGCGCTGCTGAAGACGCCAGAAGGCGAGACCACGGTCATGATCGTCAACGACGATCGCGCTCATCAAGTGTCGGTGGAGACGGGCATTCGCGAGGGCGATCGCGTGCAGATCACCAAAGGCCTGAGCGGCGACGAGACAGTCATCGTGAGTGGCGCCTATGGCCTGCCTGACAATACGAAAGTAAAAATTGCCGAACCCGCAGCGCCAACAAACTCCGGCAAGCCCGAGTCCAAGAAGGACGCAGGAAAGGACTGAGGTGAGGTCGAACCTGAAATCCTGGTTTCAGCGTCTGCGCACCACCAGTCCGTCCGACGAGCGCTACTGGTTCACTCGCTATTCGAAATCGCTGATCTTCCTCATCCTCGTTCTGGTAATGGCCGGGGCCTATCTCGCCTTCACGATTCCGATCGCAGTCTTTCCCATCCACCGATTTTCCACGAGTCGTTATTGGCGTAGACAACGGAGTGATGCCGATCGACCAGATGATGGTCACCATCACGCGCCCCATCGAAGAGTCGGTAAACAGTGTGCCCGGATTACAGCAGGTCCGCTCCATAACAAGTCGCGGCTCGGCAGAAGTGGACTTGTTTTTCAACTGGCATGTGGATATGGTCACCACGCTGCAACTGGTGGACGCAGCGCTTTCTCGCATTCGTTCCCAGTTGCCGGCGACGGCGGTCATCCAATCGCATCGTTTGAACTTCGCCAGCTTTCCCATTCTCGGCTATAGCCTGACCTCCGACACGGTTCCTCAAACGCAGCTCTGGACGATGGCGACCTACGATCTGAAGCCGCGCCTCAATCGCCTCGACGGCGTGGCCACGTGTAGTGGTGCAAGGCGGACAGGAACCGGAGTTCCACATCGCTCCCGATCCCGCCAAGTTGCTGACGGCTAGCGTGACCGTCACCGACATACTCGACGCAGTCCGGCGAACCAACCTCATCGATTCGCCCGGTCTGCTGCCAGGAGAATCACCAGCTTTATCTCGCGCTGGTGGATGGGCAGGTGAAAGATCCGGCGCAACTTTCGCAAATCGTAATCAAGACCACGCAGACGGGAATTCCGGTCCGCATCGGCGACGTGGCCAGCGTCGCGCCGGGCGTGAAGCCGGTGTACACCATCGTCACCGCCAACGGAAAGCCCGCGGTGCTGCTCAACATCAACCGTCAGCCCGACAGCAACACGGTCGCCGTCGCAGACGAAGTTCATGCCGAGGTCGACCGCATTCGGCAATCGCTGCCGCCGGGAATCCACATTGAGCCGTTCTACGACCAGTCGGAAGTGGTTACCGCGGCGATCAAGAGCGTCCGCGACGCCATCCTCATCGGCATCATTCTGGCATCGATCATCATGGTCCTGTTCCTACGCGACTGGGGGGCCTCCGCGGTGGCCGCCCTGGTCATCCCGGTTACGGTGTTCATTACGTTCATCGTGCTCAAGATCCTCGGCGAGAGCCTTAACCTGATGACCCTGGGCGGGCTGGCCGCCGTCGTGGGCTTGGTGATTGATGACGCCATCGTAGTCGTCGAGAACGTTGCTCTTCATCGCGCTGCCGGACAGGGCAGGGTTGAAGCGGTCCACAGCGCGCTAAGCGAGATCACCGCGCCACTCGTCGGCTCCACCATTACGCCGATCGTGGTATTCCTTCCGCTAATTGCGATTAGCGGTGTGACCGGCGTGTTCTTTCGCGCGCTGGCCATCACCGTAGCTGCGTCGCTGCTGACGTCTCTCGGATTGGCGTTGACTTTGACGCCCACCCTTAGCCAGTTTTTCATTCGCCAGAAGAACATGCATAGCGTTCCCCGCCAAGACCTCAGCAAGCGGGAAAAGCTTCTCGCCGCAGAAGAGGCTGCGCTGAGTGGCCGCTTCCGGCGGGTGATCGAGTTTTACGAACGTCGGCTGCGCTTCGCGTTGGATCGCCCGAGGTGGATTGCGATCTTCTCCGCGGTGCTGGTGGTTGCGTCCTTTTTCTGCTACAAAGCGCTTGGGTCGGACTTGCTGCCAGAGATGGACGAGGGCGGGTTCGTGCTCGACTACCTCACTCCCGCGGGCACATCGCTCGAGGAGAGCAATCGCATGCTCAGCCACATCGAGCTGATGCTTCGACAGGTTCCTGAAGATCGAGGGTTATCTCGCGACGCACCGGTCTGGAGCTCGGTCTGGCTGCGGTTACCGAAGTGAACCGGGGCGATTTTGCAGTGAAGCTTAAAAACAAGCGCAGTCGCGGTGTGGACGAGATCACCAAAGAGCTGCGGGCCGAAATCAACAAAAAGGAACCAGCCGTTGCGGTCGAGTTCGTGCAGGTGTTGCAGGACATGATCGGCGATCTTTCGAACGCGCCCGAGCCGATACAGATCAAGATGTTTTCGCCCGACGCTAGGCTCTTGAGTCAATGGGCGCCCCGGATCGGCGATGCCATTGAAAAAGTGCAGGGGGTGGTGGACCTTCGGAACGGGATTGACAACACCATCAGCGGCCCGGCAACCATCTTCCGGGTGGATCCCACGGTGGCCGCGCGCGCAGGCTTCACTCCGGATGAAGTGGCGATTGACGCTTCCGCTATGCTCGAAGGTGAACCGTCGGCCACGCCGGTAATCGCGCAAGACATCGCTTATACCATTCGCGTGCGCTACCCCGACGCCAACCGCAGTTCGCTGGCTGCGATGAGCAACACGCTGCTGAACAGCGCAAGTGGGCGTACCGCGACTTTAGGCACACTTGCTAACATCAGCCAGGTGCCAGGGCAAACGGAGATTCGCCGCGAGAACCTACTGCGCGATGTGGCCGTCACGGCACGCCTGGAAGGCCGCGACCTGGGCAGCGGTATGGCGGCCGTGCAGAAGGTGGTTGACGGCCTGCATGTGCCGTCGTCCATTCGGGTGATCTACGGGGGAACCTACGCAGAGCAGCAGCAATCGTTCCATGACCTGGTGCTCGTGCTGGTGCTTGCCATCCTGCTCGTCTTCCTCGTGCTGCTCTTCGAATTTCGTACCCTGGCAGCGCCTCTGGCGATTCTGTCTTCGGCGCTGCTCTCCACCTCAGGAGTATTTCTGGCACTGCTGATAACCCGAACCACCTTCAACATCGCGTCGTTCATGGGATTGATTATGGTGATCGGCATTGTGGCGAAGAACGGCATTCTCCTGCTTGACGCCGATCAGCGCTTTCGCGCCGCCGGATACTCCGCGCACGACGCCATGATCCAGGCGGGGCGTCGCCGTCTGCGTCCCATCGTGATGACGGCCATGGCCGCCGTTGCCGGCATGTTCCCTTTGGCTTTGGCGCTTGGCGCTGGTTCAAAGATGTTGCAACCGCTGGCCATCGCGGTCATCGGAGGCATTACCATTTCGATGGTGCTCTCGCTGATTATCACTCCCGCTGTTCACTTTTATTTGAGTCACGAAGAGCGTGTATAAGAACTCGTTTCGAGCTGCCACGGTGGAACGATTGCTGCAAATTCGAGCCCCAAGGGGCGAAACAATATTAGCGCGGGGCGTAAGAGGCTGTGTCACGACCTCGTATGGGTTTGCGGCAGTGGAACGAAGCCGGCAAGAACGAGCCCCGAACGGGGCGAGAGAGCTTAGCCCAGCGCGTGCCGGGGTCCCCAAGCCACGCCGCCTTTGCGTGGCTTGGGGTGGTTGAGCGCTGGGTAAAGCGGGAAATGAGACCGAGTCCCGTAGGGACGACAGAGGTTGCGACACAGACTCGTAAGCCTTGGGTACGATGTGGAAAAATGATCCGAGTCCCTTCAGGGACGGCACAGTTCTGACACGTCCCTTCACCATCACAGGTGACTCGATTTGAATCGGTCCCGAAATCATGAGATCTAGTTAGACAGAGAGGAGAAGCAATGAAACGAATTCTTGCGCTACTGTTCGCAGCTATCTTCCTGGCCCTGCCAGCCCTTGCACAGAAACAATACAAGGTAGTCAATACGGTCAAGCTAGGGGGCGAAGGCGGTTGGGACTACCTCTATTACGACAAGGATGGTCAGCGCCTGTTCATCACGCGGGGAAGCCACGTGATGGTTGTCGACGCGAATACCCTGAAAGTGAGCGGCGACATTCCTGATCTCTCCGGCATTCACGGCGTCGCGCTTGCGCCGGAGCTAGGCCGCGGTTTCGTTAGCAATGGCGGAGATGACACCGTTACCATTTTCGATCTGAAGACGCTCAAGAAACTGGACAGCGTGAAGGTTGGCGAGCGGCCCGACGCGATACTCTATGATCCGTTCACCAAACATGTCTTCACATTCAACGCGCGCAGCAAAGATTCGAGCGTCGTGGACGCCGCCAGCGGCAAGGTGGTCGGCACCGTTCCACTCGGTGGTAAGCCCGAGTTTGCCGTCAGCGATGGTAAGGGCAAGGTGTTCGTCAACATTGAAGACAAGAGCGAGATCGCTGCCATCGACGCCACCAAGCTATCCGTGTTAAATCGCTGGTCACTGAGCCCGTGTCAGGAGCCCAGCGCTCTGGCCTTCGACGTAGCGCACCATCGTCTCTTCGCCGGATGCGACAACAAAATGATGGCTGTGGTGGACTCCGACACCGGAAAAGTTGTCACCACCGTGCCGATCGGAGATGGGGTCGATGCCGGCCGGTTCAATCCCAATACGCAGGAGGTATTCATGTCCTGCGGCGAAGGTGTGCTGACCATCGTTCACGAAGACAGTCCCGAAAAGTACACGGTCACGCAGAATTTGCCAACTGCCAAGGGCGCGCGCACCATGGCCATGGACTACGCGAGCAACACCGCCTATCTCGTGACCGCGCAGCGCGTGGCGACGCCGCCTGCCCCAGGACAGAGACCGGCCATGGTCCCGGGCAGCTTCGAGCTGATTGTGGTGAAGGCGGAATGAGTCCCGCGATGTGGGAGTATCGCATTGTGAGACTTTAATACCTTAACTTACTTACTCTCAATTTAGGCGCTCTTGTAGGCGCCGTAAGCAAGGAGGTGGGACACAGCGTGGCAGACCATGGCTGCTTCCAATCCGTAGCGCCAGTAAAGGTAGCCGACAACGACTCAAACACCGTGCCGCCTGCAATCACGCTTGCGATCGCGATACCGGTAAGATGCCCGAGCAGGATGCGAGTTGTTGGCAGATGGCCTGCTCCGAAAATGACAGCGCTGACCACGATTGCTGCCCAGACCACACCAGACGAGGGTTGGCCGGAAGACTTTTGCAGGAAGCGCCAGCCTGACCACACCAACAACGTCATCAAGCCCCAGCGCATGAAGATCTCTTCCGTGATGCCGCCGTAGAATACTGCCACCAGCAGCGATCGGGGACTATGTATCTCAAAGATCAGGCCATGCGAGGTGAAATACCACGGAATTACGGCCACGGCCAATCCGCCGAGGAGGCCGGGTAAGAGCTGTGGACGCAGTGCTGCTGCCCAGGATCGGCCCGTGGCTAAAGCGTCGAAGACCGGTGCGCGCAAACCGACTCTCGAAGCAAACACTGCGCCACACAAAACGAAAAGCGCCAGCAATACAGCACCCTGCGCAGACGCGGCGAGCGAGGCTACCCAAACAGGCACCCGCAATGAGTTACGTGGAGGATGCTGCGATATGAGAATCGGTAGCATTATGAACGTCGCGGCAAGCACCCCGATCATGCCGGCGACCCATATCGCTCCACCCAGTTTCCATTTGGATGCGTTGGCAACGAAAGCCATCGTCTGCACTTCGCCGACCCTCCATTTTCACTCTCCCTAAGGTTTTTGGCGCTAGGCGGCAGTAGATTGTTCAGTCGCAGATACATCGCGGCGGCGCTGTAATGGTCGGCCCAACCCGTGGCGAGGTAGATGAGTGCCGCGGCGCGAGGGCCGCTGTGCCCACCGTACAGCTCCACCTGCGTGCCAAGCGTCGAATCGTCTGCCTTGGCCAGGACCTGCTCGCAGTAAGCGAACGAATCCTTCATGGCCTTGGTCAGCATGTCTTTGGAATCGCTTTCACTCAGTTTCAACTCACGCGGCGGCTCACCGGCGACGCGCGCACAAAGAGAGTTATTGGATTCCGTGACGTGAATGACAAGGTGCGCGAAGGTCATCTGCGCCGGCGTCGGACGGTAGCTGTACTTATCTGCAGGCATTTCGTCGGCGGCGCCGATCAGGTTCTTCGACTGGCGCTCTTCCAGTTGCCGCACGGTGCTGACTACCGGATTGGTCGTGTTCTGGGCTGGCGTCTTGGACTGCGCGATCGCGACGGTCGCGAACGCCAATATCAGGACTGCAATGGTTATGCGTTTCATGTCTCCCCCACCTCAAGAAGATTGGGAAAGCATACCGCATTTAAGAGCTTGTCCCGCAAAATGTTGCGTTGTGGAGTAGTCAGTCGACCGCGCGCTGCTGCATCAAGCGCAGCAACTCGAGTCCCGCCTGCTCGGCATCGCTATGTTTGAAGTCGTTTTGCAACAGGACAGTGGATGCCTTGGGCGCCAGCGATTTTAGGGAAGTTGCCGCCCGATCCGACGGCAGAAAAGAGCTGTCTGGACCGAGGACGATGTAGTCAACTTTCGCGGCGCTCAACAGCGTCTTCGCGTCATGCATCCTGCAAGTGGACAACACTTCGTATCCATGATGCTGGAGCAAAGTTCTCACAAATGCGCAAAGGTCAGGCGATTGGTCCACGAAGAGCACCAACGGACCAGCATGGGCGTCCCCGGTGTGGGCGAGACCGGGCTCCTTGAGAAACGAGACGATGGCCTCCTCTTCCGAATCGTAGATGCGGAAGATGGTAGAGAGTTTGGTCAAACGCAACAGGTTATCGAGGAAGGGCGGAGTGGTAGCCAGGCGTAGGTCGCCGCCGCGGTTTCGGGTATGCGAGAGGAACCGCACCAGCAAGCCCATGCCAGTGCTGTCCACGCGGGTCACCTCGCCAGCTTGCACTACAATGCGCGTGGATTCGCGCAATCCACGGTTGATGCACGCTTCGAGCATGGTAATTTCTTCGCCGGTGACGATTCGGCCGACGCACTTGATCACGAATACTCTGCCGCAGTAGCGTGAATCCAAAGACAGTGGCATGCGTATCCCTTACCCTGAGCGATTGCTTAGGACGCAATCCTATTCCAAGTATGAACAGCTTGTGATAACGACACTTTATCACTCCGGCAGAGGAAACCCGGCCAGGCCGCGCATCCGCGGACTACATTTGAAAGTCGGCTTAGGACGGAGGGGATTGCGGGACGGATTCGGTGCTAACGGGCCGATTGTCGGCCGCAAGTTGATAAGACTTGCCAGGCGCCTGTTTTTCTTCCAGTTCGATCTTTCAGCATCTCGCTCTCAAGCTGGCGCTTGAAATCGTTACTCATCTGCCGGAATTGCATCATGTACTTGGCGATTTGCCGGGCGATCTCCGGCAGCTTCTTGGGACCGAAGATCACAAGGGCCAGCAACAGAATGAAGAGAATGTCGGGCATGAAAAAGATCAGGCACGCATGACAAGGAGAAGCCGCAGTCCCCGCTAAGGCTTCTTTTCTTCCGCTTTGCCAGCGGCCTCGTCTTTCGCGTTCATGGAGTCTTTGAAACTCCTGATTCCCTCACCCAGACCTTTGCCGAGTTCCGGCAGCTTCTTTGGTCCAAACACCAGCAAGGCAATGAAAAGAATCACCAGCAGGTGCATGGGTTGAAACAAATTATCAAGCATGGACAGCTCCTCGCCTAAGAATACCGTAATCCTGCGAGTTTTGCTGCCCTATTCATCGCGTCACCCCGGCGTGTGAGCCCGATCAACCGCAGTTCGCCAGCGGTTTTGCCGTGAAACGGCACTTACCACGCGCCAATGTCCACCTCTACCGCTTAGCGGTAAGAGACGCCCTGAGGTCGATCGGTTGTGCTCCATCGAGGGTGATGCCGGCAGTCGGCATCGCGTGCAAGTCAGCGGAGGTAGGAGCCATTAGAGTCCAAACGAACAGCACTTTGTGGTGTAGGGTAGCGTAAATAACTTGCGACAAACGCTGAGCCAGTTCGTCGTTGGACGCACGCGAGGCAATAGTTCCGTGAAACACCATGAACAGATGATCGGAGATGGAAACCAGTTCATCGGATGCGATCTCGCCAAACTCGGAAAGCACTTCCAGGCTGGCAGAGACGTTGTCTACGGCGTCCTTGTCGGTGAGTGATGACGGAATCCGCATCACGAGGCAAGATGGGTCGAGCGCCCGTAGCAGGATCGCGGGTTTTGCTGCTTGGAGGGTGGCCTCGCCGGAGCCACGTTGCTCGATTCGCAGCAGGCTCTTGGAGCATGCGTGCAGGAATTCATGTTCGCGCAATGCGGTTGCGTCGCGCGGCGGGTCGTCGTTGACTTCAGCCGGAGCAACGTCCCAACCCTTGGGAATCTCGTACTGCAAGCCCAAGTCCGGATTGCCGTAAACTCTGCCGTTCACCCCGCCGAGCGGAATGTTCTCCAGCGCTGGCTTGGCCTTCACGGCAGCATCGGCGAGCGATGTTGGGACCGTTGGACCCAGGTAGGGATCACCCTCCGGCTTCACCGGTTTGCCATCCAGGGTGGTGAGCGTGCCGTCCTGGATGCAATAAAAATGTGCTGCCGCCAGGGCGCGTTTTGACTTTCGCAAAAAGTCCTGATCGTTGGACGCCACTAGAATCTTGACGCTGTAGTTCTTGATGCGCGCCGAATACAGCGCGGCGTAATTTTCGCCCTTATGACGCACCGAAGAATAGAAATGGCCGTTGGTGCGTAGCATGTAATCGGGAATGGGGTAACGAAGCGTCCGGCCCTGCGGGCTCCCGGAAGCTGCCCAGTTGTTGAATTCCTGCTGTTGCTGCTGCGGCGTCGGTGCTTCCAAGCCCGGACGCGGCTCGATGGCCGTGATGGTAATCGTTCCGGAACGTTGCGCGTTCTCGAACGCAAGAGCCAGCAGGGCGTGCTGCCTCTCCGGCATGAGAGGCAACATGATAAGGTGGCCCTGCGCGGCAATGGGAAGATCGAAAGCGAAGCCGAAGTAATCGCTGGTATAAGTCGTGTTCGAGAGATGACCATTCTCCGGCAGCAATTCCTCGCTGGAAGCATGAGGGCTCGGAGGCTTGGGCGGAGCGTCGGGATCGATAACCGGACACTGCGCTTGCATCGTGGCCACGAAGCAAAACAGTAGCGCGATCCCAAGCGCGAACGCGTTGAGGCCGAGGCGTTTGTCAGGCGCTAGTGGATTACGGCTGGACATCCCGACGACCCTCCGTCCAGGAGTACTCCATAGGCGGGGATTTGGGTCATCATGGCAGCATTCCCGCAGTAGTGCAAGTCAGGAATTCGCGATTCTTTCTGCTCTCACCCAAGGTCTCCGCGCTTGATCCCAAACACATGCACAGCCGCTTTGCCGAAGCAGGAGAAAAGTGGGATCGGCTCTTGCTTCGCGTCCCCACGCTTGGCGGACGATACAAACCGGCTGCTGCCGTGACTACCGGGTGCAGCTTGGGCTGACCATCTTCAACTGTGCCACTTTTAGATCGAAGTACTTGTTCCCGCCAGACTCCGACTTCTCGCTTTGCTCAGTCTTTGCTTCATCCGTTTTCGATCGCGGCATTTCGTGACCCGCGACACTGACTACATGGTTCACATGTTCGGAGAGATCGATGCTCTTGCTGCTAAGTTCCCAGGTCGTGCCGCTTTCGTCGGTGATGTAGTACCCGCCTGCCTCGCTGCCTTTTTTCAGGCAACCAGTCACGTTGACCATGTGGTGAGTGCTCGCGGTTTTCTGGCCCATTCCGGATTGGTCATTCTGCATGGTGTCTTGCCCGTACAGCAGGAGCGGACAAAGGCAGAGAAACGCAACGGCAGCCAACCAGGGAGAGGATTTTGCAGAAAGTAACATAGTGTGTTGCTCCTTTCACTTCAGCATAGATGCGGAAGAATGACCTTCGAGTATTCTAAATGCAAATATCTTCTTGGAGTAACGGTACATGGCCGTATGATGGCGCGGACGCCCGGACTAAGTTTATGATGCTCTCGCAAGCCGAGATTCACCATGAAATCTTTGATCATCGCCGCTGTTCTCATTCTCGTCTGCCTGCTGCTTTTTTTTCAGCCGGGCGACTACTTGATTGTTAATAACCCTGAGAAGTCGGACGCGATCGTAATGCTTGGGGGTGACCAGGTTGACGGACGCTACTGGCACGCCTTGGACTTGCTTCGCGGTGGCTACGGGCAGCATCTTCTGGTCGACGCGCTCGCAGGTCGGGTTTACGGCCAGTCCTACGCAGACCTGGCAGCGGATTTCATAGCCCGGACGGCGGGAGAAAATGTTTCCCAAGTCAGCGTTTGTGTTATCAAAGGTGACTCGACGAAGGAGGAGGCTCCGCAAGTAGGAGAATGCTTGGCGAAGCTGCAACCACCGCCGCATTCGGTCGTGTTAGTGACTGACGACTACCATACCAGGCGTGCGCTTTCCATCTTCCGCCAGCGGCTACCTCAAGTTCACTGGACGGCAGCGGCAACCAGCAACGACTTTCTGTTTGGGCAGCCCTGGTGGAAAAATCGCGAATGGGCGAAAACTTATCTTACCGAATGTGAGAAGCTGCTCTGGTGGGAGCTATGGGACCGATGGCGGCCCTGACGGCATTCCCGCCAATTGCCGTTTGCCTGCCGACCCACATACCATTCGAAGTTGGCTTAACCCGCAGCAGGGGAGACTCGCGAAATGGAAACCGCACGCTGGCGCCTCGGGACGAAGATCGCATTCCGATTCGCGTTCATATATTTCTTGCTGCACACCCTATATATCCCCATCCGTTTCGTCCCCATTCCTCCCTTACCGCACATATTAGACCAGTACAATTCGCTCTGGAATGCGATCATACACTGGGTCAGCAATCAGGCGCTGCACCTGCAACATGACTACGGCAGGGATTTCCTTAATCCTGCCGGTGGCAGCCAGGATACGACCTTCGCTTACGTTCAGGCGCTCTGTTACGCGGTGACCGCAGTGGTGGCGACTGTGATTTGGTCATTGCTGGACCGCAGCCGTCCAAACTACGAACGAATGCATAAATGGTTCATGGCGTATCTGCGTCTAGTCATAGCAGCCACAATGATCCACTACGGCGCGGTCAAAATATTCCCTTTTCAGTTTCCCGCGCCGTCCGTCTCGAAGCTCCTTCAGACGTACGGTGATTCGTCTCCGATGGGCCTGTTGTGGACTTTCATGGGCGCCTCGCGAAGCTACAGCTTTTTCGGCGGATTGATCGAGCTGCTTGCCGGAATGTTACTCGTAATTCCGCGACTGGCGACGTTGGGAGTGCTCGTTTGCATCGGAGCCATGAGTAACGTCTTGATGCTAAACCTCGGATACGACGTACCGGTCAAGCTTGGCTCGATTCATCTGCTGATGATGGCGGGGTTCGTGGTGGCCCCCGATTTGAGGAGATTGGCAGACTTCTTTGTCCTCAACCACAGAATTGAACCGGCAGTCGCACGTTCGCTTTTCCGGAGCAAGTGGCTGAATCGGTCCACTGTCGCGCTGCAAGTAGCGTTTGGCGTGGTTTGGTTGAGCTATAACCTCTACCAGAGCGATCAAAGAGCGAAGCATCTGGTCGAATTCCGCGAGAAGACGCCGCTGTATGGCATCTGGTCGGTCGACGAATTCAAGGTTGACGGGACCGTAGGGCCGCCGTCGGCCGCCGATCAGCTTCTTTGGCGGCGCATCGTGATCGACTCCGACACAGACGGCATGGTCGAACCCGTGAGAGGCTCTCGCCAATACTTCTGGCTGCATTTCGATTCACACAAGAAGGCGTTCAGTATGACTACGCCCGCGGATCCGAATTGGCTCGCTGAATTCACCTACGAGAATCCCCAGCCCGATCTCCTGGTTTTGACAGGAGAGATTGACGGACGCCCGATTACTGCGACGTTGCACAAGGAGGACGAGTCGAAGTTCCTTTTGAACAGTCGCGGATTCCATTGGATCCAGGACTTCGCCGCCAATCAGTAGGTAGAAAGGCCAGAGTCGCCGCGACGGCTCCGGCCAAGGTGCGGCGGTGAAACTGCGTTACGCCTGACGTCTGCGACGCACCCAAAATCCAATCAGACCAGTCCCCAACAGCAGCAGCGTGCCGGGCTCCGGTGTGGCGTACAAGAATTCCTGACCGTAGTCGCCGGTCGGGGTTACGATCCAAACGTCGGAAAAGTTGATCTTCGACAGGTCAACTGTCTCGGCCTTGTTCAGCCAATAGTCCACCCCCGCCTCGTACTGAGAACCGGGATCGGCGCTGGGATCGAAGATCTTCCAGATCGCCCAATTGATATTGCCCCACTGCGAGGGGTCGGTATCGTTGGTTTGCAGCAGCAGATATGCCGCCTCTTCATACTCAGTCAAGTCTCCGAAGCGGGTCAGGCTCATGTCCCCGCTGCTTAACTGAGTGATGTTGGCCTGCCAGCTATCGCCAACGCCGATGCGATCGTAGAAATCGTCGCACATCATCGGCGTCCACGGACCGTGATCGATGGTGAGGTAGTAAGGATAAGTGTAAACCCCGTTCTGGCTTTCTCCGCCGAGCCCGACAAATTGGACGGTGACCGGAGAAGCTGACGCGGGTGCGATCGCGAGCAACAAGCCGACGATCAGAACCGAACTGAATACGATAATTTTGTGTTGCCGCATTATGTGCCTTCCCTTTCTGATTTTCATTCCCGAAATGCACCGGGGAGGGTTTCGGGCACTCGCCTTCTGTAAGGGCACGAGCAAGGCCAATGCAGGGATTGCGTATCTCGAACCATCGTTGCCACATACGGAATGGGGTTCGAAACGGGAGCTTAGCGTAGTGCAAAAACTTGCAGAATGATGGAAGACCGATGTAGGAGGGAGAGCGGAACAGTTTCCCGATTTAGATACTACGCAGCTGTCTTTCCCGAACTGGAGGCGCGCGGGGTCAGTGGACTGGATCGGCGAGAATCTAGCGCCGTTGGCGCGGCTCAGTCTAGAGCAGTTCCTTAGAAGCTATATCCGAAAGTGAGCGGAGGCGTTAGCCTGCAGATGGCGAGCTCCGCAAGCCCAGCCATGCCACGAGCATATTCGGATGATTTGCAATCCCTATTTGCAAAGTAACAGCGATGTCGGCCACGGTATTTCGTCGGGTGGTGGCGGCTGGGGTACCCGTACGCACCATGCTGCAAGGCCTAACTACTCACGGGCACTCGCGGAATCGCCCCTCCCATCCAAGCTGCAAAACTTGGCTGACTCCTCAGACGACAGGTAACGGCGTTTCCTAGTGTGCACGGCTACGCCATAGGTCCCCTGCCCAGCGGTGGGGGGCTCGACACGCACTACGCTTCCATAGAAGCGGACTCGCCACGGAGAAGGAGCGTGCGTCAGTTCAGGAGGAAAGGTCAGCACGTACTCCACGGACTCATCCCGAGGCAGCTCAACATCGGTCGCGAAGTAGGCACCGATGACGCTGACGTTGGCGGTCTCGCTCAGAATCCACTGGTCGGACGCAGCTGAAGTGCGCAAGAAGATAGAACAATGCATCGCGAAACGAGGCTTTTGTCTTCGCTCGCCGCTGTGGGAAAGGTTTGGCTGGAGGGAATCGTCATTGCGCGGCGACGTCACTGGCATGTATTTTACCTCGCAACCGCAGTTCCACAGGGTTAGGACGGTTGGCTTGCTGGCTCCTGTTCAGATTGTTGAAAAGAACGGGTTACAAGGACTGCCCCAAGTGGACCGCCGCCTCTTGACGGGAGGTGATGAGCAATGAGTGCACACTCTTGCGCAATCAGCAGAAGGGAATTATCCCACTTGCCGCGGACGGATATCGTATTGGCGGATCTTGTAGAGCAGCGCCTTGTAGCTAATGTTCAACTGGGTGGCCGCCCGTTTGCGGTTCCACGCGGTTTCTTCCAGCACTTGGGCGATCACTTCCATCTCAGCGCCGTTCTTCAGATTGCGAACCATTTCCTTGAGGTCGGGCGGTGGTTGCGGCTGCTTTTCTTCCATACGCACCACGACGCCGGTTTGCGGGTCGCGCGAAGTGCCGTGCTGCAGTTCGCCGATCGCGGCCGACTCATCTCCCAGCACCAGGTAGCGCTTGACGAAATTTTCCAATTCGCGGATGTTGCCCGGCCAGGGATAGTTCTCGCAAGCCTCCACCAGCCGCGGAGAAATGTTCAGCGGCGCACAGGCGTAGCGGTCCGCCAGGTGGATCATGAAGTGGCGCAGGATCATCGGGATTTCTTCGCGCCGCTCGCGCAACGAAGGCATGCGCAGAACAAAGCTGTTCAAGCGGTAGTAGAGATCTTCGCGGAAAGCTTTTTGCGCGATCGCCTGTGGCATGTTGATGTTGGTGGCCGCCAGAACCCGGACATCCACCTTGACGGTATTCCGTCCACCCAATCGTGAAAACTGCCCATCCTGTAAAACCTGAAGCAGCTTGGCCTGCAACGCAGAAGACATCTCTCCGATTTCGTCGAGCAGCAAAGTGCCCTTGTTGCAGAGTTCAAATTTGCCCGGCTTGGACTTGACGGCGCCGGTAAACGCACCCGGTTCATAGCCGAACAATTCACTCTCCAGCAGTTCGCTGGGCATGGCGGCGCAGTTCACCTTCAAGAAGGTGCGGTGCGAGCGATCGGAGTACTTGTGAATCAGGTGAGCCAGGACTTCTTTGCCAGTACCGCTTTCGCCAAGCAGCAAAACAGGGAAATCGAAGCGCGCCACCTGCATCGCCTGAGCACGAAGCTGGCGCATTTGCGGCGTCGCGGAGAAAAAGAAGACACCTTCGCTCACTTCAATGGCTTCCCCCGCGCCGGGACCGTCCGGCTCCATGTTTTCTAGGCAGAAGCGCAGGACCTCGTTCATCTCTTCCTTTTGCACCGGTTTGGACAGATAGTCCTGAGCGCCGAGTCGCATGGCCTGCGCCACCTTGCGGGTATCGCGAACGCAGGACAACATGACGACCTTGGTCGAAGGACGGACTTCGCGGATGCGCTGCAAGGTCTCCAGTCCATCACCCTCGGGCATGACCATATCGAGCAGCACCAGGTCGGGATTGACCCGTTGCACCTTTTCGATGGCTTCCGTCCCATTGCAAGCCGTTGTAACCCGATACGAGTCCAGCTCCAGCACAGTCTGGAGATACCGCAGCATGCTCGGCTCGTCGTCCACCACAAGTATGTGGCCTGCGCTCATCGATCCTCCACGGGGCGTTTGGGCGAGGGATTCAGCAAAACCAGAAAGGAAAACTTACTGCCACTACCGGGCTCGCTCTCGACCCATATTTTACCGCCAGCCGCCTGTACCAGGCGGCGGGCAATGGCCAGACCCAGGCCATATCCCTCCGCTCGCACTCCCTCGCGCGTCAAGCGGAAGTATTCGTCGAAGACCTCCTGCTGGAATTCGGGGGCAATTCCGGGTCCGGTGTCCGAGACCGAAATGCGGCAGCAATTCGGTGCGTGGACCTTCTGTCGGCGGCGCTCCACCTCAGGCTGGCGCTGAATCGTCCGCCTCTCCCAGAAATAAGGCTCCAGGTGCAACCAGACGGTGCCCGACGAAGGCGTGTACTTCATGGCGTTATCCAGAAGATTCGAAACCACGTGCTGCACTTTGTAGTAATCGAACGGGAAGGGCTGCAGCCGGTCGCCCGGCAAGAAATAGAATGCAATGGCATTGTCCTGGAAACGCTGCGCCCAAACCTCGGCGATCTCGCGGATACAGGCATTAATATCACCCACCTCGTACTGCATTTCGAAACGATCGACTTTGAGCGAGGTGTAGGTGAGCAGGTTCTGGATGAAGTTGGAAAGACGAACGCCGTTGGCCTGCATCTCGGTGAGGACTTCCATTTGTCGTGGATTCAGTGGACCCAGCTTCTCCGCCAGCAGCAGGTGCAGATATCCCCCCATGATGGCGAGTGGGGTTTTCAGCTCGTGAGCGGCGGAAGCCAGCGCGTCGCGGCAAGCGCTGCAATGTTCCTCGCTGAACAGCTCGAGCGTGTGCTTCACTGGCGACATTTTCGCTGATTGCATGGGAACGGCATCCTTCCTTTCCCTAGGCAGCGGCAATGTCCCCCCCGTCTTCGTCAGGTTCCCAGAACTTTGTCCCATACGCCTACTCTCGACAAAAATAGCCACAGAGTTTAACGGTTTCCAGTCCTCGGGGAATAGAGTGGAAGCACTCTACAAGGGGGAGAACTGATCTTACCTCAACCTGCTGAGTTGTCAAACGAATTTCGCGTAAATTTGCCGCCAAAGCGCAAGATAGTGACGTTTCTGGGAACTACTTTGCAGCTTAATGAGGCATTCTTCTTCTCCTGAACCGCAAGAACTTGCAATGTTCGCCGTTTTGCTGCTCGAGGCCATTCTAACGTATGTGTAACAAATATAATGAGTTGCTGCGATTTATCGTTTGGCTAGTGATGTGCGTAATCAGTTTGTAATGTAGGAGGTACAGTGCGTCGAACCGCATCCGTCGCTGAGCGCCGCGGCTGGGATCGGCTGCCTATCTCTATCCCATTTTTTGTTCGCGGAAGCAAAGCCGATGGCGAAGAGTTCCTGGAGTTTGCCACGGCGTTGAACCTGTCTGCCGGCGGGCTCCTGCTGGCAACCCGTCGTTACCTTGAGCCAGGCACTCATATCTCTTTGGAGATTCCTGTCGCTCTGATCAACAAGGCCCAACTTCCCCGATCAGTGTCCCTGCTGCACGCTACCGTGCTGCGTTGCACACCTGACCGCCAATACTTTCTGCTCGGATTGCAATTCGAGGAACCTCTGCTGAACCAGCAGACTGGCTCCGAAGCTGGCAAGCTCCGCGCCGCAGGGAAAGAGAGTTCCTCGAAGTGAAAATATTTTCACACTCTCAAGCGCAAAACGCTTCGCTTTGAGCCTTTCCGAAATATTTCTAGCACAACCCTTGCATATATAAGCTATAGTAAATAAATCATGTTAAAAACAAAGTGCGCATTATTTTGCGATGTGCACGCACTTGGCGCAAGAAATGCAATTCATTGGTACGCCGATACCTCATTGTGACGCGAGGACACGAGATGCCATTGCTGGCGGGCTCGAACAACGAGAGCGCGATCACGGTACAACAGCTTCCACCGGAACCCGTGATCTTTGGCCAGACACCTGCGATGCGCGATGTCCGGCAGAAGCTCGAGCGAGTTGCGGGGGCAAATCTCTCCGTACTCATCTCGGGCGAAAGCGGTACTGGCAAGGACATCATTGCCCGGCTGTTACATCTCTATTCGCCGTGGGCGAATGGCCCCTTTGTGAAGGTGAACTGTCCGGCAATTCCGGGTACTCTGCTGGAAAGTGAGCTGTTCGGTTACGAAAAAGGCGCATTCACCGGAGCTTACAATCCCAAGCCTGGCCGCGTCGAATTGGCGCATCGGGGGACCCTCTTTCTGGACGAGATCGCAGAACTGGACGCGGTGTTACAGGCGAAGCTCCTGCAGCTTTTGCAGGATGGCCAATTCAGCCGGATCGGCGCGCAGGAGGACAAGAAGGTCGAGGTGAGGGTGGTGTGCGCTACCAACCGCGAATTGCACGAAGAGATCGAGCAGGGAAACTTCCGGCCCGACCTGTTTTACCGCATCGCCACCATGACGATTCATTTGCCGCCGCTGCGCGAGCGCGCCGCGGACCTGCCGGTCATCAGCGATTATCTGTTGCAGTACTACAACGAGAAGCTCAATGGCCGGGTGATGATGGTGCGCCCCGCCCTGATGGCCAAGATGCAGCGGTACTCATGGCCGGGCAATATTCGTCAACTCGAGAACCTGATCAAGCGCTATGTGGTTATGGGCACGGAGGATGTTATCTTGAGCGAACTCCTCCAGCCCAACGAGCGTGACATGGTTAGCAGTCTGATGCTGGATGGACCGGTTTCGCTCAAGAAATTGACCCGGCAGACGGTTCGCAAATTAGAAGCACGTATTATTCTTAATGCACTTCATGCTAATAACTGGAACCGAAAGAAGGCGGCTCGCTCGCTCGATATCAGCTATCGCGCGCTGCTCTATAAGCTCAAGGAAGTAGGGATACCGCAACGGCGATCCAGTTCCGCGAGCAAACACGAAGAGGATGATAAGGCCGAGTAACCCGGACCGAGGTGGAGTCATGTATTCGCAAAGGCAGGCAATTGGAAGTCGCGCAATCTTAACCGCAGTCTTGCTGGTCCTGCTGGGGGCCTGGGCGCCCACAGCATGGGGCGCAGGACGCAAGCAGTTCCTCGAGCCCGGCTAAGCCAGTAATACCAGCCAACTCGACGGAGGCTCCAAAGAGCGTGGCCAATGCCGCGCAACCCCCCGTCGCTGACTACACTCCCCCGCGCGTTGCAAACGTCCGTCCCGATACCTACATCATCGGCTCCGATGACGTGTTGGCGATCAACGTGTGGAAAGAACCCGAGATCTCGAAGACGGTTCCGGTTCGACCTGACGGAATGATCTCGCTGCCGTTGTTGGGCGAGATCAAGGCAAGGGGGTTAACTCCAGTACAACTGGAAGACCAGATCAGCGATTTGCTGAAGAAGATTATGTCCGACCCGCAGGTGACGGTGATCGTCAACCGAAGTAAACAGCCTTACTTTTAACATTATGGGCCAGGTTGCGAAGCCGGGATACTTCCCGCTCACTCGCCCCATGACCGTGCTGGATGCCATAGCGCTCTGCGGCGGCTTTAGGGATTTCGCGAAGCAGAAGAAAATCTACGTGCTTCGTACTGGCCCGGATGGGAAGGAGGAGCGGCTGAAGTTCAACTACAAAGAGGTCATTAGGGGCAAGAATATGGCTCAGAACATCCAGCTTCAGCCGCACGACACCTTGGTCGTCCCGTGAGAGTGGAAAGCGCGAAAAAAAAGGAGGAGGCTATGAAGCGTCAACTCGGCCTATCCCTGGTTGTTTTGGTAGTGCTGTCAGTGCCGCCCGTCTGGGCGCAAACTGGTACTGATCAATCGCAGGGTAGTTCCATGGGCCAGTCACAGACGGGTTCTACGGACCAGACACAGGGCGGTTCTACAGACCAGTCGCAGAACGGTTCTACGGACCAGTCGCAGCAGTCCTCCACTGGTCCTCAAGCGGCTTACACTCATCCCGAACAGCTGCCTCCATTGACGATGCTTAACGAAGTCACGGCGAACACTGGTATTAAGCTCAACATAACGACTGGATTGTTAACGAATTACAGCTCGTATGGCGGCTCGTCTCCTGGCTACTGGCAGACCCTGGGCACGGTCGGAGGCGGCGTCCACATAACGCAGATCCGCCCCACCTTGGTGTGGGACCTCCGGTACAACGGCGGAGTTTCGTTAAGTGCCCTGACGTCGCAGGGTTCTTCGAATTACACAACACTGAATCAGAACGCGGGCGCCAATATCCTCTGGCAATTTGCCAAGCGCTGGCAGTTGGCGGTGAAGGATAGCTACATTTACACGAACGACCCGTTCGAGCCGTATCTGACTTATGATCGTGTGCCCACTTTTAACGATCCCAATCCCGTCATCTACATACCTCAGGCCGTAACCGAGGCGAATGTGGGTTCGGTTAATCTGACCTATAAGATGAGCCAGCATCGATAGCCTTACTTTTACGGGCGGCGAAAGCTTTCAGCGCTACTTCAACACTGGGTTGGCATCCAACAACTCGTACTCGTACTCGGCGGGATCTGACTATCAGCATGAGTTCTCGGCGAGGCTCTCGGCCGGAGGCGGGTACAGCTTTACCGCTATGGACTACGGACATGGTCTGTCGCGCTCCGGAATTCAGGCGATAATCGGGTCCGCCAGCTATCAGTTGAGCCCGACCATGTACGTAAGCGGCTTTATGGGTCCTGAGTACACGGCGAACAAGGACATCGTTCCAACCTTCTGTTTCCCGGGTTTTGGTTGCTTCGGTTATCACGCGCAGTACCAAGCCGAGTGGAACCTGGCAGAAGGAGCAACTTTCGGCTGGTCGGGGACGCGGAACGCTTTTCGTGCTGGATTCAGGCATCAAAATTCAAATGGCGGTGGTCTCCTCGGTACGGTACGACTCTACCAGGTTACCGCCGCCTACCGGCGGCCACTGACGCAGCGCTGGAATCTCTCTGCCGGCTTTTCGTATAACAACAGCATGTCGATAACGCAGTACCGCCCTAACAGCTTTCTTAACGCGCTGGTAGGCACAGTGAGTCTCGGCCGGAATATCTCGCAGTCTTGGAATGCGACGATGTATTACTCTGCGATTCACGAGAGGCAGAATTACAATTCACCCCAGCCAGTAACTCTAGGCAGCAATGGCGTCGGAATTACGCTCCAGTACTCCTGGGGCCACTCACTTGGAAGGTGATTCATGATGGAAGAACTTGAAGATCAGAAGTCAACCCAGGGTGTCGATGATTACTGGGCGATGGTGGTCCGCCGCAAGTGGTGGATTCTGGGACCGCTCTTCTTCGGATGGCTCCTTGTCTTTGCGTCAGCGTGGGTTATTCCCGCGAAGTACGCCTCAGAAAGCGTGGTGCTGGTCGAGCCGCCAAAGGTTCCGAAGGATCTGGTGGCGCCCAACGTTCAGGTCGACCTCGCTGATCGAGTGCAAAGCTTGAGCACACAGGTCCTGAGCCGCACGCGCCTCCTAAACCTCATCGAAAAATTTCACCTGTACCCCAGCTATGCCAATTCGCCGGATGACCAGGTAGAAAAGATGCGCGACGACGTTAAGTTCGAGATGGTTGAAGCTCCTACGGCTAATGGACAACAGGAGCTGATTGCATTCAAGATGGCCGTTAAGAACTCAGACCCCGTGGTCGCCCAGAAGGTGAACGCAGCCTTGACCTCGTTCTTCGTCGACGAGAACGTGCGGGCCAGCCAGGAGCAGTCGGAAGCGACCACCACTTTCCTGGATTCTCAGGTGAAGGCGGTTGCGCAGACGCTTGCAGACGACGAGGCCAAGGTGCGCGCCTATGAGGCCCAGCACGATGGGTCATTGCCTCAGCAATTGCAAAGCAACATGCAGATCCTCACTGGCATTCAGTCGCAGTTGCAGGCAGCGCAAGCCGCCCATGAGAGGGCCATGCAGCAGCAGACTTACCTAAGCTCCTTGGAGAAGCAATACCAAACCATGGGCGATTCGGCAGACGTCCCAACCAGCGTCGACAACCAACTGGAAAACGCGCGCGCCCAGTTGGCGGACCTGCAGGCCCGCTATACCGACGATCATCCCGATATCAAGAAACTGAAGGAAACCATCGCTGGTCTCGAAAAATTGAAGAAGAACATGGGCGCCGAGGCCAAGGAGAAACTCGACACCAATACCGCTAGTCCATCACAAGTGCAGGCCATGACGCCGTTGGTGCAGTTACAAAGTCAAATCAAAATCAACAAGATGGAGCTGCAAAATTCCAGCGAGAAAATCCAGCAACTCGAACAGGCCGCCCAGATGTATCAGGCGCGCCTGAATGCGACCCCGGCCGTGGAAGCTGAGATGAGTGACATGATGCGCGACTTCGGCAACATGAAAAAGGACTACGTCGACCTGCTTGCCAAGAAACAGGAGTCCTCGCTTGCCACCAGTCTTGAGAGGCAGCAACAGGGCGCACAGTTTCGCGTCATCGATCCGCCCAGTCTTCCGGACAAGCCTGCGTTCCCCGATCGGTTCAAGTTTTCCCTCGCCGCAATAGGCGTCGGTTTGGCACTGGCAGTGCTTTTCGGCGTCGGCTCAGAGTTTCTCGATGATCGTATCCGCAACGAACAAGCTCTCAATGAAGCTGTTAGTTTACCGGTACTGGTCGAGATTCCTCCGCTGCCGACCCCAGCTGAAATTCGCGCTGCTCGCTGGAAGCCGTGGATTGCCGTCGCCGCCGCCGTATTGGTGGTCATCCTACTCCCGTCGGCAGTTGCTTACACCTACTTCTGGGGATCGTAAATGTATAAACAATTTTTCGGGTTGACGCGCAATCCCTTTGAGATTAGCCCCGACCCGTTTTTTTACCATCCAACGCCGCGGCACAACGAAGCCTTGGCCAACCTGCACTACGGAGTTGGCCGCAGGAAGGGTTTCATCGTGATCACTGGCGAGGTTGGCACGGGCAAGACCTTGCTGGTCCGCTGCCTGCTGACGGAGTTGCGTAAGAACAACATCGCTTTCGCCTACGTTTTCAATCCCGTGCTGCCGGTGGTGGAGTTCTTCCAGTACATCATGGCCGACCTGGGGTTGCCTTACGCGGGGCGTACCAAGACCGAGATGCTGCTCGACCTGAACCGCTATCTCATCCAGCGCCATGCTCGCGGTCTAATCACCGCGCTGGTGGTAGATGAGGCGCAGGCCTTGCGGCCCGAACTGCTGGAGGAGATTCGGCTGCTGACCAACCTTGAGACTTCGCAGCAGAAGCTTTTGCAAATTGTTCTCATGGGTCAGCCGGAGTTGGAGATGAGCCTTGATTCGGCCGGAGTTGCGGCAACTAAAGCAGCGCGTTGCGTTGCGTTGCCAGCTGCAGCCACTGGACGAAGCGCAGACGCGTGCTTACGTGCTGTCGCGTCTGGAGCGCGCCGGAGCGCCTGCGGAGCCGCCGATTTTTGCGCGACGAGGCGTTGAGCAAGCTTTACGAGTATTCGCGCGGCATTCCGCGCATCGTCAACAACCTTTGCGAGAACTCCATGGTGAATGCCTTTGCTCGTGAACAGCGGACGGTGACTCCTGAGATGATCACCGAAGTGGCCGCAGATTTCCGTTTGACGAGCCCGTCACTGCCGGAAGAAGTTCCGCTGCCCGTGGCCGCGCCTGAGGAGAACGGCGAAAGCCTATTGCGCTCGTTGTTCCGTCTCCTGCGCACCATGGATAACCAGACCTTAGAAGCCGAAAAACCCGTGCCCACCGCTGCCGGGAGGAGAGTATAGCCATGAGTCGAGTGTACGAAGCATTACAGAAGTCCCAAGGTGAAAGCCCAAGTGCCTCGCCCTTGGTTTCGGGCCAGCCAGAAGCTGCGCCAAGCGAAGCGACTGCCGTTGCCGTTGCTGCCGGCGTTCCGGTTGGGGTACCCACGGACGCAAACTGGCTGAACGTTCCCGCCGACCGCGTCCTGCATCCTGCCCCCACGCCCGAGCAGCGCCTGGTGGCGCTGGCCGAACCGAACAGTAAGGGGGCGGAGATGTTTAGGGTATTGGCGACTCGACTGGCGCATATGCAGAACAAGCGGCGGTTGCAGAAGCTACTCATTACCAGTTCCGTGGGCGACGAGGGCAAATCGGTGGTTGCTGTGAATCTCGCTCTGACCTTGGCGCGGCGTCACAATGCGCGCACCCTGCTGATCGAAGCCGATCTGCGCCGGCCCAGTGCCAGTGATTTGCTGACGAGCTCGTCCTTGCGCGGCATTTCGGATTGGGATGCGGGTAAACTCTCGCTGGAAGACGCACTGTACCAAGTCAAGGACCTGCCGCTGTGGTTTCTCTCGGCAGGCAATCGCATGGAGGAGCCGCTACCTCTTCTGGAATCGGACCGTTTCGCCAAGATGTTGGACACGATCTCGTCGGCCTTCGACTGGGTGTTGCTCGATGCCACACCCATGCTGCCCATGGCCGACGCTACTTCGCTTTCACGTCTCTGTGATGGTGTGCTGGTTGTGGTGCGCGAAGGGTTTACTCGCCGTAAGGTACTGGATAAGGCGCTCGAATCGATTGAGAAGTCCAAACTCCTGGGCGTCGTCTTTAACGAAGCTTCCATGTTGAATATCGATTACGACCGCTACTACGGTGGCAACAACTCCTCCGGCAAATCCAAGAAGGAACCCAAGAAAGACGCAGACACGGTAACAGCGGCCACGGCATGATCCGTCTGTTCAATGCCTATTTTCCCACCCGCACACTGTTGCTCACGGTGACCGAGGCCGCCCTCGTCACGTTGGGCTTCGTGGCGGCGGTGGAATTTTGGGCGGGGACGGCCTCCGACGCCAGCATCTACCTTTTGTACGAGAACGGCTTAGGGCGAATTGGCCTGGTGGTCGCGGTCTTCTTGATCTTGATGTACTACTTCGATCTCTACGATTCGTTTGTGCTCGCCAACCGGCGAGAGGTGGTCACCCGCCTGGTGGGCGTACTGGGCTGCGCCTTCGTCGCCTTGGCCGTGCTCTACTACGTGTTTCCTGAGGTCAGCCTCGGCGGCAGCACGTTGTGGATCGGGGTGGGCATTGTCGGCATTGCGGTGCCCACTTGGCGCAGGCTCTTCTTTGTGCTCAATCGCTCCGCCCGTTTTTCCGAGAGGGCCATCGTTTATGGCGATGGGCCTTTGGCGGAACCGCTAATGGCGGAGATCGCCAATCGCGCGGAACTGGGTGTGCGCGTCGTGGGTTTTGTCGGCCAGAGCACGCCTTTGGTTCCCGGCATTCCCCAGTTCGAGGGCAACATTGAGGAACTGGTTCTTGAGCGGAACGTGCAGCGTGTCCTGGTTACTATGGGAGACCGGCGCGGCAAACTGCAGGTGGAAGAACTGCTCAAGCTGAAGGCCAGGGGCGTGTACATTCAGGATGGACCCGAATACTACGAGAGCGTTACCGGCAAGATCCCGTTGGAGTCGCTGCGTCTGAGTTGGCTGCTGTTTTCTCCCGGTTTTCACGTGCGCACCGCCCTGCGGATCTATAAACGCCTGTTTTCGCTCGCTCTCGGCTCGTTGGCCATCCTGCTGACCTCGCCCCTCATGCTACTGGCTGCCATTGCCATTCGCCTGGACTCAGTTGGTCCGGCGATCTTCCGTCAGAAGCGCGTCGGCGAGCACGGACGTCTGTTCACGGTGTACAAATTCCGTTCCATGTATGACGGCTCCGACAAGAAGCAGCTGAAGCCGGCGGAGCACGAAGATGCCCGCGTCACCGCGGTGGGCAAGTGGTTGCGTCGCACCCGTATCGATGAATTGCCGCAATTGTTTAATATCGTCAAGGGCGATATGGCCTTCGTCGGACCGCGCCCTTTTGTTCCGGAGCAGGAAGAGGAGTGCGCTCAAGCGATCCCGTTCTACAAAGAGCGTTGGCTGGTGAAGCCGGGCGCTACCGGATGGGCACAGATCAATCGTGGTTATAACGTGACCATGGAAGACAACCGGGAGAAGCTGGCCTACGACCTGTTCTATATCAAGAACGTCTCCTTTGGACTCGACCTTTACATCATGTTTGCCACCGTCAAGATCCTGCTGCTGGGGAGGGGAGGACGATAGTTTCCTCCACCGGTTATGGTCTCTCCGGGAGCGCCGCCACCAGACAATTCCTATGCAGACGCGATATTCTTGAGAAGCGAAGAACCGCCAGCACCGATGCAAACCATAGCCCACGTGTAATACTCAATCCGCGCCGCGGCGCGCTAGCTAAGGAGAGAGTTGCTTTATGAAGAAGGCCCTAATCACCGGCATTTCCGGCCAGGACGGCAGCTATCTTGCAGAATACCTGCTTGACCTCGGATACAGCGTTTATGGCATGGTGCGCCGCGAAACTGGGACTATGCGCTGGCTTACCCCCATCCATGACAAGATTGAGGTCCTGTATGCCGACATGCGCGACACGGCCTCGCTGGAAGTCGCCTTTGCCAAGGCGTCGCCGGACGAAGTCTATAACCTTGCGGGACAGGTCTTCGTCCCCACCAGCTGGCAAATTCCTGCCGAGACCTTCGACATCAATGTTGGCGGACTGGCGCGCTTGCTGAACATTATCGAGCGCCAGAAACCGAATACCCGCATCTATCAGGCTTCCAGTTCGGAGATGTACGGCAACCTGAATGGCCTGCGCAACGAACAAACCGCGCTGGCTCCCACCTCGCCTTATGGAGTTTCCAAGACCGCCGCTCACCGCTTGTGCGGCGTTTATCGCGAACGCGGAATTTTCGCTGTCGGCGGCATTCTCTTCAATCATGAATCACCGCGGCGCGGGCCGGAGATGGTGACCCGCAAAATCACGCTTGCGGCGGCCGATTGGGCGCGGGGCAAGAAAAACAAGCTGAAGCTGGGCAACATGCAGGCCCGTCGGGATTGGGGATTTGCCGGCGATTACATCCGCGCCATGCACGCCATGCTGCAGGAAGAGAAGCCCAACGATTACGTCATCGCTACCGGCGAGTCGCACAGCGTCTACGAATTCGTGGTCGAGGTCCTGCATTGCCTGGACCTTGTGCCTCCGGGCCATAACGTTGCCGATGTGGTGAATGAGTACGTCGAAGTCGATCCCAAGCTCTTTCGCACCGGCGAGATTCATGACCTGCGTGGCGATTCCAGCTTGGCTCGGCGCTCCTTGAACTGGAATCCGGAGGTGGATTTCAAGGGTCTGGTTCGCATGATGGTCGAATCCGATGCCCTGGGAAGATCGGAAGCTCACTATCCAAAAGCCCAGTTAGTAAAAAGCGGCGCATGAGCTTCGTTCGCAGTGGCATGGACTTACATTTGGGGGCCAAAGCTTCGCACCAGCGTCGGGAAGTCGGGAACGCAGTATAAAATCGCGCTCGGTTGCCGGCGATCCGAACCAGCCAACTACGCTATCTTGATGCTAGTCGACCTGCAATACCGGATTCTGATGCGGTTCTTCAGCCGCAGTCCACAGCGTTGGACTGAGAGTATCTATCAGGGAAAGTCCAAGCTCGGCCTAGTCTTTGAGGATAAGTTCCTGGGAGGCGTCGCGGGTAAGACGGTCATTGATTTTGGCTGTGGCGAAGGTCTTGAAGTGATCGACCTGTCCAAACGCGGGGCCCGGCGAGTGATCGGTCTGGACTCCCGCGAGGACATTCTCCAGACCGCCCGTGGCAGTGCGGCAGCTGCCGGCGTAGGCGACAGTTGTTGGTTCGCAACCTCGACGCAGGAAGTCGCGGACTTGGTAATCTGCATCGACGCGTTTGAGCACTTCGATCGTCCAAGGGAGGTTTTGGACATAATGAATCATCTCCTCAGGCCGGGCGGAGAGGTGCTCATTAGTTTCGGGTGGCCTTGGTATCATCCCTTGGGCGGACACTTGTTTTCGGTTTTTCCCTGGGCGCATCTAGTGTTCAGTGAGCAGGCTCTCATCCGCTGGAGATCAACGTTTAAGACGGATGGAGCCAAACGCTTCAGCGAAGTGGAGGGCGGATTGAATCAAATGAGCATCCGCAGGTTCGAAAGGTTGGTCGCGGAAAGTCCCTTGAGCCTCGCCGCTCTCGATCTGGTGCCAATTAGGAAATTGGCCCCACTCCACAATCGTCTTACGCGTGAATTCACGACCGCGGTCGTCCGCTGCCGTCTGCGTAAACCTGACCGCTAGAGTTGTCCGAATTTCGCCGCAACCCAACGCTTTGCGCGGCAACGCCACGACACGAGATCCAAATCTCTAGAATAGCAATTCGGGATAAGAAAGGCGCCGGGTAAGAGAGCTATGCGCTCAACAACAACACGCAGAATTATTCGTTCTCCGGTCTGCATGGTGCTGGTTGGATTGGTGCTGCGTGTACTCTACATCGTTTTCGCCCACCTCTACCGCTTCAGCGTTTCCCACTGGTCTACCTTCGAGATGGCGAATCTCGCTTATTCGTTGGCCACCGGCCACGGATTTAGCGCTCCCTTCGGAGGCGACACCGGTCCTTCCGCTTGGACCCCTCCACTATATCCATGGCTGATTTCGCTGGCATTTCGTATCTTCGGCATCTGCTCGGATGGTGCTGCATTCGCTATGCTGGTGTTTAACAGCGTCTTCTCCGCGCTCACCAGTTGGACTATCTATCGTATCGCGCGTCGCGTCTTAAGCGAAACCGTTGCGGTCTGGGCGGGGTGGCTTTGGGCGTTCTTGCCATACGCCATCTATTGGTCCGTGAGCTGGATATGGGAGACGACTCTATCGGCATTTCTGCTGAGCCTGCTGTTCATGCTCACGCTGGAGATGGAAGACGACGACCGCCTCTGGTCTTGGTGCGGCTATGGACTGCTATGGGGAGTTGCCGGACTGACGAATACGTCGGTGCTTTCGTGGATTCCCTTCTCCGGATGTTGGCTTGCCTACCAGTTGCATCGGCGCAGCAAACATACCGCAGTGCCGGTACTCTTAAGCGCTGTGATCTTCTGGCTGACCCTGATGCCATGGCTTGTGCGCAACTACTCCGTGTTCGGCGAGCCGGTCTTCGTCCGTGGCGATCTCGGGACTGAACTCCGCGTCGGCAACAACCCGCTGGCCAAGGGCTGGTGGGTTTCAACGTATCACCCTGGTAATAATAGCTTCCTCTACGAGCAGTACAAGCAGATGGGGGAAAGGGAGTTCGACAACGAGCAGGGCGATCAGGCGAAAGAATGGATCGCTCAGAATCCTAAGACGTTTGTCGTGCTCTGCTTCCACCGATTTGTTTACTTTTGGGCTGGTATCCCTCGCCCTGGCCTGGAGAACATAAGAAACTTGCTGTTTCTGGCATCGTCATTATTGGCCATCGGCGGACTGTTACTGGCCTTTAAGAGGCGCGTCCACGGGGTATTTCTATTCGCCACGCTGTTGGGGTTCTATCCGTTGATCTACTATTTCACTTTCCCAACGCCTCGCTACAGGCATGCCATCGATCCCGAACTGGAGATCCTTGCGGTGTTTTTGATTTCGTCTCTGCCAGGTTTTCAGCCTCGTCGCCAACCGGCGGCGATGTCGGGCCATGATATAACAGCTGCCGAAACGCCGGCCCTGGCCAGCCGCCTTGTGCGTTGGATGGCAATTAACGTTGCCTTCCTGATCCTGTTGGGTGTCGTCCTTATCGCTATCGTGGGGTTGACGGTGTGGAACAACAACTATTCGCTCCGCCGGACGTCTCGGGCCGAGTTCTCGTCGCAGCTAAACCATGCGATCGACACTTCGACGCAGTGGATTGTGCAGCACCCAGAAATACAGGGAAACCCGCCATTAATGTTCATGGTTGGAGATATGGCCGAGATGTCGGGCGATCCACGCCTGCACAGCTTCGTGGAGAGCTATCTTGCGAGCAACCGCGTGCGGGTTCCAGGCCGACCTATCACCTGGTACTACGCCCACTGGGCGGACCCTAGCGTGCCAGTACCGTTCATCCCGCTATGGGAGGTGCCTTATTTGGGGTGGCAAGATCGCTGGTTTGCATTCGCCACCGCTCCCGACCGGGTACCACTGACCAGTGCTGACCATGCCGATCTCTTCTCGCCAACCAAGTACAGCTGGGGAATCAGGCTCCATCTCCAACTCATAGCCCTGGATATCTACCGCCATTTCAATGGTATGTCCGCCGAACTGGACAGGGCCATCAATCCTGTCAGCGAAGGCGTGGCGCGAGACCAGTACTGGGACTTTCGCGTAAACGACGCCTATTACCAGCGCAGCGCGTATATTCTTGCCGCTGCTAAGCCGGACTTGATTAGAAGCCGTTGGATCGAGCGTACCCTCGACTATCAGCGTCCGAATGGCTCCTGGGCGTATTGCTGGTACGGCTGGTGTCGCGGAATTTTCGAGGTTAGATTTGGGGATTATGGTCCAGACCACTCTACTGTGCAGGCGGCCTGGGCCCTGTACATGCTGAAGTATCGATACCCGCAATGGATTGAGCAGCACTACCGATAGCCATTCGAATGCAAAGCGGACTATGGGCAGAGATCCGCGACGCACACGATCAGAAGTTGAAGAGGATGCGGTGTCAGCAGAAACTGCGCTGCTTTTCCCAATGAGTCAATGCTCGTTATATGCGACCTATGGCTGATCCTGATTTGCAAAAAGAAGATCTTCCGTTTCACCATTACACGCTGAAGCACCGCTTGATCTCTTGGATCAGCATGCATCTGTTCGATAGCGCAACCTACACCGTTCGCCACGGTCTGCTGAAAGGCATGAAGCGGAAGGGTGGGCTCGGTTGGATGCCGGCAATGTTCTCGCCTGGCATTATGACGGCCGAACAGCAATTTTGGTCTGATCTCGATCTGAGCGGTATGACTGTCTACGATATCGGCGCCTTCCACGGTTTGCTGACCCTGTTCTTCGCTTCGCGGGCCAAGGCAGTGGTCTGTTTCGAGCCCAATACCCAAAACCGCAAGCGCCTGATGGAGAACCTGACGTTGAACGGGATCACAAACGTCGAGGTGCGCAAGGTCGGCGTCGGCTCCCGGTGCGAGACGCGCAGGATGGTGGGGACTCCGCTCATGCCGGGCGGCGCGAGCGTAGACGACCAGACGGTAGAGGAGTTGTTGCGGACTGGGATGAAAACAGTGGTCGAGGAAATCCCCATCGTCACGCTTGACGCGGAAATCCCCCAAGCCAGCCTGTCCCCGCCCGATTTCATCAAGATCGATATTGAGGGGTGGGAAATCGAAGCGCTCCGAGGGGCGCGCAATACGCTGGAGTTATACAAGCCGCTGTTGTTTCTCGAGATGCATGGCGAGACAATACGCGAGAAAAGGCGCAAAGTGGCCGAGATTGTTGCCTTCTTGTGGGAGCTTAACTACCGTCGTATCCGTCACATAGAGACCGGCACTATGATCACGCCGGAAAACACTTCAGTGGCAATGACAGGCCATCTGTACTGCCAGACAACCTGACCCGCCAGCCCTGTTTTCAATAGGCGGAGCCTCGCAGGCTGACCGCGTACATGCTGAAGTACCGGTTCCGCAATGGATCGAGCAGCACTACCGGTAGTTATTAACGCCCAGGCAGAGAAACAATTAGGCGCTAAAATCCCTGGATGCGTATATAGTGTCGGACTGTGGGAAACTAAAACGGAAAGTTCGGGTAATACTAAGGAGGCAATCGACACATGGCACAATTTAAGAAGTTCATAAAGAAGAAGCTCCCAACTCCTTTGGTCCACGTTATAAAAGCCTTCAACCTGTCACGTCTGGCACATTATGCTGACGATGGGATTATGACGTCGCACTATCCCGATACCTTTATGAAGGATCCTAGGTTTGTTGCATGCTATGACTCTGCCGTACGGGCAGGGTTGGCTATCGCTGAAGATATCCATTGGAGAGCGCACACAATCGTCTGGGCCGCCATGCGTGGGAAAGCTCTTGAAGGCGATTTTGTTGAGTGCGGCGTCCACAAGGGCTTTTTGTCTAAGATAGCTATGGATTACATCGACTTCCGAAAGCTGCCCAAGACATTCTTTCTAGTGGATACCTACGAAGGCCTTGTGGAGAAATATCTGACCAAGGAGGAAAAGGAGATGGGCAAGACGGGCGGTGGATATGAATCTTGTTACGGTCAAGTCGTGGATACGTTTAATAGCTATACGAATGTAAAACTAGTAAAAGGTTCTATTCCGGATATCCTACCCGAGGTCATGTCAAAGAACATAGCGTACCTATCTATCGATATGAATTGTGTTCTTCCCGAGATAGCGGCCGCAGAATACTTTTGGCATAAGTTGGTCCCCGGTGCGGCAATCATTTCTTGATGATTACGGCCACCCCCTCTTTGAACAACAACGATATGCGTTTGATAAGTTCGCAAAAGAGAAAAATGTTGCAATCCTCTGCTTGCCAACGGGGCAAGGTCTTATCCTCAAGCCTTAAAGAAAGTCGCGTCACCACGCAAGCGTGAAAGGTTGTTTCGGGGTCCTGCACGTCGTCGACTGCGACTCTCACGGCGACCGAGACCCTCCAGACATAAAACTTGCAACTAGTGCAAGGTCGTCCGTCTTGAGTTTGGTATTTGAGCTCGTATCGTAAGCGGAAATGCCCGGCTATCCCACTCTCGACAAGTTGGATATATTTGTGTCTCATGCAGGGTAATTCCGTTTAATACCAAATAGTCGACGTTGGCGAGGCGGCAAATGCTTTGGCGGCGGAATAAGAAGCGACTCGTGCGAGAAAGAGAGCAGACAAACTGGCAAGAAAAGAACCGTTGCTTGTAGCAGGTAGTCAGACATCCTTCGACTCAGATGAAATTTATGGGTCACCTCGCCGCACTGGGCTTCATTGCCCACGAC
Organism: uncultured Acidobacteriaceae bacterium; assembly: GCA_963768645.1. Classification (GTDB taxonomy): domain Bacteria; phylum Acidobacteriota; class Terriglobia; order Terriglobales; family Acidobacteriaceae; genus Bog-257. The sequence continues at coordinate 1,036,962 of CAVYIR010000004.1, forward strand.
GAACAATGAGCATGTTATTGTCGTAGTCATTCGTACGGTTCGGTAGTTCCACGATGGCAAACTCGTGATCTAAGTGCCTGGAATAGTAGTCGTCCAGCAGCCCTCGCCACCGCGGCAGAATCGTCCCCGCAATATCCTCAATCACATAATGGCCGCCCTTCCGCACCTGACTGAGGGAGCCTTCCATGAACGAGATGTTGCCCTCGAAGGTATGGAGGCCGTCGTCAATGATTAGGTCCATACCTGACCGCAATTCTGGCTGTGACCACAACTCAGCTATGGCAGCCTTTTCGAGCTGGTCGCAGTGGAACGTCTGAATGCGGTCCTCTTCAAACAAGCTACCCTGATCAATATCCGCCCCATAAATACTCGCCTTCGGGAATAGCTGTTTCCATGCCCTGAGTGACGCGCCGACCGTTCCATCCTTTCCCATGTTGAAGGGGTATTCCGGATTGTTCGTCCCCAAGCCCAACTCGAAGATTCGTAGCGGCCTGTCGTGTAGACTGTCGAGAAGCGCTGAGTAGATCGTGGTGTAGTTGTGCCAGCCGACAGCCTTGTCACTCCCATGCATGCTCATCACGCGGCACATCCCTGTAGGGGCCGCGACGTTGACGCCGCGGAGCAATCTTACGAGATCGGAGTCGTCTGGTACCCCTTGGACGCTTGGGGTGCTCTTACCGTGTAGCCAGTAGGGGCGATAACGCTTCCATGCAAACCTGACGCTCCTATAGGCTCCAGATGGAAGCTACTGCCGAACCAATTCGCGGAGGCTGCTCATCGAAACTTCCATGGACTTGTACTAATGTCTGGACGCATAATACCGTTGAAAAGTGCGGCCGTACTGCGCCTCGGGATGCGTCAAATCAAGATGAATTGCGTTGCCGATCGCAAGTCTTCCTTTAAACCAATTCATCAGTTTGGTCGGTACCTCAATGTAGAGACGTAGTCAATGAATAGTAGAACTGTTCTAGTTGGCCAATAGTCTTGCCGACTTCGAAGTATTCAGTGCACCGTGCGAAGCCTCTAAGTCCCATCTGGAGTCGCAGGTCTTCGTTGCGCAACAAGTGAAGCAACGGCTTCGCAAAGGCCTCTGGAGTCCGTTCACGAACCAGATACCCCGTTTCGCCATCAACGATTGCGTCGCGGTTCCCCCCTACATCCATAGCCACGACGGGCAAGGCCGCCGCCATGTACTCCATCACCGCGTTCGAAAATCCCTCACTGAAAGAAGTCAGACATCCAATGCACATCCGGGAGAGATAGTCCATGATCTTTCCCTCCCCCTGCGTGAAAAATACGCGGTCCTGCAATCCCAATTCGCGGACCAATTGGTAAAGTTCTTGATATTGTTCGCCGCGACCTGCAACCAGGAATACAACGTCGTGAAATTTCTTCGCCACGATTCTTGCGGCCCGCAGAAACAAAGGGATGTCCTTAACGGGACGAAGATTCGCGACGATGCCCACTACCCGGCTGCTTCGAGGAATCCCGAGTCGCTCGCCGGCCGATGCATCTCCCAGTCCCAGATTGAAAATTGTCATATCGACGCCTTGATAAACAACCGCAACTTTTCTTGGGTCCAGATGTTCCGTCTCGACTGCAATGCGCTTCGCTTCCTGCGAATTCGCCATCACGCCGGTCGTGCGGAGATTCAAGATGCGGAAAACAGTCCGCAACGCAGGCGTATACCAGTACCCTATGTTCAACCGGCTTGTAATCAAAACGCGAGCACTGGCCAGCGACGCCAGAACGGCGAACATCGCAGTCTTATTCATGTAGGCGTGCACGATCTGAATATGATGATGATCGAGGTATCGTCGGAACCGTGCCGCTTGAACGATTCCGCTCCATGAGTTCACGCTTGCGGCAGGAAAAACAGCCGTGTGACAATGTCCCTCCAGACGCCTTCAATTGAGGGCTCGTCTCCAGGCAGCACACGTGAATTTCAAATTTATTCTTGTCGAGCCGTTTGGCAGTTTCAACGACCTGCCGCTCGGTGCCGGCGTCATGGCCCACAGTGTCACACAACAGGCAAACGCGGATACGATTCCCGGCAGCCGCTATGCCGGCTTCCGATTTTGTCCCCATTCCTGAGACTTCCCCTTGACAATTCGAATCACACCGCGTTGGACCGTTCCGACCGAACGGAAGAAATCCAGAGTTTCCTCGTCATACCACTCCAGCGAGCCATAGCGTTCCGGGTGAGAGTTTAGTTCGAGATGCAAGAAGCCCCCCATACGAAGATGCGACACGGTATCGTCTACGAAAAATCTCCATTCTGATACTCCCCATTCGTCCACTTGGCGATGGCGATTGAAACAAATCCAGAACGCAGTGATGGCGTCGAGATCGCCATACGGGAGCGACATCGGGACAAATCGCTGGATCAAGAGAGGGGACACATATCGATCACATCCTAGTGCCGCGAGCATCTCGCTGTAGACCCGGTTTTCCACCTCCGACAAGACATCGGCAGGAGCGTCGACTCCGTAGCACTGATGGCCGCATGCCCGCGTCGCCGCCAGAAAATATCCTGGACCACAGCCAATGTCGAGAATCCGGAGCGGACTAGAGGTTTGCAAAGACAACTCACCCACCCTGGCTACGTTGAACGGAACCCAAAAACCGTAGTCAGATATTTTGCGGCACAGGTGGGATCGCGCTCGAGCACCGGGGCCATTTCGCGAGCCAGTCTCTCGATCCGCACCAGATCCGCCTGTTCACAGATGCGCGAAGGAAGGCGGCACAACCTTATTGAACCATACTGAGCGATGCGTGCCCAAATCTTGGCAATCTGCAATGGGCGGCGGCCAGATCTCGGAGACACCAGGAACTGGGTAATCAGGCCAAGCAGGGAACGGGGCCGGGAACTGGCATGACCTCCGGTCATCGAGGATTTTCCGAGGCCTGCAGTCTCGCTTGTCTCGCCTTGTTCGCGACGGCTGCTTGAAACGTGGCCGAAATTGCAATAACGGCAGTGATCATGCCCCCGTATGCAATGCTAAGGAAGAACGCACCTACAGCAGTCATAAGGACCGCCATCTGTGTGAATAGCGCTGCGCGCCGGACACGTACGTCCGGAAACTTATTCCTGATAGGAGACAACCCTCGATAAGCGCCGACAACGCGATGACGAACAGAACCAGGCCGGTAATTCCGGTCTCACTTGAGAGTTGGGTATAGGAGTTATGCGTATGGTGCCACATCGCCCTCTGGCTCTCTTCCTTCGCTTCCCCAGCTTCGGCGACCGGAAACTGACCGGGGCCAACTCCAAACAACGGGTGCTCCGCCGTCAGTTCAAGGCTTCGGATCAGCAACTGTTTCCTGGCTTCTGCCGACGCGGCGGCTTCTTCCGCCTGGGCCGAGTGGGCCTCGAAGTATGTTGTAAACCGCTCCCTGATTCGTTGAGGCAAGAAGAATACCGCCAGTACCAAAAAAATAACACCGCCGGCAATAACAACTATCCTCTGTTTGGCTGAAGCGAAGATGAGATACAGTAGTAAGCCCGCCACCAGAGTGAGTAGGCCCATTCTTGATCCGGTCCGAGCAGCTCCTGCGAACATGGGAAGCATTAATGACAGCAACGCTACCTTCTTGAAGCCGGTCTTCATGGAAGCGGACAACCAGAGAAAAGGTAGGCCGATGAGTATGTAGAGGCAGAGAAAATTGGCATCTGCCAAAGTGTCACCCCCTCCGCCGAGCCCCAAGCGTGTGTCGCCCATTCTGCCTCCACCCACGACGAGAGACAGGATTCCAACCGCAGCCATTGCCAGTGCGACTGTGTACATCACGCGGAGGCAGTCGGGGATGGTTCGAATGAATGCCGCCATGAAAGCAACTAGGACGAGAGCTTGAAGAACGATAAGAAATGTTCCAAAGCTACCGCCTCTCCACACGCTGAAAGGTACGCAGATCGCTACCCAAGCACTGAATGCGATCAGGACTTTGCCCAGCGGCATCCGTAAGATCGCTCTCGTGCGTCTGGTCATGATCATGCCAATCAGCAACATAGGTTGCAGAATCATGCCGACATGGGCACCTGGGATAAGTTCTGGAATTCGGCTGCAATAGAGAAAAAGGTAAAACAACAACAAATAGTGAAAAGGCTTGTAAAATTTTTCGCTGGCAGGCCGGCGAACCGCCCGGGGACGTTGCTCTGACGAAGTACTGACGAGATCTACTGAGCTCGAAACTGGATGGGCCGAATATTCGCCGGTCGTCGTAGGCGTCATTCCCTGACCTTGAAACGTGGACATATTCACTTGATTACTCCGTTGCATCTGGACACACTTCTTCGCTCACCCGTGCGGATTGCCTACGGCGACAACTTGACTTGCGATTGGCTGAGGCGCCTGCGCCGATGGTTGTGCTGAACCCAACAGAAGCCATTATGATCGAAAATGCCCCAATTCAGCAATCGGCCCCGACGTCGATCACCTCAACGTCCTTCGGAGACCCTGCTGATTTGGCCTGACAACTCACTCCGGTCTTGGCGCCGTCCGCTAAAGATTCCACCTTCGAAGCGATTTGTGTCCGATTTCCGACCGAGCAACGTCCCCAAATGCAGTAGAATGCAGCAATCGCGGCCAAGAGCAAGGCAAGCGCCAGGAGGACGACGTGTAAGCAATTCTTAACAATTTTCTTCATTCCCAGGCATGCAGACCCTGCTGAATCTGCCCACCAGTGTAACATTCCTGGCGAAGTTGTTCGACACAGAAGATTCATGCAATATTGAATAGTTTGAAATGAATCCACACTGTGCACAGCGTGATCGTGGGCGTACCGTTCTCATTTGTCACGACACCGAACCACTCAATCGCCGCGCTCTTGCACGCTGGCTGGCCTCCTTCACTGATCTCGTAGGGATCATCGTCATCCGCGAGCCAAAGTCTCGACTGCGGAAGAGGATCAAACGAGAGATCAAGCGGATCGGACTGTGGAGGTTTTTGGATGTGCTCGCCCTTCGGTTCTACAGCCGAATCTTCCTCCACGCTAATGATCAGCGGTGGACGGAGGAAACCTTGGCAAGACTAGAAGCGCATTATTCTGACGTTCCGGGATCGACGCGAATTCTGGAGACGCCAAGCGCTAACAGTAAAGAGGCTGAGCGTCTGTTGAACGAACTTCGTCCCGACCTAATTCTGGCAAGATGCAAACACCTGTTGAACGAGCGAATTTTCGGGCAGACGCAAATTGGCACGTTTGTGATGCATCCCGGTATATGCCCGGAATATCGCAACGCGCACGGCTGTTTCTGGGCCCTTGCCCTGCGAGACAAGGAGAATGTGGGCATGACGCTGTTGAAGATCGATAAGGGTGTCGATACCGGACCGGTCTATGGATACTATCGTTGCTCTTTCGACGAGGCTCACGAATCGCACAATATCATACAAAATCGAGTAGTCTTCGACAATTTGGACAGCCTCAGAACCAAGTTTGAGCAGATACTCGCCGGATCGGCACCGACAATCGACACCTCAAGCCGAAAGTCGCAAGCGTGGGGCCAACCATGGTTGAGCGCCTACTTGCGCTGGAAACGAGCAGTTCGGAAGGAGATGGGGGCATAAGTGCAGACGATCGCCTTGCTTTATCACGACATCGTGCCCGCAGGGAAGTATTTCTTAAGTGGCTTTCAGAGTGCCGACGCAAACATCTACAAGCTGGATTGCGACGAGTTCAAGAGTCATTTACAGCAAATCGCGCGCGTCGCAAAGCAACAACCAAGAAATGCATCGGATGCGATCGAACTGTCGTGGGCGCGGTTGTTGCTGACATTTGACGACGGGGGGGTCAGCGCGATTTTGTATGCAGCCGAATTGCTCGAAGACTTTGGCTGGCGCGGGCACTTTTTCATCACCACCGGCAGAATCGGAACACCTGGCTTCCTCGATGAGTCGCAGATTCAGACCCTGCATAACAATGGCCACGTGATCGGAAGCCATTCCTGCTCGCACCCTGCGAGAATGTCCCACTGCAGTCCGGGACAATTGGATCACGAGTGGGGAGAGAGCGTTCGCGTCCTAACGCGAATTCTGGGCACGCCGGTGATTACCGCCTCAGTACCGGGCGGGTACTACTCTGGTTCGGTTGCCACTGCCGCTGCCCGGGCTGGCATTCGGGTATTGTTCACATCCGAGCCAGTTGCTTCCTCACACATCGTGGACGGCTGTGTGGTGCGGGGCCGTTTCTCCGTTCAACAGGGCGTGCAGAGGAAATGGGTCGCGGCTCTTGTTTCGGGCGACGTGACACCCCGTTTTCGACAGTACCTATTTTGGAACTGTAAGAAGATATTGAAGGTTGTGGGTGGCGAGACCTGGCTATCGATGCGCCGGAAAATCTTAGCTCACCGAGCCAAGCTGGACGGGTAAGGGAGAGAGAACGCAAGGAGAACAGGGCCGAGTCCGGCAATGTCGGGGACGCTAACGTCAGAGAGACGGCGCGCAGGCAATTGTTAACAATTTGATTCATTCCAGGCACGCCGACGGGTGGGCTTGAGCAGCCCACCCTTGTAACATTATCGGGGAAGTTGTTCGACACTGGAAAATTTGCACAATATTGATCGGAAAGTGCAGAGACCTTGAGCCATGCGCGTGTTGTATCTCTCGCCGCGAGTTTGCTGGCCCTTAATATCGGGTGCGCACCTGCGCGACTTCTACTTCGCGCGCCAACTTGTCCGCAGAGCCACACTTACCTACATCGGCTTGGATAGCGGAAAATCGCGCACTCCGGGAAACGCCTGGCGTGAGCTCCCAGAGCTGTTATCTGGCGCGGAAATCCTCAATATTCCGCGCGATCCGAGCTACAGGCCCGCCAATCTCGTCCGCGGCCTAATTGGGCCAATCCCGCTGAACGTTTTGAACTTCACATCGGCGGCAGTGATGGCCGAGTTGGAGGGGATACTGCATGAGCGATCCTTTGATGCGATACAAATCGAGGGCATGCATCTGGTTCTTTACGCAAAGCGCATTCGCCAACTCTGTCCTCGCGCACGTCTTATCTGCGATTGGCACAACATTGAGTCGGAAATCTTGGCCCGTTACGCCGAGAAGGAATCGAATCCGCTGCGGAGATTCTATGCCCGCCGTACGGCTGCGCTTTCGCGACCGCTGGAAAACCAACTGCTACGCTTATGCCATGCTCACACCGTTTGTAGTGAGCGTGAGCGCGAAATCCTCCTTCAACGAGTGCCTCAGGCCCGTATCGAAGTTGTTGGCAACGGCGTGGATGTCGAGTTTTTTGCTGCCAATCCGACTCAAAATGGAGTTCGCAGAGACTTGGTTTTCATGGGGCGTATGGACTACCACGCCAACATTGATGCGGCTCTGTTCTTCGCTAAGAAGGTCTGGCCGCTTGTACGCGCACGCCGGCCGGAACTTCGGTTCGTTGTCGTCGGAGCTCAGCCGACGAACGAAGTACTGGCATTGCGCGAATTGGCAGGCGTGACCGTCACCGGCACTGTTGATGATGTCCGGCCCTTCTATCATCATGCTCTTGCCGCAGTGGTGCCGTTGCGCGTCGGGGGTGGGACCCGATTAAAAGTCCTAGAAGCAATGGCAGCCGGTACTCCCGTCATTTCGACCACTCTGGGCGCTGAAGGACTGGCTGTCACGGCCGGCAAAGACATCCTGATCGCCGATTCTCCAGAGGCTATAGCGGATACTGTCGCGTCGCTGCAAGCGAAAACCCCCGAGTGGCAGGGCCTTGTCACGCACGCACGCGCGCTTGTTCAGACGCAGTACGATTGGTCGGTGACTGGGGAAGTACTGTTACGGTTGTACGCGGAACAACTCGAGGTCGGAGCGGCATGCTTGGGCTCGAGCTAGAGATGAAACGTGGTCAAGAACCCACGTTCCGACGGAAGCGATTTTCCGTGTTCAACCGCCTTATTATCCTGATTACCTTCCTGATTCTCCTCATTGTGCTGCTGTCGCACGCAGGGTCGTTCCTGATTTTGAACGCTCCGGAGCACGCGGACGCTATCTTAGTGCTAGAAGGAGCTGATCATTCGTACTGGCACGCCGTCAAATTGCAAAAACAAGGTTATGCCGACAGGATCTTGCTGGATGCCAGTGCGGTTCGGATGATGTACGGAAGGTCCGAAGCCGACCTGGCTATTGAGTTCTTGAACCGAACTTCCCCGAGGCTGGCTGAGGTGTGTCCCACCATCCACGATTCCACCTACGGTGAAGCCGCTGACGTCAAACGTTGCCTGGCGAGGTTGAATATTTTTTCCGTGTTGATTGTCACATCAGACTTTCACACTCGCACGGCTCTGGCGATCTTCCAGAAGCGGCTGCCGCAATACCACTGGTCGATTGCCGCCGCATATGCCCCGTATCACGATGCCGATCAATGGTGGAAACACCGAGCATGGGCAAAGACCGTTCTTGAAGGATGGGAAAAATTCATATGGTGGGAACTCGTTGACCGGTGGAGGTCAGACGTGGTGTTGCGGTGAGAGAGAACGATAAAGCCACCTGTCTAATGTTGCCACCAAGTGACCTTGAAGCGTCTAAAGGGGATCCCATCGACTCTCGAGAGTATTCTGGTAGAACTCCACCAGTGATCGCTTGTATGCGTCGGGCGAGAAATTCGATTCAGCTCGCAGCCGCGCCGCCGCTCCGAGACGGAGGCGCATCTCGGGATCGGTTAGGAGCCGCAGGATCGCGTCCGCCATCGCGTCGGGGTTTCGCGACGGAACCATTAAACCCGTGAGGCCATGTTCAAGAATTTCCGGAATGCCCCCCACTGCAGTTGCCGCGATCGGCAGGCCAGCCGCCATTGCCTCGAGAACAACGTTGGGTGAGCCCTCTGTGCGAGATGACACGACCAAGAGGGTGGCGAGACTGTAATACGGCTCGGTATCCCGCTGGAAACCATCCATCGTCAGCCTGCCTTCGATGCCCAGCTGTGACGCCAAACGGGCAAGCGACTCCCGTTCTGGGCCGTCGCCGACCAGCACCAGGCGGAAATCGGGAACGCCCTTTGTCTTGTTGAGCGCCGCGACCGCCAAGAGGAGATCGGCAAACCCCTTTTCATAGGAAAGCCGCCCGACCGCGAGTACGACGGCCTCGTTCCGAAGCCCTAGGGTGTGTCGAACGCGCTGCACCTGCTCCATCGGTGGAACTACGAACGGCTTCACGGAGTTGTGCAGGACGGTAATTTTGTCGCGGTCGACGCCGCGCCCTGCCAGCTTGTCGGCAAACGGGCCACAGACCGTAACCACCCGGTACGCTCCCCGGAGCGACCAACGGTCCAGTTGGGTGTAGGCCCGGTCAAGCAAACTCGTTGCGGTGTACCCGTGGTTCCACGCCACCCAGCGACACTTCCTGTGCAATCCGAGCATCCGCACCAGGAAATGCGACTTTACATTTCGTGATTCCAAGATATCGGGCTGACAGTTTGCAATCATCTGTCTCAGATGGGGAAAGACCTTTGTGTCCCACCGTTGGCGCTCGGGGATAGTAAACACCGAAAGTCCGGCATTCTTGGCTGTCAACGCTAAAGGGCTCTCGCCCGAACCTCGCTGATAGGTTGCGACAATGACTTGAACAGGCGGCAAACCGGGTCCGGGGTTGGCCGCCAGTTTCCCGAATTCGATCAAATTGCGTGAGGGGCCCGTGACGGTGGAGCTTTCGATCAAGGTGAGCACCCGAATGTCTTGCCGGGTCACGGGGCCTCCATAACGGCAACAGACGAGCGCGACAGGGAACGCTCTTTTCGGTATCTCGCCAATTCTGACAGTATAATCCAGACCTCGCTACGAAAGGCTGGTCGTCGGGGCTAAGGGGATGCTGGCGTGCCTGTCGGCTCCACGGTCCTATTCATGTTCTTCACCACCACTCGCGCCGGATTCCCCATGGCCACCGAATACGCCGGAATGTCGTTTACGACCACGCTGTTTACGCCGATGATCGCGCCTTCCCCAACGGTTACACCTTTCATGATGAACGAGTTTTGCCCGATCCAGGCATAGCGTCCAATACGCACCGGCTTGATCTCGTCCAGCGGAGCGGGAAGATCGGCGATACGCGCCATGGTTTCGCGCGGATGGGCGTCACTGTCCATAAACCTGACGCCCGAAGCAACATTCACGTCATCCTCAATCACGATCTCTTTGTTCACCACAAATACAACATTGTGGCCAATGTCCACGCGGTTGCCGAGCACCAACCTGGGTTCATCGCACTGGCGCCCGCTAAAAATATCGACTTTGCCAAAAAAATTGACGTTGTCTCCGATTACTACGCGCGCGTGCCCCACCACGAAAGGCATGCGCCAGACGCGGAACCGCGTCCCAACCGAGACACATCTGCCGCGAAACAGTGGTTCATAAAGGAAATAGCTCAAGATCCAGCGCATTCCCTGCATGATCATGTGCTGAGCGGTAAAACCGAACCCCAGCAGTGGGTTGAGAAATCTGGGTAGAGGAAGAGTACTCGACTCGATGCGACGAGCGGTATCGCGCAGCCACCGATAGAAAGGGGTCTCGCCACGCCGGATTTTGAGTATGACCGAACTCATCCGCGGACGATTCCTCCGGATGGCGAAACGGAACTGGCCGATTGCTCGAGTAATTCGATCAGAAACCTTTCGGCTGTGATGATCCAGGCGATGCGTCGTCCGTCGAAGGCGACCGCCGGCTTCGGCCGCTTCGCGATAACAGAGCCACGCGATCGAAACGCTGACAACTGGTTCTCCAAGTCCCCTACTTCGTAGCAGGCATGGTGGAGTCCGCCACCCTTTTCGCGGAGAAACCGGAGCACCGGCGAATCGTCGCCTGCAGGTTCCACCAATTCCACTTTTGGATCTTCCGGCCGGGTCGTAAGAAAAGCCACTTTGACCTTCTGGTTGAGATCGTGGAAGACCCGTCCATCCCAGTTTGCCCCGAGTGAACGCACGAAGCCAGGCATGGCGGAATCGATGCTGCCGACGACGTAGCCCATATGGTGCAGGCGCAATGGATTCAAGGTCAGGCCACCTGCAGCCGTTTCTGGAGATAGGCATGCACCTTCTGGAAGGAATCCAAGTCGGCCAAATCGTCCAAATCCATCTCCAAGCCGAACTCGTCCTCGATCACGTTCATCATGGTAATCGCGGCAACTGAGTCCCAGGCGGCGACCGTCTCCTGCGACGCTACCGGAATTTCGGCTTGCGTCAAATCCGGAAACACCACTTGGAAGCAACTGGCCAGTCGCTCTCTCGTATCATCCATGGGCCTCTGCCCTCCTCAACTCGCGCACCGCATGATAGAGCGACGGGCACGACTCATCGAATTGTGCGCGCCCCACACGGACCTCCGTAGCGGGTTGCTCGCCGGTGACTGCTGCCAAAAACTCCTGTAGAGGACCGTTCCTGGCCGTGGGCACAAAGTCGAAATCAACTTCGCCGGCACCTGTGCTCTCAAACAACATCTTAAGCGTTTGATGTTCGATACGCCGCGCAAAAGCGCGACAACTCATAACCCAGGTTTCGATTGCCAGACGTTTTCCGTGAACCGCTCCGGCGACGACGGCGATGGTTCCGAGAGGTCCGAATTTGTCTTCGTAGCTTACGGAGACAACAACCGCATCAGGCTGAGACGTCAAGGTTCGCCAGTCCGCTTCGCTGTATCGCTTTCCATTCAGATTGAATTGGTTCGTCTTGTTTACCAATTCCAGGACCCGAGGCTCGGTAGCAGAGCCAAAATCAAAGCTTAGTACCGCTTCTGCCCGGGCCAGAAAGCTCTCCGGAGTAGCTGCGGCGGCGGCCTGTACCCGGAAAGCAGAGCCTTGGCGGATACTCTCAAGTCGCAGGGCATCGTCCGAGGAAACCCGCTCCTTGCCACACAAGTCACGCAGCCGGCGCAACATTGCTAAGCTGGCCGCGTAGTCATCCTTGGGAAACAGCACGCATTCAATGCCTGGACGGGCAGCCGCGACCTCGGCCAGTTCCATCGGGCTATCGTCCACAAAGATGACGCTGTCGGCAGCGATGTTCCAAGTCTCCAATATCCGAGACACACTGCTTGACTTCGCGTTCCAGTGCACTTCGAGAGGGAATACTTGTTCTGGGCGAATTAGAAGATCTTCCCTCTCGAATACTCGGGCCACTACCTCTGGATCGTTCTTGCTGGCAATACCAACCAGGGTGCCATGTTCAGAAAGAGAAGCCAGCAGTTTCTGATACAACCCATGCAGATGGCTGTGGCTGGCGATGTCCCAAGACACATTTTCCGGGCCTATTTCCCCGGCGATTCCTTTCCAAAGAGTGTCGTCCAGGTCGGAAATGATGCCCTTCTTAGGCGCAGGGGGAACCAACGCCAACGCCAGTTGAGAGGCGACTCTGTCGGCATGAGCCGTGGTGTAGGGCAAGCCAGTGTGCAGGTTAGTTTTCAGATCAAAGCTAGAGCCGGGTGGAGAAGCTTCGAGTAAACGCCGCACATTAGCTACAGTTGCCCGCCCCGATTGCGTGACACCAACTGCAAAGCGGAATATTTCACTTTCGAGCTGCAGTTCTTGTTCGGAAGCCAGCCACCCCGGCGTGTGGAACAGCGGCGGCAACGGGAGAGTTGGAAGTGAGAGCGCAACCCGTGTGCCAGAAGGAACGCGAGAGATCGCGGCCGCAAGGCGGTCCAACATGGCTTGTGCACCGGCTAGGATGTCAGTGGCTGAACTCCGTCCCCAACTGCCGGCGCCGCGGAAGTCCAATCTCGCATCCAGATCGGACCACTCCAGCGCGATCGCTACACCGTCGATGACTGAAACGCTGGTTCCTTCCAACGTTTGGGCAAGATTTCCGTATAGGCCTGGCGTGACGACCACCTTGCGGTTGGGCAGCGAATGCTGGAGGTGGGCCGATAGAAACGTTTGCAGGTGAAGAGGTGTAAAGCCGCAGGCCAGAACCACCGAAAACGGGCGCCCGTTCGTTGGCGCGCTCTGGGTGATTTTGAGTGCCTCGGTGATCTTCACAAAATCCTTACCTTGCCGGACAAAATGGCGGTTTTCCAGATTCAGTGTGGCAATCTAACCGCCGGAAACTCATTGCATGACTATATGCAATCGACTAACGTGCACGCAAGACGCACAAGGGGTGGTGGGTCATTGATAACTTCTGGTCTCTCAATCAATCTGTCCGTGAAATGAATCAGATGCGAGGAAAATACGCACATGACTGATGTTGCGCGGAGTACATCTAAATTCCCCGGGCCTTTGGTGGCTTTCAAATCCTCTTATCCGAAATTTGGAGTTCTCAATTCCAGGCCTGTCTCATATTCTAAGTGCTGGAGCGAAGCCGGAGGATATCCCTCATAGCTAAAAATCCCGCTAATAGCTCTGCAAAGTCGACACACGTGGAGTTTTGTGGGCCAATCCTCAATGCCCTGCTGTTGCGCAACGCATGGCGACGCAGGCATTGAAGATTCTCTCCAAATCCGCGGCTCGCGCTTCCCAAGTGTAATTACGACGAAGAATGGCCTGCGCCTTCTCTACAGAGGGACGAAGTGCCTCGGGATCGGCAAGCGCGCTCAAGATGGCGTTCGCCAAATTGGAAGGCCCGTCGGCCACGGTCATACACTCCCGCAGTTCCGGGGTGAAAAATTCGGCCGCATAGCTCGTGCCGACCACGTACGTTCCCGCAGCGATCGCCTCGATCACTTTGGTTTTGAAACCGCTGCCCGAGACCAGCGGCGCAACATAGATCTGGCTTCGGGCGATCTCCAGTGAGAGATTCGGGACTGCGCCAGTAACCTGCACGCTGTGGTTTATACGAGCGGTCAATGCCGGGACCGGATTAGCTCCCGCGATGATGAACTGCGCGGTCGGTTTGACCCTCAATATCAAGGGGAAAACACGATCGAGAAACCAGAGTGCAGCTTCATAGTTAGGTGGAAAATCCATCCAGCCAGTAAAGATCATGCGGTCAGGAACTCGATCGCACCTTGGTGGGGAGGCTGGAAAGCTGACTCCGATTGGAATTAGGTGGATAAATTCAGGGGCCCGGCTCAAGTGGTCAATCGTACGTTTATCGATCTGCGAGACAACCAGATTGGCATTAACCTTCCCGGGATAATAGCTCTCGTCGGCGGCTGATGTTATCAAGTGGCGGATGGCATTGCCCAGATTCTTCAAGTCGCCTTGTCCAATCATCAACTTTATGGATCTCCACCACGCGAGGGCAAAGGAATCGCACCAGTCGATTACAACTGGAACGCGTTTCTTCAGTTCATCAATAGCGAACAGATACATACGCTGTTGTAAAACGATCAAATCGCAGTCGCGTCGCCGTACTTCGCAGAGGATCTCGTTCAACGCCTGTTGCTGCTGAGAGCGCAGCATACGGTTCCGGATACCCGGTACGAGGAACATCCGGCTAATTGCGTTCAAGAAGCCGCTGGCCTTGTACTCCGACAGTCTGGAGAAGCCGTCGATATCCCCGCGATCAACCAACTCTTGCAGCATTTCCGGATGATATGACCAGCCAGGCACAAGAAAATAAATTCGGTGCCCTGCCCCCCGCAAACGCCGCGTGTAATTGAGGATGCGCAGCGAAGCGCCGTCCGGAATTGTGGAATTCGAAATGTTCAGCAAAAAGATAATGCTGTACGCATGCTTTTCGCCAATAGCCGTTTGGGGGTCATTGGGAGACATGCGAGCTGAGAGGGCGTGCTGACGCAGAGTACCCCCCGGAATCGTTGTGCCGTTCACCACGCCGCCCTCTGGGACGGTCCGGGCAGAACCACCCCCTCAGAATATTGTTTGTCTTCAGGTATTTGTAAAAGCGAAACGGACGAAAATCCGCCGATCTCTTGCGCCGGGGGAAAATGATATGCAATAAGAATGATCTGAGGCTTTGCCTTTTCCATGGAACAAAGTCGGAGTCCTGGCGAATCCCTGAAATGATGCATTCAGATTAGCAGAACGCGCGATTGGATCAAAACTGTTGCTGCTCGTTCACTGGTCCATCGATTCAGGTCGGGTCGCGGTAGAACGTGAATTGAATGCTGGTGTCGTTGCCGCACATGATTACAAGCCGTTCTCAGTCGGCTGGCAGTTAAGGTACTATAATCCCTGATGCCCTTGATTGGCGGCTCCTCTTCACCGGCGCAGCGCGATAGCATAGCTCGTCTTCTGACGCAGACGATTGGAATCGATGCTGAACAGGAAGCATTCCAAAGATGGAAGTACTGGGATCCTCATCCGCTCTTCCCAAACAGCAGGAGTTACGTCCTCCTGGACGGAGAGACCATAGTTGCCCACGGGTGTTCCTGGCCAGTACGCCTTCAAGGCACCTTCGGGGAATTACCTTGCATGCATTTGATCGATTGGGCTGCCGAGAGAAAGGTGCCTGGCGCCGGAATGCAGGTGTTGCGGCTGTGCCAGAAGGAAGTCGGTGCGGTTTTCTCAATCGGCGGTAGCGACATGACCCGGAAGATCCTTCCCGCCTTCGGTTTCAAGGCTTGCAACAGTATTTCCTTCCTGTATCGGCCCCTCCGTCCAATTAGCCCAGCGCTTCGGAGAGCGCCAAGGGATTGGAAGATGCCGGCGCGAGTTCTGCGAAACATTGGGCGGTACATGTTTCCGCGCGTGAGCATGACAGCTGGTTGGAGTGTGTCCCGGATCGAGCCTTCTGAAATACCCAAACCTTTATTTCCGCATTCACTGGCCGATGAAGCCGTCAGTCAGCGGAGCCCGGAATTGCTTGCTCATGTGATGAGCTGTCCAGTTTTTCAGGATGCGGGTTGTTATGTCTTGCGTCAGATGAATGTTGCAATGGCCTACTTTTGTTTGGTAAGTCTTCGAGGTCAAGCGCGGCTGGTGGATTACGGGCGTACTGGCCTCGACGAACAAACGGCCGCAGCCATGGGATTCGCGGCGCAGGTGCGTGGCGCGCTCAGACTTTGAAAGGGTTATCGACATTCTCGTCGCGACCACCGAGCAGCCGGTCCGAGAAGGCCTAGGTCGATCTGGCTTCAAGATGGGAACTAAAGAACGAATTACAGTGCTCAAGGTGAACAGCGTGCTGAAGGACACAAGCCGCTTTCGCTTGACACTGCTTGATTGGGACGCAGCCGTCCTCTAATCAGCTTCTCCGAGGCAAGTCGGGCCCCACCATTCCACCGGGGCATCAATAACTCCTAACCCTCTCTAACAACTGATTCCGCCATCGATCATCAGAGTGTGCCCGGTTATGAAGCGCGCTTCGTCGCCGAGAAGAAACTTCACAGCTGGCGTAATGTCAGCGACGGTACCTAGCCGCAGCAGGGGCGTGCGGCGAATGATCTGATTTAGCTGCTCGCCGGAAAGGGCGGCCGACATATCGGTTCGCAAATAGCCGGGCGCGACAGAGTTTACGGTAATGCCTCTCCGTCCCACTTCTCTCGCCAAAGCACGGGTCAAACCGTCAAGACCCGCTTTGGAAGCCGAATACGCGGCCAGCCCGGTATAGCCCCGACTTCCGATGATGGAACTAATATTGACGATACGTCCGCCTGCCCTATTCTCAAGCAGAATCCGAAGCGCCAACCGGCGTGCCTTCTTCAGACGGTGGATTCGGAAGATCAACTTCTTGCCGCGGGGACGTGAGGAACGCGTATGCCACACGATCAAACCAGAACCACCCGCGAGTGTCCAGTGGGCGTGTCGTAAGATACACAGTTACTGGGAAATCGAACTTGGCAAAGACCGGATAGGCGTATCGATAAAAACTCCCATGTCCGTCGTCTACCGTAATTACCACAGACCAATCAGGCCAAGAATCGTCATTGCGCAAGAGTTGAGACAAACGCCCTACCTGCGTCTCAAAGACACCAAAGTACTCGCGGAACGCGGTCACCAAGGTAATCTTGCTGGTTACTTTCGTTGAACGCATTTTACTGATCGCGAAGCGTAAGAGGCCGATACCTGTTCTAGGAGCCGGAGGACTGGCTTGATAGCTCAATGATACATGCACGGGGGGTTTTCATGAGGTTCGGAAATACCATCACACGTTGGTTATGCACTGTTATTTCGCGTCGGCAGAAGCTGATGTTGACATTGCTATATGTCATTATTGCAGTTGTTTTCTCGGTGCCTCTGTTTGCGACTGTTAATTCGGGCGAGATCATTGCGAATAGCGTTTCAGCCACCGTTAGCAGGACTTTCGATCCGGTCAACGGGTACTCGATTACATTCCGATGGACGACTCTCCATCGAAGCAACTCGATTGTGGTGATCGAAGACTCTGATGATTACGGGGCCAATAATAATTATTCTAACCGCCAAATTGTGCAGAATGACAATGTTACCAACCACACGGTTGTAGTAGATCACTTTCCGGCATACAGATACTCTGCTACTTGGGGTTACTATGTCGCTTCGCGACAGCTGAACGGCTCCATGTGGCAGCCGAACGGGGGTCCTCGGCAGCAGAGCGGAACCTGGGCGACGTATCCGGGGCCGGCTACGGCGGCCTGCACCTCCACGCATATTCCTGGCTGTGGGGGTTCCTATCTTACCTTCACACTGCCCACTGCCCCCACCAACCCAAACGGCACCCTGGCATTTACCCTGTGGCCTATCGGGGGCCAGAACGTCTATCGGGGCGATCCGACGGAGTCGCCAGCCTGCACCCCTGCCGCTAAAAACTCGCGGGAATGCAATGACCTGTACGTGACTCTGCAAGCCAATCTGATGAGTGGACCGTCCTACTATGTCGTGCAGATGCAGAATGCGGTAATTACCGACATAGACACGGGACGACAAGTCACCGACAACAGCATCACGGCGCAATATCTCTGCCACTTTATTGCCCCCTCCAATCCTCCGCCCGCCGGCTGGGATGGGAACTATAACCCTACCACCAATTCCTGTTATAACGGAACTATCTACAGCACACCTACCATGGTGCGATTGCGAGTGAATTCCCAGGCGGTTGCCGGTCATTATCAGTTCACGGCCAGGTTTCAGGCCGAGTATGGAGGGATTTACTACGGCAATCCGGTGGCGGTAACCTACAACTTCATGGTGCTGCCGACCGCTTCCTTCACGCCCACCCCACCCAGTTCGTTCCCTGAGATTGCGGGACTGGCGACGTGGGAGAGCAATATGGTTAACGCGACTTCCTACCCCGGACACGGGGGAACACCCTACCGATCAGCGGAGTGGTGGTGCACCAACAACACGGACACGAACCCGTGGTGGAGCCTGGACAACGGCAACTTCGTTGGCTACTTCGACTTGCCCTCAAGCATTTATTTTGAGGCATGGAACTATGATGGCGGACGCATCTATCAGCAGATCTCAGACTACGATTACAACGTTTTGGGCATGCCGGGATATCTGAACCCAGCGCATCGCGATCACTGGAAACGCTGCGCCGAACTGGCGCTGGAGCCGTACAAGGACACGCTCATCGCGACCAAAGGCGGATTCATCCAGGAGCCCAACCAGTTTCCTTATGGCATGGCGATGAATTATCTGCGAACCGGCGACGCGACCATGCAGCAAGCGGTCAATACTCTGGCCACCAATCCAACCTACAATCTCTGGGCTACCAGTAGTGCTTATGTTTCGTCCGCACGAATAGGGGCATATATGCTTGACGACCGTCTGGCCGCCGAGATCGCAGGCGCACCTCGAAATGCGTTTGTGCCGCGAGACGTTGACGTGCTGCTGGGCTATCTGGACCAGACCTATAACCTCAGCCTGAATAATCCCAACCAGCAGGAGTATGTCGCCCACCCGTTCACCATTGGTCTGGTCCTGGAGGCCCTGATTAATTATTATGAGCTGGATGTGGCCGAAGGCAACACCCCGGATGCGAGAATTCCGCTGGAGATCAAAAAAGTGCTGGATTGGTGGTCTTCCACCCAGTACATTGCCTCGAGGCATACCCTAGCCTACCAGCCGTATGACGTTCCCGTTGACCCTACCCTGGTGGGAGGAGCTCTCTATGAAGCAACCGAACTGAACGACCTGGTGGCGCCGGCCTATGCGTGGTACTGGAGCAAGACCGGCAACGACACCTATCTGGCGGAAGGCGATGACCTGTTCAACCATGTTTTTGACTCTGCCATGTTTTACAACCCCTCCGGGTTGTTGGGGAACGGCTGGACCTGGTCGGTCAAGGAGTTCAATCAGGTCTACAAGTGGAGTTTCGACTATGTGAGATGGAGAACCGGCCAGAACCCAGATGGCTCGTCGCCTGCGATTGAGACGGTGCAGACAGTCAGCCAAGGAAAACTGGAGTTCTCCCGTAATCTGAAAGGGAGGACTGCGATGAAGAAGAGTCGATACACGGAAGAGCAGATCATTGGGATTTTGAAGCAGCATGAGGGCGGAGTGAAGACGGCAGATCTGTGCCGCGAGCATGGGATCAGTGCGGCGACATTCTACGGATGGAAGTCGAAGTATGGCGGGATGGAAGTGGGCGAGGCGCAACGGTTGAAGCAGTTGGAGGACGAGAACCGGCGGCTGAAGCATCTGGTGGCCGATCTGAGTCTGGACCGGGAAGCGTTGAAAGCGGTGATCCGAAAAAACGGCTGGAGCTTGTAGGTTTGCGGCAAGACGTGGCGTTCGTGGAGCAGGAAAAGGGGCTGAGCGAACGACGGGCCTGCAGGCTGCTGGAGTTGGATCGCAGCAGTTACCGCTACGAGGCGGTAGGCGGATGGCGATGCTGAGCTGCGCGGGAAGTTGCTGGAGCTGGCGCGGCAGAAGCCACGCTATGGGTATCGGCGATTGCACGTGCTGTTGCAGCGCCAAGGCCAGGCGGTGAACGTGAAGCGAGTCTATCGGCTGTATCGCGAGGAAGGGTTGATGGTGCGGCGGCAGCGGCGCAAACGGCTAGTACGCTCGGTGCCGGCTGAGCCGCGGCTGCAGCGCGCCAACCAGGAATGGGCGATGGACTTCATCATCGACGGACTGGCTAGCGGGCGGATGGTGCGCATCCTCAGCGTGGTGGACGCCTACACGCGAGAGTGTCTGGCGCTGGAGGCCGACACCAGCCTGGGCAGCGGGCGCGTGATCCGCGTGCTGGAGCGGTTGATAGCTGAGCGTGGAGCACCGGAGAGCTTGCGCTCCGACAATGGTCCGGAGTTCACCTCGCGAAGAATGATTGGCTGGGCGGAGGAACACAAGATCACATTGATACATATCCAGCCGGGCAAGCCCATGCAGAACGGACATGTTGAAAGCTTTCACGGACGGCTGCGAGACGAATGTTTGAACGCGCACTGGTTTCGCACGCTGAACGATGTGCGCACGACGTTGGAGAAATGGCGGCAAGAGTATAACTGCGAGAGGCCGCACAGCGGCTTAGACTACCGAACGCCGGAGGAGTTCCGGCAAACCTTGGACCGTGGAAAAGACGGCGATACAGCTGCCTTGGAAAACGCTACGCGTTTCCCACTTTCCCACCGTCCCGACGGCTGCGAGATGAACTTAAAGGCAAATCAAAACCGGGAATCTCTAGTTATGAATGGATGAGAGTTGGGGGCAGGTCACCGCCAACCCTTGCGGCAACGGATCGAATCCTTGTGTTGCGCCCTGGGTCGACTACACAACACCGGTTCAGATTGGATGGGTGCCTGCGGGTAGTGGCTCCCCGACGATATATGGCCCGATGAATGCCAGCGTCACGGGCACCACGGCTACGTTTTGGTTTAATACCTTCAAGCCCAACGTCACTTTGACCGTGTATTACGGCACGGCGGCTCCTGCGGCCTGCAACCTCAGTAACCCACAGTCGCCAAATTGCATGCAACCGTTCCCAAACTTCGGCACACGAACCATGCTGGCGGCAAACTATCCGCACACCTCCAACCCGACGATTGGGACGCAGGACCAGAGAGCAGTATCTCAGGGAGTGCTGAACGTCTACGATGCGACCGTGACCATAACTGGACTGACACCGAACACCACCTACCACTGGCGGCCGCTGACAACGGACGCATCCGGCAACATGGCGGCGTATCACGATCAGACGTTCACGACTAGCGCACACTAACTCGTCACAAAACGCGTTGAGATGGACCCATCACCTGAAATAATACAGTTGATGGGTCCATCTCAACCAGAATATCCACATCTTTGTGGAAGTGGTGCCAATTAGTTTCGAAACCTCTTGATTCCGGATTTGCATCTTGAAGTCGAACCCTTCTCTTTTATGATGGCGGACGACCGAGCATTCGTGCGGCTTTGAAGACAGGAAGGCTTCTTTGGAGGCCTACGCTCAGTGAGCGAGACATAAAATCAAGCGTTTACTTCTCTTTTTGTTCTGCCCTTAAGGTTGATTTCCAAGAATCACAAGTCGCCTCCGATGCCGTTCGACGCTGGATGAACGTCTCCAGCTGACCCAATTCATTGGTAATTTCCAAAAATGGCGGGCAGTTTACTCCGTTTCTTATGCGAGGTACAGTCTTGGCCTCGGGAAATAGCACACGAGCACTGCAATTTAGAAGTATCCGGAACGGATAAATGGATAAAGGAAATTCCTGCGGCAGAGGTAACTCAGCGAGAATCGAACGGTTGCTTCTATCGCTTGCGTTTTCTATGTTGGCCCGTGTGGTCACGTTCAACGGTACGGGGGCCGGCCTAAATCCCTCGGCTTACAGCCGAGGGTCGTTTGGTTCGCCTTCTTGTTTTCTTCAGCAGTCTTCTGGCACGCGAAATGATAAAGCCCCACACTTGCATACCTAGCTGAGCGAACATAGTCAGGGGTTCATCTCGATAATGGTTCACTTTTGCATTCCAGTAAATCTTGAAAACATTGCTGTGGGCGGCAATGTTGAATTTGTCAAACAGATGGGGCATGGCTCTTCTATGGGGAAGGTTGATGAGCACCTCAGGGACATGCGCAACATCGAACAACTGTGCGATTCGAAACCACATATCTACATCCGAGAAAAAGCCGTAGCGCGGGTCAAAAGGACCCATTCTCTCGTAAACTGCCTTCCTCGCCATCACGGTGCCCCACACTGGACATTGCAGTTCCCGATCCGCGAAACACCACTTCAAGAAATCTCTTCCCGCCATCAGTTCAGGAAAAGGGCCCGTTGCAAGCCCCGACTGCCCATCCTCCGACAGATGGCGATATCGATTGAAGACAAAACCCGCCGACGGGTACTTTATAAGGGCTTCTCGCCACTTTTCGATGAGTGTAGGAGCATAGATGTCACCGTCGTGAAGAATGGCGATGAATTCGTAACGAGCGCGAAGAATCCCTGCATTCAGATTTCCCGGCATTCGCAGGTTCTGCTTATTTTTCACGTACTTGAAACGACTGTCGCGCTTAACGAACTCTTGACAGATGGCCTCTGTGTTGTCGGTCGAGCAATCATCGCAGATTAGCACTTCAAAGTAAGGATAGGTTTGACCAACTATCGTCTCTAGAGTCCGCCGAATAAAGTTGGCCCGGTTGAAAGTTACTAGAACGATACTAACATCAACGGACTCGTGATCGATTGTGAGGAGGTCTGACTTCATATATGGTAGACCCTGGCCGTCAATGACGCACCAAGAGACGTTCCAACCGAAACAACGTGAGATCAACGGCTACGCTGGCCGGCGTCCGCGTCCGGAGCTCCGAATCCGAAATAATGTTCCGGATTCTCATTCCCTGTGGTGAAACGAGAATTCTATTTTTGCCTTCGGAAACAGAACATATTTTACGCCGTATATGCAAAGCTGTCTTTCTGCCACCCTTTATCGGCGCCCGTGTCGCAGAATCGTAGCATCAGCCTAATACACTTGAACAGCGGCCCTTTTTCCGGGGAGGCGTTCCCTCGGGTTTGGCTTCATCGCAACCAACAGCGGCTAAGGAAACGGAAGGTTGTCCAGTTCTACAACAAGCGCGGCTACGCCGAGCATGGGTCCAGAAGGGCAAGCGGGCGGTGGAGATGATGCGGTTGTCCTGCTACCGTTTCCGCGATAATGAGGTTTGGTTGTGGCTCAGCATTCTCGCCAACAACCTAGGCAACCTTTGGCTGCGGCTGGCGCTGTCTTGTAGTGCACCCTCCTAAACTGTGGACAACTGGGGGCCTCGGGTTTTGCTAATGGTTGCGGTCGCGCGAAGGCCGCGTGGGCTTCGCGTGCCGTTCGGCTTCCGAGTGCCCGATGAGGACGGCCGTGTCTGTACGCGCTGAAAGTGCACCTCACGGCCTTATCAATCCTGATTTGCCGTTAAAGCGCGCCTGTGAGATTCTTACGTGATGGTTTTTGTTCGAGCCTTTCGGGTTGCTGTAGTGTGTGCGTTGGCGGTCCTGCTGTTCAACTGTAAGGTCTCGGCGAGCACTGGGCGTTCCCGCGAGATCACCAACATTCATTTCGAGAACGTCACCCAGACAACCGTCGATGTTGTGTGGAATACGGCGCACCCCAGCACATCTCAGGTACTGATTGCGCGTGATACCAACTACGAGCCGGAACGGTGGGCCCCGGCAACTGCCGATGCGGCGTTGGTCACGACTCATCACGTCACTGTCGACCATCTGCTCCCTTACAATCAGCTGGGCGGCGACGGTCAGTACTACATCTACGTTGCCTCCGTCGACTCTCATGGAGAGATGTCCACTGCGCCTGGTCCGCAGACTGGCGACGGGAAGAATCCCTTGCTCTCCATGCGGACGCTGCCCACCGACGCGTCCGGTGCCCGGAATTTTAAGCTTTATACGCTTGGTCCAAATGAGGTTTTCGCCGGCAGCGACATGTACTTTCTGGTGCATCCCGTACTGATCTCCGGACCTGTGGGCCATCTCTACATATATAACCAGCATGGGTACAACAATGGCAGTGACGGTGTAGTGAAGTATGAGGGCGCAAACGCTGACCAGGGCAACGTTGACACCATTAGCGTGCATTTCTCGTGCGTCTGGAACAATCCCACCGGCCTGGACAGCAACGAGCAATCTCTTAACCGCCTCCGGAATCTCGGATTCTGTCACAACGGAAACAATGATGTGAATCACAGTCTGACGTTTCGTCTCCGGACACAGGCGAACACGACTCCTGGAAAGTACTCTGTAACCTTCACCCTCGAAACCAACGGCCAGCAGCAGGCGGCAACCTACGAATTTACTGTGCTGCCGTCTCCCAAAGCTCCTCTGCGTCCCGCAGTTAACGATCACGAAGATTCCCGGTTTCTCAACGTGGGAGAAGCAGATGGTGGAGCTTGGGCGACAAATGGTGTGCCTATCGCGATCAACAGAACGCAGCAGGCAACTTTGTGGTGGGCTGGGGATGGACTGGCGATGCGTGGTTCTACGACGGAGGGCGGGTATTCGAGAGCATCGATTCCTATACCGCCACAGCGGGACATGCCAATCACCCACATTGGCAGCACTGTGCACTGACAATCCTGAACCCCTACGCCAACTACCAAGTAGCCAGTAACGGCGCCATGGCGGGGTATTCGATGTTTACTTATGGGATGGCGATGAACTACATGCGAACCGGCTCGCAGGTCATGCGGGACGCGATCAACATCTTGGCGACGGTCGGGCCGCAGCACGTCGTGTGTGGAAGTGTGGACCCTTACGGGATCCGCGAAAACGCCTACCGCAGTAATGCCTGGATGTCGAACGAGATGCTCGGCTGCTCCCCGATGGCCACTGCTGCAACGCAATATCGACAAACTGATGGGCAATCTGAACATGGTCGCCAACGGGCAGGTTGGGGCCGTGCATCCTTTCATGATCGGTTTGGGAATGGATACGCTGATCCACTGGTACGAACTCAACTTGGCCGAAGGGCATCCCGATTATCGGGTTCTCCCGGTGATCAAAGAGGCCTTGGACGGGTTGTGGCGAGACAATTGGCTGCCTCAGCAAAAGATGTTTGAGTACAACCGGTACAAACTCCCGGTCGACCGCAGCCTGGCGTTGACGGCGCTCAATAACCTCGTCTCCGTAGCCTACGCCTGGTATTGGCTCCAGACGGGCGACACCGTCGAGCGAGACCGGGGGGACCTTCTGTTCCAGCACGCCTTCGATTCGCCGGCTGATTACAGCTGGAGTGGAAAACAGTTCAGCCAATTGTATGAGTTCAGCTTCGACTTCGTGCGCTACCGCCAAGGTTTAGCGAGTTCGACCGTTACTCCCGAGAATAATCCCTTCTCCGGGCCCTATGCGGATACCGACCCGCCAATCAGCGAGAAGGTAAATTGCGACCGCTACTATCCAGGGTGCAAGCCGGGAACGATCGGGAGCACCACGGCGACTATCTTTTGGAGCACCTATAAGCCAGCCACTACACAGCTCGTCTACGGAAAGTCTACCGGCTATGGACAGATTTCGGAGCTCGACAAAACCATGGTTTTGTCGCACACCGTGAATCTAACCAATCTGCAGCCGGGTACCACCTACCATTTCCGAACCAGGTCGGTAGACAGCGCAGGTAATGTGGGTTCCATGCACGACTTGACTTTTACCACGTTGCCGCGAGAGACTTCTGAATCGCAAGCGCCATAGACCCAACGTTAGAGCCGATTGCTTACGCTCGCGAACCGCGTTGAAATCTCGAGAGCCAGCCGCAAAGCAATCCACAGATTCAGTCGAAGCATCGGCTGCCCGGAAGTTGAATGAACCCCCTACTCTAAGAAAGGCCCCGGTGGAATGGTTCCCTGCGATGTGATCGATAACAACGGCGGATCACTGATCCATCATGGCCAGTCCGCTCTTGCCGGTCTCGGAGAAGATCCCAGAGGTCTTACGGTCACGCCGCTTATCGGTTTGTCGGCCCATCGGCCGTTGCCGCCGTCAGAGCTGCAAGCGGCTTGAGAAACTTCGCAAACCAACGAGCAGCAAATCGGGCCGCTGGATTAGACGACCCCTCAATGGCGATTAACAGGTCCGACAGGACTGGCGGCTTCTGCCATAAGATCAACCCAACATAGACGACAGCGCCAAGGGCGGCGCTGCTTAACAACTCCATCATAGAGTTCCGCATTCCGAGGCGCCGTATGCCCTGCAGCCAAACTGCGGTGATCGCGGCCATCACGAGGGTAGGCCATGTGGTCGGCCAAAGGGCACGAACGAAGGCTTTCAGGGTAATTCCGACCAACCGGAACGGAATCGCCAACATTGGCACCATGAGCAATATCCAGACAATCGTGTATGAAACTGCAACGCCCATAATTCCCCATCGCAATCCCACTACGAACGAGGTGACATAGCAGATGCTGGCGAAGATATGCCAACGAAATAGAAGGTCGGTTCTGCCTTGCGTGTTGTAGACTAAGGTAATCGTACTGGTGAGCGCCTGCAAGGCGCCGAGCGGCCCAAACACCATGAGGAGAGCAGCCACAGGCATCCACTTCGGTCCCAAGAACACGCGGACGAAAGGCTGCGCCGTAATCCCCAGTCCCACCATCACCGGAAACGTGCCCAGTGAGATGAGACTGGACGTCCGTAAGTAGGCTGCACGGAATCGTTCATGGTCTTCAGAAAACCGGGCCAGTGCGGGATAAGTGACCTGGGCCATCATGATCGAGAAATTTTGCAGAGGAAGTGTCATGAGCATATAGCCCATCTGGTAATAGCCCAGGGGACCACTCCCCAGGAGACGGCCTACCAGAACGTTGTCGGCGTTGCGGGAAAAGTAGTTCATTACCTGCGATCCAGTGAGGTGCAACCCAAAAGAAAGGATGCGGCGCGCGTCGGCTAGGTTAAAAACAGGCTTCACCCGTAACGGCGAAAGAACCCAAACCGCCACCGTGGTCGTGAAGCTCATCACTAGTGCCGCGGATACCAGGGCGGAGAGCTTGCCGCCGGCCAGCGCGATTGCAATGGCGGTGGCCGCTGCGCAAATCGCGCCCAACGTCTGGGCCATCGCCACTTTCCGAAAGTCCATTGCCCTGCTCAAGACCGCCGTGGGTACCACTCCAAAGGCACCAAGAAAGAATGCGATGGAAAAGAACTGCAGAATTCTCGCCACCTGTGGCTCGTGGAAGAAACGTGCGGCTGGCCATGAAAAGGCAATGACCATCGTCGTTACCACAGTCCCTGTGGCGCAGTTTAGCCAGAATGCTGTCGAGGCCAAAGCGTCAGGCAACTCCCGCTCACGTATCAGCGCAGCTCCTGTCCCAACGTCACGAATGGTTTCCAGTAGATTGGTAACCAGCACGGCCATACCCACAAGGCCGTAAGTTGCGGGAGAGATTCGCCGCGCCAGTATCGAGACGGAAACGATTGACAGCAACTGCCTGGCAACCTGCACTCCAGTTAGCCAAGCCATCCCAGCGGCGGTCCTCTGCGTCAGCGACGGATTCGTCTTGGTCATCTAGTTTTGAGCGGCCTGCCTTCAGGCGTGGCGAAAGTATGCTCCATCCCGGTTGGCTTGCCTGGCCACCAAGTCCTCAAATAGGGAAGTTAGTCGAGGTTGGGACTGTCGGAAAAACGACGGTGCTACCTCACCGATTCTATCAGCCGCAGGGCTGTGGTCGTCGCGGGATGTTCCGTGCGTTAGCGTGGGCTCGCGCTAATTGTTTTCTTTGGGGCCGTGAACTGCCACCAGGTACTCAACGATCTCGTGCTGCTCGGCTTCCGGAATAACCGCACCGTAGTCACCCACCATCTTCTTGACCTCTTTCTCCCACACTGTTTGGGAGAAGCGTGGCTGCATTGCGACGTACCGCGCCGAGTGGCAGATCAAGCAATTCTTGCGATAGGTATCCAAATGCGGACCAGCCGGGAGCTCAGGAGGGTACTGCGGCAGGACAATAGTGTGTATGGCATCCGTAGCAGGCTGGTTCGAGCTTGTCTTGGGTGACTGCTGGGGCTGCCCTACGAGAGACAGGACGGAACCCAGCGTAAGCAATAGGACGGCGAAAAGGCATCGGTTTCTGTTCCTCACGAATAGCCTCACGACACCACCACATCGATGTGTTCAATCACGTCACGCTGGTAGCCGCTGCGGTTCCACTGCGAAGTACGCTGCACTTGGCCGTTTCCGGAGGTTGCGCGCACCATCAGGCGGCAGCTGCCTTTGGCGAAGGGCGTCCACGGCACCTGCCATGTCCGCCAGGAGTACTTTCCCAGATCCGGTCCGAGAGTGGCGTCGCGCCATGTTTGCCCGCTGTCCAAGGATAGTTCCACCTTGCGAATACCCGAGCCGCCGTCGTTAGCAACCCCTTGCACGGTATAGTTCACCCCGGCGTGCAGTTGCTCAGCTGGCTCGGGCCGTACAAAGATCGAATGAACTGACATAAGGCTAATCGGAACCGTCCTCGCGGCGAGGTGTTGTGGATCTTCGTCGGCGTCAGGGTTGTCTGGAATTCGGTACGCCTTGTCCATCCAGAAGCTCTTCAGCGGCTGGTCGAGAACGGTTACCGAGGCCAGCGTCTTGACCCAATATGTGGCGTACCATCCGGGCACCACCAACCGAATCGGAAATCCATTGAGCATCGGTAGAGATGCGTCATTCATCTCGTAAGCGACCATCACCTCCCCGTCGCGGGCATGTTCAATCTGCAGCGACTTCTGAAAGACAGGTGTCGCTGGCATCGGTGGCACATCCAGTCCGCGCAGCCGCACCTGAACCGCTCCCGGCTTTACGCCGGCTGCATCAAGGACGTCTTTCAGGCGCACGCCCTTCCAGCGCGCATTCCCCATCGCTCCATTCCCCCACTGTCCGCCTGGTACACGGGGCTCGAACAAACTGCGAGAATTGCCGGCACACTGCGCGAGCGCAACCAGCGAAACGGGCTGGAACTTGGTCTTCAAGTCGTGCAGCGAAAGAGCCAGCGGTTTCTGTACATGACCGCTGACCTCGAGCCGGAAGGTCTGCAGGTCAACCGTTGTAGGAATGCCCGCAAGGTGCCAGCGGACGAAGAAAGCGTCATTTGGCGTCAGGTCAGTTAAGAAATAATGCAGCGGTGTTTCCAATTGCGGTGGGCGATCTGTGAGGAGGATGAGGTCGGTCTTTTGCGGGTAGCGCGCGAACTCCTTGCTTACAGCTTGTTCCACACCGAGGGCCAGGGAAGCCCCACTTGTTAACCTCTCGAAGGTTTCCGCGAAGGCGCGTCGAGCGGCAGCAAAACCTCCTGCTGAAGCAAGCAATCGGACGAATCGCCGTCGATCCATACATTCAACCTCGCGCTGGGAATAAGATTCCGCCAAAACAAGGCGAGAAAAATCTTGGCACGGCGGGCTGGAATTCCGCAACTAAAATCCACGATCGATACGAGCCAGTAATTGCCGATGCGGGTACACGTAACAGCAATCAGCAGGTGCCCTCACGAAGCATGGTCGAAGATCCTTGGTTTGCAGGGATACCTGTGGATTCGTCTATGCATGCTGACAGGTGCAAGCAGGTTGGGTGAGCAGCGAGCTGTGGGCAAGTGAACTTCAGGTTACAAATCAGACGGAAGGGAACGGTTCGCTCTCCCTATAGTATGCATTTGCGATACTATAGAGAAAGTCGGTGTGAGGGAACAGTGCCAACCGCAACGTTGTCGCAACTCGATGTTCTGGAAGCAGAAAGCATACATATCATGAGGGAAGTCGTGTCGGAATCGGCGCGGCCGGCCATGTTGTATTCGATTGGAAAGGATTCCTCGGTCATGCTGCGGCTGGCGCAGAAGGCCTTCTACCCAGGCCCTATCCCTTTTCCTTTGATACACATAGATACAGGGTTCAAGTTCCGTGAGATGATCGAATTCCGCGATCGCACCTGCCGCGAACTGGGGGTGCGACTGATCGCCCACACGAACCAGGACGCCAAGCGGGAGGGTGCCAACCCGTTTCGGCTGGGGACGACGAAGTGCTGCGCTTTGTTGAAAACCAAGGCCTTGCTGGATGCACTCGGCGCCAACGGTATTGACGCTGCGATCGGCGGGGCGCGACGGGATGAGGAAAAATCAAGAGCCAAGGAGAGGGTGTTCTCGTTGCGCGACTCGTTGGGACAATGGGATCCCAAGAATCAACGGCCAGAGTTTTGGAACCTCTTCAACGGGCGCGTGGAAGCGGGACAGAGTGTGCGCGTCTTCCCTCTATCGAATTGGACGGAATCAGACGTCTGGGAATACATCGATCGGGAGAAGATTCCGGTTGTTCCGCTCTATTTCGCCAAGGAACGGGAAATGTTGGTTCGAGGAGACGTGCTCATCCCACTGGATCACGAGATCGATCTGTTGCCCGGAGAGAAGCCGCAACGGATCATGTGCCGGATGCGGTCGCTGGGTTGCACCTATTGCACCGGCGCGATCCGATCGAACGCCGCAACCGTCCGCGAGATTATTGAGGAACTGAAGGTCTTCCGGCGGTCCGAGCGCGAAAACCGGGTGATCGATCACGACCAGGAAGGGTCCATGGAGTTGAAGAAGAGGGAGGGGTATTTTTGAGTGCTGCTACGAAGCCTTCAGAAGAGCGGGACCTGCTAAGGTTTTTGACGGCTGGGAGCGTAGATGACGGCAAATCAACTCTTATCGGGCGTTTGCTCTACGAGTCCAACGGTATCTACGAAGACCAGCTTTCTTCGGTGCGGAAGGCCTCCTCGGCCAAGAATGTCGAACTCGATTTGTCTCTGCTCACCGACGGTTTGAGGGCGGAACGTGAACAAGGCATCACCATCGATGTTGCGTATCGTTACTTCTCCACTCCGCGCCGCAAGTTCATCATTGCAGATGCTCCGGGTCATGAGCAGTACACGCGAAACATGGCGACCGGTTCATCAACCGCAGAATTAGCCTTGATTCTGGTCGACGCTAGAAGAGGGATCCTCAGGCAGACCCGCCGGCACACGCTTATCTCCTGGCTGATGGGAATCCGGCGCATGATTGTCGTCGTCAACAAAATGGATTTGGTCGATTTCGACGCCCAGACCTTCCATTCCATTCAGGAAGAATTCGACAAGTTCAGCGGTTCACTTCGTAATACGGAATTTTATTTTGTGCCGCTTAAGTGCGCTCACAGGAGAGAATGTCATCCGGAGCAATGGCCGCATGCCGTGGTATGACGGACCGTCGCTG
Organism: uncultured Acidobacteriaceae bacterium; assembly: GCA_963768645.1. Taxonomy (GTDB): domain Bacteria; phylum Acidobacteriota; class Terriglobia; order Terriglobales; family Acidobacteriaceae; genus Bog-257. Next base: position 1,067,880 of record CAVYIR010000004.1, read on the forward strand.
CTGGGGTTGCTTGAGACGCTGCCGGCGAAACCCGAAGCCCAGAGGCAGTTCAGATTCCCGGTGCAGATGGTGCTCCGGCCAAACCAGGATTTCCGCGGTTACGCGGGTCAAGTGGGCTCCGGGACCGTCCGCCCGGGGCAAGAGGTTTTGGCCTTACCTTCAAAGCAACGCACCACCATCAAGGAAGTACTGCTTTACAACCAGCCTCTGCGGAAGCTTCTCCGCCGCAGTCGGTAGTGCTGACCACCACCGATCATATCGACCTGGGCCGCGGAGACATGCTCGTCTCGGCGGATGGATTGCCCACGGTTTCGTCCAAGATAACTTCGTACCTGATCTGGATGTCTCATACTCCGCTGCGAGACGACACGCGTTATTTGATAAAGCACACAACCCGAGTCCTCTGCGGCCGGATCAGCCGGCTCAATCACAAGATCGACGTCAACACCCTGGAGACGGCCGAGGCTGACATTCTGCAGTTTAATGAGATCGGCGAGGTCCAGATTGATCTGCAGAGTCCGATCTTCTGCGACCCCTACGAGAGCGATCGAAGCACCGGAAGTTTCATCGTTATCGATCCTCACACGAATGACACCGTTGCCGCCGGAATGATCCTGGAGGCAAGTCCGGTCCAGGCGGGTGATAGCGTTGAGGACATCGCGTCGCGTGTCGCGCAACAGCGCGGTCTCACGGTCTGGTTCACGGGACTCAGCGGAGCCGGGAAGACGACCATTTGTCGCGCGGTTGCCACCGAACTTCTGGCTAACGGACTGCAGGTCGAGGTCATTGACGGAGATGTAATCCGAAACCATCTCTGCAAGGATCTGGGATTCAGCAAGCAGGATCGGGACGAGAATATCCGCCGCATTGCCTTTGTCGCGCAGTTACTCACTCGCAACGGAACCATCACGCTGGTGTCGGCGATTTCGCCTTACCGCGCCGGGCGCGAACTCGCTCGCCAGACGATCGGCAACTTTCTGGAGGTTTACGTGAGTACTCCGCTGGCTGTGTGCGAGGTGAGAGATCCAAAAGACTTATATCAAAAGGCTCGCGCCGGAAAGATTCACGGATTTACCGGTATCGACGATCCCTATGAGCCACCACTCAATCCGGAGATTGTTTGCGACACAGATCGTGAGAGCACCCGGGAAAGCTCTCTTAAGGTGGTCGCCAGTGTCGTGAACTATCTCTCCTCAAAGAGTTCATAAGTACATCTGGCAGGCGCAGAGCGCGTCTGCGAAGCATGGATCGGAATGGGTGTGGATTCAGCCACGATTGTGAGCAGAATTGCGGTGGGTTTGTTGGTGGGGACGCTTGTAGGTCTCACCGGCCTCGGCGGCGGAATGGTGCTGCTGCCTCTCCTGATTTCAGTCCTGGGCGTACCTCCCATCATCGCGGTCGGCTCCGATGCAGTCATTAACTGCATCACTAAGGTCGGTGCCGGTGCGCTGCATTGGCGACAGGGGAACGTTAGCTGGCGCCTGGTTCTGAGCTTGGCGTACGGCAGTATCCCCGGGGCCATCTGCGGCGTCCTGTTCCTTACCCGTTTGCGCGCTGCCTATGGCGATGGGGTCAACGACTTTCTGAAGATTGCCATCGGCATTCTGCTGGTTGTGATCCCAGTGGCGTACCTGCTTAAGCGTTCTCCGTCGGGTTCGCGAGCGAGTGCTGAAGCTATCCATACTGCGAAATCCAGTTTTGGAATAACGGCCATCGGGTTTTTCGCCGGGGTGCTCGTCGGCGTTACCTCGATCGGATCAGGCAGTGTTATTCTGCTGCTGCTGCTGGTCTTTTATGGCTTCCTCCCCGCGCTCATGGTCGGGACGGATATCGTTCACGCTGTAATCTTGGCGGGCCTTACCGGGATTCTCCAGTTTCGCTTTGGCAATGTTGACATGGTGCTGGTCGCCTGTGTCCTGGTCGGATCAATCCCCGGAGGCTTACTGGGCACCTACCTCACCCGATATCTGCCGTCTCACCGCTTCAAACAAATGCTATGTACGATTCTCGTGGTTGTCGGTGCCAGAATGTTGTGGGTCTCAGTCGCGCATGCTAACTAATTCGGTCGAGAGTAGATACCTCTTGCGTATTCAAGATGCCTTGCAAGCGGCCAGCGCTGCGGTCAGCGGGTTCTTGCCCGGTAGGTTCGAGGTGCACGACCGCGGTGGCCGTAACGTGGTGACCGAGGTCGATCGCAAGCCTCAGCCGCGTGTTGCGAAAGGTTTTGCTGAAGCCCGGTGAAGGCTGGCTCTCCGAAGAAGATGCGGATGATCGCACTCGCCTCTCGAAAGAGGTGGTGTGGATTGTGGACCCGCTGGATGGAACTCGCGAATTTGTCGACGGAATTCCTGAATGGTGTATCTCGGTTGGCCTTGCGGTCGCTGGCACAGCAGTCGCTGGTGGCATCTTCAATCCAGCGACAGGCGAGCGGTTTCTGGGTGGCTTGCACTCGGGCGTAACATATAATGGGCGCCGAACAGAGCCAACGCGAAAAACAACCTTGGTGTGCGCAGAGGTTCTCGCCAGCCGCCAGGAATATAACCGGGGGGAGTGGACGAAGTTCGAGGGAAAAGAGTTTTCGATCCGTGCGACGGGGTCGGTAGCCTATAAACTGGCTCTGGTTTCTGCGGGCCTCGCTGACGCCACGTGGACTCTGTCTCCAAAGCATGAGTGGGACGTCGCGGCGGGAGTGGCGCTGCTAAATTCCGCAGGATGCGGGGTCTGCTGTACGCAAAATGCCAAGCTTCTCTTCAACCAGGACAAAATTCTCCTGCCCGGACTGGTTGCCAGCAGCAGCGGTATTTGGGGACAAGTGCTTCAGCTCGTCAGCCCAGGCAACACATAGTCGCCTCGTGTGCACGCTTTTGCAGGATGTTGGGAGCAAGCTCGCGGCAAGCAAGCTTCTAAGCGCTTTCTGGTCCTCGACCACCCACCCTGGAAACGACCAAGAAGCGATGCGCGCACCGCTCAGGAAAACTGTCGTTTGACAACGCCTTCGCTCTTATCGAGGGGACACCCGGAGGGATAACCGCAGCAGAAGAGCTAAACTGCACCACCCCGCCCTCCGCCTGAGTCTCAGCGTTCCGAATAAACTTTGAGCCTCCGAGCTCCTTTGGTTGCGACAACAATTCCATCTGGCTGTTCCTTGGGATTGGGTTCCTCGTATTCGATCCCGTAGCCATGTTCTCGCAGAATGCCGATGCACTCTTGATGAACCGCCTAACCATGAGTACCTATCAAAAAGGTCTTAATGTTTCCAGACTGGAGTGAAGTTAATGAACTTTTCAGAATATCTGCTTCTGCTCCTTGAACATCCATTTGAAGCAAATCAACGGCTCTGCCGACAATAATTAGTAGATGGTCGAGCGTTATTGTTTGTATTGTTATTATTTTCTCGCTATCAGGTGTGACTTTACCCGTAATATCAAATTTCTTTAATCCAGTTCTGGTTAAGAACACTTTAAGAATAGTTTTAACCGCAGCTTTGATCGATGTCTTTTCCGCACCGCCGCGAGACAGCACGCTATACAACAAACTACCATAGCCATTATCCACGAGTCTCTGATCGCCCTCCAGAGAGTAGATCGCTTCTTTATAAATAGTAAAGTCAGTTGGGCTGAGCCCGTTAAGAGTTATATTCTCCAGGAAGAACACTCTGTGGCGCTCAAGTGGTTCTATGGCGTGAATAGTGAGGTGAGGAGACAGTTTCTTGGCCAGCAGAGGATAGTATCCAATAGCGGAGCCAATATTCACGAAGCACCCGTCGGCGGGAATAGCTCGGATAAGTTCGACAAAAATGTCTTCTTCCTCTGACTCGTGAACATTCCTTTTCAGGTAGCGGTCTCTTTGGCCCGGAATTAGTTGGTCGTCAAATACTCGGACTTCATTGTCAAACACGTGGATTTGTCTTCGCATTAGGTCACACCGCAAAGCGAGTGGAAGGAGGGGTCGCAGCGGAAGCTGGCCGAGCGATCGGGGTCGGCTTGGAGTATGTGCGCAAGATACGGAAACACTGGCGGCGCAGTGGACAGAGGCGGCGCCGTCTCCAGCCGACTGCAGATCTTTCCGTATGCGCCTGAGGCGACCAAGCCCAAGCCAGAGTTCTGCACCTCTATGTTCCCCCAACACGGTATCCTGATGTCATGATGTCCTGTACCTCCTGGACTTTCCTCAGGAACAGCTTGCCTTTCCGAGAGAGTAAAGCACCATTGTTTGTCTGAGTCAAGCAGATATCCGCCTAAAGCTATCAGCGCTTCGGGCTCTCTACACGGTCCTGAATGATCGGTAGGTACTTGCGGTCCCAATCCGGATCACTCTCATATCCGTATTGTAAAAGGAGATCGCCGTAGCGTTCCTTGAAAACCTGAAGATGTTCGACCGAAAAATGGTTGATCCAATCTCCGTGCACGCCACGCCGATAATGACTGGTAGGATCGACTTGCCCCTTCTGGCGGCCCCCTGACATCTTCGAGAAATCCCGTTCGTAAACTATCCCCAAGAGCCTTTCTGCCGGTATCGTCCTTAACCCGCGCGGCAGATGTGCGGAGCTGCCCATCAGGTGCTCCAACTTGCAGCCTGCTTTTGCAAGCAAGAACCATAGCCGATTCGAGGGAGAGTAGTATTCCTCATCCAGAAGCCCTAAGGAACCAAATATCTCTAGAAAGGTCCGATACGGACTGGAGATTACGTCTTCGATTTTGTAGGAGCGGATGGACCCCTTATCAGAATTATCCTTCCAGCTCCGCATCTCCTGAAATTGCTGAGATCGAAAGTCTAGCTCAAGAAACAGTCCCTGCTCCTTACTGCAGGAGCGCAATTTCTCCCGATATTCAACTAGCTCCGGCCAGGCTTCAGTGGAGTGACTATTTCGGTGTGAAAAATAAGCGGATACTACAATATCTCTGGGATCTCGTACATAGTGAAACGCGCGAATCTTCTCTACCGGAAGGCGTTGGACCTGTTGAAAATCAGCGTTTCCGTATAGGAGAAAGCCGACCTTCCGTTCCCTTACATAGCGTTCCAGATCTCCACCGAACTCTCTCTCACCGAAGACGGCGCCGACTTTCAATCCCAGTTCCAGACAGACCTGCTCACATATGGCATGTACCCACATACTGGCGCACTTGTGATGTCCGAAAGCAGCCACTAAACATTTTTTAGTTGTCAGGCCTTGATTCATCGTTCTGCCTCGAGGCGAATCGAGTTTTACTAGAGCGTGTTTCAAAAATAGTGCCTGAGCGTAATCCAGAAGCAAGCGAGATAGAAGAAGGCAGAATAGGTGGAGAGGAGATGTTCATGACGAACCAGCAACCGGCGAAACTGGCCGAGCCAGGAGTTGGTTCGTTCCACGATCCAGCGGCGCTTATAACGTCGCAGTTTGCGCCCGTCTTGGTAGCGCCGTTCTTTATTGTTCTTCCGGTACGGCGCGATCAGTTCAATGCCTCGCTTCTTCAGCCGCTCACGCAGCGGGTCAGAATCGTAGCCGCGGTCGGCGATTATGCGTTCCGGCTTCTGTCGCGGCCGGCCTTTCGGGCGGGGTACGCGGACTTCGGCGAGCGTGGCTTCCGCAAGCTTAACTTCACTCGGAGAGGCACTTTCCAGCCGAACTCCCAGCGGAAGACCTTGACCGTCGACCAGTCCCATCCACTTCGTGCCCTTGCCCCGCTTGGTTTTACCGACGGCAGCGCCCCCTTTTTCGCTGGGGCGAAACTGCCGTCGAGAAAGGTCTCGTCCCATCGCAGCAGGCCCTCGGCATCCAGCCCTCCCAGCAGAGCACGCCATGCCTTCAGCCAAACCCCTTCTTCTTGCCAGCGTTGCAGCCGGCGCCAGCAGGTCGAGGGCGAAGGAAACTCGTCGGGGAGAAAATGCCACGCCGCGCCGGTCTTCAGAATCCACAGAATACCCTCGAAACAAGGCCGATTCGGGGTCGGCGGTCGGCCCCGCTTGTCCCGTCGCTGCTTCGGCTTAGGCAGCAAGGGCTCAATCAGTTCCCATTGCTCGTCCGTCAATAGCTTCTGCCGTGTTTTCATGACAGAAGCTCACCAGCTAACCTGCCTCACACGTAAGTAACTATCGTGAGGCCGAACCTATTTTTGAAACACGCTCTACGGAGAGTGCCGACCCAATTATTGATTACGACAAAAGTAATGTCCCGTACCAGAGGTCCGAATGGGCAGCTTCAACCGTTGAAAATGAGTGCTGTATAGGGCAGTACGTATGCAGCACTCAGAAAGACCGCCGATCATCGTTCAGTATACAGCACAGTTACCGAGACGCATCGGTAGCTCCAGAATTCAACCTCATATCCGAGGCATCGTACTGCCGATGCGCACGGCCGGCACGATAGCGGGCGGCCTGAAGATCGCAAAGCAGCGCTGCGAGGGAGCCACCGGCGTGAATCCACATACTCACAGCCTCGGGAAGACATGTAGAGAGTGGAGACCTTTTCGTACTCGACCGCCCAAAAACGTCCGGTACCCTTATGTATAGTATTCCTATTGACATTATTGGTATAATCTCGTTTGAGGTTGGACTAGATGAAAATTTCACAAAAAGGTCTCTACGCACTGCAGGCGATGATGCGGCTCGCCCGGCGTTATAACCAGGGCGCTATCCGTATCCGCGACATAGCTTATGACGAGGGACTGCCCGAGAAGTTCCTCGAGCTCATCCTGCTTGAAATGAAAAACGCGCGCTTGGTGGAAAGTGTTCGGGGCGCCAAGGGCGGATATCAGCTGCGGCGGCCTCCGTCAGAAATCTATCTCGCCGAGATTATCCGCCTGATGGACGGGGCATTGGCGCCATTCGGTGATGCCGAGCAGCTCCGCGATCTGATCGAGAACGATGTGGAGCACCGCGCATTGTACCAGGTGTTTCTAGACGTTCGTGACGCAGCTGCACGCATCATGGAAAAGACTTCTTTGGCCGACATTATCAGAGAGGACACCTCGAAGCGAGGCAAGAAGGGACGCAAGAACAAAGAGAACCCGGCGCGGGTTTTGCCCATGGTCGCGACGGACAGTCGTGGCAAAGGAAGTTCATGAAGATGAAGGCACTCGTCGTAATCGCCTTCATTATGTCGATTGTGGCCCAAACATTCGGTCAGACCCTCGTCCTTCGCGTCGGAGCCTTCCCCAACATCACCCATCCACAGGCCATGATCGGCAAAGCCAATGGGTGGTTCGAAAAAGCCATGGGTCCTAGTGTCAAGATCGATTGGAAGAGCTTCAACGCCGGACCTTCGGCCATCGAAGCTTTGTTTGCCGACGCGATCGACATGGCCTATGTCGGGCCCAATCCGACCATCAACGGCTATGTGCACTCCCAAGGTGAAGCGCTCAGAGTGGTTTCGGGCGCGGCCAGTGGCGGGGCAGCTCTGGTAGTTCGCAACAATGCCGGGAATCAACAAGCCAGAAGATTTTCATGGCAAGAGGGTAGCCTCGCCGCAGTTGGGCAACACGCAGGACGTGGCTCTGCGTGCATGGCTGAAAGCGCACGGGATGAAGCCCATCGACAAAGGCGGCGATGTGCAGGTAATACCCATGGCCAATCCCGATCAGCTCACGCTCATTCTCAAGCAGCAACTGGATGCGGCTTGGGCGCCCGAGCCCTGGGCAACCCGCCTGATCCGGGAAGGCAACTGCCGCCTCTTTCTGGATGAGCGCGAGCTGTGGCCGAATCGGCAGTTCGTGGTCACTAACCTCATCGTCAGCCAGAAATTTCTGCGCGAGCATCCCGATGTGGTGAAGAACTGGATTCGCGCCAATCTGGAGCTGACGGAATGGATCAATGGCCACCTTCCAGAGGCCAAGAAGCTACTAAACGCGCAGATCCAGAAGGAGACAGGCAAGGCACTGCCACCAGCGATCGTCGATGAGGCTTTCAGCCGCGTGGACGTCACCTACGATCCGATACGCAGCTCTCTGCTTACGTCGGCCCGTTCAGCGTTCGAAGCGGGATTCCTTGGTCGGCAGATGCCCGATTTGTCCGGCCTGTATGACCTGAGTCTGCTGAACCAGGTGCTGGCGGAAAAGCGAAAGAAGGCTGTCCGATGACGACGTCTCTTCGTCCCTTCTCAAGCGTCTCCAAGAGCGTCGCGGTCCGTGGCGTAACCGATTGGCCGTCTGCCGCTGCCGCATCACCGCGAGAAGCTCTCGGCGAAGCGATTCCGAAGGTGTGGCTTAGAGACATCACACTGCGGTACAAGACGAACGGAGCAGAGCTGCTTGCGCTCGACAACATCAATCTGAAGGTGAAGCCCGGCGAATTTCTCTGCATAGTAGGCCCTTCCGGATGCGGTAAGTCGACCCTCCTGCACTTGATCGCTGGCTTGCAGCAGCCAACCTCAGGCACCGTTCTGATCGATAACGATCCGATCGATGGCCCTGGGACTGACCGGATCCTTATCTTCCAGGAACTCGGTCTCTTCCCATGGTTGACCGTGGCTGAGAACGTGGAATTCGGGATGAAGATGAAAGCGATTCCGAAGGCCGAACGCAGGCAAAAAACGCAGGACTACCTACGTCTGGTGCAACTTTCGCAGTTCTCAGGCCAGCTATATTCACCAGCTTTCCGGAGGAATGCGTCAGCGCGTGGCATTGGCCCGCGCGCTTGCCACCGAGCCGGATGTTCTGCTGATGGACGAACCGTTCGCCGCGCTGGACGCCCAGACGCGCGACTTGCTGCACGATGAACTGGAGCGCATATGGGCGGAAACGGGCCGGACCATCATTTTCGTCACCCATAACGTGCGGGAAGCGGCGAGACTGGGAGATCGCGTGGCATTGTTCACCTTCCGTCCGGGACGGATCAAGCGCGAGTTTCTGGTTGAATTGCCTCGACCCCGGCAGATCGAAGACGTCAGCGTGCACGCAGTGCGCCAAGGAAATCTTGGACGACTTGCGCGAGGAGATCAATAAGAGTCTGGAACAGGAATACAAGGTTCGAACATGAAGTCATTCGCTCGGCAAGTTAGCGTTCTACGCTTTCATCGTCGGGATGTGGTTTCTCATCGCCCGGCTTGCGGATCTGGCCGCCCTATCTCTTCCCGACGCCGCAAGGAGTGTTGGAAGCCCTCCGGTCAGGATTTGCCGACCACAGTTTTTGGATCGCGATCGCCGTCAGCATGAAACGAATAGCGCTCGGGTATGCGATTTCCGTAGCCATCGGTGTAGTCCTTGGTCTGGGAATGGCCAGCAGCCAGTTTCTGGAGCAGACTCTGGGTGGCCTGCTGGTCAGCTTGCAGAGTCTGCCCAGTATCTGCTGGCTGCCCATGGCAGTGCTTTGGTTCGGGCTCTCCGAAAAAGCCATTCTGTTTGTTGTCGTAATGGGCTCCGTGCTGTCCGTGACCATTAGCATGGAAACCGGTCGCAAACAGATGCCGAAGATCTATGCCATGGCCGGACGTAATCTGGGAGCGCGTGGCCTCAAGCTATTTCTTTATGTGCTTTTTCCCGCGTGCCTTCCCTACTTGCTTACAGGCCTCAAGCAGGGCTGGGCCTTCGCATGGCGCTCGTTGATTGCGGGAGAGATGATTTTCGTCAGCCTCGGTCTGGGTCAATTGCTCATGATGGGCCGCGACCTGAACGACATGAGCCAGGTGATCGCGGTAATGATCCTGATCGTCGCCATCGGCTACATCATCGATGGCCTGGTCTTCAGGACCATCGAACGCCGATTGCAATACAGGTGGGGCCTCACACCGGCGACCTAATTTGTATTGATCAATAATCTCCACTTAGTACATGGGTATTATCTAGTTTAACAGGCAATCAGGCATCATCCGGCAACCCGTCATTCCCGAGTTCCAGAAAGAGGAAACCACATGTCGACTACAGTAGAAAAAACTCTTTTCTTTGCCGTTATATTGGGGACTCTGTTGTTTCTGGTCGCCCCGGCTCGTTCGGCCGACCCTCCCAGCGATCCCCACACCAAGGCGGAATCAACTTCTTGGGCCGGCGACGAAAACGCCCAGCTGCAGTCGGAACTGGAGCAACTGAAACAACTGGTCCAACAGCAGCAGGCACGCATCACGGCTCTTGAGTACCGGCATTCCGGCATCGGAGCCGACGGGTCTCTCGGTGAGTCGCCGACCGACATGCTGTCGCCGGCAAACGGGGCAGGTCCTGATGGTGTGCCGCCACCCCTCACGTTCGGAGCCGAACTGACGGAGGCAACTACGCAGGCCCAGCAAAACGCGGGAAGCTCTGACGAGCGCATAAGAAACCTCGAGCGGCGGATCAAAGGCATCGGACCGCTGTCATTCAGCGGTGACGTGCGTCTGCGGGAAGAGCCTTTCTTCGGAGGGCCGTCCGATGGCTCGCTTGATCGTGCGCGCGCTCGTATGCGGGCACGGTTCAATATTTTCGCCGACTTAGGTAATCAATTTCAGGCTGGGATATCGCTGGCCAGCGGCGACGTCAATGACCCCACGTCGACCAACCAGACGCTCGCTGTTTTCTACACGCGGAAGGCCTTTGCTCTCGACCAGGCGTATGTGAACTACGCCCCCAGCTGGTTCAAACCTCTAACCCTCACGGCGGGCAAGTTCCGCTATCCCTGGTACAACACCGAAATGACATGGGACAAGGATCTCAACCCCGAAGGCGCGGCGCAGACTCTTGCCTTCAACCTGGACAACACCGCTGTACTGAAGCGGGTTGCTGTGGTGGGATTCGAACTGCCATTTGCCGAAGTGGCGGGAACCGGCGTCACCAACAAGAACATCGTTCAGAGCATGGCTTACGGCACGCAATTGCAGACCACGTGGGCAATTGCCCCCCACGTGCAATTCAGTGCTTACACTGGATACTACGATTTTCAGAATGCGGACGCGATCGCCGAGGCGCTGGCAAAGGCGAGTGCCAAGAACCCGCAAACTCCATGGGTGGGCTCGCTCCCCTTGGGAACCGGCAACACACCACAAAACTCCATTACCACCACAGCCTCTGCGAACGTCGTCACTATCAACGGCAAGGCCTTCCGGACCGGCGTGACGAACATCGTGAATGCGCAATTTGCATCGAAGTTTGGCTTATTCGATACCCTGGCGCGCCTCGATTGGGACACCGGGAACGTCAAGGTCCCGGTGACCATCCTCGGCGACTACGTGCAGAACACCCGTGCCTGCGCCAATGTGGGGAACACTCAGCACCTCCCCGCCAACACCGCCAGCCTGGTTTTTACCCAAGCTACGAATTTTTCCTGCAAAGCCAATCAACGGCGTGGTTATTGGCTGGAGGCGCGCGCGGGTAGGCTGCTGGAGAAAGGCGACTGGCAGGCCGGCTACACTCGTATCTACATCGAACGTGAAGCTGTGATCAGTAATCTCAACTACAGCGAATTACGTCAGGGATCGAACGTTACAGAGCACCGCTTCGACGTGTTCTATATGTTCCAAAAGAGCGTGCAGGTGGGATTTGCGGCGCTCCTCGGGAGGCCGCTGGGGGTCAACGCGCTCGATCGTACCGAGCCCTGGCTGGCGCGCCTGCAGTTCGATACGGTCTACATTTTCTGATAGGTACTCAACCTAGCTTAGGGTGGATCATTGCGAGCAGCCACTATCGCTGGAGGTAGCGTCAGACCGGTCGGAGTTGCTGCGGCAGGCGCAGCAAATAGAAAAGGCTGTGACTTTGGTTATGCTCTAGCCGCTGCCTCCTGCGAGGGAGCCACCGGCGTGGACGCATGTACCGTCACAGCCCTCGGTGCGATCACCGCTTTCGCAGTTCCAAACCCCGGCTGACGCCTCGCAGCACAGTCGGTTTTTTCGGGTCTGGCGGTTCCGCCGGGTCACCCCTCGGAACCGATCACCCAGCTTACTTCGAACCGGCTACTATTATGTTTGCCTGTCCTTTTCTGCCGTCGACATGTGTGATCCTACAGCACCATGAGAAATTGTCAACGCCCAAGGTTGGTGCAAGTGCGGTTTATTTTTGTGTGCGAATCTTTTCGCGCAAGCGATAGAAATTACATATGCTTTCCGACGCCTCTGCAATTATCCGAAGCCGATTCACATCTTTTTCACAGCTCCGTCACATCCATGCGGTAGTCCTGGAGGAACCTAAATTGGTTCTTGACCAATGCCGCGCGCTGAAGCATTGTATGTACGTAGGAGTGGAATGCCCGATCTCGTAGCCTATGTGGACGGCGGCTCGCATGGAAATCCCGGACCGGCCGGGATTGGAGTCGTGATCGAAAGCCCCGACGGGGAAACCACCCGTATCGCCCGGTGGATCGGGCATCAGGACAACAACGTCGCGGAATATGTGGCCCTGTTGGAGGCGTTGCAACATGCCATCACGGTCAAGGCTAGGGCGTTGCATGTTTATTCGGACTCCGAGGTGGTCGTCAAGCAGATGACCGGCGAGTACGCCTGCCGCAGCTCGCGCCTGCATTCGCTGAATTGGATCTGCCGCAAACTGGCGCGAGCGGTCGAGTTCTCCATCGAGCACATCCAGCGCGAAGACAACTGCGAGGCGAACCAATTGGCTCACCACGCGGTGCGGCTGCGCGAAATTTCCTAAGCGCAAAGATTTGATTTCAGCCGGTTGGCCCGGCTCTTCTTGCCGAGGGCCTGCGGGCTGGAGCCAATCAGTGTGATCACAGGTGCTGCGTCTTGCGCTGAAAAGCGCCAGCATGAGTGCCGGTCGTCCGTCCAAGTAGAGCTGGTAATACGGTCCATACAGTTATGTGTGGGCTTATTGCGGGCGAGTTGAATACAGTCGCGCCGTGTGCGCGAACACTCCGGAATGCTCTGCTCCCTTATAGCCGGTAGTCGATTCCTACCGCGACGACCGCTTCCGGTTTTGCGATGGTCTGGAGCGGGACATCGCGGAGTAGTTGACGCAGACCCTAGGAAACGAGACACAAGCTAATTGGTGGCTGTGGGGCGCCAAGAAGTTAATCAAGCGGAAGGTGTTCAACAAACCAGGTGAAAAGGCTGAATCGGGGCGGGCGAGACCCTGTCACCCGTTCTGTACCCGGTCACAGAAAAATTAGTGCGCTGCATTCCGCGCGGGATATGTGGTGCGGGACTGAAGTCAAACGGAAATTCCCGCCGACTATGCTAACCTTGGAAATATGGCTCTTTATCTGGTGACCGGCGCGGCCGGATTCATCGGCTCGGCCCTGGTTCGCGCGTTGCTCGAGCGCGGCGAACGGGTTCGTGGCTTCGACAATTTTGAGACCGGAAAACGCGAGCATATTGACGAAGTCGCGGCGCAAATTGATTTTCGGGAAGCCGACCTGTTGGACGTGAAGGCCGTGCGTTCCGCCTGCCAGGGAGTGGACTACGTGCTACACCAGGCAGCTATTCCTTCGGTCCCGCGCTCGGTGGTCGACCCGGCGCGAAGCAACGCGGTTAACATCGACGGCACGCTGAACGTACTGATGGCCGCGCGCGACGCTGGTGTCAAACGCGTGGTTTATGCTGCCTCTTCTTCCGCTTACGGCGAAACGCCGACGCTGCCCAAGCAGGAAGACATGCTACCCAGCCCGATTTCTCCTTATGCGGTATCGAAGCTGGCGGGCGAACTCTACATGACTTCGTTTCATCGCGTCTACGGACTACCTACGGTCAGCCTGCGATACTTCAACATCTTTGGACCGCGCCAGGACGCGAACTCACAATATTCGGGGGTGCTCGCTAAATTCATCACCAGCATGTTGCAAGGCGAGAGACCCACGATCTATGGGGACGGCGAACAGTCGCGCGACTTCACCTACATTGATAACGTGGTTGCGGCGAACCTGCTGGCCGCGACACAACCCGAATTGCAGGTCGCGGGTCAAACCTTCAACATCGCTACCGGCCATCGCTTCACTCTGAAAGAGACCTTTTCCATCCTGAAGGAATTGACGGAATTTCCGGGTGAGGCTGAATACGCGCCAGCTCGTGCGGGGGATGTCAAACACTCGCTTGCCGACGTCTCGCGCGCCGAAGCCCAACTTGGGTATCGGCCGCTGGTGGACTTCAGAGAAGGATTGCGGCGCACGGTCGCCTGGTATCGCAGCAGGGTCGCGGTGGGTGCAGAAGCCGCGCGCCAATGAACTGTTTGCGCCATGCTAAGATCGCGTTTCCCAAGGAATGACACATGTCTTTGCCATCCAAAGCTGCAAGCTCCGAATTGTCTGAACTACTAAAACGCAAGATCGAGTCCCGTACCGCCAAAGTTGGCGTGATTGGAATGGGCTACGTTGGCCTGCCCCTGGCGCTCCTGTTCAGCGAACAGAAGTTCCCCGTAACGGGCTTCGACATCGATACGAGGAAGGTCGATGTGCTCGAGTCCGGCGGGTCCTACATTTACCGGATTGCGCCCACCGAAATACAGACGGCGCGCGCCCAGGGTTTCACCGCAACCTCGGATTACGCTAACGTCGCCAACATGGACGCAATCATCATTTGCGTTCCCACTCCGCTGAACGAGTACCACGAGCCCGATCTCAGCTACATCACTGCAACGGCCGAATCGATCTCCCCGCATTTGCGCAGCGGCCAGTTGGTGGTCCTCGAGAGCACTACCTACCCTGGCACTACCGAGGAAATCCTGGTGCCGATTCTCGAGCGCGCCAATAACCACGGATTGAAGGCCGCTCGCGCCGGTCTGGAAGGCAACAATCTGTTCCATGTTGTTTTCTCCCCCGAACGCGAGGACCCGGGTAATGACACGGTCGCGCGCCGCGATATCCCCAAGGTCATCGGAGGACTCGATCCCCACGCTGGCGAACTCGGAGCGAAGCTTTACGGCGCCATCTTCAACCGCACGGTTCCGGTCTCAACGCCGGCGGCTGCCGAAATGACCAAGCTGCTGGAAAACATTTACCGCTGCGTCAATATCGCAATGGTGAATGAACTGAAGTTACTCTGCCTGCGCATGGGCATCGACATCTGGGAGGTGATCGAAGCGGCCAAGAGCAAGCCCTTCGGCTTCCAGGCGTTTTATCCCGGTCCCGGACTCGGGGGGCATTGCATCCCGATCGATCCATTTTACCTGTCGTGGAAGGCGAAGCAGTTCGATTTCCGTACGCGCTTCATCGAACTGGCCGGCGAAGTGAACACCAATATGCCGTACTTCTCCGTGGAAGCCGTCGCCAACGCGCTCAACCGAGAGAAGAAGGCGCTCAATGGAGCAAAGATTCTGGTGCTGGGCCTTTCCTACAAGAAGGACATTGACGACCTGCGGGAGTCGCCATCGCTCACGATTATCGAGTTGCTGCAGAAGCGCGGCGCGGTCGTCAGCTATAACGATCCTTACTTCCCGACCGTGGGGCATGGACGCCGATACGCCTTGAACATGACCTGCTCGCCGCTAGAGAATCTGGACCAGTATGACTGCGTCGTGATCGTCACCGACCACAGCGACTACGACTATCACCGCATTGTGCGGGAGGCGAAGCTGGTGGTGGACACGCGCAACGCCACCAAAGGGATCAACTCACCAAAAATTGTACGCTGCTAGGGTGGGATGGATGGCGCTGTCGCTGGTGCTTTGAGCATAGCCATCCATCACTTTTGTGATGGATGGCGGACGCAACGTGGTTGCCCTCGCTGGCACTAAAGTCACCTCTACAAAGTACTGTGGCAAGCGATAATCGCCTTCCCGATCTACTCCAGCAGGCTCCTGCGACTGATTCAGATTACTACTGCTATTTTTCTCTTCTGAGCGCGCCAACACGTGAAATTTCGCATGATGCTTCCAGGCCTGAAAAACTGCCGACCGCGTCGCTAGCCCGAGGGCGGATATCCCAAGAGCGGGCCGACACGTACCAGTTTGGAGATTGGTCTGACCTGTTCGCCACGAAGACCTATCAGCCCGTTCCTGCGGTGCCCAAAGCACTTAGAGGGGATGGTAACCATAGTAATCATATTAAATAGTTACTGTCGTGCCAGCGCCGAGTGCTTTTGGGTGTTCGCAAGACCGTTAGATAGCGATACTTGCTAGTTCTATGGAGCCCCTGAAAGTGGGCTGCATAGCCCATCTTACAGGAGGCTTTCATGGGATTCGGAAACACGGTCTTACGCCTGTCGTGCGCTTGCTTTCGGCAGAAGCTGATGTTCACATTGCTGTATGTCATTACTGCAGTTGTTTTCTCGGTGCCTCTGTTTGCGACTGTTAATTCGGGCGAGATCATTGCGAATAGCGTCTCAGCCACCGTTAGCAGGACTTTCGATCCGGTCAACGGGTACTCGATTACATTCCGATGGACGACTCTCCATCCAGGCAATTCGATTGTCGTAATCGAAGACTCTGATGATTACGGGGCCAATAATAATTATTCTAACCGCCAAATTGTGCAGAATGACAATGTTACCAACCACACGGTTGTAGTAGATCACTTTCCGGCATACAGATACTCTGCTACCTGGGGTTACTATGTCGTTTCGCAACAGCAGAGCGGAACCTGGGCGACGTATCCGGGGCCGGCTACGGCGGCCTGCACCTCCACGCATATTCCTGGCTGTGGGGGTTCCTATCTTACCTTCACACTGCCCACTGCCCCCACCAACCCAAACGGCACCCTGGCATTTACCCTGTGGCCTATCGGGGGCCAGAACGTCTATCGGGGCGATCCGACGGAGTCGCCAGCCTGCACCCCTGCCGCTAAAAACTCGCGGGAATGCAATGACCTGTACGTGACTCTGCAAGCCAATCTGATGAGTGGACCGTCCTACTATGTCGTGCAGATGCAGAATGCGGTAATTACCGACATAGACACGGGACGACAAGTCACCGACAACAGCATCACGGCGCAATATCTCTGCCACTTTATTGCCCCCTCCAATCCTCCGCCCGCCGGCTGGGATGGGAACTATAACCCTACCACCAATTCCTGTTATAACGGAACTATCTACAGCACACCTACCATGGTGCGATTGCGAGTGAATTCCCAGGCGGTTGCCGGTCATTATCAGTTCACGGCCAGGTTTCAGGCCGAGTATGGAGGGATTTACTACGGCAATCCGGTGGCGGTAACCTACAACTTCATGGTGCTGCCGACCGCTTCCTTCACGCCCACCCCACCCAGTTCGTTCCCTGAGATTGCGGGACTGGCGACGTGGGAGAGCAATATGGTTAACGCGACTTCCTACCCCGGACACGGGGGAACACCCTACCGATCAGCGGAGTGGTGGTGCACCAACAACACGGACACGAACCCGTGGTGGAGCCTGGACAACGGCAACTTCGTTGGCTACTTCGACTTGCCCTCGAGCATTTATTTTGAGGCATGGAACTATGATGGCGGACGCATCTATCAGCAGATCTCAGACTACGATTACAACGTTTTGGGCATGCCGGGATATCTGAACCCAGCGCATCGCGATCACTGGAAACGCTGCGCCGAACTGGCGCTGGAGCCGTACAAGGACACGCTCATCGCGACCAAAGGCGGATTCATCCAGGAGCCCAACCAGTTTCCTTATGGCATGGCGATGAATTATCTGCGAACCGGCGACGCGACCATGCAGCAAGCGGTCAATACTCTGGCCACCAATCCAACCTACAATCTCTGGGCTACCAGTAGTGCTTATGTTTCGTCCGCACGAATAGGGGCATATATGCTTGACGACCGTCTGGCCGCCGAGATCGCAGGCGCACCTCGAAATGCGTTTGTGCCGCGAGACGTTGACGTGCTGCTGGGCTATCTGGACCAGACCTATAACCTCAGCCTGAATAATCCCAACCAGCAGGAGTATGTCGCCCACCCGTTCACCATTGGTCTGGTCCTGGAGGCCCTGATTAATTATTATGAGCTGGATGTGGCCGAAGGCAACACCCCGGATGAGAGAATTCCGCTGGAGATCAAAAAAGTGCTGGATTGGTGGTCTTCCACCCAGTACATTGCCTCGAGGCATACCCTAGCCTACCAGCCGTATGACGTTCCCGTTGACCCTACCCTGGTGGGAGGAGCTCTCTATGAAGCAACCGAACTGAACGACCTGGTGGCGCCGGCTTATGCGTGGTACTGGAGCAAGACCGGCAACGACACCTATCTGGCGGAAGGCGATGACCTGTTCAACCATGTTTTTGACTCTGCCATGTTTTACAACCCCTCCGGGTATTTGGGGAACGGCTGGACCTGGTCGGTCAAGGAGTTCAATCAGGTCTACAAGTGGAGTTTCGACTATGTGAGATGGAGAACTGGCCAGAACCCAGATGGCTCGTCGCCTGCGATTGAGACGGTGCAGACAGCCGCCAACCCTTGCGGCAACGGATCGAATCCTTGCGTTGCGCCCTGGGCCGACTACACAACACCGGTTCAGATTGGATGGGTGCCTGCGGGTAGTGGCTCCCCGACGATATATGGCCCGATGAATGCCAGCGTCACGGGCACCACGGCCACGTTTTCGTTTAATACCTTCAAGCCCAACGTCACTTTGACCGTGTACTACGGCACGGCGGCTCCTGCGGCCTGCAATCTCAATAACCCACAGCCGCCAAATTGCATGCAACCGTTCCCAAACTTCGGCACACGAACCATGCTGGCGGCAAACTATCCGCACACCTCCAACCCGACGATTGGGACGCAGGACCAGAGAGCAGTATCTCAGGGAGTGCTGAACGTCTACGATGCGACCGTGACCATAACTGGACTGACACCGAACACCACCTACCACTGGCGGCCGCTGACAACGGACGCATCCGGCAACATGGCGGCGTATCACGATCAGACGTTCACGACTAGCGCACACTAACCCCTCACAAAACACGTTGAGATGGACCCATCACCTGAAATAATACGGTTGATGGGTCCATCTCAACCGGAATGTTCAGATTCCTTGCACGGTGCTTCTCCATCGAGCACATCCAGCGCGAGGACAACTGCGAGACCAATCAATTGGCCCACCATGCGGTGCAGTTACGCGAGATCCTCTAAGCGTTAAGGTCCTATTTCACACGGAATTCCGGCGTTTCTCTTGTTACCGCCAAACGGCGCGGGGCCGATCAGTGTGACAGCGGTCACTGCGTAACTTCGTCAGAAGCGCCAGCATGGTTGTAGGCTTCCGTGCTTCGAAGGAGCTTGCCATGCTGACCAAGACCATCATCGAGCCGTTTCGCATCAAGAGCATCGAACCCATCCGCTGGACAACGCGCGAAGAACGAGAAGAGCTTTTGCGTGCGGCACACTATAACCTGTTCCTGCTTCCCGCTGACGATGTGCTGATTGACCTGCTTACTGACTCGGGCACCGGCGCGATGTCAGTCCAGCAATGGGCGGCGATCATGCTGGGAGACGAGAGCTACGCTGGCAGCCGGAGCTTCGACCATTTCCGCGACTCCGTCCAGGACATCTTTGGCTACAAGCATGTCATCCCGACTCATCAGGGGCGAGCGGCCGAACGCATTCTGTTTAGCGTGATGTGCAAGAAGGGCGACGTCGTCCCCAATAACACGCACTTCGACACTACGCGGGCCAACATAGAATTCGTTGGCGCCGAAGCCGTGGACCTGCCCGTTCCTGAGGCTCGTCGACCTTCGACGCGACTCCCTTTCAAAGGGAACATGGACGTGGCCGCGCTGGAGGAGTTGATTGCGCGGGTTGGTCGTGAACGCATCCCGCTCGTGATGTTGACGGTCACCAATAACTCCGGCGGCGGGCAGCCCGTCTCGATGGAGAACGCTCGTACTGTGAGCGCCATGTGCCGACAGCACGGCATTCCGCTGTACTTTGACGCCTGCCGCTTCGCCGAGAACGCGTACTTCATCAAGCTGCGGGAAGAAGGCTACGCCTCGAAGACTCCCAAGGAAATCGCGCAGGAGATGTTCGGGCTGGGTGACGGATGCACGATGTCGGCGAAGAAAGACGGCATGGCCAACATCGGAGGCTTCCTGTGCACCAACAACTCTGTGCTCGCTGGTCAGGAAAAGGACCTTCTCATCCTCACCGAGGGTTATCCGACTTATGGAGGACTTGCCGGCCGCGACCTTGAGGCGATCGCCGTAGGCGTGCAGGAATCGCTCGAAGAAGATTATTTGCGCTACCGCATCGCTTCGACTGCCTACTTGGGCAATCATATTTCCGAGCAAGGAGTTCCCATCGTGCAGCCGCCGGGTGGCCACGCTATCTATCTCGATGCGCGCGCATTTCTGCCGCATCTTCCACTGGACCAGTTCCCCGGTGTGGCGCTGGCGGCGGAACTGTACCTCGAAGGTGGCATCCGCTCAGTCGAAATCGGCACGCTGATGTTTGGAGCGGCTGCCAAGATGGACCTGGTGCGGCTCGCGATCCCCCGCCGCGTCTACACGCAGAGCCACATGGATTATGTGATCGAGGTGATCCTGGCGGTATGGAAGCGCCGCGAGCAGATCCAGGGAATGCATCTGACGTTCGAGGCGCCGTTCCTGCGACACTTCACAGCACACCTTGAGCCAGTGGAATGTGCGCAGTTGGTGGGGTAAGCAGGTCTTGAAATGGCATGGCTCTTAGCCGTGCCGCATCACCGAAAATTGATCTTGCGCCACTTTCACGTACAGCACGTACAATGAAGACGACTCGTTATTTTCAAGAACAGGTCTTGCGCAAACGCCCCTATATAAGGGTCGAATGGTGCGAGCGCATTGTGAAAGAACCATTGGCACGCGAGGCGCAGACAGATGGACGTATTCGGCATTGGGGCGTTGTGCCGGAATTGGCAGGCCGGATTCTGCGCGTAGTAACGTTGGAAGATGGTGACACTATCCACAATGCCTTTCCAGACCGCAATTTTCGAGTGAGACCGCAAGAGGAACAGCGATGAAGCTCCATTACTATCCGGACACGGATTCACTTTACATTGATTTGAATGCGAAGCCCAGCGCCGACTCCCGCGAGGTGGCCGAAGGCTTGGTCATTGACCTGGATTCTGCCGGCCGTGTGGTGGGCATCGACATCCAGCACGCATCGCAGATCTTGGACTTGAACACGCTGGAAACCGAGTCGCTGCCCATCAAGACGAAAATCGCCTAGCACAATTTACGCCGAATGTTGCTGTCTATGCCTTCGCTGTCCTCAGCACTTCATCCACAGTGCTGATGTCCACCAGCCCAAAGCATCCATAAATCGCTGGAAGCACGCGCTCTGACGGGAAGCTGCGGCGCAACTGCGCGACTCGTTCGGTTCCGGAGCGGTACGCGGGAAGATACATGCGACCCAACAGCGGATGCCGTCCCCATGCGCCGGAGAGCTTGTCGGCGCGCTCTTCGCTCACAAGAAAGTCGCGGCGCAAGGTCGCAGCCACTTCGGGTTGCGGCTTGCCCTCGCCCCATGTGAGATACGACGACTGGTTCTTGGCATCGTCCTGCAACAGTGCCAGCAGGACGCCGATCTGCATGTCCTCGTCCGGCAGTTGGTCGACTTCGGTCACGCCGTGCGCGATCAGGATAGCGTTGTTGGCGATTCCCTCGAACAGCGTGGCAGCGCGCGTGTTCATGGTCAGGACAGTGGTTTCAAAACCGGCCAGTCCACGGACGTACAGATTTTGCAGATAGGCGAAGGTGGTCACGTGGCCAGGCACTACCTCATGGCTCACCAGTTGCTGGAACTCCGGAAAGCTGATCTGTAGCGACGCGTTGATCTCGTAACTCGCTTCGTACTTCGGACTGCCATCGGCGTTACGGGCACGGCCGAGGTAGTTCATGGAGCCGGAGAACCACGCGTCCTTGATGGGCATGAAATCGATATTTGCCCGCGGCACATCCGACAGTTCCTTCGGCAAAACCGGCAGCAGGTTCTTCGCACTCAGATTGTCGAAGTACGCGATCACCGCCGCGCCGAGCGCCTTGACCGACCCCAGCGGAGCCATGCGGTCGCGACGCCAGGCGTCAACCGCACCCAGCAGACCCTCCGACTTCGTTGTCGAATATCCGCCTCGGTTCAGCAACTCTGCAACCCTGTTGCGCTTGGCTTCCGGCTGCGATGGCTCCGGCATCTTGCCAGTGGAGGCCTGCACGCACCGCTCGTAGGGCACCGGTTTGCCTTTGCCGAGTATCTCCATCGCGAGGTCCCACATCGTCTTGAGACTGAGAGCGAGGCCAGCGAGATACTGGCCACGGAGCCCGCCGATTTTCTCTGCTTCAGCGCACATCCCATCCATCGCTTTGGGCAGATCCACTTCGCGCAGATATGCTTCGACCGCCTCGCGATCGACGGTCTTCCCCCCAACGCCTCCGGTTTCGCGCACGCGCGTCGCGGCAGGCGTGGTGTAAGCGAGAGGCAGCGGTTCGTCCGAGAACCACGAGTCGGCAATGAAGCGTCCCGTTCCCGACGGACACATAACGTCTCCGCCCCAAAGTGTGTCGATGCCGAGAACGGCGTCGGCGATATATTTTCCTAGCTGGTCCATATCATTCCTTCACTTTCTGTAGTGAGCCGAACCACACATACAGGCACAGGGCGACGAACAGCAGCGCTGAGATGGTCTGCGATATCGGCTCGTTGTTATAAAACGGTGTTTGAATCAGGTCTTCACGAAACTTGGGGAACAGGCGCAAACCCGCGCCGAAGACCCCGCCGAGCGCGCCTCCCGCCATCAGCCCGGAGGCAATGATAACGCCGCGTTCACGGATGGTTCTGCCCTGCTCACCGCTCGTCTTGGCCGCGCGCTTGTTCACCAGGTGCGAGAGGAATCCGCCAACTAATATCGGCGTTGTCAATTGCAGCGGGAGGTAAATTCCCAGGGCGAAGACCATGGACGAGACGCCGAGCATCTCCAGCACCACCGTGATCAGGGCGCCGATGCCAAACAGGACATAGGTGACCGGCCGGCCGCTCATGAATCCCGCGACTATGGCCTTCAAGGCGGAAGCCTGCGGCGCGACCAGCACCTGGCGCACGTCTCCGGGCGCAGCCTCTCCGAACTGGAAGACCTTGGCCAGCAGGATGATAGTTAAGCCGGCGGTGATCGCCGCGGCGACCACCCCGATGAACTTCACCTTCTCCTGCGCCGAGGGTGTGGAACCGATCCAGTAGCCGGCCTTGAGGTCGGTAATGAATTGTCCCGAGACGCAGAGGGCGACGCACACCATGCCGGCGAGAGCCATCACGAAGAACATACCGGTGGTTCCGGAGAGGCCGAACTTCAGCAGCACCACCGCCGAAACAATCACGGTGAGCAGGGTCATGCCCGAGGCTGGATTGTTCGCCGTGGTGGCAATAGCGTTGGCGGCCACCGTGGTGAAGAAGAAGGCGAAGAGCAGCGTCAGAACCAAGCCCAGCGCCACCACGGTCCAAGTGACGTGCAGCTGCCCAAAGAAGGCGGCCACAGCGATGGCTCCCACCACAACGCCGAGGAGTATGGCCATGATCGGAAGATCGCGGTCGGTCCGCTCCATATGCGGGGCTTCACCGTGGCGGAAGGCGTGCAGCGCAATACCGAACGATCCTGCCACCACGCGCAGCGACTTGAGTATGCCGACAAGGCCCGCGGCAGCGATGGCGCCCACACCGATGAAGCGCACGTAGTTGCGGTAGATTTCGGCAGCCGTCATGTGAGAGATGGGAATAGTGGCCGGATAGACGGTGACGTCACCCATGTGGCTGCCGATGAACCATATCGCGGGGACCAGTACGAAGTTCACCAGCACGCCACCAGCGCAAAAGATCAGGGAGATGCGCAGGCCCATGATGTAGCCGAGGCCGAGAATGAAACCGATGGCGTCGAAGTTGAAGACCATGCGGTCGCGATCGACCAGCGATCGCATGACCGGCACAAATTGGAAGTTCAGGTACTCCTTCCAGACGTGGAAGGAGGTGACGAAGAAATCGTAAACAGCGGCGATGCAGGTGGCCTGGAGCAACAGCTTGGCCTGGGAGCCACCCTTCTCGCCGGTGACCAGCACCTCGGTGATGGCCGTGGCTTCGGGAAAGGGCAGCTTGCCGTGCTGCTCGCGCACGAAATAGCGGCGCAGGGGAATGAGGAAGAGAACGCCCAGGCAGCCGCCGGCCAGGCAGATGAAGATGGTCTGCACCGGATGGGGATCAAGGTGGAGAATGTAAAGCGCCGGTACAGTGAAGACGGCGCCGGCCACCACGCTTCCAGAGGCGCCGCCTATGCCGGTGATGATCATGTTCTCCAGCACGGTGGAGCGGCGCCGATAGACGCGCGCCAGCCCGATGGCGAGGATGGAGATGGGAATCGCCGCCTCCATTCCCTGGCCGACCTTGAGGGCGGAGTAGGCCGAAGCCACGCTGAAAATGATGCACAGCAGTGTGCCCCAGAGCACTGCGCGCCAGGTAACTTCCGGCACGCTCATGCTGGCGGGCACCAGCGGCACATAGAGTTCACCGTCTTTCAGTGGCTGATAGGCGTTCGCGGGCAGGGACTTGGTCTCGAGCTCAGGTGCAGCGGTGGCCATGTATACAATCTCCTGGCAATCTGGCAGCCGAAGGAATTGTAAATGGCGGGGTCAAGGGAGGATGTGATGTGGGTCGTGAGTGTCAGTGATCCCAGGTTAGCGTCCAGAGTCGGGATGCGAAGCTGGGGCATCAGGACCTTGGTACCGCGATGGGAACCTCTGCGCCGACTTTACAACATTTAACACGCGGCCAGCAGAGCTGCGCGTCACACTTAGCGAAGAGAGTTCGGCCCGAGTTTGGTGTGGGGAAAGGAGTCAGCCTTGAAGCAGAAGCGAATCGCAGCAGTCGTCATGCTGGTGTTGGTGTCGGCCATTGGTGGTTATCAGGTGAAGGCCCACGCGCAGCAGGACTTCCCTCCACCTTGTTCCGTGGTGGTTCCGGCGGAATGGGGCAAGTATAGGGGGAGTGTCATTGAGAGCGGTCTGGTATTTGAGGACAAGAACGGTACTCTACGGGTCATCCAGCAGCTTCCGTGCACTCTGGACGGAACTCCGAACGGCCCGCCCCGTGTGATTGCGGAAATCCGCCGGAGATAACGGCCTTGGCACACTGACCTGGTGATCCCCCGTTGTACACCGAGCGCAGCGGGTGCCCGACTCATTCCTGACGTTGGAATGAGTGGATGAATTGTCGTAACCGCCAGTCTCGACGACGTCGGGACCCTTGCGCTTTGACGACGGGACTAGTCGGAGTTCACACGACGGAGTATCCCACGCATTCGCAAACCCGTGAATGAGTTGGAAAACCCGGCGCAATATTGCGGGACCTGGCCCCGGTGATCCAGTTTAAGGAGAAGTGAGATGCCGCGGAAGTGCTTCAATCGTGACTCGCGTAGAGCCATGACCCGATTCGAAGGGGAGACATTCGAAATCGAATACCAGGGCACCAAGGCCAAGGTGAATGGACTCTCGGGCTGGCGGTGCGAGAACTGTGGTGAAGTGGAGTTCGATGCAGCCAGCGCGAAGCGCTATGCAGCAGCAGGTGATGCACTGGTGTTACGGCACCGGGCTAAACAGAGCCAGGAAATTCGGAGCATTCGGCGCAAGCTTGGTCTGACGCAAAGGGAGGCTGCTCGGCTGACTGGCGGCGGCCACAATGCATTCTCGCGTTATGAACGCGGAGAGGCAACTCCGATGCCCGCGGTTTTAAATCTGTTCCGGTTGCTGAACAAACATCCGAAACTGCTAGCCGACTTGAGGGAAACCCATCCCATTCGGCACCGGGCCAAGGTAGGAAGGGTGGCCGACCCAAGCGCATGAGGATCTCTCGTGAGGCAACATTTGAGGGTGGGGCAGAAGATGGTAGCCTATGTCACCCGCCTGTAAATCCCAAGGCATACAGCCAGAGTAGACGCGACTCTTGCCGCAATGCTGTGATTGAGAGCACACTACCCGCGTGATGGATGACGGACCTCCCGGGTCTCGAACACCGCGAGACCGGAGCACCCGGCTGCCGCTCGGCCGCCCGCTTTACGGACTTTTGCATTGGCTGGCCCTTGACTCTGCGCCCGGCGCGGCAGTTTACTAGCGATCGATGCTGTCAGAAACTGATATTCACTACGTAACAGGGTTTCTATACGTACTCACGAGACGAGAAGACATAGCGATCATGCTTGGTGAAAAGGTGTTCGATGAAGCATCCGAATCTCGGCGGGACGTCGACATCGTTATCGCGGCAGCGGGTGAGCATGGATTGGCCGGAATTGAAGTCAAAGATGAAGGCCGCCCTTTGCATGTTGGACTCGTGGAGGGGATCTGCCAAAAGTTCGCCGACATGCCATCGATTACCAGAAGAAGTATCGTTTCGGCGTCGGGCTACACAGCAGCAGCACTCAGAAAGGCTGCCGCACACGGGGTGCAATGCCTCAAGATTGTGCGTGGGAAGGTTCCACCGTTTGCGACGATTGATCTCTCGCACATTACGGAAATTCCGGTGTCCTATCTAGAGTGGCGCGAAGGTCCACATGTCGTTCTGCAGCCTAACGCCCAACTGTCCGAGGCCCAGCGTTCAGAGATTTGTGAGCTGACGCCGATCGTTCCGCAGTTCGGAAACGAGCCATCAGAGATAAGAACGTTGCGCGATCTTGTTGATCGAATTACTGCCAACACGACGTCCGAATGGCCCGGCCCTGAAGTTCAGCGGGGTAACGTTGTGGTGAGCATTGATGTTGAAATCACTGATCACCCGATATTGGCACTAGCGAGCGGTTCGGTGACGGTTACGGATGCTCGCGTGACTGGGGTCGTGGAGTGGGTCACGTCCATCCCAACTAATTCTGCGTGTTACCTGACCACTCCCGAGGGGGAGCCGGTAGCCGGAGCAGTGTTGGTTCAATTACGTTCGGGCTTGGCCGGACTTGCCGTCGGCAGCTCAAGCCAGGAACTCCGCCTGTTCCATATACCGAATGCGCTCCGCATTCCAAGGCCGTTGCAGGAACGGATCTTTGGCAGTGACGAAGGAACACAGTAGGAACGTGAACTTCCTGGCGGGTGGCCCGGGTCTCCTGCCCGGAGCCATCCTTAATTTTGGGCAACAAAATCAGGTAACTGTGGGTGCCCCAGGTCTCGCGCTTTTCGAGACCTGGGTAGGTACGAGGCTTGGCCGGCCGGGTAATCGATGACGAACCTCCCGGGTCTCGAAAACCGCGAGACCCGGGGCACCCAGCGAATCCGGGGCGTAAGCATCGCGCACGGAGTGGGGCGGAGGGCCAGCCAAGAGGGACATTCTCTCGTCTTTAGGTTAGTTTCGTTCAGGCAGTTCTGCCCTGCGGTCCTTCCAGATTGATGATCCTGGTTTCCAAATCCAGGAGCTTCGATTGCATGGCATCAAGCTGCTGAGTGGTGGATGCATTGATGTTGGAGACATCGGCTTCAATCTTCCGCATACGCACGCCGGCTGATTCCTGATAAGCGCCGAACGCCCGAACAATGCGAGTCTCCGCGTCATGCGTGCGCTCGTCAATGTACTCGCGCAGAGCCTGCGTGCGCTCGTCAATGTACTCACGCAGACGCTTCTCCATTCCTTCCAAATACCGCAGGAGATCGGCATCCATGCCCCAAATCCTACCACACAGGGAAGTCCTGCCCACGTCTTAAGGCCCGGTGCCTGTTGCCGAGGTTTTCCTCTGTCAGGCGCGCGGCGAAGTCTGGCCTTGTGGGAATTGTGGTTACCTTCGTTCTGCGGAATGCGTTTTCTTCTCAGCCCCGCTCCTAGCCGCGAAATACAATGAGAAGCGTTGGAGTCAGTCTCCGGCGCCGCGAGTGCCCGTCTGCGCTGTTGCCGTGATGGTGAACGGCTTTCCGGGCGGCGGCAGCGATCTTTGAAAACCAGCGACTAGCTGCAAAGACTGGGAGTTGGGGCACCAAGACTTGGAACCGATGTCTTTGCTTCTATCTGCTTTAGATAGAATATCTTGGCGGTAGGTGAATACTGACTTTACTTCTGTAAATCCAGTGATATGAATATTTTGGCGGGAATCGCGCAAGATATTCAGCCGCAAGGACTTACGGTCGCGCTTAAATCCCGTGTTATGAATATTTTGCGGGTAAAATATTGAAAACAAAGATGCTGTGAGGCGGGGGGGTACCAATCGCCGGCACGTTCACGGCTGCACATAGATCGGATTGTTGGGAGACGGCGGCTCGTAATCCTGGCCGTACTTGTTTTTGTGCGGCGCAGAAGTGGCCAGCGTGACCCGCACGTGGATCAAGCCCAGCGAGTGAGAAGTGTCGCTCACCATCACCTCGCGCGAGAGCGCCTGGAGCGTGGCGGGCAGCGCATTCTCATTCCAGACGTGCAGCATGTAGCGACCGGGCGGAACGGAGGCGATCGAGAAGTCGCCTTGCTTGTTGGGAACCGCGAAGTATGGGCTGGACAGGACAACCACTACCGCGCTCATCTCTGGATGAATGTTGCAGAAGATGTACGACACTCCATCGCGGTCGAAGTGGACCGTGCGGCTGGTTCCGGATTCATAGAGTCCGAGATCGAAGCGCTTGCCGTTAAATAAGGAAAAGACGTTGTGAAACCAGGGATCGCGATTGGGAAAATCCACGGTAGAGCCCTTGGTGATGACCAGCAGGTGCGGCTCGAAGGCTTTGTTCTTTTGCTGCAGCACAGCGTGCATCGGGGGTGCGGCGATGGCATCGCCCGCGGCGGTAATCGGGGCCAGCCAGACGACGGTGGAACTTGCCGGAGACAGGTTGGCGCCGCCTTCGGCCACCACGCGACCGGATACACTGACGTCTTCTGACCAAAGACTCATCGCGGTGCAGAGCGCTAACGCGACACTCAAGAACACCGCGAATTTTCTTCCGGCTCGCATAGTTTCGCTCAGAACAGTATTCCCATCGCCATGTTTAGTTGCCCGGCGTCGTAACTGTGATTGTAGATGGAGAAGGTCGTCAACCGGCGATATTCCAGAGACAAGAGTAAGTCTGAGCGCGGACGATAAATGACGTTGCCGAACCCGGCCCGGTTACGCGTCAAGAAAGGATTGGCATAGCTTTCGGATTGGTCGCCGAAATGCTCGAATGTCTGCCGCAAAAGGATTGTCCTGTCCGAAGGCGGCATTGAACTCGAGTTTCGGCAAGGGCTGGTATTTCAACTGTGCCCAGCCGCCGACGGAATTCAGGGGAAGTACAGTCGTATTCGGGTCGGTGAGCGGCCCGCTATAGACGACGCTGCGGCTGAGGGCGGCGCCGAGTCCGCCGATCGCTTGTCCACGGTAGAAGAAGCCGCTTAGGGTGAACCAACGGTTTAGCGGAAGGTTCCAGTCCGCAGTCGCCGCATATCCATTCACGTTTCGGTTGAAGCCCCAGTACTCGCGGCTGTAATAGCCTCCCGCACCCACCGTGAAGGTCCGACCCAACAATGGATGGGAGTAGGCGACCCGTGCCGCGAAAGCCGGTACGCGCGATTCTTCTCCGGCATCGGGGGCGCGGTACCAGACGTAGTTGAAATCATTGGGCGGCTCGCCGGTCAGCGGATCAAGCACGCCTCCTTGCAGGGTTACGGTAGACCGGTTGGAAAACTCGAAGCGGTGCTCGACCCGCAATTGCGGAGTCCACGACCAGAGATTGCCTGAGTAAGTGAGCGCCGGAACGATCAGCGACGCGAACGAAGTTGGAGCTTGCGGAGAAAGGAACAAGCCATCCTGTCCGGCAATCACGGATGTGTCCTTCCAATCCAGGCGAACGGCCGCAGTACGCAATCGCACCAGGCCCGAGTTCACACCGTTGTAGGTGGCGGGAAATCCACCTCCAAAATCAAGGCTGACGTTGCCGCTGGAATGCGCCCCGAAGACGTCTGGCCCAAAGACCTCGAAACCGAGAATCGATTGCCGGAGCGTGCCTCCAACCGAGCCCGGCGAGTCCATGGGGTCCGGTCTCAAAACCCAAGTAGGAACATCTTGATTGTCCGGATACCCGCTGTTGCCGAACAGATTGAAGAGCACGATTCCCGAAAGGCGCACCCGGTATTTCGAGGCGCTCTCTACCTTCGTCTGATATTGCTCGTTCACCTTGTCGGAGACCAATTGCTGATCTTCGGCAAGCTGGTCCACGCGATGCTGCAATTGGGCGTCAGTCGACGAAGAAACTGCCGGCGATGGTTCGTCGAGCGCGGACTTCAGAGCTGGCGGTGTTGCTTGCGCTGCGCTTGTGCTGCGAGTTCCTGTCGCAGATTGGAAATCTCCGCCCGGCTTGCCGTGGTCTGTTGTTGCAGTTGCAGAACCATTTCCTTCAATTCGCGGACTTGGGATTGAAGTTCGACCAGGGAAGCATTCACGCTGGCATTGTCCCCAGCGGTGAGCGTTGGACTGGGCCGTCTGGGTGGAACCTGGCGCAGCCACTGCCAACGCAAGGGCTATCAGCAGCGCCGGACGCGAAACTTGGGAATAGCTGGTGAATTTCATGTCGCACCTCTGCGCAACGATTTCTTAGGACCCCGGAAATTTGCGGGTCTGGCCCGCATGTTCAGGCAGTGAACGGTTGAGAGGCGTCGGCTGTCCTGCCATTCCATGTGACGATCTTCTTACATACCCGGGGGAGCACGATCTGCATTACGGTGCGACCCGGTACCGAGCTTTCCAGTTGTAAGGTGCCGTCATGGTCCTGCACGATCTTCTGCGCGATCGTGAGACCCAACCCTGTGCCGTTCTCTTTGCCATGGCTAACAAATGGCTGAAAGAGCTTGTCGTGAAGGGAAGGATTCTACCCCCGGGCCATCGTCAGTGGTGCGGATTTCCAGGTTTCCATTGACCTCAGC
The DNA here is from genome assembly GCA_963768645.1 of uncultured Acidobacteriaceae bacterium. Taxonomy (GTDB): domain Bacteria; phylum Acidobacteriota; class Terriglobia; order Terriglobales; family Acidobacteriaceae; genus Bog-257. The sequence goes on from CAVYIR010000004.1 coordinate 1,098,477, forward strand.
CACATGCACCGCGACATGTCCGCCACAAATCTGGGCTGCCTGGCAGCCATTCAGCAGCAGGTTGTAGAAGACACGCTCCATTTTGCGGGGATCGAATTGGGCGCTGTGCAGCCCCGGCGATTCAATGCTGACCAGGATCTTGTGGAATTGGGGATGCGCCCGCACCAACTCGATGGCACGGCTGATGGTCCGCTCGATAGGAGCTTCGACCAGATTTAATGAATCGGCCGGACGTGACAACTCCAGCAGCGAATCGACCAAATCGGTCAGCCGGTTCACTGCAATGCGGATCTCCAGATAAAGCTCTTCCCGCTGTTGCGGATTCAGATCGGCATCGGCCAGAAACTCCGCATTGGCCAGGACTGCGGTCAGTGGATGGCGCAAGTCATGCGAAATCGAACTGGCCATCCGGCCAATGGTTGCCAATCGCTCGGCCTCGAGCAGTCGTTGCTGTGCTTGATGCAGGCTCTCGCGCATGCCTGAGAACGCATGCGTAAGTTCTTCGATCTCACTCGCGCCACGCGCCTGTACCGGATAACGAAAATCTCCTTTGCCCAAGGCGCGTACCCCGTCCACTAACTCCTCCAGCGGACGCGTGAACGTTCTAGAGGCGACATATACGAGCATGCTTCCCGACAAACACCGCACCCAGTCCTACCGCCAGCAACAACCGCCGCAGATGGTTAAGAAATGCAGTGGCTTCGTCGTACGACTTCATCACAAGCATGGTGACGGGCGGCGTCTCGTCGGGATCCAACGCCGAGCGACGAAACCACGAAACTTTCCCCGCCGAGCTTCCAGTCGATCGGGCCTCGCGGGATGGTTTGGCCTTTCAGATAGGCGTTGATCTCGCTTCTCTGATCGGCATTAAGCGTGCTGACGACAACCGTGGATCCGCAAACGATAGTCACTTGGCTGGCCGCGATCTGGCTTACCTGGCGGGCAACAGCGGCATTCATCTCATCCCCGACCGCCACCACCCCAAGCAAGGAATTGTCCGTACTGGGCCCGAAGTAGATGGGCGCCAGCACGACTTCGTAGAGATGCCCACCGGCAAACCACCACTGCAATGGTTGGTCGAGAGGGTTGCGATGTTCCAGGAGTTGCTGGGCTTGTTCGCGGGTAATGCCCGGTGCTTTGGTGTGAAATCCAACAAAATGGTTGGTGGGATCGAGCAAGGGCAAACAGGTCGCCGCCGGAAAGGCGGAACATCTCACCCGATGCATCCTGAATGGTGGGCGGATGACGGGATGTCATAAGCGCTTTCAGGCTGGGAAGATCGGCCATCAGGCTGGCGGAACGCGCCAGCGCAGCCTCGCGGTCCTTTTGCGCATTGCGGAAAGTTTCGACAGAGTTGGCCAGGTCGTTACCGAGGTCGCGCCGAACTTGGTTCTCTACCGTACGCTGCACAATCAGCAGAGAGACCGCAGTCAATCCCGCCGAAGTCAGCAGCATGGCGACGAGAAACTTGGTCCGCAACCGCACCCGACCCATCGCCAATCTCCTCCCCGCTCCGATTAGCGGACGAACTTGTAGCCCGTTCCGTGGACAGTACGAAAATGTACTGGATCGGCAGGGTCCTTTTCCAGCTTTTGCCGCAAGCGAAGGATATGGGTATCAACCGTGCGCGTGGTCGGATAGTTGTTGTAACCCCACACTTCATTGAGCAATTCGGTACGCGAAACTACCCGCTCCTGATGGTTGAGGAAGAAGCGCAGCATCTTGAACTCTTGCGGAGTGAGAGCAACCGACTGGCCGGCACGGTGCAGTTCCATCTTCGAGAAGTTCACTTCCACATCATCGAAGCTGAACGTTTCGGACTTGTCCGAAGCCTGATTCAAACGACGCAATGGCCGCACGCACACGCGCCAGCAATTCGCGGGGGCTGAAAGGCTTGGTGACATAGTCATCTGCGCCGATTTCCAGCAGCAGGACTTTATCCAGCACATCACTGGCAGCACTTAACACCAGGATGGGCACATTCGAAACTTCGTGCTTGATTTCGCGACAGAGGTCCTGGCCCGACTTCCCCGGAAGACGCAAATCAAGGATGACGATCGCGCGGCATAGTGCCGCGGAAGGTGTCCATCGCCACTGCTCCATCGGCAGCGACGGACACCTCAAAGCCCGCGGACTCAAAGGTTCGCCGCAAGGCCCGCTGCACTGCCAAATCGTCCTCGATTACCAGGATTTTATCCATCGCTCGCTTCCCATACGAATGTCTGAGTTACAGCTAATAACACAATTGAACTGGTAGTCAACGGCTTGTTGACAATTCTGTGACAACCTTCGCATCGACTTAGACGTGCGCGCCCAACAATGTCACCAACTTTTGACAACGGTGTTGACCTAGTCAAGACAACTTCTCTTCCGTCACTAGTTAGATTGCAGAAGACTCATGGCGGCGGAGACTCACAGGACTCCGCGTTGCCAGAAGTAAATTCTCAATTCTGAAATTGATGGAGGAACAATGCTCAGCTTACGGAGATTCAGTGGGCCAAACGCATGCCGCCTGGTCCTAATTGCGGCGCTCGTGTTGGTAACATTTTCACTGGTCAGCTTACCGGCGGCCGCTCAGAAAGCCACTCCAACGAACCTTACCTCCGACATCCCCAATGTCGGCACCTTCAATGACACAAACCTGGTCAATCCCTGGGGATTGGTTGCAAGCTCAAGCTCACCCTGGTGGGTTTCTGACAACGGTGCCGGACTCTCCACACTCTACGACGGCACAGGAAGTCCTAAGTCGCTAGTCGTCTCCATTCCACAATGGGACGGCACGCCCGGCGGAAACCCGACGGGAATTGTCCTTAACAGTACAAGTGACTTCCAATTGAGCCCTGGCAATCCCGCTGATTTTTATGTGGGCGACCGAAGATGGAACCGTTCAAGGATGGAACCACAACGTCCAGCCGACCATGGCAGTGATTGAGGTCAACAACTTCCCTGGTGCCGTGTACAAGGGACTTGCACTGGCATCAGCGGGAGGTGCCAACTACCTGTACGCGGCTAACTTCAGAAATAATTCCGTCGATGTGTTCGACGCGACCTTTGCCCCGCATTCTTTTGGAGCAGGTGCGTTCACGGACAACACGATCCCGACCGGCTTCGCCCCTTTCAACGTTGTCAATATCGGCAATGGGAACCTGGCGGTGACCTTCGCCAAACAGGATGCCGACAAGCATGATGACGTGCGGGGTCCGGGAAATGGCTACGTCGACATCTTCGATACGTCAGGCAATCTGCTCCAGCGGCTTCCCCACCTCATCTACCTGAACTCTCCATGGGCCGTAGTAGTCGCTCCGGCGACCGGTTTTGGCGGCTTCAGCGGCGATATTCTGGTCGGACAGTTCGGTAGTGGCGCAATCCTCGCCTACACCCCAAGCGGCCAGTTTGTTGGAATGCCACTCAATCCTGCCGTACTGCAGTTGCAGATCGAGAGTCTGTGGGGGCTGGGATTCGGTAACGGCTCGGGCTCGGGCCCGACCACAACGCTGTACTTCACAGCCGGAGCCTTCGAAGAAGCTCACGGTATCTTCGGAAGCATTACGTGCTGCACTGTCAGTGCAGGACAGAACCTCAGGAGCAAAAAGTAGTTAAATCCGTGAACCCACCAACCGAGGAGGGCGAAAGCGCCCTCCTTTCTTGTCCGTGCTGCAGGGCGAACTCAGCGGAGATGAAAGTCCTTTTCAACCGGATGGACGTCAAGATTGAACTGACAGTCAATGGCATGTTGACAATTTTGTGACATTCTTCGCGTCGTGTTGGAAGGACCTCGCCAGAGTTTGTCACCAAATGTTGACAAGGTGTTTACCTAATCAAGACAACTGCTTCTTCGGTCATAGTTAGATTGCAGAAGACTCATGGCGACACAGATTCACCGGACTCCGCGTTGCCGGAAGTAAATTCTCAATTCTGAAAGTGATGGAGGAACAATGCTCAGCACCAACAAGCCCAATAAACTCCCGACCGGCACCCGGCTGATCTTGAGTGCCCTGGCCATGCTGGTAGCGGCTACGCTTCTTAGTCTGCCTGCAGATGCCCAGAGGGCCACTCCAACGGATCTTACCTCCGACATCCCTAATGTCGGCACCTTCAATGACACAAACCTGGTCAATCCATGGGGCTTGTCCGTCAGCCCGTCGAGTCCGTGGTGGGTCTCCGACAATGGGACGGGGCTTTCCACTCTGTACATTGCCACGGGAGCTCCGCAGGGTCTGGTGGTCACTATTCCCGGGGTGGGAGGCAACACCGGAACCCCGACGGGAACGGTTTACAACGGCACCTCTGACTTCAAGATTAATGGCACCCCCGCGGTCTTCCTTTTCGTATCGGAGGACGGAAACCTTTCAGGATGGTATGTGGGCACAAGCGCTAACCTGGTACTCAATACCCCTAACGCAGTCTACAAAGGCCTTGCATTGGCGTCGGCAGGCGGCGCCAATTACCTTTATGCTGCTAACTTTCACAACAACAGCGTGGATGTGTTCGACGCGAACTTCGCTCCACACTCGTTTGGGTCAAGCGCCTTCCAGGACAGCACCGTTCCCACAGGCTACGCGCCGTTCAACGTGCAAAATATCGGCGGCGGTAAGCTGGTGGTTACCTTTGCCAAGCAGGATGCTGACAAGCATGACGACGTACCAGGCCGGGGAAACGGTTACGTTGACATCTTCGATACGTCAGGCAATCTCCTCACGCGGCTCCAGCACAACATTTACTTAAACTCTCCCTGGGGCGTGGCAGTCGCTCCGGCCAGCGGCTTTGGCGGGTTCGGCGGAGACATCCTGGTTGGGCAATTCGGTAGCGGTGCGATTTTGGCGTACACTCCCGCTGGAGTTTTCTCGGGAATCCTACTCGACCCCGCTAACCTGCAGCTGCACATTAACGGTTTGTGGGCATTAGCTTTCGGCAACGGGGGCTCGGCCGGTCCCACAACAACTCTGTTCTTCACCGCCGGAGTTTTCGGAGAGGCGCACGGCATCCTTGGAAGCATGACGTGCTGCAGTACAGGGCCCTAAGATCGCAAGTAGTGAAATCGACAACCCATTGAAGGAGGAGGGCGGCAACGTCCTCCTTTTTTGCTCACGCTGATCGCCGGCCTTCCGAAAGACAGACCCACTCGCAACCTGATGGTAGTAACAAAGATGGAAAAGCGCCGGATGGCGATTGTCGAAGCTGGCGTCGATATGCCTGGAACTGAGCTTCGAGTTTAGAATCGGGTAATGGCCGGATCGAAGTTCCTTTGCTGTTTGTTCGTTTTGGGCGCACTGTCTTGCGTTTCACCCACTATTCTTGGAGCGGGAGCGCAAGCCGAGCGAATCGGCGCCTTGACCGCTCCTGAAGCTTCCGACGCGCTGAAGCTCGCGGTTGAAGAAAAGGGATACCGTATAACGCTCGAGGGCGGTTGGACAGCGGAATTCTGGTTTGCGAAACACCTTGAGACTGGGGCAAAGAACGTTCCCGGAGCGCTCTACCCCGAGTTAGCGAACGCAAAGTTCGTAGGCGTGGTCAACCTGCCGAAGGGCATGACCGATTTTCGCGGGCAGGCGATTCCGGCTGGCGTCTATACCTTGCGATATCAATTGTTGCCGCAGGACGGCAATCATATGGGCGTTGCCCCTAATCCTGATTTCCTGTTGGCCATCCCTGTCGTTAGCGATCCGAATCCGGAGCAGAGCTATCTTTACAAGAAGTTGGTTGCACTGAGCGCCAAAGCGACTGGCACTAACCACCCGGCAGTAATCGCTTTGGACACAGCAGGCGATCCGGGGAGCGTCTCAGGACAGGCGCAGGAAGTGATGGTATTCACGGTGGCCATTCCCTCTTCCGGTTCTAGCGCGACTGAAAGACTCGGAATCGTGGTGAAAGGTAGCGCCGCGCAATAGGAGATGGGAGAGGTGGTTTCCACAGCCTCATTTCGCGGTGGCAGGTCGGTTTCAGTTTTGCGCGAGATCTGATCCAGCCCCCACTTCAGGCGATTCCTGTCCAGTTTCCCCCAAAATAATTCTTCTGGCTGCTTTCTTGACCGCTGTTTTTCTCTGCTGTGGTGTGGCTTTGCCCAATAACCGCCTCTTGCCCAATAATTATCCATTCTGCCCAATAACCCCTGCCTCTCCGGCTGGTGCGTCAACCGCGAGGAGCCTTTCCAGAAGTTCGATTCGCTTTGCAATCCTCTCTTTTTCCTCCTTGGACTTCTCGATCTCGTCGCGAAGGGCTGCATAGAAGTCTCTGGATTCCCTTAAATCTTCGAACATGGCGTTCACAAATTTGTTCATCGGTAACCACCTTTAGGCTATACGTTAATTCCACGCAACTATGTGCTCACATAAGTTTATAGTACTGTGGTACACTTGTTTCCACTGTCAGGAGGGAGCCATGCCAAAGTCTGAGGACACAAAGACGATGAACTCTGTAGATACAAAAATTCCAAACACCGCGAGAACGTTCGAATCCACCGCGTACCTGAAAGGTGTGTTCTCCGTTTTTCAAGATCAACGAAGTAAGTACTGCCAATTGACGGGAGAACTTCTTTCTCTGGAAGCGCAGACCGAACTCGCAGAAAAAACTCTCTGCCTTGCTAGAGATCACTTTGCCGTAATGGTGGAGAAAACCCAAGATGCTCTTCCTAATGATTGGACAGCGGTGCTCGACAGCGTGAGATACGTGGGCATCCGTCTTGCTGATGCCTGCTCTAAATCTCTCCAAGAACACAAAAAAATGACACCCGAAGAACTTCTTCGCGACCTGAACAACGGCATGTTTAGGTTTAGGACGAATTCCCCATTGCGCGAAATCCACGCTGCGCTCATGCGGCATCCCCACGTTAAGCGAGAAAAGGGCAGTTATGTGTGGGTTGCCCCGCCGAATGCTGAGCAGATCACCATGCGGCTGAAAGTTGCCCAACGTGAGTGGGTCGTACCCGAGCAAAAGGAATCCGAGACTAAGGAACTGGCGATAGCAGAGAAAGTGGGTTGAATTGGGTAATTGAAGTTGGTAGGCCGAGCGAGGGGCAAACGTTTGCGACGCGCTTCCCTCGCTCGACACCCATGACGGAGAGATGGCAGAGCGGTTTAATGCAGCGGCCTGCAAAGCCGAAGACGCAAAAGGGTGTCCCTTACAAAGTCGCCCTAGTAGCGTCCGCGGGTTCGAATCCCGCTCTCTCCGCCAAACTTTAAAAGAACTTACCTCAATGCGCTTTATGCGCGTTTTTACGAGGCCGATTCCAGTACGGGCTTTTGCACTTGGGGCAGACGCTCGGCTCTCCCACGGTGGACTTGCGAGGCACCCACTCATGGGAGCAGCGAATACATTTATAGCCCTTTTGCTTGATCGTGACCAGCCCCATGATCGGAAGGATATACCAGATAGGAATATACTGTCAAGGGAAATCTTTACAATTATATCCTTGACAAGTATATACCTAATTAGTAATATAGTTCTCAGGTAAGAGAGGTTGCTATGGAAGACCTGAGAGAGCAGCGCGGAATCGTACTTGCAGCCACAAAGCAGATTAATCAACACGGCGATTGCTGGATTGTTCCCTCGCAGAGCGGTAAGGGCGTCTATGCAGTCAGACACCTCGCTCAGACCAACCCTGAGTGTTCCTGCCCCGATTACGAGGCTCGCCGCCAGAACTGCAAGCACATCTACGCCGCGATCTTCGTCATGCGGCGTGAACACCATGCTGACGGAAGCACTACGGTGACGGAAGCCATAACTCTTACAGCGCAGCGCACGACATATCCCCAAGTGTGGCCCGCTTACAACGCGGCGCAGACGAACGAGAAAGACAGGTTCCAATCCCTGCTTTTCGATCTGTGTCGGGGAATCGCAGAGCCTAGCGAAGAGAAAGCTGGACGCCCCAAGCTGCCCTTGTCGGACGCCCTGTTCAGTGTGGTGTTCAAAGTTTATTCGACGGTTAGCGGACGCCGCTTCATGAGCGATCTGCGGGACGCGCAGGCAAAGGGATTCATTGCGTCCACGCCGCACTACAACTCCATTTTCAACTACCTCGAAAATCCCGCCTTGACTCCGATTCTCCGTCGCCTTATTGAGCAGAGTAGCGTGCCGCTTCGCAGTGTCGAAACTAACTTCGCCGTTGATTCGTCCGGCTTCACAACTTCCCGCTTCACCCGCTGGTTTGACGTGAAGTACGGCAAGGAACGGGTAAAGCAGGATTGGGTCAAGTGCCATCTGATGTGCGGCGTTAAAACCAACATCGTGACCGCCGTTGCCATCGGAGAGATGTACACGAACGACACCCTCATGTTCGCGCCAATGGTCGAAACGACTGCCAAGAATTTCGCGATCTCGGAAGTCTCGGCTGATAAGGCTTACGGCAGTCTCGCCAACACGGACGCTGTTACTAAGGCGGGCGGCACGCCATTCATCGCGTTTAAGGGTACGGCAACCGGAGCGGTCGGCGGAACCTTCGGACAGATGTTCCACTATTTCATGTTCAAGCGGGACGAGTTTCTCGATCACTACCATCGGCGTTCGAATGTCGAGTCCACTTTCAGCATGGTGAAGCGCAAGTTCGGAGATGCCCTGCGGAGTAAGACGGACACCGCGATGGTCAACGAAACGCTTTGCAAGGTGCTGTGTCATAACCTAGTGGTTCTCATCCACGAAATGTACGAACTCGGCATTAACCCTGTTTTTTGGAACTGACTGAGTTTTCTCTTGCTTTCGAGCCTTTTTTGTATTCTGCTTTACGTTTCATCTCCTGCAATTATGCGCCTCTCCCCCTCAACGCGAAAATTGTTTAACGCCATTCATGCAGACATTGCCAAGATACGCGACGGCATCATGCAACTCGGGGCAGTGCGAGATGATCTGCATCAGTTGATAAGTGCCACACGCGACAGTGAAGAGAGCGAACGGAAGCAAGAACGACAACGCCAGCGCGAAAAAAATGACATTACAGATAGAATCCTTATTGCAGAAAGGGATATACAGGAACACAAACAGCGTGAACAACGCACCTACCAGAACCTCAATCTCTGGATACAGAGCGCTCTGGCCACATCTACTGCTCTCGCTTTTATTGCTGCGGCTGTATACGCTGGTTTCGCTTATGGACAGTGGACGACGATGACCAAAACCTATGATGAAATCAGAGCGCAGACTGTCGCCGTAAGAAAAGCCGCTGACTCCGCCCAAAGAAGTGCAGATGCCGCCGAAAACTCCCTCACATACGTCAGAGAGGCCGATAGGCCTTGGATTGGCATAACCCCTGAAGGTTTTGCCAAGGAGGACGAGATGCTCTCTATAATGCCGCAACATACCACCATTAGGAACACTTGGATTTTTAAAAATGCTGGCAGGCGACCCGCCAGCGTCACATCGATAGAGACTACGGGTTATTGGTATGCTGACTGTACGGAACATCCCGACTATACTCGGCAGTTCGTCGATGAGATCAAACCATCGACTTCGTCCAATGCAACCAGTCGAACCATGGCTATTCCCGGAGCCGCATTCAGGAGCGTGTTTCAGACTGAAATCCCAGCCGATATTTGGAAGACAATCCGAGATCAACATAAGCTTAGATATTGCGTGTATTTCTCCCTTGGATACATCGACCCCGCCTTTCCAAAAACGCCCCGTCACACTAGGGGTTGTCAGTTCTTGGTACTTGAAGGCCCTACTTTCGGTTTTATATCGTGTGCCAATAACTACGCTTATGCAGATTAGCCCTGACACGGCAACCCAAGTGTGCCATTTCGCACGCTGCCCAAAAAGTCGGACGGCTGCCCAATTATTCAGGGGGTTGCCCGCTTTCTTGGGCAAAGCCGCTGTGGTGTTGCAGACTGCATCACTGCGATGAAAATCGCAACACCGTCCCTTGACCGTCTCGGATGCAAGCCAACTCATTGGTTCCGCTGGTCATACGGACCGTGATTGTTTAGTAAAGCTAGCATTCGCCGGATTTCCAGTTGCATAACGCAACGAAACACGTCGTTGAAGAATGCAACGAAGTGATTGAGGAGATTCGCAACAGGACTGCACAACCCACACAATCGTCGTAACTTGTACGCGCCGATAGCAAGTATTTTCCTCACCTGCTGGTTTGGTACGCCGAATGCCTTAAGAAAAGTGTCAAGCGCGACGCAGCCAAGCGCTGGCAGAGCAAGAAGCCCTCGGATGCAAGGCAGGAGGCGGTTATGACAGTTCTTCTAGTTCTCATGATGTTCGCAATCTTCCTAACTATTGATTTCTTTTACTCGAAGGCGAAGCACCCCGTGTTGCAGGTGGCTCCGGCAATGCGGAAACAGGATGCAGCAACGGCGCGCTTGAGGCCCAGCCTAGTCGGAGGCTTCTCAGTCCCAGATAATCTTCGCTATCACCCGGGACACACCTGGGCGCTCAGCGAGAGTCCTAACCTGGTGCGAATTGGAATCGACGACTTCGCCTCCAAGCTGACCGGCAAGGTTGAGCACATCGCGCTCCCGCAGCGCGGCCAATGGATTCGCCAGGGACAGAAGGTATGGAGTATCGTGCGCAACGGCGTCAAAGTTGACATGGTTTCCCCGATTGAAGGCAGCGTAGCCGACATCAACGAAGCGGTGGTCAACGATCCGGCGCTGGCGACGAAAGATCCCTACGGCGAAGGCTGGCTGGTAACCGTGCAGTCTCCCGACTCCAAGACCAACTTCCGCAACCTGCTCGGCGGCGCACTGGCGCGGTGGTGGACGGAAGAGTCCTCGATGCGACTGCAGAGGGTCATGCCCAACGCGCTCGGCGCCCTCGCCCAAGACGGCGGAGTCGCCATCGACGATCTCGCCAGCACCATGCCGGACGAGCAGTGGGCCAAGATCACCCGTGAGTTCTTCCTGACATAACCTCTCGCACTTGTAAAACCTACGCCCCGGAGTGCACCTCCTGCTCCGGGGCGTTTTTCTTGCACCGGTTGACTGCGATGAGAATTCATCGTCCTATGGATGTGCCGCCACTATCATAGGAAGCCAGAACCAGGAGCCAACCATGAGCAAAGTTCTCCTCATTGGCAAAGACTCGGAGACGACCCGGTCGATCATGCAAGCCCTTAGCGACAAAAATTGCCCACATGAAAACGCTCACGGTGGGGCGGGCGCGATTCGGCGCTTGCGACAGCAGTCGTTCGACGTGCTCATCACTGATCCTGAAACCACCATCGAGGAAGACCTGGCTCTGATCGAGGAGGTGCGCGAAATCCGGCCCGGCGTGAAGACCATCGTCCTGGCTCCACATGCCACGCCGGAAGAGGTCATTGCGGCGCTGAAAGCCCGGGTCTTCGTCTGCATCGGCGCCCCGTTCGAAGCCGACGAGATTGCCAACTTCGCGGCAGAGGCCGTTTCTGATGCCGACTGGCGTACCGACATCGAAGTTTTGTCGGCACAGCCGCACTGGGTTTCGCTGCGAGCCAACTGCCGCATGTTAACGGCTGAGCGCGTGGTGAGCTTCTTGCGCGAACTATGTTCGGAATTGCCGGAGCAGGCCCGTGACGATGTGATGATGGCCTTTCGCGAGATTCTGCTGAATGCCATGGAGCATGGCGCGGCGTTCAATCGGCACAAGGTGGTGGAGGTCTCGGCGGTGCGCACCGAGCGGACGATTGTCTTCTACGTGCGTGATCCGGGTGCAGGCTTCCGCCGCGACGCCATTGCTCACGCAGCAGTGTCGAACGCTCCCGACGATCCCGCGGCGCACATCGAACATCGGGACGAACTGGGCATGCGCCCCGGCGGATACGGCATCCTGCTGGCGCAGGGCATCGTCGATGAGTTGATGTACAGCGAGGTGGGGAACGAGGTGCTGCTGATCAAGCACACGGCGTGAGGCCAGGCTATGGTGGCGGGCACCGCACCGCGCCCAACCTTGACAACGCTCAAGGCAGGCTCCCCTCTCGCCAAAAGGCAGGCGAGAAGGACGGGGCACCCCATGTTGTAAATATCAAGCTACTTTCGAAAGGCTCGGCCACCCGCCTAGAGCGCGGCCTGAAAGCCCGGCGGCTTAAGAAATCCCAGTTGGATCTGGTTTATGCCTACTACGTTAAAGGTAAAGCGGTCCAAGCCATAGCCCGTAAGCGCCGCCTTATATGTTTGGTAATCAAGCTTTAGGCGACGCATCGCAAGCTCCAACAAACAATAGCCGACAATAATGTCTTTAACCGGCGTCCTGGCCGCAGAGTAGTGTTCTACCAGAAAGTTCAAGAATCTATTGTCGGCAAGGCGTACGAAGTCCGTGTCGAGAGCGCCGGTCACTCGGTTGGAGGTTGAGGCGTCATAATGCAAGAGGCGTTTCGGTACAGAGAAATATTTCGCTATTGCGTCGGCAATACGTTTCTTGTCGAAATTAGGCGCGTTACTTAGAATTTCGGCTACTGCCGGTAGTCCGTTTGGGGATTTTAGTGCCCCTTCAAGAATTTCGGTTGCATCGAGCTGTAAACAAGCCGCATAGGCAGTTCGTGAAGTCCATTCGTGCTGGGTGACGCGGGCAAACTGACCGCTTTCAACCCAATATTGAGCGGCCAGGAAATCGTGAATCGTCCTGTGAACAAACTCGTAGCCGTCATCCGATGGAACGAATATGCCGTAAAATTTGGCTATTTCCATCAGTGCTTGATGAGGATCGACCTTATCAAACGTCTGTAAGTTGATCTGCTGAGCAGCCAAAGTTTCGGCGCGAAATTTCGGCAAATGTGGGCTCTTGGCAGCGAATGCGATCTTTCGCAGAATTTGCAGGCGATCCCGCCCGTCCAACTGGGTGTCGCATTCCCTGTGAAGCCCCTTGTGCTCGTCCCAGCGATAACACAAGACCTCCAGCGCGCGATCCAGTAGCCTTAGGGCGCTGCGGGGCTGCACAGTGGACGCACTGGTCTTGGTGATGCATGCCAGAGTGAGCAGTAGGGGGTGCGAGAGAAATTCTGAGAAGCCCCGCGCTTCAAGATCATCGACGACCTCTTTAGCATCGAGCGGAGACTGGAAGGCCTGCAGGAATGCTTTTACGAACGCATATTTTTCATCCGTGCTGAACCCATCGATGCGTACTTCAGGGGCCTTTATGTCCAGAACCTGGTAATACTCTCTACAGCTTAAATAAAAGCTACCAATTGCAAGAGCTTGATAGTTTAGGATTGTCTCGGAAACTTTCCGTCTCTGATTCAGTGTGAGTTCGTCGTAGCCGTCGACTAAGAGTAAGACCCTGGATTTGTGCTGTTTCTTTTGTATTTTGGAAGCGGTATTCACAAATTCTTGGAGATCGCTTACAGCTTCCGGTCTTCTGAGAGTTACCAGAACGGGGAGGACCTCTTCGTTTCGCACTGTACTGCGAAAAACATGGTGCAGGAATGTAGTCTTACCCCATCCGGGACCAGCGAAGATGATCGCATCGTCGCTCTCGGCAAGGAAACGATTGATGCTTACTGAGCGTTCCGCAGTTAATCGAGCGAGTTCGAGAGAGCGGCTGTAATCATTTTCGTAGGCGAACTTTTCGGCTTTGGGAGAGGCGTCAAGTTGCCCTCGGACGATGAGCTTTGTCGGCTGGTATATGCGGTCGAAAGGAATTGGGAGACGCATTCCCACACACTGCACAGAGGATGCATGCCTTATAGCCGTGGTCTGAAGACGTTTAAACCAGGACGCGGCTTCAAGGCTCTTTGCATCAATTCCGAACATTGATCGGAAACGGTCCTCCAAATACGGGAGACACGTTCCGAGGTCGATCGTTATGCCGCCAGTTCCCATGTTGCTGATTTTACAAGAGAAATGTCTTGTCCAATAATCAGAGTAGAGGGGACCGCACGACCGCTTCTATGTCGGCTTCTGCAGCTTCGCATACTGCTCCGGAGTAAGCTCCGGCTTGGGTGGAGCACCCTCATGATGGTAGGCGGGGCCACCCGCCTTCACATGTCTAAGAATCGGGGAGACCGAGTCGTCAGTGCTCATCCGGGTGATCAGCCGTGCCGTCCGACCACTTGGCGACCGGAATCATGAATATCGTCAATCGGTCCTGAGGGTCGTCAGATGCCAGAATCGGCGAGCCGGACAGGTCTGCGCCCCAAGTTTTAGCGTCGGTTTGCGGGACGAAAAACATGAGGTGAGGATGCCAGTGCCCGTCGCGATCGCTCAGATACCCTTGCCTTGACAGCATATAGCACATCGCGCCAGGTTCCAGCGTGGGCAATTCCTTCTTGTCGAAAGCGGCTTTCATGCTGTCGACCATTTGATCTTTGGATTGTCCAGCCAATACCAACTCGGTCTTCTTGATGGTCAGTGGAAGATAGGATCGTGCGGCCGGCGGGTTGAGGCAGAGGGGACCACGCAGCTTGGGGTTCCAAAAGTTCGGATCGTCGATAGGAGCGGTCCACGATCGTTCCACAATACATACGAAACCGTTCTTACCTTTGACTGTGGTTTCGTAGCCATGCCGTCCGAGGACCAGAACCTCGGCGTCGTGTGAGATGGATTCGGGGGCTGCACTCCGCGCCAGGGCTATCTCAGCATTCCGATCCGCAATCAGATATTGCTCAAGCGGGGCCATGCTCGGGTATGGTGTTTTGGCGTCCTGTGCTTGCGCTTGCCATGCCACGCCCAGCAAAACAAACAGTGCGAAGGTTCTTGCTTTGATCATCCTGAAAATCTGCCGCTGCATTGATTTCTTCTGCGATACAGGATCCACCCACATCAACGATGAAGCGCGAACATGTTTTGGGTCCATGGTTGCCTCCGTTGATTCGACTCGCGAGCTGCAAAAAGGGTTAGTTGCGATCTTGGAGATGTGGACCTAAGTTTTCTCCGCGCGATCAGGATCGCGCGTTGGTCATGCCGGAGCACGTGCACCCGCTGGTCACCGAGCCGACCGCTGGGATCGGCTTGGCCCCACAGTTGTCTTCGCTTCTACAACCACCCCTTGGCCCTCGCAATACGCGCGGCCTCGACACGGTTCGCGGCGCCAAGTTTGCTGATGGCTTCGGACAAGTAATTACGCACAGTGCCTTCCGACAGATTCAATCCAGTGGCGATTTCGGAGCTAGCTTTTCCTTCTCCGGCGAGACGCAACACCTGGCGCTCGCGCTCTGTGAGCGGATCGGCCTCGTCGGTCCAGGCCTCGGCGGCGAGTTGAGGATCGATGACGCGCAGTCCCCGATGTACGCGGCGCACCGCATCGGCGAGTTGTTCCGCGGGCATGTCTTTCAGGAGATAGCCCGATGCTCCGGCGTCGAGGGCGCGGCGCAGATATCCGGCACGTGCGAACGTCGTAAGAATGATGACACGCACGGGGACGCCGAGGCGCTTTAGTTCGGCCGCGACTTCCAGTCCAGTCAGCGTGGGCATTTCAATGTCAGTGATGAATACGTCGGGCCGGGTTTGCTGCACGGTACGCAGGGCTTCGTCGCCTGACTGTGCGCGGGCGATGACCTCGATGTCGTCTTCCATTTCGAGAAGCGCGGCGAGAGCGCCCAGGACCATGGCCTGGTCTTCGGCGAGGACTACCCTGATCTTGTCGCGCTTGGTGGCGGGCACGCTCTCAGTTTCGCAGAGCCAAGGCCATTGGCGCGAGAGGTAAATGAATCACCAGGCGGGTGCCGGCGGCGGTCTGGCGCTGCAGCGAGCCGCCAATCGCCTCCAGCCGTTCGCGCATGCCGCGCAGGCCGTTGCCCTCCGGACCATCAGCGCCGCATCCGTTGTCGGCGATCTCCAGCGTGCAAAGCTGTTCGTCACGTGCGAGGCGGACACTGCAAGTCCCAGCCTGGGCGTGCCGCACGACGTTGGTCACGGCTTCACGAAGCGCAAGCGCAAGAACGGTCTCCTGTGCCGGGCTGAGTGGAACGTCGGAGGCTTCGCAGTCCACGGTGATGCCCGCCGTTTCCAGTGTCTGGCGGGCGCGGAGGAGTTCGGCGGCCAGTCCCTGCCCGCGATAGCCGCTGATGGCCTCGCGCACATCGGCCAACGCAGCGCGCGAGGTGTGCTCCACGTCCTGCATTTCCTGCTTGGCGCGTTGCGGATCGCGGTCGACCAGCTTGCGCGCTAACTCGGCCTTCAGAGTAATGAGCGACAAAGTGTGTCCCAGAAGATCGTGCAGGTCGCGGGCAATGCGTTCGCGCTCCGCGACCTTGGCGAGATGTTCAATCTCGTCCTGCGCACGCTGAAGTTTCTCTGCCGCACAGTGGCTGAGCGCTCCGTAGTGGTTTCCAAATCCCACCAGGATGATCAGCAACAGCATGGAGCCCCAGAAGGGTAGGGGCATACTCAAGCGATAGGCGTAGACACCCAGGACGGCGAGGTCCAGTCCGATCAGCACGAACACTCTGCGCAGGTTGGTGTGGAAACCGCCAGCCGAGGCGGCGTAAATCAACAGTGCGACATTGCCCTCGTTGACCTGGATAAAGACTGGGACCATGGCAGTCATAGCCAATATGCTTAATAACTTGTAGGGATCGCGACGCGAGTACGCCTGCAGGTAGAGCAGGACGAAGACGATGCCGCCGAATGTGTTGGCGATCCATCCCAACGGACCGTAGTGCTTCCACAGCGGATCCACGAAGAGCCACACCATGAGCGGAAGCCAGATGAGGGGCATCCAGTGGTGTTCATCCTCGTTGGGGTAAATCGTCCACCAGATTGCGCGCAGCGTAGTCATCGTTTGCTCGATTCCTATTGTTGTCTGGAATGGGTCTTCGGCACAACCGCGTACCAGATCACGGCCACGACGGTAATTGCCAAACCCAGCCAATTTCCGTGACCGCTAAGAGTAATCACGGTGAAGATCACCATGGCCACGGCCCAGAGAATCCATTGTGCAGTTTTGCTTTTCATAACCACTCCCGTTTCGCCTTTAATAATCACCTGTATAACTCGATGACAGGCTCATAGTAACTAGCATCCAAACACTACCTCTAGCGGACAATTTTTACCCATACAATTTGCCTTCGTCCCGCCAGTAACCCCATGCCGCCAGGCCCAGACAAACTAGGAGCATTTGCACCAGCGTCGTCTTGCCGGCGCCGTTGGGACCGAGCAGCGCCAGCAATTCGCCGGCGTAGATCTCGAGATTCAAGTCGCGCAGCGCGACAACCTCTCCGTAGCTTTTCTTGAGGTTGCGGCTCTTGGCCACTGTGACTGGCCGGAAGGCTGGATTGCTGTGAGGCATTTCGGCTAAAGCAGTTGACATCGTTCGCTCCCGTGCGCCCGGTTTTCTTCGGGCCACGCTTGCGATCATCGATGATGCGAAGTCGAGGCGGTAGTGTGGATTGTCAGGGACCGGGGGTGACAAATGTCATGAATGCCGCTGTTCGCCATTCGCTATTTGCTTCTTGTTTTTCGGCTTTGGCTCTCAGCTTTGCGAGAAGCGTCCCTCGGCTATTACGACTCACTCTGACCGCAACAGTGGACGGGTCGTGGTTGGCCTCAGCACCGGCTGGACGTGACGTTTTCTCCTCATTCTGTGCAGGCACATAAAAAGCCAAGGCTTCGGTCGTGGCGCCTCACCGTGCTGGTTACCGAACTGCGAAGACTCAGAGAAGCAGGTAGTCCACGGCTTCGATGATGAGCTGGGTTTCTATGGCATGTACGCGCTTCTTCTCGGGGCGCTCACGTCGCGGGCGGTCGTCTCTCGCAAGGTTCAGGACGTGCTGGCTCCAACTGACCACCACGGCCGCTGCATTTGACAGCCCCAAAGGATGGCACGCTGAAAAATGGGAACTGCACTCGTTCTCGATCCCAACGAGTACTTTCCCGGGTTTGATCTCGCTTGTGTGGCTTATTGGTTCAAAACGCTCAGGGTGCCACCTCCGAGCGTGAAAAGTGTCAATCGTCCAAATGGCTGCTTCTGCCTTGCGGTTGCCGTAGCGGTTGGCAACAAAGTGCAGCCACCAGTAACGGGTGTTCGGCCCATCGATCCACCTTCTTGGCCGCAGCATACAGCCTCTCGGCAGCCTTGGCGTTGATAAACTCTCACCTGCAAAGGCGCGGAACGAGGTTCTCCGCTCCAGTGTTGGTTGCGACCTCTGAAATAGTGAGCTGAGTTGTTAAGCTAGACCGATTCGAGAGTGGCTGTAGCCCGGATAGTGGGGGACTTCGGCTCCGCATTAACAGCGCCCGCTTGGAAAGCCGATACAGTAATAGTCCAATAACTACCATAAAGTACGCCTACTAACGAATAAGTAGTCCCACTTTATATCTACTTTTAGCCTTTATGGCCGACCCCACTTGACTTGGATAAAATCATGTCGCCCGTCCTTCTTTCCTCTCGTGTGCTCGGTTCGCCACACCGCCACGCCGCAATCACGACCCTAGCCTCGCTCCCGGGAACACTCACCGGCTCCTCCCACTTCCAATTCCCTCTCAGCAGTTTCTGGGCTGTCGGAACCTGTCCTGCACCAACCAGCAACCCGAGCGTGCCATCTACCGCGACCAGCTCCGCCGCCACCGGCAAAGCCCGCGCAAACTGCTCGACGGCGCGCAGCGTCACCAGATCGGCAGTTTTTGCCCACTGTTCGGCGCGACCTGCGAACACATAAGCGCCCCCGATGCCGAGGCTTCGCACCACCTCACGCAGGAAAGCGGCTTTCTTATTGTGCGATTCAATCAGCGTCAGCTCGAGCCCACGCGCGAACAGTTTTATCGGAATCCCCGGGAACCCCGCTCCCGACCCGACATCCGCCAGCGTCGAAGGCGCCGAGGTTTCACCACTCCTGCGCAGCAGGACCCGCGCCGCAAACAACGACTCTCCGAAATGCCGCGTCACGATCGTCTGCGGATCGCACACCGCCGTCAGATTCACCCGCGCATTCCAGCGCAACAACAGATCGAGGTAGCGCTGCAAGGCTTCGAGCAGCGACGGCGTCAGCGTCGCTCCGCCGGTGAACGGCGCCAGCAGCTCGGCAATGCGTGCAGTCTCCATAGCGCGACTGCAAGCATACGACAGGCGGACGGCGGGAGGACAACCTCAAGGTTGCGGGGCTGGTGGAGGACCGTGGTTTTGCTCTTTCGGTTTGTCATTCCGAGCGGACTACTTAACGTTGTCAGCTATTGTGGTTTGTTACTTCCACCTCTTATATTTTTTGCCATCCTGAGCGCAGCGCCCGCAAAATGTCTATGATTTGTGACCCTCAATACACAGCGTAAGCAGTTCAAAGCCTACTCGACATTGGTGACTTTTCCGTGGACTAAGGTCACCTTCATGTCTTTGTAGTAAAGGATCTCCTTGGTACCCAGATTGGCTACCCTCTGCGGCTGTCCGAAGATCGCGAGCACCTGGTCTTTGGTCTGGCCCAGGGTGATTGTCTTGGGCTGAGGTGGTGGCGCGTCGGGCGGAGGCGGAGGTGGTGCGATCGGCGCCATCACCTGCTGTTGCTGGGCCGGCTGCGCAGGCTGTTGCTGCGGTGCAGTCGCGGCTGCGTTGTCGTCGGGCTGCACCGTTATCGCTTCTGCAATGGTCTTCAATACCTGATCGGCCGGAGGCATGACGTGTTTAGGGAACGGAAACTTTAATTGTCCGTAGTAGCGAACATCCTGGTAGGGATCGCTGTAGAACTTGAAAATCACCCCGTCTTCCTGAATGTTAAAGCATAACCCAGAACTTTTCTCCCGCCACAAACTTACGTTGCGGAACCTCGCTGGAACTCTTTCCTAACTGCATGCTCCAGGCCAGGTCGGACCCAAAGCCCATGGAGATCTTCCCGTTCTTGTAGGTGCTGGTCGGCGGGACGTTAGTGTCAAGGCTGCACATCAACAGTCCGTCTTTCTGCAGCACCAATACCGAACCGGCAGTGACAATGTCACTCCGGTCAGCCGTTGTTTTGGTCAGCTTAAATTGCGAATCCAGCCGCTCCTGGAGTAAAGCTCTCTGGTCTCCCGTGGATACGGAAGGGGAGGCCGGCGACTGATTTTGGGCGGTTGAAAACGCCGAAGTCAAAACAAGGCACAAGCCGACGTGCGAAAAGACCATAGCGGGACATCGGTCTCGCCTCCATGCTGAACCAGAGGTAAATGAAGGCGGCATCTTAACTCCTGATCACGGTCGCTGGCAAGATTAGATACGTCGATTTTGAGGTAAAGGATGCCAATCACGTAGCCGTGTGCACTGGCCAGTTGGACCCTCTGCCATAAAAGGAACCTCAAAAGGGGTCCCTGGTTAATGGGTGGCAATTAGGTCAAATTTGGTGATTTAGTTCACTTGCGACTCGGAGTATAGTTACTTTCGTGGCGGCGCCCAGATGAAACCATTGCCCGCAGGTTCTGTCCGGCCCGTTATCCTCTGTATTGACGACGCGGAGATTGCTCTCCGAGTGCGTAGGCTTCTGCTTACCATCGCAGGCTACGAAGTGGTGACCGCCGCTTCCGGCGAAGAAGGTCTGGAAGTATTTAAGCGCGAGGCCGTCGATCTAGTGATCGCCGACCACTTCCTAACCGACAAAACGGGTACAGAGATTGCCCACGAGATGAAGGCCATTAAGCCGGAAGTGCCCATCCTTATCGTTTCGGCGGCTTCCGACACACCGGAGGGAATCGAATTTGCCGACGAGTTCCTGCCGAAAGGTGAAGCTCCTGAGGTATTGCTCGAATCCATAGCGCGATTGCTGAAGATCTAGATCGACGTCCATAACTTAACTGTGCAAAAAGCCGAAACGCAAAGTCCCGGCTTTTTGCCACGCGCGATATGAAGAAGTTGCGCGATTCTTATTGTTGGCCTCAAGCCGCCGACGTCGACGACCTCAGCGGCTGAAGCGCTGTTCCTCCTTTCACTTGAACACAATAGTGAAAGCCGGCTCCAACCTTACGAGCCGGACACTCACCGCTGGATTCCACCCTAAGGAAGCTGATAGCCAACCAACTGCTGGTTCGCATCACCCACGATGACGTCGAGACCAATCGGCAATCCCAGTAAATTGGTCTGGGTGACGACCAGTTCGATCATCCTCACTTCCACGCTGTGAGGCGACAGGGAAGTTGTTAATGATGCGATACAGATATAACGTACCTAATCCGGCGATCGGCACCGAAGTATTCGCGGGCTACGTTATCGTTGATTTCTGGGTGACCCGCCACCGAAAGGGTGGTGAACTGGCCCGACCCGTTTATCAGGTAATGCAGAGTACCGTTGATGAACGTATTGGTCTGGGCCTGGATCACGCTGGCCGATACCAGACCACTCAACAGGTTCAAGTTTTGCACGGTGGATGTTGTTACTCCACTGGACCCCAACCTGACCGAGACTGGACTCCGCTGTATCGGTGACTGTGCCCAGAGGTCAGAATGCTGGGAAGGTTGAGTCCTGCCAAGCGTATTGGCCAACACCATGCCGCCCGTTCCGAGGCATGGCAAAGATTCAGGCGCGGTCGCTGCGGAAGTTAGCGGTTGTCCAGTTACCTGCGTGGCGAACGAGCCGCCGGTAATGATCGCAGGCGCGAAGACATTGATAATACCGCTGGTGGCACTGGAGACAATGATCTCGGTACCCACCTGAATACCCAGCAGGTTAAAGCCGGTGACATGCACGTGAACCATGTTGATGGCGAGGCTGGCGGTGGAGGTCCCAACGGTGGACGTCTGTTCATTGAGAACCACGTAGCCTAGCAAAGGCAGAGTAATCCTGGTGTTGGCTGCTACAGTGCCGTTATACACGTGCCCGAGGATGACCAGATTGTTGAAGTTGGAACCGCTCGCGCTGACGTGCAACACCCCACTGCTGTCGATGGTGGTTGTGGTGACCGCCTTGATCTCCTGCGCGGAAATCAATCCGCCCAACAAGTTAATCGTGGTCGTATCGGCGACCGCTTGTGCCATGTCCAGGGAACTGGAGGCGTTGGTATTGGTCGCGCCCCCGCTAACAAGCGGTGGCAGAGTTACACCCGCGGAGTTGCCTGTAACCATAACCGGCTGTTGTGGCGTGCCGCATACACCTCCAAGCGTGACCGGCGCGGTCTGGCCGACCAGGATAGTGCTGCCAACAAATGCCGAGGTACCGTACGCAGAACCTTCGTAGGTCAAGGTTTCGGGCGTGGCGGCAAGACTCTTAACAGAAGCGCACAGGATTACGAGCGCCAGCAGGACGCTGGTCGCAAGCAAGGGGCGCAATACGAGCTGCAAGTTGAAGCATGCGTTCTCTCTAGTCTGTAACATGGTTCGTTGCTCCTTTCAAAGGGAACCCGGCCAGGTTCGCTATCTGGGTGGCGCGGGAGTTTAGAAACCAACTTCGCAACCGTGAGCTTGAAAGGCAGGCGGAGACACAATTGGTTTGTGTGGTTACGGCAGTTACGGAAGTACTCAGTGAGGGTCGGGGAGGCCAGGGGCATACATTGTGGATCACCATGTAAATCACCTCGTGAAACTACAGGTCCCATGGCTTGCATGCATAGATAATATGCAATCGTATCTCCAAATCTAACTAGGTTGAGAATCAACCAAGTCATTCTGGGAGACTGCACAATTTTTCAACTTAGATACTATGCATAGGATGTTATTTACCCAGCTCTGTCGTAGATCGAGAGGTTGTAACTACATGGGTGCTACGGGGAATTCCCGATGCTAGATTATGGCTTGCAGTTTTATTTTTGTTGTTGCTTGCTTTTTGCTTACTTAATTACTAAATTGATTTTCCCTGACCATAGCTACGGGGGATCCCCGATAGTAATTAGATCGCCTATTTCCGAGTGAGTTAGCAGACTGGAAAGACGCCACCGAGGCTTAGTAGACTATATGTGAGACGTTCGTGGTGGAGTGGATATGGATTATGAAAGCCGAAATTGATTTGTCGCTGGGCTCCTAATGACAAATCGGATCGAGACTATTCCAGTTGAGACAGGGCGATGCAGCAACAACTACGTGGAATCGCAACATCAAAACGCTCCGCCGCCGCCGCCGCCAAAGCCGCCGCCGCTGAAGCCTCCACCACCGAACCCGCCGCCGCCCCATCCCGAGCCGGTGCTGCTGGCGCGCGGAGCGGCCACGAAAGCCTGGTGCGCATCCATCGCCATCGCGTGCATGGAGCCGGCAAAGAAGATGGGATTGAATCCTACATACGGTGTCGGTCCCACGTACCAGGTGGGCTGGTTCTGCGTGATTCCCTGGAAGGCCTTGGCCCAGCGGTTCTCAATGCCCAGCGCCATGGCGTAAGGCAGAAACTTCTCGAAGGTATCGGGCGGCATGCGCTTCAGGCGGTCGGCGTCAACGCGGTTGACGAACTCCTGGAAGCCGAGGATCTCGACTTTGGTGCGCACTCCCTTCAACGATTTCGCAGTCATGATGCGCGCGAACAGGAAGACGATGATCACCGCGATGATTCCCGAGGCAATCAGCAAGCCCGGCGAATCGAGCATGGAACCCCACCCCAGGACCTGCGCCAGTACGAACGGCGCCGCGGTAAACAAGATTCCGGCCAGCACATAGGCGTGCGCCGATTCGGGATCGACGGAGTACATTCCCTTGCTCTTCAGCTCGGCGAGAATGTCGTTCTTGATGGTTGGGATGGCGACGTAGAACTGGTTCTTCAGGTCCGACAGGCGTATCTGCGTGGCCCCGCCGGAGAACATGTGGTTCAGCATCACGCGCTCGTGCGCTTCGAGCGAACTCCAAGTCTCGGACGGCTTCAGCAAGTGGAAGGTGTAGTCGCGATGAGCTGAACAGCAGGACCTTGCGACTCCGTCTCCTCGATTTTGAGATAGCCCTTCACCGCCAGGTCCACCATGGTGCGACGTAATGTCGCGAGGATGCACGACGTCATCGATGAGAGTGCCGACTTCGGCGGGCGTCATATCTTTCGGCGGCTCGTACATGGGAGCGACTGAGATGTCGGGCTTGGGATCGCGGCCTTTGGTCCACCAGAAGAAGAACATCACGACGAATGCCCACAGCGGCAGCAGCACAATCGGATTGCTGCGCAGGAACCACATTGCCTGGGTGCCTTTGCTGGGTTGCGTGAGCACGCCTTTGTTGATGTAAACGTCGGCGGTAAGTCCTTCGCGCATGGAAAGCGGATTGTTGGCTTCGACCAACACCGTGTTGTTGCGGACTTCGGCGGTGGCGTCCTGCTCCGCCGATCCGTATGAGCCGGTGAAGGCTTGCGCGCGCAAGTTGCCGGTGGCATTCGACGGGAAGACGATTGACGCCGCGGCGCTGTCGATGGGCACGGGCCAGTCGTTACCGGTCACGTTCCAGTAAAGCTCGTCGTGATCGTCAAACCAGCGCACCGCATTGGTTACCTTGTAGCTGATGATCACGGTGCGCGTGGTATCCACCGCATCGGGGATGTAGATTTTGAGATGGCGATTGCCGTTCTGCGTGCTGGATTCGTACTTCAGCTTATGACCGTCGGCATCAATGACGCTGGTGACTTTGAGGAACAGAGTGTAGTTGGTGCCGTGCGGGCCAGGATATTCGATAGGAATGTCGCGGTAGATTCCGTGAAATTCTCCGACGAAGACTACGTCAATGTGCTCGTTGACGATGGCCACGCCGTCGGAGGCGACGTACATGTGGGTTTCAAAGCGGGCAATGTGCCAGTCGCGGGCGGAGGCGGGGGTAGCGAGGGAAATACCGAGGACGAAAAGGGTGAAGATCCGCAGGGCAGGCACTTATTTGGCATTTAGCATTTGGCAATTAGCACTTCGCACTTGGCATTTGGCACTTGGCATTTATGGCGGTTCCAAAAGGCAGACAGTTGTTGGTCCGCGGCGAATGCAGTGTCGCTCTATTTCTAAATTCCGCTCAAGGCGAGCTTGATGAAATCTCTGGCGTCCCTACGGGACTCGGTCTCATTTCCACTGCACCCAGCGCTTCAGCGCTGGGCTAAGCTCTTTCGCGCCGTTCGGGCCGGTTGTTATGTGCTCCCCTCCACCGTGGCAAACCGACACGAGGTCGCCACACATAGTCTGAAGGCCCGGACTACCCAATTACGGTTCAGCATTTTCCGCAGTCCGTGACGCCACGTTCAGAAAGACCGATTCATGAGATGACCACTAAATACCAAGTGCTAAGTGCTAAGTGCCAATGCTAAGTGCTAAATGCTAATTGCTAACGGCCAACTGCTGCTCTTAGAACTTCACCGCGACCGGTTCACGCTGCGTCGGTTCGGTGATGTCGAAGAACTGCTTCTGCTGAATGTGGAACATGCCGGCCACGATGTTGGTGGGGAACGTCTGGATCTTGGTGTTCAGGTCGCGCACCACCGCGTTGTAATAACGGCGCGCATTCTGAATCGCATCTTCCAGTCCGCTCAGCGAACCTTGCAGCGACTGGAACTGTTCCGAGGCGCGCAATTGCGGGTAAGCCTCGGCTACCGCGAGCAGTCCGCGCAAGGCGTAGGTGAGCTGTCCCTCGGCTTCGCTCTTCTCCGCCGGGGTGGTGGCGGTCATGGCCGCACTGCGATATTTGGCGATGTTCTCGAAGGTGCCCTTTTCGTGCGCCGCGTAGCCCTTCACGGTTTCGACCAGGTTGGGGATAAGGTCGTAGCGGCGCTTCAGTTGCACATCGATATCGGCCCAAGCGTTGTCGGCGCGGACCTTCAACTGCACCAGACTGTTGTAAATGCCGATCAGCGCGAAGGCGATGACCGCCAGTATGGCGATAACAATGATGATAGGAATCATGCCGTTCTCCTCCAGTTCGAGAACAGGGGACGAGCGGAAGTTATCACATGGCGGAAGGCGGAGGCAATTCGCGGGCGGCCGCTCGGTCGAGAATTATTCACCGCGGAGACCCAGAGGAGGCCAAGTTTTGGTCACAAGGCTAGCGCTTCGGATAGCTTACTATCCGATCGGATAGTGGTAGCGGCTAGCTGCCGGGTATGATCGCCATCGGCGCCGGAGCTGTAACGCCATCTGTTATTGCTCGCGAAGGAGGAGCTTGCGAGCGACGCAGACGCTCCGACCGTGCGGTCCGGCTTTGGTATGCCGCTTGCTAAGTGATAAGTAGTCAAGCGAGTGCCACCGGGTTTGTAGGGGAGACAAATAAGGAAGAGGGCCCAGTGGAAGACTCTTCTCAGCGCGGCGAGAGTCCGTGGCAAACGCCACGAGCCGCGCTGAGAGCCATGATGCACTCGCGCCAAGCCCGCGCTGTTCACCAGCCCATTCACGCTTGCGCGGGATTTGGAACGTCTCGCGGCGCGATTGCGGCGTCTCTGCTGCTTGTACTTGACCAAGCTTACCCATTGCCGCGATACGCCAAATTCACGCGCTATGTCCGACTGCGAGCGAGTTCCCTTGCGCAAAGCCTGAATGATCTTCTTTGTAGTTTCACTGATCGGGTAATCTTTCATGCGCCCCGTTTTGTATCGTCCGATGTGGAAGTCTGGCAGGCATTGAAGTCCAAATGCCGGTACAGTCCCCGATCTCAAATTACCCATAGCTTCTCATGCGCGGTGCTCCGAAGTAAACCTGATTTGCGAGACCGAATCTCGTGGCGTTCCCGAACCGGGACGGTATTGGCCCATTACGAGCGCTCTGCCTAGTCACAGCAGATCCCTTGGTCACGCTCCTAATGAACAACTCCGAACAGGCGCGCTAAGCCGGAAGGGGTACTAGGTCGTATCCCAGCTGGCGCGCTTGGCGGCGGAGGCGATGCTCGGTGCGCACACGGCAGCGTTGCTCTTCGGCAGCAAAAATACTTTCGTTATAAGCTTCTCCCGTGCGCAGGAGATGGAAGACGATCCGCGCCAGTTTGTGAGCCGTCGCCGTGATCGCCTTGGGAGCTCCCAACCGGCTGCGCATCCGGCGATAGTAATTTCCCAGATAGGACTGGCTCCGGTGCAAAGCTTGCGCCGCCAGGCGCAAGCTGCGGTTGAGCCGGTTTTTGGTCCGACGGGTTTTGGCCGACAGCACCTTGCCCCCGCTCTTGTCGGCCTGGGGACAGAGTCCCAACCAAGAGGCGAAAGCGGCCGCACTGGGAAAACGCGACACATCGCGTCCGATTTCCCCCAGCAAGGTATGCACGCTCAGGGCATTGAGTCCGGGCACCGCGGTCAGATCGACTCCCAGAATGCGGTACAACTCGCTGCGCAAGTCGAAGCCAAACTCGTTCTTGCGCGGCTGGTGGGGCTTGGGTTCCGGAGCCAGAGGGTTCTGTTCGACATCGATTTTACTGTCCAACTCCCGCAAGTAGGTTTCGATCTCCTGATCGCAGGCCGCCAGCAGCTGGTGATAATAACGATAAGCTTGCAGCGACTGGTTGAGCGTAAACAGATGTTCCCGGCGATAGTCGCCCACCAGGGCCTGGGCGATGGTTTCGGCGCTGGCTTTGACCCGCCCGTCGCGCAGTTCCGCCAGCACCTGAGGGTCGCGTTCGCCAGTCAGAATGGCGTCCAGGATGGCCATTCCGCTTTGCCCGGTCAGATCGCTGAGCACATGATGCAGTTGCAGATTCATCTGGCTCAGCGCCTTCTGCATGTGCTGCACATGTTGGGCGGCCATTTCCACCAAGCCCTCGCGGTGACGAAGCAAGGAACGGATTTGGCAAATGACAGCTGCGGGCCGAAACGAGGCGCGCAACAGTCCCACCGAATGCAGGTACTGCAGCCACTGGCAATCCAGCACATCGCTCTTGCGCCCGGGCACGTGTTTCACGTGTCGGGAGTTGACCAGACAGACCTCGATCCCGGCGGCTTCCAGAATCTGAAACAGCGGGATCCAATACACCCCCGTCGACTCCATAGCTACCGTCCGAATGCGGCAAGCGAGCAACCATGCCGCCAGCGCTTGCAGATCTCGGGTAAACGTCGAGAAACAGCGGACCGGCTTCGGGTCTCGGTTCGCCGGGACGGCCACGTAAATTTCCCGCGCCCCCACATCGATGCCGGCTGCGTTCGGCTCGATACATTCCAGACTTGGAACTGCACCACCCCGGCCTGCGCGCTTGTGTTTCATAGGTCTTGTCTCCTCCGCCGCCCTGCGGGCCAAGTCGTGGAGAAAGCGTAATCTCCTAAACGGGATCGTTGCCTCAGCAGCCAGACAACGTCACCACGGTCTCGACCACACAACTTGGAACCATGCTCGTGAACCGGGCTCTGTAAAGCACCAATGTGGCTGACGGCCTACTTCCCACAGCACGGCATGTCCTATGCTACCGTGCAACTCGCAACCTGTTCATTGCCGTTTCAACCTGCCCCGGCGGGTCCAGTGCTCGTGATGACAAACTGGGTGTCACCGCTGCCGACAAGAGTACTGAGATGTCATTCTATTCCGTTCCACAAGGCGAGCCAATCGCTACCCTCGAAATAAAGTGAAGTCGGACGCTTGGGTAGATCGCCTCTTCCCGACCCGCATACAAGCGGTGGGCGGGATGAGCGAAAATTCAGCGCCGTGACGGCGCCGATTCTGAGCCTGGCGCGGGCAAACGGAGTCCCCACGAAAGATGTCTGGGAGATGGACGCCTCGAAGCGGACGGCGCGCAGGAGCGCCAACGTCAGCGGCATCGGCCAGACCGTGTGCGTCACCTTGGTTGCCGGGGACGACACATCAACCAAAAACCTCCTCCCGGCCAACGGACGACGAAATGAGCAATGCGGCCGTGGCGCCCAAGAGCAATCCGAAGGCGAATCGGATGAGGAGCCAGTTGCCGTGCAGACCAGCCAGTTCCGTCGCCGCGTCGACGAGATTGAGGGCGGTAGCCGCGATGAGTAGGCGAAAAGCAATCCTGCGCGCGGTGCGAAACATCAGGCCAATGGCCGCCCCCAGATAGATTCCCAGACAGCGCGAGCAGACAGCGACGGACGCGCCGGAAATCCAGAAGGAGCGTTCCGGCCGCTGGTGGCAGACGATGGCGAAGCCGCGATATAGCGCCAGCCCTATCGCCGGGAAGCCGTGCGTCAAGAGATACGGGGCAGCGACAACAGCGGCTGCGAGCGCCAGAGGAACAAGCATCCACCAGGTCCAGCGGAGTTGAAGGGTCATAGCTTCAGCCGCGCCGTTGGGAGATGGAGAAGAATCGGGCGTTAGCCCATGCAGGTGGTCTAAACGGCGAGGTCCCTCAGCGGCTAAAGCCGAATTCATTGCTGAAACTCTATGGCGTACCTAAAGGTGCGCCCCTTCGAAAGCGAATTGCTCGCGCCCGCCGTCTTCGGAAGCGCCGTCATGGGCAGTTTCATCCTAGGATGCCCATGCGCTTGCCGACGCGCTTCAGGATGTCGAGCGCCTGGTCGAGTTCTTCGCGCGTGTGGGTCGCGGTCATGATGGTGCGGATGCGCGCCTTGCCCTCGGGCACCGTCGGGAATGCAATGCCCGTGCCCATCACGCCTTCCTTGAACAGCTCGCGCGAGAAGTCCATGGTGAGGCGGCCGTCGCCCACGATGATGGGCGTGATCGGCGTCTCGCTGGCCGGCGTGTTCACTCCGCCGATGTTGAAGCCGAGACCGCCGAGCTCTTTCTTCCAGTAGCGCGTGTTCTCCCACAGCTTCTCGATGCGCTCGGGCTCCTGCTCCAGCACGTCGAAGGCGGCGATGCAGGTGGCCGCGACCGACGGCGGATGCGACGTCGAGAACAGGAACGGCCGTCCGCGATGGTAAAGGAACTCAATGAGATCGCGAGTGCCGCAAACATAGCCGCCCAGCGCGCCGATGGCCTTCGATAGCGTGCCGACTTGCACGTCCACGCGGCCGTGCAGTTTGAAATGATCGATGGTGCCGCGGCCGTTGCGGCCCAGCACGCCGGAGGAGTGGGCGTCGTCAACCATCATAATGGCGCCATATTTTTCGGCCAGGTCGGTAAGCTGCGGCAGCGCGCCGATGTCGCCATCCATGGAGAAGACGCCGTCGGTGATGACCAGCTTGCGTCCGGGTTCGTCCTTGATCTCGTTCAGCAACTCTTCGGCGTGAGCGGCGTCCTTGTGGCGGAAGACCTTGATTTTGGCGCGTGAGAGGCGCGCGCCGTCGATGATGCTGGCGTGGTTCAGTTCGTCGGAGACGATGAAGTCTTCTTTGCCGAGCAGCGCCGACACCGTGCCCGCATTCGCCGTGAAGCCCGACTGGAAGACCACGCAGGCTTCCACATTCTTGAAGCGCGCGATCTTCTCTTCCAGCTCCATGTGGATCTTCATGGTGCCGGCGATGGTGCGCACCGCGCCCGAACCGACGCCGTACTTCTTCGTGGCCGCGAGGGCGGCTTCGCGCAGCTTGGGATGCGTCGTCAGGCCGAGGTAGTTGTTGGATGCGAGGTTGATGACCTTCTTGTCGTCGAAAGTGCACACCGGCGCTTGCTCGTCGTCGAGCACGCGTAGTTTGAAGTAGGTGCCCTTTTGCTTCAGTTCGTTCAGTTGGTCGGTGAGGTAGGAGAGCGGGTCGGTGCGAGTGGCGGTCATCGGTTTCCCCAAAGCCAAGAGTCTAACATTGCCGGCGGCAGGCAGAGGAGATCGGCAGGTTCGCGAAAATCTCGCCTCTCGTAGAGCAACCACATTGTCCCGTATCATTGCCCAATATGGAGACCGCCATCAGTTGCCGGGGCCTAAGGAAGACCTACGACGGGAAAGTGGAAGCGGTCCGGGGCCTCGACTTGGCGATTGAAACCGGCGAGTGCTTCGGCCTCCTGGGCCCAAATGGAGCTGGCAAAACCACTACCATCGAAATTTTGGAAGGGTTGCTGACACCGACCTCAGGCGAGATAGAAATACTGGGAATGAGTTGGCAGGGGCACGAGCAGGAATTGCGCGAATGGCTGGGCATCTCACTCCAGGAGACCCGCCTGTCCGAGAAATTAACGGTCCGCGAAACGCTGGAACTGTTTGCCAGTTTTTATCACCGGCCGAACTCGGTTGAGGCCATCCTCGAAGAACTCTCTCTCGGAGAGAAGGCCGATGCGTTGGTGGGCAAACTGTCCGGCGGGCAGAAGCAGCGACTGGCAGTTGCGACCGCGCTGGTGGGCAATCCGAAAATCCTTTTCCTCGATGAGCCGACCACCGGTCTAGATCCGCAAAGCCGCCGTCAGCTTTGGGACATCATTCGTCAGTTTCAACAGCGCAGAGGGACGGTCTTGCTGACGACGCATTACATGGATGAAGCCGAGCGGCTCTGCGACCGGCTGGCCATCATCGATCACGGAGTGATCATTGCCGCAGGCACGCCAGCGGAATTGATTGCGCGTTTGAGCGGACACCATGTGGTTGAATTTGCGCTCGACAACGCGGAGCATGACGATGGCGATGGCGTGTGGGGCCGACTTCCCGGCGTGCAATCGGTACGAAGTGAAGACGGGCGATTCTGCTTGCAAGTCGAAGAACCCCACGAAACGATACCGGCGCTGCTGTCTGTGGTGCAGCAGAAGAGAGCGCGCCTGGTCCACCTCACAACCCGCCAGGCGAGCCTTGAGGACGTGTTCGTACAACTCACGGGCCGTCATCTTCGGGAGGAATGATGGCCCATCTTGAAACGCCACCGACGCCCGTGCTTGCGGCGCCAGAGACCGTGACGAACGGACGCTGGTCCGGATACCGGCACCTGCTCGGAGCCCGCATGAAGGAATTGTGGCGGGAGCCGGAAGTGATTTTCTGGGTGTTTGTTTTCCCGTTGCTTCTGGCCCTGGGGCTCGGTATCGCATTTCGCAATAAACCCGCCGATGTAACCACCATCGCCGTGGTGGCGAATCCGCACGCGCGGGAAGTGGTTGACCTGTTACAGCGTTCCCCGGCAAAGACGGCCATCCATGCCGAGGTGCTGGACTCCAAGGTTGCGTTCGATCAATTCCGCTTGGGCAAGTATGCACTCGTTGTGACCGCGGACGATAACGGAATGCATTATCGCTATGATCCGGCCCGTCCCGAGAGTGTCCTAGCCCGCACGCAAGTGGACAATGCGCTACAAACCGCGTCGGGTCGCAGCAACCCTGTGAAGACAGAGGCCACGCAGTCGAGCGAGCCGGGCGCGCGCTACATTGACTTCCTGGTTCCGGGACTGCTGGGCATGAACTTGATGAACTCAGGCATGTGGGGCATCGGCTTCGCCGTGGTGGACATGCGGCAGCGCAAATTGCTGAAGCGATTCGTGGCATCGCCCATGCGCCGCACCGATTTTCTTCTCGCGCTAGGGAGCAGCCGTTTAATACTCATGCTGATCGAGGTCGCGTTGTTGCTGGGGTTCGGAGTGCTGGTGTTTCACATGCGAGTCGAAGGCTCGCTGCTGGCGATTCTCCTTGTCGGAGCGCTCGGGGCGGTTTCGTTCGGTGGCATCGGACTGCTGACTGCCAGCCGCGCGCAAAAGATTGAGAGCGTGAGTGGACTTATCAATCTGGTCATGATGCCGATGTGGATCTTCTCCGGAGTGTTCTTCTCCTACGAGCGCTTTCCGCAGATGGTGCAGCCAGCGATCAAAGCCCTGCCGCTAACAGCGCTCAACGATGCGCTGCGCGCCATCATTCTGCAAGGGGCCACACTAAACTCCCAAGCCGGCAGAATCGCCATCCTAGCGGTCTGGGGTGGCGTATCTTTCTTGCTCGCGCTACGTTGGTTCCGCTGGACCTAGCCAGGCTAACGGGATTCGGCTGGGTCCGTTTTGATACCCACAGTCGACCACCGTCGCAAATACCGCCTCGGAATGCACAGCGGCGGAGCCCCGTGATCTCAGATGCTTGGTCATTGCCGCGCAACCGCTCCTTACGATTCCTCGAATCGCGGGCCCGGATGGATCGTCTCGATACGGCGATGATGCTCGGCATCGCTGGGCACGGTCCAGCCGTTCTCCTGCTCGACTACGCGCACGATACCCAGACCTTTGTTGGGCAGGACTATTCCGCCGGTGGTCACCGACACTTCGTCCCGCTCCCAGATACGCACCAGCATGTTGTCCTTCACCCGCGATACCAGCCGCGGAGCATCACTGGAGTCGATCACGACGCCGCGGTCCGCCTGCCCACCAGGCGTCAGCACCACGAAACGTGCGCTCAGGACCTTCTCATCGAAGCGCCCAAAAACAAACTGGAAAACCTCAGGATGCTCCGGGATTCCCCCATCGCCGGCGTAGTTCACCACGAATTCTTCGTCGACCGCATCGCCCCGCGAGGGCGCCGGCAGGGCGTTTCGTGGATTCTGCGAGTCGAGTTTCATCGCCGTAGCACTGCCGTCGGAACGGAGAATTCTCACCTGTAGCGTCTGAGCGCCGCGCGGAAGATTTGGCCGTCCGAAACGCTGAATGTCCTCTGTATCCGAAAAGCGAGTAGTCGTGTGAACGTACAGGGAGACACTGCCATCGGGCCGCAGGATGGCAACATGATCATTCAGGAGCACGACGGGTGCACCCGAGAAGTGCGCGGCGGTAGCCTGCATCATCACTTCGGCAGCATCGCGGCGATAGGGAGTGTAGAACTCTTTCGCGTCCGCAGTCGTGTCGTCACTGCTACTAGCGGTCGCCAGCCGACGGTATTCGGACGCGTTTGGCGCAATTCGCAACCATTCGGCGGCGGCGCGTTCCGCTCCGGACTCGTCCCCCGCCAGTTGTAGCTCACGAATCAGCATTAGCCGCGCGGAACGGTTCAACGGAGCCGCCGCCAACAATTGGTGAAGGGCCTGCGCAGCTTCAGCGTGGCGTCCCTGGTTGGCCAACGAGTTCGCGTAGGCCAGCGACTCGGACGCGCAACCATCCAATTTCTGCTGCGCCGCGGCGTCCTCTGCGAATTGCCCCTGGTTGCGATAAAACATCATCGCCCGGTCGGACGTCTCGCATGACGGATGTTCCGTCAGACGCCGCCACCAAATCACCCGTGATTCTCCTTCGGAGTCCGCAAGACCCGGATCGCCGTCGATCGCGGCGCCCAGTGTCTCCAGCGCCGGGCTGTCGTTGGGATTCACCTCCAGAACACGTCTAGCAAATTTCGCAGCGTCAACCAGATGACCCCCAGCCAAGGCCCGCTGACCAAGAGCTTGATCGGCAGCCAGGGCTCCAGGCGCCAGTGACAGTAAGCGATTCCACGCCCGCAGGCCTTCAGGCGCCATGGGAGTTTCTTGCGCGCTCGCCTGTGCCAACAGAAACTGCAGTGCAGCAGAGCCGGAGGCCGATGGAAGAGCATTGATTTGCTTGATGGCAGTAGCAAACGCTCCGTCGGCGTAAGCCGTTGCGGCCAGTTCGTAAGTCAACTCCTCCGCGGATGACTTGGCCCTAGCGGGACTGGGTACATACGCGGTCGCCGGCGATATCGCAATTCTTAGCGGCGCAGCCCCCCCGGCGAATTTCGCCAACACACGATGTGGACCCGCCGGGATTTCGACTATGGCAGAGCCGTGAACATCGGTTCCACGCCGGCTGGCATCTTGTCGCAACACCCGCGTGCCATCGACGTAAATATCGAGCGCCCCAGCGCTTTCAGTCCGCACGGTCCAGAATCCCGGTGCGAGCGAGGCAAAATGTGCCGCCGCATAGAAGATTCCGCGTGGCGAGAGGTAAGGCGGAAGCCTAATGATGCCGTCGGGAAATTGGAAATTCTCAACCGCGCGATTGTCGTAAGAGGTCTTCGCTAAATCGTCATTCGGCGATATCGACATCTGGTCGAAGTCAAGCAACGGATGCCGCCCCAATGGACCCACAACGCGCCACTCGGTCAAGATGCCCGACGCACGCGCGATGGTTTTGGCATCGAGTCCTGACGCCCCATCCATCGCCGCGTCCAGCAGAGCGGTGTTCAGTTCTGGCCAGTCCGCGCTGGAATTTGCAAGCAGCGTTTGCACCCTAGGGATGACCGCGCGAAACTCGGGTGTATTGGCCGCCGACTCGCGCACACGAGTTGCCGCTAACCGAATTCGCGGATCCTGCTTTGCGCCACCGCCGATTTCGCATAGGCGCAGGGCGGCATTCAACATGGTCGTCTCGTCGGCCTGCATGGCCGCGACTTCCATCTGCACAAACAGGGCCTCGGCATCCCGATGGTCGTGCCGCCAAGCGCGTTCGGCAAGTTGGCGAGCGCGAACCAGGTTGCCATTCACAAATAAAGCGGTCGAAGCGGAGCGCGAAAGCGCTGATTCGGAAAGTGGTTCGGAATGAGACGCGACAGTTCCGGCGGAACCGCGCGTGTCAACGCGTGGACGCGTGATCTCAGGGGTGCTCTCGTGACTCAGGCGCGCGAGCGTCCGATCCTGCGCGAATGCCGGCAAGGCAAGCGCCGTCCCCAACCATACAATCGATATCGCACCCCACGCTTTCATGCTGTGCTTTCAGGCATTCAGGACTCCGCGGATCCCTGGCACGTCCGCCCACGGCTGGGGATCCGCATCGTTCTGGTGACTAAGTTACCCCGCAGGAGATAAAGAAGATTAACTGAGAAGAAGGGAGTTGCCCAGCAGAAATTTTGCAGCCATTCTACCACTTCCCGGTAGTCGACTGGCTTCGCCGCGACCAGCGGCGAATCGGCGCAAAGGTAAGAAAGACGATTCGTTGGCGCTTCCAGTAATTAGAGTGATTGCAGTATGCATCTCCCGCCGGATGCACAACATGGAGCAGAAGGCTTAGCCGGCCTGCGAAATAGACCTTACCAGGCCGTTGGAAGGGTCATGCGGCTCCCGATTCTAAGGGACCCGGCTTTTCAGGCTGTTGCTATAGTCAGATTGTGAACTGATTTTGAAGGGGAGCGCCTTCAGAGCCTGCCCTGAGACTGCCGAAGGGTGCGCCGTTTGGCCTTTATTTTTGTCACCCCGAGCCGGCTTAGTGGGCCACGGATCTGCGTCCCCGACTTTTTTGCGAGCCACTTGCGGAGACTTTCCGCATCCAATCTTGCTTGTAAGCGCTATGTCGAAGACCAGCAGGATTATCCAAGTCGTCTTGCTTGTGGCAATCGTAGCTGCGGGCATCAACCTATATCTCTACCTCCGCGAGCGTCGCTCCGGCCTGGCGGAACCCAAGAAAGAAGAAGTCGCTCTCGACCCTGACTACTACGTCACGCCGAAGAAGCTGCATCCCCAGGATCTTAAGGACGCGAAGGAGTTGACGCGGCAGCCCGCTTGGATTCGAGAGGGCTATCGCTTCACCTACTACCCATATGCAGGGCATGCGGATTTCCAGCATCCCGCCGGAACATTGGGTCCAATCGAAAGGCTCGATATCAAAGACGTTGTTGTCGATCGCGCGCCGGCCTCCCGCGGCGAGAAACAGGTGATGGCCGTATTTGACAAGGGCGGCAAACGCTTCGCGTTTCCCATTGGGATAGCCAGGAGCGGCGACTATACGATCTATTCCGACGATATCCTCTTTATTCAAGATCCGCACGAACTGTACAAGCATTGGTCCGCCGATGTCTGGAAGCTGATCGACAGCCACCAGGTGAAGCCCGGAATGAACGAATTACAGGCCTCGTTCGCCGTTGGAATGGGTATGCCCGAGGGATCGGGGATGTCGAATCCTCGCATTGTTGACTATCCGAACAATGGCCATCCGCTGCGCGTGACCTATACCGACGGCAAAGCCACGCAAGTTCAACCGGGCTCGTAGCGATCTCGCATGCAAACTTGACTGCCCCTGCGTAGAATCTGATGGGAAATCTGAGCACAGGAGGAAGTGGTGAAAGCTATCCGGATTCACGAGTTTGGCGGCCCTGAAGTCCTGAAGTTGGAAGACGTCCCCGACCTTCAACCGGGTCCCGGGCAGGTTGTGGTGCGCATCCATGCGGCTGGCGTGAACCCAGTGGAAGCATATGTTCGCACCGGAACGTACGCGATGAAACCCACCCTGCCCTACACGCCGGGAACTGATGCTGGTGGAGTAGCCATTGCTGTCGGATCAGGCGTGAAGGCAGTTAAGGCGGGCGACCGCGTTTATACCACAGGCCCTAATGGGGGCACTTACGCCGAACAGGTCTTGTGCAACGAGGCGCAGGTGCATCGCCTGCCGGACAATGTGAGCTTCGAACAGGGCGCCGCTATGGGTGTGCCTTACGGCACGGCGTATCGAGGACTGTTTCAGCGTGCCGAGGCAAAGCCGGCGGAAACCGTTCTGGTTCACGGCGCGAGTGGAGGAGTGGGCAGCGCGTCCGTGCAACTGGCGCGCGCCGCCGGCCTGATTGTCATCGGCACTGCCGGCAGCGAGGGCGGCCTGGAATTGGTAAAGAAGGAAGGCGCGCACCACGTTCTAGACCATGCAGCCGACGGCTATCTTGACGAGCTGATGAAGCTCACCGATGGTCGCGGCGTCGACGTTATTGTGGAACTGCTGGCGAACAAGAACCTCGCCAAGGACCTCACGGTGCTCGCCAAAAAAGGTCGCGTGGCGGTGATTGGAAGCCGCGGCACAATTGAGATCAATCCGCGTGATGCCATGGGACGCGAAGCTGACATCCGGGGCGTGACGCTTATGGCCGCTTCCGAGCCGGAGTACAGGGCCATGCACGCCGCGCTGGTTGCGGGACTGGAGAATGGAACACTGCGTCCAGTGATCGGGCAGCGCATTCCGCTCGCTGAAGCCGCCCGCGCCCATGTGGAGATCATGAAGCCTACAGGTGCTCACGGAAAAATCGTGCTGATGCCGTGACTGCGAGGATGATTCGGCGACCGAAGTCATCGCAATGCGACAGGCACAGGCCTTCCCGTCGCGACAGACACTAGGACAAATTGTGTCAACCCGACTTCAGGACGTTGAGTGTACCGGAGC
This sequence comes from uncultured Acidobacteriaceae bacterium, assembly GCA_963768645.1. Classification (GTDB taxonomy): domain Bacteria; phylum Acidobacteriota; class Terriglobia; order Terriglobales; family Acidobacteriaceae; genus Bog-257. The sequence goes on from CAVYIR010000004.1 coordinate 1,136,004, forward strand.
CTGCAGCTTGTCGAGGATTGCCTCCAGTACCGTACAGCGATTCCGCAATCCATCCCTGAATTCGTGGTGATCGGCTTTGGCGATCTCCCGCAACAGATGGGTCTGATTTTCTTGCAGGAGATCCAGAAGCAGTTCTTCTTCTTTGGCGGTCAACCGGAGTTCCATCATGGCAACCTCCCGTAGATACCTGGTCACAAGTTAATTGTAGGCTTTCAAATCCAACTTGCAAGACCGATTGGTGCACTCCGCTTGTACGGTAGTGCCGGCGCTTTGGCGCAGCTTACACCGCGGACAAACGCCCGTTTTCTTCTCCAACCGTTCACGCGGGCCTGAAGAGACTGTGTCGCAACCTCTGTCGTCCCTGCGGGACTCGGTGTCATTTCCCACTTTACCCAGCGCTGAAAGCGCTGGGCTAAGATCTTCCGCCCCATTCGGGGCTGGTGCTTAACCGCTTCACTGCACTTTCGCAAACCCGTACATGTCGCGACACAGTCTCCGAAAGGCCCGCACTACGCGTACAAGCGGATATATCGATCCTGGAACCACCCAAGCTGGCAGTGCTGGTCTGGGTTCGTCTCGCGCACATGCCGCTGCGCTTGCGCGTCGCCTTTACAATCGAGGCATGCCCCGCCTGGCCCACCGCTGTTGCGCCGTGATCTTTGTGTGCGTCGTGGCGTCGCACGCCGTAGCGGGAGAGTCGGGCATATCGACGTTGCAGACGGCGATTGCTCGCGCGATGGCAGGCCGTCGCGGCGCTGCCATAGTCATCGCTGTGCAGTCGGGACACGTCCTCGCGGCTTACCATCTTGATGTAGCCGCTCGGCGCGTGGTGCATCCCGGCTCCAGCATCAAACCCTTCACGCTGCTAGCGCTGCTGCAAGCGGGGAAACTCGACGCGCACACCGCGCTCATGTGCAAGCGCACGGTTTCGATTGGCGGCCACAAACTCGATTGCACTCATCCTGCAACACCGGAACCGCTAGTTCCGGCCAGCGCCTTGGCGTACTCATGCAACTCGTACTTCACCAGCGTCGCAACGCATCTGACGCCCGCACAATTGCACGACAGTTTTCTGCGGTCCGGCTTCAGTTCGGCTACGGGTCTGGCGCCGGATGAGGTCGCGGGGGACGTTGCACTCAGCCGTTCGCCCGAAGAATTGCAACTGCAGGCGATTGGCGAGTGGGGCATCAGCGTAACACCGCTCGAGTTGTTGCACGGCTATCTCGATCTCGCAAGGCTTTCCCAGCCCGGTCCTAACGGGAAGTTATCCCCAATTTTCGAAGGCTTGCAACAGTCCGTCACTTACGGCATGAGCCGGCTGGCGCAGCCAAATGGGCCGATGAAAGTGGCGGGTAAGACTGGTACTGCGATGGCTGACGAAGGTCCATGGACGCACGCCTGGTTTGCCGGGTACGCGCCCGCGCAGAACCCCGAGATCGTGCTGGTCGTGTTCTTGGAAAAAGGACACGGTGGCACGGATGCAGCTGGCGTCGCGAAAGAGATATTCGCCGCCTTCGCCGCCGACCATGAGGCCGGGGTAGCCGCCGCCAAAGGATCGCAGAAATGAAACGCCTGCTGGCGGCTATCGGTCTGCTGCTCCTCCTGTGTACGGCGGGCGATGCCGAGTTGGGCGATCACGGCGCGGCCAAAGCGTCTCGCACGGGTTTTCCGCAAACCGTACGAGTACGACTTTGGTATCTGCATCCGCCGCGCGAGCTGCGGATTCGCTCCGATGCCGATCGGGCACAAATCCGAACTTGCGCGACCTGCAAAATGACGGTTATCACCACCGCGGCTGTGCGCGCCACAGCCGCGAAGATTGAGATCGAAGGAAACAAATCATCCTTCTCTGACTTCCACGTGAGTGGCACGTACCAAATGAACGCCACTGGCTATCCTCCCTTGCGCGCTGATTTTCCAATTGAGATTCGCGCCAGTGACAGCCACTTGCTGATCACCGCGTTCATGCCGATGGAGGAGTACATCGCGGGCGTGCTCGCCGGAGAAGTAGGGACCTTCAAGTCCCATGAGGCGCTGAAGGCGATGGCAGTCGCCGCGCGTACCTACGCGATGCACTTTGGCAGCCGCCATACCCTGGAAGGATTCGACTTCTGCGACACCACCCATTGTCAGGACTTGCGCATCTCTGGCATTGATGCCCATTTGCGTAGCATCGCCGACGCGACTGCGGGCGAAGTTCTCTGGTATGACGGCGAACCGGCTGCCACCTACTATCACGCTAACTGTGGAGGCACCACCGAGGACGGGCATTTTGTTCTCGGGAACAATGAGCCGCGCGCGCCGTTTCTGGTCCAGCACTCCGATCAGTATTGCGTTCGCAACGGAAGCACCCAGTGGCGCAGCGAAGTCGCGAAGCGAGAGTTGCAACGCGCGCTCGCGGCTGATGGCATCGTCGTTCCCGGCACTCTGCGTGCGGTGTCCGTTTTGCATCGAACGCCCAGCGGACGTGTGGAGTTTCTGCGCGTCACCGGAAGCGCCGCCATCACCGTACCCGCGCTAACTTTCCGCTCCGCCGTCGGCCGCCACATTGGATGGGACCGCATGAAGAGTAACTGGTACGACGTGAGCGACGCGGGCGACCGCGTCACCTTTCATGGCCGGGGCTCCGGGCACGGAGTTGGCCTGTGCCAGGTGGGTGCTGAAGTCATGGGCGAGGAAGGTCACTCCTATCGCGAGATTCTCAGCTTCTACTACCCGGGCACGCGTCTGGGCGTAAGCGCGCAGGGCATACCGTGGCAGCAGCTCGCCAACGAGGATGTCGTGTTGCTGACCACTCGTCCTGATCATGATCGCCCGCTCTTGACGCTCGCGACTGGCGTTATACATGAGTCCGAAGAAAATACTGGACTGCTTTATCGCGCTTCCCCGCGCCTGAAGATTTATCCGACGGTTGCGGCTTTCCGCAACTCTACGGGAGAGCCGGGATGGGTGGCGGCTTCGACCCGCGGGCGCACTATCCAGATGCAACCCTCCGACGTGTTGCGCGAGGCAGGTACGCTGGAGAGCACAATTCACCATGAACTGCTGCACATGCTGATCGATTCCTACGCCCTTCCGGGAACGCCGCTATGGTTCCGTGAAGGGCTTGTGCTGTATCTCACAGCACCGAACGCCGCTTCGAAACAAAGCGAAGACTCCTACGACTTGAAGAGCTTGGAGAAGACTCTGCGTGCTCCGGTGAGTGAGGAAGAATTACGGCACGCCTACGCCGGCGCCCGAGCGCGGGTGGCGCAACTCGCGCGGCAACATGGCAAGGAAGCATTGCTCGATTGGGTGCAGAATGGCGTGCCGGCCGACGTAAGTACGAAGAGCACTACCCGCGGGAGCGCCGCTGTCGAAGCACCACTTCGCCCCCAAGTCACTCCTAAGCCTGGACAGGTGGATAACAGCTGGTGATGTCCTTCTAGGGACACGTGATATCCTGTTGGCACCTAAAAAGGTGCTTAATATGAGCAGGTCGATGCTTGATATCACGCGTGACATCCAATCGCTGACGAACTTCCGGCGCCGTTCAAGCGAGTTCATAAAGCAACTCAAGAAGAGCAAGCGCCCCGTTGTGCTCACGGTAAAAGGGAGGGCGGCAGCTATCGTGCAGGACGCGGAATCCTATCAACGCCTGCTTGACATCGCCGCCCGAGCCGATGCCGCGGAAGGTATCCGGCAGGGCATTGAGGACACTAAAAGAGGAAAGACTCGGCCTGCGAGGACGTTTTTCGACGAGTTCGAAGCCACGCATGGCATATCTCGTTAACATTACCCTGCGCGCTGAGCGCGACCTTGCTGGCCTTTATGAAGAAGTCAACGCTGAGCATTCCCATGCCGCCCTGAAATGGTATCGGGCGCTCAAAAAAGCCATTCTAAGCCTGGAAAAGCAGCCGAACCGATGCCCCTTGATTCGTAAGAGAGACCAGCTGCGGCAGTTGCTCTTTGGCCACAGTGCTCATATCTATCGTGTGATCTATCGCGTCCTGGAGAAACAGAAGCGGGTCGACGTGCTCCACATCCGCCATGGCGCCAGACGAAAGTTCAGGGATTCAGATCTGGCATAGCAATTTTCGCCTTGACGGCCTGGCGGCGTCGAAAACAAACACGGAATCGGGTTGCGTGACGAATCTGAAGTTCCCCGGTTCGCAATTCATCCGTGTAAATCTGCGGTTACGATTTCGTCTTCCTTCTCCACTCGCGTACCGACGACCAACAACAACGCCACCCATACCGAAATTAATAGGACGTAAGCCACGAGGAATCGCAGCCCCATGCTCCATGCCTGTTTGCGCAGGTCACTGAGGTCGGGGATCCACCAGACCAAACGGTACGGAACATACGCTCCGACCAGCATCAGCGTGCAGAACCACACCCAATACGCAGGGTGCCGCAAGACGCGCAGGGAGCGCGCCATGCGCTTCAATCTGAATCCGGCGGCCGCAACCGTGGTAGCGATGGGCAGCCACACCGCTGGCGCCAGTACCCACAACAGGAACCACAACAGCCAGTCAGTGGCGTGGAAGACCTGCTTAGGGCTGCCGACGCGCAAGAATGACGGCGCCTTCTGCCAGAACCACACCCCGAACTGCGGCGCATCCCGGCGAAGAAAAATCAGCAGCAACACCGTCACCACCAGGAAAATAGCCCACACCGCCAGCGCGACGATGTGCCGCAACGCGTGGCGGAAAGCGCGCCACACGGTTGCATTGTCTCGAAACTCTGCAACCCTGAAGTAGGCGAACGTCCCAGTGCGCAGCCACAAGCCGAAAAACACCACCACAATCGCGATGCTCCAGAACCCGCGACCTGCCAGCCATGCGCATCCGGCAACAGCAACCAGTAATAAGCGGTATTGAGCAGCGCGGCATTGCCGACGAGGTTCAGCAGCCACATCTTCGCCACGCCACTGTGTTTTGCGGTCATTTCACCGTCACCGTTAGAGCATCACTGGTCGAGAGATATTGCGGCTGATACATCGGCTGCACGCTGGTTGGGCTCACATGGAAGACGCCGGGATTTACCACCTTCAGCAGGTACACGTATTCATGCTGCCCTTGCGGGAAGTACATGTTGAAGAAGGTAGTGCGATCGTCGCGCAGTTCACGATTGCTGAACCAGCGTCCCCACCAGTCAGGACGCTCATCCAGTTCATACAGATCATCACGCGCGATCGATTCGGTCCCTGATGGGATCGGATCTTCGATCATCAGGTACCGCCAGTCGTTACCACCGACGGTCAGGCGCACCGCCAGAGTGTCGCCGACCTGCACCGGCCCTGTGAGTTTGTCGAGGTGATACACCACGCGCCCGTCTTTTTGTTGCTGCGACAGCCGGTAGTATTGGCGTGCCACGCTCAACTTGAAGCTGCCGGTATTCACCACCTTCGATTCGCTGGAGTAATACTCTCCCCGCAACGACCAGTACAGCCGCCCGTCGCCGGACTTCGCGATTCGAACCTGGTTCGCTCCGTCCACCAATTGCAACTCATTCAGCACAACCGTGGTCGCGGGTGCCAGGGCATCGGCAGCGGTGAACTTCTTGGTCGCCACCGTCTTGCCGTTCACCTGGACCTCCACGCTGTAGTTCGGCTGCAACTCTTTCGTGCGCTCCAGGTAATCGGTGAGTCCGTAGATCACCATCGCCGTCTGCTCAGTCGACTCCCAGTAGTAGCCTTGGTCACGATGGTTCACCAGGTAGACCGCAGCTTTCGATAGCAGCGGGCTCGCCGCATCGGTGTGATCGATGAGTTTTAGCGCATAAGCCGTCGTCTCGGGCGTGGTGTCGCCGGAGAACTCCATCAAATAGTTAGTGTCGCTTGGCCACCAAGCTTGTGAGTTGTCCTGCTTCGCCTCAGCTTCAATTTGCTTGCTCAACTCGTTCGCGCGGCCATCGTTCATCTCCAGCATCGCAAGTCCGAGCAGCGCCTGCCCGTAGGCGGTCAAGGTCGAGCGCTGGTTCCAGACTGAATCCAGTACTGCCGCGTCACGTGTTCCGCTCAACACCAGCGCGTAGGCCATGTAGGCGCGCAGATCAGTCTTCACCTTTCCCGACTGATCGAACTGCGGACGCAACCAGCCCCGCCCGCGATCGATCGCGTCCTGCTTGACGTCAAATCCCGCCGCCTTTGCCTGACTCAGCCCGGCGAGCACGTACGCCGTCATGAAGGCCTGGCTGTCGTCAGTCTGCCACCAGCCCCAACCGCCGTCGGGATGCTGATAGTTGTAGAGCCGGTCGAGACCCGCCTGCACCTGCTTGTTCAGCACCTGCGGATCGATGTTCGATTTCACTCCCAACTTCTTCAGCGCGTCGGCGACCAACACATCGGGCAGGAAGCTCGACATGGTCTGTTCGGTGCAGCCGTACGGATAGGAAGTCAAGAAGTCGAGCGCGGCGAAGACTGTGCCCGCGATTGAAGGCGTCACGCCGATCGTCAGCTTGCGAGTTCCCGCCTCAGCGCCTGCCGGGAACGGTCAGCGGCTGTACCGTGTCGGTATTGCCAGCGCCCGCGACCGATCCCGCTTTCGCCACGGCCAGCTTCACGCCGAACGGAACGACTGGCAGCGTCAGTTCCATCGCGTCGCTTTCCACATCTGTTAGCGCTTTGCCCAGTACCTTCGCCGAATCCACATCGAGCACGCGCACTCGGTAATCCACCTTCATCAATCCGCGGCTCGGGACGTTGACGTTCTGCTGGCCGCCGTCGAGCACCTGGAGACCCTCAAATACCATCGACACCTGCGCCACTTTGTCCGTCGGCAGATAATTCTGCACGATCGTCGAGAGAGTTATCTCGTCGCCGCGGCGGAAGAAGCGCGGCGCTACCAGTCGCACCATCAGGTTCTTGCGCACGATGGTGTTTACCACCGCGCTGCCGACTTTGGTGTCTTGCGTTACCCCTCGCGTGGTTGCACGCCACGACGTGATGGCGTCGGGATAATCGAAGTGCACCGTAGCTTGTCCGTTGCTGCCGGTGCGAACGTCCGCCATCCAGTACGCGGTATCAGGAAATGCTTTGCGTATCTTGGGCTGCACCAGGCGCTCGGGCTTCAGTTGCGCCATCGCTTTCGACGAGCGCACGTTGGCCAACTGCATCGCACGTTTGCCTGCCTGCCCGCTGAAGTAATACGTCAGCGAAGTCTCGGTGCTCACCCTCGAATAGACGCGGCCGTAAAAAGCATTGACGATGCTGCCCACCGTATCGGGTTTGATCGCGTAGATCGCCTCGTCCACCACACCGAGGCTGAACTCCGCTGCCACCGGCTTGCCGCTGGAGTCCGTCGCCTTGATGGTGTAACTCGCCGCTTCGCCCGGTTGGTATTGCGGCTTGGAGGGCAGCAGTTGCACATTCAACTCGTGCTGAATCGGTGGCACGGTAAGACTCTTGGATCCCTGATACAGCTTGTTGTCGCGAATGAACACCGCCGCCACGTAGAAGTTGGGAGCGTACTCGGGCTTGATCGGAACGTCCACCGTGATACTGCCGCCGCTGCTCTTGATCACCCGGCCGGAGTAGAGTCCGTTACCCTCGACCGTCACCAGCACCGAAGTCGGCTCTTTGCTGGTAACGATCAGCACGTGCGCAGTGTCACCCGGCTGATACGTCTTCTTGTCTGGGACGATCTGCACACGCTCCTGCGCGGGCCCGCTCCACCATGGACTCTCACCCGGAGCCCACAGGAACGCGGTGGTCTCGACTGTGCGATTCTCCGGGGTCGTCGCGATCACACGAACGCGAAACTCGCCGGCATCGGGGATGGTGAGTTTGACCTGCGCTTTGCCGCTCGTGTCGGTTTGGCCCTGCGTAGTGGTAACCGATTGCCCTGCGCCTTTGCGCCAATCCCAACGATTTAGTTCCACGTGGAACAATGTTTGAACTGGCTTCTTATCATAGTCTTGCGCGGTGATGGTGATGGTCGCCGTGCTTCCCTTGGTGTAAATGTACGAGTCCGGCTCAGCCGTCAGGAAGAAGCTGCCGTAGGTCGCGAGCGCGAAGCCGTGGCCCACAATTTCGCGGTTGCCGGCGTCGGTCACGCGCGCTTCAATGCGATAGGTCAAGTCGCGCTTCTTGCTGTCAACCTTCGTCGGAATCGTAATCTGCAACTTGCCATCGGCGTCGAGCGTACCGGTCTTCTCGCTCTCTTGCTCTCCGCCGTAAGTGTCATCGCCGCCGGGATTGCCGGCTTCATTGTCGCCCTCCGGAGATGCACCAGCTTCGTCGTCGCTTTCGTCGCGTCCCATCGGCCAGTACGTCGAGGTATGGACCACCCACGTCACCTTCGCATTCGCAACCGGCTCGCCAAAGTAATAGCGCGCATCGATCGTCGCCTTGATCGGTTGCCCCTGCAGCACGCGCGGAGTCTGCGCCGTCACCTTCACCTGGTACTCAGGCTTCTTGTAGTCCTCCACCGTAAAGCTGGTGCCTTCGACGTAGCGTTCGCCCATCTGCATCGAGAGGTAATAGAACCCCAGATTGGCGTCGGTAGGAATGACGTAATTCCACTCGGCGGCGCCCATCTCGGAGAGCGTTACCGTCTGCTGCCAGATGGTGCGGTAGTCCCGCGGATCCCGCATCTCCAGTCTCAGATCACGGTTCTGCGGAATAATGTAACCGCTCACCTTCTGCGCGCGAACGATGGACTTGAAATGTACCGTGTCCCCGGGCCGATACACGGGCCGGTCTGTGTAGGTGTAACCGCGCAAGCTCGCGTTGGGATCGTCGCCCAGGTTCCATGCACCGGGTGTGTTGATTGCGAACTGGTCTGCACTCGTCGCCAGGACTGCAACGTTCTCGGGCTTCGTCTCGGTCAGGGTGGTATCCAACAAGCCCTGCTGGTCGGTTGTCTTGGCGGCAACTTCTTTCTGATCGACCCACACCCGCACCATGATTCCCGCGATTGGATCGCCGCTACGCCGATTGACCACAAAACTCATCAGCCGGCCCGGTGCAGCCTTCGTGATGACTGCAATCTCGGTGACCACGATAATCGTGTAAGCGCGAAGCGCGCCGTTGGTCGCCTCCACCAGGTACACGCCCTTGTCATTCACCGGGATCGCGACGTTCTGGCTCTCCCAGCGCTCATGTGACGGCACCGTCCAAGTCCAAACCGAAACTACTTGCTGCTTATTGAGCACAGGGACTTGTGCGTAGGTCTCGACCTTCGCTCCTGACTTCTTCTCGCCTCCGCTCATCTCCCATAGCCGAATCTTGTGACGCGACTCGGGCGAGAATTGTGCGCGAATAAAATCGCGAAACCACGCCCAGATGCGGTGTTTCCAGGCGTGAAATTTTTCCAGCCAGGTGCGCGCCTGCTTGGGCAGGCTGGGCGCGCGTCCGCCGAAGTTATGCAGCTCCTGCATCTGGCTGAAGAACTTTACCGGATCGTTCACGCGATAGACCCGGAACTCCAGCGCGTTCACGTTGTGTGAATAGACCGAGACTTCCGGCTTCTCTCCCGGCAGGTAGGTGCGTTGACTAGTCAAAGAGAACGAGGGTCCGGTATCGGTGTCCTCCTGGGCGACCAGCGGCAGCACCAATATTTGAAGCAATAGGACGACAACAGTCCAGAGAGCGCACGTGGTTTTGAAGGGGCGCACCTTCAGAAGAGCCTGCCCTGAGTTTGCCGAGGGGTGCGCCCATACGAATCCTCTGCTCTTGTCATCACGAGCGGGCTTCAAAGCGTATGGGAAAATTCGTTCTGAGTTGGCATGATGTGATGACTGCGCAAAACCCAGCCCCGCAACTGGCGTCCCCAGTTCGCGCCGCTTTTGCGCGAAATCGCGTGGAGGAGGGGCGGCATTGAATTTAGCCCAGGGCGTAAAAGTCTGTGTGGGTACTCGTTTTGAGTCGGCTCGGCGGAACGAATCGCGCAAAAAGCGAGCCCCGCAGCCGGCGTCCCCAGTTCGCGCCGCTTTTGCGCGAAATGGGGTGGAGGAGGGGCGAAAGAGCTTAGCCCAGCGCTTCAGAGCTGGGTAAAGTGGAAAATAGAATCGAGTCCCTTCAGGGACGGCACATCTCTCACACACCTTTCTAAGGCGCATCATTCCGCACCCCGCAGGATGTTCCACCGATAGATACCGAGAAAGCCGGGGTTGGCCGATATCGGCCGCCAGCGCGCGTCGGGATAGTTCAACAGTTGCGTCAGTGCGACTCGACGAATTTCCCCCGCAGAACTGCCACTCGGACCAGTGTGATAGACGACATACTGTTCGTTGCTGGGCTCTATCTGTCCTCGTCCAAGAAAGATCATCGCGTGGAATGGCATCCGCTGACCATCCTGGCGGAAGAACAGCAGGTCGCCGGGTTGTGCGCGATTCAGACCACGACCAATGAAGTGCGTGTTATGCCGCCACAGCGTTTCCACGTCCGCGAATTGCGCAAACGCGCCATCGTTGAGATCGCCAGCCTGAAAGCGTCCGCCACGCACCCGAAAGAGCCCCGCCCCAAGCGGCGTGTAAGGGTATTGATATTGCTGGATGTCACTTGCCGACGCCGGACCCGGCAGTGCCATCTCGCGCGCCCATGCGGCATCGTGTAGGCGCAACGCCTCGCGGTAGGCAAAACGCAAGAGCGCGGCGCAATCGTCGATCTCGGCCGGCAACGCCCGTCCGCGGAAATACTGCGCCTCGGCCAGGAAGGTGAACCACCGCCGAAACGTAACGCGGTCGGCAGCATCGTGCAAGCGCAAGAAATCCGGAGTGCCGTCTCCGATCGTGTCACTGGGATCAAGCGTCGTGCGTAACGCGATCTCTTGCGGCGCGAAACCGGGAACCGTGATCCGCACCTTGGTCTCGCCTGGCAAAACACCGGCCCGTAGTGACGCGGTCGCGGTGTCGCCCTCAACCGTCACTGACTCTACGGCGGCGCGATGCGGATCTTGCGCTGTAACCTGTAGGCCGCGCAGAGGGCGGCCAGTGGATGGCGAGATTCTTAGTTCCGTGGAAGTGAAACCGTCGGCAGGCACCGTTGCGTCGGAGAGTTGCAACACCAAGGTTGCAGGCGCCATCGCATGTCGCATGGTGAAGGCACATACCATCGCCCCCGTCGCGACCACAGCCAACACTGCCAACCAGCGAGGCACGCCGCGCATCCCGGTCCTCTCCTTTTTGGGGACGGGCGGATTATAAATCAACGGCGAGAACGTCGATGTGGCATTTGGCAGTTACTTTTGGCGGTTAGGGACTAGAGCAGATTCACACTTGATGTATGGGGTGGAGCACCGCTTCAGCGGTGCAGTTAAGATTCGGAAAGGAAACGGCTTTAGCCGCTGCGGTGATAGGACCCTTACCTCAGGCGCTAGAGCGCGATCCCCGAACCGACGGCAGTCATGCACGCCTGAAGGCGTGCTCCACCCATCACCCATACGCCAAGTGTGAAACCACTGTAGCCGGTGGTTTAAGGGCCTAGCGAAGGCCGCTGCGAGCTCAAGTAGAGTGGGCCTGCGCATGAATTAGAGCGGTTCCGCAATTGATGTGTCCGGTTTGCTCGGGTAGTGCGGCGCTTCAGCGCCGCGTTCGCCGCGCCCAAAGGCCTCGCTTAAGCCGCTGAGGTCGACGACCTCAGCGGCTTAAGCAGTTTTTCTTCTTGCCTTATACGCGGGCCTGAAGGCCCGCACTACCCGGGCGTGCGGATACACCAACCTCGGAACCGCTCTAGTTCATCACGTTCATCTGGTGTTGAGGTGCTAAAACTGAGAGCTAAAGGCTAGTTGCTAGTTGCTAATTGCTAATTGCTCAGTTTCCGCAACTCTGCCAGCAACCGCTCCACCTCTTCGGCCGTGTTGTAGTGCGCCAACCCGATGCGCAACATGCCTCCGGAGCTTTGCACACCCAGACGCTCGGCGAGGTCGACAGCGTAGTAGTTTCCATCCCACGTGAAGATGCCGCGTTTGCCGAGGTACGTCGCCAATTCGCGCGGCGTGTAACCCTCCAGGCGGACGGCCACCGTCGGCGTTCGCTGATCAAACTTCGCTGCCTCTCTAATGCCGTAGAAAGTGAGCCCCGGAATCGCCAGCAATCCATCGATTAATTGCTCGACCAGTCCGTGCTCATGCTGCCTGAAAACTTCATACGCCGCCAGGATAGCTTCGCGCCGCGTCTTCACTTCAGGGTCGTGATGACGCCCCACATCGGCGATGTAGTCGATGGCTGCGATCAGCCCCGCCAGACATTCATGGTTCTGCGTTCCGGTTTCCCAGCGGTCGGGTAGCTTCTCGGTGCAGGCACGAAGTTTGTAGGGACGAAGCCGCTGCAACTGCTCGCGCTTGCCGAAAAGAATACCGAGGTGCGGCCCGAAGAACTTGTAGCTGGAGCATGCCAGAAAATCACAGTCAATGGCGCGGACGTCAATCGGCCCATGTGGCGCGTAATGTACCGCATCAAGAAAAGCCATGGAGCCGGCCGCGTGCGCCAGCCGCACGATCTCGTGAACATCGTTGATTGTGGCCACGGCGTTGGCAGCCCAGCCCACCGCTACCATGCGAGTGTTGCGACGAATTTTCGCTGAGAGGTCAAACATATCAAGAGTACAGTCGCCCGGCTTGATGTCAGCCGTGCGCACCTTCACCCCGCGCTCTTCCAGGCACACCCACGGCGAGACATTTGCGTCATGATCCAGGCAGCTCACCAGCAACTCGTCCCCGCTCTTCAGTTCTCGACCTAGGGCGCGACTCAAGGCAAAAGTCAGAGTCGTCATGTTGGCGCCGAAGACCACTTCATCGCTGGCACAATTGAAGAAGTCCGCCATCGCGGCACGCGCGTCGGCGATCATCTGATCGGTACGCTGGCTGGTGGCGAAGGGCCCACCGCTGTTCGCATTGCTCGTAGACAGGTAATTGGCAATCGCGTCAATCACGCGTTGCGGTACTTGGGTGCCGCCCGGGGCGTCGAAGAACACAGCGGGCTGCCCACTCACCTGCTGATGCAGCGAGGGAAACTGTTGACGAACCCAATCCACATCCAGCTTTCGCGTGGTTGTGGCAATTCTTGCGCTCGATGACATTTTAGGAACTCCTGACCGCGGTGAGGAAGTCTGCCAGCAAACCGTACGCTGTGGCCTCTAAACCGGGGTCCTGCTCGGTAATGATTAATTCCGGAAAAATGTCAGTCTCAAAGCTGATGACCGACGACGTTCCCTTCACCACCGCAGATCCCTCCGCTCGGACTGAAGTCCTCGGTTGGGATGACAATTCAGGGATTTGAAACCCACTGAAGCCCGAAACTTGAAACCTGAAACTCGCCCTACGCCTTTGCCTTCCCCGCCAGCTCCCCGTGATAGTTCAGAGCTTTCAATCCCAGGAACCTAGCCGCCGGGCCGAGTTCTTCTTCGATGCGCAGCAACTGGTTGTATTTGGCGATGCGATCGGTGCGCGAAGCCGAACCCGTCTTGATCTGCCCTGCGCCGGTAGCGACGGCAAGATCGGCAATGAACGTGTCTTCCGTCTCGCCCGAGCGGTGCGAGATGACTGCGGTGTAGCCGTTCTGGCGCGCCAGGTTGATGGCGTCGATGGTCTCGCTGACCGTGCCAATCTGGTTCAGCTTGATGAGGATGGAGTTCGCCACGCCAGCGTCGATGCCGCGCTGGAAAATCTCGATGTTGGTCACGAAAATATCGTCGCCGACGAGTTGAATCTTGCTGCCCAGCTCGGCAGTCTGCATCTTCCAACCTTCCCAATCATCCTCTGCGAAAGCGTCCTCAAGAGAGACGATGGGATACTGGCGCACCCAGTCAGCCCAGAACTTCACCATGTCTTCGCTGGAGTGCTCGCTCTTGTCGGACTTCTTGAAGACATACTTCTTTTTGGTGCTGTCGTAAAATTCGCTGGCGGCCGGATCGAGCGCAATCGCAATCTGCTCTCCAGGCTTATATCCCGCCTGGGTGATAGCTTCGAGTATTACTTCGATCGCTTCCGTATTCGACTTCACCGACGGAGCAAAGCCACCTTCGTCGCCGACCGCGGTGTTGTAGCCGCGCTTCTTCAGCACACCTCTGAGCACATGAAAGGTCTCGACGCCCCAGCGCAGAGCTTCGCTGAACGAGGTTGCGCCCACCGGCATGATGAGGAACTCCTGAAAGTCCACGTTGTTGTCGGCATGTACGCCGCCGTTCAAGATGTTCATCATGGGCGTGGGCAGAAGACCGGCGGTGAACCCGCCGAGGTATTGGTACAGTTCAATGCCCAGGTGGTCAGCCATGGCGCGCGACGCCGCCATCGACACCGCCAAAATGGCATTCGCGCCTAGCTTGCTTTTTGTGGGCGTACCGTCAAGCGCCAGCATGGCATTGTCGAGGTCGCGCTGTTCGCTTGCGTCCATGCCCTCCAATTCAGGGCCGATCTCCTCGTCGATGTTCTCGACGGCCTTCAGGACACCCTTGCCCGCATAGCGGCCCTTGTCGCCATCGCGCAGTTCCAGCGCCTCGTGCTCGCCGGTGGAGGCCCCGCTGGGGACGGCCGCCCGCCCGCGCGCTCCGCTCTCGAGGATCACGTCAGCTTCTACCGTAGGATTACCGCGCGAATCCAGAATTTCGCGGGCAAGAATCAGTTCAATTTGCGTCATGGGAATAAGTCCTGAGTCTCTCGCCGGTGGATTTGCTTGCGCGTCGGCGAGAGGTACGAAACCTGCAATTATACGGGAGGCGGAGTTGGGAATTTGTGACAAACAAACATGACGTCGAACTTTTGGGAGGCCCAAAAAAACGATTCTCCCGCCGCCATTCCCAGAGCTCGTAGTTGCCTGATGGCGAAGCTGTGGTTATACTTTTGGTATGAAAACGGCGGTATCGATTCCAGACGATGTCTTCGAAGGGGCGGAGCGACTGGCCCGTCGCACCAAGCGATCGCGCAGCCGAGTTTTCAGCGACGCGCTTCGGGAATATCTGGCGCGCCACTCTCCAGAGGAACTAACCCAGGCGTTCAACAAAGCCTGCACTGAGATCGGGGAGGTCAAAGATCCGTTTGTCACGTCGGCTGGCCGGCGTATCCTCCAGCGCAGCCAGTGGTAATCGCACAAGGCGAGATTTGGTGGGCAGAGCTCCCTCCGCCCCAAGGGTCAGGTCCCGGGTTTCGGAGACCGGTCGTTGTCGTGCAAGGTGACGCTTTAAATCGCAGCCGCATTGCAACGGTTGTGTGTGTACCCCTGACCAGCAACCTCAAGTGGGCTTTGGCGCCGGGCAACGTTGATCTCTCAGCGCGTCTCACGGGACTATCCAAGAACTCTGTGGCTAACGTTTCCCAAATCGTCACCATCGACAAAGACCTGCTGACCGAGCATGTAGGCCGACTCTCAGGGGAGAAGCTGAAATTGCTCTTAGCCGGAATTGACATTGTCTTGGGTAAATAGTCTCGATTGCTGCGGGGGAGTCGCCCGAAAGTCACTGCAATTTTGCGGTTTGGCCGGCAAAATGGTTTGCGGCTACGCTCTCGGTTGGGTATGCTCTTGCAAGCGGTTGAGGGTGCCCCAATGAGGTGCGCCGCGGACGCCTGCTGGCCGGCGCCGCGACCGCTTGGAGCTCAACAGTATGTGGAAGCGCAAAGAAGACGAATATACGACGCCTGTACCTGACCCCAGCCCGTCCGGCTCGGCTTTCAATCCGGCTGCGAGCGCGACACCGCGTCCGGCCGAACCTGTCCGCAGCGAGAGCTTGCGCACCAACGAGATCGCCACCATCGGCAAGTCGGTCGTCGTGAAGGGGGAACTCTCCGGCAGTGAAGATTTAGCCGTTGACGGCGAAGTCGAGGGCTCAATCTCGTTGCGCGGGCAAAGCCTCACGGTCGGTCCCAATGGACGGGTGCGTGCCAACATCGAAGCCCGCAATGTGATTCTGCATGGCAGGGTGGATGGCGACGTCCACGCCACCGAGCGCGTCGAATTGCGCAAAACCGCGTCCCTAACCGGAGATATTTCCACCGCGCGGATTTCAATCGAAGATGGCGCTTTCTTCAAGGGCACGATCGATATCCAGAAACCAGAACCTGCTTCCAAGCTGGAAACCAAACCCCCTGCCCCTGCACTGGCGGCAGCTGCTCCCGTAGCCGCTAGCTCCGCACAAGGATCGCTGCTCGAGCCCAAGAAGTTCTAGGGGCCATTGCCTTTAACGGGGCGCCTCGCTGAGAGCGTCCCGTAAATCTTCCTGGCCGCCATCCTACCGGGCGCTTGCTACCGTGTTCGACGCGAAAAGATTGATGGTTGAAGCGTTCTGCCCATACAATGGAGCGCAGTGGCTCCTGGTATCTTCAGCAGGCTATTCGGTGGCTCTGTCCGGCAGGGCTCGGATGACGAGAGTTGTGCCCGGCCAGCGGGTGAGCCGTCGCTCCACCGGCTTCAATGAATTTATCCGGTCGATCTCTCGCGAAGAAGGCCTGAAGGTTCTCGATTTGGGCTCTACCTCGCCGGCCAACATCACCTTCATGACCGGCTTGGGACATAGGTTTCATCAGGAAGACGTGCTCCGGACTGCGACCGACAAATCTCTTATCATCCCTAACGGTGACGGCGGCACCACTATCGATGTCGAGCGCTTTCTTCGGGAAAACCTGGTCGTTCTCAAGAGAGGAATTCGATGCAGTCATGTTCTGGGACCTCGCCGATTTTTTGCCCGAGCCTCTGGTGAAGCCGCTAATCGAGCGCATCCAGGTCGCCATGAAACCGGGTGGCATCATGTTGGCCTTCTTCCACACGAAGGATGCCGGCCCCGACGCTCCCTTTTACCGCTACAACATCGCTTCCAAGGACACCCTGGAACTGCAGCCGGCCCGCCCCTACAAACTGCAACGTATCTTCAACAACCGGCATGTCGAGAATCTCTTCCGCGAATATTCCTCGATCAAGTTCTTCCTCGGGCGGGACAACATACGGGAAGTGTTGGTGATTCGGTAGCCGCTGTTCGCTCTTGGCTGCTCCTCTTCGGTTTTCACCCAGCGCTTCTTGTTTTCCGAATCATGTACGGGATTAAACCCGGTAACCTTAGCAACTCGAAAACGACCGGCTTCGCCATGGCCGGCAACGAAAAGAGCGAACGGACTCGTGCCGCGGCTGAGATCAACGGAGCGAACTGCATGCCGTACTCTTGCTGATACGCCGCAACCGCGGTTACCAGCGAATCTTTGCCCAGCAGGAACTCACTCAAGCACTGCGCGGCAACCCGACCGCTGCGCAGAGCAATGGAAATGCCGTCGCCGGCGAACGGATCGATGAACGCGGCTGCGTCGCCAACAAATATTGTGTTCCCTTGCACCGGCTGCGGCTCGCGATAGATCAGCGGCGCAGTACTGACGGGCTGCATGATCGCGCGCCAATTCTTCGCCCGGTGCGCTAACCTTGGGTGAAGTTTGAAAACCTCTTCCAGCGAAGTCGCCCGGTCGGAGCGGACCATTGCGCAGGCGTTCACCACACCCTGCGTCACCGGTTGCACGCCACAGTAGCCATTCGCGAAAAAATAAAGATCGGTACAAGGCTCGGTCCAGGGTTCTTGAAAATGCGCCTTGAGGCCAATCCACTTGGGACCTGAAGGGACCGCCCGGTCCGCGGTGAACTGCGACCACCTGCCTGCCGCGACAATCAGGGCTTTGGCACTAAAGGTTCCGGAAGAGGTTTGCAACGTGAACGGACCGTCACCGTCGTTGCCGACTACTTCGCAATTGGGATGAGTCTCCGCTCCAGACCGGCGCGCAGCGTTCCACAGCAAGGAATCGAGTTCATACCTTGAAATGCTCAACGCCGGAGGAGTAACCGGCGCCGCGATTACCCGCTCGCCCAGCAGCAGACGCATGCGGTGGATTGCGGGAGCAGTCCGGAAGAGCTCCTCCGCCGCTGGTACATGTTGCAGCAAGCCAGCAAGGACGTCGAGAGACTCCGCCGAAACAAATTCTCCGCAGACCCTATGTCGCGGGAAGTCTTTCGCCTCGAAAAGCACAACTCGTGCGCCCAGCCGCGACGCTGTAATCGCACAGGAGGTTCCAGCCGGGCCCGCTCCCACGATTGCGAGGTCGAATTGGGGATCAGTACTTGGCATTTAGCAGTTAGCAGTTAGCAGTTAGCATTTGGCAGTTAGCAGTTAACATTTAGCAGCCGGCGGTCCGCAGGCCCCTAGTGCGATGAAGCAGGAGTTCATCGCGATGGGAAATCTTAAGACTGTCACGATGTTGTGCGAACCCCAGTGGTTGCTAAATGCCAAGTGCTAAATGCCAAGTGCTAAATGCTAAGTGCTGCCATCTCTCACTTCCACAGCAACACGCCCATACGAAACAGGAAATGCCGCGAAACCTGAACTTTTCCGGCTCTCTACTTTCGCCAGCAGCACTGCGAATCTCGTTGCAGGTGTAAGCCCGACGGACAGACGCAGGTGCATCATGCCAGGTGATACGGCTGCGGAAGAGCGGCAAGCCAAGATAAACCAGAAACAGATGCAGCCGGCTGCGGATGAGATCGTTGATCAACACTGCCCGCCGGGAGACGCGCAGGGATTCCGTGGCGAATTCCACCAACGCTTTGGGCTCAAAATGATGGGCCAGCAGCGAACAGCTTACGACATCGAACGATTCGTTCCGAAAGGGCAAGTGCAAAGCGTCGCCTGCAACCGAGGCTGCGCCTTCATGTGGCAGATGCGACCAGATGCGATCCAGAAGGGTCACCTGCAAACTGAAGCCATATCCCGCTAACACGCGTTGCGCCGCCAACGGCACGTCTCCGGCTCCGGCGCCCACTTCAAGTATTGAGAGCTTCCGGCAACCAGTCGCGCGCGCGACTTGGCGCAGTAACTCGCTAGTGGTCCGCATTCCCCGAACCACTGATTGATATGCCGCAAATCGGTCAGGGTTTGCGCGATCTCCGCGGCGGTGCCGAGATCGTCGTCGAGCAACTCAGGAATGACAATTCGTCGCATTAGTCGCGGATTCGGTGTGATTGGCGGACTCGAGAGCGTTTGCCCAGGTTTAATGCGTTTGTTCAGCATGAGGCGTCCTGCCCCCTACAAATCTACACTGCTGCCATGGACTGTGGCGGCTATCAATTCGTCGGTCGCAATGGCGAAGTTGACCACGAGACCTCCGAATCGTCAGAGCGGAGAGCGCGAAATGGTGCAGGAACGCGTCTGCTCAGGGATGGTATCGCGGGTATCAAAGTTGGCAGATGGGTGTTGCCTTTCAAGTAAAACTAGCGTTTTGGTTGAGTGAGGAGTTCGGGTGTTATGGCCTTGAAGCGGCTGGCGTTTGGCGGGTATTCTCCAGTTTGGCTACACGGTTGCTGACGACCCTATGCGTCGGCCCGAACAGAATGTCGGCCGGACGAGCCGAACCGGTCACCAGGGGGAACAACGGTTTTTCTCGTGCGGACACGGCCAAAACCCAATGGGACTGCCTTTTTCTGATCGGGCCGACGCAAAATTCGAGGCGTTCAGTCTACATTCTTTCTTCAAAGATGGAGCCGTACGAAAGAGCCGTCGTCTATTCCAACCCTCTTCCGGATAATGTGTTGAGAGATACCTGTCAGAACGCTTTGTCGCCGGCAACACTCAACCGATAGATGCCGAGCCCTTCTAAAGCAGAACGGGCGGCCTTGTCGAAAAAGCAACTAAGTGGCCCGCCGTTTCGTCTAATTTGTTTGGGAGTAAACTTGCAGTCAGACCTAGAGGCAGGTGTGAAGCTGTCGAGAAAGCACATGGGTCGTACGGTGGCCGCGGTGATAGTCGCGTTCATCATCGGCGTGTTGGGTCACGCCCAGTCGAGACCACCGGTGGACCCCAACGAACTCGTGCGCCGCGCCGCGGCCAATGAGATCAAGGCCAACGATTCCCATGTGTATTTCATGTTCAAGGACCGCACTGAGGAAAAGGGCCATTCGATCACCAAAGAAGTGATCCAGACCCCCCAGGGAGGCCTGATAAGAACGATAGCCATCAACGACAAGCCATTGACGGCTGAGCAGCGGGCCAAGGACGATCAAAAGCTGCAGAAGTTCGCCAACGATCCTGAAGCCCGTCGTAAAAGAAAAGAGGCAACCAAAGAGGAAGACCAGCGGGACTCGCTTATGTTGTCCAGTCTTGCCCGACGCGTTCCTCTACACGTACACGGGAGAGCGACCAGGCCCTAAAGGCGAGTCCACTGGTCCACCTTACCTTCAAGCCAAATCCGAAGTTCGGTCCCCCGAACCACGAAACCGTGGTGTACCTGGGCATGCAGGGCGACATGCTGATCGATCCGAAAGCAGCGCGCATTGCCAAGATCGACGGCACGCTGTTCAAGGATGTGGACTTCGGCTGGGGCATTCTGGGCAGGCTCTACAAGGGCGGGAAGTTTTTGATTGAGCAGAGAGACGTGGGCGCGGCCACTGGGAGACCACGCTTGAGAGCCTTCAGTTCAATGGCAGGATCCTCTTGGTTAAGTCGCTCACGATATCGTCCACAGAAACGACCTACGATTTTCGTCCAGTTCCCACCAATATCACAACCGCTCAAGCTCTAGAGTTGTTGTACAAAAGCGATGACGTAGTTGCCCAAAATGGTGGTGGGGTGAAGGAAGCAACCCATAAGTAAAGCGGCCCAAGTTTGAACGCCAGAACGGTTTCGAGGTAGGTATATCCGGGTAGAGCGGACCTTCAGATCCGCGTCCAGGCTGCGCTTCCGAAGTTTAGGCTTTCAGCCCACTGCGATGCAGCGGGCTGAAAGCCTCGTAAATAGAGCGGCGTTGACGCGGCGCTGAAGCGCCGCTCTACCCGAGCTTGGCGGATACAGCAATTCGAGAATCGCTCTCCGCTGTTCCGCGCCTACGGTGCTGGATTTTCCGCGAGCACATTCCACTGGCAAATACCAAGTTCCGTTTTCGTACGCGCTCTGAACGCCCGCACTACCCGCACAATCGGAACCCCAATCTGAAACTGCTCTAGCTCTTGAACACTTCTCTTCGCACCGTTAGCTTTTCAATCAGGTCTTTGCGCAACCCATAGCCACGGCCCGGCTTGTCGCTGACTGCAATCGTTCCTGCAGGCGAGACCTCTACTTCAGGTTCGATGATGTCTTCCTTCCAGTATCGCTTCGACGCCGATACATCGCCCGGCAGCTTGAAGTTGGGTAGCGTGGACAGTGCCACATTGTGGGAGCGGCCAACTCCCGACTCCAGCATGCCTCCGCACCAGACCGGTACGTTGAAAGCCTGCGCCACATCGTGGACGAGGATCGCCTCGGAGAAACCGCCCATCCGGCCAACCTTGATGTTGACGATCCGGCAAGCCGCCAGTTCCAATGCCGCCTCGGCATCACGAGCGCTGCGGATGGCTTCATCGAGGCAGATTGCCGTCAGCAATTGCTTCTGTAACCGTGCATGGAAGTAGAAATCGTCGCTCCACAACGGCTGCTCAATCATCAGCAAATTGAAGCGGTCGAAGCTCTTTAGGTGCTCGCTGTCGGCCAGCGTGTAGGCGGAGTTGGCATCGCAACTGAGCAGAATGCCGGGCCAGCGCGCGCGGATCTTCTCCAGCACATCAACGTCCCAGCCCGGTTTCACTTTGATCTTGATGCGCTGATATCCGGCGGCTAACTCGGTTTCGATCTTTTGCAACAGTTGCTCGTGCGAATCCTGGATGCCGATGCTCACGCCACAGGCGATTTCGCGCTGCGTGCCGCCGAGCAACTTCCACAGCGAAGTTCCCTTCTCCTGAGACTTCGGCGTCCCAAACCGCGTTTTCCAGCGCCGCCTTGGCCATGCGATGTTCCCGGATGCGCGACAGCAGAGCCGGTACCTCCGAGCCTGACCGTAATGTCTTGCCGAGCAACGCTGGAGCAAGGTAGCGCACGGTTACGTCCCATGCATCCTCGATGTATTCCTCGCTGTAATACGGGGCTTCTCCGGCAACGCACTCGCCCCAGCCCTCCAACCCATCGGCATGGATGGTGACCAGCAAGATGCGCCGGCTATAGGTGCGGCCAAAGCTCGTCTCAAAAAAGTGGACGAGAGGCATTTGCAACTCGCGAAGAGTAATGGCTTCAATTTTCATCAATCACTTGCTCGCGTACGACCAGTCTTCATCCCACCGTCCCAGCAGAAACGTACCATTGCCCTGTGCATCGCGCTCGTAACCCAGGCAGGCCAACCCGCGCGAGAATGCCGACAGAAACGCCTCGCGGTTGCGCAGTTGCACGGCTGCCGCTTTCTGACGGGTTTCGGGCTGTTGCTTCCATGCATAGATCTCGGCGGGTACTTCCACGCGTACCTCTTCGGTGAACTCGGGATGCTTATCCGTGGCGAGCAGAGTTTCAACGCGCTTGGAGGTCAACCACCACTCGGCGACCAGACGGTCGGTGGGAAGAAACCCCTGCAACGGCGATGACGTGATTCCATACTGATTAATGTTGTAGCGGCGAGCGATCGCCCCCAGCCGCTCAAGATTGAGGTAAGCGTTCTTGATCTCCAGCGGATCGAAGGTCCACTCCAACAGTTCGTAACCGTGAGCGATGGCGTCCTCCCGCTGAAATAGTTTGATGCGACGGCCCAGGCCGGTATTGCGGTAGCCCTCCTTTACCGCAAGCATGTGTGAGTGCAGATAAGGATGCCCTGTGCGGGTGCCCGGAATCGAGAAGGCAAAGCCCACTAGCGTTTCGCCGTCCCATGCGCCAATCACCTGCCCGCCGATTTTGGGCGCCAGGGAAAAGATTCGCAAGCGGTACCAACTCGTTGTCGGCAAATCCCCAGACCTCCTTCTGTAAGGCCACGCAGGCGCGAAATTCCTCCAGCTCAGTGCAGTTGCGGAGCGCAATCGTGTCGGCGGTCAAAGCTTCTCCTGTTGCTTCGATTCCTGCCACAGCGACTCCATTTCGTCGAGCGATGCCCCTGATGGTTTGCGTCCCTGCTCGCGAAGCCTGCGCTTCAAGATATTCGAAGCGGCGGCGGAATTTGCGGTTGGTCTTGCGCAGAGCCGACTCGGGATCGAGTGAGAGGTAGCGTGCGATGTTCACGAGTACGAACAAGAGGTCGCCGACCTCGTCTTCCAGTCGCGAGCGCAATTCCGGCGAAATCTTGACCCCGCGCGCACCCGCCACGCCGGCAGCCGACTCCGGACGCGGACCTGGCGCAGGATACTCTTCGAGATTCTTGCGAAGCTCCTGCGTTTCTTCGTTCAGCTTCTCGAAGAGATCTTCGATGTTAGGCCAGTCAAAGCCAACGTTGGCCACGCGCGAGCTGATCTTGTAGGCCTCCATCAGCGATGGCATGGCTGAAGAAACGCCAGCGAGCACCGACTCGGGATGATCCTGCTTCTTTCCGTCTTCTGCCGGAATCAGCCTGACGTTTCTTTTTCTCCTCGGCCTTGAGCGCCTGCCAGTTGCGCAGCACATCGCCGGGCGTGTCGGCCTTCACGTCACCAAAGACATGGGGATGGCGATCGATCAGCTTGTTGGAGAGGCGATCGAGCACGTCGTCGATGGAGAAGCGCTTCTCCTCCGCCGCCATCTCCGAATAGAAGAGCACCTGCAACAGGAGATCGCCGAGTTCGCCAGTAAGCTCGTCCCAGTCGCGCGCATCGATGGCTTCCACCACCTCGTAGGCTTCTTCCAGGGTGTAGGGTTTGATCGTGTCGAAGGTCTGCTCGCGGTCCCAGGGGCATCCACCGGGGCCACGCAGCCGCGCCATGATGGAGACGGCGCGCTCAAATCGCTCACCTGTTGTCGCCATTCTTCACAATCTAAATGACGGCGGACGATGGGCGCAAAGCCACTCGGAGCCGACGGCGACTTACTCCGCAATGGCCTAGCAGGGGAGGACGTGAGTTGTTATTCACCACAGAGGCACAGAGACACCGAGGTTTTCATTTACCTTTCATCTCTAGAGAGCCGTTTTGATTTCAAGATCGAGCTGAAATGAGCAGTTACTACAACGGTTTTTCTCTGTGTCTTTGTGCCTCTGTGCCTCTGTGGTGAACTAGTCCAAGTCGAAGTCGCGGATGGGCTTGCCGGTATCGGGCGTTTCCTTGGCACGCTTGAGAGCTTCCTGAAACTTTTTCTCCAGCAGATCGCCCTGATGTTTCTGCGCCTCCACGGACTGACGAAAGATGGACTCCTTGCGGGTGTCCTGGTCCTTCATGGCGCGCGCCGCCGATTCCAGGTCCTCGAAGGTTTTGGGAACAGCCTTGGGAGTGTGCGCGATTACGGCCTTGGTGTCACTGTCGATCTTCAGCAACGCACCGCAGCAGGGACACGGAACTTCGAATTGAGGCGACGACTTAGCCATGCAGGAATATTACCGCAGGCGCGCTAGAAAACGGAACCGCATGAACGGCTCCGCCCTAGCAAGAGGGAACTAGGAACTGGGGCACCCAGATTTCGAGCTTTACGGAACGGCCAGTGAAGTGTCACGGTAGCCTGTCGAGGTTTCCAACCTAATTGGAGCCTTCGTGGCGATGGCGGCAATTCGCCAGCAAGTGTCGGAATTTAGTCGCCAGGAATTGATGAAAGATGTGACCGATGAAGTCGCAGGGAATCTAACAGTAGCAACGAATTTGCCCGCCGACGCAGGCAAGCAATTCGTCGCCGTTCCTAGGCGGGGATTCATTCAAGAGAAAGGAGTTTATCATGGCAAATGCAGTTGACGTTCTTACTTCTGAGAAGCCGGTAAGGCAACAAGGACGAATAAAAACCTCCGGTTACGCAGCCCATTCCTCTACTTCGCCGCTCCAGCCATTTTCCTTCGAACGCCGCGAACCCGGCCCGACAGATGTGCAGATCGACATCCTCTACTGTGGCGTGTGTCACTCCGACTTGCATACCGCCCGCAACGAGTGGACCAACACCACTTACCCGGTCGTGCCCGGTCACGAGATTATCGGTCGAGTGGTCAAAGCCGGAGACAAGGTCCGCAAGTTCAAAGAAGGTGACCTCGCCGCGGTCGGCTGCATGGTGGACTCCGACCGCACGTGCGCGGCCTGCAAGGCGGGTCTGGAGCAGTACTGTGAGGGCCCCGCGACCTTCACCTATAACAGCGAAGACAAGCATCTCGGCGGCATGACTTACGGCGGCTACTCCAAGACGATTGTGGTGGATGAGGCGTTCGTGTTGCGACCACCCGCGAACCTGGACCCTGCCGCCACGGCGCCTCTGCTCTGCGCTGGCATTACGACCTACTCGCCCCTGCGGCACTGGAAAGTGCAGAAGGGCCAGAAGGTCGGCATCGTCGGATTGGGTGGACTGGGCCACATGGGAGTGAAACTGGCCAACGCCTTCGGCGCGCATGTGACGCTGTTCACCACGTCAGCTCACAAGACCGCGGACGCCAAGCGCCTGGGCGCGCACGAAGTGGTGGTGTCCAAAGATCCGGCGCAGATGGAGAAACACGCCAACAGCTTCGACTTCATCCTCGACACCGTTTCAGCCGAGCACGACATCAACGCCTATCTCAACCTGCTGAAGCGCGACGGAAACGCTGGTGCTGGTGGGAGCGCCTGAAAAGCCGCTGGCGGTGTCCGCCTTCAGCATCATTCCTGGGCGGAAGCAGCTTTCTGGCTCGATGATTGGCGGCATCGCGGAAACGCAGGAGATGCTGGATTTCTGCGGCGAGCACGGCATCACGTCGGACATCGAAATCATCCCGATCCAGAAGATCAACGAAGCCTACGAGCGGATGTTGCGCAGCGATGTGAAGTATCGGTTCGTGATTGATATGGCGTCGTTGAAGTAAACTCCATCCCACCCTCTCGCCAAAGGCGGGCGAGAAGGGTGGGGACCGCGGCCAGTTTTCAACGCCCACAAAAGATGCCCCGCCCTAGCCAAAAGAGGGCTAGAACGGGGCACCCGTTCACTACAACTCAATCAGTGACTAGCCACTAACCCCTAGCCCCTGCCTTTAGTACATTCCGCCCATGCCGCCGCCGCCGTGTCCGCCCATGGGAGATTCCTTCTTCTCTTCCGGAATCTCGGCAACCAGGGCTTCGGTGGTCAGCATCAGGGACGCGATCGAGCCTGCGTTCTGCAGGGCCGTACGCGCTACCTTGGTCGGGTCGAGAACGCCGGCCTTCACCAGGTCCTCGAACTGATTGGTCTGCGCGTTGTAGCCGAAGTTGTTCTCCTTCGACTCGCGGATGCGGCCCAGAACGATGGCGCCTTCTTCGCCGGCATTGCCGACGATCTGGCGGAGAGGCTCTTCGAGCGCGCGGCGCACGATGTTGCCGCCGATCTTCTCGTCACCTTCCAGCTTTAGCGCGTCGATGGCCGGGATGCAGCGCACCAGGGCCACACCGCCGCCGGGGACAATACCTTCCTCGACCGCAGCGCGGGTAGCGTGCATGGCGTCTTCCACGCGGGCTTTCTTTTCCTTCATTTCGGTTTCGGTTGCGGCGCCGACCTTGATCACCGCGACGCCGCCCACCAGCTTCGCCAACCGCTCCTGCAGCTTCTCGCGGTCGTAGTCGCTCGTGGTCTTGTCGATTTGGCTGCGAATTTCCTTCACGCGGCCTTCGATGTCGGCGTGCTTGCCCTTGCCCTCGACGATGGTGGTGTTGTCCTTGTCGATGGTGATCTTCTTGGCCTGGCCGAGGTCGTCCATGTGAACGTTCTCCAGCTTGATGCCAAGATCTTCGGTGATGGCCTTGCCGCCGGTCAGGATAGCGATGTCCTGCAACATGGCCTTGCGGCGATCGCCGAAGCCCGGAGCCTTGACGGCCGCAACCTGCAGCGTGCCGCGCAGTTTGTTGACGACCAGGGTCGCCAGCGCTTCGCCTTCCACGTCTTCAGCGATGATCACGAGCGGACGGCCGCTCTTGGCGATCTGCTCAAGCAGCGGGAGCAGGTCTTTCATCGAGGAAACCTTCTTCTCGTGGATGAGGATGAGCGCGTTCTCCAGAACAACTTCCATGCGCTCCGGATCGGTGACGAAGTACGGCGACAGGTAGCCACGGTCGAACTGCATGCCTTCGACGACTTCCAACTGGGTCTCCATCGTCTTGGCTTCTTCCACCGTGATGACGCCATCTTTGCCGACCTTCTTCATGGCCTCGGCAATGATCCGGCCGATGGTCTCGTCGTTGTTAGCGGAGATGGTGCCGACCTGCGCGATCATCTCGCCCGATACCTTCTGCGAATACTTGTCGAGCGCGCCGGGGATGCGGTTGCCATCGTGGTCGAGCGAGCCGCACACGGCCGTGACGGCCTTGTCGATGCCGCGCTTCAGCGCCATCGGGTTCGCGCCGGCAGCCACGGTCTTCACGCCCTCGCGGAAGATGGTCTGCGCCAGAACGGTCGCGGTGGTGGTGCCGTCACCGGCAACGTCGGAGGTCTTGGAGGCGACTTCGCGCACCATCTGCGCGCCCATGTTCTCGAGCGGGTCCTTCAGTTCGATTTCCTTGGCTACGGTCACGCCGTCCTTGGTAATGAGCGGCGAACCAAATTTCTTCTCGATCACGACATTGCGGCCCTTGGGGCCGAGTGTGACTTTTACGGCATCGGCCAGAACATTCACGCCGCGCAAAATCGACTGACGTGAATCTTCTCCATGCACAATCTGCTTTGCCATTGTTTCTCTCCTAGTTGTCAGTAGCCAGTGGTCAGTTGTCAGTTAGACCGGAACTGGGCTGACTATAATTTCTTTGAAATCGTTTTCGGTTATCGGTGATCGCGGCTGCGAGGTCATCTCGCTTTCGCCCGCGATGCCAGCCATTCAGTAACTGGCAACTGGCTGCTGGCCACTGACTACTTTTTTGCAGCGTGTTCTTTGGGCTTGCTGGCGCCTTCCAGAATGCCGAGTACTTCTTCCTCGCGCATGATCAGGAAATCTTCGCCATCAATCTTGATTTCCGTGCCGGCATACTTGCCGAACAGGATGCGGTTGCCTTCCTTCACGTCGAGCGGGAAGGTCTCGCCCTTGTCGTTGGTCTTGCCCCGGCCCACCGCGATCACTTCGCCTTCTTGCGGCTTGTCTTTGGCGCTGTCGGGAATGATGATTCCGCCACGGGTGGTCTCGGCCTCTTCAACACGGCGAACCACGATGCGGTCATGCAGGGGAGTAAGCTTTGTAGCCATTCTTCGAACTCCTTTCAAGCTGGTTGGTTCAAGTTGGATTGCGTTACACGTTGGCTGTCTCTGGCGCGTGTCTTTTGCGTTGCTGTCAGCATGTCCATAAACTCATGGGGATGAACCCGGAAAGTTGGTAGCGAGTGCGATAGAATCGGTGTCAGTTAGCCTGTTAGCACTCACTCCCAACGAGTGCTAATCTTAACCCGACCGTTGGGCGAAGTCAAGCTTGGTATGAGCGCAATTCACTCATATTTATCTATTTCCTCGCTTGATTTGTAAATACAGCCTTTACATTCAATGCCTTACGAGGAACTTAGAAGCGGTTCTCTCGCGAGAATCCCTACGACAACGATGCGACCCCACGAATGAGCCTCGTCCAACAACGACCTGCCCGCCCTGGCCAAAAGAGGGCTAGAACGGGGCACCCCATTTAGGAGCGATCCATTCAAGTCTCGATCCCGCGCACAGCTCGGTTGCCCGAAGCGGCAAACGCGCACTTCGATTCTCTTCTAAAGAGGAATCCACTCCGTGGCCAACCGCATCTATGGCAGCAGTTTTTCGCGCCCTCGTTCTTTCATTACTTCTTGCGAATTTTCTGAGTGAAGTTTTTGATTCCCATAACCCCGACTTGGCAGGATAATCGGGAGTTGGGCGGGTGTAATCGTGCCAGTGCTCCATGCCTATCGATTGTTTTATTCGCGCGCCGGTCTGAGCTCTGTGTTGGCTGTGCTGGTGGCTGCTCTGGCGTTCCAGAGCTGCGTCATTGCCCAGACTTCGGCGCCGGATCCGGCGAAAACCTCGCCAGCGACTGAAGCACAAGCTACGCCGGCAGCCGCCGACGAAGCGGCGACAGTTACTCCAGTGCAGCCGGAGGCGACTGGTTCGCAGATTCCCACGGCATCCCAGATCGAGGCCGCTGGACGACGCGACACTTCCGAAGATCCCGTCGCTAAAGAGAGTTCGCTCCGCTCCGACCCCTACCGCGCTACCGGCTGCCGTAAAGAGTGAATCACCAAGTCCCGTAAGTCCCGCAAGGGCATGCCGCCCCGCTGCCCGCCAAGTATGACGTATCGCAGATCGGGCAACGCAACGTGGGAAGCGGTCTCGACTTTTACTCCTTGGATCGCGAGGTCGCGCTGGGGCGCGCAGTTGTCGCAAGAGCTGGAGCAGCAAGCGCGCCTGGTCACCGATCCGGTCATCACGGAGTTCATCAACCGCATCGGTCAGAACCTGGTACGCAACTCCGATGCGCGTGTGCCCTTCACCATCAAGGTCCTCGACAATGACGAGGTCAACGCCTTCGCGCTTCCCGGCGGTTTTTTCTACGTCGACAGCGGACTGATTCTAGCGGCGGACAATGAAGCCGAGTTAGCCGGCGTAATGGCGCACGAGATCGCCCACGTCGCCGCCCGGCATGCCACCAAGAACATGACGCGGGCGCAGATATGGAACATGGCTTCGGTTCCGCTGATCTTCATTGGCGGACCGGTGGCATATGCAATCAGCGAAGTAGCGAGCTTAGCGGTGCCACTTGGCTTCCTCAAGTTCTCGCGCGACGACGAGCGCGAGGCCGACCTCTTGGGCTTGCAGTACGATTACGCCGCAGGCTACGACCCGGAAGCGTTTGTGGAGTTTTTTGAAAAGCTGAAGATCGACGAAAAAAAGAAGCAGAACTTCGTCGCCAAGGCCTTTGCGACTCATCCCATGAATGCGGACCGCATCAAAGCCGCGCAGGACGAAATCCGCAAGTACTTGCCCGACCGCAGCGAGTACGTTGTGGATACCAGCGAATTCGAGGACATCAAGCTGCGCCTCGACCGCCTGGAGAACAGCCGCCATCTTGGCGGGGCGAGGGGAGACTCGAACAAGCCAGTGCTGCTGAGGCGGGCCAGTTCCAGCGGCAGCGATTCCGGCAACACCGCAGGACAGAAGGACGACGGCAGCACCAGCGATCAGAAGGACGACGGACGTCCCACGCTAAAGCGCAACCCTTCCTCCGACTAGGCGGTGCCAGGATTGGTATTCCCTCTTGTACGGGATGCGTCATTTCACTTGGATTACTCATGAATTTGAGTCATCCTGGGCGTCGCATGGACTGCGGCCCAAAATTAACCACGGAGGCACGAGATCACGGAGGAAACTTGAGAGAAATAAAAACCCCGTGTCCTCCGTGGTGAACGATTGTGCGTCTCACTCGCCTCGCTTCGGAATTGCACCACGCCCCCTGAACTGCCTAAAATGATCCTTATGAAGTTGCAGCGTTTGCTGGTGGCGATCGGTTGCATGCTCCTCATCCCCAGCTTGCTCGTGGCGGGTGACAAGAAGAGCGATTCCGGGCAAGTGTCTTCGATCAAGTTCGCTGTCCTCAAGGACGACAACGGCAAGCCGGTGCGCAATGCCGCGGTCATCCTGCATCCTGTGGCACAGCACGGAAAGCAATCGCGAGGCGGATTTGAACTGAAGACGAACTCAGAGGGCAAGACCGAGACCGACGGCATCCCCTATGGAATGCTGCGGGTACAGGTCATCGCGCCGGGCTTCCAGACCTTCGGACAGGATTACAGCATTGACCAGCCCCAGCATGACCTGATCATCCGTCTGAAGCGGCCACAAGGGCAGTATTCGATCTACGACAAGCACCCGGACAACAGCAACACGAGTAGCCCACCGAAGGACAAGCAGTGACCAGTAGCTCTTAGCCTCTAGCTGGTAGCTATTAGTAATCGAAGGCACGTTAATTTTCGTCTGCTAAGAGCTAGAAGCTAAGAGCTCAGAGCTAGGAATCCGCAGTGAGGCACATCACATGATTGAAGCCAAGGCACTCTGGACCGACCACGACCGCTTCGTCGGCGAGGCCAGCAGTGGTCACGCGATGGTGGTGGATGCTGGCGCGGAGAAGTCAGCCAGCAGCCCGATTGAGCTTGTCTTGATTGCCTTGTGCGCCTGCACGGCTAGCGATGTGGTTGGCATTCTGCGCAAGAAGCGCGAACCCTTCACCAGCCTGGAAGTGCGCGCCACCGCCGAACGCACTGAAACTTTTCCGAAGGTCTTTACCAGCATTCGTCTGATTTATCGCGTGGGCGGGAACGTCACGCACAAAGCGATGGAAGACGCGGTGCACTTGTCGAAGCAGAAGTATTGCTCGGTGTCGGCCATGCTGGAAAAGGCAGCAAAGATCGAGTTTGAGATCGAATACGTGCAGTGACCCTGTTTCTCCGGCCTCATGTGATTCCTTGCCGCTCGTAGACTTTGCCGTCAGTCACTGGTCCCTTTATTTCTTGCTCCCAACTGCCGGTATCCGGGATGAACTCCTGGTTTGAGCCCCTGCTGCTCGGCGATACGCCGGCACAAATCCCTCAATTGCAGTTTCTCCTCTTCGCTTAGCGCAGCGCAGAGGGCCTCTTCGTGTTCGGCGGCAATGCGGGAGAGCTCGCTCAGCGCCTGGCGCCCTCGCTCGGTGAGCGCTAGCGCGTAGTTGCGGCGGTCCCTGACACTCCGTTTGCGTACCAGGATTTTCTTGCTTTCCAGTTCATCGAGCAGGGCGACCATGCGACTGGGCATGATGCCCAGATGTTCGGCCAGTGCCTGCTGGCTAATGCCAGGATCGTCTGAAATCTTGCGGAGCATTCCGGCGTCGGGAGGGGTCAACCCGAGGTCGGCGATGCGCTCGCCAAAGCGCCGCGCCGCGTGTGCGCCCAGCTGCGCCAGTAGGAACGCCACGCCCGTCGGGCGTCGCTCAGGCAGGGTGGAAGCTTGTTTATTTGTAGTCACCTCCAGATGGTAGCATTTTATAATGATTTATGATATAAATCATTGTCAATGTGAATTAACTGCCTTGGAGGCTCGAATGGTTACTCCATTGAACGAATTCCCAAATCCGAACCCGGCTGCCACCAAACTGCGCCACGCCGGGCCGCACCTTGGCATCGTAGCGATTGTGTACACCCTGCTTTTCAACGCGGGCTTGTATCCGGTTACGGTCTTTGCTGACAAAACTCACTGGCCCGGGCCATGGGAGTCGGGCGACGTCATCGTGGCCTACTTCGCAACCCACGCCTCGGCGGTATTGACCTGCGCGTTCCTGCAAATGGGTGCGACGATAGCTCTTGGCATCTTCACAGCGACGGTGGTGAGCCGCCTGCAATTTCTCGGCGTGAGGGCGGCCGGCCTTTACATCGCGCTGTTCGGCGGCTTGGCGACGGTGTTCGACGGAATGGCTGCGGGATTTCTGGTGTGGGTGATGGTCCACCCCGGCATCGCCCAGGATGCCACCCTGTTGCGAGCCTTGTACTACCTCTCCTATGCCTTTGGAGGACCCGGTTTCTCAATGCCGATGGGGCTGCTGCTGGCCGGTGTCTGCGTGCCTGCCGCATTCATGAAGCTGTTGCCGAAGTGGCTGGTGGTATTCGGACTCGTGCTGGCAATTTGCGGCGAGCTAAGCTGGCTCAACCTGGTCCTACCGGGCGCGCTGTTCCTCATTCCGTTGGTGAGGTTTCCCAGCTTCGTCTGGTTAATCATCGCGGGATTCAAACTGCCACGAGCGATCGCTCGCCCGGCGCGCTTAGCGGAGGTTGCGGCATGAAGACCCTGCTTGCATTGCTCATGATCGCCAACGCAGCGCTGTTCATCTTCGGTGCTGTGCAACACGCCGGAGTCGCAATCGGGCCATTCCACGAGCCGCGCATCATTCCGGCTGCAATTGTGGAAACGATCTGCGCGCTGTCACTGCTGCTAGGCGCGGCTGCGGTTTTGAGTCAATCGATGAACCTGTGGCGCACGGCGCTGGTCACCAACCTCGTTGCGCTGGCTGGAGTGTTGCTGGGGATCGCCGCGCTGGCGGCGGGTGCCGGTCCGCGGACGGCCAGCAACGATCTGTATCACCGCATCATGCTGGTCGTGATTGGGGCCTGCCTGGTGATTCTCTTCTATGGACGGTCAATGCTGAAGCGGAGGTGAATGAACTATCCGTTTTTTTTGGAGGGGTATAATCATCAGTTTGCCTATGACTACCACTCAGACACAATTGCGCCTGGCCCAGCGGATGTCGCGCCTGGGAACGGAAACCGCCTTCGAAGTTCTGGTGCGCGCTCGCGCCTTGGAAGCTCAAGGGAAGAACATCATCCATCTCGAAATCGGTGAGCCCGACATGGACACGCCCGCCAACGTCGTCGAGGCTGGCGTAGACGCCTTGCGCAAGGGCTTCACGCATTATGGCCCAGCCGCTGGTTTGCCGGAGCTGCGCGAGGCCATCGCGGCCGAGGTCGCCAGCTCGCGAGGCATCAAGGTCAGCGCCGATGAGGTCGTAATCGTTCCCGGTGGCAAACCGATTATCTTTTTCACCATGCTCGCTCTGGTGGAAGAGGGCGACGAGGTCATCTATCCCAACCCGGGCTTTCCGATTTACGAGTCGATGATCAACTTCCTCGGCGCGAAAGCGGTTCCCATTCCGCTGCGCGAGGAGCGCGATTTCCGCCTCGATGTTAACGAACTCGCCAGTCTCATCAACGACCGCACCAAGCTCATCATCCTGAACTCGCCGCAGAATCCCACTGGCGGCGTCATCACCAAAAGCGACGTGGAAGACATCGCCGCCGCCATCGGCGACCGCGACATCATGGTCCTGAGCGACGAAATTTACAGCCGTCTGCTCTTCGAGGGTGAGCCGTATAGCATCGCCTCGGTGGATGGCTTCAAGGACCGCACCATTATTCTGACCGGCTTTTCGAAAACCTATTCCATGACCGGCTGGCGCCTCGGCTATGGCGTCATGCGGCCTGACCTCGCCGCGCAGTTCGCGCGGCTGGCGACGAATTCCACGTCCTGCACCGCGACCTTCACGCAGATGGCGGGTATCGAGGCGGTACGCGGAGACCAGAGCGAACCGGAGAAGATGCGCCGGGAGTTTCACCGCCGTCGCGATGTGTTCGTCGACGGACTAAACCAGATCAGAGGATTCTCCTGCCTGCTGCCTAAGGGCGCGTTCTACACCTTCCCGAACATCAAGCAGACAGGCTGGCCGTCGAAGAAACTGGCGGACGCCCTGCTGGACGATGTGGGAGTCGCGGCGCTCTCCGGGACCGCATTCGGCGCATACGGCGAAGGTTATCTGCGATTCAGCACCGCCAATTCCATCGAAAATCTTCAGCAGGCGCTGGATCGTATCGACCAGTGGGCGAAGAAGAATCTATAAGTTGTGGGAATTTTGTCCGCATCTTTTTTTCTTTTTGAAGGGGCACGGCTTCAGCCGTGCCGTCAACGCAAAGTTATGGAAACGGCTTTAGCCGCCGAGGAAACTCTCTCTCAAAATCGAGTTCCCTCAAGGGCTAAGGCCCGTTCTTTTGTCAGCAGCGTTTTGGCGCGCCTGAAGGCGCGCTCCTCCAAGGCCATCGGGTTAAATTGTTTTGCCGGTGCTCGTTGGGACGCAACTGCTGCGTTTATTTCGTTCCGTTAGGGACGCAATGCCAAACCAACCCTTCCACATCTTTGCCACCGCCGACATCGGCGACGACGCCTGCAAACGCCTGCGCGAGCGCGGCTACGAAGTTGAGATTTATCCCAATCCCGAACCGCCGCCCAAGAGTCTCATCATCGAAAAGGTTCGTAGCGGCATCGACGGCCTCATCACCACGCTGCGCGATCCAATTGACGCCTAGATCTTCGAAGCGGGCAAAGGCACGCTAAAGGTCGTCGCCCAGTACGCGGTGGGATTCGACAACATCAACCGCGCCGACGCTAACCATTACCAAATTCCCTTCACCAACACCGCCGACGTCCTCACCGAAGCTACCGCGGAGTTCGCCCTCTTCGCGCTGGCTGACTTGGCTCGCAAACTGTGGAGCGCCGAGCATCTCGTACGCGAAAACAAATGGGGTTATTGGCATCCCTATTTGCCGTTCCTCGGCGACGAAGTTACCGGCAAGACCATCGGCATTCTAGGCACGGGACGCATCGGCCAAGCGGTGATCAAGAAGTGCATCGGCTTCGACATGAACATCCTGTGCTACGAAGCCATGGGGCCGAACGAAAAACTTGTTGCAGCCGCGCAGCAGCAGATGGACCTCCGCTTCAAGAGCGGAATGCAGCGCGAGCGCACTTCGATCAAGTACATCTCGATTGAAGAGGTGCTCAGCCAGAGCGACTTCATCAGCATTCACATGCCGCTGCTGCGCGAAGGGGAAAGCGATACGCCGACGTATCGCCTGATCAACGAGCGGACCTTGCGAACGATGAAGCCGACGGCTTACCTAGTGAACACGGCGCGCGGGCCCGTGATCGATGAGCAAGCGTTGGCCAAGGCGCTCAGGGAGAACTGGATTGCCGGCGCTGCGCTCGACGTGTATGAAAGCGAGCCGTTGCCGCCGGACTCGCCTTTGCGCGATCCCGAGATCGAGGATCGCTGCCGTCTGTATCCGCACTTCGCCAGTGCCGGCAGGATTACACGCTTGTCGATCGATCCAAATCGCGGCATGGCGGGACGTTGTGTACAGGCCCTGATCGACGTCCTGGAGCAAAACTACGGCGGTGACATAACCAAGATGCCGTATGTGGTGAACAAAGAGGCGTTCCGAACGAGCAGCGATTAGCAGTTAGAGCAGTTCCAGAGTTCTGTATCGAGTGATGGCTGAAGCTGGGCTAAGATTTTTCGCCCCATTCGGGGCTGGATGTTCTGCGATCGCCCCACCCTGCCAACTCAAACCAAGTTCTCACACACGCCCTGCAGCCCATTTTAGCTTCAGGCGCCAACCGCGACTTGGCCCTTTGCCGCCCGGACCAGCGCCAGCGCTGTGAAGTCGTTTTGTGCGGGCGCCGCTCGCATGAACTGCTGCACGCCGTCCAGGATGGCCGTAGCCATGCCTTTCGCGCTTTCGACCCCAGAGCGCTCAAATTGCTGTTTGACCCGCTCCAGGCCAAACTCTTCCTTCTTGTAAGCCGCCTCCACCACACCCCGCGACACCAGAAGCAAAGACGCCCCAGGTTGCAAAGCGGCGGTCGGCGCTTCATAGGTGGACGCGGAAAACAGCCCTAAAGGAAGGCCAGTCGCAGGTAATTCGGTGATCCCCGTAGGATCGCGCAACAATCCCGGAGTGTGCCCCGCGTTCGCATAGCAGATGGTACCGAGTTCCTCGTTGTAGCAACCGAGAAAGGCGGAACAGGAGCGGACTCCGGACGCCGCCCGGCGAATGCTGAGATTCAGTTCGAGACAGAATTCCATCATGGTATCCGCCTCATTGATGTCCCCGTCGGCAAATCTCTCACTGCCCAACTTCTGGAAGGTTTGCCGTGCCGCCGATACGATCTGATGGTTCTCATCGTGACTTCCCGCGACGTCAAGCAAGCCAAACACAACTCGGTTCGGATTGGCTCGAAGAAAGTGGTAAAGGTCGCCACCTACTCGTTGGCCATGACACATACCGGCGATGTCGGCACCGGAGACGGCGGGAAACTCAGCTTGGGTCGTGCCCCCTCGGGAAGGCGCTGCGCGCTCGCGTTGGAAAAGAAGATTCATAAGGGCGTTAATCATAGCCGAAATCCGCCGGATTGCAAGAGCAGGTTTGGGCCTGCGGGCAGCCACACCAACATGCCGATTCACCAGGCACCTATAGAATCTCCCTGCGATTTCCTTCCGGTTGAGCGGATTACACTGTGGCACGATAGGATAGCTGGGAATCGGGGAGGCAAGGGCAGATTGCGGATCGTCACGGTTGGAGAGATCTTGTGGGATGTGATTGGCGAGCGCGAGTATCTCGGCGGTGCTCCCCTGAACTTTGCTGCCCACGCCCAAAAGCTGGGCCATGAAGCTTTTCTGGTGAGCGCGGTCGGCGACGACGAACGCGGCCGGCGCACACTTGATTGCCTGCGGCAATGGCGACTATCGACCGAGTTTGTGCAGGTCCTTCATGACAAAGACACCGGAACCGCGCAGGTTGAACTCGACAGTGATGGCAAGCCCACGTTTCGGATTGTGCGACCCGCCGCCTACGACTTTGTAACCCTCACCAAGAACCAACTCCGATCCATCTCTGAATTGCGGCCGGACTGGATTTATTTTGGCACGCTCTATCACATGTCCGCGCAAGCGCTGGATTCGACGCTGAAGCTGCTTGAGGCGGCGCCTTCCGCGCGTCACTTCTACGACGTTAACCTGCGCGAGGGCAACTGGAGTCTGGCCCTGGTAGAACAACTGGCTTCACACGCCGACGTCATCAAGTTGAGCGATAGTGAAGCGGAGTTTCTCGATGGCTTACTCAACGCGGGCGGACAAGAGGGATCGGTCGAGTACCTCTGCCGGCGATGGATCGACCGCTACGGTTGCGACCTTGTTTGTGTGACCTTGGGCGAGCGTGGCTGCGCAATCCTGAACGAGGGCACGTACAGCGAGAGCCCGGGGTACAAAGTCGAGGTGGCTGACTCGGTAGGCGCCGGCGATGCTTTCGCCGCAGGATTGCTCCATGGCCTGGAGCAAGGGTGGGACACGCGCCGCCTTGGCTGCTTCGCAAACACCGTGGGCGCACTGGTAGCAAGCCGGTCAGGTGCAACGCCAGAGTGGAATATCGACGAATGCTGGCCGATGCTGGGCGAGCGGTTCGACAAGTAAGGAAAGTAGCCTTGCTGAGGATCGGAATGGCAGGTATCGGGGGGTTCGAAGGTTAGTTGTTTTGTTCGCGTCGAACGCGGCGCTTAAAGCTGGATTCCTTGTGAGGATCTCAGGCTTTGAAGGGCCACGGCTTGAAGCCGTGCCGCTTATGCATCTTGACGGCGGGCTTCAGCCCTGAGGGAACTCGAATCTTCCACTCTTGAAAGCGAATCCTCTCAGTGGCTAAAGCCGGCAGTTGGCGGCAGGTTTACGGTGCGCCTGAAGGCGCGCCCATCCAAAGCTACAAGGCAAGAGACTTGTTAACAGCAGTTGCTCCTTGAAGGCGCAATCTTAACAAGAGCAACTCGGCCTCCGAGGCCCGGCTCTACCCACCCCTGGTTCGTTCAGTGGCTTCCCTGCTCGGGTCAGGCACATCGGGTTCACGGTTCCGTACAATAAGAAGGCATGAGTTTTTCTGTAAGGTCTGGAGCTTTCGCTTACGGCAGAGGTCTTTCGGTTCTGGTTTTGTTACTCTCCCTGACCGCCTGCTCGAATGCTCCTGCTCCCAAGCGCTATCAGTTGGAAGGCCGCGTGGTGGCAGTCGATCCCGCTGCCCGCCAGTTGACCATCGCTCACGAGGACATCCCCGGTCTGATGAAGGCCATGACTATGCCCTTCACCGTGAGCAAGGCCAATAACTGGGTTTTCGCCACAATTGCGCCGGGCGATCACATCCACGCGACGTTGGTGCTCAGCGATCACGCCGAATTGCAGGACATCAGTTTCACTCGCCTCAGTGACAAGCAAAGCGACAGCACCTCAGCACTGCATATTCCGCAACCTGGTGACGACGTGCCTGACTTCACGTTTGTTAACCAGAGTGGCAAAACAATTCGCCTTCACGCCTTCCGCGGCAAGCCGCTGTTGCTCACGTTCGTCTACACACGTTGTCCTTTCCCGGACTATTGCATACGCATGAGCAACAACTTCGGTCAGGTCATGCAACAACTGCAGAAAGATCCTAAAGCGTTCAACGAGGCGCAACTGCTCAGCATCAGCATCGACCCGGAGAATGACAAGCCCGCCGTCCTGCGCAGCTATGGCAAGCGTTACGTGGGACGCGTCGATCCCGACTTCACCCACTGGGAGTTCGCCTCAGGTTCGCCGGAACAGGTGCGCCAGGCCGCCGACTTCTTCGGACTGGCCTATAACCAGAAGGACGGGCAGATTGTGCACGGGCTGCGCACCGTCCTGATCAGCAAGGATGGAAAAGTCGCGAAGATATACTCTGGAAACGATTGGAAGCCCGACGCCGTGGCCGCTGATTTCATCGCCGCCACAGGCATGTAGAGGCAGGCTATGGAACGGGACCGCACTCCGCTGTGCTCTCCAGCAATAGTCCTAGAACGGCGCCGGACGGAGTCATTTCGAAAACTGCTACGCGCTGACCCGCTCCAGTTCGTCCGCATCCACTTCCACGGCCACACTTCTCATGATCAGTTCCAGCGTGAGCACCACTCGTAAGTTATTCTTCTTGCGGGCCAGAACGCCAACCATGCCTGCCAGCGATCCTGACTTGATGCGGGCTTTCTCGCCTACAACGAGGTAGGGGTGAGGCTCAAATTTGCGGAGGTGAAGGCCGGAACGCAATGCCTCGACCTCGAAGTCTGGTAGAGCCTGGGGTTGACGTCCCGAACCAACGATTAACAGGACTCCGGGTACGGAGAGCACCTGGGTCGAGTTACGACGTCCGATTCGCGCGAAGATGTAGCCGGGAAATAGCGGCTGCTCTACGTTGACCCTTGAACCGTTCCGCCAGCGGTGCATCTCCCTGTAGAGAGGCAGGAACGACTCGATCTCCCGAAACTCGAAGTGCCTGGCTACCGCCTTTTCATGACGGGGAGTTGTGTACACAGCGAACCACTTCGGCGACTCCATGACCGAAGCGACCAACGCTCCCGACGGAGACACGTCCCTACCCAGATTCCCTGGCATGTATTCGTGTGCCACAGACATAACTCGTTGTCCTCACTTCGCAGGGTGAATCCACACACCCTTGCGGACGAACTCAGGGTCTGGAACCAAAAAGGGCCCCACCAACTCGTCGCACCACCGATGCAGCCCGAAAAAGACTCCAATGCCTGGAAGCAAAAACTGCTAGGAAAAGTGAGACAGTGAGTGGCTGCTTACATTATGGTGCTACTAGTCGGGCACTAGAGTAGGGCAACAATTCTGTCCGGGTCAAGCAAAAAAGAGTGAATATTATTCGTAACTTGCAAACCTAAATAACCAGTTCCGCTCCAGCAAGTTAGGACCTGATCGCCGCTCGGATCGCACCGTTACGACCCCATCGAAGTGAGTGCTCACATTCAAATTGGCAAAAACTCGGATAAACCAGGTCGGATGTCCTGGCCCTCGGGACTCGACGCCGGTCCGACTCGTTTACTTCCGAGATGGGGCCGAATCGTTGTGGCGGGCGTTCGATTATCCACAGGCTATGGATGGCGATGCAGCACGTGCGTGGCGATGTCGGGCCAGAACTCGCGAAACACGTTGGTGAGGGCGTCGCGGCCGATGGCGTATCCGTACTTGACAGCCAGCTTTTCGCCGGTGCGGTCCTGACTGGGATAATAGCTGAGAGAGATGGCCTGAGCGATGGCACGGCCCAGCAACTCTGAAACATTGAAGCTGTTGTGCCCATGGTAGTTAGGTGTGACAAAAACCCGACTGGCCGCGTAGGTACCACGCTTCCATACCCCGCCCTCGCCCATGGCATAGTAACGCTCGTCCTGATGAAAAATGGTTGGCAAGACAAAAAGCACCCAGTAATTGCCATCTGTCTTATCGACGAGGCCGCGCCAGTAGTACTGTCCGAAGCCACCTATGCCTTTACCCAGTTGCGGGTGGGCATCCGTCACCTCCGCCATGGCGGAGGTGATGCCCACGAAGATGAACGACGAGTAGTCAAAGCTGTTCTGGGTGGCAAGTATGAACGACTGCTTGGGCGTGGGAGGCGGCGGAATCGCGCCCGCACTAACGGCGCGAAAATTGGGCATGACGCCGAGGATCCGCTTAGGTTGCTGTTTGGAAACGGGAACTTCCGGCTGTGCTGTGGACTGGCTGGTAGCATTCGGCAGGCCAGAGGTACTCCCCTGGGCAGCTGGCGGCGTTTCTGGCCGGCTCTGCGCGTCGCCGGAGGCGGATGGGGTAGCTTCCGGCGGGCCGGCCCGGCGTCGAAGCAGACCCACCCTCCTGCGCAAATGCGCAAGCTGTTGACAAGATGAGTGCAAACCCTAGAACCAAGCGCAAGAAGTCCCTCCCCCAGTGTCAATTCGCCAGAATCTAGATTCTAATCGTCCGGCACTTGACTGGTCTATGGCGTGGAATGGAACGTTGCAGAGACCGCCGTTATCTGGAGCCCCTGAGGGATGGCTTTCAGAGGCGACAAAATGTCTCGATCGCGTGCCCGCCGGATA
Organism: uncultured Acidobacteriaceae bacterium; assembly: GCA_963768645.1. Lineage (GTDB taxonomy): Bacteria > Acidobacteriota > Terriglobia > Terriglobales > Acidobacteriaceae > Bog-257. The sequence continues at coordinate 1,177,042 of CAVYIR010000004.1, forward strand.
TCGACGGCGTTATAACGCCGATTTGAGTGCTTTTAGGGCGAGTCCGAAGGGCGGCTTGGAAGATGCGGCGTCAATTTCCGGACAATAAATTCCTGGAAGACACCGGCGATGGAACTCTCAGCAATCCTGATCAGCGAGTTTTGAAGAAACAATTCTGCACTGCGATCGCTTGCCGGATAGTAGAGATACGAGATACCGCCCGTTGCGAAGCTTCCGACAATACCAGAGTAATTCGGCTGCCAACGCTTATCGTCGCCCTTGCAAATGACGGCATTGGCGAGCGCGTACAGAGTCCGCGACCGAGTACTACCGGTTCCCTTGTAAAAATAACGTGGATCTTGTTTCAGGAGAGACGGCAGGATTGCGCTTCCGATGAAGGTGCCTGCAAGAACGTCAGCGTAGCCTGCGCCGTAGCGCTTGGCATAACCCTCCGCGCCTTGCCCATATCCCTCGAAGTCATCCGACGCCTGCTCAATTCCGGCGAGCGCGCCAACGGCCACGAAGGTGAAGGGATCTATCGTTGACCTCCAGGCAAGTTCGAACTTTTGCTTCGGTGTGAGAGGAGCTGCATCCGGGACGTAGGTGACATAGAAATTTGGAATGAAGCCGAGCACACGTTGCTTCTCCTGCTCTTTAATCTCCTCTTGCGCCACTTCGACTTGCGTGAGCTCGACCCGCACTTCCGTCGTGGGGGCTGCAACAGCCAGCACGATCTCCGGCACAATGTGAGCCTCTGCCGCCCGCAAAACTCCAGAGACTACTTTGGTCTGAAATCCTGGCACCGTAATTGTGACCTGAAAGGGTCCCGGAGCGAGATTGGGGAAGGAGAATTCCCCATTGTTACCTGATAACACCTCTCGTCTTGGGGATTGGTCTCCGCGCGTAAGTTGCACGTGAGCGCCGACCGCGACAGCTCCGGCTTGATCAACGATTGTTCCGCTGATGCTCCCTGACAATTGCTGATCGGTCTGCGCGCCGACTGAGGCGCCTTTCCCACGTGCGTCAGGCGCACTGTTAGTTCCCGGGACGACAGAAGGCTGCTGAGACTGAGCCATAGCCGGTGATGAGAAGCTGCAGGGCAGCACGCACAGGATCAGCCAGAGTAAGCTTCCGGCCCAGGGACCCAGCCCCGGATGTTGCGGTGCAAAATCATCTTGCCGTACTCTCCTTTTGCAGCACACACAGCCTTGATCCTCTTCTCTGGGACGGCGTGGGTAAGGTGTGACACGCGGTACGGATTGCAATTCCTATGCACCCATTAAGGCTTATCGGAATCATGAGCGATTCCCATCGGCACCAGAACCTTCCTGGTAATGGTCGGCCAGTATTCCTTCAACAGATTGACTCCGACGGCAGTAGCTATGGACCAACCATAGTTCTTAAAGGTGTAGCCCACGGTTCTCTGGGCTTCCGGCATGTAAGCATTCGCCAGCCCCGCTGCCGCCAGCGGCGCAAACACTCCTGGCCAGTTGAACGCTTCTCCTCCGTCATCTTTCCGAACAATCACGAGCCTCCGAAAAGCATACTTAACGCTTTCATTCAAGCTCCCATCTCCCATCACGAAATAACGCGGATCATCGTGCAGCACGGAGGACAGGAAGAAGGTGCCGATCAGATTGTTGCTGGCACTCTTGGCCATGGAGGCCCCATAACGCTTGCCGTAGCCGCTGGCGCCTTGACCGTAACCGGCGGGAGAGTCTGCCGCTTGTCCAAAACCCGCGCCAACCGCGGACCCGAGAAATGCGGCCGGAGAAACGCTTTTAGCCAGCGAGAGCTTGAATTTTTCGCCGGAGGTCAACGGTTTGCCGCTGTGAGCGAGGTCCGGAAAGAACAGGGAGGGCTTCTCGAGGACTTTGGCATTCGCCGCCGACTTCTTCTTGCCAGTCGACGCGGCCGAAGTCTGCGCCTGAGCGTTCGGAGAGGGGAGAGGCAAACTTGCCCCCGAGCTTTGTGCCATCGCTGGTGTCGGTTCTCCAAGGACGGCGAGGATCAAGACAACGGCGACCACGACGAACCGAATCACCGTGTTATGCAACTCTGAAACCCGTCCACCCCGGCGGTTCGTCATGCTCATTTCGCGCGTCCCTCCATGCGTTTCTTAGATGGCTTGGAAACGTGCTCTGGATGGGTGCAATGAGCTAGAGGTTGCTCCACCTGTGCGACGCTTCCCCTGATATTGACAGATTCCAGCCTTGATTCTGTACATCGGGGAGTCTACTTTGGTGACGCCTGTGGTAGGTATCGAGACTATAGCATCGCGGCGATTGCAACACCTCGAACCCCGCCCAAACGGCGGGGTTCGTCGGCAATGCATGGCGTCTCGGTGTGGCCGCCGCCTCTCTCAGGCATGGCCGCAATCAGTGCATTTCGTTCATGGCGCCGCCGGTGCCGCCCTTTTGCGCCAGCATCTTCACTTTGTCCACGTGGATCGAGCCATCGGCGTTCATCGTACCCGTCACTTCAACATGATGGGCGAGGTGCCCCATCACCGACTCCGGATTGTCGATACTGACGACCTTCTGGTCTTTGTCGGTCACTAGCACCGGTTTCTCGCCTGCGGCAATGCACTTCTTTGCGCATGCCGCGTGTTCGGCGTTTGCACCCTTGACCCCGCACTTGGAATCGCTGACCCAGCCGCTCCAGCTCATGTCCTTCGCGGCCGCCAGCACGGTCATGCTGCACAGATAGAGCCCGATCACCAACAACACTTTTTTCTGCATGGTTGAATCTCCTTTTGAATTGCCGCCAGGCGGCCGAGCATGTCTTTAAAGCGGGTGAAGCCGGCCAATGCCAAGCTACCGCCGAGGTCGCTCCTCATGCGGAGCAAACCCCTTTGCTCCTGCTGCCACCTCCACCCCAGTCGAGGTACGACGCAGGAGACCCCACAGATTTCGCTGCCGACAAGTTTATTCCACAAATGGGTTTTGCGCGAGAAAACCCGCCTTAGCCGAGGCAAAAGCAGTGCTGATCTGGAATGGTGGTGGTATACACCGCCTGAAGAGGGAATGCTATTTTTGGTCGGTACTTTCCGCTACAGCGGGGGCGCGTTTGCTGTCAGGTTTGGCTTGTGGCTCGACCAGTACAATCTCACCGGGTTTAACGTAGCCCAGTTGTTCGCGCGCTTCTTTCTCGATGGCGCTGGCATCTTCCCTTTGCAGGCTATCGACCTGGTGCTGGAGTTGCTCGTTTATTGCCTTTTCCTGGTCAATCTGCTGTTGCAGACGGACAGCCTCCGCTCGCTTGCCTTCGTAGACCTTCATGCCATTGGCGCCGAAGATCACCTTGTAACCAATGAACACGGCAAGCACGCCGATACATAATGTCGCCAGCACGCGGCGCATACTGTACAACCAGCCTCCGGCAATTCGAATTGTCAACGCCATTTCAATGTACGAACGGACCGCTCGAGGTGAGTCCAACTTCTTAGTGGACTTCCGCGTGACCTCGTCCGTCAAGGGGAAGTTCCGCGAAAAAGCCGGGAGGAACCAACTTTGGCAAATGGGTCCGCCTGATTCTTGACCCGGACCATTGGCCGAACGCGCCTCTGATTTCCCGCCGTGGTACAGTCTGAAACCAAAATCTTCACGGCGGGAGTGGTGGATGACAAGTGCGCGCATTGTGCTAACCACGATCGGGCAGAAACCTGAGGCTGAGAAACTCGCCTTGCAGTTGGTGGAACGCAGATTGGCGGCCTGCGTCAACATCGTCGGACCGATCCGCTCGGTGTACCGATGGAAGCAAAGCATCTCAAACGAGCCGGAGTTTCTGCTGGTAATTAAGACAACCGCCGAACATGCCGCCCGACTACGGTCGGCCTTCAAGGAACTGCACCCCTATGAGTTGCCCGAGTGCGTCGAACTAGCGGTGCAAGGCGGTAGCGAGGAGTATTTGGCCTGGCTGGCAGGCGAGGTTAGCGGTTGATCTCTAGCCTGGCCTGGAAGTTGGACATGATCAACCACAGAGATCCACAGAAAAAACGCGACAGAAAGGAAAACTCTGTGTCCTCGCTGTCTCCGTGGTTACTTGTCTCTCTCGTCCTCGCTTCCTGCCGGAAACACAGTATGCCGTGGCGCCGGCATCGGCACCCTGCCTTTGGCCGCCCGCCACAAAATGGCATTTAGCACGTTGGTGTCTGCAGCATCCGCATGCGACAAGTCAAGCTTGGCCGACTGCTTGGCCCCGGAAGCATCCGGCGCATTCGCCTGGTAAATCATCCCGTTGTCACGGTTGCGATAGTCGGCTTTGAACGCCGGCTGGTCGCCCGCTCCGGTGAACAAGAGGCGCCATGACTGCGGCATATGCGTCGTTGTTGTTCATGGGCGGAAGCCCCAGCAGAACTTCCATCGTATGGATCATGTTGACCGTGGTGTAGAAGTGATGGTCCACGGAGGGTTGCTGCGGCGTACCCGGCGAATACTTGCTGATCACCAGCGCAATACTGCGATGCGCATCCACGTGATCGGCGCCGTCTTGTGCGTCGTCCTCCAGGATGAAGATCGCCGTGTCGTCCCAATAAGGGCTGCTCGAGACAGCTTCCACCACGCGTCCCACCGCCAGATCGTTGTCGGCGACAGAGGCGTTCGGCGTGGGCGATCCCGGACGGGTACCGGCGGTGTGATCGTCCGGCAAGCGCAGGAGCACGAAGCTTGGCAACTGTTCGCCCGCTGCCGCTTTCGCGAGCGCGCACAAAAGCTCCAAACTCGCGCAGAAATTCGTCGGCGCGAAACTGGTCGGGATAGCTGAGATTGAAGTCCGCAAAGTTGGGATCGAAGTGGCCGCGCAACTCCGGCTTATTGGCCGCGTCGTAAGCGATCAGCGGAATCTTGTACTGGTAGGGGCTCTTGCCTCCGCCCAGGTTGTCGGGCAGATCTTCGCCAGGCTCGACTGCCTTGCGCGCACAATCCGGCTTATGATCGGAGGCCGCGCCGGTCGCTGCGGGGCTGTTCTGCGCAATATCTTCGCACCACCAGGTGTTCACATACTCGCCGTAATTACGGTACGTCAGGTTGTGCCGCGCCAGGTTGCCCCACAGATAACCGGTTCCCGGCTCATTCACATCGGGGATGCCGATCGTCATGGGATTCGAGTCACCGACATAGCCCTCATAGTCGTAATGCCGCTCTTTGCCGCGATAGGTGATCTCCCAGGTCTTCTCGGTGTAGTCGCTAGTGATGGCCGCCGTGGACCACACGTGTCCATTGCCGGAGACTTCGCCGCTGTCGTAGAAGTTGTCGAGAATCCCGAACTGCCGCGCCAGCTTATGCTGGTTCGGCGTGATGTCTTCCCCGTACATGACCAGTGAGGGATCGCCGTTCGCCTCCCGGATGTCGCCGAAAAGCTGATCGTAGGTGCGATTTTCCTTGATGATGTAAATCACATGATGGATTGGATTTCCGCCACCCTGAAAGCTAATCTCTCCGGTGCGGCCTTCCATCTGATTGCTGCGAACCACTGCCTGGGTGAGCTTGTCGCGGTTACTTTCCGCCTCAGCCAACGACACCCGCGCAATCGAGCCACGGATCATGGTCGCGATGTAGGGATGGCGGCGTTTCCCGGATGGTCGGGGTTTTCTTGCCAACCGGCGTTAGGGCCGGTTCCCTCCCCTTTGCCGCTTGCAATCAGCAACTCGCCACCGTGGACCGCTAGACGCCGTCGGGTACCACTCCGTGGGAATGAAGTATTCAGCGCTCTGTCCATTGCGTGGAGCGCACATCGAACACTGCGATTGCGTCCGCCGATGCATTGGCGACATACAGTTTGCTTCCGTCCGGCGATTGCGCGAGCGCGTCGGGATAGCTGCCTCCATAGGTCTGTCCGGGCAAGCTGGTGCTGAGATAACGCTCAACATGGCCGTCCGACGGTTGAAACGACTGCAACAGAATCGCGATTGGACAGCGTCACATAGAGATGGCGCTGGTCGGGACTCAACAGGAGGGCCGTCGGATGCGACGAGGCGTCGATATCGTGCTGCGGGGGCATCAGCGCGATCTGCCGCACAACTTTGCCGGAGCGTAGATCCAGCTCTGCGACTTGCGACGCATTCCATAACGAACACCAGCCCCGGCTGGCGTCGCCACTCACCACAACACCATACGGAAAGGCGGCAGGAACATACTTGCCACGACTCAGATCGAAGCGCTGCAGCACCTTGCCGCTGTGCGCATCCAGCAATACCACATCATCGGCAAGGTTCTCCGCAATCAATAACGCATCGCCGCTTTCGCGCTTCACGACGGCCAGTCCGGCAGGATACGGATTGGCAGCGCCGTGCGCAACACTCTTCGGATTGTAGGTAAATTGTTTACCATGGCCGAGCGGCGCTCGAGGCAACTTCAGAAAACGATCTGCCAGCAGCGTGCCGTTCTGCAAGCGGTACACGGCCACACCGTTGCCGGTATCGCCGGGCTTCTTGCCTTCGGGGTCGGTCAGCGATGCCATCGAGGCATACAGATTGGTTCCATCGCTGCTCCAAGCCAAGACCCAGAAAATACGATTGCTTGGCATGAAGCGCGAGCCGCGGGTCGGGAAAGTCCCGCAGTTGATTGCTTGCCAAGTCCAGCAAGGCAATTGACTGTTGAAACTTGGACTCCGCCGTCCCATATCCATTGTTCAAAATGGCAAGGTACTTTCCATCCGGACTGAGCGCCACCGCGGTGGGAAAACTATTGGTCCGCTGCGGCCCTCCCGGCGCAGGCAACGGCAGCAACTTGCTGGAAGGTAGCTGTATTTCTTTGTCCTGCGCGGATGATTGTGCAGTAGCCGAGAAGCTACCCAGGCACAGCAATACAAGAGCGACGCAGATGCTGCGGACTTTCATTCGTTCCTCATGTTTGCAGGCATGGCTTATCGCTGCGCCTGACCAGCCGACTCGCGCGTCGCGGCGCTGGCAATTTGCCGTTGGTAGTGCGCCTGCACTCGCGCGACTCCGTCTTCAATCGGCTCGCTCCCGGAGACCACGACATCCGCATGGACGATAGTGGGGCGAACATAGCGCTGGGCCATGGGGGCGACGGTCGTGACATATTGCTCCACAACCGACTCGGGAGTGCGTCCGCGCTCACGCACATCGCGCTCCTGGCGACGCGTTAGACAGACTTCGTCCGTCAGGTCGACAAAAACCTTCGTGCCCAACAACTCGCGCAGACTGGCCAGTGAAGAGTGAACAATCCCTCGACAATGATGACGCCGGCCGGACGCAGCGTCTCTGTCCTTCGCGTCCGAGTATGGGTGGTGAAGTCGTACACCGGCAGTTGCACAGTTTCGTTATTGCGCAAGCCAGCAACTTGCTCGACGATGAGTTCGTGATCGAGAGCTTCGGGCGCATCGAAATACACCCGCGCTCGTTCCTCCAGAGGCAGATGCGAGAGGTCCCGATAGTAGCGATCAAGCGCCAGCACGCTGGCATTTAGCGCAGCCGCAAGATGCGTTGCCAGGTAAGTTTTTCCCGCGCCCGAAGGACCGGCAATGCCAATGAGATAGGTTTCCGCGGGCATGTGAGACTCAGTGTAGCGCAGGGGCTCGCCAGCCTCGTGACGATAACGTTAATCGGAATTGCCGCGTTTCTCCAAATAGCCGTCGATCCTAGGCAACACCGCGCGCAACAGCGCAAGAAACTTGCCGCCCAGGCGTTCGCCGGTCTCCACCACTTCCTCTGCCGTGATCTTCTCGCCGGTCATGCCAGCCGCCATATTGGTCACGACGGAGATTGCCAGGACTTCCATGCCCATGTGCCGAGCGGCAATCACCTCGGGCACGGTTGACATGCCGACCAGGTCCGCGCCAATGGTGCGAAGAAAGCGGACCTCGGCCGGAGTTTCAAAGTTAGGTCCGGTTACCGCCGCGTACACACCTTCGAAGATGCCTTCGCCTAATCGCTCGGATTCTTCCCGCACGAACTGGCGAAATCGCTCGTTGTAAGCGTCCGTCATGTCGGGATAGCGCAGCCCAAAGCGCTCGTCGTTTGGACCTGTCAGCGGGTTCTGTCCCTGCAGATTGATGTGGTCACGGATGACCACGAGCCCACCGCGGCTATATGCCGGACTGATTCCACCGGCGGCATTCGTCAGTACCAAAGCGTGCACCCCCATGCGTCCTAATGCACGCACGGGAAGCACGACCTGGCTCGGCGAGTAGCCTTCGTACAGATGCGCGCGGCCTTGCAGCACAACCAAGGGAACGCTGCCGATCGTTCCGATGGCGAGTATGCCCGCATGACCTTCGGCAGTGCTCTTCGGAAAATGTGGGATTTCTTCGTAGGGTATGCGGACCGCGTCTTCTAACCCGTCGGCGACGGCGCCCATTCCTGACCCCAGCACCAGCCCGATGCGCGGGCGGAGACGGGCGCGTTCAAGGATGAACCGCGCCGCCTCTTCAGCGCGAAGAAAGTCGTCGCTAGCGGGGGCCGCCATACGTTCCGATCATTCCCGTCGGGATTGAAATTCACCACGGAGATGGCATGACTAGCTTACAGGTTCTGAGGCGGTAAGCTCTAGCAGGGTGCTGGAGGCGACAGGTTGCAGGCTGGGCTTGTGCCATGAGGCAGTAGGACCTCGACACGGAGATTAGTCAGACCTGCGATCGAAGCGTCACCGTAAGGCCAGTACGAGCTTGGATGGGAGTGTGGTGACCGCCTGAGAGCTGCGTCGGCTCCAAGACCATGGAGGAGAGACGAAGCTATGAAGCGATACTTGGGCGTGGACCTGCACCGCACGCAGTTTACGGTGTGCACGCGAGGGGAGAACGGGGAGAGCTCGGTGCGGCAGTGGCGGATCGAGCAACTGAGCCAGTTTGTACAACAGTTGCAGGCCGACGATGAAGTGGCGGTGGAGGCGACGGGCACGACGGCGCGCTTCTACGATGCGGTAGTCGGAGCAGTAGCGCGGGTGGTGGTGGTGAATCCGCATCAGTTCAAGGTGATCAGCGAGTCGGTAAAGAAGACCGACCGGGGAGATGCCGAGCTCCTGGTGCTGTATCTAGCCAAGGGGCTGTTGCCCGAGGTGCGGATGAAAGAGAAAAAACATCGTGAACTACAGCATCTGAGCGGGACCCGCGATCTGCTGGTGAAACAGCGCTCGGCCTTGAAAGGCAAAATCAACAATCTGCTGGCGGCGCAAGGCGTCAACCTGAAGAAAGAAGCGTTGTCCAGCAAGGTGGGGCTGGAGCGGGTGCTGGCCCTCGCGGCCTCGGCGGTGGTGAAGATCGAATTACGGGTGCTGGTGGAACAGATCCGCAGCCTGAGCCGCAGCATTGCGGAAGTAGAGAAGTTGATCGCAGAGGAGGGTGAGCGGCTGCCTGGGCATGCCAATCTGACCAGCATCAAGGGCATCGGTACGCTAAGCGCGACCGTGCTGCTGACGGCCATCGGTCCGATTCAGGATTTTGCCGATGAGGACAAACTAGCGGCGTATCTGGGATTGGTCCCGAAAATCCAAAACTCCAATGAAACGGAACGCAGCGGCAGCATCACCAAACGAGGCAACAAACTGGCGCGCACCGCGCTGGTGCAGTGCGGACTGGTGGCGCAACGCTACAGTCCCTACCTGAAACGTTTCTATGAACCCATCAAACAACGCCGTGGAGGAGGCAAAGCCAAGATCGCCTTGGCTCGCAAGCTGGTGAAAATCGTCTACCACACCCTGAAGAATAACTGGGTATTTGAGGATTTCCCCAGCTTCACCCTGGCCGCCTAACCCGGCCGAACCATCACTGCAGTTGACAACTATTCATGGGAGGCACGGAGGTCACGGAGTATTACTTTAGGAAGCCGGGAGAAGCAGCATTCTTGTGGACATGAGGTGAAGGCTCATGAACAACAACGCTGAATACGAAATTAGACAGGGCTCGGGATGGACGTCTATCAGCATTTCAGGGGCTCTAGGGCGAGACCGTGGCGAGGACATACGATGCCCTGAATGCCAACGGTCGGGTAAGTTCTCATAAGGAGGGCGGCAAGACTCCGGCACACTACGAACACGCTTCGGGGTATAGTAACTTTCGTGGCTGTTCCCATCGGCTCGGTTTTGACGGCATTCGACGAAAGCCTCCTGATCCGCTCGAATGAAGGATCATGGGAGCGGGAACCGCAGCCCCAACCTGCCTTTGATTTGGTGCGACAGTCGCGCAATCGTTAGTTTCTTTTCTTTTTCTCCGTGCTCTCCGTGCCTCCGTGGTGAAATGGTCCTTGTATGCCTAAAAAAACTGCCGGTTTTGCCACTCGCGCCATCCATGTCGGGAACGATCCCGACCCGTCCACCGGAGCCGTTGCTCCTCCAATATTCGCCACCTCCACGTACGCCCAGGAGGAGTTAGGCAAAACCAAGGGCTACGATTACTCGCGAGCCGGTAATCCCACGCGCACTCGCTTGGAGCAAAACCTCGGCTCGCTCGAAGGCGGTATCGCTGCGCCGGTCTTTGCCAGTGGAATGGCTGCGGTCGGCGCGCTGTGCCAGTTGATGAAATCGGGCGACCACGTGGTCGCCTCCGACAATCTTTACGGTGGTGTGCCTCGGCTGTTCAACCAGGTCATGGTGAACTTTGGTCTCGAGTTCACTTACGTTGACACGACGGATGCACGCAACGTCGAGCGCGCAATCCGCAAGAACACCCGCTACGTCTATATCGAGACGCCAACCAATCCCCTGATGGGCCTGACCGACATCGCGGCGGTCAGCCGATCGCTCACAAGCGTGGCTGCGAGGTGGTGGTGGACAACACTTTCATGTCACCGTACTTCCAGCAGCCGATCAAGCTGGGCGCGGACATGGTGCTGCACTCGACCACAAAGTTCCTCAACGGCCACAGCGACGGTCTGGGTGGCGTTCTGGTATGCACCACAAAAGAACAAGCAGAAAAGTTGGCGTTCATTCAGAAGGCCGTAGGCGCCATCATGTCGCCGTTTGAATGTTGGCTGGTGCTGCGCGGAGTGAAGACGCTGGCCGTCCGCATGAAACAGCACGACGAGAGTGGCCGTGTGATGGCCGATTATCTCAGCGGCCATCGCAAAGTGAAGCAAGTCTTCTATCCCGGGCTGAAAAGTCATCCGCAGTACGACCTCGCGTGCCAGCAGATGTCAGGCTTTGGCTCGATGATCACCTTTGAGACCGGCTCGCTCGCTAACGCGAAGCGGCTGCTGAAGCGCGTGCGCGTGTGCACCATGGGCGAGTCACTGGGCGGAGTCGAATCGCTCATCTCGCATCCCGCAAGCATGACGCACGCCGCGATCGGAGAGAAGGGAAGAAAGGCAATCGGCCTCACCGACGGGATGGTACGGATTTCCGTGGGAATTGAGGATGTAGAAGATTTGATTGCTGATCTGGAACAAGCGCTGGCCGGGATCTGACAGACGGTTGGCAGCCAGTGTTCAGCCTCTAGGCATCCGCGGCTCAGGGACGTCGGACGCTATCCGCCACAGCACGAGAGCGAAGCCCGCAGCGGCAATGAAACAGGCGAAACTGAGCACCGGATTGACCGGCCCCATGAAGGTCGCGAAGCCCGTCGGCCGCGGTGGCGTCAGCCAAGCATAAAGGGCGACATTGAAGAGGACGTGGCACATCGCGACGATGGTCGCCAGTCTCGGGCTCAGCGCCCAGAAAGCCAGGGTCCCCCGGCGAAAGCTGCGATCTCGGTGAAATAGCACCCTGCGTAGACCAGGGTGGTCCCAGGTCCAAACATCAACAGACACCAAACTGCCAGCGTAATTGCAGTACACAACCAAAGCCGGCCAGCTTGCTGAAACTCCGGTGAGCGGCGCCACCGAAGTATGGCGCATAGCAACAGCACGAGTGGAGCCAAGCCGAGGATGTCGATGGATGAGAACCAATGGAGACACATGGAGTCTCGCAAGAATGCCACAGCCGCCGCTCGCTGCATCTGGTTGCCGGTGAAGGACGTTTGCACCATGGTTGCAGCATGTCGCCAGAAAGCGGGAATATCTTCGCCAAGCGAGGAGAAGTTACGGAGCTTGTAGTCCAGGATTTCTTCTCCGTGCAAACGACCGTAGTTGCTGATCAACAAATCGCGTAGCTTGCCTTCCGGATGTGCCGTCTGAACTCCAGCGAGGTGCATCTTGAGAAGGCGATCTCCGGGAGGATCGTAATATTTCTGATAGAGCATCCAAGGAAAATAAAGGAATCCTGCGACCAAGGCGGCAGCCAGTAAGAAATCGGAGACTAGGCAGACGACGCAGGATCAAGAGTGTCAGAGCTATGCCCAAGAGGGCGAAGGCACTCCCACCGTGGCAAAGCATGGCAAATCCCGCAGCGGCGCCTACCGCCGCCCCCACCCGCCAGTCGGCCCGAACTGAAGAGAAACGGTCCGTAAACAGATAGGCGGGAAGGATGAAAAGAAATGCAACTGGCAAGAGCTTCGGCCAGGTGTAAAACGAGTTGAGGATGACAAACCCCGAGACAAACGTGGTTGCTAGAGCCAGTGCCATCGCCTTGCGACTAACTTTTGCGGCTTCCAGATAAGCCCACAATCCTGCGAGAAAAGTTAGCTGCAGGATCGTCGCCGCTGTCTGGTACAAGAGTTCGCGGGTGCCACGCGTATATGGATAGACCCATAGAACCATGCCCGTCTGCAGCGGTGGCCGGTCGCTGGAAAGCCAGTCGCTGGCCAACGGCCGGGGAACGTGTCCTTGGTAAATACCATCGGCGAACAACTTAGGCAGGAAGTTGTCGATCCATAGAAACCGGGGGCCGAAGCGGTGTGCTGCATAGTCCTGCACCGATGCTGGCCTGCCATACACAAATCCGAGAGAGAGGACAAAGACCGAAGCTAAGCCCACCAGCACCAAAGGCTCAACCATTCGCCGTAGTGCCTTCAAGCGTATCCGGTTTCTCGCGCTACGCCACGCATACACCATCACTGCGCAGGACGACAGCAGAACTACGTAGCTGTAGGCGATTCCAGCCACCCGGCTAAAGAAATAGATCCAGAACGCCGCATATCCTACGAGACCCATGACGAGCAAAGCCACGGTGGTCAAATCGAGTGGATCCTTGACTCCACGCAGGAAAGCGATGACCACCGTCGCTGCGGGCGGAAGCATGAGCACGACAAACAACAGCAATGCCAAGCCTAAGATTCGGCCAGCAAACAGGACTTCGCTTTTTAGTCCTGGCATCGAGTCGGGTTCGGTGAAACCAACCCAACCATCCGGTCTGGCTGCGTGGTCTTCCACCAACAGCCGGACTGGTTGTCCCTTCCATTGTGAGGGAAGAGGAAAATGAAAAAGCCGCCAACTATCCCCGGGAGCACTTTCCATTTGAAGCGGCAACTGACGTCCGGTCTGAAGGTTTTCGACTGCCAGACGGATGTTGGCGGAGCCTGGATAGCCCGCGAGATAGACTGACAAGAAAGAACCCGCAATAACCGCCTTGGAAGCTGTCCATCCTGTGCCCTCATCGCCCGACTGGCAGTAAGATCCCCAGGCGACAACTCCCGAGGGAGGACCACCTGCGGGCCACTGAGGGTGGCCATAAACTCCATCGAGACAAAATCCGCCTTGAGGCTGGTCCGTCGGTATCGTCCCGACAGCTATCGAGGAGTAGGGCAGTAAAGGCGCGGTAAAACCCAACCAGCCATCCAAGCCGGTGGCATGAGCCTCAGCACTCATGCGAACGGGTTTGCCTACCCACTCGCGCGGGACATCAAAATTGTTCCACTGCCACTGAGCGCCCGGAGTTGACTTCGGGCGCAGCTCAATCTCTTTTCCCGACTCGACAAGTTGTAAAGCAACACGAAGACCGGGCGTTCCGGGATACCCGGACAGGAACAACGAGAGAGTGGCCGGCGCCAGGAATTCCGCTGATTCGATTCGGCCCGTATTGGCATCGTCTTGACAATAGGAGCCCCAGACGCTCAACCCCTCGACTTGCTCGCCAAACCGCCAGCGGATGTTGGGAATAACCCCATCCGGGCAAAAACCGCCACTCGTCATGAACGCAGGAGAAGCGGAATCATCCGGGACAGTCTTGGCTAGGGCAGGGGTTGCAGAGGTGAGGACGTACACGAAGCAGAGACACAGAACACAACGTATGAACCTCGGCAATTCCGCAACTCCCACCCGGAACGAGCGGTCATTAGTCGTTGAATAACGAGAATACGGTTGTTATTTTCAGGACTGCAAATGGAGCAAAGCCGGGACGACAGAACCACTTCGCAATCATTCCCAAAATATATTCCCCGGGACCGAAGTGCAAAAGGACAAGCAGCCGCTTGGCGAAGGCTGAAGCTTCCTACTGCGCCGGCCCTGTGCCTGTCCGACGACCTGATATTGCTCCTTGTGTCCTTGGGCATTGATGACCGTCGCTTTGTTTCCCTTCACCTCAAGCTGAACCGTGTCGCCGGGCTGCATTTTCGGCTTGGTTTCCTTCTTGCGGGCGACCTGATACGTGTTGGTTGCGTCGGTCTGGATCGAATAGACAACCCACTGTCCAACTTTGTTCTTCTTCTGCTGGTAGGTGGAGTTCTCCCACTTCACGACTTTGGCGGTTTGGTACGTGTCCGCGGCCACAGCCGCGCACGACAGAAAAAACGTCATCAGCAGTGCGAAAGCAACTTTTCTCACAGGCTCTCCTCGGAAACCACAGCATTCAGGAATCGGCATTGTGGCAACTATAGGGTTCCTTCGACTTCGGCGGCGCAACCCGGCGCCGCCTCCGCTCAGGATGACACGACTTGCGGTTAGATGCTAAACGCCAAGTGCTAAGTGCCAACTACCAAGAGCTATTCAAAGAATTTCGTTACGCCCTCTTCCATTACGCAAATCTTCTTCTCGATGCCGCGCCGCTTTGCGTCGGCCTTCAAGACGCTCGACCGGCTCGTCCACCGGTTCGTACGAGAGGCGAAACGTTCCGTAGTGCATCGGAACCATCCAGCGCGCACCTAGGTCCAGGAACGCCTGCACCGCATCTTCCGGGCTGGTATGGACCCTGCGAAACGAATCGGGATGGTACGCGCCGATGGGAAGCAGCGCAACCTCCGGCTTGAGACGCTCGCCGATCTCGCGAAAGCCGTCGAAGTACGCCGTGTCGCCAGCGTGATAAATCGACTGCTTGCCCGAACGCAGGACGTACCCGCCATAGCCGCGGTGCACGTCGCGCACAATGCGCGCGCCCCAGTGCTTTGACGGAACGTGCGTGACCTCCACATTGCCAAGCTGAAAGTTCTGCCACCAGTCCAGTTCAATGACGCGTCCGTAGCCGAGGTCGCTGACCAGGTCGCGAACATGCCGGGGCACGATGATCGTTGGCCGTCTGCCGGTCTTGCGCCGCGTGAGCCACGCAATCGCGCGCAAGGACGGCCGGTGAAGGTGGTCGAAGTGCGCGTGCGAAACCAGTACCGCGTCAATCGCCGGCAACTCCCGCAACTTCAATCCGGGGCGGCGCAGCCGCTTGAGAACGAAAATCCATCGCGCGAAGTTGGGGTCAACCAGGATGTTCTTGCCCCCGATCTGGAGGAAGAAGCTGGAATGTCCGATGAAGGTTACGCCCAACTCGCCACGCCGCGCGAGTACAGGCCTGACGTGCGATGCCGGTGCGAGGCGTCATAGCTGAGTGACGCACCAAAGTTCCAAACTGCCGGGCTTTACGCCGAATTGTGATTCCTAACATGGCGGTTGTAACTATTAGACGCTAGCAAGGGCCCTTGCGATGCGGCTGACGCACCGTCCTTTGCTTGACCTCAGCCAGCTACTCAGCTTAAATCAAAGGTTTGGCTCTCAGCGCCCGCGACGCGCCACTTAGTGCTGGCCAGGGAACTCCTGGAACGAACTAAGGAGCACGGATGAAGATTGCCTTTCTCGGTTTGGGCATTATGGGACGGCCGATGGCCTCCAAACTGGTCGCAGCCGGACATGAGGTCTCGGTATGGAACCGTAGCGCCCGTCAGCACGTCGACGGCGCAACCACGGCGGTTTCTCCCGCCGACGCGGCCAGAGAAGCTGAGGTTGTGTGGTTGTGCGTTGCCGACACCGCCGCAGTTGAGCGCGTCATGTTCGCCGAAGATGGCGTCGAGCAGTCGCTTGCGCGAAGGGATGGTCGTCGTTGATTCCAGTACCATCTCGCCTTCGGCGACACTGCGTTTTGCCGAGCGGGTGAACGCCCACGGCGTCCATTGGGTCGATGCTCCCATTACCGGGCTCGAAAATCGGGGCGGAGAACGGACAGCTCATCTTCATCGTCGGCGGTTCGAACGAAGCCGTTGAGGCGCTTCAGCCGCTATTCAAGGCGATGGGCAAACTGGTCATCCACATTGGTGGGACACGGGCAAGGGACAGGCGGCGAAGATCAGTATGAACCTCATGATCGCACTGATCTATGAGGGGTTCGCTGAAGCGTTCGTACTTTCTTCCAAGCTGGGCGTCGATCCGCACAAGCTCATCGAACTGATTCAGGCCTCCATGGTGCGGTCGGGAGTGGTGGATTACAAGGCTCCGTTTGTGCTGCGGCGCGATTATTCGCCGAATTTCCCACTTCGCCTGATGCACAAAGATATCCACCTCATGCTCGACACCGCCAAGGAGATTCGCGTCAAATTGCCGGCGCTCGAAACCGTGGACGAGATTTACGAATTGTCCAGCGAAGAGGGCTGGGATGATCTTGACTACGCCGCGACGCTGGCGCTGCTGGAGAAATGGGCAGGATTGGGCGGCCAGCCGAAGTAGCCCGGCATCCAGGTGGCGACGCAGGCCTCTCGGCCAGCTTTAGGACGGCTTGGGCGCGTCCACCACATACCACCGGTTGGGATTGCCCGGCTCGATGTGATTTTTCTCGAAGCAAGCCTTGATCCGCCGCCGCAGCTCGCGGCTGACGGCATACTGCGATCCCGGCCGGGTCTTCACCAGCATCAGGTAATCCACTTCGCTGCCGCTGACCCTCTCGATTCCGGGAACCTCAGGCTTGGCCACGATCATCTCCGCGTAGCGTGGATCGTTGGCCACTTCCTCGCCAACTTCCTTCAGCAGTCTGATCACCTGATCGCTATCGGCGCCATAGGCTACGGAAATATGCAGCGGCAACTGCGTCCAGTCGCGCGTGAGATTGGTCACAATGGTGATCTGCCCATTCGGTACGGTGTGCAGGCTTCCGTTGTCGTCGCGCAACACGGTGCGGCGCAAGGTCATGTCCTCCACCGCTCCCTGCACGGTGCCAATCTTAATGGTGTCGCCGATGTCGTACTGGTTCTCCACCAGAATGAAGAAGCCGTTGATGAAATCGCGGACCAGAGTCTGCGCTCCAAATCCTATGGCCAATCCGGCGATGCCGGCGCTGGCCAGCAGTGGCCCCATGTTGATGCCCAGCAGCGGGAGGATTTGCAGCGCCGCCAGGAACATGATGACGAACACTCCGACGCTGTAGATGACGCTGGACAGCGTCCGAAGTTGCTGTGCCCTGAGCGCGGATGGCAGCCCTGCACGATTGCTGAGTTCGGCCAAGTGCCGCGACGCGATCTTAAGCAGCCGGGTCAGAATGAACGCGATGATCAGGACGCCGATGATTCGCGGCACCTGGTGGCGCACGAACTCGAAAGTATCGTCGCCCCATCCGTTGAGCACCCGGAAGAGCCCGTCTCTACCGTCGGGTGGGAATAGCAGCATTGCTTGCAAGGGTTGTAGCACTGCGGGCAGTATTCTCCTGGATTATTGGTGACTTCAGAGTAGCGGATGACGGCCCAAGCGGCAAAGTTGTGCTTCTCCCAGTCGCAGCCAGTCGTGCGGAATATAATTTCGATACTCCTATGACATACTCATCCACTCTGTTGCGAAGTTTGACAAGGCTTGCCGTTCTGGCAGCCGTGCTTGTCTCCTTCATCCTTGGAGTCGCGGGTTGGGCGCAAACCGCAATCAGCCGGCTGCCTCCGTTTCCGGGCGCTCAGGAAGCCGCGATGAGCAGACGTGGGAGGCCCAACAGAGACTCGAGATGGCAAAAAAAGAAAACATCAAGCGCCAGCAAGATCTCAAGAAGGACACCGACAAGCTGTTGGAACTGGCAACCGAGCTGAAGCAGTCCGTGGACAAAACAAACGAAAACACGTTGTCGGTCGACGTCATCAAGAAAGCCGAGGAGATCGAAAAACTGGCCCACAGCGTCAAAGACAAGATGAAACGTTATTGAAGCGATTCCGATCCTCAGTGCGTTGCGGCTGGGTGCTGCTGTAGCAGGCCAACTTCCGCCGCCACCTTCTCCAACTTGGCCCGATTTTCCTTCTTCATCGGCACCAGCGGCAGACGATAGTTCTCTTCGATGCGGCCCATCATGGCCAACACGGCTTTGGCCGGCCCTGGATTCGACTCGATGAAATTCGCCTGCATCAGCGGGAGATACTTGCGGAAGAGCAGCCGGGCGGTGTCCCACTTGTTGGCAAGGGCGGCTTGGGTCAGACGCGCCATCTCCGCCGGAATTTCGTTCGACACCACGGAAATAATGCCCACCCCGCCCAGTCCAATCACCGCTAGGGTGACGGCGTCATCGCCAGAGAAAACGAGGAAGTCTTCCGGCACCGTGGCGCAGACCTCGGCAATCTGCGAGATATTTCCGCTCGCCTCTTTCACCCCCGCGATGTTGGGAACCTCGGCCAGTCGGAGCAGCGTGCTGGTCTCGATGTTGGTTCCGGTTCGTCCTGCGATGTTGTACAGGACCAACGGCTTTGCCGAGGCTTCGGCAATGGCCTTGAAATGCTGGTAACACGCCTTCCTGCGTGGGCTTGTTGTAGTACGGCGTCGCGGTCAGGACATAATCCACGCCCGGACGCGCCGAGATTTCCTTCGCCTTGGCTACTGCTTCGCGCGTGTTGTTCGAGGTCGCGCCCGCCATGATGGGCACGCGGCCCGCCGCCGTCTCGATGGTCAAGTCAACCACGCGGAGCCATTCGTCATGGGACAAAGTCGGCGTTTCGCCGGTCGTGCCGCAGGGAACCAGAAAGTCGATGCCCGATTCCACCTGCCAGCGCACTAGTCCACGCAGAGCTGCTTCATCGAGGCTTCCATCTGACTTGAAGGGAGTGACAAGGGCAGTACCGCATCCACGCAATTTCATAACAGAAGGATAATCCTCCGGGTTGTGAATCTCAAAAATCGGGGTCACCACAGAGACACAGAGACAGAGAAAGATTCTTTTTTCACCACGGAGGACACGGAGATCACGGAGTTCCCGTTGTTGTTTTGTTGTTTTGTTGTTTTGTTGTTTTGTTATATCTGCTCCGTGCGCTCCGTGTTCTCCGTGGTGAGAACATTCTGCTCTGTGCCTCTGTTCTCTGTGGTGACAAAGGCGCACTCAGAGCTGCGTGAAAATGTCCTTGAAATCGTAGAAGCCTGCTCTGCCGGCGATCCACTCCGCCGCGAGCACTGCACCCTCAGCAAAGGTGCGGCGCGACTTGGCTTCGTGCGTTAGGACAATACGATCGCCGGACGAAGTCAACTCCAGCGTATGGGTACCGGTGACGTCGCCTTCGCGCTCGGAGGTAATTTCGACGCGTTCCCCCGATGCCCGCTCCAGTAACCGCTGCAGAGCTACGGCAGTCCCCGACGGCGCATCCTTCTTGTGGATGTGATGCCGCTCGGTAATATGTCCACGGTAGTTGTGTGTCCAACGCTGGCGCGGCCGCCTGCACGATCTGAAAAAACAGGTTTACTCCATACGAAAAGTTTGCTCCGAAGACAAATCCGGTACCGGCCTTCTCGACGGCTTGGCGGATGCGATCGAGCTCGCCGTACCAGCCGGTGGTTCCCACGACCATGGCTTTGCGCTCACGCAGGCAGGCCTCGATGTTCGCTATCACGGCGTGCGGCGTCAGTGAAGTCAATCACCACGTCAAAGTCGAGCAGATGCTCGTGCGTGAGCCAGGCCGCATCACGGTTCTCGCCCGAGGCCACGCTCTTCACCTGATGACCGCGTTCGCGTGCGACCTCAGCGACCAGAGTCCCGGTCTTGCCGCGTCCCAGCACCAGCAACCTAAGCGGGGCGCGAGTTCAATCGAACACCTCAGGATCGACCTCGGCAAAGAACTTGGCGTGTAGTCGCCGCACCGCTTCCGGCACGTCGGCTTCGTCCACCACGAACGTCAGGTTGATCTCAGATGCGCCCTGCGAAATCATGCGCACGTTAATGTCGCCGATGGCTTCGAAGACCTGCGCCGCAACTCGGGGCGTGTCGCGCAGATTCTCGCCCACTAAGCACACGATCGCTTTGCGCCCGGAATACTTCACGAAGGCGAGTTGCTCGAGGTCGGCAGCGATCTGGGGAATGGCCTCATTGGAATCGACGGTGAGAGAAATACTGACTTCCGACGTCGATACCACGTCAACCGCACAACGGTGGCGAGCGAAGATTTCGAACACCTTGGCGAGAAAGCCGTGGGCCATGAGCATGCGTGCGGCAACGATTTCGACAATGGTGATGCGGTTCTTGGCGGCGATCGCCTTGAACAGCGAATGCGAGCGCGGCGTTCTCGACAGGATGCGCGTGCCCTCATTCGATGGATTGCGCGAGTTCAGCACCAGCACGGGGATGTTCTTCTCGACTGCGGGAAGCACGGTCGCGGGATGCAAGACCTTCGCGCCGAAGTAGGCCAGTTCGGCGGCTTCTTCGAAGCTGATGACCTTGATGCGGCGCGCCTCGGGACAGATACGCGGGTCGGTGGTTTTCATTCCATCCACGTCGGTCCAAATCTCGATGCGATCGGCGTTCAACCCAGCGCCGACCAAGGCGGCGGAAAAATCGGAACCGCCGCGACCGATTGTTGTTGGGATACCTTCCCGCGTCGAACCAATGAAGCCACCCATGACCGGCACATGGCCCTGTTCCAGCAGCGGCTTAACGTGATTTTGCAGGCGATCGTTGATTTCCTCGACCTGGGGAACGGCGCGGCCATGCTGCGAGTCGGTGATGATCACCTGACGCGCATCCACCAACGTTGCCGGGATGTCGCGCGCCAGAAAGCCAGCAGTCGCGATCATGCTCGACAGGCGCTCGCCAAAGGAAACCACATAATCGGAGGTGCGCGGCGTGAGCTCACCGACTGCGGCAATTCCTCGCAGCAACTCGTCGAGCGAATCGAACTGCGCACCCAGCTCACGCGTGCAATTCGGTGTGCAGGCCGGTGCCCAGCAACTCGCCGGCGACCAGATAATGGCGTTCGCGGAGGTGGCGGCAAATGTCGAGCGTCTGCTCGCGTTCGCCGCTTCCAGCGGCCGCCGCCATGGCGAGTAGCTGGTCCGTGACCTTAGCCATGGCGCTTACAACCACAAAGGGCCGCTCCGGCAAGCGCGCCTTCACAATGGCCGCGACGCGATCGATGGCGGCGGCATCTTCCACGGACGTGCCGCCAAACTTCATGACGATCACGGTCTCACCACCGGCGAAGTAGAGGGAAGCTCTCGCGTCACGACAGGAAGCCTTGCACCTTGAGGAGTTCGGCGTTCAGCAGAGCGGCGCCAGCGGCGCCGCGGATGGTGTTGTGCGAGAGCACGGTAAATTTGTAATCGAGCACACCGCAAGGACGAAGCCGCCCCACGCTAACGGTCATCCCGTTGCCGCGGTCCACGTCGAAACGCGGCTGTGGCCGGTCAGGCGTGGCATCGTAAAAGATCGGCTGCGCGGGCGCCAGTGGCAGCTTCAGCTCCTGAGGAGTTGAGCGAAACTCATTGAACGCGGCAATCAGTTCGTCACTCTCGGCCTTCTGCTTCAACTTCACCGATACGGATTCGGTGTGACCGTCCTCCACCGCAACTCGATTGCAGTGCGCCGTCATGCGAAACGTTGCTGGCTCGATCCGGTCGCCAGCCAATTGTCCGAGGAGTTTGCGGGTCTCCTCCTCCATCTTTTCTTCTTCTTTGGCGATGTAGGGAATGACGTTGCCGAGAATGTCGAGGGATGCGACTCCCGGATAACCCGCGCCGCTGACAGCTTGCATGGTGGTAACGAACAGCGACTCGATGCCAAACTTCTGATGCAGCGGCGCCAGCGCCACCACCAGTCCAATCGCCGAACAGTTGGGATTGGTGACAATGTAGCCGCCCGACTGCTTGCGCCAGCTTTGCTTCTCGATCAAGGCGATGTGGCCGGCGTTCACCTCGGGGACGACCAACGGAACATTCTCCTGCATCCGAAAGGCGCTGGAGTTGCTGACCACCGCGCAACCGGCAGCGGCAAACTGTGGCTCCAGGTCGCGCGCGATGCCCGCATCCAGCGCCGCAAAGATGACTCGTGGCGCACCTTCCGGTGCGGCGTTCGACACCTGCATCTGGAGTACCCGCTCAGGGATCGGCGTCTTCAAACGCCAGCGCACAGCGTCCCCATAAGCTTGTCCAGCCGAACGATCCGAGGCCGCCAACCACGCAACTTCGAACCAGGGATGGGCTTCGAGCAACTGTATGAAACGCTGACCGACAACACCGGTGGCGCCAAGAATTCCGACGGGAATTTTCTGCTGAGGCATGGTAGTGAAAGACAAAGTTATACCACGTTCAGGGAGCGGCGGTAGTGCGCAGCCGGTGCCAGAACCTCAGTGCAAACGAGGGAACAGATGCAAATTCAAGACGATTTCCTGCGCCAGCTCTTCGACGGCCTTACCGGTCGCGTTTACGGTGAGATCGGCGGTGCGGTAGTACGGAAGCCGCTGGGCGTAGAGGGCGCGGAAGGCTTCGGGCGTCGCCGCGAGTGGCCGGGGATTTTCGGGCGAGTTCTGGTCAGCGACCCGGCAGCGCTCTAGCAGCTCCTCGATCGCAGTTTCCAGGAAAACGACGCGCGCTCCCCGCCGTTGTAACAACTCCGCGTTGGCTGACTGGACGAACGTGCCGCCGCCCAGCGCAATCACAGTCGGATCAGACGCCTTTTGTAGCACGGAGCGCAACGTCTCCGTCTCGATTTCGCGAAAACCCAACTCGCCGTGCAGTTGAAATAATTCGCGGACCAGCAGCTTCTGCCTCAATTCAATTTCGTAGTCAAGGTCAAAGAACGACCAGTGGAGAAGGCTCGCCAGTGCGCGGCCAACCGTGGTTTTCCCGGCGCCCATGAAGCCCGTGAGCGCAACCATGTCAGGGCTGGTCGCTTGCTGGCCGGTTTGATCGTCTGCGCACACGATAATGGAGGGTCAAGACGCGCTGGCATAGCTCGGGAGCATGATCGCAAGCTGTTTATTGTCCTTGAATTCTAGCACCTGTGACGAGCGTGCTCGGGGAGTCATTACGGGCTGTGACACTGAGGTTGTAGAGGCCCTGCCACCATCAGGGGATGATTCGCCTTTCAACTTCGTCTATTGTCTGTTGCATGCAACTCATACAGATTGGCGTGACCAAGCAGAAGACGATCATGGACCTGATACAAGAGATGGCAGCGAATCAGTTTTCCGAGATCGAGCGACTGAAGGCAGCCGCGCGCTCCAGGACCACAAGCAGGCGGGGTCGGCGCAACGGCCCGCGTTGCGGTTCTTCCGAGCGGTAGCGGTAAGCGCGCACCGTGCGCTTGCCAGCGTGAGTCGTGTCCTTTCTCGTCTGATTTACCTGTATCTCGCAAAACCGAATACTCTCACCTGCCCACCGCAGTAGTCGCCTCAAAACATGGATCGAGATGTCCTCGCAGCCGGGGTTGCGGACAAGCGTTTCGCCGCTGCAATTGACGACGCTCGCAGTTGTTGCGGGCCGGTGACCACGCTCCTGCAACACGCTTTCCACAAATGCTGTAGCATCGCAAAGAGGTGCTACCAATGTCATTTCGCAACGGGGACAAATCCCGCGAGCATCGCCTTCGCAAGGCGCGTCAAAAAATGCGGATAAAAACACGTGGCCTGCAAACCAAGGCTGAAGCCAAAGCGCAACCCGCCGGCGCTCCGAAAAAGTAATCGCAAATAAGCTCTGAGTTATGGGCTTGCCACGGCGACACCATCGCTGGTTTTCGCAGGCTTATTGCCGTGCAACAACGCCACGATGGCCTGGTAAAGACGGGTCCGGACCTCGTAACGATCGTGCGCATGAACTACGTAGCGCACGACCAGGTTTATGCCCAGGTTGGTGGGGCGTACGTCGATCGCCGGGGTGGCCGAAAACGATTGGGTCGCTGAACCACCCGTGGCACGGCGCCATTCCTGCTCCGCCTCGGTCGCATCTGACTGGGTCTGCTCGGCCACCAGCTTCAGCACCGAATTCAACAGGAAGTACGGATCCTCTCCCGCGGGAATCAGAACGTCCAGCTCGTCCCACAGCCATTGGCCGGTGGTGGTGAAGTTGAAGTAATGTCCCTCGATGGCGAAGCTGTTAACGAAGGCGACTTTTCGCCCGGTGGGGTGTCCGGCGTCATTCCAATTTCCGGTTTCGAGCAGGATGGTGCGGAGCAGTCCGACCTGGACCACCTCGCCACCGATCCCGTTGATTTCAACCCAGTCGCCTTCCCTGATCCCGTGCTTGCCCATCAAAACAAACCAGCCGAAGAACCCGACAATGAAGTCTTTGAGGGCGACCGTCAGTCCGGCGCCCGCCAAGGCAAGGACTGTGGAAAGGTTGTTGGGTACGCCAAAAAGTACCAGCAGAATCAGCAGCACGCCGATGATCTGCGAGACGAGGCGGAGCACCAGTCGCATGGTGCTGAGCTGACGCCGATCGAGCCCTAATTTCATGTAGATGTGTTCGATCAGCCCTTCAGCCACAACCAGAAACAGAAGAGCCAGCAGGATCCAGACCAGCGAACGCAATATGGCGTGCAACGCGACCCTGAGTTGATCCTGGAGAATCTTGTCCCAGCGCCCATACATCTCCGCCAATTGCTTCTCGGCCTGAATGCGCTTGTCGTATTCGGCGAGCAGCCTCGTCTTCTGCGACAGGGCATTCAGACGTTGCGATGGTAGCGGCATGCTGGGACTCCGGCTTGCGGAGCTGTGGTGGTGTCGTTCGGAGTCGAGCCTAAATCGTCATTCTGGACCGTATCGCTTAAACCTTTTTCCAGGGCCTCATGTTTGCGGGTCAGCGTATCCGCCGCGACAGTAGCCTCCTGTTGGGCCACGCGCAGTCGCTTCTGGTTTTCTCGCAGGCGTTGCCATGTGCGGTACTGCGAAATCAGGTTGCCTTCGACCTCGAACGACGCTGGTTTTGTCTGCGAGGTGGCATTGTTGTTGTGCTGGAGAGCTTCGTGCTCCTCCAGTTCCTGCTGAATCTGGGCCTGGGGATCGCCGCCGGCGCGGACGAGGTCTTCTTTGGCGTCGCCAATCGCGTCCTTTGAGCAGCGCGACCCTTGCCTGGGCGATCTCCAGTTGCTGCTGGATGGCATCTGCATCGTTCTTGCCAGGATGTGCAGCCAGTTTCGTCAGGCGAGTGACGTTGTCTTGCACCTCTTGCAGATGGTTTTCGAGCGAGTGAATCCGGGCATCGATCTCCTTGGTTTGGTTATTGAGGGCAGGAGGATGTTGCTGCGCTTGCTGAAGAGCCATGGCAAATGCCATATCAACTTCGTGGTCGGCAACGCGAATGGCCTCCATGGCCAACTGATGTTCTTCCGCGGTACTTGCCGCATTAGCGAGACTGAGTGCTGTCTCCAGCGGGGTTTCGATTCACCAGCTTGACTTGCGCCGCTGAGTTCCCCGCCTCGTTGCGTTTGAGCAGGGTCTCCGTCTGCCGGGTAAGCGTAAACCCTATGAGCGCCGCGATGGCCAGAACCGCCAGCCCGACGAGTATCCACTTCCTTTTGCTTGTATGCATACAAGGGGACCAGAGTCAGCAAAGTAAATATATTCTCATCTGAAATGACGGGCGAGACAGAAATCGCGTGGAAGGAGCGAAGGCACAGAAAGGCACTCGATCGCAAATTGATCGAAGAACAACACGGTTGAGGAGGGCTTAGCGGCAAACTTTCAAGGAGCGGGCGCCTCCCCGGTTACGCGCTCATGGCCCGCCGTGCGCCCATCGCGGAAAACTCGCTGTCGCGCTCCTCAAAACTATCAAATTTCTCGCAACCCCCAACCTGGAAGGACGGACTGCAGGTTCGTCAGTGCGATCAGCTTTCGCACGTATGCCGACGGCTCCGCAATTCGCAGCGCCTTATTCTCCCGCTTTGCCCAACATTGCAACTCGACCAACAACCCGAGGCCCGCGGCATCGAGTGCGCGGATACCGCTCAGATCAAGAGTGAGACAGTTTTCCTTACGTGACATCGCCATGCAGCGCAAAGTCTCCGCCTCAAGCCCGAGCACAATTTTGCCCGAGCAGCGCAGCGTCACGTTGGGGTGCACAGCGTGGATATCAATTCTCAACATGATTCCATCCTGACCAGCTCGTCGTTGCGGTAAGAGCCTTGCAATCTTTCTCATCAGTAAGTGACGTAGACCTCGGTTGGTTAGTTAGCTGAAGTATGCATGAACTTGATTGCAACAAGATGAAAACCGGGACAAATGACTCTCGATATGCAACAATTTCGATAAGCATCTGCCCATCTGAAACGTCCGGTGAATTGTCGCGGGTTACGCCTAATATTCCCGTGAGTCTTCGGTCCACTGGCATACGATATCGCGTTCCTTCGCATGTCGGGCGAGCTTTTCTGTGGATCAGCATGTATTTTCGGTCAGGCATGTCGCCGTTGGTCAATTGTTCACAGATTTCCTCAAGCTTGTCCGTCTTTTTGTTCGCCGAATAACTGCCCCATTCCGACAAATTCATCGCCTTCCGCGCCTGGTGAACATCGTGCGCGACCATCCACGAAATGGGAGCGACATAACTGTACCAAGGCCACGAGGTTTCGTCGGAGTGGCAGTTCATGCAGGAACCGCTGAAGACCGCCTTTACCTCCGCAGGCACTGGCATGGTCGCGTAGATCGTTTGCGTTGGATCGACCCTCGGATTGCTTCGATTCACCGGAACAAACTGGATGGCCACGACAAGAACGGCAATATCGCGAGTCCAATTCTTCTTAACCAAAGGCGCACTCAAGATTCTCCTCGCGCACTTAACGGATTCTCGCCAGGCTCAATGCAACGACTTCACATAGCAGATGACTTGCCAAATCTGAGGATCGCCCAGCTTGACCCACGATGGCATGCCCTGGCCCCGGTTCCCATTGACCAGCAGCCAATGAAGGTCGCCATCGGTTGCTTCTTGCTGCACACGGGCGCTTTTCAGGGACGGCCGCTTCTTGGTTCCCTCCGCGTCGTTGCCATGACAGTGGGCACAGTGATCGACGAAGATTCTGTGGCCGGCAGCAACCGCATCCGGTTGGTCACGATAAGGATTGACGCGCTCGCGATCGTGTTGCGGGACATTCGCCAGCCATGCGCCATTCGATGTGGCGAATACCGCCAGTGATGACGACAGAATGACAACGGCTGCGATGAAGAATAGCGCTGGCCTGCTTGTCATTGCCCACTCCGATGGAAGTGGCTAAAGAACTGTTGAATTTCGTAGGACACCGAAAAGCGATATAGGACGGGAATGCTGTAGCCATTCAGCCCAAACTGCGGCGAAAACGCCACAGTCATTCCATTCGGAGCATTCCAGTTGATGGTCGGGCCCAGGTATTGTGAGGTCAGATGCAATCCGAAGCCGTCGGCATCGCCCAAGCCACCGTACATTTCAAGGCCCGCCTGAAACTTCTCCGGGCAAAAGGCGCATTCGTATGCCCTGGCGGCAAGCTGCAGAGGACGGCTCGCCCCGAATGCATAACCGAACTCCCACGGATCGCCGGCAAAGTTTTTTTCCGCAATAAAGTTTTCGCTGATGTTCCAGCCGCGAACATTGCTGCCCAGAATCAGTTTGAGCTCAAGCTCGCGCTCTATATCCATGTGCGCCAGCCCGTTCGGTACCAGAAAATCAGGCAGGCCGTCGTGACCAACCACCTCGCGTATGGTTTTGTCGGCGCTGGTATCTTCGAATTCGGCATAGAACACGGGATTGATCCAGTGCTCGCGGGGAAGCAGGCGAAACCGATTTTCCCAGCGGAACCCAGTAAAGATGGTGCTTTCGTTCTGCGTCGCTTGGCCATCGAGATAGAACTCTGTCGTCCACCATCCCTTCAGGCCATACTCAAACTCGATATCCGAGCCAATGAAGCTGTTGCCGCCTTGAGGGTTGCCAACCACGTTAAACATTTCGATGTCGAGATTCCCGGGCTCCTCCATTTCCTGCGAGTAGGTCACGAAGTAGGGATATTCCTGCGCATGGCTAATCCGGCAGGATGGAAGCAACATTCCCACCAGCAGAGGCGCGGCGTAGCCGGTTCGCGCCAGTACGGTCCGTACAAAACGTAGAAATGGTCCTAGACAATCCACGAACACTCCAGATTGATTTCAAACTCTCCAGTCTTGCTACCCATTCTTGCTTCCCGCGCTCGGGGCATATTTTCTAGTTGCGACCGAGTCGCATCTAGTGTTAACCTATCCATGCTGACCGCAAGCACGTATCGCTGTCAAGGAATGCGCCAAAATTTCGTCGCAGCCTTCTTGCGACCAGTTGCAACAGCCGGAGGAGTCGGAGCTATGCCTTACCGGAAACCGAAATTCCAGGCCGTTTACAGGCCTACTTCAACGAACGCGGCATTCGCATCACCCAGCAGCGTCGCGCCGTTCTGCGCGTCATCGAAACCGCAACCAAGCATCTGGATGCAAGTCAGATCTTGCGCAAGGTACAGCGAGTGGATGCTTCCGTTGACCGCAGCACGGTGTATCGGACATTGCAACTGCTCAAGCGGCACGGACTGATCGACGAACTCGACTTAATGCATATCCGCGGGGATGGCCATTACTACGAGCGGAAGATGAACCGCGAGCACATTCATATCGCCTGCCTGCGCTGCGGAAAAATCACGGAATTCGTGAGCAGTACCTACGAAAAGCTAAAGCAGCAGGTAGAAAAGGACTGCCAGTTCAAGATCCTTGTCTCCCGACTGGAGGTCGGCGGATACTGTTCCGCTTGCCGGCAATAAACAGGGAAGCCGCCTTTGTTGCTTACACTATGTGGCTGTAGGCTGCTGCGAGTTTAGAATAGTAGGCTAGAACTCGTGGCAAGCTGCCTACTTACCCTTAGTAAGTCTCGGTATTTATCTAATTCATGCTATCCCTTAAATTAGAAAATGATTGTTGCACGCGATGGTTAACTGATCCAGTAACTATCAAGCTAAATAGGTAGTACTATCTATGGTAGTAGAGCTGACCGTTGACTAGTCTGGTGGCCTTATGGCCACCTACCTACTCAGAGTTGTTCACTTCATTGTCCTTGCGCTTTTGGCATGTTGTTTGACTTCCATCCTCCTCGTTGCCCAAACCGATCTGGGTGCTCTGCGGGGCCATGTCCAGGACCAACAGGGCAATGCTATCGCGGTGCGCCGGTGACGCTGCGCAATCCTGCGACTGCGTTTGACCGCACAATTCAAACCGATGCAAGCGGCAATTTCTCGTTCGTCGGAATTCCACTGACCGGGCAATACGTGGTGAGTGTCACTGCGCCTCAGTTCAAGACGGCCGAGCAGAACGTTCAACTGCGGGCTGCCACCACGGCGACGGTCGACTTTATCTTAGGCGTCTCCGGTGAGAAGACAGAGATCAATGTCTATGGGACGACCGAAACGCTGCCTACGGACTCAAACCAAGTTTCGACGCGCCTGAGCCAGGAGAAGATTGAAGACACTCCTGTTCTGGAGCGCAAGATCACGACTTTACCGCTGCTGAATTCCTCCGTCCGGCTGTCGCAAACCACCGGCGATTTGTTCCTGAATGAGACGCTGTTTGTCATCAACGGAACCGGACGCCGCCAGACCACTTATCAACTCGACAACACCACTGCCAACGACATGTGGGGCCGGCAGTCGGCGATTGCCGGGCTGCCCTTCTCGGCGGTGCAAGAGTTCACGGTGTACACCAACGCCAGTTCCGCGGAGTGGGGTTGGAACGCAGGCACCGCCGTGAATATCGTGACCCGATCGGGATCGAATAATTGGCACGGAGACTTTGTCGGAATGGGCAGTCCGGAGTTCTCTAATGCCAACATTCCGCTAACCACGAAAGCGGCGAAGGAGACGCTGGCCCAAGGCAGCGGTATGCTGTCCGGCCCTATCGTGAAGGACAAGACCTACTTCATGGTGTCAGCGCAGTACACGAATCAGAATCGGCCAGCCGTCATCACTTCCCCGGTGGATCCCGGCACCCTCTACAACGGCACCTTTGGACAGACCTTATTTCTGGCGCGTCTGGACCAGCAGTTGAGCCAGAACAACCGGCTCACGCTGCGGGGAAACTTCGATCGCTTCAGTGACTCCAATCCGCAGGATGCGGTGAGCGGCGTCAATCTACCCACGGCCGCTCGCGTGTTCACGCGTAACACTTATCAGGCGGCGATCACCGACACCGCGGTCATCAACAGCAACATGCTGAACGATGCGCGTTTCCAATTCCTATTGGGCGACCCCATCACGCAGTTTGTTCCCGTGACTCCCGGCCCGCAGTTGTTCGTCTCAGGCTATTACACGTATGGCGAGTCACGCTTGGCCGATCTGGCGAATCACCAGTACGAATACGCGGATACCCTGAGTCTGAGTCGCGGCCGGCATCAACTAAAATTCGGCTTCGATGTCATCAATTCTTCGTCCGGAGGCTTCGGACAGGAGTTCGGAAGCGGCTACCTTGACGGGCGGTTCCAGATCAATCCCCAATACGAAACCATTCCCATCACTACGCTGCTGACCTACAACCCAGCGCTACCGCCGCCGGGCGCCCCCCCGCACTCGAAACCCATTGCGGCCAGCTTCACGCAGTCGTTCGGTAACCAAAGCTACAACATCCACGACACGCTGTACGGAGTGTTTGCGCAGGACAATTGGAGCATCCTCCCCAACCTGACCCTCAACCTCGGCTTGCGCTGGGATGGGGAGACATTCACCGGGCAAAACGCTTTGTTCTCGCCGCGAGTCGGGCTGGCCTGGAGGCTGCCGAACAGCGATAGCGTCATTCGCGCGGGATATGGCATTTACTACTCGGAGGAGCGCGCCGATCTTTACGCTAGCGCGGCGCTGGGCGGCCCAGCAGGTGCTTTTACCTATACTGCAGCTCCGGGCGGTCTGGGCTTCCCCTCGACCTTCGCTCCGATCGCCGGCTTTCCGCCGGGCGCCAAGTTGCCCGCGCGAAACATAACCATCCTGGCCGGTCAATGCAGTTACCTGGACCAATTCTTGCCCGTGGACCAGCTTCACTTCTGCAACAACAATTTTCAAAACCCTTACACCCAGCAATGGAATCTCGGCTTCGAACATGACCTGGGACAGGGCTGGCTGCTGTCGCTGGACTACATTGGCTCGCACACCATCCATATCGAGCAACCCGTCGATCTGAATTCGCCCTCGCCTTTCATACGTACTAAGCCGGGACAAACGCGCTCCGTTGCCGCCGCGAACGCCACCCGCCCCATCGTCCCTGTGCCGAATGGGTACAACCAAGTCCTGCAGTATGTGAATGACGGTTCCGCCTGGTATGACGGCCTTCAGGTCGCAGTCAAGAAGCAACTGTCGCGGCGCTTGTCGGCCCTGTTGACCTACACCTGGTCGCACGATATCAACACCGTGGAATGGGACGGGACAGGTCAGAACCCGAATGACTATGGCTGCCTGGTGGTCTGCGAAAAGGCGACCAGTCTGCTCAACCAAACCAATCGCGCCTCGCTGAGCGCCACTTACCAATTGCCTTACGGCTTCATGATTTCGGGCTGGGTACAGGCGGCCTCGGGCTTCCCGTTCAACATTACGACAGGCGTGGACAACAATGGCGACGGCAACAACTCGGACCGGCCCGTGATTGGCGGTGCGGTCATAGGACGCGATGCGGGCCAAGTCCCGGCAACTACCGACATCGACGTGGCGCTACAGAAATCCTTTCACATCACGGAACGCGTCAACCTGATATTGCGCGCCGAGTCGTTCAACACCTTCAATCACCTGAACCTCTATAGTCTGAACGGGGTATACGGGAACAATAGCAGCGGCCTACCTGTGGCGACTTTCGCCCAGCCGGTGGGGGGGCTGGCTAACGTCGGTTCGCCGCGGCAAATGCAGTTCATGGCGCGAATCACGTTCTAGTGCCAAAATCGCATGGCGTCGGGTTCCTGTTCCAAGCTTTGAGCGGGGCAGGAACCCAATTCCCCTTACCACGTCCAGAGCTATGTTAGGGAAGTGGTGCTCGCCACGAGGCCGTATCATCCGCCGTCTGATCCCCAATCGCGTGAAGTTGGTCGCTGCATGCGCACTGGCTGTGCTGCTATTGGCCTCCTTGGCGGCCGCACAATCCGCCTCCGCCATGGGGTCTATCAGCGGAACGGTGACCGATCAGCAAAGTAACCCGGTTGCTGGCGCGCAGGTGACCATCCGTAACCTGGACTTCAGTTCCAAACGCGAGTTAGTGACAACGGAGAGCGGTGGTTTCAGCGCCGCGATGTTAATCCCCGGGGCTTACACGATCGAGGTCAAAGCTCCGGGTTTTTCTCTGAAGAAGCCAGCGCGCGTCAACGTGGGCGTTGGCAGCAGCCTGCAGATCACGCTCAGGCTCGGCATGGCCGCAGTCTCCGAGAACGTGACCGTCACCGCACATGGCCCGACCGTCGAGGGGAACACGCTGCCTCCGGTGGTGAACAAAGAGGCCCCTGAAGTCAGCAATACCCTTGCGGGTTTGACGGTTACCTACCTGCCGAATCGCGACCGTGACTTCAGTCAATTCGATCAGTTGGCGGCCGGTGTTCAGGCATCCCCGAACTCTGCCGGACTGGTTGTGGATGGCCAGCGGCCAGACACTCTGGCCGTAGCGGTGGATGGCGCCGATTTCACCGACCCGTTGCAGGGTGGAGTACGTGGAGCGCATGATAATGCCTTCTTTTTTCCGCAGACCGTAGTGCGGGAGTTTCAGGTGGTCCACGCGGGTGCCACGGCTGAAGTGGGCGGCACCAACGCGGGATTTGTAAATATCGCGACCAAGGAAGGCAGCAACAAGTATCGGGGCGAAGCTTTCTATATTGGCCGGCCATCGGCTCTCACTTCCAGTGATACATTCGGACATTCGCTGGACAACACGCAGAATGAGTTTGGTGGTTCGCTCGGCGGCCCGATCAAGCGGAACCGCGCCTTCTTTTACGTTGGGGCAGAGCAGGATTACCTCAACGTTCCTTATTGGACACAGTTTGAGGCGCAGCCGCCTGGAGTGGTGATTCCGCCGTCGCTCGCGGTTTTGCAACAGCAGGTTGTAGGAAAGAGCGATCCCACTGCGGTTTTTACACGCGCAGACGTTCTGTTGAATACTGCAAACACGCTGAATCTACAGTTCGATTTCAATCACGTCCATGCGACGAACATGGATGAAGGCTCCACGCGCAGCATCGCCCCGATCGATAACAGCGCCCTATTGACGGGCGAGAGCTACTGGGTGCGCGGAAGTCTGACCACCCTGATTGGTTCGCGCAAGGTCAACCAGTTCCTTGCCCAATGGGCGCAGGACCAGCGTCACATCGCGCCGAACGCAAATACACCCGAGGCGGTGATTAACGGCTTCGGCGTGCTCGGCGGAAACAGTATTGCGAACCAGTCCTACACCTCCAAGATCAACCGCATCAACGATGATTTCACCATCACGAACGGCGGGTTGACGTTGCATTTGGGCGGCGAATTTGCCTATGACCCGGCACGTCAGCGGCACGAAGCCAATCTCAATGGGCGCTTCGATTTCGACTCGCTTGCGGATTTTCTGGCCAATGATCCGCGGCGGTTTCAACAGACGTTTGTGGTGGGCAATGATGTTTACAGCGGGGCGGTGCGCGAATTAGGGCTCTACGTTGATGCCAAGCTGTCGGTGACCAAGAGCCTGACGGTGACGGCTGGACTGCGCTGGGAAGGGCAATGGAATCCGCAGCCCAATCATGCCAACCCGGCAATTCCGCAAACCACTTACATTCCAAACGACCTGGCTCAGTGGCAGCCACGGCTGGGCGTGGCCTGGAATCCCGCAGCGAATACGGTGGTAAGGGTGTCCTCTGGCCTGTACGATGCGCCGACGCCGGCGACCTTCTTCCAGCGGGTGTTCACCGATAACGGCATCAACACCATCGTCGCCGACAGTTACTTCGACCCGCAGCTTCTGCCGTTGGTTGCAAGCAGCGGCCAGGCTTTGCGTCGCCACCGCCCGGGTTGACGACTCCCGCTGCGCTGGTCGTGGGTATCGCTCCGAATTTCCGCAATCCGCGGTCGTTTCAGGTTGCCGCGAGCGTGGAGCAGCAGATCAATGCCAAGATTGCCGTCTCGGCAGGATATGTGCGGAACAGCACATGGGACCTGCAACAACTGCTGAATCAAAATCTGTTTCCGCCAACCTATGACGCCAGCGGAATGCCGATCTTCCCTACGGTTCGACCCGACGGCAATATTGGCCAGTTATTGGTGAATCGAGTCGTCCGCGCATTCGTCCTACGACGGACTGCTGGTGACCGCGAATATTCAACTTCCACACCGGTCACAGATCGCGGCGAACTACACGCTCGCACGCACGCGGGACAACAACTCCAATCTCGGACCATTCAGCCTGATGTCCACGCTGAATCCGTTTGATCTGGCTGCCGAGGGCGCTTACTCGTCGTTTGACGTTCGCAACAGCTTCAACTTGAGCGCCATTACGAATCTGCCCTGGGGACTGAAGTTCAATCCCGTTCTGGTGGCCCGATCCGGGCTGCCCTACGACCCCGTGATCGGTTTCGACACGCAGTTCGACGCGAACGATTGGAATGATCGCGCCATTCTGAACGGGCAAGTGGCGCCTCGCAACATATTTCGTCAGCCCTCCTTCTTTAATCTGGATATTCGATTCGTGAAGGACATTACGCTGCGCGGCGAAGGCCATCACCTCGATCTCTTCATGGACGTCTTCAACCTGACGGGTGCGGGCAACCGTAATTTCGGTCCAGAGGCGATCAGTGTTTTTGGATCTCCGCAGCTCCCATCTTTACTGCCGGGCAGGCACTCTTCGCGCCTGACACCAATCATTTTGGAAGCGCGCGGCAGGTGCAGTTTACGGCCAGAATCACGGCGTTCTAGGGTGACGGGACGATGCCGTGTCGGTCCTGAAATCTAACCTACTCCTGCAATTCCTTCTCTTGCCCGCACTCGCTAGCGCTTTCGGCCTCCGAGGCGAACGCCGGCCACACAAAGCGAAGCGGCGACCTTCACGGCGTCAGCGCACAGAAACCGCAGAATTTGGAATTGCTCCGCCGGCCCGACATCATAGGCCCGCAATGCGACAAAAGCGGCGATGGTGAAGCTTACAAATAGATTCAGGACAAAGATGACTGCGATGCCTTCCACCGCGTGGTAGAACCAGGCGCGTCCCAGACTCCACGTGCCGTAGCGAGCGGCGGCCAGGGCAAGCGTTCCGGTGGAGAGGGTTACGTGGCGCACATCCAGCGGTATTCCGAAGAAACGTCCGAGTACGGGAGTGAAGCCGAGTAGATAACCCAGTACAATGCTGGTGCTCCATCCTCCGAGGTTGTTTTCCAGGACGCCGGCTACCTTGCCCATCCAGGACTTGCCGACTCGTAATCCCAAAGGATGCTGAGCGACGGCGTCGGTGAAGCGATAATAAACGGCGAAGTTCTCGAACCAGCCTCCTGCCAGCGCAGCCAGCCACAAGATCACTCCTGTGACCGCGGCGTAGAACGCGGTACCTGAGGCAAACGGATGCAGCGTCTCGTAAACATGAGTGGCGCTCTCGGGCGCCAAGTAGG
Organism: uncultured Acidobacteriaceae bacterium; assembly: GCA_963768645.1. Taxonomy (GTDB): domain Bacteria; phylum Acidobacteriota; class Terriglobia; order Terriglobales; family Acidobacteriaceae; genus Bog-257. The sequence continues at coordinate 1,212,752 of CAVYIR010000004.1, forward strand.
TTTCAGAAAAGATGTAAGACCACAGCATCTCGAAGAGTACCGCTCCCAGGCTGACGGCGACCACATTTCCGATCGCAGCCGCCAATTGGGTGCTGGTGATTCGGGCCACGAAATCCGTCAACTTGCTGGAACGCTCGACTCCGCGGTTGTTGCGAATAATTCCTGCAAACGTCGCGGCGGTTGCCGCCGGCTGCTTGGTGGCCAACACCAATCCAAAGACTTGTAGCAGCACGAAACTGATCGCATAGTTCGTTCCGGCGGCAAAGCCTTCGATGAAAGGCGGCAGGTGAGCATCGACGATGCGCATTTTCAGCGCGGCCGTGATTACCGTGAGGAGTCCACCACCGGCCGCGGCCCGCCACATCTGCCAGTATTCGGTCCGGTTGGAAGCGATGTAGTGCTCACCGCTGTGGCCGGTCCGTTCCACCATCTTGCGTGCGATGAGGTTCAGGTTCTCGCGCAGTAGCGATCGCAGGCTTCTGTCGGATCGCCGCCCTTCGATGAGATGGCCCAACAAAGTCTGCACCGCCTGGGTTTGCTCGGGAGGCGTGGCGGCGGCGAGCACGTCAACCAATGCTGCCATGCGAAGCAGACGAGCCTCGATTTTCTTAAGATCGAAGATCAACTCGACGCTGACGCCGGCCGACTCCATGTGGCGATGGACCTGCGCCATCTCCAATCTGCAGCCATCGACCACGTCTTTCCAGGCAGCCACGGCCGTCGCCAGATCGGCTTGAGACGAGTCGCCGATCAGGTCCTCTGTGCTCTTGACGATCTGATAAAAGGGCGATTCGGATATTCCGCCGGACGTGCTGCGGTCTCGCATTTCCGGTTCGAGCCCGATTCCGCTGACGCGTGCCGCCAAAAGACGCAGGGCTTCCTGCAAGTCTCGCTGCTGAGGCCGCCAGAAGGTGGGCGAGTTCGGCGGGGAGAGCACGGCAATAAGCCGTTCCAATAACTCCGCCGGAGTAGTCAGGAAACTGCGGACATCGCGCTCCGAGGAATACAACGTGACCAGCAGCCTTGCAACATCCGATTCCGCGCGCGCCGCGGGAAGCAGTCTGCCGGCGATTCGTTGCATGATTTCGGAAGGAAGACTGTGGTCAGAGGGAATCCCAGCTTCCGCGAACAGGGAGATCGAATGCAGCTCCGCGAGCAAGCTCCCGAAAGATGATTGAAATTTCAGCCGTACTGGTTCATCAGCGTCGAGGTACTCGACAAACGCGACGAGGCGGGCCACATTTCTATGAGAGCGCTTATCCTCCCTGGTCCATTGGATCAGGCGAATCAGCCCAGCGTTGCGATCGCCCAGGGTCGTGGCTTCACAGAACTCCTCCACCAGGCGAACCAACTCCGGCGGCGGGTTAGGAGACACGGTTGCCTGTGGCTCTTTGGAGTCTCCCGTCAGCTCTATGGCCGGCCCATGCATGCTACGAGATGATAGAACAGTACGGAGGTAGAATGGTGGGCTTTTGGCTGGTAACTTCGGTGTTTCCTTTGGTGGTGGCGGTCTTGGAGGGATCGCCCTCGATCAAAATGAAATCGACATCTTTGCCGGCTGCGAGAGTTGCCGATGCGACCCTGCTTACCGATGTAGGTCGCGCGTTTGCGGTCCGATCGCGCCACCATCGAGCGAGACCTCTTCGCCCACATGCGACCCACATCGCTCCTGAAACGTTTTTTCCGATCCGAAAGAAGTTGCCGCGCTGGTGACGTTGGTGTGTAGCCCGCTTTCGTCGGCAACCAATGGCGCCGCTCTGTGGGCCGACGGCGGCGTGGTAAGGTCGATTCTGTAACAGGCCGTACATCGTAGACGCCGTAATAGGCTACGGGAAGACACACGGTGTCCATGGCCCTGCCCTTGATTAGATTTCTCATCGCCCCCTACAATCAAAGATTCCGCACTTGTACAGGGAAGGTTCATGCCGCTTCAGCTCTTTAATACTCTGTCCGGAAAAGTCGAGGAGTTCCATCCGCTCGAAGACAACCTGGTTCGCATGTATGCATGCGGGCCAACGGTTTACGACTACGGTCACATCGGCAACTTCCGCACTTTCATCGTCGTGGACACGCTGCGGCGTTTTCTGAAGCAGAGTGGCTACAGGCTGAAGCACGTGATGAACATCACCGACGTGGACGACAAAATCATCCGCAACGCCGCCGCGCAGGGCGTCAGCGTCCAGGACTACACCAAGAAGTACAAGCAGGCGTTTCTGGAAGATGCCGATGCGCTCAACATCCAGCATCCCGAATTCCTGGTGAACGCCACCGACCACATCCAAGAGATGGCCCACTTCATCAAGGGACTTGAGGAGAAGGGCTTCGCCTACCGCACCGAGGACGGCTCGTACTACTTCCGAATCGCAAAATTTCCAGAGTACGGCAAGCTCTCAAAGAAAGACTTTGCGGGCATGAACGATGGCGCTCGGGTAGACGTGGACGAGTATGACAAGGACAATGCGCGCGACTTCGCGCTTTGGAAGGCCCCCAAGCCGGGCGAGGCGTTCTGGGAGACGGAGATTGGCCCGGGCCGCCCGGGTTGGCACATCGAGTGCTCGCAGATGTCGATGAAGTATCTCGGCGAAAGTTTTGACATCCATGCCGGCGGCGAGGACCTCATCTTTCCGCATCATGAGAACGAGATCGCGCAGTCGGAGGCCTTGACCGGAAAACCGTTCGTGCACGTTTGGGTGCATGCGCGCTTCCTCCTGGTGGAAGGCGAGAAGATGGCCAAGAGCGCAGGGAATTTCTTCACCGTCCGCGATCTCATCCTGATGGGACACAAGCCATCGTCCATCCGGTTTCTGCTAATGTCGGTGCCTTATCGCAGGCAGCTTAACTTCACCTTTGACGGGCTGACTCAGGCGGCCAATTCTGTTGAGCGCTTGCGCAACTTCAAGCTGAGGCTGGAGACCTCGCAGTTCGGCGATGACAGCAATGTGATCATTGCAGAAATCGCGGAGAGGACCTCGGCCGAAATGCGCGCGGGCTTAGACGACGACCTGAACACTGCCCGAGCGTTAGGCGCAGTCTTCGATATGGTGCGCGATGTCAACGCCGCCGCCGATGCCGGAGAGGTCCGGAAAGGTGACGTGCCTCAACTGCTCAGGGTTCTGGAAGAATTCGAAGAGATATTTGCGGTGCTGAAGGACGACGATGCCGCCAAGGTACGCGCAACGGTTGAGTGGGCAAAGGCCGAGGGTCTCGAGGCGAAGATCAGTCCGCAAACCGTCGAACTGGCCAAAGCGGCGGCGCTTTCCGATGTCGAGGTCGAGCGACTCGTCGCCGAACACTCGCAAGCGCGTAAGAGCCGTGATTTTGCGCGGTCGGATGCTATCCGAGCGCAGTTGGCGGAGAACGGCATCATCCTGGAAAACACCAAAGACGGAGTGCGGTGGAGACGGAAGTAGGGCAATCAGCCCTATACCTCCGATTCGAATTCGGGCAATCCTCCCACCGATTCTTCGCCCGCGTCGCGGGTGTGAACTTTTGCGGTGGTGACCAATGCCACGGCGACGATGATCACTACACTTCCGGCAAATATGTATCCATCGAAGCGCTCGTGCAGCACCAGCCATCCCAGGAAAACGGCGACAATGGGATTCACATAGGCGTACGTCGCCACCTTCTGCGTGGAGACATGCTTCAGCAACCAGATGTACGCCGTGTAACCGACCCACGACCCGAAAACCACCAGGTAGAGCACCGCCATCAGTGCGCGGGAAGTCAGCACAATGCGATGCTGCTGACCCAAAGCCAACGCCACCAAAGCATTGCCGATCGCCGCAAACGACATTTCCCATCCGGTTGCGGTGAGGGGGTCGACTTTCATTTGCCACTTGCGCGATAGCACCGAGCCAACGGCCCAGCTCATCGAGGAGAACAGCAGAGTGCCGGAAGCGACCAGTTGCATTGTGCCCAGTGCACTGCGGTCGGCAAACTTGGGCCAGAAGAGAATCGCGATGCCCGCGATACCGAGCACCAGCCCGATCAAACCGCGGCGCGAGAGCCGGTCTCCGCGGAAGACGAAAGTCTCCAGCACCATAAACCAGATCGGCGTAACTGCGACGATGAGCGCAGCGAGGCCCGTCGGGACCCATTGTTCGGCCCAGGCCAGACCTCCATTGGCAGCCACTAGTAACAAACACCCGATCGTCGCCAGCCGGACCGCCTCGTTCAGTGTAATGCGAATCTTTCGGCCCATGGTGGCACATGCAGCCAGCATCAACGGGCCCGCGATCAGGAATCGCAGAGCGCACATCACCGCAGGAGGAAGATGCTCGTCGTCGGCAATGCCGATGGCCAGGTAAGTCGAACCCCAGAACACGTAAACCAGTGCAAACGCGACGATCACTTGCAGACGGTGGTTGCGACTGGTGGTCATGAAGCTGAGATAGTGCAGCTTAGGGTCGTGCTCGTTCCGGACTTCAGGCTAGGCGGCCGGCTTCTGGTCCTGTTTGCGCAAGCGGTGTCCGGTAATCAGAACGTAGTGGACACCCGAGATGGTCGCGAAGGTAAAGGTTGCGTACAGAAAAAACGTTTCCGCGTACAGCACCCAAGGCACGCGCAGCACTTGCGCCAGGACAACGAAGAAGACAGCGGCAATCTGGCAACCGGTGTTCAGCTTGCCATAAATGCTGGGGCGAAAGTCACGAAACCCGACCGTGGCATATAAAACGACGGCAGTGGCGACGATGCACAGGTCGCGGCTGAACACCAGGATGGTGTACTTCCACGGGATCTTTCTGACGAACGAAAGCACCAGGAACAGCGAGCTCAGCAAAAGCTTGTCGGCGATGGGATCCAGATATTGCCCAAGCATGGTCTGCTGATGCAAAGCCCGCGCCAGCAGTCCGTCGAGGGCGTCGCTCAATCCGGCGGCCACCAGAAGTCCGAGCGCCCAAAGCCACTGTCCATCGATTACCGTGATGATGACAAACGGAATGAAGATGAGGCGTAGGAGGGTGATCTGGTTTGGCGCAGACCAGAATTGATTCTTCAAGCGGCTACCCCGAAAAAGAAGTCTGCTGTACCGAGATGTTCCACGTGCACCTTTCTGGTGGATTACTCCAACCTGACGCGACCATGCCGGCAGATGGCGTCACAAGTCGGTATGTTGAAGAATGTTCCTCCGGCGCCTATTCGATTCTGACGGCTTTATCTCCGGCTGGCAACCACGTAACGCAATTTCCCAAGGCACGGCGGGATGCTCGTTCCCCAGCACGCCTTCAGGTGATGCTCATCACCACGGTGGAAGCTGGAAACCATTAGACTCAGGGTGATCGGACACTTTACTCGCTTCCATGGTGTGGCTGACCAAGTTCGTCGTCCGCGGTCTGGAATTCGCCAACCGTCACTTACCGGCGCGCGAGCCTAAACACTTGCTGACCGGCAAGCGCGGCGAACTCGAGGCGTACCTACACTTGCGGAGCCTGGGTTACACAATCATTGCCGCAAACTTTCGCGTCCCGTACGACCGGGGTGAGATTGATCTGATTGGTTGGGACAATGGCACCCTCTGCTTCATTGAGGTGAAGACCCGAACCAGCGCGGGGTTCGCGCCACCGGTGACGGCCGTCGATCGGAGCAAGCGGCGCCACATTCTGTCGGTTGCCCGAAGATATGTTCGTCGCATCCCCGGCGCTCTGCCACCGCCCTGCCGCTTCGATATAGTCAGCATCGTTCTGGAAGGAGATGGTGGCAAACCGCATATCGTCGTGCACAAGGGAGCCTTTTCCTGGGACGCCGACAAGCCACGACGATTCTGGCAGCGAGACTTCCGCGATAGGCACTTCTGGCGGCGGAGACGATGACCAATTTAGTCGACTGGCAGACACCAAGTTTGGTTCTCGCACACGCTCTTCAATCCCGACGTACCTCGAAGTGACTCTCTGCAGCCTAGCCTCAGGGCTTCGGAGCTCCAAACACTGGATTTCGCTGGTTGGTTCTGTAGCGCTTGGCGAGTGTCGCAATGGCAGTGCTTGCTCCCATGGCGGCAGCCCGTTAGAATAAACATGGTCCCGCCGGCGTAGGCGCGTAGCTCAGTTGGTTAGAGCGCTACCTTGACACGATAGCCATCCACCCACCGGCTGTTGACTCTAAAGAGGTTAGATAGGGTTAGTAACGGGAGATACCGGTATATTTGCCGGTATTTGGTACGCTTTTGGTACGCTCGGTCGGTGGGCCGCTGGCAAAACAATGGCGGGGTGCGGTCCCATCGCACACGATCATCCCCAATCCCAACCCTATCCTGACCTCCTAAAGCAAGCTGATGTCTCAATGACGCACGATATGCCGCGTGCCTCAACAAGGCGGGGATCGCGCGGCGGCCCTGCTTCCATAATTTTCGGTCAAACAGGGGCCAGTTAGGTATGAGCACGAAGAAACGAAAGAGCGAGGCCGGCGAAATCCCGCGGCGGTGAATGCCCCATTGGATCTGTTGGACAGAGGGGTATCACCCAGGCCGCTTAAGCGCTCGGAGACAACGCCAGTGCAGTGCAAAGCCACAACCTCAAGCGGTGGTCGCTGCAAGGCGAAGCCACACAAGGACGGACTTTGTTTCTTTCACTCCGACCCCAAAAAAGCGGCAGGGCTTGGTCGAAAAGGAGGCAGACGCAATCGGCACACCTACAAAACACCGCTGCAGCCTGTCGCGTAGAAAACCCCTTCTGAGACTGCACCTAATCTGCACCCGGAACATTATGGCGTGGAGCTGAGTGCATGAAACGGAGCACCTTGCGGTTCGCGGCCAAATAGGTCTGCCGGTTTATAAAACCGTCAGTGAAGCTAGTTGTCGAACCGAGGGATTTCGCCACCTCTTATTTCGCTACCTCTTTATGACTCAAGAGCTTACGCTTAGAGAATGGCAAGCCCCCCAATATATCGACCTGATCCGCCGGGGCCTGGGGCTTTGGATTGATGGAAGGAGCGTCAATGCGCACTAAGAAGAATCAGGAATTAGGCCCGGAAAGCCGGGAAGACACGGCCCCGCTCGATCCCCAAGTAACTCCCCTCGCAAGGCCACAAATAGCTACGGGTAAGCGATGCCAAGGCACAGACAAAAGCGGCATGCCTTGTGCGGCTTGGGCACTAAAAGGCGGGACACATTGTTACTTCCACACGAATCCCGAGAAAGTGTCCGAACTGGGGCGTCGTGGGGGAGAAGCTAAGGGGCCCGGAGGCCCCTGTTACGCCGAGCGTTCGCTGAAGACGGTTGACGATGTGACCGCGCTACTGGGCGACACGATCAAGGACCTGGGAATGGGTCTGATCGACGCCAAAGAAGCAACTGCTGTGGGATATCTGGCGGCGGGGATGCTCAAGGCCCTGCAGCAGGGCGACATTGAGAATCGTTTGCGCGCCCTGGAAGCAGTCGAGGGCAGCAAAAGTACGAAATCGCGCTCCAAGGTAGAGCACTATGATCCACCGGCGCCGGAGCCAACGATCTACTCGCGGTTGAATGCGCCAAAAGAAAACTAGATGCAGGAGAAGAGATTAGCAAAGCTCGAAGCTGGACTTGAGGGGAGGGAGAAGGTTCTCGCCTGGCTGCATGTGAACCAGCAGCGAGGTGGATTCCAAGATCTCGTGATTCGCTACATTGAGACGAACGGCGCCTCCGTGCGACTGCCCGACATGGAAGACGTTGAGTCGAGATTCCTCTACTTGTGTTGGCGCACCTGCAACCTGCGAGTGCTCGAACTACAGACAGTCCCCCTACAAAAAACGTTGTTGCCGCTCTGTATGGTTCGATTTCTGGGCGCCGAGCGTATTCCGCCAGATGAACTGTTCGCTCTGCAAGCATTCCGCGAAGCGTTGAAAGTCTTCGTTTTGCAATGGATGTTGCTAGAGAGGGTTGTCGAGATCATCCGCGAGGAACACTTTTCCGGGATGCGAGTGCTCTACGACGACACGGCGGCAATTCTGAAAAGGGATCTTGAAAAGGCTGAGATATACCTGGCCGGCTTCAACGTGAAAATAGCGCCTCGACTCGGAATTGAGCCGATCACATCGTCGGAACTGGAAGAATGTCTGCTGGCCGACGCACCGAAGGAGGCCGACGTAATCACCTTGGTGGCGCGGGCCACGGCTGAATTGGAATTTGGGAACAGACATGCCGGTTACCCCATGGTCGCCAAGGTCCTTCGCGGCTACAAGTCGAAGGCCTGGGATGGATTCCGACGGATTGCTGCCGACTATAGAGCACCTCTTCGATGAATGAAGCCCGTCGCAAAGAACTGCGGTGCCTCGGAATTCGCCGATGTTTGGCCCACGGCTGCTCCTATATCGTTATCCGACCACCGGAGGAATGATAACGTCCATTATCGTTCACTATCCAGATGAAGAGATCCCGACGGACGAGAGGTTAGCGAACGGCTGAGCACATGGGGCGACAGTCCGAATCCTTCCCGCATTCGCTTTGGTAAACACTTGCTGCCTTACCGTTTCTAATCCGATTCAAAGCCACTTAGACGACTTGCCAACTATATGCCAACTGAACTGGTGATACGCGATTCTAGGCCCCTTGATCGCGGGCTGTGGGATTCAATGGAACGCATCGGTCCGCTAGAGGTGACCATCTGAAAGGTAGGATCGAACGCTGACGGCTTGTGTCGCTGGGCATTCAATTCCCCGGCTTCTTGCCGTGTGCTGCTCGGGATTCCCAGCGGTCGTCATTTCGGTTTTCGCTGAAGGAGCCGCGGAAGTACCAAAAGCACGAGGACTTCGAAAACAACTGCGATGAGAATCGTACATACCACGGGTGCTATGTGATGCCACGGTAACCACGCAGCCGCTCCCAAGAGAACGATAGTCAACGCACCGGTGTATACAATAAACCAGAAAGTTGCTGTAAGCAGAAGCCGTACCCCTAAGAACTCAAACGGCCGCTTGATTTCTAGGGCATCCCTCACTTCATGGTCATCAGTCGGAAATCTTCTAATAGCCTCATTGTTGAATTCGCTGACCACTTGGCGTTCGTAAGTCACAAGCTTACACAAAAGTACGAAGCACAAGGCGCCAAAAATCCCCACCGCTGTGAAGAATAGCGCCTCTACTATAGGGCCCGCGTGTAAGTAAGCAATGATCCCGATGCTCACGCTCCCGACTGTGCAGAACCATGCAGGAACCTGCCAACGAATCTGGTCCCATTGACTGCACTGCGATAGCACTGAGGCACGGAGAGCAAGCAACATATTGAGGTTACGGTCCACTAAAACTCCCTCCAAGATGGCCTTGGTAGCATCGTAGATTTGCGGATCCTCGCTAGCTCGAGGTCCTGCGACGTTGAGCACCCGGGGCTTGACTTCAGAAAGCCAATCCAGGATGTTTTCGATTGCTGCGTCGGTTGTCGCTCGTCGTAAATCGATATGCTTCCACGGCTTCCCAAGTGCAACTGCGCACTTCCGAGTAAGCTCAGACCCTCCCATCAACGGACCATGGGAAACGATAAGTGTCGCATCTGAGCTGCGGACATTAAGCTTGGTGCGATTTGCCGGATCTGCGCCCTCAGCTTCTACCAGGTTCGGGTACTTTTCCGGAATGGGCCCATTCTCGTCAAGTCTTCCCCTGGGCACCCAACCACCTACGTTGATATGAAATCTGATCGCCGCATCAAGCGCACCGCGATCTGCTCCGGTCTGCCCTCCGGAAATTATTTGCTTTATCTCCACGGCTGTTTATGCCCAGTTGATATTAGCCCCTGCGTCGCTGGTTTGAGGCAACCGAAACAATTTGAGGCTATAGACGCAAGAATAGAAACCGCGCCCGCCCTTTTCATCCGCCGAACGACATTTTTCAAAGCTGCAGATCACACGGTATCACCAATTTGCAGGGTTGTCGCCCGACCTTTATCCCATCAAGTCACACCTGCACGTGGCCGAGAAACGCTCATCCCGGATTTCCGCGCGGTCCGCATGTACCAATAAACGGCCTAGGGTCTGGGATGCCATCGGGCAGCAAATCACTTGGGCGAATAGCCGCCATCTCGAACAAGCGACCTAGAAGGTTCTTGCGAGCTTGCCAAAACAAGTAATGAACGATAATGGACGTTATCATCCGGTTATGCGCGGCCGAGCACCGTTGTTTTTCCGGCGTGCATAGTCAGAAAACCGGTTCTCAGCGTAGTCGCAGACTTCGTGATTCGGAAACATCGTCCCGGGTGTGTAATGGCCTGTTATCGACAACTATCCAGAAGCATGCTAGGGCGGCCCTGCGATTGAAGTGATAATCTCTCCGTGAATGGAATACCTTCAAACAGCCTTGCGCTTCTCCGAATGGGCGTTAGAGTTCGTCGTGTTTACACCACGACTGCGCATCTTCTTTATCCTGGCTGCAAGTAGCCTTGTTTGGGCAGGCTGGAAGCAGCGGCCATTCCGAAAACGGCTCTGGAAACCCTACCACTGGCTGGTTATCACGCACTTGTTCTTCTTTCCTGCCGCCATCGCTTTGGGAGTGATCGGGGCGAACCCAATAACTAATCCCACCATCCCGCATCACGGCAACGCGATAGCGTGGGTGTGTCAGGATTTGCTCTTCTATGGTTCTCTTGCCTCGTGTGCGTTTTGGATTTGGCGCACGGAGGGATTTCGCTGGTACGCCAGCAGTCTGATGTTTCTGCTGGAACTGCCTACGTTGGGCGCCCTGCTCATCGCCGGGATGTCAATAGCAGGAGACTGGCCGTGACAGCGGACCAAACGTCGCGGGATTGATGGTGAAATGGGCTTCCTTGAAAAGAGCAGCAACTCATTGGAATGACACGCTCAATGCTGTGCGGACTTTTCATGCTTGATTGGGACGAGCACGGTCAGGCTGACTTCTTATCGTCAGTTATCTGTTTAGGGCAGACCGATGCGACTGCGATGTGTCATGAGAGGAAAACCACCCGAGCACGCGGACATTAAACTCCTCACCGGCAGCATTGACTGCGCCGCAATGGCCGGCCCCTGGCACTTCCCAGAGGACCACGTCTTCGGGGTTTTGTGAACGAATCATCTCCGACTGCTGGGCCGGGATGTTGGCGTCAGCCAAACCATGGATCAGCAAGATCGGTATCCTGCTCCGAGCTACCGAATTTTGCGGAGATACCTCAGACAAATCCACACCCCGCGTGAGCTTCCCATAGACCAAAGCCAACTCCACTGCGGGTCGCAAGACAACCCTACCGAGCCAACTTCCGGTATGGAACATTTGCCCAACTCGGATGTATGCAATCTGGCGGAAGCTGGCGAACGGCGATTCTGCCACAACGGCGCAGAACGGAGTTGTCCTGACTGCTTGCAGGACTATCGCCGCACCCATCGACTCTCCCATCCCAAAGACACACGAGGGGTGCTGTTGTGTGACCAACCAGCGGAACCAGTGCTGCACATCAGCTGCCTCTTTAATGCCGTATGTTGGATAGTTGCCACTGCTCGTGCCATGGGCACGCAAGTCCGGTAGGAGCACTTCGTATCCCTGGGAAAGAAAAAGTTCTGCAAAGCCCGTCATGCCCTGACGATTATCAGCGATCCCATGCAGAAGAATAACGGCATCACCGTTGCTTGTCGCAGGGCGAGCGAACCAGGCTCGCAGGACAACGGCGTCGGAGGCGACCACGGAAACGTCCTGCAACGAGGCTCCAAAACGGGCTGCCGTGGCTTGGAATGATTGCCGGTCAACAACCGGGTGTCGTTGGAGGCGAAAGGCCATTTCTCCAAGACAAATTCCGAGAACGAGGCAGGACACGAAGTAATACACCACCACCCGGCCAACGATGCGACGTGCCAGCAAGTGCGCGCTCCTATCATCGTGATACGAGGGGAATTGACCGGAGGTTCAGTCGAAGGTTGAGCGACACTCGTAACCCTTGCAAAATCGTCATTACACAGGCGACTGACGCTTGCTGCCACAGGTTCGCCCTTCTTTAGGGTTGCGGGTCACTGCCCTGTTGACATGATGCTTGACGCCCTCTATATTTCTTGCCTCAAAACAAACCTGGAGGATGAACATGCGTCGCACCATCATGACCGTACTTGGTTTTGCTCTGTTGTTGTCAGGAGTCCAGTTGTACGCCCAGAAGAACGAAGCTGTGGAGAAGACCCTGCAAAGCAAAGAACAAGCTGGCTGGCAAGCGTGGAAGGACCACGACAAGAAGGCGATGGAGCCGATGATCCCAGACGACTCCATCAACATCGCGGGTGGAATGGCGGACAAAGGAAAGCAGGCCATCCTGAAAGACATGATGGAACCGGGATGCGCGGTCAATAGCTTCGCGCTCTCCGATTTCTCCTACCTCTGGCTCGACAAGGATACGGTCATCATGACCTATAACGCGACCCAGGTCGCAACCTGCGGAGGCAAGAAACAGCCCGGGAAAGTTGTCGCCAGTTCGGTTTGGCAGAAGAAGGCCGGCAAGTGGGTGTCCCCGTTCCATCAGGAAACGCCTGCTGAGGGTATGTAGCGTTCTTACTTTCAGCGGATGGCCTGGTGTCCCAGGCACCGGGCTCCGCCGTCGCTAGTTGGTATACGGAACACCGAGCTCTTTCCAGACCCTCGGATCGTCGGTCATATAAAAAATCGGTTCCATATGCAGGTGCTCAACAATGTAGGTTACGCCGTTAACGGTTATCACCTCGTAAGCAGGATAGGGGCCACCGACTTCATTATTACGCGTATCCTTCAAGACAGAAGGCTCTAAGCCCCTTAGTTCCCCAACTACCTTTTTGTGTTCGCCGGTTCTTGAATTCGTAAGCATAAATACTGCCGATCGCCCTTCCGATTTGATGTAGTAGTCCATGCTAACGGAGACGTCCTTCCGTTGAAGCCCCGGGGGAAGAGTAAACCACCTGGGAAGCCTCGAAGTCGGCGCCAAGTCAAATGAAGCCTCCGGTCCACAACCGGTCATCAGTGCACAAGCTGTAATTAGCAAAATAGCAACAGATAGGCGCATAATACATCCCGCGCACCATGTATACACGGCCGGTTCTTCACGGCTGGTTCTTTGAAATAAACATCTTCTTCTTTGTCACCCTAATGTAATTTGGTGCCGCGTTAGGGTTTCACAAAAGCCCTCATGTTTCACAACGTCACGTCGGCACGACTGACGGTTGTCAAGAAACAAAGAAAAAGCAGATCCCTCACCGACTAAAGTCAGTTCGTGATGACAAACGTAAGGGACTCACTACGGCGCTCCCCTTCGAAAGTCGTTACTTACCCTTCCGTTGGCAACTCCCGCCCTGTACGGACGTCAGAACTCCAGCGGCGGCCCTGACTGTCTCGTTCCAGCATGCCCCGTTGGAATTCGAGTACTGATAGGTCTCCGAATTGGCCTGCAGTTTGGTGCTGGCGTTACCTGATGCATCAACCATCAAGAAATCTCTCGGCGTCACCGCATCCGAGAAGGTACTGGAGTAGATCGGTGTACCGTTCAGCTGCACCAGTTCGCTCTTGTAGAACGCTTGCTGGAGCGTGGCATACTGCTGATACGATCCGTCAGGGTTCGCAGTAAAGGCGTAGGTCAGAGTGAGCGGCCAGGAATACTGTTTGTTGTTGGTGAGAACGTTTCCGCCATCCTGGGTAGTGGTGGCCGACGAGATCGTGGTCGTCTGTCCAACGTACTGGTCGTAAACGCTGCCATCCAAAACTACGTAGTACTTTTGCACATTGGAGAAATCGATGCTCTGCACGACCTTTGTGTCAACCATACCGTGCGAAGTGTTTACGTAACCTTCCAGCGTGAAGCCTCGCGACGAGGTCACCGACAAAGGACCGTAAGAAACCGTGCCCGTATCGACGATGTTCTCCGTGATATTCGGATTGGGCTCGCCAATGGTGTTCTGGGTCACCGCCCCGGTCACTTGGCCGGAACCCGCGTCCTGGTACAGCAGCAGCGTCGCCGTGGCAGAAAAGTATCCGTCGGCGTTGTAAACGCTGACCGCGACGGTGTGCTGCTGGCCATCGCTCAACACGCCGGCAAATGGCGTCAGATCCACGCGATAAGGCTCGAAGTTAAGCGTGTGCACTCCGGGAATCGGACGCCACAGGTAGGGATCGATTCCACCCGTGTATATCCAGGGATAGATGGGCGCGACGCCCGCGGGCTGGCCGTCGATAGTCACTTCAGCCTCGCGAAAACCGGTTGATCCACAGTTCTCCAATTCGCCGGCGACGTCGTTGGGCGCGCAGGTGTACCAGAACTCGTCGCCGCTCTGGCTTTGCGCGAAAACATCCAGATAAGCGCGCTCCACATTGGTCGGCATGGTGAACGTTCCCGCCAGCTGGTCGCTGGGCGTGTTCAGGGTCACCGTGCCACCGGTAGAATCAGCCGCCATCGGCAAAACTACATTGGCGGTCGGCGGTGGATTTTGCCCCTGCGCCAGCGGATAGAACTGCAGCGTCGCGCTGCCGTGAATATGGCTGGTGTAGGTCATGTTCACCAGGTTGCCGCAATCAACTCGGCCACCTTGCGGAGCGGTAAAGAGCGGGCTGTAGTCGGTCAGATTGCTTTCCGTGTGCCACATACGCATCACGTCGTGCGAGGGCTCGGCCGTGGTGCCGAAGTAAACATTGGTACCGCCAATCCAAATCTCGGCGGTGCGATCGAATTGGCGTCCCGCATCGATGGACCAATCCCCTTCCAGCACCACTGCCGCCCACGGACCGGGACAATCCGCGGGAGGAGTGTAATCGAAGTACTTGGGGTTGAAGTCCGCGAAATCCAGATTGGTGAACAATTGCACCGTGCATGGAGTGGTGCTCGGCCGCGGGACGGGCGCATTCGCAGTTACCGTGTTTGCCGAACCAATCTGGGGATTGCTGGGAGCGGTGTAGTTCTGCGCAACTCCCGAACAAGTGACGAGTAATGCTGCACAGGAAAGTACAAGAATCTTGGCCGATTCAAGACAAGCAAGGCGCGACATGACGATTACTCCTTGGCTCAAACGCGACTAGATTGTCGCGCGGCGGGATTCACAAAGCATAGTTCTTCGGACTGCGTTACGACAAGTCACGGGGGCAGTTCTTGAGCGTTTTATCCGCGGTACAGACCGGGCTGTCGGCATGTCACGGACAGAGCGCTACTGCTATTTCACGCTAGTTCTTCGCGGCGCATCGTGATACTTTGGAAATCCAAACTTCGCCAAGGAACCACGCAGCTATGATGCTGGAAACCGAAGTCTTCCAATTCGATCCGGATATCACCGGCGTCTCCTGCGCGGGCCGCTTCACGTTGGGCACACGCCTAAGCGAAACCGAGGCGCTGTTCAATTCGCTGATTCAGCAAGGCGCTCGCAAACTTGTGCTTGACCTGACCCACGTGGAGTTTGTGGATAGCGCGGGGCTCGGAATCATCATGCACATCTTCGGAGAGATTGGACAGCGAGGGGGGCACTTCCGCGTTGCCGGCGCCAGCGATCAGGTAAAGCGCCTGTTTGAGATCACCCACACCAAGGCGATTCTGGCGATCGATCCCGACCTGGTGACGAGTGTCAAGAAGCTACAGGACGCGGATGCGACCGCCGCGAGTGCCACGGCGTGAAGTCTCCGCGCGGCGGCTTAGAGCAGTTCACACCTGAGGCATAGGGTGGAGCGGCGGCGCTTTATGGAGCGCCGCTAAATCTATCGAACGGCCTATCTTTCTATCTAAGGCGCGAAGTAGCCGGAGATGTCCAGGATCAGTTGCGTGAGCCCGGACGCGTAGGCATCGACCTTTCCGTTGGTGCTGGGCACGATCGCCATGTTGGACGAGATTGATCCGTCCAGCGCATTCAGCGTCGAAACCAACGGCTGGCTGGCGCCGTCGGGCCACAGCGCCAGATAGCCCAGCGCGCCGACTGGCACCACGCTGGCGTTGAAGACATACGCCTGCGCCGTGGGCGGCGGTTCGCATGGACTGTTTACCACATCGACCGGCGGACTCAGGAGTCCATTGAAGGGCTGACCGCTGCCAATCTTGCGCGTGTCGATGACCCGGCAAGGCGATACTCCATACAGCGAAAGTCCGCCAGTTCCCGCCGATGCGAAGTAGCCGTTGATATCAATGACCAGGTCGGTGTCGTTGCTGGGATACACCGCGACCTTGCTGCCGGTGCCTGCGCCCACGATGGCGGCATTGGCGATGATCTGCGCCGGGATGTCGTTCAAGCTGGAAACCGTAGGCCGGGGTTCACCCGTGGGCCAGACCGTCATGTAACCAAGCGGACCGCGCGGAACGACCGCGAAGTTCAGCGAATAGGCGACCGCGGTCGAGGGAATGTTGCAGGTCGTGGCGTTCAATATGGAAAAATCGCGTTCCTGGTTGCCCCTCAGATACGGCGGTCCCAAGCCCGGAGGATAGGTGCTGAAGCGCGTGTCGGCCACGCGACAAGGCGGCAGCGGATAGAAGGCCAACGTGGAAGAGTTCACCTTGGTGAAGTAGCCGTTGACGTCGAGGATCACGTTGGTCGTGTTGGTGGCGTACACGCTGACGTCTCCGCCGGCCCCGGCGGGCACAATCGCGGCGTTGGCCTTGATGCGGCCATCCAGCGAGTTCAAAGTGGAAGCCAAAGGCTGCGGCTGCCCCGCGGGCCACACCGTCAGGTAGCCTAGCGGCCCGTTCGGAACCACCGAGACGTTCAGCGAATAGGCGGCGGCAGTCGGGGGAATATTGCAGTCTCCCTCCTGCTGGATGGGGAAGTTTTGGAAGGTACCACCCACAATCGGCCCATTGCCACCGCGATCCGGCCGGGTATCGACTGCCCGACACGGTGCGGTCAGCGGGACAAATTGCAGAGCGGTAGGAGGAGTGTCGGCAATCACCGAGACGGTGTCGTCGTTAAAGTTGGGGACGTAAACCCTGTTGGTGACGGAGTTGAGGCTCAAGCCCTGGGGGTCGTGCCCGACGCCAATGTTGGTGAACGTAGAGGTAGTGCCATCAATGATTGTTACTGTCCCGCTGTTCTGACAGGAGGGATCGATGCCGCATCGGTTGGCAACATACATTTTGTTAGTGACCGAGTTGACCGCCATGGTGTCCGGCTCAACCCCGACAGGAATGCTGGTGTAAGTAAGGGTTCCACCGTCGATCACCGACATCGTCCCATTGAACTCGCGCTGGCAGGAAGGATCGTAGCCGCAATAGTCGGGAACATAAATCTTGTTGGTGACTGAATTGACCGCTAAGGTAGACGGGAGATATCCGCCGATAGGGACATCGGTGGTGGCAAGGGTGGCGCCGTCAATAACCGTCATGGTGGCGGTCCTGTTACAGGAGGGGTCGTCGCCGCATTGATTGGCGACATAGATCTTGTTGGTCACCGTGTTGACGTCCAAAGCGAAGGGCCGGATCCCCACCTTGACGGAGGTGGAATTGTTGGTGGCGCCATCGATTACCGTCACGGTCCCGGTACCGTTAGGGATAGCGCAGGGATCGTTGCCGCAAGCGTTTGGAACGTAGATCTTGTTGGTCACCGTGTTGACCACCGGGGGAAGGGGGAAGACCCCGACGGGAACGGTGGCCACGACGGTGTTGCTCACGCCATCGATCACCGATACCGTGCCGCGGAAGGTACTACAAGAGAGGTCGGCGCCGCAAGAGTTCAGGACGTAGATTCTGTTGGTCGCCGAGTTGACCGCTGCAGCGTAGGGCTGACTCTCGACGGTGACTGTGGCAATGACAGTATTGCTGGCGCCGTCGATCACCGACACAGTACCGCCGCTCAAGCAGTTTGGATCGTTACCGCAGCTATTTGGCACGTACATTTTGTTGGTCGCCGGGTTGACCGCCATGCCGTAGGAGGAGTATCCCACATTGACAGAGAGGGTGTTGTTGGTCGCACCGTCGATGACGGTCACCGTCCCATTGCCTAGGCAGGGATAACTAGGGCAGGTCTGATTCGCTACGTAGATCTTATTGGTGACCGTGTTGACCGCTGAACTGTCGGGTTCTAAGCCTACCGGTACGGTCGCAATCACTTGTTGCGCGAAGACGGGAAACGATAGCACTACAAAGCTGACGATAAGAATCGATAGGGACAGAACACGACGAAGGGTTGGCATGGTATCTCCCGATCCCAATCAGCTTTTTGGGATGGAGTGACTCCCGACGAGAAGCGGCTATCGGCCCGACACAAGGTTGGGAATGCAGCCATCTGTCCGAGGATCTCCGCGAACCTGAAGTGGCAAGCCGATGGAATTGTCCCCTGCAGCGGCCGAGCTGTCAGTGACCGGGGTCACGGCTGTTGTGTGCAGCAAAGTTTTTGCTGTGGGCGGAAACAGCAGGTTCCTCCGCCCCGGTCGGGATGACAACAATAAAAACTCGGTCGGGATGACAAGTTCGTAGAAGCTGATAGCTCACAACTGATAGCTGATAGCCGACAGCTCATAGCCGACAACTGACAACCGGCAACTGACAACTGCTACTCGACCTTCAACCCGCCAGTCAGCTCGCTGATCTTCTCAATCCTGTGCTCCAGGCACCATTTCTCCAGGGAATCGACCAGCGTTTCACAGGCGCACGGGTCCCAGAAATTTACCGTGCCAACCTCGATGGCGCTTGCCCCTGCCAGCATGAACTCAATCACATCTTCGGCGGTGCTGATCCCCCCGATTCCGATGACGGGTATCTTCACCGCGTTGGCCGCCTCCCACACCATGCGCAGAGCAATCGGTTTGATCGCTGGTCCCGAGAGTCCAGCAGTGACGTTGGAGATGCGCGGCTTGCGAGTTTCAGCATCAATCGCCATGGCCACAAAAGTATTGACCAGCGAGATGGCGTCCGCCCCTGCTTCCTCAGCCGCCCGCGCCACCTCTGGAATGCTGGTCACGTTGGGTGAGAGCTTCACTATGAGGGGGCGGGCGGCAATCTTTTTCACCGCGCTTACCACGTCAAACAACATTCTGGGATCGCTGCCGAAGGCGATTCCGCCGCACTTCGTGTTGGGACACGAAACGTTTAACTCATAACCGGCGATGCCTTCGCCATCGTTGAGAATGCGCACCACATCCTCGTACTCGTCCTGCGAGTGGCCGAAGACGTTGCAGAAGAAGACTATGTTCTTGATCTTGTTCAGCAGCGGCAGCTTCTCTTCGAGAAAAGCTCGTACACCGATGTTCTGAAGTCCGATGGCGTTGAGCATACCGGCGGCAGTTTCAAACAGCCGTGGCGGAGGGTTGCCCGCCATCGGTTCGCGGGAGAGTCCTTTCACCACGAACCCGCCTAGCCGATGAAGAGTGACCACATCCTCAAATTCCACGCCATAGCCAAAGCTTCCGCTGGCAGCCATGATGGGATTTTTCAGTTCAATACCGGCGACGTTGACGCTCATGTTCAGGTCGGGCTTCGGAACAGGACTCACCAATTGTCCTCCATCACCGCGCCTCGCTTTCGCGGCCCACAGCAATGGGCTGCCTCACACTGGCAGTGCGCTCCAGTTTGTCCCAGGCAAAGCTGCCGCCTTCCATGGCCCGCTTGAGCGTCTTGATAAGTACCAGAGAGAATAATTGGCGGTAGGCAAACCGTTGCAGCCAGACGTGGCCCAACAAGAGGAAGTCGCGTTTTCCGCCCCGCTGTTGCCGCTCAAGCGCAAAGGCTATGGCCGACGCGATGAAATCAATCACCATGAACAGCGCGAAGTACACGACCAGGCGCTGGAAGCTGGCTGGATTCGCCGACTCAGGATGGAAATATCTATTCACGAAATAGGTCGCCGTTCCTACGACGAACATGATGTCGATGAATGGTGAAACCAACGGCAGCAGGACTTGGAAGATCACCATGTTGGGTATTGCAACCCAGCCGAGAGCTCCCTTTTGCTTCACCGCCGCGCGGTGCTTCCACACCGATTGCATGATGCCAAAGGACCAGCGGAAGCGCTGCCGCATCAACCCGCTCGCCTTGGTGGGCGCCTCAGTGTAGGCCAGCGCGCGGTCCTCGTAATTGACCCAATAGCCGGCTTGCAGAAGGGCCATGGTGAGATCGGCATCTTCAGCGACGGTATCGTGCTGGTAGCCACCGGCGGCGCGAACCGGAGCGGTGCGCCATGCGCCAATGGCGCCGGGGACCACGCTCACGGCGTTGAGCGTATTCAGGGCGCGCCGCTCGAAGTTCTGGCTGGTGATGTACTCCAACGCTTGCCAGCGCGTCCACAGATTCACCCGATTGCCGACCTTGGCATTGCCCGCCATGGCTGCTACTCGTGGATTGCTAAAGTGTGGAACCAGTTTCGAGATTGCATCGGGCGCGACTAAGGTGTCTGCGTCAATACCGACAAACAACTCTTCCGTGACTTGTTCGAGTCCGAAGTTGAGGGCGTCGGCTTTGCCTGAGTTCGGCTTGGTCAACACCGTGACACGGCCGGTGGCAATTTCCTCCTGGAAGGCGGTGTGCGTGACCTCCAGCGTCGCATCCGTCGAGCCATCGTCAATCACAATGACGCGGAGGTTCTTGTAGTTGGACTCGAGGACCGAACGAACGGTACGTTCGATAACTTTCGCTTCATTGTAGGCTGGGATAAGCACGGCAACCGCTGGCCGGTAGTTGGGGTCGAAGTTGCTCTTGCGCCGATGGAAGCGGTCGAAGATGGCGAGGGTTCCGACCAGCACGAGGCGCCCGCTCATGAGCACGTCACCGACGAAGAAAACGAAAATGATGAGCGAGGAGACGAAGCCGAACATGCCGAAGCTCAGACCGTCCACCCAGGCGGCCCAGCGTTCATTGGTCGAAATGGGCGGCATCACTTCAGCGCGTGTCTTGCCCAGCAAATCGGAGACCGGCACGATCTCGTAACCGCGGGTCTTCAGGCCGTCAATGATCATGTCCAGCGCCTTGACGGTTTCGCTCCGGTTACCTCCACCGTCGTGCAGCAGGATGATGTTTCCACAGCTAAGATTAGTCGGCTGGCAGGGCGGCAGGTTGGCGAACACATCGGCCGCAATTTCGTCCGCGGAACGGCGCGGATTATCGTGCCAGTCGTTCGGGTCGATCTTGTCGCCCACCGTAATGAAGCCCATGTCCTGCGAGAGTTCCAGAGGACGCACCTGGTCGGCGGTGTCAGGCTCCTGGTCAATCGAATAGGGCGGACGGAAGAGTACAGGCTTCACTCCCAGCTTGCCCTCGAACAACCGCTCCGTCAGATTCAGTTCGACCTCGAAATAGCGCTTGGAGATGTTGCTTATGTCCGGATGGGTGAAGGTATGGTTCCCGATTTCGTGGCCCTCCTTGTAAATGCGCTTGGCAATGCCCGGATACTTTTCAACCTCCACCCCAATCAGGAAGAATGTGGCTTTGACATTCTTTTTTTTCAGTACGTCCAGAATCTTAGGAGTCCACGTCGGGTCGGGGCCGTCGTCAAAGGTGATGGCAACTTTCTTTTCTGAGGTCCCGCCGTACATGTCCACTTCGTACGGCGAAGGCATTGTCTTAAAGACTTCGTCGCTCACCAGGTTGGTACTGGGATCGACCGTGATCGTGCGCTCACCCGAAGCGGGACGCGAAGCGATACGCAGGATTTCGCCTTGCCCTTCGATGTCTACGTCCTGGCCAGGGGGAACAGTATCCAGCTTGCTCGGCGCATTGGCTTCGAACGGTTTGTCCCACACGGCCCACAGCGAGCGGTCTTCCGAACCGAGTCGCCACAATGCGAAGGTATCAATCCCCAGGGCGTGCGCGGCCCGCATCTGGTTCAGCGCGGTCACGCCGTCCAGAAACCACACGTCGTGACGAACATTGTTGTCGTCAAGATAGGCAAAGTGCGGATTCATGGCCTCGTCATCGAAATTCACATCCGTCTCAGCATCCTCGGCTTCGAGCCATGCATCCTGCGCCGATACGTTGTGCACTGCCTCCGGCGGAGTGCCTTTCTTCTGGCCCTTTTTCATGGCCCAGTCATAGCCGTAATTGGCGACCGCGCAAATGATTTTTTCCTTAGGAATGACCTTTAGAGCTTCTTGAAGGTTCTTCACGAACCACTCTTGCCCCGCAACCGCACCAGCGTCCCCTCCGGGATAGTGCTGGTCATAGTTCATCAGGATCAAGCCATCCGAGATTCTTGCGATGGCGGGATAGTCAAATGTCTTGTCGTTCACCGGTACGGCGATATACAGCTTCAGGCCCTTGGCGTGAAGATCATCGTAGAGTTCCTGCACCAACGCACGGTAGTCGTCGCGTGAGGTCTCGGGAAAGGCCTCGATGTCCAGCGTGATGCCCTTGTACTGGTCCGTGGCCTGGAAACTCATTAGTTCGCTGCGGAAGCGCTGACGTGCCGCAGGATCGGCCATGAATTTCGCGGTAACGTCGGGTTGCCACTCGTTGCGGATGGGATCGAAGTTGTTCACCAGCGGCAAAACTTCCATCTGCGCCTTTTCGCCCTTGAGAAAAGGCATGACCCTTTCATCCACCGGACGTGGTTTACCCTTATCGTCCATCACATTGAAGAGAGTGTTCAGTTCGGTGACTGCCTGCAGCCGGCCGTCGGCGGTCAGCACGTGCATCCACTCGGGAAATAGCAGGTCGATCTGTGGGTAATATTCTTTCAAGGACGCGAAGCTGGCCGCGTCCCACTGGACGTAGAACGCTCCACGAATGCCTTCGTCGGAGTTCAGCACCACTTGCGACGCGGGACGCTTGGTTTTGCGGTGAGTGTTCACCCGGCGCGGCGGCTTGCGCTTCTGGCTTTCCTTAAGAGCGTGATAGGGCTTCTTCACCCCAGGGAGGGGTACGCCCGGAACGGACGATCCACGAATGATGGTCGCGACGAAAAACACCACCAGCAGCGTAATGACGATCACGCTGGTATCGAGCACCAACCGCAAACGCCGCCAACGCTTGCGGTCCGGATCAAAGAAAATCTGTTTCGACTGAGGCATTCGGAGCCAATTTATCGTAGCAGCAGTTAGCACTTAGCCGTTAGCCGTTAGCAGTTAGCGCTTGGCGTTTAGTCGAAATGCCTGGCGCCAACCACTGTGGTCCTCAGAAATTGATGTACTCCGGTTAGGCCCGCCCTAAAGAGCTTGTGTGAACTCGCTCTGAGTTGGCAGGGTGAAACGATCACACAAAATCCAGCCCCGCAGGGGCGGAATTGCTTTTAGCCCAGGGCGTACCGGGGTCCCCAACGCGCGCCGCCTTTGCGCGTGTTGGGGTGGTTAAGCCCTGGGTGGAGTGTGAAAAAAATCGAGTCCCTTCAGGGACGACACAGGCTTCACACGCCCTCCTTTGGGCTGGTTCAACGGGACCGTCAGGCCCTGAACCACCGCACTACCCGTCCTGCCGAACACACCAA
This sequence comes from uncultured Acidobacteriaceae bacterium, assembly GCA_963768645.1. GTDB lineage: Bacteria > Acidobacteriota > Terriglobia > Terriglobales > Acidobacteriaceae > Bog-257. Next base: position 1,235,980 of record CAVYIR010000004.1, read on the forward strand.
TTCCGAGATTCGATCCAATCGCTATCTCCAAGCTGCTATATTCGCTACGTGCTGGAACAGGAGCGCAACTCGCTGGGGAAAACAGAGCGCCCGCCGTTCTGGGGCATGCTCCGGGAGTCTCGGAAGTACTTCCTGCTGGTCACACTGGCCGCTTTTGCTCTGCGGCTATTTTTCTACATTAGATTCCCCCATGTGACTGGCGATTCTCTGATTTACGGCGACATCGCCAGGAACTGGCTCCAGCACGGCATCTACGGTCTGAGCCATGCCGAGGGCCCGCGACCTACCTGGATTCGCCTGCCCGGCTATCCCGCATTTCTCGCCGCTTGCTTTGCCCTATTCGGAACCGAGCACTACCACGCCGTCCTGTTGGTGCAAATCGTTATTGACGTGGCTGGCTGTTTCGTCATTGCCGACCTGGCGCGCAGGACCGTGTCCGAACGGGCGGGGCGCTTCGCGTTTCTCCTGGCTGCGCTGTGTCCCTTTACCGCCGACTACACGGTGGCTCCTCTGGCCGAGACCCTGAGCATCTTCTTCACTGCAGTTGCGCTCGACTGCGCGGTCGCAGCGTTCCAAGCGTCGGAGGAAGGGCTTGCGCTGTGGTCTGCCTGGATGGGCTGCGCCATCGCCGTGTCCGCCGCAATTACGCTGCGTCCCGACGGCGGCATTCTGCTGGTGGCGCTGGGGCTGTTCCTGCTGTGGCGGATGTGGCGTCGGCCTGCGCAGCGCGCACGCCTGTTATGGGCGGGAACACTGGTACTCGCGGTCTCGCTCGCTCCCCTAGTCCCGTGGACTTTACGCAACTGGCACGACTTCCACCGCTTCGAGCCGCTGGCCCCTCGTTATGCCAACGACCCAGACGAGTTTGTGCCCTCAGGCTACGACAGATGGGTGCGCACTTGGATCGCGGACTTTGTGTCGACGGACGAAATTTACTGGAACATTCCCGGTGACGCGATCGATTTGCATCTGCTGCCATCGCGGGCTTTCGATAGTGCGCAGCAACGGGAGAAGACGGAGGCGATCTTTCGCGACTATGACAAGATCAGCTTTGTGAATCCTGCTCTGGACGCCCGTTTTGCCGATCTGGCGAACGAGCGCGTACGTGACCATCCGCTGCGTTACTATGTCTGGCTGCCGGCGTTGCGCATCGCCGACATGTGGCTGCGCCCCCGCACGGAAATGTTGCCGGTAACGTCCCGCTGGTGGGAATACCGGGAAGACCCCCATGACTTCACGGTTGCGCTGCTTTGGGGCGTGCTCAACCTGCTGTTTCTATTCGCGGCGGTGATGGGACTGGTGCGCGGGCCACGGCCTCAGTACCTCGCGCTGATGTTGTTGTTCGTGATCTTGCGCTCGGCATTCCTGGGAACGCTGGAAAACCCCGAGCCGCGCTACACGCTGGAATGTTTTCCGGTGGTGCTGGTGCTGGGCGGAGCATGGTTGTCGGGGATCAGAAGACCTTCGAAATTGCTCTAGGGCGGTTCCGAGGAGTGTATCCGCACGCCCGGGTAGTGCAGGGCCTTCAGGCCCGCGTATAAGGCAAGAAGAAAAACTGCTTAAGCCGCTGAGGTCGTCGACCTCAGCGGCTTAAGCGGGGCCTTTGGGCGCGGCGAACGCGGCGCTGAAGCGCCGCACTACCCGAGCAAACCGGACACATCAATTGCGGAACCGCTCTAATCCGCCAAGCACGGGTTAGAGCGGCGCTATATCTGCCTTATTCAGGAACGACATTACGCTTTGAAGGGGCCTGGCTTTAGCCATGCCGTAATCTACTGTCGTTCGTGGCGGCTTTAACCACTGAGGGAATTCGGTGTTTTGACGAAGTGCGAATTCCCGCAGGGGCTGAAGCCCAATTTCCCACCGCATGTAACGGCACGCTGAAGCCGTGCCCTTTCAAAGATTTGGCTCTAGTGTAGAGCTGGGTTCTATAAAAGGGGATGTCAAGAGAAAACACTTCTCCCCTCCCTGGAGGCAAGGGTAGTTCTTTGACATCCAGCCCCTGGGTGTTGCCGAGTGGCGGAGATCCGCAGTTCTCTGATCGTTTTCACGTCCACGCTACGACGTCGTTCGGCGCTAAAGCTGCACAAGCCAAGCGGTGGGCGAAGTGCCAACCATGGTTCTATCGGAGACTCGCGCCGAGGCGCGGCACTATGGCTTTGTTGGGTTGTCCGAGGGAGCATATGGTGCCCCGTGAGACTTGGCGCCCGTGGCGCACACAGCCTAACCCGGCCAGGATACTTACCCTCGAACCCGAGCCGCAGAACCAATCGACTATGGTGGAAGTGACTCCGGTCTAATCTTTCGGAGCTGCGCGCTCAAGCGGCTTGTGGCTTTACATATTCGGCGTCGAAGGCTTCTCCTTTCTTCCAGACATGCAAGGTGATGGCGGCGATCTTGCGCGCCAGCGTCAGGCGCGCAAGATCCGGCTTCATCCCCTTTAACAGAAGGTTTTCGTAGAACGGGCGAAAAGGCCCATTACTGCCACTGGCGGTGGTGGCTGCACTCTTGAACAGATTTTTCAGATCGTGGTTGTGGTTCCGGTTCAGCCCGCGGATGAACACCGGCTTCTTCTTGCGCTCCAGTTGCCCGTTGACGAAGCCATAGTCGGCGCTGCTGCGCGTCTCCAGAGCCAGGCCGCAGTAGGCCCAGAACTGCCGCTTCGTACGAAAGCGATGCGGCGTCTGCACTCGTCCGATGAGCATGGCGACACGAATCGGACCCAGCCACGGAACCGTGCGCAGCAACTTGCTCTCGCTATGTTTGCGACACTCCAGAATCAGATCGCGGCGGGCGTCGCGACGCAGCTCTTGCAGTAGGTCGAGTTGCTGATAGAGTCGCTCGCCGCGACGGCCTAATCCACTCTCGCTCAACTTCGCTAACCACTCTTCCCGATGCCGTCGTCCGTACGGCTTCTTGCCGGCACAGGCAATGGCCTGGCTGCGGTAGAGCGCTTTCAATCGGCCCATGACGCGGGTGGTATCTTCGGTGAGCGCGGCATAACTGCGCCCCAGATGCTTCACCGCCGCCGTGCTGTTCTGGCCGTGATAGACCGGCGACAACAGTCCGGCGCGCAGCAACTCGGCCAGCTTGCGAGCATCGATGGTATCGCTCTTATTGCCCGCTTTCAGCAGCGCGTTCTTGCGGGGATTGCACACCACCAGCTTGCTCACGCGCCGCACCAGCAGATCGTACAGCCAGGCGGAATGCGTTCCTTCTTCGAAGGTCACATGCAACGTCCCGCGCAAACCCTGAACAAAATCGAGAATGGTGGCGGCGTGCGTGGCGATCACCGACTGCATCACCAGCTTGCCGTCGCCGTTGAGCACGGCTACCGAGATGGTGCTCTGGTGGACATCGAGGCCAATATACTTGATGCTATCCATCGGGTGTTCCTTTCGTCAGCTTTGGTGTACTGCTTCACACAGCAACCAAATCCTACTTCGAAAGGGGCGCCCTTTTATAATGCGTGCCCCATCCTTTCGCCGGCTTTTGGCGAAAGGGTGTGAGACGGATTCACTACATCCCGCTTTTCCTGTTTGTCCCGCGACTAGTCCGTGGAGAAGATTGCTAGTGAGATGGCGATTTCGCAACAGCTATGCGTTCTCAGCGCAATCTCATCTCTCCGACAGCAGCGGCACCGACAAGAGATAACGCTGGCCCACCCAGAGGACTACCTCACATCAATGGCAGAAGTCCGCCAGTTTTTTCAGATGGGTTACGTGCAGGACTACAGGTATGCCGGTCGATTTATTGGAAGCGTCTATGGTCCCGGTCACCTCAACCAGTTTGCCGTTGTAGCTGAACAGGGCGTTGTGGTGGTGACCTTTTAGAACGTAAGTCTGATCGGGGGTGTGGAGTCTGAAGGTCCCATTCATATTGATCACGCAGCCGGATACTGTAACGGTAGTATGGCTAGCCTGCTGGCCGAAGCACTGCGCCAGAATCAATATCGCGAAAAGAACGACACACGCTTTGCGCATCAACGACCTCCGCATCGCCTGAGAAAAGTCCGGGAATTCTTCTGCCAAGACGCCCCTCAAAATTTCACTATGGATGTCGCCCATCTTCAGTGACTCCTGCGGCACTAGCGAGTGACAAACCAGGCATGGCTAGACAGAAGTCCGCTGAACAAGGCGGTTAACTGGTATTTCTCATGTTTCCTCGTCTCGCGGAAAATCCTCACAGCGGTGTGCATCGAAGGCTGCATGACCGGCCGACATATCGTCTCCCTGTACACGAAAAGCCCACGTGCAGCGCAGGCAAGTAAACATGATGACTTCCCTGGACGCTCGGACGGCGCACAGGAAACGCGAAGGATCGTCCTCTGGCATCCTTTAAAGTTTACGTGATCGCCAAGAGCCCTACCAGTCCATGGGTACTTCGAAGACGAGTAAAATACAAATTGCGCGTGACCGACTGAGCACTGCATTCGCTGCACTTGCCGACCCCACGCGCCGCGCCATCCTGGCGCGCCTGCTCCCAGGCGAACGCTCTGTGGAAGAACTGGCCTTTTGCCATGAAAAGCCCGCGGTCTCCAAGCAACTTCGCGTGCTGGAGAGCGCAGGCCTGATTTCCCAACTCAAGGATGCGCAGTGGCGGCGATGCCGAATCATCGAGAACGGAGCCGTTTGCTTTTCCGGTAAGGATCTTCCAAACCGGGAATCATTGCTGGCGTAGCCACGCCGCCTGCTGCTCAAGTGGAGTGGGTGTGCGACTAATACTCGAGCATTGCTCTCACGGAGTCTACTGCGCGGCCTTGTCCAGCCGGACTACCTCTCCAGTATCCAACTGATATTCCGCCTCAATTACCGTCAACTTGCCTTGTTCTTTGCCATGCCGCAGAACCTCACTGTGCGCCAACACATCCGTTGCGCTCTCGTGCACATTTTCTTTTATTGCGGCTTCAATCAGAGCGTCACCGGTCGCCGAGCCCTTCACCTTCTTCACCGCGGGATCAATTTGATCTACCATGGCCCGCAGGTTTGCCGTTGGCATTCTCTCGCCCGAGCAAGCGGCAGTTACCGCGCCGCACTTCGTGTGGCCCAGCACCACCAACACAGTGCTGCCGAGGTGATCAAAGGCATACTCCAGGCTGGCCAGACCCAAGGGACCAGCGATGTTTCCGGCTGCCCTCACGACGAACAGGTCCCCCAAAGTCTGGTCAAAGACCAACTCGGGCGGCACGCGGCTATCGGAGCAACTCAGCACCATGGCTTTCGGGTGTTGTGACTTGGTCAGCGACTCGCGAATTTTGACCACCGTTTGCGGCTGCAATTGACCAGCCACAAAACGTTTGTTGCCGTCCATAAGATCAGACCAAATCCTGTCTGGTGACTGTGCCGGCCCAGTCGCCTGCCCCGGATGTGCCACAGGTGCGGCGGGCTGCTGTGCTACCGCGAACATCACGAGAAGAAAGATATTGGCGATGTAAGTAAGTTTACGTAGCACACTGCCTCCTAAGAAGTCGAGAATATATAGCAGGGTGAGATCCCCTTTCTCCTCTTCCTTTCGTGTGTAATCCCAGTTGGAGCGGCGCGCCACTAGGGATTTCCCTAGTTGCGCGGGCCATCGACTCGAACCTAGAGTTGTTACACATTGAACTGGGGCGTTTCCGGCAGCGCCACCATTTACAGCAATAGGAGATGAGAACTCATGAAGTGAGCAACCGGCGCAGCAAATTCACGGGATGCCCAATGTGACTGCTTTCGGACAGACTGTCCGAGAAATGACACTCAGTTGCTGAGCGAGAGAAAGCTTGCTCGCAATGACCCCGGTGACGGCTTACCAGCGGGCTCTCACACCCGAAAGACTCGAGGACTGGTAGGGTCCAGTTACGGACCCTTACACCAGAACCCTAAGAGAAAGGTTTAACGATGGCAGCAAAATTCGAAATCAAAGCGTCAGCCAACGAACAATTCATGTTCAATCTGAAGGCCGCCAACGGTGAGGTGATTCTTACCAGCGAGACCTACCGCCAAAAGCGCTCGGCCGAGCAGGGAATCGCCTCCGTTAAGGCAAATGCCAGCGATGACAGCCGCTTCGAACGCAAGACTGCCAAAGACGGCAGTCCTTACTTTGTGCTGAAGGCCGCAAATGGTGAAATCATCGGCAAGAGCGAGATGTATTCGTCGGTTGCAGCTATGGAGAAGGGTATTGCCTCCGTCGTAGCGAACGCCGCTGAGGCGGAGATTGTCGATACTGCAGCAGGTTAGTTCATTTACCGTGTGCAATCGGTCGTGCTTCTTTGCCGGTTGTCACGGTGTGCAAAGAACGCGGGACTTGACGAAATATGAGCGTGGCGAATAAGTGCGCCTGCAGGCGGACTGCGCCTAGAAACAATTATTGCTCGCCCTGGTGGTGACGGCCTCGAACACGGAAAATGACATGAGCTATGGTTCCGGCGCAGAGGCTCGGCTTTGAGCGAGCTCGGCCGAGTTCGGGACAAGGCGTCGTGGCGCGACAGCTTGCTGAGAGTGCTAACGGCGTGGAACCGCCATCAAGTCTGGAAAATCCTGACCGCTATCGTGGTGATCTGGATCGCCAGCGGCACAGCACTCTACTTCGCGGAGCGTGGCACGAATCCAGCGTTCAAGACGTTGGGCGAGTCCTTCTGGAACGTCTGGGTCACCCTCTTCAGCGGACTACCCAACGCGCCCAACTCTACTGCTGGGCGGCTCGTGGTTTCCGTCGTGCTTGTGGTCGGAGTCGCCTTGGCCGGTTTGTTCACGGCAAGCGTGGCATCGATCCTGGTCGAACGCTCACTAAGGAGTCGTGAAGTGGCTAATCTCGAAATGTCTGACCATCTGGTGCTGTGCAACTGGTCGCCGCGGGCACTAGACTGGATACGCGAAGTGCACAGCGGTATCGTCACCGATAAGCGGCCAGTCGTGATCGTTCACGACACACCCGACGAAGTCGTACTGCCTGACAAACAGGATGAAGCCGCCTTCAGCGACGTCTATATCGTCAAGGGTGAGCCAGTCAACGAAGTGATCCTGCGCCGCGCCAAGGTTGCGCAAGCGCATTCCGTTGTCATCTTGTCAGATGACCGCCAGGAGCAGCACGCCGACGGAAAAACCATCGTGTGCTGCATTGCCGTCAAGAACGTTTGCGTGCAAGAGCGCCAGCCAAACATCGTGGCCGAGTGCCAGGATCCGAAATATCTGCCGCACATGCGCAAGGCGGGTGCCGATGAAGTGATCTCGGCCGCCGACTTCGGATTGCGGCTGATGGCACGTGCCTCGCTCTTTCATGGCATGTCGCGCGTTTATCAAGAGCTGCTATCGGTCCGGCGCGACGCCAACGAAATGTACCTGGTGCCGGTGCCTGCCCAACTTGTCGGGATGGATTTCGTCGCAGCGGCCAACGTGTTCCTGCCCGATCGCACGAATATGAAGGCGTGCCTTCTCATCGGGTTCTATCGCGGTGGAATAATGATGCTCAACCCGGTTGGCGGGGAAGCGGGACCCTTGTGCGAAGGCGATGAGCTGATCTTGCTGAGCCAGACTCTGCCGGATTTTTCGCGGCTGCAGCCGCCCGACGCCGCATAGCTTCTGCACCGCCGCCGCCAATTCGTGGGATGGGGGCGGCATCGATCCGTCGAGGTCAACTCACTGGCGGCTCATGGCCGCCGCTCCTCGGTTTTTCAGAGATAGCTGTTGATATCAGGCCATCTCGTACCTAATTCGAACCAAGGACGCTCGGCTTGGGGGGAGACGGGTGCACTACGCCCGCTGGCTGTGAAATTCACCTCCGATCGGGCTGCGCGATCATGATGTTGTCGATCAGCCGGGTTACGCCCAAGTAAGCCGCGGCGGCCACCAGCGCGCCGCGCAACACATCTTCAACCGGCTCAAGCGTGCCGGGATCGACGATGGCGAAGTAGTCCAGCCGCGCCCCAGCCTCTTCTGCTATCGCTTTCTTGCCAATCTCGATCAGCTTCGCGGAGGCGCGCTCGCCCCGCTCCACCGCCGTTTGCACCCGCAGCAATGAGCGATGCAACACCAGCGCCTGCTGCCTCTGCTCGGATGTCAGGTAGACATTGCGAGAACTCATCGCCAGGCCGTCTTGCTCACGCACGATGGGACAGGCGACGATCTCCACATCCATATCAAGGTCGTTCGCTAGCTTGCGAAGCACCGCGACCTGCACAGCATCTTTCTGGCCGAAAAAGGCGAAGTCGGGGCGGATGATTTCGAAGAGCTTCGTCACCACGGTAGCCACGCCGCGGAAGTGTCCCGGACGGGATGCGCCATCGAGCCTGCTACTCAGTTCCTCGACCAGCACATAGGTCTGCGCACCCTTGGGATACATCTCCTCCACTCCAGGCGTAAAAAGAATGTCCGCGTCAAGTTGCTCCAGCAACGCAGCGTCGCGCTCCATGGTGCGCGGATACTTGTCCAGGTCCTCCGCCGGGCCGAATTGCAGCGGGTTTACGAAAATGGAAACGGCGGTCACGTCGCAGCGCGCCTTGGACGCGCGCACCAGCGAAAGATGACCTTCGTGCAGAGCGCCCATCGTGGCCACAAATCCCAGAGTCTTGCCGCTTCGACTCATTTGACGGCAAGCTGCCTTCATCTCGGCGATGGTTGCGATGCGCCTCATGGATTGCTGTCGTCGGTGCGGCTTCGCATCTGGAGTATCGACGATGGGTGGAGCACGTCTTTCAAGCGTGCATAACTGCCCTCAGTTCCTGGATCGCGCTTTAGCGCCTGAGGTAATGTTTCCGTCACCTCAGCGGCTAAAGTCGGCTCATTTCTGAATCTCAGCTGCACCGCTGAAGCGGTGCTCCACCCTATACACCAAGTGTGAAGCTGCGTCAGTGGCTGGGCGGCGCCGCCTTTGAAGGCGGAGTTCCCTGCTTGGGCACATCCTCCTCCACCGCTCCTGCCGGAGGTTCGGGCTCGGGTAGCAGCCAACTCTCCAGCACACCCGCAAACACCGGCTCCAGGCGCGCCAGACTGCCCGGAGAGCATTTCAAGGCGACGGAATACATCTCGCGATCGGGGCCCTCAATAAAGACCAACTGCTCGACCCAGTCATGATCGGTCGCTTTCTCGTGATAGCGGACCTTCAACATCTGGGCTGGCTTGTGGTTCACGGTTCGCTGCTGGCGTTCCAAGGTTTCGAAATTCTGGCCACCCTCACGCATACTCTTGGACGCTTGCTCGATTAAACCATCCAGACTTACTGGCTTCTCATCCCCTTCCGAAGGTGGCAGAATTAGCGCAACCGTAATCTCGTCCCAAAGCGCCTTGTCCAGCTTCTGGGAAGGCGCAACTACGACGCCGTTGCCCTGGAAAACTTCGCCCAGCATGTTCCATGAACTCGGGTACTTGAAGCAGAACCCACCGTCGGGCTGGCAGTAACTCTTCTTGGGAACGGGCTTATGGAGTGGTGCCGGAGCCGGGGCCGGTTTCTGGCCCGCCGCGACAGCGGCCCAACTCGGTGCCAGGACCAACAAAATGCCAACGCGCAGCGACAGCCGCATGACTCCTACAGTTGCACAGTTCGCTTGCGTTCCGCAATTCCCTGCAATGCCGAGAGCGTCTCCTTTGGCAGGTGATACGACTCGGCGTCCGAAGGATAGCTTCCGGCCTTCACGTCATCCTTAAATGCAGTCAAGGCGTTGCCGATCACCGATCCCACATCTGCATAGCGGCGGACAAACTTGGCTGGCGGCGCAAATGTCAGTCCCAGAAGATCGTGGAAGACCAGCACCTGTCCATCGCACTCGGGACCCGCGCCGATACCGATGGTCGGCACCTCCAACTCGCGCGTGATCATGCTGGCGACCTCGCGCGGTATGCCTTCGAGAACGACGCAACAGGCGCCCGCGCGCTCCAGGGCGATCGCATCGTGCATCAGTTGCTCGACGGCTTTCAGGGTCTTGCCCTGCACCTTGTATCCGCCCATCGCGTGCAGCGACTGCGGCGTGAGCCCGATGTGGCCGACCACAGGAATCTCCGCCTCGACCATGCGTTCGACCAGGCGGGAGCGCTTCTCGCCGCCCTCAATTTTCACCGCCTCGGCCCCGGCCTCCTTGATAAAGCGGGCAGCATTGCGCAGGGCGTCGCGCGCCGTGACATGGTACGAAGCGAAGGGCATGTCGGCAACCAGAAATGCCCGCTTCACTCCGCGCCTGACCGCGCGCGTATGGTGCAGCATCTCCTGCATAGTAACGGGCAAGGTGTTTTCATAGCCCAGCATCACCATGGCGAGAGAATCCCCCACCAGAATCATGTCGATTCCCGCCTCATCCACCAGCCGCGCGCTGGGATAGTCGTAGGCAGTCAGACAAGTAATGAGTTCCTGACGCTGTTTCTTTTCAAGAAGAGTAGAAGAGGTGATCTTCGAGCGGAAGTCGCCGGTGGTAATGCTCACGATGTCCTCCAGTGCAGTTCCCCGACTGCCGGGGATACCGCCTGTATTAAGGGAATTCTACACCCGCCAGAGATTCTGACCATATGAGGTTGCTAAAACCTTCGAAAAAAGCACGACAGCCCCCGCGTCTCAGCCTGAAAAAGACGGCTCTACTCCGCGCAGGTGTGATCGTGGATGATCCGCCAGCCCTCGGGAAACTTGCGAAAGACCAGCGTGAAAACGCCATGCGGCTGCTTGCCATCCGGCATGACGAGCTGAAACTTGCCGCGCACGAACACGGCCTCGGAGTCTAGCACCTGCACTCGTAGGTCGCTGAACGACAACGTTCCCATGGCGCGGCCTTCCGATTGGTAACTGCGACGGTAGCGCTCCAGGGTGGGTTCCCAGCCTTTGGTCTCCGTTGTCCCGGAGAAGAACGTCAGATCGGGCGAGCGCCAATAGCCTTGCATGAAGAGTTCCAGATCATGGTGGTTCCAGGCGTCAACCTGGGACTGCAGGACCGCTCGAACTGCCGACTCAGCACTCGATGTGGGAGCGCTGTGGACCTGCGCCTGCCCAGGGACAATTCCCGCCAGCAGAAGAACGACTGCGAACATCGACCTGAGCTTTGCCATGTCACCTCCGCTCGCAGCAGTGTAGATCATTCTTAGCGCGCGCAAAAAAGCGGTGAGCCGAAGCCCACCGCTGCGTCGCAACTTAAAGGTTGTTAGTGTGCCTCAGCCGTCGCCTCAGCTTTGCTGCGACGGACTGTGGCCAGGAAGCTGTCAGCCGCAGCCGGCGGCTTTACCTGTCCCGATAGGCACTGACGGAAGCCGACCATGCGTCCATAGAGCCCACGAGTCGAGTCGTCGTCTTGCTTGATCACCGCACCATTCAGGGTCAGTCCGGCAAATAAACCGCGGGTGCGCGAGTAGGTCAGCACCTCTGCGCCCATCTTCCAATCGGTGGAAGCACTGGCCTCGCGACCCACCGGACCGGCGGCTACGCTGCCAGAACCGCCCAGCTTGAACTCCGAGCTCAGGAGTTCGTTCATTCCCCGGTCGTTCATGATCAGCATTACCAGGTCGGCAGCTTGGACGCCGATTTGCAAACCCCAACTCCCGCCCGTGATAACGAAGAAAGCTGGCGCGCTCCAACCATTGGCTGTGCGGCATGTCGCCACCCCACGGCCATGCTCGGCGCCAAAGACAAAGCCGCCTTTCACCATGGATGGAACCACAGCCACGCACTTCGCATTCTCGAATACCTCGTCAGGAATACCTTTGTCGGGAGCGCCTAGCAATTCATTCAAGATCTTGGAAGCATCGTCCATCCGGGCCACGACCTTGTCGCGGTCCTCTGTATTCTGTGCCCAAATCGTAGTTGCACAGAACAGCACCAGTAACAACAAAATTCCGATTCTTTTCATAGCTCTTTGCGTCCTCCTGGAAACCCGTCCTTCTTGTACTTGGATTGCAGATTTCGGCAGAAGGTTTGCACGAGAGGAGCTTGTTTATTCGCGGGGAGGCTTACAACCTGAACGGGCGCCGTTACATCGTGGCATGGTGGGGAACTTATGCCGGGCGCTTTCCCGCCGCTCGCTGCCACGGACGTTTGGGACGTTCCGATTCTGGCAGATCGCGTCCGCGCACGCGATCATACATGTACGACTCGCTCACCGTACCCAGGCCCTCATTGTAGAGACTGATGGCGCCAATCCCTTCCTTGAGTTCCTCGGTGAACTGGTGCAATGCCGTGAGGTGATCCGCGGTGGCAGGGTAGTCGGCCTTGGTAGTCTTCAAGACCTTCTGGTAGCCATGATCGACGAGTTTTGAGATCTCGCCGTTGATGAGATATCCGGGATAAGCGAATACTTTGACGCCACCGTCTTCGGCGCGCTCGATTGCGGCCGAGCAGTTGTACTTCTTCAGAAATACGCGGTTACTTGTGCCGGGAGCTTCGAGCGCGTCGAATCCGTGATCGCGAAACCATCGAATCGCGTCTTCGTACGATTTTATCTTGATCTTCTTGGTCATCTTCAGCAATAGCCCTCTGACAGCACCGTCGTTGGCGGAACTCGTCATGCTCGTCTTCGCATGGAATGCGATATGGGAGCACCATGCTTATGTTGCCTCGGCGGCAAACAAACTTCCACGAACCCGTACTCGAACTCACACTGTCGCACACTGCAAGGCCAAACGGCAACCTAGGCCGGTGTGGATAGAGGGCAAACGCATCTTAATTGCTATATGCGGGGGGGTTGTTGCGAGTTGAGATGGGGAGATGGACAGCCCCCTGAAGTATTTTGCTGATTTGCGCGATCCGCGGGTGGAGCGGACGCGGGAACACTTACTGGAAGAGATTCTTTTGATCGCCATCGCGGCGATTTTGAGCGGGGCCAATGGGTGGAACGAGATCGAAGACTACGCTCGCTGCAAGCGCGAGTGGTTGAGCGGCTTTCTGAAGCTGCCGGGCGGCATTCCCTCGCACGACACCTTCAACCGGGTCTTCTCGGCGCTCGACCCGGAGGAGTTGGAAAAGGGCTTTGCCGCCTGGGTGTCGTCGATTGCCAAGCTGACGGCGGGCGAAGTCGTCGCCATCGACGGCAAGGCGCTGCGGGGCACCTCGGTGCCCGGGAAAAAGGCCATCGTGCATATGGTTTCGGCCTGGGCGAACACTAACGGTCTGGTGCTGGCGCAGCGGCGGGTCGATGAGAAATCCAATGAAATCACGGCGATTCCGAAGCTGCTGGACGCGCTGGAACTGAGCGGAACGGTGGTCACCATCGACGCCATGGGATGTCAAAGGGCCATCGCCGAGAAGATCGCCGCCAAAAAAGCGGACTATATTTTGGCGGTCAAAGAGAATCAGGGCCAGCTGCTGGAGGAGATCAAAGACTCGTTTCAGATGCTGGCCAGCGATGCGGTTGCGGAAGAAATCGATTGCGGCCACGGGCGGGTCGAGCAACGGACTTGCTCGGTGATTGCCGATCTGTCGCTGGTCGAGAAGGCCGCGGAATGGGCGTCTCTACAGGGCTTGGTACGCATCGAAGCGAAACGCTGTCACAAGGTCACGGGCCAAACCGAGCGCGAGACCCGCTTCTACATCACCAGCCTCAAGCCCGACGCGGCGCGGCTGAACCGCTCCATCCGACAGCACTGGGGCATCGAAAACAAACTGCACTGGGCCCTCGATGTCAGTTTTGGAGAAGACCTTGATCGCAAACGCGCCGGCCATGCCGCACAGAACTACTCCGTGCTCAACCGCATCGCGCTCAACCTGCTCAAGCAGGAAAAAACCTGCAAACTCGGGATGAAAAGCAAACGCCTCAAGGCTGGCTGGGACAATGACTACCTGCTCCATCTACTCAGAAATTAAGATGCGTTTGCCCTGGGTGTGGATAACGGCAGATATCTTGGCGTTAGCTGGCTTTGATTAAGTCTGTACTTCGAAAGGGACGGCCTTCAGGCCGTCCGTCAATGGCTGATCTAAGCGGGGCTTTAGAGACTGTGTCGCGACTTCGTATCGGTTTGCGGCAATGGAACGAAGCGGGCAAGAAGCAGCCCCGAAGGGGGCGGAAGGGTGTCCAGCCGGGCACATGTTTTACATTTCAGACCGGGCACATACTTTACACTTTTGGGTCCGTTTTTTGGTTTTTAACATTCTTAGTAGTAGTCGTCGTGCGGGGGGAATGTGGGAATCTCCGGTTTTGAGATTTCCACATTTCCCCCGCTTAGCACGGTTCCTCCGCGCTATCGTCGTCCTTCGGCAAGCGTTCGATGCGCAGGCGGTAGCTATCGAAGCGCGCCAGGGGAAAGTCGGCAAAGTACACCCGGTAATAGCGCTCATCGATGGGCTGTAATGCCACGTGTTCGCCCTCCAACACTTCGCTGAGAAACACGTTTTCGTGTTTCCAGGTGAAAGCTCCGCGTTCGCGTACTTTGCGCACCGCCAGAGCGCTGCCGTACTCCGGCTCGGGCACCCGCGCCGGATACTCTCGCGGCGAGCACATGTAGCACGAGCTCGGCGTGCGCATGCCCAAGGCCTGATGCGGCCGCTCCTGGTTGAACACGTAGCGGAAGCGATCGAAGGCCCGCTGCTGCGCCCGCGCATTCGCTGCTGGCGGCGATGCCGTCTCTTCCCCCAAGGTGCGATGCATGCGTTCGTGCTGCCCATTCTGCTCCGGATGTCCGGCCTGAATCCGCTCCGGCACGATACCCAGTTTCATCCACCACACCGCCAGTCGCGACAACCCGGCAATGGCCCGCGACGCAAACGGTGCGCCGTTGTCGGTGCGGATGGCCAGCGGCAGGCCGCATTCCCGAAACGCCGCTTCGAAAATCGCCTGCACCCGCGTCGTATCCGTTTTCTCCACCGCCTGGCAGCGCAGCAAGTAGCGGCTATAGGCATCGGTGATGGTCAACGGATCGACCCGGGTGCCATCGCCGGTGCGGAACCAGCCTTTGAAATCCGCGCACCAGATGCGGTTGGGCTCCGTCGCTGCCGCCAGCGGCCGGTTGTAGGGCTCGGTTTTGCGCCGCTTGCGGCGATGCAGCGTCAGTCCCTCGCGATCCAGCAGGCTTCCGATAGTGCTCGCCGCCGGCCACTCTATCTGCGGCTGCAACTGCTGCAGTCTTGCCTTCAGCGTGCGCGGCCCCCAGCGGGGATGCAAGCGGCGCAAGCCCAGCACCTGTTCTTCGATCGCCGGCGCCGTCTGATTGGGATGCCGCTGCGGTGCTCGGCTCTGCTCTTCCAGTCCCCACTCGCCGTCGCGTTCATAACGCCGTAGCACTTCATATCCCGTCGGTCGCGAGATCCCATGCGCCCGGCACAGTTCGGTCATCGTCCATTCCCCCGACCGACACTCGGCCACAAACTGCTTGCGTCGTTCCACCGCTCCGCTCACTTTCCAAGGCATACCTTGTTCTACATGCCTTCGTGAACGGACCCGGATGTAAAGTATGTCCCCGGTCTAATCTGTAAAGTATGTCCCCGGTCCGTACCTCCCACTGTACCCAGCGCTGAAGCGCTGGGTGAAGTGGGAAACAAGACCGAGTCCCTTTAGGGGCGGCAGAGGCTGCAACACAGTCTCTTTAGCCCCGGAGGGAATCCCGGCTGGCTTAATCAGAGCTTCCCTAAGGCAATCTTTCTCCGCATTGACGCTTGGGCATGATAGAAATTGCGGCGACGGCATGCTGAAGCTCCCCCAGTCCGATTATGACGAGATTCGCCGCCACGGCGAAGAAACTTACCCTTATGAATGCTGCGGAGTGCTGTTGGGTACAGTGGACGGTGACACGCGCGTCGTGAGCGCGAGTGTGCGCTGCCGCAACACGCGGACCGACTCTCCAAAGGGGCGTTATGAAATTGATCCTGCCGAGGTGGCGCGCATCCTGCGTGACGCGCGCACGAGCGGACTCGAGATTGTCGGCTTCTACCATTCTCATCCCGATCATCCTGCTGGTTGGTCACCAACCGATCTCGAGGAGGCTTATTGGTTGGGCTGCTCCTACGTCATAACCGGCATTGAGGATGGCAAAGCCCGGCTAACTCGCTCGTTCGCTCTGACCGGCAGCAGCATGGAAAACAAGGCCTTCGTAGAGGAAGAGTTGGTGATCGAACCCTGACCTCGGCGAAACAGGATGTCGCTAACTGCCAAGTGCTAACTGCTGCCGTCATCAGCTACAATCACCCTTCCTATTCCCATGTTGCGTTTTTCTACCGCCGGTGAGTCGCATGGAGAAGCCCTGGTGGCGCTGCTCTCGGGCATGCCCGCCGGCGTCGCGGTGGACATCGAATTCGTGAACCGTGAACTGTGGAGACGGCAGCAGGGATACGGTCGCGGCGGACGCATGCGCATCGAGCGCGACCAGGCACACATACTCAGCGGGGTGCGTCACGGAAAGACAATCGGCTCGCCGATCGCCATGCTGCTGGCGAACAAAGACTGGCAGAATTGGACCGAGGCGCTGCCGGTGGAAGAGGGCGATCCCACCAAGCACAAGCGCGTGGCTTCGCCTCGACCGGGACATGCCGATCTCGCCGGGGCCGTGAAGTACAACTTTTCCGAGGCGCGATACGTGTTGGAGCGCGCCTCTGCCCGCGAGTCGGCGGCGCGAGTCGCTGCCGGAGCCATCGCTAAACTACTGCTGCGGGAACTTGGCATCGAGGTACTGAGTCACGTCATCGCCGTCGGCGGTGCCCGGCTGGAGGCACCGGTCGATTGGGAGTCAATCCGCGCCTTGACAGCGAAAGAGGAGATCCTGCTCAGTTGTGCGGACCCTGAAACCGAAGCTCGTATGAAAGAACAGGTAGACGTTGCACTGCGCACCGGAGATTCTGTCGGCGGGATCTTTGAAGTGGTGGCGCACAACGTGCCACCCGGGCTTGGCACCTATGCGAACTGGGACGAGCGTCTGGATGCGCAACTCGCCGCCGCCGTGATGTCGCTGCAGGCCGTAAAGGCGGTGGAAATCGGGGATGCGGTTCGCGGCGCGGCTTCCATGGGTTCGACCGTGCATGATGAAATAGGATACGAGTGCGAGGCCCCGGACTCTTTCACCGGCTTCACGCGTCGGTCGAATCACGCCGGAGGCTTGGAGGGCGGGGTTTCCAACGGCGAAGAGATTCGCTTGCGCGGTTATCTGAAACCGATTTCGACCTTGCGCCGCCCCTTAGGTTCGGTGGACTTCGCCACCCGCGAACCGGTAAAGGCCGCCTACGAACGATCGGATGTATGTGTCGTTCCTGCCGCCGGAGTTGCGGGGGAAGCGATGGTTGCGCTGACGCTGGCCCGCTGCGCACTGGAAAAGTTCGGCGGCGACTCGCTGCTGGAATTGCAACGAAATTTCGAAGGCTACTGCCAACAGTTACGAAACTTCTAAATGGTCTACGAAATCGTGAAATTCGGGGACCCGGTTTTGGAGAAGCCGGCAGCCCCCATCACCGTGTTCGACGACGAGTTGAAGAAGCTCGTCGAAGACATGTTTGAGAGCATGTACGCAGCGCACGGCGTCGGTCTGGCGGCGCCGCAGATCGGCATCAGCAAGCGCGTTGCCGTGATCGATGTCACCTTCAAGGAAGATCCTGAAGCGAAGATCGTGCTGGTCAATCCGGAGATCATCCATACCGAAGGGCGGCTTACATCCAACGAAGGCTGCCTGAGCCTACCCGAATTCCGGGAGAAAGTAACTCGACCACGCTCGGTTACCGCGCGTGCGCAAGACGTAAAGGGTAAGACCATCGAGGTAAGCGGAGAAGACCTGCTGGCCCGCGCTCTGGTGCACGAAACCGACCATCTGAACGGTAAACTCTACATCAGCCATATCAGCGCTCTGAAGCGGGACATGATGAAGCGCAAGATCCGCAAACTGGTGAAGCAAGGTGAATGGTAGTGCGCCCTGTCGAGAATCGTTCACCACGGAGGCACGGAGGGCACTGAGTTTTGGTTTCTACGGAATCTTCTCGGTGATCTCCGTGTCTCAGTGGTAAATTTTCATCCCTATGGGTGGGTCGCAGACCCATGTGACACTCATGATCGACTTGGTCTTCTGCGGAACGCCGCTGTTCGCCGTGCCCACGCTGGAGAAGTTGGTGTGCACCGGCTTTCGCGTGAAGCTGGTCGCAACCCAACCCGATCGTCCCAGCGGGCGCGGCATGCAATTGACGGCTTCGCCGGTGAAGCAAACCGCACTCGCGCTCGACCTCCCCATCGTCCAGCCGGAGAAGATCAAGAACAACGACGAATTCCGCGCGCAACTGGAGCGCATCGCGCCGGAAGCCATCATCGTGGTTGGATACGGCCGCATCATCCCGCAATGGATGATCGACCTGCCAAACCTTGGCAACATTAATCTTCATGCGTCACTGCTACCCAGGTACCGCGGCGCGGCGCCGATCCAGTGGGCGATTGCGACGGGGGAAAGTGTCACCGGCGTGACCACGATGCGCATCGACGCTGGCCTTGACACTGGTGACATCCTGCTGCAGTCCGAAGAGCGCATTCTGCCTGAGGATACCGCGCTCACCTTGGCACCACGGCTGGCGCAGACAGGCGCCGAGCTGATGATCTCCACGCTTGTCGGCCTGAAGAAAGGAGCCATTACGCCGCGCCCGCAGGACGATGCCAAGGCCACGCTTGCTCCCATTCTCAAACGGGAGGACGGACTCATCGATTTCTCGCGCAGCGCGGTGGATGCCTGGAACCGCTTGCGCGGATTTCAACCCTGGCCGGGAGCGTTTACCAGCTTCCGTGGCAAGATGCTGCACATTCACGCGGTTGTACCTGTTCCCGAAGTTGGCGGCGCTCCGGCAGCTCGCTTCGACATTGAAAACGAGCGCCTACTACTGGGCTTCGCGCACGGTACCGCACTCGAAGTCCGGGAACTGCAAGTCGAAGGCAAAAAGCGCATGACCGCCCGCGATTTCATCAATGGCTATCGTCCGCGGAAGGATGAGGTTCTGGGCAGTTAGGGAGGAGCGATTAGCAGTCAGCAGTTAGCACTCAGCATTCAGCACTCAGCACAAAGGGGCCAGCTTTTCCAGGTGCTATTGATCATTTCGTAGCCGTTGCAAGATTGAAATCCAGAATGTTTTTTATGATTGATAACTATTAATTGCTAATTCCTGACTTCGGCAGGCTGAGTGCTGACCGCTGAGTGCTGATTGCTGATTGCTAACCATGTCCCTCTCTCCCGCACGCGCGGTCGCTTTCGATATCCTCCTACGCATTGACCAGCAGAATGCCTACGCCGGCGAACTTCTGCATTCCGAGCGCCTGGAAAAGCTTGCGCCTGCCGATCGCGGTCTTGCGATGGAACTCGTGATGGGAGTTCTCCGCTGGCGCTCGCGACTGGATGACATGATCGCAGCGGCCGCGTCCCGTCCGCTGAAGAGGCTCGACGCTGAAGTGTTGAACGCGCTCCGGCTGGCTGCGTACCAACTGCGGTTCTTGACCCGCGTTCCGCCTCACGCCGCCATCAATGAAAGCGTGGAACTGGTGAAGCGCGCGCAAAAGAGATCGGCGGCGCCGTTTGCGAATGCTGTGCTGCGGAAGATAGCCGAAACCAAAACAGAATCTGTCCAACCTTCGGCCGACGAAGCTCCGGTTTCTTCTTCCTTGGCGCGTGAATACGCGCATCCGGAGTGGATGGTTGCCAGGTGGGTAGCGCAGTTTGGTGCGGAACGCGTTCGACAAATCTGCGAATTCGATCAGCGGATACCGGCCACCTCGCTGCGTGTGGAGAATGCGGACACTGAGCAAGAGCTGGCGTCGGAAGGTGTCAAGCTCGCGCCCGGCGTCTTGCTTACTAGCTCTCGCACGTTGATTGATGGCGCTCTGATGCGAACCCGCGCGTACTCGGAAGGCCTGGTGTTCATTCAGGACGAAGCTTCGCAACTGGTCGCCGCATTGGTCGGGACAGGATCGCGATTGCTGGATTGCTGCGCCGCGCCCGGCGGCAAGACCGCGGCAATTGCGTGGCGCAATCCCACGGCGGAGATCATCGCGGCGGAGATCCACGAGCACCGCGCCAATCTGTTACGCAAGCGCGTGCCTGCCTCCAACGTAAAAGTGATCGCTGCGGACGCTTTGCAGCTCCCGCTGGCTGGCGGGTTCGATCGGGTATTGGCTGACGTGCCGTGCTCAGGCACCGGAACTCTCGCGCGTAATCCGGATATCAAATGGCGACTTTCCCGAGGAGACCTTAGCGATCTCCACACCAAGCAAGTTGCGATCTTGCGCGCGGCATTACAGCAACTCGCGTCCGGTGGACGCGCCCTGTACTCCACTTGCTCGCTGGAGCCCGAAGAAAATGAAGCCGTCGTGGACGAAGTGTTGCGGGATGCCGCTGGATTTGAATTACGCGATTGCCGCGAGGTGTTGAAAGGCCTGCGCGCGAGCGGCGAGTTGGCGTGGAACGATCTCGACTCGCTGTTGAGCGGGCCATTCCTGCGCACGATCCCCGGTATGCAACCCTGCGACGGATTCTTTGCGGCGATACTGGAGAGGCACTGATCGGTTGCACGGGGGTTCCCACCTGAGAATCACTCGCTGGGTCGGCGGACTCCTCAGCAGCCTCTTCAGCCGCTAAATACCACATCTGAAGCCCTTACCTTTTCTGCACCTCGC
This sequence comes from uncultured Acidobacteriaceae bacterium, assembly GCA_963768645.1. Taxonomy (GTDB): domain Bacteria; phylum Acidobacteriota; class Terriglobia; order Terriglobales; family Acidobacteriaceae; genus Bog-257. Next base: position 1,256,474 of record CAVYIR010000004.1, read on the forward strand.
TTCGGCACGGCTGGCAGCCGCGCCCGATACAAATCGCAACCAACGCTATTTAGGAGACGGGCTGGTAACACCTGCAACGCAAAAAGCCGGCCAACGGGCCGGCTCTATCCCCCATAAGAGCAGCGAACTTACTTCTTGCTGGGGCGATCGAGTCCTTTGCCGCCTTGGCGACGCGGAACTTCACCACGGTCTTGGCGGCGATCTTGATTGCTTCACCGGTTTGCGGATTGCGGCCCATGCGCGCCTTGCGATTCGACTTCACTAAACGGCCCAGACCCGGCACAACAAATACGCCATTCTTCTTGGTTTCCTTAATCGCCACGTCAGCCAGCGACTCGAGAAACGCTGCAGCCTGCTTGTTGTTCATTTCATGCTTCTCCGCCATGTAGCGGACGAGCTGGGTCTTGGTCATGCCTGTTGCCATTAGTAAATCCTCCTTGAATATTTGAGCAGTAAGAATGCTCAAGTTGTGCGTATCTTATACCAACCGCATTCGCGTGGAAAGCATTTTCACCATATTTCATGCGGTTTTTCCACAGGTCGTGCTCGAAAAGCCACTGCCCATGCGGGTCTAACGACCCCCCGCCTTGGTGAAGGTGCCATTATGGGAGATTGGGGCCGATCAGCCGGGCCGACGGAGTACCGCCATTGCGCGGCGATTTGCACTAGGTTCGAGACGTGAACCGCAGGGTTGCATCTTCGGATATTCCTGCCCGCGCCATTCTTCTTCGTCTGCCCGGCCTCGGGCCCAGGTTCAATGCGGAGGGTTGTGCGCAATGCCACGCCCAGTCGGCCACCGGAGGAACCAGCCCGTTTGTTAACCCGCAGGTGGCGGTCGCTACCGATCAAGGCGGCCAACCAACGAGATGTTCAATCCCGAGCGCGACCAGACCGTCGGTTGCCAGTTCAACCCCACCCCTGAGGACAGCACGAACTTCGATCTCGACGGCATCACATGGGGCCGAACCTCGCCGACAACGTAAGCCAGGGTGCGGCCGCGGGCGATCAGTTCCGCACGGCTCCGCTTTGGGGATTAGGCCAGCGCATCTTCTTCCTGCATGGACGGCCGGACCAGCGACCTTGTGCAGGCGATTCAATTCCATTTCAGCAACGAAACCGCCAATACCCGAGTTCGGAGGCGAATGGGGTAGTTAAGTACAACCGGCTCGCCCCGAGCGATCAACAGGACCTTCTGAACTTCCTGCGTTCGCTGTGAGAGGGGAGCCGGCTCATTAGGAAAAGGAAATTTTGAGCATACCCCGTCCAAGCGAAGCTTGGGCGGGGGTTCTCGGTTACTGTATTTCCTCATGGCTGAAGCGGTCGCGGTTGGCCCAATAGGGACACTGAGGACACTTCTGTCCCTCGGGATAGTCGATGCCTTCTTCGTGCGGACATCCCATGAGATGGTCCGTCATCGCCACCGAACGGACGCCGTGCTCGCGGATGAAGGCCAGTACTTCGTGCTCGATTGTGGGATCGTGGCGCACGTCGGTCTCCTCGTCCTCGGAGAGCCAACACTGGAGAAAATCCGGGTCGTGACTTTCCTGCAGAAAGATGCCAACGGCCACCTTGCTCGCCCGCTCGGCCGTCGGTCCATACAGCGCGATGGTGGCGACGGGGTAGCCACGAAATCCACGCTGCGATAACTTGTGCAGCCGAGAGTCAGGGCGCTTTCTAATTCTCCTCATGCACAAAATGAAACACCCGCCAGCGTCTCGACGTCAATCCATATGGATCGCAATCACCACCTGGGTCCTCCCGCGCAGCCGGCTGAAGAAGTCGCCGGCGATCTTCATCCAGCCATACTTGCGGCGCAGAAGGTCCTGCCCGTGCGCAGCTTCCGGGCCTTCGCAGAGGCGGGCGTGCGCGTCCACCCATGCTCCGCTAAGATTCCCCCGCATCTCGCACGGCGCGACGCGCACCCTGGGATTGTTGCGAATCCGCTTGACTTTACCAGCGTCGGGCGTGGAGTAAATGTAGAAGACGCTGCCTGCCGATTTGGACAAAGTCCAAAGGGGTCGGCGCCGCGCGATGCATCTTGCGCAAACCATACTGGAGTGCGCACACCCACGCCGGTTTTGCGGAAGGTTTCGAGATTTAGGTATTTGGCTTTGGCAAATTGCCCAACCGCATCTGGCATCGTCGAAAACCTCTGCAGTGAGCTTATCGCATCGCGCGGGCGCGGGGTGGGCCGGAGGCGAGGTAGCCGGTTAGGAAAACTCTGATTAAGTTGGGCTTCTGGAAGGGGACGGCTTTCAGGCCGTCCGTGATGCCGCAAAATTACCGCGGCTTTACAGGCGGCTGAAAGACTCGATTATGCTCGATTTGAAGGGGCGCACCTTCAGAGCTTGCCCTGAGCTTGCCGAAGGGTGCGCCGTTATAAACCCTTTATTGTTGTCATTCCGAGGGGCTCCAGCCCCGAGGAATCTGCGGTTTCTTTTCGTCGCGACGACTTTTTCAGCAGCGTCTTTAGAGCAGTTTCACATTTGGTGTATAGGGTGGAGCACCGCTTCAGCGGTGCAGTTAGATTCGGGATGAATTGGCTTCAGCCGCTGAGGTAACAAAACATTACCTCAGGCGCTAAAGCGCGATTCAGGGCCTGGCAGCAATTATGCACGCCTGAAAGGCGTGCTCCACCCGTCGCCTATACATCAGGAGTGAAACTGCCTTAGCCGCTGAGGGACTTGCCGCGACGTGATCAGAGTTTCCTTACCATCGCGGTATAATTTCCCGCGAATTTTCCTTCCCTGGAAGGACAGGATGATGCGAGGTAGCTATGCAGAAGAAATTCAGGGCGAAAGCCGAGCCCGCAGGGCCGGGCGGCGCCTGGTGCTTCTTAGCCATTCCGTTTGACGTCTCCGAAGTCTGGGAAACGCGGGGACGCGTTCGGGTGAAGGGCACGATCAACGGTTTCCCGTTCCGCACCAACATTCAGCCCATGGAAGGACGCTATCTGCTGACCTTCAACAAACAACTGCAGGCTGGCGCCAAGGCGAAGCCCGGCGACACGGTAACGGTCGTCATGGATCGCGATACGGAAGAGTGGACCGTTGCGCCGCCGGCGGAAATGGCCAAGGCGTTCCGCAAGAGCAAAGCCGCCAAAGCGCTGTGGAACAAGCTGGCTTACACTCATCGCAAGGAGTTCGCGCAATGGATCAGCGGCGCCAAACAGGAGGAGACCCGCACGCGCCGCGCCGCCAAGGCGGTCAGCATGATCCTGGAGAAGAAAACCATATCTTGAAAGGAACAAAATGCGTTTGCTGCTGAACTGGTTATTAAGTGCGATCAGCCTGCTGGTCGTATCCAAGGTGGTGCCCGGCTTTTACGTGCACGGATTTACGGCGGCGTTGATCGCAGCGTTGGTAATCGGACTGGTGAACGCCACGCTCGGACTCTTCTTGAAACTCATCACCCTGCCGCTAACTTTTCTGACCCTGGGACTATTCTGGTGGGTCATCAATGCGCTGATGCTGATGTTTGCCTCGACGCTACTGTCTCCCGATTTCGTGGTCCGCGGATTCTGGCCGGCATTTTGGGGAGCGATCGTTCTGGCGCTGATCAATATGGTGTTGAAGTCGCTGGCGCGGGAAGCGGAACGAGGGTAGCCGTCGAATCTCCGGCGCAGTATTTTTTGGGCGCGTAGTGCCCCCTCAACATCAGCGGACAGAAACTTGGTCGACCACGGATTTTCACGGATCTTCTCTTGAGCAGAAGCTATCCATGATTCCCTCCGAGCTATCAGCGGCTTTCAGTTTCGTGCTGCTTGACGAGTACTTCACATTTTCCTATCGATTCGCGCTCATCCGTGTCGATCCGTGGTCTATTGGTTTTTTGGATCGCGGTGTTCAAGCTGCCGCAGGCGGCGAACCGTTTCGGAGATATCGCCATTCTGAAACAGGCGAATCCCCGCGACTCCGGCGGCGCCCGCTGCCAGGCAAGCCTCGGCGTTCGCGAGAGTGACTCCTCCCAGGGCCAAGACCGCAAAGTGGCGTTGTGATTCTGCATCGCGCGGCGGGATCGCTCCAGCACACGCGGCGCGCAGCGCGTCCAGACCGATTCCCTGCACGTTGGTGTGCGCTTTCTCGAAAATCGGCGCCAGCACTGCAAAGTCTGATCCTTGAGCTGCAGCGGCGCGCACCTCGGCGACCGTGTGCGCGGAGACCGCAATCAACGGCGCGCGATCGCTTGCCTGCATCCACAGCGCACGAACTTCTGAGGCATCCAGTTCGTCGGCGGGAAAGTGCACGCCGTCGGCCCCAGACGCGAGTGCGACATCGGCGCGCCCGTTGACCAGGAGTTTCGTCGTCGCGGAATGATCTCGAACCACTCGCGCTGCGTCGCGCGCCAGACGTTCCAGATCGCACGCCGCCAGATCTTTTTCGCGAAGCTGAATGTAGTCAACCTCGGCGTGCGCCGCCTCGGCGATCCTAACGAGTACTTGTCTGCGCTGCTGCGCCTTCGTTCCTGCAAGGCTCTTGCGGTCGGTAATGTAGTAGAGCAGCATCGCCGCACCGATTGTATTCCGGTATGAGACAGACGCAGAATTTTCGCCGCGGCAATTCCATCAGGGATTTTGCAGAGTGTTCTTACGCCTGCGGTCTGCCTTGTTGCCCTACTCCCAACTGACTACACCGAAACCCGAAACCCGCATCTGGGGTGCCCCGTTCTAACCCTCTTTTGGCTAGGGCGGGGCAGTTCGATATTAATTGCTTGGCCTGCGCCAACTCTCAAAACGCCATAAAATATATCGATGCCTGCAGGTCCCTCTACACAACGGAAATCGCGCAACACCAACGCCCTCGAAATCTTGCGCGCACCCAGCCTCTCGAGTCCGCCATGGCTGGTGCACGGATTCAGTACACGACAACGCGGCGTTTCGACGTGTTACGGCGGCCGAACCTTGAACCTTGGCCTCACTCCGGCGGACAGCAGGGAGAATGTCGCCCGTAACCGCAGGCTGTTCCTCGAAACGCTAGGTGTGGCGAGCGAAGACTCAGGCGGTATGTGGCCGCTGGTGCAGATGAAGCAGATTCATTCGGCGGTGGTTCATGCGGTGAGCGCGCCGTCGCACGAGCCTCTTGCGGGTGATGGGCTAATCACCAACACTCCCGGATTGCTGCTCGCCGTCAAGACCGCCGATTGCGTTCCTGTGTTAGTAGCGGATGTCAAGCGGCGAGTAGTCGGCGCATTTCATGCGGGATGGCGCGGAACCGTGGCCCGCATCGGGGAGAAGGGCGTGGGCGAAATGCGAAGGCAGTTTGGCAGCCTGCCGCGCGATCTGCGCGCCGCCATCGGCCCGTCCATCCGGCGCTGCTGTTATCAGGTTGGCCCCGAGGTGCGCGCCGAGTTCGATTCGCAATTTCCGTACAGCGCCGACCTCTTCGAAGAGGTCTTCGACGCGAATGCCATCCACGTTCGCTATCCCATGCTGTTCCTAACAGCGCGCGCTCCCGGCCACAGCGAGCTTGGCCCCGAACTGCACCTCGACCTGGTCGAGGCCAACCGTCGGCAACTCGTCGAAGCCGGATTGCGCAGCGAAGACATCACCATCATCGACGGATGCACCGCGTGCGACACGACGCGCTTCTTCTCGCACCGCGCCGAGTTCGGCAAGACGGGACGCATGATGGCGGCGATCGGTATCCGGGCGAAATGAGATCGGCATAAGCAATACTGTTGTCACCCGACCAAGGTCACGCCCTGCCAGTCGCTTATTTGCAATTGTCATCCTGAGCGAGCGCCCGCAATGCTTTTCCGATCCGCTTCTCTTGCGGGTCGGGCGGGCGCGCAGTCGAAGGATCTGCGGTTCGCTAGAGTAGCTCCCAAGTCTTTATTTACGACTGTCATCCTGAGCGGAGCGCGAGCTTCCTATAGCAGCAACCATCCTGCGTCTTGCGGTGCCGACTCCATAGTTCTCGACAAAAAAACGGCCGGAGATTCCTCCCCAGCCACTAACCACTAAGCCTGAAATCCGAAGTTGAGGCGCGAGATTCCTCGTTTCTGGGTACTTGGGAACGGGGTTAAAGCAATGGCCTCGGCTCAGGTAGCTACGGCAGATTCCAACTTCGGCGAAGTTGGAATTTCCCAGCTTAAGATTTTGGTCCAGCAATGGGTTTCGTGTTTTCAATCCGCCCCAACTCTTCGACCGGTGCAAGACCCGGCGGCGGCCCGCCCGGCCTAGGATGGCACCACCGGCAAACACTTGGGTGCGCAGGGTGGCCGGTTCGCGGTAGATGGGCAGACCGGCGGCGCGCTGAAACTCGCTGACTAGGTTGAACCGCAGCAAGACGGCATTGAAGGCCGCTTCGGTGGCGAAGAACTCTTGCAGACAGAAACCGTCGGCGCCCAGATCGTGTGCTTGAGTTCGGCGATGCGGTTCTCCATGTCGGCCCTCCGGTTGTAAGCGCGCCAGATTTCTTCGGAAGCATCGCTGCGGCTGGTGACCAAGAGGCGAAAAGTATAGCCGGGCACGTCCAACAGCTTGCGGCCAATGCTGTGGCGGCCTTCGTGCAGCAGTTCCCGCACGACCACGAAGCGCCGGGCGCGCTCCCACCCCAGCGGCTGCACACGAAACTCGCCCAGCGAAAAGCTTTCGTCCAACATCTTCCAGGTTTGGATGGATCATGGATCCGGAGGGGAACCGCGTCGAACTGTGGGAACCTCCCAAAGACCGCAGCTAAACTAGATTTCAAGTTTCACGCGTACGGCCTTCAGGACACGCGAAGCCCGCATTCGACGAACACGAACCTGGCTGCTCGTCTCCTAACGATGGTCTCAGGTTGTATCGCTTTTCTTGACTTTAAGAGGTGGTCTGCTAACATCTCCGCCATATCACACCGAACCGGAAGGGAAAACTGAAACACCCATTTTCAGCCCTCGTCTCACGTCGTCAAACGGAATTGCGCACGCTACTGGAGTCACTCCATTCGAGTGCTGCCGCGATTCCTGACATCCAGGCACTGGATGAGGCACTGGAATCTATTCTGTCTGAGCTTACGGAGAAGTTGAATTTTGAATTCGCGACGATATCGCTGGTGGACGAATATCGCAACTGCATCGAGACGGTCCGAGGCAGAAACGTTTCGCCGGGTTGGATCATGCGAGCTAAGCACGCGTTGAATGAACGAGATATTCAGACCTACATTGTGGAGACAGGTGACACCAAGGTCTTTGTCGGGTGGGACGACATGCTTGACAAGGAGATTTACGACAGATTCGAACACTGGCGATTGGCTCGGGCGTGGGCCCCTATTCTCTCCGCTGACGGTGTTGTGGTTGGCACGATCGAGGCGGGTTGCAATAAAGAGCGCAAAGATGAAGTATTTACCGACGCTGCAATCGAAAGAGTCAAGCAACTCGGATGCGAGAAAGGGGAAGAGATTGCGACCAAGCGGCCCCACATATTGCTACAGGGAATCGCCAAGGATGCGATACGACTGATCGGTGCGGATTCTGCCACCCTGCATGTGTACCGCCGCAACGCCCCCGGCTCATCGGAAGCAGAGGGGGACGAGAGCCGTGAGCTGATTCTGGCGGCCGGAGCTGGCAAGGCGACGCCTGAGTTTGTGCAGTCGTATGCGCCCCGGAAAAGGGGAAGGGGCACAAGAGCCATGCGAACCGGTATGCCTGATAAAGTCAACCCTCCCCAGTTTAAAGGCGCGTATCCCAAGCTCTCTGAGATGGGCGTTACAGCACTCGCCGTCGTCCCTTTGAAACTGGGCCAGGATGCGGAGGGTATTCTCGGTGTCCATTTCTGGAATAGTGAAAAGCGGTTCACTTCACGCGAACTGAATTTGGCCGAAATGTTCGCCCGCCATATGGAGGGCGTCATTCAAAATTACCTCCTCTTGAGGCGTGCTACGGAAGCCGGAAGCAGGGCGTGGGCGCTCTCCGGCCTTCAGAGCCTCATGCAGTCGCTGACCTCCCCTTTCAATCTTTCGGACGTGCTGAAGACCATAGCGAAAAACGCGTTGCTTACACTGGATGCCGATAACGTTGCACTTTATCAATATCACGCGCATTCGAATGACTTTTATGTGCCTCCGGTACTGGACGGTCAATTTCTAGATGCTGCTTCGATGAAGACCGAACTCGGTCCTGATGACACACTGTTTGAGTTTGTAAAGTGTGGGGTGTCCCAGTTTATTGTTGACGTCCACAAGCACAGGAGACCCGACTTATCGGCGCCCGGCGAAAGTGGCAAACCGCGCTTTGTTGAGCGTGAAAAACTAAAGTCTTGTGCAGTGCTGATCTTGAGATCGAGAGGAGAAATTCTCGGCCTGCTTTTCGTGAACTTTCGCCGATTTCACAACTTTAGCGGTGAAGAAAAAGAGAGCCATGTATGCCCTCGCAACATCGGCTGCGCTAGCGATTAGGAATGCACGATTGCACCAAAATGATCTTAAGAGTCAACTTGAGGCAATGCATGAGGTACACGCTGCCATCGCCGAGAAAGGCCCGGATTCGAAGCAGGTACTGGAGCGTCTGTTGCAACAGACTCTGGCTCTGACCGGCGCCAAGTATGGGGTGTGTATGCGGTGGAATGAGGTTACGCAGGTCCTCGAGCCGATAGCGCGTTGGCCGGTTCGCGAGGATTATCCAATCGAGTCTCGAGTCTTGGGAGAGGGGATCATCGGTCTGGCAGCGAAAAGCAAGAAGTCTATTCTCGTCGAGGATGTCGAAGACCAGAATAAATCCATCTTTATTGAGACAATCGGAGACTTCTTCCCGGCAAAGATCTACAAGAAGGTAACTCCCGACACGCGGTGTGAGATTGCGGTACCCCTTCTGGATGAGGGTCGCCTATTGGGTGTGCTCAACATTGAGCATCCGAACCCCGGGGCCTTTACTCAAGACGACCGGGTATTGTTGCAAACCCTCTCTGTTCCCGCCATCATCGCCTTCCATACGGTCGACCTGTATAAGAGGCTTGAACGTCGTATTCGCCATGGCAAGGCACTCAACCTGGTCGCGGAGCGGGTGCAGGGCAGCCCTTACGAACTGGAAACCATATTCCGCTTGTTCTTGACAGGCATAACCGCAGGTGATGGCCTCGGATTCAGTCGCGCAATGTTGTTCTTGGCGGACAAAGACGGCCACACTCTACGAGGAGAGTCGGCGGTTGGGCCAATTACTGAACAGCAAGCGCAAGACGTGTGGGAGCGGTTTGAAAAAAGAAGAGCGTCCCCGATTCCCAACCTCCTCTCGCTGTTAGAAGAAGCGGAAGAATTCAGCGAGGAGATCAAGAAGGGCAGGATTTGTGAGTACTCTCCGCTAAGTAATGTAATTCGCCACCTTTCTTTGCCAATGGACCTTTCCGCAGGTGCGGTAGCAAAATGTTTGTTGCATGGTAAGACCGTAACGGTAGGATACGACAAAGATGATCCATTTCGGAGAATGCTTGGACAAATAACAAAACCCGACAATGTTTTGCACCCTTTCGCTGCTGTTCCTCTAATTGGAAAACCGGGGCCAATCGGCGTCCTGGTTGTTGACAACAGATTTCTGTGGAAGGAAAGGGCGATTGATGCCGAGGACATCGCCGGACTCGAAGCGTTTGCGGGTCTGCTAGCATTGAGTATCGAAAATGTTCGTCTGCAGCAGAAGGTGACTGAGGAGCAGCGAGTTGAGCATTGGAAGGAAGTCACAGCGCGGATTGCGCACACCATGGGTACCCTGCTATTCGAGGTCCACGGGGATGTGAAGGAATTGAGCAGCCGACTATGCACATTGCACGCGGGGGTATCGAAGGACGTTGAACCTCTATTGGAAGAACTGAATAACGGCATCAGTCGGGCCGAGAAGGTGCTATGGGATCTTAGAACATTTGCTATTCCGAGTGCATTAGAACTAGAAGAAGTGGACTTACGACGGGTTGTAATGGACGCATTCCAACCTGTTCATGGAGATATTTTGATTGATATGTCGTTGCCGGAAACTACCATGCTCGCCATGATTGATTCATTCAAGCTCGGCAATGCCTTGCGGGAGATTCGCAAGAATGCACAAGAGTCTTTGTTAGAAGTGACGGACAGGCCAAAGTTAATTAGAGTGACGGCTAGCGTCAGTCACTCAGTCACTGTGCCGACATATGCGCAGTTAGAGATATCGGACAACGGGCCGGGTTTTAGTGAGGATGTTAGGCGGCGTCTTTTCGCACCCTATTATACAACCAAGCACGAAGGCACTGGACTGGGCCTTGCCATCGCAAGCAAAGTGATTTCTGCACATGGTGGAACATTAGAAGCTGACAACAATCCCGGTGGAGGGGCGCGCGTGGTCGTGCGCATTCCCATGGTTGAAATCCACCACACACGATCCGAGGAGCATAGGTAATGGTCAAGATTCTGGTCGTAGATGATATGCCTAAATCGGTAAAACATCTGGCGAGAGCCGTTGAGCGGCCTGGATCAGAGGTCGTCACGGCTGCGAGCGCAAAAGAAGCCATACAGAGAATCGTAGAGGAGACCTTCGACGTCGTCGTCACCGACTTGCGAATGGAGACTAATGAGGCAGGCCTGGATGTTCTCAAGGCGGCCATACAGAAAGATGCCTTTACGCAAGTTATAGTGATCACGGCCTATGGAACGCCAAAGATCACCGCCGAGGCCATGCTTGGAATGGCATTTGATTTTTTGGAGCGAAATTCTCCATTGTTCGATATCTTCGAAGTGTTAAAGAGAAAGGTAACTCTAGCGCTAGAGTTCAGGGATGCGAAGCTGAGATTAAGAGAGAGCGGCGTGCAATGAACGGACCTCTACCGACCGGGAAAGCAGTAACTCAACTGCAGCTCACCATAGAGGAGTTAAAGAAGGCTCTAAGGGAAGTTGTGTGGGAGAAGTCGGCAATACTTGGACCTCCTGTGCAGAGAGGTGATTGGCCGGATGTTTTCGTTTTGATGCCGTTTGCTGCTGTCCTCCAGCCTATCTACAAAACCCATATCAAAAGGGTCGCCACAAGGCTCAACGTGCGGGTCGGTAGAGCCGACGATTTCTTCGGCACAGCCGCGATTATGCAAGATATCTGGTCAGCAATCCACGGCGCCAAGATCGTGGTCGCGGATTGTACTGGGCGCAATCCAAATGTCTTCTATGAGATTGGTCTCGCTCATGCTATTGGGAGGCATACCATCCTTATCTCGCAGTCGCTCGATGATGTCCCTTTCGACCTTCGGTACTTGCGGGTCATCCTTTACGAGTACACATCCCCAGGAATGAGAACGTTCGAAAAGTGCTTATTTGAAACAATCGTGAAGAGCATATAGATCCGCTGAGCCCCGGATGCGGCAGACCGTCCTGACGAGACTCGCCTTCAATCATCCTCCGTTACCCGACGGTGAATAGCTGGGCCAAGGTATTCCGTGTCGAGGACGCTGGTTGGAAAAGCAACCAGAGCGGTCTATTCCGTCCAGCGCTTGAAGACCAGGCATCCGTTGGTGCCGCCGAAGCCGAACGAGTTCGAGATGGCGTAATCCATGCGGGCTTGGCGGTAAGTGTGGGGCACGAAATCGAGGTCGCAACCCTCGTCGGGGTTGTCGAGATTGGCCGTCGGCGGGACGATTTGATCGCGCAGCGCCAGCACGGTGATCGCGGCCTCCAATCCTCCAGCGCCGCCCAGCAGATGCCCGGTCATCGACTTGGTGGAGCTGACCAGCATCTTGTAGGCGTGGTCGCCGAAAGCTCGCTTGATGGCCGTAGCCTCCAACTCGTCGCCCAGCGGGGTAGAGGTGCCGTGGGCGTTGACATAGCCGACCTGCTCGGGTGAAATGCCGGCGTCCCGCATGGCATTACGCATTACGCGGAACCCACCCTCTCCATTCACAGCAGGTTGGGTGATGTGGTTGGCGTCAGCGCTCATGCCGTAGCCCACGACTTCGGCGATGATTTTCGCGCCGCGCTTTCTGGCGAACTCAAGCTCTTCCAGGATCAGGATGCCCGAGCCTTCGCCGATCACGAAACCGTCGCGGTCTTTGTCCCAGGGACGGCTTGCGTGGTGAGGATCGTCGTTACGCGTGGACAGCGCACGCATGGCCGCAAATCCGCCGACGCCCATAGGCGTAATGGCGGCTTCGGTACCACCGGCGATCATCACGTCGGCATCGCCATATTTGATGACCCGAGCGGCGTCGCCAATAGAGTGCGCGCTGGTGGTGCAGGCCGTACAGGTGGCCTCGTTGGGCCCTTTGGCGTTGTTGCGAATGCTGACTTGTCCGGCAGCGAGGTTGACGATAGCCGCGGGAATGAAGAACGGTGAGATCTTGCGCGGGCCGCCATTCAGCAGGTTAGAGTGTTCGCGTTCGATGACGTCGAAGCCGCCAATCCCGGAGCCGATGTTCACTCCGGTGCGCTCGGCCAAGTCTTCATTCTCGACTTTGTAATTGGCCATGCGCAGGGCCTCGTCGCTGGCTGCAATGGCCAGATGAATAAAGCGCGCCATCTTGCGCGCTTCCTTTTTTTCGACGAACTGTAAAGGGTCGAAGTTCTTAACCTCGGCGGCGATCCGGCAGGCAAACTGTGAGGCGTCGAAGCCGGTAATGCGTTCAACGCCGCTCTTGCCAGCCAGCAGCGCTGTCCACACCTCTTCGGTGTTGTGGCCGACGGCGCAGATGACCCCGATTCCCGTTACGACGACGCGACGACTCAATCTACTTCGATCCCTTCGCGTGCGAGTTGATGTAGTCCACGGCATCCTTCACGGTGCGTATCTTCTCCGCATCTTCGTCGGGGATCTCGATCTCGAAGGCCTCCTCAAAAGCCATTACGAGTTCGACAGTGTCAAGCGAATCCGCGCCCAAGTCGTCCACGAACGAAGCGTTGGGCGTCACCTCGGCCTCATCCACACCCAACTGCTCGACGATGATCTGTTTTACGCGTTCCTCTACAGATGCCATAAGGTCAGCAATCTCCTTTCGACCCGTCTGCCGTGGCGAGCGAAAACTTTCGGATGTCGGTTGGGCTGCGGCCGTGCCGCTTTCCCACCGACCGGGTGGCGGCCGAACTGGCGGCTACTTCTTTGCCTTGGCGTGCTGGTCAATGTACGTGACGGCGTCCTGCACAGTGCGGATCTTCTCCGCGTCCTCGTCAGGGATCTCGATCTCGAAGGCCTCTTCGAAAGCCATGACCAGTTCGACCGTGTCGAGCGAGTCAGCGCCGAGGTCGTCCACAAACGAAGCGCTGGGCGTGACTTCCGCTTCATCCACGCCCAACTGCTCCACGATGATCTGTTTCACCCGTTCTTCAACCGAAGCCATCGATTCGTTCTCCTATCGCGCGCCGTGACGTTCCGCCACAGCGGGCAAACCCGTAAGTCTAATTGCAGCAAGGAAGCCGTGTAAAGAATGCCGAGGCTCTTCAGACATCCGAAGCCCACGATCGGCTTCGAGAGCGCTCAGATACATGACGCCCGATTCATCCTAAACGGTGGGCTTGGCAAGGTCAACGCGAGGGGTAAATTCTTTTGCGCGCAGGAATGGCCGGCTTGAGGTGTTCTTGCGCTACGAGGCTGTGATACAACGCTGCCATGCGGGCCGTGGTGCAGAGAGTGAGCCGGGCGTCGGTGAAGGTGCATGGAGAGATTACGGGAGAAATCGGGAAAGGACTGCTGGTGTTATTGGGAGTTGAGCAGGGGGACTGCGAGGGCGATGCCGACTATCTTGCGGACAAAGTGGCGGGATTACGGATCTTTGAGGATGAAGCCGGGAAGATGAACTTAAGCGTGGCGGAGGTAGGCGGTGCGGTGCTGGCGGTTTCGCAATTCACGCTGTTGGGAGATGTCCGGCGGGGCAAACGGCCTTCGTTCGATGCGGCGGCGCGGCCGGAGCGGGCGCGCGAGTTGTATGTGTGTTTCGTGGAGCGTGTTCGGGCGCTTGGGTTGCGCTGCGAGACTGGACGGTTCCAGGAGATGATGGAAGTTGAGTTGGTGAACAGCGGGCCAGTGACGATTCTGCTGGATTCGAAGAAGCTGTTTTGAGTTCGCGGTATTGGAGCCGGCGAATCCATGCCCGTAGCTATTTCGGACTAGGCTGGTCGCCGGGGTTGCTGTTCTTCTGCTGTTGTTGTTCCTCATGCTGCCGTTGTTTCTCTTTGCTGACCGGCGTTTTCTCGCTGGGGACTTGGCAGTGCTGCGAAAGCACCTCGACTGCGGTCACCTGAAAGCGGCGCGGCTTCCTTCGGTTTCGCCTGCGGTTGCTGCTGAGGGTTGGCTTCCCATGAGCCTGTCAGTTTGACCTTGCTGCCGGAATCGTTCTTCAAGTCATCGGGGCCAAGGACCTGAACTCCAGTGCGGTGTTGCATGCTGGTCAACACATACTTGCCTTCCGCGTTGGGTCCGTTTAGACAACCGATAAGGGTAGTGCCTTTGGCGCCGGCCGGCTTCGTAACCTGGTCGCCGCTAATGCCGCTGTTGTCTTTGGTCGCGCTGGCTGCATTCTTCTGCTGTTCGGCGGGGGTGTTGCCGGGAGGGGACGAGTTCTGCGGAGTGGTGGCAGGCTCCTGGGTCAATGCGGAGATGCTGATAGCGGTCGCCAGCATCAGGAGATAGAGGAACGACTTCATTTGCAAACCTCAGGTGAGTATCGAGGATACCTGAGGGTTCGACGCGGCGCAGCGAGAGGAAGTTGCAACGGGAAGGGTCCTCTATCACCACAGAGGCACAGAGGCACAGAGGAAATCAGTTTTAGGAGACTGAAGAACCCGCGGCACTGGCTGACGAGGGCGCCACGGGCCAATATTGTTCTACTGCTGGCGCCACACAGACGCATTCAGACAGGCAACTACGCCGTCGATGACCTTGCGCGAGTCCATCCTGGAACTATACACAAGCTCTGAAGTCTCCGTTGGGACGACAACAGGAGCATCGACTGCAGACCTTTTAACTGTGCTCAGGGCGGCTCACGAAGGTCCGCTCTGACCAGAGACCGCATCCTATCATCACCGCTCCGCATCTGGCTCTTCACAAGGGATAGTCCACATGCAGCAGGGCCGAATCGCGCGAGTATTTGGCGGGCGACGAGGCATCATATTGCCGCAGGTAATAGCCCTGCACACGCGAGAGGCGTGGCAGAGTGAAGGTCTGAGTGGCGAAGCGTCCGGCAAGGTTGCCGTCGCTCCCGGCGCCCCAACCGCCGTCAGAACGGCGCACTTCGATGCCGCCACCGGTGGGCGGAGCGATGCCCGCGTCAACCGTGATTTCGGTCGCGATGACGTTAGTGACTTGGGCCGCGGTGAGAGGCGGAAGATATAAGGACGACGACGGAACTGTCGTGGTGAAGACTGCCGTGAGCGGCTCGGGTAACGTCATGGTTTCAAATTTGAAGGCCAGTAGCTCGGCGGCGTCATTCGAGAAGCGCAGCAGGTACTCGGAGCGATCGTCGCGAAGAGAGATCACTTGCAGCTCGACCTCACGAACGATGGCCGTGAATGCCGCTCCGCGAGAGGGCGCGGAAATTTGGACGGCATTAGCGGGGACAACGTCCCCGATGGGAAGGAAGTCGCTGACGACGCGGTATTCGCCGGCCCAGGCTGGCTGCACCGCGTCATCGAGCAAAGCTACGGCCGCGTTTTCACAGTCGATCGAAGTGGGAGCCAGTGGCAGCTTCAATCGCCGAACGTAGCTGCGGCGTCCGCTGTCGCTGCCGTTATGATGAGCAGCGATGCTGTTGGGGTCCTGTACCCGCGCCATGGCGCGAGCGCTACTGCGATAGGCGACCACCACCTGCTCATTTTGCTGCGGCGGATACGGCGGATAGAATCGCAGCTCGGCGGCCGAGGTCACGTAACACTCGCCGCCATCTGCGAGGTTGCCTGTTAGCCGGGTGCGGAACTGCCCGCCCGGAATCAGACTGCGAACTTCGGCATCTACGACGTGCTGCAAACGGGTGAAGGACACGCTGACGCGCAAGTTCGGGCCGTTCGCCAGCCCATAGGTGGCGAAGCCCGGAGGCGCGGGGAGCACGTCGTCGTACAGCACGGTTGCGGGCGCGGCCAGCGTTCCAGGGTTGTTGGGATCAACATCGTGAACCGCGAGCACAACCCGCATCGCTGCTGATACGGAGTCGCCGCCCCGGCCGTTACCCGCGGGATGCGTCGACGACAAATACGTCTGATGAATGCGGTGCGCTTCGTTGCAAAACATCTGGGTAGTGAACGCATACAGATGCCCTGGCACGGTCGCCAGGGCAGAGCCAACCCGAGCGCCATTGATGAGGGCCTGAATGGAGCAGTTTGCGCCGTTGGGCGAAATTGCGAATCCGGCGATGCAATTGGAATCGCCGACCGAGCCGTTATAGATGGCGCCGAAAGTGCCGCTGGACGCGGCGTTGAACACGACTTGGCCGTGCTGCATCATGAGGCCGCCAGCAAGCTCCAACTGCTCCACGAAGCTGACGGTCGCGGGGCCACCGTTAATTTGGAGTGCACCTCCGCTGATTGAGACCTTGCCGTTGGGATCCGTCACGCTCCACAGGGTCGGCTCCAGCGAGGTAGCAGTGTAGTCCTCCAGGAAAACCGTGACCGAGCTCTTGCTGAACGGAACCTCCGAGAGATAGAAACCAAGCGTGGTGCCGTCGCCGAGGAAGTAGTCACGAACGTAAACCAGCGGTTCGAGCTCGCCAATGATGGTTACATCGTTGCGCAACTGATCGGATTGCAGCAGCACCAACCCTTCGGGAACGAAATTTTCGTCCTGCTCGCTGATGGTGAAGCTTTGCTGTCCCACCTCTTCAAAATAGAGTTTGCCGTCATGCGCGCGGTAGCTGGCGCGCGTCATGGTGGCGAGTTCCTGTACGTGCTCGGTCCAGGTTTTCTGCGGAACGATTAGAAACTGGTTGACTGGGCTGACGTCCTGCACTCCCGAGAGATCGAGCCCGTTGGGCAGAACGTCATTGGCGAGCGTACGCACGGCGTCACCCGCGGTGCGAAAGGCGAAGGGTGTTCTGACCGGCAACGCGTTGTGATCGAGCAGACAGGAATCGTCCAGCGCCTGCAAGGCATAGCGCCACGCGGCACCCGCATGGCTGTAGCCGAGATATTGCTGCTCCGGCGCGGTAGCTAGATAGCCAGTGAACAGACGAAATCCATCAGCGCGCTGCAAGAGCACGCGGGCTCCGCTGACCGGCGGATGAAAACTGGGATCGGCGGCGACGAGCCAGGCCGCCATGGTGGCCGCCTGGTTCAAGCGCCGCGTGACCTTAGGCAGGTGGTCGACGTCCACGTAGGCGGTGTAATCCTGTTGTCCCAAACCGTCGTTATTGTCGATTAGAAGGTTCATGAGATGTCCATCTCACATCAGGTGCGTAACCGTTTTCGAGCGGTTTTAGCATTTGTGTATTCCGAGGAACCGCAGATCCCTCGACTCCGCTTCGCTCCGCTCGGGATGACAGAGGAAGTACAGCAATCGCGGAACGGCTTTAAAACAAGGCTGCGCCAGGAGTGGGGAAATAGCTGCGGTAACAGAGCACGGTTTCATTATCGTTGTCATCAACGGTGGGCAGAGCGTGCAAGCTGGCATGCAGCATGTGACCGAACAACGGAGGAGAGAATTCCTGCCGGGTTTCCACGCCACTCGCAGCCACCTGGAGCCGGGGATAGTAGAAACAGGCGCGACCTCCGGTTTCTCCCGCGATGACGAACAGGCCGGCCCACTCCTGGAAGAAGGTGCTGCCCTCGCGGTCAACGAACGCCACGACTCTTTGCACGCCCATACCGGCGCTGGGAACACCGATCAGGGGCTGTGCTAGAAGCAACGAGGTTGACGTCTTGGACGAGACGCGCGAGACATTAAAGGTGACGCGGCGGATGAAGTCCGACTGGGTGCTGGGGTTCAACGGTGACGAGAGGTACGCCCCCGCCGCGCCCGCGCCCACATACCCGATGGTGCCGGTGTAGTCGGAATCGACCGCCACCATGTCGCCGACGTTATAGTTGGCGAGTTGATCGGCTGTGAGCACTAACTCGGTTCTGGTGGAGCCCGGCTTGCAAAGGAGACGGCGGAATGGCCGTGCCACCCGAACCTTGGGGCGGGCTTGACGGGAGGACAGCCAGCACATTCATTTGCTGCGCAGCCGCCGGCGATCGCCATCTGCAATTTGCCCCAGGAGGGCAGGTCGAAATCCAAACGCGCCTCAGGCTGCGAGCGGTACTGCACGGTGATACTGCCGCTGGGACCGCTGCGCAGAGCATCGTACTTGGTGGCCGCTGTGCGCTGGAAGTTCTCGATCCAGCCTAGGTCAAGCCATGGAGGAGGAGGAGAGTCGAGATCGAACTGTCCCTGCGCGGCGGGATCGAAAGGCAGGCTTTCGCCGCTGGGACGGTCCACCGGCGCGAGATAGGCGCGCACGGCGCGGCCGACGGGCGCCATCTGCGAACGCCTGGCGAGAGGATTGATGCTCATGTCTGATTCACCTCGGGATAAAAGAACAGAGTGATGGCGATGTCCCGGCCGACATAGGGCGGCGTGGTTTTGGCCGCGGCCAGTACGGGCTGCGTCCAGAAGATGGTGGATCCCAACGGCGCCGGTGAGCCGGAACTGTAGTCGCACTTGGTGGTGTGCGCGGGCGAGCAGATAGCGAGCAGGTCGTTGTCCAGGCTTGCCAGATCGCGACCGCGATCAAGCCAACCGTTCTGCTCGGCGCCCGCGGTGCAGTACGAGATGGTGCAGTCCAGCGCCATCATGGTTCCAACCGATGGCTGCGCCATGCGCGCGCTGCCCCAGTGCAGGTAGAAGGTGTCGCACAGCAGCGGCGCAGCGGCCGGCGGCTCGTTTTCGATCACCGCAATGGCAGGTCGTGTGGCCCCGTCGAGCGTGACGGTGCGCTGCGGATCGAACGCCACCAGGCGGTTGCGCAACTCCACGTAGAAACTGTCCTTGGCTGGTTGCATGATTGCGTTACTCCGTGGCCATGATGTGGTAGAGGTAGTCCATTCCGCCGAGGTGATCGCTTATGACGGTGTCAATGTGCATGAGTTTGCCGCCGAAGAGCACGCCTTCTGCGGTGAGCAGCCAGGTGGGGATGTCGTCCACGCCGTACTGTTCGGCGATCGGCTTTACCGCTTTCGCGCTGAGCGTGACCTCGATACGCTTGCCGCCGTTGGTGGCCGGTGCAATCGTTCGCACCAGCGCCGGGGAAATCTGCAGATCTTCCGAGGTGGGAGGGGTCAGACCGAGTTGACTGTTGGTGTCGCCGGTGGAAGCATCAGCGATGCGGAGTGTGATTTGGGTGCCGCCCAGAGCGCGCACCATGGCATCGGCGGCGCGCCGCACTCCCAAGCAGGTGTGAATTGTGCCGAGAGGAATCTCGGTTTCAGACATTTCAGCCCACTTTCTGCGCCACGTAGGGCGCGAGCATGCCTTGCACAGTGGAATCGATGAGGGTGTCGGAGAAGTATTCAAGATGCATCGAGTTCAAGGTACCGGCGCGGACATTGAGTGCCGGGGTCGCCTGGGCGTTCTTCACCAACTGCGCGCAGGCGAACTTTACCGGATCAGGGACCTGTGAGAAGCCGGCGGTATAGACGATCTCGAGCTCGTCAAAAGCGAGACCGAGAGGGTTGCCCATCCAGGAGACCTCGCCGGTGTCGGCAAAGTAGTCGAAGGTGGTGACATCGAGGTCGACCCAGGTCCCAGGAAGCGCATAAACAAGAGCGATTTCGGCTAGCTCCCACATTGTGGTATCTTCGCCACGTCGCGGCGGAGCATAGCGGCCCCTGCCTGACACCAACGGCGAGGTTGCGCCGGGCAGGTTGGCAAGAGGCAAATTGGTCAGGCGCAGGTTGTTGCGACCCGGCATCACTCGAATACGCTCCGTGAATTGCACGATGGCGAGCGTGGGCCGTCGGCAATACATGTTGATCATTGAGGAAGCCGCCGCAACGAACGATTCCGGAGTGGCGGACTCCAGTCCATAACTTACGTATTCCGAATCAGACAAGTAGTTCATGGTGTTCCTTCGTGGCCACGCCTCCCTAGTTGAAAGGTAGAGGCAAAGAGGCTTAAGGAGAGCGAGCAGCCGTGGGAAAGTAGGGGACAGAGTTTTCCGTCCCCTCGCTTGCACAAGCTTGGGGTGAACGAGAACCGGCACAGACGCCGCGAATCAGCAGAAACAGGGATCGATTAGCAACCTGGCCCGCTGGGTCGCGTTGCGGCGGACTGAGCGACGAATGGCGGCTACCGGTCGACGATCACCTTGTAGTGTGCGTAGCTGGCGCCCTTGACGACAACGCCGCCGAACTTCACCACGACACTCTGCGTGGCCAGCGAACTCGGGGTTCCGAGCTGGAAGACGCGCGGGTTGGGGCTGGTGAGCCAGTGATACTCGATCATGTCTTCGCTGACGATGTAGCAAGGCAGGACCGCCGAGCCACTGCCCGGGACGCCGGTGTAACCCAACGACCATTCGGGAATGAGCGGGATGTCTCCGGCCTGAGTCGAGAGCGTCTTCACACTGAGACCTGCGGTTACCTCGGTGGTGGAGAGCACCACATTGAACTCCTGCTTCATTTCGCGATCGATCAGGTCGAGCAGGACGGGATTGGAGTAGATCGCGGTAGGCCGCACTTCGTAGTTGGTGTTGGCGACCATCTGCGCAATGGTGGACTTGAGGCCATCGACGATGCTGTCGGTGGTGTGAATGGTAATGACGTTGCCGCCATCGTTGATCTGTCCGCACACTCCGTAGTACTGCGGCGTGGTGGGACTGGACAACGAAGTGTCGGTGCCGTTCCACAGAGCGACGTCATGGGTGCGCAGCAGACCTTCGACGGAGTCGGCGAGGTCCTTGGCCTGCAAGTAAGCGAATTGACTTTGCTGTGCACCTACTTCCATATCGAAAACGTTGTAATTGATCTGCGAGACCAAGCACTTCAAGGGAACGCTGCGCTCCACACGGGTGGGAGTCACCAGCGTCGGCGTGATGCTGCGCGGATCGACGAAGCCGTTGGCGGCAGTCGGCGACGGAATGCCCGTCTCCTCGAAGAATCGCGAGGGGTGGCCGGTGGCTGGGACTTGCTTGATGCGCTGGCCAAACGGGCCACGACGGCGAACGATGTCGGTGATTTCGGTTTGATAGCGATCGATTTCGATCGCGCCCGGGCCCATGTAATCAGCCGCTGCTTGCAGGTTAACGAATTGTGCTTTCATGGTGTCCTTTCGAAAGGAAATGGCGACCCACGCCGCCAGGAGTTTACGCAATGTCAGACATTGTGAGAGTTGTGGAAGGATCGCGCCTCAAGAGGCCGCTGAACGAGCCGGAAAAGGCGAGGCTGTCGTCGGCTGAAGCCGACTCCAAGCGACAAGAACAAATGGCTAAGAGGCGGGCCTGAAGGCCCGCACACCCGAACGTGTAGGCGGACGGCTTACACAAGGATTCCGGCGCGGGCGAGTTCGGCCTTTACGGCGATGCGCTGCTCGATGCTGAGACCGGCCAAGGCCTTTTCGATCACCGGCTTATCGATGAGCGCGTCGCCTTCGACTCCTTCCTTGGCTAGCAGAGCGCTGACCATTGGCGACAGGGTCTTGCGGCGGGCGGTGTCGCTCTGGGCCTTGAGATTGCGATTGGTTGTTTCCAGTTCGGCCAGCTTGCTGCGCAAGTCTCCGTCCTGTTTGGCGCTGGCCTGCAGGTCTCCGTCATCAACCGCGGCAACGATGCGGTCGATTTTGGCGTGCAGGGAGGCGAACTGGCCGTCCAGGTTCTTGAGCGCGTCGGCCAGCGATTGCGTGGCCTGCGCCATTTGGCCGGCCGAGGTTGGCATGTCGGTAGTGGCGGTTGAGCTCGTTGTATCTTGATTCATAGTATGTCCTCTTACTGGGATCGTCTCGGGCGAGCCGGGTGGAAGCAGTTAGCAGTTAGCAATTAGCATTTAGCAATTAGCAATTAGGAAAACCTTCAGCTAAGGCGAGCGCCGCTGGAGGTTTTGTGGTCCGAGAGTGCAATCCAGGTTTGCGGGTAAGCGGCTTTGTCGCGGCGCAAGACTGCTGCGCCGGTAAAGGTGAAGCCAGTGACAGCCCAGATGAGCGCGTCTTGATTGGGGACGCTGGCGTCGGCGATCTCGTAGGACATGCCGAGGCTGTTGCCCTGTTGGGCCCGGATCTCGTGCACGACGTCAGGAAAGTCGTGAGCGAACAAGTAGCCGCCGACGGCGATTTGACCGGTTGCGTTTGGCTGGCCGCCGTCGTGCAGAGGCACGATTGTGGCCTCGGTAATGATTCCAATTTTGCGACGTGCGTCGTGGCTGGCAAGCGCCGGCGCATAATCGAGCGCCATGCCGAGGAGCGAGGGCAAAGCCTCGTCGGTCGCGGTCCGCGTCAACATGACGCGATGGCCGCGTGCGCCAATTGGCGAGCGTTGCGAGGCGACCCCGACCAGGGTGAGAACGCCCTGGAAGGGCAGCCGGTTGGGATGCGCGGGGACATCGGGCAGGTTGAGCGCCATGGCGTCGAGGTGCAGGTTCATGGTTGATCCTTGTGGGTCTTACAGTGTGAGAGTTAGTAGCAACTAGCAATTAGCAATTAGCAATTAGCCGTTGGCAATTGGCCGTTGGCAAAAGCTGGAGAACCGCAGGTCCTTCGACTCGTCGCTGCGCTCCTCGCTCAGGATGACAAAAACAGTGGGTTAGAGGTCAGGGGTTAGAGGAGAGCCCTAAGAGCTGCCCTAGCAATTGAAAAGGGGCCCTCATTGAACGAGTCCTTATTGCATCAAGGGTGCGTCGGAGAGGCCCGCCTGCTTTTCCGGAAGGGGCGGAAGGCCGCGCATGCGACGCACCTCATTGACGGTGAAGACGCCGCAGCCAATCAGGATCTGCTGGATTTGTGCCTGCTCCAGTTCGTTGGGCGCATCCACGTCGGTGAAGACGAATTCCAGGTCATCCCAGCCCAGGCGCTTGCTGATGGCGTCGCGCGTGAGGTGTTCGGCGATGAGGCGGGCGACGGGCACGACTGCGGTGCGGAAGGCATCGTCGTACTGTGTGGTCGCGGTGTTGCGGTTGACGTCGCGCTCCAGGCCGAGCAGCATGGGCGGCAGATCAAAGGCGTCGGCGATGATGCGGATGAGGAACTCTTGCCACTGCAGCCGCAGGTCGGCGTCGGTGCCACCGCTGAAGCGCAGCACTTCGGGCTTGGTCTCGACCGAGAGGATGGGCACTTTGCCGGTGCCTTCGATTTCATCCTGCCACCAGCGAATGAGCCGCTCGTGATGCTGTGGGCTGAGGTTCTGCAACCACAGCGCATACTGCACAACGGTGTTGCTGGCGAGCCGCGACGCGAAGCGGTGCGCGCAAAGGAATTCATGGATAGTTTCGAACGCGACCTCGAGTTTGCCCAGGCCGAACGGGGTGTGGGTGCGAGGATTCAGCCGAATGTAGGCGAGCTCTTCGTCGGCGAGCGTGACTTCCTGCTGCGGGCGTGAACAGACCCGTGGCCTGCACATAACGCGGAGACGACGGATTGCCGTCCCAGTCGCTGCGAATACGAATGCTGGCGCCGTCGACCGGCCACAGCGTGAGCGGGCGCGCGGGATCATCGCTGAGGTCGAGCTCGATGGCACCGAAACCGCCGACCAGCACGTCTTCGAGGACCTGCTCGATCATGGAGCGGAAGGAGTCCTCGGGGTTTGGCTGCTCGAAGTTGAGGGTGAGGGTGGCGATGCGTTCGGCGGCATTGGGCAGGTCGTCGAGCGCGCGGCCGTGCCGCGGCTGAATGCGCCACTGCATTCCCGCGATGCGATCCTTGATGGTATTGATGGCCTTGCGCGCGATGGGCATCTCGGCGAAGCGCCGCAGGTTGATGGGCGTAGGTTTGGGCATGACTCCGGCACGCACCTGCGTGGGTACCCCCGGAGTGAATATGGTGGGCAGAGGCACCGTTCTGCGGGCGGGTGAAGCGCTGGTGGCGTCCAGCGCGGCGGGCGATGACCGGCGATCCGGCCAGTGCTGGTTGAGGAACGCGGAACCGGCCGAGCGTGCGCCGGCGAAGCGGCGCAGAGCGCCGCGAAACGTGTCTCGCATGGTCATGGGTTTTCCTGAAAAGTGGGTAGTGGATAGTTTTGTTGTATCCCATAGTGTGGGGATAGCGGACTGCGTCTTCGGTTGTGGATCAACCGGGGTCCCACGGATTCTTATGGCTTGTCGGCACGCCTGAAGCCGTGCCCTGATACAAAGCGAAATCAGGGAGAGATTAGTGATTTCACGGTATTGCTATCGAAGGTGAACTGCCCCGCCCTAGCCAAAAGAAGGCTAGAACGGGGCACCCAGCGATTACAAGTGCAGCTCCAGCCGTGCCCGCTCGGCGATGGCGGGCATCTGGCCGACGGTGGCAACGTCGATGCCGTAGCGGTCGAGGGCTTCGAGCGCGAAAGCCACGGCGGGGTCTTTCCAGTCGAGCCCGTCCTCAATGACGGCGTAGAGGTTCGGGTCGGCATTCTCGGCCACAGCCATTTGGTCGCGAAAGTTCTGATAGCTGAACGCCAGCACCTTGGCGGCGTTGACGTCGGTGGCGAGCGACACCGCATGGAACATCTGGATAACGTTCTCGGGCCGATACGCGCAATCGATCTTGAGCGGATCAGCGTTGCCCGCATACTTTGCCACCTCGATGTCCTTCCACATGACACTCCAGACCCCTGCATGCTCGAAGGCGCCGCGCATGACGTTGTAGATGGCGCGGCGGCCAGCGGCTTCGCGTTGCGGCGCGCGGCGTTCGGACTCGAGGTAAGTGCGCGCCAGGATACCCAGCTCAGCCTGCGGCGATTCGGTCAGCACCCCCTGCATGGGCGCCAGTTGCAGAGCGCCGGAAAACGATTGCTGCATCACGTCGAGCAGCCATTCGCGGCGCGACATCGGAAGCTTGTAATTGATGACCTCGGCTGCGCGCGATTGCAGCAGGCGGCGCAACTCGTCTTCGTAGGATTGCAGCAGGTCGATATCGACTTCGGGATCGAGGCAACGAACGCGGCGCCAATCGCGAGTGAAGCGGACGTCGGTGAAACCGTCGTCGCCTTCTTCCAGCATGACCACGCCAACATTGACGAACTCCTGCTTGACCACGTCGGGGACGTAGCGGAGGAGGAAGAAATCGCAATGTTTGTAGTCAGCCATCAGCGGTCAGCAATCAGCACTCAGCGCTCAGCGACGGCCCCGCCCTAGCCAAAAGAAGGCTAGAACGGGGCACCCCAGGTTAAGCAATCAGCAATCGGCAACCAGCATTCGTCGCTCGGCATTCAGCCGAAGCCGATGTGGGCAGTCAATTAAACTATCGTCACATTCATGATTACGCCGTAGAACAATATTGTCTTATCCTTCGCATCTCGGTGTTCTTGTGCTTCGACATCAATTCACCACCTCGCGCCAGTTTGGGAAGGGGTTTCGAGATGAATTCTTGAAATCCTGAATCAACTGGCGGACGCGCGAGCGCCGCTCCAGCAAGCGCTCCAACAGCCGTTCCAACTCGTCGCCTTCGGAGTTGTACCACTCCGGAGGAATCTCCTCGGCCAGGGGCCACAGTGAACTCTCGGGGAAAGTCTCGATGCGAGTGAGCCAGGGTTCGAAGCTGTCCCACGATGTGATACACGCGTAAACATCGTTGCGGCCGAAGACGCCGCGCAGTGGGGCGTCGGGAAAATTCCACTCGCCAGCGTTGAAGCAATAGCCCTGATCAATGAAGCAGGCGGTAAATTTACGCTCCCGCACGCGCTTCCAGAAAGCCGCCTGGCGGCCGTTGGCGTTGCAGGTCCACTTGTCGAGGGCGAGAATGCCGGCAAAGTCGCGCAAGTTGCGGACGCGAGCGATCATGCTCTCGGGCAGGTAGTCGTAAACCTGACCCTCGATGGGCGAGACCACGTAGCGCGAGCCGAACGACAGGCCGGGAGTGAACATGGTGCGATGCCCGCAAAGTTCGATGCGCAGGTCGGGCGTGTGCTCCAGCAGCCAAGGCTGCACGTTGATGACAGCGGCTACCGGTACGGGCAGACCGACCATCTCAGCCAGGCGCGTGCCCAGCCAATCGTTTACCAAAACCCGCGCGTGCTGCGGGTTGTTCTGAAACTTGACGACGTAGTAGAAACCGTCGGCACAGCGCATGAGATGACTCTGAGCGCCGCCGCGCATCCTGCGTACGTGTTGGACCGCCTGAACGAACAAGAGACCTAGACCACTTACCCCACGGGAGCAACAGGGCGGTCTCTACCACAGCGTGTCGTGGAAACCGCCCGTAACGGCCATTGCGGCCGTACATCACGGCCATCACCTCCGCGTCGCAGGACCAGCCCGCAACGAGGGTGCGGGAGTGGTCAACCATCACGGCAGTTTCCGCGTTTCATGCTATCGCGGATGGGCCTGCCATTGCGCCGTCACACGTCACATAGGCGTGTGCGGTAGGAAAGCAGGGGTTAGGGGTCAGGGGTCAGGGGTTAGTGTCACTGCGCTCGTCGCTCAGGATGACAAGAAACAGTGGTCAGGGGTTAGGGACTAGGGGTTAGTCTTTGTCGTTCTCACTCTTTCGCCAAAACAAGGCGAAAGGATGGGGCAGCAGCAGCATCCGGGATCGGCGTGCTATAGGGGTCCTTCGACTCCTCGCTGCGCTCGTCGCTCAGGATGACAAGAACCAGTAGTCAGCGGTCAGTAGCCAGTGGTTTGGTTTAACAGTTCGATCTCCGCGCCGAATGCCCCATTGGCTACGCGGTTTGCAGGGTTGCGAAATTGCACTCGTGCAAGGACTGCGGAGGCCGTACCACAACCTCGGCGCGGACCGCCAAAGCGATCGCCATGGCCATCACAGTGTCGTCGTGCGCACCGCCGGCCGCGGCCGATGTGCCATCTTGATGACGGATGAAGGTGCGACATTCCTGCAACAGCCGAGGACTGAGGAACAGGAACGACGCACTCGACAGCACAGCGGCGAAGTTCTCTAACATGCGAGGACGCGACGCCGCGGTGGTCAGCCATCCGGGCGGGCCGGTGCCGGGATATAGGTTCTGATAGCCGACGCTCATGGCGAGGTGTGCGATCACGGCGTGTCCGTGATTATTGCGCTCGACGGCCACCAGCGCTCCGTTGTATTTGCGGCCCAGGACCGCCACGCGCGCCGCCAACTCCTGGGGCGTGAAATGTCCACGCAGCTCAGCACACTGCAGGCCGGTGGAGCGCTCGATGACCTGGGCACAGGCGTAATCGCCATCGGAGCCTCCACCGGCCGGGTCAACGCCGATGATGTATTGCTTGGGAGTGATGCCGTTGCCGCCGACGACGGGCGGGAAAAACGTGAGCAGTTTGCCGTTGTCGGTGGACTCTGACATTACCGGAGGCTGTTTGAGGCGCTCGTCCAGGATGTCGCAATCGAAAACACAATCGCCGGAAGCGAGGAAACAACTGTCGGGGTCCTCGGCGTATTCTTCGGGTGCGCGATTGCCGAAGTTGGCGCGCATCTCGCGGCGGAAGGCGATCTGTGCGGCATCCAGATGATGCTTTTGCATGAGCTCGCGCTCCTGGTCGCTGAAGTCGATGATTTCCAGCGTACGGCGATAATGCGGGTCCCACCACCACGGGTAGAAGTGGCGGACATAGCCGGTTTGCGGGGCGCGCTGCCACTCGTCGTAGAAAACGCCGCCCGCGCCGTTGGGGGTGGACTCCAGGAAGATCTCACCCTCGGGCGGAACGGCGGCGCGCAACGAAGCCAGCGTTTCCGACACATCACGCGGCCAGCGGGCGACCTCCGAACAATGCAGATTGTGGATGGTCAGCCCGCGGCCGGCGTTGGGGTCCGCCGCGGTTTCCACGCGATATTCGCTGTCCAGCATGGGAAACACGATCTGGCGGACGTTGGCGCGCGAAGTTACCAGCACGCCCTGACGCAGCGACTCTGGCAGGTTCTCCAAGAGCCGGTGCACAATGCGAAAGATTTCCTCGGCGGAGCGCTGATCGTGTGCAACTTGCACACTCAGCGTGCCTTCCCGGGTGATGCAACTGACGAAGAAGCGCGCAGCAACGTAGGTGGTGACGCCCAACTGGCGGGCTTTGAGGACGATGTTGCGTTTGCCGCTGGTTTTCTCAAGATCGTGCTGGGCGCGATTGAGGCGCAAACGGAGCAGGTGGCCACGCTTGTCGCGGATCTTCAACATGGTATACATGACAAGCTCACGAACCGTCTCGATCCCACGTGGTATGGGACCGGTCCAGCAGGTGAGAGTTTGGGGGTGCTGATCGAGGTGGTCACCGCATTCTTTCAGCACGGCCAGAGCTTTGGCAGGCGAACTGAAATCTTCGGTGGCGGCCGGCGTGGGTTCGGGTGTGGGCGGCACAGGTGCGATTTTTGGTGTTTGTTTTTTACCCACCGCAGTACTCCTGGAACATTTGTCAGTTGCCGTACAGCAGTTGTCAGGGCAAGCACGGCTGATGCAGCGCAGGGAAGTTACATCCCGCTCAAGAAGTCGGGTGCAACCCCATAAGCCTCAGCCACCCGCTTCTGCGAGGAGCGCGGGGTTAGTGCCAAGACTTCGTGGTAGCCGCGTGGAAGTACCAGCTTCGCGCTTATCCCAGAGAGGGCAGCGGCCATGCCGTTGATCGTCGCGGAGAACAGTAAGAGTGCCGACAGTACGTTCTTTTCCGAGTCGGTGTTCGCTACTTTATTCGCCGCCAGGACTTGCGCATTAACCTCGCTGGCGAGTGTGTTCACCACAGCCGAGAGAGCCGACAGATTGCCGGCCGATTTGTTGGCCGTCCAAGCCGCGCCTGCATCCTTAATGAGGGGCAGGTCGACAATGGCAGCACTGTAAACAGACTGAAAGAAGGCACCCAGTGTCGGGTCGTTGCGCAACTGGGCAAAGGCCGCAGCCGACTGCAACGCAACCTCGGCCTCGGCTACTACGATGTTGACCGTCTTTTCCGTCTGCGAGGACGAGCATCCGGTATTGGGTACACAGAGTCCCATAAACATAAGCACGGATAGTACAAAGCTGTAAGCTTTTTTCATTTCGACTCCTGTTAAGCAGTTGTCAGTGGTCAGTAGTCAGTTGCCAGTGAAAAAACAGTGGTCAGTGGTTGGCTGGCAGCGGTTTAGGTATTGGTATAGTCGAACTGTAGCGAGTGCCGCCGGCTGAAGCCGGCTTGGAATTAAGGATCAGTGGGAACGCGGCGCTGAAGCGCCGCACTACCCGTACTCGCTCCACTACGGTAATTCTTAGACTGCTGTAGTTGCCAGGGGCTTCTTACTGCACGGTCTGACAATAGAAGGTAGCGCCCTTTACTTGGTCGGACGAGCCGCCGTTGAAGGTGAGCTTGATGGTGTCGGCGTTGGCGAGGTTCTCCGCGCCGGTATTGCCGTAGCTGCCCCCGATGCCGATTGCCGTGCCGGCGATCACCGGGCTGAGATTCGCCGACTGGGATGACAGCGACGAGATGGTGAGCACCTCAAGGTCGGCGGCGAGGTTCTGGCTCGACGAGGTGTAGGAGCCGTAGGCCCACGTTGTGGTACCAAGGGTCCACTTGTAGGTGATGGCCCCCGACGCTGTGGGATGTGTCCACTTAGCATAGCAACGAGCCCCACCGCCGACCGTGAAGGTGCCCGCCGGCAGCGTCGCGGTGTAAATGGTTTGATCGGTGCTGTTGCCGGTGAGGGTTGAAGTTGCGCCTTGCATGGTCCCGCCGACCAGACGGGTGCCGGTGCCGCAACCGTTACAGGTGGTAACGTTGAGAGTTCCTACAGTCGCCGTCGTGGTGTTGACGTCCGTGGCGTAGATCTCATCCCAGCGGTAACTGGGGTCGCCAAGCCACCGCGTGCTGTTATCGCCTCCGACCTTAGCGGGAATGAATTCCCACTGCTGGGTGTTGGGGATTCCTCCGGGAAAGGCGTAGGTCATCTTGGCGAAGAGCTCGGGCGATTGGCCGTAGGTGGTCCGGTTGGGCATACGGAAGCCGATGCCGCCAACGCTGAGGCTGGTCGAGGTACCGCTGGCAGCCACGATGGTTTCGTTGGAGCTGGTGGTACCGAAGACCTCGGTGAGAATGCCGTTTCCGGAGTGCGGCGACTGAATGAAGGTGTTGAGATCGAGAGTGAAGGCCTGGCCGGAGAGGAATCCTCCGGTGGGACCGTAATAGAACGGGACCTTGTTCATATTGGTGGCTGCGGTGGTGCGGCCGTTGACCACGTCGTTCACGGCATTGAGGTAGTCCTGCACGTAGAAGTTCGTGACGCTGATATACGGAGTGGTGCCCGCCGTACCGTTCACGTACTTGATGACATCGTTGACGCCGCTGCGGCCGAAGGTGTAACCGCCAACGATGTAGAGGCTGGGCTGGGCGCCGTTCTGTCCGGTCTGGTCGATGGTGATGAGAGGATCCTGGCCACTAACTTCTTCCTCCGTCTTGAATCCGAGAATGGTCAATGTTCCCGACTGGCCGCCATTGAGGCGCACCAGCGAGGTGGTGTTGGAGTCGCCGCTGAGGCCATGTACGACGGCCACGCCGCTAAGGTTGTTGAAGTTGAAGCCGTAGCGGCCGGCGCTGTTGGTGGTAATGTTGGCGATGTCTGACGGTGTGGCAGACGCTCCGGTGAAGAGAATGTTGTCGAGAAAGCAGCCGCTGACTTCGATGGTGCGCAGGAAGGCGGTCTCGCCCATGTTCTCGATGTTGAAGCAATTGCCGGCGGTCTGATGGGTACCGTTGCCGAGGACGCGGAGGTCCTCAAAGCCGCCCCAGTGCCACCACTGCGCCGCCGCAGCGATGCCGGTGCCGACGGTGGAAGTGGCGATCAGGTCGGCGTTGAGTGCGTTGCCTGCGGTAACGATGGTGCCATGGTTGGTGGAGGTGCTGGCCCCGATAAGACGCGCCCCGGGCAGGGCGACGATTCCGGCAGTGACATTGTTGTTGCCGTTGTTGTAGGTCACAGTGCCGGTGATGGTGTAAGTGGTGGCCGCCAGCTTCAACGTCACCGAGTCATACAGGATGAAGCCCGGGCCAGTGTAGGGCGAAGTGCGATCGTCGATGACCGCACCAATCACGTTGCCGTTGTTGTAGGCAGCGTTGATCGCCGCCTGAATGGTGGCGTAGTGGCTCACCAGAAACTCGACGCCGGTTACGTTGCGATAGCTGAGCGAGCCGGCAAGGGAGGCGTTGCCGGTGCGGGAGTCGAGCATGCCAGTGAACAATCCGTAGTTCTGAGTAGAGTTGGCAATACGTTCGTTCCAGGAGTCGAAGGAACCGGTACCGGCGTTGTAGTAAACGTCGGCAGTCGCCCAAGCGGAGCGATTCTCGCTGGTGCTGGCAGAGGTGACTCCGCCACGAATGGCCACAGCGGCTACGGAAGTGGAGTCGGTGCGGTTGTCGCGGGCGATGAGCCCAGAGTCGGCAGCTGCGGCGAAGTGGAAACAGGCCTTGTCATAGTCGTTCGCCGGAAGTGCGGCCACGGAGAACGGGCTGGTGCAATAGTTGTGAGCGAGATACGCGGGGGCCTGGAAGTCGGCGGCGTAAGCGCCAGGGTTGAACCAGCGATTTCCACTGACACTCAGGCCAGGCCCGGCGTTGGCGACTTGAAGCGAGGCGGTGCAAGAGCCGCTGCAAGTCAACTGGCCGCCATAGAAGTTGTTGTCGTGGATATCCAGGCCAACGACACCGCTGTTACTGACGAGAATGTCCGCGTCCTGCGACTTGCTGAATAGATTGTTGGGGCCAATGGTGGAGCGGACCAGCGGGCTGAGCACGGCAATATGCTGCTGCGTCGGGGTGTAATACCCCGAGGCCAGGGAGGTAGTGAAGATGTTGCCGCTGACGTTGATGCGATACGAGGTGTTGCCGGCGGGGCTGAACACATAGAGCGAAAATTGTTTGGCATAGT
Source organism: uncultured Acidobacteriaceae bacterium (assembly GCA_963768645.1). Lineage (GTDB taxonomy): Bacteria > Acidobacteriota > Terriglobia > Terriglobales > Acidobacteriaceae > Bog-257. Next base: position 1,288,283 of record CAVYIR010000004.1, read on the forward strand.
CCAGCACATTGTTGACGAAGTTCACGCCGGAAGCGCCATCGAACTGAACGCAGGAATAATGGGGCGCGTAACAGAGGTTGTCGGAAATGAGTACCGAGTGGGTCGGGTCAGAAACGTAGTCGGTGCCGCTACCCTTGACGATCATGCACTGGGAGGTCGAGGAATCGCAGGTGTTGGCGGTGACCCGGCCGATGTTGCTGTTGTTGACGAAGATGCCGACGCCGCACATAAACCAATTGTGGTCAACGTCCCAACCGGAGTAGCCGTTAGTATCAACGCAGTAGCCAGGGCCGGCCTCGGGAGTGGCGAAGAGGATTCCAGAAACCCGGTTCTCCAAACCGCCGCTGTCGAGAGTTCCGGTGTTGGCGCCAGCGCTGGCGTTGGAACCCATGTAAAGAAGGTGAACGTTGCCAGTGGGATCGAACAGCATGACCTCGGTGCCGGTGTATCCATCCCCGATCAACTGGTCGCCATTGCGGGTATAAGCCGAACCAGTGAGGAAGTATGTCCCGCGCGGGAGTCTGACAGTGCGTCCCGGTTGCGCGGTGTAGATGGCATTGGGCGCGGTCGCATTGCTGCAGTTCATAGCAGCACACCACGCGGTCGTGTTGTCAGTACCGTAATAGAGAGTGCCTCCGGACACGGTCGTCGAAGCGGCGGCGGTCAAGGTGACCTGGGTTGACGACTGATAGCTGGCGATGGTGGTGTTCAGGTAGGCACCGGCTACCCCGGCTCCGTAGAAAAAGGCTCCCTTGCCGACGTCGGCGGAACTAAAGGCGGAACCAGTGCAGGTAACAACTTTTGCCCGTTCGTGATATTGCAGCTGGACAGGATGGTGCCGTCCCCCACCAGTCCGTAGTCGCGCAGATCCATGACCGGAAAGTTGGCGGTGCGTGAATCCTGGGCGGTGGAGACGGTGGCGTTCACGGAATTAGGCGCGACGTTGCCGATAGGGGGCGGCGAAGCCAGATTGCCGCTGCCGGCATTGGCGTCAACATAAGCTTTGTTGGCGGCGTCGGTGGGATTCTGCGGCGTGGGGACGGCTGGGGAACTGCTGAAGGTCTTTGTCCCGGTGATGGTTTGGGTGGAAGCCAAAGCGACGTAGGTGGAGTCGGCAAAGTCGCGCGTGAGAAATTGCGCCGCCTGATTGGCGGGAACGAGTTTGCTGCGGATGGCGCCAATGGTCGTCGTTGGTGCATTGGGCACGACCCAATATTCAGAGTCGGTGGTGCCGTCATCGAGCTTGAAAATCGCGCGATAATACGTGCCCACTGGGCTTGCGCCAGTGTTGGGCGCGAGGCTGGCGTTGAAGCCGCCGCTGGGATCGAGAGTGACGGTGAGCGAACCGGGGGTCACCGCCTGGCCCGCAGCCGTGGTGAAGGCCGGCCATGAAATCAGCGCGGTGCCTTGCGCGGGAGTGCCGTCGGCACGGTATACGGTGTCACTGATCTGACACAGTGTGGGAGCGGGAGCGGCCTGATTTTTCGGCGCGGGTTGCGACATTTTGGCGCCGACCGGGCTGCCGGAGGTTGCTGCTTGCGCGAGCAGTCCGGAAGCACCGCGGTCCAGTGTGGGTAGCGTGAACTGCCGAGCGATTGGCCAGGCGGTAAAACGCTCGGAACCAGTTTGCGCTCCCATCAGGAGGTCCCTGCCCGGAGGCGAAGCGGGAGGAGGCTGAAGACCCGCTTCGCCGATTGCCGGGGACGGGGGCAAAAGCATGGCAAGAGTTATTGGGATGAGGACAGAAAAAAACCGCCGTGTGAGGCGGCTGATCGTCGGCATAATCCATGCCTCTCTGCTGCCGGCCGGAGCCGGCGGGAAATAGTAAGGGTACGAAATTTGATGTAATGTCCCACAGGGTGGGAGTCATGCGATTAACGGGAGCGGGAATGCACGCTGTTTACGAGTTGAGTCCGTGTGACGACCTCTGCCGTCCCGACGGGGCTCGGCCTTCTTTTTCACTTTACCCGGCGCTCAACCACCCCAAGCCACGCAAAAGCGGCGTCGCTTGGGGGCGCCGGTACGCGCTGGGCTAAGCTCTTTCGCCCAGGGAAATTCCGATTAGGCCAGTCGGAAGTCCCGCCGGGCCAAACAGGTTGCTGAAAAACTCGAAAGCGGATCCCTCACCGACTAAAGTCGGTTCGGGATGACAAAATTAAAGAACTTATAACGGCGCACCTGAAGGTGCGCCCCTTCAAAAGCGTGCGCATTCGAGTTATTCAGCAGCCTCTAAAGCCCGGTCTAATATGAGGCGTCGCGGACGGCCTGAAGGCCGTCGCCTTCAAAGAATCGGAGCTAATCAGAATTTTCCTAGGTACGCTCCTGCTCCGCGGCCTGGTAGCTGCGCATGAAGTCCTCCACGCTGCGGACGTAGACATCGGCGAAGTCGACGACATGGCGGCGCGCCTGGATCATGTCCATGGCGTCGTCGAGGCTGAAGCCGAGGGCGCGCAACACCGCCAACGTCATCATGGGAGCACGGTGGACACCCGCCGCACAATGGATGAAGATCTTGTTGTCGGCATCGTCCAGCGCCTCCAGGGCAAAGTCCACGCCGCGCTGCAACAGCCCCGGAGGTTTGAGCTTAAAGTCGTCGTCGGTGGGGTTCCACAGCACCCTTACGCCGTAAGGCGTGGCGAGTGCGGTGTCGTCCCATTCGATCTGCATGTCAATGATGTGAGTAACCCCGGCGCGCACCACCTCGATCATCTTGTCATCGGTCCAGATGCCGCCGCCCAAGGCGATACGGTCGGTCACCCACGTCATGTCCATGCGTCAGTCTGCTCCCCCTGCGGAGCCATGCGCCGCAGCGAGAGCTCCACTTGCCATTCTACAAGGCGGCCCGAACGTCGTTCGCTTCAGAAGCCTGTCAGGCGGCCATGTCCGGTTCAGGCTCTTCGTCCGACAAAGGATCGAGTCCGAGGGTCTGAAGGAATGCTTCAATCTTATTGACCGGAGGAGGAGGAGGGGTTTTTTCCGGGGGTTCGGGAGGCGCGGCCGCAGTCGCGGGTGAGACGGACGGAAGACCGGTCGACGGGATTTCCTCTTCCAGCGGTGGCAGCGAGTACACGCCGGCGAAATCGAAAAGTGTCCGCGCTGCCAGGTAACTACCCGACTCCGCCAACTTGATCACCGCCCCGTTGATCTCCTGCAGATGACGCCAGATTTGTAGCTTGGCGCGTTCCACCGCCTGTTGTCGCGATTTCAAGGTGGAAAAGGCTGCACTATGGCGACGCGCTTTCTTCCGTGCGCTGGTCGCCGCCGGCGGTCTGGCGTTCTTTTTCGCGGGGCCGCCCTTGTTTGCCAGATGCTTGCCTTTGGGGACGGCGCTCCGCGGCGCCGGCGCCGACGCCAGCTTCCTGCCGGACGATGTCGTGCAGGTCTTGAGTGGCATGTTCGTTCCTCCCAGGAAGGTAGTTAGCGATGACTGAGTCAGCGACTTACGTATTCTTGGCGGGTGGAGCAGGACGTTCAAGCCCTGCAATTGAGCGGCGGCGGAGGAATGACCTTCAGGCCGCGAGATACATGCTTTCCGCTGGTCGAATCATATGAAGTTTCATACCGGGGATGAAGTATCGCGCGAATTGAAGCCCTCGACGGTGGAACTCAACTGGAGGCGCACAGGCCTCTCTCCACCCAAACTGGTCCAGAAACACGAAAGCCCAGCCGAAGCTGGGAAGCTTGGACGGGCCCGTAACGGGTAATTTCTGAGCCAGAAACACGAAAACCCAGCTTCTGGCTGGGTTGGAAGTGGAAGCCCTACAGAACGGCTTCCCAATCTCTAACTCTAGTTTCAATATAGCACATTTCAGGGGGATTTGGACACTATTTTGGAGATTTATATCGTATTTGTTTTCATTAGTTTAAGATCGATTGTTGCGTTTTGCAATATTGACATGTAAGAAGTACGCTCCCAAACAAGCAAGTGGTAGCACGACGACTACAAAATAACCCAATTTGGGGAAGTGGAAGATGCAAGCCCCTGTGGGCCCAGGATCAGAGAAGGAGCATTGGTAAGGGAGGCGAAGAATTGGGTGGCGACTATTCTCCGGCGATGATGTTGCGATTTGTTTCCCCTCTCCAGGGTACACGCACATTTCGCCGGCCTGGCCCATTGCCAGAGCGAGATCAATCCCCGCCGAAACCCCCGCGCTGGTCCAAACATTTCCATCCTGCGTAAAGATGCGGTCGCCATCAACGGAGATATGCGGATAGCGCTGCGCCAAGATGTCTGCCAATTCCCAGTGCGTTGTGGCCTGTCGTCCATCGAGGATGCCGGCCGCAGCGAGAACGAAAGCCCCGGCGCAGACCGATCCAATGCGGCGAACATGTTCTGCACTGGTGCGTGTCCAGGCAAGCAGTTCGGGATCGATCCGTGAATGAGCGAGGTTGGGACTCGCCACAATCAGCAACGTGTCGATTGGATCATGGGCCTCGGTCCACCGTCGGCCGCCAATCAATCCGAGTCCAGATCCCGTTATCAGCGGATTCTCATCGGCCGTAAGCAATTCGACCGCATACGCGGGTGAACGTCTTTTGCCGTTGCCATCTAAAAGCGCCGACGCGCGCGCAAAAACGTCGAGCGGTCCAGCCAGGATGGTCAGGTGACCACTGGACAACACGAGGAATGCTATGCGGCGTGTTGGCCATTCCTTTAATTTGTTACGCTGCGCGCTATTTTCGATTCTCACGTCCATACAGAGCAGATGCCGAGCGGGAGTGCATCGCTACATGAAAATTCGCTTACATGAAGATTGGCAGAAAACGAGGACAACTTGTCCGTGCGTCGGGCGGCTGCGGACAATCTCATGTGGCAGTGAGGAGGATTAATTATGAAACTTCAGAAACTCATTCCGATTGGAATTCTGCTTTTGCTTTCCGTGGCAACTTTGTCGGCGCAAAGCGCGCTTCCCAATCCGCACGACGATGCCTGCTGGTCGAGTTTGGACGCGCTACGGGCTTGTCAACTTCAAGCGTACGACAAGGCGATGGACCAGGCGCAACGTTGCACCTCGTATCCGGAGTATCAGTGCTTGCCCGCCGAAGTGTCGCTGCAAAAGACTGCCGCGAAGCATTCGGCTAAGCCGGTCGCGAAGACAGCCGACAACGGGCAGAGCGCTGTAGCTGTAAGTGCACCGGTCGAATACGACACAACCACCCAGGCAAGTAATTCGAAGTAAGAATGGCGGCTAGCGCTACGGGCTGCCCCACCGCATGTCCAAGGGCGGGGCAGCACGTTTGTTTTTTTTGATGCACAAGAAATCGCATCAACAAAATAACGGCCAAACTTACCTTACGGATACGGACGCTGTGGAAGAATGGTGTCGTCCCTGAAGGGACTCAAAACTATTTTCTACCTTACCCAGCACTCCGCCTGCGGCTCCGTGCTGGGCTAAACTGAGCCGCGCCTATGGCGCTGGATTTTCGGCTAGCAAACTTCGGCGGCAAGTACGAAATTTGTTTTCCACGCGCGTTGAGCGTACGACTACCCAGGCAGAGTCCTTCTACTGAGTCGCAATTGCGGCAGCCCAACAGCATCATTGCCGTCTCCTGCACTTCATTCGCATCACTACCGAAATGCCCGCCACCCAAAGCAGGAAGGTAGATGGTTCAGGAGTAGCGGCGATTGAATTGACCGGCAGATATCCTTCACAGCAGGACACAGGCGCAACGAATATCGGAGGCCAGGGGGCGGGCGGCAGATGTAGCTCCGCTCCGCCGGGCGCGACCAGCGGCACGCGCGGGCTGAACGACGGTGGAAGTCCGTATTCGAAGACCTCCGGCGGTGGCTCAATGGAAGGCGCCTTTGACGCCGCGGGAGGCAGCTCGAACGCAATGCGGTTACCGCATCGGGCGCGGATCATGTTCTTGCCGTCCACCAATACCAGCTCTCCCTTGGCCAGGTGGATTCTGCGGCTCGTCCAATAGATTGCATTCTGCACGCGGTAGGAAACGAACACATCCATGGCTGTGGCAGTTCGTCGCAGCAGCAGATTCTCGATATGCAGGTCGCGGTAGTGCAGCGCCACCACCGGATCGGAATCGATTGAGACCTCGGCGTCCCGCAGGTTTCGCAAACCGCCCGGAACGACCGAGTAGGGAAACACCTGGCGCCCACTGCGATAGTCCGGGGTCAACTCAAGACCATTCATCGCCCGCAAACCGTGTCTTGCCATTTCAGCAATCAACGATTGACTCGAGGAGTTCCGAAGGCCGAACAGAAGCGCCACCAGTGGCAGCCCGGAGAGGGCAATCAGTAAGACGGTTTTCAGGGCCCTGCGAAGCCGCCTGTGCGAAGAGCGATGTTGCTCGACCAGGCTAACGCACATAGGAATTTCTCCCGCCTCTCTGCGATGGCAGGTCCACCTCGCACATTGGCCGCGAGCGCTTCTTTGCCGTGTGCACGAAGCCGCTTGCAAGGCGAGGTACGCCAACTTGCTCGACGGGGGAAACTCAGAACACCCTGTTAATTGCATTCCGTTTGCCACGGATGAACGACTTGAAGCCATCAGCCGAGGGCACGCTCACTATGGTGGAGGGTCTGCACGTGCCTCTGGAACCCTTGCTGGACAAGCCTTTCCCTGAATGGGCGCACTAATGGAATGGTGCTGCGCAGAGTAGTTTCAATTGGGAACAGCGGGATGCGCAATCTCTTGCAGCATTGTGGAACATTAAGAAATAGTGGGATCGCGGCAAAGCAGCGGTGCCGCTGGCTGAAGCCGGCTCAAGCGCATCGAAGCACGGCTCTACCGTTCGCAAGACGAATTACAGAACGGTTAAGCTGCACTATTCGTAGGCCAGGGCGTCGATGGGGTCTTTCTGCGCGGCCTTCATGGCGGGATAGAGGGCTCCAAGCAGTGAGCCGACTAGCGCAATGATTGCGGCCTTCACCAGCCATCCAGCGGTAATGAGCACGGGGAGAGTCTGGAACCTGGCTCGCAATCCCACCCTCGCACCGTAGCTGATGGCGATGCCGAAAATCACGCCGGCAATCGCGATCAGCAGGGTTTCCCGCAGCACAACGTTTACGATGTAGAGTTTGCCGGCGCCCAGCGATTTCAGGATGCCGATCTCGCGCGTGCGCTCCATGACCGCCGCGTACATGGCCTGGAAGATCACGATGAAGCCGATGATCATGGCGATGCCGATGACGACGTCGATCACGGTGGTGAGACCGGGAATGCTGGCGGAAGTCATCAGGCTGAGGTATTCCTTCAGCGAGTGCACACCGTACTGCTGCATGCCCGGGATGTTCTTGATCATGCGGACAACTGCGTCGGCATTGTTGGGATCGTCGAGCTTGACGTAGAAGATGGACGCCTTGCCCAGCGCGCCAATTAGATCCTGCAGGGTCGCCATGGGGACGTACTTGCGCGCACCCTTGCCGTGCTCAACGATGCCGCAGATGCGGAACTGATGATTGAGCGCCTCGACCGTGTCACCTACCTTGCGGTGTTTCGACCCGGCCTCGAGATCGTCAATGATCATGTCGTACGGCTCCTGGAACGGGCCGCCCGAAAGGTAATGAAAGCCTCCGCTCACGGCGTCGAACGAAGGCAGGTCGATGCCGTCGAGGACCTCCACATTGCCCGCAGTGGTGATTTGGGTGACCACGGGAGTCACGGCCACCACATGCGGCAGCTTGCGTATCTTGCCGGCCACTTTCACCGAGACCGGCGCGCCGCTAACGCCCATCAGCAGCGATGAACCCGGCGGCTGCACCATGATATCGGCGCCAATGCCGGCCTGACGGGTCTTGCTGTCGTTCAACATTCCCAGCATGATGCCAACGATGAGGAGAATGAGTGTGACCTCAACCGCCACCGCAACCACGCTGATGATGGTGCGAAACGGGCGGTGCACCAGGTTGGCAAGGATCATCCGGTTCATGGGCAGAAGCTCGATTGTATAGGATGCCCGGGGGGCACGCGGATGGTGGCGCTGCAAGAGCGGAGGGCGTTGGCATATCCGTCGAAAGTCATTTCACCACGGAGACACGGAGGGCACGGAGTTTCTTGGGGCGGTGGCGTTCGCCCTGATCTCCGTGACTCCGGTTAACTTTCATTTGTAAGTCAGCATTCGGGTTCCATTTGATGTGGGGGACGACGGAGGTACAGCTGAAAGCCTCTGGCGAAGAGCGAGGGGCGAAAAGCGAAAAGCCTACTGCTGCCTTCTGCGGTGATACACGGCAAACTCAAATCCGGGATTCGCCGGAAAGAGCTCGTTGATTTTGCGTAGGCGCTCGGCGAGCGCGTTTGGAGCCAGCAGAGGATAATCGCGTTCGCGCAGGTCTTGATAGTCCACATCGAGATACAACGACAACGTGTAGACGGCGATGGCATCGGCGAAGGCGGCCAGCAAGTATTCGTGCTTGGCTTTCTCGGCCTCGGGTCCAGCCGTGGTTGCGACCTTGCGTAACTCGTAGGCGTCAAGCGAGGTCTCGCCGCGGGCCTTCTCATCCACCTGCTTCCATACCAGGTCGGCGAACTCCTGCGAAACGCCGACGCGCTCCACGAAGTTGTGTCCCACGTTGATGAAGAACTCAAACGCGATGGCGAAGCTGTCTTCCATCAGGCGGGTCGAGATGAAGACGCACTGCGAATCGCCTAGCGTCTGGTTGCGATGGCAGACGGCGCTGTCAGAAAGCTGTACGTCGTAGCGGTCGGCGATCATGGTATCGTCGCCCATGTTTAGCGTGAGCGGAACAAAGTAGTAGGCCTTGCGATTGAGCGCTGCGGCAATGGTGCGAGGCACGGCGTTGACCATGCGCTCCAGGTCGGCGACCGCGGTCGTGATTTCTCCCATGACCGAGTAGCAAATGCCATTAGCGGCCTGCGACACCGGCGCCATACGCACCACCTCGGCGGGAGTTCGGGTAACAGCTTGAGAGGTCGAAGACATGGAGGTTTGATTGTAACGCAAGGGTGCAGCGCCGGCAGACGAACTTGTCCCACTTCGTCGTCAGGAAGTCTCCCCCGATGATACCTTCCGTTTCCAGAAAGGCATGCCAGTCACTGCCGATTTTGTGCTATATCTTGCAGACCAAAGCACTCTGTTGCGGCGAGGAGGGAGTTCGGAATGTTGACAACGCGCGACATCGTGTTGGGCAGCCAGCCTGTCGTACCGCTCCGGAAACCGCTGACACAGACCGGACGCCAAATCGGTCTCGGCATATTTTGCCTCTTGGCACTGGTGCTCGGATCTGGGCAAGCGTTGCTGGCGCAAGTTCTCTCACCTCCGCCCCAGCTTGAGGCAACCGCAATAGCGCTCGAACAGTTACAGAACTGTGGCAAAGCCATCGCTAGCAAGGCGCCTAAGATTTCGTCGAACATCCTCGACGCCCACGACGACCTGTATGCGGGACTTTTAAAAGGTGGATACGCGGACGGGTCGGCGGCCAGCGGGCGCGGATACAACAGAAATGGTGGGTATGATCGAGGCGGCGGGTGGTTACTGGTTCCACCCCCGAAGGAGTATGTCGCGGACCTGTCGCACGAAGCCAGATGGTGCCTTGAGGTGGTGAACATCTTGAACTCTGACCCCCAGAGGAAGGAGGCGGCAGAAAAAGTGCTGGCGAGCATCGCTGAGGACCTGCGCATCAAGGCGGCGGACTGCCGTACCTGGGGAGCGGGAAGACTGATTACGGTCATAGCCAGCACCCTTCGCAATGGTCAGCCGGACCCCGGTTGGACGGTGATGTACAAGTGGGTGTCTGTGAGCGGACTCAATTCGATCGACCTCTCCTTCCCTCAGATCAGCACGCCTACCTCGAAGGCATTGCCGCCTGGTGTGTACGCGGTGTATGCGGAGAAACAGGTGGGCGGCACGTTGGAAAAAACGGCGCCGATTACCGTTTCTGCGTTCCAGGAGCAGAAGGTGAAATGCGAAATTCCGGTGCCGTAAGTCCAGCAGCTCTCCATCCCCATCGCCGCCCCCCGCTCATACCGACCGACGCTCCGCGGAGATCTCTGGTCATCTGACAGGTGCGGACCATCGCGTTAGAATCGTATTATGTCCTCGACTGCCATGGTACCCAGCCGTAGGCGCAGCACACTCTCCATCATTTTCACCTCGACGATGCGGGTGCTGTTTACCACGCTGCTGTTCACCGCCGCCGGCATGGGCGCGGGGTTGTTTTCCGGTATCGTCGGCACCGTGATTTATGGCATCCTGCGAGGTGTACAGGTTGATATGAGCGAACGCCTACAAGCACGTAGCGATTCCCGCCGCTATCGTCATCGGCTCGGCCGCCTTCGTGGGCGCGCTGGTGCTGGAAGTGCGCGCCCACCGAACATCGCCTCCCGGCCTTCGTTAGAATCAGGCCACGGCTACCGAGACCGACCGAATCGCAGCTGACAATCGCCAAAACGCAAGCAATTGGACAACATGTACAGTAACCCTGTACGCTTAATCTTACGGGGTTTAGGGATTATGCCTGTCGAAACCACATACACAAGCTTGCGTGAACGTCTGGCCGCCGTGCTGGATCAGGTTGCCAACGATCATGAGGTTGTGATCGTACGACGCCGAGGAGCCAAGGACGTGGCCCTGATTCCTGCGGACGAATTGGCCGGATTGCTGGAGACAGCACATTTGCTGCGTTCGCCGCGAAACGCAGAACGCTTGATGTCAGCGCTCGATAACGCTCGCCGAGGCAAAGGAAAAAGGATATCGCTAGAACAGTTGCGACGCGAGGTCGGGCTTGATACAACGCGTTGAGCGCGAGGCGGTCTTTCAACCCGAGTTTGTGGACGACTTGGTTCACTGGGTTAAGACCGATCGAAAGGCGGCGCTGCGCGTATTGGAACTAGTGCATGCCATCTTACGAGACCCGTTTGAAGGCATCGGCAAGCCCGAGCCACTGAAGTTCGGCTTCGCGGGCTGCTGGTCGCGGCGCATCACGCAGGAACACCGCCTGGTTTACCGGGTGTCGGAAGCGAAAATTGATTTCCTTCAAGCCCGGTATCACTACTAAAACTTGTAACAGCCGTGCCCGAGAACGATGAGCGTGGCACCTGGAATACATCATGGCCGAAAATATTCATGTGAAACTACCCGACGGCAGCGTCAAAGATGTGCCGCGCGGGACCTCCGCACTCGATATCGCAAAGGGCATCAGCCCTCGCCTGGCAGACGCAGCGCTGGCTGCGCAGGTCAAACCGCTCTCGCCGAATGGCGGCGGCAACGGGCACAAGCCGCCTGGCGACGCCGCCGCGGCTCCGGCAGTCGAGCCCGCGAAGAACAACGCGCAACTGATCGACCTCACGCGCCCGCTGGAGCAGGATGTCGAGCTGCGCCTGCTCACCGATCGCGATCCCGAGGCGCTGGAAGTTTATCGTCACTCTTCGGCACACTTGATGGCCGCGGCGGTGCTGGAGCTATTTCCTGAGACCAAGCTTGGTCACGGACCGGCGACCGAGAGCGGTTTCTTCTACGACTTCTATCGCGAGAAGCCGTTCACTCCCGAGGACGTTGAGGCCATCGAGAAGAAGATGCAGGAGCTGGTGAAGCAGGACCTGCCGTACGCGCGCGAGTTTCTACCTCGCGCCGAGGGACTCGAGCGCTTCAAGTCGGAAGGCGACTTCATGAAGTGCCACTTCATTGAGCAATTCACCGCGCCCGACGAGAAGATCTCCATCTACAAGACCGGCAAGTTCACCGACTTCTGCCGCGGTCCGCACATCCCGTCCACCGGGCGCATCAAGGCGTTCAAGCTGCTCAACATCGCGGGCGCGTATTGGTTGGGCGACGAGAAGAATCCGCAGCTTCAGCGCATCTATGGCACCTCGTTCTTCAGCAAGAAAGATCTCGACGAGTACCTGCACAAGCTCGAGGAGGCGAAGAAGCGCGACCATCGCGTGCTCGGCAAACAGCTCGACCTGTTCTCCATCCAGGAGCTGGCTGGGCCGGGACTGATCTTCTGGCATCCCAAGGGCGGCCTCATGCGCAAGGAGATGGAAGACTGGATGCGCGACGAGTACCTGAAGCGCGGCTACTCGCTCGTGTACACGCCGCACGTCGCGCGCGTGGACCTGTGGAAGACCAGCGGCCACGAAGGCTATTACGCGCAAAACATGTTTACGCCGATGGAACTGGACGACGCCAACTATCGCATGAAGCCGATGAACTGTCCGTTCCACATTCTGATCTATCGCGACAGCCTGAAGTCGTATCGCGATCTGCCGGTGCGGTCTGGGCGAGCTGGGGACGGTCTATCGCTACGAGCGCTCCGGCGTGATGCACGGCCTGCTGCGCGTGCGCGGCTTCACCCAGGACGACGCGCACATCTTCTGCACGCCCGAACAGATCGAGGACGAAGTCGTCGGCTGCATCGATTTCGCCCTCGCGGTGCTGAAGACCTACGGCTTCGAGCAGTTCCAGGTGGAGCTGTCCACTTGGGACCCGAACGATCGCAAGACCTATGCCGGCCGTGACGATCAGTGGGAGTTGGCGCAGCGCTCGCTGGAGCAGGCGCTGAAGCGGCGCAACATCGAGTACAAGCTGATCCCCGGCGAGGCCGCGTTCTACGGGCCCAAGATCGACATCAAGCTGGTGGACGCCATCGGCCGCTTGTGGCAGCTCTCGACTGTGCAGTTCGACTTCACCCTGCCCGAGCGCTTCGGGCTGGAGTACGTTGGCGAAGACGGCAAACGCCACCAGCCGCTCATGGTGCACCGCGCGCTCTACGGCTCCATCGAGCGCTTCTTCGGCGTGCTTATCGAGCATTACGCCGGAGCGTTTCCCGTGTGGCTGTCGCCCGTGCAGGTGGTCGTGGTGCCGATCGGCGAGAAGCACCACGGCTATGCGCTCGAAGTCGGCGAAAAGTTAAAGGCCGCCGGCGTTCGCGTGCATGTTGACGTGCGCAATGAGAAGATGAACTCCAAAATCCGCGAGCACGCGATACAGAAGGTGCCGTTCCAACTGGTCGTCGGCGACAAGGAGATGGAAGCTGGCGAGGTCAACGTCCGCGTGCGCGGGCAAGAGAAGGCCGAAGGTTTAGTGAAGGCGGAGGCGTTCGTGGAGCGGGTGAAGAAACTGATCGAAACAAAGGCGGCGGCGCTATAGCGAACCCGGATGGAATTTTCGGAGCAACACGGACATATTGTCGTTGGCAGGCGCGGTATCAATACAGTTGAAGGACTGTACTGCGTTCTTTGCGGAGCTGCCTGCGAACTCGAGCGCATACTTAGCGATGCCGGCATGCCTAAGCCGGAGGGGATGGTGCGCGAGGCCCTCACTAACAAGCTTTTTCAGTTTTGGCTTGCCTGCGCTTACGAAGTGATCCAAGAGGAGTACTCTGGAACCGAGGCCGCGCTCGTAATCCAGACGCTGTGTGCTCGTTGCTTTCGCGGCAGGTTTCCTGACGTGGAGGTTATTCTCGTTGGACGGCTGAGCGACAGCGAGAGGGGAAACTTGGCTGAGTTCGCGGAGGATATGGGTGCGCCACCGATATACCGTCTGTTTCAACTCATCGACCGTCTGCCAGGTGGAAAAAGTATCGCCTCCTTTGAGGTCACAATCCTCCTAAAACCATTCCTCGTTGACATGTTCCTGCGAGACTGTAACACGGTGTTATCCGCAACTGAGCCAGATAAAGTGGGTAGGGAACTGATGAATTCGTTCTCTCACCGGTTCGAAGCTATCGAAACTGCGGTGTGGAGCAAGTTATCTTTTCCTCCAGCGACCGAGTTGTAATACTGAAGCAGGGTTCGGCAGTTCGAATACCGACAGTCTGACGAGATTCGGCATGTGGCCTTCCTTGGGAGGATACGCATTCGCCATATTGGGTTTTTCTGCGCCAGCTGGAATAGTGCTCTATGGGAGTGGATAACGCCTGTCGAGCGTTGCCAGTCTGGTTCTGAGGAGTCTAGCTTTCGCGATGACCTGTCTCGCGTCTTCACTCAAACGGCGATACTCCCCACTCTTGTAGTCAGCGCGCACTCGCGATTCACGTAGCCGATCCCCATCGATACCCAATTGCACACAAGTCAGATCGGGGCCTTTGGAGTACAGGGCCCAGCACTTCTTGTGAATCCCCGTCTCGAGTTCGGAATCGAACCTGCATTTGTTTTCGTGGGCTCGCTCAAGGGCAACGTTGAAGACAGAGTAGTAAGCGCGGCTGATGGCAGACCGATATGCAGCTTCGGTGTCAACTGCGAGCAAGCTCTCGGCGAGATTCAGGAATTCTTGCCAGTCGAACGGCATCTTACGCTAATTCAATGTTGAAGTTCACAATTCCGCCTGCCCGGTTGCAGTTGCGGAGCCACCAATCTTGATCGAAGCGAGCAAGCGCCCGTTCGCCGCTCTCAACTGACTCCTGCCAAAAGACGATTCCGAACACGCTAATTCCCGAATCGTCGTGCACCAGTCTGACTGCCTTTATTTGTGCCTCTCCGAATGTCTCGTTAATGCGAGCCGAGGCTTCCAGGAGCAAACTGATAACCGTTGGACGAAGTCGAAGAAACGAACGTGTTTCCTGAGCCGATTCGAGAATATACGCCTGTTCCAAGCCCCGCAAAAGAACGTCGCGAGCGTACAGCAGGTTGTTGCCCGCTTCGACGCGGCTGGCCGAACCCATCTGCCAGTACCCTTCTGTCTGGGGCTCAGGTTGGCTGGGTGGACTCCAAGCTGCGGGAGTTGGAACGTACTCCTTGGGAAATTCCTGATCTAAACAGACTGTTCCCCAACTACTCACAATTCACCCTCCAGGCCCAAAACGTCCCACAGTTTCTGTTCGTCTCTTAATAGAGTCTCGCTGATCTGCGCGACATCGACGCTGTGATCGAAGGTTCTCTGGATTCGAATGAAAAGTCCGTTAGCAAATACGGCAGAGTTGTCGATAACAATCATCGAACGTTCTCGATGCAATATTATTCCTTGTCCCGTTATCTCTCCGTCCATCAACTCACGCGCTTGGTTGGTGAGCAAAGCTGCCGTGAGCGCGCTCCTCTGGGTAGTTTTGGACTGCACATGCATGCCTAGGGATACTTGCTGGGACTTAATCTTCGCGTTAGCAATCCGCACGACGGTTTCCACAGCGGTGTCGCAGAGTTTCGCGACCGACTCGGCCTCAGTCCAATCAGGCTGATCGACCGATACGGTCAGTGTGCTCCACCTCACTGCAACCCGCATCTGAGGAGGAGGGGCCGTGTTCGGTCGGTGGAAGGTGACAACATGGTCTCGTGGCTTGGGCGAAGTCAACAGAAACTCTGACTCCTCGAAAACAAAGCCCCACGGTTCGAGTGCATCCATAAACGGTGCAACCAGGTCGTGGAACTTACCGGCGAGATCGAGTAATGGCTTCTCGAACGTCACAACGTATTCGAGTTGGGAATAAGGAATCTCAACCGGAGTTCTGTCAGGCATTTTTTTTCTCTTGGTGACCTAAAAGTATACTTGACATGCTCGCAAATCAAGTCAGAGGGCCTTGAACTGCTGGGGAGACCTATCAAATCAGAGTGGCTCCTCGGTCGCCTACATATAAATCGCCATCCCGAAGCAGGTTCGGGGTAGACCTTTCCCTGAGCGGTTGACCATCTATCCATATCAGTGATATGGTTTCCCATATGAAGACTACCCTCAACGTTGACGACACCGTCATGGCCCAGCTCAAGCGCGAGGCCGCCCGGCAAGGGCGGACCATGTCGGAACTGGTGGAGACGGCATTACGCAACCTGTTCCGGGCGCAGAAGAAGACCGCCGATTTACCGCCCTTGCCGGTCTTCCACAGCGGCGGCGCCCTGGTTGATATTGCCGATCGGGACGCGCTGTACCAGGCGATGGAAGGCAGGTAGGCATTGGTCATCGTCGATACCAATGTCCTGGTCTATGCTGCCGACGCTGATTCTCCATTCCATACCGCGGCGCGCTCCTGGCTGGAGCGCCAACGGCGCAGGCCAGAGGCCTGGTATACCAGTTGGCCGGTCCTCTATGAGTTTCTGCGAGTGACCACTCATCCGCGGGTGATGAGACGGCCATGCAGCGTGCAGCAATCATGGGAATTCGTTTCGAACCTGCTCGACTCGCCGGGATTGGGTGTCCTTATCCCCACCTCACGGCACGCCGAGGTGGCCGGACAAGTCTTTGCCGAACTTCCCCACCTGGCCGGCAACCTCCTGCATGACTCCCACACCGCAATCCTCATGCGCGAACACGGCATTCGGCGAATTTGCACCCGGGATACCGACTTCCATCGATTTCCCTTTCTCGAGGTGATCGATCCGTTGACGGCATGAAGACTGCGGCGGTTGATGAACCTCAGCCGCACGGAGTGCATTGGTTTGTAAACCTTCATCCGGCACCCTTGCCTTACCTATGGTAAGATACATTATATGGACAAGGTTACAGTCTCCTCCAAGGGGCAAATCGCAATCCCCAAGCAGGTGCGGGAAGCCCTCAATCTCACGGAAGGCTCCAAGCTGACCCTGGAAGTCCGGGGGCAGGAGATTGTGCTATCGAAGGGTGATGCCTGGAGAAAGCTCCGGGGCGCTGGTCGGGACATAAAGAAAGATTTTCTGGAGTTCAGAAAAGAGGAGCGCGAACTTGAAGACTCGCGTTCTTGATTCGTGGCCGATCTTGGAATGGATCAAAGAAAGACAACCGGCGACGGACATCGTCGAGAACCTTCTCGCGGAGGCCGAGGCGGGCACTGCTCGCCTTTTCATGAGCGCCATCAATGTCGGCGAGGTCTATTACTACGTCTGCAAGTATCACAGCGAAACACTCGCCAAGTCGTGGCGGGAGTTGTCACGAACGCTACCTGCAACCATCGAAGTGCCGACCGCCGATGAGATCTGGGATGTGGCCCTGCTGAAAGGACGATATCCAATCGCCTATGCCGACGCATTCGCGGCGGCGCTGGCACAGAAGTATCGCTGCCCTCTGGTGACGGGAGATCCCGAGTTTCGATCGATTGCCGACCTAGAGTTGGACTGGATCGGCAGCGGGACAACATAGGTCAATCCTGCTCCGCGATCTTCGCGCGGGCAACGCGGATTTTCCCCTTGGTGGAAAACGCAGGGTTGCCAGCCACGTTTGCTGACCGTTCACGTAAGAGAAGAATTCGTCCGCGCTTATCTGCGCAATCCGCGGTTGCTTTTTCCGTGACTTCGACCCGACGTCAACCCGAAATCTCCCACCGCACCGCCGTGCTGATCATCGCCGCGGTGGCGACGATATGGGGCTTTGGCTTTCCCGCGACGCGCATCGTGCTGGATGGCGGTCTCTCCGTGGGCGCGCTGATGGGGCTGCGCTTTCCCCTCGCTGGGCTGGTGATGTTCGCCATCATTCGTGCCAAGGGAATCCGCATTACCCGGCGCGGCGTGCTGGATGGCATCTGGCTCGGGCTCGTGCTGGTCGTCGTCTTCTGGCTCCAGACCGACGGTATGCGCTTCACGACCACCGCGAAGGCCGGCTTCATCACCGGGTTGTATGTGCTGTTCACGCCGCTAGTTGCCGTGGCGATTGGTCAGCGGGTGAAGCTGGCCTCGGCGCTGGGCGCACTGATCGCGGCTTACGGAATGTACCTGCTGGTCCATCTGCACGGCGCGTGGTGGAGTGGTTGGAACCGGGGCGACATCGAGATACTGTTGTGCGCCATCCTGTCCGGCATCCATATCGTGATGATGGGCGCATTCACGCGCCGCTCCGAGGCGTGGCTGCTGGCGGGCGCGCAGGTGACGATCTGCGGCGTCGTGTCGGTTGTGGCCACCGCGTTTCTGCCCTCGCCCTACGGATTTCAGAATGCCTTCGCGGCGTTGTCACACTGGCCGATGGTGGCCGCGGCGCTCTACCTGGCGTTCGGGTCCACGGTCTTCGCTTTTTGGGGACAGGCAACCGCGCAGACGCGACTCGGCCCCACGGAATCGGCGGTGCTGTTCAGCTTGGAGCCGGTGGTGGCGGCGGTGCTCAGCGTCGTCTGGCTGAAAGAGTCGCTGTCGGCCCGTCAGGCTGTTGGCGGCGCGCTGATCGTGGCGGCCATGATCGTAGCCGAGGCGCTGCCCCGCATGTTCCGCGCCATCACGGTGCCGGATACGAGGCCGTGAAAGCATTGGTTAACGGATAGTGGGATAGTGAATACTTGCAACCACCTGCTTTGCCGGTCCGCCCGACTCGCCGAGGCTTCCGTCACTCCCGCGCGACAATCAACGAAAATCCCGCCCAGCTTCTGCATCAGTCCCCGAGCCTTCTCTCTTATCCAATCAATCCTTTCGCGTCTTTCGCGAAAGGGTGGGAGCGAAGCGCTATGATATTCGGCATGGCGCATCATCATTCTCCCCGATTCCTCGACATCGTTAACCAAGCCAAACAGCGTGTCCGCGAAGTAACCGTGGACGATGTGAAGCAAATGCTGGACGGCAAAGCAGATTTTCTTCTCATCGATGTCCGCGAAGACAACGAATGGACGAAAGACCATCTGCCGGCGGCCGTGCATTTGGGCAAGGGAATCCTTGAACGCGACGTGGAGCAGCGTGTTCCTGACACGAGCACTCCCATGGTTTTGTACTGCGGTGGCGGATTTCGGTCCGCGCTTGCTGCTGATGCCTTGCAAAGAATGGGATACACCAATGTCGCCTCCATGGACGGTGGCATTCGCGAATGGCGAGAGAAAGGTTTTCCACTGACAAGCGAGTAAGGTCGACGGGATGGTTGGCTGGGCAAGGGTTCGTAACACCTGCGACCCAGCGCCGATTCCGCGACGGCTTCGTCTGAACATGAGAAGCGTGCCTGCGGAGGCGAATCCTTGCTATGCTGCCAGCATCTCTAACAACCATGGCTACAGCCGAAGAGTCTGCCGCACCAACCGCCGCGCTTACGAAGGATGAGGTCTTGCGTTACTCGCGCCATGTCATCCTGCCGGAGGTCGGCATCGAGGGTCAGCTCAAGCTGAAGCAAGCACGAGTGCTGTGCTTAGGGGCCGGCGGTTTGGGCTCGCCGGTAGCTCTTTATTTGGCCGCCGGCGGCGTCGGCACCCTGGGTATCGTTGACTTCGATGTTGTCGATCTGACTAACCTCCAGCGGCAGGTCCTACATGGCACCGGTGACGTCGGCCGCAAGAAGCTTGACTCGGCTGCCGAGCGCATCGCGGCAATCAATCCCAACGTCAAGGTTCGCAAGTTCGAAGTTCGCTTGACCAGCGCCAACGCGATGGAGGTGCTTCGCGACTTCGACATCGTCGTCGATGGCACCGACAATTTCCCCACCCGCTATTTGGTGAACGACGCGTGCGTGCTCGGCGGCAAGCCTAACGTGTACGGCTCGATCTTCCGCTTTGAAGGCCAGGCGAGCGTCTTCGCCACCAAAGCCGGCCCGTGCTACCGCTGTCTTTATCCCGAACCTCCTCCTCCGGGAATGGTTCCCTCGTGCGCCGAGGGCGGCGTGCTGGGCATTCTACCGGGACTGGTCGGCATGATTCAGGCGACCGAGACGATTAAGCTCATTCTCGGGGTCGGTGAGCCACTGGTTGGCCGCTTGCTGTTGGTGGATGCGTTAGCGATGCGCTTTCGCGAACTCAAGCTGCGCAAGAATCCTGATTGCCCAGTGTGCGGCGATCATCCAACTGTTACCGAGCTGATCGACTATGATCAGTTCTGCGGAATTCGCGGAGAAGAGAGAGCCATGACTAACATGCCAGAAATGACTCCCGAAGAACTGAAGCGGCGGCTCGACGCCGGCGATGACCTGCTTGTGCTCGACGTGCGCGAGCCTCACGAATACCAGATCTGCAACCTCGGCGGACATTTGATCCCGCTGAACGACCTGCCCAAGCGCGTCAGCGAACTCGACGCCACCCGCGAGATCGTCGTCCATTGCAAGCTAGGCGGACGCAGCGCCAAGGCCGTGGACTTCCTGCGCCAGTCCGGCTTCGGCAAGGTGCACAACCTGACCGGCGGCATCAACGCCTGGGCCGAGCGCGTCGATCCCAAGATGGCGAAGTACTAACACCGGCGGCTACTATCGCCGTCACTTTGTGAGTGCCTCCTCGACCGCTTTGGGATTCCGCTCGATTACCGTCAAGTAGGCGCGCACCGCACCTTCGGGCCGTCGTCTGCCCTGTTCCCACTCCTGGAGAGACCGTTGGCTGAGAGCGTACCGCCGCGAAAACTCAGCTTGCGACAGGCCCAGCCTCGACCGGATTGCCTTCACGTCCACGTCTTCAGGAACGTCGACGTATCGCATTGGAAGCGCAACCTTCCCCTCGGCGTGATCGACAACCTCCCTCATCGCTGTTATCAAACGCTTGCCAACCCTGGAATGCCTTGCTTTTCTCATTGGATACCCCTTAAACGACTGACCAATTCTTTCAGTTCCCGCTTGTCCGCGGGGGTCAAATCTTTCTTCTCGGTTTTTCCATAAATGTCGAGAAAGTAGACCACATCGGCCGTCGACCGAAAAAAGTAGATCACTCGAACGCCACCTCGTTTCCCCTTGCCTCGGCGACCCCATCGCGCTTTGCGAACTCCGCCCGTGCCTGACACAATCGGGTGTATCTCAGGCTTATTGGCAACGTGCAGTTCCATCGCCTGCCGCTCCTCGGGGAGAAGAGTTTTGCCTACTCGCTTTTCGTAAACACGGGTGTAGGCAATCGCCGCGCTCATCGGTTTCGTTGTCTGTCTGTCGGCTTCCCTTATACGGCATTGACGGAGTACTTGTCAAGTGAGACCTTCGGAAGCAGATGACTTTGCCGACATGTCAATTTCGTCTTTGCTGCGATCGACGGTGCAGTCAGGGGAACGGTCCCGGCCACCCTGCTCCCGTGCTAAAATCTGACCAAGTGCTCGCGAGAGAAGTTTGGTCTTGATCGAGATAGCGCCGTCCATATTGTCGGCTGATTTCGCCCGCCTGGCCGAGGATGCCAACGAGGCGGTGCGAGGTGGTGCCACCCTCCTCCATGTTGACGTGATGGACGGGCATTTTGTGCCCAATATCACGATCGGGCCTCCGGTGGTCGCCTCGCTGCGCAAGGCGGTGGATGTCCCGCTCGATTGCCATCTGATGATCGAAAATCCCGACGAGTACATTCCGGCTTTCGCTGATGCCGGGGCCAACTGGATCTCGGTGCATCAGGAGGTGTGCCGTCATCTGAACCGCACGCTGGAACTGATTCGCAGCCATGGCATGCAGGTGGGTGTGGTCGTCAATCCGGCGACCCCGGTGCAGACCCTCGGTGAAGTGCTCGACATTGTGGACCATGTCCTAGTGATGTCCGTCAATCCCGGTTTCGGTGGGCAAACCTTCATTCCCGCGACGCTGGAAAAAGTCCGCAAGCTGGCGACCATGCGCGCCGCCAGGGGCCTGAATTTCCGCATCGAGATCGATGGCGGGATAGACTTGGCAACAATTGGACCATCGGTCCGCGCCGGAGTCGAAATTTTCGTAGCCGGCAGTCACGTATTTGGCCAGGGCGATCCGGCGCGAAAGGTGGAGGGGCTGCTAAGGGCGGCCCAGGAAGCCACTCTTTTGCGCGCCTAGGCTGTGGGCCTGAAACGCAGTATTTCCCAGAGGTGTTTAGGATGTTTCGTCGCGTCATCATAGCGGTTTCGATAGCTGCAATGCTGCTGACCCTCGGATGCAGCAACAAGAAAGTCCAGAATCCGATCGCCAACCTCAACTCGAAACAGCCCGACAAGGTGCTGTTCGATCGCGCCATGGACGCGATGAAGCACAACAAGTACGACGTCGCGCGGCTCAGCTTGCAGACCCTGATCAATACTTATCCCGATTCGGAATACGTGGCGCGCGCCAAACTGGCTATCGGGGACTCGTGGTATGCCGAAGGCGGCGCCGCCGCCATGACCCAGGCGGAGAGCGAGTACAAGGACTTCATCACCTTCTTCCCCAACATGCCCGAGGCGGCGGAAGCGCAGATGAAGATCGCCAACATCCATTACAAAGAGATGGAGAAGGCGGACCGCGATCCCACTCATGCCCGTCGTGCCGAGGACGAGTATCGTCAACTCATTTTGCAGTTCCCCGACAGCCCTCTGGTGCCACAGGCCAAGCAGCGCCTGATGGAGGTGCAAGAGGTGCTTGGCGATCGCGAATACATGATCGGGCACTTCTACTATCTGCGCGAGACCTATCCAGCAGCCATTGCGCGCTTGAAGTCGGTGGCGGATACGTACCCGCTGTACAGCGGAGCTGACCAGGCCCTCTACGAACTGGGTAACTCCTACGAAAGGGAGATTGACCTCGTTCGCCTATCGAAGCTACCTGAGGCGGCGAAGGGCACTTTGATCAAACAGTACACGCAGGGAGCCACGGATGCCTACGATCGCATTCTTACCCGCTACCCTCTGGAAGAGCGGGCCGGGGATGCCAAAAAGCGCTTGCAGGCGATGAAGCAACCCATCCCGCATGCCACCGAAGCCGCCATTGCTCAAGACAAGGCTGAGATCGCCAGCCGTGGTTCGACTGGCCATTTCGGCAAATTGATGGAGAATTTCAAGAAGGGTCCAGACGTTTCGGACGCTACCAAAGTCGGCGAGCCGACACTGGTTGATCCCAAGCAGGCCAGCGCGCCCGATATGGTGCGCAACGCCAGCAGTAGCGTCATGTCCAGCCTGGCCGGTTCCAACAAGGTTGGAGTTGAGCGGGTGGGAAACGGCGCTCTCCCGGCCGCGAACGCGGCCGTTCCGCGCTCCGACGCTGCACCTGGAGCGCCTGCCGGATCGACTCCTGTCGCTGGCAACGCTTCTGCCGCCGCGCCGGCGACTGCAGCGGCCGACCCTGTCTCGGGTGCAGCCGCGAATGGCACGTCGTCCAGTGCGACCTCAGACAGTACCGCGATTCCTGAAATGAAAAACGACTTGCAGCCGGCAGTCTCAACTCCTCCGCCCGGTGCGACTGCTCCCCCGCCTACTCAAGTGAACGATGCCGCGACTGCTTCTCCCGACCCAGGCACGCAACCGACGCCCGCAGCCGCCAGCGGTTCGACGCCACCGCCCGCGGCGCCAGCCAATAGCGATACGGAAAGCTCATCGCAGAAAAAGAAGAAGCATCATTGGCCGTTCTGATGACCAAAGGTGGTTCGATGTGGCGCAGCTTCGGCTGCGCTTTTTCCTTGCGTTTTGAAGTTCATGTTTATGAGGACTATCTCAGCTTTTCAATTCCGATTGTGAGCTCAGCACTGACTGCTGAGCACTGACTGCTGAGTGCTGACTGCTAACTGCTCACTGCTGCGTTGCTGACGGCTGCCCGCTCTTCCTTGTAATATCGAAGTTGAATGCCTCACGACCTTCCTAAGGCCTACGAACCGGGCGCCATCGAACCGCGTTGGGCCGAATACTGGGTCCGCGAAAAATTGTTCCACGTGGAAACACCCAGCGACCCTGACCAGCCCACCTTCACGGTGACGCTGCCGCCGCCCAATGTCACCGGTAACCTCCACATGGGCCACATGTTGGAGCACACTGAGATCGACATCATCGTTCGCTGGAAGCGCATGCAGGGGCTCCGCACGCTATGGTTGCCGGGCACCGATCACGCCGGCATCGCCACTCAGTTGATGGTCGAGCGCCAGCTCGCTGCCGAAGGCCAGAACCGCCGCGACATGGGCCGCGAGGCGTTCATCGCACGCGTCTGGGACTGGAAACAGCACTATGGCGGCGTCATTCTGCAACAGATGAAGCGCCTCGGGGCTTCCGTGGACTGGTCACGCGAGTACTTCACCATGGACGAGCGCATGTCGCGCGCGGTGCGCGAGGCTTTCGTCCGCCTGCATGAAGAGGGGCTGATCTATCGCGGCAAGTACATCGTGAACTGGTGTCCGCGATGCATCACCGCCGTCTCCGACCTTGAAGTCGTGCACGAGGATACGCCGGGCAAGATTTACGAGATCCGTTATCCGGTGATCGGCTCCAAAGACGAGTACATCGTGGTTGCTACCACGCGTCCCGAGACAATGTTGGGCGATACCGCGGTTGCGGTGAACTCCGGCGACGAGCGCTACCGTCATCTTCACGGGAAAAAAGTTTTGCTGCCGCTGATGAATCGCGAGATCCCGATCATCACCGACGACATTCTCGCCAATCCCGAGTTCGGCACCGGCGCGGTGAAGGTGACTCCGGCGCACGATCCCAACGACTTCGAAGCCGGCCTGCGTAACAACCTGCCGCAGATTGACGTGATGAACGAAGTCGCGCAGATGAATGAGAACGCCGACTCCTATAAGGGACTGGACCGCTTTGAAGCTCGGCAAAAGGTGCTCGAAGATCTCGAGCGGGGCGGCTTTCTGGTCGGCGCGAAGGACTATATTGTTCCGCTGGGAAAATGCGATCGCTGCAAGACTATTGTCGAGCCTCGGCTTTCGACGCAGTGGTTTGTGAAGATTCAGCCTCTGGCTGACCGCGCCATTGAAGTGGTGGAGAACGGGGCCATCAAGTTCGTGCCGGAGAATTACTCCAAGACCTATTTCGAGTGGATGCGCAATATTCACGACTGGTGCATCTCGCGCCAGTTGTGGTGGGGACATCGCATTCCGGCGTGGCACTGCAAAGATTGCCACGAGATCATCGTCGCGCGAGAGACGCCCGCCAAGTGCGCCAAGTGCGCCGGCGACCATCTGGAGCAGGACAACGACGTACTCGACACCTGGTTCTCCTCAGGCCTGTTGCCGTGCTCAGCGCTGGGCTGGCCCGACAGCACGCCCGATCTCGACGCCTTCTACCCGACGACGCTGCTCATCACCGGCTTTGACATCCTGTTCTTCTGGGTGGCGCGCATGATCATGCTGAACTGCCACTTCATGCGCGGACACACGCATGGCGACGTTCCGTTTCGTACCGTCCATATCCACGGTCTGGTACGCGACGCCGAGCGTCAGAAGATGTCGAAGACCAAGGGCAACGTCATGGATCCCATCGAGATCATCGAGCAGTACGGCACCGACGCGGTGCGCTTCACGATGGCTGCCATGGTAGCGCCCGGCGGCGATATCGCTTTCTCCGAGAGCCGCACCGAAAGTTATCGCGCCTTCGCCAACAAGATTTGGAACGCCGCGCGCTTCCTGTTCATGAACGTTGACCGGGCGCAGGAGGCGGGTCTGTGGTCGCTGGCCGACTTTCAAGGTTCGCCACCAACTTCGACGCCAAGGGCGTCTCCGGCTTCAAAGCTGAGACCCTCGACGACCGCTGGATTCTTTCGCGCTTCAATCGCGTTGCCGAGCAGATGCACGAAGCGCTGGAGACGTACCGCTTTCATGAAGCGGCACACGTTGTCTATCACTTCTTCTGGGGCGAGTATTGCGACTGGTATCTGGAGCTAATCAAGCCACGCCTGGCCGCCGGCAACCGCGAAGGTGCGCGCACTGCCTACGCGAACCTGATCAGCATCTTCGAAGGTGCGTTGCGCATGTTGTCGCCGTTCATGCCTTTCATCACCGAAGAGATCTGGCATGCGGTGTACGATGGCAAGCCGCCGCTCAAATCGATTGCACTGGCACCGTATCCCAGAGTCGACCTGTCGCAGGTGGATACCACTGCCGAAACCGAGATGGCGATTGTGCAAGACTTGATCGAAGGCGTCCGCAACATCCGGGCCGAATTGAAAATCGAACCCAAGCAGAAGGTGGCGATCGAGGTCTTTGCGGATGGTGATATTGGCTCTCTTATCGAGCGCAATCGTGGAGCGGTGAGAGCGGTTGGCGAATGTGGAAGGCATTACCTTCGTCGAGTCTTCGTTGTCTAAGGCTTCGGGAGCGCGCAGCACCGCCCGGTTTGATGTGAGGGTGCTCCATGAACGCCAGATCGATGCAACGGCCGAGCGCGAGCGCCTCAGCAAAGAGTTGACCAGGCTAACCCAGGAGTTGACGCGCGCGACTGCGCAGTTGAAAAATGAGGCCTTCCTCGCCAAGGCACCTGCGCACGTGATCGACGGATTGAAGAAGCGCAAGGGCGAAGTCGAAGTGCTGGTGCAGAAGGCAAACGAGGCGCTGGGAGAGTTAGGCGCTTAAGCCTCACGTTGTGAAGGGGCACGGCTTTACAGGCTGCTGAAAAGCTCGATTATGCTCGCTTTGAAGGGGCGCACCTTCAGAGCCTGCCCTAAGCTTGTCGAAGGGTGGGCCGTTGTAAGCCCTTTATTTTTGTCATTCCGAGGGGCTCCAGCCCCGAGGAATCTGCGGTTTCTTTTGGTCGCGACGACTTTTTCAGCAGCCTCTTTAGCCGTGCCGTTATGAGCGTAGAGAAGTTGGGCTTTACGTAGTTTCAGGAGATCGATCGTGGATTGGACAAGCCGCAGGATCACCGCCATCCTGGAAAACGCGCTGCAGGAAGATCGCGCCACCCGCGACGCCACCACCTACGCGTGCATCGATCCCAACCAGCGTGCCTCCGCCACCATCCTTGCCAAGCAGGACTGTGTGCTCTCCGGGCTGGGTTGCGTCCCGCGCATCCTGAACGTCTTCGCCGTGCTCGACGGCACCGTCACCTCGCATCCCGAAGTCACCAGCCACACCGAGATCTTCGACGGCGTGCGCTTGCGCAAAGGGCAGTCGATTGCAGTTATCGTCCACAATGCGCGTGTGGTGTTGTCGTGCGAGCGGGTGATCCTCAACATCATGCAACGCATGAGCGGCATCGCCACGCTGACGCGCCGCTACGTCGACGCGGTTGCGGGCACCGGCACCGTGATCCTGGACACCCGCAAGACTGCGCCAGGTCTACGCGTCCTTGATAAGTACGCCGTGAGTTGCGGCGGGGGCATCAACCATCGCCTCGATCTCAGCGATGGTGTGCTCATCAAGAACAACCACATTGCGCTCACCGGCGGAGCCGTGGCTGCGCTGGAACGCGCGCTGCACAATCGTCGCGGCTCACAGAAAGTCGAAATCGAGGTGCGCTCTCTGCACGAACTCGAGGCTGTCCTGGAGCATGGCGCCGAAGCCGTCTTGCTCGACAACATGTCCCCTGAGGACGTCCGCCAGGCCGTGGAGCGTGTCCGCCAACTGGATCGTCATGTGCCGCTCGAAGCCTCGGGCGGGATCACTCTGGAAAACGTGCGCACCTACGCCGAAACTGGAGTGAACTTCATTTCAGTGGGGGCCCTGACCCATTCCGTTCAGGCTGTTGATCTGAGCATGCGCATCACCCCGGCGTAGACCCAGCCAGATACGAAAAGCGTCCCTTTGGGACGCTCTTCTATATCGAATCCCACCAATTCTTATTGCTGAGGCGGTTGTGGTTCCCCGATGTTGGCAGGGTTCAACTGCTGCTGGTATCGCTGCTGTTGCTGTTGCATATTTTGCAACTCCTGCAGCAGTTGTTCCGGAGTCTTCCCGCCGTTCGGTTGGTTGCCATTGTCCGTTGGTTGCTCGTTGGCGTCGGGTGGATGCATGGGAACCTGTCCAGGCCGGAATCGTCCAGGGGCCGGCGGAACCTGGGGAACTTCCGGCTGGTTGTCGACCTCGGCTTCGGCAGGCGGTATTTCTTCGTCCTGCGGTTCGTCGGGTGGCGCCTGGTACTGCGGTTGAACTTGTCCCGGCGCATTATTCTGTGCCGTGTTCACAGTCGGCGTGCTCTGCCGTGTGGTCAGAATTACTTTCTGAACACCACCCGGATTCCCCGTCGTCCCTAGAATGATGTAGTTAAACTTGGATCCGTTCAACAACGTGTTCAATACATCGCGGGGTTGCCCTGGGCCCAACTGCATCATGACGCGCTCGCTCGCCGCGCTGGACGGCATGTCGATGGACGCGCCCGTCTGACCCTGCACCGAGCGCAACACTTGCGACAACGTCGAATTCTTGGCGTCGATGGTAAGCAGCCCATTTTGATACGTGACGCGAGGCGGCGCGGGTGGCATCTGTTCCGGTGTTAGCGGTGCGGGCGCTGGTTGCGGCGTCTCCGCCACTGGTGCGGCTTTCTTGCCGCGAGCATGCGCCTTCTGCGGCTGCACGCCGGTTGCCGGAATCGCACTGGGCGGGGCAGCCGTCTGCGCCCGAGCTTCCCCGACTGCAAGGCACAGTCCGGTTGCCAGCAACAAAGCTAATCCTAAATTGTGGCGAAGGCGTACCATAATATGTTCGACGGCCAACGGGCTTTATCGTTTTTAATGCGCGCCGCCGTGCTTATTCTAAACCCGGCCAAGGTGCGTCGGTTGCTGATTCGCGTAAATTGGAAATTTCCTTAAGGTATGGTGGCTGAACATCTGACTAACCGCAAACGGTCATCTTAAAGGAAACTCTGATTAAGTCTGTTCTTTGAAGGGGACGGCCTTCAGGCCGTCCGCAAATGCCTGATATTAGACCGGGCTTTTAGCCCTGAGGGACTTCTGACTGACTTAATCGGCATTTCCTTAACAATGGAAAGTAAATGATCCTCCCGGATATTGTGCGAACCCCGATGGGTGTTCCAAGGCGTTAAGGCCACGAACATGATTGGACTATCGTTCGCTTATCGCTCGAACTACTACTCTCTCCTTTGGGTTGCCTTCCTGCTGCTTGCGATAATGATCACAACTCCCGTCGTGAGGGCGCAGAATTGTGCCAGCGGCGCTGATTTGGATGTTCCCACCAGGAACGCTATCGAAGCGGCAGCGCGCCAATTTTTCGACATGTCCGCACGTGGAGATGTCGCCGGGCTCAAGGCCAATTCCATTCCTGCAATCGCGGGAGATTTCGGCAGCATCGAGCAGGCGGTCGTGACCAACAAGCCCTATTTCTCGCAGGGCCCAGCAACCGTCAGCGCGACCTACCTGCTCGACGCCTCCCAAGCCAAGGCAGCACTGCCGCGCGCGGATTTCTACTGTGGCATCTATAACTCGCCCGACCGCCTGGTGTTCTCCATTTCCAATCTGCCAGCGGGGCGTTACGCGCTGGTGATGCAGAAGGTTGCCGGCAAAGACCCGATCACTCTGACCCTCATTCTGCAAGACGTGAATGGCGCGTGGAAGCTGGCAGGGTATTACCCGCGGTTGGACGCGATCGGCGGACATGATGGGCAGTGGTATCTGACCAAGGCCCGCGAGTACAAGTCTAAGGGCCAGGTGCACAACGCCTGGTTTTACTATCTGACAGCGTGGGACTTGATGGCGCCGGTTAACTTCATGAGCACGCCGCAGCTCGACAAAGTCGCCGACGAAATGCAAGCTGCGCGCCCCAGCGACCTGCCGAGCCAGGGTAGCCCTCTGACGCTTGTCGCCGCTGGCAAGACGTTCAAGGTTACTGAGATGGTGGCCGTGCCGGTGGAAAGCGATCTCGACCTGCGGGTGCGCTACGAAAACCCGGACGCGGCAAACTCCAGGCTGGCCTTCCAGGACAACATGGCCGTTAGTAAAGCGATCGTGGCCAAGTATCCCGAGGTCCGTGATGCCTTCAGCGCAGTAATTGCGCGCGCGGTTGACACCAGTGGGCACGATTACGGGTCGGTTCTGCCGATGAAGGACATCAAGTAAACAGAGGCAAAGTTTCTCGAGGAAAAGTCGAAGCGAGGCGTTATTGCTGACTACGAGGCTATCTCGGCCAAGGGGTCACTTTCTTTGCTTCGATCGTTAGATCTTTTCTTTGAGGTATCGTTAGCGACGGTTCGAAACTGTTCAAGGCTCAACTTAATCTTGCCGTTCGGTAAGGCGACGAATACCTCCAAATCCCCGCCCATTGCTTTGATCACTTTGTCGAGTGTACTGATGTACATATTCTGACCACGAATGATCTTGGAAACCGAAGATTGCCTTACGCCGAGTGTCTCCGCAAGATGCTCTTGCGTCAGCGACAGCGCAGCCCTCAGTTCATCAAGGGCCATCTCCGCAAGCAATTCTTGGGTCTTGATTCGAGCGCGTTCCCTCGACTCGGGAGACATTGTCCGATTTACCAGCTCTGAAAATTTCTTTGCCATTTATTTACCTTCTTCCTTCAACTGGCGCGTCTTCCTGCTAATCAAGAAACCTAATCTGGTTGGTTGTTACTTTTCTATATTTCCCACGGCACCCAAATATTATAGCCTGCCATCTATATAGATGAAAGGGAATATTTAGCCTTCGAGCCGCACGGTCGCCTACCCCGTATTCCCCGCTTCCGCCTTCTTCACCTCGGCTGCGGTGCTGGCTGGACGCTCGAACCTGCACTCCTGCGGCTTCTTGTCGAACCGCAGTCCCTGAAATACCGGAGCACGCATCTTGATTCCACCGCTTTGCCCCTGGTGCGTCCACTCGGTGAACTTGATTTCGGCAACCAGTTCCGGCTTCACGTAATGCACGCGGCGGTCGCTCTCTACTTTGCCTAAGAAGGGATTGCGGCTGGTTCCAAGTGGGTGTAGCCGCTTCCACATGTCTGCGTGAGTCTGCTCATTGAAGCCGCTGCCCGCCTGGCCTACAGGTACCAGGCGGCCTTTGTCATCGTAGAGGCCGAGCACGATGGAGCCGAAGTTTTCCCGCGAGCCACGCGGATCGGTGTAACCGCCAATTACGCACTCCTGCCGCTTGACGATCTTGACCTTTAGCCAGTCATGACTGCGCTTTTGTACATACGGACTGTCGCGCCGTTTGGCGACAATGCCTTCCAGTTCGCGCTGCACTGCCGCTTCAAACAACGCTTTGCCGTTTCCGACGTAATGATCTGAGTAGCGGATGAGGTCGCTTGGTGCCAGGATGGAGGCCAGCAACTCCTTGCGCTGTTCCAGTTCTGCTGGCATCAGGTTGTAGCCATCGAGGTAGAGCAGATCGAAGACAAAATACATCACAGGAATGTCGTCGCGGGTGCGACGAATGCGATGGCCGCCTTCCCCAACTCCCGTCCGCTGCTGCATCAGGCTGAAGGAAGGCCGCCCCTGCTCATCCAGCGCGACGATCTCACCGTCCAGAATTGCCGTATGCGCGCGGATGGAACCCCCGATGGAGCGCAGCTCGGGATACGCTGCGGTCAAATCGTTCTGATTGCGCGAGACTAGGCGCGCGGAGCCGCTCTCCAGGAAGGCGATGGCGCGATAGCCGTCCCACTTGATTTCGTAGACCCATTCCTCGCCGTCGAAAGGGTTATCCACCAGAGTTGCGAGCATGGGATGGATAACACGAGGCATCGGCGCTTTGTGCCCAATGTGCGCCGCTTCGTGGTTCAGTCTGTTAGCTTGTCCGCCGTCTAAGCGTTTTTTTTTTCTCCGCCTGCGACCTTGACGGAATGCGTGGCTTTGCCCGACTTGTGCTTTGACTCGACCTTCCCTGCCGGGTGCCCCACCCAAGCTTCCTTTGTTTCGGTGGGACTCTTTGGCCCACGTTTCGCAGCAGCCGTCTTCGCCGCAGCAGCGGACGATTTTGAGCCGGCTGATTTCTTCTTTTCTTTGGCCTTCTTCGCGTCGGCCTTCGCGATCGATTCGGCTAGCCAGTCGTTCTTCTTCGAAGCGCCACCCACCGACGCCTTTCGGCTGCTCTTCCACTCCGCCGAGCCTTGATCGTCCGCGATCTCGTCCATCGTGCGCTTAGTCAGCACCGAGTAGTCGTACTTGTCGATATCGTAGCCTTCCTGAACGTAGGCATCTCGGTGCTTGATCAGCAACCACTCATTTCCTTTGCTTCCCGGCCGACGCGACTTGATATGCACCAGCGCGAAGTCGCCTTTCAGCTTCTCGCCGTTGAGTCGAAACTTCAGGTCTCCCTTGTGCAGCATCTCCCCGGCATCGCCTTGCGGCTCCCATGTGCCCACGTCCCATACCATTACCGTACCCGCCCCATAATTGCCTTCCGGAATGGTGCCCTCGAAGTCGAAATACGAAACCGGATGATCTTCCACCTGCATGGCCAGCCGCTTGTCGGCAGGATCGAGCGACGGCCCTTTGGGGACGGCCCACGATTTCAGCACGCCCTCCATTTCCAGCCGGAAATCATAGTGCAAGCGCGTGGCGCGGTGCTTCTGCACCACGAAGCGGCGCCGCTCGCCGCGTCCCACCTTCGCGGGCGGTTCCGGTGTCTGCTTGAAATCCCGTTTCCGCTTATATTCCTCAAGCGCCATAAGCCGTTTAGATGAACACATCTGACCCGCGTGCTGCAAGGTCTTTTGCGTAAGCGCCGGGCAGTAGGAGTCTCCGCTTGTTTTGTTACAATCGAACTACCGCGACTGTGGGCGCTTAACTCAGCGGTAGAGTGCCATCTTCACACGGTCGCCATCCACCCACCGGTTGTTAACTCTAAAGAGGTTAGATAGCGTTAGTAACGGGAAATACCGGTACATTTGCCGGTATTTGGTACGCTTTTGGTACGCTCGGTCGGTGCGGGCCGCTGGCAAGACAATGGCGGGGTGCGGCCCCTACTGCCGCGATCGTCCTGTACAACTCTGTCTGACTTCCCGTAGAGCAAATTCCTAAATCATGATGTGCCGCTCGCTTCACGGCCGGAGCTCCAGAACCGGGCGAGCAGGCGATGCGGAACTGTAGCTATTTGGTTACCAATCGGTGCGCGAAGCACTGGGGAGAATTGCCAAAGAGAGGTCAGGGAGGTCACGAGCATGGAGAAAAAGGCGAACAAGGCCGACGAGATTCCCGTGAATCGCGGCCGTCACGAGCACCAATGCCGAATTTGCTCGCACTCGAAACGGGATGAGATCGAGCAGGCATTCATTGCTTGGGTCAGTCCGGCACAGATAGCGAAGAGGTACTCTGTCAGCCGCGACGGACTGTATCGTCACGCACACGTATTCGGGCTGATGGACAAACGGCGCCGCAACGTCCGCGCCGCGCTGGAACGAATCATCGAAAGGGCCGGCGAGGTCGACGTTACGGCTGCGGCCGTGGTCGCTGCTGTCCAGGCCTACAGCAAGATCAATGCGACGGGCCAGTGGGTTGAACGCAGTGAGCACGTAAACCTGAATGAACTGTTCGAGAGAATGACACGGGAGGAGATGGAAGCATATGCCAAAGAGGGGACTTTGCCAGCTTGGTTTGAGGACGCCGTAGGTGCAACAGATAGTGACGGTCGAGAAACCCCGGATGAACAGTAAATCATTGACCGGCAACAGAAACAAGGTGATCGAGGGTGCAACAGTTCCCGCTCTTGCGGACTTTCCGCTGGGCTCCCTCCAATCGCGGGCAGCCGTGCGCAGTTTGCTGGAAAGAAACGCTCGCAAAGCTTCAGGTGAAGTATATCCGCCCGGTTGGTTTCCCAAAACGGCAGCCCAGAAAGCGTTTCTGGAATCATCAGCCGACATTCTTTTCTTTGGTGGGGCTGCGGGTTCTCTGAAAACGGAGACGATGCTGGTGGATGCGGCCCGGGAATCTGACAATCCTAACCTTCGCGCGATCATCTTCCGCCAGAGCTTTCCTCAGATGTCGGATATTATCGAGAAAACCCAGCGGCTGTACGGCTCTATGGGGGCTCGATTCGTTGGGCAGCCGACCTGGACATGGACCTTCCCATCAGGCGGCAAGATCCGGCTGGCCTACATTGCCAATGACCGGGACATCTTCGACTACCTCGGACCACGCTACTCCTTCATCGGTTTTGACGAATCCACGTTGCATACCGAGTATCAGGTCCGCAACATGCTGGGACGGCTCAGCTCAACGGATCACTCGCTGCGCTTGAGAATGCGACTAGGCAGCAACCCGGGCAACATTGGCGCTGGCTGGCATAAGGCGATGTTCCTCCGCGGCGTCTGTCCGGTCCACGCGCCCGACAGAGCACCGGAAGCAGACAAGCTGTATTGGGATGCGATGTGGCCGTCCGATGGCTACCCGTTGCAATCTGCAGATGGCCAGGGGTTCTCGGTCTCATTCATCCCAGGTCGGCTCACCGATCACCACTTACTCGACGACAAATATATCTACCGGCTTCGAATGATGTCGGGGTCACTGGCCCCAGCGATGGAAACTGGGTGCTGGTGCGAACTCGCGGGCATGTATTTCTCGTTCCTGCGAGCTGACCAAGTGATCGACTTGGCCGAGGTGGAAGAACACTGGTGGGAAAACCACATCATTAGCCTGGACTTTGGCTTCGGAAAATCGTCTGCGGCTGCCGGCCTGTTTTCGATCACGGAACCACAGCCGTACTATCCTGCTGGCCGTATTTTTGAACTCGGTACGCTGATCGAAAAACGGATGGAGGCAACGGAGTTCGCGCGCGCGGTTTGCGAGTGCTTTGTAGCTTCATCAGTTGGCGGTCAGCGGCGGCGAATTGTAGCCGTCTATCTTGACCCCAGCAACTTCAAGCATATCGGAACGGGCCCGAGCGTGGCGCGACAGATGCAGGAGGTCTTTGCCCAGTACGGGGACCTCAGCGTAGTTCCGGCGAGCAACGACCGCACCGCCGGTTGGCAGATGCTCTACCGGCTCTTGAAGTCGGGACAGCTTGTGCTGACCAAGTGCAATCGCGGCAAGTCTTTGATATTCGAAGCACTCAGCACCAGAATGCACCATGAGAAGCTTTCTGGCGATCTGCAAAAGGTCGCTGGCGATGAACTCGATGATGTTGCCGACATGGTGCGCTACGCCATGCTTACCTGGTTCGAGAGTTCTTCAAAGCCTCCAGAACTCGCGATCCAGCAGAAGCTAGAGGAATACCGCGCCAACGGAATGGATGACTACAGCCTGAACATCCACCGTTTCCGCCTGGAGAGAGAACATCGGCAGACAGAGGAGCAGCCGGTTTATCTAGGCCGACGGCATGGACGTATCATCCGACGCTAGGTCGCCACCTCGCTCAGCCACTTATTGCTGAGTGTCACCATGAAGAGGACCTTGTCCAGCACGTCCACCGATTGCGATTTCGTCAGGTCTTTCAGGTTCAACTTGGAGTCCATTGACCGCTTGAAAGTTGTTGATCCCTACCACCGGGTTGAGGTTCTGCATCATGAGGTCGAGGCTCTGCTGATCGTATGGGGGCTGGTAATTGTCCATGAGTTTCTGTGCCTGGTCGGGGAGAGCGTTACCAGGCTGAAATAAAGCAGCTCGGTCTGACGGTCGGCTGGGTGGCTTCCCTCCGGACAATGGATAAGACGACCGGTATGAACGTCACTGCCGCGAGCACCAGCCGGCCCCAATTACCGTAGTCCAACACCGGAGTCAATAGAATGGCCAGTAGCAAGGATAGGAGGAGCAACAAGTCCGGTCGCGATTGAAATTTCGCCCGCATGAGAAGACCTCAACAACGCGCATTCTATCGAGTACTTATCAAGAAGTCCCCTTATCACAGTGATCGGGCGGCCGAATCGTATTGTAACCAGATCATTGTGTTCCGCGGGAACGTCGCCGCAGCCAACGGCGGTGGGCAATCAGGAATGAAAATCATGCGGCCATCGCAAAGGTGCCTGCATCGAATCGGGCTGAGGGGAAGACCTGTGAAAGCTGCTGTCGTACCCGCCGTGAGCAGTTCGTGGCAGATACAAGATGTTCCCCAGCCTCAGCCCGGACCAGGTCAAGTGCTGGTGCAGATGCACGCAAGCGGCATCTGCTACACCGATGTCCACCAAACGCTTGGACACCTTCCAGGACAATTTCCTCGAATCCTCGGCCACGAGCCAGTGGGCGAGATTGTTGCCGTGGCGCCCGACGTCACCACCCGCAAGGTGGGCGACCGCGTGGGCACCGCATGGATTCAATCTACTTGCGGACGCTGCGAATGGTGCCAGCGCGGCCGCAGGATGTTCTGCCCCTATCTGAAGGGTACAGGGGGCGATGCGCAAGGCGGTCACGCCGAGTACATGCTGATGAACGCCGACGCTACGTACCTGATTCCCGACAAGGTTTCTTACGAGCAAGCCGCCCC
The DNA here is from genome assembly GCA_963768645.1 of uncultured Acidobacteriaceae bacterium. Classification (GTDB taxonomy): domain Bacteria; phylum Acidobacteriota; class Terriglobia; order Terriglobales; family Acidobacteriaceae; genus Bog-257. The sequence goes on from CAVYIR010000004.1 coordinate 1,323,962, forward strand.
GATCTTTTGCGCCGGGTATACCGTTTATAGTGGGCTCCGCTGGGCCGATCCGCAGCCGCACGAGCGCGTGGCCGTACTTGGAATCGGCGGGCTTGGGCACCTCGCGGTGCAATACGCGAAGGCCGCGGGCTTCGAGACCATCGCGATTTCGCACTCCCCCGATAAGGACAAGTTGATCCGCGATCTCGGCGCCGATGAAATTGTCCGCGACGGAAAGAGCCTTTCCGATGCGGGTGGCGTCGACATCATCCTCAGCACCTCCAACTCGACGAAATCCATGATGGACAGCATTCAAGGTCTGCGCCCGGACGGCAGGTTCATCGTTATGGGCGCCGACGCGGAACCGCTTTCGATCTCGTTGGTCGAGTTGCTCTTCAAGCGCATCAAAATCATCGGCAGCCAGCAAAATGGGCCCGAATATCTGTACGAAGCCCTGGATTACGTAAACCAAGGGAAAGTCAAATCGATAATTGAAACCTACCCGTTGGCCGAAGCTGCGAAGGCCTACGAGCGCGTTGCGGAAGGCAAGACCCGCTTTCGCGCCGTCCTGACAATGTAGCCGTTAGAGCATTTGTCGCGGTTCCACGGCGTCTGACTTGTATCCCTTGCAGCTTTAAGCAATAGATCTCGGCAGTTGAAGGTGTCTTCGCATCGAAATTAGCTGGATTACTGGTGAAAAATCGCCATATCGCAAGTGATCGGCAATCCCACCCAGATCGGTTACGATGTGGACTGTTCATGCCAGCTATTTAACGACAGCCAACTGGCCGTTTGTCCGTAGGAGGAGCTATCGTTTTCTTGATCGGGGCTCGTTGAAGGTTTGGTTTGCCGGAGTCTATTCGTGGGTTGTCTGGACAACAGATTCAGCGCAGTCTTCCGGGCCGTAGTCGCTTGGTGTGGCCAGTCATGAGTGAATTGTCCTCCGCTGAGACCAAAGAGTCCGGTGGCGTCGCAAGGCACAGGACGCACGCAAATCTAACCGGATGGATGCGCTGGGTTCCGGGGTTTAGCACTCTGCGTCGCTACGAGTCTTCTTGGCTGCGGTACGATATCGTGGCCGGCCTGGTGATGACAACTATGCTGGTGCCGGTTGGCATCGCCTACGCCCAGGCATCCGGGCTCCCAGGGATCAACGGCCTATATGCGACGATTGTGCCGCTGCTCGCTTATGCGGTGTTTGGGCCAAGCCGCATTTTAATACTGGGTCCGGACTCGGCACTTGCGGCATTGATCCTGACGGTGGTGGTGCCGCTTTCTGCGGGTGACCCTCAGCGCGCGGTCGCCCTTGCCGGAATGATGGCGATCATCTCCGGTCTGCTGTGCGTTGGCGCAGGACTCGCACGTCTGGGTTTCATTACCGAACTGCTCTCGAAGCCAATTCGCTATGGGTATATGAACGGCATCGCACTGACTGTGCTCCTGAGCCAAGTCCCCAAGCTCTTCGGATTCTCTGTCACTGCAAACGGACCTCTCCGCCAAACCTGGGGAATTTTGGACAAGGTGATCGCCGGAAGTACGAACGTCGTCACGCTTGTAATTGGCGTCAGCACGCTTGCTCTGATCTTGCTTCTGAAGCGATGGCCGCGCATCCCAGGAATCCTGATTGCCGTGATCGCGGCAACTGTTGCAGTTGCGGCCTTAAACCTCTCCAAAACTGCTGGGGTGTCTGTCCTGGGTGCGCTGCCCCGGGGATTGCCTTCGCCACGGATTCCCCTTGTCCACGTCAATGATCTGACGACCCTGTTAATGGGTGGAATTGCGGTGGCCCTGGTGTCGTTTGCTGATACGAGCGTACTCTCTAAGACGTATGCAGCGCGTCTCCGCACTCCGGTCGACCCCAACCAAGAAATGGTGGGTCTCGGCATCGCCAATCTCGCCGCCGCCTTCTTTCAAGGATTCCCAGTCAGTAGCAGCTCATCGCGCACACCTGTGGCCGAGGCGGCGGGCGCGAAAAGCCAACTAACCGGGATAGTGGGCGCACTTATGATCGCGTTGTTGCTGGTGTTCGCCCCCAACCTGCTACAGCACCTGCCCAATACGGCTCTAGCCGCCGCCGTTATCGCCTCGGCATAGGGTTGGTGGAAGTCTCCGACCTACGCCGTATTTACCGCATACAGCGTTGGGAGTTCTGGCTTTCGATGGTCTGCTTCGCCGGTGTGGCCGTGCTTGGCGCCATTCCGGGCATCGGGCTCGCTATTGCCATTGCTGTGATTGAGTTTCTCTGGGATGGGTGGCGTCCGCATTCGGCCGTGCTCGGTCGGGTCGAACATGTGAAGGGCTACCACGACATCACCCGCTACCCGGGCGCACGGTTGATTCCGGGTCTCGTACTATTCCGTTGGGACGCGCCCCTCTTCTTTGCTAACGCCGAGCTGTTCAACGAGCGCGTCTTGCGGGCCGTTGCAACCTCACCAACACTGGTCCGCTGGCTCGTGATCGCGGCAGAGCCGGTCACCAGTGTCGATGTCACCGCCGCCGATGTCGTATGCGAGTTAGCCGATACTCTTCAAGACTCCGGTACCGAGTTGTACTTCGCCGAGATGAAAGATCCGGTCACGGACAAACTTAAGCGCTTCGGGCTGTTCGCACGCTTTGGCGAGCGAACTTTTTTCCCAACGCTCGGCGAAGCGGTCAGTGCGTATCTCGCAAGCCATCCTGTCGAGTGGATTGACTGGGAGGACCGCGTGCCGTAATTGACGATTTATTGCGTCCCGCGGCTTCAAGCTCGAAGCCGCCGTCCGACCAGCTCATTGTGAAACTACTCGGAGAAATAAAGATTCTCAGTTCGAGTCAGTCTGCCTTAGTCTCGTCTCGACTTCAACCAGTGGTCATTGCTCGGCCAGGGAACCAACAACTATACCTTCCTGGACTGCATCCAAACCCCTACACCGCGGCCTCCTACAACTTCGATGTATACATCAACGACATGGGCTCTCCGGCTAACTCAGAACTGGTGACGCCCTCTACCGTCGTTGCCAGTGTGGGACAGTGCGGATTGCAGGAACGACCTCGCGCAGCGACTCGAGCTTCTCGGTGCGGTCGGAAACTGCCAGCCTCTAAGAAGCCCTGAATTGGTTGAATAAGACCTCCATGTAGTAATTTACGATAAATCGCCATAGCACTCATTGACCGCTGACGGGGCGTTATTTACGCTATGGCCTGATTGCAACAGTTATCGTTTCTGCTGGAAGACCGCCTAGATTCTGATGTAAAGTGCCGGGTGTCGAAACCGAAATCGTTAACGGTCGCATGCAGTGAAGGAGATCGCTATGACGAAACCAGCACCACGTTCCACTTTGACCTCGACTGGCAGCTTGCGGGGAGCGAGCTTCGTACTGATCTGCGCGTTGGTATTGTTCGCAACGCAATCGACACAAGCACAAACCTTCACCGTCCTGCACAGCCTGAATGGCTTACAAGACGGCTACTATCCCATCAGCGGAGTGACGGTGGCCCCCAACGGCGACCTCTACGGCACCACGCAATACAGTGGCCTCGCGGGAGGAAATTGCTACCTGGGATGTGGCACGGCCTTCCGGTTAACCCACCAAGGTTCGGGCTGGACTTTCATCACGCTGTATAGCTTTGCAGGAGGCACAGACGGCGGCAATTCCTACGCCCGATTGATTTTCGGTCCCGACGGGAGTCTCTACGGCACGACGTCGGCAGGCGGAGGGGGAATTTGTGAGGGCGGCTGCGGCACAGTTTTCAATCTGAAACCGCCACCCCATGCGTCAGCCAACGCTCTCGCTAAGTGGGCGGAGTCCGTGCTCTATCGCTTCACGGGAGGCAGCGATGGTGGCAATCCCGAAGGGGCCGACCTCATCTTCGACCAGGCAGGTAATCTTTATGGCACGACGAACGGTGGGGGCACAGGGATTTGCCAGGGAGGCTGCGGCACCGTCTACGAGCTAAGTCCCGCAAGCGGTGCGTGGACGGAGAGCGTGCTGCACAACTTCACAACTGAGGACGGGGACGGGCAGAGACCCTGGGGCGGCGTGATCTTCGATCAATCGGGCAATCTTTATGGCACAACGACGAACGCCCAGGTCGGCAGATTCGGTACGATTTACAAGTTGATTCCGGCCGGGCTCTCCTGGACGGAGCGAATCCTGTATAGCTTTCAAGGGACCAGCGATGGGGAATATCCCTACTCCGGTCTCATCTTTGATCAGACGGGTAAGCTATACGGATCAACCTGCTGCGGTGGGCCAGGTGGAATCGGCACAGTCTACGAATTCACACCTTCCAGCGGGACGTTATCTGTGCTGTACAGCAACTTCGGCGGGTACGGCGGCCTTGACGGTAATCTCGTCATGGATGCAGCCGGTAATCTCTATGGCACAACCGAGAGTGGGGGAGCCTACAATTTCGGTTCGGTTTTCAAGCTGACTCCGGGAAGCGGCGGCTGGACATACACCACGCTGCACGACTTCTGCGCTGGGGGATGGCCTTGCAGCGATGGAGCATTAGCTCACGGCGGGGTGGCACTCGACCCTCAGGGCAATGTCTACGGCACAACGGCGGAAGGCGGAACGTCCTACTCCGGCGTGATCTGGGAAATCACCCCGTAGCTAAGAGCCTTCGGGGACCGTAGTAGCCTGGTACTTCGATTGAGCACCACTTTTTCGTGCGACCGGCGCCTAGTTGTTGACAGTCGGGAATGCAAGCTGACTTGTGCCTGCTTCCGCCAGATTTACTGTTGATAATCGCCATTACACAAGTCGGGCTGGTCGGATCATGAGCGTAATGGCCTGTTAGCGACAGCAAGCGTCACACACTCAGGTGCCGTTGCCTCTGCTTATTGGACGACGAGCGAGCACGTAAATCGAGTTGGGCCCGGCCAAGGAAAATATTTATGCCCTTGGTCCTTGAAGGGGTATAGTGTCGGAGTGTTGGGAGCTAAAACGGAAATTCCGGTGAAGAGGGAAATTCCGAGTAGGTCCTCCTGAGCAACGAAGGGTCTCACCGCATTTTGCTCTTGCAACTTCGCACGATTGGCAAAAAACTTACTTTCCGCTACTGGCCGAGCACCTTCCCGGAGAACTCTATGAATCCGCCACCTGTAGTAGCTCGCCCCCCTAGAAACCCTGGCAAAGATGCCTTTTATTTCGACGTTGAGGGCGCAACGGCAAACCCTGCAACCCAGGTTGCTCTGAACAAATTCATCCCCTTCCGAACCTCGTTGCAATTCGCGAATCCCCTCGACTCCTCGGTTTCTGCCGCGACCACGGGCCGTCCCGATCCGTTGGCCCGTCCGGAGGCCATACCTGCGGCGCAACAAGGCGCGACCGGCAGCTACACGATGTTTGTTTCGCAGCCTTTCAGGGACAACCCGCCGGACACCGCAAAGGTGACTCTCCTCTATTGCGTTGGCAGCGAGATTAATCGCCATGGCCTGGAAATATTTTTCCAGTCCTTACCCGACCGTGTCCTCATAAGTGTTCCGGGCCGCGAAGCGGGATGGGTCAATCCTCCCGCTGCATGGGCGATCGGCATCACTCCCGATCAAATCGACCAACTATTCGCCAATGCCGGACTCGCGACCCAAAAATGGCAGGTCGAAATCATGGCCGGCTACAGTACCGGATACAGGGGCGTCAATGGCACCATCAACAACGGGCTCATACCACTCGACAACCTGAAGACCATGATCTTTTACGACGCACTCTATCGCGGCGACGACCCGGCGCCCGGCAACAACACCCAGCTCATGTTGACGAACCTTCCCGCCGGTGTCACGACTGTCGTTTATGACGTGAGTATCGGAACGACGAAGCCATATCCCGTGTCGTTTCCGGGGACGAACATTGTCATCGATCTGATCGCTAACCGCACTTACCTCCTTGGGCTGGTGTACGCGCGTATCCTCCAGAAAGGCGTCAGCGACAATTACGTGCTGCCGGCGGAAGTGCCAGCGCCGTTGCAGACGCTCATTGATAACGGATTGCCTTCTCGGGGGCTGTTAGCTTCCTCGAGCGCTCGCGCCAGCATCGCCTTTGGTGGAACGCTCGACGATTGGGCCAATCTTTCCGCTAACAAGCCGGCCATCGACGCGCTGGATGCCACACTCCTTCAGAACACCGCCAATCTCGTTGCCAACCGCGGACTCACCGGTTGGGGAACCACCCTTCCCGGTGCCCACGCCCACGACGGCTTCATGGCCGACTTCGGCTGGGAGTACATGACGCTGGATCCGTAGGGAATAGAGAACTCGCGGGTGCCCTCGATGAGGACGATAGGCGCGGTTCCATGGCAGGGGATGTCAGGGAACTACCTCTTCCAGCCGAGGAAGAAGTATTTCTCGTTACCTGAGTACCGATCACTGACGATTGACGGCTGAAAGCTGACGGGCCGAATCCCGTTGCATTCTCCCACTCTCGACTAATGTGGCGCGGTAATTCACGCTAAAGATATTAGACGTTTTGGATGAGTGGCGTAATATCGCCTAATGAGATGGTCCGCCGCTAAGTAGCATCATCTAGTGAAGCTAGCTTAGGGAGGATCATTATGCACATCACGTCCATCGGCATCGACATCGGCAAAACTACATTTCACGTGGTCGCACTGAACGAACACGGCAGCGTCGTCGTGCGCAGGAAGTTCTCACGCCAGCAACTTGTGGCCTATACCGCCAACGTACCAGCCTCGCTGATCGAGATGGAGGCGTGCGGTGGGGCACACTGTCTGGCCCGGGTCATCGGTGGCCAGAGGCATCAGGTGCGGCTGATTCCCGGGCAGTTCGTGAGGCCGTTCCGCAAGTCGAACAAAAACGACTATCTGGATGCTGAGGCCATCGCGGAAGCGGTCACCCGCCACAACATGCGCTTCGTGCCGATCAAGACCGAGGACCAGCTCGATCTGCAAGGCTTGCACCGGGTGCGTGAACGGCTGGTACATAACCGCACCGAGGTCATCAACCAGATTCGGGGATTCCTGCTGGAACGGGGGATCAGCTTCAAGCGGGGACCGATGAACTTGCGGAAGGAGATGCGGTTGCTGCTGGAGGATGCTGAGCAGAGTCTTACCCCCAGCCTGCGCAGGCTGCTCGATCACCTGTGGCACGAGTGGCAGTGCCTGGACGAGCAGATCGACGGGCTCGCTGACGAGATCGACATGGTAGCCGAGAGCGATGCTGGCTGCCGACGTTTGCGCAAGATCCCCGGCGTGGGGCCGCTGGTTTCAACCGCAACCGTGGCTGCCGTGGGCAACGGCGCGGCGTTCAAGCGTGGACGCGACTTCGCAGCATGGTTGGGACTGGTGCCGAAGCAGCACTCGACCGGAGGTAAAGCCAAACTGCTGGGCATTACGAAACGCGGTAACCCGTATCTGCGCAAGCTGTTCGTGCATGGAGCACGGGCGGTGCTGCTGCGCGTGAAGTACGACACCGGAGGTTTCGGCCAATGGGTGCACCGACTGGCGGCACGAGCACCGCGCAACAAAGTAATCGTGGCCATTGCTAACAAACTGGCCAGGATCGCCTGGGTCGTGCTGTCCAGCGGCAATGAGTATCAGCACCCGCCGCTGGGAAAAGACGCTGCGCTTGGAAAGCACAAAACGCTTTCCACTTTTCCACCGCCACTGCGTCTAGAAATTAGAAAAGCGAGTTCTACCGAGGTCTGCTGAGGAGCAAAAAGGACGACAACAGTCGAACGGCGTGCCGGAAAACCTGGACTTGTGTACGGTCGTTCCAGACCGCTCGCCTTATCAAGGACCGGCACGCGGCGGATCATCATCGAGGCCGGAGAAGAATCTCCAACTGTAGGCCGGATACATTTGCGCAGACTGCTTGTTCTCAACTTTAGTTTCTTGCAGTCACGCGGCGGACCATACATACACAAGTAATCCACGGGGTCGGCATTCTCCGCCTTGCCCAATCACCCTATCGAATCTGTTTCGCTAAGTGGCTGATCTTGTGACCCCACAGATTGCGCGGTTCACTTGCCCACAAACACAAGATTTCGGGCAAGCTGGCACAAAGTGTGCATTGTCGACCTATACAAAGGAGAGACTCTACGCCATACCAATCGGCTGATTCCTGGCTTGAGCGATCCTTAGCGCAGCATCGAAGGCGCGAGTCTTAATGGTGTCACCGGCGCCGAACCATATCGTTTCCAACCATTTCCCGTCGCCAGTCTTGTATTTGTGAAAGTCCACGTACTCGGTCACACCGTTGTAAGCTGCCCATAAAGTACCGGCTGCTCCCTCGATGTCGTTACCCTTGCCGCTCTTGAAAAGTCTTTCGGCCGCATCCCGATCTTCCTGCATCTGTCGCCTAGCACGGACGTAAACCCGCTCATCTGAAAGACGTTTAGGTTCCGGAAAAACTATCTGCAAATATTCAGTGAGGCGCTGCGTGCTCATATGAATGGCTGCAAGGCGGCGGAATGTCGCTTCAAGCTCACTAAAGCGGGCGTCTATTCGTTTGACCGCCTCGGCAATTTCTTTGAGTCGGTCCTTCATCGACAGTGTGTGTGCAATGCGAAGGGTTGGCCCGCGCTCCATCGCCTGGTTCAGTGTGTTGCGGCAGACAACGCGAACCGGGGTGAACTTGACATGAACTGCCCCCTTGCCGTCGTGGCTGTTGCTCAGCAGTAGGTATTTGGAGATTGTGTGCCGCAATATCAAGGGCTTAGCGGGGACAGATTCGCAGGGGTAATTGGGCAAGCCGTCGAATGCCCTTGCGAGTGCCATTGCCGGCGTCGACCTCCATACCCCCGATCGATAATCGGAGTGGTGCCCCCGGACTTATAGGATGCCACGACCCGGCACGATCCGCAGTCGCTGGTTGCTCGCCTCCGCGTTCCGGCTCAGGTGCTAGTCTGACGTAGACCGATGAGCAACCGGGACATTAACGCGGCTTGGAAATATCACGATGGCACGAAGCACTCTTACTGGAGTATCCGTAACAATCCGCACTTCCTAGACTGGGCCAATCGGCCGCTACCCTTCAAAATCTATCCGGAAATAGAGTCGTTTCCGCTGCCGCGGGACGTGTCGCAAACAGGGGTCGCTGCATTGTCCGCGATCTCAGAGCCGGTGCCCATATCGCCGGCCGATTCGATGCCAAATCTCCAGGATCTGGCCCGCATCCTCTATTTCTCGGCGGGGATTACCAGACAGCGCGGATATCCTGGCGGGGAACTTTACTTTCGTGCCGCCGCTTGCACCGGGGCTCTCTACGAGATTGAGCTATACGTCGTGACTGGCGATCTGGCGGGCCTGGATGCTGGCGTGTATCACTTCGATCCTGTGGATGTATCGCTGCAGCTTCTTCGAAAAGGTGATTTTCGCGGAAACCTGGCGCAGGCGACGGCGATGGAACCCACCGTGGCTCACGCGCCCGCTACGATCGTCTGCACCGGAACGTACTGGCGAAACGCCTGGAAATACCAGGCGCGCACCTATCGCCATTTCGGTTGGGACAATGGCACGCTGCTGGCGAACATGCTGGCCGTTTCTTCGGCTTCGGGACTGTCGGCCGAGATCGTACTCGGATTTGTGGATGCTGAGGTGAACGGCCTGCTTGATCTTGATACAGGGCATGAGGTTTCGTTGTGCCTGGTACCCATCGGCCGCACATCGGAGAGGTCCCTTCCAGCCCCGAGACAGGCTTCAGCGCTCGTCTTGAAGACGATCCCGCTTTCGCAGCGTGAGGTCGAATACCCCGCTATGCTTGAGATGCACGATGTCTTCGCTTGTGTCCGAAGATGAGGTGCCGCAATGGCGGGCGACGAAGAAGATCCTTCCATCTTCGGCTCCGGCCGGCAACGCGGTTCGCCTCCAGCCGCTGCCGGAAGAAGAACAACCGAAGGACACGATCGAGCAAGTGATCCTGCGCCGTGGATCTACCCGAATGTTCGATAAGACGGCATCCATTACGCTGGCACAACTCTCAACCATTTTCGACCGCGCCACGCGAGGCCTTCCGGCTGACTTTCTTGACCTTCCCGATGCGCAGCTCAACGATCTTTACCTGATCGTGCATTCGGTGCAGGGGCTCAAGCCTGGCGCTTACTTTTTCCAGCGTGAACGGAACACCCTGGAGCTTTTGATTAACGGTGAGTTTCGCGCTGGTGCCTACCATCTTGGGCTAGAGCAGGACCTTCCTGCGGACGCCTGCATGGACATTTTCTTTCTCGCCGATTTGAATCGCATCCTGGAGCGATATGGGAACCGCGGCTACCGTGCCGTCCAAATGGAGGCGGGTGCCATCGGCGGCAGGATGTACCTGGCAGCGTATGCTCAACGCCTGGGTGCAACCGGACTCACCTTCTTCGATGATGACGTGATTAACTTCTTTTCGCCGCACGCGAAAGGCAAGAGTTCCATCTTCCTGCTCGCGATTGGCAAGCCGCTGGCACGCAAACCACAGTAGGGGTCCGTAGAGAGGTTCTAGGTGTCCCATTTGACACCGAATTCGAATCAGGGACTAGAAGTTTGGCATTCGCCGGGAATCGGACTTCGCCCGAACTAAACTTGTGAAAAGCAGCCTGTGACTCGGGGGGAATCCGGCTCCTGCGAAGGCGATTTTTCCATCGGAAACTCGCAGTCGATGGGTGCTAGCACGTTCCCCAGTAGCGACTTGGCGAAACTCCCTCCAAGCGGACTTGGGGACAATGCCCCAATCCACATCTACGAGTAAGGCGTTTTACGTCAAGTTGGCGTGACGTGCCGTCACCGGATGCTGGCCGAATTGTGGGAAGTAATCTGCGGCTAGGCCATGTGCAAGGCGGAAGTTCTGCTAACGCTTTGCAAGAACGGGTGTGTACGCAGCCAATCCTGGCGAAGGCTGTTTGTAGGTGGGTTAAGTTTGATAGCTATGCGGGCGCGATCATTCCCCCAGGATCTTCCGTATCTGTTCAAGGTGGTTCAGGTCGTGACCCGCGATTTGTACCGCCAGGTCGCGGACGGTCATCGGACCGCGCTCAGCGTGAATGCCGTTGCGCTGCCATTCTTCGCGCGTGAGCTGCGCGAACATTCGCAGGTTGGCCTCGCGCAGCAGGCGAAACAAAATCAACGAATCCTCGGGCCTGCGCGACGGGTAATCGCCCAGCTTGTGCCACAACTCCTGATCGTAGCCCGGCAGCGGGCCGCCGTCGTGCTCGATCATCTGGCGGTAGCGCCAAATGCTGACAACCTCGGCATCGGCAAAGTGCGCCAGCAATTCTGCCACCGACCATTTGTCCGGCGCGGGGCGCTTATAGAGTTGCTTTTCGGGGACGGAGACGGCCATGTCCGCCAGAAGTTCCGGCGTCTTGCGCTGGACCTCGAGCGGTCCTTGCCTTCGATGTAGGAGAGGATGCGAGCTTTGTATTCGGCGATGGTTTCCATCGAGACATCTTACCTTTTCGGGCGGTGCCGGGCGACAGCAGGCATCACTGATTGCTTGTGATATGGCGATGTTACGTCAGTAACCGCACAACGCTCAGCGTCCCGCAGCGTCTCGCTTTACGGCGTGATCTCCCAGACGACTCCGCAGCCCTGGCCAAAAACACAATCGAGCAAATTCCCACCGAGTGCCGTCGTACCGTAGATATTGCCCTGTGAGTCGAGTACGACTCCGCCTTCGGGACTTCCTCCGTCGCTGCCGCCGGTAAAGTCGTGCAGGTCAGTTAAGATCCAGCCGCCACTGGATGGAGTCAGCTTGAAAACCGAACCCTGCCTGTGGATGCCGTCCGCGTTGGTGGTGCCATAGAGGTTTCCCCTTGCATCCATGACAAGGCGATCGATGGGACCGCCTCCGCCAGGTCCGGTAAAGCTGAACAGCAAGTTGAAGTTCCAGCCCTGCGAAGCCACCAGTTCGTAAACCGTGCCGCCATTGTTCGGGCCAGCTCCACCCGTCCCACCATACAGATTACCCGCGCTATCGAAGATCAAACCGCCCCGCGGATTGCATCCATCCTGACTGCATTGAAAACCACTGAGAACATTGCCCGTCCAGCCCGCCCCCGATGGAGTTAACTGGTAAGCTGCGCCGCTGGGGTATTGACTCCCCTGGGTGGTAGTCCCATAGAAATTACCAGAGTGGTCAAAGATCACGCCGCTGTAAGGATTCCCCCAGCTACTATCGAAGCTGTAAAGAACACTTTCAATCCAGCCGCCCTGCGAGTGCGTCATCTCATAAACGGTGCCGTAGTTATGTGCGCCGCCTTGATAGGTAGTTCCATAGATGTTTCCCGCAGCATCGAACACGAGATCGCCGTTAGCGGGAACTCCTCCATCACCAGACCCTCTGAACCGGTACAGAGGGATTTCGTCCCACGGGCACAGTACGCTGTGGCAAAAGGTGGCGGGAGGCCGCAACTGGAAAACCGTGCCACAACCGCTTGGACCAAGGCCGCAAGTTCCCTGGCCGCCTTCCAAGGTCGTTCCGTAGAGGTTGCCCTCGGGGCCAATGACCACCCCTTGAGGACCGGTTCCATCGGGTGCTCCCTGAAAAGCATACAAGGGCGAAAATACCCAGCCCGTTCCCCGTTTCTGCAACCTGAACACGGTGCCGCAACCGTAAGAGGGACAACTGCCGCCGTGGTTGCCGCCGTCGCTCGCCGCGCCGTACAAGTTACCTGCTGCGTCTATTGCCAATCCAGCAAACGGCTGACCTCCGTCCTGTGCGCCAGTGAAGGTGTGAAGGACGGTGAATGTCTGCGTCTGCGCGGATTGCGTTGCAACCAGTGTCAGCGCACAAACCAGCACCAGCGCGAAGGCTGGTCCGGACAGGCTGTTGCGCAAATCTAATGTCGAATGTTGTGCCGAGTTGGTTATGGTGGACCCCTTTGCTGAATACGACCGTTGACGGTTGCCGTTTTCGATCATGGCACTTTACATCCGATCGCGGCGCACTTCAAGGAAAACGATTACTGTTGCCACAACCAATCGTGACGGCAAAGGATTGGCTGGTGCCCCATCGATAAGAACGAAGGCGTTGTCAAGCGCGAGGTTTTCCTGGGCGGTGCGCGAACACCGCTGGAGGAGACGCCAGAGTTGGGTTGTGAGGACCAAGACTCTGGAACATGACTCGCTGCTCATTGCCGGTGGAACTACTCGTTCCACCACCCATCGATACGGCGTTTGCTTTCCGCCATGATGCTTTTTGCGAACATCCAGCCGCCGTCGCCGGTGCGAAAGTGGAAAACGGCTTTTTCGTTTTCCAAGCGCGTTAGCGCGTCTTTTGCACCGGCCGTCTGGATGCGAGAGCGCCCAATCAGATTCGCGGCCTAGCTTGCGCCGGCCATGGGGCACCGCGAGCTGCTCTCGTTATGAACGATCTCCGGATACGCCGTGTTGCTGCGCAGCATCCAGTAGAGTCGTACCGCCAACTTACGGGCCGCCGCCACCTTGGCTACTCCCTTGGCCTTGCTATGGCAACGGTGTTGATACTTCTTGCGCAGTCCTTCATCGAGGCGAACCGCTGTCTGCGCCGCTTCCACCAGCAGCATGCGCATAAAACTGTTGCCCTGTTTGCTGATCGCGCCCAGCCGTTGTTGACCACCCGAACTGTGTTCGCGTGGAATTAATCCCAGATAGCTGGCGACCTGTTTGCCGCGCCCAAACCGCGCCACCTCGCCAATAGTCACCACGAACGCCAGCGCCGTGATCGCGCCCACTCCCGGCTGCGTCATCAATAGCCTCGCTTGCGGGTGGGCAAACGCCGCTTTCTCCACCGCCGCCTCCAGCGGTCGGATTTGCTCGTCCAGTTTGGCCAACAGCGCCAGCAGATCTTCTCGTCGGCACCGCGCCCAACCTGGCAGCGGTAACGCCAGAAAAGCCCGCTGTCCGGCTGCGCTCCACAGCTTGTTCTTCTTCTGCATTCCGCGATTCATTGCCAGGTGCTGCAACCCGTTTTTCACGCGCGTACGAATCTGCACCAGGCGATGACGATGGATCAGCAACTGGCGTAGATCGCGCACCGCGGCATCCGGCCTCCACAGCCGCGGAAAACGACCTTCCATGAGCAGCTTCAGAAGGTGCGCCGCGTCGCGCCGATCCGTCTTCTGCTTGCGCACATAGCTGGCCCGAATCTGGCCCGCATCGCCCACCCATACCTCATGACCCAACTGCTCCAGCAACTCCAGGAACCACTGACTGTTGCCACAACTCTCCACACCCACCAAGCAAGGTACCGGCAAGCCGCGGTAAAACTCCTCGGCCTCACCGTTACCGTTGATCAGTTTGCGTTCCACGATTTCGCCGGTGGCCGCATTGAAAATCGCCACTTGCTGCCAACGGGGATGGAAATCACACCCTACAATAATCATGAAGGCTTCTCCTGACTCGGAGCTTGGTCCTCACAAACTCAAGCATACCGACTCCGTTGAAGCCTTCGTTCTTATCCCATCAGGTTCGCGTCCGTTCTTGAGGAAGGTTCGGCTGGTCCACCGAACATTTTCAACTCACCATCTCCGGCCGTCCACTCGGATACGATCACTCCCAGATCGCTTCGGCGTGAAAGAATCTACAACGCTAGGAGCGTCGAGCGCTGTGAACCACGGGCGGAACGACTAGAAGCGAACCAGGGTCACGCGTTTTGCATATCGGAGCCCCCGGCGAACATCTAGTTTAGGTATACGTACGCGTGCCAAGGCGCCGTCTTCGCGCGGGTCTATCCATAGGAGGAGAAATAATGCAAAAACGCAGACTTGGAAAAAGCAACCCACTGGAAGTGTCCGCCGTCGGACTCGGCTGCATGGGAATGAGCTTTTCCTACGGCCCGCCTAAAGACAAGAAGGAGATGACCGATCTTCTGCACGCCGCCGTCGAGCATGGCATTACGTTCTTTGACACCGCCGAAGTGTACGGCCCGTTCCTGAACGAAGAATTGGTGGGCGAAGCCCTCGCGCCGTACCGCGGCAAAGTAGTCATCGCCACCAAGTTCGGGTTCGATCTAGGTGGCAGCGATAATCGGCCGGGAGCGGCAGGCGTGAACAGCCGGCCCGAGCACATCAAGCAGGCCGTTGAAGGTTCGCTCAAGCGGCTCAAGGTCGAGACGATCGATCTGTTGTATCAGCACCGGGTTGACCCGAACGTGCCCATTGAAGATGTTGCCGGCGCAGTGAAGGAACTGATCCAAGCCGGTAAGGTCAAGCACTTCGGACTTTCCGAGGCAGGCGTAAAGACGATTCGCCGCGCCCACGCGGTGCAGCCGCTCACCGCCCTGCAAAACGAATACTCCTTGTGGTGGAGGAAGCCGGAGCAGGAAGTGATTCCCACACTCGAGGAGCTTGGGATCGGTCTGGTGCCGTACAGTCCTCTCGGCAAGGGCTTCCTGACAGGCAAGATCGACGAGAGTGCCAAGTTCGACAGCTCCGACTTCCGCAGCACGCTGCCTCGCTTCACGCCGGAGGCCCTCAAGGCGAACCAGGCACTGATCGACTTGCTCGGCAGGATTGCGAAGCGCAGGAACGCGACTCCTGCTCAAATCGCACTCGCCTGGTTGCTCGCGCAGAAGCCGTGGATCGTTCCAATCCCGGGCACAACAAAGCTACATCGTCTCGAAGAGAACATCGGAGCGGTGTCGATCCGACTTATGCCCGAGGATCTAGACGAAATCGACGGCGCCGCTTCGAAAATCACCGTGCAGGGTGATCGGTATCCAGAACGCCTGGAGAAGATGACAGGTCTGTGAGTGGCGCCGGAACTCTCTTCGAAGACCCACCAACTTTGATACGGCAACCTTTATACCGGCCGACACCACAGGAGTTTTAAGCTGACACTTAGCCCAGGAGCTGCAAATGCCAACAAAGAACGATGCTCTAAAGGACCGGCTTTCCCGGTATCGCGAAATTACGATTAGTGTGACCGGCCGAAAGTCAGGACGTACCATCTCAATACCAATCTGGTTCGTATGGGACGACGACAACCTGTACCTGCTGCAGGTTCAGGGTTCGGATACACAGTGGTACAAGAACGTACTCAATAACCCGCTGATTCGAATCGCCGCGCGGGATGCAGAAGCCGACTTCAAGGCTGTCCCTATCACCGATCCCACACAGGTGTCGTCCGTGGTTAAGAAATTCCGTGACAAGTACGGCGCCCACGACGTGAAGAAGTGCTATTCAAAGTTCGACGTTGCCGTCCTCGCCCAGCCGCGTTGATCGGGCACAAATGCCGCTGCTTGGCTCCTCTCGAGCGAGAACATACAAGACACAGGGCAAAAAGACAACGATCAAGTAAGGACAGACAAAATGGAAATCAAAAGAGTTGGCTCGCAACCTTCCGCCAAGGGACCGTCGGAGTGGTTTACCGGCACCGTCCGCATCGATCCGCTTTTTCAGGCACCCGATCCGGCACTGGTTCAAGGCGCCAGCGTAACTTTCGAGCCGGGCGCGCGGACCGCATGGCATACGCATCCTCTCGGTCAGACGCTCATCGTCACGGCTGGATGTGGCCGCGCGCAACGCTGGGGCGGTCCAATCGAGGAGATCCGGCCCGGTGACGTAGTTTGGTTCCAGCCAGGCGAGAAGCACTGGCATGGGGCCGCGCCGACCACGGCCATGACGCACATCGCCCTTCAGGAGAAGTCCGACGGAAAAGTTGTCGACTGGATGGAACAGGTCAGCGACGAACAATATGAAGGCTGATGCAGCGCGAAGGAAGCGCCCGTGAGGAGGGGCACCAAGCTCGGGCCATCACCACTTCGTGGGCTGGGCAAACTGGATTGAGCGTCTCAAGAGTATGGAGCTAGCACTTAGGTGACAATAATTAGCGATATAAACCAAAACTTACATGTCATATATGCCAACCACTATTTGGCTATAATGAGTATCTCCTAGAATGCCCCTTACGAGCCCTGGCGTGCCCGTAGGCGAGACTTTGAGGCGGCGGACGACCCACAAAGTACTTCCGAAGCGATTTGATAGCTGTAAACGCCTTTAAACGCGGGATTCCTCTTACGGGAAAACCTGTCGCATTTCCCGATTTGGGCCGGTCGCACCTCACAGCGAAGCCCTACGGCACCGAGAACAGCTTCCACTCGCCGTTTACATCGTTGAAGATGAAATCGATCAGGCTCGCGCCGCCGCACGGATCGTTCTTGACCTCGGCTACCAGGATCGCCTGGCGCACGCTGTTGCGCACCGTCTCGCTGGCGGCGGTGCGGATCTTTTCCGAATGGGTGAGCAGCTCGCGGTCCGAGCAGGCGCGCGCGCTGGCATCCAGCTTGATGGGTGCGTCGATGCACGAAGAGTCGAACAGCTTGCAGTAGAGACCGCGGTGATGTGACAACTGTGCTTCGACCTCGGCACGACTCAACGGCGTTGCTTGCGGACCGACGTGGAGACCTTCCTCGGGCACATAGGACAGGAACTTTTTGGCGTCCCCATCGCGAATGGCAGCGAAGAATTCGCGCTCCAGCGCTGCGGTCTGTGGCGAGACCGAAGCATGGGGTGTTCCGGGCGAGCCCGGTGCGGAAGTTGACTGGGCTCCGGCCGAGGTCGTCTGCAGCGCAACTGAAAACACGGCGCCCACGATGATGAAGCAGCGCAGGCTCACCATCCGATTCATCCTCGCCGGCCCGCCTTTGCGCGTTTTGTCCTTGTCTTCGCCGATGACTTCGTCTTGATCGACTTCGTCTCGACCGATGATTTCCGAGACGCCTTCTTCGGCTTGCGGACTGCCGATGGCCGTGCACCTGCCGTGCCGCTTTCCAACTCAACTCGCCGCTTCATCGGCAGGCGCTCCCACACCAGCCGGTAAGATTCGGCGATCATTTCCCGCAGCTCCGAGTCGGCTAGCGCGTTCAGTCGTTCAAGGCTCACCCACTGTGCGCGCGCCATGTAAGGCGCGGGAATGATTCCGGGACGCTCGCACAGCTCGGCGAAGTTCTCGGGCGTGCACTTGAACGAAATCCGTTGCGGCACCATCTCCATGGCAGCCACTACGAACAGCTTGCCATCCGCTTTGAAGCACAGGTCCGCTCCCCATTGCACGATTTCGGTAGTGTGCGGGAATTGAAGGCAATACTTGCGAATGGCCTCAATGTCCATCGTCTGCTCCATTTGCGCGCGGCGCGTGCTCGGGCTATTCGTGCATCATGACCAGCTTGGTGTAGGCCAGGCGAAAGCCGCGGCGTTCCATATTGCATTGCGAGCCGGTGGCCGGCTGCGTGCTCACCACAGCATACTCGCAGCCAGCGGCCTGTACGCCCCGGTTATCGGGTGACCAGAACGACGTCAGCTCCCGTCGAACGGCACATATCGATCACATGCACGACCTCGGCAAATGGCAATATGCCATCTGCTTTTACCACAACCACTTTCTCACTTCGATTCTGGAAGAGCTGCTGTAGTGTGGTTTGCAGAGACGTCCAGGGAATGAGGTCGTTGTTAATCGTCAGCGTGGGCCGTCGCTGCCCCGAGTTCAGCACTTGCACGACCGCTGCCCCCGAACCAGAGGGCAATGACCGTCCAACCAATACTTCCAATCCTTTCGGACGCACTAGAGTTCCCGGTTCCGACGAGTCTTGTTGGGCTGTCAGTAGGGTCGGAGAATCGACACCCGCTGTACGCACAGCGTCTAGAACCTTCACGACGTTGGCATACGGAGTGCGAGCGTCCGCCTTAATGTACAGCTTCTTTTCTGTCCGGTTGGAAAGACTATCCTTGACCTTTTCCGCCAAGGCCGCGAGACTGATTGGATTGATTCCGAAGTACACGCCGCCGTCGTCAGTAACACTCAGGATCAACGAGTCTTCCTGGTCCGCATCGGGCATCGGCACCGCGTTACTGGTGACAGGCAGTTCCACGCTGATCCCCTTTTGCATCGCTTGAGCCTCGTGGGCAGTGGCCTCAGATTCCGGGACGGTCATCCTGCCCTCCCAGGTTCCAGCGAACGAAGAGTTCGCACGGACTACCGGAGATTGCGCGGCAACACGAGGAGTAACAGTTGTTGTTAAGGCTAGCGCGAGAAGGCACACTTCGAGTAAGTGGTTCATACGTCCTGCTCCTTTCGACCTATTCAAGTGAATTGTTAGGGTTTTGCTCCGCCGAGTGACGCGGTTGCCAGGGTCCCGCCGAGCCCCATCGTCTCTACCGCTGACGACGGCACGATCACCATGGAACCCCGTTCTTTGATGGCTTCATACAGCATGTTCATGGCGCGAAGGTGCAGAGCTGTTGGATTTTCGGTGTATGCGGCCGCAGCCTGCACAAAACTGTCGGCAATCTCGGTTTCGGCGTGGCCCAGAATGATTCGCGCCTGTCGTTCACGCTCGGCCTGGGCTTGTCGAGACATGGCGTCTTCCAGACCCTGCGGAATTCTCACGTCTCTGACTTCCACCGACTGCACCGTTATTCCCCACGGATTTGTCTTCTCGTCAAGGATGCGCTGCAGCTCTCGACCAAGTGTTTCGCGCTCGGTGATCATTTGCGCCAGTTCGTGACGGCCAATGGACTCCCGCAGCGCAGTCTGCGCGCTCAGATTTATGGCATCGAGAAAATTCTCCACTTCGAGGATTGCCTTTTCCGCGTTCCACACCAGCCAGAAGACAATGGCATCAACGTTGACGGGAACCGTGTCACGAGTCAGGGTGGACTCGGCCGTCACGCTGGCCACGCGAACGCGTTGATCCACGAAGGGGCTGAGAGTCTCCACAACTGGCACAATGTGAAATATTCCCGGCCCGCGGAGACCGACGTAGCGGCCCAAGCGCAGCAGCGCGACCTTCTCCCATTGCCGCACCACCTTAATCGCGAACAGTAAGTACAGGCCTAGCAGTCCGCCCATGATTATCGGCGCAGCGCGGTGCATTGTTACGCCGAGCAAGGCGCCGACGCCGAGACAGAGCACGAATGCTGCAACTGCTACGCCATTGATCTGTGCCAAAATAGTTTTGTTCATGACTTCACCTCCTGCGCGTTGGCTGTGGAACCAACGCCTGCAACTGTTCGACTAAATCCTCTACCGTAAAGCCAGCTGCCCCAGCGCGAGCCGCACAGTCTGCGACGATCTGGGCCAACTGCCGCGCGCGTTCCTCTTCCCCGCCTCGTAGCTTTTGCCTGCTGATAAATGTGCCCGTTCCCTGATGCGTCTCCAACAATCCACCGAGTTCGAGCTCGCGATAAGCACGAACCACGGTGTTGGGATTGATGGATAAGTCGACGGCGAGTTGGCGCACGGTCGGCAGTTGGTCGCCGACCGCAAGCGTCCCCGAAGCCATACCCCCACGCACCTGGTCGATGATCTGGCGATAAACCGGTACGCCGCTTTTGAAGTCAAGCCGAAAACGGAAGAGAGGCGGACGGAAACTCATTACGGCAACAATGTACTAGTATACTAGTACATTGTCAAGAGGAAATTCTGTTGGGATGCCGGCTGGGTTGGCACGTTGCTAGACCAGTTCCGCAATAGCTGTGTCCGGTTTGCACGGGTAGTGCGGGCCTTCAGGCCCGCGTGACCTTGGGGCGCGGCGAACGCGGCGCTAAACCGCCGCACTACCCGAACGGGCGGATACACTAATCCCGAAACCGCTCTAAGCGGCCATTTCTACCGAAAGCCCCTTATCAGAACCAAGACAGGGAAGCGAGCGGGGAAGCTACAATCTGGCCCGCGAGCGGCGCCACACATCTCGGGTCGCTCGCGGACCAGGAAAGCAACACAAGGAACTATTTGTAGGTCGCGTTCGTGCGAGACAGATAATCGCGGTGCTCGGTGAAGTCCACCATGGAATCAAATGCCGGCCCGTTCAGCGGGTTCGACTTCAGGGCCTCCCGCAACGCCGCGTTGACCTTGTCCAGGCCTTCTGCGTTCGCCGAGAGGTAAAAAATCCAAAACGTGCCGGGCGCTTCGGTGTGGATCGCCTCGGTGTCGATTTCGTACTCGTTAATCGTCCCGTCGGCGAGCAGTTTCTCCAGCAGCGGCACGACCATGTTCTTGCTGAGTGTCTCCACCGCGTCGTCCGGCGCATTCGCTTTCAATTTATAGGACGACCCGTGGGTATACGCATCCTTCCACGTTCCGGAATGCCAGTTGTAATACCGGCTGACGAAAATGCCATCCCAATGTTTCGTGGCACTGGCCAGGACAGGAGTAGTGGAGCTGCCGGACTTGTAGAACTGGTCCAGCACGTTGAGCAACCCGGCCATGGACATCGCCGACCACCATTCGTCGTGAGTTGGGCCCTCGGGCTGGTGAACCAGATTCACATCGTTGCCATATCCCACGAGTGTCCCGCTGGCGACGCGCCTTATCCAGGATTGCCTGGTCAGCCGCGTCTGCCTTTGCCATGTCTGCCCACTGCGCACGGGGGATATTCCAAAACCCGACGTACGAGTACATCGGCGGTTTTTCCTTGACGGTTGACATCTGCGCCGTTGTCGGCACGCTGCAGAAGGCGGCCATCGTGAGCGCGCACAGCCCTGCAAAAAGTTTCTTGTTCATGCTTTTCATTCTCCGTAATTTAGGTTTTGACTCTATCTGTATCGAAAAACAGCTTCAGTGTGCGCAGTAATCTCTCGCTCAGCGCGTCGCAGTGACCGCCGACGTCAGCTCGATTCACAATCTGAGGAATACCGGGCAATCGGCTCGGCTGAAGCAAGGTTGTATACGCAACGGTGCATGCAGATGCCTCCGGTATCGAGACTTCTGTACTGCTTTTTCCTTCGTTTGAAGTTGAGCACCGAATGATAAATGTAGTTAAGGTAGAAGACAATCAGGCAATAGTGGTGACTCCATCTGGCCACCTCTCGGGTTGTTCAAGGTTCTACGATTCCCACCTCAGTGCTGACCACACCTGCCATGTGGTAGCTTTTTGAGAGCCATGTCTTCCCATCCCACGTTGTCACTCGACGGAAAAGTAGCCCTCGTCACCGGAGGCTCGCGCGGCATTGGCGCAGCGACCGTCCGCCTGTTCGTTCGCGCCGGGGCCCGAGTCGTTTTCAATTACAAGAGCGCAAAGTCCGAAGCGCAGCAACTCGTCCAGGAATGCGGAGCCGATGTAAGCCATGCCGTGCAGGCTGATCTCACCGGTACCGCGAATGCGGCAGCGTTGGTGAACGCTGCGTTCGAGCGCTTTGGGTCGCTCGATGCGCTAGTGGTCAATCACGGTATCTGGTTAAATGACGCACCTATCGATCAGATGGCCGACGACCAGTGGCGCACCACTCTCGCGGTTAACCTCGACAGCGCATTTGCGGTCGTGAAGCATTCCGTTGCCCAGATGAAGCGGCAGGCCCGCGGCGGGCATATCGTGATGATCAGCTCAACCGCTGGCCAGCGCGGAGAGGACAACCACTGCGACTACGCGGCCACTAAAGGCGCGATCATCAGCATGGTCAAGGGGCTCTCCACGGAACTTGCGCCCTACGGCATTTACGTCAACTGCGTTGCGCCGGGCTGGGTGGATACTCCCATGACAGCGGGCGCGCTCAACGATCCCAAATACCGTGCGGAGATCTTCGCCAAAATTCCTCTGGGACGCGTCGCCAAGCCAGAGGAGATTGCCGCTCCCATTTTGTTCCTCTGCACTCCCTACGCGGGATTCATCACCGGCGAGATATTCAACGTGAACGGTGGCGCGGTGCTGGTTGGGTGAGGGTGCGCTGTTCCCTCTTTGCGGTCCTCGATGACAAACACCCGCGGGGAGTAATTCCGCGTAAGTGCGAGCTACTCGTCGCTGGGCGATTCGACGAAACCCATTTCCGCCAAGTGCGATTCCGGGATGTCCACCAAGGCCTCGGTCGTGTGCCCGCTGGAGCGGATCTCACCCAGCATGGCGTCAACCTCGCTTTCGGGTAGGGCCCAGGTGTGGCGCAAAAATTCATCGAGGCCATGAGCGTCTAAAACCCGCACCCACGAATTCGCGCCGACGTTGATGTTCACTTGGTATTGCGGTGGATCAGGTTTTAGGCGAAAGATGTGCAATGTTCCTGGCATAGGGTTTCAGATGATCACGGCTAGTGCGGAGTTCGAACCTTGGAACTAATCCGCTGCATTTTATGATTGGCGTCGCTACTTGCGCAAGGGGATGTTGAAAAGGGGGCGACGCTGACTGATTTGGAAGCATTCCAGAATCCGGAGTGTGATCCTGAGTCGAAGGAACCCTTTGGCCGCCAGCGATCCAGACTTGTTGCTCCAGCGCGCGGCCATCCCGCGTTCCAGCAGCAATAGGGGTCCTTCGACTCGCTGCGCTCGCTCAGGATGACAGGCACAAGAGATTCTTCGACTGCGAGTACAACGCAATCCTCAAAGATCTCTCTAGCAGCTTTAGATCCGCTTTAAGTTCAGGCTTCCATGCTCGACGCTTCGGGAAAGCGGAGCTTGGACTTGGATAGCGCTTTATTGAGCAGGTCCTCAACCTCGGTCTCTTCCCAATTTTTGGACATAGCCAGCTCGCTCACCAGCAGATAGCGGGCCCGCTCGAGCATTTTCTTTTCCCGGAAACTGAGTGCTTTGGATTGGGCCAGAACCAGCAGCCCCTTGAGGACCACGGCGACATCAAGCAGAGAACCGGTGCGCATCTTGTCGGAGTTTTCTTTGAACCGGTATTTCCAATCGGCGTGGTTTTCGCACTTGCCATCGTTGAGGAAATCGAGAATCTTCTGCACCTCGCCGTTGCGAACCACTTTCCGCAGCCCGACGCTGCCCACATTATGGAACGGCACCATGACCTTCAAACTGCTGGCCTTGATTTTTAGCAGGTAGAATTTCTCGACTTGAGTGCCGATCGTGCGACTGCTGATCTGCTCGATTACGCCCACCCCATGGTTCGGGTAAACGACCTTGTCTCCGATGCTGAAACTTAGGTTATTCATGAGGGCCGGAGTACTATACCCAGGGACTGACCCTGGGGTATTAAGAGGAAGAGCGGCTCAATACGCTGTTCGGATTATACCCCCGTTGCCTGAAAAGGGTCAATTGACGGGGTTTTCGGGTGATGTCACGCTGCGGCCTAATGTGTCTGCGGAGTCGTAGGCGGTACGTATCCTGGCCCGCGTGGAACTAGTTGCGGCTCAGGCGTTGGCATCGCAGGCGCGGCGTCGATCGTCTTGCGGTCCAGATCAGCCGCGCCAATCCGTCCTCCCTCTTCGGTTTCCATCACCACCCGCACGCTCTTGGTCTTGCGTGGAACCCGAATCGTGAGCGGCAAACGTGTCACCTCTTCTGCCCGTCGAGTTGGATCCTGCACGGTTGAAGAGATAGTTACCCTTTCCGTCTTAGAAGCCAGAATGTTCTTGTCCCCGGTCAGGCTCGCCTCTGCCAGAATCAGGTCCGCAGTGCTCCTTCCGTCGTCTGTTGCCTGCCAGTCAAGGTTCTTCCCTTTCAGTTGCACCATAAACTCTGCCGTACGGGTGTCCGGGTGTTGCACGACGTCGGATATATTCATATCCAATGCCGTGAGAGGGATGGTTGACCGGGCAGCCTCGGCAAGTTTGATCATCGTCTGCTGTTGAGGATCGACCGGCTCATTCCTGTCCGGCGCAAAGTAGCCGGCCTTCGTCAGCGCCCGCAGATTCGAATTGCGCAGGGTCACGCGAATCCGCCGGAACTTACCGTCCGGGTCGACGTCATGGGGCTGGTAAGTCAGCGTGTAGTAGTCCGAGCCCAGTCGCCGGGACTGCTTGATTTCGGTGTCAACGTCGTTGCGGTTGTAAAAGAGTTTGCCTCCAGTCTCATTGGAGAACACGCCGAAGTTGATGTCGCCCGCAAAAGGATCGTCGTCACCGATGTTGACGCCCGCATCCATCGCACTGAGCAATATGCTCCGGTCATTAACCCTCAGCGTTGGGTTAACCTTCAGCGTTGGGTAAATCACAAACAGGCTGATCCGCGCAGCGACCAGCATGTTAGTCGTGGTATGCACATAGTGCTGTAGATGGCCCACAACCGATCCAGTCAAAAACTGCATGTTGACGGCGGGGCCTCCGTTGCCTAGCCACGCGATGTTTTTCCGACCGGGCACGGCCGTATTCTGCAGCGCGATCTGTTGCAGGGCATCGATCGACTGCGCAACCCGCTCCCAGTAGAAGGCACCATGCATCTCCTTGAAGGGCAACGCGGGCGGCAAATGATCCAGTGCGTACAGAAGGTCCGCCTTGTTTCGTGTGTAGCCTTGCAGCATCTCCAGCGATTCATTTCCGACCACCATCAATTCCGCAGGAGACTTCAATTGCGCCGGCTGTGCCGCCAGAAACTTGCGCATCGAATAGCGGAAAAACACAAAGTCATCAAAGCTCGAATTCAAGCGATCGAGCACGAAGATGGTCACCGGAGCCTTTCCATCCGGGTTGTCATCTCCGGCATTCGCACCCAGCACGTGCGTCTCCGGCGCTTCGAATGAGAAGATGCGCTGCGATTTCTTGTCCTCGGTGATGATGAAGTCGTCTTTGGTGAGCCCCTTCACCACTGGGCGTCCCGCCTTGTCCAGCACCGTCACATCGAGAAAGACCAGGTTTGACGTCGCCCGAAATGTCGGCGTCTCGGAGGGTCCTTGTTGCGACTGAGCCGTCAATTTTTGAACGGGAATGGCAGTCAACAGGATAGCCGCCCACAGCAGCGCTCGAAGCGACCACATGATAAGCCTCGCACCGTAATTTAGTTCCGTGTGGAGTTCCATGATCCAGCACCTCGTTTCAGCCGGGGGAGGTCGGTTATCTATGGAAACACTGATCGTGGGACTCTGACGGTTAAGAGATATTGCGTAAGGTAAAGTATTCTTAACTTCCATCGATCGGGACAACGGGCGAAAGCCATGCCTCCTGCTGTGTCCCGTGACTGCTCGCCCCTTACCGCGATTTCAAACTGAGACACCATCGGTTTTCGGCGAATTGTGCGGTCGCCGAGAGGTCCAAGCCGCGCAGGCGAGAGCAAACCATCCGCCATTTGGGTCTTACGGTAGCGGCAGGAACCGCGATTCAGGATAGGGAAATACTGCTCGTCGTATAATGTTGCCATGCTTTCGAGCGGCGTCCCGTCGCCCGAACCCATCAACTCCGAAGTATGCCTGAACACATCAAGAAGAAGCTGTCGGAAGAGATTGCCGTTCTCGAGCACGAGCTCAATCACGAGCTGCCCAAAGAGCTGAAGAAAGCGGTAGCCATGGGCGATCTTAGCGAGAACGCCGAGTACCACATGGCCAAACAGCGGCAGGAGTTTGTTCGCGCTCGCCTGGGTCAACTCAAGCAGCGGATGGCTGATCTTTCGATGATCAACATGGCGAACATTCCTCGGGATCGCGCCGCCATCGGCTCGACCGTGGTGGTTTATGATTCCACCAAAGAGGAACGGATTGAGTACAAGCTGGTGACCAGCGAAGAATCGGATGTGACCAAGGGACTGATCTCCACCAGTTCCCCGATTGGTCGCGCCCTCATGGGGAAGAAGGTAGGCGACGTCAGCGAGGTCGTTACCCCTGCCGGCAAGCGCGAACTAGAGGTGCTGAAACTGACCACCATTCACGACGAAGGATAATGGCGCGTAATGACCTGGACGAGCGCAGTAGGGCGGTCCTCTAAGTGGCTTCTGTATAAGATTGTCCACGGTCTGGCGCTCACCCGGATTTCGCCCAACGCGCTCACCTTCATTGGTCTGCTGATCAACGTAGTAGCCGGTGTTCTCTTCGGCTACGCCCACGCCGAGAACCAGCGCCGCATGTTTCTCTACGCCGGGCTGGTGATTATTGGCGCCGGCATTTTCGACATGGTGGACGGCCGTGTGGCTCGCGCCACCAACCAGGTCACGCAGTTCGGCGGCTTCTTCGATTCCATCATCGATCGCTATAGTGACGTGGCGCTGTTCTTCGGCCTGCTGGTCTATTACGCACGCGCCAACCGGTTCTTCTACGTGGTAATGGCCGCCTTCGTCATGATCAGCTCGGTGATGGTGAGCTACGCCCGCGCGCGCGCTGAGTCGCTTATCCCAAGCTGCAAGGTCGGCTTCATGGAGCGCCCTGAGCGCATCGTCCTGATCATCATAGGAGCCCTGTTTAACCGCATGGGCCCGGTGCTGTGGGTGATCGCCGTGCTTAGCACGATTACGGTGATCCACCGCATCAGTCACACTTATCAGGTCCTGAAAACGACTGAACCTCCATCCCATCCCGTGCCTCCCAATCCTCTAAAATTCGAAGAGATGGTGGGCTAAAGTTCCAACGCCAACAAAAGCAGATTTCTCGCTTCGCTCCGTCGAAAATCATTTACCACGGAGACACTGAGGACACGGAGTTTTAGTTTCCATCGAATTTTCTCCGTGATCTCCGTGCCTCCGTGGTGAATTTTCATTCTTATCGGTGGGCCGCAGACTCGGCCACCGCCTGGTGCCCCAGCTTCGCGTCCGTCTTTTGGACGCGAACCGGGGTTGAGGAAGGCTCGAGCTGGCCCGCCGAACATTTCCAGCTGACGGTCTTTGCCCATCCACTCGGACTCGATTTCTCCCAGACTACATTGGTACGAACGGAATCTACACCGTGAGGGGTGTCGATCCCTGTGATACCAGGTTGGCCCAAAGGAAGGGCGAACCGGAGCACTCGGTATGCAGCCTCTCTGGAACTACTTGTCCGTACCAAGATGACGCCCGAAGTGAAACACTATACCCGTCGAATAGCGAAAGTCGTTGGCATTATAGGCGAAAGAAAAGAAGGACCCGTTGTTTGGTAATACTTCAACGGCGCGCCGAAGTAGATATTCAGCTTGCACTGGCCGGAAGCTGATGCCATGGCCCAGGTCGATATCCAGCCCTCCACCCAATGCCATTGCGAATCCCCTTTGGACCATGCTTTCATTGGCAGGGCCCCCACAAGTCACTGGAGGGCCGCACATCACGGGAACCAACAAGGTTCCGGTGCTCTGTAGGTGGTAACCGCCGAAGAGCGCCTGCGCAAATGGCGCATAGCGCGACCTGTGATAGGTGAAGTGTGGGCCAAGCATAAAGGTATACGCGCTGCTACTTAACCCGAGCTTCCCCGCGGTTCCGCCGGGAAGCGCAGGTATCGCCTGTGTTTCCGAGCCGTAATGGCCCGATACATCGCCCGTCACGCCAAACCAGCGATTGACAAACACTGTGGCCGAACCATCCCATCCGTTGAAAACCGTGCTTGGGTAAAGCATGGAGCTATCGTGAAGCAGAGAGTACCCGCCAAATATTTCGACTCTCTGCGTGTCCTGCGCGTTAGACGTACCCGTCAAGGTGAGACAGATGAGAACCAGGAACATCAGTTTGCACGACGAGTGGCTTCTCATGGCAGTCAGACTCCTCTCTGCTGAGTATGACGCGCAGTTAGGTTAGAGGCGGGTTAAGTCTTGTAACGCAGGGACGTCATCGTTCCATATCGGGCAAAGGCAGCCCGGTGCCTTGGGTACCAGGCTGAAGTTCGCAGAGATGGCGGGTAGAATCTGCGGCTCCCGAAAAAGGCAGATCATGACTCGAAGAGAGTCTTTCTTGGTGGGAGCCCCCGCATTCATGCGGGGGACGGAGCGCTTCAGCGCTCCGGAAAAGCGTTGCACTTTAGTGAGGCGCTTTAGCGCCGGTGATCGAAGGGGCAAGCCATCCGGCTACTGGTACTCCTGATCGGGGCATTGGCAAAAGGCGAGACTTTGCCATCTTTATCCAGTCCGTAGGTGATGAGCATGGCGTGGTCGCCTTTGTGGATTCGGTAGCACGATGCGATCCTGCTGCCGAGCGGCTTGCGTATCACCAACACGAGTGAATCTGGCGGCCACACCTCCTTCAACTCGGACTGCACATCCTTGGTTTCGTCAGGGGTCAGTGCGGCGGCGAGCCCCGTCCTTTTTGGTGGACCTCTTAGTCTGTACAAATGGTACAATTTGTACATGTCTAAGCGTCTTACCACCAGCACCGCGCGGGCCCAATTTGCCGACCTCGTCAATCGCGCTGAGTATGCCGGCGAGCGCACCATCGTGCATCGGCGGAAAAAGCCAGTAGCAGCCGTTGTACCTATTGAAGATCTGCATCTGCTGGAGCAGATCGAAGACCGGCTTGACCTGGAAGACGCCCTGAAGGCAATGAAAGAGCCAGGCCCCAGGATTCCCTGGGAACAGATCAAAAAAGAGCTGAAGCTTTGAGCGTGTGATGCGCTACTCCATCGAGTTTCAACCCACAGCTCGCAAAGCGCTCCACAGTCTTCCACAAACGGTTCAAGTTCGAATCGGCCGCGCAATCAATGCTCTGGCAGAGGAACCTCATCCCCCAGGGTCAAATAAGCTTTCTGGCAAGCATGATATTTGGCGGCTTCAGGTGGGAGACTACCGTGTGCTTTACACGGTTGAAAGGGGCAGACTGGTGATACTTGTACTCAAGGTTGGACACCGCCGGGACGTCTACCGCTAGCGAGCCGATCCCACATAATTTTTCAGAATCGTGACCAACTCGTGCCAGGCAATCTCTATTCCTTCTCTGGTCCCGCCGCTGCCGCTTTCTTCGCCGGTGGTTTTGCGGCCGCTTTCTTCGCCGGCGGCGCTGCCGTCTCATCTTTGCTGCCATCGTAGGCGGTTGAGCGAAATCTCTCCAATTCAGGGTCCCAGCTCCAGTAGCGATATAGAGTGAGACTCTCCTTCTTTTCTTTCAGCACCTCTTTTTCCAGGATGCGTGTTCCCGGACCAGCCTTCGCGTCGCCCCCAACCACGGTGAAGGTTGACTGTTGCGTCTGCTCGACATTGTCAGCGTCATTCTCCGGGCGATTCGGCATGACGAGGTCATACTGCTCCACGGTATCAAGCACTGGCACCAGCCGATTGTGCAGCAGCTTCAGGACCACGTAGTTTTCCTGCTGCGCGCTGCCACTTTCGCGCGTGGTCTCACGATGGACGACGATTTCCGACACGCCCGGCTGCACCAACTCCGCAAAGCTTACCTCCGGACGCTGCACGTGCGAGGACAAGCGGACGGTTTGCACATGCCGCCACTCCGCCTTGCGTTCTTTATCGAACACGATGAGGTAGGTGGAGTCGCATTCCCCAGAATCAGCCACAATCACTGCGTTGGCGGCATCGGCACGCAGGCGGACCTGGCGCTCGTTCACTTGATCGAAGCTGACGCAGGGAGCAGTGGATTTGGCCGCCGCATCGGAGAAGTTTGGCGCCATAATGTTCAGCTCAGTCGCCAACTGGCTGCGCTGCGTCGGATTGCCGCTGCGCAGGGTACCCGCGACGGCATCGGGCTCATGTGTCTGAAACTCCTTCTCCTTCTTGCCGAACGGAAACTGAGCGGTCAAAGACTGCACCAGCGACAAGACCAACAGGGCCAGAAGAAAACTACGAGACCAGTTCATATGGAAACGCATAACAGTCATCTTAAACTCAGCTCACGCTCAGATGGGGGCGGCCGCCTAAACAGGACATCGGGGCGAGCACGTCCTCATCTGTTGTCACGAAAACTTCTTTACCCAGCACCAAGCGATGGGATCCTGGGTGGCCGGGACTTCTCATTTGGGGTGAAGATGTAGATTCCAGTACCACGGTGATCGAGGCTCAAACAAAATCGAGAACAACAGTGATTCGTTTACCCCAAGATTGCGATCGCTGAAGTAGGGCTGTGCACTATGCGAGGGAACTTGGTCCTCAATGACTATGGCAGCAGCGTTCGGCAAGCTTGGCCATCACCGTGCTGTGTGGCATGGCGGTGACGGCGAATATATTCTCGGGCAATACGAACCTTGCTGGCTAGGCATGAACACAATCTTTTCTAGTTCTGTGCTCGCGCAGCCACTGGCTGGGCGATAAGCGTTTCCAGCCGCGTCAGGCGCTGCTGTAGCGTCGTGTTCTGCAGTTGCAGTTGCAGCTTCAGGCCCTCAATCTCCTGCTGCTGCGCTTCAATGACTTCATTCTGCTTTTTGGCGCGGCGATACTGTTTTTGCACTTCGTTCAGCAGCATGCTGGCAAGGTACTGATAGCGGACCGTGTATGGCTGGCCCTCGTTGTCGTAGGCCACCAGCTCGGGATAGACCTTCGCCACCTCTTCCGCAATCAGGCCGTACTGCAAGGTGTTCTCGCCGTTGGCGTACTCCGGCTTGTAGAGGAAGGTCACCGGCCGCAGCTTCATCAGCTCGTTGGTGCGGTTGCCCATGTCACGCACTTGCTCTTTGAAGCGGAGCGAAGAGGACGCAGTTCCGAGTTGTCCGTTGGAGTTGATGTATATCGGAATGCCTCCACTTGTCGTTTTGCCGTAGATGCCCGCAATGTACGCAGCATCCTGTTCACCCTGACCGGTACCCTGCGTGCCGATCCGAATGGTGTTGTCTTCCGTACCTAATGGAGTGCCTTGGTTACCGATGTAAATGTCGTTGCTACCGCCGATGGTGTTGTCGTAGCCAGCCCGCACGCCGACAAAGATGTCGTTGTTACCGTTGTGCATGTAGTAGCCAGCCTCGCAGCCGATGAAGATGTTGTTGTTACCGCTGTCGCTTTGGTTGCCGGCCGCGAAGCCGGAGAAGGTGTTACCGGAGCCAGTGGTGTTGTCGTAGCCAGCCGACATACCGGAGAAGGTGTTGTAATTGCCGGTGGTGTTGTAGACGCCAGCATAGGCACCGGAGAAGGTGTTGTCGAAGCCAACGGTGTTGCTGTTGCCAGCCTCGAAGCCGGTGAAGGTGTTTAAGATGCCGGTGGTGTTGCTGTAGCCAGCCGCAAGACCGGAGAAGGTGTTGTAGACGCCGGTGGTGTTGCTGTAGCCAGCCTGGACGCCGGAGAAGGTGTTGTAGACGCCGGTGGTGTTGCCGTAGCCAGCCTCAAGGCCAAAAAAGGTGTTCTCGGAGCCGGTGGTATTACTGAAGCCAGCCGCATAGCCGGAGAAGGCGTTGTAGATGCCGGTGGTGTTGCTGTAGCCAGCGTAGTAACCGGAGAAGACGTTATCTTTCCCCGTCCCGGCTACGTTGTTCTGACCTGCTCCCGGCCCGAGAAACAGATTATGGTCACTCAGGCTGCCGAGGTTCATCACAGTCCCCCCGGCGATGGAGTAGGTCGTGGCACTATTGAAACTGTTGGCTGAACCGTTGCCGCTGATGTTGAAGTTGGCGCCAGACTGCTGTGAGGTCCCATTCTGAATGTAATAAGGCGAACCCGCCCCGGCAACTACTCCGGTGAGGTGCGAGCCGTTACCGTAATACACATTCGAGGTGTTGGATAGATTTACAGCATTGTTATAGCTTCCGCCGAGTTGGGAGCTGGCCAAGGTACCGCTGAGTTGTGAGAACTGTATGCCGGTTAACCCCGCGCCGCTGCCGGTGAAGGTGCCGGCCTTGACACTGCCGCCGTTCACGTCCAGTGTCGCCGCGGGTGTCGTGGTTCCGATACCAATGTTCCCACCACTTGTCTGATAGATCACGGAACTGAGCAAGTAGCTGGGCGTGGCCCAAATTGCAATGTAGTTTGTTGTGCCATTGCCGCCGATCACCGGTCCCTCGGTGCCTGCTTTGGAAGCACCTCGTCCTGAGTTGCTGGATTTGTTGTTGGGTGTCTGTTGCGCTTTGCAGATGGAAACGAGCGACAGGGTAAAGAGGACCAAAGCGATGCTGAGACGCTGATTCATCTGCGTTTCCTCCGAGTGGCTTGCGTTCTGGAATGGGAGCCGACTGACCTTGTAAGGCAATCGGCGAGCCATCTTCACCGTCCCCGGGGATTTCGTAATCGAATCATCGCGTTAACGGTCGTAGGTGTCCCGCAGCACGCCGTGCTGGATCAACCAGATGGTTTAAACACTATCCGATTGGTTTGGCACTAAGGAGCATTCTGCGAGATGCTGAAGTCTCTCCCGTTGTGAGCTAAGCGTTATGAACCGCCGGCGAGCGGCTGACGTGCGATGGCAGGCAGGTCCGAGAGCTTCACAGAAGCACTGACAACTTGATGGCAAGGTGCATCATCCCGAAGGTTCAACCGTTGATCTGGGCTTATCGTAATTATTATTTCGTCGACTCCCGTCGCTATTTCGTCGGTAAGAAGACAGTCGATCCGAACAGATATGTGAAGCCTCCAGTCAACGTACCGGGGAGCACCTGCCGTACGTACTGATCGACGAATTGATCCACTTTGGCGATCCGCGACTGGGGCACATAAACCACATCGAAGGGTTGGAGTTTCATGTCGGATCCTCCTTTGGACAAAAGGCGTTTCAGGTTAACCAGTTGTACGCTCTTGCCTCCGCGGCCGTCATTGCGCAAGAGTAGGATGCTATCCTTGCGGGCAGTCGGCCGAAAGCCACCAGCCTGCATGACAGCGCCGAGGATCGTCACATCTCCTGAGACCGGCAAGACTCCTGGCTGTAACACCTCACCCGCCACATAGACTTTCTCGGCGGCGAAGCTACGCACAATAACGGAGATTCTAGGTTCTTTAAAGAACTCTCCATAAGCACGATCCAACGCGCGGGATAGCTCGCTAGGGACTCTCTGAACAAGCAGTGCTTTCGCGGCGCAGCGTCAGAAGACCGCGAAGTATGACCCTTACGATCCGATACGTGGGGTGTATTTTATCGCTGTAGCGCTGCCACTGCGGCCAGCTAAGCCGCTATGGGTCTTTACAGGGTCGCCAGGCGCAGCAGTTTCTAACGAACCAGGAATAGGTTCACCAGGGCGCAGGCGGCAAACAATCGATTGGCGTTCTTCTTCAGCCCTCGGTAGCGTACCTTCACGAAGCCGAACTTCAGTTTCAAGATCTGGAACACGTGCTCCACCTTACTCCGCACCCGCGACTTGTTGCGGTTCTTCGCCCGCTCCACTTCATCGACACGGTCTTTGTAGCGATAGCGGCGGTGCGTGCAGTCCTGCGCGCCCGGGGCGCATTCATGGATGACCTCGTTCTGCCCGCGATACGCCTGGTCGCCCCACACCCGCGTCTCCTCGCCATGCAGCAACTCCGGCAGCACCGTCGCGTCGGCCACATGGGCTGCGGTCACCGCCGCCGAGTGGATGATCTTGGTCTTGCTGTCCACGCCCACATGCGCCTTCATCCCGAAGTACCATTGGTTGCCCTTCTTGGTCTGGTGCATCTCCGGATCGCGCTTCTCCTTCCGGTTCTTGGTCGAGCTGGGGGCGTGAATGATAGTAGCGTCCACCATGGTACCGGTCGTGATGCGCACTCCTTTTTCCTGCAGGTGCAGGTTCACCGTCTCCAGCATCTTCCCGCCCAGTTGGTGCTCCTCCAGCAGATGACGAAACTTGCACACCGTGGTTTCGTCCGGCACCGGCTCCTGCCCCAGATCGATGCCCACGAACTGCCGCAGCACCGCCGAGTCGTACAGCGCCTCTTCCACCCCCGGGTCCGACAGGTTGAACCACTGCTGCAGAAAATAAATCCGCAGCATCCGCTCCACCCCCACCGGCGGCCGCCCATTGCCCGCCTTCGGATAGTGCGGCTCAATCAGCGCGCCGAGCGCGCCCCAGGGCACCACCTGCTCCATCTCCTCCAGGAATAACGCCCGCTTGGTCTTTTGGGTGTACCGCTCAAAGCCAGTCATCATCGCCAGTGTCCTTTGCTTCATGCTGGCGTGACTTTAACCTATACTCCTGTGGAAAGGGAGAGCTTAATCAGAGTCTCCCTAGGTGTCATACCGCCAGCCGCGATGTCCGGTACCAACTGGAGAGAGAGCTTACCGTCGGGACGAATCCGAACCGTCTCGTCGAGGTCCGGGTGCTGAAACGCCTTGATGAGTAGCTCATCCCCAGCTTGCAGCACAATAGTCGCCGTCGCGGAGCGTGTCCCCGGTGGGCGACGTCGTGCTCGGCTCTAATAGCGGGTGGGGCGTTTGCTGCGCGGACGCACCAAGGGTATAGCTTAAGACAAATATGCAACAAATCGTGATGCGAGTCGTGATTTTCACGATGTCCTCCAACGCTCGGGTGCGCATTTGATATCTTCAAAAGCTCCCCTTCGCTAGCACACGAATGGTTCGAAACAATATCTTGACGTCGAGCCACGCCCAGGGTAACCGGATACCAGCGTGTGCCTTTTCCACCAGCTAAGATAATACCTTTCATCGATCCTCCAGCTATTCGGCGATTCCCACCAGGGCAAGCCGAGTTTGTCAGCGTTTAATCCCGAGGCGACGAAAAGCGTCGAATGAGGGTTTCGGCTTGTCGTCAGCTTGGACTAAACCGGTGGATGCAAGATCATTGTTGAGTGCTGGCGTAACAACATCGTGCAATAGCGACCACCAGACGAAAGACGGTCGCAGAGATCCGAACAACTGTGGCAAGCGGCGGACGAATTCTGTCTGTTGAGCTACCGTCTCCGGCGAATACGCAGGCCATCCGACCTCCATGAAGCCCACCTCATCTGTACTCTTCAAGTGACGTGACGCCGTGGCGTAGTAGTCCCCAGGCATGGAGGCAGCCGTTTTCCATTGCGGGCCGGGGTACGTACTAAATGCGACTACGTCAGGTGCCGGTCGGAAGATATCAATCAGCTTTGTGTGTTCAGAGATCTTGTCGGGTTGCTCGATGTCCATCTGACGAAGGACGTCCCACTGAAATGACACAAACACCTTAGTTTCCGGTGAAATTGCCTTTATTTCTGGATATGCTGCTTTCACGGTTTCCGCGAATGCAACATACTCCCTTATGTTTTTTAGGGCTAATAGGTTGATTTCAGTTGCTAGGCAAAGATAAGCCGGTCTCAGCTTGGCTAGTTCGACCGCGTGCTTGATGAATGCCTGGCGCACCACGTCGTTTCCGAAGGAAACTTTATTTGCAGCGGCCCTTCGCACCTCGCTAGGCACGTCCAAGTCTCCACGCGTGTCGCTCAGAGTCGTTGGGCTAACCGCAAGAGCCATCTTCAAGCCGTACTGAGTAGCTAACTCAGACAATTTCGTCGCAACGTCCACCCCTCCCGGAGCTTGCCATTGATGGATAGTGACGCCGTACGGGCCAATTTCACGGGCTTCGTCAAGCATCCTACTGATGTCTTGCGATGTGTGGCGTGGAAAGTGCGCCGGCGTAAGCGCCGTCCCCAAGCCTCGCAGAGTACTACTCTCGCTGGTGGAAGTCGATGCGCCAGGCCGCGAATGAGGAGTGCTCGTTTGTCCGACCTCTCCGGACTGCAATAAGAGGAAAGCGAATGAAATCAGTAATGGTGTCTTGTAACTGTGCATACCTTTTTCCTCAGCTCACCCGATCGGACGAGTTTAGTATCAGCTAAAGCAGTTTCTTGACTGCGAGACACCACTTGCCCTTTCACCTCCGACTGAGCCGGCATAGTAGCTTGATTAAGAAGTTACGATCCTCTACCGGCATCTGATCGCTTCGAATCACTTCAGCCTATAGCTGCAGTCCATGCCGGGTCAGCCAGGGGACGACGCCTGAAACGACAAAGATGCTGCTTTAGCGTAGTGCTCGATGACAAGTATTTGCTCAGGGAAGGCCAACTGGTACGCCAATCGAAGTACTGTCGCGAGCCAGCGGAAAGACTTCACTAACGAATTAACAATTTACGACGCTTCCGTCGCCAAGCGCCACTGCCTGATTACCCGCCGTGAAGGGGCCGTCGTGGTCACTGACCTCGACAGCCCGCAAGGTACCTTCGTCAATGACATCGCTGTTAAGAAGAAGACTTTGAAGAACGGAGATACGCTTCGAATTGGGGATTGCGAGCTGGTTTTCCGGGATGGCAGCCGGATTGCACGTAAGAAGACAAATTTGAAAGCTGAAAGGCATGAAGTGATTGACGTGCTCCCCGCGCCGCTTCTACATCAGCCCTCTTTGCCGCCACCCCAGGTGACCGACGTCGGCCGCATGGCCCGCGACTTGAACGCGCTATTCAAGGTCGCCAACGCCATCAATTCGCAACGCGATCTTGAGTCGCTGCAAAAGGGTATCTTGCAGTTACTGTTCGAGGTCGTACCGACCGACGCCGGCGCCATCCAGATTATTGACAACGTAGAGCGCGGTCCAACTTCCACTGTGACATGGAAGCGCGAAGACCGTCTCGTGCCGGACTTCGCCGTTCGGCACGAGATGGTGCTTCGAACCCTTTGGGAGCGCTCCACGGTTGTAGCCGATTTCTCCCCTACATCGCGGCAAGCGGAAAAGGTGCTCTGTGTTCCGCTGGTGGCCCTGCAAAAAACTATTGGCGTCATCTACCTGGTTTGTTTTTCTCCTTCCGAAATTTTCGGACGCGACCACGTAAACTTTGTGAGTTCGGTTGCTGCAATCGCCGCGGTGACCCTGGAAAGCGTTCTGGCGATGGAGTCGCTGCGGGCGGAGAACCGGCAGCTACGGCAGCAACTGGCCACCGACGAACCCATGGTCGGCGAAAGCCTGCAGATGCAGCAACTGGCCGAAACTGTGGAGAAGGTGGCCAGCGGCGATTCGGCGGTTTTGATCCTTGGCGAAAGTGGAGTGGGCAAGGAGATGGTGGCCCGCGCCATCCACCAGAAGAGTTCACGCTCGGCGCAACCGTTCATCGCCATCAATTGTGCGGCGATTCCCGATACCCTGATCGAAAGTGAGCTGTTCGGCTACGAAAAGGGGGCCTTCACTGGCGCAGTGCTCAGCAAGCGGGGAAAGCTTGAACTGGCGGCGGGGGGCACACTCTTTCTGGACGAGATCGGAGAACTCGATACCAGGCTACAAGCGAAACTACTCCGCATCCTGCAGCAGAAGGAGTTCGAACGAGTCGGCGGCACATCTACTCTGCGCTTTAATGCGCGGGTGCTGGCCGCAACCAACAAAGACCTGGAACTGGCCATCCACGCGCGGGAGTTTCGCCAGGACCTTTTCTACCGTCTGAATGTAGTTTCGGTTTCCGTTCCTCCCTTGCGCGAACATCACGAGGACATTCCTCTGCTGGCCATTCACTTCGCCAGAAAGTATGCGCAGCGTCTATCTCGTCCGTTCAAAGGGATCTCGGCGGAAGCGCGCGTATTGCTGGTGAACTATAGCTGGCCGGGCAATGTGCGCGAGCTGGAAAATGCAATTGAACACGCCCTGGTCATGGGTTCCTCCGATTCCATCCTGCCCGACGACTTGCCTGAGTCCTTATCGAACGAAGATCTCGCGGGCCAAGGAACAGGTCAGTACCAGGATGCGGTCATGCGATTCAAGCGGCGGCTCATCCAGAATGCGCTGAAGAATACCGGCGGCAATTGCACCGAAGCCGCTCGCGTACTGGGAGTCCATCCTAATTATCTCCACCGGCTGGTCCGCAAGCTAGGCATCAACGAGGTCGAAAGCTGAGTGATAGGGTGGTTCATCGAAAGGCAACGGCGATCTGGAGGTGAAGATGCAAAGCATGCTGAAACCGGACCGCCAACGCAGGCTCAGGAGAGAGACCCCGCGACGGGTCGACGCGACAAAACGGCCATTTTCTCTGGGCCGGTTGGTAGGGTAAATACGGCGAACTCGGCCTTTTTCGCTTATTCAGGAGCAATGCAGCAGGGTTTATCAGCCGTTCAGACTGATGGCGGAGGGAGAGGGATTCGAACCCCCGGTACCCTTTCGAGTACAGCGGTTTTCAAGACCGCCTGTTTCAACCGCTCACACATCCCTCCGCGGCAGTAAACAGCGTGTCCTCATCATTGTATGACAGCCTTCTTGACTTCCGAAATGTCCTCCTTTGCCCCCGCAAAATGCGGTGCGTGAGAGTCGCATGACTTTGCGGACTGACCGCCTTCTACAAGCGAACGATACCCGTCTTAGTGAGCAGGCGTTCTTCCATAAGCGCTCCCGCAATTCCTGGATATCGATGCTGTCGACCCATTCTCCATCGAGTTCAGGGGCGAACCTGCAATTCCCAAATTGAACCAAGCCAGCACTTTGTACCACTGCGGGACGCGGAAGGCCTTTTTCCGGCGCTCAGGCGGTGCTATCGTTTGAGGTATATCCGAAGTGCTCGACCGGAGGTCGAGCCAGCAACCCGCTCAGACGCAGTCTGATCTGTCCCAGACGGTTGACGCGTTGTGTCGAGCCTGGAATCCGCAGGCGCGCCAACATCCAAAAAAGACCCCGGGAAGGAAGCGTGTGTCAACGGCGCGCCGTGCTCTGCTATTCCTTCTTGTGTACAGCGTCGCACTGGCCGGCTCCCGAGCGGCTTCACAAACACTACTCACCACCATCGCGACTGGTTCACACCCGGCGGCGCTTGCCATCAATCCGACGACCAACAAGCTCTATGTCGCTAACGAAAACAGCAACACCGTAACCGTGATCGATGAAGCTACGGATTCCACGGCCACCATCCCGGTAGGGGCCTATCCGATAGCCGTAGCAGTCAATCCCGCGACCAACAAGATTTACGTCGCCAACCAAAACAGCAACAACGTCACGGTGATTGACGGGATATCGAATTCCACTACTGTGGTCGCTACAGGACGCTTCCCCCAAGCCCTAGCTGTCAACTCGGTCACGAATCAGATCTTTGTTGCCAATCGCCAAGACAACAGCATCACTGCGATTAACGGGTCGAACAACATCGACCTTTACCATTCCTGTTGGCGACTACCCCTCGGCGGTAGCTGTCAACTCGTTAACCAACAAAATATATATCGCTAATCTGGGCAGCAATACAGTGACGGTGATCAATGGAGCGACCGGCGCTACGACCACAGTCGCGGTGGGCGCATATCCCACGGCTTTGGCCATAAACACGCTGACCAACAAAATTTATGTCGCCAACGGGACCTACGCAACCGGCAGCACAGGGACCGTGACCGTGATCGACGGTTCCACCAACTCCACCACCACCGTCCCTGCCGGGCTGCATCCCAGCACCGCGGCGGTCAACCCCGTAACCAACAAGATCTATGTCACCAATGTGGACGACGGCACTGTGACCGTCATCGACGGCCTTACCAATTCCACCGCGACAATTGCGGTGGGCGGTTCTCCTGGACCGTTGGCGGTCGACCCGGTTACCGACAAGATATATGTCATTAACGATCTATGGTACGGCAGCGTAACCATGATCGACGGTGTTACTGGTTCCACCACCACGGTCACGGTTGGGCAGAGTCCGTCTGCCTTGGCTGTTGATCCGGTGGGTAACCGAATTTATGTGGCCAACATGAGGAGCAATAGTGTCTCGGTCATTGCCGGTGCCTGGTCCGCCGGCACTCCAATTCGTCCCTGCCACTCCCTGTCGTCTTGTGGACACGCGTGGGGCCAACGGACCGTTTGGTGGTCCGGCGCTAAGTGGCGGAACCTCGCGCGACTTCACCGTCCCTGCCAATTTGAGCTGCGGAATCCCCTCGCCCGCCGCTGCCTACTCACTGAACTTTGCGGTCGTCCCGCACGGAGCATTGGGCTACGTAACGGTGTGGCCCACAGGAGAGGACCAACCCTTGGTTGCCACCTTGAATTCGTTGGATGGCCGGATCAAGGCCAACGCCGCAATTGTGCCAGCCGGAGCCAGCGGCGCTATTCGTGTGTTTGCCAGCAACACCACCGATGTTGTGTTGGATATCGACGGCTACTTTCTTCCCGCGC
Source organism: uncultured Acidobacteriaceae bacterium (assembly GCA_963768645.1). Lineage (GTDB taxonomy): Bacteria > Acidobacteriota > Terriglobia > Terriglobales > Acidobacteriaceae > Bog-257. The sequence goes on from CAVYIR010000004.1 coordinate 1,364,316, forward strand.
CCGATCCGTCGGCTTATGCGTTCTTTCCCTTGACGCCATGCCGTGTGGCGGATACTCGCACCACAAACGGTCCGCTCGGTGGACCCTATTTGTATGGCGGCCAGAAACGTGACTTTCCGGTGCTGGCCGCGACGGCTTGCGGGATTCCGAATAACGCGGTGGCGTATTCGCTTAACTTCGCTGCCATACCAAGGAGGGGCGCCCCTCTCGGCTATCTAACTGTGTGGCCGGCGGGAGAAAGCCAGCCTCTCGTATCCACGCTAAATGCGCTGACTGGCACCGTCACCGCTAATGCGGCGCTTGTGCCGGCAGGCCAAAATGGAAAGATCAGCGTCTATCCGAGCCAGGACACCGACTTGGTGATCGACATCAACGGCTATTTCGCGCCCCCGGCACCTCTAGGGCTCTCGCTTTATTCGACTGCGCCTTGTCGCGTACTCGACACCCGCAAGACCTCAGGCGCATTCAATGGCCAGCTCATCGTGAATGTTCTGGGCGGTCCCTGCGGCGTCTCGCCCAGCGCACAGGCCTATGTGTTTAATGCGGTAGTCGTCCCGCAAGGTTCATTAGGATACTTGACATTGTGGCCCAATGGAGCGCCGCGCCCCCTGGCTTCCACTCTGAACGCATTGGATGGAGCGATCACCTCGAACATGGCGATCATACCCACCTTCAATGGCTATATCGATGCCTATGCCTCCGGCCTGACACAGCTTGTGCTCGACATTTCCAGCTACTTCGCGCCATGAGCGCTCGCCCGTTACAAGTGTCAGAGTAAGCCTCAGGAACGCCACCCATGCAAAAATGGCAGAGCCGCCTTGACGGCGCCATGAAGCGTGTCCTCCATCGGTAAATCAGAGGTCTGGGAAGAAATCGTCAAGGCACAACGCGATTCCCCATGCAGTCTTGCGCGACATACGCCTCAAGCACTCGATAATGATATTGCGATTCCAAAGCAGGATGGAACATGGGAGCATAAAGGAAGTCCCTGGGGTTCTTGTCTTCAACGCAAATAGTTTCTCCTTCGCGCAAATGCATGTCAGAGAGCTGTTTCCCAATGGCGTAATCTTTCACCAGTGACTCCATTGTGGTGCCTGTGGAACGAACATATTGGAAGCCCGTAGCGCATAAGACGAAGAGCAGGAATGAACTTGCCGCCGCCGCTGCGACCAGCCGGAAGGTGCTTTGTTCTTGCCCTTCCAGCCCATCCTCAATGAGGACTAGATTCAGCGCGACCAGGCACATGGCCCAGTACATGTAGTATCGGAGTTCCTGAGAAGCTGGCATCATGGCCGTCATGATGGTTATTACCATCAAGAATCCTAGCGGTTTTAGTCCCAGACGCCGCCGCGACTTAGCTTGCAAGATCAGGAAGAGGAACAGATTGAAGACTACCAAGGCCCCAAAGTAACCGCCCATCCGGAAGGCGTGCGAGTCTAGCTTGACATCTCCCTGCGCATTGGTCCACAAACGGGGTCTTTCATCGAAAGCATCGAACTCAACTACGGAGAGCGACCATCGTACCCACTGCGGAGAGTGCGAAAGGTAACTCGGATCATTCCCATTGGCACTCACTGGATATTTTCCAAGCAGGTGTATGGGGCCAATCGTCGTTGATACCGGATATACTGGATTATGAAATCTCACTAGGTTCTTGGCTGGGTTTATATAAGCGGCGCATAGGAGCAAGACACACGCTAGCGAGAATACATACCGCTTCCATCTTGAACTTGCCAGCAGTTGCTGCCGTAACAGGGCAAATCTCCCTCGGTGTATATATGCCACAAGAATGAGCCCGAATAAAGCGATTGTTCCGATAACAACGAACTGCTCCTTGGAATTCATGACTATCGCTAAGGACAGGAACGCTCCGAGGCCGTCAAACATGGAAAAATGGGTCGGGTCTATCCAAGCTCTAAAGATGATAAACAACAGAGTCGTGGCAAAGCAGTTCGTAAACAGATCGACAAAAGTGCTGGTGCTCTGAATCAAAACGACAGGAATCCCTAGTAATGCGACGACAATATAGCCAAAAGGGACTTTGTAGCGAAGGCGAAAAAAACACGTAACGCAAATCAGCCCAAGCAAGCTAGCCAAATTAGCTGCTTGTGGACGTCCGGTTAAGCGCCACAATATGCCCTGCAGATAATCTGGAAGAACAGGAAAGCCATCGTAGTATCCTGATATCCAGTTTGAAAGATGATATTGTTGCTGCGTAATTAAACCGACCCTAAGCGCCGCAAACTGCATATGGTACGCGAGCGAATCCCAGCCAGTATCGATATCCAGCCAACTTTTACGAGCTATCGCCGCTAACAGGAGCACGGCTCCGGCCATAAGCATGCGCGAAACGTACTTGCTCGCCGGATCTGGGATCGCACAAGAGCAGTCCGGCACGGCTTCGGGAAGACTCGCTCGAGGCGAATCTGGATGTTGAACCTTGGATAGATCCATATGTTTCCTTTGTACCTACCCCTGTAGCAAATCACGAAAGACTAAAAGGCAGCCACGGCTAGTGTTTGCGTTCCCGGCCCCAAATGTGCTCGTCAAGCTCTACGACCATGGCGCCGTGTCTTCAGCCGGAGCTTTGCCTTTGGATTGCACGCCCGCCTTGGCGTAGAAAACTCCACCCACCGGAGCGGATGGTGAAATGCGTTTTGCTTCCTTGAAGCCGACATGCTCAAGCATGCCGATGCAGCAGGCAGGGTTGGGAAACCAGAAACACGTCGGATCGTAACTGGGGTTGTCTGCAGGTCCGCTCTTAACGCCGAACGGATGAAACTCCGCCATCGGCTGGTCCTTTGTATTGTCGCACATAGCTGTCTGCATCAATAATGTGCCGGTGCATACAGCATGGACCTTTTCCAGCGCTAGAAGGGGATGGCGAAGGTGGTATAACACTCCGAAAAACATGACCAAATCGAATGTTCCGAAAGTCTTGGGACTTATGTCGTAAACATTTGCCAGGTGCGACTGCGCACGTGAGCCGAAGGCCGTCCTGCAAATCTGAAACTTGCGCGCCATCGGAGGATAATTCTCGATGGCAACAACTTCAGCAGCTCCTCTGCGTTCTGCTTCAAAGGAAAAAAAGCCTTCCGCGTGGCCGATGTCTAGCACCCGCATGCCGGTCATATCGTCCGGCAATCCAAAATACGGAAGCTTCCCAGCCTTGGGATCATTCCATCCCGGAGTGACTAAGCCACCGGGTAACTCCATCCGATGAAACCAATATGATTCGGACTCAATCTGTGACTTCAACCAATCGCTAACACTTAATGCTCCAGCATGGTCCACTGTGGTTCTCCCTTAAGACTGATATTGGCGATCACAGAAGCAATCGCCTTTCCAAAAACCTCATCGCTTAGATCGTTGATGACGCGCTGCAGCGCATTCGAGCGGAGCTGCTGCCAAAGAGTCTGGTCCTGGTACAAACGGCAGCACGCTTCCGCAAAAGCGATAGGAGTGCCTGCCACCAGACAGTCGCTCCCATGCTGCCATCCGAGTTGCTCTCCGATCAGATCAGATACTACAAGAGGAACACCAAAAGATGCTGCCTCATGCGCTTTGTAGGGATTTCCGGCTGCATATCGAGTAGGCGCCACAAACACGCGCGCTTCGTTATACAGCGAGGTCAAGTCATCCTGCCGGCCAAGAATGCGAACGCCAGACGACCTTACAATCGCCAAGAGCACTGTCGGTTCCGTATCCAGCAATGATCAACTCAGCGCCGGTCGCTTTGTGAACAACTGGCCAGATTGAGTCGCAAAAGTACCGCATGGAGTCAGCATTTGGGTTGTCCGTACCATGCATGGCTCCAACGAACAGGAACGTGCGCCGCTCATCAAAGCGTCGCAGGCGTCGGATTAGCGCAAACTCGAAAACCGACTACCGATACATTATGCACTCCAGCCGATTGCATTGTTTCGCGATCTCGCTCGGACACGACGACGACCGCATCGGCCGCCTTCGCCAAAGCCAATTCCCGGTCCAGCCATGCAGACTTGACGTTGGATGAAATCTCGCTGCCGAGTAACTGCGCGTGACGCCACTCACGTTCCGCAAAAATTGCCTCAGCATCGTAGATCACGCGGGAGCTGCTGGGACCGCCATTGTCGAGCTCTACCTTTCAGGAAGGCCTCCATATTATGAGGACGGCTCACCCACACGATGTCGCTGCCAGGCACATACTCTCGAAAGAGCCGTTCGCGTTGGGAAACGCCGTCCAACAACTCCACATCGCGTGGGATGTCACTATACTCGTTCTCTAGCAGGGGTGATGTAAATGAAGCGCACGTAACGCGATGGCCTTGCTTTACAAGATGGTGCAGTATCTCATTACTGCGAGGAAATCCCGACCCCAAGTGCCGGTGGGGTATTCGATCCTCTATGTACAATATCCGAAGGCCTTCGGAGCTGGCGGAGATACGAGCCGACAGTATGTTGGCTGTCGAATTGGGCAATCGCTTGACGAGTTGGTCGTTCCACTTTTCGCGGAATTTCCGCTGATTGACTGCCATCGCAGGTTTGGCGGCTTCATTCCCGTCCGATGACGCGGACTCGTAGTGTCGAATAACCGCCCTGGGCTCGTATATGACGCTAAAACCAGCTTCCCAGACCTGCATGCAATAATCGCAGTCTTCGTAGTAGGCGGGGCTATACATCCGGTTAAAGCCACCCAACTGACGAAAAAGGGACCGCGTCGTAACCAGGAATGCTCCGGAACAGAAATCGACCGGACGTCGAAACTCATATTGCGGCAGATCAGGATCATCCCCTCGACCATACCCCAACGCGCTTCCATCTGACCAGAGGATACTTCCCGCCTCTTGTAGATCGCCATTTGCTAGGAGGATCTTACCGCCCACAGCACCCACCGTGGAATCTTCGCGAAAGCTGATCAGAGACGAAGAAAGCGCGTGAGGCGTCAATAAGGCATCATTGTTCAAGAAGCAAAGATATTCGCCGCGCGCCTGCTCCGCTCCTTGTATACACCCATCGCCAAACCCAAGGTTAGCCGTGTTATTGATGATGGTTGCCCCATCAACTCGTTCCAGTAAGCTATTAGTCTCATCGCTCGAGCAGTTGTTCACGATTACAACTTCATACGGAATATCCGCATTTTCAAGTATGGAATAAGGCAAAGCAGCGAAAGGTGGGCTTTGTTATAAAAAACCAGAATAATGGAAACGGTAGGGCTTGTCAGTTGCCGGAAATACTATTCTGTCGTCGCTTTGCAAGAGTTGATGAAGCCGAGCTTGGCCCAAGTTGTCCCAATCCTTCTGGGCGTCCGCCACGCTTTGCCGGGCGTTTGCAGACTCATGCAACCGGAGACGGCCGGCGACCCTCATCCGCCCCGAAGCGTAGATAATGGACCAACGGATTAAGTCCAGCGGCTCGAACATCAGGATTCTGTTCAAGGTACCAGGCACTACTGAAAGCCGGGCTGGGATCTCGTCCTTCCAAGGCCCCGTGCTGAAGATAGTGGACAATCGGGTCTGCACCGTGCGTCGCCACATCGGGATTCTGAGACAAGTACCAGTCAATGTCGAAAAGCCCGGACTGTGCAATTAGTTGTGCGTCCCTTTTGATCTGACGCCCTTCATAGTAGGACCGCGGCCGCAGTCTCCCAATGGCGCGCAACGGAGCAGTCAATCTCCACGCTGGCGACTGGAGAACACTGTTTAGTTGCTCGGTGCGCTTTGTCAACTCGACGTTCAACGAACCGGCACGTGCCTTCAATTGATAGGCCTCGTGCCCCGATCGATCCCGCTCGGCAACCATCTGGTCCCGGCTGGCAGTCAGGCTGGCAGTCAGGCTGGCGATCTCTTTCTCGCGTTCGCCTAACATCCGTCTGAGGTCGGCAAGGTCCTGCTCGCGTACGGCGATGTCCTCCTCGCGTGCTGCAATCGTCTGGTTCAGTCTGGCAATCTGCTCCTCACGGTGTGCTATCGTCTGCTTCAGGCTGGAGATCTCGCTTAGGAAAGGTCGCATTCCCCGGAACGTTCTTCCGGTGGTCAGCGCTTCGCCGGGGTGACCAGTGACGAGTCTCTGGAAGTCGGCTTCCTGTTCCAGCCAGGTTTCTATATCCGGCTCTGAAACCGCGAGTTCAAAGCTGTCGCAAAGTGCTGTGATCAGTTCCAGAATCGATGGCGAGGCGTCGCCCAATGACATCCCAGAGGGCATCGACCACAGAACGCCCCTTGTTACTACCCAGCCTAAGCTAACATCCGTTGCGCTCTGCCACTCCGCGTCAATGGGCACGAGTTCGCCATCTATATCGAGAAGATTGAAGGGAGTGCAGTCCAGGAAGTCGCCAGAAATCATATACGACGCCAGTTTCAACGGCGTTTCCGAAACCTCCGCGATTGGCGCCGTGGATACCCGAGCATGCCGCAACAGGAATTCCATCCACGGACGAAGCGCTTGAACGATAGATCCCGCATCTCCGCCGGCAGCCCGTGCTCGCAGCAGTTTCCACAACAATTGCCGGCCGGGCCGGTAGACGGACTCGGAGACGTGGTGCGTGATTGTCAGGACTCTCCTCTAGCGCTTGACGAACAGCTGTCCGACGTTTGTGAGAGGCTCCTTCACCACCCTTATTTCAGACCCGCGGCGCACAAAGCTCGTCTGAGTACAAAATTCGGGTGCGCGATTTACGGACCATGCAAACGCGAGCTCCGAGCCCTCGGTGTGGCGGTCCATCGTCCGGTGTCGCAACTACGAGAAATGAGTTGCTCAGCTCAGCGAGAAGGCCATTGGTATGCAACACGGAGAAAGCAAGTGCTTCGTCGAAGCCGCGGTACGGCGAACCCGTATAATCGCGCGCATGGCAACGAGCGAGCAGATCGATGGCGTCGAACCCAGGGTCCGTCAATGCACTCTCAGAGAGAACCACCGAAGGTAGCTTATAGTCTGGGAACGGATAGTAGAAGCACACCCGGGGTAGTCCAGCCCGGGTAAGCAATGCGACCAATTCCCGCCGTCCGAACGTGCGGACCGTTCTAGTTCCGTACAGATCTTGAACTCCGAAGAACGGAATACCGACGTGGTCTTCGCCGCAGCCATTGAAGTACTTCAAGCCCACTTTATTCTCGATAGCAATAACAACTCTCCCGCCGGGCTTTAGGAAACGGGTCACCGCCTGCAGGTAGTGCTCAAATGGATTCTCACTGTCGGAGAACAACGCCGCGTACTCCAGCACTCCGATCAAAAGTATGCAGTCAAATCGCTCATCCGTTTGGAAACGCAGAAGGTCATCTACCACGACTCGAACATTGGTGAGTTCCCGGCAGCGCTCCGCGGCAACCCGGGCCCGGACCAAGCTTCCTTCGACTGCAACTACGTTCGCACCAACCTCGCCGAGAAAGCGTGTGATCGCGCCGCAACCACACCCCAACTCTAGAACTTTGTCTCCCGCATGCAAGTCCAGTGGTCGCACCAGGCAATGACGAAACCGGCTGAAGTGGTACTCGCTTGGCCAGTCGCAAATGGACTTCGCTAATTCCTGGGAAAAAGTACTGCGGTCATCAGCGTCCGAGACAACGCTAAGAAGACGTTCTTCCACTTCTACGCCGTCGGAATAGGAAAACTCGCCCGGATTTTCGGTTCGGTAAAGATGAAATTGGTTATCCCAGAAGTAATTCATTAGAACTCATGGACTGTCCAAAGCCGCAGCGTCGCGCGAAGGGTCGATCTGATCGCGAGCAACCGGCCTGCTCCCACAACCAAGACGCTTGAATCCGATATTCTAGCAGCGAGGTCGACAGGCTGGCGACCTGCTCGCGCGATCCCCTCGCAAGTACAACATTTTAGCAGGAGACTTGCATTTCCCGGCGGCTAGACAACATTCCTCCGGCTGCTTCAGGATGCCGATTCCGCCGGCGCGCCGAATCCGTAGATGGATCGCCAATTAAAAATCGGCTCAGGATTCAACTCCGAATGCCCATCGTCATAATGAAGCTGCTCGGGAGCGATCTCCAGGCGATTCATGTTCAGCTTCATATTGTCGTAATGGTAATTGCTGTCGCCGCGGCGCAAACCCGCGCGATCGCGCAGGATACGAGCCAGCATTTGCTCCCGCGGATCGCATGGGGTAATGACGAAGATTGAAGCGTGACGGCCATGGGTCCCCCAGCGGCGGATTGTGGTTGAAGACCCGAAGATTCGTCGCCGAGGCGCGCCAGGAGCGAATTCGCGGAGCACAGTCGGGGAAGAGCGAGTAATGCCGGATCCGAAGCGGCGCAGACTTGATTCCCGGATCGTCTGCGCTCGTCAGCCAGTAGTTAAAGTTATTGAATTGTATCCAACTATACGGCGAAGCGTGTACCTCTTCGATCCATTCCCGGTAAGGTTTTGAACGAGATGGTCCCTCCAGAAACTCGTCTTGATCCGGCCATGAGATCCAGTCATAAGTGGATACATAGCTTTCCATAAGATGCCTCGACATGGCGGCATACAGTTCATAAAAGTCGAATTCTCTCGGGATATGGCGGCTTTCGAGTAACTCGCTGCGGTAACGATGGACGATGCCTGGGGTTTCGTCGCTCGACCCATGGTCCCACACAATTAAGTGATGGCCTTGGTCAAGAAGATATCGGATGGAATCCTCTAGAAGATCGCCATCGTTATAGCACAGAAGAATCCCGAGTGGTTGAATGCCTGCCAGGGTCTACGCTCTCCTTGCGGAATGTGCCAGCCTCCAACCCTCCATACGACGGCAGGAGCCAGCGACCAAACAATATCACGTTTTGCCTACCTACTTCCGCCCGCGGTTCAGACGAAAAAGCTAGCCGGCCTACCGGCATCGGTTCATCGCACTGAGCGCTGCCTTAACCTGTCTGCGGAAATGCCTGAGTTGACAATATCCTTTGGTGTTGCAAGCACCTATGAGCCATCTCTATCGCGACATAGGTAAAGGGAACCGCAGCGATCAGGTCTATGAAGTAATGTTCTCCCACCGTGATGGTGGCGACGGCGGTTAGCAAGACAAACACAGCCATCGGCCACCGCCAAGTTTGTGGACTGTACCAGAAGGCCAGGAAGGCCCACGTGAAGTGCAAAGAAGGCATACAATTTCGCGGGGCAAGCGCGTCCGACAAGTGCGCGGGGCCGACCGCGGGAAACAGCAAGTAGCAAGGCACCGCAAGAGCGGCGGCGCTGAATAAGGAAAGCAGATAATGCTTCCTCTGTGCGGTGTAAACCATGACCATGACAGCAACCAGCGGAAGCCAGTTGTAGACGACCAGGAGACAATAGTCTCACAAGCGGATGAAGGTTGCCCCATACCAAGAAGGAACTGGCGTCAAGCCTGAAAGCCGAATCAATGGCGGAGAAGGATAGATCTATGGTTCTTGGTGTCATCCTGATTATAGCCGGATGGGCACACTCAACCAGGATATAGCCGATCGGCATGGTCAGCGCGGTGAGCAGCATTTCGCTGTTTTAATCGTCAGCACGAAAAGACTTGCCGATCCAAGCGCCATCGGGATTGCGAACAATACCGTCCAGTGCAATAGGCAGAACACAACCAACAAGGGGAGCGACAGTAGCGCAGTCGCTGGCAGGTCTTTTCTAGTGCGGAATTGAAGCAACGCTGAAGACATCATCAGTTCGGCCATCCAAGGATCTGGATGGTGAAGGCCGATCAGATAGATTAGGAGCGCGCCAGCGCCGCATTGGTATATTCTTTGCATCAGCCTCTCCTTACTGAAACTCTGATTAAGTCTGGTTCTATGAAGGGGACGGCCGCCTGACTTAATCAGGATTTCCGTACTTGCCCTAACTTCCAGAATGAGAACGCCCGTTTGGTAGCCGCTCCATTCCCGGCTGCCGCTCCGCCCAGGCTGGTAGCCCACTTCCGCAGTTGCTTTGCGAATTCAGAACGCGATGCAGTTGCTATCGGCTTGCCGGTATTCATCGCGGTGATCAGTTCCGCGGAATTGTTGGGAATGGTTAGCTCCACCGGTAGCCGCACCGCTTTAGCGATTTCCTCAAGCGTCACTTCCCCTTTGGAGCGGAAGCGGTTAATCACCACATTCATTTTGCCCGGCGGAAAGTTGTACTGCAGCAATTTGTCCACGTAGCGGGAAAGATCGCGCAACGCCGGCACATCCGGAGTTGCAACCAGATAGATCTGGTCGCATTCGGCGATAGTGGCCTCATTCGCATTTCCTACGCCATGGCAACAGTCAATGATTACGTACTCATAGGTTCCGCGGAGATATCGAATGGTCTGCTGGATTGAGCTGAGAGGTACATCGGTGAGTCCATACAGACCCTCTGGCCCGGGAAGCACATCGACCCCATTTACCTCGTGCACAACAAAGCCATTCAGAAGGTCTGCATCAACCCGATCGATGTTGCGGGCCAGATCATAAAAGTGATACTCCGTTGTGGGCAGGCCAAGATACAGGCCAACGTGGCCTAACTGGCGATGCTGGTCTACCACCAGGACCTTCTTGCCGCACAGTTGCGCTAGAAACGTGGAGAGATGAACGACAAGAGTGGTGGTTCCTGCCCCACCCCTCGCTCCCAGAAAGGCCAGAACGCTGCCGGGCTTGGTGGTGCGAGCTACCGCCCAACGGCGCCGCAAGCGCAGAAGCGAATCGCTGAACTGATCGGAATTGAGCGGACTGCCGAGATATCCGCGTAGCCCGAACGCATGGCATCCAGCACAAGATCGGTGTCTGACTTGGAAGACAACGCTATCAGCAGGACGCGTTCCCCGAGCAACTGCTGTAAAGAGGTAGCCGTTTCCATGGCCAGTTCTCGGTCGTTGTCGGCATTGATAATGCACAGACAACCCTCGGACTTCTGCATCGATTTCAGGAGATCGACATCCCGGTTACGCGGCAAGTAATCCGGCATATTGCCGGCGAACGATGCCCCCAGCAACTGTGCCGCCAGCCGGGAGACGGCGCTGATGGTTGCAGGATCCAGGCATACCGTGACCAAAGAGATCCCAGCTGGCTTTTCGGATTGGATTTGTGTGCTCACCACATTGTTCGCGCACTAGGCGCCCTCTTGAATTTCTGAGCGATTGGCTCTGTCTCGAATGATGGTCTGCGGCCAAGCCCGAGAATCACCCGGCTGTGGAAGATGCTCTTCATCGCATCCCACCGTGCAGGCAAGGCAGCATCGGGATTCGAAGGTCCGAGTCTAGGACGGCAGCGAGGCAGGCCACGATATTCGTAGCCGCCTCAGCACTCGCGCATGACGCCCAAGTATGCCAGCACAGCAATCGGGAATACCCATGCGATCACGATGGGCAGCGACCATACGCTTCGCAATCGATAGCGGGTTGATGCAGGTGGGCCACGCATACGACACACGTGCTCAACCATCCAGCTCCCAGCAACCCCCATACCGACCAACGAAGCAGGCTCGGAAGAGTTGCCGTCTGCCTGGATCTTCGGATAAAGGCCCACAGCACCGCCGGTATCAGCATTACTTCGTTGTAGAGCTGGAATGGCAACAGCACCTGGAACACTGAAATGGAAAAGCCTAAGGCAAGCAGCGGGTCGCTTGTTCTCCATTTCCAGCTTGCGGCAAACGCTGCCCCGATCAGAAGCGCTCCCGCCAGCACAGGTAGACGACTTCCAGGTAACATCCGAATCAGAGGCGGGGCGCCCGCATAGTGGCTGTAGGCGCGGATCGTCGCCAGCCAGTGCGGCAGCCAGCCATGGCTCAAGCACTCCGCGACCCCCAGCAGACCTACCATCGTCCACCCCAGTGACAGCAGAAAGGGTTTGCGCTTGCGCCAGTCGGAAACAGACCAGAAGAGCAGGGGCAGGAGAACTCCAATGGCTAGCTGAGGTTTGACTGTGGCCAGGGCCCCCATCACTCCTGCGAACCCCAGTCGCCCAGAGCGCAGGCAGGATACGGTTGCGGCTAACAGAGCCGCCACCAGCATTGTGGGCTGCCGTAGCTCGAGTCCGAGCATGACCGGAAAACTGGCCAGCACCAGGATCACGCAGACGACCGCGGTGATCGGCGGAATTGAATTGTCGAGCCAAGCCAGAACCGACCACACGGTCAGCAGCGCTGAAAGCGCAAAGAAACAGGATTGCGCGGCAGCAAATGGGAGGACGGCAAAGGGCGCGAAAAGCAAGACCGCGAAGAGCGGATAGGCGAATCTCTGCTCGTTCTGGCTTGCCAGTTTGCCCTGATACATGGCGCTCTGAATCTGGCGGGTCACCTCGGGGACTATATGGATCCTGGTGGTGGAACAACGCCACGCGGCTGGCATACCACACCGGATACAGATCGGGGACAATGCCCGGCCCCGATAGAGCCGCCGCCGGCGGCACGATGACGAACGCATAATAAGAGGAACAGGCAAGACACAGGGAAGCTATTATCAGCAGACATACCAACGTCGGTGTGGTCATGCCATGAGCGTTAGCGTTCATACCGTAAAGAGTCCTGAGCTGTTCCGTCCTGTGCGATTCCGCTCGGCCGGCGAACTATCGACCACGACCACCAGCGGGACAGATGGGGGCGCTAAGCAAAGCCGGACTTCGCGCTTGCTCCGCGACGCTTTGCCGGTGGTCGGAACCGTTGGCTCACAGAGCGATGGCTAACTGGTCATTCACCTCGATCCGGCTGCGCCGGATGGTCCCTACCGGCAACTCGAGGACACTGCGTGTCTTCCAGCCGACCGCTGCAATCCGAAAACCACCCACTCGCTCCCATGTCCCGAGGACCCGCATGCGGCGGTCGAGTGCCACGACGTCAATCGGGAAAAGCATTCCCCAGGTGTGGACGCCGGAGGAGGGCACGATGAGGAGGCCTCCCCCGGGGTCCAAGCCGGCCTCGCCAAGCAAGCCCACCAGCCGGGACCACGCGGTGGTCGCGACTCGGATCTCGGAACCTACCACAGCGTCCTTGCTTTTGTTGACGATCCCGACGGGTTTGGTAGTTGGCATCATAAGTCTGGCTCCCGAGGCTAGGCTGTTCTCTTCCTGCGCCACACCAGGACCGCCAGGATACACACGAAAAGCATTCCTGAAACCACGCGAATAATCGTTGTGCCGTCCATATCGTCTCCTTTCTTGTTGAATTGTGTTACTCACCGCACCATGCAAAATACTGACAATACTTACTTACTCTACTTACCTACTTACCGACGAGGGCCCCCAGGTTCCGCGTTATAAGCAGCGCCGCCGGACCGAGTAGAACGATGAACATGCTGGGAAATATAAATAGGACCAGGGGAAACATCAGCTTAATGGTGCTCTTGGCAGCCATTTCCTCGGCCAGTTGACTGCGTTGTTTGCGCAATCCGTCGGCGAAGGTACTGAGCGCTTTCGAAACCGGAGTACCAAACCGGTCCGACTGGGCCAGCATGTTCGCAAAACCTTTTACCGTCTCTAATTGAGTTCTATCGGCCATATCGCGCCAGGCATCAATGCGTGGCTTGCCGGCTCGCTGCTCCAGGTTAAGCTGCATTAATTCTTCGGCCAGGACGGAATGACTGCCCGCCAACTCCTGCCCGGTGCGCAGCAGCGCCTGGTCCAGGCCGAGTCCGGCGTCCACGCAGACCACCATCAGATCCAGGGCGTCAGGCAGCCCCAGCCGGATTTGTTCCCGGCGCTTCTTCGTCACCGTCGACAACCACATGTCAGGAGCAAGATAGGCGCCACCCATCATTAGCGTGATCCAAAAAAACGTGATCTGGCGGAAAAAGCTCCAAAACAAAAGCACGGCGACCGGAGCCAGCAGGCGGGCCGCGAGATAGGCATCCATGCTGGTCTGGCTTCGCAGACCGGCAGCCAGAAAGCGCTTGCGCAACTTTTCGCCGGTCGCGATTCCCAGCCGGCCGCCCAAGAGGTGGGCCACGCGGAGCAGTTGAGTTTGAACGCCTCGGGAAACCAGGCCCCTGGTCTCGTCCGGCCCCGGCAGTAAGCGGGTGACTCCGAAGACGCGCTTGGCAGCCGAAGTCGGTCGAGTCATGAACCAGACGCACACCAGCGCGGTAGCGAAGAATGCGGTCAACTGTATGCTGAGTGTCAGCGCAAGTTTCATGGACTCAAACCTTGATCCTGACGATTTTGCGGATCAACAATCCGCCCATTACCATCATGCAGATGCCGGTATAGGTGAGCTTTCGCCCCACCGGATCGTGCACCAGAACATTGCTGTAACCGGGATTGGCAATGCTTATGAGGCAGAACATAACGACCGGCAGCAGGCACAGGATCCAGCCCGTGAGCCGGCCCTGAGCGGTATGAACGCGCAACTCGCCCTGGATGCGCATACGATCGCGCAGCACCGCCGTGGTCCGGTCGAGAATCTCCACCAGGTTGCCTCCGGTCTCCTTCTGCACCAGCATGGCCGTGATCACAATCTGCAAGTCGGCGGACGGCACCCGGCGGCCAAGTTGCAGCAGGGCATCGCGCTGGGGTATGCCGAAGTTCTGTTGCTTGTAGACTTCGCCAAATTCCGAGCGCAGTGGCTCGGCCCCTTCCTCAGCGACAATTTCGATAGCTGCGCCGATGGAGTGCCCGGCGCGCAGGGCGCGGGCAATCAGGTCGAGAGCGTCGGGCAGCTTTTGGTTGAACTTCGTCAGCCGGCGCTCCCTCTTGGCTCGCAGAATAAGAACAGGAAACGCGGCGGCCAGGATCCCGGCTATCACTCCAGGGGCGAGATCGACGATCCAAAATCGTACGATCGAGAACCCCATCACTCCCAGGATTGCCGACGCGAACAGAACCGTACTCACACTCCAGGAACTCTCCGCCTGAGCCAGCAGCAGAGATATTTTGCGCGCAGTACCCGACCCCTCCAGCAGCTTGTTAAGCCATTTGATTTCGCTCAGGTTGGTTTGCTTGAGGAACTCCACGGCGCCTTCTTCGCCATGGGCAGCTCCACTGCCGGCGACGTGCACTCCGGCGAGACGGCGCTCAACCGCGCGAGCGGTGGCCGAGGGCCGGGTAAAGAGCATCACGACCGTAAATGTCACCACCGCGCAGAAGATGAATACCGCCACCGTCAAGGCCATCCGCGCACTCCCTATACCTCTTGCGACACCTCGAGCAGGTTCATGGCGAGCGGGATGCCCGCGTCTTTCAGTTTCTCGGCGAACTTGGGAATGATTCCGGTGGAGCGGAAGCGGCCCAGCACTTTCCCATTCGGCCCCAGCCCTTTCTTTTCGAAAAGGAAGATGTCCTGCATGCTGATGACGTCGCCGTTGGTGCCCGTCACTTCGGTGATATGGGTCACCCGCCGGCTGCCATCGCTCATTCGCGAGACCTGCACGATGATGTGGATGGCGGAGGAGATCTGATGCCGCAGCGCTTTCTCGGGAAGGCTCAGGTTCGCCATCAGCGCCATCGTCTCGATACGCGAGAGAGCGTCGCGCGGGCTGTTGGCGTGGATGGTGGTCACCGAACCGTCGTGCCCGGTGTTCATCGCCTGCAGCATGTCGAGCGCTTCGCCGCCCCGCACTTCTCCGATGACAATGCGGTCGGGACGCATACGAAGAGCATTGATCACCAACTCTCGCTGATGCACCGCCCCTTTCCCTTCTACGTTGGGTGGCCGGCATTCCAGGCGAACTACGTGTCTCTGCTTCAATTGCAGTTCGGCCGAGTCCTCGATGGTGACGATGCGCTCCCGTTCCGAGATGAAGCCCGAAAGAACATTCAGCAGCGTAGTCTTGCCCGCGCCGGTTCCCCCGGAGACCACGATGTTCAGCCTGGCCTTCACCGCCTTGTTCAGGACCTCAAGCATCTCCGGGGTATAAGCGCCCTTGGCGATCAGGTCTTGCGCGGTAAGCGGCGAGGAACCGAAGCGGCGAATCGAGACAATGGGGCCATCAACCGCCAACGGCGGCACGATCACGTTGACGCGCGAGCCATCCGGCAGACGGGCGTCCACCATGGGCGAGGATTCATCCACTCTGCGTCCCACTCGCGAGACAATCTTGTCGATGATGTGCATCAAGTGGACATTGTCCTTAAAAACGACCGAGGTCTCCTCCAGCACGCCATTCCGTTCGACATAGACCTTCTGGTAGGTATTGACCAGGATGTCGTTGACCGTGGGATCCTGCAGCAGCGGTTCGAGGGGACCAAAGCCAAAGACCTCGTCCATCACTTCGCGGGCCAGGGCATCGCGTTCCATGGCGCTGAGCGGGATTTCCTGTTGGCCGACGAGCTGATGAATGACACCGAGCAGTTGCTGCTTGGTGCGTCCATCCGGCAGCAGCATCAATTTGTCCAGGTCCAGCTTGTTGATTAATTCGCGATGGATGGCGGACTTCAGATCTTGCGCCCCTTTGGAGGGCATTTGGGGAGCACGATCCTTCCGCTCAATCAGCGGCCGTTGGAGAGCGGCGATGTTCAAAACCGATTCGGCCATGGCAATCTATCCTCGAGCGTCTCTTTCCCGGAACAAGCTAGCTCCAAAACGCAAATCTGCGTTTGGTTTCTGTTGGGCGCATCCTTTAGCGGAGCCAGGGTGGAAGCCCAGTTCTTGATTTGGCTGGCGAACTCCGACCGCTTCTCGGGCGAGATCGGCTCGCCTGTGTCCACCGCCCGTATCAGTTCCGTGGAACTGGTGGGCAGAGTGATCGAGACCGGATGACGGATTGCCTTCTCGATCTGGTCCACCGTCACGGTCCGGTGGGAGCCGTGCTGATTGATCACAACTTTCAGTTTCTCTGGCGGCAGCATTGCACTCCAGCAAACGATCCACATAGCGGGCCAGGTCCCGCAAAGCTGGAACCTCGGGGGTCGCCACCAGGAAAACTTCGTTGCAACAGCCAATCGTCGTTTGGTTCAACTCGTCCAGGCCGGAGGTGCAGTCGATCAGGACATAGTCGTAAACCTCAGCCAGGAAGCGGATCGCTCTCCCCAGCTCATCGGCGGAAATGCGAGTGGTTTCGCTCAACGAGTCGGGAGACAGCAGCACATCGGCCCCGCTGGAGTGATGCACAACATAGCTATTCAGCAGGGTCAGATCCAGTCGTGAGATGTTGCGCAGTAATTCATGGAAGTTGTAGCTGCGCGAGTCGATCCCCAGCAGCATGGCCACATGTCCAAGGTGGGGATGCAAATCCACGATCAGCACCTTCTGGGCGTGCCGCTTGGCGAGGAAAGTCCCGAGGTGAACGGCCACGGTGGTGGCTCCGGCTCCGCCTCGCACACTTAAGAAGCCGAAGACCCGGCCTTTGGTTTGGGCGGGACATATAAGAGATGACAGCCAGCGTGCCCGCAATTTTCGCAGCGAGCTTGACAGCTCATCGGCCTTTAGGGGTTTGGTGAGATACTCGCTGCACCCAGCCCGCATCGCATTCAGGATCAGGTCCGGGTTCTCATCTTCGGAAAGCGCAATCAGTGCGGTCCGGCCGTTGACCAAGGGTTGGAGCGCAGTTGCGGCCTGCACCGCCAGATCTTTGCTCTTGTCGAAGTCAATCAGGCAAACCAAAGCCTCAGCCCCCTGCAACTGCTGCGCCAGTTGCGCATCCAGAAGGTTTGGGCCGTAGTCCGGAAATGCATTGAGGAACTGGACACTTTCCTGCAAAGCCGCTTGCTTTGCGATGTCGGCTACTTCCGGGTCGAGCGCAACCGTGATAAGGCACAGACTTCCACCCGCGATATGGGGCGTTCCCGAGCTCAAGCCGCACTCCTTCACTGGTGCATATCGGCAGACGACTGTCCGGGCGTTACTTTCGTTGCGCCCGGAAGCCCTTTGTCGAATTCCGACGGCGGCATGAAAGGTACCGGCCATGTGGGTACAGCCGGGCGCTCGCTGGTGGATTTCGAGTGGCTCGGACGATGGTCGGCGTGACGATGACGATCAGCTCGGTGGTGGAATGGTTCAGGCTCCGGGAACGAAACAGTTGCCCGAGGATGGGTATATCGCCGATGCCGGGGATCTTGCTCAAATTGTCCGTAATGCGATGGTCGAGTAGGCCGGAGATCGCGAAGCTTTGACCGTCCTTGAGCTCGATCTCGGTGTCTGCCTTGCGCGTGGAAATTGCCGGGATGGTATAGCCAGATATCTTCACGGCGTTGGTGTAGTCCAAGGGCGCTGACTTCCGGGCTAACTTTCAGTCGAATGGTCCCATCGGGATTAACGTAGGGGGTAAACTCCAGCTTTACGCCGTAGGGGCGGAACTGGATGGTGACCGAGGTAAAACCACCATTGGATCCCTGGATCACCGGGAAAGGAAACTCGCCGCCCGCCAGGAACTTCGCCGTCTGCCCGTTGATCGCGGTCAGGTTAGGTTCCGCCAATACCTGCAGGATTCCCTTGTCCTGTAGGGCACGCAAGGTAGCTCCAATGTTCAAAGCGGAGTTGAAGTAAAAAAGGTTCAGCACATCCTGAATCATGCGCTTGCGTACCCGTGCCCCCAATTTGAGGAAAGGTAGGCGGACTGAAACCCTGGGTGGTGACAGCGCCGGCATTTTGTCCCACGCTGAAGAAATTGAAGCCGAATTCGGTTAGCTTGGTGCGGTCCAGTTCCGCGATGCGTACGCGAAGCTCCACCTGCGGGTTGTGCCGCGGATCTACGAGCAGGGAATTCACCACGTCCTTGGAATAATTGTTAGCCAGCTTTACTGCCTCTTCTACGGCGGCGTCGCTGCCGACCACACCCGAGAGGAAGACGCGCCCTTGCGATGCCTTGACATCGACATGGTCGCCGGGAAGCGCCTGGGCGAGGGAGTCATTCAGACCGGCAACATCCACGTCCGCCAGGATGGTGTACGAGTTTGACTGTCCCATCTCGTTCCACAGCACAACACTGCTGCTGCCGGCCGCTTTCGCGGTGACCACGAGTTGGTAAGGGCTGGCCGTCAACGCCTCCAGTACGGCGGGGTTGCTGACATAAACCCGTCGCATCCGCTCGGCAGTATTGATGAACAGGGCGCGCCCTATGACCAGATGCAGGGTGCGGGGGTCGTTTTCGTTGGCCTTGTTCTGCTCCTGCGAAATGGCGTTGGCGCGGCATGATTGGAGGCGTACTTCAGCACCCGCTGTTGCACTGCGGCGGCAGGCCGGCGCCGGCGTCGCCGTTCCTGCGGGGCGGATGTGGCGGCCGGCGCCCGAGCGCAGTTGCCGGGGAGGAGCCAGCAGTGTCCGGGAGCGTCTGGCCCGGCAGGAGAAGTGCTCGCTAATAAAATGGCTGCCAATACGATTCGCTGCACGGTTAGTCCACGCTTTCTCATTCCACGCATGCTGTTACTCGAACTGGCTCGTAACATGTTTGTCACCCATGATGGTTTCCACCTCGTAAGGGTGCTTCGCCGCGCACGGGCTCGGGCCGCGGAGCAGCATCCGGCAAGCGCCCCCCGCTGGAGAGCTCAGCGATCCGGACCGGCACGGCCGCCACCCGCCCGCGATCGGCCCCGTTGCGGAGCACGAAATGGATGGTGCCCTGGGTGCTGGCCAGAACTAGCTTCTCGGCCTCCTCCGGCTTCAGAAGCAAGGTCACGACCCCAACATTCTCCGCCTTTCCTCCCGGCTCCGCGTCTGTCTTTTGACCTACCGTGAGAACCTCGACATCCTGCAGAACGATTTGGGTGGAGGATGTGGGCAGCGTGTCGCCGCGGAAGGTGACCAGCACATCCACATGCGAACCGGGGAACAGAAATCCGGCCACACCGATGACTTCGTCGGAGTGCACGGAAGCGGCCCGCATGCCCTCAGGGATTTTGACCGTGAGACCTATTCCGGAGCCCACTACGGCCAAATACCCTCCGAGAACCGGCTGCCTCGCGGCCACCGGGTAGATCACGGCCCGGCCCGAGACTTCCTCGATCTTGGTGAACGCTCCCTCCAGAGGCATCTTCGCCGGCCACTCCACCAACGTGAGGTTCTCTGGCTTGAGCACTTCTCCCGCCTGCAGAGGCCGCGAAGCGGCGACATACTTCTGGGTGGTTTGGGCAGGCGTTTTCCCACGTCTTGCCATTGATCTTGCGGGTGAGAAAATAGGTGACTGCGCCGGACAGTAGCAAAGCAGCCAACAGAGCGACAAGCAGTCGGCGGGGGTTCATTTTATTGACCCAGTAGGGCACCGAATAGAGTCATCGCGGTACCCGCTCCAATCGCGACGCCATAAGGCAGTCGAAGAGTTCGGGAGTTTTGCACATTCAGATCGGGATGCGGCTGCAGGCCAACCGATCCATGATGGAGCAATATTTGCACGACATTGGAAAGAGTCTGCTTGAGCCGCCCTGCGACTAAGGCGAGGGCGAGGGCGAAGATTCCACCTGCAAGTGCGCGTGGCGATGAGTATTCCAGTCACATGGTTTAGGCCGGCACAGCAGGCAACGGCGGTAATCAGCTTCACGTCGCCGCCGCCCATGCCTCCAGCGAGGTAGAAGAACAGGAATAGCCCCACCTGCGACAACCCCTGCCAGCGCGGCAGTGGCCATGGAACGCCATCCGCCCAGCACAAGATGAAGCGCCAGACCCAGCAGGATTGAAGAACCGGTCAGCCAATTGGGGATTCGACGGGAACGAAAGTCGCAAATCGCACCACTGAAGGCGCAGACAGCGGCTGCTCCGAGATATACCGTTTCCGTACCGATATTCGGCCACGTTTCGTCCACCTTGTGTTGCCCGCCGAGAGAGCGCTTCCTCAGGCTTAGAGTTACGGGTTTCGGGAGCCTGGTTGTGCGGTGACGACGAAGTCACCACCGCACAACCCAACCAGTTGAGGGCCACTCCTTACTGTCCCTTACATGCTCCCGCCTGTATGGCCCGGTTTAGGCGAGCGCATTGTTGAGTTGGGTGTCGATCGTTGTAAACGCATCTCCAATCGCGGTTGAAACGGCCTTCATACTGACTACGGCGCCGAGGGCGATCAAGGCGGCGACCAGAGCATACTCGATCAGGTCCTGACCCGACTCGTCCTGTTTTAGCCTCTTAAGCAGTTCCCACATGGTGCAACCTCCGATACGAGCATCGTCTAGGACTCCACGTCCTACTGTGCTTCTATGCTTATCGGCGTGCTGGCCGGCAAACTTTAGCGGCATTCTGCCAGCCTCCGCAAGGGCGAGGGCGCTCTCCTTGTTCGCCGCCATCTCCACGTAGTCGAGATGGCCATGGCCAGGCTTTTAGAACAAGGCTCTCAACTGTTGACTGCTAGTTCAGCGCGGATATGCCGATGCTACACAGAGAGGTTTTGCACTGACCTCCGAGGTATAGGTTTTGCGAACCCTGAACCGAGGAGCGATTGGTGGCCAGCAAGCGCGATGGACGGCTCGTGGCTGGGATCTTGATCTCGTGCGTTTCTAAACCGGGCACCTAGCGGGGACACGGCATCGCCTCCCGCTTCGTTTAGAAATTTCGGCTTAGGGGAATGAGAAAATGCAACGCCCAATCATGACATTCCGACTCGACGAACCGTACAAATACCCCGGCGAGGGTGAGGCCAGGTCCGGCGAGGATGAGGAGTTTGAGCTGCCTGGCGTGGTAGCCGGCACTGGCCTCGAAAGCGCCGGTTCGCCTCCGTGCGCTGCCGAACCTGCAAGAGATGGAACTCCCTTTCCCCCGCAGCCGCCCTCTCACCCGATGAGAGTGACGGACTGGATCATGGCGGTCTCGATGGCCGTGTTGTCGCTAGCCGTGGTCTATTACGCCGCCAGGTCGAACGGATTTAACCGGTCGCAATACCAACTCGTGGCTAGTTCAGCCCATGCTGCGCTGGCCGTCGCGCAAGAGACCATGCGGGCCGATCACCAGGCCTGGGTCGGCCTCCCACTCCCCACGGCTGATCCGTTGAGCAGGGAGGGAGGCGGTTTCGCCATCAAGCTACGGAATTTCGGCAAAACTCCCGCTCTCAATGTCCGCATCACGGATTACGTCGTAATTGAAGAACTCGACCAACTCGACGGCATGCAAGAAGGGCTGTCCAATCGTCCTATGGCAGCGGGGACCCTGATGCCAGGCAGCGAATTCGACACGGACATCGGTTTCAGGACTAGTCCGGAAGGCGTAGCCAGCTTAGCTCAGGGCAAAGTTCGCGCCGTGAACTATGCCCTGATCACCTACGAAGACATTTACCACCGCAAACATACCACTCAGAGCTGCTTCTACTGGCATGGGGGACTGCGTACCCCTCTGCCGTGTGAAGAATTCAATACCGTGGAGTAAGGCCTGGGTCTAGTTTCAGAGTTGGTGTCGACTGGGTAGAGCCAGCCTTCAGGCTGGCGTCCAAGATCGCCCCGCCCTATGAGACTGTGTGGCGACCTCGTATGGGTTTCCGGCAGTGGAATGAAGCGGGCAAGAACCAGCCCCGGAATGGCGCGAAAGATCTTAGCCCAGCTCTATGGGGTGAACCCCTCCGGTGAGACCCGCGCAAGAGTCCCAGGTTGCCGTTCGCGGAGATTTACTCGACGAACGAAGATTGCCAGTTGCAGAATGAGGGCGGTCGAGGAAGCGGAAGCGAGCTCTGCTGGAGAGCAACTCGCCAGGCTACCCTAATTCTGAGAATGCGTTAGCGCTTGCCGACTCCCATGCACCGGGGTCGTCGCAAACTTCTTGGGGATCGCTGTCCTCAGCCAGACGCAGTCTTATTGCGTGAGGCGCAGAAGAATCTTGGCGGCGATAGTCTGAAATATTTGCTGCAATTCAGCCGAGCATTGGCTGGACGGGCAATTGGAGGCAAATACGGCCTCTCCTACCGGCTGACTCGGATTGTAAGTCGAACTGGCAGGATCGTTAGCGATCTGTTGCAGAAAAGCCTGGTCGACGCTCGACCCTAACCCAATGGAGTAAACCAGCATGCCTGGGTTTTCGGCGCGCATAGCCGTCGCGGTTTGAAGGGCTCGATACTTAGCGTCCGCAGTGACGTTAGCACGATTGAGCAACTTCAACTGCCCGTCGATTGCGGAAGTGAACTTTGCTCACATTCTTCAAACAGGTGGTCGAAGGTGTCCACTTGGAAACGCCATCATAGCTCGCGACAGAATTTCCGCTAGTGGGGTCGAAAACATCGACCGAGGTACCGGTGTCGTGTCCTCCATAATTGTAAAGCGTAGGCGTTCCATTGCAGGACAGATGGTCCTGGATGGTATTGACATATCCATCCGTGAAATAGACCACAACCTTTACAACGTTTTGTCCCGGCTGCACGAGAACGCTGTCGTTCTGGGCCTTCGCGTCAGTCAGTCCGCCGGGGCCAAACGTGCCGCCGGAGAACTTGCTTCTCATGGCGTTGACAGCATTTGTAATCGGAGTAATGAAGTGATAACCAATCGCTACATCGACGGTCGCATTGGAGGCGAAGCTGACCATTGCGACCTCGTCGTTGTTATTGTCGAAGTAGTTGATGAACGTCGTGACCGCGGGAGGAAGGGCTGTCGATCCCCCATCGCTAGTCATCGATCCCGAGCGATCCAACACCAATGACATGACTAGCTTGCCGCGGGTTGCCTGGGCGCTGTCACTGACGGAAAAGGTCTGCCGATTTGGCAAAATTCTCATGAAGAAGGTTCTGATGGTGGCTGTGGCACTGACATTGACCAGCGTGTTGCCGTACCCGTCCGTCGAAAAAGTTACATTGATGGACGGGGGATTCGAGTCAAGACCCGACACGTTATAGTTCCCATTGAAGGAATTGATTGCTAGATTCTTGGCCGTTGCTTGCCCTTGCGCAAGGTTCCGCATAGCCGTGAGGCAGGCAGCGTCCACCGCTTTGGACAGCTTCGCTTTCGTGACATAGGCGAATCCCACATCAATCGCCAAGGCCAGGAACAGCAGCATAAGAGTCAAGGCAACCGCCAGCAGAATGGCAATCTGCCCACGTTCGTTTTCCCTGCTACGGCCATGGCTGGAGAATGTCACGAGCTCCTCATCAGTAGTACGCCACGTCATACAACTGCGATGGCAACACAGTTCCGGTTAACAGATTACCGATCGGCGTGATCGGCTGGTACTTGTAGAAGACCTCGGTCACAAAAACCGTTTGGTTGAGTTGAGGAACCACCGTGGCTGGAAGGATGGCGGTGCCTCCAATCACGCTCCCAATCTGACTGATGGAGCCAATTCCACCCTGCGATACTTGCCCGGTGAGCTGAATTTTATTGTTATTGTTGAACACGGAAGAAACGATCACTTGTCCGCTGGTACTCAGGTTAAGAGAGGTCGACGCCGCAACCACTGCGGTGGCCGTATCGGATAGAGTGGTTCCGCGCGAGGCCATGCTCGACCCTTCGCCGGTGAGGTTCGCGATGACTTGCGCGATGTAAATGGCCCGGCTGAAATCAACCAGCCCAAACACCAGAGTCAGCATCAAGGTTGCCGATAGGACAAATTCCACCAGCGCCTGGCCAGAATCGTTCGTCCTTTTTGCGTAGCGCACCACGTTATCGCGGTCGGATGCCGCCATCTCGATTCGCCCCTGTTAGCTGGTATTGCCTGGCGGAAAAGGCTCGTTCTTGAAAGTGACGCCGACCGTAAACGTATAGCTGCCGTTCGTGAAGAACTGGGCAACGATGGGCGTCATGAGTTGCAGGTTGGTGGTCAGGGAGATGATCAGCGTGTCTCCCGGGCCGCCCGCGCTGCCTTTTCCCCCGCCAGCACTGGAGATTTGAATGTTGGAGACGTCAAGACCGATTGCCGCTTGCTGCGCAACCTGAATAATGGAGTTCACGCGCGAGAGGGTCTGGCCAGGATGTTTGGATCGGAAAGATGGTTTCCCGTGATACCGAAACGTCCCGCCTCCCGCACCGCGTTCTGCAGGTTCATCTCAACGTAGAACAAACGCGCGAAGTCGAACACGGCAAACAGCAGGAGCAAAACCATGGGTGCAACCATGGCAAACTCCAGGATGGAGGTGCCCGCTGATCGACGCATCCCTCGCCCTGTGTTGTTGTCCGTTCCAAGTTGCTGGTCTGCACATACGGCTTATCGGCACAACCGGCGCCGGGCTTTAGAGGTGCTTTCCATGCCCGCCATTACATACTTTCCACGCTGCGCCGATGGTAATGACCAGAACGGTCTTACGAGTCGACTTATCATGAATGATTGCGCCCGGCGGATTCTGCTGATTGAAAATTCGGAGTCTGTTGTCAGTCAGATCGAAAGCAGTTTGTCCAGCGTGGACTCCTTCGATCTCCAGCGATCGGAGGACCTTACGTCGGGTCTAAACCGCTTGCGCAGCTCTTCCTTCGATGCCGTGGTCCTGGACTTGTCGCTGCCAGACAGCGCGGGTATTCCTACCCTGGTCGCCGTCCGGAATGAATGCCCGGACACGCCTATCGTAGTGCTCGGAGAGGATGAAAACCCCGAGCACAGGCATGCGAGCGCTCAGCGAGGGGGCCCAGGATTACGTTACAAGGGCGGATTGGAAGCCGGCATCTTTGCCGAGGATTGTGCGGTTCGCGATCGAGCGCCATAACACTGGCCGTCCTGCCGTTACCGCCAAGGATGGCAGGCTGTTGACCTTCATCGGGGCCAGAGGAGGGGCCGGTACCACCACTGTGGCGTTGAACGTTGCCGCGGCGTTGGCATCGCTCGACCACACTACCATCGCCACCGAATGGTGCTGGCCTCGCGGAAACTTCTCCCTCTACCTCTCAGAGCCGCCGGCGACGAATCTGAGTGCGATCGGAACACTGCCACCCAGGGCCATCACCGAATCGGCGTTGAAGAAGCTACTGGTCACCGTCTCGAACAATCTGATGTTGCTACACGGACCACAAACTGCCGCTGAGTTCCAGTATTGGAACCCTGCCCAGGCGGAAGCATTCATCGCCAGCCTCTTGCAAATTGCCGATTTCGCAGTGATGGATCTCCCGCCTCATCCCAGCGCGATCAGCCGCGTGGCGGTTCACCACGCGTCCACCGTTGTCGTGGTGCTGGAACGCAATCCCGAATCCGTGGTCCTGGCGAATGAGACGCTGGCGATGGTTCGTTCATGGGCCACCAGCGAGACCGCAATAACAGCGGTGGTTGTAAGTAAGGGAGGATCGGCCACTCCGATGGCGCTAGACGATATTCGATCGCGACTTAGTTGCGGTGTGGTTGGCGTCGTTCCACCCAGCACGGAGCCTATGCCCGGATTTGCCAAGCGGCTCCCCATCACGATCTCGCGGCAAGGCACGCTCCCGGCGGACGCGTTGACCGACATTGCAAAACGGCTGGCGAGCAAGCAACTGGAATTGCTGGCGAGCTAAGCGTTTTGCACTGTCTTTTGAAATCCAACCGCGTTCGGTGTGTAATCGGAACGCAGCCTGCAAGCAGTTCCGCAAGCAAGAAATCAAGCCACGATGAGAATCGAACCTAGTCTACGTATCATTCTATGTATTGCCGCCGTAATTTTCTGCGCGATTAGCGTCAACGCGCAACAGCCAACTCCCCATCAGCCAACCAGGCCGCCGATGAGACTCCCTCCCGCTCCGGGCCAGGTGGTGACCCTGACACCCGAAGCCGGTTTCCATAATGAGCCGTCCATTGCGTTGAACCCCAATAATGCTTCGCAGGTCGTGGCCGCTTATCAGGTTCCCGGCGACGGTGGCCTTTTCACGCGATGGTGGTAGTTCGTGGAAAGTGGCGACTGGCACGGCGCCCACTGACTATCGCGTGTCAGGCGACGTTTCCATCACGTACGACAAGCACGGCGCCGCAATCCTGTGCTACATCGCCTTCGACAAGCTCGGCACCGACAACTATTGGGCGCGTGGCGCCACGCGCAACGGAATCTTCGTGCGTCGCTCCGCGGATGGCGGCGCTACCTGGGAGACGCAGGCCCACGCTGTCATCGCGCAGCCAACCAAGCCGGGTATTCCCTTCGAGGACAAGCCGTACATCGTCGCTGACAATACCAACAGCAAATACGCCGGCAACCTCTACGTTGGCTGGACCGAGTTCCGCATTGACGAGTCGGTCATTCTTTTTTCGCGCTCAACCGACGGCGGCCTGACATGGTCGGCTCCGATCGACATCAGTACGCATCATGGCCTGCCGCGTGACGACAATGGCGCAGTCGAAGGTTTCACCGGGGCTGTCGCCGCTGATGGCACCTTGTATGCGACTTGGGCCGATGGCGATTCCATCGTGCTCGCGTCCTCGCACGACGGCGGCAAGACATTTTCCAAAAGCCGCGCCATACTCAAAACCGCTCCCCTTTATTTTGCGTTAGCGGAACTGGACCGGGCGAACGGCTTTCCGGAGATTGCGATTGACCCGCGTCACGGCCGCAAGGGACTTCTCTATGTCACTTGGAGCGATTATCGTGACGGTGACATCGGCGTGTTCTGCGCCACTTCCGACAATGGAGGCAAGTCCTGGAGCAACCCGTGCGAGTGAACTCGAATCCCGTCCACGACGGCACCGATCAGTTCTT
Source organism: uncultured Acidobacteriaceae bacterium (assembly GCA_963768645.1). Taxonomy (GTDB): domain Bacteria; phylum Acidobacteriota; class Terriglobia; order Terriglobales; family Acidobacteriaceae; genus Bog-257. The sequence goes on from CAVYIR010000004.1 coordinate 1,391,617, forward strand.
CCAATGGCTGGCCGTCGATCCTGTGACTGGTGCGGCCAACGTCATCTTCTATGACCGCCGTCTCGATCCAGATAATCGGAAAACCACCGTGACCCTGGCGCGCTCGGTGGATGGCGGTCGCACATTCACGAATTACGCGTGGACGCAGGATGCCTTCGTCACGCGGCGGCAGGAATTTCTGGGAGACTACATTGGAATTACGGCCCTGAACAACAAGGTCTATGGCGCGTGGGCGGAGATTCCGCCGCCCACTGCGCCGAAGGACAAGGCCGAGCCGCCACCGACATCGTTTCGTCCTCATACCGTGGTCCGGGTGGGCGTCGCCGATTTTGCCGGCGCGCCCCACTAGATCAATTCCTGAGTTGCCGTATCCAGTCTTCGGTGTTGGGTGGAGCACGCCTTCAGGCGTGCATACCAAGATTGTACAAATGGGCCCGGCTTCTAGCCGCTGAGGTAAAGGCTCCAGTCACCTCAGCGGCTAAAGCCGAATTCAGAGGCAACTCTTAAATGCACCGCCAAAAGCGGTGCTCCACCCGGATACACCAACTTAGAATCTGTACTAATCTAAGCGTGCAGCCGAAGAGTTTTCTTCTCGCGGACCTGAACGATTGCTCCTTCGCGACTTTGTTTTCCGGTGGGAGACGCCGAAGGCGTGGCGGGGACTTTGCCGATGCTGATCGCCCTCGTAAACTCATCGTAATCCTTGGTGCTCTGATCGGCATAAGCAACGCCGAAGTTGACCATCGCCTTATCGAACTTGTCGCTGTTGCCGAGGTATCCGGAGATCGCGCACGGGTCGCCGGAGCGAGCGTGTCCCTTGGAAAGCAGTTCGCCACAAACACGCGCGTACTGCACCAGTCCGTTGCCTTCGAGGTCCTCGTTCTCAATGCCGGCCTTGTGATCGCGCAACTGGCGGACCAGATAGTCGCGGCCGGCGATCGCCGTCCACCCCAGGAAAATGTCGGACTGCACCTGCATGGCGCGCTGCCCCAGGGCGGTGCGCTGCCCGTGGTTGATAAGAACGCGGCTCTTGGGCAGGTAGGGTGCATACGCGGAGTCGTCTTCTTCTTTGATCTGGATAAAAAGCGGATCGTTTGTAGTCAAGCCAAACATGAGGACGACATAGTCGCGTACGCCTACGCTGCCGGTTCCGACTACCCGAAACGCGACATCCTCAACGTGGTACTGCGCGAACCAGTGCTGCCTTTCAGGCAAGAGCGTCTCGGCATAGCCGCGCAATCCTGCAATGATCTCGGCTCTACCGTCCTGCGCGGCAGATGAAATTGCAAGGGCTTCTGCTCGCGGAAAGCGATAGTTGCCGTCGCGCCGCACGGTCAACTGGTCGAGGTTATGTTTGGGCGTTGCCCGCTCCGCCTTGCGGAGCACAGCAAGCACCGGCGAGATGTTCAGGTGGCGGAAAACCTGATAGCGAGCGATCTCGATCACTGGCATCTGAGAGAATTCGCGCATGGCCTCACGATAGCTGCGTGCGAAGGCGAGTAAAGCTTCCTTGCATTCCTTCTCGGTGTTGTTGGCTTCGCGGCCAGCCAGCATCAGGCTTGCAGCCATGCGTTTCACGTCCCACTCCCAGGGTCCACGGATGGTTTCGTCGAAGTCGTTGATGTCGAAGATGAGCTGCCCGTCCGGGGCAGCGTAAGCTCCCAGGTTGCGAACGTGCGCGTCGCCACAAATTTGCGAGTGGAATGCCGGTGTTCGCCAGCTTGGAGAGGTCCGCTGCCATTATCGGGACGGCCCCGCGAAAGAACCCGAAGGGCGACGACGCCATGCGTGCGAACTTGATCGGCAAGAGGTTAGGGATGCGACCGCGCTGTGCTTTGCGTAGCAAATCCACAACGCCAAAATCGCGGTGCTTGGGACTCCACTCGCCCTGGCTGATGCGGCTGACCTCGTTCCGGCGAGACTGGCCTAACTTTCGCCGCTCCTCGTGGGTGGATAATTTTGGCCGCTTGGCAGACATGGAACTGAAGCATCATATCGCGAATTGGGAGCGGGCCCGGATATAAAAGGGTGACGCCACCAAGTTGCCCGCCACGGCTGTGAGTTTTCTGCGCAGCCAAAGCAGGCCTTGCGGCATCTGTGCAACCTGCAACTCAACACGAGAGAGGCTGGCAATGAAGATCGCATTTATTGGGTTAGGCAATATGGGAAGCCACATGGCTCGGCACCTGCTTCGCGCCGGGCATGACGTGACGGTGTGGAACCGTTCACCGTCGAAAGCGGAGGAACTTCGCACGGCGGGCGCCAAGGTGGGCAAATCGGCGGGCGAGACCGTGATAGAGGCGGAAGCCGTCATTACCATGCTGGCCGATGATCATGCCGTGGAATCGGCTGTGTTGCATTCGGGAGGCGTGCTGGAGCATCTGCCGAGAGGTGCGATGCACATCTCGATGAGCACTATCAGCGTCGCGCTGTCGAAAAAGTTGGCCGAAGAACACGACAAGCGTGGGCATCAATACGTTGCTGCCCCGGTTTTTGGGCGTCCCGAAGCAGCGGAAGCGGGCAAGTTGTTTGTGGTGGCGGCGGGCGACAAGCTCGCAGTGGAACGCTGCAAGCCGCTGCTGGAGACGTTAGGGCAGCGTGTGTTCGTTATCGGAGACAAGCCGGAAATGGCGAATGTGGTGAAGCTGAGCGGAAACTTTCTCATCGCTTCAGTGATCGAGTCGCTGGGAGAAGCCATTGTGCTCACGCGAAAATATGGCATCGATCCACGCGACTATGTGGAGTTTCTGACTAACTCTCTGTTCGCCGCTCCGGTATACAAAACCTACGGCGGCATTATTGCCCAGGAGAAATATGCGCCTGCGGGCTTCAAACTGCGACTGGGATTGAAAGATGTTCGGCTTGCCCTGGCCGCGGCGGAAGCTGTAGATGCGCCTTTGCCCTTCGCCAGCGTATTGCGCGATCACATGCTGACCGCGATTGGCCGCGGCATGGAGGACTTGGACTGGAGTTCGACGGCAAAACTTGCGGCGGAGAATGCCGGGCTGAAGTAATTGCAAGCGTTTGGAGATGGAGCTAGATTGCTTCAATGTTGTAGTATCTAGTTAGAGGCAATCGTGACCCGAACTCAATCGAATCGAGCCCAGGAACGTCTGGCGCTGAGTACCTATGTCAAGTTGATGCGGGCCGCCAACTCCGCCCGCATCTATGCTTCCCGGAGTCTGAGCGATACCAACTTGACCCTGACCCAATTCGCGGTCCTGGAAGCTCTTTATCATTTAGGCCCCATGTCGCTGTCAGACATCGCGCGGAAAAGTGTTGACCACCGGTGGAAACTTGACGATGGTGGTGGGTAATCTCGAGAAGCAAGGTCTGGCAAGGCGGCAGAGCTGTCCGGAGGACAAGCGCGTGCTGATCGTGGTGCTGACGGCAACGGGAAAAACCCTATTGCGGAATATTTTCCCCAAACATGCCGCCGCTATTGTTGAATTCCTGAGTGTCGCTTAGTCCGGAAGAGCAGGAGCGCCTGGGCGATCTCTGCCGGAAGCTGGGAAAACAGTTACACGGGTAGTGCGGGCCTTCAGGCCCGCGTCCAGGGGCGAAAAGATTGTGGGGGCTTACCGCGGCCTGAGGGCCCGCCTTTCCCAAGGCACAACCACTCTGGAAGTGGTTCTGGTCACTTTGCATCTGCCCTGAATCTTCTTTAACATTAAAGCATCTTATACATATCGGATTTAGGAGGACATCATGATTACCATCAGGCCGTCCGAAGAGCGCGGACACAACAACCACGGCTGGCTGGATACGCACTTCACTTTTTCATTTGCCGATTATTACGATCCCAAGCACATGGGTTTTCGCGACTTGCGCGTGATCAACGAAGACTGGATCAGCGGGGGTAAGGGTTTCGGAATGCACCCGCATCGCGACATGGAGATCATCACCTACATGATCGAGGGCGAGCTGGGCCATCGCGACAGCACGGGACGCGGAGCTGCTATCAAGCAGAACGACGTGCAGCGCATGTCGGCCGGCACAGGCGTCATGCATAGCGAGGTTAATCAGTCCAAGAAGCCGGCCCACCTGTTGCAGATATGGATCTTGCCGGAGGCGGAAGGGTTGAAGCCCAGCTATGAGGACCGCACGTTTCCGGTCGAAGAGAAGCGGAACAAGCTGCGGCTGATTGCGTCGCAGGACGGGCGTGATGGCTCGACCACCATTAACCAGGACACCAGCGTGTACGCTTCGCTGCTCGATGGCGGGAAGAAGGTGGAGCTCGAATTACAACCCGGCCGGCATGCCTGGGTGCAGTTGGTCAGCGGAGAGCTCGACGTAAACGGCACCAGACTGACCAAAGGGGATGGCGCGGCGATCAGTGGCGAAACCAAGCTGCAATTGACGAGCGCCGCCAACAACGGCGAGACGGAATTCTTGTTGTTCGATCTCGCATAAATCCTGCGGACTTGCGGCGTGATGCGGCGAAACTGTCGCATCGCGCCGCTCCGCAAATACTATCTTCCTGTGGCGGAACGAAAACCACAACCCAATCACAACAAATCCGGCGCGTTGGCTTGGATCAGCGACACGATCCGCAGTCGCGGGTTATTTGGCGCCTTGCGCTGTTATGCGGCTGGCGACGTTGAGTTGTTGCGCGACCTCGCGCCGGCGCGTCGCAAGTCGCGCTATGGCGACATCGATTATGACTTCGAGCACAGCGTGGACACGACTTGGGCGACCGTAAGCCTGCGCACTCGTCTTCGCGAGTTGCTTTCCGGAGGGCAGTATCAACCCTCGGAACCCGTATTGTTTCACGAGATTCTCAATTCCATGCCCGTCGCAGTCGATGGGTTTACCTTCGTTGATCTGGGCTCCGGCAAGGGACGAACGCTGCTGATGGCATCGGAGTATCCTTTCCGGCGCATCATTGGCGTGGAAATTCTTGTGGAACTAAACAAGATCGCGCAGCAGAACATCGTGCGGTATCGCAGCGAACGGCAGAAGTGTTTCGCCATTGAAGTCACACGACTGGCGACGCCACGATCCTTTGAGATTCCCGCGAGAAGCACTCGTACTTTATCTGTTCAATCCTTTTCCCGAATATCGTGTTGCGCGAGGTGCTGGCAAACCTCCATCGCTCAGTCGCCGCTGTTCCGCGCGACGATCTATGTCATCTATCACAATCTGGTGCACGAGAATGTCTTCGCGGAGCAAGAATGGTTGCACCCGTTCATCGCACGCACCAGTTTGCGATCTATAGAGCGGTGGTTCGTGGCGATGGCAGTTGAGACTCGATATTGGTCACGATGAGCGAATAGAGGATGCGGCTCCCTCCGAGCAGAGAGCGAGAATGCCTGCCGTCCCTACGGGGCTCGGTCTCATTTCCCACTTCACCCAGCGCTGAAGCGCTGGGCTACGATCTTGCGCCCCCTCGGGGCTGATTCTTGCCTGGTTCATTCCACTGCCGCAAACCATACGAGGTTGCGACACGGTCTATGTACGCTCTGGGCTAAATAGGATTCCGCCTTCGGGGCTGGGTTTTGCGTAATCGCCCCGCCGAGCGAACTCAGGACAAGAACATTGCCTTATTCAGCGTTGGCCCTAGAACGTGAACTTGGCGGCGAACTGAATTCCGCGCGGGCCGCCTCCGCCAAGGAACGGGTTGCCAATGCCCACGTCGCCTGTGGCTGTTAGAGCGTAGTACCCGATACCGCGCCCATTGCTCGCAATCCCGTTGACGCCCGGGTCGGCGATGAAGTTGGGCAACTCCGGATTGGCGAAGTTGGGATGATTGAAGAGATTGAAGAACTCCGCCCGTAGCTGCAGGTTGACGCGCTCGGTGATTGCCGTGTCCTTAAAGACCGAGAAGTTAAACTCCTTGAAGCTTGGTCCAACCAGAGAGTTGCGTCCAAGGTTGCCAAAGTGACGGGTACCGGCAAGGCAATTGCTGTCGCCGGTGGAGGTGGTCGCCGTGGTATTTCCAAACGTGCATGGAACCTGGAAAGTTGGCCAGGTTGAGGAAAGTTGTTAGGGGCGCTGCCGTACTGAATCGGGCCCACGATTTGCGGACGGTCAAATCCTTCTCCCGAGCCAGAGTAGTCGCCTTCGAAATTGTAGTTCAGCGTGAAAGGTTGGCCGGTCTGCACGGTTGCAACTCCATCGAAGCCCCAACCACTCTTCAGCTTGGCATAGGATCCCGTCGCACTTGGGAAACTGGTAAACGAAGTTCCAGCTAAATCGCTGCCGAATGTCGAAGTTGGAATTGCCTCGCTCGGCCTGCGTATTCAAACTGTTGTTCGGCTGCGAAGCGTTGGGAATGAAGTCCTCCAGGTCGCTGGCATTGTCGATGGAGTGCGACCAAACGTAGTTTGCCTGGGTTGACAGTCCGTGCCACGAAGTCACGTGAAGGCTGGCTTGAAACGCGTTGTAAGTAGATCCCGCGGTTGACTCTTCCTGGTTCACATAGAAGAAATTTGGGTACGCGGTCCGCGGCACGTTGCCTCCACTATCGAAGCCGGCGATCGGACAATTGGGCGGCGTATACCCACCCGCGCAACCGCCCGTCGGACTGGTGTCAGTAGGCCGTGATCTGCGCCTGGCTGGGCTGATTGATATCGCGGAAGCGGAAGAGCTTGGTCCCTTTCGAACCGACATAGGCGAGTTGCGCCATTATCTTGTTGGTGAACGCCTGCTGAATGTTGAAGTTCCAATTCTGGACGTAAGGAGTGCGAATGTTCGGGTCAACGCCGAAGAAACTGCCGAGCGGCGAAGGACTGACATACACCGGCAAGCCGGCGGTAATTGGACTTGAAGTTGAGACCACCGCAGTGGCGAAAGATATCGGATTCGCTCCAACGCCAACGTAGGCGGGTCCGGGACAGAACGTGCAGTTATAGGGGATGTGTCCCAGGAACATGTCTTGGGAGAACGCATCATAGAAGACGCCGTATCCGCCACGAATTACCGTTGTTCCTTTGCCGCCTACGTCGTACGCAAAGCCGAAACGTGGAGCGAAATTGTTGTAGTCCTTGCTGTAAAGACTGGAGGGACCCCCCGCAGCTCCCACCTGCGCCAGGGTTCCGCCGATCGGCGGGAAGCAAGCCGGTAGAACAGGTTGTTCTCTCTCGCCCGGCACGCCCAAGTAGTCCCAGCGCATGCCGAAGTTCAAAGTCAGTCGCGACGTCCAGCGGAAGCTATCCTGCAAGTAAAGCCCCTGGTTGTTTTCGTATTCATGCCGGTCTGGTATTGCCGGCGGCCTGGCTTCCACCGGAGGGGAGGCCTTCCAGGAATGAGGTCAGGTCGTCGAAGCTGAGCTTGCCGCGGAAATTGGAGTCCTGCGTGATCGCGATCGTGGTTCTGCGGAATTCATATCCGAACTTAATATCGTGACGGCCAATCTTCCACGAGTAGTTGTCGATGAAGTGCCAGTTGGTGTCCACGCGCTGCCTGGGTACGCCGGCGCTGGCGCCAATCCTGGAAAAGCCTCCGACCGAAATGAGCGGCAACCCGCCATCGAAGGAGGACGTACCCGTGTCCAATCCGATCGAAGCTGGGTTGAAACTGCTGTCCTGCGGGAAGAATCCCTCGGCAAAGCGGTTCCATCCCAGGCGCGCTTCATTGACCTGGGAGGAATTAACGATCTTTACCCACGACAGAGCCACCAACTGCACGCGCGTCGGAGTCACCGTGTTGAATCCGGGCAGAAGTCCACCCGCCAACTGCGCAAAAGGAAAACTCTGGTTGCTGTTGCCGTAATAGTAGCGGCCGGAGATGTTGTTATTGATGTTGGGATTGTAATCAACCTTGGCAATCAGGCTGTCGACGTTGTTAAGGAACCGCGTGGACGTCGCCAGGTTAGGCGCTGGTGCACCCGTCAGGTCACTGGTCGCTCCGGGGATGTTGGGGGCTGGCCAGGGATTGCGAGCCAGCAAGTTCAGCATCGGCTGACTGACAGCGCTGCCCAGACTCGCTATGGTTTGCGCAACCAAAGAGGGGTTCGGTACACAGCTCAGTCCGGCCTGCGCGCCGCTTTCCCGTTGACCTTCATAGTCGAAGAAGAAGAATGCCTTGTCTTTCACGATCGGACCGCCCAGCGAACCGCCGAATTGATTGTTCGTGAAAGGGTCTTTGCGTTGACCGCTAAAGTTGAAATAGTTCCGGGCGCCGAACGCGCCGCTGCGATAGTACTCCAGCGCCGAACCGTGCCACAGGTTCGTGCCGCTCTTGGTGACGATGTTGACGATGGCGCCACTGTTACGTCCGTATTCGGCTTCGTAGTTTGAGAGCACGTGCAGCTCGCCGACAGCGTCGATGGGCAGAATGGTCGCCGGATCTCCGAAGACGCCGGCTTCGTTGATTGCAGGATCATTTCTGTAGCCGTCGTTCATGTCCGTGCCGTCGAGCAGATAGTTGTTCGAGCGTCCCGCGGGAGCCATTCATGGAGAACTCCCCGAAAGAGCCCGGGGAATCGCTGATCTGGTCTGGCGAACCCGCCACTCCGGGGTTGAGGTAGATAAGCTTGGTGTAATCGCGGCCATTGACTGGAATGTTCTCGATGGTCTGCGACGTGAGTATGCCACCCAATTCCGCGTTGGTGGTATCCACCTGTGGCACTTCGCCGGTCACCTCGACGCGCTCCGCCACCTCGCCTGGCTTCAACACCACATCCACGCGACGGTCGGCTGGCGACATCAACCGCTACGTTGCTGGTCACTGAAGTTTGAAAGCCGCTCTGCGAAACCGTGACCGTGTATTTTCCGAACGGTAACTCGGGAGCGCTGTAGGTGCCGTCGGCATGGTTTGGGTGGTGCGCTCCAATCCAGTATCGACGTTGCGAACCTTGACGGTAGCGCCGGAGACCACGGCGCCGGAGGAATCCGTAACTGTTCCGAGAACCGTTCCGCGGAAGGTCTGCGCGGGAACACAGATAGCTGCCAGTAGCAGCATCAGGACGAGAGACACGAAGCGCTTGCAGTTCATGATTCGCCTCAGATGTGTGGAGAAGCTATTGGGCGACGATTATAAACAACGGCGGCTCGTAAGCGAACAAAATTCGGAGAGACTGTGTCAAGCACCACCCGTGTGGCTGATCAGGCGCAGAGCCAGGCGACTCGAACTCAGTTCAGTGCCGGATGCTTGCGGTGCCAATCCGTGCGTGCCTGGTACTGCTCGGCGGTCGCGATCACTGCATCGTCGTTCAGCACCTGGCCGAGGAATTGAATTCCGATTGGCAACCCGCCCTTGGTAAACCCGCACGGAACGCTTAGCGCCGGCAACCCACACAGATTGCCGATGCCGCCTATCGGATCGGCGAATGCCAAGTCAGTTTCCAGGTTGGCATTCAGGTTGGAGGCGCCGATCGGTTGCGAGGGCGCAATCAGTACATCGAACTGCTCGAAGATCGGGTCCATCTTCTGCTGAAGAATGCGGCGGATGCGCTGGGCCCGGATGAAGTCCTGGGACGTCACGGTTTGCGCTGCGTAGCCCCCGATGCGGCCCAAGGGATCGCTGAGTTGCGCCACGTCTCCTGATTCGATCAGTTTCGAGAACGCGGAAGTGGCTTCAACGTTGATCACGATTCCACCGGCGGTTTCGAACGGCCCTTCCGGCAACTGCACGCTGCCGATCGTCGTTCCTGCCTGCTGCAGCACCGCGACCGCCTGCTCGAATGCAGCGGCAACATCCGGATCGGGTTTCTCCCATGCCTTTTCGATCCGAGCGATGCGCAACGGTTTTGGCGGAGGTGTGTAGCTGAAGCGCGCTTTCGCTTCGGGAAGTGAGCCAGCGTCCAGGGGATCGTGGCCGCTCACAGTTGCTAACACCAGCGAGCAGTCGTCAGCCGTTCGACACATAGGACCGATCTTGTCCATCGAGTACGAGAGCGCCATCGCGCCGCCGCGGCCAACTCGGCCGAAGGTCGGGCGTAATCCCGAGACCCCGCAGAAGGCCGACGGGCATACAATCGAACCCCAGGTCTCGGTGCCGATCGCGAGCGCCGCCATGCCGGCGGCGACGATTGCGCCGGAGCCGCTGGACGATCCGCAGGTCCAGCAGTTCATGTTCCACGGATTCTTGGCCGCGCCGGTGGCGGATGCCGCGGCGAAGCGATAGCCCAACCCGCCAGCCAATTCGATCATCGCCGCCTTTCCAAGCAATATCGCGCCAGCGTCTCGAAGCTTGCGAATGACGGTTGCATCCTGATGAAAGACCTGATTCTGATAAGGGCGGGCCCCCCACGTTGTGGGATATCCGGCAACCGCAAGCAGGTCCTTCGCGGCATAAGGAATTCCATGCAACGGTCCGCGATAATGTCCCTGGTTGATTTCGTCTTCACCCTCACGCGCCTGTTGCAAAGCGAGATCGGGCATCAGCATTGCGAACGCGTTCAACTGGTGGGCATATCTCTTGCAACGGTCGAGGTAGGCCTGGGTAAGTTCGACAGGGGATAACTGGCGCGTGCGAATGCGTTCGCCCAACTCCCGGACCGAGAGGTACAGCACATCTTCGCCGATTGCCATCAGTCGCGACTCCTTTCGGAGACTCTCGGCATCGGTGAACTTGAGCACCGTCGCCGGCTGATCGGAGTTCTCGAGCGGGAAGGCACGAAATGCTGCCAGCGGCTTCTGGCCTTCCATAACCAGCCGGTGAAGGTCCTGTTTCTGTTCTTCGCTCAGGCGCTTACCGTAGGTCTGAATAATCCACTGGTATTTCAATTCGCCCTCGGCTTGTAGTTCTGGTGAGAGCGCAGTCGCAGGTTGCGGCGGTTTGATCGGTGGAGGGTGTGGGCTTGGCCACGGTCTCTTGCGACAGCAGTGAGGCGGGTAGGATCACCGCAGTCGTGGCAGCAACAGCGGCGCGTCGTGCGAATTCGCGGCGCGAAAGTTTGCTGTCGGAAGCAGACTCGATAGAGATTTCTGCTGGTGAAAGTTCCGGCATAAAAATAATTCCTCGCGATCTCCGCGCGACCGCGCGGGGAAGTGCGAGGGTAGCGAAAGCCGGGACACCTAGTCAATCGGGCATAGCAAAGTAGTGTTGACAGCGCGAGGACCAGATCGGTAGCAACTGTTCCGCTATCCATTTTGGGAATGAAATCTCGGGTTTCCCCACAAAATTACTAGCAACGCAGCCAGGAGAGGGAAACAATGATTTTGGTAGGCACCTCCCACGATGGTAGACCCCATGGGTCGGTAACCCGTAGAGGCTCTTGCTTCTTCTGAAGCCCCGACAGGAACCGGCCCTGCAACCGAATCAGGTTTGCACCGCGAGTAACACCTTTACGACCCTCACAGCGTCATCCGAACGAGTACCGTCCAGAGCGCACGGACCGGTGATGCTGCACGCCCGAGGCTCGAAGGTCCGTTCGCCGAATCGCTGGTTTGAGGAGAAACCCCATGCACCCGATGCGCCCCGTCGTCGTATCTGCTGTTGTGATCGCCTTTTTAGTAATTTCTCTGGTTGCTTTCGCGCAGGTTCCGCTGCAATTCGTTCCCGTTACTCCCTGTCGTGTCGCGATACGCGTTGTGCCCAACGGTCCGTTCGGTGGCCCGGCAATCCAAGGCCAGGCGGTCCCGCGCGACTTCGCCATCCCCAACGGCGCATGCGGTATTCCCAATACGGCGGCAGCGTATTCGCTGAATATTGCCGTGGTTCCGCACCAGGGCTTGGGATATCTCACAGTGTGGCCTTCTGGCCAACCGCGTCCGGTGTTGGCCACTTTGAATTCTGTGGATGGCCGGATCAAGGCGAACGCGGCCATCATTCCTGCCGGCAATGGCCAGGCCATTAGTGTTTATGCCACCCAAACAACCGATGTCATACTGGATATCGATGGCTATTTTGCGCCGGCCGGCAGTTCGACGTTGGCGTTTTTCCCGCTGACCCCCTGCCGCGTCGCCGACACGCGCTGGACTACCGGGCCATTAGGGGGACCCTACCTGACGGGAGAGCGAGGAGCGCGCTTTTCCAGTGCTCTCCAGTTCTTGCGTCATACCCGACACGGCGCTGGCGTACTCCTTGAATTTCGCGGCCATCCCTAAAGGTCCGCTGGGTTACATGACGGTATGGCCAACCGGGCAATCCAAGCCGCTGGTTTCGACGTTGAACGCACTCACGGGCACGATCACGGCCAATGGGGCCATTGTGCCGTCGGGACAGCAAGGCGCCATCAGCGTGTATCCCAGCAATCCTACGGACCTGGTGATTGATGTCGATGGATATTTCGCGCCCGCGAACTCGGGACCGGCTCCCCTATCGCTGTACGCCTTGGCTCCGTGCCGGGTGCTGGACACGCGCCAAACCATCGGCACGTTCAGTGGAAAGATCGGCGTGAACGTGTTGCAGAGTACTTGCGCAGTGCCCAGCGCGCAGGCCTATGTGTTGAACGCGACCGTGGTGCCGCAGAACGGCAGTCCCCTGGGCTATCTGACGTTGTGGCCCGACGCCGAGAGCAGGCCCGTGGTGGCAACGCTCAACGCGTTGGATGGGGCAATTACCAACAACATGGCGATTGTGCCCACGCTGAATGGCTCAATCGACGCTTACGTAACCAATCCCACCGACCTGGTGCTGGATATTTTCAGCTATTTTGCACCGATTACGTCGCTGGGCATCACCACTACCTCATTGCCCTCGGCACCTTGAATTACAACTATAACACGACATTGGGCGCAGCGGCGGTGTCCCTCCCTACACTTGGAGCGCAACAGGCGGCCTTGCCACCGGGATTGAATCTGGACGCCCCGACCGGGCTGATTTCCGGCATGCCCACGATGACAGGAAGAAATCCGTTCACCGTCCAGGTTTCTGACTCGCAATCGCCGCCCGCGACCGCGTCCGCGCCTCTCAGCATCACCGTGAACCCTACCCTGACACAATTGCGGTTGTCACTACTTCGCTGCCCAGCGGGCACGCAGAACACAGCCTACAGTGCGATGCTGGCTGCCACCGGCGGAATCACTCCCTACACTTGGAGCATCTCTGCTGGCAACTTGCCGCACGGGGCTGCGATTGAACAGCGGCACCGGAGCGATCACCGGCACACCTAGGGGCGGCGTGTACCTCTCACCTTCTCGGTGCAGGTGACCGATCGGAACTGCCGCCGCAACCGCGGCCGCGACATTGAGCATCACCGATCACACCGGCGGTTCCGTTGAGCATCTCAACCACTTCTCTGCCGAACGGCACAGCAGGCGTGGCCTATAGCGTACCCGTTGCTGCCATCGGTGGAGTGTATCCCTACGCCTGGAGCATCACCAGCGGGGCCTTGCCAACCGGTTTGCATTTGAACGCGAGCACCGGCGTCATTAGCGGGACGCCGACGGTGGTTGGTGTCTCCAATTTCACCGTGCAGGTCACCGATTCCGAAGTCCAACCGGTGAGCGCCAGTGCGCAGTTGAGCATGACCATCAACCCGGGAGTAGTCCACATCACCACAACCTCGCTGCCAGACGGCACCGCCGGGCAACCGTACAGCGCAACCTTCACGGCAACCGGCGGGGTCACTCCCTATGCCTGGACTATCACATCCGGCAAATTCCATACTGGTTTGATCTTGAACAGCAGCAGCGGTGCTATCACGGGCACGCCGGCGGTGGTAGGCACATCGAACTTCACGGTGCAGGTTGCCGACTCAGAGTCGCCGCCAGCGACCGCCACGGCGCAACTCAGCATCACCATTCATCCCCCGGGAGGCGGCGGCAATCCGGGACTACTCAGTGGCAACTATGCTTTCTACTTGAACGGCTTCAGCTTCGAGACCGGCGCGTGGACCCTCGCCGGAAGCTTCATCTCGGATGGCCATGGGAACATTACCAGCGGCGTTGTCGATGGCAATTCGATTGGCGGGCAGCCCTTCAATTCAACCATCAGCGGTACTTACTCGATTGCTTCCAGCGGGTTGAACACGCTCACAATACAGGGGCCGTCGTTTGGACCCGTCACGTTTGCATTTGTTCTTTCGTCCTCTGGCAATGGAAGGATCATTGAGTACGACGACACCACCGGCCAGGGCAACAGGGGCTCTGGCGTGTTGCGCAAGCAAGATCCCACTGCATTTTCTCTTGCTAGACTCAGCGGCGGCTACGTATTCGGGATGACCGGAGCCGACAGCTCAGCTCTTCGCATGGTCAATGTTGGCGTCTTCACGTTGGCTTCCGGAAACATCACGAATGGAGCCTGCGACATCAACGATGGCGGGAGTTATGCCACCTGCTGGTTTCGCGGGCACCCTGTCCGCAATCAATGCACAAACCGGGCGCGGCGCAACCACCGTTCAGAGTAGCAATGGCCCCAGTCATCAGGCCGTCTATGTGGTTTCCGCTAGCGAGTTCGTGATGGAGCAAATCGACTCCGTCCCGAATACTCAGACTCCATTGCTCGTAGGCCCGGTACTGAAGCAAAGTGGGCCGTTTAGCAACGCCTCGCTGAGCGGAACGGCTGTCCTGTACATACAGGACATCCACGGAGGCGACGGGCTTGATCAATCACGATCTGGCCTCATGAGCTTCGATGGTCACGGCAACGTCAACGTTACGGCCATCGATGAAGACTTGGCCGGCACAATAACGCAGGACCAACCGTTTCAGGGAACTTACTCCGTGCAATCCAACGGAGCGGTCGCGCTCACCCAAGCCGGCAAAAGCCCCTTCCAGGATTTCTGGTCAGCCAGAACAAAGCCATGATGGTGGGCGAAGGCAACAGCACCATCCTTGGCATTATGGAACCGCAAACCGGCGGGCCGTTCTCCAACGCATCGATCGCTGGGACATATGCAGCGGGCTCGCTGGCTCCGCTGGATTACGTCAATGGACAGAATGAAGTAGATGTGGGGTCGGCGGACGGTCAGAGTACGCTCCTCGTGAGTGGAGATTCCAGTAGGCCCTTCGGGCTTGATCAGTGGTTTGGCACAGCCGTTACCTACTCTATCGCTTCCAATGGTAGGGGAACGGGAGAGGCCCAGGGCGACCATGCTCCAGCTGTGGTTTACGTGATCTCACCCACCAAGATTGTCGTTATGATGCCACAGACAGACGCGGAATTGGCTGTATATGAGCACTAGGCAATGATGATCGATCGCCCTGAAACTTGGCCGGCGTCTGCGGGCGCCGGCCTCTCTCAGGTTGGCTAATTGCTGACAGCTAAGACTGAAGAGCGAAAGGCGAAGAGCGAAAGGCGAAGAGCGAAAGGCGAAGAGCGAAACGCGAAGAGCGAAAAGCGGCTCTTCAAATCACCACCGTCTCATGGTATTCGCCGTAGACGCGGCGCATGGCATCGGAGATTTCGCCGACCGTGGCATTTGCCTCAACCGCCTCCACAATCGGGGGCATCAGGTTCCCTGTGTTTCGTGCCGTATCCTCCACCTTCTTCAGCGCCGCCTGCCATTTCGCCTGATCGCGCTTGGCGCGCACTGCCCGCAAACGTTCCACCTGCTTGCGTTCCAGAGACTCATCGATGTGCTGCAACGGAATCGGCTTTTCTTCCTCCAACTCGAAGGCATTCACGCCCACCACGATTGATTCCAGCTTGTCAACCGCCTGCTGATACTCGTACGCGGCATTTTGGATTTCCTGCTGAATGAATCCGCGCTCGATGGCCTTCAACGTTCCGCCCATGGCGTCGATCTTGTCGAGGTATTCGCGCGCCTGGGTTTCGATCTGGTTGGTCAGCGATTCGATGTAGTACGAACCCGCCAGCGGATCGACGGTCTGCGGCGCACCCGATTCGTGGGCAATGATCTGCTGGGTCCGGAGGGCGATACGCGCCGACTGTTCGGTGGGCAGCGCCAGGGCTTCGTCAAACGAATTGGTGTGCAGCGATTGCGTCCCGCCCATGACTGCTGCCATGGCCTGCAACGCGGTGCGGACGATGTTGTTCTCGGGTTGCTGTGCGGTGAGCGTTGACCCTGCGGTTTGCGTGTGGAAACGCAACATCAGGGATTTTGGGTTCTTGGCGCCGAAATGGTCGCGCATAATGCGTGCCCACATGCGGCGGGCGGCGCGAAACTTCGCCACCTCTTCCAGAAAATTGCTATGCGCATTGAAGAAGAACGACAGCCGCGGCGCAAAGTCATCCACGCCAAGTCCGGCGTCAATGGCTGCCTGCACATAACAGATGCCATTGGCCAGGGTGAATGCCACTTCCTGCGCGGCCGTACATCCGGCCTCGCGCATGTGGTAACCGGAAATAGAAATCGTGTTCCACTCGGGCACGTTCTCATGGGCATAGGAAAAGATGTCGGTGATGATGCGCATGGCCTGCGCCGGCGGATAAATATAAGTCCCGCGCGCGATGTATTCCTTCAGCACATCGTTTTGCACCGTGCCGGAAAGCTTGCGAACATCGCGACCGGTGCGCCGTGCGGTCACGATGTAGAGCGCCAGCAGAATGGATGCCGTGGCGTTGATCGTCATCGAGGTGGAGATTTTCTCCAGGTTGATGCCGTCGAAAAGCCGCATCATGTCCTCGATGGAATCGATGGCTACGCCGACCTTGCCCACCTCGCCCATCGCGAGTGGGTTGTCGGAGTCGAGCCCGATCTGCGTTGGCAAATCGAAGGCGACGCTCAGACCGGTCGTACCGTTGCTCAGCAGGTACTTGTAGCGGCGGTTCGATTCTTCGGCGTCGCCCATGCCGGCGTACTGCCGCATGGTCCACAGCCGCCCCCGGTACATCGTGGCTTGCACGCCGCGGGTGTAGGGGAACTGTCCTGGGTGGTTGAGATCGCGGTCGTAATCCCAACCCTCGAGGTCAGCCGGAGTGTAAAGCGGCATGAACGTTGATGTGAGAGGAGGTTTCTTGCTCGGGCGCCAGCTTGGTAGCTACTGCCCCTTTGTGTTTGCCATCGGCCATAAGGGTAGGCCCTCGATATCTACAGAAAGATAACTAAGTATGAACACGGGATGAGAGAAGACGCTATGACGTTGGTCACAATTTGCTCATCCGTGGCGGGCTGGTCCAACCTTTGCCCGCAGCCTGCTTATCTTCGTGCCTTGCGACGGGACATCTTGAAGGAACTAATCCCGAAGTACAGGAAGGCCAGAGCGAATGCGGCCGCCAGGAAGATCTTGCCTACTCCTGCAGTGCCGTGAGCGTAGCGATGATATTCCCTGATGGCAGCTCCGCCGCCGACCACCGCCAGTGTCAGGAATAGCAGCCCGGTGACTTCCAGCCAGAGCACATGCAGCACATGGCCCACGCTGCCGAGCGTGACCTTACTTCCCCGGTAAAAAGCTCGTATCCAGCGATTCTCGCCAGTCTTACGGCCCGCAACGCGCAAAAAGGCCCGGCTCTGAGTACCAAAATTGCGGGATGACACGCTTCTCCCTTTTCCTCTACGCTGCTGTTCGCACGCACTCTGATTTTATCAGCGGATTTCTCGGAAACGGCTCCGATCGTGGGCAACGGCGCCCCTGGCCACAAAACTCGGACCTGATAGGCAGCATCGAAACGTATTAAGCTGGGAATAGCGGACGGGCCCAAAGCTTTGCAATATTATCGCAAAGCAAGTGTTGAGAAGGGCCGGTCGCCTGCCAGCGTAGGTGCAATCGTGGATCAACGACTGAAAAGCCTGAGTGGAACAACTGGGTGAAGCGATCAACAATTCGCTTTCCGATTCCGAACAGATAGCGGAGGTCATCACCCGCATTAAGGCAGGGGGATACGACGTGTTTCTCGTACTGGAGGCGACCATTGGGTTGAACGAGCGTGACGACGCCGCGGAGCCGACCGGGCTCAAACACCAGCGCTCCTCCGCCGATTTTCAGGTAACGTCGCAGGATCTGAAGTTTCTGAAATCGCTTCACATTCGGGTGGACGACGAGAAGTAGGCTAGAAACCCAGGCATCCAGGTTGGCATCCCGTGGCCCACATGCGGTGTGCTAACATTCCGACTTCGCCTGTGGGTCGGCACGCGCCACCAAGGCGCAGTCAGCCCTCCAGCAAACGAACGTTCATAGATCCCAACGGGGAAATTCGTGCTCGGAAATCACTAAGATGAGAGAAACCCTCGGAGTCTTATTGGCAGGAGGAGCGGGCGAGCGTTTATATCCGCTAACACGCGATCGGGCCAAGCCGGCCGTCACCTTCGGCGGCATTTACCGCATCATCGACATCACGCTTTCCAACTGCATCAACTCCGATCTGCGAAAGGTGTACATCCTGACGCAGTACAAAGCGCTGTCGCTGAACCGGCACATCCGTGAAGGCTGGGGCAACATTGTGGGACGTGAACTGGGAGAGTTCATCGAGATCCTGCCGCCCATGAAACGGGTCAGCGAGAACTGGTATATGGGCACCGCCGATGCGGTGTACCAGAATCTCTATTCCATTGGCTCCGAGGAGCCGCGCTTTGTACTTGTCTTGTCGGGCGATCACATCTACAAAATGAATTACGATCTGATGCTCCGTCAGCATAAGGATTCGGGCGCCGACATTACTCTGGCTACCATTCTGGTCGATCCGACGGAGACGAAGCATTTTGGCGTAGTCGAGATTGACCGTACCGGCCGGGTAGTCGGTTTCCAGGAGAAACCCGAAGAGACCGACCTGCGCTCGCCCTACAACCCGCGCATGGTTTCAGCCTCGATGGGTATTTACCTGTTCAATACCGATGTGCTCATTCCGGCGCTGCTGAAAGATGCCGAAGACCAGACTTCGCGCCACGATTTCGGGCATAACATACTGCCCCGCATGGTGGACGACTACAAGGTCTACTCCTTCAACTTCGTCGATGAGAACCGGAAGGAGGCGCTTTACTGGCGCGACGTAGGGACGTTGGAGGCCTACTACGAAGCCAATATGGACCTGGTCTCGGTGGCCCCGGTTTTCAACGTGTATGACGCGGCATGGCCGATTCGCACTCACATGCGGCAGTATCCTCCGGCCAAGTTCGTCTTCAGCGATCCCAACCGCACCGGAGAAGCGCATGACTCGATTGTCTCAATGGGCTGCATCATCTCCGGCGGAGCGGTGCGCAATAGCGTGCTCTCCCCGGACGTGCGTGTGAACTCCTATTCGGAGATCGATACCAGCATTATTTTTTCCCATGTAAAGGTCGGCCGGCACTGCCGCATCCGCAAGGCCATCATCGATCGCGACGTGGATATCCCTGAGGGAACGGTTATCGGCTATGACACCGAGGCCGACCGCCAGAAGTATCACGTGACCGACAGCTGGCATTACGGTCGTGACACGCGATTATTCTCTGTTCGAGAATCCAATCACGGTGGACTACTTCACGTCGGAGTGAAATCGAATCGCCAGCTACCTGCCGCAGGCTGCGTTCCTCACTGTGCTTGGGACGGTTCTGCCGTCGCAAAATAGCACGCCGATTGCGGGTTTCCGCGCAGGATGGCATAAACCTTCACCGCCGTGTCCGGCCGAACTACTCGCGCATACCCCGCATAGCCAATGTAGCCGTCCTTGATCCGGCGATTGTCCACCAGGGTCACGGGACGCCACTCGCCGACGGCGCCCAGGCCGGTAATGATTCCGTCCTCCGTCATAACAATCGCAGATGGAGGACGCTGGTGCTCGCGGTCCCAGACCCACCCCGCAAATCGAAGTGCCTGCCATTGGCCTGTCCCCGCCACCGTCGCCGTGGATTCCACCAGACCCGTACACTGCCCGGTAGAGGCGGTGGTGTAGACCGATTGGAGCGGCTTGCCGAGTTGCGTGTACGCATTGTCGGAATAGGCCGACAACCCATTCTTCTGCATGAACTGCACTTCGGCGGGCAACGCGCCAGGATTGGTAATGGCTGCCCTCGCGAATTGCGCCTCATCGTACGCTCCGACGAATAACGCGGTGGCTCCCACATTGATCTGGAAGCCCCTCAGTCGCGCTCCGCGCACGTCGTTGCGTGTGATGTGGGACGACCATACGATGATCGCCAGCATGCACAACTGCACAACGACAAAGCGAGTTCGCCGGACCCTGACAGATTCAGACATCAATAACAGCAGACCCAGGCAACACCAGAACAAAAGAGCAAACGTGTGATATCGCGAGGCGAACGCCTGCCGGATGCCAAAATTCAGCCGGCCCAAAGAGGTGATGAACGCGGTGCCCAGGCAGAACACCATAATCAACACCAGCATCACCGGGAAAGAGCGGCTGGCCTGAAGGTAGGAGCGGAAGCGGAAGAGCACGAAAAACGCAGCCGCCAAGCCAACAATTCCAATGAGTGTTGCCAGACGAATATCGTGCCGCACCCATGGACTTCCGAAGTACGTGGCTATGTACTGAAAGATTTCGAGTGGCAAATGGATCGATGAGACTGGATTGCCGTGGCCCGGTGGACGATGGTAGTTGTGAAGATACAGCGCCGTGCTGGCTGTTCCCGTGAGCAGGAAACTCAGCACGGCGGCGAGACGAAGCCGAAGCACCAGCGCCGCGACTACCAGCAGAGGCCACAAGAGATTTCCGTTCGACAGCGAGTAGGTTGCCGCTAATGCAGAGAGAACCGACAGCAGGAGATACATCCGCGTATGCCATTTGCCAGGTTGTCGCTGGGAATGCTTCCAGTACAGCATCAGCTCGACGAACGACACGGTGGCAAAGAATTCCAGCAGAATGTAACAGATCGAAAAGCCGATTATCAGGTTCTCCCACTGAGTGGGCCAAAAAAGGCAGAAGGCCGCAATGCCGACGCCGGTGCGCCACACCGGGCCGCGCCAGCCTCCCAGCACACGCATGCTCCAGCCCAGCACCATTAAAAGCAGGAATTGCGTTGCCAGAATGCTGGTAAGCAAGAACTTCTGTGTGGCTCGAAAAAGAAGCAGGTCCGCCGCCACGAATAACTTCGGAATTACCATCCTGTGCTCGTTGTGCTGCGACCATAGCCAGGCTGGGGACACCGGATTCACCCCTCGCAAAGCAACGTCGATCTGTTCCCATCCGTCCGTCGAGGGAAGGCTCGAGTAACTGGCGATGACCATGTAGACGGCGGCGCTCACAGTCAGCAGACCGGCCAGGAGGATGGCGTACGAAAGAGCGACAGAGATCCGAAGCGATCTCCCCTTGCTCACTAGGCTGAGGTCGTCTGTTGTCCCCGCCGGGTTCACTGGGTGAGCATCCGCGCTTTGACTGCGACCGCACCCACGCACCACAGCAGCGCATCTTCCACGTGCTCGCGGAGCGAATGGCTGCTGAAGATCCTCTGCAACGGCGTGCCTTCCGTGAGCCGTGCCGCCAGTTCGGTCAGAATTCCTTGATAGCGGTCCGGCATGTGGAGCTGGGTGGCACGCACTAGGTCGTCAAGAATCAGTAGGCAATCGAGGATCACGCCATCCGGATCGGCGTTCTGCGAATTCACCCGGTACAACGCCTCTGCCAGGTCACAGAAGGTTTCGAGTTCTCCCGGCGGCGGGCCGAGCCGGGCCATGCTGTGATCGAGCGCCAGCGCCTTCGCGGCTAAATCAGGGCGAACGAAAAATAAGACGCGTCCATCCGCGGTAAGTGGCCGCTCGTTGTCGCCGCCGACTGCGAGCAGGGTGTAGAACTGCGGACCATCGTGGCTGGCCTCCACGCGAAAGCCGACGAGGATCAACTCTTCGTGGGGCTGTTTCCGGTTCATGATGGGAAGCTCAGGCATGAGCAAATAGTATAGTTGCCCGTTGTCGGTTGTCAGCGGGCAGTTGCAATGGAGTCTTGACCGGGCCTTCTTCTGCCTTTTCCGACGACCGACGGTTGCAACTGCCAACTGAATTTCCAGCAACCGGACCCAGCCGCGATCATCTACTCTGTAGATATGGGAAACACATTTAAGACAGCGTTACTGCTGACCGCATTGACGCTTTTTCTGCTGTTTATGGGACAAATCTTCGGCGGACAGCGTGGTATGGAGATGGCCCTCGGCGTGGCCGTCGTCATAAATTTCGTTTCGTATTTTTACAGTGACAAGATCGCTCTGGCTATGTATCGAGCGAAGCCGGTCACGCGTGAAGAACTGCCGCGCGCTTACCAAGTTGTCGAGCGCCTGACACAGAAGATCGGCATCCCGATGCCGAAGATGTATGTCATTCCAACCGACTCGCCCAACGCGTTTGCGACCGGTCGCAACCCGCAACACGCATCAGTTGCAGTTACCCAGGGGATTCTGGATCTACTTACGGATGAGGAGCTCGAAGGCGTGCTGGCGCATGAATTGGGACACGTGCGGAACCGCGACATTCTCATCAGCTCGATTGCCGCGACTCTGGCTGGCGCTATTACCATGCTGGCCCGCCTGGGCTACTGGGCTTCACTTTTTGGAGGCATGGGAGGCCGCGACGATCGCGATCGAGGCGGCGGCGGAATCGTTGGCTTGTTGATGTTGATCCTCGCTCCCATCGCAGCGACCCTGATTCAGCTTGCGGTATCCAGGTCGCGTGAGTACCAAGCCGACGCCACCGGCGCCCAGCTCACGGGTAATCCTTATGCACTGGCTAGCGCGCTGAAGAAGCTCGACGCCTATTCGAAGCGCATTCCGATGCGGGCATCGCCCTCGAACGCGCACTTGTTTATCGTTGCGCCGTTGCTGAGTGGCGTCAGCTTTGCGAACCTGTTCTCGACCCATCCGCCGATCGCCAAGCGCATCGAGCGGCTTACCGGGCGTCCGGCTGAGCTGGACTACTAGTCGATCCGCCGAGGAAAGCTGCGCGTGGGTCGAGGTGGCCAACTTTTTGCACTTATTCAGAAACGCTCAGAACTTGGCCGCGCTGGTGTGTACCGCGGAAATGACGGAGACTCCTCTCGTCAGCGAAAGCTGGTTGTCCGCCGAACGGGGACCGAGAGAGACCTTTCTCCGGCTGTGCCATCGCCACGGGTCGTGAATCGATTTTCAGCTCGGGGCACCTCAACCCACGGATCGACGGTTGACTTGATTGCCGCAGCTGGTTCTCGCAACCACCCATCCCTACTACATGGCGCCGGTGGGACCAGGACACAGTCTCTGAAGAGATGCCCCGCTCCTGTCAGTTCGCAGGCGCCTCGTGATTGGTTGCGGCCCGCGTGATGAGCAGCACCTCCCGCTGACGATCATCGTATGCCACATTGTCAGATACATCGAATTGACCCGGCGCAGGGTGTCGCGAGTCCGGAGGACCGTGGCTCCTTGATCGTCAGTGCAGGATACGCGCGGCTGTCTCTCGAAGCGTCGACCCTATGAATTTTTTGCCGGAGGGCCGCTCTTCCGCTCTCGAGGGCGCATCTTCTTGTGGTTTCTTAGAGTTAGGCACGAGGGGAAAAATCTGAGGTCTGAAACAAGGGCATGTGAAGCACGGGAACACTCCATTGGCGGTTTACAAGCGGACACCTGCGGTTCATAATCGTGGTTGAGTAATCAGTCGACCCAGACGCTAGCTTTCTCAAGCGCCGTAGTTTTACGTTATATCCCACATTGTGGGGGAGAGTATGATATCAAATTCTGACCCTGCTACAGAAATCAACCATCGCGAACGTATTTGGTTTTTCCCCGATAAGTTTTGGCGGGCGACCAAGAACATGCCTCCGGACGACGTTGCGAAGCTAATGGCAGAAGTTGAGGGCTACGCCGCAGCCGGCGACATGCAGGCGCTCAGGAAGTATCCCTTTGTGGTCGTTGGGGACCCTTACAAAAAGAAAAAATCGGTTGCCTGATTCAGGTTCGAGTCCTCTATCAGGAACTGACCATCCCGACCCGCGCTTGTCCCACAGCGTGGGATGCCGTCGCTGGCTTGGCGGCCAGAGAACGAATCATGATCGGGCACGCGCAGGTCATTTCCAGTAAGTATCGGGCGCGGGCCAGTCGTTCGGCGATGGGACTGATTTCTTGCAGGCCTTGTCCGTAAACAATTACCGCCCCATCTCGCCGTTCCACCGACACGCGATCAATCGCCCGGTCATGCGAAAAATCGAAGGCGTCCGCTAATCTCAAAATCCCCGCGATGGGCAGAAGGGCCCTTCGCCGTTTCGGGGTGAGTCCCACAAAGGCGGAGTTGCTGGTTTGCGGAAGCGGTCCGCCATGGTAGCGAGCAATCACGGCGACACACTGAAACTCCTCCTCGGTCCATCCCAAGGGAGGCTTGAGGCGGCGAATCATGGAATAGGCGCGTTTGCGATGGCCCTCCGGTCTCCGGCTTTGCCCCACCTCATGCAGGAGGGCTGCTGCCTCCAGGAGGCGGCGGTAGTCTGCTCCCGCCGTCACGATTTCTTGCTTCGATAGGCCGTCATAAAGCTGCAGAGCGAGGCGCGTCACGTGCGCCGAGTGATCAAAGTCAGGATCCAGAAAGGATGCCCAAGTCCGCAGTTTCTCCATGGCGGCCTGCTCCAAAGAGGAACCGCTCGGCAGTTCAGCGCGCCACACCTGCCAGAGCGAATCCTTGCCCACCATCTTCCCGCGATAAAGATCGAGCCGCTGCTGCCGCTCCCCGGCAATTATCTTGTTCCAACGGTCGCGATCCTCAACCTTGATCCCAGGATGCGTCTTGAGCATCGCCTTCAGCACATCGAAATCATGGACCTCGCCAAGAGCGTCCTGAAGCTCGCGCAAGTCCTTGGCCCACCGGTGGTGGCGCTGCGGCAGGAAATTTTCACACATGTAGCGAAACCGCTTGATGCCAATTCGTAACTGGTGATAGCCGACTTGCGTCCGGTTTCGCAGCGCCTGCCGGTGCAGGTCGCGCGCGTCCAGCCAGCGCTCCAGCGCGAGATGCTGAAACACCGCTCCTTCGAGCGGGACTCTACTGGCCCGCCTCGCTAGTCTGGCATTCAGCGCAGTCCATCGTTTGCGATCGAAGTTGTGAAGCGTCTCTTGTGCGGCAGCCTTGAGCTGGTTCTCCTTCTGGCCCAGGGTCTCGAGCAAGGCCTGCCGAACAGAATCGTCAGGCTCCGAAAGACGAGTCACCCATTCTGACATGACTTGCACATCGCGAAGATCACCCAGTGTACTGAAGAGCGTCTTGCCCAGCTTCTTCATCTCTTTCCATGCGGGATCGGGATCGACGGACAGGAAGCCATCCGCCATCGAACGGCATCGGCGAATGGCGACCCGGAGATCATGCACCGGATCGGGAGCAAAATGCTGGCTGGCTTTGTCACACTCCTCCAGCACGCGCTGCGCCCAATAGGCGAGCCCGGCCTTAACCTCGTGTGTGGGGCGATCCGGCAGCATGAGATCTAAATCCTGTTTGCTTTTACTTATACAGCGATTCTGCTTGCCGGGGCAGCAGAAATGGTTGGTGTGTCAGAGAAGCGGAGTCACTCCGAAGGTCGGAGCCTAGAGGTATGCGCGTTCGGCGCTGCGCAGGTTTCGATAGCGCTGGAAGACCCGACGGTCGCTTTCCAGACCGAGTGCCGACCTGATTGAAGTTCCGCGGAAGGTATGGGACAGCATCTTCCACCAGTTGCGCAGAACGAACAGCGGGTCATGTGCCATCACCGCCGGAATGTGACGGGTCTTCATCCAACGCTCGGCGCGCCACCGCTCGTATTCAATTTCCTCGGGTTGCAGGTGCTGCGTGGCCACCACGGCGGTGGTGCCGTCGTACTCTTCCATTTTGTCGATGACGATCAAATTCCGCGCGCGAAAATCTCTCGTCATCGGCGTCCCAGGATAAGGAGTCGGATGTTGGATATAGGGCCAATCCACATATTTGCTGGCAAACTCCAGGTTCGTCCGGATGGATTCCAGGGTGTCATCCGGATTGCCAACGATGAGGCCGCCGACCACATACATCTTATTTTTGTGCAAATGCTCAATAGCGCGAAGCGTCGCATTGCCGGTCGTGCGGCCATCTTCGCGGAACTCGTTCTTGGCGGCTGCTTTCAGGAAGTGGAGGTCATCTTCGAGAATGTTCTCGATGCCGAGGAACACATAGCGAAAGCCGGCCTGACGCATCAGCGGGGCCAGCGTTTCTCCATGCATGGCGATGGGCGATGTCATCGCCTGTACGGTGTAATCGATGTCGTTTAAGCCAGACTCGATGATGGCGCGGCAGAGCGCTTCAAAGCGGCGAATGTTGAGGCTGATGTTGTCGTCCACGATAAAGATGGAGCGCGCACCGCGGTCCCTGGCGTCGCGAATGTCGGCCAGCACGCGATCGAACGAGTAGGTATGAAAGTTGCGGCCGCGCATCTCAATGATCGAACAGAAACCGCAATCGAAGGTGCATCCGCGGGAGGTCTCGACCACATCCACCCCGCGCCCAAGCATGGTATAGCCACTAAGGACACGGGCATCGCGCTTGGGCAAACGGATCTCATCTCCTTCAAGAGTGTGCACGGGGCGCGGAGGATTCTGGTGCCAACCATCCTCTGCGTAAAACGACAGTCCCTGAATCGTACGGAAGCCGTCTGCGCTTTCGAGGGCGCGCAGGAGTTCGCGGAAGGTAATCTCGCCTTCGCCGCGGACAATGTAATCGATGCCGCATCCGTCTTCCATGTAGGCTTCGGGCGCGAGGCTGGGATCGTAACCGCCCACGACGACGCGAACACCGGGTCGCAACGAGCGCACCAGTTTGATAACGCGGAGCGCCGTCTTGCGCTGAAAAGTCATGATGGAGAGCCCAACCACATCGGGTTGGATGTCGCGCACCAGCCGCTCGACCGTTCCGCGCACCTTATGCTGAACCAGGATCAGGTCGGCAACAGCCACTTTGTGATGCGGATCGATGTTCCCTGCCAACGAACACAGCGCTCCATTGGGCATCCGTACCGCGACCGTCGGCATGTGCTCGAACGAATCGGGCATGGAAAGGAGGAGAACATTCATGGTACGGCTCCTACTGAAACGGCGGTCCCCACGACCTGGAACATCCTCTTGGCTTACATGCTACACCGAATCAGGGTTAGAAGGGGCAACCAGATGAGATTGGAACGCGCCGCGAGTGCACTTGCTTCTTTATGTTTCTGAACCAAAAAGAGTGGATGTTCCAACCCAGAGTCGGTTGCTCAACCGCACCGTCAAGCCAGGACCAGATTTTCCCTTGAGCTTGGCCTGCGCCTCTTGATAAGGGCCAACGAACCGAATGCTGGCGGGCAACAGCCGATAGATCTTTGGAAGCCAGCGCATCGCGCGAGCGGCAGAAAGCTCCTCACGTCGTCCATAGGCGAACTGAAACTCTTCGCGCAGACGCGGTGGAAGCAGATGCGTAGTGAGCGCCCGGTACCAAAACGGCGGCCGCACCCATGACCCCGCGCCGCGCTGAAACTGGTGGGCCATGTCGCGCGTTCCTGGGCCCACCCCCAGCAAACTCGACTCGCAAGTGGACTCGAAGTCGGCCTTGAACTCCAGCCAGTGTAACGGCAGGCAGTTGCGGGGAATGCCGAAGAGCGCAGCCATGGTCCTGCTCTCCTGGTAACACTGTTCCCGCTCCGGTTCGGTCAACGGAGGCAGCACAAGCTCGTACGCGACGAGAGCGCTGTCCACCAAAGTTGCGTAAACCCAGCGAAGGGCGGCAATCTCGTTCGCTTCATAACATGACCCCTCGGCGAAACGCCCCACCGCCTCAGGCAAGTTGCCGCGGATGCTGGAGTGGCGCCGGTGCAGCCGTCGCGAAGCCGCCAGAGCTTGCTCGAGCGAGCCGAAGGCCATGGTGAACATCACGCGAAAGGTTTGATGAATGCGGCCGATAGGATCAGCCGAGCGCGGTCGAGTGTTCGGAAATGGCGGCAGCGACCCAGGGATGCGCCAACTGCAACAACGCCGCCCGGCCTGCCGCCAGAAAAAGTGCCGACTCGCGATTGACCTTCCAACTGATCGAAGCGGGGCCGAATATACCGTGCGCCGAGCCTGCGGCCGAATTCCTGACCTCGTCGAGCAGGCGTTCCAAGGCCGCTTCAGACACGACGCATGAAGCTTGCTGCGACGCCACAGCTAGCTCTGCCCCGAAATTTTCAGCTTGAGGTCTTCGGGAATGCGGTCGCGAATCTCTTCTGGCAGCTTTTCCAGTCCGCGGCGGGCGCCGAACAAAGCAGCATCTTTCACCACTAATGGAGCGGGGGTTGCGACGGCGACCAGCAGCCACAGCAACATGGAGAGCAAGAACCCACCCAGGGCGCCGATTTCCAGCAGAAACGCGTGGCTGGGCTTGAAGTGGCGAATCACGCCGTAGGCGAGGAGAAAAACGAACATGGATATCGAGGCGAGCGCCATGAGCCCGATATCGATGCCGCGATGCAGGCGCTGACGCGAGTGGCAGAACTCACACTCCGCCAGGTGCGCCTCGTAGTCACCGCGCATTTCAGGAGCGAGACCAGAGATGTCGTAGCGCCATCCGGCAAGGATTTTGCCGATAACGCGGTCAGTACATTGTGTCATCAATGTCGCCGAACCCCGCGCCGCCGCAGCGGCCTGGCAGGGCGGAAACTACAGTCGGACCGCAGGCAGCGGTTCATGCTGTGCCGCGAGCAGCAGCCGGTTGTGCAGCAAACTGCGCTGCTTGCCCAAGGCACGCTCAGCCGTTGTCCGGGCGATCTCCGGATGATTGTTCTTCTCCGAAAGGTGCGCCAGGATGAGGAACTCGGCACCTCCATCATAGTCGCTCGTAAGGAAGTCCGCGAGTGCGTCATTCGATAGATGGCCGACGCGGCTCATCACGCGCTGCTTCACGCTCCAGGGGTACGGGCCGCCACGCAGCAACTCAAGGTCGTGGTTGGACTCGATCATCAGCACATGGCAACCGCGCAGGTGGTCGCGAACGCTGGCCGGCATGTAGCCAAGATCCGTGCAGATGCCGACTTTGATGCCCTCGCAGCGGAAGGTGAACCCCACCGGGTCCTCAGCATCGTGAGGGATGGTGAACGGCTTCACCGTGATGTCGCCAATCTCGAAGGCATGGCCAGAGGTGAATAACTCCAGGCGATCGAGAGTGACGCGTTTGCCGGTCTGGTCCCGGGCAAATTTCTGGTACGCCTGATACGTCGCCCCGGTAATGTAGATGGGCACTTTCAGCCGCTTGGCCAGCACGCGCAGTCCGCCGACGTGGTCGCTATGCTCGTGAGTAATAACGATGGCATCAATCGCATGCGAGTCTTGTCCGCACAAGCATCATGCGTCGCAGAAGTTCGCGGCAGGAGAGACCGGCGTCGACCAGCAGCCGGGTGCCGGAACTGGAGACGACCGTGCAGTTGCCTCCGCTTCCGCTCGCCAGCACCGTGACCGACACAGCCATAGCCGCGAGCATAACTTGAACGCTGCATTCGCGGTAGTAACAAAGTGATTAACGGCTGTGGAGAAATGCCGAGACGGCCCTAATACGCCTCGCGATTTGCACAGCAAACCTGCGGCTTGCACACGAAATGCACAGCCGGTAGCGTTTTGTTGCTTGAGTGTTCTGGCGAACTTAAGGCATTCTTTCACGCATCGAGGCACAGGCTGTCGCGTGCCGCTTCCCCGGTTGACGATGGACCGTTCGGCGATGAAGGTGATTCGAGACGCAGGCAACTGCGACCTCGGATCTGATTCCGACTGCCACTTCGTAACGGCTCGAGGAAGACTTGCCGCCTTTCTGGGTTATCGCCACCGTTGATGGCAGATGAAGCGCTTCGTACGTTAGTACGGGGACCGTTCATCGCCGGTTGCTCTGGGCTGAGCATGGAAGCAACGCTTACGTCGCACGACGTTGATGCTGTGCCTTAGCGCGACCCGAGGTGGCTGGCCTCGGGTCGCAAGTTAGGAGAAGCAGCGGTCAGCTTCGCTTTCAGCCATCAGCTGTCAGCATCAGCCATCAGCACTCAGCTTTCGACCGTTCGCACTGTCGAAGCTCTCATCCCGACCGAGGACTTTATTCCGCGTCGTGCGAGCGAACTAGTTCTTTGTTTGGAGGCTGGAATGCTCGCTGCAAAATCGAGCCCCAAAATGGGGTGAAAGACCTCGCTCTTGCACTCAGCCGGAGTTTGCGAAGTACTCGGCAAGAAGAAATTGGATCGCTTCGTTCGATTACGATTACCCGCCTGTCTGACCAGAGGAACCTTGGCAATCGCTTGTTGGTCCTATCGAGACACTTTGTCAGCGGTCTCGCAGTAATTTACCCTTTGTAATCCACAACTCACACAGCTTTTCGAACGAAATCTGCTCAGGAATCATCCTTGCACCGAACCTTTTTCGGTCAATTGACGTTGCGTGCGTTCGTCGATCTGTCTAAATTGATTAACGAGAGATGGCAACCACCGACTACAGTCTGGAACGCGGCCTGCCCGTCAGCATGGAGGCCGAGCGCTCAATCCTGGGCGCGATCCTGCTCGACAACTCACTCTACGATCAAGCCGCCGAACATCTCACGCCTGACGACTTTTCTCTGGACGCGCATCGCCGCGTTTATTCGCGCATGCGCGACCTGCAGGAGTCGGGCCGTCCGGTGGACATGATCACGCTGGTCGAGGAACTCGATCGCCACAAAGAAGTGGAAGCGATCGGCGGCGTTGCGTATCTGTCATCGCTGATCGATGGCGTGCCGGACCGGCCCTCGATCGAACACTACGTGCGCATCGTGCGCAACAAGGCGCTGCTGCGCGGGCTGATCAACCTGGCGCAGAACGCGATTGCCGAAGCCATCGAGCACTCCGACGAAGCCGAGGAGGTGCTGGGACGCGCCGAGCAGGCCATCTTCCAGCTCTCGGAGAACCGCATTGGACAGGGGTTCATGAACATCCCGTCCATCATCAAGGCTTCGTTCGGCTCGCTGGAAGAGTTGTACGCGCGCGGCCAGGAAATTACCGGCCTGGCGACGCACTACACGCTGCTCGACAAGCTGACCAGCGGGCTTCAGCCTTCGGACTTGATCATCATTGCCGCGCGCCCCTCGATGGGCAAGACCGCGCTGGCGATGAACATCGCCGAGAACGCGGCGGTGCTCGACGGCAAAGTGGTGGGCGTGTTCTCGCTGGAAATGTCGCGCGAAGCGTTGCTGATGCGCATGCTGGCCTCGCACGCGCAAGTGGACTCCAAAGATTTGCGGCAGGGCTTCCTCACCAAGGACGACATGCGCAAGCTGACTCGCGCCACCGAGCAGCTCTCACATTCCAAGCTGTTCATCGACGATTCGCCGGGCATCTCCGTCAGCGAGATGCGCGCCAAGGCGCGGCGGCTTGCGGCAGACGGAAGGTCTCGATTTGCTGATCGTGGATTACCTGCAGCTCATGTCGGCAGTGCCGATCGGCGGCAAGCGGTTTGAGAACCGGACGCAGGAAGTTTCGGCCATCTCGCGCGGCCTGAAGGCGCTGGCCAAGGAGTTGAAGGTCCCGGTGGTCGCGCTGTCGCAGTTGAGCCGCGCCCCCGAGAGCCGAGGCGGCGATCATCGGCCGCAACTTTCCGATTTGCGCGAGTCGGGCTCCATCGAGCAGGATGCCGACGTGGTCGCCTTCATCTTCCGCGAAGAGGTGTACAAGAAGGACGATCCCGACCTCGACGGCATCGCCGAACTCATCGTCGCCAAACAACGCAACGGTCCCACCGACATGATCAAGATGGCGTTCATCAAGCGGTACACGCGGTTTGAGAACCTGGCGAAGGAGGGGGAGTTTAGTCAGTAAACCCCAGCGTCGGGGGTTCAACCTTGTGTAACGGGCGAGGCTCGACCTTGCGCGCTCGCTGTGGACTAGATCGCGCGTATTTTAGATGTGCCAGCCCAACTCCATATATCCCGGTTTGTCCGTCATGCAGCCGAAATCCACGCCAGGGTATCGATTTTGAATGCTCCGCATTTGCGAGGAAGTTCAGAGATGCTCCGTGGCCCCCTCGAAAGAATTGCGTCTCGGGAGATTGAGCAATTCGCTGGTGGAACATGTGACTGAATGCCCCAATAAATGGGGCCACCTGTCACCTTCTTTTCGCATCTCCGCCCTGAAATACAGGTAGACCTACGGTGTAGCATTGCTCCGTTTGGAAGGTGGGGGCTACCACCGATCGACTCCGTCAAAACGGGCCGCCCGCAGAAAGTGGCCTCGCGAAATCGGATGCGCTAGACTGACGCGTTGGGACAATTGAGGAACCAAAATGCGCATCGACTACCTCACAGTCGACAACTTCAACGGATTCGACCACCGCAAGTTTGCGTTCAACCAGTCCTTCAATCTGCTGGTCGGAGATAACGCCTCTGGGAAAACCTCCGTCCTCGACGCCCTCTCGATCGCGCTCGGGAGTTGGTTCCTTGGCATTCGAGGATACGTGGCTGCTCCCGGGATCGATACGGACGAGGTTCGTGTCGTCGCTCATCCCCATCGCGATGTCTACTCTTTCGAAAAGCAGTTTCCTACGAGAATCGAGGCCCGTGGAGTTGTGATGGGGAGGGAACTCACATGGTGGAGAGAACTCAAACGCGAAGGAGGACGGACTTCAAACCAAGGCGCTAGGGCCATCAGTACCATGGCAGCCGAAGCCGAGGATAGGGTACGATCCGGAAAGGAGATCACGCTCCCACTCATCTGCACATACGGCACAGAACGACTGTGGTTCGAGGCTACTCATCAAAAGACCAATAAAAACAAAAGTTCCAAGAGCAAACTGCCATCGCGGTTTGATGGTTACCGCGACTGTTTCGACTTCACCATCCAGGAAACCGCTCTGTTGGATTGGATTCGGGGAGAAGTCTCCACCAGCCAACAGAGATATGGCGAGACTACTGCAATTAAAGCTGCTAAACGAGCCATCGTTTCCTGCGTGGAAGGAGCTACCTACCTATACTACGACGAGCGATATAAGGACTTGGTTATAGACATTCAGCACTATGGTCATCAGTTGTTCAAGAACCTGAGCGACGGACAACGCATCGTGCTCACTCTAGTAGGTGATCTAGTACGGCGCGCCACCACACTCAACCCAAACCTCGGGGATCGCGTGCTTGAAAAAACGCCGGGCGTCGTTCTTATCGATGAGTTGGATTTGCACCTCCATCCAAAATGGCAGCGACACGTCATTCGAGACCTTAGAACAACATTTCCATCTATCCAATTCATTGCCACGACACATTCGCCGCAGTTGATCGGAGAAGTTCAGCCCGAAGAAGTCATTCTTCTTGGCGACCGAGAACGTACGAATCCAGAGCAATCTTATGGAATGGACTCGAATTGGATTCTCAGGCATGTGATGGGCGCAGACGAAAGAGAGGCAAGCGTTAAAGGCACACTGCGGGAGATCGAAAAACTTGTTGAGAGGCTTGACCTCGATAAAGCGCGAGAAAAGATCGATCGCCTTCGGGCAGAAATTGGCGCACATCCCGATCTAGTGCGGCTTTCCGCTAGGGTCGACCGATTTGCGGAGAAGTCACGATGAGGCGAATTGCCAAGGGTCCAGAGCCGGAGGAACTCCGCCTCTGGAAGGAACAAAACGCCGAAGTACCCCAAAACCTAACTTATGCGAACATGCCCAAAACTGGAGTGAAGCGTCAAATGCTCGCGGAGCAAGGCTACCTCTGCGCTTACACGATGCAGAGAATCCCGACAGTAGACGACTGCCAGATTGAACACGTGGTGCCACGAAGCCAGGCCCGACTTTTGGAGATCGCTTATAGCAACTTGCTCGCTTGCGCACCTAGTAACAGGCCTGGCAAAAGACCGCAGCGTGGGAAGTGCCCATTCGGAGCAGAGGAAAAGGATCAAACTCGTGTTTCCGATAGCAACTTTGTTTCGCCTGTTCGCGATGATGTCGAGGATCGATTTCGGTATGTCGTGGATGGTTCCGTAACATACCCAGGGGATGATGGCGCTGCGGAAAGCACAATTCGCATCCTTCGGCTTAATCACGAACAGCTAGTGGATCTCCGAAGGGCTGCTATTGAAGAGCGTGTTCTGAATCTGGAACCTGGTCTATCCGCAGAGGAAGCGGAGCAACTTTCCGCCTCGATAATGCGTGCCGATGCCGCCGGTAGACTCCCGGAGTTTTGTTTGGCGATATCGCACGTAGCGGCTTGGTATGCAAGCATGCTGGCCGGCGGAGGCCAATCCGCCTTGTAGAGCTTCCCTTAGGTTCAGCGTGCCGCATGTCATTTTGTTTCCGCGTGGCGGGGCCCGGCCAAGCGATTCGCGTGGTCGAAATAACTCTTAACATGTGGTGCCCTGTTCTAGCCTGTTTCTGGCTAGGGCGGGGCAATTGACGGTGTCGTGGTCTTTACCTGCGGTACCGTTTCCATGCGCTTGCGTTTTCGTCCCGTCCAGAGAGATTCAACCTCCCCACGCACGCTGCGACGGTAAGATAATAGTCGGGTGCCGCACCCAAGCTTCTTTTGCTTGGGTGGGAGTGCCCCAATACGAATCCATTTCCACCGTCGAGGTCACGGGCGTGATTGGCGAATAATGCGATCTCTTATGCGTTTCGCACCGTCTCATGGACCTTCTCAGAACCGCGCGGGTCACCGCCGGAAATGGTCCCACAACATTTCGCAACGGCGGCGTGCAGCCGCGCTTGTTCGGCTTCGTCATCGTTGCTTCGCATTTCCAGCCACTGCTTGGCGATGCGGTTTAGCATTTCTGCTAGCGTCACTCCCTGTAAGCTCGCCTCTGCTTCCAAGGCCATCCTGATATCAGGGTTGATCCGCCAGCTGATTGTTTCTGTCTTCGCCATTTTCCAAATTGTAGTCCAGCAGACATCCGAGCCCCGAGAGCGAAACAAGCGTAGCCCAGCACGTGAGTGCTGGGTAAGTGTCGTGAACAAAAACACAGTTCCTTCAGGGACGGCACATAGCACTGACTGCAGGGCGCAAGGCGCCAGCGTGGTTCATGTGTCGTCCTGCCGGGCTCGACTGTTTGCCACCGCCTACCCAGGACTCACGTCCTGGGCTACGGTTGTGCCGCCCTTTGGGCTGCGGGGTGCCCATCCAAGCTTTTTTCGCTTGAGTGGGAGTGTCGCAATACGAATCCATTTTCACCATCGTGCTGACGAGTGTGCTCAGCGCAGATTACGATTTCTTAGCCGTCCAAACGCACATTATTTCTTCGGCTGAGGCTGCGACGCCTGCTCGCTGGTTGGAGGTACGATGTTCTTCATCCGCATGTAGGTGACGAGGTTGCCGTAGTGTTCCAGATTGTGCATGTTGTTGACTGTCAGCACCCCTAGTTTCGGTGCGTCCGAGTCGAAGAGCTTCACCATCTGAGTAGCGGACGCGTCGGTCATGCCGTCGTAGGCCTTGTCGCAATAGGCGAAGGCGTCCTTGAGGGCGGCGATGAGATCGGCTTTCGAGGTTTTGCTCTGCTCGATCTTCGGAGCGGGATTTTTCTCGCCGAGTGCGATGGAACAAAACAGGTACTGTGCGTCGCCCACGTGTCCAATGATCTGGCCGTAGCTGCGCACTGTGTCGGTGGGCTTAAAGGCGTAGTTCTCCTCGGGCATTTTTTCGGCTGAGCGCAGCAGGATATCCTTCACGTGTCCGTAGATGTGCTTATTGAATGTACTTAGTGGATTGTCCTGGGACGGGGCAGCGGGCTTATCCTGGGACACGGCCACGCCGGCCGTCGCAAGAAGGCAAATCAGCAGTGTAAGGGTTCGCATTGTTTCTCCTCCTCCACAAGCATTACGCACCGCTGGCAGAAAAGTTTCAATAGCTGGACGATTTAGTAAATCCTGAACAATCTCTGCCATGAGATTTGCCGGGGTGCCTCGCCCAAGCTTCTTTTGCTTGGTGCCCCCCTAGAATGTCCCTGAGGTAAAGTTGCCTACCCTGTACTTTCGTAATCTTGACAAACTGCGCCAAGGGCTTACGCTGGAGTAGGGCGTATTGTGTCCACACCCGTCATACGACGTGGTGAACTGTTCTTTGAGAATTCGGTGGTTGGCTGCCAGTGTCAAAACCCGGGCAGGCCGGATTACTATCGCAGTTTAAGCATTAGAGTGGCCGCAGAGTTTAGCGGTGTCGCCTGCTGAAGCTGGCTCGTCTCTAAAGAATCGCTGCACGCGGCGCTGAAGCGCCGCTCTACCCGTACGCCCGCCGGACGACACTCATTCGAAAACTGATCTAGTTGGTTAGGTTACCTCGTTGAGAGTGCCGAAACGGGAAGGGTTTTCTCGCGTAAGTCCTTTGAATGCAATATTTTGACTTCTAACTCCTTTCGATGGAATATTTTGCGAGGAAAAGTTTTCCCAGTTCCTTTGCTTTCAATATTTTGCGAGCGCATGGGGGGAGGGGGTATCGTTCGGGCTGCGAAGGTGAAGAGCGGCTTCCCGCTCAACCTCTGCTCGGCGCCATTCGGCGCACACTGCCACGTGTTCGTTGGGTAACACACGACCAGCCCTGTTCGCTTCTGTATAGTTTTCTCAGATGCGAGAAAGCTACCGCCGCTGGATGCACGACTGGGAAGCGCGAATGACCTCGCGCGACAACAATCGCGTGGTACGTCCCTTCGAATGGGGCTCGGAATGGGCGAGCCGCTGGCCGACCCTGGAGAACTTCCAGCCGCCGCAGGACCAGAACGACAAGGCCGCGATGCTGGCCTACTGGTCGGCGGCCAACGACCACATCGTCGCCAACAGCGACCAGTTCTACGCCTACAAGGTTCCATCGGATTTCCGGCTGGAAAAGCGCAAGGTCGAACTCTTCCACACAGGCAGCGACGCACCAAAGAAGCAGCCGAAAGACGAACTGGGTAGCTTTCTGCGGTTCACCTCGCCGGTAGAGTCGCCCTATCCCGAGAACAATTGCATGAATGCGCGCTGGTTTCCGGCGCGAGGGCGGCGCGCGGTGATCGTCATTCCGCAGTGGAACGCTGACGGTGTGAGCCAGAACGCGCTGTGCCGCATCTTCAACATGCTGGGCATCTCGGCGCTACGCATGAGCATGCCGTACCACGACATCCGCCGCCCGGCGGGAATCACGCGCGCCGATTACGCGGTTTCCGCCAACATCGGGCGCACGATTGACGCCACGCGGCAAGGTATTATCGACATTCGTTGCTGCCTCGACTGGCTGCAGCAGCGCGGCTACACGCGGCTCGGGCTGGTGGGAACCAGCCTGGGCTCCTGTTACGCATTTATCGCGGCTGCTCACGATGCGCGCATCAGCGTCAATGTGTTCAACCACGCTTCGACATCGTTCGGCGACGTGACGTGGACCGGACAATCGACCCGCCACATCCGGCAGGGAATTGAGAGTGTGCTGACGCAGGACGAGCTGCGCCAGGTCTGGCTGTCGATCAGTCCTATCGTGTACTTCGATAAGTTCGAGCGTTGGCCGAAAAAATCGCTCATGATCTATGGCCGCTACGACCTTACGTTTCTGCCGGAATTCTCCGCACAAACGGCGGGCGAATTCCTGCGCCGCGGGCTCGACACTACCATCAAGGCGCTGCCCTGCGGGCATTACTCCCTCGGTGAGACCCCCTACAAGTATATGGACGCCTGGCACATCTCGCGCTTCCTGGCGAAGGCGTTTGCGGCGTAGGCTTCTTCACCACGGAGAACACAGAGCGTACGAGAACGGCATTAGACAAAGGACCACAGAGACACAGAGATAATCAGGAATAGGAACACTGTTTTTTTCACATCTCTCTGTGGCTTCGTGGTGGACAGTTCTCTCGTTGTCTTTCCCCGCACTCTTGGCTCCTTTCTATCTCCGTGTGCTCCGTGTCCTCTGTGGTAGATAGGCCTTTCCGCATCGTGAATAACACCCCTGCGCGCTACAATGATTGCGATGAAGATTGCACTGGGATCGGACCACGCTGGCTTTGAGCTGAAAGAGAAGATCAAGCAGAAGCTCAGCGCGGAGGGCGTCACAGTTGACGATCGCGGTACGGACTCGACTGCGTCGTGCGACTATCCTGACTTCGCGCGCGCGGTAGCAGAAGAGGTCGCCGCACATGGAGCCGATCTCGGCATCCTGGTGTGTAGCACTGGGATTGGCATGTCGATCGCTGCCAACAAGGTTCCCGGAGTCCGCGCGGCCAAGGTTGACACCGAGTTTGAAGCTTCGCGGTCGCGGGAACACAATGATGCCAATGTACTGACGCTGGGAGCGTCGGTTATCGACCAAGATGCAGCTTTCAGGATTGTAGATAAATGGCTGGCTACGCCTTTTGCGGGTGGCCGGCACGAACGGCGCGTGGAAAAGATCGCAGCCATCGAGCGCGAAGACGAAGGATCGACGGCGAAGGCGTGAGACAACGTTTTTCGTTTTGGCATTTGTTCAGTGGATTATGAGTGAGGCCGAAGGGGCTGAGGAAAAGCCGTCCTAGTGCCGTCACCTCGACTCGCACGGCAAACTACCGCCGCGCTCGCTCAGCATGGCAGATTGTTTGGAGAGGGAAGGGACGCAATCATGAAAGCAAATCCAATGGAACGCCCGCTGGCGGAAGTTGATCCGGAAATCGCGCAGGCGATTGAAAATGAAGAACGGCGTCAGCATGAAGGCCTGGAGTTGATCGCCTCGGAAAACTTTGTGAGCGAGGCCGTGCTGGAGGCGGCAGGCTCGGTCTTTACAAACAAGTATGCCGAAGGCTATCCCGGCAAACGCTACTACGGGGGATGTGAATTCACCGACGTGGTGGAGAACCTGGCGCGCGATCGTGCCAAGCAGCTCTTCGGCGCCGAGCATGCCAACGTGCAGCCACATTCCGGTTCTACCGCCAACATGGCGGCTTACGCCGCAGTCATTAAGCCTGGGGATACCATTCTCGGATTGAACCTCGCGCACGGTGGGCACCTCACGCACGGCCACCCGCTTAACTTTTCCGGCAAGACCTACAAGATCGTTCCTTACGGAGTGACCAAAGAAACCGAGACCATCGACTACGACGACTTGGAGAAGATCGCTGAGCGCGAGCGGCCAAAGCTGATCATCGGCGGCGGCAGCGCCTATCCCCGATTCATCGATTTCGCGCGCATGCGCCAGATCGCCGACAAAGTTGGCGCCCTCTACTTAGTTGACATGGCGCACTTCGCAGGACTGGTCGCGGGAGGTGCGCATCCATCACCGGTTCCGCACGCGCAGATTGTTACCAGCACCACGCACAAGACGCTGCGCGGTCCGCGCGCCGGATTAATTCTGTCGAAGGCAGAGTATGCCGCGCCCATCGATAAGGTCGTGTTTCCCGGGGTGCAAGGCGGTCCGCTGGTGCATATCATCTCTGCCAAGGCAGTGTGCTTTCAAGAGGCGCTGCAGCCCAGCTTCAAAGACTATGCGCGGCAGATCGTGGCCAACGCGAAGGTCTTGGCGCAAACGCTGGCCGACGAGGGCTTC
The DNA here is from genome assembly GCA_963768645.1 of uncultured Acidobacteriaceae bacterium. Lineage (GTDB taxonomy): Bacteria > Acidobacteriota > Terriglobia > Terriglobales > Acidobacteriaceae > Bog-257. The sequence goes on from CAVYIR010000004.1 coordinate 1,430,688, forward strand.
CACATTATTTCCGGTGGCACGGACACGCACCTCATGTTGGTGGATGTCTTTGCCAAGGGCATGCTGGGCAGCGAAGCTGAGAACGCGCTGCATGAGGCCGGCATCACGGTCAACAAGAATGCCATCCCGTTCGATACGAACCCGCCGATGAAGCCGAGCGGCATCCGCATTGGGAGTCCGGCACTCACGACCCGCGGGATGAAGGAACCCGAGATGCGGCAGGTTGGCAAGTGGATCTCGGAGGCGCTGCACAACCGCACCGACAAGAACGTGTTGTCGCGAATTCGCCGCGAAGTGCTGGAATTGGCGGAGGCATTTCCGCTGTACGCCTCGCGAAGGGCGAAACACGCGGAAGCGGTCAGGATGTAAAGCGAACCTGCGCCCAGATGCGACAGGCGGTTTACACTTGAGTTAGTGCGAATCGCCATCGACATCCGGCGCATTAACGAGTTCGGAGTGGGGACCTACACCCGCAATGCCATCCGCACGCTTGCGAGTCTGGACCATGAGAATGAATACTTCCTCATCGGCATTCCTGGGAAGCTGCCGGGAACTGAGGGATTGCCGGCGAACTTCAAGACGCTACCCGCCCAGCCGAACGAGTTCTCGCTGTCGAGCTACTTCGAACTGCACCGCTTGTTGAAGCGCTTCCGCTGCGACCTGTTGCATGTCCCGCATCTGTTCTGGAAGCCGCAGGGCATTCCGTGTCCGTATGTAGTCACCGTGCACGATCTGTTCGACCACCTCTACCGAGTGAACAGCCATTCGACGCTGAAACGAAGTCTGCATTTTGAGTTCACAAAAAGGGTGCTGCATCATGCCGCGCGCATCTTCGCCGTCTCCAATTTCTCGAAAAAAGACACTGAACGCCTGTTTCAGGTTCCGGCGGAGAAGATTGAGGTCATCTACAACGCCATCGACGAGCGTTTCCGACTGGGACACGCGAGCGATGCTGAGCGCGAGTTTATCGCTGAGCGCTACCAAGTAAATTATCCCTTCCTGCTCTACGCGGGCCGCATCAGCCCACACAAGAATGTGGTGCGCATCATCGAGGCTTTTTCCGCGCTCAAGACCGAGTTGGCCAAGGAAAACCAGTTTGAAGACCTGAAGCTGATCATCATTGGCGATGAAGTCTCAAAGCATCCCGACCTGCGCCGCGCGGTGGTGAAGGGGCGGGTGCAAAACGATGTGCGCTTCCTAGGCTTCATACCCATCGAGGTGCTGCGGATCTTCTACGATCAGGCCAAGATTTTCGTGTTCCCGTCGCTGTATGAAGGGTTCGGCCTGCCGCCCCTGGAGGCCATGGCGCACGGTACTCCGGTGGTGACGAGCAACACCTCCTCCATTCCCGAAGTCGTCGGCAATGCCGCAGTCATGGTGAATCCGGAGAACGTGTTCGAAATCATGAAGGCCTTGCATCGCGTCCTGCTTGACCAGAGCGTGCGCGACAAGCTAAAGGCGCGCGGACTGCAGCAGTGCGAAAAGTTTTCCTGGGACGCCAGCGTGCGGCGCATGCTCCAGGTGTATAGCGAAGTTGCCAAAACGGCATAACTGCTGCTCCACGGCTCACCGGGTCGTTCGGCTTTCGCGTTACTAAAAGAGTACTGCGAAGCCTCACCTGGGTACGGGAGTGCCGTTCCACCAAATTCTTCGCACGAAGATATTGCTCCCCGGTGGTTCCTTTTGACTCGGGTCCGTCGCCTGTGAATGCACTGCGGTTGCGCAAGTCGTTGAGATTGCGGGGCTGTCCACTTCCAAAACCGGCCAGGCACCGACTGGAAATCAAGTTGCTTCTAAATAGTTAACCGAGGAGTAACTACGATTCCGGTTAGCTGAAAATGCGGCTCGCACTCACAACTTGGGTAATTCTTCTTGCATCACTTTTCCCCGCACTGTCAGCGATCGGGTGGGGCCAGTCAAGCCAACCTTCGGTGGACGAAATCGTTAGCAGGATGCAACAAGCCCAAGTGGAGGGACGGGACCACTCTGTCGCCTACACGGTAACCCGGGAGTATGAGCTCTCCAGCGAGAAGAGCCAGCGAGCCACGTCCCAAGTTATGGCGCAGATCAATTTTGTTCCTCCATCGCAGAAGGACTACACGGTCCGTAAGGTTGATGGAAACGATCAAGGGACTGACATTGTGCGCAGGGTCCTAGAGCATGAATCCGAGATGGCCAGTCACGCCGAACTGCACGAACTCACCGCGCGCAACTACGAGTTCGCGCTTGTCGGACAGGAGCCCGTCGACGGACAGAATTGTTACGTACTGCAACTTACGCCGAAGCGTAACGAACCGGAGTTGGTGAACGGCAAGGCATGGGTGGACGCTGGCAACTTCCAAATACGCCGAATTGAAGGCACTCCTGCAAAGAGCCCGTCATGGTGGATACACAACCTTCACGTCACCATCAACTACGGCGCGGTGCATGGCATCTGGACGCAGGTGGCGACAAAAGCTGTAGCTGATGTCCGGCTGATGGGCACGCATGTTCTCACGTCGCGAGAGGTTGATTTGCAGACGGCGTCGGTGGACGCAAGGAATCGGCTACCGAACCGAGCCCGGATGCATCGTGGCAGCGCGCCGCGTCGAGCTTTGGCCGACAGCGCGGTGTGGGTGCCGCGCTAGGCGTCACAAGAATAGATAGCTGCCGGGCCTGTAAGCCGAATTCTGTGTGCCGCTCCTTCTCCCCGCCGGCTTTGCTTTAGGGGCCGGTGACGACAAAGAGCGGCACGACGGTCATTCCTCTGGGCTGCGCATTACTGCGCGGCTCTAGCGACCTACCCGGAAGTTGTGACGCACCGAGCCGGCACGCGCGCCCGCCGAAACGGACGCTCCTCCCCTATTTGGTCTTGCTCCGTGTGGGGTTTTCCCTGCCACCGTCATTACTGACGGCGCGGTGCGCTCTTACCGCACCATTTCACCCTTACCTCGCCGAAGGCGAGGCGGTATATTTTCTGTGGCACTTTCCGTCAACGCCGCTTGAACGGCGCCGCCCGGACGTTATCCGGCACACTGCTCTGTGGAGTTCGGACTTTCCTCTACCTGCCCGCGCAACCTGATCTCCCGCCGGAGCGGGCCGCCGAAGCGGACGACCAGTGTCCGCGGGCCGGCAGCGACCGTCCGGCCCAGCAGCTAACGACATCAATTATAGATGCTTGGAGTAGCGAGGGCGTGAGGATCGCTGCCGATTGCCTCAACCATCGTACCCACTTCGCGATAAGATCGGAATCGCCACAGCTCGTGCCGACGTCGCGTCCCATCTGGGGCTTTTCCCGGCTCCGGCATGTGCTTTAGCGCAACTGACCAGAGCGGCGCGACCAGAGGTCTGTTGTACGGTTGCACCTACTTCCCATGCATGACCCGAAAGTTAACGAAACTTTACCGTTTGCCACGTAGATTTTCGAGTCATAATTGGGCTACCAGGGTTCTAACAGGCAACAAGCCTCCCCGTAGAAAGAAAGAGACGTTAGCATGAAAGCCACACGGGGAACTATTGCAGCCGCATTTCTCGCTGTTGCGTTGGCAAGTACAGCCCAACAAGGCACAACTCCTGCACAGGCGACTCAGCCGGCCGCACCGAGTAACTCCGGAACGTCCACGCCACAGCCATCGTCCCCGGACCAACCTGCCGCTCCACAAACGGGGGTGGCGAATGCCCCGGAACTATCCTCGCAGGAAGAGACCTCGACTACCTTCAAGGTGCGGGTCAACTTGGTCGACGTGCGCGTGGTGGTTCGCGATGCCTTGGGAAATGCCGTAGGCAACCTGCGGCAGGAGGATTTCCAGCTTACCGACAATGGCAAGCCCCAGGTCATCTCGAAGTTCTCGGTGGAGCATTCAGGAACTAATCCCGCCCCGAAAGCCGCGACTTCAGGGACACCAATCGACGACGCTGCTCCCAAGTTGCCGGAGCGTTACATCGCTTACCTTTTCGACGACGTTCATCTGAAGTTTAGCGACTTGGCGCAGGCGAGAAAAGCGGCTGCGCATAATCTGCAGACTTTGCAGCTCACGGATCGGGTTGCCATCTTTACTACGTCTGGCCAGACACAACTCGACTTCACAGACGACCGCGACAAGCTGCACGATACCCTGAATCGGTTGCGGCCGCGCCCCATCACCGGCTCAGAAGTGCAGCAGTGCCCGGACGTGTCGTACTACATGGCGGACCAGATAGAGAACAAACATGACAACCAGGCGTTTGGAATCATTACCCAGGACGCGTTGGATTGTGCATTTGCTGGCGATCCCAGTCAACTGGTCGTCGCGCAGAGTATGGCACGGTCGGCCGCAATGCAGGAACTGGCTTTCGGAGACCATGAAACCCAGGTTTCCCTCGCCTCTCTGAAGGACGTAGTGCGAAGGATTGCCGCCATGCCCGGCCGGCGCAGCCTTATTCTGGTCTCGCCCGGTTTCATCGATCCCGACCAAACGCAGGAGCAGATGGAAATTGCGGATCGAGCTCTGCACTCGGGTGTAATCATCAGCGCGCTGGATGCTCGCGGTCTTTACACCGATATGCAGGATGCCGGCAGCAGTCGATCACCGAGCCATAGCATTGCGGGACCAATGGTGCAGTACAAGCATGACGAAGCGTTAGCCAACGCCGACGTGCTGTCCGAACTGGCGTATGCGACCGGGGGCACGTTTGTCCAGAACACCAACGATTTGGAAGGCGGCCTGCATCGACTCGCCACGCCGCCGGAGTACTCTTACCTGCTTGCCTTTTCCCCACAAGATCTGAAGTTCGATGGCCACTTTCATAAACTGAAGGTCACGGTGAAGGGCCAAAAGCTGAATATCCAGGCCCGCAAGGGTTACTATGCGCCCAAGCAGGCTGTCAATGCGGCGGAGCAGGCCAAGCAGCAGATACAAGATGAAGTTTTTTCCCGGGAAGAATTGCACGATCTTCCAGTCGAGTTACACACTCAGTTCTTCAAGACCAGCGACGATGATGCAAAACTGTCGGTTGTAGTCCGGCTGGACGTGCGGCACCTGCACTATCGCAAGGAGCAGGGCCGCAACAATAACAGCCTGACAGTCGTCGCTGTGGTGTTCGATCGCAACGGCAACTACGTTACGGGCAATCAGAAAACGCTTCAGATGCATTGGAAAGATGAGACACTGGGCACCAAGCTGGCCTCCGGAGTCACTTTGAAAAGCAGCTTCGACGTGAAGCCGGGCAGTTACATGGTGCGGCTGGTAGTGCGTGATGACGATGGGCAATTAGCGGCGCAAAACGGCGCCATTGAAATTCCGTGAATATATCCAGGGAAGCTCTGATGAAGTCGCGACGAAGTCCCTCAGCGGCTAAAGCCGCCGTGATTTTGCGGCATTACGGACGGTCTGAAGACCGTCCCCTTCCAGGAATCAGACTTAATCGAGTTTCCCGAAGATACTGAGGTTGGTAAATGAAAGCACGTCGCCTTTGGTTAGCAGCGTTGATACTCGCGAGCACAAGTATGAGCTGGAAGTTTGTGGCTCCCACTGCCTTGGCGCAGACCCAGCAGGTTCAGCCCCCGGCCCAGCAACCACAGGGGCAGAACCAAACGCCGGCTCCAGCGAGCGACAACTCCACGCCGGTATTCAAAGCGGAGACGCGCCTGGTGCTTGTGGACACCATCGTTACCGACAAGAAGGGCAACTACATTACCGACCTGACCGCCAAGGACTTCAAGGTTTGGGAAGACGACAAGGAGCAGCCGATCAAGAGTTTCTCGGTCGAATCCGGCTCCGCTGCTCCCTCCGCCGATCATCGACACTATCTGGTGCTGTTGTTTGACAACTCGACCATGAGCTTCTCCGACCAGGCGCGCGCGCGCGAGGCGGCTGCAAAGTTCGTCGAGGCCAACGCCGGGCCGGACCGGTACATGGCAGTCATGAATTTCGGCGGCACGTTGAATGTGGCGCTAAACTTTACCGCCGATGCGGAGCGGTTAAAGCAAGTGGTACGCAACGTTAAGTTTTCCAGTGTGTCGCCGAATGCGCAACCGACGGAGGTTGCGTCGCTGGGCGCACCGCAACTGGGAAACGCGGAAGCGGATTTTGGAGCGCGTACCCTCCTCCTCGCATTGCGCAGTGTCGCTAAAAGCCTAGCTTCGGTACCGGGCCGAAAGAGCCTGGTCCTTCTGACCTCGGGCTTTCCCATGACGCCCGGCGCTCCCGATTACTTTGAACGGCAGTCTGAACTAGTGGCGGTGATTGACGCGTGCAACAAGGCCAATGTTGCCGTGTACCCGATTGATGTGCGGGGTTTGAGCAGCGGGGTCTCGGGGGCGCCTGGTTCCGCCGGCTTGGAGACGATTCCCGACTCGTGGGCGGCGCGGCTGGTGACCGCAACCCTTGACTACTCCGAAGACGATCCGCCCGCTCGTCTGGTTTATGTGCAGCACGGCGGAGGAGGCGGCGGAGGTGGAGGGGCGCACGGGGGCGGCACCGGCGGAACGGGCGCAGCCGGCTCGCGCGGTGGAGGCGCCACGGGAACCGGGGGCTCGCGAGGAGGCAGCACGGGAACTGGTACCCGGGGCGGAGGCAGCGCTCCGATGAACAGTCCCAATGTGTATGGCTACAGCCCATACGGTCAGGCCCACCAAATCATTCCGTCAATTGCGAATGTCGTCGATAGCCAACAAGTCCTCTATCAACTGGCCCAGGGCACTGGCGGTTTCGTAATCGTCAATTCGAACGATCTGCTCGGTGGCATGCAAAAGATCGCGAGAGAGCAAACCGAGTATTACGTTCTGGGATACGCGCCGCCTCCATCCGAGGAAGGTACCTGCCACACGCTGAAGGTCAAAGTCGAGCGCAGCGGGGCGGTTTCCCGTTGGCGCAGCGGATACTGCAACGTGAAGCCCACCGACCGGCTTGCCGGAAAGCCGGAAGAAAAGCAATTGGAGAACCGGATTGCAGGTTCGCAGCCGGGTACCATCGCGGCGTCCATGCTGGCTCCTTACTTTTACACTTCGGTGAACACCGCACGAGTGAACCTGGCGATCGAGATCCCCCCTAACACCATAAAGTTCGAAAAACAGAAAGGGAAGCTGCACGCCACGGTCAATGTAGTCGGGCTCGCCTACAAGCTGGATGGAACGGTTGCGGCGCGATTCAGCGATAGCCTCGACCTCAACTTCGACGGAAAGAAGGAGGTGGAGGAATTCAACTCAAAGCCGTCTCATTACGACACCCAATTCGATATTGCTGCCGGTCACTACAACCTGAAGGTTGTGTTCAATCCTGAAGGCGCCGACACCTTCGGAAAACTGGAGATGCCTCTGGTGATTGACCCGTATGACGGCAAACAATTCACCTTGAGCGCGGTGGCGCTGAGCAAGGAGATGCACCCGGTTTCGCAGATGGGGGCGAGTCTGGATGCCGCGCTGCTCGAAGATCGCACGCTATTAGTGACCCAGGGATTGCAGCTCATCCCTTCGGGGAGCGACCAGTTCAAGAAGAGCGATCGCGCCGGGTTCTACGTAGAAATCTATGACCCGCTGCTTGCCGGCTCCAATCCTCCCAAGGTTGGGATCCAGATGAGGGTCATTGACCGCAAGACGGGTGAAAAGAAGATCGACAGTGGAGGCCCAGCCACTGATGCAAAACCTGGGAATGCGCTTGTTCCGCTGGGACTGAGGCTGCCGGTGGCCGATCTTCCGCCGGGATCGTATCGTCTTGAGCTAAAGGCGGTGGACTCCGCCGGCAACGTCTCGCAGCCGCGAACGGCGGACTTTGAAGTCCAGTAGCGTGTGGGAGGGCGGGGGCCGAAGAAACCCATGGCGAGATTCGGTTCGGCGAACGCCCGCCACGAGGGACTTACCGCTAGCGGCGGTATCCGATCGGATAGACTCCCGGCCGCTCATTGCCGCTATACGCCATTTTGGCTAGGTGGACGGTATATTCCGGCTTCGAGACCAGCGAGGTCAAGCTGAATACCCGGTAGCCATCTCCGCTGATTTCGGTGCGGCGGAAGAGCCCGGGTTCCGTCTCCGTGACCTCACGGTTTCCGTGGATCTGGTCGAGAAATACCTGCGCAGACTTCTGATCGGCCTGACCATGTTCGCTGGACGTTGTCAGCGAATCGGCAGCATACGATCGGATGAGCTTCTGCCAGTACTTCTCCAGCAGGTCGGTGCTGGCGAAGACGTCGGCCCACAGGATGCGGCCATTGATGGCGACCACGACGCCTTTCGCTCCTTCCTTTTTCAACTCGCGCAGCATGCCGTCGTAGTCGGCAGCAACGGATTCAACTTTCTTCTGCACTTCCGGATTTTCCATTGCCTTGGCATACGAGGTGGACGCACACAGGGAAGGGCTGGCTTGCGGAACTGCCCTGGCCACGCCTCCGATCACCCCCGCAACCGAGTTCCAGACACTCTGCTGATTGCGCTCGGCCATCGCCGGGGTGCGCACGCTCGGCTGCACCATTGCCGAACTCATGCTGCTGAATTGCTCGGACGAGGCGACCCAGCGGCCGGGCTCAACGCAGAACACGGACAGATCAATCGGGCCTGACTTCGGCGAAACGATGCGATCCACGCCGATCACTCGGTCCTGCTTGCCGCCGGTCACCACCTCCCCAGCAAGCAGAAGCAGAGGATGGTCGGAATTGTTGATTAAGACCAGGCGATTTACTTCCGCCCCGGATTGTGGCGGATAGGGCGTACCCGGCCGTACCAATCCCCGAAGCGAGCCCGCCTCGGTTACCACCACCGAGCCGGCACGCAGCCCTTCATCGAGAGTTAGCAGGTGGGCAGTGTCGTTCTCCGCGCCTCCGACAACCGGGAAGATGCTGAGGTTTCCTCTAGTAACAGGTGGCAGGACATGAAGCTCCGAATGCACAGTATTTCCGGCGGCAGCGAATGTTGCCGCCAGCATGGCCGACGCGAATGACGCGAGGATTCTGAAATTCACGGTTGACCTCCAGAGGCGCTGGAGCGTCTCTTCTAACGAGAGAACGCTGGACAGTGTCTTTCTTGCACCCGAATTGATACGATTCGCTCAATGGCCTCCGCGCCCGCTTCCGCTCCGCTCGATCCGCATTTGGTGGCGGTAATCGGGGACTTCTCCGCGCACCACTACGAGGATGCTGGCGCACGGCAGTTTGGTATGTCGCCCACCGATGTCGCGGAGCTTCTTGCCGAAGTTGTGTGTCAGTGGGGTAACACCGCATCCGAAGGCGCGGTGCGCAATTTTCTTGCAAGCTTACGGCTGGAGGAGTTGGTGCTGGCACGGGCGTGCGCTGCCGGCGACAACCGCGCGTGGAAGGTCTTCCTCACTCGTTATCGCGCGACGTTGTACGAGTCGGCCTACAAGATCGCGAAGGAAGAGAGTGCGGCGCGCGGATTGGCGGACTCACTTTATGCCGCGCTGTATGGCGTGGACGCCAAGGGACGGCAGCGGACTTCCAAACTCCATTCCTATCAGGGAAGAGGTTCTCTGCAAGGTTGGCTGCGGACTGTGGTTGCGCAGGAGTATGTCAACCTGTATCGAGCTACCCGGCGCGAAACCAGTCTGGACGCCGCCTTGGACGAGGGCATCCAATTTGAATCCAGGGAGCCAGACTTTGGCGTCACCGATGCTCGCGCCGAGGTCGCGGCTGCGGAGGAACTGACGGCGCTTTCTGCGGAAGAACGTTTCCTCCTTGCGGCCTACTATCTTGACCGCCGGACACTGGCGGAAATCGCCAAACTGCAGGGCGTGCACGAGTCCACCATCAGCCGCAAGCTGAAGCGCGTTACCTCCGGTTTGCGCAAGCGGATTCGCAAACGGATGATCGAGTCGGGAATGTCTCCGCGACAAGCGGATGAAGCCATGCAGGAGGTGGATGTTCGCGATCTGCGCGTGCGCGTGACCGAAACCTTAAGGCAAGGAATGGAAGATCTATCGTTCTATAAAGAAGAGAGCGGAAACGAAGGATGAACCAGGAAATTCCAAAGCCGTTGCGGAACGCGCTGGCCAGGCAACCGGTTGGCGAGATTCATCCTTCGGCTGACGTGCTCACCGCGTTTGTGGAGCGCACGTTACCTCCGGTGGAGAACGAAGTGTTGTCGCATCATCTGGCGCAGTGCGCGGAATGCCGCGAGATCGTGTTTCTGGCGAGCGCCGCGGCGGAGGATGAGGTGCTTGAGGAGAGGGAGTTGGTCGCGGCTGCTGCCGCCGGGCGAGTGACTCCCATGCCGGCCTATGTTGCTTCGTCGCCCCCAGCGGCTGCTCGGGCCGAGGCGCCTCGCCCGAGATGGACAAACCGAATGCGATGGGCAATGTCGGTTGCCGCCGCCGTAGTACTCGTCTCGGCTGGGGTGGTTCTACAATTCTCGCGGACCCGCAAGGGGCGTGAGCCTGCGTCGTTCACCGTCGCCAGCAATGGCCCGGTGCCCGCAAACCCTGAGGCGCGGCAAACCGCGACCGCTCCAAATTTGCCGACGACTTCCGCGGAGCCCGCTGGTCCCACAGCGCTCGCAAATGCTACACCTCACCGAGCGACGGCTGCGCGAAGTGGAAAAGTCTCTCCAGGAACTACCGTCGCTCACAAGACTGCCGATGAATTCCCCACAGCTTCAGCGGCAGAACCTGCTCCGCAAGCTGCGAGTTCACGTGCAACTGCCGACGCTATTGCAGGCATGAGCAGCGCCTTGGTTCCGGGGGTTCGCCCGCAGAGTTCATTCGCAGAGACTGAAACCGGGCAGGCGCTAGAACTTCAGAAGAGGGCTCCGGCATCGTTTGGTGCAGCACCGATGGGAGTGCATGCGGTGAGCGCGGCAAGACCGCGCTGGCGCATTGGCTCCGGCGGCGAGCTCGAGCGATCGGTGGCAGCGGACCAATGGACTCGCGTGCTCGAGGATCAACCGATTACCTTTCGGGCGGTGGCAGTCGCGGGAAACGACGTTTGGGCCGGTGGCAATGGTGGTGCGCTTTTCCACTCGTCCGACCGCGGCGAGCACTGGAGCAAAGTTGCACTCGCTGCTAATTCCAACGTTGAGGCTGCGGCCATCGTTTCCATTCACTTCTCTGATTCGCAACACGGAGTCGTCACTACCGACAGCGGAACTCGCTGGGCGACAACCGATGGTGGAGTTACTTGGGCAACTCAGTGAGTGTGGCTGAACCCCCACTAAAGTTGAGTTCGCCGGGAACACCAGTGATCGGGTTGGTAGCGTTGGCTGCCGCAGCATATGTGCTCCAGGCTTGCATCGCGATTGCGACTGGGCGGCACCTGTTTGGGGATGCGTCGTGGCTGCTGCTTAGACTGCTTGCCGAAAACCACGTCACGCATCTAAACAACAATACCTGGAACGATTTTTTCGTCGGACGGTTAGGGTCTTTCAGTTACCAGCAACTTCCCACGCTGCTAGCCGCCCGCATGGGCGTTCATAGCTTAAAGGTCTTGTCTGTTGTCTTCGGGGTGACGCTCTTTTCGTTCAAGCCACTCAGCATCCTGCTCTGTTACCGATTTGCCCGCGACAAACGCTATGTGCTTTTCCCGCTGCTCTCGCTCTTCGCCGGGACGATGAATAGCGAAGGCTATGTGATTTCCGAAACTCACTTGATGAGCGCTCTGTTCTGGGCGACGCTGTTCGGGCTGTTGTGTCCGCGCGACTTCGGATGGTTTGATCTTGCCGCCATGATCGTTGTCTCGGCCCCGCTGATTCTTTGCTACGAAACCATGGCGGTGTTCGGGCTGGTGCTGGTTGGGGCCTGCCTTTACCGGGTGCTTGCGATCGCGAAGAGCCGGCGGGAGAAGTGGCTCACGAGCGGCTTCGGCGTTTGGTACGCTCTGGGAGTCGTCTTCGCAGTGCTGGCGATCATCTTTCCTCGCGATCCTACGCAGCGCGCGGATTTTTTCAGGGGTCTGCTGTTCGTATTCCGCTACCGGCATATTGGAGCGCGAGTCTCATGGATCGTCCTGATTCTGTGCGCGCTCATCGTGGTGATTCCAGCAATCTGCAAAAAGACGCTCAACCTGCTGGTGGCACTTCCCATAATTTGCTCGCTGGCGATTCCTGGTTTCATTCTCACTCATCCGAAATTGGCCAGTCTCGACGAACACATAGTCGCCAGGACAATGAACGCTAGTGTTCCACTGGCTTTGGCAGTTGCTTTTCTGACCGTATGTTTTGGCCTTGTGCGAATGGAGAAAGGAAAGTACGAGCGACTCTTTGCGATAGTTGCGGTGTTAGGCATCTGCCAATCGGCCTGGAGCGTGGCCGCCAGCTCGCAGTGGTCCAACATGCTGACGGTGCTGCGCTCTGAACTGCGAACCCACACCGGGCCGGTGCCGTTCGAAAACAGCCTCCTGTCGAGTCGTACGCTAGATGGACAACCGATACGCGCAATGCATGCCGAGTGGCCGCTGATGTCGTTGAGCATCTTCTATGCAGATCACGGCAAAGTGCAGTCCATCTTGCTTCCGTCGAGTACCGCCTTCTACCCATTTGATCCTCGTATTCCTTCGGCGTTGCCGCACCTGGAGCGCTTCCACATCGACTACAGCCCATACTTAGCGGCCCTGCCCAAGACGCGTCCCTATGAGGTGGGTCAATGGATTGACTTCGGCGACGGTGGCAATGCGATCACTTACGAAACCGGTGGGTGGTGGAATTCGGAACCCTGGGGAACATGGACTGCGGAACAAGCTGGCATCACGATCGACTTTGGCGGCAGAGTGAAGTCGAACTTAGTGATGGAAGCCGTCGGTGCAGCGTTCGTGGACGAAATGAATCCGGTAGTTGATGTGGAAGTATTCGTTAATGACGTACCGGCTGGCGAGTGGAGCTTCCGATTCAAGAGTGGCCCGCCCGAACACCAGAGCTACCGGATGGTGCTGGACCAGCAGGCGCTGAACAAGGACTTGCCCACAGTCATTCGATTTCGCGTGAGCGGAGCGGGCTCGCCCGCGGGCGTAGGTTTGAGCGGCGATTCGCGGATCCTTGGTCTGGCGATGCGGCGCTTGCGCTTGTTGCCGCAGGGACTGGGGGCGATTCTCGAGTAGTGAGAACTGTGCCGTCCCTGAAGGGACTCGATCTTCATTTCCTGTCCAGCCGGGCACATGTTTTACATTTCAGACCGGGCACATACTTTACACTTTTGGGTCCGTTTTTTGGTTTTTAACATTCTTAGTAGTAGTCGTCGTGCGGGGGGAATGTGGGAATCTCCGGTTTTGAGATTTCCACATTTCCCCCGCTTAGCACGGTTCCTCCGCGCTATCGTCGTCCTTCGGCAAGCGTTCGATGCGCAGGCGGTAGCTATCGAAGCGCGCCAGGGGAAAGTCGGCAAAGTACACCCGGTAATAGCGCTCATCGATGGGCTGTAATGCCACGTGTTCGCCCTCCAACACTTCGCTGAGAAACACGTTTTCGTGTTTCCAGGTGAAAGCTCCGCGTTCGCGTACTTTGCGCACCGCCAGAGCGCTGCCGTACTCCGGCTCGGGCACCCGCGCCGGATACTCTCGCGGCGAGCACATGTAGCACGAGCTCGGCGTGCGCATGCCCAAGGCCTGATGCGGCCGCTCCTGGTTGAACACGTAGCGGAAGCGATCGAAGGCCCGCTGCTGCGCCCGCGCATTCGCTGCTGGCGGCGATGCCGTCTCTTCCCCCAAGGTGCGATGCATGCGTTCGTGCTGCCCATTCTGCTCCGGATGTCCGGCCTGAATCCGCTCCGGCACGATACCCAGTTTCATCCACCACACCGCCAGTCGCGACAACCCGGCAATGGCCCGCGACGCAAACGGTGCGCCGTTGTCGGTGCGGATGGCCAGCGGCAGGCCGCATTCCCGAAACGCCGCTTCGAAAATCGCCTGCACCCGCGTCGTATCCGTTTTCTCCACCGCCTGGCAGCGCAGCAAGTAGCGGCTATAGGCATCGGTGATGGTCAACGGATCGACCCGGGTGCCATCGCCGGTGCGGAACCAGCCTTTGAAATCCGCGCACCAGATGCGGTTGGGCTCCGTCGCTGCCGCCAGCGGCCGGTTGTAGGGCTCGGTTTTGCGCCGCTTGCGGCGATGCAGCGTCAGTCCCTCGCGATCCAGCAGGCTTCCGATAGTGCTCGCCGCCGGCCACTCTATCTGCGGCTGCAACTGCTGCAGTCTTGCCTTCAGCGTGCGCGGCCCCCAGCGGGGATGCAAGCGGCGCAAGCCCAGCACCTGTTCTTCGATCGCCGGCGCCGTCTGATTGGGATGCCGCTGCGGTGCTCGGCTCTGCTCTTCCAGTCCCCACTCGCCGTCGCGTTCATAACGCCGTAGCACTTCATATCCCGTCGGTCGCGAGATCCCATGCGCCCGGCACAGTTCGGTCATCGTCCATTCCCCCGACCGACACTCGGCCACAAACTGCTTGCGTCGTTCCACCGCTCCGCTCACTTTCCAAGGCATACCTTGTTCTACATGCCTTCGTGAACGGACCCGGATGTAAAGTATGTCCCCGGTCTAATCTGTAAAGTATGTCCCCGGTCCGTACCTTCCACTGTACCCAGCGCTGAAGCGCTGGGCTAAGATCTTTCGCCCCTTTCGGGGCTGGAGTTTGCGCAATCGTTTCACCCCACCACTCACATCGAGCTCTCACCCGTGCCCTGGAGGCCCGCACTACCCGCACCGGCGGATACCCTTATTCCTGAAACCACCCTGATCGCGATGCAAGACGCCGTCTCGACGTCCTCGATATAATTCGACCGCCATGGTCTTGGCCCCTGCGTCCTTCATTCGCCGGTGGTTCGATCCGGAGTATGGCGCCGTGGACCGCCTGCTTCCGCGCTGGATTTTCTTGCGTGCGCTCGGACTGATTTATTTCTCTGCCTTCTTCTCGCTGGTGTTTCAGATTCGCGGGCTGATCGGCGCACAGGGGATACTTCCATCCAACGAATACCTCGAAGCGGTAGCGCGGCAGTTCGGACTGGCTCGCTTCTGGTTTGCGCCAACCCTCCTGTGGTTTTCCACCGGTCCGCACATGCTCAGCGCAGTCTGCTGGGTTGGGATGATCGCGTCGCTGCTGGTCGTCTTCAACGTCTGGCCACGCGGCATGCTGTTCATCTGTCTGGTGTGCTTTCTTTCGTTCGTAAGTGCAGCGCAGGATTTTTCCGGCTATCAATCCGACGGGATGTTGCTGGAGGCTGGGTTTATTTCGCTGTTCTTCGCGCCGGCAGGATTTCTTCCCGGGCTTGGCAGGGCGCATCCACCGTCGCGTGCCAGCCTCTTTCTGCTCCAATGGGAATGGTTCCGCATCTACTTTGAGTCAGGTATGGTGAAACTCGCCAGCGGCGATCCCGAGTGGCGGAATTTCACCGCGATGGACGAGTACTACCAGAATGGCCCGCTTCCCACATGGATCGGCTGGTATGTGCAGCATCTCCCGCACTGGTTTCACGCGTTCGCCACCGGCGCCACGCTGGTGCTGGAGCTTGGCTTGGTGTTCATGTTGTTCTTGCCGCGACGCTGGCGGATCGTGTGCTTCTTCATCGTTACGGCGTGGCAGATCCCGGTAATTCTGACTGCAAACTACACCTTCTTGAACTATTTGGTGCTCGTGCTGGGATTTCTTCTGCTGGACGACCGCATTCTGCTGCGTATCATGCCGGAGGGTTGGAGAATGTACATCGGGCCAAGGATCGGCACTCCTCCGGAGAGAGAAGCGGAGGTGCAAGACTCCGTCCAAAGTTCACTACTTTCTCAACGGCGATCTTTGGGTCCCTTGCAGGCATTGCGACTGTCTCTCACCAGCGTAATGTTGATCTGGATTTTCTACGCCACGACCGTCCAGATGATCTGGATTATTTCTCCTCACTTGCCACTGCCTACTTCGCCGGTTGCCGCGCTCGATCCTTTTCGTATCGCCAATCGCTACGGGCTGTTTGCGGTAATGACGCGCGGCCGCTACGAGATCGAGTTCCAAGGCTCGAACGATGGGCAGAATTGGGTGGCTTACCCTTTTCGCTATAAGCCGCAGGACCCGGCCCAGGCGCCGGGAATCTATGCGCCGTACCAACCCCGCTTCGATTGGAACCTGTGGTTTGCGTCGCTGGGCTCCTGGCGCGAGAACCTGATCGTGCCCAGCGCTGAAGAGCGCTTGCTAGCCGGCTCTCCCGACGTTTTGGCGCTGTTTGCCGGGAACCCATTCCCTCAGGCTCCGCCGCAGCAAGTTCGCGCCGTGCTTTGGCAATACTGGTTCACCACGCTGGACGAGAAGCGCGCCACTGGAATGTGGTGGAAGCGGACGCTAATTGGACTCTATGCTCCGGTACTGGCGCGGCTTCCGGACGGCAAAGTTGGCGTTGGGCAATATCCGGAGCCGCTAATGCCGCGGCAGTAACACGCTGGTTGGCGAACCCATCCCAATCCAGTGAATCCTGATTTGGGGCTTGACGCGGTTCTATGACTCGCGCCGCTTAGGGGACTATTCATCTCTTTGGGTCGCTTTGAAGGCGCGTGGCTGTATGCCATGCCGTGTGAGCGTGGAGAGTTGCTTCAGCCCCCCTGAGGAAAAGTCGCTCTTCGCGTCAACCCCGAAGTCCCTCAGTGGATAAAGCCACCGTAAATGAGAGCAAATTACGGCAGGGCTGAAAGCTGTGCCCCTTCAAAGCTCGCGGTCAGCTGCCGAAATAGATCAATAATCAAGGTGAAGGACCGTGCTACGGAAGATACAGCCACTCGGGAATTGCCATGGCGTGCGGGGCAGAGCCACGTCATTTCCGTCGAAGTGTGTTCCCTTGTTGGATTGGCGCAGGCAGCAAGCTAAACTAGTTCCCTATGCCTGCGACGCCACGACGAGCCGCTGTGATCGGCGCGGGCCCCAACGGTCTTGCGGCGGCAATCGTCCTCGCTCAGGCCGGCCTGCAAGTCGATATATTCGAGACTGAGGCGCAGCCCGGCGGCGCGGCGCGCACCTTGGAACTGACCCTCCCCGGCTTCCTCCACGACTTCGGTTCCGCCGTGCATCCCATGGCTGTGGGATCGCCATTCTTCTCTTCGCTTCCCTTGCGCGACCACGGCTTGGAATGGATCCACTCGCCGGCGCCGTTGGCGCATCCGCTCGACGACGGTACGGCGGTAATGCTGGAGCGCGATCTTGGCGCTGCGGAAGCTGCCCTTGGGGAAGATGGCGCGCATTGGCGCAGACTAATTGGGCCGTTTGCGGACCACTGGGTCGAACTCGCTGCCGAGGTCCTGCGACCAGTGCATTTGTTTACTCGCCATCCCTTGCTGCTCGCACATTTGGGGCTGGTCGGATTCCCATCCGCAATCGCGATCGCCGAACATCGGTTTCGCAACGCCAGGACCAAGGCGCTATTCGCGGGACTGGCGGCTCATTCCGTTCTCGCACTCGACGAACCGCTGAGTGCCTCCTTCGGCGTGATCCTTGGTGCCACGGCCCATGCGGTGGGGTGGCCGATCCCGCGCGGTGGCGCGCAATCCATCACCAATGCGCTGTGCGGATATCTGGCCAGCCTCGGAGGGACCGTGCGTCCATCAACTCGCGTCGACAGCCTTGCGGCGATGGGCAAGTATGATGTCACTCTCTGCGATGTCACTCCGCGCCAGTTGCTGCGGATAGCCGGCGACCGTTTGTCACCAGCGTATCGACGCCAATTGCAGAAGTATGGTTACGGCCCCGGCGTCTTCAAAGTCGACTATGCCTTGTCCAGCCCAATTCCGTGGAGAGCCTCCGAATGTTTGCGGGCTGCAACCCTGCATCTAGGCGGCACACTAGAAGAAATTGCCGCGTCGGAGGAAGCCATGCGGCATGGACATCACGCCGAGCGCCCGTTTGTTTTGCTGGCGCAGCCGAGTTTGTTCGACCCTACACGCGCCCCGCAAGGGAAGCATATCGCGTGGGCCTACTGCCATGTGCCCAACGGTTCGCAGGTCGACATGCTTGGCCGGCTGGAGGCGCAGATCGAGCGCTTCGCTCCAGGATTCCGCGACTGCATTCTGGCACGCCGGGTACTGAACCCCGCATCGCTGGAAAGCATGGACGCTAATTTGGTAGGAGGGGACATCGGCGGCGGTGCGATGAACCTGCGGCAGTTCCTGTTTCGTCCGACGCGGCGGCAATATGCTACCTCGGCCAACGACATCTATCTCTGCTCCTCTTCGACTCCACCGGGCGGCGGAGTGCACGGCATGTGTGGCTACAATGCCGCCAGATTGGCGCTCTCGCGACTGTGAACAACGCACAAGAACTCGGTGCCGCAGGCAAGGTCGTGACTGCGCTTTCGCTTACTGCGATTGGCGGTTTTGTCGATGCGGTCGGTTACATCGCTCTGTTCCAGATTTTCACCGCGAACATGAGCGGAAACAGCGTGCATGTCGGTATGGATCTGGGCAATCTGGATTTCTCGGAACTCCCGCGGCCAGCGTGCGCAATTGCGGCCTTCCTGGTTGGATCGACGCTCACACGGATCGCGATGACGGTGGCTGGCCGGCATGGCATGCAACGCATCGCCACCTACACGTTGGCTATCGAGGCGCTGCTGTTGGTGCTGTTTGCCCGCGCCACACCAGCTATGAAACTCGGCCAGATCATTGACCTCCATTCGACGGCATATTTTTTCCTGGTGGCGCTGTTAGCGTTCGCCATGGGCGTGCAGACGGCGACCCTGACCCACGTCGGCGCGCTAACCGTCTATACAACATTCGTTACCGGGACGCTAACCAAAATTTCGGAATCGTTAACCCGCTCACTCTTCTGGAGCTACGATCAAGCTGTACAATCCGGCAAGCGCATATCTGACATTGTCGGACAAGCGCACAAGCAAAAGGATGTGCGCGAGACCTTCTTTCTTGCCGCCGTCTGGATCTGCTACCTGGCGGGAGCGGCAATGGGAACGTTTACCAAGCGGAGGTGGGAGCTGCGATCGCTGTATCTCCCCGTCGCGGTGTTGATCGTGTTCATCGTGATCGACCAGTTTCGTCCCATCGGTGTTCAGGAAGAGAAACATCAGCAGGGCTGAACTGGCCGCGGAAAAGGCGAAGTCCCGCCCTAGCCAAAACAGGGCTAGAACGGGGCACCCCAGATGGGTTCGTACGTAATTGTCGGAATTAGAGTCCTTGGGTTACAGTCTTTTCAACCGATTTGCGTGGTTAGGGAGACCTACATGTCATCCTCGTCCGCCAACGATCCAGCCAGGCCGCCGCTGACTATCCTTTGCATCGCCAGCTATTTTAAGGGAATCGATTTCATCCGCGAATGTAGGCGGCAAGGCTGTCGCGTACTGCTGCTTACCTCCCACAGCCTGCGCGGCGAAGAATGGCCGCGGGACAGCATTGAAGAGTTTTTTTACATTCCAGACGTAGAGAAGAAGTGGAAGTTGGACGACGTGCTGCTGGGGGTCAGTTACATGGCGCGGACGGAAAACATCGATCGCATCGTTCCTCTGGATGACTTCGATGTGGAAACCGCGGCCACACTGCGCGAGCATCTGCGCGTGCCTGGCATGGGCGACACCACGGCCCGATACTTTCGCGACAAACTAGCCATGCGGGCCAAGGCACGCGACGAAGGCCTGGCGGTGCCAGAATTCATTCACATCCTGAACTACCCCAAGCTGCACGATTTCATGAATCGCGTGTCAGCGCCCTGGGTGCTGAAGCCGAGGTCGTTGGCGGGATCCATGGGCATTAAGAAAATCGCCACTGCCGAGGAACTCTGGGCGGCATTGGAACTCTTGGGCGACCAGCAGTCCTATTACCTGCTCGAGCAGTATGTCCCCGGTGACATCTATCACGTGGACACGATTGTCTATGAACGCGAACTGCTGTTCGCCATTGCCAGCCGGTACGGACGGCCTCCCATGGACGTCTCGCACGAAGGTGACATTTTCACCACGCGCACGTTGCCCCGAGGCTCGGCGGAGGAAGCTCCTCTGCTGGCGCTCAACGAAAAGGTCTTGCGAGCTTTCGGATTGGTGCGTGGCGTCTCGCACAGCGAGTTTATTGCAGGCCGCGATGGTCGGTTGTATTTTCTGGAGACCTCGGCGCGTGTCGGCGGCGCGCATATCGCTGACCTGGTGGAAGCAGCCACAGGAATCAACCTCTGGGCGGAATGGGCCAAGATCGAAATCGCAGGCGGCAAGG
Organism: uncultured Acidobacteriaceae bacterium; assembly: GCA_963768645.1. GTDB lineage: Bacteria > Acidobacteriota > Terriglobia > Terriglobales > Acidobacteriaceae > Bog-257. The sequence continues at coordinate 1,450,746 of CAVYIR010000004.1, forward strand.
CCTCTTACCGGGAACCGGTTGCGAGAAACGATAACGCCGGCCTGCTAATTTCGCTGGCGCGGCAGGAGCATCCTGACATGTCGGCCTACAACGATCCGGAGATTATCTGGCGCCTGAACGACAAGAAGCACCATGCCGGCCTGATCGTGAAATCGTCCGATCCCGGCCGGGTGCAAGAGTTGATTAGCAGTTACGCGCAACGCTTCCGGCAGGACTTCTTCGCATCGCAACCACCGCGGGACAAGCCGAACTACTGAGGCCTTGACTCGGACGAAACTTTGTCCTGTTGTTCCTCGAGATTCGGGTCAACCCGTTTGCGCCGCTTGATGATCGCGTAACAAATCGCATACACGACGAACGAGCTTCCCAGAACCAGGAAGAAGATCTGCTGCTTTAAGCTGACGGCAAAAGCCACTAGCGAGGCCGCCAACACCCACATGAAGGCTTCTCCGAGAAAACCACCCGTCCAGTCGGGCAAGCCACCTGCCGAGGGCAATTGCGGGCGCAAAGCCGGCAGCAATCGCGGCACCGCCGCACAATAAGCGCGATAGGCGTCTCCCTGGCTGGCGGCGATACCGGCTTCCTCCCGCAAGATCAAGCGGTAGACAAACAGCAGCATTCCCAGGATCAGAATCGCACAACCAATTCGGCTGGCCATTATGCCAAATCCGATTGCCAGCAGAATATTCCCGAAGTACAGGGGATTGCGGACATAACGATAAGGGCCATCGGCGACCAGGCGCGAGGTCTGCACCTTCGAGTGAACCATGACTTCGGGATTGAGATATGCCGTGCCCCACGTCCGTATGGCGGCAGCGAGTACCGCAAACAAGGACGCCACGGCAAACGTCCATCGATAGTCCGCATCCGTCGCGGCGCTCCCGCGGATTCGGGCGATCCAATCCGTCACAGTGACGCCGGCGTTTTGGTGATCGATGTTGTAGGCCGCGAAGGCCACAAAAAAGATGGCGCCGATGATCCAGAAGCGGTTCTTGAATTCAAAATCGCTGGCTGCCAGCATCATTTAACTATCCACGCAAGAGAAGAGGATTGGTAGCCTGACGATGATACGTCAAACTCCGGAAGCGGAGTAGCAGAAATTCCCGAGCCAATGCACTCCCTTACGTTCGCGATGGCCGTGGAGTGGCCGGCGGCAGTCGCATGGACATATCTCCATTACTGCTCGCAAGATTGCTTATCATCGAGATGACAGGATTGAGGCGATATGAGTGTTGACTTGTTGGACTGGCAGGCCCGCGTGGTCGAAGCTCGCGACAGAATCCATGCGCTGGTTCGAGAAACGCCTGTCGCTCTTATCGTAGGAAAAGAGTACGCAGGGTCGGCACGGGCCTACCTCAAACTTGAGCATCTTCAGACGACGGGCTCATTCAAGTTGCGTGGAGCGGCAAACAAGGTGCTGAGTCTTTCCCCCGACGTCGCCGCGCGAGGCGTTGTTACCTCCTCTACCGGCAATCACGGATTGGGTGTGGCCGCGGCTTCGCGGTATCGCGGAGTTGACGCCGAGGTCTTTGTTTCTTCGCAGGTCTCGTCCAAGAAGCTTCGCATGATGGAAGATTATGGCGCGCGAATACGTCAAGCCGGGTGTAATCCGCTGGACGCAGAACTTGCAGCGCGAGCGGCCGCCGAAGAGTCGGGAAGAACTTATGTTTCTCCGTACAACGATGCCTTCGTCATTGCCGGGCAGGGAACCGTTGCCCTTGAGTTGGCGCGACAAATTGAAGCGATTGACGCGATCTACGTTGCAGTGGGCGGCGGCGGGCTCATCGGCGGCATTGGCGCCTACATGAAACCGATTTCACCAAGAACGGAGATTGTCGGCTGCTGGCCCGAAAACTCCCGCGTGATGTATGAGTGTCTGCAAGCTGGCAAAGTGGTGGACTTTCCCGAGCAGCCAACACTTTCCGAAAGCACCGCCGGTGGCGTTGAACCGGGGTCGATAACTTTCGGGCTGTGCCAGAGAGTCATCGATCACGGCGTGCTGGTCTCCGAAGCCGAGATTCTCGACGCCATGCGTTGGGCTTATCGACACGATTGGAAGATTGAAGGTGCCGCCGCAGTCGCGATAGCGGCATTCTTTCGGGAGGCATCTCGACATGACAACAAAACCGTCGCAATCATTTCCTGCGGAGGAAATACGTCGCCGGAAGTCTTGGCGCAGCTGTAGCCCGCGGCACGGACAAGACCGGTTCCGCCAGGTACGCTCTGCGCCGTCAGAGTTTTCCAGCTTCTTCCTGGATACGCTTCCAGGCATTTTCGACGTGACGCAAGGCTGTGTTTGTCTGGCCGACACAGAGGCGCAGAGTAAAGCGATCGTTCAATCGCGTATGAGTGAGGAATAGGTCGCCACTGCGATTGAGACGGTCCATCAGGAGTTGATTGCTGGCATCGCCGCCGCGATGCCGGAAGCACACCAGGTTTAGCGGCACCGGTGCTACAATCTCGAAGCGCTCGTCCTGCTTTACCCATTCAGCAAATCGCTGGGCCAATTCTATGTGCCGCCGCACGTGATATTGCAGCCCCTCTACTCCATAATGCCGAATCACAAACCACAGCTTGAGCGAACGAAAACGGCGACCGAGAGGAATATGCCAGTCGCGGTAGTCAAAGACTGCGCCCGAATCGGTTGCCTGGTTGCGAAGGTACTCCGGAAGGATGCTCAACGTGTCAATGAGGGCCTTGCGGTCGGCCACGTAGAAACAGTTGCAATCGAAGTTGGTGAACATCCATTTGTGGGGATTAAAGGTGTAGCTATCGGCGAGTTCGATTCCGTCCTGGATATAACGGAACTCCGGGCACAGTGCGGCCGTGCCCGACATAGCAGCGTCCACGTGGAACCAGAGGCCGTTCTCGCGGCATATCGCACCGATGGGTGGCAACGGATCAAGTGCGTTGGAGGAAGTAGTTCCCACGGTAGCAGAAACGAAGAAAGGTGCCAGGCCAGATTGCCGGTCCTGCTGAATCTGGCGAACCAGGAGCTCGGGCCGCATGGCGAAGCGTTCGTCAACCCCAATTAAGCGCAGGTTATCCAACCCAATCCCGGCAACCATGGCCGCCTTTTCGATGGAGGAGTGGGCCTGGTTGGAGGTATAGGCTACGAGTTTGCCGTCGCAGCCTTGGCGATTACTGAGACGGTTGGTAGCACGTTCGCGAGCTGCCAGCATTGCGCATAAGGACGCGCTCGAGGCCGTATCCTGGATCACACCGCCGCCACTACCCGTAGATAGGAACTTTCGGGGTAATCCCAGCATAGTTACCAACCAATCGAGAACATGAGTTTCTAGTTCTGTGCACGCCGGACTGGTGGCCCACAACATTCCCTGTACGCCCAGCGCAGAAGAAAGCATGTCGCCGAGAATCGATGGTCCCGAAGCATTAGCAGGGAAATAGGCAAAGAAATTCGGGGATTGCCAGTGAGTAACTCCCGGCAAAATTACCTTACTAATATCCTGCAGGATGGCGGAAAAAGTTTCACCCTCGGCAGGAGCTTCTGCGGGAAGCGCTTGCCGAATTTGGCCCGGCTTCACCTGCGAAAGCACTGGCAGAGTCTCAATGCGCTCATAATAATCGGCAATCCAATCCACCACGGCCCGTCCATGCCGCCGAAACTGCTCCGGAGTCATGTGGTAGCTCTTCTCTGATGGCATAATGACCTTTCAGGAACTTCCTAGTTGAATCCGCAACACACAGGAAGGCGCGACTAGCTGTCGAACTCCTGCTATGGTCAAGTTCTACTATTCGCATCCATCTTCTGCAGACATATACAGTCCCACTAGCAGCGGTGTGCTTCTGACCAATGTGCCACCTGCAGACTACCACTTCTGGATGCCATTCAAGCTGTATTGCAAATCTGTAATGTAAACCATCAACATCATTCCCCAACTTACTGCTACACTACTTCGGGGATGTAAAAGCTCGAAAGGAGAAGCATGGACATTCAGAACATATTGGCGGACCTAAGAAGTGAACGCGACCGGCTTGACAGAGCGATTGGCGCGTTGGAAGGGATTGGCACCCGGACACGCCGCCCGGGAAGACCGGCCGGTAGCAGCCAGGCCGCTGCTGGCACAAAGCGCAAGCGCCGCCACATGAGCGCTGCCTCTCGCAAACGCATTTCCGAAATGATGAAACAACGTTGGGCAGAGCGAAAGAGAAAGTCGAAATAGCAGGGCTAGAGATGCCCAGTCACCCATTTCGTCTTGTTATAGATATGCCACTCGTCGCTGAGCGGCATATTCTTTGTTGTGGGCGATCATTCGTTCGGTCGTAAATGATCGCTGTTGGACAGTGTTCGTTGGATGCCCACGTGAGTCCATGCGCGCAGAGCTACCGCATCGTTAATGTGGAACAGTCTGAAGGAACCCCACAACGCTCGGCGCCAATCCTCAAATAAGGCGGCACCCGTCCCACCCTACTAGCTATAGCTAGACTGGTTTCGAGGTAGGTGTATCCGGGTAGAGCGGACCTTCAGGTCCGCGTCCAGGTTGCGCCTCCGAAGTTTAGGCTTTCAGCCCACTGCGATGCAGCGGGCTGAAAGCCTCGTAAATAGAGCGGCGTTGACGCGCGCTGAAGCGCCGCTCTACCCGAGCTTGGCGGATACGGCAATTCGAAGATCGCTCTAGTCCAACGCGGGAATGGCTAATGGTCAGATCAAGATGCCAGTTGATGCGAGATGGCGAACTTCTTAGGACCGCGTTTGCGTATCAACAGCACACGGATGCGTTCCAGCAGTTCCATGGGCGCGAACTCGCCTTTCGGCAGCCACGCATCGGCGAGGGTGTCTTCGGCGCAGCAATTCACCGAGCCCGAAAACAGCAATGCCGGAGTATGCGGCGAAATCGCCTTGATCTGGTCAATCAGTTTTGCGCCGCTAAGTTTTGGCATCATCAGGTCGGCGAGCACCAGATCGATTCCGCCCCGGCGCATGATTTCCAGGGCATGTTGAGGATCGGTGCAGGTGAGGACGCGGTAGCCGCGGGTCTCAAGCATAACTTTTCGAATGGAGAGAGAGCGTTCGTCGTCGTCGACGCAAAGAATGGTGCGCTTGGGCTTCATAAACCTACTCACTGAGCCTTTTCGGGAGTTCCTGCGCGCGCATGTCCCGGGCAAACCTGTGAGCCGGTTGGCGCGGCAGTCATCCAGTTGGCTTCTTATTTTTTTACGCCAGAGCAGTAGCGTGTTCGGATAGTACGACCGTCGACGGCGTCGCACAAGTATTGCAATGGTCAAATTTGCAGAAAAATTTCAGCGCGCATAAAAAACGAAACAGCACCATGCGGGGTGATTCGCATGTCAGGCAATCGGCCGCAAAGCATTGTCTGGAGCGCATCTTCAGGCTGCACAGGATATCCGCAGAAAATTCACATCGTTACTTCACCGTTAATCACCTGTACCACGTTACCCCCGACGCGGATATTGGTGACAGAATCTCCAGTTTTTCCGGCGCGGATGTAAATGAAACTCGGACGTCGAGTTTCCATTCCCTGCTCGATCAATCCTTGCGCTTCCGGCGCCAGTACTCCGTGCCGTACTGCCCACGCGGTACAACATCCCGCGGCCGATCCGGTGGCCGGATCTTCGCCGTTGTAGAAGATCATGCGGGCATGCAGGGTTGCACTCGGGTCGACCGTTTCCCGGCACACGAAGTAGAAGAAGGCCGGATTGCCGATGCTCGCGAGATACGGCGCCATCTGGTGCCAACTGACGTTCAGCGTCTGCAGCGTCGCCAGCGAGCGGAAGGGGACCATGGTGAATGGCATACCGGTGGAGACCGTTTGGATGGGCAAGTTCTGGTCGAGTTCGGCGACCGGAACGCCGAGGGCACCGGCGACAACGTCGTGCGGATGCGTGGCGCCGAATTGCGGCTCAGCCTGACGCATCTCGCCGAAGAGTAGACCATCGCGCTGTTCGAAGCGCACAGGAATCTTACCGACCTTCAGATCGAGTACGATCTCGTCCGAACTGGAGTGCTGGCGCAAGTACCAGGCAGTGCCGAGCGTGGGATGTCCTGCGAAAGGTAGCTCTTCGTTGACCGTAAAGATACGGACCTTGTGTCCTTCCCGTTGTTCGACCGCTGCGTCGCGCGGCAGGATGAACGTCGTCTCCGATAAATTGGTTTCGCGCGCAAGCTTTTGCATTTCGTCGTCGCTCAAGCCACGTCCGTCACTGATGACCGCGAGTTGATTACCCTCGAGTGGGCGGCTGGTAAACACGTCGAGCTGGACAAAGGAGAATTTACGCTGTGGCATCGGAAGGCTCCGTCACATGTATCAAGATGCGGAGCGGGGGCGGAGGTGCTGAAAATATTTCGCTGCCGATGATATTGTTGCTGAAGGATACTGTCGGCGATCCGATGCGGAAGCGAAGGGGGTCCGGTGACTCTCCCGGTCTTCAAAACCGGCGATTGGCGCCTTGCGGTGTCAATGGTGCGTTCGACTCGCACACGCTTCCGCCAAAACAAACCACTTAGCTGGGCTTCCGTGCCGCTTCCGTGCCGTTGAGAGCTAAGGCCACTACCTTGCTATGTGCCTTGGACATCTCATCTGTTACTACGTCGCCGTAGACGTTCATCGTGGTCCTGATGTCCGCGTGACGTGACCTGCCCCCGAAAAACTCAGCCAAGGAAAACTGGAGTTCTCCCGTAATCTGAGAGGGAGGACTGCGATGAAGAAGAGCCGATACACGGAAGAACAGATCATTGGGATTTTGCAGCAACATGAGGCCGGAGTGAAGACGGCGGACCTGTGCCGCGAGCATGGGATCAGCGCGGCGACGTTCTACGGCTGGAAGTCGAAGTATGGCGGGATGGAAGTGGGCGAAGCACAACGGTTGAAGCAATTGGAGGACGAGAACCGGCGGCTGAAGCATCTAGTGGCCGATCTGAGCCTGGACCGGGAAGCGTTGAAAGCGGTGATCCGAAAAAACGGCTGGAGCTTGTAGGTTTGCGGCAAGACGTGGCGTTCGTGGGGCAGGAAAAGGGGATGAGCGAACGACGGGCCTGCAGGCTGCTGGAGTTGGATCGCAGCAGTTACCGCTACGAGGCGGTAGGGGATGGCGATGCTGAGCTGCGCGGGAAGTTGCTGGAGCTGGCGCGGCAGAAGCCACGCTATGGGTATCGACGATTGCACGTGCTGTTGCAGCGCCAAGGCCAGGCGTTGAACGTGAAGCGCGTCTATCGGCTGTATCGCGAGGAAGGGTTGATGGTGCGACGGCAGCGGCGCAAACGGCTAGTACGCTCGGTCCCGGCTGAGCCGCGGCGGCAGCACGCCAACCAGGAGTGGGCGATGGACTTCATCATCGACGGACTGGCTAGTGGACGGATGGTGCGCATCCTCAGCGTGGTGGACGCCTACACGCGGGAATGTCTGGCGCTGGAGGCCGACACCAGCCTGGGCAGCGGGCGCGTGATCCGGGTGCTGGAGCGGTTGATAGCTGGGCGTGGAGCACCGGAGAGCCTGCGCTCCGACAATGGTCCGGAGTTCATCTCACGAAGAATGATTGGCTGGGCGGAGGAACATAAGATCACGTTGATACATATCCAGCCGGGCAAGCCCATGCAGAACGGACATGTGGAAAGCTTTCATGGACGCTTGCGAGACGAATGTTTGAACGCGCACTGGTTTCGCACGCTGAACGATGTGCGCACGACATTGGAGAAATGGCGGCAAGAGTATAACTGCGAGAGGCCGCACAGCGGCTTGGACTACCGAACGCCGGAGGAGTTCCGGCAAACCTTGGACCGTGGAAAAGACGGCGATACAGCTGCCTTGGAAAACGCTACGCGTTTCCCACTTTCCCACCGTCCCGACGGCTGCGAGATGAACTTAAAGGCAAATCAAAATCGGGAATCTCTAGTTATGAATGGATGAGAGTTTGGGGGCACGTCACAAGCACAACAGGCCCGGTTACGTCTCTTCTAACGCCGTGATATAAAGATGAGCGGTACAATCCTGATCGAGGCTGGAAGGGTGAAAACCATGCCCCTACCAGCCAGGAGTCCGAATTTGAACGCCTATGCAGAACGCTGGGTGAGATCGGTGAAACAGGAATGCCTGTCGAAGCTCATCTTGTTCGGGGAGAGACCGCTGCGCCGAGCCCTGCAGCAATACTTGGCACATTACCACGAGGAGCGCAATCACCAGGGCAAGCAGAACCGACTCCTGTGCCCATTGCCGAATCGAGGGGAGAGCGAGGATAACGGAATTGTGCGTTGCAAGGAACGACTGGGTGGTCTGCTGAAGTACTATGAGCGGGAAGCGGCATGAGCCTTCGGGCGCGAAACTCCCCTTCCTTGGAAGCGAAGATGAGTTTTTTGACCATACGGGATTCATTTCTCCTCGCTGCGTGAATGGATCTCCCACCCCACAGACTGGTTCTTGCCTTTGGGTTTAGCGGTGGGAGCGCTCCTTGCGCTGGCTATCCTCTGGAAAGTTCGACAGTGGCAAGTCGGACACGTCAACGACCTCACGCCCAAAGAACGATTCGACCGCGTTAACGAGGCACGCAAAACTCTCGCGACGATACTCGGTGGAACCGCGCCCCACCCAAGACGGCACGTTGAGTGGCCTCTCACTCCACTGCCAAATCACTGCGAATAAGGAACATAGGTAAAACCGCTAATAACCACCTCTACATCCTGGCCATTCTGTGGGCTCCCCCCAATAACCCATAGGTTGAGGCGAGCTTGTTGAGGACTAGGAAAGAAGCCATTCCATCCTCCATTGTCCGCCGGAGGCGGTACAGCTCCGGAATAGTTGTAGCTGGCAAGAACATTCCCGTTCGGATCCTGGACTTGAAAATTAATGCCATCGGGAAACCAGTTAATAATCGCCGTTGAATTGTTGTACCCGGCCGGCATTGTGAATTGGTGGCAAGGATTACTCGTATACGGCTGCACGCAGAACTGGGCATTGGATGGAGGCTCGGTCAGTCCTTGGGAGAACTCCACGTCAAGTTCGCTGTGGCCTCCAACTCCGCCCTGAGGATTGTTCTCCCAGGGTTGGAATGGGCCGGCATAGGCGGGGTCGTTCGACCACGTGAACAATCCCACCACGGCATTCGGATCTAAGTTGTTCACCGCACTCGCCAGGTAATACGTATAAGTTCCGTAACCATACCTCTGCTCCTGCTGGAGCTGATCATTTACTCGCGGAACGATTTCAGAGCATGTCCAGGTTCCTTCCGCATTTTGTACGATCTTCAGGTGGAGGTTACCGCTGCTGTCCAGGAAGACATTGTTGGTGGAATCCGAGAAGATGCAAGGGCCAGGATTAATAGGGCCGAACGTGTTGGCCGTAACGTCCCAATTTAGTCCGGCAAACGTTATTGTGCGACGCTGGGGATTGGGGCGGTCAAGATAGGCACGCGCGAGCGCTTGAGTTTCCAGGTCCTGAGGCAAACCATCAATGCCCTGTTGGCAAGCGCCGGTTGCACTCTGGGGCAGAAGGTATGCGACGTACTTAACTGCCGAGTAGTCTTCGGACATCATGCCTCCCGTCCCAACATCGGCCATCCAATTACCATTCTGGATCGGAACGAATAACTCGTCGCAATACGGCTTCGACCACCAACCAACACCGCTAATGAACAGTAACACGCCAACCTTATAGTTGCCGTAGTCACCCGGACTTATGTTGGATACCGTCCCGCTGAGGGGTTTGTCGTCCGTACCATAATCAGGCGCGCCTGTGATCTGAATGCCTAGGTTGCTCGAAGGGCACGACGATAGCGAGAAGGAACCGATTCTTGTGTTCCAGTTATTGGTACCGTCAGCACGCAGGTATTCACCCGTAGCCCAGAAGGTGCAGTCATCCACGGGATCTACGCTCAGGCTGGTGGAGTTCCCCCAGGCCGAGCCCGCGGTTTGCGAACCCGTAGCTTGCATTTCGAGGTTCTCCCCTCTGAACTGGTTCGGGGGATCACTTGCTAAGCGGTCCGTGAAACTAAACGATGGGTGGAGAGTCCTGCTGGAAAAATTGTAGGCGGCCACTATGTCGCCCAAGTTGTCCATGGCTACGTTGCCCATCCAGCGATGGATGAAGGTCGGGACGTAGGTCCCTTGCTGATAGACGGTGGGCATCAAGCTGCTCAAGTTACGCAACTCATACCAGCGCACCGAAGCATAGCGCAGGGCAAAGATGATGGTGTGATTGAGCGTCAGGGATTCATGGCCGCCAAAATTTCGGTAGGCGGCGCGGTACATCAGGCGATCGCTCAAGGCGGTCAGGCGGTTGGATGTGTCCCTCTGGTCAATGCAGTTGATATTGCTGCAGGCGGGGCTGAACGGCTGCACCGGGATCGGTATTGGTCCGCTCAGTTGCGAGGTGCCCTGGGAAAAATCGACGCTGAAGTACCAGAAGTTGAGCGCATTCTGTCCGAGGCTGAACAAGAAGTTAGGCGAGCCCGACGGCGGCCCCATGGTCCCATCAAGGTCTGAAGGCAGGAGGCTGCTGTATTGGGAAGAGGTTTGTTGGCACAGGGGACCCCGGGGAGGTTGGCCGTTCAGCATGGAAGAACGGTCGAGGGCACAGACGTTGGCATAGAGAAAAGTCCCCCCGCGATACATATTGAAGGTAACGTAGTAGGCATCGGGCCAGGTTCCAAGCCTTGGCGAGTCGGGGACATCGTTGAATTGAACAGAGTACAGATAGTAGCTGCCGGTGGCGTCAGGTGTTGCGGAAACAGCGACGCAGAAGTAATACGGAGGTCCATGGAGGACCAGTTGCCCGATTACCCAGCGGCTTGCCAGCTTGTCAAATTGCACAACCGGCTGCCCATCGTTATAGGTAGCACAGGGGCCTCCCATGGAAGTCCAGACCTGGTTGCCGGGAGTCGGACCGGATATGATTTCGCCTGTGCCTTTGTTAAAGACTGCGAGCGAAGTGTTTACCCATTCGATGTATTGCGTCGTGCCTACGGCGCCAGCCGGATCGGGCGGAATGAACGGATCGGTGTAGCCGAACGAATTCTGGCCAATTCCGTCGAAGTTATGGCCGGGTACAATGTTCGATGCCAGATTGGCTGAAGACTCAGGATTCTGCAGTCCTACGGAATCTGGCGAGGGGGCCTGCTGCGCTGTGGTAGGGAGCGCTACCAGTACGCAGAGCAGGGCAACAAGGCAGCAAGCCTGTACGTGTTTCATGGTGCAACTCCTTTTACGAGAATCCTGAAATTTCGAGGGCCTAAGAATTAGGCGCGGCACAATTCCAGAACGCCTTAGCGAAGATTCCCATTTCGGCAACCCGAAATGCTAGCTATATATAGCTAATGTGACGTTGAGGCTGTGACTCCGGTCACGGTTCATTGTTCGCCTGGTTGCCGATCATCGGTAGAATCGCGATCTCACCGATTCACAAAAAGCCCGGTTGCCCCAGTCATTCGCGTCGCATGGGAATGGGCGGGAGATGCATTTGAGACTCAATTTGAATAATTTGGGGATGCGATTAGGACCGGTCCTGAGCGCCGCCATAAGCGGCCTGAAAAAGGTATTAATAAGCGCAGAACCTCGTATCCGCATCGACCTTCGTGACCGCGCGTACGTAATCGAGCGAGGCAGCCAGGTTGTCGCTGATCAGTGCGGCGGTGAAGTCGCAAAGATTCAGCCAATGGCGTTTCGTGAACACAGCGACGGCAGCGTATTTCGAGTAGGGCACCAGGTTGGGAAACAGCACGGTATCGCCAACCCGAATGCGTCCGGCCAGCGTGATTTCCTTGGCGATGCGAGGCGTCACTCTGTCGATGCGTTCTGCACAGAAAGGGCAATTCGGGTCCGGCGCCCGAAATGAGACGAGCGCGGCGTCAACACTCGTTTGCAACTTCACGCCTTCAGCGATTCGGGCTGAGGTACCGAGCAGCGGGTCGAAGCGAACCTGGAGCTTACGCTCTGAGCACGACTCATCGCTGGGGTTTTGGAAGCGCGACAACAGACTCTCGCACCGAAATTGAATCGCCATAGCTACCGCCGCGGATGCGCATCGTACACATGGGCACGGGACTCAACAGAACCGATCAACCGGCGCTTCCCGTGTTTTCCAGGACGGCGTCAGCCAGAGACGGTAAACACACTCTGCCACTGTGCGAAATCTCTAGTAAGGCAGTTATCCCTTTACTACCCGATGCATATTCCATAAGTGCCGGTTCCGGTTGAGAGTTTATATCACCGCTGTGCGGCTAACGCCGAACGTGCTGGCTGCAGCAGGCATAGGACACAGGGGCATGTGCAATTGCACGCCCACTCTTACTTTTCGGGACCACTCAGTTGGTGAGTGGTCGGAAACTCTTCCCTGATCCGATAATGTCAGAGAGGCCTGTTCTAATCTACGGCCGAGATGGCGGCGAGGCTCTCCAGCGCGGCCTGGCGAGCGCGCAACTCTCTCAGCTCCTCTTCGCCAAGCTTTTCGGCGCAACCGGCCACCGTCCGCATTCCCTGTTCGACGAGTATCCGGCGGAACTCCGGATCGGGCGTTGCGGCGGCGATGTCACCGAGGGCTCGCAGCAACCGCAAGCTGACGGCTACGTCCGTCTTCGAATACATGCGGATCTGCTCAAAGGCTGCGTCTAGCAGGCGCTCGAAGCGGATCCATCCAATACTGGCGCGAACGATGCCCGGCGGATCGTAGAGCAGATCCTCCGGCGGCTCTCGGGACGCGAAGCGGATCAGAATGCGGCTCAACTGATCGACGCAGGTGATGGCCGTTGTGGGGTCGTTGACGGCGGGCGAGATCGCCTTCAACGCAACATCAACAATCTGCAAAACGCCAAACTCCACGTCCTGCTGCAACGTTCTGGTCGGGCCGCAGTCGAACGCGGCAAGCAGATCGGCGGTTCCTTCGGAAGGCAGACGGTTCCCCTTTGAGACCATCATCAGCGGGATTCCCGCGGGAACGAAGTGGCCGACCCGGCGCAGAACGCGGACACTGACGTGATAGTGCTTCGCAACGGCGACTAAGCGTCGCTTATCGATGAAGCGGATGTAGCCGGAGACATCACTCAAGATGGCTACCTCGCTCGGGTTAGGTCTGAGAGGTGCAGCGTCCTTCAAGTGGTTGGGGTGGTTCGACCGGTGCGGCCTGGGCATAATCTCATCGATCATCGCTTCGGTTTCTTCCGCGATCCTGTCGACGATATGATTGACACTGATGGCCTGCGAGATGTGGTGAATGAAAAAGAGCAGCAAACCGACGCAGACCAGCGCCAGCACCATCGCGCCCAGGACGGTGGCTACGGGCGCGAAGGGGTGAGGGAGCGAGCGCGCCGTCGGAAGCGCCGCCATGCAGTACGAGAAAGTGCCAAGGAATATCCCTAGCGTCCATTGCGTGACGCGGTCCCTGGAAAAGCTGACGATGATGCGCGGGGAGAACTGCATCGATGCCAGGGTGAGCGTCATCAGCAGGATGGCGAACACGATCGAGACCACCGTCATGATGGAGGCGGCGATGCCCGCCAGAATGACCTGAGCCACTTGCGGGTCGGCGTGCGAGGGGAACAGGGCGGAGGGCACCCAGGCGCTGGCGACCGGAAACTCCTCTTCCAGCCACGACAGGAATGCGCCCGCGCAACCCAGCGCCAGCGCGATCGTCAGGGGGCGAATCAAGAACCCGCCACGCAGGTTATACATAGCGTGGCGAAGCATCAACGGCAGGCTCTTGCTCACGGCTCTCTCTCTGTTCAAGTGTAGAGGGGCAGACCCGCGCTTACAAAGCCAGCCGGGCCTGCCCAAAAACGCTACCTGCGAATAAACAAGGCGGGGATGTATGTGGATGATGCTCCACTAGGCTCGCTCAGGACATCTTTACTACTACTGATGACGAGCGTGTGTTGATTCTCCGTTGACGGCGGCTTGCAACTCGCGAATCACCCAGAACAGCCGCCGGGCCGATACGTAGCTGTATTTGCCACCGTTACGTAGGTCCGTGATCCGGGATTTCGAGATTAGCTTTTCGATTTTCCGCTGCGACAGTCCCAAGCCTAGCTCCGAGTGCACGATATCGGCTGCTTCCTCTTCGGAGATGCCGGGCAAGGCCTGACCGGCATGAAAGCGGGAACGCCATTGCTCCAGTTCCAGGGCCTGGCGGGTGAAGATCTCCTCCAGTTCGTGGGTGCCGGCGAACAGCAACCCGCAGTGTGGCGGTTGATCCAACAGCTCCCGAATCGTCTCCAGGCATTCAATCGATAGATGCTGGGCTTCGTCAAAGACCAACAGCACCTTGCGCTGGCTGAGATCGAAGCGCAGATTGCGCAGAATCCGGTCGACCGTGCCCAGCCCGATTGCCCCGCAGCTCTCCGCCACCCGCTTCATCAGGTCCAGCGAATGGATCCCCTGACGAACATAGACGTAGTAAGCTCTTCGGCCTTCGCCGTTCTTGGCGATTTCTGAGCGGTTCAACTCCGCGATCAGGTGCTGCAGTACGTAGGTCTTCTGGGTTCCCGGGGCACCGTAGAGGTAATAGGCTCGTCCATGATCCAGGGCTTCGTAGAAGTACTGGCGCAGCAAACGTGCATTCTCGGTTTCGTAGAGCTTGCCTGAGCTGATTACGGGAGCCGCAATCGGATGGGCCGCAATGAAGTCGCGAATCGCGGTTCGGATGAGCCCGTCGTTGGAGGAGATCCGGCTGTAATTGCCATTCAGAAACTGATAGACCGTCTCCCGGGCGTAGTTGATGCGTCGGGCGAAGTCAGGCGGTGCCATGCCGGTCCGGGCCAGGTAATCCTGCAACTCCAGTCGAACTTCGGTGGCTTCCGGCAAGCTCGCCTCCAGCAGCTGCCGGCGTACCGCGTAGGAAAGAGCCATGACTATTGTCCTTCCGTCAGTTCCCGAACAATGTCGTCGATGAAGTCGGGCCTGATGGCTGCGGCGGAGTGCAGATCTTGCGGTCGTATCAAAGTTTGGCCGGGGCGACTGCTTCTCCCTGGGCATTTCGGCGCGATCCTGGAGGTGAGCGATTTCGCTACGGTCCCCGGCACGAGCCCGTATCCCTGACAAGCCAGTGACGTAGTCTGCGATCGCCTTACGAGCCGTGCGCCGGATCCGCATCGAAGCTCGAATGTCTTCGTGACTAACCGGGCCGCGCGCAATCAGCTTCTGCGCCCGCAGCCGTCCCAGGAACCGGCCGTCCAGGTCCAAGGCGATGGCTTCCCCCAGATTGGCTGGGTCACAAGCCACTAGCACATCGCGCTCGATCTCCAGAAATAGCTTGGCCAGACTCTCGCCATCGGCGGGTTCGTAGCGCTCGCCGTACAATTGCACACATCCGCCTTCTGACACCTTGCGCCGCTGACGGTCCCAGAACAAGGCATAGAGAACTTCTGGACTCTCAATCAGTCTTCGCTGACCGGGTAGGAGCAGTTCGTTAAAGACCTCATCCGGAGTCCGGCCTCGCATGCCTCGTCCGCCATGGGGATGCTGTGAGTTGTATTCCTCGATCCATTGCCGCGCCGTGGCAATAAACTCGCTGGCCAGCGGCAGAGGTGAGTTCTTCCGTTTGCCCTTGAGGAAGGCCTGGTGCTCCTTCAGGGCAGCCATACACGGCTCGGGCCGATCCTGGGGACCGGCTCCGCAGTAGGAGGGCCAGAGGCAATCAAAGCGCTTGCGCACCGTCCCAAACCAGCTCTCGATCAGCTTTGACTGGGGATGCCGGGGCAGGCAGTACTGCGGCTGGATTCCCAGCCTGACCAGTACCCCACTACATTCCGGAGAGAAGTCGATACGGCCGATCTTCTCGTAGTCTTTGCCGTTATCCACATAGAGGATCTGGGGAATGCCAAAGCTTTCGATCCCCACTCGTAGTGCCGAGCTGATGGTGTGGGAGCTAGGGCTGGCCGACCAGGCGGTACCGACGATCTTGCGGGAGCGCATGTCGATCATGGCCGTCAGCCAGGGCCGGACCGCAGCATTGCTCGATACTCCGGAGAACAAGTCGTTGCGCACCCAGACATCATGCTGACCGTGGTCGGAGACCCAGATCTGGTTAGGCACCAGCGTTTCGAAGTCGGTGAGCAGGTAGGGCTCACAACGCTCCTGGAATTCCTTCTTGCCTTCCCGGCTTAGGATCAGCAACGGCTTAGGCAGCTGTTGCAAATACGAGCGGACGGCGCTGTAGCTGGGTGGTCTGGTGCACTCTGGCTCCAGGCTCCGCAGATCGCGCAGCAAGGCCTGGTACACCAACCGAATCGACAGCCGCTCACCCAGGTACTTGTTCTCCACAAATGCGCGGACAGCGGGATGGGCTTTGAGGAACCGCGACTTTCCCTTATCCGAGCGAACTCGGCCTACGAGACCCGCATAGCCCAGCTTGCGGTACTGTGCATACCAGTTCCAGAGAGTTCGGGCGCTGACCTGGTGCTGATCGGCGAGGTAGCCGGCCAACGAGTTCATGCTTCGCACGGCGACTCCGCCGGTGGTGCGGAACGTTGGACGGGATCGCTGGCTGCGGCTGCGCAATTCCACGAGCGGCGCAATGGCCTCCAGGCGCTTCAAGGCCTGTGCGTTCTGCTCTGCGGAAAAGTTGAGGCGCTCGGGCTCGGTAACCTGCGGCAGAGAAGCAAACAGGTTGGATTGGTTTGGATTCGAGCGAAGCACCAGAGCCGTGCAGGCTGGTTCTGACAGCAGCGGCTGCTTGAGAAGTTTCAGCTGTGCTTCAACCGGCAAGGACGATAGTGCGTATTCGTGCTGGACTCGTCCGTTGCTCCTCACTCGTTTCGAAGGCCGATGCAGCAACTGACCCTCTCTCGCCAACCGGCGCACATACTGAGGATGCCAGCCGGTGAGGTCAGTTACTGCGTTAACGCTGATCCAATGTTGTTCCATCATCTTCTTGGCTTTGTTGCCAACCATGAATCTCGGAACGCCTCATGGCAACTTGGAGGATATGTCGCAGTTCGTGCTAATGTTTGGCTCAATAGAAAGGGGCCATGCATATAACTTAGTGTATATACATTTGGTTATATGTCAAGAGCGAGGCGAGGCAGACTTAGTGACGAGACCAGAATGGGCGAATCGAATTGTCGCGCTCCGGAAGCAATTGGGGCTGCTACAGACCCAGTTCGCTGAACGATTGCAGGTCACACAAGCAGCCGTGTCGCGGTGGGAGAGCGGTGATAGCGAACCATCTGCAGAAAGCTACATCCACATGGCAAATCTAGCCGACGAGATAAATTGCCTTTGGTTTTGGGAACGCGCTGGTGTGGATGTTATTCGGATACAGCAACTCGGGGCCGGCCGCAAGTCTCCCAGCAAGAGACCCCAAAAGACATAGAGACTTGTCTGCAGGTTCGTTCGATATTCGCAGGATCGCTCCAGCCTGATGCATCAGTTCATCACGTAAGCTACTTGGATTGAATAGGTTAGTGGGTTCCGCCTGCCTCCCAGCCATAAGTTCGCTGGAAGTGTGCAACAAGTCCTAAATGTTTACGAAGAATCAATTAGTTACAAGCATCCGTTCCCGCGGCACTGCAAATCAATTCCGCACAAATCGGCCGAATTTTGCGCGATTTCGGCGAGATAAACCCCACGGAAATCCCGTACTATCCCCGTACTATCCCGTACTTTCCCGTCTACTGCAATGTAATTTGAAAATGCACATCATTTGTAATTGTCGGAATTCAATTGCAGTATCTTTGAATTGCGTTGCAGTGAGTTCGAATTATTCTGCAGTGGCGACAGTTTTGTTGCCCTTGGCTAGTACTCACGGCTAGTGTGACTGTTTCGCGATCTGGTTCGCAGTTCCTGCTGTTGAATCCACGGCCTCTTCGATCTGGCGCAAGGAGGTCAGCATCGCGTTCTTCGAGATCCTGCGCACGATGGGATTGACCATCCAGCGAACAGCAACTGGGATGTCTCGGCTCAGGACAATCACCTCCACTTCAACGTAGACGCCACCATCTCTCTTCTCGAACCGCGCAAAACTGTAAATGCGCCAGATGTAGCCACTGCCTTGGTCGGATGGAAGTTTCTGCTCGTCCGGCTGGGAATAGTGCCGAATCTCCTGCACGCGCGTGGTGTGCGCGATACTGTACCAACGCCGGTCGTCGAGCTGATGGTAGCAAGCTTCGTATTCGCCTTCGAGTGCAGTCGTGGCTACCACTTCGTGGTTCGCGAGGAGCATCGAGTATTTGTCGCAGGCTCGGGCAGTTCCCACCGATTTGGAATCGATAACATTGGGTTTGTAAAACTCCTTGTAGTGACCGTAATCCCGAGCCGCGGACAAGACGTCTTCCAGCCTCGCGTCACGGATGAAGGCCGCCCCGATCCAATCATGGATTAAACCGAAGGGCACGGGATTGGGGTTTTGCTGGCCGATCGACGAGACCAGAATCTTACCGTCATGAACGCTATGGGAGCGGTCCGGCGCTTCGTCAACCCAAAGGAAGGGGCTGCTGGTGCGGTCGACCATCTGCGAATTTGCCCTCTGGATGTATGCATTCCATGCCTGCAGGGTCTCTTTCTTCAACTCTGCCCCTTCGGACGTCGCCGGAACAAACGTAAAACTCAGGCACATAACGCCAACGAGAAACTTCCGAACATACCGAGCATTCAAATTCATCCCGCTATTCCCTTGTTCAAGGCGACCTGCGGCCGCGAGTGTATCTGCATCTCCTCTTGTTCCGTTGCAGCTCCTCAATGCCTCTAAATTGCAGGAGACAATTCAATTTCACGGACTTGCCTGGAGTGTCACTCCAGGTACACGAGGATTGCGCTGACCGCGTCGGTGATTGCCAATAGAAATGCAGCTCCCAGCAAGACGATAGCTGCGAAGAACTGTGCTTCGCTGTTGTCGGCCTGAAAATAAAGCATGGTGGGATAGATCATCGCGAAGATGTTGATCATCGTGAGGATCGCCCAGAATCTTGTCTTCGAATTTCTTTGTGTCATTGAATTACCCCAAATAGGTCGGCATGTGTGCGACCGTCATGGTCTTCGCTAAACCGCACCCATGTGTCATGAGTGGATCTGTACGACCAACTTCCTGACACAGAGCAAATAGCGTGCCATCTATCCACGCTGCAGGTTGTTGCACGAGCTGGGCTCCCGAGACTTTGAACCGGAACTGACGACAACGTTGTCAGCAATCGTCGACATCTTCGACATTCAGGCCGGGACCCTGGTTAATGGCGGCGTCCCAATACCCTGCCGATCCCGGGACATCAACCCTCGAACACCTCGCGGGAATCTGAATGCAGAGACGTGGCGCAAAGGGTGCTCGGCCTGCGGCATTACTTCAGCAGCTCCTTCAGTGTTTTGAGATCGTCGACGATGTATGCCATAGAAGCCCGTATTCCTTTGCCACAACGAACGGGTGCCAAGTCTGAGATTTCTTCGCCTTTGCAGACAGGCAATGTAAGGGAGCCTTCTCCTATCCAAGCTTGCTCAATCTTCACGTCGTGGGGGACGTTCTCGACTAGCTCGTGGAGTGCTGGCTGATCCTGCTTGTCCGCAGCCAGACGTGGGCAGTGCAGGAGATTTATGATCGGCCTCTGGCTCAACCGCGACCGGTCGGTTACGGGCTCTTTTAAAGTTACAAGCGCCTCAGCGAGCCGTTGCCCGCCCGCTGTAAGAGAGGCTGCAAACTTCGATCCTGATGCAAGTGCAGGGCCTGCCTTTCCCGTGGCCGCATAATACCTAGTCTGGAATACCTGACCGATCCGCTTCGGATAGCCTTGAGTCCAGCCGCGGGCGAGTGCTGCATCGTTGTCCACAAAGATATAAGGACAATAGGAGACCGCTTTACCGTTGAATAACGCGTCCACTAGGATGAAAAACTCGCGATATTGATAACGGGCGGGGTCAAGATATTCCTCGTTCTCTCCGCTGAACTGCCAATCGTAGAACAGAGCATTGCCGTGGCCCTTTGCAGACGGATCGGGGTCGAGTCCGTCCGGCAATACAGCCGCCATGGCTGCGGGGTCCGACCAAAATTCAATGTCGAGGAAGTCGGCAGAGTAGTGCCAGGGAGGTGCTGGATTCAGGGTCGACTTGCCTTTCGGTGTGAGCGGGTAGTTGAAGCCTTTGAGCATCTGTTCTCCTTTTACTGACCTTGTTCGGGAGCGGCGTCGCATTTATTATCATTTCGTTTCCTCTAATCAATCTTCTGGCGGCTAGTTGTCTCGGCGCTAGTTGAATAGTTTGCAAACACAATGCCAAACGTGAACTGCTGTTTTGATCACTGGGAACTTACTGAGGGGAGACGTTTACCGCATGCCGGAAGCATCAATCAGCTATAGAGACAAAGACTACTGGTGCTAGCATCTGACAAATTGCTGCCGGAATGTTGGCGGCACCGTCGGTCACACTTCGTTTGATACCGCTCCGCAAGGCACCTAATTCGAGTGCTTTGGCTTTGGTGTAAGTCGCCGGAAAAGGAATTCCTGGGCCAGGCTGCTGACCGCCCGTTCGGCAGTGTCCAAGGCGAAATGCCCGAAGACCAGTCCCGCGCCACGATTCGATTGCGGGTAAAGGTGTTCTCGAGCGCCGATGCTGCCAGATCGCCGCCAATGCTCGAGTAGTTCGGCTGTATCTGGCCGTTGTCTCCACGACAAACGAATGGAGAAGTGATGGCGTGGAAGACGCGGGACTTGGTCGTTCCCTTACCCTGGTAGAAATAGCGCGGATCTTGGTGCAGTAACGATGGCAGAATCGCTCCCCCGATCAGGATGTCACTGTAGCCGTCTGCAGCCACGGCGCCAAATCGCTGCCCGTAGCCTTTTGCTCCCTGTTGAAAGTCCGGTGTGTTTCCGGCCTGGTCTAGGCCGGCAATAAAAGCTACTCCGAGGATAGTAACCGGGTCGACGGCCACTCTGAGCGCTAGCTTGAACTTGAGCTTTGCCGTCATCGGTGCCGGGTCCGGATCGTAGTTGACATAGAAATTGGGGAACACGCCCAGGAGGCGCTGTTTTTCCTGCGCTGCTACCTGCTCGGTCGCGACCTGTACCGAGGAATAACTCACATCGACCGTTGTGCGTACTTCCTCGAGCTGGAGTTTGCACTCCCTGAGCAACCTGTATTGGCCGGGCGCCAAGACGATGGGCGGCGAAGTCCAGTTTGCGAATGTCTTGGCATGAATTATGACTCGAAAAGGTATTCCGGGCCTAATGTTCCGCAATTCAAAAAAGCCATTGTCGTTGGTGACACCGGTATAGGTGTCGTGCGGCGCGGCACTTTGCAAGACCACAGTTGCACCTGGAACAGCACCGCCATTCGGGTCGGTCACGGTACCCGCAATGCTCCCTGGCTGGTCTTCTGCGGACGCGAGGCTCTGTGCCGGTGCTCGGGATACCAACGCTAGCGTCATGGCGACCGATAGCAGGGAGACATGAAGCGACTTCAACAAACTTGTAAGGGCTCTATCTATTCGCACAAGTCTTAAACTCTGCTTACAATACCCCGGGCGGTGGTGCTAATCGAGTGGTCGCGTCGTAACCGGGGAAATCCACAAACTGGCCCGGCTGGGGTTGTTGTCATCGCACTCCTCAACTTCGATTAACGAAACAGGTTGACTTTGGCGAGATCGACGACTTCGTCACCGCGCCCACTGAGAACGGCCCTCAGCATGTAGAGGCTGAAACCCTTTGCCTCCTCAAAGGTGATCGTCGGCGGCATCGAGAGCTCCTGCCGAGCAACCGCGACCTCGACTAATGCCGGGCCATCATAGGCAAGTGCTTGCGCAATTGCGGGTTCAACCTGGTCTGCTGTTTCGGCCTTCAATCCGAGCAGTCCCGCTCCCTCCGCAATTTTTGCGAAGTCTGGATTGCGCAGATCGGTGGTGAAGTCCAGCACACCGGCCGCTTTCATCTCCAGCTCGACAAAGGCCAGTGCGTCGTTCCTGTACACGATCACCTTCACGGGCAATTCGTGTTGCCTCAAGGTCAGCAGATCGCCCATGAGCATTGCGATTCCACCGTCGCCTGACATCGCGATGATCTGCCGCCCAGGATGGGTGACTTGGGCGCCTATGGCCTGAGGAAGTGCATTTGCCATCGAACCATGGTTGAATGAACCGAGCAGTCGGCGCTTGCCGTTCATGGTCAGATAGCGCCCGGCCCACATCGTCGGACTTCCTACGTCACAGGTAAAAACCGCGTCTTTGGCGGCGAGCTGATCGAGCACGCGCGTTAGATATTGCGGGTGGATGGGCTTCTGACCGGCCTTACCAGTTGCAAGCTCGTCCAGATCTTTGCGCGTCTTGCGGTAGTGCGCAACCGAGTCCTTCAAATGCGTTTCGTATGACTTTTGCGCCAGCTTCGGCAGCAGGGCCCGAAGCGTGTTCTTGGTGTTGCTAACGAAACCAAAGTCAACCTTGGTACGGCGGCCGATCTGTTCTCCGCGAAGGTCGATTTGAACGATAGTTGCGTCCTTGGGATAGAACGGCTGATTCAACCGGTGGTCTTCGACGCCGATGCCCGGCTCGAAGGCCATCTTGCACCGGTTCCTTTCTACGACCGCCCTAGCTACGTGGAGGTGCCGCTGCCGCCACCGGTGGGCGTGCTGCCGCCGCTAACGGATAGCCAACTCAAGGCTCTGTTCGCCAGCAAGGGCCCCATTGCCGGGCCCATCGACGCGCTCTTGCGGGTGGGCGGCACGCTGGATATGCAGCTCTCTAGCATCGTGTCCGATTTCGCGCCGGGCGACCGCGGCCGGTTCGGCTATGCGGTGGCGATCGTGGGCAGTCCCAAACTCCCGCAGGCCGGACAGTGGAGCGTCATGCGAATCGATCCTAACACTGGCGAAGTGAGTCCCGTGGATCCGCACCGCGGCGTGCCCATCGTTCGAGTCACAGGGAAGCCGTACCGTTTCCGCGAGCCTGCCGACGCAATCCACAACTCTCCGCTCATCCAGCACGGGCTGTTGATGGCCACCGAGTCCAGCCGCGTGTTGTTCGCGCAGCCGTTCATCAATCCCGGGCTGGGCCAGGTCGAGTTCGAGGTCCCGCCGCTGGTTGCCGATCCGTACTCGCTGATTCAGGCCACCGGCCACTTTCCGCGCTCGACGTTCGTGCTCAAGCTTAAAGAGAAACCCCTATTCCACGTGGGTATGGATAATCACTGGCGCATCGACAATCCGCAATTCCACATCGATGTGCCGCCCGTGCCCGGCCTCTTGAAGGGCGGCGAGTGGGGTATCGGGCGCAGCTACACAGTGCCGGACCTGAAGATCGATCTCAACTCCGCCATGCCGGCGCCCTTCAAGATCGATGTGCCGCCGTCGGACCTCAAACTAAATTTGCCGCAGTTCCCTGGGCCGCTGCAGGACATACTGAAGGTCACGGGAAACTACGTCACGGAGGCCGGTGGACTTCCACGGCTCGACCACCCGGACATCGTTTTTACCGGCGCGCTGGAAGCTGCCAAAAAGATTCTCTATTCGCTCACGTCGTTTCTCAACCTGCCGTTTGAATGCAAAGTCTGGGTGACCGCCGGGCCCGGAAGCAGCCCTTCGTTCGTAGTGCACCTGAAGCTGGTCTTAACACTCGGACTAGGCCCGAACGACCGCGTGGAAGTCGGGCTGGGCAAGTTCTACGGCCAGTTCACTGTCTCTGGCGAACTGGAGGCCGCGCCCACTGGAGTCAATCGTGCGCTGCTCAGCGTAGATTTCCAGGGCGACATTCAGCAAGGCATCCTGCCGCCGCTGCTATACGCGGGAGGATTCTTCCGCTTCAGTATTGCGGTGAATGAGACCGGCCGTCCCACGGTGCAGTTGGGGCTCGGCGTGATCTACTCCATCGGCGGTGACCTCATTCCCGGTTTGATCTCGGTGGAGGCGACGATCCACTACGGCTACACGCTCATTCCGGAAACACTCGAACCTGGCGTCCTGCTGGGGCTGGATGCACATGCCAAACTGCTGGGCGGCCTGGTGGGGTTCAGCTTCAGCGTGGAAGCCATGGCCAGTATCAAGCGCCTGGAACTAGGTGGCGTGGCTCAAAACAATATTACGATCTGGGCCCAGATCCGGGTGGCCGCGAGCGTTCAGATAGCGATCTTCGTGGAAGAGGACGTCGATTTTCAAACCCAGTTCGAGCAGACCATTCCAGTTGCGGCCCTGTCTCTGCTCCCCGGAGTCGGTATACTACCGGCCCTCACGCTTCTGTAAGGAGGAATCGCGATGCCCATTGGACCTGCCCGGCTTAGTCTGCTTCCGTTCCCGCAATTCTGGGACGGCGATTCGCTCAAGGTGCGCTTCCTTTGCCTGCCCAAAGGCGACCCGCTGCTCATGCCGTTGAACCCCGGCCTGCCTAAATTCGCGAACTCAAACCTCGTGTTCGAGGCGAAACTGATCGGCAGCCTCCGCCATCTGCCCGTCAGCGGCGACGCCACTCCGGTGGGACCGCTGATTCCGTTTGTGGCGCCGGACAACAAGGCCGCGCTGTTCGCCGAGCTCACGACCAAGTTCAACATCACGGGCGTGCGCGTGCCGTCTGTGAAGCCGCAGTTCCGCAAATCCCTGACGGAGAGTTACCGGGCGTTGATCGGCAATCGGCGCCGGTCGCAGTATATGGCGGAGTCCGCGGAATTCGCCTGTGCCCTGCACCAGGGCGCACAGGATCAGCCGGACCCGGTGGTGCTGAAGGATAGCGTCACCTGGGGCAAAGTCATCGCGTTCGCGCTGCGGCAGCCAAACCTTGCCATCGGGCTGGGACTGCTCGTGGAGACGACCGTTCACCCGCCCACCGCGAGTTTCTTCGCGGAAGGCGGCTGGCTCTACATCGACCTGCACGCCACCAGCGACTACGCGGACGATCCGACGATCGCCGCCCGTTATGCGGCGCGCATTCCGGCGCTCACCGCCGATCCGCATGCGCTCTTCGCTCCGGTGCTGTTCCCGGTCACGAATGCCGCGGGCAACTTTATCGCGGACGATGTCTATCGCGAGGCCGAACGCTATGAAGACGGCCTCGCCAAGATGGTGCACTGCTCCCAGACCAAAGAGGCCGGCGATGGCATCCGGCTTGCATGGGAGGATGAGCAGATCGCCGAGTGGCTGAACCGGCAGGTGAATCGCGACGGGGCGGGCGAACTGGTGATCGACGCCCCTCTCGGCGTCTCGGGGTATCGCGTGGATGTGCGGCTCCAAGGGGATGAGGATTGGAACTCGCTGGTGGCGGTGAAAAGCATCGCGGACTTGATGATGGGTCCAATTTCGCTGGGTCCTTTCGATGGTGAGGCGGTAATTGAAGTCTCACCGGCTCAGCTTTCGCCCAACCGGCCGGGCGACTTCTGGTTCCCGAGTTACTTCGCCAACTGGCGCGGAACCTCGCTCGCGCTCACCGATCAGAACCTGATCGACCTGCAGTCGCGGGCCGACGTAAAGGGTGCAGACACCCCGGCGCACCTACTGGATCGCGAAAAGAACTTTGTCGCGGTGGACGCCGGTGCGGTTCCTCTGCTCTACGGCAAGACGTACGAGTTCCGGGTTCGCATGGCCGACCTCACGCGCGGCGGTCCGGAGAGCGGAGATCCTTCTCCGAACCCGCCGCGAACGTCGATCGCCTCGGTGACATTTCAGCGGCGCAAATCGCCGGGCTCCATCGAGGTGCTGGAGCGCCCGACCGCAAAATCGCGCCAGGTGCACATCGCCAAACCGCGGCTGGGTTATCCCGAAATCCTCTTCACCGATAGGAAATTCAAATTCAAGAACCTCACCGACGACTTGGATACGCTATCCGCCGACCGCACCATCCAACGTGAAATCGGACTTCCCGATCCGGACGTGGTCGCCGTAGAGATCATCGTGGAAGCCCAGGCCCTGGCCGGCGACGCAGTTCCGTACCTGGAACTCTACCGAACAACGCGCGAGTTCGACGCGGATGACATGACCATCGAATTCGACGTGCAGGATCATCCGACCCTGATGACATTGGATAAAAATCAGCCCGCCGACGGCTTGTTGGTGCTGCCCGCAGCGCGCGACCTGCGCCTCACCTTCACCGCCATGGGGCGCGACGACGCGGGATATTTCGTTACGCCGGAGGACCGCTTCGGAGCGCCGGTGGTGCTGGAGGTTCGGGCTCCCTCAAGCGTCGAGTCCGACCTGCTGGCGGATCCTTCGGAGTTTTCGGCCCTGCGCTCTTTCTTTTTTCAACCGCCGCCCGCGGACGGGTCGGTGGCCTCGCCGGTGGGGCGGTTGGGCGCTGAGCTCAAGCTGGACCACAACGGCCTGACGCTGGCGTCGGCCGCGGGCAGCCGCACTGTGGTGGCTTGCTCGTCCGATCTGCGCCACACGCTTTCGCCAGAAGGCGCAGCGATCACCTTCGCATCCGCGGCGGACCTGGTGCGACGATGGATCAACGTAGTGGAGTTTACGATGCTACGCGAGTGGACCTGGAACGGGCTCGACCCCGCGGGCATCGCGGTGACTCGGATCGTGCACTATCCGTCTGAGGACGACAGCCAGCCAGTCCGTGTCATTACCATGCCGCGCGCCGTCGGCAAGAAGGCGATTCCCCCCGGGCCGCCTGATGCGCGCGCGATGGTCCGGCAGTCCACCGAGCTGATCTTCTTTGACGCGTTCGACCCCAAGCCGATTGCCCCGCGGTTGCCATCGGAGATCACGATCGAGTACGTGCTCCAGCCGGTGTTGCGCGACGTGGCGGCTCCGGATGCGATCAGCCGCTCGATCCTGCTGCCGGTAGTGACTCCGCCAACGCAGGTCCCGCGCATCGCGTCCGCCGGGATTGCGTTGTCCGAGTATCAGTGGGCGGAAGATTACTCGTCGACAGAGCCGCGTCGGCGGTCGCTGTGGTTCGAGTTCGAGATACCGCCGGAGGATGGGGACGACGCCTACTTCGTGCGGGTGCGCGCGATTGGGCCGGACCCGATGCTGTTGTTTAAGGATCAGGTTCCGCCGGACGTGGTGGAGAATCATCTGCCGCTGGATCCGGAGTGGATGCGGCTGATCACGCCGGGACAGCCGCGCGACGACAGCGGGCTGAACGCCATGCAGCAGTCCGGCAAATCGCCCACGGCAAAGGCGCATTACCTGGTGCCGCTGCCGGAGCACCTCGACGAAACGTCGCCAGAACTGTTCGGGTTTTTCGTCTATGAGGTAAGGGTGGGGCACACGGACACGCGATGGTGCACGGCGCAGGGCCGCTTCGGACCCATGTTGCGCATCGCCGGCGTACAGCATCCACCGCCACCGCTGGTCTGCCAGGCCGCACGGGGCAAGGCCGATATTCTGGTCCGGGCGCCTTTCGCCACAACGGTGCTGAATGGCGCCAACGTGCGCCCCCCGCTGCCATCGACGCAGTTGTGGGCATTGGTCTATGCGCGCGTTACCCAGACGGATGGAGCCGCATGGCGCAATCTGTTGCTGACACGCACCCAGCTTTTTGCGCCACACCAGCTCAACGATCCCGATGGCGAGGGCCAACGCATCCTCTACGGCGAAGGCCTGATCGCCCTGAGCACATTGGCCGGCACTCTGCTCCGTCTCGGACTGCCGCCGGATTCGCCGCTCACCGTGCTCGCCCTGGAGATGTTCGCCGATCCTCCGGAGGCCGATCCACTCGGCAACCGCTTGGGACAGGCGCGCATACTGCGGACCTCCCCGCTCGCGGCCGTTCCGGACGCCTGCTGACGGCCCTGGCCCAGTACCATTCACCTTGCGCCAGGAGCAGGTACAAGCGCCGGATCGTGGGCCTGTATTCGCGCCGCAGCAGCTCCTCGGACCCTGTTATGGGCGCCAACGTCGGACCAGCCGAGATGCCGCGCGGCAGGGAACACGATGCGAGCGGTTTGGGGGCTCGCGGCGCCTTCAGACGTCCAGTAGCCGCCGGAGAACCAATTACACGGCGTCACGATCCGAGGTGCAGTCGCCCGACGGAGTGTCAACACACTTCGGCGACCTGTAGTGGCCGGGACGCTCCATCAATCCGGATCACGAGCAGCCCAGGTCGTCGTCCATCACGGCGAAGGCTCAACAACCGATGCCCTTCGAATCACGTACAACGGCAAATTCGGCACAGCTATCCACAGGGCGAATGGCGCTCGGGAGCAGTTCCGCACGGCAAATAGAGCCCCGAGTTGAACCGGTACAGTCCCGTCGCCGCAGTGCCTTTAATCTCATCCTTCGTACTCGTGCTCATCGGTTTTCTCCTTATCATCCGTTAGCGAATTGGCTAATTAAGGAGCGGGACTTCCGTTACCCGCCCAGGAACAGCCAAATTATTCGCCGGACTGGATGCGAAGGTCGTTGGGTCGTTAAGGGACTCTCTGAACAAGCAGTGCTTTCGCCGCGCAGCGTCAGAAGACCGCGAAGTATGACCCTTACGATCCGATACGTGGGGTGTATTTTATCGCTGTAGCGCTGCCACTGCGGCCAGCTAAGCCGCTATGGGTCTTTACAGGGTCGCCAGGCGCAGCAGTTTCTTACGAACCAGGAACAGGTTGACCAGGGCGCACGTGGCAAACAGTCGGTTGGCGTTCTTCTGCAGTCCTCGGTAGCGTACCTTCACGAAGCCAAACTTCAGTTTCAGAATCTGGAACACATGCTCCACTTTAGTCCGCACCCTCGATTTGGTGCGGTTCTTGGCCCGCTCCACTTCGTCGATACGGTCTTTATAGCGATAGCGGCGATGGGTGCAGTCCTGCGCCCGCGGCGCAGATTCATGGATGACCTCGGTCTGTCCGCGATACGCTCTGGTCGCCCCAGACCCGCGTTTCCTCGCCGTGCAGCAATTCCGGCAACACCGTCGCATCGGCCACATTGGCCGCCGTCACCGCCGCCGAGTGAATGATCTTGGTCTTACTGTCCACTCCCACATGCGCCTTCATCCCGAAGTACCACTGGTTGCCCTTCTTCGTCTGATGCATCTCCGGATCGCGCTTCTCCTCGCGGTTCTTGGTCGAGCTGGGGGCATGGATGATGGTCGCGTCCACAATCGTACCGGTGGTGATGCGCACTCCCTTCGCCTGCAAGTGCACATTCACCGTCTCCAGCATCTCTCCGCCCAGCTTGTGCTCCTCCAGCAGATGGCGAAACTTGCACACCGTGGTCTCGTCGGGCACCGGCTCCTGCCCCAGATCAATGCCCACGAACTGCCGCAGCACCACCGAGTCGTACAGCGCCTCTTCCACCCCCGGGTCCGACAAATTGAACCACTGCTGCAAAAAATAAATCCGCAGCATCCGCTCCACTCCCACCGGCGGCCGCCCATTGCCGGCCTTCGGGTAGTGCGGCTCAATCAGCGCGCACAGCCCGCGCCAGGGCACCACCTGCTCCATCTCTTCCAAAAACAATGCGCGCTTGGTCTTCTTCGTGTACCGCTCGAATCCTGTCATCATCGCCAGTGTCCTCTGCTTCATGCTGGCGCGACTCTAACCTATACTGCTGGGGAAAGGGAGAGCTTAATCAGAGTCTCCCTACGCCCAGCGCAGGCCTCAAGCCGCCGCCTTGAGACCGGGAACGATGGTGATGGGCTGTGCCGCCCACACAGTGTGGGGTTTGGATGCGAGCATCTTCATCTGCGACCAGTCGTACGGGAACTCGCGGCCGCAATCCAGGCAAACAACATATGTCCCAGTTACGGAAGCTGCTGCTGTAAAGCGGCGCAGCCTGCCCCGCACGGTGATGGGGAAGCTGAACCGTTTGTGCCAACAACCGAAGACCAGATCGAACAAACTCATAAGCCCTCCTCGATTGAAGCTACGATCCATTCCGGCAAGCCAAAACCTTTCGCCGGTTTCCAAGCGAGAACCCGGTTTCGGCTGCTTAAACGGCTATCTCGGCTCCAGAACCGGTTGCGTTAAGCGCGCCCGCGTCCCCAGTACCAACCGCCTCCACCAAGCAGGAACACAACTAGGACGATAATTAGAATCGTTTCGATACTCATTTTGAAGTTCTCCTTGACGATCCTCAAGGGCTGACTCAGCAGGTTGGCGGGCAGCCTGTTTACCTAACACTTGAAAAGCGGCCGCTTTGTGCGCCACTTCCTGGCGCAGTACCAGACCTGCGTAACCCCGAGGTCTAGGAAAAGTCTGACAGGTCGAGCTTGATCAGTCTGTTCAAAAAAGAACACACTGTAGTTCTTCGTCCCAAACTGGACTTGTAAACTGGACCTTCCGCAAAGTTGCTGCACCTTCGCGCGGGAAGTACATCCGATGGCAGACTGAAGAGAGGTTAGATGAGCGAAAACTCGACGCATACACAATCGCATATTGATTCCATTGCGAGACAAGAGCATGAGTTCCTGGAGCAGAGAACCTTATCGGAACGCGCGAGCGATCGCATAGCGGGTTTTGCCGGGAGCATGTTCTTTGTGCTGATGCACGTCCTCCTCGTGTTTTTTTGGGTTCTGACAAACCTGAACCGGATTCCCTGGATTCCGCGATTTGATCCCTACCCCTTCTCGCTGCTCGGAATGATTGTCGCTGTCGAGGCGGTGGTTCTTTCAAGTTTTATACTCATGCGTCAGAACCGAATGGCAAAACGGGGAGAGCGGCGAGATCACTTGAATTTACAAGTCGATTTGATAGCCGAAAAAGAGATCACGAAACTCTTGCAGATGGTCCAGGCAATTTGTGGGCACCTGGGACTTAAGCAGATCGCTGAGGACAAAGAGGTAGAAGAATTTAGCCAGAAAACCTCAGTGGAGACTCTCACACAAAGCCTTGAAGATAAACTCCCGGAGGCCTAGCAAGCAGAAAATTCCATGAGGATAGCAATTTCCGTAGTGGGGCAGCAATTTATCCTTCCCCCTTCCCTCCGTCAAGCGATTCAGGAGTTGTTTTGTTCGGGCAAAGACTTGCGGCGGCGATTAGGGTTGCAAGTATTACTCTCGCATTGGAGAATTCATTGCCGCAGTGTCTCACGAACTCCATGAATACCCTTCATGCCGAGCATCGCTTCCGACGGATATGATGGCGAAAAAACATCTATCTACCCAGAATGTCGAAAAGGACAAGGAACTCGGACTTCTGAAGAGATCCTTCGCGATCCTGGGCCCCGGATTGATCACCGGTGCAGCCGACGATGATCCGTCGGGAATCTCAACCTATTCCGTTGCTGGAGCGGCCTACGGATATGCCCCACTGTGGATCACGCTGCTCACGTTTCCGCTGATGGTTGCGATCCAACTCATGTGCGCGCGGCTGGGCATGGTTACGGGGCGCGGGCTGGCAGCCGCAGTGCGGATTCACTATCCCCGCTGGGTGCTCTGGGGAGCCTGCTTGATTCTTGTCGTCGCAAACGTCATCAACATCGGTGCTGACCTCGGGGGTATGGCGGAGGCGACGCAGCTCATCACGGGGGTTCGAGCACTCATCTGGATTCCAGTCTATGCGTGCTTCATTATCGGGCTGTTGATCTGGATCTCTTACAAGGTGATGGCGCAGATTTTCAAGTGGATGACGCTCGTCTTGTTCGCCTATGTCTTCACCTCGTTTTACGCTCACGTCGATTGGAGGCACGCGCTGGTGATGACGTTCGCACCTCATATGGAGTGGTCACGCGGGTTCCTGGCGGTGCTTGTGGCCATCCTGGGGACCACGATTTCGCCCTATCTTTTCTTTTGGCAGGCAGCCGAGGAGGTCGAAGAAGGGCGGACCAAGGGCCGAGGGCTCACCGATCGCAAGAATGCGACAACAGCGGACTTGAGAAGCGCGCGGGCCGACACAATGGTGGGTATGTTTTTCTCGAATCTCATCATGTATTTCATCATTCTTACTACGGCTGCCACGTTACATGCACACGGGCAAACGGACATCACAACTGCCCGGCAGGCCGCCGAGGCGTTGCGTCCACTTGCCGGCAATGGCGCTTACCTGCTCTTCACCCTGGGGCTGATCGGTACAGGAATGTTGGGCGTGCCGGTCCTGGTGGGATCATGCGCTTATGCGGTGGCGGAAGGCGCAGTGTGGCGGGCCTCAATGGCCGACAAGCCAAGAAGCGCACGCAAGTTCTACGGAGTGATGGCCGTTGCTATGACGCTGGGCCTCGTGCTGAATTACCTGGGTTTCAACGCCGTGAAAATGCTGTTCTGGTCGGCAGTAATCAATGGCCTCCTGGCGCCGCCTCTAATCCTGCTTGTCGTTCTCTTAACCAGCAACCAAAAGGTAATGGGAAAGCGCGTGAACCCCCCACTACTCAGGTACCTGGGCTGGGCTACCTTCGCGGTCATGACTGCGGCAGCAGTGGGGATGATCGTCACCTCTTGAACTGGGCGGCGATTTTTTCAGGCGGTCCAGGGGCTGTAACATTTCGAGATGCTCACGTGATATTATTTAGTTGTGGTGGTTACCACCTTCTCCTCTTTCAGGTTCCCTGAACTAAGTCAGCCCATCTGAAGTTTTTCTCTCCTTAGCCCTCAGGAAAGCCGCGTACCCATGCGTCCGAGCGCCATCCTGCACGAAGTTCAGCAACTCTATAACGTGAGTGATCGACTTGACTTGTTGGCGGAGCAACATCCCCTCGCCACAGAAGCACTCATCGCCATATCCGGAAGCGTTCGCAACACGGCAACACTGTTGGCGATGGTCGTCGCGACAAAAATGGGGACGCTCTCCGGGTTAGATCCAGCAAATGCCTGATTTGATCATCACAGTTTCAATTTGGGCTTTGGCATTTCGGCGCGGAAGCTATTCGTGAAGAAGTACATACGGACGTACGACGAAGTGTCGCGGGAGTGAGCGGCCAAAAGCGCACCTCCTCGGTTTCTTTGGAGAAGTATAATCTGAAGGTGTAAGGGCGCTGCCCCTTCGGAGGTATGAAATGAGCGCTGGCGCCAGTCCAACCCGCAACCAAGGCCGTCCCAGCAAACGGATTCCATCGGCTAATTCTGTGCGATCCGCCAAATCAACGATAGGCGAAATTTCAAAGCTTTCCGGGCGTCTAACGCCCAAATCGCAACCAAGAAACGGCAATACGGCTTTCGATCCCGAGGCCTTTCTCGCGAGAGCCGGATTCGGCAGGCAGGTTCTCAATCTGAAGAAGAATGAAACGGCCTACGCACAAGGCGATACTGCCGACGCAATTTTTTACGTGCAGAAGGGCCAACTGAGAGTAACTGTCAGCTCCGCGAACGGAAAAGAAGCGACGCTTGCCTTAGTGGGTGCCGGAGAGTTCCTGGGGGAACTGCATGGTCTTAGCTCATCCTCTTCGACTCGCGACTGCTACCGCGATGACTGAGTGTACATTGCTCAAGATTAGCAAGGCGGAAATGGTCCGCGTACTTCATCAAGAACACGCGCTGTCGGATGTGTTCGTTTCTTTTCTGCTTACCCGCAATGCTCGCGTCCAAGCGGACTTGGTTGATCAGCTTTTCAATTCCAGCGAAAAGCGGCTGGCGAGGATTCTTTTGTTACTCGCCCAGTTCGGTAAGGAAAGCAAACCCGAGACGGTAGTTCCTAAGATAAGCCAGGAAGTCCTAGCGGAGATGATTGGTACAACCAGATCCCGAGTGAGTTTTTTTATGAATCGCTTCAGAAAGCTAGGCTTCATCGAATATAACGGCGAGATTCGGGTTCACAACTCCCTTCTCAATATCTTTCTGCAAGAATAAAGCCGCCTCCGCAAAGATCATGCGGGGATCGTCACGCCATCTTACGGGTTTTCGTTCCCGTTTTTCGGGCGGCGGATGGTTTTCGCCGAGCTGTTGCGGCAGGTTTTCTCGCTTTGGCTACGGCAGTTTTTCTCGTTTTGGCTGCGGCAGGTTTTCTCCTTTTCGCCACGTCAGTTTTCCTCGCTTTGGTCACGGCTTCGACCGGAGCCGGCAATTCCGGCTTTGGCGGTTTCTGAGTGCGATGGTGGCCATGATGCAGCGATTGGATGTGCGCAGCTTCTTCTTCCGTCCGCAGCTCAGTGTCTGCGCGGTTTCGGCGTTCGTCCTCAAGGTATTCTGGAATCGTTTTAGTTGCCATAGTCTTAGTGTGGCAGAACTATCCCTACCCGAACTGTCCAATGTTGACCACTCGGTGACAATTCATGAGCCGCCACAAGGAGGTTGGGACAGAGATGTACCACCCGGCGGCCATCGACACAAGTCCGGCGGTTCTGGCTCCTTCCGGACGAAATTCGTAATTGCGTAGTTGTTATGCTGGAAAAGAGGTGGCGAAAGATGACGCCCCGCTCATTCGCAACTTTTGCGAATGAGTGGGGCATCGGGTGGCTGGTCATTGCCTTTCCGCCTGCGGTTTTAATTCCAATAGGGCTTGGCGCCGTAATACGTGTAGACTTTGGCACCCCAGGTGTGGTCGGCCATGTTCGGCCAACGATCCTTGTCAAAACCGGGGGCGGCCTTGAGCAATTCCTTATCGACGTTCAGAATGAACTGATGTTCAACCGTGTCGACCGCAAGGGAACTCCATGGAATGGCAAATAACTTGTCACCCATGCCCAGGAAACCCCCGAACGAAAGAACCGCGTAGGCGACGCGGCCCGACTCCAGGTCGATCATCAAATGCTCGATTTTTCCGAGGTCTTCCTTTTGTAAATTTACGACTTTATCGCCCGTTAGGGTATCTGCGGCAAGTACTGTCGGTGTTCTTTCCATTGTTGCTGTCATGGTGTCTCCTTTATTTCTGCGTATTCACATTTGTGAATTCCGGGAATTACTTGGTCAGGTATATGCCCTACTAGAGAGTCCTATTGTCCGGTCAGAATTGACCGCTTGGCCACTTGACGGAGCGTTCTTTCAGCTGTCATTACGTTAGACTGTGGATCGGCGCAGATAAAATATTGGCTCCATTCAGAGAAACAGTAAAAATCTGAACTTCACTGCCCTATACCCTCCGCCGATCTTCTGCCACTGTTCGTCTTCGATAGTCCAACTTTCCGACCGTGTGAAACGGGCACGTTGTTCCACAATAAAAATGCTACACGTCGCAGATTGGTACGGACTGTGCAAGACTGCTCGCTACGAAAATAAATTCTAAAACTGTCTGCCCTGTTCCCGATTGACCTGTAATCGCTCTGGACTCGTGACATCGTGCAAGTATGCATAAGAACCAGACAAAGCAAGAATCCAACCAAGCGATACTCGCTCGCGTCCAGAAGGAAATGGATGAGCCCCGCATGGCCGAATCCACGCGAGAAGAATATGACGTCAACCACACGACGCTGCAGGAACTGGAAAAGCTGCCTTAATTCGTGGTAAACAGTCTTGGGTCGTCCGTGCGCGAGGGGATGCCCCCGAGGGAGGAAAACAATGGCAAAGCTGGCCAAACCAGCTCGTGATCGGATATCCGCAACCAAGTTCGCGTTTCCCAAACAACGCAAGGAGCCGCTGGAAAACGCTTCTCACGTACGCAATGCTGTTGCGCGCTTCGATCAAGTGAAGGGCGTTACAGAAGTGGAACGTCGGGCTGCATGGAAGCGGATACAGTCTGCCGCAAAGCGATTCGGCGTGGAGATTCAAGAATCCGAATAGCGCATGCACGCCGCGCTGCACGCCTGGCATAGCAGCAGATTGTTTGACTGCGGACTTGTGGTCGCCGGCGAGCGGCACATCGTTTCCGAGTCACGGGGCAGGCCGGAAGCTATTTCGTACAGACCCGAGTCGGCTGCCGCACATCCGATTTAGAAGCTGAATATGCCTGCGAGGTGTGCGGGCGACATGGGAGATACGCGATGAGAGCAGTACACACCGGTGCTGGCCAAACAGGTTCCGGCGATCGCTCGGCGGCGAAGGCAACCCCGCGGCGCCGACGTAAACGATGTAGAGATGCCCCCGCACTCGCTGCGGTTGAACGCGTCGTCCTCGGCGGTCGCTACTGCGCTTCAATTTGGCGAAGGACTAGCCGTTGCCAGGTTAAAGCACCGCCGTGAGGCGGTATTCGAGGGCCACAGGTTCCACGATTTTCACGCGTCCGTGGCCGGGATTGACCTGTTGGCGGGTTCGAACCACTCCGGCTCGCTCTAACTTCAGAACGTCTCGGCGCACGGATTTGGGATCGCGCTTCAGCGCGGCCGCCAAAGCCGTGATCGACGAGGATTTCGTTCGCACCTTCTGCACGAGCCGGAGACGCTCCGCCGTGAGAACCTCGACCATTGCCAGTGGGTCCTCGAACGTGATGGTGATCTCCGGCTTGATGGCTTCCCGTCGATCCAGCTTGCGCGCCCGTTCCTGGGCCCGCTTGGCGTAGCCTTCAAATCCATCCGTATTGATTTTCAACTTCATATCGGCTCCTTCTCTTGGCGGAGTTCCCGCACTTCGTTGAGAAATCGTTCCAGCAGCTTCTGGTAGCTGATAAAAGCAAATTTCTCTTCGGCGCCGGCGAAATGCCGATGATGATCACCGTGGTTGTTGTCGTAGCCCGCCACCCTGCCGTTATCCCTGGCACAAGGAGCGTGATTGATAAAAGCCAGGTTGTATTTGGCGACCACGCCGCGAGAATCCTGCCATACCTCTTCGCGGATGATTCCTTTTCCGAGAGCACAACGCACTTGGGTCGTTTCGTCGACAACCTTGCGTAACCTCCCGGTTTTCTTCACCTGTGATCATAGCACAGATAGGGCATAGTACGCCCTATCTGCCACCCGAGACTCACCATTTCAGGACAGTTCGGGGAAGCCAGAGATCCCTTATTTACGTGTATTTCGCGGGTAGCTGAGTGGCAATCCGCTGCGCTTCCGGTTCACTGTGGAAAGTCCGCTGTGGCTCCTCTGGCCGAATATCCACAGCACTCTCTGACTGAGAATGGCGTTCCGCCGGTAGGGTTGATCTTTTCGCCGGCGCAAACTGTCGCCACAAGCTGAATCACCCACAAGGGGTTAAATCTGGTGCCGGGAGGGGGATCGGATTCCGGCCGGTCGTTGAAAACAACAAGTTATTGAATTCTAACTAAGGAAGCCCAAACTACAAAACGCCGCTTTCGCGGTATCCACACACGTATTACACGCGGATTCTCGCCATCGTTCTTTTTGCGTACAAGGGTAGGAATACTATTCAGTTTATCTCAGGCGGATACGAACAGGATCCCGAAATCGAACCGGGAGGCGGAGGTGAAATCATAGCGAAGAGCGTCTTCGCTGTCTGAGCCCAAGCACAGTTTCCCCCATGCCGATCGACGGACTGATATTGCTGGCCAACTGCTGGCCATTCGTCTGCAAATCAGGGCACTCGGCGCTGATGAGAAGGTGCTAAGTCCAACAAAATACTTAAAGATGAGTGAGCACAAACAGGGCAGATAGGTTTAGCAAAGCGCCGCCTTCAGCCACTTCTCAGTGCTTTTAGTTCAACAGATTAGCGGGGAGCCACCTGTTGATCTTTTGGAACCGCTTTGGAACATCTGCTCTTCAAGACGACCCATTGCGCTCACGACTGCGGGATCGAACATCTTAATGTACTTCTCGCGAGTCCATTGAACCTTGCTGTGCCGCAGGATTCGCTGAACCCATATCCGGCACTCCAACTCAAACAGGTTTGACGCCAGTCTCGTCCGGAATGCGTGATAGCCCTTCCACAATACCCCGCTCTTCTCCATTCTGTCACGGATGCGACGTGCCAAGCCGTTTTGTAAATGGGTTGTTATGGCCGAGTGACGCGTATGTAGCCTATGTGCTTGACTTCCTCTTATTGATACTGTTTATGTATCGCGCTTCGTAGTGATAGGGTTCATTGCAGGTGATTAGCAGGGTAAGTTCCTACGGACATGATGGGTATCGTCAATTCACCAATTGTGGTTTGCTTGCGGCCATCGACTTTCTGACTGCCAGCAGGAGTGGAACCGCTGCGAGTTGCACGATAAGGCAAAAAACAACAACGGCTGTTACGGAGCGGTCGTACAGGACTCCCACGATCGTGCTGCCAAGGAACCACGCTACTCCATAGGCGCCGGTAAATATCCCATAGGCAGAAGGTCGCCTCTGGGGCGAGACCAGCCCAGCGACTGCGGCTGGCACAATCGATTCGTGAACGCCCATCCCTAAACCCCACAGAGCTGCACCGACGACTGCCGTCCAAAATCCACCAAGGAACACCAGTGGAGCAAAGGGAGCGGAGATGATCGTCAGAGGAATCAGCACGCCAATGCCAAACCGATCGAACATTCGCCCAAATGCCAGAGATCCGGCGCCGCTTACTCCCATGGCAATGGCGTAAAGGACCGGAATCCACGACACCCTAAACGCGTCGGCTTTCTGAAAGTGGTAGGCGATCAGTTGAAAGTCGGCAAAACCGGCAGCTACTAGGGCGGCAGCGCCAAGATAAATCCAAAATGCCCGCGAAAACCCCTCCGCGTGCAGCTCGGTTGAAGGAGTTTCAAGATCTTCCGGACGGGGGTAGAACACTCGCGCGACCATGAGAATACTGAGCGTGACGAGCGCCGGCACCAGCAGCACTGCGAATGCATCTCGATAATTGCCGCGATGAGCGACAACAACGGCGACCAGCAATGGCCCAAACAGGGCTCCCAGTTGATCAAGTGCCTCATGAACTCCAAAACCCCAGCCATATCCAATTTCTTTGGCGGCGTGGGATAGCATCACATCTCGTGGAGGGTTGCGGGTTGCCTTGCCGACTCGTTCGACGAGAATCAGGAATGCCGCCATCTTCCAGTTTCCCGCCAAGGCGAGCAGTGGCACCGAAAACATTTGAATGAAATAGCCGAACAAGGTGATCGGCCAAAACTTCTGAGTTCGCTCACTCAATCTCCCCGAGACCAACCGCAAACCGTACCCAAGCAATTCGCCTAATCCAGCTACGACGCCCACGACGGTGGCGCTAGTTCCCAACGTGGCGAGAAACTGCCCCGTGATGCTGCGCGATCCTTCGTAAGTGAAGTCTGCGAAAAGGCTAACCACTCCGATGAGCAGTACAAATCGGAGTGCTTTTGTCCCCGATGATGTCGATACAGTCCCGGTCATTAGGCTGTCTTCCTGACTTGAGGCGTTGGGCGGCTCCGAAAGCTCATCTCATGTCGGAACGTTGGCTTAACGAATCATGAGCGCGAATCTTAGTCACGGCCTGCTTTGCGAGGTCACTCCAGCCGCTGCCGGTATCTCAAGTGAGCGGATCGCTCGGAAGTCTCCGATCCTGGCCAACGCCCGTATGGCCGCTACACGGACATCCAAGTCGCAGTCATCTGACAACGTCTGAATCGAACGTTGCGCAGCCCTGGTTTCTCCACGCTGGCCCAGAACCCAACACGCGCGCATCCGCACTTCGGGCATGGGAAATTGTAAGGCCGCTGTGAGCTTCTGCTCAAAGTTGCGAGGGTCGTCCTCCGGTCGCCGGCCACAGTGGAGGACAGGCACACTCGTTGTCTTGTATCTCAACCCAGCAATAAGTGCTAGTTGAAGCATTCCCTGTCTCTACCTCCATGTCGCAAGGACGGGTGCAGCACGTGTCCAGAGGGAAGAGGGGATTATCGAGGCCTTACGCTCTCTGACAGCTCCTGAGACAGCCCCCGTGTCAGGGGTCATCGGCCATCCAGGCAGATTAACGCAGGATGGCGGTTAACGTTGGTACTTCTTCACCGTAACGTTGCCTTTTTTCTTTCTCGGATGCTGGCCACTGCTCAAAAGAGCCACAATTTCTTGCTGGGTTGCGAATGGATGAAGACTTGGCACAGCCCTGCGTATCATGCTAATTTTCAAGTGATGAGCAGGCGATGAGGTTCGCCAGAACCGCCGGACGCAATGTGTTCGGCTGATGACCTCTCGGATTGGTAGTTTCCGGAGGCGTCGCTTGCAGGCCACTTTCTTATCGCCACGCCGCCAGCTTCTGTGATCGAGCCATTCTGATGGACTGTGGTCGTGCGATCGTGGATGGGGACCCACAGAGCGTAGTTGACATCTACTACAGGTCGTTGGGACAGGAATATGCGACCACGTCGCTACAGTAAGAAGTCTGCGATGGTGCCAGCCGTGACCCCATCAAAGGAAGCCGCTCCCGCCCTGGATCGCAGTCGGCAGCAGACTGTAGATTCCCGGGCGTATGCATTCGCGTATCTCATTCGAGAACCTTCGCAATTGCCGGCGGACTTCCCGGTTGAACAAGGCTTCGAGTATGCCCTGTTTTTGCCCCAGGAGTTAGTTCCGCGCTTTGAAGTCCCTCGCTATGTGCCCAGACTGCTGCTTGCCTGGCCGGATCGTCTTTCGGTGTATTCACACCCCAGTTGCGGCCTGGGAAAGACGACCATTCGCTTCGCTGACATCTCTTACATCGAGCTCGAACGATTCCTGGCGGAATGTTCGTTGATATTCTTCACTCTGGGAAGGGCTGTGCACCTCCCGTTTCATGGGCGCGATCGGGAATACGTCGGAACTTTCCTCGATCACCTCAAGCATCGCCTCCTTTCAGGCGGCGAACAGCCCCTTCCGAGTCCCGAGGTACAAGACTTTGGTCCGAAACTCGACCATAAGTTTCAGCAGATCGAAGCCATCTTGAAGGTTGACCCAGGAGCCGTAGTCGCCCGATTCTTCATGCCACCCAGAGAGGTGATAAGGCCGAGGCTGTTTCGGCCGGAGTTCTTCTGGACCTTTGGTTCTGAAATCGTTCTCACCCGAAGGGAGTTGCATCTCTTCTCGGATGACAAAGATGGATACCGCCAGCTCTATGGGTTTAGGGCCTCATGGGTACCGCTTCCCAACATTGCGAATATCGGTTTGTGCGAGGCACCGCAATCGGTCGAGATCCAACTGCTGAGCGATCTCTCGTTGAAGATGCCGATTTCCGATGACCTGCGCGCCGAAGCCGGGAAGTTTGTCCGCTTCGCTCGTGAGCAGATACTCAGTCGTTACATCTAGGGGGCAAGTCACTGGCTCAAGTAATTGCGACGCGAGGACTTTGTGCCCTTCGGAATGGTAATTTTCGCCAGGTTACCTCCTCTCGAAAACCTCCAAAATTGTGCAAAACCTCTGACAGCCCTGAGATTGCATCTCATTTCAGGAATTTACTCATCGAATATTTATATATGTGCTAACCGCTTGATTATCTGCTGGTTGAATCTGCATCAGAAGATGGGCAGAGTGGGTAAGTAGCTGAAAGGACAAAGCCTCCGGCTATCCCGGCATGGTCTTCCACAAAGTTTTCCACAGTTCTGCGGAATTATGAGCCGACGCGCCTTAACGTGAGAATGGACAGAGCGGTAACCCAGAGCGCGGTACCGGATGGAACAAGTTTGAACCATGGGGAGACCAGTTCCAGAAGGGCCGCCAGTATCACATCCGCTATTCCGCTGTGGCCCGGCCAGTGGCTGGTTCTTGACGTAGCGTAATCCGCAGCCCGACCCGCGCACCAAAGAAAGGCCGCTCCATGCCGAGCGGCCTTTTCCATAGAGCGATGAGACTACTGCGGCTTCGTGCCAGTCGCAGCCGGCTTGGTCGCGGCCGCCGGAGCGGTGCCCGCCGGCTTGGTCGCGGCGGCCCCGGCAGGCTTAGCGGCCGGAGGAGCAACACCCGATTGAGCGTTGTAGGCGTCCACGATGGTCTTGGTCAAGTCCACCGACGCCGTCGCCCAGAGGAGGGGGCCCTGCGGCCAAGGGTTCGAGGAATCGAGCAGAAGACCATAGCCGCCAGACTTCGCATACTTGTCGATCACGGGCGCCATCTTCTGCAGGATGCGCTGCGCAATCTCGTTCTGCTGCGCCTGAAATTCATTTTGAGCGTCTTCCGCCGAGCGCTGCAGACTCTTCTGCTTGGTCTCGATGGACTTGACGAGGGTGGCGCGGGCATCCTCGTTCATCTTGTCGCCCTGGGTGTTGAGCTGCTTCTTCAGATTTTCCACCTCGGTGTTCAGGTTCTGCAGCTCGGTGCGGCGCGGCTCGAACTTTTTCTGTAGAGCTTCGAAATCACGCGCTCCTTCATTGGTGGCTACGATGGCCTGCTGAATGTCAACAATACCGACTTTGACACTACCGGTAGGGGCCGTGGTTGCAGCGGTGGTTGGCGCGGCGGGAGTGGCGGCCCCACCGGGCGCAGGCGACCCGGTTTGGGCCAGTGCCGATATCGTCAGTACAACAGCAAGCACGGCAGTGCTTGCGAGCGTGCGCTTCATTAGTTTGGTGTAACTCCTTGAACTGCTCCGGGAATTCCTCAGATGTTCCAGCAGCGAACGCGATCCTGCTGCGCTCTGCTCTGGACAGCCGGAGATAAGCTCGCTGCTCAGAGGGCAGCCTCGCTGATATCCGGCCGGAAGATTCGGCGGTGCGGATACTTTAGATTATAGGGAACCCTGCTTGCCAGCGTCAAACTGGGCGAATTGGAGACCGCAGGGGGCTTCATGAAATCACCTCTTGTCCGTAAGGCGTGAATAAGAAGATCGCCGCGCTTTCAGACCTTCCTAGAACGTGGTCGCGACCGTGAAGCGAAACGTCTTGCGCGGCTCGCGCAACAAATAGCTGGGCTGATAGATCGAAACCGCCTGGGCATAGGTGTAATCGCCGGCGGCTCCCACGGGGAACATGTTGCGGGTAATAGGGGTGGGCGAGCTAACGGTTTCATCAATTCGCAGGGGGTTGTAGGCGTAATAGACGCGGAATGGCGCATTTACCACCGGCATGATGACTTGCAACTCCAGTCCAGTTGACATGCGCGGCTGGTAATTGGTGCCGGAGACCGGCTTGAGTTCAGCCGAGAACGGGATCGTGGACCCACCGGCACAGGTGAAACTAGACGTTAAGGTCGGGCAGCCAAAAACTGTGGTTTGCAGGGTAGTGACCTGAGGTCCCGCAATCCGGAGTTGCGAATCGTTGGAGATGAAGTCCATGCCCGTGTCCACAAAGCGGCAATCGTCACTGGTCCAACGATGGGGACGCGGTACTCGAGGTTATTGACCAGGTTAGTGTCGCCACCCGGGAAGATGATCTGTTCCACCGGGATGGTGACGTTGTAAGTCCCGCGACGCGGATTCGCCGGATCGAGGGGAACGTTGGTTCCGTCAGGATTTTGCAGAGGAATGGTCACGGCCGTGGGGAAGAACGCAACTGGGGAGATGGCCCGAATGTCGAAACCGCGAATGTCGGTATCGCCGCCCATATAGAAGCGGTCGAAAGGCGGAGCCACCTGGCCTCCATATCCCGAGATCCACGAGCCCAAAACGCGGAATCCTAAGGGTGTTGCGACCCTTGTTGACAGGGATAAATTTCTTATATTCGGCAATCGGTTTGACGTAATTCACGTTGCCGCCAAGGCCCGCAAATTCGACCGCCACATACAAGCTCTGCCCCGAATGTGGGCGCTGCGGATTGTCGATCCGGTTGTAGGAAAAATTCGGGATAATCTTACTGGTGATGATGCCGTTCAAGGCGTTCGGGCCGGAGATACCGCGGAACGCCAGGGTCTCAAAATAATCGGTCGGACGCCGCGCTGTACGTCGTGACCGACGAATCGTCGAGCGAATACGTAATGCCCACCCGTTTGAACGAGCGCTTGATCGGGATAGCTCAAGGACGTCGTTGCACCCGTGCTCGTCTGCGTGAAATTCTGCAGCAGGGCCTCGATAACTCGCCGGCAGGGTGACTGTCTGGTTAAGCTGGAGGGAAGTGAGTGCTGCCTGGTTGTAGTTGTAGCTGTTGTGGTACACCGTCCAGCCGAATTGCAGTGGCTTGTCAAACAGGTACGGCTGGGTGAAGCTGAGACTCTCGTTGCGCTGGTACTGGCCAACCTGGAACTGGAGCGACAAGCTCTCCCCTTTGCCAAACAGGTTGTTGGTGGTGTAGTTGAGGCCGATGAAACCACCCGCGAGGCCGCTGACGCCGCCCGTGAGGCCGATGCTATTCTTGCCTTTTTCCTTCACCTTCAACGTGATGTCAACCGTGGAATCCTGTACGTTCTGCTTGATCTCGGAATCCTGTTCGGGCTTGAGCACTTCGAAGTACTGTAGTTGATTCAAACGCAGCAAGCTCAGTTCCCACAGATTGCCGTTGTAAACCTGGC
Organism: uncultured Acidobacteriaceae bacterium; assembly: GCA_963768645.1. Lineage (GTDB taxonomy): Bacteria > Acidobacteriota > Terriglobia > Terriglobales > Acidobacteriaceae > Bog-257. Next base: position 1,494,568 of record CAVYIR010000004.1, read on the forward strand.
CTTCTTCCAGCGCCAGCTCGCGGCGAATGACCTTGTCGCGCGTAGTCGTATTCCCCTGAAATTCGATTCGGCGGACAAAGAATTGCTTGCCTTCATCGACATCAATGCGCAAGCTGATGAGTTTCTTTTCGTCGTCCGCCTCGGTGTTCGGGACAGGCGTGAAATTGATGTAGCCAAGTGCGGAGTAGGCCTTTCGCAGGCTCTCCAAACCTTTGCGGATGGCTTCCGTGTCGAAAATATCACCATTTTTGATCTTGAAGAGCGCGCGCAATCCCGCCGTATTCGTTACCGCCTTGTTGCCACTGAACGTAATCTCCTTCAGCCGGTAGCGTGCACCTTCTTCGACCGGCAGTGTGATATCGACGGCTTTGCCGGGGGACGATTTCTTGAAGGGCCAATACCAAAGTACGCCGCTGGTGTCATGGATCTGCGTCTTGGGGTCGGCAACCAGCGCCTTGAAGTAGCCCTTGGTCTGGTAGTAGTAGCGGACGCGCTCGGCGTCCTCGCTCAGCTTGGTGGAATCGTAGGTGCGGGGAAAGAGGTTTTCCAGGAAGATGGAGTGGGGAATCCCGATGGGCTTCAGGTTCTTCATCGCGGTGCGAAGTTCCCGCGAACTGATGGCCTTGTTGCCTTCGAAGATGATCTTTCCCACTTTCACCTTCGGGCCCTCCTTCACCACGAACGTAAGGGCGACTGCCGCGGGAGGAATTGGACGGACTTCTGAGCGGACGGTTGCGAACTGATGGCCATGCGCGGCCAGCAATTCCTTGATCACCACTTCCGCACGCTTTACTTTCGTCGGATCGTATTGGCTCTCCTGGGTAAGGCCGACCTTGCGTTCCTTAAATTTGTCGAGCACGTCACTTTGGGAGACCGAGCTCAAGCCAACGTACTTGATCTCGCGGATGGTCGGCTTTTCCTTGACGTAGACATGGATGATCCAGCCTTTGGCCGACGGCTCCCGCTCGATGCGCAGGTCGTCGAAATAACCCGTATTCCATAGGGAATTGAAGTCGCGCTCCAAGGCCGCCTGGTCGTACACGTCACCCGCCTTGGTGAACATTCGAGCCCGGATGGTTTCCGCCGGAATCCGGCGGTTGCCCTGGATAACGATGGACTCGATCACGCCCTGCTGCGCCGCGCATGTGCCTGCAAGAAGGATGAAAGCGAAAAAAAGATTGATCGCCGTGGCACAGTAGCGCGTCCCGCGGGCGAACAGGGCCGCGGGTCTTACCTGAAGATGGCAAGAAATGACGAAACCTCAGTACAGGTTAATGAAAGCGCAATTATACGGTACGGGTGCTCTGCTTCGGAAACCGATTGCCCTGTCACTCTGTGACAGATGGCAAACCCTAACCCTTGTTGTAGCAGGAAGTTTCGGGAACGCGCTCGACCTCGACCAAGGTGGAGTAGAACGTAGCACCACCACCCAGATCGGTGAGTCTGTCGGAGGTCAACACGTTGATGTTGAGGCCGGCATCGGACAGCTTTGCCCAACCTAATTGAGCACCAACTACGCCGGCCGAGAGCGTTCCATCGACGCGAGCGGTCAGAAAAATCTCGCCACGTTGGTTGTAGACACGAACGCGGTCGCCATCGGCTATGCCACGGCACTCCGCGTCGCCGCGGCTGATCTCCAGCTCATGCTGCCGCTCCATCTTCTGCACGCTGGGTAGATTGACGAAGGTGGAGTTCAGAAAGTTGTCGCCCTTGCGAGCGAGCAGCTCCAGCGGAAATTCTTGCGTTGTTTGCCGATGACGAGACTCCTCTGGCGGGACGAACGAGGCAACTGGGTCCATGCCGTACGTGATCAATGAGGGGTCGAAGAGCCGCGCCTTTCGGTTGGGTGTGTCGAATCCATTGGCGAATGGCAACCACGGACGGTCGCTGTTCGTCTCCGTGCAGGTCCAAACGCACGTAGGGGTCGCTTTCAAGACGCTGCCGGGTTATGCCCTTCAGTTGCGGAACCCCCGACTGCAAGGCCGCGTCGATCATGGCGTCGACTGGTTCACGGAAGCAGTCGTCCTCGAATCCCATGCGCAGCGCAAGTTCGCGAAAGAACTCGACATTGGATTTGCATTCGCCCAGCGGCTCAATCGCAGGCTGTGAGACTTGCAGGTAATAGTGTCCGTAAGCCTGGACCAGGTCTTTGTGCTCGAAGAAGGTCGTGGCGGGCAGAACCAGATCGGCGAAGTCGGTCGTGTCGGTGAGGAACTGCTCGTGGACTACGGTAAACAGGTCCTCGCGTTTCAGCCCGCGCCTGACCAGGTTCTGGTCGGGACAAACGGCGGCTGGGTTCGAGTTGTAAACGACCAGGGCTTTGATGGGAGGATTGTCGAGCTCGGTTAGCGCTTTGCCGAGCTGCACCATGTTCACGGTGCGGGCTGGGCGACCCAGCGGGCTCTTCTGCATCAGGTCATGCCGTTCCATCGCGGGACGGTCGAGCTGAAAGCCACCACTCGTGGAGAGTTGCAGTCCCCCGCCAACTTCCTTCCACGATCCCGTGATTACGGGCAGCATGCACACTGCACGAACCGCGGCGCCGCCGTTCTCCGAACGCTGGATGCCATAGTTCAGGCGGATGGCCGCGGGGCGCGTCGTGGCGTACTCGCGTGCCAGGCGCTCGATATCGTCGCGGGAGACACCGGTCCATTGTGCAACGCGCTCGGGTGTGTACTGCCGGCAGCCGCTTCTCTAACTCATCGAAACCGTCGGCGTAACGGGCGATGTAATCGCGATCGTGCAGGCCGTCGCGAACAATGACGTGCATCAAGCCCAGGGCGAGAGCGACGTCAGTGCCGGGATTGATCGGGATGTGCCAGTCGGCAAGGCTAGCGGTACGCGTGCGATAAGGATCGATCACCACCAGCCTGGCGCCATTGCGCCGCGCCTCGTCGATAAACGGCCAAAGATGAACGTTGGTGCCGTGAATATTCGCGGCCCAGGCGATGATGTACTTCGACAGGCGAAATTGTTCGGGCTCGGTCCCAATTTTGCGGCCGTAGATTGAGAGGATGGCGTCGCTGCCAGCCTGAGCACAGATGCTGCGATGGAGTTGCGACGCTCCCAGGCGATGAAAGAAACGCATATCCATCGAAGCGCCGTTGAGTATCCCGATATTGCCGCCATAGGAATAGGGCAGAACCGCTTCGGGCCCGAATTCTTCGCTGATCTTCTTTAAGCGGGTGACGATTTCGTCGTAGGCTTCGTCCCAGGTGATACGCCGGAAAGCGCCATCACCGTGAGTGCCCTTCGGCGCCGTCCTCCGCATGGGATAGAGGACCCGGTCCGGCGAATAGACACGGTCAAGATATTTCGCAACCTTCGCGCACAGGAAACCGCGCGTGATAGGATGCTCGGGATCGCCCTGTATCTTGGTGGCGCGCCCCTCCTCGACCGTGATGAGCACGGCGCAAGCGTCGGGACAATCGTGCGGACAGGCGGCGTGGACGGTTCGCTTCATCGAGTAACGCCCTAGATTATCCCATGGAGGCAGTGCGTGCGTTTGCGGGAAAAAAGGCCCGGGTCGCTCCCTTCCCCGACCTTCCTTTTCTTCAAAGCAGCAACTAGTTGAGATGGAATCCCCGAAAGGGTATATAGTGTCGGGCTGTTGGGAGCTAAGAGCGATGCAGGTGCCGGCCAAACGCAGGCCGCGCCTGTGAATTGTTAGATTACAACACGGAGGCAAAGATGGCTCTCCTAGAGGCACCGCAGGCAGTACAAGTGGCCGCGACGGTAATTGGTATTGCAGGGGGCTCACTCGGCCTCTATAAGTATTTTTCGGATAAGAGGGAGAAGGAACTGCGCGAATGGCAGAAGGTTGTGCTCTACAAGATCTTTCGCCAGAACGAAATGGATCCCCTAAGTTTCACTTCTGTTCTTGAGAAATATCGCAGTGAGGCGCAGGCGTTTCCGGATATTGATCTGAAGAAGAAAGAGATCAGTGAAGATGCGCTACGAAGAGTGCTGCTCGAGTTGGCATCCTCCGGCATCCTCAGCCTTGAGCCGGCCAACTCATTTCGACTCAAGGTCTCTGTGCCGAAGATTGACGACATCGACTTACGGAACCGTATCAATAAAGAGTTAGTCAGCCTCATTGGCGCAAGCCCTTTTGTCTACACGCTCGATGAAGTAGCCAGGCAAATTGCTCCGAAGGTCGGGTTAGACTTCCAGATCCTTAGAAGCACATTACTCGTGTCGATTGACGCCGGTGTGCTGGAGATGAATGACGATGAAAAGATGGCGTTCCCGACTGGCGGCCGACCCAAGAGCTGAAGCGTGGCGGCGGTCGCCGCCCGTTAACCGAGCGCTGCTTGGGACAAAACGCTGGTGGAGCGGGACGAGTTGCAGCCGATGTGGTTGACGGATTCAGTTCCTGCTTGCTTTCTCCACCCCCCATCGGAGTATGATTTCAACACCCATCTGGCCCGCCCGAGCACTTCAGAGGGAGAAGGCATTATGGTACGCAGACTCTTGGCAGTCCTGATTGTCGTCACTACCGCGGCATCCCTTCCTTCCGCAGCCAAGATGAGGGGTCCTTCCACGCCGGAAGAACGGGCGCGCGCGGTCGAGTACGTGCGCAGTCTGGAAGAGAATCCTCTGGCGAAAGATAGTCTCGAAAAGAGAATGTGGTTGACCGAGTGGATCGTGGAGGTCCCGGACTTCACCGTCAATCCCTGCTGCGAAGAGTTGGAGTCGCTCGACAAGGTGAACAATACGTACTCCAACCAGTTGCGGATGCAGGCGATGTATTCGCAGGCGGCATTCCTGTTGCAGCATCCCGAAGAAAGGAACGCGGCGACCATCCAGGCGGCGGGATTGGCGGGGACCTTGCGCGCCTACCGTGCCATTCAGCGCTTCGATCCCAAGGCGAAGTATCCTTTTCTGGATAATCTCATCGCGCTGGAAAAGCAAGGCAAACTGCAACAGTACGTGCAGAAAAACATGTGCAAGGAAAATTACAAGGACAATTAGAACGTCGGCTTCTGTCTGCTTCCAAGGGCGCGCCAGTCGCGCCCTTCGTCATGTTTGCGCGATCGCGCAGGCTAGAACAGTTTCACTTGGGGTTTTACAGAGGCGTTCTAGCCTGACTTGGGTGGACGGGGCATTCCCCGTCTGTTTCTTCGACAACCGTACTCTTCGACTCGCTGCCGCTTTTGCACGAGATGGATGGGCAGGCCCCTGACGCCAACCACTTCATGAAGCGCCGCGTCAACGCACTGATGAGAAAGCGGCCCTTAGGCGTCGAGGTACATGTCTGTTGTCGATAAGGGATTTTCAGGGTACGAGCGGAAAGCGCGGTCAAGGGGGCGGACGGAGAATTCCAGAGTTCCGCACCTAGTGCGAGGAACCCGGCACAATCCCGTTACTACGACTTCTTCTCTTCCGTCGGGGTCGGCGGCGGGGTCGTTGTCGCGTTATGCTCGTTCATCGATGACTTGAAATTGCGAATGCCTTCGCCTAAGCCTTTGCCCAGTTCTCCCAGCTTTTTCGGACCGAAGATGAGCAGGGCAATCGCTACAATGACCAGCAGCTCAGGTAAGCCAAGCTTTCCACCAAACATAAGTCCTCCGGTCAAACGGCCATTTGCGCCCAAGCAAAGGCGACTGGCTTCTGCCCAGATTCTAGGCTTTCAGGCGGGTCGCGTCAAAGAATCTTGTTGCGAGTTCTTACGTGCTCGTGAATCAATGCCTCCCAGATTATGAGTATCAGTCAAGTGTGATCCTGAGCGAGCGCAGTGAGTCGAAGGACCCCTATACTGCTTATCACTCCCCCGACGGAGCGAAGCGACGAATCTACTTCTTGTTCGCTCGCTCGTGATGACAACTCTGGGTTGCAGGCATGAGTCGTCTGGACACTCGGCTCCCCTGCGCTCCTGCACGTCCCGTCTATTCGATGGCCTCAATCAATCCCGCCAGCAGCGCTGCCCGCTGTGGCAGTTCGGCGGCAACAATCGATTCGTGGCTGGCATGCGCGCCTTCACCGACAGCTCCCAGACCATCCAAAGTAGGAATCCCGATTCCGGCGGTGAAGTTGCCATCCGAGCCCCCGCCCACTGCGATCTCCGCCAATGGAAACCCGAGCTCGTTAGCAATTCTCCGCGCCAACTCGAACAGTGCGACCACCTGCTTCGTCCGCTCCATCGGCGGACGATTGATGCCGCCCTCGATCTCGATCTTGCATTTCGGATTCACTGGTCGCAGCCGGCGAACCTTGCGTTCCATCACCGCGCCATCCGCTTTCTTGGCGATGCGGAGATCGACCTCGGCCATGGCTTCCGCCGCGATGACGTTGGTGCGCGTGCCTCCCCGGATCACTCCCACATTGAGCGTGATCCCACGTTTAAGATCAGTCAGCCGCGAGATGGCCTGAATCTGATGCGCCAGCTCAAGAATCGCGCTGTGGCCTTTTTCAAAGTCGAGTCCTGAGTGCGCCGCCTGTCCCGTGACCTTCACCAGAAATGACCCTACACCTTTGCGCGCCGTCTTCAGTGCGCCTCCGGGGCCAGAGGGTTCGCAAACCAGCACCGCCGCGCATTGGCGAGCAATTTTCTCGGTCAGCGAGCGAGAAGCTCTCGCTGCGCTGCTCTTCGTCTGAAACCAGTAAGACAGTGACCGGTCGAGGTAAGGCGCCATGAACCTCGCGTCAACGCTGAGAGCGCAAACATCATCTGCACGATGCCGCCCTTCATATCGAAGACTCCAGGCCCGTAGAACCGGCCTTTCTCTCTCGCGCCAAGGCATGGTTCGTAACGTCCCGACGTCGTACACGGTATCGAAGTGGCCGAGCAGCAGGACTGGCTTGCTGCCTTCGCGCCGCGCGAAATCACCTGCAGGTGATCTCCGGCTTAGCGTTGCCGATGGATTTTCACGTGGCCGCCTATGCGCTCGAACTCGCCGCCAGGTGTGAGCACAGTGCGTCGCAGCTAGCTTGTTCTGCGTGGGCGACTCCCGCAAAACCAACTCGCGCACGCACGCCACCATTTCGCGCTGACGGTCGGTCAACCAACGCAGTATCTCGCCGTGGTCCCCGTTTGTCGGCCTGCGCTTCGATTTCAGCATGTCCTTCTGTTACTCCTATTCGCTGCCATGCGCGCAACGTTCCGGACCCGTGGCCGCAAATGTATAATCATGACTTTTACGGAACTAATAATGAGTGAATCGGTGAACCCTGCGCCCGAGGGCGGCGACAATCTCACGCTCGACATTCAGGACATACTACGCATCCTGCCGCACCGCTTTCCGATGCTGCTGGTCGATCGCATCACTCATATCACCCGCACCAAGCGGATCGTGGCAATCAAGAACGTTACCATCAACGAGCCGTTCTTTGCAGGACACTTCCCCGATCATCCCATTATGCCCGGCGTGCTGGTGGTGGAAGCCATGGCGCAGGCCGGCGGCGTTCTGCTGTTGACTGAATTTCCGGACCGCGCGGAAAAGCTTTTGCTGTTCACGGGCATCGAGCGCGCACGTTTTCGTCGGCCCGTGGTACCTGGAGACCAACTTCGCATCGAGGTAGACGTATTGGCGTGGCGCGGGACCGCAGGCCGCATGCAAGGTAAAGCTTATGTCGGCGAAAAGCTTGCCTGCGAAGCGATCGTAACCTGCCGTCTGTTGAATCGTCCGAAACCAGCGGAAGCTGTTCCGGAGCTCGCTCCTGCAATCGAACAATCGTAACTTCCAGATGAACATTCACCCGACGGCCATCGTCGATCCCTCCGCCAAAATTCCTGCATCGTGCAGCATCGGGCCCTATTGCACCGTGGGTGCGGGTGTGGAGATGGGCGAGAATTGTGAATTGGTCTCGCACGTCGTGCTGGGCGGCCCGGCCACCTGGGGCAGCAATAACAAGATTTATCCTTTCGCCGTGGTCGGCGGGGATCCGCAGGACATTACCTACGCCGGGGAGCCAACACGGCTGGAAGTTGGCGACCACAATGTCATCCGCGAGTATGTCACTATCACTCGCGGCACGATGAAAGGCGGCGGCACGACTCGCATCGGCAGCTATACGCTGATCATGGCCTACACCCACATTGGACACGATTGCGTCATCGGCGACCATGCCATGCTGATCAACGCGGCTACCCTTGCAGGTCACGTCACGGTCGAAGAGTGGGCGGTGGTGGGCGCGCTGTGTCCGGTGCACCAGTATATTCGGGTCGGCGCTCACGCCTATGTCGGTGGAGGGACGACTCTCACGCAGGATGTGCTGCCCTACTCGATGACCAGCGCCGAGCGTGACACGCACGCCTACATGCTGAATAAAGTTGGATTGCAGCGTCGCGGATTTTCGCGCGAACGCATCGCCAAGCTGCATCACGCGTTCAAGGTTCTGCTAGCCTCGAAGCTGAATACATCACAGGCGCTGGAGAAGCTGCGGTCGGAAGGCGCGCAGGGCGAAGACGTGGAAGCTCTGCTGCGGTTTATCGAATCGTCGGAACGGGGAATCATAAAGTAGTCAGTTGTCAGTTGCCAGTAGTCAGTTGTCAGTTCGGAACGCCCGGAACGAGGTAAAGGTGGGCAAGTCATATCGAGATCTGGTTGCTTGGCAAAAGGCGATGGACTGGTGACCGCGATATACGGAATCACCGCCTTTCCCGCGAGCAAGAAATCTACGGACTTCACTTCGCAGCTGCGGAGGGCAGCTGTTTCCGTTCCCAGCAACATTGCCGAAGGACAAGGACGCCACGGTGTAGCGGAGTTCAGGCATTTTCTGCGCCAGGCCACCGGATCGCTGGAAATGGAGAATACTGACGAGACCCTCAGGGACGAAATTGCACGTGCGCGGCCCTACGCAGAAGGCCGTGTCGCCCCTGAAAGGGGCTCAGATCTCACAACGGAGCTACCCAGGATTCTGAGCGGGACTTGTGAATTCACCTGAGGTAATTGCTGGCTACATGTACTGAACTTGCACACTTCTACATGACAGAACCATCGCGGGAACGAATCGGCCTCATCGCAGGCAACGGCAAATTTCCGTTCCTGGTGCTGGATGCTGCCCGCTCGCAGGGCATGCAGGTCGTCGTCGCGGCCATCAAGGAAGAGGCCTCGCCCGAAATCGAGCACCACGGTGCGGCTGCCGTTTACTGGCTATCGTTAGGCGAGCTATCGCGGCTGATCGACACCTTCAAGCAAGAAGGCGTTACGCGCGCGATCATGGCGGGGCAGGTCAAAGCATAAGCAGATATTCAGCAGTATCAAGCCGGACTGGAAACTGGCCAAGCTTCTGCTTTCGCTGACCACGCGCAACACCGATTCGCTGATCGGGGCCGTCAGCAAAGTTCTCGCCGAAGAAGGCATCACGCTGATGAATTCCACTGCGCTGCTGGAACCCATGCTCGCCAGCGAAGGAGTTTTGACGCAGCGCGGGCCGACCGACTCCGAGCAAACCAACATCACCTATGGACGCGCGGTTGCGCACCATCTCTCGCGCTTCGACATTGGCCAGACCGTGGTTATCGCCGAAGCCGCGTGCGTTGCCGTGGAAGCCATGGAGGGCACCGACGCAACCATCCTTCGCGCCGGCGAGATCATGAAGTCGCCGTCGCTGGGTAAAGAGCCATCGACGCTGAGCCGCGCCCTGACGGTGGTGAAGGTCGCCAAGCCGAACCAGGACATGCGCTTCGATGTGCCGGTGGTTGGTTTGCACACGATCGAGACCATGAAGCAGGCCGGCGCAACCTGCCTGGCGCTGGATGCCGGGCGATGCCTATTGCTGGATCGAGAAGGGCTTCTGTCGGCAGCGAATGATGCGGGAATTTGCGTCGTCGCCGAGACGCCAGTCAGCCACATCCCTCACCACAATACGTAGAGACTTTTCCGGGTAAGCACCGCACACAATGAATCGGAGATTCTCGGAGCGGTGCGCAGCAGAGGGCAAACGCATCTTAATTGCTATATGCGGGGGGTTGTTGCGAGTTGAGATGGGGAGATGGACAGCCCCCTGAAGTATTTTGCTGATTTGCGCGATCCGCGGGTGGAGCGGACGCGGGAACACTTACTGGAAGAGATTCTTTTGATCGCCATCGCGGCGATTTTGAGCGGGGCCAATGGGTGGAACGAGATCGAAGACTACGCTCGCTGCAAGCGCGAGTGGGTGAGCGGCTTTCTGAAGCTGCCGGGCGGCATTCCCTCGCACGACACCTTCAACCGGGTCTTCTCGGCGCTCGACCCGGAGGAGTTGGAAAAGGGCTTTGCCGCCTGGGTGTCGTCGATTGCCAAGCTGACGGCGGGCGAAGTCGTCGCCATCGACGGCAAGGCGCTGCGGGGCACCTCGGTGCCCGGGAAAAAGGCCATCGTGCATATGGTTTCGGCCTGGGCGAACACTAACGGTCTGGTGCTGGCGCAGCGGCGGGTCGATGAGAAATCCAATGAAATCACGGCGATTCCGAAGCTGCTGGACGCGCTGGAACTGAGCGGAACGGTGGTCACCATCGACGCCATGGGATGTCAAAGGGCCATCGCCGAGAAGATCGCCGCCAAAAAAGCGGACTATATTTTGGCGGTCAAAGAGAATCAGGGCCAGCTGCTGGAGGAGATCAAAGACTCGTTTCAGATGCTGGCCAGCGATGCGGTTGCGGAAGAAATCGATTGCGGCCACGGGCGGGTCGAGCAACGGACTTGCTCGGTGATTGCCGATCTGTCGCTGGTCGAGAAGGCCGCGGAATGGGCGTCTCTACAGGGCTTGGTACGCATCGAAGCGAAACGCTGTCACAAGGTCACGGGCCAAACCGAGCGCGAGACCCGCTTCTACATCACCAGCCTCAAGCCCGACGCGGCGCGGCTGAACCGCTCCATCCGACAGCACTGGGGCATCGAAAACAAACTGCACTGGGCCCTCGATGTCAGTTTTGGAGAAGACCTTGATCGCAAACGCGCCGGCCATGCCGCACAGAACTACTCCGTGCTCAACCGCATCGCGCTCAACCTGCTCAAGCAGGAAAAAACCTGCAAACTCGGGATGAAAAGCAAACGCCTCAAGGCTGGCTGGGACAATGACTACCTGCTCCATCTACTCAGAAATTAAGATGCGTTTGCCCTGGTGCGCAGCAGCGAGAGCTTGCATCGGCCATTGCAAGAGCACTCCACCGAATCCGAAACGCCAGTCTGCAAATGGACATTTGCGGCACGGCTGAAGAGGCTGCTGAAAAAGTCCGAAAAGCAGATCCCTCGCGGGCTGGAGTCGGTTCGGGATGACAAGAATAAAGGCTTGTACGCGGCGCTCAAGCGCTGCTCTACCCGTACGCGCGCCGAACCACATCTAAAATAAGCTACCCGATCTTCAGCACGATCTTGCCGTAGTTGGCACGCTCCAACATGAGGCGATGGGCCTCACCGGCTTGCTCCATCGGCAGGACATGTCCGATCTCGGGATGCAGTTTGCCCTGTTCAATCCAAGGCTGCATGGCTTGCAGGCTGCGCGCGATCAGTTCGTGGTCCTTGGCCAGGATGCTGAGCCACAGTCCATGAGCGCTAAGGCTCTTGGCCATCATGGTGCCCGTGTCGAACTGGTGGCGCTGTCCGGTCGCGTTGCCATAAATGATGACCCGCCCAAACGGCCGGCAGCAGCGCAGGCTCTTGGCCGTATGCTCGCCACCCAGCATCTCGAAGACAGCGTCGACACCCTCGTCGTTCGTCAGCTCCTTGATCCGCTTCTCGTAATCCGTCTCGCGGTAGTTGATGCCATGATCCAGCCCGAGCTCCTTCGCCCGCTCAAGTTTTTCTTCCGACGACGACGTTCCATAAGTTTCGATACTCAGCAACTGTCCGATCTGGATGGAAGCCGTGCCCACGCCACCGGCGGCGGCATGGATGAGGACGCGGCGCCGCTGCTGATCGTGGCGAAGAATTGGCTCGAAGGGGTCGGGCGTGAGTCCGGCTTTCCAGTAGGCCAGATAAGCGGTCAGGAAGTTCACCGGGAAGGCAGCTGACTGCTCCGAAGTCCAACCTTTGGGCTGAGGCCAGAGCAGCTTGGACTTCATGGCGATCTTCTCGGCGGCCGCGCCATATTGCGTATAGCCCATAACGCGCTCACCTGTGGCTTCGACCACTCCGGCGAATTCGCGTCCGGAAATAAACGGCGGCGGCGGCGTGCCGCTGTAAGTCCCGTGGGTTGACATGGTGTCGGCAAAATTGACACCGACGGCTTCCACGTGCACGATCACCTCGCCCGCTTTAGGCTGGGGATCGGGCATATCGCGTACTTCGAGGACTTCGGGACCACCGGAGCGAGTGACAACGACGGCTTTCATATTCTTGATTCTACGACGAGGGTAGAATCTTGGTGGAACCGACGGGAGGTGAAAGGAGCTACTACGCGGGCACGTGTATGAACTCCAGAGCGCGCCCGATGTACTGCTTAAGCTCGCGGCGATGCACCACGGCGTCGAGCATTCCGTGTTGCAGCAGAAATTCGCTGCGCTGGAAGCCTTCGGGCAACTTCTGGCGGATGGTCTGCTCAATGACGCGCGGTCCGGCAAAACCAATCAGGGCGCCGGGTTCGGCGATGTTCAGGTCGCCCAGCATGGCGAAGGAAGCGGTCACGCCTCCGGTGGTGGGATCGGTCATCACGGAAATGTAAGGCACCTTGGCGTCGTCCATGCGCGCCAGGGCAGCAGAGATTTTGGCCAACTGCATGAGACTCACAACGCCTTCCATCATGCGCGCGCCACCGGAGGCCGAAACCACAATCAGCGGGAGCTTCTCATTGGTAGCTTTCTCCACGGCCCGTGTGATCATCTCGCCCACGACCGCTCCCATGGAGCCGCCGATGAACGCATATTCCATCGCGCTTACGATGACCGGTTTGCCGTTGAGCGTGCCGCGCGCATTAATGACGGCATCGTTAAGCCCGGTGTCCCTTTGCGATTTCTTCAGGCGCTCAGCGTAAGGCTTCAGGTCGGTGAACTTCAGCGGATCGGTGGAGACGATGTTGCCGTCTTCCGTCTCGTACTTGCCGTCGTCGAGCAGGTAGGCGAGCCGGGTGCGGGCATCAATGCGAAAATGGCGGTCGCATTTCGGGCAGACATTGAAATTCTGGTCGAGGTCCTTCTTCCAGATGATCTGGCGGCACTGATCGCACTTGACCCAGAGACCTTCGGTCTTTACCCGCTTCTCGCCCGAAGTGTCGAGATCGCCGCGTTCCCGTTTGAACCACGCCATAAAGGTAGTCTTTATATTCTATGACTTCGCTTCGATGCTTGCTGGCAGCGCAGCCGTGACTTGTTCGACCGCTAGTTGTGGGTCTGCGACTTCCACAATCAGCTCATCATAGCGTTCATCCCGCAACTCAATGACGACCGTGTTCTCGGGATTGTGCACATCCCAAAAGACCCGCTTGCCGTGTTGATAAAACGTCCCAGCTGTCAGTACTCCGGGAATGTTGGTTCCGGGCAGTCTTATTCCGTGCCACCAGCCGTGAGCAACGGACGGGTCGGCCCGAATCCCGGCAATGTGTCGCAGCGGGATTTCCAGAGAACTCTTCAGCGCCCAGAGCTTGTCGGCTCCTTGGACATGCAATTCGAGATTGCCGTCGGAAATTGATAGATCAACCATTGAGGTAAGGATCAAGTGTAGCCGACGGGGGAGGAGTTGTCGCGCTAGTACTCGATGCCGCGCTGGGCCTCGATGCCCTTGGTGTAGGCGTGCTTCACTTCCTTCATCTCGGTCACAGTGTCGGCGATCTCGATGATATCGGGGTGCGCATTCCTGCCGGTGAGGATGACATGTACCATCTCCGGCTTTTTCTTTAGCGTCTCGACGACCTTCTGCGGATCGAGCATTTTGTAGGTAATCGCGTAATTGATTTCGTCGAGGATGACCAGGTCCCATTTGCCAGAAAGTATTTCCTTCTCGGCTTCGGACCACGCCTCTTCCACCAGGCGCACATCTTCCGGATCGGTCTCGGCACCGCCGACCTTCACAAAGCCGCGCCCCATCTGCTTCATGACGAAGTTGTCGCCGAAGGCTTTTACCGCATCAAGTTCGCCGTAGTGCCATGAGCCCTTGAGAAATTGCAGCATGAGCACGCGCATGCCATTGCCGACGGCGCGCAGAGCCGTGCCCATGGCCGCGGTAGTCTTGCCCTTGCCGGGGCCGGTGTTCACGATGATCAGTCCTCGACGCACATCTGCCATGCAGAACTCCTGTCGCGAAAAACCTTGAACCACGGATTTTCACAGATATACACGGATTTCATTTCCAACCCAACTAGAGCAGTTCCAGACTGGCTGTAGCTTGGTAGATCGGGACTTCAGAGCGCGTGTGAGAACCATTTTGAGTTGCCACAGTGGAACGATAGCGCAAAATCGAGCCCCGCAGGGGCGGAATTGCCTTTAGCCCAGGGCGAAGTGGAGTGAACCCCTTGCGTGAGACACGGGCCAAAGTCCCAGGTTGCCGTTCGCTGAGTTTTGCTCGACAAACGGAGGTGCTCGGTGCAGCATGAGGCCGGCTGAGCAAGCGGAGGCGGGCTCTGCTGGAGAGCAACCCGCCAAGGAATACTCGGCCGGAAACTCATCGCGACGATGGGGCTCCGGGAGGTCATGCCGGCCTCCCGGAGTCACGGGACACATCGGAGCGATAGATTTCCTCATGCCTAAAAAAACTCATCTGGGCTGCGGGCAGGGGCAAGGGGCCGTCCGCAAGCTGTTCTCAAACTGTTCCGGGGAGCGGTAGCCCAGGGCCGAATGCAGGCGTGGCGATTGTAGTACTGCTCCAGAAACTCGGCGATATGTGCTTCCAGGTCGGCGCGGTCGCGATACTCGCGGGTATAGATTTCCTCTTGCTTCAGGGTGCGGATGAAGCTTTCGCATTTGGCGTTGTCATAAGGGTTGCCGCGTGCGGCTCATGCTGGGCACCATGCCGTGCTCCCGCAGCAGTCGCAGATAGTCCTGCGCGGCATACTGAATGCCGCGATCGGAATGATGCACCAAACCAGGCGCGGGCCGGCGCTCGGCGATGGCCTTGCGCAGCGCGGCCATGGTCAAGGCGGCGTGCAAGCGAATCATCCACCGCCCAGCCCACCACCCGGCGGGAGAAGGCGTCCAGCACCACCGCTAAGAACAGAAACTCCTCCCGCAGACGGAGAAGGTCAGGTCGGCCACCCAGAGTTGATCGATGCCGCTCAGCTGAGCCGCGCCGCCAAGTTCACATACACCGGCAAGTCATGCCGGCCTTCGGTGGTGAGGATGTACTTGCGCCGCCGCACCGCCAGCAGATGGTCCTGCTGCATCAGGCGCAGCACCCGCTTGTGGTTCACCACCAGCCCTGGTGCTTCAACTCGCAACCACACGCCGATAGCCGTAGTTGCCGCGATGCTGCAACACGATCTCCTGGATCTGGGCCCGCACCTCCATCTCTTCTGCCCGGGGCTCGTGCCGCTGCCAGTGACGATAAAAGCCGACCCGGCTCACCGGCCCCAGTTGACACATCCGCTCGATGCTAAGGCCACCTTGCGCCTGCATTACTCGCACCTGTTCGTAAATGCAGTCTCGCCGCAGCCGCTGCTGTTCTGGCGTCGAGCCTCGATTCTGCGCAAGGCACCTTTGAAAAATTCCACTTCCAGCACTTTGTTGGCCAGCGCGGCTTGCAAACGCTGCTTTTCTTGCTCCCGCTGCTGCTCTTTCTTGCTTTCGGCCGCGGCGCTGCCACCCCCATCCAAGCGCTTCAGCTGCGCCCGCCAGGCGTATAGCTGCCGCCGCTGAACCTTCAGTTCCGCCGCCAATTTGTCATGCCCGCAGCTTTTCATCCGCTCCACTGCGGCACGCTTCTGCTCCACTGTCCAAGCTTCGCTGCTTCATCCCATTCTCCATTCCCTGTACGATGGGACTTCTTCGCGTGTCTCAGTTTAGGGGTTCACTCCAAAGCCCTGGGTACAGTGGGGACGGCACAGGTCCCCCGCACTGTCTTTAGTCCGAGCGGACCGACCTGCTTTCGACGGAACCGCGAGGTTTTCTGCGGATTTCGCATGTGAGTTCCTTCCGGGGACTGCCGTTTCCCTTCGCCGGGTTGGTTCCGGCGCTCCGTCTCGGTATAGTTATGCTGAGTGATTTTAGGTTCAGGAGAGTCGATGTCACTATCCGCTGTCATTGTGGATGACGAGCAGTTGGCGCGCGACGAACTCGCCTATCTGTTGAAGGAGCTCGATGTCGATGTCGTAGCTCAGGGCAAGAATGGCATGGAAGCGGTGAACCTGATCAAGGAGTTCTCGCCGGAACTCGTATTTCTTGACGTGCAAATGCCCGGCCTCGACGGCTTTGGCGCCATCAAAAAGCTGATCGACAAGAAGGTGCCGCTGCCGCAAATTGTATTCGCCACCGCGTACGACCAGTATGCGGTGAAGGCGTTTGAAGTCAACGCGGTTGACTACCTGCTGAAGCCGTTCGACAAAAAGCGAGTCGCCAAGGCAGTAGAGAGGGCCCGGCAAAAACTGGACGCCGCCGGCTCGCCGGGAGACCAGATCGGGACCATCGTCAAGATGCTGGAACAGCAGGCCCGCCCGCCCGCCGCGAAGGTGCTGCTCAAGTCGAGCGGACGCCTCTTTCTCGTGGATCAGAAAGACATCTGCTACGCGTCAATTGAGGACGGGGTCATTACCGTTGTGGCGACTGGGATGGAAGGCCAGTCGAACTGCCGCACCCTGGAAGAGCTGCTCGATTCACTCGACCCCAACACATTCTGGCGCGCACATCGCTCGTATCTGGTGAATATCAATCGCATCAAGGAAGTCGTGCCCTGGTTCAAGAGCTCGTACCAGATCCGCATGGAAGACAAGAAACAGACTGAGGTGCCGGTCAGTCGGGCGCAGACCAAACGGCTACGGGAATTGTTCGGGCTGTAGAAGCAGTCAGCGTTCAGCACTGAGCATTCAGCCATGCGTGAGTACATGATGTCATCCTGAGCACAGGCGGCGCTTCGCCGCCGGAGTCGAAGTGCCTGCCCCGAGCGAAGCCGAGGGGATCTGCGGTACCGGGAATCTCAAGCCACCATCTTCAGTGTCGACCAACCGTTACTACTTCGACTCCTGAACCTTCCTCACCACCTTGGTCACCACCTCGCGCGGAGACAGCCGCAGCATCTGCACGCCCACCCGGTTCTTCCATCCCGGAATGACTACGCGTTTGCCCTGTTTCATCCCCTCATAGCCCACGCGCGCCACCTCGCGCACGTCCACCAGCAGCGGGCTCGTGGCCAATTTCGTGTCGCCAAGATGGGCGCGCCTCTGGAAGTTGGTCTTCACCGGACCCGGACAGAGGCACGTCACGGTAACGCCAGTGCCACGCAACTCCTCCGCCAGCGCTTCGGTAAAGTGCAGGACATAAGCCTTGCTGGCATAATACACAGCCATGAACGGGCCGGGTTGAAACGCCGCCGTGCTGGCCACGTTGAGGAGTTTGCCCTCGCGCGCGCGGATCTGCGGCAGAAACAGCTTGGTGAGGTGGGTCAGCGCCACCATGTTCACCTGCATCATCTCGGCCTCGTTGTTCCAGTCGGTAGAAAGAAACGGTCCCCCGCCGCCGAAGCCGGCATTGTTTACCAGCACATCGAGGACAATGCCGGCTTCCTGCAATTCCTGGTAGAGCTCATTCGGCGCTGCTGGATGCGCCAGGTCCTTGGGAGAGATCCGCACCGTCACGTTGTAGCGCGATTGCAGGTCGTCGGCGAGTTCATGCAGCGCGCCGCGATTGCGAGCCACCAGCACCAAACGATAGCCGTCGCGGGCAAACAAGTGCGCCAGTTCCAGTCCAATACCGCTGGACGCTCCGGTGATTAGGGCCGTCTTAGGAGCGAAAAAAGGATTGCTTGCACTCACAACTCTGTTATAGCGGATTTCGCGTCACCGCAGCAGTGACAAGTTCGTAGGGGCGAGGCAGTCTACGGGCGCAATCACTCTTAGGTGCTACATAGGTCTTCGACCCACCAACAGGCCGAAATCAACCACGGAGACCACCGAGATCACGGAGAAAACCCGACAAAAACCAAGACTCCGGGTGCTCCGTGTCCTCCGTGGTGAATGATTTCCGAAGGAGCACGCTTACTGCGCTGCGACCTTCATTTTGCCCTGCGACTCCAGAAAAGTCACGATCTGCCAGCGCTGTTGCTGCGGCAGGTTGCCCCATGACGGCATACCCGATTCCAGCTTTCCTTTGGTAACGAACCAGAACAACTCTCCGGGTTTTGCCTTCTTGACTGGCGCGCTGTCGAGTGCCGGGGCCGGTCCCATCCCTTGCAGATTGGCGCCGTGACACTGCGCGCAGTTTTGCGCATATAGCTTCTTGCCGGCTGCCGCGGCCGAAGCGCTCGTATAGGGATTTTTCATCTCCGCCGCTGATGGAGGCGCGTTGCGGAAACTGGAACTCTGCGCGGCCGAGGAAGGCGCCAGCCAAAGCATCGAACTGGCGATCATGATTGCGACGACAATAAAAAGAGTATGTGTCCGTGATCTCACCCAACCAACTCCCTTGTCCATGAATTTGATGTTAGAGACCGCAACAGGTCGCTATCGGCCACCGTGCGGATTGACAACGAAGGCGCGCAGGGCATTTCCGCCCGCAAATGATTTGAGCTGGACACACCCAATCCCGGTCGATGAAGTCTTGCGGCACTTTATCAATCGCTGGCTGCCCGTGCACTTCCCGTAAGACGCTTCTCGAACTGTTCAATAAAGGCTGTATTCCGAGCTACAAACGAAGTCACAGCCGCCGCAGAGTTCTCCTCGATGACGTCGAATCCCAACTGCCTGAACATATCGGCATATCGCTTTGATGCCTCAGAGTTCGAGCAACCCACACAAAAAGCTACGGGATGGTCTTGGTAAAAGCGCGTCCAGGTGAAGTCTGTGTCCAGAATAAAGTGGCATTTCCCCACCTCGACTTCGCAGTCGATTTTATCATCGGTGATGAAGATAATAATTGGCAGCTTCGTCGCGTACATGAAGCGCTTAAATATTTTATTGCGATAACTGCCAACATGAGGTCCCTGGCAAAGGGACAATTGGTCCGACAGTTCTCGTTTCCTTAGATCGTCAATTCCTTCACAGAACTTAGGGCTTGGTTGCGAACTTAATTGTAGGCCCGACGCTGCCCCCAAAAGGAGAATGGGCCGCTTCATCGTAGTCAGAGTATATAGGGACTTTTCCAGTCGCGAAATCTCCCTGACCGCACTCTCATCCAACGGCGGTAGACGGTAGTCCGGGTCACGTTCCATAAGGTTATCGAAGAGGGGACCATAGGCTGCGCCGTACGTGTCTTCAACCGGGGGGCTCCAAGGAAATTTCGTGCAGGGAATTCTCGCCTTAAGCCAAAGCAGAAGATATGCCAGAATGTTGTTGGTACTAATCTGAATACTAGGTGAACCGTCATCCGTTATGTCAATTTTCTTGTAGAGTCTGTCGCACATTTCTCTAGCAACGAAGGCGATCGTTGAACCTGACTCAAGGAACAAGCTTACCTTATTGTAAAATAGACGATCCATATACAGCTGCACAAAGTAATGAGCCAGAGCCTCCTTCTTCTCTTTCTGCTGCTGTGTGCGCACATACAGCTTTTTGAAGCTCGTTAGTTCGGAAACGAGATCACCAATGAATTCATTTTGAGCACCGGCTAGAACGGCTGGATCGCTAGGCTCACGTATGAACCCCGGCTGATCCAAACTACCCAGATTCTTTAGGAGGGCCACTTCGACCATGTACTTGAACTGTGGGCCGGGCTTGAAGAACTTGCGGAATTTCCTGATCCTGTCGTGAAACTTGCATAGTGCATCGTAGTTTAGAAGCTCCGCCTTGTCGCGAGTATTGTTTGGGTCGAGTGCCCTTCGTTTTTCCAGTACTGTGGCCTCGTCCAGCATAAAGACCAAAGTCTTAAGGCGGTAGACTTGAGCCAGATCATACTCGAACTCTGTAAAGCTGATTTTTGTACCAGGTATCAGCTCGCCGTAACGATGACCGATTATCAAAACATATACTTGAGAATCACTCATCGCTTGTTTAATGATTTCGAGGTCGCCTTCGTCTGCGGGTGAAAATCTTTCCAGAGCTATTGGGATGTGACCTGTTTCAAATATCGCCTCAATTGCTGCCTTGCGTTCATCAGCAAGGTCTCTAAATGTCGAGCTAATGAAAACTTGGTATCTTCTATCGGGGGTTGTCGGCAGCATAGGAAACTCCAGTCAGCGTACAGTGGGGTTGTTGGGGAGGGCCACAGAATCATATTCCGGCACCCCGTAAATGCTATACCAAGACGTCGCCGCCTTAAGTGCATTATTGACATTGGTGATGTTCATGACGCCTTCGTCTTCCAGCCAGGCACGGAAAGCGGCTGCGCCCTTCTCGGCGAAGATTGGGATGCCGTCCTTCCAGGTGGCGCGTCCGCACAGCACCCCGTTAAACTTCACGCCCGCTTCGGCGGCAAACTCCAGGTCCTCGATGAACTCCGGGTTGCTCACGCCCGCCGACAGATAGATGAACGGCTTGCTAGTCGCACCCGCGGCGGCGCGGAAATGATCGAGCGCTTCCTTCTTCGTATAAGCCTTGGTGCCCTTGAACGACTTCGCGCCTTCGACGAACTGCAGGTTCACCGGGATCTCGACCTTCAACACATCTACGCCGTAGCGGTCCTTCGTGAATTCCGCCATCGACTTGGCCACAACCTCTGGCTTCAGCTTGGCGTACTCGGCGCCCTTCTCGTCCACGCCCTCTTTGTAGCCCACCAGTTCGAGGAAGAAAGGGATGTCGTTGGCCTTGCACTCGTCGCCGATGCGCTCGGTCCATGCGTGCTTCAGATCGTTGATTTTCTGGTCATCGTAGATCGAGTAGTACAGCAAAATCTTGATGCAATCGGCGCCCGC
Source organism: uncultured Acidobacteriaceae bacterium (assembly GCA_963768645.1). Taxonomy (GTDB): domain Bacteria; phylum Acidobacteriota; class Terriglobia; order Terriglobales; family Acidobacteriaceae; genus Bog-257. Next base: position 1,515,414 of record CAVYIR010000004.1, read on the forward strand.
TTCCTTGATGCGTTTGACCGACCACACATCGAGCAGGTCAGGCAGGCGGCCCGGCAGGGTCTTGTCGTAGCCGGTCTTCTCATAGGCCAGCAGCAGGCCCGACCCTTTGGCGCGGCGCTTGGCGGCAGGCAGTCCCCACTGAGGATCGAGCAGAATGGCGCTGGCGTGCTTGGTCAGCACCTCGGAGACGTTGATCTTGAACTCTTCCAGACCGGCGTCGGTGGCGTAGGTGCCCAGCGCTTTCTTCAGCGAACCGCGCTGGTCCATGGCGGCCGCGGCGATGACGCCACGATCGTTCGAAACGGCCTTGATGCCCGCAAGTTTTCCGGGAGTAAGTTTCATGGCAAAACCTCCGAGGGCGTGCGCGCCCGGTATGAATAGACTTTGAATTCGGTCCTACAGGAGCGGCTGGGCCGCAGTTGCAGAACAGAGAATTCTAACTGAATTCCCGCGCCGCACGCGAGGAGTTCTGAGCTGGGTCTTCCCGGAGCGCCCCTCGCATACCAGTCATATTCCTGGTGAAATGGCGATTTCACAACAGCTATTGATTCGGAGTCGCGGCGGGTACGGCGAGCTTGGGCGCCAAATGGCCCGGATACTCTGGCTGAGCGTAATATCCCAAGCGGGTTCGCGCCATTAGTCCAGGCTTGTCGATCTTGACATCGAGCGCATGATACTCATGCGGACCGTCCCCTGCAGCACCGTTAAAGGAGAGGACATAAAAGACATTCGCCTCAGCAATGCAGGCTGCGATCTCGCTTGCTATGTCATTGCTTGAGTAAAGAACCCGGCCTCCACTCTGGTAAGCAAAAACCTGCAACGCCAGGTTTCCAGTCTCGACCGATTGTGCGGTACGCACTCCTTTCAAGAAATTTTTGTAGTATAACGTTCGGACCCCGACCGCATCGTTCAGCCCCGAGGGATCGACGTTGTAAAGAGTGATGCGAGCCCGCCGCAGCTGGTCCGAAACCGAAACGATGGAGTTGAAGATATACTGCCGGTCTTTTGATGTGATCCATTCATCTGGCCCAGAAAGAAGAGGCCAACCCGGACTGATCCAGATTACGAGTTTCCGTCCAGGTCGTGGCGTTTCATAGCTGGCAAGGCTCTCCAGCGCGCTGAGAGACAACCCGATACGATCAACGGCTCCGTAAAATCCTTGTGTCTGGCGACTGATGCGCAGCGGGCTGTTGTTCTGATTGAGACTTGCAATCAGAGCCTTTCCATCGCGCGAAGGCGCGTCTACGACCGTTGTCCCCAAATCGGAAACGAGGAGGATCGATACCGGCCGGACAAGTTCCCCGCTATTTCGTCCTAGAAATTTTTCTATTTGTTCCCGCTCAATCCCTATGGACGTAAACGAAGTGTTGACTTCATCAACCACCAAAATGACTTCGACCGGCGGGTCGGGTTTCGCGGTCGCGCCTTCCACCGCATGAAAGGAGATGATCTTCTGCGGTTGTTTGTTGTCGAACAGTGTGAAGTCCTGCTGTTGCAGACCAGGGATCGGCCGTCCGGACGTATCGGCCACGAATACATCAAGCGCGATGTTGTGATTCGAACCGCCAGATGCAGGGGCTCCAGATTGCCCTGCACCGCCATTCTGTTGGGTAATTGCAGAAAAACAAGAAAGAAAGAGTAACCAGATCCAGCCTCGGAACCGTGTCCTCATACCCACCTTACCTGGCTTCATTTTACGCCGGGGTGGGTGCGTTAATCTTACGAATGATCAAGAAGATTTGTTAGATGTAGCTCCCCCACCTTTGCTGGAAGCCTCTGGGGCTTCCCGAGGAGGAGGTATGCAACAAAGAAAGTGACGCGGCGATCAAGTTAGGTATCGCGAACAAGGCCTTATCACAAGCAACCAGGTTAGACAGCTTGACGAAGAGATCGGCCCCCTCACTGCCTTAGCGGCAACCCCGTCAGGATCGCCTGCTGCCGTACGATGAGCGACTCGATGCCACTTCTTGCCAGCGACATCATCTTGGCCAATTGGGCATCGTCGAAGGGACGGTGTTCGGCGGTGGCCTGCACCTCGACAATCTTCTTGCTGCCGGTGATCACCAGATTCATGTCCACGTCGGCGCGCGCGTCTTCTTCGTAGCAGAGATCGAGCATGATCTCGCCATCCACAATGCCCACGCTGGTGGCGGCAATGTAGTCACGGATAGGCGCAACCGTCAGCGCGCCCGACTCGATCATGCGACGCATCGCCAGTCCCATGGCGATAAAGGCGCCGGTAATGGATGCTGTGCGAGTGCCGCCGTCGGCCTGGATGACGTCACAGTCGAGAAAAATTGTGCGCTCGCCCAGCTTCTCCATGTCGGTTACAGCTCGCAGGGAGCGTCCGATCAGGCGTTGAATCTCGTGGGTGCGCCCACCCTGCCGTCCCTTGTTGGCCTCGCGCGCAGTGCGAGTCAGCGTGGAGCGCGGCAGCATGCCGTATTCGCTGGTCACCCAACCCTTGCCGCGATTGCGCAGAAATTGCGGCACCGAGTCTTCGATGGTCGCAGTGCAGATCACGCGCGTGTTTCCGACTTCTATGAGGCACGAGCCTTCGGCGGTAGAGATGAAGTCGGGAACGATGTTGACCGGCCGCATCTGCTCAGGAGAACGATTATCGGAGCGATAAACCATAAGGGGCGATTGTAAGCCAGCCGTCAGCATTCAGCACTCAGCACTCAGCCAGCAGCAACTCGCATTAGCGTTGTCATGCTGAGCGGAGGCGGCGCTTCGCCGATGGAGTCGAAGCACCCCTATAGCGGCAGGTTCGTCGTTACTGTCACCCGAGCACGAATCATCCACCCAAGTCCACGTGCTCCACGTGATCGACCTGCCGGCCAAGGAACCGAGCAGCCAGGCGTTTGAACTTGTCGGTAGAGTCCGTGACGTAGAAGCGGAAGGTGCGATGCTCGGGAGGGGAGGGTTTCGCTTCGATAGGGGTCCCTCGACTCGTCCCTTCGCTTCTCGCTCGGGATGACAGCAGATGGGAGCAGTTGGGTGCCCCACCCTTCTCGCCCGTCTTTGGCGAGAGGGTGGAATTCTCCTCAATCATCCTCTTCACCACGCGCGCGGTTGATTCGGCGGAGTCCACGATCTGCATGTGCTCGGGCGCGATACGGCGCAGCAATGGCGCAATCAGCGGATAGTGGGTGCACGCGAGCACCAGAACATCAGCCTGCTCGGGCGCTTGCTGGAGCGCCTCGCCAAGATAGATCCGGGCAACCTGCTCGGTCACGGGATGCTCAATCCAACCTTCTTCCACCAACGGTACGAAAAGCGGGCACGCTTTTTCGTAGGATGCTAGGCCATGTTGCTGCAGTGCGTCGCGGTAAGCGTGGCTGCTCACGGTGGCTTCAGTGGCGATCACGATAGCCGAGCGACTCTTACTCACTTCGGCCGCCATCGCCGCACCAGGTTCCACCACTCCGACGACCGGCACATGTGCAGCTTTCTGAATGAGCGGGAAGGCGAGGGCAGTCGCAGTGTTGCAGGCAATCACCAGCAGATCGATGTTCTGCGCCTCAAGAAAGTGGGTCGCTCCGATTGCATATCGCGCGACGGTTTCCGCCGACTTGGTGCCGTAAGGCAGGCGAGCGGTGTCACCGAAGTAGAGGTAATGCGCGGGCAATTGCTCGGCCATGGCCTTCAGCACGGTGAGGCCGCCGACGCCCGAATCGAAAACGCCAATGCGCGGTAGGGTCACTGCAAGTCCTTTACGACTTGCCCAATATTGCTGGCTTCATAGAATCGGTGCAAGTCGGCGTGTCCGGCAAGGGTTTCGCGCTCCTGCCCGTTGACCAGTATCTTCACGCGCTGGATTTTACTGTCATTGGCGTTAAGCGTGACCACGATGGAGGCGACCGTCAACTCTTCCGCTAGTACACCCGAAGGATGCGCGTCCGCGAATGCGGCATTTGTGTCCACAACGGCGGTGTCATCGCCGAGCAGGTAAACATCGCGCACGTCTGCGCCGGCACCGATGGGATGTGGCGACGAGGATTGCAAATACTGCCCGAAGAGAGCGCGCAGCACGGCGCGAGCGCGTTCGCTGCGCTCCGGGGGTAGCGTCACATTCATCTGCGTCCGGCGCAGTGTGCCATCGCTGTCGGAAGCGATGTAAAGCATAACCGGCGTGGGCGGCCCATTCGCGGGTGGAGCAAGCGCCTGTTGTTGCTGTGCGGCGAGTTGCTCATCGCGCGCCACCTTTCGCTTCAGGTGCAGGGCGTAGAAGGCAAGGCCGAGAGCGATCAGCGCCAGCACCGCGAACATCACTAAGACGCGCCGGGTCATGGTCGCACCTGCGGCAGCTTGCTGCGCACCGCGGCGATGCCAGCGGCAATCGATTGCGCCACCTGATCCTGGTATGCCGCGCTCGCGATTTCGTCCACGTTCCCGGCGGGCGGCGCGATTTCAATCGCGATTGCAGGAGCGGCAATGTTGTTCATGGGACGAAGCGGCGCCAGCAGCGTGGTATTGGGCAGTTTGCGGGACTCGAGTTCCGCCGCCACCGAGCCCGCGACCGAGCCGCTCAGCTCCAGGAATGCGGATTGCGCGGTGTCCCACGGCAGAAATCCTTGCGGCGACAAGTTGGCCGCGGGCAACAGCGCGGTGAACACGTGGACGCCCCGCCCGGTATTGGCGGCATGCAGGGCAATATACAGTGCGGGACGCGCTGCATTCGCCGACGTGGCCCGCTGGTCGAGAGTGATCGCAACGTCAGAATTGCGCAGCAGGCCGGCTGCAATGCCGCGACTTGCCAGCTCATGCTGCACCCGTCGCGCCAGTGCCAGCACAACATCTTTTTCTGGGAGCGACGGGCTGATGGCTGCTCCAATATCGTTGCCGCCGTGGGCTGGATCGATTAGGACGAAGAATCGCGGTGCGGCGGGCTGCCGCGGCTGTGGCGCCGGAGTTTGCGTGGCAACTGGAACTGGCGGTGGCGGCGCTGCCGGGGGCGAGGGTGCCGGAGCAGGCGCACCAGTGATGATAATTGTCCTGCCACCATCCGCGTAGTTGGCCATCAACGGGGCCGTTCCCGTCACATCCAGTTCAGCCATGCCATCGTGCTCCGAGAAGCTCAAGCCCGTGATCAATGGATCGCTGTAGGGAATGTTGGCCGCACCGCTGGAAACAACGGGTTCGCGGCGAAAGGTGAGGCGCACGCGTCCAGGTTCGGTAGCGATCGAGGGATTGACCGGCGACGAGAAGCCTAGTAACAGCCGCGAGGGGTTGTCTTTGTGCAGCTCCGGCGTGTAGCGCACCTGAATATTGCCGATGAACAGACGTCGCGATGCGGGGTGAAATTCGGTATCGGTGGCGAGTAGCTTCGAAACCAAGTCGCTAATAACGGTCAGCGGAACATAGCCCCGGCCATTTTGAAGAACAAAATTTACCGGCAGCTTGTAACCGCTTCCGCGAACTTTGCCTTTCTCCTTGCCGTCGGTAAATTGCAGCTCCAGAGGGCGGCCACCTGGAGGCGTAAAGTGCAGTTTGTACTTCTTGCCGTCGACGCGGGCATCGACAGACCCAAGCGGCTCAAACAGCTCCACCAAGCCAACATAAGATTGGCCACTTACCTCCAGCAAGGGAACCGAATAGGAGGTCTGGGGGGCATAGACAGTGAGCTGATTTGGCCCGGGCGATTGCGCGTGAACAATGGCGTGGCGAGCCAAGAGAGCCGCAAACAGCAGAACCACGCCGGCAGTCATCGCCGGGAAGAGCCGCGGTTTGCGGCCAGAAAGCAGCAACCTATTGTCCTCCCGACGCCGAGCCTTTCGCGGCCTCCTCCAATGAATAGATGGTCAGGCCGCTCAGCATCTTGGGGTAGAAATCCGTGGACTTTTGCGGCAAAACTTCGCCCGCAAATGCGACGTCGCGCATCTGATCCATGCGGACCGGATTCATAATAAACGCGGCATTGGCGCCGTTGCGCACCTCGTCGATGGCCTCGTTCGCGTCGCGCACATATTTCAGGTGGTTCTGCTCGCGAATATCATCCTGTGACATTCCGAGGGCGTCTTCCAGCACCAGCTTATGCAGTTGTACGACATCCAGCGCGCGCTGGCGTTCCGACAGGCCCTCAAGACTCTTCGAGTTCTGCTGTGCCCGGGAACGTAGCAGAAAACCACCATACGAGGTGACTGCCAGCAGGGCGGTTGTTTTCCCGCCAGCCTGACGCAACCGGTCTAGTGCGATCGCTGCGTCCGTCACCGGCCCCAAACTCTCGACTTCGAAATTCTCCTGAAGCTTTGCACCTATCTTCGAGATGTCAAACCCCTCAATCCCGAATACGACACGATGGGTAGGCAGAACCACCAGCCCGGGAGCATCCATGCTGACGAAGGTCATCATCACCCGTTCAAACGGCGCACGAAGGTCCGGGCTAGCCTGGTTCCTCATTTCGTTGCGATAGGTCAGAGCTGTCTCGTAGCGGTGGTGGCCGTCGGCGATGATCAACTTCTTATCCGCCATTTTCGTCTGCAGGGTTCGAATGACGGCAGGGTCGGAGATTTTCCACACCCGATGCAACACGTCGTATTGGTCACGCACCTCGACGGTTGCAGGTCCGCTCTGCCTCAGAGCGTTGTCGATCTCGCCGGCTGGGTCCGTGTAGAGCATGAAGATCTGGCCGCAATGCGCTTGCGTGGCTCGTAACAAATTGAGCCGGTCGGCTTTGGGCTTGCTCAGCGTCTGTTCGTGACGATAAACGATTTTTTGGTCGTAGTCCTCCACCTGACCCAAAGCGATGAAACTGCGCCGCTCGGCGCTCGCACCGGAAGCGTCCCCGGGAATTTTGAAAGTTTGAGTGTAGAGATAAAGGCTGGGCTCCGGGTCGGGCACGAGGATACCCTGTGCCCGCCATTGCCGTAAGGAAGCAGCCGCTCGTGTGTAAACGTTCTGCTGACCGTTGTCGCCCGGCTGCGCTTTGCCCAGGATCACACGTACCAGATTGTACGGACTGGCCGCGTAATACTGGTCCTGCATTGCCGGGGTGATCTTGTCGTACGGTTGGGTTACAACTTCGGCGGGTGACACTTTGGAGGGGTCATACCGCAGAGCTCGGAAAGGGAATATATTTGCCATATGAGTTCCACCTCTAATAATTAATGTGCAATTCGAAACCAGAAAACTCCTACGGGAGGAAGCACGATTGTAGCAGTTCAACAAAAGGAAACCCCAGCCGCTTCAACTACATCAAAAGCGGCAGAAGCTTCGGCCAGGACGGCTGTTGGAAAGGTTACGGCGGGTCATCCGGCCCGGTTGCTGTGATAACATTCAGCCCACAGTCCTGAGGATCCTATGGCCTGCGGTAGTAGTTCGGGGTTCGGGTCAAGTTGCTCGACGATTCGGTACCCGTTTCAGCTTCAATGGTCGGGACGTTTTTCCAGGCGGCCCGTCCAACCTTTCGTGCGCGTTGCGAAAACCCTTCTCCTGCTGATTGCGGTTTGTTGCCTGGCCATTTGGCTGGTTGTTCCCGGCTGCGCGCAGGACGAAGATCAAAACGTACACCTCATTCCTCACGAAGCCAAGAAACCCGACGCAGTTCCAGCCCCGGGAATTGCGGTGCCGTCCGGGGTCATAGTCGATCCCAGCCTCAAGACCCACACCAAGCCAATTCGAAAAGACGTGGACTTAGTGTTGGTCCCGGTGACGATTACGGATCCCATGAACCGGCTGGTGACTGGACTGGAGAAAGAGAACTTTCAGCTTACCGATAATGGCAAGCCGCAAGAGATTAAGCACTTCTCCAGCGAAGACGCGCCCATTTCCCTGGGCGTTATCTTCGATAACAGCGGGTCCATGGCCGACAAAATCGATAAGTCGCGTGAAGCGGTGGTCGAGTTCTTCCGAACAGCCAATCCGCAGGATGAGTTTTTCCTGATCACTTTCTCGGAAAAACCCGAGGTGCTGGTCGACTTCACTTCCTCAGTCGAAGACATCCAAAGCAAGCTGGTTTACGCCGTACCCAAAGGCAGGACCGCATTGCTCGATGCCATCTACTTGGGGATGAATCGCATGCGCAAGGCACACTACGAGCGCAAGGCCCTGTTGATCATCTCCGACGGTGGGGACAACCACAGCCGCTACACGGAGGGCGAGATCAAGTCGATGGTGAGGGAAGCCGACGTCCAGATCTATGGTATTGGCCTGTTTGACCTTAGTTTCAAGACCCCGGAAGAACGCGAAGGCCCCGCTTTGCTCAGCGATGTGACGGAAGTGACTGGAGGGCGGACATTCACCATCAGCTCTCCCAGCGAATTGGCGGATGTAGCTACTAAGATTGGCATTGAGTTGCGCAACCAATATGTGCTCGGATACCGTCCAACCAGCCCAGTACGAGATGGTAAGTGGCGGAAGATCAAGGTGAAACTGAATCCTCCGAAAGGTCTGCCGCCGCTGCACGTATACGCCAAGACGGGATACTATGCGCCAACGGAATAGACGTCGCCCTTCGTTCTTAATGCTGATTGGACTGGTTCTATGGTTGGGAACCTGGATGGTGGCCCAGAATTCGGTCACGCAAGTGGCTCCGGCTAACACCTCGAGCCCGCAAACAACTCTCGCGCAGAATTCTCCAGCACAAACACCATCGGCAAGCGTTCCCGCGCAGAGTGGTCAGCAGGAGACTGCTCCGCTACCGCCGGCGCCCAATCAGCCCGGCGACACGGTGCAGGTTCCGCAAAAGGGCGAGGAGCCGGAAAAGCAAGAGGGCGATGTCTTCGTTTTTAGGAAGGAAGTTGACGAAGTCACTTTGCACGCCACCGTGGTAGACGACCACAATCGCCTGATCACGAACCTGACGAAGAACGACTTCACCGTATTCGAGGATGGCAAGCCCCAAAAAATCACGTCGTTCCGTAGCGAGGACATTCCGGTCGCGATGGGTATCGTCATCGATAATTCCGGGTCCATGCGGGAGAAACGTCCGGCGGTGAATGCTGCGGCCATTAACCTGGTGCAATCCAGCAATCCTCAGGACCAGGTCTTCGTGGTCAATTTCAACGAAGAGTATTTTCTCGACCAGGACTACACGGCGAAAGTTCCTAAGCTCAAGGATGCGCTGGAACGGATTGAATCGCGTGGCGGCACCGCGCTCTACGATGCGGTGGTGGCCTCGGCCGACCACTTGAAGAAAAGTGGCGCGTTGGAAAAGAAAGTTCTCCTGGTGGTGACCGATGGCGAAGACAATGCCAGCCGCGAGTCGCTGGAACAGGCCGTGCGCCGTCTGGAAGAGAAGAATGGTCCAACAATTTACACCATTGGACTGCTCGGCGATGAGCACTCCAAACGAGCGCGCCGAGCGCTTCGCGAAATGGCGGAGGATACGGGCGGTGTGGCTTTCTTTCCCAAAGATCTAAGTGAGGTCCAAGCAATTACTTCGCAAATCGCCCACGACATCCGCAACCAATACGCGATTGTGTACAAACCCAGTACGCCACAGAGCGTCGGTGGCTATCGGACGGTGAAGGTGGAGGCGCAGGCGCGCGGTTACAAGAAGCTTCAGGTCCGCACGCGCAGCGGCTATTACGCCGGCCAGCAACGCGCTGCGCCAACCGATCAGGGCGGTGCTAAGTAGTGGTCAGTGGTTACGCTGTCGACCAGTCGGTATAACTGAGAAGCCTCTCAAAACCAAGCTCCTAGTCAATCGCAGTTCATTACTGCGCTGTTTTCGGTAAAACACGAAAGTCCTTGCGTGTGATAAGCACCAAGGGACAAGCGCTCGCTTCCTTCGCAATGTCAAAAGCCTGAGTCAACGGCTTCCCGTCTGCAAGCAATCCGTAGAAAAGGTCGGCCCAAGTCGCGGCTTGGCTGGTATTAATCGTGGCAGCTGCGGCGACGACATTCGTGACTTCGGCTAGCTGAGCCGCCAGCGCCATGGATTGACAGGTCGCAAAAATGACCAATCGAGCTTTGGCTACCTCAACGAGTCTGACGAGACTTCGAGCGGTTATCTTGCCGGTTCTCGGTCCGAGCTTCTCCGTCTTGGGCCGTATATCTCTGAAGCAGAAACTACCACTCTTCGTCTTGACCAAGCCCAAAAGGTCGAGGATGTCCCATTGTTCCTGTGCTAACAAACGGATTAACTCTTTGGGAGTCGGGCATTCCCAATGGGTAACACGATCAAAGTTTTTGCAAAGAATTTCGACATCTGTGGCCAACCCGAATCGCAGTCCTTGTGTCGTAGAAGCACACAGAATCTTGGGAAGCTCAATCTCATCGATTCGGTTGTCAAGACGGACGCCATTCTCATCTAGAGTACGTTTCGAATGTCATTGCAAACATAGCCGGCCGCCGCTTCCCGATTCTGCATCTGCATGTCAAAGTAGAGACACTTGATTCCATGGAGATCAGTGGGAATGTAAGGAGCAGGCTGCCCGGATGGGACAACCCAGACGGTCCGCGCCTTTCCGAGCCTGCCCATAAATAATCCCAATTCGAAAACCACGCTGTCTCGTACGATAGGCTTCGGTTCGTTTCGAATTGTACAAATGTCGTCCGGCGCAAATACGAAAACGGCGAAATCATAGCAGTCCACGGCTCGGAGCAAGTCGTCAAGTGTGCTGTTGCCAGCATGGAACACTCCTTCGTCCCACACCGCGGCTTCCGATTCACGCCGAAGGCCCTGTTTAATGGCGCGCGCAATCGACAATCGTTCCGATGAAGATCCGATGAAAAGCTTTGGCTTCCGCATTTCGTAATTCTAAACTACGTTAGCCAGTGGGCTGGACGACCGTAAGAACCATGTTCCCAATGCAGACTCGAAAACTAACCCACCACCAAGGGATCTCGTTTGTTGACCGACCGATTCCGCTTCACGTACGCTTGGTGGTTCGTCCTTAGGTGTCCATGAAGACTGCTGAAATGAACTCCCTGCGAGTCGCCGAAGACATCACTGAGTTGGTCGGCGAAACGCCAATCCTTCATCTTCGAAAAATCGTTCCTCCCAATGTTGCCGATGTCTATGCCAAGCTCGAATATCTGAATCCTGGCGGCAGCATCAAAGACCGTGCTGCCCTGGGCATGATCCTCAAGGCCGAGCAGGCAGGCTTGTTGCAACCTGGCGCGACCATCTTTGAGGCCACTGCGGGCAATACCGGGGTTGGCCTGGCGCTAATCGGCTCGGGTCGCGGATATAAAACCGTGCTTGCTGTGCCTGAGGGCTTTTCCCAGGAGAAGGTCACACTCATGGAGGCGCTCGGCGCAGAGGTGATGCGCACCCCTCAGGCCGACGGTATGGAAGGCGCGATCCGATACGTGAAGGAGCGCGCCGCTAAGACGCCCAACTCGTTTGTCGCAGGACAATTCGAGAACCAGGCGAATCCTGACTTCCACTACGAGACCACGGCACGCGAATTGTACGACCAAATGGGTGGGCAGATTGACGCCGTAGTGATCGGCTCCGGCACCGGGGGCACCTTTACCGGCGTAGCGCGCTACTTGAAGGAGCGCAACCCGCGAGCATTGGCGATCGTGATCGAGACCCAGGGCTCCGTGTTGGGCGGCGGGCCGAAAGGCGAGCACGAGGTCGAAGGCATTGGCGCAAGCTTCGTCCCCAAGACCTGTGATCTTTCGCTTGCGGACGAGGTGATTGCCGTCAGCGATCGCGACGCCTTCGACATGGTGAAAAAGCTCGCCGCGATTGAGGGTGTTCTGGCGGGATCGAGCGCCGGTGCAGCCGTGTTTGGGGCGATCGCGATTGCGCGCCGACTGGGTCCGGGGAGACGCGTGGCGACAATCATTCCTGATTCCGCCGAACGCTATTTGTCGAAAGACATTTTCCATTTCAACGAGAAAAAGTAATTCACCACGGAGATGGCATGACTAGCTTACAGGTTCTGAGGCGGTAAGCTCTAGGAGGATGCTGGAGGCGACAGGTTGCAGGCTGGGCTTGTGCCATGAGGCAGTAGGACCTCGACACGGAGATTAGTCAGACCTGCGATCGAAGCGTCACCGTAAGGCCAGTACGAGCTTGCATGGGAGTGTGGTGACCGCCTGAGAGCTGCGTCGGCTCCAAGACCATGGAGGAGAGACGAAGCTATGAAGCGATACTTGGGCGTGGACCTGCACCGCACGCAGTTTACGGTGTGCACGCGAGGGGAGAACGGGGAGAGCTCGGTGCGGCAGTGGCGGATCGAGCAACTGAGCCAGTTTGTACAACAGTTACAGGCAGACGATGAAGTGGCGGTGGAGGCGACGGGCACGACGGCGCGCTTCTACGATGCGGTGGTCGGGCGCGTGGCGCGGATGGTGGTGGTAAACCCGCATCAGTTCAAGCTGATCAGCCAGTCGGTGAAAAAACCGACCGCGGAGATGCGGAGTTACTGGCGTTGTATCTGGCCAAGGGGTTGTTGCCCGAGGTGCGGATGAAAGAGAAAAAACATCGTGAATTACAGCATCTGAGCGAGACCCGCGATCTGCTGGTGAAACAGCGCTCGGCCTTGAAAGGCAAAATCAACAATCTGCTGGCGGCGCAAGGCATCAACCTGAAGAAAGAGGCGCTGTCTAGCAAGGTGGGGCTGGAGCGTGTGCTGGCCCTCGCGGCCTCGGCGGTGGTGAAGATCGAATTACGGGTGCTGGTGGAACAGATCCGCAGCCTGAGCCGCAGCATCGCGGAGGTAGAGAAGTTGATCGCAGAGGAGGGTGAGCAGCTGCCTGGGCATGCCAATCTGACCAGCATCAAGGGCATCGGTACGCTGAGCGCGACCGTGCTGCTGACGGCCATCGGTCCGATTCAGGATTTTGCCGATGAGGACAAACTGGCGGCGTATCTGGGATTGGTCCCGAAAATCCAAAACTCCAATGAAACGGAACGCAGCGGCGGCATCACCAAACGAGGCAACAAACTGGCGCGCACCGCGCTGGTGCAGTGCGGACTGGTGGCGCAACGCTACAGTCCCTACCTGAAACGTTTCTATGAACGCATCAAACAACGCCGTGGAGGAGGCAAAGCCAAGATCGCCTTGGCTCGCAAGCTGGTGAAAATCGTCTACCACACCCTGAAGAATAACTGGGTATTTGAGGATTTCCCCAGCTTCACCCTGGCCGCCTAACCCGGCCGAACCATCACTGCAGTTGACAACTATTCATGGGAGGCACGGAGAAAATTCTTCGGTAACAACTCCGTGCCCTCCGTGTCTCCGTGGTAGATGACTTGCCGAGGTGATTCTACTTCCCAATCTCTTCCAGATACTTCTCGGCCTCGAGAGCCGCCATGCATCCCGTTCCCGCAGCGGTAACCGCCTGCCTATAGTGGCGGTCGGCCACGTCACCGCTGATGAATACACCAGGCGCTCGCGAACAGACATACTCCTCGGGAATCAGATACCCGTCGCCGTCGCGGGCAAGTTGCTCACCTACGAACTGCGCATTGGGTGTATGCCCGATGCCCAGAAACATGGCGCTGACCGGAAGGTCCCACTGCTCGCCAGTCTTCAGATTGCGCAGACGCAGCCCGACAACTTCCTTCTTGTTCACGTCGAAGACATCATCCACCACGGTATCGGTGAGGAACTCGATCTGCTCATGCTTACGCGCGCGATCGAGCATGATTTTAGAGGCGCGGAACTCGCCCCGGCGGTGAATCAGGGTGACTTTGGTCGCGAAGCGGGTGAGGAACAACGCCTCTTCCATGGCAGAATCTCCGCCGCCAATGACGGCAATCTCCTTGCCTGAGAAGAAGAAACCATCGCACGTAGCGCAGGACGAAACTCCGTGGCCAATGAGCGCCTGCTCGTTGGGAAGGCCTAGCCACCGCGCCGACGCGCCGCTGGAAATAATCAGGGTACGGGTCAACAAAGTCTCGCGCCCCAAGTTCACCTCAATCGGCTTCTTCTTGCCGTCAGGGCTCTTTTGGCGGACGTCCACCGTAGCCACATGTCCGGCGAGAAACTCTGCGCCAAAACGTATGGCCTGCTTACGCATGTTCTCGATGAGCTCCGGGCCTTGGACGCCATCTGGAAATCCTGGGAAATTCTCCACCAGCGTGGTGATGCCAAGCTGCCCGCCGGGTTCGTGCCCATCAATGACGAGCGGGCTAAGATTGGCGCGGGCTGCATAGATCGCGGCAGTCAGTCCCGAACATCCGGAACCGATGATGATGACGTTACGCACATTGTCAGGCATAGAAGTCGAGTTAGATTCCGCGCGCCGCAGGAAGATGCAACCGCACCGTCCTTGAGGCGCACTCACGAAATAACGGCTTGTTACTCAAAAGTTTGAACGAACGGAGTGCCGTCCGGATTCTAACAAGTGCCTGCGCTTTGTGGAACGTTTAGAATCAGGGGATGGCAAAGTTAACCCTGGTGTATGGAATGCGTCTTCTACCGTCAGAAGAAGTCGCCGAAGTAGGCGAGGGTGCGGTAAAGCTGAAGAATGGGCACGAAGCGCACGTGACGCTGCACATTATTGAGGGTTCGAAAGAGGAGATCGAGCGGCAGCTACGGCGCAGCGTGGAGGCGTTTTTCGATCTTTATCCCGAGATTTGAGAAACGTGGTCGCGAGCAATACGCCCTCGCAATTATTGAAACGTTCCCGGGCGCATAAACGTAACAACTTAAGACTGGCGGCGAACGCCACTGAACAGCAATAATTCCAAGACCCTATGGTGTTCAAGCTTCCAGAGTCCAGCGAAATCAAGGCCCGGTTGCGGAGGGCCCTGCGCCCCAAGACTAAGTTAGGGCGAACCACGTTGTGGTTTGGCGGATTGGCGCTGATCCTCGAACTGCTGCGCTTGATCTTCCGTGCGCCCAACGGGACCATGCTGAGCGGCTGGGCCACCTTCCTCGTCTTTATTTTTGTTGTTTGCGCCGCGCTGATGCTGCTGCGCTGGGTGCGCCGGCAGCTCATGTGGCGCCTGCGTAACCGCTTGATTGTCACCTACATCTTTATCGGCGTCATTCCCGTCATCCTCCTGGTGATGATGGCGTTCCTCGCGGGCTATTTGTTTGCCGGACAATTCGCGACCTACGTTGCCATGTCGGACCTGCAATCGGAATTGCATCATCTGGAATCGGCCAACCGGTCCCTGGCCTTCCAATTCCGCAGTTTGGCGCGCTCCGAGAAGTTGAATGAGCAGCTGGCGGCCGAGATATCCAGCGCTTCGGACGAGAATTTCCGCAATCGCGTGGTGAGCGTCTGGGACGGAGATAAGCCTTTCGTCTTGCCGCAGGCAGGCCAGCTCCAGGAATCGAACCGGTCCAGGGATCGTCCGCAATCCAGGGAGATTTCGCCGGATTTGTGCTGGACGGCAAGCGTCTGCACCTTCGCGTAGTCAAACATGTGGAAGCCGGTTCTCATCACCTGACGGTGATCTCCAACGTGCCCCTCACCGCGCAATTGCTGCGGATCGCCACGTCGCAGTTGGGGTCGGTAACTGTGTTTCCCCCAGACGAAGACACAAAGCCGGAACCGGATACCGCGCCTAATCCGTCCACTCGCAGGCCAAAGTCCTCCTCAGCGCTCGGCAAAGATAAGCTGAACATCGACGTGGGCAATTCCCACGCGACGGTGAAGTCTGTCTACGGGGAACGAAGGCTCAAGGGTGGAGGCCGGGCGGGTACCGCCCCCGCGAAAACGCCTTCGATTTTCACTTTCCGTTCGGCACTGCCTTCACCGCCATCGACTGGCATACGGGAAAATCATTGACCGGGCTGGTGCGGGTGGATACGCGTCCCTCCATGTTGTACGCCACTTTGTTTAGCGCCCTTGGAGATAAAGCCGAGATATTCCTCGATGTTCTGGTTGGCATCGCAATCTTTTTCGGCGTGATCGAACTGATCGCGCTGTTTATCGGCATGCGCCTCAGCCGCAGCATCACCAAGTCCGTGGCCGAGCTTTACGTTGCCACCCAGCACGTGAATCGCGGCGACCTCGCCTATCGCATCAAGGTGCGCACTGACGACCAGATGGCCGCGCTGGAGCAGTCGTTCAACTCCATGACCCAGTCGCTATCGAACTTAATGAGCGAGCAAAAGGAGAAGCAGCGGCTGGAGAGCGAACTGGCCATCGCACACGAGGTGCAAGACTTGCTCTTCCCCGCCGACTTGTCCGGCCTGACGACGCTGGAGGTACATGGCGTGTGCCGTCCCGGCGCGGACCGTGAGCGGCGACTATTACGATTTCATTCCGTTGCGCGAAGACAGGCTGGTCCTGGCGGTAGGCGACATCAGCGGCAAAGGTATTTCGGCGGCGCTGTTGATGGCCACGGTGCACGCGTTCGTACGCGCCTATTCGCTGGAGCCGGAGCGAACCCTGGCGTCCGTGGCGTTGGATGCCGGCCTGCCCAGGAACAACGCTCTCCCTATGTACTATCGCGGCGATGGCATTAGCGATTCGGGACTGGCTCCGGGATTGTTGATGGCGACCCTGAACTATCAGCTCTATCGCAGCACGCCGCCGGAAAAGTACGCGACCATGTTCCTGGGCTGCTACGACGCCGCGTCGCGCTCGCTTACCTATTCCAACGCCGGGCACCTTCCTCCTGCTGGTCTTGAGCAACAACGGCCAGGTTCGGCGTCTGGAGACATCGGGCACCGTGGTAGGTCTGTTCGACGGGATGAGTTACGACGAAAGCACGATCGGCATGGAGCCAGGAGATATGTTCATTGCCTACAGCGACGGCGTCACCGAACCGGAGAATGAGTTTGGCGAATTCGGAGAGGAGCGTCTGATTGAGCTGATTCTGGCGCATCGCGACCAGTCGCTGGCCCGCATCAGCGAGTTGGTGACCGGCGCAGTTACCGACTGGATAGCCGGTGGTGAACAGCCGGACGACGTGACCCTGGTGCTCGCCCGGGCACGCTAGAACGCGCTGTAGTCGGGTAGTGCGGGCCTTCAGGCCTGCAGTAAGGTGTTCTGCGTGAGTTAAAGGCTTCAGCCTCTGAGGTCAGTGACCTCAGAGGCTGAAGCGGTTTTTCTTTCGTGAGCTGGACGCAAGCCTGAAGGCTTGCTCTACGGTACGCGCATAGAGCAATTCCCTCCCAACCCGTGCGACACCCCGCCGTGGCGCTGTAAGATAACTGCTTATGCCCGCCGCCAGCGAGCGTCCGCTCGCCCATCCTGCATCGAAGGAATACTCCGCTCCGGCTCCAGAATTTACTCGGCCCCGCCGAGTCTTGTTCCTCACTCTTGTGACTCTCGCCGGGGCATGGTTCCGTCTCTTCCACCTTGGTACGAAGAGCCTATGGCTGGATGAAGGCGCGACGACAGTGCTGGCGCGCATGGCATGGCCACACTTCGTCCATGTGTGGTGGTATGGCGAGGCCAGCTTTCAGGGAGCCTTCTTCCTCTTAATGCGTCTCTGGCTGCACCCGGGCCAAAGCGAAGCTTGGGTTCGCCTTCCTGCCGCCGTCTTCGGGATCGCGTCGATTCCAGTGATCTACCTGGTCGCGCGAAAACTGGTCGGCATGGTACCGGCTCTGGCATCGGCCGCAATTCTCGCGTTCAGCCCAACGCACGTGTACTACTCGCAGGAAGCCCGCAGTTACACGATGACGATTCTGCTGGTGATGGTGTCGTCGTGGTTCTTCGTGCGGGCGGTCGAAGAGAACCGCGAAAGAGACTGGGTCCTGTGGAGCCTCTTCAGCGTCCTGGCAGTTTACAGTCACTATTTCGCGGCTCTGGTGCCGGTAGCACAAGCCTGCTCTTTGTTCTTCCACAAGAAGCCAACCCCATGGGGCCGGATGCTGATCCATAGCGTGGCAATTCTGGCGATTGCAGCGCCGGGACTCACCTACGTGCTTCGCGTCCCACCGCAGGCGATGACCTTCCCTTGGATGCCACAGGCGACCCCCAAGCAAATACTGCATCTTGCCTTCTTCTATGGTGGGAGCGGCGAGAAATTCCTTCTGGCAGTGATTCTGTGGATAGCCGGAGTTGTTGCAATTCATCGCGAACGAAACAGCGAACCTACGCCTGGCTTTTATTGGCGAGGGATGCTGGTCATTTCGTGGGCCGTCGTGCCGGTTGTGCTGAATGGGCTTGCGTCTCTGCACCACCCTGTTTTCGTCCAGAGGTACATGATCTTCAGCCTGCCAGCCACCGTCATGCTGGCAGGCCGCGGAATGACGGCGCTGCCCAAGCGCCGTCTCGGCCTCTGGCTGGTGATTGTGTTATGCGCGGCCTCAATTCCAGCCATCTTCGTGGGCTATCGCAAGCCACGCGAAGACTGGCGCAACGCTACCAATGTAATTCTCGCCTCCGCGCAGTCCGGAGATGCCGTAGTCATTTATCCGTTCTATGCGATCGTGGGCTTCGATTACTACAGTCAGCTTGATCCACACGCGCCAACTTTGCACCTATTTACACAGCCCTATTACGGCTTTGGCGACAATGACAAAACCCTCCTCAAAGCGCTCAGTTCTGACTCGCGCGAATTCCGTCACGTCTGGGTCATGGTTCGGCGTGAAGGAGCGGGCCGCGACAGCTTGCAGGACGATTCTCCGGCCGTCGCTGCAAAGTTGCAGTCGGTTTACGGAACGCCCACAGCATGGCAATTCAAGGACATCACTGTCCTGGAGTTTGGGCGATAAGCAGCATCGGTGTATCCGGGTGAGTACGTGGGAATGTGATTGCCCTGCCCTAGCCAAAACCGGGCTAGAACGGGGCACCCCATGTTATCGGAACGCCGATCGTAAGGGCTCCGCCAATCCACTGAACGTAATTTCCTCTAGGCCCAACCGACCCTGTTCCTGCTCCTGAACATGCGAAACGCAAGCACTGCACCCGCCGCGGCGAGGCCAATCCCAATGGCCACCTTCTTCAAGCCCGGCAGAGCGCACTCTGGACGACGACGCGCCCCCGCGATGTGCTCCGGACGGACGCCAACTCCCACCACTCGCCCGAGCAGATCATGCACGCCGGGAATTTTGGTGACGACCTTCAGTTGCCACGGTGCCTTCGCCGGGCCGGTATTCTGGAAGACTCGCGCCAGTCCTTTATGCGCCTGGACCTGCAAGAATTGCGTCGCGCGAGTGGGAAACTCGCGGCGGCATTGCACCCGGGCCAGCATCGCTTCGGTGACCTGCCCTGTGAGTAGCCCGCGAGTCAGGAGATTCGCCGTCGCCACGGCGTCCTGGATGGCGAGATTGATGCCGACACCTCCCGCTGGCGACATGGCGTGGGCGGCGTCTCCAATGCATAACAATCCAGGCCGATACCACTTTCGCAGACGGTTGATCTGCACGGTTAGTAGCTTGACCTGGTCCCAGTCCTTCAATTCCGCAACCCGGTCGCCGACATAGGGTGCAATTTGCGCGACGGAGGCGCGAAAGTCATCGAGTCCTCGTTGCTTGATTCGCTTCGAACGATCCTTTCGGGATGACGAGCGCGGCCTGGAAATAATCGCCTCGCGGAATCATGACCAGCGCTTTGCCGTAGTTGAAGTTTCCAAAGAGCTGTTCAGGATCGTTGCCGGTGCGAGGGATGCGGAACCACAGCACGTCGATGGGAACGCCCGACTCAATCACCTCCAGCCCCGCAACCTGCCGCGTAATGGAGTGGCGGCCGTCGCATCCGATTACCAGGCCGGCGTGGATATCAACTGGACCCTGCGGCGTATTCGCCCGGACTCCGCTAACCTGGCCGCCATCGTCGATCAGGTCAACCGCCTCGTGCTCCATCTTGAGCGTGAACGAGGAGAATTTCTGCGCTCGGCTGGAGAGAAAGTTGAGAAAATCCCATTGCGGCATCAGCGCCACAAACTTGCAATGCGTCGGCACGCGCCGCAGGCTGGCCCCCTCGAAGGTATAGCTCCCCGAAGACGGCGTTGACCGAGCTCAACTCCTGGTGCGGCAGCTTCAAGAAGTCTTCCAGCAGACCCAGCTCATACATCACCTCGAGCGTCGAGGGATGCACGGTGTCACCGCGAAAGTCGCGAAAGAAATCCTTGTGCTTCTCCAGCACCGTCACCGGCACGCCGCTGCGCGCCAGAAGATAGCCCAGCATCACGCCAGCCGGTCCTCCACCGACAATACAACACCTGGTCTCGATCATTTCCGTTGCCATTGTGTCACCCCCTCCAGATCCCTTGTCTATGCCAATAAGACACATCGATTCTACGTTTGTCATCCCGACCGAGGACTTTAGTCCGAGTGTTCATGGGCCTGCGGCCCACCCAAGAAGATGAAAATCGGCTAGGCCAATCGTACGATAGCTGAGGCGTGGAACGGTAAAGGCCGTCTCCGCTCTGGATGACTTGAGGCCGTGTCCGAGTCTGGCCTGGAAGATGCGTTTTGAACCGATGAGTGTGCGCTGCTCATCCCGCCCGGCGGGAGGGGCAGTAGCGCGTGACAGTGCGTAATGTCTGAGGCCGCACCTTCTACCCTTCCCCGCCAGGAGGAAGCTATGGGATATAAGGTAGCGGGCATCGACGTACATAAGAAAGTGCTGATGGTGGTGGTGTGCCAAGTCGGCGCGGAGCAAGAGCCGGAACGCCGCCGATTTGGAACCACTCACAGCGAATTGCAGCGCTTGTCCCTTTGGCTGCGGCAGCAAGCGGTGGACGAAGCCGTGATGGAATCGACCGCGCAGTACTGGAAGCCGGTGTGGTACGAGTTGGAGCCGTACCTGCGTTTGCAACTGGCGCAGGCCTACTCCAATCGTGCTCCACGTGGCCGTAAGCATGATTTTAAAGACGCCGAACGGCTGGTGCGGCGGCTGGTAGCCAACGAGTTAGATCTCAGCTTCGTACCCAGCGGCGAGCAGCGCACGTGGCGAACCCTGACCCGGATGAAAGTGCAGCTCAGCCGCGAGCAGTCGCGACTGCATAGTCAACTGGAGTGTCTGCTGGAGGAAATGGGGATCAAGCTGTCCAGCGTGATCAGCGATCTGCTGGGGGTCAGCGGCTATCGTATCCTGCGGGCTTTGGCTGACGGCCAGACCGACCCGGCGAAGCTGGCGGCCTTGGGCGATGAGCGGCTGCGCTGTAGCCAGGCCCAACTCATCGATGCTTTGAGCGGCCATCCCCTGCCCCTGCATCTCCAACTGCTGGGCCTTTATCTGGACCGCTACCAAATGATGGCCAAACAGATCGAGCAGCTCAACCGCATGATCGCCGAGGCCATGCAGGCGGAGCCGGCAGCAGCGGCAGCGGTGCTTCGCCTGGCCGAGGTTCCCGGCTTCGGAGCCGACTCGGCGCAGCAGGTGATCGCCGAAGTGGGCGCGCAGGCCAGCACCTTTGCCTCGGCCGCCAACTTGACCTCGTGGGTGGGGACCTGCCCCGGACAACAGGAAAGCGCCGAGCAGAACCACAGTAGTCGCTGCGCCAAAGGCAATCGCTACCTGCGTCGCATCCTGAATCAGGCAGCGCATGCGGCGGTGAAGAAGAACGGCAGTCATTTTCAGGCGGTGTTCCGTCGCCTGCTGCCCCGCCTGGGCTACAAGGCCGCGATCTGGGCCGTCGCTCATCGCCTCTGTCGGCTGGTGTGGAAAATCCTGCATGAGGGAGTGCAATTCGTAGAGCAAGGCAGCGACCCTGATCCCCGCAAGAAACACCAACGCGCCCTGAAACTGCTGCGCCTGCTACGCCAGCTTGGTTATGAAGTGGAGGCCAAACCGGCCCCCGTAAACTTAGCCGCAGCTACGGGGTGATTTTCGACAGAGCGGAGGGGCCTGCTGTTTCTTTGTCGCAGTTGACGACAAACGCATTTTTTGCGACCGCCAGGACGCAGAAATTCCTTGCAACGAGACGGGCTGCTGGCACATCTAAACCTTGACAACGATTCACTCAAGTTCTATAGTGAGTTTGCTATAAGGGTCTTGATACGCTGTCAATAGCACTTATTATCAGTAACTTACAGGCTAATTAGGCCAGGAGGGTGGCTGCAATGGGAAAGATCATCGGAATTGACTTAGGAACCACCAACTCGGTGGTCGCCGTGATGGAAGGTGGCGAGCCCAAAGTCATCCCCAACGAAGAGGGCGGGCGAACCACGCCATCGGTCGTGGGATTCACCAAGAATGGAGAACGGCTGGTCGGCCAGGTCGCCAAGCGCCAGGCCATCACCAATCCCGAGAACACAATTTACTCCATCAAGCGCTTCATGGGCCGTCGCTTCGACGAGGTCAATGAAGAGATGAAGATGGTGCCCTACAAGGTCGTCCAGTCGGGCGATCACGTGGCCATCATGGCGCAGGGGAAGGAATATACCCCTCCGCAGATCTCGGCGATGATTCTGCAGAAGCTGAAGAAGGCCGCGGAAGACTACCTCGGCGAGACAGTGACGGATGCCGTCATCACGGTGCCGGCTTACTTCAACGACGCACAGCGGCAGGCGACCAAGGACGCAGGCAAGATTGCCGGCCTCGAAGTCAAGCGCATCATCAATGAGCCGACGGCGGCCGCGCTGGCCTATGGGCTCGACAAGAAGAAGGACGAAACCATCGCTGTGTACGACTTCGGCGGCGGCACCTTCGACATTTCGATCCTTGAAGTCGGCGAAGGCGTCATCGAGGTGAAGTCCACCAACGGCGACACGCACCTCGGCGGCGATAACATCGACCAGCGCATCGTGGATTGGTTGATCGACGAATTCAAGAAGGACGAAGGCCTCAGCCTGCGCGACAAGGGCAACGAGATGGCTTTGCAGCGTCTGCGTGACGCGGCCGAGCGCGCCAAGATCGAGCTTTCGACCACGATGCAGACCGAAATCAATCTGCCGTTCATCACGGCGGATGCGAGCGGTCCCAAGCACCTGGTCAAGACGCTGACTCGCGGCAAGCTGGAGGAGATGGTCAAGGACATCATCGATCGCTCCATCGGGCCGTGTAAGGCCGCGTTGAAGGACGCTGGTATTACGCCCGACAAGATCGACGAAGTTGTACTGGTTGGCGGCCAGACGCGCATGCCGCGCATTCAGCAGTTGGTGAAGGAGATCTTCGGCAAGGAACCCCACAAGGGCGTCAATCCTGACGAAGTGGTCGCAATCGGTGCGGCCATCCAGGGCGGCGTTCTCGGCGGCGAGGTCAAAGACCTGTTGCTGCTCGACGTGACTCCGCTGACGTTGTCCATCGAAACGATGGGCGGCGTGGCGACGCAGATGATCCCGCGCAACACGACCATCCCGACCAAGAAGACGGAGATGTTCTCGACCGCGGCTGACAACCAGACCTCGGTTGAGGTGCACGTGATGCAGGGCGAGCGTCCGATGGCGCGCGACAACCGCACTCTCGGCAAGTTCCACCTGACCGGACTGCCTCCGGCTCCGCGTGGCGTGCCGCAGATCGAGGTGACGTTCGACATTGACGCCAACGGCATCCTGAACGTAAATGCGAAAGACATGGCTACGGGCAAGGACCAGAAGATCACGATCACGTCGTCTTCGGGTCTGAGCAAGGAAGAGGTCGATCGCATGGCGAAGGACGCCGATGCCCACGCCGCCGAAGACAAGGCCAAGCGCGAGGAAGTGGAAGCGCGCAACCAACTTGACGGCATGGTGTATAGCATCGAGAAGATGCTGCGCGAGCACGGAGACAAGATCTCCGGGCAGGAGCGCAGCGACGTCGAGAACGCGCTGGCCGATGCCAAGAAGGCGCTTGAAGGCACCGACTCCGCGGCGATGAACAAGGCGCGCGAAAACCTGACTTCGGCTTCGCACAAGCTGGCGGAAGCCATGTACAAGGCGACTTCGGCGCAAACGCCTCCGACGGGCGGACCGCCTCCGGGTGGAGACGGCCAGGCCGGCGAGGAGCAGAAGAAGAAGGACGAAGGCGTGATCGACGCCGAGTACGTGGACGTGGACGAGAAGAAGTGACGGCGATTGGCGGGTCGTCTGAGACCGCCGCCGTCATCCTGAGCGAGCGGCCTGCATTTGGCCGCGAGTCGAAGGATCAGCAATCAGCAGCTAGTTTCACGAGTACGGGGCGCGCGAGCGCCCCTGCTCACATGAGCTAGAGCTGTTCGGCGTTGGTGTATCGGGTGGAGCACCGCTTCAGCCGTGCAGCTAGGATGCGGGTATAAACCGGCTTTAGCCGCTGAGGTAACGGAGGAAACATTACCTCAGGCGCTAAAGCGCTCTTTCAGGTTGCAGAGTCATGCACGCCTGAAGGCGTGCTCCACCCGTCTTCTATACACCAAGGGTGAAACTGCCGTAGTTGCACTTAACGTGTACGAGGTCGCGCTGGTGCTTGCAATACGCAGAAACAGTCCCGCTATGCGGGACGCAAGATGATAGCCCAGCGCTTCAGCGCTGGGTGGCGGGCCTAAAAAACCGAGTCCCATAGGGACGGCAGGATAGGGAGCTGGCCTTTAGGCCTGCGTCACGACAACCAAATGGAACTCCCCGGCAAAGAAGGAACAATTGAGATTCGAAGTAAACGGTCAGTCCTACATGTTAAGTTTTAACAACGACGACGGACGGTGGTATCTAATAACCGCCGGTGTCGACGGCCGGATGAAAGCGGTTCCGGTCATCAGCGACGAATTCGGTTTCGTCGCCCGTGCCGTCATCCCGATGGGCGACGGCGGAACGGCAAGTATTAACTGAGAGTCGAGTCCCGCTGCGCGGGACGGAAGATGATAGCCCACCGCTTCAGCGGTGGGTGGGCGAGAGTAATGATGAGAGTGCCTCGGGCACGGCACAATTCGAGCGCGAGAGTGTTTGTGCCGCCCTGCGAAACTCCGTTTTGTCACCGAGGCTCTCTGCGGTATTGTCGCGGCGAAGAACCGCAGATCCTTCGGCTGCGCTCGGCTGTCGTCTCGCTCCGCTCAGAGTTTGTGACTCTTTCGATTTTTCGCGCATTTTGGAGCAATAAGTTATTTATTTTCAGCGTCGGTTTCTTCGCGAAATCAAAAAAGTCACAACCTCTCAGGATGACAATATGACAATTGGATGTACCGAAGAGCCAACGGCCAAGAGCGAGAAGCGAGAAGCATCGAGACTGCTAAAAGCTAAAGGCTAAGAGCTAGTAGCCAGACCCAACCATGCCCACCACCGCCAACAAAGACAAAGACTACTACGGCATCCTCGGGGTGAAGAAGACTGCCTCGGCGGACGAAATCCGCAAGGCGTTTCGCAAGTTGGCGCGCAAGTATCACCCTGACGTGAATCCGGGCGACAAGTCCGCGGAGGAAAAGTTCAAGACGCTCTCCGAGGCCAACGACGTCCTCAGCGATCCCAAGAAACGCAAGATCTACGACCAGATCGGCTTCTACTCCGACAACATCGACCCGGCAACGGCGGAAGCCTACGCGCGTGGTGGCGGCCAGGGGGCAAGCGGGTTTGGACGTGGCGCCGGCCCAGGTGGAACGCGCACCTATACCCAGGACGTTCCTTTCGACTTCAGCGGATTCGACTTCAATGACTTTTCCGAGGGTGCGGGCGCAGCCGGGCGCAAGGGCGGTACCGGCGGATTCCGCGACATCTTCTCCGGCATCTTCGGCGGCGGCCGTGAGGAGCCGATGTCCCGGCCCGAGCCGGGCGAGGACCTGGAATACCAGGTGAACGTCGGCTTCTGGCAGGCCATCAAGGGCGCAGAGATGCAGCTCACGATTCCCCGCCGCGAGGTCTGCACCAACTGTCACGGTCAAGGATTCCTTGAGAGCCCCGGCCAGTGTCCCGAGTGCCACGGCAAGGGACAGATCACGCAAAAGAGCGGCAGCATGAAGTTCAACGTGGTATGCCCGCGCTGCGGCGGTAGCGGCAAGAACCGCACCGTGTGCCCTGTCTGCCACGGTGAAGGACGCGTCGAGCGCAGTGACACGCTAAAGGTGCGCATCAAGCCGGGCACGCGCGACGGACAGCGCATCCGCCTTCCGGGCCGCGGCAACGCCGGTACCAAGGGAGCGCCCGCAGGCGATCTCTACATCATCGTGCGTGTAGGTGAGCATCCGGTGTTCAAGCGCGAGGGCGACGATATTTATCTCACGGTGCCGGCGACTGTCACGGAAGCCGCGCTGGGCGCGAAGATCGAAGTGCCGACCATCGACGGCCGCGCGCTGCTGAAGATTCCGCCCGGAACGCAAAGTGGACAGAAGCTGCGCCTGCGCGAGAAGGGTGTTCCGTCGGCGGTCAAGGAAGGTACACGCGGCGACGAGATTGTCGAGATCAAGCTCGTGCCTCCGAAGGTCACCGACGAGCGCTCGAAGGAGATTCTGCGCGAACTGGCAAAGCTGAATCCGGAAGACCCGCGGGAAGAGTTGTGGAAGGAGAGCAATTAGCAATTAGCGGTTTCGATCCGCAGCGGTAGAGAGTTCCGTAATAGCGAGGTTCGCACACTGAGTGCTGAATGCTAAGTGCTGAATGCCAAGTGCTAAGTGCCAAATGCTAACTGCCGATCCCGTGCTCGAAACCGAACGTCTGGTGCTGCGCCGGTTGCGTCCCGACGATGTGGATGCGATCTTCGCGGTGATCGGCGATCCGGTTGCGATGCAATATTTCCCGCGAACGTATGATCGCAAAGACGCGGAGGAGTGGATCGAACGGAATCTTCGTCGCTATGCCGAGCACGGCCACGGGATCTACGCCGTGGTGCTCAAGACAAGCGGCGACGTGATTGGTGATTGTGGACTGGCTATCCAGCAGATCGAGGACGGGCCAGAGCTTGAGGTTGGCTATCATTTGCGCCGCGACCAGTGGGGTCATGGCTACGCGACTGAGGCGGCGCGGGCATGCATAGCTTATGCGTTTCGTGAGCTCGCGGCGGAGAAGGTGGTGTCGTTCATCCGGCCCGAGAACCTGCCGTCGCGGCGCGTGGCGGAGCGCAATGGAATGCAGGTCGAGCGGCAAGTGACCCACTCAGGCCTGCCGCATTTGGTGTATGCGATCAGTAAGCTTGTCAGCTCTCAGCCGTCAGCCATCAGCTTAAGGGCAGGGGACGTGATGCTACGGCGGCGAACAAAGACCAAGCTGAAAGCTGAGGCTCGATGGCCGACAGCTAACGAGAGGACTATGGCCAAGCGTAAGAAACAAGGCGCGTACATGATCAGCGCAGTGGCGGAGATGTACGACATCCATCCGCAGACGTTGCGCCTGTATGAACGCGAAGGTCTGCTGAAGCCGTCGCGCACCGAGGGCAACACGCGCCTCTACACCGACGAAGACATCGAGCGCCTGGAGCTGATCCTGTCGCTGGCGCGGGACTTGGGAGTGAACATCTCGGGTATCGCGATCATTCTGCAAATGCGCGAGCGCATGGACGAAATGCAGCGCCAGATGGCGGACTTCGTCAGCTACGTTCGCAGCGAAGTTATGGCGCGCGCCCAACATGCCGATCCCAGCCGCGGGGCGATTGTGCCAGTGCATTGTGCGATCGTAATGAAGCCAGATAAGAAGAACTAGGGTCAGGGTTCCTTGCAAATCTCTATGACGTTTCCCTCGGGATCGTGCACCTCAAAGAACTGCGTGTCGCCGCCATCTTGAATCAAACCTGCTGCGGCACCGGTGCCCAGCAGATGTTCGTGAGCCTTCTGTAGCTTTCTACAAAAAATGATGGGGTGTTCGTCTGAACCCGGCAGTCCCGCCTGCTGGACCTCCGCCTGGTTTCTCAGACAAACCCTAGGTTCAGGCTCGCCTGGAAGCTTAAGAGCGACATCAGATGGAAGGGGATCGTCCCAATCTGGCGCCTTCGCTTCCTCACAATCGTAAGTTTTAATCCACCAATCCGTCGCCGCCTCGACATCCGAATAGCAAAGCACGATCGAATCCGTCCAAAATAGGGCCATGGATTTTGTCTCCGTTCTGCACCCTAAGTCTTAACCCTGCTGACCGAGCTTAGCCCACGTCATGATACATCTCAAGACAATGACACCGTGGACAAAGAACCAAGCGAACCGGGAAGGCGCTGGTCGGGTTAATGCACTCACCCGTGGCGTCCTTAGAGTGTGGGTCGATATATCCGGGAAGTGCAAAGCCAGTGACGTCACCAGTCCTCCATGACCAGGGTTTGCGCGCGCGATGACTACGGTGTTCCTCGCTCGACGCAACCTTGCCAGACATTAGATTTGCTCTTCCCAGTTTTCGAATCGCGACGGAAGAAGAAGAAGCAGAGCTCAACCACCGGGCGCAGTACTATGGGCGGTCAAAAATTACATTGTCTAGGCGAGCCTCGCAAGCAATAATTCAAGCCTGAGTATCAGTTCCAAGCGCTCTATCAGCCAGAAGGAGGTGCGTCGTGTTTTTTGACAGCAAGGACGTCGACAGCCTGATTTTCGGCGCCATCTTGGGACCGACTGCCGGCCTGATCGGCACCAAGGTGAAGTCGATGCTCGAAGAGCGTGATGCACAAAGAAAAGCGAAGCAACTGGTCAAACAAGCCACCGATCTGATGGAGTTTGCCGATACGCTGCACAAGTCGGCCGCCGCCGGAGGAGTGGTAGCGAGGGTACCCGCGGGTTCGCTCGAAAGCCTGGAAGCTACGGTGGTAAGCAGGATCACCGACGCTATTGCCGCGGTCTGCCCGGTCAAGGTTTCTCAGCGACAGAACCCCACCAAGACCGTCCTTGACCGTTTGCTCCTCATGCACAAGCCATTTGTGTGGTGGGGGTGGATTGTGCATGCCCTTTATTACGTGCTTGTGGGCATGTTTCTGCTGATCACCGCCCTGGCGTGTTACGACTGGGCAACTGGACAAGGCGACTCCATCGATGTGGCCATGCTGGTCACGGTCCTGGTTCCAACCGTGATCGTCAACGTGATCGGCAATATCATTGCCAAGCGTCATTACGAAAGTGCACGGAAGGCTGCAGCACTGGAAGAGAGCGTAGCCGGCCCCTAAAGTGCCGCGGCACTCGTCAAGCATGGCGGGCTTCGTTAGCTATGTTCGCAACCAGGAATGGCGAGCGCGCAACATGCCGAGCCCCAGCCACCGGCGGCACGCGACCGCCGGAAGAGTTCGATTCTAGCGCCTACCATTGACCCGCGCTGGCGATGAAGTCATCGTCGCGCCTTTGCAATGTCGGACGATCGTCGCCCGTATTGGTGGGTTGCCCCTTGTCGCTGTCCGCGGTTTGCGTGCGCCGCAGCGAGGGCTTGGTGGTGTCGTTCTGTTCGATGCCCTTCTTGCGGTTCTCCAGCGCCGCCAAGCGGGCCTTCACGTCGTTGAACTCAGAAGTGTTAACGATGTATTCCGGACGCGCGGGGAGCACGTTGCGTATCTCTTCCTGGGTCTTGAGAATTCGATCGGGCGTTGGCGGATGAGAAGCGAAGGCCTTGGCCAGCGTGCCCGGCTTCTTCTTTTCCTGCGCCTTAATTTTCTCGAAGAAGGAGACAAAGGCCTGCGGATCGTAGCCTGCCTTATACATGTACTGCACGCCCAGGTAATCGGCTTCCGCTTCGAAGCCGCGCGAGAACTTCATAAAGGTCAGCGGCAGCGCCAGGTTCAAGGCCAGACTCGCGGCTTCATACACGCCCCAATTTCCCACGAAGATCAGCGGAATCGAAGCCATGCTCGCGTAGTTGGCGCGGGTCATCTCGCGGGTCGCATGCCGGGCCGCAACGTGCGCAATTTCGTGCGCCATCACGCCTGCCAGTTCGGCTTCATCGTCCGCAGCGAGGATCAGGCCGCTATTGACGTAGAAAAATCCGCCGGGCAAGGCAAACGCGTTGATGTCGTCGGAGTCGATGAACCTTGATGGTGAACGGCACCTTAGCGTCGGAGTTGCGAACCAGGTTCTGGCCGATGCGGTTCACGTACTCAACAATGACCGGGTCCTGGATCATCCGCGCGCTCGACTCGACCATCATGGCGTACTGCTTGCCCATCTTGATCTCGGTGTCGTACCCGTACCAGTCCCCGATACCCTTGCCCGAAGCCGACTTTGCGATTGCCGATGTCATCGATGTCGTTCTTGCCTTTATCGTGGGTGGCTTTGGGCGCGTCCTGCGTCGACGCTGGAGTGGACGCAGTATCCGCTGGCGGAGTCGTGTTAGCGCTCGTGTCTGCCGCCGGTTGGGTTTGATCTTGTGGATTGCTTGGCGTCTGCGCTGATGGTGCCTGGGTTTGCGTGGTGTTCTGCGCGAACGAAGGAACAGCGAGGAGGACGCTCAGCAGCATTGCGGTTGCAACGGCGAGAGGGCGTGACTTCATGGAAAACTCCAGTGCCGAACGCTGAGCCACCTGGCCTGGGTGGTACTTGCGCTCATTATAGACTTGGAGCCACTCCGTGGCACGTTGGATTCCCAGAAATCTCGCCGGACACAAAGATTTTGCAAACCGGGTTAGAATAAGCGGTTCGTCCCAGTAGGAGGTCGTCTTGGAAACTGTTGCGTCAGCAGATCGGGCAACACGAAAGGTTTCGGTGCAGCACTTCATTGAAGGTCTGCATAAGCTCAAGGAGGACGACTTTACTGAGGTCAACGGCACGCTGCGATATCTACAGGAGAATGCGGTCGATCCTGGGTCGCTGAAGCCATATCTCTTCTGGAATGCGCAGCACTATACCCGCAACCTGATTGACAAGACCGATCTGTACGAACTGCTGGCGATCTGCTGGGAGGTCGGCATGGGCAGCTCCATCCACAATCACCAGGGACAGAATTGCTGGATGGCCGCGCCGATCGGCCGGCTTGCGGTGCAGAACTTCCGCCTTCTCTCCGAGGACCTCGCCGCCCATCGCTGCAACATCGTTCCCACCAACGTGGTCGAGATCACCCCGGCGAACCCGGTAGCGGTTGACCCGCTGAATCCGGTGCACGACGTGCGCAATCCCCGCGAATGGGGACAGCGCGCCGTGAGCCTGCATATTTACTCACGCCCGTTCGATACCTGCATTGTCTATTCGGTGGAGCAAGGCAGCTGCGGCGAGATTGGCCTGAACTACACGTCGATGTACGGGAAGCTGTGTTAGCTGTTAACGGTCAGCCCTCAGCACTCAGCAGTCATCGGCTATAAATCTTGAACTGGATCACGATACCTATCGGAATCTCCTTCCCGTGACTGCTCTTGCGTCATCGGCCGAAAGCTGACGGCTGATGGCTAACGACCGTATTCAGGATTTCAAATCTGCGGGCGCGCCAAAGCACCTCCTCCCCCGCCATTTATGCATCTTTGCTTTCAATATTTTGCCCGCAAAATATTAATAACACGTAACTTAGGCGCATCCGTAAGCATATACATTATGACTACTGCCGTCTCCTCGCCTCAAGTCTGATCCTTGGTTGAGATTCTTGGTCGTGCATTCTCATTTGCAGTACGCTTTCTTACATTTTGGGCACGTGGCAGAGCGCTCCGCTATCATCATGTAAAAGGTATTGTTGTTCGCTCGCAGGTCCTCCTTGAAGAGAACCTGATCCGGACGCTCTGGACAGCAGTACGACACGCCTGACATGGCTTCCACCTCCGCTACTGAACGCGATGCACAACTGAGTACACCCAAAACACTCGAAATGCCCGCCCTGCGTCACGCTTTGCGCAACGTTCGCCGCTCGATGCGTTTCTCGTAGTCGGTTCCCTGGAAGATGCGCTGCACGTACACGCTCGGCGTGTGCACCTGGTCTGGCTCGATTTCTCCAGGCTCGACCAGGTGCTCGACTTCGACAATCGTCACCTTTGCTGCGGTCGCCATCATGGGATTGAAGTTCTGCGCCGTCTTGCGGTACACCAGATTGCCCCAACGGTCGCCCTTCCAGGCTTTGATAAGGGCGAAGTCGGCTTTCAGTGCCGTCTCTAGCACATAGGGCCTGCCATCAAACTCGCGCGTCTCTTTGCCCTCGGCAACGACCGTCCCGAATCCGGCAGGCGTGTAGAATCCAGGGATTCCCGCCCCGCCAGCGCGAATTCGTTCCGCGAAGGTGCCCTGCGGAATGAGTTCAAGATCGATCCGCCCGGTCAGTACCATGTCTTCCAGCAAGCGATTCTCGCCAACGTAGCTTCCCTTGTGCGACTTGATTTGGCCAGCGGCGAGCATGAGCCCGAGTCCAAAGTCGTCAATTCCCACGTTGTTGCTAATGGTGTTCAGGTCCTTCACGCCTTTTTTCACTAGGGCGCGGATGAGGTTCTCGGGGATACCGCACAGCCCGAAGCCGCCGACCATCACCGTGTCGCCATCTTTAATGTCGTGAATGGCCTCGTCTGCGTTCGCAACTACTTTGTTCATTGCCATAGGATTTTGTTTCCGACCGGCGATTGTACCGAGGTATGTCGCCTCGACGCAAAGGGTCGACTGGTCAACGGTTGCCAACAGTCCGGCTCGATCCGAATGCTTTGCGCGGTTTCGTCTTTTGCTTGTGATATGGCGATTTCACAACAAATATAGATAACAGGCCAAGTCGTAAGCTATCTCGAACGGGGTTTGTGCCAGTTGCACGCACGAGCCTAGTGGAGATTACGAACGAAATGGCGATTTCACCCCAGTATCCGAAGAATTGGCAAAAAAAACGCCATGTCCGTTGAGCTGACGACCCGGGAGTTGCAGGCATCCACTCACGGAAAGCCCAGCTCTCGTCAAGCGACCATTCCAAGTAGATCGTACCGGTCGGAGGGGACACGCATCGAGTTCTTGCTCCCTATTTATGCAGTTGGTACTGGTTCAGCGATTAACACAAAATTTATGCCACTTAGGATGCGAAGCACAGCATACTGGGGAGGTGGGAGCTCTGGTGCAATTTTTGTCTCGCAAGGACTGTCCGCCGTCCCTGTACGCCGGCGCTTCGCGACTCCGCCGCTCAAATTCTCGCCCGGCATCTAATCCTCAGCACGTTCACGTGGCTGCGGTGTGTTATCGGGTACGCGAAGGTGAACCGGAGTTCCTTTTGGTGCGCACCAGGAACGGCCATTGGACTTTTCCAAAAGGTAGAGTCGGCCAGGACGCAACGAACGCCCACGCTGCTGCACGGGAAGCATACGAAGAAGCCGGCGTAAGAGGCTCAGTGGATTCCACCCCCTTTTTTTCCTACCGGCATTGCAAACCCGGACGGCTGGGCTCGCGTAGACAAGTAGTCCT
Source organism: uncultured Acidobacteriaceae bacterium (assembly GCA_963768645.1). Taxonomy (GTDB): domain Bacteria; phylum Acidobacteriota; class Terriglobia; order Terriglobales; family Acidobacteriaceae; genus Bog-257. Next base: position 1,548,292 of record CAVYIR010000004.1, read on the forward strand.
AGTTGATGCTCATTTATGCAAGGTCAAGCACTTAGCTCCACCACTCGAGGAATATCGAGACCCAACGTGGTTCAGTGTGCCGAAAGCAAAGCGACGGCTACGGAAATTTCGGACGCCAGAGTTTGCGGCTGAAGTTGTTGGCGTCATTGACCGGGCAACAGAACGCATACTGAACTAAGAGAGCTCACGGTGCAGAGCTGTTAGCCAATGGTAGCCCGCAGCTGGCGGTGAACTCCATCAGCCAGGGCGAGCTCGCTCTTCGGGGCGGCGGACCAGCCAAATCCTCGACATGAACCAGCTCACCAATATCACCCACCGAGGAGATGCTCGTAAGAAAAGCCGAGGCGCTCAGCGAGCGTCTCGGCTTTTCGTGACAACGATGGCGCGATCATTCGTGCGATTTGGGGGGATTCCCCAGCAACCGGTAAACCGTCGCGGTCTTGGTGGCACCTAGGTTGACGTAGTCTTCGGCGGAGTACTGAAGTCCGATAAAGAATGCCTCCGTACGGCGCAGGGCATCCGGGCTGAGCTGGGAGCGGTCCTTGAAACGGAACTGGTAAGCGAATTCGCCGATGAGCGGGCGATGCTCGCCGCGGGTACGCCAGATGGCAACGTTGGCCTTGCAGGTCAGGCCGTCACCGAAGTCGAGCAAGCCGATGTCCTGCAGGACTTCCTCGACGATGGTGTTGCTAACCAAATGGATCTGTTCTTTCGGGTGCTTCCTGACCTTCGCTAGCGCGGGGAGTATGTCAATCAGAGCGTCCATGTCGCCGATATTTTCGCGGCCCATTCCGATGGCTCCGCGGGTGAATTGAACGTTGTGGGAGTAGAGCAAGCGGATACCGCCCAGCTTCTCCTTCAGCGGCAAGGCCTGAACCTTGAACTTGACGCGGTGATCGCCGAGGATGTTCGGTCGGACGTCGGTCTCGGCCGCTGTCTGCAATTCCCCACTCCTGTACTTGAAGACGATTTCGGGCTCGCCGATGGGGAAGCCGTCTTTGTAGGGGATGCGGCGGCGCAGAATGAAGGCGTTGTTGTAGAGGCGGAATTCGTCGGTATCGATGAATAGCACTTCGCGGATCTTGACCGGCTGTTCTATAAAGCCTTCCGTCGTGTACTTTACGCCGTGCTCTTTTGCGGGCTCCTTAAAAACCTTACCGAAGTCGAAGAAGCTCTCGCGCGAATGGAACTTGTTGGGCCGCAGAATCAGCTTGCAACAGACGTATTCGGGCGAATGGATGGGCATGCCGTCGGCATACTGGCCCGGCTTGAGCTGGGGGACGCGTCCCACCCAACTGGGGGTTACAGGTTCCCTCTTTGGCAGTGGCTTGCTGTCTTTGGGGCGGCTTGGTGCAGTTGCTGTGGCGGTTGGCATCGTCGTTCCTCGATGGCGAATATTGTACGTATTACAGCTTCGCTTATATGCTCTTTATACGCTAGCTGCAATTCGTCTGGAATCCAAGTCGTAAGCTATCTCGAACGGGGTTTGTACCAGTTGCGCGCACAACGAAAAGCCCCGGCCGGAAAGACACGCGGTGGAGTAGCTCCTAGCCCCAGCCCCCTAGCCCCTGCCTTTACCAAACTCGTTGGCGCTTTCGAACATCTCCCGCAGCCCCGGCCCGCGCAGGTTCTCCCGCAGATGTGCCAATTGCTGCTCAAAGCGCAGCAGCGCCTCTTCGATGTTCTGGCTGTTGGTGAGCGCAATGTCGCGCCACATGGAGTAAGGGCTGCTCGCGATCCGTGTCATTTCCCGCAATGCCCGACCGCCAATTTCTGCAATGGCCTCGTCCTCTCCCAGTTCATCGCGCAGCGCAGAAGCAAGTGCTGTGGCGATCATCTGCGGCAAGTGACTGATCCACGCGCATAGACGGTCGTGCCGTTCCGCGTCCATTGTAACGATCCTCGCGCCGATTGACTCCAGCAGTTGAATGTACTCTGCCTGCCGCTCCGTACACTGCTTTTCAGCGTTAATTGGCGTGACCAGCCACACCGCACCGCGAAACAGATCGGCATCTGCATTCTCGATCCCGCCGCGCTCCTTGCCCGCCATTGGATGTCCGGGAAGGACACGGATTCCCGCTTCCGCGCCGAATACCATGCGCACGCGTTCGACGAACTGCACCTTGGTACTGCCGGTATCGGTGACGAGCGTGCCGGTGGGAAGCGTGGGCGCCAGCTTTTCGAAGGTGGAAAGTATGCCGCCAATCGGTGTGGCGAACACCACGACATCGCCGCCCTCAACCGCTTGCCTTGCGTCGGTGTCTCCGCGATCGATCGCGCCGCGGATGACGGCGGCGTCCAGCACCTCGGGGCGATCACAGCCAACGAGAGTTCCTCGAAACCCTTGTTGGCGAAGGGCGAGCCCCAGCGAGCCGCCGATCAAGCCCGTGCCTACGATCGTGATCTGGCGAATCGTCATCGCTAGAGTAGTCTCACTCCTGTACCGCGTCCGGGTGGAGGCCGCCTTCACAAGCCACGGAAAATGTGGCGTTTGGATTGTTAGTCTTGGTGGGAGCCCCCGCATTTATGCGGGAGAAGGAGCGCTTCAGCGCTCCGTGAAGAGCCGCGACTCTAATCATGCGCTTTAGCGCTGGAATCGAAATACCCAGGGCTAAAGCCCATCTCAAGAGCGCCTCGCTTTCCGTTGGACTGAAGTCCCGCTTCCCCCCTGCTTAAGCAGGGGGCTCCCACCAAAGGCCTTCCCGGAGTGACTCAAATCGTCCGCCCCACCGCCGGAGCGATCATCCGCAACTGGTCCATGAGTTCGGAAAACTGTTGCGGATACAGCGACTGCGCGCCATCCGACAATGCCTCGTCGGGCGAGGGATGCACCTCGATCAGTAACGCATCGGCCCCGGCGGCAACCGAGGCGCATGCCATCGGCGCGACTTTGTCACGCAATCCGGTCCCATGCGAAGGATCGGAGGTAATCGGCAAGTGCGATAACTTATGCACAATGGGAATCGCCGATATATCGAGCGTGTTGCGCGTATAGGTCTCGAAGGTCCGAATGCCGCGTTCGCAGAAAATGACCTGGTAGTTCCCTCCGGACAAGATGTACTCCGCCGACAGCAGCATCTCCTCGATGGTCGCCGCAATGCCGCGCTTCAACAGGACCGGCTTCCGCACCTTGCCTACTTCACGCAGCAAGTTGAAGTTTTGCATGTTGCGCGCACCCACCTGGAAGATGTCGATGTAGGGCAACATGATTTCGATTTGCGAGATCTCCATGACCTCGCTGATTACGGCCATGCCGTAGCGGTCGCCAGCTTCCCTCAGCAGTTTCAGCGCCTCAAGTCCGAGCCCCTGAAAGGTGTACGGCGAGCTGCGCGGCTTGAACGCACCACCACGCAAGACCTTGGCGCCGGCCTTGACCACCATCTCGGCCGCAGTAAACAACTGCTCCTTCGACTCTACCGAGCACGGGCCAGCCATCACAACCACTTCCTTGCCGCCTATCTCTGTCCCGTTGGGCAGCTTAATGACAGTGTCGTGCTCATGAAACTGGCGTCCGGCGAGCTTGTAAGGGGCGCTGATACGGTGCACGCGTTCCACGCCCGGCAGCACCTCGAGGTCACGCGTGTCGAAGTCGATACGTTTACCCACTGCGGCAAGGACACTCTGCCGCGCGCCCGTAGTGCGATGCACCGCAAAGCCCATCCTCATCAGGTGTTCGGTCACCCTTTGGATCTGGTCTTCGTTGGCATGTTCCAACATCGCAACAATCATGATCTCGCTCTTCGCCTTTCGCTTTTCGCCTTTAAGACCGTGTGTGAGAACCGGCTTTGAGTCTGCGCCGTGGAACGATTGCTCAAAATCTAGCCCCGCAGGGCGGAACTGAATTTAGCCCACGGCGTAGGCCCTGGGTAAGGTTTAAAAAAATAACGAGTCCCTTCAGGGACGGCACAGTTCTCACACACCCTCAGTAACCGGAACTAACCTGTAACGGTTCCCATGGGTTCAAACTAACCCCTAACCTCTAGTCCCTGCCCTTGTTCGGTTCCAGTTCCGTGATCTCGCCCTCAACCGGGGTCTCCGGAGCCATTTCTTCGCGCTGGATCTGGCGCATCACATCCACCAGGCGTTCGTAGACCTGGCGCAACTGCACATCTGACAACGGCCCCGCATTGTCGCGCGCGATGTTCTCGAAAATTATCTTCTCGCGGTCCGGCTCATAGATGGGCATTGCCGAGTTGCGCTTCAGCTTGCCAATTTCACGGGCGCATTCGGCTCGCTCGTTGATTAGGCGCACCAACTCGCGGTCGAGATCGTCGATCTTCCGGCGCCAACCCGCGATGTCCATGGCCCGATTGCCTCGTTATCTTGCCGCAGGGGTGCAAGTCTACCTGCTACCGACGGCTTCCTGCGCTGTTCCGGTGAGGGAAGCCAGGAATTCTGACACGGCCGCTGCCTCCCGCCCCGGATTTTGTTCGATCCTCTGAACAATCGCGCTTCCTATCACCGCCGCATCGGCGAAGCTCCCTACTTCGGCGAATTGCTCGGGAGTCGAAACTCCAAATCCGACGGCGATCGGCAGTTTGGTGTGAACTCTCAGGCGCTCGACCAACGATCGCGCGTCACCTGCTAGCTCCTGCCGCGTGCCGGTAATACCCGTGCGCGAGATTGCGTACACGAATCCGCGCGAGTGCTTCGCGACATCGCGCAAGCGCTTCTCCGGACTGGTGGGGGCGGCGAGAAACACGGGCGCGAGTTTGTGCGCCTTCATCGCGCGAAGATATTCCCCGGCCTCTTCGACGGGAAGATCAGTGACAAGCGCGCCATCCACGCCAGCTTCAGCGGCGGCCGCACAAAACTTCTCCAGGCCGAACTGCAAAATGGGATTCAGGTACGAGAAGATAATCAGTCCAGCATTCGATTGCTGCCGAAGTTGCTTTGCTACCTCGAGGACACCGATCAGGTTGGTACCATGTTGCAGCGCTCGCTCGCTGGCGCGCTGGATCACCGGGCCGTCCGCAACCGGATCGCTGAAGGGCACGCCCAGCTCGATCACGTCTGCACCTGCAGCAATCGCGGCCAGTGCAATCTCGCGCGATGCGTTCAGACTGGGGTCGCCGCATGTAATGTAGACCACCAGCCCGGGTCGTTTCTTGAAGATGATTGCCAAATTGCTCCCTTAGCTTCCTTTGCTGTTAGCGCGTTTCCAGAATTGGTGTAGCCAGGTAGAGCCGGCCTTTCAGGCCAGCGGCGCTGAACCTGCATTATTCAGGAGGATCCCACGCTTTGAAGGGGCACGGCTTCAGCCGTGCGCCATAAGTCGCTGTCATCATGGTGCCTTTAGCCACTGCGGGACTTCGGTGTTGACCGGAACTGCGAATTCCCTCAGGGGCTGAAGCCCAACTCTCCACGCCCACGAACGGCACGGCTGAAGCCGTGCCCCTTCAAAGTTTGCTGTCCCCAGCTACCGAAACAGATAAATAATCCAGCTGATGCGCCGCACTACCCGCTAAGTACCTCAGAACCCCAAATTCTCCCGCAAAATTCCTATATCTTTATCGCCACGCCCCGACACGTTCACAATCACAATGTCCGACTTGTCCATCTTCGGCGCTCGCTTGATGCACTCCGCAATTGCGTGCGCAGATTCCAGGGCGGGAATAATGCCCTCCATCCGCGCCAGCTTCAGACACGCATCGAGCGCCTCTTGGTCGCTCGCCGAAACATACTCCGCACGTCCCTGGTCATGGAGCGAAGCATGCTCGGGACCGATCGCCGGATAATCCAGACCGGCTGAAACGGAGTGCGTCATTGCGATCTGTCCGCCGGGATCCTGCAAAACATAAGAATACGTTCCCTGCAACACACCTGGCCCCCCGCCGTCAAATCGCGCTGCGTGCTCCCCTAGCGAGTGGCCGCGCCCGCCGGCTTCCACGCCAATCAGTTTCACTTCGCGGTCCTTGATGAATTCGTAGAACACGCCAATCGCATTTGAGCCGCCGCCAACGCAAGCGATGACCGCGGTAGGCAACCGCCCCTCAGTCTTAAGAATCTGTTTGCGGGCTTCCTGGCCGATGACGCGATGAAAGTCCCGCACCATCGTCGGATAGGGATGCGCTCCCAACACGCTGCCCAGAAGGTAGTGCGTGGTGCGAACATTGGTCACCCAGTCACGCATGGCTTCATTGATAGCGTCCTTCAACGTGCGCGAACCCGAATCGACGCCGCGCACCTCAGCTCCCAGCAGCTTCATGCGAAAGACGTTCAGCTCCTGCCGCCGCATGTCTTCGGTCCCCATGTAGACCACGCACTCCATACCGAAAAGCGCGCAGACCGTTGCCGTCGCGACTCCGTGCTGGCCGGCGCCGGTTTCCGCGATGATCCGGTGTTTGCCCATGCGTCGAGCCAGCAGCGCCTGGCCAATGCAGTTGTTGATCTTGTGGGCTCCGGTGTGCAGCAGGTCTTCCCGCTTCAGATAGATCTTCGCGCCGCCAAGCTCCTGGGTTAGCCGCTCGGCGTGGAATAGCGGCGTGGGACGCCCCGCGAAATCGGCCAACAGGTGATGGTACTCGTCGCGAAATGTTTTATCCTTACGCGCCACCGCATAGGCAGTCTCAAGTTCCTGCAACGCCGCCATCAAGGTTTCAGGAACGTACCGCCCGCCGTAGGAACCAAACCGTCCGGGAACGGCACGCACACTCGGCTGTTTGGCCTGTTTGCTGAGCGGCGGAGCCACCGTAGAGACTTTGCTCGTTGCTGGTTGTTTCTTCCATGATTCCCTTCTACCGCAATGCGAACTGTGCTTGACGCACCGCACCGACGAAACTCCGCAGTCTGGCGTCGTCTTTCTTGCCTACTTCGCGCTCGACGCCCGAGACCACATCCACTCCCCAGGGTGCAAACAACCGGATAGCCTCGCCGACGTTCTCGGGGTTCAATCCTCCCGCGATGATCACAGGCATTTGCGCGCGGACCTTGGCCACGACTGGCGCAGCCGCGGTCCAATCGAAGGTCTGCCCAGTGCCGCCGCGCTGGCTCGGCGATCCCGCATCCAGAAGGATCGCGTCAATGTTCTGGCGCGATTGCAAGTAAGCATTCAAAATGCCGGGTGCCCCCAATAATTCCAGAGCTTGTACGGACTTGATGATCTTGCGTTGTCCGACCGCCTCCCGATATTCCTGCATCTGGCGCGCAGGCTCATCCCCGTGAAGCTGGACTCCGGTCAATCCGGCTTGCTCGACAATCTCGGCGACCTGCCCGGGCGTCTCGTTCACGAAGACACCAATCTTTTCAATCTCATCCGTCAGGCTTGCGATGATCTCCGCCGCCTGCGCAACCTCGATTCGCCGTGAGCTGGGCGCAAAGATAAACCCCAAAGCATCGGCACCCGCCGACAGACTGGCCTGCGCATCGTTCAGATTCGTGGTTGCACAAATCTTTACCCAAGTCATCGAGCCGCGACCGCCTGCGCCAGCAGCGCCCGTAACGCCTCTCCGGGATGCGGCGCGCGCATCAGCGACTCACCGATCAGAAACGCGTCGAATCCGGCCTCTCGTAAGGCGGCAATATCGTCGCCAGTTTCGATACCGCTCTCGGCGACCTTGATCACTCCGGGAGGTATCAACCCAGCCAGTTGCAGCGATGTATTCAGGTCAACGCGAAAGGTGTGCAAGTCCCGGTTGTTTACCCCGATTGTCTCGCAACCGGCATCGAGGGCGCGCTGCAACTCCACGCGGTCGTGCACCTCGCAGAGAACATCCAGTTGCAACTCACCCGCCCGGCGATGCAGATTGGCCAGCTCTGCCTGCGTGAGAGCGGCGACGATCAACAGCACGGCATCGGCGCGATGGGCCCGCGCTTCGAGCAATTGAAACTCATCGATGATGAAGTCTTTCCGCAGACACGGCAGGCGGGTAGCTTCGGACGCAATCTCCAGGTTCTCCAGCGAGCCCTGAAAGAATCGTTCATTGGTCAGCACCGAGAGAGCTACGACTCCGGCTTCTTCCAGTTCCACAGCCAGACTCGCCACGTCGAAGTCCTCGCGAATCAATCCTTTCGACGGCGACGCCTTCTTCAACTCCGCGATCACCGCAATACCAGACCCGGCCCCACGCCGCAGGCCGTCGCAGAATCCTCGCGGCTGATGCCGCTCCGCCGCCTCGCCAAGCGCACGGAGATCGGCTGAAGCCTTGGCGACCGCAACTCGTTCGCGGGTGGCAGCGACGATCTCTTCCAGCTTGGTGGGCATGGGTGTGACAAGAATATACCCAAACAGTTGTGCTTGACTTGCTTCGCTTGCTTCACTTACTGTCCGGCTTGATTCAGTAACACAGGAGAACCAACATGCGTCCAACGGGAATCGTCCTGATCGCGATCTACCACTTCCTCGCTGCTGCGTTCCTGGTCTGCTTGGCGATCGCGCTCGGGATTGGTGGTAGCGTCCTGGGCGCCATGTTCGCCGCCGGCAACAGCATTCCACTTGGCGGAATGGGCTTGTTTGTGGGCATCGTGGGAGCTGCGTTCACGCTCATCTTTGCGGTCGTCGCAGCGCTTGCCGGATACGGCGTTTGGACGTTTCGTGAGTGGGGACGTATTCTGTGCATCGTGTTGGCCGCCATCTCAATCCTTTTCTCATTGCCCGGGCTGCTGTTCATGGGCCTTCGCTTCGGGTTCTTTCTAGGCGGCTATCGCCTGATCAAGTTAGCCATCAGCGTTCTCATCATCTGGTATCTCTTGCAGCCCCAAATCAGGTCCCTTTTTAACCGCGGCGCGTCCGCGCTGCCGCGGATTTGACCGTTGCCTCCGGGGTGGTCCTTTCGGGAGGGGTCACTCCCCTGATTCCGCGGTGCTTTCCGTGTTTGTTCGCAGTCCTGCCACACCTATAATTGAATTGCTCTGGACGACGACGGCTCCGCCGGATTGCACTCGGCCATGGTCGCGCTAAGTGCGCGGGTGTGGCGGGCGAGTATCCGGAAGCATGTCCATATGGCGACGCTCTTCTCCGCACGAGGCGCGGTACGATCCGCGAACCCCCTTCCCTCACCCTGTCATATCCATAACACTTGCTATTTCAAAGTATTGAGTGCCATGGTCTTGCTGCTGCTCTTGGCGGGCGCCAACCGAAACAGCTTCGCGTGGAATGCGGCCACTCGCAAGCAGGAAGCCGCCGACCAGTTCGAGAAAGCCGAGCAGATGCGCGAGGCGCTCAACGGCCGTCCGGCAGAGGAACGTACCCGTCGCGATTACCAGCGCGTCGCTGACGCCTATCGTAAGGTCTATTACGTAGCCCCCGCTTCCAGCAAAGCCGACGCCAGCGTGATCGCCGTGGCCGAAATACTGGCAACCATGGGCCGCCAGTTCGAACCCGGCGAGAAGGACTTGCGCTCAGCCATCCGCGAATACGAGTTCTTGCGACATGAGTATCCGGGCAGCAAGTACCACTTCCAGGCATTGTTTACGATTGGCCAGATCTACGCCGAAGACCTCGGCGACGACGAGGACGCACGCAAGACATTTGAGGAGTTCCTGCAGCGATATCCTCGCCAGGCTCTAGCCCGCGAGGCGAAACAGGCGCTGGCTGAGTTGAACCAACCCAAGCCGAGCAAGAAGCCGGTCGAGGAAGCGCGCACGGAGCCGCCGGAAACCTCGCCAAAGGAAAACGTTTCACAAACTACCGTCGCGAAGAAGTCGGGGCTACCTATGGTGACCGGCATCCGCCATTGGTCTACTCCGGATTACACTCGTGTGGCGATCGATGTCGACCGGGAAGTAAAGTACGAAGCCGGACGCGTGCCCGACCCGGATCGCATATTCTTCGATCTGCCGGACACGAAGCTTGCCTCCGTCCTGGTCGGCAAGAGCTTCGACGTGCATGATGGGTTCCTGAAGAAGATCCGCGTCGCCCAGTATCAGCCGGGATATACGCGCGTCGTTCTCGAAGTTGCGGATGTCTCCGACTACTCGGCCTTCCTCCTACCTAACCCGTACCGACTCATCATTGATATCCATGGCCGCCAACCAAACTCCAAGACACAGGTGGCCAAACTGGATAGTCCGGCGAATTCCAACCCGGCGGAAACTGTATCGACGGGAAAGGTTGTGCCTTCTGTTCCCACTGCAACCGGAAAAACGATTCCCAAAACGGCAGACAAATCGTCCGGCGACGGAAACGCGAACAAGAACTCGGCGAGCGAGCCTCCTGTCGGCAACAGAAGCACTGGTGCGAACGCGGTCCATCCCACAGTGTCTAACCTGCCTGCATCGTCCACGCCATCCCATCGCAAGGTGGTCGTAGACGAAAATGATGAGGTCAGCACCGACGACCTCCCTCCGCACATTGCGGCAAAGCCAAAGACGACGAACCCCGCGAAAGCAACTCAGACTACCGTCGCCCACGCGACTAACCCGAACGACCCACTCTTCGCCGATCCCGGAGATACCAAAGGTCCGGAACTGAAAGCCACCAGCCAGCCCACGACAGCTCCAACCGCCGTGGCCGTCGCTCCGCGCGCCAAGGATCGCAAGAAAACGAGCAAGTCCGCAGTCGCCGATGTGCCTTCCGTCCACGAGGCCGAACCCACGTCTGCCGGAGAACGCAGCCTGACTCGCGCGCTCGGACTCAAGATTGGGCGCATTGTGGTTGACGCTGGTCACGGCGGTCACGATACCGGGACTATCGGTCCAAACGGTCTTATGGAGAAAGACCTGGTTCTTGACGTTGCCTTGCGCCTGGGCCGCTTGTTGGAAACTCGCCTCGGCGCCGACGTGATCTACACTCGTGACGACGACACCTTCATTCCACTCGAGACGCGAACCGCCGTCGCCAACGAGCATCAGGCCGACCTGTTCATCTCGGTACACGCGAACTCCAGCCCCGACCCATCCGCGCGCGGAATCGAGACCTACTACCTGAACTTCACCTCGAATCCGGATGCGCTGGAGGTGGCGGCGCGCGAAAACGCCGTGTCTGAGAAATCAATCTTCGAACTTCAGGACCTGGTCAAGAAGATTACGTTGAAGGAAAAGATCGAGGAATCACATGAACTGGCGACTGATGTTCAGCAGTCCCTGTACAGCTGCCTGGCCGGCAAGCACTCAACGCTACGCGATCGTGGCGTCAAGAAAGCACCGTTCGTGGTGCTGATCGGCGCTAACATGCCCAGCATCCTAGCGGAGATCTCCTTTGTTTCCAATCCTACTGACGCCGACAAGCTGGAAACTCCGGAGTATCGGGAAAAAATCGCCGAGTCGCTTTACAAGGGCATCGCGAAGTATGCTGGTGGCCTCAGCGGCGTGAAAGTGGCATCGAAACTCAGCAAGCCCAGCGGAGAGTAGGTCCGAGCAACTAGCATTCAGCACTCAGCATTCAGCCAGAAAAGCGGTCGGCACCCTAAGCTGCGCCGGTAGGTAGCCAGCGCCCAGGTCTGGCTGAATGCTGATTGCTAATTGCTGATGGCTTGTGTCTGGAAACTTTACCCCCGTCGCAGTAGTCTAATTCTGTAGGTTCTTGACCTTCACCCAGTACTGTCGCGTGAAACGTTTTCTCATTGCCGCTGTTTTGTTCCTCTCACTAGGGAGTGTTGCGTTCGCATCCGACACCAACGACGTCCTGCCGCAATCATTTGCCGGCTGGACCAAGTCTGGCTCAACGCAATCAACCACCGATCCGGCCAAAGCCGACGCTGCCTATCCCGCAGTCTTGAAAGAGTACGGCTTCGCCGATGCGGAGACGGTAACGTACACCCGCGCGGATGGACGCAAGCTGACCGTGAAGGCAGCAAGATTCAACGATGCTACCGGGGCCTATGGCGCCTTCACTTTTTATCGGCAGCCGGTGATGAAGACGGAACGCATCGGCACGAAAGCCGCGTCGGCGAACCAGCGCATCCTTTTCTTCCGGGATAACGTTCTGGTGGACGCCAACTTCGATCGCTTGACCGAAATGTCTGCGGCGGAATTGCGGGAGCTCGCAGGTACGCTACCCGCCGCTAAGGCTTCAGCCGCCAACTTGCCGAGTCTTCCCGAGTACTTGCCGAAGAACGATGCTGTGGAAAACTCGGCCAAATATATCCTCGGCCCACAGGCTTTGGTTGCACAGAAGGGACCGCTTACGCCTGAGCAGGTCGACTTCAGTCATGACCCTGAGATTCTGATTCAGGACTATTCGTCCAAAAGCGGCCCTCTTACGCTCACGTTGATTCAGTATCCGACGCCACAAATCGCCGGCGAGCGCCTGCGCGCTTTGCAAAGCGTTGAGCAGTCATCTCCGAACTCTCTGCTCGTCAGGCGCAGCGGACCCTTGGTCGATGTTGTAACCGGGGCCGTTGGAAGCAGCGACGCGCATGCACTTCTGAACTCCGTAAACTACGAAGCCGAGGTCACGTGGAACGAAGCAACCTCGATGAGTAAGCGCGACAACATCGGCAATCTGATTGTGGGAGTTTTTGCGCTGATCGGAATCATTCTCTTGATCTCTCTGATCTTCGGGATTTTTTTTGGAGGCATTCGCATCTTGATGAAGCGTCTTTTCCCCGATCGTGTCTTCGACCGCCCCGAGGATGTCGAGATCATCCAGTTGCATCTTCGCTAAGAGAAGAGGCGATTAAATATCTGAAACCATTGCACTTACCTTGCTATCGCGGAAACTCGGCAGTTTTCGGTCAATTTCCTGCAATTCCCTCAATGCCATCTAAGTTATTGAAAACACAGCAATTTAAGTCCTAGAAATTGCTTGACATGGGGTTTTCCGTGACCCTAGTATTTGTGCAGAAAGTTTTGACGGTTTAGCCTCCGTTGGAACTATTCTCCCTTGAAGAGAAGGCCGCCCTGTTGCCGGGTGGCCTTTTTTCGTTTGCGCGAAATCGCTCAGTGCGCAAACTCGAACTCAGAAGAACGAGAAATCTTCTGCGCTGAATCATTCGATCATCGCGAGCGCTGCATAGTGCTCCAACTGCGATGCATTCGCGCAGTTGCTCCACCCATTATCACTTCGTTTGTGAGTCGCCGATCCCGTAGAGCCTGGCTGCATTGTCATGCATGACCATATGCGCTATGGAACTCGCCTGCTGGCGAGTGATCTCGCCATCCAGCATCATGCCTGTAAGCGCGATGGCTAGCGCCGTTCGTCCGGCGGTTTCTGTCTGGTAGCCGGTCTCTTCCCAATTTATTTGCGGCGTCAGCGGATAGAGGTCGGTGCCGAACAGCACCTTCTCCGGATAAAACTCCAGCATGAAGCGAATGCTGGCCGCAATATGGCGCGGTGACGTCATCCAGGTCTGCTCCGAAAAATCAGCGTAGACATTCGGTTTCATCAGCAGATACGCGACAAGCTGCTCGAAGCCGCCCGCGCCCCCGTGGAGCATCACGAAGTTCGTCTTGCGCAGCGTCGGATCGTTGAACACCGAATCCATCAGAACAGGATTGCTGCCCTCCAGATAGAAGTATCCGCCACAACCTCCACCAGTGTGGACGTGAACCGCCATCCCCAGCCGTCCGGCTTCGCCCGCGATGTATCGGAAAAGATAGTCTTGTAGCGTCTTATAGTCAGCATCGCTCGGAACCCCACCTTTCACGTAACGCCCATAGACACGGGCGGCATCCGATTCCTTCGCGGGAGCGAAATCCAGCGCCCGCAGGTAGGCGGCCTCGAACTTGACGGCCAAGGCGCCGTCCGTTCTCTGCAGCTCCAGCAAAGGAGTGACGATCTTCGCCGTGTATTCCGCCAGTGTCAGCGGCACACCGTTCAGGTTGAGCTGGTTCAGATATCGCGCGAAAACCAACTCCTCCCTGCCATAGAAGATTTTGCGATCAGGCGATTGCGCTGCTAGCGAAGAGTTGTTCAGCGGAAACAGCAGCGTGTCGTCGAATGGCACCCAATGGAAGCGCGGCGGCTTCAAACCACGCCCCATGGCGACCCGGTTCGCCAACTCGCTTTCAATGCCGAGTTGGTCCAGCACCCAGCTGGGATAGTCCTCGCCCTGCTGCTGCTTGACTTGTTCCTTCGCGGCTATCAGCTCCTTTACGTGCTCCGGGCTGGCGTCGTTGTACTTGTAGCCGAACATCTTCTGCCATGCCTGGATGTACACGGGATTGTCCTCGCGGAACATCAGCCCGGCCGAAGTGGGCTCCAGCGGATCGCAGGGTAGCGCATCGTAGTCGTCGTCCGGCTGGCCGGCATTGTCCAGGGCCGGCGGATGCGAGTGGTTGTCAATCGCCTTGATATGGTTGATCTCGTCCAGCAGGCTGGCATCGGGCCTGAGTTGGTGGTTGTCCTGCCCAACGACCGGGAGCGCAATCAAGAGTAGGGCGGCAAAACGAAGCACGATTTTCATCGGAACTCCTGGGGGTGCATTATCCTACCACCGCATCAACGGCGGAAGCGTTAACCCGCTTCCGAACCCAAATCCCTGTCGGATGAATCCAAAGACTTTACTCCATCATGGATAGCGCTCCATCTAAGCCGGCCAAGAAAACCGAGATATTCAAGGCCCTGCCGGAAGTTTGGCAACTTATCCGGCCACGCCGCGCGCTATTGGCACTCGGCCTGGGATTGATGATCATCAACCGCGTCTCTGGGCTCGTGCTTCCCGCTTCCACCAAGTATCTGGTGGACGACGTCATCGGTAAGCGGCACTTCAAACTGCTCTATCCGCTCGTGGGCGTGGTCCTGCTGGCAACGCTCATCCAGGGACTGACGTCATTTGCGCTGACGCAGACGCTCTCCAAAGCGGCGCAGAAACTCATCGCCGAGTTGCGTCGTCGCGTGCAGGAGCACGTTGGACGATTATCGGTTGCATATTACGACGCCAACAAGACGGGCACGCTGGTTTCGCGCATCATGAGTGACGTCGAGGGAGTACGCAATCTTGTCGGCACGGGATTGGTAGACTTCGTCGGCGGGTTGCTCACCGCAGTCATCGCCTTCGCCTTCCTGATTCACCTCAGCCCGCTGATGACCGCCATCGCCTTTGCCTTCCTGGCTATCTTTGGGATTTGGTCTGGGCAAAGCCTTCCGGACTATCCGTCCCATCTTCCGTGAGCGCGCAAAGATCAACGCCGAAGTCACCGGCCGTCTGACAGAATCGCTGGGCGGAGTGCGCGTTGTGAAGGGTTATCACGCTGAGCAACGTGAGCATGAGGTGTTCAGCGCGGGAGTTGAACGCCTGCTGCAAAATGTCTTTCGCACGCTGACCGCGACTTCGGTCATGAGCCTGTCGTCGACGACTCTCATGGGCATCATCGGGGCGATTGTCATGTTCATGGGAACGCGTCAGATTCTTGCGGGCAAGCTGACGCTAGGCGGATTCTTTACATACACCATGTTCCTCGGGTATCTTGCAGCGCCATTGCTCCAGGTTGTTGGCATCGGCACGCAGCTCACGGAAGCACTCGCAGGCTTGGAACGCACCCGCGAAGTCCTCAACGAGACTCCCGAAGACGAAGACCCCAACCGGACGGTCACACTTGCCGAGATACGCGGGGATGTCGCCTTCCAGAATGTCACTTTTGCTTACGAGCAGAAGAAAACGGTCCTACACGACATCTCGTTTCAGGCACGTCCTGGTACCGTGACGGCGCTCGTCGGGTCCTCGGGATCGGGCAAGTCCACCATCATCGGACTGATTGCCGCCTTCCATACCCCGAACCAAGGCAAAGTTCTGGTGGACTCGGTCGATCTGTCCACAGTCCGGCTGGAGTCTTATCGTTCGCAACTGGGCATGGTGTTGCAGGATTCGTTTCTGTTCGACGGAAGCATTCGGGAGAACGTGGCTTTTTCCAAGCCCCATGCGACGGAAGAGGAGATTCTCCGGGCTTGCGCCATCGCTCGAGTGGACGAGTTCGCGGAGAAATATGATCTGGGGTACGACACCATCATCGGAGAACGCGGGGTGAAGCTTTCCGGCGGCCAGCGACAGCGGGTCTCCATCGCGCGCGCCATCCTGGCGAACCCTCGTATTCTCATCCTCGACGAAGCCACTTCAAGTCTCGACTCGGAGTCGGAAGCCCTAATCCAGGAAGGACTTTCTTACCTGATGCAAGGCCGCACGACCTTCGTCATCGCGCATCGGCTTTCCACCATTCGCCGAGCGGACCAGATCCTGGTGGTCGAGGAAGGACGGGTCGTCGAGCACGGAAGCCATCAATCGCTTTTCGATTTGGGTGGTCGCTACTACGAGCTCTACACCAAGCAACATGGCATCGAACAGAATCTTTTCCTGGCGCCGGGAGAAGGTGACACGACCGAAGAATCCCAGACCGTGCTGCCCGACGGAGTTCCCGCAGATCCTGATCCCACGACTCTGCTTCGTTAGGAAACTGAAATTCATTGCGAGACCGGCATAGCCGTACCCGAATGCAAAACCGAATCGTTCCCGGGCAATCCGCTAGCATCCCCACTCGGCGGGCGATCGGAAGATGCAGCCCACAATGCACGCCAGAAGGCGCGCTCCCAGGTTGCCAATACATCATAGGTGAAAATGCTTTAGGGAGACTCTGATCAAGTCTGGTTCTTTGAAGGGGACGGCCTTCAGGCCGTCCGCAAGGGCCTGTGATAGTAGGTCGGGCTCTAGCCCCTGAGGGACTCCCGACAGACTCAATCCGAGCTTCCTTAGAAGAGACCGAACTTCTTCTTTTTCTTGGCCTTCGACGAACCTTCGGTGGTGGCTGTGGTGTAAACCGGCTTGGTTTCGTTCGGACTCGCGCCGGTGTCAACGTAACCAGCCTTGATGTCAATGTAGGCATCCTCGCGCAGCTTTGTCAGGTAATCGCGCAAAGCGGGCTGCATCTTGGTCATGTAGATCTGTTCTTGAACCCGGCTCTCCACTTCTTTCAGAGGAGGAATGCCGGGGCTCTGGTGCTCGGTGATCTTCAAGATGACCCATCCCTGATTGGTGCGGACAGGCTCGGTGTAGCCACCCGGGCTCATGGCGAATACCCGTTCCTCGAGCTCTTTGGAGAGCGTGCCGCGCTTGAAGTATTCCAGGTCGCCCCCAGCGGCCGACGTGGGACCGTCAGAGTACTGTTTGGCCAAGATCCTCGAAGTTGCCACCCTTTTTTAGCAGGTCGTAAACCTTGTCTGCCTTGGCCTTGGCTGCGGCGACCACTTCTGGACTCGGGGTCTCTGGCAGCACTTCCTGCCCCTTCTCGGTCTTGACCGCCGGCGCTTTCTGGGTCGAAATCAGAATCTCGCTCATGCGCACCTGTTCCGGGCGCTCCATGTCGGCCTTATGCTGGTCGTAGTACTGCTGGATATCCTGCTGCGACACCGTGATGTGGCCGCCCACTTCCTGGCTGATCACGTGTTGCGTGAGGATGCTGTTCTTCAGGTTCTGTTTGAATTCTTCCCACGAGACACCCTGCGCCTGCGCGGCCTTCTCCAGGTCCTCCATGGACTCGGCGTGCATCTGTTTGCGCAACTCATCGAGCCGCTTGACCACCTCGGTGTCCGCGGAGATCCCCAGCTCCTCGCCTTTTTGCAGTAGAAGTTGCTGGTCAATGAGGTCGCGAAGCAAATCCTGCTCTTTGGGTTCGGACGCCATACCGGAGGGGTCGGGCTGTTTGGACTCGGATTGCAATTGTTCCTGGCTGCGGCGCAGGTCGGCCCGGGTGATGATGTTGTTGTTAATGCGGGCGATGATTTCCTCGACGACGGTCTCGTCCTGACCGGTCGATTGGCTGGTTTGGGCCATCAGCCAGGGCGCACCCAGAAATGTCGCGAGGAGAAGGACAGCAAATCTCTTCATCAAATACCTGACCAGGCGGGTCTACACGCGCGAAGTCTCACCCGGGATCAAAATCGCTTACTCGTTAGGACTTATTCTACCGCGTCTGTCCGCGTTCTGCTGGGCGGAAGCAGTAGGTGGAGAATGCTCCAGTCGCGGACCACGCCCGGACTACGTCGATGCGCCCTGCTTAGGCAGTGGGCCGAGCGCGTGGAAGCTTCCACTTCTGCTCGGGCAGCAACTTGTGCGGCAGACACTTCGCCCTTGATCAGTTCCCATGCGCTCTGGCGCTAGTGTTGAGAGTTCTTCGGTGCCCACGCGGTCGGCACGATCACGATCCCCCCACTCTGCACTGCCTGGAAATACCCATCCGCCGTAACCGCGCCCGGCGGTCCAACAAACACAAACGTAGCGAACCCGGCCTTGTCTGGTGGTACCTGAATGTTTTGCGAGCTGCAGCCGGGTGAACCGGTTCCGCAAACCGTTTCGAAAACCTCGCCGCCAGCCGGAATGTTGACCTGCACGGTATAAACCGCACCGTCGGATTGGTAAAGAGTAAGCGTACCCGTTATGGCAGAGGCCGTGGCGTTCAGAAATCCGTAGTGTGTGGAGAAAGCGCCGCCCAACGCTGTGCTCCAGCGCGCATTGCGCATCGTGGTGTCGGTGATACGGACCGTGTATTCGTAGGAGTAGGTTTGGTCGGGGTTGTTCACCGAAAGCACTGCGTCGGCATTGCCCGACTGCACCCACGAAATTCTGCCGGAGAAGTCGTTGCTGAGATCGGGGTCAATGCTGGAAACGTCGGTAGTAGTTGTAATTGGGGTGCAGGTACCGCTGGCAAGCAGGGTAATCTGGGGTCCGGTGACGTTTATGTACGTATCCAGCGAGTCCCAAACGTCTGCGCTGTAGGAGTGGCCATCTTTCAGATGGACGAGGTAGTAATTCGTAGTGCCCGGCGACAGGAAATCGTCGGCGGACGATCCATCCGTGGATAGAATCGGGTCCTGACCGCAGTTAAATCCTCCATAGCGGTGGACTTTGCGTGGCTGTTTTGTGGGTGATTTGCCGGGCGGCTGGCCGGGTGCCTGGCCGAAAGTGAAGGAACTGATTAAGAGCAGACTGATCGTGGCTAGCAATACTCTCTTCATGGCTTCCTCTCCTGGATGTCCTCAAATATCTACTTCACATTTGCAGACGAAACCTCATGATCTCGGTCCCTATCGGGACTCTCGGGCGTGACTTACTCGATCGACTGATTGTGCACGCTGATTAAGCGGATGATGTGCGATGGGGGGTAGCTCGCTGTCCGGGGTGTGCAGAGGCAATTTACTCGAATGTGCGACCGGACTTACTGCCATGTAAGACGCTCCATGAAAGCTCGCCAGGTTTGTAATCAGCGGAGGCTGGCCGCTGGCCAGCAGGTTGGCATCAAATACCGAAATCAGATCATCCCCGCCGAAGGGCATATAGAGAAGCGCGCCATCTGGAGACACGGCTATATATGGGTTAAAGGCAAAGTCGCCGTTCCATTGGTAAGCGCCCAATTGACTGAAATTCGAGTGCTGGCGGTCGAAATTAAAGGCGACCAGAAGATTGTTATTGAAGTCCATCGCAAACAACCGGTTTCCAACGACCTGGTAACTGTAAAGAAACATCGGGCCTGGCCCGCCCACCCTCCCCGCGAGCGGAGTCCCGGTGATTCTAGTTACTAGAGTGGGGTTCTTCGGGTTCGTGCCGATATCCAGCACTACAATCGGATTTGCGCTTCCAAGACTAAATCCTCCGTTTGCCAGCAACGACTTCCCATCCGGCGTTACCTGCATTAAGAATTGAGGGTCTCCGATTCCGAGTGAGCTGGTGCTGATAATGGTTGCCGGTCCGCCATTCACAACATCGAAAATAGCGATGGCGTACTGACCTGTGTCCGCATCGAGGTAGTCTACATACACGTACTTCCCGTCCGGGGTGGCAGTCCCCGCATACGGAAATGGGAAATCGCTACTATTCAGTCCGGCGTTCAAAATTTCGATCACGGTGTTGAAGGTGGGCGATGCAGGATTGCTGTCAATCATGTTTACAACCAAGTCGTAAGTGCCAGAGTACTGCTCTGTCCACTCATAAACTATCGAACCGCCCGTGGCCGGGTTTACGCTTGGCGCAACCGAAGTGTAGCTGCCGACTCTTGACCCGCTCACTGCAATGTCGGTTTCCGCGAGTGTGGATAGGTCCAGCGCCACGGCGCGGGCTGGGTTGTGTGCCGTATAAAGATCAGTGCCGTGCAGGTTGAAGGTCACCCCGCCCCGGCCTGCCAAGTTGAGAGGTACACGAACCATCGCCCTCTGATTAAAGTCGAAGAACGAAAACGACCCATCGGAAGTGTTCAGCGAAGCAAATTCGTGCTGCGGCTGGAAGGCCGGATTGACGTTGATGGTCATTCCCCCAGGCAATAAGCCGCTCTGGTATTGCTGCGCTGGGGGACTGCTGGTCTGAGGGTTGGTGACAAGCACATCGAGATTGGGTGCGGCCGGCGCATTCTGGGGGATCGTGACTTGCAAATCGGTTGGGCTGTTGACCGTTCCCAGCAGCGGATTCATCCCGCCGATGCGAACCTGCGCCCCCGCGAGGAAGTTAGTGCCGAAGACATGGATGGTGGCGGGAGCATCGTTGGTTACGCTGCCGCTGACGCCGGTCACGGTAGGCGCTGTACCGGGTGGAGTGGTCTGAACCGGAGCAATCGTCACTCCGTGTGTAAGTATGCCGCCGGCGACCGTCGCCTGCCCTACGATGGCATGGGCGGGATCGGTGAGCATCAAACTCGTACTAATCACCAGTGCGTTCGGGCTCGCTCGGTCGTAAGAGGTGACCACCAGCATGCTGCCATCCGCACTTATAGCCAAGCCGCTCGGGTCGAAGAACTGATTGATGGCAACTTCGGTGTTCAACTGCAGTTGACCGCTCGCCAGATCAAGCGCTGTTACCGACAAATAGCCGCCGACGGAGTCATAGGCCAGAACATACCCATATCCGCTTGAACTCTGAGGGTTGATTACAAGCCCGTACGGGTAAAACGAATTAGGCACGGTGTACTGTGCGACGACCCGGTCGCTAGAGGTGCTTATGTAAAGTAAGTAGTTGGTCGAGCCATCCAAGCTGGTTTCCGTCATCACCATGTATTGCCCATCGCCAGTTGCCGCTGCGTTCGGCAATGTCCCCAAGCCTTCGGCTTCAAAAAAACCACTTGGTATGGTGATCGGCCTGACCCGGAAACTCCTGAGATCGACGACGGCTATGGCAGGCCGGCCTTCGTCTGGAAATTCGGTGGTCACATACGCCTTCTGCCCGACCACGACTACCGAGCCAACAGAATAAATCCCCGAACCCATCGCTGGGCCGAGCCTTACTTCCCGGACGGTCCTCAAATTGGTCACGTCGAAGATGTCGAGTGTGTAATTGTAATCGTCGGCGAACAGCAGTTGTTTCCCGTCAGGTGTAAAGACCGGCGCGGAATACGACGACACATAAATCGACCGCGCCCGTCTGATTTCTTTGCCGATCGTTAGATCCAGAACGGAGACGTTTGCGCCGGACGCGGCAAAAGCCAGCCTCGGGTTGGAACCAACTGCCGCGGAGTTGCTGGCCAAGTCTGGGATGAAACTCTTGATGAGGTTGCTGGTGGCCAGATCAAAAAAGTTGAGGCTGCCATCTTGTGCGGGGACAATATACGCCGTCTGCTGAGCGAACGACGGTGTACCGATGAAGAGGACGATGAGTGCACAGCAGATCGCGATGGCGATGCTGCGACGAGTGGCGGAGTGAAGGGTCGGCGAGTACATTCCGTACCTCCAGCTATTCAGATTTGTGTGAATATCTACGCAGTGGCCGACACATCCGGCGATGCAGAGGCTTGTGGTGAATCGGCCAGAATCTTCTTACCTGGAAAATCGACCAGGATTAGGAATCCATCATCCAGGAAAACCCCGTGCAGGATTTTCTTACGGCGCTGATCCTGTCACGGTAGTGCGCACCTAGTTTGCTCCGGTTTTGGCGAAAGTCAAGCGCTAAGTTCCGCCTTCGAGCAGATTTTTCCGGCTACGGCGTCAACTCAAACACCATGCCCTGGCCGTGAACACCGCCTGCTACGGTCGTTCCGAAGAAGTTGCCCATTCCGTCGGGAGTCATTCCGTAATACAGATAAGCTCCGTCGGGAGGGGTACCGAAGGTATGGAGTACAGTCTCAACTCCTCCGCCACCTCCATTCGGACTTAGTTTGAATGCGACGCCACAGTCGCAACCCGGATCGCCTCCCGCCGAAGTTGTGCCATAAAGGTTGCCGGCCGCGTCGAAGACAAGCGTGCTGGTCGGCGAACCTCCATCTGTGCCGCCCTGAAAGCTGTACAGCACCGTGTCTTTCCAGCCTTTAATGTTAGGGCCGGGAGCTACTTTGAACACGGTACCCGCTCCGCTTGCGCCGCCAAAGTAAGTTGTACCGTAGAGATTGCCGTTCGCATCAGCAATTAAGCCACCGTAGGGAAAGGCCGCGTCGGGCTGGCCCCTGAAGGCGTACAGGGTGATCAAATTCCACGTGTCTCCAGAAGAGAACAGCTTAAACACCGTGCCCGCTCCGTAGGCGCCTCCCAGTTCGGTGACCCCATAGATGCTACCGGTTGAATCAATGAGCAGCAGACCCAGTGAGCCCACAGCTCCATCGTTGCCACCGGTGAAGTCATGAATTATCTTCTCTTGCCACCCTCCGCCATTGAGTGACAGTTGGTAGATAGTGCCTGCGGCATAAGCACCTCCGTCCGGCGTTGTCCCATAGAGATTTCCCTCTCGGTCGAAGACCACCCCACCACCGGGACCGGACCCATCAACGCCGTCCGTGAAACTGTATAGCACGTTCTCGCTCCACAGTCCGCCCGACTTCGTCAGTTCGAAAACCACGCCGCAACCATCGCCACTGCAAACCCCGCCTGTACCGCCGGCAACGGTGGTGCCGTACAGATTGCCTGCCGCATCGAGCGTCACACCGCCATATGGGTTTTTTCCGTCGTCGAAGCAGCCGAAGCTGTACAGCACGCTCTGCTGCCACCGGCCTCCGCCGATCGGCGTTAGTTGGAAGACCGTCCCGCAACCGAATACACCTCCAATCACAGTCGTGCCGTAGGCATTGCCTGCGCTATCGAAGGTCAATTGTGAGGCGGGATCGCCTCCGTCATTCCCGCCGGTAAAGCTATAGAGCGACGTCTCGGCCGCCCGGGCGCTCCTTAGCAGCATCGCCGCCAGCGCAAAAACCACGGACACCCGGCTCATCAAGTAACAGAAATTCTTGCTTGGCATTTTCCATCTCCTCGATTTCAAGAAATTTCTTCGAGCTGAAGACAAAGATTCACTCAGAAGAGGCGGCGGCCAAAACTTTAGCATTGAATTGGTCGCAAAGGGAGCTGAGATTGCGGTTTTGACATTGTTTTTTCCATCACCTTGGGATCACGGATGTGGTCGGGGATGTATGCGGTTCTCCCTGCGTCGCTCTTTCGCTTGCGTTATCATCATCAGTTTGCACTGGTTGGCGTGGACGCATCTTGGCACGCGCCAACGAAGGAGACTTATTCCGTGAAGGTCCTCATCTTTTTCGCACTAGTAATAATCTTCGGCTCAGTTGTGGCGTCTGCTGGTGAGCAGCTGGCCACTAAAGTTCCCGATCTCGCACAACTTCAGAAAATGACGGCCCGCTTCGCTCCTACGCAGTTGAACGTTGACATCGGCAATCTCTCCGAGGGCGACCGCAACGCGCTCGTCAAGCTTGTGGAAGCGGCGCGCATCATTGACGACATTTTCATGATGCAGTACTGGAGCGGCGACCTCGCGCTCTATGCCAAGCTACAGCAGGACACGTCTCCCCTGGGCAAGGCCCGCCTGCACTACTTCTGGATCAACAAGAGTCCATGGTCGGAGCTTGACAACAACACTGCGTTCATCCCCGACGTGCCCGAGCACAAGCTGCCGGGTGCGAACTTCTATCCCGAGAGCATGACCAAGGAGCAGTTCGAAAGCTGGGTGAAGACGCTGCCCGAGAAACAGCAGGAGCAGGCCAAGGGATTCTTCACCATCATTCGCTCTGACGGGAAGAGCGGATTCAAGATTGTTCCCTACAGCGAAGCCTATAAGACCGACCTCACGCGTGCCGCCAACTTGTTGAAGGAAGCCGCGTTAATCACTGACAATGCAACGCTGAAACGGTTCCTGAACACGCGCGCCGCAGCCTTCCTCTCCAACGACTACTACGAGAGCGACGTTGCTTGGATGGACCTCGACGCTCCGCTCGACATCACCATTGGGCCGTACGAGACGTACAACGACGAGATATTCGGGTACAAGGCGTCGTACGAAGCCTACGTTAATGTGCGCGACGAGGGGGAGAGCGCCAAGCTTGGTGCGTTCTCGAAGAACTTGCAGGAGATCGAAGATCATCTTCCGATCGATCCGAAGTATCGCAATCCGAAGATCGGCGCACAGGCACCCATCCGAGTGGTCAATGAAGTGATGAGTGCGGGTGACGGCAATCACGGCGTGCAAACCGCCGCGTACAACCTGCCCAACGACGAGCGCGTGGTTGCGGAAAAGGGCAGCAAGCGGGTCATGCTGAAGAACGTGCAGCAGGCGAAGTTCGACAAGACGCTCATTCCTATCTCGCGGATCGTGCTGGGCGGCGATGAGCAGGAGAGAGTGGAGTTCGAGGCATTCTTCACCCACATCCTGACCCACGAGCTGTGCCACGGATTGGGGCCGCACCAGATCACGGTGAATGGCAAGGCGACTACCCCGCGCGAACAGTTGAAGGAACTCTACAGCGCGATCGAGGAAGCCAAAGCCGACGTTACCGGACTGTTCGCGTTGCAGTACATGCTGGATCACGCGCAGGCAATGGGGCTGGAAGATGCGCTGAAGCCGAACCGTAGCTCCGAGAAGCAATTGTATGCGACCTATCTCGCGTCGTCGTTCCGCACTTTACGTTTCGGTCTGAACGATGCGCACGGCAAAGGCATGGCCATGCAGGTAAATTACCTGATGGACAAAGGCGCCTTCGTGATGCGCCCCGATGAAACCTTCGCTGTGGATTACGCGAAGGTCAAAGACGCGATACGTGATCTGACGCATGACCTGCTGACAATAGAGGCGGAAGGGAATTACGCCGGTGCAAAGCAAATGCTCGACACCTTGGGCGTGCTGCGTCCCGAGTTCAAGGGTGCGCTCGACAAGCTCGGCGACATTCCGGTGGACATCGAGCCCATCTTCGTGACGGGAGAGAAGATTGCGCCGCACACCACGGCACCGCACCGGCAGTGAAAAGGAACACGCTTCATGGATTACACACGGCTAGGCCGAACCGGCATGGAAGTATCGCGCATCTGCCTGGGATGCATGACATATGGCGATCCCAATCGCGGCGCGCACACCTGGACGCTGCCGGAGGACCAAGCGCGCCCGCTTATCCGCAGTGCGATTGAGCTCGGCATCAACTTCTTCGACACCGCCAACACCTACTCCGACGGCACCAGCGAGGAGATTCTTGGGCGCGCCATTCGCGACTTTGCCAATCGCGATGAAGTGGTCATCGCCACCAAGGTTTATTTCCCACTTCGCAAGGGTCTTAATGCACGCGGCCTCTCGCGCAAAGCCATCATGACGGGCATTGACGCCAGCCTGCGTCGGCTGGGCATGGGTTACGTTGACCTCTACCAGATTCACCGCTGGGACCACGACACGCCGATCGAGGTGACGCTGGAAGCGCTGCACGATGTCGTTAAGGCCGGAAAGGCCCGCTACATTGGCGCGTCGTCGATGTTTGCATGGCAGTTCTGCAAAGCGCTCTACCTTGCTGACCAGCACGACTGGACGCGCTTCGCCACCATGCAGGACCACTACAACCTTCTGCATCGCGAGGAAGAGCGTGAGATGTTACCTCTATGTGCCGAGGAGAAGATTGCCGTGCTGCCATGGAGTCCGCTGGCGCGAGGGCGGCTGGCACGCGCCTGGAATGAAAGCACCAGCCGGCTCGAAACCGATGAGTACGGGAAGAAGCTTTACGTCGCTGCGAACCAGCGCGTAATCGAGCGCGTCGGCGAAATCGCAAAGAAAAATGGTGTTCCGCGCGCGCACGTCGCACTGGCTTGGCTTCTGCAAAAGTCGGCCGTCACCGCACCCATTGTGGGTGCGTCCAAACAGCAGCACCTCGACGACGCCATCGCCGCGCTCTCGCTGCGCTTAACTTCGGAGGAGATTTCCGCGTTGGAAGAACCCTATGTTCCACATCCGGTCGTGGGGTTCGCTTGATGCCGTCCGGCGATATGTTTACGGCGCCATGCCATCGTCCATCCACTGCTTGAACTTGGCGATTTGCTCTTTGGGCCACGGTTCGTCGCACGGCATGCTACCGTCGTCCAGACGGGAGTAAATCGCCTCGGCGTGTTTTTTGACGTCATCATAAGCCGAGAGATCCATGCCGAACTCTTTCATGGTGTCCACATCAGGAGTGTAACGGAACAACGGGCGAATGTCGGTGGCGAAGCTGAGAGCCATGGAGCACCTCTGGAGAAGGATTTTGTCACAAACCGAAAGAAAGTTCCCCTCGACCGATAGAATGTTCTAAAGCAGCTCCAGGATTACTGTATCTGCTCGTACGGGTGCGTGAGCGGGGCGTTGGGCCGCGGCGACGTGGCGCTGAATGAAGCCTCCGCACTACCCGTACAAAACCGCATGCATCTATTGCGGAACCGCTTTAGAAGTTCCGATCCGAAGAAGTCGTACTACGTCTGGCGCCAATCACCTCCGCTCATGACTTGGATCACAGCATTTTTTTACTGCACAATGCACCGTGTTGTGGTATGTTTCAGAAACTTCATTCCCCTACCGATTTCGTCGAACCGAAATCGCCTCTTGCCTCCGATATTTTCTCCGGAGGGAGCCAATGAGCTTTCATCGTTTCCGTGCAGACACTTCCTGGTCTTCTGCTTCAATGCGGCTGATGGTCCTCTTGATCGCTTGTGGCGGCTGCTTGCCAACCTATTCCGTGGCGCAGCAGAGAGCTTCCATTGAACAAACGCCGCGCGCCGTGCGGGAAGGTACCGCTCAGCTCGTCGGACCTTACGATTCCGATCAGATGTTGCGGCTGGTGTTCGCGCTGAAGCCGCCCCACCTGGAGGAAGAAGAGCAGTTCCTGAATCAGTTGCAGGACAAAGACTCGCCGCTGTTCCACAAGTACTTGAGTGAGCAGGAGTGGAACCAACGTTTCGCCCCTTCGGCGCAAGATGAGCAGGCGGTGGTAGCGTGGGCGCAGAGCCAGGGGCTGACGGTCACCCAACGTTTTCCCAACCGTTTGTTAGTGGAT
Organism: uncultured Acidobacteriaceae bacterium; assembly: GCA_963768645.1. Lineage (GTDB taxonomy): Bacteria > Acidobacteriota > Terriglobia > Terriglobales > Acidobacteriaceae > Bog-257. The sequence continues at coordinate 1,575,352 of CAVYIR010000004.1, forward strand.
GTTGAGGCGCCGGTCGCGATCATCGAGAGGGCATTCGACGTGGCCGTCAACCGCTATCAGATCGGCAGTGCCTCTTACTACTCCAACGATCGCGATCCTGCGATTCCCGCGCAGGTGGTGGGCATCGTTCACGCGGTGCTGGGACTCAACAACCTGGAGGTAATGCATCCCGCCTCCAGAAACATCAAGACAATGCCCGGCCCCGACTATGCGCCCGGGCCGGCTTACGCGGTGGGGTCGCATCTGAGAGGAGACGGAGACCGGAGCAAGCTGCAAACTGCAATGAAGGCTCGTAAGAGCGGCGCAGGCCCAAAGGGTTTGTTTGGCGCGTATGATCCCACCGACATCTACAGCTCAACTGCTTACGACTACCAGGCACTGCAGAACTTAGGTCACTGCTGCAATCCCTTAAACAACCCTGGCAACTCGCCTCCCGAGGCTTCCATCGCTATCGCCATCTGGGGCGATTTTAATGACGTTGACCTGGGCGGGTTCCTTTCCGCCTATCCGAATCTGGCCTACAACTTTCAGCGGTACTTTATCGACGGGACACCGCACTGCTGTGACGGTGAGCCAACGTTAGATGTCGAATGGGCAACCGCCATGTCTAACAGCTTCGGGTCCTCGGCAAACACAGCCGAGATCCACGTTTACGAAGGCGTCAATGGTCATGCCTCAACCCTGGTGGATGTAATCAATCGCATATTGACGGACGGCCATGCACGTGTGCTCACCATGAGTTGGGGGGGCGCGGAGATTTATGGCAACGATGCACCCACGATGGATTCCTTCCATGCCGTTTTTAACCAAATGGTCGGCCAAGGCTGGACGCTGGTCGCCGCTTCCGGTGACGCCGGAGCTACGACCGATTGTGCCGATCACCTGTCGGTAAGCTATCCGGCGTCGGATCCTGACGTGACCGCGGCAGGCGGCACGCAGCTCGTGACAAATCAATATTATTACGGTTACGAGAACGCATGGACTGGCGGGCCGTATGGTTGCGGAAATAATGATGGCGGCGGAGGTGGCGGCTGTAGCGCTTATTGGGGGTCCCCCGGCTACCAGAATGGTATCGCCTGCGGCCTTGGCAGCCGGAGCGTCCCGGACCTAGCGCTGAACGCCGATTGGGTGAATGAGCCACAAAACTTCTTCTTCAACGGGTCGATGCAGCAGTATGGCGGCGGTACCAGCATTGTTGCGCCAGAGCTTGCTGGCTTTTACGCTCAAGAAAACGCGTACCTTCTGTACATACAGAGCATAGTGGGCGACACCTGCGGCAGCTCAATGTCGTCGCCTTGTGCGCCGCTGGGCAACGCGAATGTGTCTATCTACTCCGAAGGTCTTCATCTGTTCGCACCCCACTATCCTTTCTATGACATCACTTCCGGGTGCAACAACAACGACATCACCCAGCAGTACGGGCTGGGCTATTTCTGCGCCGGTCCCGGTTATGACCAGGCCACGGGATTCGGCTCGGCCAACATGTTGCAACTGGCCTGGATGATGAATGACTTTGTTGCTGGCGATTCCGGCGGTCCCAGCGCCAGCTTCACGGGGCCACTGCTCAATCACTGGTACAACACCGATCAGACCATCAGTTGGAATGTCACCGACACCAGTGGTAACGGTCACCCGCCTAATGGCGTGGCGGGGTTCAGCTACTCCTGGTACGGCGATCCCGGCGACCCGTATAGCGAACCGACACCCAACCCCAACCCCTACTATGGGAACAGCAATCCCTTCTACGACGGCCCGCAAGTACCCAATGCTACAACCGGCTCCGCGAACTTATCGAGCGCCAGTCAAGGTTGTAATACCCTCAACGTGCGGGCCTGGGACAATGCCGGCCAATCAGCCAATTCCAGCTACGGTCCGGTGTGCTATGACGTCTATCCCCCGCAAACTTACGCGGGCCTCACCGGGTATTCGGAAGGTCAGGACTTCGCGGGTCCGGTGCTGGTGACACTTAATGCGTATGACAACGCTAGCGGAGTAGCCAGCACGGTCTACCAAATCAATGGAGGCGCCTGGCAGAGGTACACGGGCCCGTTTTATGTCGCCGTACCGGGAATCTATAACATTTCGTTCTACAGTACGGACAACGCTGGCAACGTCGAAAATGCTGAATACACGTACTTCGTCATCGTTGACAACTGGAAGTACCAGGTGTCGATCTCCAAGACCGGGACTGGCAGCGGCACCGTGACCAGCGCCGACGGCGGCATCAACTGCGGGAGTGCATGTTCCTATGACTATTACGACGAGTTGCCAGTAACGCTGACGGCAGCACCCGCGGCTGGGTCGGTATTTGCCGGATGGCGTAATTGCGACCTGAGTTTCGGCTTCAGTTGCACCTTGACGGTGAGCAGCGACCGCACCGTTACTGCTATCTTCAATGTTCCGGTTGCCTTGCAGTTCGTTCCTCTGCCTCCTTGCCGACTGCTTGACACGCGCTACAGCGGTGGTCCGCTTCAGGGCGGCACGTCCGGGACGTTCAACCTTCCCCGGTTGGCGCAGTCGGCGAACCCTCCTTGCGGAGATCTCTCCACAGCCGCCGCCTATTCGCTCAATATTTCCGTGGTTCCGCAGGGCCCTCTCGGCTACCTTTCGGTATGGCCCGACGGACTAACTCGGCCGCTCACCGCCACCTTGAACTCGCTCGACGGCCGCATCAAGGCCAACGCGGCAATCGTTGCCGCCGGAGATCGCCAGGCCATCGACATCTACGTTACCAATACCACCGACGTTGTGCTGGATATCGACGGTTACTTCGTACCAGCGCCAAATCCGTCGGCACTCGCATTTTACCCGCTGACGCCTTGCCGCGTTGTGGATACCCGCAATCCGAACAGTGATCTCGGAGGGCCTTACCTCCAGGCCAATCAGGAACGTGATTTTCCCGTGCTGGAGGCAACTGCCTGCAACATTCCATCCAGTGCGCAGGCGTATTCCATGAATTTCGCGGCGGTGCCGAAGCAGGCCCTAGGCTATCTGACAGTGTGGCAGACGGGCCAGCCGCGGCCGGTGGTCTCGACGCTGAACGATTTGACCGAAACCATCGTGGCCAATGCCGCCATCGTGCCGGCCGGTACGGGTGGTGACATCGCTGTCTATCCCAGTAACGATACTGACCTGGTGGTCGACATCGACGGCTATTTCGCTCCCCCGGCTTCGGGCGGTCTGTCGCTGTACACATTTGCACCTTGCCGCGTGCTGGACACACGGAATACCGGCACCGGACAACCATTCAGCGGGACGCTAAGTCCGCCGGTTAATGTGGCGGGCGGCCCGTGCGCGCCACCCAGCCAGGCGCAAGCCTATGTGTTCAATGCGACGGTTGTCCCGTACGGCGTGCTGGGCTATCTGACGCTTTGGCCGGACGGTCAGCCGCGGCCCCTGGCTGCAACCTTGAATGCGCTGGACGGAATGATCACCTCGAACATGGCAATCGTGCCCACCAACAACGGTTCGATCGATGCGTATGCGTCGGGAACCACGCAATTGATCCTAGACATCTCCAGCTACTTCGCGCCGTGGGTGAGGGTCGCGGTTGGCTGGCTTATTCACGAGGGGCAGGCGGGCATGAGACCCACCTGCCCTTTTCACATTGCACAGTCTGCGTATATCCTTGATCCACTGAAACGGCGAACCAGCGGGTTGGCGGTAACCGTGCCACTATCCGCAACACATTTGCAGCCGACAGCCAATCCACTGCATTCCAGCAACGTGCCTGGTTGCCGGCGCGTTGGCAGGTCGAATGGAACGCGGAAACAAGTTGCTTACAGGGACATCTTGGCCGATCCCCCGAAAAAATTCTTTCGGAGAAATCCCAATTGCGCACCGACCGCCGCCTTCTCCTGTTGCTTCTTGTTTTCATCCTCGTAGTGCTGTCGCTGCCTGTCTTCGCGCAGCAAGTGATTGCGACCGTACCGGTAGGTACATACCCCCAGAGCGCAGCTGTCAACCCGTAAGCAACCAGACCTACGTGGTCAATAAACTGCGGCAACATCCCACTGTGCCAGCGTTGGAACTGTGACGGTCATTGACGGGTTAACCACCGCTCCGTTACGTGCGGGATACTTTCCCGACACCGTTGCGGTCAACTCGGCGACCAACAAGATCTACGTCGTGAATAACTGCGGTAACGATCCCAACTGCGCGAGCAACGGCACCGTGACCGTCATTGACGGCGCAACCAACACCGTCACCGCTACGGTTACGGTGGAGAGCAATCCCTTCGGCGTGGCAGTGAACCCGGCGACCAACAAAATTTACGTCGCCAACATTTGCGGCACCGACGTCACTTGCATACCTACAGCGGAACGGTGACGGTGATTGACGGCGGCGACTCTTACCACGCATCACAGTTACCGTCGGGGCTAACCCTTACGCCCCGTGGTGAATTCGGTGACCAACAAGATTTACGTTCCAAATGCTTGCGGCAACGATCCCACTTGCGACACACCCTATAGTCCCGGGACCGTGACCGTAATCGACGGGGCGACCAATAACACCAATTCTGTCAATGTGGGGATCTTGCCCGATGCCGTGGACGTCGATACCGCGACCAATCAGGTCTACGTCGCCAACGAATGCGGCGACGATCCCTACTGTGCAAGCAAAGCTACGGCAACGGTGATCGACGGCGCGACCCTTGGCACGAGCGAGGTCATGCTCAACGGATATTACCCTTTTGCGTTGGCAGTCAACTCGGTGACTAACAAGATTTACGTTCCAAGCAATTGCTTGAGCGATCCCTCCTGCCAAACCCCCAACGGGACCGTGACAGTTATTGACGGGGCGACTCTTGCCACCGCCAACGTTAACGTCGGGAGTTTCCCCAATAGCATGGCGATCAATTCCGCAACTAACAAAATCTATGTCGCAAACCAATGCGGCAGCGACCCCTACTGCCAAAGCCCCGACGGGACGGTGACGGTCATCGACGGAGTGACTTTGGCCACCACCAATGTAGGCGTCGGAAATGACCCCTACGGCCCGGCGGTCAACTCGGCGACCAACAGAATCTATGTCCCCAATTACTTGGACGCCACGGTTTCGGTAATTGACGGCACTCCTCCCACGGCCTCGCAATTTGTTCCGCTGGCCCAGCCTTGTCGCGCGGTCGATACCCGTCCGCAGTACGGCGGCGGCGGTCCGGTTCTGGGCGGCACGCATCAGGACTTCGCCATCGCCGGCGCCGGCAACTGTGGGATTCCCACTTCCGCAGCCGCCTATTCCATGAACGTCTCAGTGGTTCCGGACGGACCTTTGGGCTACCTGACGGTGTGGCCCACGGGCCAGCAGCAGCCGGTGGTTTCTACATTGAACTCGCTGGATGGCCGCATCAAGGCCAACGCCGCGATCGTCCCGGCGGGAACCAACGGGGAGATCAGCGTGTATGCCACCAACACGACCAATGTAATTCTCGACGTCGATGGCTACTTCGTGCCGGTGCCAAATCCCTCGGCACTTGCGTTTTATCCGCTGCCGCCGTGTCGCGTCGCTGACACGCGCCAGGACAACTTTCCTCAGGGCTTGGGATCACCGTACCTGACTGGCCGCCAGGAACGCGACTTCCCCATACTGAATGCCACTGCCTGCAACATTCCCCCAACCGCCGCCGCGTATTCGCTGAACTTCGCCGTCGTTCCCCACGGCCCGCTGTACTACATGACGGTTTGGCCAACGGGCGGGTCGCGACCGCTGGCTTCAACTTTGAACGACATACCAGGAACGATCATCGCTAACGCGGCAATCGTGGTTGCGGGCACCGGCGGTGAAGTCTCGGTTTATCCGACCGACGACACCGACTTGATCATTGATATCAACGGTTACTTCGCAGCGGCTGGCCCAGGTGGCCTGTCGTTGTACGGTGTTCAACCTTGTAGGGTCATCGACACCCGCAAGATCGGCAGCGGTCTTCCCTTCAGCGGAACCCTGAGTCCGCCAGTGGATGTCATAGACACGGGGTGTGCAACGTCGAGTTTGGCACAGGCCTATGTGTTCAACGCGAGCGTCGTGCCGCAAGGCGCGCTGGGCTACCTGACGCTGTGGCCGGACGGCACCAACCAACCCGTGGTCTCGACTTTGAACGCAACGGACGGATCGATTTCCTCCAACATGGCAGTCGTTCCCACCGACAACGGCTCGATCGATGCCTACGCGTCCGGGATCACGCAACTGATCCTCGACATCTCCAGTTACTTCGCGCCCTGACGAGTATTTTTTCCCCGCGGCATCAGGCCCGGCCATTCGTCGCCGACTTCCTCTAGGGAGAAGATCATTGAAAGATTGACCACCTGGGAGACTGATTTCTCCTGCCGCGAGATGACAAGTACCCGCCCCCCGTAGCATCCTTGATTAGGCACTTATGACGCAGCAGTTCAAACCGATGGCTGGTTCAACGGCCCGTGCTCTGTTTTTCCTGGGGATATTTCTGGGGCTACTACCGGGCACGGTGGCCTGGGCGCAATCGATTCCACCGACCTCCGGACCGGTCTTGCCGTTGTATCGCGCGCTGCGCAATGTAGGACTCGACCCCCAGCGTGTGTTCCAAATCCGTGAGGCGGAGATCAATCGCGAAGATATTCACATATGGCTGAACGATGGCACCCTCGCGTTTACCCAGTCCGTTGATGGCAAGGTTACGGGCGCCTACTTTGAAGGAGAGGGCGAAGTGCTGGTGCGCCCTCCGGACCGCATGGAGCGCGCGTCGCTCGGCCGTTTCATCGGCGCCGGGGTGCTGGAGGAGAAGTTCACGTCCGCGTATTTGCGCTTCAACGACAACACGGCGAAGGACCTGGAACCGTATCTGCGCCCGCCGGCAGATGCCGCAGCTTTCCTCACGCGGGCTGATGCCACGGCGCGCAATCTGGCACAGATCGACGCCATGCGGCTTTGTATATCGTTCACCAGCACGTCGCCAGTTCCCGCGCCCGGCGAAGCCACTCCCGTCGGAGATCGTTTGCTGCATGCTCGCATATTGGGCGAGCACTACGGCGTATTCGATGTCTATTTCGACACCCTCAGTCCGGAGCAGATCGTGGTGGGGAACGCTTCCACACAGAACCAGCAGATCTACTACGACCTGTGGATGAGTTTCCCCATGCGGTCGCTGCGCAAGACTTCGCTTTCCAACAGCCGCTTCGAAGGTCCCAACGGCCCGGCGTGGACGCGCGACGTGCTGAACGTCAACAAGTACAGCATCAGCGGGAAGCTGGCCCCCCCTCGGGACCTGGCAGCGGATGCGACACTCGACGTGGACGTGAAGCAAGGTGGTGCGCGCATTGTGCTGTTCGAATTGTCTCGCTACCTGCAACTGAAGCAGGTCGACGCCGACGGACAGCCGCTGGAATACATCCAGAACGAAGCCGTCGAAGGCAGCGAGATGTCGCGGCGTGGGAATGATATTGTCGCGGTGGTGTTTCCCCAGCCCCTACAGGCGGGCGCGCATTTTCCTCTGCGCTTCAGTTATGCCGGCTCGGTGCTATCGGATGCAGGCGGCGGACTCCTGTACGCCGGTGCGCGCGGTACCTGGTATCCCAACCGCGGAATCGCCATGACGAATTATGATGTCACCTTCCGCTTTCCCGAACCCTGGACGGTAGTGGCCACCGGAAAACTGGTTTCGCTGGAGCGACAGGGCGGCGATTTCCTGGCCCATTGGATTACCGAGAAGCCGATTCCCATCGCTGGATTCAACATGGGCGTCTACGTTCGCAGCGCGGCAAAATCGGGCGAGGTCGAAGTGGACGCCTACTCTGCGCGCGGCGGCATAATCAAAATCATGCCGCCTAACGGTGTGATCGCCACCTCGCCCGGACCGGAATCGCTGCTAGCCTCGGGGACCTCCGGCATGAAGCCGGAGCCGCTCCCCAGCGCCGCGAGCCGGGGCCAATTACTTGCTGACAGCGCGGCTGAGACCCTGACCACACTTTCGCAGATGCTGGGAGCGTATCCGTTTAGCACGCTCTCGCTCGCGGAAAATCCAAGTACCGACAGCCAGGGATGGCCAGGACTGGTATTCCTTTCCAGTTATGTCTATCTGAGCCCGGAGCAGCGCGAAGCGTTGAAGCTTCCGTCAGCCGACCAGATCATCTACGGCGACATCATGATGCCGCACGAGCTCGCCCACCAGTGGTTTGGAGATAAAGTATCGTGGGCCAGCTATCACGAGCAGTGGTTGATGGAAGGACTGGCCAATTACTGTTCGCTGATGTTGCTGGAGCGCACTCGTCCCGCCGACGCGAAGCTGATGCTGCAGACTTATCGAAACTGGCTGGCGGCGCCGTCGAAGGAAGGCCGACCCAACGTGGAAGCCGGACCGGTGACACTGGGCGTGCGCTTGTCCTCATCGCATTTTCCCGATGGCTACGAGATCATTACCTATAGCCGCGGCACCTGGCTCATTCACATGCTGCGCTGCATGTTGCGCGACGCATCGCGGACGCCGGAAAGGCCGGACGGCGACGACACGGTTTTTCTCGCCCTATTGCGCAATATCGTGGATCGCTACCAGGGAAAAGAGATCACCAACACGGACCTCCAACAGGCCATCGAAGATGTGCTGCCATCCGCATTGTGGTTTGAGGATCGTAAGTCGCTGGACTGGTTTTTCGATGGATGGGTGAACGGCACCGCATTTCCACAGCTTGAAGTTGCCGAGGTAAAGATGGCGCGCGGGGCTGGGACGGTGAAGATCAGTGGAGTCATCCACCAGAAATTGGCTCCGCCGGACCTAGTGACCGGCGTCCCGGTATACGGGGTGACGGGCGAGCAACCGATTTATCTTGGCCGTGTCTTCGCCGAAGGCGAAGAGTCGCACTTCAGCATCTCCGCTCCCGCCGGGGTGAAGCAGTTAGTGCTCGATCCGTACCAGACCGTGTTGACTGCGCCGCAGTAAGCGGTGCAAGGTACCTGCGAAGAATGAGCACACGATTCATTAACGAATACTCCTAGACCCTACGAACTCCTGAGGGCACGAAGCAGCGCAGCCCCAAACTTTTCTGCCTTGTTGACGCCTACCCCTTTGATTGCCGCCAGCGAATCCAGCGAGGTAGGCGCGAGCCGCGCGACCTCGATCAATACCCTGTCGTGGCAAATACAGAAGGCGGGCCAGCCCTCAACTGCCGCCAATTCCATGCGCGCCTTCCTCAACCGCTCAAACCTGATTTCGGCTGCCGAATCAAGATTTTCTGCGGTAGGTTTAGCACGTTTATCCTTCGTGAGTCGACGTGGCGCGTTACCCGCCGCCGCTATTGGCCGGGAGTGAACCATTCCCCGGCAAACGTCACATGCGCAACGAGTGATGGCCGTGCGGTCGCCAAAATAATCCAGGATGGCACGCCGGCGGCATCGCGATCGATAGGCATAATTGAACACCTGGTCAAGCTTTTGGCGGGCGTGGGCCTGCAAGGTTTCGACTTGCGACGGAGAAAGCACGGTATTGTTTTCCCCAATTTTGTCGATGAAAAATTCCTGCGTGAATCGATCGCGCGGGCTGCAATACAAGATGCACTGCGCGGGCCGGCCATCACGTCCGGCGCGGCCCGCCTCCTGGTAATAGGCTTCCAAGCTGGCGGGAATGTTGTAATGGACGACGAAGCGGATGTCGGCCTTGTTGATCCCCATGCCAAAGGCGTTGGTAGCGACGACCACCGCGCCGGCATTCGCCATGAAGTCTTCCTGGCTCCTCTTGCGCGAGGGAGCATCCATGCCTGCGTGGTAGGCGCGCACCGTGCGGTCGGGAAAGCGCTGCTCGAAAAGTGCCGCTAGCTGCTCGACCAGCCGGCGAGTAGAACAGTACACGATGCCACTGCCCGGTTGCTTGGAAAGGCCATGCAGCAGCGCCTCATCCTTTTGAGCTTCCATATCCAAGCGGCGGCAGGCATAGGTGAGATTGGGGCGGTCGAAACCGGTGACGTGCAGCTTGGGCGTCCGCAGCTTGAGCATCTTAATAATGTCGTCACGGACGGTCGGCGTAGCAGTCGCGGTCAAGGCCATGGTTACCGGCGATCCCAATTGCTGGCGCACCTCGGCCAGCCGCATGTATTCGGGGCGGAAGTCGTGTCCCCAGAAGCTGAGACAGTGGGCTTCGTCCACGACGAAGAGTCGCGGCTTCAGTTCTGGGAGTATGTGCTGGAACGACGGCGCTGCGAATCGTTCGGGCGCGACGTAGAGCAGTCCCGCAAAACCTTTCTTGAGTTCCGAGAAGACCTTGCGCTGCTCCTCGTGGCTTTGCGAGCTATTCATGAACAGAACAGGAACACTCAGCCGCTGAAGTTGTTTCACCTGATCTGCCATCAGGGAAATCAAGGGAGACACGACCACGGTGAGCCCATTCACCGCAACCGCGGGAAGCTGGAAGCAGAGACTTTTGCCGCCGCCGGTCGGCATCACGCAAACCACATCATGGCCGCCCAAGACATCCTGGATGATCTCGCGCTGATGCGGACGAAACTCCGCGAGCTGAAAGACTCGTCGCAGGAGATCGTCAATGCTGTCCATAGAACAACGCCCTCATTACTTTAGCCTGCTCGAGGCGTAAGCAGCAGCATCAGGACTCTGTCGTCCCCAAAGGAGAGTGTGTCGCACCCTCTGCCGTCCCTACGGGACTCGGTTTTATTTTTGCACTTTTCCCAGCGCTGAAGCGCTGGGCTAAGCTCTTTCGCCCCATTCGGGGCTGGTTCTTGTGCACTTCATTCGACTGCCGCAAACCGATAGGAAGTCGCGACACAGTCTCCTGAAGGGACTCAGATCTACTTTTCCACTCTACCCAGCACTCCGCCTACGGCTGCCTCCACCCCAATCCGCGCGAAAGCGGCGCGGCTTGGGGACCCCGGTACGTGCTGGGCCAAACTGAGCCGTCCTGCAGGGCGGGACTTGGGTCCTTCCTGCGCAAACGTCAGCGCGAACTCCCACCCTACTGGCGACTCCACAATCGATTATCACGCGCACTCCACGGTGTTTGCCTGCGCCCGTTTCAGTGTGGATTTTCATTCATTTTTGTCATGTTGACCATCCCGGAGTCCGCATCCTTCCTGCTAAACTGAATCAGCACTTTTCCAACTAGGTACCCTGCATAATGAGCACTCCGATTTATAAACGAATACTTCTGAAGATCTCCGGTGAAGCGCTGGCCGTCGGCCAGGGCTTCGGCGTGGACAACACGCGTGTCCACGAGATCGCCGCCGAAATCGGCGAAGTCCATCGCCTGGGAATCGAGATCGCCATCGTAGTCGGCGGTGGCAACTTCTTTCGCGGCGTGGCCGAGCAAGCCAAGCTCATGGACCGCGTCTCCGCCGATCACATGGGCATGTTGGCCACTGTTATCAATGCGCTCGCGCTGCAAGACGCGCTGGAGAAGCAAAACGTTTTTACCCGCGTGATGACCGCCATCGAGATGAATCAGGTTGCCGAGCCTTTCATCCGGCGCCGTGCTATTCGTCATCTCGAGAAAGGCCGCGTCGTGGTGTTCGCCGGCGGTACCGGCAATCCCTACTTTTCGACCGATACCGCTGCCTCTCTGCGCGCCATGGAGATCAATGCCGACGCCATCCTGAAGGCCACCAAGGTGGACGGCATCTACACCGACGATCCCGTCACGGTGAAGGACGCCACCATGTTTGACACCATCAGCTACCTGGAAATCCTGAAGCGCGGTCTGCGGGTGATGGATGCGACCGCGATCGCGCTCTGCCGCGAGAACAATCTTCCCATCGTGATCTTCAACCTTAACCAGCAGGGCAACATCCGCCGCGTGGTTATGGGAGAGCGTGTGGGCTCGCTGGTAAATCAGGGATAAGGCTTCGAGAATTTATCAGCCTTCAGCCTTCAGCCAAAACTGAGTTTACGTAACGCAACGGCGCTAGCGTGCAGCATGAGGCGCTCCTGCCAGCACGGTGAGCGAGCCTGGTTCATGGCTGACAGCTGACGGCTCAGAGCCGACGGCTTATAATCAAAAGTTTCTGAATTCATTACGAGGCGAACCGCATATGGCTCAAGTGACGATGGCGGCAATTCCCGCGTTGAAGGACAGCTTTGTTCAGCTAAAGACGCGCATGGACAAAGCAGTTGAAGACTTCCGCAAGGAGATGGCTTCGACCCGCACGGGCCGCGCCTCGGTGCACATGCTGGATGGCGTAAACGTGGATGCCTACGGATCGCAGATGCCGCTCAACCAGCTGGCGAACGTCAGCGCGCCCGAGCCGCAGCTTATCACTGTGCAATCCTGGGACGTCAGTCTGATCGGTGCGATCGAGAAGGCCATTCGCAGTGCCGACCTGGGATTGAACCCCATGAATGACGGTAAGCTGATCCGGGTGCCGGTACCGGCGCTCACGGAGGATCGCCGTAAAGAGATGGTGAAGCACTTGCACAAAGTTCTGGAGGAGCATCGCACTGCCGTACGCAACATCCGCCGCGATGGCAACGACTTCATCAAGAAGGCGATGAAGGACAAGAAGATCACCGAGGACGAAGAGCGCGGCGCTTTGGAGCAGATGCAGAAGCTGACCGACGACGAAATCAAGAAGATGGAAGACCTGTCCGAGGGCAAAGAGAAGGAGGTGATGTCGATCTAATCTAGATCAGTTTTCGAATTAGTGTAATCCGGCTCGATTACGGGTAGAGCGGCACTTCAGCGCGTGTTGCAGCGAATCGTTAGAAACGAGCCGATGACGTCGCCACTCTGAAGGCCGGTATGTCACAATGAGCGTTCGGCCAATGAGCGCCCAGATTACAAAAGAATCCGGGCGATACTTGATTCTTGGCCGGTGGTGTTCGGCACGAAGCTGCGCGGGACATGAGCACTTTATGATGAAAGCTCGTCACGTGAATCTGCCGATTGCTTGGGTGGCGACGGTATTCAGCAGCCTGGCGGTGGCATTCGGCATGTATTTTTTGGGGGGGCAGTACCGACTGCAAGCCTCAACAGGTCGATGGACAGTGTGGTATGAGTTCATTCTTCGGGCTTGTGTCCGGAGTCGTGGCTGGATCGGTAATCTTCGTGTCGATGAGCGTTCACCTGTTGATCCTTGGATTTAAGCGACGACGTGTTATAGCTTCTCAAGGACGAGAGGAGATTCGATGAAAACGCCGATAGTGCCGGATTCCTCTGATCTCCGGATCTCATCCTGCAATCCCAGAACCATGGTGGCCGAACCCGCAATCCTCAATAGTCTCATGCCTCCATCAGAGCGCAGCCCCCATCATATGCGCAATTACCTATAACGTTATGTTTAGGATCTGGCAGAGCGAGACCCATGACGTCCGCTCTGTGAGCGCCGCTTTACGGTGACGAGTCGAAGCGGTAAGGAAGATAGACCGGCTCCCAAACATTGGCGCAGATGCGAGTTTCTAAGGTTTGCTCGTCAAGCAGGCTGGCGACGCCATCATTGATTGCTTGAAGCGCGACCGCCTTGGCCACGGCGAAGGACACTGAGCGAAGTTCCGAAACCGACGGCAACAATCGTCCTGTCTTACTACGCCGCGCGGGCGAAAGCTCCGCGAGACATTTGGCGGCAGCCATGAACATTGCGTCGGTGACGCGTCCCGCGTCCACCGATAGGATACCCAGACCCATTCCAGGGAAAATGTATGAGTTGTTCGTCTGGTCGATCGGCACTTGGCGACCGTTCCAGTTCACCGCAGCAAACGGGCTGCCGGTACCGATGAGCGCGCGTCCTTCCGTCCACTTCAACAAGTCCGCCGGCGTAGCCTCCGAGCGCGATGTAGGATTTGAGAGCGGAAAGATGACCGGCCGTTCGACCCCGGCAGCCATCGCGCGGACCACCTCTTCGGTGAAGGTTCCAGCCTGTCCCGAGACCCCGATCAGAGTCGTTGGCTTGGCATTCCTTGCCACATCGAGCAGGCTGATGTGGTCTTTACGCTCCAACTCCCAATTGGCAATCGCGGAACGAGGTTGCACAAATGGCTGCTGTGCCGGACGTAATCCCGACATGCCTTCTACCAGCAAGCCGTCTTTGTCGACCGCATAGAAGTGTCGGCGCGCTTCCGTTTCGCTCAAGCCGGCGTTCTTCATCTCGGAAAGCAGAAGCGACGCGATGCCGATGCCCGCCGATCCGGCTCCGAAGAGCGCGATGCGCTGCTCGGTCAAGGGCGTGCCAGTGACGTTGATAGCGGCAAGCAAAGTTCCCGCGGCCACGGCCGCTGTCCCCTGGATATCGTCGTTGAAGGTGCAGAGCCGGTCGCGATAGCGGTCGAGCAAGCGTCCTGCGTTGAGGCCGGCAAAATCCTCCCATTGCAACAGCACGTGGGGAAAGCGCTCGATCACGGCGCTGACGAAAGCTTCGACAAAATCGTCGTACTCGGCGCCGCGCACGCGTTGGTGACACCAGCCCACGTAGAGAGGATCTTCGAGGTGCCCCACGTTGTCGGTACCCACGTCGAGCAGTACCGGCAAACACGCCTGTGGATGAATGCCGGCGCAAGTGGTGTAAAGCGCCAGCTTGCCAATGGGAATTCCCATGCCTCCCGCACCCTGATCGCCTAGCCCGAGAATGCGCTCGCCATCGCTGACCACGATTGCGCGAATTGAGTCATAGCGGTGGTGCGCGAGGATCTCGCGAATTCTGTGCTGGTTGGGGTAGCTGAGAAACAGTCCGCGCGGCTTACGCCAAATCTCGCTGAAGCGTTGGCATCCTTCGCCCACCGTCGGCGTGTAGACCAGCGGCATCATCTCTTCAATGTTGCGCACCAGCACCGCGTAGAACAGCGTTTCGTTCGTGTCCTGCAGGTCCCGCAGGTAGGCATAGCGTTCGAAATCGGTTTGAAAGTCGCGCAGGGCTTTGAGACGGCGCGCCGCCTGATCTTCAAGACTGCCAATATGTGGCGGCAGCAGTCCATGCAGGGCGAAGTCGGTCCGTTCGCTGTCGGTGAACGCCGTTCCCTTGTTCAGCATGGGAAAGTTAATCAGGTCGAAGCCGGAGAGCTTGGTCTCCAGAACTCCCTCCGCTGTGATGCGATATTTCATACCCGTTTACCAGCCGATAGTCTCCATATTGTAACGACCGGCAGAGTTGGCGTCCCGAGAGGCTGTGAGATGCTGCGAAGGATCTCGAACGGCGGGAGTGGCCAACCCAAGTAACCCAGATGTTCCCGGTCCCCGCTATCGACCTGATGGCCATTCTAGACCGATCTTGGCCAGGGACATTCACGGTTCCACAACCCCATTCTTCGGCTCGCTAACAGTGCCTTCTCCCGCCCGTTCAACCATCAACCGCGCCCGCCGCAGCCGGCTAGTGTCCGTGCGTTTCGCCAAGCCATCAACGTCCCATCTCATTCAGACCGTGAACCTCCCCTCGCTTGAGATAAAATTCACGTTACGGAGATGCAAATGGCAGCCGAAGCTAAACCCCTCATCAACGTTGACCAAATCAAGTTTGACCTGTGCTGTGCGGCGCGCATTCTCTATCGCGCCGGGATGAGCGCGGCCAACGCTGGCCACATCAGTGTGCGCATCGCGCCTGACCGCATGCTGATGAACCGCTTCGGTCCTTCATTCGGCACGCTGCTGCCGCACGATGTTCTGACCCTCGACTTCCGCGGCAACATCGTCGAGGACTACACGCCGCAGAGGAACGCTCGCGTGAACGAGACGGTCGAGTTGCACGGCGTCATCCATCGCTACAATCCGGAGCTGGTATGCGCGCTGCATACCCATCCGCCGGCGACGGTGACTTTCAGCGCGTTCCGCAAAGTGCCAGAAATCTACGACCAGGAAAGCTGCATTCTGGCCGGCGATGTCGCGGTATTGGAGGAAGACTACGAAGGGTTGGCCTCGAGCGAGGAACGTTTGAAGACGACTGCCCTCGCAGTTGGCAAGCACCGCGCCGTGATTCTACCCAACCATGGCGCCATCACCACGGGGCGCAATGTGCAAGTCGCGATGTTTCTCATGTTGCTGCTGGAGGGCATGGTGGCGCGGAATTTGTCGGTAGCGTCGGCAGCGCGCGCCACGGGATTCGCTCCCATTCCGATCAAGATGGAACATGCACTCGCCGCCAAGATGGGCATAGCCAAGATGAACGCGCTGGAGCCGCTCTGGGCCGACCAATTGCACCGGCTGCTGCAAACCGATCCGGAACTGTTCGTGTGAAGAAGCCGTCGGCTGTCAGCTATCAGCCTTCAGCTAAACCGGGTGTTATGGGGCGACCCGGTTTTGGGCTTTAGGGTGTCGTGTGAGAACCGGTTTTGAGTTGGCACGCTGGAGGTATTGCGCATGCTCCAGCCCCGTAGGGGCGGAATTGCTTTTAGCCCAGGGCGTGAGCCCTGGGTGAAGTGGAGAAAACTAACGAGTCCCTTTAGGGACGGCACAGTTCACACACGCCCTCACGATTGACAGCCCGCAAATCCCCTGTTTAGCTGATGGCTGACAGCCGATAGCTGAAAGCTCCTGCCTGCATTACCATCTCTTCGTGCGCGAAAAGGTGCTTCGCTACATCCGGGAACGAAAGCTGATGCACGCGGGCGATCGCGTCTGTGTTGCCGTATCGGGTGGTGCGGATTCGGTTGCGCTGCTGCGGTTACTGCTCGAGTTTCGCTCCGAGCTGGGCATCGTTCTCTCGGTCGCGCATTTCAATCACGGATTGCGGGGCGAGGCTTCGCAGGCTGACGAAGCCTTTGTCGCGGACTTAGCCCGACAGCATGACTTGGAGTTTTTCTCCGGCTGCGGTGACGTGCGCGATCACGCGCTCACCAGCAAGTTGAGCCTGGAGGCAGCGGCGCGGGAGCTGCGCTATCGCTGGCTGGCTTCACTCGCCGAGTCGCACAAACTGAATGCGATTGCGACGGCGCACACGCTCGACGATCAGGCCGAGACTGTGCTGCTGAAATTTCTGCGCGGCGCGGGTACGAGAGGACTGGCGGGAGTTTACCCGGAGATCGCCATTGGGCCAAAAGCCCCGGAGTCTCTTCAGGCGGCGGATGTCGGGGCTGAAAGCCTGCCCGGGCGGAATAGCGTGGCGGGGGTGCGCATTGTTCGTCCCCTACTCGGAGCGACACGCGAGGAAGTCGAACGGTATCTCACTGCCCTCGGCCAGGAGTGGCAGGAGGACGAGAGCAACGTTGATCATCGTTTCGCACGTAATCGAGTACGGCACGAGCTGCTGCCGTTGTTGGAGCGCGAGTACAACCCGAACATCCGGCAGGTGCTGAGCGACGCGGCGGAGGTGTCACGGGCCGAAGAGGAGTTCTGGCGGGCGCTCGTGGAGCGGGAACGGCAGGATCGCCTTGTTCTGGTGGCGGAACCTGAGGCGCATACGGAGGGAAAGCGGATCCCTCGCGAGCTAAAGCCCGCTCGGGATGACAAAATTAGAGGGCCCAGCGGCACGGCTGAAGCCGTGCCCTTTCAAAGCAGCGTCGCGGAGCCATGCCTTAGCGTTGATAGCTTTGCTGGTCTACCGCTTGCGCTGCAACGACGTCTGCTGAAGGAATTGCTTGAGAGCTACAAAATCCCAGCTGACTTCGGCCACATCGAGAAGCTGCTGCACTGTGCTCTCGGAGAGTCGCCGAATGCGGAGCTTCCCGGCGGATGGCTGGCCGTGCGCCAGGGTGAGCGCTTGGAATTGCGGGCTCCCCAAACGGAACCGCCGCTTTCCAGCTACGAATACAGGTTGCCCGTTCCTGGCGAGGTTTACATCGCGGAGATCGGACTGACAGTCCGCTCGGTTCCATTGCCGGAGCAGTTCGCAAGAGAAGCCGACCCAACTGATGCCCTGCTCAGCGCAGAGTTGCTCGGTCCGGAGTTGACAGTCCGCAACTGGCGCCCGGGCGATCGCTTCTGGCCCGTACACAGGAAGTCGGAAGAAAAGTTGAAGCGGCTTTTCTCCGAACACCATATTCCGGCCGGACAGCGTTCCACCTGGCCGGTGGCGAAGTGCGGCTCGCAGATCGTGTGGGTGCGCGGATTTCCGGTAGCACGAGCCTTCGCTTGGAGAGGCAGTGGCGACGCGGTAAAGATTGAGCCGTCCTGAAATCATCGCGGCCATTCCCGAGATGACGTTTAGACTCCGTTCGGGCGTCTTGAGACCCTTATTTGGATCGCGCCGACATTAGCTTTAAGAAATGTTCTGCTTGAAGAGAAGATGAACGCCACTTCCAAAATGGAATTACTGCTCAAGGCCTTCCCACAATTTTGTTCAAGTCTTTCGTGCCGTTCCGTTTAGGCGCGGGTTACAATCTAGTGAACGCCAAATTTGTACATCCGGCGTCGAAGGGCAGCATCTAAGCTGGTGGGTGTAGTGTCTGCCCCGTTACACAGGAGTTTTCAGTGAATTCGACGGTCAAGACAGTCGTCTTCTGGCTGGTAATCGTATTGTCGGGTGTCCTGCTATGGCAGGTCGTCAAGGCTGGCAGCTCTGGCGCCAAGGAACGTGAGATCAACTTCTCCGAGTTCCTCTCCCAAGTGGACCAAAGCAATGTCACCGAAGTGACCTTGATCGGCCAGGAGGTTCGCGGCAAGTTCAAGAACGACAAGGCTGGGTTCCATACCACGGTTCCGGCGAACTATCCGGACATGTACAAGATCCTTCAGGACAAGAAGGTCAACATCACGGTGAAGGACCCGCAATCGGGCGGTTGGCCCTCCTGGTTGCTCAACCTGGCGCCGTTCGTCCTACTGGGTGCGCTGTGGTTCATCATGATCCGCCAGATGCAAAGTGGTGGCAACAAAGCGCTGTCCTTTGGCAAGAGCAAGGCACGACTGCTCTCCATGCAGCAGAAGAAGGTGACCTTCAAAGACGTCGCCGGCGTGGATGAAGCCAAGGAAGAGCTGAAAGAAATTATCGAGTTCCTGCGCGAGGCGCAGAAGTTTCAGAAGCTCGGCGGACGCATTCCCAAGGGCGTGCTGCTGGTCGGGCCTCCCGGAACCGGCAAGACCTTGCTGGCGCGAGCAGTGGCAGGCGAAGCCAACGTGCCCTTCTTCAGCATTTCGGGCTCCGACTTCGTGGAGATGTTTGTCGGCGTTGGCGCCAGCCGCGTCCGCGACCTTTTCGAGCAGGGCAAAAAGAACGCACCTTGCATCATCTTTATCGACGAAATCGACGCCGTGGGCCGCCATCGTGGCGCAGGTCTGGGCGGCGGACACGACGAGCGCGAGCAGACCCTGAACCAGTTGCTGGTCGAGATGGACGGCTTCGAGTCGAACGATGGCGTCATTCTGATCGCGGCTACCAACCGTCCTGACGTGCTCGATCCGGCGCTGTTGCGTCCCGGCCGCTTCGATCGCCGCGTGGTGGTCTCGCGTCCTGATGTCCGTGGCCGGGAAGAAATCCTGCGCGTTCATACTCGCAAGATTCCTCTCAACGACGACGTGGATCTTCCTGTGCTGGCCCGCGGCACGCCCGGATTCTCCGGCGCTGACCTAGCCAACATGGTGAATGAGGCTGCCTTGGTGGCCGCCCGTCAGAACCGCAAGACGGTGCTGATGTGGGATTTCGAGCAGGCCAAGGACAAAGTCCTGATGGGCGCTGAGCGCAAGTCGATGCTTCTCTCCGACGAAGAGAAGCGGGTGACCGCATATCACGAGGCTGGCCACGCGCTGGTCGCGGCGATGCGCGAGCACTCCGACCCGCTGCACAAGGTGACCATCATCCCGCGCGGCATGGCGCTGGGCGTGACTATGCAGCTACCGGTTGACGACAAGCACACTTACACCCGCGACTATCTGGAGACGCGACTGGCCATCATGATGGGCGGCCGCGTGGCCGAGGAGCTGTTCCTGCACACCATGACCACCGGCGCCGGCAACGACATCGAGCAGGCGTCGGATCTGGCGCGCAAGATGGTCTGCGAGTTCGGCATGTCCACGCTGGGGCCGATGACCTTTGGCAAGAAGGAAGAGCAAATCTTCCTGGGGCGCGAGATCAGCCAGCATCGCGACTTCAGCGAGGAAACGGCGCAGAAGATTGACCAGGAAGTCCGTCGCTTCGTGGATGAAGGATACCAATCGGCGACCAACATCCTGAAGAACAACGGGCCGATCCTGGAAAAGATTGCCGCCGCGCTGCTGGTGCGCGAGGTGATCGACGCCGGCGAGATCCAGATGATCATCGAAGGCAAGGAACTTCCGGAGCGCGTCAATCCGAACGCTCAACCACCCAAGGACGACGTGCAGCAGGTGCTGAAACCGGCACCCGGCCAGCAGCCCAACGTTGCCCCAGAGAGACCAGCGCAGGCGTAGGAAGCTGGAAGCCGTCGGATATCAGGCGTCAGGTAAGACGAAGGGCAGGATTGCATTCTCTCAAGAAAATGGGCCGGAGTTTCGTGCCTCCGGCCCTAGCTTAACCGTTGCTGGGATCCCGCTACATTTTCCCGACTGCGTTGTTCGACGGACACGATACCCACATAAAGGCCCCGTCGAAAGCAATACCTAGCGGGTGCGGTCCAACTATGCCATAGCACGGGTAGCCAGTTCCACTCACCACGCCTGTAGCCGCTGTGATCTTCGACACCGTACCACCATTGTAGTTTGTGACCCAGATGTTAGCACCATCAAAAGCTAGGTCCCAAGGATATGCTCCCACAGTGTAGCTATTGGGTATCAAGGTGCTCGTATTTACCTTGGTCACGCTATTCCCACCAGAATTCGCCGTCCAGATGTTGGTACCGTCATAGACCACACCAACCGGTCCCGAACCGACAGTAACGGTGTGGACTACGTGGCACTGCCAATCTAGCGCGATCACCTTGTTATCGTAATAACTCGAGACCCATGCTAATCCGCCGTCCCAAGCGACGCCATAGACAACTTTACCGGCGCCGACATTATAGGTGCACGCTGTGCCGCCCCAGTTATCTATCCTTGAAACGGTGCCAGCACGAGACGTTACCCACATGGCCCACCCGTCCCAAGCCATTGCATCGGGACCCTGTCCGACCGTTACGGTAAAGGAGGTGGCGCCACTGCTAGCGTTTAAGACGGTCACAGTGTTGGAGGTGTGATTTGCCACCCACATTCTCACGCCGTCATAGGCCAGCCCGCCGGCGCCACTACCTGCGGCATAGGTACCCAGCAACTGACCGTCGCTCGCTCGTATTTTCTCCACCGTGTTGCTGCCACCGTTGGCAACCCACATGTTAGAGCCGTCGAAAGCAAGGCCCCCGGGAGAGTTGAAGTTGTACGGCGTCCCTGTGAAGGCTACCGCTTGATTTGCTGGATACCAGGCCTTGAGAGCAATCTGAAGAGGGTTATAGTATGTCCCATTCGCTCCCGAGACGACTGTGTCCTGCGCCACTGCCGACAGTGCCATGGTGATGACCATCGCGCAGACGATGGCCAGTTTCAGCGTGGTGGAGCTCTGCTTTTTCATACGATCCTCCTTAGGGAAGGTGGATAGGGGTTGAACTGCGACTACGTCGGTGTGCTGTTTGGTGATTTGGGTTTTCATGGTGACCTCCTTGTGGTTATTAGGTTGTGGCGACGGTCTGAGCCGAGGTCGTCGCCGGTTGTGCTGCGGTCAAGTCGCTCACCGACTGGAACCGAATTCGCCAGTCCGGTTCAAATTCGTGCCGAGTTTGCGTTAGTTGGCTTGCGGAGACAATGCACCAGCGGTGATTTGTGGGTGATCTAACGGTGATCTATCGGTGATCTGGGTAACCGACTAATTCCAAAGCTGCTTATCGGAGTGCTGAGCCGGCATTGCTAGGGTTGTAGCGGCCGAAATTTCCTTGGGAGGCTTTATACTTCGCTTGGAACTGGGGGCGCAGCAGTGTAAACTTCGCCCACAACCGTTCTAGGGGCGATGAAAAACACACTGCCACTGCGTCTTCGCTTCGGGGTCTTCGAACTTGATCTGAAGTCGGGAGAGCTGCACCAATCCGGCCAACGGGTTGTGCTGCAGGAACAGCCGCTGCAAATCCTGCGCATCCTCCTGGAAAACGCCGGCGCCATAACCACTCGGGAAGAAATCCAGCAGCAGCTATGGCCCAACGACACGGTGGTGGAGTTCGACCATAGTATCAACGCGGCCATTAAGAGGCTTCGGGTCGCGCTCGGGGACTCGGCCGACAACCCCAAGTACATTGAGACCATCGCCCGCCGCGGCTACCGGCTGATGGTGCCGGTGGAGCGGCTGGACTCCAATGCCAGCGATACGTCGGGTACCGGAGTGGTGTTGAGCAGCCACGATGGGACCGGGGTGCAGCTCCAATTCGAGCCGAGCGGCCTTACCGGCAAGACGGTTTCGCACTATCGCGTGTTGGAGGTGGTGGGCGGCGGCGGCATGGGGGTGGTGTACAAGGCCGAAGACTTGAAGCTGGGCCGTGCCGTGGCGCTAAAGTTTCTGCCGGAAGAGGTGGGCAACGATCCGCGGGCGCTGGAGCGGTTTGAGCGCGAGGCGCGGGCGGCTTCGTCCCTGGACCATCCGAACATTTGTTCCATCTACGAATTCGGCGAGCACGAAGGCCGGCCTTTCATCGTGATGCAGTTGCTGCAAGGGCAAACTTTGCGGGACTGCCTGGCGTCAGGGGCGTTGAAGGACACGGCTTCAGCAGCACAGGTTTCGCTCGACCGGTTGCTGGATATCGCGATCCAAATTGCCGATGGGCTGGAAGCGGCGCATGAGCAGGGCATCGTACATCGCGACATCAAGCCAGCCAACATTTTTATCACCACCAAGGGCGTTGCCAAGATTCTGGATTTCGGCTTGGCCAAGCTGCTCCTCCAGCCCAGCGCGGTGCAAGCCATACCAGCGGAACTAGGCGGCAAAGAGGGTTTGAACCTGAGCCGTCCTGGTAGGGCTGCTGGCACTGCAGCGTACATGTCGCCGGAACAAGCGCGAGGGCAGACGTTGGACGCGCGCACGGACCTGTTTTCCTTTGGCCTGATTCTGTACGAAATGGCGACCGGGCAGCGGGCATTCACAGGCGACAATGCGGCGGCGTTGCACGATGCCATCCTGACTCGTGCGCCGACGCCTCCCGCGGAGCTTAATCCTGAACTGCCGGCTGAGTTGCAAGTCGTCATCCAGAAGTGCCTGGAAAAGGACCGCAACCTGCGCTACCAGAAAGCGGCGGAAGTCCGCTCCGACTTGGAGAGGGTCAAGCGTCGGCGAGAGCATCCCGTGCTCAGACGGTTGAAGCTGCTGGCGACGGCTGCGGTCGTTGTGGTCGCGCTGATTGCCGGCGGTCTCTACTGGCGCTCGCGCAAGACCACCACGCTGACCGAGAAGGACACCGTGGTACTGGCCGACTTCGTCAATACCACCGGCGACAGCGTGTTCGACGACGCCTTGAAGCAGGCGCTGTCCATCCAGTTGGAGCAATCGCCGATCCTGACGGTGTTGTCAGATCGTAAGGTGATTGAGACGCTGAAGCTGATGAACCGTCCAGCGAACGAGCGGGTTACAAAAGAGCTGGCGGAAGAGGTCTGCCTGCGAACCAACAGCAAGGCGCTGCTGGAAGGCTCGATCGCCGCCATCGGAGACCGTTATCTGATTGTAGTGAGGGCGATGAACTGTCACACAGGAGACACGATCGCCAGTGCCGATGCGGAGGCGGAGAACCGCAACCATGTGGTGAAGGCGCTCGGCGAAGCCGGCAACCAACTGCGCAAGAAGCTTGGCGAGTCGCTGCCCTCGGTGGAGAAGTTCAATGTTCCGCTGGAAGAGGCCACCACCTCGTCGCTGGAAGCCCTCGAGGCCTTGAGCCGAGCTTACCAACATACGTCAGCGCGGGGCAGCGCGATTCCGTTCCTGAAGCGCGCGGTGGAGCTGGATCCAAACTTTGCTCGCGCCTACGCTGCTCTAGGAGTGGTTTACTACAATCTCGGCGAGACCGGATTGGCAATTGAGAATTTCAATAAGGCATACGAACTGCGCGACCGGGTAAGTCAGCGGGAACGGTTACAAATCGAGGGATATTACTACGGGTTTGTGACCGGTGAGATGGAAAAGGCCATCGAGACTAACTTGGAGTGGGTCCACGACTACCCTCAGGACCACACCCCACACGCCATTTTAGGTGTCATCTACGCTCTGCTAGGCCGGTACGAGAAAGCCGCGATCGAGGTTCAGGAACGAATTCGGTTGGAGCATGGGCAAACTGATTACAACCTGATCGGTATCTACGCTTGCCTGAACCGGTTCGATGAGGCCCAAGTTCTCGTCGACCGAGCACACGAGCCGGACAATCCGCTCCTGCGCGAGATGAAGTACTCGCTGGCTTTTCTTAGGGGGGACAATGCCGCCATGCAGGAACAGTTGGCGTGGGCCATGGGCAATTCAGACGTTGAGGACCGCATGCTATCAGCCCAGTCCGACACCGAGGCGTACCACGGCCGCCTCGCCAAGGCGCGCCAGACTTCTGCGGCAGCCGTACAATCGGCAAGGCACGCCGAGGTCCCTGAACGGGCAGCGGAGTGGAGAGCGAATGAAGCCTTGCGAGAAATTGAGAATGGCAATGCCGTCCGGGCTCGGCAGAGCGCGGCGCAGGCCTTGGCGTTGAGCTCCGGGCTTGATGTGGAGTTGACAGCGGCTCTTGCGCTGGCACGCGCAGGAGATGTAACGCAGGCACAAAGACTGATCGACAACCTTAACCGCGAGTTCCCGGTAAACACAATAATCCAGAACTATTGGATCCCAAGCATCAAGGCGGCCATCGAACTGGAGAAGAACGACCCGGCCAAGGCAATCGAGCTGTTGAAGGCTGCCACGCCGTATGAGCTGGGCAGCACATCGAAAGTCGTGTTTTCTGGGTATCTGTATCCGGTATACATTCGTGGGCAGGCGTATCTGAAAACTGGCCAAGGACAGCAGGCGGCTGCCGAGTTTCAGAAGATGCTCGACCACCGGGGCATCGTGCGAAATGCTGTGCTCGGCGCGCTAGCCCATTTGCAGCTCGGCCGTGCTCAAGCGATGATGGGCGACAGGGAAGCCGCCCGCAAGTCATATCAGGACTTCCTCACCCTCTGGAAAGACGCCGACCCCGACATCCCTATCCTCCAAGCCGCCAAAGCTGAGTATGCGAAGCTGAGTTAGAGCGGTTTCCGCAATTGATGTGTCCGGTTTGCTCGGGTGTGCGGCGCTTCAGCGCCGCGTTCGTCGCGCCTGAAGGCCTCGCTGAAGCCGCTGAGGTCGACGACCTCAGCGGCTTCAGCAGTTTTTCTTCTTGCCTTATACGCGGGCCTGAAGGCCCGCACTACCCGGGTGTGCGGATACACTAACCTCGGAACCGCTCTAGCCCTGGCTAACATCGGTTACCGACTCTTGATTGGTCCTATTTGCAAGCCGCCTCCCCGAACTCCCCGTCCTTCCCCTACAATATCCTTCATGCCTGACGAGCTCCTGCGCTACCGTTCCGAGTTTCCCATTCTCAGCCGCACTACGTACCTCATCAGCAATTCGCTTGGGGCAATGCCCCGCGGCGTCGAAGACGCTCTTCACCAGTACACCCAACTGTGGAACACGCGCGGTGTCCGCGCCTGGGAAGAGGAATGGTGGATGCTGGCCGCGCAAGTCGGCGACCAGATCGGCGCGCTGTTTAACGCCCCCCAGGGCTCGGTCGCATGCCTGCAAAATGTAACCACCTGCCAGGCGACCGTGGCTTCGTGTCTCAACTTCAGCGGACGTCGCAACAAAGTCGTCTACACCGACCTGAATTTTCCGTCGGTTATGTACTTCTGGGAGGCGCAACGTTCCCGTGGGGCCCGTGTCGAGATGGTGCGCAGCGATGACGGAATCCACGTAAACACCGAACGTCTGCTGGCTGCGATTGACGAACAGACGCTTGTCGTCCCCATTTCGCATGTGATCTTTCGCAGCGCTTTCATTCAGGATGTGGAGGCCATCGTGGACAAGGCGCATCGGGTCGGCGCTTACGTCTTGCTCGACTCCTTCCAGTCTACCGGTACTGTGCCGTTTGACGTGCAACGGCTCAACGTGGACTTTTGCACCGGCGGCGTGCTCAAGTGGCTGTGTGGTGGGCCGGGCACGGCGTATCTCTATGTGCGTCCTGATCTGGCGAAGAAGCTGGAGCCTACGTTTACGGGCTGGAACGGTCACGAAAATCCGTTCGGCTTTGAGATTGGCGCAACGCGATATTCGCCAACCATCTATCGCTTCACCCAGGGCACACCCAACATTCCCGCGCTGAAAGTTGCGCAGCCGGGATTGAAAATCGTTGCCGAGGCTGGCATCGAGAAAATTCGCGAAAAGTCGAAGCGGCAGACCGCGCTGCTCATCGCGATGGCCGACCAGCACGGCTGGCGAGTAAACACGCCCCGCGATCCCGAGCGTCGCGGCGGTACTGTGTCGATTGACATGCCCAACGCACAACAGGTTTGCGCCGAACTGCTCAAGCGCGAGGTACTGGTGGATTACAGACCCAAGGCGGGTGTGCGCTTCTCGCCACACTTCTACAACACCGACGAAGAGCTGACAAAAGGCATCGCCGCAGTGGAAGAGATCTTGAGCGAGATGAAGGTGGGAGCGTAGGGACCCCGAAATTTGGCGCCGCCGCGTTCGTGTGCATAAAGCACTCACGCCGTAGTACGTACCTAGAACCGAAACCGGTACCGGATTTCACTGTTGACTTTTCGCCTTTTATTCGCTGACAATAGTGCCGGAGGTCAGCGTACGACCATGGCACTCACGCGACGCCAGAAACAGGTTTACGACTTCATCTCAGAGTTTGTCGACAAACACGGTTATTCGCCTTCGTTCGAAGAGATTGCCGAGGGGCTCGGCCTCAGCTCGCTGGCGACGGTGCACAAGCACATTACCAATCTAGAGCAGAAGGAGTTATTGCGGCGCGATTACAACCGCAGCCGCTCTATCGATCTTCTGAAGCCGCGGGGACGCATGAAGCAGTCACTGGCCGTGGCAGCGGCCGCGGCGGCCGAGAGCGGCATGAGCTTGCCTCTGATGGGACGCATCGCCGCCGGCCGTCCGCTGGAGGCGATGGAGAATCCCGAGTCCATTTCGCTCGCTGATTTTACCCGTTCCAAAGACGTGTACGTTCTCCAGGTAACGGGCGAGAGCATGCAGGACGAACACATCGTTGATGGCGATTACGTTCTGGTGGAGAAAACCAACGTCGCGCGCGATGGCGAGATCGTGGTCGCGCTAGTAAATGGCAGCGACGCCACCCTGAAACGGATTTACGTTGAAGGCAACAAAATTCGCTTGCAACCTTCCAACGCCGCCATGCAGCCCATCATCGTTCCCGCTGCCGTGGTGCAAGTGCAGGGGAGAGTGATTGGAGTATTGAGAAAATACTGAAGGAAAAACTACCGCTCCGAACAGCGACTTCCAGCTCCCGGCGGCCCGCAACAACTCCATCTTACGGATGCGCTCAGCCATGAACCGTTTGCCTAGCATAAAGCGTTGTCGCATTGTCTCAAATTGCCATCAGCTTTCCCGGCCTGGCAGACTTTTCCTACGTAGCGGGTAAAAGTTTCCTGCCTGCTTTGGCTTCAGTCGGGATAACCCAATATTTTCTCTAGGCCCAACTTTTGGCATGCTTTGCATCTTAAACATAAGGTGTACGAGCATCTTTTGTCGTCGGCAGCAAAACATCGCTAATTCGAGTAATTCCTGTTCGGCTGGCCGCAGATCGGTAACCGAACAATGGAGGTTACATCTATGAAAAAGTTGATTATCGCTGGAATGTTAGTGGGCTTGTTGGCCGGCTGCAAGCTTTGCGCAGCGCCGCCGCTCTATGGAGCCTAGGATCCAATCGAGAAGGTCGCGGCTGGTCGGAGCACTCCCGAATGGAGATCGTCTCCCTCAATACAACTACAATGAATGTTGGTCCCAACATCGGGCATGCCGGCTCGAACGTCGGAGTCGGTAGCCACGCTAAAACCGTTGGTCCAAATGCTGTCACGAATTCCAACGCGAACGCTGTTGGTTCCAATGTGAATCCCGCAGCCAAGTCGGAGACGGTGAGGCCCAACGCAGCCCCCGCAGCCAACTCCGAGATAGTAAGGCCGAACGCGGATCCCGCAGCCAACTCGGAAATGGTGAGGTCCAACGCGGTTTCCGCAACCAACTCGGAGACGGTGAGTCCCAACGCGGTGCCCGGTCCGAATGTTGGACCGGTTTCAAACTCGAAAACTGTTGGTCCCGCTGCTCTGGATCCCGCAGCCAAGTCGGAAACGGTAAGGCCCAACGGGGCTCCCAGTCCAAGGGCGAGAACCATCGGTCCCGATGCGGAGCCAGGACCGGACACGACTCCGCAATAGCTGCTAAATAGTTGCTTCCGATACCAGGCTCCGCGTCCGGAAATCGGACGCGTAAGCAAACATGGAAGGCGAGAGGGCTGACTTCGGTCAGCCCATTGGCAACTCCAACTGGGAATCGGTACGCCGAGGGAAACTGAGCTTACCAATGCGAAGAGTCGTTTATCAGTCGGGCAAGGCAGCAAAAGGCGCGATCGCTGCCGCGCCATGCAGAAACTCATTTTTTTCGCTTTATAAGCTTTTGTCCAGCGCCTTTTCGATGACCTCGCGCGAAACATAGCCGACGATCTGTTCGCGCACTTGGCCACCTTTGAAGACCAATAAGGTGGGAATACCGCGCACGCCGTAGCGTTGCGGTGTCGAAGCGTTCTTATCCACATCCATCTTGCCAACTTTGACCCGGCCGTTATAGCTCTGCGCCACTTCATCTACGATGGGGGCCAGTGCCCGGCAGGGGCCGCACCATGCCGCCCAGAAATCCACCATGACCGGCTGTTCGGACTTTAGCACCAATTGGTCAAAATTGGCGTCAGTTACCTCTACAATTGTGTCGCTTGCCATTCATCCTCCTGAGGGGGTCGTCGGTCATACGCCCGGCCACCGCGGCAGCCAGATTATCATTTCATCGTAACATCCGACATGAATTAGATGCTGGCGTTTGCTCCGGACGCAACCAACCGTTGTAACCCAGGAGTAGCCTGAGACGGGGCGCGAAACAGAAGGCAACTCAATGGCAAATCACATCCCAAAATTTCAAGGGCGCCCAGCGTATTGAACGCCGAGCGCCCAGAAAGGCAGCCCTCCCCCAGAACTGCCTGACTACAGACAAAATTGTGACGCTAAACTCCCAATTTGTAAATACATCTAAGGTAAATTAATTCAATCGACTACGTAACCGATAGTAGTCGCCCATCAGCCACAGTCGCCAATACGGTTTCCGAGGAATTCACGCACAACGAAATATGCGCCGCATCAGGCGAGCGTATTGGCCAGCAATTCCGCGGGATGAAAGACCTCGCGTCCCAGTCCTGCCCACAATTGCTCATGACATGACGTTCCACTGGCGACCAGGGTCCGCGGTCCACTCTCTTTTTCGGCGCGCCGCACCTGCGCGAACAGGTCTTCGCCGACAGCCATGCTCAGCTCGTAATACTCCCGTTTGTATCCGAAGCTGCCGGCCATACCGCAGCATTCCACCGAGGAAGTCACCACATCAAAGCCAGCCGCACGAAGCACATCCACAGTTTGCGTCGCAGAGTTGCACGTCCTCTGCTGGCAATGCGAGTGGTAGAAGATGCGCGTACCCTGACGGGCATCGGCGGGCCGGAAATATCTGCGCCAAGTCGAGCTGCAACTCCTGCGCGACTCCCCAAACCACTTCCAGCGGCTCAAAACTGTTCTGGGCAAGCAACGATTGCGTGTCCTGATCGTCAAGCAAATGCTTAAAGTCGAAGCGCAGCATCGCCAGCACGCTGGGTTCAAGCACCACGATTTTCCTGCCTTGATCCACGTAGCGTTTGAGTACCGGCGCTAGCGCACGCGCTTGTCGCTGCGCTGTCTCCATCATGCCTTGCGACATGGCAGCCCGACCGTCCGGCATGGCCGGAGCTAAGGATCACGTCGAGGCCAACGGCGCGCAACACACGGATCGCAGCCATGCCTCGTTCGGGCGAGCCATAGTTGGTGAATACGTCCGCCAGCATCGCCACGCCAGGTTCTACTGTGCCGGGCTTAACACCGCGCTCTTCATGGAACAACTGCTCCCAGGTTTTCTTGGGAAACGGCGGCAGCTTGCGCCTGCGGTCGACCCCGAACGCGCTCTCCATCAGGCTACGGGCTCCCGGCAAGTGCATGGACGCGTTCGCCAGCGACGCGAAGCGGGTACCCCACTTGCCGAAGCTGTGATAGTTCCCGAAAAACTGTTTTTGCAGCGGCGCAACCCGGTCTTGCTCCGCGCTGCCGGTCATTGCGCCAAAGGCAGACTTGGCGGCCGACGGCGGTTGCTCCAGATTCATGCGTTGCCGCAGGTTCTCGTTGAGCCAGGGGATGTCAATCCGCACCGGACATTGCGGCACGCAACGCGAGCACGCGGTACACAGTTCGCTGAATCGCGCGTTCATCAGTGTGCCGGTACCCGCTTCCCAAGAGCCACCGATACCGCCGGAATAGGTTTCGCCGCCAAACGCATGGCCGCCAACCGTTTCAAAGTTGGCGCAGGAGTTCAGGCAGGCGCTGCATCGGATGCAACGCAGCGCCTCTTTCAGCACCGGGTCTTCCCGCATACGGCTGCGTCCGTTATCGATCAGCACCAGGTGGAACTCGCGCGGCTTGGCGGTCCCTCCTGGAGCGACAAACGGCGGTGCCTGGATCGGCGGGTGCAGAATGCTCACATAGGACGTCAGCGGCTGCCCCGTGCCGCTGGCCGGTAGCAGTTCGAGAAACGGGCCGAAATCAGTGCGCGAGGGGACAACTTTTTCGATGCCGGCAATGGCGATGTGCAGCGACGGCAGCGTCATCGTCATGCGGATATTGCCTTCACTCTCCACCAGCATCAGTGAGGCGCTGTCGGCGGCAATCAGGTTTGCGCCAGAGATGCCCGCATCGGCGGCGATGAACTTCTCGCGCAGTTTTTCGCGGGCGAATCGCGTCAGTTCTTCGCCGGTGTCCAGCGGCAGATCGGTGGTGAACTTGCGTTTAAACAGCGCGGTAATGCGTTCGCGGGAGTAGTGCAAGGCTGGCGCGATGATGTGCGACGGCTGCTCGTCCGCAACTTGCAGAATGAATTCCGCCAGATCAGTCTCGGCCACGGAAATGCCAGCAGCTTCGATTGCGTGGTTCAGCTTGATCTCTTCGGAAGTGATGCTCTTGCCCTTCACCACCAGCTTGGCTTGGTGTCGCACCAGCACGTCGCAAATGTACTGATTGGCGTCGGCCCCGGTCTTCGCCAGGAAGAAATGTCCTCCGTTGGCATGGACGCTGGCTTCCAGCCGCCGGAGAAGTTCGGGAAGATTTGCGATTGCGTTCTCTTTGATCTGGCGCGCGCGGTCTTTCAGTTCGTCGTAGTCGCTGATCATCGCAGTCGCGGAGTAGCGGTTGCGGTTGAAGGTCTGGGTGTTGTGCCGGACGGCGGCGCTCTGCACATCCAGCGTCATGCGAATCGCGTCAAGCAGGGCTTTCTTGCTGCTCTTGTTCGCCACCTGTCGCGGCTGGATGTCTGCCGAATTCGAGGGCGCCATACCTCACCTCACCACGATGATGTGCAGCTTGTGCGGCCCGTGTACGCCGCGCACCAGTGGGCCCATGTCCGCCGTGGCGCTGGGACCGGTCACGAATACGAAGTCGCGCTTCAGCCCCTTGCCGTCCAGGATGTCGGCGCAAAAAAGGTCACGCGGCTTCGGCACGATGGTCTCAGCCGCGACTACCGCAATTTGCAACGGAGCCAGCAGACTCACCATCCCCGTACGTTCGTAGCTAACATCCACGCAAACCGAACCGGTGCTGGCGACTCCGGCGAAGGCTTCGGTCACTCCTGCCGCCGAGTGGACCATCTGGTCGGGAGTTGGGTCGGCCACGACCCGCGCATCGCTGGCGAATTCGCTGAACAAGCGCGGCGGGAAGTTCGTGCGGAGGAGCGAACAGTATGCACGTCGCGTCTCCCACCGCGCGCAGGATGGCATCGCGCAAGGTAGTTGGAGAGCGCTCAATGACTTCGACAGTGGCCACGGCTTTGACGGCTGCCTCGGCGAACTGCAAGACGGAAGGTTCCAGGGCCATAATCTGCTGCATACGGGAGAATCGAAGCTTATACCGAATCCCCGGCAAAAGCACGGAATTCGTTGCGATGATCGCGCACGGGGCTCTCTCTGGCCAGGGCCATCGTGCAGCTTTGCTCACCCTGCCGGATCAGGAAAAGGGCGCTCACGAAAGCGGCCTCCACACGTGCGGCGCTTCAGCGCCGCGTTCGTCGCGCCTAAAGGCCCGCACTACCCGGGCGTGCGGATACACTAACCTCGGAACCGCTCTAGCGCCTCGTGCCCCATCTTCGCGTCCTTGTCGTGAACGCTAACCATGCAGACACTAATTCATCCCGACCCACCACCATTTCAGCTCCCGGTCAGTCTCCCTCCCTTACTCCGTCCTGAGCGCCTGTGCCGGATTCACCTCGACTGCCTTCCGCGCCGGCCAATAACACGCGACTGCCGCAATCAACGTCAATCCCACGCAAACTGCAAGGTAGATGAGCGGGGTCGTGGGGCTCACGCCGAAGAGCAGGCTGGCCAGCAGGCGTGTCAAGAGAAAGCCCGGGCCAGTCCCAGCGCCATGCCGGCGAGCGCCCTTCGCTCTCATCGATGGGCCACTCGCCGATCCGTTACTGTCCCATCACCTACTGGCTAGGCAGGTTATCCAGTACCGGAATGTAGGAGGCAGACGGTACCAGATCACCTCCCAAGGAACACTGGGCGCCGGTTCCTACGAGCTGGAACTTGCCATAGAACACGGGGCATTTGCAGGTAGCGGTGGAACCATCGGCGCTCAGCGTACAGGGCGCGGTCATACAAGCGGCGTAAGGCGCCTTCGGACAGGTGGTAACCGACAGCTTACCTGTCGCAAGGGCCTTCAAAATTGCCATGCGCGAGTCAGGATCGTAAGTGGAGAGTACGTTCGCACCCGGGATGAGAGCTCCGCCTTGGAGGTAGTTACAGACCGCTGCGTCGCCGGTGTTCGGGCATCCGGCACCGGTCGAACCACACTGATTGAACGTCGCGGTGTAGACCGAATAGTTCAGGATCGCAGTCATCAACGTGTAATTGGTCTTAGTGGAGACCGTGCACAGACAATTGGCGGATTGGCCGTCTGGAGAAAGCGTGCACGGATAGGGCTCGGGCCCAGAATGAAAGCAGAGCGCGAACTGCGACGAGCACGCCAGCATTTGCCCGGGTCCCTCGACCGTGTCGCGGTAGGCGGGCCCGAAATTCGTCGTCCAATTCCTTGAATTGTCCCAAAAGAGCCGCGAGTCCGGAACAAACTGCTGCTTCCAATTTAACGGGTCATCCCAATAACCCGAGTCCAGTACAGACTGCTGCTGAGAATTCACCGATTGCGACGCCAGTGGAACTCCCTGACCGAAGGCAAACGGGCAAAGAAGTGTGAACACGGCTAGTGTTGCAACTACACTGCACACGGATGCTTCAAAGTGGCGCATGGAACTCCCTCCTCATCGTCCCTGGTTTTGGCTCGTGGCGGAAGCCAAGCTGCCCGGCGCAATATGTCACATGGATGCAGGACAGCAGTGTTGGAGATTACGCGTCGGGAACTCACAGACCTCTTTGGACCCGTAGGAGATCCAGACACGAAAGGGGGCCGAAAAAACCCCGTATAGTGGCCCAAGCCTTCGTTGTCTGTCAAGACAAAAGTGCTTATGTTTGGGAAAAACGGTGGGTTACTACTCCGTCCTGAGCGCCTGCACCGGATTCACCTTCACCGCCGTCCGCGCTGGCCAGTAACACGCGACCGCCGCAATGAACGTCAATCCCAGGCAGACGGCAAGGTAAATAAGAGGATTCGTCGGGCTCACGCCGAAGAGCAGGCTGGCCAGCACGCGGGTCAAGAGAAAGCCCAGGACCAATCCCAGCGCCATGCCGGCGAGCGCGAGTTTGATTCCGTACCCCATGACCATGCGCACCACATCGCCGGGCAGAGCGCCAAGCGCCATGCGTATTCCAATCTCGTGCGTGCGCTGCTGCACCGTCGAGGTGAGCACGCCGTAGATTCCGACTCCGGCGAGCAACAGCGCCAGCCCGCCGAAGATGGCCATCAGGAACGAGTCGAAGCGGCGCTGCCCCAGGTTGTCTCCCACCACCTCGTCCATGGTCTCGACTTGATAAACGGGAAGGTCCTTGTCGAGCAGCCACACCTGGTGCTTGATGGCCGACGTCAGCGAACCCGGATCGGCGGCGGTGCGCACCGCGAGCGTCAAGTTGGTGTAGTCCACCATGGGCCGCAGCACTTCGGGACGCGTTCCACTCTCCAGCGAAACCTGGTGCGTGTCGCCGGCGACTCCGATCACCGTGAGGTCCTTTGCTTCCACGCCCGCCCGCGCCACCGTACGGATGGTCTTGCCGACTGCATCCTCGTTGGGCCACAGCTTCTTCGCCAGCGTCTGATTGATAACGATCACTGGCAAGTTGTTGTTGATCTCGTCGGCGGTGAAATTTCGTCCCGCATAAATCGGTATTCCCAGCGTCGAGACATACGCGGGCGAGCTGATGCCGCGCATGTCGGCGGTTGGCTCGCTGCCGCGCTTGGGCAGCGGCTGGCCGTCAACCGTGAATTTCATCATGCGAATGCGCGTCATCGGCAGCCCATCGGAGAAGCTCGCCGACTTCATACCCGGCAATGCCGAGACGCGCTCCAGCACTTGCTGGCAGAAGTTGGCGAATTGTTCGTTCTTCGCATAACGCGAAGGCGGCATGCTGAAGTTCATCGTCAGCAGGTGATCGGCGCGGAAGCCGGGATCGACGCGCAGCACCGAGACCAGGCTGCCGATCATGAACACAGCTCCGATCAGCAGCACGAATGCCAGGCTCACTTCGCCAATGACCAGCGCGGCCCGCAGCCTGCCCGGATGCCGCTGGCTCGACGCGGAATCTTTCAGCACGCTATTGACGTCGGTGTTGGAAGCGTAGATCGCCGGAATGGCCGCGAAGGCAACTCCCGCGACAATACCGATTGCCATGGTGAAAAGCAGGACGCCGATGCTCAGGTGGATTTGCTCGGGACGTTGCAGGTCTGCCGGCTTCAACGCCAGCAGCAACTGGATGCCGAAGTGCGCGACGACGATGGCAAGCAGGCATCCGAAGAAGCTGAGCAGCAGGCCCTCCACGATCATCTGCACAATCAGGCGAGCGCGGCTCGCCCCCAAGGCCTTGCGAATGGCGAGCTCTCTTTGCCGCGCCGTGGCGCGTGTCAGCATCAGGTTCGCAAGATTCGCACATGCCAGCAGCAGGATGAGTCCGACCGCCGACAGCAGCACCATCAGGTTGCGTCTCAGTTCTTTGCCCACGTCCTCCACGTAAACCGGGAACACGTTGACGCCAAATCCGGCGTTCAGCGTGGGATTTTGCTCTTCCAACCGCTTGCCGATGACGTCCATCTCCTGCCGCGCCTGCTCCAGAGAAACGCCGGGACGAAGCCGGGCGAAGACCTGCATCTTGAGCCGGTCCAGCTCTGCCTGATTGCGTTGCGCCGGTGGCTCGTAGGGAATCCAGATGTCTGGCTTGCGCTGCTCCGAACCTTCGCGCGTCGAAGGCAGATGGAAGTTCGCCGGAAGCACGCCTACCACAATGTAGGGCACGTCATTCAGCGTGAGTGTTTGTCCGATGACGCCGGGATTTCCGCCGAAGTGGCTCTTCCAATACCCGTTGCTCAGCATGGCAGCGTGACTATGCGAGGAATCGCCTTCCACGTAGTCAAAGCTGTTGCCTGCCGCCGGAGAGACACCGAGCACGCCGAAAAAGTTAGGACTCACGCGCGCTCCTGCAATGCGCTCCGGTTCGCCCGTGCCGGTGCGATTCAGGCTGACGTCCTCAAAGCCGGCAATGCCGTCAAACGACTTGGCTTGCTGCACCCACTCCATGAAGTTGGTGTAATTCGTGGGAACGCGGTCGCCAACCATCGCGCCCAGCGTAGGATTTTTCTCCCAGATCATGACCAGCGATCAGGATCGCGAAACGGCAACTTGCGCAACAAGACAGCATCGACGACGCTGAAAACCGCAGTATTGGCGCCGATCCCCAGCGCGAGGACGAGGATGACAATCACGTAGAAGATCGGTGACTTGCGCATAAGGCGCAGGCCGAAAATGATGTGCGACAGGAAGCTGTTCATGAGACGCGTTACTACCGTCGACTATTATCCACCTTCAGTGGCAGTATCGCGGGAGGTGCGACTACATCCACTCCGAAAACGCCATACACTACCCTAATGCAACCACCGCTCCACCAGCTTCGTGTAGTGCTTGTTGCCCCGCGCAACCCGCTCAATATCGGCGCGGCCGCCCGAGCTATGAGCAACTTCGGTTTCCTTCGCCTGCGCGTGGTGAATCCTTACGAGGTCGCGTTCCGCGAAGCCCGCTCCGCCATTGGGGCCGCCGGGTTGCTGGCCAATGCCGAGGAATACAAGAGCCTGGCAGAAGCGATCTCTGACTGTACGCTGGTGGTTGGCACCACTGCCGTGCGGCATCGCGACCTGCAGCATCCGATTAAACGGCTGGAACAGGGAGCCCGCGTCATCCGCAAACACCTGCATTCTGGCCCCGGTCGCTCTGGTGTTTGGCACGGAAAAGTTTGGTCTGTCGACGAAAGATCTCAGCCATTGCCATTGGCTCATGCGCATCTCCTACGCGGGAAGAGCACATCTCCATGAACCTTGGGCAGGCGGTTGCGGTCTGTCTGTACGAACTCAGCCGCGATTCGAAAGCAGTGCCAGCCACGGAAGAAAGTAGCGAGCGCTACGGCCGGCGAAGTCGAGCGCATCAGCGAAGTGTTGCTGGAAACCTTGCGCGTCAGCGGCTATGTAAATCCCCGCTCGGCTGCGTCAACCGAAGACAAGGTGCGCCGCCTGGTGCGTCGCCTCAACCTGCAAGGCCGGAGACGCGGAACTTTGGCTGGGCATGCTGCGTCAAGTCCTGTGGAAGATTCGTTCCGGCGGGGAATAGCTTGGTTTTTCGTCTGTCAGCCTGAGCGACGAGCGCAGCGAGGAGTCGAAGGCCTCCTACGGCGACAAACTATGTCAGACTTGCTGTTGTCCGGGGGCGGCCTCGCTCTGATTTCTTGCAACTATCGGGGTCCCTCGACTCCCCTCCACGAGGTTCGGGTCGTTCAGGATGACAAACCCGAGAGTACAAACGGTTCTTATGCAAAAAAGGGCGCACCTGCGCGGTACGCCCTTCTTAGAAACTGGACGGCTGTTAACGGCCGAAGTACTTGGCGTTGCGCTCGGTGTACTCTTTCCATTTCTCCGGCAGATCGTCGAGCGCGAAAATCGCCGAAACCGGGCAGACCGGCACGCACGCGCCGCAATCAATGCACTCGACCGGATCGATATACAGCATTTCCTCGGTCGCGAACTTATCGCTGTCCTTCTTGGGATGGATGCAGTCCACCGGACAAGCATCGACGCATGCCGTGTCTTTGGTGTTGATGCAGGGTTCCGCGATTACATAAGCCATAAAACAGTGTCTCCCTAAAGTCTCTCGAATGGAGCAATTCCGGCTGGAGTCGTAATAACGATAGTATCAAAAACCGCAATTGCGCGACATTGCGGATGATCCAATTCGTGCCCGGCGCATCTCGCTAGCCGACACTTGAGGGTTCGCGCTCCGCCGCCGGTTCGTACTCCACAATGTAGCCCGCAATGGCGCTGGCCGCCACGGTCAACGGGCTCGCCAAATACATTTGCCCGGGACCGCTGCGTCCCGGGAAGTTTCGATTCTGCGCGCTGATCACCACCTGATCGGGACGCGTGGAAACCCCCGGTCCGGCGTTGATGCAGGCTCCGCAACTGGGCTCGATGACGATTGCACCAGCCTTGTTGAACACCTCGAGATAGCCTTTGCGTATGCAGTATTCGCGCGTCTCCTGCGATCCAAACTGAAGATAGAACTTGCAGTTCGCCGCAACCCGTCGGCCTTGTTTCAAGGCATCGCTAAGCACACGCGCGTACATGTCCATGTCTTCGTTCTTGCCCGCGGTGCAAGTGCCGCCGTAGGCGATCTCCACCGGGACCGGCGTGTTCAGTTCGCGCACGAACTTGCCATTACCGGGATCGCCAGGCGTCGCGACCATCGGATAGATTTCCGCGGCGTCAAGCTCGATCACATGCGAATAGTGCGCGTCGGGATCGCTGTACAAGCCCTCGACCAAGCGTCTCGGCTTCGTTCTCGCTCATGCCGCGCCGCTGCATCAGGAATTCAACCACCTTCTGATCGGGCGCCACGATGCCGGTAAATCCGCCGATCTCCGCCGCCATGTTGGTCATGGTGGCGCGCTCATCCACGCCCAGCGCCTCGATGGCCTCGCCGCAGTATTCGATGACCTTGGCCAGCGCCTTGCCGCTCCGGATATATTCCAGCGACAGTAGCTTCAGAATGAAGTCTTTCGCGGTCGCGTTCTCCCGCTTTTTGCCGCGAATGATCACCTTCACCGACTCGGGCACCTTCACGCGAACGTCTTTGGTGAACCAGGAATTGAAGACATCCGTCGTCCCGATGCCGAAAGCCACGCATCCCATCGCGCCCACGTGAGGAGTATGCGAATCCGAGCCGACATTAAGTTGTCCGGGCAGAGCGTAGGTCTCAGTCACGATGGAATGGCAGATCCCCTCCGAGCCTTTGCGATCGCGCAATTCGCCGTGCAACTTGATGCCGCGCGACTTGGCGAAGTCTTCCTGCTTCAGCTTCAATTGCGTCGCCAGATCCAGCAGACCCATCTTGCGCTTTTCTTCCGACAGCACTTCGTCGAGGAAAGTGAGGTGATCGCGGAAGAACATGATGGTGCTGGCGTCGGTGACCGGCGCGTCCTTGCCCAGAAAATGCTCGAAGAAAATCGCCGCCATCGGCGTGACGTACTCGTGACTGAAGCGCAAATCGGTGCGCGCGAACCCAGTGTCGCCGGGCTTTACCGCCTCGACGCCAACCTGATTGGCGCCGTGCACCATGTGGCGCGCGAAAATCTTCTCCGCAATCGTCATAGGTCGCGGCTTCGTATGGATTGGCGGCAGAAAAACCTTGCCCTGCAAACGCGCCACATTGAACGGGAACAAGCCTCCGTATTCGATAACCTGGCGCGTAATCTCGTCTTCGCCCTGCGGTAAAATCCGACAGCGGAATTTCTTCGCCACGGCGGACCTTGTCAATCAGGCTGAAGTCGGTTGCGGTCAGCACTCCAAGGTTCTGGCAGTTCTGCTTGTAAATGCGTTCGATGTTTTCCGCGATCACCAGCTTGATGCCCGCGGACATTTCGGCATACGGCGACTGCTCGCGGCTCGACCCTTTGCCGCGGCGCTTGCCGCTCACCGCGCACACGAAGCCGCCGCGTTTCACGTCGCCGCGCTTGATGGGCGTCTCGTTGCCGCACTTCAGGCCGGTGTAGGGAAATTCGCCCAGTGTTTCATCGAAGAAAAAGCAGATGTGCGCCGGCGTGATTTCGTCGGTGGAGATGTCATCGCGCAGCTTGGGGTTGCGCTCCGGATGTTGGGTGTCCCAGGGAAGGTCCTCGCCCGCAAGCTGCCGCTTGATCAGTTCAGGGTCTTCGGTGAGGAACAGAATGCGTCCCTGGAGACGGACCATGTCGGGACGCTTGGAAACGGTACGGTTCAACAGCGAGTTGTTCACTGAGTAATTTTACCGCAGAAAAGGTAACCACATGCTACCAGAGACGTAACGCGATCGGACCGCCGGCGAATTTGTAATTAATAAGGATGCGTGCGAGTTCCTGCCGGCGTGCCGAGATGCGATAATTTCCGATTGCGCCGGAAAAATGGATTGCGAGAATGAAAACTGCGATTTTGCTGCTCAGTTGTCCGGGGATGCTAGCTCGCCAAGGCGTGGTGGCTGCGATCTCCAATTTTATAACCGCCCATCGCGGTGGAATTCTGCATTCCGACGATCACCCAGACAACGGACAGGGCCTATTCTTTTCACGGCTGGAGTGGGACCTGGAGGACTTCGACCTGCCGTTAGCGGAGTTCGAAACTCATTTCAACCACGTAGCCGACCGCTTCTTGATGAAGTACCGGCTGGCGCTTTCTGACCATCGGCCCCGCGTGGCAATTTTGGTCTCCAACTATGATCATTGCCTGGCAGACCTACTCTATCGGCATCATAACGGCGAACTCGCTTGCGAGATACCTGTCATCTGCAGCAATCACACGAACGCTGAGCGGTTGGCCGACTTTTACAAGGTCCCATTCCTTGCGGTCGTTGGGAAGGAAAAGGCCGAAACCGAGCAGGAGATACTCGCGGTCCTGCGTCAACACGATGTTGATCTAATCGTGCTGGCACGCTATATGCAAATCCTATCGCCGGAGTTCGTCAAACAATTCGAGTGGCAGATCCTTAACATTCACCACTCGTTCCTCCCAGCGTTTGTGGGCGCGAAGCCGTATCACCAAGCGTTCGAGCGCGGAGTGAAACTTATTGGCGCTACCAGTCATTATGTGACCGCCGACCTGGACGAAGGTCCCATTGTCGAACAGGATGTTGTCCGCATCTCGCACCGAGACAGAATTGCGGACTTGATTCAAAAGGGGCGTGACTTGGAAAAGGTGGTCCTTTCGCGCGCCGTGCGCTGGCACCTTGAGAATCGAGTGCTCGTCTGTGGAAACCGGACTGTAGTGTTCAATTGAGGATGGTTGCCGGCCCTACGTGCATCAGCTATCTCCGCGATTTTGCGTACTCCACCGGAGAGGGCAACTCCTCCAGTCCACGCCCGGCGAAGATCTCCTCGAAGTTCGTCATCAGCTCCTGGTGAACGAGTCCATTCGTCGCCAGCACTTCTCGACTGTCGAGGCGAAACGGTGATCCGTCGAAGCGGGTTACGCGTCCACCGGCTTCCTGAACCAACAGCACGCCCGCCGCGGTGTCCCACGGATTCAGATTGAATTCCCAGAAGCCGTCATAGCGCCCGCAAGCGACGTTGGCTAGGTCGAGCGCTGCCGATCCTGCGCGCCGCACGCCATGCGAGCGCAACGTGATCTGGTGATAAAAGTGGATGTTAGGATTTTTGTGCCGTTTGTGGCTGGGAAAACCGGTGCCCAGGATCGATTCCGCCAGCTTCGCGGTTTTGGAAACGTGGATCGGTTTGCCGTTCAGCGTCGCGCCCTGTCCGCGCTCGGCGGAGAACATCTCGTCGCGTGTCGGGTCGTAGAGCACACCGACTTCGAGCTGTTCGTCCTTTCGCACCAAGGCGATCGAAATGCAAAACACCGGATAGCCGTGGGCAAAGTTGGTGGTGCCGTCCAGGGGATCGACATACCAGCGATAGTCGGCGCCGGGATCGCTGCGAGCGCCCTCTTCGCCGACAATTCCGTGTTCCGGCCAGCGCGAGCGCAAGCGCTCGACGATCATCTTTTCCGAGGCGCGGTCGGCCTCGGTCACCAGGTCTACATCGCCTTTGTACTCTATGGTGACGTGGCCGGCAAAGTAACCCAACAGGAGCGCCCCAGCCTCGCGGGCAATCGCTTCCACCTCTGGCAGGTACTGCGTCATTCCTGACCACTTGCCGAATTGCCGTTCTTGGCCTGGGCAGGACCATCCGGGCGCGCCTTGCGTCCCATGTCCTCCGCAATGTAGGCAATCTCGTGCTTGAAGATGAACAGGTTGGGCGCTCCCTCACGGGTCAGACGCACCATGCGCCGGTCATAATACTCGATCCAGCCGCGCACAATGTCCCCGTCCATCAACTTGATGCGGACCGGACGCTGCTTTTCGCCCAGCATTTTGAGATAAGCGGCTTCCTGGTGAGTGTCGTCGGGCGGTGGAGATTTGCCCTTGCGCGAGTTGGCGTCGTTGCTGGATCCTCGGAAGCCCATGCCTCGATTCTACACGGAGACCGACTGTGTTTGTCCGGCGAGGGCAACCGGACCGAGATGGCAGCCGTTCTCGACGGTGGCTCCGCAGTTACCCGGGGGGCGCATTTAGCTGCTGGGAGCGACAGGCGCCACTGGTTGCGGTATTGGTTCGCGTTGGAAAGCGACAGCAGATTAATCGCGAAGACACACTTCTTAACAATTTTCCCGAGGCGGAAACGATCTAGACAATTTCCTGCATGTAGCAGATTTGACCTCCGGCGATGTGCATCACCGAGATCGGCGCCAGCATCTTATCGAGAACGTGCCGCGAATTGTGATCGAGCCCACGCGTGTCACCACTTTGATTCCATTCCGGTGTTAGGAAGCTAAGCGTCGTCTGCAAGTCTTGAATGTTATGCATCTGCAATTTTCTTTAGCAGTGTTGCCGGTTGCGGCGGTGTTGCTGTGTCTCGGCTTCGGTCTCGTGGCTTATTTTGGTCTGCGTAACTTTTCCAGAATCTGTGTTGCTCCATCGCGGAGCCGCTCACAGTTATTTTCAGTGGGAGCGGGCATGATGCTGCTTGTGGTTGTGTTCCAGATGCACGACTGGAGGCGGGCCACGTCCGTGGATACGACCGGCGAAGACTTCACGCCGCTTCGGCCCATTCATGGCAAGCGGAAGCTGGGAGTTTCTGACCAGCGCTCGTAATTTCGCCGCAGTCAGCACCTACCATAACGACAACGCCCGGACCGGCCAGTACACCAATGAAACGCGTACTGACGCCCGCAAACGTGAATCCCGCGCGGTTTGGCAAGCTCTATTCCTATCCCCTGGATGGTTATGTCTACGCGCAGCCGCTCTACATGCCGCAGGTCGCAATTCCCGGAAACGGTGTTCACAACGTCGTGGTGGTGGCGACCCAGCACGACAGCGTTTACGCGTTCGATGCGGACTCCAGTTCTGCCACGCCGCTGTGGCGAGTCAACTTCCTCAACCCGGATGCTGGCATAACCAGCTTGACGCCCGGCGGATGTGAACGCCAGTGACATCGTGCCGGAGATAGGAATTACCAGCACCCCGGTCATTGACGTAACCAGCAACACCATCTATGTAGTGGCAGCCACTAAGGAGAACGGCGCTTTTTATCACCGCCTCCACGCTCTGGATCTGGCATCGGGTGCGGAAAAATTCGGCGGGCCGCAGGCTATCCAAGCGACCTATCCCGGGACCGCGCAAGAGAGTTCAGACGGTGTCCTTGCTTTCGACTCGCGCTTCCACCTGCAAAGGGCCGCGCTGCTGCTCGACCGGGGCCAGTTGTACATCGCGTTTGCATCCTACGGCGATTTCGGTGCTTACCACGGCTGGGTGATTGCCTACGACGCGACGACCATGAAGCAAACCGGAAGTTGGGTCACCACGCCTAACGGTTATCAGGGCGGAATCTGGATGAGCGGCTGCGGAATCTCCGCGGATGCTGACGGCAACCTGTATCTCTCGGTTGCGAATGGTCCTTTCGACGCGTTTGGTGAGCAGCCCGGTGTGGACTTCAGCGACAGCGTCGTGAAGTTGAAGCCAGGGCCGGCCGGTTTAGCGCTGCTGGATTACTTCACTCCCTTCAATCAAGCAAAAATGGCGGAAGACGATTTGGATCTGGGATCGTCAGGTGTCGTTTTATTGCCTGATCAGCCCGGCCCTTATCCGCACCTGGCGGTCACTAGCGGCAAGAATGGTCACATCTACCTCCTCAATCGCGAAAATCTTGGCGGCTACAGGGCAGATGGAAATCGCAATCCCCAGGTAGTTCAGGAGATCGCTGGCCTCCACGAGCAGATGGGTACGCCCGCCTATTGGAATGGCTACGTCTATTTCGGTTCCGGAGTCAGCTCGCTCAAGGATTCGATACGGGCCTTCACGATCCAGAATGGAATGCTGTCCCGCACACCAGCCTCGCAAACCCAGGACACCTACTCTGTGACCCGCAACACGGTCAGCGTTTCGGCTAATGGCAACAAGAACGGCATTGTGTGGGCGGTGCAAACCGACGCGTACTACACATCCAAGCCAGCCGGCCCTGCCGTGCTGCACGCTTATGACGCCAAGAATCTGGGACACGAGTTGTACAACTCCAACCAGCGCTTGGCTCGCGATAACCCCGGCCCAGCGTCTAAGTTTACGGTCCCCACGATTGCGAATGGCAAAGTATTCGTCGGGACAGCAAATCAACTTAGCGTGTACGGACTGTTATCGGGGGCGGGCAACTAGGCTGCGCGAGCAAGACGACTGCGGCGTTCTCCGCGCGAAAGCGCATCTCACACGCCACGAAAACGTGACAGGTTGCACTGCGTGTACCGGTCACGAGCTGTCATGATAATGGCAACTGAATAAGGTCGGGGTTTCGAATGGCTTCCAGGCGTTTCACTCTGTTCATTGCGTTCCTGCTAGTTGCAGCCTTGCTCGCGCCGGCGCAGGTTGCGCCGGCCCAACGTAAAACCAGCACGCCCTACACCGGCGATCTCTCTATCTTCGATTCGCCGGGAAGAGACGAAAGGCTTCACATCAATTCCGTGATGGACATTCTCTCCATCGCGCCGGGTAAGACGGTCGCCGACATCGGGGCAGGATCGGGATGGTTTACGGTACGAGCTGCGAAGAGAGTGACGGAGAGCGGGACCGTCTATGCGGTTGACATCAATCCTGAGGCGG
The DNA here is from genome assembly GCA_963768645.1 of uncultured Acidobacteriaceae bacterium. GTDB lineage: Bacteria > Acidobacteriota > Terriglobia > Terriglobales > Acidobacteriaceae > Bog-257. The sequence continues at coordinate 1,619,826 of CAVYIR010000004.1, forward strand.
TCTGCTTACATCGCGCGCCGGGCCCAGCAGGAGCATTTGCGCAATGTGAAGACCGTGCTGAGCAAAGCTGACAATCCGGAACTGCCTGCCAACGCCATCGACGCCGTGCTCTTGCTGAAAACCTACCACGAGGTGGCGAACCCAATTGCATTGTTGCGCAATTTGCGAACTTCGCTGCGACCCAACGCGCGCGTCGGCGTCATCGATCGCGACGGAAACGGCCAAGACCACGGTGTACAAAAGAAGTGGTTCTCCGCGAGGCTGAGCAGGCGGGCTATCGATTGCTCGAAGAGCACGACTGACCTGGTGAAGGCGGACAAGATGGATTACTTCCTCGTGTTTGAGGCGAAATAGCTGCGCTGGGCCAGGAGACTAATCTCCCTCGGAGCACGCGGTCACGGGCGTGCTCCGAGAAAAAGGACGTAAGGGTAGTCGCTAGCGTTGACTGTCTCTCGGACCCCACGCAGTCGGCACAATCACGAATACCCCATTCTGGACCGCTTGGAAGTAACCATCGGCTTTGATCGCACCCGGCGACCCGACAAATGCAAACATGGCAGAGCCGGCCAGGTTCGGACCCAGGTTGAGTCCTGGGCTGCCCGACCCATCTCCAGCAATCGTTTCGAAAACCTCTCCTCCGGCTGGAATTGTGAAGGTCACTTGGTGCTGGGTTCCACCCGACTCCGTAAGGGTGAGCGTCCCGGAGATGTCGGTCTCAGTGGTGTTTAGGAATCCGTAATGCGTGCTGAAGCCCACCACCGTGCTCCAACGTGAGTTGTACAGGGTCGTATCCACTACGCGCATGTAGTAGGTGTGGTCCAGGCTGTCGAAGTTGCCTACGTCAATAAATTCGAAATCATCACTACCTTGGATCACCGAGATCCGGTCACTGAATCCACCCGAAAGATCGGGGTCCATGTCCCATATGTCGGCCCAGTTGCTGTCAACAGTGGCGCAATCCGATTCAAACGGAGTCAGGAAAACACCGCCTCCTTCGTTAGTCTGCTGCGACTCGGTCGGATCCCAAACCTCAATCGCGTACGAGTGTCCTCCTTTCAGGTTGACCATGACGAAGTTGTCCCAGTAGGGGGAGAAGTCGAGTATGGAATCGGTAAAAGTCGAGCCATCTGCACTCGCCAAGGGGGTTGTGTCGTCACAGCCGCTGTAACTCTTGCGCTGCGGCTTACTGCGCTTGCCCGCTCTTGTCTGCCGAGACGCGCCCGCTTTTGCTTGCCCAGACGCCCCCGGTTTCGTTTGTGCAACGGCCCCCGCCTTTGCTTGCGCAAGGACCAGCGAGCTACTTAACAGCAAACAGCATGTTGTCATCCACAGCTTTTGCATTGGCTTTTTCATTTTCCTCTCCGTTGACGAGCTTTAATACCCGGTTGTAATGAATGCTCTGGCCCAATCTTCAGTGCCCGCCCGACGGTACGGGAATGAGACGGCCATTGCCATCCGGAAATAGCAGGTACTGCGGTGCCTGGGATGAAGCCGGTACGGGCTTACCATTCGAATCCGGAAAAAGCATATAAGGCGATGATGACGGTTGACTCGGAACAGGAATCAAGTTTCCCTGACCGTCGGGGAAGAGCAGGTATTGGGGGCTCTGCGATAAAGGAATTGGGTTTCCGAAGCTGTCCGCAAACAGCATTCTGTCAGGTTTAGTGCCGACTGAACCCTGTCCGGCGCCACCGGCTGGACCCCTTGCGCTGTTTCTCCAGCGGCGGAAGCGGGCGGCGTTTCATTGCTGTTGAGGGCGGAGCCGATCCTGTCGAAACCGCTTCCGGCCTGGAGGTAGTTTCAGCGGACAAATCCCCCGAAGAGCTGGTCGACATGGACGCAGCCGTCTCGGCGGCGAGGCGAGGGCTGAGCAAAATCATGAGTGCGTTCCGTGCGGGCCACATGTTCGCCTTCACGGGCCGATCGGGCCGCTCGCTTCCCGCCCGCGAAGCAATGCCAGTTATGCTCAATACCGCGGCGGAAGACTCCGCCGGCTCCCGCGTTGCATAGTTCAGGTCGGTGCCGTCGAGCAAACTCGATAGGACACGACTCCAATCACCCGAAATCTGCTGCGCGGGGACCATGACACCCATCGCCTGCTCGGTTCCGTCACACTGCGCGTTCGATTCACGACAGATCTCATCGAGCACCGTACCGAGCGGAGTGGAGCGATTGACCGAGATGTCAATTTGACCGCCGGCGCGGGAGACGATCACGGCGCGGCTGACCTGCGCATTCGCGGTCACGGTGCATAAGCCCATCGTGAGAAGCAGACGGCAAACTCGCGGCATAGTTCTCATAGGTCACTCCTCTCGAACTGCAAGGCCAGCTTGGTCAGTCCGGTTGAGGGATGCAAAATGCCAGATACATCTTGTAGGGGAGCTAATCCGGGAAGTTTAAGCGAATTCTGAGGATTGTCAACGGCGGAATTGTCAATGGCAGCTAGGTGGCGCGGTCAGTTCGAAAATACTCCACGATAGAGCGGGGGGCGACAGAGCGGGGCGATGGCAAAACTAAGCGGGGCCATGGTACCAAAGTATCCGCTTAAATTCTTGGTGCGAAAGGGGGGACTCGAACCCCCACGGGTTTCCCCGCCAGATCCTAAGTTCCCGTCGCACGAAGAATCAGTAGTTTAGCGACGTTTGTAAGACTTGTGATTCGCTAGTAAAAATGAGGGCTTCAGCACTTCGGCCTACTTTGCAACTAAACCCATCCAAGCGGCCAGTGGGCACAATTTTGGGCACAATCACGGTGTAGCAGCAAAAGGATCGTTAAATTCGAGAGTCCCGCCAATGCGGATGGTTTAGGAACCGCTTCGCGGCGGGGTTTGCGCCAAAGGGTGGCCGCCCCCGTCGCTTCCCTCTACCCAATGTCTAAAAGACCAGCGAGACGGCGACACGGTCATTGTCTGGAAACTGTACAGGGTCGAGTGGCATTCATCACGGCACAACTGTCTCTTTTGGCGTATGCTCCTTGGCTGCGACTGGAGAAGGTTGCTGATATATGAAAGCCGCTTCCGGAGTTTTCCGTTTATCTGCTAGTGACCTAAGCAACCACTTGGCTTGCCGCCATCTGACATCTCTTGACTTCGGCGTCGCCATCGGCGCAAGGTCCCGCGCCGACATGGCACTCGCCTGACCTGTGGGTACTTCAGAAGCGCGGACTGGAACACGAGAGTGCCTATGTTGCGCATTTGGTGGCCCAAGGATTGTCTGTTGTTGATCTGCGGAAAGCGAGCGAAGAAGAGGCGAGCCGCGAAGTCGCAAGGCGCAATGCAAAAAGGTGTGGATGTCATCGTCCAGCCAACGCTCGTCGAGCGGGCGATGGTTTGGACGCGCCGACGTGCTTCGTCGCGTAGAGCGTCCTAGCAAATTCGGCGCGTGGTCTTACGAGGTCCACGATTGCAAGCTCGCGCTCGAAACGAAGGCGACGACGATCCTCCAATTATCTCTGTATTCGGAGTGTCTCGCTAGCATTCAAGGGGAATGGCCGGAGTACATGCACGTCGTTCCACCAGGTGACGGATTCACATCTGAACCATACCGGGTCTTTGATTATGCGGCATATTACCGATACGTAAAGAGGCGTCTTGAAAGCGCCGTTGGAGAATAACGGCAGTGCGACCGCAACCTACCCCGAACCCACGCCACACTGTTCGATTTGTCGCTGGTGGGCCGAGTGCGACGGGCAACGGCGGAAAGATGATCACCTGTCGCTAGTGGCAGGCATTAGCAAGCTGCAGCAGAAGCAATTGCATGTGTGGGATGTCAATGCCGTAAGAAGTCTCGCAGTCCTTCCGCTGCCGCTGGAAAGACGCCCGGAGTACGGGTCTGCGGGAGGATATGTTCGCGTCAGGGAACAAGCACGAGTTCAGGTCGCGGGCCGCGTGCAAGAGAAGCCCGTGCATGAAATTCTTGACCTGAATGAGGAACATGGTCTTCTCCTCCTGCCCGAGCCTTCACCCGGCGACATGTTTTTTGATCTGGAGGGTGATCCATTCATTGGCCGTGGTGGGCGCGAATATTTGTTTGGCTTCGTCACCGATGATGGAGCAGGAAATCCTGCCTATGCCTCGCAATGGGCGGTGAACGCGGAAGAAGAGAAGCGGGCATTTGAGGGGTTCGTTGACCAGGTGATGGCTCGCTGGGCGCAGTATCCAGCGATGCATGTCTATCACTTCACCGGGTACGAATCCGGCGCGCTCAAGAGACTGATGGGGCGCTATGCTACTCGCGAAGATGAGATCGACCGGATGTTGCGCGCATATCTGTTAGTGGACTTGCATACGGTAGTGAAGCGAGCTGTCCGCGCCAGCGTTGAGCAATATTCTCTCAAAGCATTAGAGCCGTTTTACGGCTTTCAACGAAAAGTGCCTCTGGAGGACGCGCGCGCCGCTCTGCGCCAAGTGCAGCACATACTTGAGCTTGGCGAAACGGCGCAACTCGACGACGCACTGCGCAACACGATTGCTCTGTACAACGCCGACGACTGCAATTCGACGCAAGCTCTGCGTGACTGGCTGGAAAGCGAACGGCAGAAACTGGAACGCGCCGGACATCCCATGGCAAGGCCGACGCGGTCAGACGGAGCGCCGCCGGAGGTCCTAGATGAGCGGCAGCAACGCACGGCCGCGCTCGCGGCAGCTCTTCGTGCGGGTGTGCCGGACGACCCGGAAGAACGCAGCGAAGAACAGGCGGCGCGATGGTTGCTCTCGCATCTGCTTGATTGGCATCGCCGCGAAGTGAAATCGGAATGGTGGGAATTCTACCGTCTCGGTGAACTGTCAGATGAGGAACTCCTCGATGAACGCTCTGCCTTGTCGGGACTGTCTTTGGTTGAACGGCTGGGGGTTCAGCGCAACATACCCACGGATCGTTACGCTTTTGAGAAACAAGAAACGGACATCCGTGCAGGAGAAGAGCTGTGCGCCAAGAAAGAAAAGATTGGCGAGGTCATCGCGATTGATCTCGCCGCTCGGTTGGTTGACATCAAGAAGACGAAGAAGACGGCGGAGGTTCACCCTGCTGCCGTGTATGCGAAAGAGGTAGGCCCCGGCACGGATGTCCTTGCTGATGCGCTCTACCGGATCGGTGCATCGGTTGCAGCAAACGGAATGGATGCAGCCGGGACCGTACCGGGCGGCCCGCGACCTCTTACTTCGGCGGTCTCCTCGCCTGACGAGCGGTTCTAACGTGCTTGTCATTCCTGGAGAGAGCACGGTAGATGCGGCTAAACGCTTAGGTACGATGCTAGATCATTCGATACTCGCTATCCAGGGGCCACCAGGAGCGGGAAAGACTTTTACAGCAGCTCGGATGATCTGTGAGTTGGTACGCCAGGGAAAACGTGTAGGGATCACGGCAACGAGTCACAAAGTAATCAGTAACCTGCTCAGGGAAGTCGTGAAAGCTGCCGGTGAAGAGCAGCTCACCAATCTAAAGTGTGTTCAGAAGGTCAAGAAACAAGACAAACCGGACCAGGACGCACCCTACATTCAGACAACGGTTGACAATGAAGACACACTCGCGGCCTTTCGGAGTGGTGCCAATGTCCTGGCAGGAACACAATGGCTTTGGGCGCGGGAGGATTATTTTGAAGCAGTGGACGTGCTGTTTGTGGATGAAGCAGGGCAAATGTCACTTGCGAACGTGATTGTCGTTTCCCAAGCTGCTAACAGCCTGGTGCTGCTGGGCGATCCACAGCAACTGGAGCAACCGCTCCGGGGAAGTCACCCGGAGGGTGCCGACCTCTCCGCATTGGAACATTTGCTCGCTGGAGCAAAGACGATCCCTCCTGGCAAAGGCCTTTTCCTGGAGAGAACGTGGCGTCTGCATCCCAAGCTCACTGAATTCACATCGGAAGTGTTCTATGAAGATCGCCTCCGATCGCGCGACGGCCTCGAAAATCAACGCATCGAAGGGCATGGTTGGCTTGGAGAATCCGGTCTCCGGTACTTTCCGGTCGAGCATCAAGGAAACCAGAATGCCTCGCCGGAAGAGGTTGAGGTTATCGCTGGCTTGGTAAACAGCCTCACACAACCCACAGTTAAATGGATCGATGACAAAGGCAACAGCCGACAGTTGCAATTAGCCGACATCTTGATTGTCGCACCCTACAACACCCAAGTATCTGATCTCGCGCCTTCCAATGCCGATAGGCACGTGGACAAGTTTCAGGGCGACAGGCACCCGTTGTGATTTATTCAATGACTACGTCATCGCCCGAGGACGCGCCACGCGGGATGGAGTTCCTCTACAGTCTGAACAGGCTGAATGTAGCGACTTCGCGGGCTCAGGCAATGGTCATCGTCGTGGCAAGTCCTCGACTTCTAGAACCTGAATGTCAAACGCCACGGCAAATGCACCTTGCCAATGCGCTATGCCGGTATGTGGAACTTGCGACGACAGTCTTACTCCGGTCAGCCGAATAGCAGCGCCCCCTTTTTCGCCATGGGTCCGATTCTCCGCGATGCGTGGGGGCTGGCACCTCGTTAATCTAGCGTGGCTTGTAAACTCTTCCGTGCTCAGGCAATAGGACTATACTGCATCCGCTAACAGGAACACACGAAATAGCACGCAAAGGCAAGAACGCCGCCTTGCCTCACTGATGTTGATTGCGCTAACGCTGAAGCTGGACGATGAAACGCACGTTCTCTTCTGCGCCCGGGGCCACCTAGCGGCGAACGGAGCGAGGACGTTCTTTGTGAAGCATTGCACGATTTCCTCAAATAGGAGGCGAGATAACACTCTTTCAAGGGGGTGTTTCGAGTGAATCACTTGATTGAATCGAGACAGTTCTTTGGGATAAATGCTCCAGTATTCGCTTGGATCGCTGCTGGCCTCCTGCTGCTTTTTGCGCTCTCTGCCATCGTCACTTTGTTTATTAGAGTCAGAAGACTTTGTACCTCCGGCAATCGGCTTTCAAGCTCGTTATCGAGACTGCGAATGCCGACTCTGGGCAGCGGACTCTTGCTTTCGGATGTCGAGGTGATTGGGAAACAATTTGGCGATCACGCGCTGTTTGTCCGTAGTTGGACGCAAATAGAGAACAAGCTAGTCAGACGGAGGGTTGCTTCCGATGATGAATATTGGCTCTCAGTGCCAGCATCCGACATTTTGCAAACCTCGGCGGTAACTGCCACTGGGCTGAATCGTGAGTGGTACGAGGCGATCCCCGGAATCCTGACGGGAACAGGGTTGTTGGTGACGTTCATAGCAATCCTTGTAGCACTCTTGCATGTAAGACTTGTCGAGCATCGGGTCGAAGGCATGGCCCTCCTTATCGAAGGCTTATCTGGAAAGTTCGTATCCTCGATAGCCGCGCTCTTTGCCGCGACCTTGTTCGTGATGTTCGAGAAGCAACAGTTTCATTCGCTGGAACGGTCCATTTCCAAACTAGCTGATGCCGTTGCCGCCATTGTGCCAGTTCTCACACCGACTCATCTTCTCATCGAGCTTCAGAAGGACATGGGAGAGCAGTCCGTAGCTTTCAGATCATTCAATGCAGACTTGTCTGGAAGATTGAAGCAGTCGTTCAGTGAGAGCATGGGCCCCACGTTGGAGAGGATGGTCACAGCCGTCGAGGACTTGAACCAACTTCTTCGGGCGGCAGAAGCCGCGAAGAGCGACACGATATCGGAGAGTTTAGCCGGAATGATATCGCGGCTGGAAGGCTCACTAACACAATCTCTCAGCAAGATGGGAGAGCAGTTCACATCTTCGCTCTCGGGTAGCACCATGACGCAATTCTCCCGACTCTCAGAGTCACTTGCGGGGGCGGCGTCCGTGCTTGAGCAGATGAATACGCAAAATCAAGCCACACAATCCGCCTTAACTGAGTTGGTTACTTTCGCAAAGAATTCATCGGCAGAGCAGATGGCACTCGGACGAACCCAAGTCGAAGACCTCACCAATGTCCTCCGCTCCATGCTCGTCCAGATTGAGCAAGCGACAGGCTCATCCGTAACTAACATGGGGGCAGCATTGACAGCCCTGATGTCCGATTTGTCCTCGAAAGTTGTGGAGCTAACGGAACACACTCGCGACTCGATGGTGAATACATCCCAAGCTAGCGCCGATGCAGCCAACTCTGTTATAAGGAACGCCAGCGACTGGACTGCCACGAGCAATGAGCAACTCGCCGCGCTCATCGAGAAACATACGAATCAACTCAGCACTGCCGACCGCCTGAGGGCCTCGCTCGATGAATGTGCCACGCGGTTTACTGCGGCAGCATCGCAGTTCAATTCGATTCTCAGCAAACTTCAGCAAGTCTCAACCGATGCTGGAACGTGTACAACGGCGATGAGCGGTGCTGCAAAATCGGTAAGGGATTCACAGGAGGGTCTCCAACGCATTGCCGGCCTCTCCTCCTCGCAGGTTGAGAAGTTATCATTGGCCGGAAGAGAACAACAAGAATTGCTCGGACGTATTTCGCAGGCGATGTCACTGTACCAGCAGACGTTTTCAAAGGTCGAGACATCTGCTTCCGCACTGCTTCAGACTTTGGAGCGCAACATCGTACAGCACCTAGGGACTCTCTGAACAAGCAGTGCTTTCGCCGCGCAGCGTCAGAAGACCGCGAAGTATGACCCTTACGATCCGATACGTGGGGTGTATTTTATCGCTGTAGCGCTGCCACTGCGGCCAGCTAAGCCGCTATGGGTCTTTACAGGGTCGCCAGGCGCAGCAGTTTCTTACGAACCAGGAATAGGTTCACCAGGGCGCAGGCGGCAAACAATCGATTGGCGTTCTTCTTCAGTCCTCGGTAGCGTACCTTCACGAAGCCGAACTTCAGTTTCAAGATCTGGAACACGTGCTCCACCTTACTCCGCACCCGCGACTTGCTGCGGTTCTTCGCCCGCTCCACTTCATCGACATGGTTTTTATAGCGATAGCGGCGGTGGGTGCAGTCTTGCGCCCGCGGTGCCGATTCATGAATGACCTCGCTCTGTCCGCGATACGCTTGGTCGCCCCACACCCGCGTCTCCTCGCCGTGCAGCAACTCCGGCAGCACCGTCGCGTCGGCCACATGGGCTGCGGTCACCGCCGCCGAGTGGATGATCTTGGTCTTGCTGTCCACGCCCACATGCGCCTTCATCCCGAAGTACCACTGGTTGCCCTTCTTCGTCTGATGCATCTCCGGATCGCGCTTCTCCTCGCGGTTCTTGGTCGAGCTGGGGGCGTGAATGATAGTAGCGTCCACCATGGTACCGGTCGTGATGCGCACTCCTTTTTCCTGCAGGTGCAGGTTCACCGTCTCCAGCATCTTCCCGCCCAGTTGGTGCTCCTCCAGCAGATGACGAAACTTGCACACCGTGGTTTCGTCCGGCACCGGCTCCTGCCCCAGATCGATGCCCACGAACTGCTGCAGCACCGCCGAGTCGTACAGCGCCTCTTCCACCCCCGGGTCCGACAGGTTGAACCACTGCTGCAGAAAATAAATCCGCAGCATCCGCTCCACCCCCACCGGCGGCCGCCCATTGCCCGCCTTCGGATAGTGCGGCTCAATCAGCGCGCCGAGCGCGCCCCAGGGCACCACCTGCTCCATCTCCTCCAGGAATAACGCCCGCTTGGTCTTTTGGGTGTACCGCTCAAAGCCAGTCATCATCGCCAGTGTCCTTTGCTTCATGCTGGCGTGACTTTAACCTATACTCCTGTGGAAAGGGAGAGCTTAATCAGAGTCTCCCTAGCGCTTTGTAAGCGCGGATACGAGTCACTCGTTAAGGTATCAGATGAACATTTTGCGTCCGCCACTCAGCGGCTCGGGGCCTCTGTCGATGAACTTTCGGAATACTTGCAGGACTTGAGCGACGTAATGGCAGCACGCTCTTCCGGGAAGGCGGCGCATGGCGACTGATACCAGAAATGGCAGCAGCAGTCTGGCGAGTTCGCTTACGGACTTGATGACATCGCTCATGGTGATTTTTGTCTTGCTCCTCGTTGCAACTCTAAATAACGCGTCCGCGGAAGGCGAGAATACCCGTAACGACATACTGGAGAGTCTGAAGGCTGACCTCCAAGTTTTTGCGCAGCAAGGTGTGCGGGTTGAAAAAGACCCTTCTGACCCGCTCGGATTGATCGTGGTTGTGCCGGTAGGATTGCTGAATTTCGCTCTTAACAGCACCCAAATTCCCGATGGTGGAGTCAAGTTCCTCTCTGCTTTTTCACCTCGTCTCGCAAGAACCGCGTGCAGCGAACGATACCGAAAGGACATCAGTTCCATAGTGGTAGAGGGGCACACCGATTCACAGGGTACAGATGAAATTAACCTCCCGCTGAGTCAAGGGCGTTCACTGGCGGTGGTTCAAAAGACGCTTGACATCTTGGGGCGCGGTGAGGCCGAGAACAAGAAATGCTTTCTAGACTTTCTTTCAGCGAATGGACGAGGAAGCAGAGAACCCATACGCGACGCCAATGGCAGCGAGGACAAAGACCGAAGCCGTCGCGTTGAATTCAAAATTAGAGTTCGGTCGCTCGAACAGCGTGAATTCCGTACCATCCTTGGGATGTGATATGTCCGACGCTCGTTCATGCTTCGACATTCTTGCGGAGCTGGAGAGGCTACCCTCTATGATGCAGAGTATGCATCACCTACTAAGCAGCCGACTCGGCCAGAAACAAAAGCAGTTCCGCATCGAGCCTAACCTTGTCCTTCACCGCGCGCTGTCAGCGACTGGCGGTCCGGTTCCCCTCCGAGAGCCCCAGCTTCCAGTCCGTGCAGATCGGTAGGCCGGGGGAGCTGGACTCTGGTCTCGCTGTAGTTCTTGCGAGCGTCCGCGAGCGGGCCGAGCAGGTCAAAGCGCTCCAGGCTCTGTATCTGAATCAGCCCATTCCTGTTCATCTGTACGCTGAGCGTTTCGGCAAAAATGCATACACGGCCGTCATGCACCTGGCAGGAACGGATTCCGTTCCGGTGAAATGCTCAAGCCCCGATCCTACCGCATTTGCGGCGGCCGTCGGGATGCTTGAGACCGCGAAATCAATCGTGCTCGATCTATCTGCCGTGGCAACCATTCGGCTGTTGGAGATCGAGGATCTGCTCGGCTCCCATGACTTCGTCCTTTCGCAGGACTCGGCGCTCGAACTTCGCCAGACCCTCATCGACGACCTGCCGGACAAAAAAGGCGGAACAATGGTCTATAACGAGGGCCGATACACCATGTACGAGGAGACGGCATAGCGAGCGAATCAAGCGGGACAAGGAGTTCTGTGAAACCGTGCTCGCCAACGTCACGATCAAACCGCACCTCGGTCTGGCATCCATCGATCCTGGCCAGCGCGAGACGCTCATCAAGTTCCTCGGCCAATATGGAACGGAGGCAATTGTCCTCGCGATGGATCCCGACACCGTTCTGTGGACCGACGACCTCACGCAGGGCGACCTTTCGACGTCGATGTTCGGCGTCCGGCGCACGTGGCCGCAGGCTTTTTTTGAACATTGCTTACGGCGGGGTCTTATCACGCCCGAACGATACGCCGAAACCGTAGCGAAGCTGATGGGCATGCGCTACCAAAGCACAACATTCAACAGCGCGGTCGTGGTACAGGCTGCAAAGCTGGCAGCGTACCAGCCGGGCGAATGGCCATTCGCGCAGGTCGCCGAAGCCTTTTCTGTTGTGGGCGGTGCGGTCGATCAGCTCCTGCGCATCATGCTTCTCTTTTTCCTCCAGCTCTCGCAAGAATCCATCGTTTCGCAAGGAACGCGGCGGATGCTCGCCGCGCTGCTCGAGGCCCTATGGCAGAACCCGCAAGCGAGAAAACCGCTCCTTGGCGTGCGCAAGAACAGCGGACGGATCTTCGGCTTGAACGTGGTTGCGCAAGCCGAGTTCAATGCCGTCTTCGACGACTGGCAGCGAAAGCACAGCCAGGACATCCTGTAAGTCAGCGTGCATGTCGAAATTGGACGGTTAGCGAAAGAGCCTCGCCACATAAAGCGCCGGTCAGCTTCGCTCTTTATAGTTGGCGCTCGTACATAACCGGTCCTACACATCGCGGCGGTCCGGATAAGTACTGCTAAACGCCCTTGTGATCGGTAAGCGAGCCAGTTTCTGGAGGTTGATCTGGAACTTGTTCCGGTAATGCAAGGTGATTCTGTTTCGTTCGACGGTGCAATGATAGTCAGGCTCTTGACCAGCGACAGTTGGGTCACGCACCCAAAGATCAGGCAGGGACTGATCCCACAACCCGAAAGGTCGGCCAGTTCAGCGAAGGTTGGAGACGTCGGCAAAATCAACCAACCATCAACCTCAAATCAACCTATTTTTTCGAGGCTTTGCTTGAGCGTCGGCGCCGCTGGCGCGTTACCCGCGGGGCGGCCGGCCCCGGAAGGACCCACGCAGTCCCGGCTTTCGAGCCCGGCATCGTTGCACAGCGCTGCGATGGCAGCATTCCCGGCTGCAGTACTTTTGTCCTTTTCTGGTTATTGTGAATGCCCGTCCGCATTGGGGATCTCTGCACCATCTAACCTGCGCACCGCGTATATGGTCAATTGCAATGGATATCAGGATTGCGTCGAGCACTGTTTCCGGATTGACTCTCAGGGTCGGGCGTCCCTCATACCACTCGAACTGAATATAGTGCCCAAAAGCGATCGCATATTCGACAAAGTGAAGATCGTGTGTCGCTGCCAAATCGATCCAGCCGCATGGCCTCACACGCATTAGGTGTGGAATGAGTGCCTTCCACTTTCGGAACTACTCGTAGCTAACGTCATCGTGATAAGTCCATTGACCCAGACCGTTGAGGAAATCAACCGCCGCCTGCGGAGTGTCCTCTGCTTCCAGTAGCTTCGCTCTTAGGTACCAAGGATCAACGGGCTTCCCAGACCGTGGCGCACAAATCGTCCTCTGTATCCATGTGGGATTAGGGTCCATTACATCGACCCAATACTCCTGCTCAATAGTTGGGGAATCCGGTCGAAGGTGAACGCGATTCCGCTGTGCAGCCGAACACGATTCCGTTGTGATTCCGAACAGCATTCCGGTCTGAAGGTGAACGCCGATTCCGGTGGGAAGGCGAACAGTTTTTGTCGCCTAGCGGAATGGCGTTCGGCTTGAAGCGGAATGTTTTCCACAGACGAGCAGCAGGAGGTGCAGCGACGCTGGACAATCACCCGGCATTGAAACTCCATCAATGAAGGAGGACAGGGTGCCGGCCAGGAGAAAGTCCATGCGGAAAGTCAAAGAAGTCCTGCGGTTGAGGTTCGAGTTGGGGTTGGGGCAGCGCCAGATCGCACGCAGTTGCGGAATGGGGCTGGGCACGGTCCACGAGTATCTGGAACGGGCGGTGGCGGCCGGAATCGGTTGGCCGTTGCCGGAAGGCTTGGGCGAAGAAGACCTGGAAGCCAAGCTGTTCGGGAACCAGCCCGTGCAGGCCGCAGCGGTGCGACCGCGGTCACAACCGGATTGGAATACCATCCATCAGCAACTGCAACAACATCGTCATCTGACCCTGCAGTTGGTGTGGGAAGAATACCGGCAGGCGCATCCCGAGGGGTATCGCTACAGTTGGTTTTGCGAACGCTATCAGCACGGGCGACGGCACCTGGACGTGGTGCTGCGTCAGGAACACAAAGCCGGAGAAAAGATGTTCGTGGACTGGGCGGGGGCAACGATCCCCGTCTATGACGCCACGACGGGGCAAGCCTGGCCAGCATCGCTGTTTGTTTCTGTGCTGGGTGCCAGTTCCTATACCTACGCAGAAGCGACTCGGGATCAGCAGTTGGAAGCCTGGATTCAGGCGCACATCCACGCGCTGGAGTTTTTCGGCGGGGTGCCGATTCTGGTAGTACCCGATAACACCAAGACGGCGGTCACCCGAGCCTGCCGCTACGATCCAGACCTGAATCCCACCTATCAAGAGTTCGCGGTGCATTACGGGATGGGAGTCGTGCCCGCACGTCCGTACAAACCACGGGACAAGGCCAAGGCCGAGAGTGGAGTGCAAGTATGCGAACGCTGGATCGTGGTGGCGCTGCGGAACCGGAAGTTCTTTAGTCTGCCGGAACTCAACCAGGCGATCCGAGAGCTGCTGGTGCGATTGAACGAGCGTCCTTTCCGCAAACGGGACGGATCGCGGTCGAGTCTGTTTCAGAGCCTGGAGAAACCGGCTCTGGCAGCGTTACCGGCCGAGCGCTTCGACATGAGCCAGTGGTCGCGGGCCACGGTCAACATCGATTACCACATCGCCTTCGATGGGAACTTTTACAGTGTGCCGTACACTCTGGTGCAGCAGGTCGTGGAAGTCCGCTCCACGCCGAGCACGGTGGAGATCTTCCACAAGGGCAACCGGATCGCTTCCCACCTGCGCAGTCGCAGGCGCGGTCAAGCGATCACCCAGAACGAGCACCGTCCCAAGAGCCATCAAGCCCATCTGGAATGGCCTCCATCGCGGATGGTGAACTGGGCACACAGCATCGGTCCGAACACGGCCCAGTTGTTCGAGCGAATCCTGAACGAGAAGCCGCACCCGGAGATGGGCTACCGCTCCTGTCTCGGCATCATTCGCCTGGCGCAGCAGTATTCGACGCAACGCATGGAAGCCGCGGCGGAACGGGCATTACTCGCCCAGGCTTGTCGCTATCAGAGCGTTAAGTCGATTTTGAAGAACTCGCTCGACGGTGTTCCCTTATCTCCACCACCACCCAGCCCTCCACCGGCTGACCCATGACAACCTCCGCGGCGCCGAGTACTTCGATCAAGGGGGACAGACCTCATGCTGAAACAACCGATGATGGAAAAGCTGCTGGCCATGCGGCTGCAGGGCATGGTCGAGGCGCTGAAAACGCAGGAACAAGATCGAGCGATCAACGAACTGAGTTTCCTCGAACGACTCGCGCTGCTGGTCGATCAACAATGGAGTTGGCGCGAGAACCAGGCGCTGGCTCGCAGGTTGAAAGCGGCCAAACTGCGAGGATCGGCTTGCGTGGAGGACATCGATTACCGGGCGGCGCGGGGCTTGGACAAGACGGTGATGCGTGCTCTGGCAAGAGACTCGTCCTGGGTCCGCCAGCACGAGAACATTTTCGTTTTGGGTCCGACTGGCGTGGGCAAGAGCCTGCCGGCGCGTATCTCGACCATCACTTCGGCCAGGAGATTCTTCACGTCGCAGGCGTTGCGGGGTGCCGAACCCTGCCACTCGCTGGCTTCGTATGTTCTGCGGTTCCTAGTGCCCCCCTTACGGCCGAGTTGCGCGGCTCGCTCTGGGTCAGAATGAAGGGCGCAGTAGATGCCGCCTCGGACTGCCGGAGCGGCACAGGGGCCGCCCGCTTTTGTCTTGGCCTGACATTCGCCATTTGTCGTTGAATGCCGTTCAAGCGGCATGGGTGCCACCTCGCCATCAAGCTGCCGAATCGTCTGGCATACGTCGAGGCCGCCGCGGTTCCATTCGCAGCTTTCACAAGGTGTGGCAAAGGCGTTCCATGAGTCTCCAGAAAGGCGCTCAATTCTGACAGAAGACGCTCGTTCGACCGACGATTTACCATGTTGTCCAGCTTCTCTTGGGTTCGGTCGAACACATCCTGAGCGACTATTGCTGGGAAGGCTCCCGGCCTCAGCACCCATTGCTCACGGGGGTTTCGGACCCTTTTGCATCGTAGCTTTTCGGAATATCTGTTGAACACCGCACACCCGGTGTACTTGGGACCTGGGGCAGGAGAAGCGCCCTCGTCCACCACGGCTGAGCTGGGCGAATTCGCTGCGACAGCACTTCGGGGTAGACCCGCTCGTCGATAGCGGGGGGGCGTACCATGCACTGGATCGGACGGCTAAGCCCAGTGGCCTCGTAACCTTAACGCAGATTCCTATCCGACTTCCCTCAATCCTCTCTTAGCGACCTTCCAAAACGCAGTTTTCCACCCTCAACCCAAACCACCGCTCTAGCTCTAGTCAGACCATACCCATCAGGCCCAGCCTGTGCCCGTCTGTAAGTTTTTCTTTATGAAACGGATTCTTGTTTTTCCTATACATCAAGCCACTCTTGGAAACAATCCTTTCAGACGTACAAGGATCGATGTCGGGAGCCGCAGCGTTCGCTTCGTCGGTTCCGTGGCAGTTGTGACCAGGACGGCAACTCCATCGCCGGCAGGGAATGGATCGGAAACAATTTCAAATCGCTCGCCATATATGCGAATGTGGTGAGACGAACTGTAACCGAGATTCTTAACCCTGACGCAGTCTTCAGGGGCGGATTCGGCAATCGCATGATTCATAACAGCACCTGTGTTCTCTTGAAGGCGAGATAGTAAGGTAACAGTTGCTCACGAGTGGCCGGACGCTTTTCAGTTCGGGGTATGGGCACTTTCCGGGCTATTTGCCGCCTACGAGGTCCATTCGTTCGGATTGCGCGTGGCTCCAATCCTCATCAGCATGGTTGCCGGTTCGGTCGCGAGACTCGTAGATCTGGTAGGCGCGGGTTCGTATCTGGTCTTCTGAGAAGGTACTCGCTGAATCTTTCTTGGAGGTTTCTTGCTGTTTGGAAAGGTCAGACTTCTGGCCAACTTAGACTTTGGGATTAATGAATAATCGCATTATTGACGATGGAGTTCTTGATCTGCGTTGGACTCGAACCAGGGCCCCCAGGAGAGATCTCCAGCGAGCTGAGCGACATGCCGTAGATGCTGCCTTCCCGAATACGCCCGTTGAATTGGAGTATGCCGTTGCTCACCGTAGCTGTGTAGGATGAGGTATAGCCGTGATTTAACGCTCCGGCCAATAGGAATCCGTCGTTGTAGCTAGACTCCACTATCCCCTGAATTTCCACATCGTAGACATTCTGACCGGCCATCGTAGTGCCGTATCCGGGCTCACCATAAAGAGTAAGGTTGTAATTGCCGTTGGGCAAGACTATCGTCAGGTTCGTGTCATTCATGTTGCTTGTACTTTGGGCGTAAAGTTGCGCATTGGTTGTGCCCGACCATGACGCCGGACATCCCGAGCAGTCCCAGGTTCCGTAAAGGCCCGAGAAGCCGACTCCATCAGCAATCTCATAGGTGCTGAATTGAGGACGGCTTTGTACCTGCCCCCACCACTTATTTCCAAGGGTATCTGTGTAACTGGTTTGTTGTAGGCCCATCGCCAGCCGGATGTTTCCATCGGGCGAGACTGGGATAAAAAACACGTCGATGTAGACGCTCGCCGTCGAATCAGCGGCGCTGGTGATGGTTACGGTGGTTTTGGTCACCGCAGCAAGCGGCGTAGGAGGCGCGGTGATGAGTCCCGTCCCCGAGACGCTTGCACCTGTTACCGCTGGCGACATCGAATAGTTGAGAGCAGTATTGGCATTGCCGGAAAGCCATGCGTTGATTTGATACGTGGTCCCGGAAACCATCGAGATGCGTTCGTGGTCGGTGCCCACCGCCGTACCCTGTAGCTGCACGTCAATCGAGGACGGGGTGTATCCGGACTGACTTGCGGTCACGGTTACACGATTATGAGCACTCAGACCAATCTGATTTGTAGGGTCGGTGAATGACCTGAAATCTATCTGCAACCCGCTAACGTCCACGATCTCAAGGTACTGTTCTATGTTCTGGAAACTGGCATTCGTCCGCAAATCGAGCATTGCATCGTTTAACTGCTCAGGGTTGAACTCGCTGCCTATCATTCCCGAATCCCAATTATCGGCTGGAGTCGTTCCATCCAAGATCATAAGACCATAGACCTGAAGGGTATTGAGGATGGCTTTCTGGTATGGGCATTTGTCCGTCAACGCAGTGGGCGCGCAGAATGCAGCCACGTTGAAGCTGGACTTCAAGCGAATGTGCGAACCATAAGGCATCCAGTCGTTTGCCCACAACCCTCCTCTCGGAAGGGTTGGGAAGCCTGTGGAGTTGAGCGTAATACTGAAGTGCGTGGTGTCGATTACCGTCGCAGTCCAATCCCCATTAGCAGCCGCCCATGTTCCGGTGTATCCGAATATGTATATGGGGAAGGTGCAGCCGATGGTAAAGGTAAAGCCGGAGCACGGCAGAAAGAAACCGTAGGCGGCGTGCGAGGTAAAGGTCGTCGTGGCACCTTCGGCGACAGCATCTAAAGCCTCGTAGGGGTGTCCGCCCGTAACATAATGGCCGAGTACCGACGGCCATGTATCACGGGGAGAGATGTAGGAATTAGATAGCGTAGTGCGTATCGCGTGACCCAGGGTAACGCAGTTGCAGGCGGGGTCTAGGATGTTCTTCTGTACAACGTTCCACCATTCCTCGGAATGAATGGCCGTGGCATCCATCGGTGAGCCGGCTGCATCTACTCCGCCAACAATCGTATTGGAATTGTTGAACCACCACATTGTACTGCGAACATTGCACTTCTGGCAGTTATCCGCTTCGTTCGCCATGTTGGGGGAGCCGAGCGTGCAGTTGAAGCCGGTGGTATTTATTGGCACACTTAGCGTTCCGCTTGTGCCGGGAATCTGGGAAACCACCGTTGCCTGGTAATTGCCATTGAGGACCGAGCAACTTCCTGTGATACCGGAGATGTAGACTCGCAGCGGATTCTCTACAACCCGGATGGCGTGCGTGGTGTAGGCAATCAGGGTTGGGTTGCCCGGAGTCACGGTGAAGGTCTGGAAGTCTACCACCGGAATATAAAGTTCGCTCTCCACGCCGGTCTGCCGATTCACCGAGAATATATGCCTGTCCGCAGGAAAGGCTTGATCTTGCGACCATCCATTCTGCATAGTCACATTCGGAGGTTCAGGCAGTGGAAAGATGGTGTCCTGATATGGGCCGGAATTGGCCGGGAAATACGAGTGCATCGGCTGTGTGCGCGTAGAATTGTCGATTACGCCGCTATACCAACCTAGCCGTCCGGGAGAAATCGTGTTGAAGCGGTGATAGGCTGGTTGGCAACCTGATCCCGGACAAGCACCATTGTCTGCGACACGCTGAATCCAGTGGGACGAGTGGCCATCTACCGGGAGGGTGTTGATTGGCAGTTTGTATGCGCTATCATTCGGCAGGAGCTGATATCCACGTGACACATCTTGCGCCCACACGGTAGCGGGAGCCGTGTAGATGCCCGTAGAGGGGTCGATAGACCCTGGCCCGGTAACACTCCATACTGGCGTCGGGCAGGAAGCCGTGAAGTTATGCGTCGCTCCGGCATTTACGGGCGGAGGTGTGGTGTCAGACGTGATCGTACAGGTCTGAGCCCACGACG
The DNA here is from genome assembly GCA_963768645.1 of uncultured Acidobacteriaceae bacterium. GTDB lineage: Bacteria > Acidobacteriota > Terriglobia > Terriglobales > Acidobacteriaceae > Bog-257. Next base: position 1,638,982 of record CAVYIR010000004.1, read on the forward strand.
ATCCGACAAGCGCACAAACTGCGAGAAAGGTCAACGCGAGATGGTTATATCTCATCCGGAATTTGCCTTTTAGCTCCTAACGCCCCCCACCCTCTATAGCCTGCGAGGGCAGTTCCAATAACTATGTACGGGAATATAAGCGTGGCCTTCTGCCGACCGGAAATCACTGTGCGTAACCAGCGTAAGACGCTGTTTCCGAATCTCACGGGAACTTCTGGTAATAGGCTATCCAGTCCGCTACCTTCGGGCCTCCACATGAGCAAGTATCGCCATCTTAGGGTTCTCTAGAACAACGAAAAGCACCCGATGCGAGCACGAAAGTAACAGGCCAAAATGATGACCTTTGTTACCATAATCGCGAAATGGTCAATCCGCTGGTCGGCATGGCCTTCGATTTTGCTATTCTGCCATCGAGCGTCTTAGCTCTAAGCGCAAAAATCGCTGGAGATCTATGGTCCCATCAGCGTTGCGCCTACGGCCACGACTGCGCTAAACGTCTTCAAGCTAACGTGACCATGACGGGGATATCGAACGTCTACGACGGGACCGTGACTGTCTTCGGGCTGACTCCAAATACCACCTACCATTGGCGACCGCTAACCACCGACGCATTGGGAAACATGGCGGCATATCACGATCAGACGTTCACGACTAGGGCAAACTAACTCGTCATCAAACGCATTGAGATGGGCTCATCATGCGAAGGTGTACCGTGGATGGGTGCACCTCAATCGGAAAGTTCAGCAAGTCCAATCACCATTCCACCTGTCGGATCGCGTGTCCAGATAGTCGGGGCGTGCGTGCGCGACACAAACCACGCTCAGTGGATGGAAATTCACTCCGTAACAAGCATCACGGTAATTCCATAGCTTTCCAGATACGGCAGATAGTCTGGGGGATGTCAACCTACCAGCTTGCCGCGTGGCACTAAGAGGCCATTGACGACTGGCATTATGATGTGATACTAGTTGTCACGTCTTTCCGATACCGCATTGTTAGGTGTGGGTCTTTCTGGCCACCTTCACTGGCCCACTCGTGATGTGTGTATGCGCTGTCTCGGAGAAATACCCTCTCGGAGAAACACCGTGACGGCATTCCGCCTTCTTCGTCACCCAACGACAGCCTCGGCCCAAGTATCTGTTACACAGGTGAAGTGTAGCTCCACGTACCTCATGGGAAAACTCTGGCGATAAGGAGATCGTCATGTCGCGTGCCATCCGCATAGTCTTCGGAAGTGTGTGGTTGTCGGTCGTTGTTTGCCTGTTGGGTGCACTGAGCTGGGGCCAGTCGCCACCCGTCGCTGATACCTACGTAACCTCTGCTATGCCCAGCCAGAACTTCGGCCATGGTATCTCGCTAGCCATGGCTAACCAGAGCAATGCCTTTCTTCGTTTCAACCTGTCGAACATACCGGCAGGCGCGACGGTGACTAAAGCCACGTTGCGCCTCTATGTCGACGGCTTTCAGACGCCGGGACAGTTCGATGTATATGAGGTGGATCAGGCGTGGAACGAGTTTCTTTTGACGTGGAACAATGCCCCACCACTGGGGGTTTCCGCGACCGGCAACCATCCGACGTCGATCACGCTGTCCACCTTTACGACTTTCATTCTGGTGGACGTCACGGGTCTGGTGCAGGAGTGGGTAAATGGCACGGTGGTGAACAACGGCGTGGCCCTGGCACTGACCGCGCCCGGCTCGTTCTCGTTTGAGAGCAAGGAGAACACCGGCACCAGTCACGAGCCGGAGCTGGAGATTGAGCTGGCCGGTGTGCAGGGACCTCCGGGACCACAAGGACCGCAGGGACCTCAGGGGCCCCAGGGTCCGCAGGGCGAGCAGGGACTAGCCGGCACCAATGGTACGAACGGACAAGGCTTTACCTTCCGCAACGCCTTCGACAACGGCACCAACTACAACCCCTATGACGTGGTCACCTACAACGGTTCGACCTATGACGCGACGGTGGCGATTCCCCCCGGCGGCGGCACTCCGGATCAGAACCCGAACTGGTCGCTGATGGCGCAGGTCGGCGCGCAGGGACAGCAAGGAACTCAAGGACCCCAGGGTAATCAGGGACCGCAAGGCCAAACCGGAGCCACCGGTGCGACCGGACCGCAAGGACCGCAGGGACCTGCGGGCAACGACGGTACCAACGGGACCAATGGCACAGGCTTCACCTTCCGCAACGCCTTCGACAACGGCACCAACTACAACCCCTATGACGTGGTCACCTACAACGGCTCGACCTATGACGCGACGGTGGCGATTCCCCCCGGCGGCGGCACTCCGGATCAGAACCCGAACTGGTCGCTGATGGCGCAGGTCGGCGCGCAGGGACAGCAAGGAGCTCAAGGACCCCAGGGTAATCAGGGACCGCAAGGCCAAACCGGAGCCACCGGTGCGACCGGACCGCAAGGACCGCAGGGACCTGCGGGCAACGACGGTACCAACGGGACCAATGGCACAGGCTTCACCTTCCGCAACGCCTTCGACAACGGCACCAACTACAACCCCTATGACGTGGTCACCTACAACGGCTCGACCTATGACGCGACGGTGGCGATTCCCCCCGGCGGCGGCACTCCGGATCAGAACCCGAACTGGTCGCTGATGGCGCAGGTCGGCGCGCAGGGACAGCAAGGAGCTCAAGGACCCCAGGGTAATCAGGGACCGCAAGGCCCACAAGGCCCACAAGGACCACAAGGACCGCAGGGCCCACAGGGGACCTTTCCGCCGGCGCAAAGTTGCCCCAGCGGGGGCTACATGCATGGTTGGGACACCGCCGGCCAAGTTGTTTGTGATCCGCCGTCGACGTGGTCTGGGTTATTCATTCCGAACATGCCACGGCCGACAAATCCAGCCGTAGCCTGTGCCGGAGGTGCGTGCGTGGGCGTTGATTCAGTTGGGTTCTACTGCATCCTTCCGAGCGGTGCTTCATGTCCACGATAATGGAGCTCAAGATCGTTCTGCTCTGCTTTGCGCTCCGTTTGCTCACATTGAGGGCTGGACACTCGAAGTATAGGAAAATCAAAATCTCGTGTTCGGCGTGAATGCGTGAATGAGGCATTTTTGGCGTGTCGCTGTGGGTTTTGTTGGTGAAAGAAGCAACTCAGATTGTCTTGCGGGCTGAAGCCGATAGCCGGTTCGGGGTGAAGATCGGCAAGAGGACGGAAGGTGATGTCTCCCATCGCCCGCCTGCCATCGCACGGTACTCGACTAGGGGCTCGCTAACGGGATGTCTTTGGCGCTAGCCGTCGCACCCATTTCATCCTCTTGCCCGCGTGGTCGAGGAGCGGATCGTGCCCGAAGTCCCGCTTCAGCGAATCCGACCAACGAACGCCGGGGTTTGGGTCGTGGCCTTCGTTCCTGTCCCAGAATTGCAAAGATTGGCCGCCGAGGTTTGCCTAAGAGCACGCGGAGAAACCCGGGTGTCGGAGGACCCATACAGCCCTCCCCCGGTCACCATTGTGTGTACATGTGAGTTGAACTCTAACGGCCCGTTGAAGGACAATCCTCTTGCTGCTATTGGAGACCGCCTCGCGCCCCTGCACCAAACCGCACGCCATCTTACCCCACTCGGTAGCTATAGACACTGTTCGGGACACTAAGCTAAGACCAATCTCCAGAACTGGAGGAACGAGATCCCCGTGCAACCCATCGCTGGTGCCGCCAAAGGGAACCGTCTCATTATCGCGCGTTACGACGCGCTCAGGCGATTCGGAAGAAGCTGGGCGGCTCCGTGAACATGTTTGAACCCTTCCCGGACAAACCAAAGGGAATGCATGGCGCACGTACCAACGGCTTTGGCTAGAAGGATCCTCCTCCGCGGTGCTACCTCCAGAGTGCACGGACACTGCTTAGGGGGCTGCCACAGGCCACTATTTCACGGCCCCAGGGGGAGACACTGTATGCATATCTCCGCGCCTAGCCCGACCAATGTTCGCGTCGCAAAATACGCATTCACTTTCACTCGAGCGGGCAAGAGAAACATGGGCGCACAAAGACCAGTCGAAAGACGGTGCCCCCACCGTAAGCCCCGCCTTCGGAGGCCGTCCCGTAGAAGTTGCCGTCGGTGGCTTGCACCAGCCCCGCTGAGGGATGGAACCCGTCCGTATAGTTGAGCTATGCAGCGTGGTGAGGGTTCCGCTGGGAGTCATTTTGAAGACCGTGCCATCGCCGCTGGTCCCGCCTTCAAAGGTTGTCCCGTAGAAGTTGTCGTCGGCAGCTTGGATAACCCCCGCGACGGGATACTCGCCGTCAGTGCAGTTTGTTTGAGAGCAGAAGCTGTAGAGCGTGGTCAGCGCTCCGCTAGGTGTGATTTTGAAGACCGTGCCACAGCCCCCGTAGCAGTTGCTGCTGGCCCCGCCATAATAAGTTGTTCCGTAGAAGTTGCCGTCGGTGCCTTGGATAAGTCCAGCGTAAGGGAGTTCGCCGTCAGTGCCGTCGAAGCTGTGCAGGGTAGTCAGCGTGCCGCTGGGAGTGATTTTGAAGACCGTGCCCCACCGGCCCCCCATGGGCCCCGCCTGCTTGCGTTGTTCCGTAGAAGTTGCCGTCACTGGCTTGTATAACCCCCGCCCAAGGGTACGCGCCGTCAGCTCCGTCGAAGCTGTGCAGAGTAGCCAGCGTGCCGCCGAGAGCGATCTTGAAGACCGTACCATAGTTGTAAGCACCGCCATTCAAGGCCGTCCCGTAGACTTTCCCGTCGCTGGCTTGTATAAGGACGGCCGCAGGTGCAGTGCCATCAGAACCGTCGAAGCTGTGCAGCGTGGTGAAGATTTGTGCAGGCGAGGCAATCGTCGTCGCGGCACAAAACAAAAGGACAATACCGAATTTGGTGCTAGTGCGGCGCATGGAGCGCTCCTTTCAGGCACACGACAGGAGCTTCTGGAAAGTGGAGGAGCGATGGGTGCATCGCATCAAACGTTCAGACTCCGTGTGTGACGGCGGACCCTGGAAGCCCACAGTATGCTGCTGCGCATACTGATCCTTTGGTGCCGGTCATCACGGTGCAGTGTGACACTCTGGCGAGGTTCACCGGCACCCGTCTGGTCTACCCTGAACTGCTCAGAGAACTTGACCTGAGCCGAGGCTGTAGCGCAGGCAAAAACCAGCGCAAGGCAGGTTAAAGTTACGCCTTTTTTGGTTATCATCAGGTTATCTGGGAAAAACTTCGCGCGAGGAGGGCAGGCCATCGTTGGCCTATGTTAATCAACAACTTACGTGGTTTCAAGCGTCGTCCGCCTGACGGCATAGAGCTACGCGGTTTTTCCTGGGCCGGATACATCCGGGAAGGGATTCAAGCAATGGCTTCTAGTGTTTCTTGACACAACCGCAACAGCTTCCGATAGCGTTCCCTTTCCGCTCTTGCCAGCGTTGTATATCGGCCATGTTTTGTCACCGCTTGCCTGATGCGCTCGATCCCCACGCGCGTCTTAGGGCCTGTACTGAGGCCGCCGTGCAGCCTGCAGTGTCCGTTTGGCATCGCAGGGCACATACACGGGGTTCCCCGCCGATTCTTTGCCCCACAGCGTGCTGCTTTCGAGAAGTCGCCTGCAGGATTGCCATTTCGCAGTCTTCCTCGCCGCTTATCATGGGGTGTTTCATTGGTTTTCGTTGTCATCCCCCCGCCCCCGGTTCCGTTTTGTAGTCACAGCGCCAACAATGGCCTGCCCACCCTCGTGGACGTGGACATGCTCCACGGTAACCCTTTGCCTGCCAGCCTTGCCTTTCAACTTCTGCATGGCGTCAAGCTGTTCGCCAAAGACCCTCATCAGCCGTGTTGCTCGAAGCACATTCGCGTCGATACCGTACATGGTCTGCGCTTCTAAGGTTGCGCGTTTTAAGAACATGAGAGCTGCGTCATTGGCTGCGATCATTTGCGCCGCAAGCATGGCTTCAGTTCCATTCCGTGGCCTCATCTCGTCTATCGCACCAAATGCTTTGAACAAAGTGTCCTCGGCATCCTTAGATTTTGGCCAGACGAGGGCTTCGGCAACCTGCAGGATGATTCGGTCAGACGTCTCGCGACTACGAGTACCTGTAACCTTGCATGATTTCTTTAGCAGTTCATCAATCCGTCTTTCCTGACTCTTTTGCACTTCAATGGTTTGCGGATCGGCCTTCGTGGCTTGTGCCAACGCCTGATCTGCTATCGTGTTCGCCGCCTTTAACTTCTTCATTGTTCGTTATCCTTCTTCTAGCGATAGAGGATTCCAGTAGGAGAGTACGGTGCGTCAATAGACCGGGGCGACGTAACGCGCCGTGTTATCGCCGAGGGTGTAGTTGCGGGTTCGCTCATGCTGATTTTCTCGTTTCTTCTGCAGCCCAAACGTTACTGCACTCTGCGTGCAAGATCCTCCGATATATCCTGCATCCCGCACGTTTGACACTCATACGCGCCATCATCGCGGCGGTACAGCGCGTAACTCGCGCACTGGGGGCAGTGCGGAAAGGCCGCTGCCCTTCCGCCAAGTGTCCGAAGAACCTCGATTACCTCGGCTTTCCGTTCGCTGAGTTCTTGAACGAGATACAGGGCGGTCTCAGGCAGCCGAAAACAAATCCCGTCGCCATCTATGCTTAGCACCCCACCTGCCCGTTTCACGGTGTCCACGAGCGCCGCAGCGTTCATAACCGTCTCTCAATCATTCCTGAATCCGTGCCCGACTTGCCCTCAACAGCAGGGGTGGAACTAGGGGATCTCGTCGGAGATGTGTAACTAGGGGATGACACCTGTGTAACTAAACCACTACTTACATGGCTTAGTTCCACACTTCCTAGTTCCACAGGAGACTCGTTAAAGGTAAACAAGCTCGCTCTCCTGTGCGGAATGTGCCGCTCGACCAGGGTTAGGAGTCCTTGTGCCTCTGCTTTCTTACGAAAGCGGGAAACTAGAGTTACTCCACAGCCCAGCAACTCGGCAATACGCTCTAGCGGCAAAGCTATGAGTTGACCAGACCGGGCCCTTTGAAGCTGCCTGGCCAACTCCACCAACTGCTCATAGCGAGACTGGAGACCCTTCTGCTGGACTAGTTTCCACGCGGCCTCCAGAGGATCTGGGCCTCCCACTGGATAGCGTGCAATGGATGTGGCGATCTTCCGAACCTCTGCCTCTTCCAGAGGCGGTTTGCAGCGGCGAATATTCGCAGCCAGCAATTCGAGCTCAATCTCATCTCGGCTCTTGCCCTTGCGCCTCAGCGATCCGGCGAGACGGGTGAGGCCGTCGTTGCGATGCCCATCGAACAGAGCTGCGATCTGAATCGCAGGAACAGGAACCGGCTTTGAAGATGCGAGCTTGGTAATAAGCCAGGGAGGCGCAGACGCAATGGGCACATCAGGGTCGAGCCAGCGATACTGCTGGCCGCTGGGATGAAAGCTCGGCGGTACAAGCGCGTAGCCGCCATCAGCTCGCACGTCCAGACCGGCTCCTAGCTTTCCGGTGCTGTTCCTGAGCGTCCCGTTCTCGGGATAGGTGAAGTAGTAATGGCGACCACGACGTGTGACTGCTGTCAGGGTGTTGAGCCAGTCACCACCATGTTCCTGGCACAGGCCATCGATGGCAGCCACGCCCGCACAGCCGTCTACGTCCAAGACCCAGATGCCGGAGCCTGGCCCGCAAGCGACAGCCCAGTTACAGTGGGTGTATTGCGCAGACCAGGCCAGAATTGTGGGCCAGTCGCAAGTTGCCTTGGCTGGCCAGCCTTTCAGGAGGGGTTGTTTGTCCTGCACGCAACAAGGAAACAAGCGCCAATGCCAAGCAACAAGCTGACCAATTTCGACGATTAATGGTCCCTGCTGGCTACCCAAAACAGGGGACTTGGCACCGTTAATTGAAGTGCCAGAGATAAACACATCATCCTTGTGCATCGGTGCGCTCCTGCGGCGCTAAGTGCCGTTCCTAAGGGGCACGAAGGAACGCTACGCGCTGTTTCCTCTGCTCTGGAGATAGCCGCCGCCTTCTCTTTATGCCTGCCACCCGAATCGCCAATCTTGCCTGCTGCTCGTTCTCTGGGTCAAACACGGCTGCGCCTTCTCCGTCGCCGTCCAGCACAAGCGTAAATCCTGCCTCCAGCAGTGCCGCGCGGACACAGCCCCAGTACCGCTTGCGCGGAGGATCCGGCATAACCATTACTCCGAGCAAATGGTTGTCGTACTCGTAGATATGGCCAACGCTGCCGGGTACGATCGTCGTGCCATCCTCAACACAAACGCGAGTTTTCAGTCGGTATCGGTCGGCAAAACGATGAATACGAGCGGACGACGAACCGACCGAAGCTGACGCCACGTTCCGAGTACCTCGATTAGTGGGCATCGGCTAGCGCCTCAGGGTTGCATTTCTGGGCCTCGGAACGGGGGATTTACCGCCGTCCTCGATGACCTTGTCAAGTTCCGATTCGCGGATCATCGTGCGACCGCCAACCTTGGTGCGTTGCAATCGTCCTTGTGAAAGCCAAGCGTGAACTGTCCACTTTGAGATTCCGCCAAGTCGGCGGGCCGCCTCGTTTACCGAGATTAGTGCGTCCAAGTTGCCAATGGCTTTTCTGCATTCCTTCTTTGGTTGCAGATTGTCAAACTCCATGAATACCTCCAATCAAGCGTGAATCAAAACAACTCTTGACAAGCAGAACTATAGGCTTATCATGTGACAAGATTAGTACACATTGCATGGCACAGAAAATAAATATTCCGATCGAGGTGTGCTGCAGAGTAATGGCGGGCAGTTGGCGTAGGAGGCCAAATGAGCCGTCGGACATTCTTGAACATCATTGGGAGCGAGAAAGGCTGAATTTTAATGGCCGAACATTGCGTGACGACTTCTTGCAGACGAGGCCGATTGGTTCGGATTTGCTCGCCTTCCTGAACGTTCGTCGAATCGGGGAATTGGCTACTCACGTCTCTGAGAAGGTTGGGTACTCGACGGGAGTCGGATACTCCAAGTTTACGCTCGCTGACCTTGTGGAGTGGCGGCGCCTTATCCCCAAACTGCTCACGTCTCCCATCGTGAGTTGGAGGAAATTAAAAGGTTTTGATCGCTCAAAACTTGAGATGGTCCATGCATTTCTCGAATTTGGCTCCATCTTGAACTTTGACTTGTCAGGTGCTGTGCCGAAGGCTTATGTGGATTCCTCGTCTGGACTCCTAGAAGCCATTATTCTCACGGTTTTCTTCGAGCGACTCAGAGGCGATAAGTACCGAGAGTGCGCTCGCCCCGATTGTGATGCTGTTTTCCGCCAAGAAACGCGCCACAAAAGGAAATTCTGTAGCTGGTATTGCGGTCACCTCGTTTCGGTGCGTAACAATCGCGCTGCAATAAAACGCAAGGCGAAGAAGGGATAATCGTGGCCATCTACAAACGTGGTTCAATCTACTGGTACAAGTTCACCTTCAACGGTGAGGCGATACGGGAATCCACCCGGCAGAAGAACCAGCACACGGCCCGGCAGATGGAAGCCGCCCATCGTGCATCGCTTGCCAAGGGCGAAGTGGGCATCCGCGAAAAGAAGCGAGTCCCCACTCTCTCCGAGTTCTTGGAGAAAGACTTCATTCCTTACGTCAACGTGAAGCACGCAGCGAAGCCGGGAACGGTCGAGTACTACACGGACGGCAAGAAGATGCTGTGCAACACGGACCTTGGCTCGTTGCGGTTGGACGAGGTGAATGACCAGCACGCGCAACGGTTCGTTGCGCAGAAATCGAAGCTCTCGGCTTCTCGCATCAACTGCGGGCTTCGGACTCTCCGTCGCGCGCCTCAACCTTGCGTATCAGTGGGGGGCTCTAGAGAGACCTGCAAAGATCACCCTTGCCAAAGGTGAGCGGCAGAGAGATCGCGTGCTTACGGACGAAGAAATCACCGCGTATCTTGCCGCGTGCCCCCAGCCGTGGCGAGACGTGGCGACGATCATTCTCGGTACGGCAATGCGGCCAGGTGAGGTTTTCACGCTTCGCTGGGAGCGGGTGTTGCTCAATGGTCAGCGCGGGCTATTGCAGGTCTCTGAGGGCAAATCCAAGGCAGCAAGGCGCATCCTGCCGCTGGTCCCTGAGGTGTACGCGGTTCTGGACAGGCGCAGAGACGAACAGGGGAAGCCGGAAGAGGGCTGGGTGTTCCCCTCCAGCGCACGCGAAGGACATTTAAACGGCGATACGACCAAAGACCAGCACGCGATTGCATTGAAGAACTCGAAAGTCGCACGCTTCGAGCCTTACATCCTTCGGCACACCGCTCTGACGCGGTTGGCTGAGTCGGGGTGCGATGTGTTCACTCTGGCGAGGATTGCCGGGCACAGCTCGATAACGATCACCCAGCGGTACGTGCACCCTCAAGCGGACGCAGTGGAGCGCGCCTTCACAGCATTCGGAAATCTTGGCACAGCGGGAGTGTCCAAAGGGCTCGGAGTGGGCACAATTTTAGGCACAGTCGAGAATTGCGAATCCGGCGATGCCTTACAAGTTATTGGTGCGAAAGGGGGGACTCGAACCCCCACGGGTTTCCCCGCCAGATCCTAAGTCTGGTGCGTCTGCCAATTCCGCCACTCTCGCAGCTTTTACCATAAACAACTTAGCACTGTTTGGCTTTGGAGAAAAGCATCACTGTGTCGAAATTGTATCTATTCTCAAGCGCCAACTACTACCATCTAATACGCCCGGGCGGTGTGCCGCGGAAGCTGGTTACACGGCCAACTGAGGGGGTGCCGCTTTCCGGAGCTCGGTTTGCGGATTTCTCGTTACGGCCAAACAAGGGGCCTACAAGGAGAACCGATAACGGTTTGCGCTAGAAAATCCGGCCAAAATCAGGTTATAATGCCGCCCGCAGTACCGCCGACTGATCCTCGTCGAACCCGCGTTCGTCGCAGGGGAAGCTCTGCGGTAGTGTCCGTTCGCTACACTCCTAACCCATCAGTTAACCATCCCGGCAGTCAGGAGAAGAACCATGCGCTACCTCAAAATATCTGCAGTGTTGTTGCTGTTCATGGCGACGGCCTTCGGACAACAAGCTGCTGGCAACCTTGTGGTCGATTGTTCGCGCGGCGCTTCGTTGCAACAGGCCGTCTCGGGCGCCGCGCCGAACGAGGTGCTGATCGTCAAAGGCGCCTGCACCGGTCCGGTCACTATCATTACCGACGGGCTTATGCTCATTGCCACTGGACCGGCTTCGGTGAATGGACAGGGGCAAGACGTTATTACCATCAACGGCGCCCAACGGATTACGTTGAACGGGCTCACCATTACCGGCGGAAATAACGGGGTGGTGATTACCAACGTCGGGCAAGCCACGCTCCAGAACGACAATGTTACGGCCAACGCCGTAACCGGCATTCTGGTGGAAGGCAATTCTTCGGCAACGGTCTTTGGAGGCGCAACCAGCGGCAACGGCTTCAACGGTATCGATCTCGAAGCGACTTCGTCTTTGTTGGTAATCGGGTCGTATTCCAGCAGCGGCAACGGTGTCTTCGGCGTGGAAGCTAACAACGGCTCCAGTCTGACACTGTTGCAGGCCAACCTCAGCGTCAGCAGTAACACGCTGGGCGTGCAGCTGGGCACAAACGCCGCCGGCTTCATGGACAACTTTTCGACCCTGAATACTTCCAACAATTTTACCGTCGGACTCACCATGGTCTCGGGCTCGCACATGGTCGACTTCGGGGGCGTGATCACGTCGAACGGGAACGGGAACAATGGCATTTCGTTGAACTCAAAGGCCGGCCTCGACTGCGATGCGGCGTCTCAGGTGACCAGCAACAACAATGCCGGAGATGGAGTGCATCTCGAGCAGACGTCGGTTATGACCATCTTCAACAACCCGAACTTCTCCGGCATACCTGGAACCACTACCCTGACCACGCACGGCAACCTGGGATCTGGCGTCAACCTGCTGACCGCGTCGGAGATTCTAGATGACAACTTCGCGGAGATCGTGAGCACCGGCAATGTGCAAGCGGGACTCTCCGAGGACGATGGCAGTTCGGTCAGCTTCGGGCAGACCATTCCGGTCAGCGGAGTACAAACTACCATCACTGGCAACAATCCGGACCTGCTGCTCACCTTCGCAGCGCGACTGACCCTTCTGAGCAACGACACCTTCGGCAGCGTACAGTGTGACGGGACGGTTCTCACCCGCGGAACGGGTGCTCCCGCCTGCCCGCAAGGAGCGCTCAAGAAGAAGTAAGAAGAACGTGGCGGAAACCGGGCTGGTGAAGGTGGCCTTGCGAACAGGATCACCAGCCCCGCTCACCATGTCGATGGCAGGGAATCGTCGAGTTCCGTATGAAGCGCCCACTCGGTCGCTCTCTGTTGCTCTCGCGTGAGTTTCATGCCGCCGCAGGTGAGATAAAAAGCGTCATGGGCCGTTGCGCCCTCGGTGTCAATCAGCGCCACCTCAATACTGCAGTTCTGACGGGCGAGGATGGAACTGATGGTGTGCAGAAGTCCGGGACGGTCCTGGGTAATGACCTCCAACAACGTGCTGGCAGGAGAACATTCATCGTCGAACCGCAGGCGGGTTTCGACCTTGAGCTTGGCTGGCTTGGTGTCGGCCTTGAGGCGCGATTCCAGCAGGCGCTCAAGTGGAGCTTCGCCGATCAGGATTTCGACTATCGACTTCTTGAAGCGCTCGCGTTCCGGGGGATTTAACTCCAGAGTATGAAAGCGATCTTTGAAATAGAAACTGTCAACGATGACTCCGGCGCGATTGGAGAAGGCGCTCGCCTTGGTGATGTCCATGCCCCATCCGTAGAGAATGCCGGCCAGCGTCGAAAACAGGCCCGGGCGGTCGAGGGTCACGATGGTGAGTTCGTGCTGGCCGGCGATGCGGCGCACCGCGAGCTGTGCCGGTTGGCCGCGAAGCTGCTTCGCCATCTCGAAGTGCAAAAGCACCTGTTCGGGCGAGTGCGACATGAGGTAGCGATGGGGCAGCCCATCAAGGAATTTCAGCAATTGCGAACGGCGCTTGGGCAGCAGGGCAGCGATGCGCTCGACTTGTGCGCTGCATTCCTCGGCGTGAAATCGTTCGCTGTCGGCGCTGCGGGTGAAGAAGTTCGCGGTGCCGGTATAAAGGCGCCAAAGGTTTTCGGCCTTCCACGGAGTGAGCGCTTCCGGATTGACAGCCTTGATATCGGCGAGGGTCAGCAGCGTCAGCATCTTCAGCCGCTCGGGTGTGCCCACTTTGTGGGCCAGTTCGCGCGCCGTCTCCGGATCGTAAATGTCGCGCCGGCGCAGCGTGGATGACATCTCCAGATGGGTCGCGATCAATAGGCCGACTGTCTGGTCGTCTTCTTCCCGCAGACCCATGCGCTCAACCGCAGCCGCAGCAAGTTGCAGGCTGTTGTGAACGTGGTCGGTGCCGTCCATGCCCTTCCCGGTATCGTGCAGCAGCAACGCCAGGAAGAGCAGTTCGGGACGCTCCAGTTCCGCCAGCAGATCGGCGAAGGGCTGCAACCACTCCACATCGTTGGTAGTCAGTCGATGCAGCATCTCAATCGCGAGAATGCTGTGTTCATCCACCGTGTAGCGATGGTAGAGGTCGCGAAGAACCAGCGAATCAATCGCCTCGAATTCTGGAATGGCAAGCGTCAGTAAGCCCAGCGAATGCATGGCTCGCAGCGCATCGGCAGCGTAGGGCAACACGAGTATCTCGCGCAGATGTTCCCATAGCCGCGAATCCTGCGGCATGGCATCGGCCAATCCGCGTCGCGCATTGTCCAGCCGGCGCTCGGTCTCAAGACTGAGCGCCACGCCATGGCGGGCGACAAAGGTGAAGAGCCGCAAAATCACAAAGGGATCGCGAGCGCCAACGCTCTGCTGCAGATAGACGCGCCCATCCACCACCGAAAACTCCTCGTTAGAGGAGCGGGAGCGCCAGTGCTGAAACGAGCGGTACAGCGAAGAGCGCTTGCCGGGAATCTGGTCCAGCATCTGCTTCGCGCGCCGGTGAATTGTCCGCGCATGGCGAAAGTACGACCGCATCCACTCGGCAGACGAAACGCCACCGGACTTGGTCGCGATGCCCCGCTTGGCCAATTCGTCCTGGGCCTCCCAGGAGATGACATTCTCGTCGCGATTGCCCCGGTAATGCAGATAACAGCGGCTGGAGGTGAGGAATTCCATCGCGTCGAGAACCTCGGCGGTTTCCGGGTTGGGTTGGGCGTTGAAGGTGCCGGGCCACTTGCGGTCGGACGCAAGGGCCATGATCACCTCCAGCCATCGCGAGACGTGCAAATCGCGCAGTCCGCCGGGACCGTCTTTCAGGTTGGGCTCCAGATGAAAGATGGTGTCGCCGAAACGCAAATGCCGGGTGCGAGTGACGTCCGCCAAACGTTGCATGAGGACATCCGACTCGCGTGCCACAAGTTGTGGCAGGCTCTTTTCATGCAGACGTTCGAACAACCTGGCATCGCCGGTCAGAAAACGGCAGTCGAGCAGCGAGACGGTGAACTCGACATTGTCCTGGTCGAAGCGTGCACACTCGTCGAGCGTGCGTGTTGTGGGGCTGACCCGCAGACCGGTGTCCCACATCTCCTGACACATGCTGCGCACCGGGTCCTTCATTCGGCCGCGCAGAGCGTCGTTCTCAGCCAGGAACAGAAGATCGATGTCGGAGTGAGGAAAGAGTGCACTGCGTCCGAAACCACCCAGTGCGACTAATGCAAGGCCGCTGTGGACGGTCGGCGAGACGTGCTGCTCCCACAACTGCAGTGCCAGTTTGTTTACAAACTGCGTGCGGTCTCGCAGCGAGGCCCGGCCTGAGCCGGTCGCTTCGAATTCCCGCCGCAGACGCTCGAACTCTTGCCGGTAGAAGGCGCGAGGGCCGTGTTCGAGCGTAGGGCTGGACATGCTTCTTAACCGCCTCCCGGAAATACCCCCGCGCTAATGTCGGTCACAGCGCAGCCTCGCCGCGCTCTTCGTTGCGTATACGGATAGCCTCGTCGACACGCGACACAAATATTTTGCCGTCGCCGATCTTTCCGGTGCGTGCGGCATTGGTGATCGCCGCAATCGCCTGATCGACCAGACGGTCGGGCATGACGGTCTCAATCTTCACCTTAGGGAGAAGGTCCACCGTGTATTCGCGGCCGCGATAGAACTCGGTATGTCCCTTCTGTCGTCCGTGACCGCGAACTTCGGTTACGGTCATGCCCTCCACTCCAATCTCAAGGAGAGCATCTTTGACGGCTTCGAACTTCGAAGGTTGAATCACTGCTTCCAGCTTGGTCATAAGGTGATCTTTAGCCTTGATATCTTGATGTTCCTCAAGGGCTGAAGCCCCGAATACTTAAGGCGTCCGCGACGCCGGCCTGAAGGCCGGCTCTACCCGCTCTCGCGACGACGTCCTTAGTCCGGCCCTACTCGGCCTAGGGCAACGAAACCTCCCAGTAATAGCCTTCTTCGCCGTGCTGGGTGACATCGAGCCCCTGCTCCTCATGTTCGGCGGAGACGCGCACTCCGAGAACAAAATCGACAACCTTAAGAATGACGTAGGTTCCCACCACCGCCAGCACTATCGCCGTGGCAATGCCTACGACTTGATTCAACATTTGGTGATAGTTGCCGTCGATCATTCCCACAGGGAGCGCACCGCCCTGCCCGTCTTTGAATATCGGGTTAACAAGTTTGGTGGCAAAGACCCCGGTCAGCAGTGCGCCAATGGTTCCTCCCACGCCATGCACGCCGAAGGCATCGAGCGAATCGTCATAACCAAGCAAAGCCTTCACCTTCGCAACCATCAAGTAGCAC
Organism: uncultured Acidobacteriaceae bacterium; assembly: GCA_963768645.1. Lineage (GTDB taxonomy): Bacteria > Acidobacteriota > Terriglobia > Terriglobales > Acidobacteriaceae > Bog-257. Next base: position 1,654,705 of record CAVYIR010000004.1, read on the forward strand.
GACACTCCGGCGATCAAGCCGATAAGCAGAGCTGGCATGGGCCCAACGAATCCCGCTGCCGGCGTGATGGCCACCAGTCCAGCGACGCAGCCGGAGATCGCTCCCAACGCGCTGGGTTTGCCGTTGCGAATCCACTCTGCTCCCGCCCATCCAATGGCAGCTGAAGCAGCCGCGAAATGCGTGGCCACGAATGCGCTGGTCGCCAGGCTTCCCGCGCTGAGCGCGCTACCGGCGTTGAAACCGAACCAGCCCACCCACAGCAAACATGCCCCGACGAAACTGAGCACCACGCTATGAGGAGGCATGGGCTCCTGCGGATAGCCAAGCCGGCGGCCGAGATAGGTCGCACAAATAAGCGCCGAAACTCCGGAGGTGATGTGCACCACGGTGCCGCCCGCGAAATCGAGGGTAGGGAAGCGCCCGCCCAGGCTGGCATTCAGCAGACCACCCTTGCCCCAGACCATGTGGGCCATGGGCGCATAAACGAAGAGTGACCACAGCACCATGAACAGCGCCATCGCGCTGAACTTCATCCGCTCGGCAAAAGCGCCGCTGATAAGCGCGGGCGTGATGATGGCGAACATCAACTGGTAGATCATGAACGTCTGTTGCGGGATGGTTGCGGCAGTAGTCGGCGTCTGGTTGCGCGCCGACACCGCGCAGAAATGTGTGACTCAATCCGCCGAGGAAGCTATTGCCGGAGGCAAAGCATAGGCTGTAGGCGACGATTCCCCACAGCACGGTGATGATCGCCATCATGGCGAAGCTCTGCATCATGGTGGAGAGCACATTCTTCTTGCGCACCAGGCCGCCGTAGAAAAGCGCCAGGCCAGGCCCGGTCATCATCAGGACCAAGGCGGAACTCACCAGCATCCACGCGTTATCGGCGGAGCCCTTGGCGTCGGCAATCTGCTGCTGCAATTGCGCGATGCGGTCCGCCTGCACAGCTCCGTCGTTTGCTCCGGCGGTCGCAACCGTCGGCGATTGCGCCACCAGGGTGCCTGCCAACAAAATCAACAGCACGAACGGCAGCAACTTCTGAACCAACCGCATTGAGAACTCCTGTTGCGGAACTAAACCTCGATTAGATTGAAGCCGGATCTGTGTTGACCGCTCGGCAATCACAGTTCAGGCACCGTAGGACTTGAAACGAAGAGAGTATGCCGAGCCTGGCCGGTGCTTCTCCTTCAATTTTGCTCGTGTAAGAAGTTGATACGCGGTTTCACTGCGGATGAGAAATTCAAACTATTTATGGCGGCTATCAGTTCCGCTTATCACCCCAGTGCGTGTTTGGGGCGGCATCGATCTCCACGGCGTTTGGTGGCCATAAGACCAACATAGCGGCTCACTTACCCTGATCCTGAAACTCCCACACCTCGCACAGGTACCGCCGAGTTTGGCTTCCGTCTTGGTGACGCAGAAGCGCCAGCACCCGCAGGGTCTCCAGGTGGACCGGTGAAAACGGAACATAGTTGTAAAGCATGTGCCCGCTCCACGCGCCGGTCATCTCAGATTCAAGTTTCTCGAATATGTGCCCGGGCGAGATGTCATGGGAACTACGTACAAACCAGACATGGCGGATGGTGCCTGCATTGAGTTCGGCACGTGCCGCTGCCACTGACTCGGGCGACGTCAGCCAACGTATGCGGAAACTCTTGGGCAGATAGTACTCGAGTGCACTGCCGTCGAAACTCAATTCGTCGATCCAGACGACGGTATCCTCGCTTCTCGAATGCAGGGCGATTTCCGCGCCGATTTGCTGATTGGGCACCAGGTATCCGGCATTCAGGAGGTCCCGTGCCTCGTAATAAGTCCACAGGCCCGCCAGATTTGTGGCGACGAGAATCGCTCCCAAGGCTGTGCCGATACGGCGCCTCGTTGTAACTCCGGCCGCCACAGTGACAAGAAACAAGGGCAGAAGGAACAGCAGTCGGGCGGGCATGGCGGGATATGACACCCAGCGGGTTGCGCCAAGAAAGCCGACAGCGGCGGCGAAAAGTGCAGGCCAGAGCCAGTCGCGTCGCAATCGTGCCCCAGAAGCAAGCAGCCACAGGCACGGCAGAGCCAGCACCAGGGTGACCGGCAGCAGCCAGATCGAGATCGATTCGCCGAAAGTGAAGGAGTAGAACCAGTAGCATAGCTTTAGTACCTGCTCGACCCAAAGGTTGCCGGTCAGTCGGTAAACCTGGTTGTGCCGCCACTGGCCGAGCGCTCCGCCGAGTGTTACCAGCCAGGGAAGGTAGAGCACCGCTACAAGGGCATTGGGTAAGCAGCCACGTTTTCCAGATGGAACGCCCATGTCGCAACCGCATGACCAGCAACAGATTTGCTCCCGCCCAGATGGCGATACCTGGCAAGTAATGCGTATAAAGCAGCGCCGTGAGAGCGGTCACGAATGCTGCCAGGTTTTTCCATCCGGCGGTATCCTCTGCCAAGCGCAGCAGGTACCAGATCGCCACCGTCGCGAAAAACATCTGCATGCTGTAAGACCGAGCCATGCGTGCATAAAGCAACAGGCAAGGCGAGAAGCACCCAGAACAACAGAAACCAGTTGCGCAGGCTTACGGGAGCGTTTCGAAGCCAGCGCCGGTCAAGGAAGACCGTCGTCAACAGGGCAAAAAGCACAGAGAGTGCGCGCAACCGTATCAGCGGATCGGCGCTGATCGGAATACGGTCCCACCAATGCGCCAGCAGAAAATAGAGCGGTGGATGAATGTCCTCGCGGACGCATTTGAAGGATGCGCGCGGGAGTCTCGGCGGCCGTCTCTACCGTGAACGCCTCATCGCCCCACATCGGTAGAAGCTTTAGATTTATGCCGTATAACACGCATTGCAGGATGGCGAACACCAGTAACGTGCGCACGCGGTATCTCGAGGCCACGTGGAAACTCGAAGAAAGCCGGAAATCATCCGGAGTTTTGAATGTGAAAGGTCTTCCCATTAAGAACAGAAATCTCTCGATTTTACCTATGTCAGAGTCTTAGCTTCCGATTCGATCGCTGGTTCTGCAGAGCACAACAACCCTCGGAAGTCCGTGGCGTAAACAATACGCCATCCATATCCGGGTTCGGTCGTCGACTCCGCTGTCGGTACCCGGCGCGAAATCAGTGACATCCTATATGCAATCGCGGTATCGTAGCTGAGCATGTCACCACGAAAGCTTGTGCAGATCGCCGACACTCCCGACCTGCCTACCATCAAGGATTACTTCGGCATGATGGCCGAAGAGCAGAGGGAAGACATTCGCAGGTTGAAGCAAGAGGCCAGCGGAAAGAACCTCTGGGCAGTCGGAGAAGCCGCCCTCCGACGAGTGCGGTACCCGATCCATGGCTGTTGCACCCCATACGCCGGACCAGAGGTTCGGCGGCAAAGTCCAGCGCAAAAACCGGTGCGCGGTCCGCTAAGAAGGCCCCAAAGAAAGCGGAAAAAAAGGCCGCCAAGAAGGCGTCGAAGAAATCGCGGCGATAGCTCTCCTCCGCAAGCAAGATCGCGCGTTGTGAACGTGGCCGCCAGCTTTACCGGCGGCGATTGCACGCCCCTCCCGCTCTCCCGCCGATGGTAAGATTTCAGCTTCATGGTTACTTTCGTTGTGCTGCGCATCGTGGTGGTAGTGTTGCTGGTCGCGGCAAACGCGTTCTTCGTGGCCGCTGAATTCGCACTGGTGAACGTGCGCGAAACGCGACTGCAACAGATGATAGCGGCGCACCGTATCGGCGCGCGTACCGTCCAAAAGCTCCATCAGAAGCTCGACCACGTGCTCAATACCGTGCAGTTCGGCGTCACGGTAGCCAGCCTGGCTTTGGGCTGGCTCGGCGAGGCCTCCATGGCCCGCATCCTGGAGCCGCTGTTCCTTCCGTTGCCGCACTCCCGGCTCTACGCGCACGGTGTCTCCGTCGTTGTTGCCTTCGTGTTGATCACCTATATGGTTGTCATCCTCGGCGAGGTGGTTCCCAAGTCGATTGCCTTGCAGCGCACTGAGCGGGTGGCGCTGGCGGTCGCCGGCCCGATGGATTTCTTCATGACCGTCGCCGCGCCGTTTCTCGCTTTTATGACCGCTTCCACTCGGGTCGCGTTGCGGGCCTTCGGCATGCGGCAGGTGCGCGAAGGTGGAGTGCACTCGCCGGAAGAGCTGAAACTGATTGTCTCCGCCAGCCGCCGGCTGGGAATGCTGGGGCCACCGCAGGAGGAATTGATCCATCGCGCGCTCGAGTTGGAAAACATTTCCGTGCGCGAAATCATGGTGCCACGTCGCGACATTTTTTCTTTGCCCGGCGACATTTCGCTGGAAGAAGCGTTGCAGCGCGTGGTGGACGAACAACACTCACGCGTGCCGGTTTACGATGTGCAGCGCGGCCCCGAGCACATCATCGGAGTGTTGTATGCCAAGGACCTGATGCGCTGGTTGCGCTACCGGGTGAATCGCACCGCTTCCGGCAGACCGGTCACCCGGCCCAGCGGCCTGCAAGTGCGCCACATCATGCGCGAGGTGCTGGTGGTGCCGGAAACCAAGCCGCTTCCCGATCTGCTGATCGAGTTCAAAGTTCGCAAGCGGCATCTGGCCGTGGTGGTGGACGAGTTCGGCTCGACCGCGGGCCTGGTGACGGTGGAAGATGTGCTGGAGCAACTGGTGGGCGAAATCGAGGACGAGTTCGATATCACCGAGCCGCGGCTTGCGCCGGGCGCGTCCTCGATGACCCTCGACGGCTCGGTCAACATTCGCGATCTGGAATCGCAATATCATATTGCGTTGCCGCGCGACGAAGGCTTCGAAACCCTCGCCGGATTCATGCTGGCGCAACTGCAGAAGATCCCCGAGGTGGGCGACAGCTTTGAATACCAGGGTCGCCGCTACACCGTCGCGGCCATGGACGGACTGCGCGTGGTCAGCGTCAACATCGAAGGCACGCAACCGCAGTCCCCGGTACAATCGTCCCCGGCAACTCCCCTGGTCCACTGATGCGCTACCTGCTCTCGCGATCGCTGTACATGCTGCCGGTCGTCTGGCTGGTGGTGTCGGTGGTCTTCCTGCTGATTCATCTGGTGCCGGGCGATCCCATCCAGCAGATGCTGGGCGAAGGAGCGGCCGCCACCGACATTGCTGCGGCGCGTCATGCGTACGGGCTGGATGTTCCGCTGGGGCAACAGTACGTGAACTACTGGCGCGGGCTGGTGCACGGCGACATGGGACGCTCGCTGCGCCTCAATCAGAATGTCGGCCACGTGATCGCGCAGGCCTATCCTGCCACCATGGAACTTACCCTCGCTGCATTGCTGGTCGCGCTCTGCCTGTCGATTCCCGCCGGTGTACGTTCGGCGCTGCGCCGCAATCGTTGGGACGATCGGTTGCTCAGCTTCGTCTCGTTGCTGGGATTGTCATTCCCGAACTTCGCGCTGGGGCCAATCCTCATCTTGTTTTTCGCCATTGAATTGGGCTGGCTGCCGGTTTCAGGCTCGGGCTCGCTGGCGCACCTGGTGCTTCCCGCGATCACGATGGGCGGAGCGCTGGCCGCCATTCTCACACGGATGATTCGCACCTCCATGCTGGAAGAGTTGGGACAGGATTACATCCGCACCGCGCGCGCCAAAGGTTTGCCCGAGCGCACCGTGGTTTATCGGCACGCACTGCGCAATGCCATGATCCCGATTCTCACCGTCGTCGGATTGCAATTTGGAGCGCTGCTCGCCGGAGCCATCGTCACCGAGACCATCTTCTCGTGGCCGGGAATCGGGCGGCTCACCATTACCGCCATCTCCAACCGCGACTACTACCTGGTGCAAGGCTGCATCTTGATGATTGGCCTGACCTACGTGCTGGTGAACTTCCTCACCGATCTGCTGTATTCGGCGTTTAACCCGAGAATTCGGCAGTAGCGGAGCCTCCGGAAGGTTCCCAGGATTGGTGTGCTCGAATGGGTAGTGCGGCGCTTTAGCGCCGCGTCAAACGAACTGATGAGAACTCGGCCTTTAGGCCTAGGGTACTTCCCCGTCACAAATTCTTGTCGGACCGAGGGCTACTTCTAATGTGGTACGTCACGCCGTCATCTTTTCCTTGACAGGAACTTGGTCTGTGTTATGCTTTTGTCACTGATCCTTGTGATCAGAATTTGACATGCGTTTGCTGATTCATTCCCGAATGTTTATGGCCATGTGCGCCCCAGGTGGCGCCGTGCCTGCGTCGGGAGTGTGATCACGCACCTAACAATCTCCCTTCACTGAGCGGCCGCCTGGGGCTTACACCGGCGGCGATTTTGTTTTTGGCCCATTTTTCGCTCAGACATCGACCACCCCAACAAGCGCAAAAGCGGCCCTCGTTGGGGAACCCGGGAAGGGAGATTCACCGTGTCTCACGGCAATTACGACATACCTACCATTGCTATCCATGGCGGACTCGGACCTGATCCGACTACTGGCGCCATTCTTCAGCCCATCTGTCAATCCACAACTTTCGTGCAGCAAGCGGTTGGTGTTCACAAGGGCTTCACGTATTCGCGCGCGGCCAACCCAACCGTGGACGCGCTGGAGCGCGCCTTGGCTGCGCTCGAAGGCACACCCGCGACTGTCTGCTTTGCCACCGGCATGGCGGCGATCACCACTCTGTTCCTGTCACTGCTTAAGTCCGGCGACCACGTGGTCATTTCTGAAGTGGTTTACGGCGGCACGGTGCGCCTGTGCCAACAACTGCTGAGTGGACTCGGCATCGAGCACACGCTGGTGGATGCATCCCGAGCCGAACTGGTCGAGCAGGCCATTACGCCGCGGACGAAGCTGATCTTCATCGAGACGCCAGGAAATCCGACGCTCAAGCTGTGCGACATTCCTGCCATTGCGTCCGTTGCCCGTCGCCACGGTGTGCGTCTTGCGGTGGACAACACTTTCCTGACGCCGGTGCTGCAACCCGTGTTCCAACTTGGCGCTGACATCAGCGTGCTCTCCACCACGAAGTACATCGAGGGCCATAACGCAACCGTAGGCGGTTCACTGGCGACGCACGATGAGCAACTGCTGGAACGCTTCCGCTTAATTCGCAAAACCACGGGCTGCATTCAGTCGCCGCAGGATGCATGGCTGACGCTGCGTGGCATCAAGACCTTGCCATTCCGTCTCAAGCTGCATTCTGAGAACGCTGCCATCGTCGCGCAATGGCTGGAATCGCATCCCGCGGTCGAGCGCGTGCATTATCCCGGGCTTGCCTCGTTTCCGCAGAAGGCGCTTGGCCGAACGCCAGCACGTGGCGCACGGCGGCATGCTTGCCTTCGAGATCACAGCCGGCGCCGAGGCCGCTGTGGAGTTGATGAACTCCGTGCGTCTCTGTTCGCTGGCCGAGAACCTGGGCGCGGTCGAGACACTCATCACTCATCCGGCTTCCATGACGCATGGCGATGTGCCCGCGGAAACGCGCAACGCGATTGGCATTACGGATGGGCTGATCAGACTCTCGGTTGGCCTCGAATCTCCGGAAGACATCATTGCCGACCTGGAACAGGCCTTGGCAGTTGCAACCGAAAAAGCTGGGAGGGCATCATGCGCCGTTACCCGATAACTGTTCTGAAGTTCGGCAGCTCGGTGCTGTGTTGCGAGGCCGATCTCTCCAAGGCCGTACAGGAAATCTATCGCTGGACGCGCGATGGCCACCGTGTCGTTGCGGTCGTTTCGGCGATTGGCTCGACAACCGACGCCCTACTGGCACGCGCGCGAACGTACGGCTCCGGTCTGAGTGACGAAGCCGTGGCAACGCTGGTGGCAACCGGCGAAGCTACTTCAGCGGCGCTGCTGACGCTGGCACTCGAACGAGCGGGAATACATTCCGTGGTAGTAGATGAAGTCCGCCTCGGCCTGCGCACCCGTGGGCCAGTGTTGAACGCAGAGCCTTGCGCCATCGACGTCCCTAGGTTGCTGAGCATTTTGGAAAATGCCTCGGTGGCTGTGGTTCCGGGGTTCGTCGGACGGCAGGAGGACGGCACCCTTTCCCTCCTGGGCCGCGGCGGTTCCGATTTGACCGCCGTCTTCGTCGCCCACCATCTACGGGCCGAACGTTGCCGGCTGGTCAAAGACGTCAACGGCATCTTCGAACACGATCCGGCCGATATGGTCAACGTCCCGCGGCGCTATAGTACGGTCAGTTGGGCGCAGGCGGTGCGGGTCGGTAATGGCGTGGTGCAGCCGAGGGCGATCGAGTTTGCTGAACAGCATGGACTCACCATTGAAGTGGCAACCCTGAATTCCGACTCGCCTACTCTCATCTGCGGTCTTCCTGTATCGTTCGCTGACCAATTCCCATCTGCCGCGCCGTTGCGCGTCGGACTGCTTGGGGCGGGCACAGTAGGGCTGGGCGTCTATCGCACACTGGCAGCTCATCCGGAGACGTTCGACGTAAGGCGGGTTGCAGTTCGTCACTTGGAGCGCGAGGACGGAATTCCCGCCGCTTTGCTCACGCACGACCCCTGGGAGGTCGTCAGTTCGGACTGTGAAGTGATCGTCGAGTTGATCGGCGGTCTCTCGCCGGCGAGGGAATTGATTGAGGCGGCGCTGAAGTCTGGCAAGCACGTCATCACCGCAAACAAGCTGGTGGTGAGCCGCTACGGCAAGCAGCTTTGCCGAATTGCCGAGTTCGCAGGTGTGCAATTGTTGTATTCAGCCGCCGTCGGCGGTGGTGTCCCGATGCTCGAAGCAGGTGGGCCGCATTGCTCAAACTTGCGGCATCCGCACGTTGCACGGCGTGGTGAACGGGACCACCAACTTCATCCTCGACCGTCTTGCGGAAGGGCTGAGTCGCGAGGAGGCGCTGGGTGAAGCACAGCGACTGGGTTTCGCCGAGCAGGATCCGACCTCCGACCTTGACGGCAGCGATGCGGCGCACAAACTCGCGCTTCTGGCGCAGACCGCTTTTGGGGCGTGGCTGAATCCGGCCGACATCGAGCGTACTGGCATTGAGCAGTTCGATAGCGAAGCTGTTCAAGATGCTGCGCGCTCGGGGCGTTCAGTGCGGCTGGTCGCATCCTTGAGCCAGGACAAGTTCGGATTGAGAGCCCGCATCGCTCCCCAATTCTTCGAACGCACTCATGCCTTTGCGCAAACCATCAACGAAGAAAACTGTCTGGAAATCGAATCGCAGAGCGGCGACGTGGTTCAGGTGCGAGGCAAAGGCGCCGGTCGTTGGCCCACTGCGGTATCGGTGATGGCCGATGTCTGCGATATCTACCGCGCCCAGCAACTGGGTGTTGCCGATGAGTGTTTTGCCACCGGGAGGGCGTCATGAAATTCGCCAGCCGACTTCTTACTTTCAACGCCTGTCCGGAAGATCCTTTCCGGCCAATCGCCACCCCGATCTACCAGACCGCAACTTTCGAACAGGAAGAAGCGGACGGTTTCGGCCGCTACGATTATTCACGCAGCGGGAATCCAACTCGTACCGTGCTCGAGGGCCTCCTGGCGCGATTGGAGAATGCCGACCGTGCTTTCTGCTTCTCCAGTGGATTGGCGGCGATCAGTGCGGTCGCTCGACTACTCTCGGTTGGAGACGAAATCCTCGCCGGCGACGACTTGTATGGCGGAACCTACCGTCTGTTCTCCAAGATTCTGGACCGCACCGGCGTGAGCGTCCGTTATGCGGATGCGTGCGACATCGAAACCTTTGCGGCACAGATCACTCCCCGGACGCGGCTGCTCTACATCGAAACCCCGACGAACCCGCTGCTGCGAATCGTTGACATCCGGAAGCTCGCTGACTTGGCGCACCAACACGGCGCGCTATTGTGCGTGGATAGCAGCGCGATGTCGCCATACTTGCAAAACCCGCTTGATCTGGGGGCCGACATCGTGGTGCACTCGGCAACCAAGTATCTCTGCGGCCATAGCGACGTCACGGCGGGAGTGGCTGCGGTGAAGGGGCCGGAACTGGCGGAGCAAATCTACTTTATTCAGAACGGGGAAGGCGCAGCCCTTGGTCCCTTCGATTGTTATCTGCTGCTGCGGGGCGTAAAGACGCTGAAGCTGCGCCTCGACTGCCAGCAGGCGAATGCACTCAAAGTGGCAAACTTCCTATGCGCGCATCCCGCGGTGCAGCGCGTGCATTATCCTGGGCTGGCAAGCCATCCCGGTCACGAACTGCATGTGAAGCAGGCGCGTGGGGCAGGGGCGGTCATCAGCTTTGAGACAGGTTCGTTCGAAGTTTCGAAGCAAGTGGTGGAGGCGACGCAGTTGTTCCGCATCAGTGTGAGCTTTGGCAGCGTGAATTCCTCGATCAGCCTGCCCGGTTGCATGTCGCATGCGAGTATTCCGGCGGAGGTTCGTCAGGCCCGCTCGTTGGCGACGGACCTGGTTCGCCTGTCGGTAGGAATCGAAGATGTGGACGACCTTCTCGCCGACCTGGAGCAGGCGTTCGAACGCGCTGCTTGTACAGTTGCTGCCGCGAAGGATGGCACGGCGGTCCGCGAGCAGCAATTTATCTAACGCATACTAAGTCCTCGCCAATTCGCTTGCAGCAGGCTTACTTCGCCGGCGCCGGCGCCGGTTGTTGCGCCGGCGCTCCGAAATTCACCTTGGGAGCTTGCCGCGCTCCTTCCTCCGTCTTGAAGTAGGCGTCGTTGCGGGTGAATCCCGAAAGACTTGCGACAATGTTGTTCGGGAACAAACTGATATACGTGTTGTAGTCCTGCACGGTCTCGTTGTAACGGCGGCGTTCGATGGCAATTCGGTTTTCCGTGCCTGCCAACTCGTCCTGCAATCGCAGGAAGTTTTCATTGGACCGCAGTTGCGGATAGTTCTCCACCACCACCAACAGACGGCTGAGGGCCGAATCGAGCTGACCATTGGCCGCGATCTTCTCCTGCGGCGTCTTGGCTCCCGCCATGGCGGCCCGTGCGGCAGCAATGTCGCCGAAAACCTTCTCCTCGTGCGTGGCAAACCCCTTCACCGTCTCAACCAAGTTCGGAATGAGATCGGCCCTACGCTGAAGAACGACATCCACCTGCGACCAGGCTGCGTTTACGGTTTCGCGCTTGCGGACCATCTCGTTACGATGGCCGACAAAGGTGCCGCCAATCCACAGCGCCAGCAACACGACCACGATCAATACGATGATTCCTGCTTTTCATGCCAATCTCTCCACGCCGATCTTTACATAGGATCTTTCCTTAGGGCAATTTCTGCAACTGACGCTTGGGCACTCGCGCATCCAGTTCATGAGCGACCGTCTGAATTGCGCTTCATGTATGCATGGTACAGGTCGCGCAAGTTCTCCGAATGCGGGCCTTCGTTCCGCAACTCCAGGATTGACCGCAGCGGCTGCACTTCAAATCCGAAAACCTCACTTGCCCGTTCCAGCAACTGCGGCTTCGCTTGCGGCGGGTCCTCTCCCAACGCGATTAAGGCATGGCGAAACAGCGTCAAAACGCGATGTGATGGACTTCGCCAGCACTGCGCGGAGTTCGTCTTCGTTGTCGGGACTCAGCAGCAAGTGGTGGCGCAACCGCAGCAGTGTCGTTCGCAGTTCGTGTTCCACCTCGACGCGGTGCAGATTCATCGGCACATCGATCTCCGCCGCCACATCCTGGCCGAACAGCGTCTTGTGCGAGCGCTGAATATCGAGCAGCTCGATGGCGAAGACGTCGGCTGATTCACGCAGCTCCTCGAGCGTCATGATCATCGGCGGCCGCAGCTTCTCCTCGCGACTCCACCAGCGCAGGACCGCCGAGATCGCAGCGAAACGAATCCGGCTGCAAGTGCTGCAACACGACCATCACGTTCACGTCGGAGAACTGTTCATGGAAGTCTTCGCGGGCGGCTGAACCATAGAGGACAACGGACAGCAGATTCTCGCCGCATGCCTGCTGCAATCGGGTAACGAGTTCTTGCAGTTTGCTTTCCGGTTTCTTCATTGATCGTCACTCCCGAGCGTAGGTTCACCAACTGCCGCCGGCGCCACCACCGCCGCTCAAGCCGCCGCCAAAACCGCCGAAGCCTCCAAATCCGCCGCCACCTGAGTAGCCTCCAGAGCTACCGCCAAACCCTCCGCCCCAGCTACCCCCACGGCCCCCCAAGGCGCTGCCCATCAGAAGCCATGGAAGGGCCGACCCTCCGCCTCCGCCCGACCGCGGTCCGCGACCCCCGCCTCGCGCCGAGCGCGAAAGGGCGCGGACGATGAGGAAGATGATCACAATGATTAGTACCGGGATCCACCACGGCGTCTCTGAGGCAGGCGCGCGCGGCTGATTGGCCGGCACACCATTCAACTGCACACCCTTGTCCGCTGCTATGAGTTGGGCAACACGCGTTGTACCGAGGAGTACAGCAGCGCTGTAGTCTCCGCTGCGCAGATCGGGCACCATCTCCCGCCCGATGTCTCCAGCGCGAGCATCGTTGATCACCGGCTCTAATCCGTAGCCAACCTCGATCTTGTACTGACGCTCCTTGGGCGCCAGCAAAAGCAGGACGCCACGGTTCTCCTTCTTCGATCCCGACGCCGAGCTGCTTATAAAGATCGGCCGCGTAGTCTTCCCGAGTACGGCCGTCAAGGGAATTTACCGTCACCACCGCTATTTGAGCGCCTGTCTTCTGCTCAACCTCGGCGCACAGCGTCTCCAGTTTGGCCTTGGTTGCGGGATCAATAACCTGTGCGAGATCGGTGACGTAGCCCTGCGGATGAATATCCGCGATCTTCTCTGCCCATGCGAAGGAGCAGCAGGCCAACAGCAACACAACCGGCAGAGCGAATTTGATTCGTGTTGGCATGAATCGTCGACGATATTTGCGCTTGCGTAAGTACCGTAGAGAACGCAGGACACAGTGTCAAGGAAGCTGAACTGGACAGTGCGCGACTCGCATACCCGAAGACCTCGACCCTGAGGACTGAACCAGGCTCAGGCGTCCGGTCACGTGTATCGCGTCTTCGATGTGTGAGTACGGAACAGGCATGGACAGCGACGCAATGATTTGGGCCTTCAACGGAATCATTCTGTGATCGCGCAAAGACGAGGCCCTTCGCCATGGCGAATTAATCGTCACCTCCGCGATGTTGAGAGGCAAGTGAAGTTTTCCTCCACTTGCCTCTCAACAGTCCAACCGCACCGGTAGCGCTACTTACGGAGCAAAGTAGGTAGAGGTATCGAGGATCAGTTGCGTGAGGCCCGACGCATAAGCATCGATGGAGCCATTCGTCGTTGATACGATCGCCATGTTATTGGTCACAGATCCATCCAAGGCGTTCAGCGTCGCCGTCCCAGGCTGGCTGGCGCCGTCAGGCCACAACGTCAAGTATCCTAGCGCCCCGTCAGGCACCACCGTGGCATTCAGAACATAAGCCTGCGCCGTCGCAGGAATGCCGCAGGGGCTGTCAACCACATCCACCACGATCTTACCACTGAATTCGCCACCTCCCTGGCGCGTGTCCAGCACCCGGCAAGGTGTGCCTACATACAACGACAAGGCATTCGGCGCTCCCGGGGCCGCGAAGTAGCCATTAATGTCAATGACCAGGTTGGTATCGTTCGTTGGGTACACCGAAACATCTCCCCCGGCGCCCGCAGCGACGATTGCCGCATTGGCCACGATCGTTCCAGTTGGGTCATTGAGAGTGGAAGCAACCGGCCGCGGACCACCTGCCGGCCACATCGTCAGGTAGTAGAGGGGACCGTTGGGTAGCGCAGAAACATTCAGCGAATAGACCTGGGCCGTGGCCGGCACGTTGCAGCTAGGGACCGTGTTCATATTGAAATTTGTTGTGGTTCCCCCCGGAATCGGACCGCTGCCACCGTGCTGGGGCCGCGTGTCAACCAGACGACACGATGCCATGGGATAAAACGTAAGCGACCCAGTCTTTGGTGACACGAAATAGCCGTTAATGTCGAGGATGACATTCGTCGAGTTGCTGGCGAAGACAGAAACAGCACCGCCGCCATTGCCCGCAGCCACGATAGCGGCATTAGCTTTGATCCTGCCATCCAGCGAATTCAAAGTGGCGGTCGCAGGCTGCGATTGCCCGGTGGGCCATACCGTCAAGTATCCCAACGGTCCCATTGGCACAACCGCAACATTCAACGAGAAAGCTGTAGCTCCCAGGGGAATACCGCAGCTGCCCTGTCCAATGGGAAAGTTTCGGAACGTGCCGCCTTGAATCGGCGGGCCTCCAAATGTTCCATTTAGATTTCGCGTATCTACAACCCGGCACGGGGGGACTGGAACAAATTGCAACGGACCGGTTGTGGTTGTTACTGGCGCTGAACCGACTAGATTCTGGGCGACAGCCGCGATTGCTGTCACGGCGAAAGTCAACAACAACAGTCTTACACAACGACAAATACTTTGCATGAGTTTTCTCCAGAATATTGGTGGGCGAGTGCGGCGTACTTCGACAGCCCCGTTATAGCGTCTCGGCCGGCACTCTGTCTTACCGCGAGAAACTCAGAGTGCGTTGCCAGCCAAAGTCGCTAGCGGTTGATCTTTGGGACGTATTGCAGAACCGGGCCCCGTGATTTTTGAGAAGCTGGAATTTTCGTTCAGTTTCCAGCGGCCATGCGTTGATTTTACCTCTTCTTAGATCGTGCAAGAACTAATGAAGCGTCAGCGCCAAGCAGGCAGTGATCTAAGTTGGTTTAGGAGTGGTGCCGGGAGGGGGAATCGAACCCCCAAGGGCCGAAGCCCGGCGGATTTTGAGTCCGCTGCGTCTGCCAGTTCCGCCATCCCGGCGAATCGAGTGGCAGCAACAGGTTAGCACAGCTTTTGCAGTGTCCCAAAGTCCAAGGTCCCAGCGCCGAGAAGCAGTTCGTAGCGGTCGCCAAGCGCAATTGCGCACTGTGAGGTAGGTGGTGACGCCTGGCAAGATTCGTAATCTTTGGGCACTGAAAGCGAGCCTCCGCCCCCCAAATCGCGGCTGAAATTACCGTTAAGCTGATACGCCCAGCAGCTTCCGCGCGCCTTGAATATCCGATTAACAGTTAACAAATCCTGCACTCCGTGCACCGATCCCGGTGTTCAACTGCGGGCCACGCCGTTACAATTGACCTCTACTCAAAGCAACGATCCTTTATGAGCACATCCGCGAAGGCCGCGCCATCGAAGACAAGACGAACCACAGCACGCACAACTCCTCGTTCCGAGGTGCGTGTGGCCGTGCCATCTCCCCGGCAACTCGATGATCCCGAACTGTTCGTCAACCGCGAACTAAGCCTGCTGGATTTCCAGAGGCGCGTTTTGGAAGAGGCGCAGGACGCCAGCAACCCACTGCTGGAGCGTCTGATGTTCCTGTCTTTCGTGGGCTCCAACGTCGACGAATTCTTTATGGTGCGGGTGGCCGGCCTAAAGCGACAGATCGAGAAGAGCGTAATGGACACCGGTCCCGACGGAATGAGTGCTGCTGAGCAACTACGGGCTATCCGGGCCTCGGTAATCCGCCTGTATCGCGGAGCTCACGAGTGCTGGAGCAAAGAACTCGTGCCCGCGCTCGAAAGCTCCGGAATTCGCATCCTCAACTATGCCGATCTTACGGACGAGCAGCGCGCAGTGGCAGACTCCTACTTTCAGGAAGCCGTTTTCCCTACATTGACTCCTTTGGCCTTCGACCCCGGCCGCCCGTTTCCGCACATCTCCAACCTCAGCTTGAACTTGGCGGTGCTTTTGCGAGCGGGAGAAGGTGAGCAACACTTCGCCCGGGTCAAGATTCCCGATACCCTGCCGCAACTGGTTCCGGTCAGCGTTGCGCCCAAGACGAAGAGCCGGCCAAAAACGGCGCACAAGGAACAGTCGTTCGTCTGGCTGGAACAGCTAGTTACAGCGAATCTGGCAGCGCTCTTTCCAGGTATGGAGATCCTCGAGGCGCATCCATTTCATGTCACGCGCGATGCCGACAGCGAGATTCAAAACCTGGAGGCAGGCGATTTGCTGGAGTCGGTGGAGGAAGGCGTGTGGCAGCGTCGCTTCGCGGATGTGGTGCGCGTGGAAATCAACGAGGCGATGCCGGCAACCGTTCTCGACATCCTCGTCGAAAACTTAGAATTGGAACGGGATGACATTTACAAGTTGAGTGGTCCGCTGGGGCTGGTTCGGGTACGGCATCTTTGCAAACTGGACCGGCCCGACTTGAAGTTTCCCGCCTTTGCTCCGGCTTTGCCTGCGCCGTTGGCGAAAGAGGCTGAAGAGGAAGATATCTTCGCCACCATCCGGCGCGGGGACATCCTGTTCCACCATCCGTTCGATTCGTTTCAACCCATTGTTGGTCTTCTGCAAAAGGCCGCTCGTGATCCAAATGTGCTTGCAATCAAGATCACCCTCTACCGGATCGGACGAAACGCTCCCGTCGTCGACGCCTTGCTGGAAGCTGTGGAGAACGGAAAGCAGGTGGCCGTCCTGCTGGAGTTGAAAGCGCGTTTCGACGAGGAAAGCAATATCGGCTGGGCGCGCAAGCTGGAAGAGTATGGCGTTCACGTAGTGTACGGGTTGCTCGGACTTAAAGTGCACTGCAAGGCCGCGCTGATCGTGCGCAAAGAGGGTGACGTTATCCGGCGTTATGCCCATCTGTCCACAGGGAATTACAACAGCATCACCGCTCAGCTTTACACCGACATCGGAATGTTGACCTGCGACCCGGCCATCGGCGCCGACTGTACCGACCTGTTCAACTTTCTCACCGGCTATTCCGCAAAAACCGCGTATCGCAAGCTGCTGGTTGCGCCGGTCACGCTGCGCGAACGTATGGAAGCCATGATCGTGCGCGAAATCGAGCACCAAAAGAACGGACGCGACGGTCATCTGATTATGAAGATGAATGCCCTGGTCGATCGGAAGATGATCGAGTTGCTGTATCAGGCTTCGCGAGCCGGAGTGCAAGTCGACCTGCTGGTCCGGGGTATCTGTTGTTTACGGCCGGGAGTTCCCGGAGTCAGTGACAATATTCGCGTAATCAGCATTGTTGGGCGCTTTCTGGAGCACAGCCGGGTTTTCTATTTCCGTAACGGAGGACGTGAAGAAGTGTATCTCGGCAGCGCCGACTTGATGCCCCGCAACCTGAATCGCAGGGTTGAAGTGGATTTTCCCGTCCAAGACAAGAACCTGATTCGCATCCTTCGCGACGAGATTCTGGGCACGTACCTCAAAGACAAGGCCAAGGCTCGACATATGAACTCCGATGGCAAGTATGTGCGCGACCCGGATTTCCAGAAGAGGGGTGCCTTGAACAGCCAGGAGACACTCATCGAGCGGGCTACCAAGCGGTAGATGTTGTTGTTTCACGAGCCGAGCAGACCCCAGGCGTGAAATCGCATCAGTTTGAAAATCACCCCGAGACGGGCAATGAGGTTGCCGGATGCCGCTGAACTCTCGCGAACTAAGCCGTCGTCTGCAGAAGCTGCGCAAGAGCCTCAGGAAGTTCCCCCGGGACCCGACCGTTGACGAAGTGCATAATCTACGCACACGGGCGCGCCGGGTGGAGTACATGCTGGAAGCGTTGGAAATGGACTCGACGGGAAATGAAAAAGAGATTCTGGGGCATCTAAAGTCTATCCGAACCCGTGCCGGAGAAGTGCGCGATTGCGATGTTTTGACATCTTACGTTGTGGGGCTCGGTTTACAAGATGAGTCCGGCTGCATCATTCGTCTCGTTCATCATCTCGGCGTGAAGCGGCGCCGCCACGCAGTCAAGCTTCACTCGCTGGTTCAGCTCGACGCCAAGGACCTGCGCCGCCGCTTGAGGCGTTCGCAGCGAAAGGTGGAATCGCTGGTGAAGCGCTTCGCTAAGACCAGGTTGGATTTGAAGGGCAAGCACAAATCGCGCGGGGAGGGCGCTCCCCTGCATGCAATGAGCGTGGCACTTCGATTATCCAAGGAGTTGGCCGCGGTTACCCATCTGGGACCGAACAACCTACATTCCTATCGCATCGAGGTAAAACGCCTTCGGTACGTACTGGGGATGGCGGAAGAGGAGACCGGCGAACAGCGCCGGCTCATCGCAGAATTGAAGCAGGTCCAGGACAAGATCGGTGAGTGGCACGACTGGGTGGAACTGACGGTCATCGCGCAGGAAGTGTTGCAGCACGGAAAGAACTGCAGCGTAATAAAGAAAATCAGTGGGACTGCGCATGGCAAGTTCAACCAAGCGCTACGAATTACGGAAGAGTTGAGGCGACGCTATCTTCGTGAGACCGACTTGCCCGGTAAAACCCGCAAGAGCACGGCTCCGGTACGGTCTTCGTCAGCCGACGTCAAGCGCTGTTCGAAGAGCCCCGGATCCCAAGGATAGGGTTCGACGTCGTTCCATTTTGTCGCGCCTCATCTTCGAGCGCCCACCGTGGTATTAGGACGGTAAGTACGGGTTGATCTTCGTGCACGCCGCCATACGTCCCAATCTTCAAGATGCGGCGGGCCTTCCTTGACTTGCGACATGTACGACGATCGACGACGTTATGGACCCCATGCCCGTTTCCAACCACATCACACTTCTTAAGTCGCGACTTACGACCCAGCCCCTGAATCGCTTCCTGACATCAGTCCGCGAAACATCGTAGCCGTGCAATCTGACCAGGTTCTTTGCAGCCTTATTCAATGGGGCCGCGTCGTCGTGGAGAACCATACCCCTGCGTTCGGCCTTTTGTTTGGGCTGGAATTTCTTTCCATGTTTTTCTCGGAACCGCTTCAAGTCGATGATCGGCTCTAAATCGACGTTCTTTCCGCGGGAGCTCCGTATGTACCGGAGGACGTTTTTGGAGGGTGATTCAGTATTCTTAGGCATCTCCGCTAAACATCCCAAAACCGAGCAATGAAACTGAAGCTTCGCACTCTGTTGTCCAAAAGCCATCTGAGCAACCCGTCCCAATGTGGACAGCCCTTCTCCGGTGTGTCTTGGGCTGTATCGCCCGCCCGATCAAACCATACCCTTGCCAAACGGCAAAGTTATGCTTTAAATCACAATCAAGGCCGCAGCTTCCCGGAACAATGGCCGATTGGGTGGCAGACCGAAGAAGGCAGCCGTCAATCGCAAGACTCAGGTCTAACGGCGCCAACCTCTTTCCTTTCAGCTAAATCATCCGATCTACGCCCGATCCTTAGTCGCGCACCAGAATGGCCCCACGGGTGACCTTCGTCACGCTTGCAAGTGATAGCAATCACGGCTGATGTGCTCTTACAAAGGCGACACTTGAATGTAAGAGTGAGGGCCGGAGCCGAAGCGTCGCACCCCGCCTTATGCGATCGTCGGTCGAGGGGAGAGAGGTCTGCCATGTTGCTTGCATACCGCCTGGTAAAGCTGATCGAGAGCCATTCCGATGGATTGGCCCGCAGTCTTCACAATCGTTATCGCCAATGCGATAAGTGCTCGGCGTACGCCAACGTGCCTGACAGCGAGCTAACCGAAAAAGTCTATGACGTGTATCGCCATCTCGGCGAGTGGCTGCTGGGTAAGACCGAGGCCGACATTGAACGCCGTTACCTGGAAGTCGGCGCGGAGCGAGCGGCGCAAGGTGTGCCCGCCAGCCAGGTGGTGTGGATGATTTGCCTGGTCCGCGAGAACCTTTGGGACTACATGCAAAACCATGCCGAACTGGAACACCCGGCAGAGATCTTCGGCGAGATGGAACTGCTGGAAATGCTGGATAGATTCTTTAATCTCGCCATTTACTACGCCGCACTGGGGCACGAGCGTGCCACCGCCGGCTATTCAGTGAAGTCTGAAACCGTGTCCGCTTAGACAAGGACTACTGGCTATGTCCTGGATTGATCAATACCGGAGCAAGTTGGTTACCGCGCGCGAGGCCGTCTCTTGCGTGGAGTCGGGAATGCGAGTGTATATCCATCCCGGCTGCGCCGAGCCGGAAGCACTGGTCGAAGCCCTGATGGGGCGCGCTCCATTCGTCAAGGACGTTGAAGTCGTACACCTTCTCACCATGGGTACCTCACCGTACTGTGTGCCTGAAATGGCAGAACACTTTCGCCACAATGCACTGTTCG
Organism: uncultured Acidobacteriaceae bacterium; assembly: GCA_963768645.1. Classification (GTDB taxonomy): domain Bacteria; phylum Acidobacteriota; class Terriglobia; order Terriglobales; family Acidobacteriaceae; genus Bog-257. The sequence goes on from CAVYIR010000004.1 coordinate 1,674,634, forward strand.
TTGGCGGCAACGTACGCGAGGCGGTGAATGACGGCCGTGCTGACTACACCCCCATCTTTCTGGGCGAGGTCGAGGCCTTATTCGAAAGCGGCGAGATGCCGATTGATGTTGCCTTCATCCAGGTGTCGCCGCCCGACTCCCACGGCTACTGCAGCTTTGGCGTTGGCGTGGAGTGCACGCTGACTGCCGCGAAATGCGCCCACTACGTCGTTGCCCAGGTGAATGCCCAGATGCCCCGCAGCTACGGCGACAGCTTCATCCATGTCAGTGAAATTGACGCCATAGTGGAGCTCTCGCGCCCACTGTGCGAACTGAAGAAGCAACCCAGTTCGCAGTTGTTTCGCGCAATTGGCACGCGTGTGGCATCTTTGATCGAAGATGGGGCTGTCCTACAATGTGGAATCGGCGGCATCCCTGACGCTGTCCTGCCCAACTTGATGGACCGCAAGGACCTCGGCGTCCATACCGAACTCCTCTCCGACAATATTATTCCGCTGATCGAGGCGGGCGTCGTCAACGGTCAGCGCAAAAACTGGAAACCGCGCAAGGTCATTCTTAGCTTCGTGTTGGGCACAAAAAAGCTGTTCGATTTCCTGGACGAAAATCCTATCTTCGAGTTTCATCCCTCGGCCTACACCAACGATCCCTTCCGCATCGCGCAGAATAACCGCATGGTGGCCATCAATTCGGCCATCGAGGTGGATTTGACCGGGCAGGTGTGCGCCGAGTCGATCGGGTCGCAATTCTATAGCGGTTTTGGCGGGCAGCTTGATTTCATCCGTGGGGCGGCGCGCTCGAAATATGGAAAGCCAATTATCGCGCTGCCGTCGACGGCCAAGGACGACACGATATCGCGAATCGTGCCCCGGCTGGCCAATGGCGCGGGCGTTCTGACTACGCGAGCTGACGTGCACTATGTGGTCACGGAATACGGCGTTGCCTATCTGCATGGACGGACCATCCGCCAGAGGGCTGAGTCGCTCATCCAGATTGCTCATCCCAGGTTTCGTGACGAGCTTTACGACTATTGCGAGCGCCAGCGCTGGTTCCAGCGCAACGCTTGCGCGGTGGAAGTGAGAGGGTAAGGAGCGCAAGAAAATGACATCGCAACCGCGCGGTAACGTGATCATTGATCCAGAAGAATGCAAAGGATGTGGCTTGTGCGTGGACTCGTGCCCGCCCGAGTGCCTGGTCCTGGCACCGGAGCTAAGCCAGTACGGCGTGCATCCGGCGCAATACACCGGCGAGGATTGTACCGGCTGCGGAGCTTGTTTCTACTGCTGCCCGGAGCCGGGAGCCATCACGGTGGAGCGGTTAATACCGGCGAAAGCAGCAACCGCGGCCATCCCGAAAAACCAGGAGGTGACCCATGAGGCAACTCTGTAAGGGCAATGTCGCCATCGTCAAAGGCGCGGTGCTGGCGGGCTGCCGGGCTTTTTATGGATATCCCATCACTCCCGCCAGCGAAATTGCGGAATATGCTGCCCTCCTGATACCGGAAGTGGGCGGCACTTTCCTGCAGGCAGAGAGCGAAGTTTCGGCGATCAATATGGTCTATGGTGCATCGTCTGCCGGCATGCGCGTGATGAGTGCCTCGTCAGGCCCTGGGTTGAGCCTGATGCAGGAAGGCATTTCGTACATCGCAGGCGCCGAGTTGCCATGCGTCATCGTTGACGTGGTGCGCGGCGGTCCCGGACTGGGTAACATCGCGCCTGAGCAGAGCGATTACTTCTGCATCGTGAAAGGAGGCGGCCACGGTTGCTATCGCAACATCGTGCTTGCGCCTTCGTCGGTGCAGGAGATGTTCGACCTCACCGTGCTTGCGTTCGATCTCGCCGACCGTTATCGCAATCCGGTGATGATCATGACCGATGGCTATGTTGGGCAGATGATGGAGCCGCTGGATATCCAGTTGCGCAACATCGAGGCTCCGGAAAAAGACTGGGCGGTCAAAGGCACGGCAGAGACGCGGAAGAACGTGATCACCTCGATCTTCCTCGAGCCTGATGTGCTGGAAGCGCACATTCACAAGCTCGAAGCCAAGTACCAGTTGGCCCAGGAACTCGAGACCCGCTGCGAGGAATATCTGACCGAAGATGCCGACGTGTTGCTGGTTGGCTTCGGCATCGTCTCGCGAGTGCTGCGTTCCACTGTAGACCAGTTGCGAGCGCAGGGACTAAAGGCAGGCCTGTTCCGTCCCATTACGTTGTGGCCATTCCCGTCACGCGAGCTTTGCAAAGCAGCGCAGCGCGTCAAGTCGGTAATGGTTATCGAGCTGAACACCGGAATGATGGTCGAAGACGTGAAGCTGACGCTCAACGGCACGGTGCCGGTGGAGTTCTACGGACGCGCCGGCGGCAATGTGCCCGCGGCAGAAGAAGTTACCGCGCAGGTTTTTGCGCGCATGTCAGCCCTGGTTTAGGACGCCTACCCTTGTCCCTCGCGGCAAGTTGGTTGAGGAGGAGGCATTTGTGAACGGGTACGAAGTCATCCACGAAAAATCGCCGGCGTTTTACGATCACTACGAACGTAAAGAGGAACTTCAGCAGCAGACACATTACTGCCCCGGCTGCGGACACGGTATCGTCCATAAGCTGATCGCCGAATCGATCACCGAACTCGGGCTTGCAGGATCGTTCTGTCCTGGTGAGTCCCGTCGGTTGCTCGGTCTTCGCTTACTACTACTTCGACGTGGGCAACGTGCAGGTGGCGCACGGACGCGCTCCCGCTGCGGCCACTGCTCTGAAGCGTTCTCATCCCGAGTCTATCGTCATGGCATACCAGGGCGATGGCGACTTGGCGGCCATCGGCACCGCGGAGATTGTCCACGCTGCCAACCGGGGCGAGAACATCTGCGTATTTTTCGTCAACAACTCAGTCTATGGAATGACTGGCGGGCAGATGGCGCCGACCTCGCTGATGGGCGAGGTGACCACGACTTCGCCCTGGGGACGCCGTGCCAGCAATGAAGGCTTGCCCCTGCACGTATGCGAACTGCTGGCCGCACTGGAAACCCCGACTTACATCGAGCGGGTCGCGCTGAACGACATGAAGAACATCATGAAAGCCAAGCGCGCCGTGAAGAAGGCCCTGGACATCCAGAAGAATGGCGGCGGCTTCTCGCTGGTGGAGATCCTTTCGCCGTGCCCGACCATCATGAAGATGGATCCCGTTGTGGCGCGCAAGTGGGTTGGCGACACGCTGGTGAAAGCCTTCCCGCTCGGAGTATTCCGCGATCGCAAGCCGGAATTGCCACCCGGACCAACGATTCCGGTGAAGACCGTCGCCGAAGCGCTGGATGTCGACGAGGGCGTCTCGGAAGTCACACCCACGCGCCGCCACCACACTCGCGAGCTGACGGTCAAGATCGCCGGCTTCGGCGGGCAGGGCATCCTGCTGATGGGACAGTTACTGGCGGAAATGGGCTTGCGCGAGCACATGGAAGTAAGTTGGCTGCCATCGTACGGTCCGGAGATGCGCAGCGGCAGCGCACATTGTCACGTTTCGCTGTCGCACGAACGCATCGGCTCACCGCTTATCTCGCAGCCCGAAGTGCTGATTGCGATGAACGAACTCTCGCTGCACAAGTTCGCCCCCAGCGTGGTCTCCGGTGGATTGATCTTGTACAACCACACCGAGCTGCCGAAGGGTTTCAGCGCGCCGCAAGCGCGTGTAGTGTGCGTGCCGGCATCGGAGATTGCCGACCGTTTGGGTTCGGCAAAGGTGGCCAACGTGGTCATGCTCGCGGCGCTACTGGAAGAGACCGAGTGCTTGCCCGCCGAGTCAGCCATTTCGGTGATCGAGGCGACGGTGAAGAATCCCAAGCTGCTCGAACTCGACCGGCAAGCCATGAAAGCGGGACGCGATTACGTGGACACGGAAGTTGAAGTTGGCGCAGTATCGCAGCCCGACGGGTACTCGTACTGAAAAAGCTGGCTGTCCGCAGTGACCCAAAGCCGTCTTCCTGAGCGGAGACGGCTTTAATTTGTTGCATCCCTCCGGTACCCGCGGGAATCCAACACCAACCCGTAATGCGACTCCGGTTTCTTTTAATTGATCGTGCAGCGGTCGTGTTTCGGGGCAAATGACACGAGTGGTGGCGCGGGTTTTTACCGTTTCCTCCGCTTAAGTCCGGCCGAAGCAGAACGGTGTCAGGCAGGACTACACCACTCGTTTGTCCACACAAGACTCAACGCGCCAGCCCAATCAGGAAAGCAGCCAGAAGGATCAGCACTAGGACGGCCCGCCAGCGCCTCCCTTCGGGCAAGGGGCCTCCGCCGGAAACGCGAGGCGGAACCCAGAACAGCGCCACAACCGCCATAATCAGCGCCGGCACGAACAGGAAAGCCAGCAAAGCGTATTGCGCCCCGCCCTGCGCAAACAGTCTGCCCTGACGCAAAGGCGATGCCAGAGCACTTCCTAAAAACCAGCACAATACCGCGCTGCCCAGTCCTGCGACTGCGCCAAGTACGCGTAAGATTGGAGAGGTCATCGTAATCGGTAGCAGTCTAACAGTTCGACCGGATGCGGTTGAAGACGCGAATCTAGCGCGCCGCGGGTGCGACTCGCGGCTGCAACTCTCGTCAACTTCCAGGGTCTGAGCTTCGGCATCCCGGGAGGCATGGACATGGCGCTCATTTTGAGTTCGGCTGTGGTTTCGCTCGTCAACCGCATAGTGAAGCGATCGGTCTCGTTTGTGTCCGGATTCTTCGCTGTCAATAACAAGCCATCGCCATTGAGGGTCGCGTCTTCGATGATCTCCGTGACTTGAGTGTCCCCCACACTCTTGATTTCGCCCGAATCGTTGAATTTGAGGTCATGCGCACGCCGCAAGGATCCCGAAAGCTGTTGGCCCTGCAGTGTCAGCTGCACTGTCAGCCACGGGCGCTCCTCAAAAGTTCCAATCCAGGTTCCGGCATAACCGGCTAACGGGGATTTCTTAGCAGGCTGGTTTGGCGTCGTCTGCCTCGACGAGGTCTGTGACCAGACGGCACTGCCGAGCGCCAGCACTGACATCACCATGATAGCAAGACGCCTCATTGGTATCCTCCCGAGGTTCGCTACGGATTGTACTCTGAAGTCAGGGCGCGCAATCGCCATGAAAGACCAAGGCGCACTGACGTCTATCGCAATGCTGGTCAATGGTTACGTAACGGACCAATACTTTTAGTAGCAGAAGAAGTGCGTTGAAAATAAAAGGGGAACGGGAGCGCGTTCCCCTCTACTGACGAGTGGCGCTGCGGCGGGAGCAACCCCGCCGCAACCACAACTAGAACTCGCCGGCTACTCCCCAGCTGCAGGGACTCAGACTGTGACGATCGCCTTTGAAGAGCCGCGCCGGAGTGGCTTGGCGGGCGCGTTCTTCCTGATGGCAGTTCCAGCACAGGGGGCGCATGTGCTGCAAGCGTCAACTGTAGCTCCTCGAGATGCATGTGGCGCAACTCGAAGAGTTTGTGCTGCTCATTGAGCAGCGCCAGACGGCTACGTCTCCAATCCGATGGAGAAAGGCTGCGCTCGCAAATTGCGCAGCTCTTGCCTTCGTACCATTTGCTTAGAAGCCGATTCACATTCTCCGGAGAAGGATCGACTTGTGCCAGACATTCCTGTCCGCAATCGCCCTTCTCGGGCCAGCGCGAACACGACTTCAGTCGCGAATGCTCCTGGCCACGCAGCGCGGTCCAGAAAGCATATTCATTGTCGACTTCGATGTCGACCGGCTGCCCTGAGTCCGGACAAAGGGCCGACTGCCGGCCGCGGTTCTGGTAGTAACTTTGAAGACTTAGCGCCACCGGCAGACCGGTGACAAGAGCCGCGCCAAGGAAGAAAAGAACGATAGGAAACAAAGCAAAAGTCAACATAACTCACCTGCAGCCAGGAGTGGATCCGATAAGCTATTTGTAAGCCGCCTTATCACCGGATTCAGTGACGCGGCGCACATGCGGATGTGACGGACTGAAAATTGGGCGGCGAGGTCTGGCGCAAATTCCTCGTAGCCAGCTCAGAATCTGCCCTAATTCTCGCCACCGCGGCGCGATCGTCGCTCGAAGCAACTTCTGCCCTGCTCGCGGGTTCATAGCATTCCGTTACGTTAGATTTCATCGCAATCCCTGGAAGCGAGTTACCTTGCTGACTCAATCGCGCGCTTGCGCAAGACGCTGGATTCTGTTGTTGACGCTGACGTCTCTCTTGGCTCCAGATCTGCCACTGCGGGCTCAGGAGACGCCGACCTTCTCTTCCAACGTCAAAGTAGTGAATGTGCTGGCGACCGTGCGCGACAAGCACGGACAAATCGTCAGCAACCTTACCAAAGACGATTTCAAGCTGGAGGAAGACGGCCGTCCGCAGACCATTCGCTACTTTGCCAAAGAGACCGATCTCCCACTCACCCTGGGCTTGCTGGTGGATACCAGCATGAGTCAACGGCGCGTGCTGGAGCAGGAGCGCATCGCCAGCTACGCCTTTCTGGAACACCTGATGCGTGAAGACAAGGACAAGGCATTCGTCATCCATTTCGACTGGGAAATCGAACTCCTGCAGGACCTGACCTCTTCGCGCAAGAAGCTGAATGTCGCGCTGGAGAAGCTGGACAATCCGGAGTTCGAGCAGAGCGGTGGGGGAGGCGGCAGCCCAGGCGGTTCGGGCGGCCATCATCGCGGTGGAGGTACCACACTGTATGACGCCGTATTCCTCGCCTCGGACGAACTGATGCAGAAGCAGCAAGGCCGTAAGGCGCTCATCATCCTCTCCGACGGGGTGGATACGGGAAGCAAAGTGACGCTCAGCCGTGCGATCGAGACGGCCCAGCGTGCGAACACGCTGGTTTACTCCATCCTGTTCTCCGACAAGGATGCCTATGGAGGCGGCTACGGCGGATACCCGGGCGGGATGGGAGGAGGCATGGGTCGTCACGGCGGAGGCGGCATGGGCCGCGGCGGTCCTATGGGATATCCCCAGCAATCCCATCCGGATGGCAAGAAAGTTCTGGAGCAGATTTCAAGGGAGACCGGCGGCCGCTTCTTTGAAGTCTCCAAGAAGCAATCGATCGATCAAATCTACGCCAGCATTGAAGAAGAGCTGCGCAATCAGTACAGCCTGGGCTACACGCCCGACAAGGCCGACGCCGCGCCCGGCTATCACAAGATCCATCTGACCACTACCCAGAAAGACCTCGTGGTGCAGACCAGAGACGGATACTACAGCGGCGGCAGGGTGACTCAGCCTTGAGGGCTTGCGGACTACTAGAATTTCTAGGAAATTCTGATTCCTATCGCATACGGGTGGTGAGTTGGTCGCAATGGTTTACGGTGCACCAGCGATTGGCCGCCGGAACGTCAAACATCTCCACGTTCCAGCCTGTCACTTTCTTCAGGTCATGAAAGGCTGTCGCCATATTGATAGGGTCAGTATCAGGCTTATTAATCCTGACCATCAGATTCTTGGGTAAGTCGTCGTTGGCAATGAAACCCATCGGGTTGACCGGGAAAACTTGAAATCTAGTCTCATAATACTCAACTAGATGTCGCAATACTTGACGAGCGAATGCACTCACTCTTGGGTTCGGGCTCTCAAGCTTTTTTATTATTACGTGTAGTGCCAACGGGTCATCGTTCTCCACTTCCGGCACCCGACTCGCTATTCCCGCGATTTCAGACATTTCATTTTCAAAGACACGAATTCGGTCAGAGAAGTTCTTTTGAATTTCTGCCTCTACAGCGCTGTTGACCTTGTCTTGGGCTGTGCGCTCGATCAATTGCTGAATGTTTTGCTTCTCGAAGGCGGCGTCAATTGCCTTTTGGGCTTCGAGTTGGGCAATTGCCGCAGACTTTTTCCCTATATCGGAAATCTCGCGGCTTGCGGACTCTTTCGTAGCGTTGATTGCGGTGGCCGCCTGGTTCTGGACATCGCTGGTGCTCTTCCATAGGAAAGCGGCTGCGAGGGCCAGGATCGCAGTGATGGCATAGAGGGACCACTTGACGAGTTTTTCGAAGAAGGCGATGAGGCGGTCGTACTCGACTTTGTCTTGTGTTTCTAGCGTAATGGGCGGCTGAGCGATAGTCGTTCGAGGTTCAGTCGGAGGAGTGCTCATCGATGGATACCTGCAAGACAAAGGGATATTGAATCCAAACGGACGCTATTGAAGCATGTTTACAACCCAAGTCTAGGACGACGCGAGTGGTTGTCAAGGAGCAAATCCGATTCTTTGCACCTTTGTGCAGCGATTTCCGATTTGAAACCGGGCGTCGTGGGCCCAGGAACCGGCGGAGCCACCGAACGTCGCCTTAATACGGTAGGTCACCGGAAGAGATGCGGTCGCGAGTCCAAAGACTGACCGAACACAAGAATTTGCGGAGGAAGTGATGGAGGCGCGGGTGGGAATCGAACCCACGCATAAAGGTTTTGCAGACCTCTCCCTTACCACTTGGGTACCGCGCCGTCCGGATACTCTAACGTAACGCGTTCCACGCCTAAAATCCAGCTTGATGGCCGTTGCTGGACAACGTCCATCCTGCATTTACAATTCTTACACGTTCCCTTAGGAATGCAAATTAACTACGGAGGCACGGAGATCACGGAGAAAACTTGGGTAGAAACCAAAAACTCCGTGCCTTCCGTGTCTCCGTGGTTAATGATTCTCGATATTAGAAGTGAAACTGCCTAAGGTTGCATGAACATTCTTGAATTCAGCGCGCTGATCGGGCTTGGCTCGTTACTCGCCGGATTTCTCGGGGCGCTGACCGGACTGGGCGGCGGGGTCGTGGTGGTGCCCATGCTGGCGTTGCTGTTCCACGTGGACATCCGCTATGCCATTGGTGCGTCTCTGGTTTCCGTGATCGCGACTTCTTCCGGCGCGGCGGCCGCGTATGTGCGCGAGGGCTACTCCAACATTCGCATCGGTATGTTTCTGGAAACCGCAACCACGGCTGGCGCGATCGCGGGAGCCGCCGTTGCACTTCATATTTCCGGTAACGCGATTGCGGTTGTGTTTGGCCTCGTACTCCTGTACTCCGCATATCTGTCGAGCCATCACAGCGAGGAGCATGGCTCTCAGTTAGCTTCCTCGAAACTAGCCGAGCGGTTGCGTTTGAATGGTTCCTATCCCGGTCCACAGGGAAAGCTGTCCTACAAGGTCACCGGTGTTCCCACCGGATATGGCTTTATGTTTGCCGCGGGTGTGCTTTCCGGATTGCTGGGCATTGGCTCGGGCGCGGTGAAGGTCCTGGCCATGGACCAGGCGATGAAGATTCCATTCAAAGTTTCGACCACCACCAGCAACTTCATGATCGGCGTGACTGCAGCCGCGGGCGCGGGACTGTATCTGCACCGCGGCTACATCGTGCCGGGTTTGGCCATGCCGGTGATGCTGGGCGTGCTGGCGGGTTCGCTCATCGGCGCGCGTGTCCTGGTAAAAGCCCGAGTCAAGGTGTTGCGATACTTGTTCGGAGCGGTGATCGTGGTGCTGGGATTCGAAATGGTCTACAAGGGAATAACGGGGCGAATTTGAGCGTGCAAAATTGGAACGATCAACGCATTGAAGTTATCATCGGCGCGCTGTTGCGTACCGGGGTGATCCTGGCGGCCGCCGTTGTTCTATTCGGCGCAACGGTATATCTCGGCCGCCACGGTAACGAAGTGCCGAGCTATAGCGTGTTCCACGGCGAACCCCACAGCCTGGAAAGCGTGAGCGGCATCGTTCGCGGTGCGCTGGGCATGAGCGGTAGGGCGATTATTCAACTCGGATTGCTGCTGCTGATCGCAACCCCGGTGGCGCGAGTTCTATTTTCAGCCATCGCCTTCGCCCTCGAGCACGATTACATGTATGTCTTCATCACCTTGATTGTGTTGGGAATTCTGCTATACAGCCTCTTCGGATCGAGCGGGTGAGTTTCGGCGCGCTTGCGCTTGCCAAAGGCGCTGCGACCCGTTATTGTCGAAAGCCGCCGCCTGTGCGGCACGTAACTCATAAGTCATAGGGGAGGAAGAATGGCAGGAGTAAATCTTGCAGATGCGCGCCGCGTGATCGCGGCCGCCGAAAAGAAAGCACAGGAAATCGGTCAACCCATGAATATCGCAGTTGCCGACGAGGGCGGTAACATTGTGGCGCACGTGCGCATGGATGGCGCCTGGATCGGCAGCATCGATATTTCCATGAAGAAGGCCTACACCGCACGCGCGTTCGATATCACGACTAAGGACTTGGCCACGCATTCGCAATCGGGCGGACAGTTCTTCGGCATTCACGTTTCCAACGATTGCAAAATCATGATCTTCGCTGGAGGCATTCCCCTGAAACGCGACGGAACGGTCGTGGGCGCGATCGGCGTGAGCGGTGGTTCGGGCGAGCAGGATCACGCCGTTGCCGAAGCTGGCGCCGCCGCGTTCTGAGCAGGAGGCTGAGATGGAGCAGGACATATTCGCTGCGATTACCGCCAACGACAAAGAGAGAGTTGCGCAGTTGATTGCGTCAGACGCGGCGACGGCGCATGCCCGCAATGCAAACGGCATTTCTGCGCTGATGCAGGCGCGTTACGAAAACAGACTGGAGATTGTTGATCTTTTGCGCCCGGCGGCGGGTGAATTCGATGTCTTCGAGTCCGCCGCCTTAGGCGATGTCGCGCGGCTTAACGACCTGGTAGCGAGCAATGGCGAACTGGTCAAGGCGCGCAGCACAGATGGCTTCACGCCGTTGCATCTGGCGTGCTTCTTCGGACAGTTCGGAGCGGCGGAAGTTCTGGTCGGCCATGGGGCTGATCCTAATGCGGTCTCTCCTAGCCGGATCGCCGTGATCCACAGTGCGGCAGCTTCGCGCAATGCCGCGCTACTGAAGCTTGTTTTAGGCGCTGGCGCCGATCCCGACACCCGACAACAAGCTGGCTACACCGCATTGCATGAGGCGGCCATCCACAACAGCGTGGAGAGAGCACAATTGCTGTTGGATGCGGGCGCCGACCCGGCCATCAAGAACGATAAGTGCCAGACTGCGGCCGACATGGCAGTGCAAGAGGGCAATAAGGAAGTGCTGAAGATTTTGCAGTCGGCTAGGCCGAGGGGGGCGGACGGATAAGGCCTATTGCGCCTTGGCTTCGCCAGCCACAGCGACTGCGGAGTGCCCGCGCAGGATGGCGGTCCCAATCAGGACGGCACCGGCGAGAAAAAGCACGCGGAGCACGTTGGCGTGCAACACAGGATCGCCAAGGAGGATGCGCACTAGCCCAAAGGCGGCGCTGGCGGCGCAAAGGGCGAAATAGAGCTTCTCCTTGGCGCAGTGGGAGAAGCGCAACAGGACCACAAGTACCGTCGTGACGATCACATAAACAGCCAGCAGAATGACGCTACCTGCTATCCTTTCGCGGTGAATCGAAAATGCCACGGCGTGTGAAATGGCAAGTTGCATCCCGGCCACACCGAGGAAAAAGACGGAATGCACCAGCGCGATGATGGCGCGTTTGCGGTTGGTGATGATGGCGAAACGATCCATAAACACTCCCATAGTCTGTCGCCCTGACCGAACCTCTGGCTGTGATTCAAATCACAGGAGGACTGGTTTTTGCACAGAAAAAGCCCGAATGCCAAGAAGATTGGGCGCGCGGGTGGGAATCGAACCCACGCAGCCCATTGCGGTGCCGTAACTTACTGATTATGAAAAGCTACGAAAACGCCATAATCGCTCAAAACGCCGATCTGAGGTACACGCCGGGTACACGGGGAAAAAGCCGATGGCTCACAATCGACAATTGCACCACTTTTGCAGCACAAAATATCTTTTGCACAGGAACTGCCCAAGAACAGGGCACTGCGTTGTTGTTAAGTTATTGATTACAAATGAGATTGCCAGAAATTAACAATAGATGGGTAGATTCGCAAGTAATTCACAGCCGAGATTATCTGCTACTCTTCACAATCTCAAAAGTATCGGGCTAACAGTGACTATATCCGAAGTCGAACAGCTGGCGGAACTGGCGAAAGCTGGAATTTGCCCGAACTGCGGGGAGGTAATTGCAGAAGGCAAATCAGTGGTTAGGGGGCCAGGAGTGTTTTGCAGTCTCAAATGTGTGGCTGAATATTACCAGGTGGAATTCGCTGAACGAGCGCGACGGCTAGCAGCCGCCGCGCGGCACTAGTAGAGGGAGGGACTTTGGCATCAGAGCCTTTGTTACCAGGAATGATCGCCCATCAACCGGGCGGTGAAGGCATATTGCCGTCTCAGGAAATTCGTCACTTCGTAGACACTGGGATCATCCGTTCGACTCGGGAAATTTCTGACGATCAGATCCAGCCAGCGAGCATCGACCTTCGTTTGTGGGGCGAAGCGTACCGGGTTCGCGCAAGCTTTCTGCCGGGAAAATCCACGACTTTACTCCACAAGGCTACAGCTAACGGGATGCTCGACAAGAAAATCGACATACACGAGCCTACCCTGCTGGAGCCGAATGTCGTTTATATCATCCCCTTGATGGAGAGCTTGGCGCTCCCTTCGGATGTTTATGGCATATCAAATCCTAAGAGTACGACCGGCCGTCTGGATATTTTCACACGCCTAATCACGGAGCCCGGTGATGAGTTTGAGCGTGTTCGGAAAGGCTATTCTGGAAGCTTGTATGTGGAGGTGGTCTCTCGATCATTTCCGATTGTTGTCCAGGCTGGGATGAAGCTCAATCAACTGAGATTTGGGCGTGGAAGATTTGCCCCATCCGGGGATAACAGGCTGAAACAATTGGCTCAAGACGATCTTTTGCTCGATACTGACGAAGATGGGGTAGGGCAAGCCAACGTAGATCGCGGTATGCGAATAACGGTTGATCTCCAAGGAAACGGCTCCGAGATTGTCGCTTACCAAGCCAAGGAGTGTGCCCCACCGATAGACCTTGCCAAGATTAACCACTATGAGACAGCCGACTTCTGGAGCCCTATTTACAAAAACAACAAACGGCAACACGTCCTCGTGCCAGGAGGATTCTATATTTTGGCATCGCAGCAACGAGTTCGTGTCCCGCCCGACCTTGCCGCGGAGATGCTGCCATACGACCTAGCAACCCAAGAATTTCGAGTTCACTATGCAGGGTTCTTCGACCCTGGCTTCGGATACGGAGCCAAAGGGGAAGTCCCAGGGACAAGGATTGTTCTCGAAGTGAGGGCTAATGAAATGCCTATCCTTTTGGAGGATGGACAATTCGTTGGTAGGCTGCATTACTACAAGATGGCCGCCACGCCTGATAGGGTGTACGGTGGCTCAATTGGGTCGTCCTACCAGCAACAAGGATTGGCGCTCAGTAAACAGTTCAAACGAGAGCAGCAATACATGGCCGGCTCTGTTCCCAGCGCCGCTACTGCCGCAAAGGACAACCCAGAAACCGCGCCTCACCAAAGGGTCGAAAAATCACAAGTTACGGAAGCGGACGATGACGATTCAATTCTCAAACTTGCTTTCCCAAATAGCATGGCTGAGCATAGGATGAACGCCAAGAATCGTTGATCAGGGAAACGGAGCGGGCGACTCTTTAAGACTGCTTTCCGGTTGACTCGCTTTTCACCCTGTTCCATTCCTTTTTGAGATAATCCCCCGTCGCATCGCGGAGTTTAAGAAGCCCGTCGGCAAGCTCATCTGAGAAGACGCCACGGTCAGTAAGCTCCCGAACGTGATCAACCAGGGTTTTAATCTTCTGATCCTCTGGGTCTTGGGGGTTGAGGTGCAGAACAATCTGGTGGAGCAACGTGTCCCGTTGGAGCAATAGCGTTCCGATGTTCCTTCTCTCCGATGGGAACTCCGGGTGTAAGAGGCGTACCGTCACCGCGATGAATTCAGAAACCTTGTCACGAAGTGAATCGATCCACTTCAGGCGCGATGTCGTTACTGTGTTTACAAAAACAGTTCTTTTGCCACTCCAGAGGCTATACACAAGGTTTGCAGAGCTGACGACGAAGGTGACGCCTATCCCAGCGATTGCAATCAAATCTTTGGTTTCCATGGCGCACGCGCATCTTATCCGATTCATACGGGTGCCACCAACAAGAAAAAATGGGTTGATGCGGGAAGTCCATGCGCGCCTCCGGCTCTCGCTCGTGGGCGCACATTCGTCCCCCGCCACATCGAGCTCGCATGGCGAAGACTGAAGTCTCAGAGCTGGATATAGCTTTGTCGTCCCTGCTTCTTGTACTGGGACACGAACAAGAATCAAAATGGCCAGCAAGAAACTGGTCCCGAATTGGAACGGCGACGCGGACCTGGCCAGGCAGCTTTGGAACAAACGGCACTTCGATCGCGCGCACCAAAATCTGATGTTGGTGGCCAAGGCCACATGTGCAATGCCGGTGTCGCAGAATCAGCCATTTACAGCGATCGATTCTGAGGAGCAATTGGGCAAGCCGTAAAACGCCCGCTGTGCCGTTCCCTTACTCACCTTAAGCGCTTGGCAAACCTGCGACCAGGACAGCCCTTCAGAGCGCAATACAGCCACGCTCGCAGCATCGACCCGTGCGCGCGGCCTTCCGAACTTTTTCCCTTTCGCCCGCGCATTGCGAAGACCCGCCCGGATACGTTCTTGAATCAGCGACCGCTCAAACTCGGCCATAGCGCCTATGATCTGGAACATCAGCCGGCCAGATGGCGTGCTGAGATCAAGATTGTCGCGGAAGCTGATGAACGCAACTCCGTATGCGTTCAGATCGGCGAGGGCATTTACCAGGTGCTTTAACGACCGGCCGTAGCGATCAATCTTCCAGACGAGCACGGCATCGAATGCCCGGCGATGAGCGTCTGCCGTCAGCCGATTCAGTTCAGGGCGTGATTCCTTCGAGCCAGAGATGCCCTGATCGACATATTCGCCCGAAACGATCCAGCCGCGGCGGGCAGCATGTTCCCTTAATTCAGAAAGTTGCATCTCGGGATCTTGCCCATTCAGGGTGGAAACGCGGGCATAGAGAGCAACCCGGTTGATTGTGAGTGGCAGTTCTTGAGCGTGTGGAGATGCGGTGTTACGTTTGTTTGCAGCCATGGGTGCCTCCTGTGTAGGTGCCTTGGTCAGCGTCGTGTCGGTGTTTGCCGCACCGGCACGGCGCGTTTTCGTTCAACGCTTCGGCAACTGTCCGCCTTCCTTTTCATACAGCCGGCGAAGCGCCAGCTTGAAAAGGGCCGAATTACTCAGCCCAGTGCGAGCGTGTAACCACTCCAGCATCTTCAAATCTTCCTCAGTGGCTCGCAGCGAGATTGGATATTCCGCCCTTGCCTTCTTCGGTTTCACAACCTTGTTGTAGCACTTTGTAACACATTGTCAAGAGAAAACGGTCTGCGCCACGGGAGGTGCGGGCTGAGGCACGACCGTCAACTGCTATTCCCAACTGGGTAATCGGCGGAATTATGAGTTGGTGGGTTTTTCAGCATCCTGCTAAGGTTATTCCACTACGGTGCAGGAAACGCGCGACGGGCGTCTTAACCCGGACACCCGTCAAAACTCCCTCTCAAATTCGAATTCAGCCGTGGCCCCGGGCTACGATCAAAGGCGGGAGAACAATCGCGGCAGCGTAAGGTCGAATCCGATGGCGATCAGTTCCAAGTTGACCAGTGACACATTGCGATGACCGCGCTCTACGTCGGCCAGATAACTACGGTCCAATCCAAGTCTTTCCGCCAGCTCGACTTGCGTCCAGCCACGTCGCTGCCGCAAGCTCCGAAGCCGCTGCCCGAATCGAACCCGGATGTCCTCGGTCATTTGGGTGACATAGTGGCCTGTTACCCATAGACGGCAAAGCGACTTTAAGCAACAATGCACACAGAAGAAGAAGGCGGGAACCCCTATGGGCTTTATCCCTGATTCCCACAGTGCGACGGTACGCATTAGTGCCCGGTGGCACGCTGGAAAACTAACCACCCTGGACGATCGGCCGCTTCCGAACATTCGGGACGGGGCATTCATCGAGCTTGTGATCCCAGCCTGGGCAGTGGTTAACGAGACTGATCGCCAAAGATTGAAGTCAAAGCGAGTAATCGAAATGTTGCCTACCGACGCGAGGGTCTGGTTGGGCCTGAGCGGGAAGGCTGTGCGTCCTCAAGTCCACGAGAAATTTCCCAAAAGGGGACAGGGGGCAGCGGCTGGTTATCTGTTGGCGGAGGTGATTCTGCTTGAACCGCTGGCGGTGTTGGTAGATGGAAGCGAGCGGGCGAAATTGGACGACTGCCACTGCCGCATTTCCTTGTTAGATACTGAGGCTCGAAGCCTGAACCATGCTTTTACACTGCTCTCCCAAGAGTTTGAAGTTGATCGAATGTCACACACCGGAAACGTTTTTCGGCAAGGATTCACATGCCAAAGAAAGCGCTGGCTCTCCCTGGATGACTTGCGACTTTTCAGGGTAATGAAAGCCCTTGAGGAGATGTCGGACGCAGCCGCAGCATCCGAAGGAACATAGGCGTCGATCAAGTATGAATCGGCGCAGCGGTGAAACGTCGGCCGGGCACAGGAGTCTGTAGTGGTGGCGAAAGAATCGGCAGGAGTAACAGCGACACCGAAATTGGAGAATCGTATTCTCGTTTGTTGGTTCAGCGACACCGATGCCTGCACCCTCGAAGACTGCGACTGGCGCAGCGCCGATTCGATTGAGTACATCTGCTTATCGGCAAGCCAGTTCATCAAGGATCAGTTGGGCTTATTCTACGGGCTGTTTTCGGACTGGTTTAATCTCGCGGAGTTCCCCGACGTTGAGTGGCAATTGGAGCCGTCCGAAGCGGCAGTGTTTCTCAAAGCGGCCGGAGCCCCAGATAATGCCGATTTTAGATCGATCGAGAACTATGACTGTTTTTCGGGCCTCTCTGCTGTCATTCGCCACCGCCTGGACCAGCGATCCCTTGAGCAGATCAAACTGGCTGCGGAACTGTTCAATTGGACTATCGAATGTGGGCTGTTCCTCGCCGACACAACCTCCCAAGCCGTTATTAGAGTCGGATCTGTGGAGGAGGTCGCACCCTTCTTGCTAGAGCGGATTCTGAATCGGCTTTCGAGCACTGCCAAGCAGAGAAATCCAGCATACCAAGTTCCCCCAAGCGACCTTGAACGGCGGTTCCTTCCGCTTGCACCGGTACTGGAGATGCTCAAAGAGACCGTTGAGTCGGCAGACTGGGTTCAGAACCAACTGGCCCTCAGGATTTTCTTCTGGATCGCAGATATGTACAAGGTGGAAGTCGAGAACGAAACCGGCTGACATTTTTGACCGGGATCATCCCCTCAGTTGCTGAGTAGGCGTGCGGCAGCACCACGCGGAGATAGTGAATGACGCCGCTACTGTCTCCGGCAACAATTGTCTCCTTATCCCATGAGAGCGCGCAGCAACAGAGCGGAGCCTCAGCGGTAAAAATTGTCAGCTCGCGCCCGCCGGCCACCTCCCACACCTTCAGCGTCTGGTCCCAAGAAGCGGAGACCGCCAGCCGCCCGTCCCCACTCAGTGCCACGCCAAGGACACGATCAGTGTGGCCTTCCAGGGTGCGCAGCTCGCGCACGATCTCCTCAAACAACTGCTCGAACAGTTTCGACGCCTGAAAACGTCCGTGCCGGTTCTTTGAGAAGCTGGAGCGATGCGGAATCTCAAGCCTTACATGTTTTTACCGGCAAAGGCACCCTAAAAGCGTGGGCGTTGCACCTCGCAGCAACACGTCGAAAGTATTCGGTCACGCGCCGAACACGAGATTTTGATTTTCCTATACATTCCGAAGTTATCCTATAGGAGCGGGGCAGGGGCCAGACTCTAGGGAAGTGTTTCGGTATCACTTCAGCGGGTGATATCAATCACGGATCTCGCGCGACCCATCTGGTAACCTGAGGGACCGTGAGTAACCTTATTCGACTAGAGAAACGGTTAATGCACTTGGAAAGTTATATATCATGCCAAATTTCTCTGAACCGAAGATGAAGCGGAAGTATCAGGTTTTCATCAGCAGCACCTTTGGTGATCTCGCCGCACATCGTAAGCAGGCTTTGATGGCAATCGTGGAAGCAGGTCACCTGCCGCTAGCACTCGAGTACCATGGGCCGGACCCGATGTCGAAATTGGACGTAATCCGCGAGGCAATAGCCGAGTGCCAGTTCTATGTAATTATTCTCGGCCACCGATATGGGAGTATCGGCAGTGGCCAGGAACCTGGCCGCGAAAGGGGTTACGTGGAGCATGAACTGGAGTACGCAGAAGGGAAAGGTCTCAAGATATTGGCCTTCGTAATGCCGAAGAACCACGTCATAAGCTTGCGGAACGAACTGAAGAGACCCGACGACAGCGAGGAGATCAACAGCGAAGAAAAATACTGGAAGCTCTACAAAAGACTGACTGACGGCGTCGGGTCTCCATTTTTTCGCCCTTTTCAATCGGCTGCCGACATACATAAGGAGCTATATGCGTTCTTCAAGTGCCCGCATGACGATGTAAAGGGGTACATCCCGGAGCCTCTGGCCGAAGAAGATACCGACATACTGCGCATTTCAGGCAGTAATGAAATATTGAGGGAAGCGATCCAGCGACTGGGCCAGTTCAAGTTTGTTGACCCCCGGCTGAGTATCTCGAAAGAAAAGAAGATCGCTTTGGCTCGTGCGTTCTGCCAACTCCACGGAGACCACATTCGAGACGTTTGGAAAAAGGTCTTCATCGAGTCCGGCAGTACGCTGGCCTATGTCGCGTGGGAATTGTGCAGCAAGCTGCCCAAGATGGGTTCCGGCGGAACCGACCGAAAGGTTCTAACGAATAACTCTCTGGCGTACCTCTATTTGTGGCTTTGTTCCGGCGTCCTGTGTCACCCCGAACCAGAGGGGCCACCGGACACGAAATATGGAGGGATGTATGGGGCGCTAACTGATCGCGACAGATCGCCCGATTACAGTGGCCCTCCCCTTGTACAGTATGATCCTGACGCGGACACGATTATTGAGAGGATGGAACAGAGCATTTTTGGCGATGAGACTGACAACGAACGTTCCATACTGTTGACCGCAGCATCAGCATTGCAACTGAGCGATAGGATCACCGCCGTCGACAAAGACGATCCATCGAAGCCAGTGACTGACGAGGAGGTCCTGAGTCAACTGAGAAGGTGCCGCGGGTTCCACGGTGGCAGCTATCAGAACCGGCTTTTTAAGCTGGGCATGTTCAGAACCCAAATACCAGCTTTTGTTTTTATTCATGACGCCAAGATTGACTGTCCCGTTCGAGTTGGTATCTGTCACTTCTTGTGCGATACAGGTTATCCGTGGGAGGCCTTTATAGGTGAATACCCGCTATCCATCTGGGTCGCGTGCGATCGAGCAACCATCAAAGATATATGTGCGAAGATGACAACCTATCTCGTCGCTGGGGACTGGAGACTGGACATATATGGAGGCGCAGAAAGCATCCCCATCGTTCTGGCTCACAATGCATCTTTTCGGCAGGCGTGCCACAAAATAGGCGTGCGGCTTTACGACACCGCTCTACAACCCACTAGCGGCAGCTATGGCATAGGGGCGGAACGAAATGGTCCTGAGGCACTGGTGACCGCTCCGGGAAATGGCAGCGGGCGGGGTACGCCCTAATTCCGGTGGTCGGGGTGCGCCACGCACTCTTGGTTTTCGAATGAGGAGTAATAACGAGCTTAAACGGTCGAGGATGTTCCATCACGGACGGCGCGTGGAACCGATTATTAACCTCCAACGGTGACCAGGGTCTGGAGCGATACTACGGCGGAGGCGATCTCCGCTTCACAAACCTGCTCGACCTTTTGCCGATCACCAAATCCGCGATAGCGCTTCCGCTGCCCTCGTCGAAGTGCAACACCGCTTGTTGTGTCGTGCCGAGGCATTATAGTCTTACGCGGTATCCTACAACGTATGCAAGGATTCTGGGCGAATGCTCGGCAACTCTTGCCGTGAATCGTCTGCGCCTGATCACCGACCAGCTTCTCCAGGCGCGAAAGGCGCTGGTGCATCTACTTAAGGTCTGCCTGCTCGCGCCTGATCGCCTCCTACTGCGCCCGCGACTACGGCGTGCTCCTTCCGCAATTCATCCAGTAGCATGGGCGCGACTGCCGTCGAAGAAACATAGTGCCAGCCGGGTCCCGAAAGTATGATTACAATGTTCTGGATTGAACGAGCATGACCTTCCAGCGAGAGTGCGAATGTTTCGTGGTAAAGTACGTTCCGAATGCTGTCAGTGAGAACGAGACGAACATTGGAGTGATACTGCTTGAAAAGCAAGCTTTTCGGGCAGGCCGCAGGCCTTGTGCGGGATCTCTCCCGCATCGCCGACGTTTCGCCCCGAATCGGCGGCACTACCAGATGACGCGCGATCGTCGAAGCATCCTACGGCGCGAAGTAGCTGGAGATGTCGAGGATCAGTTGCGTGATGCCGGACGCGTAGGCGTCTATCTTGCCATCAGCCGTGGGCACGATGGCCATGTTGTTCGTGATCGCACCGTCAAGCGCATTCAAGGTGGAGACGACCGGTTGATGCGTTGGGTCGTTTTGCCACAATGTCAGATAGCCGAGGGCACCGAAGGGCACGACCGTCGCGTTGAACACATATGCTTGTGCTGTGGCCGCCGGAGCGCACGCGCTGTCGACTACATCCACCGGCGGACTCAGCAAGCCGCTGAACGGCTGGCCGCCACCGATCTGACGCGTGTCAATCACGCGGCAGGGTGCAGCCGGATACAGCGACAACCCACCCGGTCCCGCCGGTGCAAAGTAGCCGTTCACGTCGATCACCAGATCGGTGTCGTTGCTGGGGTACACGGTTATGTTACCGTCCGTGCCGGCGGGTACGATTGTGGCATTCGCAACAACAGTTCCCGTCAGGTTGTTCAGAGTGGAGACCGGGTTCGCTGGTTTCTGGCCCGTGGGCCAAACCTCCAGATAGCCCAGCGGATTCCCAAGGCTTGGATAAGGCACCGCCGACAAGTTGAGCGAATACGCTTGCGCCGTGCTCGGTATGTTGCACGTGCTCGACAGCACTGGGAAGTTGCGCTCCGTCTGCGCAGAAAGGAACGGCGTACCCAGCCCTTGCGGGAAGGTGGACTTGCGCGTGTCCGCGATGCGGCAGGGCGTCATAGGATAGAAGGCCAGCGTGGAGCTACTGACCGGCGCGAAGTATCCATCGATGTCAATGATTACGTCCGTGGTGTTGGTGGCGTACACACTGACCGCATTATTGCCCGCCGGCACGATCGCCGCGTTCGCCTTGATCCGGCCATCCAGTGAGTTCTGCGTTGCCACGTAAGGTCGCACTCCTCCGTTTGGCCACGTCGTTATGTATCCGAGTGAGCCTTGTGGAACCACAGCAATGTTCAGCGAATACGCAGCGGCCGAAGATAGATCGGCACAGCCTTGGGTTTGCGCTAATTGCGGAAGATTAAACGCGCGGAAGGTTCCGCCTTGAATGGGGCCGCTGCCGCCTCGATCCGGCCGCGTGTCCACCAGTCGGCAGGGAGTTACGGGAACGAATTGAAGAGGCGCAACGACCTGGAAGTTCGCGTTGCTGGTCAATGTGCCGCCGGGCGTCATCACCTGGACCGTGCCAGTAGTTGCACCAGTAGGTACGTTGGTGGTGATTTCGGAAGGCGAGACCACGTTGAACGTGGCCGAGGTGCCGTTGAAAGTGACGCTGGTTGAGCCCGTCAGATTTGTCCCGAGGATAATGACGGGTGCTCCCACATTGCCGGAGGTGGGCTGGGTTTCAAGGAACGGGGCGATCCCCAGGGACAGGCTGAAGACGGTGCCGACGCGGTTTGCCCCGCCTTCCGAGGTCATGCCATAGAAGTTTCCGTCGGTGCCTTGTAGCAGCGCTGCCAAGGGTGCCAGGCCATCGGTGCCATCGAAGCTGTGCAGCGTGGTCAGCGTGCCCCCTGGGGTAATTTTGAAGACCGTGCCACAGCCAAAACTGCAATTCCCGTTGCCCCCATGAGCGGTAGTGCCATAGAAGTTG
Source organism: uncultured Acidobacteriaceae bacterium (assembly GCA_963768645.1). Lineage (GTDB taxonomy): Bacteria > Acidobacteriota > Terriglobia > Terriglobales > Acidobacteriaceae > Bog-257. The sequence goes on from CAVYIR010000004.1 coordinate 1,696,561, forward strand.
CCGTCGATGCCTTGAATCAAGGCCCCCTCAGGCTCGCTACCGTCCGTGCCGTTGAATATATGCAGTGTAGTCAGCGCTCCTCCTGGAGTGATTTTGAAGATCGTGCCCCAGGTAGCCCCGCCTGCGCTTGTGGTTCCGTACAAGTTTCCGTCGCTGCCCTGTACCAGACCGCCGCGAGGAAAAGCGCCGTCAGTACAGCCAAGCTGGATGCAAAAACTGTACAGCGTAGTTAGTACACCCTGAGGCGTGACTCTGAACACCGTGCCACAGCCTAAATCGCCACATCCATAGCTAGCTCCCCCCATAGCCGTTGTCCCATAGAAGTTTCCATCTGTCGTTTGCACCAATGGCCCTGGGAAGCTTCCGTCAATTCCCCCAGTGAAGTCGTAAAGGTCGGTGTAAACCCAGCCGTTGACGGAATTGGTCAGGTTGAAAAGATTGCCCGCCAGACCGGGCTGACCGAAATATGCGCCGTAGAAGGTTCCGTCGCTGGCCTGTACCACGGGGCCGCCTTCGCCCGAGGGACCAAAAGTGTACAGCGTCGTCGGCATGCCGCTTAGTGTGATTTTGAAGAAAATGCTATGGCCATTTAGGCCCCCAGCTGTCCCGTAGAAATTCCCATCGGGGCCTTGCACCAACTGGCCAGGCCCGATGCCATCGGTGCAGCCAGACTGAGCACAAAAGCTGTACAGCGTCATCAGCATGCCCCCAGGTGTCATCCCGAAGAACGTGCCGGCACCGAAAGGGGGATATTCACTCCTCCCATTTGAGTCGTCCCATACAAGTTCCCATCGGGGCCTTGGATGAGGGATGATGCGGGACTGGCACCGTTAGTGCCGTCGAAATTTACCAGAGTGGTGAAGGTTTGTGCGGGCGAGGCAGTCGCCGTCGCGATACAAAACGCAAACAGGAGGCTGAGCGAAAAGCGAAGCCGGCGCGCGGTTTGCATTGGGGTTTCTCCGAAAGAATCTTGCTGGCTGCAGCCCAAGATGTCCGCGTTGACACCTTGTTCCCAGGGTCTCATTCGGCGCATCGACGAACCGGCAATCAGGCGAGGTGCCGTACTGAAGTGGCTTGCCGGAGCGATGTCGAATATGCCGCGGATAGTAGCACGGTTATAGCGTGAAACGAAACTCTTTTCGCAGATTCAGTCAGCCAAAGAACAAGGCAAATGTCGTGATGTTGACTTGGGAAGGCGGACTTCGTCGTCTCAATGCAAGTAATGGCACTCTTCAGCGGGCATTCGAAGGATTGCCCAATCACCCCTGCGAATCTGCTTCGCCAAGTGCTTGACACTGCGGCACCCGAAATCGTGCGATTCGGCTGCCCACAAACAGAAGATTTCGGGCAGGGCACAGATGGCGGCAGGAGCGAATCGTCGCCACCAGCGGTCACTCTCTGAGGCTATCTCCTGAGATTGCGGTCAGCCCTTTGATACTGATCCGACGGGGCGAGTTGTTGGTCTGAGCCGCCGTCCGCGTTCCCTCCTCGACTTGCTTACAGTTCCCCATTCGCGACCAGGACAGTATTGGCGACAAGCAGCTCGCGCTACAATGACTCTTCCGTAGTCATAGGCTTCAAGCAGCCAATACTGATCGCATTGTGCCATTGGCGGTAGTTGTGCGTGACGCGGTCGAGAAGGACTGTCGCTGAACCCTCAAATCCGGGGAACACACCGCGAACATGAGCAAGAGATTCTGGCATGGATAATCGTTTCTTTACAGAGCCCATTCGAAATTCCCCCTACGAATACCCACGTGAATACTGGGAGCTCGACGCGGAAGGCCAACCCACCGGGAGAATTCTAGAGGGCCGCCGCCGCGCGGAGTTCATCACCCCGATTCCTGAGCCTCGTAAGCGCAAAGCTAAGGGCGACCAAGGCGGCTTTGTATTTGACGAAGGAAAGGGCATCTCGACTGAAAAACAGCAGTATGACCCTACTTCTATAATCAATGAACTTCGATACCAAGTAGACGAGTGGCGCAACCTACCGAGTCCGAATGACTGGCAGGTGACACCGGAAACGGCTCGGTTTCTCCAGCATTGGCGGCATCACAACTTCAGCGGCGTGCGGCCGTTCTTCTGTCAGATTGAGGCGGCTGAGACTGTAATCTGGCTGACCGAGGTAGCTCCCAAAGTAGGAACCCGCGGCAAGCGTTTCATCGAGCATCTTGCCAACGCCAACCATGACGCGAATCCCGATCTAATGCGAGTCGCGCTCAAACTGGCCACGGGCGCGGGCAAAACCACCGTAATGGCGATGATCATCGCCTGGCAAACCGTAAATGCCGTGCGCCACGAGCAGAGCAAACGATTCACGCGCGGTTTTCTTGTGGTTGCCCCCGGGTTGCCCATCAAGGATCGCCTGCGCGTTTTACAGCCAAACGATCCAGACAGTTACTACGCCACCCGGGAATTGGTGCCGAGTGACATGCTGGAGGACGTAAATCGCGCCAAGATCGTAATCACCAACTTTCACGCTTTCAAGCTCCGCGACCGCCTCGAACTTTCCAAAGGCGGACGCTCCTGCTTCAAGGCCGGGGCGATGAATTGAATACCCTCGAAACCGAGGGGCAAATGCTGCAAAGAGTGATGCCCGACTTAATGGGCATTAAGAACATTCTTGTTCTTAACGATGAGGCTCATCATTGCTACCGAAGAAAAGCCACTGCGGAAGACGAAGGCGAACTGAAAGGAGATGACAAAGAGGAGGCCGAGAAAAACTCTGAGGCTGCGCGAGTCTGGATTTCTGGCCTCGAAGCAGTCAACCGCAACCTAGGCATAGCCCGGGTCATCGATCTTTCCGCGACACCATTTTTCCTGAGTGGGTCAGGTTATGCGGAAGGAACGCTGTTTCCCTGGACGATGAATGACTTCTCGCTCATGGATGCGATTGAGTGCGGCATCGTTAAATTGCCTCGTGTTCCCGTGGCCGACAACATCCCAGGTTCCGAGATGCCCATGTATCGCAATCTCTGGGAGCACATCGGGAAGAAGATGCCCAAAAAAGGGCAACTATTTACTTGACAGACTAATCCCATAGGCGCATACTTGCAGTATGAAAGAGCCTAAGAGTCTGCAAGAAGCAATTTTGCACTTCGCCGATTTCGAGAATTGCAAGCGCTTCATGATCAGCCTTCGCTGGCCCGATGGCGAGGTGAAGTGTCCGCGCTGCGAATCAGACCGAGTGTTCTGGATTGAAAAAGAGCGCGCATGGAAGTGCTACGGCAAACACGACCACGCTAAGTTCTCTCTTAAAACTGGCACCGTCATGGAGGATTCGCCCATTGGACTCGACAAGTGGCTGGCCGCTCTGTGGCTCATCGTCAACTGCAAGAACGGCATTAGCTCTTGCGAAGTCGCAAAAGACTTGGCGATCACTCAGAAGTCCGCGTGGTTCCTGAATCATCGCATCCGTTACGCCCTACACGAAGGCACTTTCGACAAACTCTCCGGCGAAGTCGAGGTTGACGAAACCTTTATCGGCGGCAAGGCCCGCAACATGCACCTCGACAAACGCGAGCGCCGCATCACTGGCACCGGCGGCAAAGATAAGACTGCGGTCATGGGCATCATGGAACGAGGCGGTCGGATTCGGGTGAAGGTTGTTCCCAATCGCCGCAAGAGCGCATTACAGGCCGAAGTCCGGGAGCACGTTGCGGTAGGCTCTGCACTCTACTCCGACGCCTTGAAGTCCTATGACGGACTCGCGCAAGAATACGCCCACCAAGTCATCGACCACGCTGAGAAGTACGTTGACGGAAAGGTTCACACTAACAGCCTCGAAAACTTCTGGAGTCTACTGAAGCGCGGTATCAACGGAACCTATGTCAGCGTCGAACCCTTCCATCTCTTCCGTTACCTTGACGAGCAGGTGTACCGTTTCGAGAATCGCGCCACACCCGACAATCCGCTAAACGATTTCGACCGCTTTAGGATGGCAGCTACTCAGATCGTCGGAAAGCGACTGACATGGGATGAAGTAACAGGCAAGGCCGACAGTGCGACGTGTCCTAACTGAGAAGGAACGCAAGCGTCAGAAGCGCGGGAAGCGCAGCCGCTACTAAGGCAGCGGCTTCGACGAGATTCATTCCGCCGATGGAAACAAGAACGGCCTTAGAATCATCTGTGCCGCCTCGGGTATTGTTAGCACCCTTCCTTGGTAGGAGGGGCGAACGATGCCGTTCTCGCAAACCATGAGTAGCATTTCAATGGAGCGGTCATCCGTGTCGTCGGCCACCTCAATCTTCCCGGCTGCTTTGTTCAGGCGTATTGTTAATTGCCTAAGCTTCTCGCTTCGCGTTCGATACACGCCACCGACGATAGGGCCACCCATTAAAACCGTGCGTTCGTAATTGCTGCCGTTGGTTCTTGCTGACATGCCACGCTTGGCTGCGTCAGCAACCCTGTCACTTATCTCCGACCAAAGTTCTTCATAGACGGCCTCAGCGTGAAGTTCTATTGTGGCTCTGTCTCTCTGTAAGCGCTCTCGATCATCCAGTTCATCGTGAATCCAACTCATGGTTTGGAACTCCTGCGCTTTTTCGGATGCATTTTCTTGAACGGATTGGGCATTGCGGCCTTGGGCACCGAAATCATCTTCTTGGCAGCGTCACGGAAACGCTCGAACGCTTCCGGCCCTTCGATCATCTCTGCTGGCGGTTTCTTTTTGCTCATATCTTCGATTCAGCTAATCCGTTCTTGGCTAGATGGCTGATGAATTTCTCAACCGTGGTCAAAAGATAGGCACCATCTCCATCGTCATATTTAGCTTCTATGTGCATTCCGGGATTGCGCCATGCTACTTTCATATGCCCGAACTGTGTCGCGGCCTCTGAATAGAAAGCCTGCTCCGGCGTCCTCTGTTGTGCCGCCTTATATCTCTCAATAAGGGCTTTTTCAATGTCTTCGAGATGGTCATTCCAGCTATGGCGGTCGAATCGCTTCCCCAGGTCTACGGCCAGACTCTTTAGCCCCCACTCTAGCGCTCGGTTTAGATGGAAAGCACACGCTGTATTTTCCCCGTATGCATAGCACCGTCCGGCATGTTGAAATTCTTGCCAAGCAGACGGAAATTGGTGATAGGTGGGGGTGTCAAATAGCCACTGCGGATCACAATAATGATCTTTTTCTCGCGGAACTGCTTTAATGGAGATACTTCCAAGTTCCGACTTGAGAATCGAATACAGTGACTCTATGTGGTGGCAGAGGCGTTCCGTGCTTATTTCGCCATTCTTAATGCGAAGGTAGCCACCCTCAAGGGATGTGCGTTCCGGATTGTATTGAACAAGCTCACGCATCATTATGCCAATTTGGTCAACAGTGACCTTTAGCCCAAGGGCTTTGGCATCGCGCAGTATGCGGTCGAATGCGCGTCCAAGCGCCTCTACGTCAAGCTGGCGTTTTTGCAAAGTCGCTGTTAATTCCCCGAGACTGTGGGAGAGTTCTACATATTCTTTGGCCGAAAATTCAAGCACGTCGAGTAGGGACACCACCCCGAACGGGGCAGTCTCCCAAGGTGGTTGACAGACTGGGTAACAGTCAGACTGCTCGCGCTCAATCTTGGATTGTGCCTGTAAGGACTGATTTTGGCAATCTGAAGTGGTCCACTTCGGCGGTTTGTTTTGGCCCACCTCGGCACAGCAAACTTCTACTCTGGATTTGAGCGTGAGCTTGTATCTGGAGGCGGGGGTTGGACTGGAGAGCCAAGGTGGAACTATTCGAGCAGATTCGTCGGGAGTATGAGTTCGGGGTAGGCACGATTCAAGGCGTATCGCGGAAGCTGCGGGTGCATCGGCGATTGGTGCGGGAGGCGATCCGGAGCGCGATACCGGTGCGGCGGAAGAAGACGGAGCGGCCGCAGGTGAAGATGGCTCCGGCGGTCGAGTTCATCGACGCGATTCTGGAAGAGGATCGCAAGGCTCCGCGTAAGCAGCGCCACACGGCGAAGCGGATATGGGAGCGCATTCGACAAGAGGTACCCGGATGCACGGCTGCTGAGCGCACGGTTCGGCAGTATGTGGCGCAGCGCAAAGAAGCGCTGGGGCTGGCCCGGCGCGAGACCTTTGTGCCGCAGAGCTACGACTGGGGTGTCGAAGCCCAGGTTGATTGGTATGAAGCCTATGCCGATTTGGATGGCGAGCGCGTCAAGCTGCAGGTGTTTTCGCTTCGTTCGATGGCTAGCGGAGCGGCCTATCATCGCGCCTACCTGAGGGCCACGCAGCAGGCGTTTCTGGAAGCACACGAGTTGGCGTTCCATTACTTCGGCGGCGTTTTCCACCGGCTTCGCTACGACAACCTGTCGAGTGCAGTAAAGAAGATACTGCGCGGCTATGAGCGGGAGCTGACGGCCCGCTTCATTGCCTTCCGTTCGCACTGGCAGTATCAAGCCGATTTCTGCACGCCCGGCGAAGGCCACGAGAAGGGCGGGGTGGAAGGCGAAGTGGGCTACTTCCGCCGCAACCACTGGGTTCCGGTACCGGCGGCGAGCGATCTTGCTGAGTTGAACACGAAGCTGCTGGCCGACTGCCGCCACGATGAGAGCCGTATCTTATCGGGCCGCAGGGAGAGTATCGGCGCGCTGTTACTGACCGAGAAGCAACACTTGTTGCCGCTCCCGGCGGAAGACTTCGAGTTAGCGGAAGTCAGCTTCCCGCGCGTCGATCAGGCGGGATGTGCCAAGGTGCGAACCAACTTCTACTCGGTGCCACTGAAGGCAGGCTCCGTGGTCGAGGCTCGCGTCTACTCCAGCGTGGTGGAGTTCCGGCAAGACGGTGTGCGGATCGCGCAGCACGAGCGCAGTTATGAGCGGGCGCAGCAGATCCTGGATCTGGAACACTATCTCGAAGTGCTCGAACGCAAGCCTGGTGCGTTGCGCGGATCGAAGCCGCTGGCGCAGTGGCGAATACAGGGCCGCTGGCCGGAAAGCTATGACCAGCTCTGGGAGTTGATGAACGAGAAACATGGACGCCAGGGTGGAACGCGATCCATGGTTGCGCTCCTCTGCATGGGCCGCGAGTTCGGCTACGCCAAGCTGGAAACAGCGGTAGCGCAAGCGATGGAGTTGGGCTGTACGGATGTGGCTGCCATCCGTCATCTCCTCATGAGCGACGAGCTTCAGCACGCGGCCGCGACGACGATCGACATCGGAGCACTGGCTGCTTACGAACGTCCGCTGCCGACGATGGCCGAGTATAACCAACTACTCTGTGTGTGTGAGATCGAGGTGCCGGCATGAGCATGGAAGCCGCCAGCATCGCGCAGCACTGCCAGACTCTGCGATTGGGCGTCATCGGCGCTCAGTTCGCATCCCTTGCCGAAGAAGCCAGGCAGAAGAACCACTCCCATCTCCATTACCTTGAAGCCCTGCTCCAGGCCGAGGTCGAGGACCGCGAACGGCGCTCGATCGAACTGCGGCTCAAGGATGCGCGCCTGCCGCGGATGAAGACGCTGGAGGAGTTCGACTTTGCCCAGTCGCCACACATCCCGGCCTCGCGTATTCGGACCCTGGCCGAAGGCGGCTATCTGCAACGTTCCGAACCCGTGCTTCTGGTCGGAGAACCGGGCACCGGAAAAACCCATCTGGCCACTGGCCTAGCCATCGCCGCCTGCCGCCAGCGGAGGCGCGTGCGCTTTACTACCGCTGCCGCCCTGGTCAACCAACTGGTCGAGGCACAACGCGAACAGAGCCTTAGCCGAATGCTGGCACGCTGGTCGCGGGTGGAACTGATTGTGATCGATGAACTGGGCTATGTCCCGCTGGCCGAGGTGGCCGCCGAACTGCTCTTCCAGGTCATCGCTGAGCGGGCGGAAAAAGCAGCCATTATCGTAACCACCAACCTGCCGTTCTCCGAGTGGCCGCAGGTCTTTACCAATGCGCGGCTGTGCAAGGCGGTGCTCGATCGGCTTACCGATCAGGCCCACATTATCGAAACCGGTTCGGAGTCGTACCGTTTTCGCAGGACCTTGCGGAAGAAACGCAAAGAGTGATCCCTGGAGGCCGCAGTTCCATTCTGCTTCCGCTTCGCCCTTCGGGCTACGCTCCAGCAGAACGGAACTCTATCCTCTTAACCGTCAACGTCCATGGGTGGGCCAGATTAAACCACCGAAGTGGGCCAAACCAACTTGCCAAAAGCATAAGGACTGCAATGCCGGGTCTTTCCGCAGTAGCCGAGTCGTGGTACACTACCGCTACCTCACGGAAAGGCTGGCACTGTCCGCCGCCAAGCAAAAGCAGCGCTTCAGCCCCTACCCGCACAATTTTCCGAATGAATTACGCTACCAATGGTAGCGCGGGCCGATTTAGTCTGTCAAATCAATAGTTGCCCAAAAAAGGGCGGGGCAAGAGCCAAACGCTAGACCCCCTGAGCTTACCACCGCAGTTACAAACGGCCCTTGAAGCCCTTTATGGTCACTACCAAAAAACCTTTGACCTTTGGGAGAAGGAAGGCGTTGAGGTTCCACCTTGCTTCATCGTCGTTTGCAACAACACGTCAACCTCAAAGTTGGTTTACGACTACATATCCGGCTTTCTTCGAGAAAACGATGATGGATCCAAGACTCCAATCGCCGGCCGACTAGAACTCTTCCGCAACTTCGACGAGCACGGAAACCCATTTCCACGACCGAACACTTTCCTAATCGACAGCGAACAACTCGAATCGGGCGAAGCGCTCGACGACAATTTCCGCGACATGGCTGCGGATGAGATCGAACGCTTTCGCCGAGAAATCCTCGAGCGTGGCGGCAAGCTGGCGGACGAGCTGCAGAAGGGCAAGGAGCTCAACGACGTCACGCTGCTGCGTGAAGTGATGAATACCGTGGGCAAGCCCGGCCAGTTGGGCGGATCAATCCGTTGCGTCGTCTCAGTAGCCATGCTGACGGAAGGCTGGGATGCACAAACCGTGACCCATGTTCTGGGGGTACGTGCGTTCGGCACCCAACTCTTGTGCGAACAAGTCATTGGACGCGCGCTGCGTCGCCAGTCCTACGATCTGAACGAACGCGGAATATTCAATGTGGAATATGCCGACGTGCTGGGAATTCCGTTTGACTTTACTGCCAAACCAGTAATCGCACCACCACAGCCGCCGCGAGAAACCATTCAGGTCAAAGCAATGCGGCCTGAGAGAGACGCGCTTGAAATTCGTTTTCCGCGCGTTGAAGGCTATCGAGTCGAGTTGCCGGAAGAGCGCATCTCTGCCGAATTCAACGATGACTCGACACTCGAACTGACACCCGAGCTTGTAGGCGCCACCGAGACTCAAAACTCTGGAATCATCGGAGAGAAAGTGGATCTCAATCTGGTGCATACCGGTGACGTCCGGCCTTCACAGGTCTTGTACGAGTTGACCTCACATCTTGTTCTGAATAGGTGGCGCGATCCAGGCGAGGAACCAAAACTTCATCTGTTTGGCCAGCTCAAGCGCGTCGCCAAACAGTGGCTGGACGGGTACTTGGTGTGCAGAGGCGGCACATATCCGGCGCAGCTCAAGTACAAAATGCTTGCCGATTTGGCTTGCAACAGAATTATCACGGCCATTAACCGCAAGTTCGTGGGCGAGCGGCCAATTAAAGCCGTGCTCGACCCATACAACCCAATAGGGTCAACCATGCATGTGAATTTCAACACGTCGAAGAGGCTCCGTTGGAAAACTGATGCGCGTCGCTGTCACATCAACTGGGTGATCCTCGACAGCGATTGGGAGGCAGAGTTCTGCCGAGTGGCCGAGACCCACCCTAGGGTATGTGCGTATGTTAAGAACCACAATCTTGGTTTCGAAGTGCCGTACCGCTTCGGGTCGGAAATGCATAAGTATCGGCCCGACTTCATCGTGCGCGTTGACGATGGTCATGGCGATGACGACCTGCTCAATTTAATAGTCGAGATCAAGGGCTACCGCCGAGAGGATGCCAAGGAAAAGAAAACAACGATGGACACATATTGGGTGCCTGGCGTGAACCACCTTGGCACGTTCGGCCGCTGGGCGTTCGTTGAGTTCACCGAGATTTACCAGATTGAAGCGGATTTTGCGGCTAAAGTTGAAAGCGAATTCCTCAAGATGATGGAGATAGTTTCCGGTCGCGATCCATATTCGCTCCAGGGGTTAATTGGGCGATCTCACGCATACATAAGTAGTCAATTCGGTAGTGACCCAGCTTTGCTTCGACTGAATGAGAATATCTGGACATCTATCGATTCGAGTATCGATCGTAATTTCCGATTGTCTGATCTTGGGGCCGACGTTTCGTCAGAAGACATTGAACATGCGCTTGCAATTCTGGCGCTGCTCTCTGACCCAGCCATCCGGTTATTGAAGATGCAGTTCCGGTCGCAGTCAGATGGCGGAAATCCGATCAGTTCGGAGGAAGTCACACGAACGTTAACGGAATGGTGGCGCAAGAAACAGATGAGCAATCAAGATTGGCGACGGCATGCAAGCAGCATTGCTGTTTCTTGGATTCCGACAGACAGTGAGGAACCGAGCCGGTGAGCGATGCTAAGGACCGGAATACACTTTTTGAGTTATGTGAAATGCTCAAACGGAAAGCGCCAGAGTACCTGGACATCTTGACAGCCGAGACGGATGCTGATTTCGAAAAAGCATTTGACGCGCTGTTGCAGAAGTCTGTGGAAGGCCTGGAAACCAACAAAGTGTATTTCGCAACCCTGGGCGAAGACGCCCTTTCGGGAATACTCGCCCTGGCGTTAACGATACCGGGCCTTACCGTCACGCGAGAGGCACATTCGAACGGCCATGTAGATCTCACAATTATTGCCGACCACTGCATTCCTACGCGCAAGAAACTGGGAGAAGCGAAGGTCTGGGACGGTCCCGAATACCACATAAAGGGGTTGAAGCAGTTGCTTGATCGCTACACGACCGGCCGAGAAGGCCGCGGGCTAGTGATCGCCTATGTCAAGAACAAAAACATTGCGGGCGTTATCGAGAAGTTGCGCTCCGCTATGAACAAAGAACGTCCCTGCAAACAGGTCGCCGACACAGTTGACCATGTCCTAAAGTGGTCTTTCTTGACCCGCCATTCCCATTCGTGTGGCGACACATTAGGAGTGGGCCACATCGGATGCAATCTTTACACGGACCCGACGAACTGAACATGGCTAAGAAAACACAATCCAAGAATATCGAAACGCTTAGGCACGAAGCTGACAAGCGAAAGAACATACCAACAGCCGAATACCAGTCAGTCCTGCAGAAGTCCGAGCAGGGTCCTGTCCGGGTGGCATATGAACGCCGCAATCGGGATCTCGACCCGCAACTAGTCTGGCGAGGCAAGGACGAGAAGGACTGGTCGGATTTGGTGGTCCACGCTCCTCCGCTCTACATCCAGGAGAAGGTCCAGCCTAAGGCGCTGATCGACGACTTGCTGCGCGAGACTCGCGAGCAGGAACACGAAGCCGGAGAAACGACCGCTGACCTCTTTGCCGACTTCAACGGAATCCCGGAGGGTGTGGATAAGACGGAGTTTTACCATCACGAGCAGAACTGGTCGAACCGCATGATTTTGGGTGATTCCTTGCAGGTTATGGCCAGCCTTGCCGAGCGCGAGGGACTGCGTGGCAAAGTCCAGTGCATCTATATCGATCCACCGTATGGAACGACCTTTAACTCAAATTTTCAGTGGTCGACCACCAGTCGCGACGTTAAGGATGGCAACGTCGATCACATTACCCGTGAGCCTGAACAGGTCAAGGCTTTTCGTGATACTTGGCGGGATGGAATCCACTCGTACCTGACTTATATCCGAGATCGATTAGCCGTTGCACGAGATCTTCTAGCTGATAGTGGTTCTATCTTCGTTCAAATTGGCGACAAAAATGTTCACTTGGTGCGGTCTCTGCTCGACGAAGTCTTCAGACGAGAGAATTTTGTCGAGTCTATCTCTTACCGCACGAAAAATATGACATTAGGAGGTCGATATTTGGAAGGAGTGTGCGACACAATTCTGTGGTATGCACGCCGCATCGAAGCCCTCAAATACCGCGCTCTCTATAAGGAGTCTGATACCCAAGGTGACGGCCACTGGAACCAGATACTGGAATCGGATGGTCGTCATCGCAAGCTATCGTCAAAAGAAATTACCGATCATTCGCATATACCGTCAGGAGCCAAGATCTATCAGTTATATCCGCTCTATCCGACCGGTTCCTTTGCAACGGGCGTCTATACGTTTCAATTTCGGGGTAAGCCTTACGATCCACCCGCCGGTCGATCTTGGAAGTCACCTGTTCGCGGTATGACGCGACTGGATTATGCAGAACGAATCGAGGCTTATCAGACAGGGGAGACGCTGAGGTATCGGCTGTTTCTTGAAGATTACCCGGTTTCGCCGCTGCACAACATCTGGTTGGATACCGCTCCTGCTTCTGACAAAACATATGTTGTGCAAACAGGAGTCAGAGCCGTCGAACGCTGCATTTTGATGTGCACCGACCCTGGAGACCTCGTCATCGACCCGACCTGTGGTTCCGGCACGACCGCCTATATGGCGGAACAGTGGGGGCGGCGATGGATCACCATTGATACCTCTCGTGTCGCACTGACCCTTGCTCGTGCCCGTGTTATGGGTGCGCGTTATCCGTATTACCTGCTGGCCGATTCCCGCGAAGGCCAGCTCAAAGAAGCCGAACTCACCGGCACCGCGCCCTCCTCACAACCCGTGCACGGTAACATTCGCCAGGGCTTCGTTTACGAGCGCGTGCCGCACATTACCCTTAAGTCCATCGCCAATAATGCGGAGATCGATGTTATCTGGGACAAGTGGCAGGCGAAGCTGGAGCCGTTGCGCGTGGCGCTGAACGCAGCGCTCAAGAAAGCGTGGCAGGAGTGGGAGATTCCGCGCGAAGCCGAAGACCCGTGGGACAGCGAAACGCAGGAGCTGTTCTACCAGATCAAGTCCGAACAAGTGCGTAATAGTGGCGGAAGGCCAGGGAAACTTGCAGAATGGCTTCAAGCCATTAACCACAATCTAAAGCGCGCCTACACGCTGGAAGCCCTTCCCGAACGCCCCACTGATCCGTGGCCCGAAGCCCCAACAAAGCTGCACGCCGACTGGTGGCAGGCGCGAATGGCCCGCCAGAAGGAGATCGACGCCTCGATCGCCGCCAAAGCCGAGTTTGAATACCTTTGCGACAAGCCCTACAAGGATAAGAATACGGTCCGCGTGGCGGGGCCGTTCACGGTCGAAAGCCTCTCGCCGCATCGCGTCCTTGGCGTGGATGAGAACGACGAGTTGATCGACCCCCTGAACGACGTCAACGCCGAATACGCGGACAAACAGTCGTTCGCCGAAATGATCCTGGAAAACCTAAGGATCGCCGGAGTTCAGCAGGCGCACAAGGAGGACAGGATCGTCTTCACCGCCCTTACTCCCTGGCCAGGCGACCTAGTCTGCGCCGACGGTCGGTACATTGAGGGCAACACGGAATCGGGTACAGAGAAACGGGCCGCGATTTTCATTGGTCCAGAATTCGGCACCGTTACTCGCCCTGATCTGGTGGAGGCAGCGCGCGAAGCGGGCGATGCTGACTTTGATGTATTGATTGCGTGCGCTTTCAACTATGAAGGCCAAGCAACCGAGTTCAGGAACCTCGGTCGAATTCCTGTGTTGAAGGCGCGCATGAATGCTGACCTGCACATGTCCGACGATCTAAAGAACACTGGCAAAGGGAACCTCTTTGTCATCTTTGGTGAGCCAGACATTACTCTACTCAACGAAGACGATGACAAACTGCGCGTCAAAATCAACGGGGTAGACGTATTCCACCCCAACACAGGCGAAGTACGCAGCGACGGGGCAGATGGCATCGCGTGCTGGTTCATCGACACCGACTACAACGAGGAGAGTTTCTTCGTTCGTCAGGCCTATTTCCTCGGAGCAACCGACCCCTACAGTGCGCTCAAGACCACGCTCAAAGCCGAAATCAACGAAGACGCGTGGAGCACCTTACACAGCGATACCTCACGCGCTTTTCCGAAACCAAAGTCCGGACGCATTGCAGTGAAAGTCATCAATCACCTTGGGGACGAGGTGATGAAGGTATTCAAGCCGGAGTGACACAGGAAGCATTCTGAGAGCGGCCGATATGGACTTTCGAATCGCAGACACGTTTACGGACAGCCTCGCAAAACTCACGGGGGAGGAGCAGAAGGCCGTGAAGACAACGGCGTTCGACCTCCAATTGAATCCCGCCCATCCGAGTCTGCAATTCCACAAGCTCGAAAAGGCGAAGGACAAGCGGTTCGCATCGGTCAGAGTGAACAGCGATGTTCGTCTAATCGTCCACAGAACCGACGGCAGTCTACTGCTTTGCTACGTGGGACATCACGATGACGCCTATAGCTGGGCCGAGCGGAGGAAACTGGAAACCCACCCCAAAACCGGCGCGGCGCAGTTGGTTGAGGTTCGCGAGACAGTTCAGGAGATTAAGGTTCCAAAGTACGTCGAGGTGGAGCAACCGGCATTGCCCAAGCCGCGGTTATTGGCTGGCGTGCCGGAGGAAGCACTGCTGGGTTATGGCGTTCCGGCAGAGTGGCTGGACGATGTACGGAACGCGACCGAGGACACGTTGCTGGGGTTGACTGACCATCTACCAAGCGAGGCCGCTGAAGCAGTTCTGGACCTGGCTACCGGAGTCACACCACAGTTGCCCGTTCAAATGCAGGCCAGTATGACCTTGCCTGCGCCTTGGGCGGTATCCATGCCGCCAGCGGAGACGGCGATCGGCGGTCATTTCGCAATAGGAACCGCCGCCGGAGCTACGTCGGGCCTCAATCGCTCCGCGTTTGACCATCCTGACGCACAACGCCGCTTCCGCACCATGACCAAGTCAGGAGGAACTTGAACGTGCGCTCGAATACCCCTGGGAAAATGGACGATCTTCCTCCATCCAGTGCAGCGCTCTCTAGTGGAGCGCGATTACAACGGCCCAGCCCGCGTGTCAGGCTCGGCCGGAACAGGGAAAACCATCGTGGCGCTGCATCGTGCCGTATTCCTGGCTCGCACAAACCCGGAAGCGAGGGTATTGCTAACTACTTTTTCGGATACGCTGGCGAACGCGCTGAGAACGAAACTACGGCGGCTCATCAGCAACGAGCCACGGCTGGGAGAACGCCTGGAAGTGCATTCCATGAACGCGATCGGCCGGCGGCTATACGAGTTGAATGCTAGGCCCTCCGCAGATCGCCTCGCGCGAAATAATCGAGAACTCTTCTGAAAGAATCCGCCGCGGCGGCCGAGGGAAACAAGTTTTCTCTGCATTTCCTCATGACCGAGTGGGAGCAGGTGGTTGACGCATGGCAGTTGGATTCCTGGGAGGCTTACCGTGATGTCGTGCGGTTGGGGCGGAAGACGCGGCTGCAAGAGAAGCAGCGAGTGGCGCTTTGGTCTATTTTCGACCGAGTTCGAACCGGTCTGCAAGGTCGCGAGGCCTGGTGACGTACTCGGGCATGTTCAGTCGGCTGGCATCGAAGCTTGCAGAAAATGCGCGCATCCAGCTTTCGAATATCGTAGTGGTCGATGAGGCCCAGGACGTCAGCGTCGCGCAGCTGCGGTTTCTTGCTGCTCTCGGGCGGAAAGCGGCCGAACGGACTTTTCTTTGCGGGTGACCTTGGGCAGCGAATCTTCCAGCAGCCATTCTCATGGAAGGCGCTCGGCGTCGATGTTCGTGGACGCTCGTTCACACTGACGGGTCAATTACCGGACATCACACCAGATCCGAAGTCAGGCTGACCGCCTCTGGGCACCGGAGTTATCCGATGTGGACGGCAATAACGGAGAAACGCGGCGGCACAATTTCCACGTTCAATGGACCGCCGCCAGAAATCCTGATTCTTGATACGGCAGAAGACGAAATCAAGGCCGTCAGTCAGTGGCTCGTGGCCCGGACGAAGGAGGGTATCGTTCCGCACGAAATTGGCGTCTTTGTTCGTTCTGCTGCCCAACTGGACAGAGCCCGTTCCGCGATGCAAGAGTGCTGGGCTTCCGTTCAAAGTGCTCGACGAAAATGTCGAGACCACCAGCGGCTATGCCTCTATCAGCACCATGCACCTGGCGAAGGGCTTAGAGTTCCGCACCGTTGTTGTGATGGCCTGTGACGACGAGGTAATTCCACTCCAGGAACGAATCGAAACGGTAGGCGACGACGCGGATCTCGAAGAGGTCTATGCCACCGAACGGCACCTGCTTTACGTCGCCTGCACTCGGGCACGGGATCACCTGCTCGTAACAGGCGTGGAACCGGCATCGGAATTTCTAGATGATCTGCGGAAATGAATCAGGGGCCAGGAACGTTTCATCTGCCTGCCCGACGCGAGTCCCTTAAGATAGCCAGGCCATCGCCGATTCAACACCTTGCGTGGCCTGCCCGAAACCTTGTGTTCGTGGGCAAGCGAACAGCACGCTCCCACTTGCCACAATATCAAGCACTTGGCAGGACAGATTTTGCGGGGGTAATTGGGCAGGCGTGAGAACGCAAGGAGTGTTACCTAACTAACACCACCCTTCCTCCAAGCAGACTTCTTGGGAGTTTGACCGTCCGCTTCAGCGGAATGGGCGTTTTACATCCAAGTGCCGGTGCCAATGCGGTTGCCGGATGCTGACCGACTTCCCGTTATTAATCGCTGTAGCCCGGCATCAGAACACTTCCGTGTTGCCGACGATGCACCCGGGATCATGTTGGCTGGTAGCAACCTGCAACTTCTCAGAGCCGGGCGTCAAAGAACTACACTCTCAATCGACCGCCGCGGGCTGGCGTGTGCAGTCCACTTCGGATAACCCATATAGAAAACAAAGGTTGGCTGCCACGCGGCGTCACCCAGAACTTCGCCAAGTAGGCTAGCCCGCAGCGCCGGTTTTCCCAGCGCCTTTTCATGGTCGATCATTTCTACCGACTCGTTGCAGGGGCGTCCGGCTAGGCCGCGAGCAGTTGCCAGCAAGTGCGCCCGTTGCCAGATTCTCCCTGCGCGTAGACAGTGTTCCCGGTCATAACGGTCATGCACCGCAATGATGCCAATCAGCGGTGCACTCAGCATCAGGTCCGAGTACTCATTTTTTGCCCCTCGCGACGCAGCCCACCGCAGCATCCGCAGAGGCATCATCTTGGCAACTGCAGTCGCAATCGGAGGCAGTCCGAAGGCATCAATCGTAAGGCCATCGGGGAGTTTCTGGACCTCACTCCAGTTGGTTCGGATCCATTGATCGCTACCACGCTCTACGTCCGGGTCGGAATAGAGTTCGGCGTTCGCAGCGGAGCTGATTTCCACGATCTTTTTTCGGTCCGCATCCGCAGTGAAGAGAAGAATCTTGACGTCTGGTTCCTCGCTGGCCAAGCGGCGCAGAGTCTCGACGAACTGGGGCGGGAGCGGTTTCTGGGAGTCGTATGCACTGCGATTCGTATGGCGCCGCGGGATCGCGTCGTACAACTCGGTTTCCTCGGGTTTACCCGAGGCGAGATCTACGCGTGCCAAAAGCTCCGGTCTGGGCTCGGCGGGAATCGGCCCAAGCTTGCCTGGAAGCAGCGTCACGGTGGCCGGGTGGCCATTGGCCGCCGCAGCCAGCATCAGGTTCTCAAGAGCACAGCCCATCCCGATGTGCTCTTCCCGCAGATAGGGATCGAGCGCCCCGACGTTTCTCTTCGTGTCGATAAACAACTCAATCGAGGAATTGGTCAACTTGAAGAGCCAAGGCTGCGTGTTGTGCGGACTCGCAGCTAGGATCGCGGCCCGCACCAGTGCGAGGGATCCCTCGTCGGAATTGTTGCGCCAGTCTTTCCACGGTTCGTAAGCCGGTCCTTGTCCGATGCTGAAGACGCCCTGGTCGTAAGCGCGCCAGACTCCACCGCCAACAACGACGACGGTAACGACTCCTGCCCCCTTGAGAAATGATCTGCGTTGCATAAAGCACCTCTCGGAGTAACCTGCCGCGACAGCACAACCATACTCTTAGTGACGGCTATGGACCGTATGAATCAGGAATGCTGCTTAGCTGCCACCGCCTGAAAAGTCCGAAGCCCTATGACAGTGCGCACTACTTGAAACGGTGCCAATCTGCTTTGATCGGCACAACCGCTTCGATCATCACGACTTCAGGGTCATGGCTGCCGGCACATCGTCGGTATGGGCGTTATACGGCAAGTTGGCGTGCCGCGCCTTCACCAGATGCTAGCCGACTCCCGAGGAACATATTCCATCCGGTTTAGATAGGGTGCGAGTTGGCCTGTTATCGCCAGCTATCTACGAGCAATCGCCCACAACTCCACTTGTACGGCTAGCGACTTCTCGTCCAAGTGATGTTGATCAGCGACTGTCCCGCCGGCTCGCGTTCATCATTCTTCTTCTTCTGCACTGCAAGGAGAGGTTGGACTCAGATGTTGGGTAGCAGGTCGAAGTACTCGTCGTCCTCGTTCTTACCGCCTTCTCCCGCGCCCAGTTCTCTCTCCGACCGAACGAACTCGATGCGTTCGATCCACTTAACCATCTTGTAGCCGAGTTGGTTCTCAACCCGCAGCCGAATTGGAGCACCATACACATTGGAGAGGGGCTGGCCATTCATGTGGGTGGCAAGGAGACACTCGGCTTTGACGAGGTTCTCAACCGTCTGTGTTTCGTAGTAGGTTCCGCCGTACAGGCCGTCGCCAAAAGAGAAGAAAGCCACAACCTTGGCCTCCGGTTTCGGATGGACCAGTTCAACGAGATTCTTCATGGGGAGGCCGCCCCATTTCGCAATCCCCGTCCAGCCCTGGATGCAGTGGTGCATTGTGACGTCTTCGAAGTGCCCGAGCTTTTCGATCTCCGCGAGCGAAAGATCGACTGGGTTCTCGACCAAGCCCCCGACCTTCAGGCGGAAATTCCGGAAATCATTGGCGGCGTGATGCTTCCAGTCTTCCCGCACCGGCATCTTGCCGTTTGGCCAGAAATACGGAGAGATTTGCGCGTCCGAGTAACCCTGACGTGGTCTCAATCTATTCAGCGTTATCAGTTGCATCGGATACGTCACGGATTTCAGCGCGTGCTGGAGTCCGCGCGGCTTGTTCCATGAGAGGTAATGGGCGACAACCCAGGAGAGTACGACTACGCCAATTCCCACAGATCCCCACCACAATCCTGAACTACTCTGGTCATCCGTACCCATCACGATGTGGTTCATATTTCGGGCGAACCCCGTCATGACGACCAACGTGACGTGGACGACGATGAAGCCGAGAAAGCCGAGCATGTTCAGGAAGTGGATGGAACGAGCCGATTGCCTACCGCCGAACAGGCGCGCGTACCAAGGGAAATGATTCACCACGGCAGGCGACATCGCGATTCCCGTCAGAATCGCCAGCGGCCCGAAAACAAAGAAGACGCTGAAATAGGCGATCTGCTGAAGCGCGTTGTATCCGTAAAAACCATTGGGTTCTGCGGGCATGTGCAATGTGGCATAGTGCACGAAGATATTCCACCCCTGCAGAAGCACGACCGAAGACGTCGGCACGATCCGCCGCCACTGCTCGGTGTCGAAGAGCATGACGGCGAATAGAATTCCCGTCACGATGAATCCGTGGACGTTGATGAAGTGCCAAACGCGTGCGATGCCGATCGTGTGCCGGTAGCCCGGAGTCGCAACCAAGGGCGAGATATATCGGGAGTCGTCCTTCGCAGTCCATAGACGATCTCGAGGAACAGTGATTGGTGTGAAACGAATCCATTCACTCCCCGGGGTGCAGTCGTCGTTAAAGTAAAGCCTTGGATGATCCATCAGGATCGACAGTCCGCTGCGGATCAGCATCATGACGAAGAAGAAGTTGAAAAAATGGCAATACCTGACCCAGAGCGGGAATCCGTGTGGCCCCGCGGCATTCGTCATCTGCGAAACCTCAGGAACTGTGGGCAGACCCGCAAGGGCGACTTCGATCCACGCGGCCACGAAAACCGCGATCACCACCGTGGCGATGCCGATGAGAATGGAAGGGCGGACCCAGATTCGGAAGCGGCGGTCTTCTGGAACATGCACCGCGCGATGTGCTGCATCGAAATGGACCATAAAAGTCGTAGATTCCAAACGAGGCGAATAGTTGTGCGGCTGAACTGCCATCTCCGGAAACTCCCCTTCGGCAGCACCGAAGCCGAGTGTCACGGCAGCCTCATCTATATCGTACTACGATATAATGGAGATAAGGCGGTGAGGATGGACTACAAATTCATCGATGACCTGTTAGCTACCGCGGAAGTTCCGACCGAAGGCATTCATAGCCGGGTACTGCAGAAAGATGAGCACGTGAATATCACCCTGTTTGGGTTTTCGGCTGGGCAGGAGCTCTCGACACATTTGGCTCCCACGCCAGCTGTCATCTGCATCCTGAACGGCGAGGCCGACGTAACACTCGGAGAAGATGTACATCATGCGAAGGCAGGCTCCTTCGCGTACATGCCGCCGCTGCTCCCGCATGCGATCGCCGCAAAGGCTGCAACGACTATGCTCCTCATCCAGATCAAGGTGCCGCAGAAGTAGCGATTGAGATCTGTTATTTCCGCGGAGAGAGAGGACCCGATGACAAGAGCGACTGAAGCGCTGGAACGAGAGCACAAGGTCATTCAGAAGGCGGTGGTCGTGATGGCGCTAATCGTAGCCCAACTTGAATTCCGTCACGCAGTCAGCGCGGAGGTTCTGAAGGGCCTGCTGCGGTTCATGCGAGAATTCAGCGACCAATGCCATCATGGAAAGGAAGAAATCTTTTTCTTTCCGTATCTGGAGAGCAAGGGCGTGCCTTCAACTGGCTGCCCACTGGCAGCCTTGAGGAGCGAGCACGTCAAGTCACGGCAGCTCTTGGGCGACCTGAACTCCGCGGTTGCAGCATATATCAACAACGCTGAAAGAGGCCGCCTCACCCTCATTCAGGTATTGCAAAGCCTTGTCGTTCTCTATCCCGCTCATATTTGGAAAAAGGACTATCTGCTATTTCCAATGGCGGACACGATCCTTGCCGAAGGCGACCAGCAACTGTTGTTGGGTAGTTCGCGAAGGTGGAAGAGGATCTTGGTGCTAACGTTCACGAACGATTCGAGAGGCTGGCCAAAGAACTTTCCGAACGAATCGATCGCTACCCGCAATGTGATCAGTTAGCGAGGGGGGCATGAGCGCAGAACTCGACATTCTCGATCAAGCTTTCATTCGCATGCCCTGTAATGCATGCGGACAGACCTACGAAGTTCCCCTGCGCGACGTTCTGCTGTCACACACCATGGTCAGGTGTGGCTGCCCAGTGTACGAAGAGACGGAGTGTCCACCTCTGTTCCAGATTCGATTATTCGATCGCGAACCCATCGAAGCGCTCTCTTCCGCTTGGCAGCGGCTTGTACGACGAGCAAGTTCGGACGGCGGAGAACTTGTGTTGCAAGAAGGCGATCCATCTAAGCACAAGCACGATTGCGGTGCCGGCGCACACACAACCACCGTACAAAAACCTCACGCTGCGGACGGGAGAATACGCCAACCGGTGCCTACCTCGGGACCCTTGTTGACCTTCGATCTCACTAAGGAGATTGACCGGCTGCTTTCGAAGCAGCCGTGGCAAGCCGAACACACCGCGAACACAATCGCCAAGTATCCAGACCTCCGCGTTGTTCTGGTTGCGTTGAAGGCTGGAGGTCGGCTGCACGAGCACCGCACGGCCGGCCGGCTTTCCATCCAGACGCTCTCCGGCGAGATTTTCGTTCACGTTGACGGCAGAACAGTCGAGATGCATGCAGGTAGTCTGCTCACTCTGGAGCACGATGTTGGGCATGATGTCGAAGCACGGACCAACAGCGTGTTACTTCTTACGATCACTTGGCCCAGATAATGTTGGCGGTGTCGCGGCGTAACGTAGGAACGCTGCATCATCGATAAAATTGAATGCGAGGGCGGTTTGGCTTCGAAGGGAGCACAGCGCCGTGTTGCCGTGCCATCGCTCGATGTAGCCAGAATGACGTAGCCGCCGGAACCCGGTCAGCCACTCCTCAATCCGCTCAGAACACGAGTAACAACGTGCCGAGAGATTGGCTCGCGTCAGCTCAACTTGACGTATAACGGCCCATCCCTTGAACTGGCTACATATTTCCGCTTGCCCGGCAACTCGGAAAGTGGCTTCTTCCGCCAGCCCTTTAAGATAACGAGTGTCAAATCGCCAATGCACGCGCTATTCACCGGCACTATCAGACCGAAGTCATGAGTTAATTCCGTGCTGCGGCACTGGAGGCCGCCAGCATGGTCCCGAAAAAGCGCGAACTCAAGCTCCGCCGCACAGTGCTTCGGCTCTCCGATCTTGATCATTCTAAGGCTGCAGTGCTCAATGCTCTAACCTCGCCCGCATCTCGACGAACGTATGCATATGCCATTGAACAGTTCATCGCCTGGTACTGTTCTGAGCCACGGCTAGCGCTGAACCGCATCGTGGTGGTTCGGTACCGCATACATCTTGAAGCCAGCGGGTTGGCGGCATCAACGATCAATCAGAGACTAGCTGCCGTCCGACGGCTAGCGCATGAAGCAGCGGACTGCGGGCTGCTGAGTGCTGATCTGGCTGCCGGGATTCAGCGAGTGAAAGGTGCCAGACAGCTCGGACATCGCTCGGGCAACTGGCTAACCCTGGAGCAAAGCTCACAACTTGTGAATTGCGCCCGTGGCGATGGGCTACGTGAACGGAGGGACTGCGCGATCTTGGCAATCCTGGTCGGATGTGGCCTCCGTCGTGCCGAGCTGGCCAACCTGCCCGTTGAAAAGATACAGATCCGTCAGGGGCATTGGGTCATTGTTGACCTGGTCGGGAAGGGCGGTCATGTTCGCACCATTCCTATTCCGCAATGGGCTAAAGAGAGGTTGGACCGTTGGACCTCGGCCGCAACAATCAGTTCCGGACGAGTGTTTCGTGCCATACGCAAGAACGGCATAGTTTGGGGTGATCGCATCAACGTGAATGTTGTATGGCACGTGGTTAGCCGCTACTGCCGGATCATCGGATTGGAGCACATCGCGCCGCACGACCTGCGCCGAACCTGCGCTAAGCTATGCCACAGCAACGGCGGCGAACTGGAGCAGATTCAGTTCCTTCTGGGCCACGTTTCTGTCCAGACCACGGAGCGCTATCTCGGTGCAAGCAGAATCTGAGTCACCCTGTGAACGACCGCTTCGAGATCGTGTCGCATATCGCAGGCCCCGATTGAATGTGCATTGGCCTGTTCACGCCATCTATCCATGGAAAGTCCAACTTCAGATCGTCCATGAATTCGCCAAGTCAGCAACTTCCGGCGTATCCATATAGGCCTTCCGGTGCAGTGACTGGGTGTAAGGAAGTGCGTTGCGTTCCGCCTAGTTGGCGGGCAAGAAGATCGCGAAAACGCTGCCGCTTCGCCCCGGTCGAATGCTGCTTCTAACGCGGAGAACCCCGTGGTATTGCGCGACCGTCTCTTTCACGAGCGCGAGCCCAAGACCCGAGCCGCCAAGTCCCTTGGTGGTGAAGAAGGCATCAGTTATCTTCGGCAGGTTCTCTGGAGATATCCCACATCCGTTATCCGCAAAGGTTATTCGTAGTCCACGCCGGTTGAGGCCGCTCCACTCGCGCGCCGCGGAGACTCTGGCGTGCATGACTCCCCCTCCGGGCATTGCGTGCGCGGCATTGAGCAACAGGTTGGAGAAAACCTGACGCAGGGAGCCTGGATCAACCGGAAGATCTTCACCAGGACAGTAGCGTGCCTCGACGCTAATCCCCTGAGCATCCAGCCGCGACTTGTAGAAGTCGATTACAGAATGCAGCAATCTCGGCACGTCGGTGTCCTGCGGCCCTGCCGGGCTTCGAAACCGGTCCATCGCGCCGTGCGCGATCTGAGAGATGCGGTGTACTTCTTCCTTGGCGAGTGAGAGGTAACGGCGACCGTTGTCCGTGAGGGCGTCTTCGGCGTCCAGCAAATAGAGGAGGTTCAGTAGCGCATCGAGAGGGTTATTGATTTCGTGAGCCAAGGAGGCAACAAGCGCATCACTACCTGCGGGAGTTCGTACTTTTCGCTCTGATTGATTGACATCCAAACAGCACCCGGCTATCCAGCCAGTCTCAATTCATTTAGTTATATTTGTCTGATACCAAACGTAAGCGCCCAGATGTCCCATTCCTGGGAATGAGGAACGATTACATTGGAATGGACATATGTCTCCGCCCCTTCTTGGTGGCGTCAAATCCCACACTCGTGGGTAGTTCGGAGCAACAACCAATCGGCGAGTTCGCAGTCTCGAAGTCCAGCAGTCGGCTTCTAGTCCAACACCGGATCGGCTGTGACAGATATTCCGGGGGCCGGTTTTGGGAGAATTAAGACAAGCACGGGCTCGCTGACCATGTTGTCCGGGAGAGATACAATGTGATATGAACTGTCGTCGCCGCGCTTGCATAAAAAGGCATTTCATCAGAAAGTCAGGTGAATCGTATGGACCCAAGCCGCTTCTTCAAGTGCCGCGTGCTTGTTGTGGAAGACGATCCACTCGTGTTGGAAACCACAGCAGCCGTCTTGTGCAGCTTTGGGTTTTCCGTTCGGACTGCGGAGGACGGATTCGTTGCACTGAAGATTCTTAAAGAAGTCTTGCCCGACATGATTCTTTGTGACTTGAGAATGCCCGGCATGTCGGGATTTGAACTACTTTCAATCGTCCGTCGCAGGTTTCCTCATATCCCGACAATTGCCATCAGTGGCGAATACATTCTTGCCAACATGCCTCTCGGGCTGCTGGTAGATCATTTCTTCCAAAAGGGCGGTTACACTCCAGAGCAGCTTTTGGCCAAAATGAAGGAACTGATTGCAGAATCGCCGATCCGGCCCCACCTGGGCAAAGCTGACCCAGCGCCGCTGTGGATTCCGAGGAAAGACGCTGATTATATCGTGGTGACCTGCCCACAGTGTTTGAGGTCGTCGTCGATCGAGGATAAAGACTTGAGCGCCGATTTACATGAAACGGAGTGCGTGGCGTGTGGCGCAACGATTCGTTATCTGGTGGATTCAAGTGTCCTGAAGGCACTTGATCATAAGAAAAAACTCGTTCCGTCTTCGAACTCATCGGACGGAATGGGGGCCCGTGATGTTCAGCATTGAACCTAACATTCCTATTGGGAAATCGCCATGTGGTAGGTAATCCCGCGCCACCGCCGATCAGCGGGTCCGCCTTCCTGAAGTTGTCCCGAAGTCGACTTGTTGGAAGTTTCGCCAGATGGGTACTGTGAAACGCCTCAGGGTCTACGAATGCCATTGGGCGGCGCATTTCGCTGTGGAAATCCACTTGAGCGTTTCGTCGGCTAGGCGCGGAAATGAAATGTGGTCGCGAGTTCGCCGCATCACATCCGCGCATGGGGCGTTTCCCGTCAAGTTGATCGAGGACGAAGGTAAACGCTGCGCGGCGTATCGATTGCTGTTGGCCCGCCGCTTCCCAAAAGCGGGCACTTTCAAGCAGAGCTCAGCCTTTTCAAGTAGGGTTTCCTGGCCTTTCGAGAACAGGAAAGGGAATCGCCTACTGCGCAGCGCCCGCAGTTCCTGCATTCGCCAGTCGCACCAGAGCCGGTAAATCTGTTCGGGTAGTGTCTGAAATCTGAGATTTCAGACACTACCTCTGTTTGGTTCCTCCCGGCTTGGCGTCTGCGGTCTGGTATGCTCGCTGGATGTCTCCGCGCCCTGACCTTCGCTCAGGCTTTGCCCCGCACACGTTTCGCCTGTTCACCACACTTTTCATCTCTGTTTTGCCTGCCTATCTGGTCGCGCAGACTGCGGCAAAACAGCCGTTCGATGTGAAGACCGGTCTGTGGGAGTTTGCGGTTCATAGTACAGCCGTCATGCCATCGGCGACGACCATCAAGCCCGATGTTCCTCCCAATTACAATGCCCAGCAACGTGCTCAGTATCTTGCAGCGGTAGCAGGCGCCCAAAAGAAAGCGGAAGAGGTCGCCGCGCGGGGAACGCAGACCAAGACTCGTCACTGCATCACGAGAGCCGATCTGCAGAACGCAAATGTGTGCGGGGACCTCACGTCCTGTGCTCGAGTCGAGGTTTACTCATCTCCCCAAAAGGTATCGGTCAAATGCCCGAGATACCCCGGCTCTCAAGACCAGCAAAATAGCTGGGAGTTCAAGCGCGTCGATTCGGAAAACTTCACCGGCACGGCACGGCTGGAATCCAATTTGACAGATCGCATCGACCAGACCCTCGTTGCCCATTGGCTCGGCGAGTCGTGTGCTCCGCCACCCGGGGCCAAGCCCGGGACGGCGAACACTGCGGCGCCAGCGTCTTCCGCCGGTCCCACGGCAGGCGCGCCGGCCATGCCTGTGGTTGGCCAGCTTAGGCGGCAGGGCAACCAATACTTTGCATTCGTCGCCAATCACGGCAGCTCGCCTCTCACCGGTTACGTAACTCTCGTGGCTCACTACGGCAACAACCAGCCGAACCGGCATTTTTACGATCTGCGCATGCTGGATCTGCCCCCGATCAAGGCGGGAGCGCTCTACCCCGAGGAGCTTCCCGGCATCATTACGGACGTGAAGATGATAGGCGGCGTCTTTGCCGACGGCAGCTCCTACGGCAGTGAGAAGGTGGTTGCCGACCTCATGGAGCGACGCAATGTGAAGCTCAACACCTTCAAGGTGATTGTCTCTAACCTTTGCGAAGCCCAACGCAAAGGGCTGGACGCTCAATCAGCAATGTCGTCGCTCGACAAAGCCAAAGCTTCCGCCCCAAAACTGACCACAAGCATGGACATTTCGATTCAGGACGGTACGTACATCGAGGCAACGAACATCTTGCGTCAACAGGCGGTGCGGAATTCCACGACCGCCATTCCGGCTACTTTGGACAAAATTCGCGAATGGGCTTCGGGACTGATGGCCGATCGGGTCAAGGGCCCCGGTGGCAATCTGTTAGTGGCAGCGGCACCCGCGCAATTTACGTGCGGACGTTGAGGAAAACTCAAAGCGCAGCATTTCTTGGGAAGACGCGCATATAGGATCTCGGCGATTGAGGCTCCCGCTCGTTTCTTAACGATCTGAGTCGCCGAAGCCCGCGCCATGCAGAACGGCTTCGATCCAGGGAACCTACTTCTTTCAGCGAAACCGGGAGGCGCTTAGTTTTGATGAACCACAACAGGAGTGGCGAAGCTTTCGTTGGATAACTGGCGTAATCAGGCCATTGCGTAAGTAATCCCCGCTTTGGGCCTGCAAGAGGGACTGCAGTTGTTTGGCTGGCCCTCGTTGCACAAAGGACCCTTTGTGAGAGGGCCCGCCGTTCAGAAGAGGGCTTCAGGACCATCCGGCCGTACACGATGAACGCCATGAGGAGACGGTCCGCCTGATCTACTCTTTGTACCTCGACGAGGACATGAGTCCGGCGCAAATTGTTCGCCTACTCAATGAAAAGAAGATTCCGCGTGGTGCTGATGGAGGCTTCTGGAACATCGGTAACCTTTGCAAGATTTTGGCGGATCCCAAGTATGCTGGCTACGGCGTGTTCGCGCGCACTTCTTCTAAGTTGCGCAGCAAACCGAAATGCAACCCGCGGCAAAATTGGGTTATGCAACCCGATTGCGTTGAACCTGTCGTGTCGCGCGACCTGTTCCAGCGCGCGCAAACGAAACGGGAGAACAAGGTTCAATTTCGGACAGACGAGCAGTTATTGGAAGACCTCCGGAGATACATTGAGGCACACGGATCTGTCAGCATAAGAGAAATGAATCCTCATCACGGGCTACCCTCTCACGCAACATATTCAAAGCGGTTCGGCTCCGTGACGGCGGCTTATGATCGGATTGGCTACCAACCCAGGCAGGCTTTTCTTTGGCAGGATGAAGCGAGAGATCACGGCTGTTCAGGAAATCTGTCGAACACAGCTTCAAGAATGCCTTTGCAGCCGAAAGGATTCCATTACGGCAATTGGGTCCAGTCCTCGCTGTGAAAGGATGTCGGCGGTTCACCTTTGAGGTGGCGCGGTACGTCGAGCGAGTCTCCAGGGAACCGCGCTGGCAGGTCTACTGTCGTCGAGGTAGCCACAAACATCCTTGCGCCATCGCCCGTTTGAATCCTGATAACCGTACCGTGAAAGACTGGTTCCTTCTGATGCAGGTGCCGAAGTTCAAGGAGCACTTCTCGCTGAGCGAAAGACGGATCGTGGAGACCGATTCCGTTCGGGAAAGCCCGGAGCAACTTATTCAGGTGCTTCTTGCTCGATGCACCCGGGCTCTAAATGCATAGTTCCGGGCCGATGCCGCGAAACTGAAACTTGCGCAGTAATCTAACTAGCAGCTATGTCTTGACACAGTCTTCGTCCTTAGAGACGCCATCTCACACCTAATCCGAACTGAACGTGAAAGTTCAGGATTGCGTGCGAAATGGCCTGGGGGTTGACGATAAATACTCCAGGAACCTTTTATGGAACGACCGGAGGCGGCGGCAGAGGTTTCGGTACAGTGTTTGAGTCCAGGGCGAGTTTTAGGAGGCGCCGACGTTCCGCCGGAAGCCTACAAAACTCGCCGCACGGCTCCAGCGGCTTGCCGTTCATGCGCGCCACCGTCTCGCGCTCGCGCAACATCTGCGCCTGAATGCGCAGGAACCAGCGGTGACAGCGTTGACATCTGCGGGCTTCGTGCTTCTCGACGCGGGCGCCGGGCTCGATCGCCAGCAGTAGATCTTTGATCTGGCGCTGCTTCACCCAGATTTCGCGGTTGGTGCGCTCGAAGCAGGGCAGCCAATGGGTCATCCGCAGCTTGGGAATGTCGTGCCGGGAAAAGACCACGTGCCACACGTAGTAGGCCGTAGGAATTCTGGCAGAAGCTGGCCGGTGGTTAAGAGAAACTTTCAGAGACACCATCCCCAGCCCTTACACGGGTTTTCGGCAAAGGCACGCTAAAAGCGTGTGGGCGTTGGTCGTCTTCAGGTTAACACGTTTGGCTGGTGCTCACATTCGAGTGCCTTTAAGATCCGAAGATCCGCTGAAATGATGTTATCCGGAATTCCGAGATGATGGAGGATGGTCGCCCAGTGCTCGGCGGAAGGCGTGCCAGCCGTTACATAGGCGATGCCGATTCAATCTTTCCGCAGGTTGGCTCTATCTGACGGTTTTATAAACCGTCAGATGGATTGTACTCACACTCTCAACTATAGCGTTTTCAGGCACTTATGTCTGCCACACAAGGTGACAGGTGCAGACTAGGTGCAGACTCAGACCATGGCTTCAGGGCCGGATTCGCCTACGACCCGCTGAACCCACTCGGATCCGTCCGCTGATACAAAGCCGTTCTTTGGCCGCACGCGAAGCGCGGGTTCGGGTCGGGGAGCGTCCGTTTGCAGATCCTTGTCGTTCATTTCGTCACCCAACTTTCTGAGTTGTTCGGTGAATCCAAGCGCAATCTCTCGCTGCTCCGATGGGAATCGATATCCCGTTGGCGGTGGGTCGTTCTTACTCCTGGCGACCAATTGGGCGAAACCGTTAAGCATATTGACGGACGTAGATTAACGTTAAGCGATGGAACCGCGCTTGATGCAGACTTCGTGGTCCTTGGCGTCGGGGTACGTCCCTCGCTAGCCGTAGCCGAGCAAGCCGGTCTGACGATCGACTGCGGCGTGGCGGTCAACGAGTATCTGGAGACCAGCGCGCCTGGAATCTTCGCTGCCGGCGATGTCGCGCGATAGCCCGATCCGCATTCTGGCGAACGAATCCGTGTCGAGCACTGGGTAGTGCTTCTGCCGGTTCAACAAGCCGGTGGCTTGAAGCGCCGGTCTCCAATTTCCATCGCCCCGCTCACTACTCGGCAAAGAACCGTTCCAAGCTGGAGGAGTGCCTGGGGTTATACTCCTCCGCATGGCAGACAATCCCGTTCCTCAATTCAACTGGGAAGATAAGGCAGCCTCAGACTTTCATCTCGAACAGTTGAAGATTCTCCGAGCCAAAGCGGACAGGCTCAATGAAGAAACACGAGCGACTGAGCGATACGTGTTGTTGGCGTCCGGGGCGATCTATACCTTCCTCTTCGCCCAATCGACAGCCCTCCGAAATCTGCCGAGCGCAAAGTTTATCTGGTGGATTCCTCCGGTTCTGGCGCTGTTGGGCGGTCTGCGAAGTTACGCTCTTCGCGGTTACATAACAGGCTGCGATCGTTATGTTAAGAAGGCCGAGGATGCTCTCCGCGTGCCGGGTCTGGTTGGCCGGGAGCACTACTGGGAAGACGACCCCGAGACGCGAAACTTGCACAAAACCGTAACGGTCGCTGGGACGATCTGGTTGATGACCCTTCGGGCAGATGCGAAGTGAATCATATAAAACAGCAGCAGACTGCCTACCGCGATGCTTCCTCCAATCTCTTCCTTCCACCAGGCCAGAATCATTCCAGCAGAAATACCAATTGGAAAAAACAGAAACAACAGCCACTCTGATGGCCTTGCAATCTTGACTCCTTCTCCTACGATGAAGAACAAGATAAGCCCGACGCTAGCGATGCTCCAGAGCCTAGCAGTCCAGCGGACGACCTTTCTCATCGAGCGCTTTTCCCCGCATCGCCTTCCATAGTCACCTCCTCTTGGGTCACATAAAACAAGGCAGCCATGCGGCTTAATGCTTCTCAGGAGGCCGAGCCTCGTTGTGACTAGGCGGTGGTGGTGCCTGCCTCGTATTTAGCTGCTGTTGCTGCTGAGCGTGTCTCTGCTCCATTTGCTGCGTCTGTTGTTGGTGCTGCTGCTCCATCTGCTGTGTACGGGCAGCATTGGCATGCTGTTGCGCTGCTTGCTGATGGTCCTGCTCCTGCTGCTGCGCGAGCTTCTGATGCTCCTGTTGCTGCTGCGCGTAGAGCTTCTGCTGCTGTTGCTGATAGTTCTTGTCCGCTTCCGCCTTTCCAGTGTTTGGAGCCGCGGGCGGCTGATGCGGCGAAAGGTCCTTCGCGTGGGTCGGAGTTGGCGGTTGCGGAACGTTGTTTTCTGGATGCTCAGCAGGCGCATTCTCCGGATGCGGAACTGCTGCCCTTTCAGACGAGCCCGTGGGCGGACGATTGGAAGAGGGTGGCTGAGCTACAGGCTGATTACCCGCAGTCGGCCGAGCTACGACGCGATTCGCGGGAGGATGATAGGGCGCTCCCGCTGCTTTGGCCGGTACGACTCCGGAACCGCTGAATGCTGCTGGCTTTGCGGTAGCGGCGATCGGCGGTTTGCCGTGGTTTACAGTGGCCCTTAGCTGCGGGTTTGAGGCGGCCGCTTGCGCATGTTGCGTTTGTGCGGCCACGGGTGGCACGTGCCTCTCGCGGGCTGCGGCCTCTTCCGCTGCTGTGGGTTGTGCGTTGATTCCGCCTTGGCCGCCGTTATAGCTCACACGGTTGACGGTCGTGTTATTGACCACCGTCGTGTTGTAGACGTTGTGAATGTTGGTGACGTTGATGTTGTTCACCGAGCGGTCGTAATAGAACTGGCCGTTGTTCCAGCGTCCGCCTTCGTAGCCATGACCGAAATATCCGTAGCCGTAAGCGATGCCACCATAGAAGCCAACTTGCGGTCCCCAATAACCCTCATAGAAAAGGAATCCGTTGCCGCCCCAACCCCAGTAAGGCGGAGTCCAGAGGTAGCCGACTTCGGGAGCCAAAACCCACGTCCCCGGAACCCAGTAGTAGTCGCCGTAACTGTCGTCATAGGCCCAGTAGCCGGGCGTCCAGATGTACCCTTTGCCCGGGCAAAGAGGCTGTGTATAAATGGGTAAGGCGGGAGGACCGAACGAGACCGTAACGGCGATCTGTGCGGACGACGTCAACGACATCGCCATCATGAACAAAGCGAACAACAATGCACGACTGCGTAACATGAAATGCATCAGGTTCCTCCTGGAACTCACCGTTTGCCAGATGTGGGTTTGTTCCAGCCGGATTGCTGGATGGGGATGCGGCAGGCGAGGTCAGCACGCCGACACCTAACGAGCCGATTCAGCGCACTTCAGGTGGTTCCTTTGAAACTATCTCATTTCAAAGCTTCCATAGTCTGGTCAAAAACGCTCAGTGAAGATTACAGAAGAAACCCCGATGCCGGGACCGACCGGCATCGGAAACACGCCTTACATAAGCGCATATTACTGCCGTCAGCACCATGCAAAACGATTCCATGTGACTCAATCCCTCAATCTATGGCCTTTATGAATACAGCGGTACGACAGCGCGTAATCTCAGGAATCCCTGGCCCAAACTGGAGTGTGGGCGTCCTTTGTTATATTGCGTGATCCAGTTTAACGGTGCAAAGGATATTCCGGAGGCTTGCACCGCCAAGGGGGACGAAGGGGTATCTGACAAAACCGGATGGGAAGGCCGCGGTCACCAGTTTGCAGACTCGGATTGGGGCACACGGGACCCTTGTCCCGAGTCCTGCGACCCATCCAAGGAGAGAACAATGCGTTGGAATCCTTCGGAGGTGTATAGTGTGGGGCTGTTGGGAGCTACAACGGAAATTCCGGCTCAAATGAAAAAGAGTCTACCGTATGTGATCGCGGTTTTTGTTCTCTTGGCTTGGCTGTCGCATAGCCAATACGCCTCGTTGTCCGGCCGAAACCCGGTGCCAAGGGCCTTGGGATTTAACTTGATTGCAATCGGTCTCCCCATATTGCTATTAGTATTTAATTCAAGGTGGTTGTATAGGAGCCTGAGAGAACAGGAAATAAACGCGCCGTACAAAAGCACGTTTGGCAGCATTAGTGGTTCTCTCGCTCTCTGTTTAATCCCCGATCTGTTTGACCCGTCAGCTTCTCATCGAAGGGGAGCGGGTATGTGCATCGTGCTGTTCGGCATAATAGCGACGATTCTTCTCGTGCTGGCCTACAAAGACCAACGTCGATTAAGGAGTTCATGAATACACAGCGACCCCGTAAACGATGGAACTGGGTGTGGCCGAATGTAGATACGACCGAAGCCGCCGAGTGGGCCACGAAGCAAGCGTTTTGGGCAGCAGTCCTTCTCATGGCATCCAATGCCGCATTTGCGCTGCTCGCCGTAGCTAGGGTGGGCTTCTTTCGGGCCTTGGGATTTGGGGCGTACAGTCTTATCGATGCGGCGATCTTCGGAGCGATTGCCTTTGGCTTGTGGAAGTATTCAAGATTGGCCGCGTGGGCGGGTTTGCTACTTTATGTCGTACCGCGAGCCTACACGTTGATCACGGTCAGGATAGTAAAGAGCCCAATTATCGCCGCCATATTCATCTTGGCCTTTGTCAGTGGCGTTCGTGGCACATCTGCTTTGGGTACCCTGAAAAGAATCGAACTCCGAAAGCCAAAAAGCGATGCTATCTAACGCTCCGTCAGGCGACCGCCTCCGGTCTTCAGCGGCGAACTCCGCCAACGAACGCTGTTGTTCGGATTGCTGTTGTGACATCGCCAAGGCACTCGCGATCCGCGTCGCAGCAGCTCCCGCTGGGCGATTGGGGGGCACATGGGCTGTTATCGCCAGCAATCCAAATTGATTGGTTTTGATTCGCTACATGACCAAGGCAAAGCCGTTTGATATCCCGAAGCGGGCAGTCTGGGAGGCCTTCAAGAAGGTGAAGGCTAACCAAGCGGCGGCGGGAGTAGATGGGCAGTCGATCGCTGACTTTGAGGTTGATCTAAAGAACAATCTCTACTAACTATCAAAAGACAGTGAAAATTTTAAAAACTACTTCTTGACATCTTGACAAAGCAGTCTCACTATGTTGTCACTCTTGGCTGAGAAATTCCGCTATTCGCGTATGGTCAAGATATTCGACCGGTTTGAAAAGGCGAGGCTTGCAGCCTCGCCTCGTCTCTTCGGATTGCCTTCTCCGCTGTCTCGATAAGGGCTACAATCCAGCTTCTTTTTAACTCGATCAACCAAAGAGGAACAAAATGGTTTGGGCTCGCATGCTGGCCTACATCACCGGCACCGTGGATCAAGAACTGCTGCTGAGGAACGAATATCTGGCTGCGGAGAACCGTATCCTGAAAGCCCAGATCAAGGGCCGACTGCTTCTTTCGGAAGCTGACAAGGCCACGTTAGGGACTCTCTGAACAAGCAGTGCTTTCGCGGCGCAGCGTCAGAAGACCGCGAAGTATGACCCTTACGATCCGATACGTGGGGTGTATTTTATCGCTGTAGCGCTGCCACTGCGGCCAGCTAAGCCGCTATGGGTCTTTACGGGGTCGCCAGGCGCAGCAGTTTCTTACGAACCAGGAATAGGTTCACCAGGGCGCAGGCGGCAAACAATCGATTGGCGTTCTTCTTCAGTCCTCGGTAGCGCACCTTCACGAAGCCGAACTTCAGTTTCAAGATCTGGAACACATGCTCCACCTTGCTCCGCACCCGCGACTTGCTGCGGTTCTTCGCCCGCTCCGCTTCATCGACATGGTTTTTATAGCGATAGCGGCGGTGGGTGCAGTCTTGCGCCCGCGGTGCCGATTCATGAATGACCTCGCTCTGTCCGCGATACGCTTGGTCGCCCCACACCCGCGTCTCCTCGCCGTGCAGCAACTCCGGCAGCACCGTCGCGTCGGCCACATGGGCTGCCGTCACCGCCGCCGAGTGGATGATCTTGGTCTTGCTGTCCACGCCCACATGCGCCTTCCTCCCGAAGTACCATTGGTTGCCCTTCTTGGTCTGGTGCATCTCCGGATCGCGCTTCTCCTTCCGGTTCTTGGTCGAGCTGGGGGCGTGAATGATAGTAGCGTCCACCATGGTACCGGTCGTGATGCGCACTCCTTTTTCCTGCAGGTGCAGGTTCACCGTCTCCAGCATCTTCCCGCCCAGTTGGTGCTCCTCCAGCAGATGACGAAACTTGCACACCGTGGTTTCGTCCGGCACCGGCTCCTGCCCCAGATCGATGCCCACGAACTGCCGCAGCACCGCCGAGTCGTACAGCGCCTCTTCCACCCCCGGGTCCGACAGATTGAACCACTGCTGCAGAAAATAAATCCGCAGCATCCGCTCCACCCCCACCGGCGGCCGCCCATTGCCCGCCTTCGGATAGTGCGGCTCAATCAGCGCGCCGAGCGCGCCCCAGGGCACCACCTGCTCCATCTCCTCCAGGAATAACGCCCGCTTGGTCTTTTGGGTGTACCGCTCAAAGCCAGTCATCATCGCCAGTGTCCTTTGCTTCATGCTGGCGTGACTTTAACCTATACTCCTGTGGAAAGGGAGAGCTTAATCAGAGTCTCCTTAGCGGAGATCGCTCACCGCCTAGGGCGTAAGGCGCTGGAGGAAGTAGCAGCCGCAGCCCAGCCGGATACCATTCTGGGTTGGTATCGCTACATCGCCCGCACCTGGCTGGTTGATCAAGCCATCGAACGCGAAGTGCAGCACTGTCGGCCTCGAAGTAAACGATGAGCCCTTCGCTCACCATCAGCATCCGCTTCGCTTCGCCCCCGAGCCGATGAAATATAAGGCGCGGCGCGCCGCAGTATCCCTTAAATCCAGCGACACCCGCTCGACCGCACATGCCGGACGTTCAGCGGCGGGCACGTCCTGCTTGTAGTTCAGCATGTCCGGTAGGTCGACCTCAATCCATCGAAGCGAAGCGGGAAGCCGCATTCGGTACGGCCTGGAATCGAGCCCGGCAGCCAGATTGATGACCATGTCCGTGCCTTGCTGCGTCGGATGACAATTGTCGATAACAGGACGTTGCTTGAACTTAGTCCGATGGACGCAAAGGCGATTTTCCATTAACTGACACGAATCTGGACAACGCGTGGAGTAGGAAACTCCGATGGATGCTAGGGCGTTTCTCGTTCCTAATCCGGCCAGATCTCCCAGGAGAAGACTTCTGGGGAACTTCGCGGCTCGCCGGCCGCCCAAGCGCCAATGCAATCACATTCCGGCTTTCGCATAACTTCGGATTACCCGTGATCCACTCGGAATGCTGTACGTAGTTGTGAAGTTGTTCCCATAGATAGCACTTTCCTCACCCCTCGTTCGGGCGAGCGCCAAGAAAACTTGTAACCTACTCATTCCGGCCTCGTAATAGAGAGTAGAGAAGCCCATGGATCTGTTCCGGCGATTTGCGCTTGGCGAGATCGATGCTTTCGAGACATTGGTCCGGCAGTTTCAGGGCGATATCTACGCATGGATCGCGCGGATTGTGCGCGACCCAGGGATCGCGGAGGATTTGACTGTAGAGACTCTCTGGCGCATCTACCGGGCGCGCCACCAGTTCCGGCCGGATGGAAACTTCGTCGCCTGGGCGCGGCGGATCGCCACCAACCTGGCGCTCGACCATCTCCGGCGCAAACGCCCGGAACAGGGTCTGCTCACAGAACCCGCCGGAGCGACTTCGCCCGATCATCTCCTGCAGCAGGAGACGCGGGAGAAGATCCGGCAGGCATTTCGCCGCCTGCCGGCGAAGTTGCAGGTGGCGGCGACGCTTGCACTTGTGGAAGAACGACCCTATGCCGAAATTGCAGATGCTTTAGGGACCTCGGTCGGTGCCGTCAAGCTGCGTGTCTTCCGCGCGGTTCGCATCCTGCGCAAACAATTGAGCCGCCTCGGGGTAAGGCCCTGAGTGAAAGTACATGAGGGTAAGGAAATGACCGAACACGACGAACGCCAGATTCGCAAAGCTCTGCAGCAATCGTTCCCCCCGGTGAACACTGAACTCCGCCGGGACCTCTGGCCCATGGTGTTGCGCAAACTCGACGCTCGCCCTGCCCGTGTGCCCTGGTACGACTGGGCATTGATTGGCCTGAGCGCCAGCGTGTTCCTGTTCTTCCCGCAACTGATTCTCGTGTTCGCGTACCACCTGTAGAAGGAGACTTTATGAACAACCATCCGTACCTGCGCGCTTACATGGCAGGAATCGCTGTGCCGACGCCGCTTTTGCTGGTCGCCCTAACCCTATTCAGCATCGCGCGATTTGTTTATAACGTCCCCATCCCCGTGGAGCGGGTCATCATTTTCCCCATGGCGATCATCCCCAATCTGTTCGGCGTGTGGAACATGATGTACCTGGCTTCGCGCTTGCACACGCACCTGCCGCTGGGGATTCACGGCGCGATTCTTCCTTTCATCCTCGCGCCAGCGGGATTCCTCCTCGGTCGTTGCCTGGGCTTCCTAAAAGTCACAGGCCACGGCTTCATCTATTTCGATGTGGTGGAGATTGACTATGTGTATGTGGCGCTGGCATTTACCGTCGTGATGATCGTCTATTACCTGATCTGGAAATACCTGATCGGATTCTTCAATCGGGTCGCAGGGATCGCAGAGTAGCGAAAATTCTAAGCGCAATTAAGCACGTTGGTCAGCACAAACGAGTCGATGCAAGGCTTCATGCTAAAGCTGTTTTATTCCTCCAAAGATCTTGAGAAGGCGCAGAAGGCATGGCTCGATGCCTTGAAGCGAGAAGCAGAGCGCTGATGCGTCTAAATCGTCGGCAAATCGGAGTGCGCCGGGGATAAACCGGCATGTTGTAGGGGATGCAAGAGCCCTACAGGAAAGGAGAACAGCGACTCCATCCTAGCCTCGAGTCTTGCAGGAGATAACGTGAGTTATCCCCTGAAGCGTAGACCAGAGGTACCAGTGGGCCGGGCTATTGAGCTTCGAAAAGCCGATGGATCAGGATGCCGACTCCCTTCCGAGATGGAGGAAGGCAACACGGCAGCCGCGTTAAACGCGAGCGGCTGTCCGGTCCTGCGTAGTCTAAGAACCCGCGCACGCTGAGAAACAACATGCACGAGAACCGGGAGATCTCCAGTGCGCCTGGGTCGAGTGAGCCAGGACGGTCCGCGAAGGCCATGAACCGAACGGCGGACACGCACGTGCTGGAGAAGTCGGACTGTGCCGTAGTACCCGTGAACCAGCCGAACAAGGGAGGGCAACCAACTGCGGAGGCCGGGGAGGGAAGGGCGCAGGCAGGGGAAAACATCGTTCGATCACACATGCCTCCGACACAGAGCGGAACACGCATGTCCCAGGGGTTGGACGGTGTGCGTCGAGCAGCATCAGTAAGGAAGCAGGAACGGCTCACCGCTTTACTCCACCACCTCAGCGTCGCCCTTCTTCGCGACAGCTTCTACGCATTGAAGCGTGTCCCGCCTTTTCCCATAGATCCTGATCCAGCCGGCGGAAAAGTTCTACGGACTCATGACTTCAGCACCAGCGAAGATTGAAGGCAACTTCGCGCATCCTTCGATCGCGGGCGGCAGGGACGGTACCACGCTGAATGTGTGAACGGGTCTCATGATTGCTGCGCTCCTTGCACCCGGGCTTCTGGGGGTGAAGATAAAACTGAGAGCGCCTACGGCAGTCGTGCTGCGTTGTCTTCCACCGGGAAGAGCAGCTACGATCTTTGGCTTGCTCGTCAGGCGCCTTCGAGGAATGGCTTTACGTTACTGCGTAAGAGCCAGAGCCTTCAGCGCCGTCTTGTTCCGTATGCGTAGGGTTGAGCCTTTCTTCTCCACGATATGCCGCTTCTTTAGGTCAGCGAACAAGCGGGTCACGGTTTCCCGCGACGTGCCGATCATCTGCGCCATCTCGTCATGGCTGAGCGCGAGCTTGAGGCGCGGCTCGGCCTTGGCGGCTTCCCCGTTTTGCGTGCTCCAGTCACACAGAAGCTTCGCCAGTCTCTCCGTTGCGGAGTGTGGTAGTCCGACCGCACGAATCTCGCGGCAGGCGGCGTTGTACTTGTCGCTCAATTGTTCAGCGACGTGCAGGCAGGCCTCGCTGTGCTCCCTCAGTAGGCGCTGGAAATCTTCGCGCTTCACGAAGTTCACTTGGCACGGATCGAGGGTTTCCGCCGTCAACTCGTAGGGCGTGCCACTGACGGTGGCGCTCAGTCCCAGAACTTCGCCCGCTTCGGCAATCTTCAGAATTAAAGTCTTGCCATCCGACGCACAGATGGAAAGTTTGACCCGGCCCCTGCACAAAACGAAGATGCCGCGCGGTGCCTGGCCTTCGACAAACAGCACGGCACCCTTGGGATACGCGGTGGCATATTTAATCGTTTCGAAAGTCTGCAACGCAGCGGCGGGAAGATCGCAAAAGATATGTGCTACCCGCATCTTGCAGCTCAGACAGTTTTCTATGATGTCTAATCCGTATGGTGTAAGCACGACGACCCCCTGTGGCTCACAACGTATCGCCGCTCACTTACGGCCGGATGGCAATGCGATGGCGCATCCGAGGCTCAAATCCACGAGTCTTCGCAGCAGCTCCCAGTTCTGTGCGGGTAAGTTACGGCATTCGAGGCTCTGTCCCGATACACATCATCGGAACACGTTCATGTCACATGCAACAAGTGCAGAGGTCACAACCGGGTGTGACGTGGACATTCATGAAAGCCATCTCATGGGCACAATTCGTTCGGTTGCGAACTGGCCACCGGTCAGCCGAATACGTGGGGCGAGACCTCTGGTGCTTGAGCTCGCACCCTCACGGCAGCCGAGAGCGATATAGCCACGATCATGCCCGTGGACGCCACGAGCGCACAGATTCTAGATCGCATTTTGAAACCCTTCCTCAGGTAAGCACGCTCTCGTTGCCGCTGGGAGTCAGTCCGTCTGGCGTGACTTTGAAGACTGTGCCGTCGGAGTAGGGGCCGTTGATCCCGCCCAGGCTTGTCGTCCCGCAATAGTTTACATCGGAACCTTCGACGAGTGGCGAGGGGATACGAGCTGTTGGACACCAGCGAGCTTTAACTTAACACGCTGATTCGCTCCATACCGCCTCCTGTCACGCTGGGACTTGGCTGCGACTGAATAACCATCAAGTACGCAGCCTCTTGACGTATAGGAAAAACAAAATCTCGTTTCGGCATGAATCCAAGTGTGAACAGATTTGTCTGGTCTTGATGTATAGGAAAATCAAAAATCCGCTTCATTTCTGTTGTGTTTGCGCTCGCACCTTCGCCATCCGGATGGCCACGTGTTCCAGGTCGGGCGCGGATTCGAGCCCAAAAAGTAGAAACCCAAAACTTAGGATGTATTTGAACCCCGCATCGCTGCGCCGCCGTCTACCTTGGTCGACCGAAGAACAAGACGTAGCCGTCAGGGTCGCAAATCTCGAACCCGCGAAGACCATCGTGGGTATCCTTAAGGGGCACGCTAAATGCTGCTCCATGATCGGCAAATTCGACGGCGAGCGCATCCGGGTCTGGTGCATAGACGTAGGCATCCCACCTCATGCAGGGACTACGCGTTGGGTTCGGCAGCGGCGCCGTGTCTTTATCGGACTTGACGAAGATCTGCGCTCCGTCGCGGCCGATGATCGCGAACAAAGGGTTTCGATCCGGCTGCTGGAATCTCGTCTCAAAGCCAAGCTTGTCGCGGTAAAAAGCGATGGTTTGATCGACGTTGCTGAGCGCTCGTAAGCTCGGATTGTCGTGTGTGCCTTCGGATGGATGGATTCGGTGGGTTCGACGAGCTCATGTTCCGCGTAGTGATGTGCCAGATCCGCAAAAGTTACACATCCGCGGAAATCCACCTGGTTGATATGCAGGTGCTGTCTTTCGACCTCCGCCCATTCACAGTTCTTGTCGGGGAAGTTTCGACCAAGCTGGAAGAGGCGATCTGGACACGCCATCAGTTACAGACGGGTTATCACCCAAGCCGGTTAAGCGGCAAACAGCGGCAAACGGCAGGTGTCGAGCGACGACGAAAGCGGGCCGTTGCAAAGCCAGAGCAATCATTGACGGCTGTCCCACACAAGAAAACGATGAGCGCTGCCGCACGGGCCAAAATCTCCGCGGCAGGATTGCTCCCCCAAGCCAGCACGCGCCAAAGGTGGCATCACGCCAGCCGGACGCTAACGACTGGCGGTGATCATGAAAGCCCGTTGGGCGCAGTGGAATAAGGCGAAAGACGCGTAATCCGCTGCCGATGATCTCAGCTCGCATTCCATACGGGTGTTTTGCGTCGGCACTGTTGAGTACGGCCAGGTTGATCTAGGTTACTCACTGACCTGGGCTCATCCGTCATTGGAACGATGACGTAATATCGCAGCACTGTTCCCTGCACTCGCACTTGCTTTCGAGTCTGCGCGGCGACCATCATTGCAAACGCGGAGGGTTGGGCAGGTCCGCACGGGCACCCAACGGCAAATTTGCCGAATTCTTGACGACGGTTTTATAAACCGTCAGAGATGCGGCCAAACTTCTGATAACTATATAGTTATTGGGATGCGGGTGCAGATTAGGTGCAGGTTCGCCTGTGGCAACTTCGGTAGCGACATAGCGTTCTGGGTTGACGACGATATCAGTGTAAGCGGAGCTAACGCGGCCGTGCCGCAAGATCAGCTCCCGTAGCGTCAGTCCCATGGGGACCTCGGTAGACGCCAGGCCCCGATTCACCTTCTCCGCAAACAGAGAAGAAACGCCAGTTTTGCTTCGATCACGATTTGAGGGTTGTCTTTGCGATTTCCTTCCCGACATTCTTGGGAGCGGGTGGGGCGAGGCATCGGTAGTCGAACAATTTGTGTGCAATGGCGCTGACGAAAATATTGCTGCACTATCCGCGGTGCAATGCACTAATGTTGTGCAGCGTTAAGTCTTTTGGCCGCGTTGGCTTACAGGGTTAGGCCACGCCATTTCCACAACATTCCACGTAATCCACAGATTTCCCAGCACTTGTGGGGCGCTCGGATCTGCTGTATAGGGTCTGTATGAGATTCGACATATTCGCTGAGTCGAAGATGTGGGGCGTCGAGGTCGCGAGCACGGTTGTGTTCATTCTACGCAGGTGATCGATGGACCAAAATGTGTTCGACCTCAGCGGAGCAAGCAAGTTCCGAACTTGGTTCGTGGATTGCGCGTCCTTCGGTATGCCCCGAAGAGGCAGAAACGGTAGGGGCTGCTGGTTGTCCGACCGGCAGCCCCGAATCACCCCGGCGCGATGTAGAAACGCGGAGCGAATCACCAAACCGCATCCTACCACGCGCCGGATTCCCGAATCCACAATTAATGGGAGACTCTGGCGCGATGTCAGATAGCAACCCTTTGCCGCAAGCCCTAGGGCTGGATGCCCGCGGCTGGCTTGTGTTCCCTTGCCAGAGCAAGGGCAAGAATGCCGGCTCCGCATTCTTGCTCGAGCTTCAGAAAGGCGAAGGCCCGCGCCAAGACGCGGATCGGCCCGGCAAAAACCAGGGTGATGCGTGTCCTGCTGGACAATCTGCAGAACGGCACCAGGACGGCGACAGTCAGCCAAGAGGAGATCGCGAGGAGCGGCTCTTTCCATCCGATCTACGTGCGGCGATTGCTCCGTGGGCTGGACTGCGACGATCACCTGGTCCGACGTGTAAAACGCCAAGGCGTGAGTATGTATCGCCTTTCTCGCGCTCTGCTGCCTGACTATGTGCCCGATGCGCCGCGGCCTGAGCGAATCCCTATCGAACCTGGGGACGTCCCACAAATCCCCGCGAAGAGTCCGAGGATCTTATGACAGCGCACGCAGTCGCAACTAACGTCGAGCCCTCCGATGGCTTGTATTCAGCGGAGGCCGAACGTGCGTGCCTAGGTGCGGCTCTTTTGGACAATAGCGTGTTGCGCGGGCCCTTAGCTGAGCTTGCCGTAGACGATTTCTACTTAGCAGCGAACCGCGAGGTGTTCGCTCTGATGCTTCAATCCTATGAGGAGGGACTACCGTTCAACATCCTTACGCTGGTGGAATCCCTGCAAAAGGACAGGCTTGGCGCCATAGGCGGCGTTGAATACTTAGACATTCTGATAGATGGCGTCGTCTTGCATTCCGGCCTAATCAAGCGCCGCACCGAAGCGGTCATTCGTTTTTCGCGACTCCGCCAGATAGAGAAGCTTGCTGACCACATGGGACGCCAAACCGCGGAACCTGGGGCAGATTCCGAACAGTTGTTGGAACAGCTCGCACGAACGGTTGACGCCTTGCGGGCTGGATACGACCTAGATGGCAATCTTTTGCCCTATGAACCACGCCTATTGTCGCGGCGTCCCGAGATTCTCACGCTTTCTCAAGTGGAAGCTAAGGAAGTGGATTGGCTCTGGAAGCCCTATTTGGCTAACGGCATGTTAGCCATGCTCAGCGGCGATCCGGGAGCTGGCAAGACCTACATCGCCCTTGCGATCGCCGCCTCGATTACCACAGGGCGAGTGCCGTGCACAGGCGAACATCGCGAACCGGCGGACGTGCTCTATCTCAGTGAGGAAAATAGCCCGGAACACGTACTGCGACCTCGATTTGATTCACTCGGAGGTGACCCGAGCCGATTCCATATTCTTCGTGGTTCGGTCACTGGCAACGGCAAG
Organism: uncultured Acidobacteriaceae bacterium; assembly: GCA_963768645.1. Classification (GTDB taxonomy): domain Bacteria; phylum Acidobacteriota; class Terriglobia; order Terriglobales; family Acidobacteriaceae; genus Bog-257. The sequence continues at coordinate 1,739,783 of CAVYIR010000004.1, forward strand.
CGTACTGAGCGTGGGGGCGTGCGGCTCTCCGACGTGCAACTCCTGAGCGATGCGCTGCAGCGGACCAATGCGCGGCTTGTGATCGTTGACCCTATCCAGTCCTACCTAGGTGCCGAGGTGGACGCGCACCGCTCCAATGAAACGCGCCCAGTAATGGACGGATTGTCTCGCCTTGCCGAAGAGTTTGGTTGCTGCATCCTGCTGGTCCGGCACTTGAGCAAAGCCCAAACCGGAAAGGCAATTCACCGCGGACTCGGGAGTATTGACCTCAGCGGGGCGGTTAGAACCGAATTGCTCGCAGGCTGCTCGCCGGATGAACCAGCGCAGCGTGCGCTGGTGCAGGTGAAGTCAAATCTCGGCCAGTTTGGACCATCTCTCGGATACGTGATCGAGGCAGATGGCACGTTTCGCTGGACCGGAGAAAGCCAACTGACCGCCTCGAAGATTCTCGCGCCGGAACTGAACGGGGAGGAACCCGGAGCGAGAGTCGATGCCAAAGAATTCCTTTTGAGCGTGCTTGCCCAGGGGCCACGTCCGGCAAAGGACGTCATGGCCGAAGCTGGGCGGGAAGGCATCAGCGAACGAACTCTGAAACGCGCTAAGAAAGAACTAAACGTGCGCTCCGACAAGCCCCAGATGAATGGCGGTTGGGAGTGGTCACTTCCCGAAGAGGGCCAAACATGAACGAAGGATGCCAACAAATAATCTTGGTCCTCTTCGGTGTAAGTTGGCCCCCTTCGGCTAAGCCGCGTCGGATTCATAGTCCGCAGCGCAATGTTCTAAAGCTGTGCTTCTGATGGCACTGTTTGCACACAATTCGGTCGCAGCCGCAAACGCAACGCAAGCGGAAGCGAGCCCGGCGGCGCAGCGTCATTACACCCCAGAGGAACTTGGAAGCCTCTGGGGTCTCAGCTCAGACACTGTGCGCAGGCTCTTCGAGCATGAGCCTGGCGTTTTGTTAATTGAGCGGCCGCGGCTACGCGGCCAGCGCCGCTACCGCACTCTGCGCATTCCCGAAAGCGTTGCTGCGCGGGTACATCGGAGGCTCAGCCTCGCTTGATCGGAATTCTTGTGCCCGTATACACCTTGTGGCGTATAACAGATCATGAACAAAATCCGAATGAATGTTTTTCTGGAACCCGCGCAGAAACAGGCCCTGGAAAAGCTGTCCGCCAAGACGGGCGCTCCGGTTGCCGAGCTAATTCGACGCGCCATTAACGCATACTTGAAACGGGGCCGGGAGAGCTAGCCATGCTTACCGTTTATCGTCGGCACGAGAAGAGTTGCGAGCATCGCGCTGTCGGACGCGGGTATCGGCGCTGCAAGTGTCCGATCTGGGTTGATGGCTTTATTGGTGATCGGGAAATTCGGCACTCGCTAAGGCTCCGCGATTGGGCGAAGGCTCAGGACGTGGTGCGCGAATGGGAGGCCGTTGGCGAGCAATCAGCTCCCCAGACCGAACCTATCACCATAGAGCATGCTTGGGATCAATTCTTGGCGGATGCGGAAGCCCGCAATCTCGGCCCGTCGACGCTCTCCAAGTACAAGCTGCTTCGTCGCCGGATGGAACGGTTCGCAGGCCAGTTCGGTCTGCGCTTTCTTCGGGAGTTCGACCTGGCTACATGCAGAAAGTTCCGCACGTCCTGGCCGTTGCAAAACCTGGCCGCACTTAAAACGCTCGAGCGTTTGAAAAGTTTCTTTCGTTTCGCCGCGGATGCCGGATGGATTCCCGAAAGCCCGACGCGCCGTTTGAAAAACCCGAAGGTCAAAAGCGCGCCCACAATGCCGTTTAACGCCGCAGAGATGGCCGAGATCCTGAGTGCCTGTGATCTTCTCTATCAACACCAGCCCCCGAAGGTCGCTCACCTCAATGCTCCGCGTTTGCGGGCCCTGGTGTTGCTGCTGCGCTACAGCGGACTTCGCATTCAGGATGCGGTGACCCTGGAGCGCGACCGCATCACCGACGGCAAACTCTTCCTCTATACCGCCAAGACCGGCACTGCCGTGTATTGTCCCTTGCCGCCGACGGTGGTGCAGGCGCTGGAGTCCTTGCCGGCCGGGAAATACTTCTTCTGGACCGGCCGATCACGCCCTGCGAGCGCTGCGGGCACCTGGCAGCGTATTCTCCGCCGACTATTCGAGCTGACTCGGATCCTCCACGGTCACGCCCATCGGTTCCGTGACACCTTCGCAGTCGAATTACTGCTCGCTGGTGTTCCCATGGAGCGCGTCTCCATGTTGCTTGGACATGAATCGATACGCACCACCGAAAAGCATTACACGCCATGGGTGCGCGATCGCCAGGAGCAGCTCGAAGCCGACGTCCGCCGCACTTGGGCGACGCCCGAATCCGCAACGAGGGGTACATCTCGGGTACACGGCGGGAGCGGTCTCGTTAACTGATAGGCACGTAGAAGTTTATTTTGGAGGCGCGGGTGGGAATCGAACCCACGCATAAAGGTTTTGCAGACCTCTCCCTTACCACTTGGGTACCGCGCCTCGAAGATGGGTAATGCGAAAAACCCTCGCGCGCGGCGAGGGCGACGAATTCTGGAGCGGGAGACGGGATTTGAACCCGCGACTTCGACCTTGGCAAGGTCGCACTCTACCACTGAGTTACTCCCGCTCGCCGTATTGGATTATAGCGAAAGCCAGAACTGACGGGCAAATGAGAGCGGGGACATGACACCCAAGAAGACTCGACGCAAGCTAAAGCCAGTCAATACACTCCACCGTGTCCAGTGGCTTGGTCGGCGTTGACCCGAGTGGTTATTTCGTTGCGTACGTCCCAGAGCGCCCGGTATAGCGGGTACTCCATCCTTTGCTTGAGCACTTCCACCGGTGTTCCCATGGTGCCGACTACGCCGCCACCGATGATGCGCTGGGCCAGCTTGAGGTGGGCGTAGCGGAAGAGCTGCATGTGCTCGTCGTAATCGACCAATTCCTCAGCAATATCGTGCAGCTCGAAGAACTCTGTGTGACGGCGGTAGAGCTCTTCCAGAGTCAGGCCGGCATTTTTCACCTGCTCAAAGAAAGCGTCGGCGAGGCGAGGCGCGATGTGCAGTAGCGCGAGGAATCCCGGGGAGTCGAGGCCGCTTCCGTGCCCAAGTCCGGCGCGGATGATGTGGTACTCATAGGGCGTGATGCTCTCGAGCAAACTAAGCATGCGGAGCGGATGATCGAGCATCTTGTTGGCTCGGCGCAGCAACCGCGCAGCATTCTTGAAGTCTCCTTCGTGAATGTATTGCCGGGCACGATCGAGTTCCCACGCTGCCCCCTTCATCAGCAATTCCGAAGCCTGGTGCGTGACCTGAAACGTCAGTTCGTCGGGGTGCAGCATTTCCTGCGGCGACTTCTGTAGCGCCAGCAATTCGTCGGTGCGGAGGTAGCGTTCGTAGTCGGAGGCGCCGGCTCCGGGCAGAATGGGAGAGCGAAGATCTTCAGTCATGGGCGAGGCTCCATTGCGGGTCTTGCTCGGGTGGCACGATGGAACCATCGCGCATGTGAACGATGCGATCGCCATAGGAGGCGGCCTCGGGATTGTGCGTAATCATCAACACGGTTTGTCCCAGCTCCTGGTTCGATTGCCGAAGCATCTTCAGAACAATTTCGGAATTCTGCGAATCGAGATTGCCGGTGGGCTCGTCGGCCAGCACAATGGCGGGTTGATTCACCAGAGCGCGTGCCAGCGCCACTCGCTGCTGCTCACCTCCGCTCAGCTCGGAAGGGCGATGGTCGAGACGATTATCAACGCCTAGCAGCCGCGTGATTCGATCGATATATTCGTGACTGCCGTTCCCATTGCTCTTGCCGGCGATGTCGCGGGCGATCTCGATGTTACCTTGTGCGGTCAGCGTGGGCAGCAGATTGAACTTCTGGAAGACGAAGCCGATTTTCGATTTGCGCATTCGCGTGCGCGCCGAGTCTGACAAGGCGGTGAAGTCTGTGCCGTCGATCAGTACCCGTCCGGAGTCGGCGTGGGTCAGTCCGCCCAGGATGTAGAACAAGGTTGACTTTCCGCTACCCGAGGGACCGACAATGCTGACGAATTCTCCCTTCTCGACTTCCAGGGAAACGCCGCGCAACGCTGGCACGTCCACTTTGCCAATGTGGTAAGTTTTGCGAACATTTTCAGCTTGGATCATCCACGACATGCGAATCCTTGATATTACACGAAACAATTACGGGTCCGATGGCCAGGGAAGGTCGTCGAACGCAGTCTGCCCGCCACTCTTCCGATACTCCCCAAAGCTCGGAATTCGGACTACAACAGCAGCATGAGGAGAGCATCGTCCGAGGCGAAACACGCTCAGTTGGTTGAGCGAGCTGTGGAGTGGCTGCGCTATACATACAGATGCGGCATCATCCTCTCCGAGCAGTATTGCGCCACCGGCGAGGTTCCCGATGTCATTGGATGGAAAGGCTCCTGCCAGTCGGTGGTTGTGGAATGCAAAGATCTCACGCAGCGACTTTCTCGCCGATGCCAACAAGCCATTTCGGCTGAAGCCGGAAGAGGGTCTCGGCAGCCGGCGGTTCTATATGGCTCCGGCTGGGCTTGATTGCGCGTGAAGAATTGCCCAGGCATTGGGGCCTGCTCGAGTGCAAAGGCCGTCAGGTGCAAATATCGGTAAAGCCGGGGAAGCAGGATCTGAGAAGCTCAGTGGGTCTGATGAAAGAGATGAACCTGCTGCTGGCGAGCCTCCGGCGAGTGGAAGTGCGCATCGAGCCGCAGACAATTACCGAGTTCTTGAAGTGGAAGAATCGTCTGGTGGAATACAACGGCGGCCGCTTACCCGAGGGCATCACTGCGCCGGAGGAAGAACAAACCATTATCTTGTTACGTGACGCTCTCACCACATAGTGGGCACTTCCGATGCCTTAATCAGCACGGTGGCCGAGGGCTGCGCCGACCGGGGACCGCCGAACAGGTTTTGCTCGGCGGCTTGGTCCCAGTCGACTTTGTTGAGGTTTGACCGCTAGGCGATCTTGATCACGGTGATCTTGGGCCTGACAGTTTCTCCAGGCTTGATGAAGCCGATAGTTTTCGCAGGCTTGGGGATGCGGCTGTCAACATAGACACTGCACTCGCACACTTCGAACTTCAGCTCGCGCAGACCGCCTCCGTAGTTGCAGAAGGTGAGCTTCTCGCCGCTGTAGCCCTTCTGAGTCACTTCGTAAACACACGAAGTGCACAGGGCCTCGCGGCTCTTTACATTGGCCAAAATGTTCAAGGTCAACATGGCTCACCTCACAACCACAAGAAAACAAGAAACCTGTCGCAACGACCGCTAAGCGAAGAACGAAAGCAAGCCCGAAGCTTGCGGGGCAGCAACAATTGATACCGCGACTTTTCGCGGCGGAAATGTGGCTGGCAAATTGGTCGCCATTATGCGAAGGCGCAACCAAGCGACGGCCAAGATTTAGCGATGGGTAGGCGTGGAGCCGGAGGTTAATTACAGAGGACGAACCACGCCCGGCGGCTTCCCAGCACCAGATTTGGCGCTGATTGCCTGCACATCGGATTGTGTGTGCGACTGATCATCGGACGTTTCTCCTGACGCGAAAATTACCTTGCCACAACTCGGGTGTGAAATGCAAGAAGGAAAATCGTGCTGCGCCAGATTTTCACAAAAGGTTTAAGCTGATCGCTAGTTGGCTCCTCGCCGTGTCGCGGAGGTGAACATGAACGATTCCACCAGCTTCGACCTCTATCTCGAACCGTGGCTGATCGCGCGCGTGCCGCGTATGGCCGGCTATTCCAGGCAGCTCGCCGAATTCCACGACTGGGTGCGCACGGAAGTGGACGCGCAAGCCAACTATACCGACCGCTACGCGCCTCCGGCGTTGGAGACCTACGACCGCAACGGCGAAGTCGTGAACCGGGTCGTGCTTAACCGGTGGTACGACGAGCAACACCAGGAACTTTATCGTCGCGGAATCATTGGATTGCCGTACGCCGAGAAGGCGCCGCACCTGCTGACCTTCGCGATGGGCTATGTATTGTCGCAATCCGACATTAGCTTGCATTGTCCGGTTACGCTCACCGGAGCGGTTGCGTACGTACTCAGCGCGCATGCGCCGGACGCGGTACGGCAGCAATTTCTTTACGATGTTGTCCGGATGGACGGTCTGGCCAAGACCGGCGGCACATGGGCGACCGAACAACACGGCGGCAGCGACGTGGGAGCGACTACCACGACGGCTGTTCCCAACGGCGACCGCTTTGCGCTGCACGGATTGAAGTGGTTCACCAGCAACGCCAACAGCGGTCTTGCGCTAGCAACGGCGCGGCCCGAGGGAGCTGCAAGCGGAACTGCCGGACTTGGCCTCTACCTCGTGCCGAGTCATCTGGAAGATGGTCGGCCAAACCACTATCGCATCCGTCGCTTGAAAGACAAGCTCGGTACCAAAGGACTTCCGACCGGAGAGATCGATTTACTCGGCGCGGAAAGCTGTCGAAGTGGCTGCGCCGCCCGATGGCTTCCGTCTGATGATGGAGGCGCTCGAGTACAGCCGTGTTCACAACGCCGTCGGGTCCGCCGGGGTGCAACGCAGAGCACTGCGCGAGGCACTTGCCTGGGCGAAATCCCGCCATGCCTTCGGCCACGCCCTGGTTGATTACCCCATGGTGCAGGATGAGCTGTTGCGGATGCGGGTGCAGTTCGAGGCAGGCGCACTGCTGGCCTTCGAGGCTGCCATCGCTTTCGACGAGACGCAGCAAGACCGAGAACGCCGCACCTGGTTGCGAATGGTCACCGCGCTCGCGAAATACTTGACGGCGGAGTACGCCATCACCGCGGCCCGGGCTGCGCTGGAGTTGATCGGCGGCAATGGCTATACCAGCGACTATCCCGTGGCGCGTCTGTTACGCGATGCGCAAGTGCTGACAGTGTGGGAGGGCCCGGCCAACATTCAGGCCCTGGAGTTATTGCGGCTGCTGGCTCCTCGTTATCGAGGATGGGAGCAATACCAGTCGCGAATGGAAGGGATCCAGGAAAAGCTTCCAGAGACGCAGGGCAAACTACGCAAGGCTATGCAAGGCAGACTCGACGGTGACCGCGAAGCAGTTGAAGCTGCGATGCGCGACGAGCAGAGTGCACAACGCTATGCAAGGAAATTATTGCACCGCTTGAGCCAAAGTCTCGCGTTTGCCCTGTTGTGCGAGGCGGCTAGCCGACGCACAGCGGAGCGGCAACCCGGTGCAGGCGTACAGCGCCTGGCGCTACTTTGAGGAGATTGAGCCACCGGCTTTCGGAACGGAAGACGACAACGCGCGCCGGGGCGTTCTGGAACTGTTGAGAGACGAGGCCCTGCACTCCGCGCATGTGGGTTAGTCCCCTTCGCTGGGCATTTCCGACCTTTGCAGTCGGGCGGCGGTGATTTCGTCCCAGCGCACCCAGGCGATGTAGAGAACCACGACGATGTTGATGCCGAGGAGCGCCCAATGAAATGCATTGGGGTGACGCACTATTTTGTACACTTCGAACGGGATGTACACGCATCCGGAGATGATCGCCAGCCATTCCGCCCATGCCCGTTGTCTCCACAAGCCATATCCTTCGAGGAAGCGCAGAAGGGCATAGGCGCCGGCCAGTCCCGCGATCAGCATCACGTTCACGTCCGACATCTTGTCTGCCGCGTGCAGAAACGCCTGCGACAGGCGATGACCGGGACTAAGATGCAAAAAGAAAAGAATGCTCTCCGCCGCGCTCTCGAAATCAACGTCGCGATGGATCATGGAAATGAGCACATAGGCCGCCAGCAGCGCTAAAGCACCCTTGAGGGCTTCCAGAACGGCCACCATCCGCAAACCTCCCCGGTGTGTGTGGCGGCGGGTACCTCGTGCGGGTGTGGTGAGTTGGTGCTCATGGTTTGGCCCGAATAGTGTCCTGCACAGCGTACATTACCAAACGACGCCGTTCCATCTTGCAGTTGTTGATTTTGCCCCATTTCGGATTGGAAGCTTAATTCAGCCAGTTGGTTTACGGAGCGATGCGGCTGGTATTCGTCGCAACTGCCATTAGGCAGGGCGAAGCTGGGATGCCTGGGCCGCGTCCAGCATCTCGGCCACGGTGCTGAATTTTATCCGGCAACGCTCGCTACCCGCGCGTGCCAATTCTGCTGCGTCGATTCGCCGCCATGCAGCATAGTCCACCCAGCAGACTTGCCGTTGTTCGAGCAGTTGGACAATTCCGGCTTTCCCCGGTCGTGCACCGTCCACTATTTCACTCGCGATTTTCTGAGCCAGGGACTGTGCCTCGGTGCGGTTTGTCGGAATCGTTCCCGAAGGGCCGCGCTTTGCCCATCCAACGACGTACAGTCTGTCTTGGATTTTTCCTTCTTGGTTTGGAAAAGTTCCATTGGCGGGAATGGCAGTGCAGCAAGCGCGCGTCTCGTATCCGATACAGGTGACGGCCAGTTGCGCAGAAATTTCGCTGAGCGCTCCGTCGGCAGAACGGAACTGCACGCCCCTAAGTCGCTCGTCGCCGAGGAAGGCGACCGGGCGTCAAATTGAAATGAAAGTGAATCGTGACTGAAGCGATGCGCGATTTGTTCTGTTGCGAAACTGCGCAGGGTCTCGATCGACAGCGCTATTTCCGGACAGGCCAGCCGGATCTGCCACGATGGGAACCGCTTTCTGCAAAGTGCCGAGTTCGGCGAGTTCGTGCTCTGTAAACTTCGCATCGGCGGCACCGCGCCGGCCGACGATGTGAATGGCCTCGATCGGCTGCGTTTCCAGCCACGACATCACCTCGGGCGAAAGATCGGAACCGGCCATCTCGGGCGAATTCTTGGCGAGAACGCGGGCCACATCGATCGCCACATTCCCGTTACCGATGACTACTGCGGACCGCATGCCGTGAACTGCCGGCGGCTGGTGGTCCGGATGGCCGTTGTACCAGCCGGTGAACGCGCCCGAGCCGAGGACTCCGGGAAGTTGCTCGCCCGGAATGTTGAGACGGCGATCGCGCGAGGCGCCGGTTGCCAGCACGACCGCATCGTAGAACGACATCAACTCCTCAAGCTGAATGTCGCGGCCAACTTCGACATTGCCGAAAAAGCTGACGCGGTCGCGGGAGAGCACGCGGTCGAGCACACGCGCTACTGCCTTCGTGCCCTGATGGTCGGGAGCAACTCCGTACCGGACAAGCCCGAACGGCACGGGCAGCCGTTCGAAGATGTCGATGGAGGCGTCGGGAATCAGGCGAAGCAGATTGTCCGCCAGGTAACAACCCGCCGGACCGCTACCGATGATGGCGATGTGTCGCATTTGAAGGAATATATGTTCGCCGACATGCTTACTTGCCCGGAACGAATTCGGCCAGAGTTCGCAGGCAGAGATGGGAGTCCATCTTCACGTTCTCCTGCAGCCAGCCCAGGTGACCGGAGCCGTAGACAACCAAGATGCGATCGTTGGGGAGGTGATCAGCTTGAGAATATTGCTATGGATGCGAATATTGCGCGTGTACCAGTCGGCCAGAAGGTCCGGCCCGGCGTAGTCGCCGTCCTCGCCAAAGCTCGCCACTTGCATGTAGAAATCATTCTCCGCGGCGACTGAGCTGGGCGAGTTCATGTGGAGCAGCGACTGAAGGACGGTGTGACTTTTGACGTATGCCTCCTCCTCCGATGCCGATTGTCCGCTGGAGCCCATGATCTGCTCCAGCTCCTGCGAGCGATCTTTTGCCTTGGCGTAATTCATGACGCGCTGCAAAGGGAACTCGCCCTCCACGTTGACTGGGTACAGCTGCTTCTGGCCCAGCTGCTTGGCGAGCCGAAAACCGATCTGCTCAATTTCGTTTCGCGACAGCTCATGCTTGCCGGCGAGGTAGTCCTGAAAAGCGGCAGGTATAGTCTTGTTGTCCGGATCGGCCTCAATCGCGATCTTGGTCGGCTGAAACTTGGCCAGCACGTCCGTGAGTTCCGCAAGCTCCTGCTGGCGTTTGGGAGCGCGCACGTCATCAACCTGCATGTTGTAAACGTCACGACCGGGATTAGCCATGTGATAGGTGCCGAGCACCATTATTTGTGGCTTGCCCGCACAGGCATTCTGTGACCACGATCCGACCGCTGAACATAGCAGGATCGTAATGATTCGAGCTATCGGTCGAAAGCCCATCAAGAGCCTCCCCTGGTAAGGCTTTGTACGCAGATGAGATCGTCCAAGTTCAATGCAGCTTCACGTATTCGTAGTCCACGGGATTGTTGTTGATGCCGCGATCGGGAGGCGCAATCCACGCTGCCATCTTGCCCTGCTCGTGTACGCCGTGCATGAGGCTCATGATGTAAGCGCGGTCGCTCTCGCTGGGGAGCCATTCGCCGATCTGGGCGTTGAACTGTTCTGCGCTGATCGGCAGTCCGGCTAGATCGGTGGGAACGCCGGCCCAGCTTCCGATATTGCGCCGGAAACGCGTGCTGGGCAGCGACAATCGGAACGAATAGCCGGCCTTCTCGATCAGGCGGTTCCAGCGCTTCACGCCCAACTCACAGTCGCGGACGTAGGAGCCGCGCGTGACTTCGTTCATGGCATTACGCATCGGGATCTGCTCGGTCTTGGTGCTACCGTTCCCGTCCGGCAACTCTAGCGTGAAGGTCTGCTCGGCGGCGATGTGATCTTCGTATTGCGCCTCGTCCGGCCGGCCCTTCAGTCCATTTGCAAAATAGGAAGCCGCATTCGAGGAGGTCTCCGAGCCGAACAGGTCGAGCGACGAACTGAACCAGAAGTTCAGATACTTCTGTACGGTCGGCAGATCAATGGCGCCAGCATTGCGGACCGCCAGCGGATCTTCCGTGCCTAACTCCTTCATCACTTCCAGCGTCCGTCTCACCACGCGGTTGATGCCGGTATCGCCGACGAACATGTGGTGCGCTTCTTCGGTCAGCATGAACGAGCAGGTGCGGGCCAGCGGATCGAAGCTCGACTCGGCCAGCGATTTCAACTGGAACTTGCCATCGCGATCGGTGAAGTAGGTGAACATGAAGAAGCTGAGCCAGTCGCTGATCGGCTCATTGAAGGTGCCGAGGATGCGTGGCTTGTTAGCGTCGCCGGAGTGGCGCTCGAGCAACTCTTCGGCTTCTTCGCGGCCGTCGCGCCCAAAGTAGGCGTGCAGCAGATAGACCATCGCCCACAGATGGCGGCCTTCCTCGACGTTCACTTGGAACAGATTGCGCAGGTCATAAAGCGACGGAGCGGTGTGTCCGAGCATGCGCTGTTGCTCGACGGACGCGGGCTCGGTATCGCCCTGGGTAACGATCAGGCGGCGCAATATGGCGCGGAATTCGCCGGGAATCTGCTGCCAGACTTCCTGTCCATAGCTGTCGCCAAAGCCGATCTTGCGGTTGGGGTCGCGGTCGGCAAGGAAGATTCCCCAACGATAATCCGGCATGTGGACGAATCCATAAGTAGCCCAACCCTTCGCGTCGACCGAGGTCGCGGTGCGAAGGTAAACGTTCGCCACCTGAAAGTCGCGCGGACCCAGGTCCTGCCACCACTTCAGAAATTCCGGCTGCCAGTGTTCCAGTGCGCGCTGCAAAGTGCGGTTGGAGCCGAGGTCTACGTTGTTCGGAATTCGGTCCTGATAATTGATCGACATTACTAAACTCCTGAAAATCCGCTTCCCCGGTAGAGCGGGCCTTCGCTTGAATTATGCATGAATAATGCGGCTAAAAGCGCCACTCTACCCTACACTCTCTCCCAATCGAAGCGCGCCTTCGATCCCGTCCCGAACAGCTTGAGCGCGCCATGCTCGCCAGTCGAGTTCGGCCGGATGAATACCCAGTTCTGCCACGCGGAGAGGCGGCCAAATACCTTGGTCTCGGTGGTCTCCGCACCAGGGAAGCGGAGGCTGGCCTCCATGCCGGTGAGCGCGTCAGGCGAGAGCGCCGCGCGCTCTTCGATCGCAATGCGGACCTCGTCTTCCCAGTCGAGATCGTCCGGCGCCAGCGTGACGAGGCCGAGTTCAAGAGCTTCCTTGGGACCAAGCAGCTTGCCTTTGGCTTCCACCGCTCCCGCCATGGATCGTGCATTGCCGCTGAATCGAGTTTCGAGACGGCCGCGACCGTTGACTGCGGGCAGAAGACCGAAATTCATTTCGTCGACCGCGATCTTCGGCGAGTCGCCTTCTTCTTCCGGAAGCGCCAGCATGTAGCTGCGATCGGCGGCCAGAGCCAGTTCGAAGAGCACACCCGCGAAACACGATCCCGGCTCGATGATGGCGTAGATGCTGCGTGAAGAAACATCCAGCCGCGCCAGGGTCCGGCGCAGCATGCCGATGGTTTCGCGCACCAGCCAATCGTTGCGATGCTCGAGCATGATCGCGTCAGAAGCGAGAACCGCTTCAGCGCTTCCGGAGGTCTTGAGCAGCAGAAGCCCGAGTTCAGGTTCGTTGACGCGCAGCATCAGGATGGCGTCGTCAAGTTCGCGCGCCATCGCCAACGGCCACCACTGGTCGCTTTCGGCGTGAATCGCGTCGGGCTCTACAGGCTGCAGTCCTTCGGGCGCGCGCACCGTCAGAGTTACAGTTCGCGCTGCGCGATCGAACGCAACGTCAACGTGCTTGTAGTGATAGCCATTGTCATCGACCTTGCGCTGCAGCGGAGTCAGCTTGATGCCCTCCGCTTTCGCCGGACGGATTGAGTCGCCCACCAGAGCGTTGGCGCGAGTGCGGACGAGTTCAGGAAACTTCCCCGGAACCGCAACGTCATCGACCAAGCCCCACTGCTTCGCACGCTCACCCTTGACGCCATCGGGATTAGTGCAGAACATATCAGCCAGATCACGGCGCACTTTGCGCTTGTCGACCACCCGCGTGAGACCGCCGGTGCCGGGCAAAACGCCCAGCAGCGGGACTTCGGGCAAGCTCACTGCGCTGGAACGATCATCGACCAGCAGAATCTCGTCGCAGGCCAGCGCGAGTTCGTACCCGCCGCCCGCGGTGGTGCCGTTGAGAGCGGCGAGGAACTTCAGTCCGTCGTGGCGGCTGGAATCCTCCATGCCGTTGCGGGTTTCATTGGTGAATTTGCAGAAGTTCACCTTCCAGGCATGCGAGGAGGTGCCCAGCATGTAGATATTTGCGCCTGCACAAAACATGCGTTCGCGCGCGCTGGTGAGAACGACGCTGGCCACCTCAGGGTGTTCGAAGCGGATGCGCTGCAAAATGTCGTGCAGTTCGATGTCAACTCCGAGGTCATAGGAGTTGAGCTTGAGCTTGTAGCCGGGCCTCAGGCCGCAGTCTTCGTTGACGTCCATAGCCAGAGTTGCTACGCGACCGTCGATCTTGAGCCGCCAATGGCGATGCTCTCCCTCGGCCACGTCGAACGTGACTAGTTCCTTCTCATTCACAGTTGTCATGCAGGTCTTAACACTCCAAAAGGCAGCGCCGGATGGGCGCGCAAATCCCCACGCGATAGATGCATTATAGTGCATTTCCAGAAAACACGCAGAGGAAATATCGTGCAGCTTATCGACGTCGAGTCCGGTCACTCGGTATGTTTCCCGACAGTGCCCGACCTCAAGAACAAACAGCTACAAAGCATCACTGCTGCCGGGCATGGGATTAAGGTCCTGGTAGGGATCTTTTCCTCGATTCCCGTCAAACCGAATAGTCATGCTGTTCACAGCGATAACCTCTTACCGACAATAATCGCAATCGTACTCCATACCAAGATGAACACGGGGGGCAACGAGAACCACGGCAGGAGGATTTCAATCCATAGCGGGACGGAAATCCCGATCACGTCCGGGCCCGCATAATATGCAGGTCGGTTGTCCTGCCACTGCTGTTTGAGACGACGAGTGGACACGGCGGCACAACACAAGGACACGAACACTGACAAAGAGGTGAAAATCCCAACGGCTGCAAGGAGGAAAATGAGATATCGACTCCTGTCCGCAGCAAATCCTAGGGCAGCGAAGAGTAAGCCTTGTAGTGTTGTAAGCCATCTTAGGCGTTGATCTGTAAGGTTGGATTCCTGATTAATCATCTCTCGAACAACTCGAGCATTGCTCGCATCCCATGACATAGTTCATCTCCGTGGCAAGCGGTTCAGCCTCTTCCAACCTAGACTCGAACTCCGGATCTAATCGGATGCCCAACGTTACAGTGTTCTCGTCACTCTTAGGCGTCAAGACATATTTGAGCCGACGGCCGAGATTCGTGCCAACGTCAGCCACCCTGAACGGCTAGCGTCAACAGCTCAATGCTCTCCTTCACCGAGTATCCGCTAGTGTCGATGGTTGCGTCGGCCTTGCGATACAGCGGCTCACGCACTTCGAGAATACGCCGCAGGTCCGACATGGATTCGCGGTTGTCGGCCATTGGCCGCATGTCACCCTGGGCGATGACGCGCTGCATGTGCTCCTCCGGTGTTGCCCGCAGCCAGACGGTGAAGCACATGGTGAGTAATCGTTCGAACGTCGCAGGCTCGGAGACAAGGCTGCCGCCGGTGGCAAGGACGAATCGCGGATTGCGTTCGATAACCTGGTCTAGAACGCGACGTTCCAGGCGGCGAAAGCCGCTTTGGCCGTAGAGATCGAAGATGACGCTGAGGCTAACTCCGCTCTCCTGCTCGATCAGGCGATCCAGTTCGAGGAACGGTACTTCCAGCCGATCGGCGAGCATCGCTCCCAGAGTGGACTTGCCGGCGCCGCGCAGACCGATTAGTGCGATGCGGCCACGCCTAGCGCACAGGTCGACTCCACCGAAGTGTTCGACCAAGAGGCGGCGAGCTTCCGCGAGTTCCGTCGCGGGCAATCGCCGCAGAAATTCGGTGGTGTGCACCAAGTCGACCGCAGGCTCGGGGCCATCGAGCACGAGCGCCTGCAAAGGGGTGTCGAGCGCCTGCGCAATCTGCCGTAGCAGCAGGATCGAAACGTTGCCTTGCCCGGTCTCGAGTTGCGCGAGGTAGCGCTCCGAAACTCCTGAATCGCGGGCGAGGATCTTGCGGGTCATACCGCGGCGAGCACGTGTCTCGCGTACCCGTTCGCCAAGTAGCCTGAGGTAATCGGATTCGGAGCCGGGGTCGGCGTTCACGGAGATCGCGGCGGTCGAGCCCTCTGGGATCTCGTTTTGCTCTACATGCACTATGTCGCGTTTTCGACTCACGGTGGATGCATTATACTTCCATAGCCGCACGTATAATAGTGCTCAGGGTGAGGAACGCAAGCATGGGCCTCGACATCACGATCCTGGTTGGGACCATGACCGGCACGGCCGAGATGGTGGCGCAGGAGGTGCAGCAGGCGCTGGAGGCGGCTGGCCATCAGGTGACGATTCGTGTAATGGACGGGCTCGACGCCAGCGTCTTTCAGAGCGGCGGCATCTTCCTGATTTGCACTTCCACCTACGGACAGGGCGATGTCCCCGACAACGCACAGGCGTTGTTCAATAGTCTTGAAGGTGAGAAGCCCAACCTCACCGGTCTGACCTATGGGGTAATCGCGCTCGGCGATCGCACTTACAAAGATACTTACTGTCATGGTGGAATTCGCTTTGACAAGCTGCTGACGGAACTAGGCGCCAAACGGGCCGGCGAAATCCTGACGCATGATGCAAGCTCGGGCACATTGCCCGAAGAGGTGGCGGCGCGGTGGGTCGTGCCCTGGGTTGAGCAGCACGTCGCATCATCATCGGAGATTGCATAGATATGGCTACTACATTGGAAAATCCAATCGCAACAGATGCCAAGGTCCTCCAGAGCTACCTTGGCGGAAAATGGCAAGCGGGTGCGGAACGCGGTGCGCCGCTGGTCAACCCTTGCGACGGCACGGTGCTCGCGTGGGCGAGTTCGAAAGGACTCGACCTGAAAGCGGCGCTTGACTACTCCCGCAATGTGGGAGGTCCGGAACTGCGCAAACTCAGGTATGCACAGCGCGCGGAGCTGCTGGGAAAAATTGCCGACCTGCTCGCGACCCGTCGCGACGAGTGGTACGAGATCGCGCGTAAGAACTCGGGAAACACCAAGGCCGATGCTGCGATTGACGTCGATGGCTCGATCGGCACGTTGAAGTATTTCGCCAAGATCGGCGCGAAGCTAGGCGATGCGCACATGCTTCGCGATGGCTCCCCAATGCGTCTGGCGCGCGACCAGAATTTTCAGGGCCTGCATGTTGGAGTTCCGCTCGACGGGGTGGCGGTACACATCAACGCTTTCAACTTTCCCGCGTGGGGTCTGTGGGAGAAAGCGGCGGTCAGCCTGCTGGCGGGGGTTCCCGTTCTCAGCAAGCCGGCGACTTCGACCGCCTGGCTCGCGCAAGAGATGGTACACGCAGTGATCGATGCCGGCATACTTCCGCCGGGGGCGCTATCTATACTGTGCGGCTCGCCGAACGATCTGCTCGATCATCTGCGACTGGGCGATGCGCTCGCGTTTACCGGCTCGGCGGATACAGGGGAGGGAATCCGTCAGCACCCACGCATTCGCCATCAGGGCGTGCGCGTGAATATCGAAGCTGACAGCTTGAATGCGGCGCTGCTCGGGCCGGACGCGGCGCCCGGTTCGCCATCGTTTGACTTCTTCGTCCGCGAAGTCGTTCGCGAGATGACATCGAAGACCGGCCAGAAGTGTACGGCCATTCGACGCGTTTTGGTTCCGGCCGAACATGCGGCGGCAGCGACCGATGCTATCGCGGCAGCGCTGGCGAAGGTCGTCGTGGGCGATCCGGCCAACGCGTCGGTAAGCATGGGTCCAGTCGTGAACATGGCGCAGCGTAAGTCCGTGGAGGAGGGAATTCGCAAACTAAGCGCTCAGGCGACGATTGCTTATTGGCCTGAGCCTTTCGCGCCGGTCGATGCGGATGCCGCCAAGGGAGCGTTCGTTCCTCCCACGCTCTTGAAGCTTAGCAACAGCGTCGACGGAGAGATGGTCCACGACCTGGAGATCTTCGGACCGGTGGCGACGGTCGTTCCCTATCGCGACAAAGCAGATGCTTTCGCCGTCGCGCGACGCGGAGGCGGTTCGCTGGCTGCGTCGGTATTCAGCGGCGACACAGCGTTTCTCGCCGAGGCGGCAGTTGCGCTGGGCACAACGCACGGCCGCCTGCTGCTGGTGGATCCTGCCATCGGCGACAGTCATCCAGGACACGGCATCGTGCTGCCGTCGCTCATGCACGGCGGACCCGGGCGCGCGGGCGGCGGCGAAGAACTCGGCGGATTGCACGGACTGTGGTTCTATCACCAGCGAGTTGCGATGCAGGGATCGGCGACAACGCTGTCCGCGCTGGCGGCACAGGCGGCGGACCCGTCAGCGGAATAGCCTTTGCAAACACCTCAACAACGCGGCGAAGTTCTGGTCGATGGCAAGCGGCTGGAGACGCTTATGGATCGAGCCGGCGGGCAAAGAGCGCCCGACGATTGTCATGCTGCACGAAGGCCTGGGTTCGGTCGCGCTGTGGAAGGACTTTCCGCAACGTCTCGCGTCGCGCACGGGCTCCGGCGTGCTTGTGTATTCGCGCTACGGACTCGGAAATTCCGACCGGCTGCTGGAGAAGAGGCCGGTGGATTCATGCACCACGAAGGCGAAGTGGTATTGCCGGAATTGCTCGACAAGCTGGACATCGCGAGGCCGATCGTGCTGGGCCATAGCGACGGCGGATCGATAGCAATCATCTTCGCCGGGAAATATCCGGAGCGGCCGCGGGCGTTGATTCTGGAAGCGCCGCATGTGTTTGTGGAAGACCTGAGTGTCGCGAGCATCACGCAGGCGAAAGTGGCCTACCTGACGACCGATCTGCCGCAGAAGCTTGGGCGGTATCACCAGCACGTGGATGCGACATTTTGGGGCTGGAACGACATTTGGCTCGATCCGCAATTTCGGTCGTGGAACATCGAAGAGTATTTGCCGGCGATACGCTGCCCCGTCTTGTGCATCCAGGGCGAAGAGGATGAGTACGGCACGATCGCGCAGGTGAAGGCGATCCAGGCGCGCGTGCCTGCGACAGAGATTCTGATGCTGCCGAATTGCAAGCACTCGCCGCATCGCGATCAGGCCGAAGCGACGCTGGAGAGGATGGCAGAGTTTGTGGCGGCAGTTGGAGCGGCGTGCGGGAAGCGGCGGCAGCGGTGAGCGGTATTGGCTCAGAATAGGGGTCCTTCGACTCGCTGCGCTCGCTCAGGATGACAAAATCAAGGTCGGGTGGCTAGAAGCCAAAGGCTAAGAGCTAATAGCCACTGGCGAAAAGCGAATAGCGAAAGGCAAAAACATGGCTGACTGGGTCCACACGTTTAAAGGTGCAGTTCTGGCTTCGGAGTACGATTTCGCGAGCCACATGAACTCGCACATGTATGTTTCGCGCTTCGACCAGGCCACCTGGTTTTTGCTGCACGCGATCGGAATGACTCCGGCTTCGATGAAGCAGAAAAATCTGCGGGTGGCGATCGTGCGGCAGAACTATCAATTTCTGGAAGAGTTGCGTGGCGGGGAACTGGTGGAGATCAAGAGTGGATTTCTGGCCGTCGGCGAAAAATATTTTCGCTTTATCCATCAGATGTACAACGACGAGACCGGCAAGATGGTGGCAACCTGCGATAGCGTCGCCGTGCAGGCCAGCCTGGAGTCGGGCAAGAGCGTGCCCATGACCGAGGCGCTACAGGAAAAGGCCAAGCAACACCTGGTGACGGCCAATGTCCCGCTGGACGGGGCAGTAGGCTAGAGCAGACTAGAAAATGGTGTGAGTGCTACAAAGCAGCGGTGCCGCCGGCTCACTAGATTGATGAGACTGCGTTGACGCCGCGCTGAAGCGCGGCTCTACCATACGCAAGGCGGGTTACAGAATTTCCTAAACTGCAGCTCTAGGTGACCGGTTTTATCCCAAATCCCCTTGGCCGGTGGCCATCACCACCGAGGCCCATTCCTCATTCGAAAGCCGCTTGCGCTGGGTAGTCGCCATCGGGATTGGGACATGGATGAAGACTCCATGCTGCAGGCCGACGATCATGTCGGTCTTGCCGGCCATGGCGGCATGCACCGCGTGGCGGGCGAAGGAATCGCAGAGCACGGAATCCACCGTGGACGCGGGCACGCTGCGAATGTAGTAGCTGGGATCCAGATAGCGAATCACGACCGGAAGCCGCTGAGCGGCAAAGTGGTCGCGAATCTTGTGCCGCAGGAAAAGACCGATGTCCCGATGCAGCAAGTTTCCTGAGGCATCGCGTTCTTCTGAAGGTGGCATCAGGTGTTGGCCCGCTCCTTCGGCCACCACAATGACCGCGTGATGCCTTTCCAGGAGGCGGCGATGCAGCACGGAAAACAATCCGCACTCGCCTTCGAGTTTGAAGGGCACCTCCGGCACCAGCGTGAAGTTGACTTCCTGGCTGGCCAGGGTCGCGCCTGCAGCGATAAAACCCGAGTCGCGACCCATGACCTTCACGATGCTGATTCCGTTCAGCACACAACGCGCTTCCACGTGGGCGGAGTCGATCACCTCCTTGGCCTTCTCGATGGCGGTGAAGTAGCCAAACGAACGATTCACATACTGCACGTCGTCATCGATGGTCTTAGGAATTCCGATCACGGAAATCTTCAGCTTGCGACGTTGGATTTCCTCGACTACGCTGTGGGCCCCGCGCTGGGTTCCATCGCCGCCTACGGTGAAAAGGACGTTGATGCCGCGCTGCTCCAGAAAATCAACAATGATGTCGGCGCTGACCGGCCCGCGTGAAGTGCCTAGCAGGGTACCTCCGAGCTGGTGAATGTTGTTCACCATCTCGGAGTTCAGCCAAAGGGGCGGACTGGAGGCTTCCGCGGAGAATCCGGAGAAGCCATAACGGACGCCCAAGACCGCAGGTACTCCGTAGTGATAGTGCAGCTGGACATAAACCGACCGGATGACGTTGTTCAGGCCGGGACACAAGCCACCGCAGGTCACAATGGCGACCTTCGTCTTGGCAGGCTCGAAATAAAGCTTCTCGCGCGGTCCGGCTCTCTCGAATAGCTGTACGGAGCCTTCCAACTCCGGCTCTACTTCAATCGGATCGCGGTAAAACATTTCGTCGTGAACGAAGGTGCTTTCGACGGATCCATGAGAGTTGAGTCGCAGCGGTGACAGCACTGCGCGTGGACCAAGGCTGGGGATAACGATCTTTTGACTCATGAGCGATTGTCTGGCCCGGGGAAGGCCATGACCTGTAGCAAGGTCGTCAGCGAGCACCGGGCCTGATTCTACGATAAATGAAGTGCGCCGCCTTGGAGCGACGGCTTCGCGCTGTCATGCTACTCGCCTGGCGAGCCGACTGCGTCACCCTTGCCTTGTCGTGGTGTTTCTTCTGGATCGCTCTCGCCCTCCTCCTGCCAGACCTCTTTCAGCATCTGGTTTACCCGGGGACGGGCCAGCGCTGAGGCGGCGCTGAGGACAACGGTCACCCACCCAACGCCGATCACTACCTCAATACAAGCGAGCGTCCGGGTAAGGGCATCTGCCGGGATGACGTCTCCATATCCGAGCGTGGCCATGGTGACCACCGAGAAATACACAAACTGGCCAAAGCTAGGAGGAACGGGCGATATGAGATTGATGCCTTGAAAAGCAGGGGCGCGGTTATGTTGCCATGCCGCGGCATAGAAACAGGCAAAAATGAAAATGATGGCAGCGTAGCCCAGCAGAAAAGCGAGAAGCGCCTCCCACATCTGCTGCAGTATGCGGAAGACGCCCACCAGCACGCGCAGCCGCGGTCTCAGCCATTCTCCTAGAAGCCACGCGAGATTGGTGGAGATCAGGATCGCCAGCACGATGATGAGCACCGAACGCGGAATCGGATGGACCTCGATGGCCGCAATCAATGCACTGCCAAAGGCGGCCAGTATGGAGAAGTACATCCGCTCGGAGGCATAGAAGTGATGGGCCAACTCGCGCACGACGTGATGTCGCAATGGAATCGACTTGATGTTGGAGGGAGGCAAGCGCCTGAGGAGCGCCTTGCTGGCCCAATTGAAGAAGCCCTTGCCGGTGAAGCGAAATCCACCGTAGAGCCCGCCCGCAAAACCGATGGCGCCGCAGACCGCCATCATTCTCTGCAAGTAGTCGATGGTGTTCTGCCGGGGGATGAGCGACGTCATCTCAGGAGCGATGGAAGCTCGCATCATGCTGCCGAGCATGCCGGTGGCCAGCGCCACCACCACGATGAACCGCGGCGCGAAGCCAACGCAGGCGAACGCCAGAACCAGACCTACAATGGCGTAGATGGCCCCGGCCCGAAGCGAGTCCATGCCGCCGATCCCGTAGCCATACGCGGCAATGGTGATGGTGGCAATACCGTAGAGAATTGCGATTGCGACCGGATTGGATTTTCCCTTGGATTCCACGAGGCGGTCCACAGCGTGCGTTCGGCCGAGTTTGCACCGGAACCGGCTTCGAGCGCAAGTCGAAATGCGCCCGACGGAAGCGAAATCGGGCAGCTATCGCAGCTGGCGGTTTTCAACAACGTGCTGCGGGTAAGATGTTTCCAAGGTGACCCATGAGCCCTGAGCCTTCAACGGAAAACTCCACCCCAACCCAAGACCCCGGAGCGGTCGAGCACGTTGCCGAGGCGCACCGCATTCTAAGCGGACTAAGGCACAACTCGATAAACATCCCGACCTGGATGAGGCCATCGCCAAACTGGAAATGGCGCTCAGCGTTCTGACCACGAAAACGGGCGGGATGTTGTAAGTCAGAATGAAAAAAGGGCGATCTGCTGCGGCGTTGTTTCCGCCGCGACGCGGCTGCAAACCGAAACAGAGAACAGCCGCTGCTACGCCGTCCCCAGCCTCTTCAACACGTTCTCCCGGAAGCCGCGGCTCAGCGTTAGCTTGGTGCCATCGCGCAGCAGAATGGAATAATCACCATACAGCGAAGGCCGCAAGGTCTTGATGCGGTCCACATTCACCAGCGTGGAGCGATGCACGCGCAGGAATTGCCGGTGTCCCAATCGCGATTCCAGCGAGGTGATCGTCTCGCGCAGAATGTGGGTGGCCGGTCCCACGTGGAGACAGACGTAGTTACCTGCCGATTCGGCCCAGTCAATCTCGTTGGGTTTCAGGCAGACAATTTCTCCATCGGCCTTGATGACAATGCGCTGCGGGGTCTGCTGCCGCGACTCCAGATCGGCCAACAGATCGAGCAGCTTGCGCTGAAAGGTCGCCTCCGAGGGATGCAACAATTGCTTGCGAGCGTGACCCAGGGCCTCGGACAGACGGTCTTTTCCCACCGGTTTCAGCAGATAATCGAGCGCGTGCACCTCGAATGCCTTCATCGCATACCGGTCGTAAGCGGTGACGAAGATGGTGAGCGGCACGTGCTCTCCCTGCAGGGCCGCGATCACGCCAAAGCCGTCCACTTCCGGCATCTGAACATCAAGAAAGACGAGGTCAGGCTTTTCCTGCTTGATCAGCGCGATGGCGGACTTGCCGTCGCCGCACTCGGCCACAATCTGCAGGTCGGATTCGTCTTCCAACATTCGGCGCAAGCGCTCGCGCGCCAGCGATTCATCGTCACTAAGCAACACTCGAATGGACATCGGTGGTCACGACCTCCTCGGAACTTTCGCGGAACGGTATGTGGATTTTGACGACGCAGCCTCCGCCGGGCTGGTCCTCCAGGGTCATCTTGTGATCGTGGTTGTACAGTTGCTGCAGACGGGCGCGCGTGTTGCGCAGTCCAACGCCCTCCGGGGGAACCGCTGCCCCGGTGGCGGTTGAGCCCCTGGCCGTTGTCACTGATCTCCATCCACAGCTCATCGAAGACCTGGCGGGTCGATATGCGGATCCATCCGGGGGCGCGGCGCGGGCCTATGCCATGGCGAATGGCATTCTCGACCAGTGGCTGCAGAATAAGGTTCGGAACCAATGCCGACTGGGTATGCGGCTGGATGTCCATTTCCACTCGCAGGCGGTCCTGGAAGCGTGTCTGTTGGATGTCAACGTACTTCTGCAGGAAGGTCAGCTCGCGGCTGAGCTGGACTTCATGGATACCAACGGCGTCGAGCGAGCAGGCGCAGCAGGTCTGCCAGTTGCAAAGTCATGTGTTCGGCGGCGGCTCCGTCATTTCTGGCCAGGGCGGCGATGGAGTTCAAGGTATTGAACAGGAAGTGCGGTTCGAGCTGGATCTTCAGCACCTCGAGCTGCGCATAAGCCAGTTGGGCTTCCAACTGCGAGGATTGCAATTCCCGCTCCCGATACTTGCCGTAATAGCCGATTGCCTGGGTGATCAGCAGGACATACCAGTAGCGCTGGAAATCCATGAGAGCGCGGGAAAAAGTGTGCGCGAGAAACGGGGCGTGAGTCTCGGGAGTCCAAGTTACCAGCGGGTACAAGGACACGATCAGGGCCGCTCCCGCCAGCGTAAGTACCGCGCTAGCAGCAAGATGGAGAGGGAGGGCCAGCTTCCAACTGCTGCGGTCGAAGGTAAATCGGCGGGCCAACGCGTACACCGCCGGCGTCAGCAAGGACCAGACAAAAGAGATGGTGACGTTCCAGGCGAGCAACTGCGCCCAGCTCTCCGGGCTGCCCATGGAGGCGGTATAAACATGCGCCCCGGCAGCACTCAGGAAAGCCAGCACCGTCCACAGCACGAAGCCGATGGCCCAGACGCGGCCCCACTGTTTCAGCATGGTGAGCTACCTACTCTGCATTGAACCCAAGACAATTCGAGACGAGCTGCACCTACGGAGTGATAGACGAAATCCGGCGGCGGATGTTTCCGAAAAATGACAAAGTTTCCGCGAAAGCAGCGAAAGAGCTATGACGACCGTGGTTCTCCCGTGCGTAGCATTGTCCGTTTGTGGACATTCGGAACACGCGCTCCCGGCTAAGAGATAATTAGCGAGCAGCGAGCGCGGAAACCTGTGGGCCGCTAGCACCGTATTTTCAGGCTTGAAACGACTACCAGGATTTTCGCATGCATGAATTAGGCATCGCAGCTTCTATTCTCGAATCTGTGCAGAAAGAGGCCGAGCGTCATCCCGACGGCCGCATCACCAAAGTGGGCGTTAAAATCGGGGAACTGTCTGGCGTGGATCGGGACGCGCTGCAGTTCGGCTTCGAGGTTCTGGTGAAAGACACGGACTGGGAGCCAGTGGTGCTGGACCTGGAATATATTCCGCGCGTCCAGCGCTGCTCCAAGTGCGCGCACGAGTTTCGCATGACCGAATTCGACCCGCAGTGCCCGCAATGCGGCGAATTCGTCACTCAGTTGCATCAGCGGAGAAGAACTCGACATCGCCTATATGGAAGTGGACGAATGAACCGCATCGAAGTGGAAAAGAAAGTCCTGAACGAAAACCAGATTCTGGCCGAACAGTTGCGAGAGCGCTATCGGCAACTCGGGGTCCTGTGCATTAACCTCATCAGCGCCCCCGGCTCCGGCAAGACGGCTCTGCTGGAGCGGACCCTGCAGCGCATGGACAAGGGCTCGCGGGTTGCGGTGCTCACCGGCGATCTGCAAACCGAAAATGACGCGCAGCGGCTGGCGAAGTTCGGCTTTCCCGTCAAGCAGATCACGACTGGCGGGACCTGCCACCTTGACGCCAAGATGATTGGAAAGCATCTCGAAGACTGGAAGCTGGAAGACCTCGATCTGCTGATCGTGGAGAACGTCGGCAACCTGGTTTGCCCATCCAGTTACGATCTGGGAGAAGACGCGAAGATCGTCCTGCTGAGCACGACGGAAGGGGAAGATAAGCCGCTCAAATATCCCTCCATTTTTTTCAAGTCGGAGCTGATGCTGCTGACCAAGATCGATCTGCTGCCCTACGTTCCCTTCAAGGCGGACGTGGCGCGCGAGAATGCCAGACGGGTCCATCCCCGGAATGGAAATCATCGATGTTTCCAGCACTACCGGGGAAGGTCTCGATCGCTGGATGGAATGGCTGCAGGCGCGTCAGGAGCGGGCGAAGGCAAAACTGCAAACCGCAACGGCCCCACACTAGTCGCATTCTCAGACATGGCAAAGGGAGCCGTCAGGCTCCCTTCTGTGCTCTGCTCTCGCGGCCCCCCAATTTACGACTTCGGGGGTGGTGGTGTCGTGTTGCTTGGATTTGTTCCCGTGTCGGGAGTGGTCGGCGGAGTCACCGTCGAGTCGGGGTTCGTAGTTGAGTTGGGTACTGTGCTTGGAGTGGTGGATGGCGAATTCGGTACGGTGCCGGGTGCATTGGTTGGCGTGTTCGGAGCCGCGTCTGGAGTAGGGCTCGGCATGCTTGGGTGTCACGTCCGGAGTCGCTCCTGGTTCAGTTTGCATAGTTGAAGAGTTGGGGTTGGTTGCCGCTGGGGGATTGGTGGCCCCCGGAGTCGTGCTTCCGGGCGTGTTGTCTGTGCGGGCGGCATCGTGCTCTGCGCCTGTGGCATGTTGCTCTGCGCACTGGGCTGTTGGATCGACCTGTTCCACCCGTCGTGTGATCCGCGTGCTCGTCTGGGCATACGCCCAGCAGCCGCACAGCAGATACTGTGCTTGCTAAAAGAAGTAGTCTCCGCTTCATGTTTCCCACCTTTGATCAGAAATCGAAATGGCCGCCTTTACTCCGATGGGACGTGCAAGGCCGGAGATGCCCGCCTGAGCAAAGCGAAAACGCGAGGCTTCGGCCTGACTGGACACCGCCGAGGAACTCTTTGGGAACCATCCCGTTTACAATGACCTTTACCCCGAGGTCCTAATGTCTCTTATTCGCTATCTGATGCTATTGTCGCTGGTGGTCTGGATTGGCGGGCTGATCTTCTTTGCGTTCGTGCTGGCGCCGACGGTTTTTGCGGTCCTTCCCACGCGGCAGCTTGCCGGCAATGTGGTCAATCGTAGCTTGGGCATCATGCACTGGATGGCGATCTCGTGTGGCGTAGTGTTTGCCGTGACGTCCATGATCGATTCGCGGATCGTGAATGGCGTGGTCGATCCCTTTGCGGCGTCGCAATCTGTTGATCTACGCGATGATCATCCTGACATTGGTTGGCATGTTTGGTATCGCGTCGCGGATGCTGGTCCTGCGTCAGCAGATGGGCATCATCGACGACGTGCCGCAGGATGACGCTCGCCGGGTCGAGTTCAATCGCCTGCACGTGTGGTCGACGCGCATCGAAGGATCGGTGCTGGTGCTCGGGCTGGCGCTGTTGTTTCTGACCGCGCGACGGATGACATAGAGCTGTCAGCTGTCAGTTATCCAGCTGTCGGTATCCGGCCGATCGTCTAACGATCTGAATGGTCTAAGCTCCTTAGCAAAGAGCCTTCTGCCAGTCAGCTAGCGAATAGCTGAGAAGCTGAACGGCTGAAAAGCTGCACATATGAAAACCGGAATCATAGGCCTGCCACAGGTGGGCAAGACGTCGTTGTTCGTGATGTTGACTAAGCAGCAGGTAGCGCAGCGCAGCGGGAATCCTCGCGAGGCGCATCTGGGGGTGACCAAGGTACCCGACGATCGCCTCGACCGCCTGGCGGCTCTTTACAACCCTAAGAAGCTGGTGCATGCCAGCGTCGAGTTTGCCGACGTGGCGGCGCTGAGCCAGGAGGCGCTGAACGAAACCGCCTTCGCTGCGAATCTGCGCAACGTGGACGCGCTGGCCCACGTGGTGCGCGCCTTCGAAGATGACTCGATCGCCCACGTTGGTCCGATCGATCCGTTGCGCGATATCAAGAACATTGATTTCGATCTGATCGTCAACGATCTGGGGCAGGTGGAGAAGCGGCTGGAGCGCGTCGAGAAAGACCTGAAGAAGATGAAGACGGCGGAACTGGAGCGCGAGCACGATTTGCTGAAACGCGCCAAAGTGCACCTGGAAACCGAGCGGCCGCTGCGCGAGATGGAGATGACGCCCGAGGACAAAAAGCGGGTGCGCGGCTTCATGTTCCTGAGCGAGAAGCCGATCCTCTACGTGCTCAACATTGGCGAAAGTCCGACGCTGGGCAAGGACCTGGAGGAAGCGGTTGCAAAATATGGAGTGACCGAAGTGGCCGCGCGACCCAACACGGGCGCGCTCGCGGTATGTGCCAAGGTCGAAGCCGAACTCGCCGAAATGAGCGACGAGGATGCTGCTGAATTTCTCTCCAGCTACGGACTGAAAGAGAGTGGGCTGGTGCGGCTCATCCGCAAGACCTATGAGTTGCTGGGGCTGATTTCCTTCTTCACCGTCGGCGAAGACGAGTGCCGCGCGTGGACGGTGGAGCGCGGATCGAAGGCGGTGAACGCCGCCGGCGCGATCCACACGGACCTGGAACACCATTTCATTCGCGCCGAAACGATCCACTGGGACCAGTTACTCGATGCGGGCTCGGAAGCCGAAGGACGCGCGCGCGGCACGCTACGGCTGGAAGGCAAGGAGTACATCGTGAAGGACGGCGACGTGATGCATATAAGGCACAGTGGATGACATCAGTTGTCAGTTGTCGGTGGCTAGTGGCCAGTCGTCTCTATCACCGAAACGCGGCTACACTAAAACCAGAACACCTCTTAGTATTTGGACACTGTTGGCTATCCGGGAATGAATCGTTTTTCAGTTACGGGATGACAACGAACCGGCGACCTCGTTGGTCGCGTTGCCAGGCGTCCTCAATTTCAGGGAGCGGGACGCGCACCGTATCGATCTGAAGTTCGCCGCTCGCGGCACGCGCCATGACTTGTTGCAGAGCGTCGAACAGGATGTCGCGAGGCGGAATTCCAGCGGTTCCCATGATCGTTAGCGGTACGCTACGCAACACGGCGGCCGGAAGCGAGATCGTCGCCCCGGCGCTCTCTCCAACCTGGACATAACGAGTCTCAGACCCAATAGCGGCAAATTCTTTGCGCGTGACCGCATTCAGGAACGCCTCTGCGGGACGGCCCCAGACGTAATCAATCACCACTTGAAAGCCTGCCTGACCGCCCTCGCGTACAAGTGCCTCGCTCAGTTCGTTGTCGCCTGCGTCAAGCTGAATGATTGCGTCAGCGCCGAGCTTAGGTAGCGTGCTCAAGACCTCTGGGTTGCGTCCCGCGGCGACCACGCGAGCCGCACCGAGAAGTTTGGCGATCCTTGTCGCCAGCTTGCCGGTTACTCCGGTCGCACCAAGAATCAGGACATTGTCACCGGCCGCCAGCTTTGCGCGAAACGCCAGCGAAAGCCACGCGGAAACACCAGGGTTAGGCAAGGCGGCTGCAACTTCGTCGCTGAGTCCATCAGGTACGGGAAATGTGAATGCCCTGGGCACCACCGTGCGTTCAGCCATCGCACCGAAGGGCGGACGAGTTCCGCCGAAAAACACGCGCCGACCGTCGTCGAGATGCCCCACTCCATCCGTACCGCAGACGAACGGAAGGTCCTGCGTACTCGCATAGTGCGAACCGCTGGCCAATTGTTTATCGACAGGTTTCAGGGCTGCAGCATTAACATGTACAAGTATCTCGCCATCTCCCGCAACTGGCTCCTCAAACGATTCGTATCGCGGCGGCTTCCCAAGCGAATGTAAAACTGCGGCGTCCATCGGAGAGCCTCCGACTGCATATTTTCACCGATTGTACTGCCGGTGCCGTTGCAGTGTGTTGCATTCGAATAGAAGTGGGGAATCGAAGACTCCAAGTCAGTGCTGATCCCTGGCCTCTTTACTCCGACCCGGTTGTTATACTGCACCCAGGTTAGCCCAAAGAGGGGCGAACCTGGGACACCCGGCACCCCCTCCCCCTTTTTTTGCATCTTTATTTTCAATATTTTACCTGCAAAATATTGTGTTAATTGGACTTAGCTGTCAGCGTAAGTCTTTGCTTTTCAATATTTTGCAGCATTCGTTGCAAGATATTCCGTACAAAGGGGTTATATGTAAAATATTAAGAAATAATGACTTACGTGATGTTCCCGACAGCCCAACAAGTCTTGAAAGATCGGATATCGCCGCCCGAACAGCGGACTAGAGGTGCGGCGCTGTCAGAGCAATGGGATTCGGTTTTCAAAGAGCACTGGGTTGAGCCCGACGCGCAATGCAGAGCATCGGCCCGCCAGTGGGCACATTAAGCCCAACATACAACCGTAGCTCGAATCCCATCGCTGTCAAGTTACGAAGGTGCATGTTGACACCCTCTTTCCTGACTCATACGCTTAAGCGCATGGAAGTTCGATTGACTCCCGACCAGGAAGCGTTCGTCCGCCAGGCCATTGAGACTGGCCGGTTTCATCGTGCCGAAGATGCGGTGCAGGAAGCCCTGTCCCTGTGGGAACAACGTGAGCGTACGCGCGCCGAAATTCTAGCGGCCGTTGATATGGCCGAAGCTTCTCTCGCACGCGGCGAAGGACGAAGCATTACCACGCAAGAGTCCATGCGGGAGCTTGCTCGCGAAATAAAACAGCGCGGGCGAGCCCGCCTGGCCGCCGAGCGAAAAGCGCGGTGCCCCAGGTTCGCCCCTCAGTTGGGCTAACCTGGGTTCCGAGGAACCGACTTCGTTCTGGCAAGAACGTTACTACGACCGCAACGTGAGGGATGTGCGGGAGTTCGCGGTGAAGCTACGCTATCTGCACCGAAATCCCGTGAAACGCGGACTGCTGAAGGAACCGGGAGACTGGAGGTGGAGCAGCTTCCGGCACTACGCTTTGCGGGAGAATGGAGTGGTGGGGGATCGAGTCGGAGTCGACGGCCAGAGATCGTGAGTTGAAAATGTTTGGTGGGCCGGCCCGCACTTTTATCAGCCCAGGCGGGAATAATCCTTCGCAACAGAAGAAAGAGACGCAGACAGCGGGAGAGAAACCAACCCGAAGGATCAGACAAGCGAGCCGCCCAAAGCGAAGTGAGCCGGATGACGCGAGTTGACAAGTCACATTTCGTCGTTGCAGGACTGTTGGTGGAAGAGAATAATGATCCTGCTTCCTACTCGCAGCCGTAATCGAGTGTTTTGCGCCTACGCCACTAGGCCGGCTGCGCCATCGGAGGAATCGTGTATTCCACTGGCCGTCCGATATGGACACTTCTGCTGTGTGTACTCCTCACGTGCGTACCCTCAGAATTGGCGGATGCCACTGGAGTTCATACGATTACGATTTCGAAGCATGGTTACAAACCCTGGGAACGGAAACTCACAGTTTCAAATGGGAAGGTCACGGTAACTGCCGAACTGGAACAGTGGCTATCTACCCGTCTCTTAAGTTTCCTCCTACGACGAGCGGGTTGGAAGTTAGAGTTATTCCGCGCCTGACAGAATGCTCGGAGGACCGTCGCCATGAATCGTCTTCTGGCTTATGTGCTGCTAGCGTTTGCTTCCTTCGCAGTAATTGCTCAAGACTCTCAACCGCCCAT
The DNA here is from genome assembly GCA_963768645.1 of uncultured Acidobacteriaceae bacterium. Taxonomy (GTDB): domain Bacteria; phylum Acidobacteriota; class Terriglobia; order Terriglobales; family Acidobacteriaceae; genus Bog-257. Next base: position 1,769,985 of record CAVYIR010000004.1, read on the forward strand.
CACAAATGCAGACGTGGTCTCGATGACAAAGTCCGGACTCGGAGAGCAGACGATCGTTCTCGCGATACAACAAGGACCCACAGCATTTGACACATCTCCCCAAGCACTTATCGAATTGAAGAAAGGAGGCGTCACGGATGGGGTGCTTAATTTGATGCTGTCAGCTTCAAGGGCACATAACATTACTCCTGCTGCGATGCCCCCCATCCCCGACCCTTTCAAGCTGTTCGATCGGGCGTTGAATGCGATTGGCCCAGCGGAAAAGCTCACATCGATTCAAGCGACTCGGTATTTCGCTTCTCGCACCCAGAGTGGGCCTACTGGAACGCAGGTGTCACAAGTGGAGCGCGTTGCGTCTTATCCCGATCGCCTGTACTTGTCGAGCAACTCGAATGGACAGACCTATAAGCTCGTTATCACGCCTACATTCAACTACCGCTCTTCGGGCAAAATGACAACCGCTGTCCCTCCTGCAGAACTTGAAGGTCTCCGTTCAGGCATGCAGTTCGATAGTGCGTACATCGCCCAGCACAAGAGCTCTTTCGTGCTGTCCTACGATGGGTCAGAAAAGATCGGGGGTGAAACGTTTGACAAGCTGAGGATTAGGAATGGCGAAGGCAAAGAAGCCGTCTGGACACTCGACCAATCCGGACGCATACACCGTATTGTTTCCAAGGGTAACTCGGGCGATGTCGTAACAGAACTATCTGACTACAGTCTTGTAGATGGTATTAATGTTGCTTTCAAGCGCCACGTCGTCGAGGGTGGACGCACTTCAGACTTCGTTTTGGGTCAGTTTGAGATCAACCCTTCGATCAACCCTGCATTGTTCGCTCCTCCGGCGGAGCAGCCTGCTGTAGGGCTTCAAATACGAGTTTTGCAAGAAAAATCAGTACCTTATATCCAACAAATCGGAGGAGGAATCTCTACAAGCTGCAACATCTCGGGTTCAGCCAATACATCGATGACCGCCACGACAACGGGTAATGTCACGTTTGGCAACGCGACCACTACTTCCGGGCTTCAAATGAACTGCAACTCTTACGACACTACCGTGCGCTGGCCGCATGTGCTGAACGCAATGTTCGTCGAAGCATCTGACGGAAACGCATACATCATTGCTTGTGATCGAGCGTGGCGCTGGTCAAAATGTGTACCACTCAGAGCAGGGGAGACGTTCAACGCCCGTCACACTAGCAAGGGGATGGCAGTCCAAGCATTCAATACAAAAGGCAAGGAATCGGAGCCGACATACACCGTACTGCAGTCGAAGGCGTTGCGTTGATCTCGACACTTCGGAGAGATCGGCCCTTCGTCCCAGCGATTCCCTATTTGCGGCGTCCTAACCGCACGTTGCGCGCGATCTTTGCTGTCTGATGAAACGGCTTAACCATATTTGTCGTGAAGTCTTCCATATTGGTAACAAAAATCTTCTTTCCGGACGAACGAACACAGCACACCTCCAAGAAGTGTGTCTTTGCGGCGATCGCTACCATCACCCCAAAATGCACCCCTCGCACCAAGAACACGTACTGCTGGTACGTGTTCGGTTCCGCCAGCATCGTTGGAGCTAGGCAATGCATCTGGGATGCCCGGTCAGTACAGACTGTCACCACGACGCCAAGCTTGTCAGGAAAGGGGGCCTGCCCCATGAGGCATTTGCGAACATTCTCCTCTTCACTACCAAGGACTACTGAGGTCGTTTGCTGCCCAATCGTTTTCCACGTATGAACAGCCGCCCGCCACACAACACTCAGCGCGTAATAGGCAACCTTGTCTGTGTTGATCCCGATCCGCTCTCCAGAAACTACAATGTGGGTCCGCTCGCGTTTCACGTGGAGCGCAAGCTTTATCTTATCGAGCAATGGGAACCGACTCCGCCGCCAGACTAACCCGGTTACGTACTTCTCTCCGCCTTTGTTGAAGCGATCTTCGCATTCATCACAGAACACATAGTCACTCACCTGTTGAGATGTTTGCAGCACGACATCCGGCGTCATCACGATGGGGTCCTCGCCTTCATCTTCGCGAAAGGGGATACGGCCCGCCCGATCAAATGGCTGTCCCGGAGCTCCTTCTCCTGCAAACAAAGCTTGCATTTTCCGACTGGCATCAGTGCCCCCAGAGACACCGGCGAGAATCGCAGGACGTCAAGTTCTCAGAATATCCCCTCTTTCTCCAGGTCTTTCACCACCACCTTGACTACGTTGTTGATGGCCTTCTTCGCCGAACTCGGATTGAAGGTGTCGCTGATGCCCGCCCAGACGAGTTCTCCCTCGGGCGTGGCGGTGGCGTAGAGGTTGGTCTCGACGCGCACGGTCTTGTCTTCGCGCAGATAGTCGGGAGAATAGACCTGACGGTAAGCCATGGGGTAATAGCCGTAGAACGAGTTGTAGTACGGGTAAGGAACCGTGTAACTATGGCCGGGAATGTAGGTGACGTTGTTCTCCACCTTCACCAGCCGCTTGAGCAAGACAGCTTGGATGTGGTGCTCGCGGATCTGCGCCTTCAGGTAGTCCATGTCCATGTTGGCCGAGTCGGGTCGCAGCAGGATGGAATGTCCGGGGATGGCCTCGACTCCGTCGCGGCAAGTTTGTTGGCCAGCGCATCCTCGAAGTCTGAGCGGATGGCGGGATCGTCGCTCATGCCGATCACCAGCACCTTCTTGAAGCGGTGTCCGGAATAGCTGGGATTCTTCACGCTGGCCACCAGCTTGGCCGAGTTGCAGTTTCCGATTGCCGACGCGGTTAGTAAAACGGCAATCGCCATCGCGAATCGTTGCAAGGGGTTCTCCTGGTGGTTGTGATGGAATTATTTCTTGCACCCGCTACTCGTGCTTGCGGCGACCGCCGGCAGCGGCGACAACTTTGCTGCGGTCAGCATGGCGTTGAACGATACCAGGTCTTGCTCGCTCAGTTGCCGCCAGCTTGCCAGGTCTTTATCGAGCGCGTCGCAGCTCTGCTGCACCGCCGACCGCACCGCATCCGCGGGTCGAACGTCGGCGCTCTCCACGCTGTAGATCAGCCTGGTCAAATCGCGATTGACCAGCCCAAAGCCTGGGGCAGTCCGCGTGCCGTTCTGAAGGGCGTCGATCTTTTTGTCCAGCGAAGCAGCCGCGTCTTTGGCTTGCTTCAACTCGTCGCTGGTCAAAGCTTTCTGCCGCTCGCCTAGGTCCTTGCGCAAGGCCGCGACTTGAAGGTAGGCATCGTAGCTGGCCTTCATGCCTCGGGTAGTCTCTTGTGCCAGGTCGAGTTGTTCCACCAAGTCCGACTGCGAAGTATGGAGACGCGGATCAAGCTCGATGGTTAATGGTTGGCGAAGTGTCTGGCCGGCGACACGCAACTCGAGCGTGTAGTTTCCGGGCACAACGAACGGGCCTTGCGGTTGCACACGCGGAGTCTGCTCCCGCGATCGCGTGGTCGGCCGTAGTGTATTCGGTGTACGCCAACAGGTCGCCGTTGTAACCATAGGAAAGAGAAAGCGGAGGCGGATAACGAAGATTCCATGCAAACCGATTTACACCCGCTGCTTTGGACAAAGCTACCGCGGGCGCGAACCAGTAATTAGGTACGTTCGCTGGCGGAAGGTCCGGAGGCGTCGCTGCGCTGGAGAATTGAGCAACCTCGCCTCCCTTGTCGTCGTAGATCGTCAGTGTCACATCGCCTGTCGGCGCCGACTTCAGGAAGTAATCGAGGATGGCGCCGTCGGGCGGGTTCTGACCCGCGGGAGTTTCCACCGGATAAGGCGTGTCCTGATAGTTGTCCCATCGCACGCGTAAGGCGGTGGCCGGACGAAACAGGTAAGCGTCGTTGGCAGTGATCTGCGGGCTGATGTCGCGAAGCGGTGTGACGTCGTCGAGTATCCACAACGCGCGCCCGAAGGTTGAGATGACCAGATCGTTGGCATGGACCTTGAGATCGGTGACGGGAGTCGCCGGGAGATTGAGTTGCAGAGATTGCCAGTGGTCGCCGTCGTCCCAGGAAACGAAGACGCCGGTATCGGTGCTTGCGTACAGCAGACCTTTGCGCTTCGGATCCTCGCGCACCACGCGAACCATTTCGCGTTCGGGAAATCCGGTGACGATCTTCTGCCAGGAGCGGCCGTAATCGTGGGTGCGAGCGACGTAGGGAGGAGTGGAATAGCGAGTGGCGCCCGCCGCAACGTAGGCGGTGGCAGCGTCATGATGCGAAGCTTCGATGGCGAGGATTTCAGTAGGCTCTGTCAATCCGGGCGGCGAGACGTTTTGCCAGGTTGCTGCCGAGTCGCGAGTGAGCTGCACGATTCGGTTGCTGGTGCCGGCCCACATCACACCTCGCTGGACTTCGGAAGCCGCTATCGTGGTGATGGCGGGCGGATGCGGCTTGCCGGGTTCCGGCTTAGCTTCCTCTTCTTTCTCTTTGTAATTCGTCAAGTCAGGACTGATCGCCTGCCAACTCAATCCCCCATTGGAAGTCTTGAGCACGAACTGGGTTCCCAGATAAAGCGTGGAAGGATCTTGCGGGGAAAATACCAGAGGCGGCATGGATGCGGTGCGATACTTCTCGCCGCGCTCGAATACGGTAGCGAGTTGACCGGTGGCCGCATCGAAGCGGACGACGTTGCCGTACCAGCCTCCGCTATAGACCAAATTTGGATTCAGCGGATCGGGAGTGATGAAGGAATATTCAAAGCCACCGATGGAAAACCAATCCTGGGCCAGGATCTCGCCGTAATCGCTGCGACTCAGAACGCCAGCGGTGCCGCTGTCCTGCTGCGCGCCATAGACGCGATAGGGGAACGCGTTGTCGGTGGAGACGTGATAGAACTGCCCGGTTGGCTGGTTATACCAGGAGCTCCAACTCTTGCCGGCGTCAACGCTGATGATGGCGCCTTGATCCACTCCCAGGATCATGCGTGCCGAATTTTGCGGATCGATCCAGAGCACATGGAAGTCATCGCCGCTGGGAGCTCCGACGTAGGCTTCGAAGGTTTGGCCGCCGTCGGTGGAGCGATACAGCGAGGTTTGCGCAACATACAGAACATCGGGATGCTGCGGGTCAACAAAGATGCGGCTGAAGTATGCACTGCCGAGCACGCGCGGGTCCTTAGTGGATTGCTGCCACGAGGCTCCGGCATCGTCCGAACGGAAAAATCCTTGCTCCATGATCGCGTAGAGACGGCGGCCATTCGTTCCGGGAGCAACGGCGATGCCCAGTCTTCCCCGGCCCTTGTCGGGCAGACCTTTGGTCACGAGAGGATTCCAGGAAGAGCCTGCATCCACCGACTTGACGATCTCGGAAGTAGCGGGCACCTCGGAGTCGCCAGATCCCGAAGCTGGGCGGTAGAGAACGGCATAAAGCGTGCTCGGATTGTCGGGGTCGGAACAGAGGTCGACGACTCCGAGCGTATCGTCGTTGGTGAGCACCTTGTTCCAGGTTTTTCCGCCGTCCGTGGTTTTAAAGATTCCACGGTTGGCCGTTTGCGCCGATGGCGGCAGCGGCCGCCACAAGATTCCGAATCCGATGGAATTAGCGCCCACGACAACGATGTTGGGATTTTGCGGGTCGACAATCACTGCCTGGATGAACGGGACATCCTGCAAGCCTGCGTTCTTCCAGGTCTCGCCAGCGTCCGCCGAACGGTAAAGCCCATTGCCGGTTGTCTGCTCGCCCGTGCCAACGTAGATCACATTTGAGTCAGATGGAGCCACCGCAAGCGCCCCAATGGAGGCGACTCGGTTCCGCGTCGAAGATAGGACGCCAAACCTGACCGCTGTTGGTAGTCTTCCAGACCCCGCCGCCCGGTGTGCCGAAGTAGAAGGTGTCGGGATGGCCAGACACGCCCGCGACAGCGGTGACTCGCCCGGCTCGAAAAGGGCCGATCAGCCGCCACTGCATGGCAGAGAATTGGCCGGTGTCGAATTCCTGGGCGCGAGCGAGCCCGAGCGGCAAGAGTGTCAGGAATGCGATCAAGAGTAGAAGGGAATGTAGATATGGTTCACGCCAACGTTGAGTCACGCAGATTGAGATCTCCTCGTAAGGTAAGACTAGCATGGCACGCTGAAGAGACTGGTCAGGATGCCGATAGAAAAGGTGCGAGGTATTCCCCAGTTGTTTGGGGGAGGGTGAATATGTCGCCGGAGGGGACCGCCATTCCAGGCAGGTATGGAGGGCCCCTTTCGTATTAAGTGGGGTGTTGGCGAGTGTAGGCCCTCGGAAGGACGAGACTGCGGTCTCGTCTTGCAATCCTCAACTCGCTCCGGCTGGGGCGCACCTGACCGACGGAAGCAGGCCCAGACCAGCGCAGTCGCCAGACTGCAGTGACGATCCAGCCCTTGATCACTTCTCAAACTTCATCTCCACCGTCACCTGCACAGGGACGGCCTGCCCGTCTTTTTCGGCGGGATGAAACTTCCATTTCTTTACCGTGTTCACTGCGCTGGTCTCGAAGGCATGTTCGTCGCTGCGCAGCACGCGGACCGCGCTCAACACGTCCTTTGGCGTTGATGCCTACCAGCATCACCACCGTCCCACGCTGCTCCGCGTCGGCAGGAAAATCGGGAAACTTCGGATCGGGTGCATGGGTCGCCTTCGGCGGCTTCATGCCTTTGGTGACGCGCTGAAACTGCGAGAAAGTCTGGTCCTCAGAAAAATCGGCCGGTGAAGTTGAAAGAGTGGAGGAGGATTCGGGCCGCGCATTGCCGGACTGCGCCGGAGCGGTGGCAGTAGCAAGTGACAGAGAGATCGACAAAGCGATCAATGTGAGAGTGCGCATCAAGTTCCCTGAGTCGTGCAAAAGGTATGGCTATCTTAAATGGGGGCGACCCGAATCGAAAGTGCACTGAAAGCGCATGGATCGCCGGCAGGAATTATGTGCTTCCGTGCAAGTGGCGAGGCCATTCTCTATCGCATACTGTAAACTTGGAGTACCGGTTCCGAAGCCCTCCGTTTGCCTTGTCGCACGCGGTTTTCCCCAACAGGAAGGACGTTTGTTTTGAGCAAGAGTCTTCGCAACATCGCCATCATCGCGCACGTGGACCACGGAAAGACCACCCTGGTTGACGCCATGCTGAACCAGAGCGGGACCTTCCGCGCCAATGAGACCCACGTCGAGCGCGTGATGGATTCCAACGAGTTGGAGCGCGAGCGCGGCATCACCATCCTGGCCAAGAACACGGCCATTTTTTACCACGACATCAAGATCAACATCGTGGACACTCCCGGCCATAGCGATTTCGGCGGCGAAGTCGAGCGCGCACTCAAGATGGTGGACGGCGTGATGCTGCTGGTGGACGCCAGCGAAGGTCCCCTTCCGCAGACGCGTTACGTGCTGAGCAAGGCGCTGGAGGCCAAGCTGCCGCCCATCCTGGTGATCAACAAGATTGACCGTCCCGACGCTCGTCCGCAGGAAGTGCTCAACGAGGTGTACGACCTGTTCATTGACCTGGACGCGGCGGAAGACCAGCTCGACTTTCCCGTGCTCTACACCAACGCCCGAGTGGGCACGGCGACAACCGACCTAGAGCAACCCGGCGAGAATCTCCGCCCGTCTGTTTGACGCCATCGTGGATACCATTCCCCTGCCGACCGGCGATGCTGATGGGCCGCTGCAAGTGCTGGTCGCCAATCTCGACTACAGCGACTATCTGGGCCGACTGGCTATCGCGCGCGTCTTCAATGGCACGCTGCGCACTGGCGAAGACGTCGCCATCGCCAAGCGCGACGGCTCGATGGAGAAGACCAAGATTACCAAGCTGTTTTCGTTTTCCGGGCTGAAGCGGACGGACATCGTCGCCACCGAGTTGGGCGACATTGTCGCCGTTGCTGGGGTGACCGGCATCAACATCGGCGAGACCATCACCGATATCGAGAATCCGGCGCCGTTGCCGGTGACCACCATCGACGAGCCGACTATCGCCATCCAGTTCATGGTGAACACTTCGCCGTTCGCCGGGCGCGAAGGACAGTACGTTACCTCTCGCAATCTGCGCGATCGCCTGGAAAAAGAGCTGCTGACCAACGTTTCCCTCCGGGTGGAAGACGCCGAGAGCACCGACTCATTCAAGGTGATGGGCCGGGGCGAACTGCAACTCGCGATTCTGATCGAGATGATGCGGCGCGAAGGCTTCGAGCTGGCGGTGGGCAAGCCCGAGATCGTGACCAAGCACGTTGACGGCAAGCTGATGGAGCCAGTGGAGCGGCTGACCATCGACGTTCCCGAATCGTTTGTCGGCGTGGTGATCGAGAAGCTGGGCGCGCGCAAGGCGCAGATGCAGAAGATGCACAACCACGGCTATGGCCGCGTGCGCATGGAGTTCGTCATTCCCAGCCGCGGGCTGATTGGCCTGCGCAGCGAGTTGCTGACTGACACGCGCGGCACCATCGTGATGAACTCGCTCTTCGACGGCTACACCGAGTGGCAGGGCGATATCCCACATCGTGTGACCGGTGCTCTGGTTGCCGACCGTGGCGGGCATACGACTGCATACGCATTGTGGGGTTTGCAGGAGCGCGGCGAAATGTTCGTTGGGCCGGGAGTAGAAGTTTACGAAGGCATGGTGGTGGGTGAGAACTCGCGCGACAACGATCTGGTGGTAAACATTGTCCGCGAGAAGAAGCTGACCAACATGCGCTCTTCCACGGCTGATGATGCCATCCGCCTGGTGCCGTTCAAGAACCTGAATCTCGAGCAGGCGATCGAGTTTATTGCCGACGATGAACTGGTCGAGGTTACGCCGAAATCGTTACGCCTGCGCAAGAAAATTCTTCAGGAGAACCGGCGTCCGCGGCGCAACAGCCAGCCCGCCGGGGTGGAAGCGGAAAGCGTGATAGGTTTTTGGTTCGATCTCGGCTGTACAGTTAACGAGGAGCTCTCCTGTTTTGGATTCGGCCTAAGCCATAGATGTTGAATGCTGTGACAAACATCGGCTCGCCAGCCTAAACTCTGACTCTGACAAAGAGAACGTGCGTAGCACTTGCAGGGGGCACAATAGAGCGGCTCAGACGCGCAAGGTGAGATTCGCCTTTCGTATCGCTCTGAGGGAAGATGTTTCCATCGTTCGATCGATCTTCATTTATAGGAGAAATGAACATGGCGTCGGGGGCAACATGGCATAAGAGATTCGTGTTGCGAGTCTGCGAAGCGCGCTACGTGGCTGACGCTGGTGATGCTCCTTTTGCTTGCAGGCACTGCAACTCTAAGCGCGAACGCGCAAGACTTCACCGTAAGCAAGAATTTGGAAGGCGCAGGTGATGGGGCGGGCCATAGAGCGGGCCTCGCCAAGGACGCAGCGGGGAATTTTTATGGGACGACGAGAGAGGGAGGTAAGTACGGCTACGGCATAGTATTGTAGTTGGCGCAGAACGGCTCCGCCTGGATCTTGCCCCTTCTATAGCCTTGCGGATGGTAACGACGGCGCCTATCCCGACGACCGCGGTGCACTTGGGCACGCAGATTGTCAGTCTGGATCCACCAGCTAGGACGCCGTAACCTCATGCGGAGGAAGCGGTTGCGCAACGAAATTCAGCTACGCCGCCTGCGAGCGAGTGCAATTCCGCGATCTGCAACTGGAGCGAGACGCTGTACCGATTCATGGGACGCCGCGAGGAAGATGATCCCGCTCTACCGGCATTCATGGGTTTGATTGAGTGGGAAATATGTATGGCACGACGAGATGAGGTGGTGGCGGGGGGGAGGCACGAACAGTTTCCAAATCGCTGAACGAAAGAAGGACGTGGAGGGCGACAGTACTCCTGCGGACAAGCATCCGACCGCTTACGCAGCAGCGTGGTAAAAAAACCTGTTGGCAATCTCTAAGGCACAACCTACTTAGGTGGCAATAACTGAGTCCGCACGGTAAATAATTGACGTCGGGATCGGGGTTGATCGAAAATGTCCTCTACAAAGCAAGGTTTGATGATGCAGAAGTCCCTGGTGCGCAGTGGCCTTCGATCCGATGGGCAAGCTCTTAGGAGCCACTGAGGAAGAGGGAGACGGCGGCGTCTGGAGATTTTAAGACCTAACGTGAGAAGATTGGATGTATGGGGCCCTGTACCCGTTCATCTCTGGGACGGGTCCAGATGACAGCCTGGCTAGGGACGCTGCCGGTAACTACTACGGGATGCCGTGCGCCTGCGGAGCGTATGGATTCGGCTCGGTTTGCAAGCGGGCGTATTCAGGTGGAAGGTGGACTTGAAGCACGCTGGACGAGTGGAATGGTGGCAAGGATGGAGCAGATCTGCAGGGTACTCCCGTGTTCGACACCATGGGCAACCTCTAAGGCACGAGAAGCGCCGGAGGAGCGTATGGTAACGGAACCAGTTCTCAGATTGCGCCGTGAGGAAAAAAATAAAGCTGATGGCCCGTATATGCGCATGAAGTACAGCGCGATCATGTCAATTTGAGACAGGATGCGTAGTTACCGAAATAGGGCTTTGGTAAAAGCATTTAAAGTAAGGCGGCACGCTTCGTGCGAGGGCGGCGCCCGCTATTTTTGCGTCGCCGGGTACTGCTGAAACATCTTCTCGACGGCCGTATTGACCTGTTTCACCAGCTTCGCTTTCTGGTCGCTGAGCTTCTCGGTTGCCATGCCGCGCCATGCCAGCTTCTTCTGGCTGGCATCGATGACGTCGACCACGAGCTGGCCTTTATGGACGGTGACCGCAGTTGTTCCTCCGGCATGTAGCCCCACATCACGAAGGCGGTGCCGAATGGGGGAATACCACCCATACCGATATAGAGCGGGTCGGAATAACTCACGCTCATTTCGGAATCAACAGAGCCATACATCTTGATATAAACATCGGGATTGCTGTCCACCTTGTGCAGTCCCCGCTTGGTCAGTTCCTCTTCGATGGCGCCGGCGATGGCGAGCGCCAGCATGGGGCGCGAAACCGCGTCATGATGGCCCCACGCGAAGGTCTTGAATTTGGAGAAGTCGAGGTCCTTGTTGTATTCGACTTTGATTTTTTGCGCCTGCGCGCCGGCGGCGAGGAGCACGTCAACATAAGCAATTGCACGAGCCGAGACAACATTGCGGATGAGGATTTCATGGGACTCCGTTGTGTAATCGTTATTAGATCACGGAAGCCGGGTGCCGGAAGGTTCGGTGATCGAATGGCAGAGTTGAGGGATGTGCCCATCGTGAGGAAAAGGAGCTACTTTGTAGCGGGTCGCAATGGAAGACTCAACGTCAAGAAGTTCCGTCCGATGAATGTGGTTAACATCAAGGATATTTGTTGAGTCTATCCACTGCCACCGAAAATGGCTCCTGAGTAGCTTTACTTGCCATTTTGGTGTCCACTCAGAGAGCCTGTGGGTTTGGCACGACGCATATAAATCAGCGAGCTGTAAGGCTGGGACAAATTCCATGTTTGCTTCTAATACGCTGAATTATTTTCTTGTGCAACTAGGTATGCCGTTGCAGAGGTTTCTTTCGATTTCCACACTTTGGGATAATTTTGGCCGTATGTGCTGCTCGCTTGGTCCTGCAGGTATAGTAACAGAGGTCACATCTGACGCTTGATTCGCCACTAAAGAAGGGTCACTGGCCAAAGATTGGCATAGGAAGCACCTCCGTTTGGCACACTGATTTTGGCTCCAAAGAGTGTCGGTTCGCAGGTTCCGAGGTCGGATGACGCTAATGTCATACCAAACAGAGGTACCCAACCCCCGGAACATTTGGAGTAACAGCCGGGCAATTGTTGGTGGCCAGTTTAACGCAATCGGTCAGAAAATCGTTGCGTCTGGTATCCGACCAGCAGTTGGTAGGCTCTTTCTATGGCGAGCACAACAGCGGAGCGAAGGTACTGGACATTGTGCTCTTTAAGCACGCGGCACCAGGCTGTCTCAAATGGAATCCATTCGTCTTTCGTGCCAGATACTACAGGTAGAGATAACACGTCGATACCGGCGGTAATCGCCTTGGTTAGCGCCGTCGAAATAGCTTATCGGAACGACTACAACACCATCCTTGACTTCTATGATAATCGCCAATAAATCCGTAGGGGCAAAAATTGGCTGTATTTTAGGGGGCGTCTCGCTTTCATTTAGGACCCCCGTAAGCCCTGTCACGGCCACAGATCAGATTTTGATTAGCGCGGGTACATCGCCTGCCCCTGAAGGGGCTCGCCCCTGGTTTTCTGCATCACCAGCAATACCGCCTGGGCACCTCAATTCGCGCAAAAGCGCGCGAATCGTGGAACACGGCTGCGGCTCCGTGCTGCTCTAGACTGAGCCGCGCCTACGGCGCTCGTTTCCGTGAGGTTTGATACACCTGCCGAGTCGGGCCGAGGGTGGATGACACCTCACACTCGTGAATAATCCACGTGAAGTCTCGGACTACCCGTTTCACAGTCCTTCGCGTTGGCGCCTACTCGTACCGCAAGGCTTCGACTGGATCGAGCCGCGAGGCTTTCACCGCGGGATAGATTCCGAAGAACAGGCCGACGCTCATCGCCATCAACACTGCGGCGAATACCGCCCAGATGGGAACGGAGGTCGGCATGGAAGGAAAGATCAGCGGCAGGGCGGCAGACGCAGCCACTCCTAGCAACACTCCCACCAGCCCGCCCAGTCCGGTCAGGACCACGGCTTCGGTCAGGAACTGACGGATCACGTCGCCCCGCCGCGCGCCAATCGCCTTACGGATTCCGATCTCGTGCGTGCGCTCGGTTACCGACATCAGCATGATGTTCATCACGCCGACACCGCCCACCAGCAAGCCGATGGAGCTGACCACAATGGTCATCAGCGCTACTGTGCTCATGATCTGGCGGAAATTGTCGGCGATGGCTTCGGCGCTGCTCAGGCCGAAATTGTCTGGCTTATCGAAGGGCACGTTGCGCCGGCGGCGCAACAGGCCACGGACCTCGTCTTCCGCTTCATCCTTGTAGCCGGCATAGGCCTCCGCTCCCAGGAAGTGCTCGTCGGCTGCAGGGTAATGCTTGCGATAGGCGTTGTAAGGAACCTTGACCACGCGATCGGCGGTCTCATCCTTGAAGAGCTGCTCCCTTGCGCTTCTCCAGCACGCCGATCACCTGATAGGCGACGCCGTCCACCAAAATGGTTTTGCCGAGGCCGTCGTGAGCGGGGAAAAAGTTCTTGTCGATTTCGTCGCCGATGACCGCGACGTCCATGCTGTGGGAGTCTTCAAACTCGGTAAAGAAGCGGCCTTGCGACACGTGCGCGTTGTACACATCAGGGTAGGAAGTGGTGGCGCCGCTGTAATCGAGGTTGGAGATTTCCTTCGAGCCGTAGCGCGCGACTTGTAAAGCTCCCGGCCCTCCCCGTTGGTCGGGATTGAAGCGGGGAAAAACTTCCGCGGTCACGTACTTGACGTGCGGGCACTCTTCCTGGATGGCCTTGGCGTCTTCCAGAGTCAGCGGCTTGCGGGCGCGCTGTTCCGCCGTCATGCGTCCGAAAGAAATGCCCATGTCGAAGCGAAAGATGAAGAGCGTGTTGGTGCCGTAATCGTCGAGGTAGCCCGACACGTCGCGGCTGACGCCGACCAGGATGGAGGCGACAAAGATCATGGCCGCGACGCCAATCACCACCCCCAGCACGGTGAGGAAGGAGCGGGTCTTGTGCTCGCGCACCGTCTCCAGAGCCATCCGCGAGTTTTCACCAAAGTGCACGCATAGAAAACCAGTGGCCAGTGGCTAGGTGTTAGGGGCTAGTGGGTACGTCGATGGATCGTAGCTCTGGCCGCATCCTCATCTCTTCCCAAGCCACCTAACCCCTAGCACCCTAATCCCTAATTCTCATACCGCAACGCCTCGATCGGGTCCAGTCGCGCCGCTTTGCGCGCGGGATAGACGCCAAAGAATATTCCCACCGCTGACGAGATCACGATCGCCAGCACCACCGCCGAGATGGGCACCGCCATCGGCACCGGGGTTGTGCTGCGCACGATGACCGATAGAATCCAGGCGATCAGCACGCCGATGGCGCCGCCCACCACTGCCATTACGGTGGATTCAACCAGGAACTGCAGCAAAATGTCGCGCTTCTTCGCTCCCAGCGACTTGCGTATGCCGATCTCACGGGTCCGTTCGGTGACCGACGCCAGCATCACGTTCATGATCACCACTCCGCCGATCACCAGGAAAATCGAGACCAGCCCTACCATGCCGGAAGCCAGCGTGCCCGTGAGGCTCTGCCATAGGCCCATCAAACTGTCGCTGGCCAGGATGCCGAAGTTGTCATCGTCGTTGGGGGCGAGATGGCGGCGTGCCCGCATCAGGACCCGGGTTTCTTCCTTGGTGCGGGCCATCCACTCCGGCCCGCGAGCCTGAATGTTGACACTCAACGAATTATTGCGCCCGTACATCTTCAGCCAGGTCTCGATGGGTATATAGACGAAGTTGTCCTGCGATTGTCCGAAGGTATTGCCGATTTTTTTTGCGACACCGACCACCTGGAACTCTTCCCCATCGACGGCGATGGTTTTGCCTAGAGGGTCGGTATTGGCAAAGAGCTTGTCGGCCACATCGGCGCCGATCATGCAAACCATGTCGCGATGCTGATTATCGCTGTCGGTAATATACCGTCCAGTCGCGACCTCTTCCACGTCCATGTCCCCAATGTTGGCGGTCACGCCCCGGATATCGACATCCTCCAGGTTTTGCCGCTCGGCGCGGACCTTTGCCGTGCGCCGCACTTCCACTCCCACAGCTTTGGGGAGCTTCAGATTGTCGCGCATGGCCTCGAAGTCCTCCCAGGTAATGTCGCGATTACGCCGGGTCGCCTTCAGCAACTCCTTCGAATCACTGATGATGGGAAACTTCATGACCAGAAAGACATTGGATCCCAGGTTGGCGATGCGGGTGGCGAAATAGCCGTTCATCCCGGCGATGAGAGCGACCACCAGAATGAGCGTGGAGACCGACAGAATAATGCCCAGCAACATGAGAAACGAGCGCAGCTTGTGTGCGCGCATGGTTTGCAGCGCGATCAGCGTCGGCTCGCGGAAGAAGCTGCCGTGACGAAGCGTGCGCTTAGAAATCGAAGAATCCATGCACAGAACCGCTGGGCTTGGGTATTTTCACGTCGCCCGGCACCACCGGATACGTCCCTAGATACGTAATACCCCGGCAACTTGTTTCAGTGGAGACAGTTTAATCCTGAAATCGTGCGGGCCGATAGGCGCCGGATGTGTGGAGCACGCCGCTGGGGTCTGCTAATTCCGCTCGACAGCCCGAAGTTGTCCTTCAACTGCAGGCGGTGCCAGCACCTCGCGGCGTCCGACCTCCAGCTTCCTTCCCTCGGGACTGAACCTGGGAAGGCGGACCAGCCCCCACTTATTGAAGGCGAACTGCAGGGTCGTACCCATCACGCCCAGTCCGTAGGTCACGCTACGGCGAAAATTGATGGAGGAAGCCTCTTCAAAGTACTTGGTCGGGCAGGAGACTTCGCCGATGCGAAATCCGAAGTGCACGCATTGCGCCAGCATCTGGTTGTCGAACACGAAGTCGGGAGAATTTTCCAGCAGCGGCAGCTCGGTCAAGACTTTGCGGCTGAACGCACGATAGCCGGTGTGATACTCGGAGAGCTTTACGCGCAGAAACAGGTTCTCGAAGGCCGTCAGAAAGCGGTTGGAGATGTACTTGTACAGCGGCATGCCGCCATGCAACGCCTGGCCGCCGATGATTCGCGAGCCCAGCACCACGTCGTACACATCGTAGGCCACCATGCTGGCCAAGGCGGTGATGAGCAGAGGCGTGTACTGATAGTCCGGGTGGACCATGACCACGACATCGGCGCCGGCAGCCAGGGCTTCGCGGTAGCAGGTCTGCTGGTTGCCGCCATAGCCAAGGTTGCGGTCGTGCTCAAACACCGTGAGGCCAAGCTTCCTGGCCACTGCGACGGTTTTGTCTTTGCTGTAGTCGTCCACCAGGATGCGAATGTCCACCAGGTCGGGGATCTCCCGCACCGTCGCTTCCAGGGTGCTGCTCCGCGTTGTAGGCCGGCATTACGACGGCGACCCGTTTACCGTTGATCATCGGATGTCTCTTGAGAGGGTTGCGAACAACCCTTGTACATCATACCGCGCTGGCTGGATGCCCAAGGGAGTCGCACTTGTCGCCGAGTGGCATTCCTGTGCACAGCGTGCTACTTCTTCCAACTTTCCGGCATATGTAGATCGGGGGGCAACTGTGTGGTGCTATCTCCTTTGGCTGTATCGATTTGTTCCTGACTTAGATAACGGGCGTCTCTGAGGTTCGCTCCGTTGAGGTCTACCCCGCTCAGGTCCGCCCCGACGAATTCCACCCCGCTGAGGTTCGCTTGGTTGAGGTATACCCCGCTCAGGTCCGCCCCGGCGAATTTCACCCCGCTGAGGTTCGCCCTGTCGAGAAACGTGCCGTGGAGATGCGCCGGACCGATCCACGCCCCGCTGAGGTTCGACCCCGAGAGAAGCACCTCGCTGAGGTCCGCGTCAAGAATGCGCGCCTCGCTGAGATTTGCGGCATAGAGGTGCGCCCTTTTGAGGTGCGACCCGCTGAGGTTTGCTAAGCTGAGGTTTGCGTACATGAGCGTTGCGCCTTCGAGGTGCGCCTCGTTGAGCATTACCGCGCTGAGGTTTGCGTGGTCGAAGAGCGCATCCGCGAGGATCGCCCCGCCTAGGTTTGCCTTGCCGAGGTTGGCTCCTCTGAGATCTGCGCCGCGAAGATCTGTGCGGCGGAGATCAAGATGTTGGTCTTCCTGCTCGTACTCGCGATCCCGCCTGCCAAGAACGTTGAGGATAGCCTGAATGTCAGCAGCAGGGTGTGTGGGTGGCAGAACGGTAACCGCAACCGCCTCGGTGAGGGGAATCTTTGGTTTGCTTGGGGCAGGAGCATTCTCCCGAACATAGGTACACAGTACTTCCATGATCGACCAATGGAGTTCTTCGGACTCATTAGCAATGCCCTCAAGCGCGTATATCCCACCCAAGCGAACCTCCAGCTTTTTCTTTCCCTTTTCGTTCACGGCTCCAAGCTGCTCAATGGCTTTCGTGAACCTGTCGGTAATCTGCCCTTCCTTCGAAACTTCCAATGTTTTTCCGGAAATCAACGCAGAGTCTTGGGAAACTTTCAAAGTGTCTTGCGCCACCTTGACGTTCCGCCAAGTCAAGAAACCGCCGGCGAGCAAGGTGATCCCACCGAGTATGGTCGCTAGAGTTTTGCGTGCCTCGTTAACGCGGTCAAATCGCTCCTTGGGCGCGAGGTCACTGACAGGTCTGACTTGCCATTGGGGAACTTTCCAGAGAATGGCCAGCGCGAGAAGACCGCCCGCTACTAAACCGAGAGGTAAGAGCCACTCTGGTGGGCTGGCGGTCCATTTAGGCAGCGACCAATGAATCCGTTTACGCTCCAGCCAAGTCACACCAACGAGAGCTATCAGCGCAACAGCGCCGAGAGTCCACCAGAGCGCACGTCTATTGCGGAAGATCTGGCGCAGAAGAGACGAAGGTTCTTGAGTGTCTGAGTTGTCAGCCATGGTGCCGTATTGTAGGCGATACTCTCTAATTTTGTAGAGTTGTCATCACGAGGCGGCTTCTAGCCGCCGAGGGATCTGCTTTTGCCTCGTTGCCGAAAAGCAGATTCCTCGCGCCGAAACCCAGGGCGCTCGTAATGACAATCTCCTAAGTTACGGCCGGGGGCCACGCTCGCCGATGTCAACTGGGCCGCTAGCTTCTGCTAATCTGAAAAGCTCTCCATGCATTCTGCGCTCACCGCTGTTGCCGTGCTTTGCGCGCTGCTGGCTCTGGCTGGCGCGGCTTATTTCGCGATGTGCATTGTCGCGGCTCAGGCGCTTTCAGCACGAGTGCTCCCACCCCAGCGAAACGCGCTTCACTCCTCCGGTCAGTATTCTGAGGTCTCTCAAGGGGCTCGATCCCCACATGTACACCGCTTTTCGCAGCCATTGTCTGCTCGATTACCCGGAATACGAAGTGTTGTTCGGCGCGAGCGATCCTGACGATCCGGCGCTGGCTCTGGTCGAGAAACTGCGCGAGGAATTTCCGCAAGCGCAGTTGCGCGTTGTGCATTGTCCGCAGTGGCTCGGCCTCAATGGCAAAGTCAGCAATCTCGCCCAGATGCTCTCCGCAGGCCCGCTACGAGTACATCATCATCAACGACAGCGACATCCTGGTTCCGCGTGACTACTTGCTGCGGGTGCTTGCGCCGTTGGCTCAGCCGGGAGTTGGCATGGTCACGACGCTCTATCGCGGCTTGGCGGGTGCGACCTTGTGCTCGAAGCTCGAAGCGCTGGGGCTCAGCACCGACTTCACCGGCGGCGTGCTGGTGGCGCGCGCCATGGAAGGCGGCATTCGTTTCGGACTGGGGGCGACCATCGCAACCACCAAGACCGTAATGCGCGAGATCGGTGGGCTGGAGCCGCTGGTCGATTACCTCGGCGACGATTACGAACTCGGTGCGCGTACGGCTGCCGCGGGATATCAAGTCCAGTTGGCCGACATCGTTGTCGAGACTGCTCTGCCCGATTACAGTTTTCGCGATTTCTGGGCGCACCAGTTGCGCTGGGCCCGTAACGTCAAAGATCGCCGCGGGGCGCAGTACTTTGGATTGATCGTGAGCTTCGGACTGGTTTGGGCCGTCCTCGCCGTTGCGCTTGCACCACACGCATGGTGGGCATGGCTCGTCCTTGCCGTTACGGCCACTCTCCGTGTGACGTCAGCGCTCGTGATCGGCCGGGGCGTACTCGCGGACCCGCAGGTTCTAAGGGATCTATGGCTTCTACCGCTGCGCGACTTGGTCGCGCTGGCAGTCTGGTTGGTCAGCTACTGCGGAGACGAAGTGGAATGGCGCGGCCTGCGCTTCAGGCTGCACGACGGGAAACTCGAACGGATTTAACCCGGCTTAGTCGTGTCCTTGCGGCAAGCTGTGATTCAGCAAGCCTGATGGGACGCTGCTCGGGCGTAATTCTCCCTCATCGCCAAACTGGTATGTTTCGCCGCGCCAGAAAAATGTCTTGCCGGAAAAGCTGGCGGCCCATACCCCGAATCCCAGCAGGTCGCGCAGAGGGTATAACCAGCACAGCCACAGCGCACGGCGGTCGCGCATGATGCCCCATCCCACTGACAGAGCCAGCACCATGCGATTCAGCCATGCCATGAGGAACAGCCCGAAACCGGCTTGCAGACGATGGCCCTGACCCAAACCCAACAGCAGTGCCAGTAAGCCGAACGGAACCGCATACGTCAGACCCGACCCAACATGTCCCAGCGGGCGGGAGAACCGCGTACTCTTCATCCAGCGCAATTGATCGCCCAGTGTTCGGCGCAGCGAGCGGCTTGCGAGCACGTGTCCTACCTTGTAATGCGACAACACAACTTCATATCCGGCTTCTGCTATGCGGTTGCCGAGGACGAAGTCATCGGAATAGAAATAGGCAGTCTCGCGAATGCCACCGACGGCTTCTACCGCGTCACGCCGCACCGCCATCACGGCCCCCAAGGCAAACTTCATGCCGTCCACCATCTTCGCCACCAGAACGCCGGACGGCATTTCGATCGACATTCCCAGGGCTTCAAGCTGCGACCAGAGCCCGCGAGCAGGAATGCCTTCGTAAAGACAGGTTACCAACCCCACTTTCGGATTGAGCAGGGGCGGTATCACGTTGCGCAAGAAGTCGGGACGAACCAGAACATCGCTATCGCTGATAACAAAAAACTCATCGTGGGACAGAAGCGATCATCTTACTCAGCGAGTAGACCTTGGCATTGGGCCATGAGGGCTCACCGGAGACGACGATTCGCGTCTGTACCTGCGGGTACTTGGTCTGCAGCCTATCGACGACGCCGAGCGCCTGGTCCTCGCAGCTACGGGCGCCGAAGACGATCGTAAAGTCCGGGTAATCCTGCCGGAAAAAGCTCTCCAGGTTCTCCTCGAGCCTCGGTTCCATGCCGTGAAGCGGCTTCAGGATGGTCACTGGAGGCAGCTCCCGCAGCGGCACGTCCTGATGCTCTGCTGCCGAGAGTCCGGCAAGTAATCACGTAACGGAGGGCAGCAAACAAGACCATGCCAAGAAAGACGGTCGAGGTCAGCGATCCCATCAGGGCGACGGACCACAGCAGTTGTCGCAACAGGTGCCACGCAGGAGCGGCGCCCGCCATCGCAAACAAGACTGGGTCTACAGGGGCATCAAAGTGTGCTTCCTCAGGCTAGGTCTCCGTTGCAAAGCGGCCTCGCAGGGACGAAAGCCGGTTCCTGCCCGGCTTGAATCCGAGGCGATGTCTCCGCCAGAGCATGATTGTAACGATTGCCTGCCAGTATCTCTCAATTTACTGGCTAAGGCTACTGGTTCTGCGGCAAGGTCCGATTCATCAGAATCAGCTTTCCCCCGCTGCGCGCAAGATGGTAGCTGCCGCTCTGCTTAATGAACAGCGGTATATTGTCTTCTTCTACCCACAGGAAAACGCGCTTCGGGCCCTTCCACAAGGCCTGTAGCGATGCGTCATCCTCAAAGATGGACGGCGCGTCGGGAAAGAGCGCTCCATAATACATATTGCCTTCATCGCGTGAGTTCACGATGTGGATGGGCTGGCGCGTGTAAAAGTTTAGCGTGGAGGCGTCCTCGTAGGTCCCATTGACGACCAGCACGTCGCCCGGCCGATATTCCTGCTCAATCGCATCCGCGAGTTTCTTCGAGGAAAGGATCGGAGAGAACCTTACCAGTCCCTGATGCACCGCAAAAAGCACGAACACCATCATGATGGTCAATACCCAGTTACCAGCCTGGGCAAAATTGCGCCGCCGGTACAACAGGTTCAGCAGGGTGCCTACGAACAACGCAATCGAGAATATCGCCAGCGGCCCGCGAAAAAGTCCCAAAGCCCGAGGAGTGAGATCGAAAATGTGCCCCAGCGCGAGGGCGTATTCGTTCGGGTTCTTCTTGAGCAGGTCAGCCAGATCGCTGTCGGCTGGCATGGTCTTGCTCTGCACCAGCAGGAACATCGCGGTTACAAAGACGACAACCGACACGACAAGCAACACCATCGAGCCGATTCGGCCACTACGCCGCAAATTGGAGGTTGCGGGCGATTCGTCTTCCTGTTGCAGCCAGCCACCGATCAGCAAAGCCAGTGCTGGCAGGGCGGGGATGGCGTAGTACTCCTGGCGAGTGGAGAAGCTGAAAAACACCAGTATCACCGCCGCCCAGACGGCGTAAAGCAGCATTGCCCGTTGCCGCCGGTTCATGCCGCTATGCCACTCTCTCCAGCGGTGTGGAACCTGCGTCAGCGACTGGAACGACGAATGCTGACCAGGGAAACAGCCACACCAGCATCAGTCCCCAGAAAACTATGAGGGGAACCGTGTCGTAGTCGGGCGGAACACGCTTGCCCAGGTAACGGAGAAACTGCTCATTGATGAAGTAGAACCACAGAAAGCCTCGCGATTGTCCAGCGGGTGGATTCTCCAGTGCGGCCGCGATATGCCACGGCGCCGCAATGACCAGCAAGACGGCAAAGCTCGAGAGCAGCCGCATGCGTAGCAGGTGTTTGAGATTCCCGGTCAGAATCAGATACAGCCCGATAATTGCCGCCGGAAATACCAGACCGATCAGTCCCTTGGTAAGTACATTCAGGGCTGCGGTCGCCGCCAATCCCCAGCACGAAAGAATCGAAGGAGGCTCTTCGTCCAAAGTTCGCAGGAAAAAGTCGAAACCGAGCGTGAGCCACAACCCCACGAGCAGGTCGGGAATGATAAAGCGGGTAAAGATGTAGGGCCCGATCGAGACGGCAAGCACTACTGCCGCCCAGAAACCCGCGCGTTCTCCCAGCGTCCGTTTGCCCAGCGAATAAGTAACCAGCAGCAGCGCCAGCACGCCGAGCGCAAGCGGCAATCTGGCTGCCCAGTCGCTGTCCCGAAAACTGTGTAGCTGGCCGCCATTCCCCAATACATCAGCGGCGCTTTTTCCAGGTAGCGCACACCGTCAATGTAGAGCGTGGTCCAGTTGTGGCGGACGACTAACTCGCGCGCGGCTTCAGCGTGGATCGAATCTGCGTCGTCCAGCAGCGGCGGCGAAAACAGGCCAGGGATGTAAACGATGGCCCAAAGCAGCACGATCCAAACCCAGCGGCGTCGTGGCGAGGGAGAATGGCTAGGGGCTTCGTTCGAATCGGAACTGGCAACTGCTTTTCGGACTTGAGGAGAGTGCATTCTTCGTTTGACAGGAGCCCATTATAAAGGAGGCACAGCAGCAGGAAAGGCGGTGGTATCCTGCAACTGGCGTGGATGATCGATCTCGCGGTCGCTTCCGGGGCCTACCATAATCCCGATGAAGTGATCGGGACGGCGCTCGTCATGCTCTACGAAGATATTGAGGACGGGATCACCACGGAGACACGGAGAAGGACTAAATTCGAGATGTTGACGTCCATACAGATTGAGAAGAGGGACACGCTTTGTTTACACCCCTTCCATTCTGTTTGGGCTCCTACTCCGGGTTCCGATTTGATACCAAAGAAACAGTGAAAGAAAACTCAAAGCTTCTCCGTGTGCTCCGTGCCTCAGTGGTGAATTAGGTCTTAGGGTCTTCGGCAAACACCCGCAGATCGTGCCCCGTCATTTCCTTAGGTTGAGCGATGCCTAAGATCCCGAGCA
Source organism: uncultured Acidobacteriaceae bacterium (assembly GCA_963768645.1). Taxonomy (GTDB): domain Bacteria; phylum Acidobacteriota; class Terriglobia; order Terriglobales; family Acidobacteriaceae; genus Bog-257. Next base: position 1,792,571 of record CAVYIR010000004.1, read on the forward strand.
TGGTGGGTGCGATGTCTTGCAGCGCGCCGTCGGGACGCAGCGTGAAGCGGCGTGCGTCTTCCTTGAATTGTCCCGGCGTAACCGCATATTCCGCCGCCACGATGAACGGCACGGGATTCGTCGTGTGCGCCGTCTGCGGGCCCCCGGTAGCGGGATCGATCATCTGCTCGGCGTTGCCGTGGTCAGCAGTCACGATCATCGCCCCGCCGCGCTGTCGCAGTGCGTTGTAGATCTGGCCGAGGCAGCCGGCAACCGTTTCAACGGCGGTGATGGTCGGCGGAATCTTGCCGGAGTGTCCCACCATGTCAGCGTTGGCGAAGTTCACCACCATCACATCGAAGGTGTTCTCCGCGATCGCCTTGATCACCGCATCGGCAACCCCCTGCGCCGACATCTCGGGCTTCAGATCATAGGTCGCGACCTTCGGGGACTGCACCATCACGCGTTCTTCACCGGGAAATGGCCTCTCGACGCCGCCGTTGAAAAAGTACGTCACGTGCGCATATTTCTCGGTTTCGGCCACGCGCAGATTGCGCATGTGGCGGTCGGCCATGACATTCGCAAGAATGTTGGTCAGTGACTCGGGCGGCGACACGACCGGCAGGGTAAAGTTTTTGTCATACCGCGTCATGCAAATGTATGTCAGGTCCTTGGGGACGCGGTCGCGCGGGATGATGCGGTCGAGATCTTCCCAGCCTTCGAGTTCGCGCCCGTCCTGCGGCGTGAAGTGGCTGTTGCGCGCCAGGCAGCGCGTGATTTGCCGCGCGCGGTCGGCACGAAAATTGAAGGTGATGCAGACATCACCGTCACGAATGGTACCTACCGGTTCACCGCGATTGTCGGTGATCACGAATGGAATGATGAACTCGTCCGTGATTCCGCGATTGTAGGAGTCCTTCACGCCCTGCACCGCGTCAACGTAGCGGCCACCTTCCGCGTCGCCATCTACCATCGCGTCGAAAGCCTTCTTCTCGCGCTCCCAGCGGCGGTCACGGTCCATTGCGTAGTAGCGCCCACTGACGGTAGCAACCTTGCCCGTGCCGTACTCGCGCATCTTTTGCTGCAACTGCTCGATGTAACCCGCCCCGTTGGTTGGCAGCGTGTCTCGCCCATCCATAAAACAGTGCACAAAGACGCGGTCCACTCCGTTCTGCTTGGCCATGCGCAGCAGTGCATACAGATGGTTCTGGTGCGAGTGCACGCCACCGTCGGAAAGCAGTCCGAAGAAGTGCAACCGCCGGTCGCCGATCCGCGCCGTCTTCATCGCCTCGACCAGCGCGGGGTTGGAGAAGAGTTCACCATTCTCGATCATCAGATCAATCTTGGTGATGTCCATGTACACGACGCGTCCAGCGCCGATATTGAGGTGACCAACTTCGCTGTTGCCCATCTGCCCGGTGGGCAGGCCGACGTAGCGTCCGCTGGTGTGGATTAGCGTGTTGGGAAATTCGGCCAGCAGGCGATCGTAGTTGGGCTTGCGCGCTAACGAAATGGCATTGGCCGGAGACGGCGGAGCATAGCCCCAGCCATCGAGGATGATGAGGATGAGAGGTTTGGGAGGATTAGCCATTAGCGTTTAGCTCTTAGCTGTTAGCGAACAGACATGAGGATGACGTGTACGCTCCAGATCGATTCAGTCGCCAAAGAGCTCCTGTTCAAGGTCGGAGCGAGACATTGTTAGATAGGCTGAAACCTCCGAGAGAATACCTACAAGAGTTCCGAGTCTGAGTTCCTTGTGCGCGGGAATCGTCACATGATGCTGAGTTCCGCGAATGTTGGATGTCAAACGAAGATGACTGCCAGCCTGCCGCGTGACCTCATATCCATATCGATGAAGTAATTTGGACAACTCGAAGCCGCTGAGGTCACGCGGCAGCTTCAAGCTGTAATAACCTCATCTGAAATCTCTGTTTCCACCGTGATGTTCTGCTGAGTCCCTGCCCCCCGGATGTCGATTGCGCCTTTGAAGTAGGCGCCGTCTTCGATGGAGATCCGCGCAGTCGAGATGTTACCGCGCAATGACGCGCTCTTTCGCAAGTCGACCCGGCGCGTGGCATGAATGTCGCCCTGTACCTGCCCGTACAGAATGACGCCGCCAGCTTGGATATTGGCGCGCACACGCCCGTTTGGTCCGACTGTTAAGGTTCGGCCGGGGATTGCAATAGACCCTTCGACTTCGCCATCGACGTACAGGTCTTGACCTCCGGAAAGTTCACCCTTGATCATGACCGACTTGCCGATCTTCGCGGTCTCGCTGCTTTGTGCAATCTCGCTTCGAACGAAATGGAGCCGAATGCCGGTCGGGGACATACGCGAGTCAAAATGGCAGTGCACGGCGTCGCGAACCATCTCTTTTAACTCGTCTATCGACTCGGCTTGAGTAAAGATTGGATGACTCAGAGCATGGGCTTCGTAGCCGCCTTCGGATGACTCTTGCACGGCGAAGATGATCTCAGAGTCCTTCATCGTGGTGATTATAGCGCCACCGTCGTGCCAGCGGATCAGAAAGCTTGAGGCGGCGTGCCAGTGAAATCCGCGGCCAGCAATTTCTCAACACAGAAACCATCCTGCGCCGTCAGCCAGCCCATCTGTCGAGAAGCCACACCCGTAATCCGCCAAGCCACACCGTATTGGTCTCGTAGTTCCTTCTCTTTTCTATGGAGGAGCGCGACGAACGCTCTGCCGACCTTGCCAAAGCCAACGATGCAGAGGTTGTAGGTCCGGATGGTGGCGTCTCCAGGCTGAAGGTGGCTGTACCTGTCATTGTAAATGCCCACGCCGGCTCTGAGGCGCTAATCAGGCGATAGGTGGCCACAATTCCCGGTGAATTCACGAGCCTGTTGCGAGCGGCGTGCATCCATTCTTCTTGGGCTGGCGCCCGTCGCCGGGCCAAAGAAAAACCTTGGCTTGAGGTGGTCGAACGTCAGTTATAATTCCGAGTTAAGCTGATTCCCAGATGCTCACCACCATCGAGCGCCGTAGCGTTGGTTTTTGGAGTGAGCGTCTCCTGTACTCTGCACGTCCGGTCCAACAGCGTAACAAAAAGTACCACTCCAATTACTTGAAGGAGCGCCAGAATGGCTATCAAAGCAACTGACTACGTGTGGCACAACGGGCAACTGATTCCCTGGGATTACGCGAAGATCCACGTGATGGCCCACGTGATCAACTACGGCTCATCGCTGTTTGAAGGAATTCGCTGCTATCAAACGGGCAAGGGCCCAGCCATCTTTCGCCTGCGGGACCACATGCTGCGTCTGGTCCAGTCCTCCAAAATCTACCGCATTGAGCTCGACTATTCCCTCGACGAATTGTGCCAGGCAGCAGTCGATCTCGTTGCTACCAACAAAGTTTCGCCCTGCTATGTCCGCCCCATCGTGCTGCGCGGTTACGGCCAGGTCGGCGTCAATCCGTTCAACTCGCCCACCGAGGTTTACATCGCCAATTACGAGTGGGGCAAGTATCTCGGCAGTGCTGACTGCGACGACGGTGTCGACGTGTGCGTTTCGTCCTGGACGCGGCTCGCGCCCAATACGATGCCGACCATGGCCAAGGCTGGCGCCAACTACATGAACTCGCAGTTGATCAAAATGGAAGCCATCGTGAACGGCTACAGCGAGGGCATTGCGCTCGACGTCAACGGTTACGTAAGCGAGGGTTCGGGCGAGAACATCTTCGTGGTGCACAAGGACCGTATCTACACACCGCCGTTGGGGAACAGTGTTCTACCCGGCATTACCCGTAACTCGGTGCTGCACATTGCACAGGAGTTGGGAATTCCAGTGATCGAGCAGATTATACCGCGGGAAATGCTCTATATCGCCGATGAAGTTTTCTTCAGCGGAACCGCTGCCGAGATCACGCCGATCCGTTCGGTGGATAAGATCACGGTGGGACGCGGCGTTGCTGGCCCTGTCACCAAGACCGTTCGCAAGGAGTTTTATGCCATCGTGAACGGGACCACCGAAGACCGGTTCGGCTGGATGACTCCGGTCCCCGTGAAGCAGCCTGTAGGCGTGTAGGCAACGACAACATCCAGGGAATTAAGGAAGGGCGCAATCGATGCGCCCTTTTTGCTGCCCAAAGCGTTTGTCGCGAAAGCCGGATGGCACACAACCGGCTCGCCAATTCAACTACTTCTGCTGAATCGATTCCAGGTATGTTGTCAGGTTGTGAATCCGCATCTGCTCTTGCGCCGGATCATGACGCCCCAGGGTAAGGAATACTGGCCCCCACACTGGCATTTCTTTGCTGCCATGCGCGGGCGTGAGGCTGTCACCTTTAATGATCTCCGCGATGTGCGCATCCGGGAATCTCCCGCCATTCTTCACCGCGAGCAGTGTCAGGTCGGTTGCTTTCGCCTTCAAGGCCGCAGCCGCGGGACCGTTTCCCATTCCGCCTTGGCCATGACATGACGCACAGTACGCGATGTACATGTCCTTTCCCGAAGACGCGCTGGTGTAGGGTGCAGGGACTTTCTTGATCTGGGATTGGGTTGGCTGCGAAGCCCCGGTTGGGCTCGCGCTCGCGCTTGAGCTTGTTTGTCCTGTGAGCGAAATCGAAAGTGTCAGCACCAAGGCCGTTGCCAGACACGCTATACGTGAGCACATAACAACCTGCTTTCCGTTCGTTATGATTGCTTACTGCAATGCCCACTATGGCGTGCGCCTTTGGACCGGGTCAGCGACACGCATCACATGTACGAGGTACCTCACGATGGCTCGTTCCCAATTTGGGACTCCGGGAGGATCAGATCGAGCCAGTCAAAACTCCATCGTCTTCAGCTCCGGACTAACGATAAGCGGGGCTTCAGTTGCGCGCTGAACGTCATCCGCCGTGAAACCGGGCGCGACCTCTTCCAGAACCAAGCCGCTCTGCGTCACCCGTATATACGCCATCTCGGTGGCAATGTTGTTTACCACGCGCAGCCCCGTAATCGGTAAAGTGCAACGCTTCAAGATTTTTGGCGCGCCGCTCTTGGTGGTATGCTCCATCGCTACGATCACCCGTCTGGCGCTGGCGACCAGGTCCATTGCACCGCCCATGCCCTTAACCATCTTGCCTGGAATCATCCAGTTGGCAAGGTTGCCCTCTTCATCCACTTCCATGGCGCCGAGCACGCTCAGATCAATGTGGCCGCCGCGAATCATGGCAAACGATTCGGCACTGGAGAAATATGCCGTGCCCGGAATTTCCGTCACCGTTTCTTTGCCGGCGTTGATCAGGTCCGCGTCTTCCTCGCCCGCAAGAGGATACGGGCCAACGCCGAGCATACCATTCTCGCTCTGCAACACAACGTCCATGCCGGACGGCACGCAGTTGGCTACGAGGGTGGGCATCCCGATTCCGAGATTGACGTAGAAGCCGTCGCGTAACTCGCGGGCCACACGCTTCACGATGCGATCGCGCTTTTCGGTATCTTTGCTGATTTTCGGAGGTGTCGCCATTGGGTCTCCTGGAATCTGTTCGAAACTGCTCGAAACTGCTCTGAACTTCCTTGCCGGGTAAGTCTGCACCAAAACCATCATCATCGCCGGATCGCCCAGACACCCGCAACCGCACCGACGAACCATAATGTGAACCAGCTCCATGATCGGAGGACGATACGGTCGACATATTTCTCGTATTCGGAATGGAGGTCTGTGTCACCACCTCCGAATCACTGTTGCACACCTGCGACGGGCATTCGCGCTGTCGGTGACTGACTCCAGCACTTCTCATTGTATTTTGCGCGTACGAGTGGGGCGAGGAAAAAACACATTCCGCCGAACGAAGATAACCAATGAAGGACGCGGGTCCCCATCTTAGCCTTCCTTTGGCCAGGGTGGGAAACAGGCCCATCTTAGGGATGAGATGCTTTTTTCGTCTGTCATCCTGAGTCGAAAGGATCCCTATACTGCCCTCAAGCCTGCAAGGGATCTGCTTTTCTGACTTTTCAGCACCTGCCGCGGCGGGCGTGCTCCACCCGACCCGAGCACATGAACTCTGGAATTGCTCTAGCTCTCACGCACCCGAGTCCTATAATTGACCTGCGGGCGTTCGCCCGGACTCTTACGTTCTTTCCTATTAACGAGGCGGTAATGACAGTCATTAAGCAGGACGATCTTATCCAGAGCGTTGCTGACGCTCTGCAATACATTTCCTACTACCACCCGGTTGATTTCATTCAGGGCCTGGCGCGCGCGTATGAAAAGGAGCAGTCGCCCGCCGCTCGCGATGCCATCGCGCAGTTGCTGATCAACTCCCGCATGTGCGCCGAAGGCCACCGGCCGATTTGCCAGGACACCGGGATCGTCTCCGTCTTCCTGAAAGTTGGTATGAAGGTGCAGTGGGACGCAACCATGAGCGTCGAGGACATGGTCAACGAGGGTGTGCGGCGGGCGTATCTCCACCCCGATAACAAACTACGTGCCAGCGTGCTGGCCGATCCGGCCGGCGAACGCAAGAACACCAAGGACAATACGCCCGCTGTCGTCAATATGACGCTCGTCCCCGGCGACAAAGTTGATGTCATCGTCGCTGCCAAGGGAGGCGGCTCGGAAGCCAAGTCGAAGTTCGTCATGCTCAATCCCTCCGACTCCATCGTCGAATGGGTGTTGAAGACGGTGCCCACCATGGGCGCGGGCTGGTGTCCTCCGGGGATCATCGGCATCGGCATCGGCGGCACTGCCGAGAAAGCGATGCTGTTGGCCAAGGAAGCTCTGATGGAGCCGATTGACATTCAGGAGTTGATTGCGCGCGGACCGAAAACCACAGCGGAGCATCTGCGAGTTGAGCTATACGACAAGATCAACAAGCTCGGCATCGGTGCGCAGGGACTGGGCGGACTGACCACAGTGCTTGATGTGAAGGTGAGGGACTATCCGACGCACGCCGCGAACCTACCCGTAGCGATGATCCCGAATTGCGCGGCTACGCGCCACGCTCACTTTGTGCTCAACGGCTCCGGGGCGGTCGCACTGAAGCCGCCTTCGCTGAAAGATTGGCCGGAGTTGACCTACAATCCGGCGGGCGCGCGCCGCGTGAACCTTGACACGGTGACGCGCGAAGAAGTGGCGACGTGGAAGACTGGCGAAGTGATTCTCCTTAGCGGCAAACTGCTCACCGGTCGCGATGCCGCCCATAAGCGCATGACAGAGATGCTCACGCGCAAGGAAGCTCTTCCGGTGGACTTCACTAATCGCTTTATCTACTACGTCGGCCCGGTCGATCCGGTGCGCGATGAAGTCGTCGGTCCTGCAGGTCCCACGACCGCCACGCGCATGGACAAATTCACGCGCCAGATGCTGAAGGAGACAGGACTGCTCGGCATGGTGGGCAAGTCGGAACGCGGCCCGGAAGGCATCGCAGCCATTCGCGACCACAAGGCGGTTTACCTGATGGCAGTCGGCGGCGCCGCTTACCTGGCTTCGAAGGCCATCAAGAAGTCGCGCGTGCTGGGCTTTGCCGACCTCGGCATGGAAGCCATCTACGAATTCGAGGTTGAGGACATGCCGGTCACGGTGGCGGTAGATGTGAACGGCAACTCCGTGCACGAGTCCGGCCCGAAAGAGTGGCAGGCGAAGATCGCGGAGTTGGTCGAGATTGGGTGAAGAGCTCCCGCCTCGGTTTCATGGTTTGTCATCTTGAGTGAGACCGCGCCGATTTTGCGCGGGTGAATCGAAGGACCCCTATCGTCAACAAAGACCTTTTTCCGCCGCGTGCCCCACCCTTCTCACGCAGTGAGAGGGTGGGAGTCGTGTTAGTCTGCTCTCCGTATGGACCTGCAACAAACCGTCAAGGCCCTCGAAAATAACAACCAATATTACGCAAGAGAAGCGGTTTCGGAAGCGATTCTCAGGCGCGATGAAATCATTCCTGCCCTCCTGAAAATCCTCGAAGACGTAATCGAGCAGCCTGAATCATTTATCGACTCCGATCGCTTCGATCACATCTACGCGATGTTTCTTCTGGCCCAATTCCGGGAGACACGTGCTTACCCTCTGTTAGTAAAAATCTTCTCCGTCCCGGGCGAATTTGCATTTGACCTCGTCGGCGACACGGTCACCGAGGACTTGGGACAGATTCTTGCCTCGGTGTCGGGCGGTGACATCAGTGGCATGGCCGCGCTCGTGGAAAACGAAGACGCGAACGAATACGTGAGAGCAGCCGGTCTGACTGGATTGTTGACCTTGTGCGCTTGCGACATACTCAGCCGCGACGAACTCATGAGTTATTTCAAGAGTCTCTTCCAAAAACTGAGACGCACCCCAGATGGCATATGGAGCTGGCTGGCCAACAGTTGTGCCGATCTCTGTCCGGACGAGGTCATGGAAGAGCTTCGGAAGGCGTATGACGAAGACCTTCCCGATCCCGGGATCATTGCCTGGGATGATCTGGAAGATGCGTTGGCAATGGGCGAAGAAGCAGCGATGATCAAGCTTGTTAGCCGCCATAGATTGATCTCCGATGTGCATAGCGAGATGTCATCTTGGGCTTGCTTCCGCGAAAACGACCAGCCGCCGGTGCGGGACGATCTCTTGCTGCCTTCGGAATATGACGTTGTCGATCCGATCTATAGAACTGAGCCCAAGATCGGACGAAATGATCCCTGTCCGTGCGGCAGCGGCAAGAAATACAAGAAGTGTTGCGGCAGGTAGATGATCCTCATCAGGCCTCGGCTGGCACGTCGCACTAAGAGACCCCCTCCACCTTGCGATTTGTCATCCTGAGCGAGCCCGCGCCGATTTTGCGCGGGCGAGTCGAAGGGCCCCTATCGTCGACAACGATATTTTTCCGCGATAGGGGTTCTTCGACTGCGCTTGGTCGCTTCGCTTCCGCGCTCCGCTCAGAATGACACCCACTGGTGTGCGCTGTTCGCGTGCTCCTGTAGCCCTGACAAGGAGGGGAATCAGCGCGACGTTTCTCCTCCAGCGAACATCTTTCTTATTGAGGACGAAATCATGTCATCCGTTACACAGCCCCGCACCCGCACGGAAAAAGACTCCCTTGGCCACAAAGAAATTCCCGGCCACGTTTACTACGGTATCCAGACCGCCCGCGCGGTGGAGAACTTCCCCATCAGCGGATTGCGTGCCCATCCTTCGCTCATCTGCGCCATCGCGATGGTGAAGGAAGCGGCTGCCCTCGCCAATCGCGAACTTGGTCTGGTGGACGAGAAGACGGCCAACGCCATCATCGAGGCCGCCAAGGAAGTTCAGCAGGGCAAATGGGACCAGGAATTCGTAGTCGACGTTTTCCAGGCGGGTGCGGGCGTCAGCTTTCACATGAACAGCAATGAGGTCATCGCCAACCGCGCCTCCGAGTTGCTGGGCGGCAACCTGGGCGAGTACAAGCACGTCCATCCCAACGATCACGTCAACTACGGGCAATCGACCAACGACGTCTTCCCCACCGCGATGCGTCTTGCCGCGCTGCTTGAATTGGACAAGCTGTATCCCGTGCTCGATGGCTTGATTGCAGCGCTCGACGAAAAAGGCAAAGAGTTCCACCACATCCTGAAGTCGGGCCGCACGCACATGATGGACGCGGTACCCATGCGACTGGGCCAGGAGTTTCACGCTTACGCGGGCGCCATCAAGCGTGTGAAGAAGTCAATTCAGCAACAATCGGAGCTGTTGCGCGAGGTTGGACTTGGCGGCTCGGCGGTGGGCACCGGCATCAATACGCATCCCGATTATCGTGAGAAAGCGATTGCTAATCTGGCGCGCATCTCCGGACAAAAGCTGCACGTGGTGGATGACATGCGCTACGCCATGCAATCCAACCTGGCGATGTCGTCGGTCAGTTCGGCGCTGCGCAACCTGGCCTTGGAGGTCATCCGCATCTCCAACGATCTGCGGCTGCTGTCATCGGGGCCGAACACCGGCCTGGCGGAAATCAATCTGCCCGCGCTACAGCCGGGCTCGTCCATCATGCCGGGCAAGATCAATCCGGTAATGGCGGAGCTGGCGGCGATGGTCTCGTTCCAGGTTGTTGGGTACGACACTACCGTCGCTCTTGCTGTACAAGCCGGTCAGCTCGAACTCAACGTCATGATGCCGGCCATGGCTTATAGCGTGCTCACATCAATCACCATCATGACCAACATGCTCCGCCAGCTCGCCGAGTTCTGCATCAAGGGCATCACGGTCAACGAGAAGCGCACCGACTATTACGTGCAGAGCACGGTGTCACTGGCCACGGCGCTGAACCCGTACATCGGTTACGTCAAAGCGGCAGAGATCGCGAAGGAATCCGTGAAGACCGGCAAGTCCATCATCGAGATTGCCCGCGAACGTGGCGAACTGACCGAAGCGCAGATCAAGGAGATTCTTGATCCCGCGCGCATGACCGAGCCGGTGCGTCCGCTGGACGCGGCGAAGCAGCGGGAGAAGATCAAGGCGAAGTAGCTGCGGATTCGATTTTTAGTGGACAGGGGGAAATGTCGGCGGTCGGGAACTGCCCCGCCCTAGCCAAAATCAGGCTAGAACGCGGCACCCCGTTATTTGGTTGACAGCCAAAGGTGTCAAAATTAGGTTGAGAACAGGTTCACCCATGACGATTGAACTGAAACCCGAACAGCAGCGCGTGATCGACTTGGCCGTCCGGTCCGGCGCGTATCAGAATGCCGGGGAAGTCCTCGATCAGGCTCTGGAAATCATCCGCGAGCAACTCGATCTTGAAGACTGGATGTTGGTGCAACGCAAGGAAGTGGCAGCCCAAATCGCAACAGGATTTGCGCAGGCTGAGCGGGGCAAATTGATCGACGAGGATGCCGCGCTTGAAATGTTGCGGCAGCGCCGCGCCGAGCGACTGAAACCGCAGGGATGAAAACGCGGATTCAGTTCACGCCGCAGGCGACAGAAGATCTCGAAACCATTTGGTGGGTTATCGCGGAAGATAACCGGGACGCCGCCGACAAAGTCGAGTTGGAGATTCTTGCAACCTGTCACCGACTCGCGAAACATCCCGGTATGGGAACCAAGCGGCAGGACATCACGCCTTTGCCGGTGCGGTTCTGGACCGTTACGAAATTCCCCAATTATGTGATCGTCTACCGCCCAGAAACCGTGCCGTTGCAGGTTGTCGCGGTGCTGCACGGAAAGCGCGACCTGAAAGAGGTTCTGGAAAGTCGGACCTAATCAGTTCTTGGAAACCCTTTAGTACGCCCACCGCAGCAGCGTCGCTCCAGAAGTAAATCCCGCGCCCACGGCGGCCAAGAGAACTAAGTTCCCTTTCTTCAGCTTGCCTTCGTCGATCGCGGTTTGCATCGCCAGCGGAATTGTTCCTGCCGTGGTATTGCCGTAGCGGTCAATGTTGATGATGACCTTCTCGATCGGCATCTTAAGCCGGTCGGCAGTCGCCACGATGATGCGCATGTTTGCCTGGTGCGCGATGAAGCAATCCACGTCCTTTCCGGTGAGGCCGTTTTTGCGCAGGACACGCTCCGTCATCTCCGACATTTTCTTCACCGCATACTTGAAGACCTGCTGTCCATCCTGATGAATATAATGCATTTTCTGGTCGACAGTTTCGTGCGAAGCAGGGTGCAAACTTCCGCCGCCCGGCATGTAAAGATACTGGCCTCCCATGCCTTCGATCTGGGCCTCGTAGTCGATAATTCCGTCCTCACCTTCTTCTGCTGGTTCCAGCAGCACCGCGCCTGCTCCGTCGCCGAAGATGATGCACACCGCGCGATCGGTGAAGTCGGTCATGGAAGAGTTCACGTCCGCGCCGATCACCAGCACTTTCTTGGACCTGCCAGACTCGATGAACTGCGCGCCCGCGTTCAGCGCATACACAAAGCCCGAGCATCCTGCCGAAACGTCGAAGCCCCAGGTGCGTGCGATGCCGAGCTTGTGTTGCACCAGGCACGCCGTCGAGGGATACATCATGTCCGGGGTGACCGTGCCCACCACGATCAAGTCCAGTTCCTGAAGATCGAAAGGGTGCGACTGGACAAGCTTCTTGACCGCTTCAACCGCCAAATCGCTGGCTGCTACTCCTTTGTCCACCAAGTGGCGTTCGCGGATTCCGGTACGTTCCAGGATCCACTGGTCGGTAGTGTCAACCATTGTTTCGAGGTCTTTATTGGTGAGGACGCGAGGCGGGACGTAGGTACCCAGCGCAGTAATCTTGGCGCGACGAGAGTTCGGCAATAGAGTTCTCCCGAAACAGTATGAGCAACGATGAAATGCTCGTTCATTCTGAACGATGCGTCGGGGAAAGTCTACGTGGAGCGACGAGCGGCCAATCGAGGAACCCATTTTGGCGGTTCGCGTTGTCGAAAGGCGGTACTGCTGCGCCAAAGGAGTAGAATCATTTCGTGAGTAACATCCAACTGCTCATCACCGTCGGATTACCCATGCTTGCCCTCGCGTTCGGCTTGTACCTAAATGATCGGCGTTTCGAGGGAATCAGTACCCGTATTGACAATATGCGCACCGATCTTGGCGGGCGCATCACTCGTGTCGAGACTTCGGTAGACAACCTCACCAGCAAGCTTGTCGATTTGGATAACCGCGTTGTCAAGATTGAAACGAAACTCGGCATCGGATAAGCGTTACTAAGCAAGAGTCCAGACGACTAATTCCCTAACTACCCTTTCTGCCGGACTTCTCATTCCCTGCGCTGGAACTGGAACAACTGAAGGCAATCGCTGGGTGCGTACGAAAAAGCCAGGCGCCAGTTGACCGCTGCACCCGCACTGGCTTGCTACCGTTGCTTCCTTCCGGACCTGGCGGGATTCGCAAGATTGCGTTGCGCGGGACCAGCGCCCGACCATTCAATATAACATTCCTCTCGCGGCGGCATGCCGGACGCAGAAAGCATGCATGTTGGATGTCAACTGCTCTGAGAGCCGCGGAAAACAATGGTAAAATAGTGGAATTGCATGCAACCAAAAACCGATTCTGTAGCCCTGCTCGACATTCCTGACACCCCAACCCGCGCAAATGCCGCGGGCTTGGGCGATCTCGGATTTGCTCCGAGCGCTGCGGCTGCTCCCAAGAAAATTGGATTCGTGAGCCTGGGCTGTCCCAAGAACCTTGTGGACAGCGAGGTGATGATGGGCCTGCTCTCCCAAGGCGGAGCGCAGATCACTGCCCGCGCCGAAGACGCCGACATCATCGTGGTGAATACCTGCTCCTTCATTGACTCGGCCAAGCAGGAATCGGTGGACACGATTCTGGAGATGGCGCAGCACAAGACCGCAGGACGGGCGCAGAAGCTCATTGTCGCGGGCTGCCTGGTCGAGCGCTACCGCAACGAGATCCGGAAAAGCATTCCCGAAGTTGACGCCGTGGTGGGTACGGGCGAGCTGCAGCAGATCCTCAACGCAGCGGGAATTGCACCGCCATCGCCCGCCGGTTCCCCGTTTGTGATCTTGAACTCGCGTTCCGAGGGCGATGCCCGCGAGGCTGCCGGACGCTTCTCGAAGACGGAATGGGATGGCGCAATTGCCGACCTGCCGAATTATTTGTACGACGAGAACACGCCGCGCGTGCTGGCGACTCCGAAGTATTCGGCCTACATCAAGATTGCCGAAGGCTGCGATCATCCGTGCTCGTTCTGCATCATCCCGCAATTGCGCGGGAAGTTCCGTTCGCGGCGATTCGAATCGGTGATTGCCGAGGCGCAGCATCTGGCGGAGCAAGGCGTGCGTGAGATCACGCTGATCGGGCAGGACACGACCTGCTACGGAGAAGATCTGGGCCTGAAAGATGGTCTGGCGCTGCTGCTGGAGCGGCTGGCGCAAATCGAGAAGCTGCGCTGGGTGCGCTTCCTCTACGCCTATCCCAACAAGATCACCGGCAAGCTGCTGCAGACGATCGCAGCGCATGAAAAGATTTGCTCCTACATTGATGTGCCGTTGCAGCACGCCTCGCCCAATGTTTTGAAGCGCATGAAGCGTGGCGCCGGCGCGGACATATTCTTGCGCTCGGTGGAAAAGATGCGGCGCGAGATTCCCGGTCTGACGCTGCGTACCTCGTTCATCGTGGGCTTCCCCGGCGAGAGCGAAGAGGACTTCGAGCAGCTTTGCCAGTTCGTGCGCGAGGCGCAATTCGACTGGCTGGGAGTGTTTGGCTACTCCGACGAAGAGGGCGCAGGAGCGTTCGCCCTGGCGGACAAAGTCCCTCCGAGAGAGATCGAGAGACGCCGCAAGAAGCTCATGTCGATGCAGAAGCAGATCAGCCGCAAGAAGAAGCGTGCTCTTGTGGGACAGCAGTTCGATTTGCTGCTGTCGGGTCCTTCGGCGGAAACCGAGTTGCTGTGGGAAGGCCGGACGGCGATGCATGCTCCCGAAATCGACGGCACGGTTTACGTGAACGATTTTGGCGATCGCGAGGACATTCGCGAGGGCGAGTTCTACCGCTGCGAGATCACCGAGGCGCACGACTACGATCTGGTGGCGCGCATCGTATAGCGCGTTGTCAGTAGCCGGTCGCCAGTTGTCAGGAGACACGGCGGTCGATGGGCTCGGGCAGCGGGAGAAGTGGCGAACGAGCCCGGTGCTGGATTTCAAACTGCCGACTGACTACTGACAACTGACAACTGCGTTCTATGCGAAGAAAAAGATTCGCAGCCTACGTTGTCCAACTTGCAGAAAGATCGTGCTGGCCAACGATCCCGAGTATCCTTTCTGCAGCGAACACTGCCGTGCGATTGACCTGGGCAAGTGGGCGAGCGGCGGCTATGTCATCTCCACCCCGTTGAACGATCCGGAGACCGACGATTCCAACTACCCGAACCAACGAAGCAAAAAGCCACAGTGAATCGGGGCTGACCGGTCCTCCGGCGCCGCGTTGGGCCACTCTGGTTGCCACGTTCTTTGGCGCTGGGCGATTACGTCCCGGCCCGGGGACTTGGGGTTCGCTCGCCACCGTGTTGTTGTGGTGGCTGTTGGCGTCGCATCTTCCGCCATCGGCCCGGATTCCGGTGATCGTAGCTGCTGATCGTGCTGGTGGTGGCGATTGGCATACCCGCTGCGACGCTGGAGGCGCGCGGATGCGGCAAGAAAGATCCGTCAGCATGTGGTAATTGACGAAGTCGCGGGGCAACTGCTCACCCTGATGGCGTGTCCCATCGTGTGGCAAGCGCTGCTCGCCGGCTTTATACTTTTCCGTGCATTCGATATTGTTAAGCCGCCTCCGGTGCGTAGCCTGGAGAGGTTGCCGGAAGGCACGGGAATTGTGGTGGACGATCTTGGCGCAGGCATTTACGGCCTGATTGTCCTGCAGTTGTTGCTTCACTTTGGGATCGTGCGCTGAAGAACGCATGCTGAGGCTAGACTGATCTAATGAACGAGATCGGCAGATGATGGAACGGAAAACGGGCGCAAAAAACGTGAACGGCAAACCCCATATCGATTCCATCGATCCCATGTGCGCTCTGCCCGGAGGCGAGATTCGCATTAGCGGCAGCGGACTTCGTCCCCGGGAACTGCGCCGGCCGCAGGTGCGGTTTGGCGACGTGGACGGCTCGATCATCATCAGCTCGGAACAGTTCATCGTGGCGCGCGTGCCCGAAGGCGCCGCTTCCGGCGAAGTCGTGGTCGCAACCAATGGTCACAAGAGTAATCCGGGAGAGGTGCGGGTCGGCGTTCCCATCGCGGAAAACCTGCACCCGGTAGCGAATCCGGCAATCGACGAAGACGGCAACATTTACGTCACCTTCTCCGGATCGCGCGGACAGAAGGTCCCGGTTGCGATCTACCGGATCGACAACAATTACAACGTGAAGCCGTTCGTGCACGAAATGATGAATGCCACCGGGATGGCCTTCGACCGCGCGGGCAGCCTCTACGTTTCCTCGCGCTATGACGGCACGGTGTACCGCGTGGCGCAGAACGGCACCATGACTTCTTACGCCGAAGGCATGGGCGTCGCGACCGGAATTGCCTTCGATCCAGCGGGAAATCTCTACGTCGGCGATCGCAGCGGGACCATCTTCAAGATCGACCGTGATCGCCAGATCTTCGTCTTCGCCATGCTGGAGCCGAGCGTCTCCGCCTATCATCTCGCCTTCGGCAGCAACGGAAATCTGTACGTCACCGGCCCCACGACTTCGAGCTTCGATGCCATTCAGCAGATCGATCCTCACGGCGCGGTGAGTGTTTTCTACCGCGGACTCGGGCGCCCGCAGGGACTGGCGGTCGACGTTGACGACAACCTTTATGTCGCGGCTTCGCTCAACGGCCGCCGCGGCATCGTGCGGGTTACACCCGATCGCAAGGCATCGTTGGTGGTATCAGGGCAAAACCTGGTTGGACTGGCGTTCGCGCGCGGCGCCTCTGCCGTGCTCGCCACCACCAGCGGCGTGCATCACCTTTCCTGGGACATCGAGGGGCGGCGGCTGATTCCGGAGAGTTAGCCATTGGCAATTAGCATTTGGCACTTGGTGATCAAGCCGTGGATAAGCGGGGTTATGGCGGATCGCATCCATGTCAGCTCCCTCCGACTCAGGCGGGTAAGAAGGTGCAGCTAAAAGCTAACTGCTAAGTGCTAAATGCTAACTGCTGAACACTGCTAGACTGAATCCGTGATTGCCGAAATCATCGCCATCGGCTCGGAGATGCTCACTCCGTACCGGCAAGACAGTAATTCCCTGTTCCTCACCGGGCGCCTCAATGAGCTAGGCATCAGCGTCGCTTTCAAGACCGTGGTCGGCGACAACGGCGATCATCTTACGGCGGTGGCGCGCACCGCGATCGGCCGCGCCGACATTGCCATCTTCATGGGAGGGCTGGGACCGACGCAAGACGACTTGACGCGCGAGAGTGTGGCCGCCGCGCTGGGAATTTCGCTGAAGCGCGACCACGCGATCGTCACCGCACTGTACAAACGATTTGCCGAGCGTCGCATTCAGATGCCCGAGAACAATGCGCAGCAGGCGGACATCCTTGAGGGCGCCGAAATGCTGCCAAATTCCAGAGGCACAGCGCCGGGGCAGTGGCTGGAGACCAGCGTCGACGGACCAACCCAAGATTGTCGTGCTGCTTCCCGGGCCTCCGCACGAACTGCATGAGATGTGGGACCAGCAGTGCATGGATCGTCTGCGCGCCATGGCGCCTCCGGCCGCGATTGCGACACGCGTCCTGAAGGTCGCAATGATGGGCGAGTCAGCCGTGGATGCGCGCACCGCGCCGATCTACAAGAAGTATCCCCATATCGAAACCACGGTGCTGGCCGGTCAGGGTCAGGTCGAATTCCACCTGCGAGCGACCGCCGCCACCAAGGACGAGGCACAAGCGGAGGTGGATCGGCTGGCAGGCGAGTTGGAAGACGAACTTGATGACGCGGTGTTCTCCTCGGCGGGCGAATCGCTGGAAGAGATCGTCAGCTATTACCTGCAGATGCGCAACGCGAAACTGGCGGTGGCTGAGTCGTGCACCGGAGGAATGATTGCCGAGCGGATCACCTCGGTGCCCGGAAGTTCGCGCTATTTTCTGGGTGGCGCGGTGGTGTACTCCAACGACCTGAAGACGCTGTTTGCCGACATCCCTCCGCTGATGATCGAAGCGCACGGCGCGGTAAGCAGAGAAGTGGCCCTGGCGCTGGCGGAAAACATTCGCGAGATTTGCAATGCCGACATCGGCGTCGGAGTCACCGGCGTCGCAGGCCCCGGTGGCGGCACGGAAGAGAAGCCAGTTGGCTTGGTGTATGTCGCGGTCACCAATGGTCACAAGCAGGAAGTCGTGCAGCGGCGTTTCTTTGGAGATCGCGATCGCATCCGCCGATGGGCGAGCCAGCAGGCGCTCGACCTGGTGCGCCGCATGCTGATGTAGCGGCTTCGACTGAAGGGGCGCACCTTTAAAGCAGTTTCACATTTGGTGTATAGGGTGGAGCACCGCTTCAGCGGTGCAGTTAGGATTCGGGATGAATTGGCTTCAGCCGCTGAGGTAACAAAACACTACCTCAGGCGCTAAAGCGCGATTCAGGACCTGGGCAATTATGCACGCCTGAAAGGCGTGCTCCACCCGTCGCCTATACATCAGGAGCGAAACTGCCTTAGGTGCGCCGATAAGCCCTTTGTTTTTGTCGTCACGAGCGGGCGAACCGGGGTCCCCAACGAGCGTCGCTTTTGCGCTTGTTGGGGTGGAGTTCAGCCCGCGAGGGATTTGCTTTTCTTATGCGTCTCTTCGTAGCACTCGACATCGACGGGGATATTCGCCAGCGCATCACTGAATTCCGCGATCAAATGCGATCGCTTGCGCCCGATGTCCGCTGGGTATCCCCGGAAACATTTCACATCACATTGCAGTTTCTAGGTGAGACCAAGAAGCTCGACGAAATCAAGCGCGTATTGCAAACCGTGCGGGGTGCGCCCATCGAGCTCACATTCCGAAATGCCGGCTTCTTCCCTTCTCCGAAATCGCCCCGCGTATTCTGGGTCGGGATTGAGGCTGACGAACACTTACCGGAACTCGCAAACTCCATTGGCGAAGTTCTTCAGCCGCTGGGATTCGCGCGCGATGCTGGTCCGTTCAAGCCTCATTTGACGCTGGCGCGTGCGGGCAGCGGGCGTCCGCGCCCAGTTCCGGGGGAGCGTTCCGCGCCAGCGTTGCAGCGAGTACGAGCGAAACTCGAAACACTTGGGCAACTGGAGTTCGGTACAATGACCGCGCACGAGTTCTATCTCTACGAGAGCAAGCTGTCCCCGGCTGGCGCGCGCTACACCAAACTGTCGCGCTATCCGTTGGAATAGCTTTGCTGACCAGCGAATACTTTGACGAAGCTTTCGCTCATCATCGTCGTGGTTTCGTACCTGCTGGGTTCCATACCCTTCGGATATCTGCTGGTGCGCATCTTTCGCGGCCAGGATGTCCGCAACACCGGCAGTGGCAACATCGGCGCAACCAATGTTGCGCGTACCGGTTCGAAGGGGCTGGCGATTGCCACTTTGGTCCTGGACGCGTTGAAAGGCTATTTCGCGGTGGCGTTTGCCTTCTGGCTGGCCGGATCACGCCGCTTTGCGGCGGGTGACATTCAGTCCAGCCTCTATGATTCTTCGCCGCAGATGATCGACAGCCGAACGATCTTTCTGCTCGCGGCGGTGGCCGGCATTCTGCGCGATCCTGGGGCACATGTTCCCGGTGTGGCTTCGCTTCAGGGGCGGCAAGGGAGTAGCGACTGCCGCCGGTGCCTTTGTGGCGCTCGCACCGAAGTGTCTGCTGCTTTCCCTTCTCTTGTTTGCGATCGTGTTCGCGCTGACGCGGTATGTTTCCTTGGGTAGCATTGTAGCGGCTGCGTCTTTCCCTTGGTTCGTCCTGTGGCTCAACCCGGCCGGAGCGCAACACCGCTCCTATTCTGTTGGTAATTACGGCTTCGTCCGCGCTGGTGATTGCGCGGCACAAAGACAATATCCGGCGCCTGCTAACGGGCACCGAAAACCGTTTTCGTTGAAAGAGACCTGCTTGTGAGCGAGATCGCAGTCATCGGCGCGGGCGCGTGGGGTACCGCTATCGCCACGGTTTTGGGACGCAAACGGACACACCACGTCCGCCTGTGGGCGCATGAGGCCGAGGTGCGTGAAAGCATTCGCGAGCGCCACGTCAACGATTTGTTCCTGCCGCAACAGCTCATTCCCGAGGCGGTCGAGTGCACGAACAGTTTCGAAGAGGCGCTACAGGGCGCGGCGATCGTCGTCAGCGTCATGCCGTCGCACCACACTCGCCGCGTGTTTCAAGCCATGCTGCCGCACCTTCGCCCCGAGATGCTCTTCGTCAGCGCCACCAAAGGTATCGAAAACGATTCTCTGCTGCGGATGACTGAGGTGATTACGCAGCTCGTTCGCGACTCTGGTGCCTTCACACCGCGTATTGGCGCGTTAAGTGGCCCTAGCTTCGCGAAGGAAGTCGCCAAGGGAGACCCTACGGCAATCACGATCGCTTCGGCCGACCAGGAACTTGCCGTGACGGTGCAGAGGGAATTCAGCGATCCCAACTTCCGCGTGTATACCAACGACGATGTTATTGGGGTGGAACTGGGCGGGGCCTTGAAAAATATCGTCGCCATCGCGGCAGGCGTTCTATTCGGCATGGACCTGGGATACAACACCGTCGCCGCGCTCATCACGCGGGGACTTGCTGAGATCACAAGGTTGGTCGTCGCCTGCGGCGGCAGAGCAGAGACCATGGCCGGACTGGCCGGACTCGGCGACCTGGTCCTCACCTGCACCGGCGGCCTGTCGCGAAACCGGAGCGTCGGCGTCGAACTGGGACGCGGGCGCAAGCTGGAGGACATCATCGCGGGGATGCACGGCATGGTCGCCGAAGGCGTGCTCACGACCAACGCTGCAGTCGGACTGGCCCATAAGGCCGGGGTGGAAATGCCGATTACCGAGCAAATGCACGCGATCCTTCAGCAGGGAAAATCCGTGCAGGATGCAATTCGAGACTTGATGAGGCGCCCTTCCACCAGCGAAGTGGGACTTTACCGGAATTAGAGCGCGTTCAGAATGACTCAGCGAGCAGCATTGGATGCCGATTTTGCGCGACGCCGCTGCCCGGAAACACATCTAAATCGATGGCTTGTACGATTCCATACATGCATGTATGTACTAACTACAACATGGAACGACCTGAAAGCAATTCACCCAAGAAGACTGGCTCTCCCTTCGGTACAGGGCTGATCAGCGTCATCATTCTGCTGGCATGGTCTTCTGCGATGGGACAGAATTCCGGTCAGGCGTTGTATTCCCTTCCCTCGGCCGAGCAGGTTATAAATCGCAATCAAGATCCCTTCGCGGGTTCGATTCCCCAGGGTAAGGCCACTGCTGAGACCATCGAGCTCACTATTGAAGACGCGTTGCAGCGCGGGCTGCAAGTACAACCTCGGTCTGTATCTGGCTGACCGGGTCACGCAACAGTCGCGGGCCGCGCACCTTCGCGCTCTGAGCGACATGCTGCCTGTCGTCAACGGATCGTTTGCGGAAGAAGAGCAGAAGATCAATCTGAAGGCGCTAGGATTTACTGGGGCGATCTTTCCAGGAATTCCCACTTCGATTGGTCCGTTCGGCATTACGGATCTTCGTGCCACCGGCGAGTGGAACGCCATCGATTTGCATACGATTGACAACGTCCGCGCCGCGAGCCAGAACGTGAAGGCGGCACAGTTCACGTATCGGGACGCACGCGACACCGTGGTGCTTGCGGTAGGCGCGAATTACTTGCTTACC
The DNA here is from genome assembly GCA_963768645.1 of uncultured Acidobacteriaceae bacterium. Classification (GTDB taxonomy): domain Bacteria; phylum Acidobacteriota; class Terriglobia; order Terriglobales; family Acidobacteriaceae; genus Bog-257. Next base: position 1,813,730 of record CAVYIR010000004.1, read on the forward strand.
ATCGCTAACGAATCGCGATTGGCGGCCACGGAAGCGGAGTTGAAAACCGCGCAGGCGCTCTACCAGTTGGCGGCGGACCAGGAGACCGCGGGGATTGCGCCCAACATCGATACCCTTCGCGCGCGGGTGCAGTTACAGGCACAGCAGGAGGCGGTAATCGAGGCGCAGAACGATTTGGAAAAGCAGCGCATTGCGTTGGCTCGCGTGATTGGATTGCCCGTACGGCAAAAATTCCGCCTGGTGAATCGCGTTCCCTATCATCCCCTTCCCGAGATGGAGCTGCAAAGCGCCTACGAGCGGGCCCTGCAAACGCGTCCCGATTACCAGGCGGCGCTGGCGGCATTGCGCGCAGCACAGTTGAGCCGTGAGGCCGCCTGGAAACAGCGGCTGCCATCCATTGGATTCACTGGCGAATATGGTGTGCTGGGGACCACTCCCGATTCCATGTCTCCTAATTGGGCGGCCGCGGCTACGCTAAGAATTCCTATCTTTGAAGGCGGAAAAGTAGAAGCCGATGTGCAGCAGACCGACGCCGTGCTGAAGCAGCGGCAGGCTCAAGTCGACGATATGAGAGGGCGCATCGAACAGGACGTGGAAGATGCAATTCTCGACTTGAAGGCGGCAGCGCAACAAGTGGAGGTCGCGAAGATTGGGCCTCGATCTGGCGCAGCAGGCGCTCGGCCAATCGCAAGATCGCTTCGCCGCAGGTGTCACTAACAATGTTGAGGTGATTCAGGCGCAGCAACAGTTGGCATCGGCTAACGACCGGTTCATATCCAGTTTGTATGCGCACAATATTGCCAAAGTCCTGCTGGCGCGAGCGATCGGCAACGCCGAACAGGCGGTGCAGCAATACTTGGCGGAGCCGGGCAGCACAGTGCCTTCGAACGGAACCGCCGGCCCGGGGACGGGCAACGCATCGGAAACGATGCCACCGCCGAGCACCGGAAATAGCAATGCTCCCGCTGCCACAGTTCCTCACGAATAATTACTGACAGGTGAAGAGATGAGTCCGAGCACGACTGACGAAAATGAGCTGGAACGGCCTGAAGTCTCGCATCAACCCGAGGAAGAACATGTTGATCCGGAGGCGAAGCGTTACGAGGAAGACCGTCGTGGCTTCTTCCAGAAGCATCCGGCAGCCAAACCGATTGTCTTTCTAATCGCAATCGTGGTCGTGGTGTTGGTGGGTTGGTTCTGGTGGGAGAGCCGTCACTGGGAAAGCACCGATGACGCTGAGATTGACGGCCATATCTACCCTATCAGCGCACGCGTCGGCGGCCAGGTGGTCAAGGTGAACTATGACGACGGCCAGGTGGTGCACAAAGGCGATGTGCTGGTGCAGATCGATCCCACCGATTACCAGGTGGCATTGGCGCGTGCGCAGGCCGACTACCAGGACCGCAAGCGCAGGCGGAAGCCGCTCAATTTGGGGTGCCGGTCTCGAGCGTCGGTTCACTCAGCCAGATCCGCTCCGCCAGCGCCGACATGGACTCGGCGCAAGCTGGCGTAACCGCTGCGCAGAAACAGGTGCAAGCCGCACAGGCCCAGATAGAGGAAGCCCAAGCGGATGCTCACAAGCTCAATACCGACGTTGAGCGATATCGCCAACTACTGGGCAAGCGCGAGATCTCGCAGCAGCAGTTCGACCAAGCCACGGCAGCAGCCACCGCCGCCAATGCTACGGTCAGCGCGCGCCAGGCAGCATTGTTGGCCGCTCAGGCGCAAGTGAAACAGGCAGAGTCCCGGATCGAACAAGCCAGCGCCGAAGTGCGTAATGCAAGGGCGACTCCGAACACGGTGGCCGCTACCCAGGCCAAGGCAAAGTCCGCCGACGCCCTGGCGCAACGGTCCAAAACCGCGCTGGATCAAGCGCAGCTGAATCTTTCGTACACCACCATCGTCGCTCCGGTTGATGGCGTGGTAGGCAAGCGCTCCGTGCAAGTAGGAGAGAATGTGTCCAACGGGCAGGACCTGATGGCCATCGTCCCGCTTCGTGAGATCTGGGTCACAGCCAACTTCAAGGAGACTCAACTCGCCTACATGAGGCCAGGGCAACGCGCAAAGATCAAGGTCGACACTTATGGGGGTCGCAAATGGGATGGACACGTTACCAGTATTGGAGGAGCTACGGGCGCAAAGTACAGCCTGTTACCTCCGGAGAACGCGACCGGCAACTACGTCAAGGTCGTGCAGCGTATTCCAGTGAGAATCGATTTTGACGGCAGCGATAAGCCCGACTTCAACAAGGATGGTCTGCTGCGTCCTGGTATGTCGGTCGAGCCAGATGTCAAAGTGCGCTAGAACACGACGATCCGAATTTAGGCGGGCCAAGTGCGTATTCCGGAGCGAATTACCCAGGCGAAATTACTGTAAGTCTCGTGCTTTCCTTCATCTACTATTTACACCGCACTTACTGGTGTTGGCTGCAGACCGTGCGTAAGCTTTCGCATACTTCAAGATGAGGCGACGTATGGACGGCTCCGGAAAAACCCCGCCGCTATGCAAATTTTTTGCTTAGCATTTCTCGCCAATCGCTGTCATACTCTCAAGAGCAACAGTTCAGCGCCAAATCTTGCGTCATGAACTTCAACGTCCTGCCGAGTCTAGTTGGCCTTGCGATCCTGGTCGTGGTTTTCCGGGCCATCCTGCGCCAAGGTGCGGCCGAGCGGCTGCAGCTATGGTTGACAGCCTGGATTCTCGTACTCATACATTTCGTCGCCCAGTTTCTTGATGTAGGACACGGTCTTTGGGACCATGTGGCATCCGCGGTTAGCCTGGGAGCTCTGGAACTCGCGAGCATATCGTTCCTGATCTCGATGTCGCCGCGGGCGAACGACGAGCGCCGTCAGCTCCTACTCGGGGCCATCCTCGGTTTGCCCGCGCTCGCTTACACCACTGCGGTGGTTTGGGGATGTGACGGCGCACAGCTTCTATTATGGCGTGGTGGTAGCAGCCTTCGTGGCTACTTCATTGTTAGCCTGGAACTGGTATCGGGAGACAACTTCCTATCTGTCTGGCTTGTTGATTTCAGCTGCGGCGTTTTTCCGTCGGTGTTGCTCTGGACGATTGCGCGCGATCATGTCGACTTTGGTATTTACGCCATCCTGGCGGGCTTGAACTTCGTTGTTGCCTTTTTGTACTGGCGCCGTTTCCGGCGCGCTACGGCTGGCGTGCTGACTACAGTTTTCGGCTTCATCGCCTGGGGCTCAGTCTTTCCCATCGGATTGTTCCTGGAGCTTTACTCTCCGCTCCACGCATCGTCGAATCCGAGATCTGGAACATTCCCAAGTACTTCGTGGCCGTGGGCATGATTCTCACTCTGCTCGAAGACCAGATTCACGAGAACGAATATCTCGCATATCACGACGCATTGACCGGGTTGCCTAACCGGCGACTGCTCGAAGATCGACTGGAACAGGCCCTGGCTTATGCTGCACGGGCCGGTCACAAGGTGGCCGTGCTTTTGATTGACCTCGACCGCTTCAAGGAAGTGAACGACACTTTCGGTCACCGCATTGGAGATTTGGCCTTGCAGCAGGTGGTGCTGCGGTTGTCTAGCCGGATGCGCGCCTCCGATACGCTCGCTCGGTCGGGAGGCGATGAGTTCACCGTAGTCAGCGACGTCGCAGATGTACACGGCGCCGATATTTTGGTATCCGGACTCGAGTCGGCGCTGGCGGTTCCGTTAAAGGTGGAAGGACATTTGATTCAAACTGGCATGAGCATTGGCGTAGCCCTTTATCCTGATCAGGGCCACAATGCTGACGAATTACGTGCCACCGCGGACCAGGCCATGTACATGGCGAAACGCGGCGGCCGCACAACCGAAACTGAGAATATCATCGCCTTCCCGCAATCCCCAGCTTAGCTATAGCTAGACGCCACGCGACTCTGTCTTGCTGCTGGTGAGCATTTGCACCCCAACACTTATCTGTTGCCGCTCGGCAAACGGAAGAGTAAAGTTCCCAAGATCAGAGCAGCGTATCTGTCTTCCATGCGCAGAACACGCCGCGAAAAATTGAGATTCGGGTAGTGCGGACCTTCCGGACCGCATCCAAGCTTTCCATGTAGTCACGAGTTCTGGCCACCAGGTTTCCTACTTCGGCCCCCAATTCCTCGTAAAATGAGGTCTGCGCTGTGATTCAAAAATTCGGTGTTCGCAGCGTCAGTTTAGGACATCCCTACATGGACAAGTTCGTCATTCGCGGCGGCAACCCGCTGTGGGGCACGGTGCGTATCAGTGGCGCCAAGAACGCCGCTCTCCCGGCCATGGCCGCCGCCCTCCTTACCGAAGAACCGGTCATCCTGGAAAATATTCCCCAGGTGCGCGATATCGAGACCGAGCGCAAACTTCTGGCGGCGATGGGGGCCGACGTGGAGCTTGGATATGGTCGGGCCCAGCACCGCACCACCATCTGCTGCCGGGACCTGGTGAACCCGGAAGCGTCCTACGAACTGGTCAAGACCATGCGCGCGTCCACCCTGGTGCTGGGCCCACTTGTCGCCCGCATGAAACACGCGAGGGTGTCACTGCCGGGAGGTTGCGCCATAGGCGCGCGCCCGATTGACCTTCACCTGAAGGGCCTGGAGAAATTAGGGGCGAAGATCTCGCAGGAACATGGCTACATCGAAGCCCGGTCCGAACGCCTGAAAGGGGCGCGCGTCGTCTTTGAAAGGATCACCGTGACGGGAACCGAAGACCTGATGATGGCAGCGGCGCTGGCCGACGGCGAAACCGTGCTGGAGAATTGCGCGCGCGAGCCGGAAGTGGGCGACCTGGCGACGCTCCTCAACAAGATGGGCGCGCAGATTACGGGCGCGGGGACGCACACCATCCGCGTGCACGGTGTAGAGAGGCTGCATGGCGCGCGTCATCGCATTATTCCCGATCGAATCGAAGCCGGCACCTTCATCGTCGCGGGCGCACTCACCGGAGGCGACTTGCTGGTCTCGGCTTGCGATCCTTCTCATCTCGGAGCGCTGCTGCAAAAGCTGGAAGCGGCCGGTGTGCACGTGCAAACCAACGGCGACTCCGTGCGAGTCATGCGCAATGGCCCGTTGAAAGCTGCGGACTTGGCAACCGAAGAATATCCCGGCTTTCCCACCGATATGCAGGCGCAGTTCATGGCCCTTGCAACCCAGGCCGAGGGCACTAGCGTCGTCACCGAAAATATTTTCGAGAACCGCTTCATGCACGCCCAGGAACTGGTGCGCATGGGAGCCAACATCAGGATCGAAGGAACTCGCGCTGTGGTCCGAGGCAAAACGCCGCTCAGCGGCGCCGCCGTACAGGCCAGCGATCTGCGGGCATCGGCATCGTTGGTATTGGCCGCGTCTGGTCGCCGAAGGCGAGACCATCATTGATCGCGTGTACCACATTGACCGAGGCTACGAGCGAATCGAGGAGAAACTGCGAGGGGCCGGCGCCCAGATCCGCCGCATCGGCGAATTCCTTCCCAAGCGGGTGGCAGCGCCTGCGGCGGCGGGATGAGGCCAGCGGACTACAAGCTACCTCTCCAGCAGCCGCTCCAGATCGGCAAAGAAACTGGGATAGGAAATCGCGACGCATTCTGAGTTGCGGATAAGCGTCTCTCCCTGTGCCCGGAGCGCGGCGATTGCAGAGGTTAACGACCGAAAAGCCTATGGAAAAAGAATTACCAGGGTACGCAGTCCAGCCTCTTCAAGATTTTATGGATTACTGGAACGAGGCAAATCGCCTCCTTCATGTCAGCATGGATGCTGTATCGAAATTGCTATGGGAGCCCAACATAATAGAGGTGTTGGCCAAGACCGCCCCTGCCGAAGAAAAGGCCCAAGAGGACCCGGAAAAACACCGATTAGAATTGGAGGAAGCGCAGAATCTTGCCTCTTTTGCTCAAAAAGAGATCGACTCGGGGTTCCCTCTGCTCCACGCTCATACTCTGGTAGGGGCATGGGGTGCAATGGAGGCGACGATCGAAGATATGCTTGTCGGAATGCTCATGAATGAGCCAGAACTTCTCCAAAAGGAGGCCTTCGCAAAGGTACGTATACCTTTGGCGGATTTTGAAGCATTGGAAAAAGAAGAGCGAATGCGCCTTTTAGTTGAGGAGATCGATCGGGCCCAGAATTCGGGTCGGAAGCAGGGAATCGAACGGTTCGAGGGGTTACTCGATCGATTTGACTTGTCCGGCAGCGTGAACGCACAGATCAGGAAAGATGTTTGGGAAATGAACCACGTCCGCAACGTTCTCGTTCATCGACGCTCGCTCGCCGATCGCCGTCTGGTCCAAGCCTGCCCTTGGATGGGATTGAAGGTTGGCGATAGGCTGGTAATCACTCACAAGGCCCTGTATCGCTATGCGCATGCCCTTTACCTTTATGTCATTAATATCCAGTATCGGCTAGGAGATAAATATGGCGTTGATTTAGATGCGAAGATTGATGAGGAATTCTCGCGCCGGCAGAACCGGGGTTTGCGCGAAGACTTGATCTAGTTCTCTCCGACTAGCTGTTGAAAGGGTATGCTGATTTAAGGACGGCGGTTTGGAGCCCTAAGAATAGGGGAATGGCAGTATGGCGGTGCTGTGGACCCAACAGCAAGAACCTACCTCTCCAGCAGCCGCTCCAGATCGGCAAAGAAACGGGGGTAGGAAATCGCCACGCACGCCGAATTGCGGATTAAGGTCTCTCCTTGCGCCCGAAGCGCGGCAATCGCGAAAGCCATGGCAATGCGATGATCACCGAACGATTCGATTTCCGCGCCATGCAGCTGCTGACCACCGGGAATGCGCCATCCGTCCTCAGTTTGCTCGACCTGTGCGCCCATCGCCCGCAGGTTTTGGGTGACCGCACTCAGGCGATCGGACTCCTTCACGCGCAACTCACCGGCGTCCCGGACCTCCAAGCCCGCGGTGTACGGAGCGATGGCTGCCAGCACGGGCAACTCGTCGATCAGCAGCGCGGTTTGTGCTCCTGCAATCGTCACTGGCTTGGCTGCGCCGGGAACCAGCGTAATGGTGCCCAGCAGCTCTCCATGCTGCTCTTCCACGCGCACCATCGAGATGCGGCTGCCCATGGCGGTCAGCACGTCAAGCAAAGCAGAGCGAGTGGGATTCAGCAACACGCCGTCGATCACCAGGTTGGACTCAGGGAAGATGGCGGCGGCGCAGAGGAAGAAAGCAGCAGAAGAGCTGTCGCCAGGAATGTAAGCTTCCAGGGGATGCAGCGCCTGACCGCCTTCGATCGTCACGGTATTCCGCAACCGGTCAACTCTTGCTCCGAAGGCGCGCAGCGCGAGCTCTCCATGATCGCGCGTACGCACCGGCTCCGTCACCGTCGTATGCCCCTCGGCAAGCAATCCGGCGAACAGCAACGAAGTCTTGACCTGGGCGCTGGCGACGGGGACTAGATACTCGATGCCGTGCAGCTTGGCGCCGGTAATGCGCAGCGGCGCACAGCCGCCCTCCGTTGAATGAATCTGGGCGCCCATCCGGGTCAAGGGCTCAATGATGCGCCGCATAGGCCGGCGAGAAAGTGATTCGTCTCCGATCAGTTCCGTGCTGAACGGTTGGCCCGCGAGGATACCTGACAACATCCGCATGGTCGAGCCGGAATTGCCGCAATCGAGCGGCGCATCCGGTGCTCGCAATTGCGGACCAAGGCCTTCGATCACCACCGCTCCCTCTTCGTCTCGCGCGACGCTGCACCCCAGCGCGCGAACGCATCCCAGCGTGCTCGCGCAATCTGCGCCCGGCGAGAAATTCTGGAACCGCGATCGTCCGGCGGCCAAAGCGGCCAGCATGGCGTAGCGGTGAGAGATCGATTTGTCGCCTGGGACGCCAACACTTCCCAGAATATTGCGCGCGGGATGTACGGTGACAGATGTATTTTCGCGCATTGGTTGTGTTGAAGCTTAGATCAGTCTAGTAAACCTAACTCTGTCATCCTGAGAGTTTGTGACTTTATTGTTTTTCGCAAAATCCGATGCTGAAAGCAAACAACTTACGTGCCCAAAAAGCGCGTAAATTCAAAAAAGTCACAAACTCTGAGCGGAGCGCCCGCAAGGAATTTCCGACGGATCTGCTTGGTCCCGGCAGCGCCTACCGCCGCGTGCTCGCCTCCGCCTTGGCTTCCAGCAGGGCCTCCGGTGACACCTCGCGGATACGCACTCCGCACACAAACCTCGCTGTAGTCGGACCGCGACCCCAGCGGTTTACGTCCCAGTGCGCGCGAACAAACTTCGCGTTCGGAGTGGCCGTCAAATCCACCAGCAGCGGATATTCGCCGACATAAAACTTCTGCGGCAAGGTCCCCACGGGTTTCGCTTCCCAGGTGGTGCCGTCAGCAGAGGTAAATAGAGTGATCTCGATCGACTCCTGCTCCACCACCTCGTTGATGGAAAGAGTCAGAAGAAAAACAGCGATTTGACGCGGTGCTCACGTCCAGCGCTTCACTGTCGCCCTTGGCGGTGACAACGGTCTTTTCCGGTAGAAGAAAGTTATCCAGCATGGCGAACTTATTTTACCGAACGACCGAATTGCGTGAAGGTGACGACGGTCACAAGGGCGAAGCGGACGGAACAATTAGCCCGTCTAAGCAGACCGGGGCAGAGCTACCGTTAGGCTGGCGTCAAGATCGCGCCACACCACGGCGCTTGAGCAGTTTTTCTTTCCGCGGCGAACGCGGCGATGAAGCACCGCTCCACCCGCAATCGCCGGGCCCGACCAATGCTGAAAATGGTCTTAGCGCCCCAGCAGTCCGTCGAAGAATGTCCGCAGCAGAGCGCCGAACTCCGCCGGTTTCTCCAGGGCGGCATAGTGACCCGCCTGGGCGATGACCTGCAGCCGGCTGCCGGAGATGTGCTGACGCATCAGCTCGAATTCGCTAAGGGGGATGCTGTCTTCATCGCCAGCGATGATTAGCGTTGGCACATTGATGGTCGACAGTGTTGCCACCGAATCGGGGCGCTCAGCCATTCCGCGTTGCACGGCCGCGATGTCTTCCGCAGACATGCTTTGCATCATCCTGCGCGCAACACTCACAATGTCGGGACGGTTCGTGCGTGTAGCCTCTGACAGCAGCTTCGCCAGCATTTCCTCGATGAAACCGTCTGTCCCCTCGCGCAGCACTCGGTCAGCAAGCTGCAACCGGTTCGTTCTGCCCTCGGATGTCTCGGCTCCGGGACGCGTATTGGCCAGCACAAGGGCGGCGACGTGGTCGCGGTATCGGCGCCAGAACTCGAAAAGGAGGTAGCCACCGATGGAGACCCCAACAAAGAAGGCCTTTCTGACTCCTTCTTCGCGACACAGCCCGGCCAAATCATCGGCAAGCTTCTGCATGGTGGCCGGACCTTCGCCGAGTTCGGAGGCGCCATGCGCCCGCAGGTCGGGGAGGATCAGCCGATAGCGCGTACTGAGTTGTGGTTTGAGCGAGTCCCAGAAGCGGCGGTTCAGCGGGAACGGGTGCAGCAGCACGATCTCGGGGCCGTTGCCCGCCATTTCATAGAAGAGCTGCGCATCGCCGCTGCGGAAGGTGGGCATGGGAAGGAAGCAACTAGCAATTAGCAATTAGCAGTCAGCCATCAGTAGAGTCCTTGCTGTGATCATCAGCGCCAACTGGGACCCAACGGCCTCCTCTACGGATGGAAATGACCGCGGTGCACACGGAGATAAGGGAGGAAACTCCACACGAACCGAACTCCGTGTCCCCCGTGTCGGAGCCTGCCCTGAGCGAAGCCGAAGGGTGGTGAATGATTTTCGACGGAGCGGAGCACCGACTTGCTCGAACGAAGTTTAAGAATCGGCTACAGTGGCAACTGCCCTGCACTCCAGATTCACGACCCCTGGTACGGTTGGACGTTCGTCGGGGGCGGAGTTACCGGTATGTATTCCGGTTCCTCCGGCATCACGATCCAGGCAATGATGTAGGCCAGTATGCCGCCGCCACCGAACAGGGCAACGATCAGCCAAACCACGCGGACCACGGTCACATCAAGGTCGAAGTACTGGGCAAAGCCTGCGCACACCCCGGCGATCTTGCGATCGACGCGCGAACGCATGAGCTTGCTACGACCTGCCACGGCAGCGATGCGGCGTCCGCAGTAAGCGCAAACATTGGCATCGTCCTGAATTACTTTTCCGCAATAGTTGCAATACATGCAGCCTCCCACACAGGTAATACGGATAGGATAGAAAGAAGTTCCCGCATCTGCAAAGCCAATGTCCACGCGGGCTTTAGAGGGTGTGTGAGAACTGTGCCGTCCCTGAAGGGACTCGATCTTATTTCCCAGTTTACACAGCGCTGAAGTGCTGGGCTAAGCTCTTTCGCCCTGCGGGGCTCGCTTTTTGCGCAATTCGTTCCACCGAGCCAACTCAAGACGAGTACTCACACAGACTCTTACGCCTCTTGGCAAAATCAATTCCGCACCTCTTCCCCCCATTTCGCGCAAAAGCGGCACGAACCGGGGACTCCGGCTGTGGGGCCGGATTTTGCGTGATCGTTCCACCGTACCAACTCAAAGCGAGTTCTCACACACGCTCTTCAGGGGCTCTTATAGGCCTGCTTCATATAATGGCGGGCCAGGTCCGCCGCACCCGAGTTGGAATCCTCGGCGATCACCGTCCGGTATTTTTCCAGAGCGGTGTCGCGCTTCTGGAGCACGTCATACATTTCGCCGGCATAAAGGGTCGCCTTCAGGCGCAGGTCGGGGTCGTTACCGTGGCTGGCGGCCAGATCGTAAGCCTCGGCCGCTTCCTGGTACTGGCGCTGACCGCGCAAGGCTTCGCCCAACCCATACGCTGGCAGCTCGATACGGCAACCGGTATAGGCATTATTGCGACAGCCCGCAAGGACCTTGCGGTAGGCCGCAATCGCTTCCTGACCGTGCCCCGCAGCATTCATCAGGTGAGCGTACTCGGAGGCCACCATAAAGTTGCGGGGAAATTCAGTCTGCATTCCGCTGACGACCTTCAGGGCCTCGTCATACTTCTGTTCCCGGCGGAGAAACAGGGCCAGCACGATCTTGCCATCGCTGGCCACCTCACTATGGGCCCCAGCGACGACCTCGCGCAAATAGTCCAAGCCCTTTTGCTTGTTCCCGCTGATGCCCACCACCGACGCGGCCACCTTGGCCGGCCAACTGAGACTGCCAATGATGTAAAGGTCCGTGCCCACCAGAAGCTTGGCGTCGGTGTATTTTGGATTAAGCTCCAAGACCCGCTCGTGGTCGCGGCGCGCGCTCACGGCGCTCCGCAGGGCAGCGAACCACGCTTTTTCGCCCATGCCCATGTAAGTGGCGCGGAGCCCCCGCGTGATGCCCCGCGCATATAGGGCGTCAACGTTGTTGGGGTCCTTGTCGAGCTGAGCTTGCGACAGTGCCAGGGCCTGATCGCTTAACTGTTTCACTCGATCATGCACCTTGGGATCGAGCGGCTCCGGATGCTTCTTGGTAAGAAAACTGTCAGCCGCATAAGCCTCGGTATCGAGTGCTCCAATGCGGTATAACTCTCTGAAAATCACGCTCGACAGAACGTGATTGACCGCGAATGGGTCATCGGGATGGGCTTGCTGGGCGGCCTCGAACTCACGCACCGACTTGTCGTATTCCAGGTTGTAGAAGTAATCGAAACCTTTGCGCGTAGCTGGGTCGTTGTCCGAACGCGTGGGGACGGGGGCTGTTGCAGCTTGCGACAGGCTGCTGCCAGCAACGGTAATACACCCCAGGACTAGGAACCAAAAATACAGTCGGTTAGGTTTCATCAATGATGCTTACTGAGAAGTTTACCCGATATGCCGACTGCCTAAAAGCGCCTACAAACGTTTAAGGAATTTCTGGTTGCGCCACATGACAAATCCGAACCGTCCCCTCAAGGGAACGTACACCGAGGCGAAGCTGCTGCCGCATTGGGCGTCCCTATCGTCCGCCTCCACCAGATTCTGGATCAGTATATCTTCACGCAGGGAATCAGCCGGCCGGAGTCGATCGAAATCACCTCGAACGACTTGCTGGTGCTGAACTTCTGGAACAAGAACGCAAACCTGCCGCCCCCTCCATCGCGGATCCTTCGAATGCCCAAGCGTAGGTAATCAGTGCTATTGCCGCCGCCCCGCGGAGGCAATTCTTTCCTCAGTAGGGGTAATTCTTTCGTAAGGCACAGCCGTCTTAACTAGCCGCCGCTCGTCTGTAAGTTCTGAAGCTGCTTCCATTTATGCCCAGTTTTAACTTTGGTTGGCCGCTTGCGGAGCAAGATTGTAGGAGACCCGTCCCAATGCCACAGACGGCGCGCAGCAAGAGTGAGGAATACTGGCGCCCTGCCGACCCGGCAACCGCGCGCATCGCACGGCCAATTCTGGCCGAGGGTCTCTGCCCTGACTGTGGCGTTCAGTACTCAAGCGGAGCACGTTTTTGTCACATGTGCGGCAGTGAGCGCAATCGCCGCCCGGTCATACGCCCCCAGACCTATGAGCTTCGCGGACTATCTCGATGTGGCCATGATTCGCCAACGCTTTCATCTGTCCGTGCCGAGCTTGGTCTTTTTCATTCTGGGCGTCGTTTGCATGGTCGTCGCAGCCAGTGTCGGCATCCTTTACAAGGCGACTACCCTGGTTGAATGGCAGGCGATGCAGTCCTGGCGGGTCGAATGGCTGCTCGGAGCAGCCGCGGCGATGCTGGCGGGGATTCTGCTAAAAGACTAGCATTCAGCATTCATCGACGATCCTTCGCGCCAACTTTCCTGGCAAACCCTTCACCACTCTAACGCGGATTGACAAGACCTTCGCGTGACCCGACAATCCCCACTATTGGCGCAGTCCCTTAGCTCCCTACATCCCTAGCCGTGATTGATCGGCCCGCGGCCTCGTCCCAGCGGGTACGCGGCGGCGATCGCCTTCCGAACGTATTCCTTCGCTGCCCGGACGGCCTGGGGCAGCGCCTTTCCCTGCGCCAACTGGCACGCCAAAGCCGTGGCGAACGCGCATCCCGTGCCGTGAGTCGAGCCAGACTCCATGTGCTCTCCGGGGAAGACTTCTTCCCTGACCGCCCCGCCCTCTTCGTAAAGGAGGTAGTCATTGGCTTGGGTCAGATGTCCGCCGGTGACCACCACTGCCCGGCTGCCGAGTTCTCGAAGTTTCGACGCCATCGTCCGGATACGCAGAAGCACCTCCTCCCACGGCGCTTCGGCAGCAACTGGCTCAACCCCGGCCAGCGTCGCCGCCTCATCAACATTCGGAGTAATGACATCGCACAGCGGCAGCAGCCGTTTGGCGAGGACCTCCTGCCCAGGCTCGTCCAGCAAGATGGCACCCGACGATGACCGGATCACCGGATCGAGGACAATGTTCGGCAGCTTCCTTTCCGCCAGGAAGTCGGCAACAGTGGCCGCGACCTCACCGGATCCCAGCATGCCCACCCGGACGGCTGCGACCTCCAGGTCGTCGGCCAAGGTCGCGAGGGTTCGGGCTACCAGATCGGGATCCAGTGGCCGGACGGCGAACACCCCCTGGGTGGACTGGACGGTTAGAGCGGTAATGCACGTAACGGCGTAGCAGCCCTGGGCGGCCACAGTTCTTATATCGGCCGTGATTCCGGCCCCGGACGAGGGATCGTAACCCGCAATGCTTAAAATGACTGGCGGCCGGCTCATCGGACGACTGTACCGTAATCCCTCCGTCCAGGGTAGTCGCGGCAACACTGGTGGAAAGGTTCCAGCACCGCTTCGGCGACGGCAACCTTTCCAAATATTTTCGAGTGCTATATCTAACGAATTGTAAATAAACTACTTAGTCTTGAGCTTGATTTCCAATCCTTGCCGCCGAACCCCATCTCAACTACGAGCGCCTACCGTCAATACGTGATTCGACCGGGCGTTTACCGTCGTTCTTGCCGGAGGAAAAGCTCGCGTCCTTGTCAGAGCGCCTTAGCACGCTTTTCCTCAGATGGCAAGCATAAAAGCCGGACTCCCACTTTAGTCGGGTTGACTCTTACTTCTTGCGGTGGATAGACTTAAAGGACTGTCAGGAGGAACCAACTTAACGATGAGAGGTGTTTAATGTTACGAGTACTCAGCCAGGTCGCGGTGACTATGGTTTTCGCCACCGCACTCGGCGCGGCACCCGGTAATAGCACACCGGATTCGAAGCAGGAAAGGGCCCCAGGACAGATTCAGGACACGGATACAGTGAAGCCCGCTAAGACCCGGAAGTTTCAGGTCGGAAAGGCTTCCTGGTACGGCCGCATCTTTCAGCACAAGCAGACTGCCAGTGGCGAGCCGTATGACATGTATCAATTCACAGCGGCGCATCGAACCCTGCCGCTGGGTTCCTGGATCAAGGTTACGAATCTGAAAAATGACCGCTCAGTCGTGGTCCGGGTCAACGATCGCGGACCCGTACGGAAGAGCCGGATCATTGACCTGTCCTATAGCGCGGCTAAAATGCTCGGCATGGGCCACGATGGCGTGGATCCCGTCCGGCTGGACGTCGTTCAGACCCCAGTCATTGCCGAGAACGAAGGCCCGCAGTAATCCTGTCTTAATGCGATAAACTTGAGCCGATGAACAGCAAAGATCGGCTCATCGTGGCGCTCGATGTCTCGGGCGCCACGCAAGCTCGCCAAATCGTCCAAACAATTGGCGACGCCGCAACCACGTACAAAATCGGGAAACAACTCATCACGGCCGAGGGGCCGCAGATCGTCCGCGATCTGGTCGCCTCCGGCCGGAAGGTGTTTCTCGACCTGAAATACCACGATATTCCGAACACCGTCGGGGCGGCTGTGAGGTCGGCTGCGGAGCTTGGAGTGTCCATGCTGACCGTTCATGCCTCTGGCGGCAGCAAGATGCTGAAGGCCGCAGCCGAGGCCGCTAGCCAGTCCTCCGCCAAGCCGACGGTGCTAGCGGTTACTGTGCTAACCAGCCTGTCGGACGCCGACCTGCCGGAGATCGGGGTCACCGGCAACGTGTTGAGCCAAGTCCTCCGCTTGGGAGCGCTGGCGCGCGCCGCGGGCTGCGGGGGCTTGGTCGCCTCTGCCCACGAAGCTCGCGAACTGCGCAAGGCGCTGGGCGAAGGATTTGCAATTGTTACCCCCGGAGTCCGGCCATCCGGAGCAGCCGCTGGAGATCAGGCTCGCGTGGTTACGCCCAAGGACGCAATTGCCGCTGGAGCCACCTACCTGGTGGTCGGCAGGCCGATCCTGGATGCGCCTGAACCGGCAAAAGCTGCCCGTGAGATCGCACTTGAAATTGAAGCAGCGTCTCGGGAAGAAGCAGTCCGCTAGCGAGGCTGGCCTGGGTACCTTGCACGCGAGCTTCGCTTCGACCGGTTACGGTGTGATTTCGTAAACTACTCCGCCGCCGTGGGCCCCGCCATTGGAGGTCGTGCCGTAGAGATTGCCCGCGCTGTCGAATGCGAGATTGCCCGACGGTGTGTAGCCATCACTACACGGAGGATACCCCCCAGCACAGAAATCGTGGACCGATGTGTACGTCCAGCCGCCGGCGCTGGGAGTTAATTTAAACACCGCGCCAAAGCCATAGGCGCCGCCGGAGCTTGCCGTGCCGTAAAGATTACCGGATGAATCCATGATCAGGGCTCCTTCAGGACCCTGACCTGTGCCCGGCCCGCCCAGGCCGTACAACAGATTGAAAGCCCACGTCCCTGCGGTCAACCCGAACACCGTGCCCCCGGCATCCCCACCAGCACAGCAGGTGGTGCCGTAGAGGTTCCCTGCTGGATCCTGGATGAGACTAGAGAACGGAAAGGCTCCATCGCTGCCTCCCTGGAAGCTGTAGAGAAGCCGTTCCGTCCAGCCCACGCCGGAGTGTATCAACTCATACACTGAACCCTGGCGGTGCGCACCGCCGGTCGCGGTTGTGCCGTAGAGGTTTCCGGTCTGATCGAGGATCACCCCCGCCCACGGCTCGTCTCCATCGCCGGATTGACCAAAGACGTGCAGAATGCTCTCCGTCCAATTGCCGCCGGAGTTAGTCAGCTCATAAACCGTGCCGCAGTCCTCAAAACATTGAGTGCCGCCCCCAACGTAGGTGGTGCCATAAAGATTTCCCGCCTGATCAAAGACGAGATCAGCAGCTTCGGGCATAGCTCCATCGCTGCCTCCCTGGAAGCGGTAGAGTACGGTTTCCGACCAGCCGGCCAAAACACGGCTTGAAATGTGTTGCGGCGGGTGAAGGTTGAAGACGGTTCCGCAGCCTAAGCCCATACATCCCGATCCTCCCGCTTGGGTGGTCGTACCGAAGAGGGTGCCGTTGGGACCGATGATCAAGCGCGCGCTGGGATTGCCTCCATCCGAGCCTCCCATGAAGCTGTAAATCGGAGTGAACAGCCAGTTGTAGTCGTGGCGGACTAGCTTGAACGCTATTCCGCATCCCAGGTAGCAACTGGTTCCGGGGCCGCCATACTGGGTTGTGCCGTAAAGATCTCCGGCGCGATCGACACTGACGCCACTGGTAGGATAAAAGCCAGCTTGCAATCCCTGGAAGTTGTAAACGACGCTGAAGGTTTGCGTGTGCGCCAGGCGCGGCACGGCCACTGCAATGGTGAGAATCAAGCCCAGAGCCAGTCTCGTTCGTAGTAAGCGGTTAATGAACGGGAGTGAAGATTGGTGCGCGGACGTTGTCATCTCGACCCTCCTCGTAAAACGTGTTTGCTGACAAGCTCGGTCTGCGGGCCGTACTGTACCACGAAAATGTTGCTGGCCTCCACCGCGCGAACGGCGAGCAGATCGGAACCTACTTGCGGATCGATGCTGAAAAGCTGATTGAGCTGACAAGCGCTTTCATTGGCCGATTGGACATCACCCCGTGAGTTCGTCCAATCTGAGCACCCGAGATTCGTAAGCTCAAAAGAAAAGCCCCATCCAAGCAAAACCAGCTTGGATGGGGCCCCCTGACCATGGTCGCCTTGTCGCCCCTTATCGTCACGGCCGTGCCTTGACGAGGGCTATGAAGAAAACGTCAACGGGTGAGGCCAACTCTCCCCGCTTACCGCGTCCGGATAAATCCGTGTTCGACGCCAGCGGCGTCAAAGTAGATACCAACGATGGTACCGCCAGGATTTATCCCAGATGCATCACTGAATCCGACGGTTCCGGGTGGGTCGAACGATGTGAAGACGCCGTTGCTCAGCAGAAAAGAGTGGAAGACGCCTGCAGCATCGCGGTAGGTCCCTACAATATCGCCCGAGGGGTTATTCCCTCCGGCAAACGTGAAGGTAGCGCCGGGAAAATCAATCGTGGCGAACGTCCCGTGGTACAGCAGGTATCCGTGGGTCACTCCAGCACTATCGACGTAAGAACCGACGATTGCGCCCGACGGGTTAACCGTGCTGGCGGTGCTGCTGACTGCGCCCGGTGGATCGAAGCTCGTGAAGACCCCGTGCTTCGACACTGAAAAACTGTGATTGGTGTTCGGGTTGCCCGTGGTGCCGCAAGCCGGGTCCGAACAGTAAAATCCTGTCATTTCCCCCGAGGGGTTGAGACCCGTGAGATTGGTGCCCGCCGCGCCCGGGAAGTCCAGCGTTGTGTATTGTCCCCCATCCAGAATGAAACCATGGGCGACGCTACCCGCGTCGTTGTAACCGCCCACGATAGTTTTCTGCGGACTGATGAAGTTGGGGGTCGTCAGCGTGGAGCCCGGAGGGTCGAACGATGTGAATACACCTTTCTTGCTCAACGTGAAACCATGAATCACACCGGCTGCGTCTGTCCAACTGCCGACGCTTGTCCCCTGCGGATCGGGCCCGCCGTTTAGAGTGGTGGCAGTCGCGCCGGGGAAATCGACCGTCGTATAGGTCTGCGCCCACGCGATTGACGATGTTGCAAAAGCAACACCGATCGTGCAAATTGCTAGGAACCGAAACACCTTAATCATGGAATTATCCTCCTGATTTTCGCTCGAAGTGGCGGAGGAAAATGCTGGTGAATGTCGGCTCACGGCTCCCGTAGGCCGTGAGAGGTTGCGCTCGATGTTTGGTTAGGTTGAAATTTTGTTTCGACCTTGAGTGACGGAGAGTATGGCGACGACAGTTTCGCCGTGCTCGCGATACCGTTGACGTTTTCATACTGTCCTCCCATCAGCTTTCAGCCGGCGGGAGGATTCATCCGTGTGTGGGCAGGACCGTCACAAAAAGGCAGGGAAAGCTGATTTTGGACACAATCCGAAGAATTTCCCCCACACTCACGCGACTTCTCTGCAGTGTTTAGGCAATGCGGTTGCCATAAATTCCACGAGAGTAGTGAATGGAAAGGCTCTTTCGTAGTAATTAGATACGGCGGTGTGTGGAAGGAACTGGGAGACCACACATACTGGTTTTTAGAGATTTGTGGCGTTGCCTCTACCAATTAATGTAGCCGACGTTTCATCACCCAGCCCTGTTTATCGAAATCGAGCGAATGTAGTGAGAGGCGACTGGCCGCCCCTGGCGTTTCGAGAGTGATCCGCCCAAGCCTGGTGGGTGGTTCGGCGCACTCTCACTTGGACGATCTCGGAGCCTGCCCTCACCCGAGGGGCAGCTGCAGCTTCTGGAGCGTTCTACCCGACCTCCAACACCATCGTGCGTGACTGCATGGCCCCATCGGGTAAATGGAGCGAAGGGCGCCAGAAACTTCATCCCATTCTGTCGGACTCCGCTATAATCCCACACCACAGTTAAAACCCACGGAGGATGAGCGATGAAGAAACTGCTTTTTGTAGGATTGGCGATGCTGGTACTGATGCCGGTGGTGGCTTCGGCGCAGAGCGCCTTCGACGGAACCTGGAAGATCGAGCTGAACAAAGCCGACTTTTCCAAGAAGCCTGACGTTTACCTGCTACAGAATGGCACATGGCGATGCGAAACGTGTGTCCCACCGGTAGAGGTCAAAGCCGATGGCCAGGACCACGCAGTCACCGGACATCCGTATTTCGACAGCATTGCCATTAAGGTTGTGAACGACCACGAGATCGAAGAAACCGACAAGAAGAACGGAAAGACCGTCTCTACTTCAACCATGACAGTTTCTTCGGATGGCAACACTCTTATGTTCACCTTCAACGATAGCAGTAACACCAATGGTGCTCCCGTCACCGGTAAGGGCGAAGAGACCCGGGTCGGCAAGGCCCCCGCTGGAGCTAACGCGGTATCCGGCCATTGGCGGATGAGCAAGATGGAGAACGTGTCTGACAACGGGTTGATGTGGACCTACAAAGTCAGCGGCGACGAGTTGACCATGACCGCTCCGACGGGTCAGTCGTACACTGCGAAACTGAACGGCCCGGAGGCGCCATTCAAAGGCGATCCGGGTGTCACTAGCGTTGCGGTAAAGATGATGGGCAAGGACACGCTGGAGGAGACCGACTATCGCGACGGCAAAGCCATCAGTGTGGCAAAGATGGTGGTCACTCCCGATGGCAAGACGGCGAAGATTATGGTGGACGACAAACTACACGGAACCAAGAGCGAATTTACTGCGATGAAGCAGTAGTGCGCTTCCTTCGCGCCCCACCCTCTGCCGTCTGGAGGGTGGGGCGGGTTCCCCGCCCTCACTTCGAGGGTGCCTTACCCAAGCTGGTTTTGCTTGGGTGGGGTAGTTCTACACATTTGATGTGCCCGATCCGCGGGTCTGCCGATTGAATTGCTCATTCTCCCATTGGAATGTGTGGGGTAAACGAAAAATTCCCCTCATGATGCAAACGCTCGATGTGCAGAAATGCGACAAAGCCATCATGGCTCCGGGGTGCGTTTTTGCGGCAAAGGGATTTCAGGCGATAATCTCGCCGAGTAGGAAAGAAGGCTGGCGAAGCTCAACTCGCAGGATCAGCAACTGATGCCGCCATCCACGGCGATCGACTGGCCTGTGATGTACCCGGCATCATCACTTAGAAGAAAGCGCACGACTGGGCATACATCTTCAACCGTTCCCAATCGGCCGAGCGGCGTGCGGCGAATGATCTGGGTTCGCTGCTGTTGCTCGAGTGAGGCGGACATATCGGTCAGAAGATATCCCGGATTGACGGAGTTGACGGTGATCTCCCGCCTTCCTACCTCGCGGGCCAGCGCTCGGGTTAGCCCGTCCAAGCCTGCTTTAGACGCGGAATATGCTGCCAACCCAGTATAGCCCCGAAGGGCGATAATCGAGCTTATGTTGATGATGCGGCCCGCGCCGGGACGGGTCAGCAGCACTTGCAGCGCACGCCGGGCCATGCGGAGGGACGCGATGAGATTCACATTCAGGATCCGCGTGCTTTCAATGTTGGGGAATGTGGCGAGGATGCCTTCCTTCGCGATTCCGGCGTTGTTAATAAGCCCGTAGAACCTTTCTTTGCCGCTCCACCCCATGAACTCATGGAAGTACTTGTCTTCCGAGGGCTCATTGCCTACTTCGCACTCCCGCCAATGCAAGCGCCCCTGATTCGCAGGTTCGGCAAGCAGTCGACGCAGCGGATCGGTCAGACTCCGGCTGCAGGTTCCAACCCGGTACTCCTCGGCCAGCAAAATGCGCACGATGGCGAGCCCAAGACCACGGCTTCCACCGGTAACCAGGATCGTCCGATCGCTTTTCTGAATTGCCATATCAGCCTAGTTTCTTTTTCTTGCCGGCCTCAGAGACTGCAATGCTGCTTACGAAGTTGAAAATGCGTGGAACTTTGTACGATTCCAGCCGGGCGCGTAAATTGGCGGGCAAAGTTACTTTCAGGCTCGCTAAGTCTTGACCCGGCTGTGCAACGATATCGACCGCCAACACAACGCCGGTAATCGGATTGCGCACGCCGTAGACTCTTGCGTCGGCAATTTCAGGCAGGCTGAACAGAACCTGTTCCACTTCTTCGGGACGGACTTTCGCGCCGCCCACGTTCAGCATCGTGTCCTGCCGGCCGGAGAAGTACACGCGGTCTCCCACCTGCTCGACCAGATCGCCGGTCATAAGCCAGCCGTCCTCCGTTAGAACTGGCACTGCGGCCCGAACGACGTATCGCTTCATGCCGCGAGGACTCTTCACCTGCAGCACGCCTTCGCGAATACGCAACCCAATACCATCGATCCCCGTTTCCAGCCAAGCCGCAGGAAAACCAGCAAGGCCGTCCCGCACGGAAAACAAAGCCCCCGCCTCAGTCGAAGCATAGATGTGGCTGATCGAAGCGGCTGGGTAGGTCTCGCGAAGCGCTTTCAGGATGTGTGCGTCGGCGATCTCTCCGCCCAGCGTGATTTGCTCGAGTTGCAACGTAGAGGCCCGTGGCCCGAGAGTCAGCAGAAATGAGCGCCAAAAAGTCGGCGTTCCGCTGATGTGCGAGGGCCGGTATGTCAGGGCCGCCTCACACAGGCTGGCGACCGTGGGATTCGAGGTCGTGACCAGTTCTGCTCCAGTGATCAGTGAAGACAGCAGTACTTGCAATCCGCCATAGGTCGAGGGGTGATAGGTCAGCAGCCATTTCTGGCGCGGCTGATCGGCCTTCGGCGGTCGTATACGACCTAGCAGGGAATCGATCGAATGTTGGGCGAGCTTAGGGACTCCTGTCGTCCCAGAACTCATAATCAGCACGGAAAATTCTGGTAAGCTTGCGTCCGCAAACTTAGTCGGCCGTATGCACATCGAGGAGTCGAGAAGAGCCGCGATGTTCCATTCCCGAACCAGGTCCTCTGCCAACTCTGATGTCCGACATAGTAAGACTTGACACTGCGCAATTTCAGCCGCGGCCAGGACGATCAGAATCTGGTCGGTGCCCTGCGCGAGGAGAGCGACCCGGCGTGCTCGAAATGGCGCCAGGGCCCCAGCGGTCGAGGCAGCCGCAGACGCGAGCTCCGGGCTGGTAATCAACCGGCCATCACGCCGTATTGTCGAGCCAGTGAACTGCAGTTTGAGGTCAGTCGAATTCAATTTGTCCGGCGTGAAATCGATCATTGACCGTCAGAGGCAACATACAGCCGTGCCAGCTCGCCAACCGTACGAAAATCGATAAATCCGTCCTCAAACGGATCTTTCCCTGTTTCTTCCGACAGTTGCACGACAATTGCCGCGAGGTCGAGCGAGTCAATGCCGAGCGACGAGTCCAGGAGCACCGTGTCCGTCGTCACTGGCTGAGGCGGAAAGCCTTTCTGCTTGAGTGCATCCTGAATTAACGTATCGATAGTTGAAACCGCTAGTGTGACATTCATGCACTATTCGTCGGGTTGAATTCTCTGGGGTGCCGCCCCAGAGACGAGTATATGCCATCCGCGAGTGAATGAGGAGCGTCGCTCAAGAAGCTGCCAGCCTCAGCACTACGCTATTGTGAATGCACGCGGAACTGTACGGTCGGTTTAATCACGCGTATCGGGCGTGCCGGATTTCCCACGACCACAGCACCGTTTGGCACATTATTTGATACAACTGACACGGGCGAGACCGTGACCATATCCCCAAGGCTGGCCATAACTACAGCCCCAGCACCGATCCAGCATTCTTTTCCGACGGTAACACGAACAAAACTCTGACCGAGATCAGTAAGACAGCCTTGCTCATCTCTTAGATGTTGACGGAATCCGCTAAGGACTTGAGCATTGCTCGCCAGCATGGTCCCATCACCCAGGGAAACTTGGCCGAGTACGCACCAGGATCCAATCCCAACCCGGTTACCAATCGACGATCGGGAGTGCGCGAAAAACGAGCCAACTGCGATGTGGCAGTCAGAACCGACATGCTCGAGCGTTTGCTTGTAATAAGCTACTCTCAGGTAGCTGCCGATAATACCCGGGAAAAGTGCGAGAAGTTGCGCTCCGAAAACGAAGCCCTCGTGGAATCTTCCGAAACCGGCAATCAAAGCCACGGGCAACACGAAGAGGCGAGCCAATACGCTGGCAATCTGCTTCAATAACCGTCTCATTGTGCTTCGCTCCGAGGAGCACTAATCTGCACGGACGATCCGGCTCTAAGGCCAAACCAGCCTTTGCACGTGCTCTCTGCTCCATCATAACTTAGCACAAGCAGTTCCGTATGAGGCCTGAATTCCAATAACCTCGAAGCAGAGATGACCAATACGAAGAACATGTCTGACAACGGGTTGATGTGGACCTACAAAGTCAGCGGCGACAAGTTGACCATGACCGCTCCGACGGGTCAGTCGTACACTGCGAAACTGAACGGCCCGGAGGCGCCATTCAAAGGCGATCCGGGTGTCACTAGCGTTGCGGTAAAGATGATGGGCAAGGACACGCTGGAGGAGACCGACTATCGCGACGGCAAAGCCATCAGTGTCGCAAAGATGATGGTCGCCCCCGATGGCAAGACGGCGAAGATTATGGTGGACGACCAACTGCACGGAACCAAGAGCGAATTTACTGCGATGAAGCAGTAGTGCGGTTCCTTCGCGCCCCACCCTCTGCCGTCTAGAGGGTGGGGCGGGTTCCCCGCCTATCGTTTCTGGTGCAAAGACAGGACGACGAACCAAGTCTGGCGTAGCTTACTCTAAGGATTATCGTTTTCCCTGTGCATCAGCGACCGCCGCTGTCATTGCGTGAATACAGTCATGAAGCCTTTCAGGGCCGCGCTACCTCCACTCCCCGGAAAAACGTCAACCGGGGTGGATACCCGTACTGCCGTTAAAGGGCTCTTGAACTGCCCTTGGTCAACTGGATGATTCGACGCGGCCTTGCTCAGGACTACCTTGAGGTTTAGGCCTTCCGACCCACAGCTATCCGAACTGTCCTGCATGGGGCACAATTTGGCAACAACCCTGGCTTGTCCCGTGCCGGTGATTTCACCGGATTGCATTTGCAGGCTCGCGCCATGAATCGGCTTTCCGTTGGGCTGGACTTCGATGGTGTAGGTCACGAATGACTCTTTCGGCACAGGAGCGGTCCATTTCCCCTCAAACAATATCCCTGCGTCCTCACTGTCGGGCACGGTGCCGGGAGTAACCGATATTGAGCTGCTCGGCAGACCATTGGGCCCACGGTGGTAGGAAAAGTTGGAGAACTTCTTGTCGCCAATCAGGCAGCCGCCTGGGCCAAGCATCGCGTAGTCTGAAAGTGTGCCCGGAGCACACTCTGGGATTTGTGCTGTAGCAAGCGAGAGCGTTGCCAGCACCAATACGACGATGGCCGCAACTCTCTTCACGGTGGTTGCCGCGCGAGAAGTGCTCATCCTCGTAATCTGTTCGGTCGTTTCGCGACTTGCCATTTGGGTTTCCATAGTGATCTTCTTTTGGCCGCTATTTCGCGGCTGCCATCTCCACTCGCGCCAGCGCTTCCAGTCGCGATAGGCGCTGCTGTAGCGCTACATTCTGCACTTGCAATTGCTGCTTGAGGCTCGCGATTTCCTGCCCTTGCGCCTTGATCTCCTGCTGCTGGGCTTCTATGACTTCGCTCTGCTTTTCGGCGCGGCGATACTGCTTCTGCACCTCGTTCAGCAGCATGCTGCTAAGATTTTCATAGCGGATGCCATATGGCTTGCCATCCTTGTCATAGGCCACCATCTCGGGGTAGACCTTTGCCACCTCTTCCGCAATCAGACCGTACTGCAAGGTATGCGCGCCGTTGGCGTACTCCGGCTTATAGAAGAAGGTTACTGGCCGCAGTTTCATCAGCCCGTTGGTGCTGTTGCCCATGTCATGCACTTGCTCTTTGAAGCGGCGGGAGGAGACGAGGAAACAGAAGGCATATGCGAACTGGCCGGTTGCGGGGTCGACACAGACCGCATAGCCGCTCCCCGATTGGATACCGGCGACGTACGTAGCCGTTTGACTGCCGCCAATGCGTATCGTGTTGGATTCGGTCCCGGAAGTTGGGCCCGTGTTTCCAATGTAGATATTGTTGTTGCCCGTTGTGTTGTAGTAGCCAGCCTCGAAGCCGAGGAAGGTGTTGGAGTGGCCAGTGGTGTTGCTGTAGCCAGTCTCAAGGCCATTGAAGGTGTTGTTGTAGCCAGTGCTGTCGTGGTAGCCAGCATCGAGACCAGTGAAGGTGTTGTAGTAGCCCGTGGTGTTATGGTAGCCAGCCCCATAGCCGAGAAAGGTGTTGTTGATACCGGTCGTGTTGTAGACGCCAGCCGCGTAGCCGAGGAAGGTGTTGTCGTGGCCAGTGGTATTGTAGTAGCCAGCCTCATAGCCGGAGAAGGTGTTGTAGTATCCAGTGCTGTTGCTGTAGCCAGCCGCATAGCCATTGAAGGTGTTGTAGTAGCCCGTGCTGTTGCTGTAGCCAGAGTAGGGGCCTGAGAAGACGTTGCGTATCCCTTGCCCGGCTACGTTGTTGTGACCTGCTCCCCGCCCGAGAAACAGGTTATAGTCACTCGGACTGCCAAGATTCACCACGGCAGCCCCGGCGATACTGTAGCTCGCCGCGGTGTTGATGTTGCCATTGACATCGAGGGTTGTCGCTGGTGACGTGGTGCCAATACCCACCTTCCCGCCACTCGCTTGATAAATCGCCGAGTTTCCCAAATTGCTCGAGCTAGTCCAGATTGCAATATAGTTTGTTCCGCCTCCGCCGCCGATCGTCGGCTCCGCGATGCCTGCTTTGGAAGCACCTCGTCCTGAGTTGGTGGATTGGTTATCGGAGGTCTGTTGCGCTGCGCAGATGGAAACTAGCAACAGGGTGATGAGAGCAAGAGCGATGCTGAGAAGCCGATTCATCTGCGTTTCCTCCAAGCGGCTGGCGTTCCGGAATAGGAGCCGACGGACTTAGTAAGGCAATCGGCTCGCCATCTGCACCGGCGCTGGGATTTCGCAATCGAATCATCGCGCTAGCAGACGTGGGCCTCTCGGAGTACGTTGTGCCGCAGCAACCAAATGGTTTAAACCCTATCCGATTGGTTTGGCACTAAGTGGGGTAGCGGTGCGGCCCAAGCAAAGGAAGTTGGATGGGACACGCTCATGCCGGTGCCTGTGCCGCCCGCCTCGGACGCGCGGGCCGGAGAGCCCCGTTTCAGTCTGAATGAGGTTGAGGCCGAACTCCGCTCGCTCGGCAAGATCAAGTGACGTTGTACGCAATCACCTTTGCCTCGTCCGCGGGTGGTTACTCACTAGGCGGCCGGCGGCACATTCGGCACGTCGAGCAATCCCAGTTCCTGCTCGAAGGGCAGAAATACAGAAAACGCAGTCCCACTCTTTCCGGCTCGCATGCGGCTGGCGAGATGAATCGTACCCTCATGCTTTTCGACGATGCCCCGGCTCACCCAAAGCCCCAACCCCGTACCCTTTTCACCTTTGGTGGTGAAGAACGGAGCGAAAAGATTCCTTCGAACCCCGGTCGGAATGCCTGCGCCAGTGTCAAGGATCGTGATGCGCACTCCCCGGCGTGCGGGATCGGAGGCGAGGCTGGATTCGCGCAAGTGCAAAATTAGCTTGCCCCCGTTGGGCATGGCGTCGAGGGCATTGCCCACGAGGTTAGAAAATACCTGCCGCAGTTCGCCAGGGAATCCTCGCACTACAGGCACCGGCTCGAAGCGCTGCTCTACTTCGATGTGGCCCTTCCGGATTTGGGGCGCGAATAGAATGAGCACGCTTTGTAATACGTCGGCAAGATTCACCTCTACCGGAGCTCGCGCCTCGCGGTGGAAGGTCAGAAGCTGTCCCGTGATCTGCGCGATGCGGGCCAGTTCATCACCGGCGAGCTCCAAGTACTGATCCGCAGTGCCGCTGGGATGCTGCTCGTGGCGCAGCAAGTAGATGAGATTCGAAACGGTGTCGAGCGGATTGCGGATCTCGTGGGCGATGGTGGCCGATAGGCGCCCGGCCAGCGCCAGGCGCTCGCTCGAACGTAAGGACTGCTCCGTCTGACGGCGTTGTGTGATATCGCGAAAGACAACTACAACGCCGGCCAGCTGGTTACGATCGTTGAGGATCGCCGATCCAGTCAGTTCAAGGGGATACTCCTGGCCAGAACGGCTTACTAACGCGACGTGGCCCGAAACGTTTACCGCCGACTGCGAGCGGCGAACTAATGTGACTGGATCCTCAACTTCAGTACGGGTTTTCTCGTCGACGATCCGCAAGACCTCACGCAGTGGCCGCCCATTGGCTGCCTGGTAGTCCCAGCCGGTGAGCTTTTCGGCGACGGGGTTGATGAACGACACATTCCCGGAAGCGTCAGTGGAGACGACTGCGTCCCCGAGACTCTTGAGGGTGATCTGCAACGACTCACGGCTTTCTTGTAACAGCCGCGTTTTTTCCTCTTCGGCCTTCAGATGCCTGTCGTAGATGGAAGATAGCGCGAACAACTCGCGTCGCGTCAGGGTAAAAAGCAGTATGGCAGTCAGCAGCGACAGGGCAACTGCGGTACCGATAACAATATTGCTTAGCAAAGTGGCACGGCGGTAGCGAGCGTGGTGCAAACGATCTTCCGCGTCAAGAATTTCGTGCTGCTTGGCGCGGATCTGGTCCATCAATTGTTTCCCGGTGCTGAATTCCTGTGACGAGAGCGAGGGAGGGTCCGATTGCCGTAACAACAGCTCCGAATACTGGATCCAGCGGATGGCGAGGTCGTGAAGTTCTCGCAGCCGGCGCTGCTGGCTAGGATTGTCGCTGGTAAGATGGTCAAGGACGGACAGTTGTTCGGGTACTGCTTCCTTGGCTGTTTTATAAGCGTCGAGAAACGACTGATCGCCAGTCAGGTAAAAGCCGCGAAGTCCCGACTCCATATCCTGCATGTATCGCATCAACTGCCTGACATTGACGATGACTTGGTCGGCGTGGTCGACCCAACCAAACGAGGTAGTCAGGCCAAGGATCTCAACCACCAGAGTCGCGGTGAGCAGTAACAGCAATGCCACCGGTATAAGAACCGTGCGGCGCAGCAGTCTCTGGAAACTGCGTTGATCCATATCCGACTCGGTAGTCTACGTCAGTTACGGCGCGAAAGTCCTGATGATACAGCATCTCCGCGGGCCATCCGCGTCATTGTATAAGTATTCGAATCCAATTTCGCTGCGTCTTCTGAAGTAGCGGCGAGTTTGACACCCTTTTGCGCCGCGGCCTATACTCCGCTCCACGCTCTTCGTCTTGGGGGATTATCGTGTTGAAACATTTGATGGGCGTTTTCGTGATCCTTGCGTTAACTTTTGCCACTCTAAGTGCAGAAGAGCCTTCCAGACATCGTCAGCCTACGCTGACTCCGCAAAACAGCGGCACCACCAACGGGCTTATTGCCGTCAGCCCGGTAAACCCGCGCGTGGTTTGGGCATCCGGGCGCAATGGCACGTTTACCGTCACGACCGACGGCGGGCAGACGTGGCGAGCCGGAGTGGTCCCGGGAGCCGAGATGTTGCAATTCCGCGGTGTGCGAGCCATGAGCGCTAGCGTTGCCTATCTGCTGTCCATTGGAACGTCGGGGAGCCCTACCGATTTTCGAATCTACAAGACAGTTGATGGCGGCGCCAACTGGACGCTGCAGTTCCAGAATCAGAATCCGGGCGCGTTCTACGATTGCTTTGCGTTTTGGACGCCGCGGCGCGGCATCGCGCACAGCGACTCGGTCAACGGCGTGTTTCCGGACCTGCGTACCAGCGATGGCATGACCTGGCAGGACATCAGCGGCAATATGCCGCCAGCACTGCCGGGTGAAGCGTCGTTCGCGGCGAGCGATACGTGCGTTGCGACCCAGGGCGGGCAGAACGCCTGGATTGCGACGGGCGGTTCGACCATTGCGAGAATCCTGGCCACGCGCGATGGAGGCGACACCTGGAACGCCTATGACACTCCGTTAGTCAGTTCGCCCAGCGCCGGCGCCTTCACGGTGGCTTTTCGCAACCCTTGGCACGGCATTGTTGGCGGTGGCGATTTAGATCCCAGCGATCCCAATAGCGCGGAGACAGCAACGTCGAGCGATGGCGGAAGGACTTGGAGCCTTACCACCCCTCCTCCCGTGACTGGAGCCATCTACGGCCTTGCTTATGTGGGCAATGCCGACGGTGAAGGACATGATGACGATGGCGGGCGGAGTGTGGTCATCACGGCCAATGACGGCGGTGCGGCCTGGACTCCCGACGAAGGAAACACCTGGTTTACGCTGCAAGGTATCAGCGGCTATTGGGCGGTTGCCTTTGCGAGTCCCAAGGCCGGATGGCTGGTAGGCACGAACGGCCGCATTCTGAAGATCAGCTTCTAGCCTAGCGACGGTGCAAGGATCGTCCCTTAGGAATTGTCGTTTGCACGATGCTGATGAAGTCTATTTCTGGCGGGAGAGTTCAGCGGCCCGCGCGGCGCCCTGCAGGGCCCCACGCCGCCCAGGTGCGTTGACGAGCGCCGTCTGAAATTCTTTGAATGCCAGATCCGGGTGGTTCTGTTCCAGCAGCAAGTCAGCAAGCTGTTCGCGGGCTGGAACGATTGGTCCCGGTGTGACCGGAAGCTTCTCGATCGCATCCTCCTCATCGGCTGCCTGGCGCATGAAAGCTACGGCTTCATCCGGTTTCCTGTCCGCTTGGGCTGACCACGCCATGACCTCGCGTCTCAGAATCACCGCCTGAGTGGCCCAATAGTCGTTGCCTGAGGTCCGCAGTTGCTGTTCGATCTGCCCCAACTTATCGATTTCCGCGCGCGTCTCGCTGGCGCGTCCACTGCGAGCCAGTCCAACTCCACGGGCCCAGACCGCAATTGCGACTATATGGGGTGGAGCTGCCGTCGGAGGAAGGATGCTGGCGGCGTCGGCCCATTGGCCCCGCTCAACCGCGTAGCGAATCGGCATCGCCGTAGAGGCATATCCGATCTTGAAGTTCCCAGTGTTCAGCTCCTGCATGCTCGTGAGTTGTTGGACGACCTCAAACGCCGCTGTATCGCGTCCAGCCTGCAAGTATGCATAAACCAGGTAATCCATCGCGTGTAACTCTTCTCCTGTATCACCCTGCCGGTGTGCTGCATCCTTTGCCGCCAGGTTGCTAGCAATAGAGTCTTGCCATAAGCCGAGGCGAGTGAAGATATGGGACGGCATGTGCAATGCATGCGGCGTTGAAGGGGCGATCTTGGAGTAAACCCTTGCCGCAGCCAAACCTCTGGGTGCGAGTTCCGCATTATCGTAGGCATGGATGAGGTAGTGGGGAATTCCAGGGTGCTGCGGGTAAGCTCCATAAAGGGGTTCAAGCAAATCGGCGGCCTGTTTCTGCTTTGCATGCGTCTGGTCCGAAGGAGATTCGTTGGCTAGGAGTGCCAGTGCATAAAATACTTGCGCTTCGATGTCCTTCCGGTTCTTTGCCGCCAAGCTACTCATCGCGTGCTCGTAGTTCAACGCCCGGACGCGGTACGGAACCGTGCCAGCATCCTGATATATCAAGGCCAGTGCATTGATGAACTGCCGCTCGCGTTCGGAGCTCGTACCGATCTGCTGCGCCCGCTGGATCTCATGTTGGGCAATCGAAATTGTCGCCGGCGAAATCGGCGGATCCCAAAGCTGATGAAAGTAGGTCAGGGCGACGCCCCAATGCGCCATCGCACACCCGTGATCCTGGTCTGCCACTCCCCGGAATGCATTTTCAGCCGCAGAGTAAGCAAACGAATGAAGTAGCGCCACACCTCGGTTGAACTGCTGCTGAACCGCTGGTCTGCAGGCGATAGGGAACGATACTTCTCCCAGCGTCTCAGGTGCGCTGTGCTCGTGCGCTTCTTGTGCAACTAAACAGCAGGGAGCGAAGAACAGCAGTGTGAGAAATACTCGCCTTAGGATGGACATTCCTATCTCCCGTGGCCCGTAACGGGCGACTATGGCTGACGGATGTCGCTCACCGCTCAAGGGATGGGGAAGAGCGGAAGTAATACACTTCGCTGGATAGAGGGCTTGCCGGTGAGCAGGCGGTTAGTTTTGAGAACAAACACTTCCCACCATTAATCCCCCGCTATGCCTATTCCCCCAGCCACGCGCCGTAGGGCCGCAGCCGCTCGATGTGGTCGCAGATGATCTTGCAAGCGCCCATGATCGGCACTGCCAAAATCAGGCCCATCGCGCCCCATAGCCATCCCCAGAACAGTAGTGAATGGTAACCGCCAGCGGATTCAGTTGCAGGCGCTTGCCCAGAATCTTCGGATAGAGCACGTTCATGGCGATCAAGTGCAGCCCCAGCACAACGGCGACCACGATCAGGAACGTGGCCGTCGTCAGGTGTCCCAAGTCAGCGATAAGCGGCGGAATGACGGCGAGAAGAACGCCGAGATAAGGGATCAGGCTAAGGAACCCGCTGATCGCGCCCAGGAAGTAGAAGTAAGGCAGGCCCATCATTCCGAACACGGCGATGCTGCACACGCTTAGGAAGACGCCAATAATGAAGTTGCCGACGATGAACGACCGGATCATGCGCGCAATCAGCCCCAGCATGACGTAAGCGGTATTCCGGTTCTCCATGCTGAACAACATCACCGAGGCGGAGCGCACGTGGTCCTGCCAGCTCAGCATGAAGAAAACCAGGAACGGTACAAAGGTGACCGTCAGCACCAATTCCGATACCGTACTGGCATTGCGGCTGACCAGGTCAGTCCAGTCGCTCGACTGCCGAACCGTCACGGTTTTCTTGTCGGCTTCTGAGGAAGGCAAGACCGTCTCGGTGGTTCGTTGAATCTGTTCGGCTTCCTCACGCAATCCCCCCATCATCTGTTGAATCCTGGCCTTGTACTGGGGCAACTCCTGCATGAACGACAATGCGCGGCTATAAGAGAGGTAGGTGGCTGCACCTACGGCGATCACCAGCAGCAGCACCGCGATCAACGACGCCAGGGCATTGGGTATGTCAAACCTGATGAGCAGGTCAACCAGCGGAGCCAGCACGAAGGCGATCAGAATCGAGACCAGCACAACGACGAGGATTAGCTTGCCGATGTAGAGCATGGTCAGGACGGCGGCAATCGCCAGGATAGTCACCGCTGTCTCTTGCGCGCGCAGAATGCGGCGGCGCTCCAGTTCGGCTACGGTCGAGCGATTGATCGACACCTGCGGAATGGCGGCCGGGCCACCTGCGGCGTTGGCGTCCACATCGGGATCGCCGTGCGCGTGTCCGGTGCGGCTCTAGGTTGTCCAGCAACTTTTCTGGCATTTCGCCTATGGTACTCGCATAACTCTCAGATTCCGAACATGATACTTTTGCTGTGTCGAGATGGAAAATACTTTTACGACGGCGCAGCCAGTTGATCAACCTCGCCGCATCCTGGCTTTGGATTTCGGTGCGCGGAACATCGGCCTGGCGGTGAGCGATGAACTGGGGGTCACGGCCCAGGGCTTGCCTACTTTACGCCGCAGCAATAAGCGCAACGATCTGGACCACTTGCGACGAGTGATCAAGCAATACCACATCGGCGAGATGGTCATGGGACTGCCCTTGCGGATGAGCGGCGAGCGAAGGGATTCAATCCGAGAAAGTGCAGGTGTTCGCCGAAGAATTGCGCCGCAAGTTCAAACTGCCGGTCCATCTCTTCGACGAGCGCTTAACTTCGGTGGAAGCTAATCGATTATTGCGCGAAACCGACATGAGCATCCGGCAACGCGCCGGGGTGGTGGACCAACTGGCGGCGGTGCTGATCCTGCAGTCGTTTCTGGAATTTCGGAAAAACAGACACCGGTAGGCACGAACTTGGTTCCTCGATGGAGGCCGTGAAGGCTCGTGCAAAAGGTGAAAGCCGGAGCTCTCGCTTTCTCCGGCTTTCGGTACATTTCACGATTTGAAGGAGGGTTCGAAGTTAGCGGTTTAGCCTCCTGCGCAGTACGCCAGCCAGGCCGAGGATGCCAGAACCGAACAGCATGATGCGCTGGGCTCGGGAGTCGTCGTAGGGGGCGGGCCGGTCAGGGTGAAAGCTTCCGAAGGAATCGAGCCGATGGTGTTCTCATAGGCTGTGGACGGTCCGCTGTTCTCGTCCCAGTAGATCGGGTTGCTAACCGAGCAGCCGGAGGTGGAGCAAGCATTCGACAGGGTCACATAGCTCGTGCCATTGGGGGAGCCTGGTTCGGGAAGGAGAACCACGCCGCGTAGAGGAAGTAACCATACTGATTGGTTGTCAGGAACTGGTTGGTAGCGCCAGTCAGCGTGTTAATCGTACCGGAAAACGACGTACCTCCGAGCTGCATGTCCACGGTGGTCAGAAGATCGGTCGACGAGGCATCCCAGTAAACGATATGGAGGTCTTCTATACTGCATCCTTGCCGCGGACAGTTGCTAAGAGTATACGAATCGGATACGGAGAAGCCGAAGTTGATGGTCCAAGCATCGTTAGTGCCGTTGTATGGACCGTTGCTATAGAGTGTGTCCGCCATAGCCGGCGAAACAGCCAGCATCAGGCAGCAAACTGCGAGCAGTGACAGCAAAGCGATACGTATTTCGAACCCTCCTTTAGGTTCAAAAGGTTTTGAAGACAAGCGAACCGCGTGGTGAGCAGCGAGCCACCTGCCTGCATACAACGATTTATCGTGGGCCTATCGGCACAGACTTGAGGGACAACCATCCCGACCCTGCGTTCAGGGTCTCCAAGCCAGCCAATACCTGTGATCCATCGAGATGCCTTGGCTCAAGAAAGGAAAAGCTTGTTGACCAGCGTCGCATGGAGCCAAGGACAACGAGGCCGACGCTGAAGGGCTACTACTGAGGGAGGGCCAGAGGTACCGTTCACACGCTAACAGCCGGCGAGTGTCATCGGCAACTTCTCCCAATTGCTGCGAACAACCCAACGATCTTTCTCCCAGATGGCCTGATGAGCCGACTAAGCTGGAAACTAACAATTAACAGCCTTGCAATTTTGATTCCAGTGTAACTATTTGAAAATAATGCTACTCGTTTCTCGCATGCGCAAGAGTTTGCAACAAACGTCGCAAGGTTTTCCATTTCCGGAATTATGGGGGTGGCATTTGTACCTATTTTGTTACGATTCGAAGGGCTTCTAGTTACTGTGTTAGCCTACACCGCAAGACCCCAGCGAGGCCAAGCATGCCCGAGCCAAACAGCATAATGGTGCCAGGTTCAGGGGTCGTGCCGCTTGGGCTGCCATAGAGTGTGAACGATTCCGGAGGAATGGGTTCAATCGTTGTAGCCTGCGATGGGCAACCAGGCGAAGTGCAGCCCACACCCGAATTTTCGTCCCAATAAACCGGGTCGTCGCTGGGAACGATTGCGTTCTGCAAGTTCAGCCAGTACGTGCCATTGGGCAAGGTCGGGCCATGGAAGCTTCCCGTCTCGGTGCAGACGTCGAATGCATACTGGTTTACCGTGCAACCCGATTGAGCAAAGTTAACGATTTGGTCGAAGTAGATCGTGCCCCCGTTGATATCCGAAGTCATGGATACGTCGACCGAAGTCAGCGTGTCGCCTGGGTACAACCATGCCCCGAATTCCAGGCTGGTGACGGTGCTGTTACCGCTGGAGATTGTGAAGGTATCGCTAACGACGAAACCGAAGTTAATGGTCCAGGCATCCGTGGTTCCGTTGATCGGACCATCGTCATAGACGACACCAGCCATAGCGGGAGAAACAGCCATCATGAGACAAACGATGGCGAGCAGTGAGAACAATGCGATACGCGAATTCAAGAATCACCCCCTGACCTTTCGGTCACTAATTTATCTGCGCCGTCGCAGAGCAGCCAGTCCAATCAGTGCAGATCCGAACAGCACGATGTTGCTGGGTTCCGGAGTTGTGCCGCTGGGGCCACCATAGAGTGTGAACGATTCTGCGGGAATCGAGCCGATGTTGTTGGCAAACGCCATCGACGGGCAGCCCGGGGACGTGCAGCCTACGCCATCGTTCTCATCCCAATAAACGGGATCTCCATTGGGAACGATCGCATTCGACAATTCCACAAAGTACGTACCATTCGGCAGGGACGGGCCCTGAAGGCTTCCCGTCTCCGTGCAGACGTTGAATGAAAATTGATTGAGGGCGCAGCCCGAGGCCGTAAAGTTGATCACTTGGTCGAAATAGACGGTGCCCCCGAACGGCTGCGAAGTCATCGTGACTTCCACCGAGGTGAGGGTGTCGCCGGGGAAGAGCCATGCACCGAAGCTCACGCCGTTTAAGGTGCTGGAACCGCCCGAGACGGTAAAGCTGTCAGTAACAGCGAACCCAAAGTTGATGACCCAGGAATCTGTAACGCCGTTAATCGGGCCGTCGTCATAGATAACGCCAGCATGCGCTGGCAGACATGTTGCTACGCAAATGGCGAGAGCGAAAAGCAAAGCGAGCCGAATCCTCATCGAAGAGCTCCTCTGTGAAGTGCCACGTTAGCCGGCGATCATCTCGCTATTGCCGCGGATGCCTGACCGGAATTTTCGTCTTCGCCCCTAATGGCGCAATACTATATACGCCTTCAGAAGGTCCGAGCGTGAATTTTTCGTCCGGCCCACTGGACATTGGACTAATCGCCACGCAGCTTCCTTCTTTGCCGAGCAGCGCGCGAATCGCACTAATCATCTAAACTGCTGTATTCCATGCGAACGTTTTTCAAACTTGTGGCGGTCTTGGTAATCGCCTTTGCCCTCTGGTTCGCGTGGGCGGCCCTGTTGCCCCTGAAACCTTCGGAGACGAAGTTCGTGCTGCTGCGTCCGGGTTGGAGCACGCGCCACATCGCGCAAGATTTGCAGCGCGAAGGCGTCATTCGCAGCTCGGCGGCATTTCTCATGCTGCAATACGCCGAAGGACTGAAGACCCTCAAGGCCGGCGAGTACAAGTTCGACGAGCCCGCCAGCGCTTTGGAGGTGTGGCGTCGCTTGGTGCGCGGCGATGTCTATGCGCGCACCGTCGTTGTCCCCGAGGGCTACACCATGTTCGACATCGCGACCGCGGTCGAGCAGGCGGGCCTGGGTCCGGCCGCCGATTTCCTTACCGCGGCCAAGGGAGATGTGTTTCTCCTCCGCGAGATCGATCCCACCGCCCAGTCGCTGGAGGGATATCTTTTTCCCGACACTTATGAGTTCACGCGCATCGACACTGCTCATGATATGGCAGCGGCGATGGTGCATCGTTTCCGGCAGGAAGCGCAGAAGATCGGGCTGCTGGGCAACGCTGACACGCACCGCATCGTGACCATGGCCTCCATTGTGGAGAAGGAGACCGCGGTGGCGGAAGAGCGTCCGCTGGTGGCCAGCGTGTATTACAACCGGCTGGCCCGGAACATGGCGCTGGGGGCCGATCCTACCGTGGTTTACGCCGCCCTGCTGGCCGGACGCTATCGCGGCACTATCTACCAGTCGGACCTGCAATTCGATTCGCCGTACAACACCTACAAATATCCCGGACTGCCTCCCGGCCCCATCGCGAATCCCGGAGTCGCCTCGTTGCAGGCCGCCATGCATCCCGCCCAGAGCGATTTCCTCTACTTCGTCAGCGACAACAACGGCCACCATCGTTTCGCGCGGACGGCAGAAGAGCATGACCGCAATGTGATTGCGTATCGCCGGGCGGTGGCAGCGGCACAGTAGCGCCAGGTCGTGAGCCGTAATGCGAGCGCGAGAGCTGGATGGCGGGTTATGCTAATCTCCCGCCAGGAGAGTGGCCATGTCGAACTTCATCCAGGTCACGCCCTTCATGCATGTCACCGACATTGAAAAGGCGTTGGCCTTCTTCACCGGAATATTAGGATTCGAAACGCTCCTTCGCGTCAGCAACTATGCCTATATACATCGCGAGACGGTCGGCTTCCGTCTGCTGGAGCAGAAGGGACCCGACGGCGCTCCTCCTGGCAATCGACGCTTCGCGTACTACATCGACGTTCGCGATGTCGATGAGCTTTACGCTGAGCTGAAGCCGAAGCTCGACACTCTGCCCAAGGGCGATGTCTACGGGCCGGTTAACCAGCCCTACGGACAACGTGAGCTTCTGGTGCTTGCGCCGGACGGCAACTTGATCGCGTTTGGACAGGCCATTAGCAAGGACTGAATGGCAAGAGTCGAAATTCAAACTGGGACACTGGCTTATGTTCGCGAACCTTCTTGGAACCGGGCCGCACTATATACTGAATCTTCCTGTCGGTCGGTTCCGCCCCGATCCCATATGAGACGATCCCAAATCCTCGCCGCGGTTTGCCTTGCTGCACTTCTAAGCGCCGGGACTGGATGCCTCTTCCGCACTCGCACCGTCGAGATGCGGACCAGCACGGCCAAACTGCAGACGGCCACTAAGCAGGAATTGGTGGACCGCATCAACCGGGACGCCTCGCAGATCAAGACCCTCAACGCCACGGTGGAGATTGCTCCGTCCGTGGGAGGAGAAAAGAAGGGCAAAGTTACCGACTACCAGGAAATCATGGGGTACATTCTGGTGCGGAAGCCGGACATGCTGCGCATGATCGGTCTGTTTCCCATCGTGCGCAACAAGGCCTTTGACATGGTAAGCGACGGCAAGTCGCTTCAAGCTGTCCATCCCGGCAAAGAACAAGTTCTACGTGGGCAGCGCCGAAGTTATCAAACCAGCGAGCAATCCGCTGGAGAACCTGCGGCCCCAGGTCATCTACAACGCTCTGTTGCTGCCCGAGATCGATAAGGATGAAATTGCGGTGTTGGAAAATGACACCGAAACCGTGGTGGACGCGAAGACCAAGAAACTGGTGCAGCAGCCGGATTACGTCATCGACATCATCCGCCGCGCCGACTCCGACTCCGGCTGGT
The DNA here is from genome assembly GCA_963768645.1 of uncultured Acidobacteriaceae bacterium. Taxonomy (GTDB): domain Bacteria; phylum Acidobacteriota; class Terriglobia; order Terriglobales; family Acidobacteriaceae; genus Bog-257. The sequence continues at coordinate 1,851,233 of CAVYIR010000004.1, forward strand.
ACTTGTTCCGCAAGATCTTATTCGAACGGGTGAATCTCGTCCCGCACCACCAGATTGTGTATGACACTGCGGGCGAGGTCGCTACCGACGTTACCTATCAGGTCTATAGGGACTACAACGGGGTTAGCTTTCCGACTGTGATTGAGATCGACCGCCCTCAGGAGGAGTATTCGATCCGGCTGACAGTTGAGAAGCTGGTGATCAATGAGCCGATCCGGGACGACCAGTTTGCTTTGCAGCAGCCGCCAGGCTCGCAACTAGTGGACCTTGATCAACCGCAGAACGCCTCCGCCAAGAGCGCCCAGGCGTCCGGAGCAAAACCCACCCAAATAACCGAATGATGGAATTGCTCGAGTGGTTTAGGAATGGGTGGGGAGCCCTCTGCTTCAGCAGGGGGAGCTGGACTTTAGTCCAGCGGAAGAGCAGGCTTTTTTGGGGCGATTCCGAGGTTAGTGTATCCGCACGCCCGGGTAGTGCGGGCCTTCAGGACCGCGTATAAGGCAAGAGCAAAAACTGCTTAAGCGGCTGAGGTCGTCGACCTCAGCGGCTTAAGCGGGGCCTTTGGGCGCGGCGAACGAGGCGCTGAAGCGCCGCACTACCCGTGCAAACCGGACACATCAATTGCGGAACCGCTCTAGCCGCTAGATTTCTGGAGGCCAGCGCTAAAGCGCGTAATCAAAATCGAGACTTTTCCCCGCATAAGTGCGGGGGCTCCACGACCAAAGAACTTTTCGGGGTGAAACTCTCAGAGATTCAGCTGACCTTCTGTCCCTGTTCCGTGGGGCTCTTGACGGGTAGCTGAACCCGGAACTGCGTGCCTTTTCCTACCACGCTGGTGACGTCAATGTGGCCGCCGTGCGCTTCCACCATGCGACGGGCCAGCGAGAGTCCCAAGCCAGTGCCATGGCCCTTGGTGGTGAAGAATGGACGAAAGATGTTGGGCAGGTGTTCCGGCGGAATTCCTTTTCCCTCGTCCGCGACGGTGATGAGCACCTCGTCTTCGTCACTTTGCAAGGAAACGCGGACCACGCCGGGCTTGTCCATGGATTGGATTGCGTTGAGCAGCAGATTCAGCAACACCTGATTGATCTGGTTGGGGTCGTGTTCGGCTGGCGGAATCACATCCTTAATTTCCAACTCGACCATGATGCGTTTGGTGATCGCCTGCTGGCGCGCGAACATGACTGCGTGTTCGACCGTGCTGCACAGATCGCCGACCCGAAATTGCGGCGGCTTGGGCCGGGCAATCTCCAGCAGTTCGGTCAGAATGCGATTAATCTGTACCGCTTCTTCCTTGGCGTCCTTGATGACGGAACGTGCCGGGCTGTTCGATGGCAGGTCACGGCCTATGATCTCGATCACTCCAGCGATTCCGGCCAGCGGATTACGGATTTCGTGGGCCAGTCCGGCCGCCAGTTCGCCCAGAGTAGCGAAGTGTTCGGCGCGCGACATCTGCGTCTGATGCAGACGCTGGATCTCTTCGCGGCTGGCTTTAAGCTGCGCCACCATGTCGTTGAAGTCGCGGCCTAGGTCGCCGATTTCGTCGTTGCGCGAGGCGAAACCGACGGAGACATCCATGTCACCCAGCTGAACCCGGGCAATCTTATCCTGCAACTCCAACATCGGACGGCGCACGGAAACTGCCAGCACCATGATGACCGCGACGCAAATGAGGAACGCGCCAGCGGCCGCGACGGCAATGATGACGTGCCGCTCTCCTTCGGCGAGCGACAGGGAAACCAGCACAAACAGCAGCAGGCCATTCAGCAGCACAGCCGCGATCGGCAAAACCGCCTTCAGCGCCCAGTTGAGATGGCGCTTGCGCGCTACCGGCGGCTGCTCCAATGGAGCGAGCATCAGCCGGCGCCGCTGGAGCGGCATCATACAGTCGGAATGGGGCTGGAATCGACATCTTCACGTTTGCTGCTCTGCTCCTTGAGCCTTCAAATTTCAGGGCTGGGGAATCGGTGCTGACTCTTGGGGCCTAATCCATCCTCAGTACCGCGGTCGGCCAGCCCTGTTCCTCATGCGTACGCGTGTAAGCCGGGAAGCAGATACGTGACGCCGAGGAAAGTGAAGATCACGACACCGAAACCTAGAATGGCGAAGTACGCGGCCCTGCGTCCGCGCCATCCACGCGTGATGCGCATGTGTAAGTAACCCGCATAGACCAGCCAGGTAATGGCGGCCCAGG
>CAVYIR010000005.1:0-363055 GCA_963768645.1 uncultured Acidobacteriaceae bacterium
GATGTCACCAGGCAGACAGCAAGGCCTTAGTTACCAATCAAAAAAATCAAAATGTGATCGCGCTGGAACGATCCGCAACCGTTGGTAACTTCGGACAGCGAAAGCGAACAGACCCTTGGTTCCCAGGCAAAGTGTTATCGGTGAAATAAAGTTGGCGACCACCATGCTAGTCTCCGATTCCCATAATTACACTCATCGCTCTTGGTTTAGAACAAGAAGTCGAAGTCAAGTAGGAATTTTCGATCATAGTTGCCGAAGAACCTTCCGTACTGCGGATCGGCGAGGTTGGAATGCACTTCCAGGGGATTGAAATGGTTCGTCAGGTTGCGAACCGTAAAAGATAGTCGTACCGCGTGCTGCAGATTCACCTGCATGTCCTTCGACACGCGCATGTCCAATGAGAAGTAATTCGGGTAGCGGGACTGCGGCCCGGTTAAAGGCACCCATTGCTGGTAAACATTCGTCGGCTGGTAAGGAAATCCGTTGCGATACTCGATGTGTGGAGAGAGCGTGACTTTGTGGGGCAGATTACCGTAGGTTCCCCAGAACAGGAAGCGGTTGGGAATCTCGCTGGGCAAGCTGGCAATCAGGTTCGATTGAATCACCGGCGAAGGAAAGTTCCCCAGATATGAGCCCGCGTCGTTGATATCACCGTGGGCATACTGCCGCACGTAGGAGAAGAAGAACTGGCGCGGCGCGGCGGACCCAATACGGGCCGTGAACTCGGCCTGGCGGGTTTGCGCCCAGCCCGAGGATCCCAGCACGAAGGCCGGCTGGTTCTGGACGACCTCGGGCTGCAGTGTGATCATGCCCTGCTCGTGGCTCTGCAGGTACTTCACGCGAACCATTAACCACCGCTTCATCGTCCGCTCAAATTCGAGGTTCCATGCCGTACTGTAAGGCGCGAAGTTCCCGCTCTTCGACCTCCGCTCGATAAACGGGAAGGTCGAGTTTGCCGCCTCGGCGGTGATGTTGAGATAACGAACTGGCGGTCCGACCGGCAAGCCCTGCGCGTCGTAAGTGGTGATGATTTGATTCGGATAGCTGTTGAAGGCATAGACATTCAGCGGCACTGAGTCATAGAAGACGCCGATGCCACCCCGGACTATGGTTTTGCCGGAGTCCCCCGGTGACCACACGAAACCGGCGCGGGGCGCGGCGCGCGTGGTGGAAGTAACGGTCTGCCGCTCCAAACGAATTCCCGCATCCAGTGCGAGGTGCGGATTCAGTATCCAGTGGTCCTGGGCGTAAATGGAGGGCTCGGTATCGGCAACGTGATACGGCTTGCCTCCAACGTACCGGATCTGTTGTATGACCTGTCCGTTAGCATTCTGCAACGTGACTGGATCGCCCAGAAAGTGGCCTTCATTTTCGCTGTGCCCGATGACAGAACCGATCTGGAAAATGTGTTGACCGTGAAACTGCAAGGCGCGCGGCGTCCACTGCTCCATCCACACCAGACGGGTGGCGCTGCGGGAGTTGTAGCTGAAATAATTTCCCCCATTGCCTCCCGGCGTAAGCACCATGTTGGCGTTGCCCTGCGGCGAAACGTTGCTGGAAACCGACGTACCTGCGAACGTGCTTTGCAGCAGACCGCCGCCAATAGCCCAGTGATGGGTCAGCATCGCGGTGGATTCATGGAAGTTCGCATCCGGGGTCACCGGCTGGGGATTGAAGTAGTCAAGGCCGGCGTACCGCAAACTGTGGGGAGCGAAATGGAAGCTCGCGGTTAGGGTCTGCTTCGGAGTCAGAATGGCGTCCAACTGCGTGAAGGAATTGAAGGCGGTCGACCGGGTAAGATTCTCCGGGTAAGGTAGCGTCCGCACCTCCTGATTATTGAAGAGGTATTCCGCGCCCTCAACGAAATAGAGCTTGTCCTTGACCAGAGGCCCGCTCAGATTGAAGCGGGGAGAAGCATCGGCGACGCCTTCAATGTGTCCGCTGCGGATGTGGAAGTCGGGAAAGGGATCGTTCAGGCTGTAGTCCCATTTATCCCCGCCACGACGCGTCTCAGCCGAAACCACGCCGGCCGTGAACTTCCCATACTGCGCCAAGTAGGGCATCTCTGAGACTTGGATAGTCTGCACGCTGTCGATGGGCACGCTGAGGCCGAAACTGCCGGTCGCCGGGTCGGTGACATCAACGGAATTGACCAGCAACGCGCTGTGATCTTCACCGAAACCAGCGATGCGCACCGTACCGTCCTTGGCGCGCACGATGCCCGGGATAAGAGGCAACGTATCGATCAGAGTTGCGGGACGGGTCGAACTAATCTTTGCCTGTTCCAGCGGCAGAGTCTTCTGGCTGCTCTCGGTCTCAGTGACCGGGTTGGACGCCTCACCCGTCACGGTGACGCTCTGCTGACTGAGAGCGGCACTGCTCATGACGACGTCCATGTCCTGAACCGGGGTGTCCGCGCCGATCTCGAGCATTGTTCCGGTATTGAGGTAGCCCTGCTTGCTGATGGCCAGCGCATAATCTCCGACGCCCGGAAGGGTGAGATTGACCTTGCCTGAGGCGTCAGTTGCCGAGGTGCTTAAGGATTTGTCGCCGACGCGGACTTCTACGATAGCGTCGGCGACGGGCTGGTCCTTCTCATCGATGACCGTGACAGCCACCGAAAACGCCTTTACATCATTCGGGCCCGAGGCGAACACAGCCCCACTGAATACAACGAGCGCCGCAGCCAATAGCAGCCACCGCCTAGCGAATATACGGACCGGACACACGTCGTATAACTCGCGAATAAACCCATATCCACGCTCCAACTGTTGATCGCACGCGGATGAATACTTCGAACTGCGTACAAAACCGGCAATGGAGGCGAGAAAACAGCCCGAGTTTGCGAGATCAAGTTCGATCTGCCGTCGAGCTGTTTCATCGCGTTTCACGCGGGTGAATGGTGCACGAGGCTTGCCAGAGTTCAGAGCTTGTAAGTCTTTGTCTTGCAACGTTCAACGTTCGGCGTGTGCCCTGATCGTTAGAGGGGTGCCCGTAGTTGGGCAGTGACGGCACATCGCCAAGCTACTTACCGTAGTTCTGACCAATGGGCGTGCTGAAATTTCTAGGCGTGAGCGGGGACCAGGCAGCCAGATTACGGTAACAAAGATGCATACATCGTGCCCGCCGCCACAATTGCCGGCCAGGCCTTCAAGAACCGGTCGTGTTTCTCGAGGAGCACGGTGGTGCAACTACAGGCCCTCTCGCCAGGATGCTGTTGGCGCCAGTTAAACTTACGATTGCGAATCTGCTAGTCCGCCGCTAGGGGAAAACTGGGGCCGTTAGCAATTGGAAGTCTGGACGCTTCTTGGGAAGGATTGGCTGGGTCTACGCTTGCCGCCTGGGATGGGGCTCGCCAGCTGACTTTGCAGGAAGAGAATCAAGAGTTGCTTGTCAAAGTACATGAAGGGACCTGAACTCCGGCACGACCTAGAATGGAATGGTCGGCATAGTAAGGATCTCTCCTAGGTCAGCAATCTGCGCTAGTGAACTGTTGCCAAGGAATCTTGAGCCCTCGCTAATGTGCACGATTCGGCCGGGCTCAAATCCCATCAAACGCGCACAGGTTGCATCGGCAGCGACCGGATCATCGGCCAGCACAATCTTGCCCAGAGGTCGAGGAGAACCGTTTAGGGGAGAGATTCCGGGGCGGATTTGCGAAGTGAGCTGAGCGCTCCAACTGCCAAAATGTCAGTCGGGGGTGAGCCACCCGAGGTTATTTGAACCTGTTGCCGAAGTGACTGCGGGATTCTCGCTGCGGTGTAAAATTCGTCCGCGGCCGGCTGGCCCACTGCACCTGCCGACATGCCACGCACAACGAGCCGTGCCCATCTGGCGATCGCCGGTCTCCCGCGAACAGGGCCTTGAGTAGCGTCCGACGGCAAGACCCTTGGCAGCTTTCGTCAATGGGGGCAGTGGGAGTCGCTGCTCGTCCTCGTCGTACCACCCCAAGAAGGTACGGGGCGCGAGTGCCCAAAAGTATTTTCCGCCGCCGTCCTCCACCCGAGCAAGACCTACGAGCACATCGCCCTTCTCGGCCCCCTCGTCCCTCCCAGATTCAGAGCCGCGGTTTCTCGCTGATTGTAGTTTATGAGTTGGTTGAGATCGTTGGACTCAGCGTTCAGCTTTTGGGCCAGAGGCTCGAGTTCTTCGATGGCTTTAACCGTTCAGGGATCTGGCGGACCCTACTCCGGATGCTTGGAACAGTGTGACCGTAGGGCAAATGATAATCATCCGCCCTGTGCGCATGGCGCACGGGCTACTTTGGACGCTCAATCGCCGCGGGCAGGGTACAGATGGCGGCGAGGTCAAACTTGGGCTTATAAGGCCCGCAACCGCATGAACACCGGACGAGATCGCTACTCTTGCCGGTCACTGGAAGATCCTGGGTTGTTCCCGATCGACCCAATTAGGTAATGGCCCATCTCTCGGTGGCTTAATCAGAGTCTCCCTAAGAGGTTGCAATACCCCCAACCGCTCGCCAACCTAGGGCCTGTTGTGGACCATCGCGTATTGGGCTCACTTTATTGCGCCTAAAGGGCTATCCTTGTCCTTTCAAGTGCTGTCATGAGCCAATTACCGACAGGTTTCAGCGCGTGTTCGCGAGTTTCCAAATCGTTGCGAACTGCGCGATCCAAATCGCCAGTCATTCGCAGCGGGGGAACACTGGCAAGCTGAAATTCTTTGCATTTTGGAGTCTGCCATGGGACATACCCGGCTGGGCGCAATTCCCAAAACACGCAAGTGGAATGAACTGATCGAGCAAGTTGCGGGGCTGGGCCTGACGGGCAATGTTACTCCTGCCGCAGCCAGTATAGATGCGATTGCAGCGCAGACGCTGGATGCGGCACAGAAAGGCTTGGACAGAGCGGCCGAGGACTCGGGCGTATGCTACACCTTTTACCTGATAACGCAGCTGGCCCTCGCCTCGCGCACATCTGACTGGGAGCGTGCGCTCGGCGAGCACGGCATCCGCCTGTCGCACGTCAGCAGCGTCTTCGACTTCACCTCCGAGGTGCAGGATGCCATCGATCGATACATCAGTCAGAATCCATCCGGCGCGACAGACCTAAGCGAGATCGCTCAGCAATCAGCTGGTGAAGCGATCACGAGCCTCGCAGGTTCGCGGACCACCAGTCTGTTCGGTGGCAGTAGCGCCGACGTACAAAAGGCCATCCGCTCGCTTTCGACCAAGAAAGGATTTGGGGCGCTGGGGCAACGCTTCTTCGGGAGATTCGTTGCGCGATTCCTCAACTTCTACCTCAGTCGCGTAACAGCTGCGACTCTCGGCAGCCAGCGACTAAAGGACTTGGGGGATGTTGTTGAGTTTAACAATGCTCTTCGAACGCACTGCGATCAGAGCGCACGTATTGTGCGAGATTTCTGCGGAGAGTGGTACTCGAAGACGGAGTATCAGAAGGGAATCGATCTTGAGAACACATCGAAATTTGTAGCGGTCGCTCTGAAGAAGCTGCGGCGGGAACTTGAGCAGCAGAGGGCGGGCTTATGATCGACGCCCGGCTGTTTGTATGCAGCGGTGCAAAAATCGCTGCTGCAGATCCAGTGTCGGCGGGAAGACGGTGTGTCGAACTTGACTCCATTGGGAACAAGGCTAACGTACACATCCTATTCGAGAATGTGGCCAGAATCTTCCACCAACACCTTTCTCCTCGGCTGGTTGACTTTCTTGAGATCGCCTCCTACGTTTACAGCGCGGACTGCGCTACCAGCCGGGGAAAAGGGTGGACTGATGATGAAAGCACAGAGCCGTGGGGGCGCGACTTTGCTTTTGTCATTCCTGTAAGGGAGCCTGGCTTTTGGAATTCAGCAGGAATCAGCTCTTTGATGACAGAAGTGCTGAGTTTTCTGTCGGACGACAAGTATTCCTTCACTTTCATGCCCCTGGAGCGCGACCGCTCATATCAACAACAATACTTCGAGTTCGGTGACCTGAAAGATTGGCCTTTCTACGGCCCGGAGCGGGTCCTCATGTTTTCTGGAGGGTTGGACTCACTTGCTGGCGCGGTGGAAACCGCCAGGGGCGGTGGGAGATTGGTCTTAGTGAGTCACCGGCCAGTCTCAATGTTGGATTCTCGCCAGCGAAGGCTTTTTAGTGGGTTGCGGAAGGAATTCCCCGGCCAGGTAATTCATATTCCGGTTTGGATCAACAAGGCTGAGAGCCTGGGGCGCCGAGAGCCTACCCAACGCACACGTTCATTCTTGTACTCGGCGCTGGGCACGGTTGTCGCCAAATCCGTCCAGGCTGATGGGGTTCGGTTTTTCGAGAACGGCATTGTGAGTTTGAACCTACCCGTTGCTGACGAGGTACTCCGGGCACGCGCCTCGCGCACCACCCATCCTGTAGCCCTTCAACTTCTGCAATCCCTATGCAGCAAGGTCACAGCGCGCGATTTCGCGGTTGATAATCCATATCTCTTCAAGACGAAGACGGACGTGGTTACGATCCTCTCAACCCATAAGGCCGCGCACCTGATCCCCCACACTTGCTCATGTGCCCATCTGATGTTCCAGCGTAAGACCCAAGGGCATTGTGGCCGTTGCAGCCAGTGTATTGACCGAAGATTTGCGATCACTGCTGCTGGTCTTCTGGTCTACGACCCCGAAGCGGATTACGTTTCCGATGTCTTCGTGGGATCGCGCAAAGAGGGTCCTGAGAAGAACATGGCAGTGGATTACGTTCGCCACGGAATTGAACTAGGGCAGCGGTCGGAGTCAGAGTTGGCGACGATTTTCAATGCCGAACTCACTCGGGCAGTTCGCTATGAGCCAAAGCGCAGCGAAGCGGCCGAAAAATTGATTTCCATGCACAAACGTCACGGAGAGGTTGTGACCCGAGTGTTGCAGGAAAAGATTGTTGAACACAAGGCGAAACTGGTTGAGGGAACTCTTGACGACACCTCGTTGTTGGCGCTGGTAATTGGGAAGAAGCACCTCGAACACAAAAGTCAGCTAGGGGTCGAACCCGAGGAATGTGGAGCAGCGAAGAGCCAGGGCGCGATGAAATCGGCTTTCTCGGTCCAACCGCAGAATGCGGCATCGGCAAAGGTGGAGGAGTTTCTCCAGGCTTTTCTCGCGGCCCAGGGGCAGCAGATATTGGCGATCAACCCCGTAACCTATCGATCACCGTATGAAGGCTTGAAACCTGAGATGAAAGTGGTGGACTTTAGTAATGCGATGCTGGCAGCGCAGCTAACAAACAAGCAGTACGATTGCTATTCACTGGCGAACGAGTACCAGCGTCCAATGAACGAAGTAGAGCAGCGAATGGGAATCACACGTAAGACGATTCATGAGCACATTGCCGCAGCAGAAAAGGCCATGAAAAAACTCACGCTCAGGGAGTTCCGGGCCAAAACCGCAGCCAAGCACAAACATCCTGAATGACGCAACTCTGAACACCCCACCAGTACCCCACGTCCTCGCCGTAATAATGCCGGACTAGAACTTTTATCTGCATTGTTTTCATGCGTGTAAAACCCCACGTACCCCACGGTGGGGACTTAGGGTGACAGAGCAGGCAGCGACGCTGCTTAGCCGCTACGAATGCGAAGTTACAGAATATGGAATTTGACAATTTGAGCAGAGACCTGAAGTCGATCCGAGAACTCACAGGGTTATCGCAATACGAATTTGCGAGGCTCACGGGCATCTCTCGCGGCAGAATTTCGCTTGTGGAGTGTGGCCACAGCCAACTCAACGAGGACGAGCAGTGCAGGGCTGAGCGGGCTCTTCGGGCAGCTATTAGGGACCGATACAAGAATTTCAAGTCGATCGTTGAGCGCACATCTGGCCCGGCGGGCGACGGAGAAAGGTAGCGAAGCAAAGTGGCCAAAACCAAAATGGTCCGGGTTTATTGCCGGACGGCGGACATTTCATCACCCAAAGCTTTACATGCCAAAATTCGCAGGGAGGATGCGGACCGCATGGTCGATGACCGCCGTGCCCGTTGGGTATCACCAGATGCGATACAGCGCACGGAATTAAATTCGGAAGCGGTGTCCGATCAGCCGACCATCACGGATTCAGAGTGCGAGATTAATGCCGGCGCATATGCAGGACTAAGGCGTGGGGCTGCCGAGACGTTATCGCCTGCACAGGTGGAAGCGGTTCGTCGCAAGGTTGCGGTATGGCCGGAGATCTACGATCAGAAAGCGTCCCTGCCCGGTTACCGTCGAACCTTCGGTTGTCGCAACAACGTGCGCGGAATCACTCTGATGAATCGTGATGAACTGCAGAAATTATCAGAGGTGCAGGTCGCGTTCATTGGTTCAGAAGCGCAGCTACCGAGCTACTTGGTCCGGAAGAGCAGAATGCGGACCATGAAAGACGACTTTGTGCTGCAGCACTACAGGGACGACGAACCGGAGCCTGACTCTGAAGCAACTGTCGGGTATCACGAACTCGACAATATCGAGCTCGAAACATAAAAGAGAAATGCTTCTCGCGCCACGACCCACGCCTTTGTGCGTGGTTTTTTCTTGCCCGAAGCGGAAGAGATGACAACGCAATGACGACAAGCGAACGAAAACCAAACCTGGCGGCTCCGGACCGCGCCCTGGAGTTGCTGACCCAGGAAGAAGCTGCCGTGTTTCTTCACAAGAGTCCGCGCGCCTTGCGGCTCTGGAGGACCGCCGGAATTGGTCCCGCGTATGTGAAGCTTGGAAAAACCGTTCTCTACAACCGGGATGACCTGATAACCTACGTCCGGAGCAACACTGTCCAACCTTCCGTGCGAGCCGCGTTCGAGGAGGAAAACTGTGGCGCTCTATAAACGCGGGCGATTCTGGCATTACGAGTTTCAGGTGAATGGGAACCGTTACCGCGGATCGACTAAGCAGACCATTCAAACGCGAGCCCGGCAGGTTGAGGTACGCAAAATGCAAGAGGCGCAGGAGAACGGCTATTCGCCCATGCCCAAGAAGCCGCCGATCCTGCGCGATTTTGCAGCCGCCGTGCTCAAACGATTCGACAACAGTTCACTCGACGCCGACACCAAGCGTTATTACCGAAACGGTTGGGGTCGGCTAGAAGCGACTCCCGTTGCGGGCATGAGGCTCGATTGGATTACCTCGGAGGCGGTGGATGCCCTGCAGCTCGAGGGCTCTCCTTCATGGCAGAACCAAGCATTGCGGACTCTGAGTGTCATCCTTGCGAAGGGCGTGGAGCATCGCTATCTGTATCGGAAGCCAACGATCAAACTGAAGAAGGAGATGCGCCGGGAAAGCATTATCGATGACACGGCGGAGGAGTTGCTGTTGCAGGTGGCCGAGCAACCCTTGAGGGACGTGCTCATCGTCATGCGCGACATGGGGCTTCGACCCGATGAAGTGTTTCGCATGCGATGGGAAGATGTCCACTGGGAGAAGCGGCTGTATTTCAACCCATATGGTAAGAGCCGGAAGGCGCGGCGCTGGATTCCAATGAGCCAGCGCGCTGTTGATGCGCTGAAGAACAGGCTGCAAAAACAGACCATTCGCGCGACCACTCGACTCGGAAAACCATCCGCGTCGCCGGATCCCTGTGAATGGGTCTTCCCTTCCAAAAAGGCAGAAGCCGGGCACCTAACCACCGTTGCCAAGCAGTTTCGCCGCGCAAGACGGCTGGCGGGGTTACCTGAGTCCTTGAAGCTTTACGGTGCGCGCCATGCCTTTGCGACCTATGCCGTAGAGGCTACCAGAAACGTTTTTGCGGTGGCGGATGCGATGGGACATGAGGACTTGAAGACAACGCGGATCTATCAACATCCTGAATTGAGCGTGATTCGGGATGCGATTGACGAGCGAAATCGGAGGGTGATGTGAGAGTCCCCACAAAATCCCCCACAATGAAAAACAATGCCCACCAGTCACGGAGGGCAGTTGGTGAAATGAAAGAAGTTACTGGAGCCGACGATCGGACTTGAACCGATGACCTGTCGATTACGAATCGACTGCTCTACCAACTGAGCTACGTCGGCCTTGTCCCGATTGTAACTGGGGGTTACCAAAACCGTAAAGGGACGGAAACCCCTGTTTTCCACCGCTTTGCGCAGTTTTCCACTTGCGTCAGAATTTGCTTCCGCTCATAATCATGACAAGCTCTGCGGCGTTTTTGAGCCGAGCCTAAATGAATCAATTCTGTCGAGCGGACGTCCTTCGGATCCTGCACATCTCGGCCAACCAACTGACTGGCTGGCAAAAAGCGGGTCTCGTCCCCATTTCCGATACTTTCACCTTCTTCGATCTGCTTCAGCTCACGAAAGTGCGTGACCTTCGCGCCAAACGTGTGCGACCGGCGGCGATCCGCGAATCCCTGCAAGCCATGCTAAAGCAGGTGGCCGGCATGGAGAACCCACTGCTCGAAGCTAGTGCCTTCAGCGTTGGCTCGCGCGTGGCCTACCGGCATGAGGGCCGCTCCGTCGAACCCATTGCCGGTCAGTTCGTCATGGACTTTGCGAGCACTGGAATGCTCGTGTCGTCGGTGAAAGTCAAGCCCATCGCTAAGTACGACACCGCGGGCGATCTGTTTGCTCGAGGTGTGACCCTGGAAGAGCATCCCAGCACGCACGACGAAGCCATCCAAACCTATCTGCAGGTGCTGGAGATCGAGCCCGACCACGCCCCGGCTCATATCAATCTGGGTACGCTGTACTACAACCGGCAGGATTTCGTTTCCGCCGAGAAGCATTACCGTGAGGCTGTCGAGGCGGACTCGCGTTATGCGCTGGCCTATTTTGATCTTGGCAATGTTCTGGACGAGACAGGCCGCATCGGGGAAGCGGTTGTAGCCTACACGACCGCCATTCGGCTGGCTCCCACCTATGCCGATGCCCATTACAACCTGGCACTCGCTTACGAACGCCTACGGCAGCCGCGCCAGGCGCTTCCCCACTGGAGGCGCTATCTCAAGCTGGATGGCACCGGCCCATGGGCGGTACACGCCCGCAATCAGGTGGCTCGCATTCTCGAAGCCGACACTCTGAAGATTGTTTATAGCCGCGAGAAGTAACGGCGGTCCTCTCACCCCGGTAGCATCCTGCGCAACCCAATTGGGAAATCGGCAAAGCCACCACTGTGGCTCAGGGTTCAGGCACGCATCGGCGTCTCGCCGACCCGGTGGTGCTGGCGGTCATTCGCTAAGTGCCTAACCGATTAGCGGCGCAAATTACCACCGGAATGGTGCGCTGCAGCATTCCGGTCTTGACGGGGACGGCTCAGAAGGATTAACTATGGGGCAACGTGCGCTACGTGGGAGCGCAAGAATCGTGACTGACAAGCTAATAGCCTCCGGCGCATTCGAGCAGTTGCAAAAGGCGACAGCTTCGAGGCCCGCGGAACTGGTGGATCTTTGCCGCGAATACTTGACCGAGGCCCGGCAAACACTTGCACAGTTGCGTAATGCATTTACTCTTAGACACGCCGAGGAGCTTCGCAACCGGGCCCACTATCTGAAGGGCAGCAGCATGCTGCTGGGTGCGGTCTATGTCACGAAGTGTTGCGCGAGTTTGGAAGCGATGGGGAAAAAAGGCGATTTCAGCGAAACAGAACACATGCTCGATCAGACTGCGGCTGCACTTGACGCCGTGGAGCACGAATTTGTGAAGAGACTCGGTCCGGAGGTACTTCCGGCCAGGGGATCGGCCGCCTAAGAAATCATCTGCGGACCCTATGACTATGGCCAAGGTAGCTGTAACTCCCATCAAGGTCTTGATTGCCGACGATCATCCGGTGGTGCGCATCGGCTTGCGTAACATGCTGCAGGCCGACCACCAGATGCAGATCGTGGCCGAAGCCAAGGACGGCGTCGAGGCGCTACACATGGTGCGCACCTACAGGCCCGACATCCTGCTGCTGGACCTGGCCATGCCAAAGATGCCCGGCATGGACGCTTTGCGCGAACTTACCACCGAGACCACCTCCACCCGCACCATCGTCCTGACTGGACTGGTCGACAAGCGGCAGATCCTGGAGGCGCTGCAACTCGGTGCCCGTGGCGTGGTGTTGAAGGACGCGGTCGTGGAGCATCTATCAGCTTGCATTCGCGCTGTGATGCAGGGCCAATACTGGCTGGAAGGACGTCCGGTGCAGAACCTGGTGCAGGTGCTCCGCGACCTGGCGGCACAAACGGCGCCTCCCTCACGCAAGACCTTCGGGCTGACCGGCCGCGAACTCGAGGTCGTCACCCTGATCACCGAGGGTTCGACCAACAAGCATATTGCGACGACCTTCGGCATCAGCGAAGAAACTGTAAAGCGCCACTTGACCAATATCTTCAACAAGCTGGGAGTAGGCAACCGGCTCGAGCTGGCATTGTTTGCGCTAAACCATCATTTACTGCCGCCCGCCGCCACCACCGATGTGTCGGGATAGCCACGCCGGCGCGTGGTTGCGGTAAATCAAGTCCCACCGCTCCTCGACAAGACGCGGTTGAAACCAAGACTCCGTGTCCTCTGTGCACTCTGTGGTGATTGAATTCTTGACGGCGCGGAGCGCCCGTTCGCTTCCGGGCCATTTACTCTTCTGCTTCCGCTACCGCGAAGGTACTTCCCCACTCGTCCGCCGACGGCTACGGTTACGACAGAGACTAAGCTATGGACAACGGCCACAATTGGGGGCTGGAACTGAAATCCGTCCCTCTGCTGGAAGCGGTACTATGCGCCGACTGCGAAATCATCAGCAACAGCGCGGGAGAATCCTGCGAGATTTGCGGCAGCCGTTCGCTGCTGAGCCTGGGACGCGTGCTCGGTGGCGGCATCGAAGGCGACCGTGCTGTCCTAGTGCAGTGGGACCGCCATCCCATGCACAATGGTTTCACCGTACTGGTGAATCCTGACGCCGCCGAAGTCTTGCAACAGCGCCGAAGAAGGAAAAGCAGCGGTTAGGGGTCAGGGCGATTCCTAGTGGCTATAGCCCGGGTAGTGCGGGCCTTCAGGCCCGCGTCCAAGGGCAGAAGAAAAACCGCTTCAGCCGCTGAGGTCGAGGACCTCAGCGGCTGAAGCCAAGAATTGTGCGGGCGATCTTAACGCGGGCCTGAAGGCCCGCACTACCCGTACACCGGATGCAACAACACCACCATGGAACACGACAAATTTCTCCGTCAACAACTTGCGAAAGCGCTCGACTGGAACGAGGCCCATGCCGACTTGAGCGCGGCCGTAGCTGACTTCCCGGCCAAGCTGCGCGGTCAAGTGCCCAAGGGCATGCCGCATTCTGCGTGGCAGTTGCTCGAGCACATTCGTCTGGCATTGTGGGACATCCTCGAATTCACCCGCGACGCCAAATATAAGTCGCCCAAGTGGCCTGAGGGTTACTGGCCGAAGGGCGCGGCTCCGCCGAGTGACAAGGCATGGGACCAGAGCGTGAAGTCCATCCTGAAAGCACAAGAGGAGTTTCGTAAGCTGGTCCGCGACGCTTCGCATGATCTGTTTAAGCCCCTGCCCCACGGCGATGGCCAGACGCTGCTGCGCGAGGTACTGCTGGCCGCCGATCACGGCGCATATCATTTGGGACAGTTGATTCTGGTGCGAAGGGCGCTGGGGGCGTGGATGGCATAGGGCTGTAAGCACAGCGGTTGGCGGCTGGCGTACAGCATTGCGTCAGGCGTGCCTTCCTTCTGAAAGAACTTGCAATGATGCCGGTTTGGCAGAGGGCTGAGGGCTGAGAGCTGACTGCTGACAGCTAAATCAGCGACAGCGCATCCACATCCACTACTAGATTATTACGAGGAATCTTCTGCGCCTCCGCGTGGGCGAGCATGAAACGAAGTGCTGCGTTCATGCGTTCCCGGCTCGCGGACTTAAGCAGGAAGTGATAACGGTACTCGGCCTTCAGGCGCACAATCACCGCTGCTGCAGGTCCCATCACGCGTATGCCTGCCAGCCGGGTCGCTTCGAACCACTTTCCCAGAATGCCCGACCAAGCCAGCGCTTCGTCGAGTTTGCTGCTGCGCACCAGCACGTTGCTAACGGCATTGAAGGGTGGATAGTGCATCCAGCTGCGGAAGCGAATTTCCTTTTCGTAGAAGCCGTGGTAATCGTGCGCGGCGGCGAACTGGATGGCGTAGTGGTCCGGGAAAAATGTTTGCAGCACAACTTTGCCGGGGGTGTCGCCGCGTCCGGCGCGCCCCGCAACTTGGGTCAGCAACTGGAAGGTACGCTCGGCGGCACGGAAGTCAGGAAAGCTGAGCGCGGCATCGGAGCCGACGACGCCCACCAGCGTGACGTTGGCGACGTCGTGCCCCTTGGCGATCATTTGCGTGCCCACCAGCAGATCGATTTCGCCGGCCTGCAGCGCGCTCAACATGCGTTCGAAATCGTCGCGGCCGTGAACCGTGTCGCGATCGAGCCGCGCAATGCGGGCCTGCGGAAACATGCCGTGCAGGATGTGCTCCAGTTTCTCCGAGCCGGTGCCAAGATACTGCACAAATTCGCTGCCGCATTTGAGGCAAGTCCGGGGCGCGGGACGCATGTAGCCGCAGTAATGGCACATCAGCCGGTGTTCGCGCTTGTGATACGTCATGGAGATGGCGCAGTTCTTGCACTGCACGCTCTCGCCGCATTCACGGCAGAGCACGAAGGCGGAATAGCCACGCCGGTTCAGCAGCACCATCACCTGCTCATTGCGCGCCAGCCGTTCGCCGATCTCTTCCACCAGCTTGCGCGAGAGCGGTTCGTCTTTTCGGGTGCGCTGAAATTCCTCGCGCATGTCGAGAATCTGGACCTCGGGTAGCGGCCGCTTCTCGATACGCTCGGGCAACTCCAGCAGCCGGTACTTGCCGTTGACGGCGTTGTAGTAGGTCTCCAGCGACGGCGTGGCCGAGCCGAGAACTACGGCGGCATTGCACATCTTGGCGCGCATCACCGCGACGTCGCGAGCGTGATAACGCGGCATTTCTTCCTGCTTGTAGGAATGGTCGTGCTCCTCATCCACCACAATGAGCGCCAGGTCGGGCACCGGCGCAAAGATGGCGGAACGTGTCCCTACTACAATGTGGGACTCACCATTGCGGATGTGTTTCCACTGCTCGGCCCGCTCGTCGTCGCTCAGCGCGGAATGGAGGATGGCAACCTCGTCCCCGAAAATCTGGTGCAGATCGGCCGCAACAGCGGGGGTAAGACCGATTTCCGGGACCAGCAAGATGGCGGAGCGTCCCTTGGCCAGCACCGCCTGCATCGCCGACAGATACACGGCGGTCTTGCCGGAACCGGTGACGCCGTGCAGCAGCATCGGAAGAAACTGGCGCTCCTCGGTAGCGCTGATGATCGTGTTGAGTGCCGCCCCCTGCGCTGGCGTAAACAGGAACTCCAGCTTGCGAGGCTTCATCCCCGACATGCGAAAGGCAGCCGCTTCTTCGCTCAGCTCGACAATCCCGCGTTTCACCAGGGTTTGCAGCGTAGTGCGCGGGACGACTAACTCACGAATAGCTTCGACCGGGGCACGCTGGTGCTCCTGGTTGCGCAAGTAGTCCACAATTTTCTGCTGATTGGCGTTGAGCTTGCCGGTCACATTTTTCAAAGTCGCGATCTGTACGGTGCGGCTGGCATCGCGGACATCGCTGAGGTCATCGCGAGCAATCCACTTCTTTCGCAGCATGCGCTTGCAGCACGGCGCGCGATGCCCCGGTCGCCGAACGCAGCGTCCCTTCGCGCGTTACTTCGCCATCGGCGAGACGGTTTAGCACGGCGTATTCCAGCATCTGCTGTTCGGGCTCTTTGCGCGAGCGTAACGACGACCCAATGGTGGATGCAGCATGCAATGCAGCAATTCCCTTCTCGGTAATGTGGTAACCGAGCACCCGCCGAAACTCTGCGGATAGCGGCAGCATGGTGCGAAAAACTTCGCCGATGGGCGCAATGTAGTACTGAGCGATCCATCGGCCCAGTTGCATGAGTTCGGGCGTCAGCGCGGGCGCTGAGTCGAGTACCTGGCTCACCCGCCGGGTTTGGAATTTTGGCTCGTGGTCGTGGAGTTCGGTGACGATGCCGCACAAGCGCTTCTCGCGGAAGGGCACAATGACGCGGCCGCCCACGCAGGGTTCGGTGTCGGCGATGCGATAGGTGAAGGTGGCGTCGAGCGGGACTGGCACGGCCACATCGCAGAATTGCGGCATCGCCGTTAACTGCCTTCGTCGCTGGGCGCGCGTTGCGGGTTGGGCAGATCAAGATAGCGCATGACCATCTGTAAATCTTTCCAGGCTTCTTTTTTCTGTCGCGGGTCGCGCAATAGAAACGCCGGATGGTAGGTGACCGCCAGCTTGCATTGAAGCGGTCCGTCAGACTCGTCGGCGATGCCCGGCGGCGAATAATCGTAGAAGCGCCCGCGCAACGAGGCCATCGAGTCATTGACGCTCAGCAGATTTTTGGCCGCCGTCGCGCCCAGAGCCACGATGACCTTCGGGCGAATGACGCCAATCTGCCGCATCAGGAACGGCGAACACGTTTCGCACTCGTCGCGTTCGGGGGTGCGGTTCCCCGGCGGGCGGCACTTCACGATGTTGGCGATGTACACCTGTTCGCGCTTCAGTCCCATGGCGGCGATCATGTTGTTCAGTAATTGCCCGGCGCGCCCGACGAACGGCAGCCCTTGTTGATCCTCGTCAGCGCCGGGGCCTTCGCCGATGAACATCAGCTCGGCGTGTGGATCGCCCGTGCCGAAGACAATCTGCCTGCGCCCTAGTTTCGCCAGCTTGCAGCGCTGGCAATTGGGGCCGATGTCATCGGCGATGACTTTAAGAAGGGCGACGCGATCTTCGGACTGGGCAGCAGGCGATTCGACCGACTCAACTGCAACGACAACTTCGGAATCATCCGATGGTATCGTGTCGGCGCGCTCCGGAACGTCGCGGCGATACAGCGGACCGACGCCCAGTTCACGATAGAAGTTGAGGCGCTCGCGGAGTGCGGATTTGGTGTTGGGGTCGAGAGTCATGTGGTGGAGGCGATGTTGCGATTTTACGGCACGGTTAAACCGGTGGCAAAAAAGGGGAAGGAAAGCAGGTCTCTCCGCTCGGACTGAAGTCCTCGTTCGAGATGACACAATGAATAGAGATGACGGGACAAGCAGCCTAAAGATTCGTGCTGCTGGTTGATGCCGGGACAGGCGCAGCCTGTCGCTGCCGAAGATGGACGGCGACCTCCAGAATTTTCTTCGCGATTTCCAGCTTGCTAGCTTCGGGTACGGCGATGGCTTCGTTCACGGTAACGATGGTTACCTCATTGCGGTCGCTGTCGAAGCCGATGTCCGAACGCGAAACGTCATTCAGCACAATCGCATCCACCCGCTTCTTCCTTAGCTTGCTGCGCGCGTTCTCCATCAGGTTCTCGGTCTCGGCGGCAAAACCGATGAGTACCGGAGAGCGCTTTCCCGTGGCATGGCGCAAACTGCCAAGGTCCGCCAGGATGTCGGGATTGGGTTCGAGTTGTAGCTCCAGCGCGCTGGTGCGCTTAATTTTCTCGGACGAAATATTCTCAACGTGGTAGTCGGCGACTGCGGCCGCCATGACGATAAAGCTGGCCTGCTCCCAGCGATCGAGCACCGCTGTCCGCATTTGCTGCGCCGTCTCCACGAAAATGGTTTCCGCAGCGGGAGGAGGTTGCAACGCAGTCGGCCCGCTCACCAGGATGACCTTCGCTCCTCGCCGCAGCGCGGCTTCCGCGAGCGCGTATCCCATCTTGCCGCTGGACCGATTCCCGAGATAGCGCACCGGATCAACAGGTTCGCGCGTAGGCCCGGCGGTGATGAGCACGGTCTCACCCGCTAGGTCTTGCGCGACGCCGAGGCGCTCCAACGTGGCTGCCGACGATTTGCTCCGGCTCCGCCAGACGCCCCGCGCCGATCATCCCGCAGGCCAGATAGCCGCTGCCCGGCTCGACGACGGTTACATCTCGGCGGCGCAGGATCTCCAGGTTCGCCTTTGAGGCTGGATGCTCCCACATGTTGACGTTCATGGCGGGCGCAATGATGACCGGTGCCGTCGTCGCCAGATAAAGCGTGCTGAGGAAATCGTTGGCGATGCCTTGCGCGAATTTGGCGATTGTGTCGGCGGTGGCGGGAGCGACCAGAAGCGCGTCGATAGATTGCGCAACGGATATGTGTTCGACCGCGGAGTCGAGATTAGGTTGCTCGGCAGCCGAGCCGAACATGCTGGTGATAACCTTCTCGCCGGAAAGCGCGGCGAAGGTCAGCGGGCGAACGAACTCCTGCGCCGCCGCGGTCATGATGACCTGCACGCGCACGCCACGGTCCTGCAACAGGCGAACAATTTCGGCAGCCTTGTAGGCTGCAATCCCGCCGCTCACACCGAGTGCTATTTTCATGAGTGCCTGATTAGTTGATGCCGCGTTTGCGCCTGCGATTCGATCGCAGATCCCCTAGTCGTCGCCGTCGCCGCCCACGGCATGATCCAGGATCTCGCTGGCCGACTCCAGCGGAGTTTTGACAACCTGTGGAATCTCCCATTTCACTCGGCCCGCTTGGATCTCTTCCTCAGCGATACGGCAGGGCTTGCGCGAGTGCGACTCTACTACGGGCCGGGCGCCATTCTGAAGTTGACGCGCGCGCCGAGCGGCCACCAGAACGTAGCGATAATTGCTGTCGAACCCTTCAACCAGTTTCATAGGTCACTCCGTGACGGTGGGTAAACGAAAAAGATCGAACGTTGCCAAGATAATCTGGACCTGTTGAAGCATTTGCGACCGTAAGGCGCCATGAGCAATGGCCAGCACCGCATCATCCTTTGCTGTCGGGGCGGAATCGGAACGCTTCAGTCGCTCGCCCTCCACGATCGATTTCAGGATGTCAATCGACTGCTCCAGCCGATCGTTGACCAAAATATAGTCGTACTGGGAGAAATTCTCAATCTCATGGGAGGCGGTCCGCAGCCGGCGCTGGATAATCTCTTCGGTATTGAAGGGGCGGGCGCCATCCCCGAGCAACTTGCGCTGCAGATCGTCATCGGCCTCAGCCCGGCGGCGCAAGCGCCGTTCCAGTTCTTCGCGCGACGGCGGCAGGATGAAGATGCTCACCGCTTCGGGCACCTTCTGCTTCACCTGGGCGGCGCCCTGCACGTCAATATCGAGCAGCAAGTCATGGCCGCGTGCGGTCGCTTCCCGCAGGAACCGCTTGGCCGTTCCGTAGTAGTTGCCGAAGACTTCGGCGTATTCCAGGAATTCGTCCTCGGCCAGCATGCGTTCGAACTCTTCGCGAGAGACGAAGAAATACTCGCGCCCTGACTGCTCGCTGCCGCGCGGCGGCCGGGTGGTATAGCTGATGGAGAATTCGAGATTGGGTACGACGCGGCGAACTTCGTTAGTGAGCGTGGATTTCCCTGAGCCTGACGGAGCCGAAATGATGAAGATGATGCCGCTCATTCGAGGTTCTGCACCTGTTCACGCGCTTTCTCGATCTCCGATTTCATGGCCAATCCCAGGCCGGTGATGCGCAGCGCTTCGCCAGCTACGCCCGTCGTCTTCGACATCAGCGTGTTCGCTTCCCGGTTCATCTCCTGCAGCAGGAAATCGAGCTTCTTTCCGACCTCGCCGCCGGCCTCGAGCAGCGAAAGAAAATGCTGGATGTGATTTTTCATCCGCACGATTTCTTCCTGAATGTCGCTGCGCTCGGCAAGCATCGCCGCTTCTTGCAGGATGCGGTCAGGATCGGCATGCGCGCCCAGCAACTCCTGCATGCGTCCATGCACTTTCTCATGGTAGGCCTTCAGCACCTTGCCGCGAAGTTGGTCCACTTCGTGGGTGGCCGAGGACAGATGAGTCATTCGCTCGCGCAACTCCATCGCTGCACCGCGGCCTTCTTCCTCGCGCATCTGGTTCAATCGCTCGATGCATTGTTCCAGCGCCGCCGTCACATGTTTCTCCAGCGCTGCCAAGGCATCGCCGTTCTCGGCGGCATTCAGCGCTCCCGGCATCTTGAGAACGGCGTTCAGGTCGGGTTCAGCGCTCACCCCAAACTCTTCGGCGACTTCGCGAAAGGTGCGCAGGTATCCGCCCACCAGGTCTCGATTCACGGAAAAAGCAACCCCGCCACTGCGCTCCAGGCTCAGCGTCACTTCGATGTGTCCACGGTGCAGGCGCTCTTTCAATATGCGCCGAATTTTCATCTCCACCGGATCCATCTCCATGGGAAGACGCAGGTGCAAATCGAGGAAACGGTGGTTCACTGCCTTCAGGCTGAGGGTGAACGTAAGCTGATCGTCGGCGTGCATCTTCACTTGGGAGTAGCCGGTCATGGATCGGATGTTCATAGGGAAGTCACTCGGTCCCGGTGGCGGTCTCTACATCAACGAACTGCAAATCATACAACCGGCGATAGGTGCCGGGATGATCCAATAAGCATTCATGGGTACCCTCATCGGCGATCACGCCATTTTCCAGTACCAGGATGCGGTCGGCACGGCGCACCGTGGACAGCCGATGCGCGATCACAAAGACGGTGCGTCCGGTAATCAGGTTCTGAATCGCCGCCTGCACCAGGGATTCGCTCTCGGTGTCGAGTGCAGAAGTGGCTTCGTCGAGAATCAGGATGGGCGCGTTCTTCAGAATCGCGCGCGCGATCGAAATGCGCTGCCGTTCCCCGCCGCTCAGGCGCAGGCCGCGTTCGCCAATCACCGAGTCATAGCCTTCGGGCAGGGCCATGATGAAGTCGTGGGCTAGCGCCGCACGAGCCGCTTCCTCCACCGTTTCGGCGGAAATCTCAGGCTGGCCGTAGGCGATGTTGTTGCGCACCGTGTCATTGAACAGGATGGTGTCCTGGGTCACGATGGCAATTTGCGCGCGCAGGGAAGCGATAGTCAAATCGCGCACGTCGCGGCCATCGATGAGCAATCGCCCGCGAGTGACGTCGAAGAAGCGCGGCAGCAGATGCACCAGAGTGGTCTTGCCGGAACCGCTGGAGCCGACAATCGCCACCAGTTCGCCGGGCGATACTTCGAGGTTGATGTCGTGCAGGACTTCGCGGTCATCGTCTTCCTGCTGGTAGCTGAAGTCCACGTGCTCGAAGCGTATGCCCTGGTGAAATGGCGGCAGCTTCTGCGCGCCGGGTTTCTCACGCACATCGTCGGCGGCGTCGAGAAATCGGAAGATCGCCGACGAAGCGCCCAGCGCCTGCTGAAAGTTATTGTTGAAGATTCCAAACTTGCGCACGGGCTCGTACATTTTGAAGACCGCGATGATAAACGCCAGGAAGACGCCTTCGGTAAAGAAGCCCCGTTTTATGTATTCGCGGCCAATGAGGATCAGGATGGCGATGGCGATCGCGCCGAAAATGTCCATCAGTGGAGAACTCACCGCGTAGGCGCTCACCGAGCGCAGGTTGGCTTTGAACAGACGTCTCCCAGCATCGCGGAAGCGGCCCGTCTCCCAGGCTTCCATAGAAAAGGCTTTCACGATACGCACGCCCGTGATGGTTTCCTGCAGGATGTTCTGGATCTCAGCCAGCTTGTCCTGGCCGCGGCGGGTGGTGGTGCGCACGCGGTGGCCAATCCTTCTGGCGGCCATCACCACCACGGGAACGAAGATGATCAGCACCCAGGTCAAGCGGCCGCCCAGCAGAATCACCACGCAGGCAGTAAAAATGAAGGTAAAAAACTGCTGTAGAAATTCCGCCAGTACCGACGAAAGCGCAAACTGCACCCGCTCGATGTCGTTCACGATCGCCGACAGCAGTGTGCCGGTGGAATACTTCTGAAAGAACGCAACCGAGCGCCGCAGCGTGGCGGCATAGAGTTCGTTGCGCAGATCGGTAACCATGCCATACCCGGCGTAGTTCGCCAGGTAGCTGCCGCCGTAATCGAAGATGCCCTTCAGCACGGTGGAGGCGACCAGCGCGAACGCCACCATCGTCCACACATTGTGAAAGTGCTCAGGAACAAACCAGTTCAGCTCGATAGGCTTGTGGCTGATCGGCATGTGGAACAAGGGCAGGCTGTGCGATTGGGAGGAAGGGTTCAGTACACGGTCGAAGATAGGCCCGATCAGCAGCAGTCGGAAGGCGTCAAGCAATCCGACCAGCGCCATAGACACTACGGCGGCCAGCATGTGGAACCAATACGGCTTGAAGTAGCGAAGTAGGCGGTTCAGTTGATGCATAGTTCCCGCAGGTTCGATTGCTGCTTCCGCTCCGCGAAGAAATAGGGCCTGGGAAAATTGGGATTCAAGTATAGATTCTACTGGATAACGGAGCTATGGCGAAGCACTACCGAGCGCCTAAATTTCTTCTTTCTCCTTCCCGTAGTAATCTAATGAGACGTAAATGCCCTCGGAAAAAGTCTTAATTGTCGACGACGAGAAGCTCGTTCGCTGGTCTCTGCGGCAGAAGTGCGAAGAGTGGGGTTATCACGTACTGGAGGCTGACAACGGCTCGGCTGCGCTTCGCGTGGCCCACAACGAGTCTCCCGACCTCGTGCTGCTCGACGTACGCCTACCCGATTCCAGCGGCATTGAAATCCTGGAGCAACTAAAGAAATCCAACGACGCGCGTGCCATCATTATGATCACCGCCGATCCCCAGCTCGAGGACGTGAAGACGGCGCTCAAGCTGGGAGCCTACGACTTCGTCGGCAAGCCGCTGGACTTCGACGAACTGGCGGTCGCGGTAAAAAACGCCCTCGAGACCACACGCCTACGCTCCGAGGTCGAATCGCTGCGCGGCGAGGTGCGCCGTCGCGCCGGCTATCACAATGTGATCGGCGTCTCGCAGAAGATGTCCGAGCTGCTGGGCTTCGTCAGCAAGATCGCCACCAGCGAGGCGACCACCATTCTGGTCCAGGGCGAGAGTGGCACCGGCAAAGATCTTATCGCCAAGGCTATCCATTATCAGAGCCGCCGCCAGGACAAGCCGTTCGTCGCCATCAACTGCTCGGCCATTCCCGAGACCCTGATGGAGGCCGAACTCTTCGGCCACGAGCGCGGCGCCTTCACCGACGCCAAGGCCATGAAGAAGGGCCTGTTCGAGATGGCCGATGGCGGCACGCTCTTCCTCGACGAAATTGGTGAGCTGTCGCCGCTGTTGCAGGCAAAGTTGCTGCGCGTCCTGGAAGACCAGGTCATTCGCCGCGTCGGTGGCGTGCGCGATATGCAGGTGGATGTGCGCGTGATCGCGGCCTCCAACCGTGATCTGGAGCGCGCGGTGCGCGACGGCCAGTTCCGCCAGGACCTGTATTACCGCTTGGCGATCATCTCCATCTTTCTGCCTACACTGCGCGAACGCAAAGACGACATTCTGCCGCTTGTGGAGTACTTCATCGGGCGCTACAACCGGAAGTTCCGCAAAACCGTGAAGGGCATCACCGACGAGACTCGCAAGCTCATGCTCAAGTACGACTGGCCGGGCAATGTGCGCGAATTGAAGAATGCGGTGGAACGCGCCATGATCCTGGAAGACAGCAACGAACTTCATCCTGAATACATGCCGTTCGCCGTGGCTCAACAGCAGTCCGCCTATACTGCTTTTGAACTCTCCTCGGCCAACAACAGCGCCAGCGTCGCCGGCAAGCAGTTGCCGGACGGCCGCAGCTTGCCCAAGCTGGAGATTCCCGAGGGTGGCACGTCGCTGGAAGAGGTGGAGCGCGAGTTAGTGGACATGGCCATGTCCCAAGCCAATGGCAACCAGACCCATGCTGCCCGCCTGCTCGACATCAGCCGCGACGCCTTGCGCTACAAGCTGAAAAAGTTCGGCCTCATCCACGCCGAAGAAGACGAGCCCACCACCGCCGCGTCGTAGCGCTGGATGCAACTGCCCTTCCCCATCCCCCTTCTATCTACCGTAGACGAATTTCACTACAATTAACTCAGGCCCGGCCACTTCGGACGGAGGAGGACCCATGCGAAAGCTCTTAATCGCAATCGGAGTCATCATCGTTATCATAGTTGCCCTGCTGTTGGCGCTGCCCTCGCTGGTCGACGTCAACAAATACCGCGGCCAAGTCCAGACCCAATTACAGCAGCGGCTCAACCGTCCCGTACAGCTCGGCCAGATGTCGCTTGGCGTTTTCCCGATCAGGGTAGAGGTCAGTAACGTCACCATCGGCGACGATCCCAGCTTCCACAGCAACCTGCCCTTCGCCCAGGTCGGTGAACTCGATGTCAGCGTGAAACTGTTCCCACTGATTGCCGGCAACGTTGAGGTCGACAGTCTGGAGATGAAGCAGGCCAAGATCGAATTGATCCGCAACGCACAGGGCGTGTGGAACTTCTCGACGGCCGGGAACGCCCCGGCGGCCACGCCTGCTTCGGCGAAACCAGCGGCGCCATCGCAGCCGGCCAAGCAGCAGGCAATGCTCCCTCCGAGCAGAAACAGTTCACCCTCGGCGAGTTGAAGATCACTGACAGCCAAATCGCGATCACGGACTATCAGAAGCATCAAGTCGCGCGCCGTTTACGACCACATCGACGTAAGCCTGAAGGATTACGCTCCCGGCTCGCCGTTCTCCATTGACGCCACGGCCCATCTGCCGGGCAGCGGTTCGCAAACCTTTCGCCTGACCGGAAACGGAGGCCCCGTCAACAATGCCGACTTCACTCAGCCACGCCTTTCAAAGGCACGGTCAAGCTGGAGCAAGTCTCGTTGTCGGGCGCGCAGAAGTTCCTGAATGCCGCTGCCTTGGAAGGCACCGACGCGGTGATCTCCGGATCCACCAACCTCACGAATTCCAATGGAAAGATGACGGCCGACGGCTCGCTGAAGCTGGAGAATGCCGTCATTCATGGAGTGCAGGCCGGCTATCCCATCTCCGCCGATTTCGACGTGACCGACGACCTCACCAACGATGTAATCCAGATCAGGAAGGGGTCGCTGAAGCTGGGTTCGACTCCGCTCGCGGTGAATGGGACATTGAACACCCGGCCCAATCCGTCCGT
The DNA here is from genome assembly GCA_963768645.1 of uncultured Acidobacteriaceae bacterium. Lineage (GTDB taxonomy): Bacteria > Acidobacteriota > Terriglobia > Terriglobales > Acidobacteriaceae > Bog-257. The sequence goes on from CAVYIR010000005.1 coordinate 24,866, forward strand.
GGTGGACGTGAACGTGAGCACCTCGAACGCCTCCATTCAAGAGGTGGCAAGACTGGCGTCGGCATTCGGCGTGGCCTTCAGCCCCAATACCAAAATTGCAGGACAATTGACGCTCAACGTCCATGCCCAGGGTCCGACCGATCACTTGGCGCTCAATGGCAACGTCAACGGACGCAACCTTGAAGATCACCGGCAGCGACATTCCTCAGCCCGTGCGCGTGCCTGCGATTGACCTGGCCATGAACCCGCAGCAGATCCAGTCCAACAATTTCACCGCAACGTCTGGCGCAACCACCTTGGCTGCGCAGATGACGCTGTCGCAGTACACCGGCAATTCGCCCGAATGTGGATGCGACCATCAAGACCGTCAATGGCAAGGTGAATGAGGTGCTGGGCATTGCCAAAGCCTACGGAGTCACCGCCGTCGAAGGCATCACCGGCACCGGCAACATCACCCTCGATGTCCACGCCACTGGTCCCATCAAGAACACCGACGCCATGACCTTCAGCGGCAGCGGCGCTTTGCAGAATGCCTCGCTGAAGATGCCGTCGCTCACCCAGCCGGTGAATATTCGAAACGCCAACATGCAGTTCACGCAGAATTCCGTGAACCTGACAAACCTGGCGGCGTCGCTGGGGTCCACCAACGCCAGTGGCAGTCTCAGCGTGGCAAACTTCCAGGCTCCGAGGCTGACGTTTTCACTCTCTGCCGACAAACTGAATGTCGCCGAACTCCAAAAGATCACGGGCAGCTCCGCGCCCGCTCCGGCCAAAAAGAAAGCCGAGGCTTCCTGGAGCTTGGTCCCCACCGCGGATGCTTCAGCGGCGCCTCCATCTCAGCCCGGCTTGCTCGCCAATGCAACCGGAACGGGGTCCATCGCAGTGGGCACCATTCTCTATCAGCAAATGGAGCTCACCAACGTGCACTCCAACGTGACCCTCAACCACGGAGTCATCCAACTCAACCCACTGACCGCACAGATTGATGGCGGACAGGAGAACGGCAGCATCACCGTGGACACTCGCCCGGCGACCATGACCTTCGCAGTAAATGCCAAGCTGACCGGAGTGGATGCAAACCGCCTGCTGTCCTCGATCTCGTCGGTGAAGGACACGGTTTACGGCACACTCGGAGCAAATGCGAACGTGACCTTCTCCACTCCGCAATCGGGCGACGTGGTCCAGACCTTGAACGGTGTGATCGCTCTGAACCTGGCCAACGGAAAGATCACCAAGCTCGACCTGCTGAACGAATTGTCGAAGATCGGCAAGTTCGGCGGCGGAGCGGCCAAGGGCTATACCGCTGTCTCTCAGATGAGCGGAACATTTAACGTACACAGCGGTGTGGCCCAAACCAACGACCTGAAAGCCGCGCTGGATGTGGGCAATATGGCAGCCAACGGAATCATAAACCTGGTCAACCAGGACCTGAACATGCACGTGACCGCCGTCCTGAACAAGGGATTCAGCCAGTCGGTCGGCGGCACCGGAGTGGGTGGCTATCTCAATACGGCGCTGGCGAACAAGAACGGAGAGTTGGTGTTGCCGGTCATCATCACGGGAAATATGAACCACCCCATCGTCGCTCCCGATGTCCAGCAGATCGCGCAGATGAAGTTGAAAAACCTGCTACCGACGGCGGGCGGACTTTTGAACGGCGGTGGGGGAAACAATCTCGGTGGCCTTGTGGGTGGGCTTCTGGGTGGCCAGCAGCAGGCAAAACCCGGCCAGCCTGCGAAGCAACAAAATCAGCAGGCTAACCCGCTAGGCGATGCGTTGAATCAGCTCATGGGAGGAAAGAAGAAGCCTTAGGTTCACGGAAAGCTTTTGGGCATTCGGTCTTGGAGCCAGGGTCTGAACCGTTCCAAGGGCAGGGCAAACGCATCTTAATTTCTGAGTAGATGGAGCAGGTAGTCATTGTCCCAGCCAGCCTTGAGGCGTTTGCTTTTCATCCCGAGTTTGCAGGTTTTTTCCTGCTTGAGCAGGTTGAGCGCGATGCGGTTGAGCACGGAGTAGTTCTGTGCGGCATGGCCGGCGCGTTTGCGATCAAGGTCTTCTCCAAAACTGACATCGAGGGCCCAGTGCAGTTTGTTTTCGATGCCCCAGTGCTGTCGGATGGAGCGGTTCAGCCGCGCCGCGTCGGGCTTGAGGCTGGTGATGTAGAAGCGGGTCTCGCGCTCGGTTTGGCCCGTGACCTTGTGACAGCGTTTCGCTTCGATGCGTACCAAGCCCTGTAGAGACGCCCATTCCGCGGCCTTCTCGACCAGCGACAGATCGGCAATCACCGAGCAAGTCCGTTGCTCGACCCGCCCGTGGCCGCAATCGATTTCTTCCGCAACCGCATCGCTGGCCAGCATCTGAAACGAGTCTTTGATCTCCTCCAGCAGCTGGCCCTGATTCTCTTTGACCGCCAAAATATAGTCCGCTTTTTTGGCGGCGATCTTCTCGGCGATGGCCCTTTGACATCCCATGGCGTCGATGGTGACCACCGTTCCGCTCAGTTCCAGCGCGTCCAGCAGCTTCGGAATCGCCGTGATTTCATTGGATTTCTCATCGACCCGCCGCTGCGCCAGCACCAGACCGTTAGTGTTCGCCCAGGCCGAAACCATATGCACGATGGCCTTTTTCCCGGGCACCGAGGTGCCCCGCAGCGCCTTGCCGTCGATGGCGACGACTTCGCCCGCCGTCAGCTTGGCAATCGACGACACCCAGGCGGCAAAGCCCTTTTCCAACTCCTCCGGGTCGAGCGCCGAGAAGACCCGGTTGAAGGTGTCGTGCGAGGGAATGCCGCCCGGCAGCTTCAGAAAGCCGCTCACCCACTCGCGCTTGCAGCGAGCGTAGTCTTCGATCTCGTTCCACCCATTGGCCCCGCTCAAAATCGCCGCGATGGCGATCAAAAGAATCTCTTCCAGTAAGTGTTCCCGCGTCCGCTCCACCCGCGGATCGCGCAAATCAGCAAAATACTTCAGGGGGCTGTCCATCTCCCCATCTCAACTCGCAACAACCCCCCCCGCATATAGCAATTAAGATGCGTTTGCCCTCGTTCCAAGGGCGACGTTGGAATATGCTCAGGCGAATGATGTTAAGCTGGTCTGCTGCGCGCGGTCGATCGTCCGCTGCCGTGCTGTGATCTGGCCGATCCCCCAGCACTGACGTTTAATGTATGGCGCCACTACCTAAAGACTTCGTACGGCCCTTGGCTGAAGCCGAGAATCGGTTCCTCGAGGTTCTGCTTTCGGGTTTTACGTTATCGCGTCAGGTAGGCTCAGCCGGGGTGCAGTTACACGTGGCGTTCGATGGTTCTACTAGCTCAGCGTGGAACCGCGATGGTCGGAACGCCGTCAGAAAATTCAATGCAGCGTTTCTTGGACTGGAGCAATACCAAGACAGTCTAGACGCGATTCTGCTAGGTGGTAAGGCAGGGACCTTCACTCCCCAAGACAGTTCATTCTTGTGGCGATGGGCCAGTGCAGGTGCGTTGCCCGTAATCAACTACCGTGGCGGAACCTACTATTGTCTTTTTTTTAGGGACGTCTTTCCGATTGGATGGAATATCGCGAACGGCGCATGTGACACACGCAACGAGCTATTGGATCCGCTCCAAGCGCTTGAGCGCGAAGTGGGAGAGGAACTGATTGTTGCAAGTAAAGAAAGAGGTATCCGGTATCTTCTGAAGCCCGGAGACGATTCTGTGCTCGACCGCGCGGAATTCACCAATTTCCGACGCCTTTGGCAGAAACAGTTTCCACAGGTTGATTTGCTTAATTGCAAGGTCGAAGGATTGGCGCTCAACTGGGAGAGCGGACCAGATACGGCTACCGTTCAAAGTGACAAGCACAGCCATACGATCACTGATTGTTTCGTCAATATCAATACGATGGACTTTGGAATCGAACTGGATCGGATTGCCCGGATCACCGTTGAAAATGACGTGATTCTATGTGACGGGGAGGCCACCAGTGATCGCATCTTGAACCGTCCGGTTGGTCTGTTCGATGTTGGAACGCTTCAAAATGCACTCCAGACAAGTAAAGCTTTCGAACCAGACATATTTTTTCATTGTGGCGAGCGCAAGGAAGGCAACGAGCTGAAAGCTCTTCTAGAAGGCGCACTCGCCATGGACGTTGAGGAATGGCGTACACCGGAGGAAAAAGCGGCCTATAAACAGTTCTTACGCGAGGACAGTCTACCTGATCTGTGTCCTGTCACACGCAGCATAATTCTTCGACAGTGTACAAGAGCAAAGCGTGAAGAGATCGAGTTGAATCATAGGTCACGTTCAACTTGCGGGAAGATCAGGTCTTTCGACGTATTCATTAGCTTTGGTAGCCCAGATCTCGAGTATGCCAGACAGATCTTTCAGTTCGTCAGAGATGAGTTAGGCTTTTCCCCGTTTTTTGCTCCGGACATTCTTCCTACGTACTCAGGATTCTGGAGCAAATCTATTGATGACGCACTTAGTTCTGCTGCATGGTTCATAGCGGTTGCTACTGCCCCAGAGCATCTGGAACGCCCCGAGGTTAATTACGAAATAAGCACCTACCGCGAATTACATGGATGTGACAAAAACCACAGATTCATTCCCGTAATCTCGGGGTTTACTCACTCGTTGCTGCCGACGCCGCTGCGTAAATATCAGATCCTGACCTGGAATCAAGAAGGTGGCCTTTCGGACGTTCTGCGGCTGCTTCGGGCGCGCCTTTCACAGCATGAGCCGTAAGCAGCGCTTCGAAGAAGCGGTCGACGGCATGGAGAATCTCGTTTCGGTCTTTGACTCGTAGACCACCTTGCGCAATTGGCTGCCGTTGGAAGCGCCGTGCGTGAACCACGCCGCGAACTGTTTCATGTCAATTGTTCGAGGCTAGTGTTTCTTCCTCACGAGGTTACGGAGACATGGGCTCTGAAGAGGTCACGGTGAAGGCTGGCAAAGAAGCATCCCTCCCATTTGTTACAGGCTCACAGCCGAACAATAAGCAATGATACCCAGAGTGCGGTTGAGCAAATACTCCTTGCATTGACCCAAGCCCGGTTCAAGCTGGGAGCAGACACCGTACAAAACTGTTCGGGAGTTCTGCAAGCGCAATTCGTGGCACTACGTGCTGCTGTGCTCCAGGATTCCCTTTTCCAGCTTCTCCTGGCACTCGATGCAATGGCGCGTCCACGGTACGGCTTCCAGACGCTTGGGGTTGATCTCTGCGCCGCACGAGATGCACTCTCCAAATGTACCCTCCCGGATACGGTCGAGCGCACCATCCACCATTTGCAGGAGCTGTCGTTCGTTGTTGCTCTGATGAAACAGAAACTCCTTGTTGTAGGAGTTGGCAGCCCGGTCGGCGATGTCCTGTGCCGACTCGACATCGGCCTCGCGCCCATCCTGAGCGGTGCGCGTCATAGCCTGTCGCAATTCCCGCTGACGTTCCTCCAGGCGCTTTTTGAAAACTTCCACCTTCTTCTTGTCCATAGGTTCGTCCCTGCCGATCCCTCACGCTGAGGACTCCAGTCCCCGGTGAAAATTGGGTGCGCGAAACCGGAATCATATGCGTGGGCGGCACCCACGTCAACTGCCAGCCCCTTCCGCTCCGTCCTGAGAGTCCCAATTTGAAGAGGTTGGATGCCTGCCTAAAGTCCAATAATCCGCTCTTGCACAGATGCAAAAAGAGCGGCCCACACGGGCCGCTCTTCAAAAGAGGCGAAGGAGGAGGCTTTTAGGGTAGGCACTGCGAGACACGGTCTCGCTTGACGAGGTCAGCCGAGAGATGTCGAGATAGATGGAAGAGGGTTGAAGTCAATCTTTTGTGCCTCTTTGGTTCTTTTCGCAATTGCATTTTTATCTCCAGAACCGGCGTCGGCGCATATTCGTCTGTGGAAATACCCCCAAAGTACCTAATAACAGGAGTGATATTTATATCACTCAACGAGCGATGCAGTGTGGCGGAAACCAGATTGCAGTGGAATTCGGATACCAAGGTTAAGCGGAGAGATGCTCATTCTGCGTCGCCTTTTCCTCCTCAATGATCTTCAATTTATTGAGCAGGGCCTTATAGCTGATCTTCAGAATCTTGGCGGCTTGGCGGCGGTTCCAGCGTGTTTGGGTCAGCACCCGTTCGATGGCTTCGCGCTCGGCCGACATGGCAGCCCGCCGTCCAATCTGGAGCAGCGATGGCGCGTCAGCGTCCCCTACATTCGTTCTTGCCCCGTTAATCGGGATGGCCGCCGATGCAGATGCACTCCCCTCCGGCTGGTCTCCATTGGACTTGCCATCTCTCAGACCCCAAACCGGGCCGCTCCCGGATGTGGAGCTCATGATCGGTTTGTGCGTCGCCAGCTCACGAATGATCTGCGCCTCGTTCCCGACGATGACATAGCGCTTCACCAGGTTCTCTAACTCGCGGATATTACCCGGCCAGCTATATTCCAGCATGCGGCCAATCGCGTAATCGCCGAAGGGGGCCGGCTGCTTGCCATAGAACTCGCTGTACTTTCGCAGGAAGTACTCCAGAAACACCAGGATCTCTTCCCGGCGTTCGCGCAGCGGTGGGATGTGAATGGTGATGACGTTCAGACGATAGAAGAGATCTTCGCGAAAGACCCCTTCTTCCACGGCGCGCTCCAGCGGCTTGTTAGTGGCGGCGAGGACGCGGACATCGACCGAAATATCCCGTTTACCTCCCAGCCGGGAGAATTCCCCGCCTTGTAGAACATGCAGCAACTTGGCTTGTAGCGCCGGATGCATCTCGCTGACTTCATCCAGGAAGATGGTGCCGGCGTTGGCCAAATCGAACTTACCCAGCTTCTGCCGGTTGGCCCCGGTGAAGGCGCCCTGCTCATAGCCAAACAGCTCGCTTTCCAGCAGCTCGTACGGGATAGCGGCACAATTCACTTTGACGAACGGTTTCTCGCAGCGGCCCGATTGTGCATAGATCATGCGCGCCACCACTTCTTTGCCCGTACCGCTTTCGCCACGGATCAGTACCGTGGCAGTGGTGTCCGCCACTTGCTCGATGGTGTGCTTCACCTCTTCCATCCTCGGGCTGGTTCCGAAGAGTCCCACGAAATCGCTGTTGCGGCGTACTTGGTCCCGGAGCTGCGTAACCTCGATCGAGAGCCGCTGCTTCTCCAGGATTTTGTTGATGCGGAGGTCAAGTTCCTTCGGCTCGAAGGGCTTGCTCAAGTAATCGTCGGCGCCGAGTTTGGAGGCTCGGAAGATCGTCTCCGCATCGTTTTGCGCCGACAGCATTACAACTCCGGTATCAGGCTTGATTTGTTTGATCCGTTCCAGTGTGTCCAGCGCACTCATGCCGGAGGCCGACAGATCCAGAAGGACCAGCACAGGATTGTGGACCCGGAACATGCGGATCGCCTCTTCCCCGGTGGCCGCGTTGCTGATGTCGAAACCGCGGCGTGCCAGGTAGGAGCTCAGGAACCGCCCCATGTTGGCATCATCGTCAACAATTAACGCCCGCAGCTTCTTGTCCGGAATCATTACCCTCCCCACGGATAGCGAGAAAGGCGGCTTTCCTGGCCCCACCCAGGGAAACCGGCGTACCACTATGAGAATCGCGATACCACTTCCGGGTTGCACATTTGATGTTGCGCTTCATAAAACGCAACCATGTGTCACCCGGTAAGGTGTCGGGCTCAATTTTTCAATTACCTAGATTGTTGAGCCGATTGTAACTCTGGATTGGCTGGTTCGACACATGGGGACAAATAATTTTCTTGGCGGACGCACGTCCGGCGGCTGAGGCTCCGCCGATAGCGATGGTCCAATAGCAAAGGCGGCCCGCCGGCCGCCTCAGTTCCAGATGCTATGGCTCTTCCGGATGCTCAGTTTCCGCCAGACACGGTCCGCAACTTCCCAGGCATGAAGTGATACGGTGGCCAAGGCCCCGTGATGGTGATATGGCAGTCCTTGAAGTGCCTGGTGGCGGCGCTATAACGGTTCTGATACTTGACGATGGAGGTGGAATCGATGAGGTGGGCGAAGTCGATCAACATTCCGCCGGAGTCGGTACGTTTGCAGATTACGTCTTCTTCCAGCGGTGAGAACAGCTTATGCACTTGCATCGAGAGTGCCCGGGCTTTTGTCTGCCGTTCCCGGTCGCGGGTAGCTCGCTCCCGCAGTTTGCGAAGGTACTCGCCACCTACTCCGTTGGGAAGCTCGGCAATCGCCTCCTGTAGCGTCCCATCCTTGAGGAGGAGCTTGAAATGCATTTCAGCTTTCCCTCGCAGGCGATCCACCGTCTCCAGAAAGGTTTTGCGGTTCGTTCGTACCGCCCTGCGCAGGGCTTCATCGGAATCGAAGATGGTGCCAAAGCGAAATGGCAGGACGGTCAGGGTACGGAAGCACTCACTAACCACATGAGCATGATCCAGAATGGCTTGTTGGGTGAGGGGTTGGGAAGCGGAATGGTCGCTTACAATGACCGCGAATTCTCCGCTGGGACAGGCAAACACCGGAGCGTCGTTCACGCCTCGGAGATTTTCAATCGCAACCGGACGCCGGGCCCGAATGCTACCTTGGAGGCTCTGCTGCTCGGTAATACAGTACGCGTACCACGCCATCTCAGTCTCTCCTGGGAGTACTCGCACACAGTTTCACGACCGCTGTGTATGAGGGAATGCTGACTTGCGAACGTGGGACTAAAGGGTCTGACTTGATCGGAGATAGACGGGAGCTATCTCCAACCCCTCTATCCTAAGCCTTTCACCCCGGAAACCGCAACCAACATCTTGCCTGCCGATGCATTTTTCTGCCATTGAACTCGGAAATCGACCAATTCGGGCTCCTTCAAGGCCCGCCGCTGGCGGGCATCTCCAGACCTCCCAGGAAATCTTCCCTCCCAATGTGCAGCATGCGACGGCCGAGGGGACGCCCTAAACGCAGGCCGGGGTGCCAGCCCACCGAGGCCGGCTGCCCTCCAGTGATTTGCTCGGATTTCCTGTGCGCTCTTAACGACGTGGGTGCAGCACCTGTGCTTGCTGCGGCACGTGAATTCCTGCTGTTCAACCCGGATTCGGCGAATTCAGAAACCGGAGGTGCCGATGATTTACATGCTATGTCGCAATCGAGTTGCGGACTTCCTGCGCTGGAAAACCGTGTTCTCCTCTCACCAGGCAGCCCATCGGGACGCCGGCCTTAGGCTCGTTAACCTCTGGCGTGGTGTCGAGCAGCCCGACAATATCTTCTTTACGTTTGAAGTTGCCAGCATTGATAAGGTCCAGGAATTCATCGGTGCTCCTGAGGCCATCAAAGCGGGCGAAGCTTCGGGCGTAATCGACGGGAGTACAATTTCGTCGAGGACGCCGGGGGTACTGATCACGCGTTGCCGTCGACGAGCACAACTTATCCGGCATTCAGCTCCGCCAGTTTTTGGCAACCTGCCAGCATGACTTGGGGCAATTCGGGTTACAATTTGCCACGACTTCCGTCCCAAACTCTGAATGCCCGGCCCACCAGGAGGCTTCATGCGCAATTCGATCCGAGTTTCTTTCACGGTCCTTCTACTCACAGCGTGCCTCGTCGCCCAGGTCTCCACGCCGCCGGTTGCTCCGGTACGTCCGGTGACCGACGATTATTTCGGCACCAAGGTCACCGACAATTACCGCTGGATGGAGGACATGAAGTCGCCCGAGCTGCGCGACTGGATGAAAGCGCAGAATGATTACACGCGAGCGCAACTGGATCGCATTCCCGGCCGTCCTGCTTTGCTGGCCGAAATCAACCAGTACGACAACGCCCGCACCGTCGTCGACAGCTTGCAGGTATTTGGTGGCCGCTATTTCTATCGCAAGATTCTTTCCGGCGAGGAAAACTTCAAACTCTACATGCGTGATATCAAGGGCGGTGAAGAGCGCATGCTGGTCGATGCCGAGCGTTTGCGTCCGGCTGACAGCAAAGCGCATTACGCGCTCGACTATTTTCTGGCGTCGTGGGATGGCAAGTATGTCGCCTATGGCGTCTCTGCCGGCGGGTCCGAAAACAGCGTGCTGCGGGTCATGGACGTGGACACAGGCCGCGATCTGCCCGAAGTCATCGATCGCGCGCAGTTCGGGGTAAGCGCCTGGCTGGGCGATAGCCGCTCGTTCTTCTACCTGCGGCGGCAGAAGCTGGCACCAAACGATCCGCCAACCGCCAAATACCTGAACATGAAGGTCTACCTGCACAAATTGGGCGACGATCCCGACAAGGATGTTGCCGTATTGGGCCGTGGCGTAACTCCCCAGGTTGAGATTACGGAATCCGATTTCCCCATCGTGATCTACTCCCCCGCTTCGCCCTGGCTTGTCGCCCTCGTCCGCCACGGCGTACAGAACGAATTTCCGATATATGTTGCGAAGTTCTCGGATTTAGCCGGTGCCAAGACTCCTTGGACGAAAGTTGTCGGCGACGACGATGAAGTCAGCAACTTCGACCTTCACGACAGTACGCTGTTTCTCATGAGTCACCGCAACGCCTCGCGTTACAAGGTCGTAAGCGTGGACATGGCACACCCGGACATGGCTGCGGCAAAGACGGTAATGCCGGCCAGCGAGGTGGTCCTGCGCAACATTGCGACCGCGAAAGACGGCTTGTACGTTCAGGAACTCGACGGCGGAATCGGCAGGATGGTTCGGGTTCCGTTCGCTGGTGGAAAGCCGGAAGCCGTCTCCTTGCCGTTCGAGGGATCGATTGCCGAGATGTTCGTGGACCCGCGCGAGCCCGGCGCCTGGGTGATGACCGAATCCTGGGTTCGGCCGCCGACGTATCTGCGTGCCGGCGCTGGCATGAAGACGGCCGATCTGCAGTTGATTCCAAAACCGACGTTCGACTACTCCGATCTGGAATCGATCGAAGTGAAGGCGCCGGCTGCAGACGGCACCATGATTCCGTTGTCCATCGTGTACAAGAAGGGCTTGCAGAAGGATGGTGCGCGTCCAACGTATCTCCAAGGCTACGGTTCGTATGGCATCACGCTCGATCCCGCGTTCGCGCCGCGATACTTTCCCTGGCTCGAGCGCGGAGGTGTCTTTGCAATCGCGCATATTCGCGGCGGAGGCGAGTACGGCGAAGACTGGCATAACGCCGGACGTAAGCTGACCAAGCAAAACACTATCGGCGACTTCATCGCCTGTGCCGAGTACCTGGTGAAGAACAAGTACACGTCGCCTGCGCACCTGGCGGGTGAAGGCGGCAGTGCCGGAGGCATCACGGTGGGCGGCGCACTCACCCAGCGGCCTGATCTGTTCGCTGCCATCCTCGACGACGTGGGCATGTCCAACGCATTGCGCGCGGAGATCCAAACCAACGGCCCGGCAAATATTCCTGAGTTTGGCACGGTCAAGACGGAAGAGGGGTTCAAGGGCTTATACGCCATGGACGCCTATGCTCATGTCAAAGACGGCACGCATTACCCCGCAGTGATGCTGACCACAGGTATCAACGATCCGCGTGTGGATTCATGGGAGGTCGCCAAGATGACAGCTCGTCTGCAGGCCGCGACTTCCGGTGGCAAGCCGATTCTGTTACGAGTGGACTACGATGCCGGACACGGCTTCGGCTCGGGCCGCGCGCAACGCGATCAGTTGCTCAGCGACGAGCAGTCGTTCGCGCTGTGGCAGTTCGGCGATGCAGCATTCCAGCCCAAGAAATAAGACAGACGACAATGGCCGGTCGGCGCAAAATCAAGTCTGCGCGCCCGTTTTGTGGCGCAGCTTTGGGAAAGGCGGGGCGCAGGCGACGAGGGCGGGCATCCGGCGGCGAACTTCTGGGCTCACCGTCGTCCGGAGTTCTTGTTCTTCCACGAGAAATACCCAGCCGCAGCCAGCAAACCGCTTCCCAGAAGCAACAGAGTACCCGGCTCAGGTGTGGTTGAAGGCGTATTCTGCTCCAAGCGCAAATCCGTTTGTTCCATGGAATAGGCGATCTCGTTCGAGGCGCTGTCAGACGATTCATCGCTAAAACCGCCACCTCCGGTAGCCGTGGGCAGCGTGCCTGTCTTCACCTTGAGAGTCAAGTTGGTCGGGTTGTATTCAACGGCAAAGTACTCGGTGCTGTCTATCTGCAGTCCTATATAGTTGGAGAATTTTCCCGATTCACTGAAATAGTTCATGATGTCGAAGGCCTGGCCAACGTGCGGCAGGAAACCGTGCAGCAGGTCAACATCAAACAGTCCGGCAAAAGTGACGTGGCCGTTCACGTTGAGCACGTCGAACTGCCCGGACCCAGTTCCAGCGATATCGAAGTTCAGTTTGCTCGTTTGTCCCAGGGTGAAGTCACCCAGGATCGACAGCTTGCCAATGGTATCCACCGTGTCGCCAATATTGAACGACGCACTGCTGACGACTGATCCTCCGAAAGTTCCCTTATTGCCAAATATGGAGCCAGCGTCCAAGGTGATGGAGCCACCGCGAGAGACATTCAGGCTCCCGTCCACCGTCGTCTGTCCCCCATTCTGAACATAGCTGCTGTCGGTACCAATCGTCAGGGTGCCACCCTGGTTGATGTCCACCAGGCCGGTCGTTATCACGCTGCCATTCGGCACTGACAGAACGGCACTCCGGCCCACATTGATCTCGCCAGGACTTGTGAAGGGACAGCCCGCGCAGGTGGCGATGGTTAATGTCCCCATCCCTTGCATTGGTGCTCTTGCGGTTACGGCTCCGATATTGGTGAAGGAATTGCTGGCGTTCACAGTCCCGTAGCCTACCAGCACCCCGGTAACACCAGTCGTCACGTCCGTTGCAGAAACAGTGCCGCCCGCGAGGGTCAGCATGCCAACGCCCAAGTTACCGATCTGCAACGGTCCACTAATGTTCCAGGCAGAGTCTGGACCGGAAACAGTGACCATGCCGGTAGAGTCCTGGTTCTGTGCAATCGTAGCTTGGGTATCGTTCCTGATGGCGCCATCCATTATGTTGAGCATGCCATCACCGTCCTCCCCAATAACGACGAAGGCGCCATTATTCCATTGCGATCCAGCGTTTTGAATGTTCACTGTCCCTTGCACGCCTTGATCAGCGCCGATATAGGTACCGTTGCTATTGACCACGCCTCCGTTGCTGATCGTCAACGTACCATTGTTACCACGGCCTACGTATACGAAGCTAGAGTTGTTCCACTGCGAGCCCACGCCGGTTACGGTGAGGACTCCCGGCTGCGTTGAGCCAACGAAGTCTCCTACGTACCCGCTTCCGTTGGCTCCGTTGTCATTAACCACTCCACCGTTGGTGATATTCAGCGTGCCGGCGCCGATGGCGAGGAAGCCATTGCTTGTCCACACCGAGCCGGGGCCGGTTACCGTGGCATTGTTGTTCATCGATCCGACGAAGGCCCCGATATTGACAAATTGGTTGGTGGTCAGTTGTCCACCCGAAATGATCATCAGCGTGTTGTTGCTGGAGGTTCCGTTGTCTCCAAGGTAAAACTGCGCGCCGTTGTTCACCGCGCCGCCGTTGCTAATGGTCAGCGAACCCGACCCGTTCGTGCCGACCGCCATGAAGCCATTGTTTGTCCATAGGGAGCCGGCACCGGTAACCGTAGCACTGTTGTTTGTTGAACCAGCGATGGCCCCAATGTTGACGTACTGGTTGCTGGTTAGCTGCCCACCCGACGCAATCATTAGCGTATTGTTGCTGGAAGTATTGGCATCGCCAAGCAAGAACGCCCCGGTATTGGTCACTGCTCCGCCATTGGTAATGGTCAACGAACCCGAACCGCCTGTGCCAACGACCATAAAGCCATTGTTTGTCCATAGGGAGCCGGCGCCGGTGACCGTGGCGTTGTTATTGGTGGAGCCAGCAGCCGCCCCGAGATTGACGTATTGGTTGCTAGTTAGCTGCCCACCTGACGCAATCATCAGCGTATTGTTCCTCGAGGTATCGGCGCCGCCAAGCACTAACGCCCCGGTGTTGGTCACCAGCCCGCCATTGCCGATGGTCAGCGAACCCGAACCGGCGACACCCACAACCATGAAGCCATTGTTTGTCCACACAGAGTTGGCTCCCATTACGGTGGCACTGTTGTTCGTGGATCCAGCAATTGTCCCGATATTGACGAATTGGTCGGTGCTTAACTGTCCGCCCGACTCGACCATCAGCGTGTTGTTGCTGGAGGTCGCGCTATCGCCGAGCAACAACTGCGCTGTATTGTTCACCTTGCCGCCATTGCTGATCGTCAGTGAACCCGAGCCGTTGGTGCCGATGGTCATGAAGCCATTGTTCATCCATTGTGATTGAGGGTCCTGTACCGTTACTGTTCCTTGCACGCCCTGGTTAAATCCGATCGATCCACTGCTGCTGGTGACCAGGCCTCCGTCGCTGATCATCAGCGTGCCGTTGTTGGCAAGGCCAACGGATACATAGCCGGAGTTCATCCATTCCGAACCGCTGCCGCTAATAGTTGCTGTGGCCGTTCCGGTGCCGGCGAAGCCTCCCACCGCCCCGTCTCCATTGGCTCCGGTATCATTAATCACTCCACCGTTGGTGATGTTCAGCGCGCCTGAGCCAATTGCTAGAAAACCGGCGTTGTTCCAAGTCGAGCCGGCGCCCGTTACCGTCGCATTGTTATTGGCGGACCCAGCAAAGGGCCCGATATCAACGTACTGGCTGGTACTTAGCTGGCCACCGGACGCAATCATCAGCATGTTATTACTGGAGCTTCCGGCGTCGCCGATCACTAACTCGGCGGTGTTCGTCACCGTGCCGCCATTGCTGATAGTCAGTGAAGCCGAGCCATAGGTGCCGACACTCATGGAACCGTTGTTTGTCCAAGTGGCGCCCGCGCCGTCTACGATCGTGCTGGTGCTGTTGCCTGCACTAGCTCCAAGGTTGACGTATCCAAACGTGTTGAGCTGGCCATTGACGGTCATCACGCCGCCGCCTGCATTCACTCCCTGAAGTAGATATCCACCATTCAGAGTGCCACCGGAGTTGATGGTCAGATTACCGTCAGCGGCGATGAAGGTGCTTGAAGTTAATGTGTTCCCACCACCAATGGTGAGCGCACCTCCTGAGTCCAGGCTGAGGGTCGTTACTGACGCGCTGATGTCCAGGAAGACCGAACCTTGCGGTATATCGACATAAAAATTTCCATTCGGTACGCAGTTCGGCGGTCCCGGGTTGCAGTTCCAGTCGTTCTGGTCGCTCCAGTTGCCGCTGCCATCACTCCAGGTTGCATCGGTCTGGGCCGATACGAGAGACGAAGTTAGACAGGTAGCCAATGCGGTGATGACAAGGATCGCGACACTAGTTATACGCTTCCAAGAATGCTGCCTCATGACGGGCTCCAAAATGTTCATATTGGGCCGAAAAACAACGATACTCTACAACAACTCACCCCCCGGAAAACAAAAAAGATGGGGAAGAAATGAAATAAAGAGGGAGTTTCCCATAACTATTTTCTTGACAAACGCGACGAAAGTTTAGTGGTTCTGAAAATGCGACGGAACGGCGGGATAGGGCGGCTTCGCAACGCCGTATCGCCGGGAAGAGGGCTAGAGCAGTTTCACATTTGGTGTATAGGGTGGAGCACCGCTTCAGCGGTGCAGTTAGGATTCAGGATGAATTGGCTTCAGCCGCTGAGGTAACAAAACATTACCTCAGGCGCTAAAGCGCGATTCAGGACCTGGCAGCAATTATGCACGCCTGAAAGGCGTGCTCCACCCGTCGCCGATACATCAGGAGTGAAACTGCCTTATGTATGTTCGCGACGCCCTACAAGGAAGGCTGCGTCATCGGAAATGTACTACCGGTTTTGACTCTCACATTGTGGGAGTCAGTTCGACATTCCACTAATGGCTCGCCTCGTTGATCAACTGGGCCACCTTCGAGTCGGGACCGACGGGTTCCACGAAGACGATCTGCTCCGGATTTAAGTACATCCGGTCGGGGCCGTGGAGTTCCTTGCCACGCTTTACCAGGACATTGGTAACCTGCTTGGTATTCGGGTCGGTCTTGCTGACGATGTAGAAGACGTCCGTCAATGTGGAATGGCGGCTTCCGAAACCGGTTAGTTTGCCGTAGTAAACCGCGCCATTGCTCAATAGCACTGCCTGATAGGGAGTGGGAAACGCGGTCGCATTGCCACGCATTCTTTGATAGGTAGAGATGTGACCGATCGCCAGGCCAATCAGCAGGCAGGCGATACATCCTACCACGAGCCACGACGTTGGTTTGGTGCTCTGCCCGGACACGGAAGGGGTCGGCGAGGTCATGGTATTCTCCGGAGTTTTCTCCAGACTCAACTGGGGGTCGCAGTGCATTATACCCGGAATTGTCGTTCTAACCCCGACAGCCCCGCTGTAGACGCATCATCGAGGAATTCCAGCGCCACTACTTTCTCTGGTTGGGACAGGGTTGCGACTACGTCGGGACGAGCAGGAAATCTACTTGCGGGAAGCCTTGGCCGGTTTCTTGCGGGCAGTGCTCTTCGCCACAGGTTTCGCCTCTTCGGCCTCTTCTTGCGCGGCGCGTCGTTCCAGCGCCTTGGTCACGACATAAGCCATTTCAGCTATGGGAGCAGGTTTCCCGGTCCAGATCTCAAACTGGCGGGCGCCTTGCTGAACGAACATCTCCAAGCCCGGTATGACCTGCAGGTTCTTGGCTCGCGCCATCTTGATGAGCTTCGTCTCGGCCGGGATGTAAACCAAGTCGAAAACGTACTTCGTGTTCAGCTCTTTTTCCTCCAGCGGAGACTGCTTGCTGCTGCCCATCCCCACCGGAGTTGCGTTGATGATCACGTCGAACGCCGTCTTCGCCACTTCGGCGCGCTTAAGGTATTTCGCTTTGGCTTGCCGCGCCAGCGTCTGCGCTTTCTCCGGCGTGCGATTGGTGATGAAGACCTCGGCCCCCTTGGCTTTCAATCCGAAGGCTGCCGCCCGCGCCGCCCCGCCCGCTCCAATCACCAGAATGCGTGTGCCCGCCAGGTGAAGCCGCTGTTCCAGAGGAGCTACGATCCCGCCGACGTCGGTGTTGAAACCGTACAGTTTGCCGTCGAGGCTACGAACCAAAGTATTGCAGGCACCAATTTGACGGGTCAGCGGGTCGGAATTCTCCAGCGCATCCACGATGTCCTGCTTGTACGGCATCGTGATGCTGAGACCACGAATGGGAATGTCACGCACGCAGGCCAGCAGATCTTTCAGGTTCTTCGCGTGCAGCGACAAATAGACGGCGTTCACGGCTTCGCGACGAAACGCCGCGTTCATCATGATGGGTGAGAGCGAATGCTCAACCGGGTCGCCGGCCACCCCGTAAACCTGAGTTGCCGCATCCACGTTGTCGATGCGGTAGGTGTCCTTCAGTTCATTGAACGGAACCTGCCCGGGAGCGGTTTCCTCGCCGCTCTTGGCGGCGCCGAAAGTGAAGATACTGCCAGCCCGAACTCCAAGGATCCGGCTGATGATCCCCTGTTCCCCCATGCACAAGGCCACCATTTCATGCTTGGCCGAGTTCGCCTCCAAGAACTTCATCATCAGCACGTTGTCGTAGAGGGTGGTCGCCGTCGACACCACCTTGTAGAAATCGGCGGGATACTTGCTCATCTCGGCGAATTCCTCTTCCAGCTTCTTGGTGGCACGGAAGTCGTGGTAGGAGATGATCAAGCCGACTCGGTCGGTAAGGCCGCGCAGTTGGTCCGCTTTCAAAACCTTGGCACTCTGTAACTCGATGTCCACCAAGGGGAAACCAACGTCGGCCGCCTTCAGCAAAACCGCCAATTCAGCCGCTACCGATCCCTTGAATTTGCCGCCGTTGACCGCTCGCCGGCAAGTGGCGATTAGCGTCGCTTCGGGGTGCATCTCAAGGAAGTTTCTCAGCTTCGGGAGAGCTGCCACCGGCTGTGAAAGGTAGTCTAACCTTAACTCCAGAAATGGGTTATCGCGTACCAGAGACTCGGCACGCTCGATCATGGTGGGGGCATCGGAGCCCACCACCGGCACACAAACCCGGGGTAGCCGGAAGCGATGGATCCGGGACGCGTAACTATTCGCAGAAGCGCGCATGTAGCTGCCCGATGTTACAGATGCACAAGAATAGTTGCAACCATCTTCTTACGGAATGTTGCAAAGACAGGCAGAAAGGTCTCTCGAAGGGCACGAATCAGGCATGCCACTAGCGAGGTATCGCGCCCTCGTTCAATCCTGGCGTCAAGGTAACTCTTTCTGCGGCGAACAAGGCGAGATTTTGCGAGACAATCTGCAGCATTTAAGTGGTGCGCACGCACAGAATCCCAAGTGTGCACACAGCATCCATATCGCACAAAAAAAGAAAGGCCGCACTTGAGAGGTGCGGCCAAGGTGAATGCATTTGATCGGTTGCGTCGAGGTGCCACGTGGCACCTCGAACGCCTCCGCTAAAAGCTTATGCGGAAGCCGAACTCCATTTGACGGGGAGGGTAGTAAGGGGCGCCGATTTGCCCTGGCAATGTGCCCCAACCCGCCGGATTGCTGGTGTCGAGCAAATCGCCGGGGCCGGGATCCTCGAACTGGACATGGTTGAAAATATTGGTGAAGACGACCTGCGCCTCGAAGCTAACCCGCTCGGTAATCATGAACTGCTTCTTCAGGCTGAAGTCCAGGTTCCAGTACGGGAGCCCGCGCAGAACGCCAAAGCCGCCGTCTTTGACATCCAGACCCAGAATCGGCTGCCGGACGTCGTTATATGCCGCCGCCGGATTGGCGAACAGGTTGGGCAGCTGCCCAGGCGTGTAATGCACTCCGACGCTGGGAAGCTGTCCAATCGGGATCGCGTTTTCCGAAACCCCATAACCAAAGAAGTTAGAGGAATCGCCTTCGCCGAACGCCTGACCGCCCCCGTTGATGGTGGCCAGAGTAATTGGGAGGCCGCTGCCGGCAGTGAATACCGGGGCAAATGTCCAGCCACCCAAGAGATGCCCAACCAAACCGTGCTGCCCTTGATACCACTTCGGCTGATACACCCAGAACGTGTTAAAGACAAGCGGGCGGTCAAACGCCTGCAAACCATACCCAGCGTTCAGGTTGAAGGGATTGGGTGGGGTGGCCTCGCTAGTTGCCTGAACTTCGGCTCCCGTGCCCAGCGACTTGGACCAGGTCAAGTTCGATTGCATGGTCAGGCCTTTCCAGCCTGACATCTTTACGGAAACAAAAGCGGCGTTGTAATTGCCGTAGCCGACGCTGGCGTTGATCCCGACGCCGCTGGTGAGCTGGCCACTGCCGCCCAACGGTTGGCCTGGGATGGGAGTGTTCATCATGCTGCGCGGGAAGTTGAATCCGCCATTGTCCAGATCGCTCCACAGGCTCCAGACGTTCTGAATCTCGATGTTGCCAGTGCCATTAACGCCCTCGTTGGCGATAACGGCTTGGGTGCAGTTGGCGAAGCCGTTGCAGTAACCGGTGCCTCTTAACGCCGTTTCAAAAAACGGCTGGGGCGTCACCGCAGCTGCATTGTTTGCACAACCGCCGCCGCGAAGCCCATTGATCCCGCCGCAGTATTGCAACACCATATTGGCGTAGGCCTTGTCGAAGCGCTGGCCGCCCAACGTCATCATGTAGGGCACGGCGTTGACGTTGATCCCCAAGTACTCATTGTGGATCCAGCGCCCAAGGTAACCCATTTCCAAGCTTACCTGGCGCGACACCTGGTGCTGATAGGTGAGATCAACTGAGTCCACGACATTGGGCCGGAAGTTGGGATCCAGAGCCTCGCCCGCGCCAGCGGCGACCCCGTTAAAGCCGGGAAACAGAGGCTGCGGCAGGGTCGGACTCGCCGGAGGTAGCGGCGCTGTCAGGCCATTGATACCAATACGGAAAGCGGTCGAAGGATTGGCGCCACCGACGCCACCACATCCGCCGTTCGCTGGTGTTTGGTAGGCCGGGGCTAGAGCGCCAACGCACTGTACAGCCTGAATGAGGCCGGTGCCGAGCAGGGGTACAAGTACCAAGTCAACCCCGTTCAACCGCCCGTAGATTCGACTATAACCAGCACGGAGGACATCGTTGCCGGTGCCGAACATGTCATAAGCGATCGCAACTCGCGGGCTAAACTCCTTATAGTAAGGATTGTAGGGGTACTTGGGATGGCCCGCCGTGTTGCCGATCAGGGAAAACCCGACTTCCGGGTTGTACACCTGTCCTGCCAGCGCGGCGCTTTGCCGGTTATTAAGGTAAGTTTCCACACTAATCGGGTGGTTCGAGGCGTCCACGAACTCGACCTGTTTCCCGTTCGCCTCGGTCGGCGGCATCTCCAGTGTCCACCCCAAGCCGTAGACCAACGTAAACCTCGGCTTCATGCGCCAGGTGTCGCTGAAGTACAGGTTGTAGTAGGGAATGGTGCTCTGGTCATAAGCTGGCGTGAGCGGCGGGTTCAAGGTCAGGTTCGACCCCGTGCGGGTGTAGGCAATTTGCGCGATGGATACCAAACCCAGCATGGCGGCGTAGTCGCGGCCCCAAGTTGCTGCGGGAACACCAGCCGGGACAAAGCCGGTCAGGTCGATTCCCGAGCCGGCACCCGAGGTCGTGCCGAGCTGATACACCGGAAAGTAGTTGATACCCCCGCCATTATCGCTGCGCTGGTGGTAGTTCCAGTTGTGCTGATACTGACCGCCAAACTGCAGCATGTGTTTACCCTTCAACATGGTCACGTCATCTTTAAACATGTTGTCGTGCCCATCCCAGAAGCGGGTACGCGTATTCTGCGTGTCCACATTGTAGGGGGAGAGTGCGAATCCGGTGCCAGCTCCGCCCTCGCCGAACGGCTCCAGTGCCGCTGCCAAACCGGGTAACTGCGGCGGATCTCCTGCCGAGCCATACGCCCAGTAATTGCGCAGGTAGCTGTAATGGAAATCGTTGGTCGTGTTGGAGCTGATGTTGGTGGTCAGCCCCGCTACCAGGAACCACGGCACTTGTGGGCGGTTGGCCACAGAAGCTGGCGTACCCAGCGTATCGCCGGGGAAGAAGCCGCCAATGTCAACCTGGTTCGTAGTGGCGCGGGTCAGGTGGTAGTAGCGGTAGCTGGCCATGAAGTGCCACTTGTCGCCGAAGTCGTGGTCAAGGCGGGCAACTCCAAAGTTGTCATTCTGGGGAAGCGACACATTCGCTAAGAATCCCTGAACGTTGACGTTGTCGCAGCGGGTGACACCGCAACTGGATTCATTCGACTTTGGCAAGTATTTGTTCCAAAACTGCTGCACCAGGGGATTGATTCCAATGCCGAGCGGATCGTAGTTCAGAACGTTGTACTGCACCCCGTTAAAGGTGAGGAATCCGTCACGCATGGCCGGTGACGGAACTGCCCTTTCGATGCTGCCGGAATTGGGCCAGCGGAAGCCTTGATAGTTAGCGAAGAAGTAGGTTTTCCCGCCTAGCATTTTGGGTAGGATCGGGCCACCGGCCGCCGCGCCAAAACGGTTGTAGTGATAATTAGGTATGGGGACTCCGTTGAGGTTATTCTGCCAGAGGTTGGCGGAGAAATTGTTGTCCAGATAGTACTCGTAAACCGTGCCGTGCCAGGTGTTGGTGCCGCGCTTGGTGACTACCTGCACCTGTGCGCCCGACGAGCTGTTGAAGTCCGCCCCCTGCAGGGCCGCACTGACTTTGAACTCCTCCACACTATCGGCCGGAGTCGGTATGACGCCCGTGGGTCCCCCGGCCAGACCGTTACTTTGGTTGGAAATGCCTCCTGTCGGGTCACCGGCAAAGCTGGGCGTGTACACGCTCATGCTGCCGTCCATGTCATTGGTGTTGTTCCCGCCATCGAGTTGGAAGGTGCTCTGGTCCACCACGGTTCCAGCCACGCTGCCATCCGGGCTGATGCCCGGTTGCAGGGTGACGAAGGTGCTGACGTCCCGCCCCAAGGTGGGGAGCGAGTCCAACGCGATCCCGGTAACAGTATTGCCAATGGTGGCATTCAGGGTCTGCAACTCGACCCCGGTTGCCGCCACTTCGATAGTCTGTGACGCCGCGCCTACCTCGAGGGTGACATTGACCGTAGTGGGCGATCCGACGTTCACCTGCTGGGCGGCGATTCTGTACTTACTAAACCCTGTTTTAACCACCGTAATGTTGTACGCCCCTGAAGGCACATTCACGAAGACGTACTGGCCAGCAGAGTTGGTGGTCTTGGTTCGCTCCTGCTCCGTAGACGTGTCAGTCAGTGTGACTGTCGCATTCGGTACGACGGCGCCAGTCTTGTCCGTCACCACCCCAGTGACCGTCCCGCCTATGGTGACTTGTGCGAATGTACGCCCTGCGCTGAGCCATATCAGGATTGCGCCCACCAGAGCTAATGTTGAAAACAAGGAACGTGAACGGAGTCCAAGGCGTGTCATCTTTCTCCCTCCAGAGGTTGACTAGCGTCTAACGTCTGACTGCGCGGATTTCGAAATGACAAAAGGCCGCATGAAAGAGAAGCAACTAACGACAGAACATCGCTTGCCTAGATGGGATCCAGTGCCAAGCATCTACGCTTTCAGGGCGAGCGATAGAAACCTACGCACCAACAAAACGCTCCGCAAACAACCCTTGATCCACTCCACTAGATCAAGTAAGGTTCCCAAATCCAAGATCGGAGCGTGGGATGAATTGGCCACAAGAGCAGCATTCGATTAGCCAAACTTGAATGCCGAGCTAAGTTTATGGAAAAGCTGCATATCTGCTCGAGCAACGTGCGACAAAGCTACAAAATCCAGAATATCTGGCAGCCCAGACATCTTGATTTTCATAGAATAGATTTTGAGAGGGGAGCTTGGTAGCATTTAAGTGCTGTGCGTGGATCAGGGCCGAGAGAGTGGTTAGCGCATGGGCTGAACAACCGTTGAAGTCCGAAATCCCTGTTACCAGAACTTGCTGAAGTCAGGCTCCCGCTTCTCCGCGAATGCGTTCAGCGCTTCGCGGCTCTCCGGGGAATCGAGCCGCCCTGCGATGACGGTCACCTCTTCCTGGATCGCGCGATCCACCTCGGCTTTATACGTACGCTTCAGCAGTTCCTTGCAGGCTCGGAGTGCGGCTGGAGGTTTCTCCGCCAGCTTTTGCGCCGCATTGGCCGCGGTCTTCAGCAGTTCCCCTTGAGCGACGACGGCGTTCACCAAACCTAGTTCATAGGCCCGGTGCGCTGTGAAGGGAACGCCCAGCATCAACAATTCCGCCGCCCGCTGGTGTCCGACAAGCAGAGGCAAAAGCACGGTCGACCCTGCTTCCGGAACGATGCCGAGGTTGATGAAGGGCATCAGGAACTTGGTGTTCTCCGCGGCGTAGACCAGGTCACAGTGCAGCAGGATCGTGGTGCCGATTCCCACCGTCGCGCCATGCACGGCAGCAACGATGGGCTTTTTGGCGTTCACCACCGCACGGATAAAGCGCACCGCCGGCGGCAGGTCTTGTCCTTTCCATGGCTTTTGCAGAAAATCGATCAGGTCGTTGCCCGCAGTGAACGCCTCGCCCTCGCCGTGTAAAAGCATGACGCGGACTTCGCGAGCGGCCTCAGCCTGTTCCAAGGCCTCGGAAAGCGCCTCGTACATCTCCGCGGTCAGCGCGTTTTTCTTTTCCGGGCGATTGATCGTGATGCGCCGCACGGCGCCGTTGCTTCCGCTTTCAATGTGGCTCATTGCGTGGTCCCTATGTTTAGTTCGAGATAGTTGCGGCAAGCACATACTACCCCGGTCTAGCAAAAAACGCATTGTGCGGGAAGCCCGGCTGGGGCGGCAATACTCGCACACCGGACCTCAAAGCCGGAATCAGCGGCTGATTTGATGTAAGCTTTAGACAGCGATGAAATCCTCGCCCCTACCATTTCGCTTGCTCGAAAATCGTACCCGGTTTGTCAGCGGACTCTATGGCGACCTGATGGAAAATGGCATTCGCTATTTCTTTCCCGGCGCAACCCTGGAACGCGTGGGTGGAAGGCCGGAGCAGATGCCCGGTCTCCTGGGCGCGGTGCCTAGCGGTGGCCAGGTCGAATTCGAATGGATGGGGGAAGGCTATTCCCTGACTGCAAGTTCGAAGCTGTCGGACCATGAACGCCGCCTGCTGCGCAGCATCGGCATGGTGCTTTCCGCGCGCTATCAACTGATCACCAACCAGGCGCTGGCCGCGCAAAGCTTTCAGCTCTTCCGTGGATTGCCCGAGGACCGCTTTGTCTCGGCATTCCTCGATCCTTCTCCGCACACCAGCGGCGAAGCCATTGCCGATGTGCCCGATCGTATTGCCGATGCCATCGAAGTGTTGCGCACCAGCAGCATGAGCACCTACGAGAATCGCCGCATTGCCACCGGCGTTTTGCTGTTCGGCTCCATGCCGGAACCCTGTCATGAACCGCCACAGACACCGGACTGGGCCATGCGCTATTCCCACGAACTGACCAGCATCCGCAGCTTCCATCGCTTATGCGATGGCTTGCAGACCCTCGCCCTGGTTGACCGCGACGGCCTGCTGGCGGAATTGATCGACGTGCACGAATGGGCCGAGCCCTATCGTGACATGCCGTTACCGGTGCCGACCTCGGCCCGCTACGGCGATCACTGTCGCGCCACTTTGTGCGGCGGACACATCTGCCTCATCCTCTCCCCCAATGGCGAAGTCAAGATTTATTCCGACGGTGTGCCTGTGTTCCGCTTTCTCGACGGTAAGTGGCGCTTGGTGGATGCGCGCTATCGTTACGAGATGTGGAAGAACGCCATCGGCCACACCGAACTGGCGGAGCGCTTGTTTGCCGTGGCCTTGAACCTCACCGAGAGTCGCCGCGGCGCGCTTTTCGTTGTGCTCGACGATCCTCAGTCGGCGCGGGCGCTGGTGTCGCAGCCTGATCTGCTCGCCCACATGAATCAGCAGCCGCTAGCAGAGGGAATTTCCAAGGACCAGTTGCATTATCTGCTGCGAGATAAGAGCATCTTCGACATACCTTCCACGGTGCTGGAGAACATTTCGCGTATCGATGGCGCCGTCGTGCTGAGTGCCGATGCCAACTTGCTGGCCTTTGGCGCCATTCTTCATCATCAGTCCACCGATGAAGCCATGAACCGGCCCGTCGAAGGCGGACGCACCACCGCTGCCATCGCCGCTTCGCGCTACGGCACCGTCCTGAAAATCAGCGAGGATGGCTTAATGTCCATGTACCGCGCTGGACGCTGCCTGTGGGAAATGTAGGGTTGCGCACGCAGTGCGGGCCAATCCCCCGCTGGAATTGTCGTTACGAGCGAAGCGTGGAATCTGCTGTCGTTTGCCATTGGAATGACGCCCGGGAAAAACAGCAGGTCCCTCACGGCCTAAGGCCGTTTGTGATGACAACCCACAGATCGCGAAATCGGGCCGTTGCTTCATCAGCATTCGATAGTGCCGGCAAACACAATCTTGTTCGAGGGTGGGCCCAATTCATAACGTAATCCGTTGGTCGCTCTGGATTGCCCTTGTGTTCCTCGCGATGGTGGCCCCAGCCCAGGCCGAGACCGATGCTGCTCCCGTACCCTGTCCGGCCGGCGCCAATCTCGACAGCGGCGACGTGGTGGCACGCCTGATGAGCCGCGACGCCGACCGCGCGCGGGACTTGCTTAGTTTCGAAGCGACCCGCCAATATCAATTGCGCTACACCGGCTTTCCTTCGCTCGCGGCCGAGATGCAGGTGAGGGTTCTCTACAAGGCGCCCGGTACCAAGGAGTTCACGCTTGAATCGGAATCTGGCTCCGCGCTGCTCCTTAACCACGTTCTTCACCGGCTGCTGGAATCGGAAAAGGATGCTGCGTCCGACGAAGCCAACCGTAAAGCGGTAGCCCTCACTACCGCCAACTACAACTTCTCATTGCTGGGCTGTGCGCCGGGCGACAGCCGGACCCGGTACGTGATGCAGGTCGAACCCCTGCGCGACACTAAATACCTGTACCGCGGGACGCTCTGGATCGATGGCACGGACTTTGCGGTGACTCGCATCGAAGCGGAACCGGCGAAGAATCCGTCGATCTTGATAAAACGCACTGTAATCCATCACGAGTATGAGAAGGTCGGCGAATCTTACCTCCCGGCGCTCAACCGAACGGTCACTGAGATCCGGCTGGGCGGCAAAGCGGTGCTCACCATTCGCTATCTGGATTACAAGCTGTCGGTGGCTGAGAGCCGGGTGGATCCGCGCTAGCGAAACTCTGAACGTTAGGGTGTCCAGCCGGGCGGTGCCCAGCGCTTTAGCGCTGGGTAAAGCCTCTAAACGCCGGCATTATCCAGCAACCTGCGCCCTTGACCGTCTAACCTGCTATCCAATATAGACGGGTTACAATAGAATCAGTGCGTAGCGCCAAATCACACCCTGGCTATCGCTTCGACCTCAGCGGCGGATCGCTCTGCCTCGATTTCACCAACACCGTGAGCCATCGCCAGCTTCCGCGACACCGTGCCGAACATCTCGGCACCTACTCCGATCTGGTGGCATTCGCGGAGCAATCGAACCTTATCCCGCCAAAGCTGGCCGCCAGCCTACGTGCCCGCGCGGCCCGCAATCCCGCTGACGCACGGAGCGCGTTCCGCAGGTCCATCCTCCTGCGCGAGGTCCTCTATCGCGCCTTCTCCGCCATAGCCGCCGGCAAGCCCGCCCGGCCCGAGGACGTCCAGCACATCAACGACTTTGCACTCGACGCGTTGAACCATCGCCAACTGACGCGAACGAATGGTAACTATCGTTGGGAATGGCAATCCAACGGCAGAGATCCTCTTGAGCGCCTACTGTGGCCCATCGCAGAGTCCGCTGCCGGGCTTCTCACCTCGGAAGCTCGTGCCGCCATTCGCGAATGTGGCGCCCCCGATTGCGAATGGCTGTTCCTTGACCAGAGCCGCAACCGTAGCCGCCGCTGGTGCGATATGAAGGTTTGCGGCAACCGCCAGAAGGCCCGTCGTCACTACCAGCGCGCGCACCCATAGTTATTCCGCCCTGGATTGTGGAGCAACTCGCAACTTCAGCAATTCCGTTCCGCGCACCACCTCTACTTCGCACGCGACCCCAACCCGCTCGTCGGTCAACATGCGATGCAGATCGTCAACCCCGGCGATCGCCTTCCCCGCGAAGCGGACCAGAACGTCGCGCTCCCGCACGCCCGCGCGCTGCGCCGGAGAACCTTGCACCACCTCGATGACCAACAACCCGCTCTCCGAAGGCAAGTCGTAATAACGAACCAGGCGCCGATGCAGAGCGACGCCTTGTCCGGTGACGCCAATGTAGCTCCGCCGTATCCGCCCATCGCGAATCAACCGCGACGCGACGAACTCCGCCGTATCCGACCCAATGGCGAAACAAATGCCTTGCGCTCCCATGATGGTCGCAGTGTTCACACCGATCACCTGCCCTTGCGAATCCACCAGCGGCCCGCCCGAATTGCCGGGATTGAGCGCGGCGTCGGTCTGGATGACGCCGTCGATCAAGCGCCCGGAGCGCGAGCGCATGGAACGGCCCAGCGCGCTTACCACCCCCGCCGTCACCGTATGTTGGAAGCCCAACGGGTTCCCAATGGCGATCACCAGTTGTCCAACGGTAAGCCGGCGCGAGCTGCCGAGTGGCACTGAGGTCACATCGTGGCCGCCGCGAATCACAGCCAGGTCGGTGTCGGGATCGTCGCCCACAAGTTCGGCAGGGAAACGCTCGCCGCTCGCGTTCGAGACTATGAGCTCCGAGGCGCCATGCACGACATGGCTATTGGTCAGAATGAATCCGTCTGGGGTGAAGATGAAGCCCGACCCAGAACCGCCGCGCCCGCGCTCTTGCCGCACTTGAATGTGCACCACTGCGGGCCCGACGCGCTGCACCGCGCCAACAACTGCGCGCGAATAGGCATCGAGTAACCCGAGGTCGGGATTTGGCGGAAAATCGCCTTGCGGCGCCAGCGGCGTCGTAGGAATGTCCTGTGCCAGCCAATCGATTGAAGCCATGGCATCTGGATGCTGGTGGACGGCGCTTCGATTCCCCGATTACTGATCGGGCACCGGGTAGGTGGAAAGGCAAGATGCATCTTGCGGATGCTAGCTTAGGATAGGTGAATGTGCCTTGCAGAAAAGATTGCATTTGTTACGGGTGCGGCTGCGGGCATAGGGAGAGCTGTCGTAACCGAACTCGTTCAGCGAAAGGCCTTCGTTCTTGCGGCGGATATTGACCGCGAGGCCGTGCGCACCCTCGTCACGCAGTTGAGCAATACCACAGCCCTCGTGCTCGATGTTACGGAAGAGAGCGCGTGGCTATCAGCTTTCCGAACGATCGACCACTTGGATATCTTCATTTTCGGCAGCTGGCATTTCTCACGCAAAGCCCGCGGCCGACATGACCTTGGATGAGTGGCGCCGGGTCACGGCCGTCAATCTCGATGGCGCCTTCCTAGGAGTTCGCAGCGCACTCCGCACCATGATCCCCAAGAAGAGCGGTAACATCGTGCTCATTGCTTCAGCCTCCGGCATAAAGGCGGCTGCGGGAGCCAGCGCAAGTCGGGAACGCTATGCGCCGACGATGCAGGTGGTCTCATCGGGGCAGACTGCAAGTATAGTGAGCCGCCCACGCAATCGACGTAGCTGAACCAACGCGGATCACGCCCGACCTCAGCGATGACTAGGCTTCTATCATTCTGGAAACACTGCATTCCGGTGATTAACGCTCCGCCGCTTATGACAGCAGATTTCTTTAAGTTACTGTCTCTTCCCATCTACTATCTATGATAGTAGATTACAGCTCTGTAATTTAGCCTATTTTAGTTGTTCACCTGTCGCATTTCAGTAGACTGGAAACACCAGACTGCTGTAGGATGCTTTCACTCAAGTACCTTCCATAGGGGACCCTGATTGCCAACGCCTGACATGTACTAGGGATCTGGCTGTAGTTTGCGCTCGATATCTCTAGTTGACTCGGTGTATAGCGGACAGATCAAAAACCATTATGGTCGCGCTTGACAATTCAACAATTACATGTGGGTAAGGAGAATTTAACTAAATGAAAACACGTATTGCAGGCTTATGTCAGCTGATGGCGCTGACTCTCTTGGTAAGCTGCTGCCTATCTGTATTGGCTTCCGCGCAGGTAGGCGATGAAAAAGTCATACCGCGCTTCGCAGTGCTTCCGCAGAAGCCACTGGCCCCGGGTGTGGCCGAGCCAGATGTTTCGTTGCTGACGTGGAATGGATCGTTCACCTATAACGGCCACCAGTACAACTACGTCATGGTCGGCAATGACCCGGCAAACGGCTCATCCGCTATCATCCAGACGTACATGATTCCCGTCAAGATCGTACTCAGCACCGGCCAGAGTTTCGATCCCTTTTCGGGTGGTCCGTTCAGCCCAGTTGCCATGACGTTGCGTTCCCCGGTCTTCGACAACACCACAACTTACACGCAGGGCACCGTGGATGTAGGCACTACTCAGTATGTTGACGCTTACCAGCGTGCCAACTTCTGGAGCCTGGTTTCGAGCAATCCGAATTACCATGTGTTGCTCGGAAGCGCTTCTGCCGGCATTCCCATCCTGCCGGAGCTGACTCTCAACGTGCCCGCTGGAAGTGGTCACATTGGAACCCCATTCGGACACCAGGTAGCTGAGGTTGACATCAACTACTTCGACAACCAGATCAATGCCTACATGGTGGCACATCCCCAGATTCACGCCAGCGGTTTCCCCATTTTCATAACCACCCAAACGTACCTCACCGAGGGTGGTTGCTGCATCGGCGGCTACCATAGTGCCACCGGTCCTCAGACTTACGCGCACTTCACCTACATCCAGTATCCGGGCGACTTCTCGCAAGACGTATCCGCGTTGTCGCATGAAGTAGGCGAGTGGATGGACGATCCCTTGACCAACGGCGGAAACGGCTCGCCTTGCGGAATTCTGGAAAACGGCGATCCGCTGGAAGGCGGCAGCCCGGGCCACCCATACGGCACTTGGCAATACCCGCTGCACAACTTTACCTATAACCTGCAGGACTTGGTGTTCTTGCGTTACTTCGGTGGAGATCCAAACGGCTCGGTCAACAGCTGGTGGAGCTTCCAGAACTTTAACTTCAGCACCATCTGTCAGAACGGCAGCTAGGTTGGCAGTCCGCAGCAAAGCCCGCTTCGCAAGAGGCGGGCTTTGCTATGCGCGCGCAACTAATGGGAAACCCGGGGATGGGAACGCCGAAGGTGCGGCGCGAAAGACGAACAGAATCGCTAGGCGATAGGTCGCCACTCGACGGAAGCTTCGTTTGGCAATGGAAATGACACTGCGGTAGCGTGGGTCACATCCATCTCACTGAGGCGCAGTGCCAGGCATTTGGCTGCGCCGCCAGCTTTCAAGAATTCGGTCAAGGAAACCTGCACAACGCAAAACCCGAGGTCCTCCAAGTTCCTGGAGAGTTCGACGCTGACCTCATTCAAGACGATCACACGACCCGCGTTCACCGCGTTGCAGGCAAAGCGCAAGGCATCCGAATCGCCAACGCAAATGCGCTTGTCCCGGGGATATCGCTTTTCAATGTTGGCTAACGATTCGGCGTCGAAGGCTTTTGGGAAGTACATCACATACCCGTCAAAGAGTGGACAAAAGCAAGTGTCAAGGTGATAGAAGCGAGGGTCGACAAGACGCAGCGACACAACTTCAATGTCCCAAATATCCATGAGCCACCGGTGGGCGCATTGCCGTGTTCGTACTCCATGCCCTGCCCAGAGTCGCGAACCGTCCCATTCGAATAAAGCGTCCCCCTCGCCCTCAAACGGCGTTCCTCGTGGCATCTCGCGAACGGCGAAGCCGGAGTCGCCGAACCACTTGCCGAAATGCGGCTCTTCCCCTTGCCGTTCGGGGTGAAGAAATCGACTCAAGGCTACAACGCCATGTCGCACCAGACCGGCATTGGCCGTAAAGACCATGTCAGGTAAACCGGACTGCGGTTCCACCAACTCGACGCGGGCGAATCGTGAGATGGCGGCGTGCAACCGTTCCCATTGAGCGGCGGCTTCCCTCTTCGAGGAGGCGTGCACATTGCCCTCCATCCAAGGATTAATGACATAGTTCACCTCGTACAGCTCGGGGGAACACATCAGGAACGTGGGGCCGCAAGGGACTAGCTCGCCTCCGGTTAGCGGGACGTCTGCCGAGCTCATGGGAAATCTCCTAAGGGAGTCTGTCCGGGGCTCACCAGGATGTCCAATAGAAAATTCTTATGTTACGTATGCGTGAACAGATCACGCGGTGGAGGTGCGGTGTCGGGCCGGGCCATGGTTCCAACCCGTCGTATAATGAAGAGATACCCACTCGCCGAAATTGCATTCTGTGAGGGGATAGAACCACTTTGCATGGGGAAACCGAGCTGTAATGGAATTCAGGTTAGTCAGTTCGTACAAGCCGCAAGGCGACCAGGGGAAGGCCATCGAGTCCTTGGCGCGCGGCATTCTCGACGGCGACAAGCACCAGGTGCTTCTGGGAGTCACCGGATCGGGCAAGACCTTCTCGATGGCCAAAGTCATCGAGGAACTGAATCGACCGGCGCTCATTCTGGCCCACAACAAGACCCTGGCGGCGCAGCTCTACCACGAGTTCAAATCGTTCTTCCCGCACAATGCGGTCGAGTACTTTGTTTCGTACTACGACTATTACCAGCCGGAAGCCTATATTCCCGCGGGCGATGTCTACATCGAGAAGGAAGCGACGGTCAACGACGAGCTCGACAAGCTGCGTCTAGCCGCCACCAAGTCGCTGTTCGAGCGTCGCGACTGCATCATTGTTGCGTCGGTGAGTTGCATCTACGGCTTGGGATCGCCGGAAGCTTATTACGGCATGCTGCTGTTCCTGGAAAAGGGACAGAAGATCAAGCGCGACGATATTGTCCGCAAGCTGGTCGAAATTCTCTACGAGCGCACCGAGGGTGACTTCCGCCGCGGGACCTTTCGGGTGCGCGGCGACATCATCGAAATTTTCCCAACTTACGAGGACAACGCCTATCGCATCGAGCTATGGGGCGATGAAGTGGAATCGCTGGCGCAAATCGACCCCTTGTTCGGGACCGTGAAGCAAAAGTATGCACGCCTCCCGGTATATCCCAAGACTCATTACGTGATGAAGCCAGAGCGCAAGCAGGCGGCGGTACAGTCCATCCTGGAAGAACTGACGTGGTGGGAAGCGGAACTGGAGAAGCAGGGACGGATCGTCGAGGCGCAACGCATCCATCAGCGCACGCGCTTCGATCTCGAGATGATCAAGGAGATGGGCTACTGCCACGGCATCGAGAACTACTCGCGCCATTTCACCGGGCGTCTGCCGGGCGAGCCTCCGCCGACGCTGCTGGATTACGTGCCGCGCGACTACATGCTATTCGTTGACGAGTCGCATCAGACGATTCCGCAGGTGCATGGCATGTGGCACGGCGACCGCTCGCGCAAACAGAACTTGATCGAGTACGGATTCCGGCTGCCCAGCGCACTGGACAATCGTCCCCTGACATTTGAAGAATTCGAGCACCGCGTGAACCAGGCGGTATATGTTTCCGCGACGCCCGGCCCTTACGAACTGACCAAGTCAGCCGGCGTGGTGGTGGAGCAGATCATTCGCCCGACGGGCCTCATCGATCCTGAAGTAGAAGTGCGTCCGGTGAAGGGACAGATTGACGACTTGCTGCACGAGATTCGCCGCCGCGCGGAGAAGAATGAGCGGGTGCTGGTCACCACGCTGACCAAGCGCATGGCCGAGGACCTGGCCGAGTACTACAGCGAGGTGGGCGTCCGCTGCCGTTACATGCACTCGGAGATCGAGACTCTGGAGCGCATTAAGATTCTGCGTGATCTGCGCAAGGGCGAGTTCGATGTACTGATCGGCATCAACCTGCTGCGCGAAGGTCTCGATCTTCCGGAGGTCTCCCTGGTGGCGATTCTCGATGCCGACAAGGAAGGCTTTCTACGCTCGGCGGGATCGCTGATCCAGACCATCGGCCGTTGCGCGCGCAACCTGAGCGGTCGCGCCATTCTTTATGCTGACAAAATGACTGACTCGATGCAGAAAGCGCTGGACGAAACCAACCGCCGGCGCGCCATTCAACGCGCTTACAACGAGGAGCACGGCATTACCCCGGAGAGCATCGTGCGGCCGCTCGACATGACGCTGGTTGCTGTCGCCAACGCGGACTATGTTGACCTGACGAATGAGGCGGAAGGCTTGCCGGAATTTCGTTCACAGGAAGAGTTGGACACTTACGTTACGAAGCTCGAGAGCGACATGCGCGAAGCGGCCAAGCGCT
Source organism: uncultured Acidobacteriaceae bacterium (assembly GCA_963768645.1). Taxonomy (GTDB): domain Bacteria; phylum Acidobacteriota; class Terriglobia; order Terriglobales; family Acidobacteriaceae; genus Bog-257. The sequence goes on from CAVYIR010000005.1 coordinate 58,032, forward strand.
TCGAGTTCGAGCAAGCCGCCCGGTTGCGCGATACGATTCGCGATCTGCGCAGCAAGGAGTTCATGTTTACGTAGTTCGAACCGGGCTTACCGGATGGGTTTAGATGCCGCTAAAAAAACGACGTTCGGATAGCGCGGGCCTGATGCTGGGCTGGCCTCACACCTATCAGTAAGTTACAAAAGCCAAACGACGAACAGGGCCCACGCGAGTGTTACCGGTGTGGAGGCATATAAGATGAAGGTAATCCGGCCTTCATCGACGACGGCACTTTTGAATTCGGGGTCATTCTGAAAGAGTTCATGCGACTCTTCGGGTAAGTAGCGACCAATCAACTTCTTGATGCGTTCCCGAAAGACATCAAGGTTCTTCTCACACTTCCAGGTCGCTACCCAGTGAGCGACAAAAATTAAAGACATGAGAGAGGTGGCCGCTACCTGCTGCTGGCATGCGGCAGGAGGCTTAAATCCATGAACGAGGACAGCAAGACCCACAATGGCGAGAACGCTGTAATAGGTAGCATTCCACTCGCGCGATTTCAGATCCGAAAAATTCTTGGACGAGTCGGTAAACAGCAGCTCCGCCGCTCGGTCCGTGGTGATTCTTTCCTGATCTTGGCTCACGTTACGCCCTCCTCAAATCAGAACTTCCTCTTGACTTCAGAACTGGCACCGAGTGTATACCCATCTCGCCCGATCGCGACAACGTCAGACGTAGCATTGGGCCGTTGTTGGCCGGGAAGCAGATGCAGTATCGCGCCCCGCTCCTGTGAGGTTAACGCGAAGCCGGTCTGCCACCCGGCTTGAGTCCCCACATCCACGGGGGTACGCCCTGTGAAGGAATCACTGCGTCAGAATCATGATCGGGGTCTGCAGGGCGCATGACGCGGTGCAGTTGGGATCCTGTGCGGGGCGGCTATAGCCAACGCTACGGTGTCGTTGACGGTTTGGATAATGCTCGTCGAGAAGCTCCCCTGGTTGGTCACGTAAACCTTGGTGGATGTGGGGTCCGCGGCAACGAACGTCGGATTAGTTCCCACGGCAACTGTACTTAAGACGGCGAAACTGGTGGCGCTCACGACGCTCACGTTATTGGAGCCGGAATTAGCCACGTAGAAGCGCGAACCGTTCTGCAACGCGGCAATCCCCGTGGGGGCGGTACCCACGACCACCGGCGCAGTCAGCGATGGGATGGGCGGCGAATTGGAAGTATTCACATTCGAGGCATCGAAGACACTGACCGTGTTGTCTCCCGTGTTGGTGACGTAGAGCCGGTTGAGATGCGGGTCAAGGTAGGAATAGGTCGGCTTCACACCCAGCGGAACCGATCCGGCCACAACTGGCGCGGCGCCCGTCGTTAGGATGTCGAGCGTACCTGGATTGACTCCGTCGCCCTGGGTGACGACGAAGACGTAGCTGCCGTCGAGACTGGCCGTTGCGTAAACGGGATTGAGCCCAAGCCCGTCCCCTGGATTTAACGTCGTCAGCAAGCCCAAGGTCCCCGAATTCAAGACAGTGACGGAGCCCTGGCCCATATTGTCTCCCTGGTTCAAGACGAAGATTGGGCCACCGAAGGCTGCCTGAACCATGTTGATGGGGTTCAATCCCACGCACACCGTATTCGTAACCGATCCCGTGGATGTCAAAATCGCACTGACAGATCCAGTGTTCGGACACGCCGAATTGGTTCCCGAATTGAGCACGTACATGTTGGAAGTTTGGGTCGCCGCCAGGAAGATGGGATGCGATCCCGGGAGCAGTCCGATGGTTGTTACCGCACTATTAAAATAGGCCGAATAATCGCTCACCGTGTCATCACCGCTGTTGGCGGTAAAGAGGGCTGTCGAATTGGGTGGCAACGCCTCATAGATGGAACCGACGCCCAGGGTCTGCACCCAACTGACGCTATCCCCGGAAACATCGATCTTGGTGGTTGAGCCGTCGCCGTTGGGGTTGTAGTTCACGACATATGCGTAATGCGTGCTCTGCGGCTGGCCACCGGGACCTACGATGGGATTGGCGACCGGCCGGTACTGGTCACCACAACCCAGTTCCGCCAACAGTATGAAAGCAGCTCAACAACAAAAAAATGATTCCGCGGAAACCCTTCATCCACACTCCTGACGGTGAACTGCCACTTCTTCGAACATGCAAACTGGAAAATACATTGTATAGGGGCGTGCCCGCCGAGGTATAGAGCAAGGCTCCGCTTGCAATCTGGAACCCGAGCGGGCTGCAAGGGTTGCGCTTATGTATTTTTCCCGCGCGAAACGTCAAAAGCGGTTTGCTTGCGCGGACAAGCCGTTGCCAAAAAGCAAAGCCCTGTCGTCGACGACAGGGCTCCTGAGATTCACTGCGAGCGCAGCTAGACGTTGAAGGAAGATCCGCAGCCGCAGGTGCTCTTCACGTTCGGATTGTCGAACTTGAAGCCAGCGCCTTCGAGGGTTTCGATGTAATCGACGTTCACGCCCTTCAGATACATCAGCGAGGTCGCGTCAACGTAGACTTTGAGGCCTTCGAAATCGAAGGTTTTGTCCATCATGCCGGCGCCATTTTCGAACGACATCGAGTAGGAGAACCCGGAGCATCCGCCTCCGACCACTCCCACGCGCAGTCCCGCCGGAATCGGATTCTGTTGCGCCATGATTTCTTTCACCTTGGCAATCGCCGTCGCGGTGAGGTTGAGCGGCTTCGTTTCGACAGTAGGTGTGGTAGTGGTGTTCGGTGTGGTCGTTGTGGTGGCCATCTTCTCTCCTCTGGAACTAGCGGGATTATAGCAAACTGCAGCAAATTTGTGGTCAGTCACCTTGCCGGGCAAGGCACTGGCGCAAAAGTGCTGTTATTTAGATGCAGCCGAGCGGCCCTCCGTCGCAGGAGCTACAAGCGTCAGCCCCGTGCGCCTCGGGGCGGCCTGGAATTAAAAAGGGCTGCCCCCGCCAAGATAGCAGCCCAAGTCCGTGCTTCGCTCATCGCACCTAAGGAGAGTGGTTCTCTGCTGTGACATTGTCACCAACTTCTCAAGAAGTCAAGACCACTGATGGGATCTTCGTCATGGCACTTTCAGGGCATATGCGCTTCGACAAGACAAATTCCATTCCATGTTTCTGCTCCGACAAACGGTCGGTAAACCCTGCGCTTAGCCACCTTTCTTGTTTTGGCGCTCTAGCGAGAAACTGCATGATGGGCGACGGCTGTCTCCCATTTGGGCCAGGCGCCGAGTTGCAAATAATTGCGCTTGCCCTGTCCACACCGGAGATATAATGTACACGAGTGAGGGGCCCCGTCCGGTTAGGCGTCGCAACTGCCTTGGACGCGGGACCGGTTCATTGTGAGCCGAGGTGGCTGATGTCAATGATGACGATGTTGCTGATCGCGTGGGGTGTACTGACGGTTGTGCTGATCCTGCTTCTGATCTACCGTAGCACCCTAACCTTACACGAGGACGATCAACTCTTCCTGGACGATGCCAGTGCCAACCTTCGGAGGGAACAGGAAGAACTTCAGCTTCGAATGAAAAGAGTCACTCCGTACGTGCGCATTCTGGGCGCTGCGTCGGGACTGTTGATCTTGTTCATCGCGGGTATGGCCGTGTGGCAACAGATGAACAAGGTGTACTGAGTCCTTCGTGCTGAATGCCGGTTGACACGGCGAAATTGGCTGCGGCAATTCGTCCCTCGATTGAATCTCTAGGGACGCGAATATGCTTGAGCCTGAAGAAAATGTGAATCCAACAACGCGCATCGCCTGGTTGCGCGTTTGTTTTTTGTGGTGCTAGGTGTACCCGCAGATACTCGCACACGTGGCAATTTTCTTCTTTCGCCAATATTTCAGAGGAATCCCGGACGCAACGAAAACCTTCGTTCTGCTAGAATCAACCCATTGTTCATCAGGGTGGCAACGAACTGGGAAGGCACTTCTGACGGTGTTTGCGGCCGCTCTCAACAGCTTGAATTGCGCGGCCGATCAGGTCCAGCGCGGCGAGCGAGCGCTCATGGAACGACATGCGGTTGGGTCTTAAGAGCGCTTGTGAAAAGCGCAGTCAGAATCTCCGCCACCGTAAACATTCTGAAAGAAGAAGCGCTTCGTTATTGTGCGCATCTTTAAATAACCAGGGATTGCGTCTGCGCAGCATCAGAAGTTGAACGCCAGCGGCTGGCGTTCAACGAGCGGACAGATCGCAGAGGTCAACGTGGCAACACAAGAAATCAACAATCGAGTACTGGAGTTTCCGTTGAAGCCAGAAGCTGACGCGGAACAAGAAGTCGGGGAATGGTTGGAAGCCTTTAACCAAGTGGTGGAAAGCGAAGGCACAACCCGCGGATGCGAACTTCTGGAAGCGCTGATCGAGCGGGCGCGCGAGTCGGGCGTCGAGATTCCCGTGCAGTTAAACACCCCCTACGTCAATACCATTCCGGTGAGCGAGGAGGTTCCCTATCCCGGCGATCGTGTGCTGGAGCGGCGCCTGAAGAGCTTGACTCGCTGGAACGCGATGGCGATGGTGCATCGGCAAAACAAAAAGGACGCGGGGATCGGTGGTCATATCTCGACATACTCTTCGCTGGCAACGTTGCTCGAGGTCGGATTCAATCACTTTTTTCACGCTCGGTACGAAGATCAACCCGGCGACTTCATTTATTTCCAGGGTCATGCCTCGCCGGGGGTGTACGCGCGAGCGTACCTGCTGGGACGAATCACCGAGGAGCACGTGCGAAATTTCCGCCACGAGTTGCGTGGCCTTCCGGCTCTGTCGTCGTACCCCCATCCCTGGCTGATGCCCGACTTCTGGAGGTTTCCCACGGTTTCGATGGGGCTTGGGCCTCTCAATTCCATTTACCAGGCGCGCTTCATGCGCTACCTCGAGAACCGAAACCTCATCCCCAAGACCAAGCGCAAAGTATGGGCGTTTGTCGGCGATGGGGAGACCGACGAGCCGGAGTCGATGGGCTCACTAACGCTGGCTTCGCGCGAGAAGCTCGACAATCTGATCTTTGTCATCAACTGCAACCTGCAACGCCTCGACGGTCCAGTTCGCGGCAACGGAAAAATCATCAATGAACTGGAAGCCGCCTTTCGCGGCGCCGGATGGAATGTCATCAAGGTGCTGTGGGGTTCCGATTGGGACAAACTGTTTGCCCGTGACAAATCCGGCCTCCTCGTCAAGCGCATGGAAGAGGCGGTGGACGGCGAGTACCAGAGCTACAAGGCCAAAGGCGGAGATTATATTCGTCGCGAATTCTTCGCGAAGTATCCTGAGCTGCTGGAGATGGTCTCGGACATGAGCGATGACGAGTTGCACCGTCTCACCCGCGGCGGCCACGATCCGCAAAAGGTTTACAACGCCTACAAGCGTGCCGTGGAACATGTCGGAGGACCGACGGTCATATTGGCGCACACGGTGAAGGGTTACGGACTGGGTTCGGCCGAGGCCCGCAACGCCACCCACCAGGAAAAGAAACTGGCCGACAAAGCCTTGACCGCCTTCCGCTCGCGATTTGACATACCGATTCCGGAGGAAGCGGCAAGGGACGGATTACTGTATCGTCCGCCCGACGACAGTCCCGAAATCGTTTACGCGCGCAAGCGCCGCGAAGAACTGGGTGGGTTCTTGTTGATACGGGAGGTTCCCCCGGCGAGTTTCCAGGCTCCGCCGCTCACTGAATTCGCGGAGTCACTCGCTGGCTCGAAGGGCCGTGCCGTTTCCACCACGATGGGATTTGTCAGCATGCTGCGGCAACTCATGAAAGACAAAACGATTGGCAAGCTGATTGTCCCGATCATTCCCGACGAGGGGCGTACCTTCGGAATGGAATCCATCATCCGGCAGGTTGGTATCTACGCCAGCCAGGGACAGCTTTACAAGCCGCACGATCAGGACATGCTGCTCTATTACCGTGAGGAAAAAGATGGGCAGATCCTGGAAGAGGGAATCACCGAGGCCGGTTCCATGGCTTCGTTTACGGCAGCCGGAACGGCGTACGCGAACTACAAGGTGCCGGCGATTCCGTTCTTTACCTATTATTCGATGTTCGGCTTCCAGCGCATCGGCGACATGGTCTGGGCATTCGCCGATTCCCGCGGCAAGGGATTCATGATGGGCGGCACCGCCGGCAGAACAACGCTCGCCGGCGAAGGCCTGCAACATCAGGACGGACACAGCCTGGTGCTCTCGAGCACCGTTCCCACCTGCCGCAGTTACGATCCAGCATACGCGTACGAGATAGCCGTGATCATTCAGGACGGCATTCGCCGCATGTACCAGGAACTCGAAGACCGCTTTTACTACATCACCCTGTACAACGAAGATTATGCGATGCCGGAAATGCCGCAGGGCTGTGAAGAGGGAATCCTGCGCGGCATCTACAAATACAAACCTGCGGCCAGCGATAGCGCAGCGATCCAATTGTTTGGCAGCGGCTCCATCCTGAATGAAGCGCTGCGGGCGCAAGACATTCTCGCCGAAAAGTACGGAGTGCATTCCGACGTCTGGAGCGTAACCAGTTACAACGAACTGCGACGCGATGCTCTGGCCATCGAGCGCTGGAACCGCCTCCACCCCGCCGAACCGGAGAAGCGCCCGTACATCCTGACTGCCCTCGATGGAGTTGAAGGGCCGATCGTCGCCGCCACGGACTTCATGAAGGTCGTGCCCGACCAGGTGTCGCCGTGGTTGGGCCGACGACTGGTGACGCTGGGGACCGATGGCTTCGGACGCAGCGATAACCGTGAGTACTTGCGGCGGCACTTTGAGATCAATGCCGAGTCGATTGTTGCGGCGGCCCTGTCGCGATTGGCCCGCGACGGAAAGTTCGACGTGCAGCGCGCGCGGAAAGCGTTCGAGGAACTCGGCATCGATAGCGAGAAGATCGACGCGGCGATTGCATGAGTTCTCGGCCTTCGGACCGTTGCGCGCTGACCTCGCAACCGTGTGCTTAGCTCCGCTGGAGGCTACACGAACTGCAGGCGCGGACCCGTCTTCTCGCGGCAGAGGAATAATGTCCACAACTTTAGGAGGGGCTGCCCACCTTGGGCTCGCCCCTCCTTTAGCGCCGCCTAGTTAGGCTGCGGGAAAAAGCCGCTGATACTTGCGCTATCCAGGATGTGGCCACCCCGGCCCGCTGCGATCAGCGCGTGATAAAGCGCTTCCGCTCCTGGTGGGAAATCGCCAAACGCCGGCAATATCGGCAACGCGGTGTCAAGGGCGTACACCGTGAAGATGTATTGATGGGACACCGGGTTGAGTGTTGTTGGGGGGCAGGGACCGTCGTAGCTAAGATCGCCGAAATCATTGGAGATTTGAACCCCGTAGCTGTTTCCGGCAACCCCTGCGTTCTGGGGAAGCCCGGTCGACCGCGAAGAGATGTTATACATTCCCCAGTGCGTAAACGATGCGGTGATGTCATACGCCACCACCACGAAGCTACCCATGCCGCGTGGGGCGTTCGTCCAGGATAGCTGGGGCGATTGGTTCCCTCCGCCGGGATAAGCAGTGCACTGGTTCCAAACCATGATTAGCGGCAGCGTTCCGCCATCGGAGAATGTCCTGCTGCTCACCCGGAATTGGCCGTATCCATCCCCGCCATCGTGCTTCGGGCTCTGGTTCTGCGCCCATCCCGTCAGCGAGGCGAATACTAGGGTGATCGCGATGACGTACGTCAGCATCCGTGATTTCATGTTGCCTCCTCTTCGAGAGCACACTTGGGTTAAGATCTTCATCCTGCCCGGGCGCGGTGTCCGGGCCGCTTTTACCACGCTTATACGCTTACCACATCGAGCCTGCTGGAACAATCATTCATGGCTGGTGCGGGGAGTGAGTCAGTTTTATTTCCCCAGCTCGCTCCGAGAGTCAAACGCCCGCAACCCGAGCCCGAAACTTTCCGCTCGCGCACATCGGGCTTGCCGAGTTACCATGAACAACAACTCTTGTCATTGAAGCGTCAACGCACGGCGCGCCTGTAATCGTGTCGGTCGAAGATCGATGCGCTCAAGCAGCCCTCTCGCACCGCACTTACAGTTTTCCCGATCGCGAAGTGTAGAATGCCAGTCTGCTTATATGATTCGAGTTGGCTAGAGCACGCAATACCAGGTCACGAGGAGATCCGATGAGGTCAGGCAAGGCATTTGCAGCACTGGGGTTGGCACTTATTCTCTGCGTGTTCCTGGCGGCGTGCGGCGGTGGTGGCTCCAAACCCACGCCAGTAGGTGCGCCGGTGATCTTTGAACTGACGCTGCCTTCTGGCGCGGTCAACGCTCCATACAGCGCCACCGTGCATGTGGCGAGCGGAACCGGCACGCAGCCCTTTGTCTTCAGTATTACCTCAGGCAGTCTGCCCGCCGGATTGAGCATGAGCATCGGCGGTGTGATCACGGGAACTCCAACCACGATCGGCACCTCTGCCTTCACCGTGCAGGTAAAGGATGCCAATTCGCTCACCGGCAGCAGGAACCTGAGCATCAACATTCGGGGTGCGGTATCCATCCCGCAAGCCTCGCTGCCCGGAGGACAAGTGGGTATCCCCTACAGCGCCAGCCTGACTGCGACCGGAGGAGTACTGCCATATACGTGGAGTGTTGCCAGCGGTTCTTTGCCGGCCGGACTCTCGCTTACTTCGAATCCGGATGGCACGGCTACGATTTCAGGAACACCCACGACCCTTGGAAACTCGACGTTCACTCTACAGGTGGCTGATTCGGAGAGCCCGCCCGCCACCGGAACCTCTTCCATGTTGAGCATATCCATCGAAGGGTTTGTGACCATCACCAACATGTCGTTGCCCAACGGCAATGTGGCTGTCTTCTATGACTCGCAGCTCATGGCCACCGGCGGAACCCCACCCTACACGTGGAGCCTCACCTCCGGCTCCGGACCCTTACCGCCTGGACTGTCTCTGACTCCCGCCACCGGCGTGATCTCAGGAACGCCTACGACGACCGGCAGCTATCCCATCACAGTCCAAGTGTCGGATTCCGAAAGACCTCCCGTCACCGCGACCGGATCGTTCACAATCACGATCGATACGACACCGCAGCTTCAGGTAATGACAAGTTCGTTACTAGTAGGTACCCAAGGCGCCCTTTACACGGATACCCTGGCCGCCACCGGTGGCGTTCCGCCTTACTCATGGAGCCTGACCGCCGGGCCGTTGCCTGCGGGCCTGACCCTAAGTGGAACCGGAATAATATCGGGGACGCCCACCGCAAGTGGCAGCTTCCCAATCACCGTGAAGGTGACTGACACCGAGGGGAACACAGCTACGGCCGATTTGACGCTCACGATCAGTTCCGGCGGGTTGGTGATTACGACCCCAGCGTTGCCTGCGGGCACAGTATCGGTGCCCTACAGTGTCAGCCTGGGAGCCACGGGTGGAACTCCGCCGTACACTTGGTCGCTCCGATTCGGGACCCTGCCCAGCGGCCTGACCTTGAATGCCAGCACAGGTTTGATCTCGGGAACACCAACCGCCAGCGGCACTTCTTCCATCCAGGTGCAGGTACAGGATTCGCATTCACCCCCCACCACAGTTACCGCGCCACCTTACGTCTTGAACATCAACGCCGCCCTGACCGATGCCGCTTTGACGGGCGATTTTGTGTTCTCGTTCAGCGGCTACAACAGCGGAACTCCGGTCTTTGTTGCCGGCAGATTTACGGCTGACGGCAACGGGACCATCAGCAATGGCTTGCTCGATGGGAACAAGGCTGGTAGCCCTCCGGTGACCGACCTGCCATTCACTGGAACCTACTCAATCACCGCGGATGGCTTGGGTACTATGACCTTCAACCCATCCCAGGGTTCTCCTCTCGTGTTCGCGGTGGCTGTCTACAGCGCAGGCGGTGGAAAGCTGATTCAGAGTGATCCGTCCAATCCGCAGGCGTACGGCTCCGGTGTGATTATGTCGCAGACAATTATCGCGCTTTCCGGGGGTAATTTTGCCTTCGGAGCGAACGGGGTTGACATGGGCGGAAATCGATTCGCCAGCGCTGGAAGCTTCCAGATCAATCCCTCTGGCAACTTGACCTCGGGCGAAATCGACACGAATGACGCCGGCACTGTAACTCCTGGCGCCTTCTTGACCGGTTCTTACTCCACGCCAGATCCCAGCACCGGCCGGGGAACAGCGAGCCTGAGCATTAACGGCGGCCACGCTCAAGACTTTGCATACTACCTGGTGTCTGCCACAGAGATGATCCAGGTCAGCACCGACCAGGTCTCGGATACTTCACCTCTGACGCTGACTGCAGTACTCCGGGTCGTATCCGCCGGCGCGGGCTTCACCAACGTAGCCTTGAAGGGCGCAAGTGTTCTCCAAGCCAACGGGGTTAACCCCAATGGCGGAAGCCCGGAAGCGATTGGCACTGTCGGATTGTTCACTGGCGATGGCGCTGCCGACGGAAATGGCTTCGGTAATGCTACCGTTTTGTTTGACCAGAACATGGGCGGCTCGCTTGCTCAACAGCAGGTGACCGGAGGGCAGTACAAAGTCAATCCCGTGACTGGCCGAGTGACCTTGAACGGCTTCGGTGGTACTCCGCCGGTCTTATACATGGTCAACCAGAACCAGGCCTTCCTGATTAGCACCGATCCTAATGCTACGTCCGGAGTACTGGCGCCGCAATCTGCAGGCACGACGGGCATATCCCTCAGCAATGGCTCGGTCCTCGGTGCTTATGTCGGAGGCTCGGTCACGCCCAGCTTACCGGCCGTGACCAATCAGGTTGACTGGCTCTTTGGCGATGGGGATGGCAACCTCAGCGTTTCCCAGGACAGCAGCGGCCCGGGCGGCCCCCAGACCAATCAGTTTGCGGCCACTTATGAGGTTGACGCTGAAGGCCGCGCTCTGATCTATTCGAACCCCGGCAGTACGCTGCAGGGCATCCTGTTTGTGATTTCGCCCACCAGGTTTGTCGTTCTCTCCACCGACGCGAATCCAGTCTTATCGACATTCGCGATAGGGAAATCGACGAACTAGCCAGCGGGCACGACAAATCATAATCGGCATGCCAGTAGGAATCGAAGCGGCTTCGGTTCCTGCTTACATAAACTGGTTGAGGACGGCGCCCTTCTACTAGCTAATTTTCCTGCTCGTCTAACCGAAGCCGGAGCCAGCCAGCTCCGGCTTTCTCATTGCCAGCCAACCCACGCAAACACTTGCCCCTCCGCACAGCGATCAGATCCAGACTCCGTCCAGGCATGCTGCCATAGCTGACCGTTCCTGGCTGTGCAGATTACCGGTGAGGTTCAACCTGCTCCTGGCCAGGTGGCGGCGGTGTCGTGCTCTGTGGCGGCACGTAGGGCGCTATCGGCGAAGTCAACTCTTGCACATTTGCCGGGACAACACCTTTCACTGTCGGGGTATGCTTCACCTGCCCGGACTCGGCATCCGCCATATCAATCCCGAGCTTAGCCAGCGTTTCCGCAGTGGATTTGTCCAGTTGCACCTTCGATTTTTCGTAGGTAGCAGCGGCGTTCAGAACGCTTGATTCTGCGGTGGTCAAATCGCTGGACGCCTGTAATACCGCGGTAGGTGTCGAAGCACCGTAGCCGAACTTCTTCTGCTCCGCTGTGAGGCTCTCTTTCTTAAAGTCGCGAGCGGCTATGGCCGCCTGAAGAGCAGCGTAACTCTGCTGTACGGAAAATTGAGCTTGCCGGACTTCGATGATGATTTGGTTCTCGGTTTGTTGTAAGCCGACTTGAGACTGCCGGTATTCCAAATCGGAGCGCACCTGTTCAGCCTGCGCGGCACGGTTGCGAAGAACAATGTTGAGGTTCACTCCGACGCCTTTGTCCGGCCCCGTGCTGTTAAACAGATCATGAAACGCGTTAGGGTAGCCGCTCCTGGGAATCGTTCCAGGAGGCAAACAATTCTGCCCCGGAATCGCTCCTGGGAAGTCGCAAGGGGGAAGGAGCGCAGTCTGATCGCCCGCCAGTGCCGAGGCACCATAAAACGCGTACAGGTCCAGCGTCGGACGCAGGGCATTCTTAAGCGACTTGCGCGAGATCTCGGCATTCGTCAGATTGATCCGCGCCCTGGCTATCTCGGGACGGGCCTGCAAGGCTTCCTGGATCAAGTCGTCGATTGGGCGGACCTCTTGCGGCTCGTTGATTTGCAGGGTATCGGTCGGGATGACCGGCGCGACCGCTAGCATGGGGTCACCCATGTTCTTGGTGATGGCGTTCTTCATAAACAATTGTTGTAGCTGGAGCTGGGTTTGCGACATAATCAGGTTCTGGTTCGCGGTTGCAACCCCACTCTTGGCTTGCGCTAAAGTGATCGGCGCCAGCGTGCCAATTCTGATCTGCTCCTGATTGTCGGACAGCGTCTTCTCCGCGAGTTGCAGCGCGCGCTCGTTCACCCTCACGGCCTCATACGCGGTCACCAGGTCCCAGTAGATATTTTCAATTTGGGAGACAGTGGTGATAATCTGCAGCCGGAAAACGACGTCCCCATTCTCGCGATTGTTGCGGGCGATCCGGATCCAGCGCAGGTTGGGATCGAACCCGAAGCCTTGCAGCAAGTGCTGGGTCAATTGAAACCGGAAGTTCGGCGATATCTGTGGATTCAGCAGGTCGTAAGGCACGTTGGTTGTGATGCGGCTGTTGTTAAAAGTAACGTTGGCGGTGGTGCCCGTTGGAAACGCCTGCGTGTAGCCAAAGTTATAGGTATTCGTGTTTTGCACTATGGTCGGCTCGCCGCCGGAGAAAAAAACGTTTGCCTGAGGCGTGGCTGCGCGCTCGCCTTGGATTGTACCTATGAGGGTCGGGTCATAGCTGGTGAGTGGAGGACCTCCACCAAGCGTGGACCCTACTAGCCCGCTAGCGCCAGCGCCAGCCCCGCCAACGCCTATTCCCGTGCCGCCCGCTCCGGTGCCGCTCGCTCCGGTAGAAGAACTGCCGGTCCCTCCAGCGGATGGGCCGCCAGGAGTTCCCTGCACCACCCCCTGATTGACTCCCAGGGCGAATGCGCCAGATTTTGTGAGCAGCAGGTCCGTATCCGCAATAGAGAGGTTGTATCGCTGAAGGACGATGTCCAGGTTGTTCTCCAGCGCCATCGCCACCGCGTCATTGATAGACAGGTATATCTTGCCGTCGCGGAAGAGTTGATCGGTCCGCGCGGAATTGCTTAAGTTCGGCGGCGGCACCCTGCGCGATCGATATGGCGCGATCACGTTGGGGAATGGAGATTGTGGCTTCGAGTAGTCCCGATCAGAATACAGATGAGCGTTATGCTGCGGCGCCGGAGCCTGCGGCATCGCCATCGTCGGAGACGCGCTCGATTGGCTGCTGGGTGGAGTTGTATCCTGGGCGAACCCTGCTGTTACAAGCAGAACCACGACCGCCAGCGCGATCGTCTTTAGGACCGCGCATTCAACGAATCTGGCAACGCACATTTTCCTCTTCTCCTGAAACTGACATTTGCGTCAGTTTGTATTCTCCCGCTGTGATGAATTGCTATGACCTCTGTGTTAATACGCACCGAAGCGCCCAAAGGTTCACGCCGCGACGCACCAGGACGCGGGTTTCCACAAGCCTATAACAGGTGCGGAAAAACTCGATTGCAGTCGCTTTGAAGGGGCGCACTTTTAGAGCCTGCCCTTGAGCTTGCCGGAGGGATGCGCCATTGTAAACCCCTTATTTTTGTCATTCCGAGGGGTTGCAGCTTCAGTAATCTGCGGTTCTCTCATCTACCTTTGCGACAACTTTTGCCGAGCCTGCAAATGCGCGACTGGAGGGCGAGCCGGCTCTACATGGACTCATTCGCCCCACGAATGTCAGCGCCAAAGATCCATGAACGGCCCCTCGGGGTCCACGTCTCGTGCAATGAAAAAGGCCGCCAGCCGAATTGCGCTAGCGGCCATGGAGTCAAGCCATCTGAGTCATTATCTGGCAGGCGGCGTCTTGCCCGGAAGCTCGTTGTCACGATCTTCCGGCCTCCTCGCCGGGTGGTCAGACTTGGCGCCCGGTATGGGCTTGTCATCTTTCGAACTCATCCGCGGCTCCGTCATCTCATCCGAGGTGAAGCCGTAACCCTCGGTGTAGATCGCCTGGTGGAAGAAGCCTCCCGTCGGCTGCTGGGCGATGGCATAGATCGGGAACGCCTTGCCTCCCGCGGGATACACGGTCGCAACATAATCGGCCACCATTCTGCCGGAGAAGGTCTGCGGCAACCAGCTTAGCTGCATGGCACCGGAAAGCTGCCGTCCCGCCGTCCAGGTTTGTCCCCCGTCATTCGACAAAGTGAAGCCCGCGTACAGTTGACAGTTGCTCCCACAAGCCGAGACTGGATAGTAGTAGTAGGTGATCGCCATATGCGCCGAACTTCCCGAGGTCCTGATGTCAATCCCCATGCCGTGGATGAAATGATCTACTCCGCTATTGATCGGATCAATCGGAACGCGGACAACGGAGCTCCAATGAATCCCGTCGGTCGAACTGCTATAAACAATATCGTTAGCCGAGCAGCCGCTTTCGTAGCGGCAATCCGGCCACGATACATACACTGTGCCAGCTCCATCGATTGCTGTGGAAGGAAGTCCAGCACTGCGAAGGCCGCCTGCCTCACCGTGGCTGGGAGCGTTGGAAATGCTTACCGCTGCGTTCCACGTCTGTCCGCCATTGGCGGAGGTAAACGCCGACATGCCGCCATTGTAATCAGCAAATCCCACTATGACGGTGCCATTCGGCTGCACCACAGGATTTACTCCGATACCGAAGTCGCCAGCCGCTGTGGCTTTCGCAGGACCCCAGGTCAGGCCGCCGTCGGTGGAGGTGCTCATCTGTATCTGCGAGTTGTCCCACCCCACATAGCAATTTCCGTAGTAGGGGCTGCTGGCCGTGTTATCGCAGATGATCCAGTTCTTGTCAGCATCGCCGGCGTGCGTCACATAGATCGGGTTGCCCCAATGTATGCCATCGGATGAGCGGCTTACCGCGACGTTCACGCCGCCTGCAATCGGCAGAGTATTAATCAGCCACATCCCGTGTTTCGCATCGTAAGCGACTGCGGGGTCGCTGGCAGCACTATTGGTTCCGCCACCGCCGTAAACGGTGAGACCGGGCAAATATCCATTACTCCAGCTAATCCCTCCATTCAGCGAGGTGGCCCAACCGATATCATCGCCGCCACCGCTGGAAATTCGGGCTACCTGAAATGCTGCGACAATCACCGGTCCTTGAGCGAAAGCGCCTGGCTCAACTTCGGTCATGTGCTGGGCCGCCGGATCGGTGAAGCTGTCTTGACTGAGCTGGCGCAAGACGCCTTGGGCGGAAGCTGGGATCGCCGCTAAACCGACGGCGAGTCCTAGGGCAGAGGTAAGCACTGCCCGGCGGACGCCAGGGCAGGAAAGCGAGTACAAAAGTTTCATTAGGAATCTTCCTTCTTTGTGGTTAATTCAGACTGGTATCGAGTGTAGGCACAGGGAAAGTAGTGGGCGCCGGACGGGAGGCAATGCCGAAAACCGCCAATCGTGGCCAACAAACTGTACCGTGCAGACTCGCCGCATGTCAATTGATTGTCAGGTGGGTAGTCCATCAGATCATTCTGCCTGGACGCAAGCCTGATGCCCAATATCACTGTGTTCCGGCTAGGTTCCGATCACCACTCCCCCATCCACGGAAATCACCGCCCCATGAATGAAGGCAGCCTGGTCGGAAGCAAGCCAATAGTAGGCGTTAGCCACGTCCTCCGGCGTTCCCATGCGCCCCAGCGGCGTACGAGCCACCAAAGCATCGAGTACCTTCTCGGGCATCGCCTTCACCATGTCAGTCGCTATGAATCCTGGAGCCACCGCGTTGACCCGAATCTTATATTTTCCAAGTTCGCGCGCCCAAGTGTGGGTCATCCCGATCACGCCGGCCTTGGACGCCACGTAGTTGGTTTGTCCGAAGTTGCCGTGCAAACCGACGACTGACGCCGCACATAGAATTACGCCCCCGCCGCCTTTAATCATGTGGGGAACCACGGCGCGGGTGCACAGAAAAACACCCTTGAGGTTGACATCGATTACCGAATCCCAGGTGTCCTCGGTCATGATGGACTGCGGGCTACCGCCGTTCCACTTCACCAATTGGGCATCACGCACGATACCCGCATTGTTGATGAGCACGTCGATTCGGCCCCATCGTGCGATCACTGCGGCCACAGCTGCCTCGACTGCGCTTGCGTCCGTGACGTCCACGGCGTTGAACAGCGATTCACCGCCGGCCCACTTGATGGCCGATTCCAGTTGAGGGGCGGTTTTGTCGGAGACGTCCCAGGCGGCAATCCTGGCCCCGTCTTCGGCAAAGCGAAGTGCCGTCGCACGGCCAATGCCAGCAACCGCACCGGTAATGACCACGACCCTCTGGCGCGATCCTGATTCCTTCATGATGAAGCCTTCCGTCGCTTCCCGGCTGTCTTGTTCTACATCAATGGATGTCATAGGGCCAGCCCTGCGGCAGTGGAGTTAATAAAGCGAGGCAAGGCAGAGTCAGGCATCGTTCCTCTGTTCATGATCTGTCTGGGGAATTGGCTCTCGAGACATTCTGGGCGGCACATCTCGAGCCGGCGGCGACTGCGAGTCCGCGAGCACGAACCAACCGATTCGAGACTAGTCCCGTTTGCCGCACTGCGTCAAGACTTGCGGCGCGATTTCGCCTTGGGATTTGCAGTTTTCTTCTTCTTCGGACGCTGCGATGCCGCTTCCAATTCCGCAATACGCCGTTTGAGTTGGTCCATCTCCGCCGATTTGGTTCCAATTTGGGAATCTTTCAGGGCATCCTCACGAACTGGGGAGGCCCTATCCTCCGGCTCCCGAGGGTTGAGGGGCTGCCGTCGTCACGCCCGGTTGCGGCCATCGCATCAACTCGAGGGGATTCATCGCCGGCGGCATGGCGCGATAGGCGTTCTGATACAGATCCAGCATCGCCTTCATGTAGTGCAAGGCGCTTTCCTGCGTAGCCCGGCCTGACGCGACGATCATCTGGCGCAACACATCCAGGGGAAATACTGAGCCAGGCGCCTTGGCGTCTTCGACCACGATTTGGGCCAGGATCAGGCGGGTCAGGTCTTCTCCGCTGGCGGCGTCCACTACCCGGACATCGTGGCCTTCCCGCACCAATTGGGCAACCTGGTCCTGGTTTATGTATTGGCTGGTGGCCGTGTTGTACAGCCGCCGGTTCTCGTACTTCTTAATAATCAGTGTCTTAGGGTCCATGCGAATTGGCTCATTTTTGTCCTTGACAGACGGCGTCAGGGGAGTATGATTTAGTTATGTTGCAGTGCAGCATAAAACGCAACATAAGAAATCTACAAGGAGCACATCATGCCTACTACCTCTAAGTCAACCAAGAAGACTACGCCGGCAGCAGCCGCCCGTAAACCTGAATTCGTGGATGCCGTCACTCCGCTTTACGTGAATGGGGTCGAGCGTCTGGCCGAATTGCAAAAGAAGTCTCTGGACGTCGCCGCCGAGCAGAGCGCCGAGTGGATGAACGCCTGGAAGAAAGCTTTCAGCTATTTCCCGGCTACGCCTGCGACGTTTGTATTTGACATCGCCGAAAAGGCCGTCGAAACCTTCGTCGAGACGCAGAAGTCCGCCATCGACCTGGTGGTCGAGCAGAGCCACACCGTTGCTGGTATCAACAAAACTCGGGTTGAGGCTTATGCCGACGTCGCCAACAGTGTGACTGGCATATTCCAGAAGTCGGTTGAGCGCTCGGTGGAAGCCCAGAAGAAGGTTCTGGACTTTGCTTCCGCGCAGAGCAAGACCGCTTTCGAAGTCACCAAGAAGCAACTTGCTCCCGCCGGCGCCCCGGTTGCGGCCGTCCTGGACTCGTTCCAGCGTGGAACGGAAGCCTTCATCGAGACCCAGAAGGCAGCTCTCGAAATCGCGACAAAGCCTTTCAAATCAGTTGCTGGGTTCTAATGTCAGTTGACCGTATTACCGGTTCCTAGGACGGCCTCGAACCTCCAACTCCTTGCCTCAGGAGAATCCATTGGAGTGTTTTCGAGGCTGTCGCTGGGTATATAGTCGTGGTGGAGGGGTGGCCCAATGGCCGACGAAAAAGCTCGGGATGGCAAACCGTTCGATCCCATGGATCCTTGGCGTGGAATGCGTGACGCCTATCTTGATGTCTGGGCGAAAACCATGGTCGAGGCCGTGAACAGCGAGGCCTATGCCCAGGCCAGTGGCGCAATCCTTGATTCCTACCTCACCGCATCTTCCCCGTTTCGAGAAGCCGTCGAGAAGACAATGCTCAAGGTACTGGAGCAAATGAGCATGCCGTCGCGCGCGGATTTCGTATCGCTCGCCGAGCGTATGACCAACGTCGAGATGCGACTCGATGACATGGACGCCAAGCTCGATCGCATTCTGCAACAGGTTTCGCCAGCGGCTGCTGCTGCCCAAAGCAAGCCGCAAAGCGCCGAGCATCCGCCCAAGAAGGCGGTAAAGCTGGCGCCTAAGAAGAAGAAAGGGACCAAGTAGGATGGCAGGCGCACCGGTACTTACCGACCCGTTTACACTCGCAGTTAACCGCCTCAAGACTCTCTCGAAGGTAATGACCACCAAGGCGGCCATCGCGCAAACGCCAAAAGAACTCATTTGGACGTTGAACAAGGCCAAACTGTACCGCTACATCCCCGTTGTCCCCAAAGAAAAGCGTCATCCGGTTCCCCTCTTGCTGGTCTTCGCTCTCATGAACCGGCCGTATATTCTGGATCTTCGTCCCGGTCACAGCTTCGTCGAATACATGGTCAACCACGGCTACGATGTGTATCTACTCGATTGGGGCGCGCCTGGGCCGGAAGACAAGAACCTCAAATTCGACGATTACACCTTGGAATACATGCCTCGTGCGATCCGCAAGCTCAAGGCGGTCTCGGGATCGGAGGAATTCAGCCTTCTCGGCTGGTGCATCGGTGCCATTCTCACCACCATCTACGCAGCGCTACGCGGCGACGACGGTCTGCGAAACCTGATTCTGCTCACGGCTCCGCTGGCGTTTTCCGACAAACAAAACCTTACCTTCGCTCGCTGGACCGATGAACGCTATTTTGACGTCGACAAGGTGCTGGGCGCGTTCGGCAACATGCCGGGAGAGATGATCGATTACGGAGCCAAGGCCCTGAGGCCGGTCGAGAACTATGTCGGCAACTATGTGAAGCTCTGGGACAATCTCGATGATCCCAAAGTGGTGGAATCCTGGCACGCAATGAATACGTGGGTCACGGACAATGTGAACCTCGCGGGAGGCGCCTTCCGGCAGCTCATCGTCGATCTCTATCGTAACGATCGGTTGATGCGGGGAGAACTCGTGATCCGCGGCGAACGCGTGGACTTGGGCCGAATCCGAGCCAATCTGCTGACCGTCATCGCCGAGGGTGATCACATCACTCCGTCCTGCCAATCAGAGCCCATCATGGCGAAGGTCAGCAGCAAGGACAAGGAGCTGTTTAGAATTGCCGGCGGCCATATCGGAATCATGGCGGGCAGTGGCGCCAGCAAGCACACCTGGCCGCATATTAATGGATGGCTGGGACCGCGCTCCAAATAGCTGAGACTTTGCGTGCAAGCTACTGGGATATCGCATCGTTCGGGTAGTGCGGCGCTTTAGCGCCGCGTCCAAGCCGTTCTTCACAGATGAAGTCGGCTTTCAGCCAACGGCAGGCTTGCTCCTTGGACTTTTCGGCAGCCTTCCCAGCCCTACAAAGGGTCCGCCTTCCAGCCTCCGCCGCATCTTCTCACATGTGGTACCCACCATTGACGTTTAACTCCTGCCCGGTGATGTAGTCCCCATCCGCCGCCAGGAAGCTGGCCGCCTTGGCTATCTCCTCGGGCGAGGCGAACCGTCCCAAGGGGATCTTGGCCTTGATCTGGGCGGCAATCTCTTCGGGAATCGCGTCCACCATTTCTGTCGAAGTAAATCCAGGCGCAATAACATTGGCTGTGATGTTGAACTTCGCCATTTCCAACGCAAGCGTCTTGGTGAACGCGATAATGCCGCCCTTGCTGGCTGAATAGTTCGCCTGTCCAAATGCCCCCATCTGGCCGACGACGGAGCCGATGTTGATGATGCGGCCGAACCTCTGGTTGACCATGGCCGGAACCGCCGCGCTGGTGCAGTAGAACGTGCCGTTCAGGTTAACGTTGATGACCGCGGCCCAGTCGTCATCGGTCATCTTGCGCATCGAGCGATCGCGGGTTATACCAGCATTGTTCACCAGGATGTCGAGCCGCTGCCATTTGTCGAGCACTTCTTTGACGATGCGGGCGGCCTCCCCTTTCTTGGCCACGTCGCCTTGAATGAGCATGCACTCGACACCTAGTTCGCGGATTTCCTCAGCCGCGCTCTCCGCCTGCTTGGCATCCGATCGGAAGTTTAGCGCGAGCTTTGCCCCGCGGCGCGCAAGTTCGAGCGCGATCGCGCGTCCAATTCCGCGGGAAGCTCCGGTCACCATGGCGACCCTCCCGACGAGAGAAGTCGGATGGTAATTTTCATTTCCATCTGCAACATTTGCCATTTCTAAGCTCCTGTCTTCCTCATTGACGCTTACAATCGCGGGATCTACGCGCATGACCACGTAGCCTCCAACCGCGCCAGCGCCGAAGCCGGGCGCGAAAATCCGCATGGGACGATCAATCCTGCCTTCGCGCACCGCGTCATGGACGGCCATCAGAATACTCGCGGAAGATGTGTTGCCAACCCGTTCGATGTTGAAAAAGATATGGTCACCCGGGATACCGGCCGCTTCGGCCAGCGTGAGCACCATGTTCTTGTTGGCCTGGTGCGGCACCACCAGCTCGATTGCGTCGATGAGTGAGCCGCCACCCCCGTTGGGGTTCGGAAGAGTGGCCAGCTCGCCCATCATCTCTTTCAGATAGCGAGTCACCAGGGCCTTCACCTCCGGCCCATACACCGTGATGTTGTTGTCGAACTCCGGATTGGGCCAGATGATGGAATTCACTTCCGACCAAGGCCCGCTGGCATAGGTTTGGAAGTACTCGATATCGGAAGGAGTTCCTTCCGGCGCGGGCGCTACTATCACTGCCGCCGCTCCATCGCCGAAGATCATGCGGGAGGTGCGTACGGTCCCGATCTTGTCAGAGAATTTTTCCGCGCATACAAGCAGCACGGGCCGTTCAATCTCTTGCAGCAGACGCACCGCTTCGGCAAGACCGTAGGGCATGCCCGCGCACGCTGCGACGATGTCGCACGAAGTATGTGTCTGTAAGAGTCCGAGCTCACCCGAAAGCCAGGTGGCAATCGATGGAATAAGCTTAGTGCTGGTGCAAGTGCAAAGCAGGACGGCACCGATCTCCGCTGGCCGCCGGCCTGACTTCGCCAGCGCTTTCTTGGCTGCCAGCAGCGCCATGTCTTCCAAGGGCAACTGGGTGTAACGCCTCTCCTCAATGCCGGTTTTCTCGCTGATTTCTGCGGCGCTCATGCGCGACCAGCAGTATGCGTGGTTGCGAATGAGATCTGCGTTGGTGCAGGTCACCTCGCCTTCGTAGACAGCAATAGCCTCAAAATGCGGAAGAACTTTGAATCGCTTGCTCACCTCTACCGGAGGATACGGCCTGATAGGTTGACTCAGGGCCAGAGTGTCCGGTCGGATCATCCGATTCGGGCGAATCCGCGGTCCCCAGTTTTCGTCACGCTTCACCCGCTGGATGAAACGGAGGACCTCTTCATTCCGCGGATGAAAGGCCACCACATAATCGTCGTCCTTCAGCTTGCCGATTTCAGTTTGCGTGCTGGTCGCCGGATCCCACGGATACTGGTTGTGCAGGATCATGCATTGTCGCATCAATGCCTCCAGCTCAGACACAGGATGCAGGCAGTCGACAACATCGTCGAACGTGTACCGCAAGTAGTCGGGATCGTACTCCCGTAGATGCCGCGTGCGGTTTGCAGGATCAGCCAGTGCCTCGGCTACCGTCGGGCGAATGGGCCGAAGTTCTCCCCCAGCGCTGAGCGAGTTCTTATAAACATTGAGCAAAATAGCGAAACTGCGGTCTTCCAATTCTTCATCCCACGACGCCGGCAGGTCCTGATAGCCAGCCTCTATGGCGGTTGCGATTGCGGAGGAATCCCGCGGCTTGTACACAGGAAGGAACACATCGTCCCGCTGCCGCGAGAGATCTCCCCAGCGGGTGGGACGTTTTTCATACATCGTCAGGGTGTAGCGATTCACCCAGAAACGGTTCAACACCAGATCGCGACAAAGCTCGTACCGTGTCTTGTATTCACCCGCCTTCACGCGCGCCGCAATCTCCACGTCCGTTGGAGCTTTCTCCCCGAAATCCCGGCGGATAACCGCGGCGAATTGTTTAAGGCTCTTGAATACCCGAAAGTCCAGCTCTGGGAAAAAGTTGCCGGGGAAGACAATGCGGCCGTGAGAGTTAATCACGAAGGGCTTCAGAAACATTGGCTGCCTTCTTCCTGCCTCGCCGCCCCCGCTGGGCCGCAGAGCAATTCGCCAAGCTGCCATTCATGGCCGTCAATTATTACAGGAGAATTGGTGAATTTTCTTGGCCGTCTCAAGGTCCCCACTTCCTCCGCAAGCGAGCTCTGAATCACTCGTGTCGAGCGTTATGTGTAACTTAAGAGGATTCTAAACCATCGTGTGTGACTGCAACCGTCCCCGCGAGTGACGCAGGTCACAGACCCAATGTACGCCTCCGTGTGAGGGTCATGATAGGAAACAGGGATACTATTTTAGTCGCGGTCAACAGAGCGAGGAGTTCATTGTCGTGAAAGCAGGAGCATCAAAAACGAGTCTTCGTTACGGTCGGGCATTGATTCAATCGGGTCTCTCGGGACTGCGCAGAGGACGCGACTGGCGGCTTGATAGGCAGCGCCTCTCGGCCGCCTTGACTCGGTCAGCGCTTGCGTCCCTGAGTCTGGCTGCGATCGGCGCCTGTGCCAGTCTGCTCCCCGTCCGGCGATCCGGCCGCAGCAGCATCTCGCGAACGGTTGCATACGGAATGGCGGGTAGCGCCATCGGTTTCGCTGCCGGATTCACTTGGGAGACTCGCGACCTGGCTGCCAGCATGGCGCGTTCAGCCCTGAAGGAGATCAGCACCGTCCGTGACGAGCGCTGGATTGAAAAACATCCAATTAATTACGGATGAAAAGGTGGGGAGGATCTATCGACTCCGGAATTACTCCAGCGGACGAAATTGCGTTTGCGTCGCCACCTTAATCCCGTTACTCGAATTCCACCAATATCTGGTTCATCTTCACCGCATCTCGTGCTGATACGTTGACGGATTTCAGCTTTCCCGGGATGGGCGCCGTCACGTTGGTTTCCATCTTCATCGCCTCAAGCACGACCATCAGATCGTTGACCTCCAGTTGTTGGCCCGGCTCGACATTAACCCGTACCACAATTCCCGCTACTGGACTGCGGCATAGTTTGGATTCGTCAACATTAGGGTCCGACGAAGCTCCTGGCTTGGGAGGAGTGCGCAGCACGGTCGACTGAATGGTCGCTGTCGCTGGCGCGGGACGGTTGTCCTGAGCCCGTGGGGAGTCGTCCTCCTCAGTGACCTCGACCTCGACTTCGTATCGTTGCCCGTCAATCGATATCTCTAACTTCATCGTTGGCCCTCGCAGGGAGTGCTGCCCATTCTACGTTCGCAGTACCTTCCGCAGACACGGTCATCGCCTTAGCTGGCCAAGGTTGTGCGATGTTTGGACGATCAACCGGCCTTGCCGTGCCCATCGCTGATCGGCGTATGGAGTCTCTAGCACCGTGGCGGAGCGAATCCGAACCTTCTTGCCGAGGAAGGCCGTAATACTCGCGGCGATCACTGCCAACATTTCGGACGTAACGGTTGCGTCAGTAACCATGCCAGCGCCTCCTCTAGAGTGGAATCAAGCCGTGCTTCTTCGCTGGACGAAGCTCCCTTTTTGTATGCAAAGCTTCCAGGGCCCGCGCCAGATATCTTCTGGTTTCGGCGGGCTCGATTACGTCATCGACGAGCCTTCGGCCAGCCGATATGTATGGATTTGCAAACTTTTCACGATACGATTCGATCAGTTCATCGCGCCGCTGCACCTTGTTTTCCGCGGAGTCGATCTCCCGGCGAAAGACGATTTCCGCGGCTCCTTCGGCGCCCATGACCGCGATTTCTGCGGTGGGCCATGCTACCACCCGGTCCGCCCCCAGGTCTTTGCAGCACATCCCGATGTAAGCACCGCCATAAGCCTTGCGGATTACCACCGTTATTTTAGGGACGGTTGCAGCCGAATAGGCGAAGAGCACCTTTGCTCCATGACGAATGATGCCTCCGTACTCCTGCTCCACGCCAGGCAAGAATCCCGGTACATCGACGAAGGTGAGCAAGGGGATATTGAAGGCATTGCAGAATCGTATGAAGCGGGACATCTTGTCGGACGCATCAATGTCGAGCGCTCCGGCGAGCACGCACGGTTGGTTCGCGACAATTCCCACGGAGCGCCCTTGAAGGCGGCCGAACCCGATTACTATGTTCGCTGCGAAACCCGGCTGAATTTCGAAGAAATCCTGGTGATCCAGCACTCGTGCGAGCACCGTCCGTATATCGTAGCCGACTTTAGATTCCGCCGGCACTATGTCGTTTAGCTGGGGATCAATCTCAAGCTCCTCGGCATAAGCCAGGCGAGGAGGATCTTCGAGGTTGTTCGACGGCAAAAAGCCCAACAGTCTCCGGCACAGAGACAAGGCGCCGTCATCGTCCTCTGCAATAAGGTGAACAACCCCGGATCGATTCATTTGGGCAGCCGGCCCGCCCAGTTGGTCCGCCGTCACACTCTCTCCCGTCACCTGCTTGATCACCTGCGGGCCGGTGATGAACATCTGTGCGCGCTTGGTTTGGATGATGAAATCGGTCAGCGCGGGGCTATAGGCCGCGCCACCTGCACAAGGACCGCAGATGACAGAAATCTGCGGCACGGTGCCTGAAAGCATAACGTTGTTGTAGAACACGCTGGCATAACCAGCCAGGCTGTCGATCCCTTCCTGGACCCGCGCACCACCGGAATCATTAACAAATACGAATGGGCTTCCAGTCTTCATCGAAAGCTGCATCATCTCTTTGATCTTTGCGCAGTGCACTTCGCCCGCCGCTCCACCTGCAACGGTGAAATCCTGGCTGGCAAGATGTATCAAACGGCCGTCCACGGTCGCGCATCCGGTGACCACTCCATCGGCCGGCAGTTCCTTATCCGCCATGCCGAAGTAGGTGGCGCGATGTTTTGCAAAGAGACCTATTTCCTGGAAACTTTCGTGATCGACAAGCTTTTCTATTCGCTCCCGGGCGCTGAGCTTGCCCAATTCGTGCTGCTTAGCCAGTCGTTGTTTGCCGCCGCCCTGCTGAAGCTTCTCGCGCTTCTCGCTAAGCTCACTGATTCTTTCCGCCATGGTCGTACTGGCCGGTTTAAGGGTTGGTGTAGCCATTTGTGCCTCCCTGGCTCGCTTCAAATCCGAAAAGCCAACTTCATGCCTGTGTTAGCTGGCCGGTGCTACGGTGACCTTGTGTTCCTTGCCATTGAGGGTCACGACGTAAGTCACTTGTGATGCCGGCGTGCTGCGATTTAAAACTGACCGTTCCGAATCCTCGGTTCCGGGCTCGTTACCGACTTGCTTCGGGCCTTCGGTGCGTGTCTTGAAAAACTGTGGTGCGATCTTTGGAAACATGGCGTAAGTCAATACATCCTCGTCGGTGCCGTTAAAGCCAGGTAGCGCCGTGGCGGCTGATCGCCTCTGTTCCCACTCCGCCTCCAGTAAGTCGGCGGCCCGGCAACTGATGGGCGGCTTGTTAGCGCGGGCGGATGCCATCGTCACTACTTCCGCATTCTTCTCTCCTAACGCGGTGCCGTAGTAGCCGAGCATCAAGTCGGCAAATTCACTGGTGAGCACCTTGTACCTGCCCTGCAAGTGGTTGAACACCGCCTGGGTGCCGATAATCTGATCTACCGGGGGCTCCAGCGCGGGATATCCAGCGTCTCTACGAACCTCCCGGATTTCAGACATCACGTCCTGCAGCGATTGAGCTGTGTCCTGTCCTTTCAATTGATATTCCGTGCTCGAAATCATCTTCGCAGGAATCTGGCTCTCAAATAACTCGGTCTCAACGCCGACGTGTCCGTCCAGGAATGCGCGGTACCGTGGACGGACGGTGGCGATATGCTGCTTGACACGAAGAATCCTCTCCATGTCCAGCCGGCATTCGTAACCCGTACCCTCCAGCATCTCTACGAAGCTCTCGGTTGGATTGTGCCCTCGACCAAAGGCCAGCGAACTGATCGCAGTATCGACCATGTCGCACCCTGCCTCGACGGCCTTCATCAGGGAGACCATCGTCACCCCAGTCGTTGAATGGGTGTGAACGCTTACCAGCGTGTCTTCGCCGCACTTCTCCTTGATGCCCTTAACCAGATCGTAAGCGGCTTGTGGTTTAAGAATACCGCCCCCGTCTCGAAGGCAGATTGAGTCGCAGCCCATTTCCTTTATCTGTTGCGCCATGTCCACATAGGCTGTGATCGTGTGCACCGGACTTGGGGCATAGCAGATTGATCCTTGCGCGTGTTTGCCAATTTTCCGGACCGCTTCCAGGCTGGCCTTCAGGTTTCGGACGTCATTGAACGCGTCGTAGACCCGAAATACGTCTATGCCGTTCAAGGCTGCTTTCTCCACGAACCGATTGACAATCGAATCATCGAAGTTGCGATAGGCAAGCAGGTTCTGCCCGCGTAAGAGCATCTGCAACCTGGTCTTGGGCAGCAGCTTGCGATAGGTCCGCAGTCGCTCCCACGGGTCTTCATTCAGGAGACGAATGCACGAATCGAAGGATGCACCGCCCCAGCATTCCAAAGACCAGTAGCCCGCATTGTCCAGGTCTTCGCAGACCGGGATGACATCCTCGAGAGCCATGCTGGTTTCCAGAAGGCTCTGCTGCGCATCTCGCAGAATCAAATCGGTCACTTCAATGATGCGTGCCATTAGGCGCGTTCCTTCCGCAACTTTTATTGCTTGGTCCAGCAAGTGGCGTTGTGTTTCGTCGATGAAAGACGCGGTTGGAAAAACCTGGCCCTAAAACCACCCTCGAACGAAATCGCCCAACCCCGACTCAAGAACTCCGAAGAATCGTTACGATTGCCTCGTCATGCTACCTGTGGCGATCATGCGAAATTCTCTGGATGATGGACCATAGTGGCATTATGTGCGACCCATCCTCTGTGACCATTGTCACATGTTTCTGGTATTCACAGCATTGGGATTTCCAGTCTCTTGAGAAAACGCAACCTTTTCCCAATTCGCTTCGGGTCAGCCCCGGAAAGCGGTAAGCCGGTCTGCTGTTCTTGATACTGCCCCCGCTCCAATTCACAATCGCGAGACTGGCGGTGAGGATGCATTAGCCTGGTTGTTGCGCGCCAGCAGCAGCGCGAGGGCGCAAGAACCAAGACGTTCCAGGGTATTGTCGGTGCGGCTGGTCGCGATGATCGGCACTCTGGCGCCCACCACGACGCCGGCCACCTGTGCGTCCGACATGTATTCGAGTTGCTTCAGCAAAATGGCGCCCGCTTCAAGGTCGGGCACCACCAGGATGTCGGCATGCCCCGCAACCGGCGACTCGACACACTTCGCCTTCGCTGCGGCTTCGGAGACTGCCACGTCGAATCCAAGCGGCCCATCCAGCACGCCTCCGGTGATCTGCCCGCGGTCAGCCATCTTGCAGAGCACAGCGGCGTCGAAGGACGAAGGCAGCTTTGACGACACCTCTTCGCGCGCTGACAGGATGGCAACTTTGGGCAGCGACATTCCCAGTGCATGCGCAAGATCAATCGCGTTCTGCACGATATCGCGCTTCTCCTCCACCGTTGGCGAGATATTCACCGCCGTGTCGGTAATAAATAACGGACGTGGGAAGCTGGGTAGTTCCAGGGCTGCCACATGGCTCATGCGTCGTGCCGTGCGCAACCCTTGTGGGGAGTCAACAAATTGCAATAGCTCGTCGGCATGAAGGCTGCCTTTCATCAGCGCCTCCACCTTATGCTCGCGTGCCATCGAGACGGCCCGCTCAGCTGCCTGGTGGCTGTGTTCTGTAGCTTCGATTTCAAACTGAGAGATGTCGAGCTTCCCGCTTTCCGCAGCCGCACGGATCTTCGCTTCCGGTCCGACCAATACCGGGATGATCAGGTTGGCGTCGGCCGCCTCGATCGCCGCCAGCAGAGATGCCGCCTGGACCGGATGGACGATCGCCGTGCGAATCGGGTACAGCCCCTTGGTCTGCTGAATCAACTTTCGATACTGCCGCCCCTTCTCCAGCAGTTTGATCTCGGGCAGCGTGACCCGTTCGCGCGAGATTTTTTCTGTTGGTGCAATTACCTCGGCGGTCCCAGTGATCACGACCTCGCCGTCCTGGTTTGTCGCCTGGCACTCGAGCGTGACGCGGTGCTTGCTCTCCTCCATCTCTACGACTTTGACGGTCACCGTAATCGTGTCACCCACTGCCACTGGCCGGCGAAAGCGTAACGACTGACTGAGATAGATTGCGCCGGGACCAGGAAGCTGGGTACCCAACACCGTCGAGATGAGCGCGCCACCCCACATGCCATGGGCAATGATCTTGTGGAACATGTCGCTCTTGGCGAATTCTTCATCCACGTGCGCCGGGTTCACGTCGCCCGACATGATCGCGAACAGCTCGATGTCTTTCGAGGTGAGGGTGCGGGAGATACTGGCCGAGTCGCCCACCTTCAATTCAGAAAACGTCTGGTTCTCGATGTGATCGATGGTGGCGGCAAAACTCATGTTCACCTCGCGGTAAGTGCGGGTTAGCTCCGCATCTAACAGGGTAAACGGTGTCCATTGCCGGAGCAGTGAGCTTTGTCACCAAGCCCGCTGACCTACCGGCCGGCAAATTTCGCTCTTACGTCCCTAGTACTGATAAAACCCGCGCCCGGACTTGCGCCCGAGCCATCCGGCATCGACCATCTTGATCAGCAGCGGGCAGGGCCGGTATTTGGGATCTCCGAGGCCAGACTGCAACACGCGCATGATGTCGAGGCAGACGTCGAGTCCGATGAAGTCCGCCAAGGTCAGCGGACCCATCGGATGCGCCATCCCAAGCTTGAAGACTTCGTCCACCGCTTCGGGCGTGGCCACGCCTTCCATCACGGCGTACATGGCTTCATTCAGCAGCGGCATCAATACCCGGTTCGAGACAAAGCCGGGCGCATCATTCACCTCGACCGGAGTCTTCTCCAATTTCTCGGCGAGACCTTTGACCGTCGCGAACGTCTCGTTTGAGGTCGCCAATCCACGGATCACCTCGACAAGCTTCATCACCGGCACAGGATTGAAGAAGTGCATCCCGATGACTTTGTCGGGCCGCCTGGTCACTGCTGCCAGCTTGGTAATCGAAATTGACGACGTATTTGACGAGAGCAGAACCTCCGGCCGGCAGATCGCATCAAGATTCGCGGAAGAGGTCGGCCTTGATCTCAAAGCGCTCGCTGGCCGCCTCCACTATGAAATCGCAGTCAGCCAACCGCTTGCGATCGGCTGTGCCCGTGATGCGCCCCAGCGCCTGGTCGCGCTGCTCCGACGTCAACTTATTCTTAGCAACCTCGCGTTCCAGGTTCTTAGCTGATCGTTTGCAGGCCGCGATCGATGAAGCGCTGCTCCACATCGACCAGCACAACGTTGTAGCCATTCTTAGCGAAGACGTGAGCGATGCCATTGCCCATCGTGCCCGCGCCGATTACTCCCACTGTTCTGATGTCCATGATTGCCTCAGATGAAGTTCGTTAGTGCGTCCAAAACACACTGCAAAACATTCGAGTGTAGCAGAGGCATGGCAAGGGGGCGGTGACGAGGAATCGGGCCGTTCGCTCAAGCTGCGGTCCTTGGTTCACCCGCTCGCGCCTCACACTTTGCCAAGAATGCACCTGCCAATTCAAAATAGGTACTGTGAGGTGAAAGATTAAGCATGGCACAACGAACTGCACTAATTACGGGTGGTATGGGTGGACTTGGTGAAACCATTAGCACGAAAATGCACGACGCTGGCTACAGGGTCGTCGTGACGTATTCTCCAGGTAACAAGACAGCCGAGAGTTGGCTCTCCAGCATGAAGGACCGCGGTTATCCGTTCACGGCAACTCCGATCGACGTCTCCGACTATGATTCGTGCGAGCTGGGCGTGTCGAACATTCTGAAAGAAGTTGGCCCAGTCGATATCCTGGTCAACAACGCTGGTATCACCCGCGACCACACCTTCAAGAAGATGACGAAAGCGCACTGGGATGAGGTGATCCACACCAACCTCGATTCCGTGTTCAATATGACCAAGCAGGTTCTCGATGGCATGGTGACCAGGGGATGGGGTCGCGTCATCAACGTTTCGTCGGTAAATGGCCAGAAGGGTGCATTCGGCCAGACGAATTACGCGGCCGCAAAAGCGGGAATGCACGGCTTTACTAAAGCCTTAGCTCTTGAGGTGGCCAAGAAAGGCGTGACCGTCAACACTATCTCGCCTGGCTACATCGGAACCAAGATGGTGATGGCGATACCCAGCGATATCCTTGACGGCAAAATCATTCCACAGATTCCAATCAACCGGCTCGGCAGGCCGGACGAAGTCGCCGGCCTGATCATCTATCTGTGCTCGGACGAAGCGGCATTTGTCACCGGCGCCAACATCTCCATTAACGGCGGGCAGCACATGCAGTGAGCGAGCACGTTCACACAGGTGGCGTCTCGTTAATTCACTGCTGGCTGGACTTTGACGGTTCGGGAGAATTGAATCCTCCTGTGCCACACGAAAGTCTGCGGCACAGGAGGGGTTAGTGGCTCACATCCTGCTTCGCGGCGCTAGTTCACCGTTACGTTTACGGGAAGAGAGGGGATACCGTTCGCTACTACTACCAGGGTGCTTGGCCCAGTCTCCATTCCGGCAGGAACATCGAAATGCGTGAACGTGGGCACGGCGCCTGTTGCAATCCCCATGGTGTTGTGATCGTGTGTCTTGGCATAGAAAATATGTCCGGTGGCGAGATTCTTGATCCGCACCAATGGGTAATTGGTTGCGGTCTCATACTCATCCCCGAACGCAGCAGCTTGCGACAGGCCATTGAACTGCCTGCCGAAGATAGTGTAGGTCTGCCCGCGCACGACGGTGGATGGACAAATAGAAATGGAGGGCGTCCACGGTTGGATATAGCTCCCGGTGGCGGTGTAAACCTCCGTGCCCCCGACGATCACTTCGCCCGTGGGCAGCACGAGTAAACCACCGCCGTTGCTGTTCAGCGTAGGAGTAAAGTTGGTCCCGTCGAATTCGTAGAATCTACCCGAGTTACCCTCCACCAGTACCTTGCCATTAGTCAACAGCACGGCAAAGTTGTCGCCGGCATCATCGTGATTGGGGAAATCGGGGCCAGGTACCCAGGTGCCGGGATCAGTGGGGCTAGCTCCATGATGATAAATCGAGGTATGTCCGGCACTGGCGCCCAAGTGGGTCGCTCCGGTCGCAAAAACTGTGCCGTCGGGACGCAAAATGGCAGGGCCGATTTCACCTGGAGGACAATATTCGCCACCTCCATACGGGATACAACCCTCTTCTGGAGGCCCCTGGAGGTTGGCAATTGTGCTGCCGTCAGAGACCCACTCTTGCATCGACGGGATGTACCTTTCCGAGTTTGGATTGGTCAATACATCGGCGGTCAGAACTGTGCCGCCGGGCATGAGGGTCCATCCCTCTTCGGCATTAAAGTCACTCTTACCGCTTGATCCCATTGCCGTCCACTGAAGAGTAGCCGGATCCAACTCCGCCATCTGCATATCTAGTTTCCGGCCGATAAGAAAATGGCCATTGGGCAGCACGACCGATGGCGAGTCTCCAATATAGTCCCACCCGGGAGGTGGGTTTAGCGGGGTCCAGGTGTTGAGTTTGGGATCGTAAATCGCGCCCAGATTGGTAAGCGTGAATTGGCCAAAGTTGTATTCGCCGCCTTCAATCAAGAGCCGGCCGTCGGCTAGGACAGCCGAAGCGAAGGCATCGGGCTCGTACCCACTGGGCAAGTTGGCGAGTTGCGTCCACGTTCCATTGACATAGCTTCCGTTAATATCGGGCGTGAGCTTCCACCAATCGTTCCCGACGTTGCCTTGAAACATTACCGTTCCATCGGTTAACAGAAAACCGATACCTCCGGCTCCATCCGGGGGCTGGTTAGTGAGTCGTGTCAGTGTCTGCGCCTGCGAGATACTGCCGACAGCGAACAAGAATGTGATTACGGCGAGAAACAGCTTCTTTGTCAAAACTGACCTCTTTTCTGAAAAGTCGCAATTGCAAAGGTGAATGGGAGGATCTTCGTGACTCCTCTCACAAGCGGCACCTGCACCCGCAAGCGCAGATGTCAAAGTGAAACGCTTTCTTGGGAACCCTCAAGGTAGTCGAAAACTCGAGAAACAAAGTTCCAGAATTCTGCTTCACCAGGCAGGTGTATGTCAATTGGTCGACGTGCAAGGTAGTAGGTCGACTCAAAGCGCAGGTCGCCGCTTCACTGTCTAGCGTACGTCGAAGACACCTAGACTGGTTGGTGGCAGGCTCACCTGCAAGGCTTTGTTCTTAAGAATTATTCGTGCGGTTCCGAAAAGGTTGTCAAACTGACTTCCGTTTTCCAGCGCAGTGCCCTCGGTCGTGATCGTGATGTCCCTGGTCGTTTGCGAATTATTAAACACGACGAACAACTTTTCTTCGGCGGTTTCGCGCACAAACGCGTAATAGCTGTCATCCCAGCCGACGTGCCATTGGCGGCCTTGCCTTAACGCCGGATGTTTCTGCCTCAGACGAAGCAGTGACTGCACGTGCAAGAAAATCTCCTGCTCTTCCGGGGAGCGTCCGCCGGCCAGAAAAGTGTTATGAGGATCGCCTGGAAAGCCGCCCGGGAAATCATGGCGATTGTCCGGATCGGCGCCGCCCGTCATTCCGATCTCATCGCCATAGTAAAGCTGCGGAATTCCTCGCAGTGTTGCCAACAGAGAAAATGCCAGCTTCAACTTTTCATACGAACCATCGGCGTCAGTAAGGAAACGCCTCATGTCGTGATTGCCGATGAACGTGACTAGCAGCTCAGGATGCGGATACAGTCGGTCCTGCCGAAGCACATCGACAATCTTCTTTGCGGACGCCCCATGAGCGACCACCTCGCGAATGGCAGAATTCATCGGGAAGTCGAACGGAGTGGTCAAACCCGTATCGATGCCATCGAAGCCAGTCTGCCCGCCAGCCCAGTACGAGGTCACCGTGGGATCGGAGTTGTAAATCTCGCCGACGGTGAAGAAGTGCGGGTAGGTCGAGAACAGGCCATTGTTATAGTAGGCCCAAAAAGTACGAGGAACGTAAGGGAACGTATCGATGCGGAAACCGTCGATCCCGCCGCTCTCTGCCCACCACAGAGCATTCTGCAACAGATACTCGGCAACTAAAGGATTCTCCTGCGCCAGGTCGGGTAGAACGTTAGCAAACCACCCTTCGAGCGCGCTCACGTAGTTTGCCTTCACGGCATGCGGGTCGGTGATCGGCGGATAGTAATAGTCAGTGTCGAGATGATGCTCAACCGTGCCGTGCAGCCAGTTTGCAGAGAGCTGTGACGTCGCCCATGGATGCTTGGGGCCCACGTGGTTCGGGACCATGTCCAGCAGGACCTTGAGGCCGAGTTGATGGGCTGCCGCGACCAAGTCCTGGTAATCCTTCATTGTGCCGAAGTGGTCTTCGACGGCGTACTCGTCAACCGCGCCGTAGCCGTGATAGTCAGAGGTGGAATCGTCGTTGTCGTACAGCGGCGTGAGCCAGAGCGCGGTGACCCCCAGGTCCTTCAAGTACGGCAGGTGCTCCTGAATGCCCTTTAGATCGCCGCCATGATAGGTCTTGGGACGAGCACGGTCATAGGTTCCTGGCGCCGCACCCTTGGGCTGATTGTTGTTGGGATCGCCGTCAGCGAAGCGGTCCGGCATGATCAGGTAAATAACATCGTCGCGGGTAATTCCCTGAAACTTTCCCTGCTGCGACGAGCGCTGTAGCAGCGGGAGGTTCACACGCGTCGCACCTGAGGGAGTTTTTACGTTGAGGCTTATGTCGCCGGGGCGAGTCCCGGGATCCAACTTCAGCCACACGAAAACATGTTTGCCGTCGGGCTGAGCTTGAACCTTGTTGACGAAGGCGCCGGGATAATTCACCGAGATGTTTGCCCCGGTCAAGTTGTCCCCGTAAAGCAAGACCATAACGGCCGGCTGGAAACCGGCCCACCAATTTGGAGGTTCGACCTTCGTGACGCGGGGTTCGCTGCCAGGAAGGGCCGCGGCTGCGACTGAAAATGCAAGGACCAAGGCGAGAACAGAAATGCATGAGCGCGCAACAGCGCGAGTCATCTGCCCACCTCTCTGGTCCGGTAGAGCTTTCAGCCTCGTGACAAGCATCCCATTTTCTCACGGTTGAAATTATCCCTTCGCACAGCTGTTTATTACCAACCCTGCTGCCGCGCCACGAGAATGCCGATTAAAAGGGAAGGTTACGGCCTGCGCTTGCGTCTGTTCAACGATGACTCCAGCTCATGGATGGCAATTGCAAGGTTCGCCTGGGTCCAGGCTAGTGGCGTGTGCTCGTTAGGAACATAAGTTCCATGCCTAAGATAGTATAATTCGGCACATGCTCCATCGACCGTGAGTTGTGCAAGTGCTCGGTTCAGAAACTCGAGTTGCTCACCTAGGAGGTTTCTCTCTCCATAAATAACGGACAGGAGAGGATCAAACAGACACCATTGCGCCTCGCATCCGGGCTGAAGTAGTTCATCACGAAGCTCAATCCGAGTGCTGAAATCACCCGCACGCTGTGCCGGAGAAAGCCATTTGTCATAATCCTGGCAATAGTAGGAATCACCAATGTATCGCTTGATGCCAACTGCACCTAGTAATCTGGCTCGAACCAGGGACAGTATCCAATCCTGCATTCCTCGATCTGTAATCGCTCCTGAAGGGCCAATAAGTCCTAGTGGATATATAAGAAATAGTAATGCCGCATCTGTCTTTCGAATAGGGGGCGACTCGAACGGAAGTTGCTGGTGGAGGGTTTGCAGGCCATGGCGTACAAGCGCATCGAGGCGTTTCCGTTCTGCCTCACTGGGGTGTCCTCTTCGGCTCTTCTCCAGTTTCTGAAACTCAAGAAGAGCAGCAACGACTGCGCCCACGCTGGAGGAATTTACTTTTCGGCTCTCTTCCCAAGCACCACTATCGAGATCCTCCCAGTACCTGATTGCCCAAAAATATGCAGGGAACAAATCGTACAGGTCGCGCTCATCTTGACTCAGCCGAAACTGCGGGTCGCGGCCGGCCAAGCGAAGCCTCAGCCAAACCACGTAGGCAAGCGCATCGTTTTGGGCGTGGGCCCAGCCTTTATCAAGTTCTTTCAGGGTTTTCGCATTGAACCGAACGTGAGGGCGCTGCTGAACATCGTGTCCCAACTCGGGGCGAGCGATGATTGCTTCCATTTTATGAGCCTGGGTCTTCAAGAAAGTCGTTAGGCCCTGCAAGGTCTTAAACGCCCCCTCCGAATCTCCGCACTGCCAACGGGAGAAGGCAACCATCGCGTTATCGCGCAGCCAAGCGTCTTGATAGCCAGTCCGGGAGTCCGTCGTCTGGCTTGCACTCGCCGCGTAGACACCATTTTGGTTTACTGGGATGTGGAGAGTTCCAGAGTCCTCCAGCTTACGACGCAAAACCCTCAGCTGACTGCGGGCATCGGGCGCGCTAAGCTGCGGAAAGTAGCAAAAGGCAGGGGGGTTATTTTTCTTTCTCACAAAGTTTCTTGTCATAGTGCTCGAGTTTCAGCGCGATCAATAAGAAGAAGATAATCCCAATTAACTCGACCGGAAATAGGAATCCCACCAGGAGCCAATGCTGTGGCTGGAGCACATTCCGAGTCAACCACAACCAAATGATCATCGACAGCACGCTAGGCATCAAGAATAGGACCCATCTTGATTTCTCGCCCACTGACAGGCCATTTTTGAAAACGTACTTTTCTCTGATGAATAGTTCCCACCTCAGGCTTAGCGCTTCATCGGCAGGGTCGATCAAGGTCGGTCGAAGCTCATTTTGGATATATTTTGCTGCGCGCAGGACACGAGCCTTTGCATCTAAATACAGAAACCCAAAAATCAGAAATGGGAGAGGGAAAAGAGCCACCAGTTCGAAAGATCGGTTCTCAATGAATAGTCCGGCAATGGCGCCTCCCAGTACAACGCTCCAGTTCATGAATTGAACCTGGAGCGACAGGAATGTCGTAATCTCGTCGCGTAGAGCTGAATACTCAGCGAGCCTGATTGGGCGGGACTCTTCCGGTTTCATACTTCCCTCCGATGAAAACACCACATAGAATTGTCGGACAAACCTCAGCCAGACGATTTTACGGGGATTTCCGTCTTAGCCGGCCACGGCCCGCACTATACATCCTGCGAACGATTCCAGTCCACTCTGTTTTCCTGTGGCTGGGTGCGGCGCGCTCGGCCTGCTGTCTGTGGTCGTCATCCATGACAAGTACCTCCTGTTGCTGTCGATGACGGGTGTCGGTATCGCTTGGGCCAGCACGCTTTCCATGCCTTACGCAGTTCTCGCCGGATCGCTGCCAGCAGATAAGACCGGTGTGTACATGGGTATCTTTAACTTCTTCATCGTCCTTCCGAGATCATTACTTCGCTGGGTTTCGGCTGGGTCATGAACCACTTGCTGCACAACAATCGGCTGGCGGCTGTGATCGCGGGTGGAGTTTTCATGGCGATCGCGGCGGTGCTGATGCAGCGGGTGGTCGATCCCGGATCGCAGCGCGTTGCTCTGGAGCCCCTGACCGAGAGCGAGGTGGCGACATAGCAGCAGCTTCGTAACCTGGTGCGATCCTATTCACCCGTCAAAGCCTTATACTGTGGCTTTGTCAACGGTACGACGGAAAGTCTTCCTTGACGCACCAGAGGCGAATCTGCGAACAGCTGGTTGGCCTTAATCTGAGCCAAAGAGACCGGCTGCGGAAGTGCTTTTCCGGCTTTGATCTTCACCATTGGATTTCTGGGGTCGGTAGCATCGACGGAAACGACCGACGCGGTGCCAACTGCGCTCTTGCGATCTCCGGTCTCGTAGATAACCAATCGCACTCCGGGTGTCATTTCCCTTAGATTTTTCACTGCAGCTGGATTCGTTACCCCGTCCCACACTGTTACTTTATCTCGCTGCAGATCAGCAAAAGAGTACACAGAGGCTTCCGTCTTGAGCAGATAATCCACGGACATAAGATTGCCCCTCCTTTTGTTTGTATAAGCCTGAAGTCCAATGATCGGGTCGCAACTTGAAATGCGTTAAAGTTTGCGCCTGATCTGTAACCAGCGGCGGAATTGTTCCTGGCCGTTTCGAAGCCCCAACCCTGCTTACCCTCGGAACGCTTTCTGAATGAGGGTGAACCGGGCTGCTCCTATCAATCCAGAATCATCATTGAGAACGATCTTGACGGGGATCTCTTGTAACAGAGTCTTCATGCGACCCTTGTCGAGGAAGGAGTCCATGAACGTGTCCTCCTTCATCTTCGACACTATCTTTCCGGCGATGCCGGCGACAAAGACTCCTCCGGTAGACATGAACTTCAGAGCGCAGTTTCCAGCTTCCGATCCGAAGACACTGATAAAGATCGACAAGGTCCGCTCGCAGATCGCGGCCTTGTTCGCAAGAGCTAACTGCGAGATTAGCGCCGGAGCATCTGAAGCCTTGGCTAGCTCGTCTCTCAACCAGGCGGGCTCCTGTTCTTTCGAGGTGTCCCTCAGAAAGTCGTAGATGTTCTTGATGCCTGGACCGGACAGGATTCTCTCATAACTCACATGCTGGTTTTGGTACTTCTTCATCAGGTATCGAAGCAGCTCTACCTCGATATCGTTCTTGGGAGCGAATTCGGTGTGTCCGCCTTCGCAAGCGAAGGGGCGATGACGGAAGCCGTCCCAGTACAGGCCGGCTTCACCTAGTCCGGTTCCAGCCGACACCACGGCCATATTTCCCTCCGCGCCGCTCGAGCCTTCACTTAACGTGACGAAGTCTTTGGACTCGAGGGCATCAATCCCGTACGCAAAGGCTTCCAGATCGTTGATTAGCCCGACTGTCCGCAGCTTCAACTGCGCGGCAAGTTCCCGCGAATCAATGATCCAAGGAAGATTTGAGATCTTGCTACGACCTCCCCGGACCGGGCCGGCGACTCCAAAGCACGCAGACTGCGCCGGTATCCCCTCGGTTTTGGTGAAGTCGGCAACAATTTCCGCCAGGCCCTTGTGCTCCCCGCTGGAATAGATTTTTTCCACCGCGCATTGGAGACGATTCCCCTCTGTGTCGAAGGCAGCGAGCCTTGAGTGAGTAGCGCCGATGTCGCCCGCCAGTATCATACGATTTTCCTCCAGTGCCGGCCGTCGCGCTCCATGAGGTCCTCCGACTCTTTGGGCCCCCACGTGCCGGATGCGTAATTAGGAAAGTTACGAGCAGGCAGCGCCTTCCACACATCGAGGACTGGATCGAGGATTTTCCAGCCAGCCTCAACCATGTCAGCACGCTGAAACAAAGTCGCGTCGCCGATCATGCAGTCGTACAACAGGACCTCGTAGCCCGTGTAAGGCTCGGTGCCAAAATACTTCGCATATTCAAAGCTCATCTCCACCGATCCCAGCCGCAGCTGAGCGCCAGGGATTTTCGCGCCGAAACCAAGCGCCATGCCTTCATCCGGCTGTATCTGAATCACCAGTCGATTGGTCTGCAGTTTGTGCACGGCGGTTTGGCGGAACAACTGAAACGGAGCCCGCTTGAACTGAATGTTGATCTCGGTATGTCGCTTGGCCATACGTTTTCCCGTTCGCAAATAAAACGGCACGCCGGCCCACCGCCAGTTGTCGATGTTCAGCTTCATGGCGACAAAGGTCTCGGTTTTCGATTCCGGCGAGACCCCAGGCTCTGACCGGTAGGCTTGCACCTTTTCCTTCGCGATCATCCCTTCCCCATACTGTCCGCGGACCGCCTGATGCAGAACATCTTCCGAACTCAGTGGTTGGATCGCATTCAGGACCTTTGCTTGTTCATCGCGTACCGCATCGGCACTGAACGACGCCGGAGGTTCCATTGCGGTCAGGCTGATCAACTGCATCATGTGATTAGGAACCATGTCGCGCAAGGTGCCGGCTGCGTCAAAATAGCCCCCGCGCAGTTCGACGCCGACAGTCTCGGCGTTCGTAATCGCAACGTGATCGATATAGCGCCGGTTCCAGATCGGTTCAAAGATCCCGTTGCCGAAACGAAACACCATGATGTTCTGCACGGTTTCTTTGCCCAGATAATGGTCGATCCGATAAATCTGCTTTTCCGAGAGCACGTCCTTGATGTTTTGATTGAGCGCCATGGAAGAGTCGAGGTCCTGGCCAAACGGCTTCTCGATCACCACTCTTCGCCAATGACCCGCGTCCTGCTTGGAAAGGCCCGA
Organism: uncultured Acidobacteriaceae bacterium; assembly: GCA_963768645.1. Lineage (GTDB taxonomy): Bacteria > Acidobacteriota > Terriglobia > Terriglobales > Acidobacteriaceae > Bog-257. The sequence goes on from CAVYIR010000005.1 coordinate 97,544, forward strand.
TCGTCCCAGTTGCTGAACGATTTCGCAGAAGAACTTAGGCGAGGTGGCCATATAGAAAAGATAGTTCTGGCTGGTGCCGTGCTCCTGATCGATGGCAGCCAGCGCTTCTCCCAGCTTGGCGTAGGTAGCCTCGTCGCCGAAGTCTCCGCGCTGGTAGTGAAGGCATTGTTGGAAGCGGTCCCACGCCTCGGTACCATGATCCTCAGCCTGTAGGAAGCGAGTCGCTTTCTTGCGAAACTCTTCGAGGCTGAGATCGTCGATGGCCACGCCGAGAACGGCGAATTCCTGAGGAAGAAGGCCGGCTTTTTCCAGGTTGTAAAGGGCCGGAACCAGCTTGCGCATCGTAAGATCGCCGGTCGCGCCGAACACTACCATCGCGCACGGGCCTGCGGGTTTGCCCGCCTGTTCTAGCTCGTCGTCCACTTCGGTAACCGGAGACAGCGACATTTGCACCTTATCCCCCAGTGGGCGCTTACAGTAAAACGCTTCGCAAGCGCTGTCAAGCTGGAGCCATGAGGGCGATCCATGTGCTCGGCCCCTTTGAGTCTGAACGTTTCCGCCTTCTCAATTGGAGATGTCGCTAGTGTTCAAAGGCATCGACTGATGCATCAATGCAGTTTGGGGCACCGCTGCCAGCCTCTTGCGACTCTACTTTGAAGTTCTGCACCACGCCACGATGGAGCAGTACGGCACAGATCGCCGAGCCAACCAGCAGAAGAACTCCCGTCGCAGGCTGATGCAGTAGTATCTTGCCCGTTCCGAAGAGACACATGTAAACCATGGCACAACCGAGAGCCCACGCACCCAGATTACTGCCCAGATCGTGGTATCCAGCAAGATCGGGAGCTTGCGCCGCAATGCGCTTCCAACCGCGAACGTCCGGCCGCACATGGCAATAAAAACGTAAGAGAACTGGCTCCGGCTCGGGTTTCGTCAACAGCGTCACCGTCAGCCACACGATCGTCGTTACGATGGTGGTCGCCACTGCGCCCTTCGCGAACACCAGTGAGCTGTTGCCGGTAAATGGCTGCCAGCGGTTCAAAATGAGGGTGACCAGCAGCGAGCAGGCCATGGCGGAAATCTCACTCCAGGCATTGATCCGCCACCAATACCAGCGAAGGATGTACACCGCTCCGGTGCCGGCTCCGATCTGCAGCACGACCTGCCATCCGGAAGCGATGGAGCCAAGCTGCACCGACACCCGGGCAGAAACGATAACCAGCAATACCGTGCACAACCGCGAAACCAGAACGTAGTGCTTCTCGGAAGCTCTTTGATTCACGAACCTGCGATAGAAGTCAGAAACTAGGTAGGACGCTCCCCAGTTCAGTTGGGTCGCAATCGTGGACATGAACGCAGCCAGAAATCCTGCAATCGCAATCCCGCGATACTGGTGCGGAAGATGCGAGTTCAGCACCATCATATAGCCGGTCTCCGGATGCTGAAGTCCGGGGTACAAGACGACTACAGCGAGTCCAGTAATGATCCAGGGCCACGGACGGATAGCATAGTGCGCGATGTTGAACCATAAAACCGAGAGCAGCCCCTGCTTCTCATCGCGCGCACTGAAGATGCGCTGTGCGATGTAGCCGCCGCCGCCCGGCTCCGCGCCCGGATACCAGAACGCCCACCACTGTAGCCCGATAAACACTAGGAAGCTCGCCACCGGAACCATCCACAACGGCTCGGCTGTAAGGCCTCGCGAAAATTCGGGAAAGAAGCCCAGTGGATTGGCGGCATTTGCGCCAGCGGCCGCCTGTATCTTACGCAGGCTGTCGAGCATGGCTGTCATGCCACCGCAGGCAACGACTGCAAAATAGGCGACCGCGATGACGATGGTCATCTTGAGCACGAACTGGAACAGATCAGTCCAAAGCACTCCCCAGAGGCCGCCAAGAGCAACGTATAACCCGGTAAATGGAATCAGGAAGAAAACGCAGATGGCAAGCGCCGCTCCGTCGTTGCCCATCCACAGGGAGCCAAAATGCATGCTCATGAAGCGGCTAACATTGGTCAGCATTGGCGTTCCCGCCAGCGTCGTACTGACGATGCTGGTCATCGCTTTCGTCACCCATCCCAGGATGACGCAATTCATCAGCAAGCCAAGGTAGATCGCGCGAAATCCGCGAAGGAATGCGGCCGGCTTGCCGGAGTAGCGAATCTCGGCAAACTGCACATCGGTCAGCAGTCCAGAACGGCGCCACAGCCGGGCAAACAGGAAGACCGTCATCATGCCCGATAACAGGAAGCCCCACCACAGCCAATTTCCGGAGATTCCCTGCGCGTAAACCAACCCAGTGACGACCAGCGGAGTGTCGGCAGAGAACGTGGTCGCCACCATTGAGGTTCCGGCGAGCCACCAGTTCACGTTGCGCCCAGAGACGAAGTACTCGTCAACGCTGCGCCCAGACCGACGACGGAACCACAGCCCCATGACGAGGGTGATCGCGAGATAGCCGACAACGGCGACCCAGTCGAGCAGTGTGAAGCTCATGATAGATTTCGCGCCTCATGAACTTTACCATTTGCTCTTTTGTCGAGACTCTCCGGGATCGCGATGTTTTCGCGAGACGGCGGCACAAGTCAGCCGGTTTCGCAGAGTGGACGCCTGTCCGTCGGCGACGGCGGCAAGTGGACAACCTGCCAAAGACGATGTAACGTCTGCGTGTGATGAGCCGCACTGGAGGTCTTCCGCTGGTCGCTCGGGCCGAGCGGCCTGGCAAACGCATCGCCGTTGTCGGTTCGGAGGGTTCTTACACCTACGGCGATTTGCTTGATGCGTCGTCGCGGGTGGCTTCCGCGCTGCTCGCCGGTCGCGCGGACCTTCAGGAAGAGCGCGTAGCATTTCTGGTGACCCCAGGATTTCTGTGGGTTGCGATGCAGTGGGGCATCTGGCGGGCCGGTGGCGTGGCTGTCCCGCTGCCGCTCAACTCTCCACGTTCTGAGTTGGAATACTTCATTGACGACACTAAGGCATCAATGTTGGTGTTCGACGCTCTGGCGGACCCGCTGCTTGCGCCAATTGCCGCAGCACGTGGCATCCCCGCGTTGTCACATGACCAGGTTCTCGCTTGCCGACCGGCAGAATTACCAGACATCGCCAGCGAGCGCCGAGCCATGATCCTCTACACCAGCGGCACGACGAGCCGGCCAAAGGGAGTGGTCACAACCCATGCCAATATTACTGCGCAAATCACGAGCCTGGTGGAGGCATGGGAGTGGTTGGCCGACGATCGGATCGTGCTGTGTTTGCCTCTCCACCACGTGCACGGGATCATCAACGTCGTTTCTTGTGCCCTGTGGTCCGGAGCGACCTGTGAGATGCTGCAGCGCTTCGACGCGAATGCCGTGTGGGAGCGCATCGCCAGTGGCAGCGTGAATCTGTTCATGGCGGTGCCGACAGTTTACGTGAAGCTCATCGCGGCCTGGGAAGCAGCACCGCCCGAGAGGCGCGCAACGCTCAGTCAAGCATGCACGAAGTTACGCTTGATGGTGTCCGGCTCGGCGGCCTTGCCTGTGAGCACCCTGGAACGCTGGAAGGAAATCAGCGGCCACACACTGCTGGAACGCTACGGCATGACGGAGATTGGCATGGCGCTGTCGAATCCGTTACGGGGCGAGCGCATACCCGGCAGCGTCGGGACGCCACTGCCGAGCGTCGAGGTGCAGCTTGTTGGGGAGAACGGCAAGCGGGTCCCGCCGGGAACGCCCGGCGAGATCGAAGTTCGTGGTCCAAGTGTGTTTGCGGAATATTGGGGCAAGCCCGACGCTACGCACGATGCATTTCGCGATGGCTGGTTTCGCACTGGCGATACTGCGGTGGTCGAAAATGGTGTCTATCGCATTCTCGGACGGACGAACATTGACATACTCAAGACGGGCGGGCACAAAGTATCGGCGTTGGAGATTGAAGAAGCGCTGCGCGAGCATCCATCGGTTGCCGAGTGCGCTGTAGTGGGCGTTCCCGATCCGGAGTGGGGCGAGCGCGTCGCCGCGGCTGTGGTGTTAAAAGATGACTGCGTAGTCGATCTGCCCTCCCTTCGCACTTGGGCCAAGGAATTTCTTGCGGCCCACAAACTTCCGTCGCGGCTGCTCGTGCTGGACGCACTTCCGCGCAATGCGATGGGTAAGGTCATGAAGCCTGCAATCGCGACAATGTTTCGGAGCGCGGGCGACGATCCCGTCGCCTAGGGCTGTCTGACCGGGTGGTGGCCGACATGTGTGTTTCAGCGCGATGAGGCGCTGCCGAAGGTGTTGCCCGGAGTGGAAGAGCCCGTATTGGGCACACGTCCCGACGTGTCAAGTAACGCGCACATGGAGCCCCATGATGCACCAGACGATATGACTACACAACTAGAAAAAGGATGGCTCAAGTACGCGAGAGACGTCATCGGTTGCGATGATGTTCATCTGAAGGAGTGCCGGGGTTTCCGTCCGGACTGGTTCCAGAAGTCTTGCCTAGACGACTCGATCCGATGGCCGGGAAATCTTGGATCGAACTATGAGCACGCATCCCTAAAGATTCTCTGCCTGGCGCAAATTCATAATGAGGGTCGTCTTGCTAAAACAGCGCTTGACTTCGAAGCCGTCATGCGCGGCTTTCGAAATGGGTCAATCGGGGAGGGCGAGCTCTTGAAGAAGTGTCGCAAGCATTATGAAAGACAAATCCCGACTTGGGGAACATGGGGCAGGTTTACAGACATTCTGCCATTCCGATTCACAGCGGCGGACGTCGCGTACGCGAACATCGCCAAATGCTGGGCGCCGGCGAGAACTGGGGGATTGCGGGTCGACAATCAGCCAACTATGACCAGTTGCAATGAACGCTTTCCGATCCGCTGCTTGGTGGACTTATTGGAGCCAGACCTGATCGTCCAAGTTGGCAAGTGTAGTGCTCTCGAAGGACAATTGCTTGATCAGGAGCGGTTTGTCGTAGCAAATAGGGACCTCCCAGAAGATCGCGCGGACCGCGCTGAAAAAGCGAAATGCGTTCGAGAGCGATTTGGCCACTATCTCTGAACATGAGTTCTTGACATGCCATGCTATGCTGCTCACGCCCAGCAAGTCTGTGTGAGCACTTGCGGTTAAGGAGAACACCTTGGCCAACGACGCAGTGGCCCTTCCACGACTAACCGTTCACACCAAACTCAACCGCCAGCAAATCACGGGATTTTGGGGCGCATGGGCCGGCTGGACGCTCGACGGCATGGACTCCGTAATCTATGCTCTCGTCCTCAGTCCAGCACTCACCGAGCTGCTTCCGAAGTCGGGCATCAAAGCCACGCCCGCTACGGTCGGGTACGCTGGGTCCGTCCTGTTCGCGCTGTTCCTGGTGGGGTGGGGACTGTCGTTAATTTGGGGTCCGATTGCCGACAAGTTCGGGCGGACGCGAGTGCTCGCCGCCACCATCTTCGTTTACGCAATCTTCACGGGCGCTGCCGCGATGTCGCAGACAGTGTGGCAATTAGGATTGTTCCGCCTGCTGGCGGGCATCGGAATTGGCGGCGAATGGGCGCTGGCGGGTACCTATGTCGCGGAAGCCTGGCCGGAAGACCGGCGCAAGATGGGCGCGGGATATCTGCAGACCGGATACTACGCGGGCTTCTTTCTAGCCTCAGCGCTCAACTACACGGTGGGAGCGCACTATGGCTGGCGTGCCATGTTCTGGTGCGGCCTTACTCCCGTCTTCGTCGCCGCCATGATTCTGCTGCGCGTGAAGGAGCCTCAGCGCTGGCAACAAAAAGCCAAGGTGAAAGCTGTTGGAGGACTCTCTTCTCTGCGCAGGATCTTCAGTCAGCCCTATACGCGGCGCACCTTGGTGAACACAGTGCTGCTGGCCACTGCCATCTGCGGCCTGTGGGCGGGCGCCGTTTACGCACCGACTGCGATCATCAACCTGGCAAAACGTGCTGGCATGTTGCAAGCGCAGGCGGTGCGTACCTCTTCCTTGGGCATGGGCTTGTTGTCTCTGGGCACCATTCTGGGCTGCCTGGCGGTCCCGCCGCTGGCCGGGCGCTTCGGTCGCAAGCGGACGCTGGCTTTCTATTTCCTCGGGATGCTCATCTGCATTCTGCTCAGTTTTGGCTGGGCGTTTTACCTCCCACAAGGACTCCATCCCTTCATCGCGGTGCTGTTCTTTCTGGGCTTCTTTGGCGGCAACTTCGCTGTGTTTACTCTGTGGTTGCCGGAGCAGTATGGGACTACGGTGCGTGCGACCGCGTTTGCGTTCACTACTTCGTTCGGCCGCTTCATTGCTGCGGGAGTCAACCTGGGAGTTGGCGCTCTGGTCATGCGAATGGGAACTCCCGGCAAGCCGGTAGCGTTCACAGCAGTTGCCTTTGGGATCGGGCTGCTGGTTATTCCCTTCGCAGTCGAAACCCGAGGTAAAGTGCTACCTGATTAAGATCTGGGTAGAGGAAAGCGACAGTATTTTCGTGCACGATGGCAAATCATTTCAGCGGGCTCGGCTGCACCGCGAACGCCGGATCGTGATATGTTCCGCAACTTTCACCTCTACCGTGGAGCCTTTCTGGCGCTTCTTCCTGACTACCTAATTACGAGGTCCTTCCGCCTTCCACTTTCAGCTCTGCGCAGGCCTCAGCCTCGCCTTCCCCCGCCAGCAACATCCTCCGTAGCTGTAACAGCGCCCAAGCCAGAGCGGCCAGTCCCGCGCCCCAAACAACAAACGTCACATTGACCACCCAGCGTGGAGCTTCTCCGACCCGGCGCAGCAAGAACGGCAGAAAGTTCCAGGTGTCGATGTGGACGTAGTCCCACGGATCGTAAGTCATGGAATCGTTGCTGAGGCCCCATGCGTGCATTTTTCCCAAGGCGAAGGCCGCGATGTTCTTGAAGCGCAGGAAGACCACGAACGTGGGATGTCCCAGCGTGTCCTCCTGGTAGATTTCCAGCGGCAACCAGAAGGCGAGGGAGGCTAACTGAATCGCGGTGCTGAACGCGATCAGCGCGATTCCCATCCACCACACCAGCCTTCCCACGGACGTGCGCCATCGCAACAGCAGCGGCACCGAAATGAACGCGGCCAACTCAACCGCGGTCGAGACATAACGGTCGCCCCAGGCGAAGTCGCCGCTCCAGACCGTGTATCGCGCGTAGAAGCTGATGTAGCCCAGCAGTAGGAGAAACGCCGTGATCAGGTACGCTCGGATGTCAGAACGGAAATGTTTCCACGCGATCACGGCGAGAACAATCGTGAGTACCAGCAGCGGGTCAAAGAGGAAGATCGATTTCTCGGGCATGATCAATGGCCCGAGAAAACCCACGTGGAACGGTACTTCCCACGGATAATTTGCTGGCAGCGATGGATTGAGCCGCCGCTGCTCCTGTCCGGCGATGGTGATGTAGTTGGTGAACAACGAACCGAAACGGTAGAGCTGATACCGGCGATCGATTAGTCCAAAGACTACATACACAGGCAACGCCGTCTTGGCGTAGGTGAGAAAACGCTGCCATAATGCATGGCGGGGCACGTTCTCCAACCAAAGGACCAGAAGCAGGAATATTCCTCCGGCGATCAGGTCGAGGCCCGTGGTCAGGCGAGTCAGCAGGTTTAACCCGAAGGCGACCGAACCGATGAGCAGTGCGCGCGCGCTGCCGGTCCGAAGCCACTCGTATTGGAACGAGAGGCCGGTCAGGGTCAGCAGCATGATGTAGTTGTTCTCCATCATGTTCTGCGTGTAGTGAAGGTGCGTAGTACAGAACAGGAGAGCCAGCACCCCCGCGACGGACTGTTTGATGCTGAAGCCCAACTGGCACAGAAAACGGAAGCAGACAAGCGCCGTCAGAACGTTGACTAGGATGTTTGTTGTATAGCTCACGAAAATCGCACGGACTGTTGGATCGGTGTCGTTGTAGTTGGCAAAGATCGGCAGGTGCGCCAGGCCAGTGCCCACCACATCCGCGGGGAACATGAGCAGCGACTGACCCATGCCATACCAGCTAAAGAGCTTCCCTCCCCTGCCGTGAATGCCAAACTCGGGATACTCATAGGGGCGCACCGGCGGCTCCGAGGTCCACCACGAGTGCGTCGTTTGCAGACGATGCGAGGTGTCGGAGGTGCCAAGCTCGCCGGATTGGATGACGAACGCGCTGAGAGCGGCAATGACGATTAACAGGGATAGAGGATTGCGATACCAGCGTCGGGGAGCGGAAACCATCTAGGAGCAATAGTAATGGAGTCGCGGAACGGGTCTATCGAAAATCGTTTACCACGAAGACACGGAGGACACAGAGTTTTCGGTTTCTATTGAGATTTCTCCGTGATCTCGGTGCCTCCGTGGTTAACTTCCATTCCTATAGGCGAACAACACTCAGGACAGTTACTTCGTTCGTCCACCTTCGATCTTCAGCTCCGCACTTGCGCCTGCCTGCGCCGCCGCCAGGCGTGCAGTCAGCACGCGGAAGGGCGAGCACGAGACGTAGTTGAAACCGAGCTGCGCGCAGAACTCGACGGAAGAAGGTTCGCCGCCATGTTCGCCGCAGATCCCGATCTTGATGGTCGGACGCGTCTTGCGACCTTTCTCGACGGCGATCCTTATGAGCTCTCCAACGCCCTCGCGATCGAGCACCGCGAACGGGTCCTGCTTCAGAATTCCCTCCGCAAGATATGTCGGCAGGAACTTATTGATGTCGTCGCGCGAGAAGCCGAAGGTCGTCTGCGTGAGATCGTTGGTGCCGAAGCTGAAGAACTCCGCTTCCTTGGCGATCTCATCGGCAACCAACGCGGCGCGCGGCAACTCAATCATGGTTCCCACTAGATACTCGACCTTGTGTTCCTTCTCGGCGAACACTTCTTCCGCGACCCGGCGCACGATGGCTGCCTGGTTGGCCATCTCCTTCAATCCGCCGGTCAGAGGGATCATGACCTCCGGTTTCACCTTCACGCCTTCCTTGGCCACCTTGACGGCAGCCTCGAAGATGGCGCGCACCTGCATCTCGGTGATCTCCGGATAGGTAATCCCGAGGCGGCAGCCGCGATGGCCGAGCATGGGATTGACTTCATGCAATTGCTCTACCCGGTTCAGCAACGAGCGCAGCTCTTTCAGTTTGGGCGATTTCGGTTTGGTGACTTCCAGCTTGCCAATTTCGACCATCAGGTCCTCGCGGCGCGGCAGGAACTCATGCAGTGGCGGGTCGATCGTGCGGATGGTGACCGGAAACCCATCCATGGCGCGAAAGACGCCCACGAAATCGTTGCGCTGCATGGGAAGCAGTTTGCGCAACGCCGTGCGGCGATCTTTCTCGGTGTTGGCGAGAATCATGGTCCGCATGTGTGGCAGGCGATCTTCAGCGAAGAACATGTGCTCGGTGCGGCAAAGGCCGATGCCTTCCGCGCCGAACGCGCGCGACTGGAGAGCGTCGCGAGGAATGTCCGCGTTGGCGCGCACACCCATGCGACGGAACGGCTCAGCCCAGCCCATGAACTTCTGCAGCTCGGGATCATCTGGCCGGGCCGGAACCGTGTTGAGCTTACCGTTGATGACGCGACCCGTCGTGCCATCGAGAGAAATCCAATCGCCGTCCTTCAGTACCTTGCCGTGGACCCGCAACTCGCGGGCCTTCTCGTCTACGTCGATGTCACCGGCGCCAGCCACGCAGCACTTGCCCATGCCGCGGGTGACAACGGCGGCGTGACTGGTCATGCCTCCGCGCGAGGTAAGAATGCCGGCTGCGACTTCCATTCCGCCAATATCTTCCGGAGTGGTTTCGCTGCGCACGAGGATCAACTTCGTTTTGCTGTCCTTGTTGAACTTCTCCACCGCTTCGTCCGCGGCAAAAACGATCTGCCCGACCGCCGCGCCCGGTGACGCCGGCAATCCGGTCGCGAGCACTTCAACGTCCTTGCCTTTCTCGTCGAGACTGGGGACAAGGAAATCGTAGAGTTGGTTCGGCTCGACTCGGAAGATGGCCTCTTCCTTCGAGATCAGCCCTTCCTCGACCATCTGGATGGCGACTCGAACGGCGGCGCGCCCCGTCCGCTTGCCGTTGCGCGTCTGCAGCATGTAGAGACGCCCGTCCTGGATGGTGAACTCGAAGTCCTGCATGTCGCGATAGTGCTTCTCCAGCCGTGAGGTAATTTCGCGCAACTGGTTGTAGACGTCGGGTTGAATCTTCTCCAGCTCGGAAATGTGAATCGGAGTGCGAATGCCGGCCACGACGTCCTCGCCTTGCGCATTCATCAAGAACTCGCCGTAAAACTCCTTCACGCCGGTCGCGGGGTTGCGCGTAAAGCCCACGCCCGTGCCGCTAGTCTCGCCCAGGTTGCCGAAGACCATGGCCTGCACGTTGACGGCGGTGCCGAGCATGTCGTCAATGTTGTTGATGCGGCGATAGGTCCGGGCACGATCGTTCAGCCAAGAACGGAACACGGCGTCGCGCGACATGACTAGCTGTTCGTGCGGGTCCTGCGGGAACTCGCGCTTGGCGTGCTTCTGCACGACCTTCTTGTACTCGACGATGACTTCTTGAAGCGCCTTGGCGTCGAGGTCAGTGTCGAGCTTGGTTTTTCTCTGCTTCTTCTTGCCGTCGAACACTTCCTCAAAGGCGTGCTTGGGAATGTCGAGCACAACCGAGCCGAACATCTGAATCAGGCGGCGATAGGAGTCATAAGCGAAGCGGGGATTGTTGCTGCGCTTGGCCAGGCCCTCGACCGACTTGTCGTTCAGCCCAAGGTTGAGAATGGTATCCATCATGCCGGGCATGGAGAACTTTGCGCCCGAGCGAACACTCACGAGCAGCGGATTGTCTGGAGCGCCCAGCTTTTGGCCCTGCAATGCTTCCAACCGGCGAAGCGCTTCATCCATCTGATGATTGACTTCCTTCGAGACCGAATTGTTTCGCATGTACTCTCGGCAAGCCTCGGTCTGGATGGTGAAGCCGGGAGGCACGGGAAGCCCGGCGTTGGTCATCTCAGCCAGGCCGGCGCCTTTGCCGCCTAGCTCGTCCTTCATTTTGCCGTGGCCTTCGGCGTGTCCGTCTCCGAAGAAGTAAACGTATTTCACGGCTTTCGCGTCGGCTGCCGCCGTGGGCTCAATCTCGGTTGTAGGAGTGCTCATGATGGTGTCCTTTGCTCTTAGAAAATTTCAGCCCTTGAAGGGATTCGCTTGTTTCATGAAGCGTACTCGCTGCACGAACCTTTGTGAAGGCACTGCCGTCCCCCAAGGGACTCGGGTCTATTTTCCACCTTACCCAGCGCGCCCAACCTGCATGGTTCATAAGGATCTCGCGTTTCGAAGGGGCACGGCTTCAGCCGTGCCGTAAGCGGCTATCATCAATAATGGCTTTAGCCACTGAGGGACTTCGGGGTTGCCACGAACTGCGAATTCCCTCAGGGGCTGAAGCCCAACTCCATGCCCACGTAACGGCACGGCTGAAGCCGTGCCCCTTCAAAGCTTCCTATCACAGGCACCGAACGAGATGAATAATGCCGGTGAAGCGCAGGGCTAAGCTCGTTCGCCCCTTTCGGCGCTCGTTTTCGTGCCTTCCGTGACAATCTCGTTGAAGTCGGCGATGTTTCCAACACTCAGTAGCAATTCCAAAAGCATGAAGAGTCTGCGAATCCGGACTTTATCATCGTCGACCATCACCATGACTTTGTCGAAAAACGTGTCGATCAGCTGCCGCAGCTTCGCAACTTCGCCCAAAGCTTCTGGATAGCGACCCTGCTTCGCGAGTTCAGCGATCTCGTTCTTGAATTCCGGAACGACGCTAGCTAAATCTCGCTCAGCTCCTTCGTCGAAATTTTGAGGATTCCAAAAGGCCGCAGTGTAGGAGTATCCGTCGGTCCATGTATCTACCCAGGGACTAACAATATTCTTGATTCGTTTGAACGCAAGCGAAATTGAAATGAAATCTTCCGAGCCGCGAACTTCGCTGAGCGCTTCCGCGCGCGCAATCGCGTCCACGATGTCGTCGCTTCCGGCGGCGAGCACCGCGTTTACCACGTCGTAGGCAAAGCCGCGCGCGTCGCGCAGATAGAACTCCAGGCGTTCCCGCATGAAGTTCGCGATTGCTTCGTCGAACTTAATCTCTTTGGAAAATCGGCGTTCGGCCTCCGAGCCGACATATTCGGCACGTGCGTCCGAGAAGAGCTTCGCGATCGGCAGTGGCAGCTTGTGCTCGGCGATAATTTTCACGATGCCATTCGCCGCGCGACGCAGCGCAAAGGGGTCCCTGGAGCCCGTCGGCTGCAGACCAAGCCCAAACATTCCCGCAATGCTGTCCGCCTTATCCGCAATCGCCAGCACGGCCCCTTCAACGGAACGAGGAACGCTGTCGTCCATCGACTCCGGCTTGTACTGATCGTAGATGGCGTCGCCGATTGACTCTGCTGTGGCGGCCGGGAGTATCGGGTCGAGTTGCTGGACCTTGGCGTACAGACCGCCAACGATTCCCTGCAACTCGGTAAACTCTTTCACCAACTCGGTGGTGAGGTCGGTCTTGGCGAGCAGGGCTGCCTTGAAGACGACGCCCGATCTTACTGGCGTGCCTGCATTTCGAACCGCCTCTGCAATTAGGCTGCCCAGCTTCTGCACCCGCATCGTCTTGTCGAAGTAGCTGCCGAGGTCTTTCTGGAAGGTCACGGCCTTCAGCATGTCCACGCGCTGGCGGAGCGGAATCTTCTGGTCGGTCTCCCAGAAGAAGCGGGCGTCGTTGAAACGGGCACGCAGCACGCGCTCATTGCCATGGCGAATCAGTCCGTCCGGATCGCCGTCCGTGTTCAGAACAGCCAGGAAATGAGGCAGCAGTTTGCCGCCGGGATCTTCCAGAGCGAAATACTTCTGGTGGTCGCGCATTACCGTGACCAGAACCTCGTCGGCGAGCGCGAGAAATTCCGGATCGAAGTTGCCGAGGACGACGGATGGAAACTCCGTAAGATTCACAACGGTGTCGAGCAGAGATTTGTCTTCGCGCCAGCGTGCACCAGGAATCATTCTAGTAGCCGCATCGAGCGCCTTACGGATACGCTGCTCGCGTTCGCCGGCACTCACAACTACCGAGGCCCTCGCTAAAGCGGAGGAGTAATCCGACGGCTTCTTGATCTCCAGACTTCCCGACGACAGAATGCGATGGCCCTCGCTCGACTGCCCGGCGCGAATGCCGGCAAACTCCAGCGGCACAACTTCACCGTCAAGCAGTGAGACCAGCCAGCGCACCGGACGCACAAAGCGCTCCGCCGACTTGCCGCGCCAATACATGCTCTTCGCCCAGTAGATACCGGCGATTTCTTTGGGCAGCGACTCGGCCAGGATATCTGAAGCACTTCGTCCCGCCGTATTCTTTTGAGCGACTACGTATCTCCCCTTGGGAGTATCTTCCTGTTCGAGTGAGTTGACATCTACCCCAACCTTACGCGCGAAGGCTTCCGCGGCAGCAGTGGGCACTCCATCCTTGAAGGCAACTTTCACAGAAGGTCCCAGGATCTTCGAGGTGTCGTCCGCCTGCTTATCAGACACGTCGCGGACCAACACTGCAAGGCGACGCGGTGTAGAGTAGGCCGCCGTGGACGGCGGCGATGTGAGCCGACCTATCAGGCTCTCACGCTCCAATAGTAGAAGAACGCGATTTTTCAATTCCTCGCGAGCGTTGTCGATCATCCGCGCGGGAATTTCTTCGGTACCGATCTCGAGAAGGAAGTCTGGCATAAAGAGCAATTAGCAATCAGCGAAAACAAAAAGGAACAACCATTTTGACGAACCGCCAAGTATTCCGATGTGATTCGAGTCACAACAGGAAAACGTTGCTGGGTACCCATCCTTTCGTTCGTCTTTGACGAAAGGGTGAGAGGACTATGAAACCACCTACGAGCCCGCGGCTGACAACTGCTCCGCTTTCGCGGAGCCGTTTTCCTCCAATGCAGGAGCGCTATCTTCGTCGGCCCTCTGCTGATCCACGTACGCCTTGGCTACGCCGACCGCCAGCGCACGAATACGCGCGATCACGCCAACTCTCTCGGTCACACTAATCGCTCCGCGAGCATCGAGAATATTGAACAGGTGCGAGCACTTCAGGCACAGATCAAAGGCTCCGAGTACCGGGAAACGACGGCGATCGGCTAATTGCTCTTCGCTTTTCGCTATTCGCTGTTCGCCAGAATCGTCGGCCCCTCCCGACTGCCAACCACGTTTCGACGAAGAGGCGTACTCGTCGAGCAGCGCCTGGCACTCGGACTCGTAGAGTTCAAGGTGCCTCCACGCCTTCTCGACATCAGCGCGTTCGAAGTTGTAAACCGAGAACTGCAATTCGTCCTGCAGCCTTATTTCCCCGTACTTCACTGGCTGCCCGTCGGGACCGACCACCCACGTGATGTCGTAAATGCTGTCCACATCCTGCAAGAACACGGCGATGCGCTCCAGTCCATAGGTCAACTCGGCCGAAATGGGATCAAGATCGATGCCGCCGCACTGCTGGAAGTACGTGAACTGGGTGATCTCGAGACCGTCGAGCATCACTTGCCAGCCGATGCCCCATGCGCCTAAAGTGGGCGACTCCCAGTTATCTTCCTCGAACTTGATGTCGTGCTTGCGCAGGTCGATGCCGATAGCGGTCAGCGATTCGAGATAAAGCTCCTGCACGTTGACCGGAGGCGGCTTGAGGATGACCTGAAACTGCAGGTGCTTGAACAGCCGGTTTGGATTCTCGCCATAACGGCCGTCGGCCGGACGACGTGAGGGCTGCACGTAGCCAACTCGATAAGGCTTCGGCCCGAGCACGCGGAGGAAGGTCTCGGGCGCCATCGTTCCGGCGCCGACTTCGACGTCATACGGCTGTTGTAGAACGCAACCGTGGTCGGCCCAGAAATTCTGCAGGCGCAGCACCAGTTGCTGGAAGGTCAACGGATTTTGCGAGGAAGCCAAAGGTTTGTCCTGAATGAGAGCTAGGTAGAGCGGGCCTTCAGGCCTGTGTTCAATAGTAGGGCTGTACCGTCCCTAAAGGGACCCGGATACATTTTTCACTTTTCCCAGCGCTTCCGCGCTGAGCTAACCTCATTCCGCCGCTTTGCGGCTGGCATTTGGTGACTCAGACTACCTAACGAACCTGGCAATCGGTTAGGACACATTTTCCAAAGCCGGCCCTAGCCTTCACAGCTTTGCGAGCATGTTGGCGGTTACCAGCTTCTTCTCGATATGGCGCTCAAGAATCTGCACCAGAAACTTTCGCAGATCGGCGCCCTGACCCGCCGTCCAAGGCTCCTCCGCAAACGTGTCCACCGGAGCGCGAAACATCTGAGCTGCCAGCACTCGCGATTCCGGCGTAATTTCCGACGACGCCAGCCGCTTGTGTTGCACGCACATCAGGCCATCGGCGAGCGCATGATAAAAGGCCCGACTGCCATTCAGAACCTGTCCGCAAGCACTGCATTCGCTCAGCTCAGGCAGGAATCCAACCAGCCGAACCAGCCAAAGCTGGAAGTAAGTCAGCGGCATCCAGATCGAACCTGAGCGCAACTGATGCAACACCGAAACCGCCAGCCGGAAAATCGCGTCGTTCGCTTCCCGGTCCGGCAGCAACTCATCCAGCGCTTCGGCGACGTGCTCCAGTGCGACAACCCGCGGGTAGTCCACCGTCGACGACAGCGGCGACTCTAGGATGTCGCACGAATCGAGACGCGCCAACTCCTGTCCCTCGCGGTCGTCGTAATACGCTCGGACCCACGTCAGCGGCTCCAGGGCTCCGCCAAAACGCCGCTTCGACTTCTTGGCCGCGCGCGCGATGCCTTTCACCTTACCCTCGGCCCGGGTAAACAGCGTCACCAGCAGATCAGCCTCGCGCAGCGGATAAGTTCGCAACACGATCGCTTCCGACTGCTTCAGGGACATGGGTTCAGGACAATGCCGCCAACACTCGATTCTACTGGCAGCGATTGCGATGTGCAAAGCGAAGCCAAGAGGTTGGCGTGGGATCAACCTCAACATGTCCGTCTCACGACGAAGTTGTCGCCTCCGGGGTTGCCCCTCATGTGCCGAAATCGACTTCGTAGGACAGCTAACTTCCCTGAAGACGACTTCTGGACAACGTCGTCGGCGTCTTCCGCAGAAACATAACTTCCGGATTGCTCGTGACTCGAGAGCAACGCGGTAGCGTTGAGCTTGTACGAAGCTCAAATGAGTGCATTGGCGATTTTGAGTCAACCGAGGAAGCGTTCTGTTATCCAGATTCCAGAGTCCCGACCTGAGCACTTTGCATCGATCCGCCGTTTGCCAAATTGATTCGGGGTAGCTGGTTTGCTAAGGTCGTCATCATGTCCGAGCGTTCCACCGAGCCGATACGCGAACTGCTCGACTCCCTTTATCGCGTGGATTCGGGACGGATCCTGGCAACTCTGATCCGCTTGCTCGGTGATTTTGATCTTGCCGAGGAGGCGATGCACGAAGCCTTTGCGGCTGCGCTGAGCCTGTGGCCGAGGAGTGGAGTACCCGGCAACCCGTGACCATGGTTGATTTCGACGGCCCGATTCAAAGCCATTGATACTCTGCGTCGACGGACAAGATTTGATGCGTCTCAAGACGAGCTCGTGCGATATCTCGAAGCGCTATGGAGTTCGGCGGAAAGCTCCAAGGAAGAGGACAGCCTTGAGGATGATCGGCTGCGCCTGATTTTTACCTGCTGTCATCCATCTCTAGCGCCGGAAGCGCACGTTGCGCTCACCTTGCGTGAGGTGTGCGGGCTGACAACCGAGGAGATAGCGAAGGCTTTCCTCATCACTCCGCGTACGCTGGCGCAGCGCATTGTGCGCGCCAAGGCAAGAATTCGAGAGGCACGGATTCCGTACGAGGTGCCGACGCCGCAGGAATTGCCGGAGCGATTGGGCGCGGTGCTTCAGGTCATCTATCTCGTCTTTAACGAGGGTTATTCGGCTGCGGCGGGAGCGGAGGTAACGCGGGCCGAGCTAACCGGCGAGGCGATTCGACTAGGCCGGTTGCTGACCGAACTCCAGCCAGAGCCGGAGGTCATTGGGCTGCTTTCCCTGATGTTGCTACAGGAATCCCGTCACGCCGCGAGAACCTCTCCGGCCGGGGAGCTGATCTTGCTGGAGAACCAGGACCGCTCGCTCTGGAACCGGGAGCAGATCGCGGAGGGAGTGGCATTGCTGGAGAAAGCCCTGAAGTCCCGCCGCTTCGGCTCTTACACACTGCAGGCTGCGATTGCGGCCGTTCATGCGGAAGCGGAATCGGTCACTGCGACCGACTGGCGGCAGATTGTTGCGCTTTACAACCAGTTGGTACGGATTCAGCCTTCGCCAGTTGTACATCTGAATCGCGCCGTAGCCATTGCCATGTGCGATGGTCCAGAGGCCGGTCTGACGCAGATCGACGCGGTGTTGGAACACGGCGAATTGGCAAATTATTACCTGGCGCATTCAGCCCGTGCGGATATGTACCGCAGGCTCGGTAGGATAGCTGAGGCTCGGTCCTCGTATGAGAAAGCCCTGGCGCTGACCCAACAGGAACCGGAGCGGCAGTTCCTGCAGGAGCGGATTCGGCAGCTGAAATAAAAATTGGGATAGCTGTCGATTTTCCGTCTCCGCAACGACTATAGGACAAAAGAACGATGAGCTACGGCTCCTGAATGAACAGGAAACGAGTCATCGGGAACAAACCACAGAAACCAAGGAGAAAAATTTATGCCACAGTATCTGGTTGCTAACTACCTCCCCGACGACTTCGACCCGTCCACCGTAACCGAAGCGATGATGGAGGAGATCCACGCGCTCAACCGCGAAATGATTGCTGCCGGCGTGAGGAAGTTCGCCTGCGGAATTTCCCCGGCCGGCAACGCAAAGACGGTGCGGAAGCAGCCTGATGGTACGGTGGCCGTCACCGATGGGCCATACACCGAGACCAAGGAGCACATGGGCGGCTTCTGGATACTGGAAGCCGCCAATATGGACGAGGCACTCGCGTGGGCGCGCAAGGGAGCCATCTCCTGCGATGCGGTGGGCGAGGTGCGCGAGCTTCTTTTCTTCCCGGCTCCGGAACAAGGACCCGGCGGAAGCAAGTAAACAGCATGGCTGGGTGCCCTGGGTCTCGCGTTGTTCGAGACCCGGGAGTTTGCGTCGTACCCACCCAGGTCTCGAAAACGCGAGACCCTTCGGCAAGCTCAGGGCAGGCTCTGGGCCACCCGGCTTCGATTTTTATGTGCGCGACGGCTATAGGATGAACGATGCAGCGCGCGAGGCTGTTGACTTTCACACGCACTGGCACATAAAGGCAGGACAACCAAATGAGAAAGCTAATCTTCGCCATCAACATCACCTTGGACGGCTGCTGCGATCACACCCCAATAAATCCTGACGACGAAGTACTTGAATATTTTACGCACCTCACGCGAGAGGCTGACCTGCAGGTCTTCGGGCGTAAAACCTACCAGTTGATGGTTCCTTATTGGCCAGAGGTCGCCAAGGACCAGTCCGCGTCCAAAGCAGACAAGGAATTCGCTCAAGCATTTGTCTCTCTCAACAAAGTGGTTTTTTCGCGATCCTTAGACAAAGTTGAAGACAAAAACACGAGAATTGTCCGCACGAATCTTCGCGACGAAATGCTTAAACTCAAGCAAGAACCAGGCAAGAATATTTTAGTCGGTGGAGTCGATATTCCTTCCCAACTTATCGAGCTTGGCCTGGTCGATGAATTTCGCTTTGCCGTTTGGCCGGTCATTGCCGGCGAAGGCAGACGGTTGTTGGAGGGTGTCAGCCTGCAAGAGAAATTGCAATTGAAGCTCGTTGACTCAAAGATTTTTGAATCAGGATGTGTTGCGCTTCGTTACCTGAAACCGTGACATTCATGCTCGTCGCCGCCCTGAGCGCAGCCGAGCGCAAACCATGCTAACTTAACATTTTGGAATGATTGAAAGACATGATTGTCGGCCCGAATCTGTCACCGCAAACCATGAGCGAATCACCATTGCGTGAGATCTACGTCAGCACGGATATAGAAACCGACGGACCGGTCGCGGGAAAACATTCCCTCCTGAGCATTGGATCGGCAGCCTATCTGGCCGACAAAGAGCTGCTGGGGACGTTCTCCGCCAACTTGGAAACGCTGCCCGCATCGGCCCCGGATCCCAAGACCGCCGCATGGTGGGCCACACAGCCGGAGGCATGGTCAGCCTGCCGGCAAAATCTCGAAGCGCCTGCTGTTGCCCTGAAGCGCTACGTTGCGTGGCTCAAGGCGTTTGGCGGACGGCCTGTGTTTGTCGGCTACCCGGCCGCTTTTGATTTTTCTTTCGTCTATTGGTATCTCACCGAGTTCGGGGGCGAGAACCCATTCGGCTATTCGGCAATTGATATCAAGACCTACGCGATGGCGTTGCTGCGCAAACCATATCGAGCGTGCGGCAAGCAGTCGATGCCCCCGGAGTGGTTCGATCCCGTGTCTCATACGCATGTGGCGCTCGACGATGCCATCGAGCAAGGACGACTGTTCTGCAACATGCTTAAGGCCAACTTCGGCACCTAACAAGCCGCTCACGGCTGCTGAATGTCGTAATGTTATTCCGTAGAATTGCAGACTCGTCGGTGGCCTCAATCAAAGCCTCAACCGGATCGTGACATCCGCGAAACAATTGCGTGAGATTCTGCTTCGCTTGCCCCAGCGAATCACGTCCCTCTTCCGCTGAGTTCTTAGTGGCGACCGCCGCCCATCGGGACAATTCCGAGTTAAAGGAGATGCCATGAGAAAGATCAAGATCATCGAACACATCACGCTGGACGGCGTGATCCAGGCGCCCGGCGGGCCGGACGAAGACGGCGACTACCCCTACGGCGGATGGGCGGGGCCACATGCTGACCCCGATGGGGGAGCGGCCATCGTCGCGGGTCAAGGCGAGCATTTCGATCTGCTGCTGGGCCGGCGAACCTACGATATCTTCAGCGGCTTTTGGCCGAAAGCCCCGAAGAGTCCGATGTCGGACCGCCTGAACGCGGCGACGAAATACGTCGCCACCCACAGGCCGGACAGCCTTGCATGGGGACCGGCCGAGGACCTTGGAGCGAACATTGTTGAGGGCGTTCGCCGCATTAAGGAGAAAGATGGGCCGCAGCTGATCGTCTGGGGCAGCTCGACGCTGACACCGGTGCTGCTCGAACACGAACTTGCGGACGAGGTCATGCTGCTCGTCTTTCCGGTTCTGTTAGGCAAGGGCAAACGTATCTTTTCGGATGGAACTCCGCCACGCGAACTCGCGCTCGTCAGCACGAAAGCTGTGGGCTCGGGCGTCATCATCAGCACCTACAAGCCGAACGGTCCTTTGCGCACCAGCTCCTACGCCGACGCGGGGTGAGGTGACATCAGGGATCATGGGGGTAGAGAGGCGGTGATCACTCATCGCGGGCTACTCCTCGATGAGTGCGATTGGATCTTGCGTAACCGATTTCTATACACCCTCGGATGGCTCCCAAAGCTCGATCTTGTTGCCATCTGGATCTTTGAGCCACGCAAACTTTCCGTAGGAGGGATATTCCTCGTTCTTGTCGATTGCCACGCCTTTGCTCTTGAGATGGTCGAGTACTTCTTTCAAGTTCTTCACGCGATAATTAATCTGGCCCGTTCGCGGCTTGTCCTTGATGTCCTGGTCGGTGGGCATAATCGCCCACGCCATGGTTCTCTTGATCTCCGGATTTTCAACGTCCCGAGAGTCAAACGTTGCATAGATGGAAGCGCACTCGCTGTCTTCGCCTGCAGCGGCGATTCCGAGGCAATCGCGATACCAGGCCGCCAATCTCTTTGTATCGTTGGAAAACAAAAAAACGCCGCCAATTCCGTCGATCATACGTTCCTCCCACTGCGCATCTCTGCCGGCTTCCGAACCGGCAGGCATAGTTCCAATTCAAAGTGCGACCAATCCATCGCGCTGTCTTTGTCCAGGAAAACCTCAAGTGCCGGCGCATGCTCGGGCTCGAAGGCACTGTTGATAAGCCAATCTCGGTAAAGGTAGTCCCAAGCCGTAGCTACCTTATCGATGTCGCCGGAAACCTTGATGGCGGCGTATCGCATGGCCGGCATTTTCAATTTTGACATTCCTTCCCTGCACTCGAAGGGGAGAGACGATGCAAGGCAAACCTCATATCGGTAGAGGTGTCTTGGCGTCACGTGCGGATCGTCTACCGTCATTCCGAAGAGAGTTCCTTCCGAAAACACATGCTGGGATTTGGCCCATTCGATCACCGTCTTGAGAGCGGCAAGTACTCTGTCCAGTTCAAAGGCGTTCGTAACTCGAATATACGCGGCTTGCCTTTCGGGAATGTCGATCAATCTCACGGGAAACGCGGCCCGCTTCTCCTCCGCGCTCATGGGGAGACCATATGCATCTTCCGGAAAGAGTTCTTTGCAAATCTTGCTCTTTTTGATCTCGCCGGTCTTTCGAAACTGACTGGGCGAAGTATCGTAGCCGGAGCGAAAGGCACGTGAAAACGTGGCCGACGACGAAAAACCGCAATCCAAGGCGATATCGGTCAGGCTTTGGCCGGAATAACGAAGCAGACGAGCGGCCTTTTCAAGACGAAGCCGATTGGTGAAACTATTCAGGGTTTCGCCGGAAACTGCTGCAAAAATCCGATGGAAGTGAAATTCCGAGAAGCAAGCAACATCAGCAAGCTCAGCCAGCTTTACCGGGCGATCCAAATTCCCGCGAAGATAGTCGATGACCCGATCAATTCTTTGGACATATTCGGCGTTGGCCCGGGTCTTTCCGCCTGCAACGGATTCTGTTGACATTGCGCCGTAGAATACCCCAATTGGCCGGATGCGGTCAGCATCCAAAGGTCCGAGTGCCATTAGTCCTCAAGCATCCCGGTCTGCTCTGCGGCCTGGCGCGCCCGACGAAACCAGGACGATGATTCAAGGGCTGGTCATATTCACCCTACAACCCAACCCCAATTCGTGAGGCCTTGCGCTGCGTTTGTAGCCGGGTGCCCACTCAAGCAGTTTTTGCTTGAGTGGGTGTTTTGACTTATCTCTGACCGTCGATCCCACTCATTCGAAAACTCGCGAATGAGTGGGGCACGCATTATAAAAGGGCGCCCCTTTCGAAGTAGGTTATGGTTGCTGTGCTGAAGCAGTAACCAAGCCTGACGAAAGGAACACCCGATGAACAGCATCAAGTATATCGGCCTCGATGTCCACCAGAGCACCATCTCGGTAGCTGTGCTCGACGCTGACGGCAAGCTGGTGATGCAGTCGGTGATCGCCACCCACGCTGCCACCATTCTCGAATTTCTTCACGGTCTACGGGGAACGTTGCACGTGACCTTCGAAGAAGGAACGCATTCCGCCTGGCTGTACGATCTGCTGGTGCGGCGCGTGGCCAAGCTGGTAGTTTGCAATCCCCGCAAGAATGCCCTGTTGAAGGCGGGCAACAAGAGCGACACCATCGACGCCCGCAAGCTGGCCGAGTTGCTGCGTGCCGGACTGTTGTCGCCGGTCTACCACGGGCAGAACAGCACGGCGGCGGTGAAGCATCTGGGGCGCAGTTATGCGGCGCTCACCGAAGATACCACCCGCACGATGGGCCGATTGAAAGCGCTCTACCGCAGCCAGGCCATTGCTTGCGCCGGCAAGAAGCCTTACGGATCACGCCATCGCGACGAATGGTTAGCGCAGTTAAGCGAGAGCGGGTTGCAACGCCGCGCCCGACGACTCTACCAGCAACTGGACCTGCTGCAAGAGTTGCGCCGCGACGCCCGCCGCGATCTGATTCAGGAGTGTCGCAAGCACAGCGAGACCAAGTTGCTGCGCACGGTTCCGTGGCTGGGTCCGATTCGCGTTGCCCTGCTGATCGGACGAGTGCAGACGCCGCACCGCTTCCGTAGCAAGCGGCAGTTCTGGGCTTACTGCGGCCTGGCGCTGGAGACGCGCAGCAGCGCCGACTTTGGCTTCATCAACGGGCAACTGGAGCGGAAGAAGAAGCCAGTGTTCATTCGCGGACTGAACCTAAACCACAACCACGATCTGAAAAATCTGTTTAAGAGTGCAGCTACCGGCGCCAGTGGCAGTGACGGAGCTTTTCGCCGGTTCTACGAAAACCTTCTACTAAAGGGGATGAAGCCCGAGCTGGCTCGGCTCACGCTGGCGCGCAAGATCGCCGCCATCACCTTGCATGTCTGGAAGAAAGGAGAAGCCTTCGACGCCGAATATGTGAAGCCACAAGCCGCTTGAGCGCGCAGCTCCGAAAGACTAGACCGGAGTCACTTCCACTGTAGTCGATTGGTTCTGCGAGCTCGGGTTCGAGGGTAAGTATCCTGGCCGGGTTAGGCTGCGTGCGCCGCTGGCGCCAAGTCTCACGGGGCACCGTATGCTCCCTCGGACAACCCAACAAAGCCATAGTGCCGCGCCGAGGCGCGAGTCTCCGATAGAACCATGGTTGGCACTTCGCCCACCGCTTGGCTTGTGCAGCTTTAGCACCGAACGACGTCGTAGCGTGGACGTGAAAACGACTAGCGAACCGCGGATCTACGCCACTCGGCAACCCCAGGGGCTGGATGTCAGAGAACTGCCTCTCTTTCCAGCGAAGGGAGAAGTGTTTTCTCTTGACATCCCCTTTTATAGAACCCAGCAAGACCCCGGCTAGAGCGAAATGGCGCTGCCATACGTGAAGTCGTATAGAGAGATGTACACCAACCCATTCCGGGCGTTGCTCCGCCTGACGGCCTTCAATGCGTCGGCTTCTTCGGTTCGCACTTGAGGTCAACGCTCTCACGGAGTTCAATGGGATTGCCACTCACATCATGTCCTGACCAATAGAAATTTGCGTGCCCGCCACAGAAGTCGCCAGATACCCAATAAGCGTCACTTCCGTTACCCCCCGCGGGAACCACCACCTCACCGCGTCTTATGTCGTTTCCTCCCGGGTTCGCCCACCTCTGACCCAATGGATCAACAATCTGTCCACGTGAAGAGACTCTATATCCGGCCTTTCCGCCCACCTCCTTGAATGTCGTAGTCCATTGGAAACGACCCGTTCCTTTCGAAAGAAAAACTTGTGCAGGATACAGTATTTTCGGAACAGCCGCTGTCCCTACCGCTCTTGGATTTGCATTGTTGGCTAAGAGCAGCTTCACGATTTCCGGGTGGTAGTTTTCGTCAGCCATGCGCAAGGGCGTGGAGCCTTTGTTGTTCCTAGCATTGACATCGGCTCCGTGGTCCAACAGCAGCTGCGCTGCCGCATACCAACCATTCAGCGCTGCGTAGTGTAATGGCGTCATGGCCTTGTTAGTCTTGGCATTGACATCAGCTCCATGGGCTAGCAGCCATTCCATCGCTTTCTCGTCGCCTTGCCTATGCCCTTGTTGAACCGCGACGGCCGTGTGTAAAGGCGTTAGCCCATCGTTGTCGCGTGCGTTGACATTTGCACCTCCGGCCAGCAGTGATCCGAGCACCTGTTCACGTTCATATCGCATCGCAGAATGTAAAGGCGTGTCCCCGTCCTTGGTCTTGGCATTGACATCGGCGTTGCTTGCCAGCAGCAATTCCACCATGTCCCTTCTACCTCCACTCGCCATTTCGTGTAAGGGAGTGAAGCCGTCGTGATTCTTGACGTTGACTTCAGCCTTATTCACCAACAGAAATGCCACCGCTTCGGGGTATCGGCTCATCGCGGCATAGAGCAAAGGAGTCATGCCTTCCTTGTTCCTCGCATTGACATCGGCCCCATAGGCGAGCAGCACCTTCACGGCCCCCCAGTGGTCCTTCACCGCTGCCCAGATTAAAGGCGTATCGCCGTCACTGTCCCTGCTGAAAACTAGGTCGGGATTTGATTTGAGCAACGCGGTGATCTTTGCCACGTCGCCGTCGCGAGCAGCATCATCAATTTCCTTTACCGCTAAAGGCGCGTACTTCGACCCGGTTCCCGTCGCGCGCGGAGGAGCGGAGGGTGTTTTTAGCTGCGCAACTGGCGATTGCATTCCGAGTTCGGCGGCAGTCATCGCGTAATAGCTACGCAATAACTCATATACCCGCCACTTGTCGTTCCCGGCTGCGATGTCTAAGGCTGTCTTGCCAAGTTGGTTTCGCGCGTTTATAGTAGCGCCCCAATCGAGCAGAAGCTGCGCAGCTTCGATGTTTCCCAGGTTCGCAGCCGCCATGAGCGGAGTCCAACCTTTGACCACCGAATCATCGGGTTGACTTGGATTCGCCCCGGATTGAAGACGGTTTCGGAGTGCAGACAAATCGCCTTGCTGAATCAGCCTCACCAGCGAATCTGCCATGACCGTTTGTGTCTGAGCGAATACAGCCACCGCCAAACCGATGATGGCTGACAGAACGGCGATCCATCGCGTTGCGTGGTGAATGCTCAAAGTTGGCTTCGCCTGCATCCAACAAATGATAAAGCGCTTATGGCGGGAGCGCGTCCTCAAGGGACCGTTCTGAAACATACAGGGTCAGGGTGTTCGCTTTCAAGGGCTTCTCAGAGAACACGAGAAACTGCTCGCTAAGGAACCCAGTCACATCTCTTCTCGATAATCGCTGCTCCGTTCCAACGACAACTTAACCGAAACTCACCCCTTACGCCGAAGGAGGGCTCATCCTCATGCTAACTGAAAACACAACGAGAGCCACCAGAGAACTCGATTTACACAAGGTGCTCTTGGAGCTTGAAGTCCCGTTTTCACCCAACCAGGTCCGGTGGCGGGTCACCAACACAACCAACGACAAGAAACGCGGTCAGATCGTGCCGTATGGCGGGTGGCCCACCCTTTCCCTGTCCCTCCTTCTTACACTCTGGGTGCCCCATCCTTTCGCCGGGTGCCCGACTCATTCGCGGGTTTCGAATGAGTGGGACCGCGAGGCGGAACGCGTTACCCTGAGGGGCCATTCCTGACAATTCACTTTTGCCAGGATTGCCTTGTATCAGGGCGCCCTTCGGCTGCGCTCAGGGCAGGCTATTTCAGACGTGCCGAAAGTGCGGTTTGAGACTTGGGCTTTGGCCCCTGCATCCCTGCGGTTTGCAGGGGCCAAAGCCCTGGTCGTGAGATTGCGCTGGTTGGCACGACTAAAGGTCGTGCCCTGATACAGACAGGTCGACTGGTGATAGGACATCCGAACGCTATGACTCGCGGAACCCACTCATTCGAACCCCGCGAATGAGTGCGGCACCCGGCAATTACTTCAGCCAGTGGATTTTGATTTCCTGGTCAAGCGGCCTAAATTCTGGATCGCCGGTCACGAGTTCAGCCTTCTTTTCTTTGGCCAGCGCCGCGGCGAAAGCATCGGCCAAACTCAACTTGAAACACGCTTTGAAATCGGCGGCAATGTCGGCCAACTGGCGGCTCGTGGAATGAAAATCAATGGGCAGGCCCTCCAGTACCTTTGCGGCCTCCGCCCAGGCTGCGACGCCGTCTTTTTTCACAATCGAGTACTTCACCTCGGCGTAATTCACATCGGTCATGTGGAGCGGGCTGTCTCTTTTGCCGGCGGAGACGAGCAGTTGCTCCACCGCTTCCGCGCCCGCTTCGTCGCGGAAGTAGGCGATGAGCGCGAAGCTGTCGAGCACCTTAGCGGGCATGGCGCTCCTCGAGCGCGCGCTCCTGCCTCTTGTGCTCAGCCCAATCCTCGGTCAGCGACCCGTGTCCCGAAGCGCGCTTGAGGATACCGCGTCCGCGTCGGATGAGCGCCGCAGTCACCGGTTTGAGGAGGATACCCTCCGGCGTCGCTTGCACTACCGCTTTGGTTCCGTCCTCGATTTCGAATTGCTTGCGAAGGCGAAGCGGGATGACGACTTGCCCTTTTGTCGTAAACCACACGGTCTCGAGTTTCTCAGTCATACTCATGCTAGATAGTATTACACGTATGAGATAGTCCGTCAAGGTGCATGAAGTAGGATTGTTGACTGTTAGGAGGATTCAAGCGGCTAAGTCTTAACGTATTGCCGGAGCACCGGAAATCTGCGCCAAATGAAATCGGTCGACGAATGCTTGAGTATAACGACCGTCTGCGCGCCAGCGGACACCAGGTTGCCGAAGTACCTCTTCAGCCTCCGGCAAGCGCCTCGACCTTCGTTACCGCCCGTACCTCAGCTTGTTCACAACTCTCGCGAACCCCTGCATGGCGGCGTCGAGTTGGCGACCTTGCTTCCTGGCTTGCTTCACCATGGCATCGAAGAACTGCCACGGCGGCTCCTGCAGGCGGTGAAGCACGACAGTGTCTTTTCTTGCGATGACAAGGAACGCCGTCCCGGGTTCGATCGCGAGCGCCTTGCGAACAGGACCAGGAATGACGACCTGTCCGCGGGAAGAGATGCGGGTGGTAAAGGGGGTTCTCATAGTACCTCGGTATGATTGTCTTACTTCAGCATGGAGTAAGTAAAGTATGAGTTATGCATGTGTCTTACTTGTAAGAAAATCGCAAGATATGCCGGAATTTGGTCTCGCCGTCCGGAAGGGTGGAAGGCCTGAGGGTTTCTCGGGGATGCTGGGACACCTGGCCTGGGGCGCCAGCCAAATCGCATCGAAAACTTAAGAGATGTGGGGATCGTCCATGGCTTTCCCCTGCCCGTTCGGATCTGTGTCGCAGACTAGGGCGGATTCCGGAGGCCCGTGCTTCGTATGAGAAGGCGCTCGCCCCCGCGCGGCAGGAACCGGAGTGCCGTTTTCTCGCGAGGCGGATCGAGGAATTCGAACAAAATAGTTCGCCTCGGCTGTCGATTTTTCCTGCGCGCGACGACTATAGGATGAACGATCCAGCGCGCAAGGCTGTGCTGCTGGTTCTCACCACGTGGAGAAGAGCAATGAAATACATCTGTTTGGGATACCTCGAGCCCGGCAAGTTCGAAAACATGTCTGAGAGCGAGCGCAACACCGTGCTGGACGAGTGCTTTAGCTACAACGACGAACTGCGGGAGAACGGACACCTTGTCGCTGAGGAACCTCTTCAGCCCGCCAACACGGCGGTGACCGTGTCTTGGAAGAACGGAAAGGTTGCGGTGACAGACGGCCCGTACGCGGAAACGAAGGAGCAATTGGGTGGAATTCAGGTGCTTGAAGCGCGAGATCTGAATCACGCAATTCAGCTCATTTCCCAATGTCCGGGAGTGAAGTTGAACTGTGGAACAATCGAGATACGTCCAGCGGCGGATATTAGCGAAATGATGAGGGAGAGCGAGCATCGGCGACGGCGAAAGGACACCTCGCGATGAGGGCGGCCACGAGGGAAAGAATGATCAGTATCATGGCCGAGGCTGGCCTGGCGGGTGGATTGTCGGCCAACCGGAAGCTATCCCGAAACCGGCTTCGAGGAAGCGTAGGAACAGGGTTTCGTCCCGATGGTCGGCTACCAGGAAACGGACGAAAGAGGTTCGCCCGTGGCCCTCTCATGCACAACAAAAGGCGCGGAAACCCATTAGGTCTCCGCGCCCCTCACCTCGATCCAAACTGTTCGTGAAATTCTCGTCGAGCTGCTCAGCATCGTCGGACTAACTGACGGCTGACAGCTTCCTATAGCGCACTCATATTGGACAGGAACTCGCTGTTGGAACGCGTCTTGCCCAGCTTGTCGATGAGCAACTCCATGGCTTCCACGGGCGAGAGCGGGTTCAATACCTTGCGAAGCACCCAGACGCGCGCCAGATCTTCCTTGGGAATCAGCAACTCTTCCTTACGCGTACCCGACCGCTGAATATCGATGGCCGGGAAGGTACGCTTATCGACCAGCTTGCGGTCGAGAATGATTTCCATGTTGCCGGTGCCCTTGAACTCCTCGAAGATGACGTCGTCCATGCGCGAGCCAGTTTCGATCAGGGCTGTCGCAATGATCGTTAGCGAGCCACCTTCCTCGATGTTGCGGGCTGCACCGAAGAAGCGCTTCGGACGCTGCAACGCGTTGGAATCGACGCCGCCGGAGAGCACTTTGCCGGAGGGCGGAACAATAGTGTTATAGGCTCGCGCTAAACGGGTAATGGAGTCGAGCAGGATGACCACATCGCGCTTGTGCTCGACCAGGCGCTTGGCCTTCTCGATGACCATCTCGGCCACCTGAACGTGGCGGGCTGCCGGCTCGTCAAAGGTCGAAGAGATGACCTCTCCCTTGACCGAACGCTGCATGTCCGTCACTTCTTCCGGGCGCTCGTCGATCAACAAAACAATCAGCACAATTTCCGGATGATTGGTGGTGATTGAGTTCGCCAGATTCTGCAACAGCATCGTCTTGCCGGTACGCGGAGGCGCCACGATCAGCCCACGCTGCCCTTTGCCGACCGGCGTCAACAGATCCATCACGCGAGCGCTGATGTTTTCGCGCACCGTCTCCAGTTTGATTCGCTCCTGTGGATACAGCGGGGTGAGGTTGTCGAACAGGATCTTGTTGCGCGCTTCCTCGGGAGACTCAAAGTTGACAGCTTCGATCTTGACCAGGGCGAAATACTTTTCGCCCTTCGTGCGGGGGCCGCACTTGGCCGCTGATGGTGTCGCCGGTTTTCAGATCGAACTTGCGGATCTGCGAGGGAGAAACATAAATGTCATCCGGACCGGGCAGGTAGTTGTAATCGGGGGAGCGGAAAAAGCCATAGCCATCAGGCAGGATTTCCAGAACGCCTTCGGCAAAAATATGGCCTTCTTTTTCGCTTTGAGCCTGGAGGATCTTGAAGATGAGGTCCTGCTTGCGCAGGCCGCTGGCGCCGGGCAGCTCGAGGGTCCGAGCAATTTTTGTCAGCTCGGTGATGTTTTTTTCTTTTAACTCTGAGATTGTCATGTTCACCTACGGGGAATGTGCAGAAGGGCGGGCTGGAAGAACTGCGGAATGCGCCGAAGGCGCGGCGCGTTATGCTGCGCGCCGCTGCGCTTCGGTAGCCGTCTCCGGTTCGATAAGTACGTCCTGCCGTTCGGAATCGGCGATAAGGTTTAACACGTCGTTGGTGGTGTCCTGAATACGCGTGTTGGGTTTATGGAACTTGCGCGTTGCTTTTGACGCAAGCTGACACAGCGTGTAGCGGTTGCGCAGTGTGTGGACAGCCTCGAATACTAGTTCGGACCGCATCAATTTGTTCTCCTCGTTTCTATGAATGAATGTTCCCGGAGCCCGGCCAGAATAGAACCACAGCTCCTGGATATGAAAAATGGGCGGTAAGGGTTACCGAATGCGACGACCCGCAACAGGAGCTAAACGTTTGATGCCGCAGTCACCGATTCGGTTACTCATTTTTCCCCTTTTTCCTCCCGCCTTTTTCGAATAGCTGGAAAAACCTTCTGAAACAATTACTTAGCCCAGTTGCGTCATGGCTCAGCACAATGCTCTCGCCTGGATTGCCTTCCTGATTGCCTGATGATGGCGTTCAGTGTGTGGCCGTTTTCGGGGCAGGACGCCTTGGACTGGTACCTACGGGATGACGCCTTTACGTGAAAACAGTAAGGTAGTCGCCCGAAGTCCCCCAGTCAAGTAAAATCTTGCCCGCGATTGTCACTTTGGTAACCTCCAGCCTGCCGCTTTAGACGCGACATTGCCGGAAAGGTTCGCATAATTTTCGTAACCCGCTGGCGATCAATAAGTTGCTGTTGGCTGAGGATTCCCGCCTTTCGAAATCCTAGCCTAAGAATCCGTTGTCCTGTAGCAAGTTCATGCATACAAACAATTTACGGCCATTGAAACGGCAAAGGGTGCCCTACAACCCAGAAAATGGATGCAATTTCGTGACATACCCCGTTGGGCCAGGGTTTCGATTGCTGGTGAAAGGCGATATCACAACAGCTATCCGAGCAATCGACGAGCCGTACCGGCTCAGTTTTGCAGCCAGTTGTCTATACCCACCTCGCCGCTTGGGTAACTTACTCGGTATCGCTATGAGATTCAGCCCTTACGCACTGCCCAGCCCAGCATCAACAGGCCGCTGGCGGCGATCCAGCTTCCCGCTACGCGCACCGCAATGCGCGCCCAGGAAGCGTGCAATTGCACAACCAGAGCGGCTGCCAACGCGACCAGCACGAATACCGCAAAGATGAGGCCCAGCAGAACCGCGGCCGATGTGCCCGAGAGACCTAGTCCCGTTCCGTTCAGATAACCGTGGTACAGACCGAGCAGTGCCGCCAATGCGGTGGTCACTCGTAACGATAACTTAGCATCGGCAGCCAGCAATCCGCCAAGCAGCAGAAACCAAAACGCCGAGACGACAGGATGAGCACTTGCGGATGCGGCGGCCAACCCGATCAACCCACCCAAGAGCCATGCGGCCGGGAGAACGAACAGAGCACGGCGGCCGTGACTGGCTCCACGAAGTCCCGCGAGCAGCGCCAAGGCAAGCACCGGAGCCAAATCTTCCGGGCTCATAAGAAAATGCATCAGCCCGTCGTAGATCGGACCCATGCCTGTGGAATTCAGGTGGGCCTCGGCTGGTATGGCCGCAAAGATGGATACGAATACCACGAAGCAGTAGAGCGGCAGGCGCGACGGGTTCGGCCGTTTCCTCATGGCACTGCCTTCCACAGGAAGAACATCCCACCCATGGCCACGATGGCGCCAGCGAAGCGCAGCAGTCGTTGTCCCCACAGCCATCGATGGACAGCACCGATGCTGATGCCGACTGCGTGCAGGCATCCAGTGGCGATCACGAAACCCATGCTGTAGAGCAGGCCGCTTTGTCCGGGAGGTAACTCGGTGCCATGGGCGTGGCCGTGGAAGATAGCAAAGATGCCCACTAGAACGGCGGCTACGACGGGCGGGGGCCGCATTTCAAACAATACCGCTGCGCCCAACAGGACCGCTGAGGCGGCAATGCCGTATTCAACTCCCGGGAGCGGCACACCCATCAGGCCCAGCATTCCGCCGAATGCCATCACCATGGGGAAAGCTACTGGCAGAAGCCAAATGGCCGGATTGCCGAGTTGCGCGCCCCAAAGGCCGACGGCCACCATCGCCAACACGTGGTCGAGTCCGGAGATCGGGTGCCTAAAGCCCGTGAGAAAACCTTTGGCCTCGCCTGCCTGCGGGTGCGCGAAGGCAATCTGCGCCCAGAGGAGCATCGGCAAAAGCACCGCGATCCAACGCACGGAAGCTTGCTGTCGATTTCTCATTGGCCGCCACCGAAGAGCAGCGCCAGCCGTTGGAAAGTCCAGAACGCCCCGAGCGAGCCGACGGTGTAGCCGGGAAGCGCCTCCGCCCATCGCGGCCAACGCACTTCCAGCACACGGAAGGAGCGCTCGAGCGCCAACACCAGCGCAATGAAACCAAGCTGCCCGAGTTCAACACCAACATTGAAGCTCACCAATGCCAGCGGCAACTCATGCCGCGGCAGCCCTGCGCTAGTCAGGGCGCTGGCGAATCCAAAGCCGTGCAGCAGGCCAAACGCAAACGCGACCACCCACGGATGCCGGATGGTGAAGCTCGTCTCGCCGCGCCATGAGCGGACGATTTCGGGACCGAGAAAGAGAATGCTCAGTGCGATCGCGGCGTTCAGTGGCGGGAGCGGCACCTCCGCATAGCCAAGGGTTGCAATCGCCAGCGTGATGCTGTGCGCCACGGTGAATGCGGTCACCGTCTTCAACAGCATCCAGCGGTCTTTCACGATCAGCAGGAGACCGAGGACGAACAGCATGTGGTCCGCGCCGAAAAGAATGTGCCGGATTCCCTGAACGATGAAGTTGCCCATCACAGCCCAATGGGTTTGCGCGGCGGTGATCTCGGTCCAGGGCTGAGATGGATGGACGATGATGGTCCATCTTCGGCCATCGAGCATCTCGACGCGGACTAGAACGTCCGTGATCGTACCTTGGAGACCGGTGAACTCGATGCGCTTTCCCGCGAGCCCGTTCGGCCCGGCGTTGATCCAACGGCGTTCGACCAGCGAATCCGCCAACTCCTGCACCACTGGCACTTTAACGTTTTGCACATCTTCGGGAAGATTCAGCACGACCGGCAGGCGCATTCCAGAAAGCACGGGCGTGCGCCACAAAATACTGAATTGGCCGGGCGCGGTTTCTTTGATCTCGAGATAGGCGGGACGTGCTTCGTGCGCCGAGGCTGCAAGTGCGACGAACAACATTCCCAACAGGCCGACAAGAAACCAAACGAAGCGGTCCTTCAAATAGCTCACAGCGGCCCCTCACCGGATGGAGCCGGAACTTGTTTCTTTGGAGGAGAAACCGGCGCTTGAGCGGCTTCCTTGTCGGATGGACCGGGCAATAGCACGCTATACTTGGCACGCATTTCCGTGTAGGCCTTCTGCCAGGCTTGTTGCTTCTGTTCGGCGAGCCAGGCGGTTTTCACATCCGGTTCCATCTCCTCAAACGCCGGGATACGGCCGGGAATGACGGTGTCAACATACACCAGGTGCCAGCCATAGCCCGATTCGACCGGCCCCTGCCACGAGCCGGGCTTGAGCTTCTCAAGGGCCACCACGAATTGGGGACCGAACTCCTTGGCCAATGCCTCGGGAGCGCGGTCGCCGTAGTAGTCCTGGAACATGAATGGATCGGCCAGCGAAACCGCGAGCTTCGAGTCTTCGGGCTGGCCCGCGATCTTAGCCAGTGCGTTAGCAGCGTCGTCCTGAGCGTTCTTTCCGCGCTTGTCCGGGGAAAAGTAAAGATGGCGGAAGCTGTAGCGGCTGGGCAGGGCGAACTTGTTGCTGTTTTTATCGAACCAAACTTTTAGCTCCGCGGTCGAGGGCTCGTGAGCGGCGGCCACATCTTCGGCGAGGAACTGCATCTTCTGCGCCATGCGGCGCTTGACGATGGTGTCGTCTTTATCGAGGCCCATGGCCAGCGCCTCGCGATAGAGAACCTCCTCGCGGACCTTGTCTTCCACCATGGCTTGAAACTCGGCGGGAGTCGGCTGACGATGCCATTGCGATTCGAAGTACAGATCCATGGTGCGAAGATCGTCGAGGCTGAGCGCGATCTGCTTGGAAGGCTCAACTCCGCCGCGGCCACGCTGCATGTATGCATACGCTGCGAACAGCACGAGACCCAGCAGCAGGAAATGCAGAAGGGGCTCGCGCAGCCAGCCTTTGATTGCAGGAGGGAACCATTGACGCGTTCCGGACCCTTCTGTCGCGGGCTGCGCCGCAGAAACTACGGACACTTCATTCACCAACTAACTCCAACCGAGGAACGGCAAATCACCAGTTCAGGGACTTATGCCGTCGGCGTTTTTTGTTCTTTGAACCGCGCGACGACGAGAAGAGCAACGAGGACCACATGTGCCACAACTGCGGGCCACAATAGCACTCCGACCGCTTCTCCGCGGACGCCGATGTAACTAAGGTACAGCATGGCAAGAGCGCTGTATGTCAGCATTCCGTTAAGGGGCTGGAGGGTGGAGTTACCCGGCCAGCAGGCGACACCGAGGCCGATCAGGGCGATGCCGGCGATACGGCTCATTATTACGCCAGCGCCACTGATCTCTGCGGCAAACAGCAGACGAACCACCATCAGCGGCCAGGCGAGCAGAAGGAGTCCCGTACCCGCTTCCGCGGCTGCTGACAATGCAAGAACTTTGTTCATGCGCTTTCTAGACCGTGATCATCAGCGAAATCTTCTTTCATGGGAGGCAAGTCACGTCCTTTGAGCCACGCGTTAAGACATCCAGCCTTACATCTTGTCCTTGATGTCAGTCTCCGCCTTCTTCATTTCTGCGGCGCTTTCTGCGGATGCTGATCGGTGAAGAGGCCACTCACGCTGTACTCCGCCTTCTGCACAATCTCGCTTCCTATCTTCTCCATCAACTCTCGCCGATGCTGCTCCCGGATTTCCTGGAACTTCTTCTGCTGATCCGCATTGAGCAGTGGTGTGATCTTGCTGTCGAGGTCGTCGGCGATTTGCTTCAACTGCTCCAGTTTGGCCTCGGGCTTGAGCGAAGTGTTCTTCTTCAGCTCCTTCAGTTTCGGCAGCTCCTGCTGGATGATGGGGAAGATCTGCTGCCGCTGCTCGTCGGTCAGGCCCAGTTCAATCGAGAACTGGTTCAAGCCCCCGTAATCGGGTTAACAACGAACTGCGGATAGGGAATGATCTCGTAGTTGGCGTAGCCGAACTCGTTGCTGCGCGCACCATAGTAGGTGTCGCCGAGCTTATAGATCGTCGATCGAGTACGGGTCCTGCTGGACCTTGGTTATCACCTTGCCGCCTTCGATCTTGTACGGCGTGGTGATGCCTTGATAACCGTTGCGAAGCGGATTACCGACGTAGCTTGGAATCGTCGCGGCGGGGCCGACGTGCCAAACATTCATGTCCCCGTCCGGGGTGTAACTGACGCTGAACTGCTCACCGGTGGCATTATTACGCACCCAGTAGGCCTTGCCGACAATCAAGGCTTTCAGTTGGGCATCACCCAACGCGGTTGCACCTTTCGCCTTCAAGTCAGCTACGGTCATACCGGCAGGAGCATTCTTCCGCGCCTCGGTGCTGGGCGTGTACCAGATGGGCGAAGTCCAGGCGCGCTCCTGACCAGTGAGCGGGACGACGTCAGGCGGCGGAAGTCCGGCTTTGATGGCTTGCATCAGCGTCCACCGGGGGGTCGGGATTTCCAGCACGCGCGCATAGTAGAAGGCATGCAGACTTGGATCGAAGTCGGGATCGGTCCAGACAGTGCTTAGCTCGGTCGAGCCAACGTCATTGGTATAGGTACCTTTCTCCAAGTCGACCGTGCTCTTGATGGCTGGCACCCGGCCCGACCACTTATCCGCTTTGCGGTCACCCGACCAGACCACGTCGTAAATCTTCTCGAAGCTTTGGCCGTTCTTGGTCCAGCCTTTGATGACCTGGATGCGGTCGAGATTGCCGGAGGTCGGGTCTTTCACAGCCCAGACAACGAAAGTTGGGGCCGTGCCTTTTCCGCCCTGCGGCATGGCAGGCAGATCAGCGCCCATGGGGACGCCACTGGCGTACGACTGATGTACCCAGTCTTTCGCCTTCAGGATGTCTTTGTTGTAGCTCCAGCCGCCGAAGAAGCGGACTTTGATGTGCGGGCCGCTGACGCCGAAAGTCTCCTTGCGATACATCGCGTCGAACAACGAGGCGCGCGTGTTTTCCTCGGCCCATACGCCCGTCAGACCGCCGGGGTTTTCATAGCGCACGTCCAAGGTGCCGAAGGCCAAGACTCCAGCCATGCGCCGGTCCAGGGTTCCGTCGATTTGAGCGTGACCGCCATAGAAATTGTCCTGGCGATAGGGGCTGCCGGTGTTGTGCGAGTCGGAGCCGCCCGCCATGCCGAATTTGTACGGGTTGTAGCCGCGCACATCCTGCATGGTGATGCCGTCTTTCAGTGCCTGGCGGCCAAAGCTGCCCTGAATGTGATCGATGCGGCCGCCGTCGGGCTTCTGACCCAAGAGACCACCAGCGAATATTTCGTAATTGGCAAACTCGTCGTTGGGGAGAGCAAGGGATGAGTCTCGGACGCACCCTTGATCTGCTTGATCTCGACCAGGCGTTCGTTGCGGTCGCGTGAGGATGCCCAGGCGGCGTCAATGGGCCGTCCGAAGCTGTCGAGATCGACGGGATACATCCAGCCGTCGCTCAGGTTGGCATTGTGGGAGATGGCGAGCAACTCATTGCCCGCCTTGCGCTGCGCGTCCATCCAGTTCCAGAGGTCTTCAGGGTGATCGGAATCCAGAGCGCTAAACGGCATTTCCGGCACCTTGGCGCAGTCCTTGAAGAAGACGTTGCGGTGCAGGTTGCGATAGTTGGGCATCGAAGTCCACTCGTAAGAACAGAACGCAGTGAACTTGCCGGGATGATTGTTCTCGTCGGCGATCTTGACGTTTTCCTTCCAGATCGTGCCCGCCACCGCGGGAGCCATCAAGGCTTTCACCGGAGCTCCGGCCATCAGGTTAACCAGGTACGTGAAGGTCTTCTGAACCTCAGCCTGGTTATTCGGGTCCTGGAGAATGAGCGGTTGCGCCGCGGGAATCTTGCTCACGGCCGACCCCGGGGTGTTGGCTTCTTTCGTCACGCCCACATATTCGGAGTGGTCGGTCACACCCATGAAGTCCATGGGGGTGTCGATCTTGATGTCATAGCCCAACGGATGCTTGATGGTCTGGCCCTGCGCATACTTGAGGGCGTCGTCAGGCCCGGTGAGGCGGTTGCCCATGAGCCAGGCATCCACCGACCAGCTGGTGTGGATGTGTTCCTCACCGAAGTAAGCGTTGCGGTCGGGGTTGCGCTCGACCCGCTGCTCGGATGGAGCGGCCTGGCCAGCCTGCTGCGCCTGTTCCGGCGCTTTCGCTTTATTGCAAGAAATCAGGGCGCCGATGCTGAGAAGGACCACCGCCAAAGCTGCTGTTGCCGCAACTCTCGTCTTCATAAATGCCTCCGTCTTGCTCAAGGGCATAATCACGATCCCGCGCAGGTGAATCGCACGCGGGCGTTGTGTCCTATAAATGCGAGGACAAATGGCCTGACTGAGACCGTACTATTGGAAGAGAAATTCTAGGCGGGCGGGGACCCTTGGGCAACCAGTAAAAGTACAAGCGTAGGGATCGAGATTTCTCAGTCCCATTATGGGAAGGAAATCTCAACCGCACAGCAGGTGCCTACGCAATCCACGAGAAACGGTGCATCCCAAGCGGCACCCTTAACTCGACGGATGGTTGAGCTTTGCCGGCAACGGGTATAGAAGAATTCATTCGACTAATAGGCGGAGGAGATAAGAGGCCGCCTACTTGGCTGCTTCGGCCGGGGTGTACCACACAGGCGATGTCCACG
This sequence comes from uncultured Acidobacteriaceae bacterium, assembly GCA_963768645.1. Lineage (GTDB taxonomy): Bacteria > Acidobacteriota > Terriglobia > Terriglobales > Acidobacteriaceae > Bog-257. The sequence goes on from CAVYIR010000005.1 coordinate 135,180, forward strand.
CGCGCTGCTGTACCGTTGCCGCCACGTTCGGATTCGGGGGCAGATTCAGCTTGGCGGCCCAATACGTGGACCAGCGCGGGGTAGGAATTTCGAGTACGCGAGCGTAGTAGGTTGCGTGCGCCTTGGGATCGAACGAGGGATCGGTCCACTCACCGATCAGCTCGGTCGAACCAATCGTGTTCTGGTAGGTAGCGGTCTTCACGTCAACCGTGTTGCCGACGGCGGGGACCTTCCCGGTTTTCGGATCGGCCTTGCGATCGCCACTCCACACCACGTCGTAAATATTTTCCTTGCTCTTGCCGTTCCTGGTCGAGATCTTGATGATCTGGACGCGATCGAGATTGCCGCTGTCGGGGTCCTTGATGGCGTGAACGACAAACGTTGGCGCCGCTATTCCTGACGGGTGCCGTGAGGTCGCCACCCATGGGCACACCGCCATCGTAGGCGGCCTTGACCCAATCAGCCTGCTTGGTCATGTCCTTGGGATAGTTCCAGCCGGCGAACATGCGGACCTTGATTCGGGTTCCGGAAGTGCCGAATGTCTCCTTGCGTTTAAAGGCTGAAAAGATGGATTCGCGAGTGTTCTCCTCGGCCCAGACTCCAGTAAGTCCACCGGAACTGAGAGCAGTGGGGGGTTCGCCTCCGACGGAGGTCGTGGCCGTGATCACAGTCTTAGGGTCGTTGTCCTGGTTGCCGTGCGAGCCCGGAAAGTTGCTCGGTTCAGTTGACGTAATACCGGAGTGGAAATCGGTCCCGGCCTCGATACCGTACTTGAAGGGATTGACGCCCAGCTTGGCCTGCTGCTCCTGGCCTACACCATAAGCCTGACGCAGGTAGCTTCCGGTTGCGGAGTTTGCTTTCTTGTCGCTGCCAATCAGGTAAAGCCACATCTCGAAATTGGCGAACTCGTCCGTGGGCGAAAGCGCCGGGCTGGTGTCGGTCTGACCTTTGGCCTGGATGATTTCGGCCAGTGGTTCGTTGGCCATGCGACGCTCGGCGTAATCGCGGGTAATCGGCTTGCCCGACATGTCGCGCGTGCTGAACATCAGGCCGTTGCTGGCATTGCCGTTGTGGGGCACGGCGATTACGTCAAGCCCCTGTTTGCGCTGCGCTTCCAGGTAGCGCCAGAGATCTTCGGGGTCCAGCGAGTCGAACGCCGTGTAGGGCATGGCCGGGCCTTTGTCGGCAAAGATCACGCAGCGATGCAGGTTCTGAAACTGTGGCGCCGACGTCCATTCAAATCCCACGAACGTAGTGAACTTCCCGGGCTTGTAGTACTTGTCGGAGATGGCCGCGTATTTCTCCCATGCCGAGCGCAGCAGTTTTGGATCATTAAACTCCGGCAAAGGCTTATTGACGATCGTGGAACCAATGAGCTTGCGGAACGCTGTGGCCGAAACCGCGGGATCGGGGTTGGTCATCACGGCGTACCACTCGGACTTCGCGAATGGGCCGTTGGGATCAATCGTGTCGCGCACTACTCCCAGATACTCGGCGTGATCGGTTACGGCAAGGAAGTCGAGCGGGGCGATACGTTTTTGCGGCTTTCCCATGTATTCCACGGTCTGGCCCATCGCGTATTTGTAGGAATCCTCAGGCGTGGTCCGGGTTCCGAATGCGAACGCGTCCATGGAGTAGCCGCTGTGCAGATGGAGATCGCCGAAGTAGGCGTTCTTGAGTGGATTGCGCGGTGGCCTGGCTTCGGCGGATGAGGACTGAGCCGCATCTTTCTGCTGCGCAATAGCTGGGGCCTCGGATTTCTTCGTTGAACAAGCCGAGACAGAAAGAATCAAGATAGCCGAAACCGGCAGTAGGAAAGAAAACTTTCTCTTAGACACGTGTGTACCCCTCCCAAACAATGCAACCGTTGCTTCCCCAAGGCGGCCGGCATGGGCGCGTATCCGCTTCACTTGTGGGTTATTGATGGCGAGAGTATACACGTCTCCTAGGCGCAGACTCCATGCACCCGGAATTTTGCGGCTTGCTCAAGGTGCGGTGCCTGCTACAATTTCGCCGCAGCATAAAAGTCAAGGAGAGCAAATGACCGTTAGAAAGATCGCATTGACTCTGGCCCTGTGTCTGGCCGGAGTAGTCGCGTGCTATGCCAACCCCAACATGGGCACCTGGAAGCTGAATGAAGCCAAGTCGAAGTTTCCCGCCGGAGCAACCAAGAACACCACGGTTGTGTATGCGCCCGCGGGCGACCAGGTGAAGGTCACGACCGATGGGACCACCGGCGATGGCAAACCGGTCCAAACCGAGTGGACGGGCAAGTTCGACGGCAAGGACTATCCGCTAACCGGAGATCCCAACGCCAACAGCCGTTCCTATAAGAAGGTAAACGATCGGACCCTGGAGTTGACCAATAAGAAGGATGGCAAGGTCACCACCAGCGGCCGCATTGAGGTCTCAGCCGACGGCATGACCCGCACACTCATGGTGCACGGGACGACCTCCGACGGCAAGAAATTTACCTACACCGCCGTGTACGACAAGGAGTAGCTGCGCGCGTATTCATCCGGGTGCCCACCCAAGCGAAGGAAGCTTGGGTGGAAATTCCGCCGGGCAGCTGCCTCGGGTCACGCTCCGGTGGGTCGGTTTGAAACCCCCGGCTTTCCCGTTGGACATGATGTTCCAACTCTGAAACTCTCATCTTCCCACCCATCCGTTCACGCCCGGTCTTCCGCTATCCTTGCTCGGCTATAAGCGGTAACAGAACGGATAGTCGCCACTATCAATTCGGATAGTCCCATCAGGCGGAAACGAAACAGACGATCTATCCGAATTTGATTTCCCGCGCTGTATGTCGCTGCAAATGCGCGAAATCTCAAATGCGCTTCTGTCCGCTCCGAATTGGCACGTGTCGTGCATCTCCCTTTGCGTCCCTGCAAGGTTCCATACGCAAGAAAATCAAATAAAGGAGGACTACAGACTATGGCAGGCACATGGCAAGGGTTGGTTAACCAGCCCCCATTCCACACAAGTACAATGCAGCTTCTTAGTGATGGCAGAGTTATGGTGCAGGAAGAAGCGACGGCGCACTGGCACGCTCTCACGCCGGACAGTCAGGGAAGCTATGTAAACGGCACCTGGTCGCCCCTGGCGGACATGGCTTTCTGGCGGCGATATTACGCCTCGGGAATGCTCAAGGACGGGCGGGTCATCTTGATTGGTGGCGAGCAGAGCGGCGCCGGCGGGGACACTAATCTGGGCCAGATCTATGATCCGGTCCTGGATAAATGGGACCCTCTGCCTTCACCTCCTGGGTGGCCGCAGGTTGGTGATGCGGCGTGCACGGTTTTTCCCGACGGAAGGTTTATGATTGGCGCCCTTCTTTCGGGTGAGTGCACTATCTACGACCCCTCGACAAACTCGTGGTCCCCGGGCGGCAGCCAGCCCGTCCGAACCAATGAAGAGACTTGGATTCTGCTGGCGGATCATACGATCCTAACCGTCGAATGCTTCCCTCCCTTTCATTCGCAGAAGTACATTATTTCGTCCAATACATGGAAGGATGAGGGAGCCGTGCCGGTGATGCTGGTCGATCCCGTTATGAGCGAAATCGGTCCGGCAATCCTGATGTATAACGGCAAAGTTATTTGTTTTGGCGCGGCAGATAGCGGCGGGCACGGCAAAACCGCGATTTACACGCCGCCGCCACACCCGACCGGCACCGGCGGGTGGACCGCCGGACCGAACATCCCCAAGGTGGGAGGCAAAACTATGGTGTGCAACGATTGTCCCGCAGCTTTGCTGCCCAACGGCTCGGTGCTGGTTGCCTCCGCGCCCTTCCTGTTCAACAACTGGGGCTCTCCCATTTCGTTCTTCGAATACGATCCGTTCACGAACACCTTGACCCAGGCCCCCACGCCACCCAACCACGTTGCGCAACTTTACTGGAGCCGATTCATGCTGCTGCCCACGGGACAGGTGCTGTTCAGCCCCAGTTCGAACAACGTTCAGTGTTATACGCCCGTCGGCGGACCGGAGGAACATTGGAGGCCTAGGATCTCCACGGTTATTCGCCACGGTACGCCCACAGTCACGGACTACTATGTGCTGAAGGGAACCCAGTTGAACGGGTTGTCGCAGGCGAACACTTATGGCGACGATTGCTATGCAGCTACCAACTATCCTCTGGTGCGGCTCCACAATGTCGATACCAAGGAGGTCCATTACTGCCGCACGTACGATTTCAGCACTATGGGCATCGCGACCGGCCATTCGCTGCAATCGGTGCGGTTCACCACGCAGGGTGTGCCGCACGGCCACTACGATCTGTGCGTCGTTGCCAACGGAATCAGCTCAGATTGCGTGAGTTTCTGCCATCACAAGCCGAGAAAACAATGCGGTTGCTCGAGTGATTGTTGCTGCCGCGAGGTTTGTGAAGACACTTGCTGCGAGGAGGAAGCGATGATCGAACCTGAGATTCTTGAGCTGAAGCGCCAGATGCATAGCTTGCGCCGCAACTTCTACAGTCTGGCTTCAAGAATCAAGATCGAGGAGCCTGAGCGCGAGCCGAAACGAAGCCATAAAGATGAAGACGACGAGAAGGGAAACAAGGAGAAAGATAAGAAGGAAGACAAGAAGCGTCGCGAATAGATAAAGCAGTGGGCAGGCAATCGTTTTTGATCGCCTGCCTCTGCACACACCATATTCGTCTACCCACAGGAGAGCCCACCTGCAGACTAAGCTGCACCTCGGGATTGAGCACGGATCACGGGCTACACGAAAGTAATCCACCCGAGCGGCTGACGAGCTGTGAGACGGGAGGGATCGATCACTGTTGTAAACCGGTCAGCATGACGGTGCCCCTTCACAATCAAGCATGAAAAGGCGACCCAGATTAATCGCCCTGTTTCAATAAGTTGCGGCGCCTCTCAAGGGGCCCATTACACTAACGATCAGGGCTCACGCCCAAAACGTCCGATCCAGCGTCCGATACTGAATGGCCTCGGCAATGTGGCCCGGTTCGATGGTTTCGGCAGCGCTAAGGTCGGCCACGGTACGCGCGACTTTCAGAATGCGGTCGTGGGCGCGGGCGCTGAGGCCCTGCTTCACCATGGCTCGCTCCAGCAGGTGCTCGGAGTCGGTACCTAGCTCGCAGTATTTCCTGATCTCGCGCGAGCCCATCTGAGCATTGGCGTAAATGCGTTCGCCCTCGGTACCAAAGCGCACCAGTTGCGTCTCGCGGGCGCGGATCACCCGGGCGCGGATGTCGGCGGAACTTTCCGGCACCACGCCGCTTCGCAACTCGCGATAATTCACCGAGGGCACGTCGATGTGGATGTCGATGCGGTCGAGCAGCGGGCCCGAAATCTTCGACACATAGCGCTGGATGATCATCGGCGTGCAGTGACACTCGCGCGAGCGGTCATTGAAATATCCGCACGGACAGGGATTCATCGCCGCCACCAGCATGAAACGCGCTGGAAAGCTGAGCGACATGGCCGCCCGAGCGATGGTCACCGTTCCATCTTCGAGCGGCTGCCGCATCACCTCCAGGACGTTGCGCGGAAACTCGGGCAACTCGTCCAGGAACAGCACGCCATTGTGGGCCAGCGACACCTCGCCGGGACGCGGGATCATGCCACCGCCAATCAGCCCCGCGTCCGAAATGGTGTGGTGTGGCGAGCGGAAAGGACGCGTCCCAACCAGTCCGCTGGTGGAATCGAGCACTCCCGCCACGCTATGAATCTTGGTCGTCTCCAGGGCTTCGTCAAACGTCAGCGGCGGAAGGATGGTGGCCATGCGTTTGGCGAGCATGGTCTTGCCCGAACCCGGCGGGCCAATCATCAGCAGGTTGTGGCCCCCGGCGGCAGCGATTTCGATGGCGCGCTTGGCCGTCTGCTGTCCGCGCACATCGCCGAAGTCCACCCCGAATTGCTGCGAAGTTTCCAGCAGCGCGTGGGTGTCAACCTTGATCGGCTGGATGCCATTGCCGGTGTTCAGAAGCTGGACCACTTCGATCAGCGAGTGGACCGGGTAAACATCGACGCCATCGACCAGGGCGGCCTCGCGCGCGTTGATCTCGGGAACAATCAGCCTGCGGATTTTGTTTGCCCGTGCGGTCACGGCAATGGGCAACGCTCCGCGAATGCCGCGCACTCCGCCGTCGAGCGACAACTCGCCCACAAACAGCGCATCGTCGGGCGGCTTGTTGTTCAGGCCTCCGTAAGCGCCGAGGATTCCCAGCGCCATGGGAAGATCGAATCCCGATCCTTCTTTGCGAATGTCGGCGGGCGCCAGATTGATGGTGGTCGTGGTGGAGGGAATGTCGTAGCCGCTGTTCTTCAGCGCCGCGCGGATGCGCTCGCGGCTTTCGCGCACCGTGGTGTCGGGCAGCCCGACCGTCATGAACGTGTCGTGGTCGGCCTTTACGGGGGCGACGTCGACCTCAACCTCGATGAGGCTGGCGTCGATGCCGTACACTGCGGCGCTAAGTGTCTTATAGAGCATGCGTGGGAGCGCACGCCTACCACGCTGCTACAGATAACAGATTTTTGGCCGGAAGGGTGTGACCGGGACGCACGCAGGGACGTGATGGGAGCGCCGGCGGACAAAAAAGGGCGGAATGCTGTTCCGGAAGCGCAGCGCCCAGTTGCACAACCGAAGACCGAAACGGCCCAGAATTCCGCCAACCTAAGGAGGAAATGGAGCGACGAAGAATCTTCGCGATGCTCTCGCCTTCCCTTCCGCTGCACCTCTGCAGCGGTAATCCCAGTAACGCGATTGTCACATTGGAAACGAGCTGGGCAAATCCCCCGTCCGCGGTATGGTGCGTACCACTTCCGTTGTAAGGGGCATCCCAATGGCAATCTCCGGAAGTGCGTTTTCTACAGTCTGACGAGCCAGTTGCGGACTTGCTGGCGTAGCGGGGAATCTTCGGCCACTATCCACTATCCACCGATCCCTATCCACTGCTTAGCAGAATTCCAACAATACTCGCCGACATCAGGTTGGCCAGTGTGCCCGCGATCATGGCTTTGAACCCGAGTTGCGCCAAGTCCTGGCGACGACTCGGCGCCAGGCTGCTGAGGCCACCGATCACGATGCCGATGGACGCCAGGTTCGCGAATCCGCACAGCGCAAAGGTTGCGATCGTGAACGACCGCGGATCGAGCGTGGCTTTCTGCGCGCTCAACATGGTGAAGGCGACCAACTCGTTCAGCACCATGCGCGTGCCCAGCAGGTTTCCGATGGCGAGACAGTCATGCCACGGCACGCCAATCAGCCAGGCCACGGGCGCAGAAGATCACGCCGAAGATCGACTCCAGCTTCGACGGGAACCAGGGAAAGCCATGCGCCGCAAGCAGATTGTGAGTGCCGCCAAGAACGCCATCCAGCAGGGCAATCAGCGCCAGAAATGAAATCAGCATCGCCGCCACGTTCAGTGCCAGGTACAAGCCATCGGTGGTGCCTTTCGCGGCCGCGTCCAGAACGTTGCTGGCCCGCTCGCCAAACTCGACGGAGTCGATGTTTGCCGTCCCGGCAGTCAGGGGCTTTTCGGTCTCCGGCACCATCATCTTGGCGATCAGGATGGTTCCCGGCGCGGTCATGATCACCGCTCCCAGCAGGTGTCGCGCCTCGATGCCCAGCAGGATGTAGGCGCCCAACATCGCGCCGGAAACGTGGGCCATGCCGCTGGTCATGATGGTCATCAGCTCGGAGCGCGTGACCTTGGGCAGGAACGGACGGATGGTCAGCGGCGCTTCCGTGATTCCCATGAAGATGCTGGCCGCGACGTCCAGCGACTCAACTCCGCTTGCGCCCATGAAACGCATCATGACTTTCGCCAGTTGCCGGATGATGAACTGCATCACGCCGTAGTAATAAAGGATAGAGAAAAATGCGGCGATAAAAATGATGATGGGCAGCACCTGGAAGGCGAAGACCACGCCGAAGCGGGAGAGCTTGGCTCCGAACTCGCCAAAGACGAATTGCGACCCGGCGAAGGAATAGCTGAGCAGCCGGTTGACCGCGTCGCCTGCGATGGTCATGACGCGCACGCCGAAGCTCACGCGCAGCACGACGATGGCGAACACAAATTGCAGCGCCAGTCCCACGAAAACCGTGCGATAGCGGATGGCCTTCCGGTCGGTGGAGAAGAGGTAGGCAAACAGCAGAATCGCGAGGATGCCCAGCACGCCGGTCAGACGCGCCATGAGGGCTCCGGGTAAGGGATGAATCGAGAGGCCACGAAAGTCGGCAATTGAGAGAAACCGCAGATTCCTCAGGGCTAAAGCCCTTCGAAATGACAAAAATAAGGGGTTCATATCGGCGCACCTGAAGGTGCGCCCCTTCAAAGGCGACGATACGACCACCGCTCTAATGGCTTCCATTGGATTGATCGTCGGCGGGGGCGCCCAATTCGCGCACGATGTCGACGCTGGCGCTGGTGCCGATGCGGTTGGCGCCGGCATCGATCATGTCCATGAACTGCGCCGCGGTGCGAATGCCGCCCGCCGCCTTCACTCCGACTCCGAGTCCAACCACGCCCCGCATCAATACCACGTCAGCGGCAGTCGCGCCCGAATCGGCGAATCCGGTGGAGGTCTTCACGAAATCCACGCCCGCTTCCAGCGCCAGCGAGCAAGCCAGGATCTTCTCGACCTGGTTCAACAGACAGTTCTCAAGAATCACCTTCAGGATCGCTCCGCGATCATGCGCCAGCCGGACCACACTCCGCATTTCGTGCTGCACCAACACTCGATCGCCCGACTTCAGCGCCCCGATGTTGAGGACCATGTCCAACTCATGCGCGCCATTGCGCAAGGCCGCCTCGGCTTCCGCCAGTTTGGTCAGGGTCAGGTTCGCACCCAGGGGAAAGCCGACCACCGTGCCGACCTTTACCGGCGATCCGCGCAGTTGAGCCGCGGCCAGGGCCACGTTGGCCGGATTCACCATGACTGCATGAAAGCCGTAGCGGACAGCCTCGTCGCACAAGGCGATGACCTGGTCGCGAGTGGCATCGGGCTTAAGCAGGGTGTGATCGATGAGGTTGGCTGCGCTATGCCAATCGCTCACAAGACTGGCCGGTGCGCCGAGTACGACAGGAGAGTTCACAGACATGAGCACCAGAGATTCTATCCCGATTCGGAGCCGGACTCCAGCACACAAATATCCGGCAGATTACGATAATGCTCGGCAAAGTCAAGCCCGTATCCCACCACAAACTCGTCGGGAATCTCGAAACCGACGTAATCCCCGTGGATGGGCTCGGTGCGCCGCGACACCTTGTCCAACAGCGCCGCAATCTTCAGCGACTTCGGCCGGTGGGCACGCAACATATTTTGGATGTAGGTCAAGGTCAAACCGGTGTCCAGAATATCTTCCACCAGGATGATGTTGCGGCCCTCCATCGAGCGGTCCACATCTTTCACCAGCCTGACCTCGCCACTCTGCTGCTTGGCGTTGCCATAGCTCGACACCGCGATGAAATCGAAGCTGACGTCGAGCGTGATCTGCCGCGCCAGGTCGGCAAGAAAGATGGTGGCGCCCTTCAGCACTCCGATCAGGACGACCGGCTCGCCGGCAAAATCGTGGCTGATACGCTGCCCCATCTCGGCCACCTTCGCCGCGATGCGTTCGCGCGTGATCAGCACTCGGAGCTTGTCCACCGGCGTTCCGCCTGATAGGGATGAGAACTCTGGATGGTAGAGAAAGCGGGGCGGAAACTCAACCTATCGAAGGGACCAATTCTTTACCGCGGATTTTCGCGGATCAAACGGATAATTGAACGAAAGCCAAGATCTTCCGATTTCTCGCATAAGCCAATTGAAATCTCGACGATACAGTGCCAGAATGCAGCATCTGGCAATCTGGTCGAATCCATCTTCTGCTGGTTTCGTATGAGCAACCTTCATGCGGGGACCCTCGACCGGCATATCCGCTCACGAGAGCGAACAGTGCTCCATGCATTTAGGTGCACAGCCATCGAAGCCCTACTGCTGGTCATAGCGGCGCTCGCAGCTGCTCAAGACAAGACCCCAGTCACCACAACCGTTGAAGTTCGCGTTGAGATGAGCTGGTTGATGGAACCGTCGCGCGCACATCCACTGGTAGCGTTGGTGGCGCTGGAGCCCCTCGATCGCAAGGGTGATCCACAAAATCTGCGCATCAGTGAAAATACGACCGTTATCGTTAGGGTCGTCGCCGGACGTTATCAACTCATGACAACCAGTCCAATGGTGATCAATGGACGAGCGTACGGTTGGAGCATTGAGGTGCCACTGGTCGCACCAGTGAACTACATAAGGCTGTCCCAGGAGAACGCCGTCTGGCTCGACATGGACGATGCCATCGAAGCCGCAGCGAATCCCGGCGCGCGACTGCCGGCGACCGACGCCGACGTGCCCGCACAGATCACAGCTCTGCTCAAACGGTGGATCGCTTCGTTCAAGTCACGCAATCTGCGGGCGCAGATGTCGTGCTATGCGCCCCGACTGGCCGTCTATCGTGAGCAGCGGAACGTGTCGCGCGAGCAGGTGCAGCTTCAGAAGGGTCGACTGCTTCGGCTTTATACACAGATCCGGCGGTTTGACCTCAGTGAGGTTGACATAACGATGGACGCAGGAAGAGCGACGGTGAGCGCCATCGAGACTTGGAATTTCACCAATGACGAGGTTGTCTGGCGCGGACGGGATCTCATCGACCTCGAGCTTGCCAAGAATAATTCCCGTTGGGTAATCACGTCGGAGCGGGAACGCCCGATTTCTGAACGATCAGTCGCTGAACACCAATCTTGGTGAGACGTCTGTCTTTCTGCGTTAATCAATGGGTGACGCCCTTCAGCACTCCGATCAGCACGACCGGCTCACCGGCAAAATCGTGGCTGATGCGCTGCCCCATCTCGGCCACCTTGGCCGCAATGCGTGCGCGCGTGATCAGCACTCGGAGCTTGTCCACCGGCGTTCTACCTAAGGGAGGATGAGAACTCTGGATGGTAGAGAAAGCGTGTCGGAAACTCAACTGAGATGTGGGGCGGGTGGTGTGTCAGTTCGTAAGGTCAATCACGGCATTGTCCGAGTAGCTGAAAATCCGGAAGCGGTTGCGCCACGGTTAGTGGGGGAACAAAACCAGATTGCAAACCGTACCTCAAGGCAAGAGATAGCACATTACACGCGAATTATCTTGCTTGAGTTCTGGCGGTGGTTCTAGCCTCTTCGCTTCCCGGTCAGCCAGCGAAGTTATCTCGCCAAAGTAACATTGGCGAGTAATCTGATGACTAAAGGTCAATATGCCAAAATTTTATTCTGGGACCTTGGTGAGGGCCCTACTTCCTGTTGTCGCTCTAGCAACCTCGGCGATCGCGCTGGCACAAAGCCCAAAGGCCGTGACGGAATCCGGAGCGATATCCGGGGTACACGAGAGCGGGTTGAGTGTCTACAAAGGCGTCCCATTCGCTGCCCCGCCGGTCGGCGACTTGCGCTGGCGGCCTCCGGCACATGTGCCATCGTGGACTGGCACGCGCAAGGCGAATGCGTTTGCCCCGGCTTGTATGCAAGTTGGCGTGTCGATGCCAGGCGAGACGCCGCCGACAGTGAGCGAAGATTGCCTCTACCTCAACATCTGGACGCCGGCGAAGAGCGGGCAGGAGCCCCTGCCGGTGATCGTCTGGATATACGGCGGGGGCTACATCAACGGGTCGGCCTCGATGCCCTTGTACTGGGGCGACCAGCTGGCGCGCAAGGGCGTGATCGTCGCCACCATCGCATATCGATTGGGTCCGCTTGGCTTTCTTGCGCATCCTGAGCTAACGCGCGAGTCCCCGCACCACTCGTCCGGGAATTACGGCCTGATGGACCAGAGCGCCGCACTCGAATGGATTCAGAGGAATATTGCAGCTTTTGGCGGCGACCCGAAAAACGTAACCATTGCCGGCCAATCCTCCGGAGCGATATCGGTCAGCATCCTGATGGCTTCGCCGCGGGCGAAAGGCTTGTTTCAGCGTGCCATCGGAGAGAGCGGCGGTCTGTTTGAGCCGCTCCAGCTCGCGCCAAAGTACCTGCTGGCGAATGCGGAACGCGACGGGGAGAAGTACGCCGTTTCAATGGGTGCTCCCTCGCTGCAGGAACTGCGCCGCCTGCCGGCAGCCAAGCTCAGCGCCGACTCCGGCGGCGTCAGCCACCCCGTGATCGAACCCTATGTGCTTCCTGTTTCGCCCTATGAAGCGTTCGCTTCCGGGCAGCAGAACGATGTCCCGTTGCTTATAGGTTCGAACGCCGAGGAAGCGCGCGCGTTAGTGGATGTCACCCACGTAACGGCTGCCACCTTCGACAGCGACATTGCGCGCAGCTTCGGCCCGCTCCCGCCTGCGATAGTCGCAGCCTATCCGCACGCCACCGACGTAGAGGCGCGGCAGGCGCAGCTCGACCTCGAGCGCGACCTCCGCTTCGGCTGGGACATGTGGGCTTGGGCGAGGTTGCAAGCCGGAACCGGGCACCACCCTGTCTACTACTACTCGTTTCGACAACAGCCACCGTTTCCGGTCGGCTCCGTGTATGAGGGATGGGGTGCAAGCCACTTCGCCGAACTGTGGTATGTCTTCGACCATCTGGACCAGGAACCTTGGCGCTGGAGCCCGGCGGATCGCAAGCTGGCCGAAGAAATGTCGGGCTACTGGGTCAACTTCGCGAAGTCAGGCAATCCGAATGGTCCGGGCCTTCCCCTGTGGCCGATGTTCGCCAATGCGGATGGCAAAGTACTTTATCTCGGCGATCCGATCACCGTTGGTGGAGTGGCGAATATCGATAGCATGAAGGCCTTCGACGCCGTCTACACCACCGTGCGTGGCACGCCATTTGCCGCAACGGTGACCGCCGTTCGCAAGCGGACGCCTTGAACGGGGATCCGGCGGAAACTCAACCTATCGAAGGGGCCAATTCTTTTACCACGGATTTTCACCGATCAACACGGATTCAGTAAACGGATGAGTAGTCATAAAGTCTTTCAGGTTAGGACTCGAGTGGAAAGCCTGGGCTACCCGCCGGGTTGCGATCCGGGGCCCGAAACGCCCCCCGCAATACTCCCCGAAGTGAGCAATATTGACCAGAAGGAACGCCGCCGACGGTGTATTCGTGTATTGACTTCTTGCCCGCGAGCCTCAACCTTTAAGAGCGTCTTGGGTGTTACAGCGAAAGAGCGGTGTAACCATGCCTTGGAAAGCAATGTTGCGCGAAGTTGATCAACTTCGCGGCGTCGGTACGCGTCTGGAAACACTGGGGGAACAAAACGCGTTCCTGTCAGAACCACTCACAACTCTGGCGGGACAAGCCCGTAACACGGCTGACATGTTGGGGGTGCTGATTGCGGTTCGAGGACCCGAAAACATTTCTCGTGAGTGAGCAATATTGAACAGACACATCGCCGCTGGGATGATTTAATCGCGCCCTCGCACTCCAAACAAACAGAAACTCAACCATCGTGTCCAGCTGCTGGGATCTCCCCCCTAGCAGTTGTGGAAAGCGGCACTTACACATGGCGGCAGAAGGAGGAAATGTGCCCTACATCTTTGGAATTGGCTCGTTGATCGAACAGGCATCGCGAATGAGCACGTCGCCGACAGCGATGTATGTATTGCCCGCCCGGGTTCACGGCTATGCCCGCGGTTGGTGGGCTCGCACCGGCGCTGTTGGTTTCTCTCCTACGTTTGTCGGGGCCATCCCGGAGAAAGCGAGCTCCTTGAATGGAGTCGTCTACGCGGTGAGCGACGAGGAGTTGGCAGCCACCAACAAGCGCGAGGCAGGTTATACGCCGACGGACATTACAAAAGACGTTGAGATCCTCACCGGCGGCCCCGTGCCGAAAGGCAAGATTTGGATGTACGTCAACGATTTCACCGACAAAAACCCGCGGAAGGATAGCCTGCCCACGGCCCAGTTTCCCATTGTGGAATCGTACGTCGATATCTGCCTGACCGGCTGCCTGCAAATTGAACAGGGATTTCCGGACGCCGGGAACTTCGCCGTAGAGTTCATCACTTCCACGCAGGAATGGTCAAAGTATTGGGAGAATGATCGCGCGTACCCGCGCCGGGCTCCCTTCACTGTCCCCTCGGCTCAGGACATCGATAAGTTGCTCCAGAAGCATCTGCCCAAGCTGTTCGCTGAGATCCAGCTTGCGCCCGGACGCTGGTAATAAGCCGAACGGCTAGGGCCCGGTCTGGCCGTCCGAGGGTGTCGAGCTGACGGAAGCCAAAACCGGCAGAAACATGAAACTAAACGATCCCACCCAGCCTGGTGCCCCAGGTTCGCCCTTCTGTTGGGCTAGCCTGGGACCACCGAAGTCGGCACCTGGAAAGTCCAGATTTGGTTCCTGCCCAGCCCGAGTTTTGCTCTACCCAGGTTATCGTCCAAGAGATGGACGCGAACTTGGGGCACCGGGGTGGCGCCCTTCAGCACTCCGATCAGGACGACCGGCTCCCCGGCAAAATCGTGGCTGATGCGCTGCCCCATCTCGGCCACCTTCGCCGCGATGCGATCGCGCGTGATCAGCACTCTGAGATTGTCCACGGTCTTCCGTCTGATAGGGATGAAGAACTCTGGATGGTAGAGAAAGCGGGAAGGAAGCTCAACTGAGAGGCGGGCCGCTGCCCCAGCGATCTGGGCTTGTTCTTGACAAGGCATACGAATAGACGTATTTACGTATAATGACAGGAGTGGCACGCCCGCTGGTATGGGTCGGTCCCAGCCGGAGGGAGCTGCGCAGCTTCCCGCGCGCGGTCCGGCGCGATATCGGCCAGGCCCTGTATGCCGCGCAACAGGGAGAAACCGATCCCTCGGCAAAACCGCTGCGAGGTTTCGGCGGAGGGTCCGTAATGGAAGTGATCGCAGAGCATCGCGGCGACACGTGGCGCGCTGTTTATGTGGTCCGCCATGCGGAGGCCATCTACGTCTTGCATGCTTTCCAGAAGAAATCGAAGAGGGGTATCGCCACACCCAAGAAGGACCTTGACCTCATCCATCGCCGGCTGGCTGAGGCGGAACGGCTACACAGAGAGAGGCAGAACTGACATGACGACGAGAGCGAAGAAGTCCATCCAGGGGGAAAAAAGCAGCGGAAATGTTTTTGCTGACCTCGGTCTTCCCCATCCCGAGCAGGAGCTGTTGAAAGCCAAGCTCACCTTGCAGATTTACCGTCTTATCAAAAGCCGCGGCCTCAGGCAAGCCGAAGCCGGAAGGATCCTGGGCATCAAGCAGCCGCACGTCTCCGCCTTGATGCGCAACCGCTCGGGCGCTTTCTCCGTCGAACGGCTGATGGATTTTCTCACCGCCCTCGGGCAGGACGTGGAGATTACCGTAAGGCCCACGCGTAAGCAACACGGCGAAGTGTCCGTGGTTGCTTGATTGCGGGTGGGCACCCACACAGTGACAGTTTCGGTGCGCACGGTTCCGCATTCCCATCCTTTCGCAAAAGAAGCGAAAGGATGGGGCACCCCAGGCGTTGCCATAGCTCGACACCGCGATGAAATCGAAGCTGACGTCGAGCGTGATCTGGCGCGCCAGGTCAGTGAGAAAGATCGTGGCGCCCTTCAGCACTCCGATCAGGACGACCGGCTCACCGGCAAAATCCTGGCTGATGCGCTGCCCCATCTCGGCCACCTTGGCCGCAATGCGTTCGCGCGTGATCAGCACTCTGAGCTTGTCCACCGGCATTCCGCCTGATTAAGGATGGAGAACTCTGGATGGTAGAGAAAGCGCGGAGGAAACTCAACTGAGATTGGGGCACCCCAGGTTAGGACTCGCGTGGAAAGGGTGAGCCACCCGCCTCGTCAGAGAGTCCACGATATGCCGGGGAGCAGACATACGCGACTAGTTCCTCCTCCGGATGGCTTCTCTCGCGATCGTGTCCTCTACCGTTTCCTTGGCCTCATTGAGTAGCTGTGCAGACTGACTGCGGGCTTCCATGGCGTCTCTGACTAGGGCATCGATCTTTCTCTGGACACGACAGACGGCGTCTGGAACAGGAATTGCCAGCAAGTCTTCGGCCGTGAATCGTGGGTGGTTGCTCCCGTCTTGAGACCATTTGAGAATCGTTTGCACCAGCGGACAGCGAAGGAACACCATCAGCGTTTCGGCTGAGAGGCCATCGCCCGCAGGGCGAAGCACGATGAACTCGGACGATCCGACCGTGAGGGGCGAGTCGGAAGTTCGCACGACGGCTATTTCTTTGAGATACGACCGGAGTCGGCTGATAACGACGTCGCCGGCCTGGAGCCGCTTCTTTGTACTTCCGATCTCGTCCGCCATCTGTGGCTCAGCGTCATCGAGAAAGGGTTCGAGCGCATCAGTTACGTCGAAGTTACGCACCACCTCGGCGTTACGAGCGCGCGCCGGATCCCACAGTTCACGGATGCTCGGCGCGTGGTCTCCGATAGTGCGGTGGGGCAGTTTAGCAAGTGCGTCCAGTGCTCGCTTCTTGCAGGGCATGTAGTACTCCGCGCCAAAGCGATTGCCAGCTTGAAGGTCGCTGAAACGGCGGGTGTAACACTTCTGTGAAGTAAGGTCTAGGTGATCCAGACCCAGCGCTTCCATTAGCTTCGTCTCGGCCGCGGCAATGGCCTCTACAGATTTTCTCTGCTTTTCGTATGCAGTGCGCGTTTGTGTAGCAACTTCTCTCGCGCATGTTAGGATGGCAATTCGTAACGCCTTAACTTTCTCTATGAATAGTGCGCGTTGGACATTCCCGGTCGCCTCGCGAAGAGATTGGAAGCGACCATACGTGCAGTTTAGAAATGTGGAGAGATAGTAAGGATCGACACCCGAATCCGGTTTTATTCTCACGATACCAACGTTGCGATCAGCATTGGCTGGCAAAATTTCGGGCTGGACTACAGCAGCGTTGCCGATAGTTCCGATCACCGTAATAAGCACATCATTCTTTCGAAGACTCGTTCGCGGATTGGCGGCGTGCTGCGACTGACTAATTTGGGACGCACTACCAGGTACGAAACCGTTGTTCTTGACACATTGTGAAGAGAGATACCGAACTCCTCCCTCCTCTACTTCATCCGGTGACCCGTGAATACCGTCGGTAACAAAAGCGAACGACTGGATAGGAACTGCCTCCAATTGTGCCAACTCTCTAGCATAGCCGACGTAACGTGGCTGGTAGTATTCAGCATCGAGTCGTAATCCTGTAGCCAGCGACGATAAGTTAACGTCGCCCCAGATCGCCACTTATTCACCCCCTACACAGAAGGCAAGTTTCTGCTTGCGCCCCCACCTAATGAAGTCAGCTGCGATCTCGTCAAGGTCATGTTCCACGACCATATGGAAATGCTCGTCCAGTACCGGTGCGTTGTCCGGACCTATGCGATAGATGTAGTCCCCGCTGTTGTCCTTGCCTGGCCGCTCGCTTGTAGCCATGAACACCGGATAATCATCCAGTCGTGGGTTTAAAGGCCCGGCTTTACTATCGTTGTTCCATGTCTGGATGAAGAGAACGCTGGTCTTAGTGCCGGCATGCGGCTTGAACGTGTTTCCGTGTAAGCCGACTACAGCTAGGATACGTGCTCGCTCCGCTATCCATCGACGAATACGCTCGTCGCCAGAGTTATTGAAGCGGCCTTGCGGCAGCACAAGAGCGGCGCGGCCGCCGGGGCGCAGAAATTGAAGGTTGCGCTCGATGAAAAGGATGTCGCGGCCAACGGCCTTGTCCCACCTGCCATTCTGGTTCTTTGCCAGATCGTATTGTGACAAGATGCGATTGTCCTTTATGTCGCCTGCAAAGGGCGGGTTCGTCAGGAGCACATCAAAATCGAAATAACGAAAGGTCTTTTGGTTCTCTTGATTATCCGCAGCGTTCCTGAAGTGTCGCAGCCGAGACCGCAGACCTGCCCGCGTCTCCTCGGACCACATCTTGGTATCGAGAGTGTTGGCTCGGTAGACGTTTGTCTTGCCATCGCCCGCGATAGTATTGAGGGCTTTTGCAATCTTGATCGAGCGGGGGTCAAAATCGATGCCGTACACGTGAGTTCCCGCATATTGCGCTTGCCACTGATTTGGCCCGTTGGCCGTGAACATCTCGCCCCATACGTGGAAAATGGAATGCACGGTAAAGCCACATGAACCAGCAGCGGTATCAATCACGTACTCTTCTGCGGTGGGGTTGAGCATCTTAACGCACATGTCAATCACATGCCGCGGTGTGAAGTACTGACCTTTTTCACCCTTGCCTGCTTTGATCGATAGGTATTCAAATGCTTCGTCGATCACCGACAGGTTCGAGTTGAAGAGCTTGACGCGTTCCAGCGCCGAGCCACATACCTTCAGGTGATCGGGCTCTAGCCCAATTTCCTCTCCTGGTTGGAAGACGCCCGGCCACTCGTCGCATGCTTTTGCAAACAGTACATCGATAACTTCCGCGAACTCACGCGGCGTGTGGCCACCCACCCGGAAGGACAGATTGCGCTTGCCCTTCGGTGACCGTGCCGCCCGCGCCTCATCGAAGAGCTTGGCATAGATAAGCTTGAACACTTCCTCGAACGCGTCCACCCCTGCATTGGCAAGGACAAGGTCTTCCATATCGAGAATGATGTCTTTGAGGCTGGTCCGCTCCTCGACGAGGATATTTTCCTTCTCCAAGTTGTCCAGCGTCCACGGTTGGTTGAGCATGTCCGCGAGGGTCTGGTCAGCACGCGGAATACCGTCAAGGTTACGGAAGAGATTGGGGTCCTCGCGGTGAAGGTAGATTGTCTCGCCGCCATTGGTCCACACACCGATGGGCGACCCCTCGGCATTGCAATAGCTCTTTAGCTGCTCTAGGGCGTGTTAACACTAAATGCGATTCTGTGATATGCTGCGCACATGGAGATTACCGAAGCGCAGTACCAGCATATTGCTTCCACTCTTCCCCGCCAACGCGGCAACGTAAAGGTCAAGAACCTGCAACTGCTGAACGCGTTGCTCTATGTGGCCGAGCACGGCTGCAAGTGGCGCGGCCTGCCCAAACGCTTCGGACCTTGGCACACCATCTACACCCGCATGAACCGCTGGTCCAAGAACGGCGTGCTGGATCAGGTCTTCGAGCAGTTGCAGCGCGAGCAGGTGGTGCGCATTCGCATCGAGGCCGTGAGTCTGGATTCGACCATCGTCAAAGTCCATCCCGACGGCACCGGCGCGTTAAAAAAAACGGACCCCAGGCCATCGGCAAGTCGCGTGGCGGATGGACCACCAAGATTCATATGGTTGCCGCAGATGCTCGAACGGCCATAACCTTCGCCCTCTCCCCCGGACAGGCCTCCGACACTATCGAGGGCCGCAAACTGCTGGGTGGCATCGGCCCCTTACCCGCGCCCTTGCATCTGATCATGGATCGCGCTTACGAAGACAATGAAACCCTGCAACTGGCGCTAGACTTCGGCTTCCTTCCAGTGGTTCCACCCCGCCCGCAGCGTCTCGAGCCTTGGCAGTACGACAAGGCCATGTACCGTCGGCGCAACGAAATCGAGCGGCTGTTCCGCCGGCTGAAAGGCTTTCGGCGCATCTTCTCGCGCTTCGATAAACTCGACTTGGTCTTCCTTGCCTTCCTTCACTTCGCCCTGATCGTCGAAGCTCTGAGATACCTAGTTAGTGTTAACACGCCCTAGCCCATCCTTACGCTTGGGCTTTTTACATTCAACGATGATGTAAGGCGTATCAGTAGTGCCCTTCTCCCAAACCACGATGTCCGCGGCCTTCTCGTGGATCGACGAGCCAAAGTAGACCTGCTTTTCCACGGCAATGCGATCACGTGGATAGCCGTAGTCGTCCATCAACTTCCGCAGATAGAGTTGCCTGACAATCTCCTCCGGCTTTGCCGGTCGGGGCTTTAAAGTACAAAAGCATGTGAGGTAAGTCTTGCCATTCCGATCGAACAGCTCTAAGGCTGCGACCTCTTCTGCGGAGAAGAGCGTCAGTGAATACTCCGATCCTCGAAGGATCTCCGCTATTGTCAGGGCCCGCCGGCGTGTGACTCTGTCAACTTCCTTCAGTTCTTGATCTTCCATATAGATACTCGCACTGCCCGCGTGCACGCACCTCATGCGCTTTACGCGACTGTCCAAATGAGGAGGGCTAACAAGTCGCCGTATATGAAAGCGACAAAACAGACGCGTTTTTCTTACAGAGCAGAATAACCCAAAGCGGTGGGTGGCTCTGCTTAGCACTCCGACGGTGGCCCCGGATGCGCTCGTGATGACAAACGACAGTTGTCAGTAGTCGGTTGTCAGTGAAGACGACCGAAAATCCCAAGCCTAGCCAGAACAAGGCTAGGATGGGGCACCCCGACCCAGTGTGTGCCGCTTGGGAAACTGTGGTTACCTTCGTTCTGCGGAATGCGTTTTCTCCTCGGCCCGGCTCCGATCCACAAAATAGAATAGGTAGCCCTGGAGTCAGCCTCCAGCGCTGCGAATGCCCATCTGCGCAATGTAGCCGTGATTGTGAACGGCTTGCGGGCGGCGGTAGCGATCTTTGAAAACCAGCGGCCCGACAACCGGCTGGGCACCGATAAGTCTTTTGTTCGGAATATCTTGCGTGTAACTGCTTTAGATAGACTATTTTGCGGGGAATCTCGCAAGGTATTGAGCAGCAATGACTTACGACTGCGCATAAATCGCGTGTTATGACTATTTTGCGGGCAAAATATTGAAAACAAAGATGCAGCGATGACGGGGGGGGAGGGGGGTACACCGGCTGAGACCAGTTACGACGCTGCCTTCAGGCGTGTGGCAGCAACTCGGTTCGATACTTCGGAGCAAGCGCCTCGGCCTTCGCTTTGAACTCTGCCTGGGCTGCGTCATCAAGCCTGGGTGGAGGCGTCGTTCGAGTTGCGACCGGTACGCCGAGCTCCAGGAAGAATTCTTCCTGCCCGGCTGGAGGCAAACGGATGCACACCCACGACTTGATCCGCAATATGTGAAAAGATCCGCCGAGTCTTCAAGGTGACTGTGATACAAAGATAATCTTCATTATGTCTTCAAGAAGGCAGTTCCTGACCAACGCCGCGATGTTGAGTGCCGCCGCTGTGTCCGGCCTTACGCAGGACCATCCTACTGAGTCGGCTGGCACGCTGCCGCCTTCGCTGGCCGCGCTGCAATCGCGCGCCGCGGAAGCGCGCCCCATCACTGTGGACGAGCGTCGCCAGCGCCTGGAACGGGCTCGCCAGCTAATGCAGCAGAACAAGCTCGATGCCATCTTCCTGGTGGGCGGTACCTCGCTGGTCTATTTCAGCGGCATTCGTTGGGACAACAGTGAGCGCCTCTTCGCCATGGTGCTGCCGCAGAAAGAATCACCGTTTTTTGTCTGCCCCGCATTCGAGGAAGATCGGGCGCGCGAGCAGATTGCCAAAGGTCCCTTCGATCGCGACCCTGATATACGCACCTGGCAGGAAGACGAGAACCCTTATGAGCGAGTGGCGCAGGGCTTGCGCGCCCGCAACCTCGTGACCGGGAACCTGGGAATTGAAGAGCGCGTCGCCTTCGTCTTCAGCGCGGGCCTGGCACAGGCGGCGCCGCAAGTGACGCTGGTCAGCGCCACTCCCGTCACCGCTGGCTGCCGCATGATCAAGAGCGAACACGAACTGGCGCTAATGCTGCTGGCCAATCAGGTGACGCTGGCAGCTTACAAGGCCGCTTACCAGGCGCTGCGACCCGGAATGACGCAGGACAATTTTGCTGGGCTGGTGGCGACCGCGCACTCCCGTCTTGGCTTTCATGGTGGCGCCAGCGTCCAAGTCGGCGAGTATTCGGCGCTGCCCCACGGGTCGGCTACGCCGCAGGTGATACGTGAGGGCACTATCTTGCTGATCGACGGCGGTTGCAGCGTGGAAGGCTATGCGTCCGATATCAGCCGCACGTTTGTTCTGGGTAAGCTCGCAGGCCCGTCAGCCGTCAAGATGCGCCGGGTTTTTGATGTTGTTCATCAGGCGCAGTCTGCGGCCCTGGCAGCGGCGAAGCCGGGGGTGGAAGCGCAGTCAGTAGACGCGGCCGCACGCAAGGTGATTGACACAGCCGGCTTCGGTCCCAATTACGCGCACTTCACCCATCGCGTCGGTCATGGAATCGGAATGGACGGACATGAGTGGCCGTACCTGGTACGCGGCGACACGATTTTGCTTGCGCCTCGAATGTGCTTCAGCGACGAACCCGGAATCTACATCCGCGGCGAGTTTGGGGTCCGCCTGGAAGATGACATGCACATCACGGAAGACGGAGCCCAACTGTTCACGCCCCAAAGTCCCTCGCTGGAGCATCCGTTCGGCTGAAAGAACTTGAAGGTATCGGTCCGACTTCCGCAGGCGCGCTCAACCAACGAACGAAATGGGAGTTGGGCTAACGACCAGTTCCGACTGAGCTGAATCTTATCCTTTGCCTTTAGGCTTCCAATCGATGATGTTCGTCAGTCGCCAGGGATTCTTACGCAAATTGATTGATAGCTGCCCTTCGGAATCGATGCCCAACTGGGCTGCCGGGTACAACACGCCCGCGCTCTTGTTCTTATCCTGGTCGTTGATCTCAATCTCGCCTGCGGTCAAGTCGTACGCTTGCGACTCGGTGTTCCGATACGCTTCCCGGAAGGCGATCTTGCGGTTGGTGACGAAACGGATCTTGCGACCGGTCGGGGTAGGGATCGCAATTGCATAGGCGAGATCATAGCCCACAGTACCCGGTACCTGGATGCGGCCGGCAGACTTCATCTTCGACAGCGCGTCCACCAGGCCTTGGTTCCCGCCCTTTTGGAAGGCATCTTTCAAGACGGCTCTGTCTTGCGGCGTCGAGTACTGGTTGATGATCACTTTAATGCTGCCAATATTCCCCATCTGGGTGCTGGTCCCGCGGGCTGTCGCATCGATGGTTTCGACCTGGGCGGCCGCAAAGATAGAAAGCGTCACAGCCATCGCCGCAACGCACAAGGCGCTTTTGAGGAGCTTCAGTTCTGTGTTCATGTTCGCCTCCTTTTTCATTTCCATGGCATTTCGACCATGTCCCACCGTGAGGGATTGGTATCTCTGGATGGTAGAGAAATCCCGAAGGAATCTCAACTGGCAGCGGTCTGCGTCGTTGACAAACCCTACGCCGGAGGTGTGGAATTTTAGCGGGTCTCAGTTGAAAGACTTCTGAGTTCTCCCCTCGCCGCTTACGGTTGCAACCCACCGATGACCCAACGAAATAATAGAACGGAGAAGGACATGAAACGGCTTTCTGCTTTGTCAACCTGCATGCTGTTCTGCCTTGTCGCCCCTCTGCTCATGGCCCAAGTGCCAGATGGCAGTCACATCTTCGCCTACCCTCCAATTCGTATAAGCAATGGGCCGCAGAATCCCAGCAGCCCAGACGGCATCTTACCCGTCCAATTTAAGGCGGCGTATGGATTTAACCAGATTCCCAACCAAGGGCAAGGTCAGACCATTGCCATCGTTGACGCCTTCGACGATCCCAACATCGCATCTGACCTGGCGTTTTATCAATCCTATTTCAACCTGGCGCCTTGCAACTTCCAAAAGGTAATCGTTGGCAACCCCACAACCAGCATCGAGTGGGGACTGGAAATGTCGCTAGACGTTGAACAAGCCTGCGCGCTGGCTCCGAAAGCCAATATCATCCTGGTTGAAGCCAACAGCGACAGCTTCACCGATCTGTTTGCTGCAATTCAAGTAGCCTCTTCAGCACCCTATAACGCGACCGTGGTCTCGATGAGCTGGGGTCATTTGGAGTTTTCCAGCGAGCAGAGTTACGACAGCTACTTCTGCAATATCGTCGCCGGCAGCGGTCAGCCTGTGACGTTCGTAGCTGCCAGTGGCGACATAGGAAACCATCCCCTCTATCCTGCAGCCTCGCCCTGTGTGATCGCCGCGGGCGGTACGACGCTGGCGTTGAGAACAGCAGCACCGCCGCCCAATCCATTGCAGTTGAACTATGGCGCAGAGTCGGCATGGGGCAACACCGGCGGCGGCGTCAGTCCCTATGAGAGCCAGATGTCATGGCAAAATCCGGCTTGCGCGACCTGGTCAACGACCAATCGCTGCATTCCCGACGTCGCCTCGGACGCCAGTCCCACTCCAGGTGTTCCGTTGTATGACACTTTTCACTACGACGGTTGGATGGTGACCGGCGGCACCAGTTTGGCGAGCCCTGACTGGGCCTCGTTCTTCACTATCGTGAACTCGCTGCGTGCGAATCAAGGCAAAGCTACGCTCAGCCAGACGGCGCAGGATCTCTATGGCATTTACTATTCTTCGAACTACCTGACTGACTTCCATGACATTATCCATGGGAGTAACGGCATTTGCGGATCGGAGTGTAATGCCGGCCCTGGCTACGATCTGGTGACCGGAATCGGCAGCTACCAAGCGAATGTCTTGGCTCCGGCTTTGGTGGCAGAACCAAACTAGCCGGCTGGTATACCGCCCCGGATTCATACCCTGACAGGGAACCAAAGTCCCCATCCAAGCAAAACCAGCTTGGATGGGGCACCCTCACGGTGGTGGCCATGCCGCATCCCCTCTCATGGAACCCGCCCAGCGTTCAAGGGCCGAGAAATTCCAACTGCACGACTATCATCACTTACCTCGACTGTTATGATCTTGCCATTTCCTGAAACTCTCGCCTGACCCGGTTTTGAGGAGTGCGCATGAAGCGTCGTTCCCGCTGTCTGTTACTGAACCTTGCATTGCTCGCGACGCTGCTTGCACCGGCGGCGTCGCTCGCGGCCAACCGTCCTGCGGTTCCCGACGAGGCCCGCACCGAGCAGTACTTCCAGAGCGTTCGCAAGAACCCCAACCTGCTGCTGGCGTTTCTCCGAGAGATGCCCAAGGGAGGCGATCTGCACAATCACCTTACCGGATCGGTTTACGCGGAGTCGTACGTACAGTGGGCAGCGGACGAAGGCGAGTGCGTCTATCCCAAGACCCTGTCCTTCAGCGCGCCACCGTGCAACGCGCCTGCGGTGCCGGTCAACGACGCCCTTGGGGATACCGAGCTCTACGGCAACATCATTGACGCCATCTCGATGCGCAACTGGCAGTATTCGGGCCAATCAGGACACGATCACTTCTTCGCTGTGTTCGGCAAATACGCTCAGGCGACCAACGGCACAACGGACAAAGCCCTGGCCGAGACCGCCGCCCGCGCCGCTTCTCAGCATGAGGTCTATCAGGAGTTGATGCTTACTCCGACCGGCAAAGACCTGGAGACGCTGGCCGAGTCCGTCGGTTGGGATGATGATTTTGGCCGTCTGCAGCAAAAGCTGCTGGACGGCGGGTTGCCACGGATTTTGGCGACTGCCAGTCAGCAACTCAATGCGGACGAGGTGTCTCGCGACAAGCTCCTACATTGTGGTACTCCCGCCGCCGATCCGGGATGCCAAATCGTACAGCGCTACATTGCCCAAGTTTCACGTGGCAAATCGAAAGAAGTGGTCTTCGCCCAGATGCTCTGTGGCTTTCTATTGGCCGGAGCCGACCCGAAGCTAGTTGCTCCTAACTCTCACGTAGTAGGCCTGAACCTGGTAATGGCGGAAGACTGGTATGTCCCCATGCGTGACTTTTCTCTGCACATGCGAATGCTCAACTACTTTCACGAGCGATATCCGCATGTGCATATCACGCTGCACGCCGGCGAACTGGTCGAGGGGCTGGTGACCCCCGCGGACTTGCAGTTTCACATCCGCGATTCGGTCGAGATGGGGCATGCCGAACGCATCGGGCACGGCGTTGACGTAATGAACGAGAGCCGGCCGTTCGAGCTTTTGCAGGAGATGGCGAAGCGCAATGTGATGGTGGAGATTTGCCTCACGAGCAACGACGTCATCCTCGGGGTGCGCGGGCCGCAGCATCCGTTAAGAGAGTACATTCGCGCTGGAGTGCCGGTGGCGCTTGCAACCGATGACGAAGGTGTCTCCCGCTCCGACATGACGCATGAATATCTGAAGGGCGCGGAGGAGCAGAATCTCAGCTACCCGCAGTTGAAGAAGATGGCGCGTACCAGCCTTGAACATGCGTTCATCGGCGGCGCAAGCCTGTGGCGCGACGGCAAGGCGTTCGTTGTGGTTAAGGAATGCGCAGGAGGCACACAACCGTCGGCGGCGTGTCAGAAATTTCTCGATGGCAGCGAGAAGGCGCGGTTGCAATGGAAGCTCGAGACTGAATTCAGGCAGTTTGAGGCGAACTCGTGGACGGCTCCCAACGACAGGAAGCCCTCAGCCGCTCGATAGAAGACTTCAAGGGAGACTGCCCCGCCCTAGCCAAAAGCAGGCTAGAACGGGGCACCCCAGGTTTATTGGGACGGGGCAGCTAGGGTGGACCACTCGCCCACCCAGGGTGACCCGTCCAAGCCACTCGCCCGATGAGGCCAGGGACACCAACTGGACTTTAGATGAATGGCATGAGTACAGCAGATGCAGTTCTGGCAACGCTCCGCGGCCAGGTGACGGACATAGTCCTAGGGACGGTTTTCTTGTCCATTGGAGCGGCGGCCTGTGCCATCGCAGCCATCCGTTGGCGCAGAGGCGTCAGCATTCTGCTGTGGTGGGGAATCTTCAGTGCGATGTTTGGCCTGCAGACGCTGGTCCAAACGCCCGCCATTTTGGCGGCTCTGCCGCACTCGCTCAACTCTGCCATCCCCTATATCAGCACGGCGATCATGTATCTGCTCCTGGTTTCTGCCTTGCTTGCCTGGCGGGAGCTGAGTCTCCGCAAACTCAGGTTTCTTGTTCAACTGGAAATCATCGTGGGTCTGGCGATTGCTGTAGCCGGCATCGCCACCTTCGTTCTAACCGACGTAGCCGACCGATGGATGTCCTACAACCATCTGCTCGCCGTCTTCTGCATGCTCATCCTAGTGGTTGTCGTGCTGGTTCCGAAGCTTGCTTCCAGGTTCCTCGTCATGGGAAACCACCGCGTGCTTGCAGCGGGCACGCTCATTTTTGCCATCGAGGCGCTCTACACCAACTTGGCCGGCGTGTTGCGTTATCCCACCCTTCCTCTGGTTAGCTCGCTGGGCTTTATTGTTCTCCTGTTGTCCCTGGGGTACGTCGCATTAGAGATGGTGTTCACCAACGAGCGCCGTCTGCTCTCCATCGAGACCGAGCTGGAGACGGCCCGGCAGATTCAGACTTCCATTCTTCCGGCCAGCCTTCCCGAAGTCGAGAACCTGCGGATTGCCGCTGCTTACCATCCCATGACCGCCGTCGCGGGCGATTTCTACCAATTCGTCCGGACCGGCAATAACCATCTCGGCATCCTGGTGGCCGATGTCTCCGGGCATGGCATCCCGGCGGCGCTTATCTCGTCGATGATCAAAGTGGCCATGCAGTCGGTGGCCGTCCATGCCCATGATCCGGCGCAGGTGCTGGGCGGCTTGAATCGTATCCTGTCGAGCGAGGCGCGCGGCCAACTTGCCTCGGCGGCTTACGTCTGGATCGACGCCGAGGAGCGTAAGGCGCTGTACTCCGCTGCGGGTCATCCGCCGTTGCTGTGCTGGCGGAATGCCAGCGGCACCATGCAGCGTATCGAAAGCAACGGGCTGTTGTTCGGAATCAACCCGGATTCCGAGTACCCGGTGTGCACGGTGCCGCTAGAACCATTTGACCGCCTGCTGCTGTACACCGACGGCGTGACCGAAACAGAAAATGCCGCCGGTGAAGCCTTTGGCGACCGGCAACTGGAACGTGTGGTAGGCGAGAATCGCTTGCAGCCCGCCGCCGAACTGTCGCGGCAACTGCTCTCCGAACTGCGGAAGTGGCAGCCCGCCCCAGTGAGCCAGCAGGATGACATCACGCTCATCATCGTGGATGTGGTCTGAACGAATGGGTGATTAAACGTTCACCACAGAGGCACGGAGACACAGAGAAGGTTTTTTACCACGGAGGACACGGAGAGCACGGACAATTCCTGTTCCTCATTCTTAATTCATTGTCTACTCCGTGACCTCCGTGTTCTCCGTGGTGACAAGATCCGTTTTTCTCTATGCCTCTGTGCCTCTGTGGTGAACGGCCTCTGACGGAAAACGCAAATTCCATGTAGACTTTGGAAAACTCATCGCACTGGTCAGGAAACAGCTTGGGGAACAGTTTGCCACCGCCGCCGCACCGAAAGCCTCTTATCCCGCTACCGCCAACGCTGGCGGCGTTGCCGTTGCTCCGAAGCGCGCCCAACTGCGCCGAGTGTTTCGCGTGCGAGATGGCGTGGCGCTGATCATCTCCAACGTGGTCGGCGTCGGCATCTTCACCACGCCGGCCATCATCGCCAAACTGGTGCCCGAACCCAGCGCCATGCTCGCCCTTTGGATTGCCGGAGGATGCCTCGCCTTGGCCGGGGCAATGTCGTACGCGCAACTGGGAAGGATGTGGCCGTCAGCCGGGGGAGAATACATCTACCTCTCCAAAGCCTACGGTCCAACGGCCGGCTTTCTCTCCGGCTGGACATCGCTGATCGCCGGATTCTCCGGCGCGGTGGCGGCCAGCGCCGTCGGATTGGTCATTTATCTGGGACAATATTTTCCGTCGCTGGCGTCGGACCACGCATTGTTTGCCATCAACTTCTACGTGGGTGCGTTCACGTTCTCGCCGCGCTCGCTCACCGCGGCCGCCATCATCATCGTCTTCGCACTCCTACACGCCTGCCACTTGGGCGCAGGCAAGCTGACGCAGAATGCGCTGGCCCTCCTGATCCTGGGGATCATCCTGGTGTTTTGCGTGCTTGGCTTTGCGGTCGGGACAGGTTCGTGGTCGCACTTCCAATCGGCCAACGTACCTGTGCGGCCGATGAACTGGCTGCTCGCGCTGATTCCCATCATGTTCACCTACAGCGGGTGGAATGCCGCGTCCTATATCTCGGAGGAGATGCACGACACCCGGCGCATGATCGGCCCGGCACTGTTGATCGGGACTTCCATCATGGTCGGCCTTTATTTCCTTCTGAACACGCTGTACCTGTACGCAATTCCTCCCGCTGCCATGCAGGGCGCCGTGAATGTCGGCGACGTTACAGCGCAGGCATTGTTCGGGGTGAAGAGCAACTTCGTGACTCCCGCGCTGGTGATCGCGCTGCTGGGCGCGATCAGCGCCATGACCATCGCGGGCCCACGCGTTTACTTCGCCATGGCGCGCGATCGGGCCTTCATTCCGGGCTTTGACCGCACCAGCCCGCGATTCGGCACGCCGGCGCTGGCCATCGCGCTCCAGGCCGCGTGGTGCGTCGTGCTGGTGATGGCCGGCGGCTTCTATCAGATTCTGATGTACACCGGCTTCACGATTCTGCTGTCGTCGGGTGCGGCGGTGGCTGGGTTGTTTGTGGTCCAGCGACACGAATTGCGAGCCAATCCCAAGCTCTGGCTCAAGATGGTCGCGCCTGCAATTTTCGTCATTGCCTGCGGCGCGATCGTGGTTAACGCCGTCGTGGGAGCGCCGAAGACCGCACTGGTCGGATGCCTACTCATCGCAGCCGGACTTCCGGTGTTCTTCTGGTCGAGGCGGCGCAAAGCGGCGGAGCCTGCCATCGAGTCGGCGACAGAGGTTGTCGAAGCGGGGTAAAAAGCCTTCGGATTCTACTGTGCCTCAAAGTACGGATACAGCGGCACTTTAGCCGCATTATTCATTTGTCATCCTGAGCGAGGCCGCGCCGTCGTTGCGCGATTGAGTCGAAGGACCCCTATTTCTGCACTAATCGAACTGAGCCCGGCACTCACGCAACGAACCGAGGATCGCCGGCTCCATAGGGGTCCTTCGACTCGCTGCGCTCGCTCAGGATGACAGACATAGGAGTGCGGCCTGAGTAGAAATCTCACTGGACCCTAGTATCATGAGGACGTGGCAATAAGAACTCTGCCGACTTCTGCCTCGGAGCACATCCCGTATTGATCCCTATGCCCAGCAAACTTCGTAAGGTCCTGATTCTCCTCTGCCTTCTTGCAATTCGCCCGGCCATCTGCCCAGACTCCCCAGTTCGTTTCCTTTGCTGCGGCACAGCCTGTTCTTAACGCGCTGCCAAACTCGTTGCCACCAGCGCTGAAGGGATCGCTCAACGCCGCGACCTGGGACAAATGGGTCCGCACTGAGGACAAGGAAATTCGCAGCCGCATCGAGGAGGGCGAGGAAAACACGCTCACGAACCTCTTGCGCATGGGCGTGACCTTCACCAAGGAAGATCCCATTACCTACGAGGACCTGAGTCAATACGGACAGAGTACCGCCGTCAATTCCATCGCCGACAAGCGGGCCAACGATCTAGTCAAGGCACTGGCCGCTCCGCATCCCAGCGAAGGCATGTTGGAAATGAAGGCACTGCTGGAACGGAAAGGCTTCACACTCAAAACTCCCGAAGGCCAGAAGAGAGTCAAGGCTTACCTGCTGGCGAATCTAGCGCGCTGGCGCGACGACGTGGCCCGCGCCCGGGCGCAGGCGAAGACCAATCCCTACCAGGCGTTTAAGGACCGAGGCATTTCGACCGACAGCAATCTCTATCCCGACTACACGATTCAGCTACACCTCAAGCACATGATGGACCAGGGACTGCTGAAGCCGGGCAGCGTGCACCGCATCGCAATCGTCGGTCCCGGCCTTGACTTCGTGAACAAAAAGTCCGGCTCCGACTTCGTTCCTCCGCAAACTACCCAGCCCTTCGCGGTGATCGACTCGCTGGCCCGTCTGGGTCTGGCCGACCCCGCTACGATTGAGGTTTACACCTTCGACATCAGTTCTCGGGTGAACAAGCATCTGGAGCGCGCCCGAAAGGATGCCGCTGCCGGCAAGCCCTACACCATCCAGTTGCTCTCGAGCCCATCGGACGAATGGAGCCAGGAGTACCACAACGGCTTCATCGAATACTGGCAAAAGCTGGGCGACAAGATCGGGACACCGGGTACACGCATTCCAGTTCCGGAGGCGGCGGGAAACATTTGGAACCGCGCCGTGAGCGTTCGCCCCGGCGTCGTGCTGAGGGTGTTTCCGGTGGACATGAATGTTGTGTTTCAGACCCTGCCGTTACCGCCCGATAAGCAATTCGATCTGGTGATCGGGACCAACATCTTCGTTTATTACGGGGGACTGGAGCAGTCGCTGGCGCGTGCCAACCTTGGAACGATGATTAAGCCGGGCGGCTATCTGTTGACCAACGAAGCTTTGCCGAGTAATGCTCCGTCGAAGCTGGCAGACTCGCTGAAGACTTCCGTGCCCATCGTGAAGTCCCCGCCGGTCACGGACTTCATGTACGGCTACGTGCGGCAGAGGTGAGAATGTGGCTGATCGGCCAAATATAAGATTTAGGTGATGATGCGAAAACCACCATCGGGCCGCTTCGTCAGATAGCATTTAAACGCGTTCGCAGGCCCGTAGGCGAGGCTTTAATGGTCTCCGACGATCTTGTGGGAGGCCTCCGAATGGGACCACGGGCTCTCTAGGGTCATTTAGACCCGCACCCCATGTTTTTGCTTGGCTAACCCGCCGCTCCGTGTTTGTCACGTAGGCCACTCGCCGTCTGGTTAGCTCAGGGGCACGACGGCCCTTACTGCACTGGAGCCCAACTCTTGTCAGGATTGAATTCGGTCATCGCCTTTGCGAGCTCAATGGTGCCTTTGCCAAGGTCCTTCTCGTACACGACTCCGGTCTGGTCAATGATGAAAGTGGTGATGCCGGTATCGCCATACTTCTCCGGATAGGCGACAAAGACGAAGCCTCCGGTCATCTTTCCGTTTACGAGGTAATCTTTCGCGCCGCCCTTGGCGTCCGCACCCTGTTTGGCGAGAATGCGATAGAAGTAGCCGTGAAACGGCTGCTGCTTGTTTGCTTCGGGGTTGAATCCTTCTGTAGCAGCCGCATACGCTGCCAGCGGACCAAGCGGGCTCTTAGGCTGTCCCTCCGGCGACTTCCAATACAAGCCGTTCTGCTTGCCTTCGTCGCTGATGAACTTCTGCGCGTACTGCTTCACGCCGTCGTGACGCTGCGAAAAGTATTCGGCCTGGGCGTCCGCCATTGCGGCCACGACGTCGATGGCGGCCAGTTCGTTATCGCCGATGCGCCGGGAAAGAATTTCGTCTTTCCCGGCTGCGGTGTCGAAGTACCATTGGCCGCCACTGTTTTTCTTAAGTGGGATTGGGAAAGGATTATTGTCGGCTCCAACGTAGAGCACCTGGCTTCCATCGGTCTGTTTGCGCCACCGATTCATCGTTCCATAGGCTGATACGAAATTTTCGAACGAAGTCTTGTCCTGGGCCGCATCACCAGAGAAGATAACGTCCTGCGATCCCGGACCGAAGATCGCAATCAATGCTTCATGACTACCCGCCTTCGCCGCGTCCACCAGCGATTTGCCGGCATCATCGGGAGACGCGAATGTCTTCTGCGCAGCTTCCGTTGTAGCGGTCTTCTCGGGCTTGCTGCATGAGACGACGCAGGTGGTCATCGCTACAAGGCCTATCAGAATCCAGTGCCGTAAAATCATGACCTTGCGGCCTTGGGCTACATGCGACATATTGATCCTCCCAACTATGCGCTTCGTCGTTCTTCAGCGTTATCTGATTCTGTGTGAGAACCGTGCCGTCCCTGAAGGGACTCGACCTTATTCCCCAATACCCAGCGCTGAAGCGCTGGGCTAAGCTCTTTTCGCCCCTCCCACCCATTTCGCGCAAAAGCGGCGCGAACTGGGGACCCCGCCTTCGGGCTCGCTTTCTAAGCAATCCGTTCCACCGGGCCAACTCAAAAGGAGTACTCAACAGACTCTAGCCGTCCCGGGACTCATCAACCAACAAGCTGCCTCAGCACCGCAGCCCACGTGCGGCAAGGTTCATCTGCGCCCGCCGCCGCGGAAGCCACCGCCGCCGAAGCTCCGGCCGCCGCCGCCCCAACCGCCGCCGCCACCGCGGCTTGCCCAGCCACGAGAGCTAGCCGAGCGGTCTCCCCAGCCTCCGCCGCCGAAGCCGCCGGACGAACCGGAGCGATCTCCAAAGCCGCTGAAGGCCGTCGAGCCACGGCCGCTTCCACTTCCGCTGCCACCCCAACCACGGGAGGAAGCGGAGTCGCCACTACGATCCGCGCTTGCGCTCTGCCGGTTCACGTTATTCACGTTGACGGTGTTGCCGCTCACGTTCGTATTGCGGTTGTAGCTATTGGCGTGATATCCGCTGCTGTTATAACCGTGGTTGTAATTGTTGGCGTGGTAGCCGGCACTGTTGTAACCGCCGTTATAGGGGTGGTAACCATAATGGTCGTAGGCGCTGCCGTAGTAGCCACCATGCCACGCCGCATTGCCGTAATAGGCTGCGCCGTGATAGTACACACCACCGCCGTACCAGTTGCAGTGCCAAGCGGAATATCCCCAACCGCAGCAACCTCCGCTCATCATTGCGCCAACCGCCATTCCTGCCCCAAAGGAAAGAAGTCCGGTCGCCACTAAGTCGGCGGTACTGTAGTCAGGGACGACGTAGGGTGTGCCGTAAATCACCGTTGGGTTGTACACCGGAACATACACAACCTGAGGATTCGTTGGCTGAATAACGATGGTCTGGGGAGATTGCTGCACCACTGTAATTTGGGAACCCGATTTGAGGTTGCCGTCAGCCTTGGCTTTGGCGCGCAAGGTTTGAATCGCGGTCATGACATCAGGCTGCTGGTTGTGATACGCCTCTCCCAATTGTGAGGTCCACGACAGGTTCTGCGCCATATTGTTCAACACAGAAGGAAACTGCGTGAGCGCCTTGACACTGGGGTCCCAGGTTTGTTTGTTCACCGCCTGCCCCAGTGCCGTGCCGGTGAGGTTTTTATTTTGCTGGAGCCAGTAATTCGCCACCGCAATCTGGTCCGGGAAGGTTGCGGCGCCCAGTATCTGAGCCACCAAAGCGTCGGGGTACAGTGCGATTGGCGCAACTAACGCTTGCAGTTCTTCAGCGGTCTCAGGCGCGCCTTGGCCCGATGACTCGGACGAGGGAGCCGCCGCTGGCGCCGCTCCCTGACTCTGGAACAACATTGCAGCGTCGGCCCCAGACCCCATCGTGGCTAAAACCAGAACCAAACACAGGACGACGGACAGTGTCTGTCTTTCCAATGCCCCATCTGTCATTGATTTCCTCCTCGGAACCGCTACGAGCGTGGCAAGTTCAACCGGTGCCCTGGTCATGGTGGCAGTGGCTCTTGCGCTCATCCGAGCCACTCCTGTTCTATCTGACCACGTTAGCGTTGCCTACTGGAGAAATCCTAGGTATGCCGATGTAAAACTTCAAGCGCAACAGGCTGGGAAATTTCGGCCCGGTATGGACGTAACGAAGCACAAACAACGAAATCTCCACACTCATCAAACGACGAACCGTCTAGGAAATATCCTGAGAGGCAGACACGCGGTCGAACCCGAAAGAAAACTACCGACAAACGTGGTGCCTTTCTGGGAACATGCCTGGGCAAAAATTGATATCTACTATTGCACCTCTGCCATCGCGAGGAGTATGTTCACGGCACCTAGTTCAAAAATATCCCGTATCCGGGCCGACCAGCACCACTAAAGGGTCGTTTCTGGCGTTTCGATCGGGCGGTCACGCTTCTCGAAGCCAGTTCAAGAGATCACGGGGTTTCGGAGGAAACACATGCGAACGACCCGCTATGTCCTCTTTGCTTTTGCGCTCTTTTTCCTGGCAGCATCGCTCATCGCCAATGCGCAAATGGCCCTGCAATTTGTACCCGTGACCCCATGCCGTCTGGTTGACACCCGTCCGGACCGCGGTGGCAGCGGCCCGATTCAGGGCGGACAGACCGAGACATTTAACCTTCCGCAGTTGGCGCAAACGGCGAATCCCCCATGTGCGAGTCTAGCCTCGGCCGCCGCCTATTCGCTCAACGTCGCGGTTGTGCCGGAAGGACCTTTGGGATATCTGACGATGTATCCCACTGGACAGTCACGGCCTGTGGTTGCCACCTTGAACTCGGTGGATGGCCGGATCAAGGCCAATGCGGCCATAATAGGCGCGGGCACTGACGGATCCATCGATATATACGTCACCAACACGACGAATGTCATCTTGGATATCGACGGCTACTTCGTGCCGGCCGTCGACAGCGCGCTGGCATTCTATCCATTGACGCCTTGTCGCGTGGCCGATACGCGCCCGAATCACGGGGGTGGCGGCCCGATTCCAGGCGGAACCGAACAGGATTTCCCCATACTCGGCATCTCTGGCTGCACCGTACCATCCACGGCCCAGGCTTATTCGCTAAACTTCGCCGCTGTCCCACCCGGTCCGCTGGGCTACATGACGGTGTGGCCGACGGGCGGTATGCGGCCTGTTGTTTCCACTCTCAACGACCTGACTGGCACGATCGTGGCCAATGCTGCGATCGTGGGGGCGGGAACGGGCGGAGAGGTTTCTGTTTACCCCTCGAACGACACTAACCTAGTCATTGACATCAATGGCTACTTCGCGGCACCGGCAACGGCTTTGCCTCGGTACTGGCACTTTACGCGGTAATGCCGTGCCGGGTAATCGACACCCGGACGATTGGCAGTGGACAGCCGTTCAGTGGAACTCTGAATCCTCCCGTGGATGTGGAGCACAGTCCGTGTGCATGCCGTCCGCGCAGGCGCAGGCTTATGTACTGAACGCGTCGGTCGTACCGGACGGACCACTGGGCTATCTCACGCTGTGGCCCGACGGTGTACAGCAGCCTCTGGCATCGACGCTGAATGCCCTGGACGGATTCATCACCAACAACATGGCGATCGTGCCCACCGGCAGATAACGGGAAGATCGATGCTTATGCGTCAGGGACCACGCAACTGATCCTGGACATTTCCGGCTACTTCGCGCCGCTTCCGCCTTTGGGCATTACTACGACGTCGTTGCCTGGGGGAACAATCAATACACCTTACAGCAGCCACACTAACGGCATCAGGCGGAGAACCACCGTACAACTGGAGCGTCATAGGCGGCAGTTTGCCGCCGGGACTGGGATTAAGCTCCGATGGCGTGATCTCGGGAACGCCCACCGTCGGCGGGGTCTATAACTTTACGGTGCAGGTAGCCGACACTCTAGATTAACACGGCCAGTGCGATGCTGAGCATCACCATCCAGACTGGGGGTCTGGTCATCACCACGAGCCGTTGCCTGCGGGAACCGTAGACGTGCCGTACAGCGCAACCTTAGGCGCCAGCGGCGGAACGCCACCCTATACGTGGAGCCTGGCAATGGGATCGGGCCCGTTGCCAACCGGCTTGACCTTAGACAGCAGCAGCGGCTTGATTTCGGGCACCCCAACGGCCGGCGGGAGCTTCGGATTTCACGGTTGCAGGTGACGGACTCATCGTCGCCGCCTGTCATGGCTACGGCTCCTCTCAGCATCACGATCAACGCAGGCACCAACAATGGAGCACTGCAAGGCATTTACGCCTTCTCGTTTAGTGGCTACAACAATGGAAGTCCGGTTTTCATGGCCGGAAGTTTCATTGCGGACGGGAGCGGCAACATTACCAGCGGCGTGCTTGACATCAATAGCGCGACCAGCGGGCCACAACTACAGGTTCCTCTGTAACCGGGACGTATTCCATTCAAGCGAACGGCCTGGGCACAATGACGTTGATGACCGCCCAGGGGACCTCCTTGTCTTCTCTGTAGCGATTTCCAACAAAGGGATTACGGGTACCACACGTAACGGAAATCTGATTCTGAGAGATCCGGCCCATCCGGAACTCATACGGTTCCGGCGTCATCCTGGTGCAGAACTCCCTGCAATTCAACCTTCCCGCCCTTCAGGGCAATTATGCGCTCGGCTATTCCGGCGTTGACCCGCTCGCTCAAGCGCGTTGCCGGGGCGGGCGCGTATCCATGGATGGGATCGGGTGGCCTGACGAACGGCGTGGGGGACGTCAATGACAATGGCGTTCCTGCGAGCACAACATTTACCGGCACCTTCGGCGCACCCGATGGCCAAACTGGCCGCGGTACAGCGACGCTCATCACGAATGGATCGCTCACAACTCACTATGCTTACTATATTGTGTCCTCGGCCCAGATACTCATGGTCTCGACCGATCCGATCAGCCCGGCCAATCTGACTCTATGGTCAATTGCACGCCAGCCTTCCACAGCGTTTACCGACGCGTCGCTGAACGGCGTGGGCGTGGTTGAAGTCAACGGAACTGACGTGATCGGCGGAAGCCCTGTCTCTGAGGCCGAGGCGGGGTTGCTCACCACCGATGGCATGGGCAATGGGAGCCTTAGCATCGACCAGAATGACGGTGGGACGCTAAACCAGTTCTCCAGCTCCGGAACTTACAACGTGGCTGCGAACGGGCGGGTGACTTTGTCGTCGAGTTTCCAAACCAATCCGCCGATTCTCTACCTCGTCAGCCAGAACCAGGCGTTTGTGGTTGGCACAGACAGCCTGGTCACATCGGGAATCCTGGATGCGCAATCTGGCGGCCCACCGTTCACTAACTCATCGATCATCGGGACGTACCTGGGAGGTACAGTCACTCCAGTTCTCCCCTCGGTTACGAATGCGGTGAGTTGGGCGTTTGCAGACGGGGGTGGCCATATCAACTTCTCCCTAACTACCAGCGGGCCCAGTGGCCCCGGCTCAAGCCAGTTCCAGGGCACGTACCAGCTCGACGGTACCGGAAGGGGCGTGCTGACACTGAATGGAAGCCCGGCGGGCGTGGTCTATGCGGTCTCGCCGCAGAGGTTCGTTGTGCTTCCAAACACTGCGGGCCCAGTCCTGAGCACGTTCACTCGCGGATCGACGAACTAGCGGCATAAGAAAGCCCCGGGCTACACCGGGGCTTTTGTCTTTCATCTCTAGAGCCGCCTTGACTACCGCGCGCGCTGCTGCCACTCGCCGCCTTGGCTGCCCCTTGGCGGCGAACAAAAGGATGTACAGATAGCAGATCACCGGCAGCACAAACGCATGATGGATCCCGATGCGGTCGGCGATGAAGCCTTGCGCCAGCGGAATAACGGCGCCGCCCACGATGGCGGTATTTAGCAGTCCCGAGCCTTCTCCGGTCAGCGGTCCCACTCCCTCGATGCCCAGCGTGAAAATGGTGGGGAACATGATGGAGTTGAAGAAGCCGACGAGCAGTATGCTGCCCATGGCGAAATAGCCGGTCGTCAGCATCGACAGGCAAACCAGAAGCGCGCAGGTGATCGCATTAAAGCCGAGCACCACGCGCGCTGGAATCCTCTGCAGCACGGCCGATCCGAGGAAGCGGCCGACCATGGCGCCACCCCAATACACCGTGAGGAATTTCGCGGCGGTTTCGAGATTGAGGTTTCCGATCTCGGCCTCGTGCATGTAGTTGACCAGGAAGCTGCCGATGGCGACTTCCGCTCCCACGTAGGCGAAGATGCCAATCGCCCCCATAACCAGGTTGCGGTGCCTCCAGATGCTGTCGTGCGCCCCTGCCTCCACTGCGTGGCCACCTTCGGCCTCGGGAATGTGCGGCAGATTGAATTTGCCGATCACTACCGCGAGCAGCACCAAGGCAATCGCAATCAAGATGTATGGCAGCTTCACCGACGATGCTTGCTCGACACGGTAGGCGTGCAGCATGGCGGGGTTCATCGCCGCGATCTCCGCCGCCGTTTTGGGAGCCGTGGCGAGAATCAGGATGCCGCCAAACACCGGCGCAATAAATGTACCGAACGAGTTAAAAGCTTGCGTCAGCGTAAGCCGGCTGGAGGCGGTTTTCGCCGGGCCGAGCAGCGCAACGTAAGGATTGGCGGAAACCTGCAACGCCGTGATTCCCGCCGCAAGAATGATGAGTGCCGCCAGAAAAAGCGGGAACGACGGAACACTGGCGGCCGGAACAAACAGCAGCGCTCCCAGGCCCATGGTCAGCAGTCCGGCGACCATCATCCACTGGTAGCCGATGCGCTCAATGATGAATCCCACCGGGATGGAAAAGACCGCGTACGCACCGAAAAAGGCCAACTGCACCAGCATCACCTGCGCGTAGTTCAGGTCGAAGATGGCCTTCAGGTGCGGGATCAGGATGTCGTTCAGGCACGTCAGAAATCCCCACATGAAGAAGAGAGTCGTCACCATCGCCAGGGGGCCGCGGTAACTCCGTCCGGTGTCAGGGGCGCTGACGGTATTGGTATTTTGCTGGGTTCCTAGTGCCATGCTCACCTTTGGAATTTAGATGTGAGAACCAGCCGAAATTGTATCCCGCCACAACTCCGGGTGCAGCAGAAAAGCTGCAAATTCATTGGATTTTCTGGCCCAAATGGATTTCGACGCCGGGAAAATTTCGACGGACGGCAATGCTCAAGCTACCGGGCAGCGGACTGTGACTCCGGCAACTTGTCCAGTGCGGCCTGTAGCTCCGCGGGCTTGAAGCCAAACGGACCGGGCTTGGTCTTGAACACCACCCGGCCATCGCGGTCAATCAGGTAAATACGGTCAGGCCAGCCGGTGTAGGCGATCTCGGTTCGATTGTCGAAACCGTCGATGATCGCAGGGAATTTTATGCCGAGCTTGCGCACGCATGCACCCGCTATATTCGTGCGCTCTCCCTCATCCTTCGGACTGGCAAAGACGACCGAGTCGCGGACGTTGCTCTGCATCTGCCAAACATCGCTGGGATGCGCTTCCAGGATGTACACGGCGTAGAACGCCACCCGGTTTCCGTACTGGTCGTAGAGCTTGTTGAGGGCGGGAACCTCCCGCCGGAATGGCGGTCAAGTGTAGCTGCCGAACACCAGCACAACCGGCTGCTTGCCGCGGAAGGACGAGAGCTGGACCTCACTCTTGTGGTCGAGAGTGGGCAACTGAAAGTCGGGAGCCGTCGTCACCCACGTGAAGAGTGCCCGCGCGGGCGCGCGTCCAGAAGGTTTCGAACGGGATGACGAAGTATGCCGGCATCGGCATCTTCGCCATCACGCGACCGAAGGTCTCGGGCGGCTGCCGCATCGCCCAATTGATGAAAAGAAGGAAGCCCGCATAGCCACAGAAGAGAACAACCGCGACAACTAGCAGAGTGTGCTTGGACGGCATTCGCATGAGGAATTCCGGTTATCATATCATCGAAGCGAAGACTGTCTATGGGTACCGATTTTGTGTGGTAGGTTTCAGTTTTGATGGACAGGATATCTCGGTAGAGCGGGCGTCCATCCGGATCATTAGTGAGGCTCTCATGGTTTGAAGGGGCACGGCTTTAGCCGTGCCGTAAGGCCACGTCATTATCGTGGCTTTAGCGACTGAGGGACTTCGTAGTTGAGACGAAGTGCGAGCTACCTCAGGGGCTGAAGAGGGTGTGTGAGAACTAGGAATTTCCGCAAAGTATTGTGTTCACCAATTTGAGGCCGCACAAGGGGTTGCGCAAAAATTGAGTTCTCACACACGCTCTGAAGCCCAACTTTTCACGCCACGACACGGCACGGCTGAAGCCGTGCCCTTTCAAAGCCGCTGTCACTTCGTCAAACCCCGTAACGGCCTGACCTAATGAAACGACAGGGATGAGACGCGATGGACAACAACGATCCTGACGGCAGCGGCAACACGCCAACTACCCAACCGCCGAAGCCCCAAACCAAGATTCGTATCATCGAAGATGCCGAAGCGACCGGAGACACAGCGGCCGCCTACGATTATTGGCGTGCTGGTTCCGGCAGGCAACAAGTGCCGGGAATCATCAAGTGCTTCGGGTCGCGTCCTGATTTCTTGCGCCAGGTCGTAGAGTTTTCCAACACCATACATTTCTCCGAGGGCCATCTCTCACGCCGCCACAAGGAGATGATCGCCAGCTACGTTTCCTACCTCAACCGCTGTCCTTATTGACTGGACAGTCACGCCTACTTCCTGCGTGTTCAGGGAGCCAACGAACAATGTGTAGCCGCCATCCTGGAGGGCAAGATCGACGAGGCCAACCTGACCCCGGCGGAATACGCCTTGATGCAGTATGCGAAGTTGATCACTGACGCTGCATACCGATCGACCGCTGACGATGTTCAGCAACTGCGCGGTCACGGTTGGACCGAGGACCAAATCTCCGAGGCGGTTTACATCATCGCGATGTTTGCCTTCTTCAATCGCGTGGCCGATGCGTTTGGCATTCCGCCGCAGAATTACCTTTCGCTGGGGAGAATGACGCCGTAGCAGAAGCGTCCTCACTGCGCTTTCAGATTCCGGCTAGTATTTTTGGATTATTGCGCTTGCCCTATCAAGAAGATAGGGTTGTCGCCGATGAACGTTCCCTGTTGGCGGAACGTGAGATGCACGCGGGTTCGGCCTGGGGTTGGGCTGGACATCGCATGGGATTCCGAATTTTGCTGTCATGGGTTTAACGAGCGCAGGCAAGCATATCTTGCCTCGCCTCATCGGCTCATATCCGCTCGCAATGAAATCATTGTTGCGAGAAGAAATTTTTGGCCGATAGTTTTCCTCCAGCGCAAAGGGGTACGCGTTTGGCGGAAGGGAGGGGCGGCAAATGGGATCGCAGCGGCTATGATCGCCTCGCCATCTGCGTCCCAAACCAGGAGACTTTCGGAATGCTTGCAGCCTTGCGCCACCTTGTGCTGACCGTGATGGTTGGTTTGATTGCGATGAGCGCATGGCCAAGCGACAAGCCACCGGATCAAGCCAAGGCGGCCAAGCTGAACAATCTCGGCGTCGCCTACATGAACCAGCAGCGCATGGACAAAGCAGTGGAGGAATTCGACCAGGCGCTGAAAGCCGACCCTGACCTGACAGCCGCCGAACTGAACAAGGGAATTGCCCTTCTGAATCTCCAAAAGCTGCCCGAGGCACAAGCGGCCCTTGACGCGGCGGCAGCCAAAGAACCTTCCAATCCGCGCGTCTGGTACAACCTCGGTCTGCTGCGGCGCAGTCAAGGCAAGCCAGCCGAAGCCATCGACGCATTTCAGCGCGTCCTGAAGATCGATCCCAACGATCCCGACACCCACTATTTCCTGGGAACGATGTATTCGCAGCAGCAGCAGTACGCCAAAGCCATCG
The DNA here is from genome assembly GCA_963768645.1 of uncultured Acidobacteriaceae bacterium. Taxonomy (GTDB): domain Bacteria; phylum Acidobacteriota; class Terriglobia; order Terriglobales; family Acidobacteriaceae; genus Bog-257. The sequence continues at coordinate 177,090 of CAVYIR010000005.1, forward strand.
CCGAGTTCGAAGCGGTGCTGCGCCTGCAACCGTCTGCATGCGTCGGCACAGTTCGGTCTGGCGCGCGCGCTTCAGCGCTCTGGCAACGCGGACGCTGCGCGCGAGCACCTGCAGACCTTCGAGCACCTGACCAAGACCAATCTCTCCTCGCCCATGACGCTCACGTATGGCGAACAGGGGCGCTACTCGACGGCGCAGGAAGTCATTACTCAGGAGCCGAAGGTCGGGCCGATGATTCCGGTGACGTTCGTCGCGCAGCCGATAGGCCGTGCAACGCCTTCGTCGTCCGTGAAGCGCAGGCGGCAAGGCAGGCGGCGGCATCTGCATGTTGGATGTGACCGGCGGCGGCCGTTTCGATTTGGTGGTCATGGGCGATGGAGAACATGCGATCCGCGTGTACCACAATGCGGGAGATGGCGGCTGGAAAGAGCTTCCGCCGCAGCAGACGGGTCTTGACGCCAGCGGCACCGGCATTTCGTGCGCGGTCGGCGATTTCGACAACGATGGCAAGAACGATCTGGCGGTGGCGCTCAGCGACCGCGTGCTGCTGTTTCGCAACCTCGGAGGCGGCAAGTTCGCGGATGTAACCAAGTCAGCCGGCATTGTGCCGGTCAATCGTCCGGCCGGTCTGACGTTTGTTGACTACGATCATGACGGCGATCTCGACCTGTTTGTTACCGGGCAACCGGGCGGCACGCCGGCATCGAGTAGCAACGTCCTGTGGCGCAACAACGGCAACGGAACCTTCACCAACTGGACGGCGGAAACAGGTCTGGGTGGCGAGGGCGCGACCACCAGCGCCGTACTCTCCGACATTAACAACGATCGCGCCGTCGATCTCGTTGTCACGGGTTCGGGCAGCGCGCCGACGCTTTACCTCAATCCGCGCGAAGGTCACTTCAAAGCTTCTCCGCTGTATGACGTTGCCGGGCTTCCTCCCACGGTTGGCGTTTATGTCTTCGACTTCAACAAAGATGGTTGGATGGATGTCGCGCTTACGCATGCCGGAGCACCGGGCGTCTCGCTGTGGCGCAATGTCGAAGGCAAGCGCTTCGAGCGGGTGCCGCTGCCCATCAGCGATGCAACTCGCGGCTGGGGCGTGACCGCGATCGACTTCGACAACGACGGCTGGATCGATCTGGCGGTAGTTCTGGAAACCGCGCACGGTCCTGAGCTGCGTGTGCTGCGCAACCTGGGCGAGCAGGGCTTCGAAGATGTCAGCGCCAAGCTTGGACTGGACAAGATCAAGCTGGTGCGAACCGCGCTCCGTGATCGCCGCCGACATTGATGGCGACAACGACTCCGATCTCATCGTTTCGCAGCTCGGCGCTGATCCGGTCATCTTGCGCAATGACGGCGGCAACAAGAACCACGCGCTGCGGATCGACTTCAAAGGGCTGGCCGACAACAAGACGGGATTGGGAACGAAGGTCGAAGTGTTCGCAGGCACGCTTTGGCAGAAGTTTGAGGTTCCGGGCGGCGCCGGATATTTGAGCCAGGGTCCTCCCGAGATTCTTGCTGGCCTCGGCAGCGCCGATCACGCCGACATAGTGCGAATGCTTTGGCCAACCGGAGTTCTGCAAGACGAAATCGAAGTTGCCGCCAACAAGCCTGTGACCTTCACCGAGATTGACCGCCGCGGCAGTTCATGTCCCACGCTGTTCGTTTGGAATGGAGAAAAGTACGAATTCATCTCCGACGTGATCGGCGCGGCAGTCATCGGCCATTGGATTTCGCCGACGGCAAAGAACACAGCCGATCCCGACGAGTGGATCAAGGTTGACGGCTCGCGGCTGAAAGCTCGCGATGGCTATTTCAGCGTGCGCTTCGGCGAGCCCATGGAAGAGGTCAATTTCATTGACCAGCTTCGCTTGGTCGCGGTCGATCATCCGGATGGGACTGACGTTTATCCCGACGAGCGCTTCCTCGACGATCCGCCGTTCGCCTCGGGCGCGCCCGTGCTGACATCGAAGCCCCACGCGCCCGCCGGAGCGTGGGACGACCAGGGCCGCGACGTACTCGCGCTGCTGAGTGCTCGTGATTCGGGGTCCCCAACGCGTGCCGCTTTTGCACGCGCTGGGGTGAAGGACGACAAGTACGTTCGCGACTTCACCAATCTATCATTTGCTGGCTTCGCGAACATGCATTCGCTGACGCTCGATCTGGGCCCATGGACGCCACAGAATCCGCTGCGGCTCTTCCTGCACGGATTCATCGAGTACTTCAGCGCAACCTCGATGTACGCCGCCTGGCAAGCGGGCCTGCAACCAATTTCGCCTTACATCGAAGCGCAGATGCCGGACGGCACCTGGAAGCGCGTGGTGGACGACATGGGATTTCCCGCGGGCTTGCCGCGAACCATCACCGTCGATCTCACCGGCAAGCTGCCACTCGGGACGCAGCAAGATTCGCATCACGACGAACCTGCAGATCTATTGGGACCAGGTACTGGTTGACAACGGACCGGAGCAGCCCAATCGCATCCGGACGACCGAGCTGCCGCTGGCGTCCGCGACGCTGGCGCTTCCGTGGCTATCCCCGGCAAGTAGAAGGCGAGATTCCCGGCGATCTCACCTATTACTACGATCAAGCCAGCACCACCGGACCGTTCTCGCAATTTCGCGGGAGCTATACACGCTACGGCGATGTCACTTCCCTGCTGCAACATGTTGACGATCAATTCGTTGTCTTCGGCACGGGCGAGGACATTGACGCTGAGTTCAGCGCGGCGCCGCTGCCGCCGCTTGCCGCCGGATGGACGCGGGATTATTTCTTCTACGCGAATGGATTCGTGAAGGACATGGACTTCTACGAAGCCACTCCGTTTACTGTCGCAGACATGCCGTTTCATGCGATGACGGCGTATCCCTATCCGGCGGCGCAGCACTATCCCAACGATGATCGAGCGACTGCCTATCGTCTGGATTGGAATGACCGATACCAGCGGGGATCGGCCACTGCAAAGGGATATAGCTTCCATTATGGGCCGCGGACTATCGATCCTGAACCGCTGACTCCACAGCAGCCAGAGCCATCTGCCACCGAGAGTAGTCAGCCTCAAGCGCCAAGTGGGCAGCGATGATGAAGAGGTTTGCCCAACTCGCGATCGCCGCGCTAACCATCTCGGCCATCTACCTCTATGCCTGGCCGGCGGCTAACTTGTTCTACGCCGCTGCCGTGCTCTTCCATGTCGGGCTCGGAGTGGCGTTCTGCGTTGCGGGATTGTTTCTCCTGCGAGAGGCACTGCGCGCGCCCGTCATCGTAAAGCTGGGCTCGCTGATTCTTGCCGCTAGGATCGGTGCTCGGTCTGGCGCTCATCTACACCGGCACCTTGCACATCCATTGGAATTTGATGTACGCGCACATTGTCGTAAGCGCGATTGCGGTGGTCCTGCTTGCTGCCTGGTTCTTGAGCCAACGCCGGATTCCGGCGCGCAACTTGTGGGCAACCACCGCGAGCTTGGTCGTGGTTGCCGTCATCGTCTCGCTCGGCGCAGTTTATGCGCGAAGCTCGTGGAGCAAGCGGTTCGCCATCAAGAACCCTCCCACAGCGCCGCTGTCCATGGACGAGGAAGGCGATGGAGCGCAAGGCCCGTTCTTTCCCAGCTCCGCGCAGGTCGCAGGCAAACGCAACATTCCGGGCAAATACTTCATGGAGTCGGACGCCTGCGAGCGCTGCCATCAGGACATTTACAAGCAGTGGCAAAGCTCGGCTCATCATTTTTCCTCGTTCAACAATCAGTGGTATCGCAAGAGTATCGAGTACATGCAGGACGTCGAAGGGACACACCCTTCGCGCTGGTGCGGTGGCTGTCACGATCCTGCGGTGCTCTACAGCGGCATGATGGACACGCCCATCAAGCAGATCATGGACCGGCCCGAGACGCAGGCGGGGCTTGGCTGCATGATGTGCCACTCCATCGTCAAGGTGAAGAGCACCATGGGCCAGGGCGACTTCGTGCTCGACTATCCCAAGTTGCACGATCTCGCCGCCAGCAAGAATCCCGTGGTCCGCTGGCTGCACGATTTCAGCGTGAAGCTCAATCCCGAGCCTCATCGCCGCGTGTTCCTGAAACCTTTCATGCGAGAGCAGACGCCTGAGTTCTGCTCTTCGTGTCACAAGGTGCACCTCGACGTGCCGGTGAACAACTATCGCTGGTTCCGCGGATTCAACGAGTATGACAACTGGCAGGCGAGTGGCGTATCGGGATTGGGTGCGCGCTCGTTCTACTATCCGCCGAAGCCGCAGGGTTGCCAGGATTGCCACATGCCACTCACGAAATCGGCTGACATGGGCAATATTGACGGCAAAGTGCACTCGCATTCGTTCCCCGCCGCGAACACGGCGCTCCCGTTTGCTAATCAAGACCAGCACCAGATGGATGTGGAGCAGAACTTCCTGAAGAGCGGAGTGGTGTCGATTGACATTTTTGCGCTGTCGACCGCGGCGCCGAAAGAGAGCACGGCCGCGACACAACATCCCGAACTACAGACAACCTTCGCAGTTGGCGAAGAAGCCGAGATGCCAATCACCGGCGAGACCACCGGATCGGCGCCGCCGGTGACAGCCCCGCTGAACGAAGTGAATGCAGCGGTTCGCCGCGGCGACAGTGTGCGTGTCGACGTCGTGGTACGCACCCGCAAAGTCGGACACTTCTTTCCGGGCGGCACGGTCGATGCCTTCGACACATGGGTGGAGTTGAAGGCGGTCGATGACAAGGGGCAGACGATTTTCTGGAGCGGTGGCGTGGCCGACGACGGCAAAGGCCCGGTGGATCCCGGGGCGCACTTCTATCGCTCGTTGCAGGTGGACGAGCACGGCAACCCCATCAACAAACGCAACGCATGGGCGACCCGCGCGGTCGTATACGTTCACCTCATTCCACCGGGCGCCGCCGACACGATTCATTACCGGCTGAAGATTCCCCAGAACGCGGGAAACAAGATTACCCTTACGGCCCGCATGTGCTATCGCAAGTTCTCCTGGTGGAATACCCACTTCAGCTATGCCGGAGAATCCCAGAAGGACGCCAGCAGTCCGCAAACGACCCCGGCCTATGACGATCGCCAGTTCTCATTCGATGGCGACACTTCGACTGTCTCCGGCAAGGTGAAACAAATACCCGATTTGCCCATCGTCGCCCTCGCCGAAGATTCGGTCGAGCTGCGAGTCCTTCCCAAAGGCGCGCCGGCGGAGGCTCCGAGGGTCGTCACCGAGAAGGCCGAGTGGCAGCGCTGGAACGACTATGGCATTGGGTTGTTCCTGCAAGGCGACCTGAAGGGCGCGGCGGCGGCGTTCCTCCACGTCACCGAGGCGGATCCGTCGAATCCTGATGGGTGGGTGAACCTGGGCCGCGTGGCCGTACAGGAGGGCGACATGGAGCGTGCCCGCGTGGTATTGCAGCGCGCACTGTCTCTAAACCCCGATCTGGCACGAACGAACTTTTTCTACGCGCGCGTACTCCGCACCGATGGCGATTACGACGGCGCTCTGCAATACCTGCAGAAGGCGGCAGCGCAATATCCCAAGGACCGCGTAGTGCGCAACGAAATGGGACACATTCTTTTCCTCCAGCACAAATACAGCGACGCGATAGTGCAGTTGCGCGAGGCCCTTGCCGTCGATCCTGAAGACCTGCAGGCAAACTACAACATGATGCTTTGCTACCGGGGAGTTGGCGATCTCAAACAGGCAGGCGAATACCAGAAGCGGTACCTGCGCTTTAAGGCAGACGAGTCCGCGCAAACCATCACCGGTCCGTATCGTCGGCTGCATCCTGAAGACAACAATGAACGGCAATCGATTCACGAACATGTTTCGGCGCCGCTAGGGCCAGCCCCACCGGTTGCGGCTGCCACGCACTACGAAAACCAGGGCCAATGAACGATTCCATGAACTTCATGAGACGAGTCTTCTTCTTTCTTCCCCCGCTGCTGGTGTGCGCCGGATTCGTTTGCACCGCTGGCGCACAAGTGCATTTTCGTGACATCACCAAGCAGGCCGGCATCAACTTCACGCACAACAATGGCGCCACCGGCAAAAAGTGGCTGCCCGAAACCATGGGCCCGGGCGCCGCATTCATCGACTACGACAATGACGGCTATCCTGACATTCTCCTGGTAAACGGGCAGGACTGGACGGCGTCGGGCCGGGCCAACCACTCTGAAGCTCTACCACAACAATCGCAACGGAACGTTTACCGATGTGACGGCGAAGGCGGGGCTGGCGATCAGCATGTACGGCCTCGGGGTTGCGGTGGGAGATTATGACAACGACGGCTTTGACGACATTTTCGTCACTGCCCTGGGGCAGAGCCATCTGTTTCACAACAATGGAAACGGAACGTTCACCGATGTGACGAAGGCGGCGGGCTTGTCGGGTCCGAATGAGTTCAGCACCAGCGCGGCGTGGGTGGATTATGACCGCGATGGCAAGCTCGACCTGGTGGTCGCGAACTATGTGCAGTGGACTCCGCAAAGCGATATCTACTGCACACTCGATGGCACGACCAAGTCGTACTGCACGCCCGAGTCGTATAAGGGTGCATCGCTGCGCTTGTGGCACAACCTCGGCAATGGCAAGTTCGAGGACGCCACCGCCAAAGCTGGCCTGCTGGATAACACATCCAAATCGCTCGGCCTGGCAATACTCGATGCCAACGGCGACGGCTGGCCTGACATCGTAGTAGCGAATGACACCCAACCCAATAAGCTCTACATCAACACGGGCAAGGGGACCTTCACGGAGTCCGCGGTATCGGCGGGGATTGCCTTCAGCGAAGACGGCGTGGCGCGCGCGGGCATGGGAGTTGACGCAGCAGATTACGATCGCTCGGGACGGCCGAGCATCATCATCGGGAACTTTTCCAATCAGATGATGGCGTTGTACCACAATGAAGGAAACGGTCTATTTGTCGATGAGGCGCCGCGTTCGGAAGTCGGCCGCAATAGCCTGCTCACGCTCGGCTTCGCTTGCTTCTTCTTCGACTACGATCTGGATGGATGGCTGGACATCTTCGTTGCCAACGGCCATATCGAGAACGGGATTGAGCGCATCCAGAAGCGCGTCAAGTACGCGCAGTCTCCCCATCTGTTTCACAATCAAGGTGGTGGCAAGTTTGTGGAGACCACCAACTCGGTCGGACCGGATCTTAGCGTTCCACGCGTGGGACGGTCGGCGGCGTATGCGGACATCGATAACGACGGCGACCTCGACGTGTTGATGACCACCAATGGAGGTCCGGCCGTGCTGTTTCGCAATGAGGGCGTAACCAACCACAGCTTGCGAATCAAATTGGTGGGGACGAAATCGAATCGCGACGGTATCGGCACGGTCGTAACTGTGAATGCCGGCGGCGAAAAGCAGTCGCTGACCCTGCGCAGCGGCTCCGGATATCTTTCGGCGAGCGAGCTGGTGCTTACCTTCGGACTGGGGCAGCGTCAGCAAGTGGACGAGATCGAGTTGCGCTGGCCGAGCGGCCAAGTCGATCACCTATCGAAGGTCGCGGCGGGACAGACGATCACCGTCCGCGAAGGTGCTGGTATCGTACAGCAGCGGCCATACGGAAAGACGCAAACGCCCGTGGCTTCGAAGGCGGCGACTTCCCACAAGGGCATGCCATGAAGCCGGTCACGCAACATTCTGCGGTCGAACTACTGAAGCTGCTTCGTGAATCGAAGATCTCACCGCTGGAACTGGCCAACGAGTACATTGGCCAGATCGAGCGACTCAATCCTCGCCTGAATGCGCTTATCGACTTCGATCCTGAACGCGTGCGTGAACAGGTTCGTGCGGCCGAAAAGTCGAAAGTGTCGCGTGGTCCGCTGTTCGGGTTACCAGTCACGGTGAAGGGGTCAATTTCTGTTGCAGGTCACCGCTGCGAAATCGGCAGCCTCATCAACCGGGGAAACGTTCCCGCCGAAGATGCGACTGTCGTATCGCGTTTGCGCAATGCGGGCGCGATTATCCTCGGCATCACCAACAGTCCGGAATTTCTGATGGCGTACGAGACGGACAATCACCTCTACGGTCGCACCAACAATCCGTGGAACCTCGATTACACTCCCGGCGGATCCAGCGGCGGCGAGTCGGCCGCAATCGCGGCAGGCCTGTCGTGCGGCGGCCTCGGCAGTGATAGTGGAGGCTCGGTCCGCGAACCGGCGCACTTCACTGGTATCTGCGCGTTGAAGCCGACACCGGGCAGAATTCCTGGAAACGGTCACCTGCCAGCCTGTGTGGGCCCATTCTCGATTCTGGGAGCGATTGGGCCGATGGCGCGCACCATGGATGATGTTGCGCTGATGTTCCACGCGCTTTCTGGACAGGACCCAACCGATCCGGTTAGCCCGCCTGTCCCACAACGTCAGATATTGCTTGCGGACGTGAAAGCGCTGCGGGTGGGCTATTTCGAAGATGACGGCCTGGTACCGGTCACGCCGGAGACGAGGCAAGCCGTACAAGCGGCAGCGCGAGCCCTGCAGAAGCAAGGCTTCGACGTGCGGCCGTTCCGACCCAAGGGGCTGGAGCAAGCGCGCAAACTCTGGTGGACGTTCTTTGTCCGTTGCGGCGCCATGTTTGTGGACTCGCTCGTGAAGGGCCACGAATTGGACTTAAGCCCCACGCTGCAGGGTTTCCTGCAAATCGCCCATGCTGAGCCACCGCTCACGGCAGAGGAGCTGTTGAACGCCTGGGCTGAGTGCGACGTGATTCGCGGCAAGCTGCTGCAACAGATGCAGGAATATCCAGTTCTGCTCTGTCCGGTATGTTCGATTCCGGCCTTTCGCCACGGCGAGCGCAAGTGGAAGGTGGACGGGCAGGAAGTGGAGTATCTCGACGTGATGCGTTACACCCAGTGGTTTAATGTGCTGGCGGCTCCCGCAGCCGTGGTGCCGGTTGGGCGGTCGCCGGAGGGATTGCCGATCGGCGTCCAGATCGTCGCCCGACCGTTCGAAGACGAGGTCGCGCTGGCGGTGGCGTCCGCGGTCGAGCATGAATTCGGGTTTGTTGCGCCGCCGATGGCGGGAACTGCCCCGCCCTAGCCAAAGGAAGGCTAGAACGGGGCACCCCAGCGCAGCCTTGAGTTGTTGGCCGCGCGGCCCTCGCGTTGTATCCTCAGGGCGTGGTTCGGCGCCTAAGATCGAAACGATCTCCAACTGTAGCTCTGCTGCTTGGCTTGGTGATTACGCTGGGAGCGGTAGTGGCCTACACGGCGTACATCACGTATCAACTCTCAGGCCTGCGAAAGCTACAGCGCGACGTGATTGACCGAAACCGAAGGGACTCCCTGCAACTGCTACGCATCCAGAACGACCTTAACTCTCTGGGTCTGGGCCTGCGCGACATGCTCGACCCGAGCCAGCCTTATCCCTTGAAGGCGTGGTCGGCGCAATTTCGGCGCGTCCAAGGCGACTTGAACGATGCGCTGCGGTTGCAGGAGAACCTGTCGGTGGCGCATCGTACTCCGGAGCAGCGGCAATACCTGGAGGATTCCCTGGCGCAGTTCTGGGTTGCGTCCGATCGTACGTTTGCTCTGGCCAGCGAAGGCAAGGAGAGGGAGGCGAGAGACGAGATCCGCGCTTCCTTGCAACCGCGGGTGGCGGCTCTCAGCACGGCCGTGGCGCGCCTGCTGGTGGCCAACAACGAAAGCGAGCAACAAGCGGGTGAGCGAATCGAACGGATTTATGATGGCGTGCAGCGCCAGGTTTACTTATTTCTGGTTGCCACGCTGATCGCGATCGTGCTCACCAGCGTATATCTCATCCGTTTGACCCGGCGGCTCTTCGCGCATATATCGCGCCTTTCCGAGCAGCGCAGCGAACTGGCGCAGAAGCTGATCGCCACTCAGGAGTCGACGTTACTTCACATCTCGCGCGAACTGCACGACGAATTCGGGCAAATCCTGACGGCGGTTGGATCCATGTTGCGGCGTGCCGGGAAACTGGTCCCCGAAGGCTCGCCTCTGCGTAGCGATTTGCAGGAAGTATCGGAGATCGCGCAGTCGGCCCTCGACAAGGTGCGCAGTCTGTCGCAGGCCCTACACCCGGTCACGCTCGAAGAGGCCGGATTGGACAGCACTATCGATTGGTACTTGCCAATGGTAGAACGGCAGAACGGAATCGTCATACACTACGACAAGGTGGGGACGCCCTTTCCGGTGGAGAGCAGTGCCGGCATTCACATTTATCGAGTGCTGCAGGAAGCGCTGAACAATGTTGCCCGTCATTCCGGAACTAAGGAAGCATGGGTTCGTCTGCAGTTCAAGCCCGACCGACTGGGACTGGAGGTGGAAGACCACGGCAGTGGCTTTCAGCCGGACGGGCGAAAGGGCATCGGTCTGGTCGCAATGCGGGAGCGCGCTGAATTGGTAGGTGGCGCTATCGAGTTTGTGCAACCCACCGGCGGTGGGACACTAGTGCGATTGTCGGTTCCAAGAGACGGCATCGATTCCAATGATTGAGGATGGCATGGCTGACAAGATCTCAGTATTGCTGGTTGACGATCACGCACTGGTTCGTCGCGGCTTCCGCCGGCTTCTGGAAGATGAATCCGACATCGTCGTGCAGGGCGAGGCTAGCGATGGGGAAGAAGCCGTGCAACTGGCGAAAAGGTTGCGTCCCAATGTGGTGGTCATGGATTGCGCGTTGCCGGGAGTGAACGGCTTGGCCGCGACCAGGCGCATCATTGAGGAAAATAGAAATGTCGCGGTTCTCATGCTCAGCATGCATTCCGAGAATACATGGGTCCGTCAGGCGTTCGACGCAGGCGCGCGTGGCTACGTGCTGAAGAACGCTGTCGATCTGGAACTGGTGACCGCGATCCGGCGAGTCGCCGCCGGGGAAGTCGTGCTCGATCCCCAGATTGACCGCCTGGCCACGCTGAAGGGCGAGCGTGAAACGGGGCTGACCAGCCGCGAGTTGGAAATCCTGCAGCTGATTGTGGATGGCAAGTCGAACAAGGAGATCGCAAGCCAATTGAATCTGAGCGCCAACACCGTTGCGGTGCATCGTGCCAATATCATGGACGCGCTGGGTATACACAAGACGGCGGAGTTGGTCGTCTTTGCGATTCGTAACGGATTAGTGAACGTTCCCTAAAACTGCCCCGCCCTAGCCAAAGGAGGGCTAGAACGGGGCACCCCAAGCGAACAACCGCCCTCAAGGGGGAACTCAAAAAATTAGGAGGGAGCACGCCAGCCCCCTCCTGTGAAAAAGCTTGTCGCTCCCTGCCTAGAAGAACAGATGCAAGCCGAACTGCAACTCACGCATTGTCGTTCCAAACAGGATGTCCTGAATCTGGCCACCATTGCCGCAGTTGCCCCCGGGCACAAACGCCACGCAGCTTCCCCCGCCGCCCTGGTTTTGGGAGTAGCCCAAGGCAACGTGGTTGAAGATGTTATAGGCGTCCATGCGGAACTGGAACTTGAAGCGCTCGGTAAGCTGGAAGTTCTTCATAATGGCAGCCTGGGCGGTGTAGTCGGAGGGGCCGTACAACGCGTCAAAGCCAGCATTGCCGATCGTCCCGGTGGCTGGATTGAGCCATGCTCCACCCACAGCAACCGGGGTGAAGTACTGGACGTAGGGATTACCACCACCCGCGGGATGGATCAGGCCGCTGGGTCCGAGCCGGAAGGAGCTTCTATTAAGCCCATTGTCAGGCCGACAGACGCCCGAGGAATTGCCAGGGCAGCTGCTCAGAGTGGGCGTAAACGGCAGGCCGCTAGCCCAGTTATTGGTGAAGCTGATTTGCCAGCCGCCAATGACTTCATTCATCGCCCCACTTACGCCGCTGGCATATTTCGCGCCCTTACCAAACGGCAAGGCGTACACGCCGCTAAAAACCCACACCAGGTTACGGTTCTGGTCGTCGGGACCGTAGGCAACGGACTGAACATCAGCAAAATAGTTGCTGTCGTAGTGCAGCGCCCTTGACCAGGTGAAGTGAGTGATGAACTGCAGTCCGTTCGAGAAGTTCTGATTGAATTTCACCTGCAAGGCGTTGTAACTGGAGTTGGCATTGTTGCCTAAATAGTTGTTGACACCCGTATTGCAGCAAACCAGCGTCTGACCAGTCGCCGGATCGATATATCCGGGATACGTGAACTTGTTTTGCAGCGGGTAACTACCGTTGGCGAATTGTTGATTGACGTTGTAGCTGGGACCATCACCCGCAAACCCGTGCCTGCCCAGGTTTCCGATGTAAGCCATCTCCAGGGTGGAGTTCTTGCCAATCTGCTGCTGAATCGTGAGGTTCCACACTCCAATTGCGGGCAGGGTCTGGTTCAGGGGACGAATATAGGGCTGAGCGTTGTTGGTGGGACCCAGCAGCGGCAACTGGCCATTCGCGGGAATCGCCGGGAAAACCCCAGCGGGCGCGCCGGTTATCACCCCCGGCAGAGTGCTCAGATAACCACCAGGACCAAGGTTGAATGCCGGGGCAAAGTTGTTGAAAGCGCCGGGGGCATTGTTTTGCTGCGCAAGAAGTACCGGCAGACTTTGGGCCACGCTATGACCGAAGTTCGACCCGAAGACTCCCATGTCGTAGCTGATGCCGAATCCCGCCCGGATGACGGTCTTCTCATACAGTTGATAGGCCAGACCTACGCGAGGCGCAAAGGCGTGCCAGTCGTTGCCGATGTTGCCGTTGAGACCGTAAGGCCCGTAGCCAGCGACTCGGCCGATGCCCTGAACGATATTGTAGAAACCGCCGTTGCCTTTTCCATTAACGAATTCGGGGAAGTAAACCTCCCAGCGCAGTCCATAGCTCAACGTCAGCTTCGGGGACACACGCCAGGTGTCCTGCCCGTAATAGAACATGCGCCACTGCTGGTCGACAGCATCCGAGGTGCTGCTGACGAACCGCGAGAACGAGGTTACATCACCGAACAGGAAGGTGGCCAAGTTCATTCCGCCTACGTTGCCGTCCCCAGTGCCCGCTTGCGCAAATGTCAATTGGCCGGCACGGTTTTGGTCGCTGGGTACCCGAAGGTTGGTGGCAAAGCGGACGTCAGCACCAAACTTGAAGGTGTGGTTGCCGTGGATCTTGGTAAAATTAATCACCGCCTGGTACTGGTTCTCTCTCTCCGTCAAAGGACAGTTGCAGCGCTGCACACCCAGACCGTTACCAAAGTCAGAAACAGTCTGATTGCCTGTCCCGTTATTGCCACCCAAGTTAAAGTACGGCAACCCCGAAGTCAGCAAGGGTTGCGAGGGCAGGTTAAGCCCAGGAATACCGAAACCGGTTGCCGGAGTCTGGCCCTGGTCCCAGAATGCGGTTTGCGGATTGTATTTGAACCAGCCAAAGTGGACGTCCATCAAGAAGCTCGGGTTGAAGGTGTGCGTCCAGCCCGAAGCCAGGCTGTAATTATGGACGTTCGAGGTTCCCGCCAAACCTGGCCCGGGACCGAAGCCGATGCCTCCCAGTGCACCCAACGAAGGATTGCCCGAGAGATTGAAGTAGGCCAAGCTAAAGCGGCCGTAAATCTGATTTTTTTCGTTTAAGTCGTAATCAATGCGGGTATCGAAGGCGTTCTGCTTGAAAGAGCCCGCGCCGGACGCAACGTAATTCGAGGTCAGAGCGTCGTTGGTCGGCGCTGGAAAGTCCTTCAGAACTGCCACCGCCTGTGGAGAAAGCAGGGCAACCGGGATCATGTTGTTCGGGACTATATTGTTGAGGGCCCCCATGTAGCCATTGCCAGTATTATTCACGCTGGGCAAGAAAACCTGCCCACCCAGAATCGTCTGACCGTTAATCGTGCCGCCGCCACTCACGTGCCCCAGGTACTGACTCAAGTTGCAGAAGCCCGTCGCAGCAGTACAACTCTGCACGACTTGTGTCGTCGGAACTGTCAGCACATTGGTGACACCGGTGGTTTCCTTCGTGCCCTGATAATCGCCAAAGAAGAACAGTTTGTTCTTGATGATCGGACCGCCGATAGTGCCACCGTACTGGTTCCACTTGTCAGAAGGGATGAATCTGCCGGTGATGGAATTGGGAGTAGACTGCGTGAACGGATCGCGCGCCTGGTTGGCGTCGGTCCGCCGGAACCAGAAGCCGCTGCCGTGCAACTCGTTGGTGCCGGACTTGGTCTGCGCGGTCACCAGACCGGCGATGGCCTTGCCCTGCTCAGCGTCGTAAAACTGAGACCCCACGGTAGCTTGAGTAATCGCATCGAGGTTGGGGTTGATGACGATAATGCCCAGAATGGGGTCCTGATTGTCGGTTCCATCCAACTGGAAGCCGGTGCCGCTGAAGTGCTGACCGTTGACAAAAATCTGCAGACCGCCTTGCGGGTTCTCAGTTGCGGCATGGTTCCAGCCGGCCAATTGCTGAGTGCCGGGCGACAACAACTCAAACGCGGTGAAGTTGCGTTCGTAAACCGGCAGGTTCTCCACGTAGCGCTCGTTATACGAGACGCCGACGTCCGCGCTATCGGTCTGTAGCTGCGGCGCCTCGGCTGTGACCTCCACAGTCTCGCCCGTGGAGCCAACCTGCAACTGGGCGTCAACGCGCTGAGAGGCATCCGCTACCACGGTGACGCTCTTCTGTTGGAAGGCCTTAAAACCCGGCGCCTCAACTTTGACTGAGTAGGCATCGGGGATCAAGTGGGTCACGGTATAGTTTCCCGAGTCGTTCGTGGTCGCGGTGTCGGTCGTGCCCTTGCTCACGTCTGTTACCGTGACCGTCGCCTTCTGCACGGCCGCGCCTTGCGCGTCCGTCACCGTTCCAAAAATGGTGCCGGTTGTCACCTGCCCGAAGGACAGAGTCGGAGTAAGGGAAAGAACCAGGATCGTCACCGCAAACCATAGGCACCGCTTCGTCATTTTGTCCCCCACAACTTGGTCGTGCTGTGCGCAGCGTCGGGCTCCAATCGGGCTCCCGACACTTGCGCCAGATGTTTCACATTCGTGCTAGTCGAGTGGCTGAAATCAGGGAAGAAAGAGGATTGCCAAAGGAAGGGACTTCCCTCGTTTACGGCATCTGCGATTTTGAAGCAGATACTCATCATACTTTCTTCGTGTCTGGTGGCCCGGAATACTCAGTCACACCCGCATGTGACTCTCGTCACAATCTAGTGTGAAGAGAAACTAATTGTGCCGAGCATCCTCTGTCAAGAGATTTTTACGAGATTGTCAATATTAAAAATGCACTAGTGGTCGATTTTTTTATACTAGTCGTAGAATGACTGCCGGACAGGGTCGGAAGGCCGGTTCAGCCCAGTGAATCAATGGCTTGGAAACTGCAAGACCACCGCTTTCGTGGTGTACATGTCTGAAGGCCGGGGCGGGAACTCGACCTGGAGCGAGTTCTCCGAAAGCTCCGCACCGCTTATCGTGACTCCGGTGAGATCCCCGGCCAACGGGACGCGATACTTTGCTCCGCCCGCGCCAGCAACCTGCAGTTCAAGCCGGTCATGCGTGTCGTTCCAGTGCTCGGAGATGAACTTCAGGTTCGAGCTAACGGCGCCCATTGCCGGCGCAACGTAAGGATAGGCAATCCCGAAGTCGCGGTCCATGCGGATGCGAATGACTGTGTGGTCGGCCGTTATCGGTACGAGAATCATGATGTGTTGGTCGACTTCGTTGGCAGGCTGGACCACATGGAAACTGGCCGGCTTGCCATCGATTTCCGCGCTTAGAACGCGGGTTCGCAGGCTGAATGATGGCAGGAATTCGAGCTGAACGCGTTGACCACCGTGCCTTGTGACTTCCAGCGTAATCTCGCCGGCGCCGTGGTGGTACGACAGCGTCAGAATCGTTGCCGATCCCTCGGATGTGGCGCGCATCGGCACGTTCCGGATTGCGAAGTCCGTCCAGTTTGCCGGTACATGCGGTTCGAACCTGACCATCGAATTCGGCGCGTCAACCGAGATACCCATCATCCCGCGTAGCAGAGGGCTCACGATCATGGCCGAAGACCAGATCTGATGCGAACTGCTGGTGGCGACCGGCGTGTAATAGCGGCCGGACAGTACTTCCGTAGCGCGTCCCGGCGAGCCATCGAAGACCAGTTGCGCGTTCGCGCGAAGATTGGCGTAGGCCGGCAAGCTTCGGTGGTAGCGATACTCTGCAACAGAAGCCCATCCCGTAAACAGCGGCCACACGCTGCCGAAGTGATATCCGGTAGGGTCGTACAGAGGATCATCTTCCGGGATGATGCGCATCCCCCAATCGGCCTGGTGACGCGATCCGGCGAGTTCATTCAGAAACTGTTGGCCGCGCTGCTGGTCGAGCAACCCGAACCACATCGGCACCGTGCCCAATACGCTAGCCCGATCGATGCGCTTGCCCTCGACGTTCAGCGCATAGCCGTAGATGTTTTTGTCCGGAGACCAGAACGCGGTTTCCGTCCGTTCCTTGAGGGCAGGCAGTTCCTGGGAGAGCGACTCGGCTTCCGGTTTATGCAGCAACTGTGCGAGGTCGGCCAGCGATTGCTGCGCCTCGATCGCGACACCCACCTCGTACAACTCCGCCGATACGGGCAGCAGGGGACCACCCTCGATCCATCCATGACCGATGCCCTGGTTCCTGGCCAAACCATTCGCGCCATAGGTGGAGCGCAGCCATTGATACGCATGCCAGAGGCTGTCCCACTTTGCGCGCGCGAAGGCCAGGTCGCCGCTGGCGCGAACGTAATCGGCTGTGCCAATGATGTACAGCGGCGTCGCGTCGGCCGAAGCGAAGCCATAGGGATACAGCTTGAACCACGGGACGAGACTCACGGTCTGCGGCACCTCGTGAGGGATTCGTCCGTCCGCACCTTGATACTTCGCCAGAAACTCCAGCGCTGTACGGGTGGTTTGGAAATCGCCGACGGAATCCAGCGCCAGGGCGGTCCACATGGAATCGCGCCCGAAGAACCAACTGAATCCGGGGCGGTGATTTGCGCCGGACAGGTCATAGCCGGCAATCAACCCTTCGCCCGCAAACGGATCATCCACCAGTCCCTGCACCTGGCTGATGCGCGACCAGTCGTACGCGGTCTGTAAGTCTTGGTCGGGGAGAGAGAGCGAGACCGTATCGTCCAGATAGTGCTTGTAGTACTCCCGCGCCTCTTGTTGGAGCTGCGGATATTGGGCCAGCAGCTTCTGGTAGAGATCCGTCGCCTCTTTTTTCTCCTTGAACGATGCCGCCAGAACAAAGTGGTAGGTCGCAGAGCCCTTCACCGCCGGTCCAAACTGAAAACTGTCGGTGGTCGCGGACGAATAGTTCGTGGAGTAGGCCTGACGAATGTCGCTGGCTTCCGGCGATCCGGCAACCGCATAGAAGCGATGCTCCTCCTCGCCGAAGTTGAAAACTCGCATCGTGGAATCCCACTCGACGTAACCGGCTCCCAAGCCGGCGGGCCACATCCATGCCACATCGGGCGCAAAGGACGCCTCAATCGCCACCGGCTCAGAGCTTTCGAGTTGCAGCGAGACTACTGCGCCCGTATCGTGCAACGGCGCGAACCAGGTCTCGCACACGGAGAACGAGTCGTAGACATAGCGGATGGAAGTTGAGTTCGGCCGCACCGTGACCGTCCTTGGCAACGTATCGCCAGGGATTACATGGCTACCGAGATGGAAGGTGAGGTGGAAGTCGCGCAATAGCTTGAGTGGATAGATCCAGACCTCGAAGTTGCCGTCCTCACGCCCGAACAATCCCGAGTGCGGTCCAACCGCGTCGAGAAACTGCCAATTCTGCGCGTTGCGTGACAGGGCGAGCTCGCCGGGCGAAGTCTGGCAGTCATTGAATTGGGCATGGGCCGCCGAAGAGAGCACAATAACGCCGAGAATCAGCAATGCAAGCGGCAGCAGGAAGGAAGCGCGTTTGTGCATGATCGTCCCCGTGGAGTCTATGCGATAACTTGCGTCGCCTTCAAATCCGTAGGGATTCCGTTTCATGCGCCGCCTATTTCGACCACGGATGTACACGGATTAGGATTTCTCCTTTTCAGAAATCCGCGTTATCCGTGAGAATCCGTGGTTGACTTGGTTTGCTCCTGCGTCCTGCTTACTTTGCCGGCGGCTTCAACCTGGGGTCGAGTTCCGAAGCCTTCTTGAATTCCTGCGCCGCTTCGTTCGCTTGCCCTTTGCGCGATAAGGCGAGCGCCAGCTGATGATGCGCCGGTGCATAGCTGGGAGCTAGTTGAATTGCGTTGCGATATTGCGAGATCGCTCCGTCAATATCGCCCGCGTTAAGCAAACGATTGCCGGAATTAGTTGCGAAGGTGGCGGCCTGCAGACTGGTCTTTTGTTTAGTCAGCTGTTCAGCCGCGTGGCTTTCGGCCTCTGCTCCGGAGGCATCGCCCATTTCACGCAACACTGCGGCCAGGTTGGTGTGCGCGCCCAGTAAATCGGGTTGCAGGCGTATGGCCTCACGCAACGCTCGCGCCGCTTCCGGCAATTTGTTCATCTGCTTCAGCACAGTGCCCAGCATGTAGTAAGCTTCGGCATAGTCCGGCTTGACCTGGACCGCGTGTTGCAACTGCTCGGCGGCAGCAGGAAAATCGCCTTTCTGCCACAGCGTTACTCCTAGAGTGTAGTAAGCGTCCGCAAGCTGAGGATCCAACGCAATGGCTTGTTGGAATTCGGCAATTGCCCCCGGCAAATTATCCTTGAACTTCAGCGCAAGCGCCAGATTGTAATGCAGCGACGCATTGCCGGGAGCCAGCTTAAGCGCTTCCCGCAGCTGCTCGGCTGCGGCGTCGAATTCGGACTGCTGCAACAAGGTGACAGCGAGATTTCCCCTGAAGGCGGCGTCATCCGGCCGCAGCTTCAGGGCCTGTTGAAACCCCTTCACCGCGGCTGGGCCTTCGCCGTGCTGCATCAACGCCAGCCCAAGATTGTTGTACGCCTCGGGATCGTTGGGCGTGAGCGCAACGACTTTTCGGAACGCCACGGCGGCGCCTTCCGGATCCCCAGAACGCTGCAAGAGCATGCCCAGCCTGGTTTCAAGAGGAACCATGTCGGGCACAAGTTGCGCCGCCTGTTGATAGGCTTGGAGGGCTCCCGCAGTATCGTGCTTGGCTTCCAGCGCCGTTCCCAGATAGTAGAACGCAATTCCGTCCTTGGGATTAGCTTGCGTCGCTTGCGTGAGCAACTGTAGGGCGCCGTCGTTGTCGCCCGATTGCAATAACGTCACGCCGAGGTGAAACACCGCAGGCTCGAAGTGAGCGTCGAACGACAACGCCGCGCGAAACTCTTTTTCTGCTTCAGGGAATTGCCCTTTCTGCGCCAGCAATACTCCCAGATCGTCGTGCAATTCCGGCCGATCAGGAGCCAGGGTGAGCCCTGCCTTAATCTCCGCGATGGCGTCGTCGGTTTTTCCCTGCATGCTCAGTACGCGAGCCATTTGGCGATGCGCCTCCGGCTCTTGCGGAGCGAGTTTCACGGCCAGGCTAAGTTCCGCGGCTGCTTCGTCAAGCGGGCCTTTGGCCTCCAAAGCCTTTCCCAACTCGGCGTGAGGCAGCGCCGCATCGGGCGCCAAGCGAATCACGGTCCGGAAGTGCGCGATCGCACCGTCGATGTCGCCCTGGCGCAGCATCACTTCTGCCAGGGCATTCTGAAACTGGGGATTGTCCGGGCTTAGCGTAACCGCTTGCTCGAACGCGGTACGTGCCGTGACCACGTCGTCGTTCTGCAAGGCAGTTTCGCCGCGCTTGTAGGCGCTTCCTGCAAGGATGCTGCCCGAGCCGGGTTTGGCTTGCGCGGATAAGCCGCAGGTAGTTCCGAGAACTGCAAGAAGCAGGACAAAGCAGGAGATGCCATCGCCAAGACGCTTTGCCGCGTGCGGTAGGAACACAGTTAACAAAGTACTTCGTCTAAGCGAATCGTTCAAGGCAGGAAGGGTGTCGGTATTAGGACATGTTACGACGAAGACTCTGTGTGTAACCTCCCGGCATCTCGGGACTCTAATGGGGCGACGTCTCTTGTTGCCATGTGATGCTTCTCCCTTCGTCATGGCACAGGGTTGACGGAATCCTCTCGGCCTTGGTCTGGACACCTGGCCGAGAGGTGCTTATCCCATACCGCTTTGGTGCAGGAATCCGACAATTCGACTTACATCGCGATCCTACCTCACCATTGCCGTGCCGCTTTGGCGGGAATTCCTGTGCGTAGCCGGTGCAGCGCAGGCGGAGAAGGCCCACTAGAAGGCGGAATTTCATGAAACGCCAGCCAGTGATACGCGAGGCCGTATGAACTAGCTGACGCCCATGATGCTGTTTGGTCCCGGCGATGCGAAGCACTGTCTTTGAAAAAAACGGTCACCCCGGCGGAACTGGCGAGCCCAGCACCACATTTGCGCTATGAGGAAAGAATGATCGATTTTCTCGACCACGGATTGTGAGCGTCTACACATCCGAAGTCAATACCCCACCAAGGTCTCGGTCGACTTGTCCCCTCCAAGTAGGATTTCGGAAACCATCCCATCACCGGACTACATGGGCTGGTGTCCCCCGTCACAGACTTGCGCCGCGAGCTTGGGTAAAACAGAGGTGAGTTGAAGCTACCGCTTATGGAGGAACGGCATGGCGGCGAATGTGTCCTTAAATACAATCGAGACTTTCTTGTCCCAAAAACGTATCGCTATGGTGGGGATTTCCCGCGAACCACAGAACATCAGTACCTCTCTATTCGAAGCGCTCTCCCGCCATGGATATGAAGTTTTGCCCGTAAATCCCAATATTCCAGAGATCATGGGACGGCGCTGTTTCGCTCGCGTCCAGGACATTCAGCCCGCCCCAGACGCGGCGCTGCTGCTGACATCGCCGGCAGTCACGAATTCCGTGGTGCGCGATTGTGCCGAAGCTGGCATAAAACGAATCTGGATGTATCGAGGCGGCGGCCAAGGCTCGGTTAGTGCGGAAGCAGTCGAATTTTGCCGGGTGCATGGTATCGAGTTAGTGCCGGGTCAGTGTCCGTTCATGTTCTTGCCTCCCGTGCGCAGTGTCCATCGATTTCATCGGTTCTTTTCCAAGATCACCGGGCATTACCCGCGACGCCTAAATGTCGGGAGTTCGTAGGACACCACATACAGGGATAGGTGTTGTGAAATCGCCATTACACTCGCGATCCCATTTTGGCGTCTTGCTCCTCATCTGACTGCCTCGGTCCCCTTGTCCACCGAAGTCGGATTTCGGAAACCGTCCCATCACCGCGCTACTCTATTCGACTTGCTGCGATTAGAATGCCTTCCCTATGCGCGTGAAAGGCTTCTCGCGTCGTGCGGCTCCCTTGTTGCTCGCGTGCTCGGTGCTGCTGTTCGCCGCGAGTTGGAAGCTGCCCTTCGGAGCGTGGAGTCGAGTCTCGCAAAATCCCATCCTGTCGCCGCAGGGTGATGGCTGGGAGTCAGCCGGAACCTTTAATCCCGCGGTGGTTATGCATGACGGCAAATATGTCATGATCTATCGTGCACAGGACAAGCACGGCACGTCGCGGCTGGGCTATGCGGAGAGCAGCGACGGGGTGCACTTCACGCGGCGTCCCGAGCCTGTCCTCGGACCCGAAACCGATTACGAAAAAGATGGTGGCGTCGAAGATCCGCGGCTGGTCAAGATCGGCGACGCCTATTACCTGACTTACACCGGCTACAACAAGAAGGATGCACAGCTATGCCTCGCTACGTCGCGAGACCTGCTGCACTGGAACCGCAAGGGCGTGATTCTGCCCGCCTATAAAGGCAACTGGAACGTGAAGTGGACAAAGTCGGGCGCGATTGTGACGGAGAAGATCGGCGGCAAGTACTGGATGTATTTCCTGGGGACTGCGGCAGACGGCACCGATCAGATGGGGCTTGCCTCCTCCGTTGACCTGCTTCACTGGACAGAGGAGACGAAAACTCCCGTGCTGCCCCGCCGACCGGGCGCGTTCGATTCGCGCGTTGTCGAGCCCGGCCCCGCGCCCATCCTCACATCCGACGGCATCGTGCTCATCTATAACGGGGCGGACGACAAGCTCGTTTATCGCACTGGCGTTGTGATCTTTGACCGCACAGACCCACGGAAGGTTCTCTATCGCAGCGAGCAGCCGATCTTCGCTCCGGAGCTGACGTGGGAAAAAGTCGGGCAAGTGCCGAACGTTGTCTTTGTCGAGGGCATGGTGCGCCAGAGGAATCGATTCTTCTTCTATTACGGAGGCGCCGACAAGTACGTTGGGGTCGCGGAAGCCGGCAAAATGGAATGAGTCTCCGTCCGGCGAGAAGTGGCCGCGGAGGCACCGGCCCGAAGCTGCGGCTGGTATGCTTCGACTTCGACAGGAAAATCTTATGCGCAATCCAATCTTTGCCCTCGTTATTCTGTTTGCCGTTTCGATTGCCGCCAGCACGCAAAGCACGCGCCGTCCTTTCACCTTCGACGACGCTGCCGGCCTGCATAGCGCGCATGCCGTCGCAGTGTCGCCGGACGGTAAAACCGTGCTGTGTCGGGTGACGTTCGGAGCCTCCAAGGGTCCGGACAACACCGAATGGGAGTTGATCGCGACTACTGGCGGCGAGTCCCGTCATCTCAACGTTCCGGAGAAATTCGAGCCCACGGGATTCACTCGCGACGGCGCCGCTCTCTTCGGCGTGTACGAGATAAACAAGATGGGGCAGCTCGCAACATTGCCGCTCCCGCCCGCCAACACTCCCGCTGCTGCCGCAGCCACTCCCGTCCCACTAACCGCCCTGCCGCGGGGCATTCACTCGGCTGCGATCTCGCCCGATGGGTCGCATTACGCCATCCTGGCCGATCCGCGGCTCCCCGATCCGCTGGCGGATGTTCACACCGTCATCGAAGCCCAGCCCACCGGCCTTTACGTGGTCCGCACTGATGGCTCGGACGGCGCGTGGTGGTGTCCCACATTGCGGGACATTAACGACGTTGCCTGGTCACCCGACGGCGCTTCGGTTGCGATTCTGTCACTGACGCCGAAGATCGGCTTCCACGATGTTCGCTCCTTCATCGACGTGTGCAGCGCCGCCGGCCCTCGGCACATCGCCACCATCGAGAATGCGAGCAGCGGGATCGGCTGGATCAATGATGGTAAGGACCTGGTATTTCTGAGCACGACCTCGCCAGTGCTGACGGCGGACCATGTCTGGACCGTCGCGGCCAGCGGCGGAACTCCGGTGGACCGCACGTCTAAGCTCGAAGGCAGCGCACTGCAGTTGTCGGTGGACGTCAAAGGGAACGCCTGGGCGATCGTGGCCCGTGGCGTTCAGTCTGAGGTCGACGCTTTCCAGAACGATGCGCTGGTCCCGACCTATAAATGGCCGGAAGGGACCATTGACGACGGCCCCATATCGCCGGCGATCGCCAACGCACCGGAGGTGCAGGCTTTCACGGTTGCCGATCCACAGCACGCTGCCAACGTTGCCATCGCACACGGCACCACGCTGCAGCGGATCACCACCGAAGGCGACGATCAACTGGCGAAGCTCGCGTTGGGCGAGGTGCGCGCCGTCCACTGGTCTAGCAAGGAAGGAATTGCCCTGGAGGGCGTCGTCACTTTTCCGGCAGACTACCAGGCCGGGCGGCACTATCCCTTTATGGTGATGCCACACGGCGGGCCGGAATCCAACGACTCGCTTCGGCTCGGCATCTTTCCCCGGGTGTTTGCCGGCATGGGCTACGTGGTCCTGCAGCCGGAATATCGTGGCTCGACGGGTTATGGTACCGACTTTATGAGCGCCATCTACCAGCATTTTGGCGATCGCGCTTACCGCGACGTGGAGAGCGCGACCGATTACGCCATCGCCCAAGGCTGGGCTGATCCGAATCGCTTGACTATGTTCGGTTGGAGCGCCGGCGGCTTCATGACCTCATGGACGGTCACACAGACCAATCGCTACAAGGCCGCCATCGAGGGCGCAGGCATTACGGACTGGCTCAGCTTCATCTGGACCAGCGACGTGCAGCAGACCGACTACGACGCCCGCTGGCCCGATAAAGATCCGGACGCGTTTCTGGTGTTCTCCGCCGTCATGCATTCGGAGAGTGTGACCACACCGTTGCTCATCCTGCATGGCGCGGCCGACGAGCGGGTGCCAACCTATCAGGGGCGGGAATTGTTTGAAGTGCTGGCGGCGCGCGGCAAAACCACCCGCATGGTCACGTATCCCGGTTCGCCCCACTTCCCTAAAGTGTGGGAGCAACGCCAGGACGTGTTTCGCGAAATTGCGGCATGGCTGGCACGGTATAACCCGTGAGCAGAAGAGCCCGCTGCATCGAAGATCCGATCACAGCTCCACATCTTTCGGCCATGATTGTGCTTTAATCTTGCCAGCGATCTCCGAGAGTTCTTCCATGCCACACCTTAGATTGGTTCTCATTTTTCTGCTCGCAGTTGCGGTCAACGGCGTCAACGTCCGGCTGCAGGCCCAGACTTCACCTGGCCCGACGCCCATGGACCGTACAGAATCCTCCAGCAACGCATCGCCGCAGACCGTTTTCGCCGAGGCACGCCGTCTTTCCGAGCAGGGCAAGTACGACGATGCCATCGCACAACTGCAAGAGCTTGCCACCCGCACTCCGCCGCCGGCCGGGCTTGCGCACGAGTTGGGAGCGGCCTACTACAAGAAGAGCGATTACCTGAAAGCGGCCGAGTATCTGAAGCAGGCGCTGGCGGAGAATCCAAAGGATGACGAAGCCGTTCAGTTGCTTGGTTTGTCGTACTATCTCGCGGGGCGGCCAAGTGAAGCGATTCCCTACCTGGAGAAGGTGCAAACGTGGTATCCGCGCGCCAACGTGGACGCGTCCTACATCCTTGGCGTTTGCTATATCCAATCCAAGAACTATCCCCAGGCGCGTGTGGCATTCGCTAAAATGTTTGACGTCAAGCCCGACTCGGCCGCGAGCTATCTGTTCACCGCGCGCATGCTCTTCCGTCAGGAATTCGATCCGGTCGCCGAAGAGTACGCGCAGAAGGCGGTCGCGCTCGATCCCAAGTTGCCGATGGCGCATTTCCTGCTGGGCGAACTTCATCTTTACAAGTCGAGAATTCAGGAGGCGATCACCGATCTGCAGCAGGAGCTCGCGATCAATCCCGGCTACCCCGCCGCGTATTACAAGCTCGCCGACGCCTACTCGCGCGTGCAGAAGTACGATGACGCCGAGCGGCTGTTGCAACGCTCAATTTGGCTGGATGCGACTTCGACCGGGCCGTACATCCTGATGGGCAAGGTACTGGAGAAGAAGGGAGAGGCGGCGCTGGCGGTTCGAACCTTGCAGCGCGCGGTGGCTATGGACCCGAACAACCCGATCTCCCACCATCTCCTAGGGCAGAGCTATCGCGACCTGGGCAAAACCGATGACGCGGAACGCGAGCTGAAGCTGGCCGAGCAGCTCCAGCAAAGGCAGGACGCGAGCCAGTGAGCCGCGCAGTAGCATTATGGCACCTTAGTGGTAACATGCTCTTGCGGGCTTTGCGTTTGGAAGCCCCAGGAGGGCCGATTTGCAAGGAAATGGCCCAAACCTTGTCCACTACCGTTAGAATCGATTCTAGGGCCATTTCCGGCCCTGCTAGGGGCATTCCAAGCAACGTTTGAAGTGACAACGGACAGGAGGGTAAAATTCCGTAGTTAATCGTCACTTAAGTGGTGATGGTTTGGGTGCCCCCAAGCAATACCGGAGACAAGCTTGGAATAGTGGTGGAGATCGATTCGGAGTGGACCGGGCGAAATTGGGAGGGGATGGGAACGCCGTTGCGGGTGAAGCTCGCGGAACTTCCCACTCAAGCTAAACCATTCGATGGATTATTTCCTTGGCTCCAGCTGGGGCAGAGCGCAAAATCCCTCTGTCGAGAGCTAAGCGACTTCTGCCGAGGTGTGTGCGGTGGGTGATTCTAGATTTAAGAGTTGGATGCACTCCTCGTGGATTGCTTTCGAGGACATGTGGCGCAGAGCATGGTTCGGCTACATTTTCATTGCATTGGCGGCATTCGTCTGGATTCTCTGGTATCGCCACATTCCTCCGCCCAGCTATGCAGTCGTGGTTATGGGTATAGCGGCGGGCATTATGGCACTCAGACCAGACATGCCAGGGCGAGAGAGATGGCTGTGGACTGTTGTGCTATTTGCCTTTGCTTTCATAGAATTCAAGGCGATAAACGACGACAGGTATAAACAAGACGAAAAACAGAAGGCCGCTCTTAGAGAAGAGAGAGAGCACTTTGGCGCAATCGGAACGGGCATAGAGTCCGCGATCCAAAAGAGCGACGAGCACTTTCAGGCTACGATGTCTAGCACTGATGCTTTAATTGATAAAAGTACTGCGTTGATGACGTTATCGAAGGAAAACATTGACGCGGTAACTGGCGGGGATACTTTTTGCTGGATACTTCCTTGGATAGTGGAAGATGAAGTTAGGCTGATTGTAAAAACCGTAGGGAAAAGTCCCCTGCATGAAGTAGTTGTGACCCGTACAGATGAGAGTGAGATGATGAAAGCGGTGGCTGGACAATCAATGCGAGTCGAGGACCTGTACGGAAAATTTAGATACTCCTATCCCGCCATCGCCTTCTTGTCTGCAACTAGTACTAGGCCGCTGGACACGATTAGGTTGAGCGGTAAAGAAGATAAATATTCAGTAAATTTTACTTTCTTCAGTATGAATGGTGTTTGGAGCGAGGCTTTAAGACTAGCTCACGTTGACGGGCGTTGGGTTAAGGCCGTCATGTTGACCCATAACGTGAGAGTCGGCGGGTCATGGAAGCAGGTGACTACATATCCCGATACTGATATTGACTATCCAAGAATTAACGGACAAATAGATTGGTCACCTTAGGGTGGCGGGTGGCGCACCCTAACATCCCGCGCGTGCCCCACCAAGCCGATTTTAGGTCGCGTCTTGGATGTTTTCCGCCTGACGCCAGCGCTGTCCGCAGGAATGGCACACCCACCTCTTACGATGGAGAGGAATCGGAAAAAAAAGAGATGCGCTGATCCAGGCTACGGGCTGATTCAAATCCTCAAAAGCGATATCCAGCGACTGACACTTCGGACAGTGCGGCTGCTCGTACGGTCCGACGCCCTCCACCTCGAACTCTTCGGGAATTGATTGTTCCAACAAATCCAATGCCGCGTCAGCGTCTTCCTGCTTGACGCAAAGCTTAATGCCACCGACCAGGTTCGAAAAAAACCAGTCCATGCGAATCATGTTGTCGTCGACCAGGAAGGATTCGATTTCCGCCGAGTCCAATGCGCCTTTGGCCAGTAGCGCTTCAGGCAGATCCCTGAACTGGCGAATGCTAACGACGTCAGCCAGTTCGACGGACTCGCGTTGCCGACCGGCGCCGGTTTGCGCCACGGCAGCTTCCTCGGGGCGCCTGCGAGCCAGTTCATCGGTTAGCGCTTGCCGCGCCACATCGGTCAGCTCCGCCGAATCGGCGGCAATGGCCTCCAACTCGCCGTCCGCCATCTCGGCGTAAAGCTTGGTAAGTCGTTGCCGTTCCTCATTGGGGTCTTGACTGGCCATGTCCACCGGCTCACTTAGCCGCTGTGCCGCGGCATTTGAGGCTACGATATTCCTCCCGCTACCGTCCCCGCGCCACGATCAGTGTCATATCGTCGGCCTGCTCGTCGGGACTGAACCACTGTACCTCCCCAAGAATGCCGTCCATAATTTCGCCGGCTGATTGCTGCTGATACTTCCGAGCCACCGCAAGCAGGCGTTCTTCCCCGAACTCCTCGCTATCGCTCTCGTCTCTCTCGCCTGCCTCAGAAACGCCGTCGGTATAAATAACCAGCACATCTCCGGACGCCAGTTGCCTCTCGGCCACACTGCAATCCCACTCTTCGAATAGTCCCAACACGGTTGCGGTGGCATTCAGTCGCTCCAGCTCGCCCTTCGCCCGCAAGAGCATTGGCGGATTGTGCCCGCAATTGACGTAACGCAAGCGGCGCGTCTCATCGTCGTAGACCGCGAAGAACATCGTCGCGTAATGGCTGGTCTCGGTGTTCTTGTAGAACAGGCGATTCACCGAGCGTAGCAGGTGAGGTACGTCCTCCAGCGCCAACGCATATTGGCCGCGTAGATTGGCCTGAAGATTGGCCATCAGCAACGCCGCCGACATGCCCTTCCCTGAGATGTCGGCCAGCACCAGGCCTAGGCGGCCCGAGCCGAGATCGAGAAAATCGTAGTAGTCGCCGCCGACGGCGCGCGTCTGGATGCATTTGCCGGCGCAGTCCAGCGTCTTAAGTGACGGCGCCTGCTGCGGCAAAAGACGGCTCTGCACCTGGCGCGCATACTGCATTTCCTGCGCGCTGCGACGCTCCACCTCCATGGTTGCTGCCATTTTCTCCGCCAAGGCAATGCTTCGCATGGCAATACCGGCCTGGCTGGCGACTGAAGCCAGCAGACGCTTGTCGCTCGTGGAGTATGGTTCTTCCGACAACCTCGGGCCCAGGACCGCAATGCCCTGTAATTGGCCTTCGCTGGAGCCCCGAATCGGTACCAGGCACTCCGGTTGCAAAGGCTCCAGTTGGGTTCCATGCATCGCTTCCGGAAGAAGTTCCAGCGGTTCGCTACGATCTGCCAGTTCGTCAAGACCAGCCGCGCTGGGCGAAAGTGTCATCGCCTCCGCTGGAGGATTCCCAGCGTACGTCTGCAATTGTCCGTTGCCGGCGTCGAGGTACACATACATCGAGGCCGGATGCAGCGCGTCTTGAATCTGATCGTGCAACAGCTCGGCCAATCCTTCGCGACTGCTGACAGTGAGCGTCTTCGCGGCCAGGTTCTCCAGAATCTGTTGCGCGTCGTAGGAGCTGCGGAAGAAGGCGCGGTCCAGCCGCGTTCGCACTCGCCGATGGACCTGCGTGCCGGCGGAGATCAGCAGCACGCCAAAGGTAGCGCCCACGGGTATGGCGGCTTTCGAGCTGGCCGAGAAATAGCGCGAGAACGCCTGCGCCAACCAGAAAGTCGCCCCCACCCCGATCGCTAGGATGAGGAAGACAAATCCGCGCTCCACCACAAAATAACGGGCGCTGCGCTTCAGCAGAACGGGCACATCCATTACCCGGTGCTTCACCACTGCGTAAGCGAAGGAGAGAGGAAACAAGAGCAGCAGAATTACTTTGACGAAATTCACCCAAAAGGAAACGTCGGTATGGAAAACATCCTGCACCAGGCCGATAATTGCAGCGGGCGTAACTCCTACGACGGTCCCCCAGAAGATCACTTTGAGCTTGCGCCGGTCGTCC
Source organism: uncultured Acidobacteriaceae bacterium (assembly GCA_963768645.1). Classification (GTDB taxonomy): domain Bacteria; phylum Acidobacteriota; class Terriglobia; order Terriglobales; family Acidobacteriaceae; genus Bog-257. The sequence goes on from CAVYIR010000005.1 coordinate 206,247, forward strand.
ATGCTGGAGACGGTGAACAAGTTGCACAGCAGGGAAATGAGCCCAAGCAAAACAGAACCGTAACCGACGACGATTCGGGCATTCTCGGCGGCGCGAACAGACAGCATTGGGGCGAAAATCGGTAAGGCGGCGGAATTGCCGTTTTGATAACCTCCCAAGCCCAAGCAGAGGCCAATGAACACCAGCACCCACTTCAGCCAGGGGGCCCTGCGGTCAATCGGAGAGCGCGTAGGGAACACCGCGAAGAAGAAATAGAAGAGTTCAGCGAGGACAGCATTTCCGACGGTTCGGTAGACGAGTAGGAGGGATCGAAGATGGGCTGGCGCGGCGGCAAATTGGCTGGGCAGGTTCGCGGCCGTGATGAAGGTTGCGCATACCAACGCCAGCAGCCATGCCTTGCGGTCTTCCAGACGAAGAAAGAGAACCGCGAGGCCCACGACGGCAAAGAAAATGGGATAGGACGACAGGATCTGTAGCGCAACTGTACGGGCCGCGGTCCTGGTGTCGCCTTCCCCTTCGATGGCGCGAAATACAGGAGTGATGACCAAGGGCCGCGATTGTCCCGGCCGCTGCACGGTCAGAGTCACCGTGTCTCCGGGTCGCGAGTCCAGCCACGTGCGATATAACAATTGGTCGCACGCCGCTGCCGAAGCTCCGCCGTTGCCATTGATTGCGAGGATGCGGTCATTCGTTTTCAGCCCAGCCTTTTGCGCCGGGCTGTTCTTGTACACGTTCGTGACATCGAGCCATTTCGCAGCGGACTTGGTGTCAATCCCGATTTCGACTTGGACAGGACGGCGAACGTAATAAATCCACGTCGCGCTGTAGAGCAGGGTCGCCGCCGCGAAGACGATTGCCACGGCCAAGAGTACCGGCCGGTATTTGTGCGATCGCGTGGCGGGGGTTGCCAGGACGGATTGAGCTACAGCTGCAGGCATGTTAGGGCGGATGCGCGCAGGAGTAGTGTAGTCCATCCCGGCAGCCGGATTCTGCATCTCCGTTGAAGAGTACAAGGAGGAAATCGATGCCAGAAAAAGAAACGTTGGAGCGCGCCCGCGAAGATGAACGCGAGGGAAAATCGCCGAGCACCCAGGCCGGCGAATTCGTCAAAGAGGAAATAGACCATATCCGCGAGGGCAAACACGGCGCAGCCTCGACCAAACAGGCCATTGCCATCGGCTTGTCGAAGGCTAGACGTGCCGGCGTGGAGCTGCCTCCGCCCGGGAAAAGGAAGACATCGGAGGCGACGCGAGAAAAGGCCGCACGCGATATGCGCAGAGGAAAGTCGGCGACTAAGAAAAAAACATCCGCCAAACGCTCACCGGCAGTAAGCGGTGTGTTGAAGCGCGAAGGCCATCGGGCGGCTTCAAGCGCTTCGTTGTCGAAACAAGCCCGGCAGTCGGCTCGGACACGAGGCAGCGCTGCCCGCAAGGCATCGGCGAAGAAAGCTGCAAGGAGCCGAGCGGCGAAGGGACGTCAGGCGGCGGGACGCAAGCAGCCGGTGCGCGGGGCGGCCAAGAAACGGCAAGGGCGAGCGGCATAGGCTGGATTGTTTGACCCGGTGGGGGCCCGCCAGTCCCACCGGGAAGTTTCCGGTTAGACTCGTTAGCTCCTGCCTTGGGAAAGTCCGTCAACTGCAAGAAGATCTCGCAATCGCAGCGTTGCGCGTTGCGCTTGCCGCACGTAAGTGTGTGAACGCCCGCAAAGTTGTACTCCTCACGCCGGCAATTCGCTCGCTGGCCTTGCGATTGCGAGTAAAATGAGAACACTCGCTTAAGGATGGCGTTGTACACCTGATTCGTCCGGCGGGAACAAAACAGGTAATAGATTTTCATGCCGCAAATTGGAAGTTTTGCACTCTTGCTGGCCCTCGCGCTGGCAGCCTATTCGTTTATCGCGGGCTCGCTGGCGCTATATCGCAAGGATGATCGGCTGGGCGAGACTGCTCGCCGTGCCGGCATCGCCTGCTGGGCCGCTGTCACGGTGGCCGCCGTGGCGCTGGTGATAGCCGCTCTCGGGAACGATTTTTCCGTCGCCTACATCCTTCACCACAGCAATCGTGACCTGCCCATCGCCTACAAGTTTGCTGCGCTGTGGTCGGGACAGGAAGGCTCGCTGCTGTTCTGGGCGTGGCTGCTGTCAACCTATGCGCTGGTGCTAAGGCTGCGCTACAAAGTCGATCCGCAACTGACGGCGCATGCTTCGGCGATCATCGCTGCGGTACAGGTGTTCTTCCTGCTGCTGGTGAATTTTGCGGCACATCCCTTCGGCCTGGTCAGCGGTCAGATCCCGGCTGACGGCAACGGGCTCAATCCGCTGTTGCAATATCCCGAGATGGTCATCCACCCGCCGATGCTGTATCTCGGCTATGTCGGCGTGACCGTGCCCTTTGCCTTTGCGCTGGGTGCGCTCATCATGAAGTACCCCGGCGAGAAGTGGATTCACATAACCCGCCGCTGGACCATGGTGGCGTGGCTCTTTCTCACCTGCGGCATATTTCTCGGCGCGCATTGGGCCTACGCGGTGCTGGGTTGGGGCGGCTACTGGGGATGGGACCCGGTGGAGAACGCGTCGATCCTGCCGTTCCTTACCATGACCGCTTTCCTGCATTCGGTCATGATGCAGGAGAAGCGCGGCATGATGAAGATGTGGAACATGTGGCTCATCTTCACTACGTTTCTGCTGGCGATTTTCGGAACGTTCCTCACGCGCAGCGGCGTTGTGAGTTCGGTGCATGCCTTTGCGCAGTCGGGGATTGGCATCTGGTTCGTTTGGTTTCTGGCGCTGACGTTTGCGACTTGCGTCTTCTTCTTCGTGCGCAACCGCGAGACGCTGAAGAGCGAGCATCGGCTGGAGTCGCTGGTGTCGCGCGAGTCGAGCTTCCTGTTCAACAACCTGGTGCTGCTGGTGGCGTGCTTCGCGGTGTTATGGGGCACGCTCTTCCCGGTGCTGTCGGAGTGGGTCACCGGTTCCAAGGTCACGGTTGGACCGCCGTTCTTCAATCGCGTCAACGTTCCCATCGGGCTGTTCCTGATCTTCCTCACCGCGGTCGGACCGCTGCTGGCATGGCGCAAGACCTCCCTCGATAGCTTGAAGCGAAACTTCCTGTGGCCGACGATTCTCGCGGTCCTGACGGCGATTGGGCTCATGATCGGCGGCATGCGTCCGTGGGAGGACGTCTCGTACTTTTACTCCCTGATGGCGATCTCGTTGTCAGTACTGGTAGCGGCAACGGTTGTGGGAGAATTCTGGCGCGGAGGACGCGTCATCGCGCGTCAGACCGGGAAGAACATTCTCGAAGGCATGGTGACTATTACGCGCCGCAACACGCGCCGTTACGGTGGATACCTGGTGCACTTCGGCTTCATCGTCATCATGATCGGCTTCGCGGGTCTGCCCTTCAACCTGGATAAGGAACAGGAGATGGGCTTCGGCGACAAAATGCAGATCGGCTCCTTTACCCTGGTGTGCCAGTCCTACACCCAGGATGACAAGCCGAACTACTCCAGCGAGTGGGCCGTGATTGACGTTTACCAGCACGGCAAGAAGATTGACACCATGTATCCCGAGCGCCGCTTCTACAAGGCGAGCGAGCAGACGTCAACTATTGTCGCCAACCGCTCGCGCCCCAGCGCAGACTTGTACCTGGTGTATACCGGACGTAACCCCGACACCGGCAAGCCCATCATCAAGGCGCACGTGAATCCGCTGGTGATGTGGATCTGGTCGGGTGTTGTGATTGTGATTATCGGGACGTTGATCGCGCTAGTGCCAAACATGAAGCCAGCGAGGGTTGGGGTGCGCGAAAAAGGAGGCGCAGCGGCGGCGACCGTGCGCGGAGGAGCCGTGGAGGTGGGAAGAGACTAGGTAGAGTGGGCCTTCAGCCCCGCATAGGAGCTTGCGCTCTCTCATCATCCCGCGTCTGTCCGACCCGGCGGCGAGTCGAGGGATCTGCTGTTCGCCGGCAGGATTAGAGTTGCCGCAAGGTGCTTCCTCATCGGCGGTCAGGCAAGCCGAGATTCTCACCAGAGAGGTCTCCGAAGCCGCAGAATTTGCTAGTAACTGCGAAACCATCGAGAGTACGATTTTGCCATGTTTGTGCGCCTGAGCCTATTTGCGATCCTTCTTGCCCCGCTGTCTTGCCCGATGCTCGCGCAAAGCCGCTCATCTGACGCACAACCGCCGCCGGCCGCTTCGGCGACTGGAAATTCCCAATCGCCTGAATCGCCGCCGAGCGTTGAGAGCACCAGCAAGAAGTATCCTGGTGTTTATCGGGTAGGGGGAGGGGTAACGCCACCCAAGCCTATCTATGCCCCTGATCCGGAGTACTCAGAAGAGGCGCGGAAAGCCCGCTATCAAGGAACGGAGGTTTTGTGGCTAATCGTCGACGCAGAGGGAAGGCCGCAAAACATCCGAGTGCAGCGCTCACTAGGCATGGGACTCGACGAAGAAGGTGTCAAGGCCGTCAATCGCTGGCGCTTCGAACCGGCCAGGAAGGACGGGCAGCCAGTCGCGGTCATGATTACTATAGAAATTAATTTCCGCCTTTACGAGACCTTATCGCCGCATCCCCAGAGCGCAGGGCAGCCTCCCCGCTTTCCGGGCGTCGATACCGTGAAGTATCCTCTCATGGTGCGCGTCAACACCGTATCCTTTGCCGGATCGGGACCCGCCGCAACGGCCACCCACCAAGCTGTCCTCACCGACGCAGGCCAGCAGCAGGAGTTGACGATCTCTTGCATCGTGGATTCACCTCAGTGTCTCAATCTCGGCCTGGGAACCTACCCAGCGCGTTGGCAAGAGAACCAGAAGACCCTGGAGATTCTGGGACTGAGTAGCAAGCGAGAGTGGAAACCGTCGGAATACGGGGTTGCAGTGCGCCAGTAGTTGGGATATCGGCCCTCGACCCTGGTAGGCCCGGGGACGTCAGAACGATGAACCCAGTCCCGCGCAGCGGGACAGAAGAGCTTAGCCCAGCGTTTCAACGCTGGGTAGGCGAAATAAATGAACCCGAGTCCGTAGGGACGACACAAAAAGCAGGTCCCTCGATTCCGGTGGTCAGAAGTTACCACCTCCCTTCGGGATGACAATCTGGAATTTGGACGTTCCTAACTTGAAACTCGAAACTCGAAACTCGAAACTTCGCATCGCCCAGGTCGTTCTGGTCGCGCTGCTGGCCATCACTTTCTTGGGCGCCGACACCGACGCGCGCTTCAACAAACTGGGACACGGTCTGATGTGCATGTGCGGCTGCAACCAGATTTTGCTGGAATGCAACCATGTGGGCTGCACGTACTCCGAACGCATGCGCAACGAGCTGATTGCCGGCATCGAACGCGGCGACAGCGATTCTCTGGTGCTACAGAGCTTCGTGCAGAAGTACGGCAACACTGTGTTGGCCGCGCCCACCACGACCGGCTTCAATCGCGTGGCTTGGATCATGCCGTTCGCGGTTTTTGCCGGGGCACTCGCGCTTACGATATTGCTGGTGCGGATGTGGAAGTCACGAGCCGTTGCGCATCCGGTGCCGCCCCCAATCTCGAACCCGCTGAGCTCGACGACCTTCGCAAGAAGGCCCGTCAGGAGACTGATTACTGATGTTTGCATTGATTGTCGTTGCTGCTTCCGGGCAGGAAACCGCATTTGTCATGTTTGGCTGCGCGTTGTTTGCGGCACTCCTGTTCTTCTACGTTTTCTATCAGCCGGGCGATGTCGAGGCCGGGGAAGAGAAGACCCGCCTGATGTATTTACAGGAACGCAAAGACGCGACGTACGAAAACCTGCGCGATCTCAGCTTCGAGCACAAGGCTGGCAAGTTGAGCGAGTCGGATTACGCGGTCCAGCGCGCCTCGCTGGAAGACGAAGCGGCGGCCATTCTCGCAGAGATGGACAGCATCGAGAAGGCGCGCACCGTGGTTCGGCATGGGACGAGGCGTCCTGGAAGCAGCCCGGCGAAAGGCGGCAGGGCGTGAGATTGTTGGGTGGCCTCTTGCCAGGAACAAACATTAATATCAGCGCCGCAGGCGCGACAGAGCTTAGCCCAGCGCTTCAGCGCTGGGTCAGGTTTCCCCATCGATGTGAGTCCCGTAGGAACGGCACTCCAACGCCTCATTCGTCGAGAGGCTTGCATTGGGTCGACCTCTGCCGTGCCTACGGCACTCGAGTTCTTCTTAATCCCCACCCAGCGCTGAAGCGCTGGGCTAAGCTCTTTCGCCCCATTCCGGGGCTGATGCGCCCGAAATCCGAGGGTTCTTGCGTTCCTGCTGAATTCTCGTCCATGCCCACAAAGGCTGAGGAAACACTTGCTGCCTGTCTCCTCTTGCTCTTTCTCACCTCCTTCGCCGCCGCGCAGAACATCACGGGCACTGTCACCAACGCCACCACAGGCAAGCCTTCCGCCGGAGACGAGGTCACGCTCCTCTCCTTATCGCAAGGCATGCAGGAGGTAGCGAATACCAAGAGCGACGCGCAAGGGCGCTTCTCGTTGCCGGCACCTGCGGGTGACCCTGCACCCCACATGGTGCGTGTCACTCACGAAGGTGTGAATTACTTTCCGCCGGGTGGGCCGCTGATGCCGGGCACGACCACGGCCCAGCTTACGGTGTACGACTCCGCCAAGAAAGTGGAAGGCCTTAGCCAGACGGTCGAGGTAGACCGCTACCAGAGCGACGGCAAACAGCTAGAGGGAATCGCGCTTTATGCGATTCGCAACCAGTCGCAGCCGCCACGCACCGTCGCCGACGATAAGCATACGTTCGAATTCGTTTTACCCGATGGCGCGGAACTGGAATCGGCACAAGCTAAAGGCCCCGGTGGCCAGCCCATCGCGGTCGAGGCTTCGCCGGGCCCGCAGAAAAACCACTACGCCTTCAACTATCCTCTGCGCCCGGGTGAGACGCAGTTCCAAGTGTCGTACCACATGCCCTACAGCGGCGAGGCCGGCATCTCGCCCAAGCCGCTGGGTGAGGTGCAGCACTTCGTCGTAATGACTCCCCCGGGCATGACGTTCACGCCCAAAAACCCGCAGCAGTTCCAATCCATGCCCGACCAGCGCCGGCGTTATGGTGGTCACCAACGTCAAGCCCGGGCAGGACCTCAGCTTCCGCGTTGCGGGCACGGGAGAGTTTCAGGCTGAAGGCCAGCAGGGCGCACAGTCCACCGGAAGAGGCGACGCGAGCGGCGGAGGAGCCATGGGCGGATCGCAAGCCGCAGCGAACGACAATCGTCCGGGTGGCGGACTGGGTGCTCCGATTGACGTGCCCGACCCTCTGCACGAGTATCGCGCCTACATTCTCGGGGCATTCGCGCTGGTGCTGGTGATGGGAGGCGCGTACGTGGTTTCGAAATCAAATACCCATCCGCAACCCGCGACGGCAGCGGCAGGAGCATCGGGCCGGCGCAGTTGATGCGGGAGAGGCAGCCGCCGATTTCGCCGACTTCAGGGAGCCGGCCGCACCGGCTCGCGACCGTAATGCGCTGCTGTTGGAAGCGATGAAGGAAGAGTTGTTCCAACTGGAGATTGATCGCCAGCAAGGTAAGATCAGCCCGGAGGATTACGCCAAGGCCAAGGCCGCTCTCGACGAGACCATCAGGCGCGCGTTGGCGCGTAACACCAGGAGTTAAGAAGAACCAAAACCAACCACGGATATCCACGGAATCGATTTTGAGCTCTTGACTGAACAAAATCCGTGTTGATCCGTGAAAATCCGTGGTTAGGAACCTAGCGTCCTATTCGTGCGTGCGGTCTTAGACCAATTCCGCAATAGCTGTGTCCGGTTTGCACGGGGAGTGCGGGCCTTCAGGCCCGCGTATATGGCAAGAAGAAAAATCGCTTAAGCCGCTCAGGTCGACGACCTCAGCGGCTTAAGCGTGGCCTTGGGGGTGCGGCGAACGCGGCGCTGAAGCGCCGCACTACCCGAACGGGCGGATACACTAATCCCGAAACCGCTCTAGCCGGAGAGGGGGTTAACTGTTTCTTCCCGACCTACTTCCGGCATCACCCTGAGCTATCGCAATCGGCAGCAGCGATCCTAGCGGACAAACCTCACACTTAGGCTGCTGCTTCAAGCAATAGTGTTTTCCCACCTGCACCAGCAGTCCGTGCATTTCGTTGTAAACCTGGGCCAGTGGGCTTCGTTGCGACGTGCTCATTGCTGATGCTTCGTGAACTTGCGGCCGTTCATGGCGGCCCGGCCGATACGACTCCACCGGCTGTTCGCGTTGCAAGGCGCGCTCGACTAGGGCGCGAATCTCGTCGTATTTCGCACTGCCGGCTACCGCCAGATGGCGCTCGAGGATGCGACGCGTATAGGCGTCAACTACGAAGATTTCGTGATTGCCCCCATACAGCAGAATCGAGTCCGCGGTCTCCGGCCCAATACCTTTCTGGCTGAGCAGTTCAGCGCGGAACTGCTCAGTCGGAGTAGCGAACATCTGCTCGAGCGAGCCGCCATAATGCGCATCGAGAAACATGACGAAACTCTTCAGCCGTTGTGCCTTCTGTCGAAAGTATCCAGACGAGCGAACCAGCTCCTCCAGCTTTGGCATTGGCAGTTTGCGAATGCCTTCGACGCCCAGCACTCCCGCCGAGCGCAGGTTAACCATCGCACGCTCGACGTTGGTCCACGAGGTGTTTTGAGTGAGAATCGCTCCAACGATCACTTCGAATGGAGTTTCTGCCGGCCACCAATGTTGCCTTCCCCACGCGCGCGAAAGCTTGCCGATAGATCGCTCGCACCGTGGCTTCCGGCTTCTTGGCTGATCGAGGTTTCACTCGGCGGACTGCTTACCTTGTTTTAGTTGTTGCTTCCATCCCAGAATGCGCGCCTTGTTGGCCTCGGCCTCGGCTTCAGGGACCATGCCCTTGCGCTGATACAAAATGGAGAGGCTGGTGTGCGCAAGCACATCGTCAGGGTCGAGTTCAGCGATGCGATTGGCGACCGCGATTGCCTTATCGAACTGTTCGGTGTCTTGATAAACCCGCGACAGGCCGTGCATGGCGTCGAGGAACGAAGGATCGACCGCGATGGCGGCCTCGTATTCGGTGATAGCTTGCTCGTGATGCCCCTCGGCGTACAGGTCGAGCGCCGCGTAGTAATGGTCTTCCGCGGTTTGTCGGGATTGGTGGTTGGTCATCCGGCCTATCGCGGCTCCGGCCTGAGTTTAGCAGGATGCCCCGTGCGGCGCGAAGTCGAAGGGCGAAAACAACGCCCCGATATACTGATTACATCTATGCATTACATCCTGCGCTTCTTGTGGAACGCGACTCGCGGCCATCGTCTTGCCCCTTGGCGCAGCCCCTATTTGCGCTGGAGAATTGAGACCTACACTGGCATCAAGATGCAGAGCATTGGCTTCCTTGAGTTTTTCGGATTCACCTGGCGCGAGCGCGCGGAGCTGGTTCGCTTCTTGAAGTGGACGGGCGAAATGGAACGCTATGCCCGGGTCAAGCCGAAGAATCCGTAAACCAAGGGTGACCCCTAAACATCACCGTTCACCAGATCGTTTGCAACATAGGACTGCAACGTAGCTTTTCATCGGCGGTGACGAGCGGGAGTTGTTCGACAAGCGATGTCGCTCCGATCAGCCGATCAGCCGGATCGCTTGCGTATTCCGACCAGAACAAGCAAGCTTAATCTCCAAACACCACCCCCACCGGCGTTCCCACTCCCGACGCCAGCTTCTCCGCAGCCGACGCTTGCTTGGCCGCAATTTCCAAATAGCCCGAGCTGCCGACAATGGCGAAGAACTCGTCCTCTCCGCCTTCCGCGTAGGAGTGACACACGCGCGTGATCGTCTGACCCGCGACCAGGATGCTCACCGCTGGAGGCGTAGTGGCAAACAACCCCGGTGCTTCCTGCTCGCCGATGTTGGTGATCAGGTTGCCGAACTTATCTACCTTGAGCACCACGCCTCGCAAGCTGTTCTCGCCGATGCGCTCGACGGCCGGGAGTGTGAGGCGGACATAGTCGGAAATCTCTGGGCCGAATTCGGCCGGCGCGACACCCTTACTCAACCATCCTGCCACCGGCGAGAAGACATCCCGGCCGTGAAAGGTCTGGCTCACCGGCTGCAGGAAATAACGTTCGGCGGTGATGTGACGCACGGCGAATTTCGGTTCCCGCATCTCGACCAGCGAGAGCACTCCATTGTCCGGTGCGACGAAGATGTAGTCGTCGGTTTCGACGATGATGGGCCGGCGCGTGCCGCCAACGCCGGGATCGACCACCACCACATGCACCGTGCGCGGCGGGAAGAAACGATAGGCCTGCGCGATCGTCCACGCGCCGTCGAACACGTCGTAGGAAGACACGGCGTGACAAATGTCAACTACGGTTGCTTCTGGATGAATGGTAAGCACCACGCCATGCATGATGCCGACGAAAGGATCGCTCAGCCCGAAGTCGGTGGTGAACGTGACAATGCGCGTGTCAGACATGCACTCGCAAAGTATTCGCAGCGGTTGCCGGAGTCAAGCCCGCCAACATTGAGCCGTGACTACCAGGTCCCCATGCGCAGGACCAACCCGGTCGTAACTGCAGCCCGTTCTGATAGTTGATGCCGTTAAGATCTTGCGTCCAGGAATGTGAATACTCCAGGCTGGCGACACGGAAAGCCAGTGCGTTGTTGATCTTGTAGTCCACTCCGGTTGCAGCGGCGATGGCGAACCCATTGGTCTCCCAGTCCTTCGTATACTGCGGATGGGTCGCGTAGAGGTTTCCCGCCTTTGGCCCTGCCGGCCCGAAAAGCGCGAGCTTCTCATCCGGGTAGATCCTCTCCTGGGTCAGTTTGGCCCCGCCCACCAGGAACTGGGCATGCGCGTTCCAGCGACCTGCCGTTGAGGGCGTCCAGCGGGGTCCGATCATATAGCTCAACGAGTCGCCGCTGAGATTCGTGGGAAGATCCAGCAGCTTGCAACCGTTAACGTCGGCCACGATCTGCCATTGGGAGGCAACCCGGAACGCGATCGAGCTACCACCACCTACACACGATCCCTTGGCGCCACTGCCGAGGTACGTCTTGAAAGTTGGGAGTCACGGTGAATTCAAACGGCGCCACGCCGGGCGGCGGGTTGACCGGAATCTTGGCGGTATCTCGCTCGAAGGCGGCCTTCGCCGCAGCCGCTTCGGGATAGGGTTTGAATACCCCCGGCCGATTGTCACGGTGCCAGGGGAGCTGACCGGTTCATCACGTTCGCCATCGAACGCGAGGGATTCAAACCTGCACGGACGAACAACCGAATGTACGGGTTCCGGTTATGCTCTTCCAGAAGTGTTATGACATAACGATCCAACGAGTCTTCGGCGAGCGTCCATCCCAGGCCGATTGAAGGCGTGATGACGTGGTCCACAAATCCCTGCTGTGGAAACTGCGCCTGGATATGGCCGATGGAAGCCTCGCTAATCGGGCCGATTTCGAATTGCACACTGTAAAGGTAGGAAAATGCCGCACCTCGGAGTTTCGCCTTCCAGTATCGGGAGTTCTCGCCGAACACCACGTCGCGGTAGGCGCGGTCATTATGTTGCCAAATAAATCCGGCCACGGCACCCTGCATTGGATGACCGACGTAGTTGACCAAGAAGGCGTCCCCGTCGGCCCATCCGTGGAGGTTGCCGACCGCAGCCAAATATCCGGGCCAAAAGGGCGTGTCGAAAGCATCGCGCGTTCCCCATTCGGTGGCGTACCGGAACACATGCTCGACGGTCAGGAAGGACAACGATCCTTCCGCCAGGTGCCACCAGTCAATTCCCGTTTCTCGCTTGGCAGTCGGCGGTACTGCGATGATGCCGGTTCCGGACGCGGCAACGCCCGCCTGCCGAATCCACGGGGACGTCCAGAGAACTTGATGACCGCGTCGGCGGCAGCGACAACTCGGAAGGGTCGCGGATGATGCCCGTTGCGGGCGCAGAGGCGGCTCCGCTCGAATCAACCGGAGCATCCGGGGAACTGGATGACCGCGCAGCGGCAGGGACACCTCGGACGGATCGCGGGAAATAGCCGCAACTACCTGGGCGCGAACAAAAGCTGCACTGCTGGAGTACAACAGGGCCAGGCACACGGCGACAACGACCCGCCCTCTGGTCAACATCGTCATATCGAACAGCCTATTAACCGATTTCTAGATTTGATTGTGAGTTCTAGAATGCATCATTTATTTCGCGTTGGGAACTAGAAAAACTACTGGGTTGGCCGACTGATTTGCCTTAGATTTGCACAGCAGGTTTCGGAGCAAAGAAAAGCCACCCCGAAAGGTGGCTGTACGATCAATCCTTTGGTCTTATGGTCCTACCGAATGTCCACATCGCCGGAGCCGCTGGAAACTTCCACGTCAGGGCCACCGCCGCGCACGGTCCCTTTCAATTCGTGATGGCCCAACGAGCCTTGCACTGTAATCGGCAGATCAGAGTGAATCGAGCCGGAACTGGTGTGGACGTTCAGATTGAAGCCGCTGCCAGAGCCGACTGCCAGACGAATGGATCCTGAGCCGGTGTGCAAGCTCCAGGGACCACCAACACTACCGTCAGCGCTGAGATCGCCGCTCCCGCTGCGGGCGCGTAAACCGCCCTTGACGCCGCGCAGTGGACTCCGCCCGAACCGGTTTCCACATCCACGTCGCCCGATCCGGTAAGTTCGGCCTCAATGTCACCGCTGCCGGCATGCGCATAAAACGGCGCTGCGACGTTCTCTGCCCGGATGCTTCCACTTCCAGTCTGCACACGCGAGTGTCCTCCGACGTCACGCACCCGGATCTCCCCCGATCCCGTCTGGGCCTGCACCTCGCCGCGAACTCCTTCGACTCCGAGAGCTCCGGAGCCACTGTGGGCCTGCACCCCGGTATCGGCGGGGACAGTTATCTCGTAGCTGATGGAGACGTGGTGGCGCGCATCCTCAGGCAAGTTGTAACCGATGCGGATGCTGTTCCCGTTCTGCTGAATCGGGGGATTCGATTCGACGGCGTGTACCGCACTCTCGGCATTGGAGAACCAATCATTGTTGGAGTGCACCGTTCCATGCACCACGACCTTGTCCGAGCCGCCAGCTTTAATGGTGACGTCGCCAGATCCGGTTGTGACATCGAGGCTGACGGTTCCGGTGACCGACAGTGTGCGATCGAAGTGGCCTTCAGCGCGGGCGTGCAGCAGCGCCGGAGCTAACAGGAGAGTAAGAAGAAGGGCAGTGCAATGTTTTTTCATGTTGCCTCGCCAGAATGTCGAAAGTAGTTTTTTGGGTGTCATCCTGAGTGACGAGCGTAGCGAGGAATCGAAGGAACCCTTTGGCCGCAAGCAATCCCAGACTTCTCGCTGCACCGGCGTCCACACTGCGACTTTCTACGCAGGTATAGGGGTCCTTCGACTCCGCGCCCGCCCGACCTGCAACAGCAGCGGGTCGAAAATTCTTTGCGGGCGCTGCGCTCAGGATGACACCTCCACGTCTTGAGTAATCCGCGTCAAGCGCTGGGCTACGGTACTTTAGCGCCGGCAGCCCAGGCCAGGGAAGAAGCAACTACTGTTGTAGAACAACCTGGTCGCCTGCTTTCAGGCCGGACAGCACTTCGGTCTTGGCGCCGTTGGAGATGCCGATGTTGATCGCGACCTTGCGCATTCCATCCTTGCCCTTCGGGTCGGGCACGTCCACCGACGCCTTCTTATCTTTGTCGTACAGGATGGCGCCTTCGGGAATCATCAACGCGTTCTTGTGTTCGTCGAGAATGATCTCCGCGTTAGCGGTCATCTCGGCCTTCAGTTCACCGCCGGGGTTGTTGATGGAGACCCGCACTTCGAACGTGGTCACGTTGTCTTTCTCCACGCCCATCGGCGAAATCTTGGTTACATGGCCGGTGAAGGTCTTGTCCTTGAACGTCTCCACGCGAATGCGGGCTGGTTGCCCCAGATACACCTTGCCGATGTCGCTCTCGTCCACCTTGCCCTTCACGTACACTTCGCTGGTGTCGCCGAGGGTCATAACCAGAGTGGCGCCCGAACCCAAGACCAGGATGGAGCTGACGGCGTCGCCGACTTCCACGTCGCGCGATAGCACTACCCCGTCAATCGGAGCGACGATCGTCGTATAGCTGAGTTGCTCTTCCAGTTGGTTCAGGCTGGCCTGGTCTTTCTTCACTTGCGCCTGGGCCTGTGCCACCTTGGCTTTGTTCACCGTGTACTGAGCACGCGCGAGATCACGCTTGTTGACGGCCATGATGTAGCTGCGCTGCGCGTCGTCGAGGGTCGATTGCGACACCACCCCATCCTTCGACATTTCCTGGGCGCGCTCGTAGGCCCGCTGCAAAGTGGGAATATCCACGCCCTGGGCGTCCACCTCGGCTCGCTTCAGGTCGGCTTCGGCGCCTTTAAGGTTGGCGTCCGACGAGAGCAGTTGCGCGCGACCCGAGTTGACCTGCGCTTCGATCTCGACCTTGTCGAGTTGCGCCAGCAACTGGCCTTGTTTCACCTTGTCGCCGGTGTCCACGTAGAGCTTTTCGACGATGCCGCTGGCCTTCGACTTGATCTCGACCTTGGTGATGGGTGTGACTTTGCCGGTCGCCACCACGCTCTTGGCGAGGTCGCCCTTTTCCACCTTTGCCAGTTTGGTGGGATCGATCTTGGTGCCTCCACGGGTGGCTGCCACCGCAACGATGACTAATGCCAGGACCGCAACTGTCACGATCGAGATGATGATCCAGCGCTTCTTCTTTTTCTTGCCGTTGCCGTTGCCGTTCGCCACTGCAACCTCCCAAGCGGGCAGGATTGTGTTCTGTTGATTGGTACGTGTGGGGCCCGGGATTTTGTTCCGTTGGACGACAGGAAAGCGGACGAGGCCCGCCCCTGCCTTTGTTTAGACAGGTAGTGGTGGGGAGTTCGGTAGCAGAGTTCCCACGAAAAATGGCGGGGGCTTGGTGGCCCGGTTCACCTTTTTCTGTTAACAATCATGTAAACAAGACGAAATCAAAAGGTCAGAGAGCGGTCGGCGGAATCGCGCCTCAGTAGGGCGTTTCCGGGTTTCCTTGCATCGGAGGGGCGGGCTTTTTCCCTTTCTGGGCTTTCCCAGCCGATAGCGATGAAACAGATTAAAAAAAGAGTTCACGAGCCGTGCGATTCGGTGTATATTCCTTGAACTCGGAAGAACAATACAACAAAAACCAAACATGAATATTCGCAAGGGAGAATGCTGATGGCGAATCTAAGACAACTACGCAGCTTGACGTCCGGAACAGGCCTGCGAGCGAGAACTGCTGCACTGGCGCTGGCGTTTGTACTGGTGCTGACCGTCGTCACAACCAACGCGGCGCACGCGCAAACCTTCCAGGTAGTTTACAACTTTCTCGGTTTCACGGACGGGGCCAGACCCTATGCCGGCTTGACGATTGATGCGGGAGGAAGCCTCTACGGAACGACTTATGCCGGCCATGAGGGCGTTAATTGGGGCGGCATCTATGAGCTGCAGCGCGGGACGACAGGCTTCACCTTTCGCACTCTCACCATTTTCGACGGTACTCTATCAAGCGGAGTGGTCTTCGGCCCTGATCACGCTCTCTACGGCACCAGCCCGAACAATATAGCCGGCCTTCGCTATGGCTATGTTTATAACTCTAGACCCCCAATCAGCGTTTCTTGCCACGTCACGTTCTGTCCTTGGACGGGGAATGTGCTCTATGCGTTCTCAGGGGGCTCCGACGGAGCTCATCCTACCTTTGGTGCCCTCATCTTCGACCGCGCGGGTAACATGTACGACACCACCGCCGCCGGGGGTAACGGCAATGGGGTTGTTTACGAAATGACGCGTTCGGGCACCGGCTGGACGGAGCAGCCTCTTTACGCCTTCAATGGTACCCCTGACGGAGCAGTCCCTTATGCCGGGCTTGTCCTCGACAGCGCCGGCAACCTCTACGGCACGACGACGGCAGGCGGCTTATTCGGGCAGGGCACGGTTTTTGAACTCTCGCCCTCAGGCAGTGGCTGGACGGAGCAAGTCCTCTACAACTTCCAAGGCGGCAGCGACGGAGGTTTTCCCACCGGCGGGCTGATCTTCGACCAGTCGGGCAACCTCTACGGCTCTACCAATAAGGGCGGCGTGGGCGGCGGCGGTACGGTTTTCGAGCTGACACCCTCTGGCGGCGGTTGGACCTATAACCTGCTTAACAGCTTTACCGGCAACACCGGGTGTGGGCCGTTTGCCAATCTCGGCCTGGACGGGGCGGGCAATGTCTACGGCACGACGTTGTGCGATGGGGCCAATAATGCTGGTAGCGTTTTCAAGTTGACACCATCAGGCGGCGGTTGGACGTATAGCTCTCTGCACGACTTCACTAACGGCAGCGACGGGGGATATCCCTACAGCAACGTGACCTTTGACGCGGCAGGGAACCTTTATGGCACTGCCTCCCGCGGCGGGAATGGAGTTGGTGTCGTCTGGGAGATCACGCCGTAAGGCGGTCGATAGTGGTTAGTGTTTCGGATAGTTTGCTACGTTCGCGCTGCTGGCCGAGCTCCAAGTAGTTTGTGCTTCATTCCGCTCGCCTAGTCCCCCAGGCGAGCGGGAACTTGTGCGTTCTGGGGCGAGCGGACTTCGACCTGCAGCGCGTGAATCCTGTCGCGACCTATAAGCATTCTGGTGACTTGTTCTCATTTGCTACTGTTTTCTCTGGCTTCATGTATGCGGTGATGTTGCTCATCGGGAAGTATAACCACAATTCGCAGGCTGCTCGGAGGTCTCCTCAAGGCGGGTAATGGGAATACGCAGGCCTCACGCGCCTTCTCAGCCTCTTGTCTAGTTCTCCCGATCAGCCTGCTTCGCCAGTCAAAAATCGAAGGGAGAACTTCATGAAGGATCCGCAGGGTTGTAGTGAAAATGCCACGCCTGTCCAGGGCGAGGCGACACACAACGATAGACAAGAACCCAGGAATGAGGGCCCAACCGGGCCGGCTGGACGCCAGCCGGCGCTCGTTTCTTGGCAAAGTCGGCGTCGGCGGCGCCGCGGCCGTGGCGCTCGCTGCCATTCCATTCGAACCGCTGATTGAGGGCAAGCACGGCGGAGGCAGAGGCGTCGGTGGTTGAGTACCGCCCTTACAACCGCACCAACGACAGCTACAATTACCGCAAAGGCGTCGCCCAGAACGAGAAGATCAACATCGGCGAGCTGCCCGACAACGGCGATTCGCAGAGGTACACTGACTTCAGCGGAAGCTGGAGCAAATGCCTGAAGCACGACTACCTCGGCATAGTTAACCGGGCCTCCTGGCTCAGCCTGCAATATGCCATGCAGACGGGCCGTTTCTCCGATTTCCAAAACATCCTGGTCGGCAATCCGGGCGGTCCCGGTTTCACGGGAACCCTGAATGGTCCGATGGGCGCCTTGGCCTTCGATTTGGAGGGATTGGATCCTTTCGCGACCGTGATCCCGCCCGCACCCTCCGTGGCCAGTGCGCAGACCGCGGCTGAGGAGGTCGAGCACTACTGGGCCGCTCTTATGCGCGACGTGCACTTTGAGGACTACCCGAGCAGCTCCCTGGCTGTCCAAGCCTGCGCCGACTTGAACAACTTGTCCTATGTTCGCCAGCACAACAGCATCTATCCCTACCCGGTCACGCCGCAAAATCTCTTCCGCGGCCAGATTGTTCCCGGCGATGGAAGCGTGCAGGGACCGTACCTCTCACAGTTGCTGATGCAGCCGAGTTTCATGGGCGTACAGCCGATGAGCCAGCAGATGGTGCGCTTCCTGTCGGTCAGCGAGGGCGGCGCGGACTACCTCACCGATCCGGTCGAGTACCTGAATGTCGAGAGCGGCTTCCCGCCGTCCTTCAGCCTGCAGTACGATCCCGTATACCGCCACATGCGCATGGGCCGGGACCTCAACGCTTACACCCACGTGGACGCGCTCCATCAGGCATATTTTGTTGCTTGTCTGGTGCTGGCCGAGATCGGAACACCGGTCAACCCCGGTAACCCCTACAACGGCTCGCTAACCCAACACGGCTTCGGCACCTTTGGCACACAGGCAGGCGGTCCGATTGACGCTAAAGGGACGGTCCCCGAGATGGCAACACGAGCGCTGAAAGCCGCCTGGTTCCACAAGTGGGTTGTGAACCTGCGGCAGCGCCCCGAGGAGATTGGCGCTTTGTTGCAGGCGCGGATGACGAACCAGCATCCCATGCCTCAGGCCGCGGCGGCGCTGCATCACGACTTGTTAAACTCGGCCGTGCTGCCCATTATTCACGGGCAATATGGAACGTACATGTTGCCGCAAGCATTTCCCGAGGGGGCGCCAGCACACCCTTGTTACCCCACCGGACACGGAACCGTGGCCGGCGCCTGCATTTCAGCGATCAAGTTTTTCTTCGACTGCAGTCAGCCCATCCGGCCGCTGCTGTTGGCTGCCGGCTCCGATGTCATGGTGCCCACCGCCGACGGTCTGAGCCTGACCCCTTACACCGGTTCCGATCGCGACAGCCTCACCATCAACGGCGAACTGTCCAAACTGGCATGGAACATCAGCGCCGGACACGGCATCCACGCTGGTATCCACTTCCGTAGCTCCACCTACTACTCGATCCTGCTGGGCGAGCAGGTGGGGATAAGCGTGCTGAACGATCGCGCCAACTCCTACGCTGAGCCGTTCACCATCCACATCACGAAGTTTGACGGTACGAGAGCAACCATCAGCAACCAGCACTAACCACTAGCTATCCCACCCTGTCGCCAAGGGCGAACAGGGTGGGACACCCTCGGTGTCTTAGGCGAGGCCACCCGTCCCGTCTCATTCCATCTAACCTGGGGTCCACTGCGCGCCCGGAAGCGTATTTAGGTTAGAAATCAAATCGGAGCACCCGGCCACAGATCGCGAGTTGAAAATGTTTGCTTGCTGGGTCAGCCCGGCCTCCTCTGCCCAGGTTAGCGTCCAAAAGCCGGACGCGAACCTGGGGCACCAGGCTTCATGCTGCAGTTATGCCTCCGGGTTCCCCAAGGATGGCACAACTATGTTTCAGCGAGCCTCGGGTCGATTTTCATTGCACATCTCTCAGTATTCCAGCGTATTTTCTTTTGTGTTCTTGGTCGGCGCACTCATGCCGACACCCTTATTTATCTGCTCAGCCTCAAGATCGTAAACAATCCGATTGAGGGTCTTGTACATGACCTCGTAACGCTCCAAGAACGGAGGTAGATCGAATATTGGTGACGGTCAGAAAGAATGTGGATGGCATCGTTCCTCTTGTCATAAAGTGCGCTCGAGTTCGTCAAGAATCTCTTGGGAGATAATGCCTTCTCCGTGCGCCATTCGCTGGATCTGCCTTTCAGTGTAGTATTGGCCACCCTTTTCCTGAGAGATCAGCACGTCATCGACTGCCATCGTCTTCTTGACGATCTGCCGCTTAAGCACCAGTCCTATCCGCAAGAATCCAAAGGACAGCGCGGTATATAGGGCCAACCCTTCGAGAGGGCACCTTCAGCGATCGCTTTCTGGACGAGAAAGCGTGCAGCACCGAACGCGTGCACGAAGTTGTTCAGCTTGTCGGTCGTGGATGGCATGGCTGTCAAAGGCCCCACTGCCTTACGGGTGGCGTTTCAGAGCGGGAGTTTACTTCTTTCTCTGCTTTCCTCATCTCCTCGACAACGGCATTTGATTCCGCAACCATCTTAGGCAACTGCTTATTGAATTCCACGACCCTGTCCCGCTCTTGGATCGCTTCCTGTTTGCCTTTGAATTTCAACTTCAATTCGTTGAAGTACATCCCGAGACCACCCTTCAGTTGCTTCCCATCCACAAGACCACCACTATAAGGCGTTCGATGGCTTTCAGAGTGCTCTTGAAAGCCTTCTCATACTCTGATGATGACGGTGAAAGTTTAGGGTTCAGGAGTTGAGTGAGCGAATAAGTGTCGTAGGAAACATCCGGGTTTTCGTAGATCGCGATCAACATCTTGCTCTCGCCGTCAGTGTACGTTGGAGGAAAATGTGCCAAATTTGCCTGAATGCTGGGATTAGACTGCACCACCAATGGCGAAACACATATCGGAGTTGAGGACGGCTTCGCTCTGAAGCGTCAGAGGGAGAACGCCTGGGCGCCCCACCCAAGTTGGGTTTTGCTTGGTTGAGGATTCTTGTTTTGGGACCGAAAACCGGTCTAGCTCTGCCGCGCCTCCACTCTCCTCTATTTCTGCTCCCTCGGCATGTGCTGAAATATCGCGAACACCGCCCCTTGCGGGTCGGCGAGCACCGCGAACCGACCGACATTCTCCATCGTCATCGGAGGCAGGTAGAACTTGGCTCCCAACGCTTTGGCCTTGTCGGCAAAGGCATCGCAGTTCGACGCGTTGAAGTACGGCAGCCAATGCGGTGGAGTGTCGGGCTGGCGATGCGACGCCGGAGGAATGCCTCCAATGAAATGCTCGCCGTTCTTGATATGCAAATAGTTATGCTCGGGGTCTTCGTCGTCGCTCATGATCTGCCAGCCGAACAGGTCGCCGTAAAACTTGCCGGCGCGCTGCGGGTCAGGCGTGCTCAGATCGGCCCAGCATAAAGTGCCATCCACATGCGCAATGCCGATTCCCTGGCTCTTCTTTGGCTCCCACGCGCAAAACACCGCTCCCGTGGGATCTTGCAGCACGGCCATCCGGCCGGCATCGAAGACATCGAAGGCGTCCTTCAGAACCGTGCCTCCAAGTTCCGCGGCCCGCTTGGCGGCATCGTCGGCGCTGGCGACCATGATGTACAGCATCCAGTGCGGAGGCACACCCTGCGAGCGCTGCTCCGGTCGCAAGGTGTAGGCGGCCGCAGCGTCGCGTTCTTCCAGCCTGAAGATGGTGTAGAAGTCGTCCGGCCCCATCGGCATGTCCGCCGGTGTCCATCCGAACAGCGACTGGTAAAAAGACTTGGCGGCCGGCTGGTCGGTAGTGCCCAACTCGATCCAGCAAAAAGAGCCTGGCGGATGCGAATCAATGTTTGACATGGGCGGAGAGTATACCCAGGGCAAAGTGGTGGTCAACCCGAGGGGCGCGGTTCAAAGGAAGTTCACGTTCCTTGCGTGGAAGCAAAGCATTCGGGCTTCACCGGAGGTTTACAGACTGTCGAAAAAAGTCCGGAAGGCGAACCTGCCGTCGGCTGAAGCCGACTCGGAATGACAATGCTGAAGGACTAAAGGCGCACCTAAAGGTGCGCCCCTTCAAACATTTGGTCTCGAGAAATAAGCTTTACGAGAACACCTCACCGGCCATGGCCGAGAGCGTGCGCGAGGGAAGCGTATTGCGCACCGGGCGATCCGGCACGATTCTGTCCGCGCCATTCAACTGCTTGCGCGTGATGCGCAGCTTCAGGGCGCGTTCGATGGCGCGAAGTTCGGCCACCTCGGCGCCTGCTACCAGCGTCGAAGCGCGACCGCGCAATCCCGCTCGACCTGTGCGGCCCACGCGATGGATGAAATCCTCGGGAATGGCCGGCAAGTCATAGTTGATGACGTGCGCAATGTTCTGAACATCGATGCCGCGCGAGGCGACGTCGGTGGCCACCAGGACCTTGAAGCGGCCCGCGTCAAAGCCCGCGAGTGCGCCCGTCCGTTGCGACTGGGTGCGGTCGCCGTGAATCATCGCAGCGGTGAAACCGTCGCGCACCAGGCTCTTGGCCAGACGCTCGGTACCGCGCTTTGTCCGGGCGAACACCAGGGTGCGTCCCTTCTCGGCATAGAGAAGCTGGCGCAGAACTTCTGACTTCTCCGACAGCAGAAACTTCAAAGGCGTGGAGTTCGACCGTGTCGGCCGGCTTCGAAATGGAGCCCTGCGCAATGCGTACTGGACTGCGCATGTAGTCGTTGACCAGGCCGGCGACGGAGGCTTCCAGCGTTGCCGAGAAGCAAAGCGTCTGGCGATCGCGCGGCAGAACTGCCGCAATGCGGCGGATGGCTGGCAGAAAGCCCATGTCGAGCATGCGATCGGCTTCGTCGAGAACCAGGGTCTTCACCTGTTCGAGGCGCACCAGCCTGCGGCCAAGGAAATCTTCCAGACGTCCGGGCGTGGCTACGATGACCCTCGCTCCGGAGCGCAGGGCTTGAATCTGCGCCTTCTCGGCCAGGCCGCCGATGACGAGGGCAGCGGGCGCAAGCTTCTTGTCGCGCAACTTTTCGTACTGCTCGTGAACCTGCATCGCAAGTTCGCGCGTGGGCACCAGGATCAGCGCTTCCGGGTTGCGAGACGAAGTCTGCAACAGGCGCTCAATCAAGGGCACCAGGAACGCAAGGGTTTTGCCCGTGCCGGTTTGGGCGGTGGCCAGGACGTCTCTACCCGCAAGTGCGTGCGGGATCGCTTCCGCCTGGATGGCGGTGGGGGTAGTGAAATTAGCAAGCGCCAACTTCCGCTGAAGTTCAGCGGAAAGAGGCATTTCTGAAAATTGTGTCAATCGAATCGTACTTTCTGGAGGGGCGTCTCGCGATTGCATTTAGTTAGTGCATGCGATTCGCGAAGATACTTCGGATGCCGCTCAATAGTTTATTGGGCGCTGTAAACAAACGGAAGCAGGAAAGGCGGGAAATCAGATCAAAAAATCGGATCGGACTGTCGCACCACAAGCGAACCGTGGCTAATAGCGTCTAACAAGAGTGTACCACAGGTTCGCTGATAATGCTGGGAAGAGCAGCGGTGGGGGCAGCCGCTGCCGCGGAATTACTTCGCAAAGTCATGAAAATCAAAGCCTTGCGGCTGACCTTCTTCGTCGTGGGTGACCACCAGATCGGCCACGGACTGGGTGGCTGGGGCTTCCGTCTCATTGTCCGATTGCTGCTTGCGCTGCTGCTTCTTCTGGGCCTTTTCGGCCTGTTTTTCCTGTCGTGATCGTTCTTTTTGGCGCTTGGTAAAGGATGGACGCGAGTTTCCGGCCATA
The DNA here is from genome assembly GCA_963768645.1 of uncultured Acidobacteriaceae bacterium. Classification (GTDB taxonomy): domain Bacteria; phylum Acidobacteriota; class Terriglobia; order Terriglobales; family Acidobacteriaceae; genus Bog-257. The sequence continues at coordinate 229,107 of CAVYIR010000005.1, forward strand.
CACGCTCCTCTCAGCTCAATCAATCTGATCGGCGATACTACCTCCATCATACATGCATGTTCGCCCGTCATGAGTAATCGTGCGATCCAGTGCTTGCCATGAACGAGGTCACGCAGCATTGTCTACGCCTTGACATCGTTCGCACGGCTCTGCCGAAAACTCCGCAAAGTGCACTGGGTTGCCTGTGTCCTAATATTTCTTCTTCTTTTGCAACCGCACCTCACCGTAGCAGCCTTTCCTTCGGTGCGTAAAAGTTTCCTGTCGCTGCGCCGAAGCTGCCAAGTAACCCTAGTGTTTTCTTTTCCCTGCTTTTGGCATAGCCGTTGCACTGTATTCTCCGGCGCCCGACGCGTTTCGCGTCGAAGATGCACAGTCTCGAGTTCGCTGACGACAGAGATTCCTTAATGACAACTGCGATATCTCCGGGAGTGTACATGCAATCACGCCGTAAAGCGATTTTGTGTTTATGTCACGATGCCACCATGCTTCAGCTTCGGCAGATGTTACTGGAGCACTTTGGGTACAAAGTGTGGCCCACAAGCTCGGTCGAAGACGCGACCGTTCTCGCCGAAAACATTTGCCCCGACATGCTGTTGATGGACAACAACTACCCTGGGGTCAGCCTGGAGCAGGTGGCGCAACAGGTCAAAGAAGTTTGTCCCGAGGTGATCGCGGTGGTGATGTCTCCTTACTTCGCCGTTCACGATTCTTCGCAAACTGCGGTCGATCGCTTTGTTCCGCGCGACGAGGAACCCGATGCGCTGGTTGCGCGAATTGAGGAGCTCTTCGAGGAAAGGAGCCGCAGTAAGCGAGGTCAGTCCTCCCGTAAATTAGAGGGATGAGTGGCGGACGAAACAAGCATCCCGCAATGTGGGACTGACAGGCGGGTAGGAAGAACTTCTGCCTGCCTGTTATCTTTTTACCATCACCTAATGGGATTCTAGCTATCGAGCTTTTAGCTCTCGCGTTCCGCCCAAATCACGAACTGCTCTTGTCGTGGGTCGAAGCGGATGGTGAGCACGTTGGGCTGGCAGCAGACCTGGCAGTCTTCCACATACTCCTGAAGCAAACCCGCAGACTCATCGACATCGGTCGAGCTCCACTCTCCGCAATAGCTGCACTGGAAGTCGCATTGCATAGCGAGACGCCTTAACTGCCATTATCGGCGAAGGCAGATTCTTCCTGAATCCGGACTTCAAAACAGGAATTGTCCCGATCTGATCGTGCCCGCGCCGCAGCCTTGCATCTTCGCCTTTCTTTCGCATCCGCTTGACGCTCGCCGAGGTTACTCCCGATCTTGGGCTCTTCTCGTCCGAGTGGCATCGAACCTGCATTTGTAAGGGCCGTTATCGCAGCTTCGCAACCAGCGTCAATGGCGATGGGAGCATGAACACATCTCCGGCTAACCCAAAGACTTCTTTCGGCCTCAACACGAAAAACCTGAAGCCGACCATTCTGTTGGTAGAGGACGAAAGTGACGTTCGCGAAGTGACGCGCGCGGTGTTAGAGCATGCCGGCTACCGAGTGCTTGAGTCCAATGGCCCGGAAGAAGCTATCCGCCTGGGTAGCGAGCATCGGGGACGCATCGGGCTGTTGCTGTCGGACGTGGTCATGCCTGGAATGAACGGTCCTGAACTAGCGCTGCGATTGCAGAATTTGCAGCCCGGCCTGATCACGGTATTCATGTCCGGTTACGCCGATCGCGATGTGCTGCATAAGGTGATGCGGGGCGCGATGACAACCTACATTCAGAAGCCCTTCACCATCGATGTCCTGCTGTCAGGCGTGGCGGCAGGCACTGCGGAGACCTGCGAATGTCGGCAGGACTGCGCACCTATCCGGTCTTGCCGCTGGCTGACGGATTCGCAGCCGGTTCATGGATGACGCTGGCGGGATGGCTGGTCCTTGAGTTCCTGGCCGGCGCCCGTGGCTGCCTGATCGGACAGCAGCGGCGGCGGAACGGGAGCGGCCAGGATGACGACATCCACTCTGCGATTGAGTTGCCGGCTCTTCGGCAGAGGCATTGCTTGCGACCGGGATGAAACTCAGCGTAACCAGCGGCTGAGAGCCGGTCCGGAGCGACTCCGTGCTTCTCAATCAGCGCTTTCACCAATTCCGTCGCGCGGGCCGTGGACAACTCCCAGTTCGACGCGAACTGCTGCGTTGTGAATGGGAACGGTATCGGTGTGGCCCTCGATCCGTACTGCGCAGCGCGTGCTCTTGCAGAATCTGAGCGACGCGGGCGAAGGCGCCCTCGGCTTCCGGCTTCATCGCTGGCCGAGCCGCTGTCAAAGAATCCCATCTCACGCAGACTCACCACTAAGCCGTCCTGGTCGGTTCGCAGAGCGACTTCATTCCGCTTGATCTCCCCAGCCAGCGCTTTTTCCAACTCAGCACGGAGGGCGGTGAAGTCCTCTTTCTTGCGACTGGCGGCCTGCAGCCCCAGGCTTTCATTGGCAAGGCGAGATAACTCCACTGCAGGATCGCTCGCGGGAGTGCGACTGCCCGACAGAGGTTTGTGGATTACGTTGCCAGGCTTGTGACTGTCCGTCTGGAAGAGGCCGAGTTGTTGAAAAGCGGATTCGATGGCAACGGACAATCGTCCCGCTCTCTTTTGGTCCATCTGCGCTGAGGCGTACATGACCACGAAGAAGGCGAATAACAACGTGACAAAGTCAGCATACGAGACCAGCCAGCGTTCGTGACTGATGCGATCGGTGGAGCGGCGCTGGTACTTCATGCCGCTTTTCCGGCAGTAGGTTTGGCGTCAGGGTTGTCCTGCAGAAACCCGACGAGCTTGGCTTCCAGCATTCGCGGATTCATGCCTTCCAGGATGGAAATCACTCCCTCCAGCGTCATTTCGCGGATGACCTGCTCTTCGCGTATGCGGATGCGAAGTTTGCCGGAGCTAGGCAGAAAGAAGAGATTAGCCGAGCCCACTCCGTAAACCGTCGCCACAAAAGCTACGGCGATGCCTTTGCCCACCTCGTCGATATTGTCCAGGTGCTGCATGACCTGGATCAGGCCAAGCACCGCTCCGATAATTCCGATGGTGGGAGAAAAGCCGCCCGCCGACTCGAACACTTTGGGGATGTTGTCTTCGTATTCCGCCTGATTGTCGATCTCCAACTGCATCATCTTGCGTAACTCTTGCGGCTCGGTGCCATCCACGGCGAGCATCAGCGACTTGCGCAGGAAGGGGTCGTCGATGCCGTTCAAATCGGAGTCAAGCGACACGATGCCATCGCGGCGCGCCTTGTTGGCGAACACCACCAGTTGCCGCACGACCTGTTGCGGATCCAGCTTGCGCTCGAAGAAGACGTTGGCCAGGCGGCGAAATGCCGATCCCACTACCGGCAGTGGAAACTGGAGCATGACCGCGCCGAGGGTCCCGCCAAAGACGATCATGGCTGCCGTGGGCTGCAGGATCTGGGTAATCTTGCCGCCCTCCAGCAAAAGCCCTGCAATGATCCCGCCCACCCCTACGATCAGGCCGGCGAAGCTGCTCTTATCCACGATGGAACTCCTGTGTCCGGACCTGGCTCGGTTGGGCGGTTCGAGGCAGCGTCGCGATTCGATAGGGAGGCGGCCGCAAGTGTCTCGGGGTTGCCGGCGAGAATGGAGCGCCGGAACTGGCGCACCCGTTCGATCACTTGCTCCGTGGTCTCGCGCACCACCAACTTTTCGCCGCTGACCAGAGTAAGGACCGTGTCGGGAGCTTCCTCAACGTACTTGATGAGGTCGCAATTGACCGCCAGGCGTGCGTTGTTCAGACGGGTGAGCTGGATCATGCATTGCCCCTTGGCCAGCGATAGGAATTCAGCCAACACATCGGCAATCGTTGCCGGCTTCTTAAGCCTTTCTGGAAATGCAAATGCAGGCTTTTTGGTGGAATGCAAGCGGCTCTCGTTGCATGAGAAGCCTGTAATGTGACGGGCGCAGCAGGTGGATTGCCGATTTCTGGAGATGCGATTAAAGCCGGAGCGCAAGCGGGCCGATGTGGTCGGTGAACGAGAAGTCGGTTCCGCCGGTCTTAACCCCCGGCAGCGCACCTGCGGGCAACGAACTCAAGTGGAGCTCGGGCAAGGTGGAACCATGAGAGAGGAGCCATCCCATGGCAATCAGCATTCTGTATAACATTCCATCGCTGGCAGCAGACAACCAGCTCAACGTTACCAACGCTGGCCTGCAGCAGACCTTGTACCGGCTGTCGACGGGCTCGCGAATCAACTCCGGCGCCGATGACGCGGCCGGCCTGGCCATCGCCAATGGCTTACAGGCCAATGTCCTTGCGCTGACCCAGTCGGCACTGAATGCAACCGAGGGTGCCGGCAAGCTGCAAGTGGCCGACGGCGCCTTGTCGCAGGTCACCACCCTGCTGAACCGTGCCGTTACCCTGGCCACCGAGTCGGCCAACGGAACCGTCAACGACGGCTCGCAACGTCAGGCGCTGGATGCGGAGTTCACCGCGATCAAAGCGGAAATCGACCGCATCGGCAGCAACACCACCTACAATGGCTCGGCCATCTTCGCCGGCGGCGACACCAACTTCAACCAGGTCAGTGCGGCCAACACCGCAGCCGGGTTGGCCACGGCGGTCAGCGGGACGCTGGCCATCAAGACCACCGGCGGCGCTACCATTTACACCACCAAAGCCAGCCGACGCCACCGTGGGCGACGTTATCAGCGACATCAACGGCTCGGGCACGGGGCTGGTGGCCACGCTGGACAGCAGTGGGCATCTGCTGGTCACCGATGCCGAGAACCGCGGCACATCGGCTGCCAACCAACTTTCAGCCGACGCTGCCACGGGCAGCTTCGTGATTGGCGGTGACACCAGCGAGACCTTCACCAACACCACCAACTCCAGCACCATGGACGTGTACCTCAGCGATTCCACGGTGGCTGGCAGCAGCAGCATCGGGGTCACGCTGGGACAGTTCTCCGCCGACAACCTGAACGGCATCAGCCTGGCCAACGACAACCTGCAGACGGCGGCCAATGCGCAGGCGGCGCTGGCCGACATCAACACCGCCATCAGCCAGGTGGCGGCACTGCGCGGCAACATCGGCGCCAGTGTCAATCGTCTTCAGGCGGCCGGCAACGTCGTGAATAGCCAGATCCAGAACCTGACTTCCGCGGAAAACGATATCACTGCGGCCGATATCCCGACGGAAGTGGCAAACTTGACCAAGTATTCCATCCTGAACCAGACCGGCATTTCGGCCCTGGCGCAGGCGAACCAGATGCAGCAGAGCGTGCTCAAACTGCTCCAGTAGCGGGACGATTCTCCTGACGGCGAGCAACCGGCCGCTTGGAACGCTCCAGGTTGCACGGGGGAGAAGGTGGGACCTTCGGGTTCCCCTTCTCTCCTGCAAGTTTCCGGTCACGGGCGGGCAGGGGCATGGAGCGCGCAACCCTCACGGGAAGGAGCCGTGCTTAGATCGTGAGTACCTCAAGCGCCAATCTCTCCAGCATTCTCTCCAGCGTCAACGATGCCTTCAGCGGCAAGACCAGCGGAATCGATGTTGCCTCCACCGTGGCTGAATTGATGCAGATCGAGCGCCAGCCGGAAGCGCAAATGCAGCAACAGCAGTCCGACATCAGCCAGCAGATCAGCATGCTTGGCGTTATGAGCGGCGATCTCCAGGCCTTGTACACGGCCGCTAACAGCCTGCGCGACGTCACCGGCGGTCTCAGGCGAAGACGGCGACCTCGAGCCGAGAATGACATCGTCACCGCCACCGCGGACATCACCGCTGCGATTGGGAACCACACGCGTGACGGTCAGCAATCTGGCGACGATATCTTCCAGCTATTCCGACGTGGTGCCTTCCACCACGCAGCTTGGCGGCTCTGAAATCGATGTGGCCTACGGTGACCCGAATAACCCCACCAGCACAGACAAGATTCTCATTCCGTCCGATGACAACACCCTACAGCAGGTCGCTAGCTACATTAACTCGTCCAACTACGGAGTCACGGCAAACGTCGTCACCGATACACAGGGATCGCGGCTGGTGCTGGTCAGTAAGACTTCCGGAGCCGCCGGCAACCTGACGGTCACCAGCTCGGCGGTGAACTTCACGCAGGGAACGGCCGGGGTGGATGCGCAACTCAATGTGGATGGAGTACCCATTGACAGTTCCACCAATACCGTAACGTCCGCCCTGCCGGGAGTGACGCTGAACCTGGCGAGTGCGTCGCCGGGTACACCGGTAACCATAAGCGTTGGCGCCGATACCAGTCAGGCGACGCAAACCATCAATAGCTTCGTCTCTGCCTACAACACGGTCATGAACGACATCAACAGCCAGTTCGCCGTCGATGCCAATGGCAACGAAGGGGCTCTGGCCGGCAATAGCGGCTTGCGTAGCCTGCAGAATCAGTTGCTCAGCGCCATCTCCTATTCTGTCTCCGGGACAGGTCAATACGTGAACCTGCAGTCCATGGGTATCGAGATGCAGGACGACGGCACCCTGCAGGTAAACTCCACGGTTTTGAACGATGCCCTCAGCAATCACTACCAGGATTTCCAGAACTTCTTTCAGTCGCTTACGCCGCAGGGGTTTGGCAACTTCTTTGGCACCCAGATGATGCAGCTGACCGACCCAACCCAGGGGCCGATCGCCTTGGCGGTCACGGGACTACAGCAAACCAATCAGTCGCTCAACAACGACATCAACGATTTTGAGGTGCGCATGACCTCGATGCAGCAGGAGTTGACCCAGCAATACAGCGCTCTCAACGCCACCCTGGTGGAGTATCCCATGCTGATGCAGCAGATTGCCTCCCAACTCAGCAGCCTGCCCACCAGCAGCAAGAGCAGTTAGCCGCCATGAAAAACACATTGGAAGCGAAGCTGGCTTACCGGGAGAACGCAGTGCGTGGCGCCACTCCAATCGAGCTGGTAGTGATCCTGTTCGACGCCGCCATCGACGATATGCGGCGGGCCGCTTCTGCGATTCAGACTGGCGACATCGAGGAGCGGGCGACCGCCATCCGTCACGCGATGCTCGTCTCTGCAACAACTGCAAGGCACGCTCGATTTCGAAAAAGGCGGGCTAAGTCGCCAAACGGTTCGAACAGTTTTACAACCTGATTCGCGCAAAGCTACTGGAATCCCAGCTCCGCAATTCGCCGGAACTGATGCAGCAACAGATCCGGTTCATGTCGGAAGTCCGCGACTGCTGGATGCATGCCGAAAAGCAGCTTCAACCGAAGCCCAGCCCCGGCCCTGCAGCCGCTACCATCGCTTCCGCCCGGGTCACTGCCGAAGAGGGAGGTCCGACAAGCGAATGGAACGCCTGAACCAGAATGCCATCTCGATCTTCTGCGCCAAGCCAATGCCAGCCTTATGCGTTTCTTCGACCGGTCCGGTGCGCCGGTGTCGGGTACCAGCGAGGAGGTGGAAGCTCTCTTGCATCTGGAGGAGACATTGCAGTCGGTAGGTGTTTTGCTCGATGGAGGTGTGCAACACATCGACGACCTGGCGCATTCGAGAGGAACTCGCGCTCTATCGTGAGAACCTGGTGTCGCTGCGCCGCGAACTGTCTGTTATGCAGGACTCCGCAATCGCATTTCGAGCCCGTCTGTACTCCCGTCAAGACCATTTGCAAGCAGTGAAGGCCTGGTGCGTTGCTTCACGGGACACCCGATAACAGCCCGTGACGAACTGCCCTGATTTTGTGACGATCCGCTAACGGCGTGAGGTAAATCTCAGAGAGCCTCCAACCCGCCTAATTTCGCTCGATCCAAAATCTCGCCGTGGGCTTCAGCAACAGTTGATTTTCTTGGTCCGCCAGTTTGTCCGCTGGTGGACAGGAGATTCTGATTCCGGACGTTCCCTCGGAATCCCCGCGGAGCCTTCCAGCGATAGTAACCACCGTTGAAGCAAGTACTTGGGGAAAGCCGATGAATGGCACTCCACGTGTAGTCTACGTGCCTAAGACACACCGGTCGTAAGCAAAAAAAGCCCTAACGATCGATTAGCTCTCGCGTCTTAAAGGGGTACGAGGAGGCAGTATGGAGCGCAGATATCTGGTGGCGGCCCTGGCGATCATAGCGACCTTTGCGGTGTTTTCTCGCGGACTTCGGACACTCGAACGCGTTTCGCTGTCGTATGGCCAACACGTCGGAGCGAAGTGCAATGCCGATGCCGCCGCTGCGTCCCGCCTCATTGGGAAGGTGCGGACCCACCTGCGTCCGGGCTATCCGGAAGAAGCGCAGTTGTTGGCCGAAATGAACCTGCCCATCGTGATGGCACGAGCGCAGGTCGCTGAGCAGATCGCGCGGCAGCACATGGCAGCCGCCCAATGTGCTCGAGCCATGGCCCTGCGGCAAGCCGAACGCGCCCAGCGTGAAGCGACAAGAATGCGCGAGAGGATGGCTCGGACCGACGGAAGCGCTTCGGCGATGCCAATTGCGTGGAGAGTGAATGCGGTCGATGTGGACCAACGAGTCCAAGCGGAGACTACCGCGCTTGCCGAACGGATCGCTGCCCAAAGCGTGCAAAAGGTTGCAGACCAAATGCGAGAGGCTTCCGACAGATCTCGAATTCCGACGTCGCAAACCGACGGCACTAACGCGGAGCAAGACTCCGACTCTGGGGTTCTGACCGCAACGCGGCGCAGTCTCGCGGCCAGCTATCTCGCCGGTACCGAGGTCCTTCGAGTCGCCCTTGCAGTGCGGGCTCATTGCGGATGACAACATGATGAGGGGATGCAAATTGCTGAAGGGCTCCCTTCACGCCTGCCCGCGGTAAATCATCTCGGTAATCGTGCAGTCGTCGGTCAATGCCGTATCGCCGCGAAAATCGGTGACCGCCTGCTCGATCGCTGGGAACCCAGCTTTGCAGCAGCCTTCCAGCCTCTCCATGCCGAAGAATTCGCCCTCCGCATCCTCCGCTTCCGTGACGCCGTCCGTCACCAGCACCAGCCGGTCTCCCGGTTTCAGTTGCACCCGCGTGGTCTGAAACTCCACGGCGGGAACCAATCCAACTGGCAAATTCCCGTCTTCAAGCTTGGTAATGGAATCCCCGGAGATTAGCAACGGAGGCACGTGCCCGCAGTTGATCAGTTCCAACTCCCCGCTTCCCAACAGACGGGCAATCACCAACGTAGCGTACTTCTGGCCTCCAACTTTTTCGCACAGGAACCGGTTGACCGCCGCAATCATCTCCGGCAGAGACGAGTCGCGGGCCAACTGCGAGTACAACATTCCCTGCAGGATCGATGCCACCACCGCTGCGGAAACCCCTTTGCCGGAAACATCGGCCACGATCAGCGACAGCCCTCCCTGGGTGTAAACCAGATCGAAGAAGTCTCCGCCAATATCTTTGCAGGCATAACTGACGGCGTTGACCTTCGCGAACGGCACTTCGGGAACGGTCACTGTCATCAGGCGCTGCTGAATTTCCGCCGCGATGGACAACTCCTGGCGATAGCGTTTGGCCGCATCCTCCGCCTGCACCAGGGCGGCATTCTCTACCAGCGTCGCCGCGCCGTTGGCGATGGTGCGCAGAATGTCGTGACTCACCGACGAAAGCTTGCCCGAGAGAAAATGCGCATCCAGATACAACACCCCTTGTACATCCGATTCGCCCGGCTTGGTATCTTCTTTGGCTTTCTCCTGGATGACGGTCTTACGCAGCGGAATGCAGATCACGCTGTGCAAGTTATGCGCCACTATGCTTTCGCGCCCCGCTAGCTTGTCGGTGTCGTCGGTATCGGTGACCAGGAACTCGGACGCGCTCTTGGCGGCGTCGCGCAGCACCGACCGCGAGATGGTGCTGTCGTCGTTGATGCTCTCACCTTTTTTGTCGCGCCCCGCGGCCAGGCGAAGCTCGCCATTCGGCTGACGCAGGAAAACGAAGCCGCGTTCGGCATGGGTCAACCGCAACGCAGCCTCAAGCAGTGCGTGCAAGACGTCGTCCAGTACGCCACTGGTATTCAGCTTGCGCGCTGCCTCGAGGAAGACGTTGAGCATCTCGAGGTCTGAACCCGTTCCGGTTGCCGGCTTCCAGGTCGAGAACTGGCTTAGAAACTGCTGCGCGGCGCTGGAGGGCGAACGATCGGGGCTGAACAGCGCGTAAGCAGCGCCTTGCACCCCGAATTCCACGCGATCGTTGCGCGCCAGCTTGCGCCGGTTGACGCGTTCTCCGTTCACGAACGTGCCGTGCCGGCTGCTCTGGTCGACGATGTAGGTGCCGTCGGGCTCGCGAATGAATTGCGCGTGCTCTCGCGAGACCCGCGGATCGGCCATCACCAGGTCACGGTCGGTGCGCCGGCCCACGGTGAAGGGAAAATGCTCGAGCACCAGAGTCCGGCGGTCGCTGCCTTCCACCACCACCAGCACCAGCGGATCGCCGGTGGATGCGGTATCCAGTTTGCGCAACCACATGCCCGTAGCGCCCATCAGAGATTCTCCTCCCCAATGCACGACCAAGCGTTCCCGATGAAGTTGTTGGAGGCCATCTCATAAGTAGGTCTTCTAGGGGCACGGCTTTAGCCGTGCCGCAACTGCTTGATTACCGGGCTTTTGCCCCTGAGGTGACTCGGTTTGAATCGGTCTCAGATTTATGAGATGACTTTAGGAATATAGTCCAAGCGCCGATGCGCTATCCACTATTGTTGCGCCCTTCGCGTGAAAAAGCCACCAGCCCACAGCCGTCGCGCATCTCGACCGGCCGCGTAATGACGGCGTACACTCTAGTTGCCCCTTTACGCCGAACATGTGCCCTATACATTCCCTACATACAAGGAGATCTTAGTGAATTCACGAATCCGAACCGCATTCCTGCTATCCACCGCCATTTTCCTATTTCTTCAACTTGCTGTGGCGCAAGCGCCCATGGGACCGGCGCCGTTTTCCGCCGACATGCAAATGACCTCCACCCACAACGCTAACGCTCCCCGCGACATGAACGGGAAGATCTACTTTGGCCAGGGTCACATGCGTATGGACGTGCAAGGTGGCGGTCCCGGCGGCGGCCAGAGCATGATCATCACTGACTTCAAGACCCAGACCACGGACATCCTGATGCCGGAGCAGCAATGTACATGGAGCATCATGCCGGCGACATGCCGGGACGCCGGCGCCAGGGCTGGGCGGACATTAAGCCGCTTGCCGATCCCCACAATCCCTGCGCTGCCGATCCGGGTACAACTTGCAAGAATATGGGAGTCGAAGAGGTGAATGGCCGCACCTGCGACCACTGGCAGATCACCGACAAAGAAGGCAAGGTCTCGAACGTGTGGGTCGATCAGAAACTGCATTTTCCCATCAAGACCGTCTCTGCGGATTCCACCTGGGAGCTGACCAATATTAAGGAAGGCGAACCTGACGCCAGCCTGTTCCAAATTCCTCCCGGCTATCACAAGATGGACATGAGCGGCATGATGCAGGGCATGCATCCGCCCCAGCAGTAATAAGAAACATAGTCGTCATCGCACGGCGGCGGGAGACGAATCCGCCGCCTTCTGGTTTCCTGCGGATTGCAGGATGAAGTCCTGCGAGAGCTTCAGGTGGTCACTGCTCTATGAGGGATTCGCTTTCTTGGCACGTGGCAACCGTAGCAGGCGAAGTTTGGGAACGCGCTCAAAATGCTCGACGTCGGCAGTTACGAGCACATGTTGACCTCCGGTGAGGGCAGCGGCAAAGGCGTCAGCATAAGGTATGTTGTACTGAGCCTTAAGTCTCGCAGCGCGAACCGCGTCATCTGGCGCCACCCCGGCCAATGAGACCGGCACCTTACCCAGCAACTCGGCCATCAGTTTGTCGGTCTTGGTTAGTCCGATGTGCTTGACGAGTGTGTAGTAAACTTCGCCCCAATTGATGACTGACATCATTACTACCGTGTCTGTGGCGAGGGCTTCCTTGAGCACGCCCGCACCGATGTCGGCGCCGTCGCCACCGGAGAGGTAACGATAGAGTGCGCTGGCATCCAGGACGTGAATCCTCATCGAATCTCCCGGTCCACGTCGTGATCGACGTCAGGCGGCAGGCCCAGATCGGCCAGAATGCCATGGTAATGGTTGATGTTAGCTTCGTGTTCTGGATAGATAGCAATCCCGCCTTGAATGCGCGCGAAGCGTACCCGAGTGCCCTGCCCGATTCGAAAAACACGGCGCAGCTTAACCGGGATCACCAACTGGCCTTTAGACGTAACCACTCCTTCAAGGGGTTTCATGTCTTACATCTTAACAGAAAAAGTAAGACACCGGGAGGACCACGCAGGGGTGGCGTTGAGCCATGCAGGAAAGCCAATATCGACAGGGGTGTATCGAGGCTTTGGTTGGCCCAGAACAACTCCGTGGTTTCAGCGCAGTTGGTCTGTAACAAATGGTGGTCCGACTCGATGTGGCTGTGCCACCACCTTGCTTTTCAATAACATAGCCCTGTGATCCAGCTCACCATTCAATGTTCGATACTCCCCGCTGACCCGCTAAATCCGCCCACTTGCTCTATCTTGGTTGGCCCTTTCGGCATCGCCCGTTACCTTAGTAAGTGTATAGAAGTGTGGAACTTGGCCCCGTGATCGTGTGGTGGGCCATCCTCAATTCATTTCTTTAAGTACGAGAGGCGTAAATGCACAAGCCGGTTAAGTATGTTGAGAAAGCCGTTACCGTTGCCGCCAAAGGCGCATGGGCTGTCTTCGACAAGTTCAATAGCATCAATCCCAATCCTTCGTTTACGCCCAAGTGGTCCGATAAGCCACTCTTGAAGTCGTATCAGAAGTCCAAGCCGCCGCTCGGCTGGCCGCGCGCCACCGATTCGCTGTGCCCCAAGTGCGTTCCGGAAATCCGCCAGGAGATCATCGACGGCAAACTGCCGCTCGAAGTTCTCATGAACGAGAAGGCCGGCGAGATCAAGGCGCAGATCATCGAGCGCGACGGCAAGATCCTGATGGTGAAGGACTGCCCCATTCACGGCCACTTCGAAGACGTGATGGCCATGGACACCGCGTTCTTCAAGCACCTCGAAGAAGTTTTCCCGGGCCGCGACATTCGCGCCCACAACGACGAGAAGCTGCATCATCACGGCAGCAGCACCGTGCTGCACGGCCGCGGATCGGTGCTGACCATCGACCTGACCAATCGCTGCAACATGATGTGCGATCCCTGCTTCATGGACGCCAACCAGGTTGGCTTCGTCCACGAATTGACTTGGGACGAGATCAAGACCATGCTCGACAACGCCATCACCATCAAGCCGCGCCGTCAGATGTCGGTGCAGTTCTCCGGCGGCGAGCCTACGCTGTCGCCGTACTTCCTCGACGCGGTCGCTTACGCGCGCAAGGTTGGCTACAACAGCGTGCAGGCTGCGACCAACGGCATCGAGTTCGCCAAGAGTCCCGAGTTCGCCAAGCAGGCTTTTGAAGCGGGTCTGCGCTACGCGTACCTGCAGTTCGACGGCATCGGCAACGCCGCCAACTCGCACCGCCTGGTCGGCAATCTGTTCGACGTGAAGTTGCAGGCGATCGAGAACCTGCACAACGCCGGCGTCGAGATTGTGCCGGTCGTGACCATCGTCAACGACCTCAACAACGAGCAGGTCGGACGCATCATTCAGTTCGCGCTCGACAATCCCAAGCGCATTTCGTTCCTCTCGTTCCAGCCGGTATCGTTCACCGGACGCGACGAAGCCATCACCGACGAGCGCCGTCAGGCGCAGCGCTACACGCTGTCTCATCTCGCGCACGACGTCAAGAACCAGACCGGACTGGGCGAGCCCACCCGCGACTGGTTCCCCATTTCGTTCATGAGCACCTTCTCCGATTGGGCCGACCTGGTTCACGGGCCCGACAAAGACTGGGGCTCGCTGAGCTGCGGCTGCCACCCCAACTGCGGCGTCGGCATGGCCGTCATGATCGACAAGGAAACCAAGGAAGCCGTTCCGGTCACGGCGTTCCTCAACGGCGACACCATCGCGAAAGACATCGCCAAGGTGAACGACGCGGCGCGCGGCAAGTGGATGTCCATCGCGGGCATGACGCTGGCGCTGCTGAAGAACTACGATCCCTTCAAGTCGCCGACGCACTTCAAGTTCACCGACCTGCTGAAGAAGTTCGACAAGACCTTCGGCGCAACCGGCAAGGATTACGGCAAGGTCAGCGGCGACCGCACCGAGACCGACATCGAGCGCCGCCGCCGCGATCGCTGGAACTTCCTGTTCGTCGCCGGAATGTGGTTCCAGGACCTGTTCAACTACGATTTCCGCCGCACCGAGCAGTGCATCATTCCTTACGCCACGCAGGAAGGCGAGATCAGCTTCTGCGCGTACAACACCGGCGTGGGCTGGCGCAACATCGTCGAGAAGATGCACATGACGGCGACTCTGACAAAGTGGTACGAAGAGCATGGCCGTCACGAGATCTTCGCCGGCGGCAAGAAGGTCGGCCTCGAAACCACCGCGCACACGCTCAAGCTGGTGGACGAGCACGTGAACGCCGAAGCCAACCACACGCTCGACGATCTCGGCATCGCCAAGAACGCTCGCCAGGAGAAGTTCAAGGCCCGCGACGAGCGCGTAAAGGCGGAAGCCGAGAAAGCCCGCATGCTGGCGCTCTACAAGGAACACGTCCTCGGCGAGAAGCCCGTGGTCAACGACGGCTTCATCCCGCTCGGCAGCATCGGCGGCATCAAGCCCGCCGAGCCGGCAGTGGAAGAGCGGGAAGTGATGTACGGAGATTAGCTTCTTTACACTGCCATCCTGAACAGAGGCGGCACTTCGCCGCCGGAGTCGAAGTGCCTGCCCCGAGCGAAGCCGAGGGGATCTGCGGGTAAACCGGTCGCGTAAGCGGCCGGCTTTGTTTTGTGCAAGACTCGCGGCGTCAGCTTGCGAGTCTACTTCCCCTTGAACTGCGCCGGCCGTTTCTCCAGGAAGGCGCGCGTGCCTTCGTTCTTGTCCTCGGTGGCGCAGCAGACGGCGAACAGCGTGGCCTCCAGAAACAGCCCATCGGCCAGCGTCAGGTCGAAGCCGCGATTCACCGCCTCCATCGCATACTGGATGGCCAGCGGCGCGTTGGCGATGATCTTGGCGGCGATTGCTTCGGCGCGCGCGATCAGCTCACCCTGCGGGACAACTTCGTTCACCAGGCCAATGCGATAGGCTTCCTGCGCCGTGATCATCTCGCCGGTCAGGATCTGCTGCATCGCGAGTCCCTTGCCCACCAGTCGCGACAGCCGCTGCGTGCCGCCATAGCCGGGAATCAGTCCGAGCTTCACCTCAGGCTGACCTAGCTTGGCGTTGTCGCTCGCCAGACGCATGGTGCAAGCCATCGCCAGCTCACAGCCGCCGCCGAGTGCGAATCCGTTGATGCAGGCAATCACCGGCTTGCCGAGATTCTCGATGGCATCCACGATAGCTTGTCCGCGATGCGTGTATTCCTTGGCTGACACCGGCGTTTGCTGCGACAGCTCGCTAATGTCGGCGCCCGCGACGAATGCCTTCTCGCCCGCGCCGGTCAGGATGACAACGCGAACGTCGGCGTCGTCTTTAACGGACGCGAAGGCGTCTTTGAGCTCTTGCATGGTGGCCATATTCAGCGCGTTGAGCACCTTTGGCCGGTCAATGGTGATGTAGGCGATTTGGTTTTTCTTTTCGAACTTGATGTTCTGGAATTCGGTCATTTGAGGCCTCGAAGAAGTTACCAGTTAGAAACTATAGCGTTCCCCAAGAGTGGTTCGTATCAGAGCACGGCGTCACAGCTTCCAAGAAAGATCAACTTTCCACTACTTCGTATCGCAGCTATGTCACGGAGGCTTCAGGGCGCTTAAATATCTCCTGCGTTCGGGATACCTCGGTCTGCAATCGCCGGTGAAGTCATCTGAGATACCGTGGACCGCGTCAAGAACCTTCCATGCCTTCACATCGATGATGGTTAGGTACCACTCATGGTGGTACACCGGGTTGCCGGGGGGCGAACCTGGGCCACCTCCACAGGTGAAGCGATCGCTTGCTTTCCCAGTCGTCACCGTGAAAACGATCGCAGTTCGAACCAAGTTCGGGTCGTTGCCCTCGACCCGCAACCTTGCCGGAATTTCTGCCCACATCCAATCGCAAAGCGTGTTAGGGTCACATTCAGCCTTATCGCCGAGTAGCGCTACCGGCCCTTCGACTTTAGCAACCCTAGGGATGCTCGACGCCCTCGCGGCTCCCCAAGATCTGATCGCCACATCCTGAGCCTTTATTGCAAACTCTCGCCAGGGGGCCTGCCTCCTCTCGTATTCTTGTCGAACCTGTCCTCCTTTTCCCATCTTTGGTTGGCTCGTCTATCTTGAACATAGAGGGCCAGCACCGCTCCGCCCATCACGGCGAAAACGATCAAGAATGGACGTCGCAGCAACAATGTCCTCCAGTCGTCGGTCAGCTCAAACACAAAGTCAGGTGCTATAAAAACTTTCCCGGCACCGGATTCTTCGGGTCGGTGTAATCGTAGAAACCCTTTCCCGACTTGCGGCCATACCAACCCGCCAGCACCAGCCTCCTCAGCAGCGGCGGCGAGGCGAAGCGTGGCTCTTTGAACTCGTCGAACATCACGTGCGTGATGTAGTACGTGGTATCAAGGCCGACGAAATCGAGCAGCGTGAACGGCCCCATCGGATATCCGCAGCCCAGCTTCATGGCTTCATCAATGTCGGTGATGGAGCCGACGCCTTCTTCGTAGGCGCGAATCGCGTCGAGCAAATACGGCACCAGCAGCCGATTCACGATGAAGCCGGTCTTATCGCTGGTGCGCACCGGCACCTTGCCCAGCTTCACTGCGAAGTCATAAGCCGTGTCATACACCTCGGGCGCGGTCGCGATGGTCTTCACCACTTCCACCATCTTCATCATCGGCACTGGATTGAAGAAGTGCAGGCCGATGAAGCGCTCTGGGCGCTTGGTCGCGGTCATCAGCTCGGTCACCGAGATCGACGATGTGTTGGTGGCGAAGATGGCGTCCTTCTTGACGATGGCATCAAGCTGGGCGTAGGTCTTGCGCTTCTCTTCTACATTTTCGATGATAGCCTCGATGACAATATCGCAGTCGGCGAGGTCCTGCATGTTGGTCGTGCCCTTCAGGCGCGCCTGCGTTTGGCTCTTTTGCTCGGCGGTCAAGCCGCCCTTCTCCGGGCCGCGCTCCACCATTCGCGAAAGGGATTTCTCAATGCCGGCAAAGCCCTTGTCGAGAAACTTTTGGTCCTGTTCGAGCACCACCACGTCGAAACCCGCTGTGGCCGCCACTTGCGCAATGCCCGAACCCATCAATCCACAACCCAGTACGCCAACTTTCTTAATATCCATGATTTCGTCTTCCTCTTGTACGAAAATAATCCTTCTAGGTACTCAAAACCGAATCCCAATGACTGTCATCCTGAGCGGAGCGAAGGACCCCTATAGCGGCAGGATTTCAAACTTAGCTGCATGACGCTGCGACCAATTGGAGATTGCTTGCGCCAATAGGGGGCCTTCGACTCCTCGCTTCGCCCGTCGCTTAGGATGACAAACTTGCTCCCTTCGTCGGCGCGCCAGCTTCCGTAATCCTGGTGTTTTGGAGCGCCACGATCTGCCACAGGCCCTCTGTCTTTTCTACAACCAGGAGCGGCCGTGCCTGCAACTCGCGCGCCGTGCCGTCCTCATAAAATTGAAGGTGCTGGCGGACCGAGACTATGGCGACATCCGGCCGGACAAACCGAATCTTCTCGACGCTATACCTTACGCTGCTGCCCTTGTATATCGTTCCGAAGATCATGCGATGGCCAGCCTCGATGGCGGCACGCCCGGTGTAGTATCCGCCGAGAATGTGAATGAAGTCGGCGTCCTCCGCGAAGAGCGCGGCAAAACTGGCGCTGTCGGCAGCATTCCACGCGCCTTCGAGTTGATACACCATCCCGTGCAGAGCTTTTTCGTCGCTGGTCATTCTCTTTTCAACCGGCGGTGTTCGGCGAAGCTACCGCTCCAAAGCCTGATTCAATTCTTTAACCAGGTGCTGGTCTGCAACATCTTTTTTGTCTGGCGGGGCGCCTTCCGGTGCGACTCTGGTGTTCTGAAAGGCTATGATCTGCCAGACTCCATCGCGTTTCTGTAGGACCAGCGTCGGCCGGGCATTGATCTGCGGGGGAATGCTCGGATGCGAGGTCGTTAGGATGCCCGACGCGAATATGATCGCCACGTCCGGACCCGCGAAGCGAATTTTCTCTAGAACAAACTTCAGCTGGCTGCCTTTATAGACTGTGTCGAAGATCGCCCGATGTCCCTTCTCGATGCTGACGCGCCCGACAAAATGCCCGCCCAGGATGTGGATAAAGTCGGCATCTTCGGCAAAGGGCGCGGAAAATCCAGCGCTGTCGCTGCGGTTCCAAGCGGTCTCAAGCTGCTCGACAATTCCACGTAGGTTCTGTTCTTCGCTCATCTCTCTACCTCTCGCTTACCTTCATGCATCTTCGCAAGGCTGCGTTGTCGGTACCACCATCCTCCGATCACGGCCGAAGGTGCCATCAACAGCAGCCCCGCCAACGACGACCACACTACTCCCACCATGATCATGGAAACCGCGGCACCCAATGCGACGATCGCCGCCACAATCCACGCAGCGATCAGGTTCGGCCGCCCACCGATGAAGCTCGCAATCCAACCGGCAAGGAGCGCGAAGAGAACTCCGTACACGATGCTCCCGATCTCGAAGCTGAGGCTGGCCGGAGCGTGCGGATCGTGGTTGGTGATGCGAAACAGCGCAAACGCCGAGAGTCCAAACACGAAGTACCCGAGGATTACGCCGCTCACGACGCGCACCGTCCACTCCTCTCCGGACTATCGCTGCAAGTTCTCGATGATCACCGCGATCCCCTGCCCACCTCCGATGCACGCAGTTGACAATCCGTATCTGCCCTTACGCCGACGCAGCTCGTTCATCAGCGTTATCAGCAGGCGTGTGCCGGTTGCGCCCAGCGGATGCCCGAGCGCGATCGCACCACCGTTCACATTGACCTTGTCGCGGTCTAGCCCTAACTCCTTCTCGACGGCAAGATATTGCGCGGCAAAAGCTTCGTTCACCTCGATCAAGTCGATGTCCTCGAGCTTCAACCCAGCTTTCTTCAGCGCGATCCGGGTGGCAGGAACCGGCCCCGATCCCATGATCTTGGGATCGACACCAACAATGCCCCAGCTCACGATGCGGGCCATCGGCTTCAGATTGCGCTTTTGCGCTTCGGCGAGGGGCATTACCACAACCGCTGCGCCGGCATCCACGATTCCGCTGGCATTCCCTGCGGTGACCGAGCCATTCTTGCCGAACGCCGGCTTTAACCTAGCCAGGCTCTCCATCGTCGTCTCTGGACGCCGATGGTCGTCCTCGGTGAACAGCTCTCCTGTCGGCTCACCTTTTCGATTGCGCAGCGGAACTGGCGTTATCTCTTCTTGAAGGCGGCCGGCCTTGTAGGCCGCATCAGCCAGCTTCTGCGAACGCATGGCAAATTCATCCTGCATTTCGCGCGTAATGCCGAACTGCCCGGCGTAGAGCTCCGCCGTGTTGGCCATGTAAAGGCCGCAATAGCTGTCCAGCAGCGCCACCATGAGCGAATCCTCAAGCTTGCCTTCGCCCAGCCCGACGCCCCAGCGCATGCCGCGAATCACGTGCGGCGCTTGCGACATGGATTCCATGCCTCCAGCGAGAACAACACTGGACTCGCCAAGTTGGATCATCTGCGCAGCGGTCACGATCGACTGCATCCCCGAGCCGCATAGCCGATTGACGGTCAGCGCCGGTACTTCGATGGGAACTCCCGCCTTCAGGGCCACATGGCGCGCTCCGTAGATCGCGTCACCCGAGGTCTGCTGCGCATTGCCCATCACGCAATGATCGATTTCGCTTGGGTCGACCCCAGAGCGTTTCATGGCCTCCGTGGCTGCGATCGCGCCCAGGTCCATCGCGGTGAAGTCGCGTAGTTTCCCGCAGTAGCGGCCCATGGGCGTGCGAGCCCCGTTTACGATTGCAATATCCGTTGTGTTCGACATAGGTAATAAGGAAGGTGCGGCGAAGGCCTATCTAACATTTGAGTTTACCAGCCGTCGAAGAGGGGCGGCAACCGGGCGCCGGGCTGTTCGTGCGCGAATGGCATGGTTGGCCGCATCGTTTTTCACTCCTGCTAAATACCGAAAATGCCTCTTGGCCTGTCCGCTTCCGGACAAGAAATCCTGAATTCGGACGGTCGTGACCGCTGGCTTCCTCTGTATCGGTATCTATGTACGATCACTACAATCATTTGCGCGACACTCCATATGGCGATGCAAATGTTCAGAAGAAAAGAAGGGGGTGCCTGTGGCAAAGATTGAGCGCATTCGTCAGGACGTGTCGGCCTCGTTCGGCGCGGAAGATCTGGCGCAGAAAGCCGGACAGGGATGGAAGCTGGTCGCGGTTGAGTGGGAGCGCGAGCTCCCCGAAGATCAGGCAGCCGGGCACGCCCCGGAGGAAGTGCCGTTTGGATTGCAGGTCGTTGCCAACGATCCTCCGCACCTGGAAGAGAATCCTACCGAGCGGGAAGCCCTCTTTCTAATGATGGAGCTGACCATTCAGGATGGGCCCTATTCCGTGATTGCAGAGGAACTCAACCGCCGAGGGTTTCGCACCCGCCAGGGAATGACATGGACCCCTATTTCGGTCTTCCAGATGTTGCCGCGGCTTATCGAGGTGGGACCTCGAATCTTCGCGACCGAGGAATGGCAGCAGCGACGAGCTCGGATGGCGAAGTTCGAGACCAGATAGCCGAAGGCGACAAATGCCCGGCGACGACCGCGTCAGTTAATGGACGCTGTCGCTAAGCGGCTCGCCCCAGGACTCTCGCCTCGTGCCGAAGCTCTCTTCACAGGCGTCGCAGTACCACTCGGGACTGTCGGGACGAATACAGCACCCGCCCAACACGTATCCTTCCTGAGCCAGATCCACGGGCTCGTCTGAGGGCAAACGGCCGTACGCGATCTTCTTCACATCCTCATTGCTATCGCACCTCGGACAGATAGGGGTTCGGCGAGGTTTCATTTCTCAATGATTGTACCGTTTGCCTGAAGTGGTCAAGCTTCTCTGTCCGTCATGCGTGTGATAATGCGCGGCAGATATCCAAAAAATGCACACGAGCGGCACCCTGCTCTTCCGCAAGAAAAAGGTGAATTCAGCGCAACCGCACCCTTTCACGAGTCGATTGTCAACTGAAGGACTGACGTTATCTGTATCCGAGCGCGTCGCGGTGAATTCAGAATACCCGCCGCGAAACACCACCATCGTTGGAATCGTGCGAAGTCCGTTACAATCGAGATGGCGCATTGCGCCACGCAATAATGGAGGAGATGGATGGCACAAGTGAAAATCACGGTCCGCAGAAATGGGCCGTTCCGCGTGGAGGCACCCGAGGGCACAATCGAATTGGTGGATGCTGACGGTAATCCGTACGACTTGACCGGCAAGACAGCGTTTTCGTTGTGCCGCTGCGGCGGATCGGTGAACAAACCGTTCTGCGACGGAACCCATTCCAAGATCGGCTTCCAGGCCGCGGAAGCCGCCGTGAAGAAGGCCGATGAGGACACGCCGCAGGAACCAACACCCAGCGCATAGCAGTCGATCAGTTTTACAGTTCAGTATGCGAAGGACCGCTGACCGGCGGTCTTTTTCGTTCAACGCCACTCATCGATTGGGTGTGGCTCCCGCCTCAACACTGGGCAGCGCTTTTAGCATAGCTTGCACCTCGTCGGCGAAGCGCCCGTCCGGCGCGAGCTTCAAGTAATTCTGAAATTCCGCGGCGACATCCTTATATGAGCCCAGTCCATTGGCTGCGAGCCGCAACTGGCAGACACCTTTCCAATAGAAGACCTCCGCATTTTTCGTTTCGACAGCCGACACATGGCTGAAGGCCGCCAACGCCTGTTGCAAAAGGTCGAGCGCGGAATCATTCGGACGTGACTGCGCCTCCTCAACCAGCGCCATCCCAATGTTCTGCTGGTACAACGACGACTGGTCAGGATTCAAGAGTTCGGCTTGACGATACTGCTCGACCGCGTCGTCGTATTCCTTGAGCTTCACATAGGCGTTTCCGAGATTGTTGTAGTATGCCGCGGCCGGGGCGATGGCAATGGCCTTCTGATAGCTGGTCACGCACTGTTCAAGTTGAGGCTTCCCTCCGTCCGCGGAGTGCGTTGCCGCGCCATAGTAAGCTGCACCGAGTAATGCCCAGGGAAGATCGCGATTGGCATCGATTTCGATAGCATTCCAAAGCGCGCGGATTGCGCCTTGCCAATCACCTTGATCGGACAGTTGCTTGGCGGCAGCCAACTGCTGGTTGATGGCGGCAACCGTGGCCTGATCGCCGCCGCCCTGGGCCAGCACCGCGGACTGCGACTCATCCTGGCGGAAGAATTCCGGCAGAACCCTCTTGCGCGTGACCGTTACCGTGTTGTGCTCGAGATTGACTTCCAGCAGCAACGGCTGCGAACTCCACGGAATGTCAACGTCCTCAAAGACGACAGGCGGCTTTCGATCGCGCTTGATCAGCAGCGTGTAAATCGAAGGTTGAGCTGCGATATAGAAGAACTTGCCAGCCGAATCGGTCCACACATCAAAATATTTTCCGTTCTTGGGGTCGGTGAAATGGACGGCTGTGTTACTCAACGGCTTACCATGTTCGTCCACGCAGGTCCCGTCGAGTGAAGCCAGCCAGATGCCGGCGACGCCGCTCTGGGCCGACAACAAAAGTGCGAAGACAATCGCAGCGCGAAGGAGACAGGCTGTAGTTCGCAGGGTCATTCGCAATAGTGGACGCTAGAGGAGGAGGATCGTCAACCGGAGGGGCACGCCGATCGAGGAATTCCTCCTCGCAATGTGCCCAGACCTGTTAACGAAAGCGAATTTCCAAGCCCGGCGGGTTAGGGCTCAAGTCCGGGTCAAGCGTATGATAGGCGCATGGATTTTCAGTTCACGGCAGTTTTTCGTTCCGTCCCAGAAGGCTATATCGCATTCGTCGAGGAACTGCCGGGCGCCAACACCCAGGGCGCAACGCTCGAAGAAGCTCGCGCCAATCTGCAGGAAGCCGTTGCCCTTGTACTGGAGGCAAATAGAACGCTGGCGCAGGAGGCGGCGTCGGGAAGTGATTAATTCGGGAGCCGTTGAAGGTCGGTGTGTGAAGCGCCGCCAACTCGTTCGGCACCTCGAGCGGCACGGGTGCGAACTGTTGCGCGAAGGGGCGAACCATTCAATCTATGTTAACCGCGCTGCAGGCAAGACCTCGGCTGTTCCCCGCCACACCGGAGTCAACCACGATCTGGCCAGAAAAATTTGAAAGGATCTGAGTGTCCCGTCTCCGTAGTACCGAACTCGTCTGTCATCTACTAATCACTAGCCCCAAACCCCCAGTCCCTACTTCTCAATGCACCGTCTTCGTCTTCCGTGACATGTAATCCATCAGCAGATACTGGCCCAGCGTGTAGGGCGTGGTGAAGTAGGCTTTGCCGCGGCACATCTCTGTGACCTTCTGGACGAACTGGATGAGCCCGTAGTCGGAGGCCAGCATGAAGGTATTGATCAGGATTCCCGCGCGCTTGCACTTGGAGACTTCTTTCAGGGTTTCGCTCACCACCAGCGGATCGAGTCCGAACGCGTTCTTGTAGATGCGGCCGTCTTCGAGCGTCAGCGCCGACGGTTTGCCGTCGGTGATCATCACGATCTGCTTCATGTCTTTGCGCTGGCGTTGCAGGATGCGCTGCGCCATCCGCAGGCCTTCGCGCGTGTTGGTGTAATACGGCCCAACCTTGACGCGCGCCAGTTGCGACAGAGGCAACTCCTCCGCCGAATCGTGGAATAGCACCAGCGAGAGCGAATCGCCGGGATATTGCGTGCGGATGAGATGCGAGAGCGCCATCGCCACTTTTTTCGCCGGTGTGAAGCGGTCCTCGCCATACAGAATCATGGAGTGCGAACAGTCGAGCATGAGCACGGTCGCGCACGATGACTGGTATTCGCACTGATGCACCTGCAGATCGCTGTACTCGATGTTGAGCGGCAGGTGCAGGCCTTCGCGCTGGATCGCGCTCGACAACGTCGCGGTGATGTCGAGGTTCAGCGTGTCGCCGAATTCGTAAGTCTTCGACGCGCCACTGGCCTCGATACCGGTGGCTTGATCGCGCGTGTCGTGGCGGCCGAAGTTCGATTTGCCCAGCGAGCCCAGCAGATCGCGCAGGGCGCGAAAGCCGAGGAAGTCGAGTCCCTTGTCGGTGATTTCGAAGCGGGCCTGCGATTGCGCGTCGCCAACCTGGCCTCCGGCGGTCGAGCTGCGCGAGGGATCGTGCGGCTGATCGACGTTGATGTAGTTCTCCTGCTCCATGCGCTCGATGAGCTGCTCGATCAGGTCCTCCATCTGCTCGGGACTCATGTTTTCGATCTGCTCGCGCATCTGCTGATCGAGCATGTCGCTGTTGAGCAGCGCCTCGGCGATGGCCTGGCGCAGGTCTTCGAGCGTCTGCTCTGCGTCCTTTAGGTCGTAGAAGTCCATGTACTGCTGCTGGAAACCGCTCTGCAGCAGGTAATCGGAGAGCGCGCTGAGCAGGTCCTTCATGCTCATCTCGGAGGCGGGCTCGGGAACGTATTTTTTGTATTTGATGAATTTCATGAGGAAGCCGTCAGCATTCAGCACTCAGCATTCAGCCAAACCGGAAGAAGCGTCAGCGATCAGCAATCAGGCAAGAACCACGCCAAGCAGTCGCAGACACCTAGACCGGCAAGGTACGCTTGCGTTCCGCATCGACGCGCCGAATCAAGGACGCGAGCATTTTTTTGATCTCCTGAATCTGAGAAGTCAAAGCGTCGAACTTCTCTACCACCAGAAAACCCAAGTCGTGCGAGAGCAGCAGGTGATACTCCAATTCGCTTGCTGAGCCCATTGCGATGGTCAGGAATCGGTGGAACTCGCCATTTCCTCGTCGTCCGCACCCTTCCGCGATGTTCGCTGGAACGGAGGCGCAACACCTTCGCATCTGCGAGGTCAATCCGTACAACTCTTCCTTTGGAAAATCGGCAGTGGCTCGATAAACAGCTAAGGTGGCGGAATGTGCCTTTCTCCAAACATCCAGATCTCTGAAATCTTTCATGCCGCAACCTCCATATGAATGCCTTTCCAGCCTGATGGCTGAATGCTGAGTGCTGAATGCTGATGGCTGCCCTAATTGAACGGCCTTCGCTGTCGGCGAAACTCGCGCTCCTCGTCGTCCTCATCGCGGACGGGACGCTTCTCGCGCACTGGCTGCTTCTCGCCTGCGGTGAACATGCGCTCCTCGCTGCGTCCAATTTTCTTGTGCGCGTAGAGGCCTTCGAGAATGAACTCCGCTCCCGAGACCAGCACTTCCGACGGCTCTTTTCCGCTCAGGCCGAGGCCGCTCAACTTATCCAGCAGTCCCTGAATGCTGCGCAGTTTGTGCAGCATCTCCTGCGCGCTGGCCGAGTCGCGCATCTGGATCTCGCCGCCCAGATCGAACCACTGCACCACCTGGTTCATGTTGCTGTTGCCGTGGAAATACTTGTCGTAGGTGCGGGCGACCGCGGCGCGAATGATCTCGCGCACCACATTGTCGGCGCCCTTCAGTTCGCCTTCGTATTCCAGTTCGAGTTTGCCGGTCATCGCCGGCAGCGCGGCGTAAATGTCGCCGATGCGCGGGACCACCAGCTTCTCGCCCGAGCGAATCGCGCGCCGCTCGGCATTGGAGATGACGTTTTCCGTGGCGCTGATGGGCAGCCGCTGGCTCACTCCAGAGCGCTTGTCGATGCGCTTATCTTCGCGGGCGATGAACGCAATCTGCTCGATCACCTGGCTCACGAATTCCGGAACCTGCAGTTGCAGGCCGCTGCGCGCCGTCCACGCTTCCTGCGCGGTAATGGCAATGCCTTCCTCGATGGTCGCCGGATAATGCGTGCGAATCTCGGAGCCGATGCGGTCCTTCAGCGGCGTAATGATTTTGCCGCGCGCGGTGTAGTCCTCGGGGTTGGCGCTGAAGACCAGAGCCACGTCGAGCGGCATGCGCACCGGGTAGCCCTTAATCTGCACATCGCCTTCCTGCATGATGTTGAACAGGCCAACCTGGATCTTGCCCGCGAGATCGGGCAGTTCGTTGATGGCGAAAATGCCGCGATTGGCGCGCGGCAAAAGTCCGTAGTGGACGGTGTACTCGCTGCCCAGTTCGTGGCCGCCCTTGGCCGCCTTGATGGGATCGATGTCGCCGATCAGGTCGGCGATGGTGACGTCGGGCGTCGCCAGCTTTTCCACGTAACGATCGTCCGCCGCCAGGTAAGAAATTGGCGCGTCGTCGGGATTGTTGGCCAGCAACTCGCGGCAGCGGCGGCAAATCGGGGCGTAAGGATTGTCGTGGATTTCGCAGCCGCTCAGGTAAGGCACATGGGGATCGAGCAGGCTGGCAAGCGCGCGCAGGATGCGGCTCTTCGCCTGTCCGCGCAATCCGAGAAGAATGAAATTATGGCGGGACAGTACCGCGTTGACGATCTGCGGCACCACCGTATCGTCGTAGCCGACGATGCCGGGGAAGATGGGCCCACTGCTGCGCAGGCGCGCGATGAGGTTGTCGCGCATTTCGTCCTTGACGCGGCGGCTGCGCACTCGTTGTTCGGAAAATTGCGAGCTGCTGCGAAGCTCGCCCAGGGTCTGCGGAAGTTTGCTCAAAGGCTGGATACCTCCAGGGTCACGGCCGCCATTCTCGCACAGCGGACCGAATGATGACGAATGTTGGTATTCTACGCCTGCGACGATCGCTGCCGGGCGCAACGATCATCAGTGCAAGTGGATTGTCGCAGCAGGAAAGAGAAGCGTCAGGCATTGGAACAAGCAGACAGGGAACGAGGGGTTGCGGCGAGTCTAGAAAACGGCCGACACCCAACCCAGGGTGCCGGCCGCTTTGGGGTCCGCAGAATTTCAGCTACGGCGTGATCTCAAAGACAACACCGCAGCCAATGTCGCAACTCCCTCCTATGCCGCCGCCGTACGTCGTGCCGTAGAGATTGCCGTTGGCATCAAATACCGGAGTGCCCCACGGATATGCTCCGTCGCTGCCGCCGGTAAAATCGTGAAGCACGGTTTGCGTCCAGGTGCCATTGGAGAGTGTCAGCTTGAAAACCGAACCGTACCCATACGCTCCGTCGGCGGTTGTCGTGCCATAAAGATTACCAGCACTATCCATGAAGAGGCTGCTAACAGGTCCTGCTCCGGGTCCTCCGCTAAAGTTGTAAAGTCCGGAGTACGCCCAACTGCCGGCCGAAGGCACTAGTTTGAAAGCAAAACCACCGGAGCTGCCACTTAGTCCACCGTTACAGCCGGCGCCGTAGAGACTACCCGACTGGTCGAAGATCAGCCCGGAATAGACAAGATCTCCGCTGCCGGAAGGGAAGGTGTACAAAACATTCTCTGTCCAGCCTGATCCTGACGGTGTCAATTGGTAAACTGTTGTGGCGCCAAATATGCCCTCATAGCAGAAATCCCCGGAGCCATCCTGGCCCCCTCCCGAAGTAGTGCCGTAGAGATTTCCAGCCTTGTCGAAAATCACGCCGCCAACGGGCATTACCCCGTCGCCGTTTTGGCCGAAGTTCCAGATCACGCTTTGGTCCCAGCTGCCGCCGGAGCGCGTCAGCTTGTACACCGTACCGCACAGGTAGCCAAACAGGCAGTTGCCCTCGGAGCCGCCGAGCCATGTGGTGCCGTAGATGTCGCCCGCTTGATCAAAAGCGAGGTCAGCAAGGTAGGGGGCAGCTCCGTCGCTGCCTCCGGTAAAGCGATAGAGCACAGTCTCGTTCCACGGGCCGAGTGCTGTCGGTCCAGCGTTTAGGCTGAAAACGATGCCGCAGCCAGGAACGCGACCACCACGACTTAGATTGCAATTGCCGCCTCCACCATGCACGGTGGTACCGTAAAGGCTGCCATCTGGCCCGAAGACTACTCTGGCATTGGGACTAGCCCCATCATCACCACCAGCGAAGTCGTAAAGCGGGACTAGAACCCAGCCGGAAGCAGTTTTTCCTAACCTGAAGACTGAACCGCAACAGGTGCTATGGTCACTGGAGGCCGTTCCGTAGAGGTTACCTCGTTTATCCATCGTCAAACCGGCAACCGGGGTTGCCCCGTCTTTTCCGCCGGTGAAGTTGTAGATCACCTGGTAGGTCTGAGCCTGCGCGGGTTGCGCCGTGAGAGTCAGGAACAAAAATACGAAGATGAGGAACAGCAGCAGGACGAGGATGGCGAGCGCGGCAGAGTCCGCTCGCAAGTTCCCGCCGAAAAGCACATTTGGAAATCGTCCCTTGGTGTGCATTGGATTCTCCTCCTTGCCATGTGGCTCGAATTGCAATGAACCGAGCGGATCAGTCGCGCTCGGACTTGGAAGGGGGAAGCTCGAGGGTCTTGTTCTCGCCGTGCGGACGCGATGGGAGTGGCTGGGAAAAAGGCCGGGACTTCTCTCCCGCGCTACAAAGCCAATTTTCGTCACTGCGGTAATCGCCAGGGCAAACGCATCTTAATTTCTGAGTAGATGGAGCAGGTAGTCATTGTCCCAGCCAGCCTTGAGGCGTTTGCTTTTCATCCCGAGTTTGCAGGTTTTTTCCTGCTTGAGCAGGTTGAGCGCGATGCGGTTGAGCACGGAGTAGTTCTGTGCGGCATGGCCGGCGCGTTTGCGATCAAGGTCTTCTCCAAAACTGACATCGAGGGCCCAGTGCAGTTTGTTTTCGATGCCCCAGTGCTGTCGGATGGAGCGGTTCAGCCGCGCCGCGTCGGGCTTGAGGCTGGTGATGTAGAAGCGGGTCTCGCGCTCGGTTTGGCCCGTGACCTTGTGACAGCGTTTCGCTTCGATGCGTACCAAGCCCTGTAGAGACGCCCATTCCGCGGCCTTCTCGACCAGCGACAGATCGGCAATCACCGAGCAAGTCCGTTGCTCGACCCGCCCGTGGCCGCAATCGATTTCTTCCGCAACCGCATCGCTGGCCAGCATCTGAAACGAGTCTTTGATCTCCTCCAGCAGCTGGCCCTGATTCTCTTTGACCGCCAAAATATAGTCCGCTTTTTTGGCGGCGATCTTCTCGGCGATGGCCCTTTGACATCCCATGGCGTCGATGGTGACCACCGTTCCGCTCAGTTCCAGCGCGTCCAGCAGCTTCGGAATCGCCGTGATTTCATTGGATTTCTCATCGACCCGCCGCTGCGCCAGCACCAGACCGTTAGTGTTCGCCCAGGCCGAAACCATATGCACGATGGCCTTTTTCCCGGGCACCGAGGTGCCCCGCAGCGCCTTGCCGTCGATGGCGACGACTTCGCCCGCCGTCAGCTTGGCAATCGACGACACCCAGGCGGCAAAGCCCTTTTCCAACTCCTCCGGGTCGAGCGCCGAGAAGACCCGGTTGAAGGTGTCGTGCGAGGGAATGCCGCCCGGCAGCTTCAGAAAGCCGCTCACCCACTCGCGCTTGCAGCGAGCGTAGTCTTCGATCTCGTTCCACCCATTGGCCCCGCTCAAAATCGCCGCGATGGCGATCAAAAGAATCTCTTCCAGTAAGTGTTCCCGCGTCCGCTCCACCCGCGGATCGCGCAAATCAGCAAAATACTTCAGGGGGCTGTCCATCTCCCCATCTCAACTCGCAACAACCCCCCCGCATATAGCAATTAAGATGCGTTTGCCCTCCGGTAATCGCTTGTCAGTGACGTCTAGGGTATCTGCAAGTGATAGCGCCGAGGAATGCTGGTACTTCGGGGTTTCAGCCGGAGGATACAGCTAGGGCGGGGCGACAAAGAATCCGGTCTTTACCGCCGCGAGTAAGGGCTTGAGGCTGACTAAACGACCTGGTGGTCGGTCCGGAACTTCTGTTCCAAACTTTCCATCTGGTCCTTCAGGCGGAGCTTCAGCTTCTTCAATCGCACTTCCTCGATCTTTTCGTCTTCAGAAAGGTATTTTTTCTGAATCAGGTTTTCGAGGCGTTGCTGGTATTGCGAATGCTCATCCGCCAGGCGGCGGAATTCATCGTTACTTGCCAGAAGCTGATCGCGTACCTGAGTTGCCATCCAGTGAACCTCCGGAGAGATGCAAAATGCAAACGCTAGCACAAGGCCTATTCGTGCTTCAAGGTCAAATTGTCTCAGATTTGTAATAGAAAAAGACAGCAAAAGTGCCGTCTTCCTCAGGATTTCGGTAATAGTTCCTCCGTCGTCCCTGCTCGCTAAATCCAAGCTTTTCATAGAGTCGGCGGGCTGCCAGATTGGATTCCCGCACCTCCAATAGCACGGAAGTGGCTCCTGCTGGATTGCGCCTCGCCGCAGCAGCTCCCGAATTATTTTGATGCCCACTCCGCGCTTGCGTTGTTCCGGGGCGACAACCACATTTTCAATTTCCCATTCAGCAGTGGCGCAGCGCGCGATCACGAAGCCAACAACACTGATGTCTGCGTCAGCAGATGGCGACTAGCGCGATTCGCGTCGGCGCTTCCGCGGCAAACAATGCGTCGTATTCGCGCTCCGCCCAGTGTGCCGCGGTCTCGGTCTGCTGTTCGAGCGCGCGGATAAAAGGCACATCGTCGGGAGTAGCGCGACGGATCAGCACTGTGTCTTCTTCGCCGCTGAAAATATTTCCGCGTCGGACCGGCGGATGTAGTTGACGTCGATGGTGGCGGGATCGGCGGTTTCTCCCGCCAACAGCTTGCGAATGCCGATGCGGCCAATCTCGCCGGCATCGACCGGCGCAACCAAAGTGACGTTGCGGTTCGCGGCGTGCAATCCTTCCGCAACTTTCTCGTCCGCCGTGAGAACATCACCGCTCACGGCCGGCGGTTGCGCGACAAATTCGTCCAGCTTCGCGATGTACTCGCTAATCAGGGTCGCATTGCCGGAGGCCAGCCGATATTCGCCAACGTAGATCTCGCCCCGGCCGGCATCCAACACAGCGATCGCGCTTTCGCCCGGCTCGTCCATGCGTCAGCACCAGGGCCTCCAGCATGGAGACCGTTGCCAGCGGCTTGCCCAGCACTTCGCAAAGACCCTTCACCGTGGACAGGCCAACCCGCAAGCCGGTAAACGAGCCAGGGCCGGAGACCACCACGAAGCCATCAACTTCAGTCTTGTTGAGACCGTTCTGCTGGAGCGCTTCCGCGATTCGCGGCAGCAGTTGCGCCGAGTAGGTGCCGCCCTCGAGTGAAGTCAGTTGCAGAACTTCGAAACTGTCACCGTCGCCACGGCACAGCGCGATGCTTCCTTTCCGGCCCGAGGTATCGACCGAGACGATCAGCATTTCAGACGCCCAGGGGAGCGTCTTCCACCAACTCCAGCAGCACGCCGCCAGCGCTGGAAGGGTGAACGAAAACGTAGAGATGTCCGCCCGCGCCAATTTTGATCTCGTCGGAAATCAGGCGCGTTCCAGACGCCTTCAGCCGCTCGACGGTTCCGGCCAGATCGCTGATGTGCAGCGCGACATGGTGAAGACCCTCGCCGCGTTTGGCGAGAAACTTCCCAATGGGCGAGTCGGGCGAAGTCGGCTCCAGCAACTCCAGGCGGCTTTCGCCGATCGGCACCATGGCCAGCCGCACCTTTTCCGCTTCCACGGTCTCTTCCGGCATCACTTGCAGCCCGAGCTTCTCGTAGAACTTGCTGGCTTCCGCCAGCGACTTCACCGCAATACCAAGATGGTCAATTTGATTCATTCTGGTTTCCCCAAATTCGTCGATGATCTTCTCCACCAGAGAATACGGGTCGCGCTTATGTTCGGCAACTTCCGCCGCATAGCGCGTGGCCTCGCCTTCACTGAGGTAATACGACAGCACACGCTGGAAAAGCGCGTCGCGCAACATCTCCGCGATTCGCCCACGCCAGTTCTCGATGCGGCGGGTGCGCGCGCGGCCGTCCTGCTGAAGATAAGCGCGATACTTTTCGATTGCCTGCCAGCAATTCGGTTATGCCCGTCCCATTGCTGGCCACGGTCTTCACGATGAGAGGCGTCCAATTGTCTTTGCGCACGGCCAGCGTCTGCATGGCTCGAATCTCGCGCTCCACGCGCTCGGCGCCATCGCGGTCCGACTTGTTGATGACGAAAATGTCGGCGATCTCCATGATGCCGGCCTTGATGGTCTGCACATCGTCGCCCATGCCGGGCACCAGCACGACGATGGTCACATCCGCCAGGCGAACAATGTCCACCTCGTCCTGTCCCACGCCGACCGTCTCGATCATGACAATATCGCGGCCACTGGCGTCCATCACCGTCGCAACATCGGCGGTGGTGCTGGCCAACCCGCCAAGCGAGCCGCGCGTGGCCATGCTGCGGATGTAGATTCCGGGGTCGGCATAATGCGATTGCATGCGGATGCGATCGCCAAGAATTGCGCCGCCGCTGAACGGGCTGGTGGGATCGACAGCGACAATGCCGATGGTCTTGCCTTGCTTGCGATATTCGTGCGCAACCTGGTCCACCAGCGTGCTCTTGCCCGCACCGGGAGAGCCGGTCATACCCAGCAGCAAGGCCTTTCCGCTGAAGGGAAACAGCGCCTTCAGCAGTTCGGTGGATTGCGCGCCGTGGTCTTCGACGATGGAAATGGCGCGCGCCAAAGCACGCGGCTCTCCCGCGCGGATTCGCCGGACAAGTTCCTGGATGTGATTGTTCGAGGTCAAGAATTAGGTTACCAATAGACAAGCTTACCAGCAGTTGAAGAAGTCACACGCCCGTGTGACGATGGCGCGCATTCTCAACGTGGCCGTCGGGAACCATGCGTCCGATTCATTCAATCCTTCAGAATCTGCCGCGCGATGACCAGCCGCTGAATTTCGCTGGTGCCTTCGCCGATGGTGCAGAGCTTGACGTCGCGGTAAAACTTCTCGGCGGGATAGTCCTTGATGAATCCGTACCCGCCGTGAATCTGCACTGCTTCGTTGGCACACCTCACCGCGACCTCGCTGGTATAGAGCTTCGCCATCGAAGACTCCAGCGTGGTCTTCATGCCGGCATCTTTCATCGCAGCCGCGCGATGAGTCAGCAGGCGGGCAGCATCAATTTCCGTTGCCAGGTCGGCAAGCTTGAACGCGATCGCCTGAAACTCGCTGATCGGCTTGCCGAACTGCTTGCGCTCCTTGGAGTAGTTCAGCGCGGCTTCATAAGCGCCTTGCGCCATGCCCAGTCCTAGCGCGGCGATGGAGATGCGGCCTCCATCCAAAACCTTCATCGCGTCCATGAATCCCTCGCCTTCGTGACCCAGCAGATTCTCGGCAGGAATTTCGCAGTCTTCGAAGATCAACTCGGAGGTGTCACTGGCGCGCAGACCCAGCTTGTTCTCCTTCTTGCCGGCGCGAAATCCCTTGGTGCCTTTCTCCACCACGAATGCCGACAGCCCATGGGTGTGCGCCGTTTTGTCTGTAACCGCAACCACGACCGCCACGTCAGCGTAGCCGCCATTGGTGATGAAGGTCTTGGTGCCGTTCAGCACCCAGTTCTTACCCCGGCGCACAGCGGAGCAGCGCGCGCCGCCCGCATCCGAGCCCGCGCCCGGCTCCGTCAGGCCCCACGCGCCGATGAACTCACCGGTGGCGAGCTTGGGAATGTATTTCCGCTTCTGCTCTTCGTTGCCGGCAACGAAGATGTGGTTCGAGCACAGCGAAGTGTGCGCCGCTACGATGATGCCCACGGAGCCGTCCACGCGCGAGAGTTCTTCGACGGCGGTGACGTACTCGACATAGCCCATGCCGGCGCCGCCGTACTCGGTGGGAAAGATGGTGCCCATCAAGCCCAGCTTGCCCAGTTCCTTGATGGTCTCCAGCGGGAAGGTACCGGGTTCGTCCCACTTCATCACGTTGGGTGCAATCTCGCGCTCCGCGAAGTCGCGCACCATTTTCTTTAGTTGCAGTTGTTCGTCCGAGAGCTGGAAATCCAAGCAATTCCTCCGAGTCGTGGAAACGCGCGGCAACAGTTTTGAGTGGACGCACCTAGCGGCGGCCGCGCACAAAGGGGAAACAGGCGGTTATAACACAGGAGATGGAGGGAGGTGAAATCGCGCGGGGAGTTAGACGAGCGAAAACATGCAAACCGATTGATCTCGAGACCTGTCTTCCTTAACTCACCAACCATCCGCACTTGCGCCGCGCGCGCGAACTAGTGTAGAAGCGTTGCTCATGAATCGGCTTGTTCTCGGAGTGCTCTGCGGCATCGTATTCGGCGCGATCGCTGGATGGGCGGCTAAGAGGTGGGCGACGTAGATGACGACCTCTTACAATCGCATCGCTGGGCAAAGCGTGGAACGTCTGGCGGCGTTGAGCGATGGCATCTTCGCAGTCGCAATGACCTTGCTGGTCCTGGACCTTCGCGCCCCGGCGGTCGAGTCTGTTCACAACGAGCACGACCTATGGCGCGCTCTGGTCGCGCTCTCCCCGCGGCTCCTGATGTACATGATGAGTTTCATGACGCTGGGAATTTTCTGGGTTGGCCAGCAGACACAACTTAACCACCTGGTGCGCTCCGACCGAAGTCTTTCCTGGATTCACATTGCTTTCTTGTTTCTGGTTTCGATCACGCCGTTTTCGACCGCGTTCCTGGCGGAGTTCACGGCTTACCGTCTCGCGCTGCTCATCTACTGGCTGAACATCCTGCTGCTGGGGAGCACTTTGTATTTCAGTTGGGTATGTGCGTTGGGAAGCGGGCTGGTGAAAGAAGACATGCCGCCGCACTTCTCGACGGCGATCAAGCGGCGCATCGTAATTGCGCAAGCGCTCTATGCATTCGGCGCGTTGCTGTGTGTCTTCAACACCTACTGGAGCA
Organism: uncultured Acidobacteriaceae bacterium; assembly: GCA_963768645.1. Classification (GTDB taxonomy): domain Bacteria; phylum Acidobacteriota; class Terriglobia; order Terriglobales; family Acidobacteriaceae; genus Bog-257. Next base: position 263,892 of record CAVYIR010000005.1, read on the forward strand.
TCGCCTTCATCGTTCTGGTGCAACTGAATTACGTCATCGCCCCGCGCATCGGTCGCCGCGCTTCTTCCTGAACTCCGGTGCCTCTACTGAGAGCGCGTAGCCTTGCCTTCCATGACCGTACTCCATCCACCGCTGGGCGTAGCTACCTCTGACTTGAAGGTGTATGACGTGGGAGAAACAAGAGTGACGGTGTAGCGTCCATTCACGGTAGCGCCGTTCATTTTCTCTTCCGCGGTCCATGTCCACGTGTTGCCTTGAACGTGGCCGAGCGCCACCTGGTGCTCGCCGAGGCTGTTGTAAGCGTTGTAGGTATAGACTTTGTCCGCGGGGTTGTATTCCATGACTCGCATGCCACGGATGTTGCCCATGGGTGACTTCATGGAAGAATGGGTTTCGACGAAAAAGCTGCCCGGCACCCACTCGGCGCGCTCGGTTGAAGTAAAAGGCCCGGCCGGAGCAGTCGGGCTGACCTTCATGGTGCCCTCCAACTTCCAATCGCCGACGAAGTAGCCCATCATCTGCTGTTCCGGACTCGGAGTGGGCCACTGCTGTGGGGTCTGAGCGACCGCCAGACCAGTCAACAAGAGACCAACAGCTATCTGTGCGAGGATGTGTTTCATAGGGACGCTCTCTTTCGCAGCGATCGGTAATAGTGCGGTTGAGGAATCCTAGCACGAACGGTCATTCCCTCAGTGCCGAACGAACCACAATATAATCCGGCGCCGAACCTGGGCCGGCAGAGTTGATTCCGAGTTAGGGATTGTGCCGTAGCGCGGTCGACCTAAGTGAAGGTTCGACTCCTATGGCGCGAAGTAGCTGGAGATGTCGAGGATCAGTTGCGTGATCCCAGACGCATAGGCATCGATCTTCCCATCGCTGGTAGGCACGATCGCCATGTTGTTGGTGATCCAGCCGTCCAGCGCGTTCAGGGTCGAAACCACGGGCTGATGCATGGGGTCGTTCTGCCACAATGTCAGATAGCCAAGAAAACCTGACGGCACCACCGTGGTGTTGAACACGTAGGCCTGTGCCGTGTTGGGCGGAGCGCACGGACTGTCCACCACGTCCACTGGCGGATTGAGCAATCCACTGAAGGGCTGCCCGCTACCAATCTTGCGGGTGTCAATCACGCGGCAGGGCGCCGCCGGATACAGCGACAGCCCGCCCGGTCCGGCCGGCGCAAAGTATCCGTTGATGTCGATTACCAGGTCGGTGTTGTTGCTTGGATACACGGTAATCTCACCGCCCGTACCTGCAGGCACAATGGCGGCGTTCGCGACCACGGTTCCCGTTAGATTGTTCAGCGTGGAGACTGGGTTCGCCGGCATCTGGTCCGTCGGCCAAACTTCAAGATAGCCCAGCGGATTCCCCAGGCTTGGATACGGCACGGCCGACAAATTCAGCGAATACGCCTGCGCCGTGCTCGGTATGTTGCAGGTGCTCGACAGCACCGGGAAATCACGCGCCGTCTGGCCGGAAAGGAACGGTGTGCCCAGGCCTTGAGGAAAGGTGGACTTGCGGGTGTCGGCGATGCGGCAGGGCGTCATGGGATAAAAGGCCAGCGTGGAGCTACTCACCGGAGCGAAGTAGCCATCGATGTCAATCACGACGTTCGTCGTGTTGGTGACGTACACGCTAACTTCGCCTTGATAACCCGCGGGCACAATGGCGGCATCGGCCTTGATGCGGCCATCCAGCGAGTTCAGGGTGGCGACCAAAGGCTGGTCTTCGCCAGTCGGCCATGTAGTGAGATAGCCCAGCGGGCCGGAAGGCACGACGGAGACATTCAGCGAATAAGCGGCGGCCGAGGAAAGGCTCGCACAGGGTGGGGAAGCGGATTGCGCCAACTGTGGAAGGTTGAACGCCAGCGATGTTCCACCCGGAATCGGGCCGCTGCCGCCGTGCTCGGGCCGCGTGTCCACCAAACGACAAGGCGTGACAGGAACAAATTGTAGCGGGGTCGAGTTAGTTGTCCCGGCGATGACGGAGACATTGTCTTGGTCTCGGTTAGCGGTGTATGCCCTATTGGTCACTGGATTGACGGCCACGTCCGTAGGAAAGCCTGCAAGATCTAAGGTAACCACGTCATTGGTACCGCCGTCGATCACCTGCAGCGTAATGTTCTGCGAGTCGGCTACATAGATTTGATCGCGCACGGCATCAACCGCCACGGCATCAGGCCCAGCCGTGTCTGGGATGGTAGTGGTGTCATCGGTGCTGCCATCAATCACGGTGATGCCGCCGGCGCCACCATAATTGGCTACGTAGATCTTGTTGGTCGCTGCATTGACGCCCACAGCCTCAGGGTTAGTACCAACATTGACGGTAGCGGTCTGGTGGGTAGCTCCATCAATCACGGTCACGGAGGCACTATTCAGGTTGGCCACGTAGATCTTGTTGGTGACCGGGTTAACGGCCAGCGCATAAGGGGTGTTGCCCACGCCCACGGTGCTGGTGCTATCGGTGGCGCCGTCGATCTCGGTCACGGTGTTTCCACCGCCCGGGTAGCCATGGTTCGTAACGTAGATCTTGTTGGTGACGCCGTTGACCGCGATTGCCTCCGGATGGCTTCCGACATTGACGTCTGCAACAACGTTGTTGGTGTAGCCGTCGATCACGGTTACGTTGTTGCTGTCGACGTTGACAACGTAGATCTTGTTAGTCGCCGGGTTGACCGCCAGGGCCCAGGGTGCCACCGCATGGGGATCTATTACAGTCGTGTTGTTGTTGGTCGCTCCGTCGATCACAACCACACCGACTATAGGCAGGACAATGTAGATCTTGTTGGTCACCGGATTAACCGCAATGGCTTGGGGAATGTTCGCGAGGCTGATTGTGGCGGTAACGTTGTTGGTGGCCCCGTCAATCACGCTCACGGAGGCATTACAGCAATAGTTGGCCACGTAAATCTTATTGGTGGCCGGGTTGACCGCGACCTTCCAGGGCTGGGGTCCCACCGGTATTGTCGCAATCACCTGTTGTGCGAAGAGCAGCGGAGCCGTCAGCGCAAAACTAATTGTTGGAAGAAGAAACAGGACAAAACGACAAATAGCGCGCATCGATTTCCTCGCGAAAGTATGCCCCAAATTTCGTCCCTGCATCGCCCCAATGGGGTGGAACGCCCTGATTTTTCCGCGAATGGTAGCACGGCTGCGGGTTGAATCCAACAGGCTTTGTCAATTTTCAGCGAGAGAAAGGGCACCGGCAGGGCCAGCTGGCGCTCACGCCGTTTGCCGCTATAGTGCTGTCAGCCCGTTACTTCGCCTTCATCACCTCAAGAATCCGGTCGTAGTCTTCCCGCGACGAGTACTCAAAAAGGATGTTGCCTTTGCCATTGCGGTCGGTAAGGTGACGGGCCCCCCCAGCGCCCGTTGCAGCTCAGGCGAGAGGGTTGGTGAATAACTCCGCGGCGCTACTTGCCCATCACCAGCTTGGCGATGGTCTGCAACTGCATGTTCGACGTGCCTTCGTAGATCTTGCCGATCTTCGAATCGCGGAAGAACTTCTCCACCGGGTAGTCCTTGGTGAAGCCGTAGCCGCCGTAGATCTCGACGCAAAGCGAGGCCACGCGCTCGGCCACCTGTGAGGTGTAGAGCTTGGTCATCGCCGCTTCCTTCACGAAGTTCATGCCGGCATCCTTCATGCGGGCGCAGTTGTAAAGCAACATGCGGGCAGCCTCGATCTCGGTGGCCATCTGCGCGATCTGGAACTGGATGCCCTGGAACTCCGCGATGGCGCGGCCAAACTGCTTGCGTTCCTGCGCGTACTTCACGGCGAACTCCCATGCGCCGCGCGCCAGTCCGAGCATCTGCGCGCCGATGCCGATGCGGCCTTCGTTCAAGGTCTCGATGGCGATCTTGTAGCCCTTGCCGACTTCGCCCAGCACGTTATTCTTGGGCACGCGGCAGTCTTCCAGAATCAACTCGCAGGTGCTGGACGCCCGGATGCCGAGCTTGTCTTCCTTCTTGCCGACGGTGAAGCCGGGAAAGCTCTTCTCGACGATGAAGGCGGTGATGCCTTTGTATCCGGCGGAAGGATCGATCGTGGCCAGCAGGATAAAGACTCCGGCTTCCTTGCCGTTGGTGATCCACAGCTTCTGGCCGTTGAGTACATACTCGTCGCCCTTCAACTCCGCTTTGGTTTGCAGCGCGAAGGCATCCGAGCCCGAACCGGCTTCGCTCAATGCATAGGCACCCACGGTGTCGTTACACATGCGCGGCAGATAGCGCTTCTTTTGCTCTTCGGTTGTCCAGTGCAGGAAAGCGTTGTTGACCAGCGTGTTCTGCACGTCCACGATAACTCCGGCGGACGGATCGACGCGTGAAAGTTCCTCCACCGCGAGGATCGCCTCGAAGAAGGTGCCGCCTCCTCCGCCGTATTGCTCGGGGACTTCAATGCCCATCAAACCGAGCTGAAAGAATTGTTCAATGAGCTTGGGCTCGAAGACACCCTTCTCGTCCATCTCCTTGACGTACGGCCGGACGCTCTCGTCTGCGAACTGGCGAACCGTGTCGCGGAAAAGTACTTCGTCTTCGGTGAGCGAAACCAGGGGAGCGGGTGGGGAAGCAATAAGGCGTGCGACAGCTTCTGACATGACGGCAATCCTTCCAGGTGGGGTAGGAACCTTTGATTTTAGCACTCAGGAAGACTGAGCCGTCCCACAGAGAAGGACTGGAGTCGTCTCGGAGAAGCACCGCCGCGAAAGCAATCGTTCCACTGGCCAGGAAATAACCAGACGGCGCAGTCTGCAGCGCTTGCTGAAAAATTCGAACCGCAGATCCCTCGCGGGCTGAAGCCCACTCGGGATGACAAAAATAATAAAGAGCTTAAGATGCGGCGCTGAAGCGCCGCACGACCCGAACGTCGCTTCGATAGCCGCCGGTCAAGCGCGCCAGGATGACATTCTCGAACGGACCTACTCCACCTCGTGCTTGGCGGTGTAGCCTTCGCGGGCCACGATCGTGTACTTGATGTCCTTGTTCTTCTCGTCCTTGATGATGAGCGGCTTGTCATCGGGTCCAACCAGTGCGACTTTCAACTTACGATACGTACCGTCTTGTTTGGGGTTGGTGGGCTTGTAGGTGATGGTGTATTGATTACGAATGGCTTGGGCAACTTCCCGGAAAATGTCCGGCAATTCGCCCATCATCCGCGGAGCGTAGCTGCGGCCCCCGGTCATCCGGGCGAAGGTCGCCATCTGGTTCTTGGCCTGGACGTAATCCATCAGCGCCATGGAAACGTCGGGATTGGAGCCAGCTATTGCGTCCACCCGCTCCAGGTAGGCTTCTCCTGTGCAGATGGTATAGATGGTCACGTTGGGCGTGATCTTGATCTTCTTCAGAATTGTGTCGAGGATTATTTTGCTGAAGGTGTCGCGACCACTGGCGACCACGACTAACTCCTTGTGCCCGGGAATGCGATCCAGACGGTCCAACGTGTCATACATGGCATCGAAGATGTTGGTCTCACTGAACCCGGGAATGCGCATCGTGTTGAGCGCGCCGAAGACCGCTTGTTTGTCCTGCGTAAAGTCCAACAGGATGTGCGTCTTCATGTCGAATTCTTCGATGGCGACCCAATCCTGCGGTTGCAGGCTCGAGGCAAACGTGTACGAGGCATTCAGCGCGTCATACATGAAGTTGTAATTGGTGGCAGCGAACTCCACCAACAGGACCGCGGTGATCGGCGCCTTGCTCATGGTGACGCTCTGGATTTGCTGGGGAACCCCATCTTCCCAAACCTTGAAGTGTTCCTTCGCCACCTGTTCCGGCAAGGCCAGCGGGCGCCCGTCCTTCTGCAACACGCGCGCGTCCACGGTTACCACCGGGACGTCGACGTGGAGCGAGTATTGCGGATTGTCGGTAGGCTGCTTCGGCTTGGGCGGGGGAGGCGCTTCTTCGGTCTCCTTCTTCTTGGGCACGGCGATGGAGCCGGATTCCCCGGCGGGACCTCCAGCCTCAGCAGGCATCTGGTCTTGCTGGCTCTTCGTTGGTTGCGGCTGCGTCTGCGCCCCCGAATCATTGCCGCCGGACGATTGTGCACGGCCAGGCATGACGAAACAAAGGACGCACGCCAGCAAGGTAATAACAGCCTTACTCAGGCGGTTGACAACCACGGGTGAAATACCGGGACGGATAAGGTGTTTCTCAGAATACATCAGGATGCCTCTTGGGCCGGACTGTCTGCTAGTATAAATGCAAATTCAGCCTGTTTGACTCGCTGTGGCGCGCAGAAAGTGCCCAAACGCTAACGTTAGGACATGGCCGCAGTCAATTTAGCCAGTCGTGGCTCCCCACGGGTGTTCGCTTTTCGGGCGCAGGGGATTGCCGCTCTTGGTGGCAAGGCCGCTCGGCGGCTTAAGATAAGGGACAAGGAACATGTTGCGTAACGTCGTCTCGCTAGTTTTACTCTCCCTCACTTCGTTGGCCGGTTTCGCGGCCGAGAAGCCCAAAGTTCAAATCATGCCCGAGGACCAGGTCAAAGCTGGCATGCATGGTGTGGCCTATACCGTCTTCGAAGGTGTGACTCCGGAAGCGATGGACGTCGAGATCCTTGGGGTGCTGCGCAACATGGCCGGCCCCAAGTCCGACGTCATCCTGGCACGGCTGCACGGCAAGAAGGTCGAGTACTTCGGCGTGGTCGCAGGGATGAGCGGCAGTCCGGTTTACATCGACGGCAAACTCGTAGGCGCCATCGCCTATCGCATTGGCGAGTTTTCCAAAGAGCCGATTGCAGGAATCACTCCGGCTAGCTCCATGCTTGAAATTGACGCCATGGACAAGACACCCGCTCCGGAAGAGGCGCGGGGGCCGTCGGGTGAGAAGCAGTCGGCAACCCGAACTTCTGGTCCCGGCTTGGGCGCCGCTCCGAATCAGCAGGACACAAGCTACTCGAACCTGCTGAAGCCCATCGAGACTCCGCTGGTCTTCACCGGATTCAGCGAAAACACACTGCGCCTATTCTCCAAGGACTTCGCCTCAGTCGGTGTTGTACCTGTGATGGGAGCCGGTTCGGTCAGCAATGATAAGCAGCCGGAACCGCTGGTACCAGGCTCGGCGGTCAGCGCGATTTTGGTACGTGGCGACATGAACATCGCTGGTACGTGTACCGTCACCTATCTCGACGACACCCACTTGCTGGCGTGCGGCCATCCGCTGCTGCAGTCGGGCAGCGTCGATATGCCAATGACGAAGGCGACGGTGCTGGCCACTCTGCCTTCGCCAGAGAACTCCTTCAAGATCGTTAACACCACCGAACCGGTCGGCGCGTTCGTCCAAGACCGGCGTGCGGGCCTCATGGGGCGCTTCGATCGCAAACCACACATGATTCCGGTGACTCTTAGCTTCAACGGTGTCTCGCACCCCAAACAGTTTCATTACGAAGTGCTGAACAACGCCAAGGTCACGCCAGCCGCAATGATGGCCACGGTGTTCAATGCCATCCAGGGAATGAACGAATACGGCGAGGACACGACCTATCGTTTGCGCGGCGATATTGACGTTGTGGGCTATCCCAAGTTGCGCGTGCAGAACATGTACGCTCCGCTCGACGGCACCACTCCCACGGCTTACGGCATCGCACTTTCCATCGGCGAGCACTTCAGCCGCATCTTCGAGAATCCCTACGCAACGCCGAAGATCGACGGCGTGGAATTGAACTTCGACCTGGTTCCTGACCGGCGCTCCGCGCGCCTCGAAACTGCCCGCACGGACGTCACCGAAGCTCGTCCCGGCGATGAGATCACCATCGAGACCCTGCTGCGACCCTATCGCGGCGAAAGCATTCTCCGCCAGATTCCGGTGAAGATTCCGACCTCCACGCCCAAGGGTACGCTGCGCATTCTGGTCAGTGACGGCGACACTCTCGACAAGATGCGGCGGGTGTCAGGCCCCATGAGCCGCCGCCTCGATCTCAGGCTCCACCATTGCGCTGCTCAACAAAGAGCACACCAACTCCGAGGTTTACGTCTCACTGCTGGAAGCCAACCCGCAGGCCATGGTGGACGACAAGGTGATGCCGACATTGCCGCTGTCCGTCATGAACGTGATGGATGGCATGCGCGGTACTCAGGACATGATCGTCGTGGGCGAGTCTGCCGTAGACGAAGCGTCTACTCCGGTGGACTACGTCGTGACGGGTTCGCAGATCATCACACTGACGATCAAGTAGCCGGCAGCCCGAAGCTACGAGCTATCTGCTGTCGGCGCCGTTCAGCGACGCGCGCTAAAGCTGTGTTCAACGGGAGTTATTCGAGAGGACCACACGCTCTTGAAGGGGCGGTAGCATCTTGCCCAGCGCGCACCTGGGTCCCCAAATCGCGCCGTTTTTGCGCGGTTTGGGGTGGTTGCGCGGCTGGGTAAGTAGCAAATGAGACCGGCTTCCCGTAGGGACGGCAGAGGTTGCGACACCGTCTCTTCAGCTGGGAAACTGAGGTTTCCGTTTATCGCAGGGGACTTCTTTCGCAGGCTCTGAAGCCCGATTCCCCTGATCACACCCGATTTACGCCAATGTAAAAGCCCTTTTTCTGCCCGTGACCACCCCGCCCTGTTTCATCCATATTGATCATACTCAACGCTAACTCCTTATACATCAATCACTTCGACGATCATGCAAAACTCATCCCGAAATCATCCCCTAACCATTGAACCAAAACCGGAACGAGCGCATTGTGCCCCCAAGAGCAGGAAATTGAGCGGGCTCAAGAACCTGCACTTTCGGGGAAGAGCTCCCGGAGGAGGGAAATACCCCCTCCGGGAGCGGTGAGACCCGAAGCTAGCGGCGGTGCCCTACGAACCGCGCCGCCAAGAGATTGAAGCCGGTGGAGGGCAGCCATGAAATGCCAAGGGACAAAGCAAACCAGCCAACTGGAAGATTTCGCTCTCTTCCTGGAAGAGCACCCGGGCTTCTCGCCCGAGCTGCAAGGCGAGGACGCGGCCGTCTGGGCATTCCGCATAGGAGGCTGCTTCCTGACGCTCGGCGAGATGGCAAGGCTCATCGCCACCCGGCCGCACTTCAACGCGCGCCAGGCGACGTTGCTGATGGCTTCTCCAGGCCTGTCCACCCGAACGAGATGAGACAGCTGTGTCTTGATCGCTGTCCTTGACGCCAGCCGCGAGAGAAGCGTCAGGAAGCGGGTGAGACGAGTCATGGGCCTTTTTGATTTTTGGTTAGGGAGAGCGCTGTAGGTCTGGCCGACATTCACTCGCGCACTCCCGGTGAGGGGCAACTAACTGCGGTGAAGTTGCTCCTCGCTTTTCAAAATCGTTGCCGCCACAACCATGACCAGAAGGAGGCTGGTATGAGAACCCGAACCTCGTCATTGCTCGTTGCCGCAGCCATTGTGTTCTCCCTCACTGTCGTTGATTTGCAGGCAGGCGACAGATTCGTCGATACTCACAATCCCACCGGCCTCCCCGATATCACGCAAAGCCAGGTGCAGGACGGCACCGAGGTCAAGGGAGGCATATGTGCTGCGGCGACGGCGGCAAATTTCATGTGGGATTTAAGTGACGCTCACATGGTCGGGACACAACCTCTAGTTGACCATCCTGCCAGCGAGAACCCAGTACAGAATTGGCCGACGACTTTTGGTAACTGGAGTGCCGACTCGCTCGCACTCAGGGACTCCTTGAAATTCTATATCTACCAACAGACGGGTTCGTTCCTTGGAGTTCAGGTGTGGAGTGGTGGCAACGGAACCGCGGGGGGAGTAGAAAAATACCTGGCGAATCGCGGCTATAAGTACAGCAGAGGCATCTTCGGGGGAGGCAATCCTAACGGACTGAGCGTCCGGACTTATAACAAAGACGAGGCAACATATCAGACGCTTTACGGCCTGGTGATCAACGGCGACAACAATCCCATTGACGAAAACGTGGCAGCGTCCATGTTCTGGCATAACCCCGACGGCTCGGTGGTTATGAATGACAATGGAAAAAGCCGGCACTCCCTCGGTGTTGCAGGCGTTAACTATCCATCCACTGGCGATCCAGGTAACCAGCACATCTACTTTACGAATGGCTGGGGTACCCAGCAGGATCGCGCTGACCCGGTTAGCAATTGCTATTACGACCGGTACGACAACATCATCATTGACAACTCAGGCGGCAACAATCCCAATAACCGTTTCCGCATACCGGCTGGTGCCGCGGTTAACCCAGCGCCTCCGGGATGTGCGCCACTACGAGGACATCCCAACTCGAATAATGACCTCGTGCGCGGAATCGGCACCAAATCCGCTAAATCCGACTACGTTGAGATGTACCAGATAACGCTGGTTAAACCCGGTGGCAGCCCGGAAGTGGGCCTTGAAGTGGACCCGGCTGGATCTCAGAACCAATTTCGGTACCGTGTGTACAACCCCGAGATAGCTCCGATGGAACACTTTTTTCTCGAGGTCGGTTCCGATGTGTTGAACGGCCTCAGCCTTTCCCAGGCTGTTCCTCCCCCGGGTTGGGGCGTCGAGTTCTGGAAGCCGGCCGGGATGTCGACCGATCGTGTCAGTTCACTAAATCCGACTGGCGCTCCCGATGACGGTATGGATCTGTTTGGCCCGACCTTCGCGATTCAGGGCACAAGCGACCACCCACGATGGGAGCCCAACTGGGGCGGCCTGCACTTCTACTGGACGGGTCAGGCTGGCACCGAGCCAATCGAAACAGGCGAGATCCTGGATTTCTCGTTGTATCTGAGTTCGTCCGCCTTCGGCGTTGACTCGTATCGGCTGCTATTGACCGTCGTAGGCCAGGAAAGTAATGACATCGACTATTACAGCGTAATTGGCGGGCCGGTCCCTTTACCGCAACAGCCGGCAAGTATCAGCGTCATTGCCGATGAGAATCTGAATCGATTGGGCGACAGATTCTTAATCGGACTGCAGTTTCTCAATGCCGGTGGCAGCCAGGCTAAAGATGTGACCGTAACCTCGGTGGTCGCGGCGGCAGCCACTCTCCCCTACCTTGGTTCAACGCTCCCTGTCGACTTGGGACCGGTTTCAGCCGGTGGTGCCGTGTATATGACCGCACAAGTTGATGTCACAGGCGTGGCCACCGGAAGCCAAATACCGCTCTCGGTCGGGGGAACATTCACCGATAGCAGCGGCAAGGTGTCCAACTTCTCTGGTGTTGTCGATGTGCAGCTAATCGGGCCGTAAGCTCTATTGCCTCGCGCTAGGAATGCCGTGTCGCCATCCAAAAGAGCTCTTGTTCGGGTGGGGTTCGGCGAGGGGCAGCCGCGCGGTGAAGTTGCTCCTCGCTTTCGAGAATGATCGCCGCCATAACCTATGACCGGAAGGAGGTCAGTATGAAAATCAGCGCCAGTCATTACAGCATCTATCCAATCAAGACAGTCGCCTTCGCTTTGGCACTATTTGGCTCCTGATCTCATCGGTGAGCAAACCCGCGGCCTGGTCGCAGCAGCAACGCGAACCTGCCGGCGGCGACAGTGGCGCGCCGGTGTTCGTGATCACCAGCCAGGACAGGAATGAAGTGACCTTCACCGGAATCCACTCAGGCAAGATTACGATCGACGGCAATCCCTTCGCCGTGTACAGCACGATCGATCAAATTGAAGTGGGTGCCACGGAATTGGGCCCCACTGATTGTCTGTGCTGACGAATCCTGCTGAGAAAACCCCTAGAGTTACATCACCGCCCGCATTCGGGAAAGGCGCAGGGGTGGTGCCTTACCATTGCAGACCCGAGCATAGAACAGGGCAAATTCCCAGTCACGCGTGTGTTACGCTTCTCTTATTCCTGCCAATCGGCCAATCAGGACTCATGAATGAAAGTGCTTCGACTGGCGCTCTTTTGCCCGTTGCTCGCGGTAATGTGTTGGGCACAAGGGACACGCACCTGGGAACAGACTAAGTACGACGAGTTCGAAAAAGGGACCAGCCACGGGGTCGCCATCAGCAGCGATGGAAGGCTCACTCTTGCACCTGCCTTCAACGCGCTGTACACATCGCCTTCGACTTATCTTTGGGGGCTCGCCGCCGACGCGCAGGGCAATGCCTATGCCGCGGCTGGATCGCCGGCGCGCGTCTACAAGCTGACGCCGGACGGCAAGGCCAGCATCATTTTTGCCCCGCAGGAATTGCAGGTGCAGGCGCTCGTTGTGGATCCGAGTGGCGCCATCTACGCGGCCACGTCGCCCGATGGCAAGGTGTACAAAATCGTTCACGGCGGCCCGGCCCCGGGGAAAACTCCTGAGGGATCGCACACAACCGCAGAAGTTGCGGCAGCGCAGGAAGGTAGCAAGCCCAGTTCGGCGGGGGAGTCTCCGCGAACTTCGGTAGCTGTCGATTCCAGTTACAGTGCCAGCGTCTTCTTCGATCCCAAAACGAAGTACATTTGGGCGCTGGCACTCGATCGCCAGGGGCAGGTCTATGTCGGCACCGGCGATCGCGGCGAGATCTTCCGTGTGGATCGTAATGGCAACGGCGCACTGTTCTTCAAGAGCGATGAGGCGCAAATCCGCGCACTCGATTTCGACAACTCCGGCAACCTGATCGCCGGAACCGATGGCAGTGGGCTAATCTATCGCATCCCGCCGCAGGGCGAAGGCTTCGTGCTGTACAGCGCGCCCAAGAAGGAGATCACTGCCCTCGCCGTCGACGCACAGGGCAACATCTACGCGGCCGGAGCCGGAGAGAAAGGGGAGCAACTCTACCGCCTGCACCGGTAGGAAGCGTTCCCTTGGCGACCGCACCGCCGGCCGGCGGCGGAACGGTGATTACGTTGGGCGCGCAAGGCAGTTCAGTTGGTCCCGGCGCCTCCGCTCCCGCGTTCACGGCGATTCCCTACCCCAATGTGACCAACGTTGGCGGATCGGAGATATACCGCATCGCGCCAGACGGTTCGCCGAAGACGATATGGTCCTCGCATGAAGACTTGGTCTACGCGCTTGCGTTCGATCAGGCAGGGCGCTTGCTCGCGGGCACGGGAAATCGGGGCAAGATTTATGTCATCGGCGGAAACGATTACATCGACTTGGCCAAGGCCAGCGCCAACCAGGTGACCGCCTTCGCGCGTGCGGCGAAGGGCGGACTGTTCGCAGCCACCAGCAATCTGGGGAAGGTATTTCTTCTTGGCCCGAGCCCGGTCGAAGAGGGTACCTACGAGAGCGATGTCTTCGACGCGAAAAACTTCTCCCAGTGGGGACGCGTGGAAGTTCGCGGCAGCGGCAGCTTCGAGCTGTTCGCGCGCAGCGGCAACGTGGACAATCCCGACCGCAACTGGAGCGTGTGGAAGCAGGTTGATCTGCGGAAAGACCTGCCGGTGGACGCGCCTTCGGCGCGCTTTATTCAGTGGAAGGCCGTGCTGCATCCCGGCACACCAGCGGCGGCCATTGAAAGCGTAACGCTTAATTACCTGCCCAAGAACGTCGCTCCCGAGGTGGAGAATGTAACCGTCGTGGTTGGCTCGCGAGTTCCGGCAGGCACGCACACCGAGCCGGAAAGTTCTGCACCCAACCCTTATGTGCCTCCACTTCCCATGGTCCATGACAAGCAGTCCATTGTGGTGAAGTGGAAGGCGCGGGATGAAAACGATGACTCCCTGATCTATAGCGTCTACTATCGCGGCGACGGCGAGAGCCGCTGGAAGCTGTTGCGCGACGGGATTGATGAGCGGTTTGTCAACCTCGACTCCGACCTATTTTCCGACGGAGGCTACACCATTCGCGTGGTCGCCTCGGATGCGCCTTCGCACTCGCCCGAGGACACCTTGACGGGCGAAAGCACTAGCCCGCGGTTTGAGGTGGACAATACCCCGCCGCACATTGAATCGCTGAGCACTCGCGTCGAGGGGGATAAGTTACACGTGACGTTCCACGCAGTGGATAGCTTCTCGCCGATCAGCCGTGCCGAGTACTCGCTGGATGCGGGCGATTGGCAAACAGTCGAACCGGTTGGGAAGATCTCGGACTACAAAGTTGAGAATTACGATTTCAACGTGTCGATTTCGGCGGCAAATGCGAGCGAAAGCAAGAGTGGAGCAGCCAAGCGCGTTGCTGCCCCAGAGGAGCACACGCTGGTGATCCGCGTTTATGATCGCTTCGAGAACATGGGGATCAGCAAGAGCGTGATGAAGGCGGCAGGCGAGCGGTAACGACCATTCGGTGGAATGCTGACTTGCATTGCTCTGGGGCCAGAACCTAAGGACTGGCAGTTTTGAAGGGGCACGGCCAAAGCTGTGCCCTTTCAAATTGCGTCCACGCTGGTTAGAGCAGTTCTGCAATAGGTGTGTCCGGTTGGCACGGGTAGTGTAGGTCTTTCGGGCGCAGCCAACGCGGCGCTGAAGCGCTGCACTACCCGAACGGGCGGATACACTAATCCCGGGAACCGCTCTAGCAAACAGGCGCACACCACTCCATGAACCTTCGCGCTATTGTCGGTCTGTTCGCTCTGCTGGCCTGCTCGGTGTACGGCACCATTCCGCTGTTTTGGCTTGCGGTGCATCCATTTGTGGAGCGCTGGCGGGCAAGCGGGCGGCGTGCTTACGCTTTCATCGCACCGGTGTGGGGCGGATTTATCGCTATCGCCTTTGTAGTAATGTGGCCGTTTCGCTCGATCCACTTCTATACAAGGTGGTTTACCTGGGCGCCTGCGGCCATCTTCTTTCTTGTGGGATTTTCAATTTACCGCGCCGCATTCCAGCGGTTCGACCGCACCCAGGTTTCCGGCCTGGCCGAACTGGAGCCGGATCGCCATCGCCAACAACTAATCACGAGTGGCATTCGGTCGCGCGTGCGCCATCCCATTTATCTGGGCCACCTCTGCGAGATTTTCGGATGGTGTATCGGGACAGGATTGGTCCCCCTCTACGCCCTAGCGGCCTTCGCCGTGATCACCGGAGCGGTGATGATTCACATGGAAGACCGCGAACTGGAAGCGCGGTTCGGGGAAGCGTTTCGCGAATATAGGGCCCGCGTGCCTGGCGTGCTGCCAGGACTTCAAAAGAGCTAACCGCGGATTACGCGGAACGCGGATTTGTAAGAGAGTTCTAGGATTAGTGTATCCAGGTTTGGACGGCCTGCCTTGAGGGCACGATCGTCCGCTGCTATCGTGGTCATTCGACTACGCACGAGTCCGCCACCGGACTCGTGCTCCGCTCAGGATGACAGCAAGTAGGTCTGCCCTTCGGAAATGACCCAACAGATCTGTGTCCATCCGCGCAAATCCGTGGTCAACCTGCTTTTCGCTACAATGAACCTTCGCTGGGCTTCTCCGCATGCAATTTGAACTCTTTGTCGCGGCGCGTTATTTGCGGGCCAAACGGCGCCAGGCCGTCATTGGGGTCATCACCATCATCTCCATTGTCGGAGTAGCGGCGGGCGTCGCTTCGCTCATCATCGCGCTGGCCATCAACAACGGATTTCGCCAGGACTTGCAGGAGCGCCTGCTCGGCTCGACTTCGCACATCAACTTGCTGCGCGTCGAAAGCGATGGCATCCGCAACTGGCAAGACTTGCTCGCGCGATTGCAGAAGCAGCCACACGTTCTCGCCGGTGCTCCCGCGATTTACGAGCAGGTATTGATCTCGCGTGGGGCCCGGGCTCAGGGAGCGATCCTCAAGGGCATCCTGCCGCAAGATGAGCGCAAGGTCAGCGATATTCTCGACACCATCAAGAGCGGCTCAGCGGACAGCCTCGAAGCACGAAAAGAAGATCAGGGCAGGAGTTCACCTCCCGACCCCGACGAACCCAATCCGCTCTCCGCGCGCGTCACCGCTTCGCTGCCGCCGATCATTCTTGGCAAAGACATGGCCGACCAACTGGGCGCAACGGTTGGATCGCTGGTGACCGTCACCAGTCCGCAGGGCGAGCTCACGCCGTTCGGCATTGTCCCCAAGTACAAGCGCTTCAAGGTGACGGGAATCTTCTCGTCGAGTTTCTACGAATACGACAGTTCCTGGGCCTTTATCCCGCTCTGCTGACGCACAGAAACTCTTCGACCTGGGCGATGTGGTCTCGGTTCTGGAATTCAAGATCGACGATATCTACAAGGCGCCGGAAATCGCGCAGAAGCTGGAGGCCGCCGCTGGCAAGGGCTTCATGTCCACCAACTGGATGGAGCAGAACCGCGCCATCTTCCATGCCCTGCGGCTGGAGCGGGTGGTGACGTTTATCACCATCGGACTGATTGTGTTTGTCGCCGCGCTCAATATCTTGATCTCGCTGATCATGATGGTGATGGAGAAGACGCGCGACATCGCAGTGCTGGTTTCGATGGGCGCGAAGAAGCGGCAGATCCGGCGCATCTTTATCTATCAGGGGATATCTGATCGGTGTGATCGGGACGGTGCTGGGGCTGATCGCGGGATATCTGCTCTCGTGGGCAGCCGGGCACTACCACCTGGTATCGCTTTCCGCCGAAGTTTATTCCATCGACTACGTGCCGTTCGCCCCGCGCGTCCTCGACGGAGTTCTGGTGGCAATTGTCGCCATCGGCGTCTCTTTCATCGCGACCTTGTATCCCTCATGGTCGGCCGCCAGCGTGCTTCCCGCCGAAGCGTTGCGGTATGAATGACGGCGGACGGTGCAAATGGAAATCACCCGCATTAATAAACTTGCAATGTAATGCTACGGTGTATCACATGAGAAAAGCCTCCGTGCGGGACCTTCGCCACAGATTCAAGAAGATCGAGCGGCTCTTGCGCCGAGGCGAAGAGGTCCAAATCACCAAACGCGGGCGTGTGATTGCTCGCCTGGTTCCTGAAAACACTCAGACTCCTCCTGAGCTTCCCGACTTCCGAGCACGCGTACACGCTATCTATGGAGACAAAGTGTTGGCTGTCAGCGGTGCTGACCTAGTCAGTGAAGATCGGAACCGCTATTGAAAATCTACGCTAAGACTGTGCGACTTCAGGTCAACTAAGCGGCAACTCCGGAACAGGCACCAGCAGAGCCTTACCCGCAACACGTAGTCAGGCCGTCAAGCGTGCCCATGAAAGTGGAAGCAAGCATCGGCATGGGCTGGAGATGCCATAGGAGTTCGGCATTGTTCCACGCGGATTCGCGCGCCGCGCTCACGCTCCAGGCAGCAAAGGTATCTTCCAAGTGAGAAACGGGCGGGAGCGCATCGCCGAGCAGCCGGACGTTCAACTCCTGCTTAGCGGTTTCAATAAGCCCGTCAAGGGTGGAGTTGATCGCCGTATAGTCGTTGTATTGCGCCCCGCCATGTTGTGGAATCGTGTTCGTCGCCTGGCAGTTGGATACGATCGCCTGCGGAAGGTCATGATTGATGTGAGCATTCACGCCGGCGAGGGCGAACTGGATGCGGGCGATTGGCGCCTGGTTGCGGCTGTTGAACAGGACCTGCCAGCATCCCGGAGCAGGCTGACCCGAAAGCGCCGACGCAAGAGCTCCGAAATACAGTCGCGCAAATTGCACGTCCAGCCCAGCGAGCCACTGCGGATCGCCCGATCCACCAGAGGCGACCCGGCTTTTGACCGCCTGGGTCACTTGAAGGTAGAGTTCGTTGAACCACTTCAGGCCGTCCCCGTCTATGCAGGTGTCGTTGATGATCTGCATGGTTCTGTAGAACATCGTCGATGGATTGAGGGTTGATCTTGGCGGCCGCGAGCAGAGTCGGATCATAGGGGAACATGGCTGGCATTATAGCCGCCCCAAGAACCCGATCCGCCGCCAAGCACATCCAAGTACCTCTCATGAAAACACCCTGCGACGAGGCCGTCATCGGTTCCCGAGTCGCGAGCTCGCCTTGTGGCCGGGAAACAGGGGCTTGGGTACTGGCGGCCACCATCCTCGCGTCGAGCATGGCCTTCATTGACAGCACCGTCGTGAACGTGGCCCTGCCGGCATTGCAAATGAACTTTGGAGCCACCGTCGCCGATATGCAGTGGGTCGTCGAGTCCTACGGACTGACGCTGGCCGCATTGATCCTGGTGGGCGGCTCGATGGGCGATTTGTTTGGCCGTCGGCTGATGTTTCTGCTCGGTGTTGTGGTGTTCGCCATCGCTTCGCTGATTTGTGGAATCGCCACCAGTCTTCATCAACTCATCTTTGCGCGAGCCATTCAGGGAATAGGAGCTGCGTTTCTTGTTCCCGGCAGTCTGGCGCTGATCAGCGCATCGTTCGAAGAGAAAGACCGCGGCCGGGCGATCGGCACCTGGTCTGGCTCGACAGCGATCACCACCGCGATTGGTCCTGTCTTAGGAGGCTGGCTGATTCAGCATTTGTCCTGGCGCTGGGCCTTTTTCGTCAATTTGCCGTTGGCGGTTGCGGTAATCGCCATCTCAGTATGGCGCGTTCCGGAGAGCCGCAGCAGTCAGCAAAGGCAAATCGACTGGTGGGGCGCGCTGGCGGCCACGCTCTGCCTGAGTGGCCTGGTGTTCGGGCTCATTGAGTCTGCGACGCCTTGGTTGGAGACACCCGTTGGTTGTGGGAAGCCTTGTCGCCGGTGTAGTTTGCACGGCTGGGTTTCTGCTGATCGAGGCAAGGCGGCCTCGCCGATGGTGCCGCTGAGTCTGTTTCGCTCGCGAGCCTTCAGCCGGCGCAAATCTGCTCACTTTCTTCTTGTACGCAGCGATTGGAATTTTCTTTTTTCTGCTTCCACTCGATCTGATCCAAGTGCAGGGCTACTCGGCAACCGCCGCCGGGGGCGCAGTCTTGCCTTTGATCCTGCTCATGTTCCTGTTGTCGCGCTGGTCGGGAGGATTGGTCGCGCGCTACGGAGCGCGACTGCCGCTCGATCGTCGGACCGCTGATCGCCGCGTTCGGATTCCTGCTGTTCGCGGTCCCGTCGGTCGGAGGCAGCTACTGGACAACGTTTTTCCCTGCGGTGGTTGTGCTGGGACTTGGAATGGCGGTGAGCGTGGCTCCTTTGACGACGGTGGTGATGGAATCCATTGACCAGGACCGCGCCGGCACCGCCTCCGGCATCAACAATGCCGTGGCCCGGGTTGCTGGATTACTTGCCATTGCGGTGTTCGGCGTTGTTATGGTGGCCGCGTTCAGCACCCATGTGAATCGCAGCCTGGCAACGGTTGCCATGCCAGACGAGGCGCGAAGCGAGCTGCGATCCAACGAAATCAAGCTGGCTGCCCTGAAACCTCCACGCGGAGTTGAGCCGGCGACCGCGGCCGCAGATCGAGTCGTCGATCATCGCGGCGTTCGTATTCAGTTTCAGGCTGATGATGGGAATTTGCGCTGCTCTCGCTGTGGCCAGCGCTGCGATGGCTTGGCGAATGATTCCCCGAGCCGACAAGCGAGAGATCGCTGCCCGCTTGAATAGTGCCTGAAAAACCGCCAAATATTCGATATGCTGATTTCAATTTCTAGCTCTTCAGGGAGAGTCGAGCGACCCCATTTTCTTATCTAACCAAAAAGCAACGCTGCCGGTAAACAGAGGAAGGTGAATAACGCATGGCGAAACCGACACTGCTGACTGTCGACGACGATCCCAACGTGCTGAAGGCGATCGAGAGGGACCTGCGGGCCCGATACGGCGAGAAATATCGCGTGCTGCGCGCGAACTCAGGCGATGCAGGTCTGGAACTGCTGCGCGAACTCCGAGTTCGCAACGATGCCGTTGCGCTGCTGTTGGCCGATCAGCGCATGCCGCAGATGGATGGCATCGGATTCCTGAACGAAGCCAGAAAAGTTTATCCCGACGCCAAGCGGGCCCTGCTGACCGCGTATGCCGACACCAGCGCCGCCATCAACGCCATTAACGAAGTCAACGTTCATTACTTCTTCCTGAAGCCCTGGGACCCGCCGAGCCAGCATCTGTATCCGATGATCGACGACCTGCTGGAAGACTGGACGGCATCGTACCGGCCGGCCTACGAGGGAATCCGCGTATTGGGCACGCGCTGGTCCTCGAAGGCGTACGAGGTGCGCGATTTTCTGGCGAGGAACCATGTTCCCTATCAGTGGATCGACGTCGAGCTCTCGGCCGAAGATCCGGAGGTGAAGCAGCTCATTGCTTCCATCGGCGATGACGCCGCAAAGTTGCCGCTGACTCTGTTTCCCGATGGCACGCGTATGTTTCAGTCGAGTCCCGCCGAGCTCGCCGACAAGATTGGATTGAAGACTCGGGCCGACACCCAGTTCTATGACTTCGCCATCGTCGGCGGCGGTCCCGGAGGTTTGGCGGCTGCCGTGTACGGCGCGTCGGAAGGGCTGAAGACGGTGATGATCGACCGCGAGGCTCCTGGCGGACAAGCCGGCTTGAGCTCGCGGATCGAGAATTACCTTGGGTTTCCTTCAGGCTTGAGTGGCGGTGACCTTGCGCGCCGAGCGGTAATGCAGGCGCAACGCTTCGGAGTGGAAATTCTCGCACCGCAAGAGGTTATGGAACTGCGCGCGGAAGGTCCGTACCGCATCCTCAAGCTCGCCGACGGTAACGAGATTTCCTGCCATGCCGTGCTCATCGCGACCGGAGTGCAATGGCGAAGGCTCGATGTTCCTGGGATGGATCGGATGCAGGGCGCGGGCGTCTATTACGGCGGTGGTAGTCAAGAGGCGATCTCGTGCAAGGGCGAAACCGTGTATGTGGTGGGCGGCGCAAATTCAGCAGGCCAGGCCGCGATTAACTTTGCGCAGTATGCGGAGAAGGTGGTGATGCTGGTGCGCGGCGATTCGCTCGCGGCCACCATGTCTCGCTACCTCATCGATCAAATCGAGAAGACACCCAATATTCAAGTGTGGGCGCACGCCGAGGTTATCGAAGTGCACGGAGAGACGCACCTGGAGGAGATTTCGGTGCAATGCTCCGATACCAACACCGTGGAGCAGGTGCCGGCCAACTCCATGTTCATCTACATCGGCGCATCGCCCAGGACGGACTGGCTCGAAGGAACCGTTGCCCGCGATGAGCGAGGTTTTGTGTTGGCGGGGCCAGATCTGCTGAAAGACGGCAAACTTCCAACTGCGTTGGAACCTTGACCGTGATCCCTTCCTGCTGGAGAGCAGCTTGCCAGGGGTGTTCGTCGTGGGAGACGTGCGCCACGGCTCCATCAAGCGTGTTGCCTCAGCGGTCGGCGAGGGAGCAATTGCCGTGCAGTTCATCCACCGCTATATGGCGAAGGTATAACCCATGTCGAACGTCACCAGAGAAGAGCTCCGTACCGTCGAAGTCTTCCACGATCTTCCTGACGAGCAGCTGGACTGGTTCCTCGAACATGCGACCGAGGTACGCGTGCAGCCTGGCGAAATTTACGTTCGCGCGGGAGAGCCTGCCGACAGGATGATGGTGGTGCTCGAAGGCGAATTGCAGGGGCGACTTGAGGGAGCAAACGAGAACGTGTTTACGACCCACGCAGGAGCGGTCACCGGCGTGTTGCCATACTCGCGGATGAAGGTCTTTCCCGCCAACATCAGGGCGGTTCAACCTTCGCGAGCCCTGACGTTCCCCGCTGCCGAGTTCAACGATCTACTGAGCCATCTGCCCGAACTGGGCCGCCGCTTGGTGGCTACCATGGTGGACCGGACACGCGAGGCCACGCGAGGCGAACAGCAGCGCGATCGATTGGCGGCATTGGGCAAGCTTTCGGCTGGGCTGGCTCACGAGTTGAACAATCCCGCGGCAGCGGCCCGGCGCGCTGCTGGACGACTGCGGGATGCGGTAGCCGAGTTTCGAGGTTCGGCCAATAGGCTGGAGACGATGCAGCTTACCGCGGGCGAGAGAACCGTCATCGAGACATTCGAATCCTCATGCTGCGTGGAAGCGCCTGAGACCGACGTGCTCAAAGCGAGTCAGCTTGAAGACGAGATCGAGACAATTCTGCATCAGCATGGAATCCAGGATGGCTGGCAGTATGCATCGGGGCTGGTGGAATCCGGCGTCCAACCCGGCCCGCTTAACACATGCTCGAGCGGAGTGCGAAACGACGTGGCCGAGCCTGCGCTCAAGCGGGTGTCGGCGCTGGTTGAGATCAATGACCTGCTGGCGGAGTTGGAGAACAGCACCTCGAAGATCTCCGACCTGGTGCGCGCAATCAAAGAGTACTCGTATATGGACCAGGCTCCGGTGCAGGACGTCGATCTTACCAAGGGCCTGGAAAATACTTTGACCATCATGGCCCACAAGCTAAAGAAAGGCGTGACCATCAAGCGCGATTACCATCCCACGCCGCTGCTGGTTAACTCCTACGGCAGCGAACTCAACCAAGTGTGGACCAACATCATCGACAACGCCGTCGATGCCATGCACGGCGAGGGTGAATTGCGAATCAGGACCTTTCTGGAAGCAGATTGTGCCGTCGTCGAGATCGGAGATTCAGGACCGGGAATTCCGCCGGACATTCAGTCGCGCATTTTCGAGCCGTTCTTCACCACGAAGGGAGTGGGGGAAGGGACGGGTCTGGGGCTGGATACGACGCTGCGCATCGTACGCAAGCACCGCGGGTCGATTAACGTGATCTCGACTCCGGGAGATACCCGATTTCAGGTTCGATTGCCCGCAGTGGGGTTGTGAACCCGAGATTGAGCAAGGTAGATCTGGAGAGCGTGTATGGTTGTCCTTATCCTTCCCGCATCTCACAATGTGAGATCGCTGATGATCTGAAACCTTTCGGGCTGGCGGGTTTCAAAAAAAAGTACTGGAAGCTCTCAAGGAAGCAGCGCAACGATTTGCTGCCCCACAGAGTTGAGTCGTGGCCTTGGGTGTGCCAAAATCGCGCCATGGACAAGAGTTACGTCATATCGAAACTGCGGGAGCATCAAGGGGAGCTGAAAGCGGCCGGCATTGTGCATTTGCGCGTGTTCGGTTCTGTGGCGCGTGGCGAAGCCTCGCGGGATTCGGATGTGGACCTGCTGGCCGAGTTTGATGAGTCAAGAAGGTTGACACTGCTAACCATGAGCAGGCTGGAAAACCGGTTGGGCGATTTGTTGGGGGTGAAGGTCGATCTCTCCTCAGCGGAATGGATGCGTGAACCGGTTCGCAGAAAAGCTCTGAGCGAGGCCGTTCTTGCCTTTTAGAGACGATCAAACGCACCTGCAGGATATCGTCGAAAGTATCGCCTTGATCGGCGAGTTTTTGGGCGATATGGATTTCGAGGCGTATCAGAAGGATCTCAAAACGAAGTCCGCCGTCGAGCGGCAGATTCAGATATTGACGGAAGCGGCGAAACGGCTCGGGGAGGAATCAGGGACGAGATATCTCGGCCCTGATTGGCGAAGCTATTGCAATATGGGCAATGTGATTCGACACGCCTATCATCGCGTGAACGATCAGTTGATTTGGGACACGGTTAAGAATGAACTGTCTGAGCTGCGGGCTTCCGTGGAGCGCGCTTTGCAACAAAAGTCTCAGGAACCTGCGCCGTGATAGAGGCATCACATTCAAATCAAAAAAAATGAGCACCTAGCCGCGGCAGCTTGTTGGTTGAGGGACGGCACTATTGTTACAGCATCTGAAGCCCGTTTGGCTGCTCGGCGCTTAACCGTCCGCCTCCTGGTCGCTGCCGCTCTGATCTTCCAGAACTCCGGAAACGGAATCAGCTCCCTAGCTTCCGTTGCAGAGTCGCTGACTTCCCGGCCCAGACGTGATCTAATTCCAATAGGCTTGGAGCTGGCATACTGAGTCCCGAAACGGGCTTGGTTGCAGCGACTTGGCCGGAATTTGTGTCGCGCCGGAGCGCACCTGCATCCAATCGTTCAAGACGTGCTGTTACGAGCGCAGAACTTGAAAAAGGTTTTCCGCTCGGGCGACTCCGATTTAGTGCTCTTTGAAAACCTGTCGTTCCAGGTGCAGACCGGCGAGATGTTGGCCATTGTTGGCGAGTCAGGTGCCGGGAAAAGTACCTTGCTGCACATCCTCGGAGTTCTTGATACCGCTTCCGAAGGTGACGTATACTTCGCCCAAGTTGATTTGGGAAAGCTCTCGGAAGAAGAGGCGGCGGAGTTCCGCGGCCGCGAGCTTGGATTTGTCTGGCAGTTTCATTATTTGTTGCCGGAGTTTAGCGCCGTCGAGAATGTGGCCATGCCGCTGTTGATGCGCGGCGGGAAGCGGCGAGAAGCCGAGCAGCAAGCCCTGCACTGGTTGCAGGAGGTTGGTTTAACGGACCGTGCGAGTCATCGGTCCGGCGAGTTGTCAGGTGGAGAGCAACAACGGGTGGCGCTGGCCCGGGCCTTGGTCACCCGGCCGAAGATCCTGATGGCCGACGAGCCTACGGGAGATCTCGACAACCGGACAGCGGACGTGGTTTTTAATTTGATCGCCAAGCTACATCGCGACTATCGTCTTACCTCGCTCATCGTTACTCATAATCTTGGGTTTGCGCGCCGCTGCGACCGTGTGCTGCGGTTAGAGCGGGGGCGGGCAGTCGAGGTGTCGCCGCAGTCGTTGTCGGCGTGATGCAACCAGCGGGCGAGGGACGGGTTTGTACGTGGTAGAGTAAGTAAAGGACCGGCGGGGTCCTTATGAATCGGCCACAATATTTTGATGGCCGACGATCATGGGTGCGACAGGCAACGGGACGCTTCGGATAACGGCTCCCTTCGCAAGCTGGAAAGGGAACGCACTGGAGGGGTCCTTGGAGAGGCTCAATGTTTGAACGGTACACGGAAAAGGCCCGGCGAGTAATTTTCTTCGCGCGCTACGAAGCCAGTCAGTTTGGTTCTCCCTACATCGAGACGGAGCATCTGCTGCTGGGTTTGTTGCGCGAGGACAAGGCACTCACCAATCGGTTCCTTCGGTCCCATGCTTCGGTGGAATCCATTCGTAAACAGATCGAGGGTCACACCACCATTCGAGAGAAGGTCTCCACTTCCGTGGACCTACCCCTCAGCAACGAGTGCAAGCGTGTGCTCGCCTATGCGGCCGAGGAAGCGGAGCGACTGTCGCACAAGCATATCGGTACTGAGCATCTGCTGTTGGGCCTGTTGCGCGAAGAGAAATGCTTCGCGGCTGAAATTTTGCATGAGCGTGGACTGCGCCTGTCGACCATTCGCGAAGAACTGGCACGCACCTCGCAGGAGAAGGCGCAGCCGTCGCAACGTTCGCGCGAGTCGTCACTGCTGTCGGAGTTTTCCCGTGACCTCACCCAGTCGGCCATGGACAACCAGCTCGATCCGCTGGTAGGGCGCGATGCCGAACTGGAGCGCGTCGTCCAGATCCTGTGCCGGCGCACCAAGAACAATCCGGTGCTGATTGGCGAACCGGGCGTGGGCAAGACGGCCATCGTCGAGGGCCTGGCGCAACGCATCGCCGACGGTGAAGTGCCGTCATTCCTGGCGGACAAACGCATCCTGGCTCTCGATCTGTCGCTGATTGTTGCCGGCACTAAATATCGCGGTCAGTTTGAAGAGCGCCTCAAGACCATCATGAAGGAGCTTGATGGAGTCGCAGAATTCGATCATCTTTATTGACGAGCTGCATACCCTGGTGGGCGCGGGATCGGCCGAGGGCTCACTGGACGCCGCTAACATCCTGAAGCCGGCGTTGTCGCGCGGCGAAATTCAGTGCATCGGCGCCACCACTCCGGGCGAGTATCGCAAGTCCATCGAGAAAGACCGCTCGCTGGAACGGCGATTCCAGGCGGTCAAGGTTCCGCCTCCCAACGAAGTGGACGCGGTCAAGATTCTGTTCGGCATCAAGGAACGTTACGAGAAGTTCCACGCCGTCACTTACACCGACGACGCCATTACGTTCTCGGTGTCACATTCCAACCGGTATCTGCCCGATCGCTTCCTGCCAGACAAGGCGATCGACCTGATCGACGAGGCGGGCGCCCGCGTGAAGCTGCGTCAGACCTCGCTGCCTGAGGACATCACCGAAGTACAGAAGCGGATCAAGTTCATCGTGCACCGCATGGAAAACGCCATCGCCAACCACGAATTCGAGAAGGCGCGCTTCTACTCCGACGAGGAGCGCAAAGAGCGCGAGAACCTGCGCGCCCTGCGCGAAAAATATCACCTTGACGAGTCGTCCACCGGCGTCGTGGGACGCGAGGACATCGAAGACGTTGTTTCGCGCTGGACCGGCGTTCCCATCGCTTCCATCAAGGAAGAAGAAAGCCAGAAACTGCTGCGGATTGAAGAAGAGCTGCACCGGCGAGTGATTTCGCAGGATCGCGCGATTTCGGCGCTGTCGCGCGCCATTCGCCGTTCGCGTGCCGGCTTGAAGAGCCCGAACCGTCCCATCGGCTCGTTCCTCTTCCTGGGGCCGACCGGCGTGGGCAAGACCGAAGTCGCACGCACCCTGGCGCAATTCATGTTCGGCAGCGAGAAGTCGCTGGTGCGCTTCGACATGTCGGAGTTCATGGAGAAACATTCGGTATCGAAACTGATCGGCTCGCCTCCCGGATATGTCGGCTACGAAGAGGGCGGCCAGCTGACCGAGCGGGTGAAGCGCGCACCATACTCCGTGGTGCTGCTCGACGAAGTCGAGAAGGCGCACCCGGACCTGTTCAACATCCTGTTGCAGGTGTTTGAGGACGGACAGCTCACCGATGGTCTGGGCAATACGGTGGACTTCAAGAACACCATCATCATCATGACCTCGAACATCGGGGCGCGCCATTTGCAGAAGCGCACCGGCATGGGCTTCCAGTCGGAGCAGGAAGAGACCATCTCAGGCAAGGTCGAGGACATGGTGAAGAACGAGGTGAAGCGCACTTTCAACCCCGAGTTCCTCAACCGTCTCGACGAGGTCATCATCTTCAACGCCCTCAACGAGGCCGACCTGATCCAGATCGTGGAGTTGATGGTGCAGCAACTGAACCAGAACCTGGCGCAGCGTGCCATCACGGTCACGGTGACGGAAGAGGCGCGCAAGTGGATCCTCGACCAGACGCTGGTGGACCGCAGTTACGGTGCGCGTCCGTTACGCCGGGCGCTGCAGAAGTACATCGAGGACCCGCTGTCGGAGGCGCTCATCCAGGGTACGTTCGCGCAACGGCCCACGTTCATCGAGGTGTACCTGGAAACCAACCAGCTCTTCTATCGCCCGGTGGGCGAGGAGAAGACCGAGGGCGTGCTGCTATACAGCAACTAAGGTGAGAGTGAAGAGATGACCAAAGTGGCGGCGAAGCCTGCCGTCGAGATTTGCGGTGTTTTAAGATATTTACTCACATGGGGCACAAGATGTCAGCAGACCTCATTTACATTCTCACGACGATTCCGAACACCTCGGGGGACTTGGAAGCCCCTCCAGGGGAAGCGATCCGCATTGATGCTGATTCAATGGGACGTGTGCTTTTCCGGGATCCCGTCCCCAAAGAAGAAGTCGAAGCAGGATTCCGGCGTTGCATCCAAGTGGCCCAGAACCTGTTGACAGCAGCCGCAAGCGGGCTTAGCGGCTATGAGGTCGACGAACTGACGCTTAAACTGAGTCTTGACTCGAAGGTTGGGTGTTCATTCATTGCGGATGCAAAACTCGCGGCAGGTATTGAGGTGAAGATCAAGCGCCAGCCCCGCCCGCTCCCCGGGCCTTATGCCCAAGATTTCTCTCTCACAATCCGTCGAAAGTTCTCCAAGGCGATAGCTTCTCGCTGGAGGGCGCCGGAAACAAACATCTCGTTACCCTCGCGAGTGACAACAAATTTGCCTTGGAAACCGCCGAAGATCGTGTAGTCGTTCTTGGCAATCGGCTTCGGGAAGTCTTTGGAAAGAAAAAGTATGACGTCTTCGCCGTTCTCGAGCTGTGCTTCTCCATCCACATGTTCGGAGATGTCGTCTGTTTGAGCGCCGAGGGTAATCACGAAGATTTCCTTTGCTACCAAATACGACGGCCTTTTCAGTAAACTGCTAATTTGCAAGGCGTGAACCGTAAAAGAAATCACAACGTCATCTGTTATAGGCACCATTCCGGCGGTAACATTGGTATGCTCTACATGAGCTTCAACGACCAACTCAGCTTCTTGACACATTTCGCCAATCGTGAATTCAGCAAGCATTCCCGAGGTTTTGATGGAAGTCGTCATGCTCCGTACCTAACCCTCACTCCCTATGGGTACAACGACTTCATCGCAGCGATGTCGTCAGCGCCCAGTTTACGCACTTCCCCTGGTTTGATGCTTCCTTTCATCATCGCGGTTGACCCGGCAGTGTTATCGTCCCCAAGATGGAGCGAGTGGCCAAGTTCATGTGCGACAACGGTTTGCAAGTCAAATGGTCCTGCCTTGTTAGTACTTGCGACCTTGGGATGAGCCGGATCCCATTCGTAAAAGAGATTGATCAGAACGTTAGCGTGGCTTAGTGTCGATTGGGGACTTTGGGGTCGCGTTTGTGTTATCGCGATCCACCCGTTCCAGCGCCCCAAATCGTATGCCGCCACGTGGTTGGATGAAGATGGGTCCTCCCTGAAGCGAAAACTCGAACCCGCAGCATTCCAAAGTGCCGCAGCGGCCAGGACCGTCGGCTTCCAATCCGAATCTAGCGACGGTGGATCAAGCTTGATGCGGCACTCGTGAGCGACCCACTTTCTGCCATC
Organism: uncultured Acidobacteriaceae bacterium; assembly: GCA_963768645.1. Classification (GTDB taxonomy): domain Bacteria; phylum Acidobacteriota; class Terriglobia; order Terriglobales; family Acidobacteriaceae; genus Bog-257. The sequence goes on from CAVYIR010000005.1 coordinate 292,290, forward strand.
TGTCGGAACTGGCATGTCCCTTTCCTCGTCTCTCGGCCAGCAACCGTGCCGTTTCACATTGATCTTCGAGAATCTATCACAGTGTACAACCGGAAAGAAGCTGTTTGAGATCAGACATAGTTAATTACCCAAACGCGATCTCTCAGGTGTGGTCGTTGACTCGTCAAATACTTCTTGGATCATTTCCGGAACGGGAGTGGCCGGATATCTCTCCAGTTCATCTTAGCCTTTGACCAAGCACCATTGCGATTCACTGAATCCTAGACGGTCAGGAACCAACTGGGTTTTGCTAATCTAGAAAATATGGAATTATTGGTTTATTCGTCTTCATGGTGTCCTGATTGCCGCACCGCGAAACGTTTTCTCGACAAGCACAACATTCCCTATACCGTAGTTGATATTGAGGCCACGCCTGGCGCGGCGGACGAGGTGATTCGCCACACGGGCAGGCGCGCCATCCCGCAATTCGTGATTGATGGGCAGTGGGTACAGCCGTACCGTCCGGGCGAGGGATTCCTCTACGAGGAAATGGCCGAGTTGTTGGGAATCATGGACGAAGGCTGATCGGGTAGAGCGGCGCGTCAGCTGGATTATTCATGTCTTTCGACAGATTTGAAGGGGCCCGGCTTCTAGCCGTGCCGTTATGAGCGTGGAGAGTTGGGCTTCAGCCGCTGAGGGAAGTCGCACTTTTCCGCAACACCGAAGTCCCTCAGTGGCTAAAGCCACCACAAATGACGGCAAGTTACGGCACGGCTGAAAGCCGTACCCCTCCAAAGATCCTCATGAATAGTGCAGCTTCAGTGCCTGTTCGCCGGCGGCTCATACCTATAGTGGGCGATCCTGAACGCCAGCCTGAAGGCTGGCTCTACCTGGTCTGCGCCAGCTCAGAAACCGTAGACCCCCTACCCGAGCCCCTGTTTATCCTGCCGTGACCGCGGCAACCGAATCAGTGATGTGTCCTGGATCTTCAGAACATCCTGCAGATACTCGCGCAGTGCCATCAGGATGAACGCCGCTTCGGCAGTGAGAAACATTCCGAGATAGCAGACGGTCAACGCGATGCTATCGGGAATGTCACGATAGTCGGCAGACTTCAGCACATCCGCCGTGCTGGCCATCACGCCCCGTTCCGAAAATTGGGTGAGCGAATCGAGCAGGTAATGGTGGTATAGGAATATCAAACCGAGGGACGCGAGTATTAGCAGCAGCGGAACCACGGACACGAAGGCGCGAATTCTCACGTTTCCATCCGGCTTGGTGAAGAACATCAGCCGCCCGAGCGAATGGCGGATGTAAAAGATGTAGCCCAACATTAAGAAGCAGAATAACGATGTGTAGGTGGAGAGAAACTTCGATTGCGCCTCGTAGGTTGGGATCAGGTGGAACGCGGAAACCGGGATGGGGAGAGACGCCGTCACCACCGAAGCTGTACCCATGTAGGCCTTGAAGAACTGCGCGAACGCGGCGAAGCGCGCCGGCTCGTGGGGTTGTGGGGTAACGTCAGGCGCGGTCACGGCACTGATATGTCGCATGGCACGGTGTCCTTCTGAAATGCGGTGACGGTAATAGGTTGAGTTTTGTCCACCGTGCCGCCCACCCGCTTGGTCGCACAGATGGAGTGTAATCCGGGCGGCAACTTCTTAGTTGTAGGTGTGCTCTCCGCGGGAAACGACAGATCGACCTCCCACCATCACCAGCGCTCAGAGTTTGATGAATAGAGATATAGCACGATTCCAAGAATCGTGGGACTTTGGAGTATCTAGCTGTTGACCGCCCCAGCTTGGCGACCGCTCAAGCTGGTCGCGACCTCTGCATCAAGCCCGGGAAATCTCGATTCCTTGGGATCAGGAACCAGGCGAGGTAAAATAGGCACCGTAGCGGTTTCCTATCTTGTAGAGCAGCCTCACTGAAAAGCGGACGAGGCCAGCGTCCTGGCGGCGGAACTCCAGGTCAACGAATTCCCCAACGTACAAGTCGGCAGGCGTCTCGAAGGCGATACCGGCTTCGCTGATGTCGGTGCAGATGCCGTCTTCAGAAATCTCATCTCGCAAACCCTGGTAGGTGATCCGCAGGGGAATGCGGACCTGTATCCGATCTTTCCTGCGCCGCTCACTGCGGAAGAAGTCCGGCGGCTGGGGTCGTCAAGTTTCCCGCAATCGTGCTGTTCATTCTGGAGTCATCGGCAAGATCTTCGGCAGGCTTTAGTTTGGTTCGAAAACTGGAGCCAACGATCCAGGTTTCGCTCGTCTGGGAACACACGCACTTTGTCCCAGCAGTTACAATGAAAGGTTTTCTTTCAATCAAAATTGCAGTTATTAAGGAGATCCCTTGATTGCTCGTTATACCCGTCCCGAGATGGGGCACATCTGGAGTGACGAAAACAAGTTCCGGACGTGGCTGGAGGTGGAAATCGCTGCCACGGAGACGCTGGCCGAAGCCGGAATTGTTCCGCAGGCGGCAGCCAAGGCCATCCGCGAAAAAGGCGGCTTCGACCTGGCGCGCATCAACCAGATCGAAGCCGAAGTGAAGCACGACGTCATTGCCTTCACCACCGCTGTCGCGGAGAAGGTCGGCCCGGAATCGCGCTGGCTGCACTATGGGCTGACCTCTAACGATGTGGTGGACACCGCGCAAGCGCTGCTGGTGAAACAGGCGTCAGCCATCATCCGCGAGGACCTGAAGAAGTTGCGCGAGGTGTTGAAGCGGCGCGCCTGGGAGTTCAAGGACACGCCGGCGATCGGCCGCACCCACGGCATTCACGCCGAGCCCGATTACTTTCGGGCTGAAGCTGGCGAACTGGTACTCGGAGATGCAGCGCAACATCGAGCGCTTTGAAATGGCGGCCGAGCAGATGCGCGTCGGCAAGCTCTCCGGGGCGGTGGGAAACGCCGCGCACCTGGAGCCGGAATACGAAGAGAAGATTTGTCAGCGCCTGGGACTGAACGTGGCGGCAGTTTCCTCGCAGGTGATCCAGCGCGATCGCCATGCGTTTTACGTTGCAACTTTGGCGGTGATTGCCTCGACGCTGGACAAGATCGCCACCGAGATTCGCCATCTGCAGCGCACCGAAGTGCGCGAGGCGGAAGAATATTTCAGCGAGAAGCAGAAGGGCTCGTCGGCCATGCCGCACAAGCGGAATCCGGTTACATGCGAGCAGATCAGCGGACTGGCGCGGGTGGTGCGTGCGAATCGCAGGCGGCGCTGGAAAACGTCGCACTGTGGCACGAGCGCGACATCTCGCACTCGTCGGTCGAGCGCATCATACTGCCGGACTCGACCATCCTGGTGGATTACCTGCTGAGCAAGACGACGAACCTCATCGACACGCTGCTGGTTTATCCCAAGCGCATGTTGAAGAACCTGGAGTCCACGGGCGGACTGGTGTTCAGCGGGCAGTTGCTGCTCGACCTGGTCGAAGCCGGAGTGCTGCGTGAAGATGCGTATCGGCTGGTGCAGTCGAATGCCATGAAGGCGTGGAAGGAAGACTTGAACTTTCGCGAGCTGATCATGAACGATCCGGAGATCACGTCGAAGGTGAAGCGCGAGACGCTGGAGCACGCGTTTGATTTGCAGCGGCCGCTAAGAAATGTGGACAAGATCTTTCAAAGGGTATTCGGGGAAGGCTAGGGGTTAGGACCGGCGCTTCGTGCCGGTCCGGTGTTGGCCCTCTTTAGCGAATGGCCTCTACTCCAGCCGATTGATGATGGAGGCGACGTAGCCTGCGCCGAAGCCGTTGTCGATATTCACCACGCTGACGTTCGAGGCGCAGGAGTTCAGCATGCCGAGCAGCGCCGCGATTCCCTCATACGAAGCGCCATAACCGACGCTGGTGGGCACCGCGATCACCGGCACGCCGACGAGGCCGCCGACCACGCTGGGCAGCGCGCCTTCCATGCCGGCGCAGACGATCACCACGCGCGCCTGGGTCAGCACCTCACGGCGAGCCAGCAGCCGATGGATGCCTGCAACTCCCACGTCGTACAGGTGCTGCACCTCGTTGCCCATGGCTTGCGCCGTGACCACGGCTTCTTCGGCAACCGGAATGTCGCTGGTTCCGGCGGAAACCACGACGATCTTTCCCTTTGCCGTAAAGAGTCTCGTCCTGTGTGAGCGTGATGGCGCGCGCGAGCTCGTGGAATGCGGCCTTGCGAAACTTGCGCTTCACGGCGCGAAACTGCGCTGGCGAAACCCGCGTCGCCAGCACGTTGTGGCCCGGTTGCGCGAGGCGGGCAAAAATCGTGGCAAATTGCTGCGGAGTTTTCCCTGGCCCGAAGATGACTTCGGGCATACCGACGCGCAACGCCCGATGATGGTCCACGTTGGCGAAGCCAAGGTCCTCGAAGGGAAGATGCCGCAGCCGCTGGACAGCCTCGTCGGGAGAGAGCTTGCCTCGCTTCACCTGCGTCGAACAGTTTCTTGAGGGCATCGGAAGTCATGAAAGTCAGTGGTTAGGGGTTAGGGGTTAGGGGTTAGGGGTTAGGGGTTAGGGGTTAGGGGTTAGGGGTTAGGGGTTAGGGGTTAGGGGTTAGGGGTTAGGGGTTAGGGGTTAGGGGCTAGGGGCTAGGGGCTAGGGGTTAGTGAATAGTTTCGAGTTTCTAGTTTCAAGTTTCGAGACTCAAGATGCAAGTCCGGACAGGCGAACACATTGTGCCGCCCGTGTCGTTGCCGAAACCTAGCTGACTGAGTGGTACGATGTGAAGCTTAGATGCTCGCTGAACCCCATGCAGCACCGCGAACCTTGACCGTCGCCGTAACCGGCGCCAGCGGCTCCATCTTTGCCAGGCACCTTTTAGATGCGCTGGACCGCGACGAGCGCGTCGCAACCATCAACCTTATTCTCTCTGACAGCGGCCTGCGGGTGATGGCCGAAGAGCTTCAGGTATCGGGCCGCAACGAGTTGATCGGCAAACTGCTGGGACGAGCTTCGGAGAAAATCCGCCAGCAGAACAATTCGGACATCGGGGCCAACGTAGCCAGCGGTTCCTATCAGACGGACGCCATGATCGTGCTGCCTTGCAGCGTGGGAACATTGGCGCGTATCGCCCATGGGATGGCGATCCAGCTCATCGAGCGCGCCGCCGATGTCTGCCTGAAGGAGCGCCGGCCGCTTATCCTATGCGTGCGAGAAACGCCCTTCAACCTCATCCACCTGCGCAACATGACGCTGGCCGCCGAAGCGGGAGCAACCATCTTTCCGGTGATCCCAGCATTTTATTTTCGCCCGGTCTCGACCGACGAGATCGCGCGCGAGTTCGTCAACCGCGTGCTGGCGCATGTGGGCTTGCCACAGCCCGACGCGTATCAGTGGAAGGGGGGATGAGGACTAGTTGAATGAGGATAGAGGTGAGATGCGTTGCGCCGGACTCGTTCGGAATCGCCCAGCGTTACCTTCACATGAGTTGCTCAATTTTTTCGATGAGGACTTCGGGCGGTTCGCCTTTGGTGATGAAGGCGTCGGCCAGCTCCAGCGCATCGGACGGCAGGGAAAAATAGGCCGACAGAAAAATGATGGGAACAGTGGGGCGGCGGCGGCGCATCTCGGCGGCAACCTGTCCGCCGTTGAGGTCAGGCATGTAGAAGTCAAGCACGACCAAGTCAACATCGTTCTGATCGAAAAGAGCTATCCCTTGTCGCCCATCGGTGGCGGTGAGTACCCGGAAACCGTGATTCTCCAACATGATCTTTCGCACTCGCAGACCAATGGTTTCGTCATCAACACACAGCACAACCTTTGGACGGACTGCTTTCATCCAGCTCCCCGATTCTGGCATTCCCGTTTCAATTCTCGGCTGCGAATTGCCGACGGCACCGTGACTAAGGATCAAATTCAAGCGAGTAAGGTATGACGGTATTTAAGCCGGAAGAGCCACTATGTGTGTTGTATCCCAAGATGGCGGCTTTGCCCATGCCGAAAACGTCGTAGATGAGTTTCAAATGACTGATAAATAATGACTTAACATCACTATGGATCTCATAATTGCCGCCGAAGTTGTGCTACTCTTGCCGACGGAGACAATCGCGAGTGCCTTTTGCACGACATGAAATAGGAGTTGAACCAGAAACGACCGAGAGCGCAACAAGCTAAGACTCGGCATCGGACGCGGCTGTCTTTATTTCGCTTCACGCTGCCAGCGTGGTATTTTCAAAGACTTGCGGGGACGACATCCCGAGTTGTCATTACGAGCGAAGCGAGGAATCTGCTGTCGTTTGCAAGTGGAAAGATGCCTGGGGGAACAGCGTACCCCTCACCGCGTAAAGAGGGTTTGTAACAACGGTGCCGTCCCTGCAGGGACTCGGTAATTTTTCCAACCTTATACCCAGGGGCTTACGCCCTGGGCTAACAGCAGTTTCGCCGCTGCGCGGCTGGCTTTCTCGCAATTCGTGCCACCGTGCCAACTCAGAATGACCTCTCCCGCTCTGGTGTAAACATAACTATGATCCGCTCGTACAAAGGAGTCAGCCCAACTTTCCCGCCGTCGTGCTATGTTGACGACTCAGCGCAATTGATCGGCGACGTAACGCTGGGTGAAAACGCCAGCGTCTGGATGAACGCCGTGCTGCGCGGCGACGTGCATTTCATCCGGATCGGCGCCAACAGCAACATCCAGGATTGCAGCGTGCTGCACGGCATGCTGAACCAATGGCCGGTCATCGTCGGCGATTGGGTGACGGTCGGACATTCGGTCACGCTGCACGGCTGCGTCGTTGAAGACCGCTGCCTGATCGGGATGGGTGTGGTCATTCTGAACGGGGCGCGCATCGGCGCGGGGTCGATTGTTGCGGCGGGCACGCTGATTCCCGAGGGTACCGTGATCGAGCCCGGCTCGCTGGTGATGGGCGTTCCCGGCAAGGTGCGCAAGCAGTTGAGCGACGCGGACCAGGAAACGATCCTGCGCTACGCGCGAAATTATTTGGGCTACAAAGAAATCTACCTGGCGGAGAGGAAAAAATAGTTTCCAGTTTCGAGTTTCCAGTTGCAGTCGACGCTGGAAACCCCTTCTTTGAAGCAGGCGGCCAGCCGTGCAGGACCGGAAGCATAGCGCCCGCCATCCTGTGACGGCCGACCATACTGACTTGAAACTTGAAACTGGAAACTCGAAACTGGTTCTTATGATCAAGGCAGTCCGTGGAACTCGCGACCTTCTCCCACCCGACACCGACCTATGGAACCGGGTGGACGCGAACGTGCGCGAAGTCTTTGCGCGCTACAACTTCCACGAGGTTCGCACTCCGATCTTCGAGGACACGCAGCTCTTCTCGCGCAGCGTCGGCGAAGAGACCGACATCGTCTCCAAAGAGATGTTCACGTGGGAGGACAAGGCTCGCGCCCAGAGCGAGAAGGCGCAGTCGCTGACATTGCGTCCGGAGAACACCGCCGGGGTGGTGCGCGCCTACATCGAGCACGGGCTGGACAAGAAAGGCACGCTGCAGAAGCTGTATTACATTGGGCCGCAGTTTCGTCGCGAGCGTCCGCAGAAGGGACGGTATCGGCAGTTCTACCAGATTGGTGCGGAGATTATCGGGCCACCCAGCGCGGGCAGCGAGTCGCCGTTGCGCGATGCGGAGGTGCTAGAGATGCTGGCCACTCTGCTGGATGAAGTCGGATTGCGCGACTGGCAGTTGCAGTTGAATTCGGTGGGCTGCACCGAAGACCGCGCGCGCTACAACCAGGCGCTGCGCGAGGCCTTGAAGCCCGTCGTGCACCTGATGGACGCCGACTGCCAGCGGCGGGCTGAGACCAATCCGCTGCGGGTGCTGGATTGCAAAGTGCCGGAGGACCAGCCGATCATCGAGAAGCTGCCCAAGATCAGCCAGTATCTTGACGAGCCTTGCCGCGAACACTTCGCCGCGGCGCGTGCGATGCTGGATGCCATCGGCATTCCGTACTCGATCAACGAGCGCATGGTGCGCGGACTGGACTATTACACGCGCACGACGTTCGAGTTCACCCACGGAGGACTGGGCGCGCAAAGCGCAGTGCTGGGTGGCGGCCGCTACGATGGACTATCGGAATCGCTGGAAGGACCCAAGGCGCCGGGCATCGGCTTCGCTATTGGGGAGGACCGGCTGATTCTTGCGCTGCAATCGCAGGGGGAGAAGCCAGCAGAGAAGGTGCAGGCTTACATTGCTCCTCTAGGCGCGGGGATGAACCTGCACGCTCTCGGGCTGGCGCGAGAGTTACGCCGCGCGGGCATTAGCGCCGACATTGGCGATGAGACGTTCCGGCTGAAGAAGTCATTCGAGAGCGCCGAGAAAGCAGGGGCGAAATTCATTGTCATTGTCGGAGAGAATGAAGTGGCGGCGGACCAGTTCGCGGTGAAAGACCTGGCGAGCGGAGAGCAGGTGCAGGTGCCGCGTGCGGAGTTGGCGGAGTATCTGCGTAAATAGTGCAAAATTCAATCAATTGCCGGGATCGCAGCGCCGTAGGCGCGAAAAACCTTAGCCCAGCGCTTCAGCGCTGGGACGCGATATAAACGAATCTGAGTCCCGTAGGGACGGCACGGACTTCATGTGCCGTGCCTACGGCACTCCGGTCTTCTCACTGCGTCACTTCGAAGTGCGCCACAGCAAACTCGCTGAATACCTGCGAAAATAGAATTTCAATTATCAAGTACTCAACATTCAGCCAGTGAACTGCACCGGCTGGCTGCTAACTGCTAATTGCCAGTTGCCAGTTGCTCATAAGGACAAACATGCTCGATTTTCTAGGTGACCTGAAACGTACTCATATGTGCGGCGAGTTGCGCTCCTCCAATGCCGGTTCCAAGGTTGTGCTCATGGGATGGGTGAACAAGCGGCGCGATCTCGGCAACCTCATCTTCCTAGACCTGCGTGACCGCAGCGGGATCACGCAGGTTGTGATCACTGCCGATGCCGGCGCTGAAGTCCACGACCGGGCCACCGCGGTGCGCTCCGAGTTTGTGGTCGCCGTTATCGGCCACGTGAAGGTGCGCGACACGAACACGGTCAACAAGAACATTCCGACGGGCGAGATCGAGGTTATTGCCGACGAGTTGCGCGTCCTGAACGACTGTAAGTCGCTGCCCTTCACGCCCGCCGACACGGTGCTGGCCAACGAAGAGGTGCGCCTCAAGTACCGCTATATCGACCTGCGCCGGCCCGACCTGCATCGCAACATCGAGTTGCGCCACGCGGTGGCCATCGCCATTCGCGAGCACTTGAACTCGCAGGGGTTCTACGAGATCGAGACGCCGTTCATGACGCGCTCGACGCCGGAGGGCGCGCGCGACTACCTGGTGCCGAGCCGCGTGTATCCGGGCGAGTTCTACGCGTTGCCGCAGTCGCCGCAGCTCTTCAAGCAGATTCTCATGATCTCGGGCTTCGACAAGTACTTTCAGATCGTGCGCTGCTTCCGTGACGAAGACCTGCGCGCCGACCGCCAGCCGGAGTTCACCCAGATCGATCTGGAGATCAGCTTCGCGCGTCCGGAGATGGTCTTCCGCACCGTCGAGGGCTTCCTGCAAGCGGCGTTCTCGACCATCGGTGTGACGTTGGAGACCCCGTTCCCGCAGATGTCGTACGACCAGGCGATCCGTCTTTACGGCATTGACAAGCCGGACCTGCGCCTGGCGGCGATGGCCGACGTGCGCGAGGCCTTCGCAGCGGAGAACCTGGAAACGCTGCACGTCGATTCCGAGCTACCGATTGTCGCGATCGTGATCCCGAAAGTCGGCGAGCTTTCGCGCAAGGAGCGCGACGAGATCAAGACGATGTTTGGCGATCGCAAGGACGCCAAAGTTTTCGAAGACATCAAGCGGCTGGAGAAATCCTTTCCTGACGCAGTGGCGAAGATTCACGAGCTCGCCAAACCGAATCCCGAAGACCTGGTGGTTGTTGTGGCAGGTGCGAAGCGCACGGAAGCCACCACTGCTGCCAAGGCCCGTCAGCAAGCCTATGCCGTCTATTCCGCTGCAGGACAACTTCGCATTGCGCTGGGACAGAAATATGCCGAGCGCCATGGTGCTTATGAGCATGGCAACTTCCGACTGCTCTGGGTCACCGACTTCCCAATGTTCGAGTGGGATGAAGCGGAGCAGCGCTGGAACGCGGCGCACCATCCCTTCACCTCGCCGCACGAGAACGACATGGACAAGTTGGAGAGCGATCCTGGAGCGGTCCGCGCACTGGCCTACGACGTGGTGCTGAATGGAACGGAGTTGGGGTCTGGCTCGATCCGTATTCACCGCCAGGACATTCAGGCAAAGATATTCAAAGCGCTCGGCATGTCTCCCGAGGAGCAGCAGGCGCGCTTCGGCTTCTTCCTGGAAGCCCTGCAATACGGCACGCCACCGCACGGCGGCATCGCGCTGGGACTCGACCGCATTGTGATGATCCTGGCGGGCGCGGAAAGCCTGCGCGAAGTGATTCCCTTCCCCAAGACCGCCAAGGCGGTTGACCTGATGGTGGACGCGCCGACTCCGGTGAGTGAGAAGCAGTTGAAGGAACTGGGGATTGAGGTGGTGGGGAAGAAAGATCTGTGATTCGACCGGTTGCTTTAAGCAGCAAGAAAGAGCGCTGACAAATCGAACGTAAGCTGCCAGCGCTCAATGCCCGAAGAACTTCGGTTACGGTGTGATCTTCCAGACGACACCGCAGGCGTAACCGCCGCCAACGCAACCCGACCCCGTGCCGCCCCCGCTCGCTGTGCCGTAGAGATTACCGCTCGAGTCCAACACTACGCCGCCATATGGATATGCCCCGTCGGTACAGGGAGGGCCCCCGCCGCAGAAATCGTGAAGGGACGTGTAAATCCAGCCGCCGCCGGACGGTGTTAGCTTGAAGACTGAACCGGATGTATACGCGCCGTCGCCGTAGGTCGTACCGTACAGATTGCCGGCGGCATCCAGCGTCAGGCTGTCATACGGGCCACCCCCGCACGGAGAGCAGCCGAATCCGTGAAGCAGGGTAAAGTTCCACTGCCCAGGAGGTGCCAGCTCGAAAACCGTGCCTAGATTACCTGGACCGCCGTAGAAGGTCGTCGTGCCGTAGACGTTGCCCGCTTGATCGAGCACCACACCTCCGTAAGGGGCGCCCCCGTCAGATCCTCCTTGAAAATTGTAAAGAACACTCTCAACCCAACCCGATCCTGATGGTGTTAACTCGTAAACGTTGCCAAAGCCGGCTTCCCCCCCTTCGTGGGTCGTGCCGTAGAGGTTGCCCGCTTGGTCCAGCACCACACGATTGTCGGGGAAGACACCCCGACTCCCTATAAAGTCGAAAATAACTGTCTCTGTCCAACCTGAGCCCGAGGGCATCAGTTCAAAGACAGTACCTAGCGGGTCGGAGCCGCCACCCCCGATTGTCGTCCCGTAGAGGTTGCCAGCATGGTCGAAGACGAGTTCGCCAAATCCCGGAGTGGCCCCATCAGGACTTCCCGTGAAGCTATGAAGCACGGTCTCCGTCCAAGGGCAGAGCACCGCCTTGCAGACCGTCGCTGGAGGCCTCACATTGAAGACCGTACCCGCGTCGACGCTCGTAGTACCATAAAGAGTACCGTTCGGGCCTATGATTACTCTCGCCGTGGGATTACCTCCATCATCGCCCCCTTGGAAGGTGTAGAGGGGCGAAAAGGTCCAGCCGGAGCCTCGGTGGATGAGCTTAAAGACAGTACCACAGCCCGCAGAGCGGCAATCGCCTCCGCTGTTACCGCCATAGGTGGCCGTGCCGTAAAGATTCCCTGCCTGATCCACTGTCACGCCAGCCTCTGGTCCGTATCCGCTTGGCCCTGGTCTGAAGTTGTAAAGTACTTCGAACGTTTGCGATTGCGCTGGCGGTGGCATAACGGCGATAAGCGCAAATAGCGTTAGTGTTAGCGCGATAGTTACCACGCGGAAGTTGATTCCGAAAATCCAAGTGCAATCTTTTTCTGTGGTGGCCATGGTTGTTACCTTTCTTAGACGAAGATTGTGGGGGCCGGCCCTCCGAACGACATAGTGCGGAAGGGTATTGCGCGTCGAGTAGCGTTTTTGGCTGGAGGGTGGGATTATGTAGTCCTTCTTTGGGAAAAGCAATGGGCATTTTGCAAGAACCTGCTAGTTTTTAGCCTCGCAATTGGCTTTGGGAAAGTGGCCCCCCCTTTGCGTTTGCGAGATAGATTTCAACGGCGACGCTGGAGACTTTCCATACTTATGGCAAACATGGGACACTCTCACTTGTGAAAGAGGAATCGATTCGCACCACCGTGAATATTCCGGCCCCTCTCTACCGCAAGTTGAGAAAGAGCGCGGATGCGAGGGGGCCGTTCCATCCCTGAAATGATTCTGGCGGGCGTCAAAACGATTCTGGTGGAAGACCGGCGGCCGCGTCCCCGTAAGGTCCAGTTTCCACTCATCGTTTCGAAAGGCCCGAACATCGACGTGACCAACGAGCGGATCTATCAACACGTTGAATTTCCTTGATGCCAACGTCGGGCTCGCATCCCCAGAGGAACATATGCCAGTGAGAGGAAGCGTGATTCGCACGGAAGTTCGTGGGCTCGATCTCTGCCTGGACGAAACCACACTGTTGTTGTCGAGGTCGGGCGAGTACCTGACTGCTCCCATCCCGCTCAGCCCCGCGGACACCGAGAAGCTGGCGATGGAATTCGCCAAGGCGCAGCTGTGGGAGTGGAACCAGATCGACGAGCTAAAACGCAAGTCCGGCAAACGCTACAAGAATTATCTTGGCTCGTGGCTGGTGATGTGCGTGGCGGCGTTCAGCGCCTACGTCGGCTTCCCGAGTTATTACTTGCCTGTGTTTCTGTTATTGCTTTCGATTTTGCTGTGGTGGAGGGCCAGCTTTCTGGAACGGAAGGATGAGCAGGCCGCCCGCGAAGAAAGAAAACAGTTCATTCCAGACTGGAGTTACATTCGGCAGAGGCTGGAGGAGTCGGGCGCGAGTATCAATCAAGATTCTTCACAGCCCTCTGAATAAAACGCATGCCTCAATCGGGGAACCATCTGTCGTCCCTACGGGACTCAATCTCATTTTTCGTTCTACCCAGCGCTAAAGCGCTGGGCTACGCTCTTTCGCCCTTTCGGGGCTGGTTCTTGTCTGCTTCCTTCTGCTGTGGCAACCCGATACGGAGTCGCGATGCGCGGGAGAGGGTCAACACTACCAAACTCAGGGTGAGGACCAAAATCTCGCCAGCAAATGCAATTGCTAGGTATGGAGGAGCTGAATGCTGAATGCTGAATGCCAATGGCTGACAGCCACTAACCAGTAACCCCTGCCTTTCAGTCCTTGGCCATGGCGTAGTAGCCCTGGCGGGCCTGTACCTTGTAGTCTCCGCCCTTGGCGTGGATCTGGATCTTGCGATAGCTGCCGTCGAGCTTGCTATTGGTCGGCGTGTAGCCAATGTTGTACTGGCTGCGCAATTCGTTCTGGATCTGCTCGAAGGCCTGGCGCAGCTTCTCCTGCTTGTTGCCGACCTCGATGACGCGGCCGCCGGTTTGTTCGGCCAGCTTCTTCATGTCGTAGTCGCCGCTGTAACCGAAGCCGCCATAGAATCCGCGATCGGCAATCAGGATCACGTAGCAGATGGTGTCGGCTTTTTGCGCGGCTTCGATGGCGTCCTGAATCCGCAAGCGGCTGCCCTGGTCTTCGCCATCGGTAAAGATGATCATGGCCTTGCGTCCGACTTCGTTCTTCAACTTTTCGTTCGCGCCGAGATAGATGGCGTCATACAGCAGCGTGCCGCGCGGCGTGGTTGGGATCGGGCCGCCGCCCAGTCCCGGGCGGGCCGCCGCCCATGCCGGCGTTGATCTGCATCTTGTTCAGCGCGCGCGTCAGGTCGCGCACGTTGTTGGTGAAGTCCTGATCGAGGTCGACATCCACATCGAAGTTGATGACAAAGGCCAGGTCCTTGTCGCGCAGAACGCTGTGCAGGAACTCGGCGCAGGACTCCTGCTCAATGTCCAGAACGCGGGTCTGGCTGGCGCTGGTGTCAATCATGATGCCCAGGGTCAGCGGCTGGTTCGATTCCGCGGAGAAGTACTTGATGGTCTGCGGCTTGCCGTCCTCCAGCACCTCAAAGTCATTCTTGGTGAGGTTGGGGATCAGCATGCCGTGCTTGTCCTTCACGTTGAAGAACAGGTTGACGACGTTGACCTGCGCCTTGAAGGTCTGCAGGTTGTCGTCTTCGGCGGGCGCCTGGGATTGCTGATCTTGAGCTGGCGGCGGCGACGGCGGGTTCTGCGACTGGGCCGCGAGCCCCAGGCTGGAGACCAGGATGAGACCAGGACGGTGGCGAACTGGCGAAATCGGTGGAACAGCATAGGTTCTCTTTCCTGTTGGATGCATCCATTGTAGTGCACCGCGATATGATTCCGCAGCGACGAGGGCTGCCGAGGCGTCCCGGTGCGGTTATACTGTCCACAGTTCCGGCAATCTGGGAGACGACAGAGATACATGTTCAGTCGCCGATTGAGCCCCTGGATTCAATCCGCCGTGTTGGTGGCGGCCCTGAGTTTCGCTGCAAGCTACGCGGCATCGCAAGAGCAGAAACTGCCCGACGCTCCCACGCCGCAGAACAATGCGCCCGCTCCCAGCGTCAACCTGCCATCCCAGGGGACACCTGACGACCAGGGCTCGTCTTCGAGTGGAAACCCCGAAGCGCCGCCAAATACTCGCAGCGGCACCCAGCAGCCTGCCCGGGCCGACCAACCCGCAAGCGCCGCCGCCCGGCTCGCAGGAGATCAAGACAGTGCCTGCCGGGCAGCGCTTCCAACGCCGGGGAGAGCGGTCGCGATGAGCTGTTCCGGCTGCAGCGGACGGTCAGCTTCGTCACCGTTCCGGTCACCGTGAAGGACGACGAAGGCAAGCTGGTGGACGGACTGCTGCAGAGCGACTTCAGCATTTACGAAGATGGCGTCAAGCAGCAGATCAAGCTCTTTACCAGCGATCCGTTTCCGCTTTCGGCCGCGCTGGTCATTGACCAGGGCATGTCGGACCTGACGCTGAAGAAGGTGAACCAGACGTTTTCCGCTCTGGGCGGATCGTTCGGCCCGTTCGACGAGGTGGCCGTCTTCACCTATGGCAATACGGTCAACCAGCGGTCGGATTTTGGCAACTCGACCCGCATGGAGATTGCGCTGCAGCGAATCAAGGATGAGCGCGGCCAAGAACGCCAGCGCGCCGCTGGTGGGCGGACCTTTTGGGTCAGGTCCGGCGACCAATAGCAAGCCCATGCCGGGCACTAAGCATGGTGAACACTCCCGAACAAGGAGTCGCATGTGCTGAACGATGCGATCCTGGCGGCGGCGCAGAACCTGGCCCACCGTCCGCGGCAGAACCGCAAGATCATTTTCGTTATCAGCGACGGACAGGAGTATGGCAGCCGCGCCAGCTATGCCCAAGTATTGAAGGTACTGCTAACCGACGAAATCGCAGTCTATGCCATCGGGGTGGACGCAGCGGCCATGCCGCTCTATAACAAGGTGGAGAAGGCGCGGATTCCCGGCTTCGGCTACAGCAACATCCTTCCGCGCTACACCAACGCTACCGGCGGCGACGTGCTGGACGAGTTCTCCAAGGAGTCCATCGAAAGCGCCTACCAGCGCATCACCATGGAAGCTCGCAACCAATACACGCTGGGCTATAACACTCCGCAAAAGCCTTCCAGCAACTACCGCGAGATCGAAGTGCGGGTGAAGCGCCCCGGGCTGGAAGTCTTCGCCAAGCATGGATACTACCCCCTGCCTCCACAGAGGGCCGAGGTGCAGCCCCTGACGGCCGATCAGCCGCCGCCGGGCGGCGAGACGGGAACGACGGCCCCGCCGCCACCGCAGACGCCGCAGTAGAAGCAATTGGCAGTTAGCACTTGGCAGTTGGCCAATAACTGCTGGCTAGCGTCGCGGAGCACTCGCCCGTTCATGCCTCTCACCTCGTCCGCAATCGCGAAGTTGGACTTGTCAAATACAGCGAGTGCCAAATGCCAAGTGCTACTTGCTAAGTGCTAAGTGCCAATTGCCAAATGCGACGGGCTGCTGAGCCGACACGGCCTCGTCACTTCCCCCTAAAGCTTCTCAACATCTGCTCGAAGGTGGGGCGCAGCTTCGGGAAGTCTTTCTCCGGTGCGATGAATACCAGGTAGATCACGCTTCCATCGGCGCGCTGCGTAGTCACCAGCCAATCGCGCTCCTGCAATGCCTGATTGCCTTGCTTGATGGGCGAAGTTCCAATCATCTCTTGCGAGCGGCCCGGCACGCCGTTCACGCGAATGCTTTCATCATTGCCCACGGTTCGCAGGCCGGGATTCGACTGCCGCAGATTGGCAATCAATTGATGGGTGGCCGCGTCAAGAGACATATCCGTCTCCGGCTGGAACTCGTCGATGATGACCCCGTACGCCACCGCATTCTGCGCCACTCCGCCGTCCGGCGCGATGGTCACCGAGGACGACGGATCGCCATTGACCTTCCAGTTCGAGGGATAGCTGATCTCGAAGGCGTCGTTGCTCAAGGTCTGAAAAGTGCCGCTCGGCGCAGGGATGGAGCCAATTGCGCCGGTTGACGCTGCCGGCGCTGACTCCCTGGCCCTGCCTCGATCTGCTCCGCCGTCAGCGGATGCCGGGCCATCGCGAGTTGATGAATGCGATTGAACTCCGGCGTGTTCTCGATGAAGTCCTTCGGCGGAAGGGTGGAGACCTCGTGGCTCACCGACTGGACGCGATTGCCCGGATTAGGATGATCGCTGAGAAACTGGATGCCGGCGTTGCCTTGCGCTTCCAGCTTGCGGAAGAACTCCGCCATCTGCTTGGGATCGTATCCCGTGTCGTACATGATGTCGGTGCCCAGCAGGTCGGCTTCGTTCTCCGCCTGCCGCGAATTGCGCAGGAAATATGAACCCACGCCGAAGTTAATGCCCATCTGCGTCAACTGCGCCAGGGTCCCGGAATTACCGATGAGAGCGCCGAGAATCTGCAACGGCAATTGCGCCTCCATCTGCTTGGTCGCCGCGCGCGTGCCGTGACGCAGCGCGACATGAGAAATTTCATGTGCCATCACGCCAGCCAGTTGGGCCTCGTTGTCGGCGGCCTGGATGGTTCCCAGATTGACGTAGATGGGACCGCCGGGAAGCGCGAAGGCGTTGATCTCCTTCTGATTGACCACGTGGAAGGAGTATGGCCACTTCTCTCCCGGAGCATGCGCCACCAGCTTCGCGCCCAGCTGTTGCACATACTGGGTGATGGGATCGCTATCGGGCAGAAGCGGCAGCTTCTTGCTGGCTTCGGCCGCCGTCTGCTGTCCAATTTGGATCTCCTGGTCGCGCGGAACAACGTCGTAACTGGAAGACGGCTTGAATCGCGCCTCCACGGTTTGCGGCGCGGCCATCGCAATCGCCAGCAACAGCGCGAGCAATTTCATTGGAAGCTGCGGAACGCATGTCGATCTAAATCCTACTCGTCATTTGTCGGCGAAAAAACGGGGCGCAGCGCCAAGACATTGGCCGACCTAGACGAAGGGGTTACGCCAGCCCGCGCTGGCCATGGTAACGACGCTTTTGTCTGGTTGAGAAAATCATGTTGCTACCCGAGTGGAATCGGCCCATACTCGCAGCCATGGGGCGAAATCGAATTGTCGAACTTCAAGCGACAACAAATCTAGACTCACCTTGAACGATTTCGCGAAACCTCTTCGCTTCAACATTACTCTCCAGGAGACCAGAATGTCCGATCGACTTTCCAATTTATTTGCGAGTACGCTCGAGGTAGAAGCGCTGCTGACTTTGTACCGAACGCGCTTTACGGAAAAACTGCAGGGATCGCGCATGAAAAGCTGGACCGTCAAGTACTCCTCGGCAGATTTTTGCTGCCAATACTTCTATCGGCACGTTAGGGTTTGAAACGCCGGATACCGCATGCTCGCTACGGCGGCGAAGATGCAGGTAGCAGACTGAGTACAGCGGACCTTCCTCGACGTCTATTCGAATGCCGACGGGAACTTCGAAGTACAATTTGAAATCCATATCGGAAAGGCAGTAAGGTCGAGCAAATTCATTCGCTGTGCTCGCCCGATTCGCGAATTCCATTCATGCTGAACGTCGCAGCTGAACGAGAATGATGACGACTATTCAGGTACTGCGGCGGTATTGCAGGCGGTCCATGAAGTGCGGCAACTGAGCCTATCGGCCTACGATGCCGTACGTTACGTTGCTCAGGCGAGAAGCGGTTCGCAGGTCCTAGGGAGAGGCGAGCACACCCGTCTGGCCGGCAATTTCCTCCCGGGAAACATTGGGTGAAATATAGGCTGAGCCGGTTCACTTGCGATCGGCCAACGGCGCCGTTCCAACCTCGCGTCCACGCGTCCCAGTCGATGACCCCTTACCCTTGCCGGCAGCGGCCACGTGAGCACTCGTCTCCTTGTCATAACGCTCCAGCAGCACTGGAACCAGCGCGCCTTCAGCCTCCTTCACGAACGTCATTTTCCCATCGCCGTTGAGATCGATGCGGATAAAATCGCCCAGCTTCACTTGTCCGGTAGCCACCAGGTTGGCCAGCGGGAACACGACGTTGCGTTCGATGGCACGCTTGAGATGGCGGGCACCGTATTTCAAATCGGTGCCTTCACGCAGCAGGAACTGCTTGACCGGAACGGTGCAACTGAAAACGAACTGATGGTTGCCGGCGATCTGTAGAATGCGCTGCTGCACCAGGCCGAGTTCAATTTCCAGGATCTGCTCCAAGTGCTCGGCGCGCAAGGTGCGAAAGACCACGATCTTATCGATACGGTTCATGAACTCCGGCGAGAACTTGCGGCGGGCCGCTTCCACGGCCGTGCGATTAATCTTCTCGTCGAGCCTGGTATCCAAGTGCGCCTGCGTCTGCGCAAATCCCATCGAGCCGTTGATCATTTCGTTCATCTCAGACGCGCCCAGGTTCGAAGTCATCACGATCACGCACTGCGAGAGATCGACGCGGCGGTTGTCGCCCAGCGTGAGTGTCGCCTTGTCAAGAATGCCGAGCAACAGTTGCCACAGCGAGTCGGAGGCCTTTTCGATTTCGTCGAACAGCAGAATCGAGAGCTTCAGTTTCTCGGTGTGCCACTGATTGAGCGCTTCCTGAGTCAGCAGCGGATGGGTCTCGCGGTGGCCCAGGTATCCCGGCGGCGAGCCGATCAGCTTGGCAATCTCGTGGGAATGTTGAAACTCGGCGCAGTCGATCTTGATGCAGGCATGAGGATCGCCAAACAGCGACTCCGCCATGGCTTCCACCACGCGCGTCTTGCCGGAACCGGTTGGCCCCAGAAAAAGCAGATTTCCGACTGGCCGTCCCGGAGGGTTCAGTCCGGCGAGAAACATCTGGTAGATTTCGGCTACTTTTTCGACGGCCGGGTCTTGGCCTACAATTTTGCGCCGCAGCGAGGTTTCGAATTCCAACGCGTCGCTGCTCCGTAGCGTGGGATCGAGGGTTGCGTTCAGTCCAGTTTTCATAGTTCTTGCCACTTCATCAGCCGGTCTCTGATGGACGGAGACTACTCCGTGACCATGAGATGGAGTTCAGTGCCCACCGAGTTGTTTCGTACCGCACACCGATTGAGTTTCTGTTCCAGTGTGCCGTCCCTTGTCTTGCTGGAAACATTGGATGCGGCCAGAGCGAGCGCGGCGACTTACTGATTAGTCAACAATTGTCGACAATTAGTCAACAGGTGCTCGCAAATTCCGAGAGTCAAGGCAACCGGGAGCCGCCCTCCGGGAGTCGATATTGCGTTCTTAACTACTCACACCCCGTGAGAGCTCCCGCTCCGAACATGAGCTGTGGCAGATGGCGATCCGTTCCTGTCTCGAGCAAGCCTCTATCGTGCCACGATAAGCGATAATGGGCGAAAGCATGTTTCGGCAACTTCCATCGGCAGTGGTGCGTCTTGGCGCAAGAGCGGGGCATCGTGTTGGCCTAATCCTGCTGTGTAATCCTGCTAGTCCTTCGGCGCATCGGCAACGGCCCAGCCGGGCGGCTCATTGGCGAAGAACCCGCTGGGCTCGCTCCTAGGCAACAAGAACAGTTCGCAAACTACCCAACCCCCTCCTCCGCCCAATCCGGCCGCCGAGGCGCAGCCTCCGACCGCCATCCCGCTTCCCGAGGTGGCAAGCCGTGCGGAAGAGCTGACCCGCCTGCTCCGCGACATCCGTAACCAGTTACCCACGCAGGACCAACTCGACAGCCATGAAGACCGCGCTGACCGAACGCGAGACCTTGTTGCAGCCCAAGAAGAAAGAGGTTGATGCGTTGCTGGCTGGATCCCCCAGTGGGTTGGAGCTGCGGGAGCAGGAGACGTACTGGCACGTCATTTCCACCGAGGGCGCTGCCACACGCAAGCAACTGCTGGATTGGGCCAACGCCGCGCAGTCGGCGGTGCAGCAACTGCAGGCCTTGCAGCCGCAATGGACAGCGACCCTGGAGGAAAACAAGAATACTCCCGACCTGGGCCCACGCTCGACGTAATCCGGGATGCTGTCAAGGCATTCAGACGACGAAGGCGCAGGCGCAGGACTTGCTGCGAGTGATCGTCAACCTGCAGGTGATCGCCGCCAATCAGCACCAATTGGCGCTCGATGCGGTGGACCGGCTGGGAAGGTGCGCGCTCAGTTGAAGGACCATGTGCTGCAACGCGACAGCCTGCCGCTGTGGCAGGTTTTTCTGCGGCGGCAACAGGGCGAGACGCGCGATTTCTTTGGCAATGCCAGCACCCGTGTGATCGGCATCAAGTCGTTTGCCCGGGAGAACTCGGGCGCTTTTTTTGCCCTGGCCTTGCTGCTGGTGCTGTCGCTCTTCGGCGCATACCGGTTATCTGTCAGGACCCGCGGAATTCAGCCCCGCGATGAACGGCAAGCGCAGGTGCTGGTGATTACGCGGCATTGGGTTTCGCTCGGAATCTTGCCGCCGTTGCTCATGGCGTTCCTGCTGGCGCCCCTCGCGCCTTTGCCGCTGATTGGTCTCGCCATTCTGCTTTCGTTCTTTTCCATCCTGGTGTTGTTGCCGCCGCTGATCGAGCCGCGTTTCCACTTGCCGCTGTATTGCCTGGTGGGAGTCTATGTCTTCAACGCGATTCTCGTTTGGATCACGCTTTCGCCCTCTGCCAAGCGGGAGGTGCAGTTCTTCGGTTTTTATCGCGGCGATCGTGCTGTTCGCCTATTTCCTCCGGCCCGCGCGCGTCGCCGAAGCGAGAGAAAACGAGTCGCGCTCACGCGTTCCTCTGTGTTCGGCGCGCGCGTGGCCCTGGCGGTCCTGGCTCTGGCGCAAGTGGCAAATGTATTCGGCTATTACCAGCTGATGCTGTATCTGACCATCACGTGCATCTACAGCACCTTTATCGCCGTCTGCTGTATTTACTGCGCTGCGCGTCTTCATTCTGCTGTTCCTGGCCGCTCTCGATGCGCCTTCGGCCGAGCGGCTGGCGGTGGTGCGCTTGCACCGTACGTCCATCGCCCGCTGGATACCGCGCATGCTGCAATGGGCGGCGTCATGGTGTGGCTGGGCGCGACGCTGGGGCTGATGGGCGTGCGTACATGGGTCAACGAGAAGATCGTCGCCCTGCTCGACTTCAATATCGTCGGCGGCTCGGGCAACATTACGCTGGGCGGTGTGCTCGGTTTTTGGGCGATCCTGCTGGCCGGGTTCGCCTTCTCCACCTCGCTGCGCTTCCTGCTGCGGGAAGAGCTGCTCAAACGCCTGCACTTGAAGCGCGGCATCCCCGAGCTGATTTCGACCACGCTGCACTATTTGCTTTTGCTGCTGGTTTTCCTCTTTGCGGTCAACGCGGGTGGCGTGGCGCTGAACAAGTTCACGGTGCTTACCGGCGCGCTCGGCGTCGGCGTCGGTTTTGGCCTGCAGAACATCATCAACAACTTCGTCTCAGGACTGATTTTGCAATTCGAGCGGCCCATCCGCGTGGGCGATGTGGTGGAAATTGAGGCTGGCGTGACCGGAGCGGTGACGCGCATCGGCATCCGCTCCAGCACGGTCCAGACTTTCCAGGGCGCCGAAGTCATCATCCCCAATGCAAGCTTCATCTCCAGCAATGTGACCAACTGGACGCTCTCAGAGGCCAAGCGACGGCTGGAGTTGCCCGTAGGCGTGGCGTATGGCACCGATCCCAAGCTGGTGAAGGATCTGCTGGAGCGGCCGGCGGTACAGCATCCCGACGTCCTCACCTCGCCTGAACCTGCCGTCTTCTTCAAGGGATTTGGCGACAGCGCGCTGAACTTCGAGCTTCAGTTCTGGGTGATGCAGGAGAGCAATACCGTGAAGGTGAAGAGCGAGGTCGCGCTCGAAGTGATGCGGCTGCTCGCCGAGGCGGGCATAGAGATTCCCTTTCCGCAACGCGATCTTCACCTGCGAGGGGTGGATCCAACCGCGGCTGGGCTGCTGACGGGGAATGGGGCAACGTCTGTGTCCGCGGAAAATGATGCCGACATTGAACTGCGCCGCCACAGCAAGAGTTCTGTGGCCGGAGAGTGAAGCCGAGCGGTTCGGCTGAGCGTCCTGGCAGAAGATTCTAGCTAGCCTGGAAAGCCTATGTGATCCTGAGCCCGGGTAGTGTGCGGACCTTCGATAAGATACAAGGGAGCTGCTGTTGCGTCGTTATCGAAAAAGCAGAGTCCTCCCGCCAGAAAACGGCGCTCGCTGTGACAATTTTATGAACGGTCCAGCCTAGGGCCGTTTCACTGCTACTTCTGTCTTACGTAACCGTACATGTACTCCGTATCGCCCTTCTGAACCAGCACCGAAGTTTGCAGAGAATCTGTCAGCTTCGATGGAGCGCTGCCAGGCAGGGCTTCGTTCGTCAGCAGAAAACCACCAGGCTTGATCATTGTTCCCAGGTTGGCGCGTGCCAAAGCCTGCTCGAACCCGCCGTAATACACGAATATATTGGTTCCGATTACCAAATCAAATTGCTGCTCCGGCGGCAGGGGCAAAGTCTGGTACACGACATTCATGTCGATGGGAGTAATCCTCATGACCACGCCGGGGCGCACGTTCACGGCGCGATTCCATATATCCGACGCAGCCGCGGGTACCGCGATTCGCGTAGTTGGCGTGCCGATCTGGTTCCCAAACTTTTGCCAATAGTCGAGGAAGCCACCCCGGTACGCGGCCTCCCAGGTTTCCAACGGACTGCACGCCAACTGAACTGTGTAGGGCTTGCCAGCGGCCGCGGTCTTGCGGGCGCGCTCAATGTGGCGATTCACCCGCGCACTGATATCGAAGGTGTAAATGTCCACTGAAGCCGGATCGGACAGGCCCAGCCGCGCCAGTGTATCGATCACCGCAAACGGCTGGGTGGTTTGTGGAGGATAGAAATCGGAGCCGAAATTTTTATTCACAAAATCGAGGCCCGGACCAACGATTGCCACCCGCCGCACGCTGCCCGGCTTCAGCAGACCCTTCTCCATCATGTGCTTCAACTGCAACTCGAGCACGTAGTCCGGATAGAGATTGCTGTCGGTGGAAATGCCCCGATCCTTGAAGCCCTGGTAGATGCTGACCTTCTTCGCCGATAATTCCGCCACCCACTGGTTCACGTCGTCGCGCTGGTGCGCCAGATTGGCCAGGAGGTAGGCTTTGATCTTCTTCCGCCCGTCGGGCGTCGCCGGGTTAAAACCTTTCTTCTCGAGGAAGACGCGCATCTCCAGCATGCCTTCGCTAAGATGTGGCCCCGCAAGCGCCCCGACAAGATCATCGGCCCTCTTATCGGCAATGGAATCGATGGTCTTGTCTTTGCCGTAGTTCTGCAGGTCGTTGAAGGAGAGACGTGGTTCCTTGGTGTAGGTGACACCCAACCGCAACAGGTTCGTTAGGGTCTCTGCTTCTCCGCCTTCGATACGGCCACGGATTTCTTTGTCCCTGTCCCGGACCCACTTGTTCCAGGCCTCAGCGGTGACTGGACCCGAAGTTTTCAGCTCAGGCGGCAGCGAGTCTCGCATGGCGGAAAGTACGGGCTGGGCCGATGCAAAGGGAACGAACTGAGGAGTCTGCGCCAGAGCCGGACGCAGCGCAAGAAAGCCAAAGAGGAACAACCAGAGTGTCTTACGGATTTTACTGGGCATAGGGGGCTGGACTGGGGCGTGCTCCGGGGAAAGTCGGCAGAGATTTCGTTGCCACCTTCTGATAATACTATGCTGTCCTGCGTTTGATGCTGTCGCTCCGATCAAGGAGTCGGCAATGAGTCGTTGCCTCCGTTTAGTGTAGCCCGAGGAGGCTCCGCTAACCATCGCGAACAGGAGAACATGTCCCTTACAATACAGGTTCTATGGACGCTTAAGGATTCCGCGAGGCACAGATTCGCAAGTCCTGGGCCAAGTAGGGAAAAAACCGCCTTCCTAAGTTCCATTTTGGGCCATTTATTCGGCAGTAGTGCAGCTACTGTCGCACCTTTGCCAGTACTTCTTACATGTCAATAGAGAGAAAGGTAATAATTAACTTGACTGACCTTACGCCATTTGCTACTATTTGGGACATGGAAGCCCCACAGACATTACTCGAAGCGATTCAATACTTTAGCGACGAACAGGTCTGCATTGCCGCTGTCGCCTCTATGCGTTGGCCCAATGGCCCGGTCTGCCCGCACTGCGAAGCCAAGGAGCCCTACTACCTCAAGACTCAGAAGCGTTGGAAATGCCGCTCTTGCCGGAAGCAGTTTAGCGTCAAGCTGAATTCCATCTTCGAAGACTCGCCGATCCCCTTGCAGAAGTGGCTCCCCGCTCTGTGGCTGCTGGTCAATTGCAAGAACGGCGTCAGTTCGTATGAACTGGCCAAAGACTTGGGCATTAGCCAAAAGTCCGCTTGGTTTGTCCTGCATCGGCTTCGTTTCGCTATCAGCAATCGCTATTGGGGAGACAAGATGCTTGGCGACGCTGGCCCTGTCGAGATTGATGAAACCTTTGTTGGTGGCAAGGTCAAGAACATGCACAAGGACAAGAAAGAGCGCTACCACTCGCATCGCGGCCACTACGGAAAGACCGCCGTCATGGGAATGCTTGATCGCGACCTCCGCCAAGTTCGCGCCACGGTTGTTCCGAATGTGAAGCGCGAAACCTTGCAGAACGAAGTCATGAATGCCATTAAGCCGGGTGCCGTTGTTTATACCGATGAATGGCTTGGCTACGACGAACTGCATAAGAACTTTGTGCATGACTTCGTTAACCACGTCGAGACCTACGTTCGCGGACAGGTGCATACGAACGGAATCGAAAATTTTTGGGCTTTACTCAAGAGAACTCTGTCTGGAACGTATGTGGCCGTAGAGCCGTTTCATCTCAACCGTTACATCGATGAACAAGTGTTTCGCTTCAACAATCGCAGTACAAAAGACAACCCCTTGAACGATTCAGACCGCTTTGTCGCTGCCCTCGCACAAGTTGCTAACAAGCGCCTGACCTTCGCCGAACTGACAGGCAAGAGCGCAAAAATATCGCCCTTCTAACCCTTTTCACCGGAGGCGCGGCCGGAAGCCGAAGAATGCGGTTTAGGGCCGCGTTTCGGCTTTCCCTGGTTGGCTATCTTCTCGGCAGTCAGCATGTTGTTCAAGTCCTGCTTCGAGGTTTGGAGCACGCTACGAAGCGCATCGTCGAATCGGTCTAGTTTTTGTTCTGGCGTCGTGTCAGTGTCGAGCTTAGACTTCATGCGCACAAGTATAGCCTCTATGGATTCCGCTTTCAGCAGTTCGCGCCGCAAGGTCGATTGGGCTAAGCATCACCTCGCCAACCTCAAACGGGAGTTCGGCGCGTTTGTCAAAACCAACAAATGCGAAATGTTTACCGAGCCGCACCCGAGTAAACCTCAACATGTCATTTGCAAAATGCGCCTGACTCAACAGGTCACGCCAGACGGGTTTGCTGAGATGATCGGCGATGTCGTTGACAATCTCCGCTCTGCTCTCGATCACGCAATTTACGGGGTTTGCGTCGCCGCTGGGCGAAGCGAGATTGACAATGCTTACTTCCCGTTCTCCCGCAACGCCACTAAATTTGAAAGCAACATGAAGGGGCGTTGCGCAGATGTCCCTCAAGAAGTTTATCCGTTGCTTCGGAGCTTCGAGCCTTACAAGGGAGGGAGTGATGCCCTGTTCGCACTCAACGTCGTATGCGTCTCGAATAAGCACAGACTCATCATTCCGTGCGCATCTGCCAGTTTCAGCGCTGGAGTCAACGCCCGCGGTACTGGCTACATGGAAATGCCGTATACCCCTACGTGGGACAGCGCAAAAAACGAGATGGTACTCTGCACACTCGGCCCCCACACGACGGAGTTCAACGGCGAGTTCCACTTCGCCGTTTTCGTAGCGTTTGGAGAAATCGAGATTATTGGCGGCGAGCCTGTCATTCCAGTCCTTGACCAATTTGTGAATATGGTCAAAACAATTGTTGGCGAGATCGAGACCGAAACTCGACGACTCGGATTTACTGCCGATTTGTGACGTTTCCTCGGAGGATGCCATTATGGAAATCGGTAAAGGAGCAGACGATGGTTAACGAGAAGACCCTGCGTAACGTCTTGGTGACTTTGGCTGAGATACAGAAGTCAAACTACGAGTTGGTGATGGGCGCGATAAACGAACTGGCCTCTCTGAGAGACACTGTTCGCGGTCTTGACCCGACCTTTTCCGAAGTGATGGAGACTCGCAGGGCGCAAATTGCGCAAGCAACGTCTGAACCAAGGCAGACGATGCTGCGCGCATGTGACGAGTTAATTCGGAGATTGAAAGCTGGCGAAGTCTGTTAGCTTGCATACTCCTCCAATGAAAAACCCCCGTTCCCGGCGGTTGATTTTACTGCTGCCCTTTCATGTTTTCATGGATTACCCAAAGGAGATTACTCAACATGGCCGAATCACTGGATGACAAATTGGCTAGAGCATTCGCTTCGATTGAGGTGCGTATTGACGCAATCGACCAAAAACTAACACGCCAACATCAGATGCTTGAGGGGTTGATTATTTCACTACATGAACTTGACGTTCGGATGAAGAAGCAGGCAACGGCAGAGCCGAGGAGTTGACCCACAGGGATGAGGCAATTCGCAGCACGCAATTTGCTTCTTCCTCCGAATTCATTGATACGGCGTGCATTGCCAGCAGATCGCGGATTTCTTCTGCCAGCCTAATAGTCTTTCGATTTGTATGCCCTGTCACGGTAGTTTTACTCCTATCATAACGGGTTAGTTAAGTCAATTATTGCCTTTCTCGCAACTCCATGAATACAAGTAGGATATAAAACATTAAATCCGTGTCCAATGCCCCCTTAATTGTGCTATGCTGTAAGTAGAATTGAGATTGAGACAAGCCCGGCTAACAGCTGGGCTTTCGTGCTTTTGGCCCGAGTTCCGAGCGTCGGCCCGCGGAGGCACTCCAAAGCCAATCGTCCTGTCCGGTTGCGAACATTGCCGTTTCGTTGGCGGACATTCGCCTAGCACCGCCATCCCTAAGTCACTGAGAACTAAGCTGCCAACATGGCCAGCACCGTGCTCTGCCACTACTTGAGCGTCCCTGTGGTCGGGTCACCTAGAAAAGCGGAGACACGGAGAACTAAATGCTTCAAGACCTTCGGTACGCGCTGCGTCAGATATGGAAATCGCCTGGCTTCACCACGATTGCCGTACTGACGCTGGCTCTCGGCATCGGCGCGAACACCGCGATCTTCAGCGTGGTCAACGCTGTCCTGCTGCGTCCCATGCCCTACCCGAACGCCGACCGGCTCCTGCTGCTCTGGAGTTCGGCCCCCTCGCAAGGCTTGCCGATGTTCGGCTCATCTCCTGCCGACTATCGCGTCTGGCGCAGCGACAATCACTCGTTCGGAAACATGGGCGCATTCTCCAACAGCGGCATCAGCATGTCGCTGGAAGGGCACGCTCCCGAACTGCTGGTGTCATCGGCGATCACCGCCAACTTGTTCCCGACCATGGGCGTGCAGCCGTTTCTCGGCCACGGCTTCTCCGAACATAACGAGCAATGGGGCGAACATCGCGTAGCGATTCTCAGCTATGGTTTGTGGGAACGCAGCTTCGGAAGCGACCCCAATGTTATCGGACGCCAAGTCCACCTGGGCGGCGAACTTTACACCATCACCGGCGTCATGCCCAGGGACTTCCGCTTCTTCAAACGGCCCGTCGTGATCTGGACGCCGCTGGCCTTCGCGCCCCACGACAACATGAACACGCGGAACAATCACTTCGTCTGGGTCGTGGGCAGGCTGAAGTCCGCAGTAACGCCGCAGCAAGCCGCCTCCGACTTGAATGTGATTGCGGCGCGCATCGCTAAACAATTTCCCGAGAATGCCGGACTGGGGGTTCGCATTCAGACCTTCCGCGACAACCTGGTGGGCAACGTGCGGCCCGCGCTGTTGGCGATATTCGGGGCAGTCCTTTTCGTTCTGCTGGTGGCTTGCGTCAATCTCGCCAATCTCCTGCTCACCCGTGCTGCCTCGCGCCGGAAAGAGTTCGCCGTGCGCAGCGCGATGGGTGCAAGCCGGGCCCGCCTGGTCCGGCAGTTCGTCAACGAGAGCCTTCTGATTGCGATTCTCGGCGGTGCGGCTGGCATGCTTCTCGGCTACGAGTTGCTCAGGATGGTCACCGCCGTACTGCCGGCAACCTTCCCTACAATCCAAACTGTTCGCATGGATCCTTATGTGCTCGCCTTCACCGCCTTGATGGCGCTGGGCTCGGTCTTGCTGTTCGGCATCGTTCCTGCGTTCGAAGCATCACGTGCCGATCCGCAGCAGGTCTTGCACCAGACCAATCGCAGCTCAACCCAGGGACTGGCCGCACGCCGTTTTCGCAACGGCCTCATAGTCACCGAACTGGCGCTGGCGACTTCTTTGCTTGCCGGAGCCGGGCTGCTGATCAAGAGTTTTTCGCACTTGCAACACCAGGACTTCGGATTCGAACCGCAGCGGCTTCTCACCTTCGGGCTGCCGCTGGACGATGTGAAGTATCCCAAGCCGGATAAGGCAGTTCCCTTCGTCGATCAGGTGATCAGCCGGGTTCAGCAGCTTCCAGGTGTGCGCGCTGTGGGTTTGGTGTCCACACTGCCTCTGGGTTACGGCATGGGATGGGGCAAGAATGTCAGCGGAGAGGGTTTCCCGCCCATGAACACGATGGCGGACGTGCCCAATGTCACTTTCAACTTGATCAGCGCCGACTACTTTAGGGCAATGGGCGCTCGGCTACAGGCAGGGCGAGCTTTCGCCACTTCCGACACTGCGAAGAGCCAGCCAGTCGCCATTGTGAATGAAGCATTCGCGCGGCGCTTCTATCCCAACCAAAGCGTGGTCGGCAAAACCATTCGCATGCTGCCGCCTCCGGAATTGATCCCGCCGCAACCAGCCAACCAGCCGCCGGAACCACTTGCTCCTTACCGCACCGTGGTAGGTATGGTTGCTGACCTGAAGAACAGCGATGCGAATCAACCCGCCGATCCGGAAGTCTTCGTACCCTTTACGCAGTTCGAGGGCGAAGGCTGGAGCAACGGTCCGATGTTCGCAGTGCGTACCGATCAGGACCCGGCAACGCTCGCTTCTGGCATCCGCAACGTGGTAGCGGAAATGGACCCGCAACAGCCAGTCGCCGAGATCAGTCCCATGACTCAGTTGCTTGAGCGCTCGGTGGCGCAGTCACGCTTCAACGCATTGTTGCTGGCAATCTTCGCGGCCACGGCGCTCTTGCTGGCAGCCATCGGAATCTACGGCGTGATCTCCTACGGCGTCTCGATCCGCACTCAGGAGATTGGCGTGCGCATGGCTCTGGGAGCCGATCGCCGGTCGGTCGTGTCCATGGTCCTGAAGGAATCCATGAAGCTCGTCGCGTTCGGACTTTTCGCGGGACTAGTTCTCGCGCTGGCGCTCACGCGGTTGCTGGCAAGCCTGCTGTTCGGCGTGCGTACCGCCGACCCTATGGTGTTTGCGGCAATCAGTTTGGTGCTGTTCGGCACGGCTCTGTTAGCGACATTATTGCCCGCGCGCCGTGCGTCGGCCTTGGAACCGATGCAGGCGCTGCGTGCGGAGTGAAGAAGGAGCAACTAGCAATGAGCAATTAGCAGTTACGTGGACCCGGTGCAACGAATGCGCAAACGAGCCCCGAAAGGGGCGAAAAATCTTAGCCCAGCGCTTCAGCGCTGGGTAAGTGAAGAAAACACCGAGTCCCGTCGGGACGGCACAATCGAACCACGGATTGTCACAGATGGGGTCTTGAAGAAGAACGAGATTCAAAATCCGATCCCTGTTTATCCATGCAAATCCGTGGCCCAAACAAACCGGTCGCGACGGTATGAAACGAATGCTAATGGCTAAGAGCTAATAGCTAAAGGCCAACATTATGCACACGATCTTGCATGAAATTCGCTACGCGTTGCGCCAACTGCGCAAGTCACCCGGATTCGCCTTGGTCTCGGTACTGACGCTGGCCTTGGGCATCGGCGCCAACATTGCCGTCTTCTCCGTCACCAACGCAGTGCTGCTGAATCCCAGCGGCATTCCACATGCTGACGGACTGGTCGCGCTGCGCGCCCGCTATGGTGCCATGCCCGATCTCAGCAATATCAACATGTCGGCGCCCGACTTCGGCGATGCAGCCGCGGGCAAGAACATCTTTTCGTCCGCCGCGGTCCTGCTGGGCGTCAGCTTCAACTACGCTCGCGAAAACGGCAATCCCGAGCTGCTGAATGGCGCCCAAGTTTCGTCCGGCTACTTCGATACCTTCGATGTTCGTCCCTACCTAGGTCGCGTGTTCACGCCAGATGAAGACCAGCCCGGCGCCGGCAATGAAGTTGTGCTGGCGTATCGTACATGGAAGAAACACTTCGGCTCCGATCCCAATATCGTTGGCCAGACGCTGATGCTCAACAACCAGTCCTATCGCGTCGCGGGGGTGATGAGCCCTTCGTTTGATTGGCCTAACCCGGTAGAACTCTGGGTGCCGATCGCGTTTCCCCCAGCCCGCTATCACGACCCGAACTACCGCTATAACGAAAACCTGCTTGCCGTCGCGCGGCTGCGGCCCGGCATAACCCTGCAACAGGCTAATGCTTATCTCGATCATAAGGCGCAAGAGAACATCGCCTCCGAGGGCAGCAAGAGTTTCGGCCGCGCCAGCGGATGGGGCATGTTCGCCATGCCGCTGACGGAATTTATCGGCGGTAGCCTGCGCAAGCCGCTCACCATGTTGCTGATCGCGGTTGGCATGGTGCTGCTCATCGCGTGCGCCAACATCGCGGGATTGCAGATGGCGCGGGCATCGGCGCGCCAGCGCGATCTGGCAATACGCGTCGCCTTGGGCGCACAACGTGTCCGCTTGCTTCGGCAGGCGCTGGTGGAAAGCATTGTGTTGACCGTCGCGGGAGTCGGGCTTGGCTTCGTGGTAGCGATGGCCATTGCACCGCTGTTGCTGCACTATCTGCCCGACATGCTGGGCACGCAGATTCAACCGTCCTTCCGCGGACCAGTGCTGCTGTTCGTAACTGGCATTGCCGTGCTTTGCTCGTTGCTTTGCGGACTGGTTCCGGCGTGGCAGCGCACCCAGCCGGGATGGTTCAACGCGCTGCAGGAGGGTGGCCGCTCGGGCACCGGTAGTTTGGTGCATCAACGCGCGCGCTCGTCGCTGGTAGTGGCGCAGATCGCGCTCTCGTTGCTCTTGCTGACCGCCGCCGGCCTGCTGCTGACCAGCCTCAAAGCTCTGGAGCAAGTTGAAACCGGATTCCAGCCCAGCGGCTTGCTCTCGGCGCGATTCTCCCTGCCACAATCGATTTACGGTGTGACGCCGCCGGCGACGAGCGCTTCGGCGGTCAAACATGCAGCCTTCAGGAAAGCCACTGCTGATGAAGAAGCTGCGGCGGCGCATGCCGCCAGCGATGCCAAGATCGCAGCCTTCCTGAGCGCGTTGCAAAACCGGTTGCAAGGCATTCCGGGGGTCAGCAGCGCAGCGCTCGCCGACTCCGTCCCCTTCGACAACCAGGGCGGCTCGGCCAGCTTCCACATCAAAGGCGAGACCCTCCCGCCTAATGATCCCGGACCGCATGGCAACATTCGCGTCCTGTCTCCGGACTACTTCTCTACCCTCCGCGAGCCGCTAGTCGCGGGAAGGGATTTCACCCCGCAAGATCGCCAGGGAACCGAATTGGTCGCCATCGTTGACACTGTGCTCGCGCGCCAGTACTGGCATGGCAAGAATCCCGTGGGAGAACATATTGGTTTCGACACCAAAGGCCCGTGGTACACGATTGTCGGCATGGTCGCCCACGCGCATTCGTCGTCTCTGGAGTCGGATTCGAACGAAGGCTTCTATTACCTTGACGCCGCACAGGGGCCACAGTTGTCAACCGCGATCGTGGTGCGCAGTTCGCGTTCGCCTTCTGACTTGAAAGGCGACCTGGCCGCGGCCGTGCGCTCCGTCGACTCCAGCGTTCCCATCTACGACGTGAAGACCATGGAAGAGCGCGTGGACGAATCGCTCATCGGCCGCCGCTTTGTTGTGCTGCTGCTGACCACGTTTTCCGGGCTGGCGCTGCTGCTGGCCTCGCTTGGGCTGTACGGCGTCATCAGCTACTCGGTGCGGATGCGTACCCGCGAACTCGGTGTGCGTATGGCCCTGGGTGCGCAGCGGGGCAAGGTGATGCAGTTGGTTTTGCTGCAGGGCATGCGGCTGGCCGTGATCGGAGTATTTTTTGGTGCGCTCGCGGCTCTGGCGTTCAGCCGCATTTTCTCC
This sequence comes from uncultured Acidobacteriaceae bacterium, assembly GCA_963768645.1. Taxonomy (GTDB): domain Bacteria; phylum Acidobacteriota; class Terriglobia; order Terriglobales; family Acidobacteriaceae; genus Bog-257. The sequence continues at coordinate 324,978 of CAVYIR010000005.1, forward strand.
AGCCTGTTGTTCAAGGTTGGAATGTTGGACCCTGTGCCCTGGATTGCAGCCATGGCAATTCTGGTTGCGACGGTGCTGCTGGCAAGCTATCTGCCCGCGCGTCGTGCAGCTTCCATCGAACCCATGAAGGCGCTGCGAACCGAGTAGCAATTAGCAAGTCACTAGTTAGGTCAGTTTCCGAATTGGGTGTCGTCAATTGCAAGTACGGGTAGAGCGGCGCTTCAGCTCCGCGTCACGGCGCACCTCGAGAGCGAGCCGGTTTTAACCGGCGACACTCATGTTCCATCTGGCTACGTCGATGTCGAAGTTGCTCTGGAAGCTATCTGAACCAATCCGGCTTTGCTGAATGCTAATTGCCAATTGCTATTGCTAATTGCTGAAGGTGTAATCACCATGCAGACTCTCCAAGACCTTCGTTTTGCTCTGCGCCAACTGCGCAAGGCGCCCATCTTCACCCTCGTGGCCGTCATCACTCTGGCGCTGGGCATCGGCGCCAACACGGCCATCTTCACCCTGCTCGACCAGGCACTCTTGCGCTCTTTGCCGGTGAGTCGTCCCGAGCAACTGGTGCGGCTGCAATTCACCGGTTCGACGCGCGGCCACTTCAACTCCTTCGGCGGCGACGATCATGACTATTTCTCCTATCCCATGTACCGTGATCTGCGCGACCAGAACAGCGTCTTCGATAGCCTGATCGCCAGCGACCTGCAGAACGTCAGCGTGCAGTGGAACAACAAGCCAGACATGGTTGGCTGCGAGTTGGCGTCCGGCAACTATTTCCAGGCGCTCGGACTGCAACCCGCCCTGGGACGCCTGTTCCTCCCCGCCGACGATGTACCCAACAGCAGCCCGGTGGTCGTGCTCAGCTTCAACTACTGGAAGCGGCAGTTCGGTTCCGATCCGGGCGTGATCAACCAGACGCTGCTCATCAATGCCCATCCCTTCACCATCGTGGGTGTGGCGCCGCCCGGATTCCACAGCATCGTTGGCGGATGCTACCAAGAGACCTTCGTCCCTCTCACTGCCAAGAACATCATCACCCCGCGCTGGCAGGACTTGGAGGACTTCAACTCGCACTGGATGATGGTCGTTGGCCGCTTAAACCAGGAGTGAGCCGCGCCCAGGCCGAAGCCAGTCTGCAACCGCTGTGGCACGCGTTGCGCGCCGCCGAGTTGGCCAAGATCCCCAACGCTTCCGATCGTCTGCGCCGTACCTACCTCGACGAATCGCACCTCAAGGTACTCGACAGCGCGCGCGGGTTTTCGCCGCTGCGCGATCAGATCGGCACGCCTGTGCTGATCGTGATGGGAATGGTGGTCCTGCTGCTACTGATGGCGTGCGTGAACGTGTCGAGCCTGCTGCTGGTGCGGGCTGCCGGGCGCGTGCGCGAAATGTCGGTGCGTTATGCCATGGGCGCAGGACGCTGGCAGATTATTCGACAGTTGCTGGTCGAAGGTTTGCTGCTCGGCCTGATGGGCGGGGCGCTAGGACTGCTGCTTGCGCCAGCTGTGTCTTCCCTGCTTATTCGTCAGATCGCCGGCAGCACCGCCACTGATCTGCCGTTTTCTTCCAGCCTGGATACGCGGATATCTGTTCTTCACTTTCGCACTGGCACTCGTTGTCAGCTTGTTGTTTAGTTTGGCGCCCGCTTTGCGCTTTCTGCATCCCGATCTCGCCAATTCACTTAAGCAGCAAAGTACGACCTCCGGCGGCAGTCAGCTGCGTTTCCGCCGCGCGTTGGTTGCGGGACAAATCGGCCTCAGCCTGCTGCTGTTGGTCGGCGCCGGTCTGTTTGTGCGCACTCTACACAATCTGCGTTCGCTCGATGTCGGCTTTGCCACCGATCATCTGGTCAGCTTCGGCATCAACCCGCGCCTGTCTGGCTATCAGACCGAGCAGGTCTTTCCCTTGTACCGGCGCGTCCTGCAAACGCTTTCGTCACTGCCCGGAACACGGGCAGTCGCCGGTACTGACGATCCCGACCTCGCCAATACCGATGACACCGGCAACATCGTCATTGCCGGGTATAACGAGCGCGAAGACGAGAACATGGACGTGGAGCAGCCCGCCATAACGCCCGGCTATTTCGCGACCATGCAAACTCCATTGCTGGCCGGTCGCGACTTCACTGATGCCGACGACATGGGACAACCCGAACGTTGCTATCGTGAACCTCGCCTTTGCCCGCCACTTCTTCGGCACTCCGCAGAATGCCATCGGCCGCTTTCTCGGCTTCGACGGTTCGCGCGGAAAGAAGGACACCGAGATCGTTGGCGTCGTCGGAGACACTCGCCACGCGCGGGTCCGCGACGACATCAAGCGCACCGTTTATCGCCCGCGCTTTCAGTTGGCCAATCCGAGCGTGCTGGTTTTCCTGGTCCGCACCTGGCAGCCCCCAGACTGCTGCGCTCTCCAATATCCGCGGCGCCATGCAGCAATTGGATTCCAAGCTGGCGCTGAGCAGTCTGCAAACCATGGACGCGCAGATTGCCGACAACCTTTCCGTCGAGCGCTGATTGCCTTGCTCGCGGTGAGCTTTCGGCGGGCTGGCCATACTGCTGGCGGCCATTGGACTCTACGGCGTGCTGGCCTATGCGACCGCGCAACGCACCCGCGAAATCGGTATTCGCATGGCGTTGGGCGCGCAGCGCAATAGCGTCATGAGGTTGGTTCTGATGGATGTGTTGTGGATTGCGGGAATCAGCATCGCCGTCAGCCTGCCGGTTTCTCTCCTGCTCGCCCGGCTGTTGCGCAGCGAGTTGTATGGAGTCAGTCCCAGCGATCCGCTCACGCTCTTCGCTGGAACTGTGCTGGTCTGCGCGGTGGCTGCTCTGGCCGCTCTCATCCCCGCTCGCCGGGCGGCTTTGGTGGATCCAATGAAGGCACTGCGCAGCGAGTGAGGGATATGAAGCAAAAAGAAGCAATTAGCCATCAGCTCTTAGCCAATTTGCATTTTGCAGCTTGCAATAACCTTTGGCTGTTTCCTGAAGAGCGCGGCTTCTCACGTCTCTTGAGCGAACGTTAAAACGTCTCGTACGCCAGCCCACAGGGCGGAACAAACTTAGCCCAGGACGTAACTCCCGGGTTTGGCGACAATTGAAAATTGAGCCGGCTTCAGCCGGCGGCAGACGCTCAGCTGGCGCCACTCTATCATGTACCGCGCGAAACCGTCCCTGCTCACACCGCTCTTCGTCCGGTCACCAGGTTGATAATCAGCACAATTACAGCCAGCACCAGCAGAATGTGGATTAAGCTGCCGGCAATGTGGAAGCCCCATCCCAATAACCAGAGAATCAGCAGAATCGCGAAAATTGTCCAAAGCATTCTTGTCACCTACGGTCAGCCAGGCTGCCGTAAGCGGTAAGAACCAAAATTCGGCTCTGGCGTTGTATCGGTAATCGACAGAAAAATGCAGGGGTTTACTACGGCTGGCTCGCACCCACGCCTGCCGACATGCTCGCCTCGGTAGGCTCCTTCGCCTCTGACCAAGTGTCCTTCTGGTCGGAACGGTCAGAGTATTTCTCGAAGACCACCACATGCAGGACCGGCTGGCTTTCTTCGATCGGATCCACCATGCCCGACGCTTTCAGAGGAAGCATGTAAGCGAGAATCCACGCATACTGCTCGCTCGTCAAGCCCGCGCCGCGACAGGTCAAACGTAACTCCGGTCAAATGGGTCGAAGCGGTATCGCCCCATTCCGGCGCCGCGTAACGGTTGTGGCGCCGCAGTCTTTGCTGTTGCTCCACCGTGCGCACCAGCGAATTGACCTGCAACGGACTGTGGAAGCGGTCGTAGTACGCCTGGCTGAAATCCTGCAGGAAATCGCGCGTCCAGGGGCGGCAGTAGCGCCGGCTCTCCGGCAAGTCAGCCGCAATCTTCAGCGCATCGGTCTCGTTCACCGGAACCAGCACCTGCGACAGCCTCATATCGCACGAGTTCTCCCTCATCGAACGATGCGGGGCAGTTGCAAGCGGTTCAACTCTTCATTCTGCTGGACCAGCAGATCATGCGAGCCGGGAAACATTCGCGTGTATCTGCTAAAACGCAAATGCGGATTGGGATTGACAGCGGAATGATGGCTCTTATGCACTTTGGCGTATGCGTCACGTGATCACGCCGCCGCAGGGCTGCTGGCCAGCAAGGCCAGACAGACACACCACCGCCGTTGAACCCAGCTTGCGGTGTGAACTCTGCGCAGCGAATTCGGCCGCTCGGCGGACCGATGACCAGAGGCTTAAGAGTGGCGAAACTGGCATATCCGGTTAGTAGACTTCGAACTGATGTTCGTATAAATGACGCTCTCGCATTACACCACAAAATCGGCCTGAAGAAAAAGCCTTTCCCAATCATACATGGCCCGAACGTGGGGTGCCGAACCCTTTGAAAGCCTGTGGTGAGAACTCGTTCTGAGTTGGCACGGCGGAACGATCGCGCAGAATCCCGCCCCCACGGGCGGAACAATATTAGCCCAAGGCGTAAGCTCTGGGTACAGCTGCTCTAAACTCAGCGCGCTCCCACCGTCTCCGGCCGTTTCCCGGCCGTCACCAACTCGGGCATCCCAGCCTTCTGATACTGAAACCGCGCCAACAGTACGTGCAGCTCCTCCGCCATCCTTTCTACGGTCTCTGCCGACTTCTGGGTTTGCACCACTCCCGTAGCCTCCGAACGCGCCGCCTCCGCCACTGCGGCAATGCTGTTGCTGATCGCAGCTCCTCCTCGGGCCGCTTCCGCCAGACTGCGCGTGATCTCGTTGGTGGTCACGCTTTGCTCTTCCACCGCACTGGCCACGTTGTTCTGAATGTCGTTGATCTGCCCGATGACCAAACCGATCTGCCCGATGGCCGCCACCGCTCCCTTGGTATCTGCCTGGATGGATTCGATTCTGTGGCTGATGTCCTCCGTCGCTCGCGCAGTTTCTTTGGCCAGCTCCTTAACTTCGTTGGCCACCACCGCAAATCCTTTTCCGGCTTCACCGGCGCGCGCCGCTTCGATGGTGGCGTTCAGCGCCAGCAGGTTGGTCTGTTGCGCAATCGAAGTAATTACCTTGACCACCTGTCCGATCTCGGCGCTACTCTGGCCCAGCTTCCCGATGGTCACATTGGTTTCCTCCGCCGACCGCACCGCAGCGGTCGCCACCTTCGACGCCTCCGCAGTGTTCTTGGCGATCTCATTGATGCTGGCGCCCATCTCGTCGGCCGCCGTTGCCACCGTCTGAATGTTACGGCTCACCTGTTCCGAGCCCGCCGATACCACGTTCGCCTGGTTCGCGGTCTGCCCGGTGCTCAGGCTCATCTCCTGCGACACCCTTCCCAGTTCCGCTGCCGCTTGCGATAACGGCTCGCTCATCTGCGCCACGCGTTGCATCGCCGAGCAGAACACCTCCAACATTTCGTTCACCGAGTTCAGCAGCTCAGCGTAGGCGCCCTTGAATTGCGTGGGATCGCCACGCGCCAGCAGGTCGCCCTTCTGGGCGGCCAGGATCAGCCGTCCCAGCTCGCCCTGCAAGCGCACAATATTGCTCTTCAGCAGCACCAGCCATTCCTGGCGCTGGTCGTCCTCCGAGGCAGTCTCCATGCGCGCGCTCATGTCTCCGTTGGCGATACGCGTCACGTAATCCACCAGCCCTTTCAGCCAGTCGTGGACCCCGTTGACAGCTTCCTTCATCTCCTGATGATCGCCCTTGCACGCGATCTCCATGCGCTCGCGCAGATTTCCCGCCACGAATCTGCCGTAGCACCCGATTGCCCTCCGTGATCGGTAACAGCACCGCGTCCAGCAATTGGTTGATTCCCTCGAACAGCTTGCGATTGCTACCCTCATACTTCGTGGCGTCTGCCCGCTCCTCAAGCCGTCCTTCGATGGCCGCCTGCAGTAAGGTCTGCATACCTTCCTGCGTCTGCTTCACCACCTCGATCACTCGATTCGTGCTTTGTTTCAGATTGTCGTACTCGCCCTGATACTCCTCGCGCACCGGCCAGGGCAGCTCCCCGTGGCTGAACTTCTCCAGCACATGGGTCGCTACTCGCAAGGGCTTGCGAAGCTCCTCGAAAGTGCGATTCAGCCCCTCGATCACCTCGCGGAATCCACCCGAATAGCGGCTGGCATCGGCGCGCACGTCGAGCTTGCCCGCCACCGCCGCCTCCGCCAGCTTGGTGGAGTCCTGCACTAGGGCCTGCACATTGGCCGCGCAGAGCTGCAGACTCTTGCCCATCACGTCACGTGGGCAGGCCACTTGTAAGCTGACGGCCATGTCTCCCGCGGCAATCCGTTGCGTAATGCTGGCGCGGTCCTCGTACATCGCCGCCACTCTGCGGAAGGAATCGGCCAAAGCCCCCAGTTCGTCGCGCGAGCGCACCGTGATCTCCACCTCGGGGTCCCCCACCGCCAACCGTTCTGCCGCGCGGCGCAACTCGCCCACGACACTGCCGATGGTTCGTACCATGATCCAGCACAGCAAAATCTCCAGCACGGTTCCCAGGACGGCAAATGCAATCATGAGGTTAAGGCTGTGGGAGGTCACCGAACGGGCCTGGTCGTTGGTCAGCTTCGCGGCCGCGGTCACCTCGGTCGAGATGCGATTGATCAAGTCCACTTGCCCATCCGCGATGCGCTTCAGCTCGCCCCGGTCCAGTAGTTGCTCCGCCTGCTTGCTGTTACCCGACAACGCCAGCTCGTCGAATTTCTCGATCTCCGACTGCAACCCGGTGCGGTTCTTGCGAAACTCCTGGATCAACTGCGTGGCCGTCGATGAGCTGACCGACGATTCCAGCAAATCCAGGCTTTGCGTCACCAGACTGGAATAGGCTTTGCGCAACTCCACCTGCTGGCGCATGTCCTCCGGATTGGCGCTGCGCACTACATCCCGCAACGTGACTAACACTTGCTGGTAGGAGGTGGACAGGTTCGTGACCTGATCAAGTGAGCGTGCGCCATGCTCGTACAACGCAGCATTGCTCCGCGCCATCGCGCGGATTGTAGCTACGCCACAAACGAAGATTCCCGCACCCATCCCGCCCACAACCGCAAAGCTGACGAGAAGCTTCTTGATGATGGACAGATCGCGAAACCAGTTCATCGTTTACTCTCTCCGTGGTTTGCCGGTCGGCGACGCTTCTTATTGACGCAGGCTGAAGGTAATGCCGACCATGACGCTCCCCTCCGCTCCCGGAGCAAACACCCAGTCCCGGACCGCCGTGCTGGCGGCTTGCCCCAGAATCGGATTGCCGCTGACCACGGTCGTGGACTTTACGTGGCCGTCGGCTGCCACCGCGGCTTTCACCATCACAACACCGCACAGATTCAGACGCTTGGCGATCTCGGGATAATTCGGCTGGGTGCGATGAACCACGGCCCGCATGTCCTGGGCAGGGCCCTCGTCGGCGCGCGCCCCGTGAGGCAGCATCAGCAAGAGCAGCACAACGCCCGCAACCGTTATTGCAACTCGCTTGCGCACAGACATGCCTCCTCGCGAGCGGAAAGCCCACTGCTATGCTCATCGGCGCCACACCCGCCTTCCTTGAATGGGTATGCCGACTTCGCGGCTGGGTGCCCCGTTCTAGCCCGGTTTTGGCTAGGGCGGGGCGGTCACCGCCTCCAGCGCCAGCACATGCAACAGTCCTGCGGGCAGTTTGTACACACCCGGCACCAGTTGGCGGGCTTCTGCTGAGAGAGACTCTGGCGCCGCTTCGTAACTGTCCTGCCCCGCCTGCACGACTTCACCAGCCTCATCCACCAGCAGACTGATTCCTTCGCCCTCGCTCTCCACCACGACATTCATCGCCGGCTGGCCCGCGGGACGCGGCGGCAATCCCAGGCGCCGCCGCAGGTCGATGGCTATCACGATCTGGCCCCGCAGGTTGATCAGTCCGACTATCGCGTCGCGCGCCAGCGGCACGCGCGTCATGGCCTGCTCCCGAAGCACCTCCTGCACCGACTCAACTTCAACTCCAAACCACAGTCCGTTCAGGAAAAACGTGCAGAAGCGTCGCTCCGCGTGCATCCTCACCGCTTACCTGCTTCCGAATGGCCGCCCGCCATCGCCAGAACACGCTTCACGTCAAGCACGTCGGCCACGCGCTCACGGATCACCGCCGCTCCCTGCAACAGACCACTCCGTGCATCGCTTCGTAACTCGACGGCTTCTTCGACGATGTCCTCGATCCTGTCCACCACCAGGCCTACGCTCCCGTCCGCTTCGCGCAGCACCAACACTTGAAGCAGGTCGCGCTCTCGCACTGGCTCGTGAAATAGTTCGGAGAGGCGAAGCAGCGGCAGGATCTCCCCGCGGTACTGCACCACCTCGCGGCCCTGCGAGCGCTCGATCTTCTTCGCCGGGATCTCTTCCAGGCGCGCCACCGCTGCCATGGGCAGCGCAAATCTGGTTCCCGTCGTTCCTCGGAACGTGAGCCAGCGCTGCCGTGCAGGAGTTGGGCTGGTTTTGATTGTCTCTGGTTCGCCTCCGTTCCTGTGCGGGCTGGGCGGTCGAGAGATTCGCCAACTGCGCCACGCCTACCACATCGAGGATCAGCACCACGCGTCCGTCGCCCAGAATGGCCGCGCCGGTAAAGCATGACAGCCCCTTCAGTTGCTTGCTCAGCGGCTTGACCACGATCTCTTCTGTGTCGCCGATCGCGTCCACCACCAGCCCAAACTGCCGGCCTGCCTGCCTGTAACACGACGATATAAATCACCCTCGCGATTTTGTTGCGGGAGATGTAACACGCGATCGAGAAATACCAGCGGCAGCAACCGTTCACGCAGCCGGTACACGGGCGCTCCGTAGATCTGCTCAATCGCGCTGGCGCTCATGCTCGAGGTCCAAGCGGACCAACTCGAGCAGGCTGACCTGAGGAATCGCAAAGCGCTCGCCGCCACTAGCCGACAATCAGCGCCGGCAGAATGGCCAGGGTCAGCGGCAGGTTGATCTTCAAGGTTGTTCCCTGTCCGGCCACGCTCTGCAGATCGACCATCCCGCCAATTCTCTCGATGTTGGTCCTGACCACGTCCAACCCGACTCCCCGGCCGGAGATGTTGGTCACCGTCTCTGTCGTGGAGAAACCCGGAGTGAAAACCAAGCGCGCAGGTGCCTGTTCGCTCATGCTTGCAGCTTGTTCCGCCGTGATCAGTCCTCGCTCCATGGCCCGCTGCCGCACGCGCGCCAGATCGATGCCAGCTCCGTCATCGCTGATTTCCACATGAACCCGGCCGCCCTCGTGGAAGGCGCTCAAGCGCACATGACCGGCGGCGGTTTTCCCGGTCCGTGTGCGCTCGCCGGGTGACTCGATGCCATGATCGATCGCGTTGCGCAGTATGTGAGTCAGCGGGTCCTTGATTGCCTCGAGGATGGTCCTGTCGAGTTCGATCTCCGAACCGTTCATCTCGATCTCGATCTGCTTGCCGAACTGCGCAGCCATGTCGCGAACCAGCCGGGGAAGCTGGTTCCAGACGCTGCCGATGGGCTGCATTCGCGCCTTCATCACGGACTCTTGCAAGCCGGCGGTGACCGATTTCAATCGCTGCGCCGCAGTAGCCAGGCTGGCGTCTGAATACCCCAAGGCAGAATGAAGCACTTGATTGCGCGCCAGCACGAGCTCTCCCACCAGGTTCATCATGCGGTCGAGCACACCCACTGGTACCCGAATGCTCCTGGAGGACGTTGCGACTTGAGGCGGAGCGGCTTCAGCGCCGCCTCGTAGATTTTCCGGCTGGACTTTGCAGGTCGCTGAGGAAAGCGTGGCTCGGGTAGTGCGGGCCTTTAGGCCCTCCTCCAAGGCAGTTGTCTTTGAGAAGGAGTCGGCTTCAGCCGACGGCAGACTTGCTTTTCGGACCTTTTCGTCAGCTTTCGCAGATCCCGCCCTTTCGGCCAGTCCGCTTAGCGAGCTTATTACCGTGCTGTAATCGCCATCTCCCTCGTTCCCGTTCTCTTCGATTGCGCGCAGCAATCCGCGAAGCGCGTCCACCATTGCCAGCAAACCGTTGGCGGTCTCCAAACTCAGCGTCAACTCGCCATCGCGCAAACGGCTGAGCGCGTTTTCGCCCGCATGGGCCACGGATTCCAGCTTGGAATATCCCAACGCACCGCTGTTGCCCTTGAGAGTGTGTACGGCGCGGAAGATTTCCCTCAGCAGCTCGCGCGAGTCGGGCTCGCGTTCCAGGGCGATCAGGTCATGGTCAAGCACATCAACGCCTTCCGCGCTCTCTGCGAGGAACTCTTTGATAATGTCTTGCATCCCGTCGATCGCTGCGGCCATGGATTTTCCGTGCCGCCTTTAACAAGGCGCGCAGCAGCTCCGCCCAACCGGGGGCTGCTTCCCTACGACAGCAGTCTGTGCAAAAGAATGACCAGCGAAATTAGAGGAGATTTAACCAGCCGGTGCTTTGAAGGGGCGCGCCTTCAGAGCCTGCCCTGAGCTTCCCGAAGGAGCCTGCCCTGAGCTTGCCGAAGGGTGCGCCGTATAAAACCTTTACTCTTTGTCATCCCGAGGCGACTTGGTCGTCGAGATTCCCTTCTCGGGTTGCAACATTTTTTCTCTCTGGGGAGGTGCGGAGAAACCTCTCTACTTTATTAGACTTGGGGACAAAGTTTGCTCCCACGTCGCCGCTTTCCCCAGCCTGAGTAGCCGGTCCAACCCCCGCTCGAGCCGCCGAACCTTCACCCATCACCTGGGCAGGTGACTGCTGTCACTGCTCCTGCGGCCATACTGCGCGAACGTCATAGTAGGAGAGTGTTGCATGGTGCTGTCAGCCTCGCTGAGCAACCGCCTGCGGGCGGCGCGCCGTGGTGTGCGTCACGCCCCGTGCCTCCCGCTGTTCCTGTTATCGCTGATTCCGATCTGTTTTCCTGCGAACTCTTTTGGCTTAAGTGCCAGCCCTCCCGCCCCAAATGGAGCCTTCTGGAGTGGTATCACCGTTGGATTTGTACTGCTCATCCTGGTGACTGTCTTTTCCCGCACGCGCATCAAAGCGGCGGAGCGCGAAGCGCTCCGATCGAAGGAACTCGCTGACCATCGCGAATATGAACGTAATGTGGCACAACAGGAATTACTGCGCCGGCTGGAGGAAGAACGCGAGTTGGCGAAGGAGAAGATGCAGTTTGAGTCGCAACTCTCGGAGTACGAGAAATACGCATCTCTGGCACAGCTCGCCCTGGGCGCGGCCCACGAGATCAACAATCCCCTGCTGGGAATCCTGTCGCACCTGGAATTGGAGTGGAAGGACGCCAGCGGTGAACGGCGGGAAGAGATTGAGCAGTGCATTGAAGGCGCGAAGCGGATTTCGCTGGCGGTGCGCGGATTGCTGGACTATGCGCGTCCTGGGCCGCTGATGCTCAGCAAGGTCAATCTCAGCCGGCTCGCCGCCGAGACCCTGAAATTTCTCGAGCACCAGCCCATGTTCCGGCAAATAGCATTGCAGAACTGCATTCCTCTCGACCTGCCCTGCATCAGCGCCGACGCCAATCAGCTTTCGCAGATTCTGATGAATTTGCTGCTGAACTCGGCACAGGCCACGCCGCCCGGAGGGACGATCACGGTACTAGCCGACAAAGTCAAGTTCGCAGAGATGATCGAGCTGCGCGTGCGCGACACTGGCAGTGGAATTCCGGCTGACATTCTGCCCCACGTCTTCGAGCCGTTCTTCACTACCAAGCGCGGCAAAGGCACAGGGTTAGGACTGAGTATCACCCAAAGCTACGTGCGTAGCCACGGCGGAGACATCCAGGTGGAGAGCATTCCTAACTCGGGCACCACTGTTCGCGTGACACTTCCCATTCGCCAGGTTGGCAAGACGGTGCAGGTGAACGAAGAGGTCATTGTCTAGCGATGTCGTATTCCGTTCTCATTGTCGATGACGAAGCGCTCACGGTACGCACGATTGGGCGCGCCCTGGAGAGCGAGGGCTTCGAAGTTTTCCTCGCCATGACCGGCGAGGAAGGGCTGACCACTATTGCCGAAGAGAAGCCGGACCTGGCTCTGCTCGATGTGGTGCTGCCGGGCATCAATGGCATCGAAGTGTTGCGCCAGTCCAAGAAGCTTTCGCCGTCCACCATCGTCGTCATGATGAGCGCCTATCACGTGGTAGACCGTGCCGTAGAGGCGATGAAGCTGGGCGCTTATGACTACCTCATCAAGCCATTTCACATCGCGGACATGGTCAACACTATCCGCCGCGCGACCGAGATGCTGGCGCTGCGCGTGCGCGTGCACGACACGGTGCAGAGCGCCAAGGGCCGGTACGATTTCGGACGGGTTGTGACCCAGAGTCCGGTGATGCGCGAGGTCCTCGAGATGGCGCGCCGCGCAGCCGAGAGTGACCACACCACCATCCTGATTCAAGGCGAGAGCGGAACGGGCAAGGAAGTGCTGGCTAAGGCCATCCATTACAACAGCCCGCGCGCCCAGGCGCCGCTCATCAGCCTGAACTGCGCCGCCCTGCCCGACACCTTGCTGGAGAGTGAATTGTTTGGCTACGAGCAGGGCGCCTTCACCGATGCGCGCCGCCGCAAAGAAGGTCTGATCGAGAAAGCCTCCAGCGGCACGCTGTTCCTGGACGAGATTAGCAACACCTCTTTCAGTCTGCAGGCGAAATTGTTGCGCGTGCTGGAAGAGGGAACGTTCATGCGCCTTGGCGGAACCAAGGCGGTGCAGGTGGATGTCCGCATCATTACTGCGACCAACAAAGTGTTGAAGGAAATGGTCAGCAAAGGCGAGTTCCGCGAGGATTTGTTTTACCGTTTGAACGTGTTGCCGCTGTTCATCCCGCCGCTGCGCGAACGCCGCGAAGACATTGTGCCGCTGGCGCTCGACATCATGCAGCACTTCAACAATGAGCTGAAGAAGAATTTCGTGGGCTTCACGCCGGCTGCCGCGGAGTTGCTACAGCAGTATCCCTGGCCGGGGAACATCCGCGAGTTGCGCAACGTAATCGAGCGCACCATGATCCTTTGCAAAAGCGACGAGATCGACGAAGAAAATTTGCCCGAGGAAGTTCGCGATTACCGCGAGGAACTGGCCCATGAGGAGATATCGTCGTTCGAGGTCTCCCCGACGGGCGATCAGTTTGTCAGCTTACGAGAACTCGAGGACCGCTACATCCACGAGGTGCTGAACGCCACCGGGCAGAATAAGACCCACGCCGCCCGCATCCTCGGCATCCATCCCACCTCGCTGCTGCGTCGACTAAAGAAGGCCCCCGAGTTGGTCTAACGGTTGCCAGTTATCTGCCTCCTTTACTCCCCCACAGCCAATCGATCGCGATGGGCCCGGCGCCGCTCCAGATCAACGAAAATGCAATGGCGGCGCATACCATAGGAAACTCGAAACCTCCATTTTTGGAAAACAACCCGTTATGCAGATGCACCTTGGAAATGGCGACCAGCATGTCGATGAGAATGGCGAAGGCCACCAATCGCGTCAGAAATCCAGCTACCAGCAGAATGCCGCCACCAAACTCCGCCGCAGCCGTGAGGTAGCCCATCCACGGAGGAATTCCGATGTGCGACAACATCTGCATGAACTGCGGCATGCCCCCAAAAACCTTCTGGTAGCCATGCGCGATCATGACCGTGCCCAGCGCCAGTCGCAGAATCAGCAGCCCCAATGGATGCAGACGATTTAGAAAGTTCAATTAGTTCTCCCGTGCCGCAGCCAGAATTTCCTCGCGGAGTTCCTGCACCGACTCAATACGGTAGCGAATAGTCACGTCGCGCAAAGCCATTTCACTAAGGAAGAGCTGGGCGGGAACGTCGACCTCCTGGCGCACGGCCCCGCGCTTGGAGATCTCGCCGGCAATCAGCATCTGTAGCACGATCGACGCCGGCCACGCCGTGCTCCGCATCATCGAGGTCGTCCCAGTCACCGGGTCAGTGTAATCCATCATGCTAAAGGACGCGACGACGCTCTCGTGATGAGCTTCGACGCGCAGCAGCGTGACCTCCGGTTCGTCGCTGGTAAATTTCTCCTCAAACAATCGCGACATTATGATGCCCTTCGATGAACAGAATATGAGTATCTCGTAGAAATGCGAGCACTTGCTTTGTAAGTTCTGGCCAGAAGCAACAGGATAAATCAGTAGGCGGGTTTGACAAAGGTCGATGACCTAATGCTGGTGGAACAGCTTGAGAAGATCGACAAAGCGGATCGGCACAGCTTCAACGTCAGCGACGGCACTAACCCATCACTACGTCTGGTGCAAGGCGCCAACGGATACCTGTACGGGGTAACTTATGCCGGCGGGGCGAATAACTTAGGCACGGTGTTCAGTCTGTCGCCGCCCCACTGAGCCGGGACAATTCGGTCCCCGTGACGCACTGCCGGGTGATTGACACGCGCAAGATCGGCAACGGGCAGCCGTTCAGCCCGTATCGCAAGGGACCGGGATTGCGTCGTGTGGCTTCAGCGCGTGTTGAGTTGTAACACGAACGACAATTGATTCGTCTGGGGCGGCAGCCCTCCTGCGCCTACTGCGCCTTCTTCTCCAATTCAAGGCAGTGCTCATGCAGTTTGGCGTCGTGGGTCAGTCCGTCTGCGATAACACATTCGTCCGCCGCGGCCTTGGGGTCTGAATCCTTCAACAGGTTGGTCAGCATTAGATGCGGCGTGGGCCAGTCGGGCGAGAGCTTTGCCGCTTCCCGCAATTCAGCCACCGCCGCTGTCATGTCGTGTTTCTTCTGATAGACAATGGATAGATTGTAGTGAATGCTGGAGTTCTTGGGCTGAAGCTTTAACGCTTCCTTGTATTCGGCGATGGCATCGTCCGTCTTGCCGGAATCGTCGAGCACGCTACCCAGGTTCATGTGCGTCTGAGCGCTCTTCGGGTCGATCGCCAAAGCCGCCCGATAGTGCTGAATCGCGCCGGCAAAATCGCGTCGAGCGTAGAGCAGGTTCGCCAGATTATTCTGTGCCGACGCCATCTTCGGATTGAGCCGCACCGCCTCCCGGTATTCGATGGCAGCGTTGACGAGGTCGCCATTGTGCTTCAAGGCCAGGCCAAGATTATTGTGCGCGTCGGCATCGTTGGGCTTCAGCCGCACCGTCTCCTTGAACTCGGCGATGGCATCTTTGTAACCCTTCCGGTCAAGGTACAAGCGTCCCAGGTTGTAGTGTGCGGCTGCGTAATCAGAGTATTCCTTGATGGCGGTCTTGTATTCGGCGATGGCATTCTCCACATCGCCGTCTTTCTCGAATGCGACTGCCTCGTGGAAGTGCCGCTCCGCACCCGCGGGGATGATCACCTTCTCCGGTGCCGGGGCCTTTCCTTGCGCAGGCGGTTCCTCCGGCGCAGCCGCCTTCTCCTGCCCCGGGGCTGGCTGTTGCACGGGTGTTTTCTCCAGCGGAGCTGCTTTCTCCTGCGCAGCGATAAAACTGCAGATCAACAGCGCAAAGACCATGCCGATCAACCTGCGGCGCAGAATCGATCTTTCTGTGGAAAGGTGCATAGTGAAACCAATCTGTGTGGCCTTCCGCTGCCTATTTCAGCCAGTCTGGCATGGGCTGCGGCTTTCGGGGCAATTTCGCGTCCATGGTGGCCAGCGCATAGGCCAGTACGGCAACCACCGCAGCATTCTCGCGCAACTCGCGGGGATCGATCTTGTCCAGGGTGTCAGCAGCCGTATGATGATAATCAAAATACTTGCGAACATCTTGTATCGGGCTGAAGGTCGGCACTCCGGCGACCGTGAGCGGAATAATGTCGGCGCCTGTTTCATCCGATGACCGCAACATACCCGCCCCAGACGTTGCCAGCACGTCTGCAACTGGCTGGAGAAGCTTGAGGATTGTTTCGTCCCCGCCTACATTGATGCCGACCGGATGCCCCGCGCCCAAGTCCGTCTCAATTGCAGCGAAGTGGTCAGCCACGTCGTTAGCGTGCTGCTTGGCGTAGGCCTTGCCTCCGAAGATTCCCGTCTCCTCAGCCATCCAAGCCACGATGCGAATTGTACGTTTTGGCTGGAGATGCAACTGCTTCAAGAGTTGCGCGGTCTCCATCGACACCGCAACGCCAGCGGCATCATCAATCGCGCCGGTGCCCAGGTCCCACGAATCCAGGTGACCGGAGACAATCACCACCTGCTCAGGATGCTCGCTGCCCTTCAAGTCGGCGACCACGTTATACGACGTCACGTTAGGCAATAATTTCGGTGTCATTACCAGGTGAAGGCGCACTGGACCTTGGGCGGCAAGCCGGGCCATCAATTCAGCATCTTCGGCGGTAACGGCAGCCGCCGGAATGCTCGGCAGTTTTGGGTCATGGCCAGTCTCGCCCGTATGCGGCAGCCGGAACTCCGCCCCACCCGCGGAGCGCACCAACGCGGCCACAGCGCCCTGTCTCGCAGCAACCTCGCGTCCCCCCTCGCGATAGGCGACTGCTTGCCCGTATGCCGCCAGCCCGAATCCTGCTGCCGCCAGTTGGTGGTCGAAGCGTTCATTGAAGACCACAATCTTGCCGGCGACCTTTTCACGCGGTATCGCCGCGAGTTCATCGAAATTGTTGACGACAACGATTTCTGCGGTGATTCCCTCGGCTGGAGTCGCGTTATCCACCGAAGCCAATGCAGTCACCACGATCTTTTGTTGGGTGCCCGGCACCTGGCCGGGATAGCTGACCAGCGCGGCACGCTCTTCGCCGCGTATCCAGTTCGGTACGCTGACCGGTTCCAGTGTTACGTCCAGACCAAGCTTGCGCAGTTCGCCTGCGACATATTCGACCGCGGCCGCTGCCTGTGGCGACCCCGCCAAACGCGGTCCGATGTTGTCCGTCAAGTGCGCCGCCTGCTGATAAGCATAGTCGTCCTCAAGAGCGGCCTGATGCAATTGGCGGAGTTGTTGCAAGGTTTCGGGGTTCCAAGGCGGGGCGGGTTTCGCTTGCGCTGTTGCGGAGACGGTTGCTACCGTCAACATCCATGACAGGAGCATGTGCAATTTTGGCATCAGCTTTTTCCAGCAGACTCCGAGGTGAGCATAGCAAATTGCCAAGGGGTACGCAGCGACACTCAGCCGAGTGCAGCTTTCACATCGGGCACTGTCTTGTTCTTCCACAAGCGGGCATGGTTCTCGATGGAACTGAAGGTACGCCTGTCCATGCGATCAAGGTACAGTGTCCCATGGAGGTGATCGATCTCATGCTGCAGGATGCGTGCGTACCATCCCGAAGCTTCAATGACGCGCGGCGCGCCCGTCTCGTCCAGGCACTCCAAGCGCACCTGGCGCGAGCGCGGCACAATCGCGGTGAAGCCGGGCACGCTGAGGCATCCCTCGAAGAACTCCACCTCCGCCGCGGACTGGCGCATCACTGGATTGATGATCACATCGAAAGGAACCGGCTGGCGCTCGCGCTCGGCGATCTGAGCGGCAGTCATCCCGGCGAAGTATTCCTGCTTATCCTCGATGACGGCGAGTTGTAGCGCGAATCCCACTTGCGGCGCCGCCAGACCCACACCAGGGGCGTCGTTCATGGTCTCGCGCATGTGTTGGATGAGTTGCTGAATTTCCGAACTGCGAATCTCTGCAACGGTCAGGGGCCGCGCTGGCTGGCGCAGAACCTGTTCTCCCACGTTGACGATTTTGAGGCGCATGGTGTTGTTGACCGCGAAAATTCACGCAATGTTCCAGATTAAACAATAGCGCCGAATTCGGTAGGTAGAGGGGCGCTTCACCCGGATTATTCGTGGGCAACAAAACGTAATGTTGTCATCCCGAGGGAG
Organism: uncultured Acidobacteriaceae bacterium; assembly: GCA_963768645.1. GTDB lineage: Bacteria > Acidobacteriota > Terriglobia > Terriglobales > Acidobacteriaceae > Bog-257. The sequence continues at coordinate 342,677 of CAVYIR010000005.1, forward strand.
GGCCGCGCTGCGCGTCGAGGGATCTGCGGTTCCCGGGCACCGCCAAGCCGCCGGGACCGCCCGCAGATCCTTCGACTGCGCGCCCACCCGACCCGCAACAGAAGCGGGTCGGAAATTCTTTGCGGGCGCTTCGCTCAGGATGACATCTTCAAATTCATGAAGAATCTCAGTAAAGGCCCGCTTTATCCGAATCCCGCTAATTCACCGTCACCGCGATCGACACATTGTGATTAAGGTCGCCGCTGCTTGCCTGCACCGTCACGGTACCACTCTGCGGTCCCGGAGGACTACTGGCTTGCGGGCTGCTTCCACCGCCGCCACCGCAGGAAACCGTGACCATGAGTGTTCCGATCAGCAGCAGCATGAGTATGGCACTCCACCGGCCATTTCTCTTGCGCCGGGGAGCCTTTGGGCGCGTAAGCAGAAGCCCGGCTGCAAACACGAAGCCTGCCATCCAACCGCCCGGATGCCGCAAAAATGGATTAACGCGCAGCATTCCCGCCAGCGGACTGGCAGTAACGGTCAGCGTTGCAGTTCCGCCAGGAGCGACACTGCTCGGACTCACCGCGCACGTCGTCCCGGTCAGGGTGGACGACACCACACACGACAGGCTAACGGTCTGCGAGAATCCGGCCAGTCCGGTTACTGTAAGCGTGTCCGTCGCCGGGGTTCCTCTCGCGACGGTCAGGCTCTGGCTTTGCGCCGTAACCTCGAAGTCCGGATTCGTAGGCCCGTTCCACGCCGCCACAAGCGCAGCAGCGTCCACCGATCCCAAACCGGTTGTCAGGTCGTAGCCTGGTCCCGCGCTGTAGCCAATCATGCCGCTGGGAGGGCACTCCGTTGAGCCCGCCATGCAGGGCACCATGTTGTCGCCGGTGGTGATGTCGTGGAAGGCGTTGGGTGAACTGGCCGCGAGCGAGTAAATGTACTGATTGATATTGCCCTGGCGATCGTTGGTTTTTTGCACGATCAGCGCCACGACGCCGCCAAAGGTCGGGGTTGCGGCAGACGTTCCTCCGATCACGGTCAGTGTCTGATCGGACTTCCGGTAGCCGGTCACGCAACTGCTTTGCGAGCAGATGAGGTAGCCATCATGATCGGCCGAGGAACTAAATGCCAGATCGGGCACGTCGCGCTGGCCATCGGCGGGAACGCCAGTGCCAGTCTGCCACGAAGGCTTGCTGAAAAGCTTGCTGACGCCTCCGCCACTCGCCGCCAATGAGCCGCTGAGCACGGTGTCGTTCCAGACCATCTCTGGAATGTAGGAAAGCGCGGACCCGCTATTGCCGTTATTGGTGCCACTCCAGTATTGCGTTGCTCCGGTGGCGTCTCCTTCGCTGAATTCCGTGCCCCCCATCCCGGTAACACTGGGGAGGCTAGCCGGTATGTCAACGGCGTAGCCATGAGTGGCAACCTTTACCGGGTTATTCGGGTCGGTGCTGAAATCGCAATCGGCGGGGCCGCTGTCTCCGGACGAAGCGACGATGGTCTGCCCTTGAGCATTGCCCTGTTGAGTCACCATGGTCAGGGTGCTGAGCTCGGAGCTGCTGAGTTGGGCTTCACAAAGTCCGTAGCTGACACTAATGACCGGCGCAAGATTCTGGTCGATCGCATACTGCATGGCGTTGAACAAGGCATTCTGCGAATTCACATAGATCAGGCTGGCGTACCTCGCGACCGCGCCCGCCCATTCCACATCCAGATTGGCCTCGTCGACATCGCCACTTACGATTCCGGGATCTTTGTCGCCGGGAACCAGGAGCACCTGCAGACTTACTGACGGAAGATTCGACACGTTACGGAACGTCACCACATCGTACTGGTTGCCATGGTTGGTGTCCTTGGACAAATCCGACTGACCCACTATGGCGATGCTTTGCCCGCTGCCGTTGATCCCGCTGCCATACAGTGCCTGGATGTCGTAGATGGTGGCGAAGTCGTCGGGTGCGAGGAAGTGCTTCCCGGAGATCTCCGAGGTGAAATGGGGATGCACGACGATGCCTCGCGGACTGGGGCGAAAATCGTTGAGGGCCGTGATCGCCAGGACGATATCGCGGAATGCGCCGGGCAGCGATGGCTCGCTCGTGTTGGCATAATGCGTGTTGCCGTTGATCACGTACCGATGAATCGGAGTGTGGAACGCCGATTCCACCTGGGCGGCCGAGCCGCTGAAGCCAACCCAGGTACGGCTGCGCGCCGGAGCGACATCCCTGAAGCCTTGCTGGCGCAACCACCGCGCCGCCCTTTGAATGTCGGCGGGGCTCAGGCCGAAGCGGTCAGCATACTGCTCGGGGGTGAGCCACTTGTGATAGTTGGCGGAGGCCGGGTCTAGTTGTTGCCGAAGCAGACTGTCCAGGCTGCTCTGCTGTGCCGCCATCAGCGCGAAGACCAACTTCATGCCCTGCATTTGCAGCGAAGCGTCCACCTTTCCGCGATCGAACCCGGGATGGGCGAGGGGCGAAACGCTGCCTCTCAAGCGCCATAAACTAGTGTTGTCGATCGTCTGCGGAATCCGGTCGGCGTGTGCGGGTACAGGCAAGAACATCCCGAGGCATGCCAACATCAGCAGTGCCAGCACGCGTACCGCGATCGACAAGTTGCGAGTCATGGGTTTTTGGAGGCTATCGCGCTGAGTGCATATTAACCGAAGCCAAACACCTGCGCGACGATAGAGTTGAGACTTTACCCATTGTTGTTGCATCCATTTGGTAACGAGGGTTTGGGCTGACGACGGAGAGTGACTCTGCTACTCTCGCCCCAACGGGTCCGAGAGAGGGTGGTTGGCCTGAAGAAGAAACCAATTCGCCCACGTAAGGGCCGTGACCAGCACGAACTGGTCATCATCTCCGGCATGAGCGGAGCCGGGAAAGCCTCGGCCCTGAAAACGTTCGAGGACCTCGGCTACTATTGCGTCGACAACCTGCCCGTCGGGCTCATCTCCAATTTTGCCGAACTGGTGCTGGATTCACTGGAGATCCAGCGTGCGGCGCTGGTGGTGGACATTCGCGAAGGGGCGCGCCTCGATAAGTTGCCGCAGGTTCTCGGCTCATTGCGGCGAATGCTCAAGACGACTGTTATCTTTCTAGAGGCCGACACCGATGTTTTGGTTCGGCGTTACAGCGAGACCCGCCGTCCTCACCCGCTCGGGCGCAACACCTCGGTAAGGTCGTCGCTCACGTCGGAGCGCCGCAGGCTACAACCGCTGCGTGCGTTGGCGGATGTGGTGGTTGACACCACTAAGTTCAACGTTCACGAATTGCGCGGCCAGCTCACTGAACGTTTCCAAGGCGGCAATCGCGACAAGAACGTGCTGATTTCCTGCGTGAGCTTCGGCTACCGCGAAGGAGTTCCGGAAGATGCAGACCTGGTATTCGACGTGCGCTTCCTGCCTAATCCGCACTTCATTCCGAAGTTTCGTCCGCACACCGGGCGGCATCCCGAGGTGGCTAAGTACATCCGCTCATTTCCGCAAACCCGGGAGTTCATCCATCGCATCTCCGAGCTGCTCATCTATCTGATCCCGCATTACATCCGCGAAGGCAAGAGCTACCTGACCATCGCCTTCGGATGCACGGGAGGCAAGCATCGCTCGGTGATGATCGCCGAAGACGTCAAGAAGCGCTTGGCCAAAGCCGGGTACAACGTGAAGGTGGTGCATCGCGACTCGCCAGTGGCGAGCTAAGCGGACTGGATCACCACGGAGAGACGATATTCACGCTGCACTCTTCGTCTCTCCGTGGTGAGGCTAGTTACACACCTGCTGACGGACGTTCACACATTTTTCCGTCGCAGCAGCCCTTGCTGCCTTTCGACATGTCGCATTTGCCGTCTTTGCAGCAGCCGCCATCTTTGCCGCAGCACGACATCTTGCCGTCCTTGTTGTTGGCCATCATCGGGCATTTCATTCCCGACTTGCCGTCCTTAGACATCATCTCGTCATGGGACATCATGGCGTCTTTGCCGTCCTTGGACATCTGGCCGCACTTGCCGTCTTTGCCGCAGCATGACATCTTGCCGGCAGCTTGATCGTGGTTGCAGCAGGCGCAGGCTTTGGGGCTGTCGCCGGATGGGGCGGCAGGGGTTTGGGTCGCGGTCTGTGCCATCAGACCCAGAGCCATGATCAGCGTACTCAGAATTACCAGGATCTTCGATTTCATAGTTTCCTCAGAAATTCGGTTAAACATCGCGCAGGTCACAGGGCACAGGCCCTGGTAGGCTTCGTGGCCATCGCGCAGCAAACGGCGCCGCGTGCATAAGGCCGGAAGCTGGAGGAATTCCGAAGGTGCCCTAAATCCGCAGGTCCGTCTTCAGTTCGAAGACAGGTCGGATGAACCGGGGAGAGTGATCAATCGAGAGGATGGTGGAACCTGACGATACAGGTACCATCGGGCCTGCAGGGCCGTTGGCGCTCAACTGGGCGGAGAGAGAATTGCCAGAGGCGACCAGGAAAGCCAACGGCCGTGCGGGCTGGCTGCCAATGTCGCAACAGCCAGGGCGGTCTGCGCCACTGAGTAGGAGCAGGCGCCGGGTGCGACGGGCAACAGGGCATGGAGTGCGTGCGCTGGTGGCAGCAACCCAACGCGGCTGCCGGGGTAGCGAAGTGGGTCGCGTGCTGGTGCATGTGCACCATCCGGGCATGGCACTTGTAGCCATGGCCGGAGGCGGGCGGCATCGCCAGGCCAGTGTCGGCCCACAGAACGATGACCAGGGACAGCACGAACGACAAGCTTCTCCGCATTGCGCTTCGCGAAATCATGCCGATGTCATTGTTGCTTGTGACGCACTAGCCGTCTGTGATTTGGATCACTGCACCCTGGTTTGACGGAGAGCGGGTGAAAATGGTGTTGTAAACCTAGGGTCGGAAGATTTGGGGCAGGGCCGGTCCTTATTAGCAGTGAAGGTTGAACCGCGGAGGGAAATGAAATTGAGGAAAGCCGCGTGGTTCCTGGCGATAGGTCTAACCAGTTCGGCGATGGTTTGTGCTGCCCAACAGAGTAGCGAAACGGTCTCTCCGCCGACCAACCGGCTGTACACCACCGGACAGATCGGACCAGCGGCAGAGTGGAAGCCGACGCAGGACTTCCTTGCTCGGGTGGATGCGGCGTGCGACAAGAGCCAGACGGCGGACTACGACCAGTGCTTCATGACGCAGATGTCCAATGCCGGTGCGTCGCCCGAGGCGGTGCACATCACCCGCATTCTTTATCAGAGCCTGGGTGAGGCCGCCATCGTGACTGGCTTTAAGAACGTGGGTCCGGTGGACTTGGCGCGGGTTGAATATCCGCTGCGGACGAATGACAGCACCGGATTGCTGCTGGTCAACGGAGATCCGAAGGTCCTCGATGTGGATGACCTGAAGAAGCTGGACGGTGCGGAGATGGAAACGGCCCCGCAGTTTCAGGCAGTGAAGCAGAGATACCCGAATGCCGATGTGTGGCCGGGCGATCGCAGCGGCTCCATGTGGCCGCAGGTGACCCGGTTGCCGGATGGCGGGATGGAAGTCGTGATAGGGTATCCGATTCTCAATGGATGTAAGACGTGCGCGCACGTGGGATTGGCACTGTTTGGCTGGGACTTCGACGCCAAGGGCAAATTTGTGAAGGCGAGGTATATACCGCTTCCGCCTCCGCCGAAGAAGCTGCGCCCGGGAGGCGTGCCGCCAGTGCCGGCGCCGTAGTCATCCTCACCGGCACACGGCAGCGCGCCCTCTTGCGAAATTTTCGGGCCCGGAGCGGCCGCTTGAGCGTCCTATACCTTGGGGTCATGTAATGTGCAGGAATATCAAAACTCTGTTCAACTTCGATCCACCTGTCACTGATGAGGAGGTCCGAGCTGCTTCGCTCCAGTTCGTCAGGAAGATCAGCGGCTTCAACAAACCTTCGAAGGCGAACGAGGAGTCGTTTCTGGCAGCAGTCGATGAAATAGCCAGTGTCTCGACCCGACTTCTGCGTTCGCTGGAAACCAACGCACCGCCGAAGAATCGAGCAGAAGAGGCTGCAAAAGCGAAAGCTCGGGCCGCGGAACGATTCGGTGCGTAAGTCAGACGGCATCCGGGGCCAACGAAGAAGCGGCCCTGGCCAGCCTACGCGGCCATGTCTGTTTGGAACATGACCAGCGAAAGCGAAGTTCGCGGAGGCGAGTTAGCCGCTTCCAAAGCCAGGAACGTGATGCTGCAAAAAGCCGCTTCCCGCCAGCCTCTCGCCATAGCGATGTGACCGGCTTACCGAACTCTTTCATAGGCTGGGCGCGCTAATAGAGGCCAGCACGGCATGAAGAGCACAAGCCGGCCATAGGAGATAGCTAACAAAACCTCCACCTACCCTGAGATAGCCAAGATAAAAAGCTGCAAGCAAGGTTGTAGATGAACAGGGCCCGAGTGGCGTGCGGAGTTGGGCCATCCCCGCTTGGCCAACACGCCAGCCCCAGGCGAGAGCAGAGCCGAACCCGGCCAGCCGGCCGACCGCAATTCCGCCGCCGTCAAGACCAGTACCCAAGAGCAAACGGGCGACAAAGCTTGGGATCGGCGATCAAGGCAACTCCCGTCGCTGCCTCAATCGCCGCAGAAGCGTTACCAGCGTTCTTGTTGTCATCTGACACTCCTAATGTCACGGAGCTTAATCCGCTCAAGACGCAATCAGATTCTCGACAGTCACAACGATCCGTCGACGTCACCTTGGGCTGGTATTCCTCGTTCCGCCTGCCGTCGACGTAAGCTGTCAATGCTGAGGCGCAAGAACCAGGGCTCTCAATGTCGAATAAGGTCCCGCCCGGGCACGGTGCGGGTTGCGCTCAATGATGACCGCGCCACTCGGGCGTTGGAACCAGGAACGTGCACACTCTCAATTGCTTTCCGCCCCGGTTGGAGCCAATCGGTCATCGAATCATTTGGCAAGACGGTAGTTCTTGATCGCCGGATTTACTTCCCGCGATCTCCACGCGACTGGGCAGCAAACGTTGCCTTCCAAGAACGCCGCCGAAGTTCGCGGGTAAGGCAAAGAGCGAACTGCTTCGCAGAGCGGCAATCCGCCCGATATTGCTGGTACTCTTCAGTCTGTTCGTCGACAACGCACTTCGTTCATTCGCCTTCACGGCACCTGTGTTCCCTTTATGCAGAAGTCGTTTGACAAATTCCTCCACAAAGTGGAAGGCGAACACCAGCAAGACAAATAGAAGGGCCTTGTAACCGGCTGACAACAACAATGGCCGGGTCTCATACCTCTTGCCAACCTTCGCATATTCTCCAAGGAGGATGACCTTGGCAACCACCAGGGCATTGATCAAAGCGAAACCAAAGTTCAAATACTTGACATGGAAATCCTTCAGCAAGAGCACGCTGTAGATCTCCAGCGAGCAAAAGAAAAACGCCAGATACAAGAATATCCAGGCAAGCTCCCAAAACTCATGGATGGCTTTGTGCTTCGGCCTTGCCTGGGAGAATTGTTGCTGCTCATCGCGCCCCGCTCATTTCGGCCATTGCTTGAACATCTTCTGCACGGCCTTCTCTACCATCTGCTGGTTCTTGTTGCCGTTGTTGTTCAGGGTATCTTGCGCGATCCCTCGCCAAATCAAAGACTGCGTCTTCGCGTCATAGAGGTCAACGATCATGGTGCCCTCGACGTTCTGCTCTGGAGTGATGCCGCCCATTCCTCCGCCGATTCCGCGCATGCCCCACGCGCTATAGGAGGTCTGCTGTCTCATGCCGCCGTTTGCGGTGAGGATGATGTCAGGGTTTTGCGATTCCTGCACCATCTGCAGACCCTTACTCTGCATTGCCGAGTTGATGTCCTGTTGCGCCACTTGCGCCAAGATCGAGTTCTGAATCTGGTTGGCGTTATTGGAGCCCCAGGCATACGTGTGATATTGTGCGAAACTCGCATTGTGGTTGTAGTTGACGGAAACTTGTTGCCCGACGGCAATCGTGGATACGATGCACAGTAGCATCGCGCACAAGGCAAATTTCGTTTTCATGATCGTCATCCTTTTCGTAGTTTGAATACGTTGCCACCTCTGGGACTGGCAGCTTATGTTCGAATTCGCGTTGGTTCGGTTCTCCCTGGCCGTCTAGTTGTTCACCCTGGCCATGGCGTCGTCCACCTTCTTTTGGTCCTCGGCCGACAACTGCGACGGTCCGAGCTTATAGTTCAGTTTGTCGATGGTGCCGGTAAATGCGAACGGCACCTCGTAGCTGAAGTCCACCGGCGTGCGAGTATCGAGCCCGACGTCAAAGGTCTCGTCGATCGACATCAGCAGCGGAATGGTGTGCTCGATCGTCTTGCGGGCGACCTCTTTACCATCCACGCTCAGCACGCCGGTGCCACCCTTGCCCGGACCGGGACCATCGTATTTAAAGTCGAAGACAATGGTGTGCTTCCCTTCGCCGAGAGAAGAAAGCCCTTCCCAGCGGGAGCGCTCCAGATCCAGCATGTTGTAAACGAATACCGGCCTTCCCCGCCCGATGTGGAACAGGTCAGTGGCAAAAGACAGAATCAGTCCGACGGCCGCGACCAGCAGGAACGCGTAGCCGAAACGTTTTCTCCACCTACCGGCTGTGCCAATGAAGATCAGAAGCAATCCGAGAATGAGCAAACCCAGTTCGATGTGCTTGAACGGCTTGCTGCTGAGCAACCAGCTTGCGCTCGGACTTAGCATGAGCGCATATCCACCGAAGCGGCCGCCGATAGTAGCGATGACTCCCTCCGCGCCGCCGCTGGGGACCGTCACATCGGCAGTGATGGTGTAGTCCTTGTTCAAAATGCTGGGAGCATTGCCCACAGGAATGCCGGGATTCACCCCGGTGTAGGTGAAATCAGTCTTCCCGGCGACCGCGCTCGGACGGGCCGTCAGCAAGCGCACGAAACCCGAGTTGTCCAAGGGAAAGACCTGATATTTCCCCGCCTCTTTCAGAAATAGCGCCTGCATCTCCTTCAACTTGTCGGGATTCTTTTCCGCAAGGTCGTTGGATTCCGAATAGTCCTCCGCGATGTGGTAGAGCTCCCACTTATATTGGTCAAGAGGCGGCATCGCACCCGTACCCAGCTCCCAGGGCGGGGAGGGCGGCGTGGTGGCCGCAACCCAACCGTCGTGGTAGATGGCGCGGTTGCCAACCATCTCGAAATACTGGGTGTCGCGCTTCGAGGGCGCATTGGCGTTGGCCGAGTCAAAGGTATAGAGCATGCTTACGCCTTCGATCGGCTTTTGTGGGATGCCTTTCACGACGTCGGGCGCCTGGATGCCAGCGGCTTCGAGGATAGTCGGGACGATGTCAATGACATGATGGAACTGGGTGCGAATGCCGCCCACGTCCTTGATGTGACCGGGCCACGAAATTGCCAAACCCTGGCGGGTCCCGCCGAAATGCGATGCCACCTGCTTGGTCCACTTGAAGGGCGTATCGAATGCCCAGGACCAAGCCACTGACATATGCGGGTAGGTCTTGTCCGAGCCCCAGTCTGCATAGTGCAACGCGTTAAGGGCCAGGACGGGCTTGACCTCCGGCTGGTTGAGGATGCCATTGTAGGCGGTCATCTGGTTGAACGTGCCATACACGCTGCCTTCGGCGCTGGTGCCGTTGTCGCCGTCAATATAGATAATCAGCGTGTTGTCGAGTTTGCCCATCTTCTCGACTTCGTCGATCACGCGGCCAATCTCATAGTCGGTGTAAGCGGTGTAGGCGGCAAATACCTCCGCTTCGCGGGCATACATCTTCTTTTCCGCCGGGCCGAGCGAGTCCCACTTCGGCAGCTTGGCTCCGCTATACTCTGCCTGTCCGTCGGGCCAAGGCGTCAGCGTCGTGTTCGGTGGAATCACGCCCAGCCGCTTCTGGTTTTCGAAAATCTGCTCGCGCAGTTTTTCCCAGCCCATATCGAACTTACCGTGGAACTTGTCGATCCATTCCTGCGTTGGCTGGTGGGGCGAGTGCGAACCGCCGGGCACGTAATAGAGAAAGAATGGCTTGTCGGGCGCCGACGCGTTCAGGTCCCTCAAATAGCGGATGGCATCGTCGGCCAGGTCGGTAGTGAGGTTATAGCCGGGATGCCCGACCCACGGGGTGACCATCTCCGTGTTGCGGAACAGGTAAGGCGTCCACTGGTCGGTCTCGCCGCCCAGGAAGCCATAGAAATACTGGAACCCCAAGCCAACCGGCCATTGTTCAAACGGGCCCGCGGTCGTGCTGTATTGGAAGCTTGGCACGTTGTGGTCTTTGCCAAACCATGAGGTCGCGTAGCCGTTCTCCTTCAGGATCTCGGCGACGGTGGCGTTCTCGGGGCCGATAACGGAGTCATAGCCCGGATAGCCAGTGGACAATTCGCCGATGACGCCGTAGCCAACCGAGTGGTGGTTCCGGCCAGTGATCAGCGCCGCCCGCGTCGGCGAGCACAGCGCCGTGGAGTGGAACTGAATGTACCGCAGCCCCGACTTGGCAATGCGATCCAGGTTCGGGGTCGGGATGACGCCACCAAAGGTGCTCGGGCACGCCGTAGCCCTGGTCATCGGTCATGATGAGCAGCACGTTAGGCGCGCCCTTAGGCGGCACGATGAGTGGCGGCCACCAAGGCGTGGAATCCTTGTAAGTTTCCTTGATCACGCCGCCGAATTTCGGGGGTGGCGGCGGAATCTGCTTTCCGTTGATGGTGGTCGTGGCGTCGGCCTGACCCAACGTTCCCGTGACCTGCTGCGCGGCAGCTGTACTACCGGCCGCGAAAAAGCTCGAGACAGCAAGCGCTCCCAGAGCTAGTTTCCGGATATCCGCTACCAAATCCATGCGATCTCTCCTTGCAAAGCACTTCTGGGTTAGTCTCCGCCGCGGGAGGGTAGTGACCAAGTTAATCCCCACGATCAACTCATCAGAGGTAAGAGCCGGCTGCGATAAATCGAAGGCGGACTCCGAGGTACGCTCTTTCGGTGCAACGAATGCTAGTTCCAGCACCCTCGTTGGTCTACTGGCAAAAGTACTAGCGCGGCTGCGTCTTTCTTGCAGAGCCGCACCCCTCGACTCCAAAGAGCTCTGGCAGACGTCTGGATCCGATGCCCGGATTTTGACGGTGCTTGATGGTAATTGACAGCATGGGTGCCAACAAGCGCAATGAGGCGGGGTGGTCTCCGTCGAACATCATTGACCACGGGGACACGGAGTTTTGGTTTCTATCGGGTCTTCTCCGTGATCTCTGTGGTTGATTTTCATCTGTATGGGTGACCCGCAGGCCCAAGTGACAGTCGGGACGACAGCGAGATTGCTGGTGCGATAGGGGTCCTTCGACTCCTCGTCCAGTCGCCACGGCGACCGGACTCGTCGCTCAGGATGACAGACGATAAACCGGGCGCCTCTACGGTTTGAAGCCCACGCTTTGCCACAGAGGAGCGCTCTCGTAGAGCACGCCACTGGCGAGCACCGAACGCACGCTGCGAATGTTGTGAATGTTCTCCAGCGGGTTGGCGTCGAGGATGTCGAGGTCGGCGCGCTTACCCACCTCGATGCTGCCACTGTCGCGGTCAACCTTCATAGCGCGAGCGGGCACGATGGTCGCGGCCTGTAGCGCTTCCATCGGCGTGAAGCCCGCTTGCACGTACAACTCGAGCTCGCGATAGAGCGAGTATCCGGGCACCGTCTGATCGGTGCCGGCGACGATGCGTACCCCGGCACGATGCAGCGCGCCAATGATCGCCAGTTCTTCGCGCACGACCTTCTGGGCATTCGCGGAAAGCTGCGGCGGCATGCCTCCATTGATCAGTTGCTCGCGCAATTCAGGGGCGACGTGGCCGATGCCAGGCTCAATCTTGTCGGCGGGGACGTCGGCGGGGCGGTTCTCGAATTCCATAAGCGCCATGGTGGGATCAATGACAGTATTGTGTTCCTTCAGAAATGCAACTGCCTTCTTGCCCTGCTCGGAATTCACGTCGAGCGACGCAATCATCTTGAGACGTTCCGGCCATTTCAACTTCATCATGTCGACGTTCGCTGGCACCAGCATGTCGAGAATGTAGTGAATGTGGTTGATCTGGTCCATGCCATCGTTGACGCCGTCGTATGCGGTCATGCCATTTGGGATATGTCCGGTCACGGTCATGCCCACTTTGTGGGCGTCGGTGCAAACAGCTCTGACATTGTCAGACTTCATGGAGCTGTAAATCTTCATCTGCTGAAAACCCGCGTCGTGATAGCGCTGCACCCACATCTGGGCGTCGGCGGGCGAGTTCACGCGCGCGATGCCGATGGCGTGGGGACCGTCGCCGTCGACAATGCCAGCCAGCAGCATGTGCGGGCCGAGCGCAGCACCGCTGTTGACCGCGTCGCGCACCGCGGTGATGAAGTCGAACTCGTTGCCCACGTCCCGCACTGTGGTAACACCGGCTGCCAGGTAAATGGGCCCCCACTCCACCTGCTCGTAGTGCGCGTGCATGTCCCAAAGGCCGGGAATGATGTACTTGCCCGCGACATCCACGCGCTGCGCGTCGGGTGGAATTTGCACTTTGTCGCTAGGGCCGGCGGCAAGAATCTTTCCGTCGCGGGTGACGACGGTGGCGTTGGCGATGGGTGCGGCGCCGGTTCCGTCGATCAGGGTAGCGCCGGTGAAGGCAAACGTTCCGGTACGGCGTCCCGGCATCTGCTTGCTCAATTCGGTGAGCGCGGCCATTTCGTCACGCGCCGCGCTGGCCACGAATTTCGCCAGCGCGGGTTCGTACTCCTCGCGCACGGCCTCGAAGTGATCGAACTCGGCATCAGTGGAGACCAGTGCGGCGAGATTGTCTTCACTGTCCATCCAAAGGGTTTCCAATCCCCAGATCAGGCCGCGAATGCTGTAACGCTCGACTTGCAGGCTGCGGCCGTCGAGGGCGATGGTCTCCGCGCCGCGGTCGCGGATCTGGACTTCGCCAGAGGGCAGCGTCGGCAACTGCGCCGGCGATCCATGGGCGCGCCAGTAGCGGAGGAGCGCCATCTGCATGGCGACCGGCGCATAGCCGGCGATGGCAAAGAAGCTTTGCGGCGTCGCGATGGTGCGCGTGTCGTGGCCTTGACGGATGGTCGCCTTGGCGCCGTTGATCTCGACGTCAGTGTCGATGGTGGAGATGCGCGAAGTGCCGCCCTTGATCACGAAGCTCTGCGGCGTGTAGTCGGCGGCCGCGCGTAGAGTAGCGGTGAGCAGAACCTTGCTGCCGCGATCGGTGAACGCGAAGTCGGACTTTAGCGTCAGCGTGTCGGCGTCGCGAGCGATGGTGTAGGTTTCCTCGCCGATGGGCTGCTCGAACTTGTGCAGGCGAAAACGGCCAGTGTCCGTCGAGACCGCAGGAGCGGCGTCTTGAGACAGCGAGGCCACAGGAGCGAGCGCGGTGAGAAGGACGAGGAGAAAACGGGCAGATAAGAATCGCGAGAGCATAAGGAGGGATTGTATCGCTGCGGAGGTCTTCGTCGAAAAGGCGGCTCAAGCGAACTGATTCTGGACTTGGCACACGATTCGTGCTTGGACGTTGCGTCCCTCTTTTCCTCACAATCCACAGCCGTCCACATAGCTGCACCGAGAACGGGCGTTGAACCGGCTGTACTGCGGGACTAGAGTCCGAAGAGTGAGGCGAGATTTGAGCGTGGAGTTTCGGAGAGGGCGAAGCGGAGATCGTTCGACTCGTGCTCTTGCAATATGAAAAAATGGCGAGGGCGAGAAGCTTGTTGAAACACGTTTTGGCAAGGACGTGGCGGACATTCTTCTGGCTCGTCCGGCGCTGAAAATTGGAGGGACCGGGGATTTCTCGGGTTACTTTTCGGATTCGGGCTGAAAGGCGTAAAATACAATATGTAGTGTTATCCCCTTGACATCCACAAGATGTCGGGAGTAGTGTTCGCCAAAGCAGTCGGTTTCAGGAAGCGTTCCTCCCCCAAGCCAAGGCGAGCAGAGGTGACCGCCTGGCGCAGTTGCCCGAAGTTCTTTGACGATTCCTCTGCTGGATTCGGGGCAGGTTTCGCCAAGCGGCAGCGTATTTGGGTGGGCTCTCGGCAGATTTGTCCGAGAGAAGCTTCTCGCGGTGTCCTGACCCGCGCGACGTTTGCACGCAACGGGGCAGTGGGGTCAGCGAAGTCATCGCCAAGACGATGGCATCAGCGTTGTTCCTTTCCAAGTCAATGCGGCACCTGAGCGCGCGAGCTTGCGCGTCTTAGCTGTCGCTCCGGAGCCGCCACAGGAGTGCACTCCTTGGCGGCACGCTGTTGTGCGGTGGCGCCGGACAAAGATCAACCCGGGGGCTTCTTTCCTGTCCACGATACGCAGGCAGGCGAAGAGGCCCCCACAACCTTTGGGCAGAAAAATTGAGCGCTCATTCATTTCAGAATCGCATTGGAGCGCCAGACCACTTTGGATCAATCGAATCGGGCGCTCGATGTGGCCCGAAATATGTTGTGGGACGGCATAGTAAGAGCGGGAGTTCGCTCCCGCGTCATTCATAACGGTATCTAACATTATTCAGGAGCATTTCCCCATGTCCGAAGTCACCACCAAAACAACCACCGCGAATCCGCCGTCCATCGCGACCGGTGAATCAACCACAACCGCATCCGCTTCCAAGAAGCGCGCGCCCGGCCTGACCTTCAAGCGCTTCTTCACCAAGGCCGGCGTCTCGCCCTACGACGAGCTCGAGTGGGAGCTGCGTCTGGCGCAGATCACCGACTCGCATGGCGGCATCATCTTTGAGCAGAAAGACGTCGAGGTCCCCAAGGACTGGTCGATGACCGCGACCAATATCGTCGCCAGCAAATATCTGCATGGGCCGATGGACACGCCTGAGCGAGAGACCGGCGTGCGCCAGCTCGTGACCCGCGTCGCCGAAACCATTCGCGACTGGGGCATCAAGGGTGGATACTTCCGCAGCGACGACGACGCCTCCATCTTCCACGACGAGCTCGCCCACCTGCTCTTGCAGCAGAAGGCCGCATTCAATTCGCCGGTATGGTTCAACGTCGGCTGCGATCGCATCGAGCCTGACTCCGACGCGCGCAACTGGCACTGGAATCCCCAGGCGCAGCGCGTGGAATACGGCGCGGTCGGCTACAAGAATCCGCAATGCTCGGCCTGCTTCATCAACTCGGTCCACGATTCGCTCGACAGCATCCTCACCCTCGCCAAGACCGAGGGTATGCTCTTCAAGTGGGGATCGGGCACGGGCACCAATCTGTCGCCGCTGCGCTCGTCCACCGAAGCGCTCTCCGGCGGTGGCACCGCTAGCGGTCCGCTCAGCTTCATGAAAGGCTTCGACGCCTTCGCCGGCGTCATCAAGTCCGGCGGCAAGACGCGTCGCGCCGCCAAGATGGTCATCCTCAACATCGATCATCCTGACGTGGTTGACTTCATCGAGTGCAAGCAGAAGGAAGAAGCCAAGGCCTGGGCGCTGGTCGAAGCCGGATACGATGGCAGCGGCCCCGACAGTGAGGCCTACTCGTCCATCTTTTTCCAGAACGCCAACAACTCGGTGCGCGTCACTGACGACTTCATGTACGCGGTGCTCCGCGATGGCGACTTTAGCACTCGCTCGGTGAAGGATGGCCATCCCGTGCAGACCTTCAAGGCGCGCGAGATGCTGCGCAAAATTTCCGACGCCACCTGGCACTGCGGCGATCCCGGGATGCAGTATGACACCACGGTCAACCGCTGGCACACTTCGAAGAACACCGCGCGCATCAATGCGTCCAATCCGTGCAGCGAGTACATGTTCCTCGACGACTCGGCCTGCAACCTTGCCAGCCTGAACCTGATGAAGTTCGCGCCCAACGGGACGTTTGACATCGAGGCCTATCGTTACGCCTGCGCCGTCATGATTACCGCACAGGAAATTCTGGTCGACAACAGTGGGTATCCCACGGAAGCGATCGGCAAGAATTCCCACGACTATCGTCCGCTGGGACTCGGCTACGCCAACCTCGGCGCGCTGCTGATGGCCGCGGGCCTGCCCTACGACTCCGATGCAGGACGCGACTACGCCGCCTGCGTCACGGCAATCATGTGCGGCGAAGCGTATCTGCAATCGGCGAAGATCGCGGAACTCTGCCAGCCGCTTGACTCCGCGACAGGGCCGACTTCAACCGCTGAGATTACTGGCGCCGCCTGTCCCGGCTGGTACATCAATCGCGAGCCCTTCCTCGACGTCATCCGCATGCATCGCGCCTCGGTGAACAACATCGACAAGACGCACGTCCCGCCTGCGCTCTTCGAAGCCAGCAAGGCCACCTGGGACGAAGCCCTCAAGCACGGCGAGAAGTTCGGCTATCGCAATGCGCAGGTCACGGTGCTGGCGCCCACGGGCACCATCGGCTTCATGATGGACTGCGACACCACTGGCATCGAGCCCGACCTGGCCCTGGTGAAGTACAAGAAGCTGGTCGGCGGCGGCATGATCAAAATCGTGAACAACACCGTGCCGGCCGCGCTGTTCAAACTGGGCTACACGACCGATCAGACCAACGCCATCGTCAGCTACATCGACGCCACCGGCACCATTGAAGGCGCGCCCTCGGTCAAGGAAGAGCATTTGCCCGTCTTCGACTGCTCCTTCAAGCCATCGAAGGGCACGCGCACCATTCACTATCTGGGACATCTGCGCATGATGGCCGCGACCCAGCCGTTCATCTCGGGCGCAATTTCCAAGACCATCAACATGCCCGAGAACGCCACCGTCGACGACATCACCGAAGCCTACATCCAGGCGTGGAAGCTAGGGCTGAAGGCGGTCGCCATCTATCGCGACGGATCGAAGAAGGCGCAGCCGCTCAGCTCGATGGGCTCGGCCACCGCCAAGTCGCAGAAGGGCGACGCGCTGGGTGGGATAGTAGAAGTGGTGGACGAGGCCGCCGCTCCTCCGCGTGCCATCCGCCATCGTCTGCCCGACGAGCGCCTCTCCATCACCCACAAGTTCAGCGTAGGCGGACACGAAGGCTATCTCACCGTCGGCCTCTACAAGGACGGCATGCCCGGTGAGCTGTTCATCACCATGGCCAAGGAAGGCTCGACCGTCAGCGGCCTGATGGACAGCTTTGCCTGCTCCACGTCGCTGGCGTTGCAGCACGGGGTGCCGCTCAAGCTGATGTGCGAGAAGTTCGCGCACACCCGCTTCGAGCCCAGCGGCTGGAGCCATAACCAGGACATCGGCTACGCCAAGTCGATCATGGATTACATCTTCCGCTGGTTGCAGCTGCGGTTCCTGACCGGCCAGCAGCAGGCGCTGTTCGACGGCCTGCGTCCGAAGTACATCAACGCTCCGCCGCCGGGCACGCCGGAGGAGAACGGCTATCAGCAGAAGTCGTTCGGAGATTTTAGCGAGAGCGCTCCCCCCTCCAGTCTGTCATCCCGACCGCCGTCTGATTTGTCATCACGAGCCGAAGGCGAGGGATCTGCTGTTACTGACAACCGGCAACTGACAACTGACAACCGCTTTGTCCACGCCTCCGACGCGCTGAAGGACATGATCGAAATGGGAGACTCTCCCAGTTGCCAAGTCTGCGGCGCCATCATGACGAGGAATGGAAGCTGCTACCGCTGCATGAGCTGCGGGAGTACCAGCGGGTGTAGTTGAAGTTAGGGTGTAGAAAGTTGTAAATGCAAATAGGGCCCGATTAAATGCAAATGGAGTCCGATTAAATGCAACTGCTGTCCGTTTAAATGAAAATGGAGACCCCAATGAGGTGGAACTCGGACCCCATCAGATGAAAATGAGTTCCGTTGCGGTCGCTGAGGATTGCTGACCATATCCGAAACGAAGCTTGACATCGAATCAGGTGTTCGCGGGAGTGATCCCGCAGGACTACACTGCACAACGGCGACTGCCGCCTGAGGTAATCAATCCCGGTAGCAAGTCCCAGTTGATTTTCATTCCCGGATGTTCTCTCGTGGCGAGTCCTTTCGCCCCATTCCGCTGTCGACCAATCATTGAGTGCTCAGTAAGGACTATTTCGACGTCCGGCCTGAGCATGGAGGTGGTGAGGCATTGAAGGACGGGAACGCCACGTCTGCGTGCTGTAGAGAGACTCCCTGTGAGAACGATCACGAAGGTCCGCGGTTTGGTGGGCAATGAATAGACTCAGAGATTTGTGTGGGCGGGTCATCTCTACCGAGGACTTGTCTGATGCCACCACGGATTGCCAGGTGCTGCGAATAGCTTTCTCATCTCCAGAGCAAGTCCGCTCTCGACGCGTGGTAACCCGTTCGCGCTTTCGCCCAACCGGAAAATATCCCAGTTGGAAGATGAAGCGCATGCTGCAGTGGGAATCGATAAATGAACTGAACGCTTTCCGCCTGCTGGATTGCGATCCGAGGGTTAAGGCGTTCACTGAGCAACCCTGCGAGATCGTTTATTTCGACGGCACCGAGACCAGGCACCACTATCCGGATATTTTCGTCGCAATTGACAGTGATCAGGAGCTTTGGGAGGTGAAAGCAGAGTGCGAGGCTGTGCAGAGTGAAGTCTCAACCCGGACCGAGCTGTTGACAAGCGGCCTACGACGGTACGGGTTCACCTATCGCGTCGTACTGGATCACGAACTGGCTAAGGAGCCAAGACTCGGAAACGCGAAGACTCTGCTGCGTTACGGCCGACGTGCGGCAAGCGACAACGAATGTGAATACGTACGCCTGGCTTTGAAAAGTAAGGGCCACCTCAGCTGGTCCGAGGTCTGCAGAGGCGTCTTGGGCATTCACGGCCGGGAGATCATTTGCCGTCTCGTGCTCGAGGGTGTACTGACCTTCGATATGAAGTCGGCTTTCGCTCCCGATACACAGTTTCTTGAAGGGAGGAACCACTGATATGGGAACCGCTGCTTTCGAACGGGACGCCGTCAGCGAAATCGATGGGCAGAAATACCGCATGGTACGAAAAGTGTCAAACACGTGCTGGCAACTTGAGCACAGCAGAACAGCTCGCATCTCTGAGTTGGAACAGGAGGAACTGCTCAGAATGTATGCCGATCGCAAGCTCAAATTCGCGACTGCTGTTGGAGGTCCAGGGTGCGGAACAGCTCACATCCAAGTATCGGAAACCGCAAGATTACGCCGCCTGTACGTCCTTGCTGCCCTGAAAACGGATACTCTCGCCGATCTCAAGCAGGCCATCTCGGAGGTGTGGCATAAGACCAACAGGGCCGATAAACCACCCGACTATGTGAGCGTGTATCGCTGGAAGAAGCGCTTCCTGGAGTCAGGCTCTGACATTCGGGCGCTCGAGGACGGGCGGCATAGTGGGAATAACACCAATCGTTTTCCCTCCGAGGTACTGGAGATATGCGAACAGTCGATCGACACCGTGTACATGAGGAGGGAACGGAAGCACCTGCAGGACGTACTCGACCAGGCTATTGTCAAAGTTCGGGACGAAAACCGAATGCGTCCCCCATATATGGCACTGCCGCTTCCGACACGACGACTGGTGAAGCGGCTCGTGGAGGAAATTCCAGCATTCGATCGGCATAGGGCACGTTACGGGCATGATGCTGCGCTGCGACACTTCCGCTCAGTGGAAGCGCATCGTGTCACCCACGAACCCCTGGAGCGAGCAGAGATCGATCACACCAATCTGGACCTGTTCGCCATTGACGATGAAACCCTGCTGCCCCTCGGGAGGCCATGGTTCTCGGCCTGTGAGGACGACTACACACGCTGCATTCTGGGTATGTTCGTGGGCTTCATTCCGCCGAGCTTCTTGACCGTTTCCCTTTGTCTGAAAGATGCTTTTCGCCCGAAGACCTGGCTGAAACAAGCTTATCCCGATATACGGTCGGACTGGCCCGCTCATGGAGTCATGCGGGAACTCGTGCTGGACAACGGTCCCGAGTTTCATAGCGACAGCCTGGAACAGGTATGCCTGTTTAACGGCATTGAGATGCATTACGCCCCGCGCAAAACTCCCTGGTTCAAGGGAAAGATCGAACGTTTCTTTGGGACCCTGAATGAAGGCGTGGCCCATGGCACGCCGGGAACTTCATTCAACAATATCTTCGAGAAGGGTGACTACGATCCGGCGAAGCACGCGATTGTGACGTTCTCCGCCTTGAAGAGGGTCGTCCGCAAGTGGCTGGCGGATGTTTACCACCAGAAACCTCATCGCGCTTTGGGCATTTCGCCGGTCGAAATGTGGAACTCCAGCATCAAGCCGGAGGACATTCGAGTTCCCGAGGATCCGGCGGTTCTGGATGTAGTCATGGGCCGCCGGTACAAGCGAGCGCTGACCCACAAAGGCGTCGAGTTCCAGGGACTCTACTACAACTCGCCCGAACTGCATGAACTGCGCTGCCGGAAAGGCAATGAACTGCCGGTAGAGATCCGGGTGGACGAAAGCGACCTGGGGCGCATTTTCCTTGTGTCGCCGGAGGACAAGGAAGTGTTTACCGTGCCCGCCCTGCGACGCGACTACGCA
>CAVYIR010000006.1:0-523154 GCA_963768645.1 uncultured Acidobacteriaceae bacterium
CATTTGGAGTTGCCTCGTCCACGATCCCTTTGGGGCTGGCCTGGGCCGGTCAAAAACCGTAACTCACGGCCAAGTTCGGCGAACTGTTGTTGGCTTGCGCTCCACCAGCGTTTGTTCGGTGTGCCCAAATGACCGCAGTATAGGTGAGCCAACTCGTGAACTAGTGTTACGTATCGCGCCTCGCGTGCTATGCAGGCGTTGAGGAGAAGCTCATACCGCACGTAGACTAAAAAGGGTCTCGCGGCTCGGTACAGAGCGGACCACCACTTCCAGCCAAGCATCATTCATAGCAGGGCTGATCTGTCTGGCGCTTTGCGAACCAGCGTTTCGATTGCTAATGCGAATGCCATCTCGTTTAGCATTTTCGATCGTCCGTTCCAACTGATTGCCGATACTGCCGGCACGCACCTCAAATGGGCACACCATCTCCCGCGGTAGGGGAGGAGCCTCCGGCAGCGGCTCCGTATCGGAAACGTCGAACACAAACATGACCGGCCCCCTAGGCTGGCAGGATTACGAGCGGATGCGCGCCGGGTTTTATTCGCTGCTGGTATTTTTCCAGCCATCGGTGAGGTGGCGTGACCAGCGATGGTCGTCTCGCGACTGTTGACCGCATC
Organism: uncultured Acidobacteriaceae bacterium; assembly: GCA_963768645.1. Lineage (GTDB taxonomy): Bacteria > Acidobacteriota > Terriglobia > Terriglobales > Acidobacteriaceae > Bog-257. Next base: position 618 of record CAVYIR010000006.1, read on the forward strand.
GCGGAGTTCACTTGTTGGAAAATCGCCTTTCCATAAACTGAATGCCTCTGAGTCGGAGCCGATCGGACGTTGAATGCTAACAGCCGACTAATGCCAGCGGAGGCTTCAGTGATTCGCCTTCCAGAACTGTCTTTCTTTGACGACAAGATTTCCTGACCGCAGACCCCCTTTTATCGCGGCTCTTCCTCGTGCGTAGGGTGGAGTGGCAGCCCAGTTGGCTTGTATTCATAGTGATCGTCCGTCTGCGCCCTAAGATCTTCTAGTCGAGCGTAGAGCTCCTTCGCCAGCTCCTGGTATTGCGGAAGTCCATAGAGGTTACGCTTCTCATCCGGATCCACTTGCAGGTCATACAGCTCAAACTCTTCTGGAGAAAGAAAGAAGTGAATAAGTTTGTAGCGTTCAGTGCGTACACCACGGCATGGTTTCACATTTTCCCACCCTGGGTACTCGTAATACTCGTACAACCAGTCAGTACGCCAGCTACTCACCGGTTTTCCTTCCGTGATAGGCATGAGGCTCTTACCCTGCATCTCCGCAGGCGCGGAGACACCACTCAAGTCGAGCATAGTTGGTGCAATGTCGAGGTTAAGAGCCATCTTTTCGGATCGTCCGCCCGGTGGGATGCGGGGCGGATACCGTACCATCAGCGGAATGCGAATGGAGGGTTCGTACATCAGGCGTTTGTCATAGAAGTGATGTTCGCCCAGGAGAAAACCGTGGTCCGAGATGACGATGACCGCCGGCTTATCCAGAGTCCGTTGCCGCTCAAGCTCCTTCATCACTGCACCAACATTTTCGTCGTTGGATTCGACCCCGGGGTAGTGGTCCTTCACTAGACGCCTCCCGGCCGGGGGCAGCTCCGGCGCTGGATGGGGAGCAGCGACAGCGCATCATCGCGGTGGCCTGCAGTCAGCCGCCGTCAGGACGGGCACGCTGGACGGTGCGCCTGCTGACCGAAGAGGTGATCAAACGCAAGCTGGTACCGCGGGTAGGGCGAGAAACCATCCGGGTGCTGCTGGAAAGCCACGACCTGAAGCCGTGGCGGGAAAAAAATGTGGTGCGTGGGGGAGTTGGATGAGGAGTACATCGCCCGCATGGAAGAGGTGCTGGGGCTTTATGAAAAGCCTCTTTGCGAGCGGGCGCCGGTGGTCTGCATTGACGAGAAGCCGGTGGTGCTGCATGCCGACATTCGTTCCCCGATGGCGATGAAGCCGGGAAGAGCTGCCCGGCGAGACTATGAATATAGGCGTTGCGGAACCGCCAACGTATTTTGCGGGATCGAGCCCAAGGCGGGACGGCACTTCACCAAGGTGACTCCGACTCGCGGCTCGGCCCAGTTTGCCGATTACCTGCTGGATATCGCCGCTAGCTATCGGGAGGCCGATACCATCCATCTGGTCATGGACAACCTGAGTACCCACACCCGCAAAGCTCTGGTGGAACGATTCGGAGAAAAAGCTGGCGGTTGGTTATGGGAGCGTTTTACGGCGCACTACTCCCAAACATGGAAGCTGGCTGAACCAGGCGGAGATGGAGGTGAATTTGCTTTCCCGGCAATGCTTAGGCAAACGCCGAATCGGAGACATCGTTTGCTTGCGCCAGCAAACGCGGACCTGGAATCGTCGTATGAATCGCGACCGGGTTACCATGCAGTGGAAGTTTACACGCAAGCAGGCCCACCACAAGTTTCGTTACATAATCAAGCGGTCGAGGCACTAGTAGTCGACAAATTCACCGAGTGAACTTAGGACATCAAGTCCAGTTGCTCCATGGGAGCGAGGCCGGCGCACCTGGAATGCTTCTAATTACCTCAATCACAACTTCACCCTCCTCAGCCTCAGCGCATTGCTGATCACCGACACCGAGCTGAAGCTCATGGCCGCGGCCGCGAAGATCGGGCTCAGCAGAATCCCGAACTTGGGATACAGAATGCCCGCCGCTATCGGGACGCCCAGCGAGTTATAGATAAATGCGAAGAACAGGTTCTCGCTTGATGTTGCGCATCACGGCGCGGCTAAGGCGGCGGGCGCGCACCAGCGCCGCCAGGTCGCCCTTCAGCAGCGTGATGCCAGCGCTCTCCATGGCAACGTCGGTGCCCGTGCCCATCGCGATGCCGACTTGCGCCTGCGCCAGGGCGGGTGCGTCGTTGATGCCATCGCCCGCCATCGCGACCACTCTTCCCTGCTCTTGCAGCTTCTTCACCGCGTCGGCCTTGTGGCTGGGGAGCACTCCGGCTTCAAAGTCACTGATGCCGAGCTGCCTCGCCACCGCCTGGGCGGTGGTCTGACTGTCGCCTGTAAGCATCACCACCCGCAGGCCTTCTTTTCGCAAATCGCGAATCGCTTGCGCCGCCTCGGGCTTCACCGGATCGGCGATGCCCAGCAACCCGGCGATGCGGCCATCTACTGCAACGAAGACCACGGTGTGGCCGTCGTGCCGCATGGCTTCGGCCTTGGGCTTCAGCTCATCGGCTTCGATCCCCAACTCTTCCAATAGAGCCTCATTTCCCGCCGCAACTTCATGGCCTCCGACTCGGCCCACCACGCCGCGTCCCGTGAGCGATCGGAATTGCTCCGCACGGCATCAAGTGCAGCCGGTTGGCTTGGGCGGCCTCGACAATCGCCGCCGCCAGCGGATGTTCGCTTCCCTGCTCCAGGCTGGCAACCAGCCGCACGACGCGGTCTTCAGTCTCGCCGCCGACGGCCACCACGGACATCAACTCCGGCTTGCCTTGGGTGAGCGTGCCGGTCTTGTCGAGCGCCAGCGTGTCAACCTTCTGCAGCGTCTCCAGCGCCTCCGCGTTCTTGATGAGGATGCCGGCCCGCGCGCCGCGGCCGGTGCCGACCATGATCGCCATCGGTGTCGCCAGGCCCAAGCGCACAGGGACAAGCGATGATCAGCACCGCGACGGCATTCACGATGGCATTGGCCAGCCGCGGCTCCGGTCCGACGATGAGCCACACCGCAAACGTGATCACGGCGGCCGCCAGCACTGCGGGAACAAACCAGGCCGCAACTTTGTCGGCCAGCCGCTGAATGGGCGCACGGCTGCGTTGCGCGTTGCTGACCATCTGCACGATCTGCGCCAGCAGGGTTTCGCTGCCCACGCGCTCGGCCCGCATCAGCAGCCAGCCGGTGCCGTTCACGGTGGCGCCGACAACCTTGTCGCCGGCACGCTTCTCCACCGGCATGGCTTCGCCGGTCACCATGGACTCGTCCACCGAGCTGAGACCGTCAAGCACAATGCCGTCCACCGGAATCTTTTCGCCCGGGCGCACCCGCAGCTTGTCGCCGACCTTCACCTGCTCGAGCGGGACGTCGTACTCGCTGCCGTCGTCGCGCATGATGCGCGCCAGCTTCGGCGAGAGGTCGAGCAACGCGCGGATGGCGCTGCTGGTGCGGCTGCGGGCGCGAAGTTCCAAGACCTGTCCCAGCAGCACGAGGGCGATGATCGCCGCCGCCGCCTCAAAGTACACTTCCGGCTGGCCGTGCATCCCGCGCATGCGAGGGCGGAAAGATTCGCGGCGCCAGAGTGGCCACGGCGCTGTAGAGGTACGCCACGCCTACGCCCATCGCAATCAGCGTGAACATGTTCGGGCTGCGGAACTTGACGGACGCCCAGCCTCGCGCGAAGAAAGGCCAGCCGCACCACAGCACGATTGGCGTCGCCAGAGCAAACTCAAGCCAGGTGCCAGCCCGCGGCGTGAACAGATGTGCGCCAGCGGTCCCATGCGCAACATCGCGTAGGCAACCAGGGGAACGCCGAGCAGCACGCTGGTCCAGAAGCGCCGCGTCATGTCGCGTAATTCGGGATTCTCTTCCTGCGCCGGTCGTCGACCGTCTTCGGCTCCAGCGCCATGCCGCAAATCGGACATGCACCCGGCCCATCACGAACGATCTCGGGATGCATTGGGCAGGTCCACTGGGTCCTGGTCGCGGTCACGGGGACGTCGGGCTCCAGCGCCATACCGCACTTGGGACAGGCTCCGGGCCGCGATTGCCGTACCTCGGGATCCATGGGACACACGTACGTTGTGACGCGATGGTGCGGCCTTGGTCTTGCTCTGCTCCGCGACATCCACGGCGGTGATTTTGGGGGTCTGCGCTCTGCGAAAGATACTTCTCAGGATCAGCTTTGAACTTCTCGCCGCATCCCCGGCTGCAGAAGTAATAGGTCTTACCTTGATGCACGACGGTGGACGCCGCCTTGGCAGGATCAACACTCATCCCGCAAACCACGTCTTTCTCCAGCTTGCGGGCGGCGCCGATCTGCACTCGGGCGCTACCGGTTTGAACCGTCGCGCCCATGCCGCCGGCCTTGTAATTGGGCGAAAGATACTTCTCCGGATAGTCCTTGAATTTCTCCGCGCAGCCGCGGCAGCAGAAGTGATACAGCTTTCCCTCGTACTCCACCGACGCAGCGGCCTTCGCGGCATCGACATCCATTCCGCAAACCGGATCTTTGTCGAGCTTCTGGGCTGAGCGAGGCGGTGCCGCAGCGGCGGCTGAGGAGCTCCCTGGCGGCCGAGAGATACTTCGCCGGCGACGACACAAACTTGTGCATGCAAGCGGGCGAGCAGAAATAGTAGGTCTGTCGCCTCGTGGTGCGCCTTGCCACGAGCCTCGACCGGATTCACCGCCATCCCGCAGACAGGATCGATTACCGAAATATCGACAATCCGGTTCTCCAAGGTTTCCTCGGGTTCGTTCATTCCCTCCCTCTCCTGAAGTGTGTGCTCGCGCTGTTCATTGGCGCAGCGATGCTCTATATTGAATGCGGATTCAGTGCGGAAACCGAGACATCCTATCCGGCACTGATTCTAGATGCGGAAGAGGTTTGCCAGTTCCGCGTGTCCTTATCATTGCACGTTTGCGTGAGGGTGGTTCGATGACCGCAGTCGAAGTTTTGTTTCGCTATGGAATGCCGCCGGGCGAGATGGAAATGGGCGCGCTGGGACAGGTAAGCGACGTCTACGGTATTCGCCGGGTGCGCTTCAACGAGCCGGACCGAACCATCCGAGTGGAGTACGACGCCACCCGCCTGAACGAGTCAACCGTGGAAAAATTGCTGCGCAGTGCCGGTTTCGATATTCGCGAAAAGCTGGCGCTGGCGTAAACGCCGGCGGCACCGAAGTATAGCGTTCTAATGGAAAAGGCGAAGTGCTGGATGGGGAAGCACTTCGCCTTTTTGCCATCTTGCTGGTCGTCGAACAAGGACGAACGCCTCAGCAGTTCCAACTGGAAGCTAGGCAACGCAGTCCCACGTTCCGGGGGAGGACAAAATTCAGAAAGGGCCGCTCAGTGAAAGGAACTCTGGCCGAAATTCCCTTCCGAACGGCCCCCTATTGCGCCACTTCGTCTGGCTTGGTGTAGTGCATCCTGCGTGCCAAAACGGTCCGAGTGCAAATAAAGGACTTACAACATTTTCTGAGACCATGCTTGTAGAAGTTTCCCGGTAGTGCGCAAAGTTTACTAGGTCACCACTATGGTGTTACTTCCTTGCGTTCGTTGAGGGCGGAGTCCCATTGCCTTCTTGAAAGAGGCCAAGATGAGGCCCTAACCGCTTGACCTCCACGTTAGAGCATATGGGCAGGGTTTGGTATAATTCGCTCCTGCTCTCGGTGCGCGCCCTTAGCTCAGCTGGATAGAGCGTCTGGCTACGAACCAGAAGGTCGGGAGTTCGAATCTCTCAGGGCGCGCCATAATTTCATTAAGTTAGGGCACTCACGAGTCGGTGCCCTTTGTCAATTGTCCGCTTTCTGTCCGTGAATCCTATACACTGCCCACAGCGGGCATTTTTGTGAGGCTGTCGCTCTGCATCGCTGCCTGTTGGAGGTCATGCGCTGACGGACAGCGGCGTATCGGACGCGTTTATGTCCTGGCCGTAACGTGGTGGTTGCATCGCTCTTAGAAGTTACGTCAAACGTAATGGGCAGTTCGATTTTACCGACGCTGACGGAGAATCCGGTCAACGGCATCCAGGATGCGATCATAGCTAATGACGTCCACCGCGCGACCGGTCGCCTCATAGATCCTCCTACACAGCTCGTTGTCCTGTTCCCTATAGTCGCTCCTTCTTCCGAGAAGTACTTTGGCGTCGATTCGGGGTTTATATCCGTGAGACGTTAACGTCGCAATCTGCTCAGCGCCGTAAGAGCTAGCCATCCTGCCGGCAAGAGCATGGGTAACGATGTCTGTGTTGTCGTTGCACCAGTAGACCATCGGTTGCAAGCGAACCGTCTCTTTGGTAGAAACACGATCGAAATCACTTCGCAAATTGACATCGCCTAGGACGATAAGAGAGAGGTCGTATTGTTCAGACTGCCCGCTGACGACCAAGAAGTCTACGACCTGGTTATCAACCGAGAATCGTGGTATCGATTCGGAGACCCTCATGAGTTCTCCGCACAGTGCGGCAAGGGCAAAGCCGTTGGCGACGAGCCATGCGTTAACCTTGTCGCGGTCGCCACGGGCTAAGAGCTCAACCAGTTCCCGGCGTGCGGATTCAATCTGCTCCTCGCGGATGAACTTTTCGTCTTCGTAAGATGATGGAATCAACGCTTGAAGTAACCGTCGGAGGCCAAAGTAGTAGTTGTGCCGAAAGTCGGCGTAGAGCTTGTCCGCAAGCATAGGCGGCAGTTTGCAATCTGCGATCACTGCCGGAAGGACTTTCACGCCGGTCCTCTGCAGTTCGCCAGTCATCGCAAGAGCCAACTCCTTCTTGACCCAGTTTGATTCGACGGATACGGGAGAGAGGAGCGCGATTACGTTGCCAGCTTCTGAGACCTCTGCTGCAATCTTCTGGATTATCGAATCACCGACCCGGAGGAGCCACTTGTCATATGTAGCGGGCACGTCAAACGCGCGCAAATCAAGGATCAGGCGATCAGCGAAATCAGCGTCGTCGTGAGAATAGCTAATGAAGACCTTCTGCATTCCATTGATCCTCATGGCAAGTATCATCTGCCGAGCTTATGTTGAGGCTGACCTGGGCAAGAACCGGGCAGTGCATGAATGCCCCCACGTAAGTAATTGCCTCCCTGTTCTAAGCGTGGCCTGTGGCCGTTGCCGGTATTTGGTAGAGATTATTACTATTACCTTGCCCAAGCCACAAAATTCACGTGACGACGCGGCCACGATTTCGGCGTTCCCGTTTGAGAGCGTGGGGGCTTGCCTCGCACGATTGGGTCCTCGCGAAGAGCTGGACCCACGCGGTGCGACGAGCCGCTAACTTTTTGCGGAATTCGCAGGGTGGGTTTAGGGTTCCGTGGGGTGTCCCCTAACTGACTACTTAAGGTCACCTGAGCACAAGCTGTTTACATCAACGGGGCAGGTAGAGGTTTTCTTCTTACCTGCCCGGTTGAATAATCCGACCGAACCGGTAGTGTCTTACGGAGCGAAGTAGGTGGAGATGTCCAGAATCAGTTGAGTGATGCCGGACGCATAAGCGTCGATGGAGCCATTCGTGGTTGGTACGATTGCCATGTTGTTGGTGATGGATCCATCCAATGCGTTTAGGGTCGCGACCCCTGGCTGGCTCGCGCCATCGGCCCACAACGTCAGATATCCCAGGGCACCTTCAGGCACCACCGTGGCGTTCAGCACATAGGCCTGGGCCGTAGCCGGTATGCCGCACGGGCTGTCGACCACATCCACCACAAGCTTCCCAGTGAAGGCGCCGCTTCCCTGGCGCGTGTCCAGCACTCGGCAGGGATTCGCCAGATAGAGCGATAAAGCATTCGGTGCTCCTGGGGGGGCGAAATAGCCATTGATGTCGATGACTAAGTTGGTGTCGTTCGATGGATAAACAGAAACATCTCCGCCTACGCCTGCTCCAACGATCGCCGCATTGGCTACGATCGTTCCCGTTGGGTCGTTTAGAGTAGAAGTCAGCGGCCGCTGACTACCTGACGGCCATACGGTCAGGAAATACAAGGGGCCGTCAGGTACGGCGGAGAAGTTTAGCGAATAGGCCTGGGCCGTAGCCGGTACGGTGCAACCGGGGACGTCGAGTATTTGGAAATCTTTCGTAGTCCCGCCTGGAATCGGGCCACTGCCACCGTATTGCGGCCGCGTGTCGACCAGGCGACAGGGGGGCAAAGAATAAAACGCAAGCGACGAGGCCGGCCTGAAATAGCCGTTAATGTCCAGTATGACATTCGTCGTGTTACTGGCGAAGACACTAACGGCGCCGCCGCCATTGCCCGCCGCCACGATGGCCGCATTGGCTTTAATCCGTCCATCCAGCGAATTTAAGGTGGCTGTTAGAGGCTGCGGCTGGCCGGTAGGCCACATCGTCAGGTATCCCAAAGATCCCATTGGAACAACCGCGACATTTAATGAGAAAGCGGTGGCGCCGAGGGGAACATGGCAGCTGCCCTGCCCAATAGGAAAGCTCCGGGCCGTGCCACCTTGAATTGGTGGGCCGCCAAAAGTTCCAATTGGATTTCGCGTGTCTACAACGCGGCACGGAGGCAGGGGAACAAATTGCAACGGACCGGTTGCGGCCGTTACTGACGCTGAGGCAATTTCGTCTTGCGCAACAGCAGACATTGCTGTCACGGCGAGAGCGAACACCAGGAGGAACCTCACAGAACGACAAATCCTTTGCATGTGTTATCTCCACAATCTTGTTGGGCAGGCGGGGCTTAGCTCGACAGCCCCGTTACAGCGTCCCGGCCAGTGCATCTGTCTTTTCACAAAAAGATCAGAATGCATACCAGCTAAGGTCGCTGGCGGTTAATTGTTGGGAGTTACAGCAGCGTTTGCCAGTCCGTCACCCCGGGGAATTGCCGTTTTATTTTCTAACGGCTGGATCACCCATTCTATAACCATTCTCAGACTTCGGTGAAGGAACGCTACTGACTATGCTGGTGCGGCCAGGCAGAAGGCTGCTGAGCTTCACAGCAACCTCGGAATTCAAAGCGTTGGGCAAATTGTCTGCTTTTGAGCCGTGCGTGCCTGATCGGGCTTCAGACGGTGATCTTGTGCTGTTTCATGCGGCGGGCGCGGTCTCGGGCAATCAGTTCTCGCAGGTCGTAGCTGTACGGGCCATAGCCGCGAAAAGACTTGGCATCAAACAGTCGTTTGATGCCACAGTCGGTACAGGCTCGATAGGAATAGTGATCATCGTACCGCGTCGGCCAACTCATATGGCTGTGCCAGCACCCGCGGAGGAGGATCACCGCGGCTGTGCCTACTCCCGCAGCGGCAATGCTGAGAGGCCAAGCCCAGCGCCAAAATCTTCTGTCTGACAAGTCGAAACCCCCGAACGCCCGCCTGCTCTTCCACTCGAGATAGATAATAGATTGGATTCGCGCGCCGCGACGAAAAACCGTGGGGATTACTGGAAAACTTCTGGCACCCACGAAGGATCCAGCGAAACGCCTCATCGATCCCATACTTCGCTGCCGAGAAGGCTCGCAGGTTTGGTGGCGCAGCGCCACTCGGATTTGATTTCTTTGATTGCTTGATTTCCGGCAAGGTCTCGATGATCAGGGAAATCACCGCCAGGCGTGCTTTGAATTGATTTCAGTGTTTGGGCATTTGGTGCAACTAATCGCGATGGGGCGCTAGATTATTATTCTGCCGTCACCAAGGCCACTCTCCGACGCCATGGCAAATGTTACAATCTGGTGAGCGTCGACTCGGACACCGTATCGATCCAGGAGAAGTAAAGCCTTGCGTTTTGTTTCGTTTGTCGCTTTTTACGTTGACCCCGGCTCCGGCAGCATGATTCTTCAACTTCTGCTTGGCGGAGTCAGCGGGCTCTACGTTATCTTCCGACTGTTCAAGCAGAAGATTCTAAGAATGTTCGGGATTGAGACCGAACCGGCCCCGAAAACTGTCTCACCACTCGCCGAACCGGTTCCTCACGGAAAACGAAGATCCCCATAGGCGGTCGGCCTAAGATCGATGCCACCGGACCCGCTGGCTGCGGACTTCCGTCGCGATCAAGGATCATTTCGGGACCCCGACGGCTTCATCGTCAGGCACGGCGAACGGATCTTTCGAGTTGTCCTTCCCACGGCGGTGGAGCGCTGGCGGCAGTTTGCCGCCTCCGGGCTGGCCGCGGAGCTTCAATCCGCAGGACTGTTAGTGCCCACCCATGAGGTCCCGGCCACACGTTTGGCATCGGAATCCTCTCTTCCCGCCGGCGCCATCGTGCTGGAGCACGAGCGAATTCCTTTTATCAGCTATCCATACGAGTGGACTTTCGACATGCTGCGCGCAGCGGCGCTGTTGCAATTGGAAATTGTCGAGCGCTCCCTAAAGCGACGATGGATACTGAAAGATGCGACTGCCTATAACGTGCAGTTTCGGGGTGTGACGCCGCTGTTCATCGATGTGCTTTCATTTGCGCCCTTGCAGCAAGGCGAACCTTGGGCGGGCTACAACCAATTCTGCCGCATGATGCTGTACCCGTTGATGCTGGAGGCTTACAAACGAGTCCCCTTCCAGCCGTGGTTGCGCAGCGAACTTGAGGGCATTGATCCGGTCGTGTTTGGCCGTATGTTCCGTGGCATCGAGCGCCTGCGGCCGGGAGTGCTGAGCCACGTTGTCGCACAGGCATATCTTCAGCGAAAGTTTTCTTCGGCGGATTACAGTGTCCGCCAGCAGATCAAGACGGCCGGCATGACGCCGCAGATGATTGCAACGAACGTGCATAAGCTGAGGAAACTAATTGTTGACTTGCATCTGCCTAAGGAGAGCACCACGTGGAGCGACTACTCGCGTACTCATTACTCCGAGGATGCCCTTGCACGTAAGGAAGCTTTCGTTCGCGAGAGCGTTGCCGGACGGCACTTCGAGTTGGCATGGGACCTGGGTTGTAACGACGGCCGGTTCAGCAGCATCGTCGGCGATGCCGCTGACACCGTGGTCGCCATGGATTCCGATGCAGGCAGCGTCAATCGCCTTTATTGCGACTTACGTAAGGAGGGCCGGACCAACATATTGCCGTTGTTGGTAAATGTGGCCAATCCGTCGCCAGCGCAAGGTTGGGCTTCCCGCGAACGCGCGTCGCTGATCGAACGAGGCAAGCCGCAACTGACGCTGGCGCTGGCGCTCGTGCATCACCTGGTAATTAGTGCCAACGTTCCGCTCGGCGCGTTGCTGGAGTGGCTCTCGCAAATCACTGGAGAGTTGGTGATCGAGTTCATCAGCAAAGAAGATGGCATGGTGCAGCGATTGCTACTCAACAAAGACGACACCTACAGCGAATACAACCGCGAGTCCTTTGAGCGTTACTTGCAGCAGCACTTCCGGATTACGTCGCCCGCCGGAATTACCTGGCGGAACCCGTTTTCTCTATCACGCCGTTGCGCGGAATTCAGCTTCGGCCCAGTATTCGCTCACGCGATCTTCTTTTCCCGCTTGTACTCGTCGTAAGACTCAAGATAGCGGTCAATCTCTTTCTTCTGCACGTAATACGGCGTGGAGAGCCGCAGCTTCGACGGTTGTGCGCCGCCACGAATGCGGATCTTTTTGGTCTTCCACAGCCAGCTCTCCAAGTCGGTGCGCACGATCGGCGGAACATTCACGGTGACGATAGCGCATCGCAGTGTCGGATCGGGCGAGGTCCACGACTCCGCGCCGCGTTTCTGCATCTGCGCCAGCATGTAGTCGCCCAGTTCGCGATGACGCCGCTCGATGCGCTCCATGCCGATATCGTTCGCCATCTTGATGGACGCACGCAGCCCGCAAAGCGACGGAACATTGGACGACCCGATCCGCTGGAAGCGTTCGGCGCGCAGCTTCGGCTCGTCCCAACCTTCGGTCGCGATGGTGTTCCACAACCGATCGATCACCTCATCGCGCACGTACAGATAGCCTGATCCCTTCGGTGACTGCAGCCACTTGTGCGGGCTTGAGGTGTACATGTCGCAGCCAAGGTCGCGGATGTTCAGCTGCATCATGCCGGTGACGTGGGCGCCGTCAATCGCCGAAAGAATGCCCTTGGAGCGCGCCAGCGCGCACAGCTCCTTCGCCGGTAACACCACGCCGGTCACCGTGGTGATGTGGCTGAAGAAGATGACCCGCGTGCGCGGCGTGATGGCATCATTGAACAGATTCAGCACTTGCGGGGCATCTTTCACCGGCATAGGCAGTGTGACTTTCTTCACCACGATTCCGTAGCGCTTCGCCTTCAACTGCCAAGGCTGCTCGCCGCCCGGATGCTCCTGGTCGGTCATCAGCACTTCGTCGCCGGGCTTCATGTCGATGCCGTTGGCGATGTAGCTGTTGGCCTCGGTGGCGTTGCGCAGCAGTGCGATCTCATCGCGTTTGCAGCCCACGAACGCCGCCAGTGGGTCGCGAAACTCATTCCATGCCGCGTAGCCCCAGATCGGATAATCCTCCGGGTCGGTCTCGTCCAGCTTCTCCGTCGAGGTGTAACCGTCGAACACCGCTCGCAGGACCGGCGCAGGACTGGAGCCTACGGTGCCGTTGTTCAAGTAAACTTCGTCGGCGGGAATCAGGAATTGCTTGCGCAGCTCAGCCCAATAGCCCTCTTCGTCGCTGACGAACAGCTTCGGATCGGGCAACGACGATGGAACATTCTGCAGTTGTGCAAACAGATCATTGCGAAAGGCGAGAGCGGCGGCGAATCCGGCACTAGCGGTGAGAAAGCGGCGACGATCGAGCAAGAGCACCTCCGGCAAACGAAGGCAACATGGTACACCCGAGGCCAGCCACGGGCTAGGGCGTGTTAACACTAATTCGTAATTCTGTGTTATGCTGCGCTGCATGGAGATCACCGAAGCGCAGTATCAACGTATTGCCTCCAGTCTTCCCCGTCAGCGTGGCAACGTGAAACTCGACAACCTGCAACTGCTCAACGCTCTGCTGCTGAATGTTGCCGAGCACGGCTGCAAGTGGCGCGGACTGCCCAAACGTTTCGGTAATTGGCATACCATTTACACCCGCATGAACCGCTGGTCGAAGAGCGGCGTGCTGGATCAGGTCTTTGAGCAGTTACAGCGCGAGCAAATCGTGCGCATTCGCATCGAAGCGGTCAGCCTGGACTCCACCACCGTCAAAGTCCATCCCGATGGCATGGGGGCTTTAAAAAAAACGGACCGCAAGCCATCGGCAAATCGCGCGGCGGATGGACCACCAAGATTCATATGGTTGCCGCAGATGCTCGAACGGCCATAACCTTCGCTCTCTCCCCCGGCCAGGCCTCCGACACCATCGAAGGCCGCAAACTGCTAGGCGGCATCGGGCCCCTGCCTGCGCCTTGCATCTGATCATGGACCGTGCCTACGAAGACAACGACACCCTGCAATTGGCGCTGGATTTCGGCTTCATCCGGTGGTTCGCCGCGGCATAACCGCTTGGAGCCGTGGCAATATGACAAAGCCATGTACCGCCGCCGCAATGAAATCGAGCGCCTGTTCCGCAGGCTCAAAGGCTTTCGCCGCATCTTTTCACGCTTCGACAAACTGGATCTGGTCTTTCTCGCCTTCCTCCATTTCGCCCTAATCGTCGAAGCTCTCAGATACACTAGTTAGTGTTAACACGCCCTAGGGCGGTTTCAGGGTTAGTGTGGTCCTGCGAGTATGGGTAGAGCGGCGATTCAGCGCCGCGTACGCTGCGGATAGACGAATCGCTTGAGCCGCCGCCGTCATTTTCAATGACGGCGGCGGCTCAAGCCTCATAAGGTGGGGTGATCTTGGACGCCAGCCTGAAGGCTGGGTCTACCCAACTCTGAAACTGGCATAATTTGGAGACTAACCAGGGCGTGAGAAGAACGCGCCGAATTGTTGCACCACTGTCTCCTGCAGGTCCTCGCGATTCGACTTCTGGAGCAGACTATGTCCGGCACCTTCGATGGGAATCAACTTCGTGGGCGCAGGAACCAGCTTGATCGCGGCCTCCAGCTCCGTGATCGAGCCAAAGGCGTCGCGTGTACCGCTGACGAAGAGAACGGGAGTCCTCAGGCTGGGGAAATGCGCGGTCCGCAATTGTTTTGGCCGTCCTGGAGGATGCAGCGGATACGACAGCAGGAGCAGCCCATCGACCAGAGTCGGCTCGGAGGAAACCAACATGCTGGCCTGACGTCCTCCATAGGAAACGCCGCCGAGAAAGGCCCTTCCTGCAAATTGCTTCTTCATGAGCTCGACGGCCCGCCACAGTCCGGCTTGATCATGCTTGGCATCGGACGGGGACGGCGGCCCATGCGGACGCCGCTGGCAATAGGGGAGGTCACAACGAAGGGTGTTCAACCCGGAGGCGGCGAACTTTTCCGCCAGCGCAACCAGCAGCGGCGCATTGCAATTGCCGCCCGCGCCGTGGGTGAGGACAAGGAAGCCGGCGCTTGAGCTTTCGGCACGGTGAAGATACCCGCGAACCGGAGCTTCACCGGGTGTTTCGTCAACGAACGATTCGGTGGCACGATTATTCAAAATCAATCACCCATGGTTGGGTGTCCCATCCTCCTCGCCTCCCTCGACGCGAAGCGTGAGACAAAGTTTCATCGATTCAGCTTTCGCGCCTCACACGCCACCACCACCTTGGACGGATCGATAGCGTCCGAGTCCAGTTGCATCTCGATCACCTTGCCGTCTTTGTCGATCAGGTAATTCACCCGTCGAGCAGCCTTATATTTGGGGTTGTAGAGGCCATACTCCTTGGTCACATCGCCACCCCAGTCGCTGAGCAACGGGAAGGTAACGCCAATTTTTTCCGCCCAGGCCTTGTTCGAGAAGGGAGAATCCATGCTTATACCCAGCACCTGGGTATCGGCAGCTTCCAGCTTGGCAAGGTTCTGCTGGAAAGCCTGCATCTGCTTCTGTCAACCACCTGTAAACGCGAAAATGTAAAACGCCAGAGCGACGTTCTTCTTTCCCTTGAAGTCGTGAAGTGAAACCTTGTTTCCGTCCTGATCCTGCAGCGTGAAATCCGGCGCCATGTCACCCACTTTGATTTTGGGTGGCGGCATCTCGCTCGGCTTGTCGGCCGCACGGCTCACAGGCAGCAGCGAACCGGCGAGCAACAGAGCCAGTAGCATTTTGTTCATGACGATTCTCCTCTCGAAATGACGCCCACGCGTCAGCAATTGGCGGTGGAGGCATTGTGACACTAAAGGGTGCGGTGCGCCACAGGCAGAGCTGAGAACCATTTTGGGAATCTCGGTTTCAATTGCGCAAATCCAACCATGCGCTATAAATTTACAGATGAATGAACATTCATTCGGGGAAGAGCGGTAGCCTCGCTCTCCGCAAATGAATCCCGGATTGCGAGTGGTTGGTACACACGCTTCCGTTCATTGGCCCTCGATGAAGCGAGACTCTCAAGCGCCATTACCTGCTGCGGGAAACGCCGGCGGCGGCACAATCCGCAATGCCGAGAAATATCAGCGCATCCTGGATGCTGCGGTCGCGGTGTTTGCCGACAAGGGCTTTTTTAACTCGCGAATCTCCGACATCGCCGATCGCGCCGACGTCGCTGACGGCACCGTCTATCTCTACTTCAAGAACAAAGAAGAGATACTGATGACGGCCATCAACACGGCCTTTGATGCATTCATGCGGCAGGCACGGACTGAGGTCGAGAACGTGCGCAACCCCGCCGAGCGCTTGCGGCGGCTGGCTTTTCTTCATCTGGATGCCCTGGGATCAAACCGCAACCTGGCGGTCGTATTTCAAATGGAGCTGCGGCAGAGCACGCGCTTTCTGTCCGAGTTCTCGCACCATCACATGGTCGAGTACCTCAGCCTGGTGCGGGCGGCTATCGAGGAAGGACAGGCAAGCGGGGTTTTTCGCCGCGAGATGTCGGACAAAATTGTGGCTAACTGTTTCTTTGGAGCGCTGGACGAGATGGTGACGTCTTGGGTGCTGAGTGGACACGACTATCGGCTGTCCAACATGACGGACGCAGTGGTCGATATTTTTCTGAATGGAATGCAAGGCGGCGGACACCACGAAGCGGACGCCACCGGGGTTCCATAGGCGCAGCCGAGTGGGACAGCTTCCCCGGTTGTAGCACAGCCATAGATGTCACACATCACAGCCTTTGGGGCAGTGTAAACAGTAAAATTCCGGTCCTGAGAGCTTTTATCTCCGGACTTGATCAGTCGCATTGACTCGGAAGCAATGAACATCAAGACCCTCAACGAAGTCTTCTTCTCGGTGGTGGACCGCAACAGCGATCGCGTCATGCTGACGCGCGAGTCAGGCGCGTGGACGCCAATTTCCTCCGCCCAACTGCAGGCTTGGGTCTACGCCACCGCGCGCCAGCTGCAGGCTTGGGGGATTGGCAAGGGCGATCGTATCGCCATCCTGAGCGAGAACCGGCCGGAGTGGGCGATCGCCGACTTCGCCGCATTGCTGCTGGGCGCGGTTGACGTTCCCATCTACGCCACCCAGACCGCTGAGCAATGCTTGTATGTGCTGCAGCATGCTGAAGCAAGCATCGTCTTCGTTTCCACGCGCCAGCAGTACGAGAAGATCGCTTCCATCCAGCACCAGACGAATGTCACACGCGTCGTCATCATGGATGACGCGCCCGATCTCACCGACGCCGTCCCCATGCAGAGCTTTCTGCGGAACGCTACCCCGGGACCCGACCCAGGACTCGAAGAACTGGGGCGGGCGGTTGAGCCTGATGACTTGGCGACGCTGATTTACACATCGGGGACCACCGGTACGCCAAAGGGGGTCATGCTGACGCACGGCAATCTCGCGGCTAATCTGAGCGTCTCGCTCGACATGTTTGACGTGGGCAAAGATGACCTGTGCATTTCGTTTCTGCCGCTGTCGCACGTCACCGCGCGGCATCTGGATTACGCCATGATGAGCTGGGGCGTTCCCCTCGCCTACTGTCCCAATATGGACGACCTCCTACGCACACTCGGCGAGGTGCATCCCACGGTATTCGTGGCCGTGCCCCGACTGTACGAGAAGATCTACAACGGGGTTGAGCACAAGACGCAGGGCGTAAAACGTAAGCTCTTCAACTGGGCCATGTCGGTGGGAAGCGCCAACCGCGAGGCCATCCTTCGCGGAGAGACTCCGACCTCCTTCTCGTGGAAGTTAGCTAACAAATTAGTGTTCTCGAAGGTGCGCCAAGGAATGGGCGGGCGCGCGCGGATTTTTGTTTCTGGAGGCGCGCCGCTGGGCCGTGAGATTGCCACCTGGTTTGCCGACATTGGAATCCGTATCCACGAAGGCTATGGTCTTACCGAAACCTCGCCGGTCATTGCGCTGAACAATCCGATCAATCATCGAATGGGGACGGTGGGCAAGGCTTTGCCGAATGTGGAAGTCAAAATCGCGGCCGATGGCGAACTGCTGGTGCGGGGCCCCTCAGTGTTCAAGGGTTACTGGAAGATGCCTGAGGAAACCGCTGCAGCGTTTGAGGATGACTGGTTCAAGACGGGAGATATTGCAACCCTCGATGAGGACGGATACCTCTCCATTACCGACCGCAAGAAAGACCTGATCAAGACGTCGGGCGGGAAATTCATCGCGCCTCAGCCGATTGAGAACTCGCTTAAGGCGAACTTGTTCGTCGGTGAGGCGGCCCTGCTCGGCGACAAGCGGCGCTTCCCTGCCGTGCTGATCGTTCCCAACTTCCCCATCCTGGAAGAATGGGCGCACAGCCACGGAGTGAAGTTCTCCACCCACCGGCAACTGGTGAAATCGCCACAGGTGCAATCGCTCTACGAAGAGATCGTCGAGGAATTGAATCAGAACCTCGCCCAGTACGAAAAGCTGAAGCGCGTGCTGGTGATTCACGCCGAACTCAGCATTGAAGACGGAACGCTCACCCCCAGCATGAAGCTGCGGCGCCGCCATCTGGAGCATCTCTACAGGAAAGAGATTGACGCGCTGTACGCGGATGCGCAGCCGCATGCGCACGCGCCGGCTCCGGCGAAGCGATAAGCCTTCAACTTCCGAGTACCCATAATCGATGCGGGCTCCGCGCGTCCCCGTCGGGATTCCTTGGAGTAGCCATATGGCCAGCTTTACGTGTACGATTTTGCTGCGTCATGTTGTAGTCCTACTCAATGAACGAGGCCTCGTTTATGCCAAGCTTCAAGCAAGCTCTCTCCCTTTTTCTTAGCATTACGGTGGTCGTCAGTGTCATGGGGTTGGACGGCTGCAGCAAGAAGGCGGAGCAGGCGCAGTCTGGCCAAGGTCAGCCAGCGCAACAGGGGCAGGCGCCCGCCACAACCTACGCCGCACCTACGGCGGACCAGCTTTATCAACTTGTCGCCCCCATTGCCCTGTTTCCCGACAACCTGGTCGCGATGGTGCTGGCGGCCTCCACCTATCCGGACCAAGTCAGCGCTGCGTATCAATGGCTGCAGCAGAACTCGAACCTCAAGGGCCAACAGCTTACCGAGGCCGCCAATCAGCAGCCCTGGGACGCAAGCGTGAAGGGGTTGACGCAGTTTTCTGATGTATTGAATCAGATGGCCACTAATCTGTCGTGGACCTCCGCTCTGGGCGATGCGTACTACAACATTCCACAGAGCGTGATGAACGCCGTACAGGTCATGCGCCAGCGCGCTTATCAGGCAGGAAATCTGAAGAGCACCCAGCAGCAGAACGTCACCGTGCAGAACCAGGCTCCCGGAACGGCGCCGCCTCCGACGCCCGAAGGGGAGGAACAGCAGACGACGGTCGTCCAGCCTCCGCCGCAGACGATCATCATTCAGCCGGCGCAGCCCGAAGTTGTCTACGTGCCCACCTATAACCCGACGGTTGTCTATGGAGCGCCCGTGCCTGCCTATCCCGGATACTCAACCGGCGCCATGGTGGCCACCAGCCTGCTTTCCTTCGGAGTCGGCATCGCGGTGGGCGCAGCCATCAGCGGCGGCGGGGGATGTTGTGGATGGGGATACAACTCATGGGGATGCGGCTGGAACAACTCCACCGTGGTCTACAACCACAACACCTACGTCTCCAACTCCAATACCTTCGTGAATCGCAACAATTATTACGGCCGCAACGTGAACAACGTAAACCGTAACAACATCAACGCCAATAATATACAACCGCAACAACCTAAACGCGAACAACATCAACCGAAACAACGTAAACCGTAACAACTTGAACGCCAACAACCGGGCCAACAATTTCAACAGCAACTACTCAACGCCACATTTCAATCAGAACTTAGACCAGACCAAGTATCGAAATCAAGGCCAGGGAAATCTAGGACAACAACGTGCCGGCGGGAACCAGCCCAATTTCAACCAGCAGAACCGAGCAGGTGGGTCCCAACCCAACTTCAATCAACAGAACCGCGGGAATCAGCAAAACCGCGTGGGAGCGAATCAGAATCAGGCCCGTGGCGGAAACTTCAACCAGAACCAGCGGCAGGCGGAGCGCGGCTATGGAAAGCAGCCAGC
This sequence comes from uncultured Acidobacteriaceae bacterium, assembly GCA_963768645.1. Classification (GTDB taxonomy): domain Bacteria; phylum Acidobacteriota; class Terriglobia; order Terriglobales; family Acidobacteriaceae; genus Bog-257. The sequence goes on from CAVYIR010000006.1 coordinate 19,981, forward strand.
TCCGAATTCCGGCAAGAGCGCCTTCAGCAATTACGGCCAAGGCGGGAACACGCGCACCAATAGCGCCCGCGGACAGCAGAGTCTGGCAGGAAATCGCGGCGGAGGCGGAGGTTTTGAAAATCGCGGTGGAGGCGGAGGGGGTGGCGAGCATCGCGCCGCAGGTGGTGGCGGCGGGCGTCGCCGGTAACTCCCAGGAGTGCAAACCCCGTTGGTGTCGAATCCCGATCGAAGGCAGGAGCAGACGCTTTATGAAATCTATGTCGCATTCTTACAAGCTGATTGATATTCGCCGGCGTTATTTCATTGCGCTCGTCGTGGCGGCAGTCGCGCTGCCGCTCGCGCTGTTCGTCCCATGCTCTTTTGCCCAGCAAGGCAATGAGAAGACCTTCGCATCCCCCAGCGACGCTGTGTTGGCTATCTACAACGCGGTCAAGTCCGGTGATCAACAGACTTTGAACGCCATTCTGGGCTCGAACGCCGGTCAGGTACTGCAAACCGGTGACGAGGTAGCGGACAAGAAGATGGCGACCGACTTCATTCGGCGATACGAGCAGATGCATCGGGTTGTGATCGAGCCCGACCAGACCGCTACCCTCTACGTGGGCGCGGAGAATTGGCCGATGCCGATCCCCATCGTCAAGAACAGCAGTGGCGCATGGTACTTCGATACCGAGTCCGGAATGAAGGAAATTCTCTATCGACGGGTTGGCGCCAACGAGAACGACGCCATCGACGTCCTGCACACTCTGGTCGCGGCTCAGCGCGAGTACGCGTCCACCATACAGGACGGCGACAAGACCAAGCATTATGCGCTCAGATTCGTGAGCGAGGAAGGCAAGCACAACGGACTCTACTGGAAAACCAACGACAACGAGGCCCCGAGCCCGATTGGTCCGTTGCTCGTGGATGCCGCCGGCCAAGGCTACAACATACAACAGGGCAAGCAGACGCCGTTCCACGGCTACTATTACCGCATGCTCACTGCTCAGGGAGCCGCGGCCAAAGGCGGCGCACGCAGTTACCTGGTGAACGGTGAACTGGTTCGCGGCTTCGCCTTCGTGGCCTATCCCGCCGAGTATCGCAACTCCGGCGTCATGACCTTCATCGTCAACCAGGATGGTGTTGTGTACGAGAAGGACCTTGGGCAGGACACGGAAAAAGTCGCGGCTGGCATGTCCGAATACAATCCCGACAAGACTTGGAATCGCGTCGAATAAGATCTCGCCAGTGGCAATCTACTATCGCAGCACTTCTTAGCAGCCATCGCGGGGCGCCGGTGCCGCGACTGCGGCTCTGCTGAAGTGGGCTTGGGTGGCAACTTCGTTCCATCGGCTGACGGAGCTGAAATCTCCCTGCGTCGTTGGCAACAGGGCAAGCTTCACTCGATCAGCTCGACCGCGATCAGTGGCTCGCTGCGGTCCGTGCCCTCCTGCCTCTGCACCAGGATGGTCGCCAACAGCACGACGACAATTCCCACCACTTGCATCGGCGACACAAGTTCACCAAGAATGAGCGCCGTCAGCAGAATCGCCCATACTGGTTCGAGGCAGGCGGTCACGATGGCGCGCGTGGGGTCGAGATACTGCAATCCGGTGAAGTACAACGAGAACGGAACCAGCATGGAGGTGACCGCGAAGATGGCCATGAACAACCACTGCCCTTCGCTGTAATGCTGAGCGACGACCTTCCATGGCGGGTTTACGATCTGCCAAAAAACTGCCGCACCGAGTAGCGAATAGACCAACACGGTCCAGCGCTGGTAAATCTGCAACAGGTGCTGGCCGTAGACGTTATAGAAGGCGAACGAGATCGCCGCCAGCTCCGCGGCCAGCACGCCTAACGTATTGAAGCGAACCCCGGAGATCACGAGCCAGGGAAATCCGCGCTGCGCCGCCAGTTCTCCTACAGCGAGGCCGCAACCCAGCACGGCCAGGATCACTCCACTTAAGCGCCGCAGCGTTGGGCGCTGAAGTCGGCGCGCCAGCATGTAAAGCAATACCCACACCGGGGCGACATATTGCAGGACAATCGCCGTGGCAACGCTCGTCTTCTGAATAGCGAAATAGTAGAAGAAATTGGAAGCGGCCAGCCCGAGAATCCCGAGCAGAAAAAACTGGAGCAGGTGGCCCCGGCTACGCACGCGCAGCGACGATCTCGCCTTCAGCAGCAAGATCGGGAGGAGGATGAGCAATGCAATCGTGGTTCGGCTTTGGGCGAGGATAAGAGGGTCGATCGGGCGTAGAGCTTGCCCGCCAGCAGCAACCCGGCCGGTGAAGACCGCCCGGCCCAAGGCGGCGGAAAGTCCCCAGAAAAACGTAGCCGCGGCGATGAAGAGATAGCCGCGGATGAAATGAGTGTTGTTTGGCGAGTCGCTACTGGATGCGGCCATGGATCAAATGTCGCGGGGGCATAGAGTCGACCGCCTTCTGATCTTCGGCCCACAACCAAGCTGTGATAGCTTCTTTGATGTTTTCCAACGCTTCTTTTTCGCCACGGCCCTGCGAAACACAACCTGGCAGAGCAGGACATTGGGCCACGATCCAACCGTCTTCAGCCTGTTCCAATGCAACGTGGAAAATCATTTCGAACGTCCCTCTGCGCCTAGTCGGCCAGCGCCGATTGACTGTGCGACGAGCGTAACACGCGATCGACGGTATAGGGGGCCCGCTTGGCCGGCTCGTGGAAGTGGCGCACCTGCAATTCGCCCAGCAATCCCAGCGCGATCAGTTGCACACCCGCCACGATCAGCACTGCGGCAAACACCAGTAGCGGCCCGTGCTCATCCATTACGTTGAGACCGCGAACAAACTTGTCGAAGAGCATCCACAAGGCGATTACAAAGCCAGTCGCGGAACTCAGAGTGCCCACGGTGCCGAAAAAGTGCAGCGGCCGAGCCATATATTTCAGCAGAAAACGGATGGTGATGAGATCGAAGAACACCCGGAAGGTGCGGGAAATACCGTAGTGTGACTCACCGCGTTCCCGGTTGACATTGCGGATGGGAATCTCGCAGATGGTGGCGCCGTACGCTGACGCCAGCGCCGGAATGAATCGATGCAACTCGCCGTAGAGCGGAATTTCCTGCACCACCGCGCGCCGATAAGCCTTGAAGGTGGTGCCAAAATCGTGCAATTCAACTCCGCTCAACTTGGCCATCAGCCAGTTGGCGATCCTGGACGGAATGCGCCGCATCACGAAGTTGTCAATGCGCTGCTTGCGCCATCCGCTGACGATGTCGTATCCCTCGCGCAGCTTTTGCAGAAACAGCGGAATGTCATGCGGATCGTGCTGCAGGTCGCCGTCCATGGCAATCACGTACTCGCCTTCGGAATGATCAAAGCCCGCCGCCAGCGCCGAGGTTTGCCCGAAGTTGCGGCGCAGTTTCACCACCACCACGCGGCGGTCCACCGCTGCGATCTGCTGCAACATCCAGAACGTATGATCGCGGCTGCCATCGTCCACGAACACCAGCTCAAACGGTTCGCCCGTGGCTTCCATCACCACTTTGAGCCGATCATAGAGCTCGGTTACGTTTTCTTCTTCGTTATGAAAAGGGACGACGATGGAGTACTTGGGCACAGTTCTGTAATTATAACGTCCAGCCGTCCCAAAATGGACGGATGTTTTGCCGGAGATGATCTTCAGATGACGACGAGATATTCGAAGTGCAAGTCGTTGCACCTGTGACGCGACGCTGCATGATCCGGCACTTTCTTGCCTCAGGGAAACCCTGACTTCTTCAGCAGAGAGATCTTACGAATGAAGATCAGCAACAAATCCCAGTAGGCGCCGGATTCCTTCCGCGAACTCCTGGCTGGGAGTAATAAGGCTGATCACCAGATATCCGTCCGACGGCGAAGTCATAGAAGTGACCTGGTTGCACCAGCACTCCCGTCTCGCGCAGCAACGCGATGGCAAGTTCCTCGTCGGAGCCCGCCACTGGGACCCGCAATACGGCATACCACCCGCCTTCGACTTCCAGCCGGCGACAAAGTTTCTGCGAGTCCAGCTGCGAATCAAGCAAAGCTAGATTCGCAACGATGCGTTGCCAGAAGTTGACGCTGTATGCTCGTGCCGCTCCTCCAGCATGATCGGAACAGCCCACTGCAGTGGTGCGTTCATCGACAGATAGGTATCAGCGATGACTTCGAGCCGGTTCATCGCATCGGACAGCAGTGGCTGTGGGCCGTTCGCCGCAATCCACGCGATTTTCATCTGCGGCAGGCCGGAAATCTTCGACAACCCACTCAGCGTGAAGGTCAGCACACTGCTGTTGGAGGAAAACGTAAGCGGCGGGTCGTTCGCGAGCGAGTAATCAAGGAAGACTTCATCGGCGATGATCGCCATGTCGTTCGTCCGCGCAAATGCGGTTCAATTCCTCAGCCTCGGCGGCTTCACGAACGAACCCGTCGGATTATTCGGATGAACGGCCAACACGGCCCGGCAATGCGAACCCGCACTGTGCGCGCGTTTTATCGCCGTCTGCGCCGAGTGAAAATCGATTTGCCAACCGTGGTCATATACCAACTCGTAGGGTTCGAGCTTCACGTCCTGGAGATCGGCCAGGAAGTCGAAAAGAGGGTAGCTGGGGGTCGGGACCAGTACCGTGTCTCCCGGATCGCATAGCAGCCGGAAAAGGAACGAATAGGCCTCGCTGGTGCTGGTGGTCAGTATGAGATTGTCGGGCGAAACGTGACTTCCGTGAGCTGCGTAGTAGCCTGATACGGCTTCGCGCGCAACGAGCAATCCCTTGGCTTGCGGTTCGTAGGTGAGGCTTCAGCGTGCGATAGGGCGCCCAATAGTTCGCTTTCGCGATGGTGCAGGCCGATTGTAGTGGGGTTGGAGGCGGTCAAGTCGAGTACTTCCCTGCCCGCCCGCCGATGCGCCTCCAGCGCCTCGGTGTAGCGGTTGGGGGTCAAGTTCCAGGAGGTGCGCCGCGCGAAGAAGTTGCGCATGAGAGGATGGATTATACAGAAGCGGTGAACGTTCCCGGCAACTCAGCCGGAGGTTCACCAATGCTTTCGGGTTACGCCCCTGATGGGAAGCCAGATTGACCGATCACATTTGGAGCGTCAGAGAACTGTTAGCATAAGCAATCGGAGCACAGTATGAGATACCGGATTGGTGCGTGGGCAAGTGTGGGCTTTCTCGTCGCGGCCTTCTGGGCAATTTATTTATTCCCAACCGCCCCGATTCAGATGAGCTTAACCGAACCAATCCTAACTCTCGCCCGTTTTACTTGCCCAGTCGTGTTTGTGGGCTCTTACTTTCATTTTGGCCTTCGCTTCTATTGGATACTTCTTGCGAATGCTGCCACTTATGCGGCGATAGGTCTGATGGTTGAGATGTTGCGGCTCCCGAAACCGTCAACGCACCTGTAGGCCACGGTCTTCTCGAAAAAGCCAGCCTGCGTCCGCCTCCGATATAATTCAAGCCCGCAGTTCAAAGAGGCAATGTAAAAATTCGGTCATCGTCAAAGGCAAGGCGACACGGTCGCCAAAACTTTGCCGATGGCGACAAGGAGCCTACATGACGCAGACCTCCGACCCAGTGGTCCAACTCAACGAATTGATCAAGGACATTGATTTTGCGATGCTGACTACGATCCGGACCAATGGCAGTTTGCATAGCTGCCCGATGGCGACCCAGGAGGTGGATGCCGAGGGCGTAATCTGGTTTTTTAGCCATATCAATACTGAGAAAGTGGAGGCCATACGCACCGACCACCGTGTCAATCTGGCTTATTCCGATGCCGATAGCCAGCGGTATGTCTCGATCACCGGCCGGTGTGAACTGGTGCGCGATCATGTCAAGGCGAAACAGTTATGGAAGCCCATCTATGAAACCTGGTTTCCCAAGGGCATCGATGACCCCAATCTCATCCTGTTAAAGGTGCACGTGCAGGAGGCAGCTTACTGGCATGAGGAGGAAGGCCGTATGGTGAAGCTGCTCGGTTTCGCGAAGACAAGCATCTAGGTAGTTTAGGCACTGGTGTAACCCGCGGTCGGGTAGAGCGGGCCTTCAGGCCCGAGTTCAGGATCTCGATTCATCTTGCTTCCGCCGCTGAGGTCACAGACCTCAGCGGCGGAAGCGTTTTCTTTCTTGCCCGTGAACGCGGGCCTGAAGGCCCGCTCTACCGGATTACACAAAACCGAAAATTCTATAGTGGGTAGTCTGGCGGAGGGAAAACTTCGGCTGAGGAGCCTGCTGCACAAATCGTCATACGCTTTGTCGATGCGGTGGGCTCCGTGGAACTGCGGTTTGCTGGGCAATTTGCCCTGATGGTACACTTTGCACACCTACCGGGCTGAGCGGGGTTAGTTCAGCGGTAGAACGCGAGCTTCCCAAGCTCGATGTCACGGGTTCGATCCCCGTACCCCGCTCCAATTCACTAACAGCGTTGCATCTATTTGGAGAGTGCCGCGACTTTTTCTCGGGCCAGCGGCCGGGCAAACGCGTTCGTTGGATTATGCGTGTTGATGGTCAGGACCTTGCGGTAATAGTCCAACGCTTGCGCTTTGTCGCCTGACTTCTCGTACGCCTGCGCCAGCAAACTCAGCACAAATGGGTCGTGCTGATCGCCCTTCTGCAACTCCGCGATGGCCGTCTTATAGTCTTGGAGATAAAACGCGACATAACCGCTGAGATAGGGATAGAAGCGCATCTGGTCAGGATTGTCACCCTTATCCAGTATTGCTTTGGCGGCGGCCACGTGCTTCTGCGCTTCTCCGCCCCTGCCTAACTGCCGGACACGGACCCGCGCCAGCGCGCTCTCCCATCGGAAGTCCCATAGGTCCCGCTCGGCTGGACTCACATTGGGCTGGCGCATCGCGGTCAGATGCCCACTCTGGTACCACTGAAAAGCATTGTCCGTGTCGCCTGATTCGAGGTAGATACGGGCGAGTTCGTCGGCGGTGCCGGCCGCATCCGCATACTGCTTAGCGGCGTACTGTATATCGAATGCCTGCTGCTCGTATTTTCGCGCCTCATCCGAGTTGCGTTCGAAGGCGTAGGACACGGCCATTGTCCTCAGCGCTTGGACCTTCGACTCTGGCGGGGCTTCCTCAATGGCTTTGGTCAGATGCTGGCGTGCTTGCTGGTACTTGCCCTCCAAATCCAAAGCCATTCCCGCCGCCAAGTCGGCCTGGAAGAGATTTGGGGACAGTTGCAGCGCGCGATCATAAAGTGCCAGGGCCTCATCCTGCTTGCCTTCGCTGTTTAGCTTTTGACCTTGTTTGACGAGTTCGAGCGCGTCGTCCGTTTTTGTGCTCGGCGGAGTCGCTTGAGGTTGTGCGCAGAGAACGACTCCCGAGAGCAAGAGTGACGCCACGGAGTAAGAGAGGAAGAAAGTTCGCAACTTCATAGCGGCGTCATTATTGCATATTGAGCGCACGGCCACGAACGGTGGCCTGCGGCGCAAGCAATCCTCGCAGGAGCTGCTGTTGGCGGAGTGGGTTGACGATCAATGCCGATAACTCGCACCAGTTCGGCGCGGCTTACAGCACCGGCGGAGGCTGTACCGGCGGAGTTTGACGCCGCGTGGCTGCTTCCAGAGCTTCGGCCGGATCGCGCCCCGTGATCGCCTTGTACCACGCGGGATGATGGGTCCAAGCCCAACCTTCGCTCACGGTGCCGCGCGTCATCGCCTGAATCGTGCCGGGTTCGCCGAAGGTGCTGAGATAGATGTGGAAGAAAATCCCAAACAGCATGATGAGCGCAGAGATGTCGTGGATCACATACGAAATCGCCACCAGGACGCGGCCGAAGATTTCGGGGAACCACATAATCACGCCCGTAATCAGGTAGGCGATAGAGCCGCACACAATCTCCCAGAACATGAGCTTCTGTCCGCCGTTGAAGAAGCCGGTCTCAGGGGATTCCGTGGAGTCGCTACGGATGACGTACCGCCTAATGTGCTTCATCCAACGCGAATCCGCCGGAGTCCACGTCATCACCTGCCACCAATTCATCGCCTGCAGCGCGAAGAAAAACACAAACCCCAGGCCGAACCAGGGATGCAGGAAGCGGGTCATCGCGCCACCGCCAAATAGCGGGGTGAAGAAGCGGAAGATCCACGGCAGATAGATGCCGAAACCAGACAGCAGAGCGAGGAAGAAGAAAATGCCCACCATCCAGTGGAGAAAGCGCGTGTACACCGGGTGGCGCAACAATTCGCCGGCATAAACCACCGTTTGTCCGAAACGGTCGATGACATTGGGACGATGTACGAAGCGATCAGCCGAGGTCGCCATCTAGTTCTCCTTTCCCGCAGGAGGCGGTGGCGGGTCAATCCGAACGACCGGAGGAGTGGGTTGCGTGCGCAGTGGACCTTCGAATACGTAGTGCATAACCACCCCCACAAACCCCAGCATTGCGCCGAATAATCCAATCGGCTTGAAAATGTCCTTCCAGACGGTGAAACTGAGAGGAATGCGCGGCTTCGCGGGCAAGTTGCCATAGCGCTCAGGCTTGGTGGCGTCGTGCAGCACGTAGATCACGTGCGTGCCGCCGATGGTGTCCGGGTCGTAGACCCCAGCATTTTGAAATCCCGAGACTTCGCGCAATTGACTGGCGCGATTTTCTGCCATGAACTTCATGTCGTCTTTGGTTCCGAAGTGCAGGCAGCCAGTGGGACACGCTTTTATGCAGGCTGGCTCCAGCCCTGCTCCCACTCGGTCAGAGCACAGCGTGCACTTGTACACCTTCTTTGTATTGGGGTTGAACTTGGGAATGTTGAAGGGGCAGCCGGAGACACAGAACTGGCAGCCGATGCAGTTTTCCTGCTGAAAATCGACGATGCCGTTGGAGTACTGCACGATAGCGCCATCGGCCGGGCAGGCCCGCAGACATCCGGGATCTTCGCAGTGCATGCACTGGTGTTTGCGCATCAGCCAGGCAAAGCTGCCGTCGTCGTGCTGGTCCTCGTTGAACTTGATCAGGTTCCAGTAATTCCAGTCCGTGTCGGGCATCGTCTGGTAGGTGTTGTCGAAGTAAGTCGTCTGGAACGGCATGTCGTTCCACTCGACACAGGCCACTTCGCAGGCTTTGCAGCCGATGCAGGTGGTGGTGTCGATCAGCTTGCAAACCTGGTCCTGACGTTGCGTGCCCTGGCCCGCGACCGGTCCGGGGTGGGCCGAGATTTGCTGGATTCGTAATGTTCCGCGATCGCTCATCTCGTGCCTCCCACACTTTCTTGCGATAATACCGGACGCTGGTTGCTGTTCGAATAGTGCGGGCCTTTAGAGACTGTGTCGCAACCTCTGCCCTCCCCACCAGACCCCGCCCCCTTTCCCCCTTTCCCCACCCCTAAACCCTGGCTAACTCTTCCCCCCTCCGCTCATTTTTCTCCCACACCCCACCCCAAGCGAAATTCTTTAGGCCCGCGTTGAGCGGTATCAAGAAAACCGAGCTTTAGCCCCTCGGGTAGATTCTTTTGACTTATCTTTTCCCCATTGACTCTTGCTTTCAAGGCTTGTACCTCAGGGCCTAAAGGCCTATCTTGTTCTCACCGGCTGAACGCGGCGCTGAAGCGCTGCACTACCCGAACTTCTTCGAATCCTCGTCTCGTCCCTCACTTAAACCTTTTCCAGCTTCACCAGGAATCCCTTGAACTCCGGCGTGAAAGCGTTAGGGTCAATCACCGTGGGCGTCAGCAAATTTGCAGGGGTCTTTGCCGTCCTGCCCTCGCCTTCGGAAATTCCCAGAAAGCCCCAATGGATCGGCAGCCCGATCTGGTAGGTCTTCTTGCCGTCCACCATCATGGGCTTGATGCGCTTGGTTACCATCGCCTTGGCAATGTAATCGCTGCGCGCGCTGGTGACCTTCACCTTGTCGCCTCCGCGAATCCCCATCTCGTCGGCCAGCTCCGCAGGGATCTCCACGAACGGCACCGGCACCAACTGCACATTCATGGGATTGTTCTTTGTCCAGTAGTGATAGTGCTCGGTGAGCCGGTAGGTGGTGCAGACGATGTTGTAACCATCCTTGACAGTCCCGTACTTGTCCAGCGGCGTTTTGTACTTCTTAACTACCGGGTTGTTGGACTGGTTGGGATGCAGCGGATTCGCAATCGGACTTTCAATGGGCTCGTAGTATTCCGGGAAGGGTCCATCGGCCATAGCGCCCAGCGGCACAAAGATGCGTCCGACCCCTTCCGGGGTCATGATGAACGGACCCATGTGCTCTTCCGGCTTGGAATCGGGCTTGAAGTCAGGGACATCGTTGCCCACCCATTTCTGGGCGGTTTCGTTCCACCAGATCTGCCTGCGGGACGGATCATAGGGCTTGCCCGTCAGATCGCATGATGCACGGTTGTACATCACGCGCCGGTTCGCCGGCCACGACCAAGCCCAGTTCTGGTAGATTCCCAGCCCTGAAGGATCGTCCGTGCCGCGCCGCTGCATCATCGGTCCGGCCTCGGTCCACGAGCCACAGTACAGCCAATTGGCGGACATGGTTGTGCCGTCGTCGCGCAACATGGCGAATCCCGGAAGCTGCTGTCCAGCCTTCAGCGACGATGCTGGTTTTCTCGTCGGTAATGTCGGCCAGTGCCTTGCCGTTGATCTCCTTCGCGATCTCCGATAGCGAAGGATGCGCCGGGAAGCGTGTAAGTCCACGATGCATTCAGGATCGGGTCGGGGAACTTGCCGCCTTCTTTCTGATACAGCTCGCGGATTTTCAGGAATATCTGCGCCAGAATGTCCTGGTCGAGCCGGCAGTCTCCCGGCGGCGGAAGCGCCACGTTCTTCCATTGCAGCCAGCGCGCAGAATTGACGAAAGTCCCATCTTTCTCTGCGAAGCCGGCTCCCGGCAGCCGATAGACGGTGGTGTTGATCTTCTTCATCTCCTCCGCGGTGGTTCCCGGCGCCATCCAGAAGCTGCTGGTCTCATCGGGATAAATCTCGCAGACCACCAGGAAATCGGCCTTCTTCAGCGCGTCAATGTTCTTCTGCGTATCCGGGCCGATCATCACGCCGTTCATGCCAAAGGCGAAGAAGCCCTTGACCTTGCCGTTGTACATATCGTTCCAGATATTCACCCAGGAGTAGTTGCGGTCCACTTTCGGCAGATAGTGGAAGGCGAAATCGTTTTCCTTGGTGGCGTTGTTCCCGTACATGGCCTTGAGAAACGACACCGCAAACTTGGGCGTGTTCGACCAGTAGTTAAACGAATCCCACTCCTTTGGCTTCGCCGCCTTGGGCGTAATCCGGTCCAGGTAGGTTTTCAAGTCCTTGTCGCTGGGCACCGGCACTTTGAGGTAGCCGGGGAGGATGTCGAAGATTCCCGCCATGTCGGTCGCACCCTGAATGTTTGAGTGCCCACGCAATGCGTTCATCCCGCCGCCGGCGCGACCGATGTTGCCCATCAGCAACTGCAACATGGCGGCGGTGCGGATGATCTGCGTCCCGAAGCTGTGCTGCGTCCAGCCCACCGCGTAGATGATGGTGGCCACCTTCTTCATGTCGCCGTCTTTGCGTACCGACGTGTACAGGTCGTAAGCCTTTAGAAGCTGGTCTTGGGGAATGCCGGTGATGCGCGACACCATCTCTGGCGTATAGCGGGAGTACTGCTGTTTCAACAGTTGATAGACGCAGCGCGGGTGTTGTAACGACAGGTCATAAGCAATGTTTGGAGGTAGCGATGGTGGAGGCGGCGGAGTGCCCGGAGCAGCCCCCTTTGCGGGAGCCGAGACCGGCATAACGGCAGCCTTGGCCTCGTGCGGCGAGGAAGACTCCCCTGCCATCGCAGCCGGCACCGCCTTACCGGTTTCGTTTCCGCCTTCCTGGTAGTTCCAGGTGCCCTTGTCGTAGCTCTTAGTGGCATCATCGAAGCCGGAAAACAATCCGTCTTCAGGCAGTTTGAAGCCTTCCTTGATGAGGAAGGCGGCATTGGTGTAGTTGACCAGATATTCCTTCGCCACGCGGTCGTGGGCGAGGGCATAGTTAATAAGCCCACCGAGAAAGGCAGTGTCAGTGCCGGCGCGTATCTGCACGAAGAGATCGGCCTGCGACGCGGTGCGGGTAAAGCGGGGATCGACGCAGATCAGCTTGGCGTTGCGGTTGCGCTTGGCTTCAACCGCCCACTTGAATCCGCACGGGTGGTTCTCGGCCGGATTGCCGCCCATGATCAACATCATGTCGGCGTTCTTGATGTCGATCCAGCCGTTGGTCATCGCCCCGCGTCCGAAAGTTGGTCCCAAACTTGAGACCGTGGGGCCGTGTCAAACCCGGGCCTGGTTTTCCAGGCCCACCACCCCCAAACTCCGCATCGTTTTCACGACGAGGTAATTAAACTCATTGGTGTCAGTACAGCCGCCCGTGAACGCCACCGTCTCCAAACGGTTGACGGTCTGGCCCTTGGCGTCGGTCTCGATGAACGTCGCGTCGCGGGTCTTCTTCGTCCAGCGCGCGATCTCGTCGATCGCCTGATTCCACGGGATGTCCTCCCAGTGATCGGAGCCGGGACGCCGTACCTGCGGCTTCAAGATACGCCGCTCGTTCTGAATGTCCTGCTGCAGCGACGAGCCTTTGGGACAAAGCGTGCCCCGGTTGATAGGGTGATCCGGATCGCCTTCCACATGAATGACCTGCGGCGTGACGTTCTTTGCCTTGTCACCGATGGTGTGGATAATGACGCCGCAACTCACCGCACAATACGGGCAGGTGCTGCGCGTCTCGGTCGATCGTGAAATCTTCAGGCTGGCGGCCTGCGCCATCAGCGGCCGCGCATCAAAGCCGAATACGGTAATCCCGACGGCGCCGGCTATGCCAGTCTTGAAGAATACTCGTCTAGATACGTCCATTACGCAGTCCTCCATGACGAAAGACTCGGAGCAAGAAATTTGGATAGGGATAGATCAGCGGCGCGGGAACCGCGCAGATTCAAAAGCCTGACGAAAATGCTCGCGATGTCGTCCACGGTCTCTACCAAGCCGTTTGCCTTACGACGAGACGCCCACATCTGGAGCCAAACAACGGGAAGAAGCGTATACCCGGAAACCCGCTCGGGTCAAATGGATTCACGATGCTTGGAAAAGGATGGACTGAAATTTTTACCGGCAGGGCTAAAAACCCATGAGGTTTAAGTTGATTTTGCTGAATCCGTGCTCGATCGCCCAGATGTCCAGTGGCGCAGTCGCGACTTCATCCACTATCGGGACGGCGAGGCCGTCAACTGTCATGTCCACCGATTTCAGGTAGTATTTGCAGGTATCGCAAGCCTCGACGCGCACGGCGATGAAGTCCTCCGCCGAATACCGCGGAAGTTTTTGGTGGTCCATCTCGCCGCAGCAGGGACATAGAATTCGCCGAAACTCCCATTCCGTCAGGCAGAAAGAACAAATGAGAAAGCGCTTTCCGCCGTCGCCTTCAGGACGGAGGACCGCTAGCTGCGGCCGTGCCTCGCAAACGGGACAAAGCGAAGCGGAGGAATCTGTATGTCGTGCAGTCAGGGCCGCGGCGAGGCGCTCAGCATACGGCTGGAACAATGTTCGCGCGAAGAAGGCATGCGGTACCGCCTGGCTGCCGTCTGTGGAGAATAGGTAACTGCGAAGCATCTGGCACTGCTCTTCCAAGGAGGCATAGCAGGGAGACGAAGAGGGATGCAGTCTCCCCGCACCGATCTCCGCCGCCTCTTGCGCCAGCTTTGATGGTCCCGTCCGCTGCACGAGCGAGAGCAACGCCGGCAACTGCTGCACTGCGACGTCAATGTCAAGCCGTTCGCGAAAAGGTACTTTGACGCCGTCAGGAAGAGGCAGAGGCGGAACATCAACGCATAGCGTCTTTTGAAATTCGAGGATGTGCCGGTAGAAAGCAAGGACCTCGGCAGCGCTGGGGTAGCGTTCGGCAAGCTCCGCTGCTCGTTGGATGCGAGTGGTCCAATCAGGCTTTTTCATCACGACCGCAATGCGATATCCCTTCCCTACCGACGAACCAAGATAATAACCCATCGTTCGATACTCTTAGTTTGCGGCCAGAGTCCACAACTGACGCAGGTAGCAGAAGCGGATAGGTACACTAGGATGATCGAGTGCAATCTTTCGCCAGGCCCGCCTCCCAATCAACGCGGTAAGGGAGAGTGGAAATGCTACCGAAGGTAGAGACAACCATGAACGTCCGAGCCCTTACACTCTGCTCCGCACTTCTCCTCGCGGCTCCTGTTTTCGCACGCGACAAGACCGACGTAGTCGTCATGAAGAATGGCGACCACCTTACCGGCGAGGTCAAGGGACTCGATGCCGGTGTGCTCTACGTCAACATGGATTACATATTGGGTACCAGCTCGGTGCAATGGTCGAAAATAGACCACATCGAGAGCAAGCAGTTGTTCCTGGTAAAGACGGAAGACGGCTCGGTGTACACCGGCACGCTCTCGACCGCGGAAACTGCTGGCGGTCGCCCGGTACAAATCGAGGTCGCCGAGACCCTGGAGCATAAAGTCACCATCGACAGGAAGCAGATTGTCCAGATGGACGAGACTTCGGAAAAGTTCTGGCAGCGGTTCAACGGTTCCATAAACTCAGGAATTACCTATTCCAAGGGAAATCAAGCGACCCAGTACAACCTAAGCTCCGATGTCGAATACCCGCGAGAACGGTGGGCCGCCGGCGCCAATTTCAACTCCACTTTGGCCTCCAGTACGGGCGCTAGCGCTTCGACGCGAAACTCGCTCGGGTTGAATTATTTGCGGTTATTGCGCTGGAACAATTGGTTCTACGCCGGACTTGGTGACTTCCTGCAAAGCTCGGAACAGAACATAAGGCTTCAAAGCAATCTGGGTGGTGGCATTGGACGTTATCTGAAGAACACCAACCACGCCACCGTCTCGGTCCTCGGTGGCTTCGCCTGGCAAAACACGGACTATCACCAATCTGAGGTCGCGCAGGGTTCGCAGAACGTTGCGACGGCCATGTTGGCAGCACAAGTCAAACTTTTTCGCTTCAACAAGACCAATCTGGACGTCACCGCCAGTGTTTTCCCGGCGCTGTCCACGCCCGGGCGGGTCTTCGCAACCACCAATGCGACTTATTACATTAAGATTTTCAGCGACCTCACCTGGAATATCTCGTTCTATGGCAACTGGGACAACCAACCGCCGCCGCATTTTTCCGGCAGCGACTACGGCACCAGCTCGGGACTTGGCTGGACGTTCGGCAACCGATGATGCAGTTCTTCCTGGAGTGGACATTTGCGCGAACCATCCAAGCGTCATGAAAGCGAAGCACGAAAATCTCTTCCAACCCGCACGATGATGGCGTCTACGGGTGTTGCTGTAGTGTGTTTGGCCGCTATTGCAGCCATTTGGCTGGGGTTTGAGCATAAGCGTGGTCGCACAGAGAATTCCGTTCCGCCACCGACCTATGTTGGGCAGGAGCAATGTGCGCAATGCCATGCAGACCAGGTGCAAGCCTGGCGTGGCTCGCATCATGCGCAGGCGATGCAGGTTGCGAACGGCTCAACCGTGCTGGGGAATTTTCAAGACGCACACTTTGCCGGAGATGGTGTGGCTGCCAACTTCTTCAGGAAGGATGGCGAGTACGTCGTTCGTACGGAGGGTCCTGACGGCAAGCGGCAGGACTTCGATCTCGCCTACACGTTCGGTGTCTATCCGCTCCAGCAGTACCTGGTTCCCTTCACTAACGGCCGCATGCAGAGCTTTGTTGTCGCGTGGGATTTGCGCAGCAAACAAGACGCCGGACAACGCTGGTTTCACCTCTATCCCGACCAGAAGATGACCCATACTGACCCGCTCCACTGGACAGGGCGAAACCAGACGTGGAATTACATGTGCGCCGACTGCCACTCCACCAATCTGCGCAAGAATTACGACCTCGCCAAAGACAGCTATGCGACAACTTGGTCGGAGATCGATGTCTCCTGTGAATCCTGTCACGGTCCCGGTTCCAATCATGTCGCATGGGCGCAATCCCACAAGAAGGGTTCATACAAGGCAAGCGATGGCTCCGACGGGCTCACCGTCGACCTGAAGGCGGCCAGTGGAGTCGTGGTCGATCTCCGATCCAGACAAGGGCACGATGCATTGGAAGGGGCAAGCCCGGTCGCACAACGAGATCAATACCTGTGCGCCGTGTCATTCGCGCCGGCATCCGATCACCAGCGACTATCAGCCGGGCGAGCCGTTTCTGGACGCCTACGTCCCGAGCCTGCTGGAGGAAGGTGTTTATTACCCCGATGGACAGATCTTCGAGGAAGACTACGAGTGGGGCTCGTTTATTCAGAGCAAGATGTATCACGAGGGCGTGACGTGCTCCGATTGCCACGATCCTCATACCGCGAGGCTGCGGACGGAGAACCTTAACGCCGTCTGCGGGAAGTGTCACTCGCTGGCGAAGTTCGGCAGTGAGCAACACCATCATCACAAGGCCGAGAGCGCGGGCGCGCTGTGCGTCAACTGCCACATGCCGACGAAGACCTACATGGTGATCGACGCCAGGCGCGACCATAGCTTCCGCGTGCCGCGTCCGGATTTCTCCGTCGCGTACGGAACTCCGAACGCCTGCAACCAGTGCCACAAGGACAAGTCCGCTGGATGGGCCGTCGATACGGTGAGCAAGTGGTATGGTCCGAACCGCAGACAAGAAGCACACTTCGTCGAAGCGATTGACGCCGGGCGGCGCGGCCTGCCGAACGCGGAGAAATTGCTGGCCTCACTGATTACGGACTCGACGAAGCCCGCAATTGCGCGCGCCACCGCGTTGAGCCTGCTCCCGCAGTACTTCACCCCCATCTCGCTTCCCTCCGTGCAAAGCGCGCTCGGCGACAGCGACGCGTTGGTGCGGAGCCAGGCCGTGCGTGCCCTGGAACCGCTCTCCCCGCAAGAGCGGATTCGGCTAGCTGGGCCGCTGCTAACCGATCCTGTACTCTCCGTGCGCATTGAGGCAGCGCGGCTGCTGGCGGGGACCCAGCCCGATCTGCTGCAAGACGCGCAGAAGACAGCGCTCGATCGGGCCGTCTCGGAGTTGATCGCCAGCGAAATGGTTTCTGCCGAGCGTCCCGAGAATCACATGAACCTGGCGCTGCTCTATGCGCAGATGGGCCGCACCGGCGAAGCGGAAAACGAACTGCAGACTGCCTTGCGCCTTGACCCGAACTTTGTTCCCGCCATGGTTAACCTTGCGGATCTCTACCGCGCGCAACAGCGCGACGACGAGGGGCAGAAATGGTTGGAGAAGGCGATTGCAGTTGCGCCTAACGCAGCTGAACCAATCTATGCTCTCGGCCTGCTGAAGATCCGGCAAAAACAGTATCCGGAGGCACTGACCCTGCTGGCCAAAGCAGCCAGTCTGCAGCCTGATAACGGCCGCTATAGCTACGTCTACGCCGTGGCTCTCAACTCCGCTGGTCACGCAGACGGGGCAATCGCCGTGTTGCAGCAAGTCCACCAAAAACATCCTGCCGACCGCCAGGTGCTGATGGGTTTGATCTCATTCGAGCGCGACAAAGGAAACCTGCCCTCGGCAATTACCTACGCGCAGCAACTCGTCCAACTTGCTCCCGATGACCCGGAAGCGAGGGCGATGTTGGCACAATTGCAGGCACAAGCACATTGAGCGACGAGCAGAGCACCTAGCCGTTCCATGCGTAAAGCACTGCGGGTCTGGCATTTTTTGCTAGTTGTTGACACCAGGGGCGGTCTACAATCCCAAATCCGCAAAAGAACAGTGGCGTCTAGTTACCCTGGAACAATCGAGGATGGACGTTCTTCGCTGGCTGATCGTGTGGATCAACTCATCCTAACCCTCCCTCGCGGAGGACAACCAGAATTGCTTGCAAGGAGGTACACAATGGATTTTGGTGCAGGTATTCGAAAATTTGCATTCGGAGCGCTGGCGGTGTCGAGCTTTCATCGCCAGCAGTAACCTCATCTCTCACGCACAAACAGCAAACCCAAAGCCGCCTAACATTCTCGTCATCATGGGCGACGATGTGGGTTGGTTCAACATCGGCGCCTACCACCGGGCATCATGTCCGGAAAGACGCCGAACCTCGACAAGCTGGCGTCGCAGGGCATGAGGTTCACCGATTACTATGCCGAGGCGAGCTGCACGGCGGGACGCGCCAACTTCATCACCGGCGAAATTCCCCTCCGTACTGGTATGACAACTGTGGGCCAAGCCGGAGCTGACGTGGGGTTGCCAGCGCAGGCCGTCACCCTCGCCACCGTCCTCAAGTCCCTGGGCTATGAAACCGGCCAGTTCGGCAAGAACCATCTCGGCGACCTGAACAAATTCCTGCCGTGCGTGCACGGCTTCGACGAATTCTTCGGTTACCTCTACCACCTCGACGCCATGTCAGACCCCTACTGGTTCGACTACCCGCAGGACTGGATCGACAAAACCGGCCCGCGCAATCTGACGCATTGCTGGGCAACCGACACCGACGACCCAACCTCGCAGCCACGATGGGGGCCCATAGGCAAACAGAAGATTGTGGATGAGGGCCCGTTGCCGCCATTCCCGAACATGACGGACATGCAGAACTGGCAGAAGGGCAAACCGGCCAAGTACGACATGGAGACCTTTGACGAGGTGTTGGTCCAGAACACCAACAGCTTTATGGACAAGGCCAAGAAAGACGGCAAGCCCTTCTTCATCTGGCACAACACCACCCGCATGCACGTCTTCAGCTACATCCCGCCCAAGTACCAGGCGATGATGAACGCCACCAACAACTACAACCTCGAAGAAGCCGGCATGGCGCAGATGGACGACTGCATCGGCGAAATCCTGAAGCACCTTGACGATATCGGTGAGGCTGACAACACCATCGTCATCTTCACCACCGACAACGGGGCCGAAGTGTTCACTTGGCCCGACGGCGGCATGACTCCGTTTAAGGCCACCAAGGGCACCAGCTTCGAAGGCGGCTTCCGCGTGCCTGCGATTATCCGCTGGCCGGGACACGTCAAGCCGGGCGTGGTTGAGAACGGCATCTTCTCCGGCCTCGACTGGTTACCGACGCTCTCAGCCGCTGCCGGCAACCCCAACATCACCGATCAACTGCTGAAGGGCGTGAAGCTCGGAGACCGGACCTACAAGAACCACCTGGACGGTTACAACCAGATGGCACTGCTTGAGGGCAAAGGACCATCCGTGCGCCATGAACTCTTCTACTTCGCTGGCCCCCATCTGGGCGCCCTGCGCATCGATGACTTCAAGTTCCAGTTCATTCAGCAGCCATGGGGCTGGCCGGGCGAAAAGGTCACCACCGACATGCCCGGCATTGTGAACCTTCGGCAGGACCCGTTCGAGCGCACGCCATCTATTCGGGGCGAGAGCCTGAACGACATGGGCGGGGGTTACATGAATGACTTCTATGCGCGCGAGTTCTGGCGTTTTGTGCTCGTCCAGCAAGAGGTAGGTAAACTGGCGGCTGACGGCCATCGATTATCCTCCGATGCAGGATCCAGCGAGCTTCAACTTGTCGGCTATAAAAGCCAAAATCACTGAGATGATGAAGGCGCACGAAGGTCAATAGTCAAACACTCAACCCGGCGGGCGGCTCCTCGGGGCCGCAGACGCAGCAGACAAGGGCGTGCGCCATCGCACGCCCTATACTTCTGAGCTGGCCGTTCACCTGCTCAGGGAGTTTCAGTCAAGGAGGCACGTATGGGCCGATTCAACAGAGTGACGCTCACTGTCCTCTTCCTGGCCCTGATTTCCCTTACGGGTTGTCAGCACCTAGTTATTGACACCGAGAGGCTATTGAAACCCAGCACTGAACTGTCAGAGATCGTTGGACTGCTGGCGGGCTTCGGAACAACCTTTGCCGCTTTTCCCGACTTGCTTGCGATGCTCAAGCGTCGGTCAAGTCTGGGCATGAATCCACGGATGGGGGCAATCATGGGCGCCTTTCAGATACTCTGGATTTACTACGGCCTGTTGATTGCTTCGCGACCGGTGATCATCTGGAACGTGATCGCGGTGTTGGTCAATTTCCTAACTGTCGGCGCGTACGCCTATTTCCTCCGCAAAGAGAAGGAACCACGCGCTGCTGGGGCGAGTTAAGCCCCGAGCCCGAGCAGCTTCAACCCAGCCCGGTGGGAGAACGTTAGGAGGCGATGATGAACTCCGCACATGCGGATCTGAAACAGAAGGCCAAGCACGAGTTGAGGGAAATACTTGAGCTTTCCCTCTCCCTGGCTTTCTTTTTCTGCGCCCTTGCGGTCTACGACATGCTCCTGCTAAACGAGTATCACGTGAAGAATTGGGACTTTGCCTTTGCGCTCATCAATGCCCTGGTGATTACCAAAGTCATCATGATCGGAGAGTATGCGAAGCTCGGCAGGAGGCATGAAAACAAGCCCTTGTTGGTTTCCGCCGTTTGGAAGGCCCTTGTATTTGGGCTGCTTGTGTTTGCCTTCCACATTATCGAGGAAGCGATCAAACAGCTGATCCATGGAACCGCCCTGGCAAGGGCTCCTCGCGAAATACGCTTCGATCAACTGGCTGGCCGCGCTATCGTGGTGTTCTGCATTTTCGTTCCTCTATTTGCGTTCCGGGAATTTCGTCGGGTGATGGGCGAAGATGAGTTCCGAACTTTGGTTTTTGGGTCGAGAGGCACAAGGAAAGGAACAATGTCGTAGAACGATTAAAGCCGTCAACTGGAGTTAGACTGGCGGCACGGAGGAGTGGAACCCATGATCAGCCGTTCGGGAAAATGCAGAACTGCTCTCTGCCTGGCGACGTGCCTGGCCATATCCCTTCTGATTGGATGTGGCAAGAAGGAAGCTGCGCCCCCAGCCAGCACTGAGCAGGCAAAGCAGGAGAAGGCGCCTGCCGCGCCGGTATCGTCGCCAGATGAACCGCCTGCGCCGTCGAGCAACGTGGCGTTGCCGCAAGCGTTTGGTCGTCGCACCGGCGACCTCGATGAGATGGCGAAGAACCGCAACATCCGTGCGCTTGTCTTACTTAGTCGCATTGGCTTTTTCTACGACAACGGGCTGCCTAAAGGAGTGAACTACGAAGCCCTGGAAGAGTTCCAGAAGTTCGTCAACCAGAAGCTGAAGACCGGCAAGCTGGATGTGAAAGTCACGTTCATTCCTTTGCGCCCCGATCAGGTCGAGGCAGCGCTGACCCAAGGGGTGGGAGACCTAATCGCCTACGGCATTGTCGTCACGCCCGAGCGTGAGCAGCGAGTTGCCTTCTCTACGCCGATACAAACGGACGTAACCCAGATCATCGTCACTGGCCCAAATTACGGCGCGGTGTCCAGCTTGGCGGACCTGGGTGGGAAAGAGGTATATGCCAATCCGCTGACTACCTATTACCAGAACCTGCAGAAGGCCAACGAGACGCTGCAAAAGGAAGGCAAGGCACCGATCGTCATCAAGGCAGCGGACAAAAACCTGATGGACGACGATCTGGTGCAGATGGTGAACGCTGGGTTGATCCCGGCGACGGTCACGACAAAACAACGCGCCCAGCTTTGGTCGCAAGTGCTCGACCACATCCAACCCCATCCTGACCTGGTGATCGCAAGTGGCGGGCAACTGGCGTGGGTGATGCGCAAGAATAATCCACAACTAAAGCAAATGGTTGACGAATTTATCGCGTCCCACGCCGTGGGGACGTCGTTCGGCAACACTCTGCTTCGCCGCTATCTGCAAAACACCAAGTGGGTCAAAAACTCGACTTCCGGGGAAGAAATGAAGAAGTTCCAGACAAACCTGGAGCTTTTCCAGAAGTACGCTGGGGAATACGACTTCGATTATCTGATGATTGCGGCCCAGGGCTATCAGGAATCTCTGCTGGATCAGAGCAAGAAGAAACAAGAGCGGAGCAGTGGGCATCATGCAGGTCATCCCCAAGTACGCGGCAGCCTCTCCCATCAACATTCCGAACGTGGGCACGGCTGACGGGAATATTCACGCCGGCGTTAAGATGTTGCGGAACATTGATGACACCTACTTCAATGATCCGAAGATCGATGCTATGAACAAGACCTTGTTTGTCTTTGCCAGCTACAACGCTGGACCCAATCGCATCGCGAGGCTACGCAAAGAGGCAACCGATATGGGTCTTGATCCGAACGTCTGGTTCGGCAACGTGGAACTGGTTGCCGCCAAAGATATCGGACAGGAGACAGTCACCTACGTTGGCAATATCTACAAGTATTACGTCGCTTACAAACTGGCAGTGCAGCAGCGGGAGATCCGCGAGAAGGCGAAGACACTGCCAACAACTCAAGGAGGTGGCTTGTGAAGAAATATGTTGCGGAACTGGTAGGCACCTTTGTTCTGGTTTTCGGCGGCGTAGGCAGCGCTGTGCTCGCTGGAAGCCATATCGGATTTCTAGGTGTCTCCTTCGCCTTTGGTCTTTCGCTTCTAGCAATGGTGTACACCATTGGACCCATTTCGGGATGTCACATCAACCCGGCGGTAACGCTGGGAGTTCTGCTGGCCAAGAAAATCGGCGCCAAGGATGCCGCGGCCTACGTTGTAGCCCAGATCGTGGGTGCGATCATCGCCGCTGCCGTCATCCTCTTCATCGCACGAGGAGCCGCAGGTGGGTACGATCCGGCCGTGGCAGGCTTCGGCGCGAACGGTTACGGATTGCATTCCCCGGGCCAATATTCTTTGGCCGCCGCATTAGTGGCCGAAATCGTGCTAACTATGTTCCTCGTCCTCACCGTATTGGGAGCGACGGACATCGAGGCGCCCGTCGGTTTTGCAGGGGTGGCCATCGGATTGGTCTTAACGCTGATTCACTTGGTCGGGATTCCGATCACCAACACGTCCGTCAATCCGGCACGAAGTATCGGGCCGGCGCTGTTCGTAGGCGGTTGGGCCATGGAACAGCTATGGTTGTTTATCGTAGCTCCGCTGCTCGGTGCTGCACTTGCCGCAACCGTGTACGGTTTCATTCGTCTTCCGGCGGAGCTCATTAGCACTCCTCAGGCGGAACGGGCTCTGGCGAGCGAACAGGCGGAGCGTGGTGGCACTAGGACCAGTTAGAACGTCTTTCCTCGTATTCTTTCTTGTTTATTAGGCTGTGCGCCTCGCAGCCTGGGAAGCGCAACCAGTCGCACAGCCCTGCGTAAAGGAGACTTCATGACCGAGATAGGTGGGCCAAGTATCGAAATCGCCCACAAACTGAACGAAGAGCAGAAGCATACGGCGCCCCATCCCTCGCGCACGGTGGAGATCCTGGAGATCGTTGAAGCGATCGTGCTGGCGCTGGTTGCCGTCACCACGGCATGGAGCGGCTATCAGGCGGCGCAGTGGGATGGCCGACAGGATGAACTCTACGAGCAATCCACTAAACTCCGCGTCGAAGCCCAGGGACTGCAGACCCGTGGCGATCAGGAGCGCGTCTACGATGCATTGACCTTTGGCGATTGGCTGAAGGCGAGTGCGAGCGGAGAACAAAAAATAGCGCAACTGTTCGAGCGCCGCTTTCGCCCCGAGTTCCGCGTGGCGTTCGAGGCATGGAAGAAAACCGACCCGTTCAACAACCCTAACGCCCCACCCGGTCCGCAGATCATGCCGGAATACCACAACGCCCAGTTGGAGTCGTCGGCCAAGCTGGGCAACGAGGCCTCCGAGTTCTTCGAGCGAGGCGCGAGCGCTCGGAAAACCTCAGACGGCTATGTGCGCGTTACTGTCTTGCTGGCCACAGTTTTGTTGCTGACCGCGATCAGTCAGCGGTTCCGTACCCCGCAGGTGCGGATTGCCCTGGCTGTTTTAGCGGCGTTGCTGGTGTGCATCCCACTGTGGCGAATCGTCATGCTCCCGCGCATCTGATCCATTCATCGATCCGTCACCATGAATAATGCTTGGAAATCGTGGGTGACGTTGGTCCTGCTGGTGCCGATGCTGGGCGTCTGCGCACGGGCACAAACCTCCGAGTTGTTGCCCGAGATTGATACTTACCTGAAGCTGAATCCGGTCGTGCGAATTGATTTTCAGGCCAAGGAAACAAGAGAGGGCGGCGACCCGGTTACGGCCGAGATCGGTCCGAGCCTCGATTTTTATGTGAAGCATTTGCGCAAGCTGGAGAAGATTACCCAGTTCGATCTAGACGACTCAAAATCGCAATTGGCGGTATTTACTGTCGGATACCGGTATCTGCCTACTCCGGGCCAGCCTCCGACAAACCGCATGCGGACGCAAGCCATCTTCTACTTCCCCCTGAAAGTTGGGATCTTGTTCTCCGACCAGAACCGCGCCGACCTGAATTGGAGTACTAACTTCACATGGCGGTATCGCAACCGGATTCAGCTCGAACGGGTTCTGACGATAGGCTCGTACCATCCTGCGCCCTACATCAGCTCCGAGTTCTTCTACGAAAGCCAATTCGCCAAATGGAGCGATACCGCAATCTACGCGGGCTGTCTTTTTCCGCTGGGAAAGCACGCCGAGTTTAATCCCTATTACGAGCACCAGAACAACACCGGTACGCACCCTAATTCGCAGTACAACCAGTTGGGACTGATACTCAATCTCTACTTCAAGTTCAGGTAATGTGATTGTGACATCGCGGTTTTAGTTTAGAGCGGTTCCGCAATTGATGTGGCTGTTTGCTCGGGTAGTGTGCGCCTCAGCGCCGCGTTCGCCGCGGCTTAAGCTGTTTTCTTCTTGCCTTATACGCGGTCCTGAATAGGGTATGTGAGAACCGTGCCGCCCCTACGGGGCTCGCGCAAAATTTCCCACTTTACCCAGGACTCCGCTTCGCTCCGTCCTGGGCTAACTGCAATGCCACCCCTTCGGGGTTCGATTTTCGTGTGTCATACTCCGCCGGCGGAAGACCGAACTTAGTTCTCACACACGATACACGATCTGAAGGCCCGCACTACCCCGGCGTGCGGATACATTAACGTCAGACCGCTCTGGCCGCACTCCCTGACCGAAGTGCCCTCTGCTTACCTTTCCAGGACTGCCTCGTCGAATTCCTTGTAACAAGCTCCCCAGCACAAAGCATGGGATCGCCGCCGGAACAGTCAGACACATCGCTCAAACGGATGGTGGTCCATAACAATCAGCGCCGCTAAGGTACGTGAGCCAAGTGCTCAGCCTGGGCAGCACGGCACAGCTGTGCCCGCAATACTTAACTTGGCAGGAGAACAGAGAAACATGAAAGCTTGGATTGCCCGCGGATGGAAAGCTTGCGGCAAAGCAACGCGCGGCGGTTGCGCTTACGCTTGTGCTGGCAGCTTCCTTCTTTGTCTACACCTCATTCGCTCCCGTGCGAGCCGCAGTTTCCTCCAATACCGCACCACTCGACGACAGCAAGATTGGAGCGTTGCTTTCGCTTGACCAGGCCATGGAGGCCGTGGCCGCCCGCGTCACGCCCGCCATCGTGAACGTCGCCGTTACCTCGCGGGTGAAGTCTCAACCCGCGGCTGAAGGCATCCCCGACGAAATGCGGCGTTTCTTCGGCCAGCAGTTTGGCCAACAAATGCAGCCTGAGCCGCAGATCGAACACGGCATCGGCAGCGGCGTGATCATTTCGCCCGACGGTTACATCGTTACCAACAATCACGTAGTGGATGGCGCGACCGAAATCAGAGTCACGCTCAGCGACCGGCGCATTCTTACGGCGAAGCTGGTGGGCGCCGACCCGCTGACCGATCTGGCGGTGATCAAGGTCGAGGGCACGAACCTCCCCAATATTCCGATAGGTGATTCCGCCTGCGCTGCACCCAGGACAGACGGTGCTCGCCTTCGGCAATCCTTTCGGGTTCCGGTTCACGGTGACGCGCGGCATCGTGAGCGCGCTGAACCGTCCCAATCCTTATTCCGACGATCCGCACAAGCCAGGACAATTTATCCAGACGGACGCCGCCATCAATCCCGGCAACTCGGGTGGTCCGCTAGTAAATGCGCACGGCGAAGTGGTCGGCATCAATACCTTCCTGATCTCGCCTTCGGGTTCCTTCTCCGGAATGGGATTCGCCATTCCGACGCAGATTGTCACTCCCGTGGTTGACTCGCTGGTCCGCTACGGCAAGGTGAGCCACGCACACATGGGCGTCGGCATCACCGATGTCACACCGGAAAATGCGAAGTTCTTCGATGTGAAGGACAACAACGGCGCGGTCGTCACGCAGGTTGAGCCGGATTCTCCAGGCGCAAAGGCAGGTCTGAAGGTGGGTGACGTGATCACCGAACTGGACGGCAAGAAAGTCAGCGATGCTGGCCAGTTGCAAATGGAAGTTGGGGAGAAGCGTCCCGGAACCAAGATTACTCTCCAGGTCATGCGCGATGGCAAGGGCGTGTCGGTGCCGCTCACGCTGGAAGAGATGGGAAGCGACCGGAATGAGAAGCTCAGCGCAGAGAACAACAACGACAAGCCGCGCTGGGGACTGGGGATCGCCGACATCACTCCCGAGCTGCGCGAACAACTGCAGGCGCCGGATGACCTTCACGGTGCCGTGATTCAGCGCGTGCTGCCCGGTAGCCCGTCGGATGATGCCGGATTGCAGCCGGGGCAGGTGATCATGGGCGTGAACCGTCACGAGACCAAGAGCGCTTCCGACGTACAAAAGGCGCTCGCCAGTGTGCCCAAGGGACAGGACGCTCTGGTGCTCATCTGGGCAAACGGAGGAAGCACGTTCCGCGTGCTCCACTCTACCCAGGGAGCCTAACGCCTTCGCTGCGGCGCGCTGTACTTCATCGTGAGTGAGCTTGCGACTGAAGTACGGCGCGCTCAGCGCGTTGCTGGTTGGTGGGCACCCAAGTTACGGGGTTGAAAGCATCCAGCAGATCTCCAATCGCCAGCCTCCCGCGTTCCATCGGTTCGTCCCTCCGGCATGCCTCAGTTTCGATTCGAAACAGTTCAGCAATGCTCGTTTTGGTAAAGACTTTTCCTTGATCTGCTTAATTCTCGAACATTACTGGATTTCCAACTCTTTGCCGGTGCAAACTCCCCTGCTTCTGCGCCATCCAACGATAGGTAAGAAATTATAGGAGGCTAAATGGCAGATCAAAAATATGTTCTGGATGCACTCGAAGACTTAATTGAAGTTTCCCGCGACGGGCAGGACGGTTACCGTGATGGCGCTGAACATGCCAAAGACCCGCACCTGCGGAGGTTCATGGATTCGGTGAGCCTGGCCCGTGCGAAGTTCGCGGGCGATCTCGAAGGCTATGCGGTGCACCTGGGTAAATCGGACGTTGAGCGGTCCGGCAGCGCGAAGGGGGCGATGCATCGTGGGTGGACAGATCTGAAGGCGAACCTGGGCGGCGGCGACGATTCCATTTTGTCATCCATGGAGACCGGCGACAGCTATGCCAAGGACCGCTACGAAAAATATCTCCACAACAACAAGCTTCCCGACGATCTTCTCGAGACCCTGAGGATGCAGGAACAAACGATTGCCGGGACGCTGGAGCGCATTCGGGCCATGCGGCAGGAGCGAAAAGCGGCGTAAGGGGCTGGCTGAAAAGGCTGCAGAAACCGTCGGAACAGCAAATCCCTCGCGGGCCGAAGCCCGCTCTGTCGAAAATCGTTCACCACGGAGGACACTGAGGACACGGGGTTTTGGTTTTCATCGAATTTTCTCCGTGATCTCCGTGCCTCCGTGGTGAACTCTCCAAGCTTCTACAGCTTGTTCAATCCATCCAGCGCTGCCACCTTGAAGGCTTCCGCCAGCGTCGGGATAGTTGAAGACGGTATCGCGAAAATACTCAATGGTTCCTCCGAGCGCGAGCACCGCTTGTCCGATGTGAACGATCTCAGCGGCACGGTCTCCGATGATGTGCACCCCGAGAAGCTTCAAGCTGGTGGGATCGAAGATTAGCTTCAGAAATCCCTGATCGTCGCCCAGCATCTGTCCCTTGGCCAGTTCGGCATAGCGGGCGATGCCGATCTCGTAGGGAACCTTGTCGCGTGTCAGTTGTTCCTCGGTTGCGCCGACCATGGAAATCTCGGGGATGGTGTAAACCGCATAAGGAATCTGGTTCGGCGGGATGTTGCCGGAGATGCCAAATATGTGGCAACTGGCGAGCCTTCCCTGCTCCATCGACGTGCTCGCCAGCGCAGGAAAGCCAATGACATCACCCGCGGCATAGACGTGCGGAATCGCGGTCCGAAAGTTTTCGTCCACGACCAGTTTGCCGCGTCCGTCGGGCACCAGGCCGATGGATTCCAGGTTGAGTTGATCGCTGTTCGCCTGCCGTCCAACGGAATAAAGCAGAGCCGCTCCGTGGACTGTCTTGCCGCTCTCCAGCTTGGCGAAGACGCGGTCGCGCTCTGCGTCGAATCCGACGGAGACCACTTTCTCGCCCAGGCGAAGGACGGTACCTAGTTGCCGAAGCTGAAAGCACAGGCTCTCGACGATCTCGCGATCCACAAAGTCGAGGATGGTGGGCCGTTGATCGAGCAGGGTCACCTTGACACCCAATGCGGCGAACATGGAGGCATACTCCAGTCCGATGATTCCCGCGCCGACCACGATCAGCTCACGCGGCAATTCCTGCAACTCGTGTACCTGGTCGGAGTCAAAGACGCGCTTGCCGTCGATCGGAATCTCCGGGTCGTGCGCTGGCCGAGTGCCGCAGGCGATGACGAAATTGTCTCCGCGCAACATGGTGAAGCCGTCATCGCTGGCGACTTCCATGGTGTGGGCATCCAGGAAACGCGCATTGCCCTCGAAAACGGTTACGCGGTTGCGGCGCAACTGCGCTTTGATCACCTCGATCTCCCGCGCCATCACGGCATCGGACCGGAAGATGAGGTCCTGCATCGAGATGTTTTCCTTCAGCGCATAGCCGCGCCCGTAAAAGGTGCGCTGCCGCAAACCGCTGAGGTACAGGATCGCTTCGCGAAAGGTCTTGCTCGGGATGGTGCCGGTGTGCACGCACACGCCGCCAATGGTGCGTTTGCGCTCAATGACGGCGACCTTCTTGCGCAGCTTGGCGGCGCAGATCGCAGCTTTCTGTCCGGCAGGACCGCTGCCGACCACAATCAGGTCGTAGGAATTGTTGCTGGGTTCGATCGAGGGCAACGCGGTGATCTCCTGTTGTGGTTAGCGGTTGAATTCAATTTGAGGTTCGACATGAGGCTGTCACCAATCCTACCGTACGGAAGGACAAGAGAGCGTGGGCGCAGCGGAATTCATCGCGCATTAAAAATTGCGGAGCCAGGCTTTGAAGGGGCGCGGCTTCAGCCGCGCCGTTACATGTGGATGAGAGAGTTGGGCTTCAGCCCCTGAGGGAAGCCGCCCATCATTTTAGTAGCGAGGTCCCTCAGTGGCTATAGCGGTTCCTCAATAGATGTATCCGATTTGTACGGGTAGTGCGGTGCTTCAGCGCCGCGTTCCGCCTCGCTCGCCCAAACACCCCGCTTAAGCCGCTGAGGTCGACGACCTCAGCGGCTTAAGCGATTTTTCTTCTTGCCCTATACGCGGGCCTGAAGGCCCGCACTACCCGTCCGAGCGGATACACCAATCCGGGAAGTGCTCTAAAGCCAGCACAATGACGGCACATTATGGCACGGCTGAAGTGTCTGCGTGAGAACTAGTGCCGTCCCTACGGGACTCGGACTTATTTCCCAATTTACCCAGGACTCACGCCCTGGGCTATGATTGTTCCGACCTGCGGGCTGGTTTCTCGGCGGGATTCGGTATTCTGATCACCGCAATTTTCCAATTCGAGTTCTCACGCAGACAATGAAGCCGTGCCCCTTCATTGCACGAGAAGATCACAAATAATCCGCGCTGCTTCTGAATCGTTCCATTGCAAGCCATCGCTCAGGCGTTCGTAGCTGGTGCCTTCTCCCTCACCGTCAGCGACTTCACAATGACGTACAGCACCGGGATGAAGAAGAGGTTCAGCACGGTGGAAACGATCATGCCGCCAAAGACCGTGGTGCCGACCGAGTGACGGCTCTCCGCGCCCGCGCCGCTGGCGAAAACCAGCGGCAGCACGCCGAGAATGAAGGCGAACGAGGTCATCAGGATCGGGCGCAGACGGATTCGCGCCGCCCCCACGGCTGCTTCCTGAATCGAGAGCCCCTTGTCGCGCAACTGTTCGGCGAATTCGACAATAAGAATGGCGTTCTTACTGGACAGACCGATCAGCATCACCAACCCGATTTGGCAGTACACGTCGTTCAACTGGCCGCGCACCGACTGCGCGACCAACGCACCCAGCATGGCCATCGGCACACTGAGCAGGATGATGAACGGCAGGACGAAGCTCTCGTATTGCGCCGACAGAGTGAGGTAAACCAGCAACAGGCCCAAACCGAACAACATGGCCGACTGGCCGCCCGACTTAATTTCTTCCAGCGAAAGACCCGACCACGAATAGCTGAAGCCCAGCGGCAGGTCTTTCTTTGCCACCGTGTCCATGGCTGCGATGGCCTGCCCTGAGCTGTATCCGGGAGCGGCAGCGCCATCGATCTCCGCCGAGCGGAAAAGGTTGTAATGCGTGATGACCTGGGGCGCAGCGCCTTCCGTGATGCTAACCACGTTGTCGAGCGGAATCATGGCTCCGCCGTCGGAACGCACATACAGATCGCGAATATCGCGCGGGGCACGCCGAAACGGCTGGTCTGCCTGAACATAAACGCGGTAGGCGCGATTGTTGAAATCGAAATCGTTCACGTAGGCCGAGCCCATGTACACCTGCAGCGCATCGCTGACCTGCTGAATCGGGATCTGCAAGCTACGCGCCTTTTCACGATCGATCTTGACCACGAACTGGGGATCGTTGGCGGTGAAGGGACTGAACAGGCCGCCTAATTGCGGGGTCGAGTTGCCATCGCGAACCAGTTTCTGGGCGACGGTGTACAGCTGCTGCACCGTGTTGCCGCCTTCGTCCTGCACTTCGAAAGTGAAGCCACCAAGGCTACTCACGCCGGCGATGGCCGGCGGCAGGAACGGGAAGGCCTGCACGTCGGTGAGCTGTGACAGAGGCCCCCGCAGCCGGTTTACGATGGCTGCAGCGGACTGATCTTCCCCTTTTCGCTTGTTGACGTTGGCGAGGTTGAGAAAGACCATCGCCTTATTGGGGCCGTTGCCGGTAAAGCTGAATCCAACGACGGTGAACGCCCCAATGATGCTTTTGTCGCGGCTGGTAATGGCTTCGACCGCGCGCATCGCATTGGCGGTGTACTCCACCGAGGCGCCCTGCGGGGCCTGCACCGTGATCATGAACCATCCCTGGTCCTCGTCGGGCACGAAACCAGTTGGCACGGTTTTATACACAACATAAGTCGTGGCCAGTCCGGCGAAGAATACCGCAAGGATCAGGTAGCGGAACCTAAGAGCTTTCTTGGCAGACACTACATAATAAGCGGTGCTGCGATGGATGAGATGTTCCACACCGCGGAAGAATACGTTCTTGCGTTTTCCGCTCTCGGCCCGCAGGAGCAAGGCAGAGAGCGAAGGCGTGAAGGTCAACGAATTAAAGGCCGAGATCGCGATGGCGAAAGCGATAGTGAGAGCAAATTGCTTGTAGAGCAATCCCGTGGTGCCGGGGAAAAACGCTACGGGGACGAAAACCGAGATGAGCACGAGGGAAGTCGCGACCACCGCGCCAGTCACCTCGCTCATGGCCACCGAGGCGGCGGCGTGGGAGTCGGTATGCTCCTCGCTCATGTGGCGCTGGATGTTCTCGATGACGACGATCGCGTCGTCCACCACCAACCCTGTCGCCAACACGATCCCGAAAAGTGTCAGAGTGTTGATGGAGAACCCAGCGAGTTTGATGAAGGCAAACGCTCCCACCAGCGATACCGGAATCGCCACCGCAGGAATCAGCGTGCTGCGCCATTCCTGGAGGAAGATCAACATCACCAACATCACGAAGAAAATGGCTTCCAGCAGCGTCTTCAGCACTTCGCGTATGGAGTCGCCCACGAACGTCGTGGTGTCGAAGGCGACACTGTACTCCAGTCCGGGCGGAAACCGCGTTGACAGCCTATCCAACTCGGCGCGTACTGCCTTGTCCACATCCAGGGCGTTGGCGGTAGGCAGTTGAGTGATGCCAATGCCGACGCCGTCGTAGCCATTGAAACGCAGCTTAGCACTGTAATCTTCCGCGCCCAGTTCCGAGTGCCCCACATCGATGATGCGAACCAGCGAACCGTTACTGCCCGGCTTAAGAATGATGTTGTTGAACTGCTCCGGATCGGTGAGGCGGCCAAGAGCGCGTACGCTGATCTGGAACATCTGGTTGGCCGATGATGGCGGAGCCCCGACCTGACCGGAAGCAATCTGAACGTTCTGTTGCGATAGGGCCGAAACCACGTCCGATGCCGTAAGTCCCCGGGCCGCGAGCCGGGCGGGATCGAGCCACAATCGCATCGCGTACTTGCGTTCGCCAAAGATCTGCACATCGGCAACGCCGTGCACGCGCTTTAGAGCGTCTTTCACATAAATGTCGATGTAGTTGCTGACGAATTCGTTACCGTAGCGATTGCCGAGGCTATAGAAGCCGGCCGCCATGATGAACGAGGTTGAGACCTTGTTCACGGTCACGCCCGTGTTCTTGACTTCGTTGGGCAAACGCCCCAGGACGGCCGACACCCGGTTCTGCACGTCCACCGCCGCGATGTCCAAAGGCCTGGTTAACTCGAAGACAATGTTGATCGAACTGCTGCCGTCGTTGCCGCTGCTGGAGGTCATGTAGCGCATGCCTTCCACGCCATTGATCGACTGCTCCAGCAACGTGGTAACGGAAGACTCGACCGCCTGCGCGTTGGCGCCGGTGTAGAAGCAGTTCACCGAGATCTGGGGCGGCGCCAGTTCCGGGAATTGCGCGATGGGCAGGAAGGGGATGCACACGGCCCCCGCGATGACAATAAACAGGGACGTTACCGTCGAAAATACCGGACGTTTGATGAAGAAATCAGCAAACAAGCAAAGCCTCGTTTAGTTGGCTGGCGAACTATTGTTCAATTCTGATCGGGGCGCCTTCGGCAAGGTTCTGTCCGCCGGAAGTCACCACCTGGTCTCCCGCTTTCAGTCCGCTAAGAACGGTGTAGTCGTTGCCGGAGATTGGGCCCAACTCCAGCGGCCGCTGGCGGGCCACCCACTTCCCGTCCTGCTGCTCGGCCACAAATGCGAAGAACTGTCCGCTGATGCGCGTGACCGCAACCACTGGGACCGTGATGCCGGGATGCGTGCTCCAGGCAATTCGGGCGCGCACCAACTGCATGGAACGAAGTTTATCTGCAGCTTCGTCGGCGGGAGCTTTCACCAGCAAGGCCTGCACGCTGGGGTCAATCTGCGGCGAAATGAAGTCAATACGGGTGTTGAGCAGAACGTTTCCAGCATTGTCCAGGACCTCGACCGGAGCTCCCATCTTGACTTCGTGGGCGCGTTCGGACGGTACGGTGAGATACACCTCCAACCCGCCGCGTTCATCAATCGTAGTCAGCATCGTGGTGTTGGTCACGCGGTCGCCGACGTGCACCGGAATGTCGCCAACTTGCCCATCCGTGGCCGCGAACACGCTGTAGTACTTCAGTTGGACCTGCTGCTGAGTAATCTGCGCGCCCAACGATTTCACGTCCGCCACAGCGGAATCGTAGGTCGATTGCGCTTGATCCAGGTCTTGTTTGCTGACTACTCCGGACTGATATAGGGTCACGGCGCGATCCAACTGGAGTTTGGCCCATTGCAAGGACGCTTCTTTGGAGGCGCGTTGCGAGTCGAAATTAGAGACCGCGGCTTGCTGCCGCCGTGGATCGATCTCCATCAGGGTCTGACCCTTCTTCACGAACTGGCCGGAATGCACGTGGATGTCGAAGATCCAACCCTCAACGTCAGACATGACGGTAGCGGAATGGCGCGACTTGATGGTGGCGACGTATTCCGAAGTGTCGCCGATCTCATGCGATTCGACTTTCTGAACCTTCACAGGCATAACGGGAGGACCCTGGGGGCCCTGCGCCTTGCTGCGACTGCACGCGCCCAGCGACAACACGCCCGCGATAACACACGCCACAAGCAGACCCAGTCCCAATTCAAGGGCGAGTCTAGCTCGTCCATTTCCACTGCGATGAGTCATAGATATCCCGGTCCATTTCAAATCGATAACCCTGACATGTAAAAGGAATTACGGTCTTGTTTTGTTCTTAGATTCTAACCTGAGGCGAGCGATTCATCCGGTGCCGCAAGTAGTTGGACGAAATTCCATGCGCCGGTGGACATAGAGGGTTTGTGAAAATGTGCCGTCCCTGAAGAGATTCGGATATTTTTCCACCCTACCCGCGGCGTGGCTTGGGGACCCCGGTACGCGCTGGGCTAAGATCTTCCGCCCCGTTCGGGGCTGGTTCTTAAAGCGGTTTCGAGGTAGGTGTATCCGGGTAGAGCGGACCTTCAGGTCCGCGTCCAGGCTGCGCCTCCGAAGTTTAGGCTTTCAGCCCACTGCGATGCGGCGGGCTGAAAGCCTCGTAAATAGAGCGGCGTTGACGCGGCGCTGAAGCGCCGCTCTACCCGAGCTTGGCGGATACAGCAATTCGAAAATCGCTCCAGCCGCTTCACTCCACTCTTGCAAACCCGTACGGGGTCGCGACACGGGGGCAAACGCGATGGGTCATTTTTTTCTCATGGGGTCAACCCACTCGCCCGAGCAGATCAAAAGGGGCGCAAGCAAAGCCGCGCCCTCTCCAGGAAGCGGAGCACCACGCAGGTGCTCCTTCAAAGGCCGGACGACAGTCAGTTGCTGCGCCACCGGCTACCTGACCATTGGGGAATGCCTTGGGCGTTACGTAGCGTTAGGGTCTTTCCGTCTTTGACAATTTCACGCGCCAGCAATGCGTCTTTGTCCTGGATCGTGACCTTCGATCCAATGACTTCAATAGAGTCGCCCTTAGCGAATGAGAAGTGGTTCTCCGTGATGTAACCCGATGGTCCGGCGTGTACGTCCAGGGTTCCCGAGTCAGTCTTCAGCAGAAGGTGGGTACCCATCCAACCATGCCTTCCCTGCTGCTGCTGAACGTCCTCGATAGTCCCCTTGACCGTGACTTCTGTCTTGGGATCGTAGTTGGGCATCCCCATTCCAGGGCCCCCGCCCTGAGCCAGAGCTGCTGTGGCTGCGAATGCCAACACAACGGTTACTGCCATGCTTATCGATTTCAATTGCTTCATGAGTGCCCTCCTCGGTGGCCACTTGGTTTCGAAGTCCGCGATGACTTCCGGCGCTCTATCATTTGTCAGATGGCGACATCCGGTGGTGAAGGTCGAACCCGGGGAACCTGTCGCGACAGGATCTCGCCGCTGAAGTTACTTGTTTGGCGGAAGCGGTTTCTCAGTCGTTTCACGCCGAGACTCGGCGCTGCCTCGGGTCCTTCAAGTGGGAACGCCGAGCTTCGGCAGAAGCCATTGCGTCAGGAGGATATAGACAACAAGAAACGCGACGATCGGAATCCAGCCAGTCATGCTTCTATTACACTCCACCCGTCGATTTCATTCCCAGCTTGCGCAGGAAGGCCATCATGGGGCACCAGTTGGTGAAGCCCGACTGGAAGAGATTCAAGCCGACAAAGGCGGTGAACAGATACCAGTAGGGCGAGACCCAATAGCCGAGTGCCAGTGAGATCAAGACAAAAGCACCCGCGATAAGGCGCAAAGAGCGTTCGATCTTCATACTTGTACCTCCGAAGCGTCAGGCGCGCACTCCAGGGTTGGTGGCGCCGGCAAGTTACGTTTTTCAACCATGTAATACAGGACCGGGACGGCCATACGAGATAGTAGCGTGGAAGCCACTTCGCCGGCCATCAGAGAAATTGCGAGCCCCTGAAAAATCGGGTCGAACAGAATTACGCTTGCGCCCACCACCACCGCCGCCGCGGTCAGCAGCATCGGACGGAAGCGCACCGCGCCGGCATCGACGACCGCGTGTTCCAGCGTCATGCCCTGCTCGCGGCGCAGCTCGATGAAGTCCACCAGGATGATCGAATTCCTCACAATGATTCCGGCGCCAGCGATGAAGCCGATCATCGACGTCGCGGTGAAGAACGCTCCCATCAAGGCGTGGGCTGGCAGAATGCCGACCAGCGTCAGCGGGATCGGAGCCATGATCACCAGCGGCGTGATGAAGGACCGGAACCAGCCCACCACGAGCACGTAGATCAGCACCAGTACCGCGGCGAAGGCCAGTCCCAGATCGCGGAAGACCTCGACCGTGATGTGCCATTCCCCGTCCCACTTCATCGATAGCCGATCAGTCTCAGTAGGCATCGAGACGTTGTACTGCTTGATGTGGTATCCCTCAGCTGTCTTGAGCTGGTCGATGGCCTTGCCCATCTTCTGGATGGCGTAGACCGGGCTCTCCTCTTCTCCAGCAACATCGCCGAGCACGTACACCACCGGCCGCAGGTTTTTGCTGTAGAGACTGGTGTCGATGGTTTTCTTCTCGACATTGGTGACCTCCGCGATCGACACCTGCCCGCCGGTCGCACCCACCCCAACAAGTCCAAAACCGGGACTTGTTGGGGACCCCGGAGCGGTGGGCATCCGCATCGCGGTGAGCGAGTCGATCGCCGAGCGTCCGGGGCGGTCGAGCCGCACGCGAATGGGAACGTCCTCGCGCGACTTGGGATCGTGCAGCAAGCCCGCAGTTGTGCCATCCAGTCCGATCTGCACGGTCTGGGCCACTGCCGCCGCGGAAACGCCGTTCAGCGCAGCCTTGTCGAGGTCGACCTTGACGTCGTACTTCACCTCTGGGTCTTCGACGTACCAGTCCACATCCACAACTCCCGGCGTAGTTTGAAAGATTTGCTTGATCTTCTTCGCCAGTTCGATCTGCTGCTGGTAGTCGGGACCATATACTTCGGCCACCAGGGTTTCGAGTACGGGAGGGCCGGGGGGCACCTCAGCGACTTTCAGGCGCGGCGCCATACTTGTTGCCAATCTCAACCAGGCCGGGCCGCAGCCGCTTGGCGATGGCATGGCTTTGAGCACTGCGCTGGTGCCGGTTCAGCAGGTTCACCTGGATGTCAGCCTGATTGGCGCCCCGCCGCAGGAAGTAATGGCGCACTAGTCCGTTGAAGTTGTAAGGGCCGGACGTGCCTGCGTACACCTGGTAGTTCGCGACCTCAGGCTGCTTCCCCAGATACTGCCCTAGCTCCTGAGCCACACGTGTCGTCTGCTCCAGCGTCGTGCCGTTGGGCATGTCGACGATCACTTGAAACTCGCTCTTGTTGTCGAACGGCAGCATCTTCACTTTCACCAGCTTGAATGCCACCAGGGAGCAGGCGAGGAGCAGGAGCACAACCATGCTGCCCAGAAAGATCCAGCGCCTCCCTGCGCTCTCAATGAGCGGGTTCATGATTCGACGGTAGAGCCGGGTCGTCCAACCCTCCGTCTCATTTTGAAAGCCACTTCCCGTGGCGTAGTGCCGGAGCAGTCGCAGCGCAGCCCACGGCGAAACCACGAAAGCCACAATCAGCGAAAACAGCATGGCGGCCGATGCGCCCACGGGAATCGGACGCATGTAGGGCCCCATCAGGCCGCGCACGAACGCCATCGGCAGGATCGCGGCGATCACAGCGAAGGTCGCGAGGATGGTTGGGTTACCGACTTCATCCACGGCTTCGACAGCCACCTCGGATAAGGCCCGCCCGCGACTCTCCGGTAGGCGAAAGTGGCGCACTACGTTTTCGACTACCACGATTGCGTCATCGACAAGGATGCCGATGGAGAAAATCAGTGCGAACAGCGTCACGCGGTTCAGCGTGTAACCGAAGAAGTAGAAGATGAACAGCGTCAGCGCCAGGGTGACCGGAATTGCGATCAGCACTACGCCCGATTCGCGCCACCCGAGCGCCAGCGCGATCAGCAGCGTGACCGAAAGCGTGGCAATCAACAAGTGCTGCAGCAATTCATCGGACTTGTCCTTTGCGGTCTCGCCATAGTTGCGGGTGACGGTGACGTTCAGGTCCGGCGGTAGCAGGTATCCGCGCAGCGACTCGATCTTCTTCTCTGCCGCCTGGGTGATGTCGGTGGCATTGGTGCCCTTGCGTTTGGCCAGGGTGATGGTCACAGCCGGATAGTCGCCGCGCACGGCGCCCTTCGCCGCCGCCGCGCCGTTGGCGTAGAGAACGTAATTTTCCGGTTCGGATGGCCCGTCAACGATCGAGGCAGCGACATCGCGCAGATATACCGGATGGCCCTGGTGCACACCGACAACGATCTGCTGCAAATCATTCGCGGTCCCAAGAAACCGTCCGGCCTCGACGGCGAACTCCTGGTTGTCGCGGGCAAAGCTGCCGGCATTGTCGCGCGCATTAGCTTGGTTCAACTGCGCGACCACCGCTCCCGGGGTCGTGCCGTACGCCGCCAGCTTCTGCGTGTCGAGCGTGACCCGCACCTGCCGGGGAAGGCCGCCGATGATCTTGGTTTCGGAAACGTTGTCGAGTTGCTTAAGCTGCTCCTCCAGCTCGCCCGCGATCTGCCGCAGTTGATAGCTGTCGTAATTCTTGCCCCACAGGGTCAGCGCCATGATCGGCACGTCGTCGATGGAGCGAACTTTAATCAGCGGCTGCGAAACGCCGGCGGGTATGCGATCGAAGTTCGAGTAGAGCTTGTTGTAGGTCTTGACAATCGCGTCTTCTTCCTTCGTCCCCACGTAGAAGCGCACCACCAGCAGGCTCATGCCCGGCTGTGAGATGGAGTAGACGTACTCTACGCCCGGTACTTCACGCAGAAGGCGTGCCATGGGAATGCTGGCCCGCTGCTCGACTTCGGCGGGCGAGGCACCGGGCATTTGCACGAAGACATCGAGCATGGGCACAACAATTTGCGGCTCCTCTTCGCGCGGGGTTTTCCAGATGGCGAATGCGCCAAGCAACAATGAGGCTGCCACGAATAGCGGCGTAAGCTTCGAGTTGATAAAGTGCGAAGCTATTGCGCCGGCCATCCGCATTGGAGTCTTGATCTCGGCCATCACTTCGCCTCGACCCGCTTGCCGCCCAACTCGCGATCTCCGGGCTGAGCGACAATCTGGTCGCCAGCTTCGATCCCCGAGAGAACCTCGACCTGTTGCGCTGAAGGTGCGCCCAGCGTGACGTAGCGCAGGCTGGCGAGCTGGTCCTTGCCGACGACATAGACTGCCTGCAATTGTCCGCGGCGGACCACCGCTGTCTGGGGAATTATCACCGACTCGCGTTGCCCGCGCGGAAAGCGCGCTCGCCCGAAGAGTCCCGAGCGCATCTGCGGATTGGACGGAAGATCGATCTTGACGGTGAAGGTCCGGCTCGCGGGATCGGCGGCAGGTACAATCTGGACAACCTTGCCGGTGATCGCCTGGTCGTCCAACGCATCAATCACGACCGGCACCGTTTCACCCAGACGGACTGCGCCCATCTTGCTTTCGTCCACCGTGGCCTCCAGGCGGAAGTGGTTCGGATCTTCGATCATGAGCAGGGGAACTCCCGGAGCCGCCATGGCCCCGGCGTCCGCCAGCTTGGCGACTACCAGACCGTCAAACGGCGCGCGAATTTTTGTGAAGCTGATCGCCGTGCTCGCCCCGGCAACCCCGGCTTCGGCTTGAGTCCGGCCAGCGTGCGCGGCGTCGCGGCGCGCCTTCGCGGCCGCCAGCCTGGTCTTGACCTCGTCATATTCCTGCGGGCTCACCGACTTCTTGTCGTACAGCATCTGGTAGCGCTTCATGGTCGATTCGGCCAGGGCGTAGTCGGCATCGGCGGCGGCGATGGTTTCCTGCGAGGCCTGCAGTCCAGCGCTGGCGCTGTCGTAGGCAGATCGCTGCTGCGCCGCATCGATTGTGATCAGGACTTCGCCGCGGCGGACCGCATCGCCTTCGTGCACGTTGATCCGGGTGATCGTTCCCATGACCTGGCTGGCGAGCTGTGCTGACTGCGTTGCGCGCACCGTGCCAGTGGCCTCAACGTAATCGGGGACGGGGATGCGTTGTGCGGTGAACAGGGCGATGCCGGAAACGGTTTCGGGCGCGGACGGCGTGGTGGGCTTCTCGCCGGAGCAAGCGGTGAGAGCGAGGAGAAGTGCAAGCGTGGAGATAGTTACTGTCCCACTCTTTCGCCAAAGAAGGGCGAATGGATGGGGCGCGCGGCGAAGGTGGGTTGGCGGTATAGGGGTCCGTCGACTCCTCATCCAGTCGCCACCGCGACCGGATTCGTCGCTCAGGATGACAGTCAAAAAGGAGTGGGACCCGAACTGCCCCGCCCTAGCCAAAAGAGGGCTAGAACGGGGCACCCCGGGTGTGAGTTTGGGGCCAGTGCGGGGCACCCCAGATGTGAGTTTGGGAGTGGTCATTTCAATCTCAGCCCGCCCGGCGGGTCGGTTACTGAGGATGACAACTGGAAGAGAAAAAGAGCGTTCAGTCAAGTCCTCCCTCAGGATGACAGTGGGACCAGACAAGAGATGAGTCATTGCGTCACCACCGGAGAAGCGGGAGTCAGTGTTCCCGTCGCCAGCTCGACGCCCGCATAGCTGGTTTGGACGCGGTACACTGCCTGCCAGTAATCGGACTTGGCGCGATGCGCGGCCTCTTCTATGCCCAGCAGATCGCTGACGGTGGTCAGCCCACCTTCGTAGCGGTTCTGGTTGATGCGCAAACTTTCATCCGCCTGCGCGATCGCGCCGCGAGCGACCTCGACCTGCTGACGCGCGGCATCATATCCGTAGTAGGCCTTGCGCACTTCCAGCCGGATTTCGTCGCGATAGGCATCCCGCATCGCCGTGGCTTTCTCCTGCACCGCCTTTTCGCGGGCGATGTGTGCCCTCTTGCTGTCGCCGTCGAACAGATCGAACTGCAACTCCGCGCCGGCGATCCAGTTGTTGCCACCGTTCCATCCCGGAGAAGGACTGTCCGTCTCCCACGAGCCGAAGACGTTCAGCCGTGGCGCCAGTGCGCCCTTGGCCATCGAGACGCTCTTAGCTTGCGCGCTGCGCTCCGATTCCACGCGCTTCAGGTCGGGACGTTTTTCCATAGCCTTCGACTCCAACTCCGCTGCGGTCGCAGCCGGGAACTGGCGCTCCACCAGCGTCTCCTGCGGTTCGTACGCGGTATCCGCTGGCATCCCGAGAGCAAGCGCGAGTTGCGTGCGCGCCAACGCCAGGCCATCCTGTGTCTGGATCAGTTCCTGTTTACGTCTGGACGTCACCACCTGTGCGCTCAACAAGTCGGAGTCCACGACCATGCCGCTCTCCACTCGTACCCGGCTACTGGCCTCGATAGCTTGCGCGGTTTTCAACGCGTCCTCGGCTACCTGTTCCTGCTTCTGTGCGAGCAGCACTCCGAAGTAAGCCTGCACGGCCTGGTACACAAGTTCCTGGTCAGTGCGGTCGAGTTGCTGCTCAACCGCTTGCTGCATGTATTTCGCGCGACTCACGCCGAACCAGCTTTGCAGCCCGTCGAACAGACTCCACTGCCCGGAGAAGCGGCTGGAAAAATTGCTAATGGGCGTTGGCGTGTTTAGCCGGTTGAGGGCAAAGTCGGCGAGTGTAAAGCTCTGCTGCCGCAGCCGTGAGCCGAAAACAAATACGGGATCGTTCCCTCGAACGGCGCTCTCGGTAAACATGATGTTCGGCATGAGCGGCGAGCGGGCCTCGCGGATGCCGGCGGCCGAAATGCGGGTGTCGGCCGTTGCGGCCTTGTGCAGGGGATTTTTCTCCAGCGCCAGGCTGACAGCTTCGGGCAAAGTCAGCGGAGTGCTGGTTTGCGCGGCCAGCGGCACAACAAACATCGCGGCGAGCACCGCGAGCCGCACGGCGCGCGTCAATGCAATTCTCGGCGATCGCGACCAGCGGCTTTTCAGGATGGCCGGCATCGGTGTGCGTGAGACGCCCAACATCCCTATGCCCCGACCAATGCAGCTTCCATCGCCGGCACAATCTCAAACGTGGTGTGCAGTTCGGCGCTCAGCTTGACCATCGCGCCAACCGAGCAGTACTTCTCCTCCGAGAGACGGATGGCGTCTTCCAGCGCCTGGGCGGAGACGTCCTCACCGGTCACGATGTGATGAATGCGAACCTGGGTGAAGACCTGCGGCGGATTCGGCGTCTGGTCGGCTTCGACCGTCACTTCGTAGCCAGTCACCTGTTGGCGCTTCTTGCGCAGGATGTTGATGACGTCAAACGCCGTGCAGCCTGCTAAGGCGATCGCAACGAGTTCGATGGGTTTTGCCCCAGTATTGCCGGCCGCGTCGTCAAGCAGGAAGTGGTGTCCGCTACCGCTGGTAGCAATGAATTGGCGGTGAGTGCCGAGGGGTTGAGTCAAAGTTACGCTTGCCGAGATCATGGCGTTCTCCGTAATATAGGGAGCCTTAGGAGGCTCCTACAGCCCATTACATCTGAGCTACGGGGATAAACGCAGTGACGAGGCGCACCGTTACAGGAAATCTATGAAGGGTGTGGAGGATTCCCGATTCGGGAAACGGGATTTCAGCCACAAACCGCCCCGCCCTAGCCAAAAGAGGGCTAGAACGGGGCACCCCAACGTCAGTCGTGCCCTGATACGAATCGAAGGCTCCTCGTTCCATGGAGTACACCGACTTTCGACTAGGTCTAATTGCGGACGGCTTGGCTCTTCCGCTCCAAGGCGGCAACTGCCTGCTGGTATTTGGGCAGCAGATCTCTGCGGAGCTGCTCGGCGCGCTTGGAATCGCACTGCGGCCGATACGACCGGCACTGAGCCACGGCGGTTTTCAAGCTGGCCAAAAACGCCTGGCACGGCTGGCAGTCATGCAAATGGCGGTCCATCTCATCGCACATGGCATCGTCGATGACACCGTCCATGTAATCGGAAAGCGCGGCAAATAGCCGGCGGCACCGCGGCGGCCGCGGTTCCTCGGCGCTGGCATGCAGCGTCAGGCTGGTAACCCGGCGAGCCTTCCGCAGCTTCGCCAATTGCTGGCGGACAAATAAACGTGCGCGGTGCAGCCGAACCCGCACCGTTCCCTCGCGCAAGCCCATGATCTGAGCGACTTCCGCCGTGGTCAAGTCCTCCATATCGTGCAGGACCAGCACCATCCTGTACTGCGGAGGCACCCGCAGGATCGCCTGCTTCAGTTGCTCGGCGCTTTCGCTGTTCAGCAAGGCGGTCTCCGGATTGGGGATGCCAGCGTTCTGCAATTCCCGCAGTTCGTGACTGTGGGGCATCAACTCGTCCAGCGACAAATTTTTGGCGGGAGAAAACTGGCTGCCCCGGCGGCTGCTTACACATCGGTTTCGCGCGACCTTGTAAAGCCAGACCGAGAGCGCCTGCGCGTTGTCGAACTTGCCAAGATACGGGATTGACTTCAGCAGCACGTCCTGCATAGTGTCTTCCGCGTCCTGGGGATGGCCGCAGACTTTCATGCTGA
The DNA here is from genome assembly GCA_963768645.1 of uncultured Acidobacteriaceae bacterium. Classification (GTDB taxonomy): domain Bacteria; phylum Acidobacteriota; class Terriglobia; order Terriglobales; family Acidobacteriaceae; genus Bog-257. The sequence goes on from CAVYIR010000006.1 coordinate 63,239, forward strand.
AGGAGTAGACGGTGTTTTGTAGAAGCGCCAGCGCCCGGTCAATGGATTCCGGACGGTTCTCATGAATCAACTCCAGCGCCTGCTCTAACGATTGGGACATGATTCAGGGTAGCTGATGACACGGTGGTCAGCCAATACTACGGAACAGACCTTCGGTCTTGCCCAAACTTGCATCGTAAGCGGACATGGTGACATCTTCTGAGAATAGCGATTGAGGAATGAATATGCGAGGGTTCAAGGTTTTTGTGTCGAGCCTATTTTTGTTAGCGTCGGCCTTGATGGCGCAAGAGATTCCAGCCGGGACGATTATCCCAGTAATGCTACGGACAACGCTGGACGCCAGAAAAGCCAGGGTGGGCCAGAAAATCGAAGCAAGGGTGATGCAAGACGTTCCCCTGGCTTCACGGACGCGAATTCGGGCGGGTACCAAGTTGCTTGGACATGTCGTCGAAGTTAAGCGACCGAGCGCGGCTTCAGGTTCGCGCATCGTGATGTCATTCGATCAATTGATGATTCGTGGCAGCGCCATACCCGTAACGACGAGCCTGCGCTCGCTGGCTTCCATGATGGAGGTGTTCGAGGCGCAATTGCCCACCAACGCGATTGATGACTATGGAACCACACCAGCCGACTGGGTCACGGTGCAAATCGGAGGGGATGCGGTCTATCGCGGAGACGGGCACCGTGATGTTTGACAGTCAAGTGGTCGGGAAATCAACGATTGGGGGCGACGTGACCGCGAAGCTGATTGCGTCTCGTGATGGGGCCTGCCACGGGGCGATACCTGGCGACGATCGGGAGCAGGCGCTTTGGTTGTTCTCGCCTTCGGCCTGCGGCGCCTACGGCTTTGAAGACCTAAAAATTGCCCATGCCGGCCGACAGGATCCAATGGGCCAGATCATTTTGGAGTCTGACAAGAATGTGCACTTGCGTGGGGGCAGCGGCTTGTTGCTGAGAGCTACGACCTCCGGCCATGCCTCGGGTGGGCCCGCTCCCGTGTAAACGACGAGGACCACGGCGAGCGGATCATATCGCAACCACGGCAATGAAAGCGAGCAGCACAGAAGTTGTCTGACCTGCCCGAGTCTGGTGGAATAGCGGCGGAGGCTTTTTTGCCCGCGCTTCAATCGCTTCTGTCTGGAATTCCCGAAGAATTCAAACCGCTGGCGTCGCTGGGCATCGGGGCTTTCATACTAGTCTGCCTGGTGCTATTTCACGGCGCTGGCCTGCACCACATCCTTCGCTTGACTCGCAGGGGCGAGCGTCGGTTGCTTACGAGCCGGCCTCATCTGCTCAGGGCGGGGTTCCTGTTCGGCGGGTCCATCTTCCTCATGCTGGCGCTGCACCTCGCCGAAATTCTGATGTGGGCCTTCACGCTGAACCATCTCGGCCTCATCGCGCGCGTTCATGACTCCATTTACTTCTGCGCGAACGCCTACACCACGCTCGGCTACGGAACCATTGCACTCGAACAGCCATGGCGAAACATCAGCCCGGTTATCGCGATCTCGGGCCTGTTCACCTTCGCCTGGACGACGAGTACGTTGGTGGATGTCGTGAGAAGCCACGGTGCACTGATCGAGCAATTGGAAGACGAGCGCGAACGGGAAATTCAGTTGCGAATGCACCTGCGTAAAGATGAATGGGATGCCCTGAAAAAAGAAAGAGACGCCGAGCGGTCAGAAAAAGAGAAGGCGAGGACCCAACTCGCCGGGGCCTCGTTCCTCCAGCGACGCAAGATTCGGAAGGATGAAAGGGCGAGAGTGAAGGACCTCCGCAAAGCAAAGGCAGCAGAGATTAGGGACCTTCGCCGCAAAGAGTGCGATGCGGAAGAGAAACTGGGACCGGAAACGCCGCCAACAGATTCCCAGGCGAAGAAATAATATGGCCAGCCAGCAAATTGTTATCCCATCCCGTGGCGGATCGAAAGGATGATCCCACAGTAACCATGAGCCTACCAGCCACGCCACCGTCAGGAACAGATCACCCGCAAGCCACGAAAAACGCTAGCTGGCTGCCACTGTTTCAAGGCATACGCCCGTTGAGTCGCGGGGGCGCGGCCCGCGACGCGCTAGCCGGATTTCAACTGGCGGCGATGAACATCCCGCAGGCATTGGGCTATACCAAGATTGCCGGCACGCCCGTGGTTACAGGGTTCTACACGCTGCTGCTGCCGTTGCTGGCATTTGCGGTGTTCGGTTCGTCGCGATACCTCGTGGTCGCTGCCGACTCTGCCACCGCCGCGATACTTGCCGGCGGGCTGGCAGGAATGGCACCACTCGCCAGCGCCCGATACGTGGCCCTGACTGGAATGGTGGCGCTGCTGACCGCCGGATTCCTACTGCTGGCACGCATCCTGAGACTGGGATTCCTGGCTGACTTCCTCTCGCAGACTGTGCTGGTGGGATTTCTCGCCGGTGTCGGATTTCAGGTCGGTATTGCGGTGCTGGGCGAGATGGTCGGAGTGGAAGTTCACTCCCGCAGAAGCGTTGTACAGCTCCTGGAGGTCTTCCGCAGCCTGCCACACATCCAGTTGCCGACCGTGGTTATCTCGGTAGTGGTCGTGACCAGCGTCTTCGCCTTCAGCCGGTTTGCGCCCAAGGTACCCGGGCCTTTGATCGCCGTTGCCGGAGCGATAGCGGCGAGCGCGGCCTGGGACTTCGCAGGGCATGGCATCGCCATCGTCGGGCCGGTCGTTGGCGGGCTCCCGCATCTAGGTTTGCCGGACGTGCACGGGAAGGACATTTTGCCGTTGATTGGCGTGGCCGGCTCGTGCGTAGTAATGATTGTTGCCCAGAGCGCAGCAACGGCGCGTTTCTATGCGGTGCGCCACCACCAACAACTGGACGAGGATGCAGACCTGGTCGGTCTGTCGGCCGCCAATGCTGCGGCGGCCTTGAGCGGAACGTTTGTTGTCGACGGAAGCCCTACTCAAACCGCGATGGTCGAAAGCTCCGGCGGTCAGAGCCAGCTTGCACAAATCGCCACGGCGGCGATTGTGGCGCTGGTGCTGCTATTTCTGACCAAGCCCTTGCAGTATCTTCCCCGCTGCGTACTAGGCGCGATTGTGTTCTTCATTGCCATCCGCCTCATCGACCTGCGCGCCCTGCGCGAGATTCGTCGCGAGAGTCCCGGAGAATACGCGTTGGCCTTGTTTACGGCAGCAGTCGTAGTGCTGTTGGGCGTCGAACAAGGCATCGTGCTGGCCATGGTGCTGTCCCTGCTGCGAATTGTGCGGCACAGCTATCGTCCTCACACCGGAGTGTTCGCCGGAGTCCAAAACGAAGTGTGGCATTTGATCCCGGCTGTGCCCGGCGCTGTTACCGAGCCGGGGCTGGCGATCTATCGCTTCGGAGCAGCGCTCTTCTACGCCAATGCCAGCCTGTTTGCGGGAGAGATTCGCGGATTGGTTGCGCCAGGTCCTTCGCCCGTGCGCTGGCTGGTAGTGGATGCCGAGGCGATCACGAATGTGGACTACACCGCCGCGCGAGTGGTGCGACAGCTTCAACAGGAGTTGGTTCGTCGTGATGTCGTGTTGGCGTTCGCGCGCGTTCCGTTCTCGCTTAAGGCAGACCTAAAACGGCATCGCTTGACAGAGGTCATCGGCCCAGTGCGGCTCTTCGACCGCCTGCACGATGCCCTGGCCGCATTCACCGCACAAGGACAGTCGGCGCCACAACTTACATCGGGCAGCAAATCTTCGTCGAACGATACTTCAGCCTGAGCCTCTCGGGCGCGGCAATCTGCATTCATGCTGCACCAACTGCTGCGCGATCGTCGATGTTCCGCTAGGCCAACTCCAATTCAATCTTCTTCGTAACCGCATCCAGCTTTGCAATCCGAAAACCGCGAATTTGTCCGGCACGAATGGTTTCCAGCTTGGTCGCGCCGTCATCGGCGCTGCCCTTCCAGCGCGCCTTCAGCATGGAGCTCAACGCTGACAAATCCGCTCTCGCTTCCCCACGCGTATCTTCCTTCGCTCGCCCCTCTGCGACGATTTGGCACATACCCTGGATGCCTTCGCCCAGTTCCACCCGAGCCTGGCCATCTGAAATTTCGATCACACGTCCCGTGACCGCATCGCCCTCCTTGTGCTCAGCGATGTACTCGTCCAGGCTGGTGGGAACCAGTTGCTTCATTCCCAGCCGCAGGAGTCGCCTTTCCTTGTCGATCGCGAGCACCTGGGCCTTAACTACTTGCCCGACTTTCAGCACCTCTTGCGGGTGCTTGATGCGCTTCTCGGCGCTGATTTCGCCGACGTGAATCATTCCCTCGACGCCGTCGGAAAGCTGCACGAAGGCACCGAAGTTGGTGAGGCTGGTCACTGGCCCTTCGATTACCGTGCCGACTCCAAACTTCTGTGTCACTGCGGCCCAGGGATCTCCGAGCGCCTGCTTGAGCCCCAGCGAAATTCGGCGGTCGTTCGGGTTCACTGCCAGAACCACCGCTTCGACTGTCTCGCCCGGCTTCACCACGTCGCTGGCTTGTCTGGCTTTTTTGGCCCACGACATTTCCGAGAAGTGGATCAAGCCTTCCACCCCGGGCTCAAGTTCGACAAACGCACCAAAGTCGGCAACTCGCGTCACAGCGCCTCGCACGCGCTCGCCCGTCTGATATTTTTCCGCCACCGAATGCCAGGGATCCGGCTGAAGTTGTTTCATGCCCAGCGAAATGCGCCGCTTCTCCGGATCGATCTTAAGAACTTTGGCTTCGATTTCCTGGCCAACCGCGAGCACATCAGCAGGTTTCGACACCCGGCTCCAGGCGATGTCGCCAACGTGCAGCAGGCCATCCACTCCGCCGATATCGACGAACGCGCCGTAATCGGTGAGGTTGCGGACCACGCCATGCACCATTTCGCCTTCCTTGACCTCGGAATAGCGACGCTCCTTCCCGCTACGTTCTTCCTCTTCGGTCACGACGCGGCGGTCCACCACCACGTCTTCATCAGTCACGTCGAGCTTGATAATCCGGCACCGGATCTCCTGCCCCACCAACTTCTCCATCTCAGCGGTGTCGCGCGCACCACTGCGCGAACCCGGCATAAACGCGCGCACTCCCACGTCCACGCTGAGTCCGCCCTTGATCACGCCGGTCACCGTACCCATGATCGTCGCCTTGTCAGCGAAGGCCTGCTCCAGCGACGACCAGTCTTTTGGCAGTACCGTCTTGAAGCGAGAAAGTTCGTAGTAGCCGTCAGAATCGCGACCTTTCACCGAGACCACGAGCTTGTCGCCGGGTTTCACTTCTTCGCCGGAGCTCTGGAAGGCTGCTAGCGGCAGAATGCCTTCGCTCTTGAAACCGATGTCGAGGAAGACCGACTCGGTGGAGACAGCAATCACCGTGCCTTCGATTTGCCGGCTGCCGTCTTCAGCCTTGTGTGAATGGCTCTGCTCAAACTGGGAAAGAAGTTCACCGAATGACTCGTCGGGTTCGGCCGTGGGTTGGGGATCAGGAATGCTTGGGTCGGACATGAGATTAGAGTTTCATTTTGTCACAATCCGGAGAGTGGTGCTGAGGGGTAGAGCGGGCTTCAGAGGATATGTGAGAAACTGTGCCGTCCCTACGGGACTCGGTCTTAATTCTCACCCTACCCAGCGCTAAAGCGCCGGGCTAGACCAGTTCCGCATTAGGTGTGTCCGGATTGCACGGGTAGTGCGGGCCTTCAGGCCCGCGTATGCGACAAGAAGAAAAATCGCCTAATCCCGGAACCGCTATAAGCTCTTCCGCCCCATTCGAGGCTGGAACTTGCGCAATCGTTCCAGCGTGCCAACTCAAAATGAGTTCTCACGCAGACCCTTACGCACCTGGCTAAAATCGATTCTGCCCCTGCTCAGGCGGGATACCTCCCTGTGATGTAGCCTTCCAAGTGCCTGATGGTTTCTTCGTGACCCGAGATGATCCACTTCACAAGATCACCGATGGACACCATTCCAATGGCAGCGCCCTCCTCGACCACAGGAAGATGCCGGATACGGTGGTTGGTCATGATGGCCATGCACTCGTCTATGGTGTTTTGGCGAGTGACAAAGATCACCGGGCTGGTCATGATCTCTGAGACCGAGGTCTCCTTGGATAACCGCCCCATAAGGATGACCTTGCGGGCATAGTCGCGCTCTGAGAGGATTCCGACGAGCTTGCCTTCTGCCAACACCAGCAAGGCTCCAACTTCCCCTTGGGCCATCTTCTCGATAGCTTCGTAAACAGACTGCTCAGGACCCACCCACAAAACTTCCTTGCTGGCCTTTTGCTTCAACAGCGATTCAACCGCGTCACTAACGTTCATGGGAGCACCTGTCGGGTTTCCATGCTAGCACGGAGAGCCGTGAAAAACATTTGTCATTTGGAGCGCTCTCGCAATCGACGGGTCCGATTTGTGGGGTAGTCGGAAGTCAGTTGTGGAGTACGATACTACGGATTTGAGGTCAAAGACAACGCTGTAGCGCCTCTATGACACTCGCGTCGCAATAAAGTGATTAGAGCGGTTCCAGAATAAAAGTATCCGCCGATCCGAGTAGTGCTTTCGTTACGTGTCGTGAACCATCTCAAATTCACGGGCTGGCCGTCTACTCGCTATCGAAATAAGTCGCCAGTCGGAGCACGATGGAATCACCTTGAATCAGGTATGCCCGAAAGTGTTGTGACTCGAGTCACAGGTGGGAGTGATGAGTAATCCCACGGTGGTTGTAGGCGAAATTTGAAGCGGAATGTGAGAACAGGAACTGCTCGAGCCTTGGAGCAGCAGTCTCACGCAGGGCGTATAGGGCGGAAGCACCGCTTCAGTCTGGATTATTCGCCCTTGCGGCGGCAATCTGCTCCACAAGTTCTTCCACCATGTCCACCGCCCCGGTGATTGAGCTTTGCACGGCCTCAGTCAATCCCATGCGGCCTTCGTCACCGCCACAGTCGGCGGGTTCACATCCTACAACCAGCAAGCGCGCGGTGATGGAGCCCATTGTCTGCGCCAACCGCACCACTTTCACCGGATCCATGCTGTGGCCATCCAGCGGAGCGTCGTCCGTCTCGGCCGCGGCAATGCTGCTCAGATCAGGTTCAATCGTGTAGAGCGTGCCGGGCGCATCGCCGCGCGGAACCGCATCCACCAAGATGACCGCGTCCCAAGGGTCGAGCAGCGAATAGGCTAGATCGAAGGCGCGAATTCCGAAGTCTATCACCCGAACGCCTTCGGGGAATTCGCGGCCCGCGAGTACGCGCGCGACTTCAACGCCAAACGCGTCATCCCCAAGAAAAATATTCCCCACGCCCGCGATCAGAATGCGCTGGCTCATGCTGGCTCTCCGCCGTCCTCACTCAGCGCGAGCGGTTCGACCTCCTCCGGCGAGAAGAAGAATCGGTGTCCCGGCTGACGAAGCATTCCGAGGTCTTTGCCGGGATCGTCTTCCAGCACGACCGCAAAATGAATCTGATCATCATAGTCTTGCTCGATGGCTTCGATGATCGCAACCTGCCCTTGCAGCGCCACGTCCATGATGTCGGCAGTTTTCTGCGGCCACAGCCGCACACGATTTCCCTTCTTCAACTCGACGCCAAAAACGCGCACGCTCTCAACCGCGGGCCGCTCCGGAAACGGATCCCAGTTGTCGCTCATGTTTCTTCCTCGTTATTGGGCACTCGTCGCATGCTGCGAATGGCGCCATGAACTTTCATCAGATGCTCGGCCGGCAGTGTCTCAGTACGTTCCAGAATGGCCCGCGCGCGAACATCACCCTGGCGCATCTCCTGCTTCTCTTCGTCCGTCAGCGTGAGCACGCGCAGCGCCAGCATCTCATCCATCTCGGTGCCGTCAAAAAAGTCGCCTGCGCTCTCGGGAGCTATTTGCGGATAGTCGTAGAGAATGATGGGCGAGCACAGCAGCATGTCGCGTTGACCGTCTTCCCCAACCAGCACCGGAAACACGCCTTTGTTGTGGCATCCAGCCGCCGCGGTACGAAACTGCTCTGGCGGGTCCAGCAACGAGACGAACTCTCCGCCCGTGACGCCGAGCAGCAAGTGCGCCGACGTGAACGAAAAAGCCAGCATGCGCTCGCGCTCCGAACTGGCAGCACCTTCAATGGCACTCAGGTTCGCCAGCTCCAGATGCAGCTTGAAAAGCCCGGCCTGCACCAGCTCTGCTTCGATTTCCAACTGACCTGTGAGTCGCTCTCGTGGGCTCGCTCCGTCGCCGGAGTCGAATCGTAGTTCGAAGCTTGCAGGCGACTCGACCAGATCGGAAATGAGCAGTCCATGCTGGTCCGCCGACCGCTCCACACCCTCTTCCCAGTTGGCGGTCCCGCGAGTGGAATCCTGTCTCTGCGCCAACTGCAAGAAGCGCACTCTCACATCGAGCCTTGCATCCGCGCTTCCGGCGATGAGACATTCGCTGCTCATCCGGTACGCCTCGGCGGGATCTTGCGCCTCGGCAAAGTCGCGCGGGTACAAAGTCCCGAAGTTCCAGCGCTGCCGGTTCTTCGTCGACGACGGCCGATAAGGATAGAGGATGTATCCCTCATACAAGACGGCATTCGCAATTTTCTCTACCGCAGCGAAGTTCATGCCTTGACCTCATCTTCGTCTTCCGAGGCAGCCGACGGCGCGAGGTCTTCGTCAGGTACGACTCTTTCTACAAGCTGTTCCCACGTGGGAATGCCATGCCGCACCTTGTACCGGTAAAGACGCTCGAAGGCATCGCGTTGCAGGCGCAACCACGCGCTGTTGGGATAATGCTCGTCCATCATCTGCTTCCAAATCTGTAAAGGAAGGCGATAGTTGGCTTCACGGTCCCACGGGATCTGGGTCATCTGCAGCTGATTGTTGATGTCGCTGTAGAAAAGCGTCCCGCTGAAAAGCACGCACAATGGAATCTCACCCGACTCCAAGCCGTGAAAGTATTTGGTCGTGGCAACATTGAAGTCGAACGTGCAGGGCAACTGTAGATCGACAATCGTAGCGCCAGTAAAGCCAGGCACCGAAACGCTGGTATTCATCCACAGCAGCGAGCGAACCGTCCTGCCCCAGCGTTCCGGCTCGCCGAACAAGTCATGCAGCTTTTCTTTCTCCGCCACCGCGTAGCCGCGACGCGTCGGCTCAATCTGCACCTGGCATCGCAGGCTCAGGCTATGCACTGCCTCATCAGCGGGCAGGTTGGCGATGCGAAGCTTCAAGGCCAGCAGCGGCACTGCTGCGTAAGGAACCGCTTCCGCGCCCTCGATCCGGAAGCTCAGCTCAGGCATGCATGGTCTCCACATTGTTGCCGCACCGGTTCTTCAGATTACTGAAGAAGCTTTGTATCTCTTTCCACACCTCAGCTCCGCCAGACAAGCCGCGCCAATGCAGTCGAATCAGACCGACCAGACGATAACACTCATCAATCGGCGCCAGAAAGTACTCACGTGCCGAACCCACACGGTTGATCAGAAGCGCTTCCACGTCAGGCTCCATGGTTTGGAGCGGCGTGCTCTGCGATGCAATGTCACCCCATGACTCCAGACTCAGCAATGATTCGGTTGCACCGGCCGGGCTGGGATACATCGCGACCATTTTGTTCGAGGCAGCATCACGATAGAAGAACGCCAGGTTGATGGGGATCAGGAGCGATTCCCACTGCGCATCCGAGATGTCAAAATCCGTCAGCAACAGGGCGCGTCTCGAAATGCGTCGATAGCGCCTATCCGCCTGACCGCTGAACAGAATGGCGCACGGTTCACAGGCACACAGAATTTGCCGCTTCGCCGGTTCCAGCAGGTGCGCATGTTCGGCTGCGACCTCGGAGCTGCACAACTCACACCGCTCGGCGGGTGTGCGCTTGCGGGTAAACTTGCGCAACGCCGCGAAGGCATTCTGGCGCTCGCCCTCATTCCCCGGAGCATCGGTCATTCCGTTTCCTTTCGTGCGTCGGTTTTACGCGGGCGGAAAATTCGGCATCCGCGGGTCAATCGGCCTGCGCTCGTCCGCGCTAATCCCTGTAGAGTCTCGCGAGGACCGGCCCTCGCTTTTGCGGCCCGGCTCTCGCTTAGTAAGGCTCCATTCCTCTCCCTTATGAACTCTCGGTGTGTGCGACGGACTATCCGGCGTCGTATGTTGACGCGCGATAACGGTTCTCCCTTGCTACCAGTGTTCAGGTAATGACAACCAGCTTTGACGAAGCGGGCTGGTGCACGACCTCCGCCATGATTTGCGCAGCGTCGGGAGCAACTTCGGTCACCGCATCCTCCACGGCGCTCTTCATGGTCGCAGCAGTTGAGGCACATCCACCGCCCTCTTTCTGCACGCGCAGCTTCACCACCCGATCCGCGATACTGACCAGTTCAACATCTGCACCATTGGAGTGCAGGAACGGACGCACATTGTCCAGCGCCCGAAGCACCCTGGTCTCCATCTCCTCGGGATGCAGACCGTGCAGAAGCAGCACGCTCGCCACCAGGTCGTCCGCCACAAATTTGCCCGTGACGCTCTCGCCCTCGTTGCTTTGGGAGACGATGTCCAGCAAGCGTTCGAGAGCAGCCCCATGCAGTTCCATCACGGACTGAACAAGCTCGATCGCCGCCGTGTGCAGTTCCGGATCGCTGGCTCGCTCGAGTTTATTGACCAGTTCCTCGATACGTTCTGTGCGCGCGTGGAACTCCCTTTTCTCTGCCATCCCCGTTATCCGCTCTCCAAACGTTCTCAGCTATCTGTGTCCAGCTACCCCGAACATCGGGGAGTGGCGGATTTCCAGCACCTTACCATCTCCGAGGTACATGTGAACACCACGCTCAGCGGCAGGTGCCCCCTAACAAATTCTCGGGAGTTGCTCCCCAAACATGACATCCAGGACGCGGGTCCCGCCGATCTCGGTCTTCATCAGCACCATGCCGGCATGATCAGCAACGACCTCTCCGATTGCGACAGCTGCAGCGCCCAGTGGGTGTTGACGCATGCGCTGGACAATTTCATCCGCTGCTTCAGCGGCCACGATCGCGATTAACTTGCCCTCATTGGCCACATAGAGTGGATCGAGTCCCAGGATTTCGCAAGCGCCCTTCACCGTTTCTCTGACCGGAATATCGCGCTCTTGCAACAGCATTCCGATCCGCGACCGGCCGGCAATCTCATTCAACGTAGTTGCTACGCCGCCCCGAGTTGGATCGCGCAGACAGTGAATAGTCGGAAGTCCGTCGCCGCCAATCACCTCCAACATCGAGCTGACCAGCCCGTACAGCGGTGCGCAGTCGCTTTCGATGGCGCCTTCGAACTCCAGGTTCTCACGCTGCGACATGATCGCCATTCCGTGATCGCCAATGAATCCGTTGACGATGATCTTGTCGCCCGGACACGCGCGATCGGCCGAAATCTCCACCGGGATGTCGATCACGCCGAGCCCTGTAGTTGTAATGAAGATTTGATCGCCCTTGCCACGGTTGACGACCTTGGTATCGCCGGTCACCAGCAGCACACCGGCTTCGTTCGCCGCGTCACGCATAGACTCCACTATGCGGCGAAGATCGTCAGCTATGAGCCCCTCTTCCAGGATGAAAGCTGCGGCGAGATACAGCGGACGGGCGCCGCTCATGGCCAGATCATTGACCGTGCCGTTGATTGCCAGCCGCCCAATATCCCCACCGGGAAAGAAAATGGGCGTGACCACGAACGAATCCGTGGTAAACGCCAGCCTGGAGCCATTCACCTGGACCACGGCCTGGTCGTCGAGCTTGTCGAGAAACGGGTTGGCGAACGCAGGCCGGAAGACTTTGTCAATCAGCTCCGCCGTCAGTTTGCCCCCACTGCCATGGCCGAGAACGATCTGTTTGTGCTCAAAGATAGGCAGCGGACAGGAACCGAAAATTGGGGATACGACTTCGCTCATAACACCTCGAAGTAGCTGGTTAGATCACGTCCTCTTCACCCATCGCTACATGCGTCAGGTCCCACAGGATGTGCAACAGTGCGACGTGCGATTCCTGAATGCGATGGATGCTAAAGCTGGGCACGATGAAGCAGTAGTCGCATGCGTCCTTCATGCGTCCGCCATCCTTGCCGGAAAAGCCAATGGTCAGCATGTTCTTGCGCCGCGCAGCTTCCAATGCGTAGATCAGGTTTGGCGAGCTCCCGCTGGTGGAGATGGCCAGCGCCATATCGCCGGACTTTCCCCAAAGGTCGATCTGATCGACGAATACCCGCGCGAAATCCTTGTCGTTCGAAATGGCCGTCAGCACCGGCACCTGGCTGACCAGATCAAGCGCCGGCAGCGCTCGCCGCTTTTCAATGATGGGATGGATGAACTCAACCGCAACATGTTGCGCATCACACGCGCTCCCGCCGTTTCCCATAACCCAAAGCTGATGTCCCTGGCGAAATCGTTCGGCCATCTTCTGACTCAGCTCGCCGATGGCGCCGGCGTAGTGCTCGAAAAACTGTTGCTTAACTTCCACCGATTCCCGGCACTTGTGCATGACTTTCTCGCGCCAAGGATCGGGTTGCAATGACGGTTGCGACGGGCCACTCGCGGACGTGCCAGGATTTGTCACGCGGCTCCTCCGGTGGAAATCGCCGTCAGCTTGACGTCGTCCTTGTCTCTCCTCAAGTGCCTGCCATAGGCGTAATAGGCAGCGCAGGCGCCTTCGGCTGATACCATGGTTGCACCAAGCGGATGTTGCGGATTGCATTCTCTGCCGAAGGCGGGGCAATCATGCGGCTTCTTGATGCCTTTCAAAATTTGCCCGCTGATGCAGACCTCGGGCTCCAGCGTATCAATCTCTTTAACGTCGAACAGCTTTTCCGCATCATGATCGCGGAACTCCCAGCGCAGTTTGTAACCGCTCTTCGGGATCGTCCCGACCCCTCGCCACTTGCGATCGGCAATTTCAAACACGTTGGCGACGAGCTTCTGCGCCGGCTTGTTTCCCTCTCGGTCAAGAATGCGCGAGTACTCGTTCTCCACTTCGGCGCGCCCCGTTTCGAGCTGCCGGATTGTCATCAGCGTTCCTTGCAAAATATCGAGCGGCTCGAACCCCGTTATCACAATCGGGACCTTGAACCGCGCGCTGAGCGGTTCGTATTCCCGATACCCCATCACCGCGCACACGTGTCCCGGCCCCAGAAATCCCTGCACCCGGTTCAACGGCGATTGCAGGATTGCAGCGATCGCGGGCGGCACCAGAACATGGGAGACCAGGATGGAAACGTTTTTCACGGCTTCCTGCTGTGCTCGCCATACCAGCATGGCGTTCGCAGGCGCAGTGGTCTCGAAACCAATAGCGAAGAACACAACCTTTTTATTGGGATTGGCGCGCGCAATCTTCAGGCAATCCAATGGCGAGTAAACCACGCGAACGTCGCCGCCCTGCGACTTGATGGTAAACAGATCACCCTCCGACCCGGGCACGCGCAGCATGTCACCGAACGAGCAGAAAATCACATCGGGACGCTTCGCAATGGCGTGCGCTTTGTCGATCATTTCTAACGGAGTCACGCAAACCGGGCAGCCGGGGCCATGTACCAGCTCAATGTCCTGCGGCAGCAAGTAGTCGATTCCATGCTTCACGATGGAATGCGTCTGACCGCCGCAAACTTCCATAATCACCCACGGCTTCGTCTGGATGCGATGAATTTCCTCGACGATCTTGGCGGCCAGCCGCCCATCACGATATTCATCCAGGTACTTCATTGTTTGCGACTCCCATCCCCGACCTCATCGACGACCGGCGCATCGAGTTCCGTGAGTTGGTCCAATTCTTCGAGCAGTTGGTAAGTGCGGTGTGCCTCTTCCTCATCGACCCTGCTGATGGCGAAGCCCACGTGGACCAGGACGTAGTCTCCGACCTGGGTCTCCGGAACATACTCCAGGCAGGCCTCACGCACGATTCCTCCAAACTGGACCTTGGCCATGCGCATGCCTCCTTGGTCGAATGCCTCTACCACTTTGCCGGGAATCGCCAAACACATGTCAGTCTCCTCTTCGCAAAATTTCGTTCGCGATAACTGCCTGGCCTAATGAAATTCCTCCATCATTCGGAGGAACCAAGCTGTGCAGATAAACTTCGAACCCGTCGCGCCGCAATCCCTCCACGGCGCGGCGCAGCAGGTACATGTTCTGGAACGTACCTCCGCTGAGGCAAACGCGCTTCAATTGGTCGCGCCTACGGATGCCACAGCAAACTTCCACAATCGCAGCGGCCAAGGTGTTGTGGAAACACGCAGCTATATAGCCGGCCGGCTTCGAATGTGAAAGGTCTTCCACGATGTTCTCGATCATGGGCCGCATATCCACCTGCGCCGGATCACCCTCATCCACATGGAAAGGATACCGCTGTTCGATGTTCGCTTGCGCAATCATTTCCAGTTCGATCGCCGCTTGCCCCTCGAAGTTGACCTCCTGTCGCAAGTTAATAAGGGAAGCAACCGCATCGAACAAACGGCCGCAGGAAGAGGTCTCAATACTGTTGATGCCACGCGAGAGCATGGCGTCCACCAGGTCTACTTGCTTCTGCGGAATGCTTTGCAGGAATGGCAGGGGCGGAACAGAACTTGCACCAAACGTGTCGCGCAGATAACTGACCGCCATTCGCCAGGGCTGCCGCACCGCGGCATCGCCACCCGCCATGGGTACATAACGCAGATGCGCCCGCCGCTCGAATCCCGCGAAATCGGCGACCAGGAATTCTCCGCCCCAGATCTTTGCATCGGTACCGTAACCAGTCCCATCGAACGCGACGCCGATCACCTTGCCGCGCAGATGGTTCTCCGCCATGCAACTGGCGATGTGCGCGTGATGATGCTGTACCCCCACTTTTTGGTCGAGGGGCAATTTCAGGGCGAAACGAGAGCTCATGTAGTTGGGATGCAGATCGTAAGCCACCGCCCGAGGCTCAACCCGGAATAGCTTCTTCAGGTTGGCCAGCGTTTCCTCGAAGAACACCAGCGTCTCGTAGTTCTCCAGATCACCAATGTGTTGACTCAAGATCGCGTAAGTCCCCTTGGTCAGGCAAAACGTATTCTTCAACTCAGCGCCGCACGCCAGGATCTCGCTCAGTGGCACGCCCAAGTCGACAGGATGCGGCACATATCCTCGGGAACGCCGCAGCACCCGCTCTCGTCCCTCGAACGTACGCACTACGGAATCATCGGTGCGCATGTAGATGTCGCGGTTGTGAAACACAAACCAATCGGCTACGGGACGCAATCGCTCCCAGGCTTCATTGTTTGAGGTGACAATAGGCTCCTCGCTGATGTTGCCGCTGGTCATTACCAACGCCGTGAATTGCGGCGGATCGTCCGGGGAGTCGCTAAACAATAGGTAATGGAGGGGCGTGTACGGCAGCATGACGCCCACCGTGTCATTTCCCGGAGCGACGGCGGGGGAAATGTCTGCGTCCGGGCGGCCGCGCAGCACGACGATCGGCCGGCGTGGGCTCAGCAGTGCCTCGCGCTCTATGTCCGAAACAATGCAGAAATCTTCAACAGCGGCCAAGTCGCGGGCCATGAGTGCGAAGGGCTTGTCACTGCGCCGTTTTCGAGCGCGCAAGAGCTTCACGCTGGCATCGTTCTGCGCATCGCAGGCCAGCAGGAAACCGCCCAATCCCTTCACCGCTACGATCTTGCCTTCACGCAACAGTTCGCGCGCCTGCCGGATAATCGCGGCAGACTTCCTGGCGTCGTAAGACACCCCTTCCGGAAGCGACGCTCCGGATTCCTCGATCGCCAAGGCTGGACCACACACCGGACACGCGTTTGGCTGAGCATGGAACCGGCGGTTCGTTGGGTCTTCGTATTCCGCCTGGCAAGGCTTGCACATGCGAAACGACGACATCGTCGTCATTGGGCGATCATAGGGGATGTCCTGGATGATGGTGTAGCGCGGGCCGCAATTGGTGCAGTTGGTAAAAGGATATCCGAAGCGTCGGTTTCTCGGATCGCCGAAGTCGCGCCAGCATTCGTCGCACGTCGCCACATCGGGCGATACCAGGACGAACTCGCCCGCTTCCGAGTGACTTTCTTGGATTACGAAGTCAGTGTCGCCGAGTGGCTCGAGCTCAGCCACGGTGACTTCTGCGATCAACGCCAGCGGCGGTGGCCGGTGCTGCAACGTATCCAGAAATTTCTGGATGCTCTCGTCGGCGCCCTCAATCTCAATCCTCACGCCTGCGGAGGAATTGAAGACGTAACCCCTCAGCCCGAGTTCATGTGCGAGGTTGTAAACGAAGGGCCGGAACCCTACTCCCTGCACGATGCCGCGCACACGGATATGTCTGCGGATTATCAACGGACTTGTTGTGGTCGCCATATTGGCGAGGTCCAGATCTCGGAAACGAGACGCGAAGTATTTCCGTCTCATCGATGCGTGGAGACGACCCCCGCTATGCGGCCCTCTTCAGAGCAGTCGCACGCGACTTTCCCTGTTTCATGCCGCGTATCCGCGCCCCGGGTTGCAGAATATAGCACAAACACACTCAACCTAAGATTGTAGTTGGATACGGTCGGTTGTCCACAAACGGGGAAATACTGGATTGGTACTCGGGGAAACCCGGTTACGGCAATCGGGGAATCCTGCGGTGGATTGGGAACTGCCGGGGGTTGCACAACCAGCGCAACAGCGATACCCCGCCACCGCCGTTTCTTTCACACTTGTAATCTATTCTGGCCTCACGTCGCGCATTTTTGCCTGCCTCGCAGGGTTCTCTCCGGTTATGCTTATGTTGTATTGGTCTGCCACGCCCAGCCGACCCTCGGATCTCATGGATGTAGCCCAAGATCGCCCTGTCGGCTCCCGCCTATACCTCTGGCCGGCTATTGCTGCTGTGCTTCTGCTGCTCCGCGCAGTTCTGTCGCACACTCTGCAGCGGGCTGCCTTCGATTCTTATAACAGCCTGATTGTCTTCGTCCTGCTTCTGCTTTCTACCGGTTTCGCAACCTTCAACGCAGTGGAGAAGACCCAAGGGAGTCGGGCATTCTGGACGTTGCTGGCCGCCGGATTTGGGCTGTGGGCCGTGGACGCATGGCTGTGGGTATATTACCCAACCATCCGTGGGCAAGACATTCCCGATGCGTCGATCGCGGACGCGGCGTTATTTCTTCACGTCGTGCCTTTCATGGCCGCCTTGGCTACGCGCCCGCATCTGAATCGGTCGAATCAAAAGGTGTATCGCACCACCCTGAATTTTTTCCTCTTGCTGTTCTTTTGGGTTTTTCTCTACGCGTACCTGGTATTTCCGTATCAGGTGCCATTTCATAACAGCGCCGTCTACGATGTTCGATACGACCGGCTCTACCTTGTCGAATCTCTAGTCTGGATCGTGGCCCTTGGTGTCCTGCTGTTCCGTACTCAAGGTGCATGGAAGACCATCTACGGTCACCTGTTCATTGCCTCAGGCCTTTACGGGGTATGCTCCTGGTTCATAAATCTTGACATTGACGCGAACTCGTATCACGGCGAGACCCTTTATGGTCTGGGTCTGCTGGCGTCGCGGTGCTGGTTTGTGTGGGCGCTGCTGCGGGCCCGTCAGCTCACCCCGAAACCGATCCAGAAGACCGCTCCTGACACCAGCGATGCCAAGTACACTCCGCTACTCGCCATGATTGTAGTCGGTGTGATCTTACTGATCGGCCTCGCGGAGATGTTTCAGTTCGAACCCGCGCTCGGATTCCACCGCTTAAGAATCATCGTGGTGTTGGCCTTTGCCTTCTTCTTAGCGATGTCGGTCTTCATCAAGGAATATCTGGATAACCTTGAACTGATTGGCGAGGTTAAGTCCACGGAAGCGTTGCAAAGCGCCATCCTATCGTCGCTCGACAATGACATCGCCGTACTCGACAAAAACGGCTGCATTGTGGCTGTCAATCAGGCTTGGACACGGTTCGGGTTGGAAAACCCAGGCTCGCCTGACGGCGTCGGTCCCGGCGCTAATTATCTTGCCGCCTGCCAGAAGTCCACGATCACGTCAGCCGAACTCCGGGATGCAATCGCTGGCATCAAGGCGGTGCAGGACCGTTCGCTCCCGCTCTTCTCGCGCGAGTACCTTAGTCCATCGACCACCAGGCAAATCTGGTACCTGCTGACTGCGACTCCTCTGGACACCCTGGAAGGCGGAGTGGTGGTATCCCGCAAGAACATTACAGCGATAAAAGACACCGAGGCAGCCTTGCGTGAGAGCGAAGAGCGATTCCGCAGCATGGCCGATACAACACCCGTGCTGATGTGGATGGCCGGCCCCGACTCCTTAGCCACCTACTTCAACCAGAACTGGCTCGACTTCACCGGGCGGTCACTCGCCGAGGAATTGGGAGAGGGCTGGGTTGCTTCGGTCCATCCCGCCGACGTGTCGAGGTGTCACCAACTCTATACGGAAGCTTTTGCTTTGCGCGAACCCTTCCGCATGGAGTTTCGATTGCGCCGCCATGATGGAGAGTATCGCTGGATCGTCGACATGGGTGTGCCCAGGTTTAACGCGGACAATTCCTTTGCCGGCTATTTGGGCTCCTGCATGGACCTGACGGACCACAAACTTGCCGAGGAGATGCTTCACAATTTGAGCCGTCGCTTGATTGAAGCCCAGGAGCAGGAGCGTAGGCGAATTGCACGGGACCTGCATGACGACATCAATCAGCGATTGGCCCTGCTGGGAGTCAAGATAGGTGCCTTGAAGCGGCACCTTCCGCTCTCTGACGATCAACTGCTGGAGCGTCTGAGGGACTTGAGCGAGCGAACGTCCGACATCGCCAATGGCATTCACGCCATTTCTCATAAATTGCACTCTTCGCAACTGGATTATCTGGGCCTGGTTTCTGCGGTCGAGGGTTTATGCACCGAGTTTGCATCTCAACAACATGTCGAAATCGACTTCGCGCAACATGACGTTCCCTCCGCCTTGCCGCAGGCGGTTTCTCTGTGTCTGTTTCGGGTGCTGCAGGAGACCTTGAGCAACGCCGTGAAACATAGCGGATCGATGTCGTTCGCAGTGCAGCTATGGGGTTCATCGGGAAAGCTGTACCTGACGGTCCGCGATACCGGTGTGGGATTCGATGTTCAGGCCGCGCAGAAGGCCACCGGACTCGGCCTCATCAGCATGCGGGAGCGTGTCCACTCCGTCAATGGGACCATGGCAATATTGTCCAAGCGGGATTTCGGTACTGAGGTCCGGGTCACCGTCCCGCTCGAGGCTGCCATCAGCAAGTCCCAGGGCGAAGCATGATTCGTCTATCCGCAAACCAGACCGTACGCTTCACTTCTTGAAATAGTACGTCCAACTCAGAGACACGTACGACTTCAAGGGAACGCCCATCACGCGCTCGATGGGCTCGCTTCCAAGTGGGTAAGAAAGCACTTCCGTCGTCTGGCCGGTGTAGCCGTTAGCGATCAGGAAGTTTGCCGCAATTGACATGCGCTCCTCAAGGAAGGGCCTCAACACTGCGCCGCGAATTTCCGTAACCGGCACACCGACAAAGCCGTCCCCCAGAGGCTTGGCCTTCACAAACTCGAACTCGCCGCGGGCGCGAAGATGAAATGGCAGCTTGTTATAAGAGCCGACCGCATCCCAAATCATGCGCGGCGCTTCTGGTATGGGTTGGCCGGTCTGACTGTCCCTGGCGTCGGCCTGCGAGTACGAGAGGTAGAGAGCGCCGAGCGAGAAGTTTCTCTGCAGGGACACCGCCAGGACCTTGTTGACCGAAGGCCCGATGATCTCCTGCAAACCTGTGTCGGGATCGATCTTCGCTAACTCCTGAGAATTCGACACTCGCTTCAGCGTGACATAAAACTGCGTCTGCTTGACCACCTTGGAGATCACAAGTTGATACGCACGCGATGGGGCAAGTGGTGTTGGTGTGCCTGTGCCGTTCCCAATTCGCGGATCCTCCGTATGAAACGCCTCTCCGTAACTGAACGCTACCTGCGGAACATAGGGATTGTCGGGCGGAAGAAACGTGATCGTCCCTTTGGGCAGCGTTAGGGTGGCAAGCTTATTGAACGAGTTCTGCGGATTGGTCAAATCCTGATTGTCCATCCAGACTTCTTCCTGGCGAACACCGAGATTGAAGTGCAGATATCTGCCCGCTGTCCCGTCGAACGAAACAAACGGTTCGACAAAAGACAACGTGAGATTGTTGCTGGTCACCGGCTGGAAGGTGCCGTTGTCGTCGACGTGCTTCAAATCCAGATTGCGCGGCGCATCGCGGCGCAGGTCCACTCCGGCGAGGAAAGCAAGCCAGGATCGAATACTCTGAATGTACGTGGCCTCGCCGCCAAACACATTTCGCGTTTCGCTCTGCTGAATCAATCCGTCGCCAAAATCGGATCGCAGCGTGAGGGCGTAGTTCCGGAAGAAGCCAGAAAAGGATACTTGCCGCTGCTGGCTGAGCTTCCAGTTGTCGGTTGCGACCGCGAGAAAGTTGTAAGTGTGGTCTAGCTGCCGGCTGTCGATGGTATCGCCGGGAACGGGTACATTGATCGGTATCAGCCCCGGGACATACGAGAACCCATAGTAGCCCATGCCGAATATTGTCAGCTCATGGCGGCCCAGATTGAACTGGCGAAGTCCGTTCAACTTGTACTGCTGACGGTGTTCCAGTCGCTCCAGAAAGCCATTTCCGAACGCGACCTCGCCTGCAATCCACGCATCCGTCTGCGGATTGCTGGGACTCCATCCTCCGATCAAGTCGCCATCGCGATAATCCCCCGTAAGTTGCAAAAAGCTATTGAATCGCTGCCTTGGGATATAGGCGGCAGCCAAATCGACCGCGTTGTTGCCTTCGCGAACGTTGAATGCGCCCCCATCCACCGTAACGCCTTCAATCGTCAGCGGAATCAGAAAATTGGGATCGGCGTAGCCGTTTCCGTGGGCATTGGCGGGAAGATTGTTGGGATACAAAAAGTTGCCGATTTGGAAAAATTGGGCGATGGGTTCGCCATGGTCACCAGCCACGCCCGGAGCGAAGTATTGAGGGGCCTTGATCCCTCCCGATGCGGTCTCGATGGGCAACCCGGGAATGGAAATCGGGGCTCCGGGCCTGCCTGGATTGGCGTCCAGCACCTGGTCATGGATGATGATGCTTTGAGCGGGATCGGGAGTCAGAACCGACGGTTCCGAAGCCACCACCGTGATGGCCTGTACAGACGAGGCAATCTGCTGAAATTGGAGCGTAACGTTGACATGTTGACCCGCGGCGACCGAAACATTCGAAACCACCGTGAGAAATGAAGTCGCCTCAGCGGTCAGTTGATATTGCCCCGGATCAATGCCGTCGAGAACAAAATTCCCTTGCGCATCGCTCTTGGTTTGGCGAATTACGTCTCCGCCGGCGTTGGAAAGCATCACTCGCGCCCCGGCTACGGGAGCACCCTGAGGATCGAGGACCTTCCCTGCCACTCGGCTCGCTTCCGCGGCTGCCGGCAGGCGGTAGCACACAATCAACAGCAGCCACAGCGACAAGCGCCGCAAATGTTTTCTGAAGGACGGCCGGTCTGAAGTCGCCACCATACTTCTCCGCCTTCTATTACGGTCCCGAAGACAATTGCGGAATCGTAACACGATTATAACAATCGAATAGAAATGACACGCCGGACTGATGGCGGGTAGCAAGGGTAAAGTCTACTCGGAACATTTGGAAAAACCCCTAGAAGGCGTGTCCCGGAGAGTCACTGCCGATGCCACAATTGACCAGGACCGGAGTTTCGCTGGAAGACGACTTGCTCAATCAGTTCGATCAAGTGATTGCCAGGCGTGGTTACAGGAACCGCTCCGAGGCAATTCGCGATCTCATTCGTGAGAGCCTGGTGTCAGAGGCGATTGACAAGAATAAACAGGTCGTGGCGACACTCTCCATGATCTACGATCATCACCGCCCTAACCTGTCAGACAAGCTGAACGAGATCCAACATCATTCCCACGGCAATGTGATGGCGGCTACACATGTCCACCTTGACGAAGACAACTGCCTGGAAGTCGTGATCATGAAAGGTCGAAGTGGTGAGGTCAAACATCTCGCCGATCACATGTTGGCCATGCGCGGAGTGAAGCACGGAAAGCTGGTCCTGACCACGACCGGAAAAGAGTAACCTAAAGTGCGTCCCAAGAATCTTGGTAACCGACACGGCCGATACGTCAACAAGGCATTGACTCGCCCATCACAGCTTCAGGTTCGGTACAAAAAACCCTATTCGTGGCGAGCAAATAGTCTGATATGCTGCCGTGACGAATATCACGCTTATCTGGCGTCGATTTGCCGTGCGACCGGAGAGGTCTGGATGGAAGTCATCGATTGGCGAACGCCGAGAGGAATAGCGCGTCTGGGATGCGTACTCCTATTGGTGACGAGTTTGGGGACCATCGACGCCGCAGCCCAGGAAGCACCCGACTCGACCGACGCCCTGACCGTCGATCAAGCAGTCCAATTGGCGCTGGCCAACAACCGAAACCTGAAGATTGTCTCCCTCAGCCTCGACAGCTCCAAACAGAAGCTGCTGGCGGACAAGACCAAGCGGCTTCCCGCTTTCAACACTTACGTCTTCGCTTCGCAGTTGCTGGAGCCCATCAGCTTTACGGTGCAAGCCGGCCAGTTCGGGAGCTATCCCGGCATCGGCCCCATTCCCGCCACCAACACGAACATCACCACCCCCAGCCAACCACGGCGTACATCTTCGCCACCGCCTCTCAGCCGCTCCTCACGCTTTACAAGATCAACCTGTACATTCACGGACAGGAGTTGTCGGTGGAGCAGGCCGCGCAAAGGGTGCGCGAGGAGCGAATCTCGATTGTCGACGATGTGCGCGCAGGCTTACTACTCCATTGTCGAGATCCAGAACGCCATCGCGGCCTGCGAAGCCAGTATCAAGCAGTACAAGGAACTGGACCGCATCACCGCCCAGTACGTCGCCGAACAAGTCGCGCTGAAGTCCGAGAACCTGGAGGTCAAGGCCAAGCTTGCGGACGAGCAGTATAAGCTCCTGCAGTACCAGGACAAGCTTGCCTCGGCAAAAGAGAGTCTGAACAATCTGTTGGGCCGCGACATCAACACCCAATTTCACGCCGCTTGACGTGACCGAATTGTCGCCCGTGGAAGAAAATCTGCCGGCCGCCCAAGCCCAGGCGCTGGTGCAGAATCCGAAGGTGAAGGAAGCCGAGATCACCGTGCAGCAGGCTGACAATGCCAGACGCCTGGCGAAGTCGCAATATCTGCCCGACCTGGGCGTCTCGTTTCACTATCTCTCTCCCTTTGGCGTGAATTTTGTTCCCACCAACATCATGGCGCTCGGGCTCGAGTTCAACTGGGAGCCGTTCGACTGGGGACGGCGCAAACACGAGGTCAACGAGAAGACCATCGCCGTCGAACAGAGCAAGTTGAGCTTGGACGACACCAAGGCGCAGGTCCTGATCAATGTGGACAACCAGTTCCGCTCTCTGCACGAGGCGCGCGTTGCGGTGGAGGTGGCGACCGCCAAGCGAGAGTCCTCGACCGAGAAGCTGCGCGAAGTGACCAACAAGTACGAACAGAAAACAGCCCTGTTGCGCGATGTTTTGCAGCAGCAGTCGGCGGTCGAAGGCGCCAATGCCGATTACAACGAAGCCATGGCCTCCTTCTGGACGGCCAAGGCAAACTTTCAGAAGGCAATCGGCGAGGAGTGAAACCCATGCCCAGAACACGACAGGTGAACCTCGGCTGGCGCTGTGCTGCTGGCGCTGGTTGCGGCCTTGGCGGCAGTCATGTTGCCGGCTTGCAGCAAGGCAACTTCGGGAGCCGCCGACCCTGGTGCCGGTGCGCACCACCGAAGTGCAAACCATCGATACCGGCTCGGCAATACCTATTCCGCGAACATCCAGCCTTACCAGCAGGTGGAACTTGCGTTCAAGTCGAATGGCTATCTGGTCGAGCATCCGCCAGGTGCGCGACGCCGATGGTCACGTTCGCAATATCGACCAGGGCGACTACGTCACCAAGGGAACGGTGCTCGCCACCGTCCAGCAGGACGATTTCCAGCAGAAGCTTGCACAGGCCAAAGCGCAACTGGCAAGCGCGCAGGCCGAGCATGAGCGGGCCAAACTGTCCTTCGGGCGCATGTCTGCGCTCTACGCGGAGGGCGCCGCTACCAAGCCGGATTACGACGACACCAATGCGCAGGACCAAAGCACCGCAGGCTGCGGTGGACAGCGCCAAGGCCCAGGTCACCGAAGCGCAGATTGCGCTCGACTACTGCGAACTGCAAGCGCGCCCATTTGATTCCTGGGTGCTCAAGCGGAATGTTGATGTCGGGATGCTGGTCGGCCCGGCAACCAACGGCTTCACCCTGGCCGACACGCGCTCCGTGAAGGCGGTGTTCGGCGTTCCCGATACCGCCATCGCCCGAATCAAGCTGGGAAGTCCGCAGACCGTCACCACCGAAGCTCTTGCCCAACGGCATTTTCCGGACACGTGACCTCCATCTCGGCCGCCGCCGATCCTAAGAGCCGCGTGTACTCCGTCGAGGTCAGGATCGACAATCCGCAAAACCTGCTGAAGTCGGGCATGATCGCTTCCATCACCATCGGCGCCGGACAGCCGATGGGAAGAGTCGCCGTGTTCCGCTTACCGCCGTGGTGCGCAGCCCTGCCAACCCGAATGGATTTGCGGTGTACGTGACCGAGGGCACGGGCGACACCGTCAAGGTACACACTCAGGACGTCACGCTGGGCGACACCTACGGCAACATGATCGCCGTGCTGCAACGGAGTGAACCTGAACGATCGCGTGGTCACGTCGGGAACAAACATGATCAAGAATGGCGACGAGGTGCGGGTAATCCCGTAGGTTGTTGCAGAGGCGCAATGGCAACTCATCACAAATCCGACGCCGAGATCATCGCCACCACGCACAACCTGGCCCGGTTCTTCACCGAGCACCGGCAGGTGGCGCTGATTCTGCTGCTGGCGACATTCGTCTGGGGCTGGTACGGCTATCACAACATGCCCAAGCGGAAGGACCCGGACATCCCGGTGCGCGTGGCTTCGGCCCAATGCCAGTGGCCCGGCGCGACGGCCGAGCAGGTCGAGCAACTGGTCACCCGTCCCATCGAGCAGGCGGTCGCGCAGAACACGACCATCCGTCCGCCCAGCCCGTCCAACTTCGGCATTCGCTCGCATGAGCTTTCCCGGGCTCGCGGTGGTGTACATCCAGCTCGACGACAACGTGAAGGACAAGCAGAAGCAGTTCAGCGACATCAACCTCAAGCTGAACCAGCTCAATGCCCAGCTGCCGCGCGGGGCCGGGCCCATCCAGTTCAACAGCAACTTCGGCGACACGGCGGCGCTGATGCTGACCGTCGCCAGCCCCAACGTGACGCCGACCGAGGTAGCGCTGCGGGCGATTGCCATCCGCAAAGCCATCGAGACGAACTCGCGCTCAACTGGCCAAGAACGCGCCGCAGCCGCGGGTCAGCGTCATCTACGCCTTTCCGCTGTCGGTGGCGGCTGGGCCGGTGCGCAGCAATTTCGAGAGCATCGCTGACATCGCCCGCCGCAACGGCACGCTCAAAGACCTTCATTTCTTCGATGGCCCGGGCTATGTCGGCCTCGACGCCAGCACCAGCCTCGACGACGAAACCATTCGCCAGCGCGGCGAGCAGCTGATCAAGAACAACCTTCATCGCTCCGAGCTGTATCCCGATGCCTGGTCGCCTGCCATTATTCGCGATCCGGCCAACACCGGAGGCGGAACTCGCCAAGGTCGCCGGTGCGAAGTACTCCTATCGCCAGCTCGACAACTACACCGACCTGATTCAGCGCACTCTGCAAGGCGTGCCCGAGACCTCAACCGTCACCCGCTCGGGCGTGTTGCAGGAACAGATTTATCTCGACTACTCCCAGCAACGTCTGGCGCAGTACGGTTACGATCCGTCGAAGCTGAAAGACATTCTCAACGCGCAAAACATCACCTTGCCGGCGGGCTCGCTCGAGGTCGGGCCGCAGGACTTGGTGATCAATCCCTCCGGCCTGTTTCCTGATGCGCCGGCCATCGGCAACGTCATCATCGGCGTTTCTTCCTCGAACAGTCCGGTCTACCTGCGCGACCTGGTCGACATCTCGCGGACCTATCAGAGTCCCCCCACGTTTCTGAACTATCTGACGTGGCGCGATCCGCAGGGGCAAGTGGGTTCGCAGCCGCGCGATTTCGCTGGGCATCAACATGCGCTCCGGCCAGCAAATCGATCTCTTCGGGCGCCACGTGCAAGAGAAGCTGGACAGCATCAGGCACTACCTGCCCGACGATCTGGTAATGGTCCCCACGTCCAGCCAGCCGGTGCAGGTGAAAGAGCAGATCGACCTGTTCATGGATGCGCTCTACGAAGCGATCGGATTGGTGGTCATCGTTTCGCTGATCGGCTTCTGGGAGTGGCGTTCCGCCGTGCTGATGGCGATCTCGATTCCCATCACCCTCGCCATGACGTTCGGCGTAATCTACGTGCTCGGCATCGACATCCAGCAGGTGTCGGTGGCGTCGCTGATCATCGCCCTGGGATTGCTGGTGGACGATCCCGTAGTGGCCGGCGACTCCATCAAGCGAATGCTGGCCGAAGGGCAGCCGCGCATCATCGCACCCTGGCTGGGGCCGACGAAGATCGCTACCGCCATCATGTACGCGACGATCACCAACATCGTCGCCTACCTTCCCTTCCTGATGATCACCGGCACAACCGGCGAATTCATCTACAGCCTGCCGGTGGTGATGACGACCGCTCTGGTGTGTTCCCGTCTGGCTTCGATGACATTCATCCCGCTGCTGGGCTATTACATCCTGCGCCCGGACAAGAAACCGGAGGCCCCGATCGAAGAGCGCCGGACCACGGGCTTCACCGGCAGGTACGCCGCGGTGGCCAAGTTTGCCATCGAGCATCGCTGGAAGGTGGCCATCGGATCGCTGGCTTTCCTGGTGTTGGGCGGGTTCCTCTTTTCGCAGTTGAAGACCTCGTTCTTCCCCGACGATGTGCAGTACTGGTCGTACATCGATGTCTGGCTGCCCAACGATGCCAACTTCGATGCCACCAACCAGGCGGCCCAACAGGTGGAGCAGATCATCCGCGAGCAAGCCGACGACTGGGGCAAGAAGCATCCCGAGAAGGATGGCTCTCCGTCGCACATCCTGCGCTACGTGACGACCTGGGTGGGAGGCGGCAGCCCGCGCTTCTGGTTCTCGGTGTCGCCGCAGCCCAAGCAGCTCAACTACGCGCAGGTGCTGGTGCAGCTTACGGACAAGGACATCACGCCCGACTTCGTCGACCAGGTGCAACCAGTGCTGTCCGCCAAGCTGCCCGGCGTGCGCTGCGACTACCGCCAGCTGCAAACCAATCCGATCAACTATCCGGTGGAGATTCGGGTCGTGAGCCAGGCCGACGTGGGCACCGCACAGAGCGCCCAGGACATTGCCGAGTTGCGACGCATCGCCTCCAGGTGGAAGACATCGTGCGCTCGGCGCCCGAGGCGGACCGCGTGCGCAACGAGTGGCAGAAAGAGAGCTTCCAGGTCACGCTGAAGATCAATCCCGATCGCGCCAATCTTGCGGGCATCACCAACCTGGACGTGGCCAACTCTGCTACCAGCGCCATGAGCGGCACGACGGTCACGACCTTGCAGGACGGCGACAAGAACATTCCCGTGGTAGCGCGGCTGCAGATGAACGAACGCGCCCGGCTTTCCGACATTCAGAATCTGTACGTCTACTCTGCGTCGTCACAGGATGCAACCAAGATTCCGCTGGTCCAGATCTCCGATATTCAGAACAGCATGACGACGAACCGTGTCATTCGCATCGACCACTTTCGCGAAATGTCGATCTTCGCCTTTCCCGCGCCGGGCCATCTGGCGTCGGAGATCACCAGCGTTGCGTTGCCTAAGCTGCGGGAGTTCGAGAAGAGCGTGCCTCCCGGTTACAGGGTTACGGTGGGCGGCGAGTACAACAAGCAGCAGGACGGTTTCCGAAACTTGACCATGGTGTTGATCATTTCGGTGTTGGCCATTTATCTCGCGCTGCTGTTCCAGTTCAACAACGCCATCAAGCCGCTGCTGGTTTTTGCGGCCGCGCCCTACGGCGTGGCCGGCGCCATCGCCGCGCTCTGGGTCATGAACACCTCGTTCGGGTTCATGGCGTTCCTGGGGATTGCCAGCCTCATCGGCGTCATTGTCAGCCACGTGATCGTGCTCTTCGACTTCATCGAGGAGAGGCACGCCTTGGGAGAGCCGTTCGAGGAAGCGGTCATCGATGCCGGCATCATCCGCCTGCGCCCGGTCATGATCACCGTCGGCGCCACCGTGCTGGCATTGTTCCCGCTGGCCATGCATGGCGGCCCGCTATGGCAGCCGCTGTGTTACGCGCAAATTGGTGGACTGACGGTGGCAACTTTCATTACTCTGTTGATGGTTCCTGTGTTGTATTCGATTTTTGTGCTGGACCTGAAGATCCTCACCTGGGAAGCAGGAAGGACAGAAACGTGATGGCATAGCACCCGCTGCCGCAGGTCCGTCCACCGCGCCTGCGACCTCCGGCGATTAGCTGCTGAAACTCAACCGAAAAATACACTGAAGTTTTGAGAGAGAGGGATGAGCATGGAAAGTGGAACAAGTTAGTACTGCAGTTTCCTCGTTGTCGCGCTGCTGTCGACTCCGGCTCTTGGCCAAATGGGTCCGGTGGTCAGGGCCCTGCGGGACTTCAACAGAAACTCGCTGCCCTGAAGCAGTCTGCGGCCGCGAACAAACAACGGCTGCATCAGTATCAATGGGTGGAAACCCAGCAGCTCACCTACAAGGGTGAGCCCAAGCCTCCCAAGACGTTCCTTTGCAGCTACGGCCCAACGGGCCAGATCCAGAAGGTCCCGATCGGAGAACCACCGGAACAACAGCAGCAGCAGAGTGGCCGCCAGGGCAGGTTGAAGGAACACGTCGTTGAGAAGAAGACGGACGAGATGAAGACTACATGCAGCAGGTGAAGAGCTTGCTCAGCCTGTATGTTCCTCCTGTCCCCAGCGCATGCAGAAGGCCTTCCAGGCCCACAATGTCTCGATTGTGCCCGGCGGCGGCGCGGCGCAGTTGGTCTTCAAGAACTATGCTCAGCCCGGCGACCAGATGACGATTGCTTTTGACATGGCAACGAAGAAAATTCAGACTCTGAACGTCAACACTTACATGGGCGAGGCGAAGGATGTGGTAACTCTGGCCGTGCAATTCGCCAGCTTGCCTGACGGCACCAACTACGCGGCAGCAGACCGTGCTCAATGCCACGGCCAAGCAGATCCAGGTAACCACGACCAACACCAACTACACCAAGCTGGCGCAGTAGGTTCTGAATTGAAGCGGCCGCATGGATTTGTCATTCTGTGTATGGCGACGTGGCGTTGTCATACACGGGATGACGGCCATGGGAGGCTCGAGATGGTATCTTTGAAAGACTCGCTGGAAGGCCTGTTGACTAGTTCACTCGCCACTATCGACTGACCACTAACCACTAGTCCCTATCTTCTCACTGCCCTTCCAGCGTGCACTCCACATTCATTTCTTTGCAGACCTTCAGCACGCCATCCACCACCAGCGAGTTCGTCCCCGGCGCCGGCAACAGGTTCGACGCAATCACCAGTTGCGTGATCTTGTCGCCCAGCGGCGTGGCCTGCAGACTGGCTACCTGTGTGCCATTCGTAAATTGCACCATCCGCTTCTTCTCGTCCTGATTGGTGATCTTCAGATCGGTGCGCGCCGACAGGTTCTTGATCGCGGTCTGGTACACCTTGTCGGCATTGGCTTCCAGCACCACGGTGGCGACATCGAAGCCCGAGCCATCTTTGGACCGATCGCTCATCTGTTGGACTCGCCCGGCGACGGCGCGCGCCACCATCACCCATTGGGCTTGGACGCTGATTGCGCTCGTGAGCAATGCCAGAAAAACAATCGCAATCGTCATCTTCTTACGTTTGACCATGATTTCCTCCTCTGCCTCGATCTAACTCTCGCACCTGTGGTCGAAACCTAACAGTCTACTCTGGAACTCATGGCTGTCAATGAGGAATTTTCCGAGCAACGTTCGAGCTTGCATAATCACGACAGATATTTCGGGTAAAGCCGGTTCGGGTAGTGCGGGCTTGGATAGTGCGGACCTTCAGGTCCGCGTAAGGATTTCTGTCAATCCTTGGAGCCCCGTAGGAGCGGCACTGAAAAAACGCGAATGTGTCGTGCCTACGGCACTCGAATTCCCAGGGCGACGTCGACGCGGGCCTGAAGGCCCGCTCTACCCGAACAGTGTTCAGCATTATTCTTCAGACTAAATGGTGCGTGAGATTCACAACCGCGTTCATCAGAAGATTCCTTCTACGGAATGATCACCGCCGCCCCATCGATGGAATCGCCTTTGACCGCGATCAGGGCCTCATTGGCCTGATCGAGCGGAAACTTCGTGACCTTGGGGTGAAGCTTGATCTCGGCGGCGATCTTGAGGAAGTCGCGCGCATCGGCGCGGGTCATGTTCGCAACACTACGAATCTGGCGCTCGCCCCAAAGCAGATGGTCATAGTCGAACTGGGGAATGCGATCGAGATGGATCGCGTTAATGGCAACGACTCCTCCCTTGCGCAAACTGGCAAGTGCGGCGACCACCACGTCTCCGCTGGGCGCGAAGGTGATGGCGCGGTCGAGCTCGACTGGCGGCTTGTCCGTTTCCGTTCCCACCCATTCAGCCCCGAGCGACTTTGCCAGCTTGCGATGCGAGGCTCCCCGCGTCGAAACGTAAACCTCGCAGTCCCACGCGTGCAGCACTTCGATGGCTAGATGTGCCGACGCTCCGAAGCCGAACAGTCCCACCCGCTCTCCGCGTTCCACTCCCGCAACCCGCAAACTGCGAAAACCGATGATACCGGCACACAGCAGCGGCGCCGCATGTAAGTCGTCGAGCGCCGCCGGAAGCGGAAATACGAAGTCGGCCCGCGCCAGCGCATATTCCGCATAACCCCCATTTACGGTATAGCCGGTGAAGACGGGAGCATCGCAAAGGTTCTCCATGCCTTGGCGGCAGTACCAACAGCGTTCCGTCGGTGCCGCCAATCCATGAAACTCCAACGCGCGTTCCGGCCGCGAGGTCTGCGGTGGCGCCTTCCACAATATCACCAACAATCTGATGCCCGGGAATCAGGTGCTCCCGGCGCGGAGGAAGTTCGCCTTCCACAATATGCAGGTCGGTACGGCAAACACCGCAGGCGCGCACTTTCAACAGGACGTGGCCCGGCTCCAGCGACGGGCGCGGAACTTCCTCGATGCGAAGTGGGCGCTTCGAAACATCCTGGGCTGCCGTAAGGATCGCGGCTTTCATCGGAATCTCCGCTCGTGCGGGCTGCGATGATTCTAGTCGCACTGAGCTTGCTGCCTACAACTTTTGTCGCACAAGGCTTTTACGCACCGGTACACCTAGCACGGAATAACTAAGGTTTGGTGTTATTCTGAGATGTAACCGAGCGACTCAACAGCGATCATTCCGAAACAGTCCTGAACAGCCCCAACTACAAACATTCGCAATAGATTGGAGCACTTATGGTCCGACTGAAGCAGGTCCTGGCTTTCGTCTTAACTTGGGGGATCTTGATCGCGACCTCGCCAGCCAGCGCGAATGCCATCAGCGGCATGCAGGAAGCTCCACCAGCCAATGTTCCGGCTGCCGATATCGACGCCATCGTGGCCCCAATTGCTCTTTATCCTGACGCTCTGGTGGCACAGATTCTGGCGGCTGCAACCTATCCCGACCAGATTACAGAAGCTGACAAGTGGGTAAAGGCCAATGCCAGCCTCAAAGGCGACGCCCTGATGCAGGCGGTCAACAAGCAGCCCTGGGACCCGAGCGTAAAGGCATTGACCGAGTTCCCGTCGGTCCTCGACAACATGGCGAACAACCTGTCCTGGACCTCGGCGCTCGGCGATGTGTCTTACAACCAGCAGGCGGATGTCATGGCAGCCATCCAGCGGCTGCGCAAGCAAGCCAAGGATGCTGGCAACCTGAAATCAACTTCCCAGATGACGGTGGTCCAGCAGAGTCCGCAGACCATTGTGATCCAGCCAGCGAACCCGCAGGTGGTTTACGTGCCGACTTACAACCCCACGGTGGTTTACGGGACGCCCTATTATCCGCCGGGCTACAGCACTGGCGCAGTGGTGGCTACGGGCCTGATTTCGTTCGGTGTGGGCATGGCGGTGGGCGCCGCTATCAATAACAGTCTGGGGATGGAATAGCTGGGGTTGCGGCTGGCACGGCGGAAGCGTGACCTACAACCGCAACGTGTACGTTTCGCGCAGTAACGTCTACGCCAACGGCAATCGCTACAACTACAACAGCGGCCGCTACACTAACGGCAACCGCTACAACAACGTCAATCAACGTCTGGAAACCGCAACACCAACATCAGCGGCAATACCGTCAACATCAATGGCGGCAACCGCAATAACGTCAATAGCGGTAACCGCAACAACGTGAACAACGCGAATAGCGGCAATCGCACTAACAATGCAAATCGCCCCAACAACAATGCTGGCTACGGAACCAACCGCGCGGGAAATACCAACGCTAACCGTCCGGCGAATAACAACGCCAACCGCCCATCCGCTTCGACTCGCCCGGCGGCATCACCGGACCGCGGCTATGGCCAAAAGCCCGCGACCGGAACCAAGAGTGGCGCTTTCAGCGGATATAGCTCGGGTGGAAACGCCCGGGCGCAGAGCAATCGCGGACAGGCGAGTATGGGCGGCGGTGGACAGCGCAGCGGCGGAGGTCAGCGCAGCGCGCCTGCGCTCGCAGCGGAGGCGGCGGCGGTCGAAAACGATAGCCTCCTGGCGAAGGATGGCAGGGTGTTTGGCACGATGGAATTGACAGTTGACCTGTGCGATGGAGAGTAACTGATGTCTCAGACAAATTTGCGAGGTATTTCGATGCAAAGGCATGTAAACCTGATTAAGGCGGTGGTATTCGCGATCTCATTGGCTCTCCTTGCTGCCGTAGCGAACGCCCAGGAACCCGGGCAAAAGACTTTCGCCACGCCGCAGGATGCCGGCAAGGCGCTGTACGAAGCCATCAAGTCTGGCGATAAGACGGCCATGGAAGCGGTTCTTGGGCAGTCATCGGCCAGCATTATCTCGTCTGGCGACGAAGTCCAGGACAAGAATAATGGCGAATTTTTCACCCAGCGCTTCGAGCAGATGAATCGCTGGGCGAAAGAAGTAAACGGGGACCAGATCCTCTACATCGGCGCGGAAAACTGGCCCTTCCCCATTCCGCTCAAGAGCAATGCCGGGCAGTGGTATTTCGACACCAAGGCAGGAGTGCAGGAAATCCTCTTCCGTCGTATCGGCAAGAACGAGATGGCAGCCATTCGCGTCTGCGAAGTACTGGCCGATGCGCAGCAGGATTATTTTGAGCGGGACGCATGATGGCGATACCGTCCACCAGTACGCGCAGAAGTTCGCCAGCGATGAAGGAAAACAGAATGGGCTTTATTGGAAGGTTGCCGAGGGACAGCCGGAAAGTCCGATCGGCCCGCTGGTGGCCTATGCCACAGGCGAAGGCTACGGAGGGGAAAACAACCGCTGCTCAGCCTTTTCACGGCTACTACTACCACATGCTGACCGGACAGGGCGCGAACGTCAAGGGTGGCGCTAAGAGCTACATCGTGGACGGCAAAATGACGGGCGGCTTCGCCTTCGTTGCCTATCCCGCCGAGTATCGCAACTCCGGAGTCATGACCTTCCTGGTGGATGCAACCGGCGTGGTTTACCAGAAAGATCTGGGACCGAAGACTGCAGAGCTTGCTTAGCAATGAAGGCCTATAGCCCGGATTCGACTTGGGTCGTTGCCAATAGCGACGATGAGGAAGAGACAGCGGATAGCTCCGACCAATAATCACAAATAATGCCGATTGTTACTGACCCGCCGGATTGGCAAACCCATCCGGCATGAGTTTCTAGATGAGCCTGCGCAGTCGATCTCTTTCAGCACCCGTTTCGCTTCATAAGGTGTCATCCCGAGGGAGCGCAACGAGTGCTTTAAATCCGCGCCTGCTTTTGGCGCGGTCGCGACGCGAGTCGAGGGACCTGCTTTTCACTTTCCGCCATTGATGAAACCGTCTGATCCTGGGGGCAATCGTCATTCTCAAACGGATCTTGTGTTCTCTCGCGACAACCGTTCCAACTCTCGATTATTACCAACCTTTCCTGTTTCTCGGGTTTATACATGAACAACTTGTCATGCCGGGGAAATTGCCCTTCCATGTGCAGTCGGTAACTTAGACACACTGAGGGATATCCCTCCCACGAAAAGCTTGACGCGAACAGAAAGCAACGCACACATGACACGAATTGCAGGCGTGGCCAGCGCATTTCCACGCCAGTACTACCGCCAGCAGGAAATTGCCGCAGCCCTTCAGCGGCACTGGGGCAAAGGCCTCGAGAATCCGAAGGTACTTGAGCGTTTACTCACGCGAGTCGGGCGTTGAGGGAAGATATCTGGCCCTACCCATCGAAGCGTATGACGACCTCACCACCTGGGGAAAATCGAATGACGCTTGGATCGACGTTGCCGAAGAACTTGCTGAGCAATCGATCTGTCGCGCTCTCACCCGCGCTGGCCTTTGCGAAGCCGACCTCGATGCCATCTTCTTCGTTTCGGTTACGGGCGTGGCCAGTCCATCGATTGATGCACGCCTGATGAACCGAATGAACTTGCGCCCAGACATTAAGCGCAACCCGATCTTCGGCCTGGGATGTGTCGCGGGAGCGGCCGGCATCGCTCGCGCTTCCGATTATGTGCGCGCCTTCCCCGATCAGTGTGCGGTGCTGGTCTCCGTAGAGCTCTGCTCCTTGACATGGCAGAGAAACGATCTCTCTCGTCGCCAACCTCATTGCCGCCGGCCTGTTTGGGGACGGCTCGGCGGCCGTAATCGTTGCGGGCAGCGAACGCCAGGCTGCTGGTCCTCAAGTGCTCGGCACCCGCTCATCGTTTTATCGCGGCACGGAAGACGTAATGGGTTGGAACATCTCCGAGGAAGGCTTCAAGATTGTACTTTCTCCCGGCGTGCCCGACATGGTTCGCAAACACCTGGCCCACGACGTGGATGCATTTCTCGCGGATTACGATCTCTCCCGCAGCGACATTGATAGCTGGATCATGCACACCGGCGGGCCCAAGGTCCTCGAAGCAACGGCGGAGGTCCTGGACCTTCCCGAAGGTTCGCTCGACGCGTCGTGGCAGTGCTTGCGACGGGTCGGCAATCTGTCGTCTGCGTCGGTCCTGCTCGTCCTCGAGGAATTCATGAACCGGCGTCGTCCTGCGGCCGGCAGCTACAGCATCCTGGCTGCAATGGGTCCGGGCTTTTGCTCGGAACTGGTGCTGCTGCGCTGGTAGGGGCCATGCACGAATCGATCCGCGAAACTGAGGTATTCGTCGGCGGCGGCGGGCCGGCCGGACTCGCCGCTGCGATAGCAGCACGGCTGGCAGGCTTCGCTGGTTACCGTCGTCGATTGCGCTCAGCCCCCCATTGACAAAGTCTGCGGCG
Organism: uncultured Acidobacteriaceae bacterium; assembly: GCA_963768645.1. GTDB lineage: Bacteria > Acidobacteriota > Terriglobia > Terriglobales > Acidobacteriaceae > Bog-257. Next base: position 98,742 of record CAVYIR010000006.1, read on the forward strand.
AAGGCATCATGCCCGATGGACTGTCAGTTCTTGGTAAGCTTGGCGTCAGTGTGACATCTGGACCGGGAGCGCCATTTCAAGGCATTCGCTTCGTAAGCGGCGGTACTCGGGTGGAAGCCAGGTTCCCGCAGGGTGTGGGCTACGGCCTTAAGCGCACCGTTCTGCATCAACTGCTCATCGACCGCGCAACGGAACTTGGCGCGTCTCTCCATTGGGGCGCACGCATCACCGGCCTGTGCGAGAAGGGCGTGCTGGTGAACGCAAAGCCTGTCACCTGTCGTTGGCTGCTCTGTGCCGACGGGCACAATTCCCTGCTGCGCAAACTTACCGGTCTCGATGTGTCGGGCCCGGCGCGCCGCCGCTTTGGATTCCGGCGGCATTACAAGTTGGCGCCATGGTCCGATTTCGTGGAAGTCCATTGGAGCGACTGCGGGCAGATGTACGTCACTCCGGTGTCAGATGACGAGATTTGCGTGGCTCTGATTACGCGTCGTCCTGGACTTCGTTTTGACGAGGCTCTCGCATACTTTCCCGAGCTGTCGGAGCGCTTGAAAAACGCCACTCCGGAGAATCGCGGCATCTGGGGGCTCTTGACCAGACGCGCCACTTCAGCGCTGTGCAACTTGGCGACGTAGCGCTCGTAGGGGAAGCATCGGGATCGGTGGATGCTGTGACCGGCGATGGTCTTTCCATGGCTTTTCGCCAGGCGCTCGCCGTTGCAGAAGCAATGCGGACGGGCGACCTACGGCGATACGAAGCCGCCCATCGCCAAATCATACGGCTTCCTCGGCTGATGTCCCGGCTGTTGTTGACGATGGACAAGCATCCTCGCTTGCGAAGCCGGGCATTCCGTGCGCTTGCAGCGGAGCCTGACTGCTTCCGCCGATTGCTGGCCATGCATACCGGCGCTATCTCTCCCGCGAACTTCGGTTTGCGAGAGTCATTATCCCTGGGATGGCATTTGCTGGCCGCTTGAACCGGAGTGGAGTGAAAGGGTCACAATCTGAGGATAAGAGCCACAATTCGATCGAGCCGGGCACGACTGTCGGGATACCTCCTCCTATTTGCTCTGCTATCCCTGACGCCGCTCTCTCTGGCCGCTCAGCAGATACAGGTCACTCTGGATCCGGCGCAAACTACCGTCGAATGGACGCTTGTTACTACCCTGCACACCGTCCACGGTACCTTCAAGATGAAAAGTGGGACAGTCACCTTCGATCGGAAATCCGGAAATGCCAGCGGCGTGATTATCGTGGATGCAACCAGCGGCGAAAGCGGAAACAACGCGCGCGACAAGAAGATGCACAAAGAGATTCTGGAAAGCCAGCGCTATCGTGAGATCACGTTTACTCCCGAGCGCGTGATTGGCAATGTCGTGCCGAAGGGTAGCTCCACAATCCAGGTGCAAGGCCTGTTTCATATCCACGGGTCGGATCACGATCTCACGCTATCGATTCCGGTGGGGATTAACGGGAATGAAGTGAAAGCGAGCACCAGCTTTATTGTCCCGTATCAGGAGTGGGGTATGAAGGATCCCAGTAACTTTCTGCTGCACGTCGAGAAAAAAGTGACCGTCAATGTCATCGGCGGTGGGCCACCTCGCGCGGGGTAACGGTTCACCCGCAACGCATTAAACTCTGCCTGGGAACAGATTCGGTCGCAGCCCTACTGAATGCGCGCCAGTTCCGTAATGTAGAGCTGATTGCCGGGAAATTCTTTCGCCAGTCCAGCCAGCAGGGTTCGCGCCGCTTGCCGGTCCTTATCACGCAATGCGGCCACCGCTAACAACAGGCGCGCGAATGGAGCAAGGTAGCGACCCTTGTCGGCCGTGAGACGCAGGCGATCCAGACCTTCCTGCTTGTCCGTCTGCGCACCCGTCATTCTCAACACCCACCGTACCGGTGCAGGATTCATCCCAAGCAGGTAGTTTTCTACGCCGACCGCGAGGTAAGCGTCATAACACGTAGGATCGATTGCCAGGAGTCTCTGCGCGATGGCGCGCGATGTTTTCATGTAGCCCAGACTGGCGAGGTTTCGTTTCTCGATCAGGGCCGCATAGTCGCCGCGCAGCCCATTCGCCATGATCTGCGAGAATAAGGCGTTCTTGTCGTCCGGCTTCTGGGCCAAGATCCTGGTCACCAGCTCGTCGCTCTTGGCCAGTTCCTTTTCGAACTCCGCCTTTACCGCAGGATCGGGAGTGAGCTTCTGGCGTCCGTCGAACTTCTTGTCATCGGTAAAGAGATCGGCTTCCAGTATGTGCAATCGGTCGAACTCGGAAAATAAATATGCGGCCGCATTGGACACATATCCCATGGGGTCTTCCGGCAGGGACGCCTGGTGAGCTCGAAACGTGGCATGTGCCGCCGTAAAGTCGAGGTTGTACATCTGCTGAAAACCCTGATCGAGGGATGGCAGGGACGCCTTTTCATCCGAGCACGCCCCAGCCGCCGAACCGACTAACGCCAGCACAACGAGAACTACGCAAGCGCACAATCGTCGCAAAGCGTCCAAACGTTCACACCTTCTCGCTCAAAACTTCAACCAGCGGCAAAGACACAACAATCACGGCCCCGCCATGCTCACCATCAGTAATCTCTACATGACCGCCATGGGCTTGGATCGCCGCCCCTACAAATGCCAACCCCAGACCATGTCCCGTCGAATGCTGTCCCTTAACAAAGCGCTCAAAAGCACGACCACGCAAACTCGGAGGAAATCCTGGGCCATTGTCCTCGACCCTTAGCGAAGCGTCGCCATTTCCGGCCCCCACAGAGACATTGATGCGACAGCCAGGTGGAAGGTGCGCGATTTCGTTATCGAATAGGTTAGCTATGCTTCGATTCAGCAACGACGGATCGGCGTCAATTCTTGCCGGTTGGAGATCGGTTGACACTTCGTGCCTATGCTCAGCCATAGCAGGCTGGTAAAGATCGACCAGTTGCCGCACCAGTTCGGAAAGTTCGATGGGCTCCTTCCGCAGTTGCAGGGCTCCGGCATCGGCTTCAGCGAGATCCAGCGTGGTGTTCAGCATTTGCGACAGCCGATCCAGACCGTCAATTGCTTCGGCGACCCGTTCACGCCACTGTCGTTGATCGGCATTTGAGAGCGCGACTTCCAGGCTTCCACGAATCGAGGTGACTGGGCTCTTCAGGTCGTGTGCCACCGAATCAGTGAGAACCCGCATCTGGTTGACCGATGACTGAATGCGGTCGAGCATGCGATTGAAGGTGCGCGAAAGCCGCGAAATCTCATCGAAATGAGGTCCCTCCGGAAGCCGGCTGCTCAGGTCTTCGCTGCCGATGCGAGATACCGTGTCACTGATACGCTCAACTCGAATCAAGGTGCGATGCGCCGCTAGCCACGTAATCAAGAATCCCAGGGCAACGGTCACCCCCCACACCATGAGGCAACGCTCGGTCAGACGGTCGAGCATCTGAGCGCCGCCGAGGTCGGCAAATCCAAGATACAATCCGCCACCATCCTTCTGGGCGTGGTACACAACCCGAAATGCCTTCTTCCATCCCTGCACGCGAACATTGGCTGGGACTCCCGGGCTCATCGGCACGTTCGTCACCGCCGGTATAAACAGTTCCTTTGGAGTCGGCCCCACCCAGATTGGTTCCTGCCGCGGTTCTGTCTTGAGGAAGAAAACAGAAGCTTGGCGCTTGCCGTAGGCATCGCTGGTATCGGGAACTTCCCGCGAAGCAAGTTCTGCCACTTCTTCCACGAGTCGGTCATACAGCGCATCACGTGGGGTATTTTCCGAAACATCGGCGAGCACTTCGGCTTCTCCGCTCAGCCAAGCGTCGCTGCGGTCGCGAATATCTCTCGCGATCAACAAATACATGATCACGAAGGCCACTGCGCTTCCCAACGCGAAAGCCACTGTCGGCCAGATCGCAATGCGCCAGGCTGCTGACGGTCCCAGCGATTTAGCTTTCCTTAATAACATACCCAACTCCGCGGATAGTATGGATGAGTGGACGCTTGCCTTCGGTGTCCACCTTGTTACGCAAACGGTAAATCTGTACATCTACCACGTTGGTCGCCGGATCAATGCGCATGCGCCATACGCGATCGAGAATCATGGTACGCGTCACCACCCGTCCAGCATTACGAACCAGGTATTCCAGAAGTGCGAATTCCTGTGTCGTCAGTTGCACCAGGTCACTTCCTCTGCGGGCTTCGCGCCGAACCAGATCCAACTCGAGGTCCGCCACTCGTAACCGCACTGCCTCCGTTTGAGGAGCAGACGCCACGACGCAGGAGATTCCGCACCCGCGCCAGCAGTTCCGCCAGCGCAAACGGCTTGGTCAGGTAATCGTCGCCGCCCTGCTCCAACCCGCGGACCCGTTCATCGACGGAGCGCCGTGCCGACAGGATCAGCACCGGAGCAGTATGGCCCAAGGCACGACAGCGGCCAATCAGGTCGAGCCCATCCATGTCGGGCAACCCCAGGTCGATAATAAAGCCGTCGTAAACTTCTTCCGCGGCCAGCGCCAACGCTGACTTCGCGTCGGGAGCGGTATCCATGCGATAGCCCGCTTCCGTCAGACCCCGATTCAAAAATTCGCGAATGGCTGCGTCATCTTCCACTACAAGCAGTCGCACAGCTCTCCTCGTGCCGCAGAGTTCATGAGAATTATTAAAGGATAACGCAGAGCCGGCTCTCACCAACACTTCAAATCTCCATGGTACGTCGCGCCAGCCCGAGAGCTTCCGTCCAGAACGCCGTGGAGTTATGCATGTCGCCAACAACCCTACTCATCGCCTCCACGAAACTTTCAATGTGTTCCTCTTCAGCAACCAAGGGCGGAGCAGACTTGAGCACTAGGAAGTTGTTCCCACATACTTGCGTCAGAACCTTCTCCCGACGGAAAAGTCTCATGACCAGCATCTGTCCAAACATGCCGGGATGAATGGCGCGGAATGCCTCAAAGGACAGGCGCAAAGACATTTTGGACGGAGGTTTGAATTCGATACCGCTCAGCAGACCTAGGCCCGGGGCGGCTTTGAACATCTCATAGGACGATAGCGTTTCGGTCAGGCGCGAGCGCAAAAGTCCACCCAGATATGTGGCTCGCTCTCCCAGTCGCTCATCCTGGAGTACATCGAGTGTCGCGAGCCCCGCACGCATGGCTAAGCCGTTTTCGCTAAAGGTGGAAGTGTGCACGATGGCACGCTTCAGTGAGCTATAGACAGCATCACTGACTTCTCTAGTCATCAGCACAGCGCCCACCGGAACCAGACCTCCACTCAGCGCCTTCGCCAGGATGACCATATCCGGTTGAACATCGAAGTGGTGTGCCGCCAAAAATCTTCCGGTGCGGAACATTCCCGTCTGCACTTCATCCAGGACGAACAATGTGCCGTAGCGTTTGCACAGCGCTTGAACTTGCAGCAGATAATCAGGCGCCGGAATTCGGATGCCGCCTTCCGACTGGATCGGCTCAAGAAAGAACGCCGCAAACTTCCTGGTCTGCAGTTTGTTTTCGACGGAGGCCATATCGTCGAATGGGATAGCTTCGGTGTTGGGCAGAAGCGGGCCGAATCCTGAACGCCAGAATTCGTTGTCCATCAGCGATAGCGCGCCGCAAGTTAAACCATGGAATGCGCTCTGCGCATATAACAAGGCATCGCGCCCCGTGGTAGCACGGGAAAACTTGATGGCGGTCTCCACCCCTTCACTTCCCGAACTCGCGAAGAAGACCCTGCTGAGCTTGCCGCCAGCCAGATTACATAGCCTCTCTGCTAACTGGCCAGCCAGCTCCGGAACATGGCTTTGCAGCATCGCAGGGCCCGACCGATCCAGCTCTTCTTTCAGGGCCTCGACAATACGGGGATGATTATGCCCCGTGTTGTGGACGCAGTATCCCGACAGGAAGTCCAGATACCGGTCTCCGTCCTCGGTGAACAACTCAGCGCCGGAACACCGTTCGTACCGCACATTCATGTCGAGCAGGTCCAACAATCGAACCCACTGCGGATTAACGTGCTCCGCGTAGGACGAGCGGGTCGCAACAGAACCGGATTTCAAAGATTCCCCCCGATGAGATGACAAGGATGCTATTTACACTTTAGGCGAACAAAGTGGAATTGCATTTGCACCAGGATGACATTCTGTTCATCTTGGAAGGGATTAGCGCCGACTACTTGGACGCCATGCTGACCTTGACCGCGTCAGCCGACTCGATCACGATCGAGTCAGGCTGTTGCGAGACCCAGTCAACCGGTGTGAGCAAGAAGCGAAGGTGGGTAATCGGCGGGCGAGGGCCGCTGCGCCATTGGGTTTCATCGGCGCCGAAGTAGCCGCTCAGGTCGGAATCGCTCCAGGGATAAACCCAAACATCTGATGGCACATTCGGCTCTACCACGAAGGCCCTTACATCCCGGCTGCCATCGGCACGAGTGATCTCAAGTTGCAGCCGCTCCGGCTTGCGCAGCTTCATCATGAAGTCATAGTGAACGTTGACCCTCAATCGCAGGAAGTCGCCGCCATCGACCGGCCACGCCGGGTCGCCTAAATCTAGCGAAGAACTGCGTTCGCGAATCGGATAGCTTTGTGCTGTCGCCAGAAGCGGCTGCGCCTGCATGGAGATTCTCGCCGCGCGCGAGTCATCCCTCTGCAACCCGAACACTCCAGGGACAATCTCCTCCTGTGAGCGGAAATGGCGAAGGGTCCAAAACCAAACGTCGGGTGTCCGGGTGAAGTTGCTTACCTCGTCGATGGGCAGACTCAGGTCGCCTTCCGGAAAATAAAGGCCAGCCGGAGCCGACGCTCGCTCCATTCCTGCGATGGCAACTTGCGACAAGTAGGGTCCGCTTGCGAGGTTCGCCTGCATCACGCCGCTTGCAACGTTACGTCCAGAAGCCATCCCTAACATGTATTGGTACGGGAAGATCACGATGGAATCCTGCGGACCGCTATGCTGCTGAATGTAGCCGGAAACCGTCTGCAACATGCCGGTAAACCCCGCCGGAAAGCAGGCTCGGTCGAATTCCTCGAAGCCAATGGGACAGGAAATAAGAGGGTCTTGCAGTTGTGCTAGACGAAATCGAATCATCGACGGCCGGAACACAGCAGCGGGCTGTGCAAATAGGACGGAACATAGCACCGACCGCTAGCGCCGCACCGGCGGAGACGATGGGTGAAGCGAACGAGAAGAGCACCGCACCCGCGAAAAATATCATGGGAAAGATGGCGAAGACGATGTGCTGGTCATCGGAGCGGACCAGCCCGGTTTGCATAGTGAGCAAGGCAAACACGAATGCGCTGAGCAGAAATCCCGTACGAGCTGTGATCTCTCCTTTGCCCTTGTCTGGCACCATGCGCCGCACAAGAAAGATGATGCCTCCCACGATCAACGTGACCAGTAATCGGAGTCTCGCCATCCTCCGTCATCGCCGCCGGTTCCTTCCAGCGGTGCAAATTCACGATCGCCAGCGAGCTCCTCCAGTAGCGAAAGTCGAGAGGCTTGGTCATGGCAGCGTTGATCGCGAACACAAGTACCACCGAAAGCCCAACAAATATCAATAGAGCGACGGCGTACCGGCGAAAGACCCGCGGCTCCCATCGGCCTTCCCATACAACGCCGGCGAGCGCAATCAACAAGGCTGCGATCGCATAGATACCGGCATCGGCAGAATATAGAAACGCCGCCGCACACAAAACTGCCGCGGCGCAACCCAGCACCATCGGCTTGTACCGCAGCTCTCGCACTCCATACCAGCCCCTCAGAAACACCACGAAGAGAAAGACATTCAGAATGGTCCGCCCGTCCCACGGCAACCAAAAGACAGGGAGCAGTAGCAATAGCAGAAACCTTTTCCAGGCAGGTTGTTTGGGAATAACAACCGCAGCGCCAGGTACAGCAGTACCAGGCTGAACCACAGCAGGGACGTGTCTTTCCAAGTGGCATAGACCGCACCCATCGAAAGGCCCATCCAGCGCGCGGGCGCGGTCCAAATCCATTGAAACAGCGGCCCATACTGGAAGATGACGCCAGAGCCAAACCAAATGCCGCGGGAGGCCGCGAAAGCGCTATCTAGAACCCAGTTGTAGTCAAACGCCATGGGGTGGGTGACGACGATTAACGTACGCGGCGAAAGCCAGGGCAAAGGCGTTGCGATGATGGCCAACAACGCAATCGCCAGCAAGTCCCAGTGTTGCTGAAAGCGCGCAATCGGACCCTTTACGCCGACGATTGAGTCTGCGAGTTTGGCTTGCTCGCCACAACGTCGAGCTTTCTCCATAGAGGTACGTTATTCTCCCCAAAGCTGTCACGGTCGCAGATCTCGACCGAACGTGGGTGTTCCGTTCGAGCCCGATTTTGGCTACGGCGAGACGAGGGCACGTTTACTCATTCGTGTTGGGCCGCGCAAAGCTGGACTGAAAACCGGCTGCGCCATTGTATATTGTACTGAGTGGGGGCTAGGGCGGGTACCGGACCCGGAAAAGGCGCACCGAAATTCCGGCTTTGCACATGCACATCGTCATTATCATGCCAGTTTATGAGGACTGGGACGCGGCCATAGAGCTTTGCCGCAACATTGACGTCGTGCTTCGCGCAGAGACGTTCTCTCCGCGCAAGTGTTCTCCTCATCGATGACGGCAGTACGCTCACTACCTGCCGCTCGCGATCTTCCATTTTCGACCGAAGCGATCGATCATGTCTCCGTCTTACTCTACGCCGCAACTTGGGTCATCAACGGGCGATTGCTGTCGGGTTCGCTTACCTCCAGCAAAATTGGAAGGGCGACGCAGTCGTCGTGATGGATGCGGATGGCGAGGACCGGCCAGAGGACATTCCTCGGCTTTTGGAGGCCATGGGAAACGCTGGGCATCCGACTGCCGTATTTGCCGAGCGCGGCCGCCGTCTTGAGAGTTTGACGTTCCGGCTCATGTATCGTTGCTACTCGCTTCTGCACCGGGTGTTCACCGGCCGCGATATTCGCTTCGGGAATTTCAGCGTTCTGCCGTGGTCGTACCTCGATAGCCTCGTCGTCTATCCCGAGTTGTGGAATCACTATTCTGCGACATTTCTCAAGTCTCGACTTCCTTACATTCGCGTGCGTTGCGATCGTGGCCGGCGCCTGGCAGGCGAGTCGCGCATGAATTTCGTAAGCCTCGTCATCCATGGACTGTCGGCTTTGTTCGCCAATCAAGAGGTTGTGGGCACGCGTCTCTTGCTGATGGCTTATTTACCACCTTGACGTTCATCCTGCTGTTTGGCGTTGTCGTGGGAATCAGGCTTTTCACCAGCGTATCGATTCCCAGATGGGCCGCTGTCGCGGTGGGGGTGTTTATTCGTCCTCGGTGGTCTGTTTCTAGTCGGTTGTTTCATGTTGGTTTTTTCCGTCATGATGACCCGCAGTCACCTTGGCTTCCTCCCGATTCGTGATTATTCCTTTTTTGTCAGTCACGAAACCGAGTTGCACCCAGTGGCTCAGACCACCCAATTGACCTCGGTTCCCGCAGCCGCCGCAGGTTCCACTTAGGAGAACCCCGTATGGACTTTTCGCGATGACGCAAGCAAGGGTCAGTCTAGGGTCAGTCGCATCACCCGACTCTTAATGCCAGGCCGGCATGTACAATAGTTAACTTACTATCCTTCATCAGCATCATTGCCAAACGATGCCGCCGGAAGACGGCCATCAGCTTTTGTTGTCTGGAGTTATTCATGCGAATTACAGTCGTCGGATCGGGACACGTTGGGCTGGTTTCGGGAGCCTGCTTTGCCGAGTTGGGCCACGACGTCATCCTCGTCGACAATGACGCCGCTAAGCACGAAGCCCTGCAACGAGGTGAGTGTCCTATTCACGAGCAGTATCTGCCGGAATTGTTCCAGCGTCATCGCGGTACCAGACTGGTATTTTCCGATCGACTCGCCGACTCGGTTGACAAGTCCGAAGCGGTTTTCATCGCGGTTGGCACTCCGCCCGCGGTCAACGGCGAGGCCGATCTCTCCTACGTTGAATCGGTCGCGCGGGAAATTGCAGCCGGCATCAAGGATTACAAAATCGTAGTTGGCAAAAGCACTGTACCTGTGTACACCAGCGAATGGGTCCGCAAGGTCATGTTACTTAACGGCGCCCCTGCCGGCCTGTTCGACGTTGCCTCGAACCCTGAGTTCCTGCGCGAGGGCACGGCGGTCACCGATTTCCTCTACCCGGACCGTATCGTAATTGGGACCGACAACCAAGCCTGCGCCGAACGCCTGCGACTAATCTATAAGCCGTTGCTCGACGGGAGTTACTACAAGCGCGCTGATTCCCTCCTCCCGCACAAACTAGTCACGGCACCACCCCCGTTCATTGTGACCACCGCGAAGAGCGCCGAACTCATCAAATATGCCTCCAATGCCTTCCTGGCGATGAAGATCAGTTTCATCAATGCGGTTGCGGCTATCTGCGAGTCGGTCGGGGCTGATGTGGACCAGGTACGGGAAGGTATTGGTTCCGATGCCCGCATCGGTAGTCAATTCCTGAACCCTGGCCTGGGATACGGCGGGTCCTGCTTTCCCAAGGATCTGTCGGCCTATCGTGCCGTAGCTCGCGAATGCGGTTACGACTTTCGTCTGCTCGAGGAGGTCATGCGCATTAACAATGAGCAGCGTGAGCGTTTTCTACGCAAGGTACGGAGCGTGCTGTGGACCTTGAAAGGCAAGCGCCTGGCCGTGCTGGGCCTCGCATTCAAGGGCGGTACCGACGACGTGAGAGAGTCCCCAGCAATTTCTGTCATACGCTCGCTCATCCACGAAGGCTGCAAGATTCAAGCCTACGATCCCGCGGCAACCTGCAATGCGCGCGAGCTGCTCGGCACGGAAAACATACAGTACGCAGCGTCCGCAATGGACGCGGCGACGAATGCCGACGCCTTGCTTGTACTCACGGATTGGAAAGAATTTCGCACCATCGATCTCGACCGCCTGCGTGAATTGCTGAGATATCCAATTGTGATTGATGGGCGGAATACGTTCAGCCCTGCGACGATGGCGGAGCGTGGATTCACCTACATCAGCGTCGGCCGCGCTGATGTGTACCACGAGACAGGGAGCACTCTGAAGTCGCCAGCTGCTGCAAAGAAATCCGTTGACCCGCAACCGGATGTGGATGCCGTCAAGACACCTTAAAGAGTGTATCTGTCAACCAAACTTCGTTGTTGCTATAGCGTGTTTCAAAAATGATTCCTTGAAGGGGCGCGGCCTCAGCGGCGTTACGAGCCTTATAAAACCAGGGCTTTAGAGACTGTGTCGCAACGCCGTACGGGTTTGCGAGAGTGGAGTAACGCAGTTAAGAACCAGCCCCGAATGGGGCGAAAGATCTTAACCCAGCGCTTCAGCGCTGGGTAAAGTGGAAAATGAGACCGAGTCCCGTAGGGACGGCAGGGGTTGCAACACAGGCTCTTTACCCCTGAGGGAACGAGTCCCTTGCTGTTAGACCATTTTTTGAAGCACGCTCTTAGTAGCTTTTGCTAATCGAAAATCCAGCGCCGTAGGCGCGGATCAGTCTAGCCCAGCACGCAGCCGCAGGCGGAGTGCTGGGTAAACTGGGAAAAATGTCCGAGTCCTGTAGGGACGACAGACCTTCAAGCACCCGCTCTTAAGCGCCGCCTTTTTTTCCCCAGGCCTAGAAGAACCGGTACATAAAAACATTGGCCCCGCCGCTTTGACGCTCCATCACAGTAACCACCAGCAGCGACGCGGCAGCCCACATCGGCGCTACCCAAACCCATCGCTCTCGCACCGATGATCTCCACGATCTCTGAGCGTGAAATGGCTGGATCCATTCCCAGGCTCTCGGCGTAGCTGATCCAGCGAATCGATCACGGAAACACGGCAGCGTATGCGATGGCCAGGCCCGCGACCAGCAGGTACAGACTCCGGGGAAGAACATGATCGAGGTAGCTGGCTGGCGATGACTATCGCCGCTAACATCTGAGCGGCCTGCGGCAGCCGAGCTGGCCCGGAAGAATATCCACCCAGCGCTGATAAGAGTCATGGTCACCGCCCAGGATGATTAGCGTCCAAATCGCAGCAGGAGGCTCCCATTTCAACTTGCGCTGCAGCGCTTGCCACTGCCGGTGCAAGAACTAGAAGTATTCCTTGATATCCCCCCCATAACACAAACAACAGACTACCTTTATGCCACAACCCAAACAAGACCATCGAAACAACCAGCGCTAGGTTTCTCCACCACACCTCCCGCCGCAAGACCGCCAGAGGGAGGAATACGTAGTCGCGAATCCAAAACGAGAGCGACATGTGCCAGCGTGTCCAGAAGATCGACGGCGTCGTGGATGCAAATGGCCGGGCAAAGTTTTCCGGCACAGTAAAACCGAGAATCCTGGCGGCCCCAATGGCGACATGGGAGTAGCCCGCGAAATCGAAGAAGAGCTGTAAACCATAACCAAACGCCAGACACCAAACATCCAGCCCGCTCCAACAGTCAGATGGTCAAAGCCGCCGTTGATTCCCTCCCCGCCAAGAATGCCTTTGCCAAGCATTTGGGCGATCTGCATCATCAGCAGGCCAGTGGCAATGCGGCACAGTCCACGTCCCATGTCATGCCGTGAAATGCGTTCCTCCGAGCGAAACTGCGGCAGCATCTCCGGCATGCGGCAGATTGGGCCGGAGATCGTAACCGGGAAGAACGCCATGTACAACGCGAACTCCACAAAGGACGGATCCAGTTCCTCGCCACGATACAGATCGAGCAGATAACTCATCGCCTGAAAAGTCCAGAACGAGATGCCTAACGGCAAAGCAAGATGAGAAAACTTTGCAGGGACGCAAGCGGAATTGAAACCGCAATCCCCGGGATGTATTTGAAGATCGCCAGCAGAACCAGGTTGAACCCGAGGCCTGCCCACAACACCGCCGCTGTAGGTCGTTGCTTCAGCAAGCGACCGACCAGGAAATTCATAACTGTGGATAGCAGCAGCACAGCCCCAAACCATAATCCCCACGTAAGGTACAAGCGCGTAGCTGGCTACCAAAAGGAAGCGCCTGTCTTACCCGGTGGCGAGCGGACCTTCGCGAACACCACCAAGCTGATCAGCAGCACACTCCCGTACAACATTCCCGTAGACAGCATCCCTTACTCCGGACTCCTCATGATTGGCCGTGAGCGTGTTCCAACGGACGCGGCGGCTTCTCTAGATTGCTCAGCCGGACCTGCCACCGGAAACTTGCGATTAACGTTTCACCACTGGCTTTTCCCCAAGGCTCTTGCTAGACGTCGGCAACAATAGCGTCGCCCGCCGAATTGTAATGCGTATCTCCGAAGATGAAATGGCTCAGATACCAGCAGCCAGGCTGGGTTCGCGGGCACTTATCTTTCACTGCGAAAAAAGCGGGAAACAGAGAGATGAAGCGCTGGCACTTACCCTCGCACCATTCACGCCAGATGCGTACCTGCCGCGAATCCACCGAATCATGAGCCAGCTGCGCCGGCCAAGGATAGACGACCACGCTGATCGGTATGTTGCGTTTCGCAAGTTCCTGCCAAAGCAGGTCCATCTTCGCCTTCTCCCGGTAATGCCGCCTTCCAAACCCAGCGGCCCATAGCCCGTTTCATAAGGGTCCGTATCGGAAACCTTGCGATAGCGTCCAGGCTGAGCGCTCCAGGTCGAATTCGTTGCCGCCGTGTCCCAAATCAAGGTGATACCAGCCGAGCCGGACCAGGTTTCGTTCGAAAAACTCGAACACGTCATTGGTGAGCAACAGGTGGTCATTGATATTTCGCCGCAGGCTGGAGTACCAGATTCCCTTTGTGAGCTTCTGCGTTGCAGTGGCTACTGCGCCAGACGAATCCACATCATGAAAAAAGGCAGCCTCATCCTGCGCATCGGAGATATCGATGAACACAATCGCTTCGTCAAACTCCATGCCGTCTGCGATCAACTTTCGCGCGGTATTGAGGTAGTTGGAGGGCGAATAACCCTCGACGCTGCCGTTGAGGAATTCGTATTGCGGGAAGTTGGCCGCCACTCGTCCGATAAAGCTATCCTGCCAGGCAGTCATTCCCTCCGGGGCAGAGTCGCCCAGGATGAGGACTCGGGGCCGGGAGCTGGTGGCCGGGTACATCTCGAATGCGCTCGTCGCGAAAGCCAAGGCTATTGGTATTGAACTCGTACGAGTTTCCCAGCCAGGGGCGAATACAGGAGCAGTTGGGCTGAAAGGCGAATCCGCGCACTGGGTCGCGCGCAAAACAAAAACCGTGTGGACCCCCTGAAACGGCCGATGCCAAGAATTGTCGCGGTGTAGAAATAATCGAAGGTGACAAATGCCGCTGCGCTGACGATGCAGGGACGCCAGGAACAAGCAGGACCATCACCTGGCGATGCTGGGCGGGATGCTTCGAAAGCGAGTCCACTTGTCCTGCTGCCTGAACCGTGCCCAACGTCTTCCCTTTCCCTTATGTCGCTTCGAAATTCTTCGCGCTCCGCTGGTTACTTGCGGGGCTCGTCCCACCCGCTGCGCGGTGGCAAACATCAGCCTTACCGTATCCATGTCCTTAGGCTGCACTTTGCCCGGAGGAATACGCAAGTGGGTAAGGTCTTCCAGCTTGAGCAACAAGTCAACCAGTGCCATGGAGTCGATCAAGCCCCGAAGAAACCAGGGTCGTGTTCTCGTGGATCTTGATTCCCGGCTTTCGGATGATCTCGACAATGTGCTCGATCATCTGTTGCGCTTCCGCCGTCACCGGTTGATTCCTCTCCTATTACCCTCGGTTGAGTTCGGGATGCTCTTTCAGCAACTTCTCGCGGGTGGCGGAGCGGGCTGCCTTCCCCGCTGTGCTTTTTACGATCCATTTCGGAGGTTTCAGAAAAATGGTTCGAACGGCGACGCCACTGCTCGCGACCACCAAGCTGCGAATCTCCTGCTCGATGCGTAGCCGCGCTGTCCAGAAGTTCCTCCCGCTCCACTTCCGCCACAACCACAATCTCCTCCGTTCCGAGGTCGGGATTGTACACGCCCATCACAATCGCGCGTCCATCATGCATCGCCGGCGTGGCTGCAAACGGCCTCCTCGATGTCTTGCGGGTAAATGTTTTCGCCGCCGATGATGAGCAGATCTTTCTTCCGCCCGACGACATAGAGTTCGCCGTCGAGGCAGAAGCCCAGGTCGCCCGTGTGATACCAGCCATCCACAATCGCCTCGGAGGTAAGATCGGGCCGGTTGTAATAGCCCTCAAACATACAATCGCTTTTTATCAGAATCTCTCCGACCGAACCGTGGGAAAGCACCGCACCGGAATCCGAAATGATACGCACTTCATTGTTGGGCAACAGGCGGCCCGATGACACGAAGGACAATGCTCCGGGAGTTCCCTCCGCGACACACGCGATACGGTGTTCCGCGCGAAACGTTTGGCCATCCGCCCAAATGCGCGCTGGGTGACGGCCGATGGATGTCCGACTGGGTCACGGCAAACACGTTTTCTGCCATCGCGTAAGACGACTGCAGGGCCTCTCGCTTTAATCCAATCGAAGCAAATGCGCGATAGAACTCGTCCATGCTGCTGGCCCGGACTGGTTCCGAGCAATTGATCAGGGCGCGCGCCGACGAAAGATCGTATTGCGACCATCGGCTTGGCGGGGTGCGGCGAGGCACAAATTGGAAGGCGAAGTTCGGCAGCCATGACAGCGTGCACTTGGTACTCGCTGATTATTTGCAGCATGGTTTCCGGATGCATCACCCAGTCCAAGGGCGACTGCATCACCACAGGCATATGGCAGACCATGGGCAGCATGAAACACGCAATCAATCCCATGTCGTGATAAAGCGGCAGCCAGCTATAAACGCGGTCGCTACCTCCGTCAATTTTCAGTACCTGAGCCAGGGATTCGAGTTGGCGCAGCACGGCAGCGTGGGTCAGCGCCACGCCCTTCTGAAGTCCCGTCGTGCCCGCCGAATGCTGAATGAACGCCAGGCTGTCGGCTCGATTACCTGGATCGGGCAATTCCTCGTCTCCACCTTCTTTCGTGGCATCGCCAGCGCGGACAAGCGCTGTGCCTTCGCTCGAGGAGATATGGCCGAGCATATCTTCGGGAAAATCCTGATCGATGACGACCACGCGGGCTCTGAGGTTCGCAGTTACTCCGGCAAGTCCGAAGCTATATTTCGCAGGCTCAACCTTGAAGTTGGGATAGGCAATGATGGCGGGTACCGCGCCTAGCATCATCGCTCCAACGAAGATCGTCATCGCCGGAATGCCTTGCGGCATGATGATCACCACGCGGTCGCCACTGGGCTACCCATGTCGCGGAGCAGCGCGGCCTGCAAGCGGGCCCGGCGGCGGAATTCGCCAAACGTCACCGTTTCGCGCTCGTCTTCATCAAGCCATGACGTAACGAACGAACGGCTTGCCGGAGCGAAGTTGAGGGCATCAAGGAGAGTGCGATATTCGGTCGCTATCATGCCCATCTCAAAATTGGCAGCCCGCAAGCGGAGTCTTGCGCTACTGCACGTTTTGCTGAGTGAGAAATTGCGAACCTGCGGTGTAGATCATTTTGCCAAGTTTATCTGATAGTCGAACCGATGCCGAGGCTTTCGACGAACCGGATGGCGGAAGCGATTCGGCCGAGGACTACATGAGTGCGTTGTTCACCATCTGCTGGGCTTCAGCTACGATCGCGTCCAGGTGGGCTTGGTCCTTGAAGCTCTCGGCGTAGATCTTGTAGATGTTCTCGGTCCCGGAGGGCCGCGCGGCAAACCAGCCACTGGCAGCGACAACTTTCAGCCCGCCGATTGGCGCGTTATTGCCCGGCGCGCGCGTAAGCTTCGCGATGATCGGCTCGCCCGCCAGCTTCGATTCCTTGACTGACTCGGGCGACAGCTTTCCCAGTTTCGCTTTCTGCTCGGGCGTCGCCGGTGCATCAATGCGCGTGTAAAGCGGCGATGCCGAACTCCGCCGTCAGTTCGCGATAGTGCTCGCCGGGATCTTTGCCGGTACGGGCAGTAATCTCAGCGGCCAGCAGGTCCATGATCAGTCCGTCTTTGTCGGTGGTCCACACGGTGCCGTCGCGCCGCAGGAAGCTTGCCCCAGCGCTCTCTTCTCCGCCGAAGCAGAACGAGCCGTCGAACAAGTCCCGGCGCGAACCACTTGAAGCCTACCGGGGTCTCGCACAGCCGACGGCCAAGCTTGTTCACCACGCGATCGATCATGCTGCTGCTGACCAGCGTCTTGCCGACCACGACACCCGCTCGCCCAGCGCTCGCGATGGGTCAGCAGGTACTGAATCGCAACCGCCAAGTAATGGTTCGGATTCATCAATCCCGCGGAGGGCGTAACGATGCCGTGCCGGTCCGAATCCGGGTCGTTGGCGAAGGCCACCTGATACTGATCTTTGAGGCCGACCAGCCCCGCCATCGCGTACGGACTGGAGCAATCCATGCGAATCTTGCCGTCATGATCCACCGTCATGAAGGAAAATGTCGGATCAATCTTGGGATTTACGACCGCGATGTTCAGGCCATAAACCGAATTGATCGGCTCCCAATAAGGCCCGGCAGCGCCACCCAGCGGATCGACGCCCAACTTCAGGCCAGCCGCAGCGAATGGCGTCCATGTCGATGACGTTGTGCAAATCCTCGACATAGGGCAGCACGAAGTCTTCCTGATGCGTGGTGGCAGCCTTGAGGGCCGCTGAGTACGACACGCGCTTCACGCCGGCATTCGAAGCTCGCAATAACTCGTTGGCGCGATTTTCGACCCAACTCGTAATGTCGGTGTCGGCCGGTCCGCCATTGGTCGGGTTGTACTTGAAGCCGCCGTCTTCCGGCGGATTGTGCGACGGCGTGATGACGATGCCGTCCGCGAGGTGCTCCTTCCGGCCGCGGTTGTAAACAAGAATGGCGCGCGAAATGACCGGCGTCGGCGTAACGCCGTCGTCTGCTCTGGATGATTGTCTCGACGTTGTTTGCGGCCAGGACTTCAAGCGCCGTGCGCTGCGCCGGCGCCGACAGCGCGTGCGTGTCCTTGCCCATGTAGAGCGGACCGTCGATTCCCTGGCTGCGGCGATAGTCGCAAATCGCCTGACGTAATGGCCAGGATGTGCGCCTCGGTGAAGGTCGCCGTGCAGCGACGAGCCTCGGTGCCCGCTGGTCCCGAAGCTGACCAGTCTGGGTGGGATCGTTCAGGTCAGGCTTACGCTCGAAATACTCCCGTTCGAGGCGCGCAACATCGACCAGCATCTCCTTCGGCGCCGGCTTGCCCGCCAGAGGAGAGATCGTCACCTGCCCGTTTGAGTCACCAGCCATGTCGTCTACGAGGTCCGGTACTTCGCCGGCACGTTGGCTGCGGCCGCTCGATCGGCGAGCACCACAGCCTGGTCGCGGCTGATCCGTCCGGCGGGAATGGTTGTATCGCCTTCGAGCAACCGCGGCAACATCGCAACCTTCTCACTGCCCGTCATCAGCCATAGAATGCGCCGCGAACGATTCAGCACAGGATAGGTCAACGTCATGCGACGCCTGCCCATGTAGACGCCGGTCAGCCCAACATCGGCATCCGTAACGTTGAGAACAGGATCTCCGGGCACCAGCGATGCGGTGTGGCCGTCGGGTCCCATGCCGAGGTGCGCCAGATCAAGCACGGGCGGCGATCCGGCGACTTGCTCAAGCGTTCGCGCATATTGCTTGGCAGCCGCTTCCACGTCAGGCGATTCCACCGGCATGGCATAAATCTGCTGCGGGTGGCAGCGGCGCATGTTCGAGCAGGCTTGCGCGCAGATGCGTCAGGTTTCGGTCCGGATCTCCGGCGGGTGCGATGCGCTCGTCAATCTGGAAGACATGCACGTCTTTCCAGGGGACCTCTTCGCTCGCCAATTCGCGCAGCATGACCCATGGCGTCTTGCCCGCCACTGACCGCCATGATGAAGCGTCCACGGGCGGCAACTGCAGCGCGAGCATCTGCGGCAATGGTCGCTGCCGCGGCTTTGGCTACGGCTTCGTCATCGTCAAACACTTCCAACTTCATTCAGCTTCTCCAATACGCGCACAACACCGCTGCTTCGACTGACGCATCACAGCATCATCCAGCCTTGGCTGGGGTTGCGAGCGGCTCCTCCTCGGTCGACGCCGGATTCTGCCAGCCGCCCGGCGGCGTAACCTGGTCGACCTGACTCGGTCCCCAGGTATCCGGATCGTACTCGTAAACCGGCGTGGCCGCCTTCAGCATCGGATCGACAATTCGCCACGCCTCTTCGACGTAGTCCTGGCGCGCGAACTGCGTAGAGTCTCCTGCCATGGCGTCTCCCAGCAGCCGTTCATAAGCTTCCATCTCGCCCGGCTTCGGAGTGCGGCTTGCCAGCATCTCCGCCATTATGCCGACCTTGGGATTCTTGAGTGACGGAACCGCCATACCCAGCGCGATCGTCACCTCCGGGCTCACGCGGAAACGCATGTAGTTCGACAGCACCTCGCTCTCGGGAATCGTGTGTCGGAGGCTTGCGGAATCGCGCAATCACCTCGGTGGCACGTCTCCGGCAGGCACTTTCCTGCCCGGATATAGAATGGCACTCCCTTCCACCGCCAGGAATCGATCTCGAGCCGCAGGGCCGCAAAGGTTTCTACTTTGGAGTCGGCGCGCCACTCCCTTTTCTTTGCGATAGCCACGGAACTGTCCGCGGACAAGGTTCTTCGCATCGATCGGCGGAATTGCCTTCAGTACCTTGGCCTTTTCATCGCGAATCGACTCGCTGTCGTTTCGGACGGTCGGTTCCATCGCCAGGTTGCACATCACCTGGAAGAGATGGTTCTGGATCACGTCGCGAATGGTGCCGGTCTGATCGTAGAACGCGCCTCGGCCTTGCACGCCGAAGTCTTCCGCCATGGTCATTTGCACGCTCTCGATGTAGTGGCGGTTCCAGAACGGCTCCATGAACGCGTTGGAGAAGCGGAAGATCGTTATGTTGTGGACCGGCGCCTTGCCCAGATAATGGTCGATGCGGAAGATGGACGACTCCGGGAAAGCGCTTAGCAGAATTCGATTGAGTTCCTGTGCCGAAGCAAGATCGTGCCCGAAGGGCTTCTCGATGATCACGCGTGCGCCTTTGGCGCAGCCCGACTTCACCAACTGCTCGACCACTTTTTCAAAGAGCATCGGCGGGATAGCCAGGTAATGGGCCGGATGCTCGGCCGCGCCGAGTTCTTTACGAACAGCTTGGAACGTCGCTATGTCAGCGTAGTCGCCATCGACGTAACGCAGCAAGCTGCTCAGCTTCTCCCAAGCCGCGGGATCAACTCCGCCGTATTGGGTGAGGCTGTCATGTGCGCGCGCTTTCAATTGGTCGAGGTTCCAGCCGGCCTTGGCGACGCCAATGACCGGCACGTTGAGGTGGCCGCGCTTGACCATGGCCTGCAGTGCCGGGAAGATCTTCTTGTGCGCCAGGTCCCCGGTGGCGCCGAAGAAAACCAGGGCGTCGGATTCGATATTGCTCATGGTTATCTCCTCACTTCCCCGCCGCTTTTTCCAGGTGTCCGCCGAACTCATAACGCATCGCCGACAAAAGCTTGTCTGCGAAATCGGCCTCGCCGCGCGAGCTGAAGCGCTCGTAGAGAGCGGTGGTGAGAACTGGACTCGGCACAGCCTCGTCGATGGAGGCCTTGATGGTCCAGCGTCCTTCGCCCGAGTCCGACACACGTCCAGCGAATTTCGAGAGCTGAGGATCTCCAGCTAAGGCCGTGGCTGTCAGGTCCAGCAGCCAGGAGGCGATCACGCTGCCCCGTCGCCACACCTCCGTGACGTCGGTCAGGTTGAAGTCGTACTGGTAATGTTCTGGATCGCGCAAGAGGGGTGGTCTCGGCGTCAGCCGCGTGGGTCTGCTTGCCAACATTGGCCGAGCGAATAATATTGAGCCCCTCTGCGTAGGCGGCCATGATGCCGTACTCGATTCCGTTATGCACCATCTTGACAAAGTGCCCGCCGCCGCTTGGTCCGCAGTGCAGATAACCCTGCTCGGCTGTGCCGCCCATCTTTTCGCGTCCCGGTGTCCGCGGTATGTCGCCGATGCCCGGTGCAATGGTCTTGAAGATGGGATCGAGGTGTTGCACGGCAGAATCCGGGCCGCCGATCATCATGCAGTACCCGCGCTCGAGACCCCACACGCCGCCGCTGGTGCCGACGTCCACGTAGTGGATGCCCTTCGGCGCAAGTTCCTTTGCGCGCCGAATATCGTCGATGTAGTAGGAATTGCCACCGTCGATGAGGATGTCACCGGCTTCAAGATAGGGCACGATTCCGGCGATGGTCTGATCCACAACGGCTGCCGGGATCATCAACCAGACCGCGCGTGGCTTGCTCAGTTTGCTCGCGAAGTCTTTCAGCGAGGAGGACCCCACCGCCTTCTCCTTCACCAGCTCTTCCACGGACTTCGGCGACATGTCGAAGACCACGCATTCGTGGCCCGCTTTCATGAGACGCCGAACCATGTTGGCGCCCATTCTTCCCAGACCTACCATTCCGAGTTGCATTGATTACTCCCTCTTTGAGAAATATTTGTTGAAGCTCTACATGTTTTGCCGGTAGCGCCGGATCAAGCTGTTGGTGGAACTGTCGTGCGCGAGCTCCGGATCGGTCCTGCTCTCCAGCTCCGCAATGATCCGCTGGGCCAGGACCTTGCCCAGTTCGACTCCCCACTGGTCGAACGAGTCGATGCTCCAGATCGTGCCCTGCGTAAACACGGAGTGCTCATAGAGGGCGACCAGTTTGCCCAGGTGTCTCCGGCGTGAGCTGATCCGCAAGGATTATGTTCGACGGACGATTGCCTTCGAATACGCGGTGCGGCACCAGCCAATCTGGTGTGCCTTCGGCCTTCACTTGCTCTGGAGTCTTGCCGAAAGCCAGCGCCTCCGCTTGCGCAAAGACGTTGGACATCAGCAGAGTGTGATGCTCACCAAGTGGATTAAGGGTTTTATAGAATCCGATGAAATCGCACGGGATAAGCCGCGTCCCCTGGTGGATCAACTGATAGAACGAATGCTGCCCATTGGTACCCGGCTCGCCCCAGTAAATCGGTCCCGTATCGTAATTTACTTCCTTGCCGGCCAGTGTCACGTGCTTGCCGTTGCTCTCCATCGTCAACTGCTGAAGATACGCGGGAAAGCGTTTCAGGTATTGCTCATACGGCAACACCGCCACGGTCTGCGCTCCGAAGAAGTCGTTGTACCAAATCGCCAGGAGCCCCAACAGCACGGGCAGGTTACGTTCAAAGGGCGTCGTGCGGAAGTGCTCGTCCATCTGATGAAATCCGCTCAGCATGGCGCGAAAGTTCTCCGGGCCGATGGCCAGCATGGTCGACAAGCCGATGGCCGAATCCATCGAATAGCGTCCGCCTACCCAATCCCAGAACTCGAACATGTTTGCCGTGTCGATGCCGAACTTGCCCACCTCCGCCGAGTTCGTCGACACCGCAACGAAATGCTTGGCGACTGATGTTTCATCGCCACCAAGTCCCGCCAGTGACCAGTCGCGGGCGGTATGCGCGTTGGTCATGGTTTCCAGCGTGGTAAAAGTTTTCGACGAGATGATGAACAGCGTCTCTGCCGGATCGAGATCGCGCACCGCCTCCGCGAAATCGGTGCCGTCCACGTTCGACACGAAGTGGAACGTCATGTCGCGCTGGCTGTAATAGCGGAGCGCTTCGTAAGCCATGACTGGACCGAGATCGGAGCCCCCGATGCCGATGTTGATAACATTGCGAATCCGCTTGCCAGTGTGGCCCTTCCACTCTCCGCCGCGAACCCGTTCGCAGAAAGCAGACATCTTGTCCAGCACAGCATGCACCGCCGGAACTACATCCTGGCGATCGACAACGATCTTTTCTCCTTTGGGCGCGCGCAGGGCCACGTGCAGCACCGCCCGCTTCTCGGAGATGTTGATCTTCTCGCCCTTGAACATGGCGTCGATGTGCTCGCGCAACCCCGACTCTTCTGCCAACTGAAGCAGCAGCCTCAGGGTTTCGTCGGTGATCCGGTTCTTCGAGTAGTCCAGAAACAGTCCTACCGCCTCGACCGTGAAACGCTCGCCACGCTTGGGATCATCGGCAAACATCTGCCGCAGCTGGGACTCGCGCACCGTCTTGTAGTGGGCCCCCAATGCCTTCCATGCCGGCCGTCGCGTGAGCGATTTCAGGCGTCCTGCCATGTTCATTCTCCTTTTGCTTTTCCTGTCTTCTTCGACTTCTTCTTGTTCTGGTTTCTCTTGTTCTTCTTGCCTCGCGGCGACAAATCCTCGGCTTCCACTCCGTTGGCCGAAGCGGAACGAGTTAGGGTGTGCTCACTAGGAAGATGCTCAACTCCGTCCCCCCATAACCGAAAGCCCCCGAGAAAGGCGTTGGCGTTGTTGCCCGCCCGGCAACCCGGAGGCAGCTCTTTGAGCTCCTTGACGTTGCCTCCGCCCAGCACGATGTCATTGGGCTCCAGTGCGGCCGCTAGGCGGGCAACCACATCAAAGACATGGCGCTGCCATTTTTTTCTGCCCATCCGCTCCAGTCCCCGCAAACCGACGTAGTCCTCGTATGTTCCCTTCTTGTAGGGAAGGTGGGCCAACTCCATTGGCTGTACGTCTCCGTCCACTATCATGGTGGATCCCAGACCGGTTCCTAATCCCAGAAATAGCATCCGCCCTTTTTTGTAGCTCCCCAGGGCTTGCATGGCAGCGTCATTGACGATCTTGACCGGGGCCCCAAAGGCCTTTTCAAATTTAAAGCCCACCCATCCACACGCCAGATTGTGCGGCTCCGAGATCGGTCGACCCTGCGTCACTACGCCGGGATAACCAATCGATACCACGTCGTACTTCCACTCTCCGGCCAGCTTTTTGGCCTCGGTGACCATCCGTCGCGGCGTCAACTTCGAACCCGAAACAAACTTCAGCGGCTGCTCCTGCCCGGTGGCAAGAATCTTAACGTGGGTCCCGCCGACATCCACCGCCAGGACATCCATTACGACGCCCCTTTCTTCAGTGCCGCACTCTTGGACCCGATCACCCCCAGCAATTCTTTCCAGGAGTCGTCGAAAGACTTCGCCCCATCGTCCTGCAGCTTCGCACCGAGCACGTCGATATCGACACCAGCCTTGGCGAACTGAGCCAGCACTTGCTCGCAATCGCCGCCATCGGCGGGCAGCACCCCTCCAATGTCGCCGTGATCGGACATGTCCTTCAACGTCTCCTCCGGCATCGTGTTGACCGTATTCGGCGCCGCCAGCGACTTGATGTATAGAACATCGGAAGCCTTGGGGTCCTTAGTGCCCGTGCTCGCCCACAAAAGGCGCTGCGGGTTGAACCCCGCTTTCGCGATCGTCTGGACCCGCGGCGAGGCGAGAAATTCGCGATACGCCTTGTAGGTACGCTTCGCAATCGCAATCCCCAGTTTGTCGCGCAGCTCGTCGGGTACCTGCTTCATGACCGCGACGTCCCAGCGGCTGATGAACACCGACGCTACCGACCCAACGTTTGCGGGCAGGCCAGCCGCGACGCGCCGCTCGATGCCGCGCAGGTATGCCTCCGCCGCTGCCATGTAGTGCTCGCGCGAGAACGAGCAGGGTCACGTTAATGGAAACGCCGGCAAAGATCGCCTCTTCAATCGCGGGCAGACCTTGCTTGGTGCCAGGAATCTTGATGAACAGGTTGGGCTGCCCCGCCCGGGCGTGTAGGTCCTTGGCCGCGGCCAAGGTGCTGCCCGTGTCATACGCCAGCAATGGCGAGACCTCCAACGACACCCACCCGTCCACGCCTTTGGTTTGCTCATGGATTGGCCGGAACAGTTGCGCCGCCCGCGTCAGGTCTTCGATCGCCAGTTCAAAGAACAGCGCCTCCCCCGATTTGCCCTGACCTAATTTCTCGCGGATGGCCGGATCATACGACGCGCTGTTCTTGATCGCATGATCGAAGATGGTGGGATTCGACGTCAGCCCGGTCACCGAAAGCTCGGCGATATAACGCTTGAGCGTACCGCTGTCCAGCAGGTCACGCGTAATGTTGTCAAGCCACAGACTCTGGCCCAGATCGTGAAGCAGTTGAGTCGCCTTCATATTTCTCCTCAAATTACCGCGTTCGAAAACTATCAGCCCCGGCTCAAACCTACAACTGGTAAATTGGATCGGGCGCAGGGAAATGATCAAGTCCATACTGGCACCCGTTTTGTAAAAATCAGGTAAACAACCTCGAAAGGCCTCTATTATATTCAGGATCGCGTGTCTTTACTGGCGAGGCCTTC
Source organism: uncultured Acidobacteriaceae bacterium (assembly GCA_963768645.1). Classification (GTDB taxonomy): domain Bacteria; phylum Acidobacteriota; class Terriglobia; order Terriglobales; family Acidobacteriaceae; genus Bog-257. Next base: position 123,968 of record CAVYIR010000006.1, read on the forward strand.
CTGAACCCCACGCCAGGACTGCGCGGGCGGGCACGTGAGCAAAGCGAGCGCTACTGGCAGAGAATTAACATGGAAGTCGCAAACAATATAACTGAACTGAACCGACACTTTGGAATTCCCGGGCTCGCCGAGATCCTGGCAGGCAACGAAGGGCTGCCAAAGGTGTCAATTACTTCTCCCGCTGGATCGGGGGAGATATACCTGCACGGCGCACAGGTCACTTCGTGGAAGCCTGCCGGCGCCGAGGAAGTCCTCTTTCTCAGCTCGTGCTCGCAATGGGAGGATGGCCACGCCATTCGCGGAGGCATCCCCATCTGCTTTCCCTGGTTTCGAGCGAAATCCGACGATCCTGCCGCACCAGCCCACGGATTTGTGCGCACCAAAGCGTGGGAGGTCGAGTCGATTGAGCGGCGTGGAGATGCGATTTCAATCAGCATGTTCACGGAAAGCGACGCGAGCACAAAGCGATGGTGGCTGGCGGACTTTCGTCTCGTCCATCGCGCGACGTTCGGATCGGAGTTGCACCTCGAACTTGAGCTGACAAATAACGGAAAAACGACAGTCCACTTTGAGGAGGCGCTGCATAGCTACCACAGAGTGGGACAAGTCCAACGGGCGCGATTGCACGGACTGGACGAGGTACATTATCTCGACAACACCGATTCGAACCGAGAGAAAGTACAGCACGGCGACGTTGTAATTGCTTCGGAAACCGACCGCGCATACTTGACTTCGCAGCCCGAGCTTGAGTTGGAAGATCCCACTTTGCGCCGCCGTATTCACATTACGAAAGAGAACTCGCATACTGCGGTTGTGTGGAACCCCTGGGTGGAGGGGGCGCGGGCCTTACCAGACCTCGGCGATGACGAGTGGACGCAAATGTTCTGCGTCGAAGCCAGCAATGTTCTTACCGGCGCGGTAGACCTTGCGCCGGGACAGCAGCACCGCATGACAGCCAGGATCAGCGTGGTCCCCCTACCCGAGGCTGGAACCTAGCCTGATTCTACTTCGGCCCCACGCCAACAACAGAACGCGGTACAATACGCGAAATCCGTACGTAGGGACAATGGGGTTGTCCCGACAGGAGCAGCGTTGCTCCTTCTTCAAGCAGGCTAATGGCGCCCATTTCGTTTGGCCCAGGGGAGAATGTGAATGACGGGAGCCGCAACTGAAAGCGGGACCCAGATTCCGATCTCTGAACTGGATGTTCTCTGGATCACCGCTGGCCTTGGATGCGACGGCGAAACTATCGCTATGACCGCTGCAACCCAGCCGAGCATCGAGGACATTGTTCTCGGCTCGCTCCCTTGGATTCCCAAGATTCATTTCCACAATCCCTTTCTCGCTCTGGAGAATGGGGAAGAGTTTCTGAAGCCCTTTCACGCCGCCGCTAGGGGCGCTCTCGGTCCCTTCATTCTGGTGGTCGAAGGTTCAATCCCTAACGAAAACAATAAGCAGGAAGGCTATTGGGCCTCTTGGGGCACCGACGCCGAAACGGGGCAGCCGATCCTGACCTGCGAATGGATCGACCGTCTGGCGCCCAACGCCTGGGCGGTTGTCGCGGTGGGGACCTGCGCGACTTATGGTGGAATTCACGCTATGGAGGGAAACCCCACCGGGTGCATGGGGCTTCCCGATTATTTGGGCTGGAAGTGGAAGTCGAAAGCAGGCATACCGATCGTATGCGTACCGGGATGTCCGGCGCAGCCCGACAATATGATGGAGACGCTGCTGTATTTGTTCCACATGGCGACTGCACGCGTCCCCATGATCCCGCTGGATGAGGCTTTACGGCCGACATGGTTATTTGGCCAGACGGTGCATGAAGGCTGTGATCGCGGTGGTTATTACGAGCAAGCAGATTTCGCCCAGGAGTACGGGTCACCGCTATGCATTGTGAAGCTCGGGTGCTGGGGGCCGGTGGTGCAGTGCAACGTGGGCAAACGGGGATGGATGGGCGGCATCGGTGGATGTCCTAATATCGGCGGAATCTGCATCGGCTGCACTATGCCGGGCTTTCCTGATAAATTCATGCCGTTTATGAATCAGCCGCCGGGTTCGTTGTTGTCGTCCAGCGCGGTTCAAACCTATGGGAAGGCGATCCATGCTTTGCGAAGATTCACCCAAGCGTCGCTGAACAAGGAACCAAGTTGGAGACGCCGCGACGAAACTTTGGGAGGCACGAAAGCAGATTTGCCTAGTAGGTAGGCGCGCGGGCGGTTGTCACGACGTGCGCCTAGGGTAAATATAGGATGGCCTCACACTCCGAAATCGTTCCGCAAATCGCTGCTAAAACGCAGATTCCCGACGTCAGCCACGCAAATCTCAGCTACGCCGAGGCAGAGACTGTTCTCCAGGAACTGGCCAGTGTGTTCTTCGAGAGCGCTGTCGCCGACCTCGGCCCTGTGCGTGTTTCCAGCGAAAAGGCGAGACCCGCCGCCGAGACGCCGCTTCCCAACATGGAGGCGAAGTACCGTGCTCTGGTCGAGCAACTTCCCGCTGTGGTGTTCATGGCTTCCCTGGACGATGGCATCGGCGAAGCCTACGTGAGTCCTCAGATCGAACGAGTACTCGGGTTTACGCAAGAGGAGTGGCTACAGGATCCTGTTCGCTGGTATCAGCAGGTGCATCCCGAAGACAAAGAACGTTGGAGCGTGGAGGCGGCTCAATTGTTTCTCACGGGAGAGCCTCTGCGATCGGCCTACCGCGTGTTGGCACGCGATGGGAAAGTGATCTGGTTTCACTGCGAAGCCAAAATGATCCGCCGGGACGATGGCCAGCCGTGGTTTATTCATGGGGTCGGCTTCGACATTACCGACCTGAAGCGGACGGAAGAAGCATTGCAGGAAGAGCGCAATGTCGTTTCTGCGATCCTGGATACGGTTGGCACTCTAGTGGTTGTGTTGGATCCTTCGGGGCGAATCATCCGCTTCAATCGCGCCTGTGAACACACGACGGGATACACGTTCGCGCAAGTTAAATACACTTACATATGGGAGTTGTTCAACATCCCGGAAGATGCCCGACGCTTCAAAGCAATCTTCGCCCAGATGCGAGAAGGCCAACTTCAACACGAATACGAAAGCGAATGGGTCGCCCGAAATGGCGAACGTCATTTAATCGCCTGGTCAGGCACCGCGTTGCCCGGGGACAAAGGGACACCGTCTTACATTATCGCAACTGGAATCGACATTACCGAGCGCAAGCGGCTTGAGCAAGCGATTCTCGAGATCAGCGCCCGGGAGCAGCGCCGGATTGGCCAGGACCTGCATGACGGGCTGGGCCAGCACTTGACCGGCATTGCCTTCATGAGTAAGGTGCAGGAGCAAAAGCTGGCAGAGAAGGGCCTGCCCGATGCCGTGGATGCGGCCAAGATTGTCAGGCTGGTAAATGAAGCGATTAACAAGACCCGCGAATTATCCCGTGGCCTTCTTCCGGTCGTGTCAGAGTCTCGCGGCCTTATGTCGGCGTTACAGCAGTGGGCAGGCGAAGTGCAGGATTTGTTTGGAATCTCCTGCCAATTCTTGTGTATCGAACCGGTCCTGATACACGATGACACGGTGGCCGCGCACCTTTACCACATCGCTCAAGAAGCGGTGAACAATGCCATCAAGCATGGGAAGCCTGGGCATATCGTGATCGCGCTGGGGGCAAGCGGCGGCCGCGGAACCTTGGCAATTAGCGATGATGGTGCTGGCATCCAGAAGGCGGCGGGAAACAGCGGTATGGGCCTTCACATCATGAACTATCGGGCCAAGATGATCGGAGGCGCCTTGGAAGTACAACCAGGCAAGCCACGGGGCACCGTGGTTACTTGCAATTTTCCGATCAGAGGCAAGGAGTGAGGAGATATGACTCCGACAACAAAGCGGCAGGATAACGGCTCAACACCTAATAAGAAGAAGGTGTTTGTCGTGGACGACCATCCGATCGTGCGGCAGGGACTCGCGCAAATGGTTAACCGCGAGGATGACCTTATGGTCTGTGGCGAGGCCGAAGACGCATCCACCGTATTGCAGGCAATCGTATCCGTCAAACCCGATATTCTGATTGTCGACATTTCTCTCAATGGGCCCGACGGTCTCGAATTGCTGAAGAACATTCGAACCCGATACCCAAGCTTGCCTGTTTTGATTCTCTCGATGCATGATGAGTCGATTTATGCGGAGCGCGCACTACGTGCAGGCGCAAATGGCTACATCATGAAACACGAGGCGGCCGAGAAGGTACTGGGCGCGGTCCGCCAGATCCTCAATCGCGAAACTTATGTCAGCGACCGTGTGGCAAGCAAGATACTGCAGCGATACATAAGCGGTTCTGATAGTCCAAAAAGCTCTCCGCTCTCCGATCTCTCCGACCGGGAGCTCGAAGTGTTCCGTTTGATTGGCATCGGGCATAGCACGCGAATGATTGCGGAAGAATTGCACCTTAGCGTCAAGACGGTTGAGTCTTATCAGGCGCACATTAAGGACAAGTTGTCTCTCAAGAATGGCCGCGAGCTCGTGCAACACGCTATTCAATGGGCATTGAGCGAAAAAGTGGCGTAATGAGCGTGTGATCTCCTTCGGCGACAATCGCGTCTGAGCCGGTTGCTGAATCGAGAAAGAGGTCATGCATCATCGCTCCCCATCCGACGTGAGGTAACAAGACGCTCGAAAGGAGAATCCAGCTATGGCACAAGCAGCAGTTCCGTACGGTCGAGTAACCCAGAAGAAGCCGGCTGTCGCGGAGGTACACATAGTCTGGATCACGGCCGGGCTCGGCTGTGATGGAGACTCGGTGTCCATTACCGCAGCGACTCAACCGAGCATCGAAGACGTCGTGCTGGGGGCCATTCCAGGCCTGCCCAAAGTACATTTGCACAATCCGGTTCTCGCCTACGAAAACGGCGACGACTTTCTCCGCTCCTTTTATCTCGCGGCTGAGGGCAAGCTCGATCCCTTCGTCCTAGTGGTGGAAGGCTCGATTCCGAATGAGAAAGTCCACCACGATAAGGATGGCTACTGGGCGGCGCTAGGAACGGACACGACCACCGGCCAGCCCATCAAGACCACCGAATGGATTGATCGCCTCGCTCCTAGAGCCGTTGGAGCGGTGGCGATCGGAACCTGCGCCACCTATGGCGGAATTCACGCCATGCAGGGCAATCCCACCGGCTGCATGGGCTTGGCGGATTATCTCGGCTGGGACTGGCGCTCGAAGGCTGGTCTGCCCATCGTGAATGTTCCGGGATGCCCAGTGCAACCTGACAACTTCATGGAGACGGTCCTCTACCTGCTGTACCAGGTTGCTGGGCTGGCGCCCATGATTCCGCTCGACGATCAGTTGCGTCCCACTTGGCTTTTCGGCAGTACCGTCCACGAAGGCTGTGACCGAGCCGGCTATTATGAGCAGGGTGACTTTGCGACGGCTTACGGATCGCCCAAGTGCATCGTGAAACTTGGTTGCTGGGGGCCGGTGGTCAATTGCAATGTGCCGAAACGAGGGTGGATGGCCGGAATCGGGGGCTGCCCCAACGTCGGAGGCATTTGCATCGGTTGTACGATGCCGGGTTTCCCCGACAAGTTCATGCCTTTCATGGACGAACCGCCTGGCGCGAAAGTCTCCGCTGGAGCCGCAAGCGCCTATGGACGCGCCGTCGCGGCTTTACGTTCCATGACTCAGGCAACTCTTAACAAGGAGCCTAAGTGGCGACATGCTCGTGCTGAGCTCACCACTGGCTATCACGCAAGCTAGAACATTTCCCAAGGAGCGATCGCGATGGGCACTATCACAGCTGCAGACAGAGAGGCTCCCAACAAATCCAAGCAGATCGTGGAGATGAACTGGGATCCCATCACCCGCATCGTGGGCAGCCTGGGTATCTTCACCAAAATCGATTTTGCCAACCGGCACGTTGTCGAGTGCCACAGCACGTCATCGATCTTTCGTGGGTACAGTCTTTTCATGAAGGGCAAAGACCCGCGCGACGCCCACTTCATTACCAGCCGAATTTGCGGCATATGCGGCGATAACCACGCTACCTGCGCGAACTATGCGCAGAACATGGCATTCGGAGTGAAGCCACCCGCCTTGGGGGAATGGATCGTCAACCTCGGCGAAGCCGCCGAATATATGTTCGATCACAATATCTTCCAGGACAACCTGGTGGGCGTGGACTTCTGCGAGCAGATGGTGAAGGAGACCAACCCCGGCGTCCTGGCAAAAGCCGAGAAAACCGCGTCGCCAAATTCGAACCTTCACGGTTTTCGGACTATCGCCGACATTATGCGCGCGTTGAATCCCTTCACGGGTTCGTTCTATCGCGAAGCTCTGCAAATGAGCCGCATGACTCGCGAAATGTTCTGCCTCATGGAAGGGCGCCATGTGCATCCTTCGACGCTCTATCCCGGCGGCGTGGGAACGGTGCCTACGATCCAACTATTCACGGACTACCTGGTCCGGCTGATGAAGTATGTCGAGTTCATGAAGAAGGTCGTGCCTCTGCACGACGATCTGTTCGACTTCTTCTACCAGGCACTGCCCGGCTACGAGCAAGTCGGACAGCGGCGCATTCTCTTGGGCTGTTGGGGATCGTTCAACAATCCCGACGTATGCGACTACACCTACAAGAACATGACCAACTGGGGACGGGGAATGTTCGTGACTCCGGGCGTCGTGGTTGACGGCAAGCTGGTCACGACTGACCTGGTGGACATCAATCTGAATATCCGCATCCTGTTGGGCAGCTCCTACTACGACGATTGGGAAGACGGGGAAACATTCGTAAAGAACGATCCTCTGGGGAATCCCGTCGACAAGCGCCATCCCTGGAACCAGACGACCAATCCCAAGCCGCAGAAGCGTGATTTCGCCGGCAAATACACATGGGTCATGTCACCCCGGTGGTATCACAAGCAAACTGACGAGTATCTCGCTCTGGACACCGGCGGCGGCCCCATAGCGCGCTTCTGGGCAACCGCACTGGCGGGACTGGTGGATGTTGGCTATCTAAAGGCCACGGGCAACAGTGTGAAGATCTATCTGCCGAAGACGACGTCGCTGCCCGAGGTTGAGATGGAGTGGAAGATTCCGAAGTGGAGCAACGCTATTGAGCGCGATCGTGCGCGTACCTATTTCCAGGCCTACGCTGCGGCGGCCGCTCTCCATTTTGTGGAGAAGGCATTGGGAGAGTTGCACGCTGGCCGGACCAAGACCTGGTCGGACTTCAAAGTGCCCGAAGAGGCAATCGGCTGCGGTTTCCACGAGGCCGTCCGCGGCGTTCTGTCGCATCACGTTGTGATTCGCGACGGCAAGATCGCCAACTATCATCCGTATCCCCCCACGCCCTGGAACGCCAACCCACGCGATGTGTATGGCACGCCCGGACCGTACGAGGACGCGGTGCAAAATACGCCAATCTTCGAGGAGAACGGACCGGACAAATTCAAGGGTATCGACATCATGCGCGCGGTTCGCAGCTTCGATCCATGCCTGCCGTGTGGTGTGCACATGTACCTAGGAGATGGAAAGGTACTGAAAACCCGCCACTCGCCGATGTTCGGTGTGCAGAAATAGCACCCGGCTTTGCGGCAAGAGGAGTGAGCAGCACTTGTAAATCAAAATTTCATACGCTTACAAGTGCGTGCTCACTCCTCTCTTTTGTTCAGGGATCTAGATGGTCGAAGATAAGGAACTGCAAAAACGGATTCAGAAAATAGGCGGGCTGGTCGCCGAGATTGAGTCCATCTCCGATCCTGCGGTGCGCAGCACTGCCCGGCAATTGATAGAAACGCTGATGGAACTCCACGGCGCCGCTCTCGACAGGTCTTTGGAGATCATAGTCGGCACTGGTGACCCGGGCATGCGGATCATCGATGAGATGGCTCGCGATCCTCTAGTCGGCAGCGTGCTCGTGCTTCATGGGCTGCATCCCGATGATCTGGAAACCCGCGTGGCGAAGGCCGTGGAGCGCCTTCAGGCCAAGTTGCAACGTGAGGGTAGCCGGGTGGACCTGCTTGCTATCGAAGAGGGAGCAGTCCGGGTGAGAGTTACTCCGCGCGAGCATGCGTGTGCGTCCACTAGCGGTAGTTTGCGCACCACGGTCGAAGACGCCATTTATGCCGCAGCTCCAGACATTGCGTCACTGGCTATCGAAGGATTAGACGGGAGGCCTGCGTCGGGATTTGTTTCGGTCGAGCTGCTCGTAGGCCGCCCGGTCGCGCCAGAATTGGCCGCCCAAATTGCCGTGGACGAGAACAGGCAGCCGTCGGCATTACAGCAGACACATTGACCCAAGGAGAATGTCGTGACAATGCACGCAAGTGAGCATTCAATGAATGGAAATTCCGGCGATCGCGAGACTTTGTTCATGTTGAGCGGTATCGCTCTCATGATCTTTGGCGCGGGGTTGGTTCTCTCCAATCCCGTTGTCCAAAAATACCTCGGCAAGGTCGGAGTGGGAAATCTGGCACAGGCAGCGCTCCCCGATATTGAGCGATACATGCGCTTGCGAGCCATGTAGACTGGCAACATTTGCTGCGGTCAGGACACTCTTATCCGAACAGAGGACACTTTCGCTTGCCTGAAAACACTCCTTTAGCAACACCCATCGGCTCTGCTAAAACCGACACCACGGGCCCTGAAATCCTTCGTTACGCACTCGACACCGGAGTCAGCAGGTTTACGGTTCGTGCCTTCGCCACTGGTATGTTGTCGGCCTTCGGCCATAGCCCTACGTTCGCGATTCGCCAGTATTCGGGCGAAGTCCACTTCAATCCAGAAACTCTGGAAGGAGCGTCTTTACGACTAGCCATCAAGTCGCCGTCGCTTGAGGTGGCAGACAACATCAGCGATAAAGACCGCCGCGACATTGAAGGCGAGATGCGCGACCGGGTGTTGGAGATTGGCAAGTATCCCGAGATCGTGTATGAGTGCTCTCGCGTAGCGGTGAACAAGGCGGGTGACGATCAGTACAGCGTCACACTGAGTGGTGATCTGACCTTGCATGGTGTGACTCGCGGCCAACCCGTTACCGCGAAAGTCGCCGTAACTGGCGACATGTTACGAGCGTATGGAGAGTGCTCTCTGAGACAGTCTGACTACAACATCAAGTTGGTCTCTGCTATGGGCGGCGGGTTGAAGGTGAAAGACGAAGTGAAACTGTCCTTCGATCTAGTGGCTCGCAAGCAGGGGTAACGATCCGGAGTAGTGCGGCGCTTCAGCGCCGCGTCTGCTGCGGGCAAACAAACCGCCTTAGCTCTCCAGTTGATCCTCGCTCTTCTTGAGCCGGTCCCTCTCCGACGCCAGTCGAGCCTCAGCTTCTTTCAACTTTGCTTTCGCCTTGTCGCGCTCGCGTGTTGCCTTCTCGACCCGTTGCTGAGCATTCTTGATCGCAGAGATTGCCTTTTTGTGTGATTGCAGCATGGACCCTAGTTTAGACCGGCAGGAGCAGAGCGCGCTTGCGGACGTCGCTATCCAATTGAAAGCTTCGGCGACTAAACTGTTCCTGAGCGTATGCTGTAGCGCAATCTCATACTCAAGGCAATTCTTATGGCTAATGCGAACGCGAAAAAGGGCGTCATCGGAATCTTGACTGGCGGGGGCGATGTACCGGGGTTAAATCCAGCCATCCGGGCCGTCACCATCAGGGCTCTGCGTGAAGGATACCAGGTCATCGGCTTGCGCCGAGGCTGGGCCAGCCTGGTGGATATGGTCCGCGAAGAAGATTACGACAACAGCGACAACTACCAGAGCCTCACGGAAGAGCACGTCAATCGCGCAGGCCGCACCGGAGGGACTTTCCTTCACACCTCGCGCACCAATCCTGGACGGGTCAGCCAGGCTTCTATCCCGGCGCACCTGCAAGGCTCGTATACGGCGGCGGTGAACGACCTTACCCCTGAAGTCCTCAAGAACCTGGCCTGGCTGGGAATCGATAATCTAATTCCTATCGGCGGCGACGACACGCTGAGTTACGGTGTGCGGCTGCACAAGGAGGGAGTGAAAGTAATAGCTATCCCCAAAACGATGGACAACGACGTGCCAGGAACTGACTATTGCATTGGGTTCAGCACCTGCGTGACACGCACCATCGAAATGACCAACCGGCTGCGAACCTCCGCCGGCTCGCACGAGCGCTTGCTGGTGCTCGAAGTCTTCGGTCGCTATGCCGGCTTCACAGCGATGTTGCCTACCATGGCCGGCGCGGCCAATCGTTGCGTGATTCCCGAACACAAATTCAATATCGACCGCCTAGCCGAACTTCTTATTGCTGACCGCCACAAGAACCCGAGCCGATATGCGGTGGTGCTGATCTCCGAAGGCGCCATGTTTGAGGGCGGCGAGATGATCTTTGCGCGCGACACCACGGACGCCTTCGGCCATAGAAAACTGGGCGGGATTGGCGACCTGGTGTCCGAGAAGCTGAAGGAACTCTCTCCCCGATACAACAACGGCAAGTTGCTGGACACCATCAGCCAAAACCTGGGCTACCTGGTTCGGTGCGGCGATCCCGATGCAATTGACTCGATCGTTCCCATGGCTTACGGGAATCTGGCCTTGGACCTGCTACTCAGGGGGATTTATGGAAGGCTGGTCGTGCTGAAGAATGGCCGCTACAGCAACGTCCCGATTGACACCGTGGTGGCCTCGAAAAAAGTGGTTAACGTGAGGGAACAATACAACACGGATCGCCTGAGACCGTATTACAAAAGCTTTGAAGACAAGCCGCTTTTTATGATGACAAGCGATAGCTGATGAGGCGGTTCTTGAAGGGGCGCACCTCTAGCTACACGGGGGACCGTTCGCGTCCCCGCAATCGTCTCCAAAGTTAGTGTGACTAACGTCAAGCAGTGCCGCATGGGGACGAACGCCATTGGTTGACTGGTGGCGTTCAGCTTCAGGCCTGTACCATGTGTCGTGTCTGCAGAGCGGAGCGTTCTTGAGGTTCATGTTTCACGCTTCTGACGATGAGCCGCTTTGCGTTTACCGCTTGGCGACGCCTTTGCGCCGGCGACCAAACTCTTCAACGCATTCACATTCGCGAGGTCGTCGAGTGGCTCGTCAATCGGCGTTTCCGCAATGAAAGCCGCGTTAGTCAGATGCACATGGTTCAGTAGCCACCGGAATGGCTCCAGCCCGATCGATCCCTTGCCAATGTGCTGATGCCGGTCGAGCCTCGATCCGCGTGCGGCCTTGGCGTCGTTGCAATGCCAGACGTACACATGCTGCAGCCCAATCGTCCGCTCCAATTGATCGAGTGTCTCCGCGAACCCAGCCTCATTCACGATGTCATAGCCTGCAACGTGGGTGTGGCAGGTATCGATGCACGCTCCCGAGGGCACGAAGTCGCTTAACAAGTACAGCAGCTCGGCAACTTGTTCGAAGTTGCCGCCGAGGGAGAACTCCGATCCGGCGGTGTTTTCGATGAGGATGCGCAAATTGCCCGCCGCCAGGTCGAACCGGTCCACCGCCTGCTCGATGGCCAGCGCGACTCGCTGCAATCCCTCTTCGCGGCTGCCTCCGCGGAACGAGCCCGGATGCAGCACCAGGAACTCGGCGCGTAAAGCCAGCGCGCGCTCCACCTCACCGCGAAAGGCAGCGATGGACTTCGCGTGGAACTCAGGATTGCCGCCCGCGAGATTTACCAGATAGTTGGCATGGATGACCAGCGGTTTCAGTCCGTATTGCGCGCGCAAGCGATTCATCGCGTCGCATTGCGGACGTGCCAGGTCGTAGGGCTTCCATTGGCGCGGGCTGGAAGAGAAAATCTGGAATGTGTTGCAACCCAGCCGGTAGGCACGCTCCGCCGCCAGTTCCACTCCGCCGGCGGTCGAGGTGTGGATACCAATCCGGCGCGCAGTTAGCTTGGGCGGCCGCTTTGGCGGAGGCAGCAACTTCAGAATGTCTTTTTCGTGCTTCTGCGAATGTGCCGGCATGAAAGGTTTGATTCTACATTTGCGGATGGCGAATGACCGTAATCCCAGTAGAGATCGAAGGCCAATTAGCGTTTTACTTGTTTTCCGGGGGGGGTATAGTGATTCTTGCAGGGGCCCGGAGGTCGAGTATGCGTCGCAAGCTAGCCGTACTGGCGATTGGCCTCTGTCTGGCGGGTCTGCTCTCGGGATGCGGCTCATCCAGCGAATCAGGAATAGCGCCCCTCGCGGTCACCACAGCATCTTCGCTTCCGCAGGGATTAGTCAGCGTTCCTTACAATACAACCTTGAGCGCAACCGGCGGGGTCGTGCCTTATGCTTGGAATGTTGCATCGGGAAATTTGCCTCCTGGTCTCAGCCTGAGCAGGGCGGGCGTTTTGTCGGGCACACCCACCGCGTCGGGCGGCTTTTCATTTGCCGTTGCAGTCACGGACTCCCAGCAGCCCCCCAGCGTGGCGAATGGCAACTTCTCCATCACCATCGCTGCTGCCCTTCAGGTTACGACTACCTCGCTCCCTAACGGCAGTCCAAGCGTCTTCTACAGCACCACTTTAGCTGCCGCTGGCGGAATTCCTCCTTATTCCTGGACGATCGTGCAGGGCAGTTTGCCGAGTGGAATTACGTTGAACGCAACCAGCGGTATGATCTCCGGAACGCCGACCGCTACCGGCACGTCAAGCTTTACCGTGCAAGCGTCAGACAGCGAGACGCCAGCGGCAACAGCTACGACCAGCCTCAGCATTGTGATTACACCGCCGCCTCCGAGAAATGCGGCACTCTACATTTCGCAGAGTGAAGGTAACCCGGCCACGGATCGGGCTGGCCTGCAGATCCAGAGCAACGGCTCGCTTACGCCCTTGCCATCGTCGCCGGAATCTGCGGTTAACGGATCGTTCTTTGGCCCATCACCGACCTTGCCGTTGCTGTTCTTGCTCTCGAATGGTAACCCGCACTTAGAATCGCTCCTGGTAAACCCCGACTACTCCCTTACCTCTTATAGCAGTGCTCCCCTCGCCGGTAGCCTAAGCCAGTACGCACGCCCGGTAGTCGACCCCACGGGATCCAATCTTTACTTACCCGGCCCCATCAACAGCAGCAGCACAACCGGGGTAACCATCTTTCCCGGCAATGGCTCTCTTCAACCCTTGAGTACCATTCCCATACCCAACGTAACCGGCGTATCAGGGATGGCGTTCACACCCGACGGAACCTTAGCGTTTATCCCGACCTGCTCCCCTTCCAATCAAGGCAGCATCCTGTCCTACTCGCGCAGTTCCGATGGCACGCTCACTCCCGCCGCTACCTATGTGCTCCCAAGTAGTTGTGCCGGAGGACTGACAGTGTCGGCGGATGGCAAATATCTGGCGGGCGAGGAAGTGCAGATTTACAGCATAGCCAGCGATGGAACTCTCACCCCTGTTTTGCCACAGCCGTTCACGGTAACCTTTGCCGGAGGTCCCATCCAGATATTCGACCTGGCATGGGACCCGTCAGGCTCCTACTTGCTTGTCGCCACTGGCGCGCCACTTCTTGAAGGCGGCTTAGGCGTTCTTAGTTTTTCCGGGAGTGCTCTCACCGAGACTGTCCAGCCGACGGGAGGTCCCGTTGGACGTATCCAGCAGACAGGGTCTTTTGTCTATGCTCTGGGGACGTGTATTAACCTCTGTGAGGGTGGTCCGTACGGCGTCCTCGGGTTTAACTTCCAGAATGGCCAATTGACTCCCCTTCCCGGTTCGCCCTACCCATACGGGAACGGCGGTGACATGGTGATCTACTGAGTACTCGTTGGTCTACAACCCGCCGTGGGGATCAAAGCTTTCTTCTCTGTCATCCTGAGGGACGAATCTGGTCGCCTTAGCGACTGGGCGAGGAGTCGAAGGACCCCTATAGCAGCAAGGAAGGCTCCATCAGCACTCTTGGAAACTGTAGGGGTCCTTCGACTGCGCTCCCTGCGGTCGCTCCGCTCAGGTTGACAGATGACGTATGGGTTCTCGTCCGAAATCCTGCGAGCGAATGTTCTGGTTGTCATGTTGCCCTGCCTTTTCATTCCCCGCAGCGCGCCTTCCGCGATACACTATGGGGCACGAAACAAGGGGTCCCCGATGCTTATCGTGATGAAGGCGCACGCCTCCGAAGAGCAAGTGGAGCGCGTATGCGAAAAGATCGAATCACTGGGCTTTCGCGCGCATGCCATGCCCGGAGCGATGCGCACCGCCATCGGCGTCACCGGCAACCAGACCGAGGTCGAGACCGGCACCTTCGACGAGATGGAAGGCGTGCAGGAGGTCATCCGCGTCACCAAGCCTTACAAGCTGGTCAGCCGCGATCATAAGAGAAGACGACACGATCATCCGCTTCCCCAACTCCGACGCCACTTTTGGCGGCGACGAGGTAGCGGTCATCGCCGGCCCGTGCGCCATCGAGTCCCGCGAGCAGGCGTTCACTACCGCTGAGTGCGTCGCTCGTGCCGGCGCCCGCTTCTTCCGCGGAGGCGCTTACAAGCCGCGTACCTCGCCCTACACGTTTCAGGGCTTGGCTGAGGAAGGCCTGAAGATCCTGGCGGAAATTCGCGACCGCTTCGGCCTGCTGATCGTCACCGAGGCCATCGATAACGAATCGCTCGAACTGGTGGAGAAGTACGCTGACGTCATCCAGATCGGCGCGCGCAATATGCAGAATTATTCGCTGCTGAAGCGCGCGGGCAAGGCGCATAAGCCAGTGCTGCTGAAGCGCGGCATGTCGGCCACTCTGGAAGAGTTGCTGATGGCTGCCGAATACATCATGAGCGAGGGCAACTACAACGTGATTCTGTGCGAGCGCGGCGTGCGCACCTTTGCCGACCACACGCGCAACACCCTCGACCTCAGCATCGTGCCGGCGGTGCAGCGTTTGAGCCACCTGCCGATCATCGTCGATCCCAGCCACGGGACCGGCAAACGCAACAAGGTGACGCCGCTGTCACGCGCCGCAGTTGCCGTCGGCGCGGACGGGCTGATCATCGAAGTGCATCCTGATCCTGATCGCGCTCTGAGCGATGGCAACCAGTCGCTCTTTCCGCAGCAGTTTGACGACCTCATGGTCGAGGTTCGCCAGATTGCGAATGTGCTTGGCCGCTCTATCGCCGAGCCTGTTGCCAACCCGGTAGGTCGCCGAGGCAACGTAACCGCTGGATCGGCCGCCGCTCGCTGATGCGCATAGCATGTCGCTGGAACGTTGTCGCGCTGTCGTGCTCTGTGCGCTCTTGCGCTGGGCTCGACCGGCTGCCATCAGCGTTCAACCGTCGAACCCGGCTATCACGAATACGCCTACGTCACCAACGGCCAGAGCAACTCCGTCAGCGTTCTCGATCTGCTGCAGCTTCGTAACGTCAAGACGATCCCGGTAGGCGCAAACCCAACCGGCGTCGCCGCCAATCCCACGCGTAACGAAATCTACGTTGCCAACGCCGACTCCAACAACATCAGCATCATTAATGCCGAGCGCAATGTCGTCGAAGCGACCATCGGGGTCCATCGCGCGCCCTACTTCGTCTCAGTTTCGTCGGATGGCAAGCGCGCTTACGTGGCCAACTCCGGCTCGGCCAATGTTTCGGTCATCGATCTGGATAAGCGAGCGGTGATCGCGACCATCCGAGTGGGCGGCGCGCCCGGTCTCGCCCGAGTCTCGCCGGATGGAAAGCTGGCTGTCGTCAGCAATCGTGCCTACAACACGGTTTCCATCATCGACACGCAGAAGCTGGCGGTGCGCAGCACGGTTCCGGTTTGCCAGCAGCCACAGGACCTCGTCATCCTGCCCGAATCCACCAAGGCGTTTGTGGCGTGCCCGGGATCGAATCAACTTGCCTCCATTGATTTGGCCTCGGACCGGATGCTGACACTGCTCGACGTGGGCAAGATGCCGGTGCAGCTTGCTCTGAAGCCCGATGGTGGTGAGCTGTTCGTGAGTAATTTTGGCAGCAACAATTTTTCCATTGTCGAGACGGGAAACAACGAAGTGGGCGGCAGCTACCTGATCGGCGACGAGCCCACTCGCGGAATCGTCACCTCCGATAACAGCCTGCTCTATGTCAGTAATTTTGGTGCCGACACGGTTAGCGTCTATGCCATTGATGAAGGACGCGTGATTGGCACGGTCCAAGTGGGTAGCCATCCCGATGGGCTGGCGTTCAGCCCGGACGAAGCGCATTTGCTGGTGGTGAATTCCCGCTCGGGAGATGTCGCCGTGGTACGCACGGTGAAGACGCGCGACAACTCCAAACTCAGCGCGGAGCGGGCGCTGGTCACCCTGATTCCAGTCGGCAATCAGCCCAACGACATCGTGATCAAGGCCTTCCAGGTTGGAGCGGCGAAGAAATAAAATGCGGTAATCTCAACCACCGATAGTCGCGGCTGACGTCCGCCTCTTGGAAACACCGTGGCCCCTCTAGAGCAGTTCCATTTCGGGTGTATTGCCAACGGGTGGAGCACGCCTTTCAGGCGTGCACAACTGCCGCCAGTTCCTGGGTCGCGCTTTAGCGCGTGAGGTAATATTTTGTTACCTCAGCGGCTGAAGCCGATTCAGCCCGAATCCTAAGCTGCACCGCTGAAGCGGTGCTCCACCCCATACACCAAATATGACACTGCCCACCCGTCACAAATTCCTCGCCTCCGTTGGGATATACTTTCTGGTTTGCCTATCGATGCTTGCGAGCAGTAGCAGGAAAGCCGGTCCAATTCTGGAAGGAGAACTTATCCCTATGTCATCCGCAGCAGTTTCCTATGCACGCGAGAACCAGAAGCGGTTTCTCGACGAGTTGAAAGATTTGCTCCGCATCCCCAGCATCAGTACCGCCGAAGAGCACAAAGACGATGTCCGCAAGGCCGCCGAGGTGGTGGCCAACGATTTGAAGCGCATCGGCTTTGAGAATGTCGAGATCATTCCCACGCAAGGCCATCCGCTGGTTTATGCCGACTGGCTACATGCCTCGGGCAAGCCGACGGCGCTGTGCTATGCGCACTATGATGTGCAACCCGCCGAGCCGTTGGACGAGTGGAACACTCCGCCATTCGAGCCTACCGAGCGCAATCAAAACATCTACGCGCGCGGCGCGGTCGACGACAAGGGCCAGCTCTGGATGCAGCTCAAGGCATTCGAGTCGCTGTTCAAGACGGGCAACGGCAAGCTTCCCATCAATGTGCGTGTCATCTTTGAAGGTGAGGAGGAAGTGGGCGGGGAGAGCATCGAGGCGTTCGTGAAGAAGAACGCGGGCTCGGGCAAGCTGAAGGCCGACTTTGCGCTGGTCACCGATACCGAGCTGTTCGCTCCCGATCTCCCGACGCTGTGCGTTGGCCTGCGAGGGCTGCTCTACACTGAGATCGAAGCGCAGGGAGCGAAGACCGATCTTCATTCCGGCGTGTACGGCGGCGCGGCGCCCAACCCGCTGTTCGCGCTGGTGGAGATCATCAGCAAGCTGAAGGACGCGGACGGAAAAATCCTTATCCCGGGTTTCTACGACGACGTGCAGAAGCCCACGGCCGACGAATTGAAAGCTTGGGAACGCCTGCCCTTCAATGAAGAGGACTATCGCAAGGCTGAAGTGGGGTCGAGCGTTCTTACTGGAGAGCCGGGCTACTCGGTGATGTATCGCGCTTGGGCGCGTCCCACTCTGGAGCTACACGGCATGCCGGGCGGCTACGTCGCTCCCGGCGCGAAGACCGTGATTCCGGCGCGCGCGTCGGCCAAAGTCTCGATGCGGCTGGTGCCGAAGCAAGACCCGGACGACATCCTGAAGAAGTACACCGAGTACGTGAAGAAGCTGACGCCCAAGGGCATCCAGATCAACATCAAGGTCCACAGCAAGGGCCCGGCGTGCGTAGTGAACACCGACAACAAGTTCGCGCGCGCCTCGGTGGAAGCCATGCACGAGATCTTCGGGAAAGACACGGTGTACATTCGCTCGGGCGGTTCGATTCCGATCGTGACCCAGTTCGAGGAAGACCTGAAGATTCCCAGCATCATGATGGGCATGGGTCTGCCCGACGATAACCTGCACGCTCCCAATGAGAAGTTCCACATCCCGAACTTCTATCGCGGGATAGAGTCGATCATTCGGTTCTTCCAGATTTTGGGGCAGTGAGGCAGGGGGTGTGGTTAGCAAAAGAACCGTGGGTGCGATCCTAGCCGAAACGCGCGACGTTAGGATTGGGAGAACTTGCCGGACACCCCACTTCGCAGTTGTTGCGCGAAGTGGGGTGCGAGTAGCCCAGTCCGAATAACCTTGCTTAACTTCCCAAGCGTCGAATCTATTTACGGCGCGAAGTAGCTGGAGATGTCGAGAATCAGTTGCGTGATCCCAGACGCGTAGGCATCAATCTTCCCGTTGTTAGTGGGCACAATCGCCATGTTATTGGTGATCGATCCATCCAACGCATTCAACGTCGAGACTACAGGCCGGTCGGTGCCGTCCGGCCACAGCGTCAGATAGCCCAACGCGCCATATGGAACAACCGTCGCGTTGAATACATATGCCTGGGCTTCCGCCGGCGTTGCGCACGGACTATCCACCACATCGACCGGCGGACTCAGGGTTCCGCTGAAGGGCTGACCGCTACTGACCTTGCGGGTGTCAATCACGCGGCAAGGCGCCGCCGGATACAGCGACAGTCCGCCCGCTCCCGGCGTGTCGAAGTAGCCATTGATGTCAATGATCACGTCGGTGTCGTTGCTGGGATAAACCGAGATGTCACCGGCCGTACCCGCAGGCACAATCGCGGCATTGGCGATGATTGTCCCAGGAATGTCGTTCAAGGTTGAAACCGTAGGCCGTATCTTGCCCGGTGGGCCAAACCGTCATGTAACCCAGTGCGCCATGGGGCACGACGGAAAAGTTCAGCGAATAGGCGGCCGCCGTAGTTGGAATGTTGCAACTTGCCGCGTTCAGTATGGGGAAGTCGCGTTCCTGGAGGCCCGTCAAGAACGGCGATCCCAGACCTGCGGGAAAGGTATCCTTGCGCGTATCGGCGACGCGACAAGGCGGCAGGGGATAGAAAGTCAGTGTCGAGCGGGGAGGCTGGCGCGAAGTAGCCGTTGATGTCGAGAATCACATTAGTCGTGTTGCGTGACAAACACAGTGACCGCGCCTTGATAACCCGCGGCCACAATGGCGGCGTCGGCCTTGATGCGGCCATCGAGCGAATTCAGGGTAGCGACCAAGGGCTGGTCCTCGCCAGTCGGCCAGATGGTGAGATAGCCCAAAGCGCCGGACGGGACAACGGAAACGTTTAGCGAATAAGCGGCTGCCGAGGCGAGACTTTCACACGGTGGAGAAGCCGATTGGGCCAACTGTGGAAGGTTAAATGCCAGCGAGGTTCCGCCCGGAATGGGGCCGCTGCCGCCCTTCTCCGGCCGCGTGTCCAATAATCGGCACGGCGTGACGGGAACGAATTGCAGGGCTGAGGCGCTGGCTCCTGCGATGACGGAAACCGTGGAGTCGCCCGCGTTGAGTACATAAATCCGGTTGGTTACCGGGTTGACCGAGGCGCCGAGGGGCCCCACTCCGACTGGTGACGGTACTTTCCGAGTCAGTCGCCTCGTCAATAACGGTTACTGTGTTGTCGCCATTGTTCATGACGTAAAGTTTGTTAGTGACTGCATCGGACTCTACATCGGAGGGATTAGAGCCAACGTTGAGAGGGGTGAGAGAAAGGGTCGCTCCGTCGATAATCGTTACGGTGTTGTTCGCGGTGGTTAGAGCGATTTTGTTGCTAACCTGGTTGACGTCCAGTGCGCCGATACCCGCCATGGGTATGGTGTTGACGTCAAGCGTTGCCAAGTCTATTACACTGATCGAATTATTGTTCCCTTGAAAGTCACCGTAGTTGTTAACGTACGCCGTGTTGGTCACAGTATTCACCAGCAGAAGCGCAGGCCCCTGCCCCACGGTCACGGTGTGGGTGACGGTATCGGTTGTACCATCGATCACACTTACAGTGCCATCCGATAAATTGGTGACATAAATCGTATTGGTCACCGGGTTGACCCATATGAAAGTAGGATGGGTTCCGACGGGCACCGTAGCCTTGACCTGGTTTGTGTTGCCGTCGATGACCGATACGCTGTTGCTGTTGCGATTAGCAACATAAATTTTGTCGGTCACTGAGTTAACGCATATTCCGAGGGGGTGGGTTTGAACAGGAATCACGGCCGTGACGGTGTTGGTCGCACCGTCGACGACGGTCACCGTATTGTCAGTTCGGTCAGAGATGTAGATCTTATTAGTTATCTTGTTGGGGAAGATATTCGCGGGACTCGACCCCAACTGGACGGTGGCAACTACGGTGTTCGAAGCACCATCAATGACACTTAAGGTTGTGTCGCTAATCACGTACATCTTATTGCTCGCCGGGTTGACGGCCCCATTGGTGATAGTGCCGCCTATGGGTATGGTGGCGATCACTGTTTGTGCGATGGCAAGCAGCGATGTAGCTGCGACGGCAAAAGCCAGGATAGCAGACGAGATGTGGCGCATCGTTCGCATATTGCTCCTCACTTCTCTTAGAGTAGGCCAATAATAAAGACTGGCCGGGATGAGACGCTCCCGGTCGAGAAGTCCGCGGCAGTTGCGTGCCGAAAGAGTTAAGACCAGACATTTTGAAAGAACCAATAATCAGGCTCGCTGCACGCTCTTCAATAAGGCGCACCGGCAACGATTCGCGCCGAACTGAGCTGTGCACCTGAGGACAAGCAGTTTAACCGAGTGCTGTCCGGTGTCAACAGAAAAGTTGAGCTCTTCCGAGCATGCTTCAAGTACGCTAGTGGAGGGTTGGCCCCGTCAGGTCTGATGATCGTGCACCGTGCCCTCCTTTGAAGCACTCGATTCCGATCAACCTGGTTGATCCAGGGCCATTCTAAGTCGGACGACACGATGGTAAGATGGAGCACTTGGCGCGGGGTCGAGGCGAACCGTACACGACAGAACCAGGAGGAAGAATGCAGCCTTACGGGTCATTAGAAGGTTGGAGGGTTACTAAAGCTTTCACGCGTCTGATGGCCGGACTGTTGTTCGCTGCATTTCTCCTTTTCGGCGTAGGCGAATCCAACTCCACAAGTGCACAGGAAAAGAAGCCAGCCGGCACGGCCACCAATAGCAGCGGCAATGCTGCTTCTGTTTCGCGCGGCAAATACATTGTGACGGAGGTGGCGAAATGCGGTAACTGCCACACCCCACGCACGCAAACCGGGGAAATCGACTACAACCGCTGGCTGGCGGGCGGGCCAGTGCCCTACTTGCCGGCGCAGCCCGGACAGGATTGGCCGCTCCTGTGCCCACGCATTGCCGGCTTGCCGCCAGCGAGCGATGCCCAGATGATCACATTGCTGACCACTGGAATCTGGACCACGGGCAAGCCGCTTCGCTCCCCGATGCCTGAATTTCACATGACACGCGCAGACGCCGAGGCGGTGCTCGCGTACCTGAAGTCGATCACCTCCGGTCGCGGTGGGACTGAGTAACCGATGTCAACTATCCCGCGTTAACGTGGAAAGAACGATGTTGCGATAGGTTACTCGACCTGGGCTTAAGGCGGGAGGGTGTGAGGCAGTCCCGCTTTTCTGTGTCTACGCGTCAATTCCGAAAATCTGGCCTACAACTAAATGACCAAAAGACCACTTACGTGGCGTTGAAAGAATGCCTGAAAGTTGTAAAATGACCGCCTGCCCGGGCCAAAATCGAAATTTCCGGGCGAGGAGTGGATAAAGATGCCTTCTATTCGGCCCCAATCGCATATGGCGTTTTGGTTTATCACAGTCGCAATAGTCTTTTTCGCATGCACCTCCTTACTTAGCGGCCAGGTCCGCGTCGGCAACGGCGTTTACCCGGCGTCGAGCATTGAGCAGCCCGGGGACGCTGGCGTGCGCATGCACACTAACTACATTTTCTACGCGCCTACCGGCGCGGTCATCGCGGCGGCCCAGCCGGCGGGAGAAACTCCCGCTTCACTGGGATGCGTCTATGACCTGGGTTCCAATCCTCTGTCGGGCTGCCCCATTAACGGCACGACGCAGGTCCCCACTGGGGGCAGCGGCGTCATCGTAATCGTCGATGCCTACGACTATCCCTCGGCGGCCGCCGACCTTGCGACTTTTTCCACTACCTTTGGGCTGCCGCAGGCTAACTTCTCTGTGCAATACGCCAGCGGGAGGAAGCCAACCAACGGCTGCCGTTCTGGCTGGCAAGGTGAGGAATCCCTGGACATCGAATGGGCCCATGCCATGGCGCCCAATGCCCAGATTGTTTTGATGGAAGCCTCTTCCGCCACCAACAGCGCCTTGTACGCCTCAGTACAAGCCGCCAATTCCTATATTGCCGCCCATGGTGGCAAGGGCGAGGTCTCCATGAGTTGGGGTGGAAGCGAGACCAGCAGCGAGACCAGTTCCGACCACTACTTCACACAGTCCGGAGTAGTGTATTTCGCTTCCTCGGGCGATTCTCCCGGAGTGATCTATCCCAGCTCTTCGGTGAACGTGGTTTCAGCCGGCGGCACACAGGTGAATCGCAACAGCAGCGGCGCTTACACCAACCAGACCGCGTGGAGCTCCGGCGGTGGGGGGGCTAGCAAGTATGAGTCGCGACCCTCATTCCAGAATGCCATTCAAAGCATCGTCGGCAGCAAACGAGGCACGCCGGATCTTTCGTTTGACTCGAGTGGCGGCTCTCCAGTTGCGGTGTACAACTCGAATTGCTACGGGGGCTGGCTCGAGGTCTATGGCACCAGTGTAGCTTCACCTTCGCTGGCTGGAATCATTAACGATGCGGGAGGCTTCAAGACCAGCAGCAATGCGGAGAATACGCTGATCTACAGCAACATGGGATTCAGCTCGTACTTCACCGATATCACGTCTGGCAGTTGCGGCACTCACAGCGCTGCTGCGGGCTGGGATTTTTGCACCGGCGTGGGGGTCGACCAAGGCTTGGTCGGAAAGTAGCCGGCCTCGCTTAACGCGTTTTGTGGCCCGCTTCGCAAGGAGCGGGCTATTTAATTGAGGCTTGGACCCAGGACCTAGAAAATAACCCCCTCAACTGTACTGCACCTCAACTACACCAATATCTAACCGGCACTAACTAAAGCCACCATGAATGACGGCAAGTTACGGCACGGCTGAAGCCGTGCCGCTTCAAAGCTACCCTAAAGCGCCGCTCTACCCGTGCTCGAAGGACAAGAACGGCCTTGATTTGAGCTATTGAGCCTGTTGCTGCGTGAGCAGTACAACGTCGTCATTGGATCGCCCGCGGGCGACCGCTAGCCTCTTGTTCTTCCAATCGTAGTCGAATCCGTAGATGAGCAGATCGTTGAAATTGGTGACAAGCGAGGCTGACTCGCTACCGATAGGCTGCACGATCAGATTGGAGACGCCCTTATTGGTAACCCCGTAGTAGAGGGACTGGCCGTCGGGGGAATAGCGAAAAGTGGTTGATATAAAGCGGCTGGGCGCGAAGCTCTTGACCGGCAATCCTCCCTGCGAGGGGATAATCTCGACCATGGCCTTGTGGTTGACGCCAGTACCGAAAGCCGTAAGCGCTGCGATTTGTTTTCCATCCGGGGAGATAGCAGCGAAGCTGACGAATTTATCGCTCAGTTGCTTGGATTCCCCGCCGGCGAGTGGCATTTCCATCAGCACCTGCTTGCCCTTTTGCAGCGTGGTATAGAGAAAGTATTTGCTGTCGGGCGAGCAAACGGCGTTCTGGTCCACTTTTCCGTTGGTCAGTACGGTTGCGCTGCCGCTCTGCAGGTCGAGACGCCAGATGTTGATGGCCTTCGTCTGCCGGTTAGCCATGAAGAAGAGGGCATGCGCGCCGTCAGGACAGGCGGAGAGGCCGCCCATCGGCAGGCGTTCCTTGTAGATCACGTTGCGGTTGCTGCCGTCGGCGTTCATCAAGGCGATGTGACTGTCGTAGTCCATCGTCAGCAGGCGACCATCCGGCAGCCAGGCGACGTTGATGTCGCCGTGATTGTCCACCTCGGTTGCATTGGAGCCGGAGGTGGTATCTGAACTGAGCGTGTATACGCCGGCTTGAGGCGTAACTTGAATTGCAATCAACTGTTCGCCGTCACGGGTTACACCGAGAGTGAGATTGCTGTAGACATTGAGATCGTTGGTAATGCGATGGATCTTTTGTCCCGTAAGAGAAATCGCCCCAATCTGTCCATTCCAGTCGCTGGAAATGTCGTGGAAGATGAGCACCAGGTGGCGTCCATCGGGCATCCAGGTCGGCTTTTGCAGCAGGGCAGTTCCCGCGTAGACGGTCTTCTCTTTTCCATTCGCCGGGTTGAGAACCACAATTCTGCCGAGATTTTGACTGCCCGGGTCAAGCACCGCAGCGGCGATGGACTTGCCATCGATCGACCAGGCAGGATCAGAGTACCCTGGTAGAGGAAGCGAGGCGAGGACGCGCTCGCCGCTGCCATCGGCATGGGCCATGATGAGTTTGGAAGTGGCCTCCGAAGAACTGTTGCGCAAGTAGACCATCTGCTGGCCATCCGGCGAAAAGCTGACCGCGCTGTCCACATCCTCAACCAGCTTGCGGGGTGTGCCTCCGAGCACTGGAATCTGGTAGAGGAACCCGACTCCCGGCTTATCCGGCTCGATCCGAAGGAAGTACAAGAAGTCTCCGTTCGGTGTGAAGGTGAGTCCCGTATAGCGGACCTCGGCCGGCGGCATAATCTGGGTATTGCTGCCGGTGGCGATGTGCCGCATCCACAGACTTTGCTGGCCCTGTCCCTCATCCGACACGTTCACGACGTACTTGCCGTCCGGAGAGATGGTCGCCAGCATTGCCCTGCCGGAGTTGGTGACCTTCTCCATGCTCATGGTCTGGAAAGGTACCGGGCCGGAGTCTCCGAGCCACCGGGAAATCCAGGTGTAGATGCCGTACAATCCGGCGGCAATCATGGCGAGGCTGAGAACCAGGATGATGCTGGCGCCGCTCTTGTGACGCCGGGCGGAATCCAGAATGATCGCACTGCTGCTGATCGGCATGGCTGGACTACCGCCGCGTGCGGTCGGATAGGACGTTGACGCAGCCACGATTCCTGTCGAAGATTGTCCTGGACCGTCCCGCTTCAGCCGCTTCAGGTCGCTGCGAATTTCAGCCGCGCTCTGATAGCGCAATTCCACATCTTTCTCCAACGCCTTGGAGATAATTTCCTCCAGCTTGAACGGGACCGTGGGATTCAGTTCCATAGGAGGCCGGGGATTGCGGTCGAGAATCCCCTGAAAGACAACGGCGGAGGTGTTGCCTTCGAATGGTAGCCTTCCGGTGGCCATCTCGTAGAAGACAGCCCCCAAGGAGAACAGATCGCTACGTCCGTCGAGCCCTTCTCCGCGAGCCTGCTCCGGAGACATGTAGGCGATGGTGCCCACTGCGGTGCCAGGCATCGTGAGGTGCGCCGGAGCTATCGTCGCCGCATCGCCAGCCAAGGTTTCCACCGCCGCGCGCCGGTCATAAGTCAGTTTTGCCAGCCCGAAGTCAAGGATCTTCGCCTGTCCCCGCGTAGTGATGAAGATGTTGGCTGGCTTCAGGTCTCGATGAACAATGCCTTTACTATGCGCGACGTCGAGAGCGTCGGTAACCTGAATACCGATGTCGATGACCTTGTCCACCGGAAGCGCATGTCCATTGATCTTCTCGTTCAGGCTCTGGCCTTCCAGCAGCTCCATGGCGATGAAGTGCTGCCCGTCGCATTCTTCGATGGCATAGATGGTACAAATGTTGGGATGGTTCAAGGCTGAGGCGGCGCGCGCCTCCTGTTGGAAACGCTCCAGAGCAAAGCTATCCTGCTCGATGTCCTTGGAAAGAAACTTCAGCGCTACGTGGCGGGCGAGCCGGGCGTCCTCAGCTTCGTACACCACGCCCATACCGCCAGCGCCCAGTTTTCTCACGATTTTGTAGTGAAGGATGCTTTTCCCGATCAGGGTGTCCAAGGCTCAAATCTCCGGATAATTCGACTGTATTGTGCCGTGCAGTAGCCGTCAAGGATGGGAAGAGGCTTGCGCTGGCGAATAGTGCGGCAGCCCCGCACGCAGGAGTCGCCGGACCTTGTTGTAACGGCAACAAAACGGTTCACGCACATGTGCGCAAAAGGACACACTTGGGTTGCCGTGATAGGGCCATTGCTGGGGTTAATCAGCATAATCAAAGGTCGCTGGCGGGGTTGCGAAGGACTTGGTTCGGTGGTCGTAGAGGGCGCAGAATCTAGTCCGATGCTCTACGCCAAGATCGTCGAAAGAGTCACGGAAGACATAAACATAAACAAATCGCCTGCCATCTTTGATCGCTCTATCGCCAAACTGTCAGCGTTCCCCGTTTCGGAACAAGTTCCTTAGTTAGGGACATGGGGAAGTATCGGTCCGGACGAAGTTTCGGTATGCGCAACCAGACGACCGTTGCGGCCAGGCCACAGGCAATCAGCAATCCCCCGCAGTCCCGCCGCCTCGTGCCTCTTTTCCTTACCGCGTTCCAAGCCAGTAACTACCCAACGTTCGTCAGGTGTTTCTCGTGCCGGGTCTCGTCGGCCGCGGAGGCTCGCGCCAATGCCGCTGCCAGCGCCGCTCCCTCAGCCACTCGATCTTCCTCCGCAATTCTGCCCCTGAGCAACGGCCTCAGGACAAATAGAGAGGAGATCGACGCGATGCCACACAGTGCGGCCGAAATGTAGAATGCCACCGCAAAAGAGCCGCCGAAGTAGGCTGCCAGCGTTGCTGCCCCAAATCCGGCAAAAACGGAAGCCAATCCCTTGGCGGTATATAACATGCCATAGTTGGCAGAGGCGTTCGTGGGTCCGAAAACATCGCCCGTTGTCGCCGAAAACAAGGAATATATCTCACCCCAGAAAAGGAAAATAAACGAGAACAGCACCAAAAACGCGATCGGAGCTCCCGCTATTTTGGTTACCAGGCACACCAGGACCGCTTCGACGCCAAATGTTAGGAACATCGTATATTCTCGCCCCAACCGGTCTGAGACCGTGCCCCACAAGATTCTGGACAGAGCGTTGCAGATTGACGTCAGGGTTGCGGTCAGCGGAACAATGGCTAGACCCCATATCTTCGCGTCGCTCACATTGAGGGACTTGGCAATCTGTGAAAGGTTCCCAGTAGCTATCAGGCCGCCGGCGCACGCAAAGAAAAACATCGTGTAGAGCAAATAGAACTCGGGTCTTCCAAGAGTTTGAGTCCAGTTAAAGTTCACCTTCGACTGCGCAACGGACTTGTGTACCTGTTTCGCACGCTGGTCCCACCCGGCAGGAACCCAGCCGGCAGGCGGATGGCGAAGTATCAACGCAGCAACGAATGCAACAATGCCCTGGCAAATCCCCCAGACAGCCATCGCCCTAGCCCACCCCATGCCATGGATCGTACTGGCAATGGGGATGATAGTAAGGGCGGCTCCGCCCCCGAATCCTGCGGCAGTCAGCCCAACAGCCAATCCCCGCCTGTCCGGAAACCATTTCACCGCATTGGCAACGCAAGAAATGTAAATGATTCCTGCGCCGGTTCCGGCGATAACGCCGTAATAGATATATAAGTCAAGCGGGGACTTGGCGATCGTTCCGCCCAGCACCCATCCGAGCGCGATACACGTCGCACCAAACGTCATAAGCTTCCGGATACCGAACTTATCGACAAAGTACCCTGCCACCGGCATAGGCCATGTCTCAAACAGAATAAAAGCCGAGAACACCGCCGCTATTTTCGCGTACGGTACTCCCGTGAATGTCTGTCTCATGCCTGGCGTAAAGAGCGTGAAGGCATACTGATAGTTGGAGATGACGATCATCGCGATGATGCCGCACACCAGTTGGATCCACCGGTTTCCGGCAACGCTGCCGTATACTTCCCTCGCGCTGTCTCGCTGTTCCGTAGCCACGGTTTCGGTAGTCATGCCTCTTTCCTCCTAGTGAACCAATGCGCATTCTGTTCGTACCGAGGTAAAGTTGGTCGGCACTCGACTGGTACCAGCCGGGTTTGGGTGGGGATAAGCACCGCGATTGCAACTTGGATGGCGGCGAGGCGGGCCAGCAGGCTTACAGTCAGAGATCTTATGGATGACGTCCAGGCATGCTGCAGATTCGCGATGGCCACCATCGCGAATCTGCAGCCGCACATCTGAACCCAGAAGTTGACGATCGTGGGTTCGGTACGAACCGAGGAGGTCACATTCGTGGCCATATAGGCAACCTCCTAAGGTAGTCGCCTAGCACTTCGCTTCTTCTCTCGTGCACTCCTGCCGGAAATCGTGCGGGCAAATGAAACCCCGCCCCCCTTATAGGGCGGGCGGGGTATCAGCTTCGATTTCTTTCTGGAGCGGAATGATTCCCGGCACGAGCCACTTGTTCCACATCTCGTCGATCTTGCTCTGGAAGTATTCGATGTCTTCGTCGATAAAGTGCGCGAACCTTCCCTGCTTGAGCAAGTAATCACGAACCGGAAGACGCTTGAATCTGCCGCTTGCAATGTCCTTGGTCTTGCCGTAGAGCTTCAGCTTGCCACATTCGATCTCATACAGAGGCCAAATGCCGGTGTTCACGGCCAGTTCGCCCAGCTCGAACGAAAGCACGGGATCGAAGTCCCAGCCCTTCGGGCAGGGGTTCAGGCAGTGAACGAAGGTAGGACCGCCGATGGACAGCGCCTTGCGAACGCTGTTCATCGCTTGCAACGGGTAGGAGGTAGAGATGGTTCCTACGTACTTGCAGGTGGGATGGCCAACCATCATCAACGGCGCCATGTTCTTCTTCCAGCGGTGATTCATGATGCGCTTCACTTTTCCTGGCGTGCTGAACGAGGTGTTGACGCCATACGGTGATGTCCCGGAAATCTGGATGTCCGTGTTGGCGTACGACTCGTTGTCATACATCAGGATCAGGAGGTTGTAGTCGGGATGGGTCAGGGTGGCCGAGATGGCGCCTAAACCCATGTCCGCACCGCCGCCATCGCCGCAGAAGGCGATGACATTGATGGGCTCGTCCTTCATGACGCCCTTACGCATCTGGACTCGGAATGCCGCGGCCGCTCCCAGCGCGCTGGAGCCCGAACTACCCAGTTGGGTGTGCATCCAGGGAACGCCCCAAGGCGTGGCGTAGTAAGAGGTGTTCGCCACGTACATGCAGCCTGTACTGCCCAGAACGATCGTTCTGGGTCCCGCGGCCTTCGCCATCAATTTCATGATTTGCGCAGACTCGCAGCCCTGGCAGGTGCGGTGGCCGGAAGTGTAGTACTCCTCGTGTGGAACCTTTTTGACTCCCTGGAAGGCTTCCAGGTTTTGCGTCGGTTTTTCTTCTACAAAAGTGCTCATGGTTGTTGTCCTTTCCGGCTCTGCAAACGCGTTATCCCCGCAGCCCGATCCATTGTGTCAGGGGTTGCGCTTTACCTTTGGCGGCTTGGAACACGATGTCGGTCATCGTTTCCACGTCCGGCACTGTCACTTCACGTCCACCCAGCCCGCAGATGAAACCCAGTACAGGTGGCCGGGTGGCCGCACCGGTATACATGGCCGAGCGAACTTCGGTGGCCACGACACCGCTAAGATTGGGCGAACCGAATGAGAAATCACGGTCGATGACACCGATTGCTTTGAAGCGTTCCAGACACTTCGCGATTTCAGCACCGGCGAAGGGCCGGAACCACCGCAGCCGCACGAATCCGACTTTTGTGCCTTCCTCGCGCAGCTTCCGGATTGCAACCTTCACCGGGGTAGACATCGTCCCCATGCCCAGCAGCACGACGTCTGCATCTTCGGTCATATACTCTTCGAAGAACGGATTGCCATACTTGCGTCCGAACGTACGCTCGAAATCGGCATAGACTTCGCGAATCACATCGCAGGCGATCTCGGTGACTGCGTAGTTCTGCCGTCGAATCTCCATGACCCAGTCCTCGTTGGCCTGTGGGGCGACCGAAATGACGTTGTCGGGGTGGAGCAGCAGATCGCCGCGGTTGTAGCGAGGCAGGAACTTCTTAACCTGCTCCGCCGCCGGGATCTTCACCAACGCTTGCGAATGGGTGAGAAATGCGCCGTCGCAACTGAGAGCCAGGGGCACGAACATGCGGCGGTCTTCCGCCACACGATAGGCAATCAGTGCTGTGTCCAGTGCTTCTTGCGCGCTATCGACCCAGGTGAGGAGCCAACCCAGGTCGCGGACCGCCAGTGCGTCGTTGTGTTCTACGCCGAAGGCGCCGGGATCGTCGAGCGCCCGGTTGCCCACCATGCACACCATGGGAACGCGCAGAGCCGGACTGACGGTCAGTGCTTCCATGGCATACATCCAGCCAACGCCACTCGAACCGCAGAACACGCGTGCTCCGCAAACCGACGCGTGCTTTACGATTTCGAATTGTGAATGTTCCCCTTCGGCCACGATATATTCGCAGTCCATTTCGCCGTCTGCTACCAACTGGCTGATGTACTGCATTACCGTGTCGTAAGGCCGGATTGGGTAAGCGGTGACTACGTCCACGTCGGCCAATTTGCAGGCAATCGCAATGGCTTCGGCGCCGGTAATCAGAGCTTCCTGCTCGTAGATTTTCTTCTTTTCTTCAACAGGTAGTGTTTGTGTCGCCATCTTAATCTCCTTGTGTTCAGGCCTGCCGCCGGGCCACTAGCCTTTTCTAGCGATTTCCAGGGCTTCGGATGCCTGCTCTTGATACTGACCGCGATAACGGAATCCGTGGGCCCGCTTCTCGATCGGTTCGGCCTTCTGGATTGTGGTTTCCAACCATTTCAAGTAGGCGTCTTTGTCTTTCCTGAACTCCGCCCACTGGCTGTTGTTATCGTGGAATTCGGACTCGTTCACCATGGAGACGCAGTCCTTCACCGGGCAAACCTCTTCGCAAACGCCGCACCCGCAGCATGACTCGAGATTCGCGTCGTAGGTTCCGTCCGGGGTGACGTCGAAAGACGCATCCGGGCAGTTGAGCCAGCACAGCGTGCACTTGGTGCAAGTCGCAAAGTTGACAACCGGCCGCATGGAGCGGGTCGAGTACTTCTTGAATAGGTCGTTGCGGGCTGGTCGGAAACCGCCGACTTTCCCGGTCACAGGATCGGCATATGGTCCGCCCTGCGGCTGGCCCTTGATGGACACGCCGCCTCGCATGTCCTCCCAGCCGGGCAGGCCGAACTTGAACAACTCTTCGGGATTGCCTTGGCCCGCAGTCACGTCGACGGCGGTGAAGCGTTCGAAGGCGGTGCAAGCGGAAGTCACTTTCAGGGGGCTCTTCAGCTTTTGGTTGATGAATTGCTCCACCGACTTCAGGCTAAACAGTTCCGGCAGCGCCTTGGCGATGGCGCCGAGGATGCGGACGTCGGTGTGGTCATCTTTATAAACCCACATGCCTGAGAAGCTGGTAACGCCTTTCACGATTCCCAGCTGGTAAGGCTCTTCCCGGCGGTGAATATTCTTCAGTAAGGCGGGTGCGTCTTCCAGAGAAATTACGATGAGAGTGCGCCCCGGTTTGAGAGCATGATGCACGGGCTGTAGGCCGTACCATGCCCACGACTCCGCGCCCTTACAGAGCGTGTCATCGAGAACCACGGTCAGGTCGACTTGCTTCGGCTCGTATTGCGCCATTCCGGCTTCGAGCGTCTGCTCGTCGTTGGCGACGATGGCGAAACTCTTCGCTGGAATCCCATTGCGCTCCGGAGAATCTCCATAACGACCAAAGGAAATGCCCAGTTTGCCTTCGTTGCGCGCGGCCAAAACAATGCCGCGCGTTATGTTCTTGGCCAAGGTCTTCTGAAAGACCCCTCGGTAGATGATTTCGACTCCGAATAACTGGCCCATGTTACAGCCTCCATTTCTTTACAACTTATTTAGTACGATGTTTTCGATTTCCTGCACATGCCGGCGCATGGCAACCTCGGCGGCGGCGGTGTCGCCCCGCTTAAGAGCGGAAAGGATTCGGCGGTGACCGGCAAGCGACTTTTCTTGCCGTCCTTCCCCCTGCAACGAACGTTCCCGGGTCTCGCGCAACAAATCCATCAACACGTCCACCACTTTCAAGATGGCGCTGTTGTTGGACGCCAGAGCGATGCTGTAATGAAACTCTGAGTCCTCGTCAGTTCCGAGTTCGCCCCGGCGCACCTTCGCCTCCTGACGTGCAAGAATGTCCTCCATGTCAGCTATCTCATCGCGAGAGGCGTGCAGAGCGGCCCGCCCGGCCAAGGTCGGCTCAATCATCTTGCGTACGTCGATCAGCTCCGCAATCAGCTTCCGCTTCTCCAGGAGCGCGCTAGCCAGCGGATTGGCCGGGGTAGCGTCAGGACCGCAAACTACCGTGCCGATGCCCTGGCGTGGCTCGAGCAGACCCATCAGTTCCAAGCTGCGGATGGCATCGCGCACCGAGCCGCGGCTGACCCCAAGCATTTGCACAAGCTGCCGTTCTGAGGGGAGCAGGTCGCCGGGTTTCATCTCTTCCGTAATGCACCGCTCCAATTGCTTGGCGACCGCCTGGTAGACTTTGTTTCTGGGGATCGCTTCGAACCCGACTCTCGCTGGTGATTCAGTGGCTTTCATCTGCACTGGTCTGATGACTAACCAATTTCAACCTCGACCCAAGATGGTGCAAGGACGTCGATCACGTTTCGATGTGACACGATCAAACTGAGGCTTTGGTTCGAGACGAAGAGTCTGGGCCTGGGGCTGCGCTGTTTGCACCGCGACCTTGGTCAGCACAACCATGATCGCCATCGCGAGCGCAGCAGTTGCAGTTCGCAGGCTCAGGCTGAAACTAAAAGTGCGATGTCGCAGCGCGTGGTACGGAAGCAACGGGATAACCCTCCAAAGTCAATCTGTTGTCGAGGTCGAGACCAGCTCGGACTGCTTCAGCACTCAGCCGCTTTAGTTGAGATGACGTGACCTTTGCGTTCGACCATCCCGTGCTCGCCGGGGTCGCGAACAAGGCAGTAGCCCCAGCGCTCTCGGGGTCCCAATCGCTTACGCATCCGCGACCGGTGCGGGCCGACGTGTTCCACATCGACAGCACTGTCAGGCACTGCCGCGACTGGCCGGGGTTTCGGAACGCAAAAGGCGCGCCGTTGCCGGCGCGCCTGAGGAACAATTGGAAACAACCAGTTCAGTTTTACCCGACAGTAACGCCTACCGCCGCACGAGCTTCGCGGGCTTCTGGAGTAAACCCAACGTCCTGAGCATCAACCACGGCAATCGTTGTCATGTTGACGATATCTTCTACCTCGACACCACGTTGCAGCAGATGCACTGGCTTCGCCATGCCCAGAAGGATAGGGCCAACCGCTTCGGCCCCGCCAACGCTGATCAGAAGCTTGCACGCAATGTTGCTGGCCTCCAGATTGGGGAAGATCAGCACGTTGGCTCCGCCCTGCAACGGGGAGAAGGGGAATGCCGCTTCCATCTTTTTTGCGCTGACCGCGATGTTGCCCTGCACCTCACCATCGATGATGAGCGTGGGATCAGCGTAGCGCGCCAACTCCGTTGCCCGCTGTATCTTGTCGCACAGCGGATGCTTGGTGCTGCCGAAGCTGGAGAAGGAGAGCATGGCCACGCGCGGCTCAATGTCGAACCGGCGCGCTTCCTGGGCCGCACAGAGAGCGATCTCTGCCAGGTCCTCGGCGCTGGGTTCGATATTGACCGTAGCATCGGCCAGGAAGTACAGATCGCCCTTGCGGGTGATGATGAGATAGACGCCCGAGACCTTGTGGATCCCTTCGCGGACCCCGATCACCTGCAATGCAGGACGAATCGTGTCGGGATAATTCTGGGTCACGCCGGAGACGATGGCATCGGCGTCACCCAGCCGAACCATCATCGAGCCGAAAATGTTGCGATCGTTCATCAGCTCGTCTGCCGAGCCCAGGGTCACACCGCGACGCTGCCGTAAGCGATAGAACTCGCGGACATATTCCTGCCGTCGCGGGGCGGTCTCCGGTTCGATGATGGTGACACCGTCGAGCGGCACTCCCAATCCAGCTGCGGTGCGTCGGATTTCGTCGCCGCGACCCAGCAAAATTGGAACGGCGATCTTCTCCTCGATCAGGACATGACAGGCGCGCAGGATCTTCTGGTGCGAGCCCTCCGGGAAAACGACGCGCTTGGGGTTCGCCTGTGCCTTGTGAATCATGAAGCGCATCAGTTCGTGCGCCTTGCCCAACCGCTTCTCAAGCTGTTCGCGGTATTCGACGATATCCACAGGATTCTGCGCTACGCCGGTATCCATGGCGGCCTTGGCTACCGCAGCCGCCTCCCAAACCAGTACGCGCGGATCGAAGGGCGTGGGAAGGATGTAGTCACGGCCGAACTTCAAAGTTTCCACACCGTAAGCGCGACAGACTGAGTCGGGAACATCTTCTTTCGCCAACGCTGCCAGGGCGTGCGTGGCCGCCAGCTTCATTTCTTCATTGATCGTGGTGGCGTGCACATCGAGAGCACCACGGAAAATGAATGGGAATCCCAAAACGTTGTTGACTTGGTTGGGATAATCGGAGCGTCCCGTCGCCATGATGATGTCGTCACGCACAGCGCGTGCTTCTTCGTATGTAATCTCCGGGTCGGGGTTTGCCATGGCGAACACCATCGGATTCGGCGCCATCGACGCAATCATCTCTGCCGTGAATGCGCCCTTAACGGAAAGACCCAGCAGGAGGTCAGCGCCTTTGGCGACCTCAGCGAGCGTCCGCATTGGGGTGTCCTTCGCGAACCGCTCCTTGTAAGGATTCATCCCTTGTTTGCGGCCCTTGTAGACGACGCCTTTGGTGTCAACCAGGGTAATGTTCTCGCGCTTCACGCCCATGCAGACATAGTGCTCAGCGGTGGCGATGCCGGAAGCTCCGGCGCCATTGACGACCACCTTGATCTGGTCCAGGCACTTGCCTGTCAGTTCCACCGCATTGAGCAGCGCCGCGCCAGTGATAATCGCCGTGCCGTGCTGATCATCGTGGAAAACCGGGATCTTCATCGTCTTCTTGAGGGTCTCTTCGATGTAGAAACACTCCGGCGCTTTGATGTCTTCCAGGTTGATGCCGCCGAAGGTAGGCTCCAGCAACTGGCAGGTCTTGATGATTTCGTCGGGATCATGGGTGCCCAGTTCGATGTCGAATACGTCGATGTCAGCGAACCTCTTGAACAGGACACCTTTGCCTTCCATGACGGGCTTGCCGGCCAGAGCGCCGATGTCGCCCAGTCCAAGTACTGCGGTGCCGTTGGTCACCACCGCGACCAGGTTGCCCTTGTTGGTGTATTGAAACGCATCTTGCGGGTTCTTCTCGATCTCGAGGCACGGAGTCGCAACCCCGGGTGTATAGGCGAGGCTGAGATCGCGTTGTGTGAGACAGGGCTTGGTGGGTGTGACTTCCAATTTTCCCGGTCGTGGCTTGGAGTGGTAGTCGAGTGCATCCTGCTTTGTGATTGCCATACGGCCTCCGAATTAAATGTATGAACATAGACTGCTTGTGTGGACGAGAGTTCCGACTCGATTACGGCCGTGGCACCTTATCAACAGAGCGGCAGGCAGTAAAGCAAACGGCGACCAGATGCGCCTTCACATGGATACATGTGGACTCTTCCGAGCCGGAGAACACTCTCCAGTATGTGCTTTTTGCCGCCGGGGACTAGTGCGGATGTCACACGTGTCTGTGAGCGGACACACGGAAACGGGGCCAGCGTCGGTTGCGGGAGCAGTTTGGGGGTGACGCGCGGCCAGTACCTGCATTCCACGAACAGTCCAAAATCGACTACTCAGGCTGGCCTGAATATACCGCGCAGCTTCCGATCCAGGCTCCGTACCCCGCAGTCCCAGCGGCCCGTGTTTAACCAATCGGTACACAGGAGAGCGGGTGTCGATTGCGATTTTCCCTAAGCTAGCTGGAAAGGTTTGAGTGGGACATCGATGTTGGGCAGAAACTCCCGTTTCATATTCTTGCGCAGAAACTAGAGAGTTCTGATCGTCTGCTGACGGCATCCCCGGAGGACACGAGAAGCGCCGCTGACTGGCCACGTTTGCGTCCCGCGCCCATGTGTACAACGCGCATACGCGGCGCTAGCTATGGCCAGGTTCGCTTCGACCCGCTGCTCGGTACGTCAGCCCGAACTCAACGCCCTTTCGCTCTACACCAACTCTGAAATTAGTCTAACGCTTGACCGATTGCGGTTCCGGAGTGTCGCCCTGTTGCGCCGTCAGCCTCGCGTTGTTCCTCTGCGCGATCGTTCGCTTGGCGTTCTCCGCTAACTGCTTTGCCTGGGGAAGCAGTTCCAGCGCCTTGGTCACGGCCGGATCGGTCTCGGCATGCGCCTTCATGCCTTCCTGCTGACCAAATTCGTTGATGAACAATTCGGCCTTGATATTGGATTTGATCCAATCGCTGTTCTCGGCCAGGTCCGCCTCGGTGAAGGGGGTTTTCTGTTCATCCAGAAACTTGCGGAACTCCTGCATCACCGCTTCGTCAACTTCAAATTGCTTATTGACTTTGTGGTTGATGACGTAGTGCTTGGCAAAATTGAAGAACGTGTATTTTTCCAGCAGGGTGTCCTGGAACTTATTGGTTTTCGCCGGCGGGATCTTCACGTCGGGGGTGATGCCGCCGCCACCGTACACAGTGCGCCCACTGTCGGTCATCTTGACCTCGTGGTTGGCGTTGCTGGCGTCGTTATCGCGATCGTTGTAGTAGTAGTCGTAAAGCGAGATGCTGCTGTAATCGCGCTGGATCAGGCGGCCGCTCGGCGTGTAATACTTCGCCGTCGTCAGCGCCAGGCCGGTGTTCTCCGACAGCGGATACACGGTCTGCACCAAGCCCTTGCCGAATGTAGTCTCACCCACAATCAGACCACGATCATGGTCTTGAATCGCGCCAGCGACGATCTCCGCTGCCGAAGCGGTTCCGCGGTTCACCAGCACGACCAACGGATAATCCTTGCCTCCGTTGCCATGGGTGGCTTTGTACACTTTCTCTGCCGAAGCCCGTCCGTGATGGGAGACGATGACTTGTCCCTTCTTCAGGAACTGGTCAGCCACGCCGACGCCCTCACTCAACAATCCACCGGGATTCTGGCGGAGGTCGAGGATCAGTCCGTGAATGTCGCCCAGCTCATCCAGCGCGTCGCGCACTTCTTTTTCCGTGGTTTCCTGGAATCCGGAGACGTGGATGTACCCGATGCCCGGACGAATCATGAAATGTACGTCAACGCTGTAGCGGGGAATTTCATCGCGCACGACGGTGAAGTCGAGCGGTTTGTCCGAGCCTTCCCGCAGCATCGTGATCTTGACCGCGGTTCCCTTGGGCCCTTTCAGCAACTCGGCAACATCGCTGGTACTCATGTTGTCGGTGGGCTTGCCATCCACTGCGATAATGACATCGCCCGGCCGGATGCCGGCCCGATATGCGGGAGCGCCCGGTGAAGGGCGCGATCACGATGACTTTGTTGTTACGGGGACCGACCTGCATGCCCACACCGTAATACTTCCCACGCTGCTCCTCGCGCAAGGCCGCATACGACTTAGGATCGAAGAAATTCGAGTGCGGATCCAGCACGCGCAACATGCCCGGAATCGCCCCGTTGTAAATCGCCTTATCGGGGTTGACGGGCTCGGCATAGTTCTGCTGGACGACTTCGTAAACCTGCGTAAAGCTGCGCAGGCTGTCGCGGATGTCGCCGTCGCCGGAAGTGGCGGTTGAGGTAAGGCGCTGGCCAAAAACCATGCCCACACAACCGCAAGCCAGAATGATGCTGAGGACGAGAATAGCGGAGCGACGCGAACTACTTGCCATGTATGTTCCTTCGGCGGACCGGGGACTACTCTTCAAGATAAGCGCACCGGAGCGAGACTTTCTCGCAGTATACCATGCACTTAGGCCACCCAAGGCCAGCCAAGTCAGCCGCTATTTTGGATGCTGGTCCGGAAAGAAAGGGTGCGAAATCCGTTTGGTCCCCGCCTTCGTAACAGACGGTAGAACCGTGAGATGGTGAGCAGGCAGGAGCCAGGCAGTTGGCAGTTAGCACTTGGCAGTTAGCACTTGGCAGTTAGCACCTGGCACCCGACGGGCTCGCAGTCGCTAAGTGCTAAATGCTAAGTGCCAAATGTCAGCCGCCAATGCCATCAGTGTGGTGCAAAACTACACCCCCGCATTTATGATGAATCCATGAATCTTGGCATGCCAGAGATGATCTTCATTTTTCTGCTGGCACTGGTGGTCGTCGGCCCCAAGCGCTTGCCGGAGTTGGCCCGGCAGTTGGGAAAGATTGTTGCCGAGTTCAAACGCGCCAGCAACGAGTTCAAGAACCAGCTCGAAACCGAGATGATGAATATTGAGTTGGATGAGCGTGCCAAGAAGCAAGCTGAGGCAGCCAACGCGTTACCGTCCGAAAAGCCGTGGGAGCCTACCCTCCTGCCGCCCGCCGGGATTATCAGCCGGGGCAGCGCCGACGCGATCTCTCAACCCCAAGCCGAACCCGAGCCACCGGAACTTCCGTCTGCACCATCCATGAACGAGCCCCCCGCAATCGCCAGGTCAAATCCAGATGCCTAGCCCCGTCGTGGAAACAGCTCAGAAGCGTGCCTCGGAAGAAATGACCGGCATGAGCTTCCTCGAGCACCTGGAGGAGCTGCGGCGGCGGATCATCTACAGCTTTCTTTACGTGGCGGGTGGTTTCTGTGTCTGCTGGTGGTTCCACGAGCAGATCTTCGCCATCATGCAGAAGCCCATCGTGACCGCCCTGGCCAATCACAAGATGGACACGCAGCTCGTCTATCTGAACCCCACCGATCCCTTCAACATGTACCTGAAGATCTCGTTTCTGGCTGGGATCTTCGTGGCCTCGCCCTTCGTGCTTTATCAGGTATGGGCGTTCATCGCGCCGGGTCTGTACCGCCATGAACGCCGCTATGTGCTGCCTTTCATGTTCAGCACGGTGGGACTGTTTCTGGCGGGCGGCCTCTTTGGTTACAAGATGGTCTACCCGGCGGCGCTGGATTTCCTGATTGGCTGGAGTGCCCAGTTCAAGCCGATGATCACCGTCGGCGAATACACCGACCTGTTCCTGACCATCATCGCCGGGCTGGGCATCGTCTTCGAGATGCCGATCCTGGTGTTCTTCCTCTCGCTGATGGGCATTCTCACGGCGGGCTGGATGTGGCGCAATTTCCGCTATTCCATCCTGGTGATCTTCATCATCGCCGCGATTATCACACCTACCACGGACATCATGAACATGTGCATCTTCGCCGCGCCCATGATCGTCCTGTACCTGGTGAGTATTGCCATCGCGTGGTTTGTGCATCCGACCCAGCGTAAGAAGAGAGCGGAGAAGGCAGGCAGCAGCTAGCACTCAGCCGTCAGCATTCAGCTAAAGCGTTCGCAGGCCCGGTCGGCCTTTGGTAGTCTCGCGGACAGCTACTCGCCCCTAGCCACTACCATTTGTCCTCCCGACCGAACCAGCTTCAACGGGTGAGCGGAGGGATCTGCTGTTCGCTTGTGACACGCATCACTCTTCTGCGAGGTTCTGATCGGGCATCGGCGTAGCTGATAGCCGGTGGCTGATGGCCGGCGGTTGACGCCTCTTGTGCGACCAATCACATCCATCCGCCTTCGCTTTCATTACAATATCCCCATGGACTCATTCACTATCGCAGGCAGGCAATTCCGCTCGCGACTCATCGTAGGTACCGGCAAATACAAGTCCGGGCCGGAGACGGCGCGCGCCATCGCGGCCAGCGGCGCCGAGATGGTCACCGTCGCGGTGCGCCGCGTCAACCTCGACCGTAGCAAGGAGTCGCTGCTCGACTTCATCGACCCTCAGCAATATTTTCTGCTGCCTAACACCGCCGGTTGCTACACCGCCGACGATGCAATCCGTACCGCGCGTCTGGGGCGCGAGGTGGGCCTCTCCGATTGGGTGAAAGTCGAGGTCATTGGCGATCAGCAAACTCTTTTCCCTGACGTGCAGGCCACCATCGAAGCCACTCGCGTGCTAGTAAAAGAAGGCTTTATTGTTCTGCCGTATTCCTCTGATGACATTGTGGTTGCCAAACGCCTAATTGATGCTGGCGCCAGCGCGGTGATGCCGCTGGGCGCTCCTATCGGCAGCGGCATGGGCATCCAGAACCAGCCGAACATTCGCATCCTGCGCGAGATCATCACCGAGGTACCGCTAATCGTGGATGCGGGTGTGGGCACGGCATCCGACGCGGCCATCGCGATGGAACTCGGCGTGGACGGCGTCCTGATGAATACCGGCATCGCCGGAGCACAGGACCCGGTGCTGATGGCTGAGGCCATGAAGAACGCCGTGCTGGCGGGACGCCAGGCATATCCTCGCTGGCCGCATGCCGAAGAAGCTGTACGCAACCGCGAGCTCTCCCCTGGAAGGGGTCGTCCGGTAGTTCGCAGGCTGCGCCGGAACGTATAATTCCGGCATGGACGAACAGGAATTTCGCCGCCGCGCCGACGCGGCATTGGAAGCGCTGAAGCGTAGTCTCTACGCCGCGGAAGGCGACGCCGACTTCGAAGTCGAGGAGAATTCCGGGGCGCTGCACATCAGCTTCGACGAGCCTCCGGGAAAGTTCGTGATTTCTCCAAATTCACCGGTACGGCAAATCTGGATTTCGGCATTGTCGACCAGCTTCAGGCTCGACTGGTCCGAAGAGAAGAATGACTTCGTACTCAGCAAGACTGGCGAGGCTTTGAAGCCACTGGTCGCGCGCCTTATCAACGAACAGATAGGCGAGGGCACGGTCGCTCTGGGGTAGTATCGACCGTCAATGTGAGATTTCTATGCCGCTTGTACGAATCGATCTTCGCAGTGGGAAATCGCAAGAGTACCGCCGAGCCATTGGCGAAGCGGTCCATCAATGCATGGTAGACGTGTTGAACGTGCCCGCCGACGATCGGTTTCAGATCGTAACTGAGCGTGACGCGAACTCGCTGATCTACGACCCGACGTATCTCGGCATCTC
Source organism: uncultured Acidobacteriaceae bacterium (assembly GCA_963768645.1). GTDB lineage: Bacteria > Acidobacteriota > Terriglobia > Terriglobales > Acidobacteriaceae > Bog-257. Next base: position 164,836 of record CAVYIR010000006.1, read on the forward strand.
GCGAACCGATGACATCGTGATCATCCAAATCACGCTCAACCAGGGCCGTACAGTGGAAATAAAACGCCAGTTCTATAGCGCGGTCGCGCAGGCGCTCGCAACCCGCCCAGGCATTCGCCCTCAGGACGTATTCATCAACCTGGTCGAAGTGGAGAAGGAGAACTGGTCGTTCGGGAATGGCATCGCCCAGTATGCGCCCGAGAGCATACATTGATTCCGCTGCGATGTTAGCGAAGCTCTCGGATTTCGCCGCGGCAGCAACTCCTAGGCGGTCACAGCTTCCGTCTTCAGCTTCAGCCTCAAATCGGCGGCAATCGCCTGTCCGTGGAAGCGCCCATTCTCGATGAATATCTCGCTGGTGCGCATGCCCGCAACGATTACGCCCGCCAGATAAATTCCCGGCACATTGCTTTCCAGGGTCTGGGGATTGACGACTGGCCGTTTGTCAGCTTCGCCGCTTAATTGGATGCCGAGCGCGCACAGAAATTCAAAATCCGGATGGTAACCGGTCAGCGCAAAGACGTAGTCGTTCTCCAGCGTCACGTTCCCCTGCGGCGTGTCGAGCACGACATGTTCCATCGTGATTTCGCGGACTCGGGTATTAAAGCACGCATTCACCTGTCCTGCTTTGATGCGGTTCTCGATGTCTGGCTTTATCCAGTACTTCACAGAATTGCTGATTGCTGGCCCGCGATGCACCAGCGTGACTCGCGCACCATGACGCCATAACTCCAGGGCAGCAATCGCCGCGGAATTCTTTCCCCCGATGATCAGCACATTGAGTCCAAAAAAGGGATGCGGCTCGCGGTAGTAATGCATGACCTTGGACAAATCTTCGCCAGGAATGTTCATGTAATTTGGCCGATCATAGTAGCCAGTGGCGAGGATCAACTTGCGGGCATGATATTCACGCTGATGACCGTGCAGATTGGTCGTGTGTACGACGAAGCGATTGTCGGTGCCTTCGACCTTCGATACCGGTTCGTACTGCCGCACGTCGAGTTGGTAGTGCTCGGCCGCCTTGCGGTAGTACTCCAGCGCCTCCTGGCGGGTGGGCTTCTGGTTGGGACTGGAGAATGGAAGATCACCGATTTCCAGCAACTCAGGAGTAGTGAAAAACGTCATGTTGCTGGGATAGTTGTAGAGCGAGTTCACCAGGCAGCCCTTATCAATGTTGGCCACCGTGAGACCCGCGCGCTTGGCGTCAATACCGCAGGCAAGGCCGGTGGGGCCAGCGCCGACCACCACCACATCAAAAGAAAAACTCTCCACTGTCGCTGAAGGTCCGCGATTCATACAGCAAGCATACCTTGCCTTGTGGGTTACTGGCTGTGGCTGGGTTGAGCCGGGAGGCCGGTTCTCAGACAAAAATCGATCCTCACAATATACGGCTTCAGAGCTGCCAAGAAAATCCTCGCGATGGAAACAGCAGGTCCCTCGGGGCCAACAAGTTTCTTACCGAGTTTGTTCATCCGCTCAGATCGACGATCTCAGCGGATGAAGCGGTTTCGTTTGCGCGCGGGATGCAACCCCGAAAAACACTGTTCGACCCGCAGTTCCTAGTGGATGGCGCTAATAGATCCCTCTTCGCCGCCGTTAAAAGCGCTGCTATTGCCGTTCTGCTTTAGCCATGCGGCCAAGTTGCTCTCTTCCTGACCGCGCAACTCGACGCAGGCATTGATCGTCTCGACGGCTTCTCTTTGGTTGCGCTCGGTACCCGGAAAGGGATGTTGCTCGAAGAACTGCCTGCACGTCGTTCGCCTGTTGGGTGCTGCAGAAGCTCTGCGCCCCATACAGGAACACCCCCGCTCCACCAAGTCCGCCGCCAGTCTTCTTCATGATCTGGTCAAAGTTCTGGCGCATGAAATCCCATGCTGCATTCTGGCTGCTGGGATTCTTCAGCAGGCGCACCAGAATCAATAAATCCTGGCCGCGAACCTCCGGAGTCAGAGTCGACTGCAGGGTCTGTTGGATCAGGGGCGATTGCGGAAATTCCGCCAGCGCGTAGAAGAACAGGTAATACAGCTGTGGCGACTTCACCTTCTGCAACTGTGCCTTGTACTGATTGTAGAGTTCCGTGTCGCCATTGCGGGCTGCGACCGAAACCACGGCACCGGCCAGCGTCGGATCGATCGACGTTGTGTCCTTCATATACTGCTGCACCATGACCCGCGCCTGCTGGATGACTTCAGGATCGTTCCCGACGTTACCGAGAATGCCAAACAGTTCGGCGCGCTTTTGCTTGTCTTCAGGAGTATCGCTAGCATGCCCGACGTAGCCCAGTTGTTGCAACATGGGAGAGAAGGTTTGGTGTACCCACGCCTGGAAGGCAGGCCGGTCGGCGTTTGTCACCATGTATCGGCTGACGAAGCCCAAGCGGTTGCTGAACTCTTTCACTAATACGCTTCCCGGAGTGTTCTTCAGTTGCTCGCCGAGCGCGAGATAGTCTCCCACGCCATGCTTGCCGATTTGCATCAGGGCCCACTCGTTGCCAAGCAGGGCAATGCGCTCGTCGGGCGTCAGCAGTTTATCCACGGCGTTGCCTAGCTGATGCAAAGCTGCGGTGTCGTAGTCAAACCGGTAGTAACCCAGTGCGTTCGAGTCCGGGAAAACGAATTTGGAGCAGCCCTTGAGGGTGAACTGTTGCTGGCGCTGGGTCAGCAGGAAGCATTGTTGCTGGCCGGCGGAAGTTTCGTTGATCCCCTTGGCGCAGACTGGAATCTGCCAGATCTGATCGTTGGGTTGATTGAAAGCCTCGGGCGTCTTCAGATAGCGCTTCTGCGAGAGAGTCAGCGAGGTATTGCCGCCCTCGCATTTACTTTCCACTTCGACAAACGGCGCACCGGGCTGCATGACGAAAGTGGGCATGATCTTGTCGATCGGCTGCTTCGAGCTACGCGCCATGGCATTCCAGAAGTCTGATGCTGTTGCATTGCCATACGCATGTTCCTTCAAGTAAAGGTTTACGCCTGCCCGGAAGGTATCGTGCCCAAGATATGACTCCAGCATGTGCAGGACGGCAGCCGTCTTGCCATACGCGATGCCGTCGAAGAGGTTTTCGATTTCGCCGCGGGTTTCCGCATCCTGGTGGATGGGCCGGATGTTCTCGACGGAATCCACACCCAGCGCACGGTTGGTTCCCTCCACGACATCCTGGCCCTCCATCCATTCGGGCTTCCACTGCTCGACCGGATGCGGCGTCATCCAGGTGGCAAAACCTTCGTTAAGCCAGATGTCGTCCCACCACTTCATGGTCACCAAGTCGCCAAACCACTGATGTGCGACCTCGTGGGCGATGGTGTCGGCCACTCCCTTCTTCGCTCCTACGGAACCGGTTTTGTCATCAATCAGTAGGTCTGTCTCGCGGTAGATGATGGCGCCCCAGTTTTCCATGGCGCCAGCCTGGAAGTCAGGTACGGCAACCTGGTCCAGCTTGGGCAAGCGGATACTTCATCGCGTAGTAGTTGTTGTAGTAGTGCAGGATCGCCTTGGTGGCCGTCCAGCGCGAAGTGCGTTTCGTTCTCCTTGCCAGGAACGGTGCAGACGTTGAGCGCGACGCCATCTACCGAATCGGAAGCGCACTTCCAGTCGCCCACGGTCAGCGCCACCAGGTAGCTCGACATCTTGGGTGAGGTGGAGAACTTGATGGTGTGCTTGTCGCCAGGGCCAGGAGTGTCGGAAACAACCTTGCCGTTGGAGATTGCGATGTCGCCCTTGTCCGACGATGGCCGTCATGTCGAAGGTGGCCTTGTAGTCCGGCTCGTCGAAGCAAGGGAAGGCCACACGCGCGTCCGTGGCCTCCATCTGCGACACTTCATACTTGCGGCCGTTGTACGTGCTCAGATAAAAGCCGCGCAGCTTGTCGTTAAGATGACCGGTGTACTTGATGTGAACGGTCGCTGCCCCCGCGGGAAGTTCGTTGTCCACAGCGAAGGTTGCCATCTCATCGCTTTTCGTCGCTGGAAACCTTGGCTGTCTGGGTCTGTCCGCCGGCGGTTACGGTCACGTCGTGGAAATCGATTTCCACTGCATTCAGCGTGATGGTCTTGGTGGGCTTGGACAGGTTGAGGTCGATGGTCTCGTCGCCTTCGTATGAGTTGGTCGGGAAATTGATGTTAATGGTGAGCGAGTAATGGTCGGGAGATGCGCCGCCGGGAAGGCGTTGCGCTACAGCGGTGCAGCAAGCCAGCAGGCCAGCCGCGAACACAAGCAGGGTTCGTTTCATAAACACTCTCTAGGAAATTAGGATACCCCAATTGCTACGAAGGGAGTTACGTGCAGAACCTGGGCGCGGTTCCACTACGTCATACTGATATTGGACGAATACGACAAAAATGAGTGAGCAGATAGTGTAAGACGCCTTGACGGCGGGTTAAGATGGCGGCTCACAGGGATAAAGCGGAGTCGAAGCTTCATTTCGCCTTCCCAAGCGATCACAATCCCGATCACACACATTCGCGGCGCCCTAGCGGGTAATGCGGATGAACGTCTGCCGAACCCCATTCAGAAATGTCTCGCGGCAGTGGTTTACTCCAAACCAGTACGCAAGTTCTCGATAGTCCGAGGCGTCAAAGATCGCGATGTCGGCGTCTTTGCCGGGCTCGAGACTTCCCTTCCTGCCTTGCAGTTGCAGCGCGCAAGCTCCGTTGTAGGTAGCGGCGACTAGCGCTTCCGCCGGCGACATCTTCATGTGCGTACATGCCACTGACAGCACGAAGGGCATGGAAGTGGTCGGCGAGGTGCCAGGATTGTAATCAGTGGCTAAGGTAACCGCGACTCCGGAGTCCAGCAATTTTCGAGCCGGCGGAAAGCTTTCCAGACCGAGAAAATAGTTGGCTGCGGGGAGCAAGGTCGCAACCGTGTCGAGCTTCGACAAGACTTCGATATCATCGTCGCTGACGAAGTCCAGATGATCGAGCGAGGCGGGATGAAATCCCATCAAGGGAGCGAGTTCCGCAGGCGTGAGTTGGCACACATGAGCTCGCACGCCGAGGTTGTGCTCGACGGCGGTGCGCAGGATTCGCTGCGATTGCTCCATGGTGAACGCACCGCGCTCGCAGAAGACGTCAACGAAGGCGGCGAGCTTCAGCTTCGCGGCAGTGGGAATCATGTCCTCGCAGATGATGCGGACGTACTCCTCCGGATTGTCGCGGTGTTCGGGCGCGATGACGTGCGCTCCGAGCAGCGAAGGGACGACCGTGCCCTCCCACTGGTGCGAAGCGTCGCGAATCGCTTCCAGCGATTTCATCTCGGCGGCGAAGTTGAGGCCGTAACCGGACTTGCATTCGACCGTGGTGGTACCGTGCCTAGCCATCTCATCAAGCCCATGCAGGACATGCTCAGCTAGCGTCTCCTGGGACGCATCGCGCACGCCGCGCAGGCTGGCGCGAATGCCGCCCCCGGCTTCGGCAATCTCTTCGTAGGTGGCACCCGTGATGCGCTTCTCGAAGTCAATGAGTCGGGGTGCGGTAAAAACGGGATGCGTATGCGAGTCAACGAAACCAGGCAAGACGACCTTGCCTGAACAATCGATCTCGTCAATATGCGTCGCTGTTGATGTGAGAAGTTCGTGCTTAGCAATTTTGTCAGTCGTACCGACGGCGACGATCTTTCCTTCGGCGATGAGTACTGCGCCGTCCTCAATGAGGCCGAGTTCGCGCATGTCCGTGCCCCGGCGAGGACCGGTGTCGCCAGAGGGGCTGTACAGAGTCAGAAGCTGCGCAGCGTGGGTGAGGAAAGTCGCGGGAGAATGCTGGTTATCGGAGTGCACATCTTTCTCGCTTTGATTACGTACCGCGGGTCAATCGACCGACCCAAGTCTTCCACTTCGGGATAACCGCTTCTTAGCTTATGTTAGCTATACGGCTCCTTCGACTCCGGCGGCCAAAAACTGGCTGCCTCCCGCTCAGGATGACACAATCACTCCACAATCTTTAATGGCTGAATGCTGGCTGATTGCTGACGGCTTGGAGCTAGTACTATCGCTAATTGCTAATTGCTAATCGCTTCCCGCCATCGGCACCTTAATTCCCTTTTCGTGCGCGAAGCGTTTCGCCTCGTCGTAGCCTGCGTCCACATGGCGAGCAACTCCGATTCCCGGATCGTTGGTCAGCACCCGTTCGATACGCTTGGCCATGGCGTCAGTACCGTCGGCGACGGTCACCTGACCCGCGTGCTGCGAATAACCAATGCCAACGCCACCGCCGTTGTGAATCGACACCCATGACGCGCCGCTCGCCGTATTCAGCAAAGCATTCAGCAACGGCCAGTCGGCGATGGCGTCGCTGCCATCCTTCATCGCCTCGGTTTCGCGGAAAGGCGATGCCACGGAGCCGCAATCGAGGTGGTCGCGACCCATCACGATGGGTGCCTTGATTTTCCCCTTCTTCACCAGGTCGTTCATTGCCAAGCCAAACTCCGCCCGCTCGCCGTAACCCAGCCAGCAGATGCGGCACGGCAAGCCCTGGAACTTGATCCGCTTGCGCGCCAGATCGATCCACCGGCTGAGGATTTTGTTCTGCGGAAACATCTCCAACACGAGATCGTCGGTGGTGTGGATGTCGGCCGGATCGCCCGAGAGCGCCGCCCACCGGAATGGCCCACGTCCCTCACAGAACAGCGGACGAATGTAGGCGGGCACAAATCCGGGAAAGTCGTAAGCGTTCTTCACGCCGTGTTCGAAAGCAAAGGTGCGAATGTTGTTGCCATAGTCGAAGGTGACCGAGCCCATCTTCTGCAGCTTGAGCATGCCTTCCACATGGCGCGACATGGTGTCGAGAGAGCGTTCGACGTAGGCCTTGGGATCGCTCTTGCGCAGCGCCAGCGCTTCTTCCAGCGACATCCCGCTCGGCACATAGCCGTTCAGCGGATCGTGAGCAGAGGTCTGATCGGTCAGAATGTCGGGGACTACTCCGCGCTCGGCCAACTCCGGAATAATGTCGCCACAATTTCTTATTAGCCCGACCGAAATATTCTCCTTCTTGCGCACGGCGTTCTTCAGGATGCGCAGCGCTTCGTCGAGCGAGTTGACCATGAAATCACAATAGCCGGTGCGCAAGCGCTTCTTGATGCGCTCGGGATCGACATCGATACCTAGAAAGCACGCGCCCGTCATGGTTGCCGCGAGAGGTTGCGCGCCGCCCATGCCACCCATGCCGCCAGAGACGATCAGTTTGCCCTCCAGATCCCCGCCGAAATGCTTCTGTCCTGCCGCCGAAAACGTTTCGAACGTGCCCTGAATGATTCCTTGCGAGCCGATGTAAATCCACGAACCGGCGGTCATCTGGCCATACATGATGAGGCCGAGCTTCTCTAGCTCGTTGAACTTCTCCCAGTTCGACCAGTGGCCCACCAGGTTCGAATTGCAGATCAACACACGCGGGGCGTACTCATGCGTCTGGAAGATGCCGACCGGCTTGCCTGATTGGACCAGCAGCGTCTCGTCGTTCTCGAGCGACTTCAGCGAATTGACAATGGCGTGGTAGCACTCCCAACTGCGGGCGGCGCGTCCGGTGCCGCCATAGACCACGAGGTCCTGCGGGCGTTCGGCCACGTCGGGGTCGAGATTGTTCATCAGCATGCGCATGGCGGCTTCCTGCCCCCAACCTTTACACGAGAGTTGGTTGCCGCGCGGCGCTTTCACGGGGACATAGGTAGAGCTGGATATATCGGTTGCGACTGGCATGACAAGACGATGGTAGTGCGGCGGCGAGGTGGAAGGCAAACGGGGAGAACAGTTTCAGGTTTCAAGGTCCGAATACTCGAAACTTGAAACTCGAAACTGCCAAGAAAATCGGGGAGCGGCTGTTTGGCCATCTCCCCCTCTCTCCGATCAGGTTTGCAATTGAAGGTAGCTTACCCGCAGGGTCGCGCGCGTACATCAGAGAACGATGAAGAGTTTGTGAATAGTTGATGAATCCGCCATGCTGAGGGCAGTCCCGGCAGAACCTATGTCCCAGTCGCACTCAGTCCGTTCCGGAGCGATTGGCTCGCAGATCACTTCCGCTCCAGCCTAGTTGAGAACGGTTGGCGTCCTCCACGGCGCTTCAGAGACGCCAGCTTATAATTTCTCCACATGTCTGGGTCCTCGCAGCCACCCTCCAATCTCCCGACGGAAGTATTAGCCCGCGAAATGCGTGCTCGCGCGCGCGAGGTGTTCGAGCATGCTCTGTCCGAGTGCAGTATTCCACGAGCATTTTCAAGACACGTGGTCTACGACCGCGGCAATCTGCGCCTGGGAAACGATGTCTATGCGGCGGAGTCGTTCGCGCGGACGCTGGTTGTCTCCATCGGCAAGGCAGGACACACCATGGCTGAGGCGCTGGCTAATACTGTGGGAACCGGGCTCACGGGGATCGTTGCCTGTCCCAATGCCCCGCCGGCACAACTGTTTGGCTTTCGCTATTTCCTCGGAGGACATCCACTCCCTAATGAGGAGTCGCTGCGCGTCGGGGACGCTATCCTGCGGCTGGTCGGCGCACTGTCGCCGCAAACGCTGGTCGTCTATCTGATCAGCGGGGGAGCTTCAGCAATCGCGGAGAAGCCGATCGCCGCGGGCATCTCGCTCGCCGATTTGGTCGAGACTTATAAGGCGCTGGTGCATTCCGGGGCCCCCATCGCCGAGATCAATGCCATCCGCAAGCATCTGTCGGCGTTAAAGGGGGGACGTCTGGCGCGCGCGGCTGTGCCTTCCTACCAGGCCTCTGTCCTAGTTTCTGATGTGCCTGAGGACGCCCTCGATGCACTGGCCTCGGGTCCCACAATGCCAGACACCACATCTGTCGCCGACTGTTACGCCATCGCGAAGCGTTACGAGCTTTTGAAAGATTTCCCCGCCAGCGTGCGCACGTTATTTGAACGCGAGCAGTTGGAGGAAACGCCCAAGCAAAACGACCCAGTGTTTGAACGTTCGCGCTACACCACGGTGCTTTCGAACGCCACGGCGGTCAACGCTGCGGTTGAACACGCGGTGTTAGGCGGCTTCGCCGTCGAGGTGGACAACGACTGCGACGATTGGGACTACGAATGCGCCGCCGATCATTTGCTGGGGAGGCTGCGCGAGTTACGACGGGGCGTATCGCGCGCGTGCCTGATCTCAGGTGGTGAGGTGACGGTAAAGGTTGGAACGAATCCTGGCACTGGCGGACGCAACCAGCAATTCGCGCTTTATTGCGCACAGAAAATTGTGGGCGAGAACATCACCGTGGTGAGCGCCGGAACCGACGGCATCGATGGCAACAGCAATGCCGCTGGCGCGGTGGTCGATGGAACCACGGTGGAACGCGTCCAGCTGTACGGATTCGACGTCGCCACGGCCTTGAAGCAATTCGATTCTTACCCCCTGTTTGACGCCATCGGCGACAGCATCATGACAGGGCCAACCGGCAACAATGTGAGAGATCTTCGAATCTTGATGGCGTACTGAGACGGTTTCGCCAGGCCAACTCTTGAACGCCTTAGCCTACCGGTTGCGCTTGCCGCTCCAGCGCTGCCATGGTCGCCAGGACGGTATCGGTCACCAGTTCAATCCCCGGATCCGAGTTCAGCATCAGGTGGTAAAGGCGACGGCATGGCCATTCGGCATTGAAATATTTCCGGATGAAAGCGGCGCGTTCGCGATCGATGGTATCCACCATTTCCTCGGCGTACTTCTCATCCATCTTCAATTTGACCAGACGGCGGATTTTTTCGTCCCGCGAACCGTACACGAATACACGAAATGTATCTGGCCGGTTTCTGAGGATGTAAGGACCACCGCGGCCGACGATCACGCAGTTCCCTGCCTCGCCCTTCTTTTCGATGATGGTGGTAGCCAATTCCACCATTTCGTCGGCACCAAAGAGTTTGTCATCGGAAATGGGCAGTGACCGCTCATAGCTGCCCCGCCAGAACACCTTTGCCAGGCGGTGCAGCAGCGGGTCACATTTCTCTTCGCGGTGCGCCACCGCTTTCTCGTCCACTGCGGCAAGTTTCGCGATCTCGCAGGTGAGCTGCTGATCCAGGAGTTGCCATCCCTTGCGACGCGCCAATTGCGCGGCGACCAGGCTGCCACCAGCGCCGTACTCGCGTTCGACTGTAATCACCCTGAACATCGATTGTCTATCCCACCTGCATTTAGGACAATCATAGCGCAAGCTGCGCCGCTCGAACTAGAAGCGATTTCAACCTCCGTGACGCCGCCTCCCAAAGAGAACCCGCTTCTCGAGGCAGGGTTGCCCGCGCACTCGCATTTTACGCTCTCGAATAATTGTTAAATCTTGTAATGCGTAGGGAGAGTGCTGCGCCCACTGGGTCAGTACAGACATCAAATTAAGGAGGCAAGGAGGAACAAATTTATGCGAAAACTACTACTGTTTAGCCTGCTGCTGACGATGAGCGCGGGGGTGGTGGCTCAGACTTCTCCAGCGACGGCGGGGAGTCAATCATCGGCAGGAGTTCTCATCTCGAGCCACGGTCCCGTGGTGGCCGATTATGGCAAAAACCCGCAGTCGAGCGACCCGGTGGAAAACAACATTGCCAAGGAAGTCCGTCACGAGTTGCTGATGCTGCCCTACTACTCTCTGTTCGACGATCTGGAGTATGACGTACAGGGACGCACCGTGACCTTGAGTGGCAGTCTCACCAGCGAGCACGCCGTAACGAAGTCCGAGGCTGAAAACGTGGTAAAGCGCATCGAAGGTGTGGACAAGGTCGTTGACAATATAAAACTTCTGCCGCCGTCGCCCCTGGACGAGCAGGCGCGAGTGAGGGTTTATCGATCTCTGGCCAGTACAGGGTCGCTGTCCCGATATTTCTGGGAGGCTGCACCTAGTATGCACATTGTTGTCGATAACCAACGGGTCACGCTGAAGGGTTTCGTAAACAACCAGATGGACAAGAACCTGGCTACCATCGCGGCCAATCAAGTGCCGGGCGTCTTTCAGGTAACCAATGAATTGCGGGTCGTGAAGTAAGACATCACGGGTAAGGAAGCAAAGAAGCAGCGGCGGTGCCATCCGCCGCTGCGAAATCGGATTAGTACATGCCACACCCAGTAATGGCGGGTCCCTGATCTTGGTCCCCAAACCTGTTAGAATCTTTTCCTCAAAGCTCCTCTGGCAAGTCAAGCGAACCAACGTAAACAGGCCATATGCGCAACGGCGTGAAATCGCTCTGGCTAGGAATTGTTCTTCTCCTGATCGTTCTGGCGATCAACGGCTATGTCACTTTCCTGTCGTTTCAGCGGGTCAATGAGGACAACCGCAAGGTTGAGCACACCCAGCAGGTATTGTTGAGACTGAACGACTGAAATCGTTGCTGGTCGATGCTGAGACGGGCCAAAGGGGTTACCTTTATACGGGCGACCCGCGTTATCTGGAGCCCTACAACCAGGCTTCCAAACAGATAGATGGTCAACTTGATCGCGTCGCCTCTCTTACTGCAGACATTGCCTTGCAGCGAAACCAGGTTCAGCAACTGCGCCAACTCTGCCACGCCAAGCTAAAGGAACTCGCCGACACCATCGCGATCGCAGATTCCGGTCAAACCGAGGAGGCCAAGTCTCGGGTCTTGTCGAATGTCGGGAAGAATCGCATGGACGACATTCGCACTTCAATCTCGGAAATCGAAGGCATAGAGGCGCGCCTGCAGATCCGCCGGGTTTCCGAGACGAAAGCAAGCACGCGCGCGGCAACATCGGCATTTGTCATCGCCACCTCAATTGCAGCCGGAGCCTTGCTGGTGTTTGGCGGACTGCTGGCACGCGAGATGCGCAGGTCTGAAACTGCGGCGGCGGCGGTGCTGGAGCAAAAGGAGTGGCTCGACACCACCTTGCGCAGTATCGGCGACGCCGTGCTGGCAACCGACACCGCGGGTCGCGTCGTGTTCCTCAATGAGGTCGCGGCAAAACTCACCGGCTATAGCAGCAGCGAAAGCCGGGGCCGTCCGCTCGGCCAAGTCTTCCAAATATTCAACGAGGTTTCTCGTGAGCCAGCGGAAGATCCGGTGGCGAAGGTGATTCGCACTGGCACCGTCGTCGGACTCGCCAATCATACTGTGCTGCGCCGGCCGGATGGTTCCGAGGTTGCCATCGACGACAGTGCAGCGCCCATCAGGAATGCACAAGGCGAGTTGATCGGCGTAGTGCTGGTATTTCGCGATGTTACAAAACAGCGAGAAATGGAGGCGTCCCTGCAAAAAGCCGATAAGCTTGCCACCGCCGGAAGATTTGCGGCCACCATCGCCCACGAGATCAACAACCCACTGGAGGCAGTCATAAATTCGCTGTATTTGCTAAATGGCGATTCCGGACTGAGCAGCGATGGCCGAGGCTATTTGTTGCTGGCGGAACAAGAGCTGAGCCGGGTCGCGGCTGTGGCGCGGCAAACACTCGCCTTCTACAAAGACACCTCATCTCCCACGCCAGTCAACATCCCCGTGCTACTCGACGAGGTCCTGGCGGTTTACGGTAGAAGGATCGAAACCAGGGGAATCCAAGTTGTTCGTAACTATCAGAACCTTCCTGAGTTTGTGGGATCAGCGGGGGAATTGAGACAGGTTTTCGCGAACCTCATTTTGAATTCTATTGACGCTCTTCCGCAAAATGGTGTGCTTAATCTCAGGGTAAGTAACGACAATCACGGTGGCCCTGCGGTGCGAGTCGAGGTCGAGGACAATGGCAGCGGCATCCGGCCGGAACATCTAAGCAAGATATTTGAACCATTCTTCACCACGAAAAAAGACGTGGGCACGGGATTAGGCTTGTGGTGTGCAAAAACCCTGGTCGAGAAGCATGAGGGTCAACTTCTGGCCGAATGCTCCGCGGGCAAGACCCGACTAACTGTGCTGCTGCCGATCCAGCATGAAAGGTCCGACCAGCCGAACGCGGCCTGACCCCTACGCCCCACTCAAATCAGCGAATGCGGAGTGCATTGGCGCAACGCGCTGGTTGCGGCCGAATTAGGGGCGCGTCAAGCAGCCTTCAATGCAAGTAAGCAATCGTCAGTGGCTTCGAGAACCGCAGCTCAACGCCGAAGCCCGCCTGTTTCACGTCACTCAGGACGTCAGACGGCGGCTCGATCAAGGCTGCATCTGCGGCATGTTGTCGGAGTTCGTCGATTCTCCAAAACTGCATTGGATAGTATTGCGACAAGTTCAACTCGAGTCGCTGATGCAGATAGGGATCAGGAGTGGTGCGCCGCGGATCCACTTCCTGGGTGAAGTCAGGAGGAAGCAGCAGGACGCACTCGTCGGGATGATTGGAATAGTACTGGGCCTCGAGGAAGAGAAGCGGATTCGAGAACACAAAGTAGCGCTTTCCTTCAATACCCGAGTGAACTCTCCAACTCGAGATACTGTCGTATGCCCGTGGCCTCAATCGACTCCGGGTGCCGCACCACGGTCATCTGGGTCGCCACTCCCCATCCCGTGAGGAGTAAAAATATTCCGGCCGATACCATCGAGGCACTGCGGAAGTGTCGCCACACCCAGTATGAAAAGGCAACGGCAACACCCGGAAGGACGCTGATGAAATAGCGACTATAGAACGCATTGGTCTTCCACTCCGCCAGAAGAAAGCCTACCAATGGAATGACGAGAAATAGCCAACCGATGGCTTCGCTAGATTGTATGGGCTGCAAGGCGACGTTCTTAGTGTCCGAGTCGGCCAGAACAATCCAGATCACAATTAGCACGAGCAGAAACAAACCGTCCGGAAATAGCTGCGGGAAGATTGCCCTGAGTTCACCCAAGGAAGGACGATTCCAGAATCCAGTCGAAAATTTGTGGGAGAACGACAGGATAATGGGCGCCAGCAGCGCGGCAGGAACAATGACTCCCACAAATCCGGCAATCAACTTGGGCGATGCCAACTGCCCGCGCTTCCCGCGAAGGAACTCCCAAATCGCATAAGGTACCAGGCACAAGACGAAGTAATAGTGCATGGTCACGCCAAGGCACAGCACCACCCCGAAGAAAATGGCTGACGACTTCTTGTCATCGCGGGTGCACAGCCACACCCACAAAGCCAGCGCCGAAAGCATGAAGTAGATAGCGTAGGAGCGGGCCTCGTATCCGTAGTAAGGCAAAAAAGAGCAGGTGGCCACGGAGAGCGCGATCAATCCATGCAAGCCATCGGTCAGGCGCCGGGCACAATCGAAGATCAGCAGCAGGCCCGCCGCAAGAGCCAAGGCCGATGGTAGACGGGCAGCGACTTCACTGTTTCCAAACAGGTCGCCAAACAACCTGACAACCATGTAGTAGGTGGGCGGCAAAGAGTCGACACCATTACCGAGAGCCGTCCAGATCGTTTTGATGTCGGGCAGCCGTGCGATATGAATGGTAAAAAGTTCGTCGAACCAGAAGACCCGATGGGACGCGATATAGATACTGGTTGCGAAGTAGAAGGCAGCCAGAACGGCTGCCGCAATGAAACTCCCAAGGGCCCTTGGGCTTCCCGCAGGTTTTCTTTTGGGTGAGCTGGCGGTTTGTACCGTTTCCTTGCTCGAAGTGTGCATGTCCCCTCTCGGTTCGGGTGCAGATAAGGCGCCACCAACACGTAGATAACTAGTTTATTGGGCGTCGCCCGGAAAAGCGAACGCGCTGTAATTATTGCCAAACGTACAGCGGAGATTCAATTAACCGAGGCCCAGAAAGAGAACAGGCGGCTTCAGGCGGCTCCGGGAAAAGTCATAACACGAATTGTCGAAATGCCGCAACAACCCCGACGAATTGTTTATCAAGGACCAAAGAGCATTATAGGTGTGGTCGAAATGCTTAACGACGTTCAGGGCATTTTAGTCGCTAACAAGCCGCTCGACTTTGTCATTACAGTCCCAAAGGAGAACGAGGAAATCCGCAAAACCATTTCCTACCTCATGCGTTCTGCCTGCCACATGCCTGATTGCAAACCTGAGGAAACGCCCAATCCCTTTGAGGATTTGGACACTGGCATACCTCTGCCGACTAGAGTGGGCATTGTTGTACATGTTGTGGACAGGGCATCGGGAGTTCCACTCAGTGAACTGGCTCATGTCCTTGGCCAGTGGTTCATTACCTCCAAGACCTCCGATATACCCGACGGGCTGAAGAAATACAAATCCAGACCGGGTAGCCAATACTTGTAGGTAGAAATTGGAAACGGATCACCATGGAAGTGACGCTACCTAGGACTGCTTCACGAGAAAAAGAGAGGACAAAAATGGTTCGTCTAGACATGCCTGGATTCAAACGGGTGGCGCTCGCTTTGGCCGCTGCAATATCCAGCGCTGTACTCGCAACAACTCCGGCGTCGGCACAAAGCCAGCATATGGAACGGAAATTAATGGCTATCAAACAGGCGCAGGGTGCCAACAAGCAAAAGCTCGCATAATATACCTGGACGGAAACCGAGACCATCAGCATCAAGGGCAGCACCGAGGACACCAAGGTCTACCAGATCCGGATGGTGAACGGGCAGCAGCAGAAGACCCTGCTCAACGATCAGAAGGCTCAGTCTGGCGGCCGCGAAGGTCGCGTGAAGGAGCGCGTCGTCGACGAGGAGAAGCAGAATATCAAGAGTACGGCCAGTCGATCGGCGCGTTGGCCAAGCAGTACACAACGCCCAATCCCGAAGCCCTGATGCAAGCCAAGCAGGCGGGCAACATCTCGCTGCAAATGGGTGCGAACGGCATGGTGAGCCTGGTTATCAAGAACTATGTGAAGCAGGGCGACTCGATGACCATGACCATCAATGAGCAGACCCATTCGCCGGCTAGCGTTCAGGTTAACTCGTACCTGGACGATCCCAAGGATGCGGTCACCATCTCCGCCCAGTTCGCACAGTTGCCGGATGGGACAAACCACGTCGCGACCACGACGATCGACGGTGTCAGCAAACATCTCAGCGTAAACGAGCAAAGCGCGAACTATCAGAAGAGGTAGAACGATCAGAAGATGTAACGGAGAGCGGAAGAGTCCGAATGCGCTATTCTTTGTGGATTGCGCTGGCAGTTACAGCCCGTTTAACATGCCAGCGTTGATCTGAGGGAATGGTGTTGGATGGTGAAAACGGCAATGTTCGGCAAAGCACGATCATGACCGGATTTGTTGCTCCTGCTATCTCTGTTGCTGGTCATTCTGATGCATCCGGTGCTGGATCACGGTGAATTGCGGAAACTGATTCTTGGAGTGTTGATGTTTGTTCCGGTCATCCTGGCCACGGTCAGCTTGTCGCAGATCAAAGACTGGCTGTGGCCAACGGTGCTATTGATGTCGGTCGCATTCGTCTTCGGCGTTGCGGGTGCGTTGTTTCCTAACCCAGCATTAGTAGGGACGAAATGGGTATTACTGACCGCGTTCTTCGGGCTTGCCGTTGTCGGACTCTTCTCCTCTCTCAAGAATGCTCGCTCAGTCACCAGCGCGCACCTCCATACCGCGGTCAGCATTTACTTGTTGCTTGAGTTGGCATGGTTTGCCCGTTACTCTGCCATTGATCTCTTCTATCCGAGCTCAATCCTGCGCAGCAGCACGGCGATGGTGGACCGTCCAAGCGAACTTTTGTACTTCAGCCTGATAACCCTCACGACGATGGGACCCGCTCACCAAGCGCGAGGAGTCAGAGGGTAAAATGAATATATGCACAAGATTCGCTGCGGCGCTGGCCGCAGTCCTCGTAACGGCGACCGCTGCCGGTAGTTGCCCAGAATATCTATATTGCTCCCTTCGCTTTTGAGAAAAGGGACGCTGCGAAAAACGTCGATCAGGCATGAAGCGGACGATGGCAGGGGCTTTCACGACGCCCAAGCAGCGGGCCAAGATCCCGCTCCAGGGATCTATATTGTGCTGACCCAACGCAGAGTATAACGATACCAACCTTCCCGATCATCTTTCTCTTGCCTGCTAAATATTTATTTCCCTCGCGCCTGCGAGGGATCGGGGGAGTTTGCCGTGTCCACGTCAACGTGCACTCCGGAGTTGGCTAGCATGACTGGCGAGTAGCAATTGCCGTCCGCCGCATAGGTTTGCCGGCAAGCCACGGTCATGTCGGGACGCCGTGGGGACTGCGCAAATTGCCACGCGTCGGCGAACGGCACGCCGCTGCTCTTGGGAGTTGGCGGCGGCTTGGCAAAAACACAGCCCGGCGACGGACCGCACTGATCGTTGCTGATAAAGAAATGTATCTCGCGGCCACCGTCATGATCACGAATGTCGTTGGCCGTCACCACAGAAACGGAAGCCGACTCGCTAAACGGAATGCCCGAACAATAGACACCCGCACGATAGCCTGCGCGCACCACTCCATCCACCCAAGCATGAATGTAATCGCGCTGCTCAGGCAACATGCGGCCGCCTTGCTCCTGATCGAGAAACAGGATCGAACCCTTGGGGAAACCATCATGAACGGCCGACTTCACGGCCGCCGTTGCGTCTCTGCTCCCGACTTGCGCCGCGTTCCCCGAAGCTTTGAGCTGCCGATATTCCCTGCCATTAAACAGCAGGAGGAATCCGTAGCCCATCGCGTGCAATAGTTTTGCGTTTGCCTTGCCAGGTATTGCTAGTTGCGCCGGGCGGATTATTCAGCCAATATCCCGTGAACACGAACGTCTGGCGCAGCGCCCTCATGTTGGCATCACCGGGATAATCATTGCGATCCATGCCAAGATAAGTTGTGCGCTGACGTCGGAAGGCAAGTCGAAACGAGGCCGAGCACGAACACTGCGAGCCGAGTTGGGAGCTTCAACTTCACTCCTCGAATATCGCACACCTCCTAAGAGTCGCGCTAAGGGGACGCGATACACCGTGAATCTACGAGGTTCCGATCAGGATGCCGGTGGCAAATACCAGCGCACCTCCGAACGCCACCTGAATCGCTGCCGACAGCGGCGGAGTATCCATGAAGCGATTGCGAATCCAGGTAATGGTCGCCAGTTCAAACAGCACAACGATGATCGCAATCGTCGTGGCTATTCGGAAGTCGTGAATGAGATATGGCAGCGTGTGGCCGATTCCGCCCAGCGCAGTCATGGCGCCACACACCAGGCCGCGCAACCACGGAGTGCCGCGCCCGGTCAGGCTGCCATCGTCGGACAGCGCCTCGGCAAAACCCATGCTGATGCCAGCTCCCAGCGATGCTGCCAGCCCGACAGCGAAGGCGTCCCAGGTGTTCTTGGTGGCAAATGCGGCAGCAAAGACCGGAGCCAGCGTGGAGACCGATCCGTCCATCAAGCCAGCGAGTCCCGGTTGCACGATCTGCAACACGAAAAGCCGGCGCTGCGCCCTGGCTTCCTCTTCGCGGACCTCGGGCTTGAGCTCGGTCTTCTCCAATTGCTCCGCCCGTTCGACATGCGAGGCTTCTTCCACGGCCAGATCGTCAAGCAACTGTCGCACACCGGCATCGTCGGCAAGCGCGGCAGCACGCTCGTAGAAGCGGCGGGTCTCCACTTCCATGGCGCCCACCTGGCTGCGGATCTGTTCCAGACGCAACGGCGTGTTGAGCCAGATGGGCTTGCGCTGTACAAAGCCGCGAATGTCCTGGCGGCGGATGAGGGGAATGTGTTCGCCGAATTTCTGCCGGTAAAGCTCGATCAGGCGGCGGCGATGGCCAATCTCCTCCTGGCGCATCTCTTCAAATATCTGCGCCGTGCCGGGAAAGTTCTCCCGCAGATTTTCGCCAAAGTCGGAATAGATACGTTCGTCTTCTTCTTCCAGCGAAATGGCCAAGGCCAGGATTTCCTTCTGCGACAAGCTGTTGAAGTCTCGCACGTGCGTCGTCACCTCCGCCCAAGATAGTAAATGAGCATGTCTGCAAAGCCGGTAAGTGTTCGGGTAAAGCTGACCTTTAGGTGCGCGTACGGTGACTTTTTGGCAGGAGAGTCGGCTTCAGCCGAGGACAGTCTTGCCTTTGGCGATTTTCAGCAGCGCTTCAAGAGCGACGAAAACATCTTCAGGCACGCCGGGTCCGTTATTATGGACGGCTGCCTGCGGACCCGAAGGTCCACACTGCCTAACCTAGTTCACACTGGCCGCGCGTTCGGCGGGCTGGACCAACGTCACTTCCGTCGCCGGACAGAGGCTGCGATACGAGCAAAAGCGGCAATGCCGGTCAGGATTTGGATCGAAGTTTCCAGCAGCAATATTGGCCGCGGCCGCGCTCACCCTGGCCTGCTTCGGCGGCGAGCTCCTTCTCCGAGCGCCGCGACTCGATCGGCGCTGCAATTCGCGAGATTGACGATCACGAGTGAGTCGGCGACGAAACCCATGCTCTTTGCCGCCAGCGCATAGATGGAAAGTTGCAGGCTCTCGTCGGCATCGTCCTGCGTCTTCGGCTTTCCGGTCTTGTAGTCGACAATGCTGACCCGGTCGCCGTCGATGCGCTCCAAGCGATCCATTCTTCCCTTCACCAGCGTTCCGCCAATGTCGGCGCGGAAGAAGCGCTCGTTGTTGAGGATTTCTCCCGAGGGCTGGGCCAGGTCGGAGCGCAGAAACTGCCGCAGTTGCTCGCAGCCATCCTTCTCGTAAAGGTCGCGTTGCGCGTCCTCCTCGATCTTCGCCTTGCCGAACTCGTCGCGAAAACATGCGATGACCGCCTCTTCATCCGGCGGACGCCCGGCACGCACGCCATCGAAATATGCCTTGAGGGCCAGGTGCATCGCCGAGCCAAACTGCAACATGGCCGCCGGTTCTTCAGGGATACACCAGTCGCGGCTGAGCTTGAACGCCAGCGGACAGCGTTCGTACTGCTCGATGGCGCTGGCGCTCAGTTCGCCGAGGGGCGCATCGCATCGCGCGTGGAAGCTGCACCCACTGCGCGATCAGCGGCAGCGGCTCCGCCGCGGCGTGCAGCGTTGGAACGATGTCGTCTGGTGGCAACACGACGGCAGTCGATCGCGCCCTTCAGCGTTGACTTTCCCGCGCGTCACCAACTCCCGCATGTACTTGGTCGGAGAGGGATCGTTTTTTGCCTTGCTGATCTTTCCGCAAAGGTAGAGCTCGTCCATGGCGCGGGTCATGGCAACGTAAAACAGGCGGCGCTCTTCTTCCTCGTGAAGGACCTTGGGCGGGCTTTCGGCGGCGTTGTCCTTGCTGCGCAATTGCTGCGGAAATTCAACCAGAGGCTCCTTGTAGTTGTGCGGAAACGATCCGGAGCTGACGCGCAAAACAAAGACGCAGGGAAACTCCAATCCCTTGGCGGCATGCACGGTCATCAACTGCACCGCGTCTTCGACGGGGCCGGCTGCTGAAGTCGGCCAGGCGCCAGCGCCGCCACCGGATCATCCTCCCCGCCATCCTCGGCAAGGCATCCACCCGCCTCGCGAAACAATTCAACATACTCCAGGAACTCCCGCAGAGTTCCCTGCCCCACCAGCGGCTTGGGTTTGCTGCACCATTGCTCGGCCAGTTCCTGCAGGCGTCGCAGCGGAGCTGAGTCGGCGAGTTGGAATACCTGTTGCGCAATCTTCACCGCCGGCGCTAGCAGGTCGTTGGCGTTGGCGAGGTCGTGTCGCGCCTCGCGCACCGATTCCATGACCGCAAAACCGCCCGAAACTTTCTCTAGCAACGACTCAATCGAAGCCTTCTTGCCGCCACGGCAAGAGCCGCGCGAAATTCTTCCGGGTCCACGCTGAACTGGGGAAACGCCGCTACCCGAACCAGCGCGATGGGATCGGAGGATTCCATGATCTGCAACGCCGCCATGGCGTCGCGCGCTTCCGGAGTGTCGAAAAGATCGACACCCTGGACGTGCACGGGAATGTCGCGGTGGCGAAGTTCGGCGAGCACCTTTTCCCGGTTGGGATGAGTGCGGTACAGCACTGCAATGTCAGTGCAACTTCATCGACGGGCCGTTGCTGACGCATGGCCGCGATCGTGTCGGCGACGAATACCGCTTCCTGCTCAAAGCCGTTGTGCACGACGGCCTGCACTGCCGATGCGTTCGCCAGAGGCTGGGTCGCTCTCAAGACGCGCGCAGCCCAGCGGCTCGCGCGGCCAGCCGCCCTCGTGCAATTCAACGCTGGCGATAAGCGGGTTGCACGCGATTGTCTGATAGGCGCAACGCAGGATGGGCGGCGTCGAGCGGCGGTTCTTGCGACAGAGTGGCGCGCTTCACGCGGTCCGGACCCGAAAGTCTTCAGAAACTGGTCGAACGCCCCACTGGTTGCGCCACGAAAACGATAGATCGCCTGGTCGGGATCGCCGACCGCAAACACGTTCGCGTCTGCCCCCGCGAGCAGCCTGGCTAGCTGAATCTGGGCGACGTTGGAGTCCTGAAATTCGTCGATCAGAATGAAGCGGGCATGTTTCTGCGCGCGTTGCAACACGGACTGACGGCGATTCAGCAAGTCGACTGCGCGCGTGATGATGTGACCGAAAGTTCCCAGGCCTTCCTGCTTCAGGAGGTCTTCGACATAACGGAAGACCCGCGCGATCTCGCGACAGCGGTCGAGCACTTCATCGTCCGCCATGGCCTCGGCATCTTTCGACTTCCCCACCCGTGGCAATGGAATCTCTTTGCGCTCCACACGCGTGAGGTAGGCGTCATAATCGTCAGGCGTGCGTAGCTCGTCGTGGCAACTGCGGAAGAATTCCAGCAAATCCTTAAGAAACTCTCCCGGGTGCGGACGCCTTGATGAAGTACTGGAGTGGCAGATCTTGGATGCGGCGCCGCAACAGGATTTGCAGATCTTTCTCGTCGAGAAGCGCAAACTGAATGTTGGCGTCATGCAGCAATCCGTAGCAATAGGAATGAAACGTGTGGGGCCGCAGGCCACTCGACATTAGCTTTCGCGCAGCCGCCTGCTTGGTCGAGAAAAGGATAGAGGATCTCGCCAACTTGCGAGATCAACTGGGCAGCCGCGTTGCGGGTGTAGGTAACGGCAAGAATTTCCTTCGGCCGGGCGGTTTCGCTCTCGATGAGGTGCGCGATACGGCGTGCCAACACGGTGGTTTTTCCGGTGCCGGCGCCCGCCACCACCAGCATGGGACCATGCAGATGCTCGATGGCCCGGCGTTGCTCATCGGTAGGTTCGAAATCGAAAGGGAGATAGCCCTGCACTGCACTCCTAACTACACGAAGAAAAAGCGAACATGCTATTATGCTCGATTGGCGGGCAGATGGCAAGGGGAACTTAGCCGACTGCGAGCATCGCCGTCACTCAGGAGCAAGAATAACTATGATGACACGATTCACGCGTGCCACGCTTTTCTTTTGTTTGCTGTTTTCGTTGCAAGCGGATTCGCGCAACCCAAGCCGGCGCCCGCTGCCGAACCGCTCGCACCGGTCGCATGGCTGGTAGGGGGAACCTGGGTCTCGGACGTGAAGGATCCATCGGACGGGACGGTGACACACGTTGAGAACCACATCCGCTGGGCGCCGAACCAACGGCCATCGAGTTCAACACTGACTTCAACGGCAAGCGCACTACAACGGTTTCTACGCTTACAATCCGGTCGCTAAAACCATCGGCTTCTACTACACAAACTCAGAAGGCGAGTTGACCATCGGCACCGCAACTCCCGATCCCAATGGCAAGACCATGCATCAGGAGTTCGACATCATGCACCCCAACGGCAGCACGGGCCACATCCGCTCTACCTTTTTGCGCGACGGCAACGATGCGTACTGGTTCAGCGGGTTTATGCAGAAGGATGGCGAGTGGGCGCAGGTGTTCAAGATTCGCTACGAGCGGAAGTGAGCCGATTCAGCGCAGTGTCTATCGCCAAGATGTCCCATTTGACAGCGTATAATCGTCATTTGCGCACTTCATTCTCATCACCACAGGAAATCACGTGAGTCATCAGCATTCGCATATGCCCGGCCAGCCACAGGCTGGGCCGCAGCCGCTTCCCGGAGTCAACAGCATCATCGCCGTGGGCTCTGGCAAGGGTGGAGTTGGCAAAACCACTCTGGCGGTAAATCTGGCCATCGCGCTAGCGCGCCTGGGCCACAAGGTCGGGCTGCTCGATGCCGATGTGTACGGTCCTAACGTTCCACTGATGCTGGGCACTACGATGGCCCCAAGCGTCATCGGCGAAGACCGTATTCTGCCGCCGGAGCGTTACGGACTAAAGGTAATGTCCGTCGGTTTTCTCAGTCCCGGGGATAAGCCTCTGGTTTGGCGCGGGCCCATGCTGCATTCCATCGTCAAGCAGTTTCTCGGCCAAGTGGAGTGGGGACAGCTCGATTACCTCGTCGTCGATCTGCCGCCGGGCACGGGCGATGTCGTGATCTCGCTGGTGCAGACCGTACCGCTGACCGGCGCGGTGGTGGTCACCACCCCGAGCGATGTTGCGTTGCAGGACGCGCGCAAAGCCATCGAGATGTTCAAGCAGGTGAAGGTGGACATCCTCGGCATCGTCGAGAACATGAGCTACTTTGTGTGCCCGCATTGCCAGCATGAGATCGACATCTTCTCGAAGGGCGGGGGCGCCCGCACCGCGCAACAGTTCAACGTGCCGTTTCTCGGCAGCATCGAACTTGATCCCGACATCCGCAAGGGCGGCGACAGTGGCCAGCCCATCGTGCTCGAGGGCGACCAGTCTCCGCACGCCAAGTCGCTATTCGCGTTCACCCAGCGCGTGATCGAGCGCACCAAGGAATTGCAAGAGGCGGACAGCGGCAGCGTGATTGAGATTAAATAGTTCGAGATTGCAGACGGAGTTCGAGGCCCGAGGTTATGGCATCGGCTACCTAGACTAGCCCGGGAGGATGGCCCTCGGAAGGTTCGTGTGGCCAAGATAGGCTGGACCCAACCACAAGAACCCTATGCGGATGGCGCTACGGGGGCGGCCCGCTGGAAGAGGGCTTTGATCGGTGGCCGCATCAGATACCACAAGGTAAACACGCTAATGAAGATTCGGAGTAGGCAATAGAGGAAGAACCAGCCTCCGGATTCCATCACTCCCACCGCTTCGAAAGGTAGTCCCATTAAAGCGAGGATGATGCACAGAATGCGGCCCCAAGCGCGGAAAGTCCATACGCCATAACCAACGGCGACGGCGATAGCGGCACAGATGAATAAAACCGGAGTAAAAAGCCCGCCTAAGACCTTCATAATCCAGTTGCCCCCGACGACGATCGCGAACCCCAGCATTACGGAAAGTGCCAGGAGGAGGGCACTCAAGAAGTGCCAAAGCGCTATGAGAACAATTCCCCTGGGACGCAATGCAGCTTTTACACCGAAAAGAGCCCGAGCAGCCACGTTCTGGGCTTCTCTTTCGACCCCAGTCTGGCGCTTGCGTTCTTTCTGATCCAACCGATCGTTAGCGAGCGGATCGGGCACGGCCAAACCCATCTGGCGGGCGCGCGCGGTCCGATACGCCTCAATCGGCATATAGATTACAGAGGCAACGATACCCAGAGCAAAGAGGCCATTCACGTGATCAGTCATCCAAAGCAAAATGGCAAAGATCAGCGCGTGGACCAAACCCTTGGCGTATTCGCCGTTGTACATGGCGCCGACACCGGGAATGAATCCTAGGGTCGCGGCCAGGCCGGGACTTCCGACCCCGGTTTCCGTTTGTGTATCCGGCGGCACGCCAATACCAGGTGACGGAATAGCGCGGCTCAACTGCGAGGCCGACATTCCTCGGAAGAGAGAACGCCACGGACGTCTCACATGCACCTGGTGACACTCGCGAACCTTGGCGGTCACCGCCTGACGTTCGCGTTCTTCCTGTTTCAGCCGTGCCTTTTCAGACGCAGCCTGGTGCTCTCGTTCTTCCTGCTCCTTGGTCTCCTCGGCCGCGGGCCGCCGTTCGTCCGGTTTAGGTTGCCGCACCGCAATTGTCGGCGTAGCAGCTGCACGAGGATACTGCTCCAAGGCGCGAATTTGTTCCGAACCCGCAGCAAGGCATTTTTCAGCTGCGCTCGCCACCCGGCGGCTATCGTCGTTAGCCAGCGACAATAAAGCTTTGTGCGCAGCGAGTGCCAAGCCTCGGTGCTTACCGCGTAGCAGGTTGTCAAGTCTCTTGACGGCCGCTTCGCGTGCTTCAGGAACAAAGCTGTCGATGGCCAGCCGCAAGTCGTCAGGGAGAGGAGCTTCAGCGGGACTAGGATTAGAGGCAATCGTAAGGCCGCCATCCACCTCGTAGGCCCACTTGCGCGGGCTTTGCTGCGGCGTCTGGTCGGTCACGCGACGATGAACATAATCGTAGAGTTCATCCAACGTGATCAGGCCGTCGTTGTCGCGATCGGCTTCTCCAGTCCGCAAACCCTCCACAAGCGCCTGGGTGAAAACGGAGCCGACCGCGCTTCCCTGAACCGCGTCGCCTTCGAAGGAGTACTGGTACGCGTCTGAAGATGCCAGAATGAATCTCCCCCGACCCGCTTCACCGAATTGCTGCCCAAGGTTGACGGCGGGACCGGCCTTGGTGCGAGCGAAAGCTCCGCTGTGGCAGCAGTCCAGCAGCAACACCTGCCGCCGGGAACGGCAACGGGTCATGCTGTCGTTGACAAAGTTGGCCGCCACCGCGGTTGAGCGGAGCCGTTTATGGTGGGTATTGCGCGCCGCGTAATAAAGGAGGCCATCCTCATCGATCACACCGTGTCCCGAAAAATAAAGCAGCAGAAGATCGTCGCGAGCGCGGTCCAGGAAGAAAGCTTCGATCTCTTCTTCCACCCTATGGCGGCTTTCGTTCAGAATCGTGTCAACTTCGAAGCCGCAGATGGCAGGGTCCCGCAGCACCTGCGCCAGAGCCTCGGCGTCCTGGGCTGGAGCAATGAGCTGTCGCAGAAGTGGATCTTCAAATTCGGAATTCGCAATGATCAGGGCGCACTTTTTCTCAACCATCGGCTGCCCTCATGCCTTGTGTCGACTGAGAAATGCCTCGACCATCTGCTTTTGCTCGTTGGAGAGAGTTCCCGTCAGCGTGAGCTTCTCGCCTCCGCTCTCGACGGTGACACTGGCGCGGTCGTGGCGCGAGAGCCACCTTGGCAGCATGCCGATCATGGCACTCATGGCCCCGGGGGCTACGGCAACGGCAAGGGTGCACAGCGACATCGGGTCGCCTTTTGCACCGGCAGGCAGGGCTTCCGAGCGGGCAAACTCCACCGAAGCAACGTCCGTTTCGAGGAGTTGTTGCCGCAAACGTCGGACAAGGTCGGCCCGGTCCTCGTCATCCGCGCCACCGCCCGCGTCAACCGTTAGGGTCAGCTGGACTAGGTCGGATTCCATTCAGAAGTTCCCTTCTTGAGCGGAAAGTGAGGTGCGGCCCACTACAGCGGAGATGTCACCATGCGTGACTGCATATACCATTTCGCCTGCTCCGCCAATTCCCATCTTGCCAAACGTGACTGGCTCCCTCCACTGAATGATCCCGTACACGTAACGGCCTTCCTGCCGAACGTCAGAGACGGGCATCGGTCC
This sequence comes from uncultured Acidobacteriaceae bacterium, assembly GCA_963768645.1. Taxonomy (GTDB): domain Bacteria; phylum Acidobacteriota; class Terriglobia; order Terriglobales; family Acidobacteriaceae; genus Bog-257. The sequence continues at coordinate 191,154 of CAVYIR010000006.1, forward strand.
CGGCACGAAATGAATTCTTGGCTCAGGTCTAGGGGTTGGCGGTTGCTACCGTGGGCTCAACTATCGGCTGCCTTGCGACTTTCTTCTTTACCAGTTTCGCGGCTTTCGCGGGGGCCTGTGTCTTACCCGGCCGCTTTCCGTTCTTCATGAACATCCCTCAACAGTTCTGTAATCGTCTGCAACAGCTCCTTGATGTCAATCGGCTTGAATAAAACTGGAAGTCCGCTTTCTTCCGCGCGAAGATTCGCATCCTGGGTGGCATACCCGGTCAACAATACCGCCGGCATGTGCGGGTCCTTCTGGCGGGCAAACTCGATAACATCGAATCCGTTTTCCTGCCTCTCCAGGGAAAGATCGCACAGCAAAAGATCGATCTTCCGCTCCAGCAGCATCGTCCGCGCCTCATCCGCCGATATTGCCGCGCTCACCTCGTAACCTTGTTGTTGCAGGATGAGCCGGTAAGTCAACAGGACGTGGGGCTCATCGTCTACCACCAGGATGTGACATTTACGTTTCATTAAGACAGCCAGAACTTTCTACCGTACAGCGGGCAGTGCAATGGCGAACACAGTTCCCTTTCCCAGCTTGCTGCGGACTCGCAGCTTCCCCCCATGGTTCTCAATGATTCCCTTCACGATCCACAATCCCAGACCTGTACCGCGCTCTCCCTTGGTGGTAACAAAGGGCTCGAACATGGTTTGCATCATGTGCTCCGCAATGCCGCTGCCGCTGTCCGCCATCACGATCTGGATCATCTCCTTCACTTCATCCTTGCGAAAAACACTAGTCCGGATTCGCAGCACACCCCCCTCGCTCATGCTGTCCCTGGCATTCACCACCAGATTGGAGAGCACCTGCCGAATCTGATCGGCGGATCCAAGGGCAAACGGAATGTGGCCTAGCTCCTTCTCCACACGAACCCCGGCGCGTTCGAGCTGACGCGCGAACAGCAGCAACGTGTCTTCAACGGCACCGTTCACGTCGACATTGCCCACCTGTTCGGTACCGCGATAAAGACCTAGCATCTGGCGTACGATGCGGGCCACGCGCTCGGTCTCGGCTTTCAGAATTTCGTAAATCGCTCCGGCCTCCGGCTTCACTTGGTCCGTAAGCAGGAAGATGCAGTTCTTGATCGCTTCCAGAGGGTTGTTCACCTCATGCGCAATGGTCCCCGCCAGCCGGCCGGCGGCGGCAAACTTCTCCATCTCCAGCATGCGCCGCTCCAGCCTCAACTGCTCCAGACGGCGCACCGAAGTCAAATCGCGCAACACCGTCACCGTGTACGCAACCAGACCCCGTTCATCGTAGATCTTGCCGGAGCGCGCTTCGTATTCCACTTCCTGGTGCGTCCCGGCATGAGTCAGCCGAATGGGAGCGCTCTCACGGTCGGAGAAGGAATACGTGAACTTTGTAATGTAAGCTTCCAACTTGGAGTGGTTGCGTACATGCAGCCCCGAGCGGCCCTTCTCGGAGCCGAGCAGGTCTTGCGCCAGCGGATCTATCAATACCACCTTGGCATCGCGGTCGCACACCACAATTGGATCGCCCACATTCTCGATGATCAGGTTCAGGCGGTCGCGGTCCTGCCGTACGACCTCTTCGGCCTGACGCAGGCGATCATAGTTGGCGCGCAGTTCGTCATCGGCGCGGCGCAAATCGGTTACGTCGCGCAGCACCGTCACCATGCCGGTATGCCGCCCATCCGGACCGTAACTGGGAGCCGACACCGCCTCAAATAAAACCTCTTCCTCTTCAATCGCGTCCACCAGCGTCATGTCGCGTGAGGAGTCGCTGCCCGAAACCACCATTGAGGACAGGGCCGCGGAGAAGAGCAGGTTGTTCAACTCCACCGCTCGAATCCGGCCGGCGCTCACCTCCTCGGGAACTTTGAAAAAGCGCTCGGCAGCCTTGTTCTGCGTGATCACGCGGTGCTGAGGGTCGGTAAGAATGACCGGATCGGTCATGCTCTCCATGACCGTCTGCATCTGCGCAATGACGGTTTCCATCTCTGTCATGCGGTTGTAGTAATGCTCGACTTTGTATAGCCGCGCGAGACAGCGGTTGGCCAGGTCGATGAGAACGCGGAGTTCGCCGATATCCACCGCGCTTGCAGAGCAGTCTACTTCCGCCACCACCATGGCCGCATAGGCACGCATGTCGCAAATCCCGCAGACTTGTTCCTGCAGTTGCAGCCGCCTTCGCGAGTGGAAATTTTCTGCGGCAAGGCAGTCTCCACGGCGGGCACGCTCTGCTTCCCTGCAAGCCGTGCTGTTGCTGTACACGAGGGGATGGTAGTAGAGGTCGTAGCCGCGCTTACTCCTGCTCCGCACCAGTTTTGGCTCGAAGTGATGTAACACACGAACTAGCTTGTTTTCCGTAGTATAAAGCGAACCTTGAAACTGCTGGATAAAGGATTTGGAGCAGTTCAGCGAAGCTATGGGAATGATTTTGGAGGTCTCGAAGTTGACCCGCGCCACAAGAGCGCGAGCGTGGCCCAGGGCGACGATCTCTTCCAGCAGGACTGGAAAAATTTCTTCGCTGCGCTCGGCTGCCAGCAGGTGAAGCGCGGGACGGCGCTTCGTCATAGGTTCGGGAGTCTCTGAGCGCATCCGCATCTGGGGCGAGGCCATCGATACAACTCCTGGATGTCACTTCCCTAGCGGGCGGTTGGGCGACGCGTGCGAATCGGACGGCGCGTGGTTTCCACCATCGTAACTTCCTCTTCCTCGGCCGGCCCAAACTGGGGGTGGGAAACCAGTCCGGTCAGACCCACCGCATCGGCGTACTTCAAGTACGTGTCGATGGAGGCTACGACGATGCGCACCTCTACCGTGATGAGATCGATGCCGACCAGCGAAATGCGGACCCAGGCGTCGATTACGGTGCCTTTGTCCAAGACCCGATCCAGTACGTCGATCAGACTCGAACCGCCTGAAAGCTGTTCGACTGCCGTGCCAGAATCCTCCTGCTGTGCTTCTTACCTTGCGCTCCTTCAGCTTTCTTTTTTGCGACCTTCTTCGCTGCTCCTCGTTCCGCCGGAACCCTGGGGACCCTCAACTCCGTTCCTGGCCCAGGTCCCGGTAGCGTTCGTGTGGCCGGCAGTCCCGCTGGATGCGTGAGATTGGGATCGAACTTCCACCAGTTCAGCCCGATCTGTTCCGCTTTATCCACCGAGCATACCAACAGACGGATTGGGATGGTCAACAGTTCCACGTTTGCCAGCGAGATCCGAACGTCGCCTGCAATGACGAGACCCTTTCCAACACCCGGTCGAGGATGTCGAGCAAATTGGCTGTTCCTGATACGGTAGGTACACGTTCCATACTTTGATCTTTAGATAGAGAGTACGGGCCGCCGAAGCCAGTCCCCCGCCGCTCTTCGACGCAAGGGCTGTATCCTCGCGGACACGAAACGCAGTGTCAATTTCACCAGGACGCGAAAAACGACAGTCGCTACAAACCCTAAAGCTGCCCACGTTCTCGTCCCAAGCCGGTACTCTCCTGAGGGGTTAGATGCAGAAGGGTTGCCTGGCTGAAGAAAATTAATGTCGCGAATCGGAAGCTTTTGACGCACGGCTGACCGGTCCTTCCGGCGGACGATTACCTCGCCTATGACCCAGCGCGACACTGAAGTTGCGGTCCTCGTTAAGCAGGGGGGCCGATCGCATCAGCCGAAAGCGCACGTTATTGCCGCACTCGGAACAACTGGGAAAGCTTCCGCCATGCAGCAGGGTGACGTCATGATAGAGCCGATGGCGGTAATGCAGCACTTGGTATACGCCCGATTCCGGAACCTGATCGGCTGGTTGAAACACTTCGTCCGCCATATTTCCCCTGTCTGCATTTGAATATGGAAGAAGACGTTTAATAACAGCTACAGCAGACGATTCGATGCAAACTCACTCCAGAAGGTTGCCCAGCGAACCTAAATCCAGGTTCAGGTCCTCGGGTTTCAAGCCAAACTGCTGGCCGAGATCTTTGATCTTTTCCTCCAGCTTCATCAGTGCCAGTCCCATCTCTTCAATCTGTTGGTCCGTGAGGGAGCCGCCCTCCCTGCGGCGGATGGCCTGACGTTCCAGCAATCGGCGCAGCAATTCGATAAGCCCCAGCACCAACCTCGCCAAACTTTGCTCCATCGTCTCCGGCGAGCAGTCGATGCGCTCCAGTGGTGGCTCCGCGACCCCTTGCAACTGCCGCCTCAATTGAGACACGGCCTCTTCCACATCTCTGGGCGTTAACGGCTTTGGGCTATCCAGGTTCCCCTCGCGGAGTAATGAACTCGGATGGCGGCCAAGGCCCGCTCAAGCGTAGTCGAACTCCCTCTGATTGTCCGGCGCTTCTCAATGACGCAACAAATCGGTCGCGGCTCTCACGCGGTACTAGCGCGAACCAGCGATGGCTCTTACGCTCCTGTCTCGCCCTCCACTCGCGCACGGAGTCGGCAGTAACGCTTTTCAGTTTGCTGTCGATTGCCGAAATCCGTCCTTCCGCCTGCGAGCGTCGCTTGAGATATTCACGACCGCTCACTGGCGTCGCCCAGTCAGTCTGCTCGTCTGCAGCCCAGCTTCCTACCACCTCGTATTGCACTGCATCGCCGATCCGCTCCAGGGCGGCCCGATACAGTTCTTGCTCGGCGGCAAGATGCTGCTCCATACCTTCTTCGTTTTCCAGGAGCGTGGGAAAGCGAAACGGAATCGGAGTAGCCACCGCCAGGATCTCGCGCAGCACCTGGTGAAATTTCAGCGCCGCTTTTTTCAGCGATTCCGCGGTGCCCAGACATTCTTCCGAGTCGGCGATCTCGCTCCAGTAGACCTGCACTCCCAGCATCGCACGAGACTGGACCGCGCCGTCGCACACTCCCGCGGCGACTTTCACGGCCTGGTTTGGCTGGGTAACGCAGTAAAGCAAGCAAGGCATTCAGCGGCTCATGATACCCGATGTGAAGAGGAATGGGGCAGCCCGTTGCCTTCGCGATCGATGTTAGGCAGCGCTGTTTCGACTGATGTCAGGACAACCTTCAATCCGACATATACGAGGTCGACTCCAGCTAAAGCGATCACGAGGCTACCGTGAATCACCGCGCCCAAGTTTAGGACGTGATCGAGGATATCGAGCAGGGAAATATCGCCATCGGTGTCCGTCGCCAGGAAGGAGGCCGAGGATGCCGCAAGCGACCCAGTGGACATGGTCCTCCACAAATGAGTAAGGGGGCCACGGCCCACTCCAGTCAATGCGACGGCTACTGTGCCATTTAGTGGCAAATGTTTTTCAAAGTCTCTTCCAGCCTCTCGCGATCTTTTCTGCGAATTAGAAACGGGCCACCGCTCACTCTCGCACGAGGGTCGTCACCGCCGCAACTGGCCGGAAATCAAGCGAGGCGGCGCGTTATCCGGACTGGGTATCACACGCGCTCATAGGACTCAAAATCGCCACGGAGGCACGGAGATCACGAAAAAACGGTAGAAAACCAGCGCGCCAGTACGTCGTCGCCTCAGCTCACCAGGTACTGCATCGCTTCCTCTCTGGTTGCGAACGTCGGGATCTGGCGGGCGGAGAAGCTGCGGATAGAGTCGTAGAACACTTTGGGAAGGTTCTCGGTTAGGACCCACGCCGACCGTTTCAAGTGAGGACGATCGAATACTGCCGCAATCTTTATGTGCTCGACCGCTTCGCGGCTGAATTGCGCGCCGGTAAAGTCGCCCAGCAACAGCACGGATCCGAGCGGCTCGCGGGTGACGAACTCAGGCAACAGGTCGGCAATCGTGGCCACCTCATCCGGCGTGCAATTGCTGCAATCCACTAGTAGGATGCGTTGGTCCCGATACGTAATGAACCGAATGCGATTCAATGCCACTCCTGTTCAGTAGTTCGATGCAGCGCCGTCTGTGGAATCTCTAAATCCTAAGTTTGCGCAGTTTACTTCAGAACGTCCGGCGACTCAAGCAGCCTGCCTCCACATGTGAATCCCTAGCCCGTTTCGTGGTAGTTTGGAACCATGGTCCATGAGATCTTCCCGGTCGGCCCGCTGCAATGCAATTGCTCAGTGATCGGCGATGAGCAGACGAAAGAAGCCATGGTCATCGATCCGGGCGATGACATTGAAGATGTGATGGCGGTCGTGCAGCGCCACGGGCTGACGGTGAAGCACATTGTCATCACCCACGCGCACATTGATCATGTGGGTGGAGCGACCAAGCTAAAGCGGCTGACCGGCGCGCCGATTCTGCTGAACCAGAGCGATAATGCCCTCCTGAAAATGCTACCCGTGCAGGCCACTTGGATCGGTATGTGCCCTCCGGAAAAAGTCGTGATCGACGCCAGCCTCAGCACGGGCGACCAAGTCCGCACGGGTGGGCTGGTTGCGGAAGTTCTGCATACGCCGGGTCACACCGAGGGCAGCATCTGTCTGTACTTCGCACCAGAAAAGAAGTTGATCGCGGGAGATACGCTGTTCGCAGGATCGATTGGCCGCACCGACTTGCCGGGTGGCTCGTACGAAAAGATCATGCAGTCGCTGCGCGGCCCCGTGCTGGCGCTGCCGGACGAGACCATCGTCGTGCCCGGACACGGTCCGCTCACCACCATCGGCGAAGAGCGCGCCACTAATCCCTTCCTTGTGCGCTAAGCCCATCACGCCATCGCAATCGATATTTCTTTTCCCGCCGTGGTGTCCAACTCCCTAAATATCCTTCCCACAATCATGCTCTGCGGAATCACCAGCACAAACACATAAGACAAGATGGTTCCCCCGATCACACCCAGCGAACCGATGTGCCCCACCAACACAATGGACAATGCAATGTTCACAATCGCGGCTACGATCGACAGAAATGCCTGTTCCCGCGTACGGTTCAATGCCGACAGCAAACAGGATTCGACGCTCATGAAGCCGCTGATCAGGGCCCACACTCCCATCGCCAGCAACAGGGAAAACGTCGGGACAGCCGCCGGACCCGCCCATACTCGAATCAACCCACGGCCAAAGACAACCAGCCCGGCGACGCAACACAGATTCAGAGCAACCGTGCTTTTCATGGTCAGGGAAAAGGTACGCCGTATCCAGTCATAGTCATGCTTGGCATACGCCTCCGCATATGCAGGCCAGAGCGCCGGAAAGATGAGCGACTGCAACATCGCCGCCAGTCCCACCAGTCGCCAAGTGACGCTGTAGGGCGTGACCTCCGCCGCGCCAAGATAATGACTGACGACAATATTGTCAGAGCTGAACACAACCACCGCAGCCACCTGGATGAAGAAAAATGAAGAGCCGGACCTCAACAGTTCCCGGCTGGTCGAACGGTCGATGAGCGCCGGCCGGGGCAGAAGCCACGGCTTGTGCCACGTGACCACAGAAATAAGATTGGCCATGCTGGCAAAAGTCAGGCAGCCCACCGACATCACAAATAGGATCGGCATGGAGACGCGCAAGGCGATACCCACGCCAAGCCCGATGACGCTGGCGACCGCACCCACGCAGACAGCGTAGTTATTGCGATGCAGTTCCTGGTAGCCGGCGAGAAGTTTCGCCCCCAAGTTGCAAGGCAGGCCAAGTAACATCAGCGCCGCAGCAACCACAACCGTGCTTCGCACTTCATCTGCTTGCACGTTCGCACTTACGTTGAATAACTTCATCCAGTTCACGTGAGAGCAGACGATGGCGAATGCTCCGCCGGCAATCGCCGCGATACTTCCGGTGATCAGCAGCGCGTTGGTGAAATAGCTCGCGGCGGAAGCTTTGTCGTCGAGCGCATAGGCGCGCGAGATGCTGTTGGTCAGTGTATTGGCGATGCCGAGGTCCAGCAGGTTGATCCACACCACGGTCGTGGTGATGGTTGCCCATACGCCATAGCGTTCGGCTCCCAGGTAGCGCACGGCGAGGGGCAAGGAAGCCAGCGCGATTCCAGCCGACAGCAACCTTGCAGCAGCGCCCGAAGATACAGCCTTCACGATTCGGCTATAACGGGATGTCGACAAGGACGTTGGGAACATCGCTCGCATCGCTTCAAGGCAGGCTCGCAGGTCTGCTGCTCCCAACCTCGGGAACTTTCGCCGTTTTCTTGAGAGCATCTGCCGCGGTTGGATCGACTATCGGCCGCAAATCGTCGTTATGTGGAGGAGCCATGTTGGTCTGAACGCAGGCCAACGAACGTGGATCGCTCCGCAGCATCTCGCGCGCGGCAGCGACCACCTGCTCTACTGGCACAGCCTTTATGCAATGCGGCTCAGAGGAGAGGCACTCGGTTTTGCACGCCTCCACTCCTGCCGCCGGTTGCAGAAAGCGAACGCGATCGCAATAGGGTGCAAAGCGGATAGGACTATTGGCATGGTTCCGGTCGCCGCCACTTGGATGTCGAGAAATCACGAGCACCTTGCAGTTCATTGCACCGGCCAGATGCGCGCTTCCGCTGTCATTTCCGATGAAGAGATCGCAGCGCTCCAGCACGGCACATACCTTACGGAGCGGCGCACCGCACACGATAATGGCTCCGCAGGGTAACAGGTCTGCAAGTTTGCCGGCTTCTTCCCGTTCGTCGTGCGAGCAAATGATCATCGGCTGCACGCGACGCTCTTTCTCCAATCGTGCCAAGCTCTCTGCATAGTTTTCCAGCGGCCATCGGCGACCAAGGCTGCGGCCGCCGATACCGACGGCGACCACCGTGCTAGAGGCGGGGACGTTCGCCAGCAACTTCGTCGCGAACTCACGGTCCCGGTGGGTAAGGTTGATCTCCAGCTTGCTGTCCTCCACCTTCCCGCCCAAGGCTCTTACGATTTCCAGATTGCGCAACACTTCGTGCCGGACCGGACCCGTCGAAAGGCAGGTGTTGAATGCCGCGTCAAATCCGCGATTGTGCCGCTGCTTGGCAGGCGACGCCGTTTCGGTGTAGCCCACTCGGTCCTTGGCGTCCGCTAGCGAGCACAGAAATGTCGCGAGGTGATCATCAACGTCCCACCTCGGAGAGATGGCAATATCGAAGCGCTTGCCTCGCAATCGGCTCCAATACAGCAACAGCACCGACAGCAGACTTCGCAGCCGCACCGGCAGCCACGCAGCTTGCACCGGGCGCAAACCGATGATCTCGTCGATGTACGGGTTGGTTACGAGTAGCGGGCGAAATGCATCCTGCACCACCACCGTGCAGGAAGATCCGGGGAAGGCGCGCTTCAGTTCCCGGAACAGAGGAGTCGTCAGGACCACGTCGCCCAGCCCATCGAGCCGGATGACGAGCAACGAGAGGGCATCGCGACGACGAGGTCCAATCGCATTTCTTGGCGCCAGATGGGCGCGCCATAGGATCGCCAATTTTGTTGGCAGGCGGACAGACAACAACAGTGGCGGGAGCATCGTTCCTTTCCAAATCATGAATCAAGCCATGACGGCGGATGAGGTCGGCCTTGCCGAAGATTTCGGCGCCACCTTCGCAATCAGGCGAGTCGTGCTGACTCCTTCGACCAACGGTATGAGTTCCACACGTCCTCCCCAGGCTCGCACTTCGCGCGCCCCCACGACATCTTCTTCGCGGTAGTCGCCGCCTTTCACCAACACGTCCGGACGAATCGCCTCGATCAGTTTCAATGGCGTGCTTTCGTTGAAGACAATCACGGCGTCCACTGCGCTGAGCGCAGCAAGAATCCGCGCGCGCTCCGGTTGGCCCACGATGGGCCGTAAGGGTCCCTTAATCAGCCTTACCGACTCATCGCTATTGAGCGCGACAATCAGGCGATCGCCCGTGCGCCGCGCTCGCTCCAGCAATGTGATGTGCCCGATGTGCAGGATGTCGAAGCATCCATTGGTTAACACCACGCGATCGCCAGCCGATCGCCACATCGCCACGCGGGAAAGCAGCCGCTCTAACGGCAAGACTTTCTCGTCCATGTGTAGGGCAAGTTCTTGCGACAAGGCGCCCAGCAACTCTTCCCGCTGAATGGGAACGGTACCGACCTTGTTCACCACGATTCCCGCCGCCAGGTTCGCGAGCTGGATCGCCGTCTCGATCTCGACCCTGCACGCCATGGCGAGCGCGAGGACTGCGATGACCGTGTCGCCGGCTCCGGAAACATCGTAGACCTGGCGGACGACCGCCGGCGCGTGCAGTCGCGAGTCCCTGCGCAATACGGTTATGCCCTTGTCGCCCAGTCGTCACCACCATGAATTCCATACCCAGCGAACCAAGCTGGGCCTGGCCTGCGGCCAGCAGTCGATCGATATCAACAATCGGCTCGCCGGTAGCTGCCGACAGTTCCTTCAGGTTGGGACAAATCGTAGTGGCGCCCCGAAATCGTGCGAAGTCTCGCTGCTTGGGATCCACCAGCACGGGAACCCCCAACTTGCCCGCCTCCGCAATGATGGTGCGGCACACGGATTCCGTCAGGACACCTTTCGCGTAATCAGAGAGCACGACGACATCAGCATTGGGCAGCGCGGCGGAAACGCTCTTCAGGAGTCCTACATAGGCAACATTAGAAGGTGACGGAGAGGCCTCCGTATCGAGTCGCATCATTTGCTGACTGCCGGAGAAAATACGCATCTTGGTGGTCGTTGGAATTGTCGCAACCTCTGTCAGAGCTGGCTCAACGCCAGCCTCGGCCAACATGGATTCCAGTCTCTCCTGCTCCTCGTCGCCGCCACCAATTCCGGTGACCGTGACGCACGCCCCAAGTCCTGCAAGATTCATGGCTACGTTGGCCGCGCCACCCGGTCGCTCGTTCTGCCAGGTAGCGCGGACCACGGGAACCGGCGCCTCTGGCGAAATGCGTTCCACGTCGCCCCAGATGTACTTGTCCAGCATTACATCGCCGACTACCAACACCCGTGCGCTGCGCCATCCCGACTCGATGAGAGCGATAATGTCTGGCAAGTTGGTGATCATTGGCTACCCTCGCTTGCGGCGACCGCATGCGTTATACAGGTGGCAAGTTCGATCCATTCGCACAGGATGTGTCCGCAAAGAATGTGGGCTTCCTGTGTGCGCGCAGCGTCCGTCGACGGAACGCGCAGGCAAACATCCGCAAGCGTTGCCATTCGCCCGCCGCTCTGACCAGTCATGGCCACCGTGAAGATCCCCAGTTCGCGTGCCTTCGCTAGCGCAACGCAGACATTCTCGCTATTTCCTGAGGTCGAAATTCCCACTAACACGTCCCCTGGTTCGCCCAGCGCTTCAACCTGCCGTGCGAATACTTCCTCGTAACTCCAATCATTGGCGATGGCGGTCAGAATAGAAGTGTCGGTGGTAAGAGCAATAGACGGAAAGGCGCGGCGTGTGCGATGGAAGCGTCCCACAAGTTCAGCCGCAAGATGTTGTGAGTCGGCGGCACTGCCGCCATTGCCACACCAGAGAATCTTGCTTCCCGCCAGCAGGCGGTCGGTGATGCGAACCGCGGCGCACTCGAACGAATCTTCCTGCGCTACCAACTGGCGAATGATGTTAAGGTGTTCGGCGATTGCGTCACTAAAGACGCCAGCCAAGTTCAACGAAGATGGCATGCGCTCCTCGTTTCCGACAACGAGTTTCGAGGATCTTCGCAGAACCTTTAGGGGAGAGCTGTTACTGTGGAATTATAGACGCTATGGGCGAGCACAACGCCAACAACTTTTCCGATATTGAGTATGTTTTCCTAGATCGGGACGGAGTATTGAACCGAAGCCTTCCTGACGGCCGAGTTCGTTACCCGATGGGAGGACTTCGAGCTTCTGCCGAACGTCGCTGGCGCGATTGCCCAACTGAATCGCTCCGGCCGCAAGGTGATCGTGGTAACCAATCAGCGTTGCGTTGCTCTTGGCCTGTGCTCAGAGGCTGACGTGTCGCGCTTGCACGAGCGCTTGCAGAAGCAACTAGCCCTCCAGGACACGCGGCTGGATGCCATTTATTACTGTCCCCACGACATCGGCCAATGCAATTGCCGCAAGCCACTTCCAGGATTGTTCGAGCAGGCCTTTCGCGACTTCCCCGGCGCGAACGCCAGAAACAGCGTGATGGTCGGCGATTCCCTCCGCGACATTGAAGCGGGGGATCGGCTGGAAATGCGCACCATCTTCATTGATACCAACTCCGAGGGTCAAAGCAAGTCGCCCGGTACCGATCGCGCAATCGCGCTGGCATCTGCCCTAGCGAGGTCCTTGCCCGATTGCGTGCAACGATACCTCCGCCGCGAACCTACGAGCAGTGAATGAAAGTTGCGGGGATGGGGTAGACCGGCCATTCATTCAGAGCCGCGTTCGTCCGCAACAAAACCAGCGCTGGAGCCTGACCAAAAAATTGCCCGGTTGCAAGCCGGGCATCAGGGTGGAGCAACAAAATCTAGCGGACCAGCTGCTCTAAGGCGTTGTGTACGACACTCAGACTGGCTGGCCAGAGCGTCACAATCATAAGCGAGGCGCCCATAAGCGCGGCAGCGGCGCTAACCAGCGGAATCAATTCCTTCGCCGGCTTGTCGGGAATGGGCTGAGGACGCAGCAAGCGGTCCACCCTCTCCGACAGATCGTGATCATCGGCCATCAAAGAGCTGGTCAGATAAGAAAGCTGCGGTTTATTGCCCATTCTCGCCACTTTTACCAGCGCATCGGCCAGCGAAAGTGCACGACGTGGGTCGCCAGCGCTGGCTTGATCGTCAGCCGCCCATTCGATAGCCTTCGCCCAACGACGCTCCAGCGTTACGAAACCACGCATGAAGGGCAGAACATCAGGTGCCAGCAACATGAGAAACCGCTTGAGGTTGTCGCCCGATGAGCGATGGGCACGCTCATGGCTCAGGGCAGCGTCAATCTGCTCCACCGTAAGCCCGCGCATGACCCTACGCGAAATAACCAGCCGCGGATGAACTACTCCCGCAACGGCCAGAACTGGAGATTTATCTCTCAGTAGCAAAGCCGGCGCGGTCTCTCCCGGCATGCTGATTCGCTCTCCGTGGCGCTCACAGCGATGCAGATAGCGCGCCGTGCCACGGACGGCATGAACCACTCGCACGATCGCGAGTGCCCAAATCGCCGCTCCCAGCACCGCCGTCAAGAAGCAAATGAAACCGACTTTTTCGCCGGTCGCTTCCGGCTCCAGCCAGAGATAGCTGGGAACGCAGAAAGCCAGTACCGCTAACAGCGTCAGGGTCAACGGAAGCATGCGCACCGCAAACAGAAGCCGCGCCGCGGAACTTGGCTTCAATCGTTCCGCCATACGTATCACAGTGCCGGCACTCAACCGGGCCGCCAAGGCAAGCGCCAGGTGAATCATGAAAAACGAGGCGCAACAAAGGCAGAGTAATCGCAAAGTGTAGGGGAGGCTCACAGCTTCCTCCCCGCAGACAACTCTTTGCGCTTCTTCCGGATCTTCTCTTCCAGTTGATCGAGCAGGACCGCATCATGCTGGCCGACGGCATCAACCAGCGACGACAACAACAGCTCGCGGGCAGGTTGTGGACCCGCAAGAAAACCCGCCACCAAGTCACCTGCGCGCTGGCGCTCCCATTCTTGATTGGACAGACGCGGCAAGTATAGGAATGCGCGCTCTGATTTCTGTCTGTCCAGCAAGCCCTTCTTGAACAGCCGATCCAGCGTGGTCATTACCGTGGTGTACGCAAGCTTACGTTCCAACTTCTCGACCACGTCGCGCACACTGCTCTGGCCGGAGGTCCACAGGACCTCCATGACACGAATCTCTAGTGGGCCGAGCATCAGTTGCTGACTCATACGAGTTGTGAGTATCGCCAAGCAGACTTTTTCCCTTCCCAGCAGCTTAAGAGTTAGGCTGCGAGTTGTCAATTCACAAATTGGCTTACTTCCCGGCTGCACTGGATTTGCTTGAAAACTCCTGACCTCGCACCGGCGCCAGAAAGGGAATGACGTAGCCCCTGATATCGAAATGGCCGGGCTTGAGCGCGTCAACCGGGAGGTCATACTTAAATTCGCCTCTGGCGAATGACTCATCATTCAAATGAAAGACGATCATCTGGTCTTTGACGCCTCGCATCAAAACCTGTTCAGGAGTGAAGTTCTTGACGACCAGAAGGATCAACCCGCCTTTTTTCTCGTCGGCCTCGCGCTTTTCTTTCGACTCGCCCTTGGAGTGCGCTTCCCGCTTTTCGCGCGTCTCTCGATCCTCTCGCGGCAATTGGAATCCCGGTATCAGCTTGCGCGCCTCCTCCAGATTGGTTGCAGGAAAGTTTCCCAGCCGCCACAACTCGTCCGGAATATCGCTTGGACCATCCACCAGCGGGAAGGTCACTATAGTCTGACCTTTTTGCAACTCCTTCTCTCCGTTGTAGAGTGAAAACTCGCCCACTGCCACCGGCAACCCAACTACTTTTGAGCCTTCCGCCAGGAATAGGGGACGTGCACCGGCTTCCGTCAGGTCCGGGATACGAATGTACGCGGTATTAGGCGTTTCAGCGACGACCGTCGCCGGGCGGTCTTCGAAAGCGGCAAAGGTTTTGCCGCCGTCACCACTGAACGGCCCACGTACGGTACACAATTGCCCCTTCATGCAAAGCGCCGCCGCCTCAAATGATCTCGGCGTTTTCTCACGCTTTGATGAGCTCGGAGCGAAGTTGATCAGCTTCGAAACGGAATGAGCGGAGTCCCCCTTTTGCTGGAAGGTAATGTTGATTCCCGATCCATCGCGCGGAACGGTAAGCACTATCGGCCCGTCGGCCCGTTGCGGCTTTTCGGCCGAGATCTCGACCGTCCAGTCTGCCAGCGCCGAAGCTTCGCCAGTTGATTCTAGTGGCACCGCAACTCGCGTCACCGCGACCCCTGCCATACTTTCATATTCGGCGGGGTTTGTGACTACGGTGCCCGAAACTCGCTCGCCGGGATTGAACTGCGCGGGCATAACCAACCCGACCTCCGGGGTTGGCGTGGTGGCACCCGATTTTACTGGAGCCGTAGGTCGCACCTTTTGTCCTTCGCCGGCCGTCTTTCGCGCGGCGTTCAGATGCTGCATCACCTCGTCATAGGTGAACTTCTTGAGCTCTTCTGGTCCATTGCCAGATTCCTCGCCCGCTGGACATTCGATCACCTTATAGTCCTGGCTGGCGGTGTTCCAATCCTTGCACGTATAGACGTTGGTCATCGGATCGTGTGTCACCCGATGGCCGCCTATGTGTTTTCCCGTCTCATCGAAGTCCTGGACGAACTCGCCCAGGAAATTTGCCGTGGCATCGTAAGTACTTGTGGTGATCCTGCGTGCCTTACCGTCCGGCCAATAGAAAGTGGTGGTTTGGTCAGCGACAAGGTATCCCGGCCGATGCTCGTAATCGACTTTCTGCTCCAGTTTGCCATCAGGGCCTACGGTGCGCTGCTGCGTGACTTGGCCGGCAGCGTCATAGTCGAACTCCAGCTTTCTGCCGCCGCCCGCGTCCTGCACCACGGTCTTCTGCGCGAACGCTGGCGCCGCACAGCAGGTCAGAATCGCGAAGAGAGCGCAAGCCGAGCCAAATACGTGGGAGGTAATGGTCGCGATTTTGTCGCACGTGTCTTCCCCTTGACGTGAAATCTTGCGGTTGAAAGTCTTGAAAACTTAGGGAGCTGGAATCTGGGAGCCTTACCGAATCGCTGCTCAAACGCTAGGATCCCAACGGTAGCGGTGAATCTTAGAGTTTAGCACGTGGACTCCGACCTACTGGCTCACGCAACCTGACGGCAGTGGTCCGTGATGAAGACGTAAAGCGCAAAGATCACGGCTCATCTGTAGCGATTTGTAAAATTTCTGTGACATTTTTTGCGGTACGGATGGCCCAAAACGGAACTCTTACCGCCCTTATTCTAGCGTGAAACGCCCATGAACACAGGGGTTAACGACACGGTAGCACAGTGAAAATGGAGGCCAAGGTAACCACGACGCGGCCCTAGTAACTACGTGAATAATAGTTGCATTGCGGCAGTTCTTGTGTTTCAATCCTTCCACCTGCCTAGAACACTGTTAACAGGCACCGAAACCAAATTGCTCAACAATAAGTAGACACGAAAGCCGTGTTCCGACCAACCACACCTGCCGAGTTGCGAAACTACTGCGCGCAAGCGACACCCAATGCGCCGAGTAGATCAGTAAGGAGAATGGGATCACTATGACAAGAAATACCGCGAGAATTATCGGGGCGACCATGCTCGTCATGGCCGTACTCGCAGTCTGTACCCTACCGCTCGCTGCGGAGGATCTGAAACCAATCGTGAATACCTCCGTGGCGTCTGGCGTTACTCCACCACTGGGTGAACTGTCAAGGCTGCCACAGCCGGCACAATGGGGCCTTCACGCAACACCTCCGCTTCGCCTGATTCCAAAACGGAACTACGGACACGCCGTAGATACCGTGGAACAGCGCGGCGGTGATTCAGCAACCAATTATTCCATCATTGCCAATATCCTTGGAGTCGGCAACGGCTTCCCGGGATACAGCGTTCCTGACGCTCCGCCCGATACGAACATGGCAGTTGGCGGCAACCTCCCGAATGGCATGCCTGGCCAGATTCTGCAATGGGTGAACGTTTCCTACACGATTTGTTCCAAGACCTCTCCCTACACGTGCGGCCCGGCTATTCTTGGCAACACGCTTTGGGCGGCCGGCATCCCCCATACAATGTGCGCCAACAACAATGACGGCGACATCCTGGCGCAGTATGACCGTCAGGCCAATCGCTGGTTCCTGTCGCAGAACGTCTTTGTTTCTCCGTACGCCACTTGCATCGCTATCTCCGACACGAGCGACGCGAATGGTACCTGGCATGTTTGGCAGTTCTCGGTGCCGGGTAGCGGCTTCCCCGATTATCCGAAGATCGGCATTTGGCCGACCAGCGGCGTCAACAACGGCTACTACCAGGCCCAGAACAACTTCGGCCCCGGCGGCAGCGGCTTCCGCGGTCCTCAGGTCTGCGCTTATGACCGCGCAGCCATGTTGTCTGGCGCTCCCACTCCTACACAGATTTGCGTCCAGTTGTCGGCGACCGAAGACAGCTTGTTGCCCGGCGATCTCGATTCGATTCTCGGTGTGCCGAACACGCCGCAGGGGACTCCGCAGGACGAGTTCTATATCGGCAGCGTAGGCGATGTAGACAACTCTCATTTGTCTCTGTATCAGTTCCATGCAGATTTTTCTATGCCCACCAATTCGTTCGTTCTGGGCAGCCCCAACACAATCCTGCAGTCGGTACCCACGTATAGCGGTTCATGCAGCGGCTCATTCGGTGGCGACTGCGTTCCAAGCCTTGGTGGCTCACCCATGGATTCACTGGGCGATCGCTTGATGTATCGCTTCGCCTATTGGAACGATGGTCCGCCGCCTAATGCTTCTCCCTGTGCTATTTGCCAGACTCCTCACAACCAGCACTGGTATGTGAACGGCGACGTGGAATCCTCCACAGGACAGATTGGCGTCCGGTGGTATGAGTTCCGGGCTCCGGCGATACCCGGTATCGGCACCTTGACCTCAAGCACTCTCACTACTTTCCAAGCGGGGACGTACGTAGGTGTTCCTGCTGATCAAAACTACCGTTGGATGGGATCGGTTGCGCAGGACAAGAAAAACGACATCTGCGTAGGTTACAGCGTATCCAGTGCCACCACACACCCGGCGATTGATGTAGCCTGTCGCCAGGTCAATGATTCGGTTGGTCTCAGCAATCTGGAAGCCGAGACATTGGTGGTTCAGGGCAACGGCTCGCAGCCGGACACGTCTGATCGCTGGGGCGACTACAGCGCCATGCGGATCGATCCGGTTGACAACTGCACCTTCTGGTACACCACCGAATACTACATGGTTACCCAGAGCTTCGACTGGAGCACCCGGATCGCTTCTATCCAGGTCAACGGCTGCCAGTAGAAGAAAACTCCCGCTGGCCTTACGGCTTGGCGAGGATGCAGTCACTGAGCAAACCTTAACAACAGGGCATTCCGGCAACGGGATGCCCTGTTTTCTTGTTCAAACTTCCAATCCCCCTGGGCCAAAGAAATTTCGCCGCTCGGACTACCCGGCGTATTGTCGGCAGCATGAAAACTGTTGGTCTGGACGGAAGTCCACATCTCTCTCTTCGACAGAGTATAGATTTTTTTACAGGTCTAACACAAAGGTGGTGCTCGAATACGATATGGCCAGTAGTATCATCCCGCTTAGCCGGGTTCGAAGCAGGTTTTACCTATACTTCGCCAGATTAAGAACGCACCCCGCTTCATGTCGTCCGGATCGTTGGGGTTTCCGTAGAGCAGACTGCCAATTCAAGTCGGTTTACGCCCAGAACCAGCAGTAATTGTCGAAGTGCAAAGTTTTGCAAATTGAGGTCTTCTCGCCTGTCTACTGAACTCGACGGGAAGGCGTGAGCCCCGTTTGCGCTTGGCAACAAGGAGTAGATATGGCACAGAACGGAACTCCAATCGCAATTGGTGGAGTGGTTGCAATCGCCGCACTGCTCCTCTCACCATTCGGGGCAAAGAACCCATCTTCGAAGAAGTCTTCGCAGAATACCGTCAAATCCTGCTGGCGTATCGGAGCAGGCATCGCGACCCAGCGGAGAGAGCCAGACTCCCGCGGCCCTGGCACGGGATGATCGCGGACCGTGGTACGCGCTCTGCCAGGAGTTCGCAGGCGACCGCGCGGCGGCCACGGATGCGCAGCCTTCGACCGAGCAAGTTGAAGAAGTTGAAAGAACGGTCAAGGACGCAAGCGGCGAACATAAATATACCGTTCGGAAGAAAACTGTCGATGACATAAGGACTCTGCACAGGCGACTTCGTCGACTTCAATTTCCTCGATAGCAACGGTTCCGGACCCGATAGGCTCGCACCTCGATATCGAGTTCGACCGTGCGCTTGAGTCTTTGCTGCGAGCGGCTGCCGTTGAAGGATATAGCTTCGAGCGCTACTGGCTTCCCTGGCGGCCCGGACAGGTGGATACGGTCTCGGTGCCAGTTCCGCGAGTACGCCTCGTGCGGAAGAACGTCAGCGCCGGGAACAGCCAGGATTGCTAATCTTCAGGAAACCATCCACGCAGCCAACGCAACCAGACCAGCGGCTGCTGGTCTTCCTGGTAGGAGAGACACCCACTGCCGGCCTAAACCGGCCTGCTTTTCTTAAGTCTCTTCGTTTTATCGAGCAATTGACACGCCCGACGAATGCGTCGTCGGTCGGCGGTCAGCAGCAAGCCACTCCGGGGATGGGAGCAGCACAAAATAAGTTGCCAATTTCGATTGCAGGGCCCAATTTTCTCCGCCACGTTGCCGACCACTCGGGGACGCTATTGTGCAATACAGTGCGAAGTTTGCACCCAAAGATAAACCAGTCTTCCACGTCGTAAACTATGGCGCCCGCAGCGACTCCATGATCGAAGCTTTCAAGAAGAAACTCCATCTGGCTAATGCGTACTGATCAGCCGTCGACCTTTTCCTCCTTGGACCTGACGATCCAAGATGCGGAGAGCGAATTGCTCAGATATCTGCACGATTTGGGTTACGAGGATAACGAAATAGCAGTGCTGGGCGAGGATGGTAGCGCATACGGCAACGCGATCCTCGGCACGTCTACCATCCTTACTCTCCATTTTCCGCGTGACCTTTCGTCCATTCGCAATGCGACGGAAACTGCAGACTCGAATGCCGAGCCACAGCAGATCGCAGGCGTCAACGTTCCGACAATTGGGGTGGCTCTTACGCTTCGCCAAGAGGAAACCAATGAGCACGACAGCCCTCCGGATTTTGCTCAAACTCAGAGTTCAGCCCGGATGGATCGAGCGCTGCAAGCGATGGTGAAGAGGTTGCGCACCTCACGAATCCAGGCGGTGATCGTAACAGCGACCAATCCCCTGGACCGGGTCTTCCTGCTGGAATACCTGCATCTGACGGTGCCGGACGTGAGACTCGCCGTCGTGGGTGCTGATGATTTCATGCTGGCGCGGCCGAGATTCATCGATCTCTCGGGCACTCTCGCTGTCACCAGCCTCCCCTTAACGGAGAGCACTGTATTGGTCGAAAGTACGTCTGCAGGCGAGCCTAAGGATCAGCTCACCATTAATTTCCCCAGCAATGCGGCTGCGGGGATTTTCCTTGCGGCGGCTAACTTACTCGGCCCCCGACCTCAGCTTAATTTCCAGGCTACCGGCGCCGGATGTGCAGACATCAGTATCGTCGGCAAGACCGGGTTTCGACCGGCGGTAATAGCAGGCAAACAGCGGCTTTACCCATGCCTGCCAAGGGTCGATCAAACCGACAAGCCCATTACGACTCCCAGCGTAACGATCGGTCAGCTGCGTGGTGAGAAGTCCACAACACCAACTGGACACCGACCTGCTCTTGACCCTGCCAAAAGCCAGAATAGCTCACCTGCAAAGCGCAACCCGGTCCCTTTTATCTGGATCATAGCTCTGATCAGTCTGCTGGTTATCAGTACCGTACACTTAGGGCTTGTATGCTCCTCAAATGAGTGGCTAGGCTTGCGACGTCTGCCCAAGCTGCCACGCTTCGTCTTGTCCTCATCCAGCTCCCGGCAGGGCCAGTTGTTCTTCCTGTTCACAGCAACCAGTCAGATCTTGTTGTTGGAGTGGATTGCAGTCATAACGACATTCGCTTTTAGCGCGACCATGTTTCTATATCAGCAAGTTCTGTTCGGCGCACATGTTGCACTGTTGGTTTGCAGCGTGGCGCTGTGTGTATGGTTACTCTTTCAGGTAGCCGCTAAGAGGGGTGCCAAACTTAGCCGAGCCGTCCTCGCCTGCGTCATGGTGTCTTTATTATTTGTGGTCTTTGCCTCTCTTTCCTGGTGGCTACTTCTTTCTAGTGGGGAACTCTTGTGGAATCCGGATCTGGCCCGGCTTGTAGCTCTTAGAAACGTGTACTTCCTGGAGGGACTATCCCCTTTATTGCCCGTCTTCTTTGTGCTCCTCGCTTGTTATCTATGGTCAATGAACAACTTGCAACGACTTTCGATGGTCGTGATGCGAGTGTCGCTTTGCATTCCGAAGGACAACGAGCCGGCCACTGAGTTGGCAAACATGATCAGCGAGGTGCAGACATCGATCAGGCCAGCCATCGACATGAGACCCTCGGCTTGGGCTTTGATGGGTCTGACGGTTGCGGCGTGTTGTATGGTCCGGCTTACATCGGCGCTACGTGGATTCGAATATCAGTCGTTCCGATGGCTGGTTGGCTGCGGGTTCGTGCTGCTGTTACTCATCATTGTGGCTACGTTTCATCGCGCTTGGGACGTGTGGTCGCGATTGAGGAAGGTCCTCCATTTCCTGGATTCGGCTTTGCTGGGCAGAGCTTTTTCGCACGTTCCGAAGGAGCTCGCTTCCATGAGAATCTGGTCGTTCGGGGGCGCCAGGGTTTCCCTCATGGTGCAAATCCGTACCGCTGAATTGTTGCAGCGGATGGCCGACAAGTATCCTCTGGCGGCAGCTCAGGCCGCAGCGGCCGGAGGCGGAGATGCAGTAAGCACTTATGCACGCGTCAGCAGTAGCCCGGAAGGCCCGGAGGGGCGGCTCTGCCTTTTCTGCGCTCCGCGAGGTGGCCCGCATTTTAGAAACTGGGGGCGTCCTGGATAGACCTCTGGCGAAAAAGCTCAGTGCCCTGCTGAATGGCAGGATGCCGCAAACGGGGTTCCTTTTTGATCCGGAGGCTTCAGCGGAGAGCACGCTTCGACCGGGGGAGAAAAATCTCCTGGAGCTGTACGTGGCCTATCGGTTTGTTGCCTTCTTTCGCTATGTGATGCGTCAGCTTAGAAACATGCTGTCGTTCGTAATTTACGGTTATGCGTGCCTGGTGGTGGCAGCCTCCGTGTATCCGTTTCAGGGCAGACAATCTTTGGGAACCTTGATGAGTTTTGTGTTCGTGCTGCTCCTTGGGGGAGTGGCAGCAATGATGCTCCAGATGTATCGCGACCCAATACTCAAGCGGCTGGAGGAACCTTCAGGCGGACTATCGGGAACTTTCGATATCGCAATCAAGCTGATCGGAGTTGCGGGAGTTCCACTGCTCGCGGTTTTGGCTTCGCAGTTCCCATCCTTCGCCGAGGTTGTGCTGAACTGGCTGCGGCCCCTCGTGGAGGCGTCGCATTGAATCAGCGCAAAGTTTCCGGTTCCTTCCAGGGAAATTCTGATCAAGTCAGTCAGAAGTCCCTCAGCGGCTAAAGAGGCTGCTGAAAAAGTCACTTGCTTTCGTGGCAGCTTCTCGCCATGGTCATTTTTTCCGAGTTGAGGAGCGGCTTGGCATCGCGTTTTGGTCTCTGCAGGAGCCTGTTTACGCCCCGCGGACACACTACTCCGTACGCTTACTGGGCCGGAACTAATGCTTACTTGTATTAATTAGAGATACAGATGCACACGCCAGCTTCCTTAACCGTGGGCCGTTCTGACCCTAATTTCAGCACAATCTGTTTCAGCGCTTGATGCTGCTGGAGCAGGCGAAGATACTTCCTCTCATCTGCGGACACCTTAGCGCGGATGATGTCCACCAGCCCCTGCTTCTGCCGATTCGTCCATTGCGCAAGTTCCGGCGCCAGCGCCAAAACCGAAGCAAAATTATCGAACGCCGATTGCTCGAGCGGACTCCACGTTTCAAGATCCACCTGCAGGAGTTCGGATAATGCCCTCACGGTAGCCCGCCGCAGTTTTTCAGGATCGCCGTCGAATTCTTCAGCCATCCGTCGCTGTACGGCCAGCCCGATCGTCCGGGTTGAGAAGGTATCCCATTGTCCGGGTACGCCGTCACCAAATTCATAAAACACATGCTCCGCCGCCAACCGCCGCAGGGTTCGAGCAGACGTCCGGTGCGCCGAGTCGCGGGCGATTTTCGTTTCCTCATTTCTGGTAAGCGCAAGCAGTTCGGGGTGTCCGGGACGAAAGCCCAGTTTGCGATAAAACCAGAAAGCGCCTGACTTGATCGCCTCTTCGTTTTCATGGCCGAGCTGATAGGGATAGACCGAAAAACAGGTCACGCCGGTAAGCTGATGCAAGAAGTGTAGAACTTTGGAATAGACCCACGCTGTTTCTCCGTCACGGAAGGCATAAAAAGTGTTAAACCCTACCTCCATCCAGTCAAACAGCGAGATGCCCTCGATGTAATTGATGGGAACGCCATTCTTGACGGTGAGACCCGCATGATAGGCACGCAGCGGCAAACGCCGCTGTGGCGGCAGACCCCAGAGGAAGATCTGCACACCTCGTCCGACTTCTGCCTGAAAGACGTGACTTGGATCGCCCCGGGTTGTACCGTGCAGTTCACGATAGCGGACGGTGAGAACCGCGCGCGTGAGATCCAGAACTTCTTCGCCTTGAAGCCGCGAAAGTTTGCGAACAGGCAGCGGCGGTGAACTCAGCTCGTCGGCCAACGACACCTGATTGCGGCGAAGAAGCGGCTGTCGATGATAGAACATCCGCGACACACTGCGACGAGCGAGGGTCCGGCTGGCCGCAGAATCACCCAGTTTCCATGACACATCGATCGCCAACGAATCGTAGAGCGACGTCCTCTCCAGGTTGGTAAGCGGCGCATCGGCGACGCGCTGCAGCAGCCACGGCAATATCCTTTCCGCTCCACCTGCTGCATTGGCCATCCAGTCGAGGAAAGGCGTGTCGGCTTCTACGAGCGAATCGTCCGCCAGCAGCGGAATAAAGCGGGGCAATGTCACCGCCATCTGGCGAACTTGCTCCTCAAAGTCCCACTCAACGCGAAGTTGTTGCGGATAGTGCTGCCCGAGCCAGCGGGCTACGTCATACGTGAATGTGTCGCCAATTACCGTGCCCGCAATTCCGGAGAACTGCTCGTTGTCGAACAGTTCCATGTCCGCGCCCGAAGTCTGGAGTCCATCCACCCGGCGCGCGATGCCGTTCAGCAAATCGTCCGCCAGTTGGGCGGCTTTGCGACTCTGCGGAAACGCGCGCAGGAACAAGAGCACGTCATGAAAACGAATGAGCGATTCGGCATCCCCGAATTGGACCTGTCCCATCGCAGACAGTAGTCTCTCGATGGTCTTGGCACAGCCCGGTCCGTATTGGAGTTTGGAGGATTCCAGTTCCACCCAATGTGAGACTGCGCCGGCCTTCACTTTTCACCCTGGCTTGCAGCGGAGGCCTTCATGCCGAGAGCATCAACCGACGGCAGTTTCACCTCTTCCATTACTCGAGGCGCCTCCGCCGACGAGGCCGCCAGGGCGGAGAGCTGCCCCGACCTCACGGCTCCCGCCACCACAAACAAGTTGCTCACCAAGACTACGGTGAAGGCCATCGCCGGCAGAAAGGCAAACACCGCCCCGCGAGCGCTGACAATCTCCAGCGCCAGCACTGCCGTCACCAGCCCGCGCCGCAGCATCCAGAACAACAGCTCAGTTTCCCTGCGGGTCACGTCCCGGACCGCCCATCGGCTAGCCTGAACGGCGAGGAAGCGCGCCAGGAGCAAGGCTGCAAGAATGCCGAGGATGGGAAGGAGGTATTTTCGGCTGACAAATTCGGCGACAATCCCCAGCAGAACAAAAAAGAACGATCGCACCAAGAAGCTCAACTCAGCATGGAAGGCAAGCAGTCGCGCACCCTGTCGAGACATGTGGGGAGTGCGGGGCAGATTGGCCAGGGTAATGCCAAAAACCAGAACTGTCAGTAGCCCGCTGCCGCCGGAGTATCGCGAAATCGCATACACACCGAACACCACTCCCAAGTTTAAGATCGTAGTGTTGGGTTGGTTGGCAAGCAGCGGCCACAGCCGTGACCAAACGGCCCCCGCTACCACGCCCAGGAGTATTGCGATCACGATGTGATGGGAAAAGTCGGCGGCCACGCCGAACACCATATTCTGGTTTACTCCCGTGCTCAGCAAGCTCCCGATAAGTAGGACGGCAATCACTTCGCCCAAGGTGGACTCCAAAGTCAGGGCGATCTTGACGGGCTCAGGAGCAGAAATCTGTTCCAGGGCAGGTATGACGATAGCGCCGCTGGTGCATCCAAGGGCGGCTCCCAAAAGCAGGCAATCGTTCCACTGCAGGTGCAACAGTGCTCTGCCCATCAAGGCAATCAACCCCAAGCTCATGCCGTAGCTAAGGAACATCAACAACACGGCAGCGGGAGAATAGCGGGCAGCTTGCCGCAACCTCAGTTCGACCCCGCCTGCGAAAAGAATGAGGATAAGCGCTAGCGTTCCGAGAATATCGATGACGCCCTTGAAAGCGCCCGGCCGGACCCAATGCAGAACGGGACCAAGGGTCACGCCAATCAACAGCAACACAATCAGGTCGGGCACGCGGGTCAGACGCGACAACCGGTTGGCAACGTACGCCAGCATCAGAAGGGCCGCGAGCATACCGAATATGCGGGTCATTTCCATATTGAGATTATCGCCAGTTCAATGCCCGAAACTCCAGGGCAACACAGAGTTGATGGAAGGACACATCATATACGGAAGTCCAGCGTTGCCCTAGACAGAGGTGCTGTCTACAACGGAAAGCCGGATACAAGGCTACTAGTCTTGATTAAAGTTGCTGACCAACCAAGTAAGGGTGCGCCAGTTCAATCGAACTGAACACCTTGATATGGGCCACTTTAGACCGCATTCTCCATCGTCGTTTCCGATGACGTCTGTTGGGGTGCGGGTCCACTGGCCGGCAGAAACACCGAGAATACGGTTCCGCTGTTTCCCGCAGCTGTGCCGCTGCGAAGCCGAATTGAGCCACCGTGCCGCTCTACGATGCCCTTGCAGACCCAGAGCCCAAGCCCGGTGCCGACGTCCTTCTTAGTGGTGAAAAAAGGCTCGAAGATTCTGCTTTGAACGGCTCTAGCAATTCCGTTCCCATTGTCGCTAATCGTGATTTGGACCGCGTCGGCTTTGCCCGACCTGCCACGGCGCATCGTCGCTCGAATACGGATGTCGCCGCCATGCGGGACCGCCTCAATGCTGTTTTGCAGCAGATTAGCCAGCACCTGCCGCAGTTCGCCGCGTACCACCGTTATCTCCACGCCGTCGGGAACAGACATATCTACACGAAGGTTCTTATTTCTGATCTTGGCGTCATAGAGAAGTAGCAAGCTGCTGAAGATCTCGGAAAGGCGTGTGACTTGCGGGATTGCCGATTCACGATAAAAGCCCAACGTTTGTTTTGTGATGTGCGCCACTCGGGTCAGTTCCTGGTCCGCTGCCCACAGGTATTGCTGCGCCGCCTCGGGAAGGGAGGGTTGGTTGGCGGCCAAATAGAGAAGATTGACAACGGCTTCCAGGGGATTGTTAATTTCGTGGGCCATGGTGGCGGCCATTCTGCCCACGCTGGCGAGTCTTTCTCCAATCCGAAGGGCTTCTTCCGTCTTCCTTCGCTCCGATATGTCGCGCGCGATCTTGGATGCTCCCACCACCCGCCCGGCTGCGTCTCTTACCGGAGAAATGGTCAGTGACACGTCGATCCGCTGGCCATCTTTGTGCACCCGCTGCGTCTCATAATGATCTACGCGCCGTCCAGCTGCGAGTTTTGCCATGATCTCGGCTTCTTCCGCGTGCAGTTCAGGAGGAATCAACAACAGAATCGATTGTCCTATAGCTTCTTCGGGAGCATAGCCGAACATTCGGCTAGCAGATGCATTCCAGCTCTGGATTATTCCGTTAAGGTCCTTCGAAATAATGGCGTCATCCGAGGACTCAACGATAGCAGCCAACTGCGATTCCCGCTCCGCCGTTCCCCGGCGAATCCGCGCCACCTTAAGATGGGCACCTACTCTCGCCATGAGCTCGCGTGCGGTAAAAGGCTTCACCAGATAGTCATCTGCACCCGCATGCAATCCTTCCACCTTCGACTCTTCCCCGGCGCGGGCGGAAAGTAAAATCACCGGAGTCGTCCGAGTCGTGGGGTCGTCCCGAATGGCCTGAAGGAGTGCAAAGCCATCAAGTCCTGGCATCATAATGTCCGCTAACACCAGGTCGGGATGTAGCTCCCGCGTGGCAGCAATCGCTTCTTCTCCGTTCGCGACAGCATGTACGTCGTAAACCTCACTGAGCAGGCGACTTAGATATTCGCGCATATCGCTGTTGTCATCCGCCAACAGAATGAGCTCTCGACCGGCTGCAAAGAGCCCATCCCTTTTAACTGGAATTCGCGTGGCCGGCGACTCGACGCTGGCTCCTGAAGTTTGCGGCAGCCACCGGAGTGCCTCTTCCACGTAGGCATCGGCGCGCAGCGCGGTTAAAGATTCGTTACGAATTCCGTACACTTGGTCTTGCGGTAAATGCGCCTTGCCGCGCGGAATTGTGACCGTGAACGTGCTTCCCTTCCCTAGGGCACTCTCCACCCGCACCGAACCACCATGCAGCTTCACCAGCTCTTGCACCAAGGCTAGTCCAATACCAGTTCCTTCGAAGCTGCGCCCCTTGGCGCCTTTAACCCTGTGAAAGCGCTCAAATACCCGCGGCATTTCGTCATCTGGAATTCCAGTGCCGGTATCGCTGACCCAAAGTTCGACCGCATCGTTGACTGTTTTCAGGACAAGGCTGATCTCTCCCTCAAAGGTGTACTTGAAGGCGTTGGAAAGAAGATTGAGCACAATCTTCTCCCACATCTCGCGATCCACATAAACTGGTTCGGGTAGCGGATCGCACTCCAGGCGAAAATCAATACCCGCTTTTTCCATCGCAGAACGGAATACGCTGGCCAATTCGGCTGTCGCCGAGGCTAAGTCAGTGGGCTCATAAACCGCTTGCAAACGTCCGGCCTCGATCCTGGAGAAGTCGAGCAAGGTATTGACCAGCTTGAGTAGCCGTAACGCATTGCGGTGTACCAGTTCCAACTGTTCCCGGTTCTGTCCCGAAGGATGCTCACCGGCCTGCAAAATGGCATCCTCGAGTGGTCCCAGCATCAAGGTGAGCGGGGTGCGGAACTGATGGCTCACGTTGGTGAAGAACAGGGTCTTTGCGCGATCGATTTCCGCCAGGCTTTCAGCCCGACGGCGTTCCTCCTCGTGCGCCATAGCATTGCCGATGCCGGCAGCAATTTGATTCACAAGAAGACTCACGAAACTGCGGAAGTCGGCATCGAACTGCCGATGAGGGTTCAGGCCAGCTACCAGCACCCCGGCGGACGTCAGTTGCCCTTGCCTGGGAATCGGAAAAAGGATGGCCCGTTCCGGCGGCTGATTCCATCCTCCGGATGGCAGCTCTGAAAACCGCTCGGCGAGATTGTCTACCAGCACCGGCTCTGCGGTTCCAATGGCCTTGGAGAACGGCCACGCGGAGTTACTATCAACCTTCAGATCAACTGACTGTGGACACGCGGCATTGTCGACATCAATTCCCGCCCGAGCTACTAGCCGCAAACCCTTTCCGCTGGAATCGACGAGGTAGAGAACGCGAATGGCAGATCGAGATCAGCGCGGGCCATACACCGTGCCGCCGCTTGGCAGACCAGGGTTGCAGTGCGACATTGCGCCAACCTTAGCAGCAACCTCGCGAAGCAAAGCCAAGCGACGCGCCTCAATGATTCGCTGGGTCTCCTCGCTAACCGCGCAGAAGATGCCTCGAACCTCTCCTTGATCGTCGGGAATCGGGCTATATGAAAAAGTGAAATAGGTTTCTTCCAGATAATCGAACCGTGCCATCAGCAGCAGGAGGGCTTCGTCGAAGGTCGCTTCTCCTCGACGCAACACTGCATCCGTGCGGGGACCAATCTGGTCCCAGATTTCTGCCCACACGGCTCGCGCTGACTGCCCTAACGCAGCGGGATGCTTCTTGCCCAGGAAGACTCTGTAGGGGTCGTTGTACAGGTTGATCAGTTCGTCGCCCCACCACACAAACATGGCGTAGCGGGACGTCAGAATGATTTGAACGGCGGTCTTGAGACTCTGTGGCCAATCCGTCACAGGCCCGAGCGGCGTCTTCGACCAGTCGAATGAACGCATGAGAGCGCCCATCTCGCCGCCGCCCGCAAATGCTTCCTTGGAGATTGCTGATCTTTCTATCCTAGGGGACTTCATGGAGCGCGTGCTTGAGACCGATATACTACCCCATCACTTTCAACTTGAGAACCGGACCCGCCTCGAACTACGCCCGCATGGGCGGAAACTTAGATTCAGGACTGAGTAGGGGAGTTGCTTGTTGGGTCTTGATCTCGGCAGTCTCGGATTCGTTGCCATACGCAACAGTTTCAGAACTTGAGTTCGAGGTGGGCGACGGAAGAGTGGATGGGTACCGATTCAGTACCGCATCACGACAGCTTGGTCCGGCAGGGATGGAGCACTGAAAGCCCTTTACGCAGCCTTAGTTCGAAGTCTCGCCCACCCTATCCACGCCAGAGCTAACACCGTGAGCACAGCAATAATTCCTTGCGAGATCACGCAGTACAGACACCACACTTCCAGGATATGGATCTCGATGTTCGTCAAATACAAGGCGAACCCCAGCCCAATCAGGACGCAGGCTAGTAGTAGACCGCGTCGCCGCATGAATGCCAGAAAGCCGATAAGCAGGTATCCGGCGATGCCAACGGCTGCCACCGGCACGCCGCGGATAACAGCGTACTGACTGTGGTTCACAACACCGCAGTCCCACTTGTCATTGATGCGGCATGGCTCAGAGCCTGTATCGTAATGGACTTTCAGGGCCAGGGCCGAGACCACAATCCCCGCAATGGCAAGCAGAACGATGAGATAGCGCAAGAAGATTCTCCAGTCTGGAATTGTAGCGTGTGAAGGGAACAGGAAGCGACCTTGGCACAGCTGCCCTGCGGATATCTGTTGTCATCACAAAGCGGTGTGATGTAGTAGAATCCTTCTGCTCATGCGACGTCTAGCCGCCAGCCTGCTGCTCGCACTTCTATGCGCCGGGATAACTCTGCCCCTGCTTCAGGCCCAAGGCAACGGCGTTCCGGCCTGCTGCCGGCGCAACGGTAAGCACCATTGCGCGACGCTTCCCCAAGGCGACGGCTTCAGAACAAGTGCAACCAATTGCCCGCACCGCGGTTTCACCGCCCTGACCTCGCACTCCACACCTCTCAACAAAGTGACCCACGATCTACCTGTGAGTTCGGTCCGAGAGGCGTCGATTGCTTTCGAGTCGCGTGACCTCTCGGCACTCGTAGACGGCAATGCCCAGAAACGCGCTCCTCCCCTCTCGTAGGTTTCTTCCGTCGACAAACTCGTAAACCAGCTGCGCACTGCTCACGATGCAGAGCGGATGGTTCTCCGTGTATCTGCGCTGAATTCAAGTTCAGCGCCGCGGTCTACGCGCGGACGATTAATCCACGTTTTCTAGCCCATGAGCACCACCGGGGAGTGTACCAAGTTGCGGCACAACATTCGACATGCGAAGACGACCGCGGTCATTCTGCTGATCAGCACATTCCTGGCGATGGCGGTCTCGCCCGCGGCAGCGACTGTGTTCGGCAATATCCGCGGAGTGGTCCATGACCCGCAGCACCACCCCGTCACCGGCGCGCACGCCACGCTCCAGGCCAGCGACTCGGACTATTCCTTGACTGCGGAGACGGGCACGGATGGCGAGTTCCATTTCGACGCGATCCCGCTCGGCAAGTACAGGGTCACCGTTGAAGCGCCTGGATTCGCTCCGCAGGAGCAGGTCCTAGTCGTCGTATCCGGCAGCGCGCCAATCCTTCATTACCAACTGGCAATCGCCGCAGCACAAGAAAAAGTCACGGTCACAGCCTCCCCCGAGGACCTGGATCCGGATTCGCCTCGCAGAGACATCTTGATCGATCAACAGCAGATCTCGCGCTACGCGGGCGTGGATGCAAGCAATAGCTTCAAAATTATCACTGAGTTTGTTCCCGGTTCCTACATGGTGCACGATCAACTCCACGTCCGCGGAGGGCACCAGGTCACATGGGCGATCGACGGCGTGCCGGTTCCGAACACAAACATTGCCTCTAACGTTGGATTGCAGTTCAACCCCAAAGACGTCTCGTACTTGCAGGCCGAGACCGGCAGCTACGCGGCCGAGTACGGTGACCGAACCTACGGCGTCTTTAACGTCGCCCCAAACAATGGCTTTGAACGCAATCGGGAAGCGGAATTGATTGCCAGCTACGGAAACTACAACCAGACCGACGACTGGTTGAGCTTTGGCGACCACACCGCCAAGTTCGCTTATTACGCCAGCCTCAGCGGCAACAATACGGACTGGGGTCTGGAGCCGCCGACCGCGATCAATCTACACAACCAAGCCGCGGGCGGTGGCGCATTTACTTCTCTCATCTACAATCCCGATCCCAAGGACCAGTTTCGTTTCGATGCCGGCCTTCGCCTCGATTACTACCAGGTGCCGAACGATCCCGCGATGCAGGCTGCGAACATCAACGACCGTGAGCGCGAACAGGACATCTTCGGAACGGCCACCTGGGTCCACACGTATTCCCCCGGTCTCATGCTCATCGCGTCGCCCTTCTATCACTTCAACCGCGCTGCCTATGAAGGAGGTAGTACGGACGTTCCAATCGCCACCGACAATCGAGCCTCGAACTATGAAGGAGGCCAGGTAACGGTTTCGGCCATCAACGCCCGGAACAATGCACGCGCAGGAATTTATGCCTTCGCACAGCAGGACAACACATTCTTCTCGGTGATCGCAAATGATGGTTCTGGTGGCCAGTTCAGCCAGCGTGTGCATCCTGGGGGGAATCTCGAAGCGCTGTTTCTCGAAGACCAGTTCAAGGCGACCTCGTGGCTCACCCTGACCGGAGGGATTCGGCTTACGCACTTCGACGGTGAGATCAACGAGAATGCGGCTGATCCCCGCTTGGGGGTAGCAATTCGCGTTCCCAAACTCAACTGGGTGCTGCGAGCCGCCTATTCGTACTACTATCAGCCCCCTCCGCTCGACACCGTGTCCGGACCGCTGCTGCAGTACGCCCTCAGCCAGGGACTGGACTTCCTCCCATTGAAGGGCGAGCGCGACATTCAGCAGGAGTACGGTGTCACCATCCCGCTCCACAACTGGGTCTCAAGCTTCACCTACTTCCATACTGGGGCGCAGAACTTCTTCGACCACGACGCGCTGGGTAATTCCAACATTTTCCTGCCGCTCACCATTCAGGCAGCCCGCATCGAAGGCTTCGAAGCTACGGTCCGCTCACCACTGCTTCTGAGCCACTACCACGCACACTTGGTTTACTCGAACCAGCAGGCCGAGGGGTTTGGGACGGTGACTGGCGGGTTGACGGATTTTTCTCCTCCCCCCAGTGGCGGTTTCTATCTTGACCACGATCAGCGCAACACGCTTTCCGCGGGCATGGAGGGCGATCTGCCGTGGCGAAGTTTTGCCGCGCTGACGTTTAACTATGGTTCGGGATTCCTGAATGGTGACGGCCCCAACCACCTGCCCAGTAACTACACCTTCGATCTGGCGCTGGGGAAAACTTTCGGCGAGAGCTTTACAGTCCGTTTGATCGGGACCAACATCGCCAACCAGCGCTACCAACTGGACAACAGCAACACCTTCGGCGGCTCACACTGGGCCGATCCGCGAATGTTGTCGGTCCAGGTGAGATACCGGTTCCACTACTGAGTGTTACGTACTCCTGCGGTTCATCTCAAGAGATGAAAACAAACTGCTGCACCTGGATCACAGGGGAGTGGAAGCCAAAACTCCGTGCCCTCCGTGTCTCCGTGGTGAATCCCTCTTCTAGAACATGCGCGATTCAGAGAATATTAACCGCCCTCGCTGCCAGCAACACGATGATGGTCAAAGATATAAGCGATTGCAGCATCATCAATGCCTTTGCCCAGCGGGAAAGGATCTGGGTATCCGTCGGAGATAAGGCTGTGCTGGTGTTGAAAGAGAGAAAGAGATAGTCGACGAAGCGGGGATGCCAGTTATCGGGCTTCGCCGGCGATTCCTCATGAAGCGCCATCTGGGGAAAGAGGAATGCGCCCAGTTCATGACTCTTTGTCCTCTCCCGCTGGATGGGACCTCCGGCATCCAACTTCCAATACCAAGCGGCGAACACCAGCACATTGCTAATCCAGAGGGAGGCCGCCGATTGTAGGAGGTGGAGAGGTGACTCCTTGTGAGCCGGCAGGAAATGTATCAGTAGGACAAGAGATGCAATCACCGCCGCCGTGACAGAACTAATCAGAATCAGGCCGCCAACATATGCAATCCCGTCAGCACCTCTCGAATGAGAAATCGAGACCATTGTGGCCAGCACCGCGAAGACCGCGACCAACAACCAATTGGGGCCGAGGCTAAGTATCTCAGGCAAGGAGAAATGGAGAGCAACGACGGCCGCCAGCGCGAGAATGACCGGCCAACGCGGCTCGACATTAGATCGATTGGGCATGGATCCGATCATACTGCCGGATGTGAAGATACCAGAAAAACAGGGCGGAGATGGATCCGGTAAAGGCCGAGAATATCTGCGCGAACCGGCTACTTGTTCGGGACCAGTCTGGCATTCTCGTACTGGCTGAACACAGCATTAGCGCCTTCGTGCGCTGGCGTTCCTGCCAGCAACTGCTCTTTGCGATAAACCAGGCTGCTGGCGTTATAGGTCGCCAGCTCGAAACCGTGACCGTGGGTGATTGCGTCCGTGGGACAAGCTTCCACGCAATACCCGCAGAAGATGCAGCGGTTGTAATCGATGTTGTAAACCTTGGCGTAACGCTCGGCGCCGCTCACGCGTTTCTCAGCCGTGTTCTCGGCGGCTTCAATGTAGATGCAATTCGAGGGACAGGCTGCGGCGCAAAGGAAGCACGCAACACACTTCTCCAGCCCGTTCTCGTCGCGCTGCAGCACGTGCATTCCGCGGAAACGCTCCTGGAACATTGCGCCCCTGGTAGGTCCAGGACCATCAGGATAGTTCTCCACCGTCGTCGGGTTAAACATTTCCCGGAAAGTAACGCTCATGCCCTTGGCGATCGCCGCAATATTTCTAACGATTCCCATGATCGTTCTCAGTATAACAATCCAGTCAGATTGTCGCGCTTCGCTGGAGGCCCCGCTACCCGCCGGTTCCGGCCCGTTGGGTAAAACCAGCCTTCAGCAGCTCGAAGTGATGTTGCGCGTGGCCGGCTGCAATATAGGCCAGCGCCCGCACAGTAACCGGGTTTCCATTGGCAACGCCAGATCGTGTCTCCGCCTCAGGCGGCAACGAACCGAAGAGAGCGATGGTCGCTTTGCGTATGCTTTCAAGTTCGGTCAGCAGGTCGTCCACACTACGCGAGTTGGAATGCGCTTCGCGGACGTAATCGTCTTGCTCGAAGCCGCGCAACTCGCCGGCATCGCCGCGCGCGAAGCGTAGCGCTCGGTAGGTCATGACCCGCTCGCCGTCACACAAGTGCCCAAGCACCTGCTTGATACTCCACTTCCCCGGCGCTGGCGCCGCGGTTGCCGCTTCGTCGGACACGCCCACCAGGAGTTGCCGGTAATCCCCAAGCTGCTTGGCGAGGAAATCGAGGACCGGGCCGTCGGGGACACGGGCGATATAGTTTTTGTAAAACTCGGCGTATTCAGTGGGATCGGGGCGGCTCAACATAGTGGTAAAACTGTGCCACAGATGACCGCTGCAGGCAAATTCTGGAAAGCTCCGAGTGATTTTCCGAAACAAATACATTGACTCGGGTAATAACTTGAGATTAAATGCCCCGCATTCGCAACTTGAAGGAGGGCTCCTTGCCTGTGAAGATTCGAATCGCCGCGCTCACGGTTCTCTGTCTTACGTTGGCTGCTCTTCCCGCTTGGGCCGGGAATTGGTCGTACGAGAACGGACCAATCAACGGCAACGTCGACTCTTGGACCATCAACTTTGGATTCACCGTCAGTGACAGCTATGTCGCTGCGGGTACGTCGGTCAATGGCTTCCAGTTTGGCGCGCACGAAGATCCGGGGGACAGGGTGACTTCAGTCGACTGGATTCTTAGCACGGGTCCGTGTTCCGATCCCAGCGGTGGGTGTGGAACGATTGTGGGCTTCGGTACGGCTAGTGGCAGTAACCTGCACGACCAATTTCTGTTCGTTAACCTGTTTGGCGCCGACATCGACCTGATCACAGTGTCGAATCTCAATGTTCCAGAGATAAATGGAACCGAGTACTGGCTAACTCTGGCCAACGCTTCAGTCCCCAGCGGCGATCCGGTTTACTGGGATGAAAATGATGGCGTCGGCTGCCACTCGGCAGGCTGCCCCTCGAGCGCTTATGACAACGTTCTGGGGACGATTGGATCTGAAGCTTTCACTATCGGGGGTGGTGGCAGCGGCACAACTCCGGAGCCGAGCAGCATCATGCTGTTTGCTTCGGGCATCGTCGGACTGGCTGGCGTTCTGCGGCGGAGGCTATGGTACTGAACAAGCAATCACCTGTCAGCCTGAATCCGACAAGTGACAGCTGATGGCTAATAACTGAACGCTGGCGCCTACTTCATTCCAGCCCAAACTCCTTCCACCGCTTGGTCACCCGCTCCTTGGTCTTCTCGTCCATCCTGATCTCGTCCGGCCAAGGACGCGTGAAGCCTTCGCTCGGCCATTTGCGGGTGGCATCGACGCCCATTTTCGAGCCGAAGTCGGGCAAGCGTGACGCGTGGTCGAGCGAATCCACAGGCCCCAGCGTGAACTGGATATCGCGTTCTGGGTCGATGTTGTTCAGCACCTTAAGGGTGACGTCACCAATGTCCTGCACGTCCACGTCTTCATCCACAACCAGAATGCATTTTGTGGACATCGCTTGCCCGAGCGACCAAATCCCATTCATCACCTTGCGCGCCTGTCCGGGATAAGACTTCTTGATCGAGACAATCATCAGGTTGTGAAAGATGCCTTCGATGGGCAGGTTCACGTCCACGATCTCGGGAATGGTGACGCGCATCAACGGCAGGAATATCCGCTCCACCGCTTTGCCCATCCACGCATCCTCCATCGGAGGCTTGCCGACGATCGTGGTCGAGTAGATCGGGTTCTTGCGATGGGTGATACAGGTGACGTGGAACACCGGATAAAGATCCTGCGGCGTGTAGAACCCGGTGTGGTCGCCAAACGGTCCTTCCATGCGCAGTTCGTCCAATAGCACGTAGCCTTCGATCACGATCTCCGAAGTGGCCGGCACTTCCAGGTCCACGGTCTCGCACTTGACCAGCTCGACCGGCTTCTGCCGCAGGAATCCGGCGATCATGTACTCCTCGATATCAGGAGGCGCGGGAACAATGGAGGAAAACATCATCGCCGGATCTGTGCCAATCGCGACCGCCACGTCCATCTTCCCTGCCACCTGCTTCCCTTCCGCCACCCGCGAGCCTCCTCCCGAGCGCGCCATCATGTCGAGAGCTGCGGTAGCTGGATGTGCCTCCCCCGCCGCCGCGGCCCTGCGCATCTGTTGGCGATAGTGCTCGGCTCCCTGCTTCTGGCGCTGCCAATGCATGCCTGCACTGCGCTCGTCGTACACCTGCATGCGATACGTTCCGGAATTACGCTTACCCGTCTTGAGATCTTTGGTGATCACCGAAGGCAACGTAATGAAGCGGCCTCCGTCCTGCGGCCAGCATTGCAGGATGGGAAAATCCAGCAGCGAGAAATTGTCGAGCTTGATCACTTCCTTGCAAGGGCCGGTGGAGACTTCCTTGGGGAAAAACTTGCCCATCTCGGCCAGCATAGGCAGCATTTTAATTTTGTCGAGCAGCCCTTGGGGCGACTTCACGTCCATGAAGTACTTGATCCTGTCGGCGATCTCGTCGAGGGAGTCCACGTCGAGTGCCAAACGCATGCGGCGTTCGGAGCCGAACTGGTTAATCAGCAGCTTGGCTCCGGGATAGCCTTTCACGTTTTCGAAAAGCAACGCCGGCCCGCCGGGACCATGCTTGCCACGAGGGCCCCATTTGGAGACCCGATCGGTGATCTCGGCAATCTCCAATACCGGATCGGCTTCTGCCTTGATGCGCTTCAATTCTCCCGCTTTGTCGAGTGCGGAGATCCAATCTCGCAGGTCGTAGTAGGCCAAGCCAACCTCGTTTCAGTGGGCCGCACGGAAGCAGCCTGAACACTGTTTGGCGTTTCAGAATCGAGCAACTGACGATTATAGTGGGCGAGCAGCCTCAGCCACTGCGCTCCTTGTCCGAAGTCAGATGGATCCTCAGTTTTGCTCGTTCCCGACCTAACTCTGCAGCCATTGAACGACCCGTCAGGTTACCCACGTCGGTAGCGATAAAGGGATATGGTAAATTTTGCACCGGCCCGCGACCTCAATTTGTCCACGTATCAAAAGGAATCATCCAATAACCGCGCCGGTTTTTCGCTAGCACCGAAGTGCCAAGATCAGCAAATTAGTTGCCAACAATTTTGTTATTCCGCTTGAATTAGTGCGCTCAATTGCATAATCTTGAAACCCTTGGGGAGAGCGATAGGACAAGTCTTTTGTCGCTCATCGGTGTTTGCAGCAACTGATCTTGAATTTTGCAAAGATAGTTTTTTGCCGTGAGAGTTTTCACCCGCTTCGGCCGTCTCTGCAACCCTCACGCACTCCGTCTGTCCTTTTCTCCCGCAAAGGTTGAGAATACAAGCAACAACACGCAGCCCGGAATCTATTCCGCTAACAGAGGAAGGTTACTATGCCTGTGACTCGCATCGATTTTCCCGTAGACGAATTGACGCGTCCTCAGTCCGAAGAGGAGATTCAACGCAAGCTGGCGCAGGAACGTGCACGCCTGGCCAGCATGATGGGCCTGGATAGTGGCCCGGTCCGCCACTTCCGCCGTCCCGTCGAAAAACCGTTCACCGCAGAAGAGCGCAACAAGGTGACCATCCTCTTCGGTGGGCTGACCTGGAAACACGAGCGCGTGATCCAGGCGGTGTTTGAAGGCTGCGGATATCACTGCGAGATTTTGCCCGTGCCTAACGTCTCAGCGTTTCAACTGGGCAAGGAATACGGCAACAACGGACAGTGCAACCCTACGTACTTCACCGTCGGCAACCTGGTGCAGTACCTCCAGAGTCTGGAAGCGCGCGGGATGACGAAAGACGAGATCATCAACAATCACGTCTTCTTTACCGCCGGCTCGTGTGGTCCATGCCGCTTTGGCATGTACGAGTCGGAGTATCGACTGGCCTTGCAAAACGCCGGTTTCGGCGGTTTTCGCGTACTGCTGTTCCAGCAGAACGACGGCGTGAAGGCGGCCTCGGGCGAAGCCGGGCTGAAGTTCACGGTGGACTTCGGCATGGGCATGTTTAACGCCCTCAACCTCGGCGACATCATGAACGAGATGATCTACCGCATCCGTCCCTACGAAATGGAAAAGGGCAAGACCGACGAGGTCTTCCACTCGTCCATTGACAAGCTGTGCATGATGCTGCGGGAGCGCAAGCCGTTCGAAGACCATGAAGACCTGCCGGAGTGGATAACGAAGAAGGTACGTGCCAACAAAGGCAAGAAGTGGGAGCTTTGGCTCAACTCGTTGGGAAAAGTTCGCGAGCAGCTCTACGGCAACCCGTACAAAGAGGCTCTGGCGGCTGCCCGCGAGCAATTGGCCACCATCGAGGTTGACCGCCTGCGGGTCAAGCCGGTGGTCAAGATCATCGGCGAATTCTGGGCGCAGATCACCGAGGGCGATGGCA
Organism: uncultured Acidobacteriaceae bacterium; assembly: GCA_963768645.1. GTDB lineage: Bacteria > Acidobacteriota > Terriglobia > Terriglobales > Acidobacteriaceae > Bog-257. Next base: position 229,629 of record CAVYIR010000006.1, read on the forward strand.
ACTTCCACATGTTCGAATTCCTGGAGCGTGAAGGCGCGCAGGTGCTGGTCGAGCCTATCGGAACCTGGGTGATGTACATGATGTACCAGGCCAAGGCGCGCGCCGCCGCCCGCCGGACGCTTGATGCTCCCTACAAAAAAGTGCAGTGGTATGAGCTGCGGAAGAGGGCGGTGAACGAGTTGAAGTTCCGCCAGAAGCAGTGGCTGTGGGGCGTGGGCGAGCGTGTCTACGCACGCCAATACCATCGCGTGGTGGAGGGCTTGGGCGACATCGCCCACCACCTCATTGACCAGAAAGAAATGGCACAGATGGCCAACCCGTTCTACAACGAATTCGCCCGAGGTGGCGAAGGACACCTCGAGGTCGGCAAGAACGTCTGGTACACCAAGAACCGTCTCTGCCACATGGTGCTCGCGCTGAAGCCTTTCGGCTGCATGCCATCCTCGCAGTCCGACGGCGTACAGTCGGCTGTGGCCAACCACTTCAAGGAGATGATCTTCCTACCCATCGAAACTTCGGGCGAGGGCGAGATCAACGCCCATAGCCGCGTGCAAATGGCGCTAGGCGAAGCCAAGGTCAAAGCCCGCATGGAGTTCGAGCAGGCGCTGAAGTCCACTGGCAAAGGGCTGGACGACATCAAGGCCTACGTTGCCGAGCATCCCGAGCTGCGCAACCTGTTCTATCCCGTGCCGCACGTTCATGGATACGCCGGCGTGGCAGCGAATTTCGTACTACATGTCAACGATCTGATGAACGGGAAGAAGCGACTCGCACGAGTGCCGGTAACTCCGCCGCAGAAACTGGCGGTGGCCGCCGCCTACGGCGATTAGTGGCGCGTCGATTTTTCGGTCAAGCGATAAAAGGAAGGAAGGTCATAGGCCCCATGCCGGAAGTGCAGGTACTGGAAGGTACTCAAGCTCCCCCGACGTATCGCCTTGATGTTCAACTGCACGAGCTGCTGATGAAGCAGCCCGAGCAGCCTCGGCTGCTGCCGCCGCCTCCGGGTGGCAGGCAACAGCAGTTGCCGACCCCTGTGTTCCCTCAGTATCCCGAGTTGATGTCTGCACGGGACGAGGATTTCTTCCCCAAGAACGGGCATCGCAAACACAAAGCCAGGCACATTTACCGCGCGGCGAAGGGCTGGGCGTTCCCATTCCTCCGCTCGCGCGTGATGCCGGGCGAGTTTCACCCGATCATCGCCTACCTGTTCAACGAATGGAAATGCAACCTGGACTGTCACTACTGTTGGGCGTTCGACAACAGCGTCCGCGGTATGACGGAAGACGTGGCCAAACGCTCCATCGACTGGCTGCACGACACGGGATGCCGCGTGCTGGCGCTCATGGGTGGCGAGCCGCTCCTCCGTCCCGACTTCGCGCACAAGATCGTCTACTACGCGGCCAAGAAGGATTTCTGGATCTATCTGCCAACCAATGGCCGGCTGCTGCGACCCGACGTAATCGACAAGGTAGCCGACGCGGGGGTTGCGACCGTGAATCTTGCGGTGGATGCCTGGGACGTCAAGCCCGGACTGCCAAAGGCGATGGTCCCTATTCGCTCGTACTTCGATTACCTGGTCAGGAAGCAGTATAAGTACGGTTATAGTGTCTTCCTCAACATCAACATCTGCCATAACAACATGGACGATGTGCGGTGGCTGACGGAACTGGCGCACGACAGCGGCATTGCCACCGACTATCATATTTGTGAGTCGCCGATGACCGAGCAGCCGCACTTCAAGCACCTATACACCAACCCGACTTTCATCCGCGAGGAAGATTACCCGATGGTGTGCGAGCTGGTCGATTGGCTGGTGGAAAAGCAGCAGTCGGGCTACCACATGGTGAACTCGGTGGAACGGCTTTCGCAGATGAAAGAATTCGTCAAGGGAGAACTGGAAGACTGGAACTGCCGCGCCGGTCACAATTCGCTGATTGTTCGCGTGGACGGCACATTGGCCCCCTGTTTCCCGATGTATTCGGCAGGGTATGATTGGGGCACGATTGAGAACCACAAGTTCGAGAGCAAACAGTTGAAAGATATGAAGAAAGAGTGCCAGAAGAGCTGCTTCTCGACCCTGAACCACATCCTGGCGTTCTGCTACAACGATCAGCGTGTGATTCGCTGGCTGTTTGCGCAGGCCAGGAATGGGTTTCAGGGGGTAAGCGGCAATTTCGGCGACTGATGCATTCCGTCGCCGGTTTGGTTTTTCGGGAGGATTAGTGGCTTCACATTCTCACCAACACGGATCCTGCGACAACGCCCCGGCCAAGGTTGACGTTCAACTGGACACTCTGCTGAACCCTGCGCCAGTTGCCGAGTCGCTTCCCGCCCGGATTCTCGCCAAGTCGCGCGAGGTCGCCGCACAGTCTGGCCGTAAGGCGGTCTACACCGTCGGCATGGATGTCGGCTCCACGACGGTTAAAGCAGTCATCGTCGATGCGGACACCGACCAGATCATCTGGCAGGACTACCAACGCCACGAAACCAAGCAGCCGGAGAAGTTGCTGGAGTTTCTTAAGCGCATGGAAGAGGAGGTCGGCATTGCTCCGCACAACTGCCGCATCTTCATCACCGGTTCGGGCGGAGGCGCGCTGGCCAACCTGGTCGGCGCCAAATTCGTGCAGGAAGTCACGGCTGTCTCGCTCGCGGTCGAAAAGATGCACCCCGAGGTGAACTCCGTAATTGAGCTGGGCGGGCAGGATGCCAAGATCATCGTCTTCAAAGAGGACGAGAATACCGGCCGCAAGAAGAAAATCCCTTCGATGAATGACAAGTGCGCCGGAGGAACGGGCGCTGTCATTGACAAGATCAACGCTAAGCTCAAGATTCCCGCCGAGGAACTCTGCGACCAGGGTTACACTGGCATCAAACTGCATCCGGTGGCGGGCAAATGCGGCGTTTTCGCAGAAACCGACATCAACGGACTGCAAAAACAGGGTATCCCGCCCGATCAATTAATGGCGTCGCTGTTCGACGCAATCGTTCTGCAAAACCTGACAGTACTCACGAGGGGACACACGCTGCGCCCGCACGTGCTGCTGCTCGGCGGGCCAAACAGCTTCATCCGCGGTATGAAAGAAGCGTGGCAGCAGAACATTCCCCGCACTTGGGAGGAGCGTAAAGTCCAGCTTCCCGCTGGCGCCAAGCCGGAAGATCTCATTAAGGTTCCGGACAATGCGCAATACTTCGCAGCGCTGGGCGCCGTCGAGTTCGGCAAGGACGAAGAGTTCGAGGTCGGAATCTACATGGGCACCGAGTGCCTGGAGGACTACATCTCCGTTGGCCGACAGGCGGAGAAAGCGAAATCAGGCGCTGCTGGTCTGAGCACCTCTGAGGAAGAGCTCACCGGATTCAAGCAGAAGTACACCATCCCGAAGTTTGTCGGCGCGAAGTTTGGTGTCGGCGAGACGGTGCGAGGATTCGTGGGCCTTGACGGCGGTTCGACTTCGACGAAAGCTGTGCTGCTTTCCGAGGCTGGTGATGTGCTCTGTAAGGCGTACCAACTGTCGGGCGGGAATCCCATTCAGGACACCATCGACATGTTCGTTGCGCTCCGCCACCAGGTGGAGTCGCAGGGAGCGGCGCTGGAGGTTCTGGGAGTCGGTACGACCGGATACGCCAAAGACGTCTTGAAGGATGTGCTCAAGGCCGATGTGGCGCTGGTGGAAACCGTGGCGCACACCGAATCGGCGATGAAGTTCTACAAGAATCCCCACGTCATTGTGGATGTCGGCGGCCAGGACATTAAGCTGATTGTGCTGAAAGACGGCCGCGTGAAGGACTTCAAGCTCAACACCCAGTGCTCGGCTGGAAACGGATACTTCCTGCAAGGCACCGCCGAGTCGCTTGGTTACAAGGTGGAAGAGTACGCGGACATCGCTTTCTCGGCTAACACCATGCCGATCTTCGGCTATGGCTGCGCGGTGTTCATGCAGTCCGACATCGTGAACTTCCAACGGCAGGGTTGGCGCGGCGAAGAGATCCTCGCCGGACTGGCGAACGTTCTGCCCAAAAACATTTTCCTCTATGTCGCCGGAATTCCTAACCTCGCGAAGTTGGGATCACGATTTATCCTCCAAGGCGGAACGCAGAAGAACCTCGCTGCGGTCAAGTCGGAAGTTGACTTCATTCAGTCGCACTTCCACGGCGTCGGGCACGAGCCCGAAGTCATTGTCCACGAGCACTGCGGCGAGTCGGGCGCGATCGGCGCTGGCGTCGAGGCGGTTCGCCTTTACAAAAACGGCCATCGCACGACCTTTATTGGGCTCGATGCGGTCCAGAACATCGGCTATCGCACCACCCGCAACGAAGACACGCGCTGCTATTTCTGCAAGAACAACTGCTTGCGCACGTTCATCGATGTGACCGTGGGCGAGGTCGAGACCACCCCGTCGCCGCTGCCCGTCTTCAAATCGAAGGTCCCGCTTCAAGCCGGCGAACGGCGCTTGATCATCTCAACCTGCGAAAAAGGACAGGTCGAGGACGTTGGCGCAATGCGCGGCATTAAGGCGGGGCTCGACGCAGTCAAGAACGCCAACCCGAATTTTGTGGACTTCGCTGCCCGCGAGGTGTGGCGCTCGCGCAATCCGCAGAAGGTTGCCGATCCGCTTCCGACCCGCGCCTGGACGTCGGCTGCTAAGCAGCGAATCGCGCTGATGAAGAAGCGCTCCAGCTTGCGCGTTGGCATGCCGCGCGTGCTGAACATGTATCTTTACGCGCCGCTGTTTAGTGCGTATCTGGAAAGCCTCGGCCTGGAGCCGGAGAACCTGGTGTACTCCGAGTTCACCGGCCAGGACATGTACCGCGCCGGCGCGGGCCGCGGCGCCATCGATCCTTGCTTCCCGTCGAAGATCGGCATCCCGCATGTGTACAACTTGATCTTCCAGAAGCACCAGAAGAAGCCGCTGGACGCGATCTTCTTCCCCATGATCGACACCTTGCATCAGCCGCTGAAGAATTGCAGCGGTAGCAATGCCTGTCCCACCGTGACGGCCACGCCGAACGCGGTGAAGGCGGCATTCATCAAAGAGAACGATATCTTCAAGGAAAACGGGATTCAGTATCTCGACCCCATCCTGAACATCGACGACAAGAAGCTGCTTACCTTGCAAATGTTCCAGACGTGGGCGCCGATCCTTGGGCTGTCCGAGGAAGAGAACGAACGCGCGGTCGAGGCTGGCTTCAAGGCCTTCGAGGAATTCGACGCCGGATTGCGCAGGCGCGCCCGCGAGGTGCTCGACACGCTGGAGCGCGAGAACCGTCTGGGCATCGTTATGCTAGGTCGTGTCTATCACCACGACCCCGGACTTAACCACGAGATCATGGAAGAGTTCCAGAAGCTCGGTTATCCGGTATTCTCGCAAAGCATGCTGCCGATGGACGAAGACCTGCTTGACCGGCTCTTCGGAGAAGACGTGCGTTCCGGCGCCATCACTCATGCGCTGGATATTCGCGACGTGTGGAAGAATGCCTACTCGGGTAGTACCAATGTAAAGATCTGGGCGGCGAAGTTTACGGCACGTCACCCCAACCTGGTGGCGCTTGAGATCAGCAACTTCAAGTGCGGACATGACGCGCCTATCTACAACGTGATCGAGGACATCATCGAGAACTCGGGTACACCTTATTTCTCCTTTAAGGATCTCGACGAGAACAAGCCGACCGGATCGATAAAGATTCGTGTGGAAACCATCGATTACTTCCTAAAGCGCTACCAGGAAACTCTATTGAAGAAGGCGGAAGCAGCGAAGGAACTGGAACGTCAGCTCGCCGAGTACGAATTCTCGCTGCGTACGCCGTTGACCCGCCAATCGTATCTGCGGGAAGATATTCCGACCGTGTTTCCGCCGGTGGCAGTCGAACAGGAACCCGCCACGGCGGCTGGAGACGATTAAGCGGCTCCTGAAGAGTACAGGTTTGTTTTGCAGAGAAAAAGGCCATGCCCCTGACGACCGACACCAAGAAAGTGATGTTCGAGATTTATCGTGACGCCAATTATGGCGGACGCTACAAGGTGGTGTACTTCACCGAACTCGGAGAACACGACAAGGAGACCGAGATCCAGGAAGCCATGCGCGGCGAACACGTCTTCGATGGCTTTCTGCTGCACCGCGAACGCAACCAGGCCAAGCAGCTTGTGGATGAGATTCTTGACCGCCTGAATCGCGGGGAACCGGTGGACGAAGGCACGATCGAGCAGGAACTACAGGCATACCTCGCCTGACGATTGCCCAATATTGATTACAGAATTCGCGCAACGGCGCAAATCAGATACTTCCGTCTTGCAGGAAAGGCGCGCCGGAGTGTATCTCGGCACGCCTTTGGCATCTTGAGTATGCGCTGATCGACCAGAGCCGCTCTATTTCTTCTTCTTGGCAGCTTTTTTTGAAGCAGGCTTTTTCGATGCGGATTTCTTTGCTGGGGTCTTTTTTGCCAACGCCGCCTTCTTAGTCGGTTTTACGGGCTTCTTGGGCGCTTTGGCTGGCGTTACATTTTTTGCTATAGCCCGCTTGGTCGGCCCAGCCTTCCTCGTCGCAGGCTTAACCGCAGGAGTCGCTGTCTTCTTCGGCTCGGCTGGTGGCGCAGCTTTCTTTGCCGCAGGAGCCGGCTTCGCCTCCGCAATTGGCGAAGGAACCGCTGGCACTCCTGCAGGCGCGGGCGCAGCAACCGGCGCCTCCGCCCCCTTCGCTTTGCGTCCCCGCTTCGCCGGAACTGGCGCTTCACCGCCGGGCGCAACCGCCTTTGCAGCCGCTGCTTTCCCGCGTCCACGCTTGGGCGCTGGCGGAGGCGGTGGTGGTGGCGGCTCGTATGGCTTCAGGAAATTCATAATCTCCGTATGCGACCGCAACTTGCCGTCCATCAGCATCAGGAATGCCTGATCCGTGACCTTCTGATATTCCGGGATCTGAGGCGTGATACGCAGCTCGGCCATCTCCAGGAAGGGCAATTTCTCTTTCACCTGCCGCCATTTTCCAAAGAAGTTCTTCAGCTTTAGGTCGACCGCCTGTTGTTTCGTGGTAAGGCTGAGAAACAGAATAGTTTCTGGTATTGCCTGCGACAGGATTCTCCATGCGCCAGATGGCACGCCCGCTTCTTTACCGGTCAACTTCTTCGCCAGATCGTGGGCGCCGCTTTCCAAGTGCTTCCACTTGTCCACAAAATCACGCCGCGGGATCATCCGCTGGATTTCGGAGGTATCCTTGTCACCCATGCGCCGGGTCAGGAAGTACATTACGATCGGTCCGGCTTCCACCGAGTAGCCGAGGTCGGTCATCATCTGGCGCGTCTTCACCACTTGCCCCACCTCACTGGAGTCGACTTTGGCCATGCTCCAATGCGGATGCAGCACTTTCAGCCAGCCTTCTTTATCCAGAGCGCGCATGATGTGCAACGGATCATCTTCGTGTGCAAGTTGCTCCAAGCTCGTAACCGACGGCCCGCTTGCCGATATTCTCGATGTAATTGTTCTCTTTGGCTGCGTCGTAACGAGCCTGGGCTCGTTCTTCCAGGGGCCAGTGGAAACGCGCGCTCAGCCGGGTCGCGCGAATCAGCCGTACCGGCTCCTCGAGAAATGCATAATTATGCAAAACCCGGAGCACTTTGGCTTCGATGTCGGCAACGCCATTGAAGGGATCGAGCAGCAGCCCGCGTGAGCCGGGATTCAGCGAAAGAGCCATGGCGTTGACCGTAAAGTCGCGACGCCGGAGATCTTCATTGATGGTTGCAGACCCGATGGTGGGTGGCTTGCCCGGCTTGTCATACGTCTCGGAGCGAGTCATGTTCAACTCGGCCCGAACATTGCCCGGCATCAGCAGGTGGAGCGTCCGCAGATCCTCGTCGACGCCCTGCACCGAGATTCCCGCTTTTTCCAGCTCCCTCTGGAGCTTGAGCGGATTGCCTTGGATGCTAAGGTCGATATCCCGGATGGGAAATCCGGTGATGAGGTCCCGAATCGTGCCGCCGGTGAGATAAAGATTCAAGCCCGCGTGACGGGCAATTTCTTGTACCAGGTTCACACCACTTTGTTGGTCCGGTGTGAGCCGGGTCTCCATGCTATAGATGTAGTCTGCCATCTAAATGTATGTTTCTAAAGGCGTAACCCGCAGATGAAGGGCCCAAAAAATGGCGCGGCCCTACAACCAGGTTGCGGAACCGGTGTTCTCCTAAGGGTCGTGCCGTCAAAGCATCCAACCCGTTTTGCTATCCCAAAAGTGGCCGATGAGCCTGCAACTTGCTCTTTCGAGAGAACTTAAGGGCTCCGTGCACCCAGGTGGCCGCAAAGCGAACAATAACACAAGGTTGACGATTTGGCTACAGAGTAGCTTCCTTGGGGCGTATTTTGAGCAAAAGTGCGACAATCGGCTGAGCGATTCGATTCGTTACCTATGGCTACGACGCGCAAGAAAGTGATCGTCCGCAAGATGGATCGCGACACCGTAAACGGCTACGTGGATGCTGCCTTCATTACTGACGGGAAGCTGGAGTTGCTGAACACGGCCGGCAATGTGGTCTCCATCGAGTTGCGCGAGGTCAAAGGCGTTTACTTCGTTCGCGAATTTGGGGATTCGGAATCGCTGACCCGCAAAACGTTCACTTCGCGGCCTCGCATGGAAGGACTGTGGGTCCGTCTGCGCTTCCGCGACAACGAGACGATTGAGGGCATGATGCCCAACGATCTACTGCAGGAAGGGAGCGACGGCTTTTCCGTCATTCCGCCCGATACCCGCTCCAACACGCAACGGATTTTTGTTCCCCGCTCCGCGCTGGCTGAAATGACGGTGATCGCGGTCATTGGCGACAAGAAGTCGCAACGTCGCGGGCGACGTCCAGAGGACACGCGGCAGGTATCGTTGTTTGGTTGAAATGCGGTTGGTGGCGAAGTCTCGCGATCTCGAGACATGTCGACTATGAAACTTGCTGAAATTGCGTCCGCCTTCGGCGCCACGCTGGAAAACGGGAATCCCGACGCCGAGATCACGGGCGTCGCCGGAATCGAAGAGGCCGGCCACGGGCAGATTACTTTTGTCGCCAATCCTAAATATGCTGCCGCGGCCAAGACCACTGCTGCCTCCGCGGTGATCGTTGCCGAGGACTTCCCCGCCATCTCGACGGGCATGTTGCGCAGCAAGAATCCTTACCTGGCATTCGCCAGGGCGATCGATCTCTTCTACCGGTCCCCGTTGTATGAAGCCGGGGTGCATCCCACGGCTGTGATCGCACCCACTGCGAGAATTGGCAAGAGCGCGCACGTTGCGGCCTATGTCGTGATTGACGAAGACGTCGAGATTGGCGACGACGCCGTGATCTTGCCGCACGTGGTCATTTATCGTGGCGCGCGCATTGGAAGTCATTTCTTCGCGCATGCCCACGCCGTCGTACGCGAGTACTGCACCCTCGGTGACAACGTCATCCTGCAAAATGGCGCTATCGTCGGATGCGACGGCTTCGGCTTTGCCCGCGACGGAGAGCGCTGGGAGAAGATCACCCAATCCGGCCCGACGGTACTGGAAAGCGACGTTGAAGTGCAGGCGAATTCCTGCGTGGACCGCGCCAGCGTCGGTGAAACTCGCATTGGACGCGGCGTTAAAATCGACAATCTGGTGCAGGTTGGGCATGGCTCGGCGGTCGGTGAGCATACGCTTCTATGCTCTCAGGTTGGATTGGCAGGATCGACGGTCGTCGGCAAGAATGTCAATTCTCGCCGGCCAGGTGGGCGTCGCCGGACACTGCAACATTGGCGATGGCGTTATCGTGACCGCCCAAAGCGGAACCCATGGAGATATTCCGGCAGGCGCCATGGTCAGCGGATCTCCCGCCTTCGATCACAAAGAATGGTTGCGCGCGGTCGGCGTATTCAATAAACTCCCAGAACTTGCGAAAGCGGTCCGGTCGATTATGGCTACCCGGAAAGGCGACTCTGCTCCGGGAAAAAACGAACCGTGATCTCTGCGCCACCGCACCCTCGTCCACGGGCCTTTTATCAGTATTAACGATCCACGGGGTTACCGGGGCACTCTTGGGCTGCTTCTAACTGTTTAGCCATGAGCGAAGACATCTCCAACCCGGTATTGCCGCAGACGGCTGGCCCCCAGGCCGTGACCCCCACCCCGATCCGCGTGTTGCTGCTGGATGATCGCGAAGACAACCTCGTACTCCGCTCTGCCATACTTCGCCAGAAGGGCTACCAGGTGGTGACCTCGAGCTCCATTGAAGAGGCCGAAGCCAAACTGCACGGCATCGATATCGCAGTTCTCGATTACCACTTGGGAGCGGGCAAATTCGGAACGGACGTTGCCGAAACGCTGCGCCGCAAGCGCCCACAGGTCCCCATCATCATTTTGTCAGCGACGCTGGAGCGCAAGTTCGGCGGCATCGCCGACATGCACCTGCTAAAGGGATACAGCTCGGTGGATGACCTGGTTTCCGCGCTGCGTTCCTTCGAGGCCAAGAAACGCGGCCGCCCGGTGGTGGTGGATGCGCGCGATTTTTACTATTCACGCATCTCGATGGCCATGGGGGACGACATTGTCCTGGAGATCCTCGATCGGGAAGGAACGTGGCAGTACGTAAATGACTACTTCGCTGCGATGAATGGCCACAAACGAGCTTGGTTCGTCGGCAAGAGCCTATTCGAGCAATTTCCGCAACTGGGAGACGAATGGCGCGACATCGTGCGCACCGTCGCCGATACACGCGAGACCTACATTGATCGGCGCGGATTTCAAGGCGCCTCTCATCTGCCTACTCAGAGCCCGCACTGGAACTGGAACGTCCTCATCTTCCCCATCAAGCTGCATGATGACCGCGATGGAGTCGTGCTCACGGCGCGATTGATTGAGAAGAAATGAGTCGCGGCGCTTCACCTGGATTGTTCATGAGACTCTCGCCCCGTCGAGACCGGGTCTGCTTGGGTGGGGATTTCTGTTGTGCGGACGAAAATCCCCACCCTAGCCAAAAGAGGGCTAGGATGGGGCACGCATTATAAAAGGGCGCCCCTTTCGAAGTAGGATATGGTTGCTGTGTGAAGCAGTAAACCAAGCCTGACGAAAGGAACACCCGATGGATAGCATCAAGTATATCGGTCTGGATGTCCACCAGAGCACCATCTCGGTAGCCGTGCTCAACGCTGACGGCAAGCTGGTGATGCAGTCGGTGATCGCCACCCACGCCGCCACCATTCTCGAATTTCTTCACGGTCTACGGGGAACTTGCACGTGACCTTCGAAGAAGGAACGCATTCCGCCTGGCTGTACGATCTGCTGGTGCGGCGCGTGGCCAAGCTGGTAGTTTGCAATCCCCGCAAGAATGCCCTGTTGAAGGCGGGCAACAAGAGCGACACCATCGACGCCCGCAAGCTGGCCGAGTTGCTGCGTGCCGGACTGTTGTCGCCGGTCTACCACGGGCAGAACAGCACGGCGGCGGTGAAGCATCTGGGGCGCAGTTATGCGGCGCTCACCGAAGATACCACCCGCGTCATGGGCCGATTGAAAGCGCTCTACCGCAGCCAGGCCATTGCTTGCGCCGGCAAGAAGCCTTACGGATCACGCCATCGCGACGAATGGTTAGCGCAGTTAAGCGAGAGCGGGTTGCAACGCCGCGCCCGGCGACTCTACCAGCAACTGGACCTGCTGCAAGAGCTGCGGCGCGACGCCCGTCACGATCTGATTCAGGAGTGTCGCAAGCACAGCGAGACCAAGTTGCTGCGCACGGTTCCGTGGCTGGGTCCGATTCGCGTTGCCCTGCTGATCGGACGAGTGCAGACGCCGCACCGCTTCCGTAGCAAGCGGCAGTTCTGGGCTTACTGCGGCCTGGCGCTGGAGACGCGCAGCAGCGCCGACTTTGGCTTCATCAACGGGCAACTGGAGCGGAAGAAGAAGCCAGTGTTCATTCGCGGACTGAACCTAAACCACAACCACGATCTGAAAAATCTGTTTAAGAGTGCAGCTACCGGCGCCAGTGGCAGTGACGGAGCTTTTCGCCGGTTCTACGAAAACCTTCTACTAAAGGGGATGAAGCCCGAGCTGGCTCGGCTCACGCTGGCGCGCAAGATCGCCGCCATCACCTTGCATGTCTGGAAGAAAGGAGAAGCCTTCGACGCCGAATATGTGAAGCCACAAGCCGCTTGAGCGCGCAGCTCCGAAAGACTAGACCGGAGTCACTTCCACTGTAGTCGATTGGTTCTGCGAGCTCGGGTTCGAGGGTAAGTATCCTGGCCGGGTTAGGCTGCGTGCGCCGCTGGCGCCAAGTCTCACGGGGCACCGTATGCTCCCTCGGACAACCCAACAAAGCCATAGTGCCGCGCCGAGGCGCGAGTCTCCGATAGAACCATGGTTGGCACTTCGCCCACCGCTTGGCTTGTGCAGCTTTAGCACCGAACGACGTCGTAGCGTGGACGTGAAAACGACTAGCGAACCGCGGATCTACGCCACTCGGCAACCCCAGGGGCTGGATGTCAGAGAACTGCCTCTCTTTCCAGCGAAGGGAGAAGTGTTTTCTCTTGACATCCCCTTTTATAGAACCCGGCCCGGCATATCTTGCGATTTTCTTACAAGTGAGACACTGGCAAAAATCTTACTTTACTTACCACTCACAAAAGTAGGAAACTTACACCGAGGTACTATGAGAACCCCTTTTACCACCCGCATCTCTTCCCGCGGACAGGTCGTCATTCCTGGTCCTGTTCGCAAGGCGCTCGCGATCGAACCCGGGACGCCGTTCCTTGTCATCGCGAGAAAAGACACCGTCGTTCTTCACCGCCTGCAGGAGCCGCCGTGGCAGTTCTTCGACGACATGGTCAAGCAAGCCGAGAAGCAAGGTCGCCAGCACGACGCCGCCATGCAGGGATTCGCGAAAGTTGTGAAGAAGCTGAGGTACGGGCGGTAACGAAGGTCGAGGCGGTTTCCGGACGCCGGATGCCCCCACCCAAGGACCCGAAGAGTGGAAATAGAGCAGCTTCCGCCGTACGTCGCCGCGCAACGAAGGGCGAAAGCCCGAAAGACTCTCGCCCCTCCCCGCCAGTATTACGTGGCCTCAGAGTCCCGCCCGGCGAATTGCTTCGCCGCGGCTATTTGCTTTAGCCTCTCGGTCGTTTCGGTGCGCAGGCGGGTGACAATTTGCGGCACAAGTGTCAGTCCTTCAATACGCAGGTCGCGCGAGGCGCTCGTTAGCGCACTGACAGTAACGCCCCTGCGCACCGCCAAAGTCCAAAACCCCTCACACCCCCGCTCAGCGAACTTCCCGAAACCAATCTCCGAGTCGCACCTTGAACTCTGAAACCAAACCTCGATTCCCAAGTTAAGGGATGCCAATCTATCGCTGATGACGATTATGGTTTGGTTTAGATCGTTCGACTCAGCGTTCAGCTCCTCAGCCAATGGCTTTAGTTGGTCGATGGCGTCGAGTTCGTCTAGGTTTATTGTCACTGGATTCCTCCAAGGGCGTTCCGCCCGTTTTGAATTGGATTCGCTTCGCTTCCGCTAGTCGAATCTGCTCTAGAGCGTAGAACGCTAGTGCTGTCGCTGTCAATCGGGTGGCCCAGGCAAGAACTCTGCTAAGCAATTGAACATCGGGTGCCCCATCCAACCTTCTTTTGGTTGGGTGGGGATTTTTGACTTTCACTTCGAGGGGGGAATGGTTGGCTTGCAAAACACCCATCGCGCATCCCGCAAAACTCCCACCCAAGCAAACCCAGCTTGGATGGGGCACCCTCAGGACGGTGGGTTGGGCCACCCGCGGCTGACGCATGGGCGGCGGTTGACAGAAGATTATTGTTGACCTTCACCCTTGTTCCGATTGACCATTTAGTCGTCGTTTCTTACACGTCAGAATTTTCCGTGTCACCGGAGAGGCCGCGAATGCGGTTACCGATCATGGTCCGCTCTGCCCGCTGCTGGGCTCTCGTCGCTGCCCTTTGCGCCCTTCAAACACTCTCAGCACAATCGAACAATTGGGTCGATACGATCAAAGCAACGAGTCCGGGCGTTGTAACGATTCTGACCGACAAGGCACTGGGGAGCGGCTTCATCATCAACGAGAAGGGTGTCATTGCCACTAACAATCATGTGATCGCTGGTGCGCACGACATCGAGGTGAAAATGCTTAACGGCGAGGTCTACAAAGGCGCGGACATTCTTTTCACTGACCCGGACCGTGACATAGCGTTGATTAAGATCGTAGCAGTTGATTTGCCAACGTTGATGCTAGGCAACTCAGACAAGGTTTCGTTGGGCGAGGATGTTCTGCTGATAGGTGCTCCGATTGGTTTGGAAGAGACCGTTTCTACTGGCGTCGTCAGCGGGTTGCGCCTGCACAGCGGAACGAAGGTGTTACAAACCACTGCACCCGCAAGTCATGGAAGTAGCGGCGGCCCGTTGCTAAACCGGAGCGGGGCTGTCATAGGGTTGATGACTTTTCTGGTGGAGGGCGGCCAAAACCTGAACTTTGCAGTTTCTATAAACTATGTGCGTGCGGCTCTCGAATCCCTGCCACTCTCTCCCGTTAGCCACCTTGGTCCGCTGTCAGAGCAACCACACGCAGCCGCAGCCAAATCGGGCGGCATCCTTGTTTTCAGTTATCGCACTCCCTATCACGTCCAGTACAGTTCCGAGTCCGTATTCGATACCGTGACCGACGGAATCATGCTGTTCTTGAAATCTGAGGGAGTGCCGATGGTCAACGACCGTGTAGGTCGAGTCCTTGCCTCAGCGACGCCCGCTTCCATGTATGAGCTGATTTCAGCAGGCGAGAAGGCCAGGGCTCAAGGCGTGCTTTACATCACGGTTGACCGACCTGTTGTTGCTTGGCTGAAGGTGACCGCAAGATTCTATGACCTTACAGGCCATCTGCTTTGGCAAGAGGAAGCGGAAAAGAAAAGTGGTATTACCAGCGGTGGTTCTATAGAGAAAGTTTGTCACTCCTTGGAAACCAAGATGCGCCCTCACCTGACGCCCTTCGTTGGCTCTCAACCTCAGACTAATGGCGCGAGGCCAGGCATAGTTGTAACCGATACTCCGCGTTAAGACCTCTTTCGGCGGATAGCCGCTGGCCGATCACCAGCGGCGAACGGGCGGGCTGCCGCATGGCGTCGGCAAGTGGAATTTCAGGTTTAGTCATAGTTCTTTTGCGTCCGGCAAGCGGTGGGGTTAACAAGGTGCTGATTCCCGCACGGGACGGAGCAGAATTGGCACGTGGGGGCCAACCTCCATTCCTTTGTTCGCTACGCATCTCGGGTGGGTGTGACTGCGCATCACTGGTGTGATGCTTGTCACGGGATACTGTGCGGCTTGGTAAGCTGTGACGCTTAATGATCTCGTCTTTCCACCCGAGATGGAAGTTAATGGGTATCTTTGCATGGTTTATCAGGGCTTTCTTGACGATAGTAAAGACGCTAATCAGTCCAAGATGTTTGTCTGCGCTGGTTTCTTTGGGAGCAATGATGACTGGGGGAGCCTACGCATTGACTGGGACAGGATTTTGCGAGAGAACGAGATCGACTATTTCAAGAGTTACGAGTACAACCACCTAACCGGGCAATTTGCGAGATTCAGAACAAGCGCCTATCCGCCGCCTTCCGGTAGGCAGGCTGCGAAGGGAATCAAAGACGCATTACTGCAGGTTATCAAGAACCATCGATCAATCAGGGGAGCTGGAGTTGCGATCCTTGTAGAGGACTTTGAAAAGGTGTGCGCTCGCCCTGAAGCGGCAGGCGTGTTCGGCGGGAGCCCCTATCACCGCGCCCTTGAGAGTGTGATGTTTGAAACCGTGAAAATGATCCGCAAAGGGTCGCCTCATAATATGGTCGCGTTTGTGCATGACGACGAATCTGATTTTGCTACCCTCCATCAAGTCTATCTAGGGTTCAGAAAGCTCAATCCAAAAACCGCAAAGCGCATGGGCGGGTTTGGTGCGCTCAGCGACAAACAACATCCTCCGCTACAGATAGCCGACATGATCGCTAACAACACGCTCGAAATCGGAATGAAGTACATTACCAAAGGACAGCCCGATCAGGCCAAAGCCTCCATGAGAGAGAATATTAACCTCCTCGGATACTGGAACGAGCACTACATGCTGAGCGCCTTGAAGCATAATCTAATCCGAGTCGGACGACCGATTCCCCTAGACCTAGACACCGAAGACTACGGCTAATGCTTTTCGCTCCCACAAACCGACGCAAGAAGCTAATCGTTCTGCTAGTGGCCGCTACTTGCATTGCCGGAGACATGGCGCGCAGGGGCATGTTGTTCGACAGATACGTCCTTCCAGTGCAATGGATAATGATTGCCCGGCCTTGGATAGCCCTGGCAGCCGACTCCTTACCCATTGTATTGTTCGCAGGGATTTTCTTTTGGTGGTACTCGGAGCGGTGAGTCATGTGGTGAGCGTAAGAACACCAGACTGGAGGGGATGATGAGCAACACGCCGGGTTCTATAAAAGGGGATGTCAAGAGAAAACACTTCTCCCCTCCCTGGAGGCAAGGGTAGTTCTTTGACATCCAGCCCCTGGGTGTTGCCGAGTGGCGGAGATCCGCAGTTCTCTGATCGTTTTCACGTCCACGCTACGACGTCGTTCGGCGCTAAAGCTGCACAAGCCAAGCGGTGGGCGAAGTGCCAACCATGGTTCTATCGGAGACTCGCGCCGAGGCGCGGCACTATGGCTTTGTTGGGTTGTCCGAGGGAGCATATGGTGCCCCGTGAGACTTGGCGCCCGTGGCGCACACAGCCTAACCCGGCCAGGATACTTACCCTCGAACCCGAGCCGCAGAACCAATCGACTATGGTGGAAGTGACTCCGGTCTAATCTTTCGGAGCTGCGCGCTCAAGCGGCTTGTGGCTTTACATATTCGGCGTCGAAGGCTTCTCCTTTCTTCCAGACATGCAAGGTGATGGCGGCGATCTTGCGCGCCAGCGTCAGGCGCGCAAGATCCGGCTTCATCCCCTTTAACAGAAGGTTTTCGTAGAACGGGCGAAAAGGCCCATTACTGCCACTGGCGGTGGTGGCTGCACTCTTGAACAAATTTTTCAGATCGTGGTTGTGGTTCCGGTTCAGCCCGCGGATGAACACCGGCTTCTTCTTGCGCTCCAGTTGCCCGTTGACGAAGCCATAGTCGGCGCTGCTGCGCGTCTCCAGAGCCAGGCCGCAGTAGGCCCAGAACTGCCGCTTCGTACGAAAGCGATGCGGCGTCTGCACTCGTCCGATGAGCATGGCGACACGAATCGGACCCAGCCACGGAACCGTGCGCAGCAACTTGCTCTCGCTATGTTTGCGACACTCCAGAATCAGATCGCGGCGGGCGTCGCGACGCAGCTCTTGCAGTAGGTCGAGTTGCTGATAGAGTCGCTCGCCGCGACGGCCTAATCCACTCTCGCTCAACTTCGCTAACCACTCTTCCCGATGCCGTCGTCCGTACGGCTTCTTGCCGGCACAGGCAATGGCCTGGCTGCGGTAGAGCGCTTTCAATCGGCCCATGACGCGGGTGGTATCTTCGGTGAGCGCGGCATAACTGCGCCCCAGATGCTTCACCGCCGCCGTGCTGTTCTGGCCGTGATAGACCGGCGACAACAGTCCGGCGCGCAGCAACTCGGCCAGCTTGCGAGCATCGATGGTATCGCTCTTATTGCCCGCTTTCAGCAGCGCGTTCTTGCGGGGATTGCACACCACCAGCTTGCTCACGCGCCGCACCAGCAGATCGTACAGCCAGGCGGAATGCGTTCCTTCTTCGAAGGTCACATGCAACGTCCCGCGCAAACCCTGAACAAAATCGAGAATGGTGGCGGCGTGCGTGGCGATCACCGACTGCATCACCAGCTTGCCGTCGCCGTTGAGCACGGCTACCGAGATGGTGCTCTGGTGGACATCGAGGCCAATATACTTGATGCTATCCATCGGGTGTTCCTTTCGTCAGCTTTGGTGTACTGCTTCACACAGCAACCAAATCCTACTTCGAAAGGGGCGCCCTTTTATAATGCGTGCCCCACCCAAGCCGGTTTTGCTTGGGTGGGGATTTTGTTTCTCGGAGTACAGCTTACTTCACCGTCGCTCCGCCGGCAATTCGCTCTCGATGGCCTCCGCGACCGCCTTCATCAACGACTCACGATCAGGATAGTTCCGCGGATCGATTGGCCTGTGAAAAACCACGGTCACCGTTCCCGGCTGCAAGGCGAAGGCGTGCTTCGGCCATAGCTCATAAGTTCCCAGCAGGGTGACTGGAACGACAAACACTCCCGCATCGATCGCCAGGTGAAAGGGTCCCTTCTTGAAAGGCAGCAGTTTGCCATCGCTGGAACGCGTGCCTTCCGGGAAGATCAGCATGTGCAAGCCTTGGTGCAAGACGGCGATGGCCGCATTCACGCTCTCGATAGCGGCCTCGCGGTCACGCCGATCTACCGGCACGAGGGATGCCATTTTCATGCCGGTTCCAAGGATGGGAATGCGGAACAGCTCCTTCTTCACCAGGACGGAACAGCGGCCGGGAATCGTCGGAAGCAAGACTGGAGGATCCAGGTTCGAAGTGTGGTTCGCCATGAAAATGTAGTTGCGTCCCGCCTCCAACATCTCCATTCCTCGAACGTCGATCTTCACCCCAACCAGGCGAACGCCAAAGATGGCGAGCCTGGCCGATATGTTGTAAAGCGGGTTGATGTTGCCAGTGATGAACGCGTACAACAAAAGCACTGGGCCGACGATGAGAATCGAGACGCCCCAGAAAGCCAGGAGGAAGAGGGCGCGGATCAAGGCGTGCCTCTGCTCTCATCGTCGCCATGGATCCATGCCATCCGATGAGCTCGTTGCTCTGGAGTCACGACCGGCAGGTCCTGGAGTTCATAAATCGTCTGCTGATGCAGCCCCAGTCGCAGCTTTACCTCGCGTTGGCCTCGCCTGTTTTCGATGCGCAGGTGCACGGTTGTCCCCGGCGCCGTCTGAGAAAGTTGCTCATCGAGTGCGGCGTCGACGGGTTTTCCATCGACAGCGAGAACGCGGTCTCCCACAGCGATCCCTGCCCGGTGGGCATCGGTGTCGGGATCAACTTGAACAACTTCCGGTTGGCCCCCGAGGTTGGCTGTGGTGGTGAACCCCGCCGATGCTACCGGCACGGTCTTGGTGACCACGTGCAAGCCCGCAAACTGGAAGAAGTCGTCGTAAGGAATCTCTTGCACCCCCGATACGAAGTCGCGAAAGAACTCGGCAAAACTCTTCCCGGTGACCGCTTGAGCCGCCAGTTCGACACCGTCGGAATCGGGAAAGAAGCGGTGCTGCTTGGCGTAATGCTCGTTGATCCACTGCAACACATCACGCAGCGATTTTTTCCCATCTGTCATTTGGCGAATGCGCAGATCCAGCAGAATGCCGAGAATCTCGCCCTTGTTGTAGTAGCTAATGCTCCGCTCTGGCGAGCGATAGTACGAGTAGCCTTCGAACCAAGCGTCCAGGCTGGAGTCTTCCGCCGATTGCCAACGGTGCGCGGGTCGCCGTTGCAATTCTGTAATTTGCTCCGACACGCCCTGCAAATACATTCGTTCGTCGATGAGACCTGCCCTTGCCAGCAGAATATTCCCCACCGTACTCGTGACTCCTTCGCTAAACCACAGGGCTCGTGTGTCCATTTCACGCTGGTAATCGATCGGCTCCAGAGACTGCGGTCGAATCCGCTTTACGTTCCACAAATGGAAGAACTCATGCGCGCTGAGGCCAGCCAGCGGAAGCAGGGACCCACGTAACCGGTTCGCGCTCACTTCGATGGCCGCGCCGTATGAGTGCTCCATCCCCCCAGCACCGGGTCCGCGCGGCAGATGATAAAGAAATGTGTATTCGTCGTAGGGCCGGTCCTGCATCCAGTCCACCGCTGCGTGCGTGATCCGGCCCAAGATCTCGTCGAGCTTTGCCATGTCGTAGTCTGCTGGATTGCCGTCTACCACAACGTGGTACGTCGCGCCGTCCTGGTGAAACACGGACTCGCGGAATGTGCCGATCTCGGCCGGGCTGTCTGCGAGCTCGTCGTAGCTGTGGGCCACTCCGACTAGCTGTTCGACCTTGCCTGGGTCGGCGGCTCCCAGTACATTGAGATCGCGCAGGCCCCAAGTAGCCGGAACATCCAGCAGCCGCAGGCTCACGGGTTCCGAGCGCAGGGAGGGAGCATACATCAACACCATGGCCCAATTGAAGAAGCCGCGGTTCACGTTTAGCGAGCTGCCGAAGGGACCGGGAACATCGAGGTGGATATCGTAGCTGACGACGACGCAGCCCGGCGGCGCTGTGATTTCCCATTCGCTGGTCGTGGTATTGCGGACCTGAGCAGCAGCGCCGGAACCATCCTGCGCGCGGACATCCTCAACGTTCGCGGCAAAGTTGCGAACCTGGTACAACGCATTCCAGACGGGCATGTCCAGAGTGCGTGTCCCTTCACCGTTCCGCAGTCTGATGCTCACGTGGGCCAGGTGGTGCGCAGGATCGGCCAGCGAGACGAAATACTCGGTGGGCTCAGGTTGAGCGCTGGCCGGCGAAGTGCAACTCACCGGCGTGGCCGCCCAGACGCTTCACGTCAGCCGGGAAACAAGAATACCGAAGGCCAGCCACGCCACCATGCGAGCGATGCCAGGCGCAGTCGGTTCACGCTGGCGTCGTGACCTCGCGTAGGGACTTAAGTCGTGCGGGCAGCTTCTCGTAGATTCCGTCGAATCCGCCATTGGACAGAATCGCAACCACATCCCCCGCACGCAGTTCGGGCGCAATCGACTCCACAATCGCATCGGCAGTGTCGAGCAGGCGCGCGGGCTTGCCCGACGCCTGCAACGTCGCAATCACCGCGGCCGGATCCAACCGCTCATGTTCCGGAATGGCTTCCGACTTGAAGATGCCAGCTACTACTACTTCATCCGCCGCAGACAAACTCCTCGCCAACTCTTCCTGGAAGACCTTGCGCCGGAGCGTGTTAGAACGCGGTTCCAGAATCGCCCACAAACGTCGGCCCGGATAACGAGTACGCAACGCCTTCAGTGTCTCGGCAATGGCAGTGGGGTGGTGAGCGAAGTCGTCGACGATTGTGACCCCATGGACCTCGGCTTTGACCTCGAGCCGCCGCTTCACACTCCGGAAGCTACGGAGGCCTTGGGCAATGGCGTCCTTTGCAATTCCGTAGTTCGCCGCCAGGGCCACCGCAGCAGTGGCGTTCAGCACGTTATATTCGCCCGCGAGAGGAAAAGCCGAATTCGCCCCAAGGTTCGCCATCGCGTAGCACTCGCCAGCTTGTCAGATTCGGGCGTGTATTCAACATCGGCCACTCGCCACTTCGACTGCTCCTTGAATCCATAACGCTCGACTCGGCAAAATGCGCGACTCACACATTCGTCAACATTCGGATGCCCGTCCCATGCGACCAGAAGTCCGCGACGTGGAATCAAGTTCACCAGGCGCGCGAATGCCGTCTTTACCTCATCAAGATTCTTGTAGATATCGGCATGGTCGAATTCCACCGAGGTAAGGATGACAGCGTCGGGAAAGTAGTGCAGAAACTTTGGTCCCTTGTCGAAGAATGCGGTGTCGTATTCGTCGCCTTCCAGGATGAACTCGCCTCCCGAATCCAGGCCAAACGAGCTACCAAAATTCTCCGGTATTCCTCCGATCAGAAAACTGGGCGCACGTCCCGCGTGGTGGAACAGCCATGCCAGCAGCGAAGAGGTAGTAGTCTTCCCGTGGGTTCCAGCCACCACCAGTCTCTCCCGTCCAATCAAAAATTCGTCGTGCAGCACCTGCGACATGGATTCGAACGGAATCCTCTGGTCGAGTACGTACTCCAATTCAGGGTTGCCGCGCGATATGGCATTGCCAACCACTACCAGGTCAGGATGAGGTTGCAGATTGCGTTCATTAAATGGCTGGGAGATCTGGAATATTAAGGGATGCCAGAAAGTCCGACATCGGAGGATAAGCGGCGTGGTCGGAACCGGTGACGTGAAAGCCACGCTGCTTGAGCATACCGGCGAGCGATGCCATCGCGGTGCCGCAAATTCCAATCAGATGGACGTGCTTCCGCTTCATGAGTGCGACACCCGGACGGATGCTGGTTCAGGCTGCACTGCGGCGTCTGAAATTCAGGACGACGTTTTGCCCGACACTGAGCGTGGCGCCTACGCCGAAGGGTAGCGTAAAACTCTTGCTGGAAACGTGTCCGGATTTCAGCCCGAACGCGATTGGGATTCCAAGCCCTCCCAGAATACGGATGATGAGATCGTGAAGCGTCCGATCCGCAGCGTCTCGTTGACCGCAATCGAGCATCTCGCCAAAAATAATTCCCGCCACTCCCTCGAACTTTCCGGCGAGTTTCAACTGCATCAGCATGCGGTCGATCTGGTACGGTTTCTCCCCGCGGTCCTCCAGAAAGAGAATCGAACCCGCGGTGCGGATCTCATAAGGTGTGCCAGCGAGGCACAGAGCAAGGACAGGCAGCCGCCGTAGAGAATTCCCGTTGCATTGCCTTCCACCAGAGGCTGAACCTCATCTTGGCTAAACGTTCGCGGGTAGGCCTTTCCGGAGGAGACCGCCGCCAACCATGCATCCACATCGACGCCGTCCGGCCGGGAGAAATCTCCCGCGACCATGGGCGCGTGAAAGGTGACCAGTCCAGCGCGGTCGCACAAATAGGTAAGCAAGGTCGTCACATCGCTGCAGCCCGCAAAGATCTTCGGGTTTGCGCGAATGAGTTCCAGGTCGAGGTGCGGCAGCAGATAGTTGCAGCCATAGCCGCCGCGGGCGCAGACGATGGCTCGCACTTCAGACCGGCTAAACATCTCATGCAATTCGCTGATCCGCCGCTCCAAGGAGCCCGCGAAATAAAGGTCGCGTTCAAAGATCGAGGGCAAGTAAAAAGGCCGGTACCCGAGTCCGGCGAAGTGTCGCACATCCAGCCTCAAAATCTTCCCTCCGGAACCCGCTGGCGGGCGCAATAATGCCAACCGTATCGCCCTGCCGCAAGGCTGGGGGACATAAGCGTTCAGGCTGTCGGGAAGAGATCATCAGGATGGCTTATCTTAAATGAAAAACTCGCCTCGGCAGAGTAGCGTAGCCGGTCCCGAGAGAAACACTTCTTTGTCCCATTCGACTGTCTGCACTCCGCCGGGCGCATGCACGCGGACTGGCGACTTTACTTTGCCGGTGTGGATGGAGGCCACTGCGGCGGCGCAGGAGCCGGTGCCCGGAAGACATGGTTTCGCCTACGCCGCGCTCGCAGAATCGAACCTCAATTTCGCTTTCGTTCAATACCTTTACCAGCTCAACATTCATCCCATGCTTGAAGTCATGATGGGTCGAGATTTGTCCTGCAACGGCCTGCCAGCCCAGCTCAAATTCCGGAACATAAGACCACAAAATGAGGATTGCCCATGGAAACCGGGATGCCGGAAAACTCTCCATAAGTGAACTTGATGGAGAACTCATCTCCGACCTCTGGCTCGCCCATGGAACTGCGAAACTCGAAGTTGTTCCCATCGCGTGCGGTGAGGGTGCAAGTCTTCAGGCCGGCGCCGGTGCGAATCACAACCGACTCGACGTCGTTCTCGGCGCAATACCAGGCCGCCACACAGCGCGTTCCGTTGCCCGAGATTTCCGCCTCGGAGCCATCGGCATTCAACAGCCGCACCCGCAGGTCCGCATCGGTTGACGGCAACACCCATTCCACTCCGTCGGCGCCAATACCGTTATGGCGATCGCAGATATGCCGGCTGAAGGAATGAATATCGCTGGGAGCGTCGGCAAAGTCGATGATCAGAAAATCGTTGCCGCAGGCCGTCGCCTTGACGAATGGGATGCCCGCCATGTCAGTCGCGCCCCAGTCCTATCGCGCCGCCCGAAATCGCGGCCACGGCCAGTCCGAGCAACTGGAGGAAGCGCTGCTGGAAACCGGCCATCAATCCGAAAGCCATGCCGCGAATTCTCGATAGAGGTGCATCATCCAATGCGCGGATTGTAACAAACGCCGAAGGATTAGGCTGTTAACTGCACGTATGCGGACGCAAAGGGATTGACAGGGACGCTCATGGGCAGAGGTCGCCCGCCCTCGGCTGTTGGAAGCGTTTGCATGATAGACTGTGGCGAAATCGAGAATCGGTCGTGAAACTCGAAGACTACAAAACGGTCCTTTACCGCCAACCCGATGGCGCATGGGTGGCGGAGATTCCAGCCATCCCAGGATGCTACGCCTTAATGCCGACGCGCGAAGAGGCACTACGTGAGTTGGCAAACGTGTTCCAGATGATCGCGGAAGAATATTTGGAAAAAGGCATTCCCTTGCCCGCCGACACCACCGAAATCGTACAAGCCTAGCGGCACTTCCCGCAGACTTTCAGAACGTAGCCCGCAAGCTGGGTTTTTCCCGGACGAGGCAGATGGGCAGTCACGAGCGTTGGAACCATCCCGACGGACGCGCTGTGACTATTCCAATCCACGGCGGCCAAGAGATCGGCCCACCATTGTTCTTCAAGATCCTTCGACAGCTTGGCATTACTCAGAAAGATTTCCAAAGCTTGCGATAAACCCCGCGGCTCACAGTCGCCCGCGCTTGTAGATTGTGCAGCGCGATTGGCCCGGAACGCTGATGGACAACAGTTCCGTCAATTCCGCGCGCTGCGACCGTACCGCCGCCCACACCGGATCACCCTGGCAGGCAACTATGTAGTCCGCATGCCGCGCCGGGTCGAGCAGCGCCCAATCCCAGTCAGGATGCTCCCCCTCGGAAATGACGCGGCGCCATGGAATCCCCGCCTGCTGCAGCGCTCCAGGGTGCTCGGCTCCATACATGAGCAGCGTGGCCGAGCGCGGGCAATCCCTCGAGAGCATTGGCTAGCGCTCGCTCCATCACGGTGCGTCCGCGGGAATTCACTTTCGCCTCCCGCAACGTGATCGGAGTTTCGCGATATACCGACACATAGCTGATTGCGACGATCGCGATTAAGATCACCCACAGCGCGGTCTGGGTGGCCTTCCCGCTCATGCGTTCCGCCGCGAGACCGGCCAAGATTGCGGGAAAAACCGCGAATACGGGCAGCAGTTCAAGCCCGTAGCGCACGTTGTAATACGAGAATGGGTACCAGACCGGCAGATAAATGGGCACGCTGCCGTAAGCGATGGAAAGCGCATAGAACGGCAGCGGGAGCCAAAGCAACAGGAAAACTCCGTACCTGCGAAAATTCCACCCTGCTGCAACTGTTCCAGCCAATGCTATTGCGAAGAGCGCTTGCCCGAAAAAATCCGCTCCCACGTTCAGCTTCGCCGCCTTCAAGAAATACAGTGCGGCGGTAAACAGATCATGCTGCCCCGGATAGGGTGGCGCGCCATGGACCGTGCTGCGCAGCGCGATAGCTTTGGCCGAGTAGGGGCCGCTTATGAAATCAAGCCCATATCCTGAGACGCAGTAGGTGTAGACAAACCAGTAGACGGGGACCAGCGCATTCAGCACTAGAACTTCGATTAGCGATTTTGCCATCGATCTTCGATGTGCGCTGTTCTCGCTCTCGCCGCCACCAACGCGCGAAGATCCACAGAATCACGACCAGCACGACGGCCGCGACAAACCATCCGTCGTATCGCGTATACGCTCCGCCGGCCAAAGTGATTCCACAGGCTTCCAGCGCGCGCTCAGGCTTCATTCGCGCTGGCATCACGTGCGGGTCAATCGTTCGCGGCGAAATGGCACGCAGGAATTCGTCGAGATAGACCAATGTCCAGATGAAGAAGGCCAGAAAGATCGGCTCGTTCATCGCCGTGGTCTGCATGTAGAGCAGGTTTGGATTGAGTGCGTAGATCGCGGCCGCGACGTAGGCCACGAACCTTGGCGCACGGGCACTCACCAGTCGGAGGATTCCCAGCGTGCCCAGAACGTACGCCACCATGCTGGGAATGGATCCAGCGATCCCGCTGCGCCAGAGTGCCTCAATCCACACGAACGGCAGCATGGCAACGTGCTGCAGTGGAAGCCAGACCGTCCCCAGTTGCCCGTACGACTCCAGCGGATGCCGGTTATCCACCACGCGGCGCGCGATGTTGATGTGCGCCACGGCGTCGCCGTAGAGCAATAGCTCCTGCTTTGCGTAATAGAACAACAGAAACGCAATGGAGAGCGCGCCCAGGATCAGCGTGAAACGCGCTTCCTCGCGCTGTTGGCGGTAGCGCTCGCTCGGGACTGCACGATTAGAACTGTTCACAGAGAATTGTCGTCTTGTGGTCTGTATTCGGGGACTTTCACCTCTGAGGCCATCTCCGTGCCCCGTGTACGATGTTGAGCGTCAAGATTCGCTCCCCAAGAACTTTGTACACCACAATGTAAGGAAGCCCTGGAACCACCAGTTCACGTGTATCATTGACGCGCCCCTCGCGCCCGCGATGCGGCATCGTTCGCAGGCTTTGCACCGTATCGTAGATCGTTCGCGTAATCCGGTTCGCAATCTCTAGATTGCGGTCTTGCTCAATATATTCGGAAATTGCTCTCAGATCCAAGACTGCATTTGTCGACCATTCGACTCGCATTCAGGAACGTTCTCGCTGTTCAATCCACGCACGAACCTGTTCGTCCGGAACCGTTTCGCCCCGTTCCGTCGCCGCTAAACTGTTCTTTACTTTGTGCTCGAACCACTCGTTATAGGCGATCAGGTGATTCACCGCCTCTTCCAGCAGTTCCTCCTTGCCCCTGTGGGTGCGCTCCACAAGTGCGTTGAGCTTGGCTTCGGTTTCGGGAGTCATATGCATCTCCATGGATCCAAGTTTACGCTGGCCAGAGTGTCGATGCCCACCAAAGGAAGTTGGCGGCGGCGGTGAAGCCACAAAACAAGCATCTTTGTCGCCCCCCAAGGATCTAAGGTAATCTCAGTGCAGTCAGAAGGAAGGTCGGGCTGCACTCCTGAATCTAGTCCAAATGCGTCAACTCACGGAAGACCTCGAACCGCTCGTCAATCTCTTCGCGTGTAGAGCGACTGCAGGCGCTCGGTGCCGAAACGCTCCACCGAAAACGAGCCCATCACGCTGCCGTAGAACATGGCGTGTTTCAGCACCTGGCGGCTTACCTCGCCTTGCGAGGCGATGTAACCCATGAAGCCGCCGGCAAAGCTGTCGCCAGCGCCGGTCGGATCGCGGACCTCATCCAGAGGCAATGCCGGGGCACGGAAGGGATGATGGCCGCCCGCGAATTCTCCATCGCGAAAGAAAATGGTCGCGCCATACTCGCCATGTTTAATCACTAGCGCTCGTGGTCCGAGTTCCAGCACCTTACGCGCCGCTCGCGGCAAACTGTTGTCGCCAGCCAGCATCCTGGCTTCAGTGTCGTTGATCAGCAGCACATCAACTCGCTTCAACATTTCGCCAAGCTTCTCCCGCTGCCCGCTGATCCAGAAATTCATGGTGTCGCCGCCAACCAGCTTCACCTTCGGCATGGCGTCTCGCACCCGCGTTTGCAGGACAGGATCAATGTTTGCGAGAAACAGGAAATCGGTGTCGTTATATTCCGCCGGAATTTGCGGCTCAAACTTTTCGAAGACATTTAACTCGGTGTTCAATGTCTTCGCCTCATTGAGGTTCTCGCCATACTCGCCAGACCAGTGAAAGGTCTTCCCTTTCGCGCGCTGAATGCCGCGAGTATCGATGCCGCGGTTGTTCATCACCGCTTCGTTTTCGGCGGTGAAATCTTCACCGACCACGGCCACGACCCGCACATCGGTAAAGTAGCTGGCGGACAATGAAAAATACGTGGCTGCACCACCCAGAATCTTCTGGCGCTCGCCGTAAGGAGTTTTCAGGGTATCGAATGCGACAGAACCGACGACAAGAATGGACAAATCCTATGTTCCCGCTTTCTCTTCGGAGTTGAAATACTTGCCAACTAGTAGATTCAAACGCTGTAGTGTAGCGGCAGGCACAACGTTCTTCTGGGTGATGATGGCGTTCTTCAACGCCGAACCGCACTTGCAGCCACGCGTTTTCGGCATTGCCGTCACCGCTTCTCGTACCACGTTGCAGGCGTGCTCCGCGTTCTTCAACAGCACGCCGACAATTTGGTCCACGCTAACGTGGTCGTGCTCCTCATGCCAGCAGTCGTAATCCGTAACCATGGCGACGGTGACATAGCACAGCTCGGCTTCACGCGCGAGCCTCGCCTCGGTCAGGTTGGTCATGCCGATTACATCCATGCCCCAACTGCGATACAGATTGGACTCCGCTTTGGTGGAGAACTGCGGGCCTTCCATGTTCAGGTAGGTGCCACCCTGCTTCACATTCACGCCAGCGCGACGGCAGGCCTCCGCGAGCACAGCGGCCTCTTCTTCGCAGACGGGATGCCCAAGACCAACATGGACGACAAGCCCGTCGCCGAAGAACGTGTCGATACGGTGGCGCGTACGATCGACAAACTGATCAGGAATGACGAAATCCAGCGGACGATGCTCTTCTTTCAGCGAGCCGACAGCAGACAGCGAAATGATCCGCGACACCCCAAGTTGCTTGAAGCCGTGAATGTTGGCGCGGTAGTTCAGTTCGGTCGGCATGAAGCGATGACCACGCCCATGACGCGCCAGAAAGGCAACGCTTCGACCGGCCAGTGTGCCCAGTACGTAGGCATCGGAAGGCGCGCCAAATGGCGTCTCCAACGACACCTCACGCAATTCGCTCAGCCCGGGCATGGAGTAGAGGCCACTCCCGCCGATAATGCCAATCTCCGCCTGTGGCAACAGATTCTCCTCAAGGGATGGGGTGCAAACCAACGATTATACAAAACGAAGAGGAAACTCGGCGAGGGATCAGTCTCGGTCACCCGGCTCGAAACGATATCCCACCCACGGTTCGGTGAGGATGTACTTCGGCGAACTGGCATCGGGCTCCAGCTTCTTGCGCAATTGGCCGACGAAGACCCGCAGGTATTCGTTTTGCTCGACACTATTGCCACCCCAAACCGCATTAAGGATCGAGCGGTGAGTCAGCACCTTGCGTGGATGTTGCGCCATGTACACCAGCACATCGAACTCCTTGGGCGTTAGCCGGACTTCTCTGCCGGCGACCGCGACGGAATGTGCGTCGAGATCAATGTGGAAGTCACCAAGATCGATCTTGGTTTGCGGTTCGTTGGTGCTCGGTGGTGAGCGCCGCAACGCTGCGCGAATTCTCGCCAGCAGTTCACCGGTGCTGAACGGTTTGGTCACGTAATCATCGGCGCCCGAGTCGAGCGCTTCAATCTTGCTGCGCTCTTCGCCGCGCACCGAAAGTATAAGAATGGGGACTTGCGACATTTTGCGCAATCGGCGGCACAGCTCGATGCCGTTCATGTTGGGCATGGCCAGATCGGTGATTACCAAGTCAGGAGCGAAGTCCTTCACGATCTCGAGTGCGGTTTCGCCGTCGTTAGCCACACGGATCTCGTAGCCTTGCGCACTGAGGCTCGTGCGCAACACGCGAGTGATTTGCGGCTCGTCGTCCACTACCAGAATGTGCGGGCGGGTATGCATTTTGATTGCAGTTTCGAGTTTCAAGTTTAGAGTTTCAAGTTATCCCGGATTCCGAAAACGTGGAAACTGGAAACTCGAAACTTGAAACTTCAATTCGGCTGCTGCTTCACAATGTGAACATCCACCGCCGGCGCGTCGCGCAGGAACCGATGCACGGCCGACATGAACAGGTACTTACGCCAACCGCTGGTTGCAGAATGTCCAAAAATCATCTGCGTGATGTGCTTGTCGCGCACGAACTCCGCCATCGCCTGGGCAACGTCTTTACCTTTGAGCCGCACGATCTTTGCCCCAAGATTTTCGGCAAAATGAAGATTCGCCTGTAGCGAACGCTGTCTCTCCGGATCGGCGTCATCGACTCCCGTGTCGACATACAGGACGAACAATTCGCCATTGATGGCTTGTGCCATGCGGGAAGCCCGGGCTACCAGATACTGCGCTGCCGGATTGGAGCTAACGCCGACAGCAATTCGCTCAGCGACATTCAAATCGCGGCCGGACGCTTCCGTATCGAGATACGGTTCCAGACTGCGGTCCACCACCTGCGCGACATGGCGTAAGGCCACTTCGCGCAAGGCAATCAGGTTACTGGGACGAAAAAAGCTACCAAGTGCGCGGTCCACGCGCTCCATGGGATAGATGTCGCCCCGGCGCATGCGCGTCTGCAACGCCTCGGGCGTGACATCTGACATTACAATCTCGTCCACCCGCTTCAGTACCCAATCCGGCACAGTCTCTCGCACCACCACGCCCGTGATTTTGTGGACCATCGGCGTGACACTTTCGAGGTGTTGCACATTCATGGTCGAAACCACATCAATCTTAGCGTCCAGCAACTCGAACACATCTTCGTACCGCTTGTGGTGTTTGCTGCCTTCGATGTTGGTGTGCGCCAGTTCATCCACCAACGCGACTTGCGGATGGCGCGCCAGAATGGCATCCACATCCATCTCTTCGAAAAGCGTACCCTTGTAATCGATCTTTTTACGCGGCACGGTCTCCAGGCGCGAGGCGATTTCCTGCGTCGCCTTGCGCCCGTGCGTCTCGATCACCCCGATGACGACATCTTCGCCGCGACTTTTCCGCCGGATAGCTTCGCTCAGCATGGCATAGGTCTTGCCGACGCCCGGCGCGTATCCCAGGAACAGCTTGAAGACGCCGCTCTTCTTGGCCGGTGCGGTCTCCTCCAACCATTGCTCGGGGGTTTTTTGCATTGCGCCACTATTCTGCTGCAGGAAGCTGGAAAAGTCGATTCGATACAATCATGGCGTGAATCCCCGAGCACCTGGCGATCAACACGACGGCCACTCGTCCTTCGCTATTTCTGGGCGAAGGCTGAAAACTGAGTTGTACCACTATGTCGTCGCGATGGGCACTATCGCCGTCCTGGTGCTTGCGTACCGTCGTCTGCCAGATGTGAATCCTACAACCGTCGCCCTGACATTCTTACTCGTGGTGCTCTTGTTAGCTAGCAACTGGGGACTGACCGTCGCCATCACCGCCGCCGTCGTAGCCACGCTGGCGTTCAACTACTTCTTTCTGCCGCCGGTTCATACCTTCACCATCAGCGACCCGCAGAACTGGATTGCCTTGCTCGCTTTTCTGGCCACCGCCATCGTGGCCAGCCGGCTCGCTGAACGGGCCCGCCGTGAGGCGCTGAACGCCACTCGGCGTCGCAAGGAAGTGGAGCGGCTGTACTCGCTGAGCCAGCAATTGCTCGCCACCGATAACGTGATGGAATTGCTTAATTCCATCCCTCACTACGTGCGGGACGCTTTCGGACTAAAAGCCGCTGCGATGTTTCTGCCCAAACGCAAGGAAGTCTATCGAACTGGCGTGGACCACCCCGAACTAAGCGAAGAACAACTCGAGGCTGTAAGCGGGCGGGGCGAACTGGTCGTGGATCAGGAACGGCAGTTGTGCTTCGTGCCGTTGCGCATTGGAGTCAAGCCGGTGGGCAGCCTCGGGCTGGAAGGCGCGGTACTGTCGCGTGAAACCCTGGAAGCCGTCGGTAGCTTGATCGCGATTTCCATCGAGCGGGCCGGAGCGGTCGAAACCCTCACCCGCGCGGAAGCGGCCCGCGAAAGCGAAAAGCTGCGCTCAGCCCTGCTGGATAGCGTTACGCATGAGTTCCGCACTCCACTTACGTCCATCAAGGCTTCGGTGACTACGCTGCTTGCGCCGGCACAAGTCGACCTCGAAGGGCAAAGGGAGTTGCTCACCATAATTGACGAAGAAACCGATCGCCTCAATCGGCTGGTGGGCGAAGCGGCAGAAATGGCCCAACTCGACGCCCAGCAAGTGGAATTGCGTCGCGAAACCTATGCTGTGGGGCAGGTCGTCGAAGTCGCGCTGGATGAATCGAAACAGGCGTTGGCCGGACACGAAGTGAAGCTACACCTTCCGGAGTCCTTGCCCTCCGTCCGCATCGACTTGGAGCGGATTGCCGAGGTACTGGTGCAGCTGCTCGAGAACGCCGCCAAGTACTCACCTCCTGGGACCCCGATTACCATCTCCGCGGAACCTGCGGGGAAGATGGTAAGCCTCAGCGTCGCCGACCGCGGTCCCGGCATTGACGATATGGAGCTGTCGCTAATCTTCGAGAAGTTCTATCGAGGGCGAGATCAACGTTATCGCGTGCAAGGCACAGGCATGGGCCTGGCAATCGCCAAGGCCATTGTCGAAGCCCACGGCGGGACCATTGGGGTCACGTCGCAACTCGGCAGTGGCTCGGTGTTTCACTTCACCGTGCCGGCGGGGCCGGAAGCAATTAGCAATTAGCAATTAGCACTCAGCATTCAGCTATCGGGTACCATAACCGCTTCGGCGGTGAACTGAGTGCTGACTCCTGACTGCTGAGTGCTGACTGCTGACTGCTAACTCCAGTTCTCTAATATCCTCGCTCCTTGTCTACTACCCACAACAGCGGCTGCCCATCGAGGAACCGGCGCAGGTTCTTCGTATAGTGCTCGTAATGGCGCTCCCACATCTTTTCCGTCAACCCGGCAATGTGAGGGGTAATGAAGACATTCTCCATCTCCCACAGCGGAGAGTCTTGAGGCAGAGGCTCCTCGGTGGTGACGTCGAGCGCCGCGCCACCAAAGCTCTTCGCTCGCAGTGCATCCACCAGTGCGGCTTCGTCAATCAGAACACCGCGACCTACATTGATCAGATAAGCATCGGGCTTTAGCCGAGCCAGACGCTCGGCATTCATCAAGTGACGAGTCTTGGGCGTGATGGGAACAGCCAGCACCACAAAATCGCCCATGCTCAACGCCTGGTCGAGGTCCTCGAAACCATAGACGGCATCCGCAACTTCACTTCCCCGCTCCGGATGCTCTCGCACACCAACGACGCGCATGCCCAGAGATTTCGCCAGACGCGCCAGGGGCTCGCCGATCGCGCCCAGGCCAACAATCGTCATGGTGGCGCCATTCAGTTCGCGGGGACGAGGCCGGTCGTCCCATAGATCGTCCTGCGCCCAATGCTTTTGCTGCTGATACCGCACGGCTTGCGGCAATCGCTTGGCAAGGGCGAACGCAAGCGCGACGGCATGTTCCGCCACCACCGGCCCATGTACATCGCGCGCGTTGGTCACGACAATGTCCGTGGCGCGCAATTCGGGCGTCATCATCTGATGCACCGCGGCAGCCGTCGAATGAATCCAGCGCAGTCTTTTTGCTGCTTTGATCTGGTCCCCGCGCAAAGACCACGAGATCGCGATGTCGGCATCGGCGATCTCCTCGATCACACGATCGTAATTGGGCAGGTGCACCACTTCGAGCTGAGGAAAATCGCACCGCAGCCGCTCGGGGAACCACGGCGGGATTTGCCAAAGTGGGAAACGATGATGGAGGGCAATCAGGAGTTTCACGAAGACAGTGTCGAGTTTCTAGTTTGGAGTTGCAAGTCTGGATAGGAAAAAACGATTCACCCTCGAGGAGCGCGCATCGATCAGAACGCGTACCTAAGCGCAAGTGTGGTGTTATTGGCGTGGAAGTAGCGCGGAGCAGTTGGCCCCACGAACGATCCCTCTCCGTATTGGTAATAATTCCATCCGGCTTTGAAGGTGACGTCCTTGTGGACAAGGACATCCACCGCGGCGAGAGGTGACTGATAAATGGAAGAAAGCGGCCCCAAAGGCAGCAGGGTATTCAAGGACGTAGTGTTGCCCTGGTTATCGACGATGTTGTAGCCCAGACGCATGGTGACGCGCTCGATGGGAGTGAGCGTCAAGGCGAAGTAACCAAACTGTGTATGGGTGCGATAGAAGCCGTAGGTCTGCAGCAGTGTGGGATCCCCAGCACAGGTCGTGGTGTCCGACGGGGTCACCGTTCCGGCAAAGCAGAGGAACATGTCCTGCTGAATGGCATCGTAGTTATACGCCATGTCCAGTCCCCAGTACTTGTTGGGATTGATCATGGCGTTGAGCACCGTGGAGTAGTTATGCTGGTTGTACTGGATGTCGCTGGTATTGTTCTTGGCTTGTTGGAAATTAAGATTGGCTCCCAGCATGAGCCACGGACGAGGTGAGTAAGACACGTTTCCCGAAATATTGAAGGAGCTTAGAGGATCGATGCGATAGATCCAGTTGTCGGCGCCGCCGAATTGCGCGTTGAAGTTGGCATGCAGAGTACTGCCCTTCCGAAACCAGGCCCCCACGACGCCAGAGTAGTTGTTGATCTCGGTAGTCGGGTTGCCAAACGGCGCGATGAGACCGCTGAAGGTGCAGCTGCCATCGGGATTTAACGGTAATCCAACGCAGTTGCCGCGATTCGGATTATTAGGGTAATAAATATCGCCGAAGGCGACCTGCTGGGTGCTTCCTGGCTGGATGATGTAGTTGCTCCACACGAAGCCGGCGCGTACACCAAACCAGCGCGAGACGTCGTATTGCACCTGAAAGTCGTTCTGCTTCATGTTCTGGCCGATCAGGTTGATGGTCGATTCGTTGATGATGTCGGCCGGAGAGCTTGAACCATGAAGCAGGGTGGTGGGCGGGAACATAAATACCGGGCTGAGTAGAGTAGCCGAGTGCAGGCCGGCAGAAGTGAAGAAATTGGACTCAAGGTCCAAATAGTCGCCAGATACACTGAAGTCGTGGAAGCGGAAAGTCTCCACCAACCGAAGCTTGTTGGTGATATGAAAGATGGCCGAGATATCCGCAGAGGAAGAATTCCACCGGGAATTGGAACTGCTGCCCGAGGTGTTGTAGCCCAGATTGGAACTGCGTGTGGTAAGTCCGCTGAAGATCGCCGTCAGCGGCGTGTCGGAGCGGGCGTGGCTGTACTGGTACTGGCCATTGAAATCCAGCCATTTCAGAGAGGACGATTTCAGGTTGACTTGTTCTGTCGGAATGAAAGTACTCACATGCTGGTACTGACTGTAGTTGAAGTAGCCGTTGCAGGCCGGATTCGCAACCCCATTGTTGAGGGGCGCGCTGCACGGACTTCCGCCGTTGAACCAGGAAAGCCCAAAAGAGACCGGCGTGCCATTGGGCAGCGGCCAGGAGTTGAATGGGTTCAGGCCGTAGAGAGTGTCTCCGGAATATTGTTGAAACATCTGGGTGTAGCTGAGGGTGGTTTTCTTCGCGACGCGGACATCGGCCCCGAAGCGGTATCCGTTCAGCGTGTTGTTGTAGTCCTGGTTGAGCAACGCCTCGGTGCCCTCATGGAGACTGCTGTAGGAAGGCCCGATGAAGCGGTTCCGATTGTAATCGAAGCGAAACGATACCGTATGCATGGGCAAAACCACAATGCCAAAGTTGTAGAGGTTCTGCCGGTCAAAGTAGCTGTGCGGAGAGTTCAGGATGGGAATGAACGGCGTACCGGTGGGGGGGTTGAGCGGGTTGGCAAACAGGTCGTAATCGAAGTAGTTCTGCATGTGCTGATAACTGCCGGTAAACGTGTACCAGCGGTACTTCGACACACGTAACCGTGCTGCCTGCTCGGGATCGCCGCCCCATCCGAAACTGTTCAGCGTCAAGGTATCGAAAATGTCCTGGTGGCCAAGCGACTGCATGGTGAGCGACTGCTCGAGGATGCGGGCGCCCGTCTGGTCATTCACCAGGGTGTCGTACATCGGCTGGCTGCCGCTGACTTCCGAGATACGGCCCCCAATCTCAATCGACTGGGTCACTTGAAAACCACCGATTTCCTTGCCTTCGCCGGAGGTGGACGGCGGGCTGGATGGAGTCGGAGGCGGTGTTTGACCGGAGCTCTGGGCGAAAGTGCTGCTCATCAAGAACAGGCAAGCCAGGAACAGAGCCAACCCAAAAGAATAAGTGCCGAGACTCCTTTGACAACCCATTGGCATGCCTCCACCTACCGGAAGAAGAAGGGATCGAAATTGGAACCATGGATTTGCGTGTGGCACATCGTGCATGCCTGATACTTCGTGGCCTGGTTGTGGAACGAGGGCGCACCGGGCGCTGCTCCATTCATATTGGTGGTATGGCAGCGGAGGCACAAGAAGTTGACATTGTTCACCTGCAGCAAGCGCGGATTAGTCGAGCCATGCGGCGTATGACAAGATAGACAACCTTCGTCGGTCTTCACGGGAGCGTGCTCGAAGACAAACGGTCCCATGGTGTCAGTGTGACACTTGGTACAAACCGCGAATTGACCGGCGGCAGCTCGCACCTGGTGACCGGTTTCGGTGCCGTGAGGATTGTGACAGTCGCTGCACTGTATGAGCCCGACATCGACGCGGTGACGATAAGGACGGGCGAATTCGGCCCTCTGCGCGGCGTGGCATCCGTAACACAACTCAGTCTGCGGCTTCACCAGCAGGAAGTTGAGGTCCTTGGATCCGTGGGGACTGTGACAGTTGGTGCAACTGATGCCGTTCGCCAGGTGTTCCGACTGGGAGAAATTCTGCGTTTCCAGGGTCGATTGGTGGCACTTCGTGCAGATCGCTGCCGTCTCCGCCGGACTCAACGTCTCAAAGCGAATGATCTTGGTGGGGTCCCCGCCGCCGTCAACGTGGGCCTGGGCCGGACCATGACACGACTGGCATCCGTGCTGTTCACCCTTGAGCAGCGCAGCATGCGGAGTATTGGCAAAGTGTTTGTCCCACACTTCCTGGTGGCACGTCTTGCAGATTTCGGTATCGGCGTACTGGCCGCCGGTCGAACCGGGGAGCGCAGCGGATGTCTGCGGCGTCGGGTTAGTTTTGGGCTCCTGCGCTCGTACCGTGACAATCAGGCAGCAAGCCACAAGAAATGCCAACATGAATGACAAGATTGTTCTGCATTTGCGGTGAATCATTCTCGCTCCCAAGTCCAGTCTTGAGTTTCGCGCAGCGCGGGAAAGCCAGTTCAACCTCCAATTCGCCCAGCCACAGATTACGCCATAGTCACAGCATCGCAACAGTCCAGCACATACGATACAAGAGAGTCTGGTCAAAATTGAACATTCCGCGATTTATTCTTTTCAGGCGCAGCGGGGGCCTAAGGTCGGATGACAGCCACGGAATTGAGGTCGGGGAACGACCAAGCGTGAAGGGAGGCGGATGGCCCGGCAGCTGGCCATGCTCACGCCGACTGGAACGATTGGATCGCCTTGGCTTCGTCTTCTTCGACGTCGAATACGGTGTAAAGCTTGGTAATCTGCAGGAGATTGTGCACGTTCTTGCTGAGGTTCATCAGCTTGAGCTGACCGCCCTGATTGCGGACTGAGGTGTAGCAACTCATCAACTCGCCCACTCCAGCGCTGTCGATGTAGCGCACATCCGCCAGATTCAGCAGTATGTTCCTGTAGTTCTTGCCCATCAGATCGCGAACCAGGTCACGCACAACGTTGGTACCCTCGCCCAGCCGTAGCTGACCGATGATGTCGACAATGACAATGTTATTCACCACTCGTGTACTGGTTTTTAGATTCACAGGGCCGCCTTCACCTTCGCAAGAAATTGGATGCTACTCCGGCCGTTTGTCCGCTCCGTCGAAAATCATTCACCACCCTTCGGCTTCGCTCAGGGCAGGCTCCGACACGGAGGACACGGAGGGTTTGTTTCTAAAGCAGTTTCACTTCGGGAGTGTTGGGCAACGGGCGGAGCACGCCTTTCAGGCGTGCACAACTCCCGCCAGTTCCTGATCGCGCTTTAGCGCCTGAGGTAGTGTTTTGTTACCTCAGCGGCTGAAGCCGATTCAGCCAGAATCCTAACCTGCACCACTGAAGCGGTGCTCCACCCTTTACACCAAATGTGAAACTGCTCTACGGAGTTTTCTCCGCGATCTTAGTGCCTCCGTGGTTGATTTTCATCCCTATGGGTGAACCGAAGACCCATGTGACACTCAGGATGGACCGGCAACCCATCCTACACCGCAAGCGAATTGTGCGAAATAGCGATCGGAGCGCGCAAAATGAAAAAGCGGCCCGCGGGCCGCTCCGTCGTCCCAGCTTTCTCTGCTACACAAACTTGAACATGGCCACGATCAGGAAAACAGCTTCCGCAGCCGCCAGTCCAATCCAGATTCTTCGCCGGAAGCGGGTGCGGCCCAGGTCACGCGCCAGTTGCATGCGAGCGGCAAGCAATACGGGATCCGTGGGGGCCGCTTGGACGGTAGGCTGCTGCTCAGCTTCCACACTCGTCGATGTCCGGACTTCTTCCTTCGGCGCGTCTTGCAGGAAAACTTTTGGAGTGCTGATCAGCGTGGACCAGTCCAGAATCTGAAGGCTCGATTCAGCTCCGAAAAGCGTCACCGGCTGCGAGGTCAGATTCAGCGGTGGCAAGTTTCTCGGGCGCAAGCCGATCGCGAAGACTGGCCAGCAGCGTGTCCCACCACCCCCGGCTCAAATCATCTCCCAGAAGCTCGCCAACATCCACTGGCCGGGATTCTAGTTCCAGCGGGGGCAACGTTTCCGGTGAAATCACGTCGCCCAGATTGGTGAAGACCGTCCGAAACCATGGCAGATCGACCAGGTCGCCCACCAGGATTCCGACATCCACAGGCTTGGAGGTGAGCTGAAGCGGAGGAAGCCGCTCCGGCGAGAGGCGGTCAAGAACGTTGAGCAGGAGAGAGCGCCACAAAGGTATTGTCAATTCTTCGGGGGGAGAAAAATCCAATTCAGCCATCCAGTTTGCCGCCTGCTCCTTAATGTTTCACGCTCGCCGTTGCCGGTTCGGTGTCCTTCACCGTGTAGTCCGATGGCACCTGGAACAACTGCGCTACCGGCTCTGTACGCGTGATGTTTGTCAGCTTCATGGTGCTATGGCCGGATTGGCCGTCATCGGTCTCGGTCAGCACGTCATCTTCAACTCGGGAGAAAACCAGGTCTCGCTCACGGAGATAATCGGCTTGTCGTTACCCATCGATCCGGCATCGATGATCCGGGTTGTCCGGGTGCCGGTGGCGTTAACGCCTTCGATGGTCCTGCTGCCGAGGGCTTCGGTCCTGGTCTCAACTGGCGCGGTGCCCAGCTTCGCTGACATCTTCGAAGTGGTTATCCCGGGCGTCGCATTCGGTTCTGCTGACTTCAGTCCCGGTTGCACGGGAGCTACATTTACCGGAGAACCCCCAACATTGGCCATCCCAATCGGGGCTGTCGGCCCGACTCCCCCAAGGTGGAAAATCGTCGCCGTCTTCATCTTGGGATTGAGGTTGATGATCACCTTCTGAACCGGGTCATTAATCGTGACCTGATCAAACTTTTCGGCGCCGGGTTGAACCGGCGGCGTTTCACTGTCGGTGCGCATCCGGCCTTGGCTGTCGCGAAAGATCTTGCCGCGGGTTTCGCGATGGATATGACCGCCATTGTCCAGAGCGCGATCGTACTGCGTAATCACCTCGGCTGAGAAAGGCGCGTTTTTTACCGCGGCTGCTGCGGTTGCGTTTGTCGACTCCGCTGGGGCTGGCAACTGCATGTCCGCTAACTTGTGCACCGACGATTCCTGTCAACAGAAGGAGCAGCCCAGCTAGCATCCACCGCAGTCCCATGATGTCCCCTTTTGCTCGTCCCACTGCATACAACGAGACCCAGATATTGTTATTGTGTGCCGGATTGAGCGGCAATGCAACCTTCATGGGTGAGTGGGCGCACCTGAACGTACACTGCGACGGAAGAGCGGCGTCCTGCCGCTCTTCCGTCACCGTCGACTCGCAATCAAGCCGAATGCGCCATGCCAGCTCCAGCAGCGGCCGTGCGCACCATGTAGTGCTGTTC
Organism: uncultured Acidobacteriaceae bacterium; assembly: GCA_963768645.1. Taxonomy (GTDB): domain Bacteria; phylum Acidobacteriota; class Terriglobia; order Terriglobales; family Acidobacteriaceae; genus Bog-257. Next base: position 269,270 of record CAVYIR010000006.1, read on the forward strand.
CGGCACCTCGAAGCCAGCCGTGGTAAACGTCTCTTTAATCAGCCGGTTGGTATCGAAGTACACCTGCCAATAGTCCTTGTTGTTGCAATACGGACGCACAGCAAGCACCGGTCCGGCGAGAGTGAAAGTAAGTATCTCGACGTCAGGCGCAGGATTGGTCATGACGTTCGGAATGCCCGCCAGGGCCTTCTTGAGCGCCGCCATCGCTACGTGCACATCGACTCCATGTGCCAGTTGCGCCGTCAGGTCGACCCTTCGGTAAGCGTTGGTGGAGTAATTCTGGATGACGTCGCCGAAGATCTTGCCGTTTCCGACGATGTGCCGCACATTGTCCAGGGTGTCGATGTAGGTCACGAACAGCCCGATCTCATGCACCGTACCCATGATTCCGCCCGCCGTCACGAAATCGCCAACTTTGAACGGCTGCAGGATGACCAGAAATACTCCTGCGGCAAAGTTGGCCAGCAATCCGCTCCATGCCAGGCCGATGGCCACACCGCCTGCGGCGATCAGCGCTGCCAGGCTGGTCGTCTGGACGCCGAAGAAGCCTAGAATGGCGATGACCAGTACGATGTTGAGGATGGCGCCGACCGCGTTCTGGATATAGCGAATCAGCGTGGGATCGATTTTCTGTCGGGTCATGCCGCGGCCGATGATCTTAAGAACAAAACCGATCAGCCAGCGACCGACAATCCACAGAGCAAGGGCTTCCAGCACTCGATATGCCAAGCGCGATCAGCGCCGTTCCAACCCGCCGTCATTAATGCATCCATTTTCGTTTGCATAGCTTGATTCCTCCCGGGAGAGACGTTAACCGACTGCGAGCCGCAGCGATACGACAGACTCGCGGCGATGGTAACACAGGAAAGTGTTACGAGTCCGTGACAGGGGTCTAGGCGATCTGAGTGGCGCAGTGTGTTCTTAGCCTGCAAGAAAAAACGGCCCGCAGGCCGCTCTTCTCTGCTGTCGATTTCTGCGACGAATTAGTACTCGGAATCCGCCACGTTGGGTGGCTCGGCTTCGTCAGGTTGGATTTCGGCACTCTTGCTGCGGCTCCTGCGGCGGCGGCGTGCTTCCCCGTCCTTCTTTCTCAATCGCACCACCGTAATCTTGGCGAAGCCCTCTTCAAACTTCGGCGGACGCAGCTTGGCCGCCATCCGCTGCATAACATCTTCCGGCACGTTGCGCTCGCGGCGGCGATTGCGCTCGATGCAGACCTCCGGCGGCACATCGAAGAAGACCGCATGCGCCTCGTAGCCAAAGTCATGCGCCAGCTTTATCCAACTGCGGCGCTCATGGGGAGACAAATTGGTGGCGTCCACGTAGTTCCAGGGCCGTCGCGCCAGCAGCCGCCCGCGCAGCATGGAGCGCAAAGTCGAGAACACCAGGTCCTGATAGCGCTGCTCGGTGACATCGTCGAACAGCAGAATACGCACCATGTCACTGGACAGCGGAAGGATATTGTGACGCTTAAACCATGTGCTCTTGCCGGAGCCGGGTAGTCCGATCGACGAGCACCACTGCGCCCTTGGACTTCTTGGTCTCGTGGGGGGCCGGCGGACGAACTGTAGCGGCAGCAACCGCTGCGGGCTCGCCAGTCTCTGTCGCGCTCTTCGGCCTCGCCAGCTTCTCCCGTCGGACCGCCCGGGCCAGGCAAAGCTGGGGCCTGTACCGGCTGCTGTGGACGGCCACCACGGCCACGTCGTCCGCGGCGACGGTTGCGGTCGCGCCGCTGCTGCTGCGAAGGCTCTTCGCCTCCAACGGTCGGGCTGGTCGGCTGCGGCTCGGGCGACGTAGTCGGGGGTTCCGCTGGAGCTTCCGGCTGCGCTACAAAATCCGGCTGCCTGTTACCGTCGACGTCAGCCGCCGCGGGATCGGGAAATTTGGGTTGCAGAGGAGCGGGATTCTCCTGCCCTTGCTTGTCGTCTTGCGATTTGCGCCGCTTGCCGCGGTCGCGCATCCATCTGCGCATGTTGCACTTGTAACACGCCTGCCTAGCTGGTAGCAATCGGCCGCCGGACTGCGCCGGCCCGAAGGCTGGCTGCCAAAGCTATGGTGACGTGGGCCATTGCCTCGCCTTACCCATGATGCTAGGCTTTGGTTTCGGCTCCATATCAGCTTATCGTTACGGAGTGCAGTTCGCATTCATTGAATCTCAATCTGACGTTTTCTTAGCGAGGCACAATGGCAATCAAAGTAGGTATCAATGGCTTCGGGCGCATCGGCCGCAACATTCTGCGGACCGCGCTCACCGACAAGAATCTCGACTTCGTTGCGGTCAACGATCTCACCGACCCCAAGACGCTGGCACATCTTCTGAAGTACGACTCCATCCTCGGCAACTTGAAAAATGACATCTCCGCGACGGCGGACTCCATCAGCGTGGATGGCAAGAGTATCCGCGTATTCGCCGAAAAAGATCCTTCCAAGCTCGATTGGGCGTCGGTAGGGGCGCAGGTCGTAATCGAATCCACCGGTAAGTTCACCAAGGCGGAACTGGCCAAGCAACATCTGCGCGGTCCGGTGAAGAAGGTCATCATCACGGCGCCGGCAAGCGACGAAGACATCACCATCGTGTTGGGCGTCAACGAAGACAAGTACGATCCGGCGAAGCACCACATCATTTCCAACGCTTCCTGCACCACCAATTGCCTGGCGCCCATTGCCAAGGTCATCAACGATAACTTCAAAATCGTGTGCGGCACCATGACCACGATCCACTCCTACACCAACGATCAGGTCATTCTCGACTTCCCGCACAAGGACCTGCGGCGCGCCCGCGCGGCCGCGCTGTCCATGATTCCGACCTCGACCGGCGCTGCCAAGGCGGTCTATCTGGCGATTCCTGACTTGAAGGGCAAACTCGACGGCTTCGCCATGCGCGTGCCGACGCCCAATGTCTCGGTGGTGGACCTGGTGGTGTTTGTGGAGAAGAAGACCACCGTGGAAGAGGTGAACGGCGCACTGAAGGCCGCGTCCGAAGCGGGCCCGCTGAAGGGCTATCTGGGTTACGAGACGGCCGAACTAGTTTCCATCGATTACCGCGGCGACGATCGTTCCTCGATTGTGGACGCGCCTATGACCCGCGTCGTGGCCGGTAACTGCGTAAAGGTGATCTCGTGGTACGACAACGAGTGGGGCTACTCCTGCCGAGTCCGCGACCTTATCCATTACCTCGGACAGAAGGGGCTGTAAGGCAGGAACTAGCTATCAGCTGTCGGCTGTCAGCCCTCAGCTAAACAAGCGGTTGGAGTTTGTCAGTTACAACGGCTCTTAGTAGCTTCTATGATCTCGACGGGAAGCCGCAATTCCTGTCGTGTTGTAGCGGACGGCTGATAGCTGAGAGCTGACAGCAAGGGTCTAATTCCATGTCGAAATTATCCATTCGTGATCTTCCGCTGAACAATAAACGAGTCTTCATGCGGGTTGACTTCAACGTTCCGCTCGACGACGGCCGCGTCATGGATGACACCCGCATCCGCGAGACGCTGCCCACCATCGAGTACGCACTGCGGCACGGCGCCCGGCTCATACTTGCCTCCCACCTTGGGCGTCCGAAGGGCAAGCCGAATCCCAAGATGAGCCTGAAGCCGGTGGCCGAGCGACTGCGCATTCTGCTCGACGATGTTTTGCGGCGCGGCGAGAACGTCGGCTTTTCTCCCGACTGCATTGGCGTGCAGGCGGAAGAGATGGCTGAGAAACTGGAGCGCGGGCAGTCCTTACTGCTGGAGAACTTGCGCTTTCACTCGGAAGAGGAAGCCAACAATCCGGAGTTCGCCAGGCGACTGGGAAAGCTGTGCGACTTCTACGTGAACGACGCGTTCGGCTCGGCGCATCGCGCCCACGCCTCCACCGAAGGCATCACCCATTTTGTGGAGAAGAAAGCCGCCGGCTTGCTGATGGAGAAAGAGCTCGAATACCTGGGCAAGGCTCTGTCTCATCCCGCAGAAGCCGTTCGTCGCGATCCTCGGCGGAGCGAAGGTGGGCGACAAAATCGGCGTCATCAAACACCTGATGACCAAGGTGGACACGCTCATCGTCGGCGGCGGAATGGCTTATACCTTCCTCAAGGCGCAGGGGCAGGAGATTGGCAAGTCGCTGCTGGAGGCGGACAAGGTGGAGCTGGCGTCGCAAATTCTCGCCGACGCCAAGGCCCATCGTGTGAAGTTCCTGCTGCCCGTGGACCACGTGGTCGCCGACAAGATGGCCGCCGATGCTCGTATCCAACAGATCGGCGTGGGTAAGCCGATTCCCGCCGACATGATGGCGCTCGACATCGGCCCGGAAACGGTGGAGCTGTTCTCCACTGAGATCAGCCTCGCCCGTACCATCGTCTGGAACGGCCCCATGGGCGTGTTCGAGATCGAGGCCTTCGCCAAGGGAACGAAGAAGATCGCTTACGCCGTGGCGGACAACGGCGCAGCGGTTTCCATCGTCGGAGGCGGCGACAGCGTGGCTGCCGTCAAGGCAGCCGGCGTGGCCGATAAGATCACCCACATCTCGACCGGGGGCGGCGCTTCGCTGGAGTTCCTGGAGGGCAAAAAGTTGCCCGGCGTGGAAGCGCTGAGCAACAAGTAAGGTGGACTGGGACCTTCGACAATAGGGAGGTTATTGGCATGCGGAGCTGCGAAGCTGGTTTCATTTCAATTGGTGCTGTTAGTTTTGATAAGCGCCGGTGCATTCGGGGAAAGCAAAGAAGATGCCGCTCGCGACTTGCTGACGAAATCTTTTCGGCAAGCGAACCTCTGGACGGATGGTCCCGTGAAGCTCATCGCCAAGGTGAGAGTGCCAAGGCGGAAGAACCAGGACGTAGAACTCACCTACGAGATTTCCTGGGCAGCTCCGGATAAGTGGCGGGCCGAGTGGAGTGGGGCCGGATACTCACGAGTTATCGTGCTTAATAACGGAAGGCTATATAGGTTGTCGAATCTTCCTGCTCCTCCACTTTCAGTGCTCCGGTTTGAAGAGGCGTTGGGCGCACTCAATGGCAACAACCCCGCAGGTCCGTTGATTTCTCCGCCATTAGATCTCAGCAAATCCAAATTGCAAGTCTCGAATGAGAGCGTGGGGAAGTCGAGTGCAAAATGTGTGAGTCTAGCAGGACGTGCTTGGTGTATCGATCCCATTTCTGCGCTGGCGCTGAGTTTCCGCGATTTCGTACAGGGTACCTTCGAATACAACGATTACGTGAAGGTTGGGGAAATCGAGTTTCCTCAATCGCTGCGGCTGACGTTTGGTGCCGATGTCCAAGAGGAAGGCGCAATTAGCGTCAACCGTGGCGTAACGTTTGAAGATTCGCTTTTTGCCCCACCTCCAAATAGCACCACCAGCGACTTTCCTTCCTGTGCTGACATCGGCAAAAACTTCCTGCCGCCGCATCTGGACAAGAAAGTCCAACCAACATATCCAGAAAACGAGCGCATGAGCCACCATCAAGGTACCGTTTGGCTCTATGCCACGGTCGGAAAAGATGGAGCAATCCAACATCTTCAGGTGATCAGCGGTGTGTCACCCGAGCTAAATAATTCGGCGATGGATGCAGTACGGAAGTGGAAATATACTCCCTACGAGCGCTGTGGAAAACCGGTGGAGGGCGAAACCCTAATTTCTATCAATTTTTCCCTGGGTCTTTAGCGTGGAGCAAAACTGATTCGCGACAACCTCCGGTTCTCGCATCGAGCGGGACACAAAATCCTGCCTATGTGGGTCGTGGACCTTCAGCGATCATCGACGGCAAAAACATGGAAAGTACTTCTACACTTCTGCGCGTAACCATGGCGGATCGCGCCCTCGTGATTTTCGGTCCCGGCGACATCACTCGCCAGGAAACCGACGCCATCGTGAACGCAGCCAACTCTTCCCTGCTCGGCGGCGGCGGCGTAGATGGCGCCATTCATCGGGCGGGAGGGCCGGCCATCCTCGAGGCTTGCCGCGAGATTGTTGGACGCATCGGTCGTCTTCCCGCCGGACAGGCCGTCGCAACCCCCGCCGGACGCCTCGCTGCACGGTACGTCATCCATACGGTCGGTCCCTTCTGGAACGGCGGTAAACAGGGCGAGGCAGAAACGCTTGCCAGCTGCCATCGTGAGTCGATCCGAATTGCTGACGAGCTGCAACTCGCATCCATCGCCTTTCCGGCAATTTCAACCGGTGCCTACCGGTATCCGGTGGACCTGGCGTCACAAGTCGCCATAACCAGCGCGGCTGGGGCACTCGAAAAAGCCACCCATGTTCGGGAAGTGCGGTTCGTGCTCTTTGATTCCGAGACATTTACCCAATACACTCATGCAGCTCGCGCCTTCGCTGCCAGCAAATCCCTGCGAACGGACACAATCCATGACACGTAAGAAACTCATCGCCGCCAATTGGAAGATGTACAAAACGCCGGAACAGACAACCGACATTCTTCGCCGAATTCCTTCCCATGGTCGCCGGCCACTCACGCGACGAGATCGTCGTCTGCCCGCCGTTCGTCGATCTCCATGCCGCCGTGGATGCTGCGCGTGGATCGAACGTCGCCGTCGGCGCTCAGAACATGCACTGGGAAAAAGAGGGGGCCTTCACCGGCGAAGTGTCACCCGAAATGCTGACCGCAATCGAGGTCACGCACGTAATCATCGGGCACTCGGAGCGCCGGCAATACTTCAACGAAACGGATGACACCGTCAATCGCAAACTCGAAATCGCCCTGGAGAACGGACTGACGCCCATCGTGTGCGTCGGCGAGGTACTTGGAGGAGCGCGAGGCTGGCCTGACCGAAGACGTGCTGCGCCGCCAGTGCACCCGCGCCTTCAACGGCATCTCGGCGAAGGAAAGCGGCGAAACTCGCCGTCGCTTATGAACCTGTCTGGGCCATTGGCACTGGCAAAACGGCAACGCCTCAGATGGCCGCCGATGCGCACATGGTCATCCGCCATGAGGCGGAGAAAGCGTTCGGCAAAGAGTTTGCCCAGAAGTTGAGGATTCTCTACGGCGGCAGCGTCAAGCCGGATAATGCAGCAGCACTGATGTCGGAGACCGAAATTGACGGCGCGCTGGTGGGCGGCGCCAGCCTGGATCCCGCGAGTTTCACAAAGATCGTGAAGTATTAGAGCAGTTTTAAGAAATTCCGTACTCCGTCTTGCCTACGGTAGAGCGGCTCTTCAGCGCAGCGTCAAGGCAGTCTCATCAATTTATTGAGCCGGCTTCAGGCGGCACCGCTGCTTTTTCGCAGTCACATTATTTCCTAATCTGCTTAGAGCGATTCCGAGGTTGGTGTATCCGCACGCCCGGGTAGTGCGGGCCTTCGGGCCCGCGTATAAGGCAAGAGCAAAAACTGCTTTAGGCCGCTGAGGACGTCGACCTCGGCGGCTTAAGCGGGCCTTCGGGCGCGGCGAACGCGGCGCTGAAGCGCCGCACTACCCGAGCAAACCGACAAATCAATTGCGGAACCGCTCTAAATTTTCACGTTCAACGCGGCCATTCTGCACTAGAATTAGTAACGGAGTTTGAGCTTGCCTAAATTCGAGGAGTGCCTCCAGCGTTTGGAAAAAATCGTGGCTGAACTTGAAAAGGGGGACGTTTCCCTCGACCACGCACTGGAGCTTTTCGATGAGGGCATGAAGCTTTCCAGTTCCTGCCGCAAGGAACTGGAGGAAGCCGAAGGCAAAGTGGAAATTCTGCTGAAGCGAAATGGCAAGCTGCAGCCGGAAGCCTTCGAACCCGCAACCCATGCGGGCGACGCTGCCAAATAGCGGCGCCGCTCGTCTATAACTGTGTGGTCCCGCGCCGGGCTGGTGCGGGGTTGTTGGATCGTCCACGAACATCATCACCGGGTTGGCTCTTGCCGCCCCCCTCCGCCATTTCCAAAGGGGTTTGCCATGCGGCCTATCAATGTTGTTCTCGCTCACCACGATGCAGCTGCGGCCTACCGCCTGACTGCATGCCTTGGGAAACAGTTTCGCAACCTCGCCCTGGCAAAGTCTGCAGGGGAGATTGCTCCTGCAGTAGCGCGCCTTCGCGCTCCATTCGCAGTCGTGGACCTGGAGCTGGTTGACTTCGCGAAACTGAAGTCTCTGTGCTCGGAATTTCCGTCGACCGCCTTCGTGTGCATTCATCGTCTGGCGGACGATCGCATGTGGTCCGAGGCTTTGGCTGCTGGTGCGGTAGATTGCTGTCACTCCAGTGACCTAGAGGGCATCCTGCTGGCCTCGGAGCGCTACGTTGTGCTCACGCGTTCGCGGTCGATGGCGGCGTGACAGCAGTCCCGCGAAGCGGGACTGCGGAGATCGCTTCCAGACAAGCTTTGTGCCTACGCCTGCGTCACCGCGTGCTGAGCGCTCTTCGCTGCTTTCGCTGCACCCTTCTGCGCCTCCGCCAGCAGCTTGCGCAGAATCCGCGTTCCACTATCCACGTGCTTTTCTTGCAGCAGGAAGGGCGGCAAGAAGCGCAGCACTGTGTCTTGCGTCACATTGATCAGCAGACCTTTGGCAAGCGCGCCTTCGAGGATCGGCTTGCCGGGGACGGTCAACTGTAGCGCCTGAATCGCTCCCACACCTCGGACTTCCACCGCAATGTCGAACTTGTCCACTAGTTCGCGCAGCTTCTGCGATAAGTAGCCCCCGACGCGACGCACCTGCTCCAGCAGGTTTTCGTCCTCCAAGATAGCGAGATACTCCAACGCGACGCGGCAGGTCAGCGGGCCTCCGCCGAACGTTGTCCCGTGCTTGCCCGGAGTGATGTGCTGTGCGAACCGTTCGTTCGCGAGAAACGCGCCCAGAGGCAGTCCGGCGGCAATAGGTTTGGCGATGCACACCACATCCGGCACAACGCCGAAATGCTCGAAGGCGAAGAGCTGTCCCGTCCGTCCCAGTCCACATTGAATCTCGTCGAAGATGAGCGCAGCCTGATGCTGGTCGGCGAGATCGCGACAGGCGCGCAGGAACTCGGTTGACGACTCCTGAATGCCACCCTCGCCCTGAATAGGCTCCAGCACAATGCCGCAAACCTTGTCGTCCATCGCATTGCGCAAGGCTTCCACATCATTTCGCGGCACGAAGCGCACGCCCTCCAGCATGGGATCGAAGTCCTTGCGATACTTCGCCTGGCCGGTGAGCGCGAGCGCGCCCATGGTACGCCCATGAAAGGAATTCTCCAGCGCGATCACGATGCTCTTCTCCGCCCCACCCGTGGCATGGCCGGCGGCACGCACGAGCTTCAACGCCCCTTCGATCGCCTCGGTTCCGCTGTTGGAGAAAAAGGCGCGATCCAATCCCGACTTCGTGCAGAGCTTCTCCGCCAGCAGCCCCTGATATTCGTTGTAGTAGAGGTTGGAAACGTGGATGACTTTCGCCGCCTGCTCGCGGATGGCCTTGACGATGCGGGGATGGGCATGGCCCAAGGCATTGACGCCCAACCCGGTGAGAAAGTCGAGATAGCGGCCGCCGTTAACGTCGTAAACGTAAACTCCCTTTCCGCGCGCAATGGCAAGCGGGTAGCGGGCGTAAGTGTTGAGCAGGTATTTCTGCTCGAGCGCTACAATTTCTTCATAAGTAAGCACGATGATGGCCTCGCAAAGATTTATTGTACCGCCGCGTCAGGACAGTGCGCCCCGGGGCAAGTACTGCGGAGGTTTCGCGCGGTAGGCAGAGAAAATGTGCCCTGTGACCAATCTGACAAGTGATTGTTTGCACGGTTCGATACACTTAAGCATATGTTGAGCGAAAAACAGTTCCGCGAGCGCGCCAGAAGTGAACTTCGCGAAATCCGCAACCAAGTCCTGAGCCTGGCGCGCGACCGCGATATCTACTGGAAGATCGAGCACGAGGTCATTGAGCCTAACCCTCAACTTCACGGCGTCCGTAATGCATTTCTCGATATGGTGAGAGCCGCTTACGCAGACGCCATGGCGGCCCGCGTCCTCCGACTGCTCGATGCGGAGAATACGGATCTCTCTTTGCGGCGAGTACTGACCCAGCTTGAGGACTATCCCCATCTGCTGCACGACAAGCTGAGTGAACGCGAGTTTGCGGACGATCGCGCCGAGTTGGACCGAGCGGTCGCCAATTTGAAGCAGGTCTTGAACCCGCATTTTGCTCATCACGAGCGCACCCTGTCAGCCCTGGCCTCCACGCATCGGGAACTTGACGAGGGGATTGACGCGATCATCTCCACGCTGAAAACTTATTACTGGATCATCGCTGACGCCCACCTCGATTTCGAGGTGAGCTATCCCGAGGATCCCTTGGCGATCTTCCAGTTCCCCTGGATCAAGCCGGAGTTGGTGAGCTAGAGCGGTTCCGAGATTAGTATATCCGCCCGTTCGGGTAGTGCGGCGCTTCAGCGCCGCGTTCGCTGGGCCCAAAGGCCTCGTTTAAGCCGCTGAGGTCATCGACCTCAGCGGCTTAAACGATTCTTCTTCCTGCGCCCTATACGCGGGCCTGAAGGCCCGCACTACCCGTACTCTGGTTTATCGCGCCGCGATCAACGCCACTGAAATCAGCGCACCCACGATGCCCGCATTCTGCGTGGCTGAGATGCGCTCCTTCAAGAATATCCGCGCCAAAATCACCGTACTGGCAGGATAAAGTGACGACAATACCGCGGTGACGTCGAGGCGCCCGTGTTGTGTGGCCGCGATGAAAAGCGCATTCGCAGAGGTATCCAGCATTCCCGAGAGCAGAATCGGAACGAGGGCTGGGCGAAGGGGCCGCTTGTCGCCGGCCGAACAAGCCACGATAAGCAGCATGAGTAGCGTAGAAACAGTGCGCGCCGCGACCAGCGGCCAGAATACTCCGTGATGGCCTGCGTGCTTGCCGGCGATGAGGAACAGGCCAAACATCACACCTGCCAACACCGCGAGCCCCAGGCCGCGATGCGTATCGATTGCACCGTCTGGCCGCGCTATCAGCCATATGCTGATCAACGCCAGCACGAAGCCCGCAAGCTGAATGCGGTCGGGCATTCCTTCGCTGTACATGCCGGCCAACACCGGCAACACTCCCGTGATGACAGACGCCACCGGCGCGACGATACCCATGCGTCCGATCGCAAGCGCCTGGTACAGCGCTGCTATGCCGAATGCCCCAGCAACACCGGCGACTGCGCCCCACAATAATGTTGAGTGCGGAGGGAGCGGCTCTCCCATAATCCAGACCAACAACAAGCATCAGCAGCAAGCCGCATGCGTGCGCACCCGCGACAACGCGGAATACATTGGCCCGCTTGGTGGCGATGCCGCCAGCGAAATCGCCTCCGCCCCAGACGGCGGCTGCGCCCAGGCTGAGACCTGCGCCGGTTAAAGTTCCAGAGGTCATGGGATTTGAGTAGGACGCTACTTCGCTGCGGCGTTTCTCTCGCGCAACACAATCGGATTCTGATCGTATGGCACGATGGTCACGTTGAGGTCCTTGCGAGTGTTGAACTGCTGTTCGGTCACCGGGAACGCCACCAGCACAGTTCCCTTTTGCTCGGCACCCGGCATGATCTTGGTCTCCACCGTCAACGGTTGCGTCGAGTGTTGGCGCAGCTCCGGATAGGCTGAGAAGTATCGATCGTAGTCGGAAGCAGACGCGGCGTCATCGGACTGGTCGCCCTGGTCGGTTTTCAGGTTAGCGCTGATGGACTTGATGTACAGCGCCTTGTCACCGACATTGCTCACCGTGACCTGGAGAAGCACCATGGTGTTGGTCATGTTGGCAGGTTGGCTGGCGAAAACCGCGTCGATACCACCCTGCGCCACCGGCTTGGAGCGCTCGACAAAAGCGATGACGCCGATCACGATGGCAACGATAGCCAGTGCAATGGCAACTGGCACGGCGGGTGGCAGGCTGCGCTTGGGGCTGTCGAATTCCTCCGTGATGGGAACATGCCCGGCATCGTATTGCGGTGGTGTCGGTTTCGGCGGAGTCGGATTGTCAGCCATGAATCACCCCCGATGATGATACAAGAGCGTGCCGTCAGTTTTCTCGGGTGTCACCCCGAGCGACAAGCGCAGCGAGGAGTCGAGGGACCCCTATAGCCGCCAGCAATCCCAGACTTGTTGCAGCGCCAGCCCGCCACACCTTGATTTTTTTGGTCGACTAGGGTTCCTTCGACTCCGCGCCCGCCCGACCCGCAAAAAAGCGGGTCGGAAATTCTTTGTGGGCGTTACGCTCAGGATGACACCTCACGTTCACGAATAATCCAACTAGGCGCTACGCTACCCAATCGCGTCAAGTCCGTTGTAACTCGCCTTATCAATTTTCGGGCCACTGATGCTTCATCGCCTGGCGAAATTCTTTTTCCGGTAGCGTGTTCAGCACATCCTTCGCGGTGAGCCATGCGCGGCGTGCCTGAAGGATGCCGTACTTGATTTTTTCGAAGTGCGAGGTGTGGTGCGCGTCGGTATTGATCACAATTTTCACTCCGCGCTCCCATGCCATCCGCAGATGGACATCGTTCAGGTCGAGCCGATCTGGATACGCGTTCAGCTCCATCGCGACTTTGTTCTTCAGCGCAGTCTTCAGGATCGCATCCATGTCGAACGGATAGGCGTCACGCCGTAGCAATAAACGTCCCGTCGGATGTCCGAGAATCGACACGTTCTTGTTATTCAAGGCGCGCAACAGAGCGGTCGGTCATCTGTTGCGGCTCCTGGTTAAATGCCGAGTGCACACTGGCAACCACAACATCCATCTGCTCCAGCACCGAGTCGGAGAGATCGAGCACTCCATCGGCCAGGATGTCCACTTCGATGCCTGACATGATGGTGATGCCGTCGGTCTGCTCGTTGGCGGCGCGAATACGGGCAATGTGCTGCTCGGCACGCTTGTCATCAAGGCCGTTGGCGAATGCCAGGTTCTTCGAATGATCGGTGATCGCGATGTACTTGTAGCCGCGCTCTTTTGCCGCCGCCGCCATCTCGTCGATCGTGCACTTCCCGTCGGTTTCGACGGTATGCATGTGGACTTCGCCACGCAAGTCTTGTACGGTGATGAGGTCAGGCAGTTCGTGCTTCGCAGCGGCCTCGATCTCGCCGCAAGTTCTCTCGCAGTTCCGGAGGGATGCAATCGAGCTTGAGCTTGCCGTAAATTTCATCCTCGGTCGCGCCAGCGACACGTTTGTTATTGTCGAGACGAAACAGCCCGTACTCGCTGAGCGTGAATCCCATCTTGAGCGCGCGCTGCCGCAGTGTGACGTTGTGGTTCTTGGAGCCGGTGAAGTATTGCATGGCCGCTCCGTAGGATTCCGGCGGCAAGGTGCGCACGTCCACCTGCATTCCTTTGCGCAACTTGAAACTGACTTTGTTGTCGCCCTTGGCCAGTACTTCGACGATTCCAGGAAAGCGCAGGATCTCTTCGATCAACCCAGCCCGCTGCTCATCGTCAACACAGCAGGGCCCGGTAATCAGCACGTCGAGATCGCCGACCGTCTCTCGTCCACGGCGCAGCGAACCCGCGGGCGTGATCTTCTCGATCCCCTTGATGTGCCGCAGGTGCTCGGTCAACTTCTGCGCGGTGCGGTCAGCTTCGTCGAGCAGGAAGCGCCCCGAAATGCGGCGGTAATCCTCAATCGCTTTCAGGATTTTCTGCTCGCTCTTTTCGCTCAGGCGCGGCAGTTCGCGCAGCTTGCCTTCGCGCGCCAGCTTCTCCACGCTGGCGAGATCGCTTACCTGAAATGCGCTCCAAAGTAGCGCGATCGTTTTCGGCCCCAGTCCCTGGATCTTCAGCAGCTCCAGCATCGAGGGCCGGTACTTTACAAGCAATTCTTGGTGGGGCCCAAGTTTGCCGCTCCGGCACAACTCCTGGATGTTCGCAGCCATGCCTTTGCCGATGCCGGGAATCTCCAGCAGCTTCTTGGGTTCGTCAATCAGTGCTGAGACCTGCTGAGGCAGCCCTTCGAGGGCTTCGGCCGCGCGGCGATAGGAGCGGATGCGGAAGGAGTCGTCGCCGTTGATCTCCATGAGATCGGCGGTTTCGTAAAAGACGTTGGCGATGGCTTTATTGTCCACGCAAGAACACCCGAGGGAATTGTAACGTGGAGCAGGGATACATATGCGTTGCGTTTCAGGCGGCGCTCAGCGGTTACCCACTCGCACGGGTAGTGCGGGCCTTCGGGCCTGCTTAGGACGGGAAGAAAAATTGCTAGAGATTCTGTGGGCAGCCTGTACGCGGACCTTGGAGACTGTGTCGCAACCTCTGCCGTCCCTACGGGACTCGCTATGATTTCCCACTTTAGCCAACGCTGAAGCGCTGGGCTAAGCTCTTTCGCGCCTACGGCGCTTGCTTCGTGGCGCTTGTTCCACCTGCTGAGTCCGGCCGAGGGTTGCGACGCAGTCTCTGAAGGCCCGCTCTACCCAAGGTACAACCAATTCTAGAATTTGAGTTCTTTCACATACTCATGCAGAGTCATGCCGAAAAAGTCTGAGGTCCGGCCCGACTTTGCGTAGCCATGCTTTTCATAGAAGCGCATAGCGCGTTGCAGCGGCTCGGTCGTGTCCAGCGTTACCCGCGAGCATCCCTTGCCAGCCAGGTTCGGCTTCGGCAGATTGCAGCAGCTTTTCCGCAATGCCACTGCCTCGCCAATCCGGCAAGACCGCCATGCCGCGCAGATGGCCCTCACCTGCAGCGACCACCGAGCAAGCGATGGTGCCCACAATCTGTCCGTCGGTCCGTGACTGCGACGAAAACTGACATCTCGTCCGAGGCGATCCTGGATTGTCTCCGGCGTCAAGACGGTATCGGCAAATGCTCCGGGGGTGTACTTGTCGCGATAAGGCTCGAACGCAATTCTCAGGCATGCAAGAATGCCGGATGCATCGGGCTCCAAGGCTTTGCGAATTGTGATGCTGTCTTGCAATGCGGTGGGTGGCGGGCACGTCAAACAGCCCATCAGAATTGTATTTCGTGCAGGACAAGATTTACGCGCAACAGAAAACCCAGCCACGGTGGGCTGGGCGTTCTGAAAACACAGCGAAGACTCTACTGCACCCTGGTCACGTTGCCTGCCTGTGGGCCTTTCTGACCATCGACGATTTCGAACTCGACCTGGTCGCCTTCCTGCAAGCTCTTGTAGCCTTCAATGTTGATCGCTGTGTAGTGCACGAACACGTCGGCATTACCGTCATCACGACCTATGAAGCCAAAACCCTTGGCGTTATTGAACCACTTTACGGTTCCTTTCAGTCTCACTTTCTTCTTCCTCCTGGCAGAGCCCATCAGCATCCCCACCCCGAGGATGCCGGTCTTGAATTGCGTCAATCAGGTTGAGCCCAGAAGCCAAAGTCGATGGAGGAGTTCTTCCTAGATCACATCTGGCCAGTTGGATTGGCCCGTTGAACGGCGTAATTTAAGTTTGCTCCCGTTTGGTGGTGTTGTCAAGAGAGTATACAGATCATCCCACATTACGAGCATTCTTAGCGTCTGCGGTTGTCGGCAAGTAAACGTCTGGCGCCGGATAATGGCTCTTCAAATGAAATACATTAGTCGCCAGATGGCCCATTGTCGAGGCTTTCCGCCAGCCACAGAATGGAGGCGATCGTTTTGCCATCGCAAATCTCGCCTGACCGGACCATGTCTAACGCCTGTTCCAAGGGCGTCAAGCGGCACTCGATCGATTCGTCCGCTTCGGGCTGCGCATCGCCGGATTTCAGCCCACGGGCCAGATAAACCGTCATGGTCTCGTCCAGAAAGCCCGGGCTCGGATAGAAGAACAGAGCTTGCTTCCACCTGGCGGCGCGATAACCAGTCTCTTCCAGTAATTCTCGTTTCGCGCCAGCGAGAGGTCTTTCCCCAGGATCGACGCGGCCCGCGGGCAGTTCCCAAAGATAGTCGCCGGCCGCGTAGCGATATTGGCGCTCCAGCAGGACACGCGGCTCGGGGCCGCTATCATCCACCGCGAGAATTACGGCCGAGCCGGAATGGCGCACCACGTCACGGCGCGCAACAATGCCGCTGGGCTCGCGCACGCGGTCGGAACTCACGCTAAAGGCAGGTCCCTGAAAGACGGTTTTCGACGAAAGGACCTCGGCTGTTGTCCGGGCGCGGGATGTTTTCTTGGATTTGTGGGGCTTGCTGACGAGGTGCTTTCTTGATGGCATAGTCTTTCCACTATAAGGCAGCGGTCGCTCGTTTTCGTAGCCGCCCTGTTAGCTGCGCGAAATCTGCTATTCTGCCCGCCGTGCCCAAACAATCTCACTCTCGACCGTGACGGTCAGCATCGTCGGCCCTGGGAATTTGGGAACAGCCCTGGCGTTGACTTTGCCATCCGCAGGATACGTAGTGAAGTACATTGCCGCTCGTGCCAAGAGCATTAGCAGCCGCGAGACCACAGGTTTGGCGCGAAGAGTAAAGGCGCAGCTGGTCACTCTGGGCAAGGAAGCGCTTGACAGCGATCTGGTCTGGATCACCGTTCCCGATGACGCAATTGCCGCAACTGCCCGCGACTTGCACGAACGCAGGACTGGCAGGGGAAGATCGTCTTCCACTCCAGCGGCGCCCTGACCAGCGACGATCTGTCTCCGCTGCGTGAGAAAGGAGCGAAAGTGGCGTCGGTGCATCCGGGTATGACCTTTGTCCGAGGCCCCGCGCCGCAGATGTTAGGCGTGGCATTTGCAGTTGAGGGAGATGCGGCCGCTACCCGCCTGGCCAGACGAATCGTGGAGGACATGGGGCGGTACAACCTATGCGATCAAGAAGCGCAACAAGGTGCTCTATCACGCATTCGGCAGTTTTGCTTCTCCCTTGGTGATCGCTTTGATGGCCTCGCTGGAACGGGTGGCGAAGGCCGCGGGAATCAAGCCTGAAAACATCAAGACCATGATGGTTCCGCTGCTGTGGCAGACGCTGCGAAATTACTTGCAGCACGACGCCGGTGCCGCTTTCAGCGGTCCGCTGGCTCGCGGAGACGTCGCAACAGTCCGGCGCCACCTCGAGGAATTGAAGGCGGTTCCCGAGGCGCGCGCAGTTTACGTCGCGTTGGCTAGCGCGGCGTTGAAGAACCTGCCGGTGAAAAATCGCAAGGCGATGGAGCGGGAGTTGAAAAGTCATGGGTAGTGATTGTTCGGCTAAGCACGCTTTGAAGGGGCATGGCTTGAGCCGTGCCGCTTGGTGACTGTGTCTCAACCTCTGCCGTCCCTACGGGACTCGCTATAATTTCCCACTTTACCCAGCGCTGAAGCGCTGGGCTAAGATCTTTCGCGCCCTACGGCGCTCGTTTCTGTTACGTTTGTCCACCTGCCGAGTCGGGCAGAGGGTTGCGACACAGTCTCTTCAGCCCCTGAGGGAATTCGCATTTCGTTTCGACACCGAGGTCCCTCAGTGGCTAAAGCCATCATTGACACAGCAGATTACGGCACGGCTGAAGCCGTGCCCCTTCAAAGCGTGAGGCCCTAATGAAGAATCCAAATGAAGCGCAGCATTACCTATACTGAAACGCCGATTCTGAAGGCGGTTTAGAATGTCGCAATCCGATTCGTATTGCAGGAGCTCGAATGCGTTCTCTTCTCTTGAACTTGTGTTTGTTATGGGTATTGCTGATTCCGGCTTTTGCGCAACAGCCAGATTCGTCCCAGAACCGGCCCCAGACCGAACCACAAACAAAGAACGCGCCATCTAAGAAAACGCAGCCACCAGCTGCGAAATCCGACAGAAGCGCAAACGCGCCGCCGAGGAACCAAAGCCGGAACCGGCCAAGGAATCCGGCGACAAGTCGAAGGACAAAGAAGAACACTTCGACATGACCGAAGTCGCGCCGGTCGTGACCCATCACGAGATCACGTGAATGGGAAACTCCTGCGCTACACGGCCACCGCCGGACGCCTTCCGATCAAGCGCGCTGACGGCAAAACCGAAGCGCAGATGTTCTTCGTTGCTTACACCCTGGATGGACAGCAGGCCAGCAAGCGTCCCCTGACATTTGCATTCAACGGCGGGCCGGGTTCGTCGTCGATTTGGCTGCACATGGGAGCGCTTGGTCCGAAGCGGGTGGTGCTGCAGCCTGACGGATTCATGCCGCCCGCGCCCTATCGCCTGGAAGACAATCCCTACACGCTGCTGGACAAGAGCGACCTGGTGCTGGTGGATGCGATCGGCACGGGATTCAGCCGCGCAGCCGATGCGGAGATGTTCAAGAAATTCTGGGGAGTGCAGGGTGACATCGAAGCATTCAGCGAATTCATCCGCCTCTACATCACGCGAAACGAGCGCTGGAGTTCACCGCTCTACCTCTTCGGCGAAAGCTATGGCACGACGCGGTCGGCGGGTATTGCTGGCTATCTTGCCGACAAGGGCATCTCCTTTAACGGCATTACCCTGCTTTCGACGGTGTTGAATTTTGAGACCCTGATCAGCAACAAGACCAACGACCAGGCCTATGTTTTCCTCGTCCCTTCGTTCACCATGATTGCGGGATACCATCACAAGCTGGCGCCCGATCTTGCTCAGGACATGAACAAGGCGCGCGAGGAATCGCAGCGCTGGGCGTCAACCGATTACGCGCTGGCGCTCGACAAGGGCGACGCCCTGACGCCCGAGGAGCGGCAGAAGGTGATCAATCAGTTGGCACACTATACGGGATTGACTCCGGAGATCGTCGATCAGGCTAATCTGCGTGTTGATGTCCGCAAGTTTACCCACTACCTACTGATCGATCAGAAACTGCGCGTGGGCCGCCTGGATGGACGTTTCACCGGTCCCGATCCCAACGGACTGTTGGATACTCCGTTCTACGATCCGTCGGGATCATCGCCTACTCCGCCGTTTACTTCGACTTTCAATGACTACGTGCGGACCGAACTGGGTTACAAGACGGACATGCCGTACTACGTTCAGCGCGCAGCAGGCGGGATTTGAGAAGTGGGATTGGGGATCGAGCATTCAGGGCTTTCCGGACACAGCCACCGCGCTGCGGCAAGCTATGGTTAAGAATCCTTACCTCAAGGTTTTCGTGATGGAAGGTTATTACGATCTAGCCACTCCATACGCCGCCGCCAATTACACCATCGACCATCTGGATATCGGCCCGAAGTATCACCAGAACATCTCGTTCGCGACCTACGATGCGGGACACATGGTGTACCTGCCGATGGATGGTCTGAAGAAAATGAAGAGCGACGAGGTGAAGGTTTATGGAGATGTCGGGGGCGCAATAGTTGAATTAGCAAAGTAGCCCAGATACGTCCCTGCCTGACTTCTGCCAGAACCAGTCCCTATCCTGCCCATCCGCTACGCACCGTCAACGGTGAGGCCCATCACCGAATCTACCGGGGCAATCGTGGTATCCAGAAGCATCATGGATTCATGCCCGGTCTGAAGCGATGAGTCCATCCGCATCACGCCGGCCGGGTAGAGTCAAAGGAGGTTCGCGTGCCCATTATTACGATATCCCGGGGATCCTTCAGTGGTGGCAAGATGGTGGCCGAGGGCGTGGCACAGATGCTAGGTTGCCGCTGCATTGATCGTGACCAAATCATCCAGAAAGCTGAGGCATGGGGGGTGTCGCAAGACGATCTGCGGACCGCTATCGAGAAGCCACCAAGCTTTCTCGGTCAGTCTCCCCAAACCAGATACCGCTATCTCGCGTTCATTCAGGCGGCACTTACTGAGGAAGCCCGGACGGGAAAGGCGATCTACCACGGCCTTGCCGCCCACTTGCTGTTCGGCAAGGGACCTCACGTCCTGCGAACCCGTATCATTGCTCCCATGGAGTTTCGCATCGAGCAGGTGCACAACCGACTGAGGTGTAATCGCAAGGAAGCCATTGCCTACATCGAAAAGGTGGACGAAGACCGGCGCAAGTGGACCAAGTTTCTCTATGGCCTGGACTGGACGGATGCTTCGCTGTACGACCTTGTGCTTAACCTGGAACAAATGAATGTGCAAGAAGCCTGCGACGTTATCTGTTCCGCTTCGCAGCTGAAGTGTTTTGAGTCTACTCCCGATAGTCAGAGGGTCATGGACGATCTGGCCATGGCCAGTCGCGTCAAGGCGAACCTGGCGATGGATGCGGCCACCGCCAACCTACAGTTCGAGGTCGTAGCAGAGGGCGGATCGGTGTCCGTCAAGGGGGATATCGTCAGTCCGGGCCAAGCTAAGAGAATCGGCGAGATTGTTGGTGGCATGCCGGGCGTCGCTGCCGTCAAACTGAGTCAACTGGAGCTAGCTACTCATATTTGAAGCCCAGCCCGAACGACTTCGCGATTGCACGGGATACGCAGTTTTCTTATGCCCATGGTACACAATGACGAGGAGCTGGAAGCCTATACGGCTGCACTCTTCCAACTGACGGCTTTGGAAAAACCCTCGGGCCCTGAAACCGAAGCCATCGAACTGCTGACCTTGCTGGTGGAGCGCTACGAACAGCAGCATTACCCGGTTCCTGCCGCAGATCCGGTCTCCGTGGTGCGGTTCCTCATGGAACAGCAGGGCCTTAAGCAGCGCGATCTGGTCCCTCAATTCGGATCCGAGAGCGCGGTTTCCATGTTTCTCGCCGGACAACGGAAGCCGACCCTGGAGCAGGTGCGAAAACTGCGCGCCCGGTTCAAGCTCCCGGCGGATGTCTTCATCACCAAGAGGTAATGGGATCCGAAAGACGAAATCCCACCCAAGCAAAGTCGGTGTCGAGTCCCAAGACATGCTTTTCAAAATGTCCCGAGCCCTGTCCGGCCAAAGAAAATATTCATGCGCTGGAGTTCCTTCAAGGGGTATATAGTGTGGGGCTGGGAGCTAAAATGGAAATTCCTGCATAGGCCTCACTGTTTTCCTCGATGCATCGCAAGTTGTAGTGAAACCCCGTACCTGGTCGCTAACGTGAAGACCGAAGATGAACTCATACAGCGAACGGTTCAGCAAATCCTAGAAGGAGCGGGTGACGAGTGTTCTGATTTTGAGCGTCGCGGCCTGGGCGGCTCAGCGCCTGTGTACCGAGCAACAATCAGAAGGGACATCACTTTCGAACTCAGTAACACGACTCTAAAGAAGGACAGCGTCGTTGCTCTGAAAGCCTATACACCGTGGTGGCGTGGTATTTGGGACTTTCGCGGTCACTCCGTCAATTTCACAACGTATTTGGACCGGCAGAGGAACCTGCTAGAGCTTTTGGGCCCAAAGCTCGGCGAGTTTCATCTCTTGCAACTCTATGACGTACGTTACCTCGACGAGAACGACAAGACAAAGGGCGGCTGGGTTTTGATGGAGTACGAAGAACAGGAGCTAAGTGAATGGTGGTTCAAGCGAGTTGAGGGCCAACGCGAACTGGACCCACGCGCTATTATACAAGTCCTATCGCAGCTGTTGGTAGCTATCATCGCGATGCATGATGCCGGCTTCATTCATCGGGATATCAAGCCCGCCAACATCATGGTGCGAACGAATGCGGACGGTTCCTTAGGTTCGCTGATTCTCGCTGACTTCGGCAGTATCAAAGCTGTCCGGGACAAGTCTGAAGAGCATCTCGCTCACGGGCAACCGTCTACGACGAATCAGCCGGTAACGAGAAGGTACGCAGCGCCTGAATTACTCGATGCTCTTCCCCACCCAAGCGTAGCCTCCGATATGTACTCCATAGGGGCCGTCATCTACTTTCTTATTCATGGCCACGAGCTATTTCACGAAATTGAATACAACGACGTCGCGGAGGCAATTAGGAAGCGGGTTCCGCTGTGGTTCTTCGACAACGGCTATGTTCCTGATGACAAGTGGCCCCTAAGAGCTCATGGATACTCGCGCGAATTCCTGCTATGCGAGTTGATCTCTATCGGTAAGTCACTTCTTGACAAGGTGCCGGATCACCGTCCCAAAGACGCGCCGAGCGTCCGCGACCTCCTCGTCACCGCAGAGCGTATGGATCGCTTGTCCGCTGATTGGATGACCGGAGGAATCGCACCAATCGTTCGATCCGATATCCTAGACCACGATTGGCCGAGGAAGGCCTTCGGGATTGTGCTGGTCTTTCCTAAGGATAGTGAAACCATCCAAGTCGAGCAGGTCACAGAGAATAATAAACCTATATGCCGACTATCGTTGGATATTAGAAACCAAAATTGGACAATCTATAGCAACCGTGGAAAGGCGATAGTCAGTCGTGAGTTTGTAAATGAAGAGACACGACAGACACTTCGGCAAGCCTCAGAGGCGTTGATGGCCTTCACAAATGAGAGTCGTCCGGGGCAGACTCTATCGTGGAAGGAATGTTGCCCGGGTATTCCTCTACGATGGGCCTCGGGAGGTGCCCTTCCGATCGTTCGCTACAAGAAGCACTGGTGGGCGAGCCTGTTCTTCCGTGACATCCCTCCCCGGGGCTGGAATATCCCGATAGGTGCGTCGGAAAAGTCGACCGAGTGGAGCGACTTGACATCCTTAATCGAACGGGAGTTCACGGAGGAATTTGTTATCATCTCCGGTCCGCCGGGTTCGGGAGTACACGAAGCATTCAGAATGAAGGACCTTCGGGGCGAGGGTGTTACATCCGAACAATACCGGAAATTCTCGGCCGCACACACTCGACTACGCTCCAAACATGATGGAATTGAGTTAACGTACGGGGGTTCTCGGACACGCTGGGAGCGAAAATCTCCATTCAACGTCTATGTCAAAGACACCTCGGGGGAGATCAGGTCGTGTGACAATGTAGTTTTCTCGATTAATCCCTACGAGTTGGGAATTGAGGTAATCCGTCCTTACGAAGTCGAACTACTGGATAACGACTGGCTTCTTGACGGAGAGATACTCCCCTCGCCTGACGCACCGTTTCCCTACTTGGTTCGTAGGCCAGTCCTGCTTTTGAGGATGGACTGGCTTTTGGACATGTACAGCAATACCACGCCCAATGGCTTGGGTCAGCTGGTTTCTGACGAGGAGGGTGCAGCGACGCGCAGCTTGGAATGCAAAGTGTTGCCCAACATCCCCGCAGGCAAGTTTCGGTTATTCGGAGACTTTGTTTCTGTCAAGGGCAGCCCGGACGTTGATTTGAGGGCCGCACGCCTGAGGCAAGTCCGAGAAAAGATAGCTCTGCTCAAGGAAAACAAGAATGAGGACGCACCCGCGCATCGAAACGAATGGCAGTCCCTTTTGGACGAGCAACATCTACTCGAGAGTTGGGATGAACAATACAGGAAATTGTTCGAATGCGTGATGAGAGAAAGGCAGATTTCTGAGACTCCCGAAATGAAACCGCTGAGGAGCTTGTGTCCAGTGACTTGGAAGACTCTAGAGCTTGTACTGCAACACGTGTGGCGTTAAGCCTGAATAAATCTCTCGCACGAGCCTGCTGGCACGCGCGCATGCGCCGTCAATGCTCGGCACTAAGATATTCTAGGTTGGACCGTCCGGTGTTGCAGGGCGCCCCACCCAAGGCTCCATTGCTGGGAACTGCTCTTCCTACCAAGTCGTGAACAGGTGCCCCATCTTCTCTTTCTTGGTGCGCAGGTAGTTTTCGGAGTGCTCGTAGGGTTCGACATCGGCAGACACGCGTTCCACGACTTTGATTCCCGCATCCTCCACGGCAGCGACTTTCTCTGGATTGTTCGAGATCAGGCGAACTTGCTTCACCCCGAGCTGCCGCAAGATCTCCGCCGGTAGCTTGTACTGGCGATAATCGTTGTCATAGCCGAGTTCGACGTTGGCCTCGACGGTGTCGAGACCTTTGTCCTGCAACTCGTAGGCTTGCAGCTTGGCCATCAGGCCTATGCCGCGCCCCTCCTGCTGCTCGTAGATGAGGATGCCAGCGCCAGCTTCGGCGATCATGGAGAGCGCCAGCTCAAGCTGTTGACGGCAGTCGCAGCGCATGGAATGAAAAACGTCGCCGGTAAGGCACTGCGAGTGAATGCGCACCAGCGGCGGCGCGGAATGGATGTCGCCCATCACCAGGGCAACGGCGCCTTCTTTGCGGCGCTCAGCCTTGCCTTCGCGGGCTAGGCGGTCAGCTTCTTCCGGAGAGACGCTGTCGAGCAAGTTCTCAAAATCGCCTTCAAAGCCGTAGATCCGGAACTGTCCCCAGCGGGTGGGGAAATTGGCCTCGGCGACCTTCCTGACGGTCGTTACAGTGGGACGATTCACACTTTGATTATAAGCTGACGGGCCGATTGGGCCATGTTCAGTTGTCACAGCGGAAGCAATCGAGCGGCACAGAAATCGGGCCCGAGCTATGACGAAAGGGCGGCCCGTTGCGGGCCGCCCAGCGCTGCGATCGCTTCGCTCAATACTCTAAAGATGCTATCGGTGTCCGCCGCCTCCACCGGAGTGCCCACCACCACCACCGCCGCCGATGATCAGCCGCCTCCGCCTCCGCCGCCGTGATAGCCACCACCGCCTGAGGAGCGGTACCCCCGCCTGAACCACCGGAATAGTGCGGCGCCGAGTAGGAACCCGCAGAGCCGTAGCTGCGGCTGGTGTACGTCGGACTCGATCCATAGCTCCGGTTAGAGTAGGTCGGACTCGATCCGTAGCCCCGGTTAGAGCCAGAAGGATTGTATGGATACGAGCCGCCCCTGCTTCCGGCGTAAGGGCCGGTGCCCGTCCGGCCCGCAGCGTACGACGACGAACCTGAGTACGCCGGCGCCGCGTGGTAGCTGTAACCGGAAGCTGGCCGTGGCACCGACCCAGAGGCCCGAGACGTCGAGTTCGAGTAGCTGTGCGAACTCCCACTCGAGTTGCCATGCGGAGTTCCGTTCGAGTTGCCTTGCGGAGCTGCGTGTTGTGACGGCGCTGACTGCTGCGACGGAGCCGACTGCTGCGCCGTTCCGCTGGGCGCGTGATAGGTGTAGTTCGCGGGCGGACGCGGCACCTGCGAGTTATGCGCGGTCGTCGTTCCTGCAGGGCCTTGCGAACTGCGGTTCATGGTCTCGTGATTGTTCACGCTACTGCTGTTGCCGTTGCCTCGCGCGAAGGTATCGTTGCTGGCGGGAGGACGAGGCACACTGTGCGTCGCCGGATTCGACGGAACATTGGCCCGCGCGACCTGATTGTTGGCCGTTCCGCCAGCCGACGGTGAACGTGGCACGTTGTGCGCGGCATTTTCCTGACTCGCGCCAGGCGTTGCACCAGGCCCGTGCGAGCTGTTCATATTGCCCTGCGTCGCAGGAGCACCGTTCGTCCTCGCCGTCGAGGATTGACTTCCGCCGAAGCGGGCGGGACGCGCCGGAGGCGTCGCTCGGGTCACAACATTGCGGTTGGTCGCCGAAGCGGGAGGAACCGCGCGTGCTGCTGCACTCCTGCCTAGGACGGATTGCCGGGTCGGAGATACATCCGCCATGCCGCATCAGCTGTCCACTGCCCGAGTTGCGGACTTGGGAACGACCGTACCCACCTGATTGATCGCTGCGCCAGAGGTGAACGCAGATCTTGGAGCGGCCGTGACCGCACCAGGCGTGTTGCGGAAGGCGTAGTGAGTCCCGGCAAGATTATTGTTCCGGTAATTGTTGGTGATGTTGTTGAAGTTCGTAATGTGCGTATTGGTGACGTTGACATTGCGCAGATAGCCGTTACTCACGTATCCGCCGCCATGTCCGTATCCGCCGCGATAGCCATATCCGTATCCGCCGCGATAGCCGTATCCGCCGCGATATCCCCAGCCACAATAGTAAGGATAGTAACGGCTGCACCCCAGCCCAGCGGGAACCAGCCAAAGCCAACACCGAAGCCCCAACCGCCGCCCCATCCAAAGCCGACACCGAAGCCGCCTCCTCCGATCCAGCCAACCAGGGCCGGAGCGTAGTAGGGGTTCCAGTATCCGAGCGGTCCGGGAGCCCAGCCCCATCCGCCGTTCCAGTCGACCCAGCGTCCATAATGGAAAGGCGCAAATCCCCAGGGCGCATCATCCACCCAAGTCCATCCCCAGGGCTGCGATCCACGCCCAATGACCGTAGCGGTAGGGCGCCCATCCTGCTTGGACCGAAGTCGGTACCCAGACCGAGCCATACACAGGAGAGGTTTGCCAAACACCGTAGGCGTCGAGATCCTGATAACCAATTACACCGGGCGAAACATAACGCGCGGACACAGAGCTATCCAGCCGTTTGTCGCGCACCTGTGCCCAGTCGTCGAAGCCATCCTTGGCAGGCGCACTGTAGGAAGCGTGCTGCAGCGAATTGCCTCCGTTGAAGCGGACCTGCAGACCGGAATTGACCCGCACCGCCGCGCCTTTGCCCGTGGCTTCGCCGTAACCGCTGCGCACCGTCACCCAGCTTTGATCTTCATTGGGATGAACGTCGAAGCGATAAACCCCCGTCTTCATCACCGTAAAGGCGAAGTTCGGAGTGTCAACTTCGTAAACCTCGCCCTTCTCCAGGTGGCGGACCGTGACTTCCACAACGCCCTGGTCGACTTCAAGCTGCACAGTGCTGTCGCTGACGTTGCTGAGCGTCACGCTGGTCTCGGAATCCATGCGGATGAAACCGTCACCCACGTTCAGTTCGGCGCGCGAATTCTTGTCGGTCCAAACGCGGTCGGCCGTCGTCAAGGGCCGATTCATGGCCGCTGCGACCCAATCGTTCACGCCGCCGGGCTGCATGGAAACTTCGCCCGACATATATTGCACGCGCGCCACACGACCCGGAGGGTCCTGCACTTGTTGCTGCTGGCCGGGAGTAGTGTCGGGCCCAGGAGGGTTGTTCTGCGCCGACACATCGGTTGGCAACTGAGGGTTGGAGGGTAGCTGAGTACTATCCTGGTCTTGAGCCAGTACTAAGCCCACTGAGATCGCAATAAACAGCAGCGTCGCGAGGGTCCGTCCAAACCGCCACCGTGATTTCATTTGAAACTCCTTACGCCTCTGACCTCAACGACTTCTCCGCGTCAGGCCGGGGAGGCGAACGTCCCGCAAACCGCAGCACCTGACGATTAACGCGCCTGACATCCACTTAAACCCGAAACGTGCCGCCGTGTTTCGGACAGCGTTAATACATTAGATGCAGCGGTTGCGCCGCCGGCGCTGCGATTTCCGAAGCTGAAGCCAACCTTAAGGAACGTCCTTTCCGGTTGGGCTTGCACGTTAATTTTATGGCGTCACCGGGGTGGGGGCAGTCTTGGGAGTAGCAAGATACCCGGTGATGCTGTTCTTGGCAGCGGTGAACACCACCACCTCGTAAAGCATCTTGTCACGACCAGTATAGAACTGCAGCGGCTCGCCAAGCGTGCGGTCCTTCTTCTCGATCGTGCGATCGTCCGCGATCACGTTCAGCGTGAACTTGCTCTTCTTGGGGTCCACCTTCTTCAACTGCAGGCTGATCGTCGAGACCGGCGTGCGCGCGTTCTTTTGCAGCGTGAAGTCGTAGTAGTTGCGGTCGCCCTTGCGCTTCAGGATATCAAGCTCCGACGCGGTGTGCGCGATCAGTCCGCTCTGCACTCCGAGGTCGCCAATGGCGCGCTCCAGCTTGGCATTGGTGGCGGCAAGATCGGTCTGCGTCTTCTGGATATCGGTTTTGGCGGTGCCGACTTCTGTCTTAACACCGCTGACTTCGCCACTGACGGCTGCGATTTGCTGTCCCTGCTGGTTCTGTGCCGCGGTCAAGCTTGGCGGCTGCAGCCTTCTGCTGGCGATCCAACTCGGCAGCGCGGCGGGCAAGCTCCTGCTTGGTCATGCCGACTTCCGAACTCAGCGCTTGTCTGAACTCCGACGATGTCGCGTGAATGCGGTTTCCCAGTTCGACTTGAGCGGTTTCCACGATTTGCTGCCTCTGTTCCATCGCTGTCAGACGCGTCCTCAGGTCATAGATGAGGTACAGGGACGCGATCACATAAATAACGCCAACCCCGATCAGAACGTACTTGAGAATTTCGCCCCGGCGCGACGGCGGGGGAGGAACGTGGCTTTCTTCGGGAGGATTAGTCACACTGTCAAACTGCATCAATAAGTCCTTTCCTGCTACATTCAATTCTCGGGGAGTAGGAATGCCCTGTCAATGAGCATGTTATAGACGAGTGAGGAACCCGTTTGACAGCAGGTCGATTACTGAATTGGCAAGTGCAGTTTCAGACTCGGCATTGACCGGGTAGAGCCAGCCTTCAGGCTTGCGTCCAAGATCGCACCAAAACTATAAGGCTTGGGCGCTGCGGTCATTTCAATGACCGCAGCGGCCCAAGCGGTTTGTTTGTACACGCCGAACGCGGCGCTGAAGAAGCTGTTACGAAGCGTCTGCCGTCCGCTGAAGCGGACTCAAGATTTCCCACTTCATCTTCCCACCGCTGAAGCGGTAGGCTATCACCTGTCGCCGCAGGGCGGCTGCCTACGGTTTTGTTCCACCAGTCGGCCCAGTACAGGACTTTCGTAACAGCCTTTGAAGCGCCGCTCTACCCGTGCTCGCCAGACTACTAACTGTCCGCCCGGGCCCCACCTCCTACACTACAATCGATTCGTGAAGACTTGGGATGTTGTGATCATCGGCGGTGGCGTCATCGGTCTGTCGCTGGCATGGCGCTTGCGACGTGACGGCGCCAGCGTGCTGATCGTCGAAAAGAGCGAGCCTGCGCGCGAAGCCACCCACGCCGCGGGAGGCATGATCGCGCAATGCGATCCGCACAATCCGCCGGCATTGGCTTCGCTGATCGTCGCCAGCGCCCGGATGTATCCGGAGTTTGTCCGCGAATTGCGCGAGGCGTCGTTCGAGTCGCCCGACCTGCGGAGCGCCGGCACCATAGCATTCTTCGAAGAAGGCGAGTCGCCAAGCTGTGATGCGGCTCGTGTCATCGATCGATGAAGAGCTTGCGCGCATCGAGCCGTCTGTTAGTCTGCGCGGGCAAACCTACTTTCTGCCCGAGAGCAGCGTCGATCCTCGAAAACTCGGCAGCGCGCTGGAGAAGACGCTGCGACATTCTGGCGTGGACTTCGTTACGGGCTCGCCTGTAAACGAGGTGGCTGTACTGGCGGGGCGCGCCGCCGGTGTGCGCACTGCAAAGTCGTTTTACGCCGGCGATGTCGTTGTGAATTGCGCCGGAGCCTGGGCATCGATGATCAAACCCTTCGGCGTACCTACTCGTCCGGTGAAGGGACAGATGGTCTGCGTGGTGCCGCCACCGGGACCGCATCGTCCGGGGCCGCTGATCCAGCACGTTATTCGCACGCCCGAGGTGTACATCATTCCGCGCAGTGATGGGCGCATCGTCCTGGGCGCGACCGTGGAAGAGGCCGGCTTCGACAAGCGCGTCGATCCCGATACCGTTCAGCGACTGCACCAGGCCGCCGCGAATGTCGCGCCAGCGATCGGCGAGATGCGCATCCATGAAGTTTGGGCCGGACTGCGTCCGGGTTCGCCCGACGACCTGCCCATCCTCGGGCCAACGTCGCTGCCGGGATATTTCGCGGCGACCGGTCATTATCGCGATGGAATTCTGCTGGCCCCGATCACCGCGCATGTAATGGCTCAACTGCTGAGAGGCCGCACGCCAGATTGCGATCTTGCTCCGTTCTCGCCGCTGCGGTTCTCCGCGAAGGCTGGCTGCTAACTATCCGTTAAGTACGATCATTCGTAGTGGGTCGACATGCGAAGTACCTTGACGATATGCTCATCCTCTAGAACCTGATCGACAAGCCTGTGTTGAATGTTGATGCGGCGAGAATACGCGCCTCTCAGATCGCCTAGCAGCTTCTCAAACGGCGGAGGCGTTTGGAACGGATTATTCGCCAGCAATGCGAGCAGTTGTTCGGCCTTTGGTCGAAGGCCGGCAGAAGCAAGACGGCGAGCATCCTTTTGAGCCTGTTTGGTGTAACAAGCTGCCAAGGCGTCACCAGCCCGGTTCTTTCTCGCACTCATCCACCGGCGTTGCAAGTCCTGCGCGGATGGACTCACGCATGCCGGAATCGATAGAAGATGAAGAGTTTCCTGGATGGCGTTCCAATCTTCTTCGCCAACAAGTACGCCATTGGAGCGCCGACCGGTGATGAGGACCGGCTCGTGGGCGGCTGCCGTTTCATCGAGGAGCCGGTACAGCTTCTCGCGGGCCTCACTGGCATTCATAGTGTTCATGTGTGTCAGCGTACGCTCTTTCGTACGTATAAGTAAATTTCGGAGCCTAGAGTTGAACGAGCGACATCGGAGTACTGGTTCGGGTGAACGATTGGAGCATGCAAGAGCGAGCGGAAGCTTAGAAGGGCGACAACTTTTCCCACAGTCATGATACTCACCCGGGTCTCGAAAAGCGCGAGACCCGGGGCACCCGCAAATACTTGATTCGCGGCCAACGAAAAACCATGTGCGGGAGACGTGGGCCAACCGCTTTTTCGTGCCACATGCATTACGGTTTGCGGCGCTGGGTGGCTCTTCAGACGCGGGGTTAGATGCGGAATGACAAATTCCTGGAAAATACCGGCAACGCTGCCTTCGGCAATTCGGATCAGCGCAGTCTCCACCAGCAAAGTCCCACTGCGATCGCTGGCTGGATAGTACGTATAGGAGAGCCCCGCCGTGGCAAAGCTGCCGACAATTGTCGAGTAATTCACCTGCCACTTCTTGTTGTCTCCCTTGCAGATCACCGCGTTCCGGATCGCGTAGAAAAATCGCTCCTTCTTCGTGCCCGTGCCCTTGTAGAAGTAGCGTGGATCCTGTTTCAGCAACGATGGCAGGATCGCGCTGTCGATAAACGTGCCAAAAAAGACGTCGCCGTAAAGCGCGCCGAAACGCCTGCCGTAGCCTGCCGCACCCTGCCCGTATCCGCCTAACTCATCACTCGCTTGATAAATACCGGCCAGAAATCCGACGCCGACAACGCTGATAGGGTCAGTAACCGATTTCCAGGCCAGCGAGAACTTCTGCTTCGGGCCCAACGGCGCGGGATCGGGTACATAGGTGGTGTAAAAGTTCGGGAAGATGCCAAGTACGCGTTGCTTCTCCTGCTCTTTAACCTCTACCTGAGCGATTTCAGCTTGCGAGAGTGAGACGTTCACATCCGTTGTGGTGGCGGCAACAGTAAGCACGATCGCAGGAACAATAAAAGCCTGGCCCGGGTTCACAATTCCGGAAACCAATTTGGTTTCAAACCCGGGGGCGCTAACCGTGAGCTGGAAAGGGCTAGGAGCAAGATTGGAAAAGGAAAACTGCCCATTGTCGCCCGACAACACATCCTGTTTCTGGGCTTGATCCTTAAGGGTGAGTCGCACGTTCGCGCCAACGACGACAGCTCCAGCCTGATCGACAACGGTTCCACTGATGCTTCCCTGAGGTTGCCGGTCTGACTGCGGCTCGCCGCCGGGTGCTCCCGCGTCCATGAGGGCAAATGCCTGCGTTTCTCCCACTTCGATGGGCGACGACGCCTGTGCCGCTGCGGGCATTGCCAGTTCTGTTGGGAATGCATGCTGGGCAACCGCAGGGTTCGAAAAGAACAAACTACAAATACAGAAAATACAGAATAAGAGTCGGGTGGAAAACTTCAACTTGTAATTCATACTTTGGTGGCGGATCGCACTCCCGAGTTTATCAGGTAACGATGTGTTTCCGGTTAGCACAGAGAGCCAAATCAACGAGGAGTGCTCGCGGAACGTGCGATCCACCGCGCTCGTGCCTAAGCAGGCTCATTTGTAGGTACCGATTACTCTTTGATTCACGCTCGCGGCAATAGCGTCACGACGCAGTCCCGCCGGCGTCGCCGCGGTGAGCAGGCGGATCTGTTCGAGCACAGCGCGCAGCGCATCTGGGAGGCGCGGTACTATGACTTTAACGTCTGTAGGGCGCGCAAGCGGGTGGAGACATGCATCGCAAACCCGGGCCCAACCAGCGCCGGTTTGCGCTGGCAGGGGGGAAGCCTGTGAAGCGTGGCCTGGTGGAAGCGCCGGAACTGTGGCATTGGAGCAGCTTCCGCGCGCATGCCTACCAGGAGGCAGGACTGGTTCGGGTGAACGATTGGAGCGTGCAAGAGCTGAAGCTCAGAAAGCCGACAACTTTTCCGCAGTCATGACGCTCACCCGCAAATACTTGATTCGCGGCTGAGAAAACCATGTGCGGGAAACGTGGGTCACCCGCCTAAAGCATTTAGCTTCTTGTCAACTTGGAGGCTCAAGATGAACGATCAACAAAAGAAGGAGCAGTATTCTGGAGTGCGAGATCAAGAGATCCGTGCGGCACTGGATCAGCACTGGGCGGCGTCCGATGCCAACGATTTTGAAACGGAGCACCGCATCTATCACGAGGACGCGGTGCTGGAATACCCGCAGTCAGGCGAGCGAACCCGCGGTCGACGCAACATACAGAACCAACGCGCTAGTCAGCCGAGCAAAAAGCGGTTTGCTGTCCGACGAATCATTGGCGGCGGTGATCTTTGGATCACCGAATTCATCCTGACCTATGACGGCAAGCCGTCCTACACCGTGAGCATCATGGAGTTCAGGGACGACAAGGTTGCGCGGGAAACACAGTACTTTGCGGATCCATTCGTGGCTCCCGCATGGCGCGCTCAATGGGTCGAACGGATGGACACATAATCTCGAGGCGCGAGAATTCGCTAACGACACCGCCATTTGCGGTTTGCAACATAATTGTCGAGAACAGAGATTAACGCCAGAGACCCGCTAAGTCCTGATTAACGCTGTTACCGGAGAAGTCGAACTGTAGGATATGGGGTATCGTTACAGCACATCCTCCGATGGAGGGACAAGAGGTGGATTGGAAACGGTTGGTCCAGTTTGCGCTGCTGGGTAGCAGTGATTTGGAACAATATGCCATCCTGCTGGTACGCGTTTCGCTCGGGCTGTTCTTCGCCATCTCCGGGGCAAAAAAATTGTTTGTCGCCGGCAGCACGCAAACTATGTACGAAACGCTCGTTGAGGCCAAAGTCCCGTTTCCCCGCCTGATGACTTATTTCGTGTCGGGTGTCGAGTTCGTTGGCGGATCCTTGCTGACCGTGGGTTTTTTTTCGAGCCTGGCCTGCGTGGCTTTATTGGTCGATATGCTTGTCGCCATCCTGACCACCAAGCTTTCCGCCATGCCTAAAGGACTTTCGCCTCTTAACTGGCTCGACGATTTCCTCTACCTTCCGGAAGTCCTGTACGTGCTCTTCTTTATCTGGCTGATCTGCTCTGGTCCGGGAAAGTTCAGTGTCGATTACTGGCTCGCCGGCAAGTTACTGAGGTGATCGATCGACGAAGCAGCTTGTTGCTAGACAAGAGCTTGATGGTCATTATCAGAATTTTTCAGCCGCAGGACTGGCGCTACGTCCTGATTAACGCCGTTCTCGGGAGAAGTGAAGTACTAGGCGAGTACATGTCCGGGAATCCGACTTGAACGAAGCCGCGCATTACTGCGTCCAAAGCAGGACGGCACGGTAACTGAAAGGCCGGTTGCCCCAAGCTTGTGTGGGGACCCGCACCGGGTGCCGAAAGTCAATTGCCGGAGAACAGATATCCCGCCAGCATCTTCTTCGTCTCGGCGACGATGAGATCGCGCTCCTCGCGGGTGGGCTGCTCGTAGGCGTAAGCAATGAGGCGCTCGCCGCCCTCGCTGGCCACGTTCAGCGTGAGCTGGAGTTGGGGGGTAAAGCGGAAGCCCAAGCGCTCGACCATGAAGGTAGTGAGCATGGCGGGAAGACCGGTGCGGGCTGCCTCTCCTGCCGTGATGGCGGTGCTGATGTGGCGCCCGAAAGAGATGGCGCGGAAATCGGGATGGGCATCGAGATAGAGGACGTAGGCGTCGATCATGCGATCGAGCACGACGGTGGGGTCGAAATTTTCCAGGTTCTGGAGTTGCTGCAACAGAGGCCGCATGACCTCCTTATCCACCTGACCGCGAAATTGGAGGACGTGGCGAACGGCAATGGCGTCGATGATGGACTGCATGTCGGGGAAGAAGCGGTAAACAGCGCCGACCGAGAGCCCGGGTTCGGCGGCAATGCGCCTGGTGATAACGTCCTCGAGCGGCATTTGGGTGAGCAGCGAGCTGGCCGCGTCGAGAATGCGTGCAACGGTGCGAAGGCTGCCGTCCTGGGCAGGCTTGCGGCGATTCGCCGCGATTGACGCACTGACTAGGGAATCAATGGGAGGTTGGTTGGACATGACCAGCGTCGGGCGAAAGCGGCGGGTGGCCTGGGTCTCGCGCTTTTCGAGACCCGGGAAGTCCGTCATCGATCACTTGCATAGTGTGCTCGCAATCACCGCACGAGGCAACGGTTAGTTCTGGCTGGGGTGGAAGCCGGTGAAGCGTGGTCTGGTGGAAGCGCCGGAACTGTGGCGTTGGAGCAGCTTCCGCGCCTATGCCTACCAGGAGCGAGGCCTGGTTCGGGTGAACGATTGGAGCGTGCAAGAGCTGAAGGTCAGAAAGCCGACAACTTTCCCCAGTCATGATACTCACCCGGGTCTCGAAAAGCGCGAGACCCGGGGCACCGCTCATATTGAAAAAGATAATTATCCGGAGGGACATCCGAAAGGGTATATAGTCCTTGTCCACCGGCCCCAGAACGAAAATCCTGATTGAAAGAGGGCACCCATGCGTACTCGCCCGATTCGTCCCCCCACCAAAACAAATTCCACAAACAGAAGAGACTGGCGCTGTTATGGCCTGGTGCTTGGCGTTCTCTGCATCTTGGCGGTACCGGTAGCCGCTCAAACTTGCATGCCGAATTCGAGCTGCATGAACCCCCAGTTCAATCTTAGTGCTTACTACGGGGGCCAGGATATAACCATCAATCAGTGTATCGATCCGAATTCACCTTCCTGTGCGTGGGCTGACGCGGTCATGGTACCTAACATGGACGATGCAGCAAAGTACTTCCTTGCCTGCAGCCTGCCGGCAAATGGAAACCCAATTGCGCTTTGCTACTATTCCGGAGTGCCAGGGGCCCCACAGTACACTCCAAGTTGCACCTTGTCGCAGGGCGGGAATGCCGCTCAATGCAACTGTTACGAAATTAATGCGAACACTCCCGGTGCAACTGGGCAGTACAGCTACTCTTACGTAGAGATTACCGCCATTCTGAATCAGGTTGTTTACGACAACGTTGTCAACGAATGCGTTGATGCGGCGACTGGCGATATTACGAAGTGCCTGACTTACGCGGATATACTGAACCACACCATGAATCCCCCACCGCAGTCAACAACATTGTGCCCTGCGCTCACGAGCCAACCCAACGGAATATTCCCGGGAGCAGATCTGATCTCCGACTTCAGTGAAATCGGAAACAGCAAAGGCAATCCCGGGATACCGCCTCCGCTCCAGACCCCATACGCGTGTCCGCTAAACCCGCCACCATCGGGAAACAACTACGCTGGGTGCATGACCGCCCCCTGTAAGCATACCGGCAAGATAGACCCGTTAACCGGTCTTCCTCTCGCCTTGTGTACCTGCCCGACCTTCGACGGTCCCAATCAGGTGGGAAATCCCCAGATAGAAGGACCGCCTCCCTTTTCATGCACTCCGACTGGCCCTCCCTATGGTCCAAGTGCCCTTCCCTGGATCTGGTCTTCCGCCTACATTGAGGTGCCCCCAAGCTAATTCATATCGCTGCTTGGCTAACTTATTTGTGCGCGATACTTTGGAGGGAAGTAGGGAAAAGATGATTTGTTGTCTCCGAATCAAAGGGTCGGGTGGCCCGGTGTTGGAGCGGCTTCCGTGCCTATGCCCACAAGGAGCCAGGACTGATTCGCATGAGCGATTGGAGCGTGCAAAGGGCTGAAGCTCAGAAAGTCGATAACTTTTCCGCAGTCATGATAATCGCCCGGGTCTCGAAAAGCGCTAGACCCGGGGCACCCGCAAACAATTGATTCGCGGCAAACGAGAAATCATGTACGGGGGACGTGGGTCGCCCGCCTGTCGCTCAAGACGTCGACAACATCCGTGCACTAAAATGTCGTATCCGTGCCCAAGAAGAAAAAGTCGGCCGAAAGCAAACCGGCACCCGAAAGCGCATCTCCATCCGTGCCATTGCCAGATCCGCCTCTTCAGGACTTCGACTTCTCTGTTCTCGATTCGAAGGATTTCAAAGAGGATTCGGTTCGCGAGGAAATCATCCTTCCGATTCTCCAGACGCTGGGATACGCGGCATCCGGCCCGAGCCGGATCATTCGCAGCAAACCCCTTGAGCATCCATTCCTAACGGTAGGATCGAGCAAAAGGCCGATCACGCTCATTCCCGACTATCTGCTGACGGTCGATAACAACTTCGCTTTCACGCTCGATGCCAAGGCACCAAACGAGGAGATCAAGACCGGACATAACGTTGAGCAGGTTTATAGCTATGCGGTGCACCCGGAGATTCGCGTTGAACTCTTCGCGCTCTGCAATGGTCGCGAATTCATCCTCTTCGAGGTTGGACGCAAGGAACCGCTGCTCTATTTTCACGTCAGTGAAATCGCCCATCACTGGGAAGACGCCTGCAAATACCTTGCTCCGATAAAGGTCGCCGCGCAGCTTCCGAAACGCCTCCGCAATCCGATAGCCTCTGCGAAGGACGCATTCGATTACCTGGGCATCATTCCGCCTGCCGAGATCACGAATTTCCAAAAGCAGACGGCTAAGCGGCACTTCGGCGTCCACGGCTATTTCACCAAGCAAGTCTGGAGCGTCGTTCAGCACTACATCAAGACCTTCACCAAGCCGGGCGATATAATCCTCGATCCCTATGGAGGTAGCGGTGTCACCCTCGTGGAGGCCCTGATGCTGGGACGCAAGGCCATCCATATCGATATCAACCCGCTGTCGAAATTCATCGTAGAAAACCTTATCCAACCGCTCGACTTTGCCGAACTCGGCGACGCCTTTCGGCGTGTAGTTGAGGAATATCAGAAACATGCGCCGCTTACAGAGGAGGAGATCAATAAAGCGCTCAAGAGATATCCCTACCCAAGCGGCATTGAACTCATGAA
Organism: uncultured Acidobacteriaceae bacterium; assembly: GCA_963768645.1. Lineage (GTDB taxonomy): Bacteria > Acidobacteriota > Terriglobia > Terriglobales > Acidobacteriaceae > Bog-257. Next base: position 306,006 of record CAVYIR010000006.1, read on the forward strand.
GAACGCCGATGTTCGGACAATAGAACAACTCTTCAGCCCGAAACAATTAGCGCAACTCGCTTACCTAAAACACCTGATCCAGCGGGAGAAGGGCGCGATTCGCGATTGCCTGATGCTCGTGTTCTCTGGTCTCGTGAACGAAGTGAATCTGACCTATCACAGCTCCGAGGGACGGACCGAAGGGCGCGGTGATAGCTCAGCTTTTCGCTACTACCGGTTCCGCATTGCCCACCAGCCGGCTGAGATTGACATGATGACCTATTTCAAATCCAGGTTCAAGAAAGTCGTCGCGGCAAAGCGGGAAATCGTCGGGCTGATCAATGCGAACACCGTCAAGAATGCGAAGGTGCTGAAGGGGACAGCGACCGATCTCTCTGCGATCCCCGCCGAGAGCGTTGACTACATCTATACAGACCCGCCCTACGGCTCCAAGATTCCATACCTTGACCTATCCATCATGTTCACCGCCTGGCTCGATCTTCCGATTACCATGAAGGACTATCAGGAGGAAGCGATTGAAGGCGGGGAAGCTGAGAAGAGCAAGGAGGACTATTCCAAGCTGCTAGCTGGATCGATCACGGAGATGTCGCGGGTTCTGAAATATGATCGATGGATGAGCTTCGTTTTCGCCCACAAAGACCCGGCCTACTGGCATCTAATCGTGGATGCCGCGGAATCCGTGGGCTTCGAATATGCGGGAGCGACCAAGCAGAATAACGGACAAACGAGTTTCAAAAAACGGCAGAACCCCTTCACCGTCCTCTCGGGACAGCTCATAATTAACTTCCGCAAAGTCAGGAACCCAAAGACCATCGGGAAGATCGCGCTCGGCGCGCCCGTCATGGATGTGGTGATGGAAACTATCGAATCCGTGATTGCCATGCATCACGGAGCAACGCTGGAACAAATCAACGACCAGCTCGTAATCTCTGGATTGGAACTCGGATTCCTCGATATCCTTGCCAAAGAATACGCCGATCTTACCCCTCTACTTGTTCAATCCTTTGAGTTTGACGACAAGACAAAGACCTACAACCTCCGAAAGAACAAGAAGTTTAAGACGCACATTCCGCTCGAATTGCGCGTACGCTATTTCGTCGTCTCCTATATGAGACGCATGGAGCACCAGAAGAAGAATCCCACCTAGTGTCGCCGGCTGAAGCCGGCTCGGGAATCAATATAACCAGCCTACCCAGGACTCCGCTGCGCTCCGTCCTGGGCTAACTTCAGTTCCACCCCTTCGGGGTTCGAGCATTCGCGATTCGAGAGCGGAGTCAACCGGGCCCGTGCGGCTTTTGGAGTGTGTGTGAGGACTCTGTCGTCCCTACGGGACTCAATAATATTCTTCCACTTCACCCTGCGCTGAAGCGCTGGGCTAAGCTCTTACGCCCCGTTGGGGCTCGATTTGCGGCAGAACTATCTTCTTCGTTCCACGAGAGATTTCCAATTCGAGTTCTCACACACGCTCTTTAGCGCAGCGCGCAGTGCTGAGACAGGAATTGCGTGTGCTGCGTCATGAACGAATGTACTGCTCACTCTGGTACTGAGGGGTAGAGGCTAGTACAGGTGTTAGAGGTGGCACACGTGGGGTCTAATCCAGCTTCTCCGGCTCCAGCGCGATGCCCTTTTCGCCGGCGGCTTTCCTCTCCCAGTACTTGCGGACCCAGGCTTCCCAGCTCTTTGCCGGCGGCGGTGTCGCGTCCGGTGAACGCCAGGGCGGCGATGTCGGAATAAGGAATGGAAATCTTCTGCGCGGAATTTTGCGGGATGAGGCGAACGACGGAGTCGGCGAGCGTCGCGCCGTTGCGGCGATCGAAGATGTAGCCTTCCACGCGCGAGCCATCTTTGCGGGTGATGGTCACGTCGCCGCGATAGTCGAAGGCCTTCTCCAGCGCGTCGCGCAGCTCGGCTTCGGTGGCCAGCTCGGGAATCCAGCCTTCAATCTTTTCGTGATCGCGCCCGTCGACGACTTCGAGATGAGTCAACGGTTAGATTGCGTTGCGGTTCGCTCATGATTTCGCTTTTCGCCTTTCGCTGTTCGCCAAATCTTCGCACGGAGGCACGGAGTTTCACATTTACCACGGAGGACACGGCAGATCACGGAGCGAATTACAGCTGTTATTTCTCTCCGTGCGCTCCGCGTGCCTCTGTGGTGAGAATGCTCACGTTAGGAATTCGGCGTTCCCAATCTGCACCAGCGGATCGTAGGCGTGCACCGGACGGGTCGTCTCTTTCAGCATCGCCAGCGCTTCGTCATCTTTATATTTGCTGGAGAACGTCGCGCGCACGGTCCCGAGAAATCCGCGCAGCGAGCCGAAGGTATCGTTCACCGCCGAAGCTTCGTATCCGCTGTGCACCATGCAATTGGCGCACTGCGGATTGCCCGACTCGGTGCCGTACTTGTGCCACTCGGTCTCGCGCATCAACTCTTCGAAGGTGTCGGCGTAGCCATCCTGCAGCAGGTAACACGGCTTTCTGCCAGCCGAAGAGGTTGAAGGTCGGCATGCCCCACGGCGTGCACGGATAGTCGCGCTTGCCCATTAGAAATTCCAGGAACAGCGGCGACTGGTTGAACACCCAGCTCTTCTTGCGGTTCGACAACATCGCGCGGAACAGCCGCCGCGTGCGCGCGCGTCCGAGGAAATGCTTCTGGTCGGGCGCCTTGTCGTACGAGTAGCCGGGCGAAAGCATCATGCCTTCGACGCCGAGGTCCATCATCTCGTCGAAGAAGGCGCGGACGCTGTTGGGATCGGCGCCGTCGAAGAGCGTGGTGTTGGTGGTCACGCGGAAGCCGCGCTGCAAGGCTTCCTTCATGCCGTCGATGGCAATGTCGAATCCGCCTTCGCGGCAGACGGAAAAGTCGTGGTGCTCGCGCTCGCCGTCCACGTGGACGGAGAATGTCAGGTACTTGCTGGGCTTGAACAGGTCAATCTTCTCTTTGAGCAGCAGCGCGTTGGTGCACAGGTAGATGTACTTCTTGCGCGCGACCAGGCCGTCCACGATCTCGGCGATCTGCGGATGCATCAGCGGCTCGCCGCCGGGGATGGAGACCATCGGCGCGCCGCACTCGTCGACCGCGCGGAAGCATTCTTCGGGCGAGAGGTTTTGCTTGAGCACGTGCGCGGGATACTGGATCTTGCCGCATCCGGCGCAAGCCAGGTTGCAGCGGAAGAGCGGCTCCAGCATCAGCACCAGCGGATAGCGCTTGCGGCCGTGGAGCTTTTGCTTCAGGACGTACGTGGCGACCGTCCACATCTGCGAAACCGGAACACCCATGCGGGAAAACCTCGTTAGAGTTGAGCTATCGGCCGTTAGCTATCAGCCGTCAGTGAATCGCTTCTCGCCATAGCCAGCTAGCTTCTGGGGCCAGCCAACTATCTTAAGATCCGCCATCTAAGCGAGGAAGAACCATTCAGCCTCAATCCCCGTCGGAACAAGAACGCGAGCTCTCTTTCACTTTTACAGGATTTGTGTAATTATGTCAATGGGGCCACCGCACTGCTTCGCTGACTTAACCAAAAATGTCCTTTGAGAATCAATCCGATGTCTCCGTCGTTGAACGTCAGCTCTCCGGCTACGGCTCGCCGCACTCCGGTGCAGTTCCGCAGCCAGCAAACCGTGCAGCGCGTGCTCGACGCCGCCAGTTCCCTGCTCACGCAGATGCCACTCGAGGACGTCACCACCACGCGCATCGCCGTCGAGGCTGGCCTCTCGATTGGCGCGCTCTATCGCTTCTTCCCCGACAAGCAGACCATCATTGACGCCATCGCCGTGCGCCACGTCAATCAGTTTCGCGGTTCGCTGGAAGCCAAGGTCATTCGACCCTTGATGCGCGAGCTGGAAAATCTGCAGACCTTCGATCCCGCCATCGTGCTCGACAGCATGATCGACGCCTACACTCTCTACCTCGACGCCCATCCCGACTTCCGCACTATCTCCTTCGGACGCTACATCAGCGCCGCCACCAAGCGACGCGAGGCATCGCCCACCGCCGGGCTTCCCGCCATGCTGACCAACTTCATGGTCGAGCGCCTGCGGCCTTCCTTACACTCCCGAGCTCGAACTCAAGCTGCACGTCGTGAGCGAGGCCGGCGAGCGCCTCATCGCCTACGCCTACGAGCAGCCTACTCGCGAAGACCGCGATCGCGTCATCTCCGAGATGAAGCGCATGTTGTCGACCTACCTCTTCCCTTCCGACCCTGCCATCGTCATCTTGGAAGAAACCTCGCAGCCCTAGCATCTGCGGATCGAGAGCAAGCAGGCGAAGAAATATAGCCCGTCAGGGCCGAAGTGAAGCCCTGATAAGTCCCTCGTATTTGTCATCCTGAGCGGAGGCGTCCTGCTTTTGGACGCCGGAGTCGAAGGATCTGCGGTTACCGGCCACTGACAACTGGCCACTGCTCCTCGCCTCAGAGGCGGGTTCACAGCCTGCGGAAAAACAAACTGAGGAGCGTTTTGTGTCAGGGCACGACTTCAGTCGTGCCGATAAGCCGTTTATTCTTGTCATCCCGAGGAGGGCTTCAGCCCGACGAGGATCTGCGGTTCCCGACAACCGGCAACTGACGACTCTCTTCCATGCTTTCCGCGAGAACGGAGTGGTAGACATCGAATCCGAGTGGACCGCTAGAGAACGTGACTTGAAAATGCTCGGTGGGCCGGCCCGAACCTTCCTCAGCCCAGGTTAGTTAGGAGCGTTTGTGTCAGGGCACGACTTCAATCGTGCCGATAAGCCGTTTATTCTTGTCATCCCGAGGAGGGCTTCAGCCCAACGAGGGATGTGCGGTTCCTGACAACCGGCAACTGACAACTTTCTTCCATGCTTTGCGCGAGAACGGAGTCGTAGACATCGAATCCGAGTGGACCGCCCGAGATCGTGAGTTGAAAATATTCGGTGGGCCAGCCCGAACCTTCCTCAGCCCAGCGCCTGCCCTGAGCCAGCGACGATCCTTCGGAACGTCAGTGGTGACAGAAACTAAACGAGTTGCGCGTTTAGTCTCTGGAGAGCTTGTCGAAGGGTTAACGTCCAAAGGAAGGACGCGAACCTGGGGCACCAGGCAAGAGAAGCTAGGGTGGGGCGTTCCTCCGGATGCTCGCCCCGAACGATCCGACGGTCCGAGCATAGTAATGCCCCCCGACAATTTAGGTCTGTTCGATACGTCACAAACTCTGTATCCTTAACCCTTGAACAACTTCGAGATCGGTCTATCAAGACACGCATGAGCCACACAATTGGTGCAAATCGCCCACCTGAACTCATTCGTCGGTACAAGACATCACACATCCATGGGTCTGTGTTCTGGGGTGACGCACTGGAATTCCTCGGATCTCTAAGGGACAAATCTGCAGACGTTGTATTTCTCGATCCACCTTTCAACCTGAACAAGACATATTCCACCAGACATCCGAGATTGGACAGCAAGCCGCATGAGGTGTATGACTCCTGGTTAACAAGAGTCGTTGACGAGTCGACTAGAGTGCTGGCACCAGGCGGAGTCCTCTACTTGTATCACTTACCAAAGTGGGCAATAAAAATTGGATGTCGCCTTGGCCAACGTCTCGTCTTTCAACACTGGATCGCAGTATCCATGAAAAATGGCTTCGTCCGGGGAAGGCGACTATATCCCGCACATTACGCACTCCTCATGTTCAGTAGCGGTCCAATGGCTCGATTTAAAAGGCCGAAGATTCCTCTTGCCGAGTGCAGGCATTGTGGCGAGTACATAAAAGATTATGGCGGATACCTGCCCATCGTGGAGACCAAAGGGCTCAATCTTAGCGACGTGTGGGATGACTTAAGTCCTGTTCGACACAGTAACAGGAAACATCGAACGGCGAACGAACTACCACCCCTGCTGTTTAAGAGGATCTGTTACATGAGCGGCGGCAAGGGCCGATTATATATTGATCCGTTTGCTGGTACGGGAACTGGCATTGTTGAGGCGGTTGCGACAGGCATGAGATTTTCTTGCTGCGACTTGATCAAGGCGAATACAACATTAATCGAACACCGATTGGCGTCGCATTTCAAGGCAAAGAGGCAGGAATGACAACGCAATACACGGCACTTGCCGCACCCAGGAAACAGTTTTTCCTCGAAATGTTCACGCGTGATATTTCGCTGGAAGACTGCGCCCTTGATTTGATCGATAATTCATTAGATTCGCTCATACAGAAAGAGAAGGTTGATGTAAACGAGCTCGTGTTTGGTGCGCAAAAGAAATCGCCGAGACACCAGCTACCCTTCGTCAAAGTGACGTGCAACTCGACGACAATTCAAGTTGAGGACAACTGCGGCGGAATCGATTTTGAAAACGCACGCTCGTATGTTTTTTGCTTTGGCCATAAATCGGGCGAACACCGAGGTAGGCTGGGAGCCTACGGGATCGGCTTGAAGAGAGCTATGTTCAAGATGGGCAATCTTATTGACATCAGCTCACGTACCGTAAACAACGGCTTTGACTTACACCTAAACGTAAAGGAATGGGCCATCGATGAGGACAATTGGGAGATTCCGATCAGTAAAATGCACTCCGCCAAGTCCGCCACAGTGGCGGGAACGAAGATCACCATCACGGAACTCCACGATGAAGTGCGGATGCGCATTAAAGACGGGACCCTCATTAGGCGGCTAACGCGAGACGTTGCCCAGACTTACGCTTTTTTCTTGGACACCATGGTAGTGGTTGACGTGAACGATGACCATGTCTCGCCTGATCCAGTGCCGATCGGACAGTCTAACGAACTACAACCCGCACGCGATGGCTTCGAAGACAACGGAGTAAAGGTCACATTGATTGCAAGTATTGCTCCGCCTGGCTCGCAACGGGTTGTAGATAAAGCGGGTTGGTACATCCTTTGCAATGGTCGCGTGGTACTCAGAGCCGATAAGACCGACACGACTGGATGGGGTGTCGGCCTGCCACAGTTCCACAACAAGTATACCAGGTTTGTTGGAATTGCGCTGTTCGAATCCGACAATCCTCTAGACCTTCCGTGGACGACAACCAAGAGGAATGTGAACCGTGAGTCTGCCGTCTTCCAGAGGGCAAGAAATATGATGGTTACTTTGACGAAACCGATTACCCGGTTTCTCGATGATCTTTACCCCCGGGATCCAGAAGCGAAGCCGGAGTACCGTGATCTCTTAAGCAAAGTGGAATCCGTAAATTTCGGCGTTGTCGCGTCGCGCGGCAATCGAATATTTGAAGTTAAGGCGAAGGCAGCACCACCAGAGAAAAAAACAGCTAGGGTCGTGTACAACGTGCCCTCTGCTGCTGTTGATAAGGTACGCCGGTGCATCAAGCGCCCGGCCTTTTCTCCCAGCGATGTAGGCAAATACACGTTCCACCACTTCCTGAAGACAGAGTGCTCAGACTGAAAATGGTCGCAAGCTCTTCATATCGGATTCAATATGACCTTCGTCCTGCAAAGCAGGTCGAACGGCGAATGATAATTGACGGCCTGCAGAGGCTGTCGGCTGCTGGATTTCAAATCGCGGACTATCAGTACACAGGCTTCGGTTCTATTTACTTCGTCGATTTTACTCTGTTCCATAAGTTTCTTGGTTTTAAGAACATGCTTAGTTTGGAACATGACACAAATCTTGAGAGCAGGGTCCGGTTTAACAGGCCTTATAAGTTTGTGGACGTCGAAATGCAGTCTGCCACTTGGATCATCCCTACCCTGAACAGAGATCGCAAGCATCTGCTATGGCTGGACTACGATGGTGTGCTAAAGAAGGATCATATATCGGATGTGCTTGCTGCTATGACTTACTTGTCTGTCGGTTCTATCGTCCTAGTCACGCTCGACGGAGAACCGCCGGAGCTTTCGAAAGAAGAACTTGATAGGGCAAAGCGAAACTGGCCGCGGGCATGGATGACGTATTTCGAGGCGCAAGCTGGTGAATTTCTTGATTCAAGACTTGCTGTAAGGGATTTTGCTAAGTCCAATCTTCCGACAGTTAACGTAAAGGTGATGGAATCTGCGTTCGCATACGGCTTGGCCGGGCGAACGGATGTGGAGTTTTCGCCATTGTTCAATTTCATTTACAGAGACGGCAGCAATCAGATGCTGACGATAGGCGGAATGGTCACATCAGCCGAGGAGCGCCGACGTATCGCTAGTTGCAATTGGGTGGGTGCAAGTTACTACCGATCGACTCTGGGATCGGAGCCGTACAGAATAGTGATACCGCGGCTAACCCGGAAAGAACGGCTGTTCCTGGACCACGCTATGCCTTGTCCGCAGGGCTGGCGGCCCACGGAGGTTGATATCCCCCAAGAACTGATTGACCAGTATCGAGAGATTTATAGGTTTTTCCCAGCTTTCGCAGAGCTGATGCTCTGAGAAGGATCGGCTTATGCCTGGGGTCTAGGTTGGCCCTTCCGTTGGACCAACCTGGGTCCCCTGCACTTCCCATCACCGTTGTCCGTTTAAGTCGACCCGAGGTTTACACTGACCACTGGCCACTGACAACTGTTCCTATGCTGAGATTCGTCTTCTTGAATCTAAATCGCACCGACCTGCACGGCCTCGTCAGTCGCGTGGCCCGTCAGGAGAATATCGACGTCATCATCTGGCCGAGTGTCCCACCGAGAGCGAATTCAAAGACAAACTTAAGGAAATCTTTGCCGCGCCCGCGTTGAAGACGGCAGCCTGTCTGACAATCATGCTATAATGTCAGACATGGCATCCGCCCGTATAACAATTCGTCTTCCAGAGACTCTTGGGCAGCGCCTGCGCCACCGCTCCCGGCTAAAAGGCCAGCCGGAGTCGGAACTCGTCCGCGAAGCCCTGGAGACCTATCTTGGGCAGCCCAGCGAGGCGCGGCCAGCCTACGAACTGGCCGAAGAAGCCGGATTGATTGGCTGTATAGGGCGCGGCCGGAAATCTCCGGCAACCGACCTCAGCTCCAGTCCCCGCCACTTGGAAGGTTTCGGGAAATCCAAATGAAGCGCCGCGTACTGGTGGACACCGGACCGCTGGTTGCCATTCTCTCCAGCGTGGACCAGCACCACGCCGCTTGTGTCAAGGCCCTGCATCAACTCCCCGGCCCTCTTTTTTCCTGCTGGCCGGTGATCACCGAAGCGGTGTGGCTCTTGCGTTCGCATCCGCGGGCTGTCCAGCAACTTCTAAGAAGTTGCTTTTCTGAGAAGCCCGGCGGCTTTCTGGAACTGCTTCCGCTTGCCGGCGCCGAGGCCAGCGCGATTGCCGATGTGATGAAGGAGTACGAGGACATCCGCCCGCAACTGGCCGACGCCGCGCTGGTTTATCTGGCTGGCCGCGAAGGGATCGACACCATCTTCACCCTCGACCGCCGGGATTTTGCCGTGTATCGTTCCACTCGCAATCGCGCTTTCCGCATCCTGCCATGATTCCTGGTTGAGAAATTCCATGAACGAAGCCGAGACCAGAGCCGAACCTTGGCGAGCCTGAGGAGATAAGCAACGTCTTCGTGGGATTTCAAAAGTATCTGTATCAGCTGCCCGCGCGCCGTATAGAATGCTCGCAGTCGCCCGACTCGTCCTCCATGTCCAACCCACCTCACTATGATTCGCCGCCCAACCCGGCTACGCCCGCGCGACGCCATCCCGTCCAGGATCGCAGCCTCCGCAGCGTCAAACGCATTCTCGACGCGGCCAGCGCGCTGCTTAGCCGCATGCCGCTCGACGACGTCACCACCACGCACATTGCCGCCGAGGCCGGGCTCTCCGTCGGTGGCCTCTACCGCTTCTTCCCCGACCGGGAAACCATCATCGACGCCGTCGCCGGCCACCACATCCTTCAACTTCGCTGCGCCGTGGATCGCGACATCATGCGGCCCCGGTTGCAGCCGCTCCAGAAACCGGAAAATTTCCCTCCCGCCGCCGTGCTCGATCGCCTCATCGACGCCTACGTCGCCTATCTCGACGCCCACGCCGACTTCCGCACCATCTCCTTCGGACGCCACATCACTACCTCCATCACCTTGGGAGAGGCAGTCCGCACCGGTCTTCCTGCCCTCCTCACCCCCTTCATGTTTGAGCGCGCGGCCTTCCACTTCACCCCCGAGCTCCAGCTCACATTGAGCGTGGCAAGCGAGGCCGGCGAGCGCCTCATCGCCTACGCCTACGAGCAGCCCACTCGCGAAGACCGCGACCGCGTCATCTCCGAGATGAAGCGCATGTTGTCGAGCTATCTGTTTAAGTAGAGTGGTACCGCTAATCGTCTCGCCGCCGCTTTTCAGAAGCCGGACGCGAACCTGGGGCACGAGGCCGGGGCTTCGGCTTGCTCTTGCCCGCCCGGGATCCCCGGCGAGTCCCGCCGGAGCCTGCCCTATGCGTAACCGAAGGGGACTCGGTGGGGCGGTTGAGATTGAGCGCCACGGCAGCGCGGATGAGAACCTTCAAGGCCGCCTCATCGACCTTGTCGCCTTCGTGGATGTCGATGGCGCGCCTGACATTCCCCTCGAGGCTGGAGTTGAACAGACCGGAAGGGTCTTTCAACGCAGCCCCCTTGGCAAACGTCATCTTGACGACGTTCTTGTAGGTCTCGCCCGTGCAGACGATGCCGCCGTGGGAGAAGACCGGCGTCCCCGGCGATGTCGCCCTGGCCCACTTCAATTCTTCGACGATCTCAGGGTCTGCCTCGTGGATGACGGCGCGCACTTTCGCGAGCGTCTTTCCGCGCCAGTCACCAAGTTCCTTGATCTTCTGGTCGATGAATGCAGAGGCAGATTCCACCGCGACGGACTTTTTCATGTTCAGCTCCAACTCTCGCTCCTATTTTAGCTGCGCCAGCGTAACCTGCTCAAAACCTCCACGCGGTGCCCAGGCGGATCGTCCGTGGCGCTTCCACTGCCAGTGGTACGCGCAACGGAAACGCTGGCCCGGTGAGAGCGAATTCCTGTGTGTTGCTGTTCCAGTTCAGGAGATTGAATACATCGAGATAGGCGGAGATGGTTCCGCGCTGCACCCGAAAGTCGCGGGCCAGGCGCACGTCTATGCTGGCGTTGTGTTGCGTTCGGTAGCCGCCGGGATTTCCTGTAGGCGTTGCCCGGACGTAGAAAGGACCTTGATTAAAGCCATTGACGAACAGCAGCCGCCCGAAAGGCGTACCGTCCAGGTAAGTAACGATCGCCGCCAGGTAAAAATTGTGGGGAGCGGTGTAGTATGCGCTGGCCTTGCTCACCCACGCGCGATCGAAGTACGTCCGCCCTAAGGACATGAGAATGGTATTAGGATTAACGCCAAGCGACCCTACAAATCCAGTGTCGTTCTCAAACGGAGAATTACCCGGACTCGTGCGAGCTTGTATCTTACCCGTAGTCAAGGAGCCGGAGAAGCCAAACGATTTCCACCAGCGCACATCCGCGAAGGCCTGCAGACCTTTGTAAGTGTCGCGCAGATCCGGATTAGTGAGCACAAGAAAGTCCTGTCCCAGCGCCGATGGCTTCTCGTTGTACAGCGTAAAGATTTGGTCATCCGCGGTCCCAGAGAGGCCGTCGTAGCCGGGATCCGGGTATTGGACCGGCGTGTAATCAGAAAAGGGAACACCGCTATTCTCTAGTCCTATCCGACGATGATCGTCGCGGCGGAAAAACCGCACGTATGCAGTCAGACGAGTGTCTATTTTCTCCTGTAGTCCGAAGCTGATCTCGTCGGTAAAAGGACGAGCCAGGTGAGGATCGATGGCCGAATACGGTCCGCCGAACACGCGTAACAAAGGGCCTAACTCTTGCGCTTGAGCGATGCCATCTGCGTTCGTGTCCTGCCAGCGAAATACCTGTGCTCCAAGCGCTGCAGGGTTTCCGAAGTCCAGATAGCGGCCCTGCAAGAGGTGACCGTAGCGAGACCAACTGCCCTGTAGCACCAACCCCCGGTCTGACACCGGCACTACGAAACCGAGACGCGGTTCCAGCGTAGTCCAGCGAATGCCTTGGCCGGCGCCGTTGGCTTGCCCGGTAGAAGTATCAATGCGCAGGCTGATGGGCAGCATTAGCCATCTAACTGGCCGCCACGCGTCGCTTACGAACTCGGCAACGTTCTGTACATGCTGCGTCGCGACTGCCGGAGTATTCCATCGTATGACTTCGCTGGCCATGCCGTTGACCAGGACTTGCTCCGCATCCCCCATCGCGTACCAGCGGTTCGTCATGTAGCTGCGGCTCCAATCGAAGCCAAAGCTCACGCTATGACTCCCGAGCCAGCCGTACAGAATCGACTGCATCATTCCCTGCGCCTCGTAGCGTGTACGTAAACCGGATGTCGCGAGAGGAGCCGGCCCGGTGAGTGTCATCAGCGGCAAACCTATTGTGCTGATACCCGCGGCGCTAGTTTGAAAGGCGGAGGAGACAATCGCATTTACCACGCCAAAATTCGCGCTGATTGCTGTCGAAGGTCTCAGCGATTGGTTCCAGATTGCCTGGAATTGGTTGTAGTTGTCGTTGCCGCGGGTGGTGGCGCTGGGAGCAACCGTGGGCATCGCTTCCTGCGCGGAGTTGAAAACATGTTGTCCGCTGTACAGCAGATTCAGTCGCTGCCTGCTGCGCGACCACGGCGCAAAATCAACGAGAACACGATTAACGCCGCTGTCAATGGGGGCAGGAAAGCCCCCTAGACTCTGCGCGACCTGTTGGGTGGAAAGCGAAGCAAAGAATGGGACCGCCTGGCTGGCAAAAGGAAGCGTGCCTCCGATTTGCGCACTGGCGTCGAGCAGAGAGTTCAGCCGCTCGGGTCCAGGAAAATCAAATTGGCGGAGGCGTGCATTTTCGTTGTCGCTTTGTAGGGGGCCACCGGAGCCAAACAGCCAGACGCCGCCGTGCCACGCGTCACCCGCCTCCGGTGATGCGAGCGACAGGTTCTCGCCCGATCCCGCGAACACCGCGGGCTTCGATGCGACGACCGCCTGAAACTCCGATAACGAGTCGATGCCGGGATTGATCAGCGGTAGTCCGGGAACGTAGGGATCGGTCACGTCCAAGCCATTGAAGAGGTACTGATTTTCAGTCCACGACGCTCCCACCGCCGCGAACAAGGCCGGAAGGGCCGCCTGCGTGCCGGCGATCTCGAAGCGATTGGTAACCGTGGACGGCTCCTGCATTTGCAGTACCGACCATATATTGCGACCGTTAGGCAATTGCTCGAGGGCGAGCTCATCGAACTGCGTTCCGAACCAGACATCTTCGTCGACAACATGCTTGCTGGCGTTCGCGTTCTCACGATTATCCGAAGAGAGCTCGACACTGATGTGCAGCGTAGTGTCGGAGAGAAGACGGATAGGAATCCGCGTGTTTCGCCAGCCACTGGCAGTTAAGTCCAGCATATAGTTGCCCCAAGTCAGGCCGGCCATTCGAAAGCGCCCGTCCGGCCCGGTCACAGTTTCGGCGACAGCGTGCGCAGCATCTACGCGCGAGAGACGAACATGCACATGATTCAGCGGTGTTCCCGAACCCTTGACGACGCCGAGAAGATTCCCGGACCGCGACTGCGCCAGACCGATGGCCGAAGACAGGCATAGAAAAAGCAGAGTTGTGAGCCGGGAGCCCCTGTAGAACCGGCGACGTGAAATCTCACTGGAGGACTTGGTAGATTTTGGCTTGTCATACACGGACACACCGTAAGAGCTAGGGCACAAGGGCGACGATCTTCTGCTCTCCTCCGAGCCTGTTGGTCTCGTGGAGACTGTACCGCCTGGTGCCTCACTCATTCGCGGGTTTCGAACGTGTGGGAGACCATGGATCAATTGGAGGCGACCTCGTTGAGACTGGTCGTTACAACAATTCATTCACACTGATTCCAACGTCAGGAATGAGTGGGGCACCCTTTACGATTAGTGACGGGCCACCCGCCTCTCCGGGAGAGGATTGTCGATGCCGTGCCGAGGCGTACGATGGCTAATGCCTAACGGGCGTCGACCAGGCCGGTAATGTTGTCGTTGGCGTCGGTGGTAACCAGCACCGCGCGCACCAGACTGGCATCTTGCCCGTTCAGGACATCAACTACGCAAGACAGCGGTCTTGGACCGGGGAAAGCCTGCATGAAAGTGGCTCTCGGACCGATTGGCACCGAGCCTGTATCGAGCACTGTCTTACCAAAGAGGTCGATCAGGGTGAGGTCTACGTTGACGGACGTCGCCGTGGCATTGGTCACAATGCATTGAAACGCCGACGAATTAGGTCCGATCACGAGGAGTGGCGTAACCAGTTCCGATCCCGCCCAAGCACTGGGTGTAAACCCGAAGAACAGCGTGATCGTGGCAAGGATGATCGACAAGACGCGCATGCAACCTCCTTGAGAAATTCAAAAAAGATAGCAACACACACGGGCTTTGCCGCCCCGTCGCGGTGGCAAGCATATGATCCGTGGAGATGAGTTGTCAATAAGTAAGTAGGTAGGTAGGACCTCTACATCCTGGACGAAGACTCCGGCGGGTAGCCCACTCTACCGACGGGTGCCCCAGGTTCGCCCTTCTTTTGGGCTAACTTGGGATCACTGCGAAGCGGATATAGATGCTTTTCATCGCGGGATGACACCTCAGAACACAGCTCATTTGCTAAACTGGAAGCGCCGCTGTGCTCTTGTCGCCCGTCAAAGACCGCGGCTGAAAACCTACAATTCGTCTGCCGTTGATGCGGAGAGGTGCGTGAGTGGTTGAAACGAGCCGCCTCGAAAGTTGAGGCGCTTTGCGGGCGTCTGAGCCCGCAGCCGAAATCCTGAGCGAGCCCCTCGGGGCGAGTCGAAGGACCTTACAATTCGTTGCCGTTAATGCGGAGAGGTGCGTGAGTGGTTGAAACGAGCCGCCTCGAAAGCGGCCATACCTTGACGGGTATCGGGGGTTCGAATCCCTCCCTCTCCGCCATAACTTCGCTGCACATAATCGGCTTAGATCGAGCCTTAATTCCCGATCAGCCAGCATGTTCGCCTTTTCTTGATAATTGGGCGGCGGTTAGTCTCCCACCGTGCCCAAAAACCCCGAACACAGAGGTATTTCTGGATCCTGCTGCCGCACCCCAGAGTGGGATCGTGAATTTGCCCGTCGGCTACAGGCACGATGATTTCCATTTGGGTTGATCTTATCGGCCTCGGGCAAACATCAGAACCAGCGATCGTTGAGCAAATGGCAAGTACACGAGAGCCGCAGTCATTCCCAGAGCCAACCCCAAACTCACGTGATGAACAAGCAGGAATGGGGACAGTGCCCACAAAAGGTCCATCGCCAGCAGTACGGGAAAAAGTTTTCTGAACTTGGCAGGAAGCTGCTGAAAATCGAACGCTACCGCCGCGAAAAAAAACAGACGGACCGGGATCATGATCACGGCTGTCGTCACCGTCAGCGTCGTGAGTGCCGCGGGCGAGAGCAGCCGAGCATCGGAAAAAATGTCAAGGATCTCGGGAATGTTCGCAAGCGCCCCCAGGTAGAACGCCAGATACATTGCCTGGATAAGCAGCAACAGGATACGCACCAGCGTGCGGGGAGCGCGAGGCAGTTCGTGCGGGGCCGCCAGAAGTGTCCCCCGCGACATTCTTGTCTCATCCGTTGCAGGTTCTACTGATACAGCGGTTGCGCTGCTTACGGAAGACGAGCCACCCTCGGCGACTGGCGCTTCGGACACTTTCGAAACTGGGACCGCGAGCGTCACCGGCGCGATGAAGCGATAGCCTTTGCCGGAAATCGTCTCCACATGTCGCGGTTGGGAGGCCAGGTCGCCGAGCGCTTCGCGAAGCTTGTTGATCGCGGTATTCAGGCCATGGTCGAAGTCCACAAACGTGTCTTCGCCCCAAAGCCGCCGCCGCATTTCCTCGCGCGTCACCAGTTCCGATGGCCTTTCGAGAAGCATGACCAGTATCTGAAACGGCTGGGAATGAAGCTTGATACGGACTCCCTGTTTACGCAGCTCTCCTGTGACCTCGTTTACCTCGAACGCTCCGAAGCGAAACAGGCGGCCTGTTGTCTCCTGTGTCATTGGCAAGGTTCCAGTCTAGCTGCCTTTGGCGGTCCCGAGCCAGTAAGGAGCACTGCCGAGGTAACGCGAAGCTCTGGCCGCTTCATTGCAGCCTCACTCGGTTCGCCTGGACCGACCAACGGCTTTCCACCAGAAAAGATAACTTCCTGTAACCCTCAGCCATGTAATCGATTACACGATGATTCGCAAGTGAGGAGCGTTTGACGCGTCATGCATTGCGCGTATCGCCGGTATCGAGCATCCTTCCGCCGAGAGGTGAATGATGCGACTCAGGATGCGGGCAGCGGCAACCGTGCTCCTACTAGCGGCCCCTTGCCCGGCGGCCCGGTTGGGCTTACCTGCTCACCAGGCGTTCGATGACTACACAGTCACTTTGGAAAAGCGACTAGCCCAGCAGCATGCCAGTCCGGACACCTACCTTGCGGCGCTCAACCTCGGTGCGGCCGAGCGAACTGAGGTGGAGCGCGAACTGAGATCAGGTGACCTCAGAGTGGAACCGGTAAATGGCGGTACACAGGAAGTCAGCGGAGGACTGTTGCACCACTGGCGCGGCGCGGCTTTTGTACCAGGCGGAAAGGCCAAAGACATGCTGGCGCTGTTGTGCGACTACAACCATCTTGCTGTGTACTACGCGCCCGCAGTTGAGTCTTCCCATGTCATGTCGGACCACGGAGGGGTTGCGACCGTCGCAATGCGCATGAAGAAGCAGAAGGTCGTTACCGTCGTGTTCGATACGGAGTACGACGTCCGGGCTGGGCTGACCGGCGTCAGCGGCTACAGCTTCTCGCGCAGCACGCACATTTGGCAGATCGAGGCAGCGGGCACCGCGCACGAACGCAGGCTGCCTGAGGGCGACGACGACGGCTTCCTGTGGCGTTTGAATTCGTACTGGAGTTTCCTCGAACTGCCCGACGGACTGCTCATTGAGTGTGAGGCAGTTTCGCTGACCCGCGATGTTCCCACCGGTTTGGGCTGGCTGGTCACGCCCATCATCCAGGACATGCCGCGGGAATCGTTGACCTTCACTTTGAGCGCTACCAGGAACGCGCTCGAATCGAACCCTCTCAAGGGGGCACACCAATGAACGAAGGATGCGAGGTTCAAGCGAGGGAAGCAATGCTTGCCGATAGAAGACACTGCAGGTTTGCCATTGCCGGAATGGCGCTGAATGCCTTGACAGTCACACTCCGTCACGCGGTCACGCTTTATCGGGAGGAAAGGCTTGCCAGCGTCTTAGACCTAATAAGAGCTTCGCTTTCCGTTGTTTTGCTAGCCTCCTTATTTCCAGCGTACATGGTGGCCCATGACTTGGAGGCGAGGGAGTCCATGCAGGCCGCATCGCCTGAAACCCATCCTGCAATCCGCACGATTTATGTGAAAGCCGAGGGAGCGGAAACGTTGGCTGCAGCCAGGGCCAGGAATCTATTAGCAAGCCCCAAATGCTACACCATAACTGCACTCGAGGACCAAGCCGACGCGATATTGAGCATCAGCAGTGAGAAGCAGGGCGCTTCGTCCATCTTTACGCATATTCCCTTTACAGGCCAGAAAATCTACACGAGCGCCACGCTCTTTGATCGGAAAACGGGTGAGGTGCTCTGGACAACAGATTGGTCGGATATTTGGTTCGGATCACCAGCCAAGGCGGGAGAGCGCATTGTACAGCGCCTCAAGAAGGACCGGCAATGCAAATGAGCGGCTGGCCATGCACACGAAAGCCACTCGAATCAACCCCTCTCAAGGGGGCGCAGCAATGAACGAAGGATGCGAGGTTCACGTGAGAGAATCCATGCTTGCCGATCGGAGACAGAGTGGATTTGTATACGCGCTGCGAGTCCACAAGTCATTGACCGCGGAAGTCGAAAAGCGCGCATTAGTATGGATGGCCGAGCGGACGCCAAAAGCCATCACGCCAGACTACCTGACCGCCTTGGGCTTTGTTGCGCAGCTGTTGGCGGGTGCAGCCTATGCGCTCGCCGCATGGCACCCGTGGGCTCTTTGGCTCGTAAACTTCTTTCTTGTTCTCAACTGGCTCGGCGACGGCCTTGACGGCACAGTGGCGCGAGTCCGCGATCGGCAGCGTCCCCGTTACGGTTTCTACGTGGACCACATGGCTGACACCTTCGGCGCGCTGGCGCTGATGGCAGGCCTCGCCTGCTCCGGCTACGTGCACTGGCAAGTATCGGCGGGGATGCTGTTGTGCTTCTACGTGCTCTCCATTGAAAGCTACCTTGCAACCTATACGATGGGACACTTCCATCTTTCGCACGGCATCTTTGGTCCCACGGAAATTCGAATCCTGCTTGCCGTGGGAAACGTTGTGCTCCTCGTGCATCCGTATGTGGACATCGTACTCTGGCGGTTTCTGCTGTTCGACATCGGAGGTGTGGTCGCCATTGCCGGCATGGCATTCATGGCCGTTGCAGCCGCGATCCGACACACCGTCGTCCTGTACCAGGAAGAAGAGCTGCCATGACCAGCGCCGGCCAACTGCTGGCGCGGTTCGGCAAATTTAACCTGGTGGGGTTGCTGGGCGCAGGATTGCAGCTCCTTCTGCTTTACCTGTTCACGAAGTCCTTCCACATGTCCGCTGTTACCGCCACGCCAGTGGCAGTTGAGATCGTGGTGTTACACAACTTTGCGTGGCACGAGCGGTTCACCTGGCGCGATCGTCAGCCCACCAGTGCCCGGCAAAGGGCAGCCCGGCTCTGGCGCTTTCACGTCGGCAACGGTCTGACCTCACTGCTAGGCAATACCACGTTGGCCTACTTGCTGGTAGAACGGCTCAACGTTCCAGTATTGCCGGCGGCCATTGGGGCCATCGTTATCTGCTCGCTGATAAATTTCTTCGTCGCGGACCGGTGGGTATACGATGCCGGTCCTCTGGCGAAAGGCTTGCCGCAAAATCCAGCCCGAATGGGAGCGGACGAGCTAAGCCTGGCCCCACTTCAGCGCTGGCAACCTCCGCGTGGAAAACTTCAAACATTATCCGCGCGGCTGTGGGTTCGCCTTGTGCCACTCCCATGCCGAGCGAACGATGCCCTCGATTTCCGAGTGCTGCGGGTTCCAGCCCAGCACCTGGCGGATCTTCTCCGAGCTGGCGACCAGCACCGCCGGATCCCCCGCACGTCTTGGCGATTCCACCACAGCGATCTCGCGCCCCGTAACCCTCCGCGCCACTTCGATAACTTCCCGCACACTGAATCCGCTGCCGCTTCCCAGGTTGCAAATCAAGCGCGAGTGTTCTTCCAGGCCGTCGAGCGCCAGTAAATGAGCAGTGGCCAAATCATCGATGTGAATATAGTCGCGGATACAAGTTCCGTCCTTGGTTGCGTAGTCCGTACCGTAGATCGAAACCGACGGTCGTTGTCCCAGCGCCACCTGAAGAACCAGCGGGATGAGATGTGTCTCCGGATTGTGCGCCTCTCCCCGCTCAGCGGTCGCCCCTGCGGCATTGAAATAGCGCAGGCTGGCATAGCGCAATCCGTGGGCTTTGTGAAACCAGCCCAGCATGCGTTCCACCATGAGCTTCGATTCACCATAGGCATTGGTGGGATCCAGCGGATCGTCTTCCATGATCGGAATGCGTCCCGGCTCACCGTAGACTGCCGCGGTGGATGAAAACACAAAGCGCGGGACTTGATACTTTAGGACGGTGCGAAGCAGGCTGAGCGTTTTGGCGGAATTGTTGTCGAAATACTTTTCCGGCTGCTGCACCGACTCTCCTGCCTCGATGAACGCCGCGAAATGCATTACGGCGTTGAAACGTCCTGTGCGGAAAACGTGCTCGACGCTCTCCTGGTCGCCGGTGTCGGCCTGCACAAACTCGGCCTTCGCCGGGACGGCCCGCCGCCTGCTCTTGCTCAGGTTGTCCAGCACGGTCACCGCGTGTCTCACGCGTAGCAGACGGTCGGCTACCACGCTTCCAATGTATCCCGCACCGCCAGTTACCAGGACCCGCATCCGCGAGGGCCTCCTCAGAAATAGATCGGCAAATCCAGCGTCGATTGTAATGCCTCGTGTCTCTGGGGTTTGCGCGGCGGGTTCGAGAGGTTTCGGCTAGTGCGGGACCTCCGGCGCGCGTTCAAGCGGTCGATTCTTGTCAGTTCGGAGTCGGCTTCAGAGGCTGCTGGAAAAGCCGGATTGCAGGCTGCTTTGAAGGGGCGCACCTTAGCCTGCCCCTGAGCTTGTCGAACGGTGCGCCGTTGTAAACCCTTTATTTTTGTCATTCCGAGGGGCTTCCCCCCGAGGAATCTGCGGTTTCTTCCCATCGCGACGACTTTTCAGCGGCCTCTAAATCCAGCTTTTGTACACCAACTGTCCACTTCCTGGACGAGCCTCCGCCATCCTCCTCCCTCGAACTTAGCAACTCATTGATCTATCGACCCTTGGCTACTCAACGCCCCGCAGGGACATGTGGCATCGGGATTGCACCATAATGTTAGCACGTAAGCACCACATTAATAGCATTATAGTGGTGTTGTGGTAGATCAAACCCGACGCGGGGCATCCGCTTAACACCCTGTGTCTTCACCGCGTGGCTCAGCTGATGGGACTGACAATGGCGGAGCCATGCGTTCTCCTTACGGTGTCACTCGCAACCAACGTAAATCCCATGGAACACACCCGATGCTGGCTGGCTGCATACACCCGTTCTCGTCATGAGAGCCATGTGGCCAGCCAGCTATCGTGTAAGGGGGTGGAATCCCTCCTTCCGACGTACGCAAAACTGAGCCGCTGGTCCGACAGAATCCGGCGCTCCCAAGCTCCTCTATTCCCCGGTTATGTCTTCGTTCATGTTTCCGACGCAGAACGTGTCCCCGTGCTGCAGACCGTGGGCGTCGTGAACCTCGTCTCGGTCGGCGGTAAAGCTGCCCGCTTACAGGATGAGGAAATTGAGAGATTGCGAGCCTGCGTCGCCCGTCCCAACGAAGATTGAGCCGCACCCGTATCTAAAACTTGGACACCGCGTGCGCGTCAAGCATGGTCCCTTCGCCGGATGGGAAGGCATTCTGGTGCAGAAGCAAAATGCTGCGCGCCTGGTCATCACCGTAGACCAGATCATGAAGTCTGTGGCCATCAATCTCAACGGGGCCGATGTGGAGCCTGTCGGCTAATGCGGTTTGAGCTTTCCCGCATGGGACTGCGGCCACCCATAGCTATGGAAGTCTTTTCAGTTTGTCATCCTGAGCGACGAGTCCGGTCGCCTTTGCGACTGGACGAGGAGTCGAAGGACCCCTATCGCGACCTACGACCCAGCGCCTCGACGCGAATCTGACCGTTCACTTCCTCCTTCAAACTAAACACACTAAACTCCGGCGAGCAACCCCATGATTCCTCTTCAAGGCTTCCCAGCCAGTCCACCCTGGACACAGGCTTCCTTACCGTCCGACATCTCCGGTCGACGTCGCAAACGCAGAAGTACGTCGACTCAGGCAGCCTGCTCGAACCCTTCCTCAACGCCGCTGAAAGAGCACTCGACTTTCTGGCCGTTACGTTGGCGGTTTGTTCCGCCTACGCGTTGTACCGCGCATCGGGCGCTGGGCAGCAGGCGCGATATCCGGCCTCAGCGGTTCTGCTTGGGGCCGCGGCATTTGCGGTCTGTTCGTGATTTTGCTGGAGCGGCACGGTGGCTTACCGCACCTACCACAGTTTGCTCGCCGTGCGTGAAACCGAGCGGATTCTCCGGGTGACCCTGGAAAGCTTCCTCCTCACACTCTTGTTCGCCTACTTTTCTGCCATGCCTTTGTCTCGCCTAGTCATAGCCTTTGCCGCGATCGCGGTCCCTATCTTCGTCACTTTGGAGAAATGGGAAGCGTACCGCGGCATGCGCATCCTGCGCAGGAAAGGCTATGGGGCAAGACGAGCGGTCATCCTGGGGGCCGGAACGCTGGGAAGACGCGTCTATTCGGCCCTCGTCCGCTCTCCTAAATTCGGACTCGATCCCGTAGCCTTCGTCGATGACGATCCGCAAAGGCAAGGCCTGGAGATCTACGAATCGTCCTATCAGCACAAGCGCTCCGCGAAGGTACTGGCCGGACCGGTATGTCCGGAATTGCTGCACCAACTCAACGCTTCGGTCCTGGTCATTGCCACAGGTGACGCGGATCGCGATTCCACTGATGTCGGTATTGACACAACTTTCTTCTGCCGGCGTGAGCACCTACTTCGTTCCCAACGATTTCTCCGAACCCGGCTACTGGATCGACTATGCCGAACTCGACGGCGTCATGCTGGCTCACTTATCGAAGGCCCGCACCGGCTTCATTTACGAACCAGCCAAGCGGTTACTCGATGTCGCAGGCGCCGCGCTGTGCCTGGCGTTGCTCGCTCCTCTGCTCTGCATCATCGCTGCACTCGTGAAATTCACTTCGCCTGGACCGGTCCTGTTCCGGCAGAATCGCGTCGGCAAAGACGGCCAGCCTGTTCGCCATGTACAAGTTCCGCACGATGTTCCGCGATGCGCCTCACTACGCCTATTCCCCAAAGCTCGGCGATGATTCGCACATCACGCCCGTTGGCCGCTTTCTTCGCAAAACCAGTCTCGACGAGCTTCCCGCAGATCCTGAACGTACTTCTCGGCGACATGTCTCTGGTCGGCCCGCGGCCCGAGATGCCCTTCATCGTCGAGCAATATACTTCCCTGCATCGTCAGCGTTTGTCGGTGAAGCCCGGAATCACTGGGCTATGGCAACTGAGCGCTGACCGCGCCTTTCTGATTCACGAGAATATCGAATACGACCTGTATTACGTTCGCAATCGCAGTCTGTTTATTGACGTCGCCATTCTGCTTCACACCTTTCTCTTCGCCGCACGCGGAGTCTGAATTGAGGGACTTCGCCCCAACTGAATCAGAGTTTTCCTGATTCGGAGAAACTCATGCGCATTGCCGTGGTTGGTTCGGGCTACGTCGGTCTCGTGTCCGCTGTCTGTCTGGCTGAAATCGGACACGATGTCATCTCGGTTGACTCCGACGCCAAGAAGATTGCTGCTCTGAAAAGAGGCGAAGTACCAATCCACGAGTACCTTTTGCCCGAACTCTTGCAGCGGCACAAGGGTGGTCGGCTCAGCTTCTCCTCGTCGCTCGGTTCTTCCGTGCGGGAAGCGGAAGCCGTGTTTATCACCGTCGGAACGCCACAGGCCGAGAGTGGCGAGCCCGATCTTTCCTATGTCGAGTCCGTGGCCTCGGAAATCGCTTCCGCCATCAACGAACCCAAGCTAATCGTGGAGAAAAGCACCGTACCCGTCTGTACCTGCGAGTCGATTCGCAAAGTACTCGCCATGAATGGCGCTCCGGCCAGCCAATATTACGTAGCTTCGAACCCAGAGTTCCTTCGAGAAGGAACAGCGGTCACCGATTTCCTGTATCCCGACCGCATCGTCATGGGCGTGGACGACGATTTCAGCGCTGCCATGCTGTACAACATTTACCGCCCCCTGGCCGAAGGCACTTACTATTGCAACGAAGACGCCATTCCCTGCCCGGGTTCGAAGCAGAATCACGCCCGCATCATCGTGACCAACGCCAAAAGCGCCGAACTGATCAAGCACGCCTCCAACGCATTCCTGGCCATGAAAATCTCCTTCGTCAACATGGTCGCGAACATCTCCGAGGCCGTCGGCGCCGACATCGATCAGGTATGCGCCGGAATCGGCTCCGACCCGCGTATCGGTCCACAGTTCTTGCAGGCCGGGATCGGCTATGGCGGCTCCTGTTTCCCCAAGGATGTTTCCGCCTTTCATTCTGTCGCCGCGCAATGCGGAACCGACTCTTCCCTGCTCGGCGAGGTTGTGCGCATCAACAACGACCAGCGCCTGCGCTTCGTAAAGAAAGTCCGCACCGCTTTGTGGACCTTGCGCGGTAAACGGATCGGCGTCCTTGGCCTCGCTTTCAAAGGAGGCACCGACGACATTCGTGAATCTCCGGCCATCGCGATCATTCAGGAATTGCTAAAGGAGGGCGCCAGCATCTGTGCGTACGATCCCGCAGCCATGCCGAAGACGCAGCAAGTCCTGCCTCGCCGGAACCATCGAGTACGCTGAGAACGAATACCTGGCAGCCTCACGGCGCGACGCGCTCCTCGTCCTGACCGAATGGGAGCAATTCGCCAAACTCGACCTGCAGAAGCTCCGCGCCGTCATGAAACAACCGATCGTTATCGACGGCCGGAATCTCTTCCAGCCCAGCCAGATGGCAGCCGCTGGTTTCCTGTATTACAGCGTGGGACGCCCACTCCAGATCACCGAGAACATGCCGTACCTCTGGCACGGAATTCATCTCGCGCCCCAGCCCATTGCAGCCATGCCGCCCCATCGCGCCGGCCTCTTCGCTTGACCTGGCGTTAGAAGTTGTCAACTTGAATCGATTTGCGAGGTTGCTGAAAAAAGCGACGGTCGGGTAGTGCGGGCCTTCAGGCCCGCGTAAACGCTGTCGATTCTAATTCGGGTCGGCTTCAGCCGACGACACTCTTGCTTTTCGAGCTTGTGCCCACCACCAGAAACTTGACCCAGATGTTCCCTCTCCACAACTGACACACAGCAAATTGCTCTGCCTGACCATCCCGGCTACGCCACATTGCACTATGGGCCACCTGATGAACAGGTCCTGGCGGAGGTGTGGACTATGTTGCGCCGGCGCAAACTCCTCATTCTGGGATGTTGCGTCGCGTGCTTGCTTCTCGCCAGCCTTTACATTCTGCTGAAAAGCCCTCGCTACGAAGCCACCGCCCGAATCGAAGTTAGCCCGGCAGGAACGAACTCGCTAGGGCTCGATCAGATGGCGTCCAGGGTATTGAGTCCTTCGGATCCAACCATCCAACTGCAGAGTGCCGTCACCATCCTTCAGAGCAGCACCATTGCTTTTGCGGTCATGAAGCAGTTGAACATGGCGGAGCGGAAGGACTTCGCCGGTCCATGGGTGCAACGTGCGGGTCTATCGTTCGCCGATCTGCCTCCCGACGTGCGCGATGGCTTGCTGTTGCGGTTCCGCAAGAGCCTTATCGTCGAGGTTGTCCCCAAAACTGACATCATCGCGGTGCAGTTCCGCGCGAAGGATGCGGCCCTCGCCGCCGACGTAGTGAACTCGATGGTCGGGCGTTACACCGAACGAAATTTTCGCAGCAGCTACGAGTCGGCCACTCTGGTATCGACCTGGCTGTCGAAGCAAATGGACGACCTCAAGATCAAGGCCGGCGAGTCGCAGCAGAAGTTGGCCAATCTCCAGAAGGAACGAGGCCTCATCGGCGGCGACGAAACCGACAACATCGTAACCGAAAAACTCAAGCAGGTGGACGAGCAGCTCACCGTGGCTGAATCGGACCGCATCGTCAAAGAAGCGCGTTACCGTATCGCCGCTTCCGGAAATCCCGAGCTGATTGCCTCTACCGTTCCCGAGCCCACTCTCGAAGTTCTACGTTCGCAACAGGCGCAGTTGCGGGTTGACTACGCCCGCCTCAGCACCAAGTTTGGCGAAGGCTATCCTAAGCTCGCCGAACTCGGCAATGAAATCGCTCAGGTCGATCGGGCAATCCAGTCAGAACTGAACAATCTTTCGCAGCGCTACAAGAACGAATATCTCGCGGCCGCGAACACCGAGGGCATGTTGCGCGCCAACTTCGAGAAACAGAAGCAGAAAGCCTTCGACCTGAACCAGGGCGCTGCCCAGTACGCCATCCTGAAACACGAAGTCGAAGCCACCCAGGATCTCTACGAGACTCTGCAATTGAAGCTGAAGCAAGCCGGTGTCGTCGCCGGTTTGGCCTCCGCCAACATTGCCGTGGTTGAGCCAGGCCAGCTTCCGTCCCGGCCAGTTGATCCGCGGCCTGGCCTTGATCTTATGCTCGGTCTCGGAGTCGGACTTGGCCTGGGAGTTGTAACAGCGGTCGGTCTCGAAGCCTTGGACACCACGATCCGAACCAGCGAAGAAGCCGAAAGCGCGAGTGCGCTTCCGTCGCTGGCCGTGATTCCGCAGATTCGCTCCAGTGACGTCGCCAGTGAATTTCAAGAAGCTGTCCTCCGCCGAACACACCGACCAGTTTCGCTTGATTGTTCTTACAAGTCCGCACTCGCAAGCCGCTGAGTCTTACCGCAGCTTGCGCACCTCTCTCTTGCTGTCCTCCGCCGGCAATCCTCCCCAAGTGTTGGCCATCACGAGTTCGCTGCCCTCGGAAGGCAAAACTCTGACGGCGATCAATTGCGCCGTCGGTGTTGGCGCAACAAGGGGCGAAGGTCCTGCTGGTGGATGCCGATCTACGTCAACCCGCGTTGCATCATGGCTTTCAATATTCCGCCCGGACCGGGACTGAGCGCTATCCTCGCCGGCACTTGTCCCGGAAGAGCAGGCTTTGGCTCGATTGGATGAGATGCCTTACCTGACGGTTCTACCTTCAGGAACAGCCCCGGCGTATCCGGCCGAGACGCTTGCCTCGAAAAAAATGGTCGACCTCCTTCAGCGCTGGCGCGGCCAGTACGACCACGTCGTCCTGGATACGCCACCGGTATCGATGTTCACCGACGCTGTCGTGCTCGGATCGCGCGCTGACGCAGTGCTCTTGGTCGCTCGTTCCTGCGTAACCACCAAGTATGCTCTGCGACATACCTGTGACTTGTTGCACCGCACAAACGTAAACATCGCCGGCATCGTGCTAAACGGCGTCGATCTACGCTATGAGAATGGCTATTACCGCTCTTACGGCTCCCGCAAAAGGCAAACAAGGGCATCACTTCAGTGACCAGCCGATTCACAGGCTGCGAAAAATCTCTATTGCACTGTCACCTGCAATGCGCACTGGGATAGGGCCGAAATGATCGCTTCGAAACCCACACCTGGGGTGCCCTGTTCTAGCCCTGTTTTGGCTAGGGCGGGGCAGTTCGTGTTTCGCGAGTTTCAACCTGTCAATCCCCATGGGGACCCTTTCCTCACTTCCTTTTCCATCGCAATCCTGAAGTGGCTCATGCTGTTTGCCATTTCATTCGGAGCTTCCACTGCATTGCACGCTCAGAGCCGCCCAGACGCGGCTAGCCTCCCCCAATCTCCGATCGCCGCGGCTCAGCAGGCAGTGCTTCCGTCGGCCTCGCAGGAACAGCCAACTTCAGACCAACCCATCGGCGCCGCACAAGCTGTGCTGCTCCTGGGTGCCGGCGACCTGCTCGAAGTCCGCGTCTTCGACACGCCAGAGCTATCGGGCAAGTTCCGCGCGGACAATCTCGGCCAAATCACTCTGCCGGTAGGCGGAACGATCAAGGTGCTGGGGCTCACCGCAGAACAAGTGCAGG
Organism: uncultured Acidobacteriaceae bacterium; assembly: GCA_963768645.1. Classification (GTDB taxonomy): domain Bacteria; phylum Acidobacteriota; class Terriglobia; order Terriglobales; family Acidobacteriaceae; genus Bog-257. The sequence continues at coordinate 333,226 of CAVYIR010000006.1, forward strand.
TCGCCATTGAAGATCGGCTTCCGTCAGCGCGACATTCTGCACCACCCGCACGTCGAGGTATTCGTGCTCGAGTACGCCACCCAGGGTGTAACCGTAATGGGCGAAGTGAGACTTCCCGGAGTTTATCCCCTGCTGGGCAAGCACACCGTGCTCGATTTCATATCCGTCGCGGGAGGTCTCACGCCCTCTGCTTCCAAAACCGTGATCGTGACGCATCAGCACTCCCCAGGACAAGTCGTCAGCATCGACTTGAGTAGTTCTCCGCAAACTCTTGGAGCGGCAGGACCTCGAGGTCGAACCTGGCGATCGCATCGTGGTCACGCGCGCCGGCGTGGTCTATGTCATCGGCGACGTGGGCAGGCCCGGCGGCTACCTCATCGAGAACAAGGACACCGTTACCGTTCTGCAAGCTCTGGCGCTCGCCCAGGGCCTCAACAAGACAGCCAAACTGGATGCGCGACTCATTCGCAATTCGCCTAATGGTCGCACCGAGACCGATTTGCCGTTGAAGAAAATCCTGGCCAACCAGGCGACTGATCCCGGACTTCAGGATGGAGACATTCTGTTCGTTCCCATCAGCGGTACCAAAGAGTGGGCCGACAAAGGTGTGACTTCCATCCTCCAAATGGCGGTGGGCGTGGTGATCTACGGAAGGCTTTAAAGATGCCTCGAGGCGGAACGTTGCACGAACGTCGGGTCTCTGGATCGCCGTCCTCGGTCCCGACGGCGCTGGTAAGTCCGCCGCCATTCAACGGCTGACACAAGAACTCTCGCTTTGTTTTCGCGGGATCCAACGCTTTCACTTCCGTCCCATGTTCAGGCGGAGATGGCAGGATTCACCTCCGGTCACCAACCCGCACGGAAAGCCGCCGCGTGGGCTTCCTTCTCTCTATCCTCAAGCTTATTTATTGGCTGGCAGACTACTGGTACGGGTATGTGGCTGTAGTTCGTCCCGCCCTGCTTAACTCAAGCTTGATCCTGTTCGACCGTTACTATCATGATGTCCTCGTCGATCCGCAGCGCTACCGCTTGCCTGATTCCGCGCGCCGCTTCTCCCAGTTCCTTGCCCAGTTGGTCCCACGGCCTGATCTTTACATTTTGTTCGACGTTCCTGCCGAGGTCCTGCAACAAAGGAAGCCTGAAGTCACCTTCGACGAATCGCACCGCCAAAGACTCGCTTATCTGGGGATGTTTCGCTCGATGCCCAACGCTTTCATCAGTTGACGCCTCCCGTCCTCTCGACGAGGTCACGCGCAGATGAAAGCCGTGGTCCTCGAGCACGCTGAAAAATCGCGCACACGAATCGCGAACTGGAGGTCTCGTTAATTGTTCGCACCTGACTTCGCTCAATAGGTATTCGCACCGCTCTTGTCGTTCCTCTTCGTCTGGTGACACGGCACAAGAGATTTCTCGTGTTGTCCGGCAAACGGCACCCCTCGCTGGCTTCTTCCTGCTGGGCAGCAAAACCTCGCCTCTGTCTTGGCCGGCTGGTCGCCCTATCGATTGGATTCGCGCCTGAAATGGAGTGCGGTGCGCACGGCCAATCGAATCGGGTGTTTGTCTTACTGCCCGGCATGACAACTGCAACCGTCGCCGGCTTTGACGGCATCGATTGGACGTCCGTGGGATGGAACGGCGACACCGCCCCGGTTCCGGCGGTTTACATTGGAACTCCCCGCCCGTCGCGCAAAGCCGTGATCCACTTACTCGACCCCGTTTCCGGCACTTGCCAAATCATCGTCAAGGTCCCGATAAACCACGGCGCCCGCGACGGCAATTCTCCGCGAGGCCGATGTCTTGACGAGGCTCGCTGCGGAGCGGTGTACCTTCGCCCCACATCTGCTTGCGGTCGATCGCAATCGCGGCATTTCTGCTCAAACGGTCCTTCCGGGAGCGCGCGGTTCTCGCCGGCTTATGCCCGAATATTTGCAGTTGCTGCGCTCTCTGAGGTTGCCCGGCAAGACGACGTCCATCGTCGAACACGCCGCGACTATTACAAGACCAACTACTGTGGTCGGCCGGTTCTGACCGCGATCTTGCAACCATAACCGCAGCTCTCTCACAACTATGCGATGCGCATCCGTTGCCCGCCTTCTGGGTCCATGGCGACTTCGCTCCCTGGAATATCAAGCATCGATCGGACGGGTCTCCCGCTCTGCTGGATTGGGAGGACGCGCGACGTGGCGGTTTGCCGCTGCAAGATGCGTTTCACTTCCTGCATATTCAGGATTACCTTTTTGGCGAGCGCCCAACTTCTCACGCTGAAAAACTTAATCACTTCGCAATGAGTTAGGCGTCACCGCCGCCCAGTGCCGCAAGCTTGAGATCGCCTATCTCGCTCATGCCTACTTACAACGGCTAACCCAGCAGCAAACAAACCACTCCGAGTTCCTGCTGGACACTCTTAGAGTCGCCTTACCAGACGGCCGGCACGCCGCGCAGCCGGGCGATCGTCCGTCGCAACCAAATCACATCGACCAGCGAAACTAGCTCCTTCTCCCGCCGCTTTGCACATCCGATCAGATCTTGTTCTCCGCGGTGATCGCCGAATTCAACTTGGCGCAATTGCCTTACTGCATACTCAGCGGCTACGAAGAATATCCCGATCGAATCCCATCCGACGTGGACTTCATGGTCCATCCGGCAGATATGCCTCGCGTGTCCACCCTGTTGGCCAAGCCGCGGACCGTTGCGGCGCTCGGGTGCTCCAGGCGATTCAGCACGAAACCAGCGCTTGTTACTTCGTGCTCGCCAAAGATGACGGCCATCAAGTCGGCTTCCTCAACCCTGACTGTTGCGGCGATTACCGCAGGCGGGGACGGCTCTGGTTGCGAGCGGATGCAATATCTGGCGGCGCGCACGGCCTTCAAGAACTTCTATGTGCCGTCGGTCCCGGATGAATTCATCTACTACTTGATCAAGAAGGTCTTAAAGCAATCGATCGATGCCAGCCAGATGCAACGGCTGCACACGGTCTCCATCAACGTGCCCCACACGACTGCGGCAATCGGCTGCTTCGAGTTTTGGTCAACCCACACTGCTGACGCCCTCGAACAAGCAGCTTGTCGAGCAAGACTCTTCGTGGTTTGTATCCAACAGCGACCTCCTGCTTGCGGAGCTTGAGGCTTCGCGTCCGGTGGAGCACCGCCTCGATCGCTCCGCTTCCACAGGTGCGCAGAGTCGCAGCCTTGCTGAAGCGCGCTCTTCAACCAACGGGAATGTGCGTGATCATATCGGGAGAGGACGAGACCCAAGTCTGGAACATTGCCACAGCTCTTCAAGACAACTCTGGAGCCAGCCTTTCGATGGACGACTGCTCTGCAGCCGGCAGAGCAATTTCGCCCTGCCCCAAGCAACAAGCGCAAGATCGGGCTGGGCGCGTTGTCTTGAGGCTTCTGAAATTATTCCGGCTCGCCTTCAAGATTCGTGTCGCTCGCATGCGATCAACTCTCGCAATCTGCGCCATCGATCACAGCGAACTTTGCCCGGCAGTCAAGACATCGGCTCTTCTCAATGTTCATGCGCCTAGATTTTTCGTCCGGACTTGGTTCTCGTTTCTGACTTCCGGTCATTCCGGAATCTCCACCGCCGAACATGGCCAGCGCAATTCTCTGCCGCCACCGCTGAGCCGTTGCCCCGTAGCCTATCTCAACGAACGCCTCTCCATGGAGGAAAGTGTCTACCAAGCGAGCAGGGTGATTCTCCAATGGCTGTCCACTCGGCAGGTGCGGCGGCTGAACCCGACCAGGGGCCTCTTACTCCTTCGGAGGCCCCATTTTCCCAGGCCTGCCCGAACTCGCCGATCTCCCGTGCATGGAGGCCGATTAGTTGGCCCGCATTCTGCTCTCTGCCTACGCTTGCGAGCCCGGTCGAGGCTCAGAACCTGCTCTGGGCTGGGGTTGGGCTACCGAGTTGGCACGGTCCGGCCACCAAGTCTGGGTGCTCACTCGCACGGATAATCGGACTGCCATCGAACGCGATGCGCTCACAGCCAATCCTAACCTTAACTTCGTGTACTTCGACCTGTCGCCCTGCGTGCAGAGGTTGCGCAAAGGCTTCGGCAAGATTTTGTATTACGTGCTGTGGCAATGGTGTGCCGTTCGTCATATTCGAAAGCTCTTCCCTGCCTTGCCCTTCGACGTGGTGCAGCACGTCACCTACGCCAGCGGGCGGTATCCCAGCTTTATGGCATCTCTGGGCATTCCTTTTTATTTCGGTCCGGTTTCCGGCGGCGAAACAGTTCCCCGTCGCATACGTTCCAGCTTTTCCGTCGCCCAGCGATGCTCGTGAATGGCTCCGCGATTTGTCGAATTTCGTCGTGCCGCTCGATCCGCTGATGCGCTGGGTTTTCCAGCGGAGCCGACAAGCTCTTCGTCACGCGCAGATACTCTTCCGCTGGTCCCGCCATGCTGCCGTCGCAAATGCCGAACGCAGTTGGCGATCGGCCTCACCAGCGAGTACTTGAGCCATGTGAGTGCGCGAACCGCACCCAGCGGCGACCTTTATCGCCTTCTCTATGTCGGTCGATTGCTGGAGTGGAAAGGCATTGATCTCGCTCTCCACGCGGTCAGCCAGCTCAAACAATCGCACCCCGGCATTCGCTTCACCATCGTTGGCGATGGTCCGGCGAGCACACGATTGCACAAATTGGCGGAAGAACTGGGACTCTCAGAAATTGTGGAATGGGTCCGCTGGGTCCCTCACACCCTGGTGCAGGAATACTATCGCTCCGCCGACGTCTTCTTGTTTCCCAGCCTGCGCGACTCCGGTGGCATGGCAGTTCTGGAAGCCATGGCGCACGGGCTACCGGTCGTATGCACCGACCTCGGCGGGCCCGGGCGTCATTGTCAATCAAGACTGTGGACGCGTGGTGTTCACCGGGCGCAAGAAGCCGAGAACAACTTGTGAGCGGCCTCGTCGACGCACTGCGAGAGATTGCCACCACCCCGGCGCTGCACGATTCCCTGGCGGCTGGCGCAAGCGCCCGGGCCCGCCAATTCAAATTTGAAAGTCTCGTCGCTTCCCTGCATCCACCTGTCCCATTGCCCAACACCACTCCAATCACATGAGCACAGCTTCCTGTCCTGCGCCGCCATATCGCGAGATGTGCGCATCTCCCGGCGGTCCTGTCTTACCAGCCTCGACGGTGGGCCGTAAGCTGCTTTCGTGGATTGGTCTTCTGCGCGTTATTTTCCGTCATCCTCTGCCTGAATTCAGTCGCGACGGAAATCCCGCCACCGGAGCGCTGCTGTACAACAAGGCTGCCGGAAGTTTCCGATTCATCGATCTGGGGATCATTCGGCCTGGTCGCCAGCCACGTCACTGCTCTGGCCTGCTCCCGCAGGAAGGCGATCTACTTCCCACGGACGCTGGCGCTTCCGGGTGCTGCCTTCCTGGTGTGCATAGTGAGCGGCATCTGGTACGGCAGCTTGCGCGGCGGGACCAACTTCTTCTTCGATTGGCGCGCGCTTGCCCTGGGTATCGGCCTGTATTTCGTGTGGGCAGTTTGGATCCAAACCGCATCCGCGTTCAACAGTGCAGTCCACATCTTCGCAATCTACATGGCGGTACGCATTGTCGTCTTGTATGCCTTACACCTGTCCGGCTCTCGAGAATCGCTCGCCGGCGTGCCTATTCCAACCTTCGATGGACCCGCTGTCTCCTCCATCGTATTCACCGCTCTGCTCGCCTTGCGTTATGCGGGAATTGCCCGCGACCGCCCTCACCAACTTCTCTGGGCGGGCTTGGCCGCCGCCTCATGCCTGATCGTACTGCTCTGTTTCCGACGCACCTATTGGGGAGAACTGGCCATCGGCACCGTTCTTCTACTGCTCGTTCAGCGGCATCACCGAATTCGCAGCGCTATCGTGGTTTGCGCCATGGTGGGTCTCGCCGCAGTCCTGCTGGGACAGTCTTTCTACGGCCGCTTGCAAAGCTTCGACTTCAACCAAATGGATTCGGAGTTCAGCGCCGACAATGCCGATCATCTGGGCGATCTGCTGGATGGAGTGGACCAAGTCCGGCAATCGCCGATCCTGGGCATCGGCGTGGGCACCTCCTACTCCACTTGGCGAATCAGAAACTGGAAATCCGAGTCGGTCATGGTACACAACGCGCCGCGTTCATGTCTGGCTCAAGTATGGCGTCGCCGGCCTGATTTGCTATCTGTGGTTTCACGTTGTCTTGTTTGTCTGGCTCTACAAACACTCGAAACGTGCGACACCCGCACATGCCGCCTTCCTGCATGCCGCATTCGCTTACCTGCTGGCGCAATTCGTGATGACACTCGGCTTCGCCCCGTGGCCCTATTCGGAACTCCAACTGACCACGTTGATCTCTTTCATTCTGGCCGCGAGCCTTCATGGGTGCCCAAGGTCATCGGCCAGCGTCAGAACGCCCCGCTGCAGAAACGGCAACGCTCTGCATAGTGCACACGTTCAGGGTAGAGTAGTGGCGGCCCTTCGCGTAGTGCGGGTGCTCGGGAAGGGCGGGCGTTCGGGTGCTGCGCCGTTCGGGTAGTGCGGGCCTTCAGAGCCCGCGTCAAAGCAACTTATTTTGACTCGGCGGAGTCGGCTTAAAAGGTTGCTGAAGAACTCGATTGCGCTCGTAGTATTGAAGGGGCTGCAGCGCTTCAGCGCTGCGACGTCGGAAACGCTTTATTATAGTCGATTCCGAGGGACTTCAGACGCCGCGAGACAATCTGTCAGGTTTCTTTACAGTCGCGACGATTTTATCAGCAAGCCTCTTCAGCCCACGGCACATTTTCTTTGGGCTTAGTGCACAATGAACTTCCCTACTCTCTCCGTCATCACTCCTTCTTACAACAGCGCTGAGTTCCTCGAAGATGCGCTCCTGAGCGTCACTCGCCAGCAGGGACCATGCGTGGAGCACATCGTCATGGACTGTGCATCCACCGACAACACCGTCGAGATCCTGAACCGCTTTCCCCAGGTGCAATGGATTTCGGAGCCGGACAAAGGACAGTCCGACGCCATCAACAAAGGTTTCCTCCGCGCCACCGGCGACCTGATGGGCTGGCTCAACGCCGACGACTACTATCTTCCCGGCGGTCTGGAAGCGATCGCCGCGCGGCCGACAAACACCCCGACGCCGATGTCATCTATGGCGATTGCGTATTTGTCGATAGCGCCGGGAAGATTGTTCGCTCGAAGGTCGAGCATGACTTCGATCCTGCCATCCTCATGTATTTCGGTTGCTACATTCCCTCGACCTCGACGTTCATTCGCCGGCGCGTCATCGACTCAGGTTTACTGCTCGACTGCGATTACCGCGTTTGCATGGACTTTGAATACTTCGCCCGTCTGGCCCATGCGGGATGCAAATTCCACTACGTGCCGCGGTTCATCGCAGCCTTTCGCTGGCATGGGTGCAACGTCAGCCTCAAGCAAGCGGACAAGCGCGCCCAGGAACGCCGCCAGGTGCAGCGCAGACTTCGGCGAGCACCAGTATTCGCCTTCAACCATGAAGGTTTCTCGCCGATGTACATCGGGCCAAGCGCGTGTTGCGAAAGGTAGTCAGCGGAAACATCGCTCGCGAGTTTCGAGTGCGCCAGATGCTTGGCCGCGATACCCGTTGGCAATGTGGAGCTGAGGGCTCCGAAACATGCGCAAGCTTAGCGTGCTTGTAATCCACAACCAGTACCAGCAACCGGGCGGCGAAGACGTCGTGGTGCAGGCAGAGGTCGATCTGTTGCGACGCAACGGACATCGCGTTCTTCAATTCACACAGAACAATGCGACGCTCGCAAACTGTACGCCTCTCCAGAAAGCCACTCTGTTTGTGACCACGACGTGGAACCGAACAGCGTATTCCACAATCCGTGAGCTCATCGAAAAAGAACGTCCAGACATCGTCCACTGCCATAATCTTCTGCCGCAAGTAAGTCCGGCTGCGTACTACGCGTGCAAATCGGCTGGAGTGCCGGTCGTGCAGACGCTCCACAACTACCGGCTTGTTCTGTCCGGCGGGCACTTTCTTTCACAACGGACAAGTTTGCGAAGACTGCACACGCAGCCTGGCTTATGCCGTGAAGCAGGGATGCTATCGAAGCTCGCGACTCCAAACCGCGACGGTCGCCATGATGCTCGCATTTCATCGCCTTCGCGAAACCTGGACCGCCTCCGTCGATGCTTATATCGCCCTGACTCAATTCAGTCGCAACCTCTTCGTCGCCCTCGGCCTCCCCGACAAAAAGATCCACGTGAAACCCAACTTCCTGGCCCATGATCCCGGACAGCGTCCCTCCGCCGGAAGCTACGCACTCTTCGTCGGCAGGCTGAGTCCCGGAAAAGGGCGTTCTCGAAATGCTCCGGACATGGCTGCGCCTCCCGCACATCCCGCTGGTCGTAGTCGGCGACGGTCCCTTGTATGACGATGCATTGCAGATGGTTCGGCGCTCGGGCAGCACGCACATCAAGCTACTGGGTCACATGAGCGCGGAAGACACTCAAGCGCAAATGAAGAACGCGCGCTTTCTGGTTTTTCCCAGCCGCTGGTATGAGCCATTCGGCATGGCCCTGATCGAGGCGGCAGCGGCGGGCGTTCCAGCGATCGCTGCGCGCATAGCCGGGGTGCCTGAGCTGGTTATCGACAACAAGACAGGTTTGCTCTTCGATCTCCAGAAAGCCGACGACCTGGCCGAGAAAGCGAATTGGGCATGGACCCATCCCGCTGAAATGGACGCCATGGGCTTGGCGGCGCGGCAACTGTATCAACAGAACTTCACCGCCAAGAAAAACTACGAGTCGTTAATCAATATCTACCGCTCGGTCGTGCCGCAATTGATGCCGCGAGCAAATACAGCCCGATGATCCGACTTCGTCCGAACCATGCGGCAGTGCGACTCGTTAGTTTGGACTGCTCTCGCGCTGCTGATGGCGTGCTCGATGGCTGAGTTTCCCGCAGCCCAAACCGCCTCGGCCTCGCAAACCGGCGTCGCGCACAGCTCACGCAGAACTACGCCCTTGAGGCTACCGCTAACACGCCCGACCCCTCCAGCCTGGGAGCAATATCCGCCTCGGTCGACGCAGAGGTCGACCGGCGAGTCAACGCCGGCAGGCAGAGCTCGACCTCAACGATCCAAGCCTATCGCCCTTGCGCATCATCGCTCCGAATGTAAATGGCGAGGATGACGCATCCGTCCCACACCCAGTCGGAGCACCAACCGCCGTCCAACGGCGGCCGTGCCAAAGTACTTTGGTATTCACCGCCAGTCCCAATATCCACTTCCAATTGGAGCCCGGTCGCATGGGTCACAGCCAACATCGCTACCCGCGCTCACAGGCGCAATCTCCCGTGACATTCCGCTAAGCGAGCACCGTCTGTCAATTCACGGCTCCGACAAGGCCGGCCGTACGGACAATATCTCGTCGGGTCCAACGCCAATTTCGGGCGCTGAAAGAGAACCTACGACGGACGCCGAGTTCACCGCAAGCAATCTCACTAGTCCGCACCAAGCCCGCGTTCAGCAAGAAACGGGCGTATCAGGTAGAACAGTGCCTTCAGAGCTTGCCCTGAACTGCAGCGCATCGGAGTGCGAGAGTCTTACTTTTGTCATCACGAGCAGACAACCGGGTTCTCCAACAAACGCCGTTTTGGCGCCCGTTGTGGTGAAGCTCAGCCCCGCGAGGGATCTGCAGTCTGGCTTGTCCTGCAGCTCGCACAGCAGCGCAGAGCGGGGCTTCGATCTGCCTCAAGACGATCCGCAGAAGTGACATTTTCCGTTTGCAGTCGACCGAATTCCTGATTCCTACCATTACTTCACCACAAGAAGGAGGCGCTCACATGAAATCAGCAACTCGCGTATTAGTCACCGGAGCGGGTGGCTTCATTGGCCATCATCTGGTGAAACAACTCAAGGCAGACGGCTACTGGGTTCGTGGCGTCGACATCAAAGAGCCGGAATTCGAGCCCAGCGAGGCCGATGAATTCGAACTCCTCGATCTCCGCTTCTGGAACAATGCTCTCCAAGCCACCAGTCACATGACTCAGGTCTACAATCTCGCTGCCGACATGGGCGGCATCGGCTACATCACGGCCAAGCTCGCCGACATCGCCCGCAACAACATCCTCATCAACGCGCACATGTTGGAAGCATCCCGCCTGAACGGCATCAAGCGTTTCTTGTTTTCATCCTCCGCTTGCGTCTACGCCGGCTACAAGCAGAACGACGCAGACGTGACCCCGTTGAAGGAAGAGGATGCTCATCCCGCCGATCCTGAGGAAGGCTACGGGTGGGAGAAACTCTTCACCGAGAAGCTCTGCCGCTACTACCTGCACGATTTCGGATTTGAGACACGGGTGGTTCGCTTTCACAACGTTTACGGTCCACTGGGCACATACGAGGGCGGCAAAGAAAAGGCGCCCGCTGCCATTTCCCGCAAGGTGGCGCTCGCCAAGCAGGACGGATACATCGAGGTTTGGGGCGATGGCGAGCAGACTCGCTCCTTCATGTACATCTCAGACTGCGTCGAGGGCCTGTTGCGCTTAATGGCCAGCGACTACCGCGAACCGCTGAATCTGGGCACCGAGGAACTCGTCAGCGTCGATGGGTTGGTGGATCTGGTGTGTGCAATTGCCGGCAAACGTCTGGGCAAGCGCCACGTTCTCACCCAGCCGCAAGGCGTTCGCGGCCGCAACAGTGACAACTCCCGCCTTCGTAAGGTGCTCGGCTGGGAGCCGCAAACGCGGCTCCTCGATGGCCTTGATGTTACCTATCACTGGATCGAACAGGAATTACAAGAAGTCCGGTCGCTTGGGCGGAGTCCTGGCATATGCTTCCGACTGACGACACCCGCCCGCCCCGCGCCAACGTGCTCGGGGTCGGCGTCAGCGCCATCAATATGGCGGACGCACTCCGTTTGTCGGAGCGCTTGCTGCGGGAGCGGCGCAAGGGCTACGTCTGCCTGACCGGCGTTCACGGAATCATGGAAGCGCAACGGGACGACGCTCTGCGGGCGATCCTCAACCATGCGTTCCTGTGTGCCCCAGACGGCATGCCGACCGTCTGGGTTGGGCAGTTGCAGGGGCACGAAAACATGCAGCGCGTTTACGGCCCCGACTACATGCTCGAAATGTGCAGGTTGTCGGCACGGGCCGGCTTTCGCCACTTTCTCTACGGAGGCAAAACCGGGGTGGCAGCACAGCTTAAACAACAACTTGAACATACTGGTTCCTGCCATCGATATTGTGGGGACTTATACGCCACCATTTCCGGGCCCTGACATCCGGAAGAGACGCAGATGGTCGCCGCCGTCAACCGCGCGCATCCCGACATCATCTGGGTCGGCTTGAGCACTCCGAAGCAGGAACGCTTTATGGCCCAATATGCCGACCGCCTCAATGCTTCCTTGATGGTCGGCGTCGGCGCTGCATTCGACATCCACGCTGGCCTCCTCGCCGACGCTCCCTGCTGGGTAAAGAGTTGTGGCTTGCAATGGCTGGACCGTTTGATCAAGGAGCCGCGCCGGCTCTGGCGGCGCTATTTAACCAACAATCCCAGATTCCTCTGGGACATCGGCCTTCAGCTCTCGGGCCTCAGGAGGTTCGACATCAAGGAATGCTAGACCGCGTCCAGCATAAGTTACCGTACGGTTTCAGAGCGTGAAATACTGCTTCAGCGCCGCATTTTGAAGGGGCACACTCCTGGTGACATTGCAGACGAAGTAAATTGACACGATAGCAATATCAGCACCAGAGCCTCGGACCTGGGTGCCTTTTGTCTTGCCCGGAAGGACCCACCCTGCGAGACACGTGGATTCCCACCGTGCATCAAAGATGAACTCTAGTAACTAGCCTTGGCAGTTGCACACGTAAGGGGACGACCTCCAATCGAGGTATTTTGGGCGGACCCGCCAGCGCGGATCCGCCTTTTTACGTATGAACCCTTCATCTGTGACCGGGGTCACTGCCAGCGACTCGATTTCAGCAGAGCATTGCAAATTGTGACGCCGTCGAGTTTTACCGGACTTTTGGCTTTGCCGGCAAGACTATCTCGGCCGTGGTAGGCGTTTCACTCCCGAGAGATAACTGAGCACCTTGTAACTTCAGACCCTCGAGCACCTATACGTGTCAACCAGGCAGGTGAGTGCTTGAGCAGAAACAAGATTCTCGTCATCGACGCTGATCCCGTCATCCGTTCAGGAGTCTGCGACTTTCTTTTGGCGCAAGGCCACATCGTCGCCGAAGCGGCGAATAGTCACGACGCTCAAGTTCAGTTTGAGAAGTTTCGTCCTGACGCGGCCATCCTCGACTTCTCCTTCCCGAATGGCGATGCTCTTCAATTGTTACAACGGATCAAGAGCGCGGACCCCAACATCCCCGTCATCGTTCTCACCGGCCAGAGTTCTCTGCAATTGGCGGTGCGGGCCATTCAGGAAGGGGCCGAACAGTTCCTCATCAAACCGGTGGACTTGTCGGCCCTCCATGCCGTGTTGCTACGGACCCTGACCAACCAGCGATATCGTCAACAATCGCTGGCCTCCATTTCCCGGACGAAACGTGAATGCGTGGATCCATTCCTGGGCAACAGCCCGGCCATTCGCCGGCTGGAAGCGTATGCCAAGCGAGTGCTGAACAGCGAGAGTCCGGTCCTGCTGCAAGGCGAAACCGGGTCAGGCAAAGGCGTGCTCGCCAACTGGATGCATCGCAACGGCCCTCGCGCCGAAGAAGCCTTCCTCGATCTGAATTGCGCCGGCCTGTCTCGCGAGCTGCTCGAATCCGAACTCTTCGGGCATGCCAAAGGCGCGTTTACCAGCGCGGTAAACGCCAAGCAGGGTCTGCTGGAGGTGGCGGACCGCGGAACCGTGTTCCTCGACGAGATTGGCGACATCGATCTTCAGGTACAGCCCAAGCTGCTAAAGGTGCTGGAGGACCGCATATTTCGTCGCGTGGGAGATGTTCGTGACAAGGCGGTCGACATTCGTTTGATCTCCGCCACTCATCGCGAACTGCTCGATCTCGTCCAGCAGCAGAGATTTCGCGAAGACCTCTATTACCGCGTGAACACCGTCCCGCTCCGCGTGCCACCACTTCGCGAGCGTACGGAAGACATCCCGATGCTGGTGCAGCACTTTCTCAACCGCTTGTCTCAGGACTGCGGCCGGGGAGAGGTCGTGGCCGACAAATCCGCTATGGATGCCTTGCAGCACTACTCATGGCCGGGCAACATTCGCGAACTGCGCAATGTGCTGGAACGCGCGGTACTGATCGCGGAGCACAACCATTTGACTGCCCGCCACCTGCAATTCCAAAACTCCACTCACGCCGGGCAATCGCCCCTGCGCGGCTCTACTGGAACCTTGAAGCAGATGGAGCGCGCCTACATAAATCTTGTCTTGCAGGACGAGGGTGGTTCCATCGACCGATCCGCTCGCCGTCTTGGCATCCCCCGCAGCTCGCTATACAACAAGATGAAACGGTTCGACATTCCCACCGGGACAGGGCGAATCAATCTGGATTGAACTCGCCGCCGCAGAATCCCTCATCGGCCGTCAGGCCAACCCGCGTCCCCATCGGACCATCTTTACGGTATAGTAACTGCTTCGTATGTGGGCGCTAACCCGGCTTGAACAATTCGATCGAGCGTATCGCTCCACGGACCTGACCTGGGACCCGGCGGACTCGGCCATCAGTCTGCAGTTTCCCGAGGGCTTGCTATTCGCGCTTGTGTTGGTCACACCCTTCTGGATCGGTAGTTGGATTCCTGCTTCATCTCCTAACCAAGTGAAGGGCAGTCAGCTGAAGCCGAATAAGGAACGACAGATGTTCCTACCCTCTAATTTGAGGTACGTCGAAGGCTTCGACAGCTTCGACCGCTAGCTTTGAAATGCGCCACCGCTAGCGCCCAGGGAATTTATTTTTGTTCGCCATATCATCGCGCCCTTTCATTCTGTTCCCGGCCCGTCCCGCCAATACCCTGCTTCACGTTATTATGTTTGAACACGAATGTTGAACGCCTTCATCTGTGACGCAATCCGGACGCCCTTCGGCCGCTACGGCGGCTCGCTGTCTTCAGTCCGCACCGATGATCTGGCAGCGATTCCGATCAAAGCCTTGATGCAGCGCAATGCCTCAGTCGATTGGAGCGCGGTTGACGATGTCATTCTGGGATGCGCCAACCAGGCCGGAGAAGACAACCGCAACGTCGCCCGAATGGCGCTGTTGCTCGCCGGCCTTCCGCAATCCGTTCCCGGCACGACGGTGAATCGGCTATGTGGCTCCAGCATGGACGCCGTTGCCGTCGCTGCCCGGGCAATCAAGACCGGAGAGAATTCTCTGATGATTGCTGGCGGCGTGGAGAGCATGTCGCGCGCGCCCTTCGTCATGGCAAAGTCCGACGCCGCTTTCTCCCGCCATATGAAGCTGGAAGACACCACCATCGGCTGGCGCTTCGTAAATCCCCTGATGAAGAGCCCAGTACGGCGTGGATTCCATGCCGGAAACTGCTGAGAATGTCGCTGAGGATTTCCACATCTCTCGCCAGGACCAGGATGCGTTCGCCTATCGTAGCCAGCAGCGCACAGCTGCCGCGATCAAGCGTGGCGTTCTTGCGGAAGAGATTGTTCCGGTCACGATTGCTGGACATAAAGGCGCGCCTGTCGTCGTGAACCAGGATGAACATCCGCGTCCGGACACAACTCTGGAAGCGCTCGCCGCGCTGAAGCCGATCGTGAAACCCAACGGCACCGTCACCGCTGGCAATGCTTCGGGCGTCAACGATGGCGCGTGCGCTCTGCTGCTGGCTTCGGAGCAAGCCGTGAATCGCTACGGTCTCACGCCGAGGGCGCGCGTAGTTGCGTCAGCGGCGGCGGGGGTTGCGCCGCGCATCATGGGCATGGGTCCGGCTCCCGCGACGCGGAAAGTACTTGCACTGGCGAAACTCAGCATCTCGGACATGGATGTGATCGAGTTGAACGAAGCATTCGCTTCCCAGGCGCTTGCGGTGCTTCGCGACTTGGGAATTCCCGATGACGCTCCGCACGTGAACCCAAACGGCGGAGCGATTTCGATTGGCCATCCTCTGGGCGCCAGCGGAGCTCGGCTAGTCACGACCGCGCGTGCTGCAACTGCAGCGTACCGCGGGCGTTACGCCTTGTGCACCATGTGCATCGGCGTCGGCCAGGGCATCGCCATGATCCTGGAGCGCGTGTAGCCCTATCTTACGTCTTCCAGTTATACGGCCTCTCGTGGGCCCGCATCCGGAACTGCGTGGGCAAGTGTCTCACGTTCCGCTGGTAGGTGATCTCCACCTTCAGCACCCACAGCGCCGACGCGACAATCACCGCCAGCAACATCCACAGCAGACGCTTCCGGTATCGCAGTCCGCAGATTCAACATTGTCATTTCGACTTCAGGTTCTTCGCCAGGAAGTCGACGGTCAGCTTCCAGGCTTGGGCCGCGTCATCAGCTCGATATCCCTGCTTGTTGTTTGGATTCTCGAATCCGTGTCCCGCGTCGGGGAAGATATGTATCTCGACCGTCTTGCCTAGAGCCTTCAGCTGCGCCTCAAACTTGTTTACGTCCGCCACTGGAATACCGCGATCCTGTCCGCCGAAAATGCCGAGGATCGCCGCATTGATCTTTTTCAGCGTGGCCTCGTCCGTCGCAAGATGGCCGTAATTGATGACCGCAGCCTTTAGCTTGGGATCATTCAGCGCGAGATTGAGAGAATAGCCTCCGCCCATACACCATCCAATCGAGCCGACCCGCTTGGGATCGACATTCTTTTGCGAGCGCAAATAACTGCTTGCCGCCAGCAGATCGCGATTGGCCCGGTCTTCCGGCACACCTCGCATAATCTCGTGCGCCTCGTCGGGTGTCGTGGCAACCTTTCCGCGGTACAAATCGATGGCCAGCGTGACGTAACCCTGATCGGCCAGCTTCGAGGCCTGCTCCTTCACCCAATCGTTCAGCCCCCAGCATTCATGGATCACAACCAAAGCTGGAAACGGACCCTTGCCCTGCGGCGTGTACATCACCGCGTTCACCGTCTCATCGCCGCTCTTGTACGACACGTCGCGCGATTCGGCCGCAACCGCCGTAATCGCAAACAGGCAGATCAAGCTCAACAGCAGCAGTTTCATGCACTCTCCTCGGTTAATCGGTGACTGCAACTCATCTCTGGTGCGATCCAGCTAGTCCTTCCAGCAAATGGCGCCCCGCTTCCAGCAGTTCGCCGAAGCCTTTCTGATACTCGACGAACAACCGGTTGTACTCCAGCGAATGATCGGCATCGAGATGCGCTCGCAGCATCATATCGCGCACCCGAACCGGGTTGGGTAGCACCGCTTCTTCGTTCAGCTCTTCCAGCGCGGTCTGCGGATCGTAGTGGTACATGCTTGGTTCCTCGATATTTGACACTTGCAACGCAGAATCGGACTCAAATCCGTGTTCGGGTAGAACCGGACCTCAAGAACATAAGCCTTACTTCTTGGGTGAGAAATTAACAATATTCAGATCCAAAGGGAATTGTTCATGCCGCGGGATTGGCGCAGGAAAAAGTCCCTTGCTCCAATCGCCTTCGACCCCTGTCGCCGCCGCGAACTCCGCCGTGGGAACCTGCCCGGCAAGTGCGAAGGAATCTATCTCATACGGTATTCCGTTTGACCCCAGGACTGAAGGACCTTCCATCAGATGGAAATGCAGATGCGGAGCCGAAGTGTTCCCCGTATTTCCCACTTTGCCCAGAATTTGACCGCGCTTCACCCGGCTGCCCAATGTCGCAGTGACGGACCCCCTTTGCAGATGGGCGTAGAAGGCGAATACACCATCCCCCAGGTCTAGTACCACGTGATTTCCGTCCACGTTATTCACCGTGATGGTTTTAGGATCGGGCAAGCTTCCGGGCTTCTGATCATTGAGTTCATCGAGCGTGTCAACCGCCGTGCCGTCCGCGACGGCCAGCACGTCGGCGCCATAGGCTGTGTAGCTATGTACGTCCGATTCATCGCCATGAACCAGCCGGCCAGCGTCATCCAGGCGCATCCAGTCAATGGCGAAGCGCTGGGCAAAATAAATTCCTCCATTGATCGCGAGGCTACTTGACCGGTGTATCGCGGCGGGTCCGCAACATCCGTTGAGCGCCACCCAGCCTTTGCCCGCGAGAGGCGGACTGATTTCCGGCAGCTTGCGGGAAATATCCAAGGGCGCCACGGTGTAGTTAAGGAGAGCCGGCGTCGTGGGTTTGCGAGCGGGCGAGGAAGCCCCAAGCACTTCAAGGCGGTGCAACAAACGTCCGGGCGGGGTGACGGACTCATCCAGGGTGAGATCAATTAGAAAGAGCCGCGTGCCGTTAAACTCAATCGTTGGGTTTTCGGCGGCCGTGCCCCCCGTCGACCGCAAACGTGATAACAAATCCCGATCGTCATAGCTGGCCAAAACTTTCGACTCGTCGGACGCGTTGAGCACCTCGACCTTCTCCAACGTAGCCGGAGTGGGGTTCGTATTGGTTAGGACCAACTCGTAGACAATATGCAATCGCCCATCCGTGCCGATAAACGGCCGGGCGTTGGCCGTGAGTGGAGCGGCCACGACAGGGGTGAATTGATCCGACCTCGCACTCACACCGGTAGCGAACAAATTAATTAAGAACAGCACTATCAGATACCGGCACTCGCGCATCGCCGAATTGTACTCCCAACGAGAGATTCACTTGGAACCCAGAGCTTTGGGGAGGCAGTCGGGAATAGCTTGGTAGGAAACAATCTGCCAGCCAAGAGGTCTAAGATAGTGGCTGCCTTTCGTGGCGAGTCCAAAGCCGGGGCATCGAATGAAACTGTATTGGATTGGCACTCTGTTAGTCGTGCTCACTGGCGCTGCGACGCTGGGGAGTCAGCCCGCAACCAACCTGCAGCAGGGGCAGGATGCGAGGGTATCGCCCGGTGTGTGGGGCGGCCGTGGTATCAGCATGGAAGCCACCCCAGAGGGCGCTACTTTGGAATTCGATTGTGCGCGCGGGACCATGCTGGAACCTATCAAGGCCAACGCGACGGGGGAATTTATGGTGCGCGGGACTTACACGCCGGAGCACGGCGGGCCGGTCACCTTGGCCAATCCTCCCCGCGATCTCCCCGCCACCTATAAGGGCAGCATTGATGGCGACACGATGCGGCTAGAGGTCATGCTTGCCGACAAGGATCAGGCCCCGGAACCCTTCACTCTCACTCGTGGTAAAGCCGGGCGCCTAGTTAAGTGCCGCTAGAGCATCTCTACGCACTTGCCGTCTGTCATCTCAGGCGCACTGAACATCGAATGCCACGCAAGCGCCTGCTATGCTCGTGCGGACCAACTGCGGCAGTTCGTGCAGTTAGCGACCCGCCGCGACGACATGATTCTCTACAGGCTGTACCAGTTGATCTGGGTTTTCGCTCGCTGCCTGGGCTATGCGGATCTGCCGTTTGAAGTCGTCCATCATGCCTTCATGCAGACGAACTTCGGTGGGCTTCTTGGCGATGGTCATCTTGTCGATCTTGTCCTGCAGGCGCAGCAATCCATAGAAAAGATTCTCCGGCCGCGGCGGGCAGCCCACGACGTACACATCCACGGGCACGATGCGGTCTACTCCCTGAAGCACGGCGTAAGTATTGAACGGGCCTCCGACCGACGAGCAGGCCCCCATCGAGATGCACCACTTGGGATCGGGCATCTGGTCATAGATACGCTTTACCACCGGAGCCATCTTCAACGTGACCGTTCCGGCCACGATCATGAGATCGCTCTGGCGTGGGCTGGGACGAAACACCTCCGACCCGAAGCGCGCGATATCGAAACGCGAAGTCGAAGCCGCGATCATCTCGATGGCACAGCAAGCCAGGCCGAACGTCATGGGCCAAATCGCCGACTTGCGCGCCCAGTTAAAAACGTAATCGACCGTAGTAACCAGAAAATTCTTCTCGAACCTGTTGTCAATCCATCCCATGAATGCCTTCTCTCGATCCCGGCTCCACATCCTACAAAGTGTTATGCAGACCGAGGACTGTCAGTCCGCGTGGAGCAACCTGCTTTTTCTCGACCCATTATCTTCGCCGATGCTTGCACACCCAAGCTGTGATGAGCATCACAGTTGCCGACAGAATCAGTCTAGGCGGGTTAAGAAGGGTATTCAAGCCGATTGCTGGTCTTGTGCAGGAGCCACATGCAGCCGTCCCCCATACGATACAATTTTCCTTGTTTCCATGCATTTGAAGACCCAGCCGGCGCGGACGGCGCCCACCGCAGGCCCCTCCAGGATCTGCGCCACGGTCGCGTTGGCACGAGCTTCGCGCATTAGCGTCGGCTGGATGGTGCTAGTCGCGTTTCTGGTGCGCGTCCTCTGGATCATACTGGCGCACACCTATCGAATCCGCACCTCGGAAGACAACTGGGGATTTGGCTGGGAGATCGGCCGCCTGGGATATTCACTCGCCAACGGCCACGGGTTCAGCTCTCCCTTTGGCGGCGACACCGGCCCCTCGGCCTGGACCGCGCCCATTTATCCATGGTTCGTCTCCGTTGCCTTTCGCCTTTTTGGCAACTACTCTCGCGCCGCCGCTTTTTGGCTACTGGTTTTCAACAGCGGCTTCGCCGCGCTCACCTGCTGGACGATCTATCGCACCGCCCGCCGGCTATTCAATGAAACCGTCGCCGTCTGGTCAGGATGGATCTGGGCGTTGCTTCCCTACACCATCTTCTGGTCGGTGCGCGAGATATGGGAGACCAGCATATCGGCCTTCCTGCTGAGCCTGCTGTTCATGCTGACCGTCGAGATGGAAGGCGACGAGCGCCGTCTCCTCATGGATTGGCTACGGCTTGCTTTGGGGCGTTGCGGCGCTGACTAACCCGTCTGCTCTTTCCTTTCTGCCGTTTGCAGGCTGCTGGCTGGTTTATCAGTTGCATCGTCGCGGGAAGCGATACGTCGTGCCAGTCTTGCTGAGCGCCGTCGTTTTCTGGATGACGATCATGCCCTGGCTGGTACGCAATTACGAGGCACTCGGCAAACCCGTATTCATCCGCGACAACTTTGGAGTCGAACTGCGTATAGGGAATAATCCTTTGGCCGAGGGGATTTATCGTGCTTGCTTACCATCCAGCGAACAGCGTCAATCAGTTTGCAAAATACAAGCGAATGGGCGAGGCTGCATTTTGTCGCGGAACAGGGCCGTCTTGCGCGGGAATGGATCAAGCAGCATCCAAGCCGTTTCCTGGTACTGACCTTTCGGCGCTTCATTTTTTTCTGGGCTGGCATGCCGCGGGTCTCCGACGTCGCGGGTTTGATTGCAACCAAGAATCTGCTCTTCCTGGCGACTTCCGTGCTCGCTATCTGGGGATTGCTGCTGGCGTGGAAGCGGCGCGTCCACTGGTGTGTTCCTGTTTGCGGCTCTGCTGATTTTCTATCCGCTGGTTTACTATGTATGCTTTCCTGAGCTGCGCTACCGGCATCCCATCGATCCGGAGCTTCTGATCCTTGGAGTTTATCTGGTTTCCGAAACTCGATCCGCCCCGTCAACTCGTCAACGAGCCGAGAAGAGCTTCCCGAACTCTCGCAAGCCGAGGCCCTGCCAGAATTCCACACGCTCTCCGTCATTGTCCCGGTCTACAACGAACGCAAGACGGTAATGCGACTCTTGCAGCAGGTCGCGCGCCAACCGATTAGCCTGCATAAAGAGCTGATCATTGTTGACGATTGCTCGACCGACGGCACCCGGGAATTCTTGCAGGAAGCCGATTTGCAAAAGCTCTTGGGTGGGAACGGTGCAAATACCGTGAAACTCGTGCTTCACCAGAAGAACCAGGGCAAAGGGGCTGGAGTCCGAAGCGGTCTGGAACATGCGAGCGGCGAGTTGGTCCTGATCCAGGATGCAGACCTGGAATACGATCCCCGCGACTATCCTGCACTGATTGCTCCCATCCTCGAGGGTCACGCCGACGCGGTCTTTGGCAACCGCTTCCATGATGGTCCGCACCGCGTCCCGCGCTATTGGCGTTATGTTCTCAACCGCGCGTTCTCCATGTTATGCAACGTGCTCACCGGCCTGAAGTATTCATGACGTAACCGCCTGCTATAAAGTATTTCGTCGCGAGATCTTCTCGCAGATGACTTTGCGCTCCGACCGCTTCAGCGTCGAAACCGAGATGACGGTGAAGTTGGCGAAGCTGGGAGTTCGCATCTACGAAGTGCCGATCACGTATCACGGACGCACCTACGCCGAAGGCAAGAAGATCAGTTGGACCGACGGAGTTGTCGCGGTTTACCACCTCGTGCGCTATCGCTTCAAGGACTAGAACGTTTTCGCTGTTGATTTGTTGGCTTAGGGTGGAGGCGCCTTCACAGGCTGCGGAAGAAAGCGATGTTTGGGTAGGGCGGCGCTTCAGCGCCGCGTTAACCAGTTCATTAGGACAGAATCAGAGGGCTGTGGCTCGGGTAGTGCGGGCCTTCAGATACTGTGTCGCGACCTCGTATCGGTTTGCGGCAGTGGAACGAAGCGGCCAAGAAGCAGCCCCGCAGGGGGCGGAAGAGCTTAGCCCAGCGCTTCAGCGCTGGGTGAAGTGGGAAATAAGACCGAGTCCCGTAGGGACGGCAGCGGTTGCGACACATTCTCTTAAGGCCCGCGTTAGAACGCCCGCGATTCTTGGCTCCAGCCGTTGAGGTCGACGACCTCAGCGGCTGAAGCGATTTTTCTTCCCGCCCTTGAATGCGGGCCTGAGGCCTGCACTACCCAGGCATATCCTGCGTTCTTCCGCAGCCTGTTCAGGTGTCGCTGGCACTTCGTGTCTGACAGTTTCGTCCCTCAGCCACCCACATTCTGCCGATTCAACTGGTTCGTCTTTGTGGCTTCCCCCACAATCTGGTTCCACGCGACCACCCATGGAACGATAAGGGAAAATAGCATCCGGGCACTAGTTGACGAATGGTGGCTTTGCCACTCAGCCCACGCCAGTCGAGCCTGAAAGCAAAATAAACTTCCAACACGAACACACACAGCAACGGAAGCACGGTGCGAGGCAGGAAGACGAGTGCCAGTATCTCCGCCACACAGCGCGCCAGATTTCGCAACAAGCGGGTACGCCTGATCCCAAAAGCGCCATCGGAACTCGCATAACGCGCAATCTGGTCTAATAGCTGTTTTCAGATTGAGTCCTGGCCTATAAAGCGCCTTCGCTCGCTCGGGGAAAGCAGGTTTCACTATCTTCGCGGACCCGCAAATCAAACACCGCGTCTTCCCCGATCAACCTGTCTTCCGGAAATCCGCCGACGCGCTGCCAGAGTTCCTTCCGAAACGCCATCGAACGTGCCGTACACGATTTCGTGCTTTCCTCCACCTGCAACTTGACCCCAAGAAATGGCGCTGACGCGATGTCCCATGCGGTCGGCTGATCGGCATCCAGGCAAGACCCGCCAAGCGCATAATCAGCTTGCCCGTCCCGAATGGGCGCCGTGAGCCTTTCAAGCCAGTCGGGACCATAAACGCAACCGGCATCCGCACACGCGATTACCTCTGAGGACGCGGCCGCGATCGCCACGTTCCTCCCTCGACCGATTGGTCCCGGAGATCTCTTCAAGCTGCAACTCAGGTCCTGAATCCCTTTCAGCTTTGTGTAGGTCGCGGCAGCCGTCTGCAGGCGTTCCCAAGTGCCATCCGTAGAACCACCATCTACGATGATGACCTCCGCCGGTTCGAGCGTCTGGTGGATAAGACTCGACACCAGCCGGTCGATATCTTCCACTTCGTTGAGAACCGTCGCAATTACGCTTACCGCTGACATCCCACTCGCACCTCAAGTTCAGCTCGTTCAGGGTGGCTCTGGCTCGGATAGCCTACTCCTGGAACCAATCGAAGCAGGTAGTTTCCACGCCAAGAATGGTTTACACACAAGTATACTTGTCACCCGATTTCGGTTGCCGTCATGGAATGCGTCAGAAAAACGAAATTGGAGAGGTTTCAGGATTCATCTTTTGCGGAGGAACCTGCTTTGGTCAGTTCCCATACTTTGGCGTATTTGTTGGACACGTACACCGCATGGTAAAGGTGCAGCAGCAAGACCTTCGCGGCCATCGAGAAATCCGAGACGAAAAAAGTAGTTGTAGATGAACGTCGCCATGGGCCGTAAGACGATGTCCAGAATACTGAACCCACGATAGCCATTCGCAACCGCCGCCTTCGCGCCCGCCGAAGAATAGCTGTTCATGTGCGCCATGTAGGAGGACAGCGTGGGATACGCATCGTGCACCATTGGATTCTTGAGGCGTCCAGTTCTCTGATCAAATTCCGGTTTCAAGTCGATGCGCGGGTGCGGTTCAGCGCCTGTCATAAATCCACGACCGCGGCGAAAAAGCCGCAGCTTGGGATCAGGATAGAATCCTCCGAACCGGATCCACTTGCCCATGAACAGGTTTTTGCGCGGTATCCAATATCCGTTCAGTCGCGTCCGGATTGCCGATCACCGCCCGGATTTCCTCGGCCAGCTCTGGACTGACTACTTCGTCCGCGTCCAGCGACAAAATCCAGTCTTGCGTACAGTTCTCAAAGGCAAAAGTTTTCTGCAGCGAAAACCCAGGCCACTCCTTCAGCAAAACCTTTGCGCCGAATTCGCGCGCGATGTCGCAGGTCCGATCGGTCGAGCCAGAGTCAACCAGCACAATTTCATCGGCCCAACGCACGCTTTCCAAAGTTTGGCCGATGATGGCCTCCTCGTTCATGGCGACAATGGCAACCGACAAACCCATAGATAGAAAGCGCTCAATCGAGTCCACACCGAGGTGATGCGATTGACCCTGAATTCTCGTTTTGGACTGCCGAGTATACAGTATTCATGCGTGGATTTCCGATCGAGTCCTGCCGCGATGGAAGCTCTCGACGATGAATTTCCTGGTGGAACATTTAAAGATAAAGGGCACTCATGAAAATTCTGGTTACGGGTGGCGCCGGTTACGTCGGTAGTCACGCCATTCGTTCGTTGGCGCGGCACGGGCATCAGGTCACCGTGTACGACAATCTGTCCACCGGTCATCGGTGTCTTGCAGATGGCTTCGAACTTATCGTTGCCGATCTCGAAGATGCGGCCCAGCTTTCCCGCGCTCTCTCGGGTGTAGATCTGGTCATGCACTTTGCAGCAAGTGCCTATGTCGGGGAATCAGTCCAAAATCCTCGAAAATATTTTCGCAACAACGTACAGAATGGCTTGGCGCTGCTAAACGCAGCGATCGACGCAGGGGTCCGCTATTTCATCTTCTCTTCTTCATGTGCGGTGTACGGTGTGCCAGACAAAGTACCGATTACCGAAGACACTCTCTGCCAGCCCGTCAACCCCTATGGTGAAACGAAGCTATTCTTCGAACGCATCCTCAATGCCTACAGCCGCGCTTATGGGTTGGAAGCGGTCGCCCTCCGCTACTTCAATGCGGCAGGGGCAGACGAGAGCGGTGGAATCGGTGAACTACACAATCCCGAGACCCATCTAATACCGCTTGCGCTGGAGGCCGCTGCCGGATTGCGGCCCCACCTTGAAGTATTCGGCAACGACTATCCCACATCCGACGGCACCTGCATTCGAGATTACATTCACGTCACCGATCTCGCCGAAGCGCACGCGATGGCCGTCGAATTTCTGCAAGGCCAGAGCGGCGGTGCCTTCACCGCGCTGAATCTTGGCACCGGCGGGGGCCATTCGATTAAGCAGGTCGTAGCCACCGTTGAGAAAATCACCGGGCATTCTGTCCCACTCCGGATAACAGAGCGTCGGCCGGGAGATCCCCCGACCTTAGTTGCCGATCCAACCCGAGCTCAGAAAGCTCTGCGGTGGGCTGCAAACCGGTCTTTAGACGAGATTGTTGCCTCAGCCTGGAAATGGCTAAACGCTTCTAAGCAACAGCAATCCAGTGTGGGAGCCGCAGTCATCAGCGAAGACTCAAAATAAGCGGTCGAACGCCCTCTGCCGCCTGCTTCGAGCGGCAAAACGAGCTTCTCTTGTTCGGGCGCAGTCGAAGTACCCCTCTAGCGCCTGCGACCTTATCAAATCCGCAGTCGTCCCGCCTTGCTGGGCTGAATGCTAAGTGCTAAGTGCTGAATGCTCCTTCAAAACGGCCCGATTATGCCTCCGATATTTCGCGGGGCCGGCAGCTTCATCGTCGCCGCAAACGCCCCCACACCCCAATATTTCGCAAACACGTCCAAGTACTTGTAGCCCGAACCAGTATTGAAGAGCACCACGCGATCGCTGCTTGCGAGAAATCCCCTCTGCAACAGTTGCTTGTATGCGGCGAGTGCCGCTCCGCCTTCGGGAGCCGCGAAGATACCCTCCGTCGAAGCCATCTCCCTCACTCCGTCCATGATCTCGTCGTCACTGACGGCGATGGCCGTCCCGCCGCTCTGGCGCACGATGTCGAGAATGATGAAGTCGCCGTACGCCTTCGGCACGCGCAGGCCGGCGGCCAGCGTATGCGCATCGTGCCACATTTCCGACGCGGCCTTCCCTTCATGTAAAGCTTTAGGGATCGGTGCGCAACCATCTGCTTGCACGCAGATCATCTTTGGGCGCTTCCCTTTGTCGATCCAACCCAATTCCTCCATTTCTTCAAACGCCTTCCACATGCCGATGAGCCCGACTCCTCCTCCCGTCGGGTACAGGATGGCGTCCGGCAAATTCCATCCCATTTGCTCGGCCACTTCGTAGCCCATCGTCTTCTTGCCTTCCACCCGAAACGGTTCCTTCAGCGTCGAGACATCGAACCAGCCTTCCTGTTCCTTGCGCTCGGCAACCATTCGCCCGCAATCGCTGATGAGCCCATCTATCAGCGTCAAGTGCGCGCCACTTGCTTCCACCTCCAAACGATTCGCGATCGGCACATCCTTCGGCATGAAGACGTACGCCTCCAGTCCGGCTGCGGCGGCATAGGCGGCCAGCGATCCTCCGGCGTTACCTGCCGAAGGCGCGGCGAGCTTGGTAAGCCCATAATGACGCGCCATGGTCAGTGCCGCGCTCATGCCACGCGCTTTGAACGAGCCCGTCGGATTCAACCCCTCGTCCTTGATCAGCAGATTGGGATACTTGCGACTTGGCAGCATCGGCGTGAGTCCCTCGCCAAGCGTCACCGGCTCTGCATCGGGAAGGACCGCCGCATAACGCCACATGCTTTTGGGTCCAGCATTGACCGACTCGCGAGTCGTCTTCCGCCGAATCGCCGCCAGATCGTAGCGGACGTACAGCGGGCCGCCATCTTTTGCGCAGACGTTTTGGGCCGTCTCCGCCATGAATGTTGCGCCGCACTTGCTGCATTCGAAACCGATGATCTTCGCCATGGAATGATTGCCTCGAAAAACCTCGCAGTGTAACACCCATCGCCACTCCCGCGCAGCGAGTTCGGTTACTCTCGGGTGTTATAATCCGCGCAATTCCCGCCAATCCGATGACTGAGCCGTCCACCCCACTGATGCGGCAGTATGCTGCGATCAAGAAAGAGCATCCGAACGCGCTCGTCTTTTTCCGACTGGGCGACTTCTACGAACTGTTCTTCGAAGACGCCGTGGTCGCGTCACAAGAACTGCAGATTACTCTGACCTCGCGCAACAAAGAAAAAGGCATCGCGATACCGATGTGCGGCGTGCCCTACCACTCGGCCGAAGGTTACATTTCCAAGCTGATCCGCAAAGGATTTAAGGTCGCCATCTGCGAACAGATGGAGGATCCCCGCATTGCCAAGACGCTCGTAAAGCGCGAGGTCACGCGTGTGCTTACACCAGGCACCGCGGCTGACGCGCATCTCGGCTCGGAAGAAAATAATTTCCTGGGATGCGTGGCGCGGGCTGGAAATGCGTTCGGATTCGCGGCACTGGATCTCTCGACCGGCGAATTTCGTGCGACTGAATTTCAGGGCGACGATGCCGAGCGCCGCGTGCGCGAGGAACTGCTCGTGCTCCGTCCGCGTGAGGTGCTGTTCGCCTCGTCTCTTCCCCTCTTCGATCAACCAGGCAGCAGCGCCTCTTCGCCCGTAGCCGCTGCGGCGCCGCGCATCACATCGCTGGAAAATGCCTCCTGGGCCGAGACTCCTCTCGACGACTGGGTGTTCTCTCCCGACTACGCCATTCCGCAGGTCGAAAACCATTTCGGCGTGCTCTCGCTGGAAGGATTCGGGCTGGCCAACCGGTCGGCAGCGGCGACCGCGGCCGGAGCGATTCTCCATTACGTTCGCACTACGCAACGGGGCTCGCTCGATCACGTGGACCGCATTGGCTTCTACGAGCGCCAAAACTGCCTGGTGCTGGACGCGGTCACGGTACGCAATCTTGAGCTGATCGAGCCGTTGTTCGCCGGCGCCGCCGATAATGCCACGCTGTTCCGCTGCCTGGACTGCACCATCACCCCGATGGGCAAACGCCTTCTGCGCGCCTGGATGCTGCGCCCTTCGATTGACGCCGGCGAAATCAACCAGCGGCTTGATGCGGTCGAAGGCATGGTGAAGGACGTCGTTGCCCGCGAAGAACTCCGTCGCTCGCTGGAAGGCATTCTCGATCTGGAGCGGTTGCTGAGCCGCGTGACCCTGGAAACGGCGAATCCGCGTGACCTGCTCGCGCTCGCCGCTTCGTTGGCTAAGCTGCCAACTGTACGCGTCGCACTGTCGCACTTCCCTGCCGAGCGTCTCCTGGCTCTGCATTCGCAATGCGACGAACTGGCGGACCTGCGTGAGCGGCTGGTAACGTCGCTCGAAGACGAACCCCCACTTACGCTGGCCGACGGCGGCGTGATCCGCTCCGGAGTGGATGCCGGCCTCGACGAGCTTCGCAACCTGAGCCGTAACAGCAAGCAATACATCGCGCAGATCGAGCAGCGCGAACGTCAGCGAACTGGCATCGGTTCGCTGAAGGTCAAGTTCAACAGCGTCTTCGGCTATTACCTTGAGATTTCGAAAGCGAACCTGCATCTCGCGCCTGCGGAGTACGAACGCAAGCAAACTCTGGTTAACGCTGAGCGCTTTACCACTCCGGAGCTGAAAGAGTACGAGGTCAAGGTGCTCGACGCGCAGGAGAAGATCGTCGAGATCGAGCGGCGCCTGTTCGCGGAGTTGCGGATCGCGATTGCCGCCGAGGCGCGCCGCATTCGGCAGACCGCGCTGGCGCTGGCCGAAATCGATGTGCTGGCTTCGTTTGCCGCGCTCGCCGCGAATCGCAATTATTGCCGCCCCCTGTTCAAAGATGGCGCGGACATCGAAATTGTCGAAGGGCGTCATCCCGTGATCGAGCAGATGGAGATCCCCGGGGCGACCAATCGCTTCGTCCCCAACGATCTCTATCTCAATGGCACAACCCATTCGATCCTGGTCATCACCGGGCCGAACATGGGAGGCAAGTCCACTTACCTGCGGCAAGCTGCGCTCATCGTGCTGATGGCGCAGATGGGATCGTTCGTTCCCGCCCGCTCGGCAAGCCTGGGACTGGTGGACCGCATCTTCACACGCATCGGCGCGGCCGACAATCTGGCCCGTGGGCGCTCGACCTTCATGGTGGAGATGACCGAGACCGCCGCAATCCTCAACACCGCGACTTCGCGCTCACTGATTCTGCTCGACGAGGTAGGGCGCGGGACGTCAACCTACGATGGATTGGCGATCGCGTGGGCCGCCATCGAATACATCCACGCCAATACCCGCGCCAAGACGTTATTCGCCACTCATTATCACGAACTGACGGAGCTGGCCGACCGGCTGAGCGGGGTAAAGAACTATCACGTCTCGGTGAAGGAGAGCGGCGGCGGAATTGTTTTTCTGCGCAAGGTGGAAGAGGGCGCAGCGGACAAGAGCTACGGTATTGAGGTGGCGAAGCTCGCTGGGCTGCCTGCCGACGTAGTCAACCGCGCGCGTGAGGTCTTGGCCGAGCATGAGAGCGCCGAGCGGAACGCGGTCAAACACCTGGCGCACGACGAGACACGCGAGCCCGCGCCTTTGCAATTGACCATCTTCACTCCGCTTTCGCAGAAGATCGTGGATCGCATCAAGGAGACAGACTTGAACCGCATTAGCCCGATGGACGCCCTGAACCTGCTGCATGAGCTGAAGAAGCAGATGGAGTGAGGCGTACCTCCCTGCGTGCCTGAATTTCCGTGCTCCACGCGTTACACTTTCTTAGTCCTTATGGCTTCCAAAAGCACACTCGAACTTCGCCAGCAGGTCGGCCAGTTGCTCATCATGGGCTGCGGCGGGACCACCATGTCGGCGCGCCTGCGGTCGATGCTGGGCACGCTTCATCCCGGCGGCATCATCCTCTTTCAGCGCAACATCGAGGAGGCCGCCCAAACCCACGCGCTGCTGCGCGAGGTGCAGAGCGCAGTTTCCACTCCCCTGTTTCTGTGCGTTGACATGGAAGGAGGAACGGTCGATCGCCTGCGCGACGTGATCGCGCCGGCGCCAGCCGTTGCCGGGGTCGCAGCCGTCGGTTCAAAGAAGCTCTTCCGCAAGCATGGCCGCATCATCGGCGAAGAAGTTCGGGCGTTGGGGTTCAACACCGATTTTGCACCGGTACTCGACCTTCAGTTTGAGCCCTCGAAAAGTGTGCTGACCTCACGAACCGTTTCGAGCGATCCGAACGAGACGATCCAGTACGCTCGCGAGTTCCTGCGCGGCCTTGGCGACTGTAAGATTCTTGGCTGCGGCAAGCACTTCCCTGGGCTCGGGGAAGCGAATCTCGACTCGCACAACGAACTGCCCGTTGATTGACAAGCCTTGGAAGCGCCTATGGAATGAAGACCTGCTTCCCTATCGCGAGTTGCGGCGGGATTTGCCATTCGTCATGGTGGCGCACGCGGCTTATCCCCAGGTCACGGGTGACCGCACTCCTGCGTCGCTATCGAAGAAATGGATGAGCGAGATTCTGCGCAAGAAGATCGGTTATCGCGGGCTCATCATCACCGACGATCTCGACATGGGTGGAGTGCTGGCAGCGGCTTCCATCGAGGATGCCGCAGTCGAGACCCTTCGCGCTGGAGCGGACATGTTCCTCGTCTGCCAGAAAGAAGAGAGCGTGTGGCGGGCATTCGAGGCGGTTTACAAGCAGGCCGAGAGTGACAAGAAATTTGCCAAGCTCATCGCAGAGAAGTCGCGCCAGGTACTGACGGCGAAGAAGAAAGTTCCGCGCTGAAGTCCCGCATGGCTGCCGCCCCGACGCAGAAAACCGTTGACAAGCTCCGCCGCAATATCTGGGAGTTCAGCGAAGAAGTGCGGGCCGGCACTCTCGGGGCTCGTCTTTGAAGGGGCACAGCTTTAGCTGTGCTTACCGGTATTGACAGACCTGGGCTTCAGAGACTGTGTGCAACCTCGACGGGGTTGCGGTAGTGGAATGAAGCCAGCAAAAATGAGCCCGAATGGGGCGAAAGAGCTTAGCTCGGCGCTTACAGCGCTGGGTACAGCGGAATGAGACCGTTAGCCTCGAGCGGACGAAAGAGGCTGCTGAAAAAGTAGTTTCAGCCCCTGAGGAAAGGTTTATAAGTTTGAGCCATGGGTTCTCGGGTTTACTACCTGGCACGGAAGGCGTTACCTCAGTGGCTAAAGCCGTCTTGTTTTCGTCGTTCCGACGGCACGGCTGAAGGCCCCGAAAAATGACTCAAGCAGGTAAACTCGGCATTTTGTACGACGACGATTTAACAACTTACGAGCAACTTCTAGTCAAAAAGCCGAAATTACTATTCGGTTCATTTTACGGCAGCCGCTGAAGCCGTGCCCCTTCAAAGCGGCTCCTCGGAGCTTGCGCCTTGATCGTCGCCGGCGTGATGAGCGGAACTTCAGCCGACGGCATCAACGTCGCGCTGGTGCGCATCCAGGGGCGCGGTTTCCGCTCCCGTTTCGAACTGCTGGCGCACTACGAGTTCCCCTATCCGCCCAATGTTCGCCGGGCCATTCTCGCAACCATGAACGCCAGGTCTGCCAGCGTCCCCGATCTTTCGCGGCTGCACTTCTTTCTTGGTGAACTCTATGCGGATGCGGTTCGCTCCGCGCAGCGACGCGCGCATCTGGAGTGCGAACTGGTCGGCTGCCACGGGCAGACGCTCTATCACCAGGGAACTCCAGTCGCTCTTTCTCGGTCGCCGTATTGCTTGCACCTGGCAGAGCGGCGAAGCGGCCATTATCGCTGCGAAAATCGGGGTGCCGGTGGTTTCCGATTTTCGCCCTGCCGACATGGCTGCCGGCGGCAAGGGCGCGCCGCTGGTGCCTTTTCTCGATTACGTGCTCTATCGCCATCGCCGTTACGGGCGCATCGTGCAAAATCTCGGCGGCATCGCCAATCTCACTGCGATTCCGCCGCGCGCGCTTCCCGAGGATGTGATTGCCTTCGACACCGGTCCCGGCAACATGGTGATCGACGCCGTTACTGAGCACCTGTTCGAGCGCCCGTTCGATCGCAATGGGCGAATTGCCGCCCGCGGCGAACCCATCGAGCGAGTGCTGCATCAGTTGCTGCGGAATCCATTCTTCCGGCAGAAGCCGCCGAAGACCGCCGGTCGCGAGCAGTTTGGCCGCGAGTTCGTGCGCGAGCTTCTGCGACTTTGCCGCCGTGCTGACGACCGTGACGTCGTCGCGACCGCTACCGCACTCACCGCACGTTCCATTGGCATTGCCGTAAGGAAGTTCGTATTGCCGCTGGTGGAACCTCCGGTGCGTTTTCGCGAGTTTGTGGTCTCCGGCGGAGGAACAAATAATCTGACCCTTGTGCGAATGATTCGAGAAGAACTGGCGCCTCTGAAAATGCGAGTACGCAGCAGTGACGATTTTGGACTCCCCTCGCAGGCCAAGGAAGCTGTCGCTTTCGCCATGCTGGCCTACCAGACTTGGCGCCATCTGCCGTCAAACATCCCGTCCGCAACCGGAGCCGAGCGTCCTGTCGTCCTGGGCAAAGTCAGCTATGCGTAGAATCTTGTTCACGGCGGAACGTACGGAGAACAAAGAAAACGTCGAGCATTCATTTACCACGGAGACACAGAGACACAGAGAAGTACAAGAAATCAAGAAGTTGACCAATCTCAAAAGAAAACCGCGAAGCCAGTACTGCCCAAGCCTTAAGGTTCGAATTTCTCTGTGCCTCTGTGCCTCTGTGGTGTTGTTCCTCGGCGGTTGCTCGCACAAACCAGACCCCAACACGCTGGTTATGGTCATTGAGAGCAGTCCAACGAATCTTGATCCGCGGGTCGGAGTTGACGCGCAGTCGGAGCGAATCGACGAACTTCTCTTCGATTCGCTGGTCCGCCGGGACGACCGTTTCAGCCTGCAACCGTGGCTGGCTGACAGCTGGGAAATACCTGATGCGCAAACCTATATTTTTCACCTGCATCACGGAGTTCACTTTCACAACGGCCAGCTTCTGACTGCGCGCGACGTCAAGTGGACATTCGATTCGCTCCTTAGCGGCAAACTCCGCAGCGCCAAAACTAGTACTTACGCCCCCGTCGACCACATCGACGCTCCCGACGACTACACCATCGTTTTTCATTTGAAGGAGCCGTTTGCGCCAATGCTGTGGAATCTCTCCGACGGCGCGATCGGCATCGTGCCGTACGGTAGTGGCGATGACTTCAATCGCAAACCCATTGGCTCGGGTCCATTTCGCTTTGTGCGCGCTCAGACGGACAAAGAAGTCGTGATCGAACGCAATCCCGACTATTGGGCGATGCCGGCCAATCTGGAGCGCGTGGAGTTCAAGGTAATTCCTGACGCCACCACTCGCGCGCTCGAACTGCGCAAGCGAAGCGCCGACATCGCCCTGAACTCTTTAGTGGCCGATACAGTGGTTGCGCTCGAAGGCGATCGCGATCTCACGGTAACGAAGTCGCCGGGCACGATTTACGCCTACCTTGCCATGAACCTGCGCGATCCCATCTTGAAGGACGTTCGTGTGCGTCGCGCCATCGCGTATGCCATCAACGTGGAGCCGATCATTCATTACCTGTTGCGGGACCAAGCGCGCCCTGCATACAGCGTGCTACCACCCCAGCACTGGGCCTACGACGCCGACGTGGCGAAGTATCCTCACGACCCGGCACGAGCGCGGCAGATTCTGGATGACGCCGGCTACCATGCAACCAACGGGATTCGGTTCCATCTCACCATGAAGACTTCCACCGATGAGTCGACGCGGCTGCTGGCGGCGGTATTGCAGCAGCAACTGCGTGAAGCCGGCATCGCGCTAGACATCCGCACGTTCGAGTTCGCAACGTTTTTCGCGGACGTGACCAAAGGCGCTTACCAGATACATTCCTTGCGTTGGGTCGGCGGCAGTAATCTCGATCCTGACATCTTCGAGCACGTATTCGATTCCGGCAGCTTCGCCCCCAAACGAGCCAACCGCACCTTCTACTCGAATCCGCGGGTGGACGAGTTGATTCGCGAGGCCCGCGGCACAGTTGACCAGCAGAAACGCAAAGTCATCTATGACGAGGTCCAGCGCATCATCGCGGAAGACCTTCCTTACATCAACCTCTGGTATCTCGATAACGTCCTGGTGCACACCAACCGGGTGCGGGCAATCGAACTGGGTCCCTCAGGCAACTACGATTTCTTGCGCACGGCTGAGCTGGCGCGCTAAGCGAACCTAATTCTCAAAACGCGTGATACCATCGAAATACAGCGTCAAACAAGGACTTCAACAGCTTGCGCATCCTTTTCGTCGGTGACATTTTCGGACGCCCTGGGCGCACTATCGTTCACGAGCGTCTGCCTGAATTGCAGAAGCAGTACGGCATCGAGCTGACCATCGCTAACGGTGAAAACTCCGCCGGCGGCTTCGGCATCACTCCGCAAATTGCCGAAGAGCTGTTCGAACTCGGCATTGACGTCATCACTACCGGCAACCATATCTGGGACAAGCGCGAGATCATCGATTACATGAACTCCGCCAACGGGAATGAGGCGTCCCTCGCGCGTCGCGTCCTCCGGCCGGCGAATTATCCGGTAGGCTCTCCAGGCTTCGGCTGGTACGAGGGACGTACCCGCGGCGGTGTGGGCTATTGCGTCATCAACCTTCAGGGCCGCGTGTTCATGACCAACAATGACGACCCTTTTCGCCTTGCCGATGGGTTGCTGAAGCAGATCACTGCAAAGGTAATTCTGGTGGACTTCCACGCTGAAGCCACGTCGGAGAAAATTGCGATCGGCTGGTACCTGGAAGGAAGAGTAACGGCAGTGCTCGGAACCCACACCCACGTACCCACCGCCGACGAGCAGGTGTTGCCTGGCGGCACCGCCGTGCAAACCGACGTGGGAATGACCGGCCCGTTCAAAGGTGTTATTGGCGTGCAAAAGGAGCAAATCCTCGCTCGCTTTCTGACTAATATGCCGGGGCGCTTCGAGGCAGCTACCGACGACGTACGCTTGTGCGCAACCATGATCGATTGCGATCCTGTAACCGGCCGGGCAACGGCGATCCAGCGCATCATGCTGCGGCAGGAATAGTCTCTAGTAGTTGCCAATCGCGAGGCGCTGCATTAGCCTCTTCGCCATGTCCCTCTCCGACGAATTCTGGATGGAAGAAGCGTTGCGTGAAGCTCAGCGTGCTCTGGCGCTGGGCGAGGTTCCCGTGGGAGCGGTCGTCGTGAGCGAGGGCCGAATCGTGGGCCGAGGATGCAACCGTCCCGTCTCCGCCAGCGATCCCACGGCACACGCCGAGATTCTTGCGCTGCGCGAGGCTGGAACGGCCATTGGAAACTACCGTCTGCTCGACTGTGACCTTTACGTGACAGTTGAGCCCTGCTCGATGTGCGCCGGCGCCATCACACATGCCAGAGTCCGCCGCCTGGTCTACGGAGCGGAAGACGCTAAGGCAGGCGCGGTGCACTCCATGCTTCAGGTTCTCAATCACCCCAAGCTGAACCACAAGGTAGAAGTCAGCTCAGGAGTGCTGGCCGCACGATGCATGAACCTGCTACAGAGTTTTTTTTGGAAGAAGCGCGCTGAACCTGAAAGCACTCGATAAGCGATCCGATGCGGCGCCGCCGCGCCGGGATGGCCTCACAAGCCTCCCCACCGCGGTTGAACTAGACATCAGATTGAATTTCATTCGACTGCGCTGCCGGCTGCTACTTCGTTGCCATCGCTGCGACCAGCGAATGAAAAATCTTTGCTCCGTCTGTCATGCCCAGTTCCGATTCACTGGCGCGCTCCGGATGCGGCATCATTCCGAGTACATTACGTCCTTCATTGCAGACGCCGGCAATGTTCTCCAGCGATCCGTTGGGATTGGCTTCGGCGGTAACTTCGCCACCGGGAGTCGTGTAGCGAAAGATGATGCGGTCGTGGTCCTTCAACTCGGCCAAAGTGGGCTCGTCGCAGAAATAGTTGCCTTCCATGTGGCCGATGGGAATCTCCAAAACTTCGCCCTTGGTCAATTGCTGCGTGTAAGGCGTATTGGTACTCTCCACACGAATGTGCACGGGCTTGCAAACGTATTTCAATCCGGCATTGCGCAACAGGGCTCCGGGTAACAAGCCGGCTTCACACAGGATCTGAAATCCATTACAGATGCCCATCACCAGTCCGCCATCGGCGGCGAACTTGCGCACCGATTCCATGACTGGCGAAAACTTAGCGATGGCGCCGGTGCGGAGGTAGTCCCCATACGCGAATCCACCGGGCACGATGATGGCGTCGCAGCCTTGGAGGTCATGCGAGTCGTGCCAGAGGAAGGTCACGGGCTGCTTGGCCACTTCCGAAATTACCCAATAGGCATCATGGTCGCAATTGGAACCGGGAAAGATGATCACGCCGAATTTCATCGCGGCAAACTCTCCAAGGCGGGATAAATTTGAGTGTAGCATGGGTGCGAGACCGCCCCGTTGGGCGAGCATCCAACTTGTTATGCAATTTTCCCGGCACATCAACATCACAGGAGGCGCCCTGGGCCGCTGGTTCATCGCGCAATGCTACAACTCGGCTGCGGTCGGCGCGCTATGGTGGGCCGGACTGGAGTATTTGCATGTACCGTGGGCGCCCTTCTGGGCGATTCTCGCGGCTGGCCTGCAGTTCATTCCGCACTTCGGGCCAGTGCTGGCATTTTTTGGGCCGGCACTGGTCGCGTTGTTCGCCGGCGGCTTCGAGCAGTTTCTCTACGTCCTTATTCTCTACGGAATCATCATCGTGATTGACGGATTGGTTTTGCAGCCGGTGATCATGCGCCGCACAGCCCGGGTGCCGATCTGGGCGTCGTTGATCGTTCCCATTTTGCTTAGCTTGATATTTGGCTTCTGGGGATTGCTGCTGGCTGCCCCGCTTCTGGCGGTCGTCTTCGCTTACCGTACGTACGGCAAACGAGGCGAACCGGCGGTCACCCGGCAAACTCCTCCCGGACAGGCCATAACCGGAGGACGCCTCATTTCTCCCGGAACTGCCAATGAACGCACTCCTCCCGACAGCATGCCATAGCTCGCCTTCCTTTATGCGCTCGGACGAATCAACATCCAGATGCCCAGGACCAGAACGATGCCGGAGACGATGAGACGGAAAGTGTTCTGCGGGGTGCGCCGCAACATCCATTTGCCAAAGACCGTGCCGACGACCACCGCGATTGTTGCGACCGCCGCCATCTGCCATTGCGAAGCGATCTGCTGAAATTGCAGCGCCACAGAAACAGGCATGCGGAAGAGATTGACCAACAAAACGATGGAAGTCGCGGTCGCAACGAATGGGTCGCGCTGCAAACCGCGCTGGCCGCGCCAAAGCTCAACAAATTGCGCCGGTCCATGAGGCAAGCAGCGGAGTCAGAATGCTGCCGATTCCGAATCCGCAGATCGAGGCAATGGCTCCAGCCAGGATGCCAGCGCACGTAACTAGGAAGGAGTGGCCCATGGCGATGCGATCAGCAGGTCAGTGTACCCCGGAAATGAATCGCATTTGTGCCCTGATTTCCACAGCTTGGACTGCATACAGGCCACGCCCGCGACGCATAAAATAGAAACTGTACAGAGGGCCCAGGTTCCGAATGTCCCAATCGCAATTCGTACATCTGCATCTTCACACCGACTACTCGATGCTCGACGGCGCTTGCAACATCGAGCGCCTGGTCAAGCGTGTCAAAGAGCTCGACATGCCTGCGGTGGCCATGACCGATCATGGCAACATCTTTGGCGCGGTGGCGTTCGTCAATGCGGCGAAGGAAGCGGGTGTGAAGCCGATCCTTGGCTGCGAACTTTACATCTGCAAGAAAGAGGACCATCGCACCGCGCCGGAAGGCGACAGCTACAACCATCTGATCGTGCTGGCTGAGAATGACGAGGGCTACCGCAACCTGGTCAAGATTGTCTCCGAAGCGTCGCTGCATGGCTTCTACTACAAGCCTCGCGTAAGCAAGAAATTTCTAGCCGAGCACTCCCGAGGGCTTCTCGGGTTGTCCGCTTGTCTTAAGGGCGAAGTCGCCGAGCGCCTGACGGAAGGGAAGTACGACGCCGCCCGCGAAGCCGCCGTTACCTTTGGCGACATTTTCGGCAAAGGAAATTTCTATCTCGAAATTCAGGACCAAGGCTTGCCGGAGGAGGCGCGCATCCAGTCGAACCTCGTGAAGCTGGAGAAGGAACTCGGCATCCCGCTGGTCGCGACCAACGATAGCCACTATCTCTGCGAGGACGATTCCCACGCGCAGGATGTGATGCTCTGCATTCAGACGGGCAAGTCCATCCATGACACCAACCGGCTGAAATTCAGCGGCAACCAGTTTTACGTGAAGAGCGCCGTCGAGATGGAGAAGGTCTTCCTGGGATACGAGCACGTACTCGCGCGGACCATGGAGATCGCCGAACGCTGCAACGTCCGGCTGGAGAAAGTTCACGATCCGTTTCCCAAGTTCGAGGTGCCATCAGGCTACTCGCTTTCCGATTACTTCGAACACATCACGCGCCAAGGCTTTGCCAATCGGCTGAACATTCTTCGCGAGCTCCAGGCCGCCGGCCGCCTGAAACATTCGCTGGAAGACTACGAGCAGCGCTTGTCACGCGAGATCGGCATGATCCGGCAGATGCAGTTCGCCGGTTACTTCCTCATCGTCTGGGATTTCATCCGCTACGCTAAAGAGCGCAACATTCCAGTCGGACCGGGCCGTGGTTCAGCCGCAGGATCATGCGTGGCCTACGCTCTTGGCATCACCGACATCGATCCACTGCAGAACGAGTTGCTGTTCGAGCGCTTCCTTAATCCCGAGCGCATCAG
The DNA here is from genome assembly GCA_963768645.1 of uncultured Acidobacteriaceae bacterium. GTDB lineage: Bacteria > Acidobacteriota > Terriglobia > Terriglobales > Acidobacteriaceae > Bog-257. The sequence goes on from CAVYIR010000006.1 coordinate 371,390, forward strand.
CCTGCCTGACATCGACATCGACTTCTGCATGAACCGCCGCGGCGAGGTCATCGACTACGTCACCCAGAAGTACGGACGCGACCAGGTGGCGCAGATCATCACCTTCGGAACCATGGCGGCCAAGGCGGCGATCAAAGATTCCGGCCGTGCCATGGACATTCCCTACGCGGAAGTTGACCGCATCGGGAAGATGATTCCCACCACGCTGAACATCACCATCGACCAGGCGTTGAAGGATTCTCCGCCGCTGGCCGCAGCCTACCAGAACGAACCGCAGACGAAGGAGCTGATCGACACAGCCAAGCGGCTCGAGGGCCTGGTGCGCAACGCAGGCGTGCATGCCGCCGGAGTCGTCATTTCTCCGCTGCCACTCACCGACCTGGTTCCGCTGCATCGCACCAAGAACGACGAAATTGTCACTGCGTACGACATGAAGGCGGTTGAGAAGCTGGGCCTGCTCAAGATGGATTTCCTCGGGCTCACCACGCTCACCATCATTGACGACGCACTGCGCCTCATCGAACAGACCCGCGGCGAACGGCTCGACCTTCAGAAACTCGCGTTAGATGACAAAGAAACTTACGAGCGGGTTTTCCACACCGGGTTGACATCGGGCGTCTTCCAGTTTGAATCGCATGGCATGCGCGACGTGTTGCGCCGCTATAAGCCGACCTGCGTAGAGGATCTGACGGCGTTGAACTCGCTCTATCGTCCCGGGCCAATCCAGGGCGGCATGATCGAAGACTTCGTCGAGCGCAAGTGGGGACGCAAGAAGGTCGAATTCGATCTGCCCGAGCTGGAACCGCTGTTGAAAGAGACTTTCGGCGTCATTGTTTACCAGGAGCAGGTGATGCAGATCGCCAATCGGCTGGCCGGATACTCCCTCGGTGAGGCCGACCTGCTCCGTCGCGCCATGGGAAAGAAGGATCCCGAGGCGATGGCCAAACAGCGCGAGCGGTTTGTCCGAGGCGCTACCGAGCGTGGCTTCCCGCCGAAAAAGATCGAGAAGCTTTTCGACCTGATGGAGCAGTTCGCCGGATACGGCTTCAATAAGTCACATTCGGCTGCCTACGCACTGCTTGCGTATCAGACGGCGTACCTGAAAACCCGCTATCCAGTGGAGTTCATGGCCGCGCTGCTTACCTCGGTTTCGGGAAGCACGGACGACGTGGTGAAGTACATCAACGAATGCCGCGAAATGGGAATCGCGGTCGAGCCGCCCGACGTTAATGTCAGCGATGCATACTTCACGCCGCACGGCGAGGCCATCCGCTTCGGACTGGCAGCGGTCAAGAATGTCGGCCACAATGCCATCGAGTCCATCGTGGCGGCGCGCAAAGAGGCGGGCGAGTTCAAGTCGATCTTTCAGTTCTGCGAAAAGGTCGATCTACACCTGCTCAACAAGCGCGTAATCGAGTCGCTGATCAAGAGCGGAGCGATGGATCGGCTCGGACGTCGCGCGCAGTTAATGGCTGTTGCTGACAGCGCGATGGAGCACGCTCAGAAGACACAAAAGGACGCGGCCCTTGGCCAGCACGGATTGTTTGGCGTTTTCCAGCAGGAAGATGCGCCGCAAGCCGAGAAGCCGTTGCCTAACATTCCGGACTGGGACGAGCACCAGCGTCTAGGCCACGAGAAGGAAATCCTTGGTTTCTTCATTACCGGCCATCCGCTGGAGAAGTATCGCGAGAAGCTGCTCGACTTCAACGCCCTGTCCACCACTGAGGTTGCGGAATTGAAATCTTCCACGGGCAGGGATGAGGTTTTGATCGGAGGCATCCTCAAGAACATCCGTGTCGCCAAATCCAAGAAGGGTGACCTCTACGCACAAGGGCAGCTCGAAGACATGAACGGGTCGATAGACGTCCTGTGTTTCGCGGACTCCTACAAGCGCCTTGCGGACAAGCTGAAACTCACAGTTCCCGTGCTGGCCAAGGGCGGAGTGCGCGTCGAAGACGGAGCCAACTCCAAGCTCATGATTGGCGACATCACTCCGTTGGAGGAGGCCCATCCCAAGCTGCCGCAGCACTTGCGCATCAAGATACCTATCGAAGACGTTTCGGAAGATATGATCGACAAACTGCACACGCTTTGTCGGGAGCGCAGTGGCGCGGCGAGGGTGCTGTTCGACCTGGAACGCAGAGGCGACTTCACAGTAGTGATGGAAGCGGAAGGCTATAATGTTCTGCCAGACCGGGCATTCATCCACCGTGTGGAAGAGCTGTGCGGCCGTGGCAGCGTTCGGGTTGTTGACTAAGAGATCACGGAGAAAACTCGATAGAAACCAAGAACTCCGTGTCCTCCGTAACTCCTGGTAAATGATTTTCGACGTGCGTCAAAGAAACGACAAGAAACCAATATGGAAGCTGCTTCGAAAGCGCAGGACGAACTGGAACGCATCGAGAAACAGATTGAACAACTAGAGAGCGCTGCCGGCGACAACCAGGAAGCCCGCCGCCAATTGCAGGAAATGCACGCGCGGGTGGACGCGCTGCGCCGCCAGATGGCTGGCCAGCTCACGCCCTGGGAGCGTACCGAACTGGCGCGCCATCCCATGCGTCCTTACCCGCTGGACTACATTGAGCGCATCTTTTCCGACTTCAGCGAGATTCATGGCGACCGTAGTTTTGGCGACGATCCCGCCATGGTTTGCGGCATGGCGACCTTTCGCGGACGGCAGGTGCTGGTGCTGGGTACGCAAAAGGGCCGCGACACCAAGCAGCGCATCTATCGCAATTTTGGGCAGCCTAACCCCGAGGGCTATCGCAAGGCCCTGCGCGCGATGCGGTTCGCCGAGAAATGGCAACATCCAGTCATCGCCCTTATCGACATCGTGGGAGCGTATCCCGGACTTGGCGCGGAAGAACGCGGCCAGGCAGAAGCCATCGCCCACAATTTGCGCGAGATGGCGCGACTGAAAGTTCCATTCATCGCTGCGATTACCGGTGAAGGCGGCAGCGGCGGCGCGCTGGCCATTGCCGTCGCCGATCGCGTGCTCATGCTGGAGAACAGCATTTACTCCGTGATCTCGCCTGAAGGCTGCGCCTCGATCATGTGGCGCGACTCGAACAAGAAGGACATAGCCGCACAGGCCCTCCGCATTACCGCCAAAGACAATCTGGAAATGGGTTTCTGCGATGAGGTAATTCCTGAGCCTGCTGGTGGCGCGCATCACGACTACGACGCCGCAGCAAATACTCTGGCGGATGCTCTCGAAAAGCACTTGTCGGAGCTGGAGAAATTGCCGATTCCCGCCCTCCTGCACGCACGCTACAAGAAGTTCCGCGACATGGGACAGTTCTTCGAGGTGCAGGGCTAAAAGCGCTATCTGTTCTTGCCGTACCAGTTGACGGCGATCTTTACCCATCTGTTCCAACACTGACGGCGCTGTACAAAGAACCTGTTACAGCGGGCCTGAGGATGGTACATATGGAGCCAAAGAACTTTTTTTCTGCCGACTTCAAGTACTTTGTAGCTGCAGGTCGTGCCAAGAGCACTCAACAGGGAAATATCCCTTTGCTTTACTGCATACTGCACCGCACTTCGGGCCTGATCCCCCTGCGTCACGAGGATGTCGGGCGCGAGGACCTTTATCTCACCACCCAGGTAGCCTCGACAGTTGCGGAAGAGAATTGAATCTGCCTGCTCTTTCCTGTCCTTGTTCTGCGAGCACTTTACGCTGTTTGTGTGTGCGAAAAATGGATTGATACTTTCGAGGGTCAGCGTCGGCCTGAAGGCTTTCAAAATCATCAACGCGAGCACATGTGTTTGATACCAATGCTTGCGCTTGGCGCCATTTGATTCGTCCGATGGATGATAGTCGTGTTCTTCCCATCTGCGCATGACCTCAGCCGTTCTGTCACTGGCCGATTCTTCTCCACTGCCTGAATCGAGTGAAACGAATAAGATCCGTGGTAACGAACCTTTGTCGTATTCTGTTCCGATGAATGGTTCCTTCGCCCCCGTGAAATCGGTGCATCCGCTCTTGCACTCGCGACGGTGGGGACATCTGAACTTGAGGGCGGAGATCTTATTTACTTTGTAGTACTGTTTTGTCTTGTTCAGGATGCTGGCCATGATTAATCCTCTTTAAACTCGCGGCGGCAGTGTGGCTCTTTTGCGGGAACTAAATTCCAAAGAAAAACATGCGGCATTCTGTGATACTGACCTTCTCCTTTGCTGGCTTCGGTGATGCCGGACACACGCGGTTGTGCCGTCCCCGCGGACTCGGTTCCTGTATCTGCCCATGTCCATCGTTGAAATGGTGCGCTTTCTTCTTCCGTCCCGCGAAGCGCGACTGCAACCGAATCCCATTTCCCGCCGCCTTCCCCACTGCCTTATAATGAAATGTTTACCCACCGCAGTCATCCATCGTTGGTAAGGGGTATTGATGGCCACAACCGAACTTGCAGTACACGGTGCCGACCAAGGCGCCGTGCGTGAGCCTGTCGTCAACGACTTCAGCATCCAGGTTGCAACCGTAAACGGCTCGGGATCGCAGAGCGCCAACACCGTTCTGCTGCGCACCATTTTCCAGATGGGCGTCCCCGTCTCCGGCAAGAACATGTTCCCCTCGAACATCGCCGGTCTTCCCACCTGGTACACCATTCGCGCCAGCAAGAAGGGCTACATCGCGCGCAAGAAGGAGATCGACTTCCTGGTGGCGATGAATTCCGAGACCGCGCGCGAAGACACCATGTCGCTGGCATCGGGCGCTGCGGTGCTCTACGACGAGCCGCTGAAGCTGAACGAACTGCGCTCGGATGTCACGTTCTACGCCGTGCCCTACGACAAGATTTGTGCGGCGGTCTGCTCCGAGTCGAAGCTGCGTAAGCTGGTCAAGAACATGATTTACGTCGGGGTGATGGCGCAGTTGCTCAACCTCGACATGGCCGAAGTGGAGAAAGCGCTGCGCAAGCAGTTCGCCAAAAAGGTCAAGGCTGCCGACCTCAACTGGAACGCCGCCAAGGCCGGCTACGATTACGCCGCCGCATCGCTCACCAAGGCCGACCCGTTCACCGTCGAGCGCATGGATAAAACCACCGGCATGATCATCATCGATGGCAACGCCGCTGCCGCGCTGGGCTCCATGTTTGCAGGGGTGACGGTCGTGACCTGGTACCCGATTACGCCGTCGTCCTCGCTCGTGGAAACCCTCATCGATTACATGAAGGAATACCGCGTTGGGCCAGATGGAAAAGCCACTTTTGCCATCGTTCAGGCGGAAGACGAACTTGCTGCGATCGGCATGGTTCTAGGCGCTGGATGGGCGGGAGCCCGCTCCATGACCGCCACCGCCGGACCGGGAATTTCGCTGATGGCGGAGTTTGCAGGATTGGGCTACTACGTCGAGATTCCCGGTGTCATCTGGGACATCCAGCGCGTAGGTCCCTCTACTGGCCTGCCGACCCGCACCTCGCAAGGCGACATCGAGTTTGTGGCCAAGCTCTCGCACGGCGACACTCGTCATCCCATGTTGTTGCCTTGCAGCGTGGCTGAGTGCTTCACCATGGCGAATGACGCGTTCGACCTGACCGAGCAGTTGCAGACGCCGGTGTTCGTCATGTCGGACCTCGATCTCGGAATGAACAACTGGATGTCCGAACCGTTCCAGTATCCCGACAAGCCGCAGAACCGCGGCAAAGTGCTGACCGCGGAAGAGCTGGAACGTGCGGGCGGTTTCTCGCGCTACAAAGACGTAGATGGCGACGGCGTCGGTTATCGCACTTTGCCGGGGACCGACCATCCGGGAGCGGCATGGTTCGCGCGCGGCAGTGGGCATAACGAAAAGTCGCAATACAGCGAGCGGCCCGACGACTACGCCAACAACATGGACCGTCTGGCGCACAAGTTTGAGACGGCACGCACCCTTGTTCCCAAGCCGGAGATCGTCCGCAATGACGGGAACGATATTGGGATCATCGCCTACGGGACCTCGCATCACGCCGTGGTCGAGACCCTCGACCAGTTGCAGGGCGAATACGGAGTAAAAGCCGATTACCTGCGACTTCGTGCTTATCCATTTACCAGCGAGACGCACGGCTTCGTGGCCGCGCACAAACGTATCTACATGATCGATCAGAACCGCGACGCCCAGATGTTGCAGTTGTTGAAGCTCGACATCGCGATTGAAGAGATAGCCAAACTGCGCAGCGTCCGCCACTACAACGGATTGCCGATCGACGCGCGGTCCATCACCGACGACATCATTACCCAGGAGGGCAAATAAATGGCGACCACAACCGCGCCACCGCCGCAGCCCCAACCCAAGACGAATCGCATCGGCTTGACCGTGCTCGATTATCGCGGCGGCAAGACCACTCTGTGCGCCGGATGCGGCCACAATGCCATCTCCGAGCGCATCATCGACGCCTTCTACGAGATGGGTATTGCTCCCGAACGCGTGGTGAAGATGTCGGGAATCGGCTGCTCGTCGAAGAGCCCGGCCTACTTCATGAGCCGCTCTCACAGCTTCAACTCGGTACACGGCCGCATGCCGTCGGTGACCACCGGCGCGGTGTTGGCGAATGCGAAGATCGTCGCGCTTGGCGTCAGCGGTGATGGCGATTCGGCTTCCATCGGCATCGGTCAGTTCGTTCACCTCATGCGTCGTAATCTTCCGATGATCTACATCATCGAAGACAACGGCGTGTATGGGCTGACCAAGGGGCAGTTCTCCGCGACCGCCGATCTCGGCTCGAAGCTGAAGACCGGCGTCATCAACGACCTCCCGCCCATCGATACCTGCGCTTTGGCGATCATGCTGGGCGCAACCTTCGTCGGACGCTCTTTCTCTGGCGACAAGCGCCAATTGCAACACATGCTGAAAGCCGCCCTCGCGCATCGCGGCACCGTGATGCTCGACGTGATCTCGCCTTGCACCACCTTCAATGACCACGAAGGATCGACCAAGTCCTACAAGTTCGTCAAGGACCACGAAGAGCCGCTGCACGATTTGAACTTTGTTCCTCATTTCAATGAAATCGATGTGGACTACGACCCTGGCACCAGCCTCAATGTCACCATGCACGATGGCTCCTCGCTGCGGCTGCGCAAGCTGGAAGAGGACTACGACCCCACCAATAAAACTGAGGCCGTGAAGCGCGTGATGCAGGCGCACGATGCCGAGGAAGTACTCACCGGCGTGCTCTACCTGAATACCACCGCGCCCAACTTCATCGACATGATCAACATGACCGATGAGCCGCTGGCGACCTTGCCGGAGAGCGTCACTCGCCCCTCGCGTGCAGTGCTGGACGAGTGCATGGAAGCGCTGCGGTAAAACGAGCCAACAGCTCTCCAGGTAAGCTAATACCGCATAATGGCGGAGCCCGTTCTGGCGCGGCATAACTCACACCGCTTTAGGGCTTCTTCGCTGGCGCGGGCTTCGCCATCGGCTTCAAAGCCTGGTCGGGTGGAATCTCTTTACCGTCGGCATCGACGTAGTGAATGTCGAAGGCCCCGTCGATCACGTCAAAGACCACGCAACTGCCGATGCAGGTGAACTGATGCGTCTGCTTCGCCGGCAGGTACAGGTAGTCGCCCATCGCCATCGCGTGAGCGCCACCCGACTTCATCTCTGCCTTGCCCTTGCCGGACACCATCATGAGGTTCTCGTTCGCGGAGTGCCAGTGCCACGGCACAACGCAGCCGCTGGTGAACTTGATCAGCAGGATGGCCGGGCCTTTCATGGGATCTCCATGTTGCGCGGCGAGAGTCATGCACGCCGGAAGCATGGGCAGGGTCATGAACTTGCTCGACGCCATGGCGGCGTACGACATCTGGTCCTGGCTCTGCGCCGTGGGCGTAATGAGCGCGAATGCTATTAGAAGAAGGGACAGCAGGCGTGCGGATTTCATGTCGGCAATCCTCCTGGATGAATGGTCGGCAAAGTTTAGCCCAGCGTTGTGGCCGATTTCAAGCAGAGGTGTCGGGGAGTGGGCGGTTCCACAACAGGCAGGTACTCGGGACTGGTAGTGCGGGCCTCCAGGCCCGCGTCCAAGGGCAGAAATAAAAATCGCTTCAGCCGCTTGGGTCAATGACCTCAGCAGCTGAAGCGGAAATTGCGTGTCCGATCATAACGCGGGACTGAAGGCCCGCACAGCGAAGATGCAGTCGCTCGCCGAACGGCTACCGCCGCGGTCCGCCACGGCCGCCGCCAGGTCCGCCACGACCACCGCGTCCGCCGCCTTGACCGCCACGGCCTCCACGACCGCCGCCACCGCCATGATGACCGCCATCGTGGCGGGTGCCAACGTGCTCCCGGCGCTCGCCATCCCGATTGAAATTATGCTCGGAGCTCGGCTCATCTGCCTTTTCGTGTCCGCCCTCGAAGGTCACAGCACCTGCCCCCTCGGGTGCGGGCTCGCCGCCTTCCGCCACCATTTTGGCGCGCTGCTCTTTCAGGATGGCCTTGCGCGATAGCTTGATGCGGTTGCCTTCCACGGCCAGGACCTTCACCAGCACCTGGTCGCCTTCCTTCAGTTCGTCGCGAACATCATTGATGCGATGCTCGGCGACTTCGCTGATGTGCAGCAGTCCATCGGTGCCGGGGATGATCTCGACAAACGCTCCGAAATCAGCCAGGCGTGTGACCTTGCCGAGATAAGTCTTCCCTACCTCAGCGGTCGCCGTGATATCGCCAATCATCTGCAGCGCCTTGGCAGCCGCCACTTGATCGCTGGACGAAACATTCACCTTGCCGGTGTCTTCCACGTCGATCTTCACGCCGGTCTGCTCGATGATGCCGCGAATCACCTTGCCGCCCGGCCCGATGAGGTCGCGGATCTTGTCGGTCGGAATCTGCAGCGTGTAGAAGCGCGGCGCAAATTCGCTGATCCTGGTGCGCGGCTCGCCGATGATTTCGTTCATCTTGTCGAGGATGTACAGACGCCCGTGGCGGGCCTGCTCCAGCGCCTCACGCATGATCTGCGGCGTGATGCCCATCACCTTGATGTCCATCTGCAACGCGGTGATTCCCATCGCGAGTACCGGCCACCTTGAAGTCCATGTCGCCGTAATGATCTTCCGCGCCGGCGATGTCGGTCAGGATGGCGTAGTCTTTGTCTTCCTTCACCAGTCCCATCGCCACGCCCGCAACCGAGGCTTTCAGCGGAACGCCCGCGTCCATCATGCTCAGCGAAGCTCCGCAGACCGTCGCCATCGACGACGAGCCGTTCGACTCCAAAATGTCGGAGACCACGCGCATGGCGTACGGCCAGTCGGCTTCTGACGGCAACACGCCAGAGAGAGCGCGCTCGGCCAATGCGCCGTGCCCAATCTCGCGGCGGCCAGCTCCGCGCAGGAAAGCGACTTCTCCAACCGAAAACGGTGGGAAGTTGTAGTGCAACATGAATCGCTTCCTGGCTTCGCCCTCGAATGCTTCCAGGCGCTGCATGTCTTCCCCGGTGCCAAGCGTGGTGGTGACGAGTGCCTGGGTCTCACCGCGAGTGAAGATTGACGAGCCGTGGGTGCGAGGCAGCACGCCGACTTCAATCCAGATATCGCGAATCTGGTCGAACTTGCGTCCGTCCGGACGGCGACGGTCTTTGATCACCTGCTCGCGGAAGATCTGCTCGCGCAGGAGATCGAAATACTTGCCGGCCTTCTTGCGGCCAGCTTCGTCCTCTTCGGGAATGGCGCCCTTGATTTCGTCTTTGAGCTGCTTGATGAGCGTATAGCTCTCGTTCTTGGGATGCTTCTCGGTGTTGACCGCATCCAGCAGGCGCTCGCCAAACTTGGAACGCAGCTCGCCCAGATAGGCCTCGTCAGTCACGACTGGCTCGACGATGCGCTTCGGCTTCCCAACTTTTTTCGCCAGGTCGCTGATCGCGGCGCAGATTTTCTTGATCTGCTCATGGCCGAACTCAATGCCCTGCACCACGGTTTCTTCCGAAACTTCCTTAGCGCCGGACTCGATCATCACGATGCCGTCAGCGGTACCGACGACCATCAGGTTCAGCTTGCCGCCCCGCTGCTCGTCGTAGGTGGGATTGATGACGAAATTTCCGTCGATCTGGCCGACTCGAACCGCGCCGATGGGGCCGTGAAATGGAATGTCGGAGACGCTGAACGCAACCGACGCACCGTTAATGCCGGCGACATCTGGATCATTGGTCGTGTCCGCCGACAGCACCATGGCAATCACCTGGGTCTCGCAGCGGAATCCTTCAGGGAACAATGGCCGGATGGGGCGGTCAATCTGGCGGCTGGTCAGAATCTCGCGCTCGCTGGGCCGCCCTTCGCGCTTGATAAAGCCGCCAGGAATGCGTCCGGCGGCGTAGGTGTACTCGCGGTAATCGACGGTGAGGGGGAAGAAGTCAATGCCCTCACGGGGGTCAGGGTTGGCGCAGGCGGTGGCGAGAACAACGTTGTCGCCGATGCGCACAATGCAGGAACCGTGGGCCTGCTTGGCTAATTTTCCGGTTTCAAAGTGGATGGACTTGCCGCCGTGCAGCTCGACCGTAACTTCGTGTTTCATTTGTTAAGTTCCTTCCGTTCGAACGCAACCGATAGGGCCCCCGTCGCCGTCGGAAAGTTTCGGAAGCGACGAACGGGTAGAGCAAGTCTTAAGGAAAACCTCCTCAACCCTCTTTCGAATCTAGGAGGCCGTAGGTACAACGTCAACCCCACTTTTCCGTGCCGCCCTAGCGAGCTCCTCGCTTGTCAAAGCACCTACTCGCCTCGTCGTGATTTGGCTCTGCACGCCATGGCGAACACCCAGACCTGCACGCTAACGACATGGGAGATGGAGTGGAAAACTCGTCCGCCAAGAGAAAGACAAAGCCAGACTGGACGAACCCCGCGTGACGCCGAAGCGCCGCGAGGGTCCGTGCCGATGGACGCATGTAGTGACGCACAATACGCCAGAAACGTTGTTGTTCAGTGGCTGGCAAACCGCAGGCTTCGTTACTTTCGGATGCCGAGCTTCTGAATGACAGTCTTATACCGTTCGGTATCCGACTTTCTGAGGTAATCGAGCAGGCCACGACGCCGGCTCACCATCATGAGAAGACCGCGCCGGGAGGCATGGTCCTTCTTATGCGTCTTAAAATGCTCCGTCAATTCACCAATCCGTGTACTCAGGATCGCGATCTGCACCTCGGGCGAACCGGTGTCGGTCGCGTGAGTGCGGTGTTGGTCAATCAAAGCGGCTTTTTTCTCTGGGGCTAACACTGAATCAGCTGCGCTCCTACTCTTTAATCGTATGTTGTTACGTCGTTTAGGATAACATGCGGTCGCGAGAACCGCAAAAAGGGGCGGCGGTGAACACGCTACAATCAATCGTGCAGGCGAATCAGCAACAGCTTCTGGAGGCTTGGAACGGGTATTTTGGCAGTAGCGGCAGATGAGCGAGTGGCGGACGTAACTTTCGATCAGGACACGTTAAGCGTTCGCCTGAAGGATGGCCGCACCATCTCGGTCCCGCTGGCATGGTATCCAAGGCTGTTCCATGCCACCGCCGAGCAACGCCGCAACTGGAAGATTGCCGGCGGTGGATACGGCATCCTTTGGCCAGACATCGACGAAGACATCAGCACCGAGGGCCTGCTGCGCGGAGCGCCTGATCCTTCTCCCACTCAAGCAAAGGACGCTTGAGTGGGCCACCCGCGAAATTACCTACCGTTTTCTGTGAAAGAGAACGACCTCAGAAGCCGAACCAATTGTTGATTTCTGTTCCGCATACCACTTCCGGTTAGGGACGCTTCGCCAGATTCGTTCACCCGCTTTGTGCCTGCTAGAAGACACCTTAACTTCACGCAGCCCAGCTTGTTTCATCGCGGCCAGGTACCGCGGGAGTTGGTCCTCTGGTTCAGAGAACGCGATCAGTTGAACGATCATCGTATTGGAGTTACAAACTTCCGCGACCGCAGCAAAATTCTCTTCAACGGCCTGAAAGTACCCAGCTAGGTTCTTCTGTTTTCTGTCTCCGAATGTGTAAAAGGCCGCGCCGTTCCCGTCTGTCGTACCGGAAATCCAAAACGGAACCGATGTTTCCTTTCGTCCGCGAATTTGCCACCGATGATACAGAACATGGACGCCAGGGTAAGGAGGAGAAGTGAGTACAAGTGCCGGTGCTCCGTGGCGCTTCCAAATGGCTTGTAAATGAACTGAAGCCGCCGACGTATTCAGGCAACTCACCCGTGGAAGATAGCCGAGACTGTTCTCGGACGCGCGCACTGCACGAGCGAAATCGCTCGCGCCCTTCAGCATATCTTTGGCGGCTACTTTCATGTGATCTTTGAAGTCGCTGATGCTCGGAACAACTGACCGACAATCCAAAGCCCATTGCGCGGTACGTAACACGACACACTTCGCGAGTTTTCGGGTCCGACCCGCTTCTAAAGACTTCAAATCGCGCAAAGCGATACCAATTGCCTTTCTTATCCGCCAGGTGCTCGGCTGTTGCATCCCGTTAAGCTCGGGTATTTCAAATTCCCCTAAAGGCTGACTGGCATGGACATCGAGCGAACATGCAAAGGTGTGCACCCACTGCCGTACTGCCTCCAGATCTTTAGGGGTGTAAAGCACAGTCTTCGCATTCGCAAGAAAGACTGCCAAGCTGTTTAGATCAGCTCCGATGACCTCGCGTCCCAATGTCCGCGCCAGATGATGGCTTATACAAATGGTCGTATAGTGGAACCGGCATTGACCGCCGCATCTGCATCGTTTTGAATAACAGTGGAATTGAATCTGCCCCTACGGTCGATGTGATTGATGACGGCGTCGGAATCGAGCCTAGTCAGTTCCCCAATACCATCCTGAGTCTTCAGAGCGGCAATAAAAGTACAAAGCGGTACTTGATAGGCACATTCGGACAAGGTGGCGCCGCAACGCTCTCCTTCTGTGACTACGCCCTGATCGTTTCAAGGCACCGAGACAATCCAGCCATGGTCGGATTCACTGTAATACGCGTCCTTGTACTAAGCGAGGGCTATAAAGACGATTGTTGGGGCTACCTAAGTTTACCGGAGGGAGGCGGCGCTTTGACCGTTCCGTCCTGTGATATCGGCGAAGAGCCTCTTCTGATTTATTCCAATTCTGCGAAAACGCCTACGTTGCGCAAGGGGACTCTTGTCCGCCACGTCTCGTATGGTCTAAATCATCTCTCAGACACCCTCGCACCAAGCCCTGGAAATCTCTACCACTATCTCCATTTCACGATGTTTGATCCCATCCTTCCGTTTCGTGTGATTGACCTCCGGGATCAGGACCGGATCAAGGACGAGCTTGTCAGCGGGAGTCGAAACAGGTTGATGAAGCTTCTGAAGAAGACTGCCGCGCAGCAGGATGATGATGAGACAAGCGGGGGTACAGAACTGCAGCATTTCCGTGAGATGGAGTTTGTCGTTCCTGTCGGTACTCAGGATCCCTGTATCGGGATCGAGTACTGGGTCGTGTTCAACTACAGGAAGGGGCGAAAGGATAAACCCGAGGAGCTGATTCTTCGACCACAGTCAAATGAACTGTTTGTCCAGACAAATCATCCTATTCTCGGCACGCAGAACGGGCAGACGCAGGGAGAGATTACAGGGCAAATACTCCGAGACCTTGGCTTGGGCATGGTTGCGCGGCATATGGTAGTGCATATAGACGCGTCTCGCGCGAATAGTCTCGTCCGACGCCACCTCTTTTCTACCAACCGTGAGGGATTCAAGGATGGGCCGATATTAGACGGGTTGATGGCTGTTCTAAAGCAGATGTTACAGGAGGATCAGAAGCTGTATGCGATTGAGCGCGAGCTTACTGAAAAAATTGCTAAACGGGAAACAGACGCAACGAATGATGAGGTGAAACGACAGGTCACGCGTCTATTGCTGGAGGCTGGTTTTCAACCAAACGAGCAAGGAATCGCCACAGCAGCCGCTGCGCGAGGAGAAACCACCACGACTAAAGAACCTCGGAGCCGCCGGCCGATTGTTTTTGACCCCTTGCCCACATTGCCATTCCCGTCCGTGACCCGCTTCGAGATCGTGGTTCCGAAAGACAAATTAGAGATTCGCCAGAATGACGTGGAAGTGATTCTAGTAGAGACTGATGCTGATGGCGAATATGACAGACTATTAGCAATTCGTTCGGAGCCCCCGCTGCTGGAGGTGGCATCCAAGTCGCCCTTGAAAGGGGGCAGAGTGCGGTGGAGACTTCGAACCAAGTCGGAAGCAGTTCCCGGAAACCTCGGGAATGTCATCGTAACGCTTACGAGACCGGATGGCACCCAGCTAACAGACAGTGTGCAGTTTGAAGTCCATCTCGCACTCGAAGCGAAGTCCAAGAAGATTCGCGGTCAGGTTCCACCCTTTGACATTCGCCCCGTCAACCCAGATGATGAACCGGAGAAATGGTCGATCGTGTGGCCCACCCTCGACGATGACGCTGGCCGCGACAAGCAAGTCACGGTGGCTTATAAGCCGATCCGAACTGCCGACGGCATAATGGTTTACTATTCCACGATTTTTTCTCCTTTCCAGCAGCAGATTGAACGGCTCAAACAGGAAAGCGAAATAACAGCTAAGTTGTTCCGAGACAACTACGAAATCTGGATCGCCTATCACGCCATTCTCCAAGAGAACAGTCGCGTTTCACAACCTTCAATTGAAGAGGAGGTTTTGGATCAAATGCTGGAAGACGACAGGGTCAGAGTGGCGCAAATGCAGGTGAAGCAAGCAATGCGGGTGACGGAGCTCATGCGAAAGCTGCTTCGAGAATCTGCCGTTGCAGCAACATAGTGGTTTCTTGCGATCTGCTTGCCAGTGCTATCCTTTGGAGTCGAGGCGTCGACCATGACGAACGAAGGACTGTTGAAGCGAATCACGATTGACCCGAAAGTATGTTTCGGGAAGCCCTGCATCCGCGGCCATCGCATCTGGGTGTCCCTGGTCCTGGACTTTCTTGCCGAAGGGGCCACAACTACGGATATTCTGAGAGACTATCCGCAGCTCGACAAAGCGGACATCATGGCCTGCATCGCGTATGGCGCGCGCGTAGCAACAGACTGAGTAGGCTACGACACCAACCGCGCCACCACCGCCTTCACATGGATCTGCGTAGTGTCCAGCAACGGAATGCCGCAGGCCTGATCGCTGTGCAGAATCAACGGCAGTTCGGTCCCGGCGAGAATGGCCGCTTGAATCTGATGTTGCTGCTTCATGCTCTCGATGATTTCCAGCAGCCGCTCGCGCGTCTCCGGCAGAAACACATCCTTTAACAACTCGCCTACATACTTGTCGTGGATGTAATTCTGTTCGTCCAATGAAGGTACAGACAACGTAATTCCCTTCCTGGAAAATACGTCAGGATAGAAGCGGGCCTGCATGGTGAAGCGGGTCCCGAGCAAGGCGGCTCTCGTGATCCCGCGCCTCTCAGCCTCAGAGCACGTAGCCTCGACGATGCTGACCAAAGGGATGGGCGAGCGCCGCTGAACTTCATCGAAAACAATATGCGGAGTGTTGGCAGCAATTATGGCGAAGTCCGCCCCTGCCCTGACCAGCTTTTGAAGTGCGTCAACCAGGTAGTCGGTGACTTCGCCCAACTGATTTGCATCCATCCAGGCGAGCAACTTCGTTACATCGAGGCTGTTGATAATGATCGAAGGAGAGCTTCCGTCCGGCCGCAACTGGCGGTAGCCGGAAATCAACGAGCGGTAATACTCCACCGTTGATTCCGGCCCAATTCCGCCAAGTATTCCGACAGTTTTCACGCGCTCTACCAGATGCGCACGCGTTCCGCCGGCGCGAGGTACAGCGTTTCTCCCGGCTTTACGTCGAAGCTCGCATACCAGGCGTCGATATTGCGAACCGTGTCTGCCCGGAACTCCCCGGGAGAGTGCGAATCGACCGCCACCTGCTGCCGGAGGGCAGCTTCCCGCGACTTCGAGGCCCAGTTCTGACCGAAGGCGATGAAGAACTGCTGGTCGCTGGAAAAGCCGCCCTGCACCGGTCCCGCCTTGCCGTCGAGTGACGCGCGGTATCCATCATAGGAAGCAGAGATACCCGCAACGTCGGCGATGTTCTCGGCCAGCGTCTGCTTGCCGTTGAGGGAGAGATCGGGGAAGGGCTTGTACGTGTCATACTGCGCGGCGAGTTTAGCAGTGGCTGCTTCGAAGTGTTCCAGATCGGCGGGCGTCCACCAGTTGCGCACACGGCCTTTGGAGTCGAAGGCAGCGCCTTCGGAGTCGAAGGTGTGGCTGATTTCGTGCCCAATGACAGAGCCGATGGCACCGTAGTTGGCAGCTGCGGGAGCCAGCGGGTCAAAGAATGGCGGTTGCAGGATGGCGGCCGGGAAGCTAAGAGCGTTTTGCAATGGCAGGTTGACGGCGTTTACCGTCTGCGGATCCATGGTCCATTCCTTGCGGTTCACGGTTGCGCCCAGACGCCCGAGTTCTCGCTGATATTGAAACAAGCTGCCACGCCAAATGTTGCCGAAGGCGTCATCCGGTTTCACTTCGTAGGCGGAGTAGTCAATCCATACCTCCGGATATCCGATACCTACGTACAAAGTGTCGAGCTTGGCCTTGGCTTCGGCTTTCGTGGAGGCTGCCATCCAGGACAGAGCGTCAATTCGCTTTCTGAATGCTGCAATGATGTTGGCTACCATGGCGTCTGCCTGCGCTTTGGCTTCTGGAGAGAAGTAACGCTGCGCATAGATTTTTCCTACATCGTCGCCGAGGAAGCGATTTACGACCACCACACCTCGCTGCCAGCGCGGCCGCTGCTGCTGTGCGCCCAGTAACACTTTGCCGAAGAACGCAAAACGCTCGTCGGCCAAGGCCTTTGGCAGCACTCCCGCATACTCTTCCAACAGGTGGTAGGCAAGCCAGTCCTTCCATGTGTCGAGCGGAGTGGAGGCGACCAATGCAGACTCGCCGGTGAAGGCCGTGGGTTGCCAGACTGTGAAGGTGGCCTGCTTGCTCAAACCGGCGCCCTGAAAATAGGCGGCCCAATCGAGACCCGGTGCCTTCGCGGAGAAGTCCGCCTGCTTCCAAGTGTTATTTGCCTTATGAATGTCCTCGTTCTCGGCCAGGCTGAGATGTTTTTCCGCAATAGCGTGCTCTAGTTCAACAATGCGTTGGGCACGTGCGTCCGTATCGGTGAAACCTGCCAGCTTGAGCATGGCTGCCACGTGCGCCTGATACTTGGTGCGGATGTCACGCATATGCTCGCTATCGGAAAGATAGTATTCGCGGTCGGGCAGTTGCACACCACCTTGCATCAGGTATGCGGCATAGTGCTCGGAGTCGTTGAAGCCGGGAGCGACCCACAGTCCGAAAAGATGCGGGGTATGGAAGTTGGTGTTGTTCAGGGCGTCGACATCAGCGCGGAGTGTTTCTCCCAGCGCGGCGGCCAACTCGTTCTTGTTGTTGATGGCGGCAATTGCCTTGAGGTGCGATTCGATCGGCGCAAGCCCCTTGGCCTCAATAGCGGCTTCGTCCATGTACGAGTTGTAGAGATCGGCAACCTTGCGCGAACTGGCTGACCCACCACCCTTCGCAGCCTCTTCAATCAGGGCGGCGGTGCGCTTGTCGCTCAAGTCGGCAAGAGTCGTAAAGACGCCTATGCGGGAGCGGTCTGGCGGAATTTCGGTGCGCTTGATCCAGTCGCCATTGCAGTACAAATAAAAGTTATCGCCCGGCTTGACCGAGCGGTTCATATTGGCGATAGAGATGCCGTGAGTCTCTTGCTTCGGTGAGTTCTGGGCGTAGGCAGCGACAAGGCCGAAGGCGATAATTCCAACAAGTTTAAGTGCAAAATCAACAGATTTCCGGGTGAGTCTCATTCACAGGGCTCCTATGGGCATCTGCTTGGGAAAGCAGGCCCTTACTCTAGACGAGGAACGACGCAAGAGGGTAGCACGAGTGTGCCCCCAAGGACCTTTATAATATTGTCCGTGCAATCAGTCTTCTACGAATGACTTCAGCCTGGACAGGGCCTGGTCCCACTGCCGGGAAACGCGATCAAGATATTCCCTGATTCCTTCAATCGGCTGCGGATCGAATTCGAATCGGCTCTCGCGACCCGTGCGGATGCTGTGCACGATTCCGGCACGCTCCAACATGCGAAGGTGCTTGGTGATCGCCTGCCGGGTGAGCTTGGAACCCTGCGTTAGCTGAGAGATTGAACAAGGCCGCCCGCCGCAGAGCTTCGCCACCAACGCTAGCCGCGTCTCGTCGCCCAGCGCAGCGAATACCGGTGCACCAGCCTGTCGTTTGGCGGCCATGCGGTTATGGCGTTTCTGCGACATGTTTCTCGATGTTCTTCATTTGCGCGGCCCATCCGCCGTCATTCATGCGGAATGCTTCATCGCGGCGATCGCTGGGAATCTTGTCGAAGCCGGACTCCGTGAGCAGCAGCAGTGTACCGCTCGTGGTCTTCTCCAGCCTGAATTCGACGAGCGTGGGCGTCTCCTTCGAGTAGTCTATTTTGGGATCGACGGAATAAGGATGCCAGGTGAAGGAAAAGAACCGCTCGGGCTCCATCCTCTGCACGACGGCCTCCCATTTGACGTGCTCGTAGCCAGGATGGGTGATCTGACCACGCGAAACCTGCCCCGCTATGAACGGACCCTCCAGTTTCACCCGAAACCACTCTCCAAACTCCCGGTAATCCGTCAGCGCCCGCCATACTTGCGAAACTGGCGCCTTGATTTCGATACGCTTCTCGATACGATCGTCCATCTTAAGCAACCTCCGGGTTGCATATTAGCGCAGATGCCACACAAAAAGCAACCTTGTGGTTGCGCTTTATGCCAGGCAATCAGAGCGCGGCCACGCGCCGTTGCAGCAGTAGAAAGTACAGCGCCATTAGAATCAGCAGCACTCCGTTCACGCTCAATACCAGGGGTGCGGTGAACACAGGGACGAGCCAGCCCGACAGCAGGTTCCCCATGGGCATACCCCCGCGGAATGCACAGTTATACACGCTCATCACACGTCCGCGCATTTCGTTAGTAGTTATCAATTGCACCAGCGAAGTCACGGTTGCGAACACGGCCATCATAGAGGCACCCACGATCACCAGCATGCCATAGCTCAATGGCAACGACCGCGACAGAGAAAACCCCGCGATCGCGGCGCCCAGGCTAATGAGCACGGTGACGGCAAACCGCCCTTTGTGGCGGATGTTGCCCATTGCCGCAACCGCTAGCGAGCCGCAGATCGAACCCAGTCCCATAAGCGAAAGCAGATTGCCGTAGGTTTCCGGACCGCGATGAAAGATATCTTTGACAAACACCGGAATATAGGTCCGCATTGGCATGGCCAGGGCAGTCATACAGAACGCGAGCACGATAAGTGCCTCCATGGAGCCCTGCTTGCGCACGAACTTGATGCCCTCCTTCAGGCTGGTGAACATCGACTCGGTGGTGCTGACCGGCAGGAATCGGGTTGTGATCATCAAAAGCGAAATGATGGGCGCAAGGAACGACAGCGCGTTCAACCCGAAGCACCACTTTTCGCCCAACTTCCCCAGAGCGATGCCGGCAAGCGCAGGACCAATCGTCACCGCCAGGTTGAACTGAATCGAATTCAGTGCAATGGCGTTCGGCATGTCCTCCCGGTCGACCAGCGTAGGAATCAGTGCCGAGTACGCTGGACCGCCAAAAGCCTGCGCGAAGCCAGACATAAATGACAGACAGAGGATGGGCCAGACGTGAGTCAGTCCGCTGGCCACCAGAACGGTGAGGATCGTCGCGCTCGCCATCTGTACGTATTGGGAGGCAAGCAGGACCTTACGTCGTTCAATCCGGTCGGCTACTACTCCCCCGATCAGCGAGAAGAGGAAGATGGGAATGCCGCCCAGGAACTGATCCATAGCGAGCAGGAAGGCAGAATGGCTCAGGCGATAGATGAGCCAGCCCTGTGCCACGATCTGCATCCAGGTGCCGATGCTAGACGTACAGGCGCCGAACCACATCAAACGGAAATCACGATATTGAAATGCTTTGAATACCCTGCCAAACGTTGACGTTTGCATGTGCTCCGTATGTCTCTGTCGTCCGCACTCTATCTTCGCACGGGCACACGCCCCGGCCCTTCAAGGACCGGTCAGGAACTCCGTATTTCGGTTATGTGCAATTTTGCGCAGTTTTCGCTTTTGCGAACTGCTAGAATTGTTGATTTGCGAAACCGTACGGACTCAGCCGTCCTTGTTCCAACGTCGGGCGAACATAGGAACAGGGCCCGAAAGGCCACACTGGCCCAGTCTCACCAGGATAGATTGACAGCAGAGTCCGACGGGAACGCGACCGGCGATCATGCCCGTAGCCAGCTCGGCACGCGGTTTGCCCTATTCTGAAGACGCTCTCGGAAGTAGCCGTACTCGCACCTGGGAAGGTCGGTTTCCATGAGTGTTCATCTCGTAAATCCCAGCGACAATTCTTTCGGTACGGCTGTCATTACGCCAAGATGGTTGTTTGTCCTTGCGGCGGCCACACCTGAAGCAGTGGGAGATCCCATTCTGGTCGATGAGTCGCTGGAGCCGATTGCACCGGAAAGCATCATGCCGGGAGACATCGTCGGCATCAGCGTACATACGGGCAACGCTTTACGGGGATACGAGGTTGGCCGGATGGCGCGCGGGCGGGGCGCGTGGGTAATTTACGGTGGCATTCACGCTACCCTGTATCCCGAAGAGGCTTTGGAACGCGGTGACGCCCACGCCGTGGTCAAGGGCGATGGCGATATTGCGTGGGGCAAGGTCGTGACCGATTGCCTCTTGGGCAAGCCGGAAAGAATCTATGAGGGCGGACGCATTGAAGGTGGCCAGTTCTTGGCTGCGCGATGGGACCTGATGCCGCGTGACAAGTATATGTGGGCCTCCGTACAGACCATTCGCGGATGCCCGAAGCATTGCTCCTTTTGCAGCGTTTGGCGGACCGATGGGCAACAGCCACGGCAGCGGAAATATCAGAGTGTAATCGATGAAATCATTCATTTGCGGCGGATCGGCTTTCGCTTTATTGCGCTGGCCGATGACAACTTTTATCCAGTTACGCTGACCGATTTGCGACTGGCCCGGCAGCAAAACAACATTGCCAAGCTTGAGGAATTGACCCAGATCCGCACCGAGCGTTTCCAACTCATGGAAGAGCTGGCCAAGCTGCCCAAGGACATGGTGTTCTACACTCAGATCACGATGGAGGCGGGGGAGGACGGCGAGTATCTGGACGCCATGCGCAAGGCCAACATCAAGGGTGCTCTGGTAGGGGTCGAGGCGGTAACCCCGGAAGGACTCAAAGCGGTATTCAAAGACTTCAACTGCTCTGGCGAAGCTCTGGCCAAGCAACTGCTGACGTTCAAACAGCATGGCGTCCATGTCCTTGGTTCGTTCATTTTCGGTCTGCCCACCGACAAGCCGGCGACGTTTGATGCCACGGTCGAAATGGCAGTCAAGGCGGACATAACTTTTGCTCAATTCGTCATGATGACACCGTTTCCGGGGACTGTAGATTTTGCACGCTGGGAAAAGGAGCAGGCAAACAAACCCACGCTGGTCGGCAGTGTGCCGATTACCCGGTACTGGCTGATTCCCCCCGAGGTTCGGCCAAAGATGTTTACCCCGCATCCCTCGATGAGCTCGGATGAGATTGGGGAACGCACCCAGAAAGTTTGGGACCGTTTTTATACCTGGAGCGCTGTCTGGCGAAGATCTGCTTGCTGTCCAACTCTACGGGCCAGGATCGCTTTTGTGTTTCTTTCCAAGCTCTACCGGCAGATGTATGCGGGAACTGGAATTTCTACCGACAGCGCCCGCAGAAAGAAGTCGCGGAGTTGGGCCCGGTGGACGGCCAGACAGTGCAGGAAGCTGTTCCAGGCAAAGCCGATGCCCGAGCTACAATCGCCGGTATGGGAAGAGGCGCTCGCATCCTCTCTCCGTAGTTCTGTGTTTCTAAGAAACGAGGCCCATCATGAGGCCGGGCCTTTCGTGGTCATCCCCAACAACTGAAATCCGTTGCTGAGGGTGAGGAATTCTCACACATAGACTTCCAACAGTCCTGCTGGAAGCTGGGGGCTATGCACTTCCGAGGTTGGCCCCTCGGAAGAATCTGTCTCACTGCGCCTCCTACCGCGTCGCCTTCTCCAGTAGGTACATGTACGAACGGTAGATCTGTCCGGTGGAGCGGCTCATGCCGATCTCGCAGGTGCGGCTGCTGGAGTAGCACTCATCCGGCTGCTTGGCTTTCACTTCAGCCGCTTCGTGCTTGGTAGCCGCCTGCGTCAGCTCGGGAAACAGAAAACCGCGATCGCCCGCGAAGCCGCAACAACCGGCATCCAGCGGAATCGTAACCTGCTCGCTGCAGGCACGCGCAATCGCTTCCAGCTTCGCCGTGATGCCCATCTTGGTGACCGAGCACACCGGATGCAGGGCCACAGAGCGCGACTTCGTTTTGACCGGCAACTTCGGCAGCAACTCGTCGTGCACGAATTCGATGGCATCGACAAAGGTCATCCGGTCGAAGCATTCCTGGTTCTCCTGCGTTAGATGCGAACGCGCCGTCTTGAATCCGTAGGTGCAGGGACTGGTGTCAATCACGATGGGCAGTCTTCCCTGCTCCGACCATTTCCAGAAGTGCTCTACCGCTGCATTGATCGTGATGGCGTGGGCGCTGCTGAATCCCTTCGAAGAGAACGGCGTGCCACAGCAAGTCCCAGCGACGTCCGGCCGGGATGTGGAGCGGCACTCCGGCGCGGCGTCCCAACTCGACGGTCAGCTCCATCAGGGAACGATCTTTCGGCTCGCCGGGCAAACGTCCCATCACGCGAGAGATGCACGCGGGAAAGTAAATGGCCTGCGCTCCGGCGCGCTCGGTCTTCGGCACCGGACCAGCCGCATGAGGCGTGTCGGGCATCCATTCCGCCAAGTTGTCTCCGGCGAAACGCTTCAGTGTCCGGGTCAAGCGGCGCATTCCGCCCACTCCAATTACAGCCTCGGCAGCGTGTCCCGCTCGCAGCGCCCAGCGCAGCGTCCATTCGGTCAGCTTGAAATGCTTGCTGATGCGCACCGCCCACTGCTTTGCCGCGGCCGATGAACGAATCCCGCGGAACCGCTTGACCAGTTGCCCGGTGTCAATACTCACCGGACACGCGGTGGCGCAAAGCCCATCGGTAGCGCAAGTGTCGAGCGCCATGTAGGGAAATTCTGCGTCGAGGGCGGCGTAAAGCGGCGAGCGGTCTCCTCTCTCCTGCAACCGCGCCATCTCGCGGCGTACCACGATGCGCTGCCGGGGCGTCAATGTCAGCTCGCGGCTGGGACACTTGGGCTCGCAGTAGCCGCACTCGATGCACTTGTCAATCTCAGGCTCCACCGACGGCAACTGTTTCAGATTGGCGAGGTGCGCTTGCCGGTCAGGATTGATGATCACGCCCGGGTTCAGCAGATTGTCGGGATCGACCAGTTCTTTCAGCCGGCACATGATGGCGTAGCCGTCACTTCCCCACTCGGTCTTAACGAACGGAGCCATGTTTCGCCCGGTGCCGTGCTCCGCCTTCAGAGCGCCGTCATAGCGCTCGACCACCAACTCGACCACGTCGTCCATGAAGCGCGCATACTGGTCAACCACGGCCTGGTCGTTGAAGCTCTGGGTAATGACGAAGTGCAGATTTCCGTCCTTGGCATGACCAAAGATGATGGCGTTCTCATACTCATGTTTGTGGAAGAGCCGGGTGAGGTCGTGGGCTGCGTCAGCCAGGGTTTCGATGGGGAACGCAACGTCTTCAATGATGACGGTAGTGCCGCTCTTGCGTACCGAACCCACCGACGGAAACATGCCGGCGCGTATCTTCCACAGCAGCGCCTGCTCCGTTGCCACATGCGTGAATCGGGCCGGCTCGTACAGTTTCAGGCCGCCTACGGCGTCCGCGGCAACTTTCTCCAGTTCCGTGCGCTCCTTCTCGTCCGCCGATTGAAACTCAACCAGCAGGCCGGCAGCGCCTTCCGGCAAGGTACGCAGCGAGGCCGGTACGCCGGTCTGATTTTCAACCGAGCGCAGCGAGGCGCGGTCCATGATCTCCAATGCCTTGGCGCCAGCTTGCCGCAACGGCACGATCGAATCTGCGGCGGCGTACAAATCCGAGTAGAGCAGCAGTCCGGTGTACTTCACGGGAAGATCGGGAACGGTGTTCAGCACGGCCTCGGCGATGAAGGCCAGCGTGCCCTCCGAGCCAATCAGCACGTGCTGAAAAATGTCCACGGCCGTGTCGAAGTCAAGAAACGCATTCAGCGAGTAGCCGGTGGTGTTCTTCATCCGATACTTGTTGCGCACCCGCTCTCGCAAGCCAGGGTTGGCCTGCAACTGCGATTTCAGCGCGAGGATTCCGCGCGCCAATTCCGGTTCGCGCGCATGAAATTCTTCATCCGCATCGGGAAGCGCCGTATCAATGACGGTTCCGGAAGGCAACATGAACTTCATGGAATGAAGAGTGTGATAGGCATTCTGCTCGACGCCGCAACACATGCCACTGGAGTTATTGGAGAGTATTCCGCCCAGCGTGCAAGTCGCGATGGATGCGGGATCGGGGCCGATTTTGGCGCCATACGGAATCAACGCCTGGTTGGCGCGCGCGCCGATGACGCCGGGCTGCACGCGGATTTTCCTGCCGCTCTCCTCCACTCGCAATTCGCGCCAGTGGCGCGCCACGTCCACCAACAATCCATCGGAAATCGACTGACCCGACAGGCTGGTGCCAGCGGCCCGAAACGTCATCGGCAATTGCGTCTGTTGGCTGAAGGCAAATAACGCACGGATCTCGTCCAGGCTCTGCGCCTGTACCACGGCTTTTGGGATCAGCCGGTAGAAGCTGGCATCTGAGGCGCAGGCGATCAAGTCGATGGGGCGAATGAGAATGCGATCGCCGGCAATGATTCCGGCAAGTGACGACTTGATTTCTTCCGATGAAAGTTGCGCACGGAGCGAGGACGGATACAGCCATTTTTCTTTCCTTCGATTGTGGCTAAACCATTGAGTCAAACGCCAAGCGGATGCAGCGGACAGGATTCCTCCGCGGAGTTACCCTTGGCAAGAATTTAGAGCAGTTCGGTCAAAGCGGGACGCGGAAGTAGGTCACAAGGACTTGTGACAGATGACACATCAGAGCGGGCACCGCTGTGGAGGACCCGCTGGAACCGCCCGCGGCCGAGCAGGCATCGTCCGCGAATCGACGTCCGACTGGCCAAGAAAAATGGGGTGACCCGCTGCTGCGGCCACCCCGTGTAGTTTATGCAACTGTTTTAGAAGGTAAAGACCGGTCCGAACTCGGTGCGCCAGTCGATCGACGTGCAATTTGGCAAGCCGGCGATCTTAGTGGTGCAAATACCTTTCGTATCCGGAAGGGCGTAGCTGGCGTAATGGCTCTCTTCAAAGCCGAACTGAACCCAGGGGTTCATTTTGTAGAAGACAGTCACGGCTTTGATCGAGCTCTTGATTGGACCGCCACCGGCCTCAGCGCTGATGCTCTTGGCGAATCTGAAGTCATTGGCATTGGCCGCGTCCAGACCGTATTCGAAGTACGCTTGCCAGCCCGCATTGCGTCCCTTGGGGTTGGCATTGAACCAGCGCGAGATCGGGAAACCAGCCTGGATAAATCCGCCGTAGCCGCGCACAGCCTCTTGCGGGGCAAACACAGCTTGTCCGGCGGCGTTCGTTCCAAAGACCACGGTGGAAGAGCCATCCACTGAGAGGCCGTTCGCCTTGTTGATCAGCCCCGCCGCCTGGTTGTAGTTGGACAAGAGCTGGCCACCGAAGAAGAATCTCAGGTCAGCTCCCATGTAACCGCTGGCCACGACCGTGAGCCAACGCGTTGGCAGCGAGATGGCGATTTGATTGCCGTACCCATTGCTGTTGTTGTCAACGCCTCTGGGGAAGGCAGCCTTGAAGGTGTCCACCCCTCCCTTGCAAGTAGGACATAGCGGTACTGCTGAAGCCAGCACCGTCGCCTGGCGCCCAGTGTAGAATCCGCTCCAAAGGATCTGCGCAGGGACCACGCCCGGAGCTTTGTCGAGTTGGAACTGCAGCACGACTCTGGATTCAATCTCGGGCTTCGCATTGTCAGCGCCTTGGCGTTCGCCGTATCCCAGTTGGTTGCCGGTTCCGTCGAGCACCGTGTTGGTGCAGGTCGTAGCTGCCTGCAAGGTAGTCTTGTTGACGGTCGTGGTGCAGGCCGAGGTTACGGCGTCGGCTGGGACGTTGCCTTCGGCCGGCGTCATGATTGCAAACTCAGGCGAGAGCTTCCAGTTACGCGAGCCGCCCAGTTTCTGTATGAAGCCGATACGCATCTGCGGAGCGCGTTCGTAAACGTTGCCCCAGTAGGCGCCGTAGAACGTGGTTTCGAACAGGTTCATCAGCGCGCTCGAGCCGAAGATCGTCCAGTCCTGTCCGCCCTCGAAGAAGATGTCCGTGTTCGGCGTCACGGTCCAGTCGATTCGTCCGAAAGCCAGACGCAACTGCAAGCGCGTTGCTGCGAATGGTGGAGACGTTGCGGTTGTCCGCGCGGCTGAAGTTGCCCTCGTAATCGGCTTCGATTTGGCCAGTGACGGTCACATTCTTCGAGATATCCGGCCACTCGAACTTCGCACCCATACGGGTTTGCGCGCGCCTTGACGTGGAATTCGGCGTTGTTAGTTGGACCAGTGTCGGCGTTCAGGAAGCCGGGAGGAGGGAAATCATCTCCACGGGGAGAGCTGGAGTCATACGCCGCGGTGGCCTTGATGAAGCCATACGGTGTCATCCTGACCGCACCCAACTTCAGCGCAGGAGCCAGACCCTCCTTGACCGGCGCATCAATCGGAAGTACGCGAACCGGAGCGATAGCAGGAATTACTACTGGACCTGCGGGAGCCTCTTTCGGAGCTGCGGCTTGGCCCGAGCCCGGAGTTGTAAGACTTGCATACTGAGTGGGACCTGATTCTGTATCAACCAGCGAGTGCAAGGTATCTGCGTCCGCGGCGCTCTTCAGTTCTGCCGCCTCCGAGTCATTGACCACACCTTTGGCCTTCAGCAATTGCAGTAACTGTTGCATCCCTGCGGAACCGGACACATTTCCCAGACTGTTGGCTTCCGACTTGGTCAGGATTCCCTTTTTTACCAGGAGATCAACCAAGGATCGGATTGATGACGGCTGCCGCTCCTACATTGGCGCCGCTGTTCGTGGGTGCGGCGCTGGCAGCCGCGTTGGTGGGATCCGCCGTGGTCGTGGCACTTGAGTCAGCAGCAACCAACCGCCACTGGCATCAAGAGACACGCGATCGCGAGCAGGCACACTACCGATGACCGGAAAGAATCTCGCATCTTCGCCTCCAAGCAAGTGGGCGCAATTCAATACCAGACGGGAAAGCCTGGCGTCAGCGGGATTCCTGATCGGTAAATCCCGTCGGTGAATTGGCCTCGGAGGGGAACTGTAAGGGACAGCATAGGGAAGGCTGGCGGACATGGCTCACGCCTGAATGTGATATTGATCACATTGCGGTGTGTGAGTAATAATGTACGCTCCGCTTGGTGTGCAACTCGTAAGTGGCAGACTCTGCGGTAGTTAGTGGGAGGAAGAAGTAAAGCACGAAGAGCGACGGAAGACCCGGTTGCCACTTTCGTGGGAGAACTTGCCTCGCCCCAGGCTGGAAGCCAAGGGCAATGTGGGTTTCACGTTCTGGAAGTGCGATCGCGGCCGCATGTTCACTTGCTGGAACCAGCTATCGACGGAGGCTCTAGAGTCCCAGGTAGGCTCGTCGCACTTCGTCCATGTTGGCGACATCGCGCGAATCTCCTTCGATCTCCACGCGGCCTTCCGCCAGCACATAGGTATGATCGCTCAGCGCCAGGGCAAGGTGCACGTTCTGTTCGACTAGGACGATGGTCAGTCCTTGCTTTCTCAGGCTCTTCAGAGTGAGGAACAACTGTTGCGCAAGCACTGGCGCCAGACCCAGCGAGAGCTCATCGATCATGAGAACGACCGGCTCCTGCATCAACCCGCGGCCCATCGCCAACATCTGCTGTTCGCCGCCGGAGAGGGTGGATGACCTCTGCTTGCGACGCTCCTTCAAGCGCGGAAAAGTATCGTACACGCGCTCCAGGTTGTCCTTCTGCCGCTTGCGTGCGCGATGCGAATATGCGCCCATCTCCAGGTTCTCTTCCACCGACATATCGGGGAAAAGCTGGCGGCCCTCGGGCACCAAAACCAGGCCGCGGCTGGCTTTCGCGTGCGGCGACAGCTTGGTCACATCTTCTCCGTTCATCAGGACGCGGCCGCTCCAGGAAGGCACGCTGCCCATGATGGTGCGCAGTGTGGTTGTCTTGCCAGCGCCATTGGCGCCTATGACGGTGGTCAGCTTAGCCAGACTGCACCTGCAGCGATATGCCCCATAGCACCTGTACCTCGCCGTATCCAGACTCGAGTTTTTCGATCTGCAGAACGGCATCCATCAGTTCTTCTCCTTGAGTTTTTCTGCGATGTCTGGATCGCCCAGGTAAGCTTCAATCACCTGGGGATCGCGCGCGACATCCTCGGGATGCCCTTCGGCGAGTTTCTGGCCGAAGCTCAACACCACAAGGCGGTCAGAAAGACTCATGATGGCCTGCATGACATGTTCAATCATGAACACCGAGATACCGCTGTCGCGGATGTCTCGCACAATTCCGATCATGTACGCGATTTCGGTGGGATTCAACCCAGCCAGCACTTCGTCCAGCAGAAGCAGCTTGGGACGTGCCGCCAGGGCGCGGGCAACCTCCAAACGCTTCTTGCCGGCGATGGTCAGGGAACGCGCCGACATCTCGGCGCTCTTTGCAAGCCCGACACGTTCGAGCACCTCCAGTGCCGTTTTACGCGCCGGCTTCAGGGCCAGATATTCGCGGCCGAAGCAGGCGCCGACGGTCACGTTTTCCAACACCGTCATGTCCTGCAGCGGCTTCACAATTTGGTGCGTGCGCGCCAGCCCGAGGTGGACCACTTGGTTGGGGGGACGATTGGTGATGTCCTCACCCGCAAACTTTACCGTTCCTTTGTCCGCCTTGTAGACGCCGTTTACCACGTTAAACAGCGTAGTCTTACCGGCGCCATTGGGGCCTATCAATCCCAGGATCTCGCGTTCCCCGAGGCTGAAGCTCACATCGGAGACCGCCTGCAGTCCGCCAAACCGTTTGCTTACGCCGCTCACTTCCAGCAAAGTAGTCATTCGATCACCTTGCGCGCGCGCGGCACCAGGCGATAGAGCCAGCCGATCAGGCCGCCGGGCGCAAACAGCACCACCAGCAGCAGCAGTCCGCCGGCAATGACCAACTGAAAGTTGGAGAACTTGGGAGAAGTCAACAGGTAGGAGCGAAGCTTCTCATACAACCCGGCGCCCAATGCGGCACCGACCACCGTACCTTTGCCGCCAAGCATCAGCATCACGATTCCCTCAAGGGAGAGCATGAACTCAAAAGCAATCGAGGGATCGATCATGCCATTCTTGTAGAACATCAGCGCGCCCGCCACAGCCGGAAGAAACGCTGACACACTGTAAATGATTGCCTTGAACACGGTAGTGTTAACGCCCAGAACCACGGCCGCATCTTCATCTTCACGGATCGCAAACAGGCCCAAGCCGAATTTCGAGATCTTAATGCCGAGACTCAGAATCATCGACAGGGCCATCACGCCAATCACCAGGAAGTAGGTGGTCCAAAGCGCGTGGCGCGCTCCGCCCAACCTCTCGTACGCGTCGAATGCAACGTACATGCCAGTGGACCTGCCCCAGGGATCGAAGTTGGCGACGAAGGATTGGACAGCCTGCAAAACCCCGATGGTGGCCAGCGCGAAATAGGCGCCCCGTAAACGAAGAATGCCCATTCCTAACGCCAGGGCGAACAGGCTGACCCCGAGACCGGCGGCCAGCGCTGCCAGCACCAGGTTCCAATTTCGCACCGTGGCGAGATAGAGTCCGATGTAGCCACCCAGCCCGTAAAACACAATGTGGCCGAAGTTCACATACCCGGTATAGCCGATCATCAGGTTCAGGTTGCTGGCCAGGATGATGGCAATCGCGACCAGGATGAGGTCCTCGCGCAAGGAGACATTGTTGGCACGCAACGGAACGAACGCCATCAGCGCAGCAAAAACCAGGATCAGCCAGAAGACCGGGCGTCGCAGAATCATGCCGTGGCCCTCGTGAAGATGCCCTTGGGAAAGGCAACCAGCACGACCACAAACAGTCCGAACTCAATCAGCGGGATCCAACTGACGGCGATGAAGGGTGTCACCGCTCCCTCCAACAAGCCCAGCAATACGCCGGCGACGAGAGCTCCGAAGGGCTTGCCGAGTCCAGCCAGGACGGTCACCACGAAGCTCTTCATCTGGTAACCGGCGCCGGAAAGAATGGTAAAGGGAAACAGGGTTGACACCAGAGCGCCCGAAGACGCGGCCAGAGCGATGCCGATGGCGAACGCCAAAGCGAGCACCATGGTCGAGGAGATGCCCATCAACTCCGCCGCTTCCCGGTTATCCGCCACAGCCCGGATGGCCTTGCCGGGCCGAGTGCGATACAGAAACAGCTCCAGCGCCAACGCAATGACGACGGCAGCACTGGCCGCAGCAATGTGGTTCCCGGTGAAGGTATAGGCGCCCACGGTAAAGCCGCGCAGCGTGAAGTTAACGTTGTAGGGACTGGTGCTCCAAATCGCAGTGCCGATCCCAATGATCATCATGTTCACGGCGAAGGTGGACAGCAGGCTCGACAGCTGGGAGCGGCCGATGACCCAGTGCACGGAGATCCAGTAAATCAGCAGACCGAGCAGCAAACCCGCCACGATGACGGGTAGCAACAGTAAGTAGGCGTTCACCGGGAAGGCGGCTGAACAAAATGTACATGCCAAACATGCCCAGCGCGATGACCGCGCCGTGGGTGAGATTGATGACGTCCATCACTCCCCAGATCAGACTCAGGCCCATAGCGGCCAGCCCGTAGACCGAGCCGATAAGCAGGCCATCAATCATGGAAGCGAGAATGCCAGACATTTCTCACCCTTTCGCGCCGCATCGCTCGCCGGTGTGGCGCGCAAAGTTCGTCAATCAATGTACTGCAAAATTAGTGGATCGGATACACCAGATTGGCGCTCTTGGCAGCCAGCGGCCAGACCACCTGCTTCACCAGTGCCCCTGACTTGTCCTTCTGCCATTGCGCCAGAACCATCGCATGGCCCACCTGCAAACCGTGCTCATTGGCCGCGGTCGAAAACTTGGTGCGGCCATAGAACGTTGTGATGTCGGTGGCATTCAACGCCGCCGCTACTTTCGCCGTGTCGGTGCTACCTGCCTGTTCAATGGCGCGTTGCAGGATCAGGCCGCACGCGTAGCCGCCCGCCGATTCATAACTGGGCGGAGCATTGTACTTCGCGGTGTACGCTTTGGCGAAATCGGCGCCGCTCGGCCCATATTGCGCCTTGAAGGCGGTCTGGGGCTCCCACTGCGAGGGCACGATCACGCCCACGGCTGCATCGCCCAACTCGCCCCACTTCGGGCTGTCCGGCGCCACCAGCAGGGTGACCATCTTCAGCGGGACTTTGTGGCTGTAGACTTGCCGCGCCAGGGTGGAACCGTCCGCGTAGTGCCCTCCGCCCAGCAGGACTGTGGACTTCGACGCGATCACCTTGTCGATAATGGCGCTGAAGTCGGTTGTGTTAGGAGCGTAGGCTTCGCTGAAAGCCACGTTGAAGCCGAGCTGCTGCGCGTAGGCCTTCGCCGGATTCACCACCGCCACCGAGAACGAGGAGTCCTCGTAGACGAACGCAACCGCCGCCTTCGGGTCCTTGGTCTTCAGCATGTCCAGAACACCCTTCAGGTATTCCGCTCCTGGGGTGAACATCTGGAAAAGGTAATGATTGCCCAGCGTGTAGGTCTTGCCTTCGGCCGCGCCGGTCGTGAGCATGATTTTTTCAGACTGCTCGGTCACAACCGCTGCGGTAGCGGTGAGAGGGGAAGAGTAAGGGCTGAACAGAAAATCGGCCTTGTCCTGCAGGATCAAGCGCGAGTAAAGCTGCTGCACGCGCTTGCTGTTGGATTCGTCATCGTAGCTGACGAACTGGATCTTGTAGTTCTTGCCGCCCGCCTTGATACCTCCGGCAGCGTTCACCTGATCGCGCCAGAGTTCGAAGCCGTGTAATTGCTCCACGGAGTCCACATTCATGGCTCCCGTGTTGGAGACAGTGAAACCAATGGTGAGGTTTTGGGCAAAACCTGTAGTGACGAAGAGCGCAACAAACAGAAAGATGGGGAGAACGAGTCGTTTCACAGTTCACCTTCATGTACAGCCTTGGGGTGGCTGAAAGCGTAAGGCGGAGGCCGGGCAACCCCCTAGGACACGAGTCACTTGCACATGTGATTGTCCTCACAATAGGGAGAAGCGGCCGATTTGCCCGGGGCAGAAATTTGGGAACTCTCTGCTCCCGATTCAGCAATAGCCGTGTAGACCCGGCAAGTGGATGAGACGGCTTACGGGGACAGGGCGCAACACAAAACTTAACACTTGTGTTACCAGACTTTACCGTCGAAATCGAGCTTCTGGGGTTTCAATACATGACAGAGAACCTGTCAAGGAGGAGTTGAGAAGATATGAAAACCAAGTTTTGGAGCGTAGCGGTGGCGTTGTTGGCGCTGGTGCTGTGTGGCACGGCAATGTTGAGCTACGCGCAGAGAAGCGGCCGCAGCCCCCGCAGCGGGCTGGCACGGCCACGGGCAACATCACATGGGATGGATGGCCAAACAGCTGAACCTGACCGATGCCCAGAAGGCGCAGATCAAGACCATGATGCAGTCGCAGCGCGCGACCACTGCGTCCGCTGATGCAGCAACTTGCGGAAAACCGTAAGGCGCTTGCTGGCAGCCACGGCGAATGGCGCTTTCGATCAGGCCAAAGTGACGGCAATTGCTAACCAGCAGGCACAACTGATGGCGCAGTTGACGGTCCAAAAGGAGTCGATGCACCACCAGATCTACACCCAGGTGTTGACGCCCGATCAGCGCACCACGGCCGACCAGATGCGCGCGAAGCAAATGGCCCGCATTGACCAGCGCCTGCAGAAGCTCTCGCAACCAGCAACGGAAGCGACACAGCAGTAACGTCAACGTTGGAAACCACCGGAGGCAGGGAGATCACTGAGATAAGAACTCCGTGCCCTCCGTGTCTCCGTGTTAAATAATTCTCGACGGAGCCAGGCCGCATCAATGCATCATCGCCGCTCCGGCTTTTCCCGGCTTCGGCTTCCTCAGCAAGAACAGGAATGGAATCATGGCAACGAACATTAAAGCCATGAAGAGAAACGTGTCGTTATAAGACAGCATTGCCGCCTGCCGCTGCACCATTCCCCAGATCGACTGATAAGCCTGCTGGGTTGCGGTGGCGGCACTGGAACCCTGGCTCATAAAATAGAGCTTTCATGCTTTCGAACATCTGCTGCGCCGCGGCACTTTGCGGATACACGTGCTCGCCCAGAGTATTGATGTGCTTCTGCTGGTTGCGGAACTGCACCGTCTCGACCATGGCGATCCCAATGCTGGCGCCGATGTTGCGCATCAGGTTGAATAAGCTGGTGGCATTGCCCATGCGCTCATTCGGAATCGCGCCATTGGTAATGGTGGTGAGCGGCACGAAGACAAAGCCCAGCGCCGCACCTTGAATCATGAGCGGCCACCAGAAATTCACCGAAGCCACGTTCAGGCTGAATTGGGAGAACTCCCACATGGCATAGGCGGAGGCTACCAGGCCAATCCCAAGCAACTTCCGCTGATCGAATTTGCCGGTCAGGCGGCCGACGACCGGCATGATCAGGAACGATGCCAGGCCGCGCGGCAGGTTGGTGACGCCGGCGTGCGTAGCCGTGTAGCCCAGCAGGACCTGCATCAGCAGCGGCAGTAACACCGTGCTGCCGTAGAGCACGAAGCCAATCAGCGTCATCAGGAATGTGCCGATGGCGAAAGAGCGATACTTGAACACCGTGAGATCCAACACTGGGTGCTCAGCTCTCAGTTCGCGAATGATCAGCGCGGTCAGCCCTCCCACCGCCAGTATGGCGAGCGTAACGATGAAGCGCGATCCGAACCAGTCGTCTTCCTGCCCCTTGTCGAGCATGATCTGAAGGCTTCCGATACCTACCGTCAGCAGCCCGATTCCCCAGTAGTCGATGCCAGTTTTTTCGCGCCGCAGATAAGGCGGATCGAAGATGAATATTTCCGTCAGAGATTAGCGCGACAACACCGATGGGAATGTTGATGTAGAACACCCAGCGCCAACTGTAGTTGTCGGTGAGCCAGCCACCCGCCACTGGACCGAGCATGGGCGCCACCACGATGCCGAGGGCCCAGAAGGCCATCGCCTGGCCGCGCTTTTCGGGCGGAAACGATTCCAACAGGATGGCTTGGGAGAGCGGTTGCAGTCCGCCGCCGCACGCGCCTTGAATCACGCGGCACAAAATCAGGAATGGCAGAGAGGGCGCCAGCCCGCATAGAAACGACGCGGCTGTGAATCCGGTGACCGAGAGCATCAGCAGCCGTTTTCTGCCGAAGCGTCCCGCCAGCCATCCGGTCATGGGAAGAATGATGGCGTTGGCGACCAGGTACGACGTGAGCGTCCAGGTGGCTTCGTCGTTGCTGGCAGACAAGCTGCCCGCGATATGCGGCAGCGAAACGTTGACCACGGTCGTGTCCAGCACCTCCATGAATGTGCTTGACATGACCGCGATCGCGATCAGCCATGGATTGATATCTCGATGTTCCCTGTTTCCGATCAGCCCCATTCCCGTATGTCGGTCCCGTTTTCCCAAGATGATCAGCAATGTAATAGTTCTGTCATTTCGACCAGAGGTTGCACGTATCACAGAATCGATATGCGCGATTCCCTACCATGAAGTCATGGTTTCGCCATCAAACTTTGATTGGATTACTCCGCACCCCAAAGGGACTCAGGCGCGGGTGCTGCTGAGCTCCGTGTTCGGCCCGTATGCGCAGGACGACGAATTCGGCAGCCGTTCCATCAATCCCATGGAGCTGTATCACAATCAGGTCACGCGCGAGCAAGGCAGCTTCTCTCTGCGCATGTTTCACCGCTCCTGGGGGCTGATGATGATCCAGCGGAACATCTCCGCGCCCTGTACGCTGCTCGACTTTCCCACCCTCGAAGATTTCCAGCGTGAACTTACCTCCTCCGAATACGACATTGTTGGGATTTCTGGAATCATTCCGAATTTCGGCAAGGTGCGCGAAATGTGCCGCCAGGTTCGCCGTCTGTCGCCCAACTCCATCATCGTCGTAGGCGGACACGTCGCTGCCATCCCCGGACTGGATACGTTAATTGATGCGGATTACATCGTTCGCGGCGAGGGCATCTCCTGGATGCGTCGTTATCTCGGCGAAGACCCCGAAGCGCCGATCGCGCATCCGGAAATCGTCTCCGGCTTTGGCTTTCGCATCCTGGGGATGCGGGTGCCTGACAGTAAATGCGATACTGCGGCCACCATCATCCCGTCGGTCGGATGCCCACTGGGGTGCAACTTCTGCACTACTTCTTCCTTCTTCGGCGGCAAAGGCAAGAGCATCCACTTCTACGAATCGGGAGACCAGCTCTTTGAAGTCATGCAACAGATGGAGAGTTCCCTGGGCGTGAATTCTTTCTTCATGATGGACGAGAACTTCCTGTTGAATCGTCCCCGCGCGATGCAACTTCTAGCGCGCATGAAGGAAGCCGACAAGAGCTGGGCGCTCTATGTTTTCTCGTCGGTGAATGCCATCCGCAAGTACACGATGGAGGAACTGGTGCAACTGGGTGTTTCGTGGATTTGGGTGGGACTGGAATCGCCCAACTCCAGCTACGCCAAGCTGAAGAATTCCGACACGCTAGCGCTTGCGGCGGAGCTGCGCCAGCACGGCATCAAGCTACTTGGTTCAACGATCGTGGGCCTCGAACACCACACGCCCGAAAACATTCATGACGAGATCGAATACGCGGTCTCGCACGGCACTGACTTCCACCAGTTCATGCTGTACACACCTGTGCCGGGCACTCCGCTGTTCGCCCAGATGCAGCAAGAGGGGCGCATGCTCGAAGACGTGGACCTGGCTGACATTCACGGGCAGTTCAAGTTCAACTACAAGCACGCTGCGATCTCGCGTGACCAGTCGAAGGTATTTCTCGATTGGGCTTTTCGCCATGACTTCGAGCGCAATGGCCCCAGCTTGTTTCGCATTTGCGAAACCATTTTCCAGGGATGGAAGCGCTATCACAAGCATCCCGACCTGCGAGTGCGCCGTCGCTTCGCTCAAGAAGCCAGGAAGTTGCGCACCACCTACAATGCGGCGCTGTGGGCGATGGAGAAACGGCTTAGAACGACCAATCCCTCCGTGTCGAAACGGATTCGTGAACTGCGGCGAGAAATCGAAGGTGCCTTCGGAGCATTCACCCGACGGTACGCATCGTGGTAGGGCCGGTATTGTTTTGGACTTCGAAACGCGAAGACAAGCGCCTGGCCAACGGCGTCACCTACGAGCCGCAGACGTTTGTGGAGCGCCGCAACTGGATAGCGCAGGACAAACAATCGCATGCCGCGGACGTCATTACGATGCATCCGCGCTATACTGAGCAGCCGTTGACGAACATCGCTGCAGCACGCGTTGCGGTCAACAGCCTTAGTCAGGTAACCGGTGATTAGACTATCTCCAAGGTGGTTGAACGTGATAGAGCAGGCCTTCAGAGACTTAGTCGCAGTTTGCCAAAAAGGAAACGAACCTCACAGACACCAACCCCGAACGGGGCGAAAGAGATCCCGTACGTAAGCAACAAACTTGCCTCTCTCACCTGGGCTAAAATCAATTCCGCCCCTCCCGGACTGGATTTTGCACAATCGTTCTACGGTGCCAAGTCGAAACGAATTCATCCACACTCTCTGGCCCCGCTCTATCCAAGCTACAACCCTATTTCCCAGGATTGGCTATTTCAAAGTCCGCCATAGACTTCACTGTATCGTAGGGAACATTCGAACTGAAGCCCACGATCTTGCGTCCGTCGATGAAGAATGTCGGCGTGCTGGTAATACCGAGTTTCTCTCCCAAGGCTTGCGCATCCGTCACCCGCTTCGCCGTCTCCGGCTTGACGACACAAGACGCAATGGCATCCGGATCACCTCCGGCATCCTTCACGTAACCCTTCAGCACCTGATCGACGTTTTGCTCGTTCACCTCCGCCTGGTGATCGTAAACCGTAGCGATAAACTTCCACGCGGCGTCGTTATTCGCCCGCCCTAGGCAATCGAGGTACTTTGCGCCAGTGAGCGCCCATTTGTGAATCTGCGTCAGCGGAAAGTTCTCGAACACCAGTCGGGCCTTGGGCTCCTCTTCCATCAGCTTGGTAATGTTCGGCTGTGCGGCCTTGCACGCCGGACACTCCAGATCGCCGAACTCTACGATGGTGATGACCGCGTCCTTTGGTCCTTCTGAGGGGCCACTCACGCCCTTAAGTTGCTCACGTGTCTCGGCAAACGGATCGGCGCCGAAGGGCACGAGTTCGCCTGTAAAGGCATACTTCTGATCGGCGGTAACGTAGAGGCGCGTCGCCTGCTGACCCTTCGGGGTGTTGAAGATAACGGTCGCTTCAGAAAGACCTGCCGCCTCCGACGGTTTGATATCTGCCACTTTCCAGGTGAGGTCCTGGTTCCAGCCGAACATCCGCTTGAGAAATTCATTGAATGTCGCTTCGCTGGGAAGCGATCCCTGGGCGCTGGTGGATACCCCGGAAACGGCCTTTGCGGGAGCACCGGAGCTGGCTGGGGGCGTTTGCTGCGCGTTGGAGTAGAGACTGGCGAGGGCCAGACTAGTGGTCATCAATACGACTGTGCAACGGTTCATGGTTCCTTTCTCGAAGCGAGTGCGAAATTTGACGTGCGGTGCGGTTACATCTCCGGCCTTGGCGGCGATGGGATAGCGGCGTCCAAAGCCGAATGCTTTCTCTGAAATCTTCAATCCGGGAGCTGCTTGCTGGCGCTTATATTCGCTCTTGTCCACCATGCGAACTACTCTTCGAACCAACTCTGGATCGTAGCGGTGGCGCGCCGCAATTACATCCGGAGACCGGTTGTCTTCGACGTAATCTTCCAGGATTGTATCGAGAACTTCGTATGGGGGAAGCGAATCGCTGTCCTTCTGGTCAGGCCGTAATTCTGCGGAAGGAGCTTTTTCTATGGTGGACACGGGAATCACAGGCGAACGCGAATTCACGTATCGCGCCAGCCGGTAGACTAGCGTTTTGGGCACGTCGGAGATGACTGCCAGCCCTCCGCACATGTCGCCGTAGAGGGTGCAGTAGCCCACCCCAATCTCCGACTTATTGCCGGTGGTCAGCAGTAGCGCGCCGAACTTGTTGGAGATGGCCATCAGCAATGAGCCGCGAATACGCGCCTGAATATTTTCTTCGGTCACGTCCGGCTCGCGGCCGCCGAACATCGGGTTTCAGCGCTCGCAAGTACGAATCGAAGATCCCGCCAATCGGTACCAGGTCAAACGAAATACCGAGGTTTCGAGCCAGGGTGACAGAATCCTCAATGCTGCCGGCGGAGGAATACGGCCCCGGCATGCCGACCCCAATCACGTTCTCGCGGCCCAGAGCATCCACTGCAATGCACGCGGTGATCGCCGAATCGATACCGCCGCTCAGCCCCAGCACGGCCTGCCGGAAGCCACATTTGCGCACATAATCCCGGGTACCCAACACCAGCGCTGAATAAGCACTCGACTCCAGTCCTTCTTCGCCTAGGTGCAGATCACCGGCAAGCGATTCGCTGTCAAAACAGATGAGGTCCTCTTCGAACGACTTCGCTTGCGCGATCACACGTCCATCGGGTCCTAGCGCGAAGCTCGATCCGTCAAACACCAGGCTGTCATTGCCGCCCACCTGGTTTACCACGGCAACCGGAATGCGGTAGTGCTTGGCGATGGTGGCCAGCATGTCGCGTCGCAGTTCGCGTTTGTGAAGATAAAACGGAGAGGCGGAGATGTTCAGAAGGATTTGTCCACCCGCGCCAATCAAGTCTTCCACGGGATCGACCCCGTAAAGCTGCCGGTCCCAGAAATTCTTGTCGTTCCACGCGTCTTCGCAAATGGTCAGCGCGAGTTGCTTGCTGTCAAATGCCAGCAACTGCTGCCGCTCGGCAGGTGCGAAGTTGCGCATCTCGTCGAAGACGTCGTAGCTGGGCAGCAGGCGTTTGGATTGGATGGCGGCGATCTTTCCGTCACGCAGCAGCGCCGCCGAGTTCAACACCGACTTGCCGGTAGCGGAGTTGGCCGGAGTGACCAGACCGCAGATGACGGCAATGCCCTTCGTCTCTGTGGCGATCGATTCCGCGGCTTGGCGGTTGCGTTCCACGAACCATGAGCGCTCCACCAGGTCGCGCGGCGGATAGCCGCAAACACTGAGCTCGGGAAAGAGAATCAGGTCGACGCCGGCGCTTCTGGCGCGACTCGCATACTCGATGATCTTTGCGGAATTGCCCGGAAAATCGCCGACAGTGGTGTTGATTTGGCCGAGTGCAATCCTCACTTTAATAGTGTAAAGGGACGCGGGTGGGGGTGCCAAATAGACTGCACATCAAAGAGTCGCGACCCAATGCGGCGGCACTCCGGGATCGGTTCCAGGCGGCGCATCAGGTCCGGTCGTGCCAGGCGCAGGATACGGTGTGGAAGGCCGCGTCGCACTGCCCTGCGGATATTCCTCCTGCTCACCCGGGCGGCGCAAGGTGGGTGCGTTCGCTGGTCTTTCCGGCTTCTTCTGGGCAACTTCCGTATCCGCTGCCTTCAGGTCCACTTCCTTTTCGGTGCGAACAATTTTCTCGCCGTCCACCGTCATGATTTCTAATCGCGCAACCACAGCGCCTTGGAAGCGCACGAAATCGACTTCCTCCGGTGGATTGCCGTAAATCCATTCTTCGTAGTCCTGGCCTTTGTCGTCCTTGTCGCGGATCTTCTTGGGAGGCCGACCCTTGGCGTAGATCACCATATCGCGGTCCATGCCTACCAGCACCTTGTGATTCTTGATGGCCTCCTGCACCTTGGGCGGCAAGGTTTTTTCATACGCCTCAGCCTGATTGAGTGCCTTGAAATCGAAAACCGGCGATAGCATATCGCGAATCTGATCGCCGGTCAGCTCGGGCACATATTTATCGAACTCTAGCGTGACCTGCGAGCCCTTCGCCTCCAGGCTCTTGGGGGCTCCGCCCACCGTGCTCATTCCACCTCCCATGCCTACCTGAACGTGCTGATACCACTTCTCCCTTCTTTTTCGGTCCGCCATTAATCTCCAAGACGATTGAGTTTTCTTTGATGATCACGTTGGAAATGACAACCCGGTCGCCCGGTCGGGCCGCAACTCCGTTTTCCGAGACCAATTGCGACAATTCGAGCGTCGCTTGGAGTCACCACTCCATTTTTGATCTGCAATCCCTTTTCACCGATGGGAAACAAGCGGCGCGCAAAAACGCGTTCGGCCGTCAGATCGCGCATCACCAGCATTTTCGTCTGCGGCGTCATTTTTTCCGATGATGGTTTGGCCGGCGCTTTGGCGTCATCGGCAAATGCAGACATCCCCAGCAGCAGAACTGCCGTAGCGAATAGCGGGAAACAATGGCGGCTCATGGAAACACCCAGATTGCTTCAAATTATATGCTCATCCCAGGGTTGGGATGCACATCAGGGTTGGATGGCGGAGAGGCTGTTGTGATATGCCATCTCCGGCGTCGGCTCCAATTGCGCCAGCTGGTAGTTTCCAGACCATGACAATTCCCATCAGGATGACGACCACGGCCGTGGCACTGCCCTCCAGTCCGTAGCTGCCGCCGGTGATCCAGTTCGGCCCGCTCGCCGTAGTCCGCACCATAACGTTGAAAAGCCGAAGGCCGCTTACGGGCAGACCAAAGAGAAATCCCAGGGCGAAATTCCAGCCGAAGTGAATGCCCCATGGTAGCCACAAAGCTCGGCGTTCGCAGGTAGGAAATGGAGAGTAGCACGCCGATCAGGATCGTATTGATCAGTCCCCAAAGGCTGGCGCCGGGATTCGCCAGGTGCACGGCTCCAAACATTACCGAGAAGACCGCAATCGCGCCGATTGCTCCGATACCCTGTTCCAGATGTTGAAAGGGATAGCCGCGAAACATCAACTCCTCGGCCAATGCCCCTAGCAGCAGAACGAGCAGCACAGCCCCAATCCTCGGCAAGGTGTGCAGACTGAAGTGGAATCGTATGCTGGCATGCCCCCAAATCGCGATCGGAACAATCGCCAAGATCGTCAGCACGAATCCGAGGACGCAGCCTAATGCGAATTGCTTGAGCCAGCCCTTTGCACGGGGCAACCCCATGGCGGCGATACGATGGTTTCAATGTGGTCGGCAGCGGACAACATCCAGACGAACAGCACGATCGAGCAGCAAGGCTAGCAGAGGACGGAAGATCACCTCGAAGAGCAGGACGCGATCGCCCGCTATCGCTCCGGCGACGTATAGCCTGCCACAAGAAACGCCAACACCGAAAACAAAGCCGACACCACGAACGCCCACACCGGATGAAGGCGTCCCGCGCTGGTGGTGAACATAAATTAGGCCTTGGCCGTCTCCGGTTCCGGCGCCGAATGAAATGCCAATCCCTGTCGCGCTACAGAGAAGTCCAGCGGTTGGCCGCCATTCTCGCGAATCGCGTCCTCCACTCGCTTGCGTGACCCCTTTTCAATGAAGACGATCACGCAGCCACCGCCTCCAGCTCCGCAAACTTTGGCGGCTCGTGCGCCCTGTTGCATGGCAACGGCGATCAGCTTGTCGATCAGCGGAGTGGTGATGCCCGGGAGCATTGGTTCGCCGCAGCTTCCACTCCTCACGTATCAGGCGCTCCACCTCGTCCCATTGCGCTTCAGCCAGCGCACCGGCGCATGGCCTGGGCAATCCGCGAGATTTCCTCGAAGTTACGGATCACGTGCTTGTCGCCGTCGATGTGCTGCTTGAATACCTCCCAGTTATTGATGCCCGATTGCCTGGGCGCCCCGGTGTAGAAGAGAACGAACCGCTGATCGATCTCGTCGAGCGAAACCGCGACGGGCTC
Source organism: uncultured Acidobacteriaceae bacterium (assembly GCA_963768645.1). GTDB lineage: Bacteria > Acidobacteriota > Terriglobia > Terriglobales > Acidobacteriaceae > Bog-257. The sequence goes on from CAVYIR010000006.1 coordinate 413,469, forward strand.
CCAGCGGATGCCGTCAGGCTCAAGATGCACTGCGCTCACCCCGCCGTACATCGCCGGATAATAATCCTGGCAGCCGGTGGGTACGCGGATCAGTTGCGCCTCGATGTTCTGTGCAATGACGCGAATCTGTTCGATATCAATCGCGCGCCCCGACAAATCGCGCCAGCGCCGCGGTGGTGGCGATCATGAGCGCCGAGGAACCGGAGATTCCCGCGCCCGCGGGCGATTCCGAATGTGTCTCCAGCGTGAACCCAGCCGCCGGCTTGAAGAAGCGGACCAGATGAGCCGCCAGCGGATGTCTGATAGCTCTTCGCCTTCAGCAACTCGTCGAGATCGGCGAAGCGCTCGTGCCGCCCAGTGTCCTGCGATCGCAGAACGATCTCCCGTCCGCTTCGCGGAGTGATTTTGCAACTGGTCAGGATGTTGACCGCAATGTTCACACTGACTGCACCAGGATGGAAAAGGTACAGCGGCCAGATGTCGAGTGTCCCGCCGGCGAGATCGGCGCGGCATGGCGCCGTGGTAACGATCTCGTCGCTGTTCGCACGGGAGATGGGTTGCGGAGTGGTTGGCATGATCTATGTATAGACTTTCCGATCGAACGGATAGCCTGTACTAGTTGACCTGCGCGGACAATTCCCTGCCTACAGCAATCACCTCGCTCACCACCTGTTCGATGTCATCCGGCGTGGTGCGATGATTGACGATACAGGCCCGCAACGCGAAACGGCCATGAATTGTCGCGTTGGACAAGAATACCTTTCCTCGGCGATTCACCCGCTGCAAAAGTTCTTGGTTCAGCGCGTCGCTATTCGGAATCAGCATCACCCCGCGATCGATAGCGGAAGCAGACGGCGCTGAGCGGAACGGGAGCCAGCAGTTCGAGCTCGGGATGCTTCGCAATAAGCCCTGCCAACAGCTGCGCGTGCTTCAAGTCGTTGCGGATCGCCTCGCGAAAGTTCGCCAGCCCGTGATAGCGCAGCGACAACCAAATCTTCAACGCGCGAAAGCGTCGCGACAACTCGATGGTTTCCTCGAAGAAAACGAAGCCCTCAACGGGATCGTCCACCAGCGATTTGGCGTAGTCTCCGGTGTGCGAGAATGCGCGACGTGCGGCCGCGGCGTCGCGGTAGAGCAGGCATCCGCAATCGAGCGGCTGATACAGCCATTTGTGCGGGATCGAGCGACAGCGAATCGGCCTGGTTCAGTCCGGCAAACTTCGCCGGTTCGGCGATGGCGGCCAGAGCGCCATAGGCTCCGTCCACGTGGAACCAGGCGCCAGACTCACGCGCGATTTCCGCCAACTCGAGCAGCGGATCGATACTCCCTGTAGAAACGGTTCCCGCAGAACCCACAATCGCGATCGGCGTAAGTCCGGCTACGGACGTCGCGTTCCATACTGGCGCGCAAAAGATCGACGCGAATGCGAAAGTTGTCGTCGCACGGAATGAGCCGCAGATGCTCTCGTCCGATGCCCAGCAAAGCGATGGCTTTGGGAATCGACATGTGGACCTGTTCGGAGGCATACACGGTTCCGGGCCGCGCACCGCTGCTCGTTGGCGGGCACTCGCGCTTCGCGGGCCATGGCAAGGCCCATCAGGTTGGCCGACGACCCGCCGCCGGTCAAACTTCCAGTGAACCCGGTGCACCCAATCGCTTCCGCCAGCCAGCCCACCACGACGCGCTCGATGGTCACTGCCGAGGGCGACGAGCGCCACGCTGTCACGTTCTGGTTCAACACGCTGGCCAGCATATCCGCCGCGCCGCTGATGGGCTCTCCGGACCCAAGCACATAACCAAAGAAGCGGGGGCCGGTAACTCGTACCAACTCCATCACCGAGGCGAGATCGTCTAGAGCGAGGCTGCCCATTCCCTTCTCTGGCAATGGCTTAGCGAATAAAGCTTCAGCTTCACTTCCAGTTATTCTTGGGGAAGGTCGGCCGCTCGCCGACGGATGCTACATATTCCAAGGCGAGCTGCGTGATGCGCTCGAAGACCGCTTTGTATTCGGCGTCCGAGAGTACGAGTGGATTCATGTGCAATGTGTCCGAGGTAGTTCAACCGATTTGACGGGACAGCCATTGTAGCGCGCGGCGGGCGGCTCCGGACTACAGGTCGTGATAGGTGATCAATTCAATCTCACGGCGTTGTAGAACCTCTTTCGCTTCCGGCGAGGTCAGCAGTCCGAGTTCCTGCACCCGCGACTCCCGCAAACGAGTCCGGACTTGGTCGAGGTCAGCGTCGTTGTAACCCGGATGGCAAACGAACTCCCATGTGCCATCTGGAATACTGTCCACGATCGCCGTGAAGAGTTTCAAGTCGAGAAATCCCGTGACCAGCACGGCGAGCGATCCGTCGGTTGTGCGCAGGCCGTGGCTCTCGACCTCACGGCGAAACTTGGTTGCAAAGTTGCGCAGCACGTTCAGTTCGGCGAAACGTCGCCACAATTTGCGCTTTCGCAGCAGGTCTCCCATAGGCAACGGCCACACCTGGCCAAAGGGATTCCGGACGGCCGGAACACCACATTCCCGCGCCGCTCGCAACAGCGGCCTCAGCACTGCGGGAAACATGTGGGCGTGCTTGTGGGTGTCGAAATGAGACGGCCGCACTCCCGCAGATTGCAGGCGTCTCGATCTGAGCGCTTGCCTCAGCTTCGATCTCGGCAGGGTTGAGCTTGTTGCGGAAATGAAGCGATGACAAAGTCATTTAGCTTGACGCGAAACTGGCGGCTACCGTTCTGTGCGCCCGGTTGCAACAGGCTGGCGACTTGATCGGCCGGCAACAGCGGTTCGCCGTCAATAAGCACCACGTGGCAGCCCACGCTGAAACGCGCCTTGCGCTCAGCCAGCGAGCGCGCCAGGCTGGCCGCTTCTTCGAAAGCCGACGCGTTCGCCATCAGCGTGGCCGAGGTCACAATCCCGCGCTCTTGCGCCTCGACGATGGCGCGGTTCACGCCCTCGGTTAAACCGAAATCGTCGGCATTGACAATGAGCCTGCGCACGGCATCAGTGTAGCAGCGCAAATCGGACAGGCGTCGCTCAAAACGGGGGCCTTCCTAGCAGCTCTAATACCACGTATAGCCCAGCATGAATTGCAGCGACGCGTTGATGCCGGGATTGTGATTGCCAATGCGAAGCATTGGAGAGGTGATAGGCCTTGAGTGCCAGGTCCCAGGAGGTTCGGTCCTTGCGGAATATCTGCACGCCGATTTCGGGCCCGCTGGTGAAGTTAACTTGCGCGGTGTCGCCCGGCGGCAGATTGTGCGTACTGAAGAGCACGCCTCCAACGGCGGCGAAATAAGGTGCGACTTTGCAAGGGCTGGTGAAGTTCCACTTGGCGATAAACGGATTGATTCCCCCAGCGTATTGCCCGCCGTTGATCCAGTATTCGTCCAACGGAATGACGTCGCCCGCCATCTCGAAGGTGCCGCGGAGAAAACCACTTGCCATGTTCATTGGTCAGCACGCGGCCGAGGCGGAAGCCGACCAGAAATGACTGCCCGCTGGGTGAACTGGCGACGGAGGTGCCGCCGCCAACAAACAATCCCTTGTTCCACCCGGGATGACGCAGCGCGTCAACCGGGCTATCGGTGGGAAGTTGCGCCAGCAAGCGGCGCACTGGCGAGGCAAGAAGAACAGGGCAAGGCGAATGGCTTTGTTCATTGCGTTCTTAAGGGTAATGGCAAAAACTATCAGGTTTCGCTTCCACCACGCAAACCGGGCTTGTCAGATGGCAAAAGCTGACAGCTACACGCTGATCGCGTTCAGTAGCCGAAAATACCGTCGCGCCTTGTGTACGTCTTTGGCGATCTGCTCGCGCAGCGCTTCCACCGACGGGAACTTCACCTCTGGCCGTAACCGCTGCAGGAAAACCAGTTCCAACTCCGTCTCGGGCAGCAACTCGATGGGATGAAAATTCAGCAGGTGGCTTTCGATGGCGAAGGAGTCAGCTCCGAAGGTTGGACGATTCCCCACGTTGGTCACCGCCTCGAAGCATTCGCTGCCGACGCGCAGCCACGTGATGTACACCCCAATGGCGGGAACCAATTCGTCGTAGCGCGCCAGGTTCACTGTCGGGACCGTGTACTTGTGCCCATAACCGCGTCCGCGTCCCGGATTCGAGAAGATACTGAAGGGGCGGCCAAGCAGAGCGCGCGCCTTCGCCATTTCTCCTTCTGCTATCAGTTTACGAATCTCCGTGCTGGAAACGTGATGACCACGCAACAACTGCTCGGGATAGATGGTGGCCTCGAAACCAAACTCTTTGCCAAGATCGGCCAGCGTGTTCACGTTGCCTTGCGCTTTGTGGCCGAAGTGGAAGTTGTAACCTTCGTGTACCTCGCGCGCATGAAGGGTATCGACCAGCACGGTCTTAGCGAAGTCGTGCGCCGGCATCAACGAGAGATCACGGGTGAAAGGCAGCACTAGGACGGCATCCACGCGGGTCTGTTGCAGCAGGCGCAGCTTGATAGGCAAAGGTGTCAGCAGCTTGGGGGCAACATCGGGGCGCAAAATGCGATACGGATGCGGCTCGAAGGTCACCACCACCGCTTTGCCACTCAGCGAGTGAGCGCGGTCCGCCATCCGGCGCACCACCTCCTGATGCGCGCGATGAACGCCATCGAAGTTCCCCACGCTCACCACCGTGGGACCAAGTTCTGACGGCACTTCTTCAAGGCTGCGGAATACTTGCATGGGAGGCGCGTGTCCTAGAGGTCGAACTCGAGTTTCAGGCCGTCGTGCGCCAGGCGCACGTTATCGGGCAGCGCCGCATTCGTCTCCTCATGCGGCAAATCGTGCGAGATGTGCGTGAAATACGCGTGCTTCGGCTTCAGTCGCTCCACCAGCTTCAGGGAGTTCTCCACCGTCGAATGCGTGGGATGAGGATGATGCCGAAGCGCATCGAGAAATAGGATGTCGAGCCCCTGCAACTGTTCCATCGACTGCTCCGGAATGCTGCTGAAGTCGGTGAGATAAGCGGCCGAGCCAAAGCGATACGCTTCGATCGGGGCATCTCCGTGCATCACTTCCAGTGGAGTGAAGATTGTTCCGAAGAGGTCCACTGGCCCATTGAGCCGCTCGCAACTCTACTTGCGCCAGACTGCCATACTTGTAATCCGCCTCGAAGATGTAGCGGAAAACGGAACGCAGCGTCTGCGTCGTGGCATCGCTGGCATAAAGGGGGATTTTTCCACCGCCGGTCACGCGGGGGAAGCTGAGCGGCCGCACATCGTCGAGTCCGAGAATGTGATCGGCGTGGCCGTGGGTATAAAGCACGGCGTCAATTTTGCGAATGCCTTCGCGGATGGCCTGCTCGCGGAAGTCGGGCGTGGTGTCGATGAGAACGGTGTGCCCATCCCACTGCACCATGATCGACGGTCGCGTGCGCCGATCGTGCGGATCTGCCGACATGCACACGCGGCAGTCGCAGCCGATGGTGGGCACGCCCATCGAGGTTCCACTGCCCAGAACCGTGAGCACTGCTTTCATTAGATCTTGCCGTCAACGGCAGGTCCACCCTGCGGCGGATGCGTGAGCAGGTTGGTAACCTCGAGGTAGGCCATGCGCAATTCGTAGAGGCAGTTCTGGAGCATGCTCTGCTCCGCCGGCGTCAAGTTGCCCTTGGTCTTGTCTTGCAGGATGGCCAGCGTGTCGATGGTTTGCCGGGCGCCTAACAGGTCAACCTCTGGCTTCGCGCCTTGTGGCGCCGCCAGACCAAGCTGCATGAGCGAGCTCATATAAAGTGAGGCGATAAACTTCTCGAAAGTGATCTCGAAGTCTTGCGCGCGGTGTGGCTGTCCCTGCTTGCGCATCTCCTTCTCGATGCGATCGTCGATCTCGCGCGTCGATTCCCGGTAGGCCGTGGCAGAATCGTGCTGTTCCTGCGTGCTGGGTCCTTCGGGAACTGCTTCATCGGTCAAAATGGACGAAGTTTGCACGGCGCTCGGTGGCGCAGATTGTTGTTGCGCCGCGCGTTCTTCGTTGACCAGGCGTTGCGCTTCCGTCTTCTCGCGCTCCCGTTCGGCGCGGCGTTCTTCGTCTTCCACCACGTCTTGGCGCAACTCGCCATCGGTGCTGAACAAGCGGCGATCGGTTACTACGAATTCAGGTTTTTTCTCTTTGTCGGCCATAGATATCTATTCACTCGCTAAATGGAAGGGTCTGGATTGTGGCGCTCTGCTCGCCGATTTGCACCGTGGTGCCGGGAGGGGCGGCTTCGCGTCGAACGTAGCCAAGCGCTAGCGTCCGCTCGCCACTCGGAAATGGAATTCGCGCCGCGCTGGTTATCTCTCCCACATCCTTGTCGTTGGCACGAACCTTGGTTCCCGGCGCCGGAGGCTCGCCCTGGACTTCGAAGCCCGTGAACATCCGATGCACGTTGCCGCGTGAGCGAATTCGCTCCACGATCTCCTGCCCGATGTAGCAGCCCTTGGCGAAATTCAACGCGTGCTGCTGACCGGTCTCCTGCGGCAAGTCGCGTTCCCTAAGATCAACTCCGAAGCGCGGAACGCCTCTGACGATGCGATAGAGTTCGAGGGCATCGCTGCCGACGGGCGTAGCGCCTGTCGAGACCAAGCCGTCCCAGATTACATCCAGATTCTCCGAGGCAAACCAGATCTCGAATCCATCCATTTGCGGCAGCGCACTTCGAGCGATGGAAGTCCCAACCTCGCGCCACACGGCGTCGATCACCTGACCGGGTTCGAGTTGCGACACGTCCAGACCAGCAGCCGTCAAAATCTCACGCGACTTGGGGCCTGCCACGCCAATCGCGGCAAGCTTATCGCTGATGTCGGCAACCTCGACATCGTCCATGATGATGTAGCGATCGAAAATCTCGGCTATCGTAGGTGCCTGCTCGCGGTCGGTGGTGACCAGCAGGTAGTCACCCCGATTGTAGGCGACCAGGTCTCCCTGGATGCGCCCCTGGGCGCTCAGGACGAAGCTGTAAACCCCATGCCCCGGCGCGAGGTCGCGGACATTGTTCGTGACCATGCCATTCAGCCAGCGCACGCGGTCCTCGCCGGCCAGCACCAGCTTGGCCTGCCAGCTCATATCGAGGAGGGCGCAGCCCTCCAGCAGCGCCCGAAATTCCGTCGCGGAATCGCCGAAATTCGCCGGGGTCTCCGCGCCGCGATACACGCCAAGGTGCGCACCGCTGGCCGCAAGCTTCTCTTGAAAGGTCGTAACACTCATACCGAATCTTTGATTATAGCGAAGGAAGCGAAGTAGCATTCAGCCGTCAGCAGTCAGCACTCAGCGGGACCGCGGTCCGCTTTGGCCGATAAGCCCAGGCGGATTCATAGTTCCGGCAACAAGTACGGATGGCTGAATTCTGAGTGCTGACTGCTGAATGCTAGTATTTTCCCGTGACTACCAACAAGCGCATCGCCGTTGTTCCCGGAGACGGCATCGGCAAAGAAGTCATTCCCAACGCTCTCGAAGTAGTTCGCGCCAGCGGTGCGGCCGTCGAGTTCACCACCTTCGACTGGGGCGCCGACCGCTACCTGGTCGACGGCACCACCGTTCCGCCCGACGGCTTTCCGATGCTGGCGCGTGACTTCGACGCGATCTTTGTCGGCGCGCTGGGCGATCCCCGCGTGCCCACTAACATTCATGCCAAGGAAATTCTGCTGGGCATGCGCTTCAAGATGGACCTTTACGCCAATGTGCGTCCGGTACGCCTGCTCGATGCCTCGCTGTGTCCGCTGAAAAACGCCTCGCCTGACGACATCAACTTTACTGTCATTCGCGAGAACACCGAAGGCGTTTACATGGACATGGGCGGCAACTTCAAGTTCGGTACGCCCGATGAGGTCGCCACGCAAGAGGACATCAACACGCGCAAAGGGGTGGAGCGCATCATTCGCTTCGCCTTCGAATACGCGCGCGCCAACGGTCGCAAGAAAGTCATGATGTCCGACAAGTCGAACGTGATGACCTACGCCGGCGGGCTGTGGCAGCGCGTCTTCAAGGAAGTGGCAAAAGAGTATTCCGACATCCAGACGCAGCACATGTATGTGGATGCGCTTTGCTTGCAGATGGTGCGCGAGCCGCGTTCGCTGGACGTGATCGTCACCAACAACATGTTCGGCGACATCATCACCGACCTCGCCGCCGCCCTGCAAGGCGGGCTCGGCATGGCGGCCAGTGGAAACATCCATCCCGGCCGCACTTCCATGTTCGAGCCAGTGCATGGCTCGGCGCCTCCGATCGCAGGAAAGAACATCGCCAACCCCATGGGCTCAATCCTGACGGCCGCAATGATGCTGGCACACCTCGGCCTGAACGCCGAAGCGCAGAAGATCGAGAACGCGGTGCTCGATGCAGTTCGCCAGCAGAAGACGACGGTGGATGTGGGAGGCACGCTGGGCACGCGCGAGTGCGCGCAGTGGATCGCGGAGCGAGTGGCGAAGTAATTGCGATTGTTATACTGCCCTATTCATGCTCAAGGACACACTGGAACAAGGTCGAATCGTTGCCGACGAAGCGCTGGAGCGCTTGCTCCCGCCGGCTTCGCAGTATCCCGCATCCATTCACCAGGCAATGCGGCACAGTGTCTTTGCCGGAGGCAAGCGCCTGCGCCCGATCCTGTGCATGGAAGCCGCGCAGATGATCGAAGGCTGTGTTTCCCGAAGGCGTTGAGGAGTTGGGAGCGGCGCTGGAAATGCTTCACACCTACTCGCTGATCCACGACGACCTTCCCGCGCTCGACAATGACGACCTTCGCCGAGGGCGGCCTACCTGCCACAAGGCATTCGGGGAGGCGACGGCCATCCTTGCGGGCGATGCCCTGCAGACCTACGCCTATGAAGTGCTCGCTAAGTTGCGGTGCCCGGCGGAGGCGCGTGTAGCCATCATCGCCGAGATTGCGCATGCCACCGGAACTATCGAGCGGCATGATCGGCGGGCAGGTCATGGACCTCGAAGCCGAGCATGTCCATCCCGACGCAAAGACCCTGGAGTACATCCATCGCTCCAAGACGGGCGCGCTGTTGACCGCGAGCGTCGTCACGGGCGGCATGTATGCGGGAGCGAATGCGTCGCAGCTCCAGAGTCTGCGCGACTTCGGCCAGAACATCGGCCTGGCCTTTCAGATCGTGGACGATGTTCTCGACGTGACCCAGACCTCAGAGCAGTTGGGCAAGACCGCAGGCAAGGACACCGCGACCGAGAAAGCAACTTATCCGGCGCTGTTCGGCGTCGACGCCTCGTTGAAGAAGGCTGATGAACTCAGTCGCCGCAGCCGACGCCGCGCTGGATCAGTTCGGCGAGCGCGCCGCATACCCTGCGCGAGATCGCGCACTTTCTGGTGGAGAGGAAGAAATAGGAGGAGCCGAGGGAGTTTTTCGCTCCAGCTTACTTCTTGCAACATTCTCGGTATTTCTTGCCGCTCCCACAGGGACAAGGGGAGTTTCTGTGCACGCGGGGAATGGCAAGCGGTCTCGCCGTTCCATCTGCATTGAAAGCTTCTATTCTCGGCCCTGTGTTGATCAGCGCCATTCTTCCGTCGAGAATTACGCTATCAGGCATATAAGTCACATTCTTGGCAGCCACAGAATGATACTCGGCTATGGCGCCGCCAGGATTTTCGCGCAATAGGTAAATGCTGTTGCATTGTGAACCGATACTTCCTTTGCCCTGGCTGCGTTCTGCAGCCTCTTGAATTGTGTTGACCGCTTTCCCTATTACAGCAGCCGGAGGCCTCCTGGTTTTCATCAGCTCTCCGATGGTCAATAGCGCTGGTCGCATTGACGACTGTCTTGTGCCGGTCATCAAGACCGAGTGTGCCTCCTGATTGTGAGGGCGCAGTTCGACCCGTCTCGTAGCAGAAAATGCGTCTTGCGCTTCACTTGATTCGCCGTCTTCCTTCTGAAAATTAGAAACGAGAAATATGCACCAGCGAGGTGGGCGTTCCCCCAGCCAGTATCCAGTAAACACGATGGACAGACGCTTAAAGTTTGCGGCGCAAGGTAGCTCTGCAAATCGCTGTGATGCCAGATCGACAAATCGTCCGATTGTTGGCTCGATCAGCAGTTCTGGCTGAGCCGCTTGAGCCAGTGCCCGCTTAAGCCATTCAGACGTCTTAAATGACTCAAGCTCCGCCAATCCAGTAAACGCTACCAGCAGCCGAACGTCTCGCAGAGCAAAGTAGGTCGCTTTGTTCTTTTCATCATCAAAGGTGCCATTCGGATAAGTGAATCGGCGATCAGAGACTAGAAACGCAAACTGTGTGTTTGCACCAGCAATAATGAGCGTCACGCGATTGCTCCTGACTGCAACATGCCGTCAAGACCTCAACAGGAGCTCATCTGCTCCTGCTCTGCCTGTCTGCCGCGATGTCGGGTATAGGCTCATCAATCTTCTGCTTCCAGCGCCTTCACTCGTTCGCCGGTGATCGGGTGTTTCGACTTGGGAAGATCGAAAACCGGCAGTCCATCCACGTACTTGATCCGCGCGGACCGCCGGGTGCCGCGCACGATCAACTCCGCAATGGCCTTGCTCAGCGACAGGTCACGGCTTTCCGCATACCGTTTAGCCATCGCAGCTACGTAATCATTCAGCGTGACTGTCGTGCGGTATCGCAGATCAGGAATGTCTGAAGCCAGGCCGGCTTTGGCAAACAACGCGGCGATTTCCGTCCCCAGTCCGCCAAGTGCGCCGCGGGCCAGGCCTCGAATGGCCACATGACAGGACTTGGGCTTCTTCAGGACAAGAACCCGTTCGCCACGAACCACCACAAGTAGCTTGTCTCCGGGCTTCAGACCCAGGGCTGCGCGTGCTTCACGCGGGACCACGATCTCGTTCTTCTCTGAAAGAGTTGCTTCAGCCATCACTTCACATTTTATCCATGGTGAAGGAGGCAGTCGGGGAATCTAGAACTACCGCGGGAGCCCCTGATCGTCGTAGAGCAAGTCCCCGTGGTCGATGGACCGGAAAGGCTCTTTGAGGCGTGGTGCACAATCCTTGCCGATTTGCAGCAGACGGTCGGCCAGTCCGGCACCCCTTTGGCGGCGCAGCCGATCAAGCCGCTCACGAACCGCCTTCGTGACCGCTTCCGTCATGCTTTCCCCTGTCAGGCTTGCCAGCTCTTTCACGAGCTTGTGAGTATCTTGATTCTTAATGTTGAGAGCCATTTGGTATACCCAGTAACTATTTTAGATACAGTTCGTCGTCTACAGCGACTGAACCGGAACAGCCAGCAAGTCCTCCACTAACCCAACTTCTTTTTGGACGAAAGGCTCAGCGTACTGGACGCCCGCGAGCAGGCCATAGAAAGCAGCCATGGCGGCGAGTCGCTCGCGGATCTCCGCCTGGCGCGGGAAGAGTCCGCTGCCCGCCGACTGGTCCTGGTATTGCGAGTGGTAGGCCATCAGGGCGGCGAAGCGGGTCTCAAACTGATCGGAGATGTCCACCACGAACGACGGGCGAACGTCGGCGTAGAGGCTGGCATAGACGATCTTGTAAGGGCGATGGGGCGGGAAAGAGGACAGAGTCTGCAAACGTCGGGAGGAATATCCGCGGTCGCGCCGGTGTGGCCGAGTTTCGCCAATCCCGCGAGGAACGCAGCTTCATAGCCGAGCACCGACGCAGTGGCATGGTCGGGATGGCGCGCCTGCCAATAAGGAAGGATGAGCACACGCGGACGCAATTCACGAATGACGGTCGCGACCTTGATCCGGTTGGCGAAGGTGTTCTCGACACGACCGTCGGGGATGTCGAGCGCCCGCCGCCAACTGACTTTCAGGATGCGCGCAGCCTCGTCGGCCTCGCGCGCGCGGTCCTCGACGCTGCCGCGCGTGCCCATCTCGCCTTGCGTAAGGTCGAGGATGGCGGTGCGGTGTCCGCGCTCCGCCATCTTGAGCAGCGTGCCGCCGCAGGTCTGCTCGACGTCGTCACGATGCGCGGCAATGGCCAGAATGTCGCAGTGCGGCGCGTCAGACATGAAAACCTGAACAGGCTATTGAAAATCGCGATGGCCAAATCCACTGCGGGCCGAAGCCCGCTCGGGACAAAAACGGAAGCTTAGCGGCGCACCTAAAGGTGCGCCCCTTCAAAACAGCGGCCTGAAACGCACTACATCCGCATCGCCACCGCGACTGCCGTCGCGCAGCGGAACGATCGTCGTGAACCAATCCTTCGACGAGTAAAGCAACCGGTTGAGCTCTACAACCCCTTCGGTATTCTTGTCAGGCTCCGCGCTGTTCAACAAGTCCGGATTGCCGGCAGCATACGTCTACTTTGCCGCTCCACAAGCGCATTGTCGGTAATGAAGAGCCCGCCTTTGCGCACGCGCGCCGCCGCCATATTGAACACGCGCGGATAGTCGTGCTTATCCACGTCGTTGAACACGATGTCGAACTCCTCTTTGCGCTCTGACAGAACCTCGAGCGCATCGCCAACGTGGACCTGGATACGATCCGCGACACCCGCCTGGTCGAAGTAGCGCCGCGCTTCGTCGGCATTCTTGCGGCTGCCATCGGTGTAATGGACCTTGCCACCTTCTCCCACAGCCTTCGCCCACCAGATGGTGGAATAGCCAATCGCCGAACCGAGCTCGAACACTGTCTTTGCGTTGATCAGCCTTGCGTACTGGTAGAACAGACGACCTACCGCAGGCCCCACGATAGGAATGTCGCGCGTCTTGGCCTGCCGCTCCATTTCCTGCAGAACAGGATCGCGCTCGGGGAGCACAGCGTATAGATAGTTTTCCACGCGTTCATCGGTGAAGCTTGTCATCGAGCGGGTTCGCTCCTCAGCTTAAGGTTTGCCCGGGCTTCATTTCGACCACCTCCGGCCCGCTGGTTCCCAGCAACTTTCTGAGATCTTCCGGGCGTCCGGTCAGCATGGGAAAGGTCGCGAAGTGCATCGGGATCACAGTTTTGGGCTGCAGCAGTTTGCAGGCGTAGGCCGCTTCGCGCGGACTCATGGTGAAGTGGTCGCCGATAGGCAGCATCGCGATCTCGGGCGAGTAGAGATCGTGAATGATCTGCATGTCGCCGAACACGGCGGTATCGCCCGCATGATAGAGCTTCACCCCACCGGGCAGCTCAAGAACATATCCGCATGCCTCTCCCCCGTAAACGATGCTGCCATCGTCGTCCTGAATGCCGCAGGAGTGCACCGCGTGCGTCATCGTGATCTTGATTCCGGCGACCGTCTGCGTCCCGCCCTTGTTCATGGGCGCGATCTGCTTGGCGCCTTTCTTCTCGACCCAGGTACAGAGCTCAAAGATCCCGACCACGATGGGATTGTGCTGTTTGGCAATCTGCACTGCGTCGCCGATGTGGTCCATGTGACCATGGGTGCAGATGAGTACGTCAGCCTTTTTCACCTGCTTCTCGCTCTCCGGACATGCCGGATTGCCCATCACCCAGGGGTCCACATAAGCGGTGACGCCGTCTTTGGTTTCAATGCGGAATGTGGCGTGACCCAGCCACGTAATGCGGTTTCCTTGCAGGTTCATTGTCACCTCGATCAGCAGGGCCAGAAAGTTTACGACAAGGCGTTAGTAGGTGTCCCCTTCGCGCCAGTCGCGATAGCCGCCGGCCAGCGAGAACACATTACGAAAGCCCATCTTCTTCAGATTGAGGGCGGCGAGCGCCGAACGGCTGCCTCCGCCACAATATAAAACCAGCTTGCGGTCCTTATCGGTCGTGATCTTGTCGATGTTCACTTCCAGAATGCCGCGAGGCAGGCTGATGGCCCCGGGGATGATTCCCTTTGCCTGTTCGTCGCGCTCTCGCACGTCCACCAGCGTGAAGTCTTCACCCGATTGCTGCATGCGTCTGAGGTCGTCGGGACCGATTTCGCTGATCTGCGATTTCGCTTCGTCCACCAGTTGCTTGAACTCGGGTAATGGCATGCTCGTCTCTCCTTTGCGGGCTGCGCGACACTTGAGTGAACACAGTATGAACCGCAACAGCCTACAGGCTACTGAAAGACTCCGAAAAGGTAAATGCGACCCAGCGGCGGCTAATGAGGCTGGCTGATTGCCGTTCTGAGCAGAACACAACGAGCAGCGAGCTTAAACGTTAGCGTGCGGCTTTCCTGTCCATCGAGACCGCATGGGCGCTGCGCGGCGGCCGGCGCGTACCGTTGCGCAGGCCCTTCGCATCCAGCTTGAGTTCGGCGATGGTACGGCTAAGGGTGTTGCGGTGCATACCCAGTTGGCGTGCGGCCTTGCACTGGTTTCCCTTGCAGTCCTGCAGCACCGTGAGAATGAATCGCTTCTTGAATTCACACACGCCTTCGGAATAAGTTATGCCGTTCTTGTACATCTGCAGGATCAAAGCTTCCAGTTGATCTTTCACAACGCCTCTTTCTGTTTGCTTCGGTCAGGACCCAGCACGATCCCGACCTTCATCAGTGACTGTTAACGTCGTCATGTTGCAGGGAAAGGTGTTGGGGAACTGTTCGCAACAGGTCCCAGCCTTCACGGAAGCGCTGTCGCAACTCCGCCGGCGCCGCCCAGATCAAAGCACGGCCACTCACCAGCATAGAAAGGCGCAATCCGCGACTGCTGCAACCATCCCCACTGCGGCGCAAAGGCGGCCAGCGCCAACACGACAACCGTGCTGACCACCGCCCCGCGCAGAAACCCAAACACTGCGCCCAGCAGACGATCGAACCAGCGAAGTCCAACACCGTGCACGGCCCAGCGCGCAATCCGTCCCAAGCACTCCTGCCAGCAACAAGACAACAAAAAATATGGTAAAGAACCCAGCGATGTCGGCCGCCCATTGGGAGTTCACATGAGGCGCATACCACGCCGCCGCCCGCGGGTACTCCCATGCAGCCAACAGATATCCGACGATCACGCCTCCCAGCGAAAAGAATTCGTAAAAGAACCCTTGCGCGATCGCTTGCAACACCGACAGCACCACGATGAGCAGAATCACCCAGTCAAGAATAGACAGGCTCATCATTCGGCTTTCCCTAGGCCGGCAGCGGATGTCCGGTCAATTGGGTGTAAGCCTCCACATATTTCTCACTCGTCCTCGCCGCCACCTCGGGAGGCAATCCCGGAGCGGGCGGCTGCTTGTTCCACTTAATAGCCTCCAGGTAGTCGCGCACATATTGCTTGTCGTACGAGTCCTGCGGACCGCCTGGCTGATACTTGTCCTTGGGCCAGAAGCGCGAGGAATCGGGCGTGAGCACCTCATCGGCGAGCACCAGCCCGCACAGCGGTGCGGCCGAACTCAAACTTGGTGTCGGCGATGATGATGCCGCGAGTCTCCGCGTAATCCGCTGCGGTCTGGTAGATCTTCACGCTCAACTCGCGCAACTGTTCGCTGAGTTCGCGGCCTGCCAGCGTCACCATGCGATCGAAAGAAATATTCTCGTCGTGCCCGCTGCTGGCCTTGATGGCGGGGGTGAAAATCGGCTCCGGCAACTTGTCCGACTCACGCAATCCCGCCGGCAGCTTGATGCCGCAAACTGAACCGTTGGTTTTGTATTCCTTCCAGCCCGAACCCGAAAGATAGCCACGCACCACGCACTCGATGGCAATCATGTTCGCCCGTACCACCAGCATGGAACGGCCATGCAATTGGCTGGCATATTTCTGCAGCTCCGGGGGGTACTTGCGTACGTCGGCGGTGACGAGGTGGTTGGGAACGATGCTCTTCAGGAACTCGAACCAGAAAAGCGAGAGCTGCGTCAGCACCCGTCCCTTCTGCGGTATGCCGGTGGCCAGGACGTAATCGAACGCAGAGATTCGATCGGTCGCCACGAAGAGTAGATGTTCATTCCCAATCTGATAAAGGTCGCGAACCTTTCCGCTGGCATAGAGTTCGAGGTCGGCAAGGTCGGTACGCAAGAGAACTTCGGGATTTTGAGTTGAATAGGTCACGGTCATCACAAATCGAATCAGAGAAGTCGTCGGGTATTTTAGTTTCCCCGTCCGGTTTGTCAACGGTTGATGAAAATTAGTTCCGGCGCCCGGGAAAAAATCTGTGGAAAATTTCTTGACAGAGTGGCGGATCTCGCGGAACCCTTGTGCCTAGAGGCTTTCGAGGCGATCTCAAACCAGCCGCGCAAAATGTCTGGTCACTCCCGCGGTCGTGACCAGGCGGTAATTTGAAAACCAAGCCCCCGCCTGGTGTCAAGACCCCGGGAAAACATTTTTTGAAACAAGGACCGCTGATCGGCTAATCAGCCGCGCTGCGGTGGACCACGCGTACGTCCTCAATGTACTGCACATCGGGAGCACCTTCGACTCCGGCCTGCTGCATCGCCTTACGCAGCTCGTCGGACTTCATGAACTTGCGCGCCTGCTCGATGCTCTCCCAATCGAAGAACAGGACGACTTCGCGCGGATCGTCAACGGTATGGAAGATGCGAAACGCGGTTTCACCGGCATGCTTGCGGGTGTTGAGGTGGGAATCGAATGCTTCCTTCCAGCGGTTGTAATCCGCCACCTTGTGGCGGACCAGGATATGGACCATGAGAGCGCCTCCAAATCGAATCGTCTCTTTCAAGATACGAAATCTCCAGCCAATTGTGAACCGGGAAATGCAACAGACCTCTGTGACGAAGGGTATTGACAGCGGGCAACGCGGGTGCTGAGGGGCGTGAGCAATTCGGCGGCGGGCAGGCACGGCGCCTGCGCGGCCCAGATCGTGCCCCGTCTCCGCGTAGGTTATACTGCCAATCAAATTCACCGGGAGCAATTCTTCTTGCCGCGCCTCATCATTCGTTCCTCTGACATTCACGCTGCTGGGTGTTTCACCCTGGAAAATATTCCCAAGAAAGCTCGCATTCTGGAATACACAGGAGAGCGCATCACCAAGGCCGAAGGCGACGTCCGCTACGAGGGCCGGCCGTTCACGTATCTGTTCGGGGTTGGGGACGGTGAGGTGGTGATCGACGGCCACGGGATGGCGATGTTCGTGAACCACTCGTGCGATCCCAACTGCGAGACCGATGAAGAAGGCGACAGGGTCTATATCGCCGCGATTCGCGACATTGCCGCCGGCGAAGAACTTACCTACGACTATTACCTCTACGATGGCGACGACGAGGCGCCCTGCTACTGCGGCAGCAAGAGTTGCCGAGGGAGCATGTACTCTCCCGAAGAGCTGAAGAAACAGGCACGTGCCGCGGCCCGCAAGAAGAAACAGGCCGAGCTGGCGGCAAAGAAGAACGGCGCCAGCCGAAAAGTGGAAAACGGGAGCCAGGCAAAGTAGATCGGGCCGGACCAGAACCGGTTGTGGCCAGCGTCGCTGTTCGAGATGCAACCTCCCGCAACGCGCGCCGGCCGCTTCTGCTATAGTTGGCCTTTGATTACCTCGATTAGCAAGCATAGGAGCGGCTCTCATGGCTAAGAGCGTTAATAAGGTCATTCTCATCGGCAATCTCGGAAAAGATCCAGAGGTGAAGTACACCCAAACCGGCATGGCGGTGGCGCGCTTCTCAGTGGCCACCACCGATCGCGTCAAGGACAAAGACGGCAACTGGCAAGATCGCACCGAATGGCATAACTTGGTCGCCTTCCAGCGTACCGCCGAAATAGCCGCCGAGTATCTGAAGAAGGGTGGCAAGGTCTACATCGAAGGCCGTCTGCACAGCGACTCTTGGGACGACAAAGAGACTGGCCAGAAGAAGTACAAGACCGAGATCATCATCAACGATTTGGTGCTGCTCGGGGGACGCGATGCTGGCGGCGAAGGCGGTCGGACGTCCGGGCAAGTCCGGCGGCTTCGACCAGCGCACTCCCGAACCCGAACCGTCGCAGGCGCCAGCCGGCGCGGAGATCACGGACGAAGATATTCCGTTTTGATCTCGCGGACTTAGATTGTTGCTGTCATCCATAGTTGTTGCTGTCATCCCGAGCGAGGACTTCAGTCCGAGTCGTGCTTTTCCTTGAGGTGTGCGAATCTCCCTCGCCCAACATCGCACCAGGGATTACGATCTAACATCAGTGCATGAGCTTCCCACGATCCAGCGGCATTCTGCTACACCCAACTTCTCTTCCGGGACCTTACGGGATCGGCGAACTGGGACGAGAGGCGCATAGATTTGCCGATTTTCTGCGCGAGTCGGGACAGCGAATCTGGCAGGTTCTGCCGCTCGGGCCCACCGGATACGGCGACTCTCCGTATCAGTGTTTCTCAGCCTTCGCCGGCAATCCTCTATCGATCAGCCTCGACACTCTGGCGGAGCGCGGGTATCTCGATTCGCGGCAATTGGATGCGCGCCCCGAATTTCCCGCCGGCGAAGTGGATTTCGGCGCCGTGATCGCATGGAAGCTCCCCTTGCTGCGACATGCTTTCCAATCGTTCCAACGTAGCTCTGCGGCCGAGCGCGAAGCCTTCGCCGCTTTCTGTGAAAAGCACGCCGCGTGGCTCGATGAGTTTGCGTTGTTCATGGCGCTCAAGGAAGCTCACAACAACGTCGCGTGGGCGGTTTGGGATGACGATCTGGCGCTGCGTAAGCCTGCGGCCATCCAGCGCGCACGCCATCAAATGCGCGACAAAATCGAATGCAACAAGTTCATCCAGTTTGAGTTCGAGCGGCAGTGGTGCGATCTGAAGGCGCACTGCGCACGCAACCACATTCGCGTCATGGGTGACGTTCCTATCTACGTCGCCCTCGACAGCGCTGACGTCTGGGCCAATCGCGAACTGTTTGAACTCGAGGAGTCGGGCAGTCCAAGGGTCGTCTCCGGCGTGCCGCCGGACTACTTCAGTGCGACCGGACAATTGTGGGGTAACCCGATCTACCGCTGGGACGTTCATGCGAAGACTGGATATGCATGGTGGATCGCCCGCCTGCGCCGGTCGCTGGAAATGCTCGACATGATTCGCCTCGATCACTTCCGCGGGTTTGAGGCGTACTACGAAATTCCCGGAGGCGAGACGACAGCAGTGAACGGGACGTGGGTCAAAGGACCTGGCGCTGCGCTATTTGAGGCGCTGGAAGACGCGCTCGGAAGGCTTTCCATCGTCGCCGAAAATCTCGGCGTGATCACGCCGGAGGTGGAGGCGCTGCGCACACGATTCGGATTCCCAGGCATGGCGATTCTGCAGTTTGCCTTCGGGAAGGACCCGCAAGCTCCGGATTTTAAGCCCCACAACTACCCGCATCATCTGGTTGCCTACACCGGCACGCACGACAACGATACCGTTGTTGGCTGGTGGACGAGCACGCCCGGATCGGGGAGCATTCGTACACCCGAGGACGTCGCGGAAGAGTTGGATTATGCGCGGCGCTACTTGAACACCGACGGCCACGAGATCAACTGGGCGATGATTCGTACTCTCGTGGCATCGGTTGCCGACACCGTGCTATTTCCGTTGCAGGATGTGATTGGTGTCGGCAGCGAAGGCAGGATGAACCTTCCCGGCATCTCGTCGGGAAACTGGCGCTGGCGCTTCCGCCAGGAAGATCTGACGCCGGCAATGGGTGCACGCCTAAGGCAGTTGGTAGAAACCTACGAGCGTTAGCCACTCCAGAATGCAGCTCAAAATCTAGGCGAAATCGCAAGCTAGGCTGTATCATGTTTCCCGCGGAGGAACCGTGTACTTCGAACAGTTTTACCTGGGTTGTCTGGCGCATGCCTCGTACCTCTTCGGATCGGAAGGCGAAGCGGTCGTCGTCGATCCGCAGCGTGATATTGAAATCTACCTGGAAGCGGCACAGAAGCAACAGCTTCGGATTCGCCATATCTTCGAGACCCATCTGCATGCAGACTTCGTCTCAGGACACAATGAACTTGCCGCTCGCACGGGTGCGACCATCTACATGGGAGAAGTGGCAGGCGCAACTTTTCCGCATGTTGCTGTCGGCGACGGATTCGAATTGCGCGTTGGCAAACTGCGCATCGACGTTCTCTCGACACCGGGACACACGCCGGAGAGCATATGCCTGGTTCTCACCGACGAAGAGAAGTCGCTGGCGCCTTGGGCCGCGCTGACCGGAGACACTCTATTCATCGGCGATGTGGGAAGGCCCGACCTTTCGACGACGCATACACCACAGCAACTCGCCGGCTTGCTCTACGATTCTCTGCACAACAAACTCCTAAGCTTGCCGAACGAGGTGCAGGTGTATCCGGCACATGGCGCAGGCTCACTTTGCGGGCGCAACATGCGCGCCGAGCGTTCCTCCACTATCGGTACCGAGCGCCTGACCAATTACGCGCTTCAGATCAAAAGCCGCGATGAGTTTGTCCGCCAACTGACGACCAACCTCCCAACTCGTCCGGATTATTTTCTTGAAGACGCTGCCATCAACCGCGCTGGAGCGACGTCACTCGCAGATCTACCGGAACTGGTTCCGATCCCCGCGACAGAACTGAAAGGATATGCTCGAGTGCGGCGCGAGTGCCCTCGATGTACGGCCTGCCGAGCAGTTCGCCGCGGCCCACGTGGCCGGCTCCATCAACATTGCGCTCTCCGGTCAGTTTGCTTCCTGGGCAGGAGCTGTTCTTGGTACCACGGCGCACCCAGTGCTCATCGGTGAAACTCCTGAGCAGATAAGCGAGGCACGCATGCGTCTGGCGCGCGTCGGGATCGAGGATTTGCCCGGGTATCTCGAAGGCGGAATTGGGGGATGGAAAAGGACGGGATTCCCACTCGCGCAAGTACAACAGATTACAGTGCAGGAACTCAGCAGCCGCCTGCAAAGCGGCGGGCTACAGGCGTTGGATGTCCGCAGAGAAGGTGAATGGCAAGCTGGGCGCATCAGCGAGGCCGACTGGTACCCACTGGACCGCTTCAAGGCAGCCCTGCCGCATCTTGATCAGAATGCGTCCGTCGCGGTCCATTGCAAGAGCGGCTATCGCAGCATGATCGCTTGTAGTCTGCTGCAAAGGATGGGCTACAACGTCATCAATGTGATCGGCGGATTCGATGCATGGGAGCAGGCACGATTACCCGTTATCACCGGAGCCGCCGTCGAAGTGTGAGGAACAATCGATCTTAAATAGGCAAGAGAGGGTGCCGTTGTCTCGTCTCCCATCGGCTCCCATCTGCCTTCAAACATCAGTCCTATCAGTACCCGTGCTCGCTGCCTTCCCCCAGCTTTACTTTGCCCCGGAACATTCGATAGACAAAGATGAAGTACCCGAGCACAAGAATCATACCTATCGTCCACCACACGAAGCCGACGCCTAACCCGTGTGCGCCGGCGGCAGTGTTGTAGATGGTCAGGCTATAGCTGGAATCCGTGCTTGCAGGCAGCACGTTGGGATATAGCGCGAACGCCGCTCCCACCAGCATGCCTACGATGTAGGTACACGACGCCAGAAATGCGCCTTTGTCGTTTCTCTTCGAATGCGCATAGAACAGATAGATCAGACTGCCGATCACCAGCGCCGGAACCAGGTATCCGATGGGCCACTTGTTGTAATTGTCCAGCACGTGCGGCACAACTAACACGGTGGCGATCAGGCTGGCACCCGTGAGCAGCACTTGCACCGGCCAGAACAGGCTGGCAACCTTGCGGGCCCGTGAGTTCAGTTCGCCCTCGGTTTTGATTGCAAGGTAAAGCGACCCATGCACGACGAGCGTGACCAACGCGACCACGCCGCAGATCACGGTGTACCAGTCGAGGATGCCGTTCTGTGCGCCGACGCGCCAATTCGTCCACAGCGGCTCGAAAAAATAACCGTCCGCCTGGAGGGGAACGCCGCGCACGACGTTGCCGAGAGCGGCTCCGAAGAAGATGGCCAGCAGGATGCTCGAAATTCCGAAGATGACGTCGAAGAAGCCCTTCCACACCGCCTCCTCAATATGGGTGCGGAACTCAATGCCGATTCCGCGCAGCATCAGCAGCCACAGCACCATCATCAGCGGCAGGTAAAATCCGCTGAAGCTGGACGCATACAACAGAGGAAAGGCGAAGTAGAGGGTTCCACCGGCGGCCAGCAGCCAAACTTCGTTGCCATCCCATACCGGACCGATAGCGCGCAGCACCATGCGGCGCTCCGCGTCATTTTTCGCGATGAAGAGGTGGACCGCGCCCGCTCCGATGTCGAAGCCGTCAAGCAGAACGTAGACGGCGACCATTACCGCAACGATCATGAACCAAAGGGTTGACATGGCTATCGCACCTCCGCGGGAGTCACAGGAACTGCGTTGAGTTTTTCGTTTGAGGGCTCGGGGTCAGGATCAGGTCCGTGTTCGATTTCGCGGTGCACCAGGAAGAGGAACAGGACCGAAAGCACCGTGTACATCCCCAGGAATCCAAGGAAGCTGAACCAAGCATTGCCGGCCGACACCATCTTGGAATAGCCATCCACTGTGCGCAGCAGACCGTAGACCAGCCACGGCTGCCGGCCAAGCTCGGCCGTCATCCAGCCGGCCGTGTTGGCAATGTAGGGCAACGGGAACAACAGCAGCAGCACCCAAAGCATCCAGCGAGCGTTGTACAGCTGGTTCCGCCAGAGGAGGAAGACTGCGATTGCAGCGACTGCGATGAAGATCGTACCCAGCCCAACCATCATGTGGTAGGCGTAATAAAGCAGAGGTATGCTGTCGGGCCAATCTTGCTTTGGCACCTCGTTGAGGCCCTTTACCTCCGCACTCCAACTGCGCCAGGTCAGAAAGCTCAGCATCTTGGGAACAATGATCGGGTTGTCGATTTTCTGCGCCGGGACGTCGGGCTGGCCGAGGATCACCAGCGGCGCTCCGGGCTGCGTCTCCCATAACGCTTCCATCGCGGCTAGGGTAACGGGCTGGTGGAACGCCACCATGCGCCCCTGCGCGTCGCCTGTCGGGAAAAGCTGCAAGACGCTAACGATCAGCGCCGCAATCACGCCAACGCGCACGAAGATGCGCCCCTGCTCCACATGTTTCTGGCTGAGTAGATAGAACGCGCCGACCGCCGACATCACAAACGCTCCCGTGATGACCGCGCCGCTCATGTTGTGCGCATACTGCCACCAGGCCCAGGGATTCAGCACCAGTTGCCAGAAGCTGGTCAGTTGCAGGGAACCATCGGCCACGCGCTGATAGCCCACCGGGTGCTGCATCCAGGCATCCGTCGCAACAATGAAGTAACCCGAAAGCCACGAACCCACAAAGACCATGAGCGCTGCAAACCAGTGCTGGGTTTTGGTCAGCCGCTTTTCGCCATAGAGAAATAGCCCCAGGAATGTGGACTCCAGGAAAAAGGCGAAACAGCCTTCCATGGCCAGGGTCTGTCCGATCACGCCACCGGCATAGCGTGAAAAATGCGACCAGTTGGTGCCGAACTGGAATTCCATGGGAATTCCGGTCACCACACCGATCACAAAATTGATGCCGAAAATCTTGGCCCAGAAGCGGGCGGCCCGGTCGTAACGCTCGTCTTTGGTCTTGAGCGCCAGGGTTTTCAGGATCACGATCAACGGCGCCAGTCCCATCGTCAACTGTGGGAACAGGTAATGATAGGTCACCGTGAAGGCGAAGTGCAGGCGGTGAATCAAGAGTGCGCTATCCATGCATGGACCCTCGGTAGGAGCGCTCTCGGAGATTACGCGGCCTTGTGCCGCGTGCAACGATTGCGGGAACAACGTACCTCTTATTGTTGGACAGCCGGAGCACATTGCGCTGTGATTGGGGTCACAAAATGCTGTGAACGGATCTATTGTTCGAACAGCGTCGCACCACCTGGGCGGTGGATGTTCAGCACGCAAAGACCGAGTCTTCCTCTCCGCTTTCGGGTCTACACTAGTATCGATGCGCCGCCCTCTTGTGAATGCGCTCCTCTCTCTGACTTTCCTGGCAGCACCGGCAATGCTGCTCGTGCAGCACCCGATCACCTTGCAAGCGCAGCAACGCACGCTGCGCCTCATCCTGAAAGATGGCTCTTACCAGTCAGTGGTGAAATACGAGATCCAGGGTGACCGGGTCCACTATCTCAGTGCGGAGCGGTTCGAGTGGGAAGACATTCCGAGTTCGCTGATCGACTGGGACGCGACCAAAAAGTACGAAGCTGACTTCAACAGCGGCAAGCTCCACAAGGCCCAGGAAGAGACCCCGGAGGAGAAGGAGGAACGCGAGAAGGAGGAAGCCAACTCGCCGCAAATCGCGCCCGGTCTGCACCTGCCTGGTACCGGCGGGGTGTTCCTGCTCGATCAGTACCAGGGCAAAGCCCGAACTGGCGGAGATCGTGCAAAACGGCAGCGAGCTGAACAAGAACACCAGCAAGAACGGATTGCGGGCCACAATCAATCCGATAGCCAGCTCCAAACAGCCGTTTGAGCTGAAAGGCGAGCACGCCAGGATCCAATCCCACGTGCCACGTCCCACCATCTACATTGACATTGACGAAGGACCGCAGAGCGGCACGGCGCTTGCGGACCGCTTCCGATTGGTGCGCGCCGAGGTGAAGAACGACAAACGTATTGTCGCCAGTTTGAAAGTTACCTTCACCGGAAAGGTAAGCGAGCAGAACATTTCGGTTCCCGCAAGCGTTGAGAAACTTGGAACGGGAGAGTGGGTGAAAGTGACTCCGGCACAGGATCTCGCTGCTGGCGAATATGCGGTGGTGGAAATGGTCGGTCCGCAGGAGATGAATCTTTACGTCTGGGACTTCGGGGTCAATCCCAATGCGCCGGCGAATCCGAACACCGTGCAGCTCGACGCAAACGCTACCGCAGCGCCAAACGAAATGAACCAACCGCATTTGGGGGACGTGCTCGGGTTAAACGGAGAGAGTCAGCGACTGGGAGACGCTTCATCGGATCGCCACAATCCCGATGCCTGCTAATGCAATGTTGTCGCGCCCGCCTTGCTTTACCTGGTACATCATTTCATCGGCACGCTGCACGATGGCCTGCGGAGAAACCGCGTCCAGCGGGAAACTTGCGATACCGATGCTGGCCCGCAGAGCCAGAGTGACAACCTCAGCAGCGAGCCATTGCCGGGAGTGAAAAACCGACATCAGCCGGCGCGCCACCAGCAGTGCCGCCTCTTTTGAAGTTTGAGGCAGTAGAATGGCGAACTCGTCGCCGCCATAGCGAAAAGCGGCGTCCACCAAGCGAAGGTTTTCACGCAAAGCCTGGCCCACCTGGCCTAGAAGCTTGCTGCCGACCAAATGTCCATGCTCATCGTTCACCCGTTTAAAGTGATCGAGGTCGAGAAACAGAAGGCTGAACTCGTACCCGAATCGTTCCGAGCGGTGCACCTCCTCGGAAAGCGCCGTGAACAGATGCCGTGCGTTGTACAAGCCGGTACAGTCGTCGGTGATACTGAGTTCCTGGATGCGCTGGACAGCGCGTGCGTTTTCGATCGCGATGGCAGCGTAATCGGCCAGGGTCCGCAACAGCATTTCGTTGCGAGCGTAGAGACCCATATCGATATTCACCATCTGGATGATGCCCAGGACTTTGCCTCCCGTGCGAACCGGCATGCAGACCACCGAACATCCTTCGGCAAAAAAATCGTCATCGCTCTTGTGGCGGACGCGTTCGTCCTCCGCCACGTTAGCAATGACCAGCGGCGTGGCATGGTTGATTACCCATCGGGCCAGGCTTTCACCCGAGGTCAATTGCAGGGCATTGAGATTCTCGCAACCCTTCCCGACCGCAGCCGCATAATAGAGTTCGTCCGAGGCCTCATCCAGCATGAGCAGCGACCAGGTCGCCGGCTCAAAATAGGCGGCCATCTTCTCCATAATGGTTTGCAGAATGGTGTCCAGATCAAGCGACGAGGTCAGGGCTTTGGCGACGTCGTGAAAGATCTTCAGCTCGTAAGACTGCCGATCGTTGTCCGTGACTGGAAGCGACATGCAAGAACCTGGCGCAGATCTCGTCTGCTCCTCCGGAAAAAGTGAACAGGACCCGGCGGCCCCTTGACTCCAAAAGGTTCAGGCCCAAAAAGTACACGCCCGCCTACAGGTTATTTTACCGGAAAGCACATGTGGTTCCTATTCCTGGCGTGTTGCTAGGCGACTGGCCCACCGCTGGTCAACGAGCCAGTTTGACACTCCCCGCACCACTTTCTATGATCGGCGAGGGGCATTAGGTCAAATCGAATTGCGCAAGTCATTGGAACATCCCGAGGCTGAAGTGGGTACATTCGGGGAACGGT
Source organism: uncultured Acidobacteriaceae bacterium (assembly GCA_963768645.1). Taxonomy (GTDB): domain Bacteria; phylum Acidobacteriota; class Terriglobia; order Terriglobales; family Acidobacteriaceae; genus Bog-257. The sequence continues at coordinate 439,492 of CAVYIR010000006.1, forward strand.
TGCGTCGCGAGCGGGAGATGAGGAAGATCTCATTGGAGGAGATCGCCGCAGTCACAAAGATTGGGACTCGCCTGCTCCGCGCCTTGGAAGATGAACAATTCGATCAGCTACCCGGCGGCATCTTCAATAAGGGATATGTCCGCGCCTATGCGAAGTACGTCGGAATCGACGAGGAGCAAGCAGTTGCCGATTATTTGCAAGCCGCACACGAAGCTGCGGCCGACGAGCATGGGAGTACCGAACAGAATTCTGCAAGCCGATTCGAGAAGGCTGCTCGCGAGCAATCTGAGTCCCCGCGGCGCTCGACGTTTCCCGTCGTTCCCGTGCTTGTCGTTCTCGCACTCATTTCAGGAAGTGTGGGCGGCTGGCGTCTTTACAGGGAGCGTCAACTTGATCGACAGCGACCCGCGACCACAGTGCATCGATTTCCGCTCTCAGCGCTCCCGCAACAAGCATGTCCACTCCAGGAAAGTCGTCTCTGCCTCAGACCGGTTCTGACACGACTGACCATGGAGGAGCAGATGTCATCGGCAGCGTAAAGCCGGCCGATGCGAGAGCTAGCACGCCAGACGTAAAATCGGCGGCCGGCGACGACCACACCGGCAAGACCGCCCCATCCCAACTCGTTACCGGTGAAAATGCAACCAAGCCGCAGGCACTAACTACTCCGACGAGTCTTGCTACGGGAACGAACAACATTGCAAATTCCGAAGGCGCTACGCCGTTCGAACTCACGATCCGCCCCAAGGATAGCGCCTGGGTCTCCATCAAGTCCGACGGAAAGTTTGTGGTTCGTGGCATCATCAAGCCGCCGGACGTGAAGACGATCCGCGCCACCAGCCAGGTGGTTTTTTGGACTGGCAATGCCGGTGCGGTGGAAGTCTCGTTTAATGGCAAGAGCGTTCCTCTGGCCGGAGGCGAAAACGACGAGCGTGTGCTCGTCTTCAATTCGCATGGACTGCTGCCAAGTCCGGCCTCACAATGACGCGGCCCGACAGCGAACCTCTAGTCCGCCCCACCAGCAAGAACCTTGGTGAAAACGTAGTACGCATTGAGGCCGAAGCCTTGCGCGCACTAGCTGACCGTCTTGCGGGGCCGATGGCGGCGGACTTTGAGCGGGCTGTGGAGTTGCTCTACGGCTGCGCCGGCCGCATCGTCGTCACCGGCATGGGCAAGAGCGGACTGATTGCGCGCAAAATCGCGGCAACCTTTACCTCTACCGGGAGTCCAGCATTGTTTCTTCATCCCGCGGAGGCCCTGCACGGCGATCTCGGAATGGTGGTGCGCGGCGATGTGGTTCTTGCTCTTTCGGCCAGTGGAGAAACCGACGAAATTCTGCAATTACTGGCAACCGTGAAGCGTCTCGGCAGTCCCGCTGATCACCATGACCTGCGATGATCTTCACTCCCCGTCCGAACAGCCGCGCAGCTTGTCCACGCTGATGCAAGCCGCGGACATCGCCCTCGACTGCTCCGTCGCCCATGAAGCATGTTCCCTCGGACTTGCACCCACTGCCTCGACCACAACTATGCTCGCATTGGGGGATGGACTCGCGGTTGCGCTCTCGCAACGTCGTGGATTCAAGGAAGAGGATTTCGCCAACTTGCATCCTGGGGGCAAGTTGGGTAAACGCTTTCTACGCGTCTCTGCACTTATGCATACGGGAGACGCCGTACCCCGAGTCAAGCCCGAGACAACCATGAGCGAAGTCATCTACGAAATGTCGCGCAAGGGCTTGGGAATGACCACCGTGGTAGAAGGCACAAGACTTGTGGGACTGATCAGCGATGGCGACCTGCGCCGCCTGCTGGAACAACACGGCAAGAAAGTGTTCGACCTCGCAGCCGCGGAATGCATGACGCGCTCGCCGCGGACCGTCGGCCCTGACGTGTTCGCCATCGCCGCGCTCGACATCATGGAGCAGAAGAAGATCACTTCCCTTCCCGTGGTGGATGCCGCCGGCCACCTGCTGGGCGTGCTGCACCTGCATGACTTGTGGGGCACGCAGATGTTGTGAAGAAGCCGTCAGGAGTCAGCCGTCAGCGTTCACCCAAATCGCGACTACCTGATGCGACGCGAGACCTGGTGAGGCAACCACGTCGGTTAATACCTAGCCCGGCTTCTGGCCAAGTCTTCCGGTTCGAGCGCGCTATACGCGCCTATTCATGGATCGGCGTTCCGCACTGAAAGCGCTTGGATTACTGGCAGGGGCGGCGGCGCTGGAAGGCTGCGCTGCCAAGAATATTGCCCGCGCCGCGACTTCCCCGCCCGTAACGTCCCCGCTTCTCAAGCTTCCGAAAGTGAATGTCCAACCTGATCGCGAGATTCGGACCGTCGTCGGACTGCGGCCATTTCGTCCCTCCGGGTTCGTGGTCAGCGCACAAAAGCTGGATGACAAGCTGGTGGTACACAATTACGGGCATGGCGGAGCGGGAGTAACGCTCTCGTGGGGAACAGGCGAACTAGCCTGCCGCGAAGTTGACCACACTGGGGAGAAAAACGTCGCCGTTCTGGGATGCGGCGCCGTTGGTCTGGCCACCGCGCGCTTACTGCAGGAGCGCGGATGCACCGTCACTATCTACGCCAAGAATATTCCTCCACACACGACCTCCAACATAGCCGGTGCGCAGTGGTTTCCGTTCAACGTTTTTCAAAGAGGGCACGAATCGCCCGATTTCATGCCGCGGTTGGTGGAGGCTTCACACCTCGCCAACGCGCGTTACCAGGTCATGGTGGGGCCGCGCTACGGAATTCGCTGGCTGCCTAACTATTCGATGAGGCAGACACCGATCCCAGATGGTGGCATGCTTAGCTTCGACAGCCCAATTCGCGATCTCCTCCCTGAGATGCGCGACTTGCTGCCTGCCGAGAATCCGTTCCCATTCCCCTCCGTACGCCAGTTTCAGACCATGATGATCGAGCCGAACACGTACTTGCCAGCGGTGATGGACGACTTCCGTATGGCGGGCGGCCAAATCAAGGTTCGCGAGTTCGGAGGTATTGCCGACCTGCGGGGCCTGCCTCAGCAGGTAATCGTGAACTGCACGGGCCTGGGTGCGAAGGCGCTGTTCGGAGACGACGAGTTAACCCCGGTAAAAGGCCAACTAACGTTCCTTCTGCCACAACCGGAAATCCAGTATTGCACCCTGTCAGAGGACCTTTATATGTTTCCGCGCATCGATGGCATTTTGCTGGGGGGAACCCATGAGGTTGGTGTGTGGTCACTCGAACCCAACCTTCAGGCCAAGGCACGCATTCTCTCTGAGCATGCGCGCATATTCCGAGAAATGCGTTCTGGATGAGTGTCCGTTCTTATGAGGTTTCCACGAACGCCATCACCAGTTCCCTCTCGCGCGGCCCGTCTAATTCGACCAGCACAACCCGCTGCCAAGTCCCCAACAATAGCAACCCGCGGTCAAGCATCAGCGTCAGCGAAGTTCCGATGAGCGCGGAGAGTATGTGATCGGGCACGTGCCCAGGGTTATGCGGATGGCGATACTGAAGCTTGGGAATGAGGTGCTCGAAGGCGTCGAGCATGTCGAGGTCGGTCCCAGGATCAAGATCGGCCGTCGTCAACGCAGCCGTTGTGTGCAGCACACTCAGATGGCAGACCCCGGTCTTGTCGCCATACTGCTTCCACAGAAGGGATTCGAGATGCTCGGTGATATCCACGATCTCGCGCTTCTTGTGGGTTTTGATGGTAAGCCGATGCATAACTCACCTATTGACTCGGCGTGAACATCTCTAATCGCACCTGCCAGGATATGGACTGCCCGGGACCGAGCAGAACCATACCCGTGTCCGTGTTTTTCCAGGCCCTACTGTAAGGATCGGGCAGGTTGAACTGGGGTTCCAAGGCCACAAAGTTTTTCTGCAGTGGAGCATACACCTGGATCGACTTGATCTGCGGTGAAAGTGTGATCAGGCGCAAACCATACTTGGCTTCAGGATCAACGATCTCCGAAACCGTGCTCCCGTCGGGTCGGTGCATCAGGTTGGAGAAGTTGTCGTCAAGGTACTGCGAGCCGAGTGGACGTCCACCGGGCGCGCTGAAGTCATACGGCGTTCCTTTGACCGGAACGCGCTTGCCAGTGGTGAAAGAATCGTCGTAGTTATTCATAACCGCGCGAGTCTCGCTCGGTAGGTGCAACCGGACTTGCGAACGATCGCCGCCGGGCAAAACGAAATATGGATGCCAGCCAATCCCGATCGGCAGCGGTTCGTGGCCGACATTCTTGGCCGTCACCGTCATCTCGAAAGCATTATTCTTCAATGTGGTCTCGACGTGGACTTCCGTGTCGGAGAGCCAATGCCCATCAAAGTTGCCCGCGTGCAGTAAGGCGGCAACGCTTGAATCGTAGGCTCCATTCTTCTGTTTGACGTCTTCAAATTTCGACCGCAGCATCAGGCCATGAATCGCGTGCTTCTCCGCACCAGGGTTATTCCCACTCCAGTTCGCCACCAGGGTGACTGTCTTTCCAGCCACATCGGCAGTAACGGTTTTGCCATCCGGCGAAACCTTACCGCGAATGCGGTTCGCAAACGGGAGAAGAATGGCCCCGCCAATCTTGAATACCTGATTACCAAACGCGTCATCGCCCTTGTCGAGCAGCTGCTCCGCTTCCGGTAAGGGCGGCGAGTTCAGAAGATCGATCTCTCCCTTTCCCGGTAGGTACGCCTTGATCTGCAACACTGCCATTCCACGCCCGGGCAGTATCGTGGCTTCGAGAAACTGCGGCTTGTTCTTATCTCCGGAATTCGGCCGTTGCAGCACCACCACGGGCTCGCCTCCAATGGAAATCGCCTGCGGTTGTCGCGCTGAGTGGTCATCCGTCGCGGCTTGGATGTTGCCATCGCCAAGAATCCAACCGCACGTCAACAGAATTGCGAGACACAAACTCAAACAGATCGCCGAGCGCTTGACCATCCACATTGGCGGTTCACCTTTTCTTGCTACTTTAACTAGTTTATCTCTAGTGCGCCGGGGGTTGGTCGCTGGAAGCCGAGGCTGGCACAGGCTTCACGAACCTGGCATCATCAATCGGAACGTTCTGCTCGACCTGGTCTACTTGAATGGTGAAGGCTCCGCTGGGACGCGCGATGGTCCAGCGATACGGCGTCTTAACGCCGCCGATATCACGGTAATCCGCAAAATCAACTTGCGTGGGATTCAGCCCGAGAGGTGTGTCGGCATAGTGCACCATGCGCACCAGCAACCCGGAGCTCTTGTCGAAATAGAACTTAACGGGAGGCTGGCTCTTGGAGAGCCCAAGCACGACATCGGTTTCATGGCCGTCAATTTTCTCTTCATGCTCCTGGAGCTTCAGCTCACCAAAAACTCTCTCCAGACGGCCGGGATAAAAAGCCTCCGCGTCGAGCTTCGCAGCCTCCTGCTCGGCGACCGACATTTCTCGCAAAGGCCGGCCCGGAAAGGCAATCCATCCCGCACTGCCGTTGTAGGCAGTAACGCTGTCGCCCTTGGGCATGTGCATCACGGAAACACGCTGGTCAGGAACTTTGGTGTAGATATCGATTGGTACTTGGTGACCGTCAGGCATGTTCGCCGTGGCCTTTTCCACTCGCGTCGAGACTTTGTCGAGTGCGGGTCGGCCTCCCAGCACCTGAAGATACCTGGCGAGCACAGGGTCTCCCGATGGCATGGCAGCCGGGTTGGCTTCGTGCTCATGCTCGTGCATCGCTTCCATCGCCTCTGATTTCGGATTTTCCGCGAGGATGGCCGGTATCGCAGCGGGATGCGGTGAACCCCGATGACAGGTGTTGCAAGTCACCTCGCGTTCGCCTTCGAAATGGTTCTGATTAATGGCAAACATCATCTGCATCATCTTCCGTGCGGTCTGCTTTTCTTTCTTGTCATCCTTGTCAAACTCATGTTCAACGTGGCAGAAGTCGCACTCGACGCCCAGCGAAGCGCTTATGAACTGCATGGCAGGCATCAACTGGTCGGCGGGAATGCTCTTTAAGACTTGGATGTTCTTGTATTGCTGGGCCGCTGTTTTGACGGCTGAACCTGAGCCCGCCCGTGGGGACTGTGCGGCATGCGCGCTAAGGATGTTCCCTGCCTGCCCCAGAACGACGATTGCGCCGCAAAGTGCAGCCACTTGTATCCAAAAGGCCCTGCCGTGCTGGTTCAAAGGTGCTCTCCCCTTCCGTGAAACGTGCTGGAAGTCTAACAAATCGAGGCGCACGCGACCCTGCGTGTTGCGGTGGCGCGCATTTTCCTTCGAGGATTTGCGGGGAAAGTGCAGGCAGATGGCTCGTCCGCTTCTGACGAGCAAACATTGTTCAGGTGTCGTCGAATCAGGCTGCCCTCAGAATCCGACCCGTCCCACGCGAATCAGGGCAGACCAATCCGGTGACCCATCCGCCAGCTGGCCCGCGGCATTGATATGCTCACGCTCCTTCAACTCTGGGAATGGGAGTCCGCCCGTGACCAGGCGCCCTCGGTTGTACAGCAACTCATCCAAGGTTCCGTTCAGTAGCAGCTGGTAATTCCAAGGCTGGGGGTTCTGGACATCCGCGGCGATCTTGGTATCAAGCGTCGTCGTGCAGTTTCGGGTCAGCGCGTTATACCACTCCGGATGATCTCTCAACTGGTTCAGATAATCGGCATAGATTAAGAATATCTCTCGCGCCCTGTCCGGTGACACCGTGGTGCGATACATAAACACTTGCTCGTCCTTGCGGTAGTTGGTACGCAATCGAATGACGTCGCGCTCGTCGGCCGTGATGAAGATCAGCTCGTACTGGCGAAAGAATCCCAAGATCGCCGAGTAATCCTGACCCACTTTGTAACGCGCTTCGATCGAGAACGCGATATGGTCGTTGTCCCCGAACTGGAAACTGACGATCGGGTGACCGATATACTTCGGCCCCCAGGTGGTGAAGAAAAGGTCTGCGTAGCGGAGTTGCGACAGATACACCGTGCGGTCGCTCCAGCAATTCGTGTAATCGGTCTTGGTGATGTAGTCGCAGTTGCGCAGGTTGTGGATGGTGACCCGGTCTCCGTTGATCTCGACCGAGGCGGTTCGCGCCGCGTCGGCTTGCCAGTCCCCTTCATTGGAGGGCTTTAGGCTGAGCCACCACGTCAGCACAATGCAGAAGCCTGCGAAACACAACAGTGCCGCCCACGGGCGCTTGACGAATATCAGGATCGCGAGAATTCCGATGACGTAGAGCACGGTCACCGGAATGCGCAGGGGTGCAATCCGAAAATCGACGTATAAAGCCGCCACTGCCCACAGCGTAAGCAATGCGAGAATGAACCACATGATTGTGCGTCCTATGGCGCGCATCGCTCGGAAGCGAACTGGCGACGGCGTAAGCGGATGGCTAACAGCGTTGTCCATGATCTTTCCCGTCTTGAGATTGAACCGGATCGAGGCCGATTTGCTCATGTCCCGGCGGAGACCGTTTGATTGTAATGGCCAAACGAGGTCGGGATGAACTAGCACAACCGCCAGTCCCGCGCGAATTAGTTGCTATATCGATAGAGAGAGAGCGGAATTCCTAGCCATGATGTTGTCGGGGATCCATGCTGATCGCGGTTTACGTGATCGCCGCCCTTCTGTTCTACTTCGTGGCGGAGACCAACCACCCCCACCTGTACCATGCCTGAAGACTCGGCCAAGCCGTCCCGCCGCGTGCTCGAACCGCTGGAGACGCTCATGCCACTGGTCACAGCACTCGCGGTCATTGTCCTGCTGTCCGGTCGTGTGTTGGCCCAGCAAGCACCCAACAAACCAGCCACCCCTGCCGTCGCCAAGGACCCATGGTCATACTCGATCACGTTCGATGCCTATGTAATACCGCACGGCCCAAATTACGTGGATCCAGTTTTCACCGCGGACCGCGATTGGCTTCACCTCGAAGCGCGCTACAACTACGAGAATCTGGAGACGGGATCCTTATGGGCGGGCTACAACTTCAAAGTTGGTCAGAAGCTGGTGCTGAATGCCACGCCGATGATCGGAGGCGTCTTCGGCAGGACGACAGGCATCGCGCCCGGCTATGAAGTCTCCCTTAGCTACGAGCAGGTCGAGCTCTCCACTGACGGCGAATACGTGTTCGACACAAACAATCATTCGGGAAGCTTTTTCTACACCTGGTCCACACTTACGTACTCTCCAGTGAACTGGTTTCGCGGCGGCCTGGTAGAACAGCGAACCCGGGCGTATCGCACTCCGCTCGACGTGCAGCGCGGGCTGTTGGTGGGCTTCTCTCACAAGCAATTGGAGTTTACAACCTACATATTCAATTTCGTCGTCACCGACCCAACCGTGGTTTTGGAGTTCGGTGTCAGTTTTTGAACGAGCGGGAACAAACCAGCACCAAACCATGCTGCGGGAGAAAACAATCAACGTGCGTTCTTGGAACCTCGAAGTGTGGTGCGCTCCCGCATGATTCGGTGCATGAGATGCAGATGAGGGGAAACCAACCGGTTGCCATTGATAAACTGGTAAATTTACCAGTGGCAATTCACGACTTTTTGGGCTAAAAAGGCAGGAACCCTTTTATCAGAGAGTTGAGTGCTGAGGAATGACGTCTCGGAGTGTGCCAATGCGAACCGTACCTGAGCTTTACTATGCTGACCTGACCACAAACGACGCCAGGTTACTGCGTCCGGCGGCTTTAGGGCGCCGTCATCCGCAGACTGCGGCTGTCCTGGGCGTATGCCTGACAACTCTCCTGCTGCTCAGCGGCTGCGAGAAGAAGGAAGAAAAGCCCAAGCCCGGTCCGCCCGAGGTCCTGGTCGCCGATGTTGTGCAGCAGAATGTGCCCATTGAAAACACCTGGGTGGCGCAACTGAACGGTCCGGTGAACGCCGAAATCACTCCCAAGGTACAGGGATATCTGCTGCGGCAGGATTACCAGAACGGCTATTTCGTGAAGAAGGGCCAGCTTCTGTTCGAGCTGGATCCGCGGCAATACCAGGCCGCAGTGGAGAATGCCAAGGCAGACGTAGCGGTGTCGCAAGCCCAGCACGATAAGTACACTGCCGATGTGCAACGTGATACCCCGTTGGCAGCGCAAAACGCCATCCCCCAGAAGCAGCTCGATACCGATCTCGCCAATCAGGCGGCCATGAAAGCAGAGGTGCAGGCCAAGAAAGCTGCCTTAGACAATGCCGAACTGAACCTGGCCTGGACCAAAGTTTATTCCCCCATTGATGGCATTGCCGGAGTGTCCAGTTCCCAAGTCGGCGATCTGGTCGGAAGCAGCACGAAAATGGTGACTGTCTCCCAGGTGAATCCCATCTGGGCCTATTTCAACCCTCCCGAGGCTCTGTTTCTCGGCTTTGCACCACAAGTGACAGGAATCATTACGGGCAAAGTCAGCGCCTCCACCCTTAAACAGACACCCTTGACGTTCATACAGGCGAATGATAAGCCTTATCCCGCAAAAGGCTACATCATCTACGTTAACCGCCAGGTCGGCACCCAAACCGGCACTATCCAGATGGCCGCCGAATTTCCCAACCCTGACGCCGTGCTTCGTCCCGGTGGCTTCGGACGGGTGCGGATCTCGACCGGTGTGAACAAGGATGCCCTGCTGGTGCCGCAGCCAGCGGTCATTGAGATACAGGGACAGTATCAGCTCATTGTGCTCACGCCTGACAACAAGGCGCTGTTCCGCCCGGTCAAGATGGGAGAACGCGTCGGTACGAACTGGATTGTTAGCGAGGGACTGAAGCCGGGCGAGAGGGTTGTGGTGGAAGGCATCCAGAAAGTCCAGCAGTTTGCGGCGGCTGTCCCCGAAATGGCCAAGGAAGGTGTTCCCAGTTGTTGCCAAGCCGTACATGCCGCCTGCACAGACAGCGGGGAGCAACTGACCATGTCGAAATTCTTCATCAATCGGCCCATCGTCGCCATCGTCATCGCCATTCTGATGGTCTTGGCCGGCGTGGTCGCGATGCTGGAGCTGCCTACTGCACAGTTCCCCAATATTGCCGACCCCATGATCCAGGTAAAGGCCACCTATCCCGGCGCGGACGCTACAACCATTGCCGAATCGGTGGCCACTCCCATTGAGCAACAGATGTCGGGCGTCAGCGGCATGAACTACATGTACTCGTTGAGCGCAAGCTCGGGCGGTGGCATGACGTTGTACGTAGACTTCCAGCTCGGGACCGACATCAACACCGACCAGATTCTGGCCCAGATGCGAAGTGGACAGGCCAATTCGCAACTGCCTTCCGAGGTGACCCAGCAGGGGGTCATCGTGCAGCCGGGCACGACAGCCCCCTTCATGCTGCTCGACCTCTACTCTCCCAGCGGCGCTTACGACAACATCTTCCTGGCCAACTACGCCATCATCAATTTGCAATACGCGCTGACGCGTATCTCCGGTGTCGGACAAGTGCAGATATTCGGCGCGGGCCCCTATGCTATGCGCATTTGGGTAAATCCTGACCGGCTGGCCAGTCTGGGGGTGACGGTTTCCGATATCACGAATGCCGTCAAGGCGCAAAACAAGGTCAATCCGGCGGGCCAGATTGGCGGGCAACCCGTTCCGGCAGGGCAACAGTTCACTTATAACGTGCGCGCCCCCGGGCGCCTGCCAACACCGGAGGAGTTCGATGAGATTGTTGTCCGTGCCCAGCCGGATGGCTCCATCCTGCGCCTGAAAGACGTGGCGCGGGTGGAAATGGGATCGCAATACTATTCCTATATGGCGCGGCTGGGAACGGCGCCGGAGGAGGGGAAGCCAGCTAAACCCGCCCAGCCGGCGGCACTCATCGCGCTGTACCTGACTCCCGGCAGCAATGCTCTGCAAACCCGCGCCAATGTCCTTAAATTCATGGACGAGGCGAAAGGAAGGTTCCCCCAGGGACTGGAGTACATCACCGCGCTCGACACCACGCTCGCGGTCAGTGAAGGAATCCACGAAATTTATAAGACCCTCGGCGAGGCCATGGTCCTAGTCATTCTCGTGGTTTACATCTTCCTTCAGGGTTGGAGAGCCACGCTGATCCCGCTGCTCGCCGTTCCGGTCTCGCTAATCGCGACCTTCATGGTCTTTCCCATGCTTGGGTTCTCCATCAACACCCTTTCGTTGTTAGGCTTGGTACTGGCCATTGGTTTGGTGGTGGACGATGCCATTGTGGTGGTGGAGGCGGTCGAACACCATATCGAGAAAGGTCTGTCGCCTCACGACGCCAGCATCAAAGCCATGGAGGAAGTCTCCGGCCCGGTAATTGCCATCGGCCTCATCCTGGCAGCGGTGTTTGTTCCCACGGCGTTCATTCCCGGTATCACCGGACAGCTTTACAAGCAGTTCGCCATCACCATCGCGATTTCGGTTCTCTTCTCTGCGTTCAACGCGCTTACGCTTAGTCCTGCCCTCTCCGCTCTGCTGCTGCGCCCGAGGAAGCCGACCAGAGGACCTTTGGGCGCTTTCTTCCGCGGGTTCAATAACGTCTTCGGCAAGGCCACCGACGGATATGTCGGCGCTTGTCATCATCTGATTCGCAAGGCGGGCATCGCCTTTCTGTTACTGGGGGTGTTGACCGTGGGTGCCGGTTATTACGGCAAGAGTCTCCCCAAAAGCTTTCTCCCTGACGAAGATCAGGGCTACCTTTATGGCGGCTTGCAACTGCCGGACGCGTCCTCGCTGCAGCGCTCTTCCGAGGCTGCGAGGGAGGTCGAAAAGATCATCATGGACACTCCCGGCGTGCAATACGTGAGCTCGGTCATGGGCTACAGCATGTTGAGCGGCGTCAACGCTACCTATAGTTCCTTCTTCTTTATCTCCTTGAAGCCTTGGGAAGAACGCAAGACTCCCGAGACCAGCTACGATGGAGTCAAGGCCCACCTGCAGAAAGCCTGTCGCAAGGTGCCAGCACGGCATTGCCTTCTCGTTTCCGCCGCCCGCGATTCCTGGCGTGGGAACGTCGGGAGGGGCCACCTTCATTCTGGAAGACCGATCCGGCAGCGGCATCGATTTTCTGGCCAAGAACACACAAATCTTCATGGCCGAGGCCCGCAAGCGTCCGGAGCTGGCAGGCATAATGACCACCGCTTTGTTCGGCGTTCCCCAGGTCGGCGTCAACGTGGATAACGCCAAGGCCATGACCCAGCAGATCCAGTTAAGCGGCCTGTACGAGACCATCCAGACGTTCATGGGCGGCGCGCTGATTAATTACTTCAATCGCTTCGGGCTGCAATGGCAGGTATACGTCCAGGCCGACGGTGACTTCCGCACCAAGGCAGACAATCTCGGCAAGTTCTATGTTCGTAACGCAGCGGGCGACATGGTTCCTCTAAGTACCTTGACCAGCACCTATCCGCGCGCCGGCGCCGAGTTCGTCATGCGTTACAACCTGTTTAATTGCGTGCAGATCAATGCCTCCGCGGCGCCGGGCTACAGCTCCGGCCAGGCCATGGCCGCTCTGGAGGATGTTTTCCGTAAAACCATGCCCCCGCAAATGGGATTCGACTACAGCGGCATGTCGTACCAGGAGCAGAAAGCGGCGCAGGGCGTTTCGCCGGCCACCATCTTTGGGCTGGCGTTCTTTATCGTCTTCCTCATCATGGCTGCGCAGTACGAGAGCTGGACGCTGCCTTTCAGCGTACTGCTGGGAGTCCCGATCGCTGTTTTCGGAGCGTTCATCACCCTCTATTACCGTCGTCTCGATAACAACGTGTACGCGCAGATCGGACTGGTCATGCTGATCGGACTGTCAGCCAAGAACGCCATTCTGATCGTTGAGTTCGCCAAGTTGGAATACGACAAAGGCAAGCCACTGGTCGACGCCGCTCTTACCGGCGCGCGGTTGAGACTGCGCCCCATCCTGATGACGGCCTTTGCCTTCATCCTCGGGTGCGTGCCGCTGTGGACGGCTTCCGGCGCCGGTGCCATCTCGCGGCAAGTGCTGGGCACTTGTGTGATTGGAGGCATGATGGCGGCGACGCTGCTTGCCGTCTTCTTCATTCCCGTCAGTTTCGATGTGGTGGAGCGCTTTGGCCTATGGATATCGGGCGGAAAAAAAGAGCCGCACAAGGAGGGACTTGGACCTGTCCCGGAGGGAGCTGGGGATGACTAGCATGAGAACATACGCCGTTTTTGTGTTGTTGCTCGCACTGTGTGCGTGCAAGGTCGGCCCCAATTACAAGCGCCCGACGCTGAGCGTCCCCGGCGACTATCGCGGGGTTGCGCCGAGTGCTACCACGCAGCACGCCACCGACCGGCGAACAATTCGCCGAAATGAAGTGGCCGGCCGTCTACCAGGATGAGGTGCTGCAGGGCCTGATCAAGGAAGCTCTCGCCAACAACTACGACATGCGGATCGCGGCCACCCGTATCCTGCAGGCCAACGCTAATCTTGGGGATCACGCGCGCCAATCAATTCCCATCGGTGAATGGGAGCTTCGGCATCACCAACGAGCGCAATAACTTTTTCCCCGGCGCGCCTACCTTCGACACCGTGGGAATTTCAGCTCTCCTACATCGTCGACTTCTGGGGACAGTATCGCCGGGCAACGGAAGCCGCACGCGCCACGCTTCTGGCGACGCAGTATGGACAATACGTGGTGCAAGTAACGTTGATTTCGTCGGTGGCCAGCAATTACTTTCTGCTGCGTCAATATGACGCCCAGCTTGTGTACTCGCGCGAGACGGTCGCAGGCCGACCAGGAAATCCTGAAGCTGAACAACATCAAGTTCAAAGGCGGAGAATCCGCTATTACCGATGTGTATCAAGCGGAGACGCTGGTGCAACAGGCGGAAGCCGAAGTCATCAGCCTTCAGCAAGCGGTCGAACAAACCGAGAACAATATCAGTATCTTGCTGGGAAGGAACCCTGGGCCCATCGCCCGTGGGCGCAGTCTGGTCGAACAGCCACACCTGCCCGAGGTACCGGCGGGACTGCCTTCGGCGCTTCTGCAGCGCCGGCCCGATGTGCGCGTGGCCGAAGAAAATCTGGTTGCGGCCAACGCCAACGTGGGTGTGGCCAAGGCGGCCTTCTTTCCGCAGATCTCGCTCACCGGTCTCTTCGGCGCGCAAAGCACTGCGATAACAAGTTTTCTTCTGGGCCCGGCGACCTTCTGGTCCGTGGGCGGACAGGTAGTCCAACCCATCTTTCAGGGAGGCAGGATCAGGAGCGGGTACCGTTTGGCGTGGGCGCAGCGGGATGAGGCGGAACTGCCTACAAGCAAACCGTGCAAAAGGCGTTCGGCGATGTTTCCAATAGCCTCGTAGGATACAACCAGTCTCGACTGTACCGGATGAAGATTGAGGAGCAGACGAAAACCTACAAGCAAATGGCAGACCTTGCCAATGTGCGCTTCCAAGGAGGCGTCACCAGTTTTCTCGAGGTGCAGTACTACGAACAGCAGTACTTTATTTCGGCGCTGAACCTGACCCAGGCGTGGTACACAGAATTGCAAAACTACGTCCAGCTATACCAGGCGCTGGGTGGTGGTTGGGAACAGCAGTAGCGCTGCGGTTAGGTGGCAGTGTGGCTTTGCGTATGGGTATAGCGTAATCTGGGCCTGGAAGCCGTCGAAGCTTGGCTCGTAGCAGGCTTTGGTAATCGGGATAACCCGATAACTTATCAACGAGGGGTGAGAGTCGTCTATGGCACCTTTTTGACCTGGTATTTCAAGGCGGCGGCGCAAAGGGAGCCGCCTTCGTCGGAGCATTGGAAGTATTCGCGGCAGCGGGACATACCCATAGGCGATTGATCGGGACTTCCGCGGGCGCCATCACTGCCACTTTGCTCGGCGCTGGCTATTCCGCGGCAGAACTATTGCAAGCCACTGCCGAAACGTTGCCGGGAACCAACAAACCCAGTCTTTACCACTTTCATGGACGCTCCCACAGCGAGGGTGACTTCGATGCGGCTCAGATTGCCGGTAGCCAGACCATGGATTTGATGGAAAAAGCGCATGTACCAGGATTTGTGTCCAGGGAGATACTCGATCTAGGGACTGCACCTCGATCTCTTTCGCGAAATGCTCTCGTTTAACGAGTGTGGCGGATTTTACACCGGTAATGCTTTCTTGGCTTGGTTTCGAAAGAAGCTCCAGGCCAAGGGTATTGATCCCGACCTTACGTGGAGTCAGTTTGCCGCGAAGACAGGCTCCGACGTTTCCGTGGTCACCTCCGATGTGACGGATCAGGAGATGGTTATATTGAACGAGCGAACTGCGCCACAAGTGCCGGTTGCGCATGCGGTACGAATGTCGATGAGTATTCCCTTCGTGTGGCGAGAGATGATTTGGGACGGTGCGTGGGGTACGTACCTAGGCCGCGATAAGACGGGCCACATATTCGTAGACGGTGGCGTCTTATCGAACTTTCCCCTGGAACTGGTCGCGGAAAGCAATTCCGAGATCATCAAGATCATGGGTAACACCGATCCCAATGGCGCCGGAACGTTAGGATTGATGCTGGATCAGAACATCCCCGTGCCCGGCGCTGCAAACTCTCAGACGCCCCGCCCCAGGCTGCGCACTGCGGACCGCGTGACCCGCCTCATCGACACCATGACGGGAAGCTCCGACGCCGAGATAATGCGGAAGTATCCCAAGCTTATCTGCCATTTGCCAGTAGGGGGATACGGCACCACCGAGTTTCGCATGTCTCAGGACAGAATGAATCGTATTGATCGACGCGGGACGAACCGCGATGACGACCTATCTATCTCAACTGGTTTAAGATTAGTCTCTCACACGCTGAAGATACCGGAGAAAAAACATGCTGCCGGCACAATCCTGATAGCCACAAACCCTCACCTCCGAGCGAGATTCCGGGTTGCTTCGGTGGCAATCTGTACTAGCGCGATAGTATTTTGCGGGAAGGATTGACTTCTCTTAACCTTTCAGGGTAGATTCTCGGGGCCGTTTGCTTGAGTCGAAATGCGATTGTCATCTTTGGCTTCCAGAGATGTCGAAGGTCTGCACCTGAACCCGCCTTAAGACGAAGCAAAACAGAATAAGGAGATACATGAAGTCATTGTGTTCGCTCGCAGTCGCTACGGTTGTATTGTTGTGCGCTCTTGGCAGTGCCAGCGCACAATCCTCGTGGCAGCCTCTCACTCATCAACCAAGCTTTAGCCCCAGCAATCCGCTGCTGCTCACCGACGGCACTGTGATGGTGCACGACGCGGGAGGCTCAAACTGGTGGAAGCTGACTCCCGACCAGAACGGCAGTTACGTCAACGGGACTTGGAGCCAGTTGGCTTCTTTGCCGACGGGTTACCAGCCTCTCTACTACTCCTCCGCGGTGCTACCAGATGGGCGTGTGATCGTCGAAGGCGGAGAATACAACATGGGTCGCAGTGCCTGGACCAACAAAGGCGCCATTTACAACCCTCTAACTAATACTTGGACATCCATGACCCCGCCGTCCGGCTGGGCACAGATTGGCGACGCCCCGAGCGTAGTGCTCGCCAATGGAACCTATATGCAGACTGACTGTTGCGACACTCCTCCCAAAGCAGCTTTGCTGAACCCATCGACATTGACTTGGACCGCTACGGGGTCGGGCAAATTCGACGTCTACGACGAGGAGGGCATCAACCTATTGCCCGGCGGAAAAGTGCTGGATGTTGACGCCTATGTATTCGTATATGACCCGAACGGTAAGAACTCCGAACTTTACGATCCCAACACCGGCGCGTGGACGACCGCCGGGAGCACGATTGTGCAGCTTTGGGACTCGTGCGGCGGATCAGGTGGGGCCTCCTACGAAGAAGGTCCTGCTGTCCTGCGGCCGGATGGGACGGTCTTCGCTACTGGCGCCAATGGTTGCGGCGCCGCCCATACCGCCATCTATAACAGCAGCACCGGCGCCTGGACGGCAGGTCCGGATTTCCCCGGCAACCTCGGCATTTCAGACGGTCCAGCGGCGCTTCTGCCCGACGGCAACGTGCTGATGATGACAAGCCCGCTCATCTTTCAGAATGGCGCCGTGTTCTTTGAATGGGACGGCACCAACCTGAATCAGGTTCCCGGCATTCCCAACTCCGCCAGCGATACCTCGTACGTGGGAAACATGCTTGTGCTGCCCACCGGCCAGGTCATGCTCACCGACTTCAGCAATGATGTAGAGATCTACACATCCACGGGGACTCCGAATCCCAACTGGGCCCCATCGGCAGTCCTCAGCATAAGCTCGCCAATCCTCAGCCGCGGAAGCACCATCATGCTCAGCGGTCGGAAGTTCAACGGCTATTCTCAGGCCGTCGCCTACGGGGACGATGAACAGGCTGCCACGAACTATCCTATCGTCCGCCTGACCAATGCCAGCACGGGGCACGTCTTTTACTGCCGCACCCACGACCACAGCACTATGGCAGTTGGGTATCAGGGTCCCGCTTACACCCATGTCGACATACCGACCAACATGGAAACCGGACAAACCTACCTGGAAGTAGTTGCCAATGGCATTGCGTCGCCCAGATACAACATTGGAATAAGGTAGGAAAGGCGTAACGCAGTTTGCGAACTCAAACTAGACAGTGCCACGTTTCCCGCCCCGTCTCGGAGTAGGAACGTGGCACAACCTTTCTGTTTGGCTGAGACCTGCCCCTTAACACATTTCAGAAACACTTTTATGAACAGAAGCTGTAACGTTATGTCGATCAACTATGCCCATAGTAGATGGTCGTGATCTTTAGCGGACTAATATCTAATTTTATTGCCAGTTGCGACAATGTTTGTTATAGAATGCACCGGCTGATGTTCCAAGGTCGCTAAGCAGGTCAATCATGAATATGTGGCTTAAATGTTTTTTGACGAGCACAACGCTGGTTGTAACGATCTCAGTTTGCGCTGCGGGGAATCCCGCGTCGAAGATCCCTGCTCCAGTCACCTATGTAGTCACGAATGACGACAATGTAAACCACAATACTGTGTCTTTCTACGAAGCGGGAGGCACGGAGTCCGCGCCTCAATAGACATATAACAACGCTGTTGAAACCGGAGGTACCGGAATAAACGGTGGCTATTTCGGGACATCTCGGGTGAAAACCGCCGCCGATAGCTCCGCTCAGTGCCTTTACGCATCCGATGCCGGTTCCGCTACGATTGCGGGGATCGTGATCCAGACTCAGCAGGCGGCTGGAAGTTTTTCTGGCTCGGCAACCGACGCTGGGGACGTGAACGGGATAGGTTTGGCAGTGAGTAGTTCTTACCTTTATGCCGGATTCACTACTTCGAACACGATTGGTACGTTCGCGATCCAGCCAGGGTGCCAGCTATCGTTCTTGGGTGACATATCTGTGTCAGGCCTCAACGGGGGCTCGGTGGCCGGTATGGCGCTACACGGAAATATGCTCGTCGTCGCCTATGCAGACGGCTCCATTGAGTCTTTCGACGTCTCGAATGGGATACCGATCCCCAATGAGGATGAGCAGAACTCCAGTGGATTCGCCAACGTTTATTTCCCCGATGACGTGGACATAACACAGGACGGCCATTTCGCGATTTTCGGCGATAGTGCCGTTCCCACGACAGTTGAGGTATCCGATATATCGTCCGGCAAACTGACAACTACCGTCCAGTACACCGTACCCGGCCTGGGACCTAGTGCCTTAGGTATGGGTGTCAACTCCGGCAATGTCCGGCTCAGTCCAGACGAGAGCCTTCTCTACATCGCCAACAGTCAGGGTGGTACGGTAACTGCAGCCTTTTTCGACAAAGATACGGGAAGAGTTTATGGGGGGTGCGTGTCTCCCACGCTCAGCGGTTTTTATAACCCATGGGCCTATGTGGGTTCTATTGCCACGCGGGACACCTCGGGCACAGGGGGAGTGCTTTATGTTGCAGAATGGGGCTTTCCCAACTCTTCGATCGGGATCCTCAAGGTGGATTCGAATGGATCGACGTGTACGCTGACAGAGTCTCCTGCTTCGCCAGCGTTGGACTACCTCAGCATAGGCCTGTTGTCGGTGGAGGTGTTTCCACCACGGCCGTTCTAGGCCCCCAAAATTGCTTGCCGTTGCAACAAGAGGCTGGTGCGAACTTGGTCCCAGGGAAGACAAGCTAGTTGCCATAAGTCAGACGAGATGAGTGATTCCAAGTTTTTGAATGTTGGGGAAAA
Organism: uncultured Acidobacteriaceae bacterium; assembly: GCA_963768645.1. GTDB lineage: Bacteria > Acidobacteriota > Terriglobia > Terriglobales > Acidobacteriaceae > Bog-257. Next base: position 458,557 of record CAVYIR010000006.1, read on the forward strand.
TAGATATGCGTGCATTGCTTAGGTCAGTGTTGTTTGTCCTGTTGGTTGGATTTGCTCTCCAGAGCCTATCGGCGCAAGCGCCAGTTTGTCCAGACCGTCCGGCTCCAGGCAGTCCAGTTCAAAACCCTTTGGATCTTTACAGCCAAAATGGTATTTTGACCGTCAATCTCACGTTGCAGAACCAGCTATTTCTAGACGGGTTCATGCACTATTGTTACGTGTACATGTACCAGGGCCAGCAGATTGAAGCGCCCACTCTGCGGCTAAATCCGGGTGACCAGCTCGTGTTGAACCTGACCGACAATATTCAGGCCCCATTCGACCGGCAGACTAAACATCCCGTAAAGCATATGACCATGAACATGGGGCATATGCATGAGGTGGCGAACAAACATGGTAAGCCGGGCCCCGATGATCCTTGCGATGGCGGACCGGTGTTGCAGTCCTCAACCAATATGCACTTTCATGGTCTGAATATTCCGCCGGTCTGTCATCAGGATGACGTGATCAACACCATCATTCAGTCCGGTGATCCCAGTTTCCAGTATTCGATTCAGGTACCCGCGAATGAGCCGGCAGGATTGTACTGGTATCATCCCCATCCGCATGGAAATACTTCCACCCAGGTGGGAGGCGGGGCTTCCGGCGCGCTTATCGTGGAAGGTACAAACCCCTTGGCACAGGGACTGACAGAGCGCGTCTTGATCGCGCGTCAGCAGTTTAAGCCAGCCGGCACCTCGCAGGACCCAGACGCCGGTGCTCAACTGACGTTGAATTTTCAGCCGGCGGTCTACCCCGAGGGAGGTCCGGCGCCGATCATCAACGTGCAAGCGGGGAAACAGGAATACTGGCGGTTCCTGAACTCCACGACCACTGATTTTCTTACCTTGCAGACTTTGTTCAACGCCGTTCCCCAGGACTTCGAGGTGCTCGCACTGGATGGAGTTCCACTCGCAGACGCCTATCTTCGAGAACACGATCGTTGTGCCTCCGGCGGGCCGGGTGGAATTCATCACGCCGGCGGTCCCTCTGGGTACACAGGCCATCTTTGTCAACAACGGTTTTGATACCGGGCCGGTCGGCGATTCGAATCCTCCGCAACGTCTGGCCAACATCGTACCGAACCAGAACTCGCAAATGCCGCACGTGGCCCAGCACCCGACGAAGCCTCCAGCGCAGCCGCTTCGCTTTGCTGGACTGAAAACCCAGATACCCACAGCGACCAGAAAACTCTATTTTTCCGAGCAGGTAGTTGGAACCAACCCTCCGTTGCAATTCTTTATTACGGTTGACGGCAAAAAACCGAAAGTCTTCGCGATGGATGATCCACCGGCAATCACGACTAACGTAGGAGCCGTGGAGGATTGGACAATCGAAAATCGCTCAGGCGAGGTCCATGCCTTCCACATTCACCAGATCCACTTTCTGGTTATGGCAATCAACGGAGTGCCGGTCCCGAATCCCGACCTTCAGGACACGATCCAGATTCCTAATTGGGCGGGCACTGGCCCTTATCCCAGCGTGACCTTGCGCATGGATTTTCGGGATCCCAATATCGCCGGAACCTTTGTGTATCACTGCCACATTCTCGACCACGAAGACGGCGGCATGATGGCCAAGATTCAGGTGAATCCAGCGCAATAGGTGCGGGTTTGACAGCCCATCAAGAAGCGGCCAGAGCCCCACGCTCTGGCCTTCTTCTTGATGGGTGTATACATGTCGTGCCTTCCGCACTGCAAATCGCGGCGGTTGCGTCTTCTCTACGAACCAGACGAGCCAAATCCCTTCGCGCCGCGCGCCGCATTGCCTAACTCGCCCTCTACAACCTCCCCAGCGAGAAACGGATACTCAAGCAATTGAGCAATCTTGTCGCCTTTGGAGATGGAATATGGCTTGTCGCCCAGGTTTTCCATGAGCACAATGATCTCGCCGCGATAACCGGCATCAATGACTCCGGCATTACACAGGAGGCGCTTCTTGGCGAGGCCGGATCTGGTCTTTACAATCCCTCCCGCCGCTGGCACAAACTCGACCGCGATACCCGTATGCACTCCTGCGGCGCCGCGCGCCGCAATGGTGACATCCTCGGACGAATAGAGATCGTAGCCAATATCTTCTCCCGGATGAGCCACGGTTGGTAGAACCGCATCAGGCGAGAATTTCTTCACTTTCAGCATGAGTACCAATTGTGCCAGAAGTCGTAGCCGCATGCGAAGCTGCGATTCTGTGGCAGAATCTCCTCGACGCACGCGGTCGGTCTGCTTAAAGTGGTTAGGTGCGTCTTGAAGATCGGAGTCGCCATCATGAGTCAATTTCCCCATCCGCAGAGCGCTGGTCCCTTCTTCGACGAAGCCGCCGTGCAACGAGTGCTGCGCCCGGAGGCGCTTATTCCCGCCATGGAGCATGCGCTCATCGATTTCTCCGCCGGAAAAGTGCTGCATCCCGTTCGCAGCATCGTTTCAGTTTCCCAGCATGGCGGGTTCATGGGACTCATGCCGGCGGTCTATGGCGACATCATGGGGACCAAACTGGTCAATTTCTATCCCAACAACGCCGCGCGGCGGCTGCCCACTCATCTCGCTATCATCGTTCTCTTTCGGTCGGAGACCGGAGAACCACTCGCCATCATGGATGGCCGCTTGATCACGGAATTGCGCACGGCTGCTGTGTCGGCAGTGGCGACCCGGCTGCTATCCCCGGCCAACGGTTGCAAGCTCGCGATCCTTGGCAGTGGCGTGCAGGCTCGCGCCCATGTGAGGGCGCTCAGGCTGGTGCGGGAGTTCGAGGAGATTCGCATTTGGAGCCGCAACCCGCAACATGCAAAGTTGTTGGCGGATGAGATTGGTGGCATAGCAATGTCAGCAGAAGAAGCCGTGCGCGACGCTGATGTTGTTGTTACAGTGACCAGTTCATCCGAGCCGGTGCTTCGTGGAAAGTGGTTGAAGCCTGGGGTATTGGTCAATGCGGTGGGTGCAGTCGGGCCGACGCGTCGCGAACTCGATGACGATGCCATGCGCGGAGCATTGATCGTTGACTCGCGTGAGGCCGCGCTTAAGGAATCAGGCGATGCCTTGCTGGCAGGAGCAAATATCTACGCGGAGCTGGGCGAATTGCTCGCCGGAAGCAAGCCAAAGCCACAAACTGAAATCACAGTATTCAAGTCCCTGGGGCTGGCAGTGGAAGATCTAGCTGCGGCGAAACTGGTGCTGGATGGCCTACGACAATCGTAAGCATCCGGGCAGCGAAAGATGAGAACTCAACATAGAATGCCACATGGAATGCAACTATGAGCCCCAAATCCGAAGAGCTGTTGCGGCCGCGTGATGCCGCCACCGTTCTTGGTGTCAGTTACGCCAGCCTCAAGCAGTGGATCTACAAGGGCAAGCTGCGCACGGTAAGGACTGCGGGCGGACATCATCGCATTCCACAGAGTGAGATTGACCGCTACCTCTTCAAGTCACTGGGCAAACAACCTGCCGAGAGCCGCGCGAATTTTCGCAGCATCAGCGGACGTAATCAATTGGTCGGACGCATTGTCGAGGTGCGCATCGAAGGGCTGCTTGCGCAAGTAAGGCTCTCGATCGGGGGACAGCACATCACTTCCATCATCACTGCCGATGCAGCCCGCGAGATGCGTCTCAAGCGCGGCGATAAGGCTGCAGCGCTGGTGAAATCCACCGAGGTCATGATCGTCAGAGTATAGCGCTCAAGAGGGCGCGCACTGGAAGCGTCGCACGAAGGTCAGACTGAACAGTGGAACCGGTCGGCCAAAAAATGTCGGGTAGCCGGCGGAGGACCGGCCACCCGACTGGTTGCTTACGGCAGGTAATAGCGGAAGGAGGTGAAGAACATGTTGTCAATGGCTGTCGGGTTAGCGCCCGCCGGGTAGGGTGCCTTGGTGCCCTCGCCAGCCCAGGCAGTCTTGGTCAGGTACGAGTACTGCAGACCAAATTGCAGACGGCCCTTCGGTCCGTTATAGGGCTTGTACCAGAAGCCCAGCGAGCCTTCCCAGATGTCCTTGGTATCGCCGTTGCAATTGGCCAAGACCACCGGGATTGAAGCCCGCAGTCAAACCCGAACTGGGCAGCGTTTCGACGCCACAACCGGTGTTGTTAAAGCCCAGCGCGCCATATCCAACCGGAGCGCCCTTGGAGTTCAGGAAGGCGGTGCGGGCGTCATATTCGACGCCGCCGTTGCCGTACCAATCCCACTTGGGAGAGTGATACTCCAACGTCAGCAGGCCCTGGTAGTTCTTGATGGGAGCCAGAGTGCCGTACGGATTGACGGTTACGTCCGACAGGCCTGAGGTGCCATAGCGCCCGGTTCCGTTCCCGCCCAGGGCGTGGATGCCCAGGTCAACGTGCTTCTGGAACATTGACCAGCGCGCGTTGGCGCCGCCGCCACCAGCCCACGTCGAGTCGTTATAGGCGCCGGCCGCGGAGGGCTTGGTCAACCCCGCCTCGGGGAAGATGCGATCGCGGAACTGGCTGAGCAGACCGAAGATTTCATAGTGTCCGAAGCCCGGCTGAAAGGCCAGTTTTGCGATGAAGTCTGGGGACGGATTGAAGGAGTAGTTCGCAAGATTGGTGCAGGTCGTCGTGACGCTGCTGACGGGGGTGCCTGAAAGAGTCGACGAGCAGCCGTTGATGGCGGCGTTATACAGACCGCCGCTATTGCCCTGAGACCCGAGGAGGAACGAATTGGCGATGTTGCCGTGGGTCGTGAGCGTCGCCTGCGAGTCCTCTACCGAGAAGCCGAACCAAACCTTGTTGCCGAAGTCCTTGACAATGCGGAAAGCGTACTGACGTGCCCAGCTAAAGCCCACGGTATATTGCGGGTCGATCGTCATCGGCATAGCTTCGGTTCGGTTATCCTCGCCTACTTTGGTTTCGGTCACCAGGCTCCACATCTGTCCACCGGTAAAGCTCCAGCCGCTATGCAACGCGGCCTGTGCCCAGACTTGGCGCTGGCGAAGAACGTAGGAGTTACTCTGGTTGTTGTTGGAGGTGGCGCCGGCACCGAGGAAGTCCGATTCAAAGTAGCCGGTCAGGTTCATGTTTTCCAGCTTGCCTTGCGCCAGCAAGGAAATACGCGACTGACGGCCCGATCCGTAGAACTCGTTCAGTTTGGCCTGCGAGGAGCCGAAGTAGGGAATCCCGTTGAGGTTCGTGTTGATGTCAGCCCCCTCCGCCCGCTGGCGCCGCACAGTTTCTGCCGCCAGGAAGCCGCCCGGAGTAATGGTGATTCCCTTGTAGTGGATGGCCAGCGGACTCTCCAAGTCGGCAACACGCTTCTGCGTTTCCTGCAGCTCATTCACGGTGTTGCCAGAAACCGTCTTCAGGTCGGCGACGTCGTGCTGCAGCGCGCCAACCTCGTCGCAACAGTTCGGCGCTGCTGGCGGCGGCGCCGCTGGCGCCGGGAGGTTCGCGATCTGATGTTGCAACTGCTGAATCGCCTGGTCCCGGCTTGCGATTTGCTGCTGTAACTGCTGGATCTGCTGCTGTTGCGCAGAAATGGCGTCTTTCATGTCCTCGAGCGTCTTCGAAACCGGAGCCGAACTGCTGTGGTGGCTAGGTTTCGGTTTCGGGCTCGAGGAATCTGTTTGTGCGACAACGCTCGTCGTGATCAGAACCGCGAGCGCTAAAGCTAGTGGTCGTTTCATTTTCTCTCCTGAAAATGCAGTAGGCGAATGAGATACAGGGGAACCGCAACCAATAAGCCGAACTTGAAATCGGTCGATGAAATTCAACGAAATCGTAAGGGGGGGATGTTACAGATTCGTGAAAGCAGGATGAAAGTTCCGCGAATCGCCAGCTCTAACCGGGCCAAGACAAAGTCACGCAGCGTTGGCGGGCACGCTTCCGCCGTTTGCGTCACAGCTTCCGCGATTTAAGTTTGATATCTCGCCAATCGAGGTTCATCTTCCTTTAATGTTGATGGTCTATGCTGCCGGAGAGATCGGTTCGCTTTGGTGGATAGTAGAAAACGTCGTGGCAGGTTCGCCACAGAAGCGTGCTACTCTGGTGAGCAATTTCTGCTGACAAAACTACTGATGGAGGGAAGTCATGTGCAAAGGTTTGACTCTGAGGTGTTCATGGATTTCAGCGGCCACATTCCTGGTTGCAGTGTCGTTCTTGTTGCCAGGAACGACAACTCTTGCGCAGATGTCCGGCCCTGGGGCTTCCCCGCAGGCGCAGGAGTTCACTCAGAATGTGAAGGAAGTCTACTTCCCCTTCAACATCTACAACCGGATCGTGGATCCGTCAGCGCTGAACTCCGATGCGGAATGGCTAAAGCAGCACCCCGATGCGCATTTGTGGATACAGGGTTACGCCGACGTCCGCGGCGACATCTTTTACAATCTTGTGCTCTCCTACCGTCGCGCTCAGTTCGTAAAGTCAACCTTGGTCAAGAGCGGAGTAAACGAGTCTCAGATCGGCTTCGCTACCGGGTGGGGGAAGCTCTATCCAGTTTGCCAAGCCACCGATGACAGTTGTTATCAGAAACAGCGTCGTGCCGACATTGTGCCGCCCGATACGATGTAGTTGCCCGGTGCACTTTGACTGCTTCGTCGACAGCGCCTGAGCTTTTAGTTTGTAGGAGCGTCGCGATTTGTCGCACACGATTCGTCGCACACAATGAGCGCCTCGCCATAGGTTCCGTGCTGCTGTCGCCGAGTACCATCGGGTTCAGGTGTTATCGTGCCGCACGTTACAGGGCTCATCCGTTCGGTACCCCCGAGTTTGGAGCAACGGCTGCTGCGTTGCTATAATTCAACTGCTGCAACATCGTCTCCTTGCGCACTCGCGTCGTGGCCAGGTAGCTCAGCTGGTAGAGCGCAGCCCTGAAAAGGCTGGCGTCGGCGGTTCAACTCCGTCCCTGGCCACCATTAAATCAATCACTTGCAGTCCGTCTTTCATGCCATTACGTTCCAAAACGTTCCAAAACCTACTGCACCAGCGCCGGCACGGGCAGTTTGTCCACCGCACGTCTTCGCGACTCTGGAATGTCTTGAACGTAGATGTCCATTGTCGTTGAGAGACGCGAGTGCCGTAGCTGTCCTTGAATGTCCTTCATATCGGCTCCGCAGCGTTTCAGCCACGTGCCGTAGGACGTTCGCAAACACCGCCAGTTCACAAACCCCAGGCCCAGCTTACGAGCCTCGGGCTTGATGTGCCGGGTAAGAATGTTGTTGTCGCGCATCGGACGGCCGGACTTCACCGACTGAAACACGAGGTCGTCGGGACCATCGCCCTTGACGACCGGGTATTTCCGCTTTGCCCGGCCCGCGCGTACGACCACCGTTTTCAGCTTAAGCATGTGGATCTTCTCGATGACGTGACTGGGGACCGCTACCGCGGCATTGCTGGCCTCACTCTTCGGAGCGGACCAGTCGCCGCGGCAGTAGCGCTCGTCGACCATCAGCGAATCGGATCCCACATCTCCCCAACGCAGTCCGATCAGCTCGCTTACTCGCAGCCCGGAATACACGGCAACGTGCACCATTGTCGAGTACGGCTCAGCCATGAGAGACACGATCTGCTCGAACTCTTGTTGGGTGATGTGCGGTTTGGTTACGCGTTTTCCAATGCGATTCGGCGGAAGTTGCACGCCCTCGGCCGGGTTCTTGACCAGGAAGTGATATTTCACGGCAGAGGCAAGGATGCTGGAGAGAACATCGCGGATCTTATCTCGCGATTCGTACGCCAGCCCCATATTCGCCGTGCTGAAGTAACGCTGCAGATCGAGTGTTGAGAGGTCTCGCAAACACAGGCCTCCAAACTTCGGTAGCAGGTAATTGTTGATGATTCCCCGGTAGCGGCTGCGCGTGCTCGCAGCCATTAACGGCAAGACCACCGGGATATACGTATCGTTCACGTAAGTTGTGAAATTGGTAGCGGAGCCAATCGACTCCAGTCCTTGGTTAAGAGGCCGCAGGTACTCGTCTGCGACCTTTCCCACCTCGCGGGTCGACATGTTTGCCCTCGCCAGCTTCACGCGCTTTTTACGGCGCGACATCCGGCCGCCTTCAAACACGTCTTCCCAGACCAGCAGCCACCACCAATTGCCTTCTTTGAAGGGCTTTGGGTGCTGCAGCCTTCTTCGGGCCATCCGCTCAAAGTCTCCTTTCAGCGGAAAGCCGGTATTCGCCTCAGGCAGAACGATAACACGCCCGCCAGTGGCGATCATGTGCGAGTTGTGCCCAAGGTTCTGCATCCTCGCCGACCTAATAGTTCCCCGTTCCAAAATCATCACCTTCGGACTCAGGTGGTGATATCACTCATCGCAAGCAGATTGCATTGTGGAGCTGGAAATGTCGAAGGCTTTTAATTCAGCGCCGAATTTTGCACCGGGTGAAAATCAGAATGAGAATTTTGCACCGGGTGGAAATCAGGAAGGGGGAATTTTGCACTGGGTGAAAATTTAGAATGGGAATTTTGCACCGGGTAGAAGTGGCAAGCAGATTGCTTTGCGAAACCGAAATGTGGAAGATTTACCAATTCCGCAAAGACCTTGCAGAGGGTGGAACGGCTGGGCCGGAGATGCGAGGTGTTCAGACTGCGGCAAGGCCGCGGGGACTCTTATTGCTAAACACCCCACACCGTTTAAGGTAACTTTTCAATCTGCTTTTGTATGCCTCTGTGCTCCGAAAGAGCCCAGTTTCCTTGTCCATCTTCTCTTTAATTTCCTTCCAGACTGAGGTTCTAGGTCTCCCCGCCACTGCACGGTTCTCAGTCAATTCGTTATAAATCTCTAGGATCCTCTTCGGCTCATCATCCTCGCAGTGTCGCGTGCCGCGGCGGGCGGAGCTTGGGCGCTGGCTACCTGCCTCCTTTCCTTTAGAGCGATATTCAATCCAGACATTCTTGAAGAGCTCGCTAGCTTTCTCTCCCCGCGACGGATCCGCTGCCCATGTTTGCCTTAAGCTCTGGCTCTTGCGTTTTTGCACTTCGGGATCGGCACCCGTGCGACGGTTGGCCTCGGTCATTTCTTTGCGCTTTTCAGGATCGTCCCAAGCGCGGCGGAGACCTTCTTTCATGGGTTCAATTATTCGTTTGCGCTCATCGGGATCCGCCATCCTAAGCTTCATCGCTTCACTCTTCCACCTGCTCACTTCGGGATCAGACAGAGAGCGCCTGATCCCCTCACTTCTACGCTTGCGCACCTTGGGATTGGCCAAGACGCGCCGCATGTTCTCACCAGGGCAAACGCATCTTAATTTCTGAGTAGATGGAGCAGGTAGTCATTGTCCCAGCCAGCCTTGAGGCGTTTGCTTTTCATCCCGAGTTTGCAGGTTTTTTCCTGCTTGAGCAGGTTGAGCGCGATGCGGTTGAGCACGGAGTAGTTCTGTGCGGCATGGCCGGCGCGTTTGCGATCAAGGTCTTCTCCAAAACTGACATCGAGGGCCCAGTGCAGTTTGTTTTCGATGCCCCAGTGCTGTCGGATGGAGCGGTTCAGCCGCGCCGCGTCGGGCTTGAGGCTGGTGATGTAGAAGCGGGTCTCGCGCTCGGTTTGGCCCGTGACCTTGTGACAGCGTTTCGCTTCGATGCGTACCAAGCCCTGTAGAGACGCCCATTCCGCGGCCTTCTCGACCAGCGACAGATCGGCAATCACCGAGCAAGTCCGTTGCTCGACCCGCCCGTGGCCGCAATCGATTTCTTCCGCAACCGCATCGCTGGCCAGCATCTGAAACGAGTCTTTGATCTCCTCCAGCAGCTGGCCCTGATTCTCTTTGACCGCCAAAATATAGTCCGCTTTTTTGGCGGCGATCTTCTCGGCGATGGCCCTTTGACATCCCATGGCGTCGATGGTGACCACCGTTCCGCTCAGTTCCAGCGCGTCCAGCAGCTTCGGAATCGCCGTGATTTCATTGGATTTCTCATCGACCCGCCGCTGCGCCAGCACCAGACCGTTAGTGTTCGCCCAGGCCGAAACCATATGCACGATGGCCTTTTTCCCGGGCACCGAGGTGCCCCGCAGCGCCTTGCCGTCGATGGCGACGACTTCGCCCGCCGTCAGCTTGGCAATCGACGACACCCAGGCGGCAAAGCCCTTTTCCAACTCCTCCGGGTCGAGCGCCGAGAAGACCCGGTTGAAGGTGTCGTGCGAGGGAATGCCGCCCGGCAGCTTCAGAAAGCCGCTCACCCACTCGCGCTTGCAGCGAGCGTAGTCTTCGATCTCGTTCCACCCATTGGCCCCGCTCAAAATCGCCGCGATGGCGATCAAAAGAATCTCTTCCAGTAAGTGTTCCCGCGTCCGCTCCACCCGCGGATCGCGCAAATCAGCAAAATACTTCAGGGGGCTGTCCATCTCCCCATCTCAACTCGCAACAACCCCCCCGCATATAGCAATTAAGATGCGTTTGCCCTCATGTTCTCACTCCTTCGCTTGCGCAATTCAGGATCAGCTAAAGCGAGCTTGATAGCCTCAATCCTGCGCTGGCGCTTTGCTGGGTCGGCCCAAGCCCTCCTGGTGGCATCGCCATTGTTCCGGCGCACTTCAACTGACTTGCGTGGTCGTTTGTTCACGGCGTATCCTTTCCGGTTTCGCCCAGGGAGTCTTGGGCTATGTGGCTTCGCCTTAACGCTCTTTGATATCGTCTCAATCTGCTTTTGTATGCCTCCTCCGTGCGAGGACGCCCAAATTCCCTATCCATCTTCTCTTTGATCTTGCTCCAAACAGCGCTTCCGGTCCCGCCAGTCGCGGCACGATTCGCCGTCAATTGGTTATAAAGCTCCAAGATTCTCCTTGGCTCATCATCCCCGCTGGGTCGTCTGCCGCGGCGCGCACAGCCTGTGCGACGGTTGCCCGACGCCTGGTTCTTAGCGCGATATTCAGCCCAGATGTTCTTCCCGAACCGGCTAGCTCTCTCATGGCGTGACGGGTCCAATGCCCATGCTCGGCTTATGCCCGCACTCTTGCGTTTCCGCACTTCGGGATCGGCACCGTTGCGACGGTTGGCCTCAATCATTCGTTTGTGCACTTCGGGATCAGCAGCGTTGCGACGGTTGGCCTCGATCAATCGTTTGTGCACTTCGGGATCAGCCAACCTGCGCCTTATCGACTCACTCCTACGCTCGCGCAGTTCGGGATCTCGCCCAAATACGTTTCATCTGTTCACTCCTACGTTTGCGCACTTTGGGGTCGGCTAAAGCAACTTTTATGCTTTCACTCCTACGCTTGCGCAGTTCGGGATCGGCTGAAGCACGCTTGATGGCCTCAATCCTGCGCTTTTGCACCGCGGGGTCTGCCAAGGTGCGGCGCAGGGCTTCGCACTTGCGCTTGTGCACTTCAGGATCGGCAGCGTTGCGACGGTTGGCCTCAATCATTCGTTTGCGCTTTTCGGGATCCTCGAACCTGCGCTTCATCGCTTCACTCTTTCGCCTGCGCACTTCGGGATCGGCTAAAGCAATTTTGATAGCCTCACTCCAGCGCTTGCGCTTAACAGGGTCGGCCCAATTACGCTTACTGGCCTCACTCTTGCGCCTGTGCCTTTCATCGGAATCGTGTGGCGGTTTCTTCACGGGTTCACCTTTGCCTTTCGTCCAGCGAGCTTGAGCTGAGCGACGCGCCTGCGCTACGCTCTGCGGCGTGAGCTATGGCATCTTGCGCCCTAGCCCCTTGAGTTTCGAGCTTTACTGCTACCGAGTTCTTCCTGATGCTGATCATGCGTCATGTCTCCGCACGTCAAGCGACTCGCCCCCTGCGTTTGCGCACTTCCGGATCGGCTAGAGCACGCTTGATGGCCTCGGTCCTGCGCTGGCGAACTTCTGGATCGGCCCACGCGCGCTTTGCAGCTTTACTCAAGCGCTGGCGGACTTCTGGATCGGCCCACGCGCGCTTCATGGCTTCACTCGTGCGTTGGCGCACTTCGGGATTGGCCCAGTGAGCCAGCGCCGCGCGGCGCGCGCTAGCGCTACGCTCTGCGGGGGTGAGCCGCGCGGCCGTAGCCTTACCCCCCTTTGCCCCAAGCTTCACTGCTGCTGGATCTTTTGTGCGTCTTACCGCTTCCCTTATTCCCTTGCGTACAGCGGCATCGGCAGATAGGCGTTTCATGGAATCGATCTTGCGCTGACGTACTTCGGGTGTGCTTAGCACTTTCCTCAGGGCGTCAATTTTGCGACGCCGTTCGGGACCTGGGTCTTTAGTTCTGTTGGTCATGGCCGCAATCTAACAAAGCGCAGCGGTGCGGTCTAGTAACATTCTTGAGTCGTACCTGTGGAAAAGTACTTCAGAAATGGCGGGTAAATCGCTAAATTCGCGGGTTCCGAGTTCCTCGGCAGGGTTAAATCAGCGCTTGCGGACTAGCATCAAGGGTTGGACTCAGCAGGCATGCTCAAGCGCATTTCAAAGGCGAAGTTCGCGCTGGCCGTGTACATCCGCAACCAGATGAGCTTCCCCGTCTCGCGGGAATTCGAAATGGTACGCCGATAAAGCTGAGCGCGTGCTCGGGGTCCTCAGACTCGACACGGTCGATGGGGACTTCGCGGGTGTGGAGCTGGGAAGGGACGCCAGACGGCGCTTCGGGCAGTGCAGGTTTCGCGGTTTTCGGATTCACGCGACACGGCGCGCGACTGTCTCGAACAGGAAATGAACAAATGGTCCATGATGCCGGATGAAGAGTTCCGGCAGGGCGATGAGAGGGATCGCCCATGGAGGTATCTGCTTCGGTCGTGCCGCCGAATCGGCTCAGCCCTGCATTTGTTCGCGTCGCTAGGCGCTCGCTGACCCGGTCGCCCGCGTCTGTGTGCGGACGCCAGCACCAAAATCTGTGCTTGTGGGCAGGCGAACCCAACGATTTCGCTTGCCACAATATCAAGCACTTAGCGGGACAGATTCGCATGGGTGATTGGGCAAGAGGTCGAAAGCCCGCGGAAGAGTTCCCTTACTGGCACTTAGCCGACGAAGAGGATTGCTTGCCGGTAGTAACCGCGGAGTTAGTGTTGGTGCTTCTTCGGAGATTAGCAAGGAGTCCGTGGATTTCATTTTCGGGCGAACCAGCGTTCGCTCGGGCCTTAGCTGCCGGTCCCGGTTCGGTCAGTTCCTTCACGTCTCATGGTGAAAACCTCGAAGCGCCGCCTGCCCTGTTGACATTGCGTAGCCTACCCATGTCCTCGATTCACTGAAACCGCGAAAAACTCTTGGTGTGGCGCAATAACCATGCTACCATCCGCGGCATATTCGCCTTCGCTCCGGCAAGCCACTTCATGACGGGAACCCGCCTGATTGCCGGTTAACTGATGCGTCGAGGCCCCGGGAACAAGGTGTCAAATCTTGGGCCTCCAGCAAGGTTCTGTCGGAGAGACCTCAATGCAGACCAAGCGCCGACTTCTCTTCTTGTTTCTGACATTGTTCGTAGCGGCAGTCTTCGCGACCGGATCGGCACAAGCCCAGGCCTACACTGAGAGAGTGCTGTATTCGTTTCAGGGCGGAGCGGGCGGCGCATTTCCCTTCGCAGGTTTAGTGCGGGACGCGCAGGGCAACCTGTATGGCACTACCTATGGCGGCGGAGATCCTACATGCATATCTGGCTGCGGAATAGTGTTCAAAGTGGATACGACCGGCAAGGAGACCGTGCTCCACACCTTCTCCTCGCCGGACGGCCAACATCCCTACGCAGGTCTAGTGCAGGACGCGCAGGGCATCCTATATGGCACTACCGGTTACGGCGGCGCTTCCGGCAGCGGAACGGTGTTCAAGGTGGATACGACCGGCGAGGAGACCGTGCTCTACAGCTTCACTGATAGGGCGGACGGCGGATTTCCGGTCGCAGATTTAGTGCTGGACGCGCAAGGCAACCTGTATGGCACTACCGGTTACGGCGGCGCTTCCGGCTGGGGAACGGTGTTCAAGGTGGATACAACTGGCAAGGAGACCGTGCTCTACAGCTTCACCATTGGGGCGGACGGCAGCTCTCCCGACGCAGGTTTAGTGCGGGACGCGCAAGGCAACCTGTATGGCACTACCCCCACCGGCGGAGACCTTGCATGCCTATATGGCTGCGGAACGGTGTTCAAGGTGGATACGACCGGCAAGGAGACCGTGCTCTACAGCTTCACCGGGAAACAGGCATTGGGGGACGGCGCAAATCCCTCCGCAGATTTAGTGCCGGACGCGCAGGGCAACCTGTATGGCACTACCAGCTCCCGCGGCGCTTACCTGTACGGTACGGTATTCAAGGTGGATACGACTGGCAAAGAGACCGTGCTCTACAGCTTCATCGGGACCGAGGGGGACGGCGCAAATCCCGTGGCGCGTTTAGTGCAGGACACTCAGGGCAACCTGTATGGCACTACCTATGGCGGCGGTGCCCACCAGCACGGAACGGTGTTCAAGCTGGATACGACTGGCAAGGAGACCGTGCTCTACAGCTTCACCGGTGGCGCGGACGGCGGATCTCCCGAGTCAGGTTTAGTGCTGGACGCGCAAGGCAACCTGTATGGCACTACCTCCGGGGGCGGAGATCTTGCGTGCGACGCACCGTATGGCTGCGGAACGGTGTTCGAGCTTCAAATGCCGTCGACCTTAACGGTATCGACCAGCGGCAACGGTACAGTTACCAGCATTGACGGCTTCATAAGCTGTCCGGGCACCTGCAGCCACTCCTATCCCCCCAATACGCCGGTGACGCTGAATGCAACTTCCGGCCAGGGATGGGTTTTTGGCGGATGGAATGGTGGGTGCTTTGGCACTGGTTCCTGCACCGTTACGATGACGCAATCCTTAACGGTGGACGCCATCTTTTCGCAACCGCTGCAGTTGGTCACCGTCCCGCCCTGCCGGTTAGTGGACACGCGGCCCGATAAAGGCGGCATGGCCGCACACAGCAGGCGGACAAATCTGTCTGGCGCTTCATACGAGCGACTTATGGAGTTTCTTCAAGGCCTCGTCATCCGTCAGAAGCTTTTCGTCTGGAGTCTCCAGGACCTTCTGAAAGGTGCTTTTCCCGAGCTTGGTTGCGGCCCACTCATCTTGCTTGTCCAACAGACCGCCCGATAGGAGCCAATGCGTGTCCATTATGTATTTACCAGCACCGTTTTTTTCGGACCAGCCCGACCAAGCGCACACGGAAAAGTGACCATCGCCCAGGCCGGGCGCGGCGATCTCGAAACCCACCGCGAATGCCACCATCTGCTTTCCGCCGTCCAGGGCACTCGTCCTGCCAGACAGGTCCCGGACGTTGGGGTCGCGCCCGACCATCGAGCGGTATTTCCCCGTTAGACCCTTATCCGCGTGTTCGTTGAGTACCATCACCGAATTGAGTTCATTCATCCACACGCCAGTGAGTGACATTGGGACCTTCCGAAAGGAGAGCTGAGAACATGTGTGCTGCATTTTGCTCGCAGCTTAGTGTAGACCAATCCGCGAGTTCGACTGGCGAATGGCCCGGCGAATTCCGTGGTCGCGAGATGAATCTCTGAGGAGAACCGGAACGATGTGAGCGAGCAAGATTTAGACACTACTGTAGAATCCTTACCGCCTCCCCGCCAATGGAGGCTCCCCCACCTTACAAACGACCATTGGGACGGTGAATCTTCACCCTCGTCAAAACCGCATCCCGCATTCATGCGAAATTCGCGACCAACGCAGACCCAAGGATTTGCCATGCCGGGGAATCGCTTCAAGCCGCTCCGCTCGATGCGAGGCACCGGGCTGCAATCTCTGGTGGTACAGGGTTGTAGAAAAAGCCCGATGCCCACTCGAACCCAGTGATCCTGGCAACTTGAGGCAGAATCTCCAGGTGCCAGTGGAAGTCTGCCTCGATCGTTTCCCAGTAGTCTTTGCGTGGCCGCACGAAGGGTCGGTCTTGTAATGACAAATTGTAGGGTATCTGCCCCAGCGTCCTATGCAGCCTCTGCAAAACGTCGCGTAGAATGTGCGCCAGGCTCCCCATCTCAGAGGCATTGATTCGGCTGAAGGTGCTGTTGTGTGACCTGGGCAGCACGCATATTTCGAATGGAAAGCGAGAGGCGAATGGAGTAAAAGCCGCGAAATCAGTGTTCTCTGTGACCAGCCTTTGATTGCTATCCAGCTCCTGTCGCAACACGTCGCAGTATAGGCACCGCTCCTTTTGGCTGTAATAGTCACGCGCCATAATGAGCTTCGTCTTGATATTGCGCGGCGTCACGGGCAAGGCCATTAATTGCGAAATCGGATGGAAGATAGTATGTGCGCCAGCCCCTTCGCCATGATTCTTAAAGACCAGAACATAGCGCATGCGTTTATCCTGCTCCAGATCAGTAATGCGCGTCACGTAAGCGCGGAGAACCTCCACGATCTCTCCCGGTTCCAACTGATGCAGACCGCGATCATGTCCGGGAGACTCCACTATGATCTCGTGCGCGCCGATGCCGTTCATCAGGTCGTGGAACCCTTCCGCCCGCCTCCCGAGGTCGCCTTCGATTCTCAACTGGGGGTGCGAGTTCGGCACCACCCGCACCGACCATCCGGGTCCGTTGGCCATTGATCCGGGTCGGCGAATGGCAAAAACCTCGGGCGGAGTGGATGCTTCATTGGTCTCACAGAAGGGACAGAACGCTGCGTCTCGTTGCAAAGGCTTGACACGGAACGATGATGGATGGACTGCGTTCGTATCGGCGACGATCACCCAACGGCCTGTGAACACGTCTTTGCGCATCTGCGACATACGCACCTCGTAATCATCTACTTTACAGCCAAAACGTCAATAAAACTTGGCCAGCGCGTTGCTAGATCGGCTCACCCATTACGTCCACATCTTGGAGATGAACGGCGAGAGCTACCGCCTGAAGCAGAGCAGACGCAAGCGAGGCTCACAGCCGAACTCCCGATTCGCCAACCGTCCGCCTCAACTCCCTACCCGCTGCCGCGAACACGCCTCGGGGAGGCGGATGCCTTCCGCTCCGGCCTAAACCCGCCGCCTTGCAAGCGCAAGCCTCCTCTCCAGACGCCCTCCTCCCGACAGTCCCCGATCTTCTACACATACTGTGTACCGGTCTAGTTTTACTCCGCCCCAGTGGTCTAGTTTTACTCCGCCCTTGACAGGGCATACCGAGGTGACGGAGCAACCGCCTCACATCGCACTGTAATGTGGGTCACTGACGAGGTTTGTCTCGCAGTGATAATAAAGGCACGCAATCGGCGATAACCCCGTGCTCTGTAGCCGGTCCGCACATCCCCGGCGAAGGGGCAGGAAACATCCCAGGCCACGCTGAATGCCCGTCAGTAAGGAGGGCTTATGCTTAGGCGACGAGACACGCTGCTCCTGATCGGAGTAGTCATGATAGCAATGGGCGGCGCACTGTTTTTCAATCCCTTTCACAACGAACAATTCTGGACTGAGTGGCTGCTTGGTCCCATTCTCTTTTATTTTGGAGGTCCGTTGGCAATCTTAGGAGCCGCAATCCATTTCTTCGGAGAAACCTCGAATACTGCGGTTTCCAAGAATGCGCCGATTGCGGCGAAGCTGCACCGTTAACAGGGTTACGGGCGTGACAATAAGATGTGCTGACGTTCTAGAGGCGCCAATCTAGCTGCCACGGAACCTCAGGATGCAGCTGCCAGGCGAGCAGCTTTCGGATCGTTGGGGTCGCCGCAGACCGCGCGTCCGAGTACGCGGCCGACGTATGCGTCCGCTTTTACGTTGCTCGTGCCTTCGATTTGCCACAATCGCGCAGGGCACCTACAATCATTCGAGATAAAAACCCGCGCCCGGACTTACGCGCCCGAGGCACCCCGCATCGACCATTGTGATCAGCAGCGGGCACAGCCGGTATTTAGGGTCGCCAAAGCCAGACCGCATCACGCGCATGATGTCGAGACAGACGTCGAGCCCGATGAAGTCGGCCAGTGTTAGCGGACCCACCGGGTGCGCGATGCCCAGCTTAAAGACTTCGTCCCCCGCTTCGGGCCTGGCCAAGCCTTCCATCACGGCGTACATGGCTCCATTCAGCAGCGGCATCAGTACGCGGTTCGAGACGAAACCCGGCGCGTCATTCACCCCGACCCGAGTTTCTAAATTAGTACTGATAAAACCCGCGTCCGGACTTACGACCGAGCCATCCGGCATCGACCATTTTGATCAGCAGCGGGCATGGCCGGTACTTGGGGTCACCGAGGCCGGACTGCAGCACCCGCATGATGTCGAGGCAGACATCGAGTCCGATGAAGTCCGCCAGGGTTAGTGGACCCATCGGGTGCGCCATACCCAGCTTGAAGACTTCGTCCACGGCTTCGGGAGTGGCCACACCTTCCATCACGGCGTACATGGCTTCATTCAGCAGCGGCATCAGTACGCGGTTCGAGACGAAGCCCGGCGCATCATTCACCTCGACGGGAGCTTTCTCCAATTTCTCGGCCAGAGCTTTGACAGTCGCGAAAGTGTCGTTTGAGGTCGCCAATCCGCGGATCAACTCGACCAGTTTCATCACTGGCACGGGATTGAAGAAGTGCATCCCGATGACTTTATCGGGCCGCCCGGTTACCGCTGCCAGCTTGGTTATCGAAATGGACGAAGTGTTTGACGAGAGGAGAACCTCAGGGCGACAGATCGCATCCAGATCGTGGAACAGGTCAGCCTTAATCTCAAACCGCTCGCTGGCCGCTTCCACGACGAAATCACAGTCGCACAACCGCTTGCGCTCGGTGGTGCCAATGATGCGCCCCAGCGCCAGATCGCGCTGCTCTGCTGTGCACTTGTTCTTCGCGACTTCGCGTTCCAGGTTCTTGCTGATGGTTTGCAGGCCGCGATCGATGAAGCGCTGCTCCACGTCGACCAGCACTATGTTGTATCCATTCTTGGCGAAGACGTGAGCAATGCCATTGCCCATCGTGCCTGCGCCGATTACTCCCACCGTTCTGATGTCCATGATTGCCTCAGATGAAGTTAGGTGCGAAGACCACCCCCGTTTTCATGATCGATTCGGGAGGCGCCTGAACGAGACCTGCCAAACCCAGGGTTCCACACACTATCAATATCGGTCAAAGCGGTCGGTTGACAAAGCACCTCCATGAAGGTTGGCAAGATCGGAATTCACCATCGATATAAGCTTGCGCCCCAAGTCCAGCCTGCGCCGATGGACACGAGCAAGAGAAGATCGCCTTCGTGGAGAAGACCACGTCGGTTGACTTGGTCCAGGAGCAGCGGAACAGTGGCGCCTGCCGTGTTCGCGTACGACTCCAGGTTCGTCTGGACTCGGGAAAAAGGGATGTTGAGTACCTCGGTGATGCGCTTCAGGACGCCAGCTGTGGCCTGGTGCGGAACGATTACCGAGACGTCTTCGAGTCCCAGCCCGTTTATGCGAAGAATCTCCTGAATACATTCGGGTACCACGGTTGTCGCTGACGGCCAAGTCACTTTTCGTTGGCGCGACTCGGCTCACCATAATGAACAGAAAGTGATGAGCTTATCGCTCGATGAGTTCCTGCGCCGCTTCCTGTTGCACTTGCTCCCCAAAGGCTTCGTCCACATTCGCCACTTCGGCTTTCTCGCCAACCGGCGGCGGGCCACTCTCCTGCCACTTTGCCGACAAGCCCTCGCAGTGGTTCAGCCGCAAACCCAACCAGAAGCATCCACGGCCAAGGAAACCAGACCGCTCTGGCTCTGTCCCAAGTGTGGCGGGTCGATGGTCGTCATCGAGAGACTTACCGCCGCCCAACTCCAACTCCGCTCGCCACCCTCTCTCTCCGGAGTCGCCGCATGAAATTACAATTCCAAGCTCCCCCACTCGGTGCCCCTTACCACCCCCAGGTGTTGTGTACCCTTCTTGCCCCCAAACCAGCTGTCCGTTCCCTACCTCAGCTCAAAACCCCTGTCCTACCACACGCAAACTACCACCCAACCGGTCCTGGGCCTCGGCTTTGTCGGCTCCAGTAACTTTTCCCGGAGCCTCTCTCACAGCCCCCAGGACCATTGAATATGCATAAACGCCTCCCCACAGGCGGCTCCCTTCAAACCGCTGTATCGGACGCGCCCCGCAGCACCGAGCCTACCTGCACACTGACTGTGGGGCGCATCCGATACAGCACTAAGGTTTCTGGATAACTTCCGCATAGCCGACCATGCTGGAGCTGGCCTGCTAGAGGGGAGACCCGTGCGTGTAGAATCATTGCCCACAAGGAGGCCATATGTGCTGTGTGCGCATTCTCGTTCCCATCCTGCTTGTGTTCTCCTCTGCCATGCCATTGACTGCCCAGACGACCGATTCAAACCCCGCAACCACCAAATCGATGCCCACCGTATTTCAAGCTGATGAAGGGGATCGTTGGATGCTGCTGGGGGACAAGCCGCTAATCTTCAAGGTCGATCCTGTCACTACCGGCTCAGACACCCTTGTTGTTGGAACAGAGGAAATGCCTCCCGGAAACCGAATTCCCGCGCACAAACATCTCTACGAAGATGAAGTTATTTTCGTGCACAGGGGCACGGTGCACGTCACGCTAGCCGGCCGTCAATACGAGGCAAGAACGGGAGCCACGGTATTCATTCCCCATGGGAATTGGATAGGAGTCGAGAATGTTTCAAATGAGCCTGCGATG
Source organism: uncultured Acidobacteriaceae bacterium (assembly GCA_963768645.1). Lineage (GTDB taxonomy): Bacteria > Acidobacteriota > Terriglobia > Terriglobales > Acidobacteriaceae > Bog-257. The sequence continues at coordinate 479,074 of CAVYIR010000006.1, forward strand.
ATCTTGTTCTTCTTCAACAAGCCCGCATTCGAGCAGTGTCTGCGAGCCATGTCGTCACGTCCGGGCGAGAAGTTCTCGATGCCTCCAGCTGACAAGATGAAGGCAGTTCGTGCTGAATGTCACGAGGTCATGCAGCAATAAAGCGCATTTCAACATTTCAACTGTCGAAATGGTGGTTGTATCACGGGCAACCCTGAAGTAATCCCAAGGTAAGGGTTGCCGACTATACGCTCAAGTGGATTTCCGCCGCGAAATGCGTCCAATAGCATTCGTAGACCCTGGGGTGTTATGAGTACCGGTCTGGCGAAACTCCTGCCAGCAGACTTGTGGTCCTTCAGATTCGGAATCCCGTGCCAGCAGAGGTGTGTACGCGCCTTAGACAACGTTTCCGAATTTGCGGACATGCGTCCCCCGAATTGAACGAGTGGTTCCCGTCGATCGCTTGTCAGGCTGATCGCTGGTAGACTGCCGTCTCCGCGCTGCGACGCTCCAGCAAACAACACGACCAACACGGCGACCGCAACGCGGTGATCTTTCAAACTTCAAAGGAACCCGTCGACTTCGAGTCCAGGACATTTCAGTTCAATGTACCAAGCTGAAGCCGACCGCTACAATGCGGCAGTATGGTGGAGTATCGGAGGAGCGGTCACACTCTGCGTGGGACATCAAGTATCACATCATTTGGATCATGAAGTATCGGTACAAGGTGCAGGGGCGAGGTAGCGGAGCGTGCCTGCGAACCGATCCGGCAGATTTGCCAAAGTGCTAGAGGTGACGATCATACGGTGAGCGCTATCGCCCAATCGCATCCAATGCCGGTAGCGCCACCACCACTCTTCACGAAGCCCAGAGATGATACATCAGCCATTTGTGCTCTGCCCGAATTGCGGTTCCCAATTCGTTGTACGTTTGCGTCGAACTTCCAACCCAAGCATCCCGAACCCAATACTTGCGGAGATTACGCCACCACCGCATAAGAACAGCGGCAAAGACCATAGTTGCCAGAAAGTGTCGAGTTCCGCTTCCATCGGCTTCTGGGGGTCATACAGCAGGGTAACAGCCTCGCCAACCTGAAACTCCGCAGAGGTGGCACCCATGGCACTGATGATTGTGATTTCCTTTCCCTCTTTCGACAGAAAGTGGATCTTCGGATAATAGAAGGTTTCGCCTGAACTCGTTCCCTGGACGTTCTCAATCACGGTGCCTGGTACCAGAATCGCATGCTTCTTGAACTCCTTGGTTCTGACGGCGGTGTAAATTCCAGTACAAAGGAAGATGGCGCTGATGCCAAGAAGGACGAGTATGATGCGCCACCAATTCTTCAGGCTGACTTGTCGAGAGTTGCTATCCACCTCAAAAAAATGATTCTCCAAAGCACACCTCCATTTCGGAGCGGTTTACCGAGACCACTCAAAATCACGCTCTCATTACTAAAAGCGATAATTTGGTAGAAACATAGCCAGGTCTGACCATATTTTTTTCGTTGTCGCGCAACAGAGTGTGAAAGTGGAAGGGAAGGATGAAACGGTTATGAAGAACTTCGAGGTTCACCGGAGTGCACTACTCGTCGTCGCGATGCTCGCGGCGCTCTCACCGGCCCGCGCTCGCGCAGGACGAAAGATATAAGCACCAAAGATTTAGCTCTGAAAAACCGCCCATCTTCTCCGCCGACTCGACCGTCGGCAGATGAAAGGGGTTGTATTTATAGACATACCATGATGCCGCCATACAGCCAAAGCCGACTATAAGGCCAACGACAGCCAATCGCCGGGGAAGCTTTGACTCATCAATTCCTTATCGCTCGTGGTAAGGAGTCACCGCTCCGTCCTTTTCGAGTTCCCAATGGTTAGGAGCCTGTCCGGGGAGTTGAGGCAATCACGGCTCCTTCGTTCTGGGTTCCATGCGTTTTACGTTCCTCCACTTGGAAGCGGTTTAGAAAAACACGCCCTTGCTGAGATAGCTTGTACCGCGGATATATAACAAGCAATAATCGCAGACGACGCCGGTGCTTTCCAGCAACGCCAGCGCCTTGGCAACCTCGCGCTCCTGCACTTCGAAACCTTCCACGATTCCGAGCGACGCGAGATTCTCCCGCAGCAATCGCGCGTGCTTCTTCGCCGACTCCACGAAATAAACCTGGCGCGCCCCGCGGCTGAGCGCCTCGATGCCAACGGCCCCGGTTCCAGCATAAAGATCAACCCACACACTGTCAGACAAGCTGCCTACGGCGGCAAGCACATCGAACAGCGTTTCGCGCAGGCGGTCGCTGGTGGGACGCAAATCGAGCCCCGGCCGCGATTGCAGAGACCGGCGGCGATATTGTCCGGCGATGATGCGCATCAGCGGTCCGCCTCTTTAGCCGCGGAACTGCTGCTCTGCCACGATAGTGCAGTCGACATGAAAGGCAGCACGACTCTCTCCATCCGCTCCCCGATGTGATCGTTGTGCGTGCCATTGTATTCGGAATAGGTGTGCGGAATGCCGAGCCTGGTCATCTCATGATCGAGCTTTCTGGCGCCAGTTACGATATCGCTATTTTCATCGAAACGCCCGACATCGAAACCCAGCGCATGCAGCCGCGGTTGTCCAGCGGCGTAGTGAGCTGTGATCTCGTCCAGCAAATTGGATTTCCAGCGGACGACCACCGCGGGCACCGGCTGGCCTTTCGCATCGAAGGGCCAGTCGACACCAAATGGCGGATTCGCAAGATCGGAAGAGAACGCCGCGGCCAACGCCAAATCAACTTGCGGCCCCATGCCGGCCTGGAATATCTCATTGAGAGTCTTAGCGCGTTGCGCTTTCACTACGCCGGGTCGATCCTGCTGCTCATCCCAGTAGCTGCAGCAAGGACTCATGCCGTACGCAGCGCTGAAGACTTCGGGATGATCCATGCTTATTCGCAACGCGCCGTATCCGCCCATGGAGTGCCCGGCAATGCCACGGCTGCCCGCCTGCGGCTGAGTGCGGTAATGTGCATCGATGTAACTGATCAGGTCACGTACAATGAAGTCCTCCCAGCCGCCGGAGAGCGCCGAGTTCGCGTAGAAGCTGCCGCCGAATCGGTTGAAGCTGTTCGGCATAACTACAATCATCGGCTGGATTGCGTGCTGTTGCAGCAGGCGATCCATGATCTCGGGCAGACCAACGTAGCTGGGATTCATCCAGCCGCGTTCGTCGCCGGTGTAGCCGTGCAGCAAGTACAGAACGGGATAGCGCCGGCTTCCAGAGTCGTAATCCGGTGGCAGATAGATGGAAACGGCGCGATCAGGCGAGTCCTTGACGCGATTGTTCTCCAACGCCGCGCTCTGGACCGTGATCGCAACCACCTGGCCGTGCGGCTTAGGATCGCGCGCAAGGGTGGCAATTGCGAGCGCAAGAATTAATCCTGCGGGAATCAGAGTTAGCAGCTTTGGCACGTCGTTCTACCTCGTCGGGGGCGAGTACGAACTTTACGTGAACGCCAGACTCCCGACGGTATATCGTTTTTCCACCATCCCCGCCTACCGGATCTGCGTCGCTGCTGTCGCCTCCGGGATCAGCACCAGCAGATCGTAGCCCAGCACGAACCTCTGCAAATTAGGATCGCTTATCGATCCGCTCCGTAGCTTGCGAAGGTCAAAGACCGTCCATCCCTCGCTCCCAGCGGCATCTACGAAAGGTTTCATAAACTTGTAGTCGTTGTCGTCCAGCATTTTGAAACTTTCCGACGTGTAGGGACGACCGATCCCAGCAAACCCCAGCCTAGTCCCCTTGACTGGAAGAACGCTGATGTGGAGCGCTTTCGTCCCCTCCCCGTCGGCCAATTCTGTCACGAAGTTTCCAAGGTCGTTGTTCTGCAGCGGATTGAAGCCCTTATACAGGTGCCAGTCACCAAACTTCAGCAGCACCTTTAGCTGGCCGCCGTCCGCCCTCATCGCCGCATTGTAGTCTTGCATGAAAGTCTGCTTCATCAGCAGCGCCCGCTGGCGGTTGGAATCACTCCGCGCACTCAGGTTCTCTTTGTAGATCTGCCGGCTCACAATTAGGCCGCGCATCAAGCGCTGGGCATCGGCATTGCCTTCCTTCTGCAGCAACCCATTCAGCCCGGTGAACTCCTCATCTGGTGCGCTCATCATAAGCAGGTCGCCGGGACTGCCAGATGTCGCAGCTTTTTCCGCTGCAACAGTGTTTTTGTCCAAGATGACTTGAGCGGCAGCCGTAGCTTCCTTACTGGGATGCGTCTCCAGAATCCGCGCCATCGTCATACCCGTCGATCCCATAAGTTCCTGGTCCAAGCCCCAGAGATGGAATGTCTCACCCTTCGCCGACTGCGCGCAGCTCGTGACCATGTCCAACTCTTCCTGCAGGTTGAGGAATGCGATGCTGTCCGGATACTTCTTTTCCGACGCTGCAATCTGCTCCCGTCGGTCGTCGCGCCCAATCCCTTGTTGCACGATCGCCGCCGCCATTGGCCCAGCCTCAACGGCCATGGTGTGAAAGCCCAGCGGCCCCAGGACGGCGCACACCGCGCTCGTAAATGCGGGAATCTGAGACGTCGCGTGGTCCTCGCCGATCAACACATACTGCGCGTCGTTCAGGGCCGACCGCAGCAGGTCCGCTCCCCCGCCGGTCATCCGCCCGCCTTCGATGGTCAACTGCGATCGGCTCTCCACCAGCTTGGCCGCAAACTTGCTATCTTGCGCCGTGGCCACACCCACAATGCCCACCATCAAAATCAAGCATCCAACCGTAATCGCCTTATTCATCACGTATCTTCTCCAGTTCTGCAACGATTAATTTGGTATTCACTGTGTGAGGGTGAACTCTCCAGTGCTTGTGAACTCGGCCGAGCCAATCTTTACGATAAACTTCACCGTGTTAGTGCCCAAATATTGGGAAGCCTCGGGCTTCCAGATCACATCCGCGACGAAAACGCAGGCGCTTTGCTCGTCGATACCGGGCTTGAGCGGCATTGTGGTTATGACTTTTCCGTCGTGGATGAGTTGCATCGTGCCGGAAACCGTCTCGGCCTTATTGTGGTCGGTCCGGAACTGTGCGTAAAATCGAACCGGCTCCCTGACGGACGCAGACACTGCGAGTTGCCCCCTCGTGAGCATCGTCACTGGCGCGATCCCGGCTGGGTCCTCGCTGGTCGAGATGAGAGAGAAATGCCAGTCGCAATCGGTTAATGTCGTCACGTAGAGAGCGTAAAGGCCTGCCGGGAGCGTTAGCGGCTTATCGATCTTGTGGGGCACAATCGTGGAGACGAGAATGCCTGCCCCCAGCGACCAGGCATCATGCGTAGGCCAGACGCGTTGGAGGTTACCTCCGAAAAGGCATTCTCGGGTTTCGGGCGCATCATAACCGAGGATTGGGCGCTTGGCGTATACATAGAGACTGTACCGCCCGCCGATCAGGTAGAACGATCCGCGGAGACCGTGAGTCGCGGCGTAGAAATGCGATTCTCCGCCGTGGGCGCTCATAGAGTCCTTGCGCTCCGGATGGGCAGCATCGTAGATATCGAGGACCAGTCGTGCCAGCGCATCATTTGGCTGTTTGCGCAACGAATCCACGTACGACGAACGATTGGTCGCACGAAGAGCTACAATGTCGCTTTCCTTGCCGTACAGTTTGACGTCCTCCACCGTGCCGTGAATGTCCTCCTGATCACCTTGCTTCCACGCCTCGATCAGCAGGCGTTGCAGCTGGTCGTGCTGCTCCCGGCTAATTTTGATTTCGAAGAAAACCTCGAAAACCGCTATGCGCTGATCCACCATGGCCTGGGTGAGAGGGGGATCACCGGCGGCTAGTACCGTAGCTGCCTCGTTCTGCGGCGGCCCGGCAGCCATTGCTGCGATAGCCGTGGTTGAAGTCGCTGCCGCCATCGTGAGCAGTAGAAGGACCCGCGGAGTGATTCCCAACGTCCGGCCGTTTCTCGTTGTCTGCTTAAATCGTTGGCTTTGCATGCTTCCTCTATAGACTACATAGCACCAGACCCTTTGGCGTCCCAGGCCGATCGACCGGATTGTCGCGCATAGGACCAAACGCGTCGCCTCGCTAGCGGTCTGCACCTCGTACCTAGAAGCCGTCGGGACGCCACGGAGGTCTCGTGGTTTTGCACTGCAATTAAAACGAAGCTCGCGTGATGCGGTTTCATTCATCCACCGATTACAAAATGAGGAAAGCTTGCATGCATCACGTAGGAGCCGTATACCGTCATCGTCGTGAGCAGAGTCCAGAGAGTCACAACAAGCAGTCTCCAGCTGGTTGGCAAATCCCGCTCGACGACCACAGTATCCGCCAGATGGTCTCCCAGCCGTTGCCGCGAGCGCGAAAAGCTAGCGACGAAGAAGGCAAAGAGATACATAATTTGGCCATCAATGAGTCGAAATAAATTCCTGATGAGGGAGGCTCGCATGTCACACTTCGCGCCGTTCATGCTCTGGACCCTAATGCCTACGAGGGCCTTGCCCAGTGTGCAGCCGCAAGTCCCCTCCAGAACCGAGAAGTACACAAACGAAATCACGAAGAAGAATGCATAGGGCAGCCAAGCTGCTGCACTTGTTACCGGGAAGCCGGCCAGACCTACAACTTTAAGTCGTGCGCAACAAGAGGCCAGAACAAATGACAGTCCAGTAAGGGGTACGGAATCAATCAGCAAACCGAGAAATCAGTCGCCGAGCCGTGCCACTCGAGCACTGACTACCTCGGCGATAGCAGTCATCCCCAACGCCGTTTCTGTATATGGTTGAGCAAGCGAAGTAGTCATTGATTGTGTTGCCATCGTGCACCTCATATCCTGAGCAGTACTTACTGTTACCTATGCGGGAACGTTCTTATTCGTGTCACTCCCGGCTAAACAGGCTGCTGAAAAACTTGCTTAGCGCAGGGTTTGTATCAGGGCACGACTTCAACCGTGCCGATGAGTTATTGGTTTTTGTCATCCCGAGCGGACTTCAGCCCGCGAGGGACCTGCTTTTCCGACTTTTTCAGCAGCCTGTAAAGCCGCTACCTACCGAGGTCTACTCTGGCCCCGCTTGCGCCGCACCATCGTTGACTCTCTCGTGCAACCTATCTTCCAAAGCGCCAGCGACAATGACCCTGAAGAACACTCGTCTAGGGAGTTACCCCTGTTGGTATGGGTTCCATCACCTTCCACGCATTCCAGAAGTATTCATATTCGTGCCATACCCTCACTCCGTTGCGCTGGCTTCCCGTCTGGTGGAATGCGGCGAAGGGCACGCCCATGACCAGATCGATTCTCTTGGTGCTTGGCTTCCCAGCGACGGGCGAGGTCCTTGCCTCGCCGGTTAAACCGTCTTTATATTGGGCTTGCGTCGGGTTGGGGGTTTGATAAAACAGAGGCTCTATACCCGACGGCTGGGCATCAGCCGGATCGGGCAGAAAGGGTGTCCATGTGGGAAATGGATGGATCTCTTTCTTGTAATTCACCATGTACTCGACATAGAGCTGTTTGTCTCCACCGCTAACATCGCCATCGATTTCCAGATATAGCTTGGCGCCTTTGCCGTCCGGCACCAAGTGTCCCCGAAGTTTAAAGTCCCGAGACTCCGGACCCTTGGTAAGCCCCTTATAGTAGTACTGGACTTGGGTTACTCCCGGAATTGAGAGCAGCATGCTATGAGGAAAGCTTCCGGTTGCCATTTCCATCGCAGCCTTAGCGCCGCTGCCTGCCATATTTACCCCCAGCTGTCCCAAGGTCGCGGGACCGACCTGAGTGCCGGCCTCCAAAGCGTCACCTGTCGTTGAGCACGCGGCGGCTTCTTCCTGGGAGCGCAAGTCAAGGTTCTGCAGAGTTTCTTTCGTGGCGGATTTCAGTTTTCCGAAAACCAGCTTTAACCCCGCATTCAACGCCGCCTGCTGAAGAGTCTTCATAGACTGCCGCGCCGGCCGTACCAGCAGATCTAAGCAAGGTGGAGTTGTGCCCGCGATTCTCTCCTTGGGATCGAGGCAATTTTGCCATACCACTGCGGCAATCAGGTCCTCCTCGACCTCCGGGTGATGCTCGCTTAGGACGAGCGTCCTCATGATCTTGTCGGCGGTTTCGCTGGCGGTTTGTTGCGGGTATCCCACGGTTTCCGCGGCTCGCGCCATATTGTCAATTTCTGATATCTTCGCGGCCAGCTTTGATTGTTGGGTAATAAATTCGGCGTTAAACCGCTGTAGCGCTCCCTGGCCGACAGCCGTGGCGAGTTTAAAAATGGTCGGCATTTTAGCCATCATGTTGACCTGGCTATTCACCTGTTTGGTTAGCGCCGCCACGCCACAAAGATTGGGAAAGAGATTGTAAGTAATCTCACCTTCGCCCGAGACGTCACCTTTTTCGTCCACCTTGAAGTGATAATGCGAGACGTGCATTACCGTGAGCGACATAATTGTCTTTTCCGACTGTTGATTCACCGGTAAATTGCTGACGCCGGAGACCTGCTGGATGAACTCACGCTGACTCTGGCGGAAACGCACCTCCGATCCCCAGCCGCCTCCGACCCAATCGCCGACATAGGGCCGAATTGCTTCCGGCGCAGGACCAGCGGCCGCAAACATTTGAGGTGCAGTCGCCAAGCTGAGTACTGCCACAATAGTCACGAATAAATACTTGCGCATATCACCCACCATCCTCGAGGCTATGAGTTCCGAATTTGCTACGTCTTAAACGCGGATAGAGCTTGCCGTCTCGCTCATCTTCAGCGCACCGCCTGAGCTTCTTGGCTCCGGGCTTCCAGCCAGGGATATCTGGAGATCCGCAAGGCCCGGGCTTTTGGGCGTGCGCCTGACGAACCGAGCCCCCGGTCATGAAGCTAACCACCAGCAGCATAGTGAATCGGCGCACCAGCTCGCGCCTCAGCGTTGACGCGATTTTTTCCTTACTTCCCACGGTCTTATTTGCCTTTTCTTTCGGAGCATCGTTGACAAATATCTCTTCTACTAACGCGCAAAACGGTGGAGAAAATGATCGCTGCGCCGGCCCGGCGAATACGCGTGTCTTTCCTCAGCCTGCGATCCCCGCACTCCTGGCACACTTGCTCGTCCGCTAATGCCCGGATCGGTCCTGGTGAGGGGCCCGGCGGAGTTAACGATCAGGAGCCGGTTTTGTGTTGCCTTGTCCTGGGCTGTGGACGTTGCCGGCGGAGCTGGAAGGCCGTAGCGATGGATCGCGATGACGATCAGGACCAGGATCGTGATCAGACTTAAGGCTCCGACTCCAGCTTTCTTCACGGGCTTCCAGCCTGAGCGGTGGTTGAGCAGGATGCCGGTTTCAGCCAGTGACTTGCCGGCACGATTTTCAGGGCCCCGGTTCGAGGTTACGGCGCTTCCAGCGGAGGGGGTATTGCGTGTTAGAAAAGACGCTAGCAAGGCTCCCACGGCATTGTTAGAGAAGACGCCGTTGTGCGTACCATGGTCCGAGGTTACTGCGGCGCGATTTAGAACATGAGACTTCATAGTCGACCTCTGAAAAATTCCGACGTGGAAAAGACCGGCGTTGCCTGCTCTTTGCCATCGGGGGTAGAGACATCCGGCGGCCGAGAAGGGACACGGCATGGGGTCCCTTCTCCTGCAAGGCAAGATGGCGTTCGAGCTTCCATTCACGGCTTCTTTTGGATCAGTTGGCCAAGAACGCTGGTGGCCTCCTGTTCGAGAAGCGAGGCGACGAAGTTTTCCCCGTTGCTTTTCGCAGTCGCCTTGACGGTGTTGGACAGCACAGGAGTCTCGTTGCCGAGCGCCACGAGCTTGTACGTCAAGGTCACTTCGCCTTGGACGCTAATGAGATTGCCCATACTTCCGGCCGCGCTTATCGCCGTGGTAGCCGCCGCACTCGCAACGGCTCCGCCTATGCTGGCAACTCCTCCCACCATGGGAATCATGCTGGCCAAGGGCGCGAGTACGCCCATTGTCTTCAGAAACCCGCCTCTATCCGTTTTCTTCTGCGTGAGGGTGGTGTACAAGAGGTAATCAACCGCTTTGTCTCTGATTTCGGCTTCCGCTTGGACTGGTACGACGGAGGTGATAGGCACTACCTCAAGCAGCGGTCCGCTGACATCGGCGACGAGAAGGGTGCGCAGGGATTCTGCGACGTCCGGCGCGCCTGCCGCTGGCCCCTGGGCCATTTGAGCGGTAGGCTTCATAACCCCGAGGCGGAGCACGCCTGGTTTCTTGGCCAGCGGCGCATTGGTTGGAGTGTTGGCGGCAGGCTGCGGCGTCTGGGCGACGGGTGCTGACGCGGCACCTGCACTCAGCGGATAGGCTAGAGCCTGCTGCGGTTGGGCTGCTTGGGCCGCATCTTGGGGCGTCTGCCCTTGCAGCGTTCCGCTTAACGCCAGAGCGGCTGACAACAACATAGTGCAGGCCTTCGCCTGTACTGAGAATTTGGTTTTCATTGGAATGACTCCTCACTTTCTTAATCCGGTTTTGTTGGACGGGGCCAGTTCCCGCTCCAAAGGTTTATGTCCGACCTGGAATCGCTGCTATGCTCGAAGTACTTCGCATTGGCACGACGAGCTCCAATGGGTCGAATCTTCATGCGGACATTGACCTGGTCCGCAACTAGGTGATTTACGGCGAAGCTGCCGATCGTTCGTAGGCTTGGCCTTGCCACCGGGAACTTCGAAAGTCATTTCGTCAGCGAACCGGGGCCCAGACTTGGCATGCTGCTCTTGCGTCAGAGTGATGGGTGAGGAAAGCCTCGACTCGGGAGCATCACTCCTCCAGAACCAACAAACGTCTGCAGATTCTCTTGGCCTCGCAATGAAAAGCGCCGTCCCAAAGAAAATCCCGCCATGCTCACTGGCAATTTCATCGGCCAACATGAATGCGTACACACAGCGCTTGCTCGGGACGGTTGTGCTCTGCTGCAAATCGCCGTCGTTCGGCAGCCTCCCCCAGCCGGAGAATCAAGCTCACGAAGGGCCCCAGCATTCGCTGTCTGACATCAACGGTTTGCGTTTCCGCGGTAGCCTGCTCTTGCCGCAGGATAGCTACGGGAATTCGCGTGTCGTCGCAAACCTTGGATGGGTTTTCGCTGGCAGACTTGGGCCTCGGCCTTGAATTCAGAATCAGGGTCAAGAACGGTCCCAAGGTCGTCGTGTTGGTACGGATCTGCGTTTTCATGGTGGCCTCCTCGGCGTCGCGATGGCGGCATGAAGCCGATCAAAAAGGGCCTATCTGCTTCTGTACTTTTCCGCCTGTCACAATGGAAAGCGGTTTTATGCCGGCAACTCCGCCACCTATCGCTGAAGAAATGTTCCTGCGCGCGCTTTCGCACCACCTGCGCGACAATCAAAGTTCTTTCTTATTCTGAGATTGGGGCTATAATCTGGCGCATCCGAACCGGGGGCGAACATGGAAGACAACCCTGGGGAAATCACGATACTCTTGGGGCGATGGCGGACCGGTGACCGGGCAGCGGAGTCGAAGCTGTTCGAACTGCTGATGCCAGATCTGCGCAAGATCGCTAGAAACTGTTTTCGAGGAGAACGCCCCGGCCATACTCTTCAGCCAACAGCCCTGATTAACGAGGCGTTCCTTCGCCTGGCCAAGGCCAAGAACATCGATTGGCAGGACCGTGGCCATTTCCTGGCGTTGTCTGCCCGAGTGATGCGCCGTTATCTGATCGACCACGCCCGCTCCCAGCCCAGCGTGCTCTTCCTCCCCATGGAGGGACTTCCTGAGCGCATTCTTGGCAGCCACACTCCTCTTGAGCTGACGATCGCGATCGATAGTCTCCTCGATGAGCTTGAACTCGAATCCCGTCAACGGCGCGCGGTGGTCGAGCTGAAGTTTTTTCTCGGTCTAACTGATGAAGAAGCGGCCGAAGCGCTGAACCTAAAATTGCATACCCTGCAGCGCGAGTGGCAGCGGGCCCGCCGATGGTTATTCGAGCGCCTGAACAAGGAGTCATGAAAACCAGCGTCGAACGTGACGAGCGAGTAATGACCATACTCGCGAATGCCTTGCAGAAGCCACCTGCTGAACGCGAACCCTATATGCGAATGGCATGCCAGAACGATGAGGATCTATATCGCGAAGTTGCTGAAGGTGCGGAATGGGAAGCCCGGATGGGCAGCTTCCTCCTGGAACCTTGGGTCGAGTTCACCAAGTTGGCCCGGCCTTTTCAAGCCGGACAGATTATCGAGGAACGCTTTGAGATCGTGCGCGAAATCGGCGAAGGTGGAATGGGCATTGTTTACGAGGCATTCGACCGCAAGCGCGAGCTGAAAATTGCCATCAAAGCTGCCAAGCCTGGCTTTCAGCGTCTGTTGTCGCCCGAATTGGAGGGGGCACTCAAGGTCCGCCACCACAATATCTGCCTGGTAAATCAAATCCACACCGCCCAGACCGAGTACGGCGAAATCGACTTTCTCACCATGGAGTTCCTGGATGGCGAGACCTTGTCAGCGCGCCTGAAGGCGCGCGGCAAAATGCCTGAGGCGGAAGCACTCGAAATCGCGCGGCAGCTATGCGCCGGACTCTCGGAGGCCCATCGTAGTGGCGTTATCCATCGCGACCTGAAGAGCGCAAACGTCATCTTGTGCCGCGAACGAGACGGAAGTGTGCGGGCGGTCATTACCGATTTTGGGTTGGCAGGGGGGGATACCGAGGCGAGTGTTCTTGCCGGTACCCCAAGATATATTGCTCCGGAGATCTGGCAGGGACAGCCGGCATCGAAAGCCTCCGACATCTACGCTCTCGGGATGATTCTTTATGACATGGTGAAGGGCTTGGATGTCGACAGCCCCGTGTCGAAAGAAGAGCTGGTACCGACCACTCCTCCACCTCCTGACGCGATCTCCAATGGCTTGTCCGCGCGATGGGCGCGGACCATCGTGCATTGTCTCGATCCGTCAGCGGCAGCTCGCCCCCGCGACGCAACCGATGTGCTTTCTGGGCTGGAGAGGCGGCCGCTGAAGTTCATGCCGCTGTTGGCAATCCCGTTGTTGGCGTTGACCACGCTGGTTTCGTCCCCAGTGAGGTCGTGGTTGCACGACCAGATATGGCCTCCCCCGGGTGTGCGGCTGGTTGTCCTTCCGCCATCGGGGTCAGACGCCACCGCGGTTACATCGGGCGGTGTTTTACAAGACGTTTCTGATCGCATCTCTCACCTGCGGTCCGGATCGCGTTCCGTTGCGGTCATTCCACCCGGGAAGGCTCTGGATCTGCAAGTGCAGACCCCGGAACAAGCCCAAAAAGTTCTGCACGCTACGCATGCGTTGCAGACTCAAACCCAGCGTCAAGGCGACGACATTGTGGTCGAAGGCGCGATTGTCGATCTGGAAACGCAGACTCACGTCCGGAACTTCTCTTACCGTTATTCGGCCCAGACCGTGGGTGCTTTGGCAGACGCGCTCGCCGGAGAAGTCTCGGCCGGCCTCGGTCTGCGCGGTTCGTCGGTTGCTGATACTTTGTCCGCGGTGGCGGCGACGCCGTATGATCGCGGCGGTCAGGACTGAATTCCATTGCCGTTATTCCAGGGCCAGCTTGCTGCAGGGGAATGTTGTCGGACATGGACTTGGCTAAGTTCCACAGACGCACTCCGCCTTCCGTGCCTCCAGTCGCGAGCCACGTCCCATTGTGGCTGAAGGCAAGTACCCAAGGTTTGTGACCTGCTGTGTTTAGCGTAACTGGCTCGAGCGGGCGGGATGGTATCGTCCACCGCATCACACCATCGTTTTCGCTTGCGCTAATAAGTTCCTGAGTGTCAGCATGGCGGTAGAACGCTAGAGAGCTCACGGGAGATTCATGACCGTTTAGAACGGCTGAGAAGCTCGGTTCCTTCATCGTCAAATTCACGAGTTGGGCTGTTTGGTCCTTGCCGCCAATAGCGAGCCAAGCCGAGTCCTGACTGAAAGCCAGTGCCATGACGTTCCCTGTTGGTCCGGTTATTGTGCGTGGCTTATTACTCTTCCTGTCGTGCAGCACAACAGTAAGGCCGCCGCCGAAAGCCAGCCAACGCCCATCGGGGCTGAAAGTCATTGCCGCAATCCTGCGAGGGCACGTCTGGTTAATTCGGACTATTTGCCCGGCACATATTCGCGTAGCGGTAGAAATCGCCGGTGGCAGGTCGCAAAGGTAGGTAAAAATACCAATCGCGTTGGCCAATTGGTGTCCGTCCGGACTAAAGGCCACTGCTTGGATCCAGGCATCGCTCTTGACCAGCGGGTCTATCGACGGGTGCAGGGCCGACGTGCCAGTAGCCGGGCCTTTGGACGGGGGAGTGACTGTCAAATCCCACATTTGGATAACACCAGTGCGCTTGGTTTCGTCGTTGCTGGCTATGGCTAGCCAATGCCCATCGGGAGTAAAAGCCAAAGTGTTGGAGTACTTGGTGTGTCCGGGCAAGCGCGCCGGTTTAGCTTGTAGGTTATGGAGGTCCCAAAGATATACCCAGTTATCCTCGGCGCCGCTTGCCAACCAACGTGCGTCATCACTGAAGGACATGGCTGTGATTGCGCTGTTGCTCTGGCCAGGCAGCACGATGGCTTGGGCATTTGGATTGGCGACGTCCCGTATTTCAATGGAACCATTGATTGCGGCAGCAACCTTGTGACCATCGCGACTAAGGGCGGTTGTTGAGGCAACAACGGTGGGCCAGCCCATAGATTTTCCGTCCGGAAGCCCGTGGAACAACGCATTAAACGCCACTGATGACGTCCATGCGGCATCGGGTTCCCCCCTCTCTCTTAGAAGAGAGGTGTATTCCACGGCCATCAGGAGGCTTCGCTTGGGTACGTGCGTAATATCTCTTACCGCAACAATAGGTAGGATGACGCCATTCGCGACTACTACTGCATTTTCGGCTTGTGCTTTGGCTTTGTTGGCTTTGCGCACGAAGAACATAGCCACCCCGGCGGCCACCAAGGCAGCGACGGTGAAGGCCACCAGCGAGACACGCAGCCTCTGCATGCGTTTGGTCTGTATTCGGGCCTCGCGGCACGCTTGGAGAAAGTCGCTTTCGACGAGTGTGAGTTCGGAGGCGTGCTCACTTGCCCAACGCTCAGCTCCCACAAGCACGGGGCCGCGCAATAGCAGGCCATTAGGCCGACTCTGTTTATCCCACAGGGCTGCTTCGCGCTGGACGGCGCTGAGGTTGGCCTCAAACCAGCGAGCGTTATTCGCTCGCACAGGCTCGATCAGCCGGTCATGCGACAGCTCGTACCATGTCGCGCCCGCACGCTGCTCGCCACGTACCAAGTGCGTGTCCACCAAGCGCCCGATCAGCTCGTTATTCAGACCTTCGCTTTGACCCGCACTCTTCAACACCTGGCCACGAATGCCGTCCGGCGTGATCAGCTTTTCGCCTACCCACTCTCGGATGGCCCGCTCCACGCCCGCATCGCCGATTCCGGCAACCTCCTTCTCGTAGTACTCAGCTAGTGCTTTCGTGACATCACCGAACGACTGGATGTCGTCCAGATCGATGGTCAGCCTGTCCGCCGGCATCCGCTCCCACAGCCCCCGGCACGCCACCTGGAGATGCAACGGCTCGACGTATGGGCCGGTCTGGCTCTCAAACGTTCCGTCCGGACGCTGCACCTGCACGGTCGCCAGATCGTTGACCAGTTTCCCCACTGCTTCCGGCGCGAACCGTCGGCCTCCTTCTTCGACCGATCTGGAAATTGCCTCTCGCGCCGCCTCTCGTCCCAGCAAATCAAGCCGGAACCGGTTCTTCAAATGGCTGGGAACCTGCTCGGCGTAAGGATCAAGAGGAGCCAGGTAGTCCTCACGCAAAGCGAACAAAGCCCAGATATGAGGATCCTGCAGCAGTTTTCCCAACTGATCAAAGAACTCATGCTTGGCCTCCAGGGCCAGCGGATCGACGGTGAGGATCTCTTCGAACTGGTCGAAGAGCAACACGATGTTGGGAGACGCCGAGCGCCGGCGCGGGCGGCCTGCAACGTACTCGGACAGCGTCATCGCCGAGATCAGCTCTGATGGCCGCTGGCGCTCTTTGGGGATGCGCGCCTCGAAGCCAAGGTTGGCGCTGCGCACATAGCGGTTCACGCCAGCCGCGTCACCCTCGGGCGGCTGCAGGTTTACGCGCGTCGGTCCCCACACGTCGAACAGTTGCGCCAGGCGAGGCATCAACCCGGCCTGGATCAGCGAACTCTTGCCCGCCCCCGAAGGCGAGTGCAGCAGAACAATCCGCTGCGCACTCAGCAGGTAGTACAGGTCTTCTATCTCGCGGTCGCGACCGAAGATCTTCTGGCCCGTGTCAATGGGACGCGGCCCTACGAACGGATTGGTCACCATCACCACGGCAGTGCTGGAGTCAGTCATCGCCACTCATCTTAAAGACGGTGCCACAGCAGTGATCTGTACTACTTTCGCGCCTGTCCGAGACCAGTTATGCTCTCCTTGCTCGGCACGCCCTCGCCGTCGGGGAGATCGGGGCAGGTGCGATGGTAGGGGACATTCTTGCCGATGTAATTGTCCCACTCGGTTTGCGAGAGATTGCGATTGGCCCGCTGGCACGCACGCAAGGCCCACGAGTTTGGGTCCATGTCCCACAGTCGAACCGTGCCGTCGTCACTGCCCGAGGCGAGTTTCTTGCCATCCGGGCTGAAGGCCACGCTCGTCACAGCGCTGCTGTGGCCTGTAAGCGGTTCCCCCAAAGGCTGCCGGCTTGTCACATCCCAGAGCCGCACCGTATTGTCAGT
Source organism: uncultured Acidobacteriaceae bacterium (assembly GCA_963768645.1). GTDB lineage: Bacteria > Acidobacteriota > Terriglobia > Terriglobales > Acidobacteriaceae > Bog-257. Next base: position 495,726 of record CAVYIR010000006.1, read on the forward strand.
ACTGAGTGTAATAAAGAGGTTTCCAGAACCCGAGGCCAGTGTCTTGCCATCCGGGCTGAAGGCCACGCTATTCACACTCTCCTTGTGGCCTGTGAGGAGTGCTCCAACAGGGTTGGGTTTGGCCAGGTCCCACAGCCGCACTGTGTTGTCCCCGCTCGCCGAGGCGAGCGTCTTGCCATCCGGGTTGAAGGCCACGCTATTCACAAATCTGCTGTGACCTGTGAGGGGATCCCCGAGGAGCTGGCGACTGGCCACGTCCCACAACCGCACTGTTCTGTCCCCACCCCCCGAGGCGAGCATCTTGCCATCCGGGCTGAAGGTCACGCTGAACACGCATGTGTTCTTAACACTTGGAAGACGTCCACCACAGTCGACAAGCTTGCTATGACCTGTGAGGGGTTCTCCCAGAGACTTCCGGCTGAACACATCCCCCAGACCTACGTCGCCGTACATATCCGCCGAAGCCAGAATCTTGCCATCGGGACTGAAGGCCACGCTATACGCAGAATATGCAAAGCCGTCCCCTTCGACGATAGGCTGCCGGCCTGCCATGTTCCACAGCCGCACGGGATAGTACTCACTCGCCGTGGCGAGCCTCTTGCCATCCGGACTGAAGGCCACGCTCTGCACAGGGGACCTGAAGCCTGTGAGCGGTTCTCCGAGCGGCTGAGGGCTGGCCAGGTCCCACAGCCGCACCGTGTTATCGGCACCCGCCGAGGCGAGTTTGCCATCCGAGCTCAAGGCCACGCTATACACGCGGCCGCTATGGCCAGTTAGCCGTTGTCCGAGAGGCTGCTGGTTGGCCAGGTCCCACAGCCGCACCGTGTTATCGGCACCCGCCGAGGCGAGTGTCTTGCCATCCGGGCTGAAGGCCACGCTCGTCACAACGCTGCTGTGGCCTGTGAGTGGTGCTCCAACAGGCTTGGGGTTGGGGCTGGCCAGGTCCCACAGCCGCACCGTTCCGTCATAACCCGCTGAGGCGAGCGTCTTGCCATCCGGGCTGAAGGTCACACTATTCACAAAGCCGCTGTGACCAGTGAGGGGATCCCCGAGGAGCTGGCGGCTGGCCAGGTTCCACAGCCGCACCGTCATGTCCCCACTCGCCGAGGCGAGCGTCTTGCCATCTGGGCTGAAGGCCAGGCCATTTACCCATCCGCTGTGTCCTTTGTCTCCTTTGAGCTGTTCTGGGAGCGCCTGACGACTGGCCACGTCCCACAGCCGCACGTTGGAGTAGTCTCCGGTGGCGAGCGTCTTGCCATCCGGGCTGAAGGCCACACTCAGGATAGGGGACCTGAAGCCTGTGAGCGGTGCTCCAACACGCTTGGGGCTGGCCAGGTCCCACAGCCGCACCGTTCCGTCATAACCTGCCGAGGCGAGCGTCTTGCCATCCGGGCTGAAGGCCACGCTTGTCACACGGCTCCTGTGGCCCGTAAGTCCAACAGGCTTGGGGTTGGGGTTGGCCAGGTCCCACAGCCGCACCATATTATCGGCGCCCGCCGAAGCAAGTGTCTTGCCATCCGGGCTGAAGGCCACGCTCGTCACAGGGCCGATGTGGCCTGTGAGCGGCGCTCCAACAGCCTTCCGGGTGGCCAGATCCCACAGGCGCACCGTGCCGTCATCACTCGCTGAGGCGAGTGTCTTGCCATCCGGGCTCAGAGCCACGCCGTTTACCCCCTTGGGATGGTGGAGGTATGTCAAAAGCCTAGGATTGGTCTCGTATACAGTAAACACAGCGTTACGAACCTCAAAGGTATGCACGGTTTTGCCCGCCTCGAGGCTCAACAATGAAGCCAAATCGAGCTGGTCGTCTTTGTGCACAAGAGCCGTAGCTGCGAGTCGTCCCGAGGTGGCGATTCTCGACTGCTGCTCTGCCTCGATCGTCTTTTGCTCCGCAATGCCCTTGGCCCTTAGTGCTTCGGCTGCCTTCTCGTTCGCTTTCTTCTCAGATGCGTAAGCTCTTACTGCCGCAATGTTCGCTTTGGCCTCTGACCGCTTAGCTTGGATAGCCTGATTGCTCGCTTCCATGGCCGAGTCGTTTGCACTCAGGTTCGAGTAGGAGGCCCTCTGCATCTCGAAGTACGCCCAACCTGCCGCAGTGCAGGCAATAACTGCCAATGCGAGCGCGAATCCAAACGCCAGACGCAGCCGCTTTGCCTGCCGCTGCTCCCGCCGAATCGCCTCCTGCTTACCCTCCGACACTTCCAGAAACTTGCGCTCAATGCCGGTGAGTGAGGATTCGTTTGCTGCCGCCCAACGTTTTGCGTCAACCAGGTTCGCATCGAGCAACAGCAGCCCTTCCGGTCGACCTTGGGCCTCCCACACCGCTGCCACCTTTTGCACGTTACTGAGGTGCGCTTCGAACCACTCCTTGTTGTTGGTCCGCACCGGCTCGATCAGCCGGTCGTGTGACAGCTCGTACCATGTCGCGCCCGCGCGCTGCTCGCCCCGTACCACATGCGTGTCCACCAACCGCCCGATCAGTCCGTTATCCAGACCTTCGCTTTCACCCGCACCCTTCAGCACTTGCCCGCGAATGCCGTCCGGGGTGATCAGCTTTCCGCCTACCCATTCACGGAGGGCTCGTTCTACCCGCGCATCGCCGCCCGCAATTCCGGCAACCTCTTTCTCGTAGTATTCGGCAAGCGCCTGCGTCACATCGCCGAACGACTGGATGTCGTCCAGGTTGATGGTTTGCCTGTTCGCCGGCAGCCGTTCCCACAGCCCACGGCACGCTACCTGCAAATGCAGCGGCTCGACGTACGGGCCCGTCTGACTTTCAAATGTTCCGTCCGGACGTTGCACCTGCATCGTCGCCAGGTCATTGACCAACTTCCCCACCGCCTCAGGCGCGAACCGTCGACCGCCTTCTTCGACCGATCGGGAAATCGCCTCTTGTGCCGCCTCTCTCCCCAACAGATCAAGCCGGAATCGGTTCTTCAAATGAGTGGGAACCTGCTCGGCGTAGGGATCCAGAGGAGCCAGGTAGTCTTCGCGCAACGCAAACAAAGCCCAGACATGAGGACCCTGCAACAGCTTTCCGACTTGAGCGAAGAATTCGTGCTTGGCGTCCAGGGCCAGCGGATCGACCGTGAGGATCTCTTCGAACTGGTCGAAGATCAACACGATGTTTGGGGGTGCCGCGCGCCGGCGCGGGCGGCTGGCGATATACTCGGACAGAGTCATGGCCGAGATCAACTCTGGCGGACGCTGGCGCTTCTCGGGGAGACCGGCCTCGAAGCCCAGATTGACGCTTTGCACGAACCGGTTCGCTACGATGGGACAACCCTCAGGCGGTTTCAGGCCTACGCGTGTGGGCCCCCACACGTCAAACCGTTGCTTCAGCCGCGGTATCAATCCGGCCTGGATCAGGGAACTCTTGCCCGCTCCGGAGGGTGAGTGCAAAAGCACAATCCGCTCCGCGCTCAACAGGTAGTACAACTGTTCGATCTCGAGGTCGCGGCCGAAGATCTTTTGGCCGGTTTGAATGGAACGCGGTCCCACGAACGGATTCGTCAGCGTCACCACGGCGGTGCTAGAGCCACTCATCACCGCTCTCCTTTACCACCGACGTCTCGGCTTCGCTCGTCTCCGCCAGGTGTTTGTGCAGTTGCCTGAGGAAGTCGGCGGCGCTACCCCAGTAAATGGATATCCTCGGGGCGTCCTTCCCTCCTTGGAAGTAGCTCTCCATATATTTTCTGGTTCGCTCGACGTCGGCAAAGCTTTGCTCGTCTGGATTCACCTGCACTCCGACGTGAGATAGCTCTTTCATGGTTTCCGTGCCAGGCCTGGTTATGATCATCCGGAAGAGCACACGGAACCTCCAGTCGTCCAGCCGAAAGCCCAGGAAAAGAAGTGAGCTTTGCATGAGCCGGCCCACCAAGGTCGGTAGCAACAGATCTAACCGCGAGGTAGCAATCAAGTAGTCGAAAAAGTCGTCCTCCGTCAGCACCATCGTATCGGGCTTTCCGAAGAGGCCAAAGACGTGGTAGACCCAAGGCTGATTGGGAGTTGGTGTGGGGCCTTTCGGTTGCGGCTGTTTGGGGACTTCTACTCCCCGCCAGGAGGTAAAGATTGCCTCCGGATTCTTGCCAGCCACCTTCAGCGATCGGAACAACATTGGCTCGTAACTGGCATTGAGGTAAATCGACGCCGGCAGATCGGCAAGTATCCGATACGGATGCTCCTGATCGGAAAGGCAACGCTGGGTGGCGAGTTCGAGAAACTCAGGAAGGGTTTTCTGGGTATAGCGGTTGCTGCCGCCATCAAGCCGCTCGGATATCTGCCGCAGGAACTGGTTCTGCACAGCCTCCCACGTATAGCTGCGGTCCTGGTTCGTGCTGATGTACTGAGTAACTTTCGCGAGATCCGTGCGCTCGTAGGACGCCAGAGGGAAGGCGTGCTTTTCTGCCAGCCGGTTGGCAAGTTCACGTGTCCCGCCGAACACGTCCTCTCCCAGTTCCGGGCCAACGACGGGGATGAATTGTCCTTTGCGTACCGAATTGCAGATTGACTTCCACTTTTCGAATTCGCTTCTGTCCTCCCCACCAAAGCCAGGCTCGTACCAGATTCGTCCACCCTTCAGGCGGAGAAATAGCGCTGGCATCCAACTGTCGGGCCGGTCGCGAACCGCACCGCGCGCCGCTGCCATGGCTCGGTCTATTTGTCCATCCTTCAGCAATTGGCGGAAGAACACCGGCAACGCCTGCCTCACCGTCTCCATGGTGATCTTGCCTTGCATCGCCACCACAGCGGGAACTCCCGCTTCGGCTAAGCGCGGGGCCAGAGCCGACTGAGCGGCCGAGGTTCCATCCACTGACGGACCTTCTTCCCGGCCAGCGCTTTCGCATGAAGCCATTACGACCAGGCGCGGCGCTTCCTGCAGCTCGCTGATCCGCTGCGCCAGGTCGTTCGCCATCACCCGGGCAGTATTACCCTGCTCATCCTGCAAGAACAGACAGGGTGTGTCGCCTTTCGGCATCGCGCCGTGGCAAACTAAATAGAGGACATCGCTCCCTTGCCTGATGGCCTCGATCAGGCGCAGGAGCGTCAACGGATGATCCTCTCCAACGGTAGTCGCCCGGATTCCTGCCAGCCCTTCGCGCGCGCGCGCGATCTCGCCCGCTTTGTCGACATCCACCAGACCGTATGCGTTAAGATCATTCGGCGCCGAGACAGCGATAATCGCTTTCAACTCTGCCTTCGGGCGCAGCTTGATCACGCGCCAGTCCCGGCCAAGCATGAAGCGCGAGAACAGAATCCTCTCTGAGGTGGCCAACTGCTGCCTGGTATCCGGATCGAGCAGCAATTCCCAGCGCAGGCTATGTAACTCCGGCGCGCTCGGACCGATCAAAAGCCGCAGGCGGATCACGATTCCCCTGGCGTCGAATGCGGCCTTGTTTTCCCCGTAGAACTCGCGGAGTCCATGATCCTGAAAGAGTTGATCGGCTAGCTTCTGGCCGTAATCGAGCGGACTGTAGTGGAGGGCCTGCAGTTCGTCGAGCGAAATGTGAGCTAGTCCGCGCGCTGGTGCGATCTCGGCATCGGTACCGGGGTCGGTGATGCGCACTTCAACCTCATAAGTTTCCGGTTGAACCCGGTGCAGCCCAATTTCAATTTCGCCATAGATATTGGTTGTGCTGCTCATTCGAAGAACGCCCCCTGGCACACCATCAAAACATCATGCCGGCGAGAAAAGACGTCGAATGTAATCGTTCTGCCGTCTTTTTACGCTGGAATGGATTCGCCGTCCAGCATTAAGTTGCCTGCGGTAACCTATGAATGCCAGTAGCGAGCTCTAACTTTGCAGCCCGACCCTTGCATGATCTGTTAGAACGAGCGTCGCGAACTTAGCTAGCGCTCGGACCCGATTCAGCTCTCCGAAAATCAGTCCGGCGCTGCGTCAACGCATCGAATGGCAACCGAAAAGCAGTTAAAGCCGGGGACGCCAGCCTCCGAGATGGTCGGAACCTTGGGCAGTAAGGCCGAGCGCTTCTCAGTCGTCACGCCTAGGGCACGGAGATTGCCCGCACGAATATCGATCAGGGCAAGCTGGATAGGAGCCATCATGTAAGTAGTTCGTCCTGCAACCGCATTGGCGATCACGTCAGCGATCGCTTCGCCCGGTTGTGCTGGGACGTGTGCAGCCGCAATGCCTGCCTCTAGATTGAACTTCTCAATCCCCAAGTGCGTGCCAGTGCCCACGCCGGTGGATCCAAACTTCAGCTCACCGGGCTTCACCTTTGCCGCTGCTATAAGCTCGCCAACAGAGGTAATGCCAGATGACTTTCCTGCAACCAGCACGTAGGGCTGGCTGGTGAGCGGAGCGACAGGAATGAAATCCTTGAGCGGGTCATACGGCAGGGTCTTCACGAGCGCGGCGCTGTACGCCTGAGCGCTGGTGTTCACGAGCAACGTGTAACCGTCGGGTGGCGACTTCGCAACGGGGGCAGGGGCTTCTGTACTTCCCTTGCCGGGGTGGTTCTCGATTTTCACTGCGTGGCCCCACAGCTCTGAGAGCTTCGGGCTGATGGCGCGAGCTACCACGTCAGGCCCACCGCCAGCCCCGAACGGCTCGATGATGCGCACGGGCTTAGTTGGGTAGTCTTGGGCGAACGTCAAGCCGTTCGTGATCGAAAGCAGAAACAGCACTAGCAATCCCATGCGCCCCTCGCCTCCTCCTGACAAGCTCACAACCATCAACGCACCGCGTAGGCACTATGCAGCAACAATTCTTCATCATTTCTTGCGGGCGCCCTTCGCTATCCGCTTTGCAGGACCGCGGCTCTTCTGGCGTGACTGTGCGTTCTTTTCGATCCGGAACTGCCACGCCGTGCGCAAGGCGCCAGCCAACACTTCTTCCCTCGCCGCCGCCAATCGGATATGCGTTATTCCCATTCGTCCCCATCCGCCTGCAATAGGGACGAAGACCTCGGGGAGTTCCTCGACGAACGCTGCCTGCTGCTCCAGCGTGAGCATCAGGTTGCCGTAGCCCTGTTTCGCCGATGCAAGCGTTGCAAAAATCCTGCCGCCAACCCTGAAGTCCGGACTGCCCATGTGGGAACTCTCTTCGACACCCTTAAGGCTAAGGGCGATCCTTTGGAAATCCTCTGTGTCCATAAAAGCTCCCAAGCGTTCAGCACCCTTGCATCCTACACGTATCGGGAAGGCCGAAGGAGTCGGCAGCGAACCGCCGCCGGACCCAGGTTCGATGCCGCGTTTCGCAGTGCCGCAAACGCTCGTCAAGTTGGCCACGAGCCAGGCATCCTGAGTGGATCGTCTACTCGTAAGTAATCCAGTTTGACGGGTTGTCGGCTATGCGTGGAAGTGCCAGCTGGCGAACTCCCGAGATACCGGCTTTGGGGATCTGTGCCGCAGCCGGCTCTGCTCGCGCTGGAGGTTCGCCCGCGACTGGCCAATAACACGGCTGACAGCGGACTCGGTCCCTCGTACCGTCCAAGCCTGCTCTTTTATCACGGTAGGGTAATGTAGCCCCGCAAACTTCATCAGCCGATGTCTCAGCTTTTCTGCTGCGCCGCGGTTCTCGCCCCGACTTGGCTGAAAGCATTTGTGATGTGTTGACGCTCCAGATAAGGGTCGTGCCCAGGCCGGGGTTCTGGCTGCTCCCCATGCATGACCTTGCTGACCAATTCGCGCCGATACTTACATTCCGCATTCACACGCGGGTCGGCAGCGAGCCGCTCACATTGCTCGACCGTGACATTGCGCCACTGTCTGATTATCTCTTGCAGCTTCCCGCCTGTCATAAGATACATTGCTACGAATCGCTGTTCGTCGTGGGTTAGGTAGGGCGGGATTGCAGGGTTGACATAACCTTGGTGTCTTTTCAGGCGCATTCGTTTTCTCCTTGTTCCATGCTGCGGCGAATCACGCTGGCAGCGAATCCAAAAGCTTGGTCGAGAAGACGGCCATAGTGCTGGCGGAGTCGCTCATACGTCTTCCGGTGCATCCTCTGGGGTTTTGCGCCAAGCGGGCAATCCAAATCTGCGGAGAGACCCAGCCGAGCCCGGACCGCCCATGCGCGCCGCAGGCGCCGGAATCCAAACTCCTCTCGCTGGGACCGATAGGCGAGGCCGGTGCACTCACGACACGCGATCGAGTCGCCCTTCAGGTACAGGACGCCCACACGCCGGCGACAGCTCTCCACTGGGCACTGCAGCCACTGTCTCATACCGCCGTAGTTACAGTGGGTGCGTAACAGCCGAACCGCGCAGCGCCGCTTCCCGGGGCCGTTGCCCCAGGACAGCAGAAGGGTCGCCCCGGTGTTATGTCCCTGAATCTTTCCCATCTGGAACCGAGCTCCAGCCTGGAGTAACCCGCCACGACGCAGAAGCCGAATGTCGAGATGTTGGTGCTGGTCGGTAGTGGCCTTTCCTCCGTGAGACCCGACCCTGCAGCCAGCGAGAGCACTTGAGAATCGAGAAGGCATAGATTTGTCTAATGATTTCGGGTTCGACGCTGCACAAGCGCGGCTGCAGGGCCATGCTGGCATCCCGTTGACCCAACAGGGCCATGCTGGCATCCCGTTGACCCAAGCACAAGCCTCATACCACCGACGAAGCCCTGCCTGCAACCCAATCATCCGTCGTCCACAATATCCGCACTGCCGGTACTCGTGGCGGAACGGCCATGGCTGTCCGCCCGCCATTTGGTCGGCACTACAGATCTTTCTCACGGCCATGCGGTTGCGCGTCCAAATCTCTCTGGGTTCGCGTGGGTAGCCGCGCACATGGTACTTGCGGAACTCCCTGGGAATGTCGATCGCGGTTGTATTGACCTGCCAGATGAGTTGCAGCCTGGTTGGATTCGGCGGTCGTGTGCGGCTCGTGCCCAAACAGCGCCGTAGGAGCGCCAAGCACTCTTCCGGGCTGAGCACTGTTGGGGGGCTTCATTGCCCGCCATGAAGATGCCTTGCCTCTCGGTCCACCGGGCACCTCACCGGAACTCCAGAATTCCTCGGATATAGAAGACGTGACGACGGTTTTATAAACCGTCAGGCGTATTTGGCCGCCGGCCGTAACGTCCGCGATTTCATGCACTTAGTCCGGGGCTCTCAATCATCGGGTGCAGATTAGGTGCAGTTTCACGAAAAGGCCGACGGGAATCCGGCCGCTTCCCTTGACTTCAGTCGACATCTCGATTTCCAGATGTCCGGCGGGCAGGACGGTCAGGGCACGGTTTACTCGCTAGTCGTGAATTGTCAACCGATCAGATCGTGGTGCCAATCAGACCGCCGGAGTGGGATTCATTTTGCGCCTTCGGCCCCACGAAGACGCTAGTCATCTGTCGGGTCCTGCAGCGCCGACGCAATCAACGTAGCAAGGCGCCTGAAAACGTCTCAATGGAAGCAGGTTGTAAACCAAAGAGCCCGTGTCTGCTCCTACTTAAGAACCGGCTGCCGATGTTGAGACTCGTGCGCCGCCTGCCGATCCAAAACCTAAGAATTACAATTCGCTCTCAAACTGGCGCTCGCATTCAAGAAGACGTAGGCACTAATGGTTATGGCGCCTAACAGTGGTCCTCGGCTTTCCCGATTGCCATTCTAAACTGCCACCTTCGAAACCACTGCTTCCACGTTGTGTCATCGATAAGTTCTTCCAGCCTCCGTGCTGGCCAGCTGTGGGCAATCGGCTGCTGCTCCAGGATCGAACTCTTGGCTTTCTCGCGTAAGGCGGATTGCTCTTCGGCCGGTAGGCGGGAGAAGGCATCCCTGGCGGCTTCGGCTTCGTCTCTGGCTCTGGCGGCAGCTTTGCGCTCCTCGGCTTCACCTTCGTCTCTGGCGGCGGCTTCGCGCTCCTCGGCTTCGCGTTTGCGACGCTCGGCTGCTTCGTAGATCTCTGCCTCTCGCCGCAGGCGCTCGGGCCGCTCCTGCTCTTCCCTCTTAGCTTCGCTTTCGCGCCGCTCTTGCTCTTCCCTCTCGGCTTCGCGAGCGCGCCGCTGCTCTGCTCTTAGTCGCTTCAGATCCTTGGTGCAAAACTGCTCCATGCTCCAGTTGAGAAAAAAGCCGATCGGCGTCTCGGGCGGTTTCTTCGGGTTAGTCGTTTTCGCCTTTTCTAGCAAAAGCAGCACCGCCTCGGGCGCCGTGATGTCCAGCGCCTTTACTCGCAAGTTCGCCAACAGCCGTTCCGCGTTCCAGTAGCTTGGCTGCTCGCCTTCGGGTTTGAGAAGGTGGACGAGGCGGCTGAACCCTTCGAAAATCACGTCGACTTCGTCGGGTGGTGGTGGTGGAAATAGTAATTTTGAATTTTCATCAGAACCATTTTCAGAACCACCACCACCACCATCGCGTGCGGGCGCGTACGCGTTCTCTTTATGCGGTCGGTCAGTTCGGCAGTTTTCCGCCGACCCGACAGCCTCAGCCCGGCAGTTTTCCGCCGACCCGACACCCTCAGCTCGGCAGTTTTCCGCCGACCTGAACGTGATTGGTTCGTTGCGTATAAGCAAACCCCGGGGCGGCTGTTTCTTGAGTTGTGGCGCGTCGAGCACGTATTCCGGCACCAAGAAAGGTGAGAGTGGATACCGCTGAAAGTGCCCGCCGCCTTGCTGTTTGGGTTCCGCTATGACGCGCGCGTGCCTCAAGCGGCGGAGGTGTTCACGAACCTGACGGTCGCGGATCCCGCACTCTCGGCCGATCTCCGCGATGGAGACCTCGGCAATTCGCGTCCCGTCGACCCTGTGGCGTACCAACGTCCGCGCTACGTCCTTGGTCGTTGGCTTCAGGCGTGGTTGCCAGGTGTCCAGCTTACGGGTCGCCTCGATTTCGGTTGCTTCCCAAGTCGGCACTGCTGTTGTTGATTCAGAGGGGGCGTCCTCAATTTCCCCTTCCCACTTTTGCGACCTCTTGGCATAATCTTCCACGGGGCTCGCACTGCCCTTTCTAATCGCGTTGCGGGTGGTTTCCTTGTCAGGGATGAGCCACTCGACGCGATTCTCCTTATAGATCTCTTTTCCCGATTCGCGCTGAAACGGTGCGAAGACTGAGGGGAGACTTGTGCGTGCGAGGAGGAGAACGCAGTGTGCGGATCATCCCGCGCAATGCTCTTTGGCAAACTGGCTGGCCGTTGCAACTCGGCCTCGCTCTGGAGCGTAAGGAAGTGTCCGAGCTTCCCGTTGCCGCTCCTCCTCGCGCCCAGTTCTCGACGTCGGCGAGGCTAAAATCGTTTCGGCCCCAGTTGGTAATCGTACCTATGGTGTTGGGAGCGCCACGGCAGGATAGAGCCATGGTTACAATCGCTCCGCTCAACTGCATGAGTTGGGCTGACACCGCTCCGATCAGGGGAGCCCAGCGCAAAGTAATTTCCCGATGCGCCCGCAATAGCGCCAACTCCCAGTGATGCGTCCGCGCAGCAATTGGGGGCGGTACTTCCGGCGCCACCGCACGCTGCACGGGTTTTCGGGAATCGGCCATCACAACTTCTTCAGCAAGGAGTTGAACTTTCGTGAGTCCTCGCGCACCTCATCGATGATTTCCGCGCAGTTGGGCACGACGCGACCGTCCTGCAGATCGTCCGAGCGCAGTGTGTCGGGCACAGCTGGGCGCGATACTGGTGCGCGGGCTCGGGTCAGCGAGCGTGGTTCGTCGTCTTGCGGTAGTGTCGAGGCGAACACCAACTCCCGCGACGTTCCATTAACGTTCCAATTTGTGGATACGAAATAGGCTGGAAAAACAGGAAAGAAGTAGTCGATTCAATAGGTTAGCTATGGGAGACTACAGCCCTGAAAAGGCTGGCGTCGGCGGTTCAACTCCGTCCCTGGCCACCATAGAATCAATGAGTTGTAGGCTATCCAGAATCACGTTCCGTTCCAAAACGTTCCAATAAGTCACTGCACTACCGTCGGCAAGGGCAGCCGTTCCACCGCACTGCGCCGCGACTCCGGTATGTCCTGAACGTAAATATCCGCAGTCGTGGACATACGCGAGTGCCGCATCTGCCCTGGATGTCTTTCATGTCGGCTCCGTGCCTCTTCAACCAGGTTCCATACGAGGTGCGGAGACAGCGCCAGTTCACAAAGTCGAGCCCCAACTGTCTCGCGGCTGGCTTGATGTGGCGGATGAGGATATTGTTGTCCCGCATCGGCTTGCCTTGGCGGACCGACTAGAACACCAAATCGGTCGGTCCGTCCGATTTCACCAGTTTGTATTTCCGCACCGCATGGCCGCACTTGCCGTCAACGGTGAGTAGTTTCAGCCGGTGTATCCGCTCGATCACGTGCCGCTGAACCGCTACCGGCGCGTTGCTGGCTTCACTCTTGGGAGCGGACCAGTCACCGCGACAGCAGCGTTCATCGACCATGAGCGAGTCGAATCCCACGTCATTCCAGCGCAGCCCAATCAGTTCGCTGACCCTCAGGCCCGAGTACACCGCTACATAAACCATCGTGGCGTAGGGCTCAGACATCAGCGCAAGAATTTGCTCGAACTGCTCCGAGGTGATGTTGGGCTTCCGCACGCGCCGACCAATGACGCATGGCGGTAGCTGCACCCCCTCGACTGGGTTCTTCACCAGCAACTGATAGCGCACAGCCGACCCGAGGATGCTGGAGAGCACATCGCGGATCTTGTCTCTCGACTCGTGCGAAAGATTGCTAGACGCCATACCGCTGAAGTACCGCTGGAGTTGCAAGGTCCCCACATCGCGCAGACACAACTTGCCGAATGCAGGGAGCAGATAATTGTTGATTATCCCAAGCGAACGACTCCGTGTGGTTGTTGCCATCAGCGGCAACACAACCGGAATGTAAGTGTCGTTCGCATAGGATGCGAAGTTCGTAGCTGAACCGATCGCCTCCAGCCCCTGGTTGATGGGGCGGAGGTACTCGGCTGCGACCTTCTGAATTTCCCGCTCCTTCATCGTTGCCGGAGCGAGCTTTACCCGTTTCTTTCGCCGCGCGCACTTGCCAGCGATGAATGTGTCTTCATAGATGAGCATCCACCACCACGCGCCTTCCCGAAACGGTTTCGGGTTTTGAAACCTCCGTCTTGCCATCCGCTCAAAGTCTCCTTTCAGCGGAAGGCCGGAGTTCGCCTCAGGCAGAACGATAACACGCTCGGCGGGAGCGCTCAGTTCCGAATTGTGCCCGAGGTCCTTCATGAGTTTGGTTACTGCCTAAATTGTTGCGGCCCTCCCGACCGGGACTCATCGCTGACCACGGCGGTCCCGCCAATTAAAGAGCACCATAGTGCTGTCGATCGCGGTCAAATAAGCGCGGCGGATTATCGATCCTCTCGGCGTTGCCCTGAATCTTGCCTTTGACCGGCGCACCGCAAACGGACGCCCGCCCCTTGGGTGTGTGCTGGAGTAAGTACGACCCTCGACCCCAGCCAGGGCCGAATCCCTGTTCGCAAAATTTGCGCGCGACGCAGTGGCTTCTCAATCAGGAGTCTGGAGAAAACGCGGAAGATCGTCTAGGGACGGATGAGTATGGATGCGAGGGATTGCGAATAATAATCGGCAGAAAACGAAGAAGTGCGTTTCCTATTTGTCTTTGCGGCCCTTTAGAAGGCTTTTCACGGATTTGGTCAGGACTCTTCCGGGAACGTTTGAGCTTTTAAGCTTCCCCGTCTCCACCCACCTGTAGATTGTCGATTCTGATTTCCCGACCGCAGCCGCAACTTCTCTGACCGATAGTGCTGGATACACAGGCGGATTCCCAAGCTTTCGCTTCAGAGCCTCTTCCTCCTCCTTTGTCAATGCCGGTTGTCTAGGGCTCCTGCTTTTCGCCTTAGGGCCATCTCTCAAAACCGGGAGATCGGGTCCACCTGCGTAGGCCGTCCTGGTATTGATGAGTGTGTGCCCCTGCCGGGCAGATTCATCTCCTGCAATATGGTTTTGTCGAAGTGCATGTTGGCATTCTCTTGCCTCTATCTGAAGCTTGCGCCGCCAACGACGGTCAAGTCGGGTCAACTCAGCTTCAAAACTCGATTTGACGGCATTCCAAATGTCCATGCGCCCGCCAGTTCGGCGTAGTTCCTGCGTGATCCAGTTCAGCGCGTTGTGCTTCCGCATTTCAATAAGGGGCTCGATGGCCTTGTGAAAAACGCAGCGAATGAATACGGCGGTTTTAGTCTCCCCCTGTTTCGTCCAGACATCGCAATACGCTGTGTAGAGTTTTTCGACCCACTCGTTTGTGAACCGCACTTCTGCAGCAACCTGCATTTGCCGCACAGCCATCCAGTTGTCGTTCGAACGTTGCTGGGAACTTATACGATTGGCTTCCGCTTTGATGGCTAACCGAATCTCTTCCGAAATCTCTGCGGCCTTCAAAGAACTCAGCTTGTGGTCAATTTGGACCCATGTCCGCTCAATTTGGGTTTGGGATACGTGTTCCCAGTAGAGCAGGTCGCTGGTGGTGCCCACTGACATGCGTCACACTCCCGTGACCTTCCCGATTGTCGTGCGGATTCACCTGGAAAGTGGGGCGGGAAGGCACCCCACCTTGTCGCTACCGATGATCAGTCAGCACCTATCCGGCTGCGATCAATATTACCCCTGCGGAGCATAGCGGCCGGATTTAGGGATCTCGCAGGGCTCTTGAATTGTCCCGTCTGGGGCCGTGATCTTGTGTCGAGCGAGGACGAAAGCGGGCCGCTAGTGCGCCGCTCCGGCCGTTCGCGGGAAAAACTATTGCTCATTTGACTGTGGCGAGGAACCGAGCGAGACCCGTCAGCATTGGATCCAAAAAACCACACGAAGAAGATGGGTTTCCAGGTCTGGCAGTTTAGCAAAATTGTTAGATCGTTCGGTCGTACGGCAGGAACATCCTTAGGTATCCGAGCGTGCTTCCGAGCTTGGGAGCCATCCGCCCAGCCCGAATATCAGCCATCGCTTCGGCCAGCATCCGCTTTACATCCCCGTCCGATTCGGGTGCGGCGACATTGCCAACCTCGCCGACGTATACCTTACGGTTGCGAGCACCGCCTTTGCGACCGAGTTCGGCTGCTCGGTTTGGGTCCGAGTGGAGAGCGTAGAACCCGTTGCCTCGAATCGCTGGAGCGGCACATGAGCGGCCCGCTTTCGTCTTCGCTCGACACCTGCTGTTTGCCGCTTAACCAGCATGGGTGATACCCCTTAACAACGTCCATATTGTTCCCAATCGTTCGCGTGAGGCCAACATCGGCAGTCGACGAAGTGCGTAGCACCGGAGAGATAATCTCCGAAGAAGATTCACAGCGGTTAGGTCATTGCCCCACAACCACCCTGTTGTAAGGAACAAAATCGTCGATCACAGGGCTTTCGAAGAAGATCGGTCGGAGTTGTGGAAGCGCTTTTCTTGCCTCAGAATCACCGAGCCCTCGGAGTGACGGAATCTCTGTGATTCTGTCGAGGTCAAATCTGTTCTTCCCGACGGATGGACTGATCCTAATCAACTGCTGCCGGTCTGGCAGTAGATGCTTAACGATCCCAATCGCGGAAGCTGACTGGGCGGTCATGAATACGTCGGCGATCTTTCGAGCCCATCCCAACAGTCCCAACGAATGAGTACGGCCCCAGTTGATGTCCAGTGGCGCCGTCGTGCATCCCAGGCTCAAAATCCGAATACCCGTAGGATCCCAACGCAAGACGCCGATGGCTTCGACAGTGGCGATGGCGACGGGGTTGTTCGCCCATACTCCACCGTCGATCAGAGGGGTCCCCGACTGAGAGCGATAAGTCGGGAAAAACGTCGGGGCGGATGCCGTCGAGAGAGCCACTTCGACAACAGGGTGCTTGTAATCGCGTTCAAGGCGAGGATGGTGCGCTGTCTTCCAAACATGCACTTCTCCGGTCTCGACGTTGAATGAGGGTACTACAAGCCTCTTGGTACTCTCTCCCAATAGCCTATTGCCAAACACGTCTTCCAATGCGCCCTGAAGCGGCGCAGGATCATACTTTGCGCGGATGATGCGACGGAGCCCACGCAACCGCCGATTCCCTCCGAAGATCCTCGGGCCACGCTCCTCATAGAACTGGAGTATCTGTTTCGCAGTAAGACCGAGACCTAGCCCAAGCGCGATTATCCCACCGGTGGACGTACCGACGATTAGATCAAAGTATCGCGAAATCGGCGCACCGACCGAGTCCTCAACCGCTGTGAGAAATGACGCGGGAAACACTCCCTTGATCCCGCCCCCGTCAATAGAGAGAATTCGTCGTGTCAGGCCTTTTTTCTCCGTCGCGTAATTTCGTCACGCACCGCCGTCACTCGCTTCGATGTTCAGGTTTTTCTGGATGCGTGCCACCACCCAGCCACCAACCGGTTGCGCTCCAGACTTCGTAAAAATACAACCACGCACTCGCCCAGGGAACGGTGGTCTCTGCAACGAACAGGCCAGAATGCCACTCTCCTTCGACGTGAAGGCACAAGCTCCCGTCGCTATTCAGGTGCGGTAGGGTTACGGCTCCCTCGCGCACTTTCAACCGCGGATGAATCACTCTAACCTCCGGACACCAGCGCTGACGCAAGCGTATCGAAACGGTATAGTTCTCGCTCATGGAGGTCGGCTGAATCTCGCCGACCCAGACTATCTCTGACTGCCGCTGTTTCTTTGTCACGCGCAGACCGGGCCACGCGACGGTCATCCGGTACGCCTGTTCGTCAAGAGTAAACCGGCGCTGTCGTGCAAATCTGCGGCTACTTCCCATGAAACGTATTGGATCTCATCGCAACGCCAACGGCGGGCATCGCCGTGATTACTCCCGTCGGCCTCACGCGGAGTGCGGACTTTGCCCGGAGCTCTTGGAGGTGGCTCGCCTGCTTGCGAACGGCAACTCTAACTGGTTCGCCAAACAGGGTCTCGAGCGCCATGCCAACATTCTGGACCCCTGCGGTCGCAATCGCCTTGGCCCAGAGTCCGTTCAATTCCCGTATCCCCGCTACGAAAGCGGTGTACTCAACTGGATCTTCCCAGCGTTCACTCAAGTCCTCTTGGCGGTTCGCTGGATTGAGAACGTAGATTCTGGGCTTACTAATTTCGGTCAGCCCAACAATCTTGGCGAGTATGCAAGACATGGACTCCGAAACCGAGAGCTGTCCTTCGTATGTGGATGCTGCTAGTGTCGTAAGTACCATGGAGATCGGTGCAACATTAGGCCGTTTCTCGTAACGCACATCGCGCCAACGCTTAAGCAGTTGGACGGTGCGTTTTAGTGTTGCTTTCTGCGCTGCACTTTCTTGCGGGGGAACTGGCTCAGCCTTGGCGAGTATGCGTGCGCGTTCGGTCATGTAAACCTGCGTTGCCAGTTCGCAGCGCTGTTCAAACCAATCGGCGTAACCCTTGGGATTCGAAGGTTTCCACCATCGAGACTGCCGGTCCGGGACTACGAGGCAGCCGTCACCCGAATTCGTGTCAGGGCACGCGGGCAGGATGTCCATGTGGAACTCGTTTGCGTAGTTAAGCCGCATACAGCGATTCTTTACCTCGATGATCGAAGCGTAAGCCTTGTGTTCTCGCAATCTGCCCTCAATCAGTTGCAGTAACTGCAGCGGAGAACTGAAAGTTGTCGATGGTGTCTTAACTTCGCAGACGAAATCCAAGTCGTGTTCGTCATGGCCAATTGGTTTGACCGTTGTGCCGATTCGCATGGAGCCCTGCGGGTAAAGCGATGGCCTGAAGGAAGCAATCGCACTACCATTTGCCTCTAGCCAATGACATAGTGCCTCGTAGCGCTCGACTGCCTGCTGATAGCGGGCAGGGCTAAGTTGAAGCTCCTCGCAGATGCGCCGCAACAGGTCGTCCATCTGCGAGTGGGGGTCGTCGGTAAAGAAAATAGCGGGAGCTGCCACGATTGAACCTCCAAAATTGGAATGCCCGGTCGCTTTGCCGAGGAACCGAACTTACAACAAGAAACCTCAACTGTTTCGCTTGTGTAGTTCGGTTCCGCAACTATAATTATGGTATGGCTACTTTGTTTCTCGTGTCAAGTACTGTTTCACACAAATATATGGAGGGGTTATGCCGAGACGAACCCTCGAGAGCCTAGGTGTGCTCGTTAGGGAGAAGCGTGGCCAGAAGAAGCTTCGAGAAACCGCGAAGGACATGGGAATCGGCCCTGCTACGCTAATGCGCGTCGAAAACGGCCGCATACCGGACATTGAAACGTTTGGGAAGATATGTCGATGGCTTCAGGTCGATCCGGGCTCATTCCTCGGATTCGATGTGAAGCATGAGCGAGACTCCGGAGGTGCTTCAGCGGTTACGTCTATTTCGGTTCATTGCAAGACAGATCAAACTCCCCAGCAAGCGACTGTTCAAGCGTTGGCACAAATGATGCTCTTGGCGATGCGCATGCAACCAACCGAATCCAGTGAATCATGAGTTCCACGTTGGAGCGGGGTTTCAAGTCTTGGGCCGAACGAACGGCGATCAGCCTGCGGGGAGATCTCGGCCTCACCGCTTTCGATCGACTCGATCCGCACGCGCTCGCTGCGTATTTACAGGTGCGGCTCCTGAAGCCAGCCGACGTGCCGGGGATATCGAGTGATGTTTTGCATCAGCTTCTGACTGTCGATCCGTGGGGATGGTCCGCTTTAACGGTCATACAAGGAGAAGCCGCACTTGTAATTTTTAACCCGCAGCATTCCGCTGGTCGGCAAGCCAGCGATATAACCCATGAGCTCGCTCATATTGTTCTGGGGCATCAGCCCGCGACGATGATTATGTCGCCTGACGGGCAGATCGTAATGCGGAGTTACAACCAAAAGCAGGAAGATGAAGCCAATTGGCTTGCGTGGGCTATTCTCCTCCCGAGGGATGCGCTTCTCGCTCAGAAACGCAGGAAGGCGCCGGTACCTGAAATCGCTGCCGCATTAGGAGTAACCGAGACACTCGTTCAATATCGGCTACGAATTACTGGCATTGAATCTCAGCTTCGAGCAGCGAAGTACGTAAAGTCGCGGCGCTAATTGAAAAGGAGACCTGGAGGACTAACATGTCGGCTGCGGTCAAAGGGACTGGCTAGGGTGTAATCTCCTCGATCCCTTTTGGAGATTGCACATACAAACCTTGGCAAATGGCGTGCTGCCAAGCGCGAACTAAAGCGGCACCCGCTATGCCGCTCCAGCAGTAAAGGGCAATTCGGTTGGCGGTTCTGCTTAAAGACTGGCCAGAGACGATCAAGGCATCGTAACCAACTTCCACTCGGTTTCTGGCGGTTTTCACTCATCTTTCTTGGGGTCAACTCCTGAGATCATACCTCCCGGACTGTTCTTGGAGGGCCGAAGAGAAACCTGCAAAGTATCTATAGAAGCGGACGCACTCGGCATTTCGATCCGAGGCATCGTTCGATAACCAATAGGGTTGGGCCGCCGCCTTTGTCCAGCCCGCAAGCGGGACAGCAGGGGCGTACGGAGGAGGCGTCCCGTAGTCACGTTCTACCCCGTGAGAGACTAGGCAGCGTTGTAAACCATTCTCGAGTCAAGACAGATTCCATGGGACCCTTACTTCGCGAGAAAAAAATCGACCTTAGTTGTGCCGGAGACACTCTGCGGCTTGGTCTGCTGTTTCATTCCTTCGTGCCATGCGACCAGGTTGTATTGGCCATCAGGGACGTTTTCGAGCTTGTAGTTCCCGCTGTCGTCGGTCTCGGCAAAGTAGGGTGTCGGGCTGACGATGATGTAACCCGCCATCTCCGGGTACGAGTTGCAAAGCAGTGGCACGACGCCGGGCTGCTCAAACTTAAAGGAGCGCTTCTCGCCCTTTGGCCAGGTGCCGAGGTTGTGTCCTAATTTCTTGTTGCCGCTGATCGAAGGCCAGAAGACGTTATGTTGCACGTTGTCGCGGTTCAGGAACTCAACCGTCATCCCTTGCTGTATTACCAGAATGTGCGGGCTGAACATCATACCCTTGTGCTCCACTAGCGGTGTCTGCGTGGGAGCAGGAAATGTCTTGCCTTGGATGGCGTCCACGTAAACGACCGATTTCCCCGGCGATATCTTACCTTCAATTGTGCCGGCGACAGCGGTAGCTGCGACGGAGGTGACTAGCAGCAGAGTGATTAGAAAACTACGCGTCATGGCCATTCCTTTCGTAGGTTTATGCCTCTTCGGGCTCAAGTCGTTACTACCCGAATTCCCAATTCCAATGAGACCAATCGGGAAGAGGCACTGCGCCACATGCGACAATGGAGGAAGTTTTTTCGGTAGTGAGCTGCGTTGATGGCCGCAGAACAAAAAATCATGCAGCCAGTTGTACGCACCGTGCGAGAAGGCATTTTCTTTGTGCATTGTTATCTTGCATGTGGGCACATGGTCACGCTGCGTAACCAAGACCTCACGGAGTCGCCCCCTTCCTCGATGGAATGCTGGGCGTGTGAAGAAGCAAGCAAAATGGGGCGTCCGCTAAAGTAGCCCACTATCGCATCAAACGCATTTATTAGGTCTACATCTGCTTTTACCGCCGGACCCAATTCGATCTGACTAAGGCGGAAAGCACGACATCGCGCAGTGACCAGTCGCGCTTCCGCGTCTCCTCTTTCTCGCAATTGTCTTTCCAGATCTCTCAGCCTCGCGATCGCTGCGCGGTAATCAGCAGACGGGATGACAGAACTGAGTAACCGTCCGCGCCCGACCGGAAAGAGTCGCACTAAGAAAGCGGCAGAACCTTCCTGCCATGAACTGTATTCACCAACGTCGCCGTAGCGATATACCAGGCGATGAATCCCACTACAAAGATCTCCCAGCCTGCCAGGTGCGGCGAAACAATCCCGAGCACAACGCCGTCAAGCAAGACGAACGCCAAGAACAGCAGCCAGAACAGGACCGCCAGGAACTTGCCGACACGATGAACCGCGAGGCAAAAGCCAAACGTGAACAGCGTCCACATGAGAAAGAAACCAAGCTCCTCGGGTTTGCCTGCCGGGATGCCCGTCTTCGGCTGCACATACAGCAGCACGAACACCGACCACCAAAAGGCTCCATAACACATGAAGGCGGACCCACCGAAGATACTTCCTTTCCGAAGGTCCACGATTCCCGCGATGAATTGCGCCGTGCCGCCGAAGGCGATTGCTAATGCCAGGGTCGGTCCGGCACTCCAGAATCCTACGTTATGCAGGCCTGTCGCCATCGTGGTCAAGCCAAATCCCATCAGCCCGATGACGGCCGGATTGGCCCACCATTCTTTGTAGATACCCGCGTCTGTGACATCAGCCATTTGTTTCATCCTTTCCCAGAGTAGCGGCTTCGCGCCGTTCTTCTGTTTCTTTGGCCCGACGCAGGCTTGGGGCGGCGGTTCCATCTGCCCCCAACGCGAATCCCGCAAGCGCTGGCCGCGGCCTTCTCATTCGGTTTTGTCAGACATCCCTCCGTCACCTGAGTGAGCCGGGATCCGGTCAGCTACCAATTCAGCATTTCTGAACCCACTCGGTCTTGTCCAGCGAGTTCAACGCTGCATGGAGAAATGCGCCCGGCGATTGAGTTGCCAGCAGGCTTCCGTTTCTTCCGTGCAGAATGGTTTTTCCTTGCCATAGCTAATGGTTCGGATTCGGCCTGCGCTGATTCCTAACCTTTCCAACTGATCGCGCACCGCATCGGCACGGTTGTCGCCCAAGGCCAAGTTGTAGTCCTCGGAGCCCCTTTCATCGCAATGACCGGAAATCAATAGGTTGTAGTTGGGATGAGCAGCCAGGAATCTTGCGTCCTGCTCTACGGCCGTTTGCTCGTTCTGAGAAACAGAGTATTTGTCGTACTCAAAAAAAATGTCCTTCATGTTTTGTGAAAATAGTTGTTCGTCGCCAGGTCCCGCGTGGGCTATGGAAGGTGGTGGAACGATGACCGTGACACGGGCACTGGCTGCTTTGGAACCGCCAGGCCCCTTGGCCGTCAACAGATAAGTGGTGGACGATTGTGGCACTACGGACGTGGAGCCTTTTGCGGCAACGGTTCCAACTCCAGCGATAGCGATTTCATTGGCGTTAGCCGTATCCCACGTAAGCCTGACAGCTTCGCCACGCTCGACCGTGTCGGGGCTTGCGGCGAGAGTGGCCGTTGGCGCTAATGGTGGAGGCGGTGGGGGAACTGTTTTGGCAACTTGAGTTTTCTTGGCACAGCCTACGAATAGCGTGATGGAAGCAGCTGCAACGATGGCGAATATGCGCAGTGAACGTACAGGCATATGGTCCTCCAGAATCGTGGTGATGGTTGGACAGAATCGGGTAGAGGACTTTGGAGGGTGAAGAAATTAACAGCGCAGGCTCGGAACCGGTACCGAATCGTATAGCATCACGCCAACGACCTGGACTCGTGGGCTCAGGCGCAAGTCACGGCAGGAGACGAGCACCCTCAGCAAGAACGAAATTGCGACGAACAGGAGAATCGCAAAGGCAAGGGCCCGCAATGCTGTGAGAGGACCATGGGTAGCCGTGAACGGGCCTGCTCCTAGCGGAAACAGGGCAACTAACAGGACTCCCAAGGTAACCAACAGGGCGGTATTTCGGCACCATGGCAACATGTTTCGGTATAGCCTATGGGAAATCCTATGCCGAATGCAACCCAGGTTCCCCCTGAGAGTTGCTGTCTTACCGAGAAATTCTCAGTCGATGGAGTTGAGCGGCCCCGATCAAAGAATGATAAGCCATCCCGTTAGGCGGCGCGGACCGCCGGAAAAGTTCAGCCCCACGGCCCGCGCCAATGCAGCTTCTGCCATGCTACATCTTCGCCGGAGCACTGGCGGTGGCGATGCACTGCCATTTGCCATTCGGCATCTTCATCCAAGTGTCCACCCAGCGTTCATGGGAATCAATTGCCTTACCATTGCCGTCCGTCCCTTTGCCTTGCCACGCACCGCCAGCGATCGCCGTGTTCCCAAACGTGGTCGCCCTTGAGGTCGCCAATGTCGCTGACCTGCCAATTACGTCCCTTGACCATAGTCAGCAACGGGGCTTTGCCGTGCATGGTCCCAAGGCGGAGACTCGTTCCGGGCTGGTGCGCCGGTCGAGGCGGCGGCATTTGTGCACGCTCGTAGGTCGCGACGCAAATTCGCACTGACGTCATTGCGTCTTGAGACGATTTCATCCGGAGCGCCCGATCTCTTTGCGATCCCTACCAGTGGCGCGTCACTGGTGGCTGCGACAATTGTCACCGATTCGCGGGAAGAGTAATGAAAACATAAATGCAAGTGCATGGACGTGCGTCTGTGCACCGCGCAGCTCTCTTCAGTCGGCCTCTCCTTTTTCAACCTTGGGTTGCATCGTTACCGGTGCAGGAGGTCCACCATGCGACATAAAACTGCAAGTGATTCAAACGCGAAACCCGACGAACGCTCGCTCGACTCGACGAAGGAGTTAATTCGGGTACGCGCGTATCAGCTTTACGAGGAACGGGGCTGTGAAAACGGTCACGACCTCGATGATTGGCTCCGAGCGGAGACCGAAATAGCCGGGAAGAAACCTGCTGCTCAAGCAGAAGGGAAGGAAAGGCGGGAGCATAGCAGCCGTAGCTTAAAGGCGCCGGTCATTTCAATGGTATCGAGCGCCGTCACATGATATGGGCAGGGCTCTTGCTGGCCTTTCCGGTGCCATACCAGCAGATCATGCAACTCACCCTTGAAGCACAAACCGACCTGGTGATCATGGGAGTGCGTGGTCGCGGTGCGCTGGACACGGCACTCTTTGGTTCCACAACGTACCGAGTAATACAGCTCGGACCTTGTCCAGTGCTCGCAGTTCATATTCCAGTGGCTTCGCTTGAATAGGTCATCACGACCCAGGAACCGAATCTGGGCGAACAACAATGGGAACCTCGTCCTGGCGGGAACATCAGGATTACAGTTCTTTCATGAGAAGGTACGACGATGCCGAGTTTCAGTTCAGGCACCGAGACTCACCGAAGGTCTGTCGCTCGAAGAGAAACACACGCGGTAGGTTAGAGAACCTCGGCACGGTCGCGGAACCGAGGGAGCCTGTCCTCCAAAACCTTGATAGCAGAGGGTTTCGTATGCGTTTTTCATTATTTGACACTGCCGTGAAGGACCGCGGGCACCCGCACACCATAAGCCTAAAACTGCGCGACATGAACCAGCTCTTCAATTCGATGGACCCTTCTCCGTTCATTGAAAAGGACCTCGACGAGGACGCGGAAGAATTCATCGTAAGCTGGGCCCAAGAATTCTCCCCTGCCGCTCCGATAAAATTGCGTATCTACTTGGACCAGTGGCCGGCGGAAGACCCCAAAGAACTGATCAGGACGGCGGTTCACAACCATTTTGCTCACCGCTCCAAAATCACTGACTTGGAGTTCAAGCGCCTCCTAAGGAGGGGCCGCACCAGTCTTTTCATCGGGCTGCTGTTCTTGGCTGCGTGTCTACTCCTCAGCAAGATGTTGTTAGGTCATGCGGCGGGCACTTGGGCTGCCGTCGTGCGGGAGAGCCTTACGATTGCCGGATGGGTCGCCATGTGGCGACCGATGCAGATCTATCTTTACGATTGGTGGCCTCTACTGCGACTGAGTCGGACTTTTACCAAGCTGAGCCACATGCCCGTGGAACTCGTCCAAAAGGACAAAAGTTGAATAGCCCCCTGTGGGTTACTGGCTTTGTTCCAACACAGATTCCCCACTTGCCGGGCGCTTTTTTATTTCGCATTCTTGAGCACTCTTCCTCCCTTTCTTCTTGTCGCAGTCTCCAGCTCGACTCGGCTCCGAACTTTCACTGCTTGAACAGTTCGGCACGATTGCGAAGAAAGCCCATCACACTGCTGCGCGAAAAGAGCCCTACCAATTGACCATCAGAGACAACCGGCAATTGATTGATGTCCTCCCGGCTCATGATCTCAAGCGCGCGGATGGCGGGAGTGTCAGGCATGACCGTCCGCAGTTGACTCAACGGCCGCATCACACTCTGCACGCTGGTTTGCGGCCAGCGGTCTCGTTCCACACCGCTGACCTCCTTAGTCGTGATAAGCCCGGCCAGATTATTGTCTTGTACTACCACAAAACACCGGCGCCCACTGGCCAATAGGTATCGGTGCACAAAGTCCTGCAGGCTCAGATGGGCTTCGACCGCGGAGAAATCGTGATCCATAATGTCGGACACCCTCCGGTCCCGAATTCCCTCGGTGATCTCCACTTGAGCGTAGCTACTACGAGACGCATCCAGCAAGAACCAGCCAATGAAGGCCAGCCACAGACCGCCAAAGTTCTTGCCAAGGAAGAATTGGTAGAGCCCCAGGAAGATGAAGAGGAACGCAACTACCTGTCCCACTCTAGCTGCTATCCGTGTCGAGCGATCGATGCTGTGGGTATTCCACCAGATCAGGGCGCGCAACACGCGGCCACCATCCAGCGGATAGCCGGGAACCAAGTTGAAGGCAGCCAGCATGAGATTAATGTAGCCAAGCCAGACGAGGACGGCAGAAATAGGAGTGCGGGGTTCGCTGCTGAGTATCCAGCCGGTGGACCGCGCCAGCAGCAGACACACGATCCCAATAACCAGGCTTGCTAATGGGCCGACGATGGCGATCCAGAACTCAGACTTCGCGTCGGGGGCCTCGGACTCGATTTGCGAAACTCCTCCCAGAGCGAAAAGCGTGATGGCGCGCACCCGCAGGCCTCGAGATTTTGCCAGCAATGAATGTGCCAATTCGTGCAGCAGAAGAGCGACAAAAAACAAGAGTCCGGTGACGATGGCCGCCGACCACACCGTAGCGCTACTCCACTTCGGCATGACGGCGCTGAAGCGACCGATCAGGGACAGAGTAATGAGGAAGGCGATAATAAACCAGCTATAGTGCAGCCCAATCGAAATACCAGCGATTCGGCCAAGTCTTATTTGTGCGTGCATACGTGTTGGACAACCTCAGAATCGCGCCACACATCGCTGTCCTGCTTCTCCGAGGGCAAGCGACGGCGGAAGAGGCACATCACCAGCCGCTACCTGCGGCATGCTGGCTGCAACAAAGAGTGTGCCAAGCCGGAGGTACGGGGTCGACGCTGCAAGCCACCGGCTGGCCGCAGGGCTGCGGTTGTTTCTTCTCCTGAATGACGACCAAAGCGTGGGCCTTGGGGAGATCGAGTCGCATGCTGCATTGATCGGGAGCGACGTGGGCAAAATAAACGCTGAATTGGGACTCCGGACTCGGCAACTCCCCCAACTGCATCGGGATCTTAGCAAAATCTCCGTGCCCGTCGTGTTCCCTATGGCATAGCGTCGGTGCAGCAGACACACGCCGTCGTGACGGGCAAACGACGAATCCTTGATCAACGAGACCCATCATTCTTCAGGAGCACTTTGAGCGCGCCGTCGTCTGCCGCGTTTCCGAAGGTGTCATACGCCTTCATGATGTCGTTTATCGCGAAGCGATGCGTAACCAACTTCTGCGGCTGCAACTTGCCCGAATGTACCATCTTCAGCAGCATGGGTGTCGTGATCGTGTCCACCAGCCGTGTCGTAAGCGAAATGTTGCGGTCCCAGAGTTTCTCCAGGTGCAGTTCGACGGGTTTGCCGTGGACGCCCACGTTTGCGATTCGTCCGCCCGCCGCGACGATGGCTTGGCAGATGTCGAAGGTGTCAGGAAGCCCGACCGCCTCGATCGCCACATCCACACCCGCGCCCTCCGTTAGCTCCATCACGTGATGCGCAGCGTGTCCATCCGAGCCGTTGACGAGAGAGTTTGCGCCGAATTGTTTTGCGACCGCAAGGCGCTTTTGGTCCAAATCGACCATGAAGATTGCCGCCGGTGAATAAAATTGCGCCGTCAGCAGAACCGCGAGCCCCACGGGCCCTGCGCCCACGATGGCAACTGTGTCCCCAGGCTTCACTTGCCCGTTCAGCACGCCGCACTCAAAGCCAGTCGGCAAAATGTCACTTAGCATCACGAGGGCTTCTTCGTCTCCACCCGCCGGAAAGCTGTAGAGACTTCCATCGGCGTGCGGGATGCGCACATACTCGGCCTGGGTCCCATCGAGCGTGTTCCCCAAAATCCAGCCGCCGTGGCGACAGTGGGAATACATGCCTTTTCTGCAGAAATCGCACTTCAGGCAGGCAGTGACGCACGAGATGATGACCTTGTCTCCAACATGAAACTCTGACACTCCCGTTCCAACCTGCTCGATCACGCCAATTCCCTCGTGACCGAGAATACGGCCCCCGGTCACGGAGGGGAGATCTCCCTTCAAAATGTGGAGATCGGTTCCGCATATCGTCGAAGTGGTCATTCGGATAATGGCATCGCCCACGTGCTGGATTGCGGGGCGCGGCTTGTCCTCCCACGCAATCTTGCCGGCACTGTGATAGACCAGCGCTTTCATCGTAGCGCTGGCGTGTAACACTGGGTTGCTCATAGACGCCAGTTCCAGTTGGGCGATTGTCATCGATGTGTCCTCTTTTATCTCTGCTTTACAAAATGAGCTTGACATTCACGGGGTAATTCTTCTGAGCAAAACTGCACAGCGTCCGCATCTCCTCGGCGAGATACTGAGTGTAAGTGTCCCGATGACATT
>CAVYIR010000007.1:0-377159 GCA_963768645.1 uncultured Acidobacteriaceae bacterium
ATCTTCGCGGCACGCGGGCACTTCGACTACAACAACCGGCAGCACGTTCGGCAGATCGCCAACTGGTTTCGTGGCACCGGAGTGACCTTCCACTCGCTGCATTCGCCGATGCACGCCGACGAAGAGTGGGGACGTGGCGGCGCGACGCACATTAACATTGCATCGGTCGAAAAACTTCAGCGTATCGCGGCGACGGACGAAATCAAGCGTGCCATCGAGGTCGCCGAACAAGCCCCATTTAAGTTTCTGATACAGCACGTTGGCATCGGCCACGAAGAGGCGGATGAGCACAAACTGGATGCCGCAATAAATTCCCTCGAGCATCTTCACGCTTTTGCCAAACCCCTCGGAGTGCAACTGCTGGTGGAGAATATTACGAACGAGTTGTCGACACCGGAGAAGTTGCTGCAATTGCTGCATGCCGGGCGCTTCGATGATATCGGAGTATGTTTTGATATCGGCCATGCGCACATCATGTCGAGCGTGCCGCAAGCGTTCGAGACGTTGAAGGACCGTATCCGGTCCACGCACGCGCACGACAACAACAAGGACCGCGATTCGCATCTCTGGCCCGGCACCGGCACAATCGATTGGAAGCAGACGATGGAGCTATTGCGGACAGCGCCGCACGTGCCAGCAGTACTGCTGGAGATCGAGGGTGTGGAGGGCGAGAAGGTTGCGGAGAAGATGGCGGAGGCATTCGGGAAACTGGAGATCGCAGACATCTAGCCGGACACGACCGTGCACCAAGTTTGTCAATCAGGTATTTCTACTTCGGTGTAACTCCCCGGCGTGGCTGCGTTCACAGCGGCGCGTACCATCTCCAGCATCGGTCTAATTAACTGCCATCGACCTTTACCCAACACGACAATCGCAATCGTGCGGCCTGTCAGGTTCTGCTGATACCGGATATTCTTGTCGGTCGTAAGCAGCACCTCAAAGCCCGCTGCTTCAGCCGCACCCAGCAATTCCCCTTACCTATTGCGTCCCAACCATATTCCCGACACTCTGCCACCGTATGGCCGGAGAGAAACCGGGCGATTCCGCGCGGACAACTGTTGTCCAACAGGATAAGCATCTAAGGGTGAGCCACGGTTTCCGCGTCGAGGCTGCGGGCGGCGAATTCCAGCACAGCCTTGACCTGCTCGCGGGTAACGGGAAACTGTTCCATCACTTCATCGATCGTCATGCCGTCTTCGAGATTCTCGAACACGATGGAAACCGGCATGCGAGTACCCGGAAAACCCACGCCCCGCTCACCTTACCGGGTACGCTTTCCACGGCAGGACATTGTGACCAGTCAAGCGGCATAGTAAGCTCCTAGAGTCATTCTAACGCGGCTCGGAACTAGGACTCATGGACTCATCAACGAAAATGGAAACCACGGAAACCCCGTCACCACCATCCGCGAAATCGGCCAGCACGAAGGCCAGACCGTCACCATTCGCGGTTGGCTTTACAACTTGCGGGAGAGCGGGAAACTACTCTTCCCCATCTTTCGCGACGGCAGCGGCATCATCCAGGGCGTGGTCGCGAAGAACGCCGTCTCGCCCGAGCTGTTCGATTCGATCAAGGGCCTGACCCAGGAGTCCAGCGTAATCGTCACCGGCAAGGTGCGCGCCGACAAACGCGCTCCCGGCGGCTACGAGATGGACGTGACCGACGCGCAGGTGGTGCAGCGCGTCAATCCGGACGATCCTTATCCCATCTCGCCCAAAGAGCATGGCGTCGATTTCCTCATGGAGCACCGCCATCTTTGGCTGCGTTCGCCCCGTCAGGCGGCGATCCTGCGGGTTCGTGCGGAGATCATCAAGGCCGCGCGCGACTATTTTGACGACCGCGGATTCACCCTTACCGATCCCCCGATTCTTACGCCCGCAGCCTGCGAAGGCACCACCACGCTGTTCCCGGTGGATTACTTTGACGAGCAGGCTTACCTGACGCAGTCGGGACAGCTTTATATCGAAGCCACGGCGATGGCCCTGGGCAAGGTTTACAGCTTCGGACCAACCTTTCGCGCGGAGAAATCGAAGACGCGCCGCCACCTCACCGAGTTCTGGATGGTCGAGCCGGAAGTCGCCTTCGCCACGCTCGACGATCTGATGGCCTTGGCGGAAGAGTTCATCACCTTTATCGTCAAGCGGTGCCTGGAGAAGCGGCGTCCGGAGTTGGAGACGATTGGCCGCGACCTGAGCAAGCTGGAGAAGATTGCCACGCCATTCCCGCGCATCTCTTACGACGAGGCGGTGCAGATGTTGCAGGAAGGACATGCCAAGGGCCTGGTCGAGAACAAGTTCGAGTGGGGCGGCGACTTCGGCTCGCCGGACGAAACTTACATCTCGTCGCAGTTCGACCGGCCGGTGATGGTGCATCGTTATCCGGCGGCCATCAAGGCGTTCTACATGGAGCCCGATCCGCAACGGCCGGAGTTTGCCCTCTGCGTGGATGTGCTCGCGCCTGAGGGTTACGGAGAAATCATCGGCGGCTCGCAGCGTATCGGGTCCTACGATCTATTGCTGAAGCGCATTCATGAGCACGAACTGCCGGAAGAGGCGTTCAAGTGGTATCTCGACTTGCGCAAGTTCGGCGGGGTTCCGCACGCGGGATTCGGTATGGGCATCGAGCGCGCTGTGGCCTGGATATGCGGATTGGAGCATGTGCGCGAGACCATCCCCTTTGCGCGTACGCTGCACCGGCTCTATCCGTAGCGCAATTCGGTACTACTATAGTTAGGAAATCACTTATGGCAACCAGCCCGATCACGAAGCCATTACAAAACGTCGAAACCAAGCACATCAGGATCATTGGCGTGCCGCTGGACCTCGGTCAGTCGCGGCGCGGCGTTGACATGGGTCCGTCAGCGATGCGCGTCGCCGGTCTGGAAGCCAAGCTTGAGGCCCTCGGTTACGAGGTCGAGGACGGTGGCAACGTGCCCGTCGCCTTGGCCGAAACCAAGGCGGAAGGCGATCCCAACGCCAAATACCTGAAGGAGATCACCGAGACCTGCTCGAAAGAAGCCGAGCTGGTGGTGAAAACCTTGGAGGCCGGACAGATCCCCGTGGTTCTCGGCGGCGACCATTCCATCGCCGCCGGAACGGTGTCTGGCGTGGCCGAGTTCTATCGCCGCAAAAACCAGCGAATCGGGCTGCTCTGGATTGACGCGCACACCGATATCAATACTCCCGGCAGCTCACCGAGCGGCAATGTGCATGGCATGCCGTTGGGCGCAATCATGGGACTGTTCGAGTCCCCGCTCACCGACCTCTACGGCTTCAGTCCCAAGGTACAGCCGCAGAACTGCGTGCTGGTGGGCATCCGCGATGTCGACAATCACGAGCGCGAAAACATCAGGAAGTCGGGTGTCCACGTCTTCACCATGCGCGACATTGACGAACGCGGCATGCGCTCAGTGATGGAGGAGGCCCTCCGTATTGCCGGACGCGGCACCGTGGGCTATCACGTCTCGCTCGACTTGGACTGGATCGATCCCGAAGATGCTCCCGGCGTTGGTACCCCCGTCTGGGGCGGCGCCACCTATCGCGAAGGGCATCTGGCGATGGAGATCATCGCCGACCACGGACGCATGCTGAGCTTCGAACTGGTAGAAGTGAATCCGGTGCTCGACGAGCGCAACCAGACAGCGGAGCTGGCGGTCGAGTTGGCGCTGTCGGCGTTTGGGAAGAAAATCCTGTAGCCATCAGCACTTGCGGGATTGTTAAACATGTTTAACAGCTAAGTGGTGGGAGTGGCGTCATGCTAGGTATTCGACTAGATCCAGAGTTGGAGAGACGCTTGGCGCGGCTGGCTAAAGAAACTGGGGGCAGCAAGAACTACTACGCGAAGCTCGCAATCCGCCAGTACCTGGAGGATCGGGAGGACTATTTGCTAGGCATCGCCGCCCTCGAACGCAATGAGCCTAGGATCTCGCTGGAAGATTTGGAGCGCGATCTTCGCTTAGACCGTTGAGTTCCAACTGACGGCGCAGAAACAGATTCGAGAACTTGACCCTCCCATTCAACATCGCATCTTGAGTTACTTCCGCAATCGAGTTCTGGGCGGAAGACCCGCGACAAGTGGGCAAGGCACTTACGGGCGACAAAGGTGGTTTGTGGAGGTATCGCATTGGTGATTACCGAGCCATCTGCAAAATCGAAGACGATCGCTTGGTCGTGCTGGTACTAGCGGTCGGACATCGTCGTGATATTTACCGATAATCTCATCCACCAAAGATCCGAGCGTGCCAGGATCGAATCTTGCGGAGAGCTTTAACGGCTGTTGAGATGCGCATGATGAACACTGGTCCATCACCCGCCCTGCCGATGGCGCTGCCACCGCTTCCCGAACTGCGCAGCACAACAGTCTTCGGACGAAAAATCTGTTATTACGACATTGGCAGCGGGCCAACCCTGGTGCTCGTCCATGGCCTTGGCGGGGACGCCGATCAGTGGGCCTTCTGCTTTCAGGCGCTTTCCGCCAGCCATCGCGTGGTCGCGTTGGAGCTGCTCGGGTTTGGCCGATCCGACAAACCGAATATCACCTACCGCATCGCCGGATTTGTAGAGGTGCTGGAGGGTTTTCTTCAGGCGCTTGCAATCGAGCGTGCCTCGCTCCTCGGCCATTCGTTGGGAGGATGGATCGTAGCGGCATTCGCATTGCAATTCCCCGACAGAGTTCACAGGCTCATTCTGAATGACGCCTGCGGGATCGACTCTGGCGCCATCAAGCCTCCCGTGGATCTGAATATCTCTACCCGTGCGCATATGCGCGTGATGCTGGATTCCATGTTCTACGACAAGAGCCTGGTCACCAATGAACTGGTTGATCTGGCTTATTGCTTACATCTGGAGCGAAATGACGGCCCCACGATTCGCAGTGTCCTTGAAACCTTTTTCTGTCCGGATGAAAATCAGCGGACTGAAAGCTCCGACTTTGCTTCTGTGGGGGGAACAGGACGCTCTAACTGCGCTGTCACTAGCGCGCAAGCTCCAGCGGCTTATCCGCGGCTCTCGACTGGAAGTCATTCCTGAATGCGGGCATTTTCCTGCGCTCGAAAAGCCGGCCGAATTCACGCAGCGAGTCCTGGAGTTCCTGCGCTAGAAAACGACCGCAATACCGTGCTCCAGCAACTAGGATTTGTGTCGCGGCAGCGACAACACGGCCAACCGCTTGCCCAGCTTGGCAAATTCGGGATGGGCGGTGACCAGAGTCGCCTCGTTCGCCAGCGCGAGTTCGGCAGCAAAACTGTCCGCATATCCCAGATCGTGGCGGGCTTTTAGCTCAGCCGCAGCGGCGGCGCGCT
Source organism: uncultured Acidobacteriaceae bacterium (assembly GCA_963768645.1). GTDB lineage: Bacteria > Acidobacteriota > Terriglobia > Terriglobales > Acidobacteriaceae > Bog-257. Next base: position 5,300 of record CAVYIR010000007.1, read on the forward strand.
CGCGATCAGCCGGCAGGATCGCCAACGGAAGATGCGCGATGTTCTTTTCAACTCTCCGCGCCTCCGCCTCGCCGCCTTGCTTCCAAATGGAGTATACGACTTCCCCCCAATTAAGGGCCGACATCAGCAGTGGAGAGCGATTGCGCAGCGACTCGTTGAGAAGGGCTTGCACGCGGGCGGCACCTTGTCGATTACCTAAGTAAATTAGAAGCGCGTTTGCGTCGAGTACATAACGTCTCACCGCCCTTGCTCCCGGTCGCGTTTTCGCTCCTCTTGCAAATAGTCGAGCGCCGCGCCAGCACATTCAATGGAGCCCCTCAGCTCCTGAATGAGGCGGGAAGTCAGAGGCTGCACGATGAGGCGGTCGCCGCCATCTTCCGGGAAAGAGATGTTGACGTGCATGCCTTTCTTCAAACCCAGTCGCTTTCGCACGGGCGCGGGCAGCACCATCTGTCCCTTGGAACTGATCGTAGTGGTGTATGTAGAGGCGTTCACTGGCTTCTTCATGGCTGTATCTTACTATAATGTAAGATGACGTTGAATCGCACGCAGCTTCGCCTTATGACATTGGAGCAGCGGAGACCGCACCCTGGGCAGTCCATCCTGTAGAGGTCTTCCAGCCGGGTGGTCTCTGGCGAACCGCCCGTCTCGCGTTAAGATGCACTCATGAAGAAACTCCGGGTAGGTGTCCTGTTTGGCGGGCGCAGTGGCGAGCATGAAGTCTCACTGTTGTCGGCGGCCTCGGTCCTGAACGCAATCGACAAGAAGAAGTACGACGTTGTTCACATCGGCATCACCAAGGAAGGGCGATGGGTCACCGCCGCTCATGCCGAGCGCTTATTGCAAGGCAAATCCCCTGCCGCGCACGAGCCGCGCCACCTGCGGGCCGGCGATCCCGAGGCCACCTCCGGCGCCGCTCTCCTCGCGAAAGGAGAAGCCGTAGTCGTACCGCCGATGCCGGGCACAGACCATTCCGCCCTGATGCCGTTTGAAACTCACTCTACCGAACTCCACTCCGCGCCCAATTCGATCGACGTGGACATCATCTTCCCCGTTTTGCACGGTACCTTCGGCGAAGACGGCACCATCCAAGGCTTGCTGGAGCTGGCGGACATCGCCTACGTCGGCGCGGGCGTGCTGGGCTCCGCCGCCGGCATGGACAAGGACGTGATGAAGCGCCTCTTCCGGGACGCCGGCCTGCCCATCGTCAGGCACGTCACTGTGCTGCGCAGCGCGTGGCGGGAACAGCCGCAAAAGGTGCGCAAACAGATCGAAGTCGCGCTGAAGTATCCCGTGTTCGTGAAGCCGGCGAACCTGGGCTCGTCAGTCGGGATCAGCAAAGCGCACAACGCCGGTGAACTGGCCGCGGCCATGGACGAGGCGGCGCGCTACGATCGCAAATTGGTGATCGAGCAGGGCGTGGGCGGCGCCAAAGGCAAGGCCCGCGAGATCGAATGTTCCGTGCTCGGGAATGACGACCCGATCGCTTCTCTTCCCGGCGAAATCGTGCCTGTGAAAGAGTTCTACGACTACGACGCCAAGTATCTGGTAGAAGGATCGGAGTCGATCATCCCAGCCAAGCTACCGAAAGCCAAGCAGAAGGAAGTGCAGCAACTCGCGATAGCGGCCTTCAAAGCGGTGGATTGTGCCGGCATGGCGCGCGTCGACTTCCTGATGGACCCAAGCAAAGGCAAGATGTACGTCAACGAAGTCAACACCATTCCCGGCTTCACCTCCATCAGCATGTATCCCAAGATGTGGGCCGCGACGGGCATCGATTATCCCGAACTGATGGACCGGCTGATCCAACTCGGCCTGGAGCGCCACGCGGAGAAAAAACAGAATCAGTACAGCCGGTGAAGCTAACCCTTTTCCCGGTTCCGCGTCTATCTCAGCAAGCAGGGAGCGATGCTCGTGAGGGGCGTGCGCGAAGTTCCACTCCGCTAGAGTAGCGCATGCCCCGGGCACCGCAACTGCCCTTCCGTATCTCCTGATTCGCAACCAAACGGAACAAACGCAGGGTCCTCCTCGTAACAACCAACGAGGAGGATTTCCGTGCGTAAAACCTTCCTAATTATTTTGCTATGCCTCTCGGCGCTTGGCCTTTCCGCCTCCGCCGAGGAATGGAACAAGACCTACCAGGTTGGTGACAAGCCCAGCCTGCGTGTGGACACCAACGACGCCTCGGTGGAGATCACCCGCGGAGCCAGCCGCACCGTTTCAGCACGCGTGATCACCGAAGGTTTCAACATCGGTAGCAGCGGTGTACGCGTCAGCGAGCACCAGGATGGCGACACCGTAAACCTGCAAGTCCATGTGCCAAATCATTGGGGCATCCACATCAGCATGCACGAGGGAGTACGAATCGAGGTGCAGGTTCCAACGGAAACCGCCCTGGATCTACATTCTGGTGACGGGCACATTGGAGTCGATGGCATCTCCGGGCAGGCCCGTATCGACACCGGCGACGGACATATTCAGGTGCGCAACTTCACTGGCGGGCTGCGCGCTCACACTGGCGACGGACACATGACCATTGACGGCGTACTGACCGACGTTGACCTGCGCACTGGCGATGGACATATTGACCTTACCGTACGGCCAGGCTCGAAGATGAACACTGGATGGCTGATTCACACCAGCGACGGCAGGGTTGAGGCTCGACTGCCGCAAGACTTTGCCGCGGAGATTTACGCCCATACCGGCGATGGCCACATCCAACTGGATATGCCAGTGACGGTGAACGGGTCCATCGAGCGGTCACGCATTCGTGGCAAGCTGAATGGCGGCGGACCGCTGCTGGAGATCACCACCGGCGACGGCAGCATCCGGATCGGCAAGTTCTGAGCGAACGCATTGCGCATTTGACCATCGCGAGGCGGTTTTTGCTCATCCTTCCGGGCCTTTGTCGGTGATACAACCGAAGTCTACTCAGCTCGAGGCAGCCGACTGTGTCTTGAAATCAATATCTCCTCAAGAAAGCGGCATAAGAAATCGGTCGCTCCAGGCCGGCATAAATATTCTCAAACTCATCTAGTGGCGGCTTCCACGCCAAATCCTCAAAGTAGATTTCCCTAAACTCCGATAACTCAAAGCCACTGATCCGAATGGCTTGCTTTATATCCGAAATTGGATGTTTATAAGTCTCAATTGAAACCCGCTCGCCGTTTGTGGGAATTGACATCTCAGAATATGGATGCTCAGGATGTACGTCGGTGATCAGTATCTTGGCTGCCGGTTTTGTAACCCGCGCGAACCCCTTGAACACTGGCTCTAATATTTGAATGTGGCTCAGAACTCTAGTGCACAGGACATAGTCGAATGAAGACGCTCGTAGTGGAAGCGCCTCAATTCTGGCCTGCACTACTAATGCTTTAGGGAATTTTCGGAGTTGCAACGCCAACATCTCAGCGCTAAGATCGGCCGCTACGACCCGATGTCCCGCGTTCTCGAGAGTAGGCCTGTATACGCCCGTGCCCGATCCCGCGTCAAGAATCACCCCAGGTGAGAGTGCCGCCGCCCACCGCTGTACCATGGGCGCTTCGTTTTGATGCCAGAAGTGGGACCAATGCCAAGTGTCGTAAGCTGCGGCCGCCAGAGCGTAGCCGAGGCGCGAATCGTAAACACGGGGTTTCGCGTGCACGCTTTTACTGTCTCGCTGCACCGCGAGGCCTTCCCTTTGGCGGATGGCTATCCCTGAGCTGGTTCTGAAGATCTACTATGTGTCGATTTAGCTCGTCGGTCTGCTTCTGGAAAGCCTCTTGCTGTTGCCTGAGCCGCTCGTCAATTATGGAGTCGACGTGTCTCTCGACTTGAACTTTTGTATCCATGAAGCCCGTGCGCTTATATATCCAGTCTGAGAGGAACCCCTCCATCTGTGACCAGAGCAGCAAGAACAAGACAATCGCGCCGCCCCAGGCGACACTTTTCTTAACTGTGACACCCATTTTGTCTGTAACCCGCTCCTCTATGCCCGAGATATCCAGAAGCGATTCGGGAAGGCAAATAGCGTTCTTCGAAACCAGTGTTTCATAGTCAGCGTGAGTATATGAGTCGGTAAGCACTTGCTCCGGAGTGCCCTCGACTCGGTGGAATGTGAGCTTGGCGATAGGATCCCCCGGCGAGAGCGCGTGCTTCTGCGACGAAAAATTAACCAATACGCAGCTAAGGGGACCGGAATACTGCGGTTCTACGATGCTCGTGTTCAGAATCATCAAACCCTTGTTGGCCAATCGGTTCAGCTGCCCGTAGGTTGCGCACAAGTCCTTGGGCATGTTGAGCCTTTCCTTGGTTACCAGGATCTTGGTTTCAGAGGGCTCGATCACAAAGCACTTCTTGGCTGTCATGACATTGCTGAACCAGTGGCGCGGTTTGTCCGTTATGGACAGCACCTCTCCCGTTTTGGGGGCAACCGCGTTGCCCAAAGTCAGCTCGCAGCCGCAGTATTTGATCTGCTTCGGATCGTGAAATTCGATAAGTTTGTCGCTCGTGACACGTTTCTTGATCTCACCATCACTTAGAATCATCTGACCACCTGCCTCATCTTTGGGTAAACGACTTCCATGTTTTCTTGCCTTGTTAGAGCGATTTCCGAATTGCTGTATCCGCCAAGCTCAGGTAGAGCGGCGCTTCAGCGCCGCGTCAACGCCGCTCTATTTACGAGGCTTTCAGCCCGCTGCATCGCAGTGGGCTGAAAGCCCAAACTTGGGAGGCGCAGCCTGGACGCGGACCTGAAGGTCCGCTCTACATGGATACAGCCACCTCGAAACAGCTCTAGGGCTTCACAGCTCACGATCAGGCTCACCTTGGCGTGCTGACACTCGTTCGACTCTGCGCCAATAACGGCGTCCGGCAGCGCGATTGTATCGTAGATTCTTCGTAAGGCCACTACCTATCCCCGTCCCCCGTTTGACCCCCTCTTCTCTCGCCTGTTAGACTTAGGTTTTCCCACCTTGTGGCATACCAGCTTCAGATAAGGACCATTCGTGCGCAGTTACACTCGACATCAACTTAAGCAGGACTCATTCCGAACATCGACCACCGAGACCATTTCCTGGGCGGTGGAGAACCGCTCCAAGGTCACCGCTGCCATCGTGGCCGTAGTCGTGCTCTTTGCCGTCGTCATCGGCGGTTGGGCCTACATTAACTATCGTGACCAGCAGGCCAGAAGCGAACTGGCGGGGGCGATGCAAAAGTACGACGCTCCCATTCGTCCGGCCGGTACGCCCGCCACGCCGGACATGTTGAGCTATGGCTCCTCGCAGGAACGCGCCAAGGCCGCCAACGCTGACTTCACCCACATTGCCGACAAGTACACCTTCACCCAGTCCTCGCGCGTGGCCCGCTACTTCGAAGGCATAACCTTGCACGATATGGGCGACAACGCCGGCGCCGAGAAGGCCCTGAAAGACGTTGCGGACAGCCGTTACAAAGAAATTGCCAGCCTGGCAAAGTTGGCGCTGGCATCGATTTATCACGACACCAACCGCGATCCCCAAGCCATCGAAATCTACAAGCAGCTCGCCGAGCATCCGACCGTTTCCGTGGGCAAGAGTGCGGCGCAGTTCCTATTGGCCTCGCTCTATGAGGAAGATCATCAGCCGGATCAGGCACGCGCGCTGTATCAGCAGATGGCGAAGGAAAACCCATCGAGCCCGGCGGCCCAACTGGCTGGCGAGCGACTACAGGCCCTCAAGTAGCCGCAGCTTTACGGATTGAGAATAATTGACCGGTCGCACTCGCGGCCGGTACTTTTTTGCAGTCTAACTTTCAGGCGAGTCCACAGCCTGTAAGGTCTTCCCTTGCGCAACCTCCCGTGCCAACGAGTAAACTATGGTTGCCATGACCTTGTTCGAAGCCCAGCCCTATGATGCGGCGCGCGCGCGCAAGAAACGCCAGTTGATCTCCGCCATCATCGGCGCCGTCATCGTGATCGGCATCCTGTGGTGGACGTTCCGCTTCTGGCCAGAAGAGCATGCCGTGGACCAGTTCTTCGACGCGCTCCAGCAGCAGAACTACGAGAAAGCCTACGGCGTCTGGATGCACGATCCGGAATGGAAACAGCATCCCGACAAGTACTCGCGCTATCCCTACAGCGACTTCCTCAAAGATTGGGGACCGAGTGGCGAATGGGGCATCATCAAGAGTCATCACATTGACGGCGCAGCGGTGCCAAAGGGTTATAGTGGCTCGCCGTTTGCTACCGCGAGTGGCGTGGTTGTGGTAGTCACCGTCAATGAGCGGGTCGCCGACAAAGCGCACATCTGGGTGCAGAACGACGACAAAACGTTGGGTTTCTCGCCCTATTAACTGTGCGACTTTTTCTGCATTCTCTTTCTTCTCTTCGGAGCAAGTTAGAATGTCCGCTTCTCATAGCAAGTGATATGTCCGGTTTTGGTTTTTAGGTTTCCTCATATAGCCGTAGTCGTCGTGGCTGTGGGAGAGTGGGGATCCAGCGTCTTCTGCGGGATTTCCAAGCGCGGTTTCCGGCGGTACTATTGCTGCTTCGAACCGCTGGTGCAGAACTCCGGCGAGTGATACCGACTGTCATGTTATCGTTAACGCCCTGATTCTACCTCGCCACCAGTCACATGTTATGGGCGCCTAACGCACCGTCAGGCAACACGGTAAGGGGTAAGTTGCTAAATGATAGGGCTTTAGCTCCGCCGCATGCAAGTCCTCTCTACGCAACCACCCTCGATCGGGCTAGGGATTTCCCTAGTTGTGCCGACGTCGAACCAAACTTAAGGTTGTTTTCAGAGAGGAGGCTTTGGCCAAGTCGGTTTTCCACGGAGAGCGGGGCGGCGCACTGCCGTCCCGGTGCATAGCGTGGTACTTGCTGCAGGCGGAAATGTTCCTCTTCGGGCATCCTTGCTCTGTGAGCCGGCCCCACCGAGAATGGTGAAGCGTCGAAACAGGCTCCGCTAATGAAAACTCCACGAAGCGCCGCCTTGGCTGGCATCATCTTCTCGGCTTTGATGATGACCAGCCAGATTCTCATCTGGTTCTCCGTCCCCGCTGACCCGATGACGCCAGGTGTTGGTCTCGTTGGGCACTCGAATGAAATATCCACAGCACTGAACCTGCTGCCTTTCGCAGGTATCGCCTTCCTTTGGTTCATCGGGGTTATCCGCGACCACCTTGGGGCGCTCGAAGATAGGTTTTTTTCAACCGTGATGCTTGGCAGCGGCCTACTGTATGTGGCCCTGGTCTTCAGCTCCACGGTTATCGCAGGAGCTCTGATCCATCTGCTCGGGAGCCCACTGGGGCAATCGATAACATCGGCTGGCTATGCTCTGACGCGAGCCGAAATCTAGCGCTACATGAGCGTCTTCGCAACGAGGATGGCGGCGATGTTCATGTTCTCGTCCTCGACAATGTTTCTGCGTACGGGTGTTTTGCCCCGCTGGCTGGCATACGTAGGATATGTGGTCGGGCTGGTTCTTTTACTGTCAGTCGCAGCTGTCGCTTGGACCGCTGCTTTGTTTCCGCTCTGGGTGATCTTGGTCAGCAGATGCATGCTGGTCCAACATGAGTCTGGTCAGGTCACCATCTCAGCAACTGCAAGCGGATCGAAGATCCAGAAATAGGCTGACTCACTCAGCGAACAAGCAAGTTATCCCGTTTGCCGGACTCTATCTCCTTCGGCCGCCACCCCCGCCCATCCTCGCGCCGCCCTTTCCTCCGCCGTAGCTGCGCGCCGAGTTGAAGTTCTGGGTGCGCTGCGCGCCCTGGGTGCGCGCCTGCTGCTGACGTTGCAGATTGGCATCGGGCTTGGTCGTGGACTGCCATCCGTTGCCGCTGTTGCTCGACCAACTGCCGCTGTTCCGGTTGTACTTGTACACCGTGCCATCTTTGCCGGCGTAGACGTTGTTTTTCCCCGCCGCTACTCCCGGCGTTCGTGTTGGTGTTGTAGGCAAATCCTCCGCGTCGGGCTGTGCCTTGGCCGTAGTAGATGTTGCCCGCGTATCCAGCTCCGCCGCCAGCAACGATGCCGGTGTTCGGGTTATAGGTCGCGCCGCCGCGATATCCGGCGGTATTGCCCGTGTAGATATTGGTGTTGGTGCCGCGACCGGCGACGGTGGTCCTGCCGGTTTGCGTGTTGTGGTAGGCTCCTCGCGTCGCCGCTCCGTAGTTACCGGTGTAGGGATTCGCCCAGGCCGCTCCGGTGCGCGAATATGCCGTGTTGCCCCATACGCCGTAAACGTTGGCGACCGCGGCTCCTCCCCATGCTCCCCAGCCGTAATAGGGATACCAGCCATATCCGTAGTAGCCCATCGGTCCCCACCACGGGTAATACCAGGGATAGTAGCCATATCCGTAGCCGAACCCGAAGCTCCATCCGGAATCGCTGGTGTAGGTGAATCCAGCTCCCACACCGTAGGTGTAAGGCCATCCATACCACACTGTGGGACTAATATAAGGCGGGTAATACCATCCGGTTCCATAGACCACGGTCGTGGTGCTCGCCGAAACGACCGTCCCGTAATAGCCGGGTGTGTAGCCCGTATAAACCACCTCAGGCGTCGAGCCGTACACCTTCACGTAGGTGACGTAGTAAAGGGGCGAGCTCGGCGGGATGTCGTAGATCTCCGGCGGCACGGTATCGGCGACGCGCCAGGGGCCCTGGGGCGTGGGAGCCTTGAACCACACGCCAGCTTCAACGCAGTAGTAGTTGTTGTCAGAAACCTTGATGACGGGGGCCTGACGTGTTCTTCGCATAGGTCATCGAGGTGCCTTCGATGGGCACGAAGGTCGCTTCGCCGTCGTATTGCACCGTGAGCTTGGCTTCGGAACGGGTGATGCTTGCCGTCTGCGGAATCGAATTGGCGATCAGCGCCTCCTTGGCTTGAGGCGTGCCGGGCACGGACGCCAGAACGGTTGATTTCGGGTTGTCCAGAGGGATCTTCGCGAAGTCGGGTGGAAGCTCGCTGCCGGTCACGAAGGTCCATGGCCCCTGCAGCGAAGCCCCGCGGAACCAGCGGCCCGAGATCAAGATGTAGTACTGCGCGCTCAGGCGGAAAATGTTGCCATTGGTGTTATCGGCATACTCCAAGGCCGTGCCCGGGATGGCTTTGTAGACCGGATCGCCCTTGGTCTCGATCAGTTCTGCCGGCCCAAACTCCACGTAGACAACTGGTATTTCGGCCTTCTTGCCTGCTTCTTTCAGCGAAGGCTGCTTTGAAGCGCTGATCAGTCTTGCAGCGTCTGCCCTGCAGCCTGGGTGACGACGTACTCCTCGGCCTTCTTCATGTCGTCCGGCAGTTTCTTGGCATACGTCCACGGGCCTTCCAGATTCTTGGCCTGCAGCCACCAGTCCTGCACGCGCAGGTAGTAGGTCTTCTTGTCGTTCTCAAACAGGAGGACGGCGCGAGTGTTGATGACGCGCTGCAGCTTTGTGCCTTGGATGTCCCGCAACTGCGGCGTGCCGTCGATCAGCACCAGCAACGACGGCTTGTTCGCAATGATCACTTTGGGCGGATCGTTCTTCACCTCGACGCCCTTGATCTCCTCGCCGGCGGCCTCGAGCGCCGCTTGCAGGCGGTCCAGCGACATGGTCTTGGTGGCGCCCGGCACTTCTTTTGCAGCAGCGCAGTCAGTTCAGCCTCTTTGTCTGCCGCTGCCGGGAACTGTCACCTTCGTGAGCTGAACCTGGTCGAGGGTTACAAGGCGGTTGATCTTGTCCACTTCGGTGCGAGCATTGAACCAGACAACCCCGTACTTGGTGGCGCCGTCCTTACCCGTTTTCAACTCGACCGCGGAGTAGAGGTAGACACGGTTGCCATCCCACTTTTCCACCTGCGGCTGATATATGAGGAACGTATCCGCCCCGCTGGTTATGGTCCGAGGCCAATTGGCTTCGGAGGCATGCGCCTTTTTCACCGTCGCCTTCTGCGCACTGGGAGCGTTGGGCAGGTTTTGAGCCCAAGCTGGAGAGCAAATCTCTAAACAAACAAGAACAAATGGAAGTAATGAAGGGCAAATCTTGACTTGCGTCCAGAATACGAATTTCCGCACAACCCACCTCCTGCCCGCAATCCCGATACAGGGATCCTTGAACACTTACTCGCCTACGATACGCCAGGCCCGCGAACCACTCCTACGGATTGATCACCTTACCAAGGCCGTCAAGTTTTCCGGTCAGTTTATCCTCCCAGTGCGATCGCAACACCGACCATTGCGGCCCCCAGCACAACCATTGCAAAGCCCACTCGCCAAGGGTGCTGACTTGCATAACGCCCTAACGCGTAACCAGCCATGAATAGCAGAAGGATGGCGATGCAATTCGATACGCGCAGCGCGAGCTTGGCATCTCTCATGAAAGTGAATGGGATCACTACCGGGAAGATGGACGCGAACGCCAAGGAGAATACCCCCAGCGCCCCGCGTACATCATCTCTGGCAATTCGAGGGTGAGGAGGCGGCTCGGGCAATCGCTTCAGTTGGTTTCACAACGATTCGAACTCTTCCGCACGCATGTGGAAAACGATTAATGGCGGCAGTGCGTCGGCGATAATCTGCCTTGCCTCGCCTGGATCGGAAGCCTTTCGAACCCGCCCCAGGAGCAACAGGTTGCGTCCTCGCTCGCTAAGACAGCCCAGGAGATAGAAGACCGCGTCAATGCACCCCCACGCCAGACTGCAGCCAATCGCTCCCATAAGCATGGCGTGCACTCCGCCCTGATCGCCGCGCTCCAGAGCGAAGGAGCAGGTGAAGGTAAGTACGATAATGATCCCGAACAAAACCTCGGAAATTCTCTCCACCGGTTCTAATACGCGCTTTGACTCCTTCATTGATTTGCCATTCGTTACAAGGTGAGCTGATTCTCGAGTTTTGATTTGTTGAACACTCAGCCCAGCCTAGGCCGGTATCAGCTTGCGAATCGGTCGATCAGCAAGCCGTGGCGGAGTCCTCGGTCGCTGACGGAGAGGCTGTCCTTACCGAGCTTGTCCATCACAGTCTTGACAATGCACGCGCCTGCAAGAATCACGTCAGCCCGTTTTGGCTGCAGCCCGACGATTACGCGACGCTCCTCCAGCGTCCGTGAAGAGTAGAGCTGGATCTGCCGTTCAATCTCGGCGCGATCGATGACCGAGCCCTGCACGATGTCGGGATCGTATTGCGCAAGCTTGTGCTTCACCGCGGTGATGTTCGTAACCGTGCCTCCCATCCCGACCAACGCGTCAGGGGAGCGTCCCGTCCCAAGCCGGGCCAGATCGGCAGCGATCGCATCCAGCGCGGCGTGGAGCTGAGCCGGAGAAACCACCCCGCCGAGGCCGTACTCCTCGGTATACCGAACTGCGCCGACATTCAGACTGAAACGCTCTTCGACCACCGGACCGCGGCCGAAGGTGAATTGCGTACTTCCCCCGCCAGAATCGAATATTGCCAGCGAACCTTCCGTCAAACCAAGACCGGACTTGACGGCAAGATATGCCAGGCGTCCTTCCTCGTCGCCCGGGATGACTTCAATGGAAACACCACAGCGTTGCCGGACGGCGTCGATAAACTCTTTGCTATTTCGCGCACTCCGCATTCCCATGGTGCCGACCGCCGCAATCGCCGTTACTCCCTGCTGTTGGGCTTCGGTCGCCATCGCGCAAATAGCGGATATAGTCCGTGCGATGGCGTCAGGACTAATCTCACCCGACTTCTCCAGTCCCTCGCCAAGCCGCGTGATTTCGGCGCGGTCCACGACCGTCTTCCAAGAGCCGTCCTCGCGCCTCTCGCTGATGTTGAATTTCACGGAGTTTGTGCCGACGTCGATGACTGCGTAGCGGGGCATAGGCGATCTCCTCAGCTCTTCATTCCGACGAGCTGTTTCAGCCCTCGCGGGTAATTGATGTTTTCAAACCCATCCAGCCCAAGCTTGCGCCTGGCGGCGATCACTCGCGCAGGATCTTCCGATTCAATCGCAACCGTGCGTGTCTTCCTGCCGTCCGCCACTACCTCGGTCATTTCAGACATGCAGCCATCAATCTTGTAGCGGGCCCGCTTCTTGTGTACCTTCACCACACGCAAACGCCCGCTTGGCTCTGCCAGTTCCGCAACAAACTGCTCGAGCGTATAGTCTGCACGCGCCAACGGCGGCGGGGCGATGCCGAGCGCGTTAAAGACGTTCGTGACTTCCGAGGCGGGCAGGGGGAACGCGCCTTTTATGATGGGCTTCCACTGCTCCAGACCATCCGAGTTAACCTGCTCGAGGGTTTTGATGTCCATCAATAGATCCCGGACCTTGACGTTTTCGTCGGTGACGAGCGAGAGCAAGTAGAGCTCATCGCTTTCTTGAACGCCCAAAGGCTCGAGCGCAGCAAATCGGTCGTTAGCTTCGCCACAGCTCTCGCCGAAAGTTCTCCATTCCCAGCGAGGGATGATGTTTTCCATGTGACACTCCAATGGAAGCAAGCTTTGTAAAACTCTTCTCAATCGAGATCGCGACGACTGAGTCCGCTGAGTCCGCGCACGTTGTCAGCTGCGAAGCGGGGAACAGCCTCCGCTGCTCGCTCCCGGAAAGCAATTGACTTCAACATCCCTGGCTTTCTGTTTTCTATTTAGCGCCCGTGGGAGCGGCCAGCCACTAGGGAAATCCCTAGGTGCTGGAGGGAATTCGGGTTGCTAGCATTCGGAATGGAGATTGTAATCTAAGGAGTACCGACCCGCACCGAGGGCGGTCGCCGATTCAGAATCAGTTCATGGCCGCAGGCTGCACAACGTCGGAGCGGAGCAAAGTCTAAACACTACGGTGGAGGAAGCTTGTCAACCAAAAGTCAGCCGCACGGCTACATCCCCCTGCCGGATTGGCTGATCGGCTATCACAAGGACTGGTTGCGGCCCGACGTGATCGCCGGCCTGACTACCGCCGCGGTGGTCATTCCGAAAGCGATGGCTTATGCCACCATCGCCGGGCTGCCGGTGCAGGTCGGACTCTATACGGCCTTCCTGCCAATGGTGATCTACGCGGTGCTGGGGACGTCTCGTGTACTTAGCGTGAGCACCACTACCACCCTTGCGATTCTGGCTGCGGCGGAGCTCGGTGAAGTCGTACCAGGAGGCGATCCCTCTGCCCTGCTAAGAGCTTCGGCCATGCTGACTCTGCTGGTTGGAGCCATGCTCGTCGTGGCCTCAGCGCTGCGCCTGGGCTTCGTCGCCAACTTTATTTCACAGCCAGTGCTGATCGGGTTCAAAGCTGGGATAGGGGTGGTCATTGTACTGGATCAAGTCCCAAAAATCCTCGGCATCCACTTTCCCAGAGGTTCCTTTCTCCACAACCTCTTTGCTCTCGTTCACGACATACCTGAAACATCGCTTGCGGCCTTGACCGTCGGCATAGTCATGATCGTCTTACTTATAGGTACCGAGCGGTATTTCCCGCGAGCGCCAGCGCCTCTGATTGCGGTGGCTGCTGGGATCATCGGCGCACGCCTCCTTGGCTTGCAGGCCCACGGGGTGGAGTTAGTCGGTCGGGTTCCCGGAGGTTTGCCTCCCATCACCATCCCGGAATTCTCTCTAGCCGCTCAGCTTTGGCCCGGCGCTTTGGGCATCGCGTTAATGAGCTTCACCGAGACGATCGCTGCTGGTCGGGCTTTCGCCAAGAGTGAAGAACCGACTCTCAAGCCGAACCGGGAGTTGCTGGCTACGGGACTGGCGAATGCGGGCGGCGCTTTTCTGGGAGCCATGCCTGCAGGCGGTGGCACTACCCAGACTGCAGTTAACCGCCTTGCGGGAGCACGCACCCAGATCGCGGAGCTCGTCACGGCCGGAATTGCCTTGGTGACGATGCTTCTACTATATCATGTCATCGCGTGGATGCCGCAAGCCACGCTTGCGGCCGTGGTCATCGTGTACTCGATCGGGCTAATTCAGCCGCAGGAGTTCAGGGAAATTCTGAAGGTCAGGCGGACAGAGTTCATCTGGGCGCTCACAGCCTTTGCCGGCGTCATGCTGCTGGGAACCTTGCGAGGAATCATCGTCGCCATTGTGTTGTCACTCTTCGCACTTGCGTATCAGGTCGCTGATCCACCAGTTCATGTTCTGCGGCGCAAGCCCGGAACCAACGTGTTCCGGCCACGCTCGGTGGAGCATCCGGAAGACGAGGCTTTCCCCGGCCTGTTGCTGCTGCGTCTGGACGGGAGGATTTTCTTCGCGAACGCTGAGCACATCGCACAGAAGATAAGGCCGCTGGTCGATGAGGCGAAACCGACGATCGTCGTACTCGATCTCAGCGGCGTGCCCGATGTCGAGTACACCGCACTCACAATGTTGACTGAAGCCGAGAAGAGACAGCGTGAACGCGGCGTGTCACTGTGGCTGGTAGGGTTGAATCCGGCGGTACTGGCCATGGTTCAGCGGTCGACGCTGGGAAAGACCCTCGGGGATCAGTCGATGCATTTCAACCTGGAGATGGCTGTCGCGAAATACTTGGCGATGTCGTCGACAGTGAGCACGAAGCAATGAAAGGCATGCGAAGTATTCTTGCTAATGTCGACTCACATATGAGCGTCAGGAATTGGATCGTTCCTTCGCGTTTTGGGCTAAAATCCGTCGCCTCCGCGTCAACGTCGAGGTGGTAGCCGTTTCGACGTAGTCCAAGATTGCGATCGGTGCGGGATTCATCGAAATCGGGATTCCACAACGCCGCCGCAACTTTCAGAAATCCGTCTGAAGATTCTTGGGGTGCCGCGTCCTCATTCCCATTGCGGCGATAGATGCCCCCATTTGAGAGAGGCTTGCAGCCCGCGCGGGATCGATATGGCAAGAATTGCGGTAGGCCCAGGATAGCCCCAGCGGTAAACTGCGAGTCTCTTTTGTTAGGTTAAGTTAGTGAAAAGAATGGCTCCTCAGGTAGGACTCGAACCTACAACCCTCCGGTTAACAGTTGCACGGAAGGCAAAACTGCCAACTACCGGCAATTGCGGTTGACTCTGCAAATACAGCTCTTACGGCACTTTCAGGAGCGACTGACTGCTGCCAATTTTGAAGGAGACTCCCTCAAAAAGCCCCCAAAGTATTTTCCAGCTTCTGCAGCGGCGCCAACGCTTGGGATTGGACCGTCTTACGATACGGCCGGTGCAACAGCGAACCGTTCGCCGCAAGACAAAAACGCGCCGTGCCGGTGCTTGCAACACCTGCACGACGCTAACCAGGGCACCTAACTAGGAGGCACCCAATGGCTGTACACCAACGTAACACCGCATTATCCCACGCTCAAGAACCACCCCTCACAATCAATCGCGTCGCTTTATACGCCCGCGTGTCGACGCTCAACGGGCAAGATCCCGAGATGCAGCTCTCGGAACTCCGGGAGTACGCTTCCCGCCGCGGCTGGACCATTACCGCCGAGTACGTCGATCAGGGCGTGTCCGGCTCAAAGGAATCGCGACCACAATTGAATCAGCTCATGGCCGACGCTCTCCGACGGAAGTTCGACGCCGTGCTCGTCTGGAAAATCGACAGATTTGGGCGCTCGCTGAAGCACCTCGTGAACTCTCTCGCAGACCTTTGCGCCTACGGAGTGGCCTTTGTCAGCTTCCGCGACAACCTCGACCTCAGCACTCCGTCTGGTCGCCTCATGTTCCAGATCATTGGAGCCATGGCCGAGTTCGAACGGTCGCTCATCCAGGAGCGAGTCAGGGCTGGGCTGCGCAATGCGCGCGCGAAAGGCAAGAAGTTTGGAAGGCCGCACGTTCGGATTGACGCTGCCCGTGTGGCTGCGCTGCGGCGGGACGGCCTTTCGTGGTCCCAGGTATGTCGAACCCTCAATGTGAGCAAGGGGAGCGCCCAGCGATCGGTTGCGTCGATTGCCTGACAATCGCAAAGAATCGGATTGGGCAAAAGATCGCAGACCACACCTCTACAATCGGTGGTCGGCTCTCCGGCCCGATATTCCACGGAGATCGTAACCGGTTGGAACGGGACACATTCGTGAACACTGGCGGACTTGTGGGGACTAATTTTACCGCGGCACTTCGACGATATGCCGACTATACGACCGAGTGGATTCCGGGACCCGTGGGCGTTTCATGTTCCTAATCCCGGCCAGATCTCCCAGAACCAGACTTCTGGACAAGTTGGCGATCCGTCTCCGGACGACACCCGTTCTCCCCTTCAGGCCCTACGGCGCGAAGTAGCTGGAGATGTCGAGGATCAGTTGCGTGATCCCGGACGCATAGGCATCGACCTTTCCATTGGTGCTGGGCACGATCGCCATGTTGTTGGTGATCGATCCATCCAAGGCATTCAACGTCGAGACCGTAGGCCGGAGGGTGCCGTCCGGCCACAGCGTCAGGTAGCCCAGCACACCCTGTGGCACCACCGTCGCGTTGAAGACGTAGGCCTGCGCAGTAGCGGGTGGTCCACAAAAACTGTGCAACACGTCCACCGGAGGAGTCAGGGTTCCGCTGAAGGGCGGCCCCAGCTGGCGCGTATCGATCACCCGGCAAGGCGCCACCGCATAGAGCGACAGCCCGCCCGGGCCCGGCGCTGCGAAGTAGCCGTTGATATCGATGATCAGGTCGGTGTCGTTGGAGGGGTATACCGAGACTTTGCCGCCGGTACCCGCAGGAACAATTGCCGCATTGGCGATGATCGTCCCAGGAATATCGTTCAAGGTGGACACCAGCGGCTTCGGCTCACCCGTGGGCCACACCGTCATGTATCCCAGTGCGCCGTGAGGCACCACGGAGAAGTTCAGCGAATAAGCGGCTGCCGTCGAAGGAATGTTGCAGCTAGCCGCATCGAGTATGGGGAACTGTCGTTCTTGAAGGCCGGTTAAGAACGGCGGTCCCAGGCCCGGGGGAAAGGTGTCTTTGCGTGTGTCAGCCACTCGACAAGGCGGCAGTGAGTAGAACGCCAGTGTTGACGGAGAGGCTGGTTCGAAGTACCCATTGATGTCGAGAATTATGTTGGTCGTCTGGGTGACGTAAACGCTGACGGCTCCATCCACGCCCGCCGGCACGATCGCGGCGTCGGCCTTGATGCGACCATCCAGCGAGTTCAGGGTGGCGACTACCGGTTGGCCCTGGCCTGCGGGCCAGATGGTTAAGTAACCCAGCGGACCGGACGGGACCACGGAGACATTCAGCGAATACGCTGCGGCGGTCGTAGGAATGTTGCAGCCACCCTCTTGCGGAATGGGGAAGTTTTGGAAGGTGCCACCGGGAATCGGGCCGCTGCCACCTTTATCCGGTCGGGTGTCGACCAGTCGGCAAGGGGTGACGGCGACAAACTGCAGGGGCACAGGAGGGGGATTCACCAGTTGCGAGAGACTGCCGCTGCTGCCGGAATAATTCGTATCGCCCGAGTAGGTCGCTGCGATCGCATCCGTCCCAACCGCCAGCGTAGAAGTCATGCAGACCGCCGTTAGCGACGAACTCAGCAGCACAGCGGTGCAGCCGGAAATCGCGGTGCCGTTCGACGTGAAGCTCACCGTCCCCGTCGGCGCCGGCGGCCCTGCCGGACTTACCGTCGCGGTTAGGGTCACCGCTTCGCCCGCCGTAGAGGGATTGGGCGAGCTGGTCACCGACGCCGTGCTGCTGCCGTGATTCACCACCTGCATTACCGTGTTCGAGGTGCTGGGCGCCAGCGTCGCCGAACCCTGATACACCGCCGTTAAGCTGTCGGTCCCGGCGTTCAATCCTGTATAGATCAAAACCGCTACGCCGGAGCCGTTCAGCGAGGCCGATCCAATGTCGACGCCATTGCTTTGGAACTTCACGGTTCCGGTCGGAAGCGAACCGTCCTGGGCGGTTACGGTGGCGGTCATGGTAACCGCTTGCCCCAGATTCGACGGATTAGGAGCCGTCCTCAAGGCAGTACTTGTAGGAACCAACTGCGGCGGGGACAACTCATACACCGCGCCCTCGGAGTGGAGGCCGCCCGCTGCGTTGGCTCCGTAGACATTTCCTTGTGCATCGAGTGTCACGCCGGCCAGAGGCTCACCACCTCCTTGATTGCTGCAATTTTCCATGGGACAGAAGGTGTAAATGACGTTGTAGGTGAACTGTCCACCACCGCCAGGACTCACTTCAAAGGCTGTGCCCCGGTTGGCGCCGTTGTTGCCACCGAACGCGGTATCTCCGAACACATTGCCGTGAGAGTCAATCGCAACTCCCATGGGACCGTAACCGTTCGGGCAGGTGGGTCCGGGGCAGAAGCTGGCCAGCAACTGCTCCGTCCAGGAACCGCCTCCGGCAGGACTCAACTCGAAGACGCCACCGTAGGAGTTAGCGCCACCTGCGTCGACGTCTCCGTAAAGATTGCCTTGTGCGTCGAGAACCAGGGCATTCAGTGGCTCTTCACCATCGCTGCATCCGGAAACCGGACAGAAGCTGTAGAGCACGGTCTCGGTCCAGGAGCCTCCGCCACTCGGGCTCAGCTCGAAGACAGCTCCCGCATTGTTCGCGCCGCCCCCTGTCGTGGTGCCGTAAAGATTACCGTGGGAGTCGAAGATGGGGGCGCCCTTGGGCTGGAGGCCATCGGCGCAATTGGTGAGGGCGCAGAATTCGTAGAGCACGGTGAAGGTCCACGAGCCGCCGCCGCTAGGCGATAATTCAAAGACGGTACCGCCGCTGTTGTGGGTTCCGCCGACGAGGGCCACGCCGTACAGGTTGCCGTGCGTGTCGATGGTCAGCCCTCCAATGAATTGCGATCCGCCCGGGCACGGATTAGGTGAGCAGATGTTGTAAATCACGCTTTCCGTCCACGGTCCGTTTCCGCCGGCCTGGGGACTGAGCTCATACACCACGCCACCGTTGTAGCTTCCGCCTTGGACGGTAGTTCCGTAAAGATTGCCCTGGGAATCGAAAACCAAAGGATAGTACGGGTCTTTGCCGTCGGCGCAACCGGATTGCGAACAGAAACTGTAGAGAACACTTTCGCTCCACGTGCCGCCGTTCGGGGTCAGCTGATAGACCACGCCCTGGTGGTTGGCGCCCCCGACATTGGCGACGCCGTAAATCTTGCCGTGGGTGTCAAAGAGAGGAGGAGAAGTGGGATTGCCCCCGTCCGGACAACCGCTCTGCGGACAGAAGTTATAGAGCGCCGACGCCGTGTATTGCCCCTGCGCCTGCACAGCCGCCGGCGAGAACAGGAGTGCGAGCGAGACCAACAACCATCCCACCCACATGGCCCAAACTTTCGAGCTCGAGACCCCGAATGCGGAAGTTTGCCGTTGATCATTGATCAGTTGCCTACCGCCGGTTGAAAATCCGGGCATGAACATCGCCTCCATGTCTGTAAAAGTTGCGTAAGCATAACCCATCTGGGCCGGCTCATCTCCTACGACATGGCGATTTCACTACAGGGATTTCGCCGAAACACATGGTTGCAACGAAGAAGGTTGCAAAACACTCCAGTGCAATAGACAATCACGACTCCATTTTGCTTATGACAATTTCTACGGTGCGCCATCCCCAGCGACTCACGGCAGGCTGCTGGCCGTCCTGGTGTTGCTGGGCATTTCTGTGTTCATCAACTACATCGATCGCGGCAATCTCTCCATTGCTGCTCCGATGCTGAAGGACGAGCTGCGAATCTCAGCAACGCAACTGGGAATTCTGCTCTCGGCGTTCTTCTGGACCTACGCGTGTTTACAGCCCATCACCGGCTGGCTGGTCGACCGAGTGAATGTCAACTGGGTCCTCGCCGGGGGATTCTTTCTTTGGTCCGCGGCGACAGCTGCGACCGGCCTTGTGCGTACCTTCTCGATGCTGTTCGCGTTGCGCTTGCTGCTCGGCATGGGAGAGTCGGTCGCTTATCGGGCGCGGAGTTCCGTGCGGCAGTGGTGAAGCGGGTGCGGGAGCGCTATGGCGATTTCGGGCCGAAACTAGCGGCCGAGCATCTGGTCCGCGCCTTACACGCCCTGATCACCTCTCACGGCGTCCCGCTCACCTCTATCGCGACCGCCACAGCATCTTCCAGCGCAACGATACCCACTGGACCCTCGCCGAACAACTCGCTGGAAAACAAACTCCCACCCAACTGGGACGCGCCTTGGACGAACTCGGCATCCAGCAGATCCCCGCCTACTCTCCCCAGGCCAAGGGCCGCATCGAGCGCGCCTGGCGCACTTGCCAGGACCGCCTTGGTCAGCGAACTTCGCCTCGCCCGTGCCACCACCCTGCAACACGCCAACGCCGTGCTGGCTCGCTTCTGCGCCGACTACAACCGGCGCTTTGCCCGTCCCGCCGTCGACGCCGTTTGCGACTTTCGCGGCTTGCCGCGTCGCTTCGATCTTGCCCGTTGCCTGAGTTTGCACTACCAGCGCGTGGTCGCTGCCGACCACACCGACACCTTAAGCGCCCACTCCATCGCGCTTCCGCCCCTGACCGCCAAACGCGGCTATGCCGGAGACACGGTGGAACTTTCCCATCAGCTCGACGGCACCCTGCGCGTCTATCGCGGGGACTCGCTGTTGCTCGCCCAACCGCTGCCGCTGGAAGACTACTCAGAGCGCCGTCCGGCCCCACGCACCACCGCGCAGAAACCAAAACCCAAGATGCCCCGCATCTATAACCTCTCCGGCCGCCCGGCTCTAGCGGCCGTTACTTAAATGACAGGGGTGACATAACCTCGTCGCAGTTAATACGACATTTTCTCGTTGCAACTACACTGATACGACACCGATACGCAGGGCAAACGCATCTTAATTTCTGAGTAGATGGAGCAGGTAGTCATTGTCCCAGCCAGCCTTGAGGCGTTTGCTTTTCATCCCGAGTTTGCAGGTTTTTTCCTGCTTGAGCAGGTTGAGCGCGATGCGGTTGAGCACGGAGTAGTTCTGTGCGGCATGGCCGGCGCGTTTGCGATCAAGGTCTTCTCCAAAACTGACATCGAGGGCCCAGTGCAGTTTGTTTTCGATGCCCCAGTGCTGTCGGATGGAGCGGTTCAGCCGCGCCGCGTCGGGCTTGAGGCTGGTGATGTAGAAGCGGGTCTCGCGCTCGGTTTGGCCCGTGACCTTGTGACAGCGTTTCGCTTCGATGCGTACCAAGCCCTGTAGAGACGCCCATTCCGCGGCCTTCTCGACCAGCGACAGATCGGCAATCACCGAGCAAGTCCGTTGCTCGACCCGCCCGTGGCCGCAATCGATTTCTTCCGCAACCGCATCGCTGGCCAGCATCTGAAACGAGTCTTTGATCTCCTCCAGCAGCTGGCCCTGATTCTCTTTGACCGCCAAAATATAGTCCGCTTTTTTGGCGGCGATCTTCTCGGCGATGGCCCTTTGACATCCCATGGCGTCGATGGTGACCACCGTTCCGCTCAGTTCCAGCGCGTCCAGCAGCTTCGGAATCGCCGTGATTTCATTGGATTTCTCATCGACCCGCCGCTGCGCCAGCACCAGACCGTTAGTGTTCGCCCAGGCCGAAACCATATGCACGATGGCCTTTTTCCCGGGCACCGAGGTGCCCCGCAGCGCCTTGCCGTCGATGGCGACGACTTCGCCCGCCGTCAGCTTGGCAATCGACGACACCCAGGCGGCAAAGCCCTTTTCCAACTCCTCCGGGTCGAGCGCCGAGAAGACCCGGTTGAAGGTGTCGTGCGAGGGAATGCCGCCCGGCAGCTTCAGAAAGCCGCTCACCCACTCGCGCTTGCAGCGAGCGTAGTCTTCGATCTCGTTCCACCCATTGGCCCCGCTCAAAATCGCCGCGATGGCGATCAAAAGAATCTCTTCCAGTAAGTGTTCCCGCGTCCGCTCCACCCGCGGATCGCGCAAATCAGCAAAATACTTCAGGGGGCTGTCCATCTCCCCATCTCAACTCGCAACAACCCCCCCGCATATAGCAATTAAGATGCGTTTGCCCTCCACCGATACGCCACCCCCTTGACAAACTAAACCTCATCGAGGTAAGATCTTGCCCCTCTAAGAAAGGAGACAACTACCATGCTGCGTTTCAGTCAACACGTTGGTTCGACCTGCTTAGCTACCAGCGTTGTACTGACCCCTGGCGGCACCACTAGCTGCCCGACCACCTGCTGTTCTTGTTCCTGTTGTTGCTAGTCCAGCATGCTGTTAGCTGGACTTTGCACATGACACAGAATGGGCCACGCCCGTGAGTGACGACCGGCTATCGGTTAAGGAGAATCGTCATGGCTAATCAGCAGTTGCAGGCTAAGTTGATTGCCTGCAATGTCCCCACCACAAACTCTGCGGCCGCGCGAAAATTCTATGACACACTGTTTGGCGGCCAAGATTTCGCGCGAAGCCTGAATGACAAGACCGAGTCATACTTTCGACCCATCAGTCAGGATGGTGTGACCCTCACGATCGCCACGCGTTGGAATGATCGCGAACCGATCACCTGCTTCTTTGCAGTCGACAACTTGAACGAGACGATCCAGCAGTTGGTCGCAGCTGGCGGTAAGATAGTAGTGAATCCGACTCCGATGCCTATCTCAGGGTCGCAGCAAGCCGTAAAGGTTTTCCAAAGTGCTGTCACGGCTGGACAGCCCTCAAACACCATGGGGAACTTTGCCACGATGCTCGATCCCGATGGAAACTACCTCGGGCTGATGCAAGTTGACAATTCCATGCAGCCTCACTTTAACGCTCGGCCAGCGCAGCGGACGCTGTCGCAGGCGCAAGTCGACAACCTTGACAATTGGAAGCAACAGGGCGAACCCAAGATGTGATAAACGTAACGTTCCTCCACCAGGCATTCCGCAGTGAATAGCTGAAGGAATGCTTGGGTGGTCGGTCCAACGTCAGCGCCAGCGTCGCTGGGCGATCCGAAAAAAGGGGTAATGGTGTGGTGCGCCCTGCGCAGGGTCTCTGGGTTGCCAAGGAATCTCTTCTCAACTCCCAGGTTGCGACATATACCCCACAGCGCCGCGTATTGTTTGTTCGTTGGCTATTCCTAAACCCGTGTCCCGTGGCCGAAGGATGTCCGGCCTGCTGTGACCTTTCCTAGGCCTTTCGTTCTTTCCGGCGCAGTTTGGCAATCACTTAATCAGGGTGGTTTCGCGCTCAAGTCCGGTAAGTTGGAGATGCTACATGGCGTTCCAGAAGCCTCCCCGAACTGAACTTCCACTGCAGTATTTCTTGGAGAACGAATATCAATCTCTCATAGAGATTTTTCATTGGGTTGCCAATTTAGCTGGATCGCTGTACACAGACTGCACAGCCGTTGTGCCCCCGGAAGCCGCTTATTCCAGCGTACTCGTTTCCCGCACACATCAATTAAGCCAGGAATTCTTGCTTAACTTTAAGCGCAGCTCGCTGGATCTAGGGCTGCCGCTCGGCGTCTCCGGCTATTTTGGCTTCCGAGTGCGCAGCAGTCTAGCACTTCGACGGCTTAGCGAAGAAGAGGATCAGGACAACCCCGAACAAGTCATCAAACTACCACCCTATCAAAATGTCGATGCCTCACTCGGCGTTACCATCCGCGCCCGCAGAAGTTTGCGACAGTTCACCGGAAAAACGATGCCGCTGCAAGAGCTGTCAACCATCCTGTTCTACGGCAACGGCGTGACCGGCGATATGACAATGATTTCGGAAGACGATCCGCAGTGGCCCAAATACTCGCTCGGCGTTCCCGAAGTAGCTCATACTCGAGCCGCTTCATCTGGTGGAGGCTTAAATCCAATATCCTTGTATCTTGTTGTTCATAATGTAGAAAAACTTGAAGATGGAATTTATATCTATTTGCCCTTCGACCATTCTCTCAAGAAGGTAATGGTCTTCAACGAGCAGAAGCGAAAGGACCATCTCGCCTTAGGCCTCAGTTGGGGAATGAACGTAGAGCCAGCCAAGGTGAATTTGACGATATACTACGTCTATACCGTGTACGAAAACTCCAGAAAGTATGGCGATATGGGCTTGAGTTTCGCCTTCGTTGAAGCAGGCGAGATCGCCGCAAACATTCACCTAGTTTGCACCGCCACGAAAGTCGGTTCTTCGGATATGGGCGGCTGGGAAAAAGTTCAGACGGAGCGGTTCCTCGGTATTGACGGACTCTCTAAACAATTGGTGCATGCGACAGTCGTTGGGATGCTCTAAAACCTGCGTTCGCCGTCCCAGACTGCCGCAAGTGTGCGCTAAAGCGACCCTGGACAACGGCCAATAGATGCGCTAGCCTGCAATGACGCAAACAATGGTGTGTTGCTTCGACCCCGGCTCTCTGTCATAAACTAGGAGGTTTTGATAATGCCGTGGGGCGGCTAAACATGAAACTGACGAGAATTGATCGGCAATAATGGTTGTTTGGTTAACACGATCTGTCTAGAGCGTGTTTCAAAAATCGCGCTAAGGGACGGAGCTTGTGCCCTCAGGGGCTAAAGCCCGGGTTTTATGCGGCGCGGAACGGCACGGCTGAAGCCGTGCCCTTTCAATGACCATTTTTGAAACACGCTCTAGTCAGCCCGAGGTGTGCGCTGGTTGTCTAACACAGTAGACTAGCCCTAGAAACTGGTTGACAGGGGATAAAATGACTGATAACTCTAAGGCGAACGATGCCCAGAAAACTCTAATGCTGCGTGAGGATGTGAACATTTACTACAACGGCGCTGATGAACTCCGCCTTCGTAAAGGTGTTTGGAACTTTGAAGAAGCAATCCTGAGTTTTGAGGGTCTCAGCAAGGATCACAAGGACATTTTGGTAGAGATGTTCAACTTGTTGCAAGACGGCAGAGGAGTGGACAGCGAGCGTCTCCCTAATGAGCAGAATCTTACACAACTTGAAAGAGAGCAAATTGCCCAAACACTCGATGCCTTGCGTGCCAAAGACTATGTTTCCGACGGGGATGACGCAGATACCAGACGTTTTCTCAACCAACTTCTCGGCGGCACTACCGACTTTGTAACCAATATCGTCTTCAGCGAGAAACCTGTATTGTTCTTCGCAGACACCCAATCGATAAAGGATTATGCGGTCATGCTGGCAAAAGAAATCAACATGCCCTTGACCGTCATGACAAAAGACGAATTCAAAGTCATTGAGGCGATGGACTTGACCACCAAGTTCGACGCTTACGGAACCAGAAAACAACTAGGGTCTTTATGTGAAATCATCGAGCCCTTTAGCTGTATCGTCGGATGTATTGAACGACCCCACATCATCTTCTTGCGTAATCTTAATCGAGGTCTGATTCAAACCTTGCAAGCGCTGAGCCTTAGCCTTTTAGACGGACCATTTACCACTGTTTTCACCATCAAGCCTACTGAAACCGGATGCTTTGAGTGCTTTGAGCAGCGGTTGCTGGCGCGCATGATGGAGATGCCCCCATATCAGCAATTTGTAGCCCAAACCAGAAATCTTCCCCGATTTGACAATAAGGTTTATGCCAGTCCCCTGATGCATTCCCTCGCAGCGCAGGCTCTCTTTGAAGGACTTATGGTCTCTAAAATCGGGAAAGCGAAGTTGGCGGGACGTGTATTGAATACCTACGTGCCTCTCATGGAAATTCAGGTTCAGCCTCTGCTGCGTGTGCCATTCTGCCCGGCCTGCGGTTTCGTTGCCGAAGCCCGAATGGAAGAAATGTATACCTCGTCGAAAAAAATTATTGATCGCGTCGTCGAACGGATCTCCCTAGTGGATACTAGTCGACCCTAGGTCTCGCGGTCATTGAAGCGTATAAAGCTAATGCTAAGGTTCTATCCGTCAAGCGTACACGTAATCAACGAGTTTAGGCGGCTGTGCGGCCAGCACTTCGGCATTACGGAATCGCAGATTATTCAAGTGACGCAGCCAAAACACTCGCCTCGTGTGCAAACAATGACGGCCCGAATGCCCAACTACCACAAACTTTTGCTGGGTGAAAAGACCGAAATTCAATATCACCTGGCGGGCTACGGCGTCTACGGGGAAGAAGCACTCATTCGGCTTCTCGGAGAGGCTATCGAGCGCTATGCGCTTTTTACCGCCGCAGCCGCAGTCAGGAAAAGGCTGTTCAAAGCGAGCTATAACGATCTAAAGTCCGAATCGAATGTGATGCCCTGGGAATTGATCAATATCTTCACCGAAAAGGACTACGAAAGAATGCGCGGAAAGGTAATTTTCCGCAGCATAACGCCCGACGACCAGATTAGCTGGATTTGGTGTCCGTCGCTTTTCAGCCCCAGCAAGGATATTTGCATCCCAGCCCAGTGTCTGTTTACCGGCGTACAGTTTGAAAACGAAATTCCTTTTATAACCTCCTTTTCCAAAGGCTGCGCTAGCCACACAGGCCCAAAGCTCGCGTTGCGAAGTGCCCTTCTTGAAGCGGTCGAAGCTGACGCACTTATGATCCGCTGGTATACTCTTACAAAATCGCGGCGAGTCATCCTGGATGATCCGATTTTACGCGATATGATCGCCGAGATCTTCAGCGATCTCGACGTCGAGATTGTGCCTTACGAGTACACCATCCCGGGAATGCCGGGACACTCATTTGGTGTGGCGATATTGAGCAAAGGTACTGAGCGCCCGACAGTTCTGTTAGGAACGGGGGCAGGACTTAACCCAGGCGCTACCCTCTACAGAGCTCTAATTGAAGCTGTTGCGATTTTCTATATGGGTTACAACGGTCCCGCACTTCAGCCGCGTGATTACCTCATCCAGATCGATGAACACAGCCATACGAACCTGGATAGCAATGTTGCTTACTGGGCTGCCGCCGAAGGCGGTGATGCCAAGCGCGCAACCATGAGAAACCTGGTGGAAGGCGAAGTCACGCTCAGCACGTTGGAGAACTACCAATCGACGATTGACAGGGAACTGGATTACATCCTTGGCGAGTTAAAGATCATCTCCAGCTACGCGGTTCATCTAGACATTACGCCTCCTGAACTCGAACACACGGATTGGTCGGTAGCCCGTGTGTTTTTCCCGGAAATGGTGCAAGTGTCGCTGCCGTCCTTCCCTTACGGTGCCCATCCCCGGTTGCTTCAATTTGGAGGAATTCAAAATCCATTACCTCATCCCGCCCCTTGATACAGTGCTACTCTTGATTGCGAGCCTTTATCCCGTGGGGTTCTGTGCGAACGTGACCGTGCTGATAAAAGGCCCTCATGGCTTCGGGCGGACCCAATCGCTAAGTGGCGATCTGGTCGGCTTTGTGATGGGGTATGTCGTCATGGTGGTGGTTGTTGCCCTGGTGCGACCACAGCAAGTCTTGGCTTTTAATCTGCCAACGTTTCCGCTCTTATTGCTGGCGCCGCTTATTGGAATCGCTTGCATTCTCCTGGAATACTTGCTCGGAATCCTGCTTTTGTTCTTGCGGACAAGGAAGCTTGTGACATCGATAGCGGTTCATAGCATCTATTCTGCCGTTTCACGGATAAATATCAAGGATATTCTGAGTATTCTAGCGTTGGTGATTGGAGAGGAACTCATACTCCGCCAGTTGCTGTACAACTTACTGGCAACCGATTTCGGCATGACGCTGTGGATGGTTATTTCGCTATGCACGGTGGCCTATGCGATGAACCACCTTGCTTTTGGCATTGCAACCGTGATCTCCAAGTTGCCAAGTGGTCTGCTCTACGTTTTGCTCTTTTACGTGTCTGGCTTGTCAATCGGCGTTGTCATTGTGGCCCATGCGACGCAAAATCTGACTCTGCTGGTCTTATCAAGAACGAGATCGTGAGAAATGGACAACCGGTTTGATTTGATCCTGTTCTTGATCATCGTTACGGTTACCTCCATTTTGTGGGGAAAAATCAACCGAATCGGCTATAGCAACTTAATCACTTCTGTCGTTTACTTCATCATGAAGTATTCAAGAATGAACGCGGAACTGATCCGGAGTTATCTAGTGTGGTCCATTTATATGTTTGTAGGGCTGGTTGCATCTGTTGTGCTGCTACTGACATATCGAGTAAATCTCCTGCGCTTCCTCACTCTGGATCCAAGATATTTCATTGTGATTCCTTTAGCTTTCATTGCCCAGAATTCGCTGACCGGACTGATGATGCAGTTATTGATCCTCGCAAGAGGGACGAATGTGTTTTTGGAAGTAACAAGGATTCCATGGGTCAGTTATACCCTGATGATGCCTGGCATCATGCGCGTGAGTTCTCCTTTAGGCGCCGCCATTTTTGAGGAAGTGTTTTTTCGTGGTGCTGTATTTCTCGTCCTGATAAATAACTTCCCGCAGACCGGTGCCTATTTGCCAATACTTGTATGCACAGTGCTTTTCGTTTTGCAGCAGGTGCTACAGACAGACACTTTCGGGCAAGCACTGATTTTGCTCATCGGTTCGACGTCAATTTCTACCGTCGGCTGTATCACTATGTTGTATACCGGAAGTTTCCTACCAACGCTTTTATGCCATGCGGCATATGCGTTTTTCTACCTTCGATTGGCACCTTCGATGCCGAAAAGCACTCCGAAAAGTCAGAGGTCGAAACCGAGTTCCGCCTACCCGGATTTCTAGCCGCGATGCACGGTGATGCTTTGAGGCTTTGAAGTGAGGATTTTTATCGGCGTGGGTCGTATGATTTTTAATTTTGCGTTGTTGGTGTCGAGCGGCGTCGCTTTCCGGCGTTGGGGACGGCGGAGCGGAGATGACGAAGTTTGCAGGTTGCAGGATGGTTCGAGAGTCGGGACGAGTGCCCCACAGGTCATGTCGCGAGACGGGTAATGCGGTCGAATGCGACCCGCAGGATAACAACCTGCTGAGACACCACAGCTAGAACCTGCCCTTAGTTTATAAAAACCGGGACCCGGATTGGGCCGCGATATAATCCGGAACGCCACTCGATCTTTTCCGTTCCCAATCGAAGCCGAGGATAGCGACGCAACAAAGCGGCCAGCGCTATTTCGATTTGCAGCCGCGCGAGAGGCGCACCCAGACATGAGTGAACACCTCCGCCAAAGGCCAAGTGTTTCTTATCGCTCCGCATGATGTCGAAGCGATCTGGATCCGTAAAACGCTCTGGATCTCGGTTGGCCGCATTCAGCAAGCAGAAAACTGCAGCTCCCGCAGCCAGCTTTCTATTGCCGACGATCGTTTCGTGACGGGCGAAACGCAGCGTACTGGTCAGGGAGCAGTCGTAGCGCAGGGCCTCTTCGACCGCTTCGTCGATCAAGGATGGATCGTTGGTGAGTAATTCCCACTGTTCGCGGTTCATTAGAAGCGCTACAACTGCGCTTCCGATGAGGTTGCGGGTAGTGGCAAATCCCGCATTAGAAAGAAAAACGACGCATTCGGCGATTTCGTCTGCCGTCAGGCTATCTCCCTGTTCCTCGGCCACAATCAACGCGCTCAACAAGTCATCACCCGGTTTATTACGCCGAACTTTGATGAACTCGCGCATATACGCCATGAAATCTTTGGCAGCAGCGTTGCCTTCTTCCACCGTTAACTTATCAGGCTGAGACATACCTTGTAATTTCAGAATCCGCTCTGTCCAGACGCTAAGTTGCATCCGCTCTTCTATCGGGGTGCCGAGCATTTCTGTGATTACCCAGGACGGGAGCGGATAGGCAAACTTTTCGACAAGATCAAACGATGTGTCGGTTCTAACCTGATCCAGAAAGCGTTCAGCAAGGGCTTCGATATGGACACGCATCTCTCGAATGCGACGTGCCGAAAATGCTTGGGCGACGAGAGAGCGCAGGCGCGTATGCTCAGGTGGATCATACGAATGAAAGCGATTGGCAATCAACTCAAATGCCGGGCCTGGCCCTACTTGCTTGCGAAGCATGTCCTCGATGCCTCGCATCCCAAAGTCGCGACTTACCAAGACTTCGGCGCAGTCTTTGTAGCGGGTCAATACCCATCCTAGCCGTGTAAGATGAACCGGATCGCATTCCCGCAGATAGCGCAGACTCGGAAATGGATTTTGCTGGAATTCGGCCGCGGCCGGATTATAGATGACGTGCCGACGTGGTGATTGCGTCTCGATCACTGAACACCCCTTCTCTCTGGCATAACTCGTAGTAATTGCCGAATATTTCCGCAAACGATCTTTTTCAACAGCCACAGGCGTTTACACAAGCTACCCCAAAACCGGAACCGCCGGACCGGATTACTTGTGATAGGGGGAGTTAACAACAATTACGCACTTTTACTAAAGGTCCACCCGTATCAGGCCATCAACGTGATACCGGAGATACATCGGAAGGAGCGCAATGAAGTTGCACGTAATCGCACGGAGCCGTCGCCACCTGTCGTAAGAGTACACCATAACTCCGCACTGTAGGCATCGATCCAACACGTTCTTCATCGCAATCAGCCTTGCATTGCGGACATTGCGAGCGCATTTTGTTTGTTCGCTGGCCAAAGCGGCTATGCCATTGTTGGCGGTAACAAGCCTTATCACCAGCTCGCTCGCCCGAACGTTTTTTTGGTTGATCAACTACCGCTAACGCTGATGTGCGCACCTTCAGTATCGAGGAACTCCGCCAGCACGCCGCCAAAATCCTGCTTGGTGGGCGGCATTGCGAACTGAACGCCCTTACCGGACATGACATGATGGAACCGCTGAATGTCCGGCACGGTGAAGCCGAGTTCCAGTTTGCCGGCTGGGTTTTTGTCAGAAGCGGGATGAAGGGCGAGAGTCGTCTCTCCTGTTGAGAATTCGCTCCAACCGGGCGACTGAAACTTCAATGGCAAGCCGATAACGTCGCGGTAGAACCTGACCGCACGGTCCATGTCGGCAACAAACGCAATGACGTGGGTGAGCTTCGTATCCATCAGAATCGCCTCCTGCGCGGTAATAAATGGCAATTATATGCGAAAAGCATTGGAGTCCTAACGGATAGTGGAAACCAGCGTGTCGGAGCAGCTACGCAAGGCGTTTGAGTTGCTGCCGAAGACTGATACGGGTGTCTTTGAGCAACTACGCAGAACTACTGATTTTGGCAATCTGAAGTGGTCCACTTCGGCGGTTTGTTTTGGCCCACCTCGGCACAGCAAACTTCTACTCTGGATTTGAGCGTGAGCTTGTATCTGGAGGCGGGGGTTGGACTGGAGAGCCAAGGTGGAACTATTCGAGCAGATTCGTCGGGAGTATGAGTTCGGGGTAGGCACGATTCAAGGCGTATCGCGGAAGCTGCGGGTGCATCGGCGATTGGTGCGGGAGGCGATCCGGAGCGCGATACCGGTGCGGCGGAAGAAGACGGAGCGGCCGCAGGTGAAGATGGCTCCGGCGGTCGAGTTCATCGACGCGATTCTGGAAGAGGATCGCAAGGCTCCGCGTAAGCAGCGCCACACGGCGAAGCGGATATGGGAGCGCATTCGACAAGAGGTACCCGGATGCACGGCTGCTGAGCGCACGGTTCGGCAGTATGTGGCGCAGCGCAAAGAAGCGCTGGGGCTGGCCCGGCGCGAGACCTTTGTGCCGCAGAGCTACGACTGGGGTGTCGAAGCCCAGGTTGATTGGTATGAAGCCTATGCCGATTTGGATGGCGAGCGCGTCAAGCTGCAGGTGTTTTCGCTTCGTTCGATGGCTAGCGGAGCGGCCTATCATCGCGCCTACCTGAGGGCCACGCAGCAGGCGTTTCTGGAAGCACACGAGTTGGCGTTCCATTACTTCGGCGGCGTTTTCCACCGGCTTCGCTACGACAACCTGTCGAGTGCAGTAAAGAAGATACTGCGCGGCTATGAGCGGGAGCTGACGGCCCGCTTCATTGCCTTCCGTTCGCACTGGCAGTATCAAGCCGATTTCTGCACGCCCGGCGAAGGCCACGAGAAGGGCGGGGTGGAAGGCGAAGTGGGCTACTTCCGCCGCAACCACTGGGTTCCGGTACCGGCGGCGAGCGATCTTGCTGAGTTGAACACGAAGCTGCTGGCCGACTGCCGCCACGATGAGAGCCGTATCTTATCGGGCCGCAGGGAGAGTATCGGCGCGCTGTTACTGACCGAGAAGCAACACTTGTTGCCGCTCCCGGCGGAAGACTTCGAGTTAGCGGAAGTCAGCTTCCCGCGCGTCGATCAGGCGGGATGTGCCAAGGTGCGAACCAACTTCTACTCGGTGCCACTGAAGGCAGGCTCCGTGGTCGAGGCTCGCGTCTACTCCAGCGTGGTGGAGTTCCGGCAAGACGGTGTGCGGATCGCGCAGCACGAGCGCAGTTATGAGCGGGCGCAGCAGATCCTGGATCTGGAACACTATCTCGAAGTGCTCGAACGCAAGCCTGGTGCGTTGCGCGGATCGAAGCCGCTGGCGCAGTGGCGAATACAGGGCCGCTGGCCGGAAAGCTATGACCAGCTCTGGGAGTTGATGAACGAGAAACATGGACGCCAGGGTGGAACGCGATCCATGGTTGCGCTCCTCTGCATGGGCCGCGAGTTCGGCTACGCCAAGCTGGAAACAGCGGTAGCGCAAGCGATGGAGTTGGGCTGTACGGATGTGGCTGCCATCCGTCATCTCCTCATGAGCGACGAGCTTCAGCACGCGGCCGCGACGACGATCGACATCGGAGCACTGGCTGCTTACGAACGTCCGCTGCCGACGATGGCCGAGTATAACCAACTACTCTGTGTGTGTGAGATCGAGGTGCCGGCATGAGCATGGAAGCCGCCAGCATCGCGCAGCACTGCCAGACTCTGCGATTGGGCGTCATCGGCGCTCAGTTCGCATCCCTTGCCGAAGAAGCCAGAACCATTTCGACGGCTTCGACAGGATCGCTGAGCTGAACGTTCCTATGGCTCTGTGGGTTCTTGTACGATCCAATCGCGCCAGCAAAGATGGCTGAAAGTGCCTCGCGTTCGGCTATGACGGCTTGGGTGTCCGTGAGCGGCCCAGTATTGGGATCGAATGCCCTTCGCATTAGAGTTACACCGATGTCTGTATCAGCGAACCCGCCCGCCTGCCTGACAGCGACCTCAACTTCCTTGAAAGCCTGAAAGACCGCTGTGGCGTAATCGCCACGCAAGAACAACGAGTAAATCTTCGACTCAATCAAGGGGTGCAAGAGTTCTTTCGGCAACAAGTTTCCCTTGTAATAGGCTGCAACCCCCGCTCGATCACTCAGTTGCTTTCCACGCCTACTCGGCGAGAACCACTCGCCCTGACTACCGACGTGAGGGATGATCAAACCCTCCCGCTGCAGCCATGCCCATCCCTCCATCATGACCTCTCTTATCTGCGCGTGATACTGAGCTGGGTAGCCCTGGACGACGTCAGGCTCGATGGAGAAGTTATACCGGTTCCATGGCCTCTGCGGCGAGTATGCGAGTAATACTTCCAGGAGAACACCGCCCAACTCTGCGGGTTCTAACACGAGCAAATCTTTGGCATCGGGAACCAACTGAGAGAGGAGCTTCATTTGGTTGACATACTCCGCAGGGCCGCGATCGCCTCTGCCACTTCCTTGCCCTTCGCGTCGATAAAGTCCAGCAACTGCTCCGGCGTGCGGGTATCTTCGTTGCTTTTGGCGGTGGGGTTTACGGCTTTCAGATCGTAGTTCTTGGCGACGATGTCCTCGCGGGTGACAGTCCAACTTCGCTCACTGGCTGCGCGAGTGGGCAGAAGCTCGAAGAAGTTCTCGAACTTGTTGGCAGTGAGCGGCGTCTTCTTTCCCACCTTAATCTCGGACAGATCGTAATACCAGACGCTCTCCGTTCTCTTGCCCTTCGTGAAGAACAGCAGATTGGTCTTCACACCCGCCCCAGCGTTGGTGAACGCGCCGCCAGGAAGACTCACAATGCACCAGAGGTCGCAATCATCCAACAGCTTCCGCTTGGTCTGCACGAAAGCGTTTTCGTTGTTGCGAAAGAGCGCATCGGCCAGGTAGCTCCGCAGTCGAGCGGGCTGTATCCCGCCCAGCATAGACACGCAGCAGCCGGCCACATGGATACTGCCCCGTCCGATGCGGTCGATTGTGTGCCCTGTATCTCCGTTCCAGGCTGACAGGTAGAATGCACGTTCGCCCTCTCGTCCTGGCCTGTCAAGCTGGGCGAGCCATCCGGTCAGTTCGTCCCGAATCACCATGATCCCAGCCGGATTATCCGACATAATCGCGTGCAAGGATTCGAAGGTCGCATCTTGAGTAATGACCCTACGACATATCGGCGCAGCGAGAGAGTCGTCTGGACGTACTGGCACATCCGTGCGTTTCTTCTGGGCAGCTTTGAACAGCTCGCGCCATGCAGCCTGCCTTAGCTCGGCTTCTTCCTTTTGCTGCTGATAGTCACTAGTAGCCGATTCGTACTCCACGCGAAGCAAGGCTTCTATCCTCGTAAGTGGCTGTGTGATGGCTGATATTACTGGCGATTTCATGAGACCGGGCGGTGCTACGATGCCTCCCCACAAGTTGGGCACGACGACCCACGACATGTCCTGTGCCTTGGGCTGTATCGTCGCGCGTCTGTTGGTGACGCCCGCAAGGCAAAGGACGGCCACAACAGCGGGATAATCCAGCGGCACCTGCATCCGTTCTGCCGTGTCCTCCACAAGCGGACGAAGTGAGCCGGGCAGCAGTCGCAGGTCAAAAACTGGAACCGGTGGCAACTCACCGCCCAAGGGCTCCGGATCGGGCCAGTCATGTGCTGGCTGTGAGGCTAAAGGTGGTACTCGTGGGGGTGACACGCCCGGTCTCTCATCGATGCTAGGCTGGCCTAGTCTTTCGACCTCAGCCAACAGCGCCGGGTCGCTCTCAAGCAGCGTGCGATGGTCATATAGGTCGTGGCTGCTCATTGCAGCACCTCCACACGCCGGGCATCGGCGGTTAGCACGTATCCTGTCCAACGCACCGCAGCAGCCATCTGCGCTTGCGTCTGGGGATAAAGCACGTATCGTGCGCGCTCCACAGGCGCGGCAAAGCTGAGTAGAGTGTAAGCAGGCAGCACATACTCATCTCGCAACACACAGGCGGCCTGCGCCCGCTGCCACTGCCGGTCATTCCATGGTCCTCGCATGGCCAGCACACGTTCGCAGTCGAGGATACGGTCGCGGCAATGAGCCCATACTTCGCGCTCCAGAGCAACGAGTTTTTGCGCTGCAGTCTGTAAACGCTCGTGGCGCTTCTTGCGCTCGGCCATTTGCTTTCGCCAGTCGTCCTGCTGACGGTCATCCAGCCGGACCCCTGCCATTTGCGCGACGTACCGCAATGCGCTCGGGAAGTCGCAGTGATGAACGGCTCGCACTAGGCCGTATACGTCTCCCCCCGCATGGCACCTGTGGCAATGCCAAACATGATCGCCATATGCCATGGTCCCCTTGCTGCTGCCTCGGCACAGCCCACAATCAGCGCGCTTCCGACTGCGCAAGCGCCAGCCCAAATGCCGGAGAACTTCGGCGATCGTGACCGAGCGCGCAATGTCACGCGCATCCGGCCGCATCAGCGTTCTCCTCGCGCCGGGATGAGGTTTCGTTCAATGAAGCGCTCGATTGACTCTTCAGTCACGCACACAGCGCGACCAACTTTTACGAAATCGAGATATTTGCGTTTTAGGAACCAATCACGCAGGGTAGCGGGTTTCACTCCCAATCGGTCGGCGGCATTGTTTAATCGAATTGCTCTCTGCATCTTCACTTCCTTTATGTGGCGGTAAGTCGCGGTTGACAATCTCACTATCCCGCGTTACGATTTGATGGTCGATTATATTTTCACGTGAGAGTATAAGTTGCCGTTAAATCCTTATTCGATGTTTTCGGTTGTCCTGCCCGGGCCTCCCCCGCGCCACGAAACGAACCTTGCCTTGGCCGCTCAATTCAGATTGCTAGGCACGGTTGTAATTGGCGACGATCTGGTCGGAAGGATAGGGGCGGATTTTGGCGAGGGATACAATCCATTCGATCTATATGGCGCGTCAAAAGCTGGTAGAAACGAGCCACTGCCACCACATCTGGTCTTTGCCGAGCTAGATGAGACTGCAGACGATGCATGTGCTTTTATGAATGCATACGGTCCCCTAGACTCAGTTACGGCTGTATCGCCTCGGCTAACGGGGAAAGAACTCAGAAAATGGGAGAAGGCGTCTGCGAAGAGCCCGCCGCCCGAAGACTTCTTTCGGGAGACCCTTGGGAAGACACCTCTGCTGCCTCCTCCGGCGAAACCGCAGGATGATTTCTTCTCGTACCCACTCTGGGAGTTCTGGCAGAAACAGTCCGAGTTCGAGCTGGCCATGCGGCTCTGTGTCGCCCTCAACTCTCCAGCAGAGCGATATAACAACATCCAGCGGGCGCTCAAGATTGTCGGCACTGACTGGGAGATCAGTCACGGGAGGATACCCTGGTTTGGTCTCGATGACACTCCCCTGGGGCGTTCGGGGCAAGGTCTCGAACTTGAGTACATTGTTGCCGCGCTTAACTTCGTGAGACACGCGGTCAACTCGCATTTATCACTAACCACACCCAGGCTTGTCTCGAAACTCGGCTCTGTGGAGGTTGAGGGGGTCTGGGGCTGTTACTCGCTTTTGAGCGCTATGTACTTGATGCTCTTTTTGGACATCGCAAACCGAAACACGAGAATCGTCCAGTGCGAGAAATGCGGGACTCTCTTCTATAGCGGCCTGGAGAGGGGCAGGTACTGCTCACCTGAATGTGAAAACCGCGCCCGCGCGCTCCGGGCCTATTACAAGAAAAAAGGCAGATCATAATGGCCATCTATCGACCAACAAGAGATTCTAAAGTTTGGTGGTACGACTTCATCTTTGAGGGGCAGCGTGTGCGCGAGAGCGCTAAAACTCGCTCCAAGACCGTCGCCAAGGATGCCGAGCGCGTCCGCCGCCGCGAACTGGAGGAGAGCTACAACGGTATCAAACGCCGCGACCGAGCCAAGCTCTTTTCGGTTGCGGCGGACGAGTGGCTCGTGATCAAAAGCCTCACTCTTGCGGTCTCTTCGCAGCGCATCGAGCGCGATAATCTCAAGCATCTCCGTCCGCACTTCGAGAAGCGTCTTGTTACCGATATTCAAGCGAAGGATGTGAGCCGCTACCAGCAAGCCCGCTTGGCCGAAGGCACATCACCCAAGACCATAAACCTCGAAGTGGGCACCTTGCGCGCCATCCTGCGGCGCCATCGCGTCTGGGCGGAGATACAGCAGGACGTTCGAATGCTTCCCACCCTCGATGACGTTGGGCACGCCCTTACGCTAGGGGAGGAAGCGGCGCTGCTTACCGCCTGCCTCAAGAGCCGCTGCCGCTGCCTTTACCTCGCCGTCATGTTGGCGCTGAACACCGGAATGCGTTACAGCGAAATCCGCCTGGTGCGCTGGAGACAAGTGGATTTTGTGGCCAGGATTTTGAAGGTAGGCAAGTCCAAGTCGCCAACGGGAACCGGACGGGCAATCCCGCTGAACGGTCGAATCCTCAGTGTGCTAGAGATGTGGGCTGCACAGTTCCCTGGCCGGCAACCCACGCACTTTGTTTTTGTCAGAGAGAAGTACGGTGCCGCGGGCGAGGAAGATAGCTTTGGCTTCACCGCAGGCCCAGTCGTCTACGATACGGATCCAACGCGGCCCATTGGGGATTGGAAAGCAGCATGGGAGAAGGCCAAGAAACGCGCGGGCGCGATTCTGAGCGGCAGGGCGGAGGAAGAGTCAGAACCGCTGAAGTGCCGGTTCCACGATCTTCGCCATACCGCCGT
This sequence comes from uncultured Acidobacteriaceae bacterium, assembly GCA_963768645.1. GTDB lineage: Bacteria > Acidobacteriota > Terriglobia > Terriglobales > Acidobacteriaceae > Bog-257. The sequence continues at coordinate 42,744 of CAVYIR010000007.1, forward strand.
CACCCGACTGCTGGAAGGCGGTATTCCCTATCCGGTAGTAGCGAGCATGATGGGATGGTCCGCGGCGACCGCAATCCGCATGGCGAAGCGTTACGGACACATTGGAAGCCAGGCGCTCCGCGATGCCGCCGACGTGCTTGGAGGCGTGAAAATTCAGGCCGAGACCCTCAAAAAGTCCCCAAAGTCACCGGAGGCGCAAAATGTCGCCGTGCAGTAAGTGGAAGAAAAGAAATGGCTCCTCAGGTAGGACTCGAATCCACAGCCAAGCGCAGTTTCAACAACATGGAAGGCAACGGACGGCACAAAAAGCAGTGGTAGTACATACAAGGCAATGCTAACGGCAGGTGATTGGCAGGTGGAATGAAGTAAGAGATTTCGGTAGAGGGCTAATTGTGCGTTGGCGCTTGGGGTTCAACGAAGTTCTTTTACTTTTCGCCATTCGGCACGGAGCACGGTTTGCGCACACTCGAAGGCGGCCTCCAAAAGCTGCCGAAAATCATCCAGCCCTCTTGTCAAGCAGGCTTCGCCAATCTCACGCAGGGCCTTTAGAAGCTCTCGATGTGCTGGTTCGTCTGGATTTAGAAGCAAGCGAATCCGATGTTCTAAGAGCAGGATGTTCTTGCGAAGGTTATCGTCAAGCTTATCCGTCCCAAGAAAATTATAGTCGCGATTAACTTTGGTCGCTTCCGCTGTAAATTCTGCGATGTGTTGTCGCAGCGTGGTTATCCATTCTAAGCGCATTGGTGCGATGATTTGCCGTCGTGCACGGCGCAAGCTCACGCTCACCGTAATAAGCGCAACGACCGCCGAAACCAATGCTGCCCATGCTGAAATCGTCGCCGGTTGCACGTACGTCATTCTAAATCAACCTCGTTGACGACAGACGCGGCCTATTCGTACCGCATCATGGACTATTTCGCGAGCATGAGCCCGCTGATGTACCGCCGTCCACTTCTACGTTCTGGGGGATAACAAGGGGGTTTTCAGCGAAGCGCTTTGAAAACCCTCTTGTCAGGGGGAGCCGCCTGTGGCGGCGTGGGGGCCTCCCTCCCGTTGCGCTTTCCCCCTTTGGGGGAAACGGGAAAGGGGGGACAATAATGCGCCACAAAGCTCCCCTCAGCATTTTCATTTCAAGATTATGGCGCGGGGCGATTCGCCTCGTCTGGAATGCTGGAGTGTAGAGGGGTGGCTGTCCTCTCGCCGCTGACGGCTTTAGATTACTTCTCGGTGTCGCTCGTTTCGGATTCAGGGGTCGGCAAAAGGGTGGCGACGTTGGCGACATGCTCAAACCGGTCCTTCTGTACGGCCTCAATGAAGGTGCTTTTTGCCGTCGAGATGGTTGTGAAGTATCTGCGAAATTGTTCTGAGGTCTTATTAGCCCAAGCCTTAGTAGGCGGTTTGGGTATGATGATTTCCCGGAATCTGGAGCCGCAGTCCTCACGATTGGTCTGCATCAGCGCGACGCGCCGCCACTGGTCGCGGACAGCTTTTAGCGAGAGCGCCCAGAGCAGGTAAAAGTGGTCAAAAAGGGCTTCATTCGCCATTCTGAGGATGAACACTTCCTTGGTGATTACAATGCGCTCCTCACCGGGCAATAAAACGGCGAACTCGCCAATGTTGCTGCTGGCTCGGTTGGGCGTGATGAGGTCCCAAGCTTTAAGGCCGCTGTCATTGCCTCGCCAGAACCGTTTGGCAACACTTTCCGTGACAAGATTGGTCGGGTTTATGTTGATGCGCAGCCCACGGATATCTGAAACTTTGACATAGGGTATCGAGCCGGAACGCTGGTCATTCCCTGGGCTGCCGTGGCCGCCACGCACTTTAATTATCCCTTCCTCGAGCATCTCGCCAATCGTGATGCCCTGGAGGTCTTCGAGGCGCAGGAGCTTCTTTATTGGCTGCTGGTATCGTTCATCGTAATAAGTCGGCGCGAGGACCTGATGACGGAGTGTTCGAGGGAGGGGCACTTTAGCCGCTCCTAGGGGCATCTTGCCGCTTAGAAAGAGGTCCACATGTTCGATAAGTTCATTGTCTATCTGGCTTGTCCGTCTACCGGTGGCGGGGTCGGTTTTGTAACGAGTTCCGCCGTCCTTGTAGATGCCGCATGTACGGGGATTCAGAAAAACAACGTGTTCCATAGGATGCTTTGCCATTAACCAATTTTCTCGAAGATGTAGAAGTTAGTTTTTGCCCGGCAGAAGCCTTGAAATGCCTCCATAGGGACGTTGGCTACTAACAGGGGTTTCAAGCGGTTTTTCATCCAGTCGAAAAGGAAGAGGTAATTGGATGAGAAAAAATATGTTTCGGGAAGAATGATACCCAGCCTACCACCGCGCTTTAGCAGTTGGTATGCCCGTTGCAAGAAAATAAGGCCAATCTCTAAGCCTTCAAAGTTGTCGGTTCCGCACTTGGCAATGTCCAGCCCGGCAAGCCTGCTGTCCTCGGCGGATACCTTCAGGTTTTGGCCGAATGGCGGATTAGTGATGACGATACTAAAGCGTCCGCTGCGAAATTTGGCGTCCGCCAGGTGGGGAAAATCTTAGTCCAGTTGTGTGTTCGCACTGAGTCACCGCGCACGACATGAGCGGAGCCATCTCCCGCGATTTGCATTATTGCCTTGGTGAGCTTTACGCCAATGGCGTCCTTATCGATGCCGAAGATGTGGGTCTGTGCCCAACGGGATAGCTCTTCGGGGGCCATGGTGGGATGGGTTCTCTGCATGTCGAGCATTGTTTCAACAAGGAAGCCGCCGGTTCCACAGGCAGGGTCGATGATAATGTCTTCCCATTTGATTTGCATGAGACGGACGCCTGCCTCGATGACGGCTTCCGGTGTAAAGTACTGCCCTTCTCCCTGTTTTAGAGCTTCGCTACGCAGAACTTGAAAAGCCATCGAAATGGTGGAAACGCCGAGGTCTATGAGCTTGAGGCCGGAGAGTTACTTCCACGCAGGCGGCGATAGTTTCATTGCTAAAGCGGAGAGTCTTATCTTGGTCGGTAACGAATACCTCAGGGTAGAGTTCGACGAATTGCTCATACCTTTTTTTATCGTCGTGGCGGTCTTGTTAACAGACTCCATGGGGCGGAAAAACACCGGCTCGGTCTGCCTGGATTTGCCCTCCTTGTCGCTTTCCAATTTCAGCAAAAGAAGGTTGCACAGTTGGTCAAGCTGCTCCTCGCGACGAGTAACGGAGCTGTCACTAATAACAATCCGGTCCAGGAGGTCTTCAACGGTCTTCTTTAGTAATTGGGCGGTCGGGGCAAGCAAGTCCTTGAACGTCACCCGCTGCGACTCGGGACGGATTGCTTCGCCGGGTCGAGGAATATCCGAGACGCTGCGCCCTCTTCGGAAGCATGCGCCCGTCGCTCTTCCGGTAGATGAAAACTGCGGGCGCGCCTGGGGTGGGGTCGTTGGCCCAGATTCCTAGTTGAACGTGAGGTTCGCCGACAAAATACGCTTCAAGCTGTGCGACTCCAGCGGTTTCAGTAGGTTGTTTGCACTCGATGATGAAAAGTAAATGGCGATGGTCGCCAATATTCTTGGGGTCGTCAAAGACGGCAATGTCCACTGGAAAGCCTACGAACGAGACGTTTTTCTCGCGTTTGGTTGCTTCTGATGGACTCTTTGGGACACGCCATTCGGACTTACCAAAGATTATTTGGTCGAGGCTCCATCCGGCGTCCGCGAGTTGTGCAACAATCGGGCCGACAACGTTCCTCTGCTCAGGTATGTCTTTGAGTTTCTTACGGATTTCGTCGGGGAGTTCCTTTTGCGATTTCATATGTGATTTAGCTTCCGCCGCTGCCCTACTTCCGCCTCTGCATGAAGGCATGAAAACATGCAAGCATGAAATCACTCACGGTTGGGAAATCGCCTTGTACAGCGGCCAGCTTCGCGGCTTTCACTTCTTCACGGGGCCAGCGAACTTGCAACGGTACAGGCTTCGGCTGCGCAGGTTTGTTCTTCTTAGAGCCTCGTGGCGTGGTGGCAGCGGTAGGACTGGCGGTAGTGGTAGGAGCGAGGGCATCCGGGCCTCAGGGCGGTGGGTTTAGCCATTGGCGTTCACCTTTCGTGACTATACCATGCTTGCATGTTTTGAGGTATTCATGCTTGCATGAAACCATGCTTGAATGTTTCTCCAAAGGGCGGCGGTTTCATTCGCCGCTGGCCCTTCGGGGGTCATCTCGATGGCCGTCCGCCCGTCCGTCATGGCGGCGGCATAAGGCACTCGGTCGCCGATGAAGGTTTCCGCGACCGGGCCATGATGGGAAAGCGAGGCAGCAGCTTGTGCGGTGATACCGGCGTTCGCCTTGACTTGATTCAGAACGAACAGAAAAGGGACTTGTTCCCGCTTCAAAAGCTCGACTGTCGCCGCTGCCGCCCATAAATCCGAAGGACTCGGGCGAATTGGCACTATCACAAGGTCAGCCAAGTCAAAGAGAGCGGCGGTTTCGTCCGTGCGGCTTGGGGCAGTGTCGATAAAACAGTAGGCAGCATTGCGCTGCTGCAGTTGCTTCAAACCCTCCGCAATAGCCCCAAAGGTCAATTCCACACGTTGCGGGACTTCCGCTTGGCGCTTTCTCGTGCCACGTCGTCAGTGTGCCCTGCGGGTCTGTGTCTATGAGGAAGACAGGCCCGTTACCGGCGCGCTCGGCTTCCACCGAAAGGTGAGCGCACAGCGTCGTCTTGCCGCTTCCCCCTTTCTGAGAGTTAATTACTATCGTTAGCAAGAAATCATGCCTCCATGCTTGCATGCACTGATGCGAGCATACAAACCGGCACGGCAAAGACAAGCGACGAATAATCGGGCTCGCGGAAGTTCTTTTCGCGTTCGAGTTACCCACACCCCGCCTTCGCCAGCGCCACTGGCGCGCTCGGCGGGGCATGGATAACTCGCCTGCAGAGTAGCCTTTTTAAGTATAAGAAGAGAAAATCGCTAACCGTTTGAATTATCTTGGGGCCGTCGGCAAGATTTTGCCGCTACCGGCAAGAATCGCTGTCAGTAGCGGCAAAAAAATCAGCTTGAAATTTGCCGGTATCGGTAATACGGTTCGCCGGTAACGGCAAGAATCACGGGGCTGAAAATGGACGATATCGGCAAAGGGGATCTCGCGGAGAAGTGGACCTTGCAATCGCGGCGAGGATTCAAACGGTATGCGCGAAATCCTAGCGTGCCGGACAGCTGGACTGTCCACCAGAATGAGTGCGCTGTAAAGATTCCTGGCACAGACAAGGGCATGCTTTTCGCTGATGGCGGCACGGGAGAATTGATTGGCGCAGGCGTTCGGCACTTCTTCAAATTCGAGGAGGTGGATGCCTCACGTTTTGTAAAGCTGTTCCTCGATGGGATGAAACAGGCGGCGGGGCTTGTCAAAGGCGGGAATGGCGGTGTTTGAGCTGGTCTACCGGCAGCTACAGGAGAAGCCGAATAGCGATGAAATTGCGCTATCATGGCATCTTGGCGAAAACGCTCGGCCTCGACATACCGGAGCGAACCTATCGCCACGGGTTGCGTCAGCTTCTGGAGCGTGAATTTCTCTACGAGAGCCTGGTGGATGGCCTTTACTTCGTGAACATCCGTTATATGTTCAATGGCGACCGACTGACGTTCATTCGAGGCTACAAGCTCAAAGGTTCCGGCACTCAGGCGGAACTGCCGCTGGACGATGTGATGCCAGTGCAAGTGCTGGACAGGCAGGGCTCCAACGATGACACAGGACAGCCTGCCGCGCCTTCCTGGGTCAACCCACCGTCACAAGCATCGCTGAAGCTTACGAACGGCTGAATCATGCGAGATTGGCGATGGTCATAGTATAACCATCTTAATACTGCTCAAATTTCCGATGCTTAGGTCTGAAATGCACTGTAGAATTCTAGCACTCTCAGAATCTTCGTAAAGGAGAACTTCAACATGTGGACAAGGCTTACCAGTTACTGGCCGCAGATTGGAAAGCTTGGGGCCTCTGTTTTGCTTCGCACAATGTTGGCTGTACTTGCGAAAGGTCTACTGTTGGTGAGCGCTGGCGCACTGGTTGTGAATGCTCAGGACCAATGCACTGCGCTCAGCCAGAACGGCCTGTACAACACTTACCGAACTAACTCTGGTAACTCCAATGTCTCCCAGTCACAGTCCCAGTTCTGCTCCGATTACAATTCGTACAAGCAGACGGGAGTTCAGGGCAATATCGCGGCGAGCTATGAACTGTTCTCAGGCTCGGCAAATTTTAGCCAGAGTGCAGTGGATGCGGTCGGTCAAGCGGTTTGCACCTCAAACTTCAGCGCTTCCTCCGCAAGTTCGATGCTGAACACTTTTGCCTCTGTCGTCGAATCAAGGTACCCTAACCGCATTTACCGCCTGTGTGAATGCTTCCGAGTCAGGGACTAATCTACAGTTTGATTCCCTCTGCCCACCGACCCAAACACTGTCACGATTTCGGCATACTACCGCCAGGTGGGTGCACCGGCAGCTCAAAAGGTGAACAGCATTTCGATAGCTCAGGATGGGGCTGCAGCCAACAACCAAAGTGTCACATGTACCGGCAACCTGTATACACAGGCTCAGACGGGCGTCACTTTAGACAGTAACGTACTGTCGATGACATGCACTAGAAGCGGGAGCAACTTGGGGTTTGCTTATTACGGACAACGCGTGTACGCCGCGCCAGTTCGCATCGTAGCAAATACTAACCTAGGACCAATGCATCACAGACCTAGGACTTCTACCTATAAACCCCGCGACTCCGCCCGCAACATTGGTTCCGGTGGGTACCGTCGTAGCCTATGGCGGTGCTAGCGAGCCAGCAGGCTGGATGTTTTGCAATGGCCGCGCGATCTCTAGAGCTGCTTATTCATTCCTATTTTCAGCAATCGGCACCGCACACGGGGCCGGCGATAGCGTAACAACTTTCAATCTCCCAGACTATCGCGGTCGCTTTCTGCGGGGGGTGTCAACGGATGCCGATGGCCACGACCCCGATAGAAATAGCCGTACGGCTGCCCAAACGGGAGGCAATGCGGGAAATCAGGTGGGAAGCATTCAAGATGGCGCGTTTGCAAGCCACAATCACGGTGGAGGCAACCACGTTCATCAGGTCGCTATTCAAAATGGGGCTGCCGCTAGCTACGGTGGAATTATTGTCGCGATAGAGGCGCCCGGTGACACGCCGGATGGGAATCAGTATCTTGCCAAAACAACTCGTTCCGGCGACATTATTAATTACCAGGGCGGTTCGGAAACGAGACCTGTAAACGCAAATGTGCAGTACATCATTAAGGTCAGTCCTTAACGACAACCTTCATCTGCTCTCAAGAAGTGAAAGGCGCATGTGTTCGGTACCAGCCACAGATTTCAGACAGTTACACTGTAGCCTCTCTGCTCTTTAATGCGACGCTGCTGGTTAAGCGCGGCTTGGGCCTCCTGCCGGGTGAGGAAGGGGATAGAGCACCCTCGACCAGTCGTTCCAATGCGTCCCCACCCGCGCATCAGGCACCATTGCCCGAACAAGTCCGGCTGTAAGTCGAGCCGATGAGAAGCGGTGCATGGATTTGCTCGGGTCAATGCGGTAGAGGACAGTGGCGGTCATGCGGATAACCTTGAAATGGTGCTGTGACTGACGTTGTAGCTGCGGGCGATGTCCATTAGGGTTTCGCCCTTGTCTCTGCGCACCAGCGCCTCTTTGCGCTGGTGCGGCGTTAGCTTGAATTTCCTCCCAAGCTTCACGCCCCTAGCCTTGGCTCGCTCGCGGCCTTCGCCGGTGCGGGCGCGTATCAACTCCCGCTCAAATTCAGCAAGGCCAGCGAGCACGGTGAGTATGAGTCGCCCATGCGGGGTCGTTGTGTCTGCCCATGTGTCGCCAAGGGAGCGAAAGCCCGCTTTCCTCTCGCCAATCAACGCGAGCGTGTTCAGCAAGTCGCGGGTGCTGCGCGCTAGGCGGTCAAGCCTTGTGACCACTAGCACGTCGCCCGCATCGAGGGTTTTCAACAGCTGATTATAGCTGCGGGCGCTCGGCGATTGCGCCGCTTATCTTTTCCTTGAATATCTTTTCGGCTCCGGCCTGGGTAAGCTGGTCTACTTGTGCCGCGAGACTCTGCCCCTCCGTGCTTACTCGCGCATAGCCGTATTTCATGCGGTCCTCCGCCGGTTGTTGTCGCGCATTATGCACATATATTATGCACAACGCAAGGTCAATGAAACTGCGCCTCTGCTTTTTGTGCATAATTTGTGATTTATGCAAAGCGCAAGCGACTTGGACCTGGAAGCGCAGCGTGCGGCGCTCGTGGAATTATCGAACAACGCCCTGCGGTTTCACTGCTTACACGAAGGACAAAATACAAAAATGCAAAAGTGTGAAAATATGAATACGACCGGAGAGGCGACATATGATTTCCCGCCGTGGATTATCGCCTGCGCATTTTGAAGCCCTAGAGCAAGGGGTCGGCGGACCAATTCGATGAGGTCCAAAAGAAGGTCGCAGGTGAAAAGACCCACTTTTTTAAACAAATTGCCCTGCTTAGCGGCGGCGCTATTGTTCTGAGCGTTTCTCTCCTCAGCACACTTTTTGGAAAAGTTCTTCTGCATGGCATTGTTGCTTTACTTGTTGGGTGGCTTGCTCTGCTTGGCGCTCTTTTGTCGGCACTTTCCAGGACGTTGAGATATCAGCCTTACTTGATGGAAGTTTCGATGGCGCATTACATGAGGATATTAGCCGACAAGAAAATTGCATTTTCCGTAACTGTCACGCAAGGCGGGGTGGTGATGAGCACTCCAGATGAGGAGGGCAGAACAAAACCAGTATCGGCCAAGGAATTGAAGGAGGAAGCAGAGGAGCTTTATCGCGACAGCAACGACCGAAAGAAAACGGCTGACAAGCTTCTTAAGCATGTTCAACTTTTAGAAAAAATAGCCCTTAATAGCTTCTGGATTGGAGTGCTTCTTTTAACAGTGTTTGCGGGGCTCAACGTTCTTAAAGCTGCTGTTCTTAAGCCCCCTGCGGATAATCCGCCTGCCTCTAATCCGTCTAAATAACGGAGCCATCACCAGGTGGTTTGTGGCAAAACCCGCCCGCAGAAGCGTGTTTACTGCCTTGGGCGAAAGTAGTGTCTTTACCGCTCGTGCTGTTCGGCGTGCTCGCTGCGGCACTCCGCAAGCTTCTCGTCCTGCCGGTGCCTGCGCTGCGCTTCGCGCATGGTGTAAAGCCCCTCATACAGCACTGTCGTCGCAATAGAGCCGATACGGACAGCCTTTCTGTATTTCTGGGCATCGGTTATCAATTCCGCCGCCAGTACCGGAAACAGCATTGCGCCCATGTGGACGAGGTGTCCGGCTACACCTAGCGAGGTGTGCGCATTCTTAAAGCCTTGCGCGTGGGCGTGGTGTTCGAGGTCGTATGACTGTTGAAAGTCCTGAACCTCAGGGTAGCCGTCTGTGGCCGTGCGCTCTGTCCATGATTTGGCGTGCTGATACTGCGCCATAAAAAACCTTGGGGCGTTGTTCAAGCGGCACTGTAGCGCTCCGGCAATCCTCTGGCAATGGGGACGTTCACCGCCCCTCCGTTGCACCGATAGCGGCAGTAATCGTCACGGATTCGATAATGGGGTCGTTCGCCGCTGGCCGGTCGTAATGCTTGGCGTGATATTCATTGATGCGCTCGCAGTTGCCGTAACTGATAGCGTGGACGACTGCGCCCAAATGGGTGCCCGTCACTTCCACCAGCATGAATGAGTAAACCAGCGTGAATGCCTTATCGAAATCATGGTCGTGGATGATGTTAAGCAGCGAGCTGTATGCCGGGTAATGCGACGGCTGAGTGGCGCAACAAATATGCAGCCGCTGCGGATGCTCCCTAACCTCATGGGCGACATAGGCGCGGTCGGGCCTGAGCCGCACAACATTGTCGATCTGGGGTTGGGATTCGGGCCTGGTCAGCTTGTCCTTGGCCGTGCCTCCGCTCCATAGCTTGCCGATACCGCTCTTCTCTGCATCGCTGCTCACAGGTCAATCCCCCTGTCGTGTTGGTCGGGTTCCGGGTTGCGCTCGTCCTCGCGTGAGCGCCAGAAATAACGAACTTTCTCTGCAAGAGCTATGGCGAAATCGCGGGCCTTCTCCGCGAGCTGCATCCCAAGCCGCTGCCACCATTTCAAGCCGTCGTTTTCAATATTCGGCACGCTTCCGTCCGTCGCTATCGCCTCACGGAAAGGCTCGGCGGCTTCGCGCATTCGCTCCAGGGCGTCCTCCGGGTCAGCCGGGGGCGAGCTGATGCGCTCGTGCTCGGCTTCAATGGCTTTGTCGAGTGTGTCCCGCTCGGCAAGCAAGATTTCTGTTTGCTCGGCGTCGTGGTTGACTTCGGCGGCCTGCCGGTTCAAATCGCCGCGCTCCGTTTGCTCCCCACGTCGCTCCATTTCGCTCGCGGCGGGGCCTAAATGCGTGGTGGGTTCCCGATCAATGCCACGCTCTTCAAAACTGCGATGGTCAACGCGGATGTCGGCGTGCGCCGCCGCCAAATGTTCGTTGATGATGTCGGCGGCAAGCTGCCGCAGTTTCGTTACTTCCTGCGGGCCGGTCTTCTTGTCGTCCAGCACACGCGTTTTCTTGCCCAATCCTTCGGGCGTCATCTCACGGGTGGTAAACAAAATATGCGCGTGATAGTTCCGGTCGTCACCGTGCTTGCCGGGTTCGTGAATCGCCACAGATACCGCGACGTTGTAGCGCTCCACCAAAGCCGCCGCAAATCGCTCCGCGATGCGCTGCCGGTCGGCGGGTTCCAAAAGCGAGGGAAGCGCCAGTTCCACCTCGCGCGCCAGCGTGCTGTTCTTGCGCGTCTCGGCACGCTCGGCTGCGTTCCATAAGGCTTCCGGGTCGTGCGCCCATGCGGGAGCATCGACCGGCGCAACGGTGAAGGTGCATTCAACGCCTCGCCTGCGCGTGTAGTCATGCACGGTTTGATAGCGCTCATCGTGGAAGCACTCGCCCAGGCGGTATGCTGCCGCCGCGACAACGGAGCGGCCAGCCGACCGGCTCACCGGCTTGACGGCTGCAGTGATACCAGCTCGCGGTGGTGATGGCGCTCATATCGGACGCGCCTCAAAGGGGTCGCAGGGGGCGAAGCCTCCCGCCGTGGTGCAGGGCGCGAAAGCCCTGCCGCGCATCCAACCGGCGCACGGTTGGGCAGGGGGCAAGGGGAGGGGGTCGGCTCCCTTTGTCGTGATGGAACGGCGAGACGTTTCCGGTATCCAACCCGCGAAGGGTTGGTCAGGGTCAAGGGGAAGGAACTCCCCTTGTCGAGGTGCAGGGAATCGAAGTCCCTGCCGCACGCAAACTTTAGTTTGCATAAGTGCGCCCTTCGGTCTTCCTGTCCACGCGGTTGGCTCTGGCATGGGAATCAGAAAAATTGAGGTGCTTTTGATTCTCCACTCGCTATAGTGGCGGTCTGTTTTTGGCAACAAAAAAACACCCTCACAGTACAAATGCTCCCGAAGAAACGAATCCCGGACGGAACCAGAAAAAAATCTGTCCGAAACGCCTGCTTCAAGAGCATTAGGTTTTAGAGGAGCGAAAATGGCTAACAGCAAACTGAAACGGCTCATCGAGAAGCGGGACGCCGTCAACGCCCGCATCAAACAGGAGCAGAACAAACTACGGAGCAACGAACGCAAGAGCGACACGCGCCGCAAGATTCTGGCGGGGGCGACGGTGCTGCAATGGGCAAGTAGGGACAACGAATTTTCAGCGCGGCTGTATGGCGGAATTGAAAGCTTTCCTGGTGCGGGAGAGGACAGGGCGCTGTTCGGTTTGCCGCCGAAAAAAGCGGCCGTGCTAGAAGGGGCGGATTACGTCGGTCATCTTTTGTGTGGCGTTTAAGACGGCGTTCGGGTAGGTCTTCGCGGCTCTTTAAACCGCAAGTGTCCCGAACATGCCCAAGAAGCCCACGACGCCCCTTAAACAGCTTAGAAACCTGTGCGATGCGTTATGCGAGGATGCGCTGGTCGATAACAAACCACTCACAAAGCGGGAGCGGGACGAAGCGGAACGACTGCGAGCGAAGCTGCGTTAAATTTGTCGAGGACTACGAGGCGCGGGCGAGCGCGGAACCGGCGGAAGAGGGATGGGTGAAGAGAGCCAAGAAAAGAGGGCCGCGCAGTTCAGGCTATTTAATGTGAGTCCGCTTACAATTTCCTCTGTCGTCGCCGCTCCATGAACTTTTCATCAAACAATTCCTCATTCTCTACGATTTGAGAGTCTAAACCCATTTTGTCCAATTGCTCATGGGCAGCGTCGATGAGGTCGTCCTTAACGCCTGACAAATCCCTCCAACTCTCGGTGTACTCCGCAGATTCCAGCGCATACGGTTCTTCGCACAGGGCTTCGATGAGATTCCGAAGCTGCTCCTTTGGCGAGGGTGGGTTCTGGTCAAGCTTGTCGTTCGTATTAGTCATGTTCTTTCTTCTTCTTCTCACGCTGCCATTCAGAAGCGAGGTAATACAGAGCACGTGAAATTCTCTTCCTCGCAGCGTCATAAACGTCCGCGCGTATATTGAGTGCGGCACAAATTTCTGCGCGCGATTTCCCTAGGAGTAACAAGTCAAAGACCTGTAACGCAAGTCCCTCACTCTTGAACTCAAGGTGAGAGCGGAGCTGGTCAAGTATCTCCCTAGCCTCCAAGTTGTCCAATTTAGCCTCACGCGATTGCCGCTCGACCTCGCCGAGCGCCTCAAGCTCCTTTTATGCCCGTTCAAGTAGCTCGCTTGCAATACTGCGCATGCACCCCCGTAAATGGGTCACAAAATCTATGCGCTCTGGGTTCCACTTGCGCCTGCCGTCCAATGTTCTCACGATGGCCTCATGCAGTAGGTCGTCGGCTGTCAGTGCTGAAAACCCTTCCTCGAATCGCAGCCATTTTGAATGTGGCGTAGCTACGCAGAGTCCGAACGTCATCAGTCAGACAATGCGTTAAGCGCCTTGAAAACATGACGAACCTCGTCAAGCGAAAACTCCGGTTCTCCGGTGTCGAAAGTGGAAAGTTCCTGGGGCTCTCTCATGAGTCGATGCCAAACGTGGCGGGGTGATTATACATGCGCTTCAAACCACGTTTTTAGACAAAGTTTTTCCGCGTCCTCCCGCCTGTCCATTCGCACGTCCTCAAGCGCAAATAGATATGAAAATGCCCACCATGCCCGTGTTATTCACGGCGCAGAGATTCGGGGCAACGGGCATAGTGGGCGTTTTCATATCCAAGAGACAACGAAAGGAACAACAGTGACACCGAAATATTTCACAGAAATGCCGGACACGGGAGCGTCCGAGCCATTAGACAGAGAGGGCGAAGTGTTAGCCCCTGAGGACTTCACTCCGCTCATGCGCAGCGATGCTCACCAAATCGCCGCGCCGATTAACAACATTCAGCAAGCTGCGGCGCGTGGCTTCGGCCAGTGTGGGGCTTACATCCCGGCATCGCTTTGCTCATGCTCGTCGTGGACACAATGCTGTTCGGTAGTGCAGCCGTCAGCCTTGGGCGCGAGCTTCCCCGTTTCGCTCGCAGCGGCGTGCGTATTGGGCTTCATCACCTACCGCGCGCAAATGCGCTGGTACGGTGACGATTCCGAGAACGCGCGCATCAAGGCCGTGATACTGGCTTTCCTCACGGCTATTCCCACTCCGCTTCCCGCTTTTCTTTATGTGCCTGCGGGAGCGGTGGGGCTGGTGCATTCGCTGCGGAGGAAATCCTAATGCCAAGACAAACCTTGTCCGACGAACTTTGGCAAGGCTTGGGCAACGCCATCACCGACATTCGCCAGAAAGTCGTAGAGGAACCCATGTATGGCCGCGCGGTCACGGAAGGGCCGGAACGCCTGCAATGGCCAGAAGCGCAGGAACCTGAGCCGTCTCTCGGAAGCCGGACAGATACCCGCGAGATAGAACAGCAACAGGACATCGACCTCGACCGCTGAGGTTGAAAACCAAATACGCCCCGGCATTCGCTCAAGAGCAAAGGCGGGCCGGGGCTTTTTATATCAGAAGGAGAAAACAATCATGCACTTTATAAGCAATCCGGATACGCCGCTGTTGCGGCTGTCGCGCCGCGGCGATTACATGAGCACGCGGGATGCGTGCGGTATTCACTTCTGGGGGCTCGCCGGCAGTGGCAAGACCACTTCCGCACAAATGCTGGCAGGTGCATTTTTACGTGCCGGTTATGGCGCGTATGTAACTGCCGCCAAGCCGGAGGTCATATCGCAATGGCTGAGCTACGCGCAAAAACACGGGCGCAGCAATTCCATCATTCTGTTGAACGAAAACGAAGGCTTCAACTTCCTGGAATACGAGATGGCTCGCCACGGCATGGACGGCATCGGCACGGTGGTGGAATGCCTGATGCGTGTCATCGACGCATCGCGGCGGGCGAGCGGAACGGCCAGCCAGCGCGGGGGCGAGGTGTTCTGGGAAGACTCCGCCCGAAACACGTTGCGGTACAGCTTGCCGCCTCTTTACTCGGCCAAGGGCGCGCTCACCATTCCCGACATACTGCGTTTCATCACCACCGCGCCCACCAGCCCTGAGCAGGCGGCTAACCGAGAGTGGCAGCAAAACTCCTTCATGTTCCGAATGCTGAAGCTCGCCGCCGAACAGCCCAAGGTGCGGATGACCGCAGGCGGCGCTGCAAAACGTCGTCAACTTCTGGAGGGAACAATGGACTGCGATTCCAGACGAAGACGCGCGGGAACATCGTCATCACGAATTACGGCGGCGCTCGACCGCTTCAATCACGGCAGGCTGAACCGTTTCTTTTGCGGGAAGACGACGGTGGTGCCGGAGATGTCTTTTCATGGGGCAGTGCTGGTCGATGCAAAGCCGACGCTTACCTGGAATGAAGACGGCGCGATTGCGCAGCAGCTTTTTAAGTTCATTTGGCAAAGGGCGGTCTTAAACCGTAATAGCCTTGAACAAAAGCACCGCGAGCGCCCCTCGTTCCTGTGGAGCGACGAAAGCCAGGAGACAGTTGCACCTTACGACGGCGAATTTTTGGGGCTTTCGCGCGAGTCGAAATGCTGCACGGTCTATCTGACGCAATCGCTTCCGACTTACTTCGCAAAAATTGGCGGCGATAATCCGCGCGACGCTGCGCTGTCCCTGGCGAGCAAGTTCAAAACGCATGTGTTCTGCGCGAACAATTGCCCCGAAACCAATGAATTCGCCAGCCGCATGATAGGCAAGGTGCTCACGCGCCGCAGCAATTTCAGCGCCGGACAACTCGCAAAGCTTAAACGAAGGCATGTCGGCGGGCAACAGCGAAAACAGCGGCAACTCGTCAAGCTAGGGTTCCTCAAGCGGGAGAAGCTCGGGCTCCGGCTCCGGCTCTAGCTCTAACTTCACTCACAGCTCGGGCAGCACCAGCGGCACGGGTAACAATTGGGGAAACAACCGAGGACGCGGCTCTTCTGAAAATATCAGCCAATGGCTATTCGGAAAGCATGGAATACGCCATCGAGCCGGGAGAATTTGCCCGCTAGTCTCAAACAGGCGGTCCACAAAATGGCAACCGCGTGACGGCTGTATGGTTTCAGGCTGGTCGACGATTCAAGGCCAGCGGCAAGAATTTCCTCATCACGGAGTTCGAGCAATGAAACCTCCATCTCTGATAACGCGGTTAATGGGGACGCCGCGGGTGGCGACTGTCCTTTATGTGTTCTGCGCGAATAGTTGTTTTAGGATGGGCTGGCTGGCGAGGTTTCCTGGTGGTTGGCGGTCGCCGCGCTATGCTTCGCGCGAAGGTGCGCAAGGCTGTACAGGACGTGCGCCGGTATAACCGGTGGTGGGCGGATTGGCAGGCGATGGGCAGTATCCCAGGCGTCGCCGCGCCAGCGCCTATAGTGCGAACAGACAAAGTATCTTTCCCTTGGGGCAAAGTCACCGTTAGCAGCCGCGTTTTTCGTGATTATCCCCATGTTCGTTGCGACACCTGGAGCGGACGAAGCCTTGCGGAACGGACTTACGCTGCTCTGGCTGGGCGTGGCGGCGTATCTGCTTTGGAAGCTGGCTGCCAGCGTCCGGCGGGCGCTCTTTCACAAGGGCGCTACCAGGGCGAGTGCGCGGGGAAAGACAAGCATGCCAGCGGACATCGTGAAATGGATGCTCCCGCCCGCTTCGTCCTCCCCTTCCCGCGCCGATACCGTGCGCGGCCTGCCGGACTATTGCGCCCGGCTGATGGCTTCGCACTGACATGGACGCCGCATTCAAAACCGAAACAGCATCACTCCGCCTGGCTCACCGCAGCGGAGGCGGCTTTGTATCTCAGGGTGCAGACGCGCACCGTGCTTCTGTGGGTCAGGCAGGGCAAGCTAAAAGGCTACGCACTCTCAGGCAACAAACGCCACGTTTGGCGGTTCCGGGTAGTTGACCTCGACGGTATGATGAAACTGCCGTCCGTTGCTCCACGAAACAGGAGGACTCAGTGAGAGCACGGGCAAAGCAAGGCAGTGTGGTGCTGGATAAACGCATCCAGACCTGGAATTTCTTTTACTGGCAGGATGGCAAGCGGCACTCGAAAACCATCGGGACACGCAAAGACCTGCCAACCAAGGCAGCCGCATGGCGGGCGGCAAAGGCGCTCCGAGATGCGGTAGAGCAACAAACTGCGGTCAATGTCGGTGGTTCGTTTCCGACAGTGAGCGCGTTGGTTGAGCAATATCGGTTAGAAAAGATGCCGAAGCGGAAAGACACGAGGCGGGGTTATCAATCGTGGATTCGCGTCCACATCCTCCCCAAGTGGGGAGAGAGCTCTAATCACCGACCTTCAGGCGCGGCCTGTAGAGACGTGGTTGGAGTCGCTGAACCTCGCTCCGAAAAGCCGGACGCACATTCGCGGGATTCTCAGCTCGCTCTGGAATTACGCGATGTGGAGGCAGGACATTCCAATGCAGGTCAACCCCATCAGTCTGGTGACGGTCAAGGGCGCATCAAAACGCGTGCGTCACCCGCGCAGCTTAACTGTCGAGCAATTCCGGTTGCTCCTCGCTCATCTGCGCGAACCGTTCGGGACGATGGCCCTGGTGTGCATCTGCTTCGGCCTTCGCATCTCCGAATGCCTGGCGCTGCGATGGGCGGATGTCGATTGGCTTAACGGATTGCTTCGTGTCGAGCGCGGCATCGTCGAGCAGAACGTGGACGACGTTAAGAACGATGAATCACGCAAGTCTCTTGCCGTCGAGGGCGAGCTTCTTGAGCGGCTGAACGTGTGGAGAAAGAAGACGGAGTTTCAGGCGGATGGCGACTGGATTTTCGCAAGCCCTCTGAAGCTCGGCAGGTTACCTTACTCCTACACAGGTTTCTGGCGGGAGCTAGACCGTGCGGGCGAAGCGGCTGGACTCGGGCACATTGGGACACACACATTCCGGCATTCCTACCGGATGTGGATTGACGCTATCGGCACTCCTATCGGTGTGCAGCAGAAACTCATGCGGCACGCTGACATCCGCACCACCATGAATATCTACGGTGATGCGGCTTCGGCGGACATGCGGCGGGCGCACAGCCGAATAGTGCAACTGGCGATGCAGTGAGAGTCAGCGGCAGGTGAAACGGCAGGGGTGGATTCGTAACCTACTGAAAGAATGGCTCCTCAGGTAGGACTCGAACCTACAACCCTCCGGTTAACAGCCGGATGCTCTGCCATTGAGCTACTGAGGAGTGTCTATGCGCTGTTCAACAGCGCGTCAAGTTGTAGATGTATTGTAACGGCAGCTGCAGGTGTCGTCAAAGATTTGCGCGACTCGCTTGATCGAGCGGTTCCGTTTTGGCGCAGACAATGTGTCGCCGATTCCCCGGGTCTCTTCGACGCCATTCCAACGCTCTCGCCGCTGTATGCACAGATCGTCGACCCGCGCACTGTTAAACTCAATACGATGAATTCTCATGACATCGTCCGCTACGCGATTCTTACCCTCAGCGCCTCAGTCCTGCTTCTCGCAACCGCACTCGCGCAGAACAATAGCAGCAGCTCGTCTACGATGAGCGTTCCAAAGCCTCCCTCAACCAAGCAGCAGCCCGTCACCGACGATTACTTCGGCCACAAAATTGTCGATCCGTACCGCTGGCTTGAGGATGGAAGCAGCCCAGAGACGCAGCAATGGGTCGCCGAACAGTTGGCCTACACGCGCAGCATTCTCGACAAGCTGCCCGGCCGGGACAAGCTACATGATCGCATCGAGCAGCTCCTCGAAATCGGCAACCTAGGCGAGACGCAAGTTGGCGGCGAGTATTACTTCCACACTCGCCGGGAAGGCAAGCAGAACCAACCGGTCCTCTACGTCCGCAAGCACATTGACGGCAAAGACGAAGTGCTGGTGGACGCCAACCAGCTTTCCAAGGATGGGACGGTGGCGCTCGACTGGTGGCAGACGTCGCATGACGGCAAGTATGTCGCCTATGGGACCTCCGAAAGCGGCTCGGAGATGAGCACGCTGCACGCTATCGAGACCGGTACCAGGAAGCTCCTACCTGACACTATCGAGCGCACCCGCGGGGCCAGCATCGCGTGGAAGCCCGATGACAGCGGCTTCTACTACACGCGTTATCCTAAGAAGGGCGACGTGGCAGAAGGCCAGGAGGTGTACAACCGGCACGTGTTCTATCATCCGCTGGGTAGCGATCCCGCCAAGGACCCGCTCATTTTCGGCGAAGGCCGCGACCCACAAGACTGGCCGGCCGTGACTCTCTCGAACGACGGTCGCTGGCTCACCATCATGGTGGAGCAGGGTTGGACCAAGACTGAACTCTTTCTCAAGGACATACAAGCCAATACCCCAGCGATTCGCATCACCACCGGCCAGGACTTCCTCTACTTTGCGCAACCGTATGATGGCGATCTTTACATTTTGACTAACGAAGATGGCCCGCACTTCCGGGTCTTCAAGACTTCGCTCACAGCGCCGGGGCGGGAACACTGGATCGAGATCATTCCGCAATCCGACGCAGTGCTGAAGGAACTGCACATCATTGGAGGACAACTGTTCGCGCTCTATGAGCAGAACGCGCATTCGCTGCTGCGGCGCTTCACCACCGCGGGCAAGCCACTCGGTGAGATAGAACTCCCGACCCTCGGAACGATTGTCGACATCGGTGGTGAGTACGACAGCACCAGCGCCTTCTACCTCTTCACCTCGTTCACCGTGCCCACGACGATCTACCGCTTCGACATCCAGACGGCAAGAAGCAAGCTGTGGGATTCAGTACCAACCGGCATTGATCCCAACAACTACGAAACCAGGCAGGTGTGGTACACGTCGAAGGACGGCACACGTGTTCCGATGTTCCTGGTGATGCGCAAGGGATTGAAGCTCACGGGCCACAATCCGGCGCTGCTAACCGCCTACGGCGGATTCAACATCAGCCTGACGCCGGAATTCAGCAAGGTACTGTTTCCCTGGCTTGACCATGACGGCGTATTTGCTATGGCGAACTTGCGTGGCGGCTCGGAGTTCGGCGAGGAATGGCATCGCGCAGGCATGCTCGACAAGAAGCAGAACGTTTTTGACGATTTCATCGCCGCGGCGGAGTATCTGGAGAAAGAGGGCTATCACCGACAAAGAGCACCTCGCCATTCGCGGAGGCAGCAACGGCGGGTTGCTGATGGGCGCGGCGCTCACGCAACGGCCTGACCTGTTCCGCGCCGTTATCTGCCAGGTGCCGCTGCTCGACATGCTTCGCTATCAGAATTTCCAGATCGCCAAGCTATGGATTCCGGAGTACGGTTCGTCGCAGGACCCCAAACAGTTCGAGTGGCTGTACGCTTACTCGCCATATCACCACGTCAAGAAAGGCACAAATTATCCAGCGGTCCTGTTCATGACTGCCGACACCGACACGCGCGTCGACCCTATGCACGCCAAGAAGATGACGGCTCTACTGCAGGCGGACAACGGCGGGCCAAATCCAATTCTGCTGCGAATCGAGCCCAAGGCGGGACATGGAGCCGGCAAGCCAATCTCGAAGCAGGTGGAGGAGTGGACGGACATCTATTCGTTCCTGTTTTGGCAGTTAGGGATGACGCCGTAGGCGCAGCGCAATTCAGAAATAAGCGGCACGCATCTGACTCCTCAGAATTAACGGCATGGCTTTGAGTGAGATAATAAGGTATGACTTATTACCGAGTTGAATTTCCGGCCGGAACCCCCAAGCCTCATCACCCTAAGCGGTTTCGCACCGAAGAAAAGGCGAAGCAACACGCGCGCAAGGTTCTCGGCATAACCGACGACGGCAGTCTGGCATCGCAGATCACTATCCTGCCCGTCAGCAGCAATGAAGTGTCGCCATCATGATCTGCCCGAGCTGTGGCGGCGAATTGTCGAAAGTTTGGCAGCCGCAGCAGGCGGTCAGTTCGCTACCAATTGCGCGAGTACAGTGGCACTGCGGAACCTGCGGGGGAACCTTCACCCGGGAACAATTGCGCCCTCCGACCAAACGGCACTCGGCTACGCCAGCACGGCAACCTAGCCTTCCCTAGGAGTTGGCCTCGAGCCAATTGGTCCGCGAAATGCAAGCGTAGAACTTCGCTTCTGTGACCGAAGTGTCATTGACCCCACTTTGCCCAACATGCTATAAAGACTCGCCTTTTGTGCTGCGCCCGTTGTGTGCCTGTAAGTGCACACGAAAAGGTGCAAGTGTTCCCGACGCGGCCAAACCTCAACACTTCTCGTCTTGAAGTGGAAGCGCGTTTCCGGGATTCCAGCAGGTCCATGCATGGTCTTTTCTGGCGATCTGCGAAGACGCAAGCTAGACCCCTGTACGCCTGATCTGTTGGACGGTAATCGATCTCATGGAAACGCTGCCGGCGAAGATTCGCCGGAGAGCGGAACAAACCTAACGTCATATTTATGGGTGCGTCCCAAAACGGGCGCGTCCCATCGGAGGAATCATATGCACACCTGGCTCGCCGACCTGCGGCGGCTGTCGTCCATAAGAAGCTCGGCCAAGTTGCTCACCGCCGCGCTGACTCTGTTCCTGCTGAATACCGCGACCGCGTTCGCTCAGCCAAACGAAGCCGCCGGCGAGGCCAACCTGCGGCTGCCCGATCTTTCGTCGGTCAACTTCCTGGGCATGACTGGCCACAACCTGCTGCTGATCGGCCTGCTCTTCTGCGCCTTCGGACTACTGTTCGGACTGGCAATTTACATCCAGCTCAAGAACCTGCCGGTGCACCGCTCCATGCGCGAGATCTCCGAGCTGATTTACGAAACCTGCAAGACCTACGTGATCACCCAGGGCAAGTTCCTGATGGTGCTGTGGGCGTTCATTGCCGTCGTCATCGTGGCTTACTTCGGATGGCTGGCTCCGGTCCCAGGCAAACCGGTATCGGTGACACTGCCCATCATTCTGCTGTTCAGCATTGTCGGCATCTGCGGCAGCTACGGTGTGGCGTGGTTCGGCATCCGGGTAAACACCTTCGCCAATTCGCGCACCGCCTTCGCCGGACTGCGCGGCAAGCCGTATCCGATCTACGCCATCCCGCTGAAGGCGGGCATGAGCATCGGCATGATGCTGATCTCGGTCGAGCTGCTCATCATGCTCTGCATTCTGCTGTTCGTTCCGGCTGATTACGCCGGCCAGTGCTTCATCGGCTTCGCCATCGGCGAATCGCTGGGCGCGGCGGCGCTGCGTATCGCCGGCGGCATCTTCACCAAGATTGCCGACATCGGCTCTGACCTGATGAAGATCGTCTTCAAGATCAAGGAAGACGACGCTCGCAACCCCGGCGTCATCGCCGACTGCACGGGCGACAACGCGGGCGACTCGGTTGGCCCCAGCGCCGACGGATTCGAGACTTATGGCGTGACCGGCGTGGCGCTGATCACGTTCATCCTGCTGGGCGTCACTCCGGCGGTCTTCATTCATAACGGAATGGCTCCCGACGCGGCAGCTACCATGGCTGCCAAGGTCCAGGTCCAACTGCTGGTGTGGATCTTCGTCATGCGCGTCATGATGCTGGTCTCCAGCACGGTAGCGTATTTCCTGAACGAAGCCGTCGCCAAGGCGCGCTTCGGTAATGCCAACGAGATGAACTACGAAACTCCTCTCACCTCGCTGGTGTGGCTCACGTCCATCATCTCCATCGTGCTGACCTACATCGTGTCGTACCTGATCGTGCCGGTGCTGGGTGGCGATCCGACGCAATGGTGGAAGCTGGCCACGATCATCTCCTGCGGAACCCTGGCGGGAGCGATCATCCCTGAGCTGGTAAAGGTGTTCACCTCTGTCAATTCCGGACACGTGAAGGAAGTGGTGACCTCGGCCGAAGAAGGCGGCGCCTCGCTCGACATTCTGTCGGGCCTGGTGGCCGGCAACTTCTCCTGCTACTACCTGGGCTTCACCATGGTTGTGCTGATGAGTATCGGCTACTACGTGAGCACCTACGGGCTGGGCTTCCTGATGCTGGCTCCCGCCGTGTTCGCCTTCGGCCTGGTGGCCTTCGGCTTCCTCGGCATGGGGCCGGTGACCATCGCGGTGGATTCCTACGGCCCGGTCACCGACAATGCGCAATCGGTGTACGAGCTCTCTCTGATTGAGCAGGTGCCGAATATCGAGAGCGAGTTGAAGCGCGACTACAACATCGACGTGAACTTCGAGCGCGCCAAGCACATGCTGGAAGAAAACGATGGCGCGGGCAACACCTTCAAAGCCACCGCCAAGCCGGTGCTGATTGGGACTGCCGTCGTGGGCGCGACCACCATGATCTTCTCCATCATCATGGCGCTCACCCGCGGGCTGACGGAAAACGTGGGCAAACTCTCGCTGCTGCACGCTCCCTTCGTGCTCGGCCTGATCAGCGGCGGCGCCATCATCTACTGGTTCACCGGCGCTTCCATGCAGGCGGTCACCACCGGCGCTTACCGCGCGGTGGAGTTCATCAAGGCCAACATCAAGCTGGAAGGCGTGGAGAAAGCGTCTGTCGAGGACAGCAAGAAGGTCGTGGAAATCTGCACGAAGTATGCGCAGAAGGGCATGTTCAACATCTTCCTCGCGGTGTTCTTCGTTACCCTGGCATTCGCCTTCGTCGAGCCGTTCTTCTTCATCGGCTACCTGATCGCGATTGCCATCTCCGGCTTGTACCAGGCGATGTTCATGGCCAATGCCGGCGGCGCGTGGGACAACGCCAAGAAGATCGTCGAGGTCGAACTGAAACAGAAGGGCACGGCGCTGCACGATGCAACTGTCGTCGGCGACACGGTGGGCGATCCCTTCAAGGACACCTCCTCGGTCGCCATGAACCCGATCATCAAGTTCACCACGCTGTTCGGATTGCTGGCGGTGGAGCTGGCGGTTAGTTTGACCGCGAACAAGGGAGCGGGCTTCAGCCACGTGCTGGCGATCATCTTCTTCGCCATCTCGTTCGTCTTCGTGTACAGGTCGTTCTACGGGATGCGGATCGTCAAAGCCGCAGCCTGATTTCAACCCTCGTCAACTTGCAGAACGCCATCCCACGGGATGGCGTTTTGCATTTGCGGCGTGTCGTGGGCTGGAGCGGGCGGCGAGTGCTAACCAGAGTTATACTGCCCGCCATGCACGAACTTCAGCGTCAGATCGAGTCTCTCTATGCGATGGGAGCGGATGCAGCCGCATTTCCCGGCGCCAGCGAGGTCTTTTCGCGGTTCCGGGATGCACTGACGGCGGGCGCGATTCGTGCCGCCGAAAAGACCGACGGCCGCTGGCGTACCAATGAGTGGGTGAAGCAAGGGATCCTGCTGGGCTTCCGTATCGGCAAGCTGGCGGAGAGCGGAGATCCGCATGTGCTCTCGTTTGTCGACAAAGATACCTATCCGATTCGCCACTTCACTGCCAGCGACCTGGTGCGTGTGGTTCCCGGAGGCTCGTCCGTGCGCGCGGGAGCTTACGTCGCCCCCTCCGTCATTTGCATGCCGCCCATGTTCATCAACGTCGGCGCCTATGTTGACGAGGGCGCGATGATCGATTCGCACGCGCTGGTCGGTTCCTGCGCGCAGGTGGGTAAGCGCGTCCACATCAGCGCGGCGGCGCAGATCGGCGGCGTCCTGGAGCCGATCAACGCATCGCCGGTCATCATCGAGGACGACGTACTGATCGGCGGAAACTGCGGCGTCTATGAGGGTACGCAAGTCGGCGCGCGCGCGGTGCTGGGAGCCGGCGTGATTCTGACGCGCTCAACGCCCCTGTTTGATACCGTGCACGGCGAAATCTATCGGGCGACATCGACAGAACCGTTGCGCGTGCCTGAGGGAGCGGTGGTTGTGCCTGGCTCGCGCGCCATTACCAAAGGCAAAGCCGCGGAGTGGGGGTTGTCGCTCTACACTCCCGTGATTGTGAAATATCGTGACCAGCGCACCGATCGCGGCGTGGAGTTGGAAGATATTCTCCGGTAGTCCTTCAGAACCTATGACTTCGTCCTCCCGCAAACGACGTGAGAATATCGCACTGCTGATCGCAGGCATCGTCGCGCTCGCCGCACTGCTGTGCTGGCGCTTCGCTGGAGAGGCGACGCTCTCTTTCCGTCGTTCTGCGCTGGGTCACGATTGCTGCTCTCGTGGTCTATGGCTGCTTACGCCGGACGCTGACGGCGTGGATCTTCATCGCCATGCTGTTGGGTGCAGCGATCGGCCACGATTTCCCCAACGCCGCCACCAATCTGCGAGTACTGGCGCTCATTTTTCTTCGCTTGATCAAAACCATCATCGCGCCGTTGATTTTCGCGACGCTGGTGGTGGGCATCGCCGGCCACTCCAACCTGCGGCAGGTGGGCCGGCTCGGTCTTCGCTCCATCATCTACTTCGAGATCGTGACTACCATCGCGATCTTCCTCGGGCTGGCAGCCATCAACATCAGCAAGGCCGGAGTCGGCGTGCAATTGCCGCCATCCACGACAGCCGAGACAGTGCCGGTCACAAAGCTCAGCGCGCAAGACACCATCCTGCACATCTTTCCCGAGAACATTGCTAAGTCGGTGGCTGACGGCGCGGTACTGGAGGTGGTCGTCTTCAGCCTGATTTTCGCCGTTGCCCTCGCCATGATCAGCGAACAGAAGCGCCGTCCCATGCTGGCGTTCTGCGAGAGCCTGAGCGAGGTGATGTTCAAGTTCACCAATCTCGTCATGTACATGGCGCCGCTTGGTGTCGGCGCGGCGGTTGCCTACACTGTGGGACACACCGGACTCGGCGTTCTGACGAGCTTGCTGAAGCTGCTTCTCACGCTATACGTCGCGCTCGCCGTTTTTGTGCTCGGGGTGTTGCTGCCGATTGCGCTGATCTTCCGGGTTCCGCTGCGCCGCTTCCTCAAGGCGGTCGCGGAGCCGGTGACGATCGCTTTCGGCACCGCCAGTTCCGAGGCCGCGCTGCCGCGAGCCATGGAGGCGATGGAAGCCATCGGCGTTCCGCGGCAGATTGTCGCGTTCGTCATTCCCACGGGCTACAGCTTCAATCTTGACGGCAGCTCGCTCTATCTCAGCGTCGCCGCGATCTTCGTCGCACAGGTCTCGGGTATTCATCTTTCCCTGGGACAGCAACTGCTGATCATGCTGACCCTGATGGTCACCAGCAAAGGGGTTGCGGGGGTGTCGCGAGCGGCGCTGGTCATCCTGCTGGCGACCGCCAGTTCCACCGGACTGCCTACCGAACCGGTGTTTCTGCTGCTCGGCGTCGATCAGTTGCTCGACATGGGCCGCACCGCAGTCAACGTGCTGGGCAACTGCCTGGCGTCGGTGGTGATGGCAAAGTGGGAGGGCGAATTCGGCGTGGAGACACCGTCGCCGACAGTGAAGGAAGCCGTGTTGCAGTAACGCCTCGAACCGCAAAGATTAGCAGCGTCGCTGGTTGACGCTAACTCGCCGGAACAGCCGGGTTCGTAGCCCTGCTGCCGACCTGCTGCGCCCGCAGTTGCATGTGCTTCTGACGGAAGTGTCTGATGGCACGCTCGCCCCAGACCTTTACAAAGTAATGGTTCAGACCCGCCCCGATCACGGAACTGACCACCGGAATGAGACGCGCTGTCCACTTCTCCACGATTTCCGCGCTGGCGCTCACCGCGATCCGCTGTATGACCTTCGGAACAAACTTGGACACGAATTGTTTCTCCAGCAACTCGCGGCTGATGTCCACGCCCGCCGCACTGGCCGCGGCAACCCAGAGTTCAGCCTCTTCTTCCTCGGTGTTGTACGGGAAGCCGTAAATCAGGCTGAGCTTCTGGATCATGCGCAAGGTGATCGCTGCCAGAATGCCAAGATCGGGTAGCATAGTGAACATCCCGCCCAAACCCAGACCGGCGCCTTCGACAGTGGCCAGACGCGTATGAGAGCGGATGGTCTGCTCGGCAATTTGGTCCAGCACGCCGGGATCTACCGAATACACGCCCTGATACGTTAAGGCAGGCAGGTCATACGCCATGCGAAGATGTTCGAGATACTTCTCGGGATCGACTTTGACGGTGGAGTAGGCTTTCATGAAGGCGCTGCGCACGGCACTTTCCACGCCGCGCCTCATCCACGATTTTCTTGTCCGGTCTGTCATGTTCGCGTAATCAAGTATAAGCGCCTAGCCCACTCCGCCGTCCTTGCGCCATGAAACTTTCGCGTCACTCCTGTGCTAGCATCGAAAGTTGCAGATGCCAATCGGAAAACTCCAGGTTGTACCCCTCGGTGGACTCGGCGAATTCGGCATGAATTGCATGGCGATTCGCTGGGCTGACGACATTATCGTCATTGACGCCGGCCTCATGTTCCCCGAAGCTGAGTTGCTGGGCGTGGACATCGTCGTCCCCGATATCGCCTACCTGATCGAGAATCGCGCGCATGTACGCGCGATTGTTCTCACGCACGGCCACGAAGACCACATCGGAGCGCTGCCCTGGATCCTCTCGGAGCTCAACGTTCCGGTTTACGGCACGGAATTCACCCTGGCCTATGTGGAAGGCAAGCTGGAAGAGCATGGTCAACTAGATGACGCCGTGCTCAATGAGATCAGGCCTGGCGAGCGTTTCAAGATCGGGCCATTCACGATCAATCCCATCCAGGTCACGCACAGCCTAGTGGATTGCGTCGCCCTGGCCATCCATACGCCGCTGGGTACCATAATCCACACCGGCGACTTCAAAGTCGACCCCACGCCCACCGACAACCGCCTTTTCGATCTGCATTCGTTTGCGGAGTATGGAAAAGAAGGTGTACTGGCGCTCTTCCAAGATTCGACCAACGTGGAACGCCGCGGCTATACACCTAGCGAACGCGCCGTGCGCGCGCGGTTCCAGGAGATATTCTCGCGCGCCGAGCGGCGTCTGTTCATCTCCTGCTTCTCGTCTTCCATTCACCGCATCAAGTTGACCATGGAGCAGGCTTTCGAAAATGACCGTAAGGTCTGTCTGGTCGGGCGCTCCATGATGGAGTCGGCGGAGATCGCGCAGGATCTCGGTTATATTGACGCCCCAGAAGGATTGCTGATCCATCCTGCCCAGATTCGCGACTTTCCGCCGGAGAAAGTTTGCGTGTTGATTAGTGGCACGCAAGGCGAGCCGATGTCGGCCCTGTCGCGGGCCGCGGTTGATAATCACAAGCACGCTCGCATTCAGCCGGGTGACACCGTGGTGCTGTCGTCGCGCATCATTCCCGGCAATGAGAAAGCGATCTTTCGAGTGGTGGATCACCTGTTTCGCCGCGATGCGCACGTCATCTACGATGATGGTTCTTCACCGCCAGTACATGTCAGCGGGCACGCCAGCCAGGAAGAGCTTAAGCTGATCATCAATTTGGTGAAGCCGCAATACTTTATCCCCATTCATGGCGAGTATCGCCAGCTCAAGTTGCACGCCGAAATGGCCGGCGCTATGCACAATTCGGTCGGTAAGGTGCTCATGATCGAGAGTGGCGACATTCTTGAGTTCGACGAGATGGGTGCACGCAAGGCAGGCCGCATTGCGGTTGGCCGAGTCTGCATCGATTCCAATTCCATGGGCGATGTAGTGGAAGACCTGGTCATTCGTGATCGCCGTCACCTGAGCGAAGACGGCATCGTGTTGCCGATCATCGCCATCAACAAGCTGACGGGAAAGGTCGAGACTCCACCGGAAATCGTGATGCGCGGCTTCTCGGCTAATACCGGCGAGGATGGTTTCATGGATCAGGCGCGGCAATCGGTAATGAACACCCTGGAGTCATCCAGCGATGAAGAGAAGGGCGACTACGGCATGATCAAAGAGAAGATTCGCCAGGACCTGAAGCGCTTCATCGTGAAAAATACTTCGCGGCGGCCACTCATCATGCCGGTGATCCTGGAAATCTGATACACGATTGCCGTTGCTCTCCATGACCACCGTCCCCTGGCAAGGTCGTAATCCATCGCACAAAGCACGCCTGTTCGCCTGGCTGCTCTTACTGTCACCCATTGCCGTGATTGCCCTGTATCCGCTGGCGCAAGACTATCTGCAGGCGGCTTCGCTGTTGCAGCGCATTTCCGATCCCAGTGCCACCGGATGGCTGGCCAACTACGAAGTGCATCCGGTTGACGTGCGCGACACCACCTTTAACTTCCGAGGCAACCCGGTTAGGGTGCATATTTACTCGCCGCGCGGAATTGGCTTTGCGCCGGGCATCGTCATTGTGCACGGCATGCACCGGCTGGGGATTGACGATCCCCGGCTGGTGAATTCTGCGCGCGCAGTGGCATCGAGCGGATTCTTCGTGATGACGCCTCTGGTCCCCGGCATCGCCGACTATCGTGTGGAACGCGAGTCGGCTGACCTCATCGGCACGGCTGCCCAAAGCTTCGCGCAAGAGCTCAACGTGCCGAAAGTCGGTATCCTGGCCATCAGCTTCTCCGGCGGCCTGTCGTTGCTCGCCGCCAGCGATCCTCAATTCTCGCAGTCGATCGCATGGGTGGCTTCGGTGGGTGGATACTACGATCTGGCGCATGTTCTGCGCTTCTTCGCGACGGGCGAGGCGGTTCGTCCCGATGGATCAATCGAGCACATGCAGCCGCATGAGTACGGTCCCTGATCGTGATCTACGACGAACCGCAGGACTTCTTCACTGCCGGAGGATGTCCAGAGGGCGCACGAGGCCCTCAAGCTGCTGCTCGCCGAAAATGGGAAAGCATCCGAAGCTCTGACTAACACTCTGACGCCGGAAGATCAGGAAATCATGCAGCGCATCTATCACAAGGAGCGTGCGAGCTTCGCGCCCGCGATTCTTGCTGAAGTCGCCAAGCACCGAGAGGAACTGGCAAGTGCCTCTCCGGCTGGTCACCTGCAGTCACTACATGTCCCGGTCCTGCTGTTGCACGGCTCCGACGATACCATCATCCCGCCTACTGAAATGTTGTGGCTGCAACGCGAAATCCCGAAGAAGTATCTGGTGGACGCGCTAATCAGCCCGGCAATTGGTCACGTTAACTTCGGCGCCAAAGTCAAGTTGCGCGATCGTCTGGCGCTTGTACACTGGATGGCATTGATGATCCACGAGGCGCGGACCGCCGGCGATGGCCAGGACTCGATGCACCTGCCCGCCGGGCTGTGGCTTGCCTCCGTGGCGCCAGCGGTGCACTGACCCAGCCATGGTCGATCTCGAACAGATCCAACTCGCGCAGAAGAGACTGCGTGGCGTCGCAGCCCGCACGCCGCTCATTGCCTACTTTCCGCCTGCTCGCAGGCAGAACTCGCTCGACGATGCGAAGTCCGCCGACGAATCTACGCGCGGGCAGTTGTGGCTGAAAGCCGAGAGCCTTCAGCCAATGGGCGCCTTTAAACTGCGCGGGGCCTACAACAAGATCGCCTCGTTCAGCGACGAAGAGCGTCAGCGGGGAGTGATCTCTTATTCCAGCGGCAATCACGCGCAGGGAGTTGCCTACGCGGCACGGGCCCTTAGGCGTA
Source organism: uncultured Acidobacteriaceae bacterium (assembly GCA_963768645.1). Taxonomy (GTDB): domain Bacteria; phylum Acidobacteriota; class Terriglobia; order Terriglobales; family Acidobacteriaceae; genus Bog-257. The sequence goes on from CAVYIR010000007.1 coordinate 72,613, forward strand.
AAGGCGGTCATCGTGATGCCGCGCAACGCGCCCAAAATCAAGATGGACAGTACCGCCGCGCTGGGAGCGGAGATTGTCACCGTCGGTCCGGCCAGCGCCGAACGTTTGCGTAAGGCGGAAGAATTGGCGCGCCAGCAGGGTTACATGATCGTGCCTCCGTACAATGATGAGCAGATTATCGCCGGCCAAGGCACAGTCGGGATCGAGATTCTGGAAGATTGCCCCGGCGTTGATCTCGTGCTGGTGCCGGTAGGCGGCGGTGGACTAATCAGCGGCGTTTCCGCCGCCCTCAAGCTTAGCGGCTCCAAGGCGAAGGTGATCGGCGTCGAGCCTGAACTGGCCAATGACGCGCAGCAAAGCTTCCGCAAGGGCGAGATCGTGGAGTTATCCGCCGAGCGTGTGTCCAGCACGCTGGCCGATGGGCTCCGTACGCAGTCGGTCGGGCGGCTGAACTTCGAGCACATGCGGGCATTCGTAGATGACGTGATCAGCGTGACGGAAGATGAAATTCGTACCGCGATGCGGCGGATCATTTTGAACGGACGTATCGTGGCAGAGCCTAGCGGCGCGGTCACGTTTGCGGCGTGGCTTTTCCATGGCCACGAGCTGCCCGATTCGAAGAAGGCGGTCGCCGTGGTAAGCGGCGGAAACGTGGAGCCGCATTTGCTGGCCCAGGTGCTGACGGAAGAGAATCGATAGCAATTAGCAATTAGCGATTGGCATGTCATGCAGGAGTTATAAGGTGTCTTACAAACATTCACGGTGTTGGTATTTCTTTTTGGGTTTGTCATTACTCTTGTCCCCGTCGTTGTTCGCCACGGAACGCGGGATCATGATGCGCGATGGCATCATCTACATTTCTCCAGATACCTCTTCGGCGAAGTTATCGAACATCAGCCGTGGGCGCGAGGTTGCCATCATCGAGCGCACACCGGGCTGGATGAACGTCGTGGGTACGGTGGAGGTCAGCAGCAACATTGAAATCGGATACGAAGAACAAAGCGACCGCAATGTTACGGGATGGATTGCAGATAAGGGCGTGATCACGACCACCACGCCCGATGGCGACAAGATACTGTTCGGCGAGGCCTTCGATTCAGAGATGGAAGCCAGCCGGCGAGGCGGCCGTCGTGGTGCCGCGCAGGACGCTATGCGACTCTACGCACGCATCGCCGAATATTTTCCCACTTCCCCGCTGGCCGGCGAATCGCTTTATCGTAGCGCCGATATCCGCTGGCAAATCGAGGCGGCAGACCAGGCCACCCGTCCCTCGGCCAAAATGCGCGACCCTGCGTTGCGCGTTCCGATCGACGAAGAGCACATGAAGCAGGTAATGAAGAAATTCCCGCGCACCAAATGGGCCGATCTGGCCGCCTATCACCTGATCGACAACAAACTCTGTGGTGAATGGGAGGCGCAGGCCCAGTGTCCGGAGAAGGAGGCTGGTATCTACCTCAAGTACGTCGACGAACATCCCCAGTCACCCAAAGCCGCCGAGGCCCTGTACAAGGCGGCATGGCGTTATTCGGCGCTGATCGTGATCTACAACACCGACAATCAGGCCAAGAAGGCTGATGACTCCACCGCCCGAGCCATCAGCGTCGCCAAGAAACTAATGTCGCAATACCCCAACGACGAAGACTGGTCCAACCGCGCTGAGCGTCTGGTATACATGGTGCAGAACAAAATCCCCACATTTGGGAACATGGTGGAATAGCTTGCCTATTCTTGAAGCGATTGTCCTAGGCATCGTGCAGGGACTCACGGAATTCCTTCCTGTGTCCAGCACCGCACATTTGGCCCTCATTCCCTGGCTCGTCACCCGGCTGGGACTGGCAAACTGGAGCGATCCCGGGCTTACCTTTGACGTGGCGTTGCACGCGGGCACGCTTTTCGCCATCTTGTTTTACTTTTGGCGCACCTGGATCCAGATCCTGCGCGCAGCCTTCGGTGGAAAAGTTGTCCGTTTCTCCGAGACAAGCGACAACGTAGGTGATTTGACGCCGGAAGAGCAGCGTCGCGAACGGCAACTGCTGTGGTACATGATCGCGGCAACCATACCTGCCGCAATTGCCGGCGCGTTGTTGGAAAAGCGCATTGAAACCACGTTTCGCGCGCCTGCGCTGGTGGCTTCCATGCTTATCATTGTTGCCATACTGATGTGGCTGGCAGAGCGCGCCAGTCACTTCCAGAAGCCTCTGCCGCAGATTACCTTGGGGGATGCCATGACGGTTGGCGTCTTGCAGGCGTTTGCCGTCATCCCCGGCGTCTCCCGTTCCGGCATCACCATCACCGGCGGCCTGTTTCGTAATTTCACCCGTGAGGCTGCAGCCCGCTTCAGTTTCCTGCTTTCCACTCCCATCATCGCGGGGGCAGCGCTGCTCAAGCTGCATCACGTGATGAAGGAGGGACTCCCACCAGGCATGGCCACCGGCTTCGTCGTCGGTATGGTGGTCTCGGCCGCAGTGGGATATGCCACCATCGCGTGGTTCATCCGCTATCTGCAAACCAAGACGCTGACGGTGTTCGTTGTGTATCGAATTCTCCTGGGCGTGCTGGTGCTGTTGCTGGGGTATTTCGGGCACTTTTCCGGATGACGTGCGTGGCTCGAACGGCCTGTCGAGGGGGATACTACTCGCCAACCCTTGGCTTCTTATTTCTCGTCGCGCCACACCGCTTTCTTGGGATAATTTATTTGGCTCTGGCGTATCTGCACCCCAATCGTCTAAAGGACGCTCGTTGGGGAGCCCGCATCGGTCGATTCCCGGTATCACGCTTTTTGGTTTGCGGCGGATTGGACGTAAATGTGTGCCCGCGCTGGACGGAGCAGGCAGCATGAGTCCTCGCAAGCGACGTGGTTCCGTGGCGCGCCCGAACGCCCACATGACAATCGTCTCGCGCGCTTTTACTCCGACGGCCAACCGGCGGCTCAATGAGCTGATCGGCTTCCTGATGTTGGTCTTCGCGGTCCTCCTTGTCCTCGCACTGGTATCGTATTCGCCGCTGGATCCATCGCTGAATACCGCGTCAACTCCTCCCGCTTCAAGGCCGGCGCACAACTGGATCGGGGTGGTCGGGGCCATTGTCAGCGACCTGGCTCTGCAACTCTTCGGCGTTGCGGTATTTCTGATCCCGGTTTTCCTGGTGTTGTATTCGCTGCGATGGTTCCGCTCGCGGCCCATCACCGCTCCTTATACCAAGACGCTGGGCGCGGTTGCGTTGGTGACCTTCCTCTCCGGGTTCATCGGGCTCTTACCCTGGAACATTCATTGGAAAGGAGTCATCCCTTCGGAAGGACTTCTGGGCCGGATCGTGGCGGACGCGCTGATCCACTACTTCAACCTGGTTGGCGCTTATCTGGTCTGCCTGGCGGTGATCGCGGTGGCCCTGTACCTGTCAACGGCGTTTTCCTTTGGAGCCATCCAGATTTGGTCGCAGACGCGGTTCGCCTTCGCCTATGCGGCGCTCGACCGCTTTGCCGACTGGCGTACCGAACGCGCCCGCAAGAAAGCGGCCAAGGAGCTGGAGAAGAAGCGCGCTGCCGCTGCCAACGCCAAGCCGGTAGTGACGGCCCAACTGGTTCCGAAGCGGGTCGCTGCGCTGGATATCGAAGCTCCAGCGGCTTCAACTCCCCAGGCAGGGATGGGTGCTCCGCTGCCGCAAACTGCGCGTCCGGCAAGCGCGGTAAAGAGCGGCATCGAGCGGACGTTTGATGGCGACAACCTTCCCGAAGCCGGCGAACAGGAAGGTTCTGACGCGGTTCCCTCCGAGGAGATTGCCGTGACCTCGCGCGCCGATAGCACGCAGCACGGCAAGACAACCATGCCGCGCGTGGCCGGCAGCTACAAACTGCCCTCGACCGCACTGCTGCACCGTCCCGATGAGCACAGCGCAATCAACGAACTTGAGTTGAAGAACCTGGCCCAGGTGTTGGCCGAAAAATGCGGCGAGTTCGATGTTCGCGGGCAGGTAGTGCAGATCAATCCCGGCCCCGTGGTGACTACGTTTGAGTTCAAGCCCGAAGCCGGCATCAAGTACAGCCGCGTCACCAGCCTTTGCGACGATCTCTGCCTGGCACTGCGGGCCGAGAGCATCCTGATTGAGCGCATGTCGGGAAAATCCACCGTAGGTATCCAGGTGCCCAACCACGAACGCGAAACCATCTGGCTGCGCGAGGTGGTCGAAGCGCAGGAGTTTCTGGGGTCGAAGTCGAAGATCACGTTGGCGATGGGCAAGGACATCAACGGCCGCATCGTAACCGCCGAGCTGAACACCATGCCGCACCTGCTCATAGCTGGTTCTACGGGATCGGGCAAGAGCGTGGCGATCAACGCGTTCATCATGTCCATCCTCTACAAGGCCACACCCGAGCAGGTGCGCCTTATCCTGGTGGACCCGAAGCGGCTGGAACTGGGCAACTATGAAGGCGTGCCGCATCTGCATACGCCCATCATCACCGAGCCTAAACTGGCGTCGAACGCGCTGCGCAACGCCGTCCGCGAAATGGAGCGGCGCCTGAAGGTGCTTGCCGAGAAGGGCGTACGCAACATCGACCAGTACAACCGGCTCTTCGACAACAACACTCCCAACTTGTTTGAAGATGGCAGCGAGGCACGTCCGCTGCCTTACATCGTCATCATCATCGATGAGCTGGCCGACCTGATGATGCTCGATGGGCAAAACGTGGAAGCGTCGATCACGCGCCTGGCACAGATGGCACGCGCGGTCGGCATCCACCTGGTGCTGGCCACGCAACGGCCTTCCGTGGACGTCATTACCGGTTTGATCAAGGCCAACTTCCCTGCCCGCATGTCGTTCCGGGTGGCCACCAAGATTGACTCGCGTACCATTCTCGACGCTAACGGCGCGGAAGCTCTGCTGGGCCGCGGCGACATGCTGTACCTGCCGAGCGGATCAGGCCGGGTACATCGTTTGCACGCGCCTTTCGTGACGGAGAAAGAAATTGCCGCGGTGGTCGAGTTCTGGCGCGCACAGGGCGAAGCCCAGTATCAGGAGCACTTTCTGCAAGCTCCGCGCGAGGACGGCGAGAGCGGAAGCGGCGCTCCGGGGGTTGAAGGAGCCGCGGACGACGATAACGACGAGCTTTTTCAGGACGCGGTGCGCATCGTGCTGGAATATGGCAAGGCGTCCACTTCCCTGTTGCAGCGTCGTCTGCGCATCGGCTACGGACGCGCGGCCCATCTGATCGACTTGATGGAGCGGGACGGAATCGTGGGCGCGGCCGACGGCCCTAAGCCCCGCGAAGTGTTGAAGCGTCCTGACTGGCTGAGCGAAGTGGAAGACGCGATGCGCTAGGGTAGTGGTGCAGTTTGATTTTGATGTTTAGGAACGCGAGGGTGGGTTTGAGCATAGCGCGGGCTGACGAAATTCCCCGTTACAGATCTTTTGGCTTCTCATCTTTTGGCTTCTCATCTTTTGGCTTCTCATCTTTTGGCTTCTCATCTTTTGGCTTCTCATCTTTTGGCTTCTCATCTTTTGGCTTCTCACCTGAAGGCAGGTCAACTGGAAAGAGGAACATACTTGCGACCTGTTCAGGATTCAAACCTGCTGCAATTAACTTTTTAGCCATCGCCATCTGTTGTGCTTTGTAATGTTCACTCGGTACGAACAGTTCAGCTATGAAGTCGCTCTCTGCTCCCATACCTCGGCGGTCGGGATAGCCTCTCTGTTTAGCCATACCGCACCCCTCGTTTTCAAATTATACGACTGCGGATACAAACCGCACGATGATGGTGCTCACCGACGCCAGCCGCCATGACTGGCTGGAAGGCCGCGGTCCCCAGCGCACCCTCATTGGCTTTCAGGACGACGCCACCGGCCAGATCCTGAGCGCGCACTTCCAACTCGAAGCCGAAAATACGCTTCACTATCTCCGCGCCTGCACGCCATGATCGCCACCCTGGCATCCCCTCAGCCTCTACCGTGACCGCCACAGCATTTTCCAGCGCAACGATTCCTACTGGACAGTGGCCGAAGAGTTGGCTGGAAAACAATCTCCTACGCAACTGGGACGCGCGCTGGAGGAACTGGGCATCCAGCAGATCCCCGCCTACTCGCCGCAAGCAAGGGCCGCATCGAACGCGCTTGGCGCACTTGCCAGGACCGTCTGGTAGTAACTTCGCTCGCTGGCGCCACCACGGTGGTGCAAGCCAACGCCGTGCTCGCCCGCTTCTGTCCCGACCACAACCGGCGCTTCGCCCGTCCTGCTGCCGAGGCCCACTGCCTGCGCTGGCAGGGCAAACGCATCTTAATTTCTGAGTAGATGGAGCAGGTAGTCATTGTCCCAGCCAGCCTTGAGGCGTTTGCTTTTCATCCCGAGTTTGCAGGTTTTTTCCTGCTTGAGCAGGTTGAGCGCGATGCGGTTGAGCACGGAGTAGTTCTGTGCGGCATGGCCGGCGCGTTTGCGATCAAGGTCTTCTCCAAAACTGACATCGAGGGCCCAGTGCAGTTTGTTTTCGATGCCCCAGTGCTGTCGGATGGAGCGGTTCAGCCGCGCCGCGTCGGGCTTGAGGCTGGTGATGTAGAAGCGGGTCTCGCGCTCGGTTTGGCCCGTGACCTTGTGACAGCGTTTCGCTTCGATGCGTACCAAGCCCTGTAGAGACGCCCATTCCGCGGCCTTCTCGACCAGCGACAGATCGGCAATCACCGAGCAAGTCCGTTGCTCGACCCGCCCGTGGCCGCAATCGATTTCTTCCGCAACCGCATCGCTGGCCAGCATCTGAAACGAGTCTTTGATCTCCTCCAGCAGCTGGCCCTGATTCTCTTTGACCGCCAAAATATAGTCCGCTTTTTTGGCGGCGATCTTCTCGGCGATGGCCCTTTGACATCCCATGGCGTCGATGGTGACCACCGTTCCGCTCAGTTCCAGCGCGTCCAGCAGCTTCGGAATCGCCGTGATTTCATTGGATTTCTCATCGACCCGCCGCTGCGCCAGCACCAGACCGTTAGTGTTCGCCCAGGCCGAAACCATATGCACGATGGCCTTTTTCCCGGGCACCGAGGTGCCCCGCAGCGCCTTGCCGTCGATGGCGACGACTTCGCCCGCCGTCAGCTTGGCAATCGACGACACCCAGGCGGCAAAGCCCTTTTCCAACTCCTCCGGGTCGAGCGCCGAGAAGACCCGGTTGAAGGTGTCGTGCGAGGGAATGCCGCCCGGCAGCTTCAGAAAGCCGCTCACCCACTCGCGCTTGCAGCGAGCGTAGTCTTCGATCTCGTTCCACCCATTGGCCCCGCTCAAAATCGCCGCGATGGCGATCAAAAGAATCTCTTCCAGTAAGTGTTCCCGCGTCCGCTCCACCCGCGGATCGCGCAAATCAGCAAAATACTTCAGGGGGCTGTCCATCTCCCCATCTCAACTCGCAACAACCCCCCCGCATATAGCAATTAAGATGCGTTTGCCCTCCCTGCGCTGGCACATGGCTTGCAAACCCCCGCGTGACGGGGTAATCTCCTAGTCGCTTTACGTTTCAGGTTGAGCGCTTGGCTAACCATTCCTGCTGTCAGTACACCGCTCCATGGGCCTTGCGTACAAATTTCAACTAGCGGAGGAAGTATGTTTATTCTGTGGTGGATCATCGTAGGTCTGATTGCCGGATGGATCACCGGCAAAATCATGAAGGGCACCGGCTACGGAGCCCTAATGGACATCGTCGTCGGCATCGTCGGCGCCATCATCGGTGGCTTCATCATGCGCGCCCTCGGCTTCGCCGGGCAAGGCGGCATGATCTACACCATCATCGTCGCCGTAATCGGCGCAGTAATTTTGACGTTGATCGTCAGGCTGGTCACAGGGCGAAAGTGATTTCCTGATGTTGAGAGCTTTTGAGCACCGGGTGACAAAATTAAGGGTTACGACGGCGCACCCTTCGGCAAGCTCAGGGCAGGCTCTGAAGGCGGACCCCCTTCAAACTAAGGCTCCGTTCCCCACTACACAGCCGTCCTCATCCGGCTGCGCTGATAAAAGAACGACACGGCCAGCAGAATCGCGCCCAGGACGATGAACGCGGCAATGCGATATCCGCGCTCCAGCGTGCTGATGTCGATGAGAAATACCTTGAGCACCGTCATCGCCAGCAAGACGATGGCCTGCCAGCGAACGAACGCCGAACGCTTCCAGAAGCCGACCAGCATCAAGCCGCTGCCGTAGACCATCCATACCGCGGAATAAGCAAAGTCGCGGACCGTCACGATGCTGTGGCGTTCGTCGCCTGAGTAAGCCGCCGCCAGTTGAGGCTGGAAGTAACCCATCACCTCGAAGTGGAGCGCCAGCAGCGCCAGGAGGTTGATGCCGATGATCGCCGCTCCGGCCCACTGGCGATTGCCCTCGCCGCCTTCGTTGGTGGCGAAATAAGCCAACAGGGCCAGCGCGGCGATCGCCACCAGGTAGAGTCCGAATCGCGGGTTGATCAGCAGCGGCTCGTGGCCGAAAGAATCCACCGCAGATCAGCCGGACGACTCCGAGCAGAAACGCGCCCACGCCGAGAATGCGCAGCAGCATGCGTCCGCTGCGATGCGCTGCCCAGAAGAGCGCTCCCGCCTTCGACGATCCAGCCCAGCGTGTTCCAGTAGCTCTCCAGCTTGAGCGGGATGGCGATCGTAAGAAAGCCGACACCCAGGGCAAGATACAGCGGCCCGAAGAGCGGATGGGCGCTTCCTTCACGCGTTTGCAACGCGCGAGTGAGGACGAAAAACAGGACCGCAACCGCAACCGTGAGCCAAGCCAATTCAAAGCGGTAGTGCTCGTCCAGCATCAGGTAGCTGGCCGCGAAGTAGAAGCTGGCATTGAGCAGCGCCAGCACGACCAGGACGTTAGGGTACCGCTGCTCGGCGGCCGATTTGCGTCCCAGAAATGGCGCTCCCGCATAGAGCAGGAAGAAGAAGCTGGCGAAGGCCAGAGTCGTCGCGAGCTGCGACTCGGTGTAATAACTCGACGCCCATGCCGCGAAGAGCAAAGTCGTGCCAACGAAACTGCCGAGCAGCAGCCGTTGCCAGCCTCGGATGGCGACCATCCACACCGTGCCCAGGTCAAGCAGCGCCACGTAAGAAAACAGTGCGACCTCGTGATTTTGATGGGTGGAGACCAGCACCGGCGTCAGGAAACCTCCGACCAGCGCGAAGGCCGCCAGCAGTTCGGAATCCTGGCGCAGCGACATGGCCGCCGAGCTCGCAGTGACCAGCAGCATCGCGAAGAAAGCCGCTGTCGCTGGTAAGAGGTGATAGAACTGGAAGGCCGCCCAGAGCGACAGGTACAGCGCGCCAATGCCGATGGCCTTCAGGGAATAAGCGAAGCGCCGCGAAGCCGCGGCGGCGGAAACGTTCGCTCCACAGCGATGAGCGCGATGCCGGCCACGATGCCGATAGCCACTCGCGTGCCCGGGCCGATCCAATTGTTTTCGATGGCGAGCTTCAGGAAGTACGACAGCCCAACCAGCACGGCGACGATGCCGATGCGGTTCAGCCATTGGCCGCCGATGCGCGTCTCCAGCGAAACTTCGGCTTTTGCGAGGGAGCTGGAACCTGAGAAATGCGCTGCGGCTCAGGGAAATCCAGGCGGGACCGCCGGTTCGTGAGAGTTGCTAGTGCTGCTGGAGCCACGCCGGGCAAGGGTTCGGGCTGCGCGGATTCTGCGGGTGAAGGCGCGCTGCTCTTCTCCGGCGCTCGCGACGGTGATCTGCGTCCGCAGCAACTGCTCCAGGCGGAAAACTCGTCGCGTGAGCTCCGCCACCTGCTGTCTTAATTGTTGCAGTTCTTCGGATTGCTTGGAATCCGTCACGCTGTGGCACCGATGGCTGGGCTTACAATACGCGAAAGTCGAAAGCCAGGCAAAGCTCAGCGACAGTAGCCCAGGAGAGGTGGCATGAAATTTCATACGGAATATCTAACATTCAACACCCGGAAGCATCGGGAATACATCCACATCACGCCGCAGGTGGAAGAGGCCTTGCGCAAGAGTGGCATCCAGGAGGGCATGGTGCTGGTTTCGGCCATGCATATCACGGCGGGCGTGTACGTCAATGACAACGAAAGCGGTCTCATTCACGATATCGACAAGTGGCTGGAGGAGTTGGCGCCGTTTCGTGAGGATTACCAGCATCACCAGACCGGGGAGAGCAATGGTGACTCGCATTTGAAGTCGATGCTCGTGCACCACGAGGTAATTGTGCCGGTGACGGCAGGCAAATTGGATTTAGGCCCGTGGCAGCGTGTCTTCTATGCCGAGTTCGACGGGCAGCGTAAGAAGCGGCTGATCATCAAGGTGATGGGTGAGTAGGGGAGAGCACGGCCTGCAAGTGACTGCGTCATTACGCAGGACTCGAACCCGAGTCAGCCTGCAAAGTGGCACCGCTGAAGCGGCTCGCCTGCGCAACCGGCCATCTGCTAATTGCGGAAAATGTCTAGAACGTGAACGCCACTCCGCCGCGGACGCTGCGCGCCGACTGCATCAGGTACACGGTCTTGCCGTCGGGGCCGACGACCGGCACGTAGCCCTGCGCCAGCAGGTTGCGGAGATCGACCAGCGCTTCCATGTTGCCCGGCATGAAATGCATGCGTGGCAATGGTTGGCGAACGAAGAGGTTGAAGAAGGCGTCGGTTTGTCCCGCCGAGGCGTTGAAAAGATCAACCGATGTCAGGGTATTGTCGCCACTCGTCCAGCGATAGGAGGCAATCCACCGCGTCTTGGAGCGCGGCACGCAGCCATTGAACCCGAGAGCAGCAGAGTGCCGCCAGCCATGTTGCAGACTGCTGCGAACCGCATTCCACTCCACGTTAGGCTGCTCCAGGTCGAGAACGCCTCCGTAAGCGTAATCCACGGTCGCGGTAAGCGTATCGGAGAGCCGGCGCTGAAACACCAAGCGGACGCCCTGGGCCTCAAGCGCGCCACCGTTGTAGCTGAAGGTGCCGGAGTAGACATCAGGCAGAATGTCGTCCGTGGCCCAGCCGACATCGCCAACGCCGAGCAGAGCGGGATCCTTGACGCGATCGTTAAAGTAGGCAATCTGGAGTTTGTTGTCTCCGGCGCGCTGCGACAGCGAAACCTCATGATGATGCGCATTCTCCAGCAGCGGCTGGCCATCGACCATGGTCATGCGAGGACCGGTTTCGCTGAGGTCTGCCGGAGCCGAATCGAAGCCCTTGCTGGCGCGAGTGTTGGGTTCACTGGTGGCGTAGCGATACTCGAGGATGGTATTGGACGCCAGGTGCCAATCGACGACCGCCGAAGGACGGAACGCGTTGGCTCCGTGGCCCAGGAATTGAATGTTCTGCGCCTCGCCACCAAATTGAAAGTCGAGAAGGTCGCCGATGGAGAAGCCGTCGGAGTATGACATCGCCACCGCTTCCAAAGCTCCGCGATGCGGTACCGCATCGGGCGTGGCGAAGCGCCGGACAATCAAGGCAATGGTGGGAGTCCAACCTTCATTGCCTGGCCGCCTGATACGACGCACGCACGACACCGTCAGGGGTGCCCGTGCCGTATCCGAGATTTCCCTCCAGGCCGATGGTCGCGGTATGGAACAAGCGAATGCTCAACGTTGAAGGCCGTTCCCAAGTCCGCCGCGCTGCCATACCCTTGGCTGGAGCCGCCAGCCATAAACGCCAGCGTGCCTGTCGTCCCCTTGTCCTGTGCCGCCCGTTTCCACAATGACCGGCGATCCATCGTCGAAGCGAAGGATAGGCCGATTGGAGTTGGAGCGCAGCGTCCACTTCCAACTATCGTCTTCATCGTTGCCCTGTTTTAGCGTGGGGAGCATGCGGACGGCTTCAAACAAGGTGTTCAGCGTGATGTTCAGGACCTTGCTGGCGCCAGCGGCGAGCGCCACATCCTCCCGCAATGCGGGAAGGAAGGAGGGAGCGGACACGCGCACGTCATAGCTGCCCGGCAGCAGCCCGCTCAGGGTGAAGAAGCCCTTGGCATCGGTGTACACGACCTGGCTCTGCCCGTCGGTACTCAGCAGCTCGACCGTGGCGCCCATCTGCGCCACACCGGCCGAATTCCTGACGTATCCGGTTATTGAACCCGGAGTGGCCCCAGCCGCTGTAACGCACAGCGCGACCACCACCGCAAACCATCCCAGTATTCGCGTCATCACTCAAACCTCCCGTCAGAGGTTCCCGGGATCACAAATACTGCGGGCGGAAATACCCGTCCGCGGGCCCGCACTTCCATCAGCCTACTCAACCGCAAATCGCACCGATGGGGCGATCTGCTGCTTGGAAATGTTGTCGTCAACCTTCACCGTCAGCTTGTAGATGCCCGGCTGAAAGGCATTCAAGGCCAAGCTCTTTTCCAGTGTGATCTGGTCCCCCACGTTGCCCATGGTGTCCGTGGACTCCGAGGAGTGCAGCACCGACTGGTTGTTGGCCATATTCACAATTTCGTATTCAATCTTGGCGGAAGACTTCTTGGTCTTCTCGTCTGCTTGAAGATTATAGACCTGCATCCACAGATTCATGCGCTGATCGCGCTTGAAACTGGCCGGCTTTCCGTCGGGCGCGTCCAGATGCGGGTAAGCGAGCTTGGTCTCCCCGATGACGAAACTGCCGGAGCCCACATTCTTGGTCGCGACTTTCTCCATGTGGTCAGCCAGAATCATGGACGACGACGCCAGCTTGTCTTCATTGAATTCTGGAACCAGGACGCCATGGCTCCACGTCCCCACGCGGTCGCCATTGACGTCCTTCACCACTACATCAAAGCGGTAGCGGCCGGGGCGCAGCGGAATTGCCTTCCAGTAGAGTGAGGAATGCTCCATGGTTTTTTCCAGCAGCTCGGTCGGCACGTCCACCTGCACCGTATCTTCGAAGGTCTGCGCGATCTTCCCGGTCATGCCGGTAACTCGCCCGAAGATATTCACCGTACCCCGTTGAATGCCGTCCTTGCTGGCGAAGGTAACGTCCTTGTTCTTGATCTGCAAAGTTACCGGAACCAGCACCGTATCGCCCGTCACCTTCACAAAGTCGGTGCGGATTTCAAACGGCATCAAGTTAACGTTGATCTTGTGGCTGACGACTTCCTCCAGGTCTTTGAACTTGACCTTTGGTGGCGTATTGATCTTGGCCAGCATTTCAAGTTTGCCGAACTCATTGTTGCTCTGTATCCCTGCCTCCGGACCGGCATTGGGGCCAAGACCCCCACTGTTAATGCGGTCACCCTTGTTTGCCATGCCCATCTGCTCGTAAAGGGTTAGACCCCCGTTCGGAGTGTGCAACAAGGCATCCTTCTCGTTGGGATCGATGGTCAGGTGATAGTCGCCGCACGAGCAGGCGTCGACAAACTCCAGGATGACCTCCTGGCCAACTCCCTCGAGATAGCGATAGCGCCAGTCCTCGAAGGGATACGTCGAAGTCTCACCCCCGCCTTCTTCCATGGGACGATCGTAGGTGCCACCCGAGGGATGAGCGTCGATCTCGTCGGGTGGACCCCACACGATGTAAATGCGCCCGCGGTCGGTTCTCCAGCCCGGGATCCCAGCGGCGAAATGCTCGTTTGCGTAGGCAATGCGGCGGTAGTGCTCTTCCTTGAACTCGTTCTCTGGCGTGTCGGGAGTCGGATCGCGGCGCAACCAGAACTGTTCAATAAACTGGTCACGCTCCTCGTCGTTCGAAAGCTGTTTGAAGGCGGACATTTCCTCCGGAGTGATGATGTAACGTACGTCCTCGTTGAGCCATTTCTTATAAGTGGAACTCAACTCCTGCTTCAGGGCCTTGGAACTCGCCTTCTTCTGCTTCTCGGTCAAAGGACGCTTCAAGGGATCAACCTGCTGGTTGCCGGTCTGCCCGGGGGCGGAAGCATCCGTGCCTTTCGCCGCCTGGTCTGGTGGTGCAGCGGACTTATCACCACCGGAAGAATTAGTGCCGCTGGAGGGAGTTGAGCTTTGGGCCACAGCTAAACCGGTGGCCAGAGCCACGGCCAAAAATAACGAAAAGAACAGGCGGAAAACACGCAACTTCATGTGAACCGACACACTCCCGAACCAACACTTTCGGTTTTTAAATTGTATGGTTTTGGGGAGACGAAAGCAAGGTTGCCAGCGCGAGATTCGCGACTCGAGAGGCATGGAGGCACTCCCTTGCCACCAACCCTCGCTCCGGACAAAAGTCGCACCGAATGTGACGAACGCCAGATTGCCCGTTTCGGCGGCCCTGGGGAAGGTTGCAGGACTATAGTCTCCCACTAACTTGCCATACAAGAGTTACCAGCTTAGCGGCTATAATCGGGGAATCGGGAGAGTTTCGGGAACCGTTTGCCGCGGCGAGCTGCTCAGCGGCGGGGCGCATGATAACGGGCGGCGCGAGAAACGCCGAAAGTCTTTGCTCTCCAAAGGAACCTTAGACCGTCTGACGTCGTACTAACGTTGGGGATTGGACGTGTGCCCGAGTAGCGGTCTCCCAATCGAGGCTTGATGAAGAACTGGAAGAAGCTCGCTCTCATTGTCGGGGGCGTGATCATATTGCTGGCCATTGTTGGCTTTACTGTCGAGCAGAGCCGCAAGGGCGTGGTCACGGTGCAGACCGGCAAAGTTGTGCGGGAAGATTTGGCGTCGGTGGTCACGGCGTCAGGTGAAATTAAGCCCAAGGTGCAGGTAAACATCGGCTCCCAAACGATGGCCAAGATCACGCACTTGTATGTCAAGGAAGGCGATCGGGTCAAGAAGGGGCAAATGCTCGCTGTACTGGACAACGTTCAGCCCTCGGCTGACGTTTCTGCCAATGACTCGGCTCTGAACGCGGCTCGCACCGACGCAGTTGCGGCACGTGCGGCTGTCAATACAGCGGCGGCCGACCTTAATTCCGCCGAGGCCGAGTTTGAGCACGCCAAGCTCGATTACGATCGAAACAAAAGTTTGTACGACGCCCAATTGATCGCCAAGGCTGACTACGACACCAAGAAAGCGGCGCTTGACACGGCTTCTGCGCAGTTGGGAATGGCCAAGGCAAAACTCGCGCAGGCCAAGGCCCAGCAGGATTCGGCCCAGGGTCATATCAGCCAAAACGCCGCCAACCTCCGCCATGCTGCCGATGTGCTCAGCAAGACGGAATACCAGGCGCCGTTTGACGGGGTCATCACTAATGTTCCCGTGCGCGAAGGCGAAACCGTCGTCCCCGGCATCCAGAACGCACCGGGCAGCACGTTGATGACGATTGCTGACATGTCGGTGATTACCGCCGAGGTAAAAGTCGACGAAACCGACATCGTCAATGTGAAGTTGGGCCAGCCGGCCGAGGTGACTATCGACGCCATTCCGAAGCAGAAGTTCAAAGGCACGGTCACGGAGATCGGGAGAAACGCCGTACTCCGCTCCACCGGAGTCTCGACCGCGCAGACCACCTCCAGTAGCCAGGAAGCCAAGGACTTCAAGGTGGTGGTGGCCCTCCAGGACCCTCCCCTTAACCTCCTTCCCGGACTGTCGGCGACGGCCCGCATCACCACGGCTACCCGCAGTAGCGCGCTTGCCATTCCGATCCAGGCGTTGACCATTCGTCAACGCGCTGACCTTGCGACGGACAGCAAGGGCAAGCCAGCGCCGCCTCCGGCTAAAACCGCCGGAGGGCAAGACCCCAAAGAGGAGTTGCAGGGCGTATTTGTTCTCAAGAACAAAAAGGACGCCGTCTTCGTACCTGTAGTTACGGGGATCAGCGGGACGACAGACATCGAAGTGACCAAAGGATTGGATGAGGGGGACGAGATCGTCACTGGGAGTTACAAGGTGCTCCGGACCCTGCGAAATGGCACTAGCGTGAAGGTTGACAACTCGACGGTCAACAAGAAGGAAGAGTCCTAACCGGCGAGACGACGAACAGGCGCAGCACAGGAAGGTTGACAGTCCGCATCGATGAGCAACCCGCATCAGTTACCGAGCGAGGAGAAGAGGATGGCAACGCATTTGGCGAGCCTGGCAGAATCGCAGACATCGGTTACGCCAGCGCAGTGCATTATCTGCACCGAGGACCTTTGGAAGACGTACGACATGGGATCGGAACAGCAGGTCCACGCTCTCCGTGGAGTCAATGTCCGCATTCAACCCAACGAGTACGTGGCGATCATGGGTCCCTCAGGTTCCGGCAAGTCCACCTTGATGAACCTCATTGGCTGCCTGGATACGCCCAGCAAAGGTAACTATTGGCTGAACGGGCAGTTGGTTAGCGAACTCGACGACGACGAACTGGCGCGCATTCGAAACAAAGAAATCGGCTTCGTTTTCCAGACCTTCAACCTGCTGGCCCGCGCCACCTCGCTGCACAATGTCGAACTCCCGCTGATCTACGCCGGCGTTCCAGCCGCAGACCGCATCGAACGCGCCCGCAAAACGCTGGCTTCAGTCGGAATGGAATCGAGAATGCACCACAAGCCCAACGAACTGTCGGGCGGGCAGCGGCAGCGCGTGGCCATTGCGCGAGCGTTAGTCAACAATCCCTCCATCATTCTGGCTGACGAGCCCACCGGCAACCTGGACTCGCAGACCGGCGTGGAAATTATGGCCCTCTTCGATCGCCTGCATGAGCAGGGCAATACAATTGTCCTAGTCACCCACGAGCACGATATTGCCGAGTACGCGCACCGCGTCATACATATTCGAGACGGGCAGGTGTTTAGCGATCAGAAAACCGCGCGAGCATAGAGCCGTTCGATTCCGATTCATGCGTCCGGCACTCTTGCCGGGCGCTTTTTCTTGTCCCGAAACCGGTGTAGGCTTGGAGGGTGCCACGTATTAGAGCGGTTTTCGAGGTAGGTGTATCCAGGTAGAGCGGACCTTCAGGGCCTGCCCTGAGCTGAGCCAAAGGGTCCGCGTCCAGGCTGCGCCTCCGAAGTTTAGGCTTTCAGCCCACTGCGATGCAGCGGGCTGAAAGCCTCGTGAACAGAGCGGCGTTGACGCGGTGCTGAAGCGCCGCTCTACCCGAGCTTGGCGGATACAGCAATTCGAAAATCGCTCTAGCCATCCTGAATAAGAGGGTCGAATGCTGTTGTCATCGTTTCGCTGTTTTGCACTATCTGTAGTTCTCCTGTTTGCGGTGGGTTGTGCGGCCCAGTCGGACATTCCACTGCCATTGGGCCACACTGAGCAAGACACCAAGGCTGAGCAAATCCGTGAGTTGGTTTCCAAGTATTGCCGGCTGGATTACGGAGGGGCGCGCCTGGACCCGCACGCGTGGACGAAACTCCAGCCTCTGACGTGGTGGAAGGCGAATCCCGACTACACGCAGATGGATGTCGTTTCACACTATACCGTCGACACCACGCCGGTATTGGCTCACGGCAAGTACACGGTCACGGTTCATTATCGACTCCTGGGACGATTCGAGACGGGCATTGGTTATTCACGAGAGGCTGCGAAATCCGACGAGAACGTGGACTATACGGTGACTGCGGTTAACGACGAATGGCGGATCGATGACGCCGAGCCCAATTTTCCGCATCCCTCGCGAGCCGCCATGTTGAACTGGCTCAACGACAAAATCACCACGACTCAAGACGCATCCGCGAAAAACATCTACCAGGAAGCGCTGGGGAAGTTGCAAGCCCAGTCGGGCTCGCCGTTCGCGAAATAGAGCGATTCCAGGGCGATTGTTTCTTTGGGTTGTGACGATGTTCCCAACCAATAATCGGTTTGCGATGGTATAGAGCCGCCAAGCTCTACAGCAGCTCCAAGCGCTAGGTGTATGAGCGATCGGTGGAGCGCGCCTTTTCACAGGTTGCTGAAAAAGTCGCTTTCGAACGCTGGAGGTACGCCCTCAAATGCTGCCCTCCTTCGGTTGCGCTTCGACGTAGCGTTTCAACTCCGCGAGTATCCGCACATTCTCCTTCCGAAAACCCCTTACGACCAAAGGCTCGGCCACCTTCAGTAGGCCGGGTATTTGGATCGTGAGATCGAGAGCGCGGATGACGCATGTCGCGCGTTCGACGGGCTCAAACGTGTAACGAATATGGACGTCGATGTTTGCGGTAAGCGGGCCTTTCTTCAACAGCATGGTGTGATGAAAAGCGATGCGCCTGGGGGGCATACTCTGTGACCGAGCCCGGCCGCTGGCCCAACGGCCCCGCGTCGAGATAGGTTGTGCCGAGACGAACCGGATAAGGCGATACTTCCGTTGTGCCGCCGAACGCTTCTGAACCGGGCAGCCAGCGGCCATAATTCGGCATATCGGCGATCAAGTCAAAAATGGTCTCTGGAGAGCCCTCGATTCGCGCCGTGAACTGCGGGTGCGAGGTGGCCATTTAAACTCCTGCCAGGACTTCTTAGGTCGCCTCTTGCGTTCCCCGCGTTTTACTGCGGAGCGCCAACAGTAGCAGGCGTCACCTCGGAACCCGCCGTCCGAACTGGCGTAGCCGGAGGTTTCACAGCGAAGAATTCATGGTCATACAGGTTGCGGTACATGCGCCCTGCCAACTCTGCTGCCTTGGGACCAAAAGTCGGCCGTCCGCCTTCCAGGAAGATGACGGTCACAATCCGGCCATATTCCGTGTTGGCGAAGGAACCAAACCAGCCGAAGCGAGTGCCATCTTTGGAGCAGGTGCCCGTCTTGCCCAGCACAGGCTCCTCAATGAAATTGGCACGCAACTGGCGCGCGGTGCCGTATTCTACTGCCCCGGCCATGCCGTCGGAAATCTCGGGAATCAGCGGACCGATGTCCAGCTTGCGCTTGACCTTCGGCGTGAAACTTGTCACTTCCTCGGGAGTGGTGGGATGTTGCAGGTAATACAGAGTGCCACCGTTGGCGATTGAGCTCATCAGCGCTGCCAGTTGCAGCGGGGTCAGCGAGATACTCTCGCCGAACGAGCACATCTTGCCGACGCCGCCTAGCTTCTGATCAAGCTCGGTCGAGGGGAACGTGCCCAGGTTCTCGCCGCCGATGTGCCAGCCGGCAAGCTCGCCAAGTCCAAACTGGTGGGCATAATAGCTGACCCGCTCGAAGCCCAGCTTGCGGCCCACCGCCTCAAAGTAGGCATTATTGGAGTGCGCCAGAGCAGTGGTCAGGTCCACCCGCCAGTACTTGCCCAGCGGAACTTGAGTGTCCTTGGTGATGACGTTTTCGCTTAGCGCCGCTAGCGCAACCGCAACTTTGATGGTCGAACA
The DNA here is from genome assembly GCA_963768645.1 of uncultured Acidobacteriaceae bacterium. Taxonomy (GTDB): domain Bacteria; phylum Acidobacteriota; class Terriglobia; order Terriglobales; family Acidobacteriaceae; genus Bog-257. The sequence goes on from CAVYIR010000007.1 coordinate 91,707, forward strand.
CGGCTGCGCTCCCGCTGACAATGCCAGTTTCTGATTCACCATCGCCAAGATGCGGCCGTTGTCGGGGTCAACCGCAACGACCGTGCCGTTCATGTTGCCCAGCGCTTCCACCGCAGCGGCGCGCACGATCGGATCTTCACCGGCAGTGATATCGCCTTCCACTTGATTGTCGGCAAAGGAACTGGCGGAGAAGCGCTCGTAATAACGGTGCTTCTTGGACACCACACGGACGGAGGCGACGGCATGAGTGGAACGATTGCGGCTCGCCACCGTCTTGCTGCTGCTCCGCATTCGAGCCATTTTCTTCTGGGCCGTGGTGGTCTCGGTGATCTTGTGTGTTTTGGTATGCGTCTTATGGGTGGTGGAGATGGTGGCGGCGGGCGCGTTGGCGCAGGAAAACAGCACCAACAAAGTATTGATCACGACGATGACGGAACGCTTTAGCATTGACAACCCTTAACTTCCCCGGACTCGATAACGTTCCCCGCCGACAGAATTCTTGCCCCCGCCGATCGGCCGTCTTTGGTTACGAGATTTCCCATAGTAGGTATTTTGGGTTCCGGATTCAACTCAAAACTGCTATCGCAACGGCAAAACTTAAGCACCCAATCGAAACAGATGCCTGGACTTAGGCCTGAGCTGCGGAACTCGACGCCTCGGCAAATATGACAATCGGCGACCCGCTATCAGTTCCTACTTGATTACTTATCACAGTTCGACGGTTCTGCAACCGTAGCAAGGCTGATTCCCCGGCAGAATTGTGCGATTTCGGGGCAGTCCGGGTCTTTGTTCCACTTTGGAAGGAGCCCGGCGGGTTTGCCATTTCATGCGCTTAGAATCCTTCCAAGTGCTTCTTGGTTAGCGTCTTGTCGAATTCCGATAGCTTTTTCCCGGCAGGCGAAACTTCCCCAAAAGTGGAGTGTTCAACTGAGTAACAACCCTGAGAATGGTCGTGTAAAAACGGCTACCCCTCCGAAGTGCAATTCGCCCCTGTCCTTCGGAGGGGATTTTTCTGCCTGCTTGAACGTGGGCCCACTTTCATTGAGCGCCTGGATCAACGGCTCTTGAGCGAATGTATTCTTCCACAACTCGATCCAGCGAACCTTGTGCGCGAAGAACGTACTCAATCGCGTCGCGCACCGCGCCATGACCGCCTCCGTGGGGCGTCACGTAGTGCGACTCGCACAGCACCTCCGGTCGCGCGTTCTTCACCGCAATAGCCAGCCCGCACAGGCGCATCACGGGCAGATCGATAACATCGTCGCCTACGAAACACACCTGCTCTGAGGTCAGGACTTCCTTCTTCAGAATTTCGTAAAAGGCGGCGGCCTTGTCCTGCTGGCCTTGATAGACGTGCTCGATTTTCAGGTCGCGCGCCCGCAGCGCCACGGTTTCGGAAATACGCTTGGTGATGATGCCGGTCTTCAGCCCGCCCAGGCGGGCCAGCGAAAATCCTGTGCCGTCGTGCGCGTTAAAGCCCTTGGCTTCGATCACGTCCTGGCTGGCGAACCCGAAGCCACCTTTGTCGGCCATCTGCTCGCGACGCTCGTGGGTGGCCTGCTCCGAAGCCCCGCCAGGCGCTGGAAAGAGAAAAATCGTGCCGTCGGTCATCACGCCGTCCACGTCGAACAGCATCATCTTGATCGTCTTCGCGCGCTCATCGGACATGGGGAAAGTGTAGCAGGGGGGAAACCCCGCTCCTCGCTCCTCGCTCTTCGCTCTTCGCTATTCGCTATTCGCTATTGGCTCCTAGCTCTCAGCTCTTAGCCGTTAGCTCTTAGCAACCCTTCAAAAGCCGCGCCAAAGTCATGAGCATCCCAACAGCACACCCCGATTAATCTGGTTCTTCGGGGGAAGATGCACTATTTCATTCGCCGAGAATCGCGTTTGCTAAGAGCTAACAGCTAAGAGCCAAAAGCGAAGAGCGAAAAGCGGCTTTCCAGTGGCGAACAATTAGCGAACATCTGCTAGAATACCTGGATGCCTTTGGGGGAAATTCCGCTCGCGCTGGCATGGGCGCATCCGCTGGTTGCGGAGTGGTTCCTGGGGCGTTTCGGGTCGCCCACCGAGCCGCAGGAGCAAGGCTGGCCGGAGATCCTCGCTGGCCGCACCACGCTCATCTCCGCTCCAACCGGCTCCGGCAAGACCCTCGCCGCCTTCCTCATTTGCATTGATCGGCTGGTGCGCAAAGCGCTCGACGGCTCGTTGCACGACCGCACGGAAGTCGTATACGTCTCGCCGCTCAAAGCCCTCGGCAACGATATCCAGAAGAACCTCGACGGACCGCTGAGCGAGATTCTCGCGCTAGCTGCCGAACGTGGCCTGCTGATGCCTGAGATTCGCACTGCCGTGCGCACCGGCGACACGCTGATGAAAGAGCGGCGCGACATGCTGAAGCGTCCGCCACACATTCTGGTCACCACGCCCGAGTCACTTTACATTCTGCTCACCGCCAACGGCAGCCGCGCCATCCTGAGCCACGTCGAGACCGTAATCGTGGACGAGATCCATGCCGTCGCCGATGACAAGCGCGGCGCGCACCTGACACTCTCGCTGGAGCGCCTTGACCTGCTGGCGAACCGGCCAACGCGCATCGGCCTGTCGGCAACGCAAAAGCCGATTGAGGAGATCGCGCATTTCCTGACCGGCGCAGGACGCCCTGCTCCAGCCGTCGTCAACATTGGCCATCGCCGCAAGCTCGATCTGGCGGTAGAGGTCCCGCCGTCAGAGCTTGGTCCCATCGCCAGCAACGAGATGTGGGGCGAGATCTACGACCGCATCGCGGAGCTGGCTCTGCAACACCGCTCTACGCTGGTGTTCGTCAACACGCGGCGGTTGGCGGAGCGTGTCGCGCTGCACCTGGGCGAGCGAATTGGCGAAGAACTGGTGGCGGCGCATCACGGCAGTCTGGCGCGCAAGCTGCGTCTAGCCGCTGAGCGCAAACTGAAGAACGGCGAAATTCGCCTGCTGGTGGCGACGGCTTCGTTGGAGCTGGGAATCGATATCGGCAATGTTGACCTGGTTTGCCAGATCAACTCGCCGCGCGCGATTGCGGTGGCGTTGCAGCGCGTGGGCCGCGCCGGTCACTGGCGCGGAGCAGTCCCTAAAGGCCGCCTGTTCGCCACCACGCGCGACGATCTCGTGGAATGCGCGGCCGCCGTCCGGGCCATCAAGCAAGGCGATCTCGACCGCATCCAGATTCCTGCAGCTCCGCTCGACATCCTGGCGCAGCAGATCGTCGCCATGTGCAGTTGCGAGGACTGGGACGAGGACGCGCTGTTCGAATGCGTGCGCCGCGCCTATCCCTATGGCGAACTGCGGCGCGAAGAGTACGACCGCATTCTGGACATGCTGTCGCAAGGAATCGCAGCCAAGCGCGGACGCTACGGCGCTTACCTGTTTCGCGACATGGTCAACCGCCGCCTTCGCGGGCGGCGCGGGGCGCGTCTGGCGGCGATCACCAGCGGCGGCGCGATTCCGGACACGGCGCTGTTCACCGTGGTTGCGCAGCCGGATGAGATCGTCGTGGGCACGGTCGACGAAGACTTCGCCGTCGAAAGCAACGCGGGCGACATCATGCTGCTGGGTAATACGTCGTGGCGAATTCGCCGGGTTGAGTCCAACTCCGGACGCGTGCTGGTGGAGGATGCGCATGGCGCGCCGCCGAGTATTCCCTTCTGGCGCGGCGAGGCTCCGGCGCGAACCGATGAGCTTTCGCATCACGTGGCCGAATTGCGCGAGCGGGTCAGCGCGCTGCTGCCGAATACGGCGCCGGTGGCGGTGCCGGCAATCCGCAAAAGCAGCTTCGGGTAGCCCTGGTGACGACAGAAGCGGATTGTCGGCGATGAAGCTGCGCCCCTCGAATAGACTGACGAAGAAAGCTGCCCCTGCGGAACCCGATGACCGGCTTCAGCCGGCGAACATTCGCTCTGCGCGGAATTGAATCCAGCCCCGAAGTTGCAGAACGCCGTCGCATGGCTGAAGGACGAGTGCGGGCTTGACGATTCCGGCGCGGAACAACTGGTCGAGTACATCGTCACCGGCCGCGCGGTGCTGACCGAAGTGCCAACGCAGGACTGCATCATCGCCGAGCGCTTCTTCGACGAAGGCGGCGGGATGCAGCTCATCATCCACGCACCCTTCGGTGGCCGCATAAACAAAGCCTGGGGACTGGCACTGCGCAAGCGCTTTTGCCGCTCGTTCAATTTTGAGTTGCAGGCGGCAGCAACCGACAATGGGCTGAACATCGCCCTGGCCGAGCAGCACAGCTTTCCGCTGAGTGACGTCTTCCACTATCTGCAAACCGAGACTGTGCAGGAAGTGCTGGAGCAAGCGGCGCTGGCTTCGCCCATCTTCGCCACGCGCTGGCGCTGGGACGCCAATCGCTCGCTGGCCTTGCTGCGCTTCCAGGGTGGCAAGAAAGTTCCGCCACAGATTCAGCGCATTCGCAGCGACGATCTTATGGCGTCGGTCTTCCCCGACGTGGCCGCGTGCCAGGAAAACATCGTTGGCGATATCCAGATTCCCGACCATCCGCTGATCCAGGAAGTGATGAAGGACGTGCTCACCGAGGCCATGGATATTGACGGGCTGCGGCGGGTGCTTGACGGGATTCGCAGTGGTGCGATTCGCACGCTGGCCATCGACACGCCGGTGCCATCGCAGTTCTCGCACGAAATCCTGAATGCGAACCCGTATGCATATCTCGATGACGCTCCACTGGAGGAGCGGCGGGCGCGTGCAGTGCAGATGCGGCGAGTGCTACCCGAAGCGGTTCTGCAGGAAGTGGGACGGCTTGACCAGGCCGCGATTGCGCGGGTCCGCGAAGAGGCGCGGCCCGATGTTCGCGACAGCGACGAGTTGCATGATGTCTTGCAGACACTGGTCGCGGTTCCAGAAGAAATTGGCGATGGCGAGTGGCAGGATGCGATCGCGGGCTGGACGCCGCTTCTGGCCGAACTGATGGAAGGCTGGCGGGTGGTGCGGGCGAGCCTTCCCACCCAAGCAACAGAAGCTGGGAAGGGGACCACACAAAATGGGGGCGCCCGGCGATATTACGTTGCGTCGGAGCGAGCGAAAGATTTCGCGATGATTTTTCCCGAAGCGAAGTTCGAAGTCACGCCGCCGGAATTGCCGTCCAATACGGCATCGCGGGAGGATGCCCTGCTCGCCATGGTGACCGGCTGGATGATGCACTGCGGGCCAGTCACGTCGGTTGCGCTGGCCTATTGGCTGGGCCTGGCCGTGGCCGAGGTTGATCAAGCGCTACTCCGCATGGAGGCGTCAGGTTCGGTGCTTCGCGGGAACTTCACGGGCCTGAGTTCCCCACCCTTTCGCCAAAATCAGGCGAAAGAATGGGGCATCCAAGACGATCCGGCGAAAGTCCCGGCCCAAACGGAACCTTCGACGGGGCACCCGCAGACTGTCGAATGGTGCGACCGGCGATTGCTGGCGCGCATTCACCACCTCACCGTCGCTACCCTGCGCAAGCAGGTCGAGCCGGTCACGGCGGCGCAATATATGCGCTGGCTTCTGCGCTGGCAGCACGTAACTCCGCAATCGCAATTGACCGGCGAACGCGGACTGCTGGAGGCGATCCGTCAGTTGCAGGGGTTCGAGATTCCGGCGAACGCCTGGGAGAAGCACATCCTGGCGACGCGGGTTAATAAGTACGATCCGGCAGCGCTCGATCAGCTTTGCCTGACCGGAGCGGTGGGGTGGGGACGACTGTCGCCGCATCCGGCCACGCTCGAAGATTCTGGCGAAGGTCGGCGGCGGGTCGTGCCAACAAGTGTCGCGCCCATCACCTTCTTCGTCCGCGACGATTCCGATTGGATGCAGCCACGCCTCGGCAACGACGAGCAGAGCTATGAACGTGTCTTGAGCGAGGGGGCCCGCAGCGTGCTGGAATTTCTGCGGCGGCGTGGCGCGTCGTTTTTTGCCGACATCGTCCGTGGGACCAACAGGCTGAAGGCGGAAATCGAGACAGCGCTCTGGGAACTGGTGGCGGCAGGCATGGTGACCGCCGACGGCTTCGAAAATTTGCGCTCGTTGATCAATCCGCGCCGCCGCAATGCGACCGGTACGCCGAAGCTCACCCGGCCTCGCCATACCGGAGGACGCTGGTCGCTGCTCTATCCCGGCGAGGGTATGGACCGCTCCAAAGTCGTCGAGGCCACTTGCTGGATGCTGCTGCGCCGCTACGGTGTCGTCTTCCGCGAAACCCTGGCACGCGAATCGAATCTGCCGAAGTGGCGCGAGTTGCTGATCGCATTCCGTCGCCTGGAAGATCGCGGCGAGGTGCGAGGCGGACGTTTCGTCAACGGATTTCTCGGCGAGCAATTCGCGTTGCCGGAAGCGGTGGAGTCGCTGCGTGCCATGCGCAACCTGCCAGCCAGCGGTGAAGTCGTGACCATCTCCGCTGCCGATCCCTTGAACCTGGTGGGCTTCATCGTGCCCGGTGAACGGGTGGCGGCGATCTCAGGCAAGTATGTCAGCTTCCGCGACGGTATTGCCGTCGAAGAGAGTGAGCGCACATCCGCACTGCTTGAGGCTGCCGCGCAATGATGCCTGAGGACTTAGTCGAAGGCGTCCACTACTACATGGAGAATGGCTTCATGGTCTTCACCGCGATTTATTTGCGCCAGCGAGGATATTGCTGCGAATCAGGGTGCCGGCATTGTCCGTATGGGTTTGTGGCGAAAGACAAGAATAACCTCGCCAGGTTCTGATTGAATACTCTTTTGTGATCACAGAGTGCCGTGCCCCGGGCTCAGGTTCCCGGTACGAGCACCCAGCGTTGAAACGCTGGGCTATCTTCTATCGTCCCGCAAGGCGGGACTGACTCGCTGCGGGTGAAACGGTCATCCTCGACGCAGAATCTTGAGGGGCGGATAAATCGGAATCAACCCCCCTTAAGCTTTTCTGGCGAAAAAATGCAGGAGGAATAGGAGCGAGTCCCGCAGGAGTCTGTGTCATAGATCGTGTCGGCGTTCCGCGGCTCGCTCTTGTTCCCAGTTGACCGCGGGCTTACGCCCGCGGCTAACGCAAATGTCGCCCCTGCGCGGCTGGTTCAAGGCTAACCTCGCCCCTGACGGGCCCTGGTTTATCCCATGGTATGCACGTGCTCGGGCTTAATCTTGTAGAGCACACGCTGCTCGCCGGGTTGCGCGAACGGATATTTGTCTTTGTCGAGATACTTCTTGGCCATCTTGTCGATGTGCTCGGGCGCGCCTTGCTGAGTAATTTCGCGTACCTGCCGCGCACTTCCACGAAGCGGTACGGATTGTCGGGATCAATCACTGCAACGGATACGCGGGGATCGCGTTTCATGTTCTTGTCTTTGAGGCGCCCCGCGGCCGAGTTCACCCAGAGTTCGCCGTTCTGGTAATCAACCCACACTGGATTGGTTTGCGGACTTCCGTCGGGCATGAGGGTACTCAAACTGCCAAATGCTTTTTTCTTGAAGAGGTCGAGATAACTTTCGGGAATCGAAGCGGACATGCTTATCTCCTAATCTTTACTTTAAGCTGACATCGGGAAGAACAACAACGATGGGATGCCGCAACTATTGTATGAGGTGCAGGAAGGAATGCAAGCGGCTCGCGGGCTGTCCCTTCATCTCAAAGCCCTCGTGTGGCGGGGGGGAACACGTCTACAATCCAGTTGTCGTCTGGAGGTCATCATGAACCGCAGAACCGCTGTTGTACTGCTTCTTTTGCTGGCACTGGCGCCAGCGCTGCTCGGCGAAGACAAATCCGCCATGGCGCCGAGTCCCTTGTTCGACAAGATGAAGACGCTCGATGGCGCATGGGTGGGTTCCGAGATCGAAAGCGGTAAAGAGTATTCCACCAACACCCGGTTCCTGATGGTCGCGGACGGTTCCACACTGATGAGTTGGCTCAACGAGGGCACGTCCGACGAGATGATCACCATCTTCCACATGGACGGGAGCAAGCTGATGGCGACGCATTATTGCGCGGCGCGCAACCAGCCTCGCATGGTGGCAGTCCCCGGCCGTGATCCCAATCGTGTGGTCTTCGACTTTAAAGATGGAACGAACATTGGGCCAAACGATGGTCATATGCAGCAGGTGGCGTTCATCTTCGACGGTCCGGACCATCACATCGAAGAATGGACGTACCTGGACAATCACGGCAAGCTGAGCACCGGGCGCTTCGACTTTCGGCGGAAGAAGTAGAGGCCGCGGTTGAGATAACCGCAGATCCTTCGACTGCGCGCCCGCCCGACCCGCACAATCACCCCAACGAACGCAAAGGCGGCGCTCGTTGGGGACCCCGAAAAGATGCGGGTCGGAAATTCTTTGCGGGCGCTTCGCTCAGGATGACAGCTCCGGGTTCATGAATAATGCAGGTGAAGCGGTGCTCCACCCTATGCACCAAGTGTGCAACTGCTCTATCTAACGCAGGCTGATTCCTTTGGGCAGATGTTTCGGGTCGTAGAGGAAGTCGACCAGTCCATCGCGGTAATCGATTTTGACCTGCAGGATGCGCAACAACTCGAAGCCGAGGATGCCGGACACTTCGGTGCCGGTAGATTTGCTGACTGCGGACAGATCCAGCGTCACAATGTCTTGATTCTCCTGCGAGTAATGGCCGAACTCAAGAGTAGCTTTGTCGGCGCGGTAGACGTTGTTCACGGCACCGCTTAGTCCTCTCACTTGCATGCGGGAATCCGACCGTGACTTTCGTCACCTCACGCGCTGCCCTGGTAGACATGATGTTGGTGAACGAGCCGGTGTCAATCATGAACAGCATCGGATGTGGAGCCATCCACTAGCGTCGTAATCAGCAGTATGTGGCCAAAGCGGTAGACTTTTGTCCAGTTGGCCATCTCGGGAGCGACGTAGGCGTCCTTCGGCAGGTGAAGGTTTGCAGCCGCGCTTGCCTGTTTCGCCTGGTGGGATGGAGGCTCTGCGGTCTGTTCCCCTCCGTTCTCCACATTGTCCCCAGGGGTCGCACGGATCTCGCCAGCACTGTTCAGGGCCGTTGGGGCGGCAGCCTCCTCCGGACGTTTCGGCAGGGGCGACAGCCGAAGCTTCTCCCCGGGAATGTCGATATCGATCAAGTACGCGCCAAAGACGTCGGTACCGATCAGACCGTCGTTCTCGCCGGGCCCTGCCGCATCGACGACGCGCACCACGCAATCTTCGAACTCGAGTTCGCCGATGCGGATACGATCGGCAACGGCGACGTAGCCACTCTGCCGGCCCTTGTCACCGAGGCCGCCTATGCTCTGTTCGGCGATGCGGGTGAGTCCGGCTTTTTCCGCCGCGTCGCTTCTGACCAGGATTCCGCTGGTGCCGGTGTCCAGGGCCAGGCGACTGCCGCGGCCGTTGAGTTTCACTTCCAGACCTATAGCGCCAAGGCGGGATGTGCCGGAGCGCAACATCTGCAGTTTGGTATTGGTTTGCCTTACTTTGCTTACCAGGCGGCAGGGATGTGCGGGTTTATCCACCGTGGCCTTAAGGAAGTCGAGATAACGGCGCAGGAAAACCGTTTCCTCCGGGTCCTGGGGCCGCCCACTGGCAAGATAGGCTTGAATCGCCGCGATCCGCTCACGCGGGGGAAGGACCGTAAGCCACATGCGCTGCACGCCTGGGTCGTCGGGCGCGAGCTGGTGCGCCCGGTTCAGTTCGTCGAAGGCGCGGCGGTAGAGGGAGTAAGCGCGGTACACGCGGGCCGCACCGACGTAGGGAGCGGGGTTCCTGGGGTTCATGCCTTCTGCCTTGAGGTACGACCTTTCCGCCTCCGGCATCTCTCCAAGGCGGAATTGCACATCCCCCATGGCCGTCACCAGCAGGTCGGAAGTTGGCTGCACCGTGAGCGCGGTTACGGCGGCGGCTTGGGCTTCATCAATTTTTTCTTCGCGCAACAAGGAATGGATCAACCCTACCTGCGCCAGCACATTTTTCGGGTCGGCCTTTACGATGGCTTGAAACTTTGCCGCCGCCTCGGCGAAGTTGCCCGATCGGTAGAGCATGTCGGCGCTGCTCATGCTGGCATTCTGCGGGGCCGGCCAGGGCCTTCGGTGAAGGCACGAATCGGGAGCCACAGCATCGAAGAAACAACACAGCAGCGAGAAAACGTCTGGGCATCGAGGCGAGTTCCTGAGGTTAAGCAGCGTAACACGAAGTCAGAATGCGGCGAAGTTCTTGCATAACCCCCAGTCGAAACAACCTCACGTTGGAAGATTTGAATATGATCTGCGTCACCCTGTGCTGGTTGGCCGCAATTAAGTCATTGCAAGTTACCCAATCCGCTCTACAATACCAGCGAATGTGAGAAACGGTGTCATCCTCACATTACAGTTGCAGCGGGGCAGTTCGTGCAGGTAACCGAGGGCTGGTCCGGCTTCGGAATTTTGTTTATCCCCAAACTAAGGAGATCATGTTTCTATGAAGCGTTACTTGATGATGTTGGCGGCGGTCACACTGGTGTCGAGCATGGCATGGGCCCAGGATGGAGCCGCCCTCTACAAAGCAAAGTGTGCCATGTGCCACGGGGCGATGGGTGAAGGAAAAGTCGGGCCGTCCCTGCAGAAGACTGCCTTGAGTCAGCAGCAAATCACTGATTTACTCACCAACGGCGCAGCCGGGAAGAAGGCGCCGCACACCAAAGCGGTTGGCGGGCTTGACCGCCGCCCAGGCGGGAGAAATTTCCACCTATGTAATGACCCTCAAGAAGTAAGCCTGCCCCAGTTAGAACACGTATGGAAGCCGACCCTTGCGGTCGGCTTCTTGTTCACATGGCGCAGTTCTTAAGACGGTAGCGACGCCAGTCCATCACCGGATGCCAATCTAAACGCTTAGAACGTCACCCGCATTCCCAATTGCGCCGCGAACGGAATACCCACCGTCGTTCCGGGACCAAAGAAATCGCCCAGCGCTCCGGCAGGCACCAGCAACTGCTTGGGGTTGGTGATGGGCACGTTGCACGCCGGAGTCGGACACAAACGCCGTGGCATTGTAGAGATTGTTCACCGGCGTCGGCAGCGCCGAGATATCGGTGACATAGTTCGCGCCCGGATTGTTGCGATTGAACAGATTGAAGAACTCGACGAACGGCAGGATCTGCCAGCGCTCCCCTACCTTGAACGGCCGGGTGACGCGCAGGTCAAGCTGGATATAAGGCGTTCCGCGGAACTGGTCCAGGGTGGTCTGCACGCCGTTGACGACGGCGCGGTCATTGGTTGGATCGCCAAGTCCGTTCACATCCACCGGCGTGGTAAGCGTGATGGGACGGCCGCTTTCAGCCTGAAACAACGTTGACACTTGAAAGCCGCCAGGAACGTACACGATGCCGGCAAGAGTGAAGCGGCTGGTGACGTCTTCTCCCGATGGTCCGTAGTCGCCCGGACCAAAGGGGTTCAGCGGGTTGCAGACGCCATTCACATAGTCCCACAGTTCCCCCAGGACGCAACCCCAGGTCTTGGCGCGCGACAGCACGTAGTTGGCAGTGAGGTTGAAGCGCCGGCTGACGTTGCCCTGCAGATGCAGCATCATGGCGTTGTAGCTTGACGTGTTGTCCGACTTTGAAGACGGACAGATTGGGCACGTTGGCCATCTGGGTGGCCGGGTCTTGGGCGAACAGCGGCGAGAAGAGGGTGGTGCCCGCAGTGTACTCATAACGCCGGTAGCCATGGACACCCTGCTCGTGAACGTAGTCGGCGCTGAGCGTCCAGTTCTTATGCCATAAGTACTGCACGCCGCCGCTGACATGCAGGCGCGTAAGGAGTGTGGTAGTTGCGGATCGATCACGACTCCTGCGCCGCCGTCCGCGGCTCCGGGCAGGCAGCCCGGATCGCCCGGCTTGGTGCAGGGCAGAAACGCAGACGGCGTGTTCACGGCTTGGAAGGCGGTTGCCCAGCCGTTCTGGGCAAGGTCGTTGTAGTAAAGGCCGATGCCGGCGCGAATGACCAGGTCTTCGATCTGGTCGGGAGAATAGGCAATACCCAGGCGCGGTGCGAAGGCTTTGTGATAGTCATGAGGCACGCCCGTGGGCAGCGGCAGTTGCAACCCTGAGATGGTCTGCACTCCGGGATTGAGGATCTGGCTGACTCCCGAAGCCTGGAACAATCCAAAGGTCGTGTCATAGCGGAGCCCATAGTTGACCGTGACCTGCGGCGTCATTCGCCAGGAATCCATAACATACAGTCCCAGACGCTGCACATTCTGGGAAAAATTGCCGTTGCCGGCCGGGTGTAGCCGTGGTCTGGCAGTTGGTGCCGTCAAATGGCGGTAGGCAGTTCAATTCGGCCGTGAGCTGTCCCGGATTGGTCAGGTAGAAAGTCGGGTTCTCGGTGAGAACGTAAAGCGTTTCCGCCTGGCCCGGGAAAAGCGCCGCTCAGGACCGGCTCGTGAATGAAGTCGATGCCAAACTTGGGAGCGTGCCGGCCGACCGAACCGCTCACATCGTAGCGGAACTGGTACTTCTCCTGGTTGCGAATAACAGGAAATGCGGTAATCGGGGTTACAAACTGATTGTCGCCGTAGGTTTCGAAACCGGAGATCGTCTTGGAGGTGGAACTGAACGGAAAGGCCAGTGCAAAGCCAAGATACTGGTTGCGGTCGGCTGTGCCGTGCAGGTAACTGGCTCCAAACGTGAAGTTACCCACCCAGGACGGGCTGAAGGTGAAGGTGTTGCTGATCACGCCGTTCTGATAATTGCCGTGCGTGATCGCGCCCGTAGAAGGCAAGGTCGCCTGCTGCACCAGGGCGTTGTTGGTGGTGTTGTTGTCGAGGGACCAACGAATGAACCACTGCGAACGCTGCGATTGCGCCCAGTCGAAGCGCAGCAGACCCAGGTAAGACACGAATGGGACGCGAACGTACGGCGGAACTGGAATCGAGCTGGTATTCGGAATCAGCCCTTCCTGCGCCAGTTGATTCAGGGCATTGAACTGCGTCAGGCTGTCGGGACTGTAGTTGACGCTGGCGTGTTCGTTCACCATCTCAAAGCCGGAATAAACCCAAAGTTTGTCCTTCACGATCGGCCCGCCGATGGTGCCAACATAGTTCTGCCGCGAAAAAGGCTGCTTGGGCTCGGGCGCAGGGTTCTCGATGGGAAAGCGTGCGTTCAGCGCGGCGGCGCGCTCATAGAACGCGAGGTCGCCATGCCAATCGTTGGTGCCGCTCTTGGTGCTGATGACTACGGAGCCCGCGGTGGTGCGCCCGATGTCGGCATTTTGCTGCGAGGTTTGCACGGCAAATTCGCGAATCACGTCGGGAGAAAAGTTTTGCAGGAAGCCGCCGATGTAGTCATCCGAGTTGTCGGCGCCATCCACCGTGAGCTGGTTGTTCAGTCCGGAACTTCCACCGGTGGATACCGCAGTGATGCGCGCCTTGGTGGGATCGGAAGGCTCGACCGGCTCCGTGCCTGCGACCATGTAGGCGATGTTGGCAAAACTACGGGCCGCGAGGGGAATGGTTTGCAGGTCCTTACCCGTAACCACTCCTCCATTCACAGCGTCGGTAGTGTCGAGTTGCTCGGTAGTAATGGACGAAGGTTCAGCCTTCACGTTGACCGTCTGCTGAAGGGCCTGCGGGCGCAATGTCACCAGCACGTCGCGCACGTTACTCACCAGCACAGTCACATCGGAGCTGGCTTCGCCAAATCCCTTCGCATTGACCGTGACGTGGTAGTTTCCCGGCATCAGATCGGGAAATCGGAATTGGCCACGGCTGTCGGTTGTCGCTTGGCGCGCAACGCCGGAGCCATTGTCGGTAACCGTGACATTGGCAGACTTAACTCGCGCCCCGCTGGCGTCCTGCACTTCGCCGAGCAGCGAACCCGTCGCATTCTGCGCTTGCAGTACACACGGAAGCAGGGTGAGAACACAGATTGTCAGTAGATCGCTTCTGAGCAGCCATCCATTCAATTTCATCAGCATGATCGACTTCCTGTACCGCACGAAGCATTCGTTGCGGCGAGATTTGGTGGGGCCGAGATTTGAATTTTCAAGGCTACGCTGACGCTGTAGGTACTACCATTGATAGTAGTTAGCGGGTGATGCATGAAAAGGCGGGTTTTCGATGCTGTCCATTACCGCCCGCTCCGCTCAAACCTTCGCGGCACTCTCGACGCATTTGGTAAATAGCGAAAAGTATCTCCCGACTTGCGCGGCGCACTCCGTCGAAAATCAATCACCACGGTCGCTCTGTGGTTGATTTTCAATGGGTAGGCCGCGGTCCCACGCGGCACTTACGTATTAGGAAGGTACCTGGGCACCTGCATCGACTTTTTGCCAGTCCGAACCGCTGGCGTAACCGCTGGCGCCGGACGCTTGACAGGCGCAGTCCTGATTAGTAGCTTTTATCGGGTAGTAAATTTTGTCAGCCACGGCCCTGGTATTGATTTGTCTTGTTGTTGGTTCAGACGACGGTGTTTGGCCGCTGAGTCCGAGTGCTTACGGTCTGCAACCAGGGCCCGCCGGGAAACTACCCGCTCTCCGTAGCTCGTGACTAGCGACCTCATCCGTCACCAACCCTTCTAGATATCGATATTGGAGGAAACAAATGCCTAAGGGGCGCGTAGTCAAACCGGGCGATATTACCCAGCGCGTAGGAGTCGAAGTGATTCGCGCGCGTGGCGTCGATGTGGACAAACTGATCCGAATGCTGATCGCCAATGCAGCGGCAGAATTCGCAAGTACCTACTACTACTACACCATCCTGCGCATGCATCTGGCAGGACACGAGGATTACAAGGAGATCTGCGAGGACGCGCGCCTTGAGGACCGGGCGCATTTCGAGCTGATCGTACCGCGCATCTACGAACTGGGTGGCGAACTGCCCAACGATCTGCCGGCGTTTCACGACCAGGCCGGCTGCCGGGCCGCTAAGTTGCCGGACCCGCCAACGGCGGTGAATATCCTGACTCTCTTGCTGGAGTCGGAACGTTGCGCGATCCGCAGCTGGATCGCAATCTGCGACATGACCTTCGGCAAGGACCCGCGCACCTACGATATGGCGGCACGCATCCTGAACGAAGAGATCGAACACGAGGCGTGGTTCATCGAATTGCTGGCCTTCGAGCGCGATGGCAAGTCGGTCCCCAGCGGCCACTTCCGCCGCGGCGAACCCGGCCACGCGCCTTACAGTAAGAACGCTTCGTTCTATATTGGAAGTTAGGGTGGTTCCACGATCGGTATTTCCGCTTGTGCGGGTAGTGCGGGCCTTTAGGCCCGCGTCAAGGCCACCTGCTCAATTCTTGGGTTCAGCCGCTGGGGTCGTAGACCTCTGCGACTGAACCTTTTTTCTTACTGTCCGTCCACGCGGGCTTGAAGGCCCGCACTACCCAGGCGGGCAACGCTGTTAGAATCTGCATTCGTGAACCAACCAAAATCCTTCACCGTCACGCTGCTGACACCACAGGAAACGCGTTCCATCCAAGTGGCAAGCGACCAACACATCTGGGATGCGGCATTTGAACGAGGTGTCAAACTTCCCGCGCTTTGTCATCAGGGCTGGTGCTTGACCTGCGCAGGTCGCATCGAGGGAACAGGCGAGGTGAACCAAGCCGATTCCCTGGCGTTTTTTCGCCAGGACCGCGAGGCGGGATTCGCGCTGTTGTGTACCGGAAGGCCGTGCTCAGACTTGACCATCCGCACTCATCAGGCGGTTGAAATGCGAAAGCACCGGCTGAAGAGCGGTCTGCCTTCACCGTATTCGCAAGGGCTAAAACCGTAGGACGCGGGAAAAAGAGGAATTGCTAATGCGATTAGGAACGCATCATAGCCCGCGAACAACGGGTGGAGCGGCGCTTTAGCGCCGCGTCCGCCGTGGACAAAACGACTCTCCGCCGCTGCGGTCATTGGAAATGACCGCAGCGGCGGAGACCTAGAGTGAGTGCTCCTCGACGCCGGCCTGAAGGCCGGCTCTACCAAGGGCGCACCGACATTGGAACCGCAATAATGCTGGGTATCGGAGAAAGATTTCCTCGCTTCTCTCTGGTCGCGAACGTCAGCGCGGAACAGTACCGTTCCTTCCGAACAATCACGGAAGAAGATTATAGCGGCCAGTGGAAGGTGTACTTCTTTTGGCCGAAGGACTTCACTCCCCTCTCGCAGGCGGAAATTGTGGACTTTGGCGCCTTGGCATCTGAGTTTCGAGCGCGTGGAACGCAACTACTAGGATGCAGCGTCGAATCGGAGCTCGCACATCTGGCCTGGCGAACTCAGGAAGAAGATCTGCGGGCGCTTTCCTTGCCGATGTTATCGGACCTGAAGCGCGAGCTGTGCGGGGAATTGGGCATCCTTGGCGAAAGCGAAGGCGTAGCACAGCGCGCAACCTTTATCGTCGATCCTCAAGGGGTGATCCGGTTCGTCTACGTGACCGACCTAAACATCAGCCGCGACCCGGGCGAGGTGCTGCGGGTGCTGGCTGATTTGCAAGAATCGCTTCCTTCCTGAGAAGCTGCTGAAAATCTAAAAAAACAGATCCCTCGCGGGCTGAAGACTTTCGATCGGTCGGGAATCACGGCTGTGTTCATGGATCCTGAACACGGCGGCTACCTGGTTGAACCAAAGAACTTCGCCGCCCTGGCCCTGATTGCCTTTGAGCTGGCCTGGGGTTGACGCCGGCGCAGCCACTTGCAGCCTCGCGGGATGTCTGACGTTGGCGCCGCTCCACGAGTGTGGCACGCCGGAGCAGCGCGCACGCTACATGGCGCTGGCAGCTCCAAGAACTGCGGGTGATGGGCTGGGCGTCTCGCCCTCGCCTTTGTTCAACCATCCTCCTCTGACCACCCACGAGCGGGGAGAGTCGTCACCCACACGACCATCCAGCAGGCAAGCGCACTGGCTTGGGTAACGTCGGCCGGTTTCGCCACACATACCGCTCATGGATGGTGACAACGCACGCCGCTTGGAATCCAGAAAGACTTGATGCGCCACACGGACATCAAAACCACAATGAACGTGTACGGGGCGGCGATCCCCAGGCTATGCGCGAGGCTAACAATGCAGTAGTGAAGATGGTAATTCAGTGAGAGACATCGGGCTATTTGACTGCAACGCCACGTAAATTATCGAAAACATGGCGGAGAGACAGGGATTCGAACCTCGTAACGCACGCTAACATAAACAATCTGCTGGAGCGGGTAGCAGCCTATACAGCCGATTGAAGCCCACCGTAGCCGTTATCGGAGTGCGGTACGGAGTGCGGAGTGCCAAGGGAAACCAAGCGAGTCTGTCGATTCGAACCCTCTCAAAGTCACCGATTCGCACTGGACTGGCGAGCCTGGCGGGTCAGCAGGGCGCGAGGTATCAGCCATGCCGCTAAAGCCGCAGACAACGGCCACTGGCATGTGTAAAGCCAAAGACCGAAGCGGGTCGTCCGCGGGCCTCTCCAGTGCTGTCCCAACCGAACCGCCGAACTCGGTCGCAAAGCCGGCGCCCGCAACTGCATCCTGCAAGGGTGCCCTCTGAGACCGCACCTAATCTGCACCCGATGCTTGAGAGCGCCGAACTAAGTGCATGAAACCGCGCATGTTACTGCCAGCGGCCAAATACGTCTGACGGTTTAGAGAACCCTCAGTGGAGATCCATCGCCGCAATCCACGTGCACACAGATGTTGTTCCTGTTGGCTTTAGCCTGCAACGGTCTGGCGGGGGTGCACTGCCGCCCGGCACCGCTCGGCTGAAAATCAAGAAAATCAAATTAAGGAAGCTCTGAATAAGCACTGCTTCTGAGGCAGTGCGCCACAAACTTGTCAAATCCGATCGTGATACCAGTTGTTGAGAACGTATATTCTGTCGCTCGAAATCACCCAGGCGGCCGAGAAGATAGGCCTCCCGTGGCCTATACCGTCGCCAGGCGCAGCAGTTTCTTACGAACCAGGAATAGGTTCACCAGGGCGCAGGCGGCAAACAATCGATTGGCGTTCTTCTTCAGTCCTCGGTAGCGCACCTTCACGAAGCCGAACTTCAGTTTCAAGATCTGGAACACATGCTCCACCTTGCTCCGCACCCGCGACTTGCTGCGGTTCTTCGCCCGCTCCGCTTCATCGACATGGTTTTTATAGCGATAGCGGCGGTGGGTGCAGTCTTGCGCCCGCGGTGCCGATTCATGAATGACCTCGCTCTGTCCGCGATACGCTTGGTCGCCCCACACCCGCGTCTCCTCGCCGTGCAGCAACTCCGGCAGCACCGTCGCGTCGGCCACATGGGCTGCGGTCACCGCCGCCGAGTGGATGATCTTGGTCTTGCTGTCCACGCCCACATGCGCCTTCCTCCCGAAGTACCATTGGTTGCCCTTCTTGGTCTGGTGCATCTCCGGATCGCGCTTCTCCTTCCGGTTCTTGGTCGAGCTGGGGGCGTGAATGATAGTAGCGTCCACCATGGTACCGGTCGTGATGCGCACTCCTTTTTCCTGCAGGTGCAGGTTCACCGTCTCCAGCATCTTCCCGCCCAGTTGGTGCTCCTCCAGCAGATGACGAAACTTGCACACCGTGGTTTCGTCCGGCACCGGCTCCTGCCCCAGATCGATGCCCACGAACTGCCGCAGCACCGCCGAGTCGTACAGCGCCTCTTCCACCCCCGGGTCCGACAGGTTGAACCACTGCTGCAGAAAATAAATCCGCAGCATCCGCTCCACCCCCACCGGCGGCCGCCCATTGCCCGCCTTCGGATAGTGCGGCTCAATCAGCGCGCCGAGCGCGCCCCAGGGCACCACCTGCTCCATCTCCTCCAGGAATAACGCCCGCTTGGTCTTTTGGGTGTACCGCTCAAAGCCAGTCATCATCGCCAGTGTCCTTTGCTTCATGCTGGCGTGACTTTAACCTATACTCCTGTGGAAAGGGAGAGCTTAATCAGAGTCTCCCTAAGTGAATGACAGCGCAGCATGTTGTCGTCTGTGGCCAGATCGCTCTGACGGTTTATAAAACCGTCAGATAGAGCCAAGCTGCGGAAGGTTTGAATCGGCGTCGCCTGTGTAACGGCTCGCAGGCCTTCCGCCGAGCAGTGGGCGACGAACCTCTATTACCTCGGAATTCCGGATAACATCATTTCAGCGGATCTTCAGATCTTCAGGCACTCGAATGTGAGCAGCAGCCAGACGTGTTAACCTGAAGACGGCGAACGCCCACGCTTTTAGCTTTTACGGTGCCTTTGCCGAAAAACCCTGGTAAGGGCTGGGGATCGTGTCTCTGAAAGTTTCTCTTAACCACCGGCCAGCTTCTGCCAGGATTCCTACGCCTTACTACGTGTGGCGCGTGGTCTTTTCCCGGCACGACATTACCAAGCTGCGGATGACCCACTGGCTGCCCAGCTTCCCGCACAGCAACCGCGAAATCTGGGTGAAGCAGCGCCAGATCAGGGACCTACTTCTTGCAATCGAGCCTAGCGCCCGATGGGAGAAGCACGAAGCTCGCAGATGTCCGCGGTGTCGCCGCTGGTTCCTGGGAATTCAGGCGCAGATGCTGCTCGAGCGCGAGACGGTGGCCCGCATGAACGGCAAGCCGCCGGAACCATGCGGCGAGTTTTGTATGCTTGCGGCGGAACGTCAGCGCCGCCTAAAACTCGCCCTGGAGCAATCAGCGGCGATATGAGACGTGGCCACTTTAATCGCAGTCCACGGGTCGTAGACCTGAACCTGTAAAGCAGCCTTCCGCAGCTTTCCGTGGAACTTCACCCGGCAGTCCAGCAGCCTCATCGCCTGACTGCTGTTTGGGATGGCTCTGCCGCGCAAGCCGAGGCAGTCCGCTACGTGTTCTCGGCAAACCCGGCGCCGACCGGAAGCACATTTAATAAAGAGCAAAACAAACCTCGCCTGTCCTTGATGGTCTGCCTCAGGGTCGTTCAACTAACTCGGATCGTCAATCAACCACCTGGGCAGTAAAGCGGCAGCGATTGATACGAAGAGCGAAACTGTTCGAGACAAGGCGTTTCCGAACAACGACAGCACAAGTCCGAGATGCCGACAACCCGTCAAACTGGATAACTTCCGAGTTGCCGACCAACCGGAAACTATTCCCATTCGTGGACACAAGGGCGTTTGCGCTTCCTAATTACCCACATCTATCGTTAACTAGCTCAAGGCCGCAGCCCAATGAATATCCAGTTTGGCCCTGTATCATGGATGTGCCCGATCACTGAAATCGTTTCATTGCTCTCAGACGGACCAGTAAACGACGTGGATCTTCCATCCTAATGCCTAGCTTGAAGACTGGCCAAGATGCCGCTCGCCGCCGATTCTGGTTGGCGATGTCGGGGTTTGTCATGGCGGTTGCGCTGCTGCCCTTTTCCTACAAAGTCGAACGTCGCCTGGAGACAGCTGTTCACATTAAGGGCGGAGAATCGGAAAAAGTTGACCGGGAACTGGCGCAGCGTTTCCAGTCTCCGTACGCCAACCGCCTGGTTCTAGTGATCAGTGGTATTCCCGATCCGGATTCAGCAAAAGGCGCGGATGTATTGGGCTTCTTAACCAGTTCATTGCGTAGTCTGCCTGGAGTTTCGGGTGCCGTCTCGAGTCTGGATTGGCCAGATGCTCTATTCACTGGGGACAATGGCGGGGCCTTGATCATCGTCGGGTTGGACCCGCACGATGAAAATGTCGAGGCGTTGGTCCCCAAACTGAGGGCAAGAGCAGACTGGATGGAAGGTCAGCTTAGGTCGCTATACCCCAATATCAAACTGGAGATTACGGGTGAAACGCCGCTGACCTTCGATCTTCGCAAGGTCAGTGCAGATGAAGTCACCCATGCCGAGGAACGAGCGATGCCGGTTACTCTCTTGCTGCTGTTGCTGGCTTTCGGCAGTCTTGTGGCCGCGCCATTGCCGCTGGGAGTTGGAGTGCTCTCAACCTCGATGGCGCTGGGTGCGGCTGCGCTACTCGCGCACTATCTGCAGCTGTCGATTCTGGTGCAGAATCTGGCGACGATGCTCGGCCTTGGCTTGGGCATCGACTATGCATTGCTAATGGTGAGCCGGTTTCGCGAAGCATTGGCCGAGGGATATGATCCGGGCCACGCTGCCGATATTGCTGCCGGGCAAGCGGGGCGGACGCTGATAATCTCGGCCACGACAGTCGCAATCGGATTTTCAGCGCTGCTGACTGTGCCCATCAACGAACTGCGCTCCATCGGGATAGCCGGCCTGCTGGTAACCGCTTTTAGTGTCATGCTGTGTACATTCATTCTGCCTTGGGGGCTTGGTCTGCTAGGGCATCGCATCAATGCCGCCAGAGTGCGCCTACCAGCCAGACGATTCAAAACGCGGGACCGCCTATGCGCGGCCAGTGAGCGGTGGGTGCGGTGGGGCAGCATCATAACCCGTTGGCCCTGGACAGCTCTGCTTGTCGCCGGGATTCCACTACTGATCCTAGCATCCCAGGCACGGAGAATTTCTCCCGGGATTCCCGACCACTCGCTCCCGGCCGCAGCCGAGTCGGTGCAAGCACTGCACACGCTTCAAGGCATGGGGCGGTCGGGTATTGTGCAGTCCCTCCGAGTGGTCCTGGAGTTGCCGCCGCAGTCTCCGCCGCTCTCGCCGGCTGGCTGGCTGGCTGTCAGTCGCTTGACGAAGCGCTTCCAGAGCGATCCTAGAGCGCAAGAGGTCTTATCTCTTCCGACCCTCACGGGAATGTCTGACACCGCGGATGCCGTCAACGATGTGCCCGAGCCAATCCGCAAGAGTTTTTTACGCAGCGATGGCCAAGCTACCTTGATTGAGTTGCTGCCCACCGCCGCTCTTTCGCCCAACCAACAGATACGATGGGTACGAGACGTGCGTTCCTCCGATGTCGCGGCGATGACCGGCGTGCCCGGCGCTGTGCTGCGCGTCGGCGGCGTTCCCGCACTCGACGCAGATTATGACTCGGTAGTAAAAGAGCGGTTGCCGAAGGTGGTCCTTGGCGTCGTTTTGGGGAGCTTGCTGGCGCTCCTGATCGGGCTACGTTCTTTATTTGCGGCTGTCAAAGCAATTCTGCTCAATCTACTTTCCGTTGGCGCTTCATTCGGTGCGCTGGTTGTCGTTTTTCAGGAAGGCCACGGTAGCAAACTCTTTGGGCTCGACGGACCGACCGGCACTGTATACCCGATCGTGCTGATTCTCTCGTTTGCCATCGTCTTCGGGTTGAGCATGGACTATGAGGTCTTCCTGGTCTCCCGAGTCCTCGAAGAACGGCGGCGCGGCTTATCCGAGAGATCAGCGGTGATAGAGGGCCTGGCGCGGACGGCCGGGCTCATCACGAGCGCCGCTGCAATTATGATTGCCGTCTTCGTCGCATTCACCGTGGGCAGCTTTCTGGTCGTCCAAATGCTGGGCTTTACGCTCGCCGTGGCGGTGTTCATTGATGCAACAGCGGTGCGGATAGTTGTCGGGCCGGCACTATTGCAACTTGCCGGCGACTGGAATTGGTGGCCCTTTGGCTTACATGGGGCCCTGGCAGCGTCTGAAAAGGAGCTTATCCCATGACGGTGAACACCGTGGATGATTCAGCGACAGCACAGTGCCTCGCAATAGCCTAATTAAACAATTTGATCTATTGCACTTTCTCTCCGTGAGCGCTGGACTGGCTGAGATCAAAGTCCTTGCGTCCAAGATTTGCCTTTGCTGAGCCTCTTTCGATTACCAGAATCGAGGAGCCGGGCTTGCCCTGCAGCTTTGCCTCCACGTGCGTCGCAGACCAAACGCCGCTGACCTGCCGCAGCCCATAGTAAATGAATTCCTTCTGCTGTCTTGTCCCGCGAAGCGTCTTCACCACATGCACAGGGAACAAGATGCCGCGGTCAATCCACGATGTTACCGAATCATAGTAAGTACGGTCCTGAGAGCCGGGCATGCTGTTAAGGACAAAGCAATCCCGTGCGCCGTATTTCTCCGGTGCCAGGAGTTCCTGATTCTTCCAGAAGAACTGGCTCTCTACCATGTCTTCATAGGAGAAGTCTGTTCCCACTAGTGAGTCGTTCCAACGTTCGAATGGCAACACGCTAGCGGCCTTCTCGCCAGGAAGTAGCGCCTCGATAGTCAAGTGCCCACTCACGGTCATATGCAGAAGAAGAGTCGTCTTCTCTGAGCCAGGCCCCGAGATTTCGCATCGCAGACGCAGACCATCGGGAAACCAGTGGGCCTTGGCGACAAACTTGTAGTTCGTGCGCTTGCCATTACCTTCCACTCGTGTGAGTCGCCCGCTCACGCGGTAGTCCAATTTCTCAATACGCTGGCGCGAGCCAGTCAGCACAGTCTCCAAGTCAGGATTCGCCGCGAAAGTCCGCGATGGATGCACCAGCGACAACAGCACTAGCAAAGCGACGGACGCTTGAATCGTCCCAAAGGCGCAATTTGCCCATATGGCCTCCGGATTCCGGCCAAACTTGCGGCTGCGAAAGGGCATTACGACGCGGCGCAGGAAGGTCATGGCTATGTTATACAGCCAAAGTCCGTATAGGGCCCATCCAGGGCGACGGGTAGTGATTATCGAGCCGTGGTATGCAGCCCATCTTTCCGCCATTCGGCCTGTAACATTTGACGGTACCTCCGAGCAAACATCAAGTATCATGGGCCGAGCCCGTTCGGGGTTCACTTGGTTGCTTTCACGGCAACCGGTGGGAGGAAGTTCATGTCTAAAAGACCTGCACACGGTAGCATACGATTCGCCGTTTTTTTCTTCTTAGCGTCCGCCGTCTTTCCGTCACTAAGCCGAGCACAGGTTCCTGTTTTCAAGATTCCGACGGAAGGAAGCTCGATTAAATTCTCCGTGAAGGCATCGGTGGCCGTCAACGGTACTTTCGACAAGTGGGATGCCACTCTAGCCTTTACGTCTACTGATGTGACGACTGGCGTTTTGGATATCAAGATTCAGGCAGACAGCATCAATACCGGAAGTAGTATGAAGGACGACAAGCTGAAAGGGAAAGACTTCTTCGACGTCAAGGAGGATCCTTTGATCACATTCCTGTCAAAGAAGATTGTCCAGACCGGCCCCAACACCTTCGATGTGCAGGGCGACTTCACGATTCGTGGAGCGTCTAAACCCGAGACGCTGACGCTAACCGTTTCTGGCGAGGGGACAGGTTCAGGCGAGATTCATGGGACCATGGCCTTCGACCGTAAGGACTACGGGATGACCAAAGGTATTCCCTTCGTTAAGATCGCCGACACCGTCGAGGTGACTGTCGACCTCAAGGGGAAGCGAGTCAGCGGGCCTCCGTTAGTCTTTAAGCATTAGGCAGCCTCCCACTCTCCCGGCTGTCCCGCTGCGAGCGAATTATGGAGTGTGGTGAACAAGGAGTCTGTGAACGCGGCAACCGAAACCACAAACCATCGTTGGCCTGCTGTAAGCCCTTTTGCGGACCCTTTGAAAATGGAGATCCAGTGACCGGTCGCTTTGTTTTGAAAATCGGCGATCACCTCGAGAATGCCGAGACGAAGAGATACTATACCGAAAGGAATTTTTCCGAGGTCGCGCCCCGGTACGATTTCATCACTAGAGCACTTTCTTTCGGCCGCGACGCGGCATGGAAGCGCACTCTGATTTCATTGCTTCCCTCTCACGAGTCCCCCGTTTGCGTTGATCTCGCCTGCGGCACCGGCGACATCGCGTTTCTGCTTGCCGGCAAATACCCGCGTGGCCGCATCGCCGGAGTGGACATCACCGAGCCGATGCTGGATATCGCCCGTCACCGCAATACTCATCCGAATGTCAGTTTCGCCAATCAGGATATGGGATCGCTTGACATCGTTTCCAAATCCGTGGACATCGTCACCGGTGGCTACGCCCTGCGGAACGCAGCGGACCTCGGAACAGCTATTGACGAAATCAGCCGCGTTCTAAAACCCTGCGGCGTGGCGGCCTTTCTCGATTTCTCCAAACCGAGCGGAAAGATCCCACAGAAGATGGAATACTGGGGTCTGAAGACATGGACCGGAGCGTGGGGTACGCTTCTGCACCGCAATCATGAAGTCTATAGCTACATAGCCGAAAGCCTCCAGCGCTTTCCCGACCGCCCTCACTTGCGGGATATTTTCCGGGACAAAGGATTTTCTGTGATCGATTCCCGTCTCTTTTTTGGGGGGGTCACCGAACTGCTAATGCTCCAAAAACTGCGGCATGGCGAAGCGCCATGACCGATGTCTATCAGAATCGTATCGCCACCGCTGTGCCCCGGCTTAGATATGGTGCGGTCGGGCCTGCCGAATTAAACAACCACGTACCTTACCATTGCAGAAGTAGAAGCTCGGAACAAAAACCGGGCCCCATGGCAGCAAGCAGACCCATCGCGCCCGGCTCAGGACGGCGGTGCTTTATTACATCTTCGAGCACAACCAGCACTGAAGCCGAAGAAAGATTTCCTACCTTACGCAGGCAATCCCAGGACGCATCCAGCTGTCCATTGTGCAACCCGAGTGCTGTAGCGCAGGCCTCGAGCACCTTCGGTCCTCCGGTGTGTAGAACCCAGCTTTGAAGGTCGCTTCGCCGGTATCCGTTGTCCGCCAAAAACGCGTCCACGTCCCGCCCTAGGTTTTGCCGAATCAGATTCGGAACCTCGGTCGACAGCACGATGCGGAAGCCTTTCTCGGAAATATTCCAGCCCATCATTTCCTCTGTACCGGGATAAAAAACCGACCGGGTCGCGAGAATTTTAGGCCCAGAAATCTCAGAGCCCGAGGACTCAAATTCCGCTCCTGTCACAATGACGGCGGCAGCGCCATCGGCGAAAAGGCCCGATGAGATCAGGTTCGCCACCGACAGATCTTCGCGCTGCAGGGTCAGCGAACAGAGCTCCACCGATACCAGAGCCGCCGCCTGCGAAGGGTAGGCGCGAACGTAATCTGCGGCGCGCGCAATTCCGGCGGCGCCAGCCACGCATCCCAGGCCAAAAATCGGAGCACGGCGAATGTTGGCTGGAAGTCCCATACGATTGATCAGCAGAGCGTCGATGGACGGGCTTGCGATTCCGGTGACTGTCGTGAACAACAAGGCTCCCAAATCGTGTGGCTTCAGACCGGCATTGTGCAGTGCGAGGCAGAGCGCCTGCTCCCCCAATTCTTGTGCGACCTTGATCCAGATGTCATTGGCCTGACCCCAGGTCTTGATGTCCAGGTACTGCTCTGCCGGGATGGCGAGGTAACGGCCATCCACGGTCACGTTGCGGTGCAGCCGTGCCAGCAACAGAGGATTCTTAAGTTGGTCTCCCCAATAGTCCTGGAGGCGTTCCAGAAGAACCTTCTGGGAGTAGTAATGCTTCGGGAATGCACTCGCCGCGCTTGCGATCCTCATGGCTTCTGAGTCCATGAGGATGATATCGTACATTGATGGGGTTTGATTGTCGGGGAAGGCGTCTGATCAGATACGGCCCATGTCTTCGGTTACATAGATCAGCGCCAGGCGTGGGAAATGCGAGCATAATCGCGAGGCTCACCCAATTGCGCTGGCTTACTCCGATTGCCGCGAAGATCAGCAGCATCCCTGCGTAGGAAGGATGCCGCACCCACCGGAACAGACCTGTCTTGTGCACGGTCTGCGTGGCATGAATCGCAACATTGGTACTAAACGATCGACCCAGAGTGATGATCGCAGTCCAGCGAATCACTAGCCCGACTACCAGCAGTGCAAGCGCCGCCGTACCCAGCCAGTGCGCTCCTCCCAGCATCGTTCGTCCGTGCGCATCGCGGTACCACAGAGATATCCAAATTGACCCGAAGATCGCTGGCCGCAACACCAGCAGAGACCCTCGGTCCTTAACCTCGCCGCTGCCCTAGCCGGTGCGCGTCACCACCTGGAGCAGAACCTCGGAAGCGACCCATGTCCAATACAACCCAACGAACAGCCTTGCTATGCCCATCTCGCCCTCGCGCTCAGGTGGTGCTCTACTGCGGCAACCTTACTATTTTCCTTTACGCAGTAAGTCGGGCGATTGTTCCACGCCCATCGCGATTATGGCTCTTGAGCCACCTCCTTGTCCCTTGCATTTGCCCGATGTTCCTTCTGCGGCTTTCAATTCCTGGATTCTGCCCGAATCACGGGCAACTCGGAAGTAATCCACCTGGACGAGAAACGTTCAACCCATCGTGTTGGAGGTCCCGGTCACAAGGACGGGACCCCGACTATACATCCTTCTGATTGGTGAACGGTCGCGGTTACAGCGGATTAGAACGGGCGCAAGAAGTGGTGAAACGCCTCTGGCGAATTCCGAATCCAACCAGAGAGGAGGTTTCTCGGGTTGTACGGATCGTTGCTGAGGCGATAATCAAGAACTTCATGCGCTAGTAGTATTTTAACGTCGAGTTCCGAGAAAAACTCATATCCAACTGTGTGCCGCAAAGTACACACGTTATGCCTCAGCAACTGAATCCTCATACCTCAGACCTGGTTCTCGTACCTCACACCTAGTCGAAGTACGCGCAGGGTCAGCGCTACTCCAGGCGCTCCGCGTGTTCACGGCCGGGTACCACCATGAGAGCCGAAATCGCAGGCTGATTTTTTGAGACTGAGATTTGAGATTTTTCGGCGGGGCGGCGACCGTGCAGCCTGCTCAGCCCCGCGGATCAAACCCTTGCTCAACTCGACGACGTGCATTCGATTTTGAGACTGAGTTATGAGACCCTGAAAGGGCTGATTTCATTGGCCTCACGGGGCGTCGCAAAACTTACCCTTTGTGAGACGGTCAAGGGAACCTTATGTAATGGCGATTTCTCGCCAGCTATTCCAAGGATTAACAGGAACAGGCTGGTTTTCAGAGTTGCTTACGATCGGGGAGCTACCGGGACCTGGATAGAGAGGCCAGTACCCGCGTCTAATCTTAGGATACCGGCCCGATGTGGACCCCCAGAATTTCAGTTAATGTGTAATCTCGAACGCGATCCCGCCACCGTAACGGCCGCCAAAGGCGGTCGTGCCGTAGAGATTACCGGCGGCATCGCTGATTAGGCCGGCGTTGGGGTTATATCCGTCCGTGCCATTGTTGTTGAAGTTATGCAGCACCTGCTCCGTCCAGCCCCCGCCCGCTGCGTGAGGGCTGCGCGTCAACTCGAACACCATCCCGTAGCCGTAAGTGCCGCCCTCGACGGTCGTGCCGTAGGGATTGCCGGCGGCATCGACAATCAGGCCGACACTACATCGTTCCCGCCGGCGGCCTTGCTCTCGACGGTTCCAGATGGATCGATTCCTCGCGCCGCTTCTTCCTGCCTGTCCACGCATTAAGCCGAGTCTTCCGCGGCAAGTTCGTTGCTGGACTGAAGCAACACTTCGCGCAAGGCAAGCTTCAGTTTCATGGCTCACAACAGGATCTGGCCGCTCCCGGCTGTTTCTCCCGTTTCCTCCGGCAGCTTTTCCAAACGGACTGGGTCGTTTACGCGAAGCCGCCCTTCGGCGGAGCCGAACATGTGCTCAACTACCTGGCCCGCTACACCCACCGTGTTGCCATCTCCAACCATCGGATCGTGGCGTTTGAAAACGACAGCGTCTCATTCCGTTGGCGAGATTACGCCCACGGCGGCAAGAAGAAGGTCATGACTGTTTCCGCTCATGAGTTCCTGCGCCGCTTTCTCCTTCACGTCCTGCCCGGTGGCCTGGTTCGCATCCGCCACTTTGGACTATTCGCCAACCGCAGACGGAGTGCTGCGCTCGAACGCTGCCGCGTTCTGCTCGGCACAACGGCATGCGCCGATCCACCCAAGCCCCCCAGCCTGCGCTGTCCAGCATGCTCCGGCATCATGCTGGTTGTCGAACGGCTCACCCGCAGCCAGCTTTACTTCCATCCAAGCCTGACCCCGGCCCAGCCAAGGAGGTGCAGTGTTGACAGTTCATGAGAGACTCACCGCTCGCGAAGTCCTTATCTGCCCTCCACGCAGTCGTGCTAGCGCACGCAAGAGCCGGTGTGCGCTTTGGTTGCGCCCACGACCCGCGCGAAGCGCATTTGCAAGCGCCACTCCAGCCGCCACTTCCGCCGAAACCAGAGCCCACATAGCACGATTCGTCCCACCTCGGCGATCCAAACACCCACAAAATCCATCTGGCGCCGATCGAAATCCCATAGCTAGATCACCGCGTCCGTCGCGCCAGCCACTTACTTCAAACGACCCTATCGAAACTGCCCCGGCCAGGAAAGCTGCGCTCAATCTCGCCTCATCCGCCAGGGCAGTCCCGATAGGGACCTATCGTTTCTCGTTCCTAATCCGGCCAGATCTCTCAGAAGCAGACTTCGGGACAATATCGGGAATTCAGCCTCGCCGCTCGGCTGTTGCTCAGTAATTTGTGCTATGGCTGTTCTCGCCAACCGACTGCATCAGAACCGATAACACCCATTGAGTGCCTGAGCGAAATGATGCATAACGATTTCAAGCTGAGTTTGCTGTTGTATCTGCTCGGTGTTTGTATTCTTTCTACTGTTCTTGCAGCGGGTCAGACCTCAACCACGCTACCCATAACGCAAAGAGTCAGGCCGCGAAAAAGTAGGCGTTCAGGAATCGATTCGTCTGAAAGAAACTATAGCGATAGCTCACTCGGAGTGGCTGGGGCCCAGCTCTAGCAGAGGGCTGGGCCTCATAACGCAGCACATCAAAACCCGCCAGACGGCGGGTCTTCATTGTAGGAAATCTATCGCGCTTCGGTTCTGTATCGGGCCACAACGATGCCGGTGCCTCGCGGGAGTCCAGCAAAGCTAATGGTTGTTCAGCTGAGCCGCGACCTCCGTGATACTTCGACTTCCGGATTACCAGTTGCCTGGACAAGGTAAAAGGGTGACGCGGGCAAAGGCCCCGTCTTGACCAGATCGAACCGGCAATCCGGGGAGCCTCGGTGGTTACTTGCCGGCGTAAGTCTTGGGGGAGCCGATGCCGGTACACAGGTCCCAACCAGCTTTGCAATGCGAATCACCCATCGTGATGTCGTTGAAATCAGCATGATACACGATGGGATTGAACAGCTCGGTGTACATCTTGGTGAGCTGCGCCAAGGACGACTGTTGTCGGCTGCCGGCCGCGTTCACGATACCAGCAAAGGTAGGAGACGACCAACTCGTACCTCCGACCGAAGTCCAGCCGCCCTCAAGGTAAATGGCAGCGCAACAAAAATCGGAAGCGACATCAGGATAGCCGCGATGGTTTCCTACGATGCTTGCAATGCCATTCTGATAGCTGGGACGAGGCTCGTATGGACTAATGTCTCCCCCTCCGCCGCCAGTGTAGTACTGCTCGGAGGTGAAGTTCCCGTTACTGTCGCGGTTAAAATAGGTTCCTCCAACCGCCACAACGTTCGGTGACGCTCCCGGATAGATGCTCACGCCAAGTCCCGAATCGCCGGAGGCCGCAAAGTAGACGGCACCCGGGGTAGTGAAGTATTGGTCAAAGCTAGTTTCCTGAGCAATCTCCGCATCGCCAAAGCTCATGCTCACCACGCCGCCGCCGTTTTGAGCCACTAGGGTTCCGGCGAACTGTACCGCTTGCCAAGTCGGATCGGTCGCGCATTGCGGACTTGTACACAATGCCGACACCACCAGGAACAGCTTGGCGTGCGGCGCCATGGCGTGGGCCCACTCGATATCTAGTGCCTCCTCGACCTCCCAGTCCCTGTAAACGGGCGGCCGTATCGGGCCGGGCCAGACCTGCGTAATAGTCGTAGCCGGAATACCGAAGTAGCTGTCGAAGGCGTCCAAATCGGACTGCGCGGTCGGATAGTAACCGGCGTCGACGATGGCAATGGCGCCGATACCACCGGTAGGCACGGTTGTGCTCGTGGCAATCGGACAGCCGGTCGGTCCCGTTACCAACTTATACACGCAGGCTAATGACGCAGGAGTTTCAGCACCCGACGGGGGTTGAGGGGACGGTTGATCCGAGTCGACAAAAAAGTAGTTCGTGTGCTGCCGACCGGGCACGGGGATGCTGGAGGCCGGATAAATAATCCTGTGTCCGTTGAAAATCGACTCGTAACGGTCTTGTGCGGATGCCGGGCAAATGGCTACCCCTGCAAACACGACAGCTGCAACCATCGTTAACATTACATTTTGGATGTCTCTGCGGAAAGTAGTCATTCATTGGCTCCTGGGTGATGCCCCGAAATCATGCAGGGAGTTCATGGAAAATGCAAGCTCAAAAACCCATGCGAGTCGTTCTGTCTGCAAAAAGCGTGGCACGCGCAGTTTTTCTCGCGAAACGATCATCCGACCCGCGATCTTCAAACGACGGCCAACCGCAGGTTGGCCAGAAGCCGGCTTCCGGGGGGATTACTCCCGTCAAGTCGGCCGGCATCCGGCAACCGCATTGGCACCGCCACTTGGACGTAAAACGCCCTATCCGCCGAATTGGAATCCTCGCGGGACAGAAATCCCATTCTGGGAAGTTGGGGCTATTTCGGGCAAGCGCCCCAAAACCTCTTCAGCCAAAACCTCTCCAGTTTGCCAACCGACGTAGTGAATGATAAAAGACGTTTGCTTCAATGATCCCAGATCGCTCTTCTCAGGAGTCGGAACTTCGGTGTCCGGGGCCATTTCTGATGCGAGATCCCGTGAGTACAAAACTGTGGAGGCGGCTAAAAGGAGCCGCTTCCTATGGTCCCTTTTCATGGGACGCTGCAAGGCAAACCGCCAAGCGGGCCACCCACGAACCCTCATTCAGAATCTATGTCCACGAGTACAGGATACTTCCTGAGGCATGACTATCCGATGAACAAACAGCGATCCAAGTACATAACGCCATTGAGCGGGGCACTCGGGATGAAGATGGGGGAGAGCTGCACCTCGTCTGGCAAGTCCGTCGTGCGACTGTCTGCGCTTCGTGTCCTGGCGCTCACCTTCTTGGCCGGGTCGGTTCTGCTGGCTGGCATACTGGCGCAGCCGCAGGAGTCCTCGAAGAAGCAGAACAAGCTTCTGACGCAGGAGTCAGGATTTCTGGGCGATGCGTATTCGAGACTCCAACCCGATCCGGAGAACTCCGATTGGCTGATCTATTTCAAGAATCCAGACGTCTTGAAAGAGTCCAACACTTTCCTGCTGGACCCGGTCAAGGTATTCCTCGTCCCTGAAGCCCAGCAACGAGACATCGACCCAGAAGACTTGGCCAAGCTCGCGGACTACTTCACCAAAGCCATGAAAGACGCATTGCAGGCCGGACACTACAACCTCGTAACTGAACCCGGTCCCGGCGTCATGGTGTTACGCTTCGCCATCACCAACGTGGAGCCTAATGCAGCAAGACTAATGCGGTGTTATCCGGAACCGAGGCTGTGGCGACCCATGCGGTCGCGCCAGGGGCAGGCCTACTGATCCCTCGATTGAAAGTCGGAGGAGTCGCAATCGAAGGCGAGATGGTCGACTCGGCGTCAGACCAGGTGGAGATGGCCTTCATGACCAGCAAGAGCGGTCGTCGGTTCTTCAGCGGCCTTAAAGCCTTCCAGAAGTGGGGCGACATTGACGCGGCTTTCCGCTCCTGGGCGAAGAACTTCCGGCAAAGACTCGACAAGGCGCATGCGTCTTAGAAGGCTTGGCCATCCGATGCCGTTTGACGGCGATACCTAGACTACCCCCGACGCCAGCCGCGGGACGGGTCCAGACACATATTGCGTGAGATGGATTTCGAGCCGAGTCCGCCTAAGACGTTTCGTGAGGCAAAGAATAGAACGACTCAACGCGCATTCTACTGCTTGCCCAATTGCCCTACTGAATCACTTGCCATAAGTGCCTGATTCTGCGATGCGAGCCGGGACCTCGCTTGGCTGCCCACAAACACATGTTTTTGGAACAGAAGAACGAACTAGGTAACCGATGGAAGACCTCGGACACAACACGCAGACCACCACCGGCGCCAGCGATGCTGGTAAGCAATCCCCGAGTCGGGGGAATTTCGCTTCGGCGGTTACGTCCATGAGCGCCGCTATCGAACCGCTAATTGATGCCACGCAAGCCGCACGGATGTTAAAGCTCCATCCGGTCACGGTCCGCGAGATGGCCTCGCGCGGCGCTATTCCCGGGCTGAAGATTGGCAAGGTCTGGCGCTTCCGCGCATCTTCCCTAGATGAATGGGTGACCCGACAGATAGAATCATCGTGCTACCCGCTCTCGCATCAAAGGGAGGAACGATGAAGCGAGTGCGCTACCAGAACGGGAGTGTCTTCTTGGATCGCCGGAGAAACATTTGGTACTTCAAGTGGTGGGATGGGGCTACACGGAGAACCACACCACTCGGTCCCTTATCCGAGATTCCAACCAAAGCCAAGGCTTGTCGTGAGGCGGAGCGTCTCCGCTTGGCCGCCAACAACAAGACGAAACCCGCTGCATCTGTCGCGACGTTTGGAGATGCCGCCCAGAAGTACATGGCTGAGCGGATGCCGAAGAGATTCACGACCGGCGGCGGATACCGCAACAATCTTACAAAGCATGTCCTGCCGAAGTGGGGTTCCCTCGATCTCGGCGCAGTGAAACCGCTGGCCGTCGATCGTTGGTTCCTTACCCTGCCCCTGGCGCAAAAGACCAAGTCTCACATCAAGAGCGTCATGCGGCAGGTGTTCGAGTACGCCTTGCTGTGCGAGATGTTTGAAACGCAGCGCAACCCGATGGACCTAGTGCGAATAACCGGAGGGACGTTGCGCGAAGAAGACCCAATTGTGTTGACGCCGGAGCAATTCCGAAGACCGCTATGCAACATCATCACCGAGCCTCACCGCACGATGGTCATTGTCGCAATCTGTCTCGGGCTGCGCCGATCCGAGCTGGCCGGTTTGAAGTGGTCGGACTTCGACTGGTTGAACCAAGAAGTTTTGGTTCAGCGAAGCGTCATCGCCAACCGCGTCGATGCAGTGAAGACCAAGAGAAGCAAAGCACGGTTGCCGCTGGATCCGGCCCTGATCGAAGTGTTGCAGAACTGGCGAAGCCTATCAGACTTCAAGGCTGACGATGATTGGGTGTGGGCATCGTCGTGGGTGGCGGGCTCGATGCCGCTTTACACGAATGCCATCCAGCGTGACTACCTGATTCCCGCGGGTGAGCGCGCAGGTCTCGGCAAGATCGGCTGGCACACGTTGCGACACACGTATCGTTCGTGGCTCGACCAGACGAAGGCGCCCATGACCCGTGCAGAAGGACCTGATGCGGCACGCGGACATCAAGACCACGATGAACGTGTACGGTAAGGCTTTGGCTGAACCGATGCGGGAAGCGAACAGCGAAGTAGTGAGATTGGTGATCCAGTAATGGAGTGCTAACGGAGTGCGAACCCAGTTAGCCAATTGTAACTTATTGAAATTGATTGAGTTATGGCGGAGAGACAGGGATTCGAATTGCGGATAGCCTACAATCATGGGCAATTAGCGAAGGCTGGTGGCACCTACCGAAGCTGATTGCAGTCCTTCGCTGCGGTACTTGACCGTAGCTTGACCGTGTGACCGTGGGCGGATTTCCGCGGATTCTGCTCTGCTGTGAACCTGAATCTCTTCGTCGCAAGTATTGTACTCCACGGCGGAAGCCTTGCTGCGTTGGGAACAGGACTTTATCAGAGATAGTTTCTGGGCCTGAGCGCTTGGTACGAACAGGGCCAGAGGCAGGTCACGCCGCCTACCCTTTATTTTTCGTTGAACGTCGAGGACGAAGTCGCCTTCGCTCTTGAGGAACACAAGACCGTCATCCCGGTTCTCTATCGTGATTGCAAGGTTCCGTTTCAACTGCGCCCCTTTCAAAATCTTGATTTCAGAACCGACTATCCCCGTGGGCTCAAGACGCTGCTCAAGACCCTAGGCGTGGAACAGTCGCCATCGCCGAAACGCGAACCTATAACGGTGTTTTATTCGTATTCCCACAAAGACGAGGACTTGCGAAACGAACTGGACGCACATCTCGCAGCCTTAAGGCGCTCTGGACTGATCCGGGAATGGCATGACCGGAAGATCCTTGCTGGTCAGGAATGGGGGAGGGAGATCAGCAGGTACCTCGACTCGGCACAACTAATCTTGTTCTTGTTAAGCGCCGACTTTGTGAGTTCCGGTTATTGTGTTGACATCGAAGTGAAGCGAGCCCTCGAGAGGCAACGTGCGGGGGAAGCTGTGGTTGTCCCGGTAATTCTCCGCCCTGTAGTGTGGGGGATCATACCCCAGTTCAATCACTTGCAGGCGCTGCCTAAAGATGGCCGCCCCGTTACGGAGTGGCCCTCCCATGATTTGGCCTTCGTAAGCATCTGCGAAGGCATACTAGCGCTTGTCACAGGAGGCAGGCCGACGACGCGACGAACTTTGCCGGAATCCCGTGCTCGGCGGCGTTTCTTGGATGCAGCTCTTCCAGCACGGGTGCCCGTTGCGAAACCGAGCACGTTGCTGGTTATGATTCGCAGGACAGATTCGCCCGGCCTTAGGGGCATTGTAGAGGCCGAACCGAATTATCAGCTGAGCGAAAACGAAGTTAATACCAAGCCGCTCACATTAAACTTTCCAGTTGACGAAAATGGGACGTCGCAGCCTCTAGATGTTTTGGTGAAGATCGAGTCTCCTGAATTTGAGCCCAAGTCCCAGGCGAAGACCGTCAAGATCCCACCAAGAGGCGATTCGGAACTCCGGGTGTTCTTGCTCACACCCATACGTCTTGGCCCCCTGCTCGTGAATCTAGAAGTTTCTCTCGGAGACCACATAATCGCAGGGTGCCTCTTGCGGACTAATGGAGAAGCACCGGAACAGAAGGAAGGTCCGAATCCCCACAATGTGGTGTCAGCTCCGTTGTCTTTGTCAGCCTCTGAGGACGAAGAACTGATAATTGTGCCACCAGAACGATTAGTGGTGGTCGGTGTCGATCATGCAGTCTTGCGATTGACAGTACGCAATGGGGGCGATGCTCCCCTGCGCGTGACCGGAGTAAGTCTCCGGGAGCCGCAAGGAATCCAAGCTCATCTCGATCGCGAGGTCGATGTTGCCGGCGGCACACAAGAAGAAGTTTGCGTTCATCTTAACCTCGACAAGGTCAAGGCCGGAGAGCACATGATAGCCCGCGGCCGACTTGAGGTTGGTAATCATCGAGTGGCGCAGTTTGTGTGGAAATTAAGCGTACGCCACCCTGGGCGTCTGATACCCAAGGAACCTGTTATTAGCACAGAGTTGTACCGCATTCTGCGCCGTCAGCGAAGATCGGTTGAGCTAACTAATATCGGAGATGACCCCGTACAAATCGGCGTCATCGAGTCCACTAACCCGGCGTGGGCGCAGCCGCTCTGCCGAAATTCGCTTGTTGCTCCGAACTCCTCCACGTTACTGGATGTCATTTTGGATGGCACGGGACTCAAACACGGCCGCCACGAAGCCGATATCGTTGTTAACTCAAGCTCACCTGGCAGCCCGTGCAGAATTCATGTGGTCGTCACGGTTCGTGAAATGCAAAACCTGGCTGAAGTGATTGGTATAGACTTCGGCACATCTCTTTCCTGCGTCGCGCGTGTGCGTAACGGTAATCCTGAATTGATGGATATCAACATAGAGGACACGAGCGACACGATTGAGGGACATAGCCTCCCTTCCGTCGTGTTCTTTGAAGAAAATATGTTTCCGATAGTCGGGGTCGAAGCTCGCGAACGAGCCCGGCTTTACCCAGCGGCTGCCGTGCACTCTGTGAAACGACTGCTTGGCAGCCGTAACAAGCTGCGAATACGAGAAAGCTATTTCGAGCCGTACGAGGTTGCTTCGGAGATATTCCGTGCGCTCTTAGCAACGGTTGAGCAGGCGTTGGTCATTGGTGGGGAATACCGCAGTCCCGAGCGGGCCGTACTCACTGTGCCCGCGGATGTTGCTGATACTCAGATCGCTGATGTGCTTCGCTCGGCCGTGGCTGCTGGTCTCACTGTTGATCACGCTACGATACAGGATTACGTGATCGATGAGCCTACTGCCGCTGCTCTTTATTACCTTTGGAAATCAAGGCGTGAGACGACCGATAAAACCGACGAATTAATCTTTGTCTACGACTTAGGGGCTGGCACACTGGATTGCTCTTTGGTACGCGCACAACGCGAGGGTGAACACATCACCATCGAGGTTCTCGCAACCACGGGCGATCGTCACCTCGGCGGAGATGACATTGACCTTGATATTGCTCGCAGCATCGCTGACAGTCTAGCGGCTGAGGTCCACGACTTCGATCCTTTCCCCGTCAAGGCGTCCCTTACAGAACTTGCGGCAGTCAAAGATCGCGTAACGTACTCCCACAACTTAGCGGTTCGCAACAAGTTCTGCCGCCTCGCCGAAGAGTTAAAGATTCAACTCTCAACCGGCGACGAGAAGCAGGCGAGCAAAGCATTCCCTGTGCGACCAGGCGAGGAGCATGACTGCGCCCTTTCACGAGGCGCGTTACAGCACCTCTTGGAACCCTACTTAAGGCGTAGCGACTTTGTCGTTGAGGGGTGCTGCAAGCTAGCAGGAGTGAGCCCGGACCAAGTCGACACCGTGCTTCACGCCGGGCGCGGCAGTTCGATCATCAGCGTGCGCGATCTCGTCAACAAGAAACTTTCCCGTGCGCACGATCGCTCAGATTTCATTGAAGCAAAAACATGCGTTGCACTGGGCGCTGCGTGGTGGGCTTATATAAAGAATGTTCCAGGTGACGAAATCATCCTGCGCGGCCTCGAGCCCCGCCTGCCGCACAGTGTCGGGTATCGCGGACAAGAACGATTTCAGACGATATTCAAAAAAGTTTTTCCCGCGGGCACGACTTATCCATCACAAGCGCTCGTCACAATCGACTGGAATCCTAGAATGGAATTTCAGCTTGAAATTCTCGAACAGCGGTTCGGCTCGGCAAAAGACTTCCGTAGC
Organism: uncultured Acidobacteriaceae bacterium; assembly: GCA_963768645.1. Taxonomy (GTDB): domain Bacteria; phylum Acidobacteriota; class Terriglobia; order Terriglobales; family Acidobacteriaceae; genus Bog-257. The sequence goes on from CAVYIR010000007.1 coordinate 129,442, forward strand.
CGTGGGTTCATCCGCCTGCCCGCTGCAGCCGCACCACAACGATACGAATGCCTATTTAAGCTCACCAAAGATCGCACGATCGAGGTGGAACTTGGAGGCCAGAGACTTCAGTTTGATTCTCGTGAAGCCGATGACTTCACGGAGGAGCAGGAGTAGAGCGTATTACAGCAATATTCATCATGTTTCGAGTCACGAAGCCGGTTGCCCCAGCCTTCTACATGCATTTGGCGAAGGGCGAGGAGAAGGATTCTGCACTTTCGAGCCCAGCGCAGCAGAGAAACGACTAATCCGGCGCTTACGGCTCCAGGGCGATTCCCTTCTCGCCAGCGGCCTTCTTCTCCCAGTTCTTGCGCACCCAGGCTTGCCAACTTTCTCCGGCGGCGGTGTCGCGGCCGGTGAAGGCCAGGGCTGTGATGTCGGAATCGGAGAATGGCGACCTTCTGCTGAGAATTCTGCAGGTTCTACCCTTCTACCGTCTTCAGTTTTGCGCACTCTCCCGAGTCCGTCAGGTCACCCGGAAACGGGGTTGTGGAAACTGTGGCCTAGATTTCCGGCCGTGTCGTCGGGGACACGGATACGACCAGTCATTGTCCTCTTGGACGAAATTAAGTCGCAGCGGCGACCGAAGGCCCATCACACCAGTTCGGGAACGGGTTCCGAGATGAATCCTTGAAAGAGAGAATCAACTCGCGCACCCGAGAGCGGCATTCCAGCAATTGGGCCAGCAACCGCTCGAGTTCGTCCGCGGCAGAGCCATACCACTCGGGCGGAATCTGATCGATGAGCGGCCAGAGTGAACTTTCCGGAAAGCATTCGATCCTGCTCAGCCACGGCTCGAAGCTCTCCCACCCTGTGACACCGGCATACACGTCGTTGCGCCCGAAGACGCCGCGTAATGGCGCGTCCGGAAAACTCCACTCCCCTGCGTTGAAAAAGTATCCCTGATCAATGAAGCTGGCGGTGAACTTGCGTTCGCGCGGGCGCCTCCAGAAAGCAACCTGACGGCCATCGGCGTTGCACGTCCATTTGTCGAGCGCGAGTACCCCGGCGAAGGATTCGATGTTACGCACTCGCCCGAGCATCCCCTCGGGCAAGTAATCGTAAACCTGGCCTTCCAGCGGCGACACCACGTAGCGCGAACCGAACGACAGTCCGGCGGTGAACATGGTGCGCTGGCCGCCGAGCTCAACGCACAAATCGGGCGTGTGCTTTAGCAGCCACGGGTGCACATTCACGACGGCGGGGATCGGAACCGGCAGCCCGATCATCTCAGCTAGGCGTGTGCCCAGCCAGTCATTCACCAACACCCGCGGGTGCTGTGGGTTATTTGCAAATTTCACAACATAGTAGTGTCCGTCGGCACAACGCATGAGATGGCTCTGCGCGCCGCCGCGCATCCTGCGGACATGTTGAACCGCTGGTATCGGCATGTTGGGTGTCCATTTCGGCGGCGTTATGCGACCGCAGCCTGTGGTTAAAGTTCTTGGGGAATAAGGATTCGGCCCGGTTCAGAGGTTGAACAAGGCGACGGGTACACGAAAGCAGCGGACGGAGCAAGAGGACTTGCGGATTGCGCACTAGGAATTGCCTTCGGCTACGAGCGACGTTTTCCAGGCAGCTGGAGGAGTGCTGGGACGAAGAGAGGTTCGAGGAGTTTGCGGGGGCGGTGCGCGAAAAGTTCTATCGGCGCCGGCGGCTTGGTCGAACCACGGTCGTGCCTTCTCGGATCGGCATGGGCACCAAATGCCCGGTCACCAGGTTGCAGAATCCGCCTTGATACGAAACAGACCCATGGCGCAGCAGCTGTGTCAGCATGCCCAAGGCTTGGGTAAGCGAGATTCTGGTTGATGAATGGTTCCTGCCGGGTTAAGGCTTCTGCCGCACTGCAAGACGGCTGATCGTCATCCTTTACGCTTGGTGTGGCGATTTCCGGGAAAAGCTCCGTCACCGTCGGCAGGCGCTGCTTCTTCTTTTGATTTACTCGGTTCTTGGGCTGTCCAAGGATGAACTGGCCGCTGGAGGCGTTGTTGCCAAGGTCAAGCCAGTACAGAACCCGCGAATTCAGTACCCATTTGTCGATGGCCCGCCGAGCTTTGCGCGTATCGACACACCCAATCACGAGATCGACCTCTGAGTTCTTGGCGATCTGCTGTATTTGAGCCTGCATGCCCTGCCAGTTCAGACCCCAGAAGAGGTTGATGCGGTGTGCCAGCACGATAGCTTTCGGGAAACCGACTTCCGTCCGGCAAAACGGCTGGCGCACGCAGTTGGTTTCGCTGACAGTATCGGGATCAATCAACGTCACCTGCAGGCCGCCAGGATGGCCGAAGGCCAGCATTGCCTGGTGGAGGTAGGGGAGGCCGGAAGCGATTGCACTGCCGTTCCCGCCGCAGCCGACAACGAGGATGCGAATCGGCCGTTCCAGCAATTGAGGATCGAGCGTGTGCATCATCGTCGCTGCGTCTCCAGTCTCTTCAGGTAATGTTCCAGTGGCTCCAGCTCGATAAGCGTAGACAGCGGAAACCGCTTCTTGCCTGCCAGGCTTTTCCAAAGCGCTGCCGTTCCGCCACGGCACTTCGTTAAGCGTCCGCCGCCGCCGGGATGGGTGAATTCGCTCTGGAAGAAGGCGTGCTGCCATTGGACTATTGAAGTCACGGTCAACGACTTCGGGGCGCGCATGGTCCCTGCACATACGGCACCGTCGCCGTCGATGTTCCAGTAAGGCGCTGAGGACAATTTGGTATCCGGACCGGGCCTCCGGCTGGCGGAAAGCGCGCGCACATACAGGGCGCTGTTACGCACTACGAACAGCAAGGCGGGGTGCGGAAACCGTTTGCCGGAGACACCTTCAAGTTCCGATCCAGCGCGGAAGAACATTGGCCGCACCGCCGCCGGTGTCCACCACGCCAGCAGGTCAGGAGTTCGCGCAACGACCTGGTCGGGCAAGAACTCCACCGGGCAACCGGTCCCCAGCTGCCGGACCAACTCCCGCAGGCTCGCCGTACTGAGCAGTTGTCCGGCGCCAAGAACGGGACTCCCATCGCCGCTTTGCTGCACCACGCCGTGGACGGTCGCCATGTAACGGTTGCCGTGATCGTTCTTGTAAAGGAGCACGGCCTGATACAGCTTCAATTCGAGTTCACTTCCGACATTGATACTGAATCGCATGTGGATTTCTCCCGGCTCTCGATGATGTTCTTGATCCGCAACGTCAGCACCAGCACCTGCATGAGCGTCTCGATGACGGCCAGTGCCTGGCGCACGCTGGCAGGGTCATCCGCCCGCAGCGGAATGATCAGCTTGGGTTCCGGCGTCTCCTGACCCCAGTATTCGCATTCGTCGTCAAAACAAGCCATGACAGCATCGCCCGCCCGGAAGTGCAGCAAGACAGCGGGCAGTGGCAGGTCGAGCGAATGGTAGTTGCGCTCCCGGTCGAGCCACTCCTCATCGACCTTGGGCCGTTCCATCGAGTGGGAGACTCGGTGTAACTCGATTGTGGTTTCGACCAGTTCTCTCAACCACGGGACCGCAGGAACTGGAAATAAGGTGAGAGTCCGAGCCGTGTCGGACGTTTGCTTCCCCCTCAGACACGGTGGCAGATCCTGTTCGAGTTTTGGGATCTCGTAAGACTCAGGATCATTGTCGCCTTCGGCCCACTCGGTCATTTGCTCGATGCGTTCCCGGGCGTCCAGATCGTCATAGACACGGATCCACCGGTATAAAGCTCGACGGAGGGTGTCGTAAAACGCCTGTCCTAGGGCGTGTTAACACTAAATGCGATTCTGTGATATGCTGCGCACATGGAGATTACCGAAGCGCAGTACCAGCATATTGCTTCCACTCTTCCCCGCCAACGCGGCAACGTAAAGGTCAAGAACCTGCAACTGCTGAACGCGTTGCTCTATGTGGCCGAGCACGGCTGCAAGTGGCGCGGCCTGCCCAAACGCTTCGGACCTTGGCACACCATCTACACCCGCATGAACCGCTGGTCCAAGAACGGCGTGCTGGATCAGGTCTTCGAGCAGTTGCAGCGCGAGCAGGTGGTGCGCATTCGCATCGAGGCCGTGAGTCTGGATTCGACCATCGTCAAAGTCCATCCCGACGGCACCGGCGCGTTAAAAAAAACGGACCCCAGGCCATCGGCAAGTCGCGTGGCGGATGGACCACCAAGATTCATATGGTTGCCGCAGATGCTCGAACGGCCATAACCTTCGCCCTCTCCCCCGGACAGGCCTCCGACACTATCGAGGGCCGCAAACTGCTGGGTGGCATCGGCCCCTTACCCGCGCCCTTGCATCTGATCATGGATCGCGCTTACGAAGACAATGAAACCCTGCAACTGGCGCTAGACTTCGGCTTCCTTCCAGTGGTTCCACCCCGCCCGCAGCGTCTCGAGCCTTGGCAGTACGACAAGGCCATGTACCGTCGGCGCAACGAAATCGAGCGGCTGTTCCGCCGGCTGAAAGGCTTTCGGCGCATCTTCTCGCGCTTCGATAAACTCGACTTGGTCTTCCTTGCCTTCCTTCACTTCGCCCTGATCGTCGAAGCTCTGAGATACCTAGTTAGTGTTAACACGCCCTAGGCCGGCGTATGCGTTCTCCAGTTCTGTGATCGCGTCACCCACGCCTAGGGCAAACGACGACTCCGTATTGAGAACGAAGAAGAGTTGGCCGGGAGAGGCTGGCTCCGCCTCCCCGTACACGCTGTCGACGATTGCTTCGCCCAGCGTCAGAGAAAGTTCGAAGTGTTCAGCGAGGATGGATTGGCCGTGATCGGCCAAATACCGGCGGAGCACCTGCTCGACCAAGGACGAGGGAGTTTTCCCGGCGGCGATCCAGTCCGATTCACTGGCCTGGTCGATTTTCACCAGAGTTTGGGCCAGCACGGTAAGGGCTGACGAGCCGAAGCTGATCTTATTGCCGGTATGACCTTGTTCTAGCCGCGGAATCCCAATCAGGCAGGCGGGATTGGCCAGATACCGGGTCCGGGGAAGACGGGATCTCTCCTTCCTTGCAGTGAGAGAGCCCGTGCGATGGCACTGCTTGCTTCTTGATAGTCTGGGCATCCGAGCCATCTGTGGATCAGTTTGGTGAGAGGGTTGGCGCTGGCCTGCCGACCCTCTGATTCGCGGATTTCCTGTAACAGAGATTGTTTGTTGGTTTCCCCCATCCCATCAGCCCTTTGATCCGATCGCCCGCTCGAAGGTGTAACGCAGCTGATCGCCAACCGTTTCAGGTCCGGTAATGGCTGCGTTAGTCAGCTCGGGAAACTGTGTCGCGTAGAACGAACGGACTTCCTCAATCGAGAGAGTGGCGGCCGGATCGGCCAGCGTGGTTCCGTGGTAGACAAATTCACGTTCGACAAGGTTGATTTTCATGATGCTTCACCTACCTCAACTTGTGCGGCTGTCGCTTCCGGTTGCGCCTGTGGCGCAAACAGCGACGGTGCCTCTGGTGCCGCCGGCGCTGTTGGGTTGGCCGTGCCGGATGGCTTCGAGATCTTCTTCCGTGCCTCTTCGCGAGCCGCTTTTGCGACTGCATCCATTTCGGCTTTAGCGGAGGACCTCTTGACAGCGACACCGCCTGGATAGCGCAGCCCATTGGTGCCTCCTTGCGGTGCCCGTAAGGCCAAATTGCGGGCCGACAGACGAAGAATTCTGCCGCTTAAGCAGCTGCGCTGCAGCAGGAGTCACGAGTCTTTAGGTCGCTGGTTTTCTGGCAGTCTGACGAGCAGAAGATGGCGCATATTGAACCGCTGATTGATGCATACGAAGCCGCACAGATTCTCAGATTGCACCCCGTAACTGTTCGCGAGATGGCAGCACGGCGTGAAATCCCGGGCCTGAAAATCGGTAAGGTCTGGCGCTTTCGCGCTTCGTCGCTAGACGAGTGGGTTAACTCTCGGCTAGCATTGGTTCGCCACCAGCCTCCGCGTAACCACGAAAGGTGAGTGTGAACGTGGAAGCGAAGCGACAATACTATCAGCGCGGTACGGTCTACCTAGACCCAAGAATCAAGACCTGGTTCTACCGCTGGAAAGACCATACCACTGGAAAACGCAGATCAACACGGCTCGGCACCCTCGCCGACATCCAGACCAAGGCCAAGGCCATGCGGTTAGCCGAGGGATACCGCATTGCCGCAAACCCAACCACTCCCGGCCAGAAGGTGAGCTTCGAAGCCGCCGCGCGGCGCTACATGGCCGAGCGCATGCCGAAGCGGTACACGACGGCCAGCGGATATCGCAACAACCTAGACTAGAGAAGTACATTATCCCGAAGTGGGGCTCGCTCGACCTGGGCGCCATCAAACCGTTCGCGGTCGATCGATGGTTCTACGCTCTACCCCTGGCGCAAAAGACAAAAGCGCATGTGAAGTGCGCCATGCGTCAGGTGTTCGAATACGCCATGTTGTGCGAGATGTTCGAGATGCAACGCAATCCAATGGATCTCGTTCGGATTGCCGGCGGAACACTCCGCGACAAGGACCCGCTAATACTCACGCCGGAGCAGTTCGGCAGACTACTGCAGCACATCAGCACAGAGCCACACCGCACAATGGTAATTGTCGCAATGTGTCTTGGGCTGCGTCGGTCTGAACTGGCTGGGCTAAAGTGGTCGGACTTCGACTGGATCCGCCAGGAAGTTCTGATTCAGCGCGGGGTCATAGCCAATCGTGTGGATGCCGTGAAAACGAAGAAGAGCAAGTCACGACTTCCAGTCGATCCGGTGTTGATAACCGTGCTGCAGGACTGGCGGAAGATCTCGCAATTCAATGCTGATGACGATTGGGTGTGGGCTTCGCCGTTTGTTGCTGGCGAGATGCCATATTACCTGAACGCCGTTCAGCGCGACTACATCATCCCAGCTGGCAAACGTGCCGGCCTGGGCATGATCGGGTGGCATACTCTCCGCCACACCTATCGCTCATGGATGGATAACAACGGTACGCCGCTTGGAATCCAGAAAGACTTGATGCGCCACACGGACATCAAGATGACCATGAATGGGTATGGAAGTGCCATGCCGGAGGCGATGCGTGAGGCAAACAGTGCAGTAGTTAGGATGGTTATCCAGTAATCCCGGTCCCGGTTATTTGACCGTAGCTTGACCGTGACGCCACGTAAGTTACTGAAAACATGGCGGAGAGACAGGGATTCGAACCCTGGATACCCTTTCGAGTATACACGCTTTCCAAGCGTGCGCCTTCAGCCACTCGGCCATCTCTCCGTTGGGAAATGCGGCTTGCAGAAACGCCAGAACCACGGCGTCGTCTTATTGTAACGTATTGCGAGGCACGGGAAGTCCGCTGCCGAAGCCTACTTGCTCACTCGCCTTCCTTCAGTTGCTGCGCCAGGTAGTTGGCGATTCCCATCTCGCTGATGGCATGCAATTGGCCTTCAAGCCAGTCGATGTGGTGTTCTTCGTCGCCAAGAATCTTTTCGGCGAGCTCGCGCGAGCCTCCGTCGTTAGCCGCGGTGCAGAGCTTAATCCCATCATTCAGGCGCTTGACGGCATCGTACTCCAGTTGCAGATCGTTCTTAAGCTGGGCCTCGACCGTGGCGCCAATACTGATTTTGAAGTAATCGGACATGTTCGGCGTACCGTCAAGATACAGAATTCGCTCCATGCACTTCTCGGCATGCACCATCTCTTCGATGGATTCTTTCTTCACTAGTTTGGCGAGCCGCTCGTAGCCCCAGTTCTCGCACATTTCAGCGTGGAGGAAGTACTGATTGATGGCCGTCAACTCCGCTTTTAACACTTGGTTTAAGAAAGCAATGACTTTGGGATCGCCCTTCATATCGCCTCACGGAACTTAGAAAGTGAACACAATTCGGCACGGCCACACGGGAACAAGAATGCGTCTCACCGGAATGCTCCATTGTAGTCCGCCAGCAACGATATCGCCACGAGGAATTCCACCGAGCGCCTTTGCCAAAAAGTGAGTTTGGCAAGGTTTGGAATGCTCGAGAGACCTAGCGATCGTTCGAGTTGGAATCATGCTTTGGCTGTTGCGGTTGATGAGATGGGACCCGATCACTTGCCGGGGCAGACGCGATTGCCGCCCGAGATATTTCTGCAGCTTTCCCCGGATCGCCCACGCCACGACCTGCTTCGCGTCCGGGACGTGGAACGTAGCCATCCAACAAACGATGATGAATGCTGTAGAGCGCTAATTCCAGGCGGTCGGTGACAAGGAGCTTGTCGTAAATTTTGCGCAGATAGTTCTTCACGACCTGCTCCGTTGTGCCAACCTCTCGAGCGATGTCCTTGTTCTTCAACCCTTGCGTGACACCACTGATGATTAGCATTTCTTTCTCGCTGAGGCGCAACTGTTGTTTGGGGGCTGCCCCTTGCAGGGCCTGGGAGCGGTAAGCTTCGATCACCCAATTTACGCCTTGCTTGTCGAGCCAGGTCTCGCCGGCTGCAACCTTGCGCACACAGCGCACCAGCAAATCAGGTGAGACGGCACGGGTGATAATCCCTCGGACTCCGCGACGCAGGTAATCCACCGTTTCTTGCTCGCCGGTACGCTGCGCAACCAGAATCAATTTCGCTCCCGGAAGGGCTCGCCGCGCCACCTCGCTGACCGCCTCGGCTGGTGTGGGAGACAATCCGGCCTCGAAGAGAATCACGTCGGCCTGCGTTTCTGCAACCACGCTAATGGTTTGCGGCAGGTTATCCGCCTGCGCGACCACGTCCAAATCGCTCTCCACCGAGAAAATCCTTGCCATTCCTACACGGAAGATAGCTTCCGAGTCGGCGAGGATAATTCGAACCGGAGCCTTTTGCGGTTCCAGGGCGTCTTGCCGCGACACGGCCGAAGGCGAAACCTCCTCGGCATCACGACCACGATGTGCCAGTCTGCCACTCTCAGCGGCATGTTTAGATACGTTCGAAGTGGTATTCATCAATGACCACCGCCACGCTTCGTCCTGAAGATTCTTCTGAGAATCGCACCACCCGGCCCTTGCATTTCACTAACACCGCATGGTCCGTCCCCAGAACATCACCCGGCATTTCAATGGTGAACTCGACCTCCGAGCCCACAGCGATCTCGGATTCGGTGTGAAACAAAATGCCGCCGGCTGAAATATCGATCGTTTTCGCGTGGTATTCCGCAGTGGGGGTCTTCAGGGTTACCTGAAGGTGAAGAGGAAAGCGGATCGAATTACGCAATTCAGACTGGTGGCCAGTATGCATACAGGTTACCGACAAGATACATCGAGTAACGGTGAAGTGGATGTTACTAAAGTACCATTAAGGCCACCGCTTGTAGCAGAAAAATCGCTTCGAAGGTGGGAAAAGTCCAACCAAGGGGAGTACAGATCAATGCCTGCGACAGGTATTGCGTACCACTTTAGTGTTGGTTCTGGCACTGCCAAAGCTCAGCAGGGTCCAAATGTCGGAGAGCCGTTACGTCCAATCAAGTGACTTCACGACTAATCGGCGCTTTTTGCACGTATCTCTCGACGAACTTCTTGTTGCAGTGGCCCGCGATGACTGTGGAAGCTGATTCATTCGTGAGACTCAGCCTAGAACTTCGTGGTCTCGGTGAAGTTGAAGTCGCGCACTTTCATTGGTGGCACCACCATGTCGAACGACTCTTCTCCGCACGAGCGTACCGGGGTTCCCATTATCTCTACGTTTTGCAGCATGTGTAAAAGACTTTCATTGAAGCGAAAGTTTCGGGTGCCGGAGACCATCTTGCCCCTTTCGACCAGGAACGTGCCGTCGCGAGTCATGCCCGTAAGGATCTTCTCATAGGGATCGACCTCGCGGATGTACCACAAACGGGTTACCAGAATGCCGCGATCGGTGGAGGCGATCATCTGTTCCACAGTTCGCGAGTCACCTTCCGGAGGACCCGCAAACACGATATTGACGGGGGCCTCGCCGATCTCGCTTGGTAACGCGAAGCCATGGCCAGTGGGTTGAACCGGTCCAATCTTGCTAGCCATCTCCGACTCTTGCATGCGCTTTGCACTGGAACGCGAATACGTCACTCGTTGAACCACTCCATTCTCGATCAGCTTCAACCGTTGTCTCCTCATGCCCTCGCCGTCGAATGAAACTCCGGTCTGCAACGGGTGATACACGTCGTCCCAAACCGTGATGTTCTCGCCGAAGAGCTGAGTTCCGATTCGATCGTTCAGAAATGATCGCTGCTCGAGAAGCGCCGAGCCGCTAAAGTCCCAAAACATGAACCCCACGATGTCGAGCACCGCGGCGGGCTCGAGAATAACCGTGTACTTCCCGGGCGACAAGTCACGAGGATTCTTCGATTCGATTGCCTTCCCCGCGGCGATTTCCGCCATCCGTACCGGATCGAGCCGCGCGACGTCCGGTGAGTTCGCCTTTTGCCACCCTGAAGATGAACTGTCGAGCATACTGACCGAGACTTCGGCCAGGGTCTGCTCGTACCAGCCATTCACTCCTTTTGAATTGAAAATACCTTCGACCACCTCGGCCGACGAGAAGATGCCGGCAGCCGTCAGGCCATGCCTCTTCGCCACATCCACGATACCGGCAACGCCGTGGGCACGATCCTGCGGAGTGAGCCGGGCTGTGGCGTCGAAGTAGCGGCTGGCCGCCCCATCATCGCTGTCCTCCATCGCCGCGGTCACTTCTTCCTGCGTTGGCATCGGCAACAAATCGGGGTCGGGATGCTGCACCTCCGCCAGCGCCTCGGACGACTGCACCACGCGACGCAGGCTGTCGTCGTCGTGCTTGTTGGTGCTAGCACGGGCGGTGCGGTTCCCGAAGGCGGAGCGCACCGAAATGTGGCACTCCTCATCCGCGACGTTCTGATGAATCGTATTGTTGGCGAAGCGCGTAAGCGCGCTTCGGCCGCCGGAGATGAGCAACTCGATCTCGTCAGCCTGCGACAGTCGGCGCAGTTTGTCGAAGATGTCGCTTGCCCGATCGCGATCAAGCATCGCTATTCGTTCCCCTTGTACGCAGCGCCGACCATGACGTTGCGAAACCGCGCGGGCGCCGCCCCGTGTCCGGTTCCCATCACCTGTTGCGGCTGTCCCTTTCCGCAGTTCGGAGTGCCCCACAATGTCCATTCGTCGCGCGAGCAGATGGCATCCATCGAGTTCCAGAACTCGGTCGTGATGCCGGAGTACGAAGGGTTCTTCAGCATCCGTCCTCGCTTGCCTCCGACGACCTCCCAGCCGATCTCGCATCCGAACTGGAAGTTGTAACGCTTGTCGTCGATGGACCAGGAACGATTGGTTTCCATCAGGATGCCATGGTCCGTGGATGCAATAAGTTGCTCTAGCGTCAGCGGCGACTCGCTGGGAAGGATGCTCACGTTAGTCATGCGAACAATAGGAAGGCGGTTCCAGCCTTCCGCGCGCAGGCATCCACCGCTTCGCGTCGCGCCAATCGCGGCCGCAGTGTCACGCGAGGTGAGATATCCGGTAAACAGTCCGTTACTGATGATGGGAGTGCACTGCGCGGCCACTCCTTCGTCGTCGTACGCAAATGTGCCGAGACCGGGCCCGTGAGCCGGAGTGGCGTCGGCCACTACGTTGACGATTTCACTGCCGTATTTCAAGGTGCGAAGCTGATCAAGCGTGAGAAAGGACGTGCCTGCGAAATTGGCCTCCATACCCAGAACGCGATCAAGTTCAATGGGATGACCGATGGACTCGTGGATTTGCAGCGCGAGCTGCGACGAGTCGAGAATGACATTGAACTTGCCTTCCGGACATTGAGCAGATGAATGCAACGCCACCGCCTGTTCGGCAATTTCGCTGGCATGTTCCAGCAGCCTCAAATCTTCGACCAGTTCGTACCCTCTGCCTTGAAACTGCCCGCCGTAGGAGTTGGGGTACGAGCGCTTCTGGAGCTCGGTACCCTGGAATGCATACGCGGCGTAACCCGCCCCGGAGGTGACAGTCGTCTGATGTATTTCGGAGCCTTCCGATGAATAGAACCACTGCTCATAGCGCCGGAAGTTCATGTTGGTCTCGGCCAGGGTCACGCCTTTCACCGCAAGCAGGCCAGCGTCAATCGCGAACAGCAGATCTAAGGTTTTTTCGATGGGAATGCTGAACGGATCGATCTTGCAGGGCGAAGCCCAGTCTGCCCTGGCGGGCGGCTCCGGCACCAGATACAACTCCTGCGACTTTACGCTCGAGGATGCCTTGGCAATCTCAACCGCTCGGGCCGCACAGCCTTCAACACCTTTCCGCGACAGATCATCGGTGGCGGCGAAGCCAAATCCTCCGTTCGCGATAACGCGAATGCCGATGCCAAGCGTCTCCGAGTCGGAGGCGCTGGCGATTCTGCCATTCTTGGTAGCGAGCGAACGGTTGCGTTCGTCCACGATGCGGGACTCCGCATGAGTGGCGCCTCGCACCTTAGCCGTTTCCAGCGCCCATGACGCGATATCTTTCATCTACGATCACCGAATCAAAGATGATATCGTGTTCCTGATCATGTTGCTGAGGAGAGCACGGCAATGGGGACTGGCATCAAGACCGTGAACCTCGAACTAGGAATGCCGAGCGTACCCCAAGCGCGCTCACGGCTGAGTTCCGAGCTGCGGGCTGCACAGCAAAGCGGAGTGCGGGTGCTGAAGTTGGTGCACGGCTATGGCTCCAGCGGCATCGGCGGAGACTTGCGCATCGCTTTACAGTCCACCTTGCGGCAAATGGCACAGGCGAAGGAAATCCGCGATTGCATCTACGGTGAAAACTGGCGCACCAGCGACGAACGAAGCTGGGAGCTTCTGAAGCAGATGCCGACACTAAAGAGCGACAGCGATCTGGGCAAGGGCAATCGTGGCATCACGCTCGTACTGTTATAGGCGTCACAATCGCCAGCTACTGCTTCCCCTATAATTTCCGGTTGGACTTTTTCCCTTGCACCCTTGGATGACGTCCATCAGCCGCGCGTTCTTGCGCTTTTTCACGATGGATGTCACCGCACCCAATTCAGCTTCCAGTCTGGCGGAAGCCCCGCCGCGGGCCGCTATCGGTGCCTGCATGCTGGCGGGTATGTGCACTTTCCTCAACGTGTACGACACCCAACCGCTGCTTCCTTATCTGCAGCAAATCTTCAATGCATCGGAGATCGCAGTTTCGCTGACGGTCAGCTCCACCATCCTGGCGATGGCCTTGACCGCGCCTTTCATTGGCCTGCTGGCGGAATCCATCGGCCGCAAGAAGGTCATCGTCCCGTCGCTTTATGCGCTCACCGTTCCGACCCTGCTGGCAGCGACTTCGCACACCCTGCACCAACTCGTCTTCTGGCGATTCATGCAAGGCGTGTTCGTGCCCGGGGTGATTGTCGTCATCATGGCCTATATCAATGAAGAATTTCCGCGGCAACTCGTGGGCCGGGCCATGTCGGCGTACATTTCGGGCACGGTGCTCGGCGGCTTTCTTGGCAGATACATTTCCGGAGCGGTGTCGCACCATTTTTCCTGGCGAGACGCATTTCTCGTCATCGGGATCGTCAACCTTGCGGGTGCGATCATCGTGCAGCAATCGCTGCCACGCGCCAAGCGCTTCGTGCGCGCGGCAAGCATCGCACATTCCCTCTCCGAGGGCTGGCAACACCTCAGGAATCCGCGTTTGCTCGCGGTCTATGGGATGGGATTTGCAGCGCTGTTTTCCCTGGTTGGAACCTTCACCTACGCCAACTTCTATCTTGCTGCTCCGCCGTACCGGCTGAACTCGGAACAACTGGGCAGCATCTTCTTCGTGTATCTTTTGGGACTCATCGTTACGCCTCTGTCGGGCCGCTGTCTCGATCACTATGGGATCCGGCTGACCTCAGTCGTTGCTGTTTGCTTCACGTCAGCGGGATTACTGTTGACCTTGCTGCATTCTCTGCCGGTCATTGTCGCGGGACTGGCGCTGGCATCGTCGGGAGTTTTCATCTACCAGGCGGTGGGCACGGTGCAAACTGGAATCGTCGCCGACCGAGCGCGGTCCTCAGCTGCGGGATTGTACGTAACCTTCTATTACATCGGCGGCAGTTTGGGGGCAGTCGTCACCGGTTGGACGTGGGTGGCTGGAGGCTGGCCCGCGTGTGTGTTTCTGTTGATGGGAGTTGCTGGGCTGGCAATGATCCTGGTGTTCGTGAGCAGCAGGAAAGCAGCCATCAGATCTCAGCCGTCAGCCGGCAGTTAAGAACCAGTCCATAGGCTTCTCTTGCTTCGGTGAAGATTCCTGGCTGGACAAAGTTAAAAGCCCCGCCCTAGCCAAAAGAAGGCTAGAACGGGGCACCCATGCCATGCACTAATCAGTATCCACTGCTTCTACGTTCCTTCGCTCCAGCTCGCCAGGTACTCTTCCTGCTCCGAAGTCAGGCGGTCGATCTTGATGCCCATCGACTCCAGCTTGAGTTTTGCGACGCGCTTGTCGAGCTCTTCCGGAACCACGTAGACCTTCTTCTCCAGTGACTCATGGTTCTTCACCAAGTACTCCACCGACAGCGCCTGGTCGGCGAAGCTCATGTCCATCACCGATGCTGGATGACCTTCCGCCGCGGCGAGATTGATCAAGCGACCTTCGCCCAACAGGTTGATCTTGCGGCCGTCCTTCAGCGAGAACTCCTCTACAAAGTTGCGCGTGGTTCGTTTCGACGAAGACATCTTCTCCAGCGTGGGAATATCGATCTCGACGTTGAAGTGGCCCGAGTTGGAAATGATCGCGCCGTCCTTCATGACGTCGAAGTGTTCCTTACGCAGAACGCTCTTGTTGCCGGTGACCGTACAGAAGACGTCGCCGATCTTGGCGGCCTCGTCCATGCTCATCACGCGGTAGCCGTCCATGACGGCTTCGATGGCCTTCGTGGGATCGATTTCGGTGACGATCACCTCAGCTCCCAACCCACGCGCCCGGCTGGCCAGTCCGCGTCCGCACCAGCCGTAGCCGGCCACCACGAACTTGGAACCAGCGAGCAGGAAGTTGGTCGCCCGCACGATGCCGTCGATGGTGGACTGTCCGGTGCCGTAGCGGTTATCGAACAGATGCTTGGTGTCAGCGTCGTTCACCGCGATGATGGGATACCGCAATACGCCCTGCTTCGCCATGGCGCGCAGACGAATGATACCCGTCGTAGTCTCTTCCGTACCGGCAATTACCCCATCGAGCACGTCGGTCCGCTTGGTGAGCGCGATGGTCACCAGATCGGCGCCATCATCCATGGTGATGTGCGGTTTGTGGTCGAGCGCCGACATGATATGCGAGTAGTACGTATCGTTGTCCTCGCCTTTGATTGCATAGACCGGAACGTTGTAGTCCCGCACCAGGCAGGCAGCAACATCGTCCTGTGTGGACAGCGGGTTGGAGGCGCAGAGCACAACCTCGGCGCCGCCATCGCGCAGAGTGATCGCCAGGTTGGCGGTCTCGGCGGTGACGTGCAAGCAAGCAGAGATCCGCATCCCCTGCAACGGCTGGTTCTTGATGAAGTCCTTGCGGATGATCTGCAGGACCTTCATGGACTGGTTGGCCCAGTCAATGCGCTTCTTGCCCAGATCGGCAAGTGCGAGGTTGGCAACATCGCCGGCTACGCGAGTGGATGTAGTTGACATAAGCTCCTGGTTTGCTTGGCTCGGGTTGCGCGGCCCGCGCGGGGTCGTTCCTACGGGCCGTGAGCAACGGCGGAAATCGTGAAGGGGCGCCAAACGCGGACGCCCCGCCTCTGAAGAACTATTTTGCTGCCTGTGCCGTCTTCTGGGACTTCGCTTCCGTCAGGCCGGCCTGCTCGCGCAGGGCCGCGGCCTTGTCCGTAGCTTCCCACGTGAAGTCGGGATCCTGACGGCCGAAATGTCCATAGGCTGCCGTCTTCCGGTAAATCGGACGACGCAAATTCAGCGACTCGATTATGCCCTTCGGGGTCAGCTTGAAATTGGCGCGAACCAGATCGGCAATCTTGCCTTCGTCAATCTTGGCAGTGCCGAAAGTATCGACCAACACGCTGACCGGCTCTGCTACACCAATAGCGTAGGCAAGCTGTACTTCACAGCGATCAGCCAGTCCGGCAGCCACAATGTTCTTCGCGATGTGGCGCGCCATGTAGCAAGCGGAGCGATCGACCTTCGTCGGATCTTTGCCGCTGAATGCGCCACCGCCGTGACGGCCCATCCCACCGTAGGTATCCACGATGATCTTGCGGCCAGTTAGTCCGGTGTCACCCATCGGGCCACCGATTACGAAGCGGCCGGTGGGGTTGATGTGGTACTTAGTGTCTTCGTCGAGCATTTCGGCCGGCAGGGCCGCCTGAATCACGTGCTTCAGAATGTCAGCGCGCAACTCCTCGGTCGAGATGGTCTCGGAGTGCTGGCTGGAGATGACCACCGCATCAATGCGGACTGGCTTGTGATTCTCGTCGTATTGCACTGTGACTTGGGACTTGCCGTCGGGCCGGAGATAAGGAAGGGTCCCATTCTTGCGGACTGTGGTGAGTTGCTGGCACAGCTTGTGAGCTAACGAAATTGGCGTTGGCATGTAATCGGCGTTTTCGTTGGTGGCATAGCCGAACATCATGCCTTGGTCACCGGCGCCGCCGGTGTCGACGCCCATGGCAATGTCACCAGACTGCTTGTTAATGCTGGAGATGACCGCGCAAGTGTTGGAATCGAAGCCGTAGAGGGCATTGTCGTAGCCAATGGAGGCGACCACGCCGCGAACCAGCGACTGGAAATCTACATACGCCTTGGTGGTGATTTCGCCAGCGATGACAACCAGGCCGGTGGCCGTCAGGGTCTCGCACGCCACGCGGCTGTGCGGATCTTCCTTCAAGCAGGCATCAAGAATTGCATCAGAAATTTGATCGGCGATCTTGTCCGGGTGGCCTTCGGTCACCGACTCGGACGTAAACAGGTAAGTCTTTTTGGACAAAGTGAAACTCCTTCTCCTGCCCGCAGTAGCGAGCCACTTAGAGCGCTCCCGCTGGGCAGACTGCTGCTCAGATCTTCTGGGGTCTATCAGTGAGGATAGCGGCCAGCCGGGTAACTCCCAATATTTTAAAGCCGAAGGGCTGCTTTCCGCCAGCTAAAGGTTGAAATTGGCATTGAATTGGACGGGCCAACTCTGCGACGCTCGCTCCTATTGAACCGCCTGATGCACTGCGAACAATTGATCCAGCACTTCCGGCAGCAACTTAAGATCAAGCGCGTTAGCACCGTCGGACTTGGCTTGTGCAGGATTGTCGTGCACCTCGACGAAGATGCCGTCAACGCCCGCCGCCACCGCCGCACGCGCGAGCAGCGGGATGAACTCGGGCTGGCCCCCGCTCTGTACTGCGCTGTCGCCATTCGCAGCCCCTGCCGAGGGTAGCTGCACAGAGTGCGTGGCGTCGAAAACCACCGGCGCAAACTTCCTCATGATCGCCAGCGACCGCATGTCCACAACAAGGTTGTTGTAGCCGAACGAAGCGCCGCGCTCGGTAAGAAAGACACGCTCGCCGCCAGCCTCGCGCACCTTTTCGACGGCATGTCGCATGTCCCACGGCGAGACGAACTGTCCCTTCTTGACGTTCACTGCACCTCCGCTCTTTCCTGCGGCGACTAACAGGTCCGTCTGGCGGCAGAGGAACGCCGGAATCTGTAGGACATCGACGGCTTCGGCTACTTGCGGCACGTCAGCGGCTTCGTGGACGTCGGTGAGTACCGGGACCTTTACGGTATCGCGAACCTTGCGCAGAATACGCAGACCTTCCTCAAGACCGGGGCCGCGAAAGCTGCGGATCGAGGTGCGGTTGGCCTTGTCGTACGAGGCCTTGAAGATGTAGGGAAGCTTCTTCGCTCGACATACAGCCGCGATCGCGTCGGCCATCTTGAGCGCATGAGTTTCGCTCTCGATGACACACGGTCCGGCGATGAGGAACAGGTCTCCTCCGCCGATTCTTACGCCGCCGACTTGAAACGGATTATGCACGCAGACTCGCAAAATAAACGATTGCACGGCCAGCTATGGCAGTATTGTAAGTGCCCGACTCACCTTTCGCGTTATCACATCGCACTGAGCACTAGGTCACTGACAAACATTCGCCAGTGGTTGAGACTTGTACCTGTCGTTGGGCGCCCGGAAGAAGACCCTCGGTCTTGTTCACTGATACCCAGCCAACCACTGGCAACAAACAGACCTTCGACATTCTAATGTTTCTCTTTTCGGGCGCCCACACCATACGACTCGGATCATATTCATTTGAAAGAGAGGTAATGCATGTTTATTCGCACGATCGAATGGAATCTGAAACATGACATGAAGCCCGCCTTCTTCAACAAATTCAAGGCAGACGTAATGCCGATCCTCAAGAAGACCCCCGGCTTCTTTGACATTATTGTGCTCGAGAACGAGAACGAGCCGAACAAACTTTTCACCCTCAGCTTCTGGGAGAACAAGAAGCATGCGGAGTATTACGAGAAAGAGTGGTACCCGAAGGTGAAGGCGATGGTTGACACCTTCTTCGTCAACCCGCCAGTGGTGAGATATCACAAGCTCGAGGAGACCTTCTCCGAGAGGTTGTTCACCACGACTGTATAAATTTTTCTGTCCTAGACCGGTTTGCCCCAGCAGACGGCTGTTTGCTGGGGCTTTCTTGCCTTTCAGTGCTTCACCTTCTCCGGCCGATGGAACATTTCCACCGCAACCTCTTCCCGCAGATGTCGCCGCCGTAGCCGATTCTCATAAGACGCATTTATGAACCCCAGGAAAATCGGATGCGGCTCCAGCGGCTTCGACTTGAACTCCGGGTGGAATTGGCACCCAAGGAAAAATGGATGATCGTCAATTTCGACGATCTCGACGTACGTTCCGTCGGGCGTTGCGCCGCTGATGCGCAGTCCGCCCGCCGTCAGCATGCTCTCGTATTCACGATTGAATTCATAGCGGTGACGATGCCGTTCGCTGATCTCATTCTGGCCATACGCTTTGTGTGCCAGGGTGCCGGGTTCGAGCTTGCACGTCCACGCTCCTAATCGCATCGTGCCACCCAACTCTTCCACGCCACGCAACTCGCGGAGTTTGTAGATGACGCGATGCGGCGTCGCCGGGTCAAATTCGCTGGAGTTTGCCTGCTCCAGACCGCAGACGTTGCGCGCAAATTCAATGCACGCCGTCTGCATACCCAAACAGATTCCGAAAAACGGGACCTTGTTCTCACGCGCGTGCTGAATGCCTTTCAACATGCCTTCAATACCGCGCTTGCCAAAGCCGCCCGGTACCAGAATTCCATCGACCTGTTCAAGCTGCGCCTGCACACTTTGGTCCTTCTGCTCCAACCCTTCGGCTTCGATCCAGTTCACGTTCAGCTTCAGGTTGTAGGCCAGCGCACCGTGTACCAGCGCCTCCTTCAGCGACTTGTAGGAATCCTCGTATTCGACGTATTTGCCGACAATGCCAATCGTGACTTCGTCCTTCGGGTTGTACACCCTGTGAACCAACTCTTCCCAGCGACCCAAATCGGGCTCTTTCGCTTCAAGGCGCAGATATCGCAAGGCCAGTCGATCCACCTTCTCATGCGCGAACACCAGCGGGACTTCGTAGATAGAAGCCACGTCCTTGGCCGTAATGACGGCCTCGTCTTCAACATTACAGAACAGCGCGATCTTCGACTTAATCTCTTTCGATAGGAAACGGTCCGTGCGGCATAACAGAATATCCGGCTGAATCCCAACGCTCAGCAGCTCCTTCACGGAGTGCTGCGTGGGTTTGGTCTTCAACTCCCCAGCAGCGGCGATATAGGGCACCAGCGTGACGTGTACGAACAGCGTATTGTCGCGGCCCAACTCCTGGCGCATCTGGCGGATCGCTTCAATGAACGGGAGCGATTCGATGTCGCCCACGGTACCGCCGATCTCGATGATCGCCAGGTCCACGTCCTGCGCCACCTTCTTCATGGCGCTCTTGATCTCGTTGGTGACGTGAGGGATGACCTGCACGGTTTTGCCGAGATAATCTCCGCGACGCTCTTTGGCGATGATGGTCTCGTAGATACGGCCAGTCGTCCAGTTGTTGTCGCGGGTCAGCTTACTGTGGGTGAAGCGCTCGTAGTGGCCGAGGTCAAGGTCAGTTTCAGCGCCATCGTCCGTGACAAAAACCTCACCATGCTGGAACGGCGACATGGTGCCCGGATCCACATTCAAATAGGGATCGAATTTCTGTAACGTGACTTTCAATCCCCGGCTCTCCATCAGGCAGCCAATGGAAGCCGCCGCCAGCCCCTTGCCAAGCGAAGACACCACACCGCCCGTCACAAAGATGTACTTTGCCGACATCCGTCCCTCTGTTCTGGAGAATTATGCACCAGGTGAGATCGCTTCACTTTCTCCCCTTTTTCAAGGGGAGCCCTGTCCGCCAGCGTAATAGCGCGGTCAGGGTGGAGCGCTTGGGGGTGCACAATCAATTATGGACGGAATCGTTCGTGGTGGCAAGATGGAATTAGCTGCGAGCGCCCCGGCAGTACCAGTTTCGAGGCGCAAAAAAGAACGGCCGCCTGCAACAACGGCCGTTGAAGTGAAAGGAGGAGTTCTAACGGGCCTGTAATTCTCGCGGCCTAGCTCAACAACTTACGCCTCCACACCCCGAGCACACCAGTGGCCAGCAATAGCAATGTACTCGGCTCCGGAGTTGTCCCACCACCACCCCTACCTGCAACCGCTGCATCGATGGTCAAAAACTCCTGGGGGGAATTCGGATCCTGGTCGTACTGGTCAACCGGGGTAATGATATAGACGGAACTGAATGGCACTCCGGGAAAGCCCCTTGCTGCTTCCAAAAGGGCTGCGTTCAACCAATCCTGAGCACCAGGATCCAGTGGGGCGGCGCGATCGAAGATGTGCCACACCGCATAGTTCATGTCCGCATACTCACTCGGCGGGGTAGTCGGCGTCTGCAACAAGATCCACGCGGCCTCTCTATAACGGAACAAGCCTAAGGCGCTGTCCTCGAAGCCGAAACGGGTCAAACTTAGGTTATTGCTTCCCAAGTTCGTGATGTTGGCCTCCCAGATGTCTCCAGGCTCGCCCCCATGGACATAGTCATCGCACATGGCAGGAACCAGGCCCGGAACCCCTAAGATACCGAGAGTGTAGGGATAGCCGTTCTGCCACTGGCCGCCGTTAAAGCTGATAAACTCGACTTGCACGGGGTTGCTTAAGTCTGGGCCGTTTATTGGACCTGCGTAGGCGCCTACTGTGGCAACGAGCAACACACCCATAAGCACCACGAACTTCTTCATAAATCCTCCACCAGGCCTCTCGACGTGCAAGTCCAAGACCAGCAACTGGCGACGGCGCCACTGCCACATCACGCGGAAAGCCCTATCCCTAGCCAGACCGCGCAAGGTGCGGGCTTTGGAACTCCGGAACTCCACCGCGACGCGAAGGAAAAACCGCGTCCGAACGACACGGAAATTGTGCTCCACCTGTGTACACGTCTACGTAAACGCGTACGCGCAGTGGGCGCACGGACCCTCCGGCCAGAACCATCCAGCTGTCGCTACTTGCAATCAGAGTTCCGCAACTTTCCGTTGGTAATCGCTAGTTCATTGCGCGTTGAGTGCAAAACTTTGCAACAAAGTGGCCAAACTTTTCCACTCGCTGACCTGTTATGACGAGAGAATATGCGATCAAAAGGGCGTGCACGCAGGACTCAGAGGCGGCTCAAAGGAAAACGGAGAGAGTCGCTGCCGACTCCGTCGATATTCGGAATGCATCCACGAAGCGAGCGGCTTCCGAAAGTTGGCTTCTCCTGTGGACGCCTATTTAAACCTGTCGTACACGGATGTGAAATTTCCCTCTCCCTGAGGAGTCTTCACCGTCCCCTTCAGGGTCAGAGTGCGACCGTCGGGCGATAGGCTGCCGGATCCAGTTTCCACAATCGCTCCATCCTTGTCCTTGGTGACCCAACTGATCACAGAATTGTTTCTGGTGTAGGCCACATTCGCGGCATTAGAGCTACCCACTATGGGGTGATAGGCGCCGTCGGTCGGCCCGTCGTAGAACTCGTGAAAAGCCTTCCCGTCCACGTCAAATCCGCTCATCGTCCACGAAAGGGCCTTCGGATCATCCTTCAAGATTCGCAACCTCTCCAACTTCGGCGCGGGCATGTTTTCAAAATGCGACTTCGTCGGGTTCAGGATCCAGTTGCCAACTGCGGAATCGCTCGAGTTTGCATCGGCAGCGAAAGCGCTCGCCGCCACAGCCAGCAGCAGCCACGCCACCGTGCCTACCATAAGGGCAATTCTCTTTTGCATCGTGATTTCCTCCGTATACAAATAACTTTCGCCCGGGACGAAGAACTACGCGGGAGGGGCGAACGGCGCAATTCATACTCTGTCAATGGCAATGAATCACTTGACAAACAATAGGTGCTCCGGTCATACTGCTTCTCGCCCTCATTTACCGCGTCCCTTGGCGAGACTTCTGTTCACGTTCCAGCCGGAGACGGGCGTCCATTTCTTCCTTGCTAACGGAGAGGAGGCGCTTGAGCCCTGACTGGAACTTGCGCGGCGATATTTTCACTTTCTTTTCAATTGGAGATTTCATAAAAGGTCTTCCACGTCATGCCTAATGAAAAAAATGACAGCAGCGAACAACAAAACCAGCAAACCCAACAGCAAGAAAAAGACTCGGCTAATCAGGAACACCCATCTCGCGATACGGATACCAACATAGATAGCTTCCGCAGAAGCAGGGATAGCCTCAAAAAGTGACTCCGTGAATACCGCCGAGAAACAAGAAGATCGCGGCTATTCCTAGAAAAATTTCCGCGAAGAGCAAGCGATGAGCTTTCTTTCGCGTGGCAGCTAAGTGTGTTTGTCTGATGTCATGGATTACGCGAATGTGATACCTTTTTAGTTCATCCTCGCTGACTAGAGCCGTGCAACATAACCATGATTCATCACTAAACCATCCCCAGTCGTCACGGGTTCGCAATGCCGAAAAGGAGAAGATCGCCGCTAGCAATGCGAAGGCTCCGCTGGTAGCCGCAAACCGTGCGGGAATCACCGTAGTGATCTTATTAGTTACAACAAAGACAAACGCGAGAATGCTTGTGGCCCATCCGAGCGCCATCGTTGATTTAGAATCGAGTTGCGCGGCCCGTTGTTGAATCTCAGAGAGCAACATCATTCCTAATCCATAGAGTTCGTTTGTTACTCCCTGATCTTTGTACGAATAAACCAGCTGTTTGACAGCATCTTTTGACAAATCTTTGCTCATAGTAGATGTTTCCGCCTATGCTCTTGTTAACATGTTGCGCTTTCACGCCCGGTTAACTCATTGTAGGTTAGTCTCCGGCCATCGGATCGCCTTAATGCCACGACAAACCGCTCACCGTCCGCCATCTTGCGCGTATTGAATCGGAAGGTTGCGCTGTCCAGATAGCGGTCAAGATGGAAAGCCTCAACCGAATGGTGGGTTCCGTAAATCGTGCGCTTGAACAAACTCCAGAAATTCTCCAGCCCGTTCGTGTGGACGCGACCACGAACAAAGGCTTCTGCGTGGTCAATTACTTCATGAACGTACTGCGCTTCGAGTCCTTCATAGGACTTCAGGGCATCGGAATAGATAGCCGAGCCGATCTTCACATGCCGCTTAATCTCGGACTGCAACACACGCTTGCGAGTGCTCCGCACGGTCTTGGCGCGGATTTGGCCGTGCCGTTCCAGCAGTCCCATGACGGCTACTTTACCGATAGAGCCTGTTCCGAGATGTTGGCGCTTGCTTTCATGCTTGAACCGTTCCTTGCCACCAATGAACGTCTCATCAACCTCGACTTCGCCAGAGAGCGGGCCATTGCCACCATCTTCACGCATTGCCAACCGGATACGATGAAGCATGAACCATGCCGTTCTTTGCGTGACTTTCAGCGCCCGAGCTAACTGGTACGAACTCACATCTTTCTTGGATGAGACCTCCAGCCAATAGGCTGGCAACCATTTGTCCAAGCCGAGCGGCGAATCCTCGAAGAGCGTGCCCAGCTTCACAGAGAACTGCTTAAGGCAAGCCTTACAACGCCAGATGACTCCGCGAGTTTTGCTGTTGATCGTCCAGACTTCCTTGCCGCCGCAGTGCGGACAGCGAATTCCGCTAGGCCAGCGGACGGTTGCCAGCGTCTCACGGCACACGTCCAAGTCAGAAAAATACCGGACGGCTTCTAGCAGCGTTTCTGGGATATTGTTATTCATGTCAACAGTTTAGCAGGTTAATATTGTTTGTCAAGTGATTTGTTGACCTGTCAATGGTACAAGAGCTCATGAACCGTCGCTAAGCGCCATCTTCCGGGCTTCGCGAAATATTGCCTCGAACATCGGGGCGGTCAGCTTCCCCGTCGCGGTGTTCTGGTTCGAAGGGTGGTACGACGCCAGCAGGGTCACGTCATTCGACAATGAGTACCGTGCGGCGTGTGCAAAGGCATATCCTGCTTTGCTCTGCAAAATGCCGTTCCGCTTCAGATGATTGAGATAAGCATCGAAACCGATTCTGCCTAGCGCCACTACAACCTTCACGCTCTTCAGTATTTTCAGTTCGCGATCAAGAAATGGCACACAGTTCGCGAGTTCCGACGGCAGCGGCTTGTTGCCGGGCGGCGCACAGCGAACCGCCGCGGTTATGTAGCAGCCGATCAGCTTCAATCCGTCGCCGCGATGCTCAGCGTTGGGCTGTGACGCGAAACCAACCTTGTACAGAATGGGATACATGAATTTTCCCGACGCATCCCCGGTGAACGGACGGCCAGTACGATTGGAACCGTGGGCCCCAGGCGCCAAGCCCAACACCAATACGCGGGCATCGGGATCGCCGAATCCCGGTACCGGCCGCGCCCAATATTCACAATCGCGATAGGCACGCCGCCTCTCCCGGCCAATCTGCTCACGATAGGCCACCAACCGGGAACAACGGGTGCAGGTCACAACTTCATTGTTTAGCACGGCGAGAGCGGAAGCCATTCTTCTCATTGTAGCGAGGCGAGGGAGAACAAATGGGAGTCCCCCAGACCATGGAAGCATTCCACTCGCCTGTCAAGGCATCCTTCGGCCCAACAATCGCTTCCAACTACAAGCTTCCGGTTGCATTCAAAAACCATTTGAAGGAAGCAACGATAAGGAGACACTGACGAATGTTAATTATCCTGCTGGTCATTCTTTTGCTGTTGTCGGTTGGGTCATTTCCCTCCTGGCCATACAGCCGCGGGTGGGGCTATTACCCCTCTGGTGGTCTGGGCTTGATCGTGCTGATTCTGGTCATTCTGCTGTTGGTCGGTCGTATCTGAAGTTTTGCCGGACTTAATGAGACAGGCAAGCCCGCCCCCGCGCACTGCGACATTCTACATTACGCTGATGGTTGGCATACTTGCAGTCGCGCCACTTTGCGCTGGCTACTCGGTGCTGACTCACGAGGAGATCATCGATCTCTTGTGGAAGCAGCAAATCCAACCACTGTTGTTGGCACGCTTCCCCAATGCCACGCCGCAAGACTTGGTGACGGCCCATGCTTACGCATACGGTGGAAGCGTCGTGCAGGACATTGGCTACTATCCTTTCGGTAGTCATGTCTTCAGCGACCTGACACACTATGTCCGCACCGGCGACTTCGTTCAGGCGATGCTCAATGATGCGTATGACCTGAATGAATACGCGTTTGCCCTGGGAGCGCTCTCCCACTACATTTCCGACATCAACGGACATCCCTACATAAATTTGTCGGTTGGCATTGAATATCCCGAACTGGCGAGGTGGTATGGGCCTGCAGTGCCCTACGACGTCGATCATAAGGCCCATCTCAAAACCGAGTTCGGCTTTGATGTTTTACAGGTCGCGAAGGGCCGCTACGCGCCGGAGAACTATCACAATTTCATCGGATTCCAGGTCTCTGCCCCTCTGTTGGAGAGGGCTTTCTACGACACCTACGGATTGAAGCTGACCGACGTGATGCCAAAGGAACAACTTGCCATCGGAACCTATCGTCGAAGCGTCAGCCAGATCATCCCCGAAATGACCAGAGTCGCTTTGCTCGTCAAGGGAGACGAGTTGAAGCGTGAAATCCCGAACTTCAACCGGCAGCACTTTTTGTATCACTTGTCGAAGGCCGACTATAGCAAGTCGTGGGGATCGGGATACCAGAATCCGGGCCCAGGTGCGCATTTTCTGGCCGCGTTATTCAAGATTGCGCCAAAAGTAGGGCCGCTGCGAGCGGTTGACTTCAAAGAGCCTACCCCCAAGACCGAAGACCTGTACTTCAAGAGCGTGGACCAAACAATTGATCGCTTCAGCGAGGCCCTCAACGAGGTCAAGAATCACGACATGCAGACGCCCAACATCGATCTCGACACCGGCAAGCCGACCAGGCGCGGCGAATATCCTCTGGCCGACGCGACCTACCGGGAGCTACTCGACGAGCTGGCCTACGATCATTTCAACCACATAGACGATGCGTTGCGGAATAACATCCTGGAGTTTTACGAAGGATTTGGTTTTCCCAAGCCCGGTACGCGCATTGACAAGTGCGTCGCTCAGCGCTGGCAAAAGACCTGGATCGAACTAACCCAGCTACGCGCGACTGAGTTGCTGGGCCCGCTGGAGCAGGCCCAGCCTGCGGCATCCGCTCAGGCGTGGATGTTACCCGGAGATTCAGCCGGGCAGCCCTGTACGGAATGATTCGGTTCCCGATCGGATTCACTGTTTAAGTCTCAGCGTGTTCCCTGCAGGCAGGCAGAACCCATAACGCCGGCTCTCACGTCGTTTGACCACCCCGCACGGCTCTCATACACTTAAGTTTAGTGGCAATTGCCGGGAGAGCGCTGATTGTTGCTCAAGCGGTGGACAGCACCGTGGGCAAGGAGTCGCGTTCCATATAGCCGTCGCCGATGGCATCCCCCGGCCAGTCACAGCCACGTTCACTGCTGAAGGCAACTCTTTTGACCACTGAATCCAATACGACCGAAACAACCGCGACGGAACCCACCTCTTCCGAACCAACGAATCCTTGCAAGCGCGAACTCACCATCGAGATTCCTGCCGACGTAATCCGCACCGAAACCGAAAGCGTTGTCGGCCGCTATCAGAAGCTGGCGCGCATCCCCGGTTTCCGCAAGGGCAAAGTCCCCGCGTCCATCGTTCGCCAGCGTTTTGCCGAAGATATTAAGAACGAGATCGTCGAAGCCCTGGTGCCTCGTTATTTCCGCGAGGAAACCCAGAAGCAGAACCTGTTGCCGGTCTCGCAGCCACGCGTCACCGACCTTCACCTGCATGACGGCGAGCCGCTAAAGTTTACGGCGTCTTTCGAGGTGCTGCCCGATTTCAAGATCGCTCCTTATGAGGACCTCCACATTGTGCGGCTTGACACGAACGTGAGCGACGAAGACGTGGAAAATGCTCTTAAGAACTTGCGTGAGCAGCACGCCACCTACAGTGCCGTGGAAGAAGAGCGTCTGTTGGTGGACGGCGACTTCGCAGTCGTCAGCTTTAAAGGCACACCCAAGGAGAGCGAACAAAGCGCCGATTCCAAACCCGTTGAGGTGGACGAGGTCATGGTGGAGATTGGCGGAACCAACACGATTCCGGAGTTCACTGAAAACCTGCGTGGCGCCAAGTCGGGCGAGCAGCGCAGCTTTGACGTGAAGTATGCCGATGATTTCTCCGACAAGCGGCTCGCTGGCAAGACCATGACGTACGAAGTGGACGTGAAAGGCATCAAGACCCGCAGTATTCCCGAACTGAATGACGAATTCGCCAAGGAGCTGAGCACCGACTTCACTTCGCTAGATCAGCTTCGTGCCCGGCTTCTTGAGAATATGAGGGCGGAGAAGCTACATGAGGCCGAACACCAGGGTAAGGACCAGATCGTCGAGGAACTGGTGAAGCGCAACGATTTTCCGGTTCCCGAAGTGATGTTGGATCAGCAGATTGATCTTCGGTTGGAGCGGGGGTTGCGGGCACTAGTGGCACAGGGCATGCGCACCGAAGACATGAAACGCATGGACTTCGCCCGCCTGCGCGCCGGGCAACGCGACGGTGCACTGCGCGAGGTAAAGGCGTCCCTAATCCTGGAGCAGATTGCTGACGAAGAAAAGATCGAAGTCAGTGACGAGGAGTTCAACCGCGAGTTGGAAGCGCTGGCCACCCAGTCGAAGCAAACCATCGAACAAGTCCGCGCTCGTTTGACGCAGGATGGAGGGCTCGATAGAATTCGGCATCGCATCCGCAATGAGAAGACCTTGGATTCTCTGTACCGCAGGTCCGCATAGTGCGGGCTGCGTTCCACCTCCCCACTTTGACCCTCGGGAAGAAGTGTGGCCAGGAAACGTGAAGGGAGGCGCAAACAATGCTTGTGCCCATGGTGATTGAACAGACCAGCAGGGGCGAGCGGGCTTACGACATTTATTCCCGCCTGTTGCGGGACAATATTGTTTTTCTCGGCACTCCTATTGATGACAATGTCGCAAACTTGATCATTGCTCAAATGCTGTTTCTCGAAGCCGAAGACCCGGAAAAAGACATTTCCCTGTACGTTAATTCGCCTGGCGGTTCCATCACGGCGGGCATGGCGATCTACGACACCATGCAGTTTATCCGTCCGGATGTGACTACCATCTGCATTGGCCAGGCGGCCAGCATGGCAGCGCTGCTGCTGGCTGCGGGTGCACCAAAGAAGCGGTTTGCCCTGCCCACTTCGCGCATTCTGATCCATCAGCCGCTCATGTCGGGCCTTTCCGGTCAGGCTACGGACATTGATATTCACGCACGCGAAATCCTGCGTATGCGCGAAATCACCAGTCAATTGCTGTCGAAGCACACCGGTCAGCGTCTGGAAAAAGTGGAGCGCGATGTCGAGCGCGATTTCATCATGAATGCGCAGCAGTCGAAGGAGTACGGCTTAATCGATGACATCATTTTTAAGCACAAGTAAGGTGCGAAACTTAGCACTTGCCTAATACGGAAAATTTGCCCGGCCCTGCTTCGAAAGTTGTATCCGATCTGACACCAACGGTGCCTTGCAGCGCGGCGAATTGTGGTTGAATAGGTGTAAGTGCAGCAGCACTTAGGGGATTCTCGAGAAGGCTGCCAATGGCCGATAGTGGCAGGCTTCTTACAGGAGCAACACGGCTCCTGCCCGTTTCGAACGGACGGGGAATGCAGCAGGACCCAGAGTACCGGCTGTCAGCGTGCGAGGTAAAGGAGTTTCCGTGAGAACCAGGACCGGTTCCGACGAAGTGCTTCGCTGTTCGTTTTGCCACAAGTCTCAAGACGCCGTCGCCAAGCTGATTTCGTCTCCCACTGACTACCCGCGCGCTTACATCTGCGATGAGTGCGTCGCCGTTTGTAATTCCATTCTGGAAGACGACCGCTCCGAGGCCCAGCCTGCCGCCACTCCCAACCAGCTTCCCAAGCCCACTGAGGTAAAGGCCTTCCTCGACGAGTACGTCATCGGACAGCAGCAAACCAAGAAGAAGCTCGCCGTAGCGGTTTACAACCATTACAAGCGGGTTTACATGAATCGGCAGCGCGGCGGTGAAGTGGAACTCGCCAAGTCGAACATCATGCTCATCGGCCCCACTGGGACCGGCAAAACGCTGCTGGCGCAAACTCTCGCCAAGATGCTCGACGTGCCGTTCGCCATCGTGGATGCCACCACCCTGACCGAGGCCGGCTACGTTGGCGAGGATGTAGAGAACATCATCCTCAAGCTGCTCCAGGCCGCCGACGGAGACGTGGCACGCGCGCAGACTGGCATCATCTACATCGACGAAGTCGACAAGATCGGCCGCAAGGACGAGAACCCTTCCATCACCCGGGACGTTTCTGGCGAAGGCGTGCAACAGGCGTTGCTGAAGATCCTGGAAGGTACCGTAGCCAATGTTCCTCCCCAGGGCGGCCGAAAACACCCCCACCAGGAATTCACGCCGGTGGACACGACCAACATCCTGTTCATCTGCGGTGGTGCATTCGTCGGACTCGAGCGCACGATCGGCAGACGGCTCGGCAAGCGATCCATGGGATTCCGCACCGACGAGGCCAAAGAAGCTGCCTTCACAGAGAGCAATAAGCGCGACACGGAATTGCTGGCGCAAGTCGAGCCACAAGACCTGATCAAGTTTGGACTGATCCCCGAATTCGTTGGCCGCTTGCCAGTGGTTGGCGTATTGAGCGACCTCGACGAAGATGCCCTGATCGAGATCCTCACCAAACCGAAGAATGCCATTGTGAAGCAGTACCAGAGACTCTTCGAGTTCGAAAACGTCAAGCTGCGCTTCACCGACGAGGCGCTGCGCTGCATCTCCAAGGAAGCCATGTTGCGTAAGGTCGGCGCCCGCGGCCTACGCATGATCCTGGAAGAACTGATGCTTGACCTGATGTACAACCTCCCCGGTCAAAAGCGGGTCAAGGACTTTGAGGTTACGGCCGAGATGGTCCAGAAGCGCAATGTGAACCTGCCAATCATGGAGAAGGCCGGCTAATCAGAAGTAACCAGTTATGAATGCCCGCCTTCGGGGCCAACGATCAACGCGATTTCTTGAGTCGGCGCGACCGCAGTCGCGCCATCGCTTTTTCGCGATAATAGATCAATGGGACCTAGCTCGTCCGAGTACCGCTGGCGACGTCGCATCCAACGACTCTTAATCGCCATCGTTTTGCTTGTTGTGGTGCTGGCGGCTATCGGTCGTACGTACGAGGTAATCGCCGAGCGCAGAGCTATTGCGCGCTGCCCAATGATAGGCCGGCTGGTCGATGTCGGCGGCTACCGACTATACCTTGACTGCACGGGACAGGGATCGCCCGCCGTCATCCTGGAGAGTGGCGCACTCGACTCCTCGCGCCAGTGGCAGAAGGTACAACCCGCAATCGCACATATCACTCGTGTCTGCTCTTATGATCGAGCCGGATTTGGCTGGAGCGACCCGGGACCAGCCCCTCTTACCGCTCACCAGATGGCGATCGAACTCCACACGCTACTCACGAAAGCTGGTGTCAACCCGCCATACGTGGTCGTGGGTCATTCGTTCGGTGGCCTCGTGACCCAGATCTTTTCCAGCTTGTATCCTGACGATGTAGCTGGCGTCGTGCTCGATGACTCTGTACATCCGGACGAAACCGTAAAGTTCCCGGATCACTTCCCCCACCCGGAGCTCGTCCCGGGTCTTCTGCGCCTGACCGTGCCGCTGGGTTTGCCGCGCTTCTTGGGATGGTGCAATCAGTCCGCCGCTTGCCCGGATTGCGAGAAGTATACGGCCTCGGTTCTCGCGGAGTATGCCTCCTATTCCGAGAGCCACCTCCAGGCGACCGGAGCCGGCAATTTGGGAAACAAGCCGCTCGCCGTGCTGGCTCACGACCCCACGGTGGGACTGGGCGGGGATCGGGATGACGCGTTCGAAAAAGCTTGGTCGGATTGGCAGAACGACTTGGCGCAGCTCTCGACCAACTCTTCACTTGTAACCGCGAGCGGTATAGGGCATGAAATTCAAACCGAGCAGCCGCAGCTCGTGATCAGCGCCATCTTGAAGATTGTCGCCGACGTTCGGCAGCATCCTAGTCCATGAGGGGTTGGCGAATCCGATCGGGCAGAAGAGCATCAAACCTCATAAGGTTCTCAAGAACATTGCTTTTCCGTGCTGGCCTTCTCCCTCAAGATGGTTGGAAACATTGGGAAACCTCTTATTTCTGTCACCGTGCGTCCTGTTCCGCCAGATCGCCCACAGTCAACGCACGAGCCAACTCCGCCGGAGTATCCACCAACACGTCGGGAGGAACCTGCTGCAAGGTTAGCGGCGCAAATCCGTAGGTAACTCCGACGCTCCACAGTCCTGCATTGCGGGCAGTTAGTACGTCCACTCCCGAGTCGCCGACCATCACGGTCTCGTCGGGAGTCGCGCCCGCTTCGCGCATCAGGGTGTTGGCGCCAAGAGGATCAGGCTTCTTGGTCTCGAAACTGTTGCCGCCGTAAACCTGCACGAAACAGTCGGCCAGCTTAAGCCCGGACAGAATGTCGCGCGACACTCGCACCGGCTTGTTGGTGAGCACAGCCAACTTGCGTGGTACGCCATCGCCGTGGCCGACCTGCTGTAGCGCCTCGCCAATCCCTTCGTAGAGGCGCGTATTGTCGAGCTTGTGTTCGCGGTAATAAAGCAGAAAATAGTTAAGCGCTTCCTGCACGAACTCGCCATGGGCGGGATCGCCGAGCGCGCGACGAATAAGCATGGGCGCCCCATCGCCGATGTAGGTGCCAATCACCTCGATGGGCAGTTCGTTGCGGCCGTAGTGGCGCAACATGGCATTTACCGAAGCCGCCAGGTCGCGCTCGGAATCGATCAGGGTGCCATCGAGATCAAAGATGATGAGCTTAATTTTTTTGAGCGGAATAGGCCGAAACGTGCGTATCATTCCCTTCCAGTATAGCCATACCCGGTTTTTTGACTTGTCATGATTAGCGCAGCGAGGCGTCTGTTTTCCTCTAGTGGCTCACGACAAGCATTCTCCACCTTTAGCTCGTTTCGGTTTTTGCGTCTCGAAAGGCGCCAGAAGCAGGTCCTTCGCTCCGCTCGTGATGACAATTCGATAGCGACTAAAAGTGTTAGCCCACGAATGACAATTCAAGAAACCCTGCGGAACATTTACAATAACGAGACGTTCGTCGCCGTGACCGGGTTCGCATTTCACACCTGAGGTAATGGATGGCCACCGCAAAAGTAGAGCCTAAACCCGCTTCCAATACGAAATATGAAGGGCTCACCACCCAGCAACTGATCGAAATCTACCGGCTGATGTACATGTCGCGCCGGATCGACGACCGCGAGATCCTGCTCAAGCGCCAGCAAAAGATCTTCTTTCAGATCTCGGGCGCGGGACACGAAGCGTTGCTGGTTGCCGCCGGAATGGTGCTGCGCCCCGGCTACGACTGGTTCTATCCCTACTATCGCGACCGCGCGCTCTGCCTTACCCTGGGCATGACGCCGTACGAGCAGTTGCTGGAAGCCGTAGGCGCGGCCGACGATCCCAACTCCGGCGGACGGCAGATGCCTTCGCACTGGGGACACAAGAAGCTGAACATCGTGACCCAGTCTTCGCCGACGGGAACGCAGTTTCTGCAAGCCGTGGGCTGCGCCGAAGCGGGACGCTATTTCAATCGCGATCCTCAGGCCGCGGAGAAGGCCAGCGGCGATTATCGCCAGTTCAAGGATGTACAGTTCCACGGCGACGAAGTGGTTTACGTCTCCTGCGGCGATGGCACCACCAGCGAAGGCGAGTTCTGGGAGTCGTTGAACACCGCGTCGAACCTGAAGCTGCCCGTGCTGTACCTGATCGAAGATAACGAGTACGCCATTTCGGTGCCGGTGGAAGTGGGCACGGCGGGCGGCAACATCAGCAAGCTGGTCAAGGGATTCCCCAACTTCCATTTCGACGAAATCGACGGCACCGATCCCATCGTCAGCTATGCAGCGCTCAAGACCGCGGTCGATTACATTCGCGCCGGCGAGGGTCCGGCGTTCGTTCACGGCCATGTGATCCGTCCGTACTCGCATTCGCTGTCGGACGACGAAAAACTCTACCGGCCCGAATCCGAGCGCAAGCAGGAAGTGGAACGCGACCCCATCACCCGCTTCCAGCTTTTCCTGATTCGCGAGGGCATTCTCGACGAGCAGGGCATCGACAATCTGGAGAAGGATGCGGACGCTGAAATCCAGGACGCGGCTGATCGAGCCGTTGCCGCGGCCCTGCCCGCACCCGACTCGTACAAACTGTTTGTGTATTCGCCCGATCTCGATCCCTGCCTCGGCGGCGTTTCAGACCGAAGCGGTCCATCCTCTGCCCGCGGAAAAGGGCGCGCCCGGTGCTCCCGAAAAGACGATGGCCGATCTGATCAACGCTTGTCTCCGCGACGAGATGAAGCGCGATCCGCGCATCGTGATGTTTGGCGAAGACGTGGCCGACTGCAGCCGCGTCGAATATCTCAAAGACAAGCAGGTGAAAGGCAAGGGCGGCGTTTTCAAGCTGACGGGAGGACTGCAGACCGAGTTCGGCGACGACCGGGTTTTCAACTCACCGCTGGCGGAGGCCAACATCGTCGGCCGCGCAGTGGGAATGGCGACCCGTGGCCTCAAGCCGGTGGTGGAGATCCAGTTCTTCGACTACATCTGGCCCGCCATGCAGCAGCTTCGTAACGAGCTGCCGCTGATACGCTGGCGCTCGAACAACGCCTTCTCCTCGCCGGCGGTGGTGCGGGTCGCGATTGGCGGCTATCTCACGGGCGGGTCCATCTATCACTCGCAATGCGGCGAAAGCATCTTCACCCACACGCCGGGCATGCGCGTGGTCTTTCCGTCGAATGCGCTCGATGCCAACGGATTGCTGCGTACCGCGATTCGTTGCGACGATCCGGTGCTGTTCCTGGAGCACAAGCGCCTCTATCGCGAGACGTTCGGTCGCGCGCCGTATCCGGGGCCGGATTACATGATTCCGTTCGGCAAGGCGAAGATCGTTCGTCCCGGTCACGACCTCACGGTGGTGACCTATGGCGCCGTGGTTCCGCGCGCGCTGCAGGCGGCGCAACGCATCGAACGCGAGCATGGCGTCAGCGTGGAGTTGATTGACCTGCGCACGCTCAGTCCCTATCGACTGGGAGAGCGATTGCGACATCTGTCGACCAAGACCAGCCGAGTGCTCGTAGCTCACGAAGACATGCTGAGCTGGGGCTATGGCGCGGAGATCGCCGCCCGCATCGCCGACGAACTCTTCGACAAGCTCGATGCTCCGGTGAAGCGCGTGGCGGCCAAGGATACGTTCGTCGCCTACCAGCCAATCCTGGAGGATGAGATTCTGCCTCAGGCGGAACATGTGTACCAGGCGATGGTGGAGCTGGCAGGTTACTAAATCAGTGGTCAGTGGATAGTGGCTAGATCCAGCCCCGCAGGGGTGGAATTGATTCTAGCCCAGGGTGGAAGCCCTGGTGAGGTTGGAGAGGTCGATGAGTCCCTTCCGGGACGTCACCTTTCTTAGAAGGCCGCACTACCCGCAGTGACACCGCTCTGGAGACTCCGGAACAACCTTTGCACTACTGCAAAGTGCGACGGTTACCTGCAAAACGCAAGGATCCTACCTTCCATAATCGGCACCGCGCCGCTAACTCCTTTGCCGACATAGCCTCTTTCGGGAATCGATTTGCACCCCACGTGCACCAGCAATGGTGGAGCACGACCCCGTGACTATCTGCCTCACTTCGTTGAAACCGACCAGATCGAACGGCCCGTGCTTCGCTCCTGACGATGCCGCGGTATGACATCCAGCGGAGCAGGTAAGGAGGCTTTATGTCGATCTTATTTGTCCTGCTTACGTTCCTTCTCATTCTTACCGTCATGTATTTCCGTCGTCCGCAAGAGACTGCGGCGACGCTGCAAGTGGCGCCGGCCAAGAAGCTGAATGCGCCCGTCATGGCGAAACACGCGAGGCTTCGACGTTCCCGAAGATTATGCCTTCCATCCTGGCCACACTTGGGTCATGGACGAAGGCCGGCAGAACGCTCGCGTCGGCATCGATGGCTTCGCAGGAAATCTGTTCGGCAAGATCGACTCCATCGAAATCGCCGATCTGAACCGCTGGGTGCGGCAAGGGCAGAAGTTGTGCTACGGTGACCCGCGAAGGGCAAAGCGTCGATCTGCTGTCGCCCATCGAGGGCGTGCTGGTCTCGGTCAACCACGAAGTCCTGAAGAACCCCAACCTCATCGTGGATGACCCGTACAAGAACGGCTGGCTTTGCATGGTCAAGGCTCCCGAGCTGTCGACCAACGTGAAGAACCTTTTGCGCGGGCCGATCGTTCCGGCATGGATGCAGAACAGCATGGCGCGTATGGGCGCAATGTTGCAACAACTCAATCCCGCCCTGGCACAAGACGGCGGACTGCCGGTCAAGGGCTTGCTCTTCCAAGTGGACGCCAGTACGCGAGGAACAGTTGGCGAAAGAATTCTTCCTGACGTAGCGCAGATCGGAATAGGACAACGGAGAACCCATGGCAAAACAAAAAGCAATGCTCATCGATATCAAGCGCTGTATCGGATGCCTGAGCTGCGAAACCGCCTGCAAACAGCTCCACGGATTCGGCACGGACCCTGAACCAACCCTGTCCGACACCGCCTTCACCGTGGTTGAGACGCGCGGCGACAAGTTCGTCCGCAAAGTCTGTATGCACTGTGACGATCCCGCCTGCGCTTCGGCCTGCCCAGTCGGCGCCATCAGCAAGACCGCGCTCGGGCCCGGTGGTGTACAACGCCGATAAATGCATCGGCTGTCGCTATTGCATGCTGGCGTGCCCCTACCAGGTACCACGCTACCAATGGACCAAGCTCGCGCCCTTCGTCAAGAAGTGCGATATGTGTTCCGACCGCATCAAGGCTGGCAAATCCCCGGCCTGCGCGGAAGCCTGCCCGGTGCAAGCGACTGTCTTTGGCAATCGCGATGAGCTGATCGCCGAAGCCTGGAAACGTATCCGCGGCGACTCATCTTACGTTCCACGGATCTACGGGCTCGAAGAACTTGGCGGTGGAAGCGTGTTGTTCGTCTCCGACGTTGCGTTCGAGAAGTTCGGATTCAAGCCGGCTCCCACGGGCAATCAGCCCATGCCGACACTTACCGCCAGCGCTCTGGGCGACTCGCCCAAGGTTGTGATTATGGGCGGCACCATTCTTTCGGCACTGTATTGGGTCACACAGCGGCGCCGCGAAGTTGCGCTCGCTGAGGCCGCGGAAAAAGCTACCATCAACCGGATCAAAGGGGAAAGGAGCTAGCCATGATCGCGCGAATCAAATCCGAAATAACTTTATGGCGCGTCATTGTAGCCATCATATTTACTACCGGTCTTTATGCGACGTACGTTCGGTTCTTCGAGGGATTCCGGGCCAGCACGAACCTGACCGACCAGATGCCTTGGGGCTTGTGGGTTGGTCTGGGCACGCTCTGCGGCATCGGACTCTCTGCTGCTGGCTTCGGCATCAGCGCCGCGGTTTACTTGCTGGGCATGGAGCGCTATCGGCCCATACTGCGTGCCTCGATCCTGATTTCGTTCCTGGGCTACCTGACGGTCATGGTCGGGTACCTTTACGAGATCGGACTCCCGTGGCGCTTCTGGCACCCCATCGTGATGTGGAACCACCGCTCGGTGCTGTTCGATGTGTGCGTCTGCATCATGACCTACATGACGGTGCTGACCTTCGAGTTCGCTCCGGCGGTGATCGAGAAGCTGCCGTGGAAGGCATTTCGCGAGACGGTATTGCGCTATCACCACAAAATCCTCATCGCTGTCGTGTTGGCTGGCGTGCTGCTGTCCTCCATGCACCAGTCTTACCTGGGTGGCCTCTACCTCATCGCGCGCGGCAAGATTCATCCGCTGTGGTATTCGCAATACATGCATGCCTTGTTTTATCTGTCGGCGATTCCCGCTGGACTGGCGCTGACC
Organism: uncultured Acidobacteriaceae bacterium; assembly: GCA_963768645.1. Taxonomy (GTDB): domain Bacteria; phylum Acidobacteriota; class Terriglobia; order Terriglobales; family Acidobacteriaceae; genus Bog-257. Next base: position 166,858 of record CAVYIR010000007.1, read on the forward strand.
GTGATGGCCATCTACCTCTGCATGCGTTCGCTGAATGTACGCGTGGATTTCAGCATCCTCAGCGACTGCGGCCGGATGATCCAACTGTTGCTGATCGTATATGCCTTCTTCAAGGTCCTCGATCTGGTTTCGAACCAGGCGCTGGGCTATGCCTTCCAGCGCACCAACGAAGCCGGATACTTCTGGCTCGAGGTGGTGCTGTTCCTGGCGGTCCCCATATTCCTCTTGAGCTATAACAGCGTGCGCTCGAATCCTGAGCGGCTGTATTGGACTTCTGCCATCGTGGTTGCGGGATTTATGGTTGACCGGCTGAACGTCTCGATCAACTCGTTGCAGTCAGCGATGGGAACACACTACGTGCCCAAGTGGACGGAGTTGGCGTCGAGCGTTTTGGTCATCGCGGCTGGTGTAATCGCATTCCGGTACGCCGTTATCTACCTCGACATTCTTCCCAAGGCGCCCGTCAAACCATCGACTCGCTGGATATCCAATGGAGGTTTGCCGGCGCAAGCGTGAGAAGAGCAGCGGCTAGGGGACAGTGACTGTTGGTTAGCGCTGGGCGGGTCCCAAGTCATGGATCCTGAGGAATCCCCATCCAAGCTGGTTTTGCTTGGATGGGGATTCCTCGTCTAACCTCACACCGCCCAATGGGAAAATGAGGAGATCGGGTGGGTGACTTATGGATCGGTGCATGAGATGTGCAGAACTACCCACCCAAGCAAAGGAAGTACTAGCTGCGGCAGATTCGTTTCAGCGCACGGGCGTTTTCGATGGAGTTCTCTTGTCCTGTCGGCGAGGAGAAACCGGGGCAACTCGCACGAAATCCGGGGAAGAACGTTGTCTCGATAATCGGCGCGATCAGAACACGCGGCGCAGAGCTGTCCCTCTACAGCGATTCCACTGCGGTATGGCTTCTAAACGAAAGCGGCTCGTGTCTTTGACAATCCAAGAGTGAATACCAAGCGGAGCCATCGCGCCCACACCGGCTAGCTTTTCGGATCGCCGAGCAATGCTTTTGCGTTTTTCAACAGACACCTCGAATAGAATGGCGAGAGGTCTCCATCAGAAGCGGACATATGATCCTTTCGGCGAGATTTGCTGGGCAATTCAGTAGCACCACCCGCAAGCGGGGACAGGACTATTACCGGCAGCATCGCGTTAAAATTCAGCGCGGTTCCGACTCCGAGGTGGCGGCCTCCGTACGCGGATCGCGAGCATACTACGTGGAACTGAATTGGAGCGGCGACACGCTCTCGGTCTGCTGTGATTGCCCCTACTACGTGGACAACGGGATTCCGTGTAAGCATCTGTGGGCCACGATCCTGGCAGCAGAGGCGCAGGGCTATCTCTCGCCGGCCGCTGCGGCCGTGGATCCGGTGCTGGAATGTGAATTTGACGATGAGGAGTGGGACCTCGATGACGGAGGCCCGGAATCGCCGGGCATGCCACCGCGCCCACTTGCCGCAGGTTTCAAGGTGCCGGCGCCACAGCCGCCGGTTTGGCGGCGACAGGTCAGCGAGATCCTCAACAGCCGCAAGATTGCCGGGGCCACGGATGCGTGGCCCGCGCAACGAGAGATCCTCTACGTGGTAGACGTACCCAGCAGCCTAGCCAGAGGGGCGCTGGTCCTCTCGCTCCACTCGCGTGACCGCAAAGCCGACGGCAGTTGGAAGCCGGAACGTGCGCTGTCCTTGAAACGCGAACAACTCGCGCAGCTACCGTTGCTGGAAGACCGCGAAGTACTGGCGGCATTGGCCGGTGCCAAATTGAATTACGGATACAGCTACATTGACTCGTACGAGCGAGTTCCCGAGTCTTTTCTGATACCGCACGACCTGGCTGCGATGATCATGCCGCGGGTGACCCGCACCGGGCGTTGCTACTTGCGGCTCAACAGGGAAGCGGACAGCTTGCTTCCGCTCGCATGGGACGATGGCGGTCCCTGGAAAGTCCGACTTGAGATGCGCCGGCGCGAGCGACACGGCTGGGCCGTGACCGGCGTTCTCTGCCGTGGAGAGGAGCGCATGGACTTGGCCGCCCCGGCGCTGGTCACGCAGGGCGGCTTCGTAATCACTCGTGACCGCGTGGCGCCGCTGGCCGAAGACACGTCATTCGAATGGGTGTCGCATTTCCGCAAAACGAGCTGCATCGAGGCGCCGGAAGAAGACACGGATGAACTCTTGACGGCCCTGCTCTGCTCGCCCGGCCTTCCGTTGCTGGACCTTCCTGAGGAATTGCGGTACGAGGAGGTCATGCTGCAGCCTCGTCCATGTCTGCGAATTGGCAAAGCGGAAGTCCGGTACGGGTCCGAGCGTCTAGTGGCGGAGTTGTCGTTTGATTACGATGGCCGAATCGCACCGGCACTCGATCCGGCGCAGGGTTTTTACGAGGCTTCCAATCGCCGCCTGGTGCGCCGTGACTCCGAGGCGGAAAAAGCTGCCGCCGCGTTGCTCGACGATTTAGGCGTCAAGTTTCGTGCATCGAACTACTGGAACCGTGAGCCAGCGCAGGGAAGTCGCTCCCAGCAAGCTGCCCCGCGTGGTGCGGGCACTGGTGGAGGCGGGCTGGCACATCGAAGCCGAGGGGAAGATCTTCCGGCGTCCGGGAGCGGTGCGGGTCGAAGTCTCCAGCGGTGTGGACTGGTTCGAACTGCACGGCGAGGTGGAATACGGCGACAGCACGGCGCGACTCCCTGCATTACTCGAAGCCTTGCGCCGCGGCGATAACATGGTTCGGCTTGACAACGGCAACTACGGAATACTGCCGGAGGAGTGGTTGCGCCGGTTCGGACCCGTGGCTGGAATGGGAACGGCCGAGGACGGCCACATTCGCTTCCGCCCCAGCCAGGCGGGACTGCTCGACGCGTTGCTGGCCGCACAACCCGAGGCCCGTTGCGATGAGGCCTTCGCCCGCATCCGTGAGGAGTTGCGGCTGTTTCAAGGGGTGGAGCCTGCCGAGCAGCCTGAAGGATTCGTGGGGCGCTTGCGCGATTATCAACGCGAAGGCCTGGGCTGGATGCAATTTCTCCAGCGCTTTTCGTTTGGCGGCTGCCTGGCCGACGACATGGGCGTGGGCAAGACCGCCCAAGTCCTGGCGCTGCTGGAGACGCGGCGCGCGACTGCGGGCCGCTGGCGAGGCGGTGGGCCCGTCGCTGGTGGTGGTCCCCAAGTCGCTGGTATTCAACTGGAAAGAGGAGGCGGAGCGCTTCACGCCCTCGCTTCGCGTTCTCGATTACACCGGCCTGGCGCGCGGCCGTAACGATTTCGCCGGATGTGACGTGGTGCTGACCACCTACGGCACTTTGCGCCGCGATGCCGTGCGTCTCAAGGACGTCGAGTTCGATTACGTTATCCTCGACGAGGCCCAGGCCGTCAAGAACGCGAATACCGAATCGGCCAAGGCGGTTCGCCTGCTGCGCGGAAGACACCGTCTGGCGATGAGCGGCACTCCCGTGGAAAACCATCTGGGCGAGCTTTGGTCCCTGTTCGAGTTTCTCAATCCCGGTATGCTGGGCGCCGCCAGCGTCTTCAAGCTGGCCGGTGGGGCTATGCGTAACCCGGATGAAGAGACCCGCCGGCTTTTGGCGCACGCACTGCGGCCCTTCATCTTGCGCCGCACCAAGGAGCAGGTGGCCCGCGAACTTCCGTCCAAGAGCGAGCAGACCATTCATTGCGTGATGGAACCCGCCCAACGCAAGCTCTATGACGAGTTGCGCCAGCACTACCGCAACTCTCTGCTGCAGAAGATCGAAACGGACGGACTGGCGAAGTCCAAGATCCAGGTACTGGAAGCGCTGCTGCGCCTGCGCCAGGCGGCCTGCCATCCCGGCCTGCTGGATCAGAAGCGCTCCACCGATCCCAGCGCCAAGCTGGACGTGCTGCTGGCACGATTGCGCGAGGTGCTTGACGAGGGCCACAAGGCGCTGGTGTTCTCGCAGTTCACTAGCTTGCTGAGGATTGTCCGCGAAAGCCTGGATTGCAGCGGCATAACCTACGAGTATCTGGACGGCGCTACCCGTAACCGGCAGGCCCGGGTGGAGCGCTTCCAAAGCGACCCGGATTGCCGCCTCTTCCTGGTCAGCCTGAAAGCGGGCGGCTTGGGGTTGAACCTCACGGCAGCCGAGTACGTGTTTCTCCTCGATCCCTGGTGGAACCCCGCCGTGGAAGCGCAGGCCGTCGATCGCGCACATCGTATCGGACAGACGCGGCAGGTTTTCGCCTATCGGCTAATCACGCGCGATACTGTCGAGGAGAAAGTGCTCGAGTTACAGAAAACCAAGCGAGATCTGGCCGACGCTATCATCGGCGCGGACAACAGCCTGATCCGCAACCTGCGTCCGGACGACCTCGCACTCCTCCTCTCGTAGCGGGCCAGTAAGTTCCAAAAGAAATTGCGACGAGGCTACCGCGGCCTTTGGCCGACCAAAAGTTCTACACCATTTTCAAGAGTCTTCTTGCCCCGGCATCGCGAGGGTGGCAATTGGGTAGTTCTACTTTGCCTTGGACTCAACGAACGGCTTGTCTATCTGGCTGTTGGCCGGGAGGTCGTAAGATCGATTCCCCAGCTGCGGCTGTTGAAAGAAGTAACCCGCCCATCCAAACGTGGCTGTACCTATCCAGCATCCGCCTGCTGACGTGCCCCGCAATTGCCATGACCGTGGAATCGGATGTGCCGCCCTCCGCAAGCTGCCCGATAGCGCAGTGCCGGAGATCGTGAAACCGGAAGCCGGGTGTGCGGGTTTTTGCCTCGACCACACTACAGTGAGCGGTTCGAAGGAGGCGGTTGCGCCTTTGTTGGCTGCAGGCTGGAAGAAGTATGGCGGTTTGATGCTGGTATGGAAGTCCCGGATGGGAGAATACTCCAAATCAAGAGACGAGATGCGGGCAGCCCCGGTGGCGGGGCCAGCCCGCGTCCCTTTTCTCGTACATCGGACGTTAGCATGCGATTCGCTGCGCAATTGTGATGACATGATGCAACGCCGCCACGCCATGGCTAGGCACGCCATCAACTGCCGATGCCCATCTGAAGCCTCCGTGTTGCACCAGAAATAGAACTACCCATGCTAGCATTGTTATCTCCTCCTTCCCTCGCAAGACCTAAAGACCTATCGTTACATGCCCTCACGCTCAGGAGTCGCCTGTGTACTCGACGGCAAACGCGAGCGTAAACTCCGGGACGTTACGCTAGCACAGGAAGTTTCAAGTTTCAACGGAAATCGCTGCTGTGCTCCAACACAATTGTGAAAGCCATAGCCTAAGCCCTGCGTTTCGGCCCAACGATGTCCTGCGCCTGACTGTTCAATTCAATCTTCGGGAAGATATGCTGGGGCACAACCTCACCCTCTTCCAGAGCCCTCAACCACTCGCGGATTTCGCTGCAGAGTGGCGTTACGGATACCCCTGAAAAGGAGGGTGAACGAGGCTCGAGTCGCCGCAGTGCTGCGTGCAGTAAGGATACGGTTCCTATCTGGTTACCACGCTGAAAATGGTGAAACGCTGCCGCCACCTGGATCAACCCTTGCAAAAAAGTTTTCTCTGGGTCTTGCAACTCCAGCCAAACTGCTTCCCAGTGCTCATGTGCTTCAAAGAACTTTCCTGAACGGTAGCATCGCAGCCCTTCGGCTAGTTCTCCGCGCGTCCAATCAAATCGCTTCACCAGGGCGTTCCTTGAAATCGGTCCAGGCATCATTTCGCAAGACTGTGATTCTTCGCTACTCGTAGCGTAACGCTTCGATGGGATCGAGATTAGCCGCCTTCCACGCGGGGTAGATTCCGAACACGAGGCCGATCGCAATCGAAGCGGCGGTTGCGGTCAGCACCCAGGTGAGCGACATGCTCGCGGGCAGGGAGGGAAACACCAACGGAACCAGCGCAGTTAGAAAGCCGCCGATGATTATTCCAAGCACACCGCCAATCCCGGTGAGGGTTATCGCTTCCAGCGTGAACTGGAGCAGGACATCACGCTTGCGTGCCCCAATGGCCTTGCGCACGCCGATCTCGCGGGTGCGCTCGGTCACCGACACCAGCATGATGTTCATCACGCCGACTCCGCCCACGATCAGCGCCACGCTCGATACCGCGAACATGAAGACAAAGAGTCCTCCGGTGAGCTGGTTCCAGGTATCGCTCAGCGCATCCTGGCTGAACACCGCGAAGTTATCGGGTTGGTCGGGAGCAAGATGCCGCCGCCGCCTTAGCAGCGCGCGCATCTCGTCCATGGTAGTGTCCATGTCGGCGTGCGACGTGGACTTCACCGTAATCCAGTACTGTTTCTGTTCGGGGTGCAATTTGTGAAGAGTGGAGATGGGCATGCGCACGATGTTGTCTTCCGGATTCGAACCGTTGCCGAAGGCCGCTTTGCGCTTGGCCATGACCCCGATCACCTGGAACAACTCGCCCTCGATGTTGACCTCCTTGCCTATCGGGTCCTCGTCTTCGAAGAGCTTTTCCGCGGTGTCATTGCCCAGAACGGCCACCAGACTGCGATGCTCATTTTCGGTTTCGGTAAACCAGCGCCCGCGAACGATGGTCAGGTCATCGGTCTGCATGGTGGCCGGCAGATTGCCATCTAGGATGGTGTTCTTGGTTCTGCGTCCCTCGTATTTCACCGCGAAAGTTCCCGTGCCTGTCTGCGGCAACATGATACGCAGGCTGGCAGTGGCCGCCTTCACGTGAGGCAGGTCTCGCATGGCCAATGCATCGTCGAGGGTCAACTCTTTGCGGGTCAGCATTTCGGTGGTCGGCCGGCCGAAGGTGAACGGCGAAAAGTGGTAGGCGAAGACTTGGTCGGAGCCCATGTCCTTCAACATGCCCTCGACATTGGAATTCAATCCGCGCACGACCGACGAGATGACGATGACCATCATGACGCCGATCACGATGCCAAGCACAGTCAGCCCCGATCGCATCTTGTTCTTGGCGATCGTCTCCAACGCCATGCGCAGGATTTCTTTGTAGTCACTTCGCCGCATGCGTTACCGCTTAAACCTTGGCACCCGTCGTCTTCTCAGCCGACATTCACACAGGCACATCCCGCGGATGCACAACCTGGATGCTCGTGTAGCGCGCGAAATCAGGCTGATTCAAGGTGAGAATATGCGAAACCGCGTGAACCTGCATGGCAGCAGCAAGCCGCGCATCATGGACCTGCACCCCGCGAACACTATTGCTCACAACCAGATCTCGCCAGACCCAATAGATTTGTTCGTTATCTGGAAGCAGAGTCATGATGCGCTCAATCGCGTTGACGCGCACATCCGTTTCCTCAATCGACAAACCAAAGCCGTTGTGGTCCGTTGGCCGTGTACATACGTTCCAAAACTCACTTATGTTCTGGGGAGCGTAGCACAGCTGCACCCGGCTTTCTATGAGGGCTTGTGTAGCGGACTGCACAAGAGCATAGTGTGGGTCTTCTTCTTTTGAAAGCCGGAGAAGGACGGTCGTATCAGCTAGGTATCTCGGGCCGTTTGCCATTAATCGTGGTCCTGATAAAAACTCTCGCGACGAAAAGCTTCGTCGGGCAGTTGAGGAATCTTTTCGGAGTTGGCCGACATGGTTTCAAAGAAAACGGCGAGCTCTGCAAGTGTTGGCTGGCACCATACAGCGTTCTTCACTCGCAAAGCTTGGTTAAGCAGGCTCTCGACATAGGCGTGTACATCCATGCCATGGGCCTGGGCCTGGGCCGCGAGACGTGCCTCAACCTCGGGTTGTAATTCAATTTGAATCATGCACTCTCTCCTGGAGCCCATGATACAGCGCGACTTCGGTTCTTCTCAGTTTCCCTAGCTGTCGAACGAGCCGAAGCCGCTGCCTTTGTGTCTGGCACCCCAGGGATCCGTTGTAATGTATTGCACACGTCACCGTCTTTGAGCAGTGCACTCTAGAGCTCAAACCGCAAGGCCGTAATCGGATCTAACCTGGCCGCCTTGCGAGCCGGGTACACCCCGAAGAAGATTCCCACTCCAGCCGAAACTGCCAGACCGGCGAAGATGGCCCATAGCTTAATCGCCGACGGCATTCCGATCGCCAGCGTTACAAGTTTTGCGATACCGACGCCGCCCAGCACGCCGATCATTCCGCCCATCAGCGCCATGGTGATGGACTCGATCAGGAACTGCCGCAGCACGTCACGTGGCCGCGCTCCCAGGGCTTTGCGAATGCCGATTTCCCGCGTGCGTTCGGTCACCGAAACCAGCATGATGTTCATGATCACGATGCCACCAACGATGAGCGAAATAGAGGCGATCACAATCATCACAATGAAAAACGTTCCGCTCAGATCAGACCAAATGGAAAGGAAACTGGCATTGCTCTCGATGACAAAGCTGTCCTTTTCACCTGCCCGGTCGTGGCGGCGCGAGCGGAGAATCACGCGCGCCTGGTCCACGGCCTGCTCGAACGGCGCTCCGGCGTCAAATGACTTTCCCCAGATGGTGACGCTGTTGTGCGAACCATAGGTCTTCAACCAGGTGGCGATGGGCATGATGACGTAGTTGTCGCGGCTCTGACCCAGAGTCTTGCCTTCCTTTTTTCCCACGCCAACGACGCGAAACACCTTGCCATCGACCCGGACTTCCTTCCCCAGCGGATCGGTGCCGCCAAGCAGGTTCTCGCGGATGTCGTCGCCGATGATAACTACCGAAGCGGCGCTGTTCTCATCGCTCTCGTTGAGCATCCGCCCGGCCACTAGATCGAGGTCGTAGATCCGGGCCATGCTGGGTGTCCAGCCACGAATCCAGGTGTCGGTGCTGTTCTGCGTCCCGTAGACAACTTTGCCATTGAAACTCCGCAAGCTGGCGCCCGTCTCCTTGCACGCATTGCATCCATCGGCGACCGCGCGATACTCATCCATCGTCAGGTCTTTGTGCTTGTTGGCCTCGATGAACTCGTCAACATCCGTCACCACGTTGGGCTGCTTGCTGATGATGAAACTGTTGGCCCCGAGATTGAAGATCTTCTCGGCAACATAACCGTTGATGCCGTTGACGAACGTGACCACGGCAATCACCGCCGCCACCCCGATGACCACTCCGAGGAGGGTGAGCACGGAGCGCAGTTTGTTCGCCCAAAGCGACAGCAGGGCGATACGGATGGCTTCAGCAATATTCATGACGTAGGCATTTTCAAATGCGGTCTCAAACAGCTAGTATCTCCGGTTTCGCCCGACAAGTCGCGGGAATTGTACCGGGGGCTTTGTCGGGTATGAGCAAAATCAGAACCAGGTTTGGGCTTTATAGGCACGATACTCATCACCGAAGGCCGCCGTGAGCACCTGCTCCTCGCGCCTGATGCGGAAGTACTGGCTAAGGTTAACGATCACCAAAACCGCTATCCCGAGGTACCATCCTAGCGCCACGAACTCTCCCAGGAATGCGAGCCCTCCGAAGACGTAAATCGGGTTGCGGATCTTGGAATAGATTCCATGGGTCACCAGTTTCCTGGCCTCGGCCCGCACGGCAAAGGACGCGCCAAACTGATGACGAGCCAGCATCCACAGAATGAAAGCAGGGATGGAAATAGCAGCACCGATCCAGTGATGGGGATCGCTGTGCCAGTGCATGCCTGTTACTGCGGCAAGGACAAGGTAGATGCCGAGGTCAAAGAAGCGTAGCCAGTTCATTCCAGCGCAATTCTCGCTTGGATTTGCGAGCAGACGGCATTCTACGACAGCTTGGCTTTCCTCGGGCCGGCCCACTTTATCAATGGCGCGCCAGTCAGGGCTGAGCTGGCGTTTCCTTAGGTTGGCCGGCCCCACTTAGCGTGCGAAGGAGCGCCTGAGCATTCTGGCGGCTGATGTGCATCATGTTGGGATCATCCGCGATCTTGCGCAGAATAGGTGCTATCGCGTTCAGCTCTTCGGCATAATGGCTGGCCCTCAGGTCTTCCAACTCTTTTAGCCGAGTATCCATGCCCAGCTTGTCGAAGCGGTACTGAAAGGCGAGTTTGCGGCCGCAGTCGAGGGTATTGGCAATCGCAACAAAGACACGCGTCAACTCCTGCACATCGGCATTCTGCGACCAGTTGTAGGTGGTGGAGCCGTGCGTGGTTGCGGACTTGTATTCCAGCGTCTTGCTTCCCGTTTGCGCAATTCGCTTCAGATGCGAATCGAAATCGCCTTGGAAGTAATTGAGCTTCTTGGCCAGGTCGAAGATCTTCGAGCGATTGGCCTCGGACATGGTGAAGTCCTGCTGAAAGAGATCGGTATCGCCACTGGCCCCTTCCGGAGCGGGTGTCCCCTGGAAATGTGTGTTACCGTCCGCCCGTACCGTGATGGAGTACGTTTGCCAGGGAATCCCCTGACTCCAATCAAAGTGGAGGGTTACCGACGGCTGGGCAGCCGGAGCGGCTTCGTTGTTGCGCCGAAACGGGTAAGACCAACAGAAGCAGGGTGAAGGCAAAACACAATCTCATGCTGGGCTGAGATTTTATCCGATTTTGCGGAACCGTCTACCGCGGATTTCACAAGCCAGGTCAACCTGTCGTTGCGTGTTGCCGCCGCAAAGTGCCCGCGGTGTGCAAATGACAAATGGCAATGGCCAGCGCATCAGCCACATCCGGCGGCTCGGGAGGCGCGGGCAGTTCCAGCAAGCGTGCCACCATCCTCTGCACCTGGCATTTCTCCGCCTTGCCGTATCCCACCACCGCTGACTTGATGGAAAGCGGCGCGTAGGCGACTACCTCCAGCCCAGCCTGAGCGGCCACCAGCATCGCAACCCCGCGCACATGCCCAAGCTTCAGCGCCGATTTAACATTTACCGCGTAGAAAACATCTTCGATGGCCACTTGCTCCGGCGAATAGGTGGCGATAATCTCGGTAAGTTTCTCGGAAATCTTCTTAAGCCGAAGCTCCAGAGGCTCACGCGGCAACAGCCGGATGGCCCCGCTGCAAAGATGATGCAGCGCGCCCTCGCCGTCCTGCTCGACGACTCCGTAGCCAGTGTATTCACCGCCGCAATCGATTCCGAGGATGCGCATGGGCTTCCGGCCTGTCGCGAGTTTAGCAGGATGCGCAACCAATCGAGCGAGTAAATCGGAGCCGGATGCGGGCTGGTAAACCGTTCAGAGCCGGCCGGTCAGCATTAAACCCAGCATTCGGAAATCGCTGATGAACGACCAGAATGGATGGCCGAAGGTGGCAGGCTGTGTTCTTTTCCAGCAGGAAATGGCCGGTCCATGCAAAGCCATAGCCGAGCGGAATCCACAGCAGAGCGTACCAGGGATGATGTGTGGCAAAGGCAACGATCGCGACGATCAAACCCAGGGCGGTTCCAATGGCGTGCATCCAGCGGTTTCCCGGTTCGCTGTGTTGCTCCAGGTAGAAGCTGAAGAACTCTTCATAGGAGCGGAATGTCCGCGGTCCAGACATGGCAAACACCTTCTCGTCAGCCGTTCAGCATGGCTCGGCCCACTCGCGACAGTGTACCCCCGAATGCAGAAATCTCGCGATAGCTTTACTATTTCCGTGGAGGCGTTCTGCCGAACATGAGAATTGGGATTTTGACCGGCGGGGGAGACTGCCCTGGACTGAACGCGGTCATACGAGCCGTGGTGCGCAAAGGCATCATGCACTATGACGATCAGTTTGTCGGCTTCATGGAAGGCTGGCGCGGCGTTTACGAGAACAAGACGATGGAAGTGGACATGGATGCGATCTCGGGCATTCTGCCGCGGGGCGGCACCATCCTGCGCACGTCGCGCACCAACCCGGCCAAGCGCGAAGGGGGGCTGCAGCGCTGCATGGAGAATCTCCGTACCAATGGTGTCGAGGCGCTCATTGCCATCGGCGGAGACGACACGATGAGCGTGGCCCAACGCATGTACGAGCAGGGCCTGAAAGTGGTCGGCGTTCCCAAGACCATCGACAACGATCTGATGGGGACCGACTTCTGCTTTGGTTTCGACACTGCGGTGAACACCGCGACGGAAGCCATTGACCGCGTGCATACCACCGCGGAAGCTCATCAACGCGTGATCGTGGTTGAAGTTATGGGCCGCGACTCAGGTTGGATTGCCATGTACAGCGGTATCGCCGGCGGCGCGGACGTCATTCTCATTCCCGAGCGTCCCTTCGACATCGAAGAAGTTGCCGAGCGCATCCGCCTCCGCCATTCGCGCGGCCGTTACTTCAGCATCGTCGTAGTGGCGGAAGGAGCGAAGTTCGCCAGCGATGTCGACACTGCGCACGGCGCGCCGGTGGTCACCGACATGGGCAAAGACGAGTTTGGTCACGTGCGTCTGGGCGGCATTGGCCAGATCCTGGCGCGCGAACTCGAACATCGCACCGGGCTCGAGACCCGCAACGTCGTCCTTGGGCACATCCAGCGCGGAGGCAGTCCCAGTGCTTTCGATCGCGTGCTGGCGTCGCGCTACGGAATCGGCGCCATCGACCAGGTCCACAAAGGCGAATTCGGCGTAATGGTCGCGCTCCGCGGGACCGACATTGTCACCATTCCGTTGGTAGATGCCATCCACAAGACTCGCCCCGTCGATCCGGAACTGGTGGAAGTCGCAATGGGATTGATCGATCGCATTCCGCCCGCCCGGGTGGATCAGTAAGCACAGCCAGAAATGTCCAGGAGGTCAGCGATGCAACCTTACCGAGCGCTGTGGGGGTTCGCGGTTGGACTGCTTTGCTGCGCTGCGGCGTTTGCGCAAAGTCCTTTTGCTCCGAAAGTTTCGGGGCCGCTGTCGCAGCGGGTGGTGGCCTACCAGATTGACGCGAAGTACGATCCTGCCAAGCACACGGTCAATGCCACCGAGACGCTGACTTACCACAACCTGACAGGTCAGCCGCTTGACCGTTTTCCTTTTCACCTTTACCTGAATGCGTTCCAGCCGAAGTCGACCTGGATACATGAAGCCCACCGCGATGGAAATTTTCGTACCAGCCGTGTGGACGAGTGGAAACCCGAGGATTACGGAGCAAACGACGTGACTTCCTTTGAGGTCGTCGGCATGGGAGACCTGACAAAGCAGATGAAGTTCGTGCTCTCCGGACGACGGCAATCCCGACGACAAGACCGTCTTCGAGGTGAAGTTGCCGCGCCCGATCCAGCCCGGGCAGGATGTGCAGTTCAAAATCAAGTTCAAGGCGACCTTTCCCGAAGTGATCGCGCGCACCGGATACAAGCGCACCTTCCTGCTCGCCGGGCAGTGGTTTCCCAAGGTCGGGGTGTGGTGGCACGGTCAATGGAATTGTCATCAGTTCCACGCCCTGACCGAGTTCTTTGCCGACTTCGGCACCTATGACGTGAAGATAACTCTGCCGAAGGACTACGTCGATCGGCGCGACCGGCGTGCAAACGAGCGATACCGACAACGGCAACGGCACAAAGACTGTCGCCTTCCACGCCGAAGATGTCCATGACTTTGCCTGGACCGCCGATCCCAACTTCAAAGTTGTGGAAGACCAATTCGATGGCAGCGTGGGTCCAGTCAAGATTCGGCTGCTCACCTATGACAGCCACAAGAGTTCGTGGCACCGCTATGTTGACGTCGACCAAGGGCAGCATGAAGCAATTCGACCGAATGGTACGGACCCTATCCGTATGCGCAACTCACGATTGTGGACCCTCCGCACGGGGCTGGCGAGGCTGGAGGCATGGAGTATCCGACGTTCATCACCGGTGACACCAGTTGGTACGCGCCCAAGGGAGATCTCAGCGAACCTGAACTTGTGACCGAGCATGAATTCGGCCATCAGTACTGGTACGGGATGGTGGCTACGAACGAGTTTGAGAACGCCTGGCTGGACGAAGGTATCAATAGCTACACCGAAGTGAAGGTGATGGACAGCTTGTTTGGCCGCAACACGAGCGTCGTTAAACCTGCTGGGAGTTCAGGAGGGGGACGGCGAAGTGCTCAGGGCTTTTTACCTGGGACATGCCGACATTGACCCGATCTGCGCGTCCCAGTTATACCGACATGAGCATGGGCATCCTACGGCGCCGTCAGCTACGGCAAGACGGCCACTATGCTCGTCACTCTGGAGACCATCGTCGGCGAGCCGGCCCTGCGTAATGCCCTACATGCTTACTTCATGAAATATCGCTTTACCCATCCGACCCAGGAAGACTTCATGCGAACGGTGAACGAGGTTACCGGCCGGGATCTGAAATGGTTTTGGGACCAAGCCGTGTATGGGACCCAGGTGCTGGACTACGAAGTGCTGCGCGCCGACTCCAAACCTACAAACTGGTACGACGAAAACGCGACCGAGAAAAAAGGCGAGACCACTTATGAGACGCAAGTCATCCTGCATCGCAAAGGGGACTTTCGTCTTCCCTGTCGAGGCCGAGGTGAAGTTCGACAACGGAGAAAGCACCCTCGAGCGTTGGGACGGCAAAGACCGGTGGGTGCGATACGTGTATCGCAAGAAAGCGAAGGTCGAGTCAGTGCAGATCGATCCTGAGTATCAGGTCACGATGGATCGCGACTATCTCAACAACAGCCAGGTCACCAAGTCGCAGCGCGGAGCAACCGCGAAGATCGCAACCTACTGGATGTTCCTGACGCAGTTTCTGGCTCAGTTCCTGAGCTGGCTGGCATAGGAGGGACCATGGCGGACAACGGGAAAGGCTCATGCACTGCCGGGTTCAGCCTCCTTTGGCGGCGGCAAGAAGTCTTATGGTGGGTGTTCGCGGTGAACTTCATCTGCGGCGCGTTGGGGACGGCTCCGGCCGCGCTGACACTGAATCGCGCTCTGCATCACAGCTTGGCCGGAGAGCCTCTCAGCAAGGGCTTTGACCTCGGAATGTTCTTCGAGCTGTTGCGGCTGCCGAACGTGGGCCTGATACGCTCGACAACCAGTTCGTACATTTTCGCGTTCTTGTTCTTCCTCTTTCATGCTGTTCGTCAGCGGCGGGATTCTCGAGACCTATCGTCAAGACCGCAGGCTTACGACCGCCGATTTCTTTGCCGCCTCAGGCGGGTTTTTCTGGCGATTCGTGCGGCTGATGCTGCTGTCCCTTGTCCCGTTTTTCGCGGTGAGCACGATCTACCAGGGTCTGACAAGCTATCGGACTACGTCGGAGACAAGGCCATCGCCGACCAGGTTGGCATCTTCCTCGGGTGGGCCGCCATCGTCGTGTTTCTGCTGCTCGCGCTCGGAGTGCGGCTGTGGTTCGATGTGGCGCAGGTGCGAGCGGTAGCCAGGAACGAACGCGGCATGTGGCGCAATCTGTGGAGCGCTTGCCGCATCACTTGGGGGAACCTTGGGAGCCTGTTCTGGATGTACTTTCGCATTAGCCTGGTGGCATGGGTGACGCTGGTCCTCGGGCTGGTGATCTGGGCACATCTGCCGCCGACCGCCACGCCGGTCACGTTTGTTCTGCTCGAATTGATCCTGCTGGCGCAATTGGTGGCGCGCCTCTGGCAACTGGCCAGCGCGACGACCTGGTACCAGCGGCACGTGGAAGGTTTCCTGCCGAGTCGCGTAGACTTACACGACGCCGCAGCCGGAAGAGGTGACTGAAGTAGATGAAACTCCCGTGAGTTCCTGAGCCGGATATGCCGCCACTCCACGAGCCCGAAGCACCGCCAGCGGGAACCTCAAAACTGGGCGAAGATGCCCCGTTCAGAGACGATCTTTAAGGATTTGTTCTACGTCTCGACGCCCGTGAAGAATGGAAACCACCTGCAAAGGTTTTGTGCCGGGGCGATAGACGATCAGGTAAGAGTAGACTGGGAAAAACTTCACGGTTTCATCGGTCAAATTCTTGCGCCAATGCCCGGCACCCGGGTTTCCTGCCAGGAGGACGATCTTGTCCGAATGACCGATTCAACGCGATCAGCTATTTCAACGCTGGTTTGATTTCTGGTGTAGCGGCAGATTTCGACCAGATCCAAGCGGCCTGCGGCGCAAGGACGTAGCGCCTTCTCATTCAGGCTTGGCTTTCAGGTCAGCCAGATAAGCATCAAGTCGGTCTTCGGGGATTCCTTCGCCGCGGTCGAGTTCATCGATGCCGCGCCGGATCTTCGTGTTGATCGCCTCCTGGTTCTCCGAAAGCCAGCGATGCTCTTCCTGGGTTTCGAGCAAGCGGAGTAACACTTCCTCGACGCTGCCGGAGCCGCTCTCTTGGAGCTGTTTTTGGATTCTGGCCTGCAGGGCCGCATCGCGGATTTCGATGTTCATGGCTCGTTCCTCGTGCTCATCGTCACTGATGGTCTAAGGATATCAAGATACTACGGTACGAAAAGTCTCCCCGTCGCGGCAAAATATCATGGGACACAGAAAACAACGGGGCGCATGGCGCGCCCCGTTCGTTAACCAACTCCGAAAGCACCCTGAGGTCAGCCTTTATTCATTTGCTCCAAATGATTTCAGGTCTTCCGGTCCTTCTTGCAGAGCCACCTTCTCCTTGCCCTGAACCATGACCCGGACCGATTCCACCACGTCAGGATTGGCCAACGTCGTGATATCTCCCGGTGTTCATGTTGTTGGAGAGGGCCGCCAGAACACGCCGCATGAGCTTGCCGGACCGTGTTTTTGGCATGTCCGGAACAATGAGAATCCGGCGCGGGCGGGCAATCTTGCCAATCATCGTCTCAATTACGTGATTGACCTTGTCCAGGATCTCCTGATGCTGAGTCGGCAGTATATCTGGCTGCAGGACGATATAGACCTCGGGCACGCGGCCTTTGATTTCGTCCACCACCGGCACCACCGCCGCTTCTGCCACCTCAGGAATCGTCAGGCACGCAGACTCGATTTCCTTGGTGCCCAGCCGGTGGCCGGCCACGTTGATGACGTCATCCACGCGTCCCAGGATCCGGAAATACCCGTCCACGGCCAACACGGCTCCATCCGCGGCAAAATATGGCCAGTCCTGCCAGTTCTTGCTGTTGATATCCTTGCAGTACTTAGCGTAGTACTGGGTAACGAAGCGCTCGCGATCACCCCAAATAGTTTGCATGATTCCGGGCCAGGGATTGCGAATGCAGATGTTCCCCGCCTTCCCCGAACCGGCGTGCACTTCCTCTCCCATTTCGTCGAAGATCATGGGGTAGATGCCCGGCATACCCGGCCCCGCGCTTCCCGGCTTCATGGGATCCAGCGCCGGCTTGGTGGTGCATAGGAATCCTCCGTTTTCGGTTTGCCACCAGGTGTCCACAATTACTGCCTCACCTTTGCCCACCGTTTCGTAATACCAGCGCCAAACCTCTGGCTCGATGGGTTCTCCCACCGTGGTCATGTGCTTGAAATGATAGTTGTACTTGGTGGGTTCATCGTGCCCGGACTTGCGCAACATGCGGATGGCCGTGGGCGAGGTGTGGAATATGTTGACGTCCAAGCGCTCGGCGATTCTCCATACCCTGCCGGCGTCGGGATAGGTAGGAACACCTTCGTAGATGACGCTGGTGGCGGCCAAGGCCAAAGGTCCATAGACAATAAACGAGTGACCGGTAATCCAGCCGATGTCGGCCATGCACCAGTACACATCTTCGGGGTGGATGTCCTGAATGTATTTGGAGCAGCCCGTCACATAGGCGAGGTAGCCGCCCGTGCGGTGTTGACAGCCTTTGGGCTTTCCGGTGCTGCCGCTGGTGTACATAAGAAACAGCGGCGCCTCCGCATCCATGGGAACGGGAGCCACGATTTCACCCGAGTAGTTGGGGAGGATCTCGTCAACCCAGAAATCGCGCCCTTCCACAAACGGTGAAGCGGACGCATTCTGGCCCGCGTGACGCCTCCAGACCAGGACCTTCTCCACGATCTGGCCTTCCTGCTTGGCTATGTTCAGCGCTATATCGGCGCCTGCTTTGTGGTCGAGCAGCTTGCCGTTGCGATAGTAGCCATCCATCGTGATCAGGACCTGGCTGCCTGAATCGGCGGCGCGCATGCCGCAAGCCTCGCCGCTGAAGCCTCCAAACACAACGGAGTGAATCACCCCCAGGCGCGCACATGCCAGCATGGTAATCGGCAACTCGGGGACCATCGGCATATGAATGGTGACGCGATCTCCGGCCTTCAGACCACAGAAATCGCGCAGCAGCGCCGCGAATTCATTCACTCTCACATAGAGTTCGCGGTAGGTGACAGAGACGGGCGCCTCGGATTCCGGTTCCGGAACAAAGATGATCGCCGCTTTGTTCTTGTACTTGTCGAGGTGCCGGTCCACGCAGTTGTACGAGGCGTTGATCTTGCCGCCCACGAACCACTTCCAGAACGGCGGATCGCTGGTGTCGAGCGTGGTGTGCCAGTACTGGTCCCAGTCCAACAGATCGGCATACTCCCGGAAGCATTCCGGGAAATTTTTCTCGCTGAAGCGTTCGTTGACGTCGGGATCGGTCAGATTCGCCTGGCCGACAAATTTCGCGGAAGGATAATAGTATTCTTCCTCCCGCCAATGGACTGCGATCTGAGCCGCACTAGTCTCGACTACCGCATTCTGCTTTGGAAGAGTTCGAGCCATATCAATCACTCCTTAAGATTTCTGAATTTGTAATGCAACCCCGGTCGTTCTTGCGCCAGTGTTTCCTAGGTTGAGAGAGCCCGCCCTCGCGCTCCGTTCAAGCCCACATGATGGAACATTCTCTACGTCACTGCAACACCTTTGGCTCGTCCCTGGAACATTACAGGTAGAGCCTTACATGGCCCGGCCCGCCATTGTAGCGGGCCGAAATAGCATTACTGCCTGATTCACTTGCCCTTCGAAGGACCCGCGGGTACCGGCTGGTTGTCCAGGGCCGCCCTCATCTGATGCCACGCGTGCCTGGCTTCCTCTACCGAGCCTTCGTCCTCGATGGTGGTTATGTCGCCGGGGTTCTTCTCCTGGGTGACTGCCTTCAGCACGCGCCGCATGATCTTGCCGCTGCGCGTCTTGGGCAACATGTCCACGAAGTTCAGCTCGCCGATGACCGCTACCGGCCCCAGCTCGTGACGCACCTGATCGAGCAGCTTCTGCCTCAGTTCGTCGGATGGAATGAAGCCCTGCTTGAGCATCGACGAATGCCGAGATCACTTCGCCGCGCAGTTCGTCGGGCCGGCCAATGACGCCCGATTCCGCGACCGCGGGATGGCCCAGCAGAGCGGTCTCGACTTCGATGGTGCCGATGCGATGACCGGCAATCTTGATGATCTCATCGGCACGGCCGGCAAACCAGACATAACCGTCCTGGTCGATTTGCGCCGAATCGCCGGTGTAATAGACACCAGGAATAATCTGCCAATAATCGCGGCCGTAGCGTTCCGTCTCGCCCCACAACTCCGGGGTCAATCCCGGGAAAGGCCGCTTGATTACCATGATGCCCTTTTCGTTGACGCCGCACGGCGTGCCGTCAAGCGCCACGACTTCGGCATCAATGCCCGGCATGGGCACCGTCGAGGAGCCCGGCTTGATGGGCAACATTCCCAACCCATAAGGATTGCCGAACACCGGGCCGCTGGTTTCCGTCTGCCACATGTGGTCGATGACCGGAATCTGGTTCTTGAAAATCTTCTTCTGCAGCCATTCCCAAGCCGGTGCGTTCAAGACCTCGCCCGCGCAAAACACCCGTTCGAGATATTTGTAATCGATGCTCCCGAAGGGCCCATCGCCGTAGCGCATCAGCAATCGCACCGCCGTTGGCGAAGTAAAAATTCCGGTGACCCGATACTCCTCCATCAGGGTCTTCCACGTACCCTCTGGAGTGGGATAGTCCAGTGCGCCTTCAAAGACGACCGTGGTCGCACCCGCAATCAACGGTGCGTACACGATGTAGCTGTGACCCACGATCCAGCCGATGTCGGAGGTAGACCACCAGACGTCGGTGGGTTTCAGGCCGAACAGCCACTGGCCCATACTGTGAATGTGGACTTGATAGCCGCCATGCGTGTGGACGGCAAGCTTAGGGGTCGCGGTCGTGCCGGAAGTCGCCAAGATAAATGCCGGTTCGTTGGCTTCCATCTTGACGTAGTCGCCGCTTTCGCCGGCGCCGTGCTCCAAAAATTGCTCCCAAAGAATATCGCGCCCCGGGCGCATCGGAGTTTCCCCGGTCGTCCGCTTCAGAACGACAACGTGCTCAACCTTGTCACCGGCATTGTCCAAGGCCTCATCCACGATCTCTTTGAGGCGGGTATCTTTGCCCTTGCGATAGGTCACGTCAGCGGTAAATACCAATTTCGAGCCGCTGGCCTGAATGCGGTCGCCCAGCGCCTTCGCGCCAAAACCGGCAAACACAACGGAATGAATGGCGCCGATGCGCACCGTCGCCAGCATCAGGATGATGGCTTCCGGAGAAGTCGGCATGTAGATAGTGAGGCGATCGCCCTTCTTGATGCCCATGCCGCGCAGCGCCTTCGCCGCCTTCTCGACTTCGTGGAGCAGATGCGCGTACGTGTAGACGCGGCGCTCGCCACGTTCGTTGATGTAAATCAGCGCTGTGTGTCCGCCCCAGCCGCGCTTTACGTGATGATCGAGGGCGTTGTAGGCGAGGTTGGTCTGTGCGCCGACATACCACTTGAAGGTGGGAGGATTCCATTCCAACACCTTGTCCCATTTGCGGAACCACGGCAGTTGGTCCGCCGCGCGTCCCCAAAAACCTTCCGGATCTTGCTTGCCCTCTTCGATCCACTTCTGCGCCACCGGACTGACCAGGTGGTGAGTGGCGGCATGAGGGGCGGGCTCCTCCACGGCTCCTTTTGTTACATCCTGAGGTTCCGATACTTTCGTTGCAGTAGCCATGGGAAGAGACTCCTTTTCAACCAATAGCGGCGGTCTATGTACCCGTCAAAATCAACCAAGACTTCGGTCGGACCGTTTTAGCAGTCCGGCCACGATTTCATGCGTGCTTGGGACGGCGTGCCATGAACTCAGACAACAGCGCCACTGCGGCCAGAACCGCCGCCGTGTAGAACGCCATCTGATAGTTTTTGTACTTGTCGAACAGGACGCCGCCAATCCTGGGCCCGATAATTCCGGCCACGCCCCACGCAGTAAACAGCATGCCGTAATTCATACCGGCATTCTTTGCACCGAAAAAGTCAGCAGTGGCCGAGGCATTCACCGACAACTGCGTGCCGTAGCACCAGTACACGATAAACACCATTACATACAGGAAACTCACCGTGCTACCCGCCAGGTAGAGCAAGGGCATGGAGACCATGGAGACAGCAATCATCAGCCGCAAGACGTTCAGCCGGCCCAGCACATCCGACATCCATCCCGATAGAATTCGTCCGGAGGCGTTGCCGACCGCCCCTACTACCAGCCCCATGGTCGCCAGCGCGGCGCTGGAAATATGCACGCTCTTGGCGAAGGGCACCAGTTGGCTGATAACCATCAAACCAGCGGAAGTTCCCAACGCATAGGCAATCCACATGAAGTAGAAGGTCGGGGTTCGCAACACCTCGCTCGGGGTAAATTCCTGCGTGGTCGCACTCGTCCTCGCGGTTGCGGGCGCCGGGGTCCATCCCTCGGGTTTGTAGCCAGGGGGAGGGTTCTTCAGCAGGAAGGCTCCAATCACGGTCATGACCAGGAAAATTCCGCCCAGGATCATGAACGTATTGTGTACACCGTATTTAGGAATGAGGTACAAATTGGCAAGAGGTCCGAAGAGCGCTGACCCGGCTCCATATCCACCGACCGCCAGTCCTACTGCCAAACCACGCTTGTCGGGAAACCACTTGGCCATCACTGGAATTGGTGTGGAGTAACCGAAGCCGTTGCCCAACCCGCCGATTACGCCGAAGCAGACGAACAGGTACATCAGGCTATGGGTGAACGTGCACAAGAAAAAGCCCAGACTCACCAGTATTGCGCCGGTGAGAGATACCCAGAAGGGTCCGAACTTGTCCTGCAGTCGGCCAGCGACAATAAAAGTCAGGGCAAACACCACCACGGCGATGGTAAACACCATAGAGGTGTCGGCGCGCTTCCATCCGAACTCCTTCTCTAACGGAGCCACGAAGATGCTCCACGCGTACAGGGTGCCGAGCGCGATGTTCATCATCAACCCGCCGACGACCCGCCACCAACGGTTCAACCCAGTACTGCCAATCTCAACCGAATTAATGTTACCTGTTGTTGCTGCAGCCATCTCATTTCTCCCTTCCCTACGGAGCGAACGTTATCATCGCAGTGTCGTATGAGCAATAGAATTGCCACGTCGAACAACTCTAGGGTGGAACCGTGGGAGGTCTTGGGGCTGGCTGTCCCGGGATCCATTAGCCATCACGAACTCGACCTCCTAAGAACCTGTGTGCTGCGTAACCACCCCCGCCTGATCTGGGCTGAATCAGGCCGAGTCACAAAACCGTCGGCGGGAGGCGACTTGGGGTAGAGGAGAGTGGTCTAGATCTTCATTCTTACGGTGCAAGCTTGCAGACCAGAACTAGGATTCCAGTCTTCCGACCTCGAACGTGGGTTCGGCGGCCGGACCCGACAGCGTGAAGTTATGAGACCTTCGCCTCCCGCCTTTTTGAGCCGTTGTGGGCGGAATTTTCCTTCGCGGGACGGGCCGAGGTCTGTGATTCCGGATACGGGTGCCTGTGATGTGGGTCACCTGACAGGCGAGAAAAATGCCGCTAGGGACGGAACTTAGGCCTCCCAAATCGACTTGTATCTTGGAGTTGCCTAAGGTGATAACATAAAGATTATCGTACGGAGGACATCGTGGGGTCACCTTACGGCTTTGAGCTGGTTGAGAATTGCCTCATCTGCAAGCTGCGCAGCGACAGCTTCTTCTGTTCTCTCCCCAAGACTGCATTAGAAGCGTTCGACAAGATGAAATACACCGCTTCTTATCCGGCTGGAGCTGTGTTGTTCGTCGAAGGCCAGGCACCGCGCGGAATCTACATGCTGTGCAAAGGCCGGGTCAAGCTCTCCACCACCTCCGCCGAAGGCAAGACGCTCATTCTGAAAATCGCCCAGCCGGGTGAAGTCCTGGGGATGCACGCAACCGTCTCCGGAACACCCTACGAAATCACGGCCGAAACCGGGCAGCCCTGCCAATTGAATTTCGTCAAGCGCGACGACTTCCTGAACTTCCTCCAGAAGCACGGAGACGCGTGCCTGAAAGCCGCGCAACATCTGAGCAAAGACTGCCAGAGTGCCTATCAGCAAATTCGCAGTCTCGGCCTGTCGCATTCCGCACCCGAGCGGTTGGCGCGCCTGCTGCTCGAGTGGACGGCCTCCAGTCCCGAGCAAGCCGAGCCCAAGGTGAAACTGGCGCTCACTCACGAAGAGATTGCGCAGATTATCGGCACCTCGCGCGAGACCGTCACTCGCGTGCTGGCGGACTTCCGAAAGCGGCAGATAGCGGTGCTCAAGGGATCGACACTCACGGTGCGTAACAAAGGCGTCCTGGAAAAGCTGGTCGGCGCCTAGCGTGCGTTCGCGACAGCTTGTGTGGGCCGCCCCAATAGCCCTTTTTCCTACAAATTCCTGCCAGTTTCGCCTACAATAATTAAAGAGCAGTAGCGCATCCCGGCGCTGTTTTCCTGGGATTTCCCACATACAACTGCGAGCGAAGCAAGGTGAGCCGTATCGCTCTCGAAGGAGCAGCCGTGAAGAAAGTCGGAGTCATTTTTGGCATGGAGACCACCTTTCCGCCGGCGTTGGTGGACAAGATCAACTCGATGAATGAGCCTGACATCCAAGCCGAGCTCGCCGTGGTCGGCGAAGTTCGGATGGCGGAGCCGTCTCCCTACCACGTAATCGTGGACCGCATCTCGCACGACATTCCCTTCTATCGCGGCTATCTGAAGAATGCGGCCCTCTCCGGCACGATTGTCATCAATAACCCATTCTGGTGGAGCGCCGACGACAAGTTCTTCAACTTCGCGCTCGGAACGAAGCTGGGCGTTGCCATTCCGAAAACTGTGCTGCTGCCACACAAGGAGCACCCCCCGGGCACCACCGATCGCTCCATGCGTAACCTTCAGTTCCCCATGCCGTGGGACAGCATCTTCAGCTACGTTGGATTTCCCGCGTTCCTCAAGCCCTTCGACGGCGGCGGCTGGAAGGACGTGTATAAGGTGAACTCGCCCGAGGAGTTCTTCAACGCTTATGATCAGAGCCGCGATCTCTGCATGACGCTGCAACGCGGTGTGAATTTCAAGGAGTATTTCCGTTGCTACGTGGTCGGCCAGGAGAAAGTGCACATCATGCACTACGATCCATCGGCCCCCTTCCACGAGCGCTACGTGAAGAACCCGCCGGCTACCGATCCCAAGCTGCTGGAGCGGGTTGAGCGCGATTGCCTGACGCTCTGCCGCGCCTTGGGCTACGACCTCAACACAGTTGAATTTGCCTGCGAAGACGGCATACCCTACGCCATCGACTTCATGAATCCCGCTCCCGACGCTGATGTAAACTCGGTGGGGCAGGAGAATTTCGACTGGATTGTGAACGCCGTGGCGGAGCTGGCGATTCGCAAAGCCAAGCAGCAGACCGGCCTGACTCCGGAATATCGATGGAGCGCATTCCTCAGTGGCTACACTGCGGAAGCGGATTCCAAGACGACGGAGAAAGCGTCGAAACCGTCCTCTGCATCCAAACAGACGGTCAGACGGGCGGCGAAGGGGTAACAAAATGGAGCGGCCGAGCCTCAGCATCGGGATTGAAGAGGAATACCAGACGATCGATCCGGAGACCCGCGATCTCCGCTCGCACATTGCGTCTGAGATCCTCCCCAAGGCGAAGTTGGCGCTGCATGAGGCGGTCAAACCAGAGATGCACCAGTCGGTCATCGAGGTCGGCACCCGCGTTTGTAGGGACATTAAAGAAGCACGGGAGAACATTCAGTCTCTTCGCCGCGAAATGATCACTCTTGCCAGCGAGCAGGGCATGTTGCTGGCGGCGGCCAGCACCCATCCGTTTTCAGACTGGAAATCCCAGGAGATATATCCTGACGAGCGCTACGCGCAGGTGGTCGAGGACATGCAGCTAATCGCGCGCGCGAACCTGGTTTTCGGATTGCATGTGCACATCGGCATTGAAGACCGTAATACCGCCATCCACATCATGAATTCTATGCGGTACTTCCTGCCGCATATCCTGGCGCTGTCGTCGAACTCGCCCTTCTGGATGGGCATGAATACTGGGTTCAAGTCGTACCGTTGTAAAGTATTCGAGCGCTTCCCACGGACCAACATTCCAGATGTCTTTGCCAACTGGGCGGAGTACGAGACCTTCGTCGAACTTCTGGTCAAGACCCATTGCATCGATAATGGCAAGAAAATCTGGTGGGACATCCGCCCGCATCCGTTCTTCGACACCTTAGAGGTGCGGGTGTGCGATATCCCCATGCGTCTCGACGAAACCGTCGCTATTGCGGCGTTGATCCAGGCGACCATGGCCATGCTGTACCGGCTTCATGCGTCTAACAAAAGCTATCGGATCTACAGCCGTGCCCTCATTATGGAAAACAAGTTCCGTGCATCGCGTTACGGAATTCAGGGAAAACTAATTGATTTCGGAAAAGAGGAAGAGGTTCCCACTCGCGACCTGATGCTGGAATACCTCGAGCTGATCGACCCTGTGGTGGAGGAACTGGGATCGCGAGATGAGATCAATTACATTCACCAGATGCTCGAGATGGGGACTGGCGCCGACCGTCAGTTGAAGGTGTTCGAGGAGACCGGCGATCTGAAGAAGGTCGTGGACTATATCGTCGCGGAGACGCGAGTCGGAGTTTTCGACCAGACCGCCGCGCGGCGGTAGAAGGAACAAACGCAACGTTCGAAAGGATCGCCTTGATTCAACCCGTTCTGACCGATCTCACTAAAACTACATTCGATGCGGAACTTTCTCCCGGCGCTCACAACGCGGTGAATACCTGCCTGCGCATTCAGCCGTGGGAAAAGGTCACACTCATCACCGACAATGCCTGCCGCGAAATTGCGGCCAGCATCGCCCAGGAACTGCTTCAGGTCGGCTCGCCTTTCAAGGCGTTTGTGCTGGAAGACCTCGCACCACGCCCGCTCATCGACCTGCCCCCGGAAATCGCTGCCGATATGGAGACCAGCCAAGTCAGCATCTTCGCGGTCCGCGTTCAGCGCAACGAGTTGAAGTCGCGCATGCAGATGACCGATATCGTCAACCGGCGGCGGATGCGGCACGCGCACATGGTCAATATCAACCGGCAGATCATGCTCGAAGGCATGCGCGCCGACTTCAACCGCGTGGACGCGCTCAGCAAGAAAGTCATCGAGATTGTCAGCAAGGCGACTGAAATTAAGGCCAAGAATCCAGCGGGTAGCGATTTCTCGGCTACGCTGAATCCCAACTACCGGTGGGTTAAGACCAGCGGCATCATCAGCCCGGACAAGTGGGGAAACCTGCCCGGCGGAGAGGTTTTCACCACTCCGGGAGAAGTGAACGGTACCTATGTCGTCGATGGCGTGGTTGGCGACTACTTGTGCGAGAAGTATCCCGACCTGGCGCGCCAACCGCTCACCATCCACATGAAGAACAATCGCATTACCGAGGTCTCTAGCGACAACAAAGTTTTGGAAGAGGAATTCTGGTCTTACACCCACACCGACGAAAATAGCCATCTGGTCGGCGAGTTCGCCATCGGGACCAATCTCGAACTCAAGCATGTCATCGGGCAGATCCTGCAAGATGAGAAGTTTCCCGGATTGCACATTGCCTTTGGAAACCCCTACGGCGCGCACACCGGCGCGGAGTGGTACTCGAGCACTCACATTGATGTTGTGGGAACGCGCTTCGATATTTGGGTTGACGGTCAACAAATCATGGAGAAGGGCAGCTTCCTGATCGAGGCCTGAGGATGATCCCAACTCTGCGCCAGGAGTTCAACCGCAACTTTACTCCTGAGAAATACCGCCAACTCCTCCAGCATTTGGATCAGGCCAGCGGTACACACGTCGGCTTTCGCGTCTCAGAAACGCCGTGCTTTGTGCCCAAAGCTTTGCTCGACCAGATGTCGCAGTACGGCCATGAGTTGGTCCAGCAGCTTGCGAGCAGTCCAGAGTACCGGCGGGTGTCTGACGCATCCGTTCCTCCGCAATACAACGTGCCCAATGAATCGCCACTACCGATGTTCGTGCAGGTGGACTTCGGCCTGGTGCGCACCGCGACGGGAGAATTGGAGTCGAAACTGGTCGAGCTTCAGGCCTTTCCTTCCCTCTATGGATACCAGGCGGTATCAGCCCATCAATACATTGCGACTTACAATTTGCCCTCCGACCTCGGCATCTATCTCAGCGGTTACGAGCCTGATTCATATTGGAAGCTGATGCGCCAGCTCATTGTGGCCGATCACGATCCGGAAAATGTCATCCTGATGGAGATCGACCCCGAGCACCAGAAGACGCTGCCCGACTTCCTGGTGACGCAGCGGGAACTGGGGATCGCGATCATCGACATTCTGTCGCTGAAGAAGCGCGGCAGGAAGCTCTTTTATGTGAAGGACGGTCGCGAGATTGAGGTTCGCCGCATCTACAACCGTTGCATCGTGGACGAACTCGAACGCAAAGAGGTCACTCTACCCTTTGATCTGCGCGACGAACTCGACGTCGAGTGGGCGGGGCATCCTAATTGGTATTTTCGAATCAGTAAGTTCTCGATTCCCTTCCTGAAACATCATTGCGTGCCGAAGACGTGGTTCCTCGACAATCTCGACGAGCTGCCCAAAGACAACGAGAATTACCTGCTCAAGCCGCTGTATTCTTTCGCCGGAGTTGGAATTAAGTTTTCGCCAACACAAGCGGACATCGATACAATCCCAGCCGACCAGCGGCACAACTACATTCTCCAAGAGCGGATCCGGTTTGAGCCTGTGATTCAAACACCGCACGGTCTGACGCAAATGGAAATCCGCATGATGTTTGTCTGGCCCGAGGGCGGCGACCTTACGCCGGTGCTGCCGCTGGTGCGCATGGGACGCGGCATGATGATGGGCGTCGACCACAATCGCAATCTGGAATGGGTGGGCGGCTCCGCCGCGCTGTGGGCATAAACCGCGTGTTCACCACGAAGGACACGGAGCGCACGGAGAAGGGCAGGTTTTCTTTGTCATTTGTCGTCCGGTTTGCCTGGTGCACGCCTGCCGTAGCCCTCTGAGCGGAGCGATACGGAGCGGAGGGGTGACACTCTTGAGGTTTCGTGATTTACTCGTGCTCTCCGTGTCCTCCCTGGTGAACATTCGTTCCTTACCCATAGAATAGAGTTACGTCGCCATCATGTTCCATCCCATCGATGACCTTCGCATAAAGTGGACCAAGGTCGTGCTTCCTCCGGTTTTCCTGGAGGAAGAGATGCCCACCACTGAGAACGCCGCGGCGACCGTCCACCAGGCTCGCCACGAGATCTGCGAGATTCTCGGCGGTAGGGACCGTCGTCTGCTGGTGGTGTGCGGGCCGTGTTCGATTCATGACGCGAAAGCCGCTCGTGAGTATGCAGGTCTGCTCAAGATCGCTATCACAGAGTTCTCCAATGACCTGCGCATCGTGATGCGCGTCTACTTCGAGAAGCCCCGCACGACCGTCGGATGGAAGGGATTGATCAACGATCCCTATCTCGATCAGTCCTACAAGATCAATGACGGCCTGCGGCTGGCACGGCGCCTGCTGCTCGATTTAGCGGAAATGGGGGTACCTGCCGGAACTGAGTTCCTCGATATGATCACCCCGCAGTACCTCGCGGGCTTGGTCAGTTGGGGAGCAATCGGCGCTCGTACCACGGAAAGCCAGGTCCATCGGCAACTGGTCTCGGGACTCTCCTGCCCGGTGGGATTCAAGAACGCTACCTCCGGAGACGTGCAGATCGCCATCGAAGCGGTTCTGTCTGCTGCTCACCCGCATACGTTTCTGGGACACACCAAGCATGGGCAATCGGCCATATTCGTCACGACCGGCAACCCTGACTGTCACGTGATCCTGCGCGGCGGCAGAACCACGGTGAACTACACTGCCAATGCGGTCGCCCAAGTGTGCGTACAGTTACAAGAAGCCGGGTTGCCACCGCGCGTCATGATTGACTGCAGCCATGCCAACAGCAACAAAGACCACACTCGTCAGCCTGTGGCTTGTCGCGACGTCGCACAGCAGATTGCAGCAGGAAACCGGAATATCATCGGCGTCATGATGGAAAGCAATCTGGTCGCGGGAGCGCAGAAGTTGGCCCCAGGCGAGCCGTTGGTGTATGGGCAGAGTATTACCGACGCGTGTATGGGGTGGGACGAGACATTGCCATTGCTAGCAGACCTTGCGAAGGCCGTTCGTTCCGGGCGGTGAATGGTGAAGCTTTCCTGAAGAGCCGGCACTTGACAGCCTGTTGGCAAGCGGAACCGCAGATCCCTCGGCTACGCTTCGCTCCGCTCGGGATGACAAGGTCAAAAGGGTTACGCGGCGTACCGCATTGCATGAGCGCACCTGCCCTCATGTGACCTGAGTCAAGGTGCGGAACCACTCAACTATCAAATCTGAACTGCCTGTTGAATCTCTGCGCTGCTCTGTCCCAGACTCTTCAAATAGTTGTCGATTGACTTCGCCGCCTTACGTCCAGCGCCCATGGCGAGGATCACGGTTGCGCCGCCGGTCACGATGTCGCCACCCGCGAACACACCCGGCTTTGAAGTCGCGAGAGTGTCGTCGTTGGCCGAGATATATCCGCGCTTGGTCACGGCTAGTCCCGGAGTGGTTGACTGGATCAACGGATTCGCCGAAGTACCGGCCGCGATGATCGCGACTGAGCATGGCACCACGAACTCAGAGCCCTTAATCGGCACCGGGCTGCGGCGTCCCGAATCATCCGGCTCACCCAGTTCCTGGCGGATGCACTTCACGGACGTGAGATTGCCCTTCTCGTCGCCGAAGAACTCCACCGGATTCACCAACATCTCAAAGTGAACACCCTCGTCTTTGGCGTGGTGTACTTCTTCCACACGGGCCGGCATCTCCTTTTCGGTGCGGCGGTAATAGATACTGGCGCTCTTCGCTCCCAAGCGTAGGGCGCTGCGCACCGCGTCCATTGCCGTGTTTCCACCGCCAACCACGATCACGTCGCGATCTTTGCACGGGTAGAGTGGCTCGTCATACTCGGGAAAACGGTACGCCCGCATCAGGTTTACACGGGTAAGAAACTCGTTTGCTGAATAGACACCATTGAAGTGCTCACCGGGCACATTCAAGAAGCGAGGCAGGCCGGCACCGGTCGCGACAAAGATGGCGTCGAAGCCTTCCTCTTGCATGAGCTCGTCAATTGTGACCGTCTTGCCGACAACGACGTTGGTCTCGAAGACGACGCCACGGCGGCGCAACACATCAATCTCGTGACGGACAATATCTTTGGGTAGCCTAAACTCTGGAATGCCATATACCAGCACGCCACCGAGTTCGTGCAAAGCTTCGAATACGTGCACCTGGTGTCCCATCTGGATGAGGTCGCCAGCGCACGCCAGGCTCGCTGGGCCGCTCCCTATGAGACCCACCTTCTTGCCGGTGGCAGGCGCGGACACGGGCGATCCGAACTGTCCCGTCTCGCGCTCCCAATCGGCCACGAAGCGCTCCAGGTAGGCGATTCCAACCGGCTCGCCTTTCTTGCCCAGCACACAGCCCGACTCGCACTGGTCTTCGACCGGACACACGCGGCCCGTGATTGCTGGCAGCGCATTGTCCTCGCGAACCTTCGACGCCGCGCCGAGATAATCACCGGCGAGGATCAGATCGATCACAGCCCGGACGTTCACCGAAACCGGGCATTTCTCGACGCAACCAGGCTTGGGACATTCAATACAGCGCAGCGATTCCTGCCGTGCTTGCTCGGCAGGAAAGCCGAGGTTCACTTCGCAGAAATTATGAGCGCGCACCTGGGGGTCCTGCTCAGGCACTCGCTGCCGCGGCAGCTTGATGCGTTCCTTGTTGGGCAACGGGTTATTGCTGGGGACTTTGTCAATCATGGCTCACCTCCACCGGCTCCAACGCGCAGGCGTGCGCTTGATTACTCTCGCGAAGCCTCTTCAGCGCCGCTTCCGGATCGGCCTGCAAGCGCTCGATGCTGGCACGCTCCTGCTCGCGATACATGTTGTTACGCTGCGTCAGGACCTCAAAGTTGACTTGGGTGGCGTCGAATTCGGGCCCGTCCACGCAGGCGAATTGGCTGCTGTTGTTCACCAGAACGCGGCAACCGCCGCACATTCCAGTGCCATCGACCATGATCGAATTCAAACTGACGATGGTCTTGATCTTGTTCGGGCCGGTGAGATTCGCTACAGCTCGCATCATCGGCACTGGACCGACGGCAAGCACATAATTCACGTCCCCTGCGGCAACCAGCTCCTTGAGTTTGTCGGTGACCAGGCCTTTCTGGCCGTAACTACCGTCGTCGGTGACAACGTAGGTTTCGTCGCTGACAGCGCGGACCTCGTCTTCCAGGACGAGCAGATCTTTGCTCCGTGCTCCGACAATGGAGATCACTTTGTTCCCTGCCCGCTTCAGCTCTCGAGCCGTAGGGTAGGCCATGGCAGTTCCAACGCTGCCGCTCACCACAACCGCGGTCCCAAATTTCTCGATTTCAGAGGGCTTGCCGAGAGGACCGACCACATCGAGGATGGAGTCGCCGGCCTCCAGCATGCTGAGCAGCATGGTGGTCTTGCCAATGGCTTGCACTACGATGGTGACCGTGCCGGCCTTGGGGTCAGCATCGGCGATGGTCAGCGGGATTCGTTCCCCACATTCGTCGAGCCGCACAATGACAAACTGCCCCGGCCGCTGCTTGCGTGCGATACGGGGGGCCTTGATCACAAACAGCTTGATACCTCGCGCCAGCGGGCGCGCTTCCACGATCTCGAACACAGTACCCTCCGCTTTTGATTCTGCGGGGGAGCGCACACTCAGTCTGTGGCATACGTCACAGACCCGGCGGACACAGCGCACATCGGTGGCAAGGCGCGTCCGGCGGGCGTTTGGCTAGCGCAGAGGGCGCCGTTCCGAGGTTGGCGAAACCTTTGCGATCTGGGACACGGCGTTGCAGACAAAACCCTGGCTCATTACAAATCTGTCAGATTGGCACACTTGCTCTGCCGGTGTGAATCCAAACACCAACCAAGTTGCATCCAGGAGTCACGCAATGGATGAGGAAACACGTGTGGACTGTCGTGTGAGCGTATCTATGCAAGCACCATCTGTTCGTCTGCCGCGGGGAAGGAAATTCGTTGTGGTGATGATGGTTGCCGTCACTCTGCTGGCGCCATCATGGTCTGTCGCGTATGCACAAGGACGCCCGTCCGACGCAACTGCGACAGAGCAGACTCCGTCACCCGTGGCGGCCCTACCCGATGCACCCTCCGCCACAAAGGAGACCGAGTCAAGCTCGTTCGGAAAATCATTGGGGACCGCGGTCAAGACGATTGGCGAGGACGAACTCCATATCATCAAGTCGCCGTTTTCGGTGAGCGCCCTTAAGTGGGATGCTCTCGTCGTGGGCGCCACCGGTGTGCTGATTGCGAACGATGAAAGCGTGGCACACCAAGTCTCGCCGAGCTGGCACAATACCAGCATCGATATCTCCAATGCTGGCGTATACGGTCTGGGCGCGGCGGCCGGGGGTATCTTGGTCACCGGATTGATCACCCACGACGAGCACGCTACCGACACGGGCATACGCAGCGCGGAGGCGAGCGTTGACAGTCTCATCCTCTACTCCTCATTGAAAGCGATCTTGGCACGGCAACGGCCCTACACCGGCGCGGGCGAAGGGAAATTCTTCTCGGGCAATTGGACCGCCGGCTCGTTTCCTTCAGGACATGCGACCTTCGCCTGGACGCTCGCCTCCGTCATAGCGCACGAGTATCCGAACTGGCCTATGCGACTGCTGATGTACGGAGCGGCGACTGCGGTCAGCACAACCCGCGTGACCGGTGGAGTGCACTTCCCTGCCGATGTCTTTGCGGGATCAGTCATCGGATATGGCGTGGGAACCTACGTGGCGCATAAGGACCTGCACAAAGCTCTATCGCCCCACTCGGAGAAGCGGATCAAGCGCGTAGAGAACGCAGTCCTGGAGCATGTTGCGATTCAGTAGTGACTACACCACGAAGTACTTCGCCGCGGGATGATGCACGACGATGGCCGACGTGCTCTGCTCGGGATCAAGTAAAAATCCAGTGGTCAGATGCACACCGATGTTTTCGTCGGGATGCAGGAGTGCGAACAGCTTCGTCTGGTCTTCCAGGTTGGGGCACGCCGGGTAGCCAAACGAATACCGCGAACCGCGATACTTTTGATGGAACAGGTCGCGGATGTGCGACGAATCGTCGCCCGCCATTCCCAGTTCCTGGCGGATGCACTTGTGAGACAGTTCGGCCAGAGCCTCGGCTGTTTCCACGCTGAGCCCGTGCAGGTACAGATACTTCGTGTACTCTCCGCCTTCGAAAAGCTTCTGGGTCTCGCGCGAAGCAATCGCTCCGATGGTCACGCACGACATTCCGAGTACGTCCACCTTCCCGCTACTCTTCGAGAGGAAGAAGTCAGAGATGCACAGATGCCGTCCTTCGCGCTGGCGCGGGAAGGTGAATCGCAGTGTCTCTGGCGGAATCGCATCGCCCTGCTTCCAGCTTTCAGGGAGGTTGTACACGATGACGTCGTTGCCCTCGCTCTGCGCTCCGAAGTAGCCGTACACAACCTTCGGCTCAAACCAGCCAGCAGCGATGACTTCGTCTTCGAGGTCTTTCAGGATGGGCCGATATTTTGTTTCGACTAGCCGTCCATAATCTTCCTGCGAGGCGGTCTTCAATTGCCATTGGTTCTTGAATAGAGCGGTCTCGTTGATGTACTGGAAGACTTCGCGCAAATCGAAGTCTTGCGGCTTCAGCACGCGAATGCCCCAGAACGGCGGCTGCGGAATGGTCGGCGGAGGCGCAATCTCGATGCTTGGTGCAGTGGGTGCATCTCCATTGCCGCTGGCGACCGCTGCCCGGACGAACTCTTTGATAACCTTGCCTTCGGCTATGCGCTTCTCACGTGCGCCATTGGGCGACGCGAGGTCCTCCATGATGTGCAGGCCGGCAAATGCGTCATCGGCATAGAAAATGCCGCCGTTGTATTCGCGTCGCAAGTCGTCTTCCACGTACTTACGGGTGAGCGCGGCGCCGCCACAAATCACGGGGAAATCCAACTTCTGGTGATGCAAGTCCTGCACGACATATTTCATCTCCAGCGTGGATTTGACCAGCAGACCGCTCAGCCCGATGGCGTCAGCTTTCTCTGCTAGCGCGGACTTGATGATCGCATCCGACGGTTGCTTGATGCCCAGGTTCACCACGCGATATCCGTTGTTGGTGAGAATGATGTCCACCAGGTTCTTGCCGATGTCGTGGACGTCACCCTTCACCGTCGCCAGAACAATGGTCCCCTTCTGGCTGCCTTCCTTCTTTTCCATCTTGGGCTCGAGATAGGCGACGGCCGCCTTCATCACGCCGGCGGAGTCAAGCACGGAAGGCAACTGCATCTTGCGCGCACCGAACAGATCACCCACGGTGCGCATCCCGTCAAGCAGCACGTTGTTGATAAGCTCCAGTGGTGTATAGGTGACGAGGGCGTCCTCCAGCAACTCGGCCAGCGACTGCTTGTTCGCGCCGTCGCCAATCGTCTTTTCGCCATTGATAATGGACCACTTCAGCTTGTCTTCGATCGAGAGCGTGTCCACATGCGCGGTGGTGACCTCTTCCTTGCCCTTGGTCCCGGCAAAGTGCGCCATGTAGACCTGAAGCGGGTCACCATTCGACTGGTCGTAGTAAATCAGTTTGCGCGCCAGATCGACTTCCGCCTCGGGAATCTTGTACAGAGGATAAATCTTGCTGTAGTTCACGATGGCCATGTCGAGACCGTGATCCACGGCTTCGTGCATGAAGACGCTATTCAGGATTCGCCTCGAATAGGCATTCAGTCCGAACGAAATATTGCTGACGCCGAGGATCGTCTTGACGTCGGGCAGCTCGGTTTTGATCGCCTTTACCGCTTTCAACGTTTCGATACCAGCAGTGCGATAGTCTTCCTGGCCAGTCGAAATTGGCAGGGTCAGTGCGTCAAAGATAAGATCGACCGGACGTATTCCGTACTTGTTTACCGCCAGATCGAAGATGCGCTTGGCAATCGCCAGCTTCTTCTCCGCCGTAAGCGCCATGCCATCTTCGTCGATGGTCAGGGCAATAACAGCCGCGCCATAACGCTTGGCCATCGGGAGAACTTTGGAGGTGCGCTTCTCGCCATCCTCAAGGTTGATGGAGTTGATGATCGCCTTGCCCGGAATGCGCTTCAGCGCCTCTTCCACGACATCGGCTTCCGTCGAATCGACCGTGATTGGCGCGGGCACTCGGGTGGCAATCTTTTCGAGAATGTTGCTGATATAGCCCTTCTCGTCTTCGCCGACGATCGCGCAGCACAGGTCAAGCATGTGCGAGCCTTCATTCACCAGCTTCTTGGCCAGGGTCAGGATCGCGTCATAGTTCTGGGTGCGAACCATGTTCTTGAAGTGCTCGACCCGGGTGGTAGTGTTCATCTCCTCGGCCACGATCAGCGGCTTGGGATCGAGATCGAGGGGCACCATTGAGTAGGCACTTGCTGCCGCGGCGGTGATCTTGACATCACGCCTTGCAGGCTGAAGATTCGCACAGGTTTCCGCAACCGCCTTCAGGTGCTCGGGCGTAGTGCCGCAGCAGCCGCCCACAATGCGCACGCCGTATTCGGTGATGAATTGCTTGTGGTAGTCGGCCAGCTCCTGTGGTTGCAACAGGTACACCGCGCGGCCACCCTGGTTCTGCGGCAACCCGGCGTTGGGCAGAACGGAAACGTGCTTCGGCGAGTTCGCGCCCAGGTAGCGTACCGCGTCGTTCATCTCCTTAGGGCCGGTAGCGCAGTTCAGACCGATCGCGACAACGTCGAACATCTCCAGTGTGGTGAGCGCGGCCCCGATCTCGGTGCCCAGCAGCATCGTGCCAGTGGCTTCCAGCGTCACCTGCACTTGCATCGGAACGTTCTTGCCGGTTTGCTTCAGCGCGTCGAAAAGTCCAACTAGTCCGGCTTTCGCCTGAAGGATGTCCTGGCAGGTCTCCAGCAGAAGAACATCAACTCCACCTTCGATGAGCGCGACTGCCTGTTCCGTGTAGGCAGCGGCCATATCGTCGAAGGTGATGTGGCCGAGTGACGGTAGCTTCGTGGTTGGGCCGATGGATCCCGCAACAAAGCGTTTGCGGCCGTTGGATGGGTAACTGGCGGCCACTTCGCGCGCCAGCTTCGCGGCGGCCAGGTTAATCTCGTGGACTTTGTCCTGCAGGTCGTACTCCGCCAACACGACGCGGGTCGCGCCGAAGGTGTCGGTCTCGACTACATCGCAACCCACACTCGTAGAAAGCAGCGTGGATGTCCTTGATGATGTCCGGACGGCTCAGCACCAGCAGTTCGTTGCAGCCTTCTTTGCCCCAGATAGTCGTCGACACGAGGGATTGCGGGCCTGGATGCTGGTGCCCATGGCGCCGTCGTAGATGACGACGCGTTCCTGCACGGCTATGTAGAAAGTCGCTCATTACGTCCTGCGTTGCGGTCTTCCGGGAGGCGATCACTGCGGGATGCCAGGTGCCGAACGTGATCTGGCCAACTGGATCAAACGTCGCTTGCAGCGAGAAAATAGGAAAGACTCGCGACTCTGGTTTAAGTATCGCAGTTTCATGTTGCCTGGCGAAAGTTCCGCACAGCAAAGTGCAGCGTTTGCAGCCTGTTAGGGGTTTTCTCGCATTGAGAGGTTTCTGAGCGAGAGCAAGGGCCGCCCGGTTAAAGTGGGCCCGGAGCAAATAGCGCAAGCTCATCGGCACACTGAACGTGCGCCCAAATGTCCGATCGGAACCAATTCTCCAACTCTGCGCTAGCGTCTAATGCCTGATAGACTGCAGCACGACCAGGCCGTTGACCGGCAACTCCAGAGTCAGGCTTCCGTCTTTCAGTTCGTCATATTCGGGATCGGGCAATTGCGACTGCTCCCGCAGCTCTCCAATCTGGTCTTGCGTAGGGTAACGCGGTTTGCCCATCTTCGCGTACAGTGCCAGGGTATTGCCATGGTCCGCATCCACGCGGCTGATGCGGACGCCAGAGTCAGGCTTGACTCCCTTGATGTCGAGTCTTACCGTCCGTGGCGCGCCGCTTGCCCCGGGATTGGCGATGTTCCATAGCGCAATAACCAGTGCTCCTCCGCTTGTCTTCGTAACCAGCACATCCGGGTTGCTGTTTTCGATGCGTTGATCGCCAAGGCGATGAAGCACCTGAAAGGCATAAAACGAAGGCTTGGGAATGCCACCCGCAGCAATTACTCCAAAGCCGCCGTAAAACGGCTCCTTCACCACTCCCTGCTCTTCAAATACGTCGGAGAAGGTCCAGTAGGACATCATCTGCGTCAAGCCGTCGCACTGGCTGATGGTCGTTGCCAGATAAGGACCCATGTAGATGGAATCGGTCACTTCGATCTGGTTATCGTACGCGGCGTTAAACTCGCTCCAGATAAGGGGTAGATCGGGAAGCGCGGAGGCTTTGATCTCGTCGTGCACTTTCTTGACTGCGCGACATACCATCTGGTCGCGCGGAATGTTTTCATTCGTGTGGAAAACCTCGCTCGCCTTGTCATTGCCATACACGTGGCTGGAGACAAAATCCAGGGGAACATGCGTCTGCGCCGCATGCTTGATCATGTCACCCACCCACGCGGCTTGAGCGGTAGCCGGACCTCCGACTCGCAATTGCGGGCTCACGGCTTTGATGTCTCGGGCGGTATGGTCATACAGCTCGAAGTACGATTCCTGCCTGGGAGTTCCCGTCCAAAAATCCAGGTTGGGCTCGTTCCACACCTCGAAGTACCAGCTCGCGACCTCCTCAATACCGTAGCGATCGACCAGATGCTTCATGAATTGGGTGATCAGGCCGTCCCACTTGGCGTAGTCCTTCGGCGGTGAGACGTTGGGGTGATACCAGAATGACTGCAGATCTTGTCGCGCAGCCAATTGGTAAGGCATGAAGCTGAGTTCGACAAACGGCTTCACATTGTTGGCCAGCAGGCCATCGTAGATCTGGTCAACGTACGAGAAGTTGTAAATCGGGTGGCCTTGCTTGTCTTCGGCGTACACTCCCACATCATCGTCAAGAATTGCGTGAAAGCGGACATACTGAAATCTGGTGATCTCTCGGACCCAACGCAAATCGCGACGATAAGACTCTCGCAGGCTGAGGCTGGCCCTGCCTGATCCAAACATCCATTCCCAGAAATGGGGAAATGGATGCGCGGGCGCATCGGCATCGATCGTAATTGTTTCCGACCGGCGCTTGTGCCGGCAGTGGCAGCGCGAAAATCGCTAGAACGACCAGCAACTGCAGGCAGCGAAACCGTACACGCATCGGTGTCTCCAAGAACCCAAAACGGCGATTATGCCGTCCCCTCATTGTTTCCTGCATCCTCCACGTTTCGTCGGCTAACGGTGCGGCGAACGACTGCATGGCAACGCAGCAAGAGGACTTCGGAAATCATCCTAACCGATGTCCTGCACCTGTAATGTGATGTTCCACACTAAAGCAGTTTCACATTTGGTGTATAGGGTGGAGCACCGCTTCAGCGGTGCAGTTAGGATTCGGGATGAATTGGCTTCAGCCGCTGAGGTAATAAAACATCGGAAGTATGCACTTTACGCACAGGGCGGTTTTGAGCGGAACCACCACAAATCCACATGTTGCCCGACAATAAAAGGCCCATCGAAATACCAGAATGGGCTACCTATCGCATGATGCATCCCTTCGCCTGCGGAAAAAAAATCCAGACCCTTGGGGTGGTTAGTTAATTCGAGTTTTACGCCAATCGTGGCTCCGCCGAAGTGCGTGATGTCCAAATATTCCTGCGGCATGGTCAGTTCGTACATCCAAGTTACCTCGCAAACCGCCTTGTCATCTTCGGCGAATGGGCCGCAATTTGACTTCCTGCGACCCCGAAATTTCCTGAACATTTGTACCGGGCTTTGTCGTTATCATGCCCGAGAGTAGCGCGGCATCGTAGGTGTATATCTGCTTTCCCAAGCTATACTCCAAGCGGATAAACCTAGGCTTGTGAAACAATTCTTCCTGAAGCATCGGCGTGTAGTGTTGTAGGGAATCGGAGTGATTGCTGACTTTGTATTGAACCTTCACCTCCAGGTGTAGATTCCCGTTCTGGTCTGGCTCTCCGAGTTTGTAGGACTTAACATAGTCCGTTCTGACGCAGGCGGTTGCGACAATTTCCTTAATGTGCGCCTGCAACTCTGACGGCAAACCCCGCCCTATCAGTTTGGCGGTCAAATGATCGGAAACTTTTTCGATCAAGAAGCGCGTCGCGAACAATTCAAGCCCCAACCCGATAATGCCAGCAGCGACAACGTCATCAGCCAGCGCCGTCACAAGGGGGTAGTTGCATCCAGAGATGGTTACCTATGCGGGCCGCCATTCCAATGAGCGCGATTGCAAGAAAGGGCCATCCCAAGCTCCAGTATTCCGACCCTTTCAAATCTCGGAATCGTGTCGTCATGTTTCCTGCCTCGCAATCCTCCGACTTTGACAGTAAGTCGAGAATGGTTACAGAAGTATGGTTCGCGTGGCCTGAAACGCCTTGCATCGCACACATCTCCTATGACATGATCTGCGTGAATGCCCCAGACCGCGCGGTGTTTCTGATGCCAGTCGGAAACCCGCGACCGCATTACCGTTCTGGCCTGATTATAGCGCATAATTTTTGCGATTACGCACACTTTTCTCTTGACAATTTGTGCGCTAGATATAAAATTAGAGCATGGACAAACGACACAGCTTAACGAAATCAGAAGTCATCGAAGAACTTCCGCTGGCCTGCTCCGATGAACTGGCGGCGGTTGAATTCTTCGAGCGGCGGCGCTGGGGAAGCTACCCCGTGCTGTGTTCGCTGTGGCAGCGTGGATGTTCACCAGATGGTGGACTCCAAGACCGGACAGCGAAACAAGCGTTATCTGTGGCGCTGCCATGATTGCAAGGAGCAGTACACGGTTCGCATCGGCGCGATCTACGAGGAAACGCGGCTCCCTATGCGGCATTGGGCATATGCCTTCTGGCGGGCAGCCAGTTCCAAGAAGGGCGTCTCCGCTCTCGAAATCAAACGCCACTGCCAAATCAGCTACAAGTCCGCATTGTTCCTAATGAACCGCATCCGCTTTGCGATGGCTCCCGACGGCAGCGCTCCCAAGTTAAGCGGAACGGTTGAATGCGACGAAATGTACATCGGCGGCAAGCCGCGCTACAAGGGAATCAGCAAGCGCGGACGCGGAACCGATAAGACTCCAGTGTTCGTAGCCGTCGAGCGTCAAGGCCAGATTCGCCGCCGCGTAGTGGCCGACGTGACGGGCTGAAACTTTGAAAGGCGCCATCCGGGAGGAAGTGGACAGGCAGGCGCGCATCGTGACTGATGAACATTCGGCCTACGCTGGCATCGGCTCCGAGTATGCGGGCGGTCACGAAACGGTTTGCCACGGCACGAAGGAATACTGCCGCTGGGAACCGACATCCACACGAACACGGCGGAGAGCAGCAACGCGCTAGTGAAGCGCGGCATCATGGGCATCTATCACAACGTCAGCCGCGAATACCTGCACCGCTATCTCTGGCAATTCGATTTCACTTGGAACACACCGCCAATTGAACGATGGCGAACGCACGGTTCTGGCGATACAGGCAGCCGAAGGAAAGCGGCTGATGTACAGACAGCCCACGGAAGGTAGGACAATTAGGGTATGGACTGGAAAGAAAAGACTGGAAGCGGAGTATCGCGCCAAGGGCAAGAAGTACCAGGATGAGGCGAGACGCAGACAGAACCATGACGACTTTATTAGTTCGCATGGCATCAACGCTTGGCATGAACTGCGGCAGAAAATACAAGAGGGCTGTGAGCATTTAACTTCTCAAGCGCAGGCTCAATTTGCCCTGGTGAATGAGTCTGACTTCGCTTTCCGTGTTACTGGAGGAGTTGCCCAACTTGAGGTTTCGCTTGACCGCGACACGAGAATAGTAAGGTGGTCGCTGCGCGAGCCCAGGACTGCAGGGATGCTCAAACCGGACCGGAACCGGGATGAATTGGTATACCGCTACAATGGGAATACGGTGGGATCAGATCGAGGACGCAGCGACATTTCTGCTGCGCAAGGTGTTCTGAGAAGTGAGCACAAAGAAGAAAGCCAAGAGACGCGCCAAGCCCGGCCCGAAACCAGAAATCCTTAACATCAAGGGGGACTGGGAGAAGGCCGTCAGTAAGTCGTTTCGGAAGAAGAAGCCGTCAGAGCGGTTGGCCGAAGTAGGGACGGCGAAATAATCCCGCTGTTTCCCGCGATTTCCTACGTTTTCCCATGTTGTGCGTAAAGTGCATACTTCCGTATTACCTCAGGCGCT
Organism: uncultured Acidobacteriaceae bacterium; assembly: GCA_963768645.1. Lineage (GTDB taxonomy): Bacteria > Acidobacteriota > Terriglobia > Terriglobales > Acidobacteriaceae > Bog-257. The sequence goes on from CAVYIR010000007.1 coordinate 208,213, forward strand.
AAAGCGCGATTCAGGACCTGGCAGCAATTATGCACGCCTGAAAGGCATGCTCCACCCGTCGCCTCTACATCAGGAGTGAAGCCTTAGGGGATCGAGTATCTGAATAAGGATAACTTCGAAAAAGTTGAGAGCCTGGACCGCTTCGCAAACAGCGTGGATACACGTTGCTGGGGCTAGGGGTTAGCCCGATTGGCATCTCCCGAAAGGTCTGACAGCCCGCTCAGTTAAAGAAAATGCGCCGAGCGATGCTTATCGTCTCGGCGCGAGCGGAAGAAGATTCTGAAACTCGGTTACAGCAATTTGCGGCGAATCGAACCTAGCACTCCAAGCACACCAGTACCAAGCAGTAGCAGGCTGCCTGGCTCAGGCGTAGTGCACGGGGGTAGCATCGGCACCCCACTGCTTGCCGCTGGAGTCGAGCAGGAAGAAGTCGACCGTGGACTGGCCGGGAGGCCATCCAGAACATCGAAAACCGACGTGTAGTCACCGTCGATAGTCCACGTTTCTGTCGGCCCGCACGAGGCGCAAAAAAATCCAGACGGTTGGGAGCCGAAGTCATCTGCCCCAGCCGTCCATGTTGTCGGGTTGGGTCGGCGAGAAGTTCGACTCGGGCAGATCAACCGCCAGCGAGTTGAAACCAAACCCTAAGATGTTAAAACCATTGGTAACGGTCAAGGACGCCGCGATTGATCCGTCAGGGGATACAGGGTGAAAGTAACAAATCCCTGGCTCGGAACTGGGTTGCCAGTTGAGATCGATGGTGAACTGCCCAGTGACGGAATCAGCAAAGGCTCCGACGCTGAGCAGGCAAAGACACAATACTAAAAACATCCCACGACGCAGGTGCATGAAAAGCGCCCTCCTATCGACGAGTTGGACTAACACTGCGAGTAATGCAAGTCCGGGGCCAAACTAAAACCAACTGATTCTTGCACTTATGCCACGAGAAGCAGGGTGAGATTGCAGAGTATTGCACACAGTTTCGAGCAAAAGGGAGAATCTGTTACCACAAACTACGCTCCAGATTTCTCAGACTTACTTAAGCTTGTAGGTGCTGGCGGCGGAGAAACTCCCCCACCACTTCGGCAGCGTCCTTTTTTCACCGTCCACGGCGTAATTCATCTTTCGCATGTCCTCAGCGGTTATGCGTCCGGCCAGTCGGTCGAAGGCCTCTCTCGCCTGAGGACATTCTTGAAACACCTGCGGACGAACAATCGGCACGGCATCGTAAGGAGGAAAGTAATGTTTGTCATCTTCCAGCACGACCAACCCAAGCGCCGCGATCAGGCCGTCCGTGTTGTTGCCGGCGACGATGTCCACGGATTTGTTCTGCAGCGCGCGATAGAGCAGTCCTAAGTCCATGACGCGTGGTGCTTCCGCGAACTTCAGGCCGTAAGTGCTGACCAGCCCCTTGTATCCGTCCTGGCGTTCGAGAAATTCGTATCCCACTCCCAGGCGTAAGTGCGGAGCGACACTGGCGAGTTGCGAAAGTGTGGTCACGTTCAGGCGGTGCGCGTCATCGCCTCGCATGACCATGGCGAAGCTGTTGTTGAATCCGAGCGGCGGCATGACATCGAGACTGAACTTGTGCTTATACTGCTCTCTTCACCTGTTGATACACACTCTGGGAATCGCCCGCAGGATGTTCCTTTAAGATCGCCGCGAGCGCGGTGCCGGTGTATTCCACGTACATGTCAATGCGTCCGGCGAGCAAGGCCTGTTGACAGATGTAGGTACCGGCCAGATAGAACCGGCGTTCAACCGGCATGGTGGCAAACGCCATCCAGATATTGCGCCAGCAGCTCGCCCAGGATCAGTTGTTCGGTGAAGTTCTTCGAGCCGACGGTAAGCTCGTTCTTCGGCGGCATGCAACCTGCAACGGAAAGAAGGGCAAGCCCAGCCAGGAAGTTGCGGCGGTCCATAGTCAGTGGATCCTGCGGACCATCAGCTTTTCGAAGCCACTCAGGAGCAGGTCCGCAGCCAATGCCATCAGGGCCGCAGGGATCGCGCCCGCCAGAATCACTCCGTTATCCACCATGGCGATACCGCGGAAGATAAACTCGCCTAGACCACCCGCGCCGATGGCTGCGGCAATAGTCGCAACGCCGATAGTAATCACGGCAGCCACGCGAATGCCCGCCAGCATCACCGGCAATGCCAGCGGGAGTTCCACATGCCAAAGCAATTGGCCCGACGTGAGGCCCATGGCAATCGCCGCTTCACGCACTGGCGCGCTGATGCCGGAAATCCCGACGTAGGTATTGCGAACCACGGGAAGCAGTGCATAAAGTGCGAGCGCAATGATGGCCAGGCGATCTGCGCGAGCGCCTAACCAAGGCAGCGGCAGCAGCAATCCGAAAAGCGCCAGGCTGGGAATGGTCTGGACTACATTCGTGCTGCCAAGTACAAACGCCTTCCATTTGGGACGGCGCGTCAGCAGTATCCCCAGCGGCACTCCGATGAGGATGGCCAGCAGCATCGAAATCCCGACCAGCCAGAGGTGTTCGGCGGTCAGGGTTGCCACTTCGCGTTTATGGGTGAGCAGGAAGTTCACACGATTTCACGCGTCTTTGACCGGAAGAAGGCACGGGCCCGCGACACGGCCACCAATTCGCATACCCACCGAGAGGATACATCAGCAAGGCGAGTCGCAGTGTTACCATGCTGCCTTGGCGCGAGCCTGACCTCTGTGCTATCGCGATGGTGTCATAGAGGCTCAGAATGCGGTTCCCACGCCCATTTGCGCTCGATTCGACTGTTATGATGAAGGACAGGAACTCCAGCCCGATGTCATCTTCCATCAAACAGCCTCCAGCCTCCGCCTCCGTCGATAGTTACTTGCTGGAAGTGGCGGACGCGGTGAATCGGACGCTGGATTTGAACACCCTGCTGCAACGCATTGCGGAGATGCTGAAGCGGGTCATCGATTACGAGATTTTTGCCATTTTGCTGTTGAACGAGAAGACACAAGAGCTGCGTGTCCGCTTCCAGGTCGGCCACCCTCCCGAGGTGGCGGAACGCATCCGCATCAAGGTTGGCCAGGGCGTTACCGGGCAAGCGGTGCAGCGCCGCGAGACCGTGCTGGTCAACGATGTGGCGGCCGAGGAGAACTTCATCAACTCTGCGCTAGGCGTGCGCTCCGAGTTGGCTGCGCCGCTGATCGCTAAAAACAAGGTGATCGGCGTTATTGACGTGGAAGCCGCACAGCCGGGCGCGTTTAGCGAGGAACACAAACGCCTGCTGACGTTGTTCGCGTCGCGTATCGCAATCGGCATCGAGAATGCGCGCCTCTATACCCGGGTCTCGCGACAGGCGCGCCAACTGACCCTGCTGACCGAAATCAGCCGCGAACTGAGCTCCATTCTCAATGTTGACCAACTGCTGAAACGAATTGCCGATCTGGTGACCCGCATCATCGACTACCAGATGTTTTCCATCCTGTTGCTTGACCCAAGTGGCACCCTCCTGCAGCATCGCTTCTCGTTGCGCTTCAACGAGAGCGTAAAACTCAAGCACGAGATTCCGCTGGGTGTGGGGTTGGTGGGATATGCCGCTCTGCACAAGCAGGCGGTCCTGGTGCCGGACGTGAGCAAGGACCCGCGCTACATCAAAGCGAATCCGGAGACGCGGTCGGAACTTTGCATCCCGCTAATCTACAAAGACAAGGTGATCGGGGTACTCGATATCGAACACACACGTCGCGGATATTTTACCGAAGACCACGTGCGCACCATGACCACGCTGGCCGCACAGGTGGCAATCGCCATTGAGAACGCGACATTGTATGAGCGCATCGCGCGCCAGGAAAAACGGCTGGAGCAGGACCTGGCGCTGGCGCGGGAGCTACAGTTCCGGCTGCTGCCGCAGAAAATGCCCACATTCCGGCATGCTGAAGTGGCTTCCCGGTTTGCTCCGGCGCGCCAGATCGGCGGCGATTTCTACGACTTCCTTAAATACAGCGGACAAGGAGTGACCGGCATCGCCGTTGGCGATGTAAGTGGCAAAGGCGCGCCCGCCGCCATCTATGCTGCGCTGGTCAGCGGCATCGCACGCTCGCTGGCCAACGAAGAACCCAGCGCCGCGGGCATGCTGGAGGCAATCAACCTCTCACTGTCGGAACGTCCGATTGAAGGCCAATACGTCTCGATGATCTATGCCATTTGGGACGACAACCAGCAAATGCTCCAGATCGCAAACTCCGGCCTGCCGCGTCCGCTTCATTGTCATCGGTGGCAAGCTGGAAGAGATTGCAGTCACCGGTTTACCGATCGGGTTGTTCCCCAACGCCACCTATGACGAACTGAATCTTCACGCGACGAGCAGGGGATGTGTTCCTTTTCTTCAGCGATGGCATTCTCGACGCGACCAGTTCGCAGGGCGAGATGTTCGGACGCCATCGCCTGGAGAACATCGCGCGAGCCAACGCCCATCGCAGTGCCGAGGATCTGGTGGACATGATCTTCACAGCCGTCTCCAGCCACGCTGAGGGCGTTGAGGCGTTTGACGACCAGACCATCGTTGCCATGAAGGTGAAAGGACCGTCCGCCAAAAAGTGAAATCCTCACTCAACCGCCGGAACGGCCGCCCGCGTTCACCTATCGCCGCGATAAGCGAACTCCCCGCAAGTCCGGCGTCGAGCTGCGCGCGGACGAGGTTCCGCTCTCCCGGCTGGCGCGATTGTACGGCACGCCCCTTTACGTCTATTCGGGTTCAACGATCCGCCGGCGGTTCGAGCAGTTCGACAAAGCGTTTCACGGCTGCGAGCACACCATCTGTTACTCGGTGAAGGCGAATTCGAATCTCTCGATCTTGCGCCTGCTTGCCCGTCTGGGTGCGGGATTCGACATCGTTTCCGGCGGAGAGCTTGCAGCGGGTGGCCGAAGCCAGCGGCAAAATCCAACCGAAAGTCGTTTTCTCCGGCGTCGGAAAGTTGGCCCGCGAAATTGATTTCGCGCTTCGTTCCGGCATTTTGCTCTTCAATGTCGAGAGCGCCAGCGAGATGGAATTGCTGGCGGCGCGTGCGACGCATCTTCGCAAGTCAGCTAATTTCGCGGTGCGGGTGAACCCCGATGTCGCGACCAAAACCCATCCTTACATCTCCACGGGCCTGCACCAGCACAAATTTGGCGTGCCTTGGCGCGACGCGGCAGCGCTCTACCGTCGAGGCGCCGAAAGCCGGTATCTGAAACCTGCGGGAGTCAGCGTTCATATCGGCTCCCAGATCGCGAGATGTGGCTCCCTTTCGCGAAGCGATGGAGCGCGTGGCTTCCCTGGCGAGTTCGTTGCGGGCTGAGGGGTACGATATCCGCTTCGTCGATGCCGGCGGAGGGCTTGGTATCCAGTACGAACACGATCCGCGAAGCAAACTTTGCCGCGCGAAGCCAAGCAATATGCGAAGGCGCTGCTGGGGCCGCTGAAAGGTCTCGGCATGCATCTTCTGCTTGAGCCTGGCCGCGCCATCGTGGGCCCTGCCGGCGCCTTGCTCACGCGCGTCATCTATCGCAAGCGCAATAACGGCAAGCAGTTCCTGGTGGTGGATGCGGCCATGAACGACCTGCTGCGCCCTTCGCTCTACGGCGCATATCACGAAATCGTTCCGGTTGTTCTGCGAAAAGACCGAGCGCACGGAAACCGTTGACGTGGTCGGGACCAGTTTGCGAAACGGGAGACTTCCTGGCCCGTGACCGCCAGCTGCCCACGGTAGAGGAAGGCGACCTACTGGCTGTCCTGGATACCGGCGCCTATGGAATGTCGCTGGCTTCCAATTACAACAGCCGTCCCCGGCCGGCTGAAGTGATGGTGGACGGCAAACGGGTCCGACTGGTGCGTAAGCGGGAGTCAATCCACGAGCTACTGGCACCTGAGCGCCCCTGACCACCCCCACTAGAGTCTTATCCGATTTAACTCTCTTGATTCCACGATTTTGCTGATTGCGTTTGGCTGCGAGTTGTCCTATGCTCGCTTTCCACTGGAGAGTGCATGCAACCAAATAAGTATGACGCAGCCACTTCCACTGCGGTCTGTCTCTGGTGTTACTCCCAATATCTCAAAAGCACAAGCCGGGCTCGTGACGGGCAGACGTTTTGCTCCAGGAAATGTGAGTTGATAGGACGTTCCTGGTTGGAAGACAGCTTGAAACCCGAGAACGAATAACCGAAGGCGCGGCTCTCAGGCCGCGCCCTTCCATCCTACGGTCATTCCTCAATTTCCGGCAGACTCTTCTGAAGGTCCGCTCTACCGTTTTAGCGCTGTCCCCACTTCAACTTGGCGCGCAGGGCTTCGAAGAAGGTCTTGCGCATACGCAGCAGCTTCACGGTATGGCTGGCGCGGACGCAAACCACGCGATCGCCCTGCTTCACGGGCACGCCAACCTGCCCATCAATACTAAGGAACGCGTCCTCCTCATCCGAAGTCTCGACCCGCAACTCGATCTGGGCTTTGTCGGTCACGACTAAGGGACGATGGGTGAGGGAATGGGGACACACCGGAGTCACCACGAACGACTCCACCGACGGCATCAGGATGGGACCGCCTGCCGCCAACGAATAGGCGGTGGAACCAGTGGGAGTCGCGATGATTACGCCATCGGCCTTGTAGTTGAAAACGAAGGCCCCATCAATCAGCAGATCGAAGTCGATCAGCCGCGAGATGGCGCTTTTGTTCACCACCGCATCGTTCAAAGCGAAGTGGTGAGCCAGACACTCTCCGCCACGAAACAGGCGACAATCGAGGACCGAGCGCTCTTCCATGGGGCAGAGGCCCGAGTCGACTGCGTCGAGCGTAGGGTACATCTCGCTCAGCGGCACTTCGGTGAGAAATCCCAGCGAGCCCAGGTTAACGGCAAGGATGGGCACACCTTCGTGCGCGACGGAGCGCGCCGCGGAAAGCAAGGTGCCATCCCCGCCCAGCACCAGTGCAAAGTCAGGATGCCTGGCTCCTATTTGTTCACGCGGAACGATTTCTTCGCCGTTGGTGTACTGTGCGGTTTCCTGGTCGAGGTAGAGTTGATAACCGCGCGTGCGAAACCAACCCAGCAGCTCCGGCAGAATGCCGGCCAACTCGGTCTTTGACGGCTTCGAGATGATAGCGACGGACTTCATGTGTAGGTGTGGCGACAGCGTCAGTGTAGCGCGGCAAGCTATTTCGCCGGAAGAGCGAGAAAGCGGGCGTGCAGCAGGAACTCGCGGTTCCCTTCCGCGCCTAGAATCGGAGACTCGATGACGTCGATCTCCGTCCCGCCCAGTTCCTTCACTACACCGGTAACCCTGGTGATCGCCATCTCCTGCGCCCGGGGATCGCGCACGATCCCACCCTTGCCGACTTGACCCCGACCAACCTCAAACTGCGGCTTCACCAGCAGAACCAGCTCGAACGCGTTCCCCGACGCGCTCGCGCGTGCACAGCGCACTACGGCTGGGAGAACGAGTGTAGCAGAGATGAAGGAAACGTCCATGGCAACGAAGCTAACAGGTTCCCGCGTCTCCGAAACAACCCAGATCTGCTCAGGCGTGAGATAGCGCGCATTGGTCTTCTCCAGCAACTTCACGCGCGGGTCGCCACGCAACGTTAGATCCATCTGCCCGTATCCGGTATCTACGGCGATTACCCGAGATGCGCCGCTCTGCAGCAGGCAATCAGTGAAGCCACCGGTAGACGCGCCAATATCCATGCAGCACTTATCGCGCACGTCAACGCGCCAGTGCTCCAGCGCCCGCGCCAGTTTCAATCCTCCACGACTGACAAATGGCTGGTCGTCGCCCAGAATGCGGACGATGGCATCCTCATCGACCAGCGAGCCTGCTTTTTCCATTTTCTGCTGGTTGGCCAGCACTCGCCCGGCAAGAATGAGCGCCTGGGCGCGCTCCCGCGAGGGCGCCAGACCGCGCTGGAAGAGCAGTTTGTCGAGACGCGATTTCACCGCGCCAGACTAGCACGAGGAAACCTTCCGACGGCGGCCGGGGAACCCTGTAGCGTGGACTGGAAGGTGAGTTTCTAACGATGCAATCCGCACTTCGCTCGGTGCATTGTGGTCGAGATTTCGGAATTCATACAACTTAGCGGGTACTCCGTTAGCCTTTTCCACAGTGTTATGCACATTGATGTTGAAAACTTCCACACGGTGCTGACAGAGCAGCTCGAGCATTGCGATTCTCGGAATCCCGAATGCATTCGGAGGTTCATCACGCAAGTCGGCACCGCATGTTGCATGTCCGCGGCGAAAATTTTCCTGCGATACAATGACGCATCCCCGGGGACTCGGTAAATGGTGACGAAGAGCAAGAAGCAATCGAAAACCTCCAACCGTGACAACACAACGGCGAAGAAAACGCTGACACACACGCCAGCGCAACCCGTGAATGGCAATGGGTCCGCTCCCTCGAACCTCGACATGCTTCGCGGGATGTACGCTGCGATGTTGAAGTGCCGCATGATGGAAGAGCGAGCGAGCGATGTCGTCACAACGGTTGCTTACGATCTCACGATAGGCCATGAGGCCGTCGTGATCGGCGCGTCCATCGAGCTGAAGCCGGAAGATAACATTGCCGCTTCTGATCGCAACTTCGCTGCCCACATCGTGATGGGAACCTCGCTGAAGTATTTGTTGAAGGAGATTGACGCAAACAATTCAGATAAAAGCAGAGCGTCGATCCTCTCCTGCCGACGTACTCTGTCTGGCTCGATTTCATCCGCCGCCTTCCCCTCCGATCCATTCAATATGGCCACCGGCGTTGCCCTCTCCCATAAGCTGGAAAGGAAAACTAACGTGGTGATCGCCTTCTGGGACGAAGATGCAGGTTCGCTCGAAGCCAGCCATGAAGCCCTAAAGTTCGCTGGTATCCACAAGCTGCCGGTCATTTATGTAACCAAGAGCGCCGGTCTGGGTGATCTAGGAAACAGAAGACATAGCGCGCTTGAAGAATTCAGCTTCCTGGCAAAGGATTATGGATTCCCCAGCATCCTGGTGGACGGGAAAGACGTGGTCGCGGTGTGGCGCGCAGCACAAGAATCGATCCACCGTGCGCGCAACGGCGCCGGCCCAACGCTGATCGAGTGCCAAACCGAGTTGGCAAATTTCACCGACCCGCTGGCCCATATGCAGCATTACATGACCAAACGCGGCGCTTGGCATGACGGATGGAAGCAGCAGGTCGTCGATCAGATCAAGGCAGAGATTGAAGAGGCGATGCGGCTTCTGTGATCCGGAGGGATCGCATTTCATTCCTCCGCACATGATAAGAGCGCAGCCGAAACCGCGCTCCTGACTACCCTGCCAAACCGCCCACTGCGGCCAGCGTTCTACAGCTTTTCGTAAAACTCGCACGCCGAGCACGAGATGTACATGCCGCCCGGAATATCCTTCTCGCGGTCTTTGACGCGCTTCACGACCCGAGTGGGCTTGCCACACTGCGGGCAATCTGTACTCTTGGTGGTGTCCATGACCTTCTTGCGGTCCGCGGTCTTTGCGATCTTCGCCATTCTCTTCTCCTAACGATGTAACAAGATTTTGCCCGCAGAACTGCTGCGGTACCGGTGTCTACTTTTGGCCGTAGTAAAACGCAGATGGGAAGCGGATGGGCGCGTCAGCGCGAGATGCACATGTCATCAGCCCACGCTCCGATACTAGAAGGAGCGGCTTCGACTGCAGGTGGGCACCCGTGGGCGCCACTCTCTACTCGCCGGGTAGCAGGTTTAGTTTACATGAACGTGCGCCGGATTGTCCTTGCTGCGTTTGACCCCGCTCTTCGCCGCCTGATACCTTCAACTGTTTGTCCCACCCGCAAATCTTCCACAAGCGAGAGAGCGCATGGCAATCAAATTCAAAGGCGTGGATTTCATCGAGTTCGATACCCTGCTCAACGACGACGAACGACTGGTCCGCGACAACACTCGCAAGTTTATCGAAGAGAACCTCATCCCCATCATCGAGCTGTGCAACCGCGAAGGCCGTTTCCCCAAGGAGTTGATCAAGCCCATGGGCGAGCTGGGCTTCTACGGCGCCAGCCTCAAGGGGTATGGCTGCGCCGGCATGTCGGCGGTCGAATACGGTCTGATGACGCAGGAACTCGAGCGCGGCGACAGCGGCGTGCGCTCGTTTGTGAGCGTGCAGTCGGGGTTGTGCATGTATCCCATTTACGCTTTCGGCAGCGAGGAGCAGAAGCAAAAGTATCTGCCCAAGATGGCACTTGGCGAAATTCTTGGGTGCTTCGGATTAACCGAGCCCGACGCTGGTTCGAACCCCGGAGCCATGCGCACGCGCGCGCGCAAGGACGGTGACAGCTACGTGCTGAATGGCGAGAAGATGTGGATCACCTCGGGCTCGATTGCCGACATTGCCATCATCTGGGCCAAAGTTGAGGACGAGGACAACCGCATCCGCGGCTTCATAGTGGAGACTGACCGCCCGGGATTCAAGGCTGCTGACGTTCACGGAAAGTTTTCCCTGCGGGCTTCGGTTACTTCAAGTCTTGCTCTACAGGATGTGCGTATCCCAGCAGAAAATCTTCTGCCTGAGTCGGGTGGTCTGAAGTCTCCGTTGAGCTGTTTGAACCAAGCGCGCTACGGTATTGGCTGGGGCGCCATCGGGGCAGCGATGGCCTGCTATGACTGCTCGCTGCAATACGCGCAGTTCCGTAAGCAGTTCCACGACCAGCCCATCGCGTCGCATCAACTCGTACAGGAGAAGTTGGTGTGGATGATCAGCGAGATCACCAAGGCCCAGCTACTCGCGCTGCAAGTGGGCCGGCTGAAAGACCTCGGCAAGGCCAAGCCGTGGCATATCTCGATGGCCAAGCGCAACAATGTCTGGATGGCGCTGGAATGTGCGCGCATGGGCCGCGACATCCTTGGCGCCAACGGAATTGCCGACGAGTACCCCATCTTCCGCCACATGGCGAACCTGGAGTCCGTAAAGACCTACGAAGGCACGCACGATATTCATGCGTTGATCATAGGGGAACACATCACTGGGTTCGCAGCCTTCTGAAGGCGGGCGCTAGTGGTTAGAAACGAATTGCCTATCAATCACGACCTGGCCGCCAAGAAAGGTCCTTCACACTGTTTTTACTATCCCCTGACGCCTGACCCTGATTCCTGATCCCGGCCTTTCTAGATTGAGCGGGACGAGAGATAGGCAATCCAGGGGTGTTTTGTTATTTGTCGTCGATTGATGCGGATGCCGCCATAATTTTCAGCGATCAGACTCGGCTGAGATGGCCATACAAAGTTCCAAAATGCGCACTGCTGTTGTAAAATCTGTGATCAGGTTGAATGGGGACGCTGTACTGGGAGTCGTCTCGTGGTCATTCAAGTTGTACTTCTCTGGCTGCTTGCGCTCTGTATGCTGCCAATCGTAGACCGGCAAGCCTCGTCGAGCTCGAACATTCCGAAGGAGGCTTTAGGGTCCATAGAGGGCCAGGTTTTTCAAGACACCACCCAACGTAAAACCGTCAAAGGTGCGCTGGTCTATCTGTATCCTGGACGAGACGCGATGAAACCACTAGACCGTCAGAAGACGAATGCCCAAGGTAAGTATCGTTTTGATGGACTAGCCCGTGCTTCCGACTACAGCCTTTCTGCCCTGGGTCCTCCGGATGGACCATCCTCAAACATTGTGCAGGTCACGGACTTCATGTTCGCCACTAATCCACACGTGAAGGTTAACATTTCGTTGGAGGTCCCCAGATGACTGACCCCGAGCTAGAAGAGATCAAAGGAGATTTGAGAAAAAATCATGAGCTTATCCTCGAGGTCGAGGACAGGCTGAATCGACTGAATTCCCATGAACAACCGCCCGGCAAGGTGATTCCGGCAGTTTTTGAATCCAAGCTGGTTACCACGTTGTTGACAGTGATTGTAGGGGTGCTAGGCGGCAGATATCTCGCCGAACACATTCAAGCAGGTGCTCGTGAACAGGAACAACGGCATATGGAGACAATGCAACAGATGCAAGACCTCCAAAAGGTGTATGACGATGCGTTCGCGGCTGTGGCTCGGGCGACAACTGCCTCACAGAATATTCTGAACTTGATTGCCGAACATTCGTACATCGTTCCCAATGATCCAAATGCAGAAAAGGATGCCTGGACTTCCTATCGCGCAGCGACGAACGAATGGCTGAGTCAACGTCAGCGGCTAGGACTGATGCTCGCAGCCCGATCCGGAGACCCGAAGCAAGTGCAAGTTGAATGGGATGGCCTTTGCAAATCTGTAGATAACTTTGACGACTGCGCGTTTAGGCATAACCAGTCATATGCCGCTAAACCAGGGTACGTTGGTCGCATTGAGGTTCGAGGTTTTTGCGCAACTGAGAAATCTGACCTAGGCAGAAAACTCGTAGATCTCAGCCAGCTTCTCCATCAAAAGGCTCGGCAAGTAGCACGCGAAGAGTAGAACTCCTATACCCATTTTGGTTAGGTTTTTTCCACAGCCCATTCCCGCCGCTTCTCCGCTTCAGCCTTCGTGAACACGCCAGCGATGCGCGTGCCGCAATTGGTGCAGCAGCCATTCTTCAGCCGGTTCGACATCACCGAGTGCCAGGAGCGCGTGATCACGATCTGCTTGCATCCTGGACAGATGGTGTTTGCGCCGTCGGAGAAGATGTTGCCCTCGTAGACGTACTTCAGTCCCATCTGCATGGCCAGCTTGCGCGCGCGATGCAGCGTCTCGGGCGGAGTTGCCGGCTTGTCCTGCAATTTGAAGTCGGGATGGAACGCGGTGAAATGCAGCGGCACATCGTCGCCCAGGTTTTCCAGCACCCAATCGCACAGCTCCTGGAACTCCGCGTCGCCATCGTTCAGCGTTGGGATGATGAGGTTGGTGATCTCAAACCACACGCCGGTTTCGTGACGCAGCCACTTCAAGCGTGTCCAGCACCGGCTGCAAGGTGCGTCAGCGTGATCTTGCCGTAGAACTCTTCGGTGAACGCTTTCAGGTCGATGTTGGCGGCGTCGATGTAGCGGTAGATGTCGAAGAAGGCCTCGCGGGTGATATAGCCATTCGAGACCATCACCGTGTTCAGGCCCGCATCGTGGGCCTCGCGCGCAATGTCGATGACGTACTCGCCCCAGATAGTCGGCTCGTTGTACGTAAACGCAATGTGAGGCGCGCGATGCTCCAGCGCAACTTCGACGACGTTCTCAGGACTGAGTGTCAGCGCGTTGACTTGATCGGACTTGGCCTTGGAGATGTCCCAGTTCTGGCAGAAGGAGCAGCCCATGTTGCATCCGGCGGTGCCCATGGAGAGAATCTTTGTGCCGGGAAAGAAATGATTGAGTGGCTTCTTCTCGACCGGATCCATGGCGACAGCGGCAGGTCGCCCGTAGCCGAGTTGCAGGAGGCGTCCGCCTTCGTTCTTGCGAATAAAACAGAAGCCGGTCTGGCCTTCTCCGATGTGGCAGTGCCGAGGGCAGAGGTAGCAGTGGAGACGGCCATCGGCCATGACCTCCCACCAGCGCGCCTCGTGGACTTGGGGCTGTAAGACTGTTAACTGCATGGTAACTGCTCTGTCTTAATTGTAACGCCGGAGCAGCTCAGCAGTCAGCATTCAGCCGTTGGCATTTAGCAGTTGGGACTCAGTTCCTCAATGTCATTCTGAGCGCAGCGCCCACAAAGAATTTCCGACCCGCTTCTTTTCGGGGTCCCCAACGAGCGCCGCCTTTGCGTTCGTTGGGGTGATTGTGCGGGTCGGGCGGGCGCGAAGTCGAAGGATCTGCGGTTGCCCCCTGCGGCATGACGGCATCGGCGAACCCCAGATCCCTCGACTCGGACGGCGCAGCGCGGCCCTCCCTCGGGATGACAACATACCCTTTAGTCCTCATGAATAATCCAGGCTAGCTTTTCCCCAGGGTGGAAACATCCTCCAGTCTTAAGCCGGTCGGATTTCCGATTAGCCATTCTTCGGTTCTAGCGAACAGCGAAGAGCGTTCCACTGATTGCGAATCTCTGGTGCGCGCCTGTACAATAATCCTGCTTCCTGATCGCGAGTTGCATCTCTCGCTCGCATCCACTCGCCGAAGTGGCGGAATTGGCAGACGCGCATGGTTCAGGTCCATGTACCCGCAAGGGTGTGGGGGTTCGAGTCCCTTCTTCGGCACCATAATCTCTCGCAAGGTCCTTCGCTTCGCTCAGGATTTCGCCTGCAGATCTATTGAGCCGGCTTCAGCCGGCGGCACCGCTATTTTCTCGCGGTCACACTATTTCCATCTGCTCTAGGAGTTCATTGTGCCCTGGACAGCGGAAGCGTAGGATGCACCAGGCCGGACATCCAAATCGGGCCTTTCGGATCAAAACATTTCAAATTCAAACCGAGACAGCAACATGCTGGGAGAATTGCTCGCAGAAAGCACGGGACGGCGAATCGTGAGAAGAGTGCTGGAAACGAATCCGTTGACGGTGGAAGTAACGTTTGAGGACACTGGCACGATGCTGGGAGTCGCTACAAACGGATTGGGGACGTACACCTCGGTTGTGAGGGCGGACGGAAGCGTCTATGGCGAAGGGCAAGGCGCGGACTTCACCGCGGACGGCGAGATGGTTTCGTGGAAGGGCTCAGGACAGGGAAAACTGGGTCCGGGCGGCACGGTCAGTTACCGCGGGATTCTGTATTTTCAGACGACCTCGCGGAAGCTGGCGCGGCTGAATGCAACGCCCGGCGTCTTCGAATATGAGGTTGATGCCGAAGGAAAGACGCGGACGAAGATTTGAGTGGAAGTAACGGGCTGGCGCACAGGAAATTGATGGGCTTGGCCTTCTGGCTGGTTCCAAGAAGGAGAGAGGAACCGCGGCAAATTCTCACAAAGCTATCATTCGGTGACAGAGATTATTCGGGATCGGATTTCGAGGTTAGCCGTATTCCCGACTCACTAGACATCCTCCACCTGGAGATCGGAATGTCGGGATGACTCGAGTGAAAACTCCTTCGACGTCCTATGCTGCCCTAATTATCTCCAGCTTTTGTTATACCAATGATTCAACTGAACGCCTCCCGATATCCCCGACTGTCACATCGCCGGCGCATACTGGATCGCCAGCAGTGTTTCGTCATCGGCGCGCTCCTCTGCTCCGCGAAACGCCGCCAGACGTTGCTTGCAGGCCTGCACCAGCTTAGACGGGCAACATGCCGGATACTGCTCCGCAATCAGCTTCCGCAATGCCTCGACGCCATACTCTTCGCCCTCGCGATTGCTGGCCTCGCTGACTCCGTCGGTGTACAGAACCACGGTGTCGCCAGGCGACATCACAGTCCTCACTACGTCAACTTTGTCGTCGGAGAAGAAGCCTAGCGGCTTGCAGTTGCTCTCGAACGCCGTCACGCCGGATTTGCCGGCCAGCAACACCGGCAGATGGCCGGCATTGGCCAACTCCAGTTCGCCGCGGTTCGAGGTTCGTCCGAACACCAGGGTGGCGTATTGGCTGGGCAGCGCGCTCTCATGGAACAGACGGTTGGCCCGCACCATTAGTTCCTCAACCGGCAGGCGAAGCGGTATCAGCGAGCGAAAGACTGCGCGCAGGTTCGAGGCCAACATGGCGGCGGCAACGCCCTTGCCGGAAACATCGGCCATGATGAAATTGAGGTGGCCGTCGTCTTTGATCACATCGCAGTAGTCGCCGCTCACCATTCCCGCGGGCTGATAGTGGTACGAAATTTCCCAGCCTGCGAAGGCGACGTCCTGCGGCGGCAACAAGCCTTTCTGGATCTGCGCGGCCAGCTCCAGGTCGTACTCCAGCGCGCGCTGCTGCTTCGGGGTCAGGCACTCCAGGCAAACCCGCGCCAGCGGATTTTCCGCAGCGCTCTTCTTCCACCGCTGCCTTGGCAAACTTCGCATACGCCGAAAGCGCCGTGGTCAATGCGATGCAGCGCGCTGTCCACTTCCTCCAGCAGGCGTAGCACGTGTTCGCTCTCGTTGTCGGCTAGCACGTCGCTCAGCCGCTCGCGCCCGGCCAGCAACTGCTCCCGGACATTGTTCACGTAAATCGTTTCTCCAATCGCCATGGCTAACCACCTTATATCGTTTAGAGGGTTATGAAGCAGCGCCGGATGCAGTCTTTTTTCGCGTTTCCGGGGTTCTTCCTGCGAGGCCGCCCGACTTTGGGGAGTAGTCAAGGACCCTCTCTGACACGACTTTACCGACGTGAAGCCGAGAGTGTCACTCCGCTTCTTGCGGTCAAAGCCGTCTGGCGAGGGCACAAAAAAGGGCAGGCGCAACGAAGAGCCAGCGACGCAACTCTTCGTGGCAACCCTGTAGCTTGTCTATGATCTACCCGGTCGCCCGTCACTTGGTCGTGCAGGTGTCCGCTATATGCTTAATGGTCTTCACTCCAATTGCTGGTACTACGTGGGCGGTGGATGCAGCGCCCTGGACCGTAGTGCTCGCGGCTCTCGTTCTTGGCGTGCCGGTGACTTCGATTTCGTGGCCGACATGAGGGCTGAGCTTGGTGGCGGCGCCTGTAAGTTGATGGACGTCCCCATTGCTTTCGGTGATGCTGTAACGACCGTTAGAAACCTGCAGGCACCCTTGGACCGTTATCATATCGGACGTTTTGCCCATAGTCTGACCTGAATCTTGCGCCTGCAACCAAACGGCAGAGACCACTAACACTAGAGTGAGCATCAATGTTTTCGCACAAACAGTCTCCTTTCGATTTGCGACTTGAGATTGGTTCGGATGGGCGACGCCGCAGGCATCGCCGCTAGTTCGATCGCGGAGCTACATCCGTACCAGTACAACGGACACCATGCGAGGCCGAACCCTTGCCGGCCTATTTGCACGTGTCCGCTATATACTTCACGCTTTTTACTTCAATAACCGGTTGCACTACTACGCTAGATGCAAGGCCTGCGGCGGTGGTGTCTATATTTCTTATCCCAGGCTTACCGGTGATTTCGACCTCGTGGCCGACATAGTGTTTAAGCTTGGAAGCGCCGCCGGAAAGGTGATGGATCGTGTTTGTGTCGTCGATGAGCGAGTATTGACCCTCAGAGATTTGCAGGCAACCGGCAATCGTCTCCAGGTTGGACGCCTTGCCCGCATCTTGCGCTTGCAACCAAACCGCCCAGACCAGTAGCCCCAAAGTAAGCACCAGTACCTTACGCACGAAATCTCCTTTTGCCGCTTGCGGCCTATTCTACGGCAATAAGCGTTCTACCACGCCATAACTTTCGGCCAATGCTGAATCCAATGCGGCAGGGTCTTTGCCGCCGGCTTCGGCCATGTCAGGACGCCCGCCACCCGAGCCGCCCACCTTCTTCGCGACCTCGGCAATGATCTTTCCGGCTTGCACCCGCGAGGTCAGGTCCTTGGTTACGCCCACGATAAGCGCCACCTTGCCGTCGCTGACCGAGCCCAGCACCACCACGCCGGAGCCAAGCTTGTTGCGCAGGTTGTCGATCAGCACCCGCAATTGCGCGCGCTCGAGATTGTCGGCGCGCGTGGCAAGGACCTTCACGCCCTTCACCTCGCGTACATTCTCCGCCGCCGACTGCACTGAAGTAGAAGCCGACTTCATCCGCGCTTGGTCAAGCTCTTTGCGCAGCTTCTTCAGCTCTTCTTCACGGCGCTCCAGTTCCTGCTTCAGAGCGTCGGCAGGAGATTGATCGTCGCCACCGCGCACCAACGTTGCGACGACGTTTTCGAGCTGATGATCTTTGCGGAAGTGGCGCAGCGAGCCTTCTCCGGTTACGGCCTCCAAACGACGGACGCCGCTGGAGACGCTGCCTTCTTTCAGAACTTTGATCAGCCCGATCTCTCCGGTCGCCGAGGTATGCGTGCCACCGCACAGCTCGGTGGAGAAGTCACCGATGCGGATGACGCGCACGCGGTCGCCATACTTCTCGCCGAACAGCGCCATGGCGTGGTACTCGTTGACGGCAACGTCGATGGGCACATCCTCGATTACCTCGACACGATCGTTGCGCAACACTTCCCGGTTCGCGAGGTCTTCAATGTCCTGCAACTCTTCTTCGTCAAGCGAGGCGAAGTGCGAAAAGTCGAAACGCAAATGCGCAGGATCGACCAGCGAACCCGCCTGCTTCACGTGCTTACCCAACACCTCGCGCAACGCGGCATGCAGCAAGTGCGTGCCGGTATGGTTGCGCATGGTGGCGCGGCGACGATCTTCGTCGACTACTGCGTCAACAGAAGCGCCGATGTCAAGTTGCTGCTTCACGACGAGCCTGTGCGCCCTTAGACCTTGTACCGGGCTGTAACATCCGACTACTTCAGCGACAATTCCTCCCGTCTGGGGATCGACAAGCCAGCCGGTGTCACCGACCTGTCCTCCCGCTTCTGCATAAAAGGGGGTTCGATCAAGAATCGCTTCAACGGATTCACCTGGCAGGGCCCGATCGACGAGTTGGCCATCTTTGATCAGTGCTATAAGGCGGCATGCGTGGCTCGTCGTTGTTCGATACCCTTCAAACTCGGAAGAGAAGCCCCGCATCCCAGGAGGAACTGCGACTTGCGGCACTAACTTGGTAAACGTCAGGTACGCAAGTTGTTGATAAACCTGGCTTGCTGACTCTTTCGATCGACCTTTCCAGGAAGCGCGGGCGCGATCCTTTTGTTCAGCCATCGCCGCGATAAAGCCCGGGTGATCGAACTCTAGCCCTGCATCGCGGACTGCGTCTTGAATGAAGTCGAGTGGCAGGCCAAATGTGTCGTATAACTTGAATGCCTTGCCGCCGGAATAGCTAATCTTCGATGGAGTAGAGTCGGTTGGATCAACGTAGTGATCCTGAATCAGAACCGAGTATGTTCTTGCAACCTGATCCTGCAGACTTTCGAGAGCAGCGAAGTCGTTCCCTTCAAAATTGGGGCCATAATGCTCCGTAAAGAGTCTCAGTTCGCGCTGGGCGTCATGGAATGCGATTAGCGGAAGCAAGTCATCTTCGAGTTTATGCAAGCCGATATCCAACGTGTGTGCGAAGCGCGTCTCTTCACCTCTGATCGTCTCGGACACGCGATTGGCCGACTCGATCAGTTCGGGATAGGCGTCTTTCATCAGATCGCGAACGGCGAACACCATTTCAAACAGAAATGGCTTCTCAGCACCGAGCAAGCGTCCGTGACGAATGGCGCGACGGATGATCTTGCGAAGTACGTATCCGCGGCCTTCGTTCATGGGTAGAACGCCATCGGAAATCAGGAACGTTGCGGCGCGTGCGTGGTCGGCGATGACGCGCAACGATGCCGCGTGATGTTGCTTCTCTCCCCAATCTTCGCGCGGAAGTTCCTCGCTAAGCTTGGCACCCGTCAACTCCGCCGCGCGCTTGATCAGCGGCACAAACAGGTCCGTGTCGTAATTCGAAATCACGGCCTGCATCACCGCCGTAACGCGTTCCAGGCCTGCGCCCGTATCGATTGACGGCTTGGGCAGCGGACGCATCTCCCCATCCGGCTGCTTGTCGAACTGCATGAACACCAGGTTCCAGATCTCGACGTAGCGCCCGCACTCGCAAGGAAACTGACAATCGGTGTGTCCGGCGTCGCTGGCCTCGGGTCCCATGTCGTAATGAATCTCGCTGCACGGACCGCAGGGGCCGGTATCGCCCATCATCCAGAAGTTGTCCTTCATGCCCATCTCGAAGATGCGCTCGGGCGCGACGCCGGTTGCGATCCAGTGCTCGTAGGCCTCGTCGTCGCGCGCAATTCCCTGCTCGCCCTTGAAGATGGTGGCGAACAGCTTGTCCTTCTCGATCCCATACCACTCCGGCGAGGTAACGAGCTCCCATGCAAAGGCGATGGCGTCCTTCTTGAAGTAGTCGCCGAAGCTGAAATTGCCCAGCATCTCGAAGAACGTGTGGTGGCGATTGGTGAAGCCGACGTTCTCCAGATCGTTGTGCTTGCCGCCGGCGCGCACGCACTTCTGCGAGGTGGTGGCCCGCGAGTAGTCGCGCTTTTCGATGCCGAGGAAGACGTCTTTGAACTGGTTCATGCCGGCGTTGGTGAACAGCAGCGTGGGATCGTTGGCCGGAACCAGCGACGACGAGCGCATGATCTTGTGCCCGTGCTGCTCAAAATAGCGCAGAAACATGGACCGGACTTCGGAACCGGAAAGCTTGCGAGGGGGCATAGGAGATGTGGAAATTCTAACAGCAGTCAGCGCTCAGCATTCAGCACTCAGCGGTCGGCAGTCAGCCAGATATCTTCGCCTTCGACACTTTAAGATTTCTGGCGGAAAACGGTTATTGGCTGAATGCTAACGGCTGAGTGCTGACTGCTTCCTCCCCCGGTGCCGCCCTTGCCAATTGACCGTCGCCGCCATCCATCCCATAATCTCTGTGCTTGACGAATTCTGCTGCTGACAAGGTGGCTCCATGGTGCAGAAAAAGAGCACGAAATCTGGCCGTCCCTTCCAGACGGCTGGCGCGAAGTTAGACGACGTATTCGGCGATGCCTCGAAACGCATCGAAGAGGAAACTAAGACTCTCATCGCCTACATCAACGACGAACTTGTGCCCGCTATTCGCGAGCACTCCAGCACGGGGTTGCGCATTGCCAGCGAAAAGCTGAAGCAGGCGGCCGACATGATGGATGCCGGCAAAAAACAGAAATAGGATTGACCACGCGAGTTCCGTCTCTCATCATCGTGGGCGCGGCGCTGCTGCTGCTACCGGGCTGCGGCAGGCACAAGACGGCTCGCGCTCATCCTGTTCCGCCTCCGCCCACGGTCACTCCCTCTGAATCTGCACCGCCCGCCAGCACCGAGGCTTCGACCAAGCCAACGCCGGTTCCACACGCTGCAAAACCCATCTACGTAGAAACCGGATTGGCCAGTTGGTACGGACCTCCGTATCATCACCATCGAGGCGCTAACGGCGAGATTTACGACCAGAACGCGTTGACGGCGGCCCATCGCACGCTGCCGATGAATTCCGTGGTCCGCGTGACCAACCAAACAACGGGCCATGCGGTGGTGGTGCGCATCACCGATCGCGGACCGTTCGTCGAAGACCGCATCATCGACCTGTCGCTGGCTGCGGCCAAGGCGGTGGATGTTTGGCGCCCGGGGACGGCGGAAGTGAAAGTCGAGGTCCTATCCGCGCCGTTGCCGATCGCCGAAGGTGGCCGCTGGTGCGTGCAGATTGGGGCGTTCCAAAACGAGGCCGAAGCGCGCAAGCTGAAAGAGAAACTGCAAGATCACTATGAAGGCGCCGACGTCATCCAGTTCACTGGACCCACGGGAGAGTGGGTGAGGTTGCGTCCCCCCGGCGACGACAAACGCAAAGCGCAGGAGGTCGCGAGCAAGACCCACGTGAAAGAAGGCGGAGTGTTTCTGGTAAGGCTCGACTAGCGGTTGTTAGTGGTTAGTGGTTAGTGGTTAGTGGTTAGTGGTTAGCATTCAGCATTCAGCATTCAGCAGTCAGCTCTCAGCATTCGGCACTCAGCTTTCGGCCAACCTGGTTTCGCGTCAGAGATTCAAGATTGTCATCCTGAGCGCAGGCGTGCTGCTTTTGCACGCCGGAGCCGAAGGACCTGCGGTTTCCCCCGGCGCCGATCAACCCGCGCGCATCCCGCTTATACTTTCCCGTAGTGAAGCCTGCCACAATCCATCTTGCAAGCGCGCCGGAAGCACCCGACCATGCCGCCCTTGTCGCACTGGGCCGGCGCCTGGAGTACTTGACCATCGCGTGGAACACCTTCGAAGCGGCCATCGCGCTCGTCTCCGGACTGGCGGCCGGCAGCATCGCTCTCGTGGGTTTCGGTCTGGACTCGGTGATCGAAACCATCTCCGCCGGAATCCTGCTGTGGCATCTGCGCGCCGAGGACGATCCGGTGCGGCGCGGGCGCACGGAGCGCACGGCCCATCGCCTGGTTGGTTTTTGTTTCTTGCTGCTGGCTACCTACGTTGCCATCGAATCGATCCGTGCCCTCTGGACCAAAGCCCAGCCCGAGCGCAGCCTACCCGGCATCCTGATCGCCATCGCCGCCGTGGTAGTGATGCCGATGCTGGGCCGAGCCAAGCGTCGTGTGGCTGTGCAAATGGGCAGCCGCGCGCTTCATGCCGATTCGCGCCAAGCTGACTTCTGCGCTTATCTCTCGGCGATCCTGCTTGCGGGATTGCTCCTGCATACTTCGCTGGGCTGGTGGTGGGCTGATCCGGTTGCGGCATTGGTCATGACGCCCATCATCGCGCGCGAGGGTGTGCGAGGATTGCGCGACGAGGGTTGCGACGATTGCGGTTGTGGGAACTAGCATTCCCCCCGTTTTCGGTGGGTATCTCACGAATTAGTTCGGTAGCGGTCAGTTGAGCCACCGTTAGCGCACCTCGCTTGCAAAAGCCACAAGTGCTAATTGCTAACTGCTCGTTGCTAATTCCTAGTTGCTCCTTCCCTTTTCCGCTATTCTGGATCGAGCAGCAATTGCGATTCGTCCTATGAGACGCAAACAGGCAAGCTCCTTCGACCGGAAGTTTGTTCCGCTCTCCACTCGCTTCGATCACGCCCTGCTCTTCGCCGCTCAAGTCCATCGCGATCAGGACCGCAAGAAAAGCGGCATTCCTTACATTTCGCACCTGTTGGGCGTGGCCTCCATCGTCCTCGACTACGGCGGCGACGAGGAGATGGCCATTGCGGCATTGTTGCACGACGCGGTCGAAGATCATGGCGGCCGCCCCATGCTGAAGATGATTGAACAGATCTTCGGCGCGCGCGTGGCCAAGATCGTGGACGGCTGCACCGACTCCTATGTCGAGGACCCAAAGAAGAAAGAGGGATGGGAACGGCGCAAGTTTCGTTATCTGCGTCGCATCCGTCACGAGGACGCGGAAACGCGGTTCGTATCGGCGGCTGACAAGCTGTACAACGCGCGCGCCGTTCTCCGTGACCTGCGCTACAACGGAGACGCCGCTTTCACCCGCTTCTCCGCCCCCAAGACCAAAATCATTTGGTATTACCGTTCGCTGGTCATGGAATACCGCGCCGGCGGCGTGACTCATCTGCTGAAGCCGCTGATTGACGACCTGGATCGCGTCGTTCTCGAAGTGGAGCATCTGTCAGGATTGCTGGCGGCGTCGCCCACACCGCATCGCAGGCTGACTACCAAACTCAAGGGCAAGCGCTAGGCTCGGCATCACGCTACAATCGCACATTGAGGACGTTTTGTCTGTGTCTATGCAGGTGGAGCACGCCTTCAGGCGTGAACAAGAATGCGACGACTGAGCGGCTTCAGCCGCTGAGGTGACCCTTTGCAAGCGTTACCTCAGTGGCTAAAGCCGCAATGTTCTATCCACTTTTATGCACGCCTGAAGGCGTGCTCCACCCGAATATAACTCTCAATCCACCGGTGTTCAGGGAACTCATTGTGTCCACAACCGAAGCTGAGGGCATTACCGAGCTGCTGAAATCCGCCAAGACCATCGCCGTCGTCGGACTGACGAACACTCCCATCCGTCCGAGCTACGGCGTCTCACATTACATGCGGTCGCAGGGATATCGCATCATTCCGGTCAATCCCAACATCACGGAGTGGGAAGGCGAGAAGGCGTACGCTTCCCTGCTCGACGTGCCCGAGCAGATTGACATCGTGGATGTGTTTCGACGGCCCGATGCGGTGCCCGAAGTCGTAGAGCACGCCATCCAGATCAAAGCGCCAGCAATCTGGATGCAGGAAGGCGTGGTGCATCACGAAGCGGCGGAGAAGGCGCGCCAGGCAGGCATCTTCGTCGTGATGGACAAGTGCATCTTGAAGGAACACATCAAAAGGCAGTAAAATCTTGCAACCGTTTGTATAAGCCTCAGTGATTGTCGTGCGCTCACTGGGAATTACGTGTTCCTCAAAAACCCCTGCTAACCGTCACGCGAAGCACGCATTTGAGCGCGGGAATAGTGTATGTTCCCGTCGCCAACAAGTCAGACAGACATAAAGGCAAGCCTCGAGGGGTATAAAAGTGTGCGGGCGCAGGAACTGGAACGACAATTCCCGCTATTCGGTAGCGCTGTGATCGGTTACTTCGTAGCCGTGGGGCGGATGTTGTCCTGGCGAGACGATGCTCGGTTCCGACTGCATAGCCCAAGCGTGGACACAACCCGGCAACGGAGGAGCATTCCGGTTATTGTCGCCCGCTTGATCACAACAATTCTGGTGGCATCGCTCGTCTTGTGCGTGGCTTGCGGCTCGCCCGGCGGAACCGGCAGCGCTAAACCGCCGACAGAAACCGCCTCCGGTCAGTTGGCAACCGATCGAACTTCACTGAGCTTTGGCACAGTGACGGTGGGCCACGGCAGTTCGCAGACGGTCACCGTAACGGCCAGCGTGGCGAGTGTAACAATCTCGGAGGCAAACGTCACGGGAGATGGTTTCAGCATGACAGGTCTGGCCCTACCTATGACGTTGATGGCCGGGCACGCGGTATCTTTCGCGGTAGACTTTACTCCGTCTGCCGCGGGCAGTGTCACGGGCAGCATATCGCTGATCAGCAACGCCGCGAACGTGCCGACTACCATCGCAGTAAGTGGAACCGGAGCCGATATATCACCTCCGCCTTCCCATTCGGTCGCACTTAGTTGGGACCCCAGCACGTCGACCGATGTTGTTGGCTATTACGTGAATCGTGGTCAGCAGTCGGGCGGGCCGTATGCAAGACTCACGTCTTCGCCGATAGCAGCGACCACATACACCGATTCATTGGTGGTCGCCGGTACTACCTACTTCTACGTGGTCACGGCAGTAGATGGGAACGGTAACGAAAGTCGGTATTCCAATGAGGCGTCGGCCACGATCGCGAGCCCCTAGCTGGACAGGAGAGGCGTCCGAATAGTGCTTCGGCGATCTAGCTTTCGGATTTATTCTTCTCCGTGCCCTCCGTGCCTCCGTGGTGAACTACTCTTTTGCTCTCCCTCTTGCCTGCCTGATCTCCTCCAGCCGCGCGTTGATTCGTTTCTCAACGCCCTCGTCCGTGGGATGGTAATACTTGCGATCTTTCAAGCTGTCGGGCAGACACTGCATGTCGGCGACTTTCGACTCCAGATCGTGCGCGTACTGATATCCTTTGCCGTAGTCCAAGGCCTTCATCAGCCCCGTAGGCGCGTTGCGCAAATGCAGCGGAACCGGCTCTTGCACGGTGCGCTCGACATCTTCCCGCACCGCGCCATACGCCGTGTAGAGCGCATTCGATTTCGGCGCGACCGCCAGATAGACGACCGCCTGCGCCAGCGCCAAGTTCGACTCCGGTACGCCGAGAAAGTCCACCGCATCGCGGGCGGCGAGCGTCATGGCCAGCGCGTTTGGATCGGCCAGGCCGATATCTTCCGAGGCCATGCGCACCACGCGCCGCGCGATGTACAGCAAGTCCTCTCCCGCCTCGATCATGCGCGCCAGCCAATAGAGCGCCGCATCGGGATCGCTGTTGCGCACGCTCTTGTGCAGCGCGGAGATCAGGTTGTAATGCTCTTCGCCAGCCTTGTCATATCGGAGCACGCGCTTTTGCAGAGCATCCGTGATGATGCCTTCGGTGAGCCTTGGCCTTACACCCTTCTCCTGCTGTTCGGCCGCGAGCGTGGCGGCGACCTCCAGCACGTTGTAGGCGCTGCGGGCGTCTCCGCTGGAGTAGGCCGCAATTTTGCTCAAGACATCGTCATTCGCTTCAAGCTGAGCCTCGCCCAAGCCGCGCTCGGTGTCTTCCAGCGCACGCCGCAGCAAGAGAACGATCTGCTCCTCCGTCAACGGCTGTAGCACGTAAACGCGGCAGCGCGACAGCAGCGCCGAAATCACTTCAAATGACGGATTCTCGGTGGTTGCGCCGATCAGACGGATGCTGCCCTTCTCGACGTAAGGAAGAAAGGCGTCCTGCTGCGCCTTGTTGAAGCGGTGTACCTCGTCAACGAAGACGATGGTCCGGGTGCCGTACTGGCGCGCGCGTTCCGCGTCGGCCATCACCTGCTTGATTTCCTTGATGCCCGCCAGCACGGCCGAGAACTCGATGAAATCGGCGTGGGTCATACGAGCGATGATCTTGGCAAGTGTGGTCTTGCCGACGCCGGGAGGACCCCAGAAGAGCAGCGAGCCAGTGTCGTCGCGCTCGATTTGCACCCGCAACGGCTTGCCAGGGGCGAGAATGTGTTCTTGTCCGACAAACTCATCCAGGCTGCGCGGACGCATGCGGTCGGCCAGTGGCCGCGATTTGTCAATGGCGTCGTCGTGCGGGATTTGCGGGAAAAGGTTCACAAGATTTGTTTCACCACGGAGGACACGGAGAGCACGGAGAAATCAAAGAATTCTTCGAATGATTCCATGCCGCAGTATCGGGACGTTGAAGTTAATCAAGAGCCCCACTCGCATACCACTCAACCGCAGATATGTCAGAAGCTGCGCCTGATGAATCGGAAGTATCTTGTCAATAGATTTGAGCTCGACAGCGATTTTCCCGGCGACCACCAGATCCATCCTGTAACCGCAATCCAAGTGGATACCCTTGTAGTCAACGGGAAGCGGCACCTCAGTTCGGAACTCTATGCGCCGCAGTGAAAGTTCGCGGCACATACACGCTTGATATGCAGATTCAAGCAACCCGGGACCCAACTCGCGGTGCACCTCGACTGCTGCCGCGATGATCTGTCCTGTTAACTCGGAGTGAAGTAGATGGCTTTGCTCGGGAACTCCAGATTCGTGCTGCACGCAATAGTCCACGAAATACCTCAATTCTGAAGCGAACAAAACGATTCTATTCTCTCTTCCTCCGTGCTCTCCGTGACCTCCGTGGTGAAAGGGTTCAATATTTTCCTCTCTGCCGAGCGGCCTCATACAGCACGATCGACGCCGCTATGCCCGCATTCAGCGATTCCACGCGCGGGGAATGGGGAATCGCAACCACCTCGTCAGCTTGCGCCAGCACGTCTTTGGGAACGCCCGCACCTTCGCCGCCGACAATGAAGGCCACCGGCCCGAGCAGGTCCACCTCCGGAATCGCTGTGCCCTTGTGCGAGGAGGTCGCCAGAACGCGCACGTCTCGCGCCTTGATCTCACGCAGCGCCCTCTCCAATTCGACTTTTAGCGCCGGCAATCGGAACAACGACCCTGCGGAAGCCCGCACCGCCTTCCAATTCCACGGACTGACAGTGCGCTCGCCGAGCAGCAGGCCGGTGACGCCGAACGCTTCGGCCGACCGGGCGATGGCCCCCAAATTTCCCGGATCCTGTAGGCCGACAATCGCCACCAACAACGCCGGTGCTGGAGCAAACGCCTCGTCCAACGCAAACGACTTCACACGCACCAGAGCCGCCACCCCTTGGGGAGTTTCGCTGGGTACGGCGCTGGCGAAAACCTCATCCGGCAGCAAAAGCGCCTCGGTGTGCGCCGACAACTGCGGCAGCAGCTTGTGCACGCGCTCCTTCGCCGATTCGCTGAAGAAGACGGTCGTGAGCCGCAATCCGCTGCGGATTGCTTCCTCGACGATGTGCATGCCTTCCACGGCAACCTCGCCCTCGGCATTGGGCGCAGCCTCGCCGAAAGCACGGCGCAGTTCCTTCACCCGCGCATTCTGTCCGCTTTGGATGCGGCGCAAACGATCGTCCATTTTGATGGGGTTGGCCATGACGCTTACGACCGGCGTCTATCCTACACCGGCTATCACCGCTCGCCGTGGCCGCGACATGATAATCTGCTCAGTTGTCGTCGCAAGGGGCGATATGTTACGGTTTCGCTCCATCAGCTCCAGTTACTGAAAGAAGAGGTCTGGGTGCGTCCCGAAATCGTAAAGATCAGCAGTCAGGAACCAGAGGCCTCGCTGGTGTCGTACGTGGCGGAGAAGATCCGCGCTGGCGAGGTGTTGGGCATGCCGACCGACACGTTCTACGGCCTGGCGGCGGATCCGTTTAACCTGCACGCCGTTGATCGGGTGTACGAGATCAAGTCGCGCTCGCGGCACAAACCACTTTCGCTGCTGATTGAATCGGTGGACCAGGCCGCCGAGCTGGCGTGGCCAGTCCCGGAGATCTTCTACCTGCTGGCCCGGCGCTTCTGGCCGGGACCGCTAACCATCATTGTGAAGGCCGACCCCAAACTGCCGCTCAAGGTGACCGCCAACACCGGCAATGTTGCCTTGCGTGTGCCCGCCGCGGAAATTCCGCTCGCCATCATTCGCGCTGGAGGGCTGCCAATCACGGCCACGTCGGCCAACCTCAGCGGCAAAAGCGAGTGCACGTCAGCCTTGCAGGTGCGCGACCAGTTGGGAGATTGCGTGTCCATCATCGTGGATGGCGGCCAATCCCCTCGCGAGAAGCCTTCCACCATCATCGACCTGACGAGCGACGATGGAACCTGGCGCGTGATGCGGCATGGCGCCATTCCGGAAGAACAAATTGTCGAACTTTTGGGCGGCCAGGAGTAGGCGCCACGGCAGTACAAAACTCCAACTCTCATCTCTCCCGCTGGATCGTAGCCCTCGCCGCCGTCGTCGCGGTGGGCTTTCTGCTGTACACCAGTTGGCAAATCATGCGTGAAGCCGGCGTGGATGAGGCCCGTCCCGCCGACGCCATCGTGGTGTTTGGCGCAGCAGAGTACGTCGGCCATCCCTCACCGGTGTATCGCGCGCGCCTGGACCATGCGTACGACCTTTTCCAGCGCGGATTGGCCCCGGTCATCATCACCACTGGCGGCGCGGGCAAAGATCCTCATTTCAGTGAAGGGCAGGTTGGCCGCGACTACCTCGAGTCACGCGGCATTCCGGATGTAAATCTGATCGCCGAAACCCAGGGCGGTAATACTGACGAATCCACCCAGCGCGTCGCCGTCATCATGCATGCCAACGGTATGCACCGCGGACTTCTGGTCAGTGATGCGTACCATCTCTACCGGGCGAAGCAGATGATGGCGCGCGAGGGAGTGACGGTGTACATCTCGCCGCGTCCCGGCTCGATTCCGAAAACTTCCTTTGCACGCTGGATGGCAGCCCTGCGCGAGAGCTTCAGCTACATGCTGTATCGGGCGCATGTGAGATAAAAGCTGTCAGCTGTCAGCAGTCAGCAATCAGCACTCAGCACTCAGCTTTGTCGCGGATACTCCAAGCCCTGAGGCAAGGAACGACTAAGGATCCGTGATTTCGTTCGAGATGCCAGTATGGAAGGGCTTAACTGAATGCTGAATGCTGATTGCTGAATGCTGATTGCTGATTGCTATTTCACCAGCGCCAGAACCCGCGCCGGGCCGCCGGAACCGCTTTCCAGCTTGACCGGTGCTACCACCACCGTTGCTCCGGCCGGAGGAACCAGTCCGAGGTTGGCGACATTTTCCAGGTGATACACGCTCTGCTTCGAGGTGAATAGGTGCACGGGATATGTCGTGCTTGTGCCGACATCCACGCTCATGGTGTCAATGCCGAGCCCGACCACATTGCGGGTTTTCACCAGGAACTTCACTGCCTCCAGCGAGTAACCCGGGTAGTGCGACAGATGATCGCTTCCCACGTTGCGGAACTCTTTCTGCGAGTTCCAGCGCTCATCCCAGCCGGTATAGGCCATCACCACGGCGCCGATGGGAATTTCTCCGTGCGCATTTTCCCAGTCGGCAATGTCTTGGACGCTGACTTCGTAGTCGGGATTGCTCTTTGCCTTGCTGCGGACGTCGAGTACTACCAGCGGACGCACCAGCCTCTCCACCGGAATCTGGTCCACCGTCCACATGCCTTTTGCGAAATGGGCGGGCGCGTCCAAATGGGTGCCGTAATGCTCAGGGGTGGTGATCATCCTCGTAAAGTAGCCGTCGCGCTGAAGATTCCCCAATTCCTTCGCCTGGAACGGGGACTGCTCCGTGCCTTCCCAGTTGGGGGAATGGTCGTTCAGGTTGTGCGTGAGATCGATAACGGCGCGATAGACATTCGGATCGGGCATGGAAGGTTTGTGCTGTGCGATTAACAACAGCGCCAGCGCCAGACTACAGCCTATCGCAAATGTCTTCCACTTGATCATCGCAAAGTAACGGCCCGTCAAGATATCGATGCTCGGAGGGCAGGGATTGCTTCGTCAATTGTGTTCAACAAGGAGAGAACCCGGGATGAGCGCATTTGATGCGGGGAGATAAATCGAGTTAGCGGCCGGCGAACCGCAGATCCTTCGACTTCGGCGACGCAAACCCAGCGTCGCCTGCGCTCAGGATGACAATTCAATAAGGGTGGACGAAAAGGGGTAGATGCTCAACTCGAAGGGCGATTGACGGTTCAGGTTGTGCTTATACAATACGGGCAGCATGCCTGACAGCCCCCGCGCCGAAAGTCGTTGGACTCGTCTGCGCGAGTTCGTCCGCAAAACTCGTCTCTTCTGGTGGACTGCTGGTGTCATTGTTCTGGCAGCCCTGATGATCGTGCTTCTCTGGAAGGTTCCACAGGTACAAGTTGAGAAATATGTAAACGCTGCCAAGACCGATGGCCGACCTTTGGAAGCAAAGGATCGTTTCAACATCGAAAACGAGGCGCGAAGAACACTGGCGACAACGCTGGGCGCGATCGTATTGCTGGGAGGAGCTTACTTTACCTGGCGAAACATCAAAGTGGCGCAAGAAGGACAAATCACAGACAGGTTCACCAAGGCCATTGAACAGCTTGGAGCAGTTGACGCGAGCGGGAAGAAAAAGTTGGAGGTCCGATTGGGCGGAATTTACGCCCTGGAGCGCATCGCTAATCAGTCCGAAAGAGACCACTGGCCAATCATGGAGGTGCTGTGCACCTACGTTCGTGAGAATGCTCCCATGCCGGAGGAATCGACTCAGGAGAATCAGGCGTTAGCAGAGACGCCGCTCCTAACGCATGATATTCAGGCTATCCTCACGGTTCTCGGCAGACGAGATCGCAAACACGAACGGGAAAATGAACATCTTGACCTCAGCATGGCGAACCTCAACCGGGCGAACCTCAGTGGGGCAATCCTCGGTGGGGCGCACCTCTGGGGGGCGCGGCTCCGCGGGGCGGACCTCGGCGGGGCGGACCTCCGCGGGGCGGACCTTCTCATTGCAGATCTCAGCGAAGCGTCGCTCACCGGGGCGAACCTCCGCGGGGCGGACCTCAGTAACACGAACCTCCGCCAGGCGTGGCTCAGGAGGGCGTGCCTCAGCGGAGCGAATCTCATCGGGGCGTACCTCGGCAATGCAGATCTCCGCGACGCAAACCTCAGCGGGACCGACCTCCGACTGACTGGAGGCCTTACTCAAGAACAAATCGATTTAGCTAAAGGCGATAGCAATACGCAGCTACCGGATGGTCTGCACGTTCCGGACAGATGGAAAACGTAGCCGTGACACGGGCTCGGGAACTGCACGAGTGTGCTCCCTACTGCGGCAACTGCGGAGCTGCAGAACCCTTCGTCTTTTGTACGGATAGAGAGAATCCGAACCACAGCGAGTCCGAGCCGTTGTAATCCACGTCCGTTCGTTGCTGTGTTGCGAAACCCATGTGCTCAGCTTTGAGCAGGCAGCCGTTGCAGGGCTTCTCCAGCACGATCTCGTAGCTGCCATTCTTCTTGGAGCGCGCGGTGCCGACGACGTTTCCGCTGGCATCGAGAAGGGTGACCGTAGCACGCGGCATCGGCCAGCCGCCCTCGTCGGTGACCACTCCTTGCACTTTGCCACGCGGCGGCAGACCTTCGGGCAGATAGTCGCGCATGATGTATCCCGGCCCCCGCAGCGGCCGTCCGCCTAGCCGTCCCGTGACGTTGTCGTGCTCGAGCGCGAGCGTGCCATTCACGAAGACATATTCGAAGCCGACTGATGGCTTGTTTGGATCGTCGAAAGTGGCCAGGTCTCGCACCTTCCCAGGGTCGAAGATGGTGATATCGGCGAAGTAGTCGGTTCGCAGCAGGCCGCGATGGTCCAGCTTCTCGCGCTGTGCCGGCAGCGAAGTGAACTTGCGAATCGCATCTTCCAGCCGAAGGTTGTGCTCGTCGCGCACATACTTACCGAGAATGCGGGCAAAGCTGCCATAGGCCCGCGGATGAGATTTGGATTCACCCAGCGGGCCGGTAGGGCTGATGGCACCGTAATCGGTACCAACGCTTACCCAAGGCTGGCGCATGGCGAGTTTCACGTCATCTTCGCTCATCAGGAAGTACACCGCGCCGGTGTTGTCGCGATCGGCGATGACCAGGTCCATCAACGCATCGAGCGGATCCTTGTTTTCCATCTTCGCAATCTGCGCGCTGGTTTTGCCTTCGTACTTGCGAAGCTGCGGATTGAGCACCGAACCACCAAGACGCCATCGGCGCCTCCCGCGCCCAGATACAAGTTTTCGAAGGACGTACTCGGCGCCATAACTTCGTTGCGAATCTGTGCCCGTACTGCAGGATCCTTCAGCCGCTTCACGAATTCGTCTGGGCCTCCAGCATGATATTTCGGCGGAATTACCGCGCCCAGTGAAGTCTGCGCACGCACGTACGGATACTGATCGGCGGTCACATCAACTCCACTGACACGTGCCTGCTCAATGGCGGCGATCACCTGCGGCATCTTGCCCCAATTCTGCATGCCCGCAACTTTCAGGTGAAAGATCTCGACCGGGATGCCGGCTTCGCGTCCTATGCGAAACGCTTCGTCAAGTGCATCCATCTCTGCATCGCCCTCGCCGCGAATGTGCGAGGCATAGATGCCACCCTTCTTCGCCGCCACTTTCGCCAGGGCGATCAGTTCCTGGGTTTTCGCATACGAGCCCGGTGCATAGATGAGTGCGCTGGAGAGCCCCATGGCGCCGTCGCTCATGGCGTCGTCCACCATGATTTCCATCTGTTTCAGTTCTTCGGCAGTGGGAGCGCGATCGGCGGGGCCGATCACCATGTGGCGCACCTGCGCCGCGCCAACGTAGGTCGCGAGGTTAATCCCGCTTCCCTGCTTCGTCAGGCGCTGGAAATATTCCTCCAGCGACATCCAGTCGGGCGTGATGTGGAAGTGCTGAAAGTAGTCGGCGTGTTCCTGGTTGAGCACGTCGTTCGTTGGCGCGATGGAGTCGCCTTCGCCGGTGATCTCGGTGGTAATGCCTTGCGTCAGTTTGCTGACTGCCTGCTTGTCGATGAGAAGGTTGCTCTCCGATTGGCCAAGCATGTCAATGAATCCGGGAGCGACGATCAAACCTTTGGCGTCGATGATGCGCTTGGCCACCAGCGATGCATCGGCGTGGCCAACGAAGGCGATGCGGTCACCAATGATGCCGACGTCAGCGTAGATCCAGGGATTGCCACTGCCGTCCACGACGTGCCCGTTGCGGATAAGGTAATCGAACTCCTGCGCCAACAGAGGAGTCGCGAATGTGAGAAGAAGGAGAAGCAGCAAGAATCTTAGTCGTGACAAGGTCAGCTCCGAATAGCAAATTCACAGCACGCGATCATGGCAAATACCAAACAGGTCCAGCGCGCGGCGCTGACCTTGGATTATTCATGAACATTAGGTGTCATCCTGAGCGCAGCGCCCGCAAAGACTTTCCGACCCGCCTCTTTTGCGGGTCGGGCGGCCGCGGAGACGAAGGACCCCTATGGTTGCGAGAAATCACCATGTGGCCGCGCGGGCAGCAATAAGGTC
This sequence comes from uncultured Acidobacteriaceae bacterium, assembly GCA_963768645.1. Classification (GTDB taxonomy): domain Bacteria; phylum Acidobacteriota; class Terriglobia; order Terriglobales; family Acidobacteriaceae; genus Bog-257. The sequence continues at coordinate 241,698 of CAVYIR010000007.1, forward strand.
AGATTGCCGGCGGCCAAAGGGGTCCTTCGACTCCTCGCTGCGCCCGTCGCTCAGGATGACAGCCAAAAAACCTACTTGCTCATGAATAACCCAGCTTCCGCGCCGCATTACCCGAACACTGCCTGCCGGCCCCTTTACGTTCCCAATCTCTCCATCACCCTCGCCACGGTCAGCGCTAGTTCGGCGGCGAACACCGTGCTCACAAAGTTGACTGAATCGTTGCCCATTTTGCCGGAGTTTTCCCAGGTCGCTCCCAGAATGCTGTCGAGAAACATTCCGGCAATTCCTGCCAACGCAATCAGCGGCGTCCAGTTCCAGCTTACGACGTCGAAGAATGCGCTCACCCAAGCCACAACGCAGGCTGCGAGGCATCCGGCGAAAGTTCCTGCCACGCTGATTGCGCCATTGGTGCCGATGGGTGCTTCGCGAAAGTCCGTGATCATGTACGCGACGCGGGCTGAAGCCTGTCCGATTTCGCTGGAAGCGGTATCGGCGGCGGCTTCTGCCAAGGCCGCCATCGCACCGGTCAACAGGATGCCGGAGAGCCGCGGAAACCAGACCGTCGGCAGCGCGCACAAAGTGGCTGCGCCCAGATTGGCAAGAACCTGCGACGCAGTGCGGCCGGGTCCTCGCTCGGCCACCCCGAGTTGCTGTTTCCGCCATAGCCCCAGCGGGTTGCCAGCACCGTGATCACGAATACCGTCAGCAGGGGAAGAAATCCGGCCAGTCCGGCGGCGAGCATCAGAACGAACGCCACCAGCACGCCCATCAGCGCTCCGCCGTCGGTCACGGCGCCCAGGGTTCGAGCAATCACCGCAAACCCAATGGCCACGACAGCGGCAGGCAAACCCCTTGAATGGAAGAGACTTGTCACGTGTCTTGGGCCAGTATCGCATGAGCCGGAGGTTCACCGCTAGGAAGCCAGGGCGCAGCGCGCAATACGGCCTCGCAGGTGACTCTTCGCATCCCACCAAGGGCAGCCTCGGCTCGTCTGGGGCTTGACATTATGCGCCAGACACAGCACTATTCTGTCGCAGATTTGGTGCAATCCCAGTACCCAGGAATGTAAGAATATGGCGTCTTCCGTTTGGTCTGGATATCTAACCTTTGGCCTCATCTCCATGCCGGTGAAGTTGTTCTCGGGCGCGCGTAGCAATCACATCTCCTTCAACATGCTGCACCGCGATGACAACACACGCGTCAAGCAGCAGCTCTGGTGTCCGCATGACGAGCGGGTAGTCGAGCGCAACGAGATCGTGAAGGGCTACGAGTACCGCAAAGGCGAGTACGTCATCATCGAGCCGGAAGAGATCAAGAAGATCGAGCCCAAGACCGCCAAGGCGATGGAGATCCTGGAGTTCGTCGAGTACAAGGAAGTGGACCCTATCTACTTCGAATCGTCGTATTACCTGGTGCCGGATGAAGCGGGCCGCAGGCCGTATGCGCTCCTGACAAAAGCGATGGAAGAAACCGGCTACGTGGCCATCGCCAAGCTCACCATGCACAACCGCGAATACACGGTGTTTCTGCGGCCTCATGCCGGCGGCCTCATGCTGCACACCATGTACTACAGCGATGAGGTTCGGCAGTTGGAGAGCTTCGGCCCCGTCGACGTCGAACTGAAAGACGCCGAGGTCAAGGTTGCTCATCAATTGATCGAAGCGCTCGCCGGCAAGTTTGAGCCCGAGAAGTATCACGACACCTTCGAGGAAAACCTGAAGGAGCTCATCAAGGCGCGTCTGGAAGGGGCTGAGGTCACTCCAGTGGAGAAACCCCGCAAGCTTGCTCCCGTGGTTGACCTTATGGCGGCACTCAAGGAAAGCCTGGCGCAAATGCCGAAGAAGCCTCCGCAACGCGTTGCCGCGGCTGAAAGGGAATCGGAGGTGAAGGTAGCAGCCAAGAAGTCAGCCAAGGGACGTCGAGGTCCGCTGCATGATGCCGTCAACCGGCTGTCGCGAGCTGCGCCAGGTTCGAGTGACCCTTTCTGCTAACTAGCACCATTAGGCCATCCCCATATGCACCAAGGTTGCCATGCGTTATTCTACGGGCACCTTGAGTCCGCGAACGAAACCGCCGCCTAAGACCACCATCCGCATTGCTGTGGTGGAAAATGATCCACTTCGTTTCCTCGGATTTCGGGCGATATTCTCCTCCGAGAAAGACTTTCAGATACGCGCCTCCACGATCCCGGCAATCTTAAGTTCTCCCGACGACGACATCATCCTGATGACCTCCAGTGGCGGAGCCGCATTCTACGCGGCTATGTCTGCGCTAAAGGCCGTGCGTCCTACCATTCGCATTATTGTCACTGGGACACGGCACCGGCGATGAAGAGATCCTGCGAGCGATTGCCGCAGGCGCGAAGGGCTACATCGCCGCGGATGCAACGCCCGAAGAATTCAAGCAGGCGATCCGCGTGGTGCACAGCGGTTCGGTGTGGGCGCCCAGGCGAGTGCTTTGCACGTTCATCGAACGCGCTACCGCATCGCCTCGCAGGGTGTCGGCGCAAGGGGAAGACAAGATCAGCGACCGTGAGCGTGAAGTGCTGAAGTTGCTGGTCGCGGGCCGCTCCAACAAAGAAATCGGAGATGAACTCGGTATCGAATTGCGCACCGTTAAGGCGCATGTCAGTCAGCTCATGCGCAAGGTCGGAGTGCAGAACCGCATCGCTTTGTCGGTCCATGCCATCACGCATTCGCTGCTCTTGTCGCATCAGTAATCAAGTTCACTGACCGCCAGACAAGTTGCTTGGTCATTCAACCTGAGCAATTCCACCATTTCGTTTCACATGGAACAACCGCGCTCGGCCAGAATTGGCGTGATTCAGTTAGTCCAGGTCGAGCGTTGGTTCAGCGCCGCGTTCCCTATACCCAAGAAACGCTGCAGTGCAAGCGATCTTGGACGCCAGCCTGAAGACGCTGGCCCTGCCCGGTCTACGCCAACTAAGAACCTGGTCTAAGTTCAGCGCCTCAAGTTACCGGCCCCTCTGACTATTACGAAAGTACAGTTACCAGCCCTGACCTTCCGTTACTTGACCGAATCCCGCTGTCATTCCATACTCGTCTCACCTACCACAGAACCTGGGAGACAGGGTTGGAAGAGGTTACGAGGGTCTCCTCTTCCAGCCCTTCGTTTTTGGAATCAACCCCTACCTGAACTGAAACGAACCACCAGGTTTCCATTCCGTGGCGGCATCCAGGCACTCATCCACGTCACTAAAGAGTAACCACCCTTCATCTTTCTTCTAGCGCGATATTCCATCCAACACTCGTAAGATGAGTGCAGCCGGCACTGGCTGGCGGAGCATACCGTTGTTGATCGGAGTTGAGCTATGAAAAAGATTGTCGCCGCAGCGTTGTTGATGTTTTCGATGACTACCTGGGCCTGGAGCCAGAGCCGAAACGCGCAAACGGATCGCGTCCAGACTGCGAGCACCGTGCTCAGCCAGATCATGTCCGCTCCCGACCGGGCCATTCCCGACGGAATCATGTCGGGAGCAAAGTGCATCGCGATCATTCCGTCCAGCCTGAAGGCGAGTTTCATCTTCGGAGCGAACTACGGCAAGGGCGTGGCCACCTGCCGCACCGAGCATGGCTGGAGCGCGCCCGTGTTTTTCCGGCTGACCGGCGGGAGCTTCGGATTCCAGGCGGGCGGCCAGGCTTCTGATCTGGTCTTGATCATCCGCACCACAGACGGCATGCAGCACCTGCTGCAAAGCAAATTCAAGTTGGGAGCGGACGCATCCGCGGCAGCCGGCCCGGTGGGGCGCGATGCTCAGGCCATGACCGACCTTACGTTACGTGCTCAGGTGCTGACCTATTCGCGTTCGCGCGGATTGTTTCTCGGTGTCTCATTGAGCGGCGGTGTTATTCGCCAGGACGACGGCGACACTCGTGCCTTCTATGGTGGCAAGGACTGGACATTCTACTCGTTGCTCAACGGACAGGTTCCGGCTCCGCAGGACTCAATGGTTCTGCTGAACACGGTTGAGAAGTATGCCCCTACACCCAAGGTTCGAGCGCAGGCCACTCCTCCTGCACGGGTTGTAACAGCGCCGGCGCTTGTGGCCTCCCCGGCCGAGACTCCTGCAGCCAGCGCAACCGCCGCTTCGCCAGTGACAACTGCGGAACCAGCGACCACTTCAGCAACTCCCGCCCAGGTGCCGGCAGCCGTAGTAGAACCGGCGGAAGACCCCAAGCCCGCGACTGCACCGGCGGCAAGCCCAAACACGCCCGCGCCCGTGTCGGCATCACCAGCAGCTAGCGAGACCGACAACCGCTAGGGAAACTCTGATCAAGTATGGTTCTTTGAAAGGGACAGCCTTCAGGCCGTCCGCTAACGTCTGATATTAGGCCGGACTTTAGCCCCTGAGGGACTTCCGGCTGACTTAATCGGAATTATCCTTGGTCCTTTGCTTCGGAAGAGCGGTGGCTGCGGCCACTGCTTTTTCTCGCGTAATAAGCCGTATCCCGCCGCACGTTTGACGGTGATAGCTATTGGAGGGGGAAAATCCAGCCACGTTTACCAAATAGTAATCTTGGGAAAATGTGGGGGCGGGGGGCGCGTAAGAGAATTTGCTTCTGTGCCCTTGGGCGCGGGGGCTGGGGCGCGGAAGGCGGCGGAGGCCGGGTCCGCGCGTGTGAGCTGGGCGCTTCGCTGGCGAAGGTCTGGTGGTGCGTGCGTGCGGCTCCGGCGTGGGTCGGACGGGAGCGGGAGCGGGCGTCGATCAAGGGAACGGGGAGCGGATGGGGCGTGCTTCTCTCGGCTGGGTATCATCGGCAGTTTCAAGTTGATCGTTTTCAAGAGCGAGGTAGCGCTGTCGGCGAAGGATCGTGCCATCCTTCAGTTTGATTTCCGCACGGATCGTGAACTCACCCCAACACTTGAAACTGTCTTCAAAAGGCGGAGTTTGGACTGTCTTGAAGCGGTTCTTGAAAGTTGGATGCCGCTCAAAAACAACCATGGCAACTTGTTCCATAAATTCTTTTGGGGCATCGAGCCAGACCCTTACGCGGAAGTATTTCGCATCCACCCTGTCGCTCGTGTATTTGAGTCGCACCTGATACGGATCAACCTTAATGGTGTTCTTCTTGGTCTCATCCATATCGATCTCAGTCTGGTTGGCTAGAAGGCTGACATCTTTTTGGACTTGCTGAACTGTCTCTTCGATAAATTTAAGCTCAAAGTCCCCGTACTTGAGGCTCTGCACTGAAGGCAATATAAGCGGCAGCACGAACGGGATCCAGATGCTTAGAAACAGAACGATCGCGACCGAATCGACTGTCCAGCTGAAGAAGAGTTTTCCCACGAGGAGCGTAGTCGCACCGACTGCAAACACTCCGCCTACTAACCAAAATTGCCATGTTGGCGTTATCAGTTTTTGTTTGTCCACTTCCACGCGTTAAGGACCGATGAGGCTCATACCCGAGCATGGACCATGATACGCCATCACCAAGCGCGAAACACACCTTCCCAATAGCTATCCCCGTCGTTCCGTTTGACGGGATAGGTTTTCCCCCTCCAATAGCTATCCCCGCCGCACGTTTGACCTTGTTTTTTCGCGGTGCTACCGTTCAAACCGACACTCCCGATGCGCCACAGGTTGCAGTACGTTCCGGTCGCGCTGCTGGTGCGACTGATCGGCGCCTTGCCGCGCCCGCTGGCCCGTGGATTCGGCATCCTGCTGGGCGGAGCCGTATATCATCTGCACCGCCGATTGCGCCGGGTCGGGGTGCGCAATCTCGAACTGGCCTTTCCGGAAAAATCCGCGAAAGAACGCCGCCAGATCTTGCGCGGTGTCTATGTCTCGCTCGGCCGCCTTCTCGGCGAAGCTTGCCTCTTCCCAAGCTACACCAAGGAAAACGCCTCGCAGGTTGCCGTGTACCAGGGCTTCGAGAATTTCGAAGCAGCTGAGCAGCGCGGCAAGGGTGTGCTCTTCCTTACTGGCCATTTCGGAGGATGGGAGGTTGGCTCGTTCTTCCACTCGCTGCAGGGACACCCCATGAAGATCGTGGTGCGGCCGCTCGACAATCCTTATGTCGATGCTCTGGTCGCGCGCTATCGCGGTCTGCATGGCAACGTGATGATCGGCAAAGACGAATTCGCCCGCGGCTTGATTGCGGCCGCGCGCAACAACGAAACCGTGGGCGTCCTGATGGACACCAACATGACGCCGCCGCAGGGAGTCTTCGCGAATTTCTTCGGGATTCCCGCATGCACGGCCAGCGGCGTGGCGCGAGTGGCCTTGCATACCGGAGCCGCAGTGGTGCCGGCGTTCACCATCTGGGACCCTGTGCTGCGCAAGTACAGGGTGGAGTTCGATCGCGCGGTGGAGCTGGTCCGCACCGGCGATGATGACGCCGATGCCGTTACCAATACGGCGCTCTTCAACAAGATCATTGAAGACTACGTGCGCCGCTATCCCGACCAGTGGCTCTGGGTGCATCGCCGCTGGAAAACCCGGCCCCCAGGCGAGCCTAGCTTGTATTAGTCCGGCGAACACTCATCCATCCGAGTGCATCCCGAGCCGCCGCATCTAAGCGTACCTTTCCCCGACGGCATGGACCGGTGCTAACTGTACGAGTATTGCAGGGCTGTTTGGATGTTGGAGGTTCATTTGGCGCTTTTCCTCGAAGGCTGCGCCGGAATTGCAGAGCCTCTTTTCTGTCTCAGAAAGGGTCCTTTGTGAAACGCTCAGCAACGAGCAATTTGAGCCCTGATCTGTTCTACAAACCGCTTGGCACCGTAGCAACGGAAGGTTAGGGGCGGCCCATTGCGACATGTGACATCGACTATTCGGGTAGCAAAGCCGGACCGATCCTTTACATCGACTACATCGTTAAGCAGGACGACTCGGCTCGTGTCTCCTTTGTGCACAAACCGATTCAGCACATTCGGTCGGAACTCTATTGACGATGGGGTAAGGTACAGGGTGCCACCCACCCATAGGCCCTTGTAAAATGCTTTAAAAGCGCCAAGTACAAATCCCATGGGCCACGGTTTTTTTAGAAGAAAGGCTTCCGGCTCGGCATCGGGGATGAGAGCATTAACCCCCTTCTTTGCTATCAGATCGTTATTTGAATTCATCGTCTTCCACTCCCGTTTCCGATTCTAAGCGAAATCGAGTCGGTCGATCTGTCGTCCCGTTCCGGCCCGCCAGCGAGGCCGTGTGTTCCACAAACGGTCCTTTGGGGAACAACTGACTCACCGTTGGGGGCCGCGCGCGGGGTGGGTGACCGACAACTCGCCCGTACACGGTTTATTATCAGAATCACCCCCAATGGACCCGCTCAATCAGCAACATCGGAAGGCGAACATCGAACGTATTGCGTCGCACACGGTCGGCATTGCCTCTGACCGCAATACTGGAGTCGGGACCGGGACCCTCGCGCTGCTCGATGGTCAGAAATTCATTCTCACAGCCAAACATGTCCTCGGCAAATCAACACCAGATGAACTTCGCTTCTGGCTTCGCCCGCCTACGGCGATGCGTGACAAAGCCGCAAAGGATACGACGAACGAAGACGTCGGAGGGTTCACAATCGGAGTGAAGTTGCCGATTGTAGACGCACAGTTGGATGAGGTCCGTGATGTTGCGGCGCTACGCCTTGATCCGAACTACATACTTCCTGAAGGTTCCGAGTTCTATGACATGCGCAGATCAATACCACTCATGAAGTGGGACGAGCAAGAACTGGATGAGCTTACGCTTCTCATGTTTGGCTTCCCGATTGATAACTCGCGAGAGGTCACCACAGAGGGAAACCGAAAATTCATGTTCATGGGCTGCGCTGAGCATATGAGCAACTACTCCGCCGACCTCAATACGAAGACATGGGCAAGGCTCAGCTCACAGTTTTCACGGGAAAAAGATTTTGTGTTCACATACAACGGGGACACAGAGGAATACAAGCCACATGGATTTAGCGGCAGCGGAGTGTGGGTGCTTGGCGAAACTCCGAACGCACCGGTCTGGACTCCAGACCCAATCATGGTTGGCATAGTACACAACTGGGTTCGGAACCTTGGGATGCTCATTGCGTTGAAGCTGCCTGCGTTCATTGAGGCGGAACGCGCCTATGTGCCTAACGGCTAAAGTTAACGGTTGTCGGGCGGGGGTGGTGTCTCACAAAGGGTAAGTTTTGAGACGACCGGGCTACCCTGCGAAAATTAGGGGGCGTGGGTGTCTCAAAAGTCTGTCTCAACACGATTGCACGAAATGCTGCTGCCATGCCCCGCGTGAGTGCCGGCCGTAAAACGTCGGAGCATCTGTTGAAGGCTTCAGTCGAGGCAGGCATCCAAGGTTCACAGCACTCGGCATCCAGTTGTAACCTGAAACTGACCACTAGCCACTAGCCACTCTCTTCCCCTATAACAACCTCATGCCCCAAACACTGCAATCGCTGGCGGAATTCACTGCCACCCGCTTGATCGGCGACGGTAACCTCGAAATCGCAACCGTCGCCAGCATCGCGCAAGCGCAGCCGGGTGCTCTGGTATTTGTGCAAGACGAAAAACATCTGGAGCAGGCGCTGGCGTCACAAGCGGGCGCCGTCATCGCTGGAGAGTTCGCGGCTTCCTCCGTCGGACGTAAGCCGTTGCTGATCGCGGAGCATCCTCGCCTTGCATTCGCGCGGGCTGGGGCGCTGCTGCATCCGCCGAAGACCTACCCCGCCGGTGTTCACCCCACCGCTGTCGTCCATGCTTCCGCGAAAGTCGCTACTAGCGCGGCCATTGACGCCTACGCCGTGATCGAAGCCAACGCAATGATAGGCGAGCGCTCGCACATCGGACCGGGCTGTTGCATTGGCGAGGGTGTCGTGATTGGCGACGATTGTGACCTATATCCGCGAGTTGTCATCTATTCAGGCACGACGCTGGGCCGCCGCGTGGTCGTGCATGCAGGCGCGGTGCTGGGCGCGGACGGCTTCGGATTCGTGCGTGATGAACAATACGGCCGCTATCACAAGTTTCCGCAGATCGGAAAACTTGTCATCGGCGACTACGTCGAGATCGGCGCCAACTGCACCATCGATCGCGGCGCATTGGACAAGACCGTGATCGGCGCGGGAACGAAGCTCGACAACCTGATACACATTGGCCATAACGTTACCGTCGGCGCTAACGTCGTGATCGCAGCGCAGACAGGAATTTCGGGTAGTGTGGAGATCGGAGACGACGCAGTCGTGGGAGGCCAAGTTGGCATCGGCGATCACGCCACGGTCGAACCTGGCGTCATTCTTGGATCGGGAAGCGGTGTCCTGTCGCACAAAATAGTTCGCGGCAAAGGCGTCGTCTTCTGGGGCAGGCCCGCGCGCCCGCTCAGCCAGTATCTGAAGGAATTGGCAGCCTTAGCGCGGCTGGCACGAAGAAGCGAAAAGGGCAGTTAGCACTTGGCACTTGGCGTTTGGCGCTTAGCAGTCGGTACTTGGCATTCGGTGTTGGCAGTTAACGCGAGGGTATTGTTTCAGAGGTCCGTTCCTACAGGCACAATGACAGCCCGCGCAGCGGGCGATACATTAGCTCGAGACGTAAGCGCGACTGTGCGTACTGACTTTCGAGTTGGCGCGTGGATCGAATCGCGCAAAGGCGAGCCCCTTTGGGGCGAAAGAGCTTAGCCCAGGGCGGAAGCCCTGGGTAAAGCCAGAATAAAGACCGAGCCGGCTTCAGCCGGCGACACATCTACACTAACTGTTAATTGTGGGCTATTCATGGCCATCATCGTCATCGGCGGACACTCCCACGGCGTGGGCATTCGGCGTCTCGAACTGTTGCTAAATGCTAATTGCTAACTGCTAAGAACGAACCAATCATGTCTCTCATCGTCATCGGCGGACACTCTCGTAGCATAGGCAAGACCAGCGTGGTCGCTGGCCTCATCGCCGCACTCCCCGAGCTTCACTGGACGGCCATCAAGATTACACAATACGGACACGGCATCTGTTCCGCCAACGGCGAACTCTGCGACTGCGCCACCGACGACCACAGTTGGGCGGTGACCGAAGAGCGCGACCGCAGCGGCGAAAGCGATACCTCGCGCTTCCTTGTCTCTGGTGCAATCCGATCACTGTGGGTGCGCACTCGTCAGGGAATGCTGGCCGAGGCCATGCCTCGCGTGCGCACGGAACTCGCTGCCGCGGAGAACGCCATCGTCGAGTCCAACTCGGTAATGCGCTTCCTGCGCCCCGACCTTTACCTGACGGTGCTCGACACGGCGACCGCCGACTTCAAGACCTCAGCACAGGAATTTCTCGATCGCGCCGACGCTGTGATCCTGCACGACGGCAGTGGCGATGTCGCCTGGACGAACGTCTCCTTGAAGCCAGTCGCGGCCAAACCGAGATTCCACATCCGCCCGCCGCTTTATGTAACAGCTGAGTTAATCGAATTCGTGCGGGAGCGAGTCCAACAAAGGGCATCGAAGGTGTAAATCGATTTGAAGGGGCGCGGCTTCCGTCGCGCCGATTACGCATCTCGAGGCCGAACTTTAGAAGATTGTGTCGCAACCGACATCACGGTTCGCGAGGTAGTACGAAGTTCGGAAATACTAGCCGCAAAGCGGCGGGATGACGTTAGCCCGGCGCGGGAGCGCCGGGTAAGTGGGAGGTACGGACCGGGGACATACTTTACAGATTAGACCGGGGACATACTTTACATCCGGGTCCGTTCACGAAGGCATGTAGAACAAGGTATGCCTTGGAAAGTGAGCGGAGCGGTGGAACGACGCAAGCAGTTTGTGGCCGAGTGTCGGTCGGGGGAATGGACGATGACCGAACTGTGCCGGGCGCATGGGATCTCGCGACCGACGGGATATGAAGTGCTACGGCGTTATGAACGCGACGGCGAGTGGGGACTGGAAGAGCAGAGCCGAGCACCGCAGCGGCATCCCAATCAGACGGCGCCGGCGATCGAAGAACAGGTGCTGGGCTTGCGCCGCTTGCATCCCCGCTGGGGGCCGCGCACGCTGAAGGCAAGACTGCAGCAGTTGCAGCCGCAGATAGAGTGGCCGGCGGCGAGCACTATCGGAAGCCTGCTGGATCGCGAGGGACTGACGCTGCATCGCCGCAAGCGGCGCAAAACCGAGCCCTACAACCGGCCGCTGGCGGCAGCGACGGAGCCCAACCGCATCTGGTGCGCGGATTTCAAAGGCTGGTTCCGCACCGGCGATGGCACCCGGGTCGATCCGTTGACCATCACCGATGCCTATAGCCGCTACTTGCTGCGCTGCCAGGCGGTGGAGAAAACGGATACGACGCGGGTGCAGGCGATTTTCGAAGCGGCGTTTCGGGAATGCGGCCTGCCGCTGGCCATCCGCACCGACAACGGCGCACCGTTTGCGTCGCGGGCCATTGCCGGGTTGTCGCGACTGGCGGTGTGGTGGATGAAACTGGGTATCGTGCCGGAGCGGATTCAGGCCGGACATCCGGAGCAGAATGGGCAGCACGAACGCATGCATCGCACCTTGGGGGAAGAGACGGCATCGCCGCCAGCAGCGAATGCGCGGGCGCAGCAGCGGGCCTTCGATCGCTTCCGCTACGTGTTCAACCAGGAGCGGCCGCATCAGGCCTTGGGCATGCGCACGCCGAGCTCGTGCTACATGTGCTCGCCGCGAGAGTATCCGGCGCGGGTGCCCGAGCCGGAGTACGGCAGCGCTCTGGCGGTGCGCAAAGTACGCGAACGCGGAGCTTTCACCTGGAAACACGAAAACGTGTTTCTCAGCGAAGTGTTGGAGGGCGAACACGTGGCATTACAGCCCATCGATGAGCGCTATTACCGGGTGTACTTTGCCGACTTTCCCCTGGCGCGCTTCGATAGCTACCGCCTGCGCATCGAACGCTTGCCGAAGGACGACGATAGCGCGGAGGAACCGTGCTAAGCGGGGGAAATGTGGAAATCTCAAAACCGGAGATTCCCACATTCCCCCCGCACGACGACTACTACTAAGAATGTTAAAAACCAAAAAACGGACCCAAAAGTGTAAAGTATGTGCCCGGTCTGAAATGTAAAACATGTGCCCGGCTGGACATGTGAAATTTCCTTGAGCCGCAGGCCGGCACAGGTTGCGACGCAGTTTCCGTCGGGACTGCAGGGTTTTCACATAGGCTCGTTGCGGGCAGAACTTTTAAACCGGCCGACTCACCCGTAAATGTTTGCAATTTCCTAGGGAGGACGCATGGCTACATTTGGCTTCATCGAATACAACGACGCGAGCCCAGAGGTACGGGCGGTGTATGACGACATCATGACAACGCGCAAGACCGACTGGATCAACAATTTCTGGAAGGCCATCGCGCACGATCCGGAACTGTTGAAACGCACGTGGGAGGACACCAAGCAGATCATGGCGCCAGGTGCGTTGGAAGCGGTGGTGAAGGAACTGATCTACGTGGCTGTGAGCGTAACCAATGGATGTCCCTATTGCGTTGCCGCGCATACTGTCTCAGCGCGCAAGAAAGGCATGAGCGAGGAGATGTTCCACGAGATGATGTCTGTGGTCGGCATGGCGAACGAAAACAACCGGCTGGTAAACGGCTACCAAGTTGAGATTGACGAGGCCTTCAAGACGCCGTTGAAATAAGCCGTTAGCCCTCAGCCATCAGCTATCAGCTTTTGCCCATTAGCCGTGGCACAGGGGTCCTCGGAAATCCGCTACATGCTGGGAATGACTCTCTGCGTGCCGATTTTGATTTGCTTCTCAGCAGCGGAATAGGGCCTAGCTGATAGCTGACGGCTGATAGCTGACGGCTGAAGGCTTAGACCCGCCTGAACCGTTATAATGTCCCTTCCATGAAAGCCTACGTTTACGTCTCACTCAAGAAAAGCGTCCTCGACCCTCAAGGCAAAACCATCCACGGTGCGCTAAAAAAAATGGGGTATCGCGGCATTGACGACCTGCGCCAAGGCAAGTACTTCGAGATCGCGCTCGACAACAATATCGGTCGCGAGGAGGCGCAGGCGGAGATCGAGCGCATCGCGCGCGAGGTGCTCACCAATCCCGTCATTGAAGAGTACCGCTTCACGATTGAGGAATAAGCCAGCCGACGACAAATTCTGGCTGGCTGCGGCGACATTCCCTCTTTGGCGTGAGTGTCCTTTCGTAATCCAATCTTCCGCATCAGGAACTCCCGCTCACTCATCAAATCGGCTAAGATTGGCTAGCTACAGCATTCATTTTTGGTCAACGAGTTTGTGTCGGCTAGCGCGCCCTTCGGCTGCGCTCGGGCAGGTTTTCATTGCATACTCATGACGTACGCGAGCCGTGATCTTGGTGATGAAAACTGACAACTGACCACTGGCAACGGGCAACTGCCGTTTGGAGCTGAATTATGTGCGGGATCGTTGGATACGTCGGAAAAAAGCGGGTTGTACCGGTCATCATTGACGGCTTGCGTCGCCTCGAATATCGCGGCTATGACTCCGCCGGCATTGCCGTGGCCGGCAACGGCGACGGGTTGCAGGTGCGCCGCGCCGAGGGCAAGTTACGCAATCTGGAAGAAGTCATCCGCCTGAAGCCGCTCGACGGCACCTACGGCATCGGCCACACCCGCTGGGCCACACACGGCCGCCCGACCGAGGAGAATGCCCATCCCCATCGCGATTGCACCGGCAAGATCGTGGTCGTGCATAACGGCATCGTCGAGAACTACGTCGCGCTGAAGAAGAAGCTGATCGACGAAGGCCACAAGTTCCGCACCGAGACCGACACCGAAGTGATCGCGCACCTCGTCGAGAAAAATCTCTCCGCGCCGGATGGCAAGGTCTCGCTGGAGGAAGCCGTCCGCAAGACGGTGAAATTGCTAACCGGCGTGTTCGCGATCGCGGTCATTTCGTCAGACGAGCCCAACAAGATAGTCGCCGCTCGCAATGGCCCGCCGGCAGTCATCGGCCTGGGCAAAGACGAATACTTCGTCGCCAGCGACATACCCGCCATCCTGTACCACACCCGCGACCTGTTCTTCCTCGGCGATGGCGATCTTGCCGTCATTACAGCCTCCGGCGTACAGCTCACCGACTTCGAAGGTCAGCCCATCACCCGCCAGGTGCAGCACATCACCTGGGACCCCATCATGGCGGAGAAGGGCGGCTTCAAGCACTTCATGCTGAAGGAAATCTACGAGCAGCCGCGGGCCGTGCGCGATACCACCCTGGGCCGCGTCTCGCTCGACTCCGGCAAGGTGTTCCTCGACGAGATGGACATCACCGACGAAGATTTCCGCAAGCTGGAGAAGGTGTATATCGCGGCTTGCGGCACCAGTTGGCACGCTGGGCTGGCGGGCAAGTTCATGATCGAGCGACTGGCCAAGCTTCCGGTGGAAGTGGACTATGCCAGCGAGTTTCGCTATCGCGATCCCTTGATCGGTTCTAGCGATCTCACCATCCTGATTACCCAGTCGGGCGAAACCGCCGATACCATCGCGGCCATGCGCGAGTCACGCGCCAAGGGATCGAAGACGGTGGGCATCTGCAACGTCGTGGGCTCCATGATCGCGCGCGAAGCCAACGGTACCGTTTACACCCACGCCGGACCGGAGATTGGCGTGGCCTCGACCAAAGCTTTCACGGCGCAATTGACCGCGTTGTTCCTGTTCGCGGTCCACCTCGCCCAGGTGCGTGGGACACTCGATCTCGACCACTCCAAGCAGCTCCTCAACGACCTCACCCTCATACCCGGCAAGCTGGAGGCGCTGCTGACTCGCGACGAGGAGACCGAGGATCTGGCCAAGGAATATCACCGCGCCCACGACTTCCTCTTTCTGGGACGCGGCATTCACTACCCGATCGCCCTGGAAGGCGCGTTGAAGCTGAAGGAAATCTCCTACATTCATGCCGAGGGCTATCCCGCGGGTGAGATGAAGCACGGTCCGAATGCGTTGATTGACGAAGATCTTCCCGTGGTGATTCTTGCTACGCACGACAAGACGGATCCCGGCTCGGTGGTGCGCTACGAGAAGACGCTGTCGAACCTGAAGGAAGTGAAGGCGCGCTCGGGTACCGTGATTGCCATCGCCACCGAAGGCGACGAGGAAATTCGCGAAGCCGCTGACCACGTCCTGTACGTTCCCGATGCGCCGGAATTGCTCGCGCCGATTCTGGAGGTAGTTCCCTGCCAGTTGCTGGCGTATCACATCGCCGTCCGCCGTGGCTGCGACGTGGATCAACCGCGCAACCTCGCCAAGTCGGTTACGGTGGAGTAGGGCGAGGGCCGCTTTTCGCTTTTCGCTTGTTGCTTCTCGCGCGGGTGCCCACTCTTGTCATACAGAAACACGGTGGGGTATTTTCATTTCAAGATTGCTTTCTCGCGCTTCGCGGATGCAGACTAAACTGCGAAAAATCGGTAAGGGGTACGGAGTCCTACTGCCCAAGCAGGTCATCGAACACCTTCACGTGACCGAGGGCGACGTATTGAATCTTACCGAGACGACTGCCGGAATTGAATTGTCGCCGGTTGATGCCAATCTCTCCCAGCAGGTCGAAGCCTTCCGCCGCACCGAGCCGCGGCACCGTAAGAGCTATCGTGAACTAGCGAAGTAAATGTGGTCTGCCGGGTGATAACGCAGTCCCTCCGCGACGATTTTCCTCTACCGGCATCTACATAAGCAGACGATTATGGAAACCCAAGTCCAGGAGCGCACCACTGTCCAGCGGCAGATGTTCACGGCCCGCTTGAACCGGTCCGTTCTGCTGTCGCCGCAGACCAAGCATCTCGAGCTTAGCGTCGAGGGGGTGGAGGAATTCCGCTTCGTTCCCGGGCAGTTTGTCTCGATCAAGCAGCCCCGTCCCGATGGCAAAGAACACACCCGGGCGTATTCCATGGCTTCGCCGCCGCGCGAGAACGCCACGTTCGATCTGTGCCTCAATCGCGTGGACGAGGGCTTTCTTTCCAACTGGCTGTGCGATCTTCCGGAAGGATCGGCGATCCAGTTTCACGGGCCACACGGCCTTTTCACGTTGCGCGAGCCCAGCAAGGACGCAGTCTTCATCGCTACCGGAACCGGCATCGCGCCCATCCGCGGCATGATTCATTGGCTTTTCGAAGAACCGGAACGCAACCGCGGTCACGAGTACTGGCTGGTATTCGGAACCCGCTACGAGCACAGCCTTTACTACCGCGACGAGTTCGAGCGCATCGCAACGCGAGAACCCGAACTTCCATTACGTGCCGACGCTTAGCCGATGCGGCGATCTTTGGACAGGCTGCCGCGGCTACGTGCAGGACCACGTCCGCGAAATCGTCGCCGAGCGCACCGACATGCGGGCGTACATCTGCGGCCTGCATCAGATGGTGGACGCAAACCGCAAGCTGCTAAAAGAAGAGTTGGGCTGGGACCGGAAGCAGATCGTGTTCGAGCGCTACGACTAGGGAAGATTCAGAACTGGTGTATCCGGGTGGAGCACCGCTTCAGCGGTGCATTTGGCCAGCGCCAGGGAACCGGCTTCAGCCGCTGAGGTAATTGAAACCTGTGTACCTCAGGCGCTAAAGCGCGATCAGAAATTGCAGTCCTCAATGCACGCTTGAAGGCGTGCTCCACCCTACACATCAAAGGCGAAGTTCCCCTGACTAAAGTCTTGCCCTTACTCACTGGCTGCGCCATGATGAGCTATGGCCCGCCTCGTTCTCGCCGCTGCTTGCATGTTTCTGATCGCAACCGGTTCGCTCGCGCAGGACTGGAAACAGGTGCGTAAAGCCGACGACGCCAAGTGGGCCAAGGAGACGGGACTCGATCCCGGAACCATACACAAACTATGGCGCCAGGCCTCGCACGCCGCAACTGAGAAAGACGATGACTCGCGCATTGCCAACCTGGATGTCGAGGGTCTCTCTGACCATCACCAGGTTTTGTTCGTCACCTACGCGGGAGAAAAAAACTGCCTCACCCTCACCATCTTCCGGCAATACTCGGAGACGTCATTTTCGAAGTTCTGGTCGGTCGAGCAAGACCCCGATGGTCAGGGATTTTGCGATAACGCGTTCGGCAACGCGAGTGCCGATATCGTAAACCACGCGATCGAGGTACGCGTGCCGCAGTCCCCGGATGCCTCCAACGGATTTGCCAACTACAAGGTTTACCAATACGACTGGAACGGTATCACCTACCGATTCACTGGCAAGCGAGATGTGCAAGGCCGATGAGTCGGATGCCGCGATTTTGCGTCGGACTTTGCTCGCAATGTTGTTGACGCCCGTCGATGTGCAATCGTAATGCTTACATCAGCTTTCGTCCGACCCTCTCGCCGACTTTCTGCGCTCTCGCTCAGCTTTCGACGCCTCGCGACGTCGCAGCGCGCCTTCATAGCGCCGCTGTTCCTCCTCGGTCTCGGGGATGACGGGCGGTACCTTCAGCCGCCTGCCGTGGCGGTCCACGGCAACGAAAGTCAGATAGGCAGTCGCCACCTTCTGTCGCGAGGCTGAGATGTAGTTCTCCACCAGAACTCGGACGCCAACTTCCATCGAAGTATTGAACGCGCGATTGACCGCCGATTGGAGGATCACCATGTCGCCCACATGCACCGGAACCAGAAAGTCGATGTGGTCCATAGAAGCGGTCACGGCATAAGAGTGCGAGTGGCGATGCGCCGCTAATGCGCCGGCAAGATCGATCCAGTGCATCAAGCGGCCGCCCAGCAGCGCGCCCAGGGGGTTGGTGTCATTCGGCAACACAAGCTCAATCATTTCCGATTTCGAATCGCTCACCGGTCTTGCCCTTAGGTTTCCATCGGTCAGTTCCATGGCGTTCCTTGTGGAATGTTGGTTCTACTTGGCTGCACTTTGCTGCGCCGAGGCCGATGCTGCCTTTGCGATCTGGTCCGCGGGAAGCAGGTCGGCGTGCCTCGCGCGTTTCGCCTGCACGTAACACTCTGCCATCCGCTGCACGCGCGGATCGTCATGCGGTTTGAGCCACGATGCGCTCGCAGTCTCATACAGAAGTTCTCCGTTACCCGCCGGCAGGTAATCGCGCTCACAGACAAAGAGCACGCGCAGGATGCCGTCGCGTTCCTCGCCCAGCGCAAAACGCACCGCGTCGGCATGGCGTTCGGCAGGAAACCGGCTGCAGGACTTGGCGTAACCGAGATTGCAACCGGACTTCAGTTCTTCGTCACTGGGGCGCGCGCCCTCGTGGCCAGGCGCGGTGCAGGTTCCCGCCCATCCCGCACCCAAGGGAAGCCGCTGCGGAAACGGCCAGTCTGAATCGAATCGCCGTTCTGGTATGAAGAAGGGACAGGCCACAAAATCCTCCGGCAAAACTGGTAAGACTTAAACGCCATTGTACTGGAGCGAGAAACCCCTTCTAGCTCAGCGCAAGAAGGTTTGGTTGAAATTTTCGTCGAGTTTGAGCCTGCGAGGGCTGCTCTAGTAACATGCGTTCGGGACTGGAGATCGAAACATGCCCGACGAGAGCCGCGTGGCGGCGCTGAAAGAGATACTCGACACTAACCCCAATGACGCTTTCGCGCGTTACGCGCTTGGTTTGGAGTACTCGGGCTCGGGCGAGACCGACGCTGCGCTCGCGGAGTTCCAACGCCTGCTCGCGGCCCACCCCGACTACACCAACGGATACTTCATGGCAGCCCAGACCCTTGCTCGCGCCGAGCGCAAAGAGGAAGCGCAGTTGCAATTGAGGCAAGGCATAGAATGTGCGCGCCGCACCCGAAATCAGCACGCCCTGGCGGAGATGGAAGCCATGCTCGATGAGTTGGAGCATGGCTAACGATAGAGAAGAGCGTGACTGTTCAAAACCAGGCTGTTTGCGATTGCAACCGAAATTCATTTGAACGACCAATTGTCCGAAGCGTAGAGCGGAAGACCCGGAAGGTAATTTCCAACTAGTCTAAAAGGGTAGAAGGCCTTTCAAATACGCCCGTAAATACTACTTGCAAAGTGCCAAAAAGGGGATATACTCGGTGCTCTCATGCGGTGGTTTCCTCAAGACAAACCGCCGCTACTAAATGAACGGGTGAGGAGGAAACATTCATGTCTGCAGCAGATACAAGAGCAAAGGGGGCTCGTCTACGCGGAACCGTCCGAGTCAGCCTCCCAGCTAAAGTTGCTTACAATCCAGAGTCGTTAAAGAAGACGATCGGGTCGCTCTTGCAGCATCTTGGATGCCCGGGATGCTTCTCAGGAGCTGATTGCGTATTCATCGCTGAACGAAATTTTGCCGTCGATCCAGAAGGCATATTTTCTCACATAGCGCTGAATCCCCAACCGCTGCCTCCCAGGACCTCTCCCGATCTGACGGTGTCTTTGTCACCCAGCAACCGCTTCGACATCAACAAGGTGTTCAGCGCCATCGACGCCGTGGTCGCCAGACTACCCGGGGGCTGTGCTCCTTGCCATTCGGGGTTCGACATCTCCTTTCTGAACGAAGTCGAGTTCCTCGGTATCGATGAAAACGGTAAGGCCCAGCAATATGGAGGTCAGGCCCAATTTGGAGGCTGATCCTAGCCCTGGCCTACCCGAACTGGGCATCGGCGTTGTCTATTCTGCAGGCTTGGAACCGCTTCTTGAGCGGTTTCCGGAGAATATCGACGTCATAGAGGTCGAGCCACAAACCATGTGGCTCGAAAAGCCGAATCGGCCAGAAGAAATCCTAGTCCAGCCTGAAGTAGAGGCTCACCTCGGGAGTTTGCCTTTCCGCAAGCTCGTGCACAGTATTGGTACGCCTGTTGGGGGCAGCGTGCCGGGAATCGAAGTGCAACTTCCACTATTGCGCGATACGGTGCGGAACCTGGATGCGCCCTGGGCCAGCGAACACCTCGCGTTCAATCTCACGCCAGACTTCTTCACGGGATTCTTCCTTCCGCCTCGGCAAACCGAAGCGGGACTGGATATCTATGCCGAGGCCATCGGTCGTTTGCGGACAGCCATGGGTGTTCCTCTCGCCATCGAGACGGGAGTGAACTACCTGCGGCCGCGCGCCGACGAGCTTCCTGACGGCGAGTTCGTTGCGGAACTCGTGGACCGCACGAGTTGCGGGATTCTGCTGGATCTTCACAACATTTATGCCAACGATTACAACGGCCGGCAGAAGGTCTTTGAGTTCCTGGATCAGATTCCCCTGGACCGTGTGTGGGAGATTCACCTGGCGGGCGGCTTCGAGTGGCACAGCTACTGGCTCGACGCTCACTCCGGCGCGATACCTGACCGGCTATTCGAGCTGTCACAGGACATCGTGCCGCACCTGCCCAACCTGAAGGCAATCATCTTCGAAGTGTTCGCGTCATTTCTGCCGAGCTTCGGCGTGGATGGCGTGCGCAAGGAGATGGAGCGGATCAGACAATTGTGGGAACTCAGACGCCCTGGCGGGGGCAGTTCGGGCAAGCGAAAGGCTGGTAATCGACGGTCAAGCACACCTGTACCGACGGTCGCCGAATGGGAAGCTGCGCTTGGCGCACTGGTGGTAGGGAGGGCTCCAGTCTCCCCTCTTGCGGAGGAACTCGCCTCGGATCCAGGATCTTCCCTGGTTCGTGACCTGATCCAAGAGTTCCGGGCATCTATGGTGGTCTCCGTGTACCGGCTGAGCTGCCGCCTGATGATGCTGGCTTTGACTCCCGACGTGTTTCGGACCATTCTCGAAGACTTCTGGAGTTATGAGCCCCCGCACCAGTATGCCGCATCGGAGGCGGAAGCTTTCATCGCCTATCTGCGGACAAAGAACGTGCTGCGGTTGCCTAAACTTGCGAAGATGCTCGAGTTCGAGAAAGCTGCCATGGACACGTTGCTCGATGGGCAAACGCGTGTCGTGCGGTTTTCGGCCGATCCGTTTCCGCTGCTCAGGGCGCTCGCTGAGGGGCGCTTGCCGGATGTGATCCCGCAAGAAGGCGAATACGAGATCGAACTGAAAGCGGAAGGTCCTGTGACCGTAACCGGAATGGATCCGGAGCAGTTGCGTGGGGTTTTCCCGTTTCATTGAAGCTTCCATTCTTGCTGAAAAATCCATCCTGCTTTTAGCTAAAGCGCTGGTCGACGCGCGCTCGTCACTACTCGGCTCTGAAACTGTTCCGACACGGGAACTCCGCCCCTTCATTAAATTATTGAAACCTGCACTCCAAATCAAAAGGGCACCCGAAATTGGTGCCCTTTGTCCTTATGTCTTTATCTCTAAATCTCTACCGAGTTTCTATGGCACTTCGATCAACTCGATCTTGCCGTCCTTGCGGCGATGCAACACCTTCACCTGCCCTTTCGGATCACGAAAAACGAATACCGCACGATCGCGGAACTCGCATTCCTTGACCGCTTCCTCGATCGTCATCGGCCGCATAGCGATGGAGTCGGTGGTGTGGACCAGGTGCGCCTCGGTGGTGCGGGCGATGGAGGGAAACTTATGCACGACCACCGGAACCGCGGTCGCAGGATTGGCGCCCACAGAGATTTGCATCTCGCTCTCCGCCGCCACCGGAGCCGTCCAACTCTTGTCTTTAGGCTTGCGGCCAATGTTGCGGCGGCGGCCGTTGTGGCGAAGCACTTGCGTCTCGATATGTTCCAGGGCCTGGTTGACGGCGGCAACCATGTCCGTGGCCTCGGCGAGTCCCACCAGGTGGCCGCGCCGCCGCTTCACCGTGATTTCCGCGATGTTGCGGTGCTTCTCCACCGACAGGATGACTTTGCTTTTGATGTTTTCGCCAAGGATCTTGGTCAGCTTGGTGAGGCCTGATTCAACCTCATCACGAACGGCGGGAGTAATTTCGTATTGCTTGCCGAAGTATTCTACTGTCATTGAGCTCCCTCCTCGCCGCAGCATCTTTGATTAGTTGCTGTCTTAGCCGCGGCGCTTTTCTCACAACGGCGTCCCTTCAAGTTAGACGCGCCCGGGACAAAATCCGCGCGTTGTCGGACCGGACGAGGCGCCGGTACAGCCGCTAGTTCTTTACTCTGCGCTGGTGGGTGCTCGGGATGCGCATATCTTCCCTGTACTTCGCGACCGTGCGGCGAGTGACCTGGATGCCCTGCGACTGGAGGATGCGGGTGATCTGCTCGTCGGTCAACGGCCTGGTGGGATCTTCTTCTTCGATGAGCTTCTTGACCCGGCGTTTCAGGATAAGCAGCGAGGTGCTGCTGCCCTCGGGTCCGTTGACGCTCTCGCTGAAGAAGTATCGGAGTTCGAAAACTCCTTGCGGGGTGTGAGCATACTTGTTGGCTACGGCGCGGCTGACGGTCGAGGGGTGGACCCCGATTTCCTCCGCCACTTCCTTAATCATCATTGGCTTCAGCATATCAATGCCGTGATCGAGGAAATCGCGCTGGCGCGCCAAAATCGAATAGCACACACGCAGAATGGTCTGCTTGCGCTGCTCAATGTTCTTGATGAGCTGGATGGCCGATTTATAGCGCTCTTTGACGTAATTGCGCACGTCCTTCTCCGCCACATCGCGGCTCAACAAGCGCCGGTAGGTCGGATTCAGACGCAGCTGCGGAATCTCCTCGTCGTTCATCAGAACGAGATATTCGTCTCCCTGCTTGACAAATGCCACGTCCGGCTCGATCAGGCGGGTTTCGGCCTTGTTGTAGCGCAAACCAGGACGCGGATCGAGGGTGCGAATAAAGTCCATGCCATGCATTACCGCCTCAAGTGGCCGGCCCATGGCTTTGGCAACTTCCTTGTAGTGCTTGTTCTGCAGGGCGTGCAGGTGCTCGCTCACTAGCACCACAGCGTCATCAAGGGCCTCGAGTTCAGCGGCGTGGCTGCCGTTGCCGTTCTTGCGATCGACGCGCTTCAGGTCGTGCAACTGAGCCAGCAGGCACTCACGCAAATCGCGCGCACCAACCCCGATGGGATCCATCTGGCGCACCAGGTCGATCGCTTCGCGCAGTGCATCGCGGCTGAAAGGAACCCGGGCCGGCATGGTCCGCGGCGGTACGAGCGTCGGACGGGGAACCTCGGCCTCGACTTGACTCCGCGCTTCACTCACCGAGGACTCTTCCTCGGCTACGGCCACGGTGGATTCTGAAATCTGCGGCTCCAAGCCATCCTCGGCGGGCAAAGAATCAGGCGCACGCCTGATCCGGCGCCTCCGCACCTGATTGTAGACGACTCCGCAGCCGGCACATCCAAGTTGACCGCCTGTTGCTCATCTGCCAGCCCAAGCAGCTCATCGTCCGTGGCGATCAGGTAGCCCTCCTCGTTGAGGTTCCCGATCACCAACTCCGCCGCTCGGTACACGTCCTCGTTGACGTGCAGCGATCCCAGTTGCCACATCAGGTGGTCGGTTAGCGTAGTGGGCTTAGAGAGGAAATTCTCGAACGAGGGCTTCTCGCTCTCTTCCATCTCGATCGAAGTACGCAGACCTGGGTCGAGATATTCCGAGAAGAACGAGCCGAAATCGATTTCGTCGAAGGGATCTTTTTCCTCGGGGGTTACCGGCTGCTCTTCCTGGATGGTGATGGAGCTGTCACGCTCCATCTTCTCTTCGCGGGCCGAGACTTCATCGAGCAAGGGGACCGAGTCGTCAAGTTCCTCAAGTACCGGGTTCTCCGTCAGCTCAGCAGTAATCATGTCCGCCAGCTCAAGTTTGTTGAGCGCCAGGACGCTGACCATCTGCACGAGCCCAGGAGTCAGAATCTGCTTCTGGGAAACTTTGAGGTTTAACTTGGGCTGCAATAAAGCCATGCAACGGATCCCTAAGGGGTGCGACCCCCGTACGAATTCTAAACCAACGAGAAGCTCTCGCCTAAGTAAACTCGTTTAACTTCAGGATCATTTCCGAGTTGCTCCGGCGTACCCGTCCGGAAGATGCGCCCCTCGTTGATGATATAGGCGCGATCGGTGACCGACAGCGTCTCACGTACATTATGATCCGTAACCAGGACGCCGATTCCACTCGCCTTCAAATCGAAGATGATCTTTTGCAAATCCAGTACCGCGATGGGATCGATTCCGGAAAAAGGTTCATCCAGCAAGATGAACGCCGGTGAAATACACAGACAGCGGGCAATCTCGACTCGGCGGCGTTCGCCCCCCGACAACGCGTAACCCCGATTCTTCCGGATGACACCCAATCCCAACTGGTCGATCAGCTTCTCCATCCGCTCGCGGCGCTCGTGCCATGAAATCGGCTGCGCCTCCAGTACCGCCAGGATATTGTCCTCGACCGTCAGCTTGCGGAAGATCGATGGCTCCTGAGGCAGGTAGCCGATCCCATAATTCCGCGCCCGGAGGTACATAGGTTCATCGGTAATGTCCTGCCCGTTGATTAGGACCCGGCCGGTCTCGGCAGGAATGAGCCCCACGACAATATAGAAACTGGTGGTCTTGCCGGCGCCGTTCGGCCCCAGCAGGCCGACCACTTCACCTTGTTTTACGTGGAAGCTGACCCCGCTGACGACCCGTCGGCCGCGGTAGCTTTTGCCGATCTCATCCGCCGATAACGTCTGCATTTACTTCGTGGTACGTGCGCGAGTAATGGTGGGAGAAGAGCGTTTACTCTCAACCAGCACCCTATCATCGTGACTGTAGAAAGTCAACGAATCGCCCCATACAGTACCGTGTTCGGCATCAAAAATGCTAGGAGATTTCCCCGTCAGAAAGTATTTCCCGTCGTCAGCGGTATAAACCAGCCGATCTCCCACCGCACGCCGGTTCGGCCCGGTGACCACGACCTTCCCCACCGCGACCATGTGATCGATCTGGCTCGGCCCATCCGAACCGGGGATGATCGTTTTCTTCTGCGCGGCAGGTGCCGACCCCGGGGTTGTGCCTGTCGCATCCGGGTCCGCCGGCTTGAGATACACGTCAATCTGCTGTCGCATTGATCGGTATTGGGTGCGGTTTTGGCGAAGACGTCGCCGGTGTAACGGGCCCGACGTTCTTCATCGGTGTAGGTCAGCTTGTCAGAGGTGACATCGACCGGCGTAAGTTTTCCGTCCTGCCCTTTCTGCATGAACAAACTCAAAACTTTCTGCGACGCATCCGCCTCCGCCACGATGCTGCGCTTCTGGTCGTCAAAGTCGATCTTGGGCGCGCGCACCACGTTGGCGGTTTGCCACAGCCGCACATTACCGGTGTAATGCGCCACGCCCGGCTGCTTATGCGCCGTCATATGTTGAGCAGTCACGTGGATGGGATCGGAGCTGGCCAGTAACGCTCCGTCGGGTTGAGGCTTGAGGTCGCTGTAGGTCGTCTTCACGTCGTCATCGGCAAAGCCGTCGCCGGTCTGGCGATTGATGCGCACCGTCACCGCCGTCGTGGTCACCCCGTTGTCGATCACGCGCGGCGAACCCGTCAGCAGCAGCATGGTATCGCTCGGGGTGTAGGTGGCAACATCGGCGAAGGCCTCACGTCCGCCGGTGTCAGGCCTGGCGGAAGCTTCGTGATACTGGAAGTCTCCCGTCTGCACCAGCTTCTGCACACCGCCATCGGGAGCGAAGGTGACATCCAGGTTGTGCGACACGCTGACCTTCTCCGGCTCTCCCGGCGAAGTGGAGACGATCCGCGAGTCCGGGCGCGCCATGCAGCGTCTGAATGCGATTGTTGCTGTCGAAAGTTGCGTGGAACTTGCCGGCGGTAGCAACGGTGGTGGAGTTTCCTCCCGTTTCCTTATCGCCATTGCTGGCGGCTTTTCTGCTTTGTCTGATCCCGGCGCAGGGAAAATCGTGATGCTGGCTTTGCCAACGGTGTCGCCGGTCTTGAGCTGGTTCCCATTCTCGAGCAGGAAATCAAGTTGGTCGGCGGCAATTTCCATGGGCTGGCTGCTGGTCTGGCCACTGGTCGCGGATTTGCCCGATTTGGCTCCTGATTACCCGGCTTGGGGTCCTGCATCATGCGCGCGTTCTTCACCATGTGAAGCCGCAAGGGCTGGTTCTGGTCGTCGAAGTCGAGAACGAACCTGTCGGCCGAACCATGCGCAACACTCGCGCCATGCGACTCGAATTTGGCGCCATTGGAGAGGATCGCCTGCTCGACGGAATTGTTCGGGCCCATGTTTACATCGCCGCGGGGACCCGTGATGTCAACGATAGATGGACCGCGGCTTTGCAGGTGGACATTGCCTTCCGCCACCACGTGCTGCACCGTGTTGTCAGGTTCGAACAGCATGGTGCCTTTGTCGGCGGTCAGTGTCCGGTCCGGCTGTTCGATGCGCGCATTCTCCAGAGTGGCCTGTCTGGGCGTCTTCTGAATTGTGGCACTGGTACCGGTGATGACCGCGGGATGCTCGCTGGTGGTGACGAAGTGAACATCAGCCTTCAACAGAAGTTCATTGCTCTTGGAATCGTAGTACGCGCCTTTGGCCGATCCGTAGGCCTGGGTCGGTGCGAAAGTTCACAACCTCGTCGGTATACGCGATCCCTGTCTTCTGGTTGAAGGTGAGGGAGTGGGTCACCAGGTGAATCGGATTCTTCAGCTCGTCGGGGGGAGCCTGGTCAGGCTTTTGCGGACCTTCGGCGTTCCCCTGAAGGTCGATATGCACCTCGCCGACGGCATTGATGTCGCCGCTCTGAGGATCATAGGTGAACTGGTTGCCATAAATCTGGTCATAACGGTCGTGCTCGTGCCCGTACACGACAATATGAACATTCCGCAGATCGGCGTGTCCGCCGGCCTTGAACTGCACCGCCTTGGAAGCTCGAATGGTGTAGAGAGTGCGGCCGCCTTCGGACTTGGAAAGCGAGAAACCTTCACTGGTCTGCTGAATGTCGATGCCCAATTGCGAGGGCACATTGTGCAGAGTGGGACCGACGCGCGAGCGGGCGATCCAGTACGACACGGTGACCGCCGCCACCAGCAAGACCACACTTCCGACCAGCCACTTGCGCACTTGAGCTGTGGATTGGAACATCTGTATCGATATTACGCCAGCGAACGCGGTGACAGAAACGGGAAACCGGGGGTGGAACTTACCTCAGCCACGCAGCAAAGAAAAGCCTTTTGCGGCCGGCACGCGGATGACCAGACAGTCGGAAGGTATGTCGTGCAGCGCCTGGCGGCGCTTGGTCCAGCCCGCCATCATGAATCCAATCATCAGGAAGAACAGGGAGAGAAATTTCATGAAGTGGCGAACCGTGGCTTGTCCGAACCCCACCTTGTCACCGTCGGCAGTTACGACTTGCAGACCTAAAATGCGCTTGCCGACGGTGGCCCGCCACGATGAACTTTCGGTGAACGCGCAGTACAGCCACGAACCGACGGCCAGGATCAGGATGAAAGCCATCCCAGTGGCGACCTTTGACACGAAGGGGGAAATTCCCAGCAGCCGGCCGAAGCGACGGAGCACAAGATCGATGGCGAACGTTAGCACCAGCGCTCCGCCAGCCTCCAAGGCAACGTCAATCGCACCAGCCCAGGCGCGAAGCCAGAAGCCGGCATAATCAGGATGAGCCATCTCGGCAGGCTCTGAAGATAGCGAGCGGCTTGGTAGGTTGAGAAGACACTAAACCCTTGGGATTGGACTCCGAAAGCAAGTCTCCGCAGAAGAGGCAGAACCGCCCATCCGGCAATCGCACATTGCCGCAGGTGGAACAAACCTGGTTCAGCACCATCTCCATTCGGATGGGAATACTACGCTGGACGTCGTTGCCCTGTAAAGAGTCAGTCTCGTCCTTCCGATAGATGAGCGCCGGGAGAAACCCAGTTTGTGGGCAATTTATTGCACATGATGTGCAAAGTTTTGCACTTGCGCCGCGCCGCCAGATAGCAACCTATTCAAATTTTAAGCACTTACTCACCAAAACAGTGGTAATGTACCTGCAAGCATTGTTATTAGGATGTAAGTCCCCCCACAGTCTGAGAGGAGAAGGCTCGTGATACGCAAAGTTTCTGGGTTGCTGTGCTTGGTTCTGCTGGCTTCCGTGGCAGCCGTGGCCGGCAACATTCCGTTCAGCGGATCGGGATCCAGCGGAACAGTAAATCCGGGACAGCCTTTCAGCTACAATTTCGATGGTGCACAATTCGAGCCGGACTGGGGCATTCTGGGTGTGGGCGCCACTCTGTCGGTTTGGAGTGGACCGACTGTCGATCAATTCACGATCACCTTCGACCCTCCCTGCGGGAATATCCATCGATCCCATGGACCTCGGGACGACCTGCAACGGCGGGCCTTTTGGCGGAACTGCATTCTGCGCTTCGCCTTACTCGCAGCCGTGGAACGTCACGACACTGACCACGGATTCGATCACGTTCACGGCTCTTCCGGGTGGCGACTTGCTGATCAACGGAGATCCGTTCTTCCTCAACATCTTCTTCACCGGCGGCGATCCTAACGGCGCCGATTTTAGCGGCGAGTGGGTCTCGCCCGTTCCCGAGCCCAGCGGCTTTGTATTGTTTGGCTCTGGAATTCTCGGCCTCGCCGGAATGCTTCGTCGCAAGCTATTGCTCTGACCCTCCTTGTCGTTTGCGGATGAGCAAGAAGCCGGAGTCAACTGACTCCGGCTTCATTTTTTTGCTCAAGGATTGTAATTACCGCACCGGTCTGGAAATCTGGGATCGCTCTCAGCCTTCTGCGGCACTCGCTGTTCTTGCGGCTGCGGCGCCCGCAAAATCCAGCAGATTAAGCTGCACTCCCCCGAACTCGGGATGCTCGTTGTAATCCACGGTGAAGGCCAAGTCGAGGGTGCTGCCCAGCAGCAGCGATTCTTGCGTGAGACGTTCCGCCATGCGCCAGCCCAGGGCATCATATCCACGCTGGAATTGGCCGCCATTGGAGTTCCGTTCGCTGGCTACGACGCGAAGCTTCAGATGTTTCTCTTTCAGCACTCGAGGTGGTTGAACCAGCTTTGCGTTCCGGGCAACGAAAACTGGTACGGGATTGCCGGAGCCGAATGGCTCCAGCTTCTGCAGGAGCAGCCAGAAATCGTGCTTGACGTCGTCGAGCGAGATCTCGGCGTCGTAGTTAAGGACGGGGATGAAGTCCTGCGGCGTCAGCCGCTCGCGGGCAAACGCATCGAGCCGCGATCGTAACTCGGGAATCTTCTCCACCGGAAGCGCACAACCCACCGCATGCGCGTGTCCGCCAAAGCGGGTGAACAACTCAGGACACGATTCCAGCGCTTGCAGCAAGTGGAATGCTTCGATGGAGCGGCCCGAGCCGTGCGCTTCGCCATCCTCGCAGGAGAAGATGAGCGTTGGACGCCGATATCGCTCGACGACTCGAGTGGCGCAAATGCCGATCACGCCACGATGCCAACCTTCGCCTTCCAGCACCAGACAGTAAGCCTCTCTCATCTCGGGAGACGCTTCAATCTTGCGTTGAATCTCTTCGATGATGCGCTGCTCTTCCTGTTGCCGGTCGCCGTTGAGCTGGTTCAGCCGAATCGCAATCTCCGCCGCCTTGGTTGCGTCCTTCTCGGTGAACAACTGAATGACGTGCTCGGCCACGTCCATGCGTCCGGCGGCGTTTAAGCGCGGCGCTACACGGAAAGCGACGTCGCCGGCACTCAGGGGGCGCGAGCCGTCCAGTTGGCAATTCGCCAACAACGCGCGCAGGCCCGCATTGACTGGCTTTCTCAGTCCTTCCAAACCCAGTTTGGCGAAGACGCGGTTCTCGCCGATCAGCGGCACCGCATCGGCGATCGTCGCGATGGCGACCATTTTCAAGAATGACGGCAGCAGTCGCTCGCGTCCGGTCTCCTCCAACAGGGCTTGCGCGATTTTGAATGCCACGCCAGCGCCGCACAGCGACTTGCAGGGGTAGTCACAACCCTCCTGATTCGGATTCACAACCGCCAGCGCTTTCGGTACCCGGTTCGCCTGCGGCAGGTGGTGATCGGTGACGATGAGATCAATGCCCCGGCGTTGCGCTGTTTCGCCAGCCGCGAACGCCCGAATGCCGGTGTCCACGCTGATGATGACGCGAATGCCGCGATCAGCGGCCTGCTCGATGACCTCATCGCGCATCCCGTAGCCCTCACGGATGCGATGAGGCACGTGGTGCTCCGTCTGTCCGCCGCAGAGTTCGATGGCGGTCTTGAGAATCACAATTGCGGTGGTGCCATCCACGTCGTAGTCGCCATAGATCAGGACGGTTTCGCCGCGCTCGATCGCTGCGCGCAATCGCTCCACGGCAACGCGGAGGCCGGTCATCAGGCTGGGCGAATGCAGGTCTTGCAAGGAAGGCGTCAGAAATTTGTGCGCCTGCTCGGCTGTCTGTATGCCGCGAACGGCCAGCAGCCGGGCAGTGGAGACGGGCAGCCCGGTCTCCAGCGCGAGCCGCTGCACGTCTTGCGATTCGGCATTGCGGAGGGCCCAGCGCACGTCAGCGTTCGTCGTCCAGATCAGTCCCGTCGATCGCCATGCTCCCGAAATCTTCCACCAAATCCAGCAGATGCTGATAACGCTCGTACCACTCGGTGGAGACTTCGTACAGAAACATGATGCCCTGATGCGGCCAGCCGAGCTGAATGAAGCCGGTCTTGCCTACATAGTTGCGCAACCAGCGCGCTTCTTCCAGGTCTTCGTCGCTGGGAAACTGGGTGTGCTGCAGGCGTTGGATGAGGTAATCGAGTTCGTCGCGCTGAAGAACTTCCTCATCCATGGAGAGGAACTCGGAGCCCGCTTTTTTCGCCAGCTCGACAAAATCCTTCCAGCTCTCGGGATTGTCTCGCGGGTCCCACATGACGCTGTGCACGTCTTCGGTGACGTATCCCTGGAAGCGGCTCAGGCCGTGCCCCACGATGAAAGCGTTCATGTCGTCTTTGAGGCTGGATAAATCGTCTGGCATAGCGGTCTCTCGTAGCGCGCGCTCAAAATGCGCCGCTGCGAAAAACATCATACTCCGATGCGCGCCCGGTGACACAGTGCGAACATCGCACACAGGAAGAAGGGATTGGAACAGCTTGCGGGGGTCACGATTTGAAGGGGCGTGGCTTTAGCGGCTGCTGAAAAAGTAGTTTCAGCCAGTGTTTTGAAGGGGCGCACCTTCAGAGCTTGCCCTGAGCTTGCCGAAGGGTGCGCCGTTGTAAACCCTTTATTGTTGTCATTCCGAGGAGCTTCAGCCCCGAAGAATCCGTGGTTCCTTTCCATCACCGCGAACTTCTTGGCAGCCTCTTTCGCCCGCGAGGGCCCTATTTTCCCACTTTCGCGGCAGCGCGTGGGCCCATCCAGCGCCCCCGAATTCCTGTGTTAAACTTACCTGTTCCGCTACCTGATTCCAACGATCATGCTCTTCTCCAAAGAATATGTGGGCTATCTCGCCCGCGAAGTCACCAACAAGCTCATCGCCGGCGAGTTCATCGAGACCTCGGAAAAACCCGAGGTGACTGCGCGCATCAACGCCGCGCTGCTCGAGGAACTCACGCTGGAAGACCGCATCAACGACGAAGTCCGTATCATCCTGGAGACCTACGCCGACGAAATGAACCGCAGCGGCGCCAACTACCAGGAGATGTTCAAGAAGATCAAGAACGAACTGGTACGGAAGTACAAGGCGGTGCTATGAGGCTCAGCCGCGAAAAGATCAACAAGCTGGCGCACGCCGTGGCTGACACTCTCGCCGAGATGGACAACGTGGACTTCGTGGAGGACCGCAACAGCATCCGCCTGGAAGCTCGCCGCGTTCTCGAAAACCTGATGGCGCAGGAAGCTCGAATCGACGCTGCCGCCCGGCAGAAGATCGAAAGCCAACGCCGCACCATCCTCGAAGGCTCCCAGGAATGGGACATTCTTTATCGCAAGTACTACAACGAAGAAGTGAAGAAGCTGGGAATCTGAGGTGACTAGCCGGTAGTCAGTAGTCAGCACTCAGCCTCGGCATTTGACTGATCGCAATCCCTCATCGTGATTTTCATCCCAACCGAGCCGGCCACAGCGGGCGAGTGGAGAGACCTGCTTTTGGCTGGCCAGTGTTTTAACCTTCTTTTGGCTAGGCGGGCATCTAACTTTCCCAACCTGTGGTTCGTTGGATTGCAGTTAATAGCCAAGGTGAGGGACGCTTCGGGAGGTATCGAGCGGTAGCCGGAATTCGCAATGCCGAGTGTCGGCACTTCCCTACTTCGCAGCTTTGCTGGCCGGCACAGGCTCCGGGAGTGGCCAGATCACGGACACGAGCCACGCAACCACCAGACCGATAATGCAGCCGAACAGCACTTCACCCATTCGGCGCCCGCCTGCTTGAAGACCTTTGATCCTGGAGTGATGTTCAAACCCAGCAGCAATAACGAACGCCGCGCTAATTGGCGCCTGTCGCCACATGGTCGGAATGCGAACCACGTAGGAGGAGAGTAGTACCGTTATCGCCATCGCAACAGGCAGAATTATGATCCTGGTGCCGCCCATGGCAATAAAAACAAGCCCGACTGCGCAGCCTACCAGGGTGTTGATGATACGGGAGCGAAAGGTCAAAAGGGCAGTCTTCATCAGCGGATCGCTGGTGGCGACCATCGAGCTGATGGCCCAAACCGGATTGCTTTCGGCCAGTTCATGCACCAAAAACCAGAGCACTGCGGTTGCGATAAAAATGCTCACAGCATAGTGGATTCCATGCATGTCGCCTTTGATGAACCGCTCGATAGCTTTCATGTTCGGCCTGACCTTTCATTGCGTTGGATCTGGGCAGCAAAAACCACGCGATAATCGTGTTTCGCTGATACAAGGATGAAGAACTCTGGATGTTAGAGAAACCCCAACGGAAACTCAACTGTGATGTGAGCCGGGCAACGGGTCAGTTTGTGAGGTCACACCCGAATCTCTTCCGAGCAGTCGGCCCCTCGCCAGCAACCGGCTCGGTGCTGGGATCGCGAGCGTAATGGCGATATTACGCCACCGACCCGCAAGGGCCCATTTCCACAAGAAAGGGAATGGGCCGCATCACCTGCCCCCTGCCATCAATGGCTTGCGTGGCAATGCGAAATTAAGTTGACTTTCCCTATCGAGAGTGCAAAAGTAACTCCCCGTTAAGCAGGAAAAAGCTGACCTTCGACTGGCGGGAGAGGACAATCGCGCTTACAACTCGGGCAATGTGGGAACGCGGTCAGAGGAGTATCACAATGGCAGATCAAGAGCAAAGTGCACCTTCGATTTCCAACATCAACTTCCGGGCGGGGACATTTGCGCTGGCTTGCGTGGTCATGTTCGCAGCAACCATCATGGCGGCCCCGGCAGTGCAGGCGCAGACCCTCACTGTCCTGCATACCTTCATGGGTGAAGCAGACGGAGCTACTCCGATCGCCGGCTTGACCAAAGACGCGGCGGGCACTCTTTATGGCACAGCCGAGTTCGGCGGCCTCTTTCAATCCTGTTCGGCCTCCAGTTGCGGCACGGTTTACAAAGTTGTACGCCGTGGCTCCATTTGGCTGACAACCCCAATCTACAGCTTCAAGGGCGCTCCCGATGGCGCAACTCCAACCAGCCGGGTGATCTTTGGTCCAGATGGCGCCCTTTACGGCACCACCATGTTGGGTGGGACAGGCTCCTGCGTCAGTACCGTTAGCGGTTGTGGGACAGTTTTCAAGCTGCAGCCTCCGGCAACTGTTTGCAAGAGCGCTCTCTGCCCGTGGAGAGAGACCGTCCTCTATAGCTTTGCCTCGCAAACCGATGGGGAGAACCCGCGAGCGGAGATTGTGTTTGACCAGGCGGGCAACCTCTATGGCACTACCTACCTAGGTGGAACCGGGCCCTGTAACGACGGTCTCTATACGGGCTGCGGCACCGTGTTCAAGCTAACTCACAACTCGGACGGAACCTGGAGCAAGAGCACGCTGTACTCATTTCAAAATGGCCCCAACGACGGCGGATTCCCCTATGCCGGCGTGACCCTGGACCAGGCCGGCAACATTTATGGCACAACCTACGCCGGGGGGACCGACTGCACTGTACACGACGTGGCTTGCGGGGTCGTTTTCGAGTTGACCCCCTCGGGCTCCGGCTGGACAGAGATTGTTCTTCATTTCTTCAGCGGCGGCACCGACGGAAACTATCCCTACGGCGGCTTGATCTTTGACAGCTTGGGCAATCTATATGGGGCTGCCGGGGGCGGGGGATTGGGCCAAGGGACCGTCTATGAACTGAGTCCGGCACAAGGCGGTTGGAGCTTCGCTGTACTTCACAGCTTTGGCCAAGAGGAGGCGGATGGTCCCGCGTCCAAGCTGACCATGGATGCGGCCGGCAGTCTTTATGGCAGCTCCTTCGGGGGCGGGACCTTTGGAGCCGGAACCGTGTACAAGCTAGCGCCCTCGAGCGGAGGATGGATCTACAGTACTTTGCACAGCTTCGGCTTCGGCAGCGGCAGTGATGGCTTTGGCCTCAACGGCAGCGTGGTACTCGACGCCGCGGGCAACGTGTATGGCACGGCCTCCGAGGGTCCTTATCCGTCTCCGGATGCCGGTACGGTATTCGAGATCACGCCGTAACGTTTTCGGCCTTGTACGATTGCTGTCGCCAACAGCCCTTTGCGCGCGCAACCCCCACGCCCCGCGACGTGAACTAAATGCTCCACCCAAGCAAACCATCGCGGATGGGCACTCTCATGAGAGTAGCCTGGGCCGCCCGCCAGGCCATGTAAGTCATTTGACGATGTAGAGGCACACTCGCCATTGTCCATCTTTATCCAACACAGGAGTGACGGTTTCGATGGCAGAGTTCTTATGCTCGAACCTGCTCTCATACTGAAGGACGACATACTGCCCATCAGGAGCTCCGGGAAGCTGGGTTGTGTACTCTGCCGATGTCAACTTCCTGGAGATCAGGCCGCCCAACGGCCCACGATTGCGTAGTAACACTTCTTGCCACTGCTCTCTGGCAACATTGGCCTTGAGCACGGCCCCTGTGTCGTCCCAACTCTGAGCATAATTGCCCGAGTCCACCAACTTTAACCAATTGTTGACAGCTCCCTCGGCTACTATCTTCTTGTCCTGTGAGCAGCCGCTCATCCACAGGGCTAAGAAACTAAAACCAAGTAGACAAAACATTAGCCTTTTCATGAGATACTCCAATTCAATTCAGGCGATCTACTCGTCCCCCTCAAAACTATTACTCAATGCTTGCAGCGCTTAAAGGGGGCGGTTTTCCTTTCTGTCCTATTGACTATTCACGGCACTGTGCGCCAATTTCCTATCGGTATGCAAAGAGCATCGCATAGAGAATCCACACAACGACACCGAAGCCGGTGCCTAGCGCAATCCACGCAAACACGCGGATCGTCTTGACCACAATGGCAGGCTGTGGTTCCTCCAGGCGCTGTTCCAGTTCGCCGGAAGCAAGCAGTGCGGCATACTCCCGAGGCTTATCGCGCTTCAATTCGGCTAAAGGCATATGGCCGGTAAAAATGGTGGTGTCCATGGGAAACTTCTCCGGCCGAAGATGGGTGTTGAAAAAATGCACGGTAAAGATGAAGCCCGTGGCCAGCAGGGCCTCGTCGCTGTGGATGATGGTGGCCACGTTGATGAACGAGCCCGGCAAGAACCGGGTAAAGAAAACAGGGAACCAAAGCGTCAACCCCGTGGAGCCGATGACGACAATCCCCCAAAACACGGCGAAATAATCGAACTTCTCCCAGTAGGTCCAACGCCCGTACTTCGGTCGCGGTCCCATGCCGATGAACCACTTTATGGTGGCAACGAATTCGTGCAGATCCTGTTTGTTGGGTAGTAGCGTATTTGGCCCGAACAGGATCGATTTCCAAGTCGTCTTGTCGCGATGCTTCTGCTTAAACAGTCCAATCACGTGTGCGGTGAAAGTGCCGAACATGATAACGGCGGCAAAGCGGTGGATATACCCCGCGGTCTCGAAGCCGCCCAGCAGGCGCGAAAATCTCGCGGCCCAAGGAGTGTAGGAAAACTTCAACGAAAGTCCGGTGACCGCCAGAGTCAGGAAGCTGACGATCATGCACGCATGAAGCACCCGGTAGAGGTGGACGAAGCGGACAAACTCGCGCCGGTCAATCGCCGGGATGGCTTTGGGCCCAACGTCGGCCAGCGGCGGCTCTTGTACGGTTACTGCTCCCGCCTCGTAGTCCACCGGAGCGGCGAATCGCGGTTCACTGTGGGGCATCGTCGCCATCCTTGGCTTCGGCAGCGGTCTTGCCAGAGTTGTTTTCGGCTTCGGCTTCGGCTTCTACAGCTTCCGCTGCGCGCAGTTCGCGCCGCATCTGCAATGCGCGCGGGAACCACAGCAGGGTGTGGATGCCACTCACGGTAAATGTGCCGATCAGTAGCACCGTCATCCCCCAGAAGGTGTAGTAAAGGAAAGGAAACTTCTTGGGATCGTGGTGGGTGGCGTGCGTGAGATATCCGGCGAAGCGCCGGGTCGCATCCGAGTGGCACTTCTGGCAAGTCGCAACCACGTTGGCGCGGCTCAGGTGCGACCGCGGATCGGTGACCTTCTGAATGTCGTGAGCGCCGTGGCAGTCATAGCACTTCGCAGTCTTGGTGTAGCCGAGTTTGGAAACCTTGCCGTGATAGGTATCGAAGTAGGTCTTGGCAATTTCCGCATGGCAGCGCCCGCAGGTGTTCATAATGTCGAGCTTGAACCCATCCTGGTCGGTGCGGCGGATGGAGTGAGCGGTATGGCAGTCGTTGCAGACCGGCAGCGGTTTATCGGTCTTGGTTACCGCCGAGGAATGCACGCTTTGGACGAACTGCTCTTCGATGCCATGGTGGCAGTTACCGCAGGTGGCAGGCAAGTTCCTCGGATTTACTGTCGATCCCGGATCGGATGCAGGCAGTTCTCGATGCGCAGTGTGGCAACTGGTACAGGTCGCGGTCACCGTCAGCCCGCTCTTCAGCAATCCCTTGCCATGAATGCTCTCGGTATATCGCGGGATAATCTGATGCTCCACTCCGGTGTAGATCACGGCAGCCTTGTGGCCTTCGCGGTGGCACTTGGCACAAAGATCGGGCACGTTGGTCGGGAAGGTGAGCGATTCCGGATTGTGCTTGCCCAGAACCTGGTGGGTGCCGTGGCAGTCCTTGCAAGAGGGAGCGTTGGCGTCGCCCTTGGCATGCATTTGGCCGTGTGTGCTGAGTTGGTACTGCTGTCCGACTTCGGCGTGGCAGGAAGTACAATCAACCGGGTGGGTGATGGTCTCGCAGGGGCGCACGCGCGACGCGTTCACCTCCGAGTGACATTGGCTGCAGGCGACCTTCAGGTGACGTGAGTCCGCCACCTCGCTGACCCGCACCAGCATCGAGCGTCCATCCACCGACTTCAGGCTTGCATTCGCATGGCAACGCATGCAATCGGCATCGGCCATGCCTTGGGAATAGAAAACATTCCTGACTTTGTGCGGCTGGTGGCAATCGACGCAGGCCGGCAGAGTGTTGGCTTGCTTTTCCCAAAGCTCGCCGCGAATGATCTTGCGGTGTACCTGCTCGATATTGGCGTGGCACTGGGTGCAGGTAGCGGCGATATTGCGCCGGTTGATGGACGAGTTGGGATCGGTGTGCGGCAGGATCGAGTGCGCCGTGTGGCACGAGGCACAGTTGGCCGCCACAATCAGTCCCTTCTTCAGCAAGCCCTCGCCGTGGATACTCTCGGTATAGTTCTCCAGGATGTCGTGCTGGGCGATGTTGCGGTTCGTCTGGACCGGCGTGCCCTCGCGGTGACACTGCCCGCAGACAAAGGGGACTTTCATCGCCGCCACCGACGAACGCGGGTCCTTGACCGGCAGGATGTCATGATTGCCGTGGCAGGTCACGCAGCGCGGCGCCAGGGAGTCGCCACGAGCGACCGCTCGGCCGTGCAACGATTTTGCATACAGTTGGGCCTCGTCGCTGTGGCAGGAGCCGCAGCTCACCTTCGCCAGCGGCGTAGAGTGCGGCAAGTCCTTGCCTTCCAGATCGGCGTGGCAGTTGGTGCACTGCAGAGAGCCGTGAATGGAACCGGTGAACTTCTTCTGGTCCACGAACAGCGAGACCGTCCGCCCAGCGCGCTTCGTGGTCAGCGACTTGTCGCTGTGACACGCCAGACAGTCATCGCTGGTGGGCTGGGTTGCCGAACACTGGCTTATAAACGATACAGATAATAAGAACAGCGTCACCAATAGAGATAACGTGCTACCAACAGACCTCCGGCGAAGCCCAGGGGCCAGGGCGGAACAGTAGGCAACTGGCGAGTTGCATGCGACTGTGAGGGAAACTTCCACAAGCCACTCTCGGCATGTTGGAGATGCGTCAGCAAACGGAAGCCGCTGGGCCCTGCGCGCCGCCGTTGCAAACGTGTGCTAGTTATGAGTCCGACCAGCACACCGGGTCAGTGACCCCGGTCACGCACCCACGTGAGCGAACGTCCGTTCGGGAATTGAGGCGGGCATGGAAGTGTTGCCTGGTTTTCTCGAAATCCCTGCGCGGTGCGAACTTGGGCACAGTCTGACCGGCATTAACGATCGTCACTGGTCGGAGTGGACGGCACTCAAAAGCGTACTGAGTGACAGTATGGCGTCCCAGTGCGGGCCCTTTGCGACACTTTCCGGCGGGTGGCCCCGCTTAGCAATCCTCGGGTCCTCCACCCAAGCTGCTTGGGCTTGGGTGGGATAGTTCTGGAGCTTTCACGAACTATGGAAACGAACTCCGCGAGTACGTCGCCCGGTTTTACTCATCCTCGCGTCACAGCGACGTGAAAATCAAAATCCCCATCCAAGCGAAACGAGCTTGGATGGGGCAATTTTACGGGGGTAGCTTGGGCCATCCGGCGTGCGTTCGACCGTCGCGCCGTGGAAGTCTTCCAACTTACTGACCAATCACAAACAAATGCCCGTCATTCTGGCTGTAGATTTTCCCGTCTCCTCCGATCGAGAGTGGAGTGTAGGCGGCGCCTAAAGCTTCTTGCAGGAAAATCTTTTGTAGTGGCTGGGTAAATACTCCGTGGTGGCCCTGCGGCAGGGAGTAGACGTTCCCATCCTCGCTGGTGACATAGACTACTCCGTTGCTGTCGATGACTGGCGCATTGACGCACCACTCATAGCCGTCAGGGTGATCCTGATCGATGGTCGTATTTTGGAAGGACCATTCCACCTGCAGGTTGGCATCCAACTGCGAAACATAATACGGGCCGGGGGCAGGCACCGGCGCACAAACCGGATTACCGTAGAAGCCGCAGTAAGCGGGTCCTCCATAATGGTTGTCCTTGATCACGATCGAATACGTGCCATCATGCTGGTATACCCCAGCCGTGGAATCCCAACCAAACGTGTATGCGTTGAGATAATTCCCTTGTGCGTCGAAATGAACAAGGTGCCCGCCGTAGTAGTTGTAATGGTCGAGGACACCGAATAGTACCGATCCGTCGGGGAGCACAGTCGGCGACGACGAAGCTTCATCGCTGATCAAGCCTGAACCGAACGAATTCGTCGTTGGGTCAAATCCTACGGGGGTGCCATACCGGCAGGAATTCGGCAGCATGTTGTCCCCCTGCGGAGCGATTGGCAGGAGCACGCCACAGCCATCGGTCAAACGATTTCGCAGCGAAGCCACCCATTTGGGTGTCGGGTCCGGATTCACCGCTATCAGGTAAGCGACCGCGCCATCAAAGTGCGCGACGCTGGCCGTATAGACAGTCCCATCTGGTGCGACGGCAGGACCAATGTTTACTCCCGGACGCTGCGAACCGCACAATTGACTGGGAGCAGTGGCGGTATTGAGCGGTGGCCACGGCAACGAGATACCGCCGTCTCCGAGATTGAAGAATGTTCCCGGACAGCTCGTGGAATTTCCTGGAGGCGCATTCGGCACCAGAGTGGCGTAGGTGACGGTGGCCGCTGCATCGCCCGGAGTGACCTTTACCAGCCATGCGCCAGCTACATCGTTCTGGTCCCACGGATTGCCGTTGGTGTTCAGTTCAATCACGTTGTAATAGATGTTGCCATTGTCATCGGCAGTCAACGGGCTGGAAACATAGGTGTTCGCCGGATCTATCGACTTTCCGGTGAAAGGATTGATGTGCGATGCTGCCTGTCCCGTACTTTCATCGACCTTCCACACCGTGCCTCCGGCTCCGGGAACATAAAGAAATCCGTTCGCCAGCGCCGGATGGAAGACCGGCTCCCAGCCCGCCAGACCTACCGAGAATTGATAGATATTGGTTGCATTCGGCTCTGGTTTCCAATCGGTGCTAAACGTCCAGGCCGTAACCGGTACGCCTTGGACCCAGTCGCGTCGCACAACATTCCATTGCACTTGGCCCCACCCATTCGGTCCGCAGGGCAAACCATATATCCACGCCCCGATAAAAGGGCACGAGGGATAACTCCCACTCTTTTGCATCATGTAGAAACTGTTGCCATCAATCAGAGTGGCTTGATAGTGTACCTCCAGCACGGCCTCTCCAGCTACAGGGACGTTCTCGGCTTTTTCCTGCCCGGTAAATGGGTCGTACACGATGTCAGCAAGTTTGTTATTGAGCGGTTGCCCCGCTACGCTAACCATTCCCGTATGTTGTGCGTTCCGGCCCCACTGAGACCAGAAGGCCCCATCGGTTCCAAACCCGGTGAGCAGCAAAACCCCAAGACCAATCAGAATCAACATCGCGACGAAAGATAGGCGCTTCATAGTTTCCTCCAATGTGAATATGCCGTGAGGGGCCTATGAGGGCCAGAATGGTAGCACAGTTTTACTGCCGCCAGATTAAATAGTGCGATTCTGAGGCAGGATCCAGACAATCTGAGAGCAGTTGCTCAAATACCTGGGCCATATGCTTGGTTCTTGAGACCAGCGCCTGCGCAGCGTCTTATAGTTGTCCATAACCGTTGGCCGAATTGATTGGTCGCGGCGATTTACCAACTCTGGCATCGCACACCCTGACACGAAACCAAGACCTCCCATCCAAGCAAATCCGCTTTGATGGGGCATCAATACGATGGTAACTTGGGCTACGCCGACTTACTGCCAATGAATAAGATTGTCAATGTCTTCCACAATTACGGCTTCGTAGTTCTCCAGCATGGGCGTTAGGACGTTCTCCAGTTCACACTTCCAGAGCTCGCCTTCATAGAACTTTGCCTTCATCGGCTCGCGCGAAGCGATGTCAGGAAAGCCGCGCATAAAGAAAAAGGTGTCGGGATCTTCAATGGAAAGAAATGGGCCCAGTATTTTCATTCCGATTTCTGTGTGTGCCGGAATCGACTTGGATCGGAATATCTCAAGGAAAGTTGAGCGGCGGCCGGGCTTGGACTTATACGTCCGCATTTCTATAATCATTGAACGCCTCCTCCTGTAGACCTGCGCGGTGAATGCGAGGTCAATAGTTCGCTTGCCGTAATTCTGTGACCTTGTAGGAACTCTTTCCGCACTAAGTTAGTGCGCTTTGTCGGTTTCATCTTTCACCCGCGTGTCGCGATCCAGTTTACTTCCCAAGTCTTGCCCCCATCCTCTGAGAATGCCCGTTCAAAGCGCCACGAATGCGGGGTGATGTCCGAGGACAAATCGAACAAAGATGGCTCGACCGTTCATGGTTTCCTGGTCGAAAAACCGGCAATCACACAGTTGGTCTTGCCCGCAATGAATATCAGTGACTTGCATGGCCGGGAAGCGCCTCTAAGCAATTGAATTCACTGGTGATCTCAACTCGGAAAAGCTGGCGGCGGTTCGATTCCGTCCCTGGCCACCGTAGGTTCCAACCACCAGCATCGTTCATCAGCACGCCCGAGTCAGTCTGGCCGACGTCTTCCAGGATTCCGTTGGCGAGGCCAGCCAACGCTCACTCTTTCAACTCAAATACCATTTTGGGACGTACAATAGGAGCCAGAACGACCCAAGGAGTACAGGTATGCCCAGGCATGTGAAATCAGAACTGACGCTGATAATGGCGTTTGTACTGGCCACAGCGGCTGGTGTGTTGGCAGAATCGCACGTGAGGATTGTCCGCCTCAGCTATCTCAACGGGCAGGTGCAGACGGACCGCGCGACAGGACAAGGATTGGAGCGCGCCATCTTGAATACACCCATCACTCAGGGAGTGCGCATTGTGACCGGGAATGACGGCCTCGCCGAGGTGGAATTCGAGAACGAAAGCGCTTTGCGGATTGCCGAGAACTCCGAAATTCAATTTCTCGCGCTTTCGATGAATGATTATGGCGCCAAGATCAACGAGATCGACGTAGTTAAGGGCGTCGTCTATCTCGATGCCCGCTCGAAGGGCGACATTTATCGGCTGAAAAGTGGCGATTCGACCTTCCTGGTGCAGCGCGACACTCAACTCAGAGTGAGCGTGAACGCTGGCCAGGCGCGGTTGTCCGTATTCAAGGGCAATGTCGAACTCATGGACCAGCCACAGATGGTAAACGTCAAGCGGAAAGAAACTCTCACCGTCGACCCGACGAATCCGTCTGGATACAAGGTGGCAACTGGGGCCGAAGTTCTGCCGACCGATACGTGGAACCGAGAGCGCGAGGCGTATCAGCAAGCTTACGCTAATAATCCCGGCAACCCAGGTCCCAGCGTCGGCTACGGACTGCAGGACCTCAACTACTATGGAAATTTCTTTATGGCGAACGGTTACGGATACGTCTGGCAGCCGTACGGCTTCGCCAATTCCATGATGGGGTGGGATCCCTACAGTTCTGGCGCTTGGATGTTTTCTCCCGGCCTGGGGTATACCTTCGCTTCTCAATACCCTTGGGGATGGCTGCCGTATCACTACGGCTCATGGGCTTTCTTAGGCGGCGGGGTCGGCTGGGCCTGGATACCCGGTGGAGGCTACGGGAACGGCTGGTATTACAACAGGTTCCAAGCCAACCCGATTGTGACAAAAGCTCCTTCTGGTTGGACGGCGGCTGCTCCTCCCACCGTAGCGTCGGCCCAATCCGTGAAGCCTACCGTCATGGTTGGCAGGACCAACTCGGCAGCCTACATCCCTGGCGGACGCATACCTCCCGCCTTTAATAGCGTTATTCGCGCGCGTAGTACCGGTGCCAATCAAACGAGTGCGACCTTCAACAGCAGCGCTGTCCGGAATCGCGCTGTGAATGACCACACCTTCACCGCCAACTACAACGCCTTCGGTGCCACGCACACTGCGCAGGCCGGACATGTATTTGTCGCTCCTGCTCCGGCTGCGGTATTCGCGAATCCAGTGGCAATAGGTCCGGGCTACGGTGGCAGCGCGGTTCATGGCAGTGCGTCGCCTGCAGCGTCGGGCGGTCACACGAGCAGCGGGCACAGCTCCGGTGCGTCTCACCGCTGACGGATGGTGATTCACAGAAAAAAGCGCGGCCTTTGTGGCCGCCTTTTTTCTGCCATCAGGAGAATTCAATACACCGCAATACCCGCGTATCCGACGACCATATCGCGCTCTCCCGAGACGTCGCCGGAGGTCGCATAACGGATCAACTCCGCGTGGCTTGCCCCCAGCTTCTTGGACGCAGTCAGCATCACCACGGCCGGACCGTATCCGCACATGCTGATATTGGCCTGGTGCACGATCTCGTACAGGCCGCGGGGATCGAGCGCCAACATCTGATCGATTGCGCGGCGATCTTTTACCCGGGTTACATCGTCGTTCTCGTAGTGATTCATGTCGCTCGATGCGACGACTAGGACCGGCTCACCAGCTTCCGCAGTGACGCTTCCAATTACGACGCCGAGCGCGCTCAGCACCTCAAAATTGCTGGTTCCCACGGTGATCGGCACGAACTGAAACCCGGGCACAAGTACCTGCAGAAATGGTAATTGGACTTCCAGCGCGTGCTCGTAGCGATGGGCTTCCTGGTCTTCAGCGAGCAGCGGCATACGCAACTTCAACTGATTTGCCATGGCCTCGTCGATGAGGGCGTCGCCTAATGGCGTGTGCCACGCGCCTTGGCTCATGATGGCCAGCGGCTCGCCCATGCCGGTATGGTTGGGGCACAGGATCACCAGACGCCG
The DNA here is from genome assembly GCA_963768645.1 of uncultured Acidobacteriaceae bacterium. Taxonomy (GTDB): domain Bacteria; phylum Acidobacteriota; class Terriglobia; order Terriglobales; family Acidobacteriaceae; genus Bog-257. The sequence continues at coordinate 285,418 of CAVYIR010000007.1, forward strand.
CGGCAACTGTAGCCGGCGGTAGACAGCTCCTGCAACGTGTCCGGAGTACATGTATCCGGCATGGGGGACGACGCAGCCCAAGGCGCGAATCTTGGGTTGAAACTCGGCCGAAGCATCGGCGCGTGCCGTGGTATAGGTCTCTACTTCCGCCCGCAGATGCTGTGCATTGGCGGGATAGAAGCGTCCGGCAACGGCTGGCTGACGTACTGCGGTAGCCATGATGCCCAGTCCTTTGCTGTACTATGTCGCCGCCAGCTTGGCGCAAAGGTTCCGCCCTTGATGACGGCAATCTCTGAGGTAAGTCTACGCCTGCGACAGTTCGCGAAACACCGCCGCCGTTTTTTCCAGGGACATGGCTTCGGCACGGACATCGGCGCGCAGTCCAGACGATTTGAGCGCTGCTCGAACGTCAACATCCTTGTACTGACCACGAAGATTGTTTAGCAACGTCTTGCGTTTGTGACCGAAGGCAAGCTTTAAAAACGCGATGAACTGCCTTTCCTCAACCTGTAGTTCTTGCAACCGGGGAGCGATAGTGAGCCGCAGCACGCTGGAATGGACCTGCGGTGGCGGCGAGAAAGCTCCTGGCGGCAGCGTGAATAGCTTATCCACCCGGGCGAAGAGTTGCACGGTGGCCGAGAGCAGGCCGTAATCCCGGCTACCCGGCTCGGCCGAGACGCGATCGCCGACTTCGCGTTGCACCATGACCACCGCGCGCTCGATGTTTTGGTGCAGCTCCAGAATCCGCAGCACGATATCGGAGGTGATGTAATACGGCAGGTTGCCAATTACGTCCACCGTCTCGGGTTGGGTGGGGCGGAGATCGTGCAGCGGTCCGGGCCGGCGGCCGACCATGGAGGTAAATTCCGCAGCAACGAAATCCGATTCGAGGATTTCGACATTCGGTTTGGTCGCATACCGCATGCGCAATTGCGCCGCCATCACACGGTCGAGCTCGATTCCGATTACGTGCTTGGCTCTCTCAGCTAATACATCGGTGAGCACGCCTCGGCCCGGGCCGATCTCGATGACGGTGCGATTCGACACATCTCCGAGGGCCTCCACGATGCGCCTCGCCGCGCCTAAATCGACAAGAAAGTGCTGCCCCAGCTTCGGCTTGCGCTTAACGTTGGCGCCCGATTTCTTCGATGCCGTCCTTGCCACGTTGCCCTCTTTCAATTCGCCAATTAGACTCAACTGTTTTGGCATTTCTAACATCATAGTGCGCAATCCAGTCAGCAGTTCGGCGTGCCGGCGGAAGTACATTTCCGTTCGCGCTGGGACGTTTCATGAATATCGCCTTTGCGGCATCCGAGTGCGTACGGTTTTACGTTGTTTGTCATTGAATATGCAAGGGTGAAGTTATATTCTATCCGCTCGGCTCATTACCTCTGAAAACCCGCTTGTGGCTTGAACGCCAGATTCCTTAGGGAGACGTAGGGAAAGTGAATGATCGGAGTGCACTTCTCGAAGCTCAAAACGCTGAGTTGCGGGCGACGCTCGCGCAGCGCGAGGGAGAAATCCAAGCTCTTCGTGAACTTAATGCCAACTATCAATTTCAGCTTGACAACCGTCAGCAAGAGGCCATTTGGAGCCTTCTGAAGGAAATCGACGAACTGAACAATTTGAGGGACGGTCTGGCGGCAGAGCTAACAAAACTGAACAGAGTCCGTGAGCGCACTCGAAAGAAACGACCACACTGGCTCCAAGCTCAACATCATCAAAATGCTGCGCTGGGATTCGTATTGATGCCCTATGGAACAAGCTGGTCGAACGATGTTTACAAATCGATCCAAGAGGTGTTCAAAAGAAATGGGTGTCAATGCGACACTGCTAGGCTTATGACCGGACGAAATATCAAGGACGACATATGGAAAGGAATCAGCAGTGCACGAATCATCATCGCTGATCTAACTGGAAATAATCCCAATGTAGCTTACGAAGTCGGTCTCGCTGATCACCTTGGGAAAGATGTCATACTGCTCGCTCAAAGCATAGACGTTGTCTTTGACTTCAGGTCCGATCGGCTCCTGCTGTACGATCTTGCTGCTTTTGACACATTGCGATCAGATCTGGAGAAGCGTATTCAAGAAATCCTCAACCGCCGAGAGGAGATTTAGCCGACGTGCACGTAGTGATGGCTGCATCCGAGTGCGTACCCTTTTCCAAGACCGGTGGCCTGGCGGACGTCATTGGCGCCTTGCCGCCCGCGCTCGCTAACTTGGGGCATCAGGTTACGGTCTTCCTGCCGCGTTACAAGCAGACCAGGCTGGACAACCCGCGAGTCGTCATCCCCAGCATCACCGTTCCCTTCGATGACCGCTACCGCTTCTGCTCTGTCCTCGACGGCGGTGTGCGCTCAGGAGTGCAATTCTATTTCATTGACTATCCTCCCTTCTTCGACCGCGATTCGCTCTACGGTACGCCGTTGGGCGACTACCACGACAATGCCGAGAGGTTTGCGTTGTTTTGCCGTGCCGTCTTGGAGTCGGTCAAAGTGCTCGGCACGCCCGACGTGCTTCATTGCCACGATTGGCAGACGGCCCTGATTCCCATACTGCTGAAGACCTTGTACGAGGAAGACCCAGCATTTAAGAATACTCCGTGCGTCTTCACCATTCACAATATCGGATATCAGGGCCTCTTCCCGCCCGAGATCCTTCCCCTGCTCATGTTACCTTGGGATTTGTTTACCATGTCGACGCTGGAGTTCTATGGCAAGGTGAATTTCCTGAAGGGCGCAATTACGATGGCTGACTACATCACAACTGTCAGCCGGAAGTATAGTCAGGAAATTCAGACTGCGGAGTACGGTTTCGGATTGGACGGGGTCTTGCGCGCGCGCTCCGGCACGGTCGGCGGCATTGTCAATGGGGTGGATTGCAGTGAATGGAACCCCGAAAGTGACCGCTTCCTTGCGGCGCATTACTCTGCTGAAGATCTCAGCGGCAAAGCAACATGTAAGGCGGACCTGCTAAAGCAATTTGGTTTGGCCGAAGACACGCAGTTGCCGGTGGTGGGTATCGTGTCGCGCTTTGCGGCCCAAAAGGGCTTTGATCTTATTCTCCGGATCGCCGATCGCCTGTCCCGTCAGGACTTGATCATGGTGGTGTTGGGCAGCGGCGACCGCGAGTATGAAGAGTTGTTTCGCAAGTTGAACAAGCAATATCCGCAAAAGTTCGCTGTAAAGATTGCTTATGACAACGCCTTGGCGCACAAGATCGAGGCGGGTAGCGACATCTTCCTCATGCCCTCGCACTATGAGCCCTGCGGACTGAATCAGATCTATAGTTTGCGCTATGGGACTGTACCCGTGGTGCGCGCCACTGGCGGTCTCGATGACACCGTCGAACAATTTGATCGGCAGACGCGAAAGGGCACGGGATTCAAGTTCAAAGAATACACTGGCGAAGCCTTGCTGGAGACCCTGCAGGCGGCCATCGGCGTGTATCGTGCCGATCCACAGGCCTGGCAGGCGCTGATGCGCAACGGCATGGCCCAGGAGTATTCCTGGAGCAACTCGGCTCGCGAATACGTGAAAGTGTATGAGCGGGCAAGACAGTTGAAGATCGCGAGTAACGGCTAGAAGTTAGCAACTAGCAAGCCCACTCAGTGGATCTTATCGGCGGGGCTGGTTGCCAACCACTAACCCTAGTCTCTAGCCCCTCCCTTCGTCTTCGCAAAGTACAAATAGATGGGCACACCTGCCAGAATCACCACCATTCCCCACGCGGAGTTTCGTAGGTTCTCGGTGAAGGTGTAATAAAGCAGCACCGCCGCCGCCACGATGAACGTCGCCGGAACTAGGGGATACCCCCACGTCCGGAACGGTCGTGGCGCATCTGGTTCCTGTTTGCGCAGTACGAAGACTGTGCTGGCCGAAATCATGTAGAACAGCCACTCTGCGAAGATGGCTAGCGAGAAAAGCTGGCGGAAATTTCCGGCAAACAGCAGCAGAATGATTGACAGCCCAAGTTGCACGATCAAGGCCACCGACGGTGTGTGGAAACGGGGATGCACCTCGGCCATAGCGTGGAAGAAATAACCATCGCGCGCCATGGCGAAGGGAACGCGTGCGCCGCTCATGATGGTCCCATTGAGGGCGACGAGCATGGAGAGCGCCATCCCAGCCGATACGATGGCAGCTCCCCAGGCGCCGACCGCGACCGCGGTCGCTTCCGACGCCGGCCGTGGTGACGTGGCGATGCTGGCCGCCGGAAGCACATATTGCACCGCAGCGTTGGTCAGCATGTAGAGAACAGCCACCACGCCGACGCCCGCAATCAGCGCGATCGGAATATTACGACCAGGATCACGCACTTCGCCGCTCACCATGTTCAAGTCGTTCCATCCGTCATAGGCCCAAAGAGCGGCGATCAACGCTGCCATGAATCCGGAGAAGCCTCCTGTGGCGCCCGCGAAGATCGTCGTGAAGTTGCGCCATGTGCCGTTGGCGGCGCTGAATCCCAGCAGGGCGATCGAGAGGATGATCGCGATCTTTACCACCGTGAAGATCACCTGAAACTCTCCCGCCCGCTTGACGCCGATATAGTTCAGCGCCGTGATGAACACTGCCGCCGCTATGGCAACCAGTTGTCCGTAGCTGACGGCGAAGGGCGACTGAATCGCATCCCGGTTAAAGAAAGCAAGGGCCGGAAATGTACCCAGGATGCGCACCAACCCAGTCGTCAGGGTCGCAATCGAAGCGGGCTTTGCGATCGCGAACCACGTCCACGCGTACAGAAACCCGGGCAGGGGTCCGTAGGCGTCACGGATGTAAATGTATTCGCCTCCCGCCTGCGGCTTCATGGCGCCCAGTTCGGCGTATGTATTCGCACCTGCGAATGAGAGCACTCCGCCGACAATCCATGCCAGGTAAACCAGCCAGGCCGAGCCGACGGCCTGCATCATCTCGGCCGGAACCAGGAAGATGCCGCTGCCGATGATGGTGCCGACGACGATTGCGCTGGCGTGGCTTACGCCGAGATCACGGGCGAGCGCCGCAGCTGTATCGGTGTTCTTAGTTGGTCTCATGCGCGACGCTGCTGTAGGACGAAAGCGATGAGTAAATGGCGCCATTTACTTGTCCGTTTCCCAATTATCCAAGAGCCGAATCTCTGATATTGTTTTTTTATGCAGCGGAAACAACTGTTGATCGCTATATTGCTGCTGGCGATTTGTGCTCCTGCGACTCCCAATGATTTTCACTTTCAACATCCCACCCAAGTTGCCCTGGATCATGATGGTGAGAGGTGGGCGCAAGAGACGCTGAAGAAGCTTTCCTTGGAAGAAAAGATAGGCCAGCTGTTCATGATCCGCATTCTGGGTCAGTTTGTGAACTCAGAAAGCCCCGACTATCTGAAGTGGAATGACCAGATCTCTCGTTATCACGTAGGCGCTGTACTGCTGACCGTGCCTTCGGAAGGATCGTTCCTCTACAAAACGGAGCCCTATGAAGCCGCAATGCTAATCAATCAGCTTCAGCGTCACGCCCGACTGCCGTTGATTGTTGCCGCCGATTTCGAGCGGGGCCTCTCCATGAGGCTGAATGGCGTTACCGTCTTTCCCCATGCCATGGCGTTCGCCGCTGCCGGAGATCCGGAGTTCGCAAGACAGTTTGGCAAAATTGTTGCACAGGAATCGCGAGCCGTGGGGGTGCATTGGAATTTCTTTCCAGATGCAGATCTCAACACCAACCCCGCCAACCCTATCATCAATACCCGCGCTTTTGGCGAAGATCCAGAGCAGGTTTCCACCCTGGTGGACGCTTACATCCGTGGCGCACGGCAAGAAGGAATGCTGACCACGGTGAAACACTTTCCCGGTCACGGCGACACAAACGCCGACCCTCACTTAGGTGTTGCTACAGTCTACCGTAGCCGCCAGGACATTGACCAGGTTGACCTGGTGCCATTCCGAAGCGCCATCGCTAGCGGAGTGGATGCCGTCATGATTGCGCAAGTCACCGTCCCTGCCCTCGAGCCGGACGGCGGCAAAGTTGCCACCACATCTGCGGCGATTATCAGCGGCCTACTAAAGCAGGATCTAGGATTCAAAGGCCTGGTGGTAACCGATGCACTTGAGATGGGAGGGCTCACCCGCCTGTACCCGCAACCTGGCCCTGAGGCCGCTGGACGCGCTGCAGTAGACGCGATAAAAGCAGGCAATGATATGCTGGTGCTTCCCTCAGACTTGGACGGGGCCTACAATGGCATCCTTAGTGCTGTCCGTTCAAAGGAGATTTCTGAGGCGCGCATTGATGAATCCGTATTGAAAATTCTCCAGGCCAAGGCCAGCGTCGGTCTGAATAAAGCGCGTTTGGTAGACCTCAACACGATGTCTGCCCTTATTGCGAAGCCGGAGAGTTTGGCTTTGGCTCAGCAGGTAGCAAACTCCTCGATCACCCTGGTGCGCGAAAATGGTCGCGTACTTCCCTTGCAAGACCAAAGGGCTGCCCGCTATTCGTCTACAAATGAAGCAGGTCTTAAGAGTTCGTTGTTGTGTCTTGTATTGACCGATGATGCAAGGACGGAGAACGGTCGACAACTGGAACGACAACTGCGGCTGCATGTGCCCGATGTGCGGGTCATTTACGTTGACCCAAAGACGGCCGCACCTTTGGAATCTGAAATCCGAAGTGCGATAAAGTCTGCAGACAAAGTGGTCGTGGCCATCTATATGGTGCCCACGTCCGGAGCAACAAGAAAAGAAGGGGCAACGGCGGCCAACAGCATTTCTCTCGCAGCGGCGCCTGCGGCATTACTGAACTACATTCTAGAAAGCGCGAGGGAAAAGACATTGGTAGTTTCTTTTGGGTCGCCCTATATTGCTGCAGACTTTCCCCAGATTGAAAACTATTTGTGCGCTTATTCCGACGTACCCACGGCAGAAAGTGCCGCAGTAAAAGCACTCTTCGGAGAAATCGCAATTCATGGACATTTGCCGGTCACCATTACTGGGTTTGCCTACCGTGGTGGTGGAATTCAGAGGCCAATGATCACGCCTTGAGGAGTGCAGTGGAACGAGGTGAGCTTGCGATGAAGGAACGTGAAAGCTTTCAAGCAGGAAAATCGCATTAGACGCAAAAACTGGTGGGCTTGGAGCTATCCGGCCGCTCTTCAACCCTTCATGCATCCCGCTTGTAATTCCTTGAGTTTCTTGTTTAGTTCCACATCTGAGGTGACACGTTCCCAATACATTTTAAGCTCCGTCTCGCTATTGATGGTTAGGCATATAAGATCGCCCTCTTCGTAAATTAACGCCATTGACAGATCCTTCAGGGCTGCGTCACGTTCGTCACGTTCCGTCCCCATCAGCTCTGTAATGGCACGACCATAGTAAGAAGCGGCATATTCCTCATCGGCTTTGATGGCTTCATCAAACTCTTTTCTTGCGCGTTTGAAATCGTTCGGATGCTGCATTCGCTCGATGGTCCCGAGCATATAATGGCTGGATGCAACAAACTGCCGTTTGGTGATGGATTTGTTGAAGTAAACTTTCGCTTCCTCTAATCGTGGAGGTACATCTTTAAAGAGTCGGTAGCCAGTCACATAAGGAGTCTCTTTGGCAAATTCCCTTAGCAGTTTAGGATCGTCCCTCGTATATGCAAATAAGGCGTAAGCAAATTCCCTGTCCAGTACTTTGTGCCTCCCTACCGCATTAAAATACTGCAGTCCTTGAGTTGCAATTTGAGTGAGAATCCCAGCATAGAAAATGAGTTGGAACAGCAACTTCTTTTGCCTTACATCCGGAAAGCTTTGAAGGCTTGCTAAAGCTGCCACAATACCCAAAATCATTACCGGCAAATAGTCTGTTGTCGACATAAATTCCATTTTTTCTTTCTCCTGTGATGACAAAGGAGCATATTCCGCTATGGGAAAAAACTCAACGCGGTTTTGAATGAAGGATCGATGTAGCTCTGGCGGGTGGCGTCATTGAGAACTCCGCCGAAGTTCGAGAATCCTTCCGGAGAGAATTGAAAAGCTCTGCTCCGCAGGCACAAACTTCCTCTCGATCAGCAATGCCACGGCAGGCGCTCTCGCCGGCACGGCAGCTTGTTGCGGCCAGCGCATAAATCAAATGACCACTACGCTGGGATGCGCGGACACGGCCCGCTTGAGCGCTCCGAGGAATTGCTGGTTCTGCTCAGGCGTGCCGATGGTCACGCGGAAGGCGTCCGGCGCTCCCCACGATCCACTCATGTGGCGAACGATGATGCCGTTCTCTTGTAGTGCCCGGCAAAGGCCGCCCGCATCTTCGCCAACCCGGCAGAAGAGGAAGTTTGTCCATGTGGGAGTCACGCGAATTCCCATCTCCGAGATTGCCGGGGTCAGCACCTCCGCTTCGGCGGCATTCGTCTCTAGCGCTCGCTGAATATGGTCCGTGTCCGCCAGCGCGGCCAGCGCCGCAGCCTCTGCTAGAGATGAAACCATGAATGCCGGTTTGAGGCGCGCGAAGTATCCCATCAGTTCCGCGGGGCCCATGCCGTAACCAACCCGCACACCAGCCAGGCCGTGAGATTTGGAGAAGGTGCGCAGCACCACAACCCGCCCTCCTTGGCGCACATAGTCCAGCGCGTGCGAATAATCAAAGCCACGCTGCGCCGCGAAGTAGCTCGCGTAATCGTAATAAGCCTCATCCAGAACGGTAATGACATGCGATGGCAACTGGTCGAGGAAGCGGTCAATCGATTTCGCATCCAGAATTGTTCCCGTGGGATTGTTTGGGTTTGAGAGGTAGACCAGGCGGGTATTGACGTCAACCGCCGCCGCAATGCGATCAAGATCGTAGCCATCGTTCACTGTCGGCACTTCGACGAATTGCGCGCCGGTCGCGCGGGTCACAATGGGATACACGATGAAGGAGAACTTGCTGGTGATCGCGTTCAACCCAGGCCCCAGCAGAGTTCGCGCCATGATGTCGAGCAGGGCACTGGAACCCGCCGTCACCAGGACCTGCTCCGCCTCAAGGCCGTGAATCTCCGCCAGGCGCGCCGTCAACTCGGTGACGCCATTGTCGGGATAAAAGTTGACCTCGCGGGCAGCCCCCTTGATCGCCTCAATTGCCAGCGGAGAGGGTCCGAAGGGGTTCTCGTTCGAAGCCATCTTGGTACAACTCATGCCGCTCTCCAATTCCGCCTGCCGCAGCGATTTGCCGGGCTTATAGCTGGCCAGCTTTTGCACGTAGGCCGGAACCAGCTCGCTAAAATCCGTCATTCGATCTCCAGTGGTTCAATCTCATCATCATCGTCCTGGCACCCGATCGAGAACTTCTCCCAGACTGTCATCCCGACCGAGGGCTTCAGTCCGAGCGGAGGGACCTGCTTTTCTTCTTCAGCCCATCCATTCTCATCCCACCCTTCAGTTGCGCCACTTCCTGCGCGGTTAGATGCCGGAACTCCCCCGGTTCGACATCCAGTACCAGCGGTCCGTAGCGCACCCGCTTGATCTTCTCCACGTGATGGTCGACCTGCTCGAACATCCGGCGAATCTGCCGGTTGCGCCCTTCCAACAGCGTGACCTCGTACCATGGATTGGCCGCATCGCGCACCAGCTTGATTCGCACCGGCGCGGTCTTGACGGCTGTCGACCTCCGCTTCCAACCGGTTTTTGGCTCGCGATCGGCAGGAGTCTTGAGTGATTTGCGTTCCGCTGGAAGCATGATGCCTGCGCGCAGCTTGTCGAGCTGTGCCTCGGTGGCCTTGCCGGCGATCTTCACCAGATACGTCTTAGCCACGTGCGACGAGGCGTGCATCAGCTTCTGCGCCAACTCGCCATCGTTGGTCAGCAGCAGCAATCCTTCGCTCAGGTAATCGAGACGGCCGACCGGATAAATCCGCGCTCCGACCCCACGCACCAAATCCAATACCGTGGGACGGCCCTCCGGATCGGTAACCGTGGTCACGTATCCCTTGGGCTTGTTGAGCAGCAGGTACACGGGACGCTCCGGCCCTTTCAGCAGCTTGCCGTTGACCTTGATGTGGTCCTGCTCGATGTCGGCCTTGCTGCCCAGTTCGGTGACGATCTGCCCGTTGACCGACACAAGACCGCCCGCGATCAGCTCCTCGGCCTTGCGCCGTGAAGTGATGCCGGCGGCGGCGATGATCTTCTGTAGTCGTTCAGCAGGCATGTAACTACGACTTCTCCGGCGAGCTTCCGGCTTCGGCTTCGGTGGCGTAGGTTGCGTCGGCCGGCATCGACATGTCGCCGACGAGGGAGTTGGGATTGGAGTTTTCAGGAACGGCCTCGGTCACCGGTTCTGATTCAGCTGTCCCTGAAATTTCGGGTGGACCCTCGTTGCTGGACTCAGCTTTTTCCGTGTCGGCCGCGGCGAACAAGTCAGCCTGCGGATCACCGAGCTTTTCAAACTCTTCCATGCTGGGGAGCTCGGAGACATCGTTGAGGCCGAAGCGGAGGAGGAATTCTTTCGTCGTCCGGTAGAGAATCGGTCGGCCGATGACCTGCTTTCGTCCCGCCGTGGTGACCAGCTTGCGGTCGAGCAGGGTTGCGATCACGCCGGAAGTATCCACCCCACGAATCTCGCTGATCTCCGGCACGGTGACCGGCTGCTTGTAGGCGATCACGGCGAGCGTTTCCAGTGCCTGCAGGGACAGCCGTACCGGTGGCTTCAGGCTTTTGGCAAAATTGACGACCACATCATGATGCTCGGGCTTGGTCGCCATGCGATACCCGCCCGCGATTTGCCGAATCTCCATGCCACGTTCGCTGGAGGAATACTCCGCCGTGAGCTCGTCAACGATGGTGCTGAGTCGCGCTTTGATGGTCTTGAGTTCTTCCTTGGCCTCGGCCTTTTTGTCCTTCTCGCTGAGGGGCGCGCTCTCGGCGCTACTCGCAGCTTCCGCAGAAGTGATTTCATCCGCGGCGGGCGGTAGAGAATTGTCGTCGAACGCAGCGTTATCCTCAAGTTCATCGGACTCAGCCTGCGCAGGGCCGTCCGAAACGACTTCGTTGAGAGCCAGGCGAGCATTTTCCTCCGCGCGCAACTCGGTAAGCACCTCGTCGCGTAACAGCGACGCAAGTTGGTCCAGCGTCACCGGCTCTTCGGTGGCGTAGATGATGGCTTCGACTTTGGCTTTAACGCTCATCTTTCTGTAACCACTGCGACTCCACTCGTATTGCGAATGATCGAGTCCCGCTATGCAGGACTCTATCATCGCCGCGCAGCGGTCCACCCCACGGCTATCCTGTGGACAATAAACCTTTCAGAATTCCATGTCCCAGAATACCTTGACGCCTAATAGCTCATGAGCGACGGCCAACAGCTGCTCATCTCCAATCATCCTGCACCGGCGGATTTTCCGCCATCAGCGCGTCGAAGCCGGTGTGTTTCTTCAGCACTATCTCACCGAAGATATTGTCCTGCCGCGCCAGCACTGCCTGTAATCGAATCAACTCCAGAACCGCGAGTAACCCGCACACCAGCGCCGAACGCGAGCGCATGTTGCGCAACAATTGTTTCAGCCGGATGGGCCGGTCTTCCAGCGAAAGCCGCCGCCGCACGTAGTCAATCATTTGCGCAACACTAACGGTATCGTCGTCCACGTTGAACGACGGTTTGTTTCGCGCCCGGTCCAAAATCTGCTGAAAAGTTCTGACCAGGTCCACCACGTCGGTGGCTATTTCCGGCTCCGTGCCCTCGGCGTCGCGAAATTCCTTCAGCGCTGGGTTCGACCAAACTGCCTCTTCGATTTGCTGCTTTTGCATCAGCATCTGCGCCGCCGTCTTGAAGCGCTCGTGCTCCAGCAACCGGTTGACCAGTTCCAGTCTCGGATCTTCCTCTCCCGCGATTGCGTCGGGATCGCGCGGCAGCAGCATCTTCGACTTGATGTGGATGAGCAGCGACGCCGTGTAGATGAACTCGGCCGCAACGTCCACATCGAACTGCTTCATCGACTCCACGTATTTCAGGTACTGCTCGGTGATCTTCGCTATCGGGATGTCGTAGATGTCGATGTCCTGTTTGCGAATGAGATCAAGCAGCAGGTCGAGCGGACCGTCGTACACCTGTCCAACCATGACCGAGAAGGACGACTGGTCGGCGCTGTCCTTGCTCGGCATGACGTGCGGGGCGGCGGATTGCGCCGTCTCGCTCGTGCTTGGTGCGGGTTGGGGATCTTCCGGCATCAGGAAACTTTTGTTGCAGCTCGGTCTGCTGCGATTTGCTCTCGTCGAAAACAATTCACCACGGAGACACGGAGGACACGGGGATTTGGTTTCTACGGAATCTTCTCCGTGATCTCCGCGCTCGGAGCCTGCCCTGAGCGAAGCCGAAGGGTGGTGAATATCATGATCTGCCTGGGTGGCCCGTTCTAGCCTTCTTTTGGCTAGGGCGGGGCAGTTTCCCGGGGTACCCGACGCTCAACCCTCGGCCACACTCTTCGCCGGCCCTTCGTACTCATGCGACAAATTGGCTGCGTCGCGCGCCTCTGCCATGGTTGCCTCTGCGACGGCGCGCGCCTTCGTCGATCCCTCTTCCAGAACATCCCACGCCAGCTTAGGATTGGCCTCGTACTTGGCGCGCCTCTCCTGAATCGGAGCCAGCACCTTCCACAGACTGTCCGCAGCCCATCCCTTGCACTCGATGCAGCCGATGCCCGCAGTGCGACATCCCTCATACACCTTGGCCATGGTTTCCGCGCTGCTGAAAATCTTGTGCAGGTCGCCGACCGGGCACACGTCGGGATTGCCAGGGTCGGTCCGCCGGATGCGTGCCGGATCGGTCACCATCGTCTTCAGCTTTGCGCGCAGCGAAGCTTCAGGCTCGCTCAGCAGGATGGTGTTGTTGTACGACTTCGACATCTTGCGGCCATCGGTGCCGGGCAGCTTGGCGCGGGCGTCAGCAGCGGCTGGGTTCGGGAAAAACCACCTCGCGCTTTCGGATCACGATCGCCCTCGTGCACCTTGCGCGGATAGAACTGGTTAAACCGCCGCGCCACTTCGCGCGTCAACTCCACGTGCGGCACCTGGTCTTCGCCTACCGGCACAAAATCCGCCTGGTAAATCAAAATATCGGCCGACTGCAACAGCGGATATCCCAGAAACCCGTAAGTGCTGAGGTCCTTGTCCTTAAGGTTCTCGCGCTGCTCCTTGTAGCTGGGCACGCGCTCCAGCCATCCCAGCGGAGTGATCATGCTGAACAGCAGATGCAACTCCGCATGCTGCAGCACATGCGACTGGATGAACAATGTGCTGCGCTCGGGATCGAGCCCGGCCGCAAGGTAGTCGATGATGACCTCAAGCGAGTTCTGCTTGACGCTACGCGTGTCGGAGTAGTCGGTGGTCAGCGCGTGCCAGTCCGCGATGAAGAAGAAGCACTCGTAGTCGTCCTGCAGACCAACCCAGTTGCGCAGCGCTCCGACATAGTTGCCGAGATGCAGTTTTCCGGTCGGTCGCATGCCGCTTAGCACGCGGCCCTTTTTGTTTTGGGAAGGCATCAGAGTCTCAACAGGAATCCGTTAAAGAAGTTCAGCACCGGGTACATGAAAGCGCCCAGTATGCTGCCGCCAAAGAACAGCAGGATCACCAATCCCCACATGCCGATGTTGTCATACACGCGCAGCGCCCCTTGCGAGAGGAAGTGCCGGATCACATGGCTGCCGTCGAGCGGCGGTATCGGGATGAGGTTGAAGACCCCCAGCAGAACATTGATCTCCATCGCGGCATACAGCAACGCGCCGATGGGGACGATGGCTCCGGCATCGGCTGGCATAAGCTGGGCAAGGTCGCCGCTCGAAGCGCCACGCGCCAGCGCAAACACCACCAGCCTTCCGATCTGCGAAATGTGCGCCACCACGGTCAGTCCTACCACCGCAGCCGCCGCCGTCAGGAAGTTGCTGACCGGTCCCGCCACCGAAGTCAGGATGTCGTCCCGAACATAATGTCTTGAAGTTGCGGGGATCCACCGGCGTCGGTTTGGCCCAGCCAATGACCGGAAAATGCGTGATCATCGCGATCGCCGGCAGCAGAATCGTACCCACTGGATCGATATGCTTAATGGGATTCAGCGTCACCCGCCCCAGCATTCGGGCAGTCGGATCGCCCAGCTGCGACGCCATCCACGCATGCGCCGACTCATGCACACTGATGGCAAACAGGAACACGATGATCTGGAAAACAATATCAATAGTGCTAAAGTGCATCGCAGTTTGAGTTTGATACTAACATGGGGAAAGTGAAGACCCACACCAGTTGCAGGGCTAACTTGATTGCCCGCAAGCCGATTGTGCGGGGATCAACTCAGATCATCCCAATCGTCGGGATCGATGTGGGCTTGACTCAGGATACTGCGCAGAGTGCCGACCGGTATCTCCTTCTTGCGCGGCACGATGGCCGTGTCGACGGTTTCTCCGACTCGTCGTACAAACTTGACGTGGCTACCCCTTCTGGCTTGTCTCGACGAATCCTGCCGCTTCAAGCCGTCGCTTGACCTCACGGAAGGGCTGGGGACTAAGCCGCGCCAACCTCAACCTCGATGGTGCGAAGCTTGGGAGGACGGGTCGCTTGTGGTGGTTCGAAGTGAAGCTCCAGCGCTTCCTTCAAGTTGGCGAGAGCCTCCTCTTCGGTCTCGCCCTGGCTGGCGACGTCGACCTCGAGGCATTGAGAAACGTACCAGTCCCCTTCGCGCCAAACTGTAGCGGCAAACGGTCGCTTCATGACCACATTCTTGCACAGAAGGCGTAGAGATTCGCTGGACTATTTCTGCACTAAGGTCACTCTGTCCACTCTCCACTACTGCACTGTCAATGCGCAGCGGCAACTTGAACGTACTCGTGATGCCGACGTTGGGATACTTCGGCGTCAGGAAATGCTGCACAAAAAGCTGCAACAGCATCTGTGGCACCTCGATTCCATCCAGCGAAACCGATTGTGCACGAATGCTCGCGGTGCCGTTCGCACCCGACGCCTGCGCCACCACGTGGATGTCGTGGGTCCCGCTAAACAGGCTGAGCAGCGGATTCGCCGAGCTTTTTCCTTGCGTAAGGGCTTCGAAGTCCACCTTGCGCGTGACCATCGATCATCCCCGGCGTCGCTGCCAGCCGCACATGGCTCACTCCCTTCGGCAACTTCACGCCTCCTTCATTAAAGTAGGCGTTGGCCTCGTGCTCGGTTATTTCGGTCGGCTTGGGATCAGGATGAGACTTCGCAGCATTCTGCTTCAGGTAGGCGATCTTCTGCTCCATCGCGCGGTAGTCCGCGCTGTGATTGTCATGCTGAGGCTCCCGCTTGCGCCGGCTACAACGGTGGCGGCTGCCATCAACACCAGGGAAGAAGTAACAGGCTACGCTTCATCGCAGCGCCGCCTCCGCCGATGGTGCAGTTACGGTTTCGACGCGCGGTTTGTCCAGGGATCCCGATATCACGTAGGAATGTCCACCCGCCCGCTCCAGCCGAACCGCCAGGCTCCGGTCATAGGACGCCGTACCCTTAACCGCGTAGCTGGCGCCGCCCGTTTGCAGCTTGCAGTCGGCCAGAGCTAAAGCTTCCATTCGCCAAAGCAACTTTGCCCGCGAAAGCGCGAAAACCAAAGGGAGCGCCTCGCCCCTCGAGCACAACATGGCGCAAGGAGCCATCATTCCACGTGAAGTCGGCTGAGCCGGTTGCCGAATCGCGCAGGCTGGCGGGATTCAAACCGCGCATGCGCCAGGCTGTATTGAGCGTCAACCGTTCCAGCTGCCCAATTGTCGTGCATCAGGGTCGCCACTTCCGCCATGGAGACTCGAGTCACGCTTCCGGTTCCGGAATACGTTGGCGGTCCACCGTGAAATCGGCGGTCCACGATCCGTTGTGCCGTCCTCCGAGGATGTCGGCGCGCAAATCAGCACGCGCAGCTTGCCGGCGTCGAATTCAACGTTCGCGCTGACGTTATTAGCCACCACCGTTCCCAACTCGAAGCGAGCGCTCGCGAAATTTCCCGCTGGCACGCAATTTCAGCAGCGCATCCTCGTGCCGCTGACCGATCTCCAGCAGGTGATACCACGGCCGATTGAAGAAACTTGGGTTGACCAGTTGATTCAACCGCGCCAGTGACGCGTCATCCGCGCGAACGTCGAAGTGCAAGATGCAGCTCTCGGGAGCGGTGCAATGTACCGGGAAACTGGCCGATCCACTGATCTCCGGTCCTTTGGCGAATGCCTGCCGCAAACGACGTGACAGTTACCTCCTGGTTGGCCAGCGTTGCCGACGCAGAGGAAATCAGTAATGGCTCGGCAACGCCCTGCAACTCGGCGGTCACGCTGTGAAGTTGCACGGTGCCCGACGGAACCGGGGGCGCAAATCCAACCCAGGTGCCGGCCACATCGAGGTCAATTTGAGCGATGCTCCGGCCAAGCCCACTCCCGGTGTGCCGACTCCCAATGGCTTTCGCGATGTTTAACAATCGCGCCATTTCCGCTTCGCCCTTGAGATTGACGCTGTAGTGGTCCTCATCGAATACCGCGCTGGCGGTCGCGGGCGAAATTGCGCCGAGCGGAATTGGAAAAGGCTTTACCCGAGGCCGCAATTCTGGGTTCGCGGGCGGTTGCATAGCTTTGTGCGACAACCGCACGCTTGGAGTGTGGACTGCTGGGAGCATTCGGCTTGGGGATCACAACCTCGATCGTTCCGATCTGCAAGTCTTGCTTCAGCACGCCGGACTGCAGCGCCAGGAGGGAGGTGCGTCCTCCGCCTGCCCAGGCAGGCGCACCTCCTGGCTGCTTGCGGACGGCAAATACTCCTTCAAACTCGCCTGTCGCCGTCAGGTCCGCGGGCAGATCTTTCTTGGCGTGGCGGGCGAGGGCGACAATTCGCGCCGCCGGGATCCGCTCAGCTGAGACGCTCAAATCGTACGCATCAGCAGCCCACCCTTGCGCATTGCCGCGAACTTCGATCACGCCCGCCCCGACCGGCGATTGGCATTGGAGTCGTTCAACGCGTCATCGGACGAAGAATAGGTTCCGGTGCAATGCGCGAGAAGCCGCAAAGCTTCACCCAGCGCAATATCGTAACGGCGAAAGTCATCGACTCTGAGCATCCAGCGTGATCCCAAGTGCAGCCGGCGTTCCCGTCAAGGATGCGTTGGAGCGGACGTTGCCGCGCCAGCCCCGGTCACGTCCATAGATCAGTTTGGTAAGCTGACCAAGTGGGCCACGGCTGAAGCTGAACTTAAGATCCAGGGGTGTGTCACGCAAACTTGAAGCCCGTTGGAACCGCCCATCCAGCTTGAGGATGCCGGTGTCGTGGACCTCCACATCGGTGCGCGTGGGGCGCGCTTCCAACCTGATGCCCCATTGGTTTTCCGATTCCAGCCAAAGAGCAAAATCGGCATCGGTGAACGCAAACGCCTTCTTCACCTGCCCGATTTTGAAGTTAATTCGCCCGCTCGAAGCTTCGACATAAGGGAAGCGCGGGCGCGCTTCCGGACGGGTTTTCGTGGTGGGAGCCGGGGAAACCTGCGAGGCCCGTTCAACCAACCCCTCCACGTTCCAGTGCCCGTCGGGACGGCGGACCAGATTCAAGCTGGGACTGTCCAAGTCAAGCGTTCCGATCTCCAACCGTCCGCGCCAAAGCGAGGTTAGCCGGAGAAAGGCAGTGACGGTATCGGAGCGCAGCATAGGTTCTGCGCCGTAGCTGGGGTTCTCGGCTACAACAAAATTGGACAGCACGATTCCTGGGCGAGGCAGAAGCTTGAGTGCAATGCGGGAGACCGTGACCTCGCGCCCCAATGCCCGGCCGATGGCCTCCGCCACCCGATTGCGATAACGGTTTACGTTGACGAATGGGGGCGCCAAGACCGCCAGGAGGACGATCAGCCAGGGTCGCCCACATCATCCTCCGTGCGGTGCGGCCCGGCATCAATGCACCACATGGAACATGCGGAACCAGCGGGTCTGATCAAAGAAGTGGAACAGGATATTGAACATCCACTGAATGCGATCTCCGATGGTCTGTCGTTCATACTCATCGCGCGGGGTGACGAACGACCAGTAGATGAACATGGGACGTCCGATGATGTTCTCGCGCGGCACGAAACCCCAGTAGCGAGAGTCGAGGCTGACGTCGCGATTGTCGCCCATGGCGAAGAAGCTGCCGGGTGGCACTACCAGGTCGCCGTTCTGCACGTGTGAGGGCATGGTCAGCCGCCACTCCGGTGTTACCTGTTCGTAATCGCTGGCGGGCACGCTGGGGAACGTATCCCGGTACCCGTTGAAATCGCCTTTGCGGACAACATATGGCTCATTCAGGCGTTCTCCGTTGCGGTATACCACGCCTTCCTGCAGATGAATGCGGTCGCCTGGGATACCCATGACGCGCTTAACGAGATAGAGTCCCGGCTGTGCCGGCGAGATGAAGACGAAGATATCGCCGTGACGAGGCTCACGATAAGGAATCAGCTTTCCGATCCAACGGGTTGCCGGAGCCAGCAGGATGCGGTCAACAAAGAGGTGGTCGCCAATCAGCAGCGTGTTCTCCATCGAACTTGACGGAATAGTGAATGCTTGGAGAGCGAAGGTAATAATGAACAACCCGGTCACCAGCACGATAGCGATCGAGGCGACGAATTCCGGTGTAGTTTCCTTTGGTTTTTCCGGCTTTTCCGGTTGTTCCGGCGTTTGAGGCTTCTGAGGCGTCACCGGCGCGGTCTTCACAACTTTTTTTGTAGTTGCCAAATGCACTCTTCCTTAGAAATTCTGAATCACCCGCCGGGCGCTCGTCCTATTGTACGGTTCGCAGCATGCGGTGCCAGCGCAGTTCCTGCAACATGTGGACAACGTCGTATGCCAGACTCGAAAGTTTATCAGACGGAAGGCGGTCAGCGGCGGTAGAAGCGGATCGCAGCTACGGACCAGTAGATCACTAAAGGACGGCCAACGATGTTCTCCGCAGGCACAAATCCCCAGTAGCGTGAGTCGGAGCTGTCATCGCGGTTGTCGCCCAGGACGAAGAATGAGCCCTCGGGCACAATCAACTCGCCGTCTTCGCGCAGTTTTTGAACTTGCAGATACCAGGGCGACGACATTCCAAGGACCAACAAATTGCCGTCGGGAAAATTATCCCGGAATCGATCTCGCTGCTCCCAATGGAACGTGGCATAAGCATCGTCCTGGCGAACGCCGTTGACGTAGACATGTTTTTCGATGAGCCTGACCCGGTCACCGGGAACCGCCACCACGCGCTTGACAAAGTGCTGCCGCGGATCGAGTGGATAGCGAAAGACAACGATGTCCTGTCGCTGTACCGCTCGGTAAGGCATGAGCCATCGCCAAAACACCGAGTGTCCGTCATGCACCTTGTCTACCAGCAGGTAGTCCCCAACCAGTAAGGTTTTCTCCATGGATGGCGAGGGAATCTGGAAGGCCTGCACAATAAACGCGATGACGAAGACCGCGATCACGATCGTGGTGGCGAGCGATTGCAGCGAGTGCATGCCGCCTGATGTGGCCGCGTGCGCAATGCTGTTCCGCGCTAGTCTTCGGTCTGGACGACGAACTCGACGGCGGACTCGCTGTGGACTTCGTTCATGATGGTTCGGAGAGCTTGCCGGCGCGTATCGCTGTCCGGTCTCCCAGAACCTCTCTTTAGCGATTGTAGAAAATCCCAAGCCTCTCGCGCAGCTCTTTGCTCGGCCAGCTTTTTAGTGTTGCCCTCCGCGCGGCGGGCAAAGCCTGCCTCTCCGCTGGGAGCGGCGGGGACCTGCGCTTCCATGGTGAATACTTTGCGATGGTCCGGCCCTTCTTCCTTCACCAGCACATAGCGGGGCTGCGGACGTCCACTGATATGCGCGGCTTCTTGCAATGCCGATTTGTAGTCAATTACGGGAAGCTTCTTGCTGCCGCCCTGGTGCACTTCCGCGAGGCCGGGTTCAAGTATCGTTTCCTGAATGAAACGATGGGCCACGTCCAAGCCGCCATCGAGGAACAGAGCGGCAATGACAGCCTCCAGAGAATCTACCAGCAGAGTGACCTTGCTGCGACCGCCGCTTCGTTCCTCACCCTTTCCCAGGCGAAGGTATCGTCCAACCCCTAACTTCCGTGCCGGACGCAGCAAGTGGCGTGCGCTAACCAGGTGTGCGCGCAGTTTCGATAGTTCTCCTTCCTGGTATTCAGGAAAGCGCTGAAAAAGTTCCCGGCTGACCACGAAAGCCAGGACCGCGTCACCCAGAAACTCCATCTGCTCGTTATCGGCTGCTGGAGCACGAATGCCTTCTGCGGCGTTCTGCGATTCCAACTCGCGGGCATAGGAAGCGTGCGTGACGGCCTGCTCCAAGAGGGCTAGACTCCGGAAGCGATGTCCAACAGCTTCCTCCAGTGTGGAGAGGTCATGAGGTTCGGGGTTCATTTGCGCACTCTGGACGCGGGCTTGTAGATCATGGGTGAGAACCCCTTCTGAGTTGGCAGGGTGAAATGATCACGCAAATCCAGCCCCGAACGGGGCGAAAGAGCTTAGCCCAGCGCGTACCGGGGTCCCCAAGCCACGCTGCCTTTCGTGGCTTGGGGTGGTTGAGCGCTGGGTAAAGTGGAAAATAAGACCGAGTCCCTTCAGGGACCGCACAGTTCTCACACACCCTCTTCAGACCATAACCCCACGACATACTTCAAATGGCTTTTTAGGCGCTGCCGGGTCAGGCGGCCCCGAGCTGTCCTCGGTTTCCCATCCGTTAGTGCGGCGTATTCGGCGAAGGCTGAGCCGGCGCTTGCGCCGCCGGCTTGTCCGGAGACGGCGTAGCTGGGGCCGTGGTACTGGGCGCTGGCTTATCTCCGGCCATCAGCTTATGTAATCGGTCTTGTTGCTGCTTGGCCAGGTTCTGAGCCGCACTTCCGGCCGGCGCGTACTGCTGGGCTTTGATGGCGGAGTCGAGTGCCTGTGGGTACTCCTTCAACTGGTCCTGGGCTACCGACAATCGCAGGTATACGACCGCTTCCGGTTGTGTTTTGCTGGCATCCACTGCTTTCAGAAACTCCTGCTCGGCGCCCGCATAGTCCTTCTTATTCATGTTAACCATGCCCAGCGTGTCGTATGCCATGCTTATAATGCTAGCCTTCACGGCCGCGACCTTGTCTGCTGGTGTATCCGGAGGCGCCATCAGTCCGTTAATGTTGTCAATCGCGCCTTGGGCATCTTTGGCAGCTTCGGCAAGACGCTGGTCGCGGTCCATATCGGTGTCGCGAGTGCTCTCCACTAACGCGGAGCCGACCTGTACTAGCGGAACCGGGTTAGTCGGATCCGCCGCTATGGCTTTGCGTCCCATTGCGATCACCTTCTCCGAATTGTTTGCCTGACCGTAGATGTTCATGGCGCGAATGTAGACAGCCGCCTTCAGGTCGCTGTTCGGGTATTTCGCGGCGAAAGCGTCCGCCGCGGCTTCCATTTGGGCAGCATCGGTCTTGCTTGCCGCATCTTGGTAGGCTTTATATTCGTCCTGCGTCTTTGCCTGGGGTAGCTTGTGCCCGCCGGCCGAAGAAGACGGCGCCTGCGATTTGCTCGAAGAAGTGCTTTGCGCACTGCTGGGTGACTGGCCCTGAGCGCCACTCTGCGCTTGAGCCGTCGCCTGGCCGACCCCCATCGCCATTAACAGTACCGACAAAATTGCGAACCTCGATTTCATGATTGCTCGTCCTTTCTTTCGGGAGAAACTCTGCTCTCCTGTCAATACAAAGCTATTGCTGCTCCCGCTTTACGCTTGAGGGCTGGTAGGGTTCCTTGA
Source organism: uncultured Acidobacteriaceae bacterium (assembly GCA_963768645.1). GTDB lineage: Bacteria > Acidobacteriota > Terriglobia > Terriglobales > Acidobacteriaceae > Bog-257. The sequence continues at coordinate 307,117 of CAVYIR010000007.1, forward strand.
GTCCGCGTTCCGCCGCTTTCCTGGTATCCGCCGACGTATCCCCTCCGCTGAGGGCTGCCTGATATTGCGCGATCGCCTTTTCCCGCTCATCCTGCAAATCCAGAATGCGCCCCAGATAGATGTGGCACCAAGCCGCTATGCGAGGGTCTTGGGCCGAATTCAGCGCCTTCTGAAAGTTGTCCTGCGCACCTTGCATGTTACCGCTCATGGTGGCCGCCCGAGCCAGCACGAAATACGCGCGCGCCGGATCTTCCTTTTCATTGAGGGCCTCTTCCGCCAGCTTTGCCGCCCCTGCGGGATCACCGCTGACCAGTTCGCGTTCGGCCAAATCAACCTTCTGTTGAGCAGCAGGTTTTGCAGCTCGCACCACCTCGGGTGTCGCTTGCGGTGCAAATTCCGTCTCGCTCGCCAGCTTTTTCTCGTGATCAATGTCAATGTTGTGCAGCCAGTTTGGGAAGGCGTCCTGCAGACCAGTGTTTTCCTTCTCAAAGTCCCTCAACTGGTCATAGAAGTAATGGGTGAAGATGAAGCCCTCGGCTTCGTCCCGCTGTAACATGGCCTGGCGTTCCTTCTCCGGTAATTTGGAGTCGAGCGGCGCTCGCGCCTCGATTGCCCGAATCAAACATTCGACAACTAGCAGCCCTGGATCGAGCTTATAGTCCTCCGCCATGGGCGCCTTCTGTACCGCCACCAGGACTGGCTTCAGGCGTTCTAGCGCCGTTGCCCTTTTGGCGATCAGTGGATCGAGCACGAAATGGAGGTAGGTATGCCGTAGGGCCTCCATGTGGAGGTTATCGCCGCTGGGAGAGATCACGAGGTAGTAATAATCCTGAAGATAATTGCGCGAGTTCACCTGACCAGGTGCGCTCATAGGTTCTAGATACACAGTGAAGCGGCGGCCCAGATATCCGGCTAGCGGCATCCGCAGGTAGGTGTCGGTCGAAGTGATCATGTGCGCGACCGGCTCGTGGTAGCGGTCGATCAGGGCGAGGTACTCGGCTTGGTGCCTCAGCCAGATGGAATGCAGATTGGCGGCCGCGTAATACTGCTTGACCAGCGGTACGAATCCCAACACATACGTCGAATCCGGAGGCATGTCGGATTCCTTAACTCTAGGACCGAAATCCGGCGGCGGCCCCAGGTACAACGCCAGGGAAACGTATTGTGCCAAGTCGTGTGCTGCATCGCTTTGCTGGTGATCGCGATAGAAGTGGCACATCTCTTTCGCGGCGGAGGCAGCGGCAGGCGATTTGCTGGCCTCGACAAGATCGGCCCGAACTTCCATGCGGATAGGCGATGACGATTGTAGCTCCTGATCGTATCCGCACACATTCATGGCAGCCACCACGCTGAACAACGTCTCACTCACGTCGAGCGTGGCCTTGGACTGCGCCCTTGCGGCGCAGGTAAGCGACGCCAGCACAAGCGGCAGGACAAACCAACGGCGAAAACAGCCCAGAATAGCCTCCCTGACAAGATTGCGGCGGGAATCAGTTTCTACAGTTTACGAGCAGACATTGTGGCGCGCAAATCGGCGCGCTACCGATACCACTGGGAGACCTGTTCCGAAAGGGTCCGGCGCGTCACCCCTTGACCTGCACCTTGGAGAACGACAGGACCACCCGGCTCGCCGTGGGCTGTCCGAAGGCGGTTGCCGGATGAAAGGTGGTGAAGATGAGCATGTTCTTCAGCTGCGGCAAAATGGCCTCTGCGTTTTCCGGAGCCGATAGGACACGGTAGTCCTGTACCCGGCCGTCGGAACCGACGTAAGCCTCCACAATCAGCGACTCCGCGTTGGCCACGCCCGACAATTCGAAGGGAGTGAATTGCAATTCCGCGGGCGTGTAAAGCATGGTCGGCACGTCGTTGGATGCCCTCACTTGCGGGAGATACAGGAAACTGATCAGCAGTCCAAAAACGATCAACGTGGTCACTACGCCTGCGGTGGCTGGAACCATGATTGCATTGAAAGCATTCTCCCAACGCACCCGCAGCATCTCCCATCGCGAATGTTGGGAGTTGGCGAGTTCCTGCGAAGCCGCGACGCGAAGTCTAAGGGCCAACTCGGGTGGGGCTACTTTTCGCCCCAGAGATCCCACCAGCATCTGCATCTGTTGTCCAGACGAATAATATCCGGCGCATTCCTCGCAGCCCTGCAAGTGTCCATCCACCTGGGCCCATTGGCTGCGGGTCACGGCACCGTCCAGGTACGACGACATGAGACGCTTCGCAACTGAGCACTTCATGGCATGACCTCAACCTTCTGACCACCAATCGGACCGTCATTGCGGACTTTCTTGCGCGCGATGCCCGGGTTTATTCCGAAAGCTCGGAGGTGACGCTCCATACGTTTTCGCAGGGCCTCGCGCCCGCGCACCAGCCGTGACTTCACCGTCCCCAGTGAGACGTCCATCACCTCGGCGATTTGCTCGTAGGACAGTTCCTCGATGTCGCGCAAGATCACCGTGGTGCGATATGGCTCGGTGAGCGCTTTCAACTCGCATTCCACTCGGGCCCGTAATTCCTCGTCATATACGTTTTCCAGTGGCGACTTGCCTTCATCCACCAGGCTGTCCTTCATTCCCAGGCAAGGGTGCTCGTCTCCCTTTCCGCTCGCCGGCTCGATAGACATCTCCTGGACTTTGTGGCGGAACCACCAACGCCGATGATTCGAAGCCTCATGCACCGCAATCCGGTAGATCCAGGTTTTCAAGCTGGAGTCGGCATTGAAATTCTTGATCCCGCGAAAAACCTTGATGAATACTTCCTGGGTAGCGTCGGCGGCGTCGGACGGGTCGTCCAGAATCCGATAGACCAGACTGTAGACCGGTTGGTTATAGTGCGCGATGAGCCAGTAAAAAGCGTCTTCCGATCCGGCCTTCAATTCGGCCACGATCGCTGCTTCCGCGGTGCGGACATCCAGCGCACTTGCGAGGTCACTCAACGTTATTGCTCCCGCCATGAAGGCGTACCTCAATGATAAATAGATTCGGACCACGCAACAACTTCCCGCGACGACCTCGGCACCACCGCCACCGTCCAAGCCGACCACGCAATGTCGTCGCTTTCCGACACGCGTGGCTGGTCCCTACGGCGGGACTTGATGAGATAGACCCCAGACCGGGTCCAATTGTTCCCGTCAAGGACTTGGTTCAAAGGATATGCAGAATGAACTTGCCCACGGTGGTGCCCAATGCCAGCTTCTCTCGCGGCAACACCTGCGCTTGGCGTTAAGAAACAGCTCTGTTTCGAGAGCGGCGCAAGGATCTCGACTCAACGCTTTGGCCAGTTTCAGAGTTGGTGTGGACCGGGTAGAGCCAGCCTTCAGGCTGGCGTACAGATCGCCCCACCCTAGGCTTGAGCGATTCGTTTGTCCGCAGTGAACGCGGCGCTTCATGAAGCGCCGCTCTATCCGTACTCGCCCGACTACGCTGATTCTGAAACCCCCTAGGATTTCGGAACCGAAGCTCCGCTGTCCGTGGGCTTCGGACTAGATGGGCCGGACGGCGAGCTGCCACTGCCTGATGTTGCAGGCTTCTTCTTCTTGTGCACAGTCTTCTTTGGCGGCTCGGTGTCATCCACGACAACTTTCTTGGGAGGAGGCGCTGCCGCCGCTGCCTGTTGGTAAGCGCGAACTTGGCTCCGCAACTGACTCAGTTCCGACTGTGTCGAGGAAGTTAATTGCTCGATCGCATCTCCCAGACTACGTCGCACGGAATCGATGGTCTCAAGTTGCTGCGTCAGGGCCTCATAGTCGCTTCTCGGCCCAAAGGCTCCGGCGGCTTCAGTCAGAGATCCAAAAACGTCGTACAGAGCATTGAGATTGCGATAGAGTTTGAACTCGGCAGTTAAGTCCTGAGGCGCCGAGCGCACAGTATCGATCAATCCAGGCAAGGCCGAGGTCAGGTTCCGCTGAATAGAATCGGCGTTGGCCTGAGCTTGCCGTTTGGACTCGCCGTCGACCTTCCACTTGTCGATGCGCATGTGACCTAGATCGAGCGTCGTCTGCGACGCAGCGGCCTGTAGTCTGTCCAAATCGGACAACACAGAGGACATAGGCGCACTGCTGGCGGCAGGCGCCTGCCGCGCGGATGCGGCCGGAACATTTACTGGAGCCTGCGCCACCGCCGCGACACACGTCAGGAAAAGATACAGCAGGGAAAATCTCATGTTCACTTCCGCTCCCAGCACGGAGAATTTCGTTCGCAGTCGCCGACGAGGTGGAAGGGATAGTCAGGTTCACAAACTTATTTGGATGCTACCGCACGAGGTCGAGGCAGCGCCACCTCCCGGCCGCGGAGCGTTGCCTTCGAGGATGCCCTGCATGGGCTTCGGGCTCTCGAAGTCGGCGAAATCATGGCCGACGCTTTCGCAAGCTAGACCGGTTCTTGGATTGGTGTATCCACTCGCATGGGTAGTACGAGCCACAGCCACTCTGGTATTGCCTAATGAATGCGTCCGAACGAAGAGCACCGGGAAGTTTGACTAAGCTATGTCAGTGGGAGAAAATACAGATGACGCTCGCTTGCTGGGCGTCGCCTTCGCATAAAGTGGGCCTGTGGCGCAGCTGGGAGCGCGCTTCCATGGCATGGAAGAGGTCGTCGGTTCGATCCCGACCAGGTCCACCAAATTTCCCCACAATAGAATCAGTAACTCAGGAAATTGCACAAGTTACTGGACACGATCTGGACAAATATGCGAGCGTGAACTCAGCAGCTAATTCCAGAAGTTGACGGACTCATGTCGCGCAGATCGCAGGGCCTGTACGTCTTTACTCGCCATAGCACCGATTGCAAATACCACGCTGAACAGCTAAAGCGGGAATTTCGCATGTGCTTTACGGTTTGTATCAGGGCACGGCTTCGACAGGTTGCGGAAAAAGTTGCCTTCCGACGGGTTTGTATCAGGGCACGACTTTAGTCGTGCCGATAAGTCGTTTATTCTTGATCGGCCGAGCGGACTTCAGTCCGCGAGGCCTAGCATTTTGGACTTTTTCCGCAGCCTGTTCCAGCCGTGCCGCAGAGTCGTTTAGACAACTCGGGCTTTAGCCCCTGCTTATGGCCAGACCTCTTCGTAACGCAAATCCGGGCCACATTCTGAGTCCTTCACGCACATTTTTTGTTACCACGAAGACGAGCATGGGACGGGCCCTGTTGTAATCCGAACGCAATGCAACGCTGCTCATCGACGTCTTACGTTCGTATGTGGCGGCACGAAAATTCCGCCTCCACGATTTCGTAGTCATGCCCGACCATGTGCATTTGCTCATAACGGTTCTCGGCGATATGACCATTGAAAGAGCCATGCAATTCATCAAGGGCGGATTTTCCTATCAACTGAAAAGAGGTTCGGGTATTCGGGAGAGGTGTGGCAACGCGGGTTTTCTGAAGTTCGGGTCGAAAACCGGGAGAGCTTCTTGCAACATCGGGAATATATTGCTCAGAATCCGGTGAAGGCGAGGCTGGCGGGTTCGCCGGAGAAGTTCCCCTATTGCTTTTCTTACTTGGCAAGGCGAAAAAGCGGCAGGGGCTAAAGCCCTGTAGTTTTTGGATTCTTGCGGCACGGCTGAAAGCCGTGCCCTGATACAAACCATGATCAACTTACGCCGAACTGTGCCCACCCTCTCGCCAAGAGCGGGCGAGAAGAGCCTGCCCCGAGCGCAGCCGAAGGGAGGGGCACCCAGATTAGTTCCTGATGTATAGTTCTGCGATGAAAGGGTGGGCCATCCGCCAAACGCGTGTTTTCGCTTGACTACCTAATGCCTCCACGCTACAGTGGGCGTCCTAAACCGCGCCAATCGGTATGTCTACGATCCCTCGGAGACTCCTGCCATGAATGGACAAGCTGGATGGTCTGCCCACTGTCGTGCAACTGTTCTGGGCTTTCGAGCCGCGTGTAATGCGGTGGTAGAACCCTCGCTTAGGCCGGTAAGAATTCGCGTGGCCGAACGGTTAAGCAAATCAAAAGAAGCAAAAGAGCTATTCGGAAAACATTGGGGTGGAGACGAAGGGGTGGACGCGTTCTGGGTCTCACTAACCAAGGATGAGTGTTGGCGAACCCTCGTTATAGAGGCGATCGAGCAAAACCGACGATGGAGCAATTTGCTTAAAGTCAAGCCTTCGGAATGGGGTTCTTCTCTATTAGAGAAGTTGCGAGACAAAGGACATCCAGGAGCGCGTGCCGCAACTGCGACTCTGGCGACTTTCTCAACGCTTTGGGCCGCTCACGCGGTCGCACCAAATGCAATTACTCTTCCTGTCAGCCTGGCCGCAAGTGATAGGAAGCCGCTGACGCTTCCAATTAAGCTTTCAAGCGATCAAGGCGGCGAGTATTCACTAAAGATCAAGGTTGACCCCGGAGAAAACCCGATCCCACTCCGTTTCGTTGCCGGTGGGGGGACTCAAGGAGCCGGCACAGACGTTCTCCAAAACCTTACGGACCAATTGGTGATCAGCAATCGTTCGCTCAATCAAACAGCAACGTATCTGAACAAGATTGCGAGTCAACCAGTAGCCCCTGAACTTGGGCAGATGCAAGATGCAATCGCGCAAGTGTCCAAAACCATACAATCCACTAGCGATAAGCTTCAGACCATCGATGGTCGTCTGGAGACGTTGAACGCGACATATGCAGAACGTGCTGACGCACAGGCAAAGAAGGCAGAAGTTGAAGCTTCGAGTGTTACTCGGGACCTCGCGATAGTTGCTTTAGCCAGCGCCAGCCATAACCCACCTGTTCAACTGGCGATAGCGGAACATTCTTCACAATCCGTTGTCCTGCCATCCTTTGAGCCCACTTCAGGCCAGTCTTCGTCTAAGACAATAACCATTATGGTTGGCGGAGTATCTGGTAGCGGCGGATCGCTCAGTGTACCGCTCCGATTGAGTTCAAGTCCCAACCCTGTTAATTCAACAGTTGGCGACGTGCTGGATCTGGGACCATTACCTTGGAAACTCACCGTAAATGCGATCGAACGACACTTCTTTTCTCCAGATATCGTACGCGTCACCCTGAGTCCGGAGATTAAGCCTATTTAGGTTGTTTCGCGGTAGTCTGTGTTTAGCCGAGCGCCGGGTGCCTCCGCGACATACGGTACCGGCAGTCACTCGGACACGCCCGGCAAGTCTTATGATTCAGGGCACAGGTCGATTTCTTCCTGCAATTGTTGGCGCAGGCGGGAATCTGGCATTTTCAAGTCTTCCGATTCCGAATCGGTGCGCTTTTCGATGTCGCAGACATTCTTGTACAGACGTTCAAAGTCTCCCCATACCGCTCCTGCATCTTGTCGCCTCGCACCGATGTGATGTTTGCCGGCTTTCCAATAGAGGTTGATCCAATGAAAGAATACTGAGTATGCGATACCATCATCCAGCCCGCCTAGCCTGACAAACAAACCCAAGGTCTCAAAAAAGTCGAACACGTCTTCTGCGTCGGCCTCATCGCGCTTATTAAGTAGCGCCTTGGCGGCCTGATGTCGAATCTGTTTGAAGTGGAAAGCGTTAAACTCTGCCTCGAATTTGAGTGTCGTTTCGGCGAATAATGCCAGCTTATATTGGTTGAGTTGCCTATCGAAATTCGTCTGTTGGTCGTTGATTGCTTTTCGCGTATAGGAGTTACTTCTAATAGCCGCCACCGCGGTGGCGACGGCTGCAAGCGCGATAATCAGATTGGCGCCGACGAGTAGCGTGTCGTTCATGACCTTTATTCCTTTTTACTTTACTCTTGCGCGGCTGCTTCTCAGTTGCTATGCCCTTGCGCCAGCATCTGCTCGACGAGTTGCAGATTCTCTTGCGCCAACGCATGGCCGGGTTTCAACTGAAGCGCTCGTTCGAAGTGTGATTTGGCTTCCTTCAATTCGCCCATCTGCGCTAGAGCGCTGCCCAGGTTCGCCTCAGCGTCCGCGTCCTGTGGATTCAGGCGGACGGCATCGCGAAATTGTTCCGCGGCGCCACTGAAGTTGCCTTGTGACGCCATCGCGCTGCCCAGGTTGTAGTGCGCGTCGAAGTAATCGGGACGCGCCTTCAGCGAAGCCGAAAGGTGCGCGACGGCATCTTCTGAATCGCCCGAGGCCAGCAGCGCGGCACCCAGCGCATTGTTCACCACCGCATCGCCCGGACGAAGTTGCAATGCGGCCTGATACTGCGCCTCCGCTCCCTGCACATCGCCCGCCGCCTGCAGCATGGCGCCGAGGTTGTAGTGCGATTCGAAATCGGTTGGATCGCGATCCACATGGTGCCGCGCCAGTGCCTCCTGCAGCACCATGCGCGGATCGCGGTTCGAGTCGGGCGAGGCCTTCGGTAGAACTTGCAACCACAGGTGCGCCATCTCATCGCTGGAACGGTTTCCACCCTTCACACGCTTGGGAGGATGGTTTGGGTTGGCCACGTTCTGCTCGGAGTTGTCGTACACGTAGCGCATCGAAATCGTCGTGCCCTTGGGCAGCGGCACCGGCTGCGCGTAGCGGTAAACCGCCTGCCAGTTCAGGTCCCAGTGCTTAATGTCGATCAACGTCTCCTGCGTGCCGTCGGGCAGCGTGGCGGTCGCCTCAAGGTGTTTGCCGAGATAGTGCGCGTGCGGATAAATCGCGAGCACGTCGACATCCAGCGGCAGCGTGAATTCGTCGTGCACCACGAAGTTGGCGTCGCCCGGCGGAATATCGAGCTGCGAATCGCACTCCAACTGCAGCAGCATGGGATACTCAGTGGCCGGCTTGTCGGTGAAGTAGATACCAATGCTCGGCTGAATCATCTCCGGCTTACCCGATGGCTGAAGATGCGTGTTGAGCACCAGGTCGGTGCCTTTGTCGAGACGAAGCGCCATGCCGTCCGGCTCGACGTCGGGCACGGTGCCGGGCTTCCAGAAGAGGAAATGGCTGTCAGGATCGAACAGCTCCGACTCAATCCTGATTTCCATGCCGCCGAAACCCGCGCCAGGCTGCGTCTCCATTTTGCGCGATAGCTCCAGCCGGTCGACCAGGATGTTGGCGTGATGGACCAGGCGCTTGTCGCCCGGCCGAATTTCGACCGCCTTCACCCAGCGGCTTTCGTTGATCGGGATGGGCAGAATGAAATTCCAATAAGTGTCGATCCCGCTCGCCGGCAACTGAAACGGCTTTGCGGCTTTGACGATGAGGTCAGGCTTGCCCAGTTGCCATCCCTTCACGAACTGCGGTTGAGGCGGCAAGTCCGCAGGACTCCCTTGGATCATGCCTTGCTCGACCCACTTTTGAATGAGCGCGATCTGCTCGCCGCTGAGACGGCGCTCATCGGCGAACTTCAGCGGCTGCGGCTCCGGCAGCCACGGCGGCATGAAGCGCGTCGTCGTGACCGCGGCGATCTGGTTCCCGTGCTTCTTGACGTCTTCGTAGGTCAGCAGCGGAAACGGACCAGCCTCGCCCGGCCGATGGCACGATGCGCAGTAGTGAAAGACGATGGGAGCGATATCGCGGTTGAACGTGACGTTACGGTCAGCGGACGGGTAGAGCAGGCCTTTAGGCCTGCGTTCAAGCTGCCTTAAATACAGCGGGGCTTTAGCCCCTGAGGTCACCGGATCGTCAAGCGCGGACGTCGCGCGCCCGGCGACGGTCAGCTTCCCGCTGCCGGCAACGGCTACAACCAGCGCGAGAACCAAGCCCGACATTCTCCACGACCTGCTCATTCGAGGTCCGAGATGTAGCAGCCCACTCCACTTGCCGTTGCGACCTGCGGCTTGCTGCCTCTCAGCACTGCCTGCACTGCGTCGCGCAGTTCATGGGTCGTGGGAACAGGGCGCGCATGGCCAAAGGTCACGTACCAGTTGTCGATGCGTCCGTGATATACCAACTGACCGCTGGCGTCGAAAACCGCGACCTCGGGCGTGACTTGCGCCTCGCCCAACTTAACCAACGCATGCTGCGGATCATGCAGCGTCGGAAGCTTGTATCCGTAGTCGTGCAGATGCTGCTCGATCGCCGCGCTCGATTCCGACTTGTCGGGATACACCAGCCAGAACGCAGCCTTGCCCGCGTATTGCGCGCTGAGCCGTTGAATCGTGGGAGCGTAGCGATTGGAGATCGGACAATCGGTCCGAATGAAGATCAGCACCACCGGCTTGCCGGGATCGGCGCGCAGCGGATCCACCGGCTTGCCTGCGAGATCGACTCCGGTTGATGGCTGACCTGCGCTGGCGGGCATGGCGCCGGTCCAGCCGACCGCCAACATCGCCACAGCGAAACTAAGGATCAGCAGCAGAAATGCAGAAATGCGTTGCCGATCGCGGTACACAGGCCCTCACCTCTCGGGTAATCCGATTCTAAACAGGATGCTGGGCAAAGTACACGGCGGAGCCCATGAAGTGCTTCGTGTCTACACCTTGCTCGTCCGAGCGGCCCGACCGTTTTCTTGCGCAGTTGCGCCCAAGGCAACTTACCTTATAATCTCCGCCGGGGACGAACCTTCCGCGCAACGGGGTGAACGTGTCATACGCAAAGATCATCGCGACTATTCTGACCCTACTTTTCAGTCTGTCCGGCGCCGCTTCCGCGCAGACGCCGCAGGCAACCGACATCTCCGACGTACTCACCTATATCGACCATAGCTGGGACGTGCTGACGCGATCTCCGGTGGACTGCAAGACCGTCATGGATGTTCGCGTGCCCGAACATTCGCTGCTATATCTGCCGGACCGTTATCCGGAGCCTGCCTCGGTGAAAGAGGTGGCGGCGAAGTGCAAGATCGCAGTGGACCATCTTCCGCAGCCCATTACCTCGCTCGGCAGCCTCAACATGGAGAACTCGCCGCGGCAAGGTGTGCTCTACCTGCCTAATCCTTACGTCGTGCCCGGCGGCTTCCTCAACGAGATGTACGGCTGGGACAGCTACTTCATCATGGTGGGCCTGCTGCGCGCGGGGCGCATCGAACTGGCGCGCGGCATGGTGGAAAACTTTTTCTTCGAGATCGAGCACTACGGCGGCAATCTTAAACGCGAACCGCACTTACTTCCTGACTCGCTCCCAGCCGCCGTTCCTCAGTTCGATGGTGATGGCGCTCTATGACGCGCTGCCCGATCCCACGACCAAGCGCCTCTGGCTGGAGAAGTCGTACCCGTTCATCCAGCGCGATTACGACATGTGGACACATGGCGAGAAGCTCGCCGGCAACACCGGCCTGTCGCGCTATTACGACTATGGCGACGGGCCGGTCCCTGAAATCGCCACCATGCACGATCCGTATTACCGCGACGTCTTCCGCTACCTGCAGGCTTCCTTGCAGGCCAAGGATTATCTCGGCGAGCCGGACAAGTCCTCGGCAAAGTTGATTGGACCGACGTTTACCTTCGAGGCGTGCCAGCAGGATGCCGGCGGGAAAAGATTCCTGCGAGAAGTCGCCGGTCGAGCAATTCACTGCCGACTACTACAAGGGCGACCGCGCCATGCGGGAGTCGGGCTTCGACATTTCCTTCCGCTTTGGCGATTTCAGCGGCAGTACCCAACACTATGCTCCGGTGTGCCTGAACAGCCTCTTGTACAAGGAAGAAACAGACATGGCGTCGATCAGCAAATTGCTGGGTAAGACTGCCGAGGCCGATGAGTGGACCGAGCGCGCGCAACATCGCAAGGAGCTGATCGACCGCTATCTGTGGAACGCGCAAGCCGGAATGTATTTCGATTACGACTTCACCAAGGGCGAGCAGTCGAAGTATCAGTACGCCACCACGTTTTATCCGCTGTGGGCGGGCGCAGCGTCGCCGGAGCAAGCCAAGGCGGTTGTGGCCAATCTCAAGAACTTCGAGCACGCGGGCGGCATCGCCATGAGTCCGTACGAGACCGGCGTGCAGTGGGACCTTCCTTATGGCTGGGCGCCGGTGAACTTCATCGACGTTGAGGGCATGCGGCGCTACGGCTTCAAGCAGGACGCTGACCGCGCCGCTCGGGAGTGGATCGACACCGTCGCCAAAAATTTCCGCCAGGACAACACCATCCGCGAGAAGTATGACGTGGTGTCGGGCTCCAAGGAGTTCAAGGCAACCGCCGGGTACAAAGAGAACGTCGTCGGCTTCGGATGGACCAATGCGGTCGTGCTGGAATTCGCCTACGAGTTAGGCATGACGCCGGAGAAGGCCAAGGCTGCGCATTAGGTGGGATTATTCAGTAGCCGGGGTGCCCGTTCATAGCCGAACTCAAACCTGGGGTGCCCCGTTCTAGCCATCTTTTGGCTAGGGCGGGGCAGTTCATAATCTCGACTATTTTCAATCTCTACATCCCGCACTTCGGCGGAGTTCCATTCAACCGTTAAGCAGCTTCTTCGCCGAATCCAGGTCGGGATTGAACTGCAGCACGCGCATGGTAACGTCGCGCGCCCGGTCAAGTTGTCCCGCGCTGCAAAATGCGCGCGCGAAGATTCATGCCGACGCTGCTTCGGCCCGGTGCGCGCTGAAATGCTCCCTCCCACAGCGTCACCGCCTCACCCAAGTGTCCGCTGTTGGCCTCGATCACGCCAAGGTTGGTGGCCGCGTCGAGCAGGTTGGGATCTTGCGCCAGCGCTCGCTGATACAACTCACGGGCATCGTTAATCGCGCCGCGTCTCTGTTCCACGTAGCCCAGCGACGACAACAGCGCGGCATCTTTCGGCGACTCCTGCACGGCTTTGCGCAGCAACTGCTCTGCTTGCTTCAGCACAGCGGCATCGCCGTTTTCCGCCATGGTGGCCCACGCCAGCGCCATGTCGCGATCGTCGTGCTCCGCTTCGGCGAGTCGGGAAACGGCACCAGGCGCGGCAAAGTCGACGACGGTCGCGCAAGCGCGTCCTCCAATACCGCGCCGGTATTCGGACGGCGCTGGATTCGGTGGTCGGTCACTTCCGTATGCGCAACGTCCGTGCTCAGGTTGGCGGGCATGTGACACGAAGTGCAATCGGGCTGGTTGGCGTGATGCTTCGTGCTCAACGCGGCGTGGCAAGCCAGGCATTTCTCGCGATAGAACGAAACCCGCTCCTCGGCCGACGGAGAGCGATGCGGATTGTGGCAACTCATGCACGACATCGCCGCGCCCGACTTCTTCTTGCACATGCTTTGCGCCAGCGCTTCGAACTGACTCGCCGCTCGCAATCCGGGCTGGCCATCGTTCGCGCGGACGTAATACCGAACGTAGTCGGAGAGATCGTCGCCCGGACGGAACTGATACAGGTGCTTGCCCGGGCGCTCAATCGCGGCATTGCCCTCGAAGTGACACTGCATGCAGATGGCATCGCGCCGATCGGCGGAGAGTTTCACCGGATTGACAATGGCGCCGCCGTTCACGTGCGCCGCTCCCGGTCCGTGGCAGCGTTCGCACGTGACGCCGGAGTAGGCGAACACCGGCATCTTGTAGCGGTTCTCGGTGCCCTGGATGGGCGGCTGAATCCCGCTCACGTGGCAGTCCAGGCAAGACGTCAGCGCAGGAAGATTCATTGGGGCTTCGTGCACATCGCCGTAAGCGGGCGCCATGTCCCACATGTGCTTGTCGGTGTACCAGTTCACCGGCGACTCGAAGACGAACCCATCCACCGAAAACAGATAGGTCCGTCCGCGTCTTCCCTGCCCGATGTAGTACAGCAACTCGCGCTTGCCTCGGACTGACGGATCGCCCGGGCGATCGAAGCTCAGCCACACCTTGCCATCCTGGGTGTAGATGCGGTAGTTAACGCCCGACTTCTTGTGGAGGAAATCTCCCCCGATGAAATTGTCCGTGGCTGGACCACTGGCGTGCGCCATGGCCGTGCGCTGGTACAACTCAAAGATCGCAGGCATGGCACTTCGCGCAGGCTTCGTTGCCCACGTAACCGTTCGCATCGGGCGTGATTGGCGCGGGCGAGGGAGACTGGCTCGCGGGAGCGTGCCCGACGCGATCAGCAACACGCCAAACAGTATCGAGGCGATTATCAGTGAATGCTGCATGGTTGGGCCGCTGGCGGAATCTCTGGGTGGTCGAGACGGCTCTTTGAAGGGGCACGGCTTCAGCCGTGCCGTTACGTGCACGTAGGGGTTGGGCTTCAGCCCGAGGGAAATCGCAGCTTCGTTTCAACCGCCGAAGTCCCTCAGTGGCTAAAGCCACTGTCATAAAGATCATCCTTACGGCACGGCTGAAGCCGTGCCCCTTCAAAACGACGACCTCACTTCGTTACCTCCGCGATGTAAACCGCAAACGGCTCCAGCGAAATTTGCTTAACCGAAGAAGCGCCCTTCAACGACGCCTGCGTGGTCATTAACGTCTTTGCCGCTCCCGAGCCGAAACCCTGTTGCGACAGGTCGAAGCTCACTTTCTGCGGACTCGCCGACATGTTGATCACGACCAGCGCCGCATCGTCCTGGTAGCGCCGGAGGTACGACAAGACATTGGGATCGTCCTGATTCAAAGCGACGTAGTCGCCATCGAGCAGCGCCTTGTCCTGATGCCGCAACGCCAGCAGGCCCTTGTACCAGTTCAGGATCGAGTCCGGGTCCTTCAACTCGTCGGCAACGTTGTATGTTTTGTAGGTGACCGGAATCGGCAGCCAAGGAATTCCCGTCGTGAAGCCGGCATTGGGAGTGTCGTTCCACTGCATGGGCGTGCGCTCGCCGTCGCGCCCTATCTCCTTCGGCCAACCCGTCCGGCCAATGGGGTCCTTCACGTCTTGCTTGCGCTTGGGATCGTTGTTCTGCATTCCGATCTCTTCCCCGTAATACATGATGGGTGTTCCGCGCAGCGTGAGATACATCGCCGCCATGTCCTTAGCGATCTGATCGTTGTGTTTGCCGTCGCCGTAACGGTTCCAGGCGCGCACGATGTCGTGGTTGCTGATGACCCACGTCGGCCACTCGCCGGTGGAATCGACTGCCGCAATGTGCTGGCGGAACACTGGCGCCGAAAACTTGAGCTTGGTCAGCATCAGGTCCATCGGCATCTGCAGTTCGTCGTGGTTCGCCCCGTAATACTGCTTCAGTTCCGCGACATTGTCGGTCCACGTTTCGCCAATCAGCACTGCCCCGTAGGGATCCGCCGCCTTGCGCAGTCCTTTCAGGACGTCGTGAACTTCGGGCAGCTTGTCGTTGTTTTCGTTGTTCATGTTGGGATCGCCCTGCTTGTTCTTGCCCGGCAGAATCACGTTGTCCTTCAGGTTGGGATCCTCGAACAGCGTGCTCACTGCGTCCAGACGGAATCCCGCAACCCCGCGCTTGTACCACCACACCGAGGTACCGTACATCGCGTCGGCGACCGCCGGGTTGCGCCAATTCAGGTCGGGCTGTTGCGGATAGAAAAAGTGGTAATAGTACTGATTGGTCTTGCCGTCCCATTGCCATGCCGAGCCGCCAAACGTCGAGATCCAGTTGTTCGGCGGCTGGTTCGGGGCCTTGCCGTCGCGCCAGATGTACCAGTCGCGCTTTTCCGCCGTCTTCGACGAGCGCGAGTTGATAAACCAGGGATGCTGGTCGGAGGTGTGGTTCACCACAAAATCAAAAATGATCTTGACGCCATGTTCCTGCCCCAACTTTTCCAGTCGATCGAAGTCCGCCAGCGTGCCGTACTTCGGGTCGATGTTCTCGTAGTCGGAGACGTCGTAGCCGAAGTCAACTTGCGGCGATGGGAAGCACGGCGCAATCCAGATCGCATCCACCCCGAGCGCGTGCAGGTAGTCCAGCTTCGCAGCGATGCCGTTCAAGTCGCCATAGCCGTCGCCATTGCTGTCCATGAAACTGCGCGGATAGATTTCATAGAACACCGCGTGCTGCCACCACTGGTGCCCTTCGGCGTCGACAGCTTTGTTCTGAGCATGAACAAACGGAGATGCAAGACCAAGACCAACGAATAGTGCCAGCAGTCGTGCTGCAATTCTGAGCATCGAAGCCCCCTTGAGAATCGTCGTGCCGTGCCAAAGGCAAGAGTCTAGCGCATGAGCGGCAAGGGAAGCTACCACCCACAGGCCTCCTCGCTTGCAAAATCCCTCGGCGCTGCCGGACAATAAGGCTCACTCCCAGCACGGGCTCGAGCAGACGGATACCCTTTGTCACCATCACGTCGAACATTCCTGCGTTCACTTTCCCGTTCCGCGCTGGTGCTGAGCTTTCCCGACGTGCTCTCGCTGGCGCGTCCGCTTTTCGGCCAGTCAGCACAACCGGAAACGACAACTCCTGCAAAGCCCGAACCCGATATCGGCGTCACCTTCATCGACATCGCTCGCGAAGCTGGTCTCAACGCCAAAACCATCTTCGGCGGCGAGCACAAGAACAAGTATCTGCTCGAGACCACCGGCTGCGGCGTCGCCTTCTACGACTACGACAACGATGGCTGGCTCGACATCTTTCTGGTGAACGGCTGGCGGCTGGAAGGCTTCCCCAAAGGCGAAGAGCCTTACTCGCACCTGTTCAAGAACAATCGCGACGGCACCTTCACCGACGTCACCATGAAGGCTGGCGTTGGACACACCGGCTGGGGACAAGGCGTCTGCATCGGCGACTACGACAACGACGGCTTCGACGACCTGTTCGTCACCTACTACGGCAAGAACGTCCTGTACCACAACAATGGAGACGGCACCTTCACCGATGTCAGTGAGAAAGCCGGCGTCGCGGGCAAGAAAACGCGCTGGGGCACCGGCTGCGCCTTCGTTGACTACGATCGCGACGGCAAGCTCGATCTCTTCGTCGCCAACTATATCGACATGGACCTCAAGACCGCGCCGGTGCCGGAGAGCGGGCCATGTCTCTACAAGGGCGTGATGGTGGCCTGCGGACCGCCAGGACTTAAAGGCGACACCAACATCCTCTACCACAACAACGGCGACGGGACCTTCACCGACGTGAGCGCGAAGGCTGGCATCCTGAAGGCCAACGGCAACTTTGGTCTCGGCGTTCTCACCGCCGACTTCGACAACGATGGCTGGCCCGACATCTACGTCGCCGACGACTCCACCGCCAGCGCACTGTACAAGAACCTGCATGACGGCCGCTTCGTTGACGTCGGCATGGAGGCCGGATGCGTGCTCTCCGCTGACGGCAAACCGCAGGCCGGCATGGGCGTTTCCGCCGCCGACTACGATCTCGACGGCAATCTCGACATCGTGAAGACCAATTTCGCCGGCGACACGCCGTCGCTCTATCACAATCTCGGCAAGTGGAACTTTGAGGACACGACGTTCCAGGCCGGACTAGGCGCGCACACACAGTATCTCGGATGGGGCTGCGGCTTCATCGATTACGACAACGATGGCTGGCCCGACATCCTGCTGTGCAATGGACACGTCTATCCTGAGGTCAAGCAGTTGAAGACTGAAGCGGGATATCCGCAGCGCAAGATCCTATACAAGAACCTGCGCAATGGGCGATTCGAAGAAGTATCTAATGCGGGACCGGGGATCAACGTCCCGAATGCCTCGCGGGGTGCGGCTTTCGGCGACTTCGACAACGATGGCGACATCGACGTCGTGGTGAACACCGTCAACGGCTATCCTCAGCTTCTGCGTTGCGATTCCAAGCTCGACAACAACTGGATCAAGGTAAAGTGCGTTGGTGCGAAATCGAACCGCAGCGGAATCGGAGCGCGCCTGAAGTGTGTCAGCCATCCTCCCGACGAGCCGAAGCCGCACCCGCAGATCGACGAAGTGCGCAGCGGTGGTAGCTACATCTCACAGAGCGACCTGCGAATTCACTTCGGCTTGGGCAAGGCTGACAAGGCCGACCTGATCGAGATCCGCTGGCCCAGCGGACAGGTTGACACCCTGAAGGACGTTAAAGCGAATCAGTTGATCGTGGTGGAAGAGGCCCTAGGGATCTTGAAGAGGCAGACGTTTGAAGCGGCGAAAAAGATTAAAGACAGGGAATAAAGCGAAAGAAGCACCGAGAATTGAAAGTGCGCCGGAGAGGCCCACTTCTCCGAGAAGCTACTCCGTGGATATTTATCCAAGTTGACACATTCTGGCGGGGAGCGCCTACTCTCAGGGATGACTGATTTTCGCCGTCTCCATAACGTGATCACTCTATCCTTGCGCGCGTTCAAAGCAAGGAGAAACAACGTGTGGACATTCATCGAACGGTCGCGATCGCAGCGCCGACGTGGGCATCTCTACGTCACGAGCTTCCTCGTCGCTATTGCTCTCCTGACCGCGGCTTGCTCGACTGTGCCGACTCCATCAACCCATACTGCGTCAACGCCTGCCACGTCACCAGGGACGGCTGCGACCCCAGCGCCTGGCGCTACCGCCAACTCGTCGGGGCTCAAGCCTATCGATCAGGCTGCGCTGCAGGCCATGGTGGACAAGACCGCCCATGAACTCCTGATCCCGGGGGCTGTGGTTCTCTTGCGTACACCTCAAGGGGAGTTTGCGGTCACCTACGGCACGACGTTGCTGGGCGCAAAGAGTCCACCTCGCGCCGACACCTACTTCCGGGCTGCCTCCAATACCAAAACCATGACGGCCGCGGTGATCCTGCAACTCGCGCAGGAGGGCAAGCTCAGCCTCGACGATGCGGTGTCGAAGTACGTTCCGGGCGTGCCCAACGGCGACCACATCACTATCGCCGAGCTGCTGGAAATGCGTAGCGGCCTCTACGGCTACACCGATGGCCCCGAAATCTCGGCGAGCATGGACCATGACCCCGCCAGGGTTTGGTCCCCGGCCGAATTGCTGGCGATCGCGTTCGCGCATCCACCTAACTTCCCGCCTGGTGCAGCCTACGAGTACAGCAATACCAACTACGTGCTGCTCGGCCTTATCGCTGAAAAAGTGGATGCCAAGACACTTGCGAAGTCGATGCAGGACCGGCTGTTTGGGCCACTGCATTTGCAGCACACCGAATATCCCGCTCCATCTGTGAATACCATCCCCAGTCCCTACTCGCACGGCTACCTGTACGGCAGTGCTTCGGTCGTCATGATGGGCAAACCTCCTTACTCGCCCGATGTCCAAGCTGCTGCCCGGGCCGGCACCCTCCTTCCCAAGGACTACACGGACCTGAACCATTCGTTTGCTCAGGGGGCCGGGGCTGTCATCTCCAATGCCAGCGATCTTGCCACCTGGATCCAAGCGCTGGTTGCCGGCCGCGTGCTCAGCTCCGCATATCAGCGCCGCTGGCTCGACAGCTTGCAACTCGAGGACCCGAGCAAGCCCGACGGCCAACAGTACGGGTACGGCATCGCCAAGCTGCACTGGGGACCGAACACTGTCTATTTTCATGGCGGCGAGACCCCAGGCTACAACTCGTTCATGGGCTACGACCCTAAAAGCCAGATGACGCTTGTGATCTGGACCAATCTGACCGTATCGCTCGACGAAAAGCCGACGGCGAATGCCCTCATGTTGAAGGTGCTCGATCAGATCTACGTGGTGTCACCGCTGGCGTCTCCCCCATCACCGACTGCCACGCATTAGTGTCGGCAAGCTATCAGTCGGCCAAGGGATCGCCCTGACGCCGCTTCTTCTTCGTCCGCACAAGACCTGCGCCGAGTTTCGGGATGCCAATGCCCGTGCGGCCGGCTCTTCACACTTCTTGGGCCGCGACGTTCACGCGCCGGGGTTCTACATTCATTTGGACTTGGAGCCGTATTCTTCAGCGCCAGAATCTGGCATCCCGATCCTGCAACTCTGAACAAAATCCGTGACTTCATCTGCTTTGTGGGCATCTTGTAGCCATTGACAGCTTGCGCTTACCTGTAGTAAACGTTATCGCCGAACTTCTCATCTCCCTGGTCGAACCTGTAAGCCTATCTATCTTCGAAGGAGGCCATCTGCCATGAGTCCCCACCTCTACTGCATCCGCCAGATCGTCCGGGCGATGTCCCTCGTCATGACCATTGCTCTATTGACGGCCTTCTCCGTGTGTTTGTCGAGTGCTACCTTCGCTGCTCCCCTGCCGTGCGGTGGGTCACTGCCTCCGGGAGGCAGCTCCACCACCGATCTACTAGTCAATGGTCCGTGTACGGTGGACGGAACTCCTGGTTCGGTGGCAGTTTACGTATTCCGCAACGTCAACATCGTCGGCCCAGGGTCGCTGACGTTCGAGGATACCCGCATTGATTTTCACGCCGAAAACATTATTGTCGAAAACGGCGGAACTCTGGCGGCAGGGACGGTCATGCACCCGATCGGCATGAATCCGCCAATCATGGGAGAAGTGGGCGCAAGGCTCAGAATCTACCTCTGGGGACCAGCCATCAATCCTGGCGCGACATGCGCGATGGATTCCATGTGCGGCGTGGATAGCAAGCTCTGGACCTCGAACCCCACGTTGATGAACCACACCGTACCCATGCCGAAGAATATGGGTTGCGTTAAGGCCAGTTCGATTAACCCGCAATTCAAACTGCCGGGCGATGATTGCTTTTATGGCTATGACTCTTTTGACGCCGCTGATAAAGGCAAGCCAGCCTATTTCGGACACAAGGTCCTGGCGCTGTCCTATGGGGGAACCATCCGGTTGTTGGGAATGAAGGGTGCCACCTATGACGTCATGGTGGACGGCGATCCGGGGAACACGGGAACCAGTTGGGTGCGGCTGAATGGCACAGTTAGCCCAACAAACACCAGCCTCTCGCTGAGCCGTGCGGTGGACTGGGCACCGGGTGACCAGATTGTGCTCACCACTACCGATTACATGCCCACCCACTCGGAACAGCTAACCGTCGTAACGGTAAGCGCCGACAAGAAGTCCATAACATTCACGCGAAACCCGGGCTATCCGAACGTCCCATGCGAAGGCGGTGGCAGTGGGCTTTGCTTCGCCCACAACGGCGATACCTACAGCCTCACCGGCGTTCCGACTGGGATCGGTCCGACGCAAGACTCACACGTCACCTGTTCTTCCAGTACCCCGCCAAACACACGTTGCATAGACACCCGCGCGGCGGTCGGCTTGCTGACCCGCAGCATTGAGATTCTTTCCGAAGGCGATAAGCCCGACAAGGACCCCTCCGAGCACGACCATTTCCCGCCCACAGACGGCAATTACTTTGGCGGACATACGGTTGTCCGTCAGGGTTTTACCAACTACCAGATCAAGGGAGTGGAGTTCTACCACTTGGGGCAGGGGGGAATAATCGGACACTATCCCGTGCACTTCCACATGGCCCGGAAGACACCGCAGCCGTCCGACCCCACGCAAATGCCTTATGTGCGGGATTCTTCCATCCACGAATCCATGACGCGCTGGATCACCGTGCATGCCACGCAGGGGATGACCATCGCCCGCAATGTCGGCTTCGTTTCCATCGGGCATGGCTACTATCTGGAAGACGCTACCGAGGTCAATAACAAGCTTTACGCCAACCTGGGGGTAAGCGTCATCGCGGCGGTGCAGATTTCGGCGGGGCAGACTTCGCCGTTGAACCCGCGCCGGGTTCCCGGCATTCTCGCCCGGCCAGACGACGGACCGCGCGGCGACTTCATGCCCTACCGTTCCGACTGGAACCACCCTAGCGCCTTCTGGATCATGAACGGCTGGAACGATTTTCAGTACAACATGGCCGCGGGTGTCACCAGTTGCGGCTCTTGCTATTGGCTGCTGCCCGGAGCCAACGGCGGCCCCTCCATGTTTGAGACCTGGGATGGGTATGCATCCGAGCAGCTCAATGTTCAAGACATGTCGCCGTTGCGCATGAACAACACCGGGCGCGCCGGCCTGACGCCGTTGAAGAGCTTTATCGGGAACACTTGCTCGGCCGCCATGCTTTCCTTCACCAGCATCGGAGACACCTACGATTGCGGTGGGTTCAGTGACGGTCCCGCGAATGATGTGACCTTACAGGCGGTTACGAATACGCTGGCGCCAGGGTTAAGTCAGTCCAATACCCCCGCTTACAACCTCTACTACCCGCAGATTAGCGGTTTGCGCAACCCCAGCCAGTGCCCCGGAGCTGACGATCCTACGAACCCAACCGATTGCAGCAGCGGCAACCTCAAGATCGCTCCTTGCGCCAACACTGGGCCGAATAGGTCATTTTGCGAGGCCACGGTCCTGGACCACTATGACACCTCATTCAACTACGCACAGACCAACTTTGCCGCGATTTGGATGCGACCCAAGTGGTTCCTCTTCACCGGCGGTGCCGTCACCGATACCCAGTACGCTGGCTTGAACTTCACCACCGGCGGAGGGTATACGCACTCCGATAACCCACTAGGCAACTGGATGCTGGCCTATAAGAGCGCTTTTATTGGCACCTCTCAGAAAGTAGGCAGCGACGGCTTTCCGGCCAACGGCTTTGCCTCCGAGGCCGGGCCGTTCAATCCAAAAACAGGATTAACTTGCAGCAACCAGGATGATCGCGGTTATTGCCTCTCCGTGGCGGATGCCATGACGATTCAGGTAAATCCCTTCCCCGGCGAGCGCTTGTTCAGCGTCTATGATGGGCCGGCTTTCCAGCAGTCGAATGCCTACCTCGACGTTTATCCGACGTTGATGCCGGGCAATATGGCCGGTAACTGGATGTATCGTGCGTTCCACGTGGACGGCGTCCCCAAAGATTCCGCCGGCACCTGCTATCTCCCTAACGCCGCCATTGCGTGGAAGCAGCCCAACGGGTTTTATTACCCTCCAGCCTTTCACTCCGTGAACCTGACGTTTCTGAATGCCAATATCCGGCACTTCCTGATCGAGCCGCTGTTCGTACCCAACACCTGGCCCTACCAGCCGTACGACGATGAGATCCACAAGCGCTACTGTCCGGGTAATGATTCACCCGGGATGTTCAACAACTTCACGGATATTGACCGGCAAACGGTCCTCAATGACGGCGTGCCCGATACGAAAAACAAGATGGGTATGACCGTGCCCGGTGGTGACGGATCGCTGACTGGCCGGGTTGCATCCGAGATGGAACCCACCATGACCACAGGACGGGAGACCATCTCGGTCAACGAAGATCCTTTCTTCAATGCCCCATTGGAAGAGGTGGAATGCGCCTCCGACAAGCACGCCAGCGTTGCGGACGGAAAAGGACCCCCGGGAACCGCCAAGACCAGCCCTTACGAGTATGTAACCACGGGAATCATCGCCGGCTGCGCGATCGGGTTCTACCCCGGGACGAGACCATGTCCGCCCCCCAATCAGGGCATGCAGTGTTCCTATCCCTATGAGTGCATACAAGGCGATCCCTTAAACGGTCCCGCGTATTGGACCCACCAGGGCGCGACGCCGGAAACCTTCGGCGTGCCGCTGTATCGCCAATACCTGACCAAAGACGAGCTGATGGAGTCTCCGGTACCCAAACCGCGTGCCTTAATGCTGGGCCAGGACTCGGGGCAGCGAAGTACGCTCACGCTCAATCACGGTCATTACTACATTGATACTAGCAACAACTGCACTAACCAGGGCGGGTGTATTGCCTCGAACCCCGCTTCCTCACATGGCGTCTCGGTCTTCCAGAAGGACCAGACTTACTACGTGTATTTCATCTATGGCAAAGCCTCGACGCAGTTGACGTTCGACATTTACCTGGGGCCGAATGATGAAACCGGCAAATGGAAGGTAGTTCCGGTTCGGGGCATCTTCGACACCGACACCTATATGTTTAACCCCATCCCTGGTGGAGAGCCCTGGATTGATCCGAAATACCACAAAGACCAGAACGTGCTGACCGTGACCGTGGACCTGAGCAAGAGTAATATTGCGAATGAGTTCGCGGCGGAGTTCAGTGATGCTTGCCAGCCCAAAACCTACTGCGGGATAAAAGTCGGACAAAACGGGACCAAGACCTGTGGCTGCACCATAGCTCTCGGGTCGACCTGCACAGATGACACCGTATGCAGCTGGGGTCCTAAGGATCCCGACTGTCCAGAAGAGGGCTGCTACGGCTTCGCCTTCACGATGCCGTCGGATTGGTCACCGCCGGCTAACCCAGTCGATCCTCCCAAGGGCGATCCATTCCCGGACGGCCCGATGGATTATTTCAATCCCAGTAACGTGCAGTTTCAGTCGCTGGACATGAGCAAATTTGGCCAGAAGACCCAGTGCCAGTACCCGCCAACCAAATAATGATCAATTCCGGTTCCCCGCTCTAGCCTGATGTTGGCTAGGGCGGGGAGCAGTCGTAACCAACCAGAGCGCGAATCGCGACTGCTCATGGCTTCTTCGGCGGATCGTTCTTCACCGCGGTCCCGCTGCCTTCCTTTACTTCGTTGATCTTGTCCACCGTAAGATTCTCAAACCGCTCCGTCAGACCGCTGGGCCAGCGCACTTCAACTGAATCCACCTTCGTTTCTTTCGCCAGTCCGAAATGTACTCGCATGTCACTGTTGGAAACGTAGCTCGACCCGCTGCGCACTTCGTCCACCAGTAGCCGCTTTCCCGCTTTGACCGTGATGCGTGCGCCGATGCCGTCGCGATTGGAGTTCGTGCCGATCGTCTTGAAGGCGATCCAGTGGTTCGCGTACTTGCTCTGGTTTTCCAGCAGGCTTGGCCGAGCGTTCATGTTGCTGATGACTGCCGACATTCGTCCGTCATTCCACAGATCGCCCACCGCCAGCCCGCGCGACGACGCTGGCGTGGTGATGCCCGTTCCCGCTGAATCCGAGATGTCGGTGAAGGTGCCGTTGCCGTTGTTGTGATACAGCAGCCGTGGCTCCTGGAAGTCGCTGCCCAAGTGATACTTGTCCACTTCCGGATAGACGTGGCCGTTCACCAGCAGCAGGTCGGGCCAGCCGTCATTGTCGAAGTCGAAGAACATGGTGCCCCAGCCAAGATACTTGGTGTTCAGGCCAAGTCCGGCGGCGGTCGTCGCATCGGTGAAAGTTCCCGCCTTGTCGTTGTGCAGCAGCGTCGAGGTATCGTCGGAAAAGTTGGTCTTAAAGATGTCGAGCCGACCGTCCCCGTCGTAGTCAGCCACGGTCGAACCCATGCCCGCCTGCGCGCGCCCGTCTTCATTGAACGCGGCGCCCGCGGTCACGGCCACGTCGGTAAAGGTGCCGTCACGGTTGTTGTGGTACAGAATGCTCGCCGTGCTGTCGCACGCGACGAAAATGTCGGGCCAGCCGTCGTCGTCATAGTCGAGCGTGGAGACGCTGAGGGCATAATGGCCGCTGGTTTGGTCGATGTGGGCCTTGGTGGTCACGTCTTCGAAGGTGCCGTCTCCGCGATTGTGGTAAAGAATGTTTTTCGCAGGCGTCAGTCCTCGTGGACCGCACATTACCGGCGCGCCCTTCCAGATGCACGACGGGCGATCTCCCGGAGCGGGTGCGGTCGAGAGATCGAAGTCCACGTAATTTGCAACGATGAGATCGAGCTTGCCGTCGCGATCGTAATCAACGAACGCGCAGCCTGAGCCCCATGCCTTCCCCGATCCGCCCACGCCCGCCTTGTCCGTCACATCCGTGAAGACGCCGTGATCGTTGTGGTAGAGGCGGTTCTTGCCGTAGTAGGTGATGTAGAGATCCTCCCAGCCATCATTGTCGTAGTCGCCAACGCAGACACCCTGTCCCCAGCCGCTCGCGGCGAGGCCGGCCTTCGCGGTCACATCGGTGAACGTACCGTCGTGATTGTTGTGATAGAGATGGTTCGTCGGCCCCTTGCCGGTCTTCGATGCCTCTAGAGTTGTGCCGTTCACGATGAAGATGTCGGGCCAGCCATCATTGTCGTAGTCGAAGATGGCGACGCCCGTGCCAGTCGTCTCGATGATGTACTTCTTGCTGTTCACGCCGCCGAAGATCTCCGACATGGTGAGTCCGGCCTTCTCGGCGATATCCACAAAATTGGCGATGGGCTGCTTTGGCGAAGGGGCCGGCTTGGCTGCCGGTTGCGCAAACAAGGTGCTTGCGAGCGGCAGGATAACGAGAAGAACGGCTGTTCGGGCAATGATCTGCCGGAAGGGACGATGACCTGGGACCGAAGACATGCTGACTTCGGATACTAGGGCGCGGCTGAATGAGAGTCAAGAAAGCGGACCGGACCGAACAGACCCGTCGCACTCAAGCCGGTCCGCAATTCCCGAAGATTCGGGTTCCCACGCTTCATTCCTGGAGGTACAATCCGGCTTTGCCGAGCAGGATGTCTTGCCACGGTCTCAACGGTTGCGATGGCAACTCGTCTTGCGCGCGATCTTTCACCCGTGAGGCGACTATGCAAGCTGCTGCGAAGTGTACAGTCCTGACGTTAATCGTTGTGACGTTGTCTCTTCTCCTGGGCTGTTCGCGCCACGACAACTCTGAACGCTACATTCTGGTCACCGTCAACTCCAAATTACCTTATTGGCAGACCGCCGCGGCCGGTCTTTCCAAGGCAGCGGCACAGTATGGCGTGAAGTGGGATGTCCGTGGTCCGGAAACTTACGACCCGCAGGCCGAGGCGGAGGAATTCCGCAACGCGGCCGCCCTCAAACCCGCAGGCCTTCTGGTATCGGTTGCCGATGCGGCGGTGATGAGGCCGGAGATTAACGCCGCGATGAACGCCGGCATACCGGTCATCACCATCGATTCGGATGCTCCCGAGAGCCAACGGCTTTTCTTCATTGGCACCAATAATCTGGAAGCTGGACGCATGGGCGGCTCGAGAGTGGTTGAAAAGCTGCATGGTAAAGGGAGTGTCGTGTTCTACACCATGCCTCAGACGAATATGGAGCAGCGCCTCAAAGGCTACAAGGACGTGTTCGCCGATCACCCCGGCATCAAGATTGTGGAAGTGTTCAATATCAAAGGGGATTCCGGTAACGCTTTTGATCGAACCACTCATTATTTGCGCGACAAAAGTGCTGAAAGAGTTGACGCATTCATCTGCCTGGAGGCTTCGTCAGGAAAAGATGTTGCCGAGGCCGTAAGGCGGGAGAAGGCGACCGACCGGCTGATCGTCGCGATGGATGTGGATGAAGCAACCCTGAACCTGATCAAGGATGGAGTAATCGATTCCACGATTTCCCAGAAGCCCTACACCATGGCGTACTACGGATTGAAGGCGCTGGACGACATCCACCACTATCCTATCGACCTGAAGACGGATTACTCGGTGAATTCCTTCGCTCCAATTCCCGCATTCGTGGACACCGGTGTCTCGTTGGTGGACAAGATCAACGTGGATGTCTTCCTGAAGTCTCGCGCCGAGGCGCAGGCGAAGTAAGAAGTGAAGCCAAACCCAGGACAGGTGCCCGAGCCTTCCTTTGCCGACGAAGCGGAAGACGCAGAAACTTACTGGAGCCGACGATCGGACTTGAACCGATGACCTGTCGATTACGAATCAGCGGGCGTTGACTCTAATCCATTCACAAACAAAGTACTTAGCATAAGCGGCTCGTGCGGAAGGTGACACCGTAAGTCTTTTGTTGACAATACGCGACATTTGCTGGCCCCACAAAATCCCCCGCAGTGTGGATAGTGGTGCGCAGCGGATTCACGACTTCGACGTTTCAGAATAACTCCAACACTTGTAGCTCTCGAGAGGGTCTGGACTCGCTCCAGGCCCTTTTCGCTTTTGGACTGCACCCCGTATTCGACGCCGGCGCAGCGGAACAACTCAAAACTCGCATGGAATCTGACCGGGACCAGTCGAGCGACGAGGAACGGCAAGCAGACCGGCTTCAGGGTCGGCTTGTGTCCTGTCATGTAAATGAACTCCGCCCGCACCCCAGTTACGGGCGCCATCGGTTCACGGTCTCTCCATCAAGATTGTCTGCTCTTGCAGAAAGTGGAGATTTCGGCTTGCACGAGCCGCTGATGATCACAAGAAACCGGACGATCATTGACGGCTATTGCCGCTGGGAGCTTGCTCGGCGACAGGGCCCGACAACAGTTACGTGTATCGAGTATGACCTGACTGATGAGGAAGCTCTTCATTGGCTTCTATTTAGGCACTGCCGTGTGGAAGGCCTGAACGCTTTTTGCCGAATACTTCTGGCGCTGGACCTCGAGCCTTGGTTCAGGGAGAAGGCGCAGTCGAACCAGCGACTCGGGGCTCGCAGGAAGGGTTCGTCAAATTTGACAGAAGCTGAAAGAGTGGACGTGCGGTCTGAAATTGCCGCTGCTGCAAGTGTCTCTCTTGGCAACGTGACCAAGGTCAAGCAAGTAATGGCAAGTGCATGTACGGAACTGCAGGACGCCTTGCGAAACGGAGACGTCAGTATTCACCGGGCGTGGCTCTGGCGCGAGATGTCATCCGAGAACCAGCGACGAGTCTTGATGCTATATCGCGGCGAGAAGGGCGTGAAGAAGACTATACGGCGCCTCATCTCGAAGCACCTGTCGAAAAATCCACTGTCAGCCGAGAGCCTCGGACTCGCTGGCCTGGCCCAGCGTCTATTGCAGCTCCGAAGCACCCAGCTCAGTTAGCAGCGGTGGACGTGCCTGGGAAAGCTGTTTTTGTAACTGACGAGTTGCTTCAAGTCTTGCCAGCCCAGGAGGAGTTGCCGATTCCATGCGTTGTAAAGAGCCATTAAAGCAGATTCTTATCGACACGCGGGATTGCTGGGATCATCCTGGAACCCGACCTGCCGTCCGCGAAAACTTCATTCGCGTGATCAACTGCAGGACCCCAGCATTAGGAGCCGAGATATTCGCTTCGACCAGCGAAGAGAAGCTCGTTTACCACACATGCAAGTCCAGAGCCTGTCCCAGTTGCGGTCATCGGGCCACGCTGCTTTGGCAACGCCAACAGTGGGCGGCTCTGCCGGACATTCGGTATGCAGGTATTGTCTTCACCATGCCCGATGTCCTCTGGTCAATTTTTCAGCAGAACCGACATCTTCTTCATGACTTACCCGCATTGGGAGCTGCGGTCATACAGCAGTGGGTAAAGGTCAAATTCGGCGCTACTGTGCTGATTATGGTGATACCGCACACCTTCGGTGCTCGGCTCAACTTCAATTCACATCTGCACATTCTGGTCTCGGCCGGAGGTCTGAACGGTTCAGTTGGAGGTTGGACCACCCGCTTGTATTTTGATCGCAAGAAGCTGATGCATATGTGGCGATTCGCCGTAATCACTTTCCTCAGAGAGGCTCTGGAAGCTGGCGCACTGACATCCAATCACCATCCCGGCCATCTCAAAGCAGTTTTGGCGCGCGAATACCGATGGTGGAGCACCCATGTCGATTACTTCCAATCCAAAGAGCACTTCTTGCGATACGCGGGACGCTATGCTCGCCGGCCGCCTATTGCTCACCACCGTTTTGAGGAGATCACTGGCGCCACGGTCCGGTTCTCGGTGAAGGACAAAAGACTGAAGATGCAGGTGAGCACTAAGTGTTCGCCTGCCGATTTCGTGGCTCTCCTGGCAGAACATGTACCAGATCGGTATCGACACGCAGTCCGCTATTTCGGACTATTGGCGCCGCGCTCAAAGCGGCGGACAGCCACGGCTATTTTCCTGCTGCTAGGGCAACAAAGGCGACATCGTCCGCGGCGGTTAGGTTGGGCGTATTCGAGACGCCGAGATTTTGGTAACGATCCGCTCATGGACTCGCGCGGTCAGCCGATGCGCTGGGTCGGTCGATTGAGTCCCCAAAGTTAGGAATCCCCAGTATTACTGCATTGAAGGCATCACCGCGCGCTTGAAGGGAGGCTCGGAATCAGACTGCCTTGCTTCTTCCTCCCTCATCCAGCCTTGCAAACGAATCGGCCCGGCGCAGTGCAACACGTGTCGCCCTTTTCGGCACCTTCCCACCTGCTTCTTACTCTTGACGACGCGAATCTTCCGTCTTTTGACCTGAAAAGTACAGCAAGAATCAAGCTGCTTTTCGGTTGCCATTCGATCCTTGGGAAATCGAGTTTTGTTTTTCCTATACGTCAAGGCTTCCCGGCCGGAGCAAAACTCTTGGCGATGCCTACCTCTGAAGCGAGAGTGCGTCGAGAGCCATTGTGGGCAGTCGTGGGTAAATTGGGAGCTCGCTCCGCATCTTCGGTCAAGCGGACCGCCTCCTTCATCTGTTGCAGGGAGACGACCATGGAGTTCCTTGAGACGCGACGCACGATAGGATTAACCACCCAGCGTACCGCAAACGGAATGTCGCGACTCAAGGCAATCGCCTCGACTTCCACATAGGTTCCGCCGTCTCTTTGCTCAAACCTGGCGACGCTGTACAGGCGCCAGATGTAGCCGCTGCCATGATCCGGCGGAAGTTCCTGCTCGTCCGTCCGGCCCAGGTGCCGAATCTCCTGCACCCGCGTGGTGTGCGTGGTGCTGTACCATCGCCGGTCGTCGATTTTGAAGTAGCAGGTCTCGTACTCCATATCGAGCGCCGTTTGGGCGACGACTTCCTTGTTCACCACGCGCATGGAGTACTTCTCGCAGGGCCCGGCGCTGCCAAGCAACCTGGAGTCAACAACCGTGGGCTTGTAATACTCCTTGTAGTTGCTGTAATCACGCGCGGCGGACAAAACGTCCTTGATACTGGCATTCGGAAGAAAGGCCGCCCCCGCCCAATCGTGGATCAACCCTGAGGCCACCGGTTTTGGGTTTTCCTTCCCGACGGACGAGACCAGAATCTCACCATCACGGACACGCTGAAGGCGCTCGGGTTTCTGGTCGACCCAAAGAAACGGCGTTTGGGAGGTCATCTCTGGAAGGGCAGCATCGAGGTACGCGTTCCAATAGACCAAAGTGTCTTGCTTCAACTCAGCCCCATGAGACAGCGAGGGCGCGACAAGACAGCCGAAATATACGAGCGTGAAAATAAGGGCTCGGTGTATGCCGAAGCTGTAACGACTGTCAAAGCTCGTCTGTCTTGCTAAGGTTTCTTTCATGGGTGACCACCTCTTGTTCTTCGCGCAAGCGATGGATTCGAACGACAGAATCTCCAACTTGCGGACTACTCCTCTAAGAGCACGGCACATGCCAAGGCGGGATCAATGTAAGTAACTGAGGAATCAGCGCCTTGACGAACTGAAGCTGGACAGTCTGTCGAAAATGTCGACGGCAGTGGCGGCATTCTGCCCACATTGGGGCACGTTCCCGGGGACTGCATCGCCCTCCAGCGATGCAGGGTTCGGTCGAGCCGACGAATTTGTCCAGGTGAGGGTTGAAGACAGAAGCGCAGGGATCGACTGAGCACCAACGGGTAAGAAGCAAGCCTCGAGGCCCGCTCTTTCTTAGATTCTCGACGTAGATACGCCCGAGCCGATTTCCCAGGCAACATTAGGGCTCGCTGGGGTGTCGAGACGTCCACTTATGCAACACGAACTCTTGGACGACGCCGAGGGCCATACGGCCGCCGATGCCAATCAAGGCACTGCGAGCTACGAGTCCAGCGCCACGGTCCTGGCTCGGATAGTAGGCATTCGCAATCGCGCCGGATGCCAAGTCGCCAATGATGTTCGAATAATTGATCTCACTACGTCCATCGTCTCCTCTGGCGACAAATGGAGTTGACAGCGCGTGCAGAAGGCGGGATTTCGTTGTGCCGGTGCCTTGATAGAAGTAGCGGGGGTCCTGGTGAAAGAGAGAGGGCAGTAGCGCATCGCCAACCAAGATGTTGGTGTAGCCGCCGGCAAAGGTAGCGCCAAGGCGCTGACTATAACCAGCAGCACCCTGACGGTAGCTCGGGTAATCGGCCGCCTGGTAAATTGCGGCGTTGAAGGCGAAGCCACTCATCGTGACCGGATCCGTTAACGCCTTCATTGCAAGCTGAAACTTTAGTTTTGGTGTAAGCGGTGCAGCGTTGTGATCATAGGTCACGTAGAAATTGGGTACGACGCCGAAGACACGCTGCTTTTCCTCGACTTTCACCTGTTCGGCGGCGATTTGCTCCGGGGTAACCGCGTTCACTGACTCTTCTACAGGTTCGACCGCGAGGGTGACGCCAGTCATTATGAAGGACTGCCCCAACTGGAGAATAATCTGGTTGGAGGTCCAGCTCTTGAACCCGGGTGCAGTGACGAGAATTAGGATTGGTGTTCCAGGGTTAATACCATCGAACTTAAAGAAGCCGTTATCCCCTGTCACAACGGTGCGATTCTCGTTCGGCCCTTGCGAGACAACAGTCGCATTCGGAACTGTGCCGCCGGTGATATCGAGCACCGTTCCCATGATTGTTGCCGTCGGCGGCGCCTGTGGCAGAGGTTGCTGAGCGTGACTGAGTGCGGCTGCCCAGAGCACGACGGCAAGGGCGCACGCTGACTTAATGATTCCAAGGGTCATGAAACACTCCTGCCTTCCACATTGCAAGCGCCACGCCATGACGAGTCCGGCGTAACTGTATGTATTCAGGAGGCCTTCGGAGTGCTGAGGTGCCGATGGGCGCGGAGTTTGACGTTCCGCGGGCACTTACACTGGCAAGGGACCTCATCCACGGGCTTTACGGCAACAGGAATTGGAAGTCTTGCCAAGATCAGGAGAGGCACCTCACAAGCAGGAGTTGTCGTCCGCCAATCTCCTGCTCGCCAGCATCGAAACCAAGAACTTGGTGCAAGCTACGCCACTCTGAAACCGCGTGTCGTTGTCCAGTGCCGATGCAGACATGTAGTAATCCCCCAGCTGCATCTTTCGGTTGGCGTCCATCAGCCAATCGGTCCAGACTTGCAGCCGACTGTTCTGGTTTTCCAACTGCTGCAACGCTTGTCGATCAGCATCGTTGGTGACGGAAAGAGCTGCCAATCTGAGCGAATCGTCGATCCCTTCAAGGTCGGTTTGGATCCAGAACTCGCCGAGCGGAAAGCCCCGTCTGATGGAGTTTTCGATTCTGCGCTCTGTTGATTGCATCCTGAAGGCGACGGTCAATGCGGAAGCAGCGAAACCTGTTGATAGTTGCTTACACTCCATCTCGTTTGCCGTGCCTGCCACCGATTTGGCAGAGGACCACACATTAATCACGATGGTTTCACCGGCATTCGCGCTATTGGGTTGTGGATGTCCTTCCATATCGCGCGATTCGGGCGGCACTTGTGTTTGCGGTGGATGGATGGGCACGCCGTGCTGCTGCTGCACAGGCGCCATGGCACGGTTGCTATCTTGTACGCTGCTGCTCTCTTGGGCATTAGCCGAAGGCAGCAGCACCCCCGTGATTAACAATACGATCATCAATCGTGCTTTCACATCGATCTCCAACGCGTCATAGAAAAAAGTACTCCGTGCCAATTCAACGCTGCGATGAGTCAGAACAGTAGGAGCCGTTTCACCACTCGGTAAAAGCCGGTTTCACCTCCGAGTCGAGACTCTGGCGTAATATTCCATCGACCTTTCGTTGTTGCTCGGTGGTCAGCATGCCGTAAAGTTTGATCTCGAGCTGCGAATTAGCCACAATGAGCTGCTTGATAATTTCCGACTGCTCTTCCGCGAGAGCTTGAACCTCCTTAACATCAAATTTTCCGCTCAGTTTGATCGAGATCTCCTTGCGACGGCTCTCTTCCAGTCGCTCCATCAGTGGTTGTACCTGCTCACACTGGGCAGTCACTTGCGCCCGAATTGCCTCGACCTGCCGCGGACTTAGCTCGAGGTAGCTAACGAGCTGTTCGGAAATATCAGGCGAGCAAGTTCGCGGCGGGAGAGTGACGGAAGCGCTGGGAATCTGGGGCGCCGGATTTGCCTGCGCGTAGGATTCTGCCTGATTGCCCTGCGGCGGATCCTGGTACAGCGTCCGCAGGAACTGGAAGCGGGTCAATGCCACGTAGTATCGTTCCAGGCTGAGGTATTCCGCTTGATCGCGGCTGATCTTGCCTTCACGAGCGGCCTGTGCAATTTCGCTTAACTCTGCCGACATGGCTCCCAGAACCTGCTCCAACCGCTCTGGATAGCTCCCGGCATCCTGCGATCCTGCAGGCGCTTGTAGTTGCATAGCAGGGCTAGTGGCGCCGCCTGAGTTCTGCCGCGCTAGATTTGCGATTGTGCCTTCTGCGGTTTGCACGCCGCTATTCTCTTGAGCATTGGCGAAAATCGCCAGCGCACACGTTAGTAGGAAGCTGATGATCCAGTGTGATTTCACTTTGTCTCCTCTTACTTGCCGGCCTGCGGCGGATAGTTCTTAAAAAGCTTGGCCATGGATTTTTGCAGAATTCTGTAGTTCTTATCAGGGTCTTTCTTAAGGTCAATGGTTTTGGTGCCGTCTCCGCGCCAGACCAGCTGCTTTCTTGCAGGATCGTACAGGTCTACCAGCAGCGTTCCGACAGGAATAGTGGATGTTTGGCCGGTTACGGTACCGCTATTGAATCCGCCCCAACCGCCGCCCCATCCCCAGGGGCCGCCGCCGTCACCAAATGCCGACAAGTTGATGCCTTTTTCCTCTCTGACAATGGCGTGATAGCTGACGTAGAGATCCGCGTCCTTGTCGGCCCTGGTCAGGCCTTTCTGCGCGAGTTGTTCGTCCACTGCACGCTTAATGGACTGATCGATCAACTGATCCTGCACCGCCCCGCCCGGGCCGGGAGGTCGACCCACTGGTAAGTTTTGTAGGCTCCAAAGTTCGCGCTGTGGTCGTAGTTGTAGTGAACATCCTGTGCATAGAGAGAAGTTATGAAAACGATGAACACGGGTAAGAATGACAGTCGTTGAATAAACCTCATTGAGCTCCTTTCCGTTAATATGCTCTGCTTCGTATGAAGCAGAATCATCGATTGATTAGTCTTGAGATTTGAAGGTGCCGGAAAACGGGCTTCTGCTTATGATCGGCACCTCGTGAGACCGGCCCAGGATGTCGTTCCATATGATTGTGTTATCGCCTACGTGGACGAGGACTTCACGGCCAACTGCATACCGTATTGCTCCCGACGGTAATGGCGACGGGGTCAGGACAACGTAAACTGTACGCCCTACTACCGCCGACACCTCGTAGAGCGCGTCATCGGAATTAGAGGCTCCTGGGGACCGATGCAGGCTGACCTGGATAATGGTCGCCGGCTGGTATGTCGATGACGCAGGTAAAGATTGACCGAACGCAAGGACTGGCAAGAAAAGTATCAGTATTCCCACGAATAGCTTCGGCATTGTGTTGCTCCTGTATAAGATTCCTCATCTTCGGAATAGTTGGGCTCCGTCACATAGCTGGATCTCCGCGTCGTTAGGCGACCGCATCGCTTACGCCTCCGACAACGCGTGGCGGACGGGGAGCCGCGTTTGCTGGCGACTTAATCGACATGGTTTCCAGCGAATAGTCGAACTCTGCGCCGCAGTCACAGCAAACGCAGTATGTCCGTCTGCTGATGGTGAAGACACGGCTAAGATTGCTGTGACGACAGCCAAATAAAAAGTTGAAGAAGTTTGTGACGTTCGGCATAAAACCTCGCATGGCGTTCGCCATTGTGGGAGAGTGCATGTGTAATGCCGAACCTGATGATGGCTAAATGGTTGATTAGCAGTCGCATTAGGGGTTCAGAAGGCACAATTGCCCGCCCTGATACGGTCACTGGCAGCATAGGGTCGTGAAACAGATGTTGCAGGATTTGAATCCGATAAACGCTAAAGCCAGCAGGCGAACATTACTTCATCCTTCAGTCCGCCTCTTACGGCACGTCTTTTTGGGCAAGTAGCACGCCCGCGGACGATGCTAACCTAACCCGCGGGCACCGCAAGTGGTGTCGGAACAAACCAGCACCTTCAAGCAGTCGAATCGGCGGGCGTTTGTTCGTTGTTAATGCGAGTCGACGGAACATCTGCACTGCATAGCACCCCGTCGGAGGCAAGTTCGAGAGCGTCGAATGCAACACAATAGGCTCCTTCGACGGCACTGCGGCTGATCCCGAGCTGTGCAGCAACTTTGTCATAGGATTCATTTGCAATGCCGCGCAGTATGAGCACGAACCGGCAAAGTACGTCCAGGCGAGCGTGAATATTCTCGGTATTCTTAATCAGCAATAGAAAGTACTCAGGTGAAAGCGCGGGATGCTTCAGATGGGCCGGGTCACTGCTTTCATAGTTGGGGGCAAGCTCCGTGATGTTCGCCTGCTGAATTTGGAGCGCGCATCCAACCGTGGCACGGGCGCCCCAGTGTACGAGCCATTCGTGAAAGTCTGGAGTTTGAGTTTCGGCAATCGTGCAGGCATCAACGATACAGGCGCCTGCGAGCTTCTCGTCTCCGATCAGGAAGCCGGTTAACCAGCGCAGCATGTTGTGATAATCGCCGAAAACCTTGCGGATGTCGTCTGGTGTTGCAAAGCGGCGGTTTCCCGTGATTTCCTCTAGTAACGTCGCGAGTTTCATCACTTCTTTGCCCCTCAAGCACTCGATCATGGGAGTGCAACCCGAGCGCCATACGTAGTTACGACATCGCTCTCACGTTAGGGTAACAGCCATAACGGGATGAGACTTAGTGCAGCCATGCCGCTCAACAATGCCAGGCTCTGTAACCCCGTTTTCCGATCAGCGAACGCATAGGCATAAAGGCCCTTGGCCACATTGTTGCTGGCGACCGCGATCAAGATGCCTTTGGCCGCCAAAGGACCTGGCGTGAGGCTCCCGGCAGACTGGGTCATGCCCAGGATAAAAGCGTCCACATCAATAAGACCGGTAAGACTCGCAAGACCATACATTCCAGTATTGCCAAAATGAATGATTACGAGGCGGGAGATAACCAGAACGGCAAGGAACAGTGCTGCAAAGAAAATCGCGGACCGCATTTCCAAGGGATTTCTCGGCTCAACCTCGCCGTGGGTTTCCACCGGTTTCCGTTTCTGAAGCTGTGACCAGGACCATCCTGTGATCCCGGCTACACACCCAAGGACGAGAAGTGGCACCGCCAGCATATGTAGAAGTGTGCGATTAAAGAGCATCAGAAGAACTGTCATGCGTACGTACATCATCGCTGAGGCAAGGAGGATCCCACCAGAGAACAGGTACGGAGCTCCTTGAAGACAGGCTTTCTTCGCCAATGCAACCGTGGTCGCGGTAGAAGAGTAGACACCTCCAAGTAGTCCAGAGAGGAGTACGCCGTTCCTCTGCCTGGAAAGAGCCAGGAGTACGTAGCTTCCATAAGAAATCCCGCACACGGCCACAACCAATAACCACGTCTTGAACGGGTTGATCCCGAATTGCGTAAATGGCGTGTTCGGCACTGTCGGCAGGATCACGGCTGTAAGAAGCAGGAATTTTGTGAACGTCAGAATCTCGTGCGGTGCAAGGCGCTTCGACAAACCTTCCAGCACTCCCTTGAGCTCCAACAAGAACAGACTGAGTACGGCGATGGTTGCAGAAATCCAGAAATAGCCGTTACAGACCAGCGCACCGAGCACGTAGGTAGTCAAGCCTGAGATTTCAGTCGTAACACCGGGCGGGTCAGTGAGCGCCTGAGCTCCAGCCAGCTTATGCCGGTATGACATCAAGAGAAATGCACCCACCACCGCGAAACCAATGGAGAGGGGCACTAGTTGGTCCTTTGATAACAGAGCCACCGCGTATCCCACGAGTCCTATAAGCGGGAATGTCCGCACCCCGCCGAAGGAGTAGTCGCCGTCCGCCTTGTGCTCCTCTCGCTCCAGCCCAATCAGAAAGGACAGTACGAAGATGATGAGAATTTTCATTGCCTCGGGCGGCGGCAACAATTGAGAAAAGTTTCCGGCCATGACTAGGGCCTCCCGTTTTGCAGGAACCGGCGGGCTTCTTCAAGCTGCTTGTGTTTCTGCGGGTCCACCGTGGGATAGGACAAGTCCAGCCCTTTCAGTGCGTCAACAATTGCTGCCGCAACCACGATGCGCGTAAACCACTTGTGGTCTGCCGGAACAACGTACCAGGGGGCCCATGGTGTGGCCGTGTGCCGGATCATGTCCTCGTAAGCCGTCATGTAGTCGTTCCAGGATTCGCGTTCGTTGATGTCGGCAGCGGAAAATTTCCAATGCTTCTCGGGCTGCTCCAGCCGTGCCAGAAACCGTTTGGACTGCTCAGCCTTGGAGAGATTTAGGAAGAATTTGCGGATCACGACTCCGTTGTGACTGAGATAGCGCTCGAAAGCGCAAATATCCTCGAAGCGCTGTTTCCAGATACCATTGGTAATCAGCGATGGCGGGATTTTCTGCTGTTTCAACAGAGCGTCATGCACCCTTACGACCAATACCTCTTCGTAATAGGAGCGGTTAAAGATCCCAATGCGGCCGCTCTCAGGTAGACGCAGCGTGGTTCGCCACAAGTAATCGTGGTTCGACTCCAGTCCATTCGGCGCCTTGAAGGAGTAGACCTCGCAACCTGCGGGGTTCACTCCCGACATGACATGCTTGATGGTGCCGTCTTTGCCGGCTGCATCCATAGCCTGAAAGATCAACAGGACGGCCCACTGGTGCTGTGCGTAGAGCTTGTCCTGCCAAACGCACAACTGGTCAACACCTCGTTGCAACTCCGCCGCAGCGTGTCGCTTTGACCTGATCTCGCCCGTATCCCCGGAATCGAAATCCCGGAGACGGAAATGCTTGCCATCTTCTACTCGATACGGCTTAGCCAATTGCCCTAGCTTCTTCATCGCGTCGTCCACGCTCATGAAGTTGCATTCACGTCGCCAAAGCTTATGAGCGGCAAATCTATGTTTCTAGGGCGCCTATTCTCGAGTGATTACTGGAGATCTGCCCAATATCGAGACAGTGCCCTCAGAAGGGCAGCGCACTGTGCGCGAAGGACTGACAGCGCAGTCGAGCCAGGCCTGAAACTCATGTCGTGTTGGGAGGGGCCGGCCAGAGAAATTTCGCCGGCACCGATGGAGGATAGTTAAACTCGTAGAACTGGTGAAACCAACATTTCGAAGGTCGCATTCCGGCGTGAGCACCGAGAGACGCCCTTGGGTATCCGCCTGATCGAAAAGCAGCAGTTCAATGCTGCCCGCACTCCGGGAGAAGATTGAGAAATTGGCGGCGCCGGTTACCAGCGTAGCTCCTACTGGAAAACTACGACAAGGTTCGACGACGCTCAAACCGGCTTTTTCCTTACGCCTTCTCTGGAACTGGACATGGTTGCACTTTCCAGATATCGGCTGCGTACTGGGCGATGGTACGGTCACTTGAGAACTTGCCCGAACCCGCCACATTCAAGATGGCCTTGCGCGCCCATTCGTCGGGATTGGCGTACAACGCGCGCAGCTGCTCGTCGGCCTCGAGGTACGACTTCAGGTCCGCCAGGTGCATGTAGTGATCGCCATGTGTTAGCAACATGTCGCGCAGTGGGGCGAAGACGCCCGGTTCATTGCGGCTGAAATAGTCGGAGAAGATCAAGTCCAAGGCATTGCGCGTCTCGGGCTCATGTTCGTAATGCCAGTTTGGGTTGTACCATGCGCGGCTGCCGATCACCTGTTCCGCCGTCAGGCCGAAAAGAAAGAAGTTCTCCTCGCCGGCCTCTGCGGCCATCTCAATCGTCGCTCCGTCGCGTGTGCCGATAGTCAAGGCGCCATTCATCATGAATTTCATGTTGCTTGTGCCGCTGGCTTCATAGCCCGCCGTCGAAATCTGGTTGGACACGTCACTGGCGGGGATCAGGTGCTCCGCAAGAGAGACGCAGTACTCGGGCAGGAATATCACTTTAAGACGTCCGCGTACTGCGGGATCGCCATCAATCGTGCCAGCCAGATTGTTGATGAATTTGATAATCAGTTTGGCAAGGCGGTATGCAGGGGCAGCCTTGCCGGCGAAGAAAAACGTCCGTGGACAGATGTCCAATCCAGGGTTCTCGCGTAGGCGGTTGTAAAGCACTACGATCCTCAGGGCATTCAGTAACTGACGTTTGTACTCGTGGATGCGTTTAATCTGACAATCGAAAATCGCATCCGGATCAAGAATCTGCCCTGTCGACCACCTGAGCCAATCGCAAAATCTTCGCTTGGCACTGCCCTTGGCCTTTAGGAAGTCCTCACGGAAAGCTTTGTCGGGCGTGATTGCTTTCAGCTCGCTTAATTGGCTTAGGTCACTGATCCAGCCGTCTCCAATCGCATCAGTGATCAGTCTGGACAGCTCAGGATTGCACAGTAGCAACCATCGGCGGGGCGTGATTCCGTTGGTTTTGTTGTTGAAGCGCTCGGGGTAGATCTCTGCCAAGTCCTTTAGCGTCGTCTGCCGGAGTAGGTTCGAATGAATTTCCGCCACACCGTTCGTGCTGTGGGAACCTACGACCGCAAGATTGGCCATCCGAACCTTCTTGGCGGCGCCCTCTTCGATGAGGCTCACGCGCTGAATGCGGTCTTCATCGCCTGGAAACTGCCTGCGAACATCGCCCAGGAAACGTCGATTGATTTCATAGATAATCTCAAGCTGCCTGGGCAGCACGTCTTCAAACCACGCCACAGGCCACTTTTCGAGCGCTTCGGGCAACAAGGTGTGATTCGTGTAGCCCAGCGTGTTCTGTGTGATATGCCAGGCTTCGTCCCATCCAAGGTGCACCTGGTCCACCAGGATTCGCATGAGTTCCGGCACCGACAAAGCCGGGTGGGTATCGTTCATCTGAATCGCCACTTTGTCTGCGAAGAAGCGCCAATCCGCGTTGCCGCGTTGGAAGCGGCGTACCGCATCGGCCAGCGAGCAAGCGACAAGGAAGTACTCCTGCAAAAGGCGCAGCGCCTGCCCTCTGAAACCGGAATCGTCGGGATAGAGGACCCGGGTCAGTGTTTCAGCCGACAGGTCTTGGGTAAACGCCTCTACAAAATCGCCACGAGAGAACTCTGCAAAGTCGAAGTAGTCCGGTGCGGCCGCGGCCCAGAGGCGGAGCGTGTTGACCGTTGAACCGCCGTACCCGATGACAGGACGGTCAAAGGGGATGCCGATCAACGTTGATGGACGTCCTGGTACGGGACGCAGACTGCCTCCGCTGAGCTCGAACGAGCAAGCCAGGTTGACTTCTACCTTCTCGTTCGGCCGCGCGATCTCCCACGGATCGGGAGAACGAAGCCAGTTGTCCGGAGTCTCCTGTTGCCATCCGTTCCCGATTGATTGCCTGAAGATACCGTACTCATATCGCAGTCCGTAACCCATGGCCGGGAGCTGCATGGTCGCGGCGGATTCAACGAAGCAAGCTGCCAAACGTCCAAGGCCGCCGTTGCCCAGGCCTGCATCCGGCTCCTGCTCCAATATATCCAGGAGGTTGAGTTTCTTTTCCTCGATCACCTGATGCGACACTGGGGCGAGCAGAAGATTCGTAACGTTGTTCTGGAGTGAGCGGCCGATGAGGAACTCCATCGAGAGGTAGTACAGCCGTTTAGGATTTTGTTGTTCGTAAGTCTTCTCTGTTAGGAGCCATCGCTGAGACAGAATGTCCCGCACCGACCGGGCAAGCGCCTCGAACCGATCGCGCGCCGTCGCCGCCTCTATAGCGACGCCGCTGTCAAACAGGAGGTGTCGTTCGTACAGTGCTTCGTCAGTTCCGGCGAACTGCACTGGACCACATCCGTATCGAGAGTTAATGAGTGTGGCAGCATCCGGCAATGCCTGCCGTTTCGGTACAGTCTTAGTGCTCATAGTCAAGTCCTTCAACGATCCTGCAGGAATTGGCGACGCAGCCTTCGCATCCCGTCGCTTCAGCTGTTGTGGTCCGCGCAGGCCGAAACTCGCGCGTTAAGGCGACGCCGGCGAACCAGCTTGCGGATGCCGTAAATAGCGAGTACACCCAACGCGAGTCCCCCCAAAAGTGTTCCCGCTCTGCCAGCGTAGGCAGCAACGCGATCCAAGTCATGGCTGAAGACATAGCCGAGTCCGGCATACACGCATGAATAGAGAGCTGCCCCAGTTGTCTCAAGCGTCAGGAATCGGAGACGGCTGGTGCGGGATGTCCCGGCCAGGGGAGGCGCTACCGCGTCCAGTCCCGGGACGAACTTGCATAACACGAGAATAGGAGGCCCGTACTTGGCAAAGGTCTTTTTCGCCCTCTGATCGGCGGCATCGGGGTCTGGCGCGAAGCGGTGAATCAAGTGCAAAATCTTCTCACCCCGCAACCGGCCCGCCTCGTACCACAGCCAGTCAGCCAGCACGCAGGCAACTACAGCCAGGCCGAGCGCGGCGGCGAGGCCCAGCTTCCCGGCGGCGGCGAGCGCCCCGGCCGCAAGCAGAAACAGAGGTCCCGGTACTGGCAATCCTATCTGGTGCACGAATACTGCACCGAACAGGACTGAGTAGCCATGCTTCATGATGAACTCGACGATGACGTTCATAATCTCACGCGGGACATCCCGAGATGTCTCCTATCTAGACTTCAGTGACACAGCCACCTGACTCAGCTGTCCAGTTGCGGAGTCAGTTGCGGAATATACCGCGGCCTGTCGAGGGCAGTTTCTTGGTGTCGGCCACTAGCTTGGCCGCAAGTTCTGGATCGCCAGTCAGCGCCACTGCGAACCAGTACAACTCTTCCATTTCAGTCATTTCACTTTGCAACGCCACGTCAGTTGTTGAAATTTGGCGTCGCTCTGTCGGGTTTGGGTAAAGGGACTTCATAACTACGTTTCTCCTTGAAGTGGGACGTGAGCTTGCTCGTTGCTCGGTTCGCATCCTGGGGCACGCCTGCGAGTTCTGTGACGTACGTGTTGAGAGCCTGCCGACCGGTCGCCATCGATCGGCAATTGCAGACATTCGCAGACATGGCGGGCGTAAACAGACTCGGCGGCAAACTTCACCCCGATTCCCTTGAACCACAGCAGCACTTCTTCGCCGACTGCGTCGACGAAACTCACCTCCGACAAATCTACGACCAGGTTCAATGGAACGACGGAGCGTCCGATCAGCGTTCGTGCGTGTTCGGCAAATTCTCGGACGAACCGGCCTTCCAATTGCATCTTTGTGCCGTCCGGAAGTTCGTAGAATTGCATTCGCAGCATCTTGCTCTCCGTTTGTGCCAGGGGCTTCTCAGCCTCTAATAGCACTACGTTGCAGATGGCGTGCCAGACTACAGGTGCCACAAGCTATTGAAACTACTGGAGAGAGGTCACATGCAGTGCCGATGTCTAGCCCTCATGCGGGCATTGCCGCCATTCTGGCAAAACATGGTCGAGGGATCATGCTGGACTTAGGTCTGAGAAACGGTGAAGTGGTTCGAAATGCTCTTCAAGAACATCGGCTGAGACTGCGTCCCACTCCTATCCCAAGAGCAACTGCGGCAATAGACCGGCGGCCCCTGCCGTTGAGCGACCGTGTGATTGTTTTGCTCAAGGCCGTTCAGCAAGAACAATCAGAAAAGCGGGGATCTCTTCTATCGCCGTTGGCTAATGTACTGTAGGAATAAGCTGCATGCGATAAAAATCCAAGCCAGCCTGCATCATGTGCTTCCACATCTCCTGCGCGCGCTCATCCCGATTGAAAAATACGAGAGCTTGTTCTCGGCTTACAGGGCAGCCGTTTTCGATGGCCAGTCGCATCAGATGAGAAACCGTGATTTCGGCGGTCACTTTGTCTCTGTTCCTCTTCTCAGTCATTCGGTTCTACTCCTCTGGTCCGGGAGCGTCAAAAATCCGCTGATTGTTAACGCTATGTAGTGCATGGCTACAGCCCCTGTGTTCGACCTTAGCGCTCTAATTCTAGAGGCGATGCAATGCTAAGAATGAAAGCCGGCTAGCATTGGTACTGTGCTTTTGTGATGCCGAGCCGACGCATTTTGTGTTGCAGAGTCGTACGCTTCAATCCGAGCCGTTCGGCGGCTCCCCCATCGCCTGCGATGCGTCCCGACGCGGCTCTCAAAGCTTCGACGATTACGTCCCGCTCGGCTTCATGGAAGGTACTCGCTGGGGCAGAAACTGTGCGAGAGTTAGAGACCAAGAGCTCGGCCATTGGCACTTCTAATTCCTCGCCACGGGAAAGTATGACTGCGCGTTCGATAAAGTTTGCTAGTTCCCTGACGTTGCCTTTCCACGGACAGTTCGTCACGATCTCCATCACCCGCTGGGGGATAGAGCTAATCGGCTTCCGCATTCTTCGTGACAGCTCCGACACAAAATAGTTCACCAGCAGCGGAATGTCCTCGCGACGTTCCCGAAGGGGCGGGATCTCGATCGGAAAAACGTTAAGGCGATAAAACAGGTCCTCGCGAAATTTCCCCTCCCGAACCATGGCTGGAAGGTCGCGATGGGTCGCGGCAATTATGCGCACGTTTACCTGGATCGTTTTGGCACTTCCCAGGCGCTCGAACTCCTGCTCCTGCAACGCACGCAGTAATTTCGGCTGCACCTCCAGGCTGATATCGCCGATCTCATCGAGAAACAGCGAGCCCCCGTCCGCCAGCTCGAATCTGCCCTTTCTTTGCATCAGAGCTCCCGTGAATGCACCCCTCTCGTGCCCGAACAGCTCGCTTTCCAGCAGTCCGGATGGAATGGCAGCGCAGTTCATGCGCACATAGCTGCGCGC
Source organism: uncultured Acidobacteriaceae bacterium (assembly GCA_963768645.1). Taxonomy (GTDB): domain Bacteria; phylum Acidobacteriota; class Terriglobia; order Terriglobales; family Acidobacteriaceae; genus Bog-257. Next base: position 351,228 of record CAVYIR010000007.1, read on the forward strand.
GCGCCGGGAGCTGAGGTTGTGAATGGCGCGCGCGATCAGCTCCTTCCCCGTGCCCGTCTCACCATAGAGCAGGACGCTGGCATCCGTCGGCGCAACAATGGAGACTTGCTCCAGCACGTTCTGAATGGCTGGGCTCTTTCCGATGATGCCTTCGAAGCAGTACTCAGAGCTGAGTTCAGATCCCAGATACAGTTGCTGGTCTTCGATCCCGCCCACGTTTGGAAAGCTTGTTCCTGCGAGCCCTTCCAGTTCTGTAAACGCAACAGCCGCGTACCCCATATCATCCTCCTACCTATCTATCACTCTACATAGCAGAGTGACTAGCTAACGAATGAATAGCTTGGGTCTCAGCAAGCAGCTGAAAGCTATCGTTGCTAACGGTGTGCTCCCATGCCAGGAGCGATGCTATGTACTCTGCTCTCTGCTGCGAACAGTTAAGCCTTTGCTGCACCCTGTTTGCCAGTGCATAAATCCTATCCAGCTCCATAGGACCTCCTTATAGGCTCACGCCCAAGGCGTGGGCTGTAATGCCGTCATAGTTGTTAGTGGTTAATAACTCAAACGCTTCTAAGGCAATATCCTCTTCCAGGAAGTCGCTCGCCTTGGCAAGTTCAAAACAATGCTGAGCGGACTCCTGAAGGTTCTCTATCTCTGGCATAGCGTCTCCTATCCCGGAACCCCAAGCTCTTGTTCAACCTCTTGGCTTGAGCTTTGAATTAGAGCCTTTCGTTCCGTCGATGAGCGGATTATCCGACAAATGCCGTTTGCGCACAGCCCCAGATCGGGATAAATCGCAAACTCCAGGGAGGCGAATCGCAGCCCTCTTTTGAGTCAGGAATTTTGGGAGGGTAATAGCTTAAGGAGAGTTTGAAACGGGCTTTCGAGGTGGGACTTCTACCCGCTTCCATCCGAAGAGACGAGCATCGACCGACCACAAACCTGGGCCTAGCATAGCGAGGGCGCCGCTGACGGCCGCCACCAACAGCCAAAGCCATGTGTCTCCGGGTAGCGTCAGGATCTTCCACGCTTCAACGACGGCCACTAGGCTTCCTGCAATGGGGGTCCACAAACCGACCGTCAAGAGAATCCCACCTACCAGTAGGACCGCGGACATTACTGAGATGTTAAGTGGAGAGTCGCCCCACAACCGCAAGCCCGCGCGCACAATCAGTACGGAACCGACAACCAAGCGCATCAGGAGCAAACCTGTACCGGGCCAGCCGCCAGCGAATGTGGAATATAACCGTCGCAATACGCACCCTTACGGACGTTACTAGAATGTGACATTGTGAAGGCAAGTCGAAACCCCAAAAAGAGGCGGAAAGGGTCACTCTTTCGAGTTAGCAGAATCGTTGCTCGCCCTTCGCTGTTCGCTTTTCGCCATTCATAAAAAGGTGTCTTGCTCCTGCGCTCGCGAAGAACCGCGAACAGCGAAGCCCGTTTGCGGCCCGGCAGGCATGCGGGGGGAGGGAACTAGAGCTCGATGATTCCTCTCTTCAAACCGATCATGGCGGCGTGCGTCCGGTCGTTGGCGCCCAATTTAGAAAGGATGTTCTTGACCCGGCTCTTAACCGTTTCCTCAGTGATGGAAAGCTGATCGGCAATTTGCTTGTTCGCATTGCCGGCTGCGATCAGTCGCAACACAGCGATTTCTGCCGGCGTCAGGGCGTCATCCGTCGCATGCTCGGCGACTTCGTACGAGGCCTCTGGGGAAAGCGCCTTCTTTCCGGCATGCACTGCACGGATCGTCTCCAGCAATTCCTTATGCAAAGTATTCTTAAGAAGGTAGGCCTGTGCACCGGCCTTGAGCGCACGCACAATTTGCACATCACCTGCATAGGTCGTCAGCACAATAACTTTTGCTTCGGGAAATTCATTGCGAATAGCAATGAGCGCGTCGAGCCCACTCATCTCCGGCATTTGCAAGTCCATTAGTGTGATGTCGGGATGATGAGTGCGGAATTGCTGAATGGCCTCGCGACCGGTGGACGCTTCCGCAACTAAAGTCATGTCCGGCTGGACTCCCACCAGACCGGCGATTCCTTGGCGTACGAGTGGATGGTCGTCCACTCCGAGAATTCGAATTGGCGAGATATCGGCGCTCATGACGTGGCTCCTAACTCATGCCTTCGCCTTCGCGGCAAACTTTTGTGAAAATTACGAGCTTCTGCAAGCTGTCCCGTAAGCGGTGCTGGCAGGAATGCGCAGTTCCACTTCCGTACCTGCATCCACTTCGCTCCACATTGTCAGCTTAGCCCCCATAAGTGTGGCGCGTTCCCGCATACCGGGCAAGCCGAAGTGTCCCTTACTGCCCTGGCCCGAGAGAACCGCTGCATCAATGCCCTTTCCATCGTCCCGAACACGCATTAGGAACTGCTCATCTTCATAGCGGATTTCAACCTCGACACGCCGTGCCTGGGCGTGCTGAAACGCATTGCGCAACGCTTCGGCAGCAATTCTGTAGATCTCGTCGCGAAGGATGGGATGCAGATCCCGCGACTCGCCGTCAACCGCCACACGGAATGCCGGTCGATTGTTGTTTGAGTGCGTTGCCAGTTCTTCTCCGAGAGTGCTTATGGCCGGGGCGAGCTCGTTGCCTTCGACTGTGGAGTCGCGCAGTCCCTGCACCGCATCCCGGCCCTCGGTGATTACCTCGGCGGCCTGTTCGATCGCGCTTCCCAGCTTCGCTTTCGCCTCCATCGGGCGCTCTGGCAGCAACTGGAAAACAGTTTGGAATCCCAGCAGCAAACCATGGAAGCTTTGAAGCAGGGTGTCGTGAAGCTCCCGCGCAATCCGTGTGCGCTCGGCGACACGCGCCGCCAGGGTGATCTCGAACTGGTGACGCAATTGCCGCGCCGCATGGTTGAAGGCTCTCCCGACGACGCCCAATTCGTCATTTCCAGTGACATTGACTTCATGCTGAAAATCGCCGCGCGCCAACGCTTGGGCCCCCGAGGCGAGTTCAGCGAGCGGGACAGTAATAGTCCTGGTGACGTACCATCCCAGCGCGGCGGCCGCGAGCAAAGTCAGCAACCAGGCTAACGGGACTACTATGAAAAGGCGATGGCGCACCTGCTCGGTCTCTTCGTTGATTCTTGCCCGTTGTTGAAATACCCGTTCCTCCACTCCCTCCACCAGGGATGAACTCAGATCGATCAAATCCTGGATTTGTCCCGTCAATCGGAGTTGAATAGCAGGCCAATCGCCAGCGTTTGCCAGTTCGATCTCACTGTCAATCTGAGAGGGCAGCGTTGTTCTCAGAGTCTTCAGTGTGCTTGAGATCAAACCGCCCTGTGTGATTTCTGGCGACGAACTGAGCGCTTGCTCTGCGTCTTGAAGATGCCGCAGAAACGTCTCTCGCACCGAAGCCGCTTCGTCTACGAATTGACGCGCGTCGTGACTCCGCGTCAGAACGGCCACCTTACCGCTAAAACTATTCACGTCGAGGTGCAGACGTACAATGGCCGACGATGCCATATCAGTTGTATTCAGCATTTCCGTGTGAGCAGCCAATTGACGGAGCTGCCAAATAGCTACCGCGTCCGCAGCGATCATCAATACGACAATTGCCAGAAAACACGCAGTCAGACGTACCCCTATCGTCAAATGGCTTCGACGAAACAGATTCGCGAATGTGCGGCGCGTGTCTTTCACAGTTCTAAAGATAATGGATTCATGCTGAGGCCTGCGATTCGCCTTAAACAGTATTTCTAACGTCGCACAAGCCCTGGCTGTTGGTAAAGACGTGCGTTCGCGCGGGTCGCAGATCTTTCGAGTATCTTCGCCAATTCCTCTTGCAAGTCAGCGGCGGCTTGTGAGGCGGATTTTTTATGGCTGAGCACGGCATGGACTTCTTCAAAGTACGTGCGCGAGACATCTGGGTACGCCTTACCGGCTACGGTAGACGGCCGGACCGCTGCACCTTGGCGAAACACCAGCAATACTGTGGAGAAATATGGATTTTGGGCCAGAACCTCGGAATCCTGGTATAGCTCAGGTATGGTCGGCGGCCCAGCGGACGTGTGGCATCTCCTGGCTTGCTCTTTGCGACTAGTCAGAAAGCGAACCAACATCGCCGCCTCACGCGGGTGCGACGAATAACGCGAAACACCGTAGCCTTGTCCTCCCAAAGTTGCGGCCGGCCCAGCCCTCCCCGCCGGCAGAGGCGCGATATCGAAGTGATCTCTGGTAGGCGAATTTTCAGCGCGCGCGGCCACGTACGCGTTCGGCCAGTTGCGCATGAAGGCAGCGTTTCCCGCTTGCCAGATGTTGAAGGCATCCCACTCCTTGTAGGCGGTTACTCCCGGCGGCGAGATCGACCCAACCCAGCGCATGGCCCTATTCCAGGCGGCAATGGCCTGCGGATTGTTTGTCGTAACCTTCCTCTTCTCATCGAGAATGGTCCCACCGCCCTCTGAAACCTGCCATTCCAGAGCGTTGCAGGTCAGAGCCTCAGAAGGCGCCCCTTGCCACACATAACCCCAAAAATCTTTATTTCCCTTGGCGCGCTCACCAGCCTGAATCCGCTTCGCCATCTTCTCAAGCTCTTCCCATGTTTTCGGCGGCGCAGTGTAGCCATACTTTTGCAACAGGTCGACCCGATAAAAGAGCAGGCCTTCGCCGAGGGAGTAAGGCAAAGCCACAAGCCGGCCGTTTACGGTATTGTTCTTGATCAGTTCCGGAAAGTGCGCTGCGATTTCCTGCTCAGACACATAGGCCTTTAGATCGACGAGGTTGTCTGCCAGAATCCCAGGCCAGATGACGTCGATGCCGTAAACGTCCGGAACCTTCGCCCCGCTTTCCAGCAGGTTGCGCCACGTTTCCAGTTGGTCTACTGCAACTTCCGGTGCGGGCATGACCTGAACCCGAATTCCAGTCTCTTGGGTGAACTGTTTGAGTTCCTCACCGAGGCGCGCCTGGGACTCCTTGTCGACCCACGATTGGTCGATGATTGTGAGTACCACGTCCGGAGCAGGTTGGTTCTTCTTATTACAACCTAGCGCTACCGAAAGGACGAAGACACAAATCGCTCCGAGAATGACGCAGCCAGCCCACTGGAGACGAAGGTGCAATGACCTGACCAGGCACACCGGCCCCGGCGTGGATCCATTTTGTATTCCCGAGGAGGTAGGTATGTACTGGGTGACACGTTTGTCTGGATCGAAGGCGTGAACCGCCCCTGCCAGCATTGATGCGCAAGCGAGATAACGGCGCAAAACTGCCGCAAGGGTCTTGCGACACCGGTCAGACTCAACCCGAAGCTCCGTACGAGAGGCCATTCTTCGCATATCCCGGGCCGGGCAGCAGCATACACCATGGTCCCCGCTCAAGTGCTCTTAGTCGTAAGCGTCGTCGATCGCGAGGATTCGAATTTGCGAGATGCCGGCGCTCATGACCGGTCTCCTACTTCAAGCCTTCGTTGCAAACTTCTCGGCCAACCAGGAACGTGTTCGAGCGGTGGCGTAGGCGGTGCTGGCGGGAAGGCGCAGTTCCACTTCGGTTCCGGCATTGACTTCGCTCCAAACGGTCAACTTACCTCCAATAATGGAGGCGCGCTCCTGCATCCCGGGCAATCCGTAGTGTCCCTCCCGGCTCTGAGCCGAGAGAACCGCTGCATCAATGCCCTTTCCGTCATCCCGCACGCGCAAGCGGAAGCGCTCATTGTCATAGCGGATTTCGACCTCGACCTGCTTTGCGTTTGCATGAAGAAAAGCGTTCCGAAGTGCTTCGGCAGCAATCTTATACACTTCGTCGCGGAGGATGGGATGCAAATCTCGCGACTGGCCCTCAACGGCTACACGGAACGCAGGGCGGTGGCCGGTTGAGTCCGCTGCGAGTTCTTCTCCGAGGGTGCTTATCGCCCGTGCCAGATCATTGGTTTGAATTGTCGAATCGCGCAATCCCTGCACCGCATCCCTGCCTTCCGTGATAGCACCGGCGGCCTGGTCGATCGCGTTGTCCAGCTTCTCCTTCGCCTCGATCGGTCGCTCCGGCAGCAGCTGGGAAACAGTCTGGAAACGGAGCAGCAGCCCGTGGAAGCTTTGCAGCAGAGTATCGTGAAGCTCGCGCGCAATGCGTGTGCGCTCGCCGACGCGCGCGTCCAGCGTCATTTCGAACTGATGACGCAATTGCCGCAGACGCCACTGGTAGGTCGCCCACAGCTAGCGCCAGGAACGCGATCGCACAGAGGGCGCGGAACCAGTTCGTCTGGTAATACGCAGCGGTGACGGAGAAATCCAGCCTTGCGGGCCGGTATCGTTCCAGACGCCGTCACTGTTGGATGCGATCACGCGAAACGAATACTTCCCGGGAGGCAAATCCGTGTAGAACGCCTGCCGGCGCGTGCCGGCGTCGTGCCAATCACGGTCATAGCTGTCGAGCCGGTAGCGAAAGTTTACCCTCTGCGGAATCGAAAAAGTGGGTGAGGTGTAATCAATTTGCAAGTCCCTCGGATTCGGCGGAACATTGAGGTTGGGCATTGCCTCGAACTTTTTTCGGTCAGCGACGAGCGCTTCGATGTATGTCTGGGCCGGGAGCGCTTCTTGCGAGAGCCTGACCGGATCTATCATCTGCACCACAACCCCGCTGGTAAACCACACGCGCCCATCCGGGGAGCAAGCCGCTGAGTTAAAAGCAGGGATGTTGGGCTGAGCTCCGTCGAATGTGTCATAGACGTGGTTCCGAACAATCGCGTCAGGGTTGGTCCACCATCGCTGGAGTTCAGAATCTGAGAATTCGACGATGCCGCAACGGGTGTAAAGCCACCACCGTTTCTCTCTATCCTGAATAAAGGAGATGACGAAGTCGCAGGGCAGCCCGTTTTTCGTCGTCATCCGCTGCACCTTGCCTTCGCGGAATCCCACCAGCCCGTCGTCGAAGGCAGCAAGGACAGAGCTGTCCGGTTGTGCCTGGATCGCACGGGGCGCCGGGTTTTTAGCATTCGGGTTCAGCGGGAATTTTCGCTGAATGCCTTGGCTGAACTGTACGAGGTCTCCTTTTCGAGTCGCTATCCAAATTCCCCCATTTGGATCCGGAGCCAGCTTCCATGCAGGCGGAACCTGCGGCGCAGGAAACACTTCACGCACCTGGAAATCACGGATGCGAACAAGCTTTTGGGGTTTGCCTCTACACTCTGCCCAGATATTCCCCTCGATGTCCTCGATCAACCCAATCACCATACCAAGCGGCTGATGATTCGGTTCGGGGAGGCGTCGGAATTGCCCGTTCTTGAACAAATACAGACCGTCGTCCACTCCCACCCATAGGTTGCCGGCTCGGTCTTCCAGTAATCGCGTGACTTGGTCACCCGGAAGACCCTTCCCCGCGCGAATCGATGAGACGTTGCCGTTAACAATGTGATCAAGCGATCCGGCGTTTGCTACCCATATCGTGCCATCTCGGCTGGCCAGGATGCCCGCTGGTAAATCCGCCCCCAATCCTTCCACCTGCGAGAACGTGACGACGGTCGGATCGCGAAAGCTGTCGACTCCGCTTGTAGTTCCAGCCCAGACGATCCCCTCTCGGTCTTCAAAAAGAGCAAACACAGAATCGCTGGATAGGCCATTGGTATGGTCGTAGTGCTCCACCGTATTTCCATGGATACGAAAAAGCCCCTTTGCTTTCGTACCGACCCAAAGATTGCCGTCATGGTCGAACATCAGAGTGCCAATATCGAAGCTACTTCCGTCGAACGTGGGGGTCACGAAAGGTTTGAGATCAGCGTCCTTCAATTGTTGAAGCCCTTTCCCTGGACCCTCCCCCGATATGCCCACCCATAGAGATCCATCGGGACCACGCGCCAAGCTAAAGACCTCGTTTCCTACGTTGTACTTCTCCGAAGTGCCGGCATGCCAGTGGACAAGACCTCCCGCCCGCCCTCCCAGCCAAAAACCGCCGTTACCGTCCGCCAGAACAGACTGGATGTCGGAAATCGGTATTCCGTCTGCTTTGCCGAAGCACTTGACTGAATCGGTAACACGGCAAAGGGGCGAATCCGAGTTGCCGCTCAATACCCACAAAGAACCGTCCGGCGCCTCAGTGACGCTTTGAAACATCCCCCCTTTCAACTGGAAGTGAGAACTGACAGCCGCGCCTTTCATTCGAACGATGTCACCCGGTCCCAGTACCCAGAGCCCACCCGCGTGGTCGGCAAAGATGTTTATTGATCTATCGATCGGTACACCGGCAGGCAAGCGCCAGGGCAGAAACCGGATGCCGTCGAACCTGTAGATATCGGCGGGAAGAGATAAGAACCATAGGAAACCGTCCGAGGTCTGAACAATGTGATACATGCCGGCTGGCAGTGAGCCATCTTGTGTTCGCCAAGATGTGTGAATGTACTGGGTGAGACGTTTATTGGGATCGAGGGCGTGGACCGAGCCTGCCAATAACAACACGCAGGTGAGACAGGAACCCACCACGACCGCAATCGCGCGGGCCCACTTGAAACGAAGCAGAAGCGGTCGGCGAGAAGCTATCTTGCCCATGTTCGTAGCCGAACAGCGTCAGACAGTATGGTCCCGTTCAGTCTTACACGGGTTACTTGTCAGCTACTGTAGCACTCTCGCTGTCGCTTGTCAGTGGGTCCGGCCTGTTGTGGAGCATCGCTGAATGCTGAATTTCAACTCGTCGGCGGGCCCGGTCAGTACCAGGTGTTTTCCGACCGGGAAGCTATTTGTGTCTCGGGCCTGGTTGACTCTGCGCCCCGGCCGGGGCGCTAGCGAATGCCTATTATCCCAGCCAGGACCGCGGCGCAAGACTTGTGGTTCGCAGTGCAGCGATTGGCATCAGCGGCCGTATGGTTCTCGGCAGTGTCCAGGAGTTCGTGCTTCATAAGTGGACGACGCACACTCCAGTCAGCAATAATCTTGTGACCTCACCTAAACATGCGGCAGCCCAATATCTCGGGGTGGCGATTACACGCGCTTCCGCAGCTTACCCGGCAAGGTATTACGTAGGTAAGCGCGCAATTCCGAGCTTGCGCATTTTGTTCTGCAGCGTCGTGCGTTTCAGTCCCAAGCGCTCCGCTGCGCCGCCTTGTCCCGAGATTTTCCCCTGTGCGGCTTTGAGCGCCTCCACGACCGCCTGGCGCTCTGCCTCCTGAAAAGTCGAGCCGGATGTGGTGCTGGCGACTGACGGTCTCTTCAACTCTTTGAGCGGCACCCGGAGCTCGCTGCCTGGAGTCAGTATGACGGCCCGTTCGATGAAATTTGCCAATTCACGAATGTTGCCCGGCCAGGATGCATTCGTGAGCGCTTCCATAGCTTCTTTAGGAATGGATTCAATCCGTTTCTGCATCTTGCGAGACAACCGAGAGACGAAAAAGTTTACGAGCAGTGGAATGTCCTCACGCCGGTCCCGAAGCGGCGGAATCTCGACGGGGAAAACATTCAGCCGGTAGAACAGATCTTCGCGAAACTGATTATTGCGCATCATTGAGGGCAGGTCGCGGTGAGTCGCGGCAATCAGCCGGACATCGACCCGAATTGTCTTCGCGCTGCCCAATCGCTCAAATTCGTGCTCCTGCAAGGCTCGAAGGAGCTTTGGCTGCAGTTCGAGGCTGATGTCCCCAATTTCATCGAGGAATAACGTGCCCTGATCGGCGATTTCGAATCGTCCTTTCTTCTGTATCAACGCGCCGGTGAATGCGCCCTTTTCGTGGCCAAAAAGCTCGCTCTCGACCAGCCCGGAGGGAATGGCTGCGCAGTTCAGGCGAACGAATGTGCGGCCTTTCCGGGAGCTTAGACCGTGTATCGCCCGGGCGACCAATTCCTTTCCTGTGCCCGTTTCGCCATGCAACAGCACCGTCGAATCCGTGGGCGCGACAATTTCGATTTGCTGTAGGACTTTGCGAAGTGCCGCACTCTTGCCGACAATGTCCTCAAAGTTGTATTCGGCCCGAATCTCCGACTCAAGATAAAGGCGCTCCTGCTCTATCACATTTCGCGAAGCATTCAGCTTTTCGTAGGCAAGTGCATTGTCCAGTGCCAGCGAAATCTGGGTCGCAATCTGCCCCATCAGATCGAGATCATCCGGGCGGAAGTGGTCCGGCCTCTTGCTGCCCAACGTGATCACGCCGAGAGGGCGATTAGCTGTGCGAAGGGCTGTGATTACGATCGACTCGGTGCCCTCGGCAAGAAACGAGTCTCGAACTGGGGCGGGAAGCAATTGGATTTCTGCCCGGGTCCACAATTCGGGTTGACGAGTTCTCATCCGATGGATTTCGTCAGCCGTCAGTTCCGGCAAGGTTATGTCGTCAAGGAAGCCCTGGCTGCTGGGAAAATCCAGCGCAACCGCCTGCAAGCGATTCTGGTCTTGGTCAATGAGCCAGATGGCGGCGAAATCATTGTTGAAGTACTCGCGAAGTGAACTGCAGGCTGCCCGGAAGAGGGCCCTTACATCTAGAAAAGCGGTCACGTGGTTGTTGATTTCGAGGAGCAGCTTCCACCGGTCTCGCTCGGCCACCAATTGTCCCTGATACGACTCCGCGGCATCGCTCGCCAGCGCGCTCTCGAGAGCCGTTGCCACATGAGAGGCGACTGCCTCCATAAGCGCGATGTCGTCTGCTCCTGCTTCCCCCTCTTCCCGAGTTCCGAACCACAGCACTCCAAGTTTTCTTCTGGGCGTGGAGACGGGAACCATGTACGCGCAGCGTAGATCGCTGGTGCTGGCCTGAGAAGCTGTTGGCGGAAACCGAGACATCTCGAGGCGGATGTCAGGAACGTAGATCGTCAGTTGTTCTTCGATTGCACGACCAGCAGCACTAGATGTGTAAGGAGCCTCAGCACCAAGGTCGATGTGAGGCCCTGCCGAACCTCGTTCAAACGCCACAAGCCGAAGCGACCTTCGATCCTCCGTCAACAGCATCAGGGCAACGAAGTCGAAGTGAAGAATTGCCGATAGCAGCTTATGCAGGCTCCTCAGGACGGCCTGTACGCTCGTCTGTTTATCAATCGCAGTTGCTAGTTCGAGCAGTCTGCTATAGCTGGCATCTGGCGCTTGTATCTGTGATCGCTGCTCTGTTGTGAAATCCACTGCCACTTCCGCCTTTCTCTATCCGTAGCTCGCCCGTTCTCTCACTTCGTCGTTGTCAGCACCTACGCGCAGTTTCGGGTCCTTGGCGACGAGCTGTGTAATAAGCGCAAACAGCAGGCTTACGGATATACCACACATCAGTACTCCCATCATGCTCTCTAACGGCCCTAGCAGCCGCCATTTCAGCGGGACGACAACATCGCCGTATCCAACGGTGGAATAACTGGTTGCCGAAAAGTAAAACGCCGAATTCCAAGACCGAAAACAAAGCCAGCGATAGCAGCACGCCCAAAGCAGAATGATAATTCCCTGAAGCATGATGATGGCTATTGTGGCTCGCATGACCAGCGCCGCAGAGTATGACATCCGAAGCTCCTGAATGTCACCTAACGCCACCGTCCTTAGCCAGCTTATCAATGCAGCAACTCCGGCACACTGCAGACACAGTGTGAGCACCACTAGAAGAACGGCTGCGCCAATCTGTTGAAAGCAAGTCATAGGTTAAGAACACTCCCTTTGGTGAAGGACAACCCACCATACCCGCTGACGCCTCCGCAAGCCTGCTATGTCGCCGGTTAGCTCTGCCAACCTCCGCCCAGGTTTCTATAGAGATCCACCAAAGCCAGAAGCTCATTGAGCCGAGCTTGCGCGAGCCCCAGCTCAGCATTGAAGTAATTGGTCTCATTCGTCAATACTTCCAGGTAGCTGGCTCGGCCACCGCCGTACCGTACTTCGGAGAGACGTGCCGAATCCTGAGCGGCCACCGTCAGTTGCTCGTGATATTCGCGAAACTCACGGTCCTTTTGATAAGCGACCAGCGAGTCTGAGACGCCGAGAAAAGCTTCCTGAATCGTCTTTTGATACATCAGCAGGAATTCCTGTTTTTGCGCCTCGGTGTACCTGACGCCCGACTTGATTCTGCCGCCGGCGAATATGGGTTGCGTTAGTGCGCCTCCGAAAGCCCACCAACCGGCTGGGCCCGTAAACAAGCTAGTCAGCGCTGAGCTGGCATATCCCGCGTTAGCGGTCAAAGAAATGTTGGGGTAGTAGGCGGCCTTCGCTACTCCGATTTGCGCGTTGGCAGCCACGAGTTGCTGCTCGGCTTCCCGGATGTCGGGCCGCCTCTCCAGCAAGCTGGAAGGAAGTCCGGCCGGCACCTCTGGCGGATGCGGCTGCTCGATCAGCGGTAGACCGCGCGCGATTGGGCCAGGGTTGTTCCCCAGCAGAGTGCTGATGTAGTTCTCCTGCTGCTGAATACGACGTTCGAGATCTGGAATACTTTCAGCCGCAGCGGCGACCAGTTGCTCGGCCTGGCGTTGGTCAAGCATGTTGCTCGCGCCACCGCTTACTAAGGTCTGGGTCAGCTTCAGCGACTCTTTGCGAGCAGCCAAGGTTCGGCGCGAGATCTCCAATTGCAGGTCCAGCGCACGAAGCTGGAAATACGAAGCAGCGACATCGCTCACCAGCGTAGAAATCACGTACTCCCGCGCCCAGCGTGCCGCAACCAGATTTGCGCGCGCCGCTTCAGTGGCGCGGCGGTATTTGCCCCAGAAGTCGAGCTGCCAGTTGAAGCTGGCATCTACTGCATTCACGCTAGAGTCAGTATTGCCGATGAACTTGTTTCTCGGCGCATCGAAATTGATCGCTGTCGCGCCTACGCCCACTGTGGGCAGTTGGTCAGCACGCGTGATACCTAATTGCGCCTGGGCCTTCAGGATGCGCGCCGCTGCGATATTCACATCGTAGTTATTCTTCAGCGCAGTCCTGATGAGGTCCTGCAGCTGCGGATCCTGAAAAACCTCCCACCATTTCTCGTCGCCTACCGAGCTAGCCGCTGACTGCGGCGGTTGAGCGGCGGATTGCCCCGGTTGCTGCTCCGGTTTCTTCTCACTAGATTGGGTGCCGGACTGTGCGCCGTCCGCCGACGGTGCGGCGCCACGGAATCCGCCCGGCACATCCACAGTTGGTCTCTTGTAGTTGGGACCGACCGTGCAACCGGTGGCCACTAACATCAGCATTGCAATTGTGGCTAGTCTTTTCACGTTAGTCCCCTTCCACCGCAACCGGTTCCGGAAGCTCAGGAGCATGCTGCTCCTGTTTCTTATCCGCACCCGTGAGACGTTCCACGAGTACGTAAAGCGCCGGGATAATGAAGATGGCAATGCCGGTTGCGGCCAGCATCCCGCCAATTACGGTGGTGCCCATGATTTGCCGGCCGACGGAACCTGCGCCGGTGGCGATGAATAACGGCACGCAGCCGAGAACGAATGCGAACGAGGTCATCAGAATGGGCCGCAGCCTCAGTCTGGCGCCTTCGAGTGCGGCGTCCACCACCGGCTTGCCATAGACTTCGTGTTGTTCCTTGGCAAACTCAACAATCAAGATCGCGTTCTTCGCAGCCAACCCGATCAGCATCACGAGTCCGATCTGCGAGTAAACGTCGTTGTCGATCTGCACCATGAAAGCCGGGAAGATCATCCCGAGCACGGTGCGCCGCAGCCACAGCAGGCCGAATGCGCCGGCAACCGCAACCGGCGTGCTCAACAGCACACTGAACGGCAGCGACCAGCTTTCATACAGCGCCGCAAGGATGAGAAAGACAAACAGCAGCGAGACGGCGAAGATGACCGAGGATGGGATGCCCTCGCGCGCCTTCTGCTCTTGCCGTGACATGCCCATGTAGTCAAAGCCCATCTCCGGCGGCATCGTCTGGTGGAAAACCTCTTCCAGCGCATTCGTAGCCTGCTCTGAGCTGTAGCCCGGTGCGGCGCTGCCGATAATCTGCGCTGCGGAATACTGGTTAAAGCGCATCTTGAATTCCGGGCCATAACGCGACTCGAATCGGGTTAGCGCCGACAAGGGCACCATTTCGCCCTTGCTATTCCGAACGTAGAACTGTCCCGCGTTGTCCAGATTGGAGCGGTAGGGTGCTTCTGCCTCTACCCGAACTTGCCAGGCGCGACCGAAGTCGTTGAAGTAGTTGACAAACAGCCCGCCCATGAACGCCTGAAGAGTGTCATAGACATCGCTGAGCTTAACGCCCTGCTTCAGTACCTTCTCCTTGTCCACGTACACGAATTTTTGCGGCGTGCTCGGTATATACGTGGTGGTAACCATGCCGATCTCGGGCCGTTTGCGAGCGGCCTCGAGGAACTTGTTCAGGTTGGTCACCAGGAATTCGGGATCCTTTCCCGCGCGGTCTTCCAGCACAAACTGGAATCCGCCCGAGGTGCCGACTCCCGAGATTGCCGGTGGAGAGAAGGCGAAGACGGTGCCCTGGGGAAGGGTAAGGAGCTTAAGGTTCAGCTTCGCCTTGATGACCTGAAACTGCTCCTCAATGTGCTTACGGTCTTCCCACGGCTGGAGCGTCACCCAGAAGAATGCGTTGTAGCTGGTGCGGGTGAGGCTGAGAAGGCTGAATCCCATGACGCTGCTGGTGTACTTCACTCCTGGTGTGGCCTTCAGGACGGCTTCTACCTCGCGAGCTGCGTCCGACGTCGCCTGAAGGGAAGACGCTTCGGGCAGTTGCATCTGGATGTACATGTATCCCTGGTCCTCGTCAGGCAGGAAGCTGGAGGGCAGCACCTTCCCAAAAAAGAAACCAGCGACGCCAAATGCGGCGACTGCCACCAGGGCCAAGGCACTTTTCCGAATCAGCCCGCGGCATGCGCCCACGTACAGATTGCTGCCGGACGCAAACATGCGATTGAACCAGGCGAAGAATTTCGCCAGCGGCCCGTGACTCTCTTTCTTGGGCCGGAGAAACAAAGCCCCAAGCGCCGGGCTCAAGGTGAGGGCGTTGAAGGCTGAGATAACGACGGAAATTGCGATGGTCAACGCAAACTGCTGGTAGAGGCGGCCAGTTATGCCGGGGATGAATACGGTGGGCACGAACACCGCCGAGAGCACCAGGGCTATACCAACCACCGGCCCGGTTAGTTCCTGCATCGCTTTGCGAGCCGCTTCCTTCGGAGTCAGACCTTGTTCGATGTGGTGTTGTATGCCTTCGACCACAACGATGGCATCGTCCACCACCAGGCCGATGGCCAGCACGAGCCCGAACAGCGAAAGCGTATTGACCGAAAACCCGAACAACGGAAATACAGCGAACGTGGCCACTAGCGAGACAGGAACCGCGAACATTGGAATGATGGTCGCACGCCAATCTTGCAAGAAGATGTAGACCACAAGGATTACCAGGATGAAAGCTTCCAGGAGAGTTTGCACGATCTCGTGCATTCCTGCCCTCACTGCATCGGTCGTGTCCAAGGTAACGGCGTAGTCCACATCCGCCGGGAAGCTCTCCTTCATTTTGGCCATCAGCTTCCGGATGTTCTTTGCGGCTTCTACGGCATTGGAACCGGGCAACTGGTAGATACCGACAATCGCGGACGGCTGACCGTTGAGTCGCGTTAACCAGCTATAGTCCTGGGATCCCAGTTCTACACGGGCCACGTCCTTCACGCGCACTACTCCGCCATCGGCACTTTCGCGGACCACAATGTCGCCGAACTCTTCCGGCGTCTTGAGCCGCCCCTGGGCACGTACCGCATAGGTGAACTTCTGCCCTGTCTCGGCTGGTTCACCTCCGACTTGGCCGGCCGGATTTACCGTGTTCTGAGTTTGCACTGCGTTAGCAATCTCGCTCACGGTGATGCCCAACTTCGCCAGTTGATCCGGTTTCACCCACAGCCGCATGGCGTACTCGCCGATGCCGTAGATCTGGACCTGTCCTACACCGTAGGAGCGGGCAATCGGCTCCTTGAGATTGATATAGCCGAAATTCGACAGGAACTTCGCATCGTGAGTGCCCTTTGGTGAATACAACGCGACCAGCATCATCGGCGACGTCAAGGACTTCTTCACGTCGATGCCGATCTGGTTGACCTCCTGGGGGAGCTGGCCATTCGCCAGTTGCTGGCGTGACTGGGTGAGGATGAGGTCCATGTTTGGGTCGGTCTTGAGATCAAAATCGACCATCAGCGCTGTACTCGAGTTGTTGGTCGAGTTCAGCGAGTACATGTAATCCATGTCGTCCACGCCATTGATCTGCTGCTCCATGGGCGTGGCTACGGCTTTCTCCATGGTCTCGGCGTCAGCACCCGGGTAAATGGCCTGCACCCGTATCTCGGGGGGAGCGATGTCCGGGAACTGTGCGACCGGCAGGCTGACGATGGTGATCGCGCCAATGATCACCATAAGGATCGAGATGACGATGGCGACGATCGGACGCCGAATGAAAAACTCAGACATGACTACCGCACCTCCGCCTGGACATTCGCGGGCTTGGGAACCACAGGCGTTCCGTCCTTCACCTTCTCAATCCCTTCCACAATCACCTGGTCGTCCGGCTTCAGGCCCTCGTCAATCACCCACATCGCCCCGACCTTCTCTCCAGCCTTCACTTGTCGAATCACGGCCTTGTTGCCGGGGCCGAGAAGCGCTACCTGGTAACCGCCCTGAAGCTCTTTGACCGCGCTCTGCGGCACCAGCAGCGCATTCTGCTCGATACTGGTTTGTATCCGCACACGCCCATATTGGCCGGGGCGCAGCTTGTTGCCCGGATTGGGGAATGCCGCAACCAGTCGAATGGTTCCGGTGTTGGGATCGATCTGACGATCCGTTAGCAGGATTTTGCCTTTGTGGGGGTACACCGAGCCATCGGCCAGGATCAGATCAGGGGAGCTTTCGAAAAGGTTGATCTGCTGACCTCCGGTGGTGATGTGCTGTGCTCGCAGATACTGCTGCTCGCTGACCGGGAAATAGACCTTGATCGGGTTCACTTGCGAAACGGAAGTCAGGTGAACATTGGGTCCCACCAGATTGCCTATCTGCACCTCGGCGATGCCTGCCACTCCATCTACCAGCGAAGTAACCTTGGTCCAGCCGAGATCGAGTTGCGCGCGCTCAACGGTCGCCTTTGCGGATTCGACGGCTGCCTGTGCCGCGAGTTTGGCCTGGATTTCAGTATCGAGTTGGGCCTTGGCAATGGCCTTTTGCTCAGCGAGCGGAGTATCGCGCTCTACGTCGAGCGTCGTTTTGCCGAACTCGGCCTGTGCCTGGGCCAGATGTGCCTTGGCGCTGTCAAGAGTGGCTTGAAAGGGTCTTGGGTCTATCTGGAACAGGGCCTGTCCTTTGCCGACAGCTGATCCTTCTTTGTAATTCTGGCTAATGATGTAGCCGGACACCTGCGGCCGTATCTCGGCGTTGACGTAACCGTCCAAGCTCGCGACCCATTCACGCTGGACTGGGACGTCACGCTGAATAGGTTGCGCGATTAATACTTCGGTCACTATGTTTGGCATGGCGGCATTGCCTTTGCTGCATGCAACCATGCCTACGCTCAGTATTCCGAGAGCCGCAGTGATGATGATCCGACTCATCCGTGCTTTTTGTTTCTTAGGAGTTTTGCAATACATTCCAATACCTTCCTGCTCACAAGTGCCCAATCAAGTTGTGCTGACGAACAGCCTGACTAGTGCATGAAGCGTGCCAACCGGCCTGTGAGTCTAAGCTCGGCGATGCAAAGCACTTACGCGAGCGTGCAACTGCCCACGAACTATGCTCGGGCAGGTTCGCTGCCCGCATCCGGGCACCAACTCTATTCGTGTGCTGGATGACTTCTGGCAGGAAATCGCGCCGGTTAGGCGCTTAGGTTGGAAGATCGAAATTTCGCTTCGACGAACATCGAGAATCGCGTTACAACGCAAAGGCAAAGTGGGAGTCAATACGCGCGAATTTTGGCAATGTCCCTCGCCAGCAAAACAGTTTCGAATCGGACTTCGGTGCTGCCCAGCTTCACTGCTGCGGCGTTTGCCTTGGCGATGTGCCATAGAAAAGCGTCTGTAGTTTCTTCAACCCGGGTAGCGCGCCGATGGAATTTTCGCGTCGCCGTCGATACCAGCGGCAGAGCCTATACCGATTAGGCAGAGTACGCTCCGCCGCAAACACTATTTCAGATCTCATGGATTTAGCTTCCTCCATAAAGGACTTCGGAGATTCTCAAAGCACGATTGTCAGCACACGTCCGCGGAGCCATACTTTTCAAGGCGGCGAGACGGCCGGATCTTTCGGCACGGCCGCTGTGCAGTGGGAAGGCTATAAGGAGGAGTTCGGAAGCAAATTGGAGGCTGCTCTCACTTATTAGGTCTAATCTCACAGAGACCAAGTTTCTACTGCACAGTAGGAGCCAGCCCAGAAGCGTCCACGGCTGGAAGTCCAGAGATATAACAAATCGCCAGAGGTGAACCCCGCCCGTATTTGGACAATGCCCGGATGGAGGCAATCAACGCTCGGAGCCCGAGGCAATGCCGAAGAGTCTCACAACGATATAGTCGTTGGCGAGCTTGGCACAGCAGTTGCGTATTAACATGAGGAGAATAGCCGACTGTCGGTACGGAGACACACATGTTCCGAGCACAGATTATTCAACTGCGAAAGGTCCGACTCTAAAGATGGAAGGCTGTCTGGTCGCAGAATGGGCACAAGAGGCTAAATCCTTGATGACGAGTGGTCCTGTTCCGAAAGGCCTCATCGTTGATATAACGGATGTAAGTCATATCGATTCAGTGGGCGAGCAGGTTCTGGCCTGGCTGGCAAGTATTGGCGCATCCTTCATGGCTGGAGGGGTGTATGCTGCTTCGGTTTGCGAGCGACTGCAGCTGCCTTTCTACGGCAAGCGAAATCGCCGAAAACAGCCCTAACGTTGCCATCCCGACTTCCGCGATCAGTCTTTCAGAAGTCGTCGTCTATGCTTGGGTACGATTAGCAATCGCGGCTATTAAAAGCGAAAACACGCGCGGTTGCGGTCAGTTGATGTGCACGGCGACCGATAGCGGGTAATGGTCTGAAGCAACAACGCTGTCGTGCAACTCGGGACTGCCATAACGTAGCGGGCCGCCAACCAGGATCCAATCAACAGCTCGTGCACGACCCAGCCGAGGCCGCGTTACGGTGGGACGGCGATTGCCATGATTGAAAGGAATTTTCAGCAACGCGCGCCATTCACGACCGAAATAGCCGGTTCACGCGAAAGCTCGAAATTGAAGTCACCGCCTACTACGACCGGCAGACCCGAGCCACATTGATGAATGTCCGTAACAACCTCAGCTAATTGACTGGACCGAAGTCGGTCGCTCCCGCGGCTTTCCAAGTGAAGGTTGTACACGAGCAGCCGCTTTTCTGACCATGTGACGTGACTTACGAGCGCCATCCTACCTCCCAGTCGTCGCTGTGATTTTTCCATCTGCGGAATGAACCAGCGCGGGCGCCAAAAACCTGATTGCCTGCCAAACGTGAGTATGCGCGATGACAGAATCGGAAACTTTGAGAGCGTAGCCTGGCCGTGGTAAGCAGGCGAGCTGTGATTGCCTTGTGTCAGTTCCTGGAATTCGCGTCCGAAAACATAGTTCATCCGCAACGCCTGCGCGATTTCACGGGCGATGTTGCGGTACTGCGTCCGCCGGGCATTAACATCGGCTTCCTGTAGCAGGATCAGATCCGCTGATGCTTTGCGTGCAGAAACTCGATGATACCTCGTCGTAGCTGCAGTCCGCGATTGATGTTCCAGCTGATCACCCGGATCGTCATGTCCGGGAGCGCAGGAATCGGCTGCTGCAAGGAACGACCCTGTTCTCGATCTGCTCAATGGGCCTCTTCGTTGTGAATGGACGCAGCTTGCGGCATGCGCGAGTGCGAGGGTGAACGAGGCCTCGCCCACTCAAGCTAAGCAGGTACTAAATAGAAATTTACGGCGATCGTAGCTGACGACTGTTCATCTCCATCACGTCTCACCCGGACTCTTAGTTTCAAACCAGCGTAGCCTGTATCCAGCAAATTGCCTCTTTACAGCCTTGCCGCAGCCGCCGAACTAGCTGATAATGTGCCCGGTTTCGGTTCCTTGGGCGAAAACGCAATCAGCGAATACCCGGAAATAATCCATGCCAGAATCGCCCCGGCTGCTCCGAAACAGATCGGTATCCAGGTCAGATTCAAGAGCGCAAACGCAAGAAGCGCATACGGCAGGAAACAACGACGGATAATGAACTCGAGATGCCGGCCGATGTATGCCAGCGGATTCGATTTTTGGCTTTCGGCCTTCTTCTGCCACACCGCGAGATACTGCTCCGGACGCTGCCCCGAAAGCCGTTTGCGTCCGACGGAGGCCAGAACGAACATAGCGATGGCGCCCAACAGAAGCATCCCGCCCCACGTCAGATAGCTCGTCTTTCCTGTGCTACGGACCAGCCCAACGGTCATTCCGACAAAGATGAAGATGTAATAAAGATAGTCGCAAATCGTGTCCAGCCAGCAGCCGAAGTCGGAGGCTTGCAGCTTCAGGCGGGCAACCTCGCCATCGCAGCCGTCGAGAATGCTTGCCCAGACCGACAATATGGCACCGATGAGCGCGTTCCAATATCCGCCTAACCCGAAGTACAGACCTGAGGCAAAGCTCACGCCCAAGGTAAAAAGGCTCACCATGTTCGGAGTAATTGGGAATTTGATGAGCTGGCGGCTGATGGGTATGGAAACTTTTCGATTCATTCGTGCGAAGATCCCATCCGTAGGCTTGACGAGCCAGCTCTCAAGCTTTTTTTCCGCCACAAGGCGGTCCTGTTCGTTGGCTACCTTTTGCCAACTGTCTTGCGGCACAGTCTTGCAGTACACAACGGTCGGTCCAAACTTGGCTGCATGACGCGTGCGGATCCATTCGTGCAGCTCCTCTATGCTGCCAATCTTCGAGTTGCTGTCTCTGACGAGGTCGAGTGCTAGATCCCGAGACAGAGCCGTCAATCCAACTAAAGCACCGCCCGAGACTAGCTCCAGCGCACCGTCACCATCCCATTCGCTGGCCGTCCGGTATAAAGAAGGCTGATAGCTGCAATCTCCTCGTACCAGAATCACACGACTAGCGTCCCGAACAACGCTGCCCAAAACTGCGCTAACAGCGGCAATGTGCGATGGCACCTCGACCCACTCGACAGATGAAGGCAGACGCCCAGTTCGGGCCAAGCTCTGGCGTATGCGAGCACCGTTCACCGGGTCAACCACGACCACAACGCGATCGGCGCCTGCGCTGCGTGCGCTCACGATCGCACGCAGTACAAGGGGGAGGGCGCCGACTTGTGCCAAGGCGGAATGCGACAAATCCAAACTTGAGGCCGGCTGATTCGCGAGTACGACCGCGACTTTCAACGAGAGCGCCGTGCTCTCGTCATTCTGTCCTGTTTCCTGTTCCAACATGTTCGACTCCGTTTTCTTGCCCATGCTTTGGTTCGGTTGCGAGGTCTTCTTCAATCGAGAGAAGTAGAGTAGGCAGATGCCACCGATAATCGCCCAGACGATGCTCCTGAAGCGGCGGCATAGTCCCAGGGTTAGACCCTCGGCCGGGGCCAACCCCACCAGTTTCACGATGGCCATGTTGCCGCCCTCATAGGTGCCGACGTTTCCAGGATTGATGGTTCCGACGGCGTTGATGAGCTTGGTAAGGGCCTCGAGCATCAGTGCGCCGGTGAGAGTGACCTTGCTTCCCACGAGCAGGAGGATCAGGTAAACCTCGGCGATCGCCAGCCCGTGCGCTACGAAATTG
This sequence comes from uncultured Acidobacteriaceae bacterium, assembly GCA_963768645.1. GTDB lineage: Bacteria > Acidobacteriota > Terriglobia > Terriglobales > Acidobacteriaceae > Bog-257. The sequence goes on from CAVYIR010000007.1 coordinate 372,850, forward strand.
AGGAGCGTGCTGGCCCAGAACGCGCGTGGTGCCTGCCGGTGGAACGTAAGCAACTGCTGCTCGGCCGACAGGATCACGGCCTCTTTGCTGTGCAGCCAAGTTTTGAACCAGGGTATGCGTCCTGCTAGCCGTGCACTGCGCGACAATACAGGCCAGCCGTTCTGGATAGCCCACACAGACAAGGCGAGGAGAGCGACTAATACCACCGCGAAGAGGCTGGCGTAGAGTCGTAATCTTCCAGGGATAGCCGGCATGAAGAGCAGCGCCGCAAATCCCGCAATGGTGACGATAAGGCCGGTGCCCATGAACAGCCCACGATCGAGCGTCACCGACGAGATGATGCCAGACGCAGGCAGGTCGGAAGTCAGCAGGGACCCCCTGGTCGCATCTCCTACCATCTGTCCTACAAAACCCAACTGTCCCATCGCCTCAGATACAAGCCGCAAGCCAAGTGTGCGTGAGAAGGAAACTTTCTTGAACTGGCCTGGGAGGGTAAGCCGCCAGGCCCAGGTCTTGACGAGGTGCGAGATCCCAGCCAAGCCGAGGACCAGCAAAATTCCCCAACCCATCTGCTTTACGTTGTCGAGCAGCTTGTCAGTCCCGGCCCGCAAAATCAGATAGCTGAGGAGTGCCGCGCCCATCAGGGCGGCTGCAATCTGCAGATAACGTCTCGCTCGTGGCGTGAAATCAGGCATAGATGACCTGCGGCAGCGCTGAAGTTGGAACCCTCACTGCTGGGAAAATGTCGTTGGCATAGTCCAGGGCCTCGGGAGTATCGCAATCCTGCCAGTGGGCATCTCCAATGTCGAAACCCTTGAACTTCCCGGCGCCCGCCAGGAGTCGCAGCCCATCCGACAATGAGCAGTTCCAGTTGAACATGGCGCTGTCGAGCGCCTGGAACAGGGCTGGCGTGCAGTGAAACATCCCGGTATCCAGGGCGTCGTACAAGGCAAGGTCCTTTCCGATATTCACGATCCGGTCGCCGTCCATTCTCACCTTGGTGGCATCGTCCAGGTCGAACACGGAATCGATGTTCTTGTCGACACCGAGAATGACTTCGCCCTCGTGCACAGGTTGGTGCAGAAGAGCTCGTGCCGTCTGGGGTTCGAAGATGTGGTCAGACATGAGCAACAGAAATGGCTCGTGGATCTCCGGCTTCGCCCGCAACACAGAAACGCCGTTGTTCTTCAGATACGCGGGGTTTTCCACCCAGGTCACTGGCAGGTCACGCACCGGACTATTTTTCCACCACTGCTGGATCAGGTGGCCGCGATAGCCGACTACGATGACGAAGCGTTCGATTCCCGCCTGGTGAGCGCCGCGCATGACGTGCTCCAGCAGCGGCTTGCCATGTAATCGTACCAGCGGCTTGGGAAGTTCTCCGGATCGGGCTGCGAGCCGGCTTCCATTTCCGGCAGCGAGGATGAGAGCGAGCTTAGTGTTGGACATAGTGTGCCTCAAGGGGGACTGAATTGCTTTGTTGTTGTTGATAGGCCGTGACCGGCCTGTAGTCGAAATAGCGAATATTTACATCCGTAGTTCCAAAGATCCTTGCGTCGGTAACGCTGGTCGTTGAACTTGGAAACCAGAACGGACCGCTCTTCTGGTATTGCGCGACGAAGTGAGTACTGTGGATCCAGAAGGACGGGGTCTTTGCCGGTTGGCCCTCAATGCGCACGACGGCGTAGTCCTGGGCATCGACCCACACACGTCCACGAAACAGGTACTTATCGCTGCGCTTAGGAAGAGCTTCGACTACGTAGGCCGGCCTGCCCTCTACGTAGTCCGAACCCACAAGATTGAATTCATAGTTTTGCGTGACCAGCCTTGTCTTGGGACGGCTATTTGGCAGCGACGTTTCCGTCTCAGAATCCAGCATCTTGTGAAGTACATGCTTGTGGGCCGACTTCCAGCCATGTTCGGAGGCCACTTCGAAGTGCTTGGTGCCGTCGGGATCGCAAGACACCGTCACTTGCATCTCGGCGCGTTTGTCCATGCGACGGTTCTCCAGGACATATTCGCGCTTCCCGGTATAGCCACCGCCCATGGCCTCCCGCATGGTGTCTTTGGCGAATACCCTCGCCATCACCTCGTCTGCGCTGAGTGCGTTTACAGCAGGAGCCTGGGCAAATAACGGTCCTGACGCACACACCAGGAAAGCGGTAATGAGTAAGTGCTTTTTGATAGCTACCATTGGAAGATCAACTTTCCGCGGAATGTTCTCCACGCATCGTTGTAGAAATCGCCATAGTGCGAACTATTGACAATGGTCTGCACGTCGCGCGGATTGTCGTGATTGAAGACGTTGAATACGGCGACGCCGGCGCGCATTTTGAGTTGCCGCTCGCCCCTGTGAATTGTGAAGGGCCGGGTCACTTGCACATCGGTGGACGAGAAACGTGGGTAACGGTAGCTGTCACGTTGTCCGATGTACTCGCGGTATTCATCCTGTGCCGAGTACGGGAATCCGGTATGAATATCCCACACCGGCGTAATGTTCAGCTTCCAAGGTCCTGTAATATCGCCCCAGAACATAACCCTATTGGGCGCGTCGAAGGATAAGCGGCCCTGGGCATCTGGCTGAATGACCGCCTGGGGGTAGTTGCCAAAGAATAAGAAGGGGTCATTCAGGTTGCCATATGCCCGGGACCGCACGTACGAGCCATTCAACAGGAACCGGCTGGTGTGATAGCTGCCTGTGACCTGGAACTCGCGGTAGGAATTACTACCCCCATTAGAAAGAGCGATAATTCCGGAATCATTTTGCGTCAGGGGTGATACGACGAAGTCCCGCGTGGTGTTGCGCGACTCATACCCGAGACGAACTGTAAAGCTGTTCGTGACCTGTCGCTCCAGTTCCACGTTCCATGCCGTGCTGCGCGGATTCTGCAGCCCGCCCGTGATGCGGTTGATGTATGCCGTGGAGCTGACTACTCCGCCGCTTGAATTGAGCAGTGATACGGTGCGGTCAGGGAAAGACTCGAACACCGGAAACATTAGGGGTACACGATCGTAGAAGATCCCACCGCCCCCCTTGAGCAGCGTCTTTCCATCTTTGGTGAGCGCTAACATCACTCCACCGCGAGGCGCAACATGTGTACTGTCAGTAACGCTGTCTGTGTCAGAACGAAGACCGAGAGTGAAAGTAACGCGTTGCACCGGGGTCCACTCATCGACGACATAGAACGCCGCCTCGTTCTGGTGAACGCCAAAGGGACTTGGTTGTGTGAAGGTAATTCGCTCGATAACCTGGTCCGAAGAGCCTACCAACGCGACAGGAAGAAAGGTTTCGCGGCCGTCGAATCCCGAGCGCGAGTAGTCCATTCCTGCCTTAAATTTGTGCGATCCGAGGAATTGCCTCGGGGCAAACGCATAGTTCTCCTGCCAATCGAAACGATTGGTCCGCCTGTGCTGCTGGTTGAAGAATGCCCCTTGGGTGGTGTCGATAAGTAGCTGATAAGCGCCACTACCTTCCGGAGTGGTGTCGGCATCGTAAGTCTTATAGCTGAGCTGTGACGTCAGGGCACTCTCTGGCCCCGTCAGATAGCGATGTTGTCCGTAGAGCTGATAACCGGTCTGGTGATAATCAGCTGTCGAGGGCTGGGGTGTGAAGGTATTCAGCCCCATGTACTCCAGCTTCTGTGGATAGACTGCGGCTGAAACAGTGGCAGTCTGCTTGTTGCTGATGTTGAAGTCCAGTTGAGTGTAGGAATTGAAGCCTTCCAGCTTCTGGTCGCGCTCCAACGGAGGCAAGCTGGTAACGGGAGTTCGTACAAATCGATATTCAAAAGATTCGGTGATGGCAATCTTGTCTTTAACCAGCGGGCCTGTAAAGGTCATCCGCGGCGTTGCCGACTCGACACCCATCAAACTGCCGTCGCGGAATCGCGGCCGCGGCATTATGTTCTGGATGGAGAAATGTGGCTGTTCATAGTTGCTTGTTTTTGTTTCGACGGTCGACACTGCGCCCGCGAGCTTGCCGTACTCTGGATCGTAGGGATTGGAGATGACCTGTACCGAGGACACCACGTCGATCGGCAGGTTGATGGCCGGCTGTCCCGTGGCCGGATCGGTTACGTTCGCGCTGTTCACGAGCGCGCCGCTCTGGGTGTTGCGTGCGCCCTTCATGTTGATTCGTCCGTCGGGACCGCGTACCACCCCTGGTACCAAGGGCAACAAGCTTTCAAAGCGCTCATTTACGTTGGGAGCATCAGCAATGGTTTTTTCCGTGATGGTTTCTATAGTGGTCGGCGCATTCGCGTCGTTGTAGGTCTCGTTTACTGTGACGGATGTCTCGACGGCAACGGGGG
>CAVYIR010000008.1:0-45896 GCA_963768645.1 uncultured Acidobacteriaceae bacterium
GTCTTCGGCCTCGAAGAACTCGCCGGTTCCGACCAACACCACGCAGCCTAATCACCACTGCCACATAAGCGAGGGCACGCGGATTCGTGTGCTCTCCGCTCCCTGGACAGCCAGAAATGGCGTCCATACCAAAACACTCCACTACAAACATGCGGAGGCGGAAACGTGTCTCTGAAGGCAGTCACACAAATCTCCCAGGTTCGCGGCGGCTCCCAAGCGCGAATCATGCTGGCCGATGACGGCAAGAAATACGTGACCAAACTCCAGGGCAACCCACAGTGCACAAGAGTGCTGGCCAATGACTACTTGGCCTGCCGGCTGGCGCGGATGATCGGGCTCAGCGTGCCGGAACCGGTCATTATTCTCGTGGACGAAGAGACGATCCGTGAGCAGGGAATCGCCTTCACCTTAGCTGGCCGAGCGGTTGCTGCCCGTCCTGGGCTTCAATTTGGTTCTGCGCTGGTGACCGGTGATGTCTTGGACTGGCTGCCCGGCACAATGCTTGGGCGCGTCAGGAACTTAAGGGAGTTTGCTGGTCTGCTCGCATTGGATAAGTGGACCTGCAACGCCGATGGGCGGCAAGTCGTATTCCACAAGAGTGCACGAGCGGAAATACAACGCTTCGTTCATTGATTTTGGATACTGCTTCAATGCGGGCGAGTGGAGTTTCCCCGACGCGCCGCTGCGGGGAGTGTACGGGCTCAATGATGTCTATGAGCGGATCGAGTCGTGGGACGACTTTGATCCGTGGTTGTCGCGGATCGAGCGATTCTCCGAGCGTCAACTGCACAGCGTTGCGGACGAGATCCCATGCGAGTGGTATGGGGAACGTGCGGAACTGCGACGCTTGCTGGATTGCTTGTTGGATCGCCGTAGCATGGTCCGCCAGCTGATTGAAGGTTTCAGGACTTCCAGCAGAAATCCTTTTCCAAATTGGACCATGGAACGGTTGACACCTTGCGCATCTGAGGCCCGGGGAGAGCCGCTTGCGGTGTGAGATTCGACCCGCCTTCCGCAGACCCTCGATAAGTCGCACGTCGTGGAGGAAAAATGAGAAATGGTGGTCGCCTCAAGCTCGGTTACTATCCCTTGCCGGTAGAGGAAGCCCAAAACATCCGCGCCTTGCTGATGTCCTCTGCGCCGTATGCGGCTATTGATCCTTGCGCCGGCGACGGCGCAGCACTGCTTGAGATCACGAGGAATACCGACGCTCATCTCGCCGCCATCGAACTCGACGCGGACCGCGCTGCAACGGCAGTCCAGACGGGTATCGCGACGGTCCACGGCAGCGCGTTTGAGTGCCGGGTGCCGGCTGAAACCTGTTCGCTCCTGTATCTGAATCCGCCCTACGACACAGAGTTTGGGCCGCACAGTAACAAGAGGATGGAGTTGGTGTTCCTGGAACACTGCTATCGCTGGGTAACCGGCGAGGGCGTGCTGGTGTTTGTGGTTCCGGCTCCCGCCGTCGGAACGTGCGCACGTCTGCTGGCAAGCCAGTTTGATCGTATCGGCGTGTTTCGAATGGAACATCCGGAGTCCGTACGCTTCAACCAGGTCGTGGTGTTTGGCAGACGAAAGAAATCGCATCTGCGCGGCGAACCCAAGGGAGCAGACGAGTTGCTCCGGATTGCGTATAAGCCACATCTGCTGCCGGTACTTAATCAAGAAGTGAGTGGAGCGTTACGCGATTCCGCCATCATTGCCCGCAACCATCACTTACACCGGCTTGCCGCTGGATGCGATTGAGGATGCGCTGCAGCGCTCTGTGGCTATGCAGAACGCCCGCGGCATTCTTGTACGCAAGCAGCAGAAAATGACGGGCCGTCCGGTGACGCCGTTACACAAAGGCCACGTTGGTCTACTGGCCTGCAGTGGCATGCTTAACGGCTTCTTCGGGGAAGGCGAAACGCGCCACATCGCGCACTGGCGGTCGGTCAAGTATGTCGATGAGTTCAACGAGGAAGGTGAGGCCGAGGGGGAGACCATCATTCGCAAACGCGAACGATTCAGCCATGAGTTGACCCTCGCCTATGAGAGTGGCCAGATCATCGAGTTGAAGGAGACCAAGGAGGCCAAGCCTAGCGATGAAGAACGCTCATGAACGTTTCGGCAAACTCGTTTATCGGCGGCGCACAGAAAAGACGGCAACCAACCTTCGCGTTTTCCTGGATGCCTTTGTAGGTGAGGACCGAGGCAAAGCCCACTTGGTCTCAGTGGTTGGCGGCGACGTGGAGATCGGCGCCCTGGCTGCTGCTTTTGCCAACGGTGACTCATTTACCGTGGTCGATCCTTACGGTGAAGAGAGTATCGTCTCGCTGGGCGAGAAGCCGTTATGCTTCCGAGGCTCCATCGTGGTTCCCGGCCGGAAACGGCCGCTGAGGCATCTTGTGAGTTGCTCGCAAGAATTGGCGGACACGACCTCCGATGGGAAACTACTTCTGATCAGCGACGACCAATCCTTCATCTGGTCTTCGCTGGTGCGGCACTACGGCCTACCAGCCACACCGGAATGGGGACCGTGGCTGATTTCGCAGTTGCAATCGCAAAAGCGGATTCAGCCTCTTCTTGGATTTGGATATGCCGGAGTAGCCGTCAAGGCCAAGCGGAAAGTGTTATTGGCGCTGCTTCGGAAGGGGCTGCGCAGCAATCGGCTCGCGTTTCCTGCCCAAAATGGGGCCGTCGAATGGCCCGAAATCCAGCTCACGAAGAAGACCGCCTGATTCCCGCGTGAACAAGGGCCTTCGCCGACTGCTGCGGAGAACCGGAGACCGGCCACTCGCGGATGCACTACACACCCACATTCTGAACAGTTCTGGGAGGACCTGACTTATGGCGTTGCTACATACAGGCGACCGCATTTGTGCGTCGTGCGGAGGCATTAACGGCCGTCACCGGGCAGCGTGCTCCGGCGACGAATCTATTCAAGTAATCAGCGTTTACACCCGCCAGCAAGCGATAGACGATGGCATTCTGGTCGATTGCGAGCAAGCTCCAATGGTTGAGATGCGCCGCCAGCTTATGAAGTGGCCACTCGCGATGACCGCTACCGCATTTCACCGATACGTGTGGCCAATAGATGAGGAGGCGAACCTGCCACCAGGCCAGAGTCTGGAGGGTCGCTTTTGGGACGTGGTTTGGATGTTCCATGCGGCCGTCAGCGGGACAGTCCCGGCTAGGCGGATTGGCCCGTGCAACCTGCTGTTCGACTTCTACTGCATCGTTGCGGATCCGGCACTGTCGTCAAACGAGAGGATCGACGCGACTGCCAGGGGCGGGCCAGAGGGGATGCGACTGGTAACGCTGAAAGCGGTCTCCGGGCCGGGCGATGACGGCGAGCCAGTGATCACGTTCATGTTGCCAGACGAAGATTGAGGATCTCGCTTATCGCTCTGTCGACACTTTCAAGCTGTCGTCTTATCGTTCAACATCGCGGCAAAGGTTTGGGCAAACGTGAAGACGTCCCCAGGCCAACGGGCTGAGAGATAGTTTCCATCACGCACAATGAATGCGGGCGATGAATCTTGAGGCGTATCGCGATGCATGCCGCTGGTCTGCTTACGATGATTCGCACTCATCGCCGGAACATCGAGGAAGTCGGATTCGGCTGCCAGTACCCGGGACACCTCCTTCTGGACTGACATGAACCCGGTTGGCTGCCCGGGTTCTTCTGTGTAAGTGCGATAGTAGTGAGGGTCCCAGAACCTGGCGATTCGCCCGGTGAGCGCGGCCTTCCGCTCCAGCGCCCAAGTCAGTGCTGTGGTCTTGCGGCCGAACAGGACCGAACGACCCGTGGCTGGATTGACAGTTCGGACGGTATGTGCAGTTTCCTTGGGGCAGCGACGTGCTGCGGGTTTGGCTCAATCGTCAACTGGTGAGCACGGACAGGGCAGGTCATTCAAGGAGGAACGAATGATCCAATCTGTTCGATACCAAGTAGGTCATTTGTACGAAGATCACGGAGCGTGGTTTGTGCGGTTTCGGCTTGGTATACGGCAAGCGAACGGTTCGGTGAAGATGCAGCGGACAGCCGAGCGCCTGGGAAGCGTTGAAGACTTCGCTACCAAGGCAGACGTTGAAGCTGTCCGAATGGCGTTCATGCAGAAGGTGAATGGGGCTCAAACAAGCCCACACCCAAGTATGACGTTGTGTGAGTTCTCCGAGCAGTTCTATCTGCCGTGGGTCGAGAGGGAGCTTCGTGCGAGCACGTACAAGGGTTACCGGGATATCTGGAACCTTTATCTGTCCGAACGCGTCGGCCAGATCCGCCTGCGCAGATTCAGAACCGTGGACGCGAGCAAAATGCTTCGCGCTATTGCGGACGACTGCGATCTGACGAAGACCACGCTGCAACACATCAAGTCTGTGCTTAGCGGTATCTTCACGCATGCGAAAAACGAAGGCGCGTACGACGGTGAGAACCCGGTCGAAGGCGCAAGAATTCCCCGGAACGCTCGCGAACCGGGAGAGACTTACGCTTACAACCTGGTCCAGATTCTGCGCATTCTCGAGGTGCTGCCGTTGCTGCCCAAAGCAGCTGTTGCCACGGCTTCATTTGCGGGACTGCGCGAGGGCGAACTGCGCGGCGTTGAGTGGCCGGATTTTGCCGGCGACACGCTTACGGTCAAGCGCTCGATTTGGAAGGCTGTAGTCAACGAGCCCAAGACTCGCGCCAGCCGCCAGTCCGTTCCGGTGATTCCAACCTTGGCCAAGATCCTGGACGAGCATCGCGCGTCCATGCACAACCCGGGAACCGGAGTGATCTTTCACTCGGGCAACGGGGAGCCCATGGATATGGACAAACTTGCCCAGCGCGTTATTCGCCCGGCAGTCGAGGCCTGCGGTTTGCCGTGGTATGGCTGGCACGGTTTCCGGCGCGGCATTGCGTCCAACCTGTACGAGTTGGGTGCCAATGACAAAATCGTTCAGCGCGTGCTGCGTCACGCCAAGCCGCATGTGACCAGGGAAAGATACATCAAGGCGTTTGATCCAGCGGTCATGGAAGCAATGCAGCGGATGCAAGTGGTAGTGAATTCGCTGCAGGCTTGGCCAGCAGTTGGCCAGCAGACGAATTGACGGGCATGTAGTAAGCTATTGATATTACGCCGCGGAGAGGTGGCCGAGTGGCTGAAGGCGGCGGTTTGCTAAACCGTTATACGGTCAAAAGCTGTATCGGGGGTTCGAATCCCCCCCTCTCCGCCAGAGTTTTTTCAACAGCTCCCCGAAAGTGATTAGTGCCGGCGTGCATGGGCGTGCAACCTGCCTCTAACATTGCATGGCGCTCAAACTGTATCGCCGCCATCGCACCGAATGCGAAGACTCACACCCCGAAGATGCCCCGCACCGGCGAGCTTGAAGAAGGTCGGCGCGGCTGGAAAAAGTGCGGTTGCCTGATCCACGTATCCGGCACGCTCGGCGGCAAGTTCAATCGAAGGCAGACTGACAAGGCTGATTGGGACGAAGCCAAGGCGCTTGTTGCCTTGTGGGAAAGACCGCTTCATGGGACAGCCAGGCCGAGATTGAGTAGCCGCTTCCGCCGACTACCGAGGCTCCACCCGGACGCGTCAGCATTGACCGCGCGATAAGGCTTTCACAACCAGGTTCCAGGAATACGCGGCACCAGCCACCCCAAAAAATATAGGCGCATCCTGAAGCGATTGCAGGCGTTCTCGGACGCGAAGGGTTACGCCGCCATCGACCAGTGGGAGTCGATGCGCCGTCGCCACAAGCTGGGCGACGAGCAGATCATCGCTCTGTGGGAGTGGACACGCGCCCTGAAAGACAGCTACGACGACATGAACTTCACGCCGCCGTCACTGGCCAGGATCACCGCCTCGACCCTGATCGTTTACGGTGACCGCGATCCACTCTATCCGGCGGAGAGGGCGGTTGACATGTACCGCGCCATTCCGCGCTCCGCGCTCTGGATCGTGCCCAACGGCGGTCACGGCCCCATCTTCTTCGACGCCGCAACGCACTTCGTTCAGACCGCGCTGGCGTTCTTTCGAGCTCAGGACGGAACGCGAAGACCGTAGAAGCACAGCGAGCCCTGCGCTTGTAACCTTGCTGATGGGGAACGCGTGTGAGAGAGTAGGTCGTCACCGACAGAAGTCAAGGATGCTGTGCTTGATCCCTGGCTCGACATTAACTCCTCTTGACGCTACTATTTCCCTTCGACCTGAGGCGGCGTGGGGGTAGTGAAACAAAGGATACATCGCGGCGATCTGGGTTGTTTCCCCGATCTGTATAAGCTTTTTGAGAGGCACCGGGGCTTCTACGAACCACTATGCGTGGCATATGCTGACGCGGCTGGAGTCTGTTTGGACAGACACCATGAGTCACCCGCCTATTTCGAAATACTCACCGATGACTCATCCTGTTCGCGCCAGCTAAGTTGGGTAAGACCCTCATCAGCGGTGAAGGCAAATTGGAACAATTCTGATGACGCCGTTCGTGATGGTGCCTATTCCGTTGCGTTAGCGGCGGTGGAATCAGAACTCGGCTACGTCTCGCTTCTTCGGGCGGAGAAAAAAAGCGGAGCGGACTATTATGTCGGACCACCTGGAGCCGATCCAGAGAACGCCTATCGATTGGAAGTCTCGGGTACCGAAGTCGGTGGCTCAGAGGTGGAATATCGGCTCACGGGAAAGCTAAAGCAGGCAAAAGCTGGGAAGTCTGATACTCGCGCTTACGCGTGTGTCGTCGGATTCTGCGTGAAGAGAGTGGCGCTCGGCAAAATGGAGGAAGACTAATGCCGAACGGATACCACGACGAAGCACAACGGATGGCGACCGAGGCAGCAATCGCGTTCCAAGCGGGCCGACGAAAGGACGCAATCGCGCTTTTTGAAGAGGCGGCGCAACTGGAGCGACTTGCCCTGGCCGAAGTCCCCTTGGAGAAAGTGCGCACACGTGGCATCCTGGCGGTGAGTTACGCGGCTCTGCTGTACAAAGCCGCCCTGTTAGACCGGGCTGAGCAAGCTATTTACGAACTGCTTGCATCTGTGGACATTCACGAAACCTCTCGCCGAGAACTTCGCGAGCTATTGGAAGCTGTCTGGGACGAGCAAGCGCTGGCAACCGATAAACTTCGCTACTCGGGAGACCAGATCCTGATCGCGCTGCGTGGCGGGCAGATCGGTGTTGGGACCGCACCCCTCGAAACGGCTCTTCACTATATGGGCGGTATGACAAGTTTCGTATATAGAGTCACGGAGTGGCAGGGACAATTCCCATTCAGAACCCGCGGCTTGCCTCCGTCGGAGGTGCAACAGTTTGCTCAAGCACGTGCCACACAGCCTTCAGCCGGAAGTTTCAGATTCTCGATAAAGCTTGTTGAGCCGATTCAGCAATGGCTCCTTCCAGAGATCGGACGAGTAGATCCGAGAAAGGTCTCGGAAGCCATAATCAGAATCTTGCAATCCGCTGCTCTGGATTCTGCTGAACCACTGTCGACATTTGTTACAGATGCCAGGTATCGCACTGCATTAACCAAGCTCGTAAGGAACGTACTACCGAACACCGCTGATCTTCGAGAAGTGGAGATTAGAACGTTGTCAGGTAGTACGCCAGAGCAGATGGTGACGCTAGGTTCGGCGGCGCGTGGGCGAATTGCCGAACAGTTGCGCTCCGATCTTGCGTCTGAACCTGCCGCATCTCCAGTTAGGATCGAAGGAATACTCAGAGCTCTTCATCTTGACAAGAGGTGGCTCGAGGTGGCGACACCTGGCGGCCGCCATGTCCGTTTTTCGACCAAACCGGATGAGGTGGATGATGTAATTGGGCCAATGGTCAACAGACACGTAGTGGCGTTTGGAACTGTGGATCGCGAGGGGAAGAACCCCTTGTTAATGGACATCCAGCTGAAGGAGTCTGATCAAGAACCCTGAGTCAAAGCCTGGCGGCTCGCAGCCTAGTGCCGGGTGCCCCGGAAAAGGGCGCGGTACTGCTCTGGTATCATTCGCAGGTTTGGCTTTCACGCTAGGTAGGCGGAGCCGTTGGAACACATCGAGAAAACCGTTTTTCTAAGCTATCGCCGTACGAACGTTCCCTGGGCGCTTGCGATCTCCCAGAATTTGACTCACTTCGGCTATGACGTGTTTTTTGATTTCAATGGTATTGCCAGTGGGGATTTCGAGCAGGTCATACTTGAGAACATCAAGGCGCGGGCGCACTTTCTTGTCCTCCTCACGCCGTCTGCACTGGAGCGCTGCCACGAACCTGAAGATTGGCTTCGCCGGGAAATAGAGACTGCGCTTGAAGCACGGCGCAACATTGTCCCTCTGATGCTTGAGGGCTTTGACTTTGCCACGCCGGGAATCGCTAGGCAACTCACTGGAGTGATCGCTCCGCTCCGGAAGTATAACGCGCTGCGCATCCCGTCGGAGTACTTTGAGGAGGCCATGGAGCGGATGCGCAAGAAATGGTTGAGTGTGGCTTTGACGGGAGTTTCGCATCCTGCCTCTCCTTCGGCGGTCACCGCCGCAAAGAATCAGCAGACTGCGGCTGCCGCCGCTCCCCAAGTGGCTGAAGAGGAACTGACGGCGCAGGAATGGTTTGAGCGAGCCGTCTACGCCTCCGATCCAAACGAGAAAATTGATCTGTATGACCAGGCGATCCGACTCAATCCAGATTTTGCCGATGCATTTTTCCACCGAGGCACAGCGCGCAAAGCGAATGGTGACTTGGAAGGCGCCCATCAAGACTACAACGAGGCTATCCGGCTCGAACCTAACTTTGCCAAGGCCTTTTACGCGGGATAGGGCCCCGCTTTCTACTTTCGGACAATCCCGTGCAGTATGAATTCGACTGACTAGCGCTGCCTGCTGCCCCAGGTTCGCATCTGTCTTTTGGGACGCCAACATGGGCGACGGAAGCGGCACGTGCCGTCCCTCAAGGGACTCGGGTTTCATTATTACGCCCACCCAGCGCTGAAGCGCTGGGCTATCATCTTTCGTCCTACAAAGTGGGACTGGCGTGCTGGCCGGGTGAGCGCACAGCGGGACTGGCGTACTGGTCAGGCGGACGCTTAGCAGACCCGACTTCAACCTAGCGGATACTGGATTTCGGTTGCGGCTTGTTGCCCTGCGGAGCGGGCGCTCCGCGCAGCAACTCTTCGGTGTTGATATCTTCGTCAATCTCTGGCCAGTGGATACCGTAGCCGCCTCCGTAAACCCACTCAAGCAAAAGAAGCTTGGATGGAGCACCCAGCGGGACTGAGATGGTGCGGCCTTGGTTGGTCTCCAACAGTGATTGTGCCTTGCATTGTAATGCACGTGAAGGCCGGATGTGCCGCCCCTGAAGGGGCTCGGATTTCTTGAAACGCCTACCCAGCGCTGAAGCGCTGGGCTAAGCTCTTCCGTCCCACAAGGTGGGACTGGGTCCCTCGCCGCCACACAATCTTTGCCGCAATCCCCGAGGTGTCAAGTAACGGCACCGGCTCACGCGCCTCGACTCTTGCTCTCCAGAGACTAAACATGTAACTCGCTTAGTTTTTGTCGTCAGCGACGTTCCGAAGGAATCGTCGCTGGCTCAGGTCAGGCTCTCGGCTAGATTCCTGCGCTTCCAACAAAAATCCCCACCCTAGCCAAAGGACGGCTAGGATGGGGCACCCAGCACCAGGCGGGGCACCCGGGGACGAGGAAGCAAACTAAATTCCGCGCTGAACCGGTTGACACTCGGAAGTCGTCTTACGTCGAACTATAGTCTGGAAAGGTGCGGCGATGATTTCACGAACGGCTTTCGCTGCGGTCGTTTTCCTCGCTTGCCTCGTGCCCAGATAGAGCACGCGAGCTTGCGCTTGCATCCCCATGCACACAACTATTCTCGCCACATTTATTGAGATCTCTCGCACGGCAGTTTCGATGTGCAGCGCCGGCCTCCTACTTTTCCTGGTTGCGCTGTGGGCGGCGAAGACCGATATCGCGCGCGCCAGCAGCCTGGACAAGATCGTAGCCTTGAGCAATTTGTGTTTCGCCATCCCCTTGGCGGTCTTCGGCGCGGAGCATCTTTCGGGCGCAAGATTCATCATGCTCGCCGTGCCCTCGTACATGCCTTGGCGTTTGTTTTGGGCGTATTTCGTCGGCTTCGCGTTGCTGGCCGCGTCCTTGAGCATTGCCACAAAAATTCAGGTGCGCTGGTCCGGCCTGCTGTTCGGGATCATGATGTTTCTTTTTGTGGCGATGATACATATCCCACGAGCGCTCGCCAGCCCCAGAGACCGGATCGCATGGGTGATTGTCTTCCGCGAAATGTCCTTCGCGGGCGGCGGCTGGATTCTGGCGGGAACCGCCATGCGCGGGCAAGGCAAAAGCAAGCTCATTACCGTGGGCCGCGTGTTGATCGCGATCGCCGCCATATTTTTTGGGGTTGAGCATTTTCTGCACCCAGCGGGATGCCCCGGAGTCCCGCTCGAAAAACTCATGCCCGCGTGGATTCCGGGGCGCCTGCTCATTGGCTATCTGACGGGCACAATCCTGCTGGTTGCCGGGGTAAGCATTCTGCTGGCCAAGAAGACGCGGATGGCGGCAACTTATCTCGGTACCTGGATTGTGCTGCTGGTCTTGTTCATCTATGGGCCGGTCCTGATCGCGCAGATGTCCGATCCGAGCACCTCGGTCAAGGTTGAGGGGATCAACTACTTTGCGGACACGCTGCTGTTTGCCGGAGCGATTCTCGCGCTCGCTAGCGCGACGCCACGCACGGATTAAAATGCCGGGCAAAGGACGGAAGAGGTGTCGCCCCTGAAGGGGCTCGGATTTCTTGAAACGCCCACCCAGCGGCGGGTGGCCCATCCTAAGATCTTGAGGGTGCCCCACCCAAGCTGGTTTTGCTTGGGTGGGGTAGTTCGTTCACCTTCACTCTTAGCGGCATCCCCATGCGTTCCGGCTTGCGTCCCTTCCATTCGGACTCGATCTCCACTACACCCTCTTCGCCCGTCAAATAGTGACGAAAGCTGCTCCAAGGGCCAATGCTCTGGCTCCTCCAACAGTCCCTAGGCGAACGTTCAGCAGGCCTGATCTTCAACCTAACGGATTTTGATTTCGGTTGCGCTGGCGACAAAAGCGAGCCCTTCCCTGAGATTTTGAACCATCCCAACCTGGCCGCAGCTCTAAGTGCGCCAATATCGGCGCGCGCGGCGGTATGCCACTCCTGCCGCCGAAGCGAACAACAAAACGGTCGAGAGCTCGGGCGTTGAAGATGGGGAAGTCAGCCCGTCGTCGGTTCCGCTCTGCATGAACAAAGGTCGCGAGCGGCCGCCCGGGAAGAATTGGTCAATCTCCTGCAGGGTTCCGTCCTCTACCAACTTGCCGAG
Source organism: uncultured Acidobacteriaceae bacterium (assembly GCA_963768645.1). Classification (GTDB taxonomy): domain Bacteria; phylum Acidobacteriota; class Terriglobia; order Terriglobales; family Acidobacteriaceae; genus Bog-257. Next base: position 11,311 of record CAVYIR010000008.1, read on the forward strand.
AAGCGGGAGACCTGGCGGAGGCGAGATGGTCAATGGAGTGGATTCAAACGTAAGGTATCCCTGGAGATCCACCCACAGATAGTCACTGGGAGTGCCGTCCGGCTCGGTGAGTTCGACGTATCCAGCGGGCGTCAAAGCCCCGTAAAATGCGAAGGCCGGACACCAGTCCATGTCCAGACAGTAAGTTTGGCCCAAGAACAATACTGAGTCGATGTCTGTATCTGGGTTAACCGAACCGGCGACTGCGGGAAGGGTTAGCGAAAGAACAACGGCGAGGACACCCAGAAGTGGCAGCTTCATGGTGAATACCTCTTGGCGCTGGTGGAAAAAGTAAGCAGCGCGAGTGTTAGGTTGGATGTGCGATAGCGCTGAAAGGGTGCACCTCCCCACGAAAAAGGCGAGTGCTCCGCTCAAGCCGTTTTGCTTAAGTGGCGACGACATGTGCAACTGGCAGCAGAGCCTGGAAGTTCCTAGGCCGGGTGCCTTGGTCCCGAAGGAGTTCTGGTCGGTCAAAGGCACACAAACAAGCGTGATCTCGGATCTCTTACGGCGGACTTCAGTGCGCTTTGTCGGACCCGTCGTTTACCCGTGTCTGGTCCGTAATCCAGTTCACTTCCCAAGTCTTGCCGCCATCATCCGAGAAGGACTGTTCAAAGTGAGGCGAATTCATGGTCATGTTTGTCCAGACAAACCGAATTAAGATAACTTTGCCATTTACCGTGTCTTGGGCGAAAAACTCGCCGCGTCCATTCTTGAATTCGCCGATCTGAGGTGGGTCCAGGATGCCATTCTTGCTGTTGGCCCAATAGAGTCTCCACTGGTGGGATTGGGGATTGTATAGTCGCAAGGTCAGACCTTCGATGTGGCCCGCGGCAGGGCTATCGACCTCGATCGTGTCCAGTTGACCGCGGCCATCCCAAACCTTGTAGCAGACTCCAGTACCCTCAAATTCGACCCAGGTATTAGAACCTGTCAAGGGATTCAGGCGCTTCTTGAGGTGATATTTCCAGCTGCCAATAAGGGGGTCGAAATCGTGTTGCCCATCCCGTTCCGTGACAGCTGGTTGAGATCCTGTTTTCGCTGCGTCTAAATTCTGTGCCAGTCCCGGCAGGGCCTGCAAGGTGACAACCAAGCTGCACAGCAGGAGGTAGGTCCGAACATGTTTGGGCGGGTTCATCGCTGTCTCCTCTGATCCGTCTGTCTGTCCTGCTTAGACTAGGTTCCGATTCGGAAGGTGAGCGATCGTGTTGGGTTGGTTGAAGTCAACTTCCCTGCCCTCCACAGGCCAACCGGGTGCTGCACCCAAGCCTTTCTTGCTTGGGTGGGACTATCGGTTTTTCTTTGCCTATGCACGTGGCTCACGGGACCATTCTATTTCTCGCGGCCCTCGTCGCCGGAGCCATCAACTCGGTTGCCTAAGGCGGCAGCTTCGTTTCGTTTCCGACGCTGTTGTTCGTCGGCAACCCGCCGATCAACGCCAACGCCACCAAACACGTGTGGCGCTTTGGCCGGCACTCCCCGCGGTTATTCTTGGTCCTGCTCTAGTCTCGGGAGTTGCGATTCAACCGCCATATCCCGAAGTTCAGATAGCTCGCGTAGCTAACCCAGAGCAGATACGGAACTAGCAGCGCCGCTGAAACTGGTTTCAGCCAATAGAAGATGAGAATATTGAAAGCGATCGCCGACCACAACACTACAATCGCGGCCAGAGCGACTCCAATCAGGCGCGACCCAAAGAAAATCCCAGACCATGCAACGTTGAGCGCAAGTTGGGCAAAGAAGATCAGGAGCGCCGAGCGTGCGCCCCATCCATACTCACGCCACACCAGCCAGGCGGAGACGGCCATCAGTATGTAGAGTGTCGTCCACACCGGCCCGAAAACCCAATCTGGCGGGGTTCCCGCCGGCTTGCGCAGCTGGGGATACCAATCGCGCACGCTGTTAGCGGTGAAGAACGAGCCCAGCCCACCCGCGCCCAAACAGATGGCAAGAAATACGATCAACCCGAGCCATGGTTTCGCATCCACGAAAGCATTGTATCGAGCTGTCAGATGTGCGCTGTCAGCTATCGGCCAAGCCGCGGTGTGCGGGAGCAGAAATCTTTGAAGGGGCACGGCTTCAGAGGCTGCTGAAAAACTCGATTGCGCTCGCTTCGAAGGGGCGCACCTTCAGAGCCTGCCCTGAGCTTGTCGAAGGGTGCGCCGTTGTAGACCCTTTATTTTGTCATTCCGAGGGGCTTCAGAGCGTGTGTGAGAACTCGTTTTGAGTCGGCACGGTGGAACGAGTGCGCAAAATTCAGCCCCGAATGGGGCGAAAGAGTGTCCAGCCGGGCACATATTTTACATTCCAGACCGGGGACATACTTTACACTTTGAGTCCGATGTTTAGGGTTTTGATTTTGTTGTTCATTCATCCTAGTAGTCGTCGTACGGTGGGAATGTGGGAATCCCCGCTTTTGGGATTTCCACATTTCCACCGTCTAGCCGTTTGCGCTGCGATTCTCCTCCCGTAGTCGTTCCACACACAGCTTGTGACTGTCAAAGCGGGCCAGCGGGAAGGCCGCGAAGTAGACCTGGTAATAGCGATCATCGAGGGGCAGCAGACCGACGCGTTCGCCCTGCAGCACTTCGCTGAGGAATACATCCTCCCCACCCCAAGTGAAGTTACCGCAGGGCCGCACTCGCCGCACCGCCAGGGTGCTGCCGTACTCCGGTTCTGGCACCCGCGCCGGATACGCCCGCGGCGAAGGCTCATAACACGAACTCGGCGTGCGCATGCCCAAGGCCTGATGCGGCCGCTCCTCATTGAACACGTAGCGGAAGCGATCGAAGGCCCGCTGCTGCGCCCGGCGATTGGCCTCGGGTGGCGATGCCGTCTCTTCCCCCAAGGTGCGATGCATGCGTTCGTGCTGCCCATTCTGCTCCGGATGCCCGGCCTGAATCCGCTCCGGCACAATGCCCAGCTTCATCCACCACACCGCCAGTCGCGACAATCCGGCGATGGCCCGCGAGGCGAACGGCGCGCCGTTGTCGGTGCGGATGGCCAGTGGCATCCCGCATTGGCGAAACGCCGCTTCGAAAATCGCCTGCACCCGCGCCGTGTCCGTCTTCTCCACCGCTTGGCAGCGCAACAAGTAGCGGCTACAGGCATCGGTGATGGTCAACGGATCGATGCGTGCCCCATCGCCGCTGCGGAACCAGCCTTTGAAATCCGCGCACCAGATTCGGTTGGCCTCCGTCGCCGCCGCCAGCGGCCGAGTGTAGGGCTCCGTCTTGCGCCGTTTGCGGCGACGCAGCGTCAGCCCCTCGCGGTCCAGCAGGCTTCCGATGGTACTGGCTGCGGGCCACTCTATCTGCGGCTGCAACTGCTGCAGTCTTGCCTTCAGCGTGCGCGGCCCCCAGTGCGGATGCTGGCGCCGCAACTCCAGCACCTGCTCTTCGATCTCCCGCGCCGTCTGATTGGGATGCCGCTGGGGTGCCCGGCTCTGCTCTTCCAGTCCCCGCTCGCCCTCGCCTTCATAGCGCCGCAGCACTTCATATCCTGTTGGCCGCGAGATGCCATACGCCTGACACAACTCCGTCATCGTCCAATCGCCGGACCCATACTCGGCCACAAACTGCTTGCGTCGTTCCACCGCTCCGCTCACTTTCCAAGGCATGCCTTGTTCTACAGGCCTCCGCGAACGGACCCAACGTGTAAAGTATGTCCCCGGTCTGATCTGTAAAGTATGTGCCCGGTCCGTACCACTAGCTTAGCCCAGCGCTTCAGCGCTGGGTAGAGCGGGAAATAATACCGAGTCCCGTAGGGACGGCACAGTCCTCACACACCCTCTTCAGCCCCGAGGGAACTCGCACTTCGTTTGAACCGCGAAGTCCCTCAGTGGCTGAAGCCACCATAACGAGAGCAGCTTACGGCACGGCTGAAGCCGTCCCCCTTCCGTTCCCGCCACTGCAATGTCTAAACTGCTCCCGGATTGGTCAGAGGTGGGCGCCGAAATGCAAGAAGAGGAACGAGGCAAGAGGGACTGTTAGGCGGTTGCTGGCTGCCCAGAGCTTCTTGCGCTGTGGGTCGCAACTGGCTGCTGCGCTGACTGTGAAATCACGCTGCGGATGTCGGGCGAGACTGGCAGGGCATTCGCTCCCACTGCGTTGAGGAAGACAAGGAACCCCAGCGCCATCAGGAACAACGCGAGAAATCGCTTCAACAACCGTTTACCAGTCACGGGGAATTTAGATGCAGGATTCTGTCATCGGAGGCCTGAGGAGAGCATGGCGCGGATACTTTCTGCGAAAAACCGTGAACTGGCGGAAATCGCCGCAATTTCCGGCCGAGCTTGCCGAACGCACCGGTAGCGAGAAGCCCAACCAGTCGTGAACCTTGAAGACCGTCGAGCGGTAGGGGCCGGTGCAGGTCCGCCTTAACAAACCGAGACTGGTTCCCCGGGCAGCGCGATCAGCCCATCGCCTTCTCATAGACTGAGACCTTAGGGTGTCTTGGACTCCCATCCAATCAACTTCCACCCAATCAAAAGAACCTTGGTGGCCCGCCCGCCCAGCTTAAATCGAGCTCTTGACAATACAATAGCAAGCGACGATGACCTACCGAAAATCTGCTGACCTCACGATGGATCTTGCGCCGCCGAAACGCTGGATGCGTTTGTTCCCCTCGTGGCTCCGTTCCCTGATCTGGGCCGATTCGGCCGAGAGCTACGACGCTTTTCTGTCGTATTGCTGGGCGTCCGACAAACAGGTCGCGCCTGTAATCCAGTCCGTTATTCACCGATTTCTGTGCCCTTGGTACAAGGTCCGAGCAAAAACAGTCTTTCGGGATCTATCGTGCCTTCCCGCTGGTTCCAGTCTGGATTATGAGCTATTTTCCAGACTGGACAAAACCACGCATCTCATTGTGCTTGCCTCTCCGGAAGCCGCGAATAGTCGCGGCATGGAGATGGAAGCCAAGCATTGGTTCAGCCGTGACAGAAAAGGGGAGATACTTATAATCGTCACTGCAGGGCCGGCACACGAATTCGACGAAGACCACAGCAATGACAACCGGTCGGAAAAAGCACAGGTGCAGCTTTACGACTGGGATGAGATACGCGATCACTTGCTTCCACCGGCACTTAAAGCCCACTTTGCTGCCACTAAGCCACTCTGGGTCTCTCTCGAGCATCGTCGGCGCGAAATTCTTGACGACCCAAGCAGTGCGAGACTACGTGGTCAAGTAATCGAGGACCTGAAGCAGCTGTTTCTTCGTTTATATCCTGGAACAACTTGGGAGGAGTTGCATGGCGAAGAGCGCTCTCAAAAACGTCGGGCGATGGGCCTGATGGCTGGTGTCGCGGCTCTCCTCCTCGTGGCTGCGGTCGCTCTCGTTTTGGAGCTGTTGGCCACCAAGCGTGCTGAATCAGAAGCGGCACAAAACTATGCGTCGGCAGTAAAGGTTGCGACTGAAACAGGCAGGGTAGTTAAGGAACAGGTTCTGCCTGACGGTGCTCAGCAATCGAAGAGCGTCCTGGCAAGAAGCCTTTTGCAAGCCCCCTCGAACACATTTGAATCCCTTCTCGCAAAGTACGAGTACCCCAGTGCGGCATTATCAAGGGTGCAGCTATTTGAGTTTCTATGGAACGATTACTACATCCTCCACGATTTCACCAATGCCTCAAAGGCCGCGCAGCAGGAATTCGATATTGCCCAGCAACACGAACGTGTCTGGCAGGACAAGAAGGGCGACCCATCCCGCGCTGATTGGCTCCGTTACATGGTTCGGGCCGAGGAGAACGTCGGAGATGACGTGCGAGAAGAGGCACGAACGGCTGACGACCTTGCGAGAGCTGAGGTTCACTTCAAGTGCGCCCTGCAGCTTGCGAAGCGATTGTCGGCAGACCCCCAAGGGGCCACATGGAAGAATGAATTGCCTCACGCGCATGAACGTCTTGGGGATATTCTCCGCGACGAGGGCAAATTCTCCGAAGCGCTCGCGGAGTACAAGAGCTTTCTTGATTATTCATCGACTGGAGACGACGTCGCTTGGCAGAGGAATCTAGCCGTCGTACATGGAAAGATCGGCGATATGTTGGTGGAGCATGAGGACCTCGAAGGGGCGGAAAGCGAATTCCAAACAGATCTTGCTATCTCGAAGAAGCTAGCGAACGGTTTCCCGACCAACTTAGACTGCCAACGCGGCGTGGCCGTCGCCTACGAGCGCCTCGGATTTGTGCAACGCAAGCAGCATCGTTTGGCCGATGCCATTCAGAACTATCAGAGGGAGCTCGAAATCGTCGGGACACTGGCGAACAGCGATAGGGCAGACTTCCAGTGGCAAAAAGACCAGGCACTCGCTAACGAGGGACTCGGCGATGTGTCACGTGACGAGCACAAATTCGCGTCAGCATCGGGTTACTATGGCAAGTATCTCTGCACGATGACTCAATTGCTCAAAAGGCACCCGTCGGATACTCGGATGCGGCGCTATGTTGCGATCGGATATCAGCGTCTTGGGGAAACACTGCTTAGCCTCGGTGGAAAAGAGGAGGCACAAAAGAAATTCCAACAGTGTTTGTTGTTCTCCGATGGGGCAAGCAAGGCCTTTGACCCGCGGAATCCCGAGCCGGCAGATGTGCGAGAACACTGCCGGAACGAGACCCAGAAATTGCGATGAGCTCACGCGCTGTCTGTCCAACGCGCCAAAAGCGACAAGTCGTCTGATTGATTTCAGGGCGACGTTGCTAAACCAGCGCAGCCATCGAGCGGCACTCAACCCAAGGGTTTTGGACGCACCGGGTATGGCGCATCGAGTTACAACGTGAATTGGCGAAAGGCCCAGGTTAAGATCTTAGGACTCGACACAAATTCGGCTTGGGTGGAGCGCCCGGCGAATGAGCGGGCACCTGACGGTCACGATTCAGCCCCGACATTCCCGGCGTCCCTCGCTCTCCCGGTATCGCACCTTCATCGCCAGCAGAGGCGCGCTGAGAAAGAACGTCACAGCATTCGGCAGGATGATGGGCAGCGAGTGGATCATGAAGCCGTAGCTCACCCACAGCAAGAGCCCCACGTTGAGGCTGATCAGCATGAGCAGCGAGAGATCGCGGACGGACTTGCTGCGGAAGGAGTGCAGGGCCTGAGGAAGATACGCCAGCGTGCACAGCGTGCCCGCGGCAAAGCCGGTTAGTGACACGAGGAACATGTCCCAGCGTAACATCGGCGGCGCGACGCTGGAGGATGCGGAATCGGGTTGGGAACTGTTCCGCCCTAGCCAAGAAAAGGCTAGGACGGGGTTCCCCGGCGTCGTGCACTTGCAGTCCCGCCGACTGAAGAGGCTGTTGAAAAAGTCAGAACCCCAGATCCCTCGCGGGCTGAAGCCCGCTCGTGATGACAAAACAAAGAACGTATCGGCGCACCTAAGACCAGTTCCGCAATAGCTGTGTCCGGTTTGCACGGGTAGTGCGGGCCTTTAGGCCCGCGTATACGGCAAGAAGAAAAATCGCTTAAGCCACTGAGGTCGTCGACCTCAGCGGCTTAAGCGTGGCCTTGAGGGTGCGGCGAACGCGGCGCTGAAGCGCCGCACTACCCGAACGGGCGGATACACTAATCCCGAAACCGCTCTAAAGGTGCGCCCCTTCAAAATACCAGTTGAAACTTACTTTTTCAGCAGCCTCTGAAGCCGTGCCCTTTCAAAATCGACTTATGAGACGGGCTCATGTTTATTGCAGCAGCACCATCGCGACATCGTCCTGATAAGCGACTTTGAACTGGGGCAGGCCGCTGAGCGCAATCGCCATCGGCGAGTTTCTCGGCAACAGGACCGTCCGCGCGTTGGCGAAGCTGGGGTCGGCGTTCAGCGGGATCTCGGCAATGATGAGCTTGAAGTGACGGGAGTTGATCTCCTCGCCGTAAAGCTCAACCCGGCTGTCGATGGAGACAGGATACTCGGGCAGATACCACGTCAGGAAACCACCCCAGTCGTAGGCGTTGAACAAAGGCGGCGGCAGATGGTTGGCGCGAATGTAGTCGCAGCCCCGCACCGGAAAATTTTCGGCCACCTTGTTGAGCAGCGCTTCGCGGCCGGGAATGCGAGTGATCGCCACCAGAACAAATGAAATCAACACCAGCCCTGCGGTTGCCAGCGCTTCCCACTTCCATAGTCGCCCGCCGCTCTCCGTCTCCGCCGAAGGTAAGGCGATCGGAAGCGCGTCAGCAATCACGGCGACCGAGGCCAGTGCCAGCAACCAGGTGTCGCGCTGCCGGGTGAAGGCGAGCGCCAAGCAGCCGATCATCAGCAGGATTTGGAAGAAGTCACGCGAGCGGCGCCGTCCCAGCGAGAAGAACGCTGCCATGGCGAGCAGGAGCAGGACGTAGTCCTGCGGCCGGCGAAAACTCATGGCACGCAACTCGCGCACGTAGGGCGCGACGCTCCAAAGTTCCCGGGAAACCGCCGCATAGAGATGGAAGGAATAAGGAGTGAAGAAGGTGGCAAGGAACGAAGCCGCAATCACAAGCGCCGCGGTTCGCAGCGGAACGGCAGGCGCCTCTGCTGACCGCCAGCCAACTTCTTCGCCAAATACAACGGCGCAAAACAGAAGCAGCACGAGCAATCCGAACATGAATCCGATGTCCAGGTTTGCCCAAAGCGCGAATAACAGCGGCAGCCAGAAAAGTTGCCGTGCGTTGCCCGTTCTTCGGCAGCTAAACAGAAGGGCCAGCTCAATTGCGAGCAGGACGATGGAGCCGAGAACTGGCCCCGGTGGCAATCCTGGAACAGCGTATTGCGCGGCCACCGCCAGCACCACGGCAGGCCAGAAGTTCAAGCGCGAGCCGCGGGCCAACACAAACGTCACCACGGCGATCGTGACCTTGAACGCCATTAACAAGACAGGAAGAGCGCGCAGCCCCATCACTTTGTAATTCGCGGCGAGCAGCACATCGAAGAGCCAACTGGAGGCGATCCAGGGCAAATCGGCGTTTTGCGAAAACAGTCCAGTGTGCGGTATCGCGTGGTTTTGCAGTATCCAGCTTCCAGTGCTGAGGTGCCACCAAACGTCGGCATTTGCGAGCGCATACAGGTAAAGCCCTTCGTACCAGGCTGCGGTGCTGAACAGTAACAGCAGCGCGAGTATCTGGACCGGTGCGCTGTCGCTCACCTTGCCGAAGACGCCGGGTGTTGCCACTCTCCGTGCGCTAGAATTCGTGGACATAGTTGTTCTGTCATCGAGCGGCAGCCAGTGGCGGGCTTACCGCCTCTTGGGAGGCATCGTCGGAAGGGGCGGCCCGTTGTTCTTCAATTTGGATTGCGAGACCGAGCCGTCCTGGTTATGTGCCACATTGTGGCACACCAGCGTGCAAGTGTTCGTGGCGCGGCTGTAGGAGACCGGCGTGCCTCCGTTGGGAGCGACCACATTGATGTCGAAGTTCACCAGGCGCTCGCCGGAGATGGTCCCGCTTCTTGCCCCCATGCCGTGGGCGGTGTGGCAAACCGAGCATGAGAAGCCGGTGTTGATGTGGTTGCCGTGCTGGATCCAGCTTGCACCCGAGACGACATTATTCAGGTCGTGACACTTGGCGCACATCGCGTACGGACCCCTATAGCTCAAGTCAGGATTCGGGAACAGGTTCGTAATCAATTGACCGGGGGCAGGCGCCTGGCTGAATTCGTAGTCTCTCTCCAGGATGTGGGTGTGCGTCGATCCGTGCGGACCGTTGGCGCCAGTTCCTCCAAACTCCCGGTTATCGTCGCTATTGTGGCAATCGGTGCAGAAGATCTGACTGCCCATGGAGCGGCCATGCGTGGTGCCGCCAGTTTCATCCAGCATGGTCAGCAGCAAGCTGGGCTGTGGCAGGGGACTGCTGCGTGCGTGCGTCACCGGATGGCTCGACGTGGCCGTGGCGCTGAATTGCGGAATCACATTCAAAGGATCGTTCGCCGAAACTGCGCGCAACGGCAGATATCCGAAAACAGGATTGGAAACCTTTCCTGTGCTGTTGCCATGACACCGCAGGCAATTCTCGTACTGATTGACCGAAGGATTCACGATGGTGGTGCCGTCCGACGCGCTAATTCCGGCCACGCCGTTCTGCGAAACCCGCACGGTCGGAGGTGGCGGGAAAGTCGTCACCTGCTGCGACCCGTGTCCATTGTGGCAATCGGCGCAAGTGGCGTGCCGATTGTTGTTCAGCAGCACACCCTCGGCGGCATCGTGCGTATTGTTTCCCGCCGGGAACGGATGCCCTACTTTGGCGAACTCGGCAAAGACATTGGGGATGGCCGGAGTCAGGTTCGTGCCGCCACTGTGGCAGCCAACGCAGTCCTGCTCATTCGGCCCGTGCAGCAATCGCGCCGGTCCCAGCGCATTGTGCGGCGTGTGGCAGGAGATGCAAGCGTTGCCGGCCACCGTGCCGTAGCTTCCCAGGTTCGCCGCCAGCGCCACTTTGTTGGTCGCCAGGTTGTGTGCGCTCGTAGTCCATCCCGCGAGAGGGTTGACCTGGTTCAAGATGGTCCGGTTCGGATCGTGGCAGGCGAGACACATCTGCGCCTTCGAGCTGTCACGCACAAGAAAGTTCTGCGACAGCACATCGATGGCCTGGACGTGAGCGTTGTGGCAGGACGTGCACTCGATGTTCCCGTTGATCAGCTTGACCTTCCCGAGCGGATCGCCGGTTTTCCCCTGGGAAGCCAGAGATCGCAATCAGGTCAATCGTGTCCTTGATGGGCAACTGCAAGCTGAAAGGATGCGAGCTCTGCAGGTTCGTCCCCAGCACATCCTGAGTGTTCATGGAACCCGTCATCGTGATCTGCCCGGAAACAATCGTGTTGCCTACGGCGACCGTTCCATCGTGGCAGCTCAAACACAAATTGCTGTCGGAACCCAGGACCGGCTGCTGGCCCTTCTGGTGATAGGTGGTGCTGGTGTAGAGCTGATAGGTGGCCTTGGTCTGCGTCTGGTTCCACAGCGCCAATGCCAGTGGCCAATCCTGAGTGCGGAGCATGGCAGTACGAACACGATCCCGGACGCGCGCCGGTAATCGGCGACTTGCTGCCCGGCGACAGATCATGGGTGCCGATCACATCGCCGGTGATTTGCGCCAGCAGAGGAATCCCGGCCAGCAGGAACGCGAGCAGCAACACGCGCCTCACTGGGAGCCTCCCTTGGCCGGCTTCGCCAAACCGTAGTAATGGAAGACCTGCACCCGCCGGTTGAACGAATCCACCACAAAGATGCGGTCGTCGCGGTCGATGAACAGTCCGGCCGGTAGCTGGAATTCGCCCAGCCCCGTGCCGCGCTCGCCGAAGGTGTACAGCAGTTCGCCTTCACGGTCGAAAACCTGCACCACGCCCCACAGCCCATCCACTACGTAGAGATCGCCTTCCGAGTCAAAGCCGACGCCCTTGGGACGGAACATCGTGCCCGACTGGTCCCCGAGCTGCCCAATCGCGTACTGAAATTGTCCGGAGCGGTCCAACACCTGCACGCGGAAGTTCATCGCGTCCACCACGACCAGGTTGTCGCCGTGCAGCCGCAGTTCGGTGGGATAGTTAAACTCGCCTTTGCCTTCGCCGTTGCTCCCGATGGTCTGCAGCACGTTGCCCTGCATGTCGGTGACGAAGATCTTGTTGCGCAGCGTGTCGGTCACGTAGATCCGCTGCGCCGCCGAGTCCACCGCAATTCCCGTCGGACGCTTGAAGAAACCCTCGCCGCCCTTCAGGCTGCCAATCGCGCGCTGAAACTTGCCGTCGGAGTTGAAGACAAACACTTTGCCCGACTCCGAATCGGTCACGTAGATGTTGTCCTGGGCATCGACCGCGACGCACTGCGGCGTCAGCATGGGATCTTTGCCCTTGTCGACGCGAGACAGGAACTTGTACTTCTGTTGCTGGAAGTCGAAGATGTGGACCCCGAAGGCGCCCGGGTCGGTCACGATGATGCGGCCGCGGGAATCGGTGGCGATGCTGTAAGGACGGACAAGGCTGTGGAATTCCGGTTCGCCGGCAACGAAGTCGAGCACCTTCTTCCAGAATGTCCGCTTGGGTTGTACTTCGCGCGCGGAGTGGAAGCTGCGCTCGTAGGTGAGCTTGCGGCCGCCCAGCAGTTGCATTTCAGGCGGAGTCGGTTCGGGTGTGACCTGTTGTTTTTTCTCTTTAGACGCCGCCGCCCCCGATGCCAGACAGCACCAAGGTGACGGTTACGATCTGGAGTGCCTTCCATAGCAAAGCCGGACACGACCCATCAGAAAAAGTTGAAGTAGCGCGATACTCCAAAGTATATCGAGTTTACGTTACTCGCCGGTACCCCGGAGGCGCTGAATCCCTGCACCAGCCGTCCGTATCCGCCGGTGAAGGTAAGCTTCCTGAACTGGTAATTCCCGATGGCGTATACCTGCTCGTTGTGATTGGCGGAGGATGTCGAATCCACTGACTGTGTTGCTGTCGGCCCGGGAGAAACTGGCCCCCAACGACAAATGGCGGATCGGTGAAGTTCCCAGCGAAAACGAATAACCGGTGCCACCGTAGAGCAGAAGCCATTCCGGCGGTATCACTCCCGGGGGCAGATTGGGTGGCGGAGTTATCCCGTTCCCACTCAGCAATCCGTATCCATTCGTCTTGGCATAAGCTGGCGGCCAGCGTAAGCCGGCGCGCTCCCAGGCTGGTGGAGTAGCTTTGGCCGCCATTTCCCGTATGCGGCTGATTAACAATCGCGCTATGTGACCCCGCCGCGCTCGCCGCCCAAACGATCTGCCCGAAGCGGTGCCGCACGTTCCCGGAATAGAGATAATACGAATTCATGTAGGTCACCAGGTAGCTCTGCACGTTCTGGGCGTAGCCGCCATTTCCGCTGACCACCCAGCTACCAAATGTCCGGTTGTAGCCCCCAGTGGTCGTGAAGCTGAGTGCATTGCCAGTAACGGTATCGGACGTATTATCGGCAAAGTTTACCGAGGCGTTTAGGAAGCCCCCCAGGAACCCCCGCGTATAGATCGCGCCACCGCCGTAAGTATTGGCGCCGTAACTCTTTCCTAGATAATCCTGCTGCCGTCGCTGAGCCTGAAATTGCAACTGCAGGTTGGGCGCTATGGCGTACGCGCCATAACCGGAGAAATATAACGCGCTGGACGATTGCTCGGTTTGCTGGAAGACCCCGCCGGTCTTGCTGCGTTCCGCTGGTTATGCTTTGCGGCTGCGCTCCGGTAGTTGCCTGCGACGCCGAACCATTCGTCGGAATGATCGACTGATACAGCGCTCCCGCAAGATTGTCGGTGTAACCCATCGCCATCGAAAGGCCCAGCTTCTGCGTGGGATTGATCCCGGCGGCGGCGTTGATCGAGTCGATGGTGCCGTTGAAGCTATAACCGAGGTAATCGGAGTTGACGTACGACCGGGCGTAGCTGGCCGATGCCGAACCATGCATCGGCAGGCTGTGCGACGCGCCGAAGACAAACGAGTTGTTGTCCGAATTCACGATTTGCGCTGTATCGTTTCCGAAAACAGCCGGAATGTCAGAATGAGAGCTTCCGATATTGTAGGCGGCATTCAGGTTGAAGCCGGCAATCGAGTAGTTCGACCGCACGTTGAAGTTATGGTAGTCATTGGTGCCGTTCTGGGCGGCGCCTAAGACGCTGTATTCGCTGCTGCCGGTGCTGAAAGTCGCGCTCACGCCGGGCAGCCCGGGCAGGAACGCTCCCCAGCCAATGTTGAAGCCTTGGCCGTTGCCGCGGGTGGTGTAGTTGGGCACGCCCGGGAACCCGAAGTTTCCTTCGCTGTTCCAGGACTTGGAGTAGCCGATCGACCCGGGAAAATGGCTGCCCCCGAAGATGCCGCTGTTGAATTCGAACCCGCTGCTGTCGAAGATCGAGCGGGACGTAGAATTCTGAGACGATTGGTTATAGTAGGGGGAAAGATTGAAATTCAGAAAATTAGGATTGTAGTAATAGCCGGACAGGGTCCCGTTTCCTCCAACATTCAGAGAGTGGCTTGAATCGATGTCACTGCCCCAGACATCGTTATACCCGACAGATACGACTCCGTTCAGGTTCATATTCAGGTTGTCGCCGACCTGGATTTGCGCGGCCGCTGGGAGGGTCAAGAAGCAAGACCCCGGCTAGCCCGACACAACGCATTGCGAATGCTCCGCGGCACGGCATCAACCTTCTTACAGCACTTCCACTTTGGCGTTCTGCCGCAGCTTCTTGTCCAGCGCTGCGCGCACTTCGTTGGTCTTCTTGGTCTGCAATTGCTTCATCAACTGGGCCTGTACGTCCTCGAACTTTACCTTGCCGGCGGGAATGTGTTTGTTCAGCCGGACAATGGTGTAGGCGTTTTCAATCTGTATAAGGCCGGTGATTTGGCCGGGCTGCATGGCCAGTAGCGACTTCACCATGTCGGGCGGAAGCTTGGCGCGGTCCACCTTGCGGTGGTCGCCCATCATCACCCGGTAGTCGTCCTCGGAGATTTTCTCCGCCAGAATCCCGAACTCCTCGTAGTTCTTGGTGGCCTTGGCCTGCTTCAGCGCGTCTTCAGCCTTCTTGCGGGCTTCTTTCAACTGCGCCGGTGTGGCCTTATCGGGGGGGAGGATCGAGATGGTCTGGATGGCGAATGCTTCCGGATACTGGAAGCTCGCCGGATTCTTGTCGTAGTAGGCTTTGGCTTCGGCGACGGTAACTTTGGACTTGTTGTCCACGTCGCTCTTCAGCAGCGCTTCGATCAGCAGCGAGCGCCGGATCTTCTCGTTCACCGCCTGCTGCGAGCCGTTGAAACTCGCTTTGTACAAAACTGTTGTATTCCGCCGGGCTGGAAAACTGCTTGCGAAAATCCGCTTCGGCCCGGTTCAGGCGCTCCGCGAGATATCGTGATCTTGCGCCGCTGCGCCTCCTGATATACCAGCTCCTCGAAGATGATCATCTGCATCGCGCCATTGCGAATCTGCGGCTCCATCTCCTGGGGAATGTTGCCATTGTGCTGCCGCGCGTAGGGGAAAATGGAGAACATCTCGCGCTGTAAGTCGCGGTCCGTCAGCACGGAGCCATTGACCCGCGCAACCGGCTTGCCCGTTATTACCATCGCCGGCGCCGGAGTACCCGGCCTGGCTGGCTGGGAAACTGCCGTGGGTGCGTGGGAGGCGACTTGTGCAGAGGCGGCCGCTACAGCCAGGAGAATCACCGCGCAGATTGGGAGCTTGTACTTCATTTCCTCACCCCGAAAAAACTGGGGAGAGAGTTGCTCTCTCCCCAAGGTTGATAACGACTAGAAGGTGGTTCCAGCCGTGCCATTGTTCATTTCGTTGGATTCGCCACCGTGGCACTCGCGGCAGAACTGCGCCGTCTGGTTCGAGCCAGGGGTGGTGGTCGCCGGGTTGTAGGGTGCGCGGACGAAGAACATCGTCGTGTAGTAGCCCGTGGGCAGACCCGACTTCGAGCCCGTCGTGACCTTTACCACGTTCATCAAGTGCTGGTTGTGGCAGGTGGTGCAGGTGACGATTGGGGTGCCGTTGTAGTTGCTGGGGCTCACGAAGAAGCCGTAGTTCTGTACGAACTGATACATCTTCGTTCCCGCCGGATAGGTGATGGCGCCATTAACGATGGTGCAATCCCAGTTGTACTGGCCGCCGCAACCGATCGCGGCATTCAGGCCCACCGGGTGATCGTTAAGGTAGTTGCCCGTGGTGGTATGGTCGTTTCCGAGCAGGGTCGGAATGACGTTGTAGGTGCCGTAAGTTGGCGGCAGGGTCTCATAGACGGCATTCTTCATCATGGCGCCTACTGCGAGGTTGCCGTCATGGCAGCTCAGGCACAGGGTGATGTTGAGGTCAGGCGTGCTGGCGGCGAAGCCAGGCAGGGTCTCCGAGTAACCTGTGCCCGGGACCGGTCCCGCCGAAGATGAGGGTTTGGCCGACCAGCGAGCCCACATCCTGGCCCCACAGAGCGACGTTGCCCGCGGTGGGATCCGAGTTTTGGCTGAGCCGTTGCCGTAGGCGCCGCTGTGCGGGGCATGGCAGGCTGCGCAACCACGGCCGTAGTTGAGGTGGGCGCCCAGGACGTCTGTCGTCGGCGCGGCACCGATCTGCGCCATCGCGAAGGTCGCGGCGGCGAAGATCACGAGCGTGACTAGCATTACTTTCTTCATTTGATCGATCTCCTGATATGAAACTGCAGTTTTCATGATTTATGCCTGGAGACCCTAGGCCCCGGCGGCCTCCGCTCATGGGATAGTGCAAGTAGTTGGCCGAACTGAATGGCGCTTCAGTCGCGTCCTTACAGCTTTCTAAGTTGCTGAATATTAACAGCTTAGTGCGAAATATTTATGGAAGGCTGCTTACCCGAAAGGGTGCCCGGGCTAGGTTGAGTGCGTGAAATGATCCACTTAGCTTCTCTGGGTAGCCAAATTCCGCAACCCTTTAGGGGTCTCAGAGGTGCTTGTATCCGGGTAAAGGGGAAAAGGAGGGTGGCACGACGAAGGCCGCATTTACGTTGAAACCGGCCCCAAATCGGGAACGGATCAATATTGCGGAACTCTGGACTTTCGCGTTTAGAAGTGCCTGGAACGATCCCAGCTGATTCGGAGCTACTTTAGGGTCATCCGGTGCCACAAAGCTCCGCCACGGGCTTGCAAAGGCGTTTAAACGGCATTCTAGGAGTCGCTCATATTACCCAAATAGTGGTCTGTATGTTTATCATGTAAGTTTTATTTAAATTGGCTACTATATATAGCACTTAAGTCTAACGCTGATAGTGTGGGCCTTCTAGAAACTGTGTCGCGACCCGTACGGGTTTGCGAAAGTGGAGTGAAGCGGTTAAGAACTAGCTCCGAATGGGGCGGAAGATCTTAGCCCAGCGCTTCAGCGCTGGGTACAGTGGGAAATGAGACCGAGTCCCGTAGGGACGACAGAGGTTGCGACACAGTCCCGCGCATAGCACAGGAAGAAAATCGCGTTCGGGACGCGGCGAACCCGATGCTGAAGCGCGAACCACCCGTCTTCGCCTTCGCGGTCGTGGGCCCGCCGCTACTTCTTCACTTCTGGATTGGCTGCCGCCGTCTGAGGAGTTGCGGCTGGCTGGGTAGCTTCGGCCTGCTTCGTCTGGTGACTGGCGGCTTTCTCCTTCTTTAGCTGCTCGGCTTCGGCGTCGGTGATATAGCGGAACTCTTGTACCCGTCCCCACGGATATTGCTCGGAGACGAACATGCGATTGTTCTGGTCGATGAAGATTCCCATCGGGTCGTTGAACTGTCCCAGGAGGCGCCCCGGGACCGCCGACATAACCCAGCAGTGCGCCATCGCGATCATAGGCCTGGACGAGGCCGAGGCTGGTGTCCACCACCCAGATATGGCCGTCGGCGTCGACCGCGATTCCCTTGGGACGTTCGAAGCATCCGATGGCATCGCAGTGTTTTCCGAACTGACTGATGTATTTGCCCTCGCCGTCAAAAATCTCGACGCGCCAGTTCAGAGTGTCGGTGACGTAGATGTTGCCATCCTTATCGACTGCGACATCGGTGGGCAAAGCGAAATCGCCGGGTGTGGTTAGCGTGTGCTTCTTGCCGGCCGTGCCGATCTTGCGGATTGGCTTCAGAGTGTCGGCGTCGTATACGAGGACTTGGTCCTGCTGCGTATCGACAACGTAGAGCAACCGGTTTTCCTTGTCGATTGCGAGGCCTACTGGGTCGACCATGTCCTTGATCTGGTCCACCACTTTATGTTTGGCGTCGAAGACCAGTACTTTGCCCAGCTTTCCATCGGAAACGAAGATGCGGTCGTCGTCATCCACCGCCACTCCGTTGATCAGGCCAAAGTGGGCCTCGAAGCCGTTGCGGATCATCTCCGTGTCCTTGGTTTCGGTGTTGAAGATGAAGATTGCGCCCACCTTCTGGTCGGCCACATAAAGACGCCCTTTCGAATCCACCGACATGCCATAAGGGCCGAGTAACTGATAGGGAAAGTTCTTGACCGTTATTTTCTCGTCTTGTGACTGCGAGCCAGCCAGACGGTCCATCCAGCTTTGCTTGGGCTTCTTGCCTTGGGTGTCGACGTCTTTGTCGAACTTCATGCCCGCGAAGTAATTGGTGTAGCGAACTCGCGGGATATTGGGCGGCTCTGGCCAGACCAGCTTGCTGAGGTCCTGCTGCGGCTTTTCCACAGGCTTCTGGGCCGTGGCCTGCTTTTTTTTCTTGCCCCGGCGTGGAGAGCGACCGGCGAAGCCAGCGTCAATCCCCAGGCAAATAGCAGCACCACCGCTGCCATGCGAACGCTCGTTATCTTTATCTTTGCGCAGAGCTTACACATGATTACTTTCCCTCTACAGTCTTCATCATCTGAAATCGATTCTTGTGGCAGGTGTCGCAGAACGCCATGGTGTTCTGCTGGTCATTCACCAGCAGCTTCGCGTACGCGGAGGAATGCGGCTGGTGGCAGGTCATACAGTTCAACTGGGTCTTGACCTTGCCCGGATTGGCCGGATCCATCAGGTCCGACACCGGATGTCCGGTCACCGGATGTCCTCGCCCATACTTGAGCGGAAGCACGACAGCCTTGTTCTTCTGGAAGTAGTCTTCCGGCAATTTTACCTGGCCGTTGAAGATCGTGATCAGGTGCTCCGCCTCCAGCTTCTGCGGCTGCGATTCGCTCCCATGACACTCGAGGCAGAGGGTGTTGACGTCCTTCGTCCGCAAAAGGTGAGCGTTGTTGCCGCCGTGCGGTTCGTGACAGATGGCGCAGCTTTGGCCAAACACCGGTTGATGCAAGTGGGCCTTCTTCATCTGCTCCGTTTGTTCACTGTGGCAGGCGAGGCAAGCGGAAACCGGGTCAGGTTGCAGGAAGCCCGGCGTCCTTCCGGCATGCGGATTGTGGCAGGCAATGCATTCGCCTTGCGCGCCCGGATGTTGCACCTTGGCCTTCCCAATCTGCTCTCCCTGCTCGCTGTGACAAGTAAGGCAGAGGGCCTTGGAGTCGCTCTGAGTCAGCACCACCTTGCCGTCCTTGGCAGGCGCGTGACAGGTATCGCAGCCCCCGCTTTGAAACGGCGGATGCAGGAACGCCTGCATCAGCTTGGGCTGCGATGACTGGTGCGGGTCGTGGCACTGCGCGCAATTGGCGGTAGCGAACGGTTGCCCCTGATGCGCCTTGATCAAGCTTGCGTCCTTCGCGTCGTGGCAATCCAGGCACAGCGCCGGCGGCGCCTTGGTCAGGTGATAGTCGAACTCGATATTGCCCTTCTCGCCGACCTTGTGGGTGACGTGGCAAGTCTCGCAACCCATATCCAACGCCAGGTGCCGGCTGCCTCCCTGAGGAACGTTGAGTCCTTGCTTGTGGCAAGTCAGACAGAGGTTCTCATTGGCTCCGCCTGAAGTCGGCTTCAGTAGCTGGTTCTTGTTGTCCGAAGTGTGGGGATCGTGGCACTTGAGGCAATCGCGAACTGCCGGAGGATGGACCGTGCCTTTCAGGTCGGCAGCGTTCTTGTCGGCGTGACAGGTAAGACAGAGCGAGTAGGGCGTTGCAGTGATTAGCTTGACGCGAGTGACATCTTTCGTCACCCGCACTTCGTGGCAACTAGTGCAACCCATGGCAATTGCCGAATGGACTGCCTTGCCCTTGGTTTTGTCCTCGTGACACTCAATGCACTTGGCGGAGTCTGTGTTCGGTTCCAAAGGTACGGGATGTGTGGCTGCGCCGCAAAGGCCGGCGCTCAAAATCAAGCCCAATCCCAGAAACAGCCGCACTGCTCTCACGAACTACCTCCACCCATAGAATTACTACTTGTGCACGTCGATTACCGTGAGCCCGACAGCCACCGTGTTTTCGGCCAGACGACGCTAAGTTACTGGTTTGAGGATAATTAGACGGCTGGCGAATTTCTGCGTCACCATTCCCGAAAACTCGGATTGTAGCTCCCGAAATGGGTTTTCCTCCGCATTCAAAGGTGAAATCCCCCACTAACTTGCCTGACGGCAGCGGTACCTTGGGTTCCTCTCATCCTGTCGCGTCATATTTCGCAGATTTCGGGCCATTTCCCGCTGCCCGCTATTCTGGCAGCAACATCACGTCACAGTTATCTCTTGCCTTCGTAACACATTACAAACAGATTCGCCAATGGAAGGCGAAGTGCATTTCGCTAGTAGTACGCTTACCCGTTTGGGTCTGGCGTATGGATAGGGGCCGAACCACTGTGGGGAGCAACTTCCGCAAGCACGATCATGAAGCAAGGCTGCGTTCACGTTTCGCCATCAGGAAGCGGGCTCTTCGCCAAGGTCTGTTCATCGTCATCGCCCTTGTGAGCCTCGCCTCAACTCCTTCTCAAGAGCCAAAGCCCGAGTTCATGCCACTCGAATCGGCGAAGCCTGTGCTCCAGAAGATGGGCTCCAGTGATGGCTCTCATCCCAGTCCAAACGTAGGTTCGCAGGACTGGATCGCTTGGCTGCAAAAGTCCGATGCGCAGGTGCGTCAACGTTTGGACACCGGCGAGGAGGACAGCTTAACCAACCTGCTCCGCTTCGGCGTGACCTACACCAAGGAATATCGGATTGACGACGAATACCTCGTGCGCTACGGGCAAAGCAGCCTGGTCAATGCCTTTGCCGAGAACCGCGCAAACGATCTCATCAAGGCCCTGGCCGCACCTAACGGAAACCAGGGGTTCGTCGAGATGCGGGCCTTCGTCGAGAAAAAGGGCTTCTCGCCTTAACTCGCCGGCAGGGCGCAAGAAACTCAAGGCTTACCTGCTGGCCAATCTGGCCCGAATGCAGAAGGAGTTTTTGCAAGCGCGGGAGGAGGCCAAAGCCAACCGCAATCAGATGTTCCAGGACCGGGGCATCTCGCTGGATAGCAACCTGTGGCCCGACTATGACCTCGACCAGAGCCTGCAGAGCCTAATGAAGTCAGGGATGCTGAAGCCGGGCGGTATCCGGCGCGTGGCGATTGTTGGTCCCGGCCTCGACTTCGTCAACAAGCAAGAGGGCGTGGATTATTATCCGCCGCAGACGACGCAGCCGTTCGCGGTGTTCGATTCGTTGTTGCGTCTCGGCTTGGCGAAGCCCGACAGTCTCGAGCTGTACACGCTCGACATCAGCTCACGTGTGAACCTGCACCTCGAGGCGGCCAGAAAGAACGCTGCGCTGGGGCGGGCATACGTAGTGCAACACCCTTGGTACGCGGAGGGACGATGGAGCGACGATTTCCGCGCGAAATTTACGCAATATTGGCAGAACCTGGGCGCGCAGATTGGACAGCCAGTTGCTGCTATCCCGGTGCCGCACGGCGCGCCCGGCTTTGCGACGCGGGCGATAAAGATCCGGCCCGCCGTCGTCAGCCGAATCACGCCGGTCGACATGAACATCGTTTTCCAACGTCTTCCACTCGCATCCGACGAGCGCTTCGACTTGATCATCGGGACCAACATTTTCCTCTATTACGGCGGGTTTGAGCAGTCGCTGGCGCGGGCGAATGTCGCCTCGATGTTGAAGCCAGCGGGCTTTCTACTGTCGAACGACAAACTGCCGGACACCGTACCATCGGGCCTGGAGCAGGTGATGGTGACCGAAGTCCCCATGACTGGCCCACCGGTCATCACCGATTACATCTATTGCTACCGGCGCACGAAGTAGGCACTGCCAGTTGACTTTCGCTTTAGATATTTTCAGTCGCGCATGTTATCGCACAGACGCGCTGATGGTGTTGGCGAGGCCATCAAAACGTCGACGGAGAAGGTGCAGTACGGATTTATTCCAGCACCTTTACATATGTGATTTGATAAAGTGACTCGTCATGACTGCGCTTGCCGGATGGGAGAACTTCTACGTAATCGTGGGATCATCCGCTGGCGCCCTCATTGGACTGCAATTCGTCGTCATCACGCTCATCGCCAACAGGCCAGTGGTGAGAGATCAGGCGCAGGCCGGTGACGCGTTTGCAACGCCTACCGTCGTTCACTTCGGAGCTGTTCTACTGCTCTCAGCAACCGCCAGCGCCCCGTGGCATGGGCTCACCAGCCCCGCAATTCTTTGGGGCGTACTGGGTCTCATTGGGATCGTGTACGAGATCGTCGTGGCTCGGCGTATGCGAGTGCAAATCATATATACGCCACAGCTTGAGGATTGGCTATTTCACGTTCTGCTACCGTTCGCTGCGTATGCCACCTTAGCTGCATCAGCCTATGCGATTCGCTCAAGCCCGTCTATCGCCATGTTTGGTGTTGGAGCGGCCGCGTTACTGCTACTGTTCATTGGCATTCATAACGCTTGGGACGCTGTCACCTACCACATCTTTGTCAACAAAGACGGGCGAGAATAGCGTCAAGCAGCGTAGCTGAGTAGGCCATCCTAATCCCGGGCGCCATTCTGGCTGATTAATGGCGCAATCCTGAAGCAACACCCCTTGCCATGATCAATGCCGCTAAACAGGCTTGGGGGAAGTATGGTGTGCCGTTCCCCGAGTAAGCGGGTCGCAAATGCGTACCTAGCCAAGGAAATCCGAACGCATCGACGCATAGGTGTTTCGTCGTGCCATTTTCGGCTTTTCGATGTTCGCGTATAATTCGCGAGAAAAACGGCGAGATTGATCCCGCCGGCTGAGTGCCGGAAGCCATATTGGTTTTACCCGGCGGTAAGATCGTTAGGCAAGTGTTCCATGCTGGCGTCCGGTTTTGGGGATGGCCCCAGGCGCGAGTCAGGAGAATGCGTATGTCAACAGCAGTGCAAGAGGCAGTTTCAAATTTCGACATCGACGTGCGAATCAGAACGATTGCCGTGACCGCCGCGATCGTGCTCGCAATGACGATCATCGCCGCTCCGGCGGCCGAGGCGCAGACGCTTTCGATCTTGCATGCCTTCACCGGCGGCAGAGATGGAGGGGAACCCTACGCCGGCCTGACCATCGATCAAGCCGGTAACTTCTATGGCACAACCTCCTCGGCGGCGCAGGCGGATACGGGACGGTATTCAAGCTGACGCATTCGGGATCGGGATGGATTTTGAGCACGCTGTATAGTTTCCGGGGCGGCGACGGGGCCTATCCTTACGCCAGAGTGGTGTTCGGACCGGACGGCGCTCTGTACGGGACAACTAGCGAAGGTGGCTCCGCGGGCCTTGGGACCGTGTTCAGCCTTCGGCCGCCGCGCCAGCCCTGCCGATCCGTCAACTGCCCCTGGACGGAGACCGTGCTTTACCGCTTCACCGGCACAGACGATGGCGGCAATCCCGGCTATGGCGACCTTGCCTTCGATGCGGCGGGCAACATCTACGGCACAACCACGGGCGGAGGAGCAGACTGCTCCCCGTATTACAACTGTGGCGTGGTTTTCGAGCTCAGCCGATCAGGCGGAAGCTGGACGGAAAGCGTACTCCACAGCTTCAGTCAGTCGGGGAATGGTGGAATCCATTCCGTACGGTGGTGTGATTCTAGACAGCGCCGGGAATCTGTACGGCACAACCGTTATTGGCGGAGTTGACAATGGAGGCGTGCTCTTCCAGTTATCCCAATCCGGTTCAGGCTGGACAGAAACCGTGCTGCACAGCTTTGGAGGGTTGAACGATGGGGATGGTCCGGTCGGCGGCCTGATCATGGATCGGCAGGGAAACCTGTACGGTACCACGGCATCCGGTCCTGGCTATCAGAATGTAGGCACGGTTTACGAGTTGCAGCCCTCCGGCGGTAGCTGGACCTACAGCATCCTGCCCACCTCTCTCTCCGGGTTCGGGGGACCAGAAGACGCGCTCACCATGGATGCCGCTGGCAATCTGTATGCGACCAGCTACGGCGGCGGCAGCAGCACCTATGGCAACGTGTTCAGACTGACGCCCTCGGGCGGCAGTTGGACCTACACCAACCTTCACGACTTCAACGGCCACGATGGAGCCGATCCGTACGGCAGCGTGGTACTGGACGCTCACGGGAATGTCTATGGTACGACTTCGTCCTTTGGCTACGGCGAAATTTGGGAGATCACGCCATAGAAGGCTTGGCCCGAGATGGCGGCGCGAATGCATAGCTGGCGATAAATCGGCAATTACACTCATTGTTCAACCTGGCGTCCAACATTACGCGACACTATAGGCATCGGTTCTCGCTCTCAAACGCGCGCAACTGCTCGATCTCCTGCTGACGCCTTCCGCGACGTCGCTTCCTGAGGTAGAGGAAGATCGGCAACCATATGGCGAGAAGCACAAGGAGAGGCAAAGAGTTCTGCAGGAATTCCCGTGGGTTGCCAAGCGAGCTGATCAGCGCGGGCACTATAACTAGCGCCATCCCCACAAAAGCAGGTATCAGAACGAGCCAGACATGCCGCTCAAAGTCGCGCCCTTTCTCCAGTTGGCTTCTGTACCACTGGAGCGTGGTATTCAGTGGCGCATCCGGCGTCAGCCGCGCCGGCCAAACCCACTTGTACAGTAGAAACGGGAGAGCGAGGCCCCAGAGACTTAGCAGGCCAACCCCCATGCGGGTGCTCCAAAGGCTTAGCGGGTGGCCCACCCCCCACCAAACATGGTTGAGCTTGATGAGGTTCCACGCGAAGAATATGGAAACGACGGGCCCGATGATTGCATCACGGAGTACTTGAGAGCGAACTCCCTTCTGACGTTTTTGCGCCTTAAGGCGTAGTTGATCTGCTGACATTTTGAATGCCTCCGTAGGTTGTTTTTGCCAGATATTTTGCGGGTCGTTCATAGGGAACTCATTTGGCATCAAGTCCTCCTTCGACGAACCAGCGCTTCAGGATGTTCTTGATCCGGTGAATTTTCATCGCGATGTTCGCCGGCGATAACCCGGTGATTTCGCCAATCGAACTGGCCTCCATCCCCTCGAGATAGGAAACGATGATCTGCCGGTCGAGCGGTTTCAGGCGCAGGATCAACTTGGAGAGCCGCTCCAGCGCCTGCGCTCTGGCTGGCGGCGAGTTCATGATCGCTGCCCGCCATGGCCTCGATGTCCTCGATGCTTACCAGCTTGTTCCTGACCCGGCTCTGCCGGATCACGTGCCCGGTGGCTACGTTGTGCGCGACACGGTAGACCCACGTCCGCAGCGAACATCGCTGGTCGAAAGACGCGAAGCTGCGCCAGAGATGTAAATGAATATCCTGGAGCAGGTCTCGACGCGTGTCGGGATCAAGCTCATAAGCTCGCGCCAGCCGATCGAGTGCAGAGCCGTAGGTGTCCGCTGCCTGTTCGTACAGCGAATCCTGGCTGACGTCTTCAACCGGTATAGGTTCAAGCCCTCGCACATGTAGGTAGTCGTCGGCCATTGAGCTTTCTAACAGATTTTTGATGTTAGCTTAATTTTGCGCCTGCGCGGGTAGCCCAACTACTCACGTCTCTACTCCCTTTAGTGCCAAACCAATCAGATAGTGTTTAAACCTTTTGGTTGATCTGCTACAGCATGCTACGAAGCCTCCACCCCGCTACAGCGATGATTCGATTACGAAATCCAAAGCATGAAGCAGATGGCTTGTCAATTGCTTTGTCAAGTACCAGCCCGGGCCCGCCTCGTCCTGTAAGGTTTCTCTCTTTGGTCAGACTATCTGATCAAAGCGATGGCTATTCCCAAACGCAAGTCACTTCGGAGGAAATGTGAAAAAACTTTTTCTGCTGCTTCTGGTGTGCATGGTCTCCATGCTCGCTTTCGCACAAACAGACTCCTCAACCAATGATTCCTCTAGTAAACTCAACCCCGCCTGCGCAACGCTGATTCCCCCCAGCGGTAACTTCGGCAACGTCGCAGTGGATTTCTCGGGTACCACGACGTTTTACGTGCTCAATGGCTGCGGTGTTAACCTCATCGTCACCAACGTTAACGCAACAGGTGCAGACTATACGCAGACTAACAACTGCATAGGGATGCCGGTATCCCCGAGTGGTTATTGCTCGATTCTCGTCACGTTCGCGCCCACCTCGCAGGGGATTGACAATAAACAGCTGAGCGTCACCGACCATAAGCAGGGCGACCCCAACGATCCCATGACGCAAACCTCCACCTTGACCGGTACAGGCGTTGCCGATGTGATCCTGACTCCCCCAGGCTGTTCCTTCGGTGCGGTACAAATTGGCGACACGGCTCAATGTGAGGTCGTCCTGATGAATAACGAGAAGGTCAGCCTCACCATCAACAGCATTCAAATTACGCCCCCCGGCTCTGCCTTTTACCAGTACAACAACTGCCCGGTGTCGCTAGGGAAAAGTCACACTTGTACCATTACTGTAACGTTCACGCCTGAGACCATATTGCCTGTGTCCGCGCACCTGGTGGTGCATACCGACTCCCGCGACGGTACTCCGCCGCCCGCCGGCTTATCTGGCGCAGGCACTTGTCCCAGCGATGAGCTGTTCAGATGCCCACCCCCACCGCCCAACTAAACGGTTGGCTGGCTACCCCATCCAAGCTGCTCTCGCTTGGGTGGGGATTTTCATCAGAAGCGAGCCGAATGACTGGCACGAGTGAATGTCGCCGCCATGTTGAAGCCGGGGGGCTTTCTTCTCTCCAACGACAAACTGCCGGACACTGTGCCGTCGGGCCTGGAGCAAGTGATGGTGACCGAAGTCCCCATGACCGGCCCGCCGGTTATCACCGACGACATGTATTGCTACCGGCGCATACAGTAATCGCAGATTGTGGTGCCGGCAGGCGTACAATCGGCGTTTCTACCCGCGCTCGCGGAGCCATCGACCCATCAGAGGGACTCTCAGGCGCCAGTAGCCGTTTTCTTCGGTCATGATCTGACGATTACGCAGGGATTGATACACAGCTTCGTCTTCCGGTGGAGACTGTTGGTCGAGTCGGCGGTAGGCGGCGAGATATCCCGGGTAATGTGCTTTCTCCTCGCATCAACTGGCTCAGCACGGTATCTCCCTTCACGACCGATTGTTGCAAGGCTCGCTCCATTGCGCCCGCTCTAACAACCTGTGCACCCTCATTGTTGGCATCGCTAACTGCGGTTTCAGCGATGAGCTGTACCAACACGGGCCAACCTCCCGCCTCAGCATGGATCCGCTCAATTCCTCCATCACCCCAGAAGCCTGCCGGGAACCTTGGCCGGCTCGAATCTTCTAGGCTTGAATACTTGAAGGGCTCCGTCAACAGCAAGTGCGTCTCGTACTCACTGAACGGACCAACCTCGACGGTGCGCGCGCTAACCAAGTACGAAGTCCAGTTTGCGTTGGGGAGTTCTGTTATGCGATGACTTCCTGCCAGCAGCCACGTAATCTCACGATGGTTCTGGATCGACTCCCGCAGCGTATCAAGAAGCTCCATAGGGAGAACCTGATCCTTGATCTTGCGATCAATGACTTCATATTCGTCTATGGAAAGCAGGAGGCGCCTCTTCTCGGCCTTCAGATGTTCGTTGCACTCTCCTAGAAGGCGATACAGGCCGGGCAAGTCCTCTGCTTCGCCGCTAAGTTTTGTCGCGCCGTCCACATGGCGAGCCAGATTTCGAACGAATGCTGGGAGGGAAGTGAACATCTCTGGATTCTGCATTGAGACCCAGATAGGAATTACACTAATGGGCAGGAAGTCGTCTAGGTTGCGAAGCACCGTAGTTTTGCCCACCCTGCGGCGGCCGTAAAGAATTATTCCTGGGCATCCCGTGCTGAGCATGATTTGCTGTTCCAGCGCTCCCGCGACCGCATCGCGCCGTATAAAGGCTTCCTGGGAGCGATCAATGGGATCACCCGCCCGGAATACCTCGGGGACTGGTTCTTTTGCTGTGATCGCCTCAGCCGCTCGTAGTTGTAAGAGGGCGATCTGCTTCCAGTTTTCACTGGCGACTCTGAACTCCCTGGCAATTTCGATATCGAAACCGCCGATCCGAGCTTGAAAATTCTCGATTTTGGTAACCAAGAGCTGAGCGTAAAGATTCCGCGAGAAGGCTCGGTCGATGGTATTTAGGTGCGCTTGAATACCGCTGATCTCTCCTACCAAATCGCGGATCTGTTGCGCCTCAATCAGAAAGCGCTTTGGACCCCCCGGGAGCCTTGCTAAGATGGCATCGATTTTAGTTAAGTCCGGCACCCGACCAGCTTCGCGGGCGAGTAGCACCACTCTTGCGCGGAGAGCTGCTGTGCGCTGACTCGGATAACTTGCGATTAGACGGTCGATTTCGTTTTTGCCCCCTTCGACATCCCAACTTGCGTAGGCGATCAGAAATTTGTCGAGTCCAGGGAACGGGACCAAGCACAGGTCGTCCCAAGCCACAGGATGGATGCGATAGAGCGAAGGTAGAGGGATTGGCCATGCCATCCAGAAGAAGAGCAGTTGGTAGTACACGCGGAGGTAAGCAATCAAGAAAGAAGACCACAAAGCAATAAGTAAGGTGCCAACGAAAGCGCCCCCGACAGCGGGGCCGCCCAAGAGAACCGTCAGGGAAGCGATCTCGTCGCGCGAAGCCCAGAAAATGATCGAGCCGACGGTTGCTACAGACACTACTGCTAGAGGCATTAGGGTGGGGCGCCCCGCAGTGAGTCGTAATACGAAGGGGCTCTCCGCAACTCCGACACTCACACCGACTCCCACAGCGATCCCAAAAACGACTCCCGAAGCGAAGACTTCTCCAAACGGGTGCGGCACGTTCGCTGTCGGCCAACGCCCACCGTGATCCCGCAAACCATGACGGCAAGCGGGGGGAGGATGACGAGCTCTGATGACATGTCGTCAGTGATCACGAGAATGAACCCAAAAAAAATGATCCCCACCCCGAGGGTTCCCGCGATGATTGTTGCAAACGAAGGACTCGGCAGGCTCCTGGTAAGTGCCATTCGGCCCAATACAGACAGAACAATCATGTAAGGCAAGGCGTGAAGGTATAGGAATAGGCAGTTTCCGAGTACTCGGGTGCGGGAGCCTGGCTTGACGGCCACGATGCAATTGCTTGGACGCCGGTACGAAAAACCGATATACCAAAGCGCCAGCTTGTGGTCACGCCAGCCAAACCGCACCTGGTCGAGGGGAGCCGAGTTCATTACCTGTTCCCGCGCAGCTCGACGGTCTTTACGTCGATGGGAGACGAAGAGTAATCGGCAGGCATGGACGGCGTCTGCGATAATAGGGCCCCGAATGGTGAACGTGACACGATGATCAGCACGAGTTTGCGCCGGTCCATCGTCAGGTAGCGCAAGGAAGAAAACAGGTCCGGCCCGTACTTGCGTTGCACTATGTTGTCAGCGTGGACGATGGCCAGCCTCGAAACAGTATTGCGCTCGGCTATCCGGTTAAGAGCCTCAAGTCCATTGGAACTCCGTGCCACGCTGGCCAGACCACAAGCCCTAAGGATTTCGGCCACCAAGCCCTCGCGGGAGACCGTCGCTGCTGAATCCAAGCTGACCATGGCAAACGACTTCGGTCCAAGAGTCTCGGCCAGATGGTCGACCAAAGCTCGCCACTTGACATGGCCCTTCACGACCAGATTTACAGACTGGTTGCGCTCAAGGTATTGAACGATCTCGTCGCGTGCCCGCAACCAATCTGGTGCTGTCGTTCCAAGATCGGCTTCGCAGGCCCCAAGGAGCAGGTCCCATGCCTTTGCATCTTTCTCGTCGCAGAGATCAACGTAAAGCGGATTGGGCCTGCGGACCACATCTGGCAGTTCACAGTCAACCCGCTTGACAGGAATCGCTGAACCGTTTTCGAAGTTCGGGTCGCGCGCGATACCACGCTCCATTTCGTGCGTGCAGTTCGCGCTTCGAAGATACTCAGGAGAGAAGACGAGAACGCTTGCATCCGCTGCGTCTTGAGTGGAATCCATCTGTCCCACTAAGCGTTTGGCCGCCTCGAACCGGTCACGGTCAATCAATACCTCAGCTCCACCCGCCTCGAGGCACGGCACCATTCGCCGCAGAACCCAATCGCTCTGCGCATGAGAGTAGCTGATGAAGACCTTCTTAGCCAAGGAAGTGCCTCGTCAATTGTTATCGTTTTGAGGGTTGCAACTTCAGCGCAAGTATATCGCCAACCCAGTGACGAGGGTCGCTCCGAGAGCCTTGCCGCCGCGAAATGCGCGCTTTCATCACCGTAATGGGTGATATGCCTCACTCCCGCCCCACATATTCAGGAACTTCCCTGCGCATAAAGGCCAAGATAGCAATGACTTACATCCTCCTTGCGGGATGGCTTCCGACTTGCACTTTATCAGTTGCTCACGGGAAGGAGCACGCATGGCCTTCAGCCTTTCATCGATTCCAAAACGCATTCATAAGACTTTTGCCAACTTGAGGACGGGCGTCGTCCTGCTGATCACGGTTGTGATCGCGTCGGCGCTGGGCACCTTCATCTTGCAGCGTCCCGCTACCGATCCGGACAAGCTTTCTCAGGCTTATTCGCCCGCGATGCTGCGTTTCCTCGATCGCGTCATGCTCACCGACGTATTCCACTCGTGGTGGTTTCTTACTTTGCTCGGACTGGTGAGTTTGAGCATCGTGCTGGTATCGATTGATCGCTTTCCTAATGCCTGGCGTTTCTACGCGAGGCCTTACCGCAAGACGGACTCGCATTTCCGCTCGGCACTACCTAACAAGATTGAGCTGCCCATCAAGAACGCCGAAGGCGGACTGAACGCCGCCGAGCGCGCACTCAAGAAGCTGGGCTGGCCGGTCGAACGCGTCGCCTACAAAAACGAACCCTCCTTATATTCCGAGCGGCATCGCTTCTCGGTTATGGCGGTGTATTTGGTCCATGCCAGCCTGCTTCTGATTTTTGCCGGCGGCATCATTGATGGGGTTTTCGGGTACAGCGGCTTCCTGGCGCTGCACAAAGGGCAAACCGACAACGTCATCGAGCTTCGCAACGGTGGCAAAAAGTCCCTTCCGTTCGCCGTGAAGTGTTACTCCGCCGGACAGGAAAACTACGCCGACGGCTCGCCGAAGAAGTGGTGGTCGAAGCTGGCGATCGTAGAAAATGGTAAGGAAGTAAGCTCCAAAGAAATCGTGGTGAACGATCCGCTGGTTTACCGGGGACTGCGCTTCTACCAGTCCAGCTACTGGATCGACAATCACACCGTGGACTCGCTGCAAATCGCCGCGATCGCAAAAGACGGCAAAGAGACACCTCTCCAATTGCAGATGAATCAGCCCGTCGCCCTGGATGGTGACACCACCGTCTCCCTGGTGGACTACATACCTGACGCATTCGTTCGCGATGGCCAGGTCTTCAAGAAGTCCGACGACATTGAGAACGTGGCGTTCGAGCTGGAAGTTAAGAATCGCGCCAGCGCCGAAGTTACCAAGGTTTGGCTTTTCCCGGCTCAAGGCGCCGTCTTTGGCGGAGAGAACTTGAAATACCAGTTCAAGAATCCAACCTCGGCCCAGGACATCGCGTGGGTGCCAGTCACCGGACTGGAGGTTTCGCACGAGCCCGGACAGTGGCTGGTGTGGGCAGGCGTCCTGTTGATGGGCGCTGGACTGGGAGTGGCGTTCTACATGGTGCACATGCGGCTGTGGATTGTGGCCATCCAGGATGCCAGGGGCAAGCTGGTGCTGTGGATCGGCGGTCAAGCCAACAAGAATCGCGACCGCTTCGAACAGAAGTTCGGCGATGTGGTTGAAGCGATCCGGACTGAACTGGAAGATGCGTCACTCACACCGCACTCTGCGCGCAAAGAACAACCTGAACTAACGCTGGCTGGAGTGAAATAGCGGTCCAGTAAGAGATGGAGGAAAGACAATGTCAACCCGCGCACGGGTAGTACAAATGGAACCACCTGCCGCGACTGGCGGAAACGCCTTGCTGGTCCTGGTCGGACTATCGGTCGTTTTTTTGCTAGTCGTCGCCCTGCTGGGCGTGGCCAAGTCTGGCGGCAGCCTGATCACCGAGAGCAATTTTCTTTATGTTGCACTCATCTTCTACGCAGGCGCCGGCGCGCTGTACATGGGATTCGGCGTCACTGGAACGCCGCGCTATGTGAGATACGCATCGGTGGCAACAGCGATCGGCCTGGTGGCTAACACTCTGGCCGTTGCGCACCGCTGGTATCTCTCCGGACGCCCACCCTTCGCCAGCATCTACGAGATGCTGCTGAGCTTTGTGTGGGCCGTCGCCGCAATGACGCTGATCGCCGAAAAGAAGTTCGGCGTCAAGATCATTGGCAGCATCACCATGCCTCTTGCAGTGGTATGCGTCATCCTGATGCAGTTGCTGCCTTCCGAGGTGCGGCCGCTGGTACCGGCACTGCAATCCACGTGGTTGCATGTGCATGTCACGCTGGCCATGTTGAGTTACGCCACCTGCGCCTTGAGTTGCGCACTGGCCATGATGTTCCTCATTCAGGATGACTTCCAGACCGAAACTTTTCTCGCTTGGACGAGCGCGATGGTCAGCGCCATCTACATCGGCATCGTTGCCACCCGCTTCGAGAAGTGGGGCGGTTTGTCTGTCACCGGATGGGACGCGAAAACTAAGTCGGACATCTTCCTTGGCCGTGGCATGCGGCTGTTCGTCACCGTACCTGACCTGGGTTGGTTGTTTGTAATTGCCGCCGTGGCCGCAATCGTTCCCCTGATTCTGTATTTCGTGGGCCGCGCCAGGAATGACGAATCTTTCTTTGGCACCGCCAACAAGGCGGTATTTATCAGCATTCTGTTGCAGCTGGTGGTGCTGGCTGCTTTCGTTCTTCGCGTCCGCGATGCGGCTTACCCGTCACCTGACCAGGATGGATTCTTCCCGACCAGTCTGGCTGCCAGCCCCTTCTTACTGGGAGGCATGGTGACGGGTATTTTTGCTTCCCTGTTGTACCTGATGTTGCTGTGGCGGCGCGCCGATCTCGAGGGCCTGCTGCCCTCGGCCGACACGCTCGATCGCGTCACCTACAAAACCATCTGCATCGCCTTCCCGCTGCTGACCGGCATGATCGCCTCCGGCGCGTACTGGGCGAACCACACATGGGGATCGTACTGGAACTGGGACAATAAGGAAACCTGGGCCGCCATCACCTGGCTGGTCTATGCGGGTTATTTACATATGCGCATCACGCGTGGATGGCGCGGACGCAGGGCCGCGTACTTCGCCATTCTAGGTTTCGGTGTCGTGATCTTCACTTTCCTCGGCGTCACGTATCTGCTTCCCGGCTTACACGCGTACGCATGAGGAACAGGGCTGGCCGACGCGGTACTGAGGATGGATTAGGCCCCAAGATTCAGCGCCGATTCCCCAGCCCTGAAATTTGAGGCTAAGGAGCGGAGCAGCAACGTGAAGATGTCGATTCCAGCCCCATTCCGACTGTACGATGCCGCTCCAGCGGCGCCGCCTGATGCTGCTCCATTGGAACAGCCGCCGGTAGTCGTAAGCGCCATCTCAACTGGGCACTGAAAGCGGTGTTGCCTATCGCGGCTGTGCTGCTGAATGGGCTGCTGCTGTTTGTGCTGGTTTCGCTTTCGCTCGCCGAAGGGGAGCGGCACGTCATCATTGCGGTCGCGGCCGCTGGCGCGTTTCTCATTTGCGTCGCGGTCATCATGGTGCTGGCCGTTTCGGTCCGCCGTCCGATGTTGGAATTGCAGGACAAAATTGCGCGGGTTCGGCTGGGCGACATGGACGTCTCAGTCGGTTTCGCCTCGCGCAACGACGAAATCGGCGACCTGGGTCGCGACTTCAACGACATGGTGGCACAGCTTAAAGCCAGCCGTGAAGAGATCCAGCGTTTGCATCAGACGCAGATGTCGCGCGCCGAACACTTCGCTACTCTGGGCGAACTGGCGGCCGGACTGGCCCACGAAATCCGCAATCCGCTGGCCGGAATCGCTGGAGTCATCGAGATCATAGGCCGTGACCTGCCACCGAACAGCCCGGCGCGTTCGGTCATCAAGGACGCCAAGGAAGAAGCGGTGCAGATCAATCGCATTCTGACCGAACTGCTGGAGATTGCCCGGCCCAAGCCACCGCAATTTCGCGTTGGCGATTTGTGCAGCACGGTCGAACACGCAGTTATGTTCGCGCGCCAGCAGGCAATCACCAAACGCATCATGGTCGAATTGGAAATTACGGATGTGATTCCGCCCGCCGAACACGACCCCAATCAGATCAATCAGGTGTTGCTGAACCTCCTGCTCAATGCAATTCAATCCATGGACAAGCCCGGCGTCATCCGTGTTTCCATGCAAAGTGACGAAGACGAGGTGCTCATCACGGTTGCGGACGAAGGAAAAGGTATTCCGCCGGAAAATCTGCCCAACATCTTTCGTCCATTCTTTACCACCAAAGGCCATGGCACCGGATTGGGTCTGTCCCTCGCCCGTCGCATGGTGGAAGCCCACGGCGGCCACATTGACGTCACCAGCGTGGTGGGAAAAGGCACGCAGTTCCGGGTTCAGCTACCCGTCAAGAGCCCAAAGGAACGAGAGCAGAAGTCAGCTGAATCTACTAGAGCAGTTTCACCCCGATTCTTTGGTGGGAGCCCCCGGACTGATGCGGAAAAGTCTCGATTTTCGATTACGCGCTTTAGCGCTGGCCTCCAGAAATCTAGCGGCTAGAGCGGTTCCTCAATAGATGTATCCGATTTGCACGGGTAGTGCGGCGCTTCAGCGCCGCGTTCCGCCTCGGCCAAACACCCCGCTTAAGCCGCTGAGGTCGACGACCTCAGCGGCTTAAGCGATTTTTCTTCTTGCCCTATACGCGGGCCTGAAGGCCCGCACTACCCGGGCG
>CAVYIR010000009.1:0-662534 GCA_963768645.1 uncultured Acidobacteriaceae bacterium
TACGACAAGATGATCGCGAAACTCCCAGATGCGCATGTTAAGGCACTCGACAAACGCTATGGTGCCTTGACGCTCGAACCGCGCAAGGTTAAGTTTATCGATCGCATTGTGGCCGATAGCCGTGACGTCGCTCTGAACCACACGGCCGGGCTCTCACTGCCGCAGCAGGTCATGATGAGCATGTTCTCTTTGGTCGAACTGATGGATGTGGACAAACGCTACCAGGCCGCCTGCAAGGAAATCGTCTATCGCCGCATTCATGATTTGCTCGAAGGGCTTGGCTTGGAATTGCCTCCCAACCCGCTCTACGACGCCTACTACGGATTGATCGATTTCGAGTTCTGGGCGAGCAAGAACATCGGCAAGGAAGCGGTGGAGTACCTAAAGAAACATGTTCATCCGCTTGACCTTGCCTTCCGCTTAGCGGAGGACCATGGAATCGTGCTTCTAAACGGTGGCGGCTTCGATGCACCAGATTGGTCGTTGCGCGTTTCCCTGGCGAATCTGGGCGACGATGCTTACGAGGAAATCGGGCGCGGAGTCCGGTCAATCGCACGCGGATATCGCGATGCGTACGAAGCGCAGAAGGACGCACAGAAAGCAAAGAAGCGGGAGAAGCCGGCGACTAAAAAGCGTTAAACGCGAAGCGATATCGAAGGCGTCGCTACAGGTCTCGTTTGGAACCGCCCTTGAGCGCCATGGTCTCATTTGAACGAAGTGCGGAGTTATTTCCTCGAGTAGGTCCGGTGGTTTTGCTCGCACGGCGATGGGTAGCACTCGCTGCACTACTGTTCGCGACCGCCTGCAGCCCACCGACAAATCCGGCTACGGGAACCTCGCCCACAGGCGAGTGGCGAACATTCGACGGCACTTGGACCGCCACAGGCACGCGCCACACTCTCACCCTGGGAACCGATCAACGCGCCTCGATTTTCGATCTGACCGGGTCGCTACTCCTCATTGGGAACGGTAGGCTGGGAGTCGGCTTTCGAGCGCAGGCCATAGGCTTTTCCGACACTCTGACCGGCATGCAGGGCCGGTGCATCTGGACTGACGAGCACGGCGACAAGATCTATAGCCAGTTGCAGGGTGAATTCGTGGCCACCGGGAAGCACATCGTGGGAACGTTCCTGGGAGGCACGGGCCGTTATGCCGGCGTGACCGGGGAGTACTCCTTCCAATGGGAATACGTGGTTGAGTCTGACGAGGGCAGCGTTAGCGGGCGCGCAATCAACCTTAAGGGCCGGGCGCTGTTAGGGTCGGCGGCTGCCGCGCCCAGCGGAGAACACAGCCAATGATCACAGCCGCCCGCTTCCGCAGTCTGCTCAAACAAGCCCTGTCTTTCGGCGTGGCGTTCGGCATCTGGTTCTCGCCGATACCCGCCGGGCTGACGAAAGAGAGTTGGCATCTCTTTGCCGTATTTGCGGCCGCTATCTTCTCTGTCATTTTGAACGCATTTCCACTCCTGACGGCATCGCTGTTGGCGGTGTCGGCTGCGGTGCTTACTCGCACCGTCGATCCCGCCAAGGCCTTTGCTGGTTTCGCGAACGCGAGTGTGCTCCTCGTTGTGGTCGCCTTTCTCGTCGCCAATGCGGTGGTAAAGTCGGGGCTCGGACGGCGCATCAGCCTGCTTGTTGTGAGTGTATTCGGGCGATCCACGCTCGGGTTGGGCTACAGCATTTTTCTTACCGATGCCTTGATCGCACCCGCATTCCCGAGCAATACGGCGCGCGGTGGCGTGCTCTACCCCATCATTCTTTCGTTGGCCAAAGATTCTGGTTCCATGCCTGATCAGGAGAAGAACCGCCGGATGGGCGGCTACCTCATGTTCTGCGGAATAGCCAGCCTCAGCGTCTCGTCAGCCCTTTGGCTCACCGCCACCTCCGGCAATCCAATCGCGGTGGGGCTGGCGGAGCACTATGGGGTGAAGATCAACTTCGGATCGTGGATCGTGGCGGCGTCGATTCCGATATTGACAATGATCGCCTTGCTTCCCCTGGTCCTCTATAAATTGTTTCCACCCGGCGTGAGCAAGACCCAGGATGCGCCGAAGGCCGCACGCGAGGCCCTGCGCAGCATGGGTCGGCTCACACGGGACGAGTGGATCGTTGCCGTGGCTTTCGCATTCATGGTGACGGGATGGATTATGGCGGGGACCCTGAACTTGAGCCTCGCTGCGGTCGCCTTCGCCGGTCTGGGCGTACTTCTGGCAACGAATGTCCTCACGCTCGAAGACATTAATCTGCAAGGAGGTACTCTGGTCACCTTTATCTGGCTCGCGGTGCTTTTTGCATTGAGCGGCCAGTTGAACGAACTCGGCTTCATGGGCTATGTTGGAGGGCGGCTGACGTCCCTGCTTGGTGGCATTTCCTGGCCGATTGCTTACGTCGTTCTCCTAGTGCTCTATGTATTGATGCACTACATGTTCGTCAGCCAGACGGCACAGGTATTGGCGCTCTTCGACGTCTTCCTGAGTGTCGGCGTGAAGACCGGCGTTCCCGCACCATTAATGGCTTTTGCCCTGCTCTTTGCTAGCAGCTACTTCTCGACGATCACTCCGCAGGGAGGTAGCCAAAACGTCATCTTCGTTGGAAGCGGCTACCTCACTCAAGGTGAGCTCTACCGACTTGGCCTATTGACTACCGCTTTCTGTGTGCTCGTGTTCCTGGTGATCGGAACGCCGTGGGTGCTTTTCGTCGCGCGCTGACGCAGGGCCGCCGGCCGAAGGTTTCGCAACGTTCACAACAAATGCGGCGGTTGCATTAAGCGAGATTCCACAACGTCTCTCCCCACGGAATTTGTTCGGCCCCTCCTTCCAGCGCATGGGACCTTCAGTTGGTGTCAAGAACCGCTCCAATTGGTGCTCCTGTAGAGGGTGTCTGGCAGCGCGCATTTTCGGACAACAGCGATGCCAATAATGCAAGTGTGGGAGCACACAAGCGGCTCCGCCAAAGGTGGTTCCTGTGGAACAAGTAAGCTCATACCAGGTTGTTTTCAGAGGCTCAACTGCACCGAAAAGGTAAGGACTATACTGGCTTATCCGCGGCCGATTTGGGTGCTGTGGGGCGCCTTGGTCGGGCTCGGTCGTGGTTGATCTCATATTGTCCCGATCAATAAACAAAGGCTGGGGGTTGGTGGTGCCGCCTTATCTGGAGGAGCAGATCGCCGGCCGGTCTTGGGGCGTCGGTCGGTGTAATTCCGGTCAATCCCATTTCTCGAAATCTGTGAGGGCGGGGGGGCGGACGCTCATCCTTTCTGTTATTGCGGTGGCCTTGCTGGTGTCGCGGTCAACCGCAGTGTCGCCAATGAGGGAAGTCCGGCGCGTGCTCATTGTTAACGACCTTGGCATTATCTCGTCACCCGGCTTCGCTGAAGCCGATCAGGCAGTCCTCACTGGTCTACAAAAATCTCCGTACCGGATCGAACTCTACGAGGAGAGCCTGGATCTTACCCTGTTCCCAGACCGAGTTTCCCAAGACAGGTTTCGAGAAGAGATTATTCAAAAGTACTCAGCCCGCAAGCCCGACGTCATCATTGCCGCCGGGCCAGTGTCCCTGAGGTTCATCGCCAAGCTGTACGACAAGTTCCAGGGTACCCCAATTATCTTCTGCGCAATTTGGGGCGGAATTCCGGAGCAGCTGACGCACGGCGTGCCCTTTACTGGTGTTTTGGCCCAGCTACACCCCGAGGGAACCCTGAATGCGGCGTTGCACTTGCTGCCCAGCACCAAGCACGTGGTAGTCGTCGGTGGAGTGGGTAAGTTTGACGAAGGATTCGAAGCCATAACGAAGCAGAGTTTCCACAACTACGAATCGAAGCTTGAATTCGAGTATCTTTTTGACTTGACCATGCCCGCGCTGCTTGAGAGGCTCAAGCATCTACCCAGCGATACGATTGTTTATCACACTGCAATCTCGCAAGATGCAGCGGGAGACCACTTCATCGATTCCGCTCAATCGATACCGATGGTGGCCAGTGCAGCGAATGCTCCTGTCTTTGTAATGGACGATGTGGATCTTAGGGCAGGAACAGTGGGTGGCGATCTGGTGAACTGGGCCGACGACGGCCGCATCGCGGGGGAGATGGCTGCGCGGGTTCTCAACGGCGAGAAGCCCCAGGATATTCCCGTCGTCACCAGCAACCACGCCTACATGTTCGACTGGCGGGCGCTTAAGCGCTGGGGGTTAAACGAAAAGGACCTTCCCCCGGGCAGCGTCGTGCTCCATCGGCAGCCGGGCTTCTGGGAGTTATATAAGCAGTACGTCTTCGCCGCCATTTTTCTTATATTGCTGCAGTCCGCGGCCATTCTAGGACTCCTCTGGCAACGAGCCCGACGAAGAAAAACCGAGGCAGAGCTTATAAGATCAGAGGAAAAATTCTCCAAATCCTTTCGACAGAGTCCTCTTGCCATCAGCATAGCCAGTACGAAGGATGGTTGCTACATTGACGTCAATGAGACTTTCGAACAGCAAACTGGTTGGCGCCGCGACGAAGTCATCGGCCGGAGCCCGTCAGATATCAACCTTTGGGTAGATCCCCATCAAGGATCGCTGTTCATTCAACAGCTTCTTGCCGAGGGCAACGTGCGAAACTTGGAGGTCAGGATTCGCAGAAAAGATGGTCAGATTCGGACAACTCTCGGTTCAGCAGAATTGATTGAGGTCAATGGTAAGCCGTGCACTCTTTCCGTGATCGCTGACGTTACGGAGCGCAAGCGGGCTGAGGAGGCTCTTGCCAGTTTGAGCGGCCGTTTGATCGAAACACAAGACGAAGAGCGCAAGCGAATCGCCCGTGAGATTCATGACGATTACAACCAACGGGTAGCGATGCTGGCGATTGACCTGGAACAGTTGGCTGAGAACGTCGGGGACTCTTCAGCCGAAACAGGCCAGAAAGCCCATGAACTCTTTGATCGCGTCAGCGAGCTCGGGGCAGATCTGCACTCCTTATCACACCGCTTGCATTCTTCTACTTTGGAGAGTCTAGGGATGCTCGTTGGCCTGGAAGTGTTCTGCAAGGAGTTCGCGGAACAACAGGGAATACAGGTCGATTTTGTGCATGAGAATGTTCCCCGTGGCATCCCAGCAGACGCCGCGCTGTGTATGTTCCGCATCACCCAGGAGGCTCTGCGGAACGTAAAGAGGCACAGCGGTGCCAACTGGGCCGAGGTTCGCCTGGAACAGCTAGACGGAAGGCTCCACTTGTCAGTTTCCGATCGTGGTAGGGGTTTTAATTTGAACAAGCCGCCAGCCGAGCGCGGAATTGGTATCCACAGCATGGAGGAACGATTGCGACTTCTAGGAGGGAAATTGGAAATTAAATCGCGGCCCATGGAAGGGGCTAGAATTGACGCATGGCTACCACTCAAGATGCTCGCGCGGCGTGAGGGCTAGATCGAAAGCACGGGGCAATTATTAAAGCCGGGAAGAGGGATGTGCGCAGCGTTTTTTCTACTTCTTCTTCCCCAAGACGCCACCTAGTCCCGTCTTGCCGCCGGTCTTTCCAGAGACAGTTTGTTGTATCGCACCCTTTGCAGCACTAGCAGCCATACCCCCTACGTCGGGAACAAAGCTGGGGTTTGATGTTGTCCCCTGAATTCTGAAGGGCACGCCTCCCCTATCGCCGCCCCGGCCCGTTCTCTCCGTCCGTGCTTCGGACCTGCCGGTCTGCAGGTCGGCAACCATCTGGAAATCGAGCGCTCCGGTCGGGCTAATCGTGCCGGCCCCAGTCACCACACCGAGGGATGGTATCGTCACATTGATAGCGTCGGCCCTTGTCATCTCAGGAGCGATCCGCGCATTCAAACTCGCACTCTGAATAGTCGTGTCGGAATTGGATGGAGCCTTTCCGCTAAAGGCTGATAAAGCTCCTAATTTCGCGCCCATATCGAAACCGGCCAACTTCGTGTTCGACATCCGCACGGGGCCAGAGATCACCAGTTTGTCGAGTGGCCCACTGACCGCCAGGTCGGCCGACAGTGTTCCGCCTTTCAACTTCGATCCGGAAGGAA
The DNA here is from genome assembly GCA_963768645.1 of uncultured Acidobacteriaceae bacterium. GTDB lineage: Bacteria > Acidobacteriota > Terriglobia > Terriglobales > Acidobacteriaceae > Bog-257. Next base: position 6,011 of record CAVYIR010000009.1, read on the forward strand.
GCACTACGCCGAAAGCTGGCAGCATCGCTTCCAGTTCATCGACTGACATGTCTGAGGCGTTGAGTTTCAGGTTCAGCACATCCGTCTCACCCTGGGTCTGAAATCCGCCCGTGAGCCGGGCGACGGACTTGCCGATAGCGATGTCCCCTTGGGTGATCGTGCCAACATTTCGGTCGAGGTCTTGGTTGACCGCATATTTGACGGTCACTGCTTTCGGAGCGGGTGACCCCTTGGGCGAAAGCTTGAGCTTCTCGCAGGTGATCTCACCTGCTGCCTTGGCGTAACTGCCAGTTGAGTTCAAGGTTCCCTCGAGATCGGCGGAGCCGCCAATGCCGCTCGCCGGATCGACGAAGCCCGAGGCTGCCAGATCCAGGTTCTTCACCTTTATCGTGGCATCGAATGGAGTCTTGGCCGAGTCCTGCGGATTGATCGGTCCGGCTTTGCCGGCGAGGTTAGCACTGCCGCCGCCCGGCAGGTTGACCGTCAGTTCGAACGGGAACTGCGAGGTGAACGAGAAGTCCTTAACTTCCGCGTTCAACTTGTCGTAAACCTGCGGTTTCGCTGTGGAGTTGGCTTTGCCGACTGCCAGCTTTCCATCTTTAATCTCCAGCTTGGCGATCGAGAGGTTCTGGGATGCGCCCTGTGTTGGTTCAGTAGGTTTGTTTTTACTGGTCCCGCCGATGCTGGAGAAGTTCCAGGTTCCGTTGGAGGCTTTGAGCAGCGTGATCTGAGGCTCGTCCAGCACGATCCCCGTCACGTTTAGTTGTTTGGAGAAGATTAGCGGCATCAACTCGACGCCAACTTCCAACGACTTCGCCGTGATGAACGGCGACTTACTGAAGGCAGGATCGTCGGCGACGCTAACATTCTCCACGCCGACTTTGCCGCTGAAGAGCGAAAGACTCAGCTCTCCCAAGGTCACAGGCCGTCCTAAGGCATTCGTCAACTCCGACTCGATTCTTGGACGGAAGCTGTTGACATTAATGAAAAGCGGAAGGGCAATGAGGATTACCACCACTGCCGCGACAACGATCCCAGCGATCCTCAGAGTACGTTTGTTCAATTGCATCAGCTTACTCCTGTCCCGAAGAGTTTGAAGTCAAGCCTGCTAAGCATCTTGCGCAGCTTTGCGACGGATGCATCGGTTGTCGCTTCCCCGATTCGAGCCATTTCATCGGCCCGAGTAAATTCCGACATATCAAAGGACGTCACGTCGGGCGCGAGCACAAAGTCTGCCGGTTGTACTCCAACGGAGTTCATGTTGTAGTCCTGGACCATGGTCTGTCGCATGATCACTTGAATTGTTGACGAGAACCGACCGGTGAACCTGGAACTAATCCCTTCAAAATCTTTCTCCAGCTGTGCTGTCACAGTCGATGCGATGACAAAGTTGCATCCCTTGGCTACCAGCACATTAGCGGGAACATTGTTGAGCAGCCCGCCGTCCACCAACGCCTGGCCTGACTCAATGATAGGAAGCGACAGAGGAGGAAGATTGATACTTTCCATGACGCCGATTGTCGCATCGTTAGCCTCGCGCACTACCGCTTCTCCTTGGACGAGATCGACGGAAACGGTAAACGTCGGAAGTATCAATTGCTCCATCCTGGTTTGACCTAAGTATTTCCGAAGCATGGAGTCGAAGAGCCCCCATCGGTATTTGTAGAGCAAATACCAGTAGCCGCCGCCAGGTAGCTGTCGAAAGAACCACGATGGCCGTAACTCGGTCTTGAAGCTACGAGCAATGTAGTCGGGATCTAAGCCCGCCGCGTAGATAATACCAACCATCGCACCCGCGCTCGTGCCCGCCAGCATGTCGATGTAGATGCCATGCTGCTCAAGCGCTTTGAGCACGCCGAGATGAGCCATGCCTCGTGCTGCGCCACCCCCGAGCGCCAAACCGATCTGGATGCCCCGCAAGTGATGAATGATGCGTTCGAAACCATGCTGCAGTAGGTTGTTTTGGTTTGCTCCAGGAGCATCAAAACTAAGTTTAAAGTCCCGTTGAGCGAGCCCATGCAACTCCGGTACATATGGAGCGATTCGTGAGCGGCTGTCCAGCACCCATACGATCCGGATCTTATCTCGCCATCGGGGCACGCTCTCCTGCAACGTCTTGAGCAGAAGTACTGCTGCGTCGGTATCTTGTGGCCGAACACACCAAAGCACCAGGTCGGCGTAACTCACCAGCCGCGTCATTGCCTCTGGTGAATAGTCGGCTCGAACATCTATCAGAAGCCGCTTGTTCAAGGGCCAGTCTTTAAGAATGTCTTGTCGACTCTGCCCTTCTCCAGTAAACAATTTGAAGGGGATATCTCCGCCGGGCTTCCATTGCTCGTCGTCACCGAGGACCGCCGGATACTCGTCCAATTCTCTAAGTCGACCCGCCAATCGACCGGCGAGTGAACGGCTCGCCTCGCTGTGATGGATAATACCCACGACGGATGGCTTCGGGAGGGAACGATCAGCCATCACATATCGTTTGAATGCGTTGACGGCCAAACCAAATAGGGCCAGTTGAAAGTCTGGATGCTTCGCTGCCAGCTGCAGCAGGTCCGACGGCGTCAATCGTATTGCGGTTGAAGGCTCAATAGCTTCGACGTGCAAGAGAGCGCGATCCGTTGAACCGAGGGCTATCAATGCAATGGCAAGCCCTGGAACGATAGTATCTGTCTGAACCACCTTACCTAGCGGATCGTGTAGCGTTGACTGTACCCGGCCGGTAACGAGGAAGTACATGTGAGTAATTTCTGAGTCAACATCAATGACCACTTGCCCGGTGTGAAACTCGACCCAGTCAGCCGTTTTCGTGATCGCCGTCAATGTTTCCTCGCTTAGTCCAACCACCCATTGGAGCCGACGAAGATCCACATGTACTTCTTCAACAGGAGGGTGGCCTGCTTTTTCGTCGCTCGTCGTCCTATTCGCCTCGACGCTCAGAATCGAGGGGCCCTTCTGCCGTTTCAGAAAACGCCAGGAACTAGCCCATTTCAGCGATCTTTGAAGCATCTTTTTAAATTGCATCGACGTGCTCCTGCCCTTCCGTCCTTGCGAGAATTCTTGTTCGCCAATCTGGTTGATCTCCCCGGTTGTCTGCTATGACCTCAACCATAGAGGACCACGAACTCACGTAAGTGAGTGGAACATGTTCTACGGCAATGCTTCTGTCGAGTATAGGACACGCAAAGGCACGGCCCGATTACAGTCCTTTCAGGATTGCCCTGCCCGGAGGCGTTACCCATTGAGACCAGCGACATACGGCAGTTACGGAAGCTCTACAGCCCAAGCAATAACCTTCCAACCCGCGTGCTCTTTCGCCCATAACAGCAGAAGAGCGGGTGATTCTTCCTCCCCATAATTCAATCGACTGGCGGTCAAATAATATGTTCCGTATTTTGCATCCGCGGGATTCAACTCCGGAGAAGCTTCGGGCAGGTGACGATGTTGGCACAGAAAGCTATTGGCCTTCTGGTCCGGCACCGCCATCATCGCGAAGGCATTGGAGTTTTCCTGCTGAACTGGGCGCAGCAGATCGTTGACCGGCTGAACACTCGACATCATCTCCGAGAGATTCGTGCCGGATGAGATTCTCGTGAGCGGCTGTTCCAGCCCCAACTGGATTCTGGCGATGGGCGTCAATTTCTTCTGCTCTTCGGATGGCGCCGGTAGACACTGATAGGAGCGCGGTGACGCAAAGTTGGAAGCCTGGGCAACATTCCGTTTCACGATCCAAGTCTGATAGAACTCCGTGATGTCTTTTACGGCGGCGGGATTACCGGCAATGTTCCTTGGTTCCTCCACTGAGGGTTCGGTCTGAGCTGCAGCATTGTTGGGGACGAGGCCTGCGTCGCTGCTATCTTCGATGCGGATGGCAATGATTTTCCAGTAGTCGCCCTCCTGAGTCCAAAGCAGGGACATAACCTTGTTCCGGCTGGCTCCCTGTTTCCCGCGAAACGCAGTGGCAAAGTACTTCTCTTTCGACTGTTTACTCGAATCGGCGTTCGATATGGCGATGCATTTCTGGTCCGCTGCCATGTCCGGCGGCACGTTCACTAGCCGGAATTCCGATGCATATGCATTCTTTGCTGGTTTCAATGCTTGCGACCATCTATCGGCAGGCTCAAACACATCGGCTACGGAATTAACCATTCCTGTGCTATCGGTGAATTTCTGCATGGCCATTAGTGTGTGCAGTCGAACCATGCCTTGCGGTACCGATTGCCTGCTGTTTTGCGGCATCGCCTCCAGGCACGGATAACTGCGGCGTGAAAAATAGGCGACCGACTTATTCGGTTCTTTCCCCACTACCCAGCTCTGCAGAAAATCGTGCGTGCTCTTATCGATGCCCTGATTGGCTTTCACGCCGGGGTTCAAGGGGATCTGCCCGATGCGCTCGGTGGCGTTCTCCTTTGGCGGCGTCCCGCCCGTTCCGAGCTGTCCAAAAACGTTGCGCCACCAGCCATTGAGGCCCGACCAGCGCCCATCATGGCGGTCCAGGTTGTTTCCCGCGCGGACGTCCGAGTTGGAAGCAGTCAAGTGCCCATTGACCAGCGCCTTCGGAAAACCGGAAGAACGATAGTCGACATCAACGTCGGCCAATTTGTCGTCGCGCGAAATGGAAAACTGAATCGAGGGAGGTCCGTTCTTCAGCCGGTAGCAAATGGGAAAGCCCTTGTGATACACAGTGTTGTCCTTATCGTGAAAGAACTCCCGGCTGCGGCCCAGGGTGTCCACCGCGTCGGGCTTCAGGTACACATACAGGCGGAACTGACGATCGCCGCCTACACCGGATTCCTCTCCCATCACTTCGTCAACGGCATCCACGACGTCAATCGCGCGCCCCAGGCTCTTGCCCTGCGCATCGGTGATTTTGGCGTTCAGTAGCGCATGGGTCACGGCGTCGAACGTGGTGCGGATGGACAGTCGAGCGTTGTCGTAGGCGTGTTCAGGAACAAGCTTGTTTCCGGTGGCGGCGTTATAACGGCGAACGAATTCGTCCACCAGACGCTTTTGCTCAGGGCGCAACGCAGCATAGGACTTGCCAAGCTCTAAGGTTTCGCTTTTTGGCTTTTGGGGAGTGCCTGCCTTCTGCTGGTTCGGTTGCGTTTGAGCAATAACCGATTCCACCGCGACGAGTGAGAAAAGGATGACAACCATCAGTAGGGTCGTTAGTTTCATTTGTGAGCCTCCTTGGGAGAAGGCGAAACCAATTCACGCGTTACTCCAAGCTGACAGTACCGCTGGGGGTTAGGTGGTACAACTAGGGATTTCCCTAGTGGCAAAGAGGCTGAGAATCTTACCGCGAAGCCCGTTTCTCATACAGGGAGCTTTCCTAAAACAGAGATTGTGTCAGGTACCAAGCCACCAAGGAATCCCGGGCATTTTGGCGCAATGACTTGGCTTCCATTGCTGTTAGCGACAGACAGAAAATGCTTGCGCCACTTTTCTGAATCGTCACCACAAGTACCATCGACTAGCAAAAGATTTTCTTTGATCTGGTGTGCTTAGGCGAGGTCGGAAACGGTTTTCAGAACAGCTTTTCCCGAGCGAGTCTCTGACTCCCTGGTCTTGTGGTTGACCTGCCGATTCACTGCAGAATAGTTCGAACTCGCTGCAACGCAATTCGAACATTACTGCAGTTGAATTCCGACAATTCCAATCGCTGTGAGTACAGGATTTCGTCTTCAGTGGCAGGAAATTGTGGGAAGAGGGGGGAAGAGGCGGGATTTCTGGGCGTAAAATCCACCGAAATACCACGCAAATGCTTCCGATTTGTGCTGAATTGATTTGCAGTGCGTGGCTGTCGGGCGTTTGTAAGTTACTGCAAAGCCTGTATGGATTTTCGTCCTGTGTGCGGGAAAGTGGCAGGTGGTGTCACGCAGGACCCACTTGCCACTAACTATATGAGTACAAATGACTTTCATTCCGGCAAAGCTCACAACAGGGGACACCCAATCAGCGGCAGAAAACGGCAGAGATCACTTGTTGTTCTGGCGGGAGTTTATGGCGTGAGCCATGTTCTCAATGCCCGGTCAATAGCCACTCGATAGATTTACCGGATTGCTGAGCAATTCGAAGAAGAATAGCGGCACCCACTTCAACAGCCCCATTTTCCATTGACGACAAGTAACCTTGGCTGACGCCAATCCTGGTTGCGAATTCCTTTTGGTTCAAATCGAAACCACGGAGCTCTCTTATCCGCCGGCCCACTCTGGGCCAATCAATCGGAGCAACATTTCGTTTCGTAGGTCTTGACATGGGCAGTCAGTTATTGTTATGACTATAAAATATCTTTATATAGATATCCCTACCCTTCGCCCCAATCTGTCCGTGCGAGCCATGGTAACTGGAAGGGAATAGCAAGACAAGAAAGGACCAAACGGTGGGTGCCGATTTGTGGATCAACAATGAAGCTGTCAGAAGCGTAACCGGATGGTCCGACCGAACGATCCGCTGGAAGGTGCAACTCGGAGCGTTACGTTCACGAAACTCCAGCAACGGGAAAAAGCGGGGCCGCAGCTCGCGTGAATACGCATTATCATCCTTGCCGGTTGAAGCGCAGCTGAAATTCCTCAAGCAGCCGCTGCTGTCAGGTCCAGACTGCACGGCTTTGGCGCTTCGCTCCGATCTGGACCAATCCAACCTGTTTGCTTCTCTGCCAGAGGTCACCGAGCCCGAGCGCCTTGGCTTTTCTCCGGAGCAGAACGCACAGGCCCTGAAGCGCCTGGAGGCTATTGCGCCGCTCGTGGAATTCAGCAGCCGCAGCCAGCGATCCCGTCCAACATTCCGTACCATCGCTGGAGTCGCCGTGCGAAGCATGAACTCGCTGGCCGGCTACCTCGCCGATCAGCATCACGTCAGCGCCCGAACTCTCTGGAACTGGTATGCACAGTACCGCAAGCTGGGCTATGCTGGTCTGGTCGACCGAGTGCGGTCAGATAAGGGAAAGTCGCGGTTTCTCAAAGCCCATCCCGCTGTCCGTGCATATGTTGAGAACAAGTACCTGGGTGAGCGGCTGTCGATTCGGCTGGTGTACCAGGCCTTGCTGCGCGATCTGCGGAACCTCGAGCCAGCGTGCACCAGACCACCGAGCTACAGCGCCGTCCGCTCTTATTTGCAACAGCTGCCCAAGCCCTTGCTGATCCTGCGCCGGGAAGGCGAGCGCCAGTTTCAGGAACGTTGTGAGCCCTACCTGCTGACCGACTTCGAGTCTCTGGTGCCTAACCAGATCTGGGTCTCTGACCACGGCCAGCATGACGTCTGGGTACGCAACGACCTGTTCTCCGGAGTATCGAGCAATGCTGCAGTCCGGCCCTGGCTGACCGCCATCATCGACATGCGCTCCCGCAAGATCGTCGGCACCGCCTGGTCGGCCAGCCCCAGCTCACACACCATCAGCTCGGCACTACGGGTGGGGATTGAGAGCTTTGGGATTCCCCAGATCCTCTACGTGGATAACGGCAAAGACTACGAGAAAGTCGGCCGCATCGACTTCTCCCCGGAATGTAGTGGTGTACTGGTCAGGCTGGGAATTCAGCCGCAGTATTGCCTGCCCCGCCATCCCCAGTCGAAGCTGATCGAGAGCTGGTTTGGGACGGTACGGAAACGGTTTGATTGCCTCTGGCCCTCCTACTGCGGACCGAGTCCAAAGGATCGACCCGAGCAGTGCACGGCTGCCCTGAAGGAGCACCAAGCCTTTCTGAAGGGCAAACGGAAGAACTCACCGTTACCTCTAGCCAGCGAGTTTGTGGCGACGGCACGGCAATGGATCACCGAATACAACTCACAGCATCCCCATGGCGGACGAGGCATGCGAGGCCGGACTCCGGATGAGGTCTTTAACGAACTACTTCTGCCCGGTCAGAGAAGACTGATTGAGAGTCCGGAAGTTCTCTATGCCTTGTTCTGGGACCGGCAGCGGCGCAAGGTGTCGGAAGGCGGATGTGTGCAATTGTACGGCGAGCGCTACGAACCAGCCGATGGCGAGAGTCTGGCCAAGCTATTTCTAGAGATCGAACGGGATGTCCTGGTGGCCTGCGACCCAGCCAATCTGGGGGAAGCCATTGCCTTGGATCTGGATGGCCGCTTCCTGGGGCGGCTGCGGGCCCAGAAGCTAATCACGCGTGGACCGGTGAGCCACGAAGACATCCGAGCTTCGATGCGGATCCGGCGCACGGCTCGTAAGGCCATCGCCGATTACGTTACTGGCTTATCAGGGATACGGGCTCGTGCTGGGGACCGTAGCGAGATCGCTCACCTCCAGGATCGCGCCGAAATGCCAAGAGAGAAGCAGTCGCCACCACCGCCAACTCTGATCCGGCCGCAAGATCTGCAAACCGCAGCAGCCGTCAGACCCGACTTCATCGACGACATTGTTCGGGAACTGACGGATGGTGAATAGCCGTGGCTCTTTCCTACGCGGTACGCCGACAGCTGCTGGCGGCGAGCTTGCCGGAATCGACCGAAGTTCGCCTGGAGTTGCAGGATTACCTGGCCCGGACCGGCATGGCACCCTCTGACTTTGCCCGCCGCATCAACTACGCCCGGGAGACGGTCTATCAGTTTCTGAACGGCCATTACAGCCGGATCTCCTCCAATGACGGGCTCATCCGGACAGCGATTCGCGACTTCATTGCCGCCCATCCCATTGCGACTTCCGTAATCAGTACTGGAAAGCTCTACCAAACGGAGAATGCCCGTTTGCTGCGCCAGTACTTCTACGAAGCCCTGGATCATGGACGAGCCTATTACCTCTACGGTGCCCCGGGTACCCAGAAGACCTACGTCCTGCAGCACCTGATCGCGGAGTTGAACCGCTCGGAGATCGCCAAGAACGGAGAGGGTCGAAGAGCTTACTACATCTACGTTCGTCAGGGCATCCGCTCGCTGGACCTGATGAAGCGAGTGGCCCAGAGCTGCGGGGCAATCGGGCTGGGTACGATCGACCGGATTCTACGCAATCTGCGTTTTGATCTCAGCCAGCGTAAGGTGCTGTTGGTCTTCGACGAAGCCCAGCATCTGTCGATTGAGTGTCTGGAGACCCTACGGGAGCTGTTGGATCAGCCACCGCACTGCGGGTTGCTGTTCGCCGGCACTCACGAACTGGAGGCAATCTTCACTCGCCAGGCCTTGGAGCTGGAGCAATGGCGTTCCCGCTTTCATGCTGGCCAGGCCTTGCCCGGCATCTCCGAGGAGGAAGCAGCCGCTATCGTGCACTCTGAGCTAGGCCTAGGACTGTCACAGCGGAAAGTCCAAAAGCTAATCGCGAAATCCCGTATCACGGATCTACGCAACGGTGGCCAGCACAGCTATGTATCGGCCCGGCGGCTGTTCTGGGTGATTCGCGAGTTGCAAGCCGTTGCCAACCGAGGAACGGCAGGAGGCACGTTCTGATAGTTTCAGAGTTGCCGACAAACCAGAAACTATGCCTCGTGGATCGATGCAGCTGTGCTTCAAGGCAGAACCTGAATGCTGCGAATTACGGTGTAGACTCTGGCGAAGACGGTCAACGCGGTGTAATGCTTCGTACCTTGAGCGTCCACTGAATCTTGTCATGACGAGACATATGCAAATTGCGGTTCTGCTACTGTCACTGTGTCTTCGCGCCGTTGCGCAGCTTACCGCAGCCCAGACGGAAGCCGTGGATGCAATCGTAGCTTCCTATGTTTCCAGTCACCACGTACCGGGATTCTCAATATCGGTCGTGGACAAGGGTGACGTCGTGCTCACGAAAGCGTATGGCAGCGCTGATATTGAGAACAGCGTTCCTGCTACCGTGGATGCCGTCTTTCGAATTGCCTCGCTCTCCAAGTCGATCACAGCGACCGCAGCGATGAAGCTCGTAGAAGCCGGCAAACTCGACCTTGACGCGCCCATCCAGAAGTATTGCGCAGCTTTTCCGGAGAAGCCGTGGCTGATTACAACCAGGCAGCTTCTTTCTCATCAGAGCGGCATTCGCGACTATCGCAATGACGAGGAGAGCATCAACACGCGCCATTACGGCAGCATTACCGAGGCACTGGCGCAATTCGCGAGCGATCGGTTGGATTTCGAGCCAGGGACAAAGATGCAGTACACGAGCTATGGCTACATCGTTCTCGGCTGTGTGATCGAAGGCGCCTCTGGAATGAACTATGACCGATACATGCGTCAGGTGGTCTTCGAACCTGCGGGGATGCAAGCCACGCGCCTCGACGACGTCTTTGCCATTATTCCGCACCGGGCGCACGGATACGCGCTATCCGCCAAAGGGGAATTGCAGAACGCTGTTTTCGTCGATGTCAGCAACAAGCTTCCCGGCAGCGGCATCAATTCGACTGCGCGTGACATGGGGAACTTCGTCGCTGCGCTCTATTCTGGAAGGCTCGTCTCGCGTGCAACATTGAATCAGATGTTGACGCCTGCGAAGACGAAGGACGGCAAAGAAACCATGTACGGCCTGGGATTTTATCGAGGTGGCCCGATCGGCAGCTATCACGGACTGCAAGAGGCCGGGCACGGCGGCGATCAGCAGGGTTTCAGCGGCGTGCTGTACCTCTTGCCCGAGAAACGCTTCGGGGTTGTCATTCTCTCCAATCTGGAGGGACGGAACACGTCGTTTGATTTCATCGGCCTCTCGCGAAAGATCTATGACATTTTCTGTTCCCAGTAAATGCCGCAAGAATCCGCTCAGTCCCGCCTGATCCGCAAAGGGGTAGATCATGGGTTCTTGGCGGTTGACCGGCAAGCGGGAAGTAATCCCAAGGTAAGGTTAGCCGACAACCACCCGGAACACGAACCAATGGCTCCTCGATGAGCGCATTGGTCTGTATCGCTAACGGGAGCGTGCCGATCACACATCGCACGTCCGGAGACTCCGATGCTTGTCCACCCACTTGTCATTGGGTTTTTGGCATCGGGGCATCCAGAAAATCATCGACCAATGGCAACGAGCCACTCCGAACGGGACATCAGTGTCATGTGATCGGTGTCGGGCAGGAGGAGTTCAGACTACTACCGCATGCGCGCCTTTGCTATTCCCTCGTGGCCGCCCTCATCGCGAGGTGTTCTTTCGCCGCCGCTGCTCGCTCTCTTTCATCATTTCGTTGATATCCGCCGCTGGACGGATCTCGATTGTTCCACACTCCAGCTTCACTCCCGGACATTGGGAAATGAGCTGAATTGCGTGATTCAGATCTCGCGCTTCAAGCACCTGAATTCCACCCAATTGCTCCTTCGTTTCCGCGTACGGACCGTCTGTCACTGCAACCTTTCCGTTCTTCCAACCCACGGTCACCGCCGTGTTGGCGGGCTGAAGAGGTTCCTCAGCGATCAAATGTCCGTTCTTCAGCAGTTCGTCGTTGTAGCTAAAACACTCGTCCAGCATGGTGTTGCGCTCGCTCTCAGACATGTTTTCGAACTTGCCGGGCTCGATATAGCCCAAACAGATGTATTTCATCAATTCCTCCTTGTTTCCTGTGACTGAGAGAGCCGTAGCTCATCGTTCTGTTATCAGATAGTCGTTCGGGAGACCGAAAATCGACAGCTACTCCTTTTTTTTTGGTAATTATCCCTTGACAATACGTAAGCTCCTTGGTATGCTTTTTCTTGAGGGTACGTACCATGAACCGCAAACGGACCTATAAGCCCAAGATGGAGCGCTACACTAAGAAGCAGTTTGACGCTCAGTTTCCGGATGATGCGGCCTGTCTAGAGTGGCTTAAGAACCGCCTGTATCCCGACGGCATCTACTGCGAAAACTGCGAAGAGGTGACGAAGCATTACCGCCTCAAAAGCAGCCCATCCTATTCCTGCGAGCATTGTGGCGATCACGTTCACCCCACGGCGAACACGATATTTCACAAGAGTCCGACGCCACTCACAACTTGGTTTTATGCGATGTACCTAATGTCCGCTACTCGCTGCGGAATCTCCGCAAAGCAGATCGAGCGCGAGACGGGCGTAACGTACAAGACTGCGTGGCGCATGTTCAAGCAGATTCGCTCCATGTTGCAGGACAGCGCATCGAACTCGCTGGGCGGCCTTGGAAAGAAAATCGAGATGGACGAAACCTATTATGGAGGAGTGCGCAAGGGTATTCGCGGTCGCCCGCCTGCTGGTGACGCCAAGAAAACTTGCGTAGTCGGAGTCGTAGAGCGCAAGGGCCGCGTTGTGGCACTCGCCGCAACTGATGCGACTCGCGAGACGTTGCACGGTATCGCCAAAGAGTACATCCTGCCAGAATCCATGGTGTTCACCGATGATTGCGCCGCATATGATGGGCTTGCGGCCATTGGCTATCCCCACCGCCGTATCAATCACAGCGCCAGGGTGTACGTCGTTGGCGACATTCATACGAATACGATTGACGGCTTCTGGAGTCTCATCAAAAACGGGATACGGGGCGTTTATCATTCTGTTGGCCGTCACTACCTACAGACCTATCTCAACGAGTACAGCTTCCGCTACAATCACCGCTTCGATACGCAGCCGATGTTTACTACGTTCATGCACCAGATCGAAAAGCGGGATGCTGTTATTCGCTGTGCTCCGGTTGCGGTTGAGCCGTTCTGAATGGATTCGAGATATCTATATCGACACACCACTTGGGGTAGTGCAGGGTTGTCGCCATGAATGAGCTTCGGATATTTCAGTGCAAGAACCAAGAATGCAAGGCGGAGATACTGATCCCATCCTCCATCCTTCTGCAAAAATCTCCACATCAAGCACGGTTGACCACGGGCGAGTTTTGTACAGGGATTGTATGTCCGACATGCAAGCACGCATACGGGTACAAACCAGAGGACTTCCATCCGCTGCTGAATGATAGTCCGAATCCATACGATAACCCCGCAGGTGCATCTTGGACCGCCGTAAACATTGAATGCGACGACGGCAATTGCGAAACTCGCGTCCAATTGCTAACGCTAGTAAAACCAGTTCTGCATACCGACGAAGAGCTTTACTTCTCTGGCCTATCCCTAGAGGCGCAAGGATGGCGACCGCATGGGATGCAATGCGGTAAAGGGCACCCGATTTCACTTCCACCAAAGTCAACTTTTTTGTCCTGATTCGATTACCTTAGTTAGTTTCCCCAAACCCACTTCACAAATCGGATTATTCCAACGAGGGCACAGACTGCTCCAGTTGCCCCGCTCACGAATGCGATCAGCACGAACCATAGGCTCTTATATTTGCTCTCGCATAATGCAACCGATACAACACACACGATCCCCGCCAAGGCCGCAGAAAGCATCCATCCCCACCATGGAAGATCGGACGGACTGAATGGCAATAAGCTACCCCTTTTTCTCTTCCGCGCGCCGACTCGCCTTCGTTAGATCATCAAGAAACTGCTCTTGGGTTGGAATAGGAATCTCGACGCCCTTCGGGGTAACCTGCGTCGCAGGCCTGTCAGCGCTATCGAGACTCACACCAGAATTGTGAGCGCTCGCTTTAAGTTCTTTGGTTTTTTGTTGTCTGGCTTCCACGAATTCATCATACTGCAATACTTCGGCAATTTTCCACGCTGGGACGACCCCTGCCATTCCTGCGTTCTCTTCAACGTACCATTTCTCTTGAATTTCTCTGCCGTCCCTATTTAGAACCATCGCTTGGCGATGAATATGACACCAGTCGATTCCGAGCAGATAGGGGCCTTTCGCAGCCGTAAATTGTCTAATCGTGAAATCGAAATCGGGATCGTTAATACCTAGACGAGGCAGCGCTATTTTCCTACCAAATCTTCGCTCAGACATATCGTTAGTTGCGCAGGGAGAATAGATGAGCACAGCCGAGCCGCTGTATCCTGGAAGCGAGCGCGTCTCCACCAAGAAACTCTCTTGAGCGATACCAAGTTGTTCTGATTCAATTCTCTCGCCGTGCATCATAGCGATATTGCCGAATCGCACAGAAGGCGCGTTCTTTTGCTTGCCTTCGTGATTGATGAACCTCCCGACCATTACCGTGTCATCGCCTATTCCAATATCCTCGGCGAGGATTAGCTCCGGCGTGACGAACTGAGCTACGTCAACGCTGGCAACGCTCAAGGCATCCCACTCCGTCTCCAGGGAGAACACGGCTACGTCGTCTCCGTGGTCATGGCACTTCCATTGATCTTCCCTTGTCGGAATGCATTCGGTCATCCCGTCTTTGCGGTTCAGTCGAATAACGGGAGTTGTACTCCAGGGTCTGCGGGGGTCTTTTACGACGTGGTTGTTGGTCACCACATAAGCCGCCAACCAATCCGACCTCTCGCCGAGAGGATGGGTCACGATGAAGCCGCTGCCGCCGAAGCGGTCGCCTTCCCGTGCGGCATCTAACGAATCGTAGATGTAGACCGCTATCCCAGTCCATGTGTCCTGAATTCTCGGCACGGATGTCTCCCACACGTAATACGGAATCCCGTTTGGCCACGAATGGTAGGTGACCTTCCTCAATGTTGGAGTGTGCATCTTTTACGTCCGTACCGTCAAGGGATAATTGCCTTTTTTTTAGCCTCGTCAGAAGAATCTGTGGGTCACTGATGCGTTCGAATGGCGGCCGGAAGTTGGGCTCGAGGGTGCCCTGTTCTTGCGCTTTTTGCAAGGACGGGGCGCCTCCCGTGTTGGTGATGCCAGCGAGATCAAAAACCTGGGCCACCCGCCGATTACTGCTCAGTGACCGCAGTCGCCGGATTCTCACCTTCCTCAGGGTGTGTCGGTGTAGAGTTGAAACTGCGCCCACTGCGTGCCATAATCGTCATAGCGAATATAAGGCGAAAGTGCATTGGAGGGACTATGCAGTCGACCCAGGACTTGACCAGAGGGCAGATGTTGATGATGCTCCTCGCGGCTCCGGGTGTGCGCGGTACAGAGGGCGAACCGATACAGGGGACGACTCGGCTCCAGAAACTTCTGTTCCTGATGGAGCACGAGGCAAAACTCAAACCAACAAAGGGCGATGATTTCGATTTCACGGCATGGAAGTTCGGCCCTGTCTCGAAGGAACTCTACGACGACTTGGAGAAGCTGGAGAATCTCGGTCTTCTTGAAAGTGAGCCCGTGTCAGAACCGTCGAAGACGGAACTGGACGAGTACGGATTGTCGTTCGAGGACCTCATGGGCGAAGAAGAAACTCAGTCTTCACGCGACAGCTTCGAGGAGAAGCGGTACCGGCTTAGCGACAAGGGCTTGAAGTGGGTACGTGAACGCGAGTTGCACACAACGGCATTCGACAAGATTAGAAAAATCAAAGAGAAGTACGGGGCATTGTCGTTGCAAGATTTGTTGCACTACGTCTACACGAAGTTTCCCGACATGACCACGGCGTCCGAAATTAAGGGCAAGGTGTTGCGTCGGCGCTAGGCTCCGATGACGCATGAGCGGTTGCTTGAACTGGTTTGGCAGGTCGATGTCGCTTTGGCGATGTCGTGCGGTGCATTCGTTTTGTACGAAGCGGTTTCAAAGTCTGCGTCATCGACAGACCTCAAATCGAAGCTAGACCTCAAACGCAGCCAACTCCTGAGTTCGACCATCCTAGAAATCGAAGAAGTCCTGCGTCCGTACTGGTCCGCTAGAGCCAGCCGCATCATTATCGAACCCGAGTTCAAGGAAGAAACGCCGACCGTGTTCAGCGATGACGCGAAGGATGCTCTGACGAATTGTCTCGATGAGAGTGATTGTCTGCGGAAGGCGGTCAAGATGCGCGGGATGGCGATGAAGGTTTCACGGTGGGATAGGATATGCTACTGGTGTGTGGCGACGACGGCGATACTCGCTATCATTGGGCTTGTCGTTCGGTTCTTCTACGACGGCATGTCCGACCGAATTGCTGAGTCCGCCATTTTCATCCCCGCGTCTCCCGCCGTCCTGGGAGTTATATCGGCTCTGAGACGACAGATTCACGTACACAGGGCTAACGATGCGATTGTACAAGAAGACGAATAAGTCGAAAAAAGTTGCGGAGTGTGACCTCTGGCACCCTGTCAGACGGTTCCTGAAAGGTGAGGGATATACCCGCATCATTCGAGAGCTCGCGTTCTTCGACAGGTCGATTGACATGTACGGTGTTGCATGGGGCGATGAAGATAGAACGATTGCAGTCGAATTGAAGCTGACAAAGTGGCAGAAGGCTCTGCATCAAGCTGCGCTCTACCAGCTATGCTCAGATTACTCTTACGTTGCAATGCCGAAGAAGGTTGCACAGACCCTCGTCGAGCACACGGACTTTAAGACGGCGGGAGTTGGCATCCTCGCCGTTGATACGGCTTCCAAGGCAGTCGAAATCGTTCTCCCGGCAGTTCTTTCCACGCAGGCAAAGGGGCATTACGTTGGACCTTATAAGGAGATGTTGCGTAGGTAAACGACATGCCAGACACGCCACGTAGTGAAGTCTTTCTCCGTCTGGGTTCCCATTCCGAAAAACAATACGTCGTCAAGACCTTCCGACTGTTTCACGGTGTTCTCGTCGGCGCGAATCTCTTGGAGTCTACTCCCGGCGCGACGGTGTCATTCGCGCTTGCCGTTACAGGTCAGAAGAAAGCCTTCGCAATCGACCCGATGACTTACACATTCGGGATGAACCTCGACTACATCAAGTCGGAGACGATTGACAGAACGACGAAGGGCAAGAAGACGACGAAGTTCAGCCTTAAGAAGTCGTTCGTCAAGATGGCTAAGGAGTTCGGGAATCCCGTCTCCAATGCGGTCGAGAAGGATCGACCCGTCAAGCCGAGCGATTTTGACGACCACATGACCGAAGCGTTCTGCGAATCGATCTACGAGTATCAGACTGAGCGAATGCGGACGTACTTCGATGCCGATGTCCAGCTACAAGAGTTCTCTGACCACTGTCCTGACCCAACTTTCGTCTTCGCCCCGTACTTTTACATCCCGTGCCCAGAAGCCGGATGGAAAGAATGGCGTGACCTCAATTTTCGACTCGCCAACTGTTTCAGCGAACTCGACGGAGAAGCCGAGAAGCACGGCGTCATCTGCATCGACCAGAAGATTCTGGACGATCCCGCACGATGGTTGAGAATTTGCAAAGCGTTCATCGAAACAGATCTCGCTGCATTTTGGCTCTGGCTGAGTCCACTGAACGAGGAGAAGATCAGCGATTCGCGTCTCAAAGTGTTGGCGGAAGGCATCGACACATTCGAGGATGCAGGTAGGAGGGTTTACAACATGCATGGCGGCTACCTTAGCGCCTTGTTGAGCAAACGAGGAATGACGGGATTCTCCCACGGCGTCGGCTATGGCGAGAGCAAAGATGTTGTCCCGGTCATCGGCGTCACCGTTCCGGTCGTCAACTACCACTATCCACCGTTGCACATTCGGACAGGCATCGCTGAAATTGAACGTGCGCTGTCTGAGTTAGGGATTTCTGACGCCGATGATTTTCACGAGAAGGTCTGCGATTGCACGGTCTGCAAAGGCGTTATCGCAGGAGCCCTCAAGAACCTTCTACAGTTCGGCGAGTTTGTTCTGAAAGTCGGCAACCAGAAGAAATCACAAACGCCCGACAGCGCCAAGAAGTGCCGTCTGCATTTCATCCTCGCTCGTCGCAAAGAGATTGACCACGTCTCAGAACTGACTGCAGAGGAATTGAACCAGGAGTTGAAAGACACAGCAGCGGAATACGCCGCGCTTCCCGGCTATCTGACGCTTCAAGCAAAGGGGCGGCACTTGAACACGTGGGCAAAGATATTGTGACGGCGGGTGGCTCACCTTCAACGATCTTTGCGAGCACCCATTCCCGGGTGAGTAGGCCGATGGAATTGCACCACCGGCCTCTCGCAGAACCGAGCGTGAGACTCTCGCCTCACTCGGCTCCCATCAGGTAAACGTGCCGGTCATACCGATCTTCCAGTGAACGAAGAGATCCGCTCGCTCCGTGACAAGCCGTTGCAGAAAATGGCTTGCACGGATCTTGTGGTCCTTAAAGCGTTTGAACTTTCGTATCACCCAGGCCAATATCGTCTGATTGACGTATCGGAGCACGGGGTACAGCGCCGATGGGGCATATCGCCCGTAGTACTCGATCCAGCCCCGGAGGAGTGGATTGAGCTGCCGGGCAATGCCTTCCAAAGACGACTGAGTTTGATGACGAAGATTCAAGTCCCGAATCGCCGACCGCATGGCTTTCATCGCCGAGGTGCTAACTGCCGGATTTGAATCCGCAGAACAGCATGTTGTCCCGGCAACGTCTAACCAGACGGGGCCGGAAGCAGTACCCGAGAAAGTCAAATTTGACGTTCGGATATCCGTGTGCTTCTGCAGCACACTATGGTCAAGATATTCGACCGGTTTGAAAAGTCGAGGCTTGCAGCCACGACTAGTCTCTTCGGATTGCCTTCTCCACCGTCTCGATATGGCCTACAATCCAGCTTCCCCCTAACTCGATCAACCGAGAGGAACAAAATGGTTTGGGCTCGCATGCTGGCCTACTTCACCGGCACCGTCGATCAAGAACTGCTGTTGCGGAACGAATATTTGGCTGCGGAGAACCGTATCCTGAAAGCCCAGATCAAGGGCCGACTGCTCCTTTCGGAAGCTGACAAGGCCACGCTCGCGGAGATCGCTCACCGCCTAGGGCGTAAGGCGCTGGAGGAAGTAGCCGCAGCCAAGCCGGATACCATTCTGGGTTGGTATCGCAAGCTGATCGCCAACAAGTTCGACGGGTCCAGATTTCGTCGTTCCGCCGGACGGCCCAGAGTCGAGGAGAAGACAGAACGTTTGGTGGTGCAGATGGCGAAGGAGAATCCCACGTGGGGCTATGATCGCATCGTGGGTGCCTTGGCCAATCTAGGCCAGCGGCTATCGGACCGGACGGTGGGCAACATCCTGCGTCGCCACGGAGTCCCTCCAGCCCCCAAACGAAAGTACACGACCAGTTGGAAAGATTTCATCCGCGCTCATATGGATGTTCTGGTGGGAACGGATTTCTTCACGGTGGAAGTGCTTACGCTCAAAGGGTTGGTTACCTACTACGTGTTGTTCTTTATCTAGTTGGAGAGTCGGAGAGTTTGTGTGGCCGGAATCACGCCCCATCCGGACCAGCAGTGGATGGAGCAGATGGGGCGCAACGTGACGATGCAGAAGTGGGGATTTCTGGCCGACAGTAGATATCTCCTGCATGATCGAGACAGTAAGTTCTGCCTCGTTCCGCCAACTGATCGAGGCTGGAAGGGTGAAAACCATGCCTCTACCAACCAGGAGTCCGAATTTGAACGCCTATGCGGAACGCTGGGTGAGATCGGTGAAACAGGAATGCCTGTCGAAGCTCATCTTGTTCGGGGAGAGGGCGCTGCGCCGAGCCCTGCAGCAATATGTGGCCCATTACCACGAGGAGCGCAATCACCAGGGCAAGCAGAACCAGCTGCTGTTCCCCTTGCCGAATCGAGGGGCGAGTGGGGATAACGGAATTGTGCGTTGCAAGGAACGACTGGGTGGTCTGCTGAAGTACTATGAGCGGGAAGCGGCATGAGCCTTCCGTCGGGGGAACTCCCATTCCTTGGAAGCGAAGATGAGTTTTTTTACCATACGCGATTGCCCGAAGCTGGAGATGGCTCAAAACGGCCATTGACTTTTCTCAACTTCTGTTAAATACTCCACCGATCTTCGATGCTCCCCTTCGTCTATGGGTTTAGCTGACCCAGGTGGTTCTCTCGTTTGGCTCGTGCCCTCGTACTAGAGCGTGTTTCAAAAATACCTCCTGAGCGTAATCCAGAAGCAAGCGAGGTAAAAGAAAGCGCAGTAGGTGGAAAGCAGATGCTCATGACGAACCAACAAGCGGCGGAATTGTCCGAGCCAGGCATGGGTTCGTTCCACTATCCAGCGGCGCTTGTAGCGCCGCAGTTTGCGTTTATCTTCATAGCGCCGTTGCTGGTTGTTGGACCGGTAAGGCGCAATCAGTTCGATGCCTCGCTTCTTCAGTCGCCGACGCAGCGGGTCGGAGTCGTAGCCGCGGTCGGCAATCACGCGCTCGGGCTTTTGCCGCGGGCGGCCTTTGCCTCGCGGGACGCGGACTTCGGCGAGCGTGGCTTCCGCAAGCGTAACTTCTGCCGGAGAGGCACTTTCCAGCCGAACTCCCAGCGGAAGACCTTGACCGTCGACCAATACCATCCACTTCGTGCCCTTGCCACGCTTGGTTTTACCGACGGCGGAGCCCCCTTTTTCGCCGGGGCGAAGCTACCGTCCAAGAAGGTCTCCTCCCATCGCAGCAGACCTTCCTCATCCAATCCTCCCAGCAGCGCGCGCCAGCATCCAGCCAGACGCCTTCCTCTTGCCACCGTTGCAACCGCCGCCAGCAGGTCGAGGGCGAGGGAAACTCGTCGGGTAGAAAACGCCAGGCCGCGCCGGTCTGCAGAATCCACAGAATGCCTTCCAAACAAGCTCGATTCGGCGCTGGCGGACGGCCCCGCTTATCTCGTCGCGGCCTCGGTTTTGGCAGCAAAGGCTCTATTAACTGCCATTGCTCCTCGCTCAACAGCTTCTGTCGCTTCTTCATGACAGAAGCTCACCACCTAACCCGCCTCACACATAAGTACCTGATGTGAGGCCGAACCTATTTTTGAAACACGCTCTAACAACATTACAACGGCCACATGTTGTCTCGTGCCGCGATGATTCAGGATGTTTACATCGTCGAAGCTCCAACGGTAACAGCGGAGTTGAGTCTCACTCAGCTGCTTAGTCCCAATGCGGGCTTTCGATGGATCCGGAGTACTTGGGCAACCCTGCCCATCAGTCAAGTAACTGACAATCGCCTCTTGCTTATAGCTGTCGGCGTGCCCGACCCGACGGTGGCGATTCAGGGGCTGCGACGGTTATTGCGAACGCCGGTGCGAATTCCGACTCTTGCCGTCATGCCAATGGATTCGCCCACCGATCTAGTCCACAGCTTCCGAGTTGTCGCCGATGATGTCATCCTCTGGCCGGTGCGGGAGCAGGAATTACTGCAGCGACTGAAGTGGTTGTTGACTCCAGCCGACCGGCCAGCGGAACTCGCCCGCAAGAAGCTTACCCAAGAACTTGCCTTTCGGAACATGGTCGGGACGGCACCTTCGTTTGTCCGACTGCTCGAGCAAATTGCTCGTTTCGGGCCCACCGAGGTCTCCGTACTATTGACTGGGGAGACAGGGACAGGCAAGGAGCTATGCGCACGATCAATCCATATGCTAAGCGCCAGACAGCAAGGCCCGTTTATTCCCGTCGACTGTGGTGCGATTCCCGAACATCTAGCCGAGAGCGAATTCTTCGGGCACGTGCGTGGTGCATTCACCGACGCCCATCGCGATCACAATGGGTTAGCTTCGCTGGCTGACGGAGGAACTCTATTCCTGGATGAAATCGACGCCCTGTCGCTCACCACACAGGGTAAGCTGCTGCGCTTCATCCAGGAGGGCACCTATCGGCCTTTAGGCGGCGAGCGCTTCACACGGGCCAATGTGAGGGTCGTTGCGGCCAGCAATTGCGATCTTGAGCAAATGGTCAGCGCCAGGCAGTTCCGTAGCGATCTATATTTTCGCCTGAATGTACTGCGTCTTGTGCTGCCGCCATTACGCCAACGCCGCTCTGACATCCGACTGCTCGCGCAGCACTTTCTCGAACAATTGGCTGAACGGCAAGACCAGTCAGTAGATCTGCTTCATCCTGCATCCCTGCAGAAGCTGCAAACCTACGACTGGCCGGGAAATGTGCGCGAGCTGCTGAACGTGTTACAGCGTGCAGTGGTCCTCTCGGCCGGAGCGCCGATTCTGCCTCAACACATCCTGCTCACCACTGCGCAATCGCCCGCCGACGAACCATGTGCGGCGAGTTTTCGGGCTGCACGATCGCAAGCAATCGAGGCTTTCGAGCGTCATTACATAGGCGAGTTGCTGCAGAAACACCACGGCAACATCACCCATGCCGCGCGCGATGCTGGGCACGACCGGCGCGGATTTGGACGGCTTGCCAAGAAATACCATCTAGACGGTTGACATTGACCTGAGAGCCAAATGAGCGGGCGATTTTCGCCCGTTTGCGGGATATTCCTGCCCGGCGGCCCTTTGCCTGTAAAACATTGTCCCTCATCACATCGCATCGGCAAGCCGGTTTGTGCCGTGACAGCTCGCACCCGCTTCGTCTCGCTGTTCGCCATTCAGAGCTTTGTTTTCTTTGTCCTAGGGGCATGGCCAGTATGGCTATCTGACTGCCTGTAAGCAGTCCGTGGTTCTGGTCGTGGATGACGGAAAACCAAAAGAACCGATGGCATTGGCGAAAGAGATATTGGCTTACTTTCTGCGAAATCCGCAGGCCATTGACAGTTTGGAAGGAGTGGCCCGTTGGCGTTTACAGGGAGAGAGAATTCGCCAACAGGTCAATGATGCGAGTGCGGCGCTGGACTGGTTAGTAGAGAGAGGTTTTCTCCAGAAAATCTCCTCACCATTGGCTACGCCGGTCTATCGCCTGAATGAGGCGAACCGCTCCGCGGTGGAGCGATTCCTGGAGGGCAGCGCCAACGGGGCGCCCAAAGCACGCAGACGAACTTAAGGATGGCTGCCCTCGGATTCTCTGAATTATGTCCCGCGTGCGACGAGAGTTGATTTGTGGCTTGTATGGAGGCTGTGGGAGTGGCTGCCGCAAGTTTTCAATTGAATGAAACCAACACCGTTGCTTACAGCAACATTCGTATCGCAGCGTTGCTTCCAGCCCTGCATCGGCTGGACCGATTGCTCGATTTGGCAGTGAAGTCAATGCAAACCATGCAGGGCCCGGGAACATTGATTCCGTTTCGCGGGCTCTTTGTCGATCGAGAGCAGGTCGACCGGCTTCTCTCTCAGCAGCCAGGAATGACCCAGTTTCGGCTCGTCCCGCAACCTCCGGACAACGGCAGCGGTGAGCGTTCTGAAAACGATTCTTCGCTTCGCTCACTGGTTCAAACATTTGGTTTAAGCAGTTTCGATAGCGATGTAATGCTGCTCGCGCTGGCGCCCGAGATTGATCTGCGATACGAAAAGATCTACTCCTATCTTCAAGATGACGTGACTCGAAAACGCCCCACGGTTGAGCTTGCGCTTAATCTGTTTTGTTCTTCCGCCGAAGAGAAGCTTGATCGTAGGGTGGACTTCTCGCCGAATGGCCGACTAATCCGGCACCGCCTACTGCAGGTCATTCCTGATCCCAACCAGGTCGAACCTTCATCTCTGGCCTATTACCTGAAGCTCGATGATCAAATCAAACATCTGCTGCTGGGCCAACCCGGTTTGGACCAACGCTTGGCTTCTTTTTGCCAATTGATCGATCCTTCACTCGACTGGGACGATCTCGCGCTGAACTCGGAGATCAAGCTGGCCTTGGCGTATCTCTGCAAAGAAGCGCAATCGTCGCATAAGGCGCTTTGGCTTTGCTTTCAAGGTTGCGGCGGACCCGAAAAGCGGGAAACGGCGGAAGCGCTGGCGCGCCTTATGGGCAACAATGTGCTGACCGCGAGAATCGATCGCCTGCCGGAGAACTTCAACTCAAGCTTGATTTTCAACCTCCTGGTTCGAGAAGCGGAGTTGCAGCGAGCGATCCTGCTTATATCGTCCCTGGATGAGGTGCACGGAGCCGAGGCGTCCGTTCGGCGGCAGGACCTGCTGGACAGCGTCTCGCGGCACACGGGAATTACGATCTTCGCCGGAAAGCGCTCCTGGGAACCGCAGTCGATTTCGGCCTTTGGCGTTATCCCGATCGAGTTCGAAGTACCGGACTTTCGCGAACGCTACGAGCGATGGCAAAGCGAACTGTCGCGTCTGGGTTCGCCCATTGATGCCCAGGACCTGTCAATGCTGGCGGGGCGGTTCCGTCTCACTCCGCTGCAAATCGCCCAGGCCGCCAGGGCCGCACAGTTGAACTCCAAATGGCGCTGGGCACGCGGCGAGTCCCAGGAGAACACCGCAGCTTCTGCTCCGCCTTCTTCCCTGTCACTGGATGACTTGTCGGCGGCGGCGCGTAGCCAATGCGGGCAAGAGTTGGTCGGTTTGGCCCACAAGATCGAGCCGCGTTACGGATGGGCAGATCTGGTTCTGCCTGCAGATCCCAAAGCTCAACTTCGCGAGATTTGTTCCCAGGCCGAATGCCGGCCCAAGGTCTACGGGGAGTGGGGATTCGATCGGAAGTTGTCTCTCGGCAAAGGGCTCAACGTTCTCTTCGCCGGGCCGCCGGGAACGGGGAAAACCATGGCCGCGGAGGTGATCGCCCACGAACTCCGCCTAGATCTCTACCGCATCGATCTGTCGCAAGTGGTCAGCAAGTATATCGGCGAGACGGAAAAAAATCTCGATCGAATCTTCACCGCCGCGGAAAACAGCAACGCCATCCTGTTTTTCGACGAGGCCGACGCACTCTTTGGCAAGCGTTCGGAAGTGCGCGATTCACACGACCGCTACGCGAACATCGAGATTTCTTACCTGCTGCAGAAGATGGAAGAGTACCAGGGAATCAGCATACTGGCTACGAATCTGCGGCAAAACCTCGATGAGGCTTTCGTGCGCCGGCTGCAAGCCATCGTTGAATTCCCCTTCCCCGACGAAGAGTACCGGCGGCGTATCTGGGAGACCGTATTCCCGCAAAAAACACCGCTAGCGGACGATGTCCGATTTGACCTGCTCGCACGCGAGGTGCGGCTGGCGGGCGGCAACATCAAGAACATGGCGCTGGCGGCTGCGTTTTACGCCGCAGCGGATGGAGGCATTGTCTGTTCCGCGCACCTGATCCAGGCCGCGCACCGGGAACACCAAAAGTTAGCGCGCTCCTGGAATCCGGGCGCGCTTGCCAAGCTTGTGCCGGCACCTTCCTCAGGCGCCGGAAACCCTCAATGAGTCGGCTTAGGAAACCGATAGAGTCATGATGCAGGCTGCTTACATTGACGATCTCAGTGCAACCCTGAAGGCGGTTCTGCAGGACCCAAGCTTCGCCGGGATGTTTCCGGAACTGGCCGGCGCCGACATCATATTCGACCGGCCAAGCGATTCCTTGTCGCCGCCGAAAAGCACTATCGATTTGTTCCTCTACGACCTGAGGGAAAACCTGGACCTCCGTCTCAATGAGGTCACCACCACAAAAGTCGGCAATCAGATCATCACTCACCCGGCGATGCTGCGCCTGGCGTGCTCCTATCTTGCTACCGCGTGGCCGGTGGGCGGAGTGGACGTGGCATTGCAGGAGCAGCGTTTGCTCTCCGAGGTGCTGGTCGTGCTATCGCACTACCCGACCATTCCTTCGAGTTTCCTGCAAGGTAGCCTCCTGAACCAGGATCCGCCGCTGCCGATGGTCGCAATGCATCCCGATGCGCTCAAGAATCTGGCGGAGTTCTGGAGTTCGCTTGGCACCAAGTTAAGAGCCTCCCTCACCGTGACCGTCACGATCAGCGCGCCGATTTTCTCCGACATACCCGACTTCATGGTGACCACGCAGCAGACGGGCTATACGCAAGGGACCCCGCCCTCCAGGGAAACATTGATTCAGGTCGGCGGACAGGTTGTCGACTTAAGCGCGCAAGGAATCTCCGGAGCCTTGGTCGATCTGATGGACACGGGGCTGCGCGACGTCACTGACGACAACGGAGGATTCAGTTTTGACAGTGTTCCAGTCGGCGCGCACACCATTCGCGCCGTGGCAGTCGGCTACAAACCACAAACACAGCCGCTTACGGTTCCGGGAAGGCCCGAAGACTATGTGGTCACTTTAGCACCGCTCTGAGGATAAATCGAAAGAGGAGGACTGGTATGGCTCTGTTATCGACAGTTGGCAAGGCGCCTGGGGTTTACATTCAGGAAATCACCATCCCCGGCCCCATCGCGGGGGTGAGCACAAGCATTACCGCATTTGTGGGACCCGCTCAGATGGGCCCCCTGTACAAGCCAACACAACTCACCAACATCAACCAGTTCTGGAACATCTTCGGAACATACTTGGAAGATCCCTATCGCGTCTTCGCAGCGCACGCGGTGAACGGATTTTTTAACGAGGGAGGAGCAGAGTGCTATTTCGTGCGTGTGGGCACCGGTGTGCAAGCCTCGTTGAACCTGCAAGACCAGAGCGGAAAGAACCGAACCGTGCTGGTCGTGACCGCTCTCAACGAAGGTACTGCGGGCAACAGCATCAGCGTCCAGGTGAAGACCACTGGCGTGAGCATCGCCTCCACGAAGGCGGCGCGGGAGACTGCGAACATCGCAGCCGGGAAAGCCCCGGCGAATCAGCGAACCGCCTCCACTGCCAGTTCGGCAGACGCCGCGAATTTCAACCCCGGCGATACGGTGACTCTCACCAGCGGCGCCAACAGCGAGCGCAACACGATTTCCAGCATCGCCAAGGATACGACGGCCAACACGACAAGCTTCACCCTGGTGAACAGCCTGGCCAACGACTACGGCGGCGGCACGATTGCCATTGCGGATTGGTTGCCCGGGCAGGCCAAGGTTCGCGTGGCATTGGCCAGCGGCATCGAGCCAGGAAGTTACATCGCAATATCCCAGGGCGGCACGAAGGAAAGCGCCGTGGTCCGCAATGTGGATTACATCAACAATTTCCTGACGCTCGATAAAGGTCTCGCGAACAAGTACCCGCTAACCGCGGACGTGTCGGTCGTAACCACGGAGTTCACGCTGATCATCACGGCTCCCGGCAAGGCCGTTGAGGAGTTCGACAACCTGTCGCTCGACCCCCGCCACAGCCGCTATTTCGTGAATATCGTGTCCTCGGCCAGTTTATCGGTCGACTTCGCCGATCCACCGACAAGCACTCCGCCAACCCTAAATCTTCCCGCGGAAATCGCCGCCACGGACTTGGGCGCAGTCGGCCAGGGAAACGCTGGCGTAGACGAGGACATCACCAAGCTAACAACCGCGAACTACTTCACCGCGATCGACGCCCTCGAGAAGATAAATGACGTCAATCTGCTCTGCATCCCTGATTGCGTCACTACCCAACCGGATACCAGTTCGCACTTCAAGGCCGCCGACACGCAGGCAATCCAGACGTACATGATTGCCCACAGCGAGAAGATGCAAGACCGCTTTGCGATCCTGGACGCTTCGCAGATGTTGCCGTCGGCTACCGACTTCAGCGCCGTGCAGAATCAGCGCCAGAACATGAATTCCGACAACGGCTACGGGGCACTGTATTTCCCGTGGATTGGCATTGCCAATCCATTCGGCAACGGACAAATCTGGGTTCCGCCTTCCGGACATGTTGCCGGAGTGTTTGCCAACAACGACAACAACTTCGGAGTTTACAAAGCGCCCGCTAACGAACAGATCACAACCGCGCTCGCGGTACAGGTGCCATTGTCGGACGGCGAACAGGGAGTACTGAATGAGATCGGCATCAACGCGTTGCGAACCTTCCCCTTCCAGGGAGTGACGATCTGGGGTGCACGCACCATCACACCTCCCACGCTCGTACCATGGCGCTTCGTGAACGTTCGCCGGCTGGTGACGTTTATCGAGAAATCGATTCAGGAAGCGACCCGCTTCGCTGTGTTCGAACCGAACAATCTGAGTCTGTGGCAGCAGGTCAAGCGGATGGTTACTTCCTTCTTGACGATCCAATGGCAGGAAGGGGCACTGTTCGGCGTGACCCCCGACCAAGCATTTCGTGTGCGGGTGGACGAAACCTTGAATCCTCCGGACATTCGCTCGCAAGGGATCCTGGTTGTGGAAGTCACACTCGTTCCCACCACACCGGCCGAATTCATCATTTTCCAGGTGATCCAGGACATCACCGGAGCGACCCTGCAGGAATCCACCCCAAGCTAGGAGGCAGAAAGCGATGGCAACAAAAGATCCATACAAAGCATTTCGATTTCGCGTCGAGATTCAAGGTATCCAGCAAGCCGGATTCATGGAGTGCAGCTCGGTCGGCTCGCACTTGGAGGTGGTGGAATACCGCGAGGGCGGCGACGTCATCAACGTGCGGAAACTTACCGGCAAAGTCAGTTATCCCGACATCACGCTCAAATGGGGAATGACGGATGACCAGGATTTCTACAACTGGCACCGGGATGCGGTGAAGGGAAACCTGCAGAGAAAAGACGGCTCGGTGGTTCAACTGGACGACACCGGCACGGAGGCGGCCCGTTGGAATTTCTACAACGCCTGGCCGAGCAAGTGGGACGGTCCGTCCTTCAACGCGAAGGGAAACGACCTGTCGATCAACACTCTAACGTTGTCGTGCGAACGGCTTGAGCTGGCGTAGGCAGGAAACAGTTACGAGGGGTTGGGCGAGCAAGAGGCCCGCGACGTCCCGGGCTGACGAGCTGCCCGGCATTGGTTGATCGACGGATGCCACTTCGATTTTGGAGCTAAGTAGAGAGGGTTTTATGTTTCAAACGGAACACAACTTCACGTTGCCCTTCGGTTACGTCGACGACCACGGAAACCTTCATCGAGACGGCGTGATGCGGTTGGCTACCGCTGGGGACGAAATCTTGCCACTCAAAGATCCTCGGGTTCAGTCGAACCAGGCGTATCTGGTGGTGGTATTGCTGTCGCGAGTGATTACGAAGCTGGGCTCGGTTTCGCAAGTCACGCCGAAAGTGATTGAAGGCCTTTACGCCGGCGATCTTGCCTACCTGCAGGAACTTTATAACCGCATCAACCGGGAAGGAAAAGCGGTGCTGCCGACGGTTTGTCCGCAGTGCTCCCATTCCTTCGACGTGGAGTTGAATGCCGAGGGGGGGTTTTAGGCTACCCCCTGCAGTCGCTGTATGAGGAGGTAGCCTTCGTGGCCTATCACTTTCACTGGCCGCCGGAGACGATTGTCAATCTGGAGCACGGTGACCGGCTGCGCTGGGTGAAGGAGATTTCAGCGATCAATCAGCGAATGAACAGCGAGCGAAGCAATGAGACCGATCTCCAAACGAACTTTTCCTAGGCGCACGCTGCAAGCGGCCCAAGCTTTGGCATGTCTGCCGAAGCTTCCGCAGCCGCACGCGCTCAGGAACGTGTCTCACAATCTCGCCTGGACGCTCAGCATCATGGACAGACTTGTCCATCGGAGCCGGTGGACGGGAAGGCATCCTGAATCAATGGTTCTGGCGCTAGCGGCGCGGAATTACATTCTGCTCCGAACGTTGCTCAAGCAGCTTCAGCCGGGGACGCAAACCGGTTCGAACCCGGTCAAAGAGCGCGGCCGGCTCGGAGCCAGCCAAGTGAAGCAGTGGCAGTACGGCCCGGGTCAGGTCGCGATTTTGCGGCAGGTGGTCAGGGAAAAGCCGATTGGAGTTTCTGTCGAGGCGATCTTGCGGCAAGCGGCGCACCACCATCCCACGCCGAGACCAGCGATGCTTATCGCATCCGTGCAGGAGAGCCGGTCGCCGGTTCTTGCCACGAAACGCGCGGGGTTGCCGCACTCGCAACCGATTTACGGCAATGCGATGCCTCCTGCGCCGCTGGTGCTTCCGATGGCCAGGCGTCCGCTCGTCCAGCCGTGGCTTTCGCCGCCGGAAGAAGGTGACGAATTGGATTTGGGTACGCGCGACATGCCGGCTCGCGTCACACGAAAGCACCGCCGAGTGGAGGGCCGTCCCTATCCCCGGGTCCACGATTTGACTGCGAAGAACGAACCTGCGCTCATGCCGGCGAACCGGTTCACGCTTGAGAAACCCTGGCTCCCTCAGCCGTCGCAGGAGTACCAATCACCCACTTCGAAGTTCGAGCGAACTGCGGCATGCTCGCAACCAGAGCCCGCCGTGAATGTGGCACGAATCACCGACGAAGTGTTGAAGCAGCTTGACAAGCGCCTGGTCGCGGCGCGCGAGCGAATGGGAAGGATTTAGAGGAGAGGCGATGGCTCTGGAGCGAGTGCACATCATGAATGAACAGACTGGCGAGACGTTCGTCGCCATGTTCAACCCGGAAGAGTACAGCCTGAACAAGGACAACAACTACGCTTCGCAGGCCATTCCCGGGTTGACCTCGCCACTTCTCCAATTCGTACACGGGAACTTGCAGACTCTGGATATGGAGCTTTTCTTCGACACCTTTGACACCCAAGCCGATGTGCGCGACGAGACTTCCCAGATCTTCAACCTGCTGGCGATCAACTCGGACTTGCACACGCCATCGGTGTTACGGGTGACATGGGGAACACTGGACTTACGATGTGTGCTCACAAAGGTTAGCCAGAAGTTCATCAAGTTTTACAGTGACGGGCGGCCGGGCCGCGCTCGCTTGACGGTGAGTTTCAGCGAATACCTTGATGCTGCAACCCAAGTAAGCCAAGCCAATCTGCAAAGCCCCGACTTCACCAAGGCCTACATCGTAAAGGAAGGAGACACACTGAGCGGCATCGCGGCCAATTTTTATGAAGACGCGACCAAGTGGCGGCCCATCGCCCTCGCGAATGCTCTCGTAAACCCGAGGTCGATCACGCCGGGGCAGGAGATCCAGATTCCGCCCTTGCCCTTCACCGATCCGAGCACCGGAGTTGTGCTGAGCTGAGATGGCGCGCTATCCACAATTCGGGCCGATGTTCAGGATTCAGATCAACGGCGGGAATCTGCCCGCCGCCTTGCGAGGCGCGATCACCAGCGTTACATGGACAGCCGGAATCGAGGGTTCCGATAGCGTCGAGGTGACCTTTGCGAATCAGAACCTGCAGTGGCTCGATGATCCCTTGCTGGCAGTAGACAACGGATTCACGCTCTCCATCGGCTATGCTCCCGATCCTCTGGAAAAAGTATTTGTAGGAGAGATCACCGGCGTGGAACCGTCATTTCCCAATGGCGGGATGCCGACGATTCATGTCACCGCGCATGACTTTCTGCAGCGCCTCACCCACGGGAAGGTGGACCGCACCTTCGCAATAAAGCTCCCGAAGATCGGCACCGTACCTTTGCCCGATCCGGTGGTCGCTTCGCTGGTCAGCGCCACAAATCTTCTCATCCCTTATCCCGACCCCATAGGTGCTGCCTTGTCCACGCTCATGAGCCTGGTCAGCTACATCCTGGCTCCGCAGGAGGCGCAGCACTCGGTGCGCACAGAATCGCATGAAACCGACTTCGAGTTTCTAACCACCATCGCGAAAGACAACGGATGGGAAATGTACATCGATCACACCCTGGAGCCGAAGGGATACATTCTCCGCTTCCAGTTCTTACTGCAGGATTACTCGCCGAGCGTAACCCTGCAGTGGGGACAATCGCTGAGCGATTTCACCCCGCGCCTTACCACCGTTGGCGACATCTTCGGCGTGTCCGCGCGAGTCTGGATCGCCACCCTGCAGGTGGAATTCGTCATCGTTGTGAGCTGGGATTACGATCGCGCCGCGTTCAACTTGATGATCTACCCCGGACTCGGCGACATCGCCAGCATCCTGGGCGGGAAAGCCTCGAAGACCATCTCGATCAAACCGACGGGCTTTCCTACCTCATTTCGAGAAATTCTTAGCGAGCTGCTTCCCCGTTTGAATAATCGGCTCACCGGCAACGGCAGCACGATCGGCAATCCGCAGATCAAGCCCGGCAAAATCATCAATCTGGTTGGTCTGGGAAGCCAGTTCAGCGGCTTATATCGCGTGACATCGGCGACTCATACCTTCGACGGAAGCGGTTATCGCACGAGTTTCAAGGGTCGTCAGGAAGTCTGGTTCAGTGGGATTCCGGTTCCAAAAGGACCGGGCGGGTTGCTTCGAGTGCAAGGACAGGCAGTCGGCTAGTTGATGGGAAGGACGACAAGAAGATAAAGGAGTGGGCTGATGGCAACGGGTCTGCTGGAGTGGTTTTCGGGCACGCAGAAAGAAGAGGGCGGTTTTGGGATCGTGCCTGCCATCGTGACCGACAACCTCAACATATTGGGGGAAGGCCGAGTCCAGGTGCACATTCCGGCCTTTCCGGATCTCGACCCGTGGGCGCGAGTCGTGGGTATTGGAGGTGGATCGGGACGTGGGTTTCTGTGGATTCCGCAAATCGACGATGAGGTATTGGTCGCGCTCAATAAAAACGATTCCCGGGATGCCTATGTCATCGGAGGATTATGGAGCACATTGAATCGCCCTCCGGCGACTATTCCCACCGATTTCTTGACGAAGCGGATTCTCCAGACCGGCATGGCCGACAGCCCAGTTGGTCATTCCATCGAGTTCGATGACGCTCTGCAATCGGTGAAGATCACGACCAGTACTCAGCAGCAGATCACTCTCGATCCCGCGAAGATTCAGATCAGCACACCTGAGGGTTTGCTCCAGATCAGTCTGGATATTCTGAGCGTCCCTCCGGCCATTCAAATTCAATGCACGACGGGTGACATCACCCTGAGCGCGCCCCTGGGCACGATCACACTCGAAGGCATGAATGTGGAGATCCAAAGCGACGTCTCAACCGAAATTTCGTCCGATGGCGTAGTCAGCGTCGAAGGGACCCTTATCACGCTTAATTGAAGGAAAACATATATGCCTCCAGCTGCTCGCCTCGGCGATTTGACAAGCCACGGAACACCCTTAGCACCTGGCCCAGGCAGCCCGACGGTTCTCATCGAAGGGATGCCAGCATGGTGCGCGGAGGCTGATCTTCATGCGTGTCCACTTGTCACCGGGATCGTACCGCACGTCGGTGGGGTGGTAGAGAAGGGAAGCGTGACGGTTTTGATCGAAGATCTGCCGGCGGCACGGATGGGAGACGTGATCGTAGAAGTAGGGCCGCCGAATGCGATCGCGATGGGATGTCTAACAGTAATGATCGGCGACTGAGGAAATCTCGTGGCGGATTCAGCGAAAGCGTTTTTGGGTGTCGGCTGGGCCTTCCCGCCCTGCGTGTCTCCGGACGGATCGACGGCCACGGCTGCCTATGAGCAAGATGTGTACCAAGCCATCTGGATCATCCTCAGCACCGACTGGGGCGAGCGCATCATGCGGCCGGATTTCGGGGCAGGCCTGAGGTCATTCGTTTTCGGCCCACTGAGTCGAGCAACGCTGCAGCGGGTGCAAACGCGGGTTCAGGAATCGCTGGTGACCTGGGAACCACGCATCAACGTCGAGCAAGTGAACGTGACATTCGATCCTAATGAGCCTGGCAAGCTGCTGATTGCGATCACGTACAGCATTCGCGTGACCAACACGCGGCACAACCTTGTCTATCCGTTCTTCCTCGAGGAGGGTGCAGCAGCGTGATCCCGCAAACCACACCTCCGGTCGATTCACGCGATACCAAGGCGCTTCTGGCGGAATTCCAGAACCGCCAGCACGGTTATCTGCCGCAGTGGAATCCTGCGCCCAAGTCGGCGGGCGCAGCAATCGGACCTATTTTTGCCAGATTTCTTGCGGCCATCCAGCAACGGTTGAACCAGGCTCCGGCCAAAGACAAACTCGCGTTTCTTGACCTGCTCGGCCTGCGGCTGGTGTCCGCGCAACCGGCCCGCGCACCGATTGTTTTCAGCCTGGCGCAAGGCGCTTCGGATACCTCGGCGCCGGAAGGAACGCAAGTAGCCGCGCCTCCTCCGCCGGGGAGCTCGCAACAGATTGTCTTCTCAACCGAGCAGGACGCAGCCGTCGCCGCGGCAACGCTCAGCGAAATAATCAGCTTGTGGCCGGGGCGCGATCAGTACATCAATCACTCGGCGGCAATGGCGGCCGGACAGCCGTTCACCCTGTTTCAGAACCTGCAACTGCAACCCGCCGATCACATCCTCTATTTGGCACACAGCAAGTTCCTCGCCTTCGCGGGAACAGCCCACCTGAAAGTAACCTTCGATCTCGCGCAAGACAGCTCATCACCGCTGGACATAATCTGGGAATACTGGGATGGCAAGGTTTGGCGCGGATTCATTACCTATAAACCATCCTGTCTTGATCCGGTGCAGGCCGGACACGACGGCACGAATGGGTTATCGGACAGCGGAACGTTTCAACTCGACGTTCAGGGCGCACAAACATTGCAAACGACGGTCAATGGCGTGCCCTCTTACTGGATTCGAGGCCGGCTGACCCAGGCACTGCTGCCCGACCCGAACCAATTACTGCCTGAAGCGGAAACTATCAGGCTGCAAACACAGATCGATCAGCGGCTCGAGCTGAATGTCACCACAACCTACGCAGGTGTGCAAGGAAGCCTGGTGACCGTTAGCCTGTTCGATGAATGCCACCAGCCACTAAATGGCGCGATGGTTACCGTAACCGATCCGAATAATCCCAGCCAGATACTCGTGACCGGAATAATGCAATCCGACTCTTCCGGAAACCCCACGCCGATTGCAGCAGCCCCGGGCGTGCAGCTACAAAACGGTACGACCTACCAGTTTGACGTTTCGTACCTGGGAATCAGCGGTACCGGGTATGCAGCGTGCCAGGTTTCCGGCGCAACCGCCGCCGCTACGGTTGTCGTTAAGGTCGAAGGATTGCTCCCCGACAAGGCGTACGCGGATGCGAAGACCCTTGACACCACCAAGGCATTCAATCCGTTGGGGGCGAATCCTACCGTCGGCAGCACTTTCTACTTCAGGCAAACGCAGATCCTCAGCAAGCCGGGTGCCGTCCTGCAGCTTTACGTGGCGCCGGGAGTGACACCCATCACTACGAGCACGAATACTGTGCAGCACTCGATCAACTGGGAGTATTGGAATGGCTACGAATGGACCCTGCTACTTCAGTCTAAGTCGAATGGGCCATCCTCATCAGGAGACTTCACGGTTCATGAAGTCATTCAGTTCACCGTTCCGAATGACGTAGTCTCGACGAAGGTTAACAACGAGGACGGCCTGTGGGTCAGGATTCGCCTGGTCGCCGGTGGGTATGGGATCAAACAAACGATCAAGTTACCAGATGGCTCAGATCCTTCTGAGATTTCCTACGTCCAGCTCCAGCCGCCGCTGGTCTCCGCGTTCCGCTTCGGCTATTCCTGGGTGAACGGTCCGTATCCGTTCGAGCAGGTCTTCACCTATAACGATTTTCAATACGCGGACCACACCAACGACGCTCTCTGGCCGGGAAATTCGTTTGCGCCATTTCAGCCGGTCGGCGACGTGACTCCGGCGCTCTACCTTGGTTTTGACCAGCAGCTTCCGGTAAACAATTTCGGAGTCTACCTCGACATTGTCGAGCAGGCCGGAGTGCCCGCGGGCCCGGCGATGGTCTGGGAGTACTGGAACGGCGGAAGCTGGGCGGGAGTTGTGGCGGAAGACGAAACCCAGCAACTGGCACTGCCCGGAACGATTACGTTTATCCCCGAAGCCGACAGCCAGGCACTGGCTCGCTTCAACAACCCGCTTTTCTGGCTCCGCGGCAGGCTGAAGGCAGACGGGTCGCCCAACGAAACCACGATCAACCGCATGTACACCAACGCGGTCTGGGCGTCGCAATGGCAGACTTACGCGAATTCACCGCTGGGCGCCAGCACCGGAGTTCCCCAACAGATTTTCCAGTTCAACCAAATTCCGATTCTGCCGGGACAGACGATCGAGATACAGGAATTGAGTGGGCCGCGCGCCAACACCGAGTGGCGAAGCGTCGCTATGCAAGTGGTACCCACCGATCCCAACATCGTGACCGAACTCGAATCGTTGCTCGCAGCCGAAGGGCCGCAGACCGACATCATCGCGGGAAACGTGCAC
Organism: uncultured Acidobacteriaceae bacterium; assembly: GCA_963768645.1. Lineage (GTDB taxonomy): Bacteria > Acidobacteriota > Terriglobia > Terriglobales > Acidobacteriaceae > Bog-257. The sequence continues at coordinate 41,538 of CAVYIR010000009.1, forward strand.
CTGGTCCGAGACAAGAAGAAGAGTGTGACCGAAGTATGGATCCAGTGGGAAGAGCAGGAAAACTTCTTCGATTCCGGGCCGAACGATCGCGTCTACGTGCTGGATCACGCCCTGGGGCGGCTGTTTTTCGGCAACGGCGATGCGGGAATGATTCCCCCGCTCGGAGCGCTCATACAAGGCACGAGTTTCCGCTCCGGCGGTGGGCTGGCGGGGAACCTGCCTGCAGCAACCATCACGCAACTGTTGGGCGCAGTCTCCGGTATTCGAGGAGTAACGAATCCGCGCGCCGCTGAAGGTGGAGCGGATGGCGAGACGCTGGCGGAATTTCAGCAGCGTGCTCCCTTCAACCTGCGGAATCGAGGTCGCGCCATCGTGCCCCAGGACTACGAAGCCTTGGCGCAGCAAGCTTCCGCCGGCGTGGCTGTCGCGCGGGCGATCCCCACGCTGGATCCTTCCGGGATTACCGTCCCGGGATGGATCACGGTAATGATCATCCCGCAAAGCCAGGATCCCCGGCCGATTCCGTCCGCTGGACTGCGGCGGAGCGTGCTCGACTATCTCCTCGAGCACGCACCTATTGATGTCGCTGCGGCTGGAAGAATCAACGTAATCGGACCGACGTATTTGCCGGTGGACGTCACCGCCACGCTGGCTCCGACAGATCCGGCGGAAGCGGGAACCGTGGAGCAAGACGCTCTTGCGGCCCTGGCGAATTTTCTGAACCCGCTTACGGGCGGCCCCGGCGGGCATGGGTTGGGACGTAGGCCGCGGCGTTCACGTATCCGACGTGGCAAGCGTTCTGGGCAATGTGGATGGAGTGGACTATGTCCAGGAGCTTGCACTTTACTTCAACGGAGTTCTGCAGAGCGACCAAGTGCAGGTGCCAGCCGGGCAGATCGTTGTGGCCGGGCAATTCAAGCTGAGTTTGGTTTTGCCGGTTGGAGGGTAGGACACGCGAGGAAGCCAGTATGCAATGGAGATTTTGGAGGCGTGGACGCCGCGACAAGTCGGAAATGGGTGACACCGCGCTACCAATCCCACAGGATTGGCGCACCCTGCCTCCGCTGCCGGCCAGCACGGTGAAGGAGCTGCTTGCACTACAGCAGCTCATAGGCAATCAGGCGGTGCTACGGCATCTCGCACCAAACACTGGCAGTGCGAACGCCAATTGCACTGAAGGCTAAATACCAGGGGAAGAACAGGCGAGCGTCGGTATCGATTCGTAGTTGATGTTGGTTTGCGAAATCGGAGTTCAGAGTAATGCCGTTATTGCTGCCCAATCTGGATGACCGAATGTGGGCCGATCTGGTCGCGGAAAGCACCTCCCTGATCCCGGTGTATGGCCCCGAATGGACGGATCAGAACTACTCCGATCCCGGAATCACGCTGGTCGAATTGTTGGCATCCATCGCGGAGATGGACATCTACCAACTGAATCAGATCTCCTCCCGCGAACGGCTGCGATTCCTTGCACTGGTGGGAGTGGCGCCCAAGCCTCCCATTCCTGCTTTCGCGATCCTGAGTTTGACACTCGCGGATGGAATTCCCGCGGCAGTGCTGCCGATAACGTTGCCCGAGGGCCTCGAGTTTGCAGGTCAAGATTCGTTCGGTGTATCCACAAGCTATCGCATCGGACATTCAGTCACTCTGGCGCAAGGTTCTCTCGCGGCACTGCAATTCCAGGATGCTTCCGGCTATCGAGACTTGACCCCGGTGTGGCGCCGCCGCGGCGTGATAAGTCCCTTCGGCAGCGGGCCTCAGCCGGGCACGGAGTTTTACCTTGGCTTAACGGAAGCGTTGCCGGTGGACCAACCGGTACAGATCTTCTTCACCTTTGCCGATGCGCATTCGAGCTTTGAGGACCGCGGCCGGTTGCTGTGCCAGACGCAAGCGACCAAGAAGCACTGCCAGCCCCCACTCTCTGAAAACCCGTGCCAGAAGAACACTTCGAAGGCTACCGTCGCGACGCAGGATACAACCGCAACCTTCGTGCCAAAGCACTACGGAGTGTGCACGGTTTGGGAATATCAGGCGAAGGTGGGAGGACAAGTCCAATGGCTCGCTCTGGACGCGTCGAGTAACGAGGTGGTCGATGATACGCGGGCGTTCACGTTGAATGGCGCAGTGACGTTCCGCCTTCCCGGCTCGATGGCGTCGGCCAGTGTCGGCACTGTTACCCCACCTCTTTATTATGTGCGATGCCGGTTCGACGCGGGATGCTACGACGCAGCCCCGTTGTTGCAAGATGCAGCGTTGAATGGCATTGTCGCCAGACAGGCAGTGCCGTACTGCTCATCTTTCGAAATCGCTCCTGACGCAACCATCGCCTATGGCCCCCAAGGCCCGCCCAAGCCGAGCGATGTGTCCAACCTGCGCCTGACACTGGACTCGCAGATGCGCATTGCGCAGCTCACGTTCGGAGGAGGCCTGGCGACGGATCCTCAGTTCCGGATACTGAGCTTTAGGGCGCCGGCGCCGAAGTCGCCGGGGACACTCGGTTTCGAGGCTGGTTTCCTGGGGTATGGCAACGGCCTTCCCTGGCAGCGGGCAACCCTGCCGGATTCTCCCGTGGAAGCCTCGAGTGTCCACGTTTACACGTATGAGAACGATGCATGGTACTCATGGGAACTGCGCCCGGACTTCGACGCATCCACCCGGAAAGATTTCCACGCCGTTCTCGATGCCACCTCCGGCATGATCACGTTTGGCAACGGTGAAAAGGGACGAGTGCCGCCACCGGGATGCCAGATCTTTGCCGTCGATCTGACTACCCGAGCCCAAGCTGGCAACCTTGCCGCCGGACTGGTCAATCAACTCGCGGACTCGCCGCATAACCGGGCACTCCTTTACAACTACCCCGCAGGCGTCTCCGATGGATGGACGCAACTAAAGGGCGCGTTGGCTTCGGTGACGAATGCACTGCCCGCGTGGGGCGGAGCGGCAGCCGAAACCATCTCGCAAGCCGCGGGGCAGGCGGATCGGCTGGTCGAAAGCAGCGGACGAGCGGTCACGCTCGCCGATTACGAGCAACTGGCGGCCAGCACGCCGGGCACGCGTATTGCGCGAGTGACCGCCATCGCCAACATGCATCCCAGTTTCCCCTGCTACCAGGCCCCGGGAATGATCACGGTCATCGTTGTGCCGTATCTGCCGCAGGGTAAGCCCATGCCCAGTCCCGGACTGCTGGGCGCAGTCAACGCTTTCCTGCGCCCGCGGCGCGTCATTGGCACTCGCGTCGAGGCGGTCGCTCCGACTTACCTGGATGTGGCAATTCAAGCCAGCGTGCAATCGATAACCGGAGCTAACCGGACAAACCTGCAGCAAGCGATTGTTACCGCGCTGAATAACTTCCTCGATCCGCTGATCGGTGGACCCAACGGGACTGGATGGCCCTTTGGCCGCGACGTCTACCGCTCGGAAATTATGAAGGTCATCAATGCCGTGCCGGGCGTCGATTACGTCGCTTCACTGGCCCTGCTTGCCGAGGGCGGGCAACCGCAATGCGGGAATGTGTGCCTCGGTCCGACCTGGCTTGTGGCAGCGGGCACCCACCAGATAACGGTTCTTTGAGGTGAGGACAGATGGCTAAACCAGAAAAGCGGAAATTGGAGCGGGTCCGGTACTGGCAAGGCCAGATGCTGAAGTCGCAGGATTTCCTCGACATAGAAGCGGAGGAAGCCCAACGCCGCTGGTGGCACAACCGCGCGCTGCACAATGCCTACGGAGTAGCGGAAGGCCTGACTTGCTCACTGCTTCTCTCAAAATCGCCTAAGGTGGTGTCCGTTTCTCCCGGTGTCGCATATGACGTCTTCGGCAGGGAGTTGATTCTGGAAAAGACGCTGACAGTTCCCCTGCCGTCAGAAATTCCTGAAAATCTGACCGCGCCAGTGAGTCTGCTAATGCGCTACCAGCCGACATCACGCAGCTTGCAGCCCGGTGAAATTTCTGAAGTCTGCTGGACAGGCACAGGGTGCGTCGGCACCGGCACTGCGGAGTTTGTTTGGAAGCTCAATAAGAATCTGAAGCCATCAGACGGCGTCTCTGTCGGTGCTGTCTTTTACAGCGGGGGTCGATTCAAGGGGCCGGATCCTTCTTACATTGTGAATTCGTCGCAGCCGCTGGCTCGGCCATTACTCGCCAGCGGCACCACCATCCCCGGCAACACGCCATGGGAACCGTGGAGCGCGGGATTTGTCTTTAATGACACTCAGCGTATGCTGCCCGCTGCCATCGGGGTGCAGACACGGATCGATACATCAGCGGTAGGATTCACGGGCGTTCCCTGCTATTTCGCCTCTCTTCAAGGGTCAGTATGGAATCCACAATTGCAGCAACTTGTGCCAGCGATTTTTCCCAGCATCGCCGACGAATCCATTACCGGTTTCACTTTCCGTCTGTGGCTTCAGGTTCCCCAGTTTTACTACGGCGAACTCGCTTTCGAGGAGAACACGGGAGTGGCAGCCCCGGCTGCGGAATTTGCTTTTGTCAGCGAGCCGTCGGATTTCTTCTTGTTCGCCCAACGCCAGGAACTCTATGTCAGTTGGATTGGTTGTCAGATGCTGGACACACTTTCTTCCTGTTGTTCGCAGCAAGCAAGCGCAAACGCCGTGAACCAGGCTTCAGCTTCGTCGCGGAATTCTTGATCGAGGATGGCAACATGTCGATTATCGGTTCAACCCAATTCCTGGAGCGCATTCAGTTTTTCAATGGCGAACGCTTGTTCGCCTCGGACCTCCAGGCGCTGGAGTCGTTCAATCGCGAGATGCGCTGGCTTCACAATCAAAGCCTTCACCAGGCCGGAGTCGGAAGTGGTTTCCAGGTCCTTGGCAACGTCGGTGATCGGCAAGTAACGATTGCTCCGGGCTACGCCATTGACTCCTGTGGTCGCGAAATCATCCTGACGGAAACGCAGGTTCTTCCAATTCCTCCAGTCGCGGACAACGGTTCCGGCGGATCGGTTTTCTACGACCTGACGGTTTCCTATCCCGATGACAGCGAACTGAAACCCTCCGAAACGCGGGCGGGAATCTGCCTGCCGACAGGGGTTATCCGGTTGCGAGAGGAGCCCCTCTTCTGCTGGGTCCAACTCAGTGACGACCCGACGAATCGTCAGCCCGTCGACTCACGACTGAAGACGCGCATCAAGAGCGGATTGTTCATCGTGCTGGCACAGGTGGAAATCTTCAATTGCCAGTTGAAACAAACGGTGTCGACCGTTTCGCGGCGAAACGCACGGCCATCCAAGCAGCCTCGAATAGCCTGCGGCGTCGAGCAGAATCCCGGTTGGACCCGGCAAAATCTTGGCACGCCCTCCCCAGGAAATAATGCGATCGTTGTGCCTTTTGGTACCGACATGTACCAGGGAACAGTTAACACGTCGGTCGGAGGATTTCAGTCCACGCCCTTCTACATGGCCCGCCTGGTGGGACAAAGAATATTTCCCGTAACTAGCGCGGTGGCAGGGCAAGAGACCTTTGTCGCAGATGCACTCATTAGTATCCCTTCCGATCTGTCGACACCGCAGAGTTTCACAATTCAGATTTTTCCCGTGGTAGCCGTGATCGGCAGCGGCACGTTTGACGACTCGAATGCGGTTCAAACCTGGACCGTCGGATGGATGGGAGTCGAGAGCTGAGCTATATGGCGGAGATCAGCAACAACAATTATTTCTTCTTGAATCGCGAGGGCCGCTGGCCGGGATTCAAATGGAGCGGGCTCGAACTGCGTAATGACGGCGCCTTGCAGCTCTCTTCGCTGCCCTCCTTTTCCGGCATGCTCCCCGATTCGGTGAAGTCCGCTCCTACGCCCGAAGGACCGGCGGGACTCGCTCTCGATCCTACCGGAACACTCTACTTCAGCGATCCCGATCACAATCGGGTGCAGCGCATTCTCGGCTGCGACAAGAATGTCTGCGCCGCACCCTGTATGGGTGGAACGAGCGGCCAGCCTACGACGTTCAAAGCGCCACGCGGCCTTTTGATCCCGCCAACTCGCTCTTCCCTGTTTGTGGTCGACAGCGGCAATCACCGAATCCAGATTTTCGACCTGGAGACATTCCAGCTCGTGGCAATCTGGGGCCAGCCCAATCCCGCTGCCGCACCTAGACCCGGTTCCGAGCCCGGGGAGTTCAACACCCCGTGGACCTTGGCCGGCGATTCTGCCGGAAATCTCTATGTCGTGGACTATGGCAACCAGCGTGTCCAGAAGTTCAATGCTATCGGGGATGTGGTTCCAGCCTTCTGCGTTAACGTTCAGGCATCCGGATTGCTCCAGCAGCCGGCGGACATCGCACTCCGCGAAGTAAGCGGCAAAACGTGGGTCCTCGTGGTCGATACTTCATCTTCCACAGTTTTCGTTTTTGATGCCGACGGCCGGCCGGTGCTCGACTCGCAGGGGCACCCGCGCTTCCTAAGAGATAGTCACCTCACTCGGCCTATGGGTATAGCAGCCGACGGCGAAGCTCTGTACGTGGGGGATAACGCTTCGAGCCGTGTATTGCGATTTCACGTCGGAGATGGCTTTGAGTACGTCGGCACTGCGATTGGCTACCAGGGTCCGGTTGCGGCATTGCTACTCGACGGGCAAGGTGGTCTCTGGGTGCATTCGGGAGATGCGCTGCCGCCGATTAAGCTTGATAAGCGTAAGGGCTACAGCACAATCGGCACGCTGGTTCTGTGCCCTGAAACGCCTCTCCGGGTCGCCGATCGCCCAGTGGTGTGGCACCGTCTGCAGGCCTTCGCTGGAATGCTGCCGCCAAACGCCCACCTGGATCTTTACGCCTACGCATCCAGCGATTTGACGAAGCCGCCGGTGGTGGATCCGAACGCAGCGAATCCATTTGCTGATCCCAAATGGCAGTCGATCATTTACACGGCAAATCTCGACGTGACCGACCTTTATATCGGTGGGGCGGAGGCCAAGTATCTCTGGATCGGAGCGCTGTTCTCGGGAGACGGGACCGCAAGTCCAGAGGTCCGGCAGCTACGAGTCGAGTTCAACTATCCCGCCTATCAGCAATACCTGCCGGCGATTTACCGCAATACCGCCAATTGCGGGGAATTTCTCACTCGACTCCTCTCCCTGTGCGAAAGCTTTTTCTCCGGTGTGGAATACGAGATTGACTCGCTGGCCAAACTTTTCGATCCACAAGCCACTCCCGAGCGCTTCCTGGCCTGGCTCGCCGGTTGCATGGGATTGGATCTGGACAGCAATTGGGGCGTGGAAAAACAGCGGCAGATCATCGCGCAGATTTTCCGGTTATCTGGGCAGCGCGGCACGGCAGCAGGACTGCGAGAAGCTCTGCGGCTCTTCGCCGGCGTGGATGCCACCATCGAAGAGCCTCTACTCAACGCGACGTGGTGGTGTTTGCCAAGTAGCGCAAGCTGCTGCCAAGCCTGCGCCGTAAGTACGCCTGCAAGCGGAACGGAGTCGCTTGATGGCGAGACTTCCGTATTGGGATGGACAACGATGCTGGCGCCCGCGCAGCCGCAAGGAGCTGTCGTCGGCACTTCCGCTGTACTCGATCAGTCTCACTTGATTACCGACGAACAGATAGGGTCGCCACTGTTCACCGATGTCGCTTACCAGTTCAGCGTAGAGGTGTATCGCAGCCAGGTGATGTGCCCCGAGGCACGGGCTCGTATTGAGACCGTCATCCAGCAGGAAAAGCCGGCGCACACGAGTTATCACCTGTGCATCATCGACCCGTACTTTCGCGTCGGTTTTCAGAGCCGATTGGGCATTGATACGGTCGTAGGAGGCCCGATGCGCAACCTTGCATTAGGCACGGGCCAAGTTCTCGGTAAGGATACGGCGCTCGCCGGAATTGCTCCGAGCTGGTTAGGAGCAGACTGCAATTTGGGGGTCACCACCCGCTTGGCTTGAAGATGAGGAGAACGAAACATGTCTAACAATTGTCAATCCGCACCTGGCATTACTGTGTGCCCTCCAGTCCGCAACCGCTACTTCTACGGCAAGCTGCTCGACGTGTTCCATTTCGAGATGGAACAGAGTTACATGAACGACAAACGCTGGCTCCTGAACCGGCTCGTCTCGGGATACGGGGTCATCTGCGGCTTGAATGTCAAGCTTGGGGCTGATGGGCAGAGTGTTGTGGTTTCGCCTGGTTTGGCAATCGACAAGTGCGGAAGAGAAATCATGGTTTGCCAGCCATCGGACCCATATCCGCTACCCCCGCCGCAGGCTGCGGCCCCGGCGCCTCAGGGTAATGGCTCTGCTCAGCCGTCGTCTTCCGGCTCAACCGCGACAGGGACGGCTGCTGCCGGACCCACTCCGGCGGCTGCTCCGCCTCCCCCGGCGAGTGACTGCAACGAAGCTGGGGTCTACAAGCACCTGTGTATCTGTTATCACGAGTGCGCGACCGATCCGTCTCCCGCGCTCGGCGGAGATTGCGACACGCAGGCTATGTGTACGCCGGGATCCATTCGCGAAAAATACTGCCTCAAACTCTGCGACGGCAAGCTCTGCCCTGCCCCTACCACTTCGCCGCTGCAGAGTGTTGTTTCCGGCGGAGCGTTGAATTATTCCATGTTGGCGACCTATGTTGCGAATCTGCCATGCATCACCCCCAGCAGCGATTGCTGCATACCTTTGGCCAACGTCCAGATCCCCCCGCAGGGGCAAACCTATTCCCAGAACAGCTTTGACATCGCGGTTCGTCCACTGGTTTACACCGCTGACATGCTTTACGAACTGATGCTGGCGTTGTTGAACCAGGGGCAACCCCAACTGCAAGGCGGAAAGTAACGGCGACGAAGGAGAGCAATGATGAACACGAAAACGAATTGTTGTGGCGGAACAGCCAGTGCTTGCGATAGCACGATCGCGGAACTCCCTCGTTATTATCCACGTCAGTTGATCACGCCGGACGATCTGACGCTCGAGCAGAATTACTTCCGCGATCGTATGCGGCGGCACAACCGCCTGCTGCACGGCTGGGGAGTGGTGTGCGGAGGCCTGGTGTGTCCAGCGACTACAACAAACTCTGACGGCACCGTCTCGTTCAACGCCTGGCAGGTACAGGTGCAGAAAGGCTACGTGCTCGGCCCGTACGGCGACGAAATCATCCTCGACTGCGTCCGCACGGTCGATTTGCGTACCGCCGGCGTGTCCGGTGTGACGGGGGAACCTTGCATAGACGCTCCCGATCCGTGGTGCAGCCAGGTGTTCACACCGCCATCCACGACGAACACGCTCTTCATCGCCGTCAAATACAAGCAGTGCATGATGCGCCCGGTTCGGGTTCAGCCGATCGGTTGTGGTTGCGATGATTCGAGTTGCGAATACTCTCGCCTGCACGACGGATATGAGATCGGAGTTTTGACGAGTTGCCCGACCTGCAATGCCTGCGACCAGAATGTGCAGCCCCCGCCGAGCGGCGACTCTCTTACTTCGGGACCTGTTCCGGCGTGTCCTGATTGTTCCTGCGGTCCATGGGTCTGCCTGGCGCAAGTCACGTTGAGTGGGGACGGGTCTGGAACGATCCAGCAGATCGACAACATCTCATGCCGTCGCCAGGTTCTGTCTCTATGCAACTTCTGGTGGCAATCTAACGCCGCACTGAGCAACCTCGCCGTCTCGGGTCAGCCTGTGTCGATACCGCAGGGACAATCAGCGACGCTCACAGTCACGGGGAAGGGCCTGAATGTCAAAGCCCACTACAGCTTTGGACCGGGAGCCGGTGTCACCGCTGGAAGCGCTACCGCAACCCAGGGAGCCTCGCCAGGCACATCCATCGACCTCCCGGTGACCGCAGCGGCTAACGCCACCCCGGGAACTTACACTCTGACAGTGGTAAATCCCGATTGCAGTGCTGGCATGGTTCCTCAGGTGGTCAACGTACCGGCACCGTCGAGCTCCGCATCGAGTGTTGGCACCAGTTCCACTGCCGGGAAGCAACTGAGCGAGCAAGGAAAGGTACAAGCGATAAAGGATGCTGTAAATGCTCCAACCGCGGCCAGCGTAGCGGCAACGCCATCACCTGCGAAATCCGTGTCAAAAACAAAACCGACGGCAGGCAAAACCACGCCGAGCTGAGTGCATGGCGATCGGATGAGCGATGAAAGAGCAGGAACAAGGACAAGCGTCGCCGCAGAAGACGAATGACAGGCCCCGTGCGCGTGCAAGTCCAAAAGAGTGGTCGGGATTCCCCCAGAATGCTGTCGCGAACCTTCAGCAAACGATCGGCAACCAGGCAGTGGTTCGCCTCCTGGCATCTGGCGGCATCCAGGCCAAGCTCGCCAGCCAACCCTCCGACGCGGCCGGAGCTGCTGGTACGGCGCCCGCTGTGTCTACCGATCTGCATCGCCCGCATTCGCTGATTGTTGAAGATGACGCCCCTTCGGTTGCTCCCGGCCAGATGAAGAAGTCAGCCTTCTTCGATCTGCTGCAAGCCGATGTCTGTGCCACCGCCGACGCTGAACTGGCAGTCGTCGGACGCTCTACCAAGAGTTGTCCGTATATCGAGAAGTGGCTGGCGTTCTATCGCGGCCAGAGCAGCAGCCACATCGAGCAGGCGCTGCTCAAGTACGCACCGGAAGCGGCGGGCGCCACCACCGCCCGGGATTACATCGTGCACGTTCGCCAGCGGGTTCGGCAAGCAGTCGCCACCTGGGCCAAGACAGGAGAAGTGACCGGCGTCCCGCCGGGAGTTGGGCCGATGCCATCTGCAGCAGGCCCCGCCGCAGCGGCAAAAGGTGCAGGCTCTGGCGCGCCGCAAACGAGCTCGGGTGGCAGCGGGGTGCAATTCAAAGAGCGCGAAGGAGCCTCGGCTCCGGTCACGGATGCGGAGAGCGTGCGCGCCCAACTCGGGCATGGACGGGCGCTTGACCCAGCATTACGCGAGCGGATGGGATCGGCATTCGGTCGCGACTTCGGGTCGGTCCGGGTGCACGACGATGCCTCGGCATCGAGCCTGTCTTCGCGACTGAATGCGCGTGCCTTCACGGTGGGCAATGACGTTGCCTTCGGAGCGGGCGAGTACCAGCCCGGCACGCTCATCGGGGATGCCCTCATCGCGCACGAGCTGGCGCACGCGGTGCAACAGGACGGAGGACAACAGTCAAGCTTGCCCATGGAAAAGAGCACCGAAGGAAGCAGGCAACTGGAGGAGGATGCAGACCAGTCGGCTGTGGGAGCCGTCGTTTCAGGCTGGGCTGGGGTCAAAAAAGGATTGCTGGAGTTTAGCAAAAGCGCAATGCCGCGTCTGCGCTCGGGATTGCGGCTGCAAGCGTGTAAGAGCAGTAGTGACGGTCCATCCTTCACGGTTGTCGGCCATGGAGTATCCGACTCAACGGTGGAAGTGGCACGACAACGCATGACCGAGATATTGGAGAGTCTGAAGGCTCCGAACGTCAGTGCATTGGGCAAAGTGTCTGTCGAATTGCATGTGATTCCGGCTAACAAAAAGCTCACGGACCTCCCTGAATACACTCACCTGAAAGGTGTCCGCACATTTGACGGACGGCTCTATGACGACCTGCGAGGCGCTGGTGGTGAGAAAGTTGGAAACACCATTCGCTATGCCATCGCCGAGGAGCAATTGGTCCCTGTGGCAGGTCACCCATCCGGCTATGCACAAGGGTTTGTCGCCGGGCACGAAACTGGTCACATCGTCGAGCAATACGCTTTGACCAAGGAACAGAGCACCGAACTGCATACCCTCTTCGACGAACGGACGAGAGCGGGGGGCCCATGGCTCGCGCCGGCGGATTACACGAAGAGCAACTTCGAGGAGTACTTTGCTCAGGGAGCGGCTGCTTACTTCGGTCATCCCTATACCGAGGCAAATAGGGACATGTATACCCGCGAGTGGCTGAAGACCAACGATCTGGGTCTACACACTTTCTTGACTAAGATTTTCCGCTAGAGGTCTTGATGCCTACTGTAGCCCCAGATCGCTACTTGGTTTATTGGGAGAAGCAACGCGTACTCGAAATCGTAGCCACCCCTGGACTTTTGGTGAGTAACGTGGCTCCTCCTCCGTTACCAGGTGCTCCGCTGAGTATGCACCCATTCCTCTCGGCGACGGCCTATGTGCCGGAGCACGAGCAGCAGTTGCGCGAAATTCTTGACCGTTCGGAAAATCTGGAGGCATATCTCGCGAACCTGCGGGCGACTGGATATGTCGTCGTGAAGGAAGTCGCCAATGACCCAAGCGAACGAGGCACGCATTAGCACTTTGAAATTGTGAACGGGTTGGCTTTTTGGGTGGCCGCTGGCAATCATGTCCAAACAACTTGTCCATGGAGCATCTGTAAGCAAGGCACCGGCTGAGGTCCCGGTACCCCTCCCGAATGCAGCCGCACGGCGCGAAAGCAATCCTCTTTATGGCTTGCAACGCGACCTCGGCAACCAGGCGATGCTTCGTCTGCTCGAGTCAGGGCTGATCCAGACGAAGCTTCGCGTCAGCCAGCCGGGAGATGCTGACGAGCAGGAAGCCGACCGCGTGGCCGAGCAAATTGTTTTGTCTCGGCCAGCGCCGCTGCTGCAGCGTAAGTGCGCCTGCGGCGGCAGCTGCTCGAAGTGCCAGGAAGAGCAGGAGGGTGTAATCCATCGCAGCGCGGTGGGGCCGCTGGGTTCGTTTCCGTTGTCCCTGCAGCGGGCGGTTGCCGATGAGACTCACAGCGCCGCGTCGGCCGGAGGGGCGGCACGGCAGGATGCCGCCAAGCATCCCGGAGAACGTCCGCACCCGGTAATCGTGGAAGACGATGCACCGTCGGTGGCGCCAGGACAGATGCGCAAGACGCAGTTCCTCACCCTGCTGCAAACCACCGCCTGTGCCACGGCCGATGCCGTGCTGGAATCGATGGATCACACCACCAAGGGCTGCCCCTACATCAAGAAGTGGCTGGGGCACTACCAGGACAAGGACGCGCAGCATCTGAGCCGGGCCATGCACAAGTACGCCCCGGAGACGGTGCGGGCGCGGTCGGCGCACGAGGCCATCGCGCTGGTGAATCAGCGAGTGCAACGGGCGGCGCTGAGTTGGGCCAAGACGGGCAAGGTGAGCGATCTGCCGGAAGGGATGCAGGAAGAAATGGGCGGCGGCGGGGGCTTGCTGGGAGCGGTGGCGGGGTTTGCGTCGTCGGGATTCGGCAGCGCGCTGCTGGGGTTTCTGGGGGGAGGGAAGAAGGAGAGCGCGGGGGCTGGAGTGCAGAGAAAGTCGCGCGATGGAGCGGGGGCGAGGGAGCACGATGCGGCGGCGGTGCAAGCGCAACTGGGCTCGGGACATGCCCTCGACGGGCGGGTGCAGAGCCGGATGTCGGCGGCGTTCGTGTATGACTTTTCCCGGGTGCGGGTGCACACGGACTCACGCTCTGCCGGCCTTTCTGACAATCTGAGCGCTCGCGCTTTCACCATCGGCAGCGACGTCGCGTTTGCTTCCGGCGAGTACCAGCCCGGCACGGTTATCGGCGACGCCCTGATCGCCCATGAATTGGCGCACGTGGTGCAGCAGGAAGGAGGCCAGCAGGCGGGCGCGGCGCAGGCCAAAGACGCCGATCTGGGCGATGACAGCAGCCTGGAACAGGATGCGGACCGCTCGGCAGTAGGTGCGGTGGTTGCGGCCTGGACCGGAGCCAAAAAGGGCTTGGCGGAGATCGGCGCCAATGCCTTGCCTCGGCTGAAGTCAGGACTCAAATTGCAGCGTTGCGGGCGCCGCGATCCCGTTCCGAGCGCAACGCCTGAAATCCCCATTACGCAAGAGGAACTGGGAAAGCACGCTGTTTCTTGCATGATCCAGGCCAACCTGGGACCGCACACTAGGACCTCGGGCATCTGGTATGCGGAAGGCTACAAGACCAGTTATCCGGACGACTGGGATGACGACTACCTGAAGGGCTATGCGAATCCTGAGTATTGGGAGTGGATTGACCAATGGCAATGGCGGCTCAAGAAAGGACGGAGCGCGTCGGCAGGAGTGAAGGCATGGCTAAGAGGACTCACGATTGCAGAGTGTTACTCCACCGCCATTGTCTCAGAGGTGGATTCCATCCGCGCAGCCATCGGGGATGCAAAGTTTGACGAGTTGTATGGTTCAGAAGACAAGGCCGTGGAGCCTCGCTTGGAATTGGGTGCGAATGGCTCGAATGCACTGGGCGGAGGAAGGCTGCAGTACAAGAGCATGGCCGGCGGTGTGGGAACTATTGGTCATCGGCCTGCCACGGTCGGCGAGTGGCATTACTTCTACAACCATCCCCAGTACCTTCTCAAGCACCCTGCCGGAGTTTATCAGGGCGAGAACGCGATGCTACGGCAGGAAACGGCCCCCAATGGCGATCAATTGTGGGAGGGATTGGGCCAACGTAAGGTCACCGAAAGACAGATGTATATAAATATGATGGCCGACTATAAGCGGCCTCGAGATGAGTGGGACAACAAAGAGCTGGAGAAGATTCGCAAGGAACATGGGGGCGTATTGCCACAAGAGTATGATCCCGCCAGCGGAACCTTTCCGGACAAGCTCAATTCCTATTCGGACATCCTGAACGCGCCGCCCTACAAGATCAAAGGGACGACGCGAAAGGGCGGTTACGAACCAACCTCGGGCAAGAGCTTAGATCCGGTGAAGGTACAGGAGCTGAAGGACGTACCATGAGTGAAATCAAATTGCATTTTATTAAATTCGGTCTCCGCCCTCCGCCGTTTATCGACTTGCTGTTTCAGGCAGACATCGCGAACCCTGGTATGCGTCCGCATTGGTTCCTGTTCCCCTTGTACCTGGACCAGTCTTCGGAATTTGGGCAGTTTCTCGCCTCCGCCGTGGAGATCTTCGAGTTGCCGGGCAAAGGTCAACTGCGGATAGCCCGGGTCCTGGGCGACGGCAGCTTCCAAGCGATGCGCCTTCCTCCCAACGCGAAGGTCCGAATCCATGAATTTCCCATTACGCTCATTGGCGAACCGCCAAAGACGGAGATTACAGTGCCCGTGATTCTGGCGGAGCGACTTAACATCGGAGATCAGCGTGCGGAGGATTGGTTTCCCGTCGACCTCACTTCGTCTCGTGAGGCGGAAGTCACCGAAGAACCTGGAGCAATTGTGGCCAGCCAGGACACTCCGGGGTCGAGGCCGGTTTCTGTGACGCCATCGGGCGTACGGACACTGGCGTTGCGCGTTCGACTCAAAAAGCCGTGACCGCGGCTCTCAATCATCGATGACCAACGTAGGCCCTACGAAAATAAGGGCGTGAATTGAAAAGATCAGGCGCAACCAAGAGTGATCATACCGTCGAGGTTCAGACGACGGTGGTTGGGCCATCGATTAACCGGTCATCGTTCGCTAACCTAAGGCCGACTATGTTGTCGAAGATCTCACTCTGATGCGGAGCGATACCGAGGACACGATATGGCACACTTAACACGAACATTTGTGGAGAGGCATTTGGGCCAATTGGTTCGTCCGGAACTAAGATTTTTCGACCACCCTTTTTCTCCCTTTCAAGTCTGCGGCTACACTGGCCTGCTTTTCGGCTTCGTGCAGTCTTTCGTGCTGATTCGCTACCTGCATTTATCACAACTGATCCTTCTAGGTATGACCGCCGTCGTGGTTTTGACCTTCTTCGGGCTAGTGATGATCACGAAGATCATTACCGGCGAAGAACAGATCATCTACTATCACCACGAAATCGCGGTCATGGCCCTGATCGCGTTGTTCCTGCGCTTGACCCATCAGCCGCTTCTTCCCTATCTCGACGTTGCCAGTCTTGGCATCGGGCTGTTCCTGGCTTGCGGGCGTGTCGGATGCCTGATGGTTGGCTGTTGTCATGGGCGTCCGTGTGGTTGGGGCGTCCGTTATCGCGAAGAACACGCGGCGGCAGGTTTCCCTGCTGACCTCGTCGGTGTGCGACTCTTCCCTATCCAGGCGGTCGAATCCATTTTCGTACTGTTCGTTGTGGCCTTCGGCATCGCGCTGGTGCTCTGGGGATATCCGCCGGGAACCGCGTTTGTGCTCTACGTGGTTGCGTATGGTATCGGCCGCTTCTGGCTCGAATTTGCAAGGGGCGATGTTGCGCGTACTTACTCATGGGGTTATTCCCAAGCGCAATGGATCTCGCTGCTGCTGGCGATCGCGGTGGTGGCCTCCGAATGGAAGCGCATCCTGCCTGTCGCGAGATGGCACTGGGCTGCTGCAGTTGCACTGGGAGCTTCGCTGCTCCTCGTCAGCCTCTGGCGATGCTTCGACCGCTCCCACAAATTCGAACTGCTGCACCCGCACCACGTTCGGGAAATCATCAGCGCGCTACGTCATGTAAAGCTCGTTTCCGAGCAGGCAAGCCTTCTTCCGAACTCGAGCCGATATGCGAGCGTAGTTCATGTCGCCCATACGTCTCGCGGCTACAGAATTTCAGTGGGTAAGAGCGGGATAGGTTCTCGTAGAATTCAACACTACTCCGTCTCAAAACAAGATGGTCCCCTGTCGTTGAAGGCGGCACAGATACTCTCAAGGTTGATTGCGCGCGTTGAACGAAGCACTGATGGTTTCCAACTGATCCGGGGAGATACCGGCGTGTTTCATATTCTCTTCGACCCCAGTGCCGACTCCCAGCCGTGAGGAACTGCGGGAGTGGCAGGATGCGATTGACGAGTACTCCGCCCTCGTCGAGAAGCAGCAAGTTCGGAGCGAATGCCTTTCCGGCCAGCGGCACTGAGGATATGCCTCGTCATTTCGTCCTGCTGCTTCCCCTGGATCGGCTGAAGCCTATCGGAATCAGGATCCAAAAAGAGGGGGTCTTCTGGTCCAGGTTCTTGATGTATGTATAGGAAAAACAAAAATCCATTTCAGAAATGGAAAGCTAGCGTCCTGCGCTCCGAGAGGTAGGCTCGGCAGTCTGGATCCTAACCAAGGTAGCTGAACTGCCGATTTCACTGCAAAAGAATTCAGACTTGCTGCAACGCAATTCAAACATTACTGCAATTGAATTCCAACAATTCCAATCGCGACGTCGGAAGCGCTGCCTTCAGCGTGTAAAATCGCAGTCTAATGCCGCCTCCGGCCGCCAGCGAAAGCCAAGCAGGTCCCAGTTTCTGGGCGCGGCTACTGCGTATCCTGCGGCCCTCGCATCAGCACACCGTTTTCTCGGCCACGCTGCTCATGGTCACGGCGGTCATGCTGTCGCGGGTCATCGGCTACCTGCGCGAGGCCTACATCGCGTGGGCCTTCGGCGCTGGCCTCAATACCGACGCCTACGTCGGCGCGTTTAACCTGCCAGACTTCCTCAACTACATTCTCGCCGGTGGCACCGCGTCCATCACTTTCATCTCCATCTATACGCGCCACACCTCGAAGGGGCGAAACAAAGAGGCGCAGGACGCATTCAACTCCACCATCACCATCATGACCGCGATAGTGTGCCTGGGCACGGTGCTGTTGGAGATCTTCACGCCGCAACTGGAGCGGCTCATCTTCCCGCATTTCTCCGCCGACCAGTTGCAGCTATGCGTGCATCTCACTCGCATTCTGCTGCCCGGCCAGATCTTTTTCTACGCTGGCGGGATTGTTTCGGCAGTACTTTTCTCCCGCCGGATGTTCCTCTACCCGGCCTTCAGCCCCATCTTCTACAACTTGTTCATCATCGTGGGCGGAGTGATCGGCGCGCGTCGGTTCGGCATCTCATCGCTGGCCTACGGCGCACTGGTCGGCGCATTCATCGGTCCATTTCTCATCAACGCCATCGGCGCGGCGCGTGACGGCCTGACCTACCGCTTCAACTTCGACTGGCACAATCCGGAATTTCGCGAATGGCTAAAGCTTTCCATCCCCCTGATGCTGGGAGTCTCGCTGGTTTCCGCCGATGACTGGATCCTGCGCTATTTTGCCTCCGGCGGCGCGGGCGACATTACGCGGCTGAACTACGCCAAGCGCCTTTTCGCAGTGCCCATCTCGATCCTTGGACAGGCCACCGGCCAGGCTTCGATGCCGTTCTTCGCGCGGCTCTTCGGCGAGGGCAGGCGCAAGGACTTCGCCGACACGGTCAACGGATCGGTGTACCGCATCTCGGCAGCGTCGTTTCTCTCGGCCGCGTGGATGATGCCCGCAGCCCTGCCTCTCATTGACCTCGTCTATCGCCGGGGGCGCTTCAGCTTCCAGGACTCGCAGGAGACGGCGGTCTATTTCTTCTGGTTCGCGCTCTCACTGGCTCTGTGGTCTGCGCAGGCGCTCTACGCTCGTGCCTTCTATGCTGCGGGCGACACTCTGACGCCAATGATCGCCAGCACCATCATCGTGGCAGCATCGCTGCCGGTGTACTCGTCGTTCTTCCACCATTTTGGCGTGACCGGATTAGCCATGGCGTCAGACGTCGGCATCTTGATGCACACGGTTTCGCTCGCGTGGTTGCTGAATCGGAAGAAGCTCGTCCTACTGGGTGGGATGCCATGGCTGGAATTGACGAAGGCGGTGGGGACCGCGGTCTTAGCTGCCGTGGTGTGTTACTTCGTGGGCCGGACGATTGTTGTCGATGGTAGTCGCAAGGCCGATCTGGAGTCCTTGGCGCTGATTAGCGTAACTTGGCTGGCGGCAATTGCGGCGGGCTTGTGGCTGACAAAATCGAATCTGCCGCGCGAACTCCGCAGAAAGAAAGCCGCGGTACCGAACATTACCGTCCCGGAACCCGTCAACGAGAGGACAACGGCAGGCATGGAGCCGTAGCCGCGGCATCGCGGCCCTCAGCCGCGTCAGGCGACTTGGAATTCCATTTTTCTTGCATCAGTGACACGCTGGGAAGCGTCCAGTATTTCCATCGAGACTAGATCTCCTCGTTCGTCATAGTCCAGGATGATGCCGGGGTTGTCTTCGTCGCTTTCGGCTACCGCCACGCCTTCTTTCAGCACGAAGCTTAGCGTATCTCTCCATCAGAGCTGGCACGGCTGATAGCTGACAGCTGACAGCTACTTCATCACCTGCATCCGCGACCAGTCGTAGCCAAAGTGTTTGCCGCAATCCAGGCAAACAACGTAGGGCGCCGAGGTCTGGCCAGAGACGCTCTCCCAATCGCTGTGACCGGAATCGTGTCGGCTCGGCGACACGGCCGAGAACGGCTTCGAGAGGTTGCTATGCCGGCAATGTACCGCGAGTAACTGAAGCACTCTCTCCCACATCGGAGTGCACCTTCTTTCGAGAGACATTGCGAACGGCGGCCAATACCGCCGCCCGCAATTCTGAGATTCTCTCCGGCGTGCAATGGAGTCAAGAAGAGGAATACCCTAGAACATCGTCGGTAACCAGTTTTGAAACTGTTTGACCGTTGTTCTGTTCCGGGAACCGTTACACTCGGGCCGCTGCCGCCGTGGTGCCGGTCTCGCCAGTGGTAGTCGCGCTGGTCTCCTTGGATTCGCCATTGGCTTTCTGGCCGGGTTTACGGATATCGATGCCGCCCTTAAAGTAAGCGCCATCTTCAATGCTGATGCGCTGCGCGACGACGTCGCCAGTGAGCGAGCCTTCGCCGCGAATGTCCACACGATCGCTGGCGGTCATGTTGCCGCGGACTTTGCCCAGCACCACGATCTCGCGCGCCGAAATGTTGGCAGCCACTACGCCATTGCGCCCTACGGTGACGCGATTGCCCGGCAGGTTAATCGATCCTTCCACTCGGCCGTCAATGTAAAGCGACTCCGAACCCGTGACCTCGCCTTTGATGACCAGCGACTTTCCCAGCGTGGCCTGTTCCTGGGTATTGATGGGAGGACTGGCCGGACGGGGCGCACTCGGTGTCTCAGCCACGGCCGGAGTGAAGCTGCGCTGCGGCTCGGGGCTGGGAGTGGGAGTCGTAGAAGGAGAATTGGTAGGTTTCCACATAATCGGTAAACAAATTCCTTTCTGAAGTGTAAGTTAAAAACGGTGCTTGGGAGCAGGCACTTGTTTTGCCAAACCCGCGCTCCATAGCTCTGCTTCAGAACCTGATGGTTTGGTGCGGTTTGTCTGGGCTCATCGCTCGGTATGCGCCGAAGCGCGCCCGTGTGCGATGTAATTATTGCTACCATACAGCGAGTTCTTATATGAGGGAATACCCCTACGTAATTTTTCGCGTGTGCCCAGTATGTCATTAGTAAATGGACTAGGGGAAAAGGACTACGCGACAAAGCCGTTTGCCACGCGTATTGCAGAGGCGCACCTTTAGGTGCGCCATCGTGAGTTCTTTATTATTGCCATCCCGAGCGGGCTTCAGCCCGCGAGGGATCGGCTGTTCCGAGTTTTTCAGCAAACTGTTTAGCCGCTGAAGACAGGGGCTGGAAGCCCAATCGAGAACGAGTCTCGTTCGGCGCGGATAAGAGCCGTGCAATGATACAAATCGCGGCCTAAGCTATTTGTGAGATGGGGCTGTGATCCGAGATGTAAGATTCATCCGCGCCATCTGCGAAATCCGCGGTTGGCCCTTCAAGACGAATGCTCACAGACCAAGCCATCCTGAGGCACATCGAACGCCAGCCGCACCGCTCGGCGGGGTTCAAGCAGCTCGTCCGCGAGATGAGCTTGCGCGGCGAAGAACGCCGGCAGCTTGCCGAACGGTTGCAAGCGCTGGTGAAGAGCGCCCGGCTGATCGAGACCGGACGCGACCGTTACACGCTGGCGGAACATGCCGCCGCTCATCAGAACCTGATCGCGGGACGCTTGACCATGCATCGCGACGGCTACGGCTTCGTCATCCCCAACCCCGGACAGCGCAGCACCTTCAGCGGCGACATCTACATCAACCCGCAGGCCATCGGCTCGGCCATGCACGGCGACCAGGTGCTGGTGGAACTGGGCCGCAAGCGCGACACTCCGGGGTCCCCAGCGCGCGCCGGTTTTGCGCGTGCTGGGGTGGGTGACGACGGCCGCGCCGAAGGGCGCATCCTGCGCGTGCTGACGCGCGGCAATCCCACCGTTGTCGGCACGTTTCACTACGGTTCGCGCAACAACTACGTGACCCCCATCGACGAGAAGGTCACCCGGGACGATCATCATTCCGCGCGGGATGGAGTGGCCGGCCAGCGGAGATGATACCGAGTCCTTGGCTGCTGCGCATGGGCACGTTGGGACAAAACAGACCGCTGCCCATAGCCGGGTGCCCCGTTCTAGCCCTCCTTTGGCTAGGGCGGGGCAGTCCTCGCGCAAAAAGTCTTCCGACCCCGACCGCGTCCTCGGCGAAGAGGCGCGCCGCCGTGAGTGGGACGACCTCGAAGGCCTGGTGGTGGATGTTGAGATCACCGACTGGCCCTCGCCGGCCGAGAATCCGCGCGGCCGCGTCGTCGAGATTCTCGGTTACGAAGACGACTTCGGCGTGGACGTGGAGATCATCATCCGCAAGTTCCACCTGCCTCATCGTTTCCCGGTTGAGGCGCTGCAGGAGGCGCAGCAATTCGAGCCAGTCATCCCGTCGAGCGGGCTGCGCCACCGGCGAGACTATCGCGCGTTGCCCATCGTCACCATCGATGGTGAAACCGCGCGCGACTTCGACGACGCCGTTACCGTGAGCCGCATGGAGAACGGCCATTTCGAACTGCAAGTCCACATCGCGGATGTCGCGCACTATGTCCACGAGGGCTCGACGATCGACCTGGAAGCGCGCCTGCGTGGGACTTCGGTCTATTTCCCCGACCGCGCCGTGCCCATGTTGCCCATGGAGCTGTCCACTGACATGTGCAGTCTGCGCCCGCAGGTCGACCGGCTGGTGCTCTCCTGCGTGATGGAGATCGACTCCCAAGGCGAGATTGTCGGCTACACGCTGAACGAGGGCGTCATCCGCTCGGCGGAGCGCATGACTTACACCAACGTGAACCTCATCCTCGAAGGAGATGCCGGTTTGCGCCAGCGCTATCACAAACTGGTGGATGTCTTTGAGCTGATGCGCGAGCTGGCGATGGTGCTGAATCGCAAGCGGGTGCGTCGCGGCTCCATCGATTTTGATTTGCCGGAGCCGGTGATCGAGTTCGACGAGCACGGACTGATGAAGAGCGTGACGCGCTCCGAGCGCAACATCGCGAACCGCATTATCGAGGAGTTCATGCTGTCGGCCAATGAGTGCGTCGCCAGCTATCTCGAGAACAAGCGAGTGGCCTCGCTCTATCGTATCCACGAAAAGCCCGATCCCAAGCGTGTCTTCGACTTCGAGACCATCGCCGCCACTTTCGGTTATTCGCTCGGAGTCGGCGCGCTGCCTGTCAAGCGCATGACAATGCGGGCGGAGCGGCGTGATCGTCATGGCACGGCGCAATCCGCATGTCATCGAGATCCCCGAGGAAGTGCACATCACGCCGCGCATGTATCAGAAGCTGACGCAGAAGATCGCGGGCAAGCCGGAAGAGCGCATCCTGTCGTACCTGATGCTGCGCTCCCTGAAGCAGGCGCGCTACTCCGAGGTCAACGAAGGCCACTTCGCGTTGGCCGCGCCGGTTTATACGCACTTCACTTCGCCCATCCGGCGCTATCCCGACCTCATCGTGCATCGCATTCTGAAAGACGTGCTGCGCGAATCGGCGGAGCGCGAGGAACATGGCGTCGCCATTGGCGTGGGAGCGGTCGCGCACAGCGAGTCACCGTCGCCGTGGTCGAAAAGAACTCCACAGATCACATCAACAGTGCACACATCGCCCTTCGAGAATTCCTACTCGAGCAAAAGAGCTTTGAGTGGGGCAGCTGCTTCGGTCGCGCCGCCGAATTCTTCGCAGTCGAAAATCCAGCCCGGAGGGCGGGACAATACTAGCCCAGCGCGTAAGCGCTGGGGCAAGGAGCAAAATCGCCCGAGTCCCGTAGGGGCGGCACAGCCCCTGGGCGGTCCGATCCCCGAAGATGTTCTCCACGAAATCGCCGAGGAGTCCAGCCAGTCCGAACGCCGGGCCGACGATGCCGAACGCGAGCTGATGGAATGGAAGAAGGTTAAGTTCATGGAAGACCGCGTGGGCGAAGAGTTCGCCGGACTGATCGTGAGCGTCACCAAGTTCGGTCTGTTCGTGGAGCTGATCGATATGTTCATCGAGGGGCTGGTACCGCTTGGCGTCGCTGGCCGACGACCGCTACCAGTATCACGAGAACACCCGGCAGATCATCGGGCAGCGCAGCCGCAAGACCTACTCGCTGGGCGATCCGGTGCGCGTGCTGGTGGATCGCATCGATCGCATGCAGAAGCGTATTCAGTTCGCGTTGGTCGAAGACCGGCCCGTGCGGACCAAGCGCAAGCCCGGGAAGGCGTAAGGTATCATTCGCTGACAAACACCACTTCGCCGCGTCTCTCGTTACGTCGAGTTTCTGGCCCAGTTAGTTGCACAATTTAGGGGGATTCTTGAGACAGAGATTGTTACTGCCTACTGCGCTACTGCTAATCTTGCCCGGCCCCGTGCTGGCCGACGACATGCACCAGCACTACGATCCCAACGCCAAGCTGGGCGCAGTCTCGTTCCCTGTCCCCTCGTGCTCCGCTGACGTCCAGAAACCGTTCGAGCGCGGAGTAGCTTTGTTGCACTCCTTCTGGTACGAAGAAGCCGAGAAGCAGTTCAAGGCAGTGGCAGCTCAAGACCCGCACTGCGCCATGGCTTATTGGGGTGAGGCTATAAGCCTCTATCACCAGCTATGGAACCGCCCCGACGATGCCACGGTGAAGGTGGGATGGGAATTTATCCAGAAGGCGCAAGCCATCAGCGCGAAAACGCCACGCGAACGAGGCTACATCGACGCCATGGCCGCGTTTTATCGCACTGATCATGGCAAATGGGACTTCGAGAAGCGCACAACTGCCTACTCGAACGCGATGGCGAAGGTCTACGAAAGCAATCCGCAGGACCACGAAGCGGCAGCGTTCTATGCGCTCTCGCTGCTTGGCTCCGAGCCGCCCAACGACACTACGTTCGCCAATCGCAAGAAGGCGATTACCATTCTCAACGCGCTGTTTCAGGCCGACCCGAACCATCCCGGAGTGGCGCACTACCTGATTCACGCTTGTGACAACCCGCAGTTCGCGCAGCAAGGTCTGGCGGCCGCCCGGCGCTACGCGCAAATTGCTCCCGCCTCGCCGCACGCGCTGCACATGCCATCGCACATCTTCGCGCGCCTGGGATTGTGGCAGGAGGACATCGACTCCAACCTGGCTTCCATCGCAGCCACCCAGCACAACGAAACGGGCATGCATATGGGCGCGGAGAACCAGGTCCACGCCATGGACTTCCTGGAATATGCGTACCTGCAAATTGGCGAGGACGCCAAGGCCAAGGCGTTGGTGGATCAGTTGGCGAGCATACGGCCGGAAGATGTCACGTCCCAGCCTTAAGGGATACCTCAACCGGATGCGCGCTCATTTGCCCTCCATGTATGCGCTGGAGACGAAGGACTGGAAGGACGCAGTCGCGTTGCAACCGCCGCCCGGAGCGGAGCCTTACAACCAGGCTATCACCTACTGGGCGCAGGCGGTGGGAGCGGGTCATTTGCACGACGCCGTTGCGGCGCAGCGCGCGGTTGACCAATACAACGCAATGATCGAGGCCACTCGCAAGAGCGACAAGCCTTACGCTGTCGATGGCATGAGCACCAACCGCGACGAAGCTACGGCGTGGCTGGCATTTGCCGAAGGGCAGAACGAAGAGGCCATTGGTCTGCTGAAGTCGGTCGCCGACAAGCAGGATGCCATGGGCAAGGGCGAGGTGGAACCGCCCGCCCGCGAGATGCTGGCCGATATGCTGCTGCAACTCAATCGGCCCGGGGAAGCCTTGTCGCAGTATGAGAAGTCGATGAAGATCGATCCCAACCGTTTCAACGCGCTGGCAGGCGCCGCCCAGGCTGCGACGCTGGCTCATGAACCAGAGAAGGCTGCGACGTATTACGCCGCGCTTCTAAAAAACTGCGATAGTGTGAACTCTGACCGGCCGGAATTGGTGCGCGCCAAAGCGCTGGTCGCCCGGAAGTGACACGACGATGGAAGGTTTCGTGAGGTGTGGCGCCTAGAACGCCGTTCGGTCGTGTGCAAAGCCAGAGTCAAGCAGTACGAAGCCTCATCGCCACCGAGGGCGCTGCATGGGTACTGTCCTAAATTAGGACACTACCCGCTGCATGGGGCCGTTGCAAAAACGGCGCTCGGATGCTACAAACATTCCGATGGATAAGACCATCCGCATTTACGCTGGGCATAAGGAAATGAAGGCCGACGAATACCGGTACTGGCAGAGCCGGCCCGTGCACGAACGGATGGACGCAGTAGCTCAAATCACCCTCGCCATATACGCGATGAAGGGCGCCGCCGCGGATGTTCCAAGACTTCAAAGATCTCTTGTCCGCGTTCAACGCTCACGGCGTTAAATATCTGATCGTGGGCGGCTATGCAGTTGCATTCCACGCGCAACCCCGCGCCACCAAAGATATCGATCTGTTTATAAAAGCGGACGCAGCCAACGCCAAAGCCACCTATGCGGCGCTCACCAGCTTCGGCGCCTCCCTCGACAAGGTAAGGGCGGAAGACTTGCCGATCCGCATAATTTTATCCGCTTCGGACGGGAACCGATCGCCGTCGATATTCATCCCCGCATCGACGGAGTCGAATTTGACGCCGCGTGGGAACGGCGCGTCGAGGGCATCGTCGACCCGCAAAGCGGTCTCACGGCGTTTTTCATCTCCAAGGAAGATCTGGTTGCGTCAAAAGTTGCGGCGGGCCGCATGCGTGACCTTGCCGACGTTGAGGAAATTCGGGAAGCCACGGGGAGCCAAAGGCCACCGGCAAAGCAGAAGTCCCCGAAATCAAGCGACACCTAGCTTGGGCATCCGACGAAGCCTATCCCGGCTGTAATCGCCACCGCCAGCGTGTCGGGCCGCCCGCCTTCTGCCAACTTTGCGCAGCTCGGTTGTTACTCCCATCGTGCCGCTGGCTTCGCGTTTGCGCTTAACGGGTGTCATTGGCGTGGCTCGATCGTCGCTCCTTAAGGGAGACAGCACGCAATGTGTTCCGCGCAGGTAAAATGATTCCAATGCGCAGAGCCGTCGCACTCTCGTTCGCCCTGGCGCTCCCCTTCTTCGCCCCCGCCCAGACAACTCCCGCGCCGGCGCAAGCTCCGGTGACTCCCTTGGCCTGGCCGACCGCGCACTTCGCGTCCACCAAAGACCCCAGCGTGCAGAAAGCGCTCCAGATCCTTAACGACATGATCAGGGCCCTCGGCGGCGATGCGTATCTCAATGTGCGCGACACCAAGACCGAAGGGCGCGCCTATTCGTTCTACCACGGACAACCGAGTGGGCAGGGGCTTGAGTTTTGGCGGTTCTGGGAGTGGCCCGACAAGGACCGCGTCGAGCTGACGAAGCAGCGCGACGTGATCGAACTCAATATCGGTGACAAGGGGTACGAGATCACGTACAAGGGCACCGCGACCCAGGAGCCACAACAGCTCCAGGATTATCTGCGCCGCCGCGATCATTCGTTGGAGTGGGTAATCCGCAAATGGCTGGGCGCATCGGACACCATGATCCTGTACAGCGGGACGGCAATTGTGGAGCAAACCCTCACCGACCAGGTCACCATCCTGAATTCCACGAACGACAGCGTGGTCTTGTCGATTGATCCGCGTTCCCACCTGCCAGCGAGGAAAACCTATAACTACCGCGATCCGCTCGATCGGCAGCTCGATGACGAGTCGGAGATTTTCAGCAACTATCGCCTGATACAGGGCATTCAGACACCCTATAGCGTTGTGCGGCATCATAACGGTGAAATGACCGGTCAACGCTTCATCACGTCAGTGACCTACAACAACGGCTTCCCGCCCACGATGTTCGAGGTCACCGGCCTCACCTACAACCAGCCCAAGAGTGGGGAGAAGAAGTAGCGAGGTCATGCCGGCCTCCTTCGACGAACACGCTGCGCAGCGCTTCGCCAATCTGGCTTTGGCCTGCGTCCATCGCGAATATCCCAACAAGATCGCGCACATCTTAAGCAGTGATGCCGATGTGCTTCCTCCGCGCAAGCTGACGCCGGCTTTTTGCGGCTGTTTCGACTGGCACTCGTCCGTGCACGGACACTGGCTGCTCGCGCGATTAGTGCGAAGTTTTCCCAACGCCGGGTTTGTGCCGCGAGCACGCGAAGCGTTGCGACAAAGCTTGACTGCGGAGAACCTCGCGCAGGAAGCAAGTTACATGTGCGCCGAAGGCCGCGCGAGTTTCGAGCGCCCTTATGGTTTGGCGTGGCTTCTGCAACTGGCCGCCGAGTTGCGCGAGTGGAACGATCCGCACGCGCAGGAGATGGCGCACAACTTATGTCCCCTGGAAGCAGCCGTGCTGGAGCGGATACGAGCGTGGCTGCCAAAGCTGCCTTATCCGGTGCGCTCGGGTGAGCATTCGCAAACCGCGTTTGCGCTCGGGCTGATGATTGACTACTCGCGGGTCGTGGGTGACGCTGATTGCAACGGGATGTTCGTCGGCAAGGCTCGTCAGTTCTACCTCGAAGACAAGAACTGTCCGTTGGCGTACGAGCCGTCGGGTGAGGATTTCCTCTCGCCATGTTTGGCCGAAGCCGATGTGATGCGGCGCGTGCTCGCACCGGCTGATTTCGCCGGGTGGCTACGCGGATTCATGCCGCAGATCGCCGAAGACGGCAATGCTGAGTGGCTGAAACCTGTGGCCTCTCCCGACCCCAGCGATGGAAAGCTGGCTCACCTGGACGGCCTGAACCTAAGTCGCGCCTGGATGCTGGAAGGCATAGCCGGCGCCTTGCCGAAGATTGACAAACGGCTGCCAGCAATCCTGGCCGCCGCTGCGTCTCACTCACACGCAGGACTCGCGGCGGTCACCGGCAAACACTACGAAGGCGGTCACTGGCTGGGAAGTTTTGCGGTGTATTTGTCAACCCAGCGAGGAATTTCGTAGGTCGTTCAGTTCCTGGTGCGCAATGTCTTGCAAGAAGAATCATCGCCTGCCGTGTGGTTCCACAGCAGGCGATTGCCTTAGAGAAGTCTGAGACACAGGTTCGGAGTTCTCAGATGGTCGGCAGCGTCCAGATGTTGAGGGATGAAGTGTTGTCATCCACTGCCGCAAAGCGTGAAGTTACCCCATCGACCGACACGTTCAATCCGAACGCGCCGCCAAAGTTCGGATCGACGGAAAGCTGCTTAACGAAACTGCCGTTGATCGTAAACTCGACGATTTCGCTGGGCTGATTGGGATCTGGATTGATCGCATCGTTGTTGCTAACTAATAGGTGGCCAAGAGGAGACACGCTCATTCCCAGCGGCCCGTGCAGGTGGGTCTGGTCCTGGTAAACGATCTGGCCCGTCCCACCATCACTGCTTCTGCTGGCGGCATTTGAGACGGCGAAGACGGTGTTGTCCGCGCTGGACGCCACGTAAAGAACATCTTTCTTGGCGTCGTAAACCAACCCAGTTGGTGCGTCCACGAAGGTAACGGGATCGCATTGGAACAGGTAGCCGGATGCAATCGTGGTCTTGCTCTGCACCATCAATTGTCCGCCACTAATCATCATGTTGAGCCGGGTGACCTTTCCGCTCAAACCATTGGTGACGAAAGCATCGACCCTTCCACCACCGAAATCATAAACGGCCATGTCCCAAGGTCCATTGATGAAGTTTTGGTCCGCGATGGTTTGTACTTGCTGGCCAACGCTGTTGACCACCAGTAGCGAACCGTTTCCCGCGGTGGCACAGGTACCATCCACCGATGGGAAGCTGCCAACGATCACCAAACCTTCCTGCAACACGCCCAAGGCGGTTGACAGGCCTGGCTGCGAAGGCGACGCGGTGAAGAAGAGGGAAACCGATCCTTGTTGGGACACGCGAACAATGGTTGTGCCCGTGCCTTGCAGGTTTTGGGCGTTGTTGAAGTTCGAGACCAGGATGTCCCCCGGAGTCAGCACTCCACCAGGGAATCCATGAGGCACGAAGGCGACACCGTACGGGTTGACATCACCGTTGGATGGAACCGTGGATGCCACCTGCACTGGGCTGGGAAGAAACGGCGCGCTGGGAATGATCAGGATTTGCCCGTTGCTCTGCTGCGCCAGCAGTGTGGCGCTTATCAGGAGCAGTGCGGCAGTAACGAAAAGGGCCCTGGTTATCCTACGGCTAGCGCTGAAAATAGTGGACTGGTTGGGCGTTTGGAGATTAGCGATGTAGCTTTTCACAATGTGCTCCTTATTTTCTTAGCCCTCGAGTCAGGGCTGCTGCACAATCGTTGTCGACTAAGGGCGTGCCAGCGCGACGTAGTTCCTGGTGCAGATCCCAGCTAACGGCAGATCAAAGGATCTTTCGGATACTTTCTTTTCGCCTTATTTCGCGCACGCATCTTGTGACCATTAGTTACCGAAGAAAATTGGCGGTCAACGGGATGTTGACAAATCTGTGACAAACCGGAGGGAATGTCATGTTTAGCTGCGACGGCGCCTTGCTTCGGTGGTGGCGGCATACCGTGGGAATTGAGGACTGTAGCTCGACGGAGCGAGAATAGGAATGGCCCGCCTGACCTTCCGTGTAAGCCTTACTCTCGACGCTACCCGGTGACGGGTTTTGCTCACGAATAAAAATTGCCGGCGTCTATTTGCGAGGCATTGCTAGATCAGATTTCGCACGCCCAGTGCGCTAAAATAACCACTCATCGGCCGGTGATTGTCTCTGCATGGTTCGGCATCGCTGGGCTTTCCGTCTGCAGCGCTCGAACAACAGAACACCAGAGATCCTCGGAGTCACCAGGAACTGGCTGCCAACGTGTTTAGCGGGTCATCGTCTTGAACAATAAGTACTTACGCTTCGGCGACTTCCGGCTGTATCCCGCAGAACACTTGCTGCTGCGGGACCAGAGCCCTCTGCCTCTCGCCCCCAAGGCGTTCGACATTCTGCTCTACCTGGTGCAGAACGCCGGTCACCTGGTGAAGCGTGATGCACTGATGGAGGCGATTTGGCCTGACAGTTTCGTCGAAGAGACGAATATCACTGTGAATATTTCGTTACTGCGGAAGACGTTGGGCAGCATGTCCAACGGCCAGCCCTATATAGAAACTGTTCCACGCAAGGGTTATCGCTTCAACGCGGCCGTCACAGAATGCGAGGATGCGGACGAATCAACGACCACCGAACCCAAGGCTGCTTCACAAAAAAGTAATGAAGATGTAATGCCGCCGCCAGTCGTGGTATCGGCCCTCTCTGAGGCCGGCGCCGCCACCTCGCCGGCTTTGCAGTCCCCGGCGGGAGCGACAGCCACATACCCGGTTACTCCTCCCGTCCATGCAACGCACCCTCAGCCACCGCCAAGTCAGGGATGGCAGACCTCGGCAACCAGGGTTCTGGTGATGACAGTTGCATGTGTCGCGCTGGTGTTGGGTCTCTTCTATTTTTGGTCGCACTGGAAGTCGAAATCCACGACAGTCAGTGCATCGGAGCGATCGATCGCGATTCTGCCGTTTCGTCCTCTCAATCCGACGATCGAAGACGAGTACCTCGGACTGGGAATGACCGATGCGCTCATTACACGTTTGAGCAACTTGCATAAGATCATCGTCCGGCCAGTGGGTGCGGTGCGCAAATACGTTACGGCTGACGATCCCATTGCTGCGGGCAGGCAACTGGCCGTGCAGTCGGTCCTGGAGGGCAGCATTCAGCGTTCGGGAGATCGGACGAGAGTTACGGTGCGGTTGCTGCGCGTTTCCGACGGCGAGCTTCTATGGGGCGACGAGTTCGACGAGAAATTTACCGACATGTTCACGGTGGAAGATTCGATTTCGCAAAAGGTTGCGACCGCACTCACTATCAACCTCAGCGGCGATGAGCAACGTCAGTTGCTGCGGCCGTTCACCGACAACAACAGGCCTATCAGCTTTACATGAAGGGCCGCTTCTTCTGGAACAAGCGGACCGTGGACGGTGTCAAGAAGAGCCTGGATTATTTCCAGCAGGCGATTGCGGCCGATCCGAATTTTGCGATTGCGTATGCAGGGATGGCCGACTCCTATACGCTCGCGGGTTCCTACGGATACATCATTATGCCTCCTCGTGAGGCCATGCCCAAAGCGGAGGCGGCCGCAGCGAAGGCCCTGGCTATCGACGATAGCCTGGCGGAGGCCCACGCTTCGCTGGGTTACATCAAATTCACCTACGATTGGGATTGGGCCGGAGCTGAGCAGGAATTCAAGCGCGCCATAGCTTTGAATCCCGGCTACGACAATGCTCACCATTGGTACTCGCATGAGTTGATGGCTTTGGGGCGAACTGACGAAGCGCTGGCTGAAGGCAGACGCGCGTTGGACCTATCGCCTTCCGACACGGTCATGAACGAGCACATGGGCTGGACCTACCTGATGGCCCGGGATTACGATCGCTCGATTCAAAGCGCCCGCAAAGCGATTGAAATGGATCCCGACTTCCTGCTGGCGCATCGGGTTATCGGATTGGCCTATGAATACAAGGGTCAGCATGATGAGGCCACCGAGGAATTCACGCGTGGTGTGGAGCTGTCGCACGGAGACCCAGTGGCCAAGGCGTTTCTGGCGCGGTCCTATGCCGCTGCTGGACAGAAGGACAAGGCCACACAAATTCTGAATGAGTTGCTACAGCTTGCCACTAAGCAGTACATGCCTCCGGCGGAGATTGCCGCAACTTGCGTCGCCTTGGGCAGGAATGACGAAGCCTTCACCTGGCTGAACAAGGCTTTCGACGAACGCGCCGCCGCCCTGGTATACCTAAGGGTCAATCGCGATTACGATCCCCTTCGCAGAGATCCCCGCTTCCAGGACCTGTTACGACGAATGCGCCTGTGGCAAGGCTAGAATAACCGTCCTCGTCTTCGCACCGCCGATGGCCTGGGGACAAGGATTAACACATAGGGCCGCCCAAAGGAGAAAGGCGGCCCTAAACCTGCGTGATCGCTCTTGCGTCAAGATCAGCCCCGAACCGCACAAACTCCACAATCGATTCGCTGCCCATTTCAGTGCTGAACCAACTCGTCAAATGATTACAGGTGAGATTGATTTTGTCGTTGTTCGAGGGCAATCTCATCACTGCTCGGGAGCAATAACCGAAGAGCAGCGAACTCGTCTCATTCGTGTTTGAGAGACTCTACTGGGTCCAATCTCGCAGCATTCTTGGCCGGTAGGGTACCAAAAGTAATACCAATCAGGCAGGAAACCACCATTGCTATGAGGGCGGAGTATCCGGACACGGGGAGTTGATACTGGGTGAAGACTCGCAGCGAAAACGGGAGCGCGAGCCCGCCCACGGTACCGATGGTGCCCCCCACCAGGGAGATCATTACGGCTTCAGAAAGGAATTGCAACTGGATCTCGCGACGCGTCGCTCCAACCGCTTTGCGTATTCCGATTTCTCGAATACGGGCGCTCACGGTGGCCAGCATGATGTTCATGATGCCCACCCCACCGGCAATCAGTGTAATGGTCGCAAACAGCAAGAGAATGATGGTAAACGCATTTGCCGTTTTCGCCACCAGGCCGAGTACCTGGGTGAGATCACCGACGTTATAAACCGATTCCGCTCGATGCCGCGCCTTTAGCACCGCGAGAATCCGTTGCGAGGCAACGGGAACACTCCCCGCGTCGAACATCGAAAAATAAATCTGGTTAATCGCGTTGGTGTCCGTCAAATAACGCGCCACGGAATATGGAATAAGGACCGTATCGTCCTGTATCTCCGACTGGCCAAATGTCTCGACGCCCTCGCGAAAGGTGCCGATCACAACGAACGGCAATCCTTGGATGGTGATTTCGTGTCCCGCTGCGAATTCGATTCCACCGTATTGACGAGTGGCGAAGTCTTCGGTAACCAGAGCAACTTTGTGGTGGGATTGGGAGTCTTGTTGGTCGAAAAACCTGCCTGAACTCACGACGATGCGGCGCACCGTTACATATTCCGGGTCCACGCCGAGGATCAACATGTCGCGTTGCCTGCCGTTGCCGACCAGGATGGGTTCATGCAAATTGAGAACCGGCGACGCCTCTTTCACCCCTGGGACCTGCTGTTCCACAGCGATCATGTCGTTCACGGTCAGATAATCCGCCGCACTGACGCTCGTACCCGCGCTTGCCGACCCCGCATATTCGGCCCAAATGAGATTGGCGCCAATGTTCTGGATTTCATTCAGAACGTACTGTTTGCCCGTTAGCGCAATGGTGACGACCAGGACGAGTGAGAAGGTGCCTATCACCATTCCCAAGGCGGTCATCGTGGCCCGTACTTTGTCGGCGCGAAACGAATCCACCGCGATTGAAAGAATCTCCCGGAAGACCAACGTGCTCTTGGGAGACACGGTCCACGAGATTGAGCGCACTTTCGCCGGTCGGGGCATAACCCTCTAACTCCTGCCGATGAGCACCAACGTTACACCTACACCCACCAGAAGAATGCCGATCCAACGCTGCAGGCTGACACGTTCCCCCAGGAAGAACCTGCCCCCCAACGCGCCCACGACGTAGCTCAAGGCCGTCACCGGTACGACAAAGCTTACCTTTTCAAAGGAAAACACGGCAAGCAGCGAGAAGAATCCAATGGCCATCATTCCCACACCGAACCACATCCACTTAACGCGTAAAGCGCTGAGGATGGTCTGGATGAGCGCAAGCGGCCGGAAGCTTTTCACCTCACCAGTCTCCTTCATCGCGCGCGACACGAATATCTCGCCCATGGTTCCGAAAACAATGATGAAGAAGAAGAAAATAAACTCAGCCACCACTAGCCATTCTCCGTGGTACTGGGATGGGTGTGACCCACGAGGAGCACGCCGAGACAAATGACGGCGATGCCCGCCCATCGCAAGGGAGGGACGACCTCGCCCAACCACGTCGAGGCCAATAGCGCAACTATGGCGTAAGCCAGAGCAGAGGCCGGCTGCACGTAGCTATAGTCAGCCCAGGACAGCACGATCATATAGGCTGCAAAAAATACCAACTGGGAGCCAACTCCGAGCCATATCGTGCCGGCGGTGAACACGCGAACGAAGGCGTGCAGCAGTTCGCTGGGGGGCCAGAGGCTCACCGGTCCCACCTGCTTCATGGCTTTGCCGAGCAGAACATTGCCCAAGGGGCCGGCAAGAATCATGATG
Organism: uncultured Acidobacteriaceae bacterium; assembly: GCA_963768645.1. Taxonomy (GTDB): domain Bacteria; phylum Acidobacteriota; class Terriglobia; order Terriglobales; family Acidobacteriaceae; genus Bog-257. The sequence continues at coordinate 75,554 of CAVYIR010000009.1, forward strand.
AAAATTAAGATAAGGGTTTTGAGATGTAGTTTTCTGGGAGATTCCATTGGCCGTGGTCAGCCGCTCCAAACAAGAGGGGCATGTCCGTATGGTATATCAACGAAAGTCTATGCGGGAGGCAGCAGAAAGCTTGCATCGCGGCGCGCCTCCCGAAGCGCACACTTGCTCACATAGCAGAGGGTGATGTGGGCGGAGAGCCCGCCAGTAGCGATTCTCCTTTTCTCACGCCGCTGACCTGAACCCGCTTCCACTCCGGTTGACCGCACTCCTTGATCCGCAAATTCAGTCTTCTTGACTGTACCAATCAGGCTCCGGACCGGATGCCGCTAGGACTTGCTGGTACGAGGCCAGGATTCACCTCAGTGACGAGGGCCGCGCCATTACGAAATTACCGCTTTATCCCAATTCCTACATGGACATTGCAAAGGCGGCTAAAGCGGCCCACTGAAAACAAACGACTTAACAGAAGCTTTATATTCGGCGGATTTGGCAGTCAACGTGTAGCGGAAACGTTGTTTTCCCGAACAAAACACCTGAGACGGGCTGTGACTCAGAAAGGCAAGTCGCATGAGTACGACCTTAAAGCTGTTGTTTGTCCGCAACCCTGGCGAGCTTTGTTCAGCCTTCCTGCGGCCCCTACTGGCCGCTGCTCCTCAGCTTTTGGTGAAGCATCGCATGGAAGACATAAAGGTTCTTCTATCGAGCGAGCCTGTCGACGCCATCATCCTTGACCAAGATTACCTGCGAGACAACATCGTGGACGACATCAAGCATTTTGCCCCCAAGATGCCAGTGATATTGCTGCGCCATCCATGTCAGCGCGCTACGCCCAAACCTCCTGGTATCGCCGCCATCTGCTCTGTCGATCCGGGAGACGAAAAAGTGTTCAAGGCTATTCCTATATTCCTCGCTTTCATTTTGGGGAAACAGGTGCCGGACTTCGGCAAGCACAACTCCGTACCGTCGGTTGATACACCCCTTGGGGGCGACCGCCCATTTTTCGCTAACTTAGCGGCGCGTGGCTGCTCGCCGCCCCAAGATGTGTGATGCGGCTTTTCTCTGCTGATCTAGGGCAATCCTGAGCAACATATATCCCGAAATGTAGCGCAAGCGTGGGGCATCTTCCAAATCGTAAGATGCTATCCTAAGGTATCTGCTGTTTGCAGAACGCCCAAGGCCACGGGAAGGAAAACTGCTAAGCCGCGTTGTCGGTTCGCACCTCGCCTTCTCAAGGCGGCGAGCGGCAATAGGCTGATCAATTCGGTATCGAGGGACTAATCGATTTGTGTGGCATTGTTGGTTTTACTCATAAAGATTGGTCTCCACCTCCGGATCGTATTCGGGACGCCACCTCCACCCTGATTCACCGCGGGCCCGACCAGCAGGGCGTCTACCAATCCCCGATCTGCTCGCTGGGCGCGACGCGCCTGAAAATTCTCGATCTCGAGCACGGCGATCAACCCATTGCGACGGAAGACGGCGATACGGTCGTCGTGTTCAATGGGGAAATCTACAATCACCTCGAAGTCCGCACTGAGTTGGAAAAGCTGGGTCATCAATTTCACACGCACTGCGATACGGAGACAGTCCTGCGCGCGTTTCTCGAATGGGACACGCAGTGTTTCCACAGGTTCCGCGGCATGTTTGCGGTTGCGTTCTGGACGAACTCCACCCGACGCCTCGTGTTGGCGCGCGATCGCACGGGCATCAAACCGCTCTACATCGCCCAGCGTGGCGAGGAGATATTTTTTGGGTCAGAGCTGAAGGCCATCCTCATACATCCGGAGATCGATCGCCGCCTGAGCCTGGCCGGCCTGGATTGTTATTTGTCGCTGAACTATGTTCCTGCGCCCTGGACGCTGGTGGACGGAATCGAAAAGCTTCTCCCCGGACAGTGGCTGGAGTGGCGCGACGGAAAAGTCTGTCGCGATACTTATTGGCGATTGCCCGAGCAGGTACCCGTACAGCGACAGCCTGGAGTCGGCCCGCGAGGAACTCGACTCTCTTCTGCAACAGTCAGTTCGCGAGCACTTGATTTCCGACGTTCCATTAGGCGTGTGGTTGAGCGGCGGCATCGATTCTTCAACCATCCTGCACTATGCCTCGCGGGCATCGACCTCCCGTCTGAAGACTTTCTCCATTTCATTTCGAGGGCGCAGCTTCGACGAATCAAGCTATATCCAGCGGATGGTCGAGGAATATGGCACAGAGCACGAGGAGCTGGACCTCAATCCTGAACTGGATTTGCGAGGCGCCATCGAGGAATTCGCTTATTACTCGGACGAACCGAGCGCCGATGCTGGAGCGCTGCCAGTCTGGTTTCTCTCCAAACTCTGCAAAACGAGAACGACGGTTGCGCTGAGCGGCGAAGGCGCCGACGAATTGTTTGGGGGGTATCTAACCTACAGAGCGAATACGTTCGCGAGCTACGTGCGGAAATTTCCGCCGGGCGCTATTCGCCTGGCTTTGGCCGCCTTGCGCTTGTGGCCGGTTTCGAACGAGAAAATCAGCTTTGAATACAAGCTCAAGCGGTTACTACAAGGCAGCCTCATGCCAGCGGAGCGCGCTCATGTCTATTGGAATGGTACTTTTTCCGACGCAGAGAAACGCTCGCTGGTTTCGGCGCAACTTCCGCCCGCACTCGATAATATCCTCGCCGAGTTGCGAGAGGCGCTGAGTCATAAGCAAGACGACTTGGGCCCTTACCTGTGGTTCGATCAGAAGTATTACCTCCCGGACGACATCCTGGTGAAGTCGGATCGCATGAGTATGGCGCATGCCGTCGAATTACGCCCGCCTTTTCTGGATCACCGTATTGTCGAATTTGCCGCAACCTTGCCGGCGTCGCTCAAGATTCAGGGCTCGCGGCAGAAATTCCTACTGAAGGAACTGATGCGGGACAAGCTACCGCCGTCAATCCTGCAACGAAAGAAGATTGGTTTCGACATTCCGGCGCACGAATGGATTCGCGGTCCGCTCCGCTCCCTCGTGGTTGACACGTTGCGTAGTGGACTGTCCGATTATCCTGAGATTTTCAAGTCCGATGTGATCGAAAACTATCTGTGTAATCATTTGGAGAAACGAATCAATGTCGGCTATCACTTATGGGGCTTAACGATCCTGTTCTTATGGCTGAAAAAGTGGCGGATCCAGGCACCCACCTCTTCGACGGCGTCCAACCTGCTGGCAACCGCGGGCGTAAGTATGTCTATCTAGCAGTTCTGCTGATCGCGGGAATCGTATATCTGAGCGGAATTCTCTCTCCTCCCTCGCTGCAGGACGACGTTGATAGTGTGCAGGCGCAAATCGCGCGGAACATGATCACTTCGGGTGACTGGGTAACGGCTCGCCTGGACGGCATCCCCTATCTCGAAAAGCCGCCCCTGGTTTACTGGATGATGGCGGCTTCTTACGAACTCTTCGGAGTGCATGATTGGGCCGCACGAATTCCTTTTGCGTTGTTTTCGATCGGGCTTTGCTGGTTGGCTGCCGCGTTCGGCGTTTGGGCATTCGGTGAACGCGCTGGTTTCTACGCGGGTCTGTGCATGGCGACGTGCGTCGGGTTGTTCCTCTTTACGCGCATCTTGATTCCAGACGTTATTCTGACATTCACGATTGCTCTGGCGATGTGGGCCTTGCTCCGAGTACTGGATGAGGAGGAGGCCAATCCGCGCACCTGGGCCTATGTTCTGGCCGCTAGCCTGGGGGCAGGGCTGCTTCTGAAGAGCCTGATCGGCATGCTTTTTCCGCTCGCTGCGGGAATCATTTATCTTTTCCTGACCCATCAGCTATTTTCCGCCAGGACATGGAAGCGTCTTCATCCGATTAGCGGCATCGCGATCATCCTGTTGATCGCCGCACCCTGGCATATTCTCGCGGCCTTGCGGAATCCGCCTTATTTCGCTTTCAACATGCGAAGTGTGCCGGGCGAGTACCACGGCTTCTTGTGGTACTTCTTCATCAACGAGCAATTGCTCCGTTTCCTGAACCTGCGCTATCCCCGCGATTACGACACGGTGCCTCGCATCTACTTCTGGCTGCTCCACCTGGTGTGGCTGTTTCCGTGGAGCGTCTATCTTCCCGCAGTTGCAAAGCTGTCGTACAAGCCATCGGACCGCGCTGGCCAGGCGCGATTGCTGGCACTGTGTTGGATAGGCTTCGTGCTGGTTTTCTTCACCTTCTCGACCACGCAGGAGTATTACTCCATGCCTTGCTACCCTGCGTTCGCCTTGCTGCTGGGGTCTGCGATGGCCACGGGCGGCAATTGGGTGCGACGCGGAACACGAGCGTTGTCGGTGATCGCCGGGTGCGCGGCTTTAGCTGCGTTGGCTATTCTGTTCATGGTGCGGGGCGTGCCCACGCCAGGAGACATTTTCACGGCGCTCACCTCCCATCCCTCGGCCTATAAGCTCTCGATGGGGCACATGCAGGACCTGACGCTTGAATCGTTTGCCTACCTCCGTTTGCCTCTCTTCCTCGCTGCCCTCGCCTTCTTGATCGGCGCGTTAGGAACTCTTCGCGCCACCGCTCAGCGGGCCTTCCTCGCGGCTGCGCTCATGATGGTGTTGTTCTTTCAAGCCGCTCGCCTGGCCCTGATTACTTTTGATCCCTATTTGTCTTCCCGTCCGTTGGCCGAAGCGCTATTGCGATCGCCCGAGGGCAACTTGATCGTCGACAAACACTACTACGCGTTCTCGTCGGTTTTCTTTTACACGAACCGGACCGCGCTGCTTCTGAATGGTCGTGTTCTGAACTTTGTGTACGGTTCGTACGCTCCCGGTGCACCCGACGTTTTCATTGACGATTCGGAGTTCAAGAATCTCTGGCTAACGCCGGAGCGGTACTACCTGGTGGCGAGCGAGTCTCAGCTTCCGCGTCTGGAGAACCTGGTCGGTCGCGAGAAGTTGAACGTCGTTGCGGAAAGCGGCGGAAAGTTCGTGGTGACCAATCAGGCGTTTTGAAACACGAAGGTACGTCCCCTTTCAAAGCAGCATTCCCTTGGGGATTACCTTTCGAGCGTGTACAAGAACCAAACTTGGTGTTCGCCGGTGGGCTGGATGGGCAAAAATCCAGCCGTAGGCGCGGCCTAGTTTAGCCCAGCACGCAACCTCGGCCGGAGTGCTGGGTCCTAGAGTTGCGTTGATGGCTTCGGGAACCGCAACGTCTCAACGATCAGACCTACCACGGCATACGTGGCAACATTCGCAAGAAGCACCCAATAGAAGCGAAGGCCGAAATGGAAGTAAGAACCCGCAAACACGACAGGGCAAGTAAAACGGGCGAGAGTTAGGATTGGTTCGGTTGAACTCATCTGAATCGGGGCCGTTGGGAATAAATAAACTGCCCAGAAGGCCGCGACGAGAAGGCCCGCACTTGCCCATGCACCAATGCGGAGGGCGCGGAGATCATTTTGCTTGCGTCCCATGAGCCAACCGTAGCAGCGTTGCAAGACGATTGCAACCGCTTACGGTTTTCCGTCAACGCACCTTTAGGACACTACCCAGGACTCGCGAATCGCCAGTTTTCCCCGATCTTTGGTAAAGTTAAAGAGGTAACTTTCCGCAAGTATCGGGTCGCAATATATCCGCGATTATTCGGATTATTCCAGATTTTGGTCGAAGAAATTCCGGTTGGAGGAGAACGAATCATGAGGATCGCAGTGCTCGGGGGCGATGGTTATTGTGGTTGGGCGACCGCCCTCTATCTATCCAAGAAGGGGCACTCGGTTGCCATCTTCGACAGCTTCGCTCGCAGACAATGGGATTATGAGCTTGGAGTACAGACCCTTACGCCGATCCGCGCTTTGCCGGAACGCCTGAAGATGTGGAAGCAACTTACCGGCAACACCATCGAGCTCTTCGTCGGCGACATGATCGATTACGAATCTCTGGCTTTCGCCATCAAGGAATTTGAGCCCGAGGCGGTTGTCCACTTTGCCGAGCAGCGGTCGGCACCGTACTCCATGATCGATCGCCGGCACGCCGTCTTCACTCAAGTCAACAATGTTGCCGGAACGCTCAATTTGCTGTTCGCTCTGCGAGAGCTTCGCCCCGACTGCCATCTGGTTAAGCTGGGGACGATGGGGGAATACGGAACTCCCAATATCGACATTGAAGAGGGCTACATAACGATTGAGCACAATGGGCGCCGCGACGTGCTTCCCTACCCAAAGCAGGCTGGCTCCTTCTATCATCTTTCGAAGGTGCACGATAGCCATAACATCATGTTCACCTGCAAGGCGTGGGGATTGCGCGCGACCGACCTGAATCAGGGTGTGGTTTACGGCACCGTGTCGGACGAAACCGCGCTCGATGAAGCGCTCATCAACCGTTTCGATTACGATGAGGTATTTGGTACGGCGCTGAACCGGTTCTGCGCGGAAGCGGCGGTCGGCCATCCGCTGACGGTCTATGGCAAGGGCGGCCAGACCCGCGGATTTCTGGATATCCGCGACACCATTCGTTGCGTCGAGATCGCGTGCCACCACCCTGCGGAACGCGGCGAATTTCGCGTCTTCAACCAGTTCACGGAACAGTTCACCGTTCTCGACCTCGCCCGGATGGTGCAAACCGCCGGCAGGAAACTTGGATTAAAGGTTGAAATCGAGCATCTGCCCGATCCTCGCGTCGAAGCTGAGGCGCATTACTACAATGCCAAGAATTCCAGGCTGATCGATCTTGGTCTCCAGCCTCATTTCCTTTCCGACGCTCTGCTGGATTCGCTGATCAATATATCGATCGAATATCGCGACCGGATTGATTCATCGCTGTTCATGCCGCAGGTGAACTGGAGAAATCCCACCAACGACCGTCGGCACCCGCTCGGCAAAGTTTCCGACGCGTCGCTAATGCCGTCGGGGGTTTAGGGAGAACGGGAGTTCAGAGAGTCAGGCGCGAGATACTGGAGTACACGTGTCGTAGCTGGTGTCGGCGCACCGCAGCGCGAAACTTTTGTCCGGGGCTTGCGCCCCGGGCGGCCTATGCCCTTGAGGGATTCCTTAAGGATCGTAGCCGGGGCCGCCAGACGACCCGCACTCTTTCCACAGCTTTTCCCAATTCCAGATCCCGTACCCCACCTCTTTCGGCAACGGGAATCCGATCTGATGCGCGAGCATGAGCACCTGCCCGCGATGGTGGGCTTCGTGAGAAAGCATGTAACACAGCATTTCCGCGCCAGCCGGCCAAGGCCGAGCCCAGCCGTCTCGGCGAAACTTCTCGACGCGGCCCCCACTACCGCCGAGCGCTTCCGCGAGCATCTCCGCGCAGCGAGCGGCGCTCTCGGCCAATCCCGCACGGGCCTGCTGTGGCGTGCAGTGCGCGCGGTTGAGCTGTGCTGGAACCGTCAGGTGCGGAGCTGTAAGCCTGACCCACTTGCAGCGGACATTGTGCATGTGCGTGAAGATCGCCGCAATGGTGCGGGCCTTGCCGGGCGGTTTGGCTGTCCAGGCGGCAGGGTCAAGTTTTTCGATAAGAACCTGGTTGATGCGCTCATTGGCTGCAAAGATCTGCACTGCGGATCGGCCGAGTTGAGTTTGAACCTTGGGTTGACGCATGGTCACGGATCCCTGCTCCTCGACCTATGATACTTCCGGGCCGTCGGCCACGCGGAAGTGATCCCGCCCTGGGAAGGCGTCGGTAATCGCTTCGGGAGCAGTCGACTCCGATTCGGTACACTTATGGACGGCCTCGCCGCCCCTCGACAGTGCATGCAGCCTCTCTGGAGCTACTTGTCTGTGCCAAGATGACGCCCGAAGTGAAACACTATACCCGTCGAATAGCGAAAGTCGTTGGCATTATAGGCGAAAGAAAAGAAGGACCCGTTGTTTGGTAATACTTCAACGGCGCGCCGAAGTAGATATTCAGCTTGCACTGGCCGGAAGCTGATGCCATGGCCCAGGTCGATATCCAGCCCTCCACCCAATGCCATTGCGAATCCCCTTTGGACCATGCTTTCATTGGCAGGGCCCCCACAAGTCACTGGAGGGCCGCACATCACGGGAACCAACAAGGTTCCGGTGCTCTGTAGGTGGTAACCGCCGAAGAGCGCCTGCGCAAATGGCGCATAGCGCGACCTGTGATAGGTGAAGTGTGGGCCAAGCATAAAGGTATACGAGCTGCTACTTAACCCGAACTTCCCCGCGGTTCCGCCCGGCAGCGCAGGTATCACCTGGGTTTCCGAGCCGTAATGGCCCGATACATCGCCCGTCACGCCAAACCAGCGATTGACAAACACTGTGGCCGAACTATCCCATCCGTTGAAATTCGTGCTTGGGTAAAGCATGGAGTTATCGTGAAGCAGAGAGTACCCGCCAAATATCTCAACTCTCTGCGTGTCCTGCGCGTTAGACGTACCCATCAAGGTGAGACAGATGAGAACCAGGAACATCAGCTTGCACAACGAGTGGCTTCTCATTGCAGTCAGACTCCTTTCTGCTGAGTATGACGTGCAGCAATGTTAGAGGCGCGTTAAGTCTTGTAAAAAATGGACGCCATCGTTCCATATCGGGCAAAGGCAGCCTGGTGCTGGTACTCCAGGTTCGCGTCCGTCTTTTGAACGCTCACCTGGGTTGACGAAGATTCGGGCTGGCCCGATTTCAGCGCAGCTGCGCCCCTTCAAAGCGACACGTCCTCTAACTAGGCGCTTCACTAATTCGCTGCGTAACTAGCCGTGCAGCCTTCACGGCGCTGACCACCTTGCCGGAAAACACGAAGATTTCTCCCTTTCTCCTTTTCCAGGATGTACAGCGTCCTTCGATCCTGGGCCGGGTTGTCTTCTACCACGCGAATGGTGAAGCGCGAACCGAGGTAGACCGCGTCCTTCGATGCCGGGACGGCGAGAGCGGAATCTTGTCGCATCGCTTCAAACCTGCTCGGCGTGAACGGCTCGAAATCAGGCCGATTCAGCAAAGGGCGATAGATCTCGGGAATCGGCTCATCGGGATTCGTGGTGGTCCAGTGGTTCGTATTCTTGGCTGAACCAAAGAGCGACCGTGGCGAACTCCCATAGGGATCAAACGCGGTGAATGGACCGTCCACCACGACCAGCGATATCCCCTGCAACTCTTGGCGGAAGTTGAATCAAAATCTTCTCGGCGACTTGGTATTTCACTCCCTTGAAGAGACCGCGCCCGGGTCCTAAGCCGTAAGTCGCCCACACGACGTAGTCATATTCCGATCGCATGTCGGGTGCGAATGCCTGCTGATTGAACGGAATCTTAGCGCCTGAATCCGCGACGACAGCATGTCCCGCAAAATGTCCGGGTCATAGATCTGTTCGTCGACTTCGTAGCACTTGTCGATGAAGCCGAAATCCATCCACTCAGGACGGCAGGGCCGCGCGCTGAGATGGTAGTCAGCCATCACTTTTTCGAACAACGCGGGAGGCGTCTGCGAGCCCTCGTGGGGAATCGCGTAATAATGCCGGCTATTGCGCACGATCGCGGGCGCGAAGGTGTTCAGGAACTCGGCCCGCGCCTCGAGCGTTTCGCGGATCGTCTCTGGACTGCGAGGGTAATGATATCCCGAATGAATGCGGTACTGATTGATGGCGGACGCGGCTCGCAGGATGCCGAGCGGATCGAAAAGATGGACATCGTGGCCGGCCTCGGCGAGGCTGATCGCAATGGTAGCGCCGTAAACTCCTGCCCCGGCGACGGCAACTTTGGCTTTCATGCTGATGGGAACCTCGTTCCTTTAGGATCCAGCCTTGGGTGTAGCCGGAACCAAAATTCCTTCCCGGATGAAATATTCAACGCCGCGCCAGCGGATTGATTTCCGGCCGAAACTGATCAGCCAGATGATGAAAGCCATCGCGTCCCACGCCGGTATCAGGAACATCTTCTTCCACAGGCCAGACTGCTTCATGCCCCAGATGCCAATCAGCCAAGTCATGGCCACGCGCAGCACCGCATAGCTGCCGAGATAGCCGACGACGATGGCCATGGTGGGATGCACCGTGATCGCGACCAGCGCCCAGGGAAGGCCCCAGGTGAAGATCAAGCCGAAATGTCCACGCGGCCGCATGAGGCGCATCACCGTCATCCAGCGAACCCGCTTGTAAAACAGGTCGCTGAGCGAGGCAAAGTCGGCGACACTTAGCACCACGTACGGGAGCAGCTTGACCTCATATCCAAGCTCGGCGATCAAGCGACCCACGCGAAGATCATCAGCGGGACGATTATCGATGGCCTCGTAGCCGCCAAACGCGGCAATGTTCTGGCGCCGGGTGACGATGGTTTGTCCGAAGGCGAACTTCACGCCCTCCAGCTGCCAGGCTACAAAGATCCCGGCAAAGAAATCGGAGATCATTCCGATCGATTGCAGTTCCTGGACCAGCGTGGTTTCTTCGGTAGAAGCGTAAATACAAGTTGCGCCTCCGACCTTGGGATCGCGGAAGGGAGCCGCCACAGCGCGCAAATAGTCAGGTCCGACGCGGATGTCGCCGTCGGTAATGACCAGCAGGTCGTACTGAGCTTCGCTGACCAGTCGCACCAGCCGGCCGATCTTGTCGTTGATGGCACTGCGGCCGGAGCCGAAGAGCAGCCGAATGCGTTGCTCGGGAAAATCCTTGACCAGTTTTTCCAGCACCGGCAGCGCGGGATCGCCGGGATCGACGCAGAAAAGAATTTCGTATTCGGGATAGTGTTGGCGGCAGAAGCTGGCGTAATTCTCGTAGGCGTCGGGATCGAGTCCCTTGATGGGCTTCAGACAGCTGATCGGGGGCGTAAAGTCAGAATTCGGCGGGACACGCTTCCAGCTCAGAAAGTATCGTGCAGAGCTGTAAAGAGCCAGCACATAATAGACGCCGGGAATGGCAGCAATAGCGAGGATTATGTAGCTGGGGACCGTCAACCCGTCTGCTCTCCAACAATGGGCTTAAGTTGTTTCACGGGAACCGAACCGAGGAAAGCCAATCTCGTGGGCGCCAATTCTTACCGGCGGGAAAAACAGCAACCGAATCGACTCCGGTCCGAGCCGCTAAGATATCTCTCGAAAGCTGGAGTGTAACATGTGAGGAAATCTTCGTCGAATGGCGGCGTTGCAGCACTCGTAGCATGGGCGAACGGGCTCCAGCGGCGAATTTCTCCGGTAGATGGGAACCGATGGCATGCGTGTCTGCGTAACTGGTGGTACTGGTTTCTTGGGCGCGGCCCTGGTGCGAGACTTGCTAGGCCGCGGAGTTCCCATTCAGGCGTTAGCCAGACCTTCCGCGCGAGCCGACCAGCTGGAAACCCAGGGCGCGGAGGTTGTGCGTGGGTCATTAGAAGATGCAGACTGCATAGCCCGTGCCGTGCAGGGAGTGGACATTGTCTATCATCTCGCGGCCAAGGTTGATACTCCGGGCAGCAGAGCCGATTTCTTCGCCACCAATGTGGCCGGAACCGAGAGAGTCCTGACCGCGTGTCTCCAGCAGGGTGTCGGCCGCGTCGTATATGCCAGCTCATTGGCGGTGTATGGCCCAGTCTCACTCGGTGAACGAATCGACGAAGACACTTCCTACGATAAATCGCCGCACCTGCGCGACTTCTATGCTGAATCGAAGATCGCGGCGGACCAGTTTGTGGTCGACTTCGCACGAAGAACGGCCTTGCCAGCAACGATCATCAGGCCTGGGATTGTCTTCGGTCCGGGCAGACCACTTCCGGTTGGCCTGCTGGGATTCACCTTGGGGAGGACCAACTTCGTGTTCGGGAATCCGAACCACCGCATTCCGTTGAACTATGTGGAGAATTTGGTGGATGCGATGCAAGTGGCCGCGGTTTCCAGTGGAGCGGCACTTCGGCAATTCAATATCGTCGATGACGATGACCTGACCCTGGGGAAATACCACGCAGGCGAAAATGGAAGTGGACAAAACAGTGACGCACTTTTCGCCCGGCTGGCCGGTACTCCTTGCCGGCCCTTTCGCGGAAGCCATCCTGCGCGTGCTGCCAAACGGCGGAAGCGTGCGATTCTCAAAGCATCAGCTAAACCGGGCCTTGCAGGATCGCTGGTACGACACGCATCGAATCCGTGCAGAAACGGGATGGGCGCCGAAAGTTTCTCTTAAAGACGCGTTGAATCGTACATGGAGAGATGGCCGCTGACTTCGCTGAACAAGGTGGTGCGAGATATTCCGAGTCGCCGGATGTAGCGATGGCAAGAATATCGGCAACTGGCGGCTGTGCTTAATTGGCGCGCCGGGGCTTCGCCTATGCATAATCAATCGGATGGCGCTCGAGCCAGTGTTCATCACGGACTGCGCCCATCTGTTTCAGGGAGCCGCGGCCCATGCTGGCCGTGAGTTCACGGGTCTTCCAGGCGAATCCAGCACAAAATCCGATCGCACTGCCCAACGCACTCCACGCAACGTTTTTGGGAGCCGACCGCGACGGCCGCGCACGTAGAAACGCAACAGACCGACACAGGCTCCAATCGTAGCCAGACTTAAAGATGCACGCGCAGATTGGGTCAGAACTTCGGAAAGAGGTCGCCCATTGAGATGGGATTCCCGGCCGCTGCGCATTCCCGACACTCCGGATTTAACTAGCGTTCGACCGTAGCGAAGATAAGTGTGTGGTGACCCATCCGGCTTCATAAAACTTGATCTCCTTCGACTGTGTCGCGATGGCCAGTCTCTCTGACAGATCCGCTGGGCGATAGACCGGTCTCCGCGCGACTTATCAAATGTATCGCATGCGAGCAGTACCTAAGTCTGTGCCGTGCGTCACTTTTGCCCCTGCTTTTATCAACGGCAGGTTAAATAGATGCCTTTAATGTTCTCTACGACTTTTCTGGAGGCATCGACTTTTGCCAACAGCCATTTGCTCGCTGGGGAGGGGCCTTTTGAGCGGCATCGGCTTGATGCTCTCGCTGGGGGGATTACTTGGCGGGTGCAGAATGAGCTGGGGTTTCTAAGAGGATGGGTGCGACCGGAGATGGAGAGGCGACCATCGTTCGAACAAGGTCGCCCGTATTTTGCCACCAGCCATGGAAAATTTTCCCGTCCTCATAAACCACGTGCAGCGGGTGCCAAATATTGACCTCGGATGGCGGGCGAAAAGTGGGCACCGGATTTTCTGCGGATGCGTCTTCGTTCCGCGGCGGCGCAAACGGACGAACTATCACGCTGCGGGTGTCGAGTCGAAGCCCTGTGCGCAGCGCTTTCAGGGCGCTTTCCTTTGCGCTCCACAGCAGAGCCAACAGCAAGGGACGGTCTGCTGCCGATGTCCCCTCAATCACCTGTTGCTCTTCAGCCGTGAAGTAATCTGCGATGAATGCGTCACTGCGCGGCTCGACGATCTCCAAATCACAACCCAGTTCCATCCCCGGCGACGCGACGGCGCAAGCTGCTACCCCGTCGCGGTGACTGAGTGAAATGGCGACTGCCGCTGGTTTGTTCGCGACGAAGGCCTCCGGTGCGCCAGACGGCGCCGGGCGTATCTCAATGTCGGCAAGGGCTTGCGGATGAGCGGCCAGGTTTAAGTAAAGTGCCAGCGAACGTTTCGCCGTCCAGCGTCCCAGCCGCCAGTCGTCGTGACGTTTGGCGAACCTCATGCCATTCAAGCGGGTGATTTCGCTGGTGCTCAACCAGTCATTGTCCGCGGCAGGTCGGCTTCGGTCTGTTCCAGCCAATGTACATCCATCATGCCTGTCCGACCGGAGCAACCATGAATGCATCCTCGGCAGCTAACTTCTTTTGGAATCAAACTTCTGATTTGCGGCTTCTTGGGCACTGACTGCTCCGTAACTTTCATGCCGCGTTCGACAGCATCAACGAGATAAGGGCGAAGACTTGCGGGCGGAAGAATATGATTCAGCGCACCCACTTTCAGCGCCCGATGCACGCTATGTACGCGATCGAATTCCTCGGCCATTTCACCCAGCTTCTCGGAGTGTATGACCTTGAAGAGTTCGTTCCATTGCGCGCGCAACCGGCTTTTCTCTTTGCCCTCGGCCTTGGCCATCGCCTGGGTCAACGCATCCAGGCGTTCATCTTTGCGGGCCCGGGCTTCGACTTCGCTGGCAAACACGACGGCCGCTGCCGGCGCGCCACCGATAACGGAAGCGTAAGTTCCCTCCAACGCCACCACTTCGAGCTGTTCGTTCAGCGCCCGCGAGAAAACTACGTATGCTCCCCCGTGGTAGCGGGAGATAACGCAAAAGATCATGGGGCCTTTGAAGTTCACAACGGCCCGCCCGATTTGAGCGCCGTACTCAAGCTGTAGCTTGCGCATCGACTCTGGCGATCCGTCAAAACCCGACAGGTTCGCCAGAATAACCACCGGTCGATTGTTGCTCGCCGCATTGAGCGCCCGAGCCACCTTCTTTGAGGAAAGAGGAAATAGCGTCCCAGCGCTCCACTGGTCGGGTCCGTCTGCCGGGACAAATCCTAACCGGGCTACCTGCTTGGATTCGATGCCGATGAGGCAGACGGGATAGCCCCCGAGATGGGCGTCCCACACCACAGCCGTCTCCGCGCCTCTCATGCCGGGCCAGCGTTCCAGCGGCTTGTGGTCCTGGTCAACGACTGCTCTCATCACGGTGCGAATGTCGAACGATTTCTTGCGCCCAGCGTTGGTGTCGTCCGAGAAGATCTCGCCGACTCGAGCGAACCCGGTGTCAGGGCCGGTAGCGTGCGGATACGTCTGCACATCCCGGTCAATGGGATCGCTTGTAGCCGCCCGCCGTGGGAATCGCTCGCCCGGAGCCAGGTAGGTGTGCTCATAATGGCGCAAGAGGATGTGGCAGGCTTGATCGATGTCTCGTGCCCAGTATTGCGCCTGGCCGTTGATTCCCATAATGCGATCGTACCCGCCAATTCCTTCGTTGTCCTCGGCGGAGACGCTGCCCGAGTAGTCCAAGGCGCGCTTGCCGGTGAGTACCATCGCCGCTTTCGGGGTCATGATCAGAATGCCGCGGGTGTGCATCAGCATGGTCGCCTCGGCGTTCCAGTAGGGCTGCGCCCCCACGTTGATCCCATTGATGACGAGATTCACTTCGCCGCCTGCCTGCGTAAACTCGACCAGGCGGCGCAGGACGCGGGCGATCCAGTCCATGTTTTCCACGCCGCTCTCCATCGAGATCTTCGCCCCGGCCGAGATTGGGAACCACTCAAGCGGCACGCTCATCTCATCGGCGAGATCCAGTGCGGCAAGGATTCGCCGGCATTCGGATTCGGCGAGTGCGCCCAGGTCCCGGCTCGGGTCTCCCATCAGCAGCACCCGCGTCATGCCCTCGGGATACTTGGCGGTAAAGTTGCGGATAACTCCAACGATGATGTTGGATTTGTTCTGCCCGTAGGGACGATCAACCGGTGCCAGATGGCCGTCCGGATGAAGATCGTACTCGACAAAATCGCCGTGGGGAAATTCGGCCCGCGTGTCTTCGCGATCGGGCGTCAGCATTTTGACGATTTCGTAGGGATAGATCAGTCCCCGCCGCCGCATCCGGACAACTTTCTGGTTGTACTCGGTCAGCGGTTTCATCAGCTGTAGCATGCTGAGCGGCCGGAAGGTCATCAGCAAACCGGCGTCGCCGGGAGCCGAGATGCGCATCACTGTATCACGCAGCTCGCCAGTCTGGGGATTGGGAGTACGCGCCTGAACTACTACTTGCTCCAATCCTAAGCCGTCCGTTGACAAGGCCAGTTTGTGGGCGATGTCATTGAGTTCGTCCGGCTTAAGATCGAACACCGGCCAAACGTAAAGGAAGATCCGGTTCCAGTAGAGCCGCTCGTGCGGAGCGCGCCGCGACTGAAACAGTCGCATGCCCGCTACCGCTTCGGCGAACATGCGCTCCAGGTGCGGAAGTTGCACAATGCGTCCCGTTTCATCGCGCACAGGAGTCAAGTCACGCACTTCCGCAACCGCGAATAGACGCTCATCCTTGGGGTTTTCGTTTGCCACCGCATGTAGCAGGTAAACGTCTTCAACCGATGGCAAACGGTCAATCTTGAAGTTCTTCAAGCGCCACATATGCAGCCGTTCGGCCATCATCGGATGCACTCCACGGTAGAGTCGTTCCTCTTCAAAAGTATTCGTGGAGAGCTGATAAGTGAAGTGTTGCATGCCGGCCATGCCTTCACCGCGACCCGGTGCAGCGACGGCCACTACAATCCGCTGAATCGGGCGAGGAAAGCGAGCCTGGTTAAGCCCGGAGCAAACTTCCTGTTGCGTCAGCTCCGGATCGGCGAGCGAGCCGGAATTCCAAAGATAAAGATCGATGACGATGTCATGCTCGGCCGGCACTGCCGCTAGGCAAGAGCGCATCGCGCCTACCGCTTCGTGAAAGCGATCGTACTCAGCATGGGCGGCGAAGACGTGGACGCGCCTTCCGTCCTGCACGTATTCCGCCGAGACCGAGCAATGTCCATTTACAGGCATCGCGCAAAAATTTGTGAGCGATTGCCCGCGATAGTATCGAGACGTCATCACTTCCAACATCAATTGACGCAAGCCAGGATCGGCAGCAGCAAACCGCCCGGAGAAGAAGCTTGCCAGCGGTTGCGGACATTCAATCAATGCCTTTACTCTCTCAGACCGGTCCGCGGCCTCCGGATTGGCGGCAAGGTAGGCGAGGTGACCTTCGGCCTGTGCGTAGATCTGTTTACGTGCCTCCTCAAACAACGCCTGCTCGAAGCAGCGATAACGCAGTTCGCGGGCAAGGTCGCTTACCGAGGGAAAGGTCCCGCGGGTGATGGCAATGATCCGGTCAAGCAGGGAACGGAAAGACTCGTCCGCGTGCGGCGCCGAGGCGTCGACGCGTGCCAGACGCCGTTCCAGCAAGGCCAGAATAGGCGCGATCTGGCGCTCCACTCGCTGGTGCGACTTGTAAATCCAAAGCAGACTCTCTTCCAGTTCGGGCGAGCGGTCGAGGGTCTTTACGCCATAATGAGCCAGAGTGCGGCGGAGTGCGTCCATGAACGCCGGGGGGAGTCCCTCGCCTTGCGTTTCGAGCATGCGTGAATAGGAAAAGAGATAGGCTTCCGTACTGGGCGCTTCACCGCCGGCAGGATCGTTGACGCTCGGTTTCCGGCGAAACAAGGAGCATATGTCAACGAAGATGTTGAGGATTTCATCTTCGCGGCGTGTTAATTCTTCACTGTCCGCTGGAGCTTCATGGAGCAGGCTCCACTGCGCGAACAGCCGCCCGGTCTGTGTCGGATCGGCATCAAAGCCCAGCATCAAATGCCGCAGTTCTTCCAAGTCCTGACGCCAGCGCGATTGCTTGTCCTGTCCAGATTTGCTCGCAGTAGCCGACTCGCCAAATACCAGCCTCTCCGTGGTTGCCGACGTCTGCTCATCCGCGATAGCTTCGATTTGCAGCAGCGGAACTCCAGCGTCCACCTGCACATGCGGTATCGTCATCACCTGCCGGACTCTTCCGGCAAATGGGGCGACGACTGCCATCTCCATTTTCATGGCTTCCAGCACAGCCAAGGTATCGCCAACCGAAACCATGTCGCCCGGCTTCACTGCAATGGAAACGACTACCGACGGTCCCGGCGCATGCACCAATCCGCCTTCATCTCGATCAATCGAGTGTGAGACTCCGTCTACCTCGATCCGGTAGTTCAGACCTTGAACCACGGAGACGACGTGGAAGCGGCGCCCCAAGGCGGTGAGCCAATATTCAAACCTGCCCAGAGGGTGGATAAGGGCCTCAATGCGCGATCCATCCACTTCTACGCGGTACAGGTGGGGGCCAAGACAACAAACTCTGAGCGAGTATCTTTGACCGCGATAACGTAGTTCGACCGTCCGGCCTAGATCAGTCCGAACGTGCGGTCGACCGCGAACGGCGGACGCATAGAACTGCGTCTGCTCCACCCCTAACTCGGCAGAGTACGCTTCAATCGCCGCCTGCACCAAAGCTACATCGGCGTGACGCCTGGAACAATGATCGCCGTTCGCCGCCAGACGGTCCAGCCATCCGATATCTACCTCCGAGCGCTGTACCTCTAGGCCGGTTCAGCAACTCCAGCAGGAACGCCTTATTACTGGCTCCGCCCTTGATGACGACGACGCTCTCTCGCAGCACCCGCTGTAGCCGCGAAAGCGCTTCCTTGCGGTTCTGCCCGTAGGTGATGATCTTGGCGATCATCGAGTCGAATTCCGGTGGGATCGCGTCGCCTACTGCTACACCCGTGTCAATGCGCACGCCTGGCCCGGTCGCAAGGCGGAAACGCTCAATCACGCCCGGAGCCGGAGCGAAACCGTTTTCCGGATCTTCGGCGTTCAGCCGCACTTCAATCGCGTGACCGCTAGTCCGGGGTGGTTCTCCTTCCAAGCGCCCGCCTCTTGCAACATGAATCTGCAGCTTGACCAAGTCGAACCCGGTGGTTCGTTCGGTCACCGGATGCTCGACCTGCAAGCGGGTATTCATCTCCATGAACGAGAAGCGGTGGCTCTCCGGTTGGTACAGGAATTCGACAGTGCCAGCGTTGTAGTAACCCGCCGCCTGGCTCAAACGCACCGCCGCCTCGCGCAGCGCCTGGTCCTGCAATGTAGTGAGCGCGGGGGAGGGCGCTTCTTCGAGGACTTTCTGGTGGCGACGTTGAATGGTACAGTCACGCACTCCAACGGCCCACGTGGTCCCGTACTGATCGGCGATGACTTGCACTTCAACGTGGCGCGCCGCTAGAACCAATTGCTCCATGAAGACGGTGGGGTTCCCGAAGGCCTTGAACGCCTCGGCGCGCGCGCCTTCAAATGCCTTCACAAGTTGGTCGGCAGAATTCACCCGGCGAATTCCGTGGCCGCCGCCGCCCGCCGTCGCCTTAATCAGAAGCGGATAGCCCAGGCGCTCGGCGTGACGTTGAGCGTCGGCGAGCGTTTCCACTGGCCCGCCGCTCCAGGGTGCTACCGGGATCTGCGCCTGCTCAGCCAGAAGTTTTGAGCTGATTTTGTCGCCCAGCCGCCGCATGACATCGCCATCCGGACCGATGAACACGATATCGAGCTTGCGGCAGAGGTCGGCGAAGTCAGGGTGTTCGGCGACAAAGCCCCATCCCACCCAGACCGCCTCCGCTCGTGCACTCGTTAATGCCCGTTCGAGCACGTCATAGTCGACGTAACTGCTTTTGGATTGACCCGTGGCGGGGTCCTTGAGCATGGCGGGGCCGAGAGACACCGCCTCGTCCGCCTCACAGACGAACATAGCGTGGCGGTCGGGCTCCGTGTAGAGGGCAATAGTAACTAGCGATGTGCCGTACTCTTGATTAAACTCGCGCGCTGCGTGTATGAAGCGCATCGCAGCTTCGCCGCGGTTAACGATAGCCACGCGCTGAAATTCGTGCTGCATTAAAGTCTCCTCAACCGATCGGCCAGATCAATCGCGTTAACTTCATTACGCCATAACAGCATGCAATGCTTTGAATGGCTCGGCATCAACGTTGCCGGGGAGCGCTGCCGTGCGATAGCCGCTTAGCTGCACGTAGCAGTTCCCCTTTTCGTCCACAACTTCGGCATCGAAGCTCTCATGGTCCGGATTAGGAGTGACGACCGCGTACAACTGGCTTTCCGCCAGGGCCGGCGCACGCAGCAATGAGACTTGGTGAACGTTTTGCGGCAGACCAAACCGGTTTTGCTCGCTCATTTCCCACAGCCCGGCGGTCTGGAAGCACAACTCGATCAGGCGTGGCGCCATCAGCGTCGGCTGGTCGGATGGCTGGTGATTGCCCGGTAATTGTCCTGCCATCATTCCGATCATGTGCGTTCCATCCCACCAAGCCCCCTCCAGGACTTGGTAGGCTGGTCCGTGGAAGTACACGCGGTAAATTTCGGCGGCTCCAATGATGGATTCGGAGGAAGTCACCAGGGCCTTCCCCCTCACTGCTTCTAGGGTGCCTGTTTCGACAGCCGCACACGGGCTGTGAAATGAATGGTTTCTTGCGG
Organism: uncultured Acidobacteriaceae bacterium; assembly: GCA_963768645.1. Classification (GTDB taxonomy): domain Bacteria; phylum Acidobacteriota; class Terriglobia; order Terriglobales; family Acidobacteriaceae; genus Bog-257. The sequence goes on from CAVYIR010000009.1 coordinate 95,430, forward strand.
TTCTGGATGGTTCGGTAGCGTGCGCCGGCCGATTAACCGGCAATCCGCCAGCAACCTGTCGCCTTGCGGCCGGTACACCGCTTGGACCGTCACCGTGCGCGGCTCATCGCGGTAGAACTTGAACGGCGACAGGAAATTCACCTCTTCCACGGCTTCGACATGCCAGCCGGGATGCACGCACTGCGCCGCCTCTGCAAATGCCTCGATCCCCATGACGCCCGGCAATACCGGCGTCCCGTCGATCCGATGATCGTATAAGAACGGTTGCACCTTAGGATCGAGCGTGGTCTCCATGGTCAAGCCACTGTACAGGCCCATTGCTGTGATCTTGCCGATCATTGGGCCTGGCACAGATGTCCGCTTTTCGGCCGAGGCTGCGAGTGCATCCGTGTCGAGCCCACCCGTCGTGTCCCACTCGCTCAGCAGAACCCCGAGCCGCTGGCCGACGACAACTTCACCGCAGGTCCCTCCGCTGGTCAGTTCGCGGCGAATCCAGGGAATGCCCGCTTCGGGTGGCAGCATATCGATGCCTGCCAGTTCCATCATCTTTGGGATGGAGCCGCGCGTTGCCATGCCGATACCGCCCCATGCCGACCAGTCGATGACAATGCCGCGCGTCAGCGGCCGAGTCGTACGGAAGCTTGACGTGATCTTGCAGAGCAGATCGTTGGCGGAGCTGTAGTCCGTCTGTCCTCCGTTGCCAAATCGTCCTGCAACCGAGCTAAACGCTACCGTCGCTCCCAACGGCATGTCGCCGATGCGCACGCAGCAGGTTGAACCAACCGTCGCTCTTTACATCGAAGACCAGGTCGAATTCACGAGAGTCCTTGTCCGGCAGGAAGTGACTGCGCTCGATTCCCGCAGCATGCAGCAGCACGTCAATGTGCCCACTGCGCTCTCGTACTTGGTTGATGATGGCGGCCACGCCGTCCGTATCCGTGAGGTTGACGCTGAAGTACTGCGCAGTGCCTCCCGCAGCGTGCACAGCATCGATTGCGCTCTGGGCAGCTTGCGCCCGTTCCAGCCCCGCTAGTTCCTTCTCTACCAGTGCCGGCGTGGCACGCTGGCCGCTTGCCTGTATGCGTGCAAACAGATCGCGCTTAAGGCCGTCTTTGTCGTTCACAAAGCGCGTGAGGTCGGGATTATTCGGATCAGGTTCGGGTACCAGGTCAAGCAGGTAGAACGTACCGCCAGAAGCGGCGGCCAAGTCGGCGGTAATTGCAGAGACGATACTTCCTGCCGCGCCCGGTGACCAGGAATACAGTATTCGGGTCTAGCGTCATTCCGGGTTGGCCATCGGCCACCGGTTGCTCTTGCAGTCCAACCGTCCAGCGCAGTCCGCCTTTGTAGCCAACCTCGACTACGCCGGCGTCGCGCAGTGTTTCCTCGATAAGCAGCTCAGCAACTTCCGCGGCCTTGCGATCGGCTTCGAAGTCGACTGCTTTGACGATAGCGTCGAGCCGTTCCCGCTTATACGTTTTGGTGAAGCCCGTTACTGCCCCGCCCAGCGGCGCGACCGCCCCGGCTTCGTCATATCCATGCTGACCTCCAAGGCGCGTCGCCGACACCAGGAATGTGCCCGGCTCCGCAATCTGCTCGTACAGAACTCGCATGGTGGTGTAGAGCGACTTGGCACGTATCTGTAGCGCCTCATGCCAGGTGGGCAAATCCATCTTGCTGATGGGGCCTTCGTTATCCAGCGCGGACAAGCCAATAGACTCCCTGCACCGGACCGGCGGCGAGCCAGCCCTTCAGGCAATTGGCCAGAGCTTCGGGATCGCGCGCATCCTTGATCTGAAGTACCTCTACGCCCTTCGCCTGCAGCTGCTGAGCCAAGGCGTCCGCAACCCCTCCTTTGTCTGGCATAACTACTACGCGGCAACCCTTGCCGAGCGTCACGCCAGTCGGTTTGCACACGTTAAGCGGCGGTCGCAGATTGGGTACTGGCACTCGTCGTGGAATGCGGTCTGCCGCATCGAAAGCTCGCAACTGGCGGGCGCGGAGCCTTGACCGCTACCGCAACAGGCGTTGCGGGCACAGCGGCAGTAGTCGCCGTGGCTGCTTGCTGCCCCCTGTGCGCAAACTGGATGACATGCGCCAATGTCGGGAAATCGCGCAGCTTGAGATTCTCATCGCGCGGAATGCTATATGCCGCTCGAATGGCGGCGAACATCTCTGCCTGCTTGACCGTGTCGATCCCGAGATCCGCTTCAAGATCGAGGTCGAGATCAAGCATGTCTTTGGGATAGCCCGTCTTCTCAGCCACGATTTCGAGCACCTTATCCGCGATGGCGTCGTCAGTGACCGCTGGGGCTGTGACGGTTGTCGGCTCGGGAACGGCCGGTTCAACTTTGGTTGGCAGACAGTGACGACGAAGGCCACACCGGCCAGGTCAGGCCGCTTCTCATACACAAACCGGATCACGTGCGCCAACGTCGGGATAGTCCCGCAGTTTGCGGTTCTCGTCGCGCGGGATGTTGTAGATTTCGCGGATGGCGGCGAACATCTCCGCCTGCTTGACGGTATCCACGCCAAGGTCGGCTTCCAGATCAAGATCGACATCCAGCATGTCTTTGGGATAGCCGGTCTTCTCCACCATCAATTCGAGGATGCGTTCTTTCACGGACTCGGCGGCGCCGTCTTTGCAGATGCCACCGCCGGCCCTGATGGAGTCGGCTGGGTCGCAACGGGAGTCGCCGCGACGGCGGATGCGTTGGCTCGCCGTTGCGGAGCCGGCTGAGCAGTTCTCCCGCCAGGTCAGGCCGCTTCTCGAACACGAACCGAATCACATGTGCCAGTGTCGGGTAATCGCGCAGCTTGCGGTTTTCGTCGCGCGGGATGTTGTAGATCTCGCGGATGGCCGCGAACATCTCCGCCTGTTTGACGGTGTCCACACCGAGGTCCGCTTCCAGATCGAGATCGACATCCAGCATGTCTTTTGGATAGCCGGTCTTTTCCACCATCAATTCGAGAATGCGTTCCTTCACCGATTCGGCAGCGCCACTTCCCTGCAGATGCCACTGCCATCGTTTGTGGAGTCGGCTGGGTCGCAACGGGAGTTGCCACGACGGCGGGCATGTTCTGGCCGTCTTCGGTGACGGCGGAGTTCCACCAGCCAGGTCGGGCCGCTTCTCAAACACAAACCGAATCACATGAGCCAACGTCGGGTAATCCCGTAGCTTGCGGTTTTCGTCGCGAGGGATGTTGTAGATCTCGCGGATGGCAGCGAACATCTCCGCCTGTTTGACGGTGTCCACACCAAGATCCGCTTCCAGATCAAGATCGACATCCAGCATGTCTTTGGGATAGCCGGTCTTTTCCACCATCAATTCGAGGATGCGTTCCTTCACCGACTCGCCAGCGCCGTTTGCCGGCGATGCCACCACCGGGGTCGGCGGGGTTGCAACGGGAGTTGCCGACAGGTGTTTCTGCCGTCTTCGGCGACGGGGTCCGCCAGCCAGCTCGGGCCGCTTCTCATACACGAACCGAATCACATGGGCCAATGTCGGGTAATCGCGCAGCTTGCGGTTTTCGTCGCGCGGGATGTTGTAGATCTCACGGATGGCGGCGAACATCTCCGCCTGCTTGACGGTGTCCACCCCGAGGTCCGCTTCCAGATCAAGATCGACATCCAGCATGTCTTTTGGATAGCCGGTCTTTTCCACCATCAATTCGAGGATGCGTTCTTTCACCGACTCGCCAGCGCCGTTTGCAGGCGATGGCGCTGGAGCGGGGTCGGTTGGGTCGCGACGGGAGTTGTTACATCCCAGGCGTTTCTGCCGTCTTTGGCGACGGAGCGGTCCCGCCAGCCAGGTCGGGCCGCTTCTCGTACACAAACCGAATCACATGGGCCAATGTCGGGTAATCGCGTAGCTTGCGATTTTCATCGCGAGGAATGTTGTAGATCTCGCGAATGGCGGCGAACATCTCCGCCTGCTTGACGGTGTCCACCCCGAGATCGGCTTCCAGATCAAGATCGACATCCAGCATGTCTTTGCGGATAGCCGGTCTTCTCCACCATCAATTCGAGGATGCGCTCCTTCACAGCGTCGCCAGCGCCGTTCTTGGGAGACGCCACCGCTGGCACTGGCGCTGGAACTTTCGTTTCTTCCTTTGCCTTTACCGCTGAGACCGTCGTCGTGACGGTCGGTACTTGTTCTTTCACGGGTTCGACCTTCACAACAGCTTTTGGCGATGCCGAAGCTGCGGTTGCGGCGACTTGCACCTTCACTTCGGGCTTAGCGGGCTGCGTGGGTGTTGGCACCGGCGCGGAATCTTTCGCAGTTCCAGCGATGCGTGCTGCCAACCCTTGGTCCGGCACGCGCAACGTGCGGTGAACCACTTCCAGATTGGCGACCGGACGGCCTGCCATCCGGCTTAGCCAGGCGCTCCAGGCGGTCTCGTCGGCAATACGATAGGCGTAGCCGAGAGCATTGGGGCTGCGACGAATCCCGTCCTTCGTGGGCACCCACCGCAAGAACATCATGCTGATCTGCGAACCGAAACCGGCGCCCAGATGCATTGCATACTGAACGGGATAGGCGCCGCCCTTCGACAGGTTCAAGACACCCAACTCGGGATCGACTTCCTTGAAGTTTGCAACCGGCGGGAGCAATCCCGTTTCCAGTGCCTTCACGGCAAGGACATCTTCGATGCCGGTGCCCATTGCGTGACCAGTCATGCCTTTGGTATTGGCGATCACGATTTGATCTGCGTTGTCGCCGAAAACGCGACGCAGTGCATGGATCTCCGCGGAGGCGCTGCCGCCACGCGCGGGCGTGTAGGTTTCGTGGGAAACAAAAACCATTTGCGGCGCTATTTCGTTGCGTTTAATGCCACTGCGCGTTTCGACTTGGGTCACCAGGTCCTCCATCACCTGTCCGATGTGTTGGACATCGAGCCGAGTGCCATGAAACGCGCTATTGGCGGTTACCGTGCCCAGCACTTCGCATATAGGCTGGATTCCGCGTTCTCGCGCGGCATCCAGGCTCTCCACCACAAGCGCGGCGGCGCCCATGCCCATAATCATGCCGTGCCGACGGCGGTCGAAGGGGATAGCGGCGTCTTCGACCTTTTCATCGGTGGCTGACGTTCCGCTGGCCAGAAAGCCGGCGCCCATCCATCCGATCAGATGGTCCGAAGTAACATCGTCAGCCGAGATGACGATCACGCGGCGGCACCGCCCGGCGCGGATCCAGTCCTGCGCCAACGATACAGCTTGGGCGGTGGTCGCGCAGGCGGAGTTGATTTGCGTGTTGGGACCGCGAGCGCCAATGAGTTCGGCAAATTGCGAATGTCCCATCGGCAAAACTCTCAGGAGGAAGCGCCGGTCGAAGACGTAGGGATCTTTTTCGATTGCGACGCGCAACTCCTGGATGCGCCGGTCCAGTTCTTCCCCAAGATCGGAATGACCGTTGCCAACCGCGCGGAGACGCAAGCCTTCCAGCATAGCCAACTGCTCGCGGCGGGTATGGTCTTCGTAATAGCTTGAGATTATGTCGGCGAAGGAGTCACAGCCGGGGAAGGCAGAGCCGAAGATCACGCCGGTATCGTCACGCATGGCATCTGGCAATCCCCAGCGTTCCGGCAACTGTGTGCCTTTGGTCGTGGTTTTATAACGCATGACCAGCGGGATGCCGGCGTCACGCAGCGCGTCGATTCCCGCAGCGATAGCCAGGCGAGTAACGCGGTCGAAGGCGGCTAAGTGATCGGAGGGAACGCCGAATTCACTTTCCAGATCGAAGGCGCCTCCGCGACCCGCCAGCTTAATAACATCCGCGACATCCGTGATGGACTCAAATGTGGGCTCTCCCTGCTCGCTCTTGACCAAGCGTCTGATGCGTTTGTCCACCATCTCCTGGCGGAAGCGAGCGGGGATAGAGCTGATGAATTGGTCGCCGCGCAGGATGCGTTCGATGTTGCCATCGTCGAAGATGCGCTCGGTTCCGGGCAGGCCCAGAGAAGCTCCTGTGATCCCGATCGGGAGACTGGTCGAGGAAGGACTTCTCGCCGTGGTTAATTTGCCAGCCGGCCCGTTGGAGAGTCTCGGCGAACAGACGGCCAAGTTCGTCGTACCCATTACCGTTGGAACGGCTTGCCGGCAGCGTCACATCGGTGGGAGGAGTTGCCACTAGCAGCTTTGGTTTGGCCTCGTTCACCGGCGCGGAAATTGCAGCTCTCGTGAGAGCAGGCAGCGCCGGCGCCCTGACCGCAGCCGCAGCAGTCGCCGCCTGCGGCGTTGGCTTGGCGTCGTTTGCCGGTGTGGCAATCACTGACTGTGACGGCACAGGTTTCGCCGGTATCTCGATCGCCACATCCGCCACTCCGCGGCCCAATCCCGCGGCATACAAGGCGCATAGCGCCTGGTTGAAGGCTGGAATATCGCCGAATTTCGGATGATTCGTGAACAGCGAAATCACGTCGCCGCGTCCGCCGAGCACTTCCTCGGCAAATCCCTGCAGTGCCTTCTTCGGCCCGACTTCAACAAAGACGCGAGCCCCGGCATCGTAGAGCGTGTTCAGGCCTTTCACGAACTGTACCGGCGACGCAACCTGCTGCGCGAGAAGGTCCATCATCTGCGGAACAACATTCGGTCCCGTGGGATAAAACTCGCCGTTTACGTTGGCAACGATCGGCACACGAGGTGGTTGTATGTGAAGATGCGACAGCATTTCACGGAGAGGCTCGCTGGCAGGAGCGACGATCGAGGTGTGGAACGCGTGGCTCACCGGCAATGGGGCCACGTCGTAGCCGGCTTGCAGGAATATCTGTATGGCTTGTTCGACTGCTTTGCTGGCGCCGCCGATGACCGACTGCTGCCCGCTGTTTACGTTGGCGATCACAACGTAGCCGTCAATGGTCTTCAGGATTCGCTCAACTTCGGCAAGCGGCGCAAAGACCGCCGCCATCTTTCCGGTATCTTTCACCGCCACGCGCGTCATGCCGCGGCCGCGGGCGCTAACCGCCGACAATGCGTCCTCGAAGGTAAGGGAACCAGACGCAACCAAGGCGCCGTATTCGCCCAGGCTGTGTCCCATGGTCATGTCAGGCTGAATGCCGTAGGCAGCTAACAGCCGGGTCAGAGCCAGGTCGATCGTCAGCACAGTGGGCTGAGTGATCTCGGTCTGGCGCAGATCTTCTTCAGCTTTTGCAACGGCGTCCGCGTTAGTTTGGTCAACGAAGATAAACTCGCTCAGCGGCTTGCCCAGTAGCGGAGTCATGATGCGATCCGCTTCGGCGAAAGTTTCGGTCACGATTGGTTCGGCGGCGCGAAGCGGCTCAAGCATGTTGACGTACTGCGAGCCTTGTCCGGTATACAGGAATGCCACTTTGCCCGCAGTGCCCTGTCCGCGGAAAATACCTTGTGGACGCAAGGCCTTCCAGATCGGAGCTTGGTTGGCTTTTAGCGCCTTGAGCGCTTTGGCCGATTTGTCCGCCAGATCGGCAGCGTCGGCGTAGTCAATCACAAGGCGTTCAGGAGCTCTCAGGTCCGATTCCGCTGGAGCGGCCGGCGCTGGTGCGCGACCCGCCGCGGCATCTTTTTGGACTAGCCTGCAGACGCTCGGCAGTGCCGCATCTGATGGCAGCGCCGATTACCAGCGCGCCACGGAGCGGAGCTTTGTAGGGAATCGTCGTAGGCGACGCAGGGGCAGCAGCAGATGCAGACGTAACAGGGGCAGTTGCAATTGCCGCGGTCGCGACGGGTGCCGGAGGCGCAACAGTTGCCGCGCTGACACTCTGCTCCGTCATAACTGGCGACGGTGTAGTGACCGCTACCGACCGCTTGCCATTTCCGTTGAGCTTGCCGGGTATGTACTCCTCAAGCACGGCGTGGAAGTTGGTGCCGCCAAAGCCAAAGGCGCTGAGCCCGACTCGCCGCGTGACATCCGCCGGGACCGTCCACGGCCGCAACTCGGTATTGACATACAGAGGGGAGTGAGCAAAGTCGATGGCCGGATTGGGATGTTTGAAATTCAGGCTGGGCGGCAACACCTTATCGCGCAGCGCCAGGGTTGTTTTTAGTAATCCAGCCGCGCCCGCAGCTCCCTTGAGATGCCCAATGTTCGATTTGACGGAGCCAAGCGCCACCGACCCGGCGGGGAGATTAAAACTGCCGAGCACATCCGCCATGCTTTGCAGTTCGATGGCGTCGCCCACGCTGGTCGAGGTGCCGTGGCCTTCCATCAAGGTCCCGGCAGTGGGAGACAATCCGGCATTCTGCCAGCCGCGCTCGATGGCGAATTTCTGGCCAATCGGGTTGGGCGCCGTAATCCCTTTTCCCTTGCCGTCGCTCGCACCCGGCGATACCGCGCAGCACGGCGTAGATCTTGTCTCCATCGCGCTCGGCATCGGCCAGACGCTTGAGCAAAAAGATCGCGGCGCCTTCGCCCATTACGAAGCCATCAGCTCCCTCGGCGTAGGGCCGAGCTATCGGTCGCCGAGAGTGCGCCGATCTTGCAAAACTTGACGAAGGTTGGGGCGCCCATGTTGCGGTCAATCCCGCCGCAGACCGCCACGTCAAAATCGTTCGCCACTAGCCCTTCGACCGCCGAACTGATGGCCGCCATCGCCGAGGCGCAGGCGGCATCCACAATGTAATTGGGTCCATGGAAGTTGTAGATGTTCGCAATGCGGCCGGCTATGCAGTTGGCCAGTTCGCCGGGCATGCTGTCTTCCGTAATTTCGGGGAGAAGCTTGGCCATGCGGTCGTGCAATTCGCGCGTGATGTCTCGGCGTGCTGCCGCCGGCAACGCGGCGAAGGTGGCGCTATCCGCCAGCTCACGGGCGTATTCCGGAAAGTGCACGCGCAACGAGGTGAGGTAATGTCTTTCTCCGGCCATGGCGTTGCCGAGGATCACTGCCGTACGGTCCAGATTCAGCGGCCGCTTGGGATAGCCATAGTCTTCCAACGCTTCGCGGGTAGACGCGATGGCCCATTTTTGCGCAATGTCCATGGCATCGACTACGCGGGGCGGAATGGGCAGGTGCCACTTCATGGGCTCCCACACGTATTCGCGCACCCAGCCACCGATCTTCGAGTAAGTCTTATCGGGCGCGCCGTGATCGGAATCGTAGTAAAGCGCTGGGTCCCAACGGTCGGATGGAACCTCGCTGATGCTGTAACGGCTGTTCTTCACGTTTTGCCAGAAAGCCTCTACGTTCACGGCATCGGGCAGAACGGCGCCTGCTCCCACAATCGCAATCGCACGATACGCGGTGTTTTCCATAGCTGGTCACTTCCTTTAGATATTCTTCGACTCGAACGAAAATGGTGGCTATCGGGCGACGAAAAAGCAGGCGTTCGGAGGTTGGGCCTTGTTCGCTGCTCCCTCGAGGAGCGAAGTATCCGCTCTCACGGCCTGGATGACCCGGGTGCGCCCGAGAGCATCCCTACTGTGACAGGGGGGCCGGAACGTTGTCAGTGATGTAGCGAGCGGGGGTGGGTGACGCAAGTCACCCAAATGTAGTACAGATTATATGTCACAACACATCTATAATTTGTTGAAACATATATATCATGTGTTACAGACATATATATTCGGACAAGAGGAGGTGAGGACCCCATCTAGGATTCGTATTTTATTCGCTCTCGCCATAAACAGCACAGGCATCCGGCTCGCAAAAACCAAACCGAATGCCTGTCTCTATATCACTGCTCTCTTATACCAGGACAGCCTGTTGCACTTCTTTCTTCACCCGGCTATAGAGTACGTCGGCAACGTAATCCATGTCCGCGACCAGACCGGTCTGCGCACGGTGAATGGCGGGCAATCCCAAGTCCACTTCGAACCCTGCCATCTCCGCATCGCTCACGCCGCTGGCTCCGGTTACCCAACGCAAACCCTCTTCGCCTACCTTGAGGGCCGCCTCACGCGCAAAAATGCGGCTGATGGCCGCCAGCGCCGTCGGGTCGAAGCGGTCGTTCGCCTTCTCGTGCAGCCTGCCTTCCGCAGCCAGCGCAGCCCGGCGGGCCAGCGTGGCAGCGCATTCGGCATACGCAATCCATTCACCGACGCGCAGCAGAATGTGCTGGAAGCGGGTGAGTCGATGCACGCGCGCCTTTTCCATCACCTCAGCCAGGGCGTGCAGCGCCAGGGCCGCTACATCCGCGCCGACGTTGGGATGCGCGGCATGCAGCGCCTCGGCCTCGCGCGCACGATCATGATAGTGCTGTCCGCGCGTCTTCAGGTGGAGCTGCCAGCGATCGCGGCTGATCGTCATCTCCATGATCTCCGAAGTGCCCTCGTAGATGCGGGTGATGCGCACGTCGCGGCTGACCTTCTCCACCATGTACTCGTGGGTGTAGCCGTAGCCGCCCAGCGCCTGGATACTGGCGTCGGCGGCGGCATCGCCAGCTTCGGTGGACATGTACTTGGCGATGGCGCCTTCGGTGTTGAGGCTTCCCTCGTTGCCGGCGTCGATGCGTTGCGCCGTCTCTTCTATAAAGGCGCGTCCGGCTTCCAGCTTCACCACGTTGGGCACGATCAGCTTGTGGGTGTAGCCCTGCTTCTCCGAGAGCGGCGTGCCGCCTTGGATTCGCTTGGTGGAATAGGGGATTGCGCGGTCCAGCGCGGACCAACCGGCGCCCAGTCCGAAGGCCGCGACCATGACCCGCGTGTAACCGAAGACCAGTTGGGCCTGGATGAGCCCCTGGCCTTCTACGCCACCGACGAGCCGGTCGGCATCGACGTAAACGTCGTTGAGAGCCAGCGCTGCCGTGTTGCTCAGACGAATGCCGTGCTTGTCCTCGGGCTCATCGTGAGCAAAACCCTTGGTGCCCGCGTCCACGATGAACCAGCTTGGCCCTGCGGGCGTATTGGCCAGGATGGTGCAATAGTCCGCAATTCCGCCGTTGCTGATCCACTGCTTGCTGCCGTTGATCTTGTACCCGACGATTTTGCCGTCTTTTTCGACGCGATCGGCGGTCGTCTTCAGCGCGCCCAGGTCGCTGCCCGCTTCCGGTTCGGTCGCGCCATAGGCAAACAGAACGCCTTCGTCGGCGATCTTGCCCAGCCACTTCTTTTTCTGCTCAGGCGTGGCGCCGAACGTTATTGGATCGCTGCCCAGGAATGTGGCGAAAAGCGAGGTGGCAACGCCCAGGTCGATGCGCGCCATCTGCTCGCATATGAGATAGACGTCCATCGTGCTGCCGCCCATGCCGCCGTACTCTTCCGGAATGAACAGGAGCTGAATGCCCAGTTTGTCTGGGTCCGACATTTGCCGAACGATTTCCACTGGGCATTCATCGCGTTCATCCAATGCGATCAGCTCTTCGTCAGGCAGGTGTCTTTTTCGCGAAATCCCGGAGCGATTTCAAACTCAATTGCAATGTCTTCTTGGTAATCATTGACGATGCCTCTCTTATTTTCTTAGACCGAGATCTGTTTCACTTCACGGACCTTGCTGGTCAATTCCGGCAAGAACTCCAGGATGTCGTCCACAATTCCGATGTCCGCCACCTGAAAGATCGGAGCTTTGGGATTCTTGTTGATGGCGACGATAAAGGGATTGCCCTTGAGGCCGGCCAGATGTTGGAACGAACCGCTAATGCCACATGCCATGTAGACCTTGGGCTTGACCGTCTTCCCGGACGAGCCGACCTGACGTGATTTCGGCAGCCACTTGGCATCGACCACGGGTCTGGAGCAACTCACTGCCGCGCCCAGCGTCTCGGCCAGTTCCTCGGCGATGGCGATGTTGTCTTTTTCCTGGATGCCACGGCCGACGGAAACGAGAACGGCCTGCTTCGTAATATCAACGTCACCCGCCTCGGCAACGATGGTCTCGAGATAGCGCCGTCCCGCTGTCAGAGCGCCAACATCGGCGGATTTGTCGACGATGACGCCATTGACGACAGTGCCTTCCAGCGGCTTGAATGCGCCGGGACGTAGGTTAATGACCGCGCCGGCTGATACATCGCAACGCACGTGGGCGCTCACCTGTCCACCGAACTCCTGGCGGACCAGTTTGAGATTGGCCCCTTCAATTCCTTCGATGTCCAACACATCGGAGACAAAAGCCGAGTTCATCTTGATGGCAAGACCCGGTGACAGGTCGATTCCAAAATGAGCGTGAGAGACGAGCACGATGCCATCGTGCGGCAGAACGTTCAGCAGAGCTTTGCGGACTAGCTCAGCATTAGGGTAAGCAAGTGCCTGGTTCGCGATTTTCCATACCTCAGCGTAGGAGCCACGCAGGGTTTCGCAAACGGCGTCAAGTTCCGCGCCCCAACCGGTAACCACAGCCACCGGCGACGCGGCAGCGTCGATCTTTTTTGCGGCGGCTGCGAGCTCGGCCGCTGAATCATCGGCAATGCCGCCCTTGTGTGCGATGTAGGCGAAGATGCGTGCCATTAGTTCAACCCTCCTTTGGCCTTCATTAACTCAATCAGTTTGGCGATGACCTCTTCCCGGTCGCCCTGCAACATCTCGGCTCCCTTGCCCAGCGCGGGCACGAAGTAGTCCACCCGTTTGACCTTGGCTCCGGCATCCCCGACCGTACTTGCATCAACCCCGAGGTCGGACGCACTGAAGGTTGGAACCTCGACCCCCGCTACCTGCCGGATGCCTCGCATCCCGACGTAACGCGGCTCATTGATGCCGGTCTGAATCGAGAGCACGCAGGGGAGATCGATTTCATTCATCTCCTTGTTGCCGCCTTCGATTTCCCGGCTTACCTTCAGCTTGCCACCGTCAACGGCAATGGAATTCACCAAAGAAGCGAACGGATAGTCAAGCAGGGCCGCCAGCATGCCGCCCACCTGGGCGCCGCCGTCCTCGGCTTGGACCCCGGTCAGGATCAAGTCATAATGGCCCTTCTGCACGAAGGATTTCAGGATTTCTGCAATGCCCCTTCCGTCCGATCCGCTGAAGGCCTCGTCGGAGATCAACACGCCGCGGTTGGCGCCCATGGCCATCTCTCGACGCAGTACCTCCTCGTCGTCGTCGCTGCCAACCGTAACCACGGTGACCGTGCCGCCGGCCTTGGCGGTAATCTGCAGGGCCTCTTCGACGGCGTAGTTGTCGGGTTCGTTGATCGAATACACCAGGTCGTCACGTTCGATATCGTTCCCGGCGGTGTTGAGTTGAATTTCGTTTTCCGATGTGTCAGGTACTCGTCTTACGCAAACTAGAATTTCCACAGTCGACTCTCCACGAATTGATGTGCTCCAAAGCAGGTTCACGATTTGTGTATCCGGCGAGTACGGGTAGTGCGGCGCTTCAGCGCCGCGTAAGCCAGGGACAAACACCTCTTCAAGCCGCTGAGGTCGTCGATCTCAGCGTCTTAGGTAATTCTTTCTTCTGCCACTGTATGCGGGCCTAAGGCCGCACTACCCGTACACAACCGCACGCGTCTCTCGCTCGACCGGGAGACCGATCTCCTTCGGGCTTTCACGTGCAAGCTGTTTGTCGACCAGTTCCGCCAGGTCGATGGCGGTCATCTTGCCTTCCATGCCCGCAACCTTGATCGCGTCTTCAATATTCACCATGCAGAACGGGCAGGCAGTCACGATCACATTGGCCCCGGCTTCCGCGGCCATCCGGACTCTCTTCACGCCCATCCTCTCGTCTTCTTTCGGCTCGTAGAACAGCATCAGCCCGCCACCGCCGCAACAGAATGACCGGTCCCGGCAGCGGCTCATTTCCACCCTTTTCAAGCCAGGAATCGCATCGAGCACAGTCGCGGGGATCGTCGTAAACCTGATTGTGCCGGCCCAGATAGCACGGGTCGTGATAGGCATATACGTTGTCTGCGTTTTCTACGGGGTCGAGCTTGAGGTTGCCGGACTTCACCTCCCGGCAGATGACCTGGCTGATGTGCTCCACCGGCGGCATGTCTTTGTAGTCATGTTTCAGCGCGTTGTAGGCGTGCGGATCGGCGGTGACGATGTGCTGGACGCCGGACGCCTTGATGGCATCCACGTTGTGGTCCCGCAGCGCCATGAACAACGTCTCTTCGCCAAATCGCCGCGCGTCATGTCCACTATCTTTTTCGGCAGCGCCCAGGATTCCGAAATTCACTCCGGCCGAGTCGAGAATCCTCGCCGTGGCGCGCCCGATCGACTGCATGCGGTCATCGTAGGAGGTGATACTGTCGACGAAGTACAACGTGTCCGCATTATTCTTCCCGTCCAGGGTCTTGACGGTGCAAGTCGGGGAGAAATCTTTGGCCTTCGTCCACTCAGGCCGTTTCTTCTCCATCTTGCCGTAGGGATTACCGCGGCTCTCGAGGGCCTTCAGTGGCTTTTGCAGGGACTGAGGTACGTTGCCGTCATCGATCATGCCCCGCCGCAAATCGACGATCTTGTCGATGTACTGGATCAGCAACGGGCATTCTTCTTCACAGGCGCCGCAGGTCGTGCAAGACCAGATTTCATCTTCTGAATAAATGCTACCTATCAATGGTACGCCGTTGCCCGCGCTGCCGAACATCGGATAGTGCTGGAAAGCTGTAATCTCTCGCCTTGATGGTGATGAATCTTGGCGAGAGCGGCCTGCCCACCGCATTGGCCGGGCATTGGTCGGAGCATCGCCCGCAGTCGGCACAGGAATAGAAATCGAGCATGTGCTTCCAGGTGAAGTCTTCGAAGGTCTTCACGCCGAAGGATTTCACCTGATCCAGATGCTCGTCGCCGACGCCCCATCTCACCGGCTTCACCGTTCCGCGGTCCAACTTTGCGAAGTAAACGTTGAACAGAGAAGTTTCCACGTGGAACTGAATTCCGAACGGCCGATAGCACAGCAAGAAGTAGAAGGTCAGCACATCGACAAAATAGGCGCCAAGATTCAGACTCTGAAGCGTCGGCAACGGAGTTGTAGCGAGAACACTCTTCAACACCCACGGCAGCGACAGGAAAGCCATTAATTCAGCCGGCTGGCCTATGCTGCGTCTGATAGGCCGCCTTGCTGGCTTCGAACAGGCTCTCAGACGCCATCAGCAGCGCAATCAGCCCTAAGAGAAAGATAGCGTCGACCGGATGACCTTTGCCGTATCTGGCAGGCACGGCGTACCGCGCGGGCTTGAAGACTAGGCGCCGAACAACGGCGAAGACCATGCAAAGGAAGACAATGGTCGCAGCGTAGTCCTTGACGGTGTTATAGATATCGCCGACTCCCCCCGAGGAGCCCGGTAGAACGAAATTTGGGGAGAAGCCGAGAATCAGCAGAGAGAAGGCCTGAGTCGCCAGGATAATGAAGCCCGCAAAGATAAGGATGTGCATGATCCCTGCGGTACGGTAGCGCGGATGCTTCCACTGCCCCAGCCAAAATTGGAAAAGCCTTTCCAGGCGCACTAAGGGCCGGTCAAAACGCCAATCGCGTTCGCCCCGAAGGAGCGGCGTCATGCGCTTCGATACGATATAGAAGAAGCACGCCAGCCCCAGAAGATTAAGGGTTATGAAAAGGGTTTGCCCGGTTATCAACCAGTACGTCACTTGCGCGGGTGACTGAATGCCTTCCACCATAATGCTCAACATCTCCTACTGAGCCAGGTTCCCTTACTCCTGCAAATATTGTCAGAGGGCCAATCCAAGAAGCGGCCGCCGGACGCGCAGGATGAGAACACCAAATGGCGGCAATTACTTTTGCCCTCGTAATGCCGAGGAGTAGCTCAGGCGCTAAATGAACTGGCCTGAGCACCCGGGAGTAAGCCTCAGTTTGAAGGGGAAGCGGGCATATGTCTGTGACGAGAAGTACGGTGTGCTTGTGACGCAGGACACTTTGTGGAGTGACGGCACGCGGATGCGAGCGAACGACCGAAGCGGCGTGGCCACCTCGCAAAGCCGGACGGAAGCATTACGTCACGTCTCGCGCCAGCCAAGATGGACGGATGGTGACAGCGGGGCCGCACGGCCCGGAACGAGCCGGCGGTCCACTTACCGCGCGTCCACTATTGCTTGAACGCCGGATCGCTGACCGCGTCGGGCCGTGGCTTCCATTCGAGCGTGTAATATTCGCCGCGATCGCGCCCCCACGGATCAAACGCATTGGTCACGTGCTGCAACTCTGGAGTCAGCTCCGGAATGTTTCGCATCAGTACGCGCTTGAGCGGCGAAACGGGCTGCTTATGCCCGTTCGGCATCCCCACCTCGATCATTTCCGGTCCGGGGCCGTTGTGGTTCACCCAGTCGATGCCCAGTTGCGTATAAAACTCCGGCCTGAAGCTTGAGGTGAAGAAACGGTCGCTATATAACCTCCGCGACGCATTCAGGATGAACACCACAAACTGGGTTTCCGAGATCGCAAACCCGTGCGGCCTCGTCGATTCCGCAAGCCAGCCGACAACCGTGTCCACATCCTCGATGTTGTCGACCACGGACCCATTGGGATGGCCCAGACAATCATTGATCGGTGAACCGTCCTCGTTCAGCTGCGCGTCCGTGATGACCTTCGACGAATCGCAAACGTGCGTGCCGTAAACCTCGCGCAATTGCGCGACTATCTCTAGCTGTTGTTTGTAGGGCAGCCGAATCGGCGGGGAGGGTCTTATCCACGAAGTCGTCGTAGCTGGTCAGTTGACGCAGGCCATACTGCCGCCGGAACTCATTGAAGCGCGGCACGCCATGCTCGCGGTCGCGAATCAGATCGAGCGCCGCAATATCGATCTGCCCGGTGGGCGTGTCGAGCCGCGGCAGATGAATGTTCTGCATGAACTGCGGATGGTTGTGCAGCGCGAGCAAGCCCAGACGCTGCCGTCCCAGGCTGAGACCCCAGTTGGCCATCCCACGCGATCGCATCGCGTCCGTGGCTTTGCCCTCGAACGTATCGATTACGGCGACCTTCTGCACGATCTGGTTCGGGTCCTTGCTGACATCGCGGTACTCGATCAGGTCGGGAACCAGCGGATGCAGGCGGTACACCGTAACGAATTCTTCGGGGAAGTTGAATGGCGATCCAAAGTGATTCACGCCGCCATTGACGTCGTCCGTCTTGGTGATGTCGTAGTGCGGCACCGTACTGCCGAGGCCAAAGATCCCCGGCCCGGACGCGAAGACCGAATACCACTGCGACTCTTTTGTGCTGCTTGTCGACTTGCCGAAATTGCGGACGATGATATCCGACAGCACCTTGGAAACGTCGGGATCGCCCGTACCGAGCAACCCGTTCCAGTTTGCGTTCATGCCCTTGTAGAGCGGCTCGTCGTAAAGAAGCTGCGGCGTCCATTCAATGGTATGGATCTTCGCGATCTCCGCCGCTACCACCAGCCGCGCCACCTGGAAGAGTTCATCCGGCGTGACGTCCTGGTTGCGGATCACGCGCTTTGGGTCGGAGGGATTGCGCAGGCCGCTGTCTGCATTGGGCATCAGTGCCGCTTGTCGGCGAAATTCGTCGACAAACGAGTTGTGTTCCCGCGCGAACAGGTTGTGATAGAAGCTCAGCCCGATCGACCAGTTGTCGGGAAACGCTACCGACTCCTGCCCCGTCCACTGCGGCTGCATCGGATCGGTGGCCTGCAGCACGGGCAAGTAGCCGGCGCCCGGCATTCCGGCAACGGGTTCGAGCAGCATTTTCGCGGGATCTTTTGGATCGCGCTTCACGCGCTTCAATGAAGTCTCATCGAAGCCGTAGAGTTGCGAGGCGTCCCACCACGCCGTGTTCTTGTTACTGAATGTTTTCGGCGCGCGCGTCAGATAATTATGGCCGCCGCTGGAAAATTGATCGGGCGGCGAACTCTGCAGCACATAGGTCTGTGTCTACCTGATCGGTGGGACGGCATCCCAGCTTCTGCACATCGTCCGGCGTGAGCGGCGTCTGCGACGTTATTCACCAACTGCGTCTTGCAGCCGACCTCCATAAGTTCGGCGGCGTTGTGGCCCTCCTCCATGTGCGAGAACCAGTCGTGCGTCATGAATTGAATCCAGTAGGCGGCAAGCACATTGAAGAACGGCGCCTTTTGGTAATCGCAATTCGCATCGGGCGAATTATTCGGAAGTCCGAATCCCGCATTGCAGGCGGCGGGGTTCGACTGCACCCGCGTAAACAGCTTGCGGCTGATGACTTGAGGGTCTGGGGTCAGCAAACCGATCCGCCCGCCGTGGCGATTCTTGGTTAGCGTCGTCTGGCCAAGGTCCGGGAAGGTAGTATCAAATTCGACGTTGCGTGCGAAGGGCGTGCCGTGGAACCCATCAACGGATTGCGCAGGTCGTTGCAGATTCCCGTCAGGGTGCGCGCGCGAATCAGGTCGCCAGTGCAAACTTGTTCCCCATCGCCACCGACCGCCAAGTAGTACGGTGTTGTCTTTTGGCAGGCGCATCTCCGGCCATGTCTTGAGTGCCGGGCCGCCGACGCCCGCGCGTCCAGTGACAAAGGTTTGATAGGTTCCGTTGTTGTCGAACAGATTGAACTTAATCAGCTCCATCCGCTCATATTCGAGATCGAGCAGCGCGCCTGTGACCCCGTTAAACGTCGCGAGCTTCCCCGTGAGAAAACCGGACGGCATGGAAGAGATGTCTCCGGTTCCGAAGTACTGCGACCAATCCACCCAGGGGGTCATCCGGAATTGAACGGCCTTCTGGCCTCCGCGACAGAGGGCAGTCGTTTCCGAGACCTTGCCTTCAAAACGCTGATCGCGCGTGTCGGCGATCTTGAGGAAACCGCTGGCCGCCATTTTGATGCAGCCGCAGCTCTGGCCTCCTCCTTCTGTCGGGTTGTGCTGTCGTCGACAGCAGCAGCCACTGATCGGGATGGACACACGAACACTGCGCACAGCAAGAGCAGGAGGTAGGGTTTCATAGGGGCACTATGATTCAGCTTAATCGAGTTGAAGTCAAGAAATTTAAGCGCCGCAGCGATAGCTGGCTAAGGGCAAAAAGCAAGGACGGGTGCCGAACGTTTGGTCACAACCTTCCGACTGCGTCGGCGACGCAGTCGCGTAGCGCTGGCCCACTCGTTACCAGTGCGGAGAAATGGCCAGCCGGAATCCAGCGTAGCGTGCTTCCATCCCAGTGCTGATGCAGGCGCTTGGTCTCGCTGCTGCGCCACATACCCGTCGCGCGTGCATCCCGCAATGACGGCTGCGTCCGCCCTGATCGGCGGAGGATAGCGCGTGATATCGGCGACGCTAAAAAGGTGGCGGAGCCGCTCGCGTGCGGCAGCGCGCAAGTTCGCGATCCCCGCCCAGGGCGTCCAGATCGACGCTCCATGACAGGAGCCCGCTGGTGTAGATGCTACTTGCGGAGGCGCCGGTAGCCAGCGCCGCACACGCGACGGAAAATGGAGAGACCGCCGCGGTGATGGCGGCCATATGACCGCCCATGCTGTAGCCGGCCACAGCCAGCTTCGGATAGCGGTCTCGCAGACTTTCCAGCAGCGCGCGCGCTTCCAGCACCATGCCCAAAGCCATTAATCCGTGATCGCTGACGGTGATGCGAGATGGTCCTCCGGGAACCCGCCGGCGCCCATAGAAAGGGCTCACCAGAAAGTAGAGGTCGAGCCCTCGCGCGATGAGTGGACCGAAGACGTGCTCGCGTGGCTGATAGCCTTCGTCCCGCGAAGCCGCCAGGATCACGCAGGCAGCACGATTGCCTTCACGCAACCAGGCCCGCACATGCACGGTGCGCGTCTCCTTGGGAAGCAATCCAGCGGCGAGGTAAACGTGCCGTCGCGCCGCACGACGCGGCCGCGCCTGCGCGCCGATTGCCACTCGACGGAATCGGAGAAGGCGGGTCGCTGTAGGAGACACGCGTCGAAAGCTCCGTCAGGAGCGACTCCTCTCCCCATCCCCGCGAAAATAGCTTCGACCCGCGTGACGCCCCGGCTATCAGCAAGTCGAGTGGATGCGCTCCGGTGGCGGAACTATCGCCGACAAACCCGCGCAGCAGACGATTGGTTATTTCCATGGTGCACTTGAGTAATGAAGTCGATAGGCGTTATTTCAACAACGTTGGCAAGAGATATTAGTCGAAAACTGGCACGGAAGGTAGAGCTTTGTTCGGATAGACGCACATAAACTCAAAATCAGCGCGGCATGGCAAAAGCGCGGGCCGTCCTTTCGCCGCCGGCTCCTCCGGCATCGGACAACTCCAGCGTTCCGCTATAGTATGGAAACTCAGGACTATGACTGGCGAAGTCACTCGCACTCAGGTCGCATCTGCCGGGCCGGGCGCCACGCTGCTGTATGACGACTGGTATCCCGCGCTGCGATCGTCGAAGATAATCGGCAAGCACATGGCAACGGCCATGCTGCTGGGCATTCCATTGGTCCTGGGACGAACCGCCGCAGGCCGATACTTTGCCATGCGCGATACCTGTCCGCATCGCGGCATTCCTCTTTCCTATGGATGGTTCGATGGGCAGCAGGTTACCTGCAAGTATCATGGCTGGTCCTTCGAGCCGATATCTGGACAATGCCGCGAGATTCCTTCGCTGACGAGCCACGACTCCCTCGACCCCTCACGTATTTACGCTGCTGCATTTCCCTGTGAGGAGCGCGACGGCCATGTGTGGGTGTACGTTCCCCAGCCGGGTAGAGGCAAGGTGCGGATGGATGATCTGGCGAAACTGCCGCCCGTGCCAGAGGTTCCCAAGTTCAGCCAGCGTTATCGCAGCGCGCATCTTTGGGCAGATCTGCCCTGTAACGTGGACCACGGCATCATCGGGCTCATGGATCCTGCGCACGGGCCTTTCGTGCATCAGGCCTGGTGGTGGCGTTCGAAGCAGAGTATCCACGAGAAGGAAAAGCAGTTCGAGCCCATCGAGAGCGGCTTCCGCATGACCGCACATCAGCCGTCGGCCAACAGCGCGCCTTACAAGCTGCTGGGAGTTTACGGTCAGCCGATCACGACGACCATCGACTTCGTCTTGCCCAACCGGCGCTACGAAATCATCCGCTGCGGCGAGAAATGGTTCGCCAGCCTCACCACAGTCACGCCGACAACCGAGAACCATTGCCGCATCGACGTCTGCGCGGCATGGAACATCTTTCTCCACGTGCCGTTTCTTACCCCGATCGCCAAGTTCTTCGGCAGACGCTTCGTTCGCCAGGACCAGTTGACCATGATCCAGCAGGCGGAAGGACTGAAACATAATCCCAGCCTCATGCTGATTGACGATGCGGACCGGCCAGCCAAATGGTATTTCGAGCTGAAGCAGGCGCGGCTGGAGTCGCAAGCCACGGGTGCTCCCATGCGACATCCGATGAGCGGGCCGGTGACGCTGC
The DNA here is from genome assembly GCA_963768645.1 of uncultured Acidobacteriaceae bacterium. GTDB lineage: Bacteria > Acidobacteriota > Terriglobia > Terriglobales > Acidobacteriaceae > Bog-257. The sequence goes on from CAVYIR010000009.1 coordinate 116,586, forward strand.
GATGGAGAAGCTGAGCGGTGATAACTCCGGTGCAGGTTTCCTGGCGAGTGAAGTCTCAACTGCGGACGCTGCTCATTTTTGCGGTGATCGGAGTGGCGGCGGGAATCTTCATCCTCTATCCCACCAATGAGTTCGTTTATTTTTACGAGCACCGGCCGGGCCAATCCACGCCGGTGGCTTTCGCTGCGTCGCAGTTGCAGCAGTCTCTGCGTGGCGGCACTCCGAAGAAGACGGCTTTTTATGGCATCGTGGGCCTGGTTCTGAGCATGTCAGCGGCCGGCCTGTATTCGAGCCTGCATCGCCGCTCGGAACGGATCGAGCAGTTGAGCGCGGCACTCGCAGGAGACTTGCGCGCTCTGATCGCTCGTGGCGAAAGCGCCAACCTGGAGTTCAAGTCCTCATTTCGCTGGGACCTGCGCGAGAACAAACTCAACCGCGCGCTGGAAGGCGTGGTCTTGAAAACGCTCGCAGGATATATGAATGGCAGCGGAGGAACGCTGCTGATCGGAGTGGCCGACGACGGAACGATTGTTGGATTGGACCGCGATTACACGACTCTGAAGAAGCCAGACCGCGACGGATTTGAGCAGGTCCTGATGACCGCGATCGCCGCCAAGCTGGGCGCGGATGCCTGCCGCACCGTGCAGATTGTCTTTCATTCGCTGGAGAACAAGGACGTTTGCCGCGTCATGGTCTCTCCTGCGCATCGGCCGGTATACGTGAGGGACGGCGATAATCCCAGGCTGTACGTGCGCACCGGCGTGAGCACTCGCGAACTCAACGTTCAGGAAGCCATCAATTACACGACAGCGCGCTGGCCGAAATAGATGTTGTCTCCGGCCGAGCGTAGCCCCTCAATGGGCCGCCGTCAGCCGCGCTTCGCAGCGCACACAGGACCAGCGGGAGTGTAGGGCGCTTTGTTCTGCGCAAAGCACCAATTCACCTGCTCGCGTGAGAATTCGTTGACCACGCTTGCCGGCACGTCCGCTTCTTTGACTTCCTTGAACTCGAAGGTCATGCTTCCGTCTGGAGCGACCGTCGCCAACAGATAGCCATAAACATCGGTCATGGCAACGGTGGCTGAACCGTGGTCCTTCGGCAGGCGATAGCGCACGGCGCCGGCAGAACCCACAATCCATCCGGGCAACACGTCGCCATTGGCATGGCAAGCGGTGGCGTAGATGTTGTTCATCACGAAGTGCGAATGGCTGGCCAGCACGTACACGTTTTTCTGGGTGCTGTGCCGGAAGGCCACCAACTGAGCATAGACCTTCCGCCCGCTGCTTTGCTCCTGCGCAGAATCGTTCATGCTGTGCCCGGCGGACGAACTGTCGGGTAGTGCCTCGTGCATCCCCAGAACGACAGTGCGAATGGAGCTGTCCTTCGCATCGTTAGCCAGCACGCCCTGGAACCAGGCTCATCTGGCCGGCATCGAACTCATCGGCCGAGGCATTGTCCATGCTGATGAAATCAACACCGCGCTCGATCCAGTGATAGTACGTCTTCAAAACGTGGTCGTTGGGATTGTCCGCCAGCCGCTGCCGCTGCAGCACGGGCTGGTTGAGCCAGTCGGCGAACTGCGCGATGTATTGGCCCCTGGCCATGGGTGGAACCAATTCGTGGTTGCCGATCTCCAGAAACACCGGCAAATCTCCAAATGGTTGCAGTTGATGCTGAATGAAGTCAGGCCAGGCACCGGCGAAATAGTTGCTGATGGTGGAAGCCGGATGAGTGTGCAGGTAGTCCTCGTCGAAGTTGTAGATGGCCCGATAGTCGCCGAGATGCCAATAGAAAGACGCGCCATCGCGACGGACTCCCTGGGCGATCGCGGGCATCACGATGTCGCCGCAGTTGCGCGAGTCGCCCGACACCGCGAACTTCCAGCTCGTCGCAGAGAGTTGGGCGTGCTCTTGCGCTCCAAGTGACGCGGTCGCGCACAGGAGCACGAGCAAGAGTCAGTATGCCGAATCGACTTGAGAAACTCTTGAGCTGACTAGCCGATTTCATGAAAGCGTTATTTCCCGGCAATCGAACATCTGTCCCTCAGAGCGCACAGCCCGATAGCAGCTTGGCGCTTCCCTACATTAACTGATTGCTGCGTTTCGGCGCGAGAATTCATCTTATCGTCGCGCATTGATATTCGGGTGCTAAAGAGATAAGCTGTGCCGTCTCGTTCCTGTGCTGCGCTAATTGGAGAATCTATGCCATCTGGATTTCGCCGAATTGTTCGGTATTCTCGCGGCTGGTTTGCTGTTCGGCTCTGCCATCTTCGGATTCGCCAACCAGGACGCGGCAAAGCCTGACCAAGCCCGCTTGAAACCCGCCTATCGCTTCGAGCGCAATCATTGGGTGTACGTTCATCTCGAAGGCTCTCCGGCCGACATCGGATATCAGCACGGCTACCTGCTGGCGCCGGAGATCGAAGATGGCCTTAACACCGTTCGCGCGGTGGACACACACACCACCAAGCGCGATTGGAATTTCTACCGCAATGCCGCGCAGAACGTGCTGTGGAAGCATATTGACGCGGAGTATCAACAGGAATTGCAAGGCATCGTGGATGGCCTCCACGCCCATGGCGTCAACCTGGATCTATGGGACGTGGTGGCGTTGAACGCCATGGAAGAGCTTCCCGATTACTACGTTCCCTACGTCAACCGGCAAGAGAAGCGGGCTGACGCGCCTGTCCTGAAGGCCCCGGGAAACTGCAGCGCGCTGGTTGCAACCGGCTCGATGACCAAGGACCACAAGCCGGTCATTGCCCACAGCAACTGGACCGACATCGCCATTGGTAGCCGCTGGACCGTCATCTTCGACATCGTTCCGACGCACGGTTATCACATGTTGACGGATGGTTTCCCGGGCGTGATCGTGAGCGACGATGACTTCGGCATCAATTCCGCGGGGCTTATGGTTACGGAGACTACCATCACCGGATACGATTTGTTCGACCCCAACGGGGTGCCTGAGTTTGTGCGGGCGCGCCGGGCGATGCAGTACGCCAGCTCCATCGATGAGTACGTGCGGATCATGCTCGACCACAACAATGGCGGATACGCAAACGACTGGCTGCTGGCCGATAACAAGACCGGCGAAATTGCGCGATTTGAGATTGGCCTGAAAATGCACCGCGTATGGCGGACCAAGGACGGCTACTTCGTCGGCTCAAACTTTCCCAGCGATCCTGACTTCATTAAGAAAGAAACCGATTTCGATCCCAGCAACATGGGCAGCTCGCCCAACGCTCGTCACAAGCGCTGGGAAGAACTGATGGCGCAGAGTAAGGGGCAGATCGATGTCGAGATGGCCAAGAAATTCCTCGCCGACCACTGGGACAGCTACGAAGGCAAGGAGGACCACGACGAGCGTTCTCTCTGCGGCCATGTCGCCAACTCGTCCAGGGGCGTCCCCGAGTGGCAGTGGCCACCGTATTCTCCCGGGGGCGCAGTAACCGCCCAGGCGGCTGACAGCACGATGGCGAAGAACATGAGCCTTGAGGCTCGGGCTGGTTATCCCTGTGGAGAGGACTTCATCGCCGACCAGTTTCTGAAGGAGCACCCAGAATTTGACTGGCAGCAACCCGTCTTGAAGGACATGAAGGGCAATCCCTGGGCGGAATTCAAGGCGGCGGATAAACAGTGAGATTGATTTCCGTTGCGGCTAATTGCTACGCGGACACTGGGCGCACGGCTTGCAGTCAATCCGCGTGACATAAATTTGTAACTTACGTGTTGTAACAAGCATCTAGTTACTCGAGTGGCCTGACTGACCTTGGCCGAATCATCTTGAGGAGGATGCCCATGTTTCGCAAACTTGTTTCCACTCCGAATGACTTCACGCTCACCATCGTTCGCCTGGTGCTTGGCACTCGTTTTCTTCGCGCACGGCGCGCAAAAGATGCTGGGCTGGTTTGGAGGGTACGGCTTCCACGGCACCATGGGGTTCTTCACCCAGCAGATGGGAATTCCTGCGCCGCTGGCGTTCCTGGCAATTTGCGCCGAATTCTTCGGTGGCCTTGGACTTCTGGTTGGTCTGCTCGGCCGTGTCGCAGCGCTGGGCATCATCGTCAATATGCTCGTCGCCATCGCGACGGTACATCACGTCAACGGCTTCTTCATGAACTGGTCCGGCCAGCAAAAGGGTGAGGGATTTGAATACCATCTCCTGGCGATAGCGCTGGCAATCGTCGTGTTGATCAAAGGGTCGGGTGCTATTTCCATCGATCGCGCGATAGCCGGCGAATAAGCGGCGGGGCTGTCGGCCAGCGTCTGCGCTCAAAAACAGGAAACCATCCCAAGCCGGCACTTTCCCGCGGCGAAAGCTTTTCTCCGCCTGGCCGATAGACATATTGGAAGCCCATGCCCGCCGAACCCAACGCGAGGGCACCCGGAGAACGCGCCAGCCCTTAGCTATCTCCGCGGTGCTAGTAACAGGTTGCTTGTCCTGACGGCAACGCTCCCCAACGACGCCTACAGGAAAAGAAGCGCATGTTCGCGATTGTCGGAATGCTGGTGGTGCTCGCGGCGGTGATCGGCGGGTTCCTTATGGAACACGGCCCCATCCGTGTGCTGATGCAACCCTCGGAGCTACTGATCATCGGCGGCGCCGCCATCGGCACCCTGCTGGTCGCGAATCCTCTGCACACTCTGAAGGCCATCGTGAGCGGCCTAACGCTGGTGATCGGCGGCTCGAAATTCAACAAGCAGCGTTATCTCGACGCCTTGAAGATGATGTACGACCTGTTCAGCAAGATTCGACACGACGGTCCCGGCTCGGTGGAGAACGACATTGAGGCGCCCAAGGAAAGCAAGTTCTTCGCGCATTATCCCGGCTTCCTGAAGGATCACGAGACGCGGGATTTTGTGTGCGACACCATGAGAATGGCGATCATGGGAGGAGTCGAACCGTTTGATGTCGATCAGATGATCGAAGCGGACATGGACGTCCATGCCCACGAATTGAATCAGCCGGTGGGAGCCCTGAGCACCATGGCCGACTCGCTGCCCGGATTGGGCATTGTTGCCGCCGTGCTGGGAGTGGTGATGACCATGAGCGCGCTCGGCGGGCCTCCCGAAGAAATCGGCAAGAAAGTTGCCGCTGCGCTGGTAGGAACGTTTCTCGGCATCCTGTTGTGCTACGGATTTGTCGGCCCGCTGGCCGCCAATATGGCCAAGCTGGCGGAAGAGGAGCGCGAGTATTGGCACGTGCTAAGGGTCACCATGATCGCTTTCATGAAAGGCACGTCTCCACTGCTGGCGACAGAGATGGGGCGCAGGGCCATCCCCGGTCACGTCCGCCCAACCTTCCAGGAATTTGAGACGAACTGCAAGAAGGCGGTGGGCGAAGCGGCCGACTCCAGCGGCGGCTCCAGCGAGCTGCGCCTCAACCGGCTGCTGCTTCCTGACAAGGAATATTCGCATGAGCACGACCAGCCAAGTCATCGTGGTAAAGCGCAAGTCCGGACACGGAGGACACCACGGAGGCGCTTGGAAGGTGGCGTATGCCGACTTTGTTACCGCGATGATGGCATTGTTCATCGTTCTGTGGCTGATGAACTCCAGCAAGCAGATTCAAGTCGCAGTCGGCGGTTACTTCAAGGATCCGACCGGCACGTCGAAGATGGTAGGCACAAATCAAACCGGCTCCGGCGAAAACTTCACGGTATCCAAAGACAACATGGCGAAGTTGAAGGAAGAGCTGCAAACCGTCATTCGCCAGGTCACGGACTTCGACAAGCTGAAGAGCCACATCGAAATGACGGTCACCGCCGAAGGGTTGCGCATCGAACTGCTGGAGTCGGAGAAGGGCACCTTCTTCGAGAGCGGACGACCGGAACCCAACACCAACGGCCGAGAGCTGCTGATCACCATTGCGCACGAGTTGGGAAAGATCCCCAACAAAATCTCCCTCGAAGGTCACACGGACGCACAACCTTACGCCGGACTTGCCAATTACAGCAACTGGGAGCTCTCGACCGATCGCGCCAACGCCAGCCGGCGCCTGATGCAGCAGAATGGCCTGCGCGACGATCAAGTGGTGGAGGTGAGAGGATTCGCGGACCAGAGGCTGAGAAATCCCAAGAACCCGACCGATCCAGCCAACCGAAGGATTTCGCTGATTGTGCGCTACCTCGAGCAGAAAGCTCCGGCGCCACCCGTTCCCGTCGACGAGAAGAAGCCATAAGACAAGCCTCGCGAGTTTGTCAGGCTATCTCGGTGATGGGCGGAACGGCAGCAGGACCTTCACGATACAACCTCGAGTATCCCGGCGATTGGCCAGCTCGATGGAACCTCCGTGCGCCTCGGCGATCTGCTGCGACAGGACCAGGCCGATCCCGGAACCGCCCTGCTTGGTTGTATAGAACGGAACGAAAACATTGCTCGGGTTAAGCAGGCCAATGCCGTTGTCTTCAACGATCAGCGCAATCTTGCGATCGTACTGTTCCCATCGCATGGAGACCTTCGGAGCTGCGGGTTCCGAACCCGCATGAGCAGACTGCGCCTGCTCCAGCGCGGCATCGACAGCATTGCGCACCAGATTGATCAGCATCTGCTCGATGAGGTCGGGATCGATCATCAGGACACGATCCGGGCCCGGCACGATCTCGACGTTAAGGCGAGTTTCCAGGACAGCAACGCGTTCCAGCAAGGGACGCAGCTCAACCGGTTGCAGGGTTGGCGAAGGCATCTGCGCCAGCCTGCGGTACGACTGCAGGAAGCGGTGCAGGGATGCGGTGCGGGATTCGATGATGTTGAGTCCGCGCTGAAAATCGGCGTTTTGCTCTTCCGGCAATTGAGGCAGCGGCAAGACGCGACGCCAGGCTTCCCGCAATCGAAATTATCGGCGCCAGAGAGTTGTTGAGCTCGTGACCCAGAACGCGGATCAAGCGCTGCCATGCGCTGCGCTCTTCTTCGCGCAGGGCGCGGCTCACGTCGGAGAGCACGATCAGAGTGTGCGGTACCCCATTCTGGCGAAAGGAACTCTGCCGCACCATCCAGCGTGCGTTGGGAGTCGAGTAGGGAAGTGCGACCAGAGTCTCGTTTCTGGCTTCGAAGCAGGCATTGAGTTCGAGTTCGGCAGCGGTCTTGCCCAGCAGCCGTGCCGAGGGCTGTTGCAACAGCCGCTCACCTGCCGCATTTACCAGCCGCAGGATGTGATCGGGATCGAAGGTGAACAGCGGAGCGTCGATTTCATCGACCACCCGCCGCAAGAGCGCGGTGGCTTCAATCGTCTGGATGCGCTGCTCGGTCAGGATGTCGGCAAGTGCATTGATTTCGAGCGCCAACTCGCCAAGCGCATCGTTGGCTACAGCCCCACGCGCGCGAAAGGAATAGTCTTCTTCACGCAGAGCGCCCACCACGTTGGTCAAGGTCTGCAGCGGTCGCACGATCTGGTCGAGCAGCGCTAAGGTCAACACCAGCCAAAGAAAGAACTCAAGTATCGTCAGCGTGATCTTGACGTCGCGGGTCCACGCGTGGGTCCAAATGAGAATGGTGCCGAAAGCAATACCCGGAAGAGCGGCCAGTACAGCGAAGAGAGCAATGCGTCTTTCGAAGAGCAATCTCGATCTGCGAGGTCGAGCGCGACGAGTTCGGGCTGCGGACTTGGAGTCGCCGCCTGAACTAGAGTCCATAGCGTTCCATCCGGCGGTAGAGAGCGCCACGGCTCAAGCCCAAGGCCTCAGCCGCCTGACTCACGTTGCCGTGGAACCGCTGCAGCGCTTTGCGAACCAGGATGCCCTCGACCTCTTCGATGCTGAGCTCTTCGAGGTTTTGTCCCTGCGGGCGTTGCACATTCAGTCCGAGGTCTGAGACTTGAATCTCGCCAGTGTGGCACATCAGCACGGCGCGTTCCAGTGTGTGCTCCAGTTCGCGGACGTTGCCCGGCCACGCGTACTGCATCATGGTCTGAAGAGCGGGCGCGGCGAAACCGGTTACCGGAACACGATAGCGTGCAGCATAGCGCTTCAGGAAGTGTGCCGCCAATGCTGCGATATCTTCGCGACGCTCGCGCAGGGCAGGGATGTGGATCTCAACCGTATTCAGCCGGAATAGGAGGTCTTCTCTGAACTGGCCCGCGGCAATGGCCGTTTGCAGATCGATGTTGGTCGCGGAGATGACGCGCACATTGATCCGCTTGGTGCGGGATGAGCCGACCCGCTCGATCTCGCCCGTCTCCAGCACGCGCAGCAGTTTGGCCTGCTGACGCATGGGAACGTTTCCAATCTCATCGAGAAAGATGGTGCCATTGTCGGCCAATTCAAAACGTCCGATGCGGTCGTTACGCGCGTCGGTAAATGCACCTTTCACGTGGCCAAACAGTTCGCTTTCGAAAGTACCTTCAGGCAGCGCGCCGGTATTTACCGCGACCAGAGGCATCGAAGCGCGCGCCGACAAAGCATGCAGGGTCTGGGCCACTACTTCTTTGCCGGTGCCATGTTCGCCGGTGACAAGCACGTTGGCGTCAGAGGGGCCGATGCGGGCCATGGTCTGCAACACCGGCTGCATGGAAGGAGCGGCGGCAATGAACTCGGGACGTCCTTCGGCGCGCAACAGTCTCGCTTCGGCCTCCAGGTGCTGGGTACGTTGCAGAGCGCGATGCAGTTCAACCTGCGTTCGCAGGATGGCCAGCAGGCGTTCGTTCTCCCACGGCTTCTGAATGAAATCGCGCGCGCCGCGGCGCATGGCTTCGACAGCCAGCCCAACGTTACCCCAGGCCGTCATCACGATGACCGGAATGCTGCTATCGAAGGCCACGATCTCGGAGAGCAGATCCAGCCCTTCCTGACCTGAGGTGGTATCGCGGGTGTAATTCAAGTCGATCAGTACGGCATCGTAGAAATCGCTGGCGAGAGCTTCCCGTACCGCTGCTGGGGACTTCGCGGTATCAACTTCAAAGCCTTCCGGACGGAGCAGCAGTTCGATCGCTTCCAGAATGTGCGGCTGATCGTCAGCCGCAAGAATGCGGCCTGCCCTCTGCCGGTCGCGTGTCCCGGTTGCGGAATCTTGCACCGTCCCCAGGGTCCCTTGGCTTTGCGTCTTTGGCAATATGCTCTCCGTCAGGGTGCAGTGCCGTTCACCGCATCCTGGATCTGAATGCCATTATCTTCCAGAGTGGTTCCGGTGGCGCGCTCCAACTCGAGCTTGGACTTCTGGTATGCCGTCGTGGCATTCACCAGGTCGAGTTCGGCGACGGCGAGATCGCGCTGTGCAGTCAACGTCTGGAAACTCGATCCCGCGCCCAGCGTCTGCTCCTTCTGCATGATCGTAAACGTCTTGTCCGCCAGGTCGCGCGCTTTTTTCGCTGCTTGCACGCGGGCGCGACCCTGCTCAAGAGCGTATTGCGCGTTGCGTACTTCGATGCGAATCTGTTTCTTCAGTTGCTGCAGGCGTAACTCGGCCTGACGATATTCCAGCTCCGAGCGATATTGGTCCGCCTTGGCGACCCGATTACGAATCGGGAGAGTCAGGTTAAGACCCACAAAGTAATCCGGCGACGAATTGTTGAAGGAATCGCGCGAAAGCTCCTCCGAAGCAGCAAGGTGCAGTCGTGGTGTTGGGAGTCAGGTAGTAGAACGGATTCGGTTCTCCCGCCAAGCCCGTGCCGCCGTAGAAGCCCACCAGGGCAAGCGTTGGAAGCAATGCATTCTTGGCCGCCTGACGGCTGATCTGGCGGTTCTGCAAGATCAATCTGCGACTCCGACAGCTCCGGACGGTCTTGCAAAGCCATCGTGATCAGGTCCTGGGTCGATTTGTCGGGAACCGTATCCGTCGGTTCCAGCCGGTCAGTGGGAATTACCGGCATCGACTCCAGCACGGGATCGTCGAGGTTCTTGGTGAGCGCATTCTTGATCAACGATTCCTGCAACTGCAGATTGGTCTTGGCGATGGTCAGGTCCTGATCGCGCCGGGACACCTCGGCTTCGGCGCGCATGACATCCATCGCTGGAATGGCCTCCAGTTGGAGCTGCTTTTGCGCATTTTGGAAGCTTTGCTGCGCAAAGGCATAGGACTGCTCGTTGACCCGCTCTTCTTCGTAGGCGCTAACCAGGTCCCAGTAGATGTTGGCAATCTGCGTGACCGTTGCCACCACCTGGCTCTTGAAAGCAATGTCGGAGATCTTCTTGTTGTTCCTGGCGATGCGCAAGATAGCGCAGATTAGGGCCGGTTCCAAATCCCGCCAGGAGTTGCTGCTGCAAGGTGACGCGGTAGTACGTCCCTAATTGCGGGCTCAGGCTGCTGAAAATACTGTTCGTGGCTTGCCGGTTGTTGTCCACTTCGAAGGTGAAGCTGGTTCCGGTGGGAAACGCCTGCGTGTAATTGACGTTCACCTGCGTGGTATTTAATTGCAGTTCGGGGACGCCGTAGATCTGCAGGTTGGCGAGCGGCGTCGTCTGATGCTCCAAGCCGCTAATCACGCCGACCGTCGGGATCATACGATTGCACCGGAGTTCCTGCGCCGAGGGTGGACTGCACCAGGCCAGCAGCGCCAGCTCCCGCTCCTCCCGCGCCTCCGGTCGTGCCGCCGGCTCCCGCGCCCGGTGCGCCGGTTCCGAAGCCGCCGACACCTCCGCCCGGCGTGCCTCCCACGACACCCGTATTGACGCCGCGGAAGGAAGCGCCAGCCTTGGTTCTCTGAATGTCGGTGTCGGCGATGGGCAGGTTATAGCGGGCGATGGCCAGATCGAGATTGTTCTCCAGCGCCAGCGCGATCGCGTCCTGCAACGAGATGTACAGCTTTCCGTCACGAATGAGGCGTTCGATGCGCGGCGAGTTATCCAACTGCGGCTCGGGCACCTCGCTGGGAGCATAGGCGGCGAACGGATTATGCGAATGAGGAATCGCCAAGCTCGTCGGCGTGTGAATCGATAGTTGCAGGGGGTTCGTTACTGCAGGTGATTGCGGTGTCGGTGCATTCGGCATCTGGTCCGGCGCAGGACCAGTGCGGCGCTTGTGTCTGCGCCTGGGCGCCAACCAGCAAGCAACAGAGGAAAAGCGCCAGAATTGGCGACCTGAAAAACGCGTTCCATCATGAACGGACCGCCTCCCCGCTCTGTGCGAGCGCCGGATTCGAGGTGTCGCCCACCAGCCATCCATCGCGCATTTGAATGGTGCGCGTTCCGTATGACGCGTTGACGTCGGAATGCGTGACTTGCACGATCGTCGTTCCCTCGCGATTCAACGCGCTGAACAACTCCATGATTTCCTTGGCCTGGCTGGAATGCAGATTGCCGGTCGGCTCGTCGGCCAGCAATAGCGCCGGCTTGTGGATGACAGCCCGGGCGACGCCGACGAGCTGTTGCTGTCCGCCGGAAAGCTGGTTGGGATACAGGTCTTTCTTGGCGACGATCTGAAAATGGTCAAGGGTCTCGGCCACCATGCCTTGTCTCTGACTGCGTGGGATGTCTTTGTACGAGAGAGGAAGATCGATGTTTTCTTGCACGGTCAAGTCGTCGAGCAGGTGGTAACTCTGAAAGACCATTCCGATATTGCGCTTGGCCAGTTCGGCGCGGTCTTTGCGCTTCATCGCGTGCACGCGCTTCCTCGCGAAACCAGTATTCGCCCGCCCACTGGTCGTCGAGCAGAGCGAGCACGTTCAGCAGCGATGACTTGCCCGCTCCGGACGGTCCCATGACGGTGACAAATTCGCCTTCCCGGATGGTAAGGTCAATGCGACGCAAGACCCAGGTCTGCCCCGCTCCGGTTTTGTAACTGCGTTCGACGTTCTTAAGGCTGATCATGATTTTAGAAACTGCAATTACCTGTTAGCTCGTAAGGCACTTGGCACTTGGCACTTGGCAATTAGCACTTCGCCTTGCTCCTCTAGCAGTCGGGAGTTCGCACTTCGCATGTGGCTTAAATCTCAAAACCCAAGACAGAGCCAAAGCCGATTCTGGGATGCGGCTAATTGCTAACTGCCAATTGCCAAGTGCCGCTTTTACTGCGTCTCCTGCATCAGCCTGCGCAGCTCTTCCTCCGCGACAACTTTTCCGTCGAACAAGTGGACCTCGCGCTGGGCATGCGCGGCGAAGCGAGGATCGTGGGTCACCATGCAAATGGTGGCGCCTTCGCGATGGAGCTTTTGCAGCAGCTCCATCACGGCTTCGCCATTGCGCGAGTCGAGGTTTCCGGTAGGCTCGTCTGCCAGCAGGATGGAAGGTGAGCCGGCCAGCGCTCTCGCTACTGCGACGCGCTGCTGCTGACCGCCAGACAACTGTGAGGGATAGTGGCGCAGCCGATGGGCCATGCCGACGCGTTCCAGCGATTCCAGCACCCGGCGTTTGCGCTCGGCCGACGGGCATGCCGTCGCGATAGGTCAGCGGCAGCTCGACGTTCTCGTACACCGTGAGGTCGCCAATGAGGTTAAAGCTCTGGAAGATGAAGCCGATCTCGCGGTTGCGAATACGCGACCGATCGGCGAAATCCAGGTTCGCGACCGGTGCCCGTTGAGTTTGTAGTCGCCGGCCGTCGGGGTGTCGAGCAGGCCGATGATGGAAAGCAAGGTTGACTTGCCGCAGCCCGAAGGCCCGGACATGGCGACATATTCGCCTTTGCGCACCATGAGATGAACGCCAGCCAAGGCGTGCGTCTCGACTTCATCCGTGTAAAAAACCTTGGTGAGGTTTTCGATCTCAATCAGCGGCAATCCTGCATCGCTCATATTGTTTTCCATTCTGTTCTGGGCTTTTGGCTATTAGCTTTTAGCTCTTAGCTCTTAGCCTGCGAATCGATGGCTCGACTTCGGAACTGTCATCTGTTTACGCTGTCTGCGTTCCAGCTGTTCCCAAACCCATCGCGCTGCCTTCGCCAGGCAAGCTCTTAACCAACGCAAGACTAACGAGCTAAAGGCTAAGAGCTAAAGGCCATGAACTACTCCAGCCGCACGCGGTCGGTGTTGTCCCAGCGCGACATGTCGGAAAGAATGACGGTATCGCCCTCATGCAATCCGGAGTCGATTTGAATGAGGTTTACCGAGGCGCGTCCTGTCTTCACCTGCACACGCGTTGCTCCCTTTCCGTCGGGATCAAGCTTGAACATGGAAATCGTGCTGCTTTCCTGACCGAAAGCCGGACGTCCTACATAGAGCACGTTTTCCAGTCGCTCCAAGTCGATGGTGCCATCCACACTCAGATCAGGGCGCGCGCCCTTGGGCAATTCGCCAGTCAACTTTACGTCGACCGTTACCGTCCCGTTCTGCACTGCGGGATCGACGCGGCTTACCTCGCCTGGTATCACGCCATTGTGGGTGTCCACCGATGCCGGCTCGCCGATCTGAACGTCGCGGGCCTGCGTCTCCGGAATCTTGAGCTCTGCCATCAGGTGGTTCGGTTGCACAATCCGCGCCAACTCGGCTCCAGGCAGCACGTGCTGTCCAACCTGCAACGGCAAATCCACCAGGACGCCTGCAACCCCGGCTTGTACTTTCAGGCGCTGCAATTGTTTCTGCTTAAGATCCGCCAGAGCGCGCATTTCTTCCACCTTGGCCTGTTGCACGGCCAGTTGGGAAGCGATGGCTTTCTCATTGATCGTCAAGCGCTGGTCTTCGATGTTGTTGCGTGTGACCAGTTCCTGGGCTTTGCCCGCGGAAGCCTTGGCAGCGAGGCCGGAAATTACGCCGAGATCATAGAGCGCCTTATCGGTTTGCGCCTGGCGCTGCGCTTCGGCGTAATCAGCATTGACAGTGGCAGCTCCAGCTTTTTGCGTCATCAGGTCGCTGTCGAGTTTGACCTTGAGGCTCTGGTACTCGGCTTCGGCCGCCTTTACCTGTAACTGGGCGTCCAACGCCTCCTGTTCAAGTTGGGGATTGCTCATCTCCACCAAGACGGTGTCGGGTTCGACTAGCGATCCGGGAAGCTTGACGATTCGAATGACGGTGGCTTCGGTCTCGGCGGGAATTTGGCGGACGTCTTCATGACTCGGGATCAGGGTGCCGAGGCCGCGCACTTGACGCAGCATCGAACCTCTCTTCACGGTGTCGGTCCAAATGGTGCTGCGATCAACCGTCGGGGCGGCAGGTTTCAGCCGGGAGATTCCGACGGTTACACCAATCAATACCACAACCGCAATGCTGACCCAGATAATTTGCCGGCGGCGCTTTTGACGCTTCAATTCAGGACGGGCAATATCCATTACGCCTTCCTGAGGTGCAACTGAGAAAGCCATTTCCAGTCAGGGTTAGTCGGTGCGTTCTCAGCAGGTTAAGCGAATCCTGCAATTCTTGAGACGAGGGGTCTTGTCCCTATGCGGATTGTAATGTCCAATTTCGGACAGTGCAATACCGGAGCGATCCGCCGCTCATCCAAGCCGCTAAAAGGCGGCTTTAAGCCTGAACGGAGTACACTGATCGCGAGCAATGATCTCGCGCAACGGATGTGGACGCGTCGGCCCATTTGACGCCCTTTGCGCGCTGACCCTAATATCCGGTTCAATGGCAATTCAAGCGCCCAGCAGCGGCCAGGTACTGGGGCACTACCGGCTGATCGAACAGATCGGCGCCGGAGGCATGGGTGTGGTCTTTCGCGCCCATGATGAGCAACTGCAGCGCGATGTTGCCGTCAAGATCCTACCGGCGGGGTTGTTCGCCGACGATGCCTCCCGCAAACAGTTCCGCAAAGAGGCGCTGGCCGTTGCCAAGCTGAATCATCCCCACATCGCCATGGCCTTCGATTTCGGGGAGGAAAACGGCGTTGATTATCTAGTCACGGAATACATTCCCGGCCTCAATCTCGACGAGATGCTTGCCCATCAGGCTCTTCCGCAAAAGACCGTCCTGGAATTGGGCATACAACTGGCGAGCGGGTTGGAAGCCGCGCACCGCGAGAAGGTCATCCATCGCGATCTCAAGCCGGGAAATCTGCGGGTCAACCCCGACGGCCAGTTGAAAATTCTCGACTTTGGTCTGGCCAAACTGGTTGAGCCGATCGACGAAATAGCTGAGACGGCTAACCTCAACACCAGTCTCTCGCTTAGCGGAACGGTTCCCTACATGGCGCCCGAGCTGTTGCGCGCTGAACCCGCTGATGCGCGCTGCGACATTTGGGCAGCCGGAGCGGTGCTGTATGAAATGGCGACGGGTAAGCGTGCGTTTCCGGACCGCCAGCCGTCGCTGCTGATCGATGCCATTCTGCATTACGATCCGGTGCGGCCTTGCCTGCTCAATCCCGAGATTTCCCTGCGTTAGAGGCCGTGATTCTGAAGGCATTGGACAGGGAACCCGATCTGCGTTACCAGTCGGCGCGGGAGTTGAAGGTGGACCTTAACCGGCTCCTCGCAGGCGATGAGTTGTCCACGGAAACTCTTCGCCGTACCACCGTTATCGAGGTCGAGCGCAAGGCCCGCAATCGAAGAGCCGCATTGATCCTGGCAGCTGTATTGCTGGTAGGAGTTGCGGTTGGATATGCCGTTAAGCGCTGGTGGCCAGTCGCGCCTTCAACCCAGCAGCGGATCATGGCCGTGTTGCCCTTCGACACGGTAGGTCAGGATCCCGCGACCAGCGCTCTCGGTCTGGGCCTGACCGAAACCCTTACCGCCAAGCTGGTGCAAGCCAGCGACACGGATACCATCCAGGTGGTCTCGCCGCGCGATCTGCGCGACCAGGGAGTCAAGACCGCGGAGGACGCCCGCCGTGAGTTTGGCACCGATTTCGTTCTGGAGAGCAGCCTGCAGCGCTCCGGCCACACCATCCGCATCAACTGCTACCTGGTAGATTCCAGGACGCACCGGCAAATCGCCGCGCGCAGCATCACGGTGGATGCCAACGACGTATTCGGAATGCAGGACCAGGTTGTAAGCGAGACGCTGGACATGCTGCCGGCGCGAATCAAACCAGAGCAACGCCGCAAATTGAACGTCCGTCAGGACACCCAGCCCGCAGCTTACGAAGCCTACATACGGGGCCGAGGTTATCTGCAGGAGTACCAGAAGCCGGAGAACATTGATAGCGCAATTGCTGAGTTCAATCAGGCGCTTGAAAATCGATCCCGATTATGCACTGGCCTACGCAGGCCTGGGCAAGGCTTACCTCACAGGCTTTCAGCAATTCGATAAAGGCAAAGCAATGGGTGGCCAATGCCTCCGCCAATTGCGAAAGGGCCCTATCCTTAAGTCCTGAACTTTTGGAAGGGCACATTTGCCTGGGTAACGTCTTCAACGGAACCGGCGAGTACGACAAAGCGGTGGAGGAATTTCAGGGAGCGTTACGATCGGAGCCCAATAGCGAGGACGCCCTGCGCGGCTTGGCGGATGCCTACACCAATCTGGGAAATGTCGCCGCGGCGGAATCCACCTATAAGAAAGCCATCGCGCTGCGACCGAACTATTGGGGCGTTTATACAGTGGCTCGGCTTCTTCTACTACAATCAGGCGCGATATCCCGAGGCGGCGCAGATGTTCCTCAAGGCTACGCAGTTGGCGCCGGACAATTATCGTGGGTATCTGGCGTTAGGCGGCACTTACTGTTTGGAAGGTCGCTATTCCGACGCGATCGAGGCATTGAAGCGCTCCGTAGAACTTCGACCCAATCCGGATGCCTACAACAACCTTGGGTACGTTTATACTCTGTTACATCGTTACCCCGAAGCAATCGCTGCCCTGGAGCAGGCGCTCAAGATTGATGACAGTGACTGGATGAACTGGGGGAATCTGGGCGATGCGCTCTACTGGAGTCCCGACCGGCGCGCGCAGGCTTCTGCTAAATACAGGCAGGCCATAAGATTGGAACGTCGAGACTTCAGATAAATCCGCGCGATGCGGACACGCTTGCCTACCTAGCCAACTATTCCGCCATGCTCGAGGACCGCCAAGCCTGCTTTCGGCTACATTGCAAAGGGCGCTAGAGATGGCACCCTCCAGAGGCGAGGTATTGTTCCGCGCGGCCATCGTTTACAACCACTTCGGCCAAACGGACCAGGCCCTCGCCTATCTGAAGAAAGGCAGTCGAAGTAGGCTACTCTCGGACCATCATCCGCGATACGCCCGATTTTCAAGGTCTGCAACAGAACGCGCAATTTCGAACCCTGGCAGGACGTAAGCCCAACCACGTTAGCGCTAGGGTCTTATCCTTATGCCGAGGGGCTGCGGACCGCCGCTGAAGATTACATGCCGCGCCATTGATGCTGAGGGTGCCATAACGGAAACTGGGTGCTTGGCTGCCCCACGCGCCGGACCTGAAATGGGGTTCGAATTGTTAAAACTCCACTGACAATTTCCGCTTGGCGTCCCGGAAAGGCGAATTGCAGCTACCCACGTTCGGGGGAGGAAACTGCAAAACGAAAGAAGCGCTGTTCTCAGTTTGGAAAGTGACTGTGTCCCCTGCATTGAGTAGAACCACCGCTGTAGGGGACTCCATTGAGCTTCTGGACGCAATTTCCATTGGCGTCCGCGGAAAGGGTTACGGTAAGGTGGAGCCGCCTGGCCGCCTTTCATTTTTTCTCCTCCTTCTCCACCTTCTTTGCGGCAAGCTGGTAGAAACAGACAAGAGCAAACAGCCAGCACTACTCCAAACTGCATGTGGCGCGAAGTCATGGCAGATTCCTTTCTTTCGCGTGTGCAACACTACCACGCTGTGAGTTACTGTCAAGTAAAACTGTTGCAAGTAGACTGGTTGCAGTTGGCTGTTGCCAGCGACGTTCAACGGACGCCAACCCTCATACCTTGACGCCAGCGGCACGGCCTTGCTCACGAGCGACGACCCTTTATTCGATACCGCCGGCGTCTCACGCGTTCAATCTTCCTTGAGCTCGCCCTTGATATCCAGGTTCCGGATGAGCCTATGCAGATAATTCGGATGAAGCCCAAGCAGCTTGGCGGCCTCGGTGTAATTTCCCTTGGTCTGCGCAACGGCGTCGATGATCAATTGCTTCTTGAGCTGATTAACCCGGTCGTGATACTTCACTGCGCCCGGCTCACTCGGCTGCACTTCGAGTAGGGCCGCCGGCAGATCGTCGGCGAGAATTTCATCCGTCAGACCGAGAACCATGGCGTGTTCGATGGCATTCTCCAGTTCGCGCACGTTGCCCGGCCAGCTATAGGCCATGAGCAACACCCGCGCCTCCGAGGAAATGCCTTTGAGCGCGCGTTTGCATTTCTCCGCATACTTGGCGGCGAAGTAGATGGCCAGCAGCGGAATGTCGTCGGGACGTTCCCGCAAAGGAGGAATCACCACGGAGACCACGTTCAGGCGGTAATAAAGGTCCTGGCGGAACTCGCGGTCCTTGATTGCCTGTTCCAGGTTCTTGTTGGTGGCCGTGAGCACCCGCGCGTCGAACTTAAGGGTGTGGGTGCTTCCCACGCGCTCGAACTCGCGCTCCTGTAGTACTCGCAGCAATTTCGCCTGGAGCGGAGAGGGAAGTTCGGCAACCTCGTCGAGAAACACGGTGCCGCCTTCGGCCACTTCCAGCTTGCCTTTCTTGGTTGCGATGGCGCCGGTGAAGGCGCCCTTTTCGTGTCCGAACAATTCACTTTCCAGCAGCGCTTCGGGAATGGCGGCGCAGTTGATGGCCATGAAGGGCTTGCTGGCGCGCGGACTGTTGCGATGGATTGCGCGCGCCACCAGTTCCTTGCCCGTACCGCTTTCTCCGCGAATCAGGACGGTGGAATCGCCGCCAGCCACCCGGGCGATGAACTCCTGCACCTGCCGCATGGGATTACTCTCGCCAACGATGACGCCGTCCAGATCCAACTCGGTTTGCAGACGGCGGTTTTCGCTACGCAGAGTCTCCAAGGCCAGAACGTTTTCCAAAGTGACGGCGGCGATTCCGGCGACGGAGGTGAGAAAGTTGACGTGGTCATCTTCAAATCTTTTTCCCGCGCCGTAGAGCAATCAGGTACAGAACTCCTATCGTGCGTTCCACCGCTATCAGCGGCATGCAGAGAACGCTCTCCGCATTGCGCGATTGAGAGGAGGGCTTGCTGATAATGGCCGAACGCTCCCATAATGCACGCTGCACGATGTCCCGCCGGATCTCCACTTGAGGCGAATCGCCACCCTTACGACTCCAAGTGCAACTGGAGCTGGGATCATCGTCGACATGGCGGGTGATTACGACGGCGGCGGAGTCGGCGGGAACCACTTCGCAAATTAATTCCAGAAGCCGCCGCTGCAGCGGCTCCAGTTCGCGGATTGAATTGATAGTGCTTGCGACTTTGAACAGGGCGTTCAGGTCGCGCGCCATCCGGCCCACGTCGGTACCGAGGTTCGAAGGAGACGGTAATCGGTTGGTGCTGGTGGTAGTTAGAAGATCGGCTGGCGAGTCGTCGCGGAACTGCACCAGCCGCGAAATCAAACTGTCGTCTTCGCCGATAAGAAACACCAGCTCGCAATGGCCTGCCCGAATGGTGTCCCCGTGACTCAACAGCTTTCGCCGCACCGGTATGCCGTTCACGAAGGTCCCGTTGTGACTGTCGAGGTCAACCAGATGGAAGGCCGCGTCGGTCTCGCTGATGGAGAAATGCTTCCGCGAAACCGCGCGGTCGTGCAGGCATAGGTGGTTGGTGGAATCGCGCCCCACGGAAAACTGGCTCGCGGTCAGCCGTACCACCGTTCCTTTCGCCGATCCCGACACCACCACGACTCTCGAGTCCACGAACCGCCTCCGGGCAGTTAGTTTAGCCCACTCCTGCCAAATTCATGGAATTAATCTGAAAACATCGGGCCGACTAACGCAATGGATAGATGCGCTATCTCTTCGGATATTGCCAAGCGGCCAAATGCCGCCCCGAAAAATGTCCTCCGTCATTCTCCTCAAACGCAAGTCATTGCAAATTAAGAGAGAAGAAGAGTCGGCTGAAACCAGCTCTCGGGTTGGCATGAGGCTTGCAATATCTAAATGCGTCACAGCAAGCTCAGATCAGAAAATGACGGAGCGGCTGCAAATCAAATTCAATCTGGGTTCCCAAGACCGGAGCCCCCAAGGAGGAGTTATGAAGCGCAATATCTACGGGGCCCTCGCGATCCTCGCGGCAGCTCTGATCGTTAGCGTGCCTTTCGCCCAAGCACAGTCTCGCGTTAAAGCTGAGGTGCCTTTCGCCTTCAGTCTGCAAGACAAAACGATGCCGGCTGGCAATTACCAGATCATCGCGGTGAGCGATCGAGTACTTGAGGTGTGGAACCTGGATGCGCAGCACGGCCAGTTGCTGGCGAAACAGATCTCGGTCCAGTCCAAGGACCAGAGCCCGAAGCTGGTATTCCACAAGTACGGCGACCAGTACTTCCTGAGCCAAATTTGGGACGGCCAGAACGACACCGGCATCCAGCTTGCCGAGTCGAAGCGCGAGAAAGAAACCAAGATGGCGGAGGTCTTCCCAGCGCGTCTGAAACCGTGATTGTCGCAATGAAGTAGTCGCAGAGCCATGAACAAAGAAACCCGGAGCGCGAGCTCCGGGTTTTTCGTTGGTGCATGTCGGATGGAAATCGGTTCTTACCAGGCGCGGCGCGGTCCGCGCAATACGCGCGCCGGAAGCAGGATGATGGCCTTCAGCAGTTCCAGCACTCCTTCGACGGCAAATCCCAGGAGCCGGAACGGCAATAAAAACAACCACACCAATGGGTACAGCACCAGCACGAATAGTGCCAGCGGCCAGCAGAAGAACAACAGGATGCACCAAAGAAGGAAGGTCAACATAATTCCTCCTCTCTGTAAATACGTTACACCCGACCGCGAAGTTCCGCACCGCTAACCATGGCTCACCTCCGCCGCTAATCTCGCGCACGATCGAGCCAACAAACGCCTTCGCGTCGCCGAATAGCATGAGTGTGTTGTCGAGATAGTAGAGCGGATTGTCGATTCCCGCGAATCCTGGACTCATGCTGCGCTTGATCACCATGACCGTACGCGCCTTGTCGACGTCGAGAATCGGCATACCGTAGATCGGACTTCCCGCGTCGCTGCGGGCCGCGGGATTGGTGACGTCGTTAGCTCCGATCACCAGCGCGACGTCCGTCTGCGGAAAATCGGGATTGACTTCGTCCATGTCCAGCAACTTGTCGTACGGAATGTCGGCTTCCGCCAGCAAAACGTTCATGTGCCCTGGCATGCGGCCCGCAACCGGATGAATGCCAAACTTCACTTCCACACCCTTCTTGGTCAACGCGTCATACAGCTCGCGAACCTTGTGCTGCGCTTGCGCAACTGCCATGCCGTAGCCCGGAACAATCACGACTTTGTTCGCGGCCGACAGGATCGCGGCGGCTTCTTCCGGAGTTGCACTGCGCACGGTCCGGGCCTCGACCACGGCAGCGCCTGAGGTCTGCACCTGTCCGAACGCCCCGAACAGAACATTGGTGAACGACCGATTCATCGCCTTCGACATGTTGACGGAGAGAATGAAGC
This sequence comes from uncultured Acidobacteriaceae bacterium, assembly GCA_963768645.1. Taxonomy (GTDB): domain Bacteria; phylum Acidobacteriota; class Terriglobia; order Terriglobales; family Acidobacteriaceae; genus Bog-257. Next base: position 137,914 of record CAVYIR010000009.1, read on the forward strand.
CAGATGCGCCATCGAGCGCACCCGCCACGATCAAGAGCTTGCTATCGAGAACGAAGCCCATGGCCGCAGCGGAAAGTCCCGCGTAGGAATTCAGCAGCGAGATCACGGTCGGCATGTCTGCGCCGCCAATGGGGACGATCATCATCACGCCGAAAATCAGAGGAATCACCACGATCGCCGGGTATAGATAGACGGCGTCGGGATGGAGCACCAGATAGACGGCGATTCCGATCGAAATCGCCAGCAGACCCAGGTTGACGAAGTTTTGTCCTTTGTACGTGATCGGCCGCTGCGGCAGGATTTCCTGAAGTTTGCCCGCCGCCATCAGGCTGCCCGTGAAGGTTAGGGAGCCCAGGATGACTTCCAGCGAAAGCACCGACATCATGAAAGGCGGAACATTGGGGGCTCGCAGGTAGAATTCCGCAGTTCCCACCAGCGTCACGCAAAGCGCGCCGAAGGCATGACTCAGCGCGGTTCGCTGCGGAACGGCGGTCATTCCGACATTGCCGAGCGGGACGCCGATGATCGCGCCCAGAACCAGCCCGATGGCGATCCACTTGTAGTCCACGATGCCGTGATAGAGCAGGGTGCCGGCAACAGCCAACACCATTCCCAATTCGCCTGCCCAAACTCCGCGCCGCGCGGTGACTGGCGAACTCAGCCACTTCAACGCGAGGATGAAGAGGACGGCAGCGACGATGTAGGTGATCTCAATGACGTATTCGGACGCTGGAGTCATGGCTTCTGTGTCCGGCTGGATTTGAACATCTTGAGCATGCGGTCGGTAATGATGAAGCCGCCCACGGCGTTACTGGTAGCGGCAACGATTGCAATCGTGCCCAGCACCGTCGCGAGCGTGGTCTTGTGCTCGCCTGCGAGAATGATGGCGCCGACTACGGCGATTGCGTCCAAGGCGTTGGTCAGCGACATCAGCGGAGTGTGCAGCAGCGGCGATACACGGCGAATTACTTCAAATCCGATAAATGCCGCGAGTATGAAAACGTACAGGCTGTTGATCAGGTCAGCCGTCACCATTAGCTTGCCTCCTTCGATTGAGAGACCAGGGCTGGCAGTGAATAGAACTCCCGCACTCGTGGGTTCACCACTTCACCTCCCTGGGTGACCAGGGTGCTGCGAGTGATCTCGTCCTGCAGGTCCAGCACAAGTTTTCCATCCTTCACCATGTGCAATAGGAAGTTTGTAATATTTTTGCTGTACATCTGGCTGGCGTGATACGGAACCGCACTGGCCAGGTTGATGTTTCCGATAATCGTCACACCGTGCTCGACCACCTGCTCGCCCGTCTGGGTCAGCTCACAGTTGCCTCCCCGTTCCGCCGCCAGGTCAACGATCACGGAGCCTTGTGCCATGCCGGCCACCATCTCCTTGGTCACCAACACCGGCGACTTCTTGCCGGGAACCACCGCCGTCGTGATCACAACATCGCTTTCGGCGACCACCTTTCCGAGCAATTCGCGCTGGCGTTGATAAAACGATTCGTCCTGCGCTTTCGCATAGCCACCTGCATCCTGAGCGTCGGCCGCCTCGATGGGGAGTTCGACGAATCGTCCTCCCAGGCTTTGAACTTGCTCCTTGACCGCGGGGCGCAGGTCGTAAGCCGACACCACCGCGCCTAATCGGCGGGCGGTCGCGATGGCTTGCAGGCCAGCCACGCCTGCGCCGATCACCAATACGCGCGACGGCGTAATCGTACCGGCCGCTGTTGTCAGCATGGGAAAGATCCGAGGCAGTGTGTCGGCGGCGATCACCACCGCCTTATAGCCAGCGATGGTTGACATGGAGGAGAGCGCATCCATGCTTTGAGCACGAGTGATGCGGGGCATCAGCTCAACCGAAAAAGCCGAGACGCCAGTCTCCGCAATCGCCTGGACAGGGTGGATATCGCCGAGTGGCCGGAGAAATCCGATCAAAGCTTGACCGCGGCGGAGAAGGGGCAAATCCGCAGCGCCGGTCTTGTCGTTCGAGCCGTAACACAGTACCTGTACCACCACATCGGCGCCGAATGCTTCCTCGCGCGTGGCGACAATTCTTGCCCCCTTATCGATGTACTGGGTATCGGGGTAGCCGGCTTCCATGCCAGCTCCGGCCTCGACGATGACTTCCACCCCCGCCTTGGCATAACTGGGGATTACCGCAGGTATAAGTGCCACACGCCGCTCCCCCGGAAAACTTTCACGGGGAACACCAACAATCATGGAGACTCCTCCCTCTTTTTTCCGCGCCTTTTTTGTCGTCAACGCCAGTAGGCGCCGTCAGATTGTTGAAATTGACGGAACTGAGCATTCTATCTAGAGTCCTGCGAATGTCCACCTTAACCGGATCGGACCGATTCTGAAGAAGAGGCTTGGATTTCTCATGCGGAATTCTTTCAGTAAACCTCGCGCTGGCGATGTCCCTGTCACAGGTTTGGCCCCAGACGTACCCTCTAAGTGTCCTAATACAAGATAGTTATTGGAATAGTGGACGGCCTTTTTCCTGCCTGCAGCGTGCTTATTAGGACACCTACTGTTGTAGAAATACAACAACCGGAGTCTTGCTGGAGCCTGTAGTCTTAAGGTCTGCGCTGCAGTTAGTCTTTCTCTTTTGGTCTACGAAAGAACAACTCGGAACCCCGTTGAATGCAGTGGCGTTGGTCTCCATAGCGGAGCGCCTGTCCATCTGCGAATCCTGCCCGCCCCTACAGGTACTGGGATTGTCTTCCGTCGCGTTGACCTCGACGGCTTCGAAGTGGAAGCCATCAGCCGCAATGTTGCGAAGGTCAGCTACGCCACCAGCTTGATGAAGAAGGGCGTGCTGATCTCCACCACGGAGCACTTGCTGTCGGCCTTCATCGGGATGGGTGTGGACAATGCGATCGTGGAGCTCGACAACCTCGAACTTCCCATCCTGGATGGCAGTGCGCTACCGTTCGTGGAGATGCTCACCCAGGCGGGCCTTCGCCAGCAACGGCGCAAGCGTGTGTACCTCAAGATTCTGCGCCCTTACGAAATGCGGGAAAGCGACAAGTTCATGGGCGTATACCCGGCGGAACGCTACTCGGTCAGCTACGCGATTAATTTCCCGCATCCGCTGATTGGCAGCGAGAGATTCCAAGTCGAGCTTTCCAATGGCAGCTATGTGAAGGAGATCGCGTCGGCGCGGACGTTTGGTTTCTTGGAGCAGCAGCGCGCCATGCTGAACATGGGCCTCATCCGCGGCGCGTCGCGCGAGAACTGCATCGTGCTTACCCCCAAAGGAATTGACAATCCACCGCTGCGCTACAGCTGACGAGTTCGTACGCCACAAGGTGCTGGACCTCATCGGCGACCTCGCCTTATTCGGCAAGCGCATTCTGGGCTACGTCAAAGCCGATCGCGCCGGACACGCCATGCACACGGCCATCGTCTCTCGCATTTTGCGCGATCCCACCTACGCGGAAGAAGTGACCCTGGACGAAGCTGCGGTTGCCGATTGGCCGGCCGAACCCCTCGCCGCCGACTAAGCCACAGGCTCGTGGCGATCGCATCTCGGCAACACTTTAGCCTGAGCCAGGCGTTAGGGCGCTCAGGTCGATAATCGTTCCTTGATTGCGCCCGTGGTCCGAGTCGACGTCGTAGCTATCGCTCACCGACTGCAGATCCGACAGAGCGCTCGCCCATATCTGCTGAGCCGCACCGGGTGACTGACCTGCCATTTGTTCGTCGATCCCAGAGAGACGTTGTGTGACCAAATCGATGTGCCCCTGCTCATGCGCCAACAAGGCGGCGAAAAACCTGTCCCATTCGTCTTTCTCAGCCTGGGAGGCCGAGCCGTACTCACGCCATCGCGGCATTGTAATTCTGGTTTTGACCGTCACCGTCGCGCTGGGAGGATCGTCGCCGCTCAGCGTGTAGGTCGGGAACCATTCTGCCTTTCCCGCTTCGTCCTGCTGGGCAATGATTGAGGCTACCGCCGCCAACGTGTTGCCGTGGACGTCAGAGTACGCACGTTCTGTATCACTGAAGTTGACGGCCATATCAGTTACCCTGATCGCCGTCGTCTTTTGGCGAGTCCTCGCCTGTTTTAATCTCGGGCAAGGGAGGGGCAACTACCTCCTCACCGGTGGTGTAGTTGGACGATTCGGCGGCGTGACCGAGCGCGGTAACCGCGCCACCGGGGCCGGCGAAGAAATACACCATCTCGGCGAACATGAGATTGCTGGCCGTTTCTTGCCCTGCCAAGTCCCAATAATGCTGACGAATGTAGGACAAACCCGGGGTGTTGGTGGCGTCGAGCAGCAGCGCCCCGGACTGGTCGATGGGATAGATTACGCCACCGGACTTCGCGTATTGGTCCGGCGCCGGGCCATCGTCGAGACTTATGGAGCCGACCAAAATGGTCGCCTTGGTACCGCTGCTATACGTGAGGATCACATTGTGCTTGTCGGGATCGGGTACCTCCGGCCAACTCTCGCCCCCATCCAGTATGTAAGTCTTTATGTTCCTGTCGACAAAAGATGCTGTGAACTCGTCCTCTTGGATAACACCACAATTCTGGGCGTCGTTATCAATGAGGATGTAGGTGTTCGGTTCCACGGTGGGCAGGTTGACCCGCTGGTCGATCAGTGCAGGATCCATTTTCAAAAACTGGACGTGTACTGGTCCCGGTTTGCTTGGTGTTGCTGCGTTGTCGCCCATTTCAATCTCCGTGCGAATTTAGGCTTTTGTTTTCGTAAAGCGGCAGAGCGGTTTGCACGCTCACGAGCGCGTGGCGATCGCTTTGTCCACCGATACTTCAGTTCCCCCGTCTCCGCTGCCACTACCACTGCCGCTGCCCGCATCGGTGCCCGCGTCGGCGGGTGCCGACGAATCCGTTTCGTCCTTAGGCGGCTCTGCTGGTGTCGGTACATTTCCATCAATATCGTCAGCGGTGACGAAGTTGCTGGCTTCCGCTGCGTGCCCCAGTCCTGAAACGGCGCTGGCGAACGACGCCACGATCTCGGCGAAGAGAAGATCTGTGGCCGTCTTTTGCGCCACCATGTCCCAATAATGCTGACGAATATAGGACAGGTTTGGCGTGTTGGTGGCGTCGAACAGGAGGTTCCCAGACTGGTCGATCGGATAAATTACGCCGCTTGACTTGGCATACTGATCAGGCTGCGGCCCATTGTCGAGGCTTATGGAACCCACCAATACCGTCGCCTGGGTGCCACTGTTGTACAAGAGGATCACGTTGTGCTTGTCAGGATTTGGCACCTGCGGCCAACTTTCGATCCCATCCAGTTTGTAAGTCTTTATGTTCTGGTCGACGAAAGAAGCATCGAACTCGTCCTCTTGAATAACCCGGCAATTCTGCGCGTCATTATCAATGAGGATGTAGGTTTTTGGATCCACGGTAGGCAGATCCAGGTTCGCTATTTGGTCGTTGGATGCCGGATAGACCAAAAGGTGTCCGCGTATTACTGGCCCGGGTTTTGTATTGTCAGAACCATCTGAACTGTCGCCCATTTCAATCTCCCTTCTTGAGTCGCAAACCCTGATGCGCCCGCCGAGCTCGCGAAGGTCGCTTCTCGGGGGCCAAGGAAGTGGCACGCGGTAAGAAACTCTCCGCAAATTTGCAACTTCTACGGAGAGGGCCAGACAGGGGATACATTTTACAACGCATGAGTTGATTGTCAACACTCAATCATGAGCATGCTTGAGCCAGGGACCCGAGGGCGCTTGGCCCGAACCTGCATAGCCTGCGCCCCAGACCTGGTCTTTACGGCGCACCTCGCGCGCCACTACGCCGCCGCTTCCTTTGACCTAAGATAAATCCGTGGAGAAAACGGTCTATCTTTCACTGGGCTCCAACGTGGGCGACCGCGAGGCCAACCTTCGCATGGCGCTTGAGAAGCTCGCCGAGCTCGGCGAGGTGGTTGCGGTGTCGTCATTTTACGAGACGGAGCCGGTGGAGTTCACGGCGCAGCCCTGGTTTCTTAACTGCGCGGTGGCCTTGCGCACCGAATTGATGCCGAAGCTGTTTGTGTCGAAGACGCTAGCCATCGAGCAGCAGATGGGTCGCCGTCGCAACCAGCCGAAGGGCCCCCGCACCATCGACATCGACATCCTTCTGTTCGGAAATTCCGTGCTCCACACGCAACAGTTGGACGTGCCCCATGTGGCCATGCACGAACGGCGATTCGTCCTCGAACCGCTGGCTGAGATTGCGCCTGAGGTGCGGCATCCTGTCCTCAAACGCACCGTACGTGAGATGCTGCTGGCGCTCCCCCACAATAGCGCACAGGTGAAGAAGTGGGTCCAGAGCTAGATTCGCTGCAATTGCTGGATCGTGCGCTCGCTGGCTACATTGCCGGTATTGAGCGTGGTCTTCGGCTCTAGCAGCATCACGTGGGTTTCCTCGTCGGCGGAGGGAAGGTGCTCGACGCCACGAGGAATGATGATGAACTCGCCGGGATGCACTATGAGTTCCTGCTCGCTGCCGTTCTCGCGCACTTTCATGCGTAGCGCACCTTTCACCACGAAGAACAGCTCGTCTTCGTTGTCGTGATGATGCCACATGAAGTTGCCTTGCAGCTTCACGAGTTTGACGTATGCGTCATTCACCTCGCCCACAATTTTAGGGCTGTAGTGATCGGTAAACAGCGACAGCTTCTGCGCGAGATTGACTTTGTCCAAGCGACCCCCCAATTACGTTCCTCTGTGTCCTTGCGCAAACAACAGCACGCATTGCCTTCAGGCCGTGACCTCCATCTCTTGCTTCATCTTTTCGGCCTGAAAGTGCGCGATCAGCGCGTCGATCATGGGCTGGATTCTCCCATCCATGAATTCCGGCAACTGGTGCGCGGTGAAGCCGATGCGGTGATCGGTGACGCGGTTCTGCGGAAAATTGTAGGTACGTATCTTCTCGCTGCGATCGCCGCTGCCCACCATCGCCTTGCGCTCCTTGGCCAGGGCATCCTGCTGCTTCTGCTGTTCCATCTCATACAGGCGGGCACGCAGCACCCGCATTCCCTTCTCGCGATTCTTGATCTGCGACTTCTCGTCCTGGCAGCTCACGACCGTGTTGGTCGGCAGATGCGTAATGCGCACAGCCGAGTAGGTGGTATTCACCGATTGACCGCCAGGACCAGACGAACAGAAGGTGTCGATGCGAAGATCTTTGGCTTCAATCTTGATGTCCACGTCTTCGGCTTCGGGCAGCACTGCGACGGTCACCGCGGAAGTGTGTACGCGGCCCTGGGTCTCGGTCTGGGGAACCCGCTGCACACGATGCACGCCACTCTCGTACTTCATGCGAGAGTACACGCCCTGGCCTTCGATAATGGCGATCACTTCCTTTAAGCCACCGACGGTCGACTCCGAGGTCGAGAGTACTTCCACCTTCCAGCGCTGGCTCTCTGCGTAGCGCGTGTACATACGGAAGATCTCGGCCGCGAACAGAGTGGCCTCGTCGCCGCCGGTGCCGGCGCGGATTTCGAGAATGACGTTCTTCTCGTCATTCGGGTCTTTGGGCAGCAGCAGCAACTTTAAGTCTGCTTCCACCTGAAGAACTCGCTCCTCAAGTTGCGTCAGCTCATCCTGCGCGTAGGCGCGCATCTCAGGATCGCTTTCGTCGGCCAGCATCGCCTTGCTCTCCTGGATGCCGCGCGTCAGGTCCTTGTACTCGCGATACTTCTCCACAATCGGCTGCAATTCACTGTGGGCTTTGGCGGTCTTCTGGAAGCGCGCCGAGTCGGAGACAATATCCGGCGAAGACAGAGCTTTATTGAGCTCTTCGTATTTCAGTTCAGTTTGGTCAAGACGTTCAAACATGGGGATCCAACAAAGGCCGTGTTCACGACGGCGGAAAAGATTATTGTACGGGAACGCCAATCCAGTTTCGCTGAGTTGTCATCACGAACAGCCTTTAGGCCGTGAGGGATCTGCTGTTTCCCCGGGATAGTGCCCGGCACAAAACAGCAGATTCCTCGCTTCGCTCGTAATGACAATTCCACAGACACTTCAAAGCGTGAGAGAGAGGTTAGCTAGTCGCGGCGGGCGCCGCTACGCAATCACCAGTTCGCCGCCGCGCTGTTTCTCCAACTCCATGGCCTCGTTCAAGGCGGCGATGGCGGTCTCGACCTGGTCATCTGCGGGAGGCTGCGTCGTGATGCGCTGCAACCACAGTCCCGGCTTGGTAAGCACGGCGAACAACGACGAGCCATGTTTGGCGGCGAAGCGAATCAGTTCGTACGACACGCCCGCGATGACCGGCAGCAGCGCAATGCGGACGGCGAAGCGCGCCCAGAACGTCGTTGCCGGGACCATCATGTAAATGACCATCGCGATCAGCATCACAGTCATCAGAAAGCTGGTGCCACAGCGGGGATGAAACGTCGAATAGGACTGCGCGTTCTGGATGGTGAGCGGATCGCGCGACTCGAAGGCGAAGACCGTTTTATGCTCGGCGCCGTGATACTGAAAAACCCGGCGAATGTCGGGCCAGCGCGAGATGCCCCAGATGAAGAGCAGGAAAAGCGCGATGCGGATGACGCCGTCCACGACGTTGAAGGCGATTTGATTGCCGAAAGCCGGATATGCATTCTTTAGCTTGGTTGCCGCGAGCAACGGCACAAACTTGTACATGAAGATGAAGAACCCGACCGAAAGCAGGACGTTGAGGGCAAGGGCCCAGCTCGACACTTCGGTCTTCTTCTCGTCTTCAGCAGTCATTCCGCCCATAGCCACATTGGCGGAATAGCGCAACGCGCGAAAGCCCAGCCCCATCGCCTGGCCCAGCGTCATGACGCCACGGACCAGCGGCCAGCCCATCCATTTGTGCTGCTCCGAGGGGCGTTCGAGCGGCTCCGAGTGCGTCGCCAGCGTGCCATCGGGCCTGCGGATGCAGATGCCCCAGGCATGGGGCGAGCGCATCATGACCCCTTCGAGCACGGCCTGGCCGCCGACCAGGGTTTCCTCACCGCTCTCCAAAGCGGGCAAGAGTTGGACGGCTGCTAAAAAACGTAGGCGCTGACGCAAAGACTGCATGGTGATTGGATGTTCCTCGAACCGGAAGGAATCGGAAATCGCAGAGTTTAGAGTAAGCAAGCTGCGCGGTAGTGTCAATCGGGAAAGACACTTAAGCACCATTAACCACGGATTCCCACGGATATGCACTGATTGTTGGTTGAACTGCGTTTGTTCAAGGATGATCCGTGAGAATCCGTGTAAATCCGTGGTTGAGGTTTCTCCTGCGGCCTTCCGGTAAACTATCGCATCCAAAGCAGTTACGCCTATGCATCGGCTAGCCGAAACCTGCGAACGAATCGCCGCTACCAGCAAGAAGCTGGAGAAGACGGCGGTTGTTGCCGAGTATCTGTGCTCGCGCCAACTTGACGACGCAGCGATCTCCGCGGTCTTCCTCTCCGGGCGGGCCTTTCCCGCATTCGACGAACGCACGCTCCAGATCGGCGGGTCGCTGCTGTGGAAGCTGGTGGTGGAGCTTTCCGGCGGAAGCGAGGCGGCCTTGCGCGTCCGCTTTTCGCCAGCGCGGCGATCTCGGCTCGGCGGCCTATGATGTGCTGCTCGCGAAAGCGCCGACTTCCGCGACGATAACACTGCAAGATGTCCGCAACATCTTCGATCAAATTGCCGAGACACGCACGGCTGCGGCGAAGGCTTCAATTCTGAAATCGCTGCTGGAGCGCGCGACTGTGCTGGAAACCAAGTACATCCTGAAGATCATCACCGGCGAGCTGCGCATGGGGTTGAAGGAGAGCCTGGTCGAGGAGGCAATTGCCAAGGCCTACGACGAGCCGCTGGAGCGCGTGCAGCGCGCCAACATGCTGCTGGGCGATATTGGTGGCACACTGCAACTTACGGCGGAGCATCGTCTCGACCAAGCCAAGATGCGACTGTTCCATCCTATCGGCTTCATGCTGGCCAGCCCGGCGACCGACGCAATCGAAGCCTTCCAGTACTTCGAACACGCGCAGGTCGAGGACAAGTATGACGGCATCCGCGCCCAGGCGCATTGCGCCGGCGGACAGGTGCGCATCTTCTCGCGCACGCTCGACGAGGTGACGCCGTCATTTCCGGAATTGGTTGGAGGTCTGAGCGAATTGCCTGGCGAAGTTATCCTCGATGGGGAAATTGTGGCGTGGCGCTACAACGAAGACGGCGGACACGCGATGCCCTTCTCGGAGATCCAGAAACGCTTGGGCCGCAAGCAGGTAAGCCAGAAAATGATAGCGGAAGTTCCTGTCGCGTATGTTGTCTTCGATGTGATCTATGCCGACGGTGAACTAACGCTCGACAAGCCCCTGTCTGAGCGCGCACCGATTCTGGAGCGCGTGTTTGAGGGCGCGAGGCGAGTCTCGCCGCGCCCGGTGATGAATGCTCAAGGAAGCCTGTTGTTCGAGCCGGAGATCGAGGAAGAGGGTGCGGTTTCAGGATGGATTTTGCGAGCGCCTACCCTGCGGGCCGATTCTCCGCAGCAGCTCAAACAGTACTTCGACGAAGCCATGGCGCGCGGCAATGAAGGCCTGATGATCAAAGATCTGCAATCGCCCTACATGCCCGGACGCCGCGGCCGCTGGTGGCTCAAGTTGAAGCGTGAGTTGGCTACGCTCGATGCTGTCGTAACCGCTGCGGAGTTCGGGCACGGCAAACGCATCCACGTGCTGAGCGATTACACCTTCGCGGTGCGCAAAGGCGAAGAGCTGGTCAATATCGGCAAAGCGTATTCAGGACTGACCGACAAAGAGATCGCCGAATTGACGGAATGGTTGCTGGCGCACACAACCGCCGATCATGGTCACGTGCGCGAGGTCGAGCCAAAGATTGTACTGGAAGTTGCGTTTAATGCCATCATGCGTTCTGACCGCCACGACAGCGGATTCGCGCTGCGCTTTCCGCGGATCGTGCGCGTGCGGCAGGACAAGCTGCCCAAAGACATCGACACTCTTGAGACGGTGGAGAAGATTTATGCGAGGCAGCATGGACGGGGGGATAGGGCCAGCCGCGGATAGAGAAATCTGCCGTACGCCGCGATAAAAGCAGGTCCCTCCACTCGGACTAAAGTCCTGGGTCGGGATGACAATTCAGGAGGGGTATCAGTCATACACCGTGAACTCAAAGCTCTTCTTCACGTGAACCGCGCCTTGCGAGGTGTCTACGGCCAGGTTCCACGGGCCAGACATATCCATATCTTTCAGTGAAGCCTCGTAATCGCCATTGCCTTTGGGAGTGAACTTCATCTGGGTTGTGCCCATATCCATCAGCTTCATAGTAAGAGCGCCACTCACCTCAGCGTTACTCACCGGCTGTTGATGTTCGTCGGTAATATGCAGGGTGAAGGCCAGAGGTTTTGCCATGCTGGGATGCTCCGGAGAAATCTTTAACTCCATGTGCCACGGGCTTGCCTCGTTGAGAGCAGGTAAGGGCGCAGCTTGTTGCTGCTTTTCCGGCGCACTCTGTTGCCGGGTACACCCCAGAGCGAAGGCCAGACTCACATAGAGAGCGCAAAGACCACGCGACGTTGGCGATTGGACAAACAGATTCTCCGCTTCAGCTTCAATGGGAGTGGCCGTGTTCATGTGCCGGACTGATCGGGATCACGCAGCCGTCGGCCACCTCGCACACCGCCAGCTCAAACTGAATGGTGGTGTGATGGATGTGGAAACGTTCGCCCATTTGTTCACGAATCAGGCGCAGAATTCCCTCGCTCTCCGATGCAGGCATGTCGGCGATAGCCACGTGGCAGGAAAGCGAGTGAGTATCGCTGCCGATGCTCCACACGTGCAGGTCGTGTACATCGTTTACGCCCGGAATGGCGCGGATGATCGCCTCAATGCGCTGCAACTCCATACCGCTGGGGGTGCCTTCCAGCAGAATGTTCAGGCTCTCGCGGATGATCCCGATGGAAGACCAGAGGATCATGACGCCTATGCCTACCGAAAGGGCGGGGTCGATCCAGCGCTCGCCGGTCACGGCAATCATGATGCCTCCGGCGATCACGGCCGCCGTGGACAAAGTGTCGCCAATCTCATGCAATAGCGCGCTGCGAAGGTTAATGTCGCGGTGGCCGCGCATCAGCAGGAGCGCGATCGCGCCGTTCATCACGACTCCTGCGGCTGCCACCCAGATCATGATGCCGGCGTGCACATCCACCGGGGCCTGTAAACGCCGGAAGGCTTCGTAGAGGATGTAAAAGGCAATCAGCACCAGCGAAAGACCGTTGACGAAGGCCACCAGCACTCCCGCACGGTTGTAGCCGAAGGTTTTACGCGCGCTGGGTGGTTTGCCTTGGAGATAGACTGCGCCCCACGACATCAGCAGAGCGACAAAATCGGAGAGATTGTGCCCCGCCTCCGACAGCAGCGCCAGGCTATGCGCGCGCAAGCCGGCCACGACCAGCAGCACGATGTAGGCCAGCGTGACCACCAGCGAGATTCGCAGCACACGTGAGGTCGTCCCATTCTTGGCGTCGCTGGCGTGCACGTGCATAGATCCAGTTTAAGAGGGGGATTGTATTCTGTTCAACCTGACTTACCGGTGATACAATCTCGCCGAATTCCGGTGCGATCTTCGGCTGGTCCGCTGTCACTGCTTCGGAGAGCCGGGATTTGCAACCTTCGTCTGCACCAACAGGAGACCCATGAGTTCTGCCAGCTCTGTCGCCCCCCTGGAGCAACCGCCCCTTTCCGAAACCGAAAGAGTCGTGGACACCTTCGTCGCTCCCAGCAAGACTTTCTCTGACATCCGCCGCAGCGCCAGTTGGTGGGTGCCGTGGGTATTGATTTCGATCGTCGGGTTAGCGCTGGTTTTTACGGTCGACAAGAAGGTTGGCATGGAGAAGGTGGCTGAGAACTCAATACAACTGTCACCCAAGCGGGCGGCCAAGCTCGACCAGCTTCCGCCCGACCAACGCGCGTCGCAGATGGAATTAGCAGCCAAGATCACTCGGATACTCGGTTACGGGTCGCCGGTCTTGACCGTGATTATTGTGGCCATCATCGCAGTCGTCCTTCTGGGCACCTTCAACCTCGGTTTTGGCGCTCAGCTCAAGTTCATGCAGTGCATGGCGATCAGTATGTACGCTTTTCTTCCCGGGATCATCAAAGCGCTGCTGGTGATACTGACCATCATGATTGGCGGTGGGGAGGGGTTTACTTTCGAGCACCAGCTCGCCAGTAATCTGGGGCCGCTGTTCGACCCCAGCTCACCGTTCCTTTATTCCGTCGCATCGTCGCTCGACGTGTTCAACATCTGGACGCTCATCCTGACCGGAATTGGCTATTCCTGTGTCTCGAAGGTCAAACGTGGCACCTGCATGGCCGTAGTTTTCGGCTGGTGGGCCGTGGTGGTGCTGGTGGGAGCCGGATTCGCGGCGTTGTTTGCCTGAGGCGCAGCCGCGAGGCGAGATTTCTGCCTTTCTCGCGGAGCGCAATCGACAGATCGGAGGTAGCCGCGTCGCCGGTTCGCCCAAATCGGGACTTCTCCCGGCTGTTAACGCGCGGCTCCTGACGGAAGGCGTCGCAAACTGGTATATACTTCGGCTACTCTAGTATTACTCCCGCTGTGGTTGGGCGGGTCGGGGCGCAATTTTTTTTCATATGCCCCGAGGCGGTTACTTAGCGGAGCGAGCGAGTCGAGGCCTGCCCGTCGCGTTTGGAACGAGAGTGCGTTACCGGCATCATTTTCTTCCTATATCACCGGAGCACTTTCACCCACTGCAGACGCCTGGACCGGTCGGTGGAGGTGTCGCTTGGACCTGGTACTCATACGTGTCTTATTTGTCCTCATTACAGCAGTTGCAAGCTATGAACTGCGACCCCTTGGGTTGGAGCGTTGGCCGGCAGCGGGCGTTGGAGTGCTCGTTCGGAATCGCGGTCGTTCTGTTTGAACTCCGCCTGCGACAGCGTCAGCCTGAAGCGGCTTATCGGCGCGGTCATCGGAAGCATCCTCGGAATAATCGGCGCCTACCTTTTCAGTCTCGTCATTCGCAATAGCATTCACGAAGGTCCGACACAAAGCTTCCTGCAGCTTTTCGTAATGTTGATCATGGCCTATGTGGGCCTGGTGGTGGGCGCCGGCAAGGGCGACCTGCTCAATCTGGCCGCGCTGGGTGGCATTTTCGGGGGCGAGAAGCAGTCCAGAAAGAGCCACAAGATCCTCGACACCAGTGTCATCATCGACGGCCGCATCGCCGATATCGCCGAAACCGGCTTTCTGGATGGCGTGATCGTCATTCCGCAGTTCGTGCTGCGAGAACTTCAGTTGGTCGCTGACTCGGCCGACTCCATGAAGCGGAACCGCGGCCGCCGCGGTCTTGACATCCTGCAGCGCATCCAGAAGATCGCGACCTTGCAGGTGCAGATCGTGGAAGACGACTTCCCCGCGGTGCGTGAAGTGGACCTGAAGCTGATCGAGCTGGCCAAGGTTTACGAAGGCAAGATCGTCACCAACGATTTCAACCTCAACAAAGTGGCCCAGTTGCAAGGGGTCGCGGTGCTGAACATCAACGAGCTGGCCAACTCGTTGAAGCCCATCGTCCTGCCCGGCGAAATCATGAAGGTCTTCATCCTGAAGGAGGGCAAGGAGTACAACCAGGGCGTGGCCTATCTGGACGACGGAACCATGGTGGTGGTGGACAACGCCCGCAAGATGATCGGCAAGAACATCGATATCTCGGTGACGTCGGTGCTCCAGACCACCGCCGGGAAGATGATTTTCGGCAAGTTCGACGAGCGCAACATGAGTGCATCGCCGCGTCCCATCGAGCCGCGACCGGACTTTCGCAAGGCGGCGCCTCCGCCTGCCGCGGCGGTCGTAGTCCCGGAAGCGCCTAAGCCGGAGTAATTCGCACGGGAGTTCCGCTCTGATCCTTCGGCGGCGGCAGCTACTCGCGATTTGTATTTGGCTGGGTCCGGCGTTTATACTGCGCTCCCCAACATGAAGGTCATCGTCATCATTCCCGCAGCCGGATTAGGCACGCGCATGTCCAGCGCTGCCGGAGCTCCAAAGAGCAAGAGCAAGCAGTTTTTTGAGCTGGACGGAACTCCGATTCTCTTCCATACGCTGCGCAAGTTTGCGCAATGCCCGGCGGTGAGCGAGATCGTGGTGGCACTGCGCAAGAACGAAACCGCAAGCTTTCAGAAGCAGATCGAGAAAGAGAAGCTCAAGAAACCAGTTCGCGTGGTTGAGGGCGGAGAGCACCGGCAGAATTCCGTGGCCAATGCGCTGGCGGCCATCGACGCGGCCGACGACGACATCGTTCTGGTGCATGATGCGGTGCGGCCCTTCGTTGACCAGGACACTATCGTTGGCGTGATTGAAGCGGTGAAGAAATACGAGGCGGCGATTGCCGGAGTGCCCGCGGTTGACACCGTGAAGCAGGTGGACCGGACGGCCGATGGCGCCGTCGTGATTGCGACCGTCCCGCGCGAGCGCATGGTACTGGCGCAGACGCCGCAGGGCTTTCGCTTCGGCCTGCTCAAGAAGGCGTTCGACGAAGCGGCTGCCGACGGATTCATGGGCACCGATGAAGCTTCGCTGATCGAGCGCAGCGGAGGGACGGTCCATGTCGTGATGGGTTCTCCGCGAAACATGAAGATCACCACGCCTGCCGATCTGGAGTTGGCGGAATTTTTTCTGTCGCAGGAGAACCGGCGCAAGGCCAGCCTGAGCGGATGAGTGGGCGCAGCTTTAGGTGCTGCTACGAAACTGCTGTACTGGGCCAGTTGCTGGAACAAAGCAGTCCGCAGCCGCCCTGCGGCGACAGGTGATAGCCCACCGCTTTCAGCGGTGGGAAGATGAAGTGGGAAATCTTGAGTCCGCTTCAGCGGACGGCAGACGTTTCGTAACAACCTCTTAACTGCGCCGTTGTATGCGTCGAGAGTTGGGCTTCAGTTCCTGGAGGGAATTTGCACTACGTATCAGCACCGAAGTCCCTCAGTGGCTAAAGCCACGGTTAATGCGAGCAGTTTACGGCACGGCTGAAGCCGTGCCCCTTCAAAGTGCGACAGACAGAATTTGTCCGACCCACAACGCACACCCCGCATTGGCTTCGGCTGGGACTCGCACGAGTTCCAGCCCGGCATTCCGCTGAAGATCGGCGGCGTGCTGATTCCGCACCACAGCCGGACTGGCGGGCCACTCCGACGGCGACGTTCTGCTGCACGCATTGACCGACGCGCTGCTCGGCGCAATCGCCGCCGGAGACATCGGGACCTATTTCCCGCCGACCGATCCGAAATGGAAGGGCGCCGACTCGACCGTCTTCGTCCGCGAGGCGCTGAAGCAGATCGAGGAAGCGGGCTACGTCGTGGGAAATGTGGATAGCACGTTGATCCTCGCCGCGCCCAAGATCGGTCCGCACGCCAAGGCGATCCAGCAAAATGTCGCCGAGCTGCTCGGCATCGAGCCATCACGCGTTGGCATCAAAGCCAAGACTCCCGAAGGCATGGGCACCGACAATGCCGCCATCGCGCACGTGGCCGTGCTGCTCACCGAGATTTGCTGGCCATAGCACGCTCGCTCTGCAAGCCATCTGGACGTACTTCGCTCCGCTTTCACTGCCTCCCGCGATCGCCGTAACCACGTAAAATAGATGTTTTGGCGACTGACGCCGACAACGCTCTGCGCCTCTTTGCGAGCCGAGAAGGAAATCATGACTACCTCAAACCACGATGTGGAAGCGTGCGGCCGCACCGCAAGCCGCAGCTGCCGATCGGCCGTCGAATTTCATCCGCGACATCATCCTCGAAGATCTGAAGACCAACAAGTACGGCGGACGGGTGCAGACCCGCTTTCCGCCTGAGCCCAACGGATATCTGCACATCGGTCATGCGAAATCCATCTGCCTGAACTTCGGGCTGGCGGCGGAGTTTGGCGGCAAGACCAACCTGCGCTTTGACGACACCAATCCCGAGAAAGAAGAGCAGGAGTACGTTGATTCCATCATCACCGACGTTCGCTGGCTGGGCGTCGATTGGGAAGACGCTTTCTACGCCTCCGATTATTTCGATCAGCTTCACGCGTGGGCGGTGCAACTGATCAAGGCCGGCAAGGCTTACGTGTGCGATTTAAGCGCCGAGGAAGTTCGTCAGTATCGCGGCACGCTCAACGAACCCGGCAAGGAGAGCCCTTACCGCAACCGTTCCGTCGAGGAGAACCTGGAGCTGTTCGCGAGGATGCGCGCGGGCGAATTTCCCGACGGCTCGCGAACCTTGCGCGCCAAGATCGACATGGCTTCGCCGAACTTGAACATGCGCGATCCGGTGATGTACCGCATTCTGCACGCCGAGCATCATCGCACCGGCGACAAGTGGTGCATCTATCCGATGTACGACTTCGCGCACGGCCAATCCGACTCCATCGAGAAGATCACGCATTCCATCTGCACGCTGGAGTTCGAAGATCACCGGCCGCTGTACAACTGGTTCATCCAGCAACTTGGGCATCTTTCCCTCGCAGCAGATCGAGTTTGACCGGCTGAACATTACCTACACGCTGCTGAGCAAGCGCAAGCTGCTGCAACTGGTCCAGGACGGCCATGTGCGCGGCTGGGACGATCCTCGCATGCCGACGCTCTCCGGGCTGCGGCGGCGCGGCTACACGCCCGAGGCCATTCGCAACTTCTGCGCCGCCATCGGCGCGTCCAAAACCAACGGCACCATCGAACTGGCGATGCTGGAGCACTTCCTGCGCGAGGACTTGAACAAGCGCGCACCTCGGGTGATGGCGGTTCTGCGTCCGTTGCGGGTCGTCATCGATAACTATCCGGAAGGGCAGGTCGAGGAACTCGAGGCGGTAAACAATCCCGAAGATCCGGCTGCCGGAACGCAGGAAGGTGCCGTTCTCTCGCGAGCTCTACATCGAGCAGGATGACTTTCGCGAGACGCCGCCGAAGAAGTTCTTCCGGCTGTCGCCGGGACAGGAAGTCCGTCTGCGCGGCGGCTATTTCATCACCTGCACCAGCGTGGTGAAGGATGACAAGACCGGCGAAGTGGTCGAGGTCCATTGCACCTACGATCCGGAGACGCGCAGCGGCAACGCGCCCGACGGCCGCAAGGTGAAGGCGACCATCCACTGGGTCTCGGCGCAGCACGCCATCGATGCCGAGGTGCGGCTGTACGAAAACCTGTTCACCAAGGAAGACCCGAACGATGTGCCCGAGGGGCAGGAGTTCACCGCCAATCTCAATCCCAACTCGCTGGAGACGGTGACCGACGCCAAGCTGGAGCCATCGCTGGCCAGCGCCAAGCCGGGCGATCGCTATCAGTTCGAGCGGCTGGGATACTTCTGCGTCGATCCGGACTCGACGTCCGGGAAGTTGGTCTTCAACCGGACGGTGCAGTTGCGCGACACCTGGGCGAAGATCGAGAAGCGGGAGAAGGGGAAGGACAGATAGACGAGGCATGTCAACCGCGGCGAGCCTCGTGAAATATTGCTATCCCCGAGCGAGCGAATGAGCATCATGTCGGTGGCCCGCGACGCGGAAATAAGAAGTTTCGTGGCATAATCTTGCGAGGATGAGAGTCTTTCTTTCATGGTCTGGCAGTCGGTCAAGACAGGTCGCTCGAGTTTTGACCTGGATACGAACCGTTCTGCCCAAAATAACGACATGGATGTCTACGTAGATCTACCCGCGGGTGGTCGATGGTCAGTGTCCTTACAGGAGGCCCTTAGAGATTCTGACTTCGGAATTCTTTGCGTTACGCCTGGAAATGTAGACTCGGCGTGGCTTCAGTTCGAGGGGGGTGCAATTTCTGACACCAGCTAAGAAGGCACTCAGTCGCGCCGCTCGTCATCGATCTGCTTCGCAGAAGACTTGCCCCCGCCGCTTCGCCAGTTTCAGGCAGTTACTGCAGACGAAGACGGTCTGTACAGACTCTGTCGGGTTCTCAACTCCAAAGTAGACCAAACAGGACCAGCTCGACGAGTCGGTGCTGCACGAGCGGCTCACGGTTTCGTTTCCGAGTATCAGAGAGAGCCTTGCCGAACCGTACGACCGATTAGAAATACTCGAAACTCATGCCCGAAAACGCTTGAATTCGCTCGCTGGTTTCCTGCACGGATTGGAAAAGATCGCCGCAGGACTCTCGGATCGAGATTTTCATCCGGATGTCGCAATCGGTTGCGGCCGTTCTGGCACAGTGTTGGCCGGTGTGTTGGCGACCAATCTAGCTATCCGACACGTCCTTTCATTTGATCGTGTTGTGACGTCGGAGGTAGACAAGACCCTACACTACAACTTCGGAGGATTAACTTCGCTTCACAGAAATCCCGATCCTCTACCGAAGGTCCTCAAATGCTCAATGCTGGCCGAAACTGGTGAAACAATAGACTTCGACGAGACGCCTGCTGAAAGAACACGGCTGGCTAAGCGAGCCGGGGCTTGGTCTTGAAGTCGCTGCCATGTTTTCGAGTTATTCGGTGGAACGAGAAAGCATATGTGATTGTTGGGGTGGATCGATATGAGGGAGTCGACGTATTAGACGATCTGCCTTACATGTCTACGAAGTATGACTTGGTAACACCTCGCCGTGCGTATAGTTTCTCTAACGTTAAACAAAGCGAAGGGTAGCTAGCCGAGGATCTGTCGTTAGCATTTCCAGCAACGCGGACGAGCTGCAGATCCCTTTGGTTCGCTTCGCTCAGGATGACACTTCACCACTTTTGATATGGCCATACGCATTAGAATCTACGCATGAAGTCAGTGAACTTAACCGACTTGCGAACGCACCTTTCTGCTTATCTCCGCCTCGTCCGCTCCGGGAGAAGAAATCGTCGTTGTCAGTCGGGGCGTGCCAGTGGCGCGGATTTTGCCGATTCCTGCATCGATTTCAGAAGAAGAGCGCCAGCTTGTTGCCGCTGGTGTATTGAAACTGCCCGAGAAAGAAGTAAAAAACAGGAAGAAGTTTTGGCACCACTTCTTTGCAATGCCTGCACCTAATCTCGGCGCAAGAAGAGGCTCTACGGGCTGTCCTAGTAAGAACGCGAGGAGTCGCGCTAGGTGCAGTCTGCCACGCCCTCACCCGTGCGTCTCCGCTTCGCGCCCTCGCCTACCGGCTACCTGCACGTCGGCGGGGCGCGCACCGCGCTGTTCAACTGGCTGTTCGCGCGGCATAACAAGGGCACGCTCATCCTCCGCATCGAGGACACCGACTTCGAGCGCTCCACCGCCGAGATGGTGGAAGGCATTCTCGTCGGACTGCGCTGGCTGGGCATCGATTGGGACGAGGGGCCGTACTTCCAGTCGCAGCGCATGGATCTGTACCGCGAGGCCGCGCAGCGCCTGGTCGAAAGCGGCCACGCGTACTACTGCTTCTGCACCAAGGAAGAGCTGGAGCAGCGGCGCGCGCAGGCGCAGGCAAAGGGCGGCGATCCGCAATACGACCGGAAGTGCCGCAGTCATCCCGCCAGGAGCAAGCGACGGCCCGCCGTGATGGCAGGCGAACTCGCCGCCATCCGATTCGCCGTGCCGGAAAGCGGCAGCACCTTCTTCGATGACGCCGTCTTCGGCCGCGTGGAGTTCGCCAACACCGAGCTCGAGGATTTCGTGCTGCTGCGCTCCGACGGCGTTCCCACCTATCACCTCAGCGTGGTGGTGGACGACATTGACATGCGCATGACGCACATCCTGCGCGGCGCCGACCATCTTTCCAATACGCCCAAGCAGGTGATGCTGTACCAGGCGCTGGGTGCGCCGCTGCCCGTGTTCGCGCATGTGCCGCTCATTCTCGGTCCCGACAAGACGCGGCTCAGCAAGCGCCATGGCGCCACCAGCGTGATCGCTTACAAGGAGGAAGGCATCGTGCCGGAGGCCTTCCGCAATTTTCTGGCGCTGCTGGGATGGACGCCGCCCGACTCCTCGAAAGAGATCATGGACGACCGCGAGCTGATCGACCTCTTCGATCTGAGCGGCATCGCAAAGTCGAACGCGGTTTTCGATCGCGGCAAGCTCGACTGGTTCAACTCCGAGTACATTCGCGCTTGCCCGGCAGTGCAGTTGTTGCCGCTGATCGAAGAGGAATGGAAGAAGGTCGGTCTCATTCCGTTCCAGACCAGCCGCGGGGCGATGGCCGCCACGGTGGATCTGGTGAAGCCGCGGGCGCGCAATCTGAAGGACTTCGCAACGCTGTTCCGCGCTTACTTCAGCGATAGCTTTGACGTGGATCCCGCCGCGGTGCAGAAGTTTCTGAAAGACGATGCGGTGCGCGAGATGCTGGTGGAGCTGGCATCGCGTTACGAGACAGGAGACCGTATTCTCCGAGGAGAGCACCGAGAAGGTGCTGCGCGAGTTTGCTGCGGAGAAGAACGTGAAGGCCGGCGTGCTGATCAATGGCGCGCGGGTCGCGCTCACCGGGCAGGGTGTGGCTCCAAGCTTGTTCGCGGTGATGGCGAACCTGGGACAGGAGCGGACGGTGGCGCGGCTGAAGAAGGCGGCAACCCTATAGGCGCTCCGACAAGAAATCATTCACCACGGAGACACAGAGGAGATTTGGTTCCATAGATCTTGGAACTCCGCTCTCCGTGGTAATCATCCTGGTGGACGCTGCCATTAGGAATCAGTCACAGGGTTTGCGGGTGCTGCTTGCATGACGGCGTAGCGTGAGCACGCCGTGGCGTGAGAGCGAAAGGCGTAGAGCGAAAGGCGATACCGTCTACTTCTTGACCACCGTCACTTGGAACTGCACGGGGATCGAGCGGGGCGGATAACAGGCGCTGTGGTCGCACGCCTGGAATCGCAACTCGCCCTTCACCGGATAGTTGCCGGCGGCGGCGCTGGCCGGCGCTTTCAAGACGGCATCGATGCTGAAGTCTCCGCTATAGACGCTCAGCTTCTCGTTGGGCGAGAAAGCGAACGCCATTTCCTCTCCTGCGGGATACTTCAAATCAGCCACGGTGAGTTGCTCCGGCGCATTCAACTTGAGAGCCGTCGGAATCAAGTAGTCGGCCTTGGGGTGGTGGGAGTTGATGTGAAACTCGGAACCAATCCGAAAATCCATCTCAACGCTGGTGCTGGCGCCGGCCCGTATTTGCACATTGCCAACCGGCGCCATGGTCACGTAAGGCTGCTTGTCGCCCGGCGCCTGCGCCAGGCCAAGGGAAGCAAGGAACAATACGACCGTCGCCACGGTTCCCGAGCGCTTCGTCATTGGGCACCCTTTGCCGTGGCTGGACCGGGGTGTTCACGACGGCTGCGCGGCTGGTCTGGGCGGCGCCAGGGTTGTGAGCTACTCGCCAGAATTTTCTTGACGTCGTTCTCGATCTCTTCGCGGCTGAACAGTCCAGCCGCTTTGTCCACGATGATTCCGTTGCGATCAACGTAGAAAGTGGTCGGAAGATATTGCACGTCGCCGTAATCATCCGAAACCTGGTCGGTGCCCAGCAGCACTTGATAGTTCACCCCCATCTCATGGGCAAACTCCGCAATCTTAGGAGCTTCGGTGTCGTCCATGGCCACGCCAAGAACCACCAGGCCGTCCTTGCCGTATTGCTTCTGCAGGTCCACAAACCACGGCATCTCGATTTTGCAGGGCGGACACCAGGTCGCCCAGAAATTCAGCAGCACGGCCTTGCCACGGAAGTCGGAAAGCTTCACTCTTCGTCCGTCCAACGTGGCCAGGTCGAAATCGGGCGCCTGCACCCCTTTGACGTTGCCCACCATCTTGAGCGGTCCATGCTTGCGGGTACGATCCAGGTACTTGCCGGCAGCGAGCATCGCCATGATGGCTGCTACCAGAACGACGAACACCAAGGCATTACGTTTCACGAAAAGCACCTTTACAACGCAAACCGGTTGAGGAACGAAAGATAGCCGGAAAGCAGTTTCAGATTATTCAAAAAGATAAGCACGCCCACCGCAATCAAGAGCACGCCGCTGATGACTTCGACGGTGTGCAGGTGACGGCGGAAGCGCCCGTAGAACGCCAAAAAGCGGTCCACTCCCAAGGAAGTCAGCAGAAAGGGTACGGCCAGGCCGAGCGAATAGATGGCCAGCAGCAAAATTCCCTTCAGCACGGTGTCCTGGGTCTCCGCCAACAGCAGGATGGCGGCCAGGATGGGGCCGATGCACGGGGTCCATCCGAAAGCAAAAGCAAAGCCCACCAGGAAGGAACCCGCCACGCTGGAACTGCCCTTGACGTTATGCAAGCGCTTATCGGCGTAAAGCGCCTTGATTTTCAGCAGACCGGTCAGGTGCAGTCCGAAAATGATGACAATAACGCCTGCAATTTTCGTCAGCAGAGCTGTGATACTCATTGGCGAATTGCCCGACGCTGGTCGCAACCGCGCCTAAGGCAATGAAGACCACGCTGAACCCCAGAACGAAGGTAATGGAGTGCAGCATCACGGTCCGGAGCATGCGCCGGTCCGACGATTGCAGGTCCTCGACGCGTGGCTCCCGAGATCAGCGACACATAGCCCGGCACGAGCGGAAGCACGCAAGGAGAGAGAAACGACAGCAATCCCGCCACGAAGGCGGCGATTGGTAATGGCAGGCTATGCATAAAACTCTATTGTAGCAATTCGAATGTCGGAGTCCGGGTTACGAAGGTGTCACCGATACAGGGCTCGCCTGTAAACAGACGCTGTCGAGCGACAGAAAAGTTACACGAAAGTGCTGGACTTGGTGACGGCACGCGCCGGCACTCGAATCGGCGACTTGCGCAGTCCGGACCAGGTTTCGGAAATGACCACCGAATCCCCAGGATTGTGGGGATCATATTTGACGGAAGCCGGCAAGCCCAGGCGGCAGGAATACAAGTCAATGAACTGCCGCAGATGGGTCACATCCTGCGATGCCTCGTAGGTCACGCCAGCGACATCGTACTTGTAGATCAGGAGGGTCATCTGCTGGCCGGATTCGCTCTCCTCCAGTTCCAGTACGTCGATGACGTTGCCGTCGATGATGCGGCCACCCAAGGTGAGCTGGGTCCTGCGCTCGCGTTCAAGTTGCTCGGCTGACTTTTTGTTGCGGCGCGAAAGCAGGGCATAGCCAACGATGGCGGCAGTGGCTCCGAAGGCGAGGACCGGATACAGGCGGAGTGCATTCATGGCTGGATGACGGAACCTTCGCTGACTCTTGCCTCAAGATAATCGCATCGGGCGCCGCAGGGGAATCGAAAAATTGCCACAATGCTGAGTTTGTCTGCGCGACGATTTTGATTGCACCTCGCGATGGGGCAGAATCGTCACAGAAGAGGGCCGCACGGCGTGTTGCCCCTTAGTCGAGGTTCAGCACCGGATTCTTCAGCGTGCCGACGCCTTCCACAGTGACTTCGACGGAGTCTCCCGGCTGTAGCGGGCCCACGCCGACGGGAGTTCCGGTGGCAATCAGATCTCCCGGCTTCCAGAGTCATTACCTGCGAAATGAAGTGAATGAGTACGTCGAGCGGGAAGAGGAAGTCCACCGTCGTCCCATTCTGCCGCAACTGGCCATTCACGCGGGTTTGGACGCTTACGCCCTTCCAGGGATCGAGGTTCTCCGCCACCACCGGGCCGACAGGACAAAAAGTGTCGAAGCCCTTGGCCCGCGTCCACTGACCATCTTTTTCCTGCAGGTCGCGCGCGGTCACGTCGTTCACGCACGTATAGCCAAGTATGTAAGGGCGCACGTCATCCCCTTCGCGCAAGCGGTAGCAGCGCTTGCCGATCACAACTCCCAGCTCGCCTTCGTAGTCCACGCGTTGCGAAAGCGTGTTGGGCCGGCGAATGGCGTCGCCGGTGGCGATGACGGAAGATGGCGGCTTCAGAAAGAACAACGGCTCCGTGGGAATCGGATGGTTCAGCTCTTTCGCGTGTTCGCGATAATTGCGCCCGATGCAAACCACCTTCGACGGCTCAACCGGAGACAGCAAGCGCGCTTCGCTCAGCGGCAGATCGCTGCGTTCAGCGCCCTCAAACTCAGACCAGGAGCGCGGAGCGGTCGCCATGGTGCGAGTGATGGTCTCGACGCCGCGCACGTTCTCGATGAGTCCATAGCGGTTGACATTCTGGTATTGAAAGCGGCAGTAGGACATAGAGACCTCGATGAATATGCTTACTTGTCAGGGACTGTTTCACTGGCCTCGGCGGAGCGTTGGCTCTCGTTGCCCCGCAGATCCACAGCAGAAACAGGAGTAAATATATTTCTTGCCGGGCTCGACATTTTCGTCGCGGAATGACGAAGTCTGCACCAATTGCTTGTTCAGCTTTTCAAACTGCGCGCCCTCGACGCGCCGGAAGACGTTGTACCCCGCGAGGTCGCTCTCCAGATTCGGGGCCCAGGTGAGGTCGATGAATGGCTTCTGGCCCACGCTGGAGAAAACCGCCTGCAGTCCGGCGGGCTGGGCAGGCGGATAGATGTCACGCGTGAAGACCTCAACCGGCTTCGAATCATCGCCCTCGACCGCAGTGTTGATGCCATGCGAATCGACCTGGGTGAGGGTGGTGATGCGATATTCGTACTTCTGCTCCCACTCGAAAGTCTTGTCCAGATACGATCCGGTGGCCGCAGGTTCTACATCGGCCAATACGATATACGCGGGCGCGCCAACCGGCTTTCGCATGATGCGGTAGCGGTAGTTCAGACCAGCGGGGGCCGCAGGGGGAGCGGGGCCGGTCCACGAGATGCGCACGCCTTCTCCGCTGACCTGGGCCGACAAATCGTCGGGCGCAGGGATGGTTGGAGCCACCGGAATCGGCACTTGATTGGAGAGCCCGGCACTGCGTCCGTGAGAATTGATCTCTTCCACCGCATAGGTGACAAAGTCGGCGGGATTTTCCTGCCCCAACTGTGGCGGCAGCGAATCCACATACTGCATCCGAATCGCCGGTGACTTCTTCCTGTTTTCTTCTTCGGCTGCGGTGGAGCTTAGGCGGAGGAACCTCGGCGACTACGTCACAGGTGCTCATTAGTCCAGTGCCTTCGCGACGGCAGATGCGGATTGCGGGCAGATGCTTGACCAGGGTCCGGTCGGTATTCTTGCGCTGCAGCGTCCAGTCGAGTTCGACGCGGTTGCCCTTGCGTGAGGCGGTCAAATCGTCAACCGGACGCGCCAATTGCAACGACGGCGGTTGCGGCGCGCCGGGAGTTCCGCACCCGGAGAACGTCGCGATCAGAAGCAAACTCCCGGCCAGCCAATAGAGCTGCACTCTCATGGAAGCTAACAGGGTAACAAATCCTACGCAGTCCGACCCGGAAGTGCTCCGGTTCCGTACTCCGGTGTAAGGCAATGCGGCGGCGATCTTCGAGAAGGTAAGGCGGCCCCTGAATCATCGCGCACGAACATGTTCGCATGGCATCGGACAGCCAAAACAAGGGTAGGTGGCTGGTCGTGGACTATTCCAGCTTCTTGGCCAGCAGTTCGTTAACCAGCGCCGGATTGGCCTGTCCCTTGGACGCCTTCATGACCTGACCGACAAAGAAGCCGATCACGGTCTTCTTGCCGGCGCGGTACTGCTCCAGCTGCTTGGGATTGCCGGCGATCACCTCGTCGATGATCTTCTCGATGGCTGCGGTGTCGGTGAGCTGCTGCGGCTTTTCTTTCTCGAACACCGCGGGGAAGTCCTCGCCGCGCTCGAAAGCCAGATCATAAAGCTCTTTGAGCATCTTGCCGCTGATGGCGCCGCTCTCCACCAGGTCAGCCGACATGGCAATGCCCTTCATCGAAATCGGCGACTGCTCGATTTCCAGCCCCGCGGCTTTCAGCCGGCCGAGTAGTTCGCTCTGCACCAGGTTGGAGACGCGCTTGGGATTCTTGGCGGCCTTCGCGGCCTCTTCAAACTGATCGGCCAGCGAGCGAGTGCCGGTCAGCGTGGTCGCGTCGTACTCGGTAATGCCATACTGCGCAACCATGCGCGCGCGCCGGGCTGCCGGCAGTTCAGGCAACTGGTCCGTGATCTGTTTGCGCCATTTCTCATCCACCACCAGCGGCAGCAGGTCAGGCTCGGGAAAATAGCGGTAATCGTGCGCCTGCTCCTTGGAGCGCATGCTGTAGGTCTTACCCTCGGCGGGATTGTAGAGGCGCGTCTCCTGCACAATCTTGCCGCCAGACTCGAGCACCTGCTGGTGGCGTTCGATCTCGTATTCCAGCGCATGGCGGATAAAACGGAAGGAGTTGACGTTCTTCACTTCCGCCTTGGTGCCGAACTTGGTTTCGCCGCGCGGCCGGATGCTGACATTGGCGTCGCAGCGCAGCGAACCTTCTTCCATGTTGCAGTCGCTGACGCCGGTGTACAGGATGATCTCCTTCAACCGCGTGAGGTATTCGTGGGCTTCGTCGGGAGAAGCGATATCGGGCTCGCTGACGATCTCAATCAGCGGCACCCCGGAGCGGTTCAGGTCGATGGAGGTCCACTCGCCGCTGTCGGGAAGCCCGTCGTGTAGGCTCTTGCCGGCGTCTTCTTCCAGATGCACGCGCGTGATGCCGATCCGCTTGGGACCGTTCGCGCTCTTGATTTCGATGTAGCCATGTTCGGCCAGCGGCTTGTCGTACTGCGAAATCTGGTAGCCCTTGGGCAGGTCGGGATAGAAATAGTTCTTGCGCGCGAAGATCGACGTCTCGTTGATTTTGCAGTTGAGCGCCGTGGCAGCCAGCACGGCAAACTCGACGGCCCGCTGGTTCAACACCGGCAACGGGCCGGGCAAACCGAGACACACCGGGCAGACATTGGTGTTCGGCGGATCGCCAAACTGGGTCGAGCAGCCGCAGAAGATTTTGGTGCGGGTCAGAAGCTGGACGTGGACTTCCAGCCCGATGACCGGCTCGTACTTGGACTGCGCTGCGACAGGGGCTTCTGGCGTGGTGGCCATGTCTTGATTATAGTGGCGAGCGCCGGTGATCACGCGCTTCGAGCAAGCTTCGGAACGCCGTGGAGATGTGCCACTTTCTTCCTACGCCTGCGCGATGCCACCCAAAGATCGTACTGCGACTGCATACCCACCCAGAGTTTGGGCGACGTGCCGAGAGCATCAGCCAACCGCAATGCCAAGTCGGCTGAGATGCCCGCGTGACCATTCAGCACCCGAGATAGAGTCACTCGCGAGACTCCAAGATGTTCCGCCGCCATGGAGACAGGCAACTTTCCCAGGTACTCTCGCAGCACCAGTCCAGGGTGTGGTGGGTTAAACATGCGCATAATGCTTCTTATTTCCCGCCCACCGCCGCGTTCGAAGGAGTCAGCGGAATCTCGAAGTACATCAATTCGTTGCCATTGCTGTCGCGGATTCCGGTGAGATAGATGTGCGCGCCGTCCACCGGTTGGCTCACGCCCCGCACGTCGAAGAACAGGAATCCCGACTGGGTCGAGTGCGGCTCGACCGCCGCGGCGGTGAATTTCGCGCGCATGAGTTCGTCGTACTGCTGCTGCGCCTTCTTGTTCTTGGTTCCTCCGGGAAGCGGGATGGGGCCAGCGTGCGGACTGGGATTGGTGCTGTTTCCCTGGATGTGGGCCACGCGGCGGAAGA
Organism: uncultured Acidobacteriaceae bacterium; assembly: GCA_963768645.1. GTDB lineage: Bacteria > Acidobacteriota > Terriglobia > Terriglobales > Acidobacteriaceae > Bog-257. The sequence continues at coordinate 166,333 of CAVYIR010000009.1, forward strand.
CGTCGTCCACGTCGAGAGCTTCTAGCTTGTTATGCCGGGCTGTCACCAGCTCCGCTTGCATTTTATTCACAGTGATTGGCTGGTCGCCGTCGTTGGTGATGACCAGGAGCACGGGCAGAATTCCCTCTTCTCTGAAGTGCGTGATGAAGATGTCAGATTTTGGAGGGCCGTTGTACACATCCACGGCAGCGGTGACGTGCTCGTTAGGGTGCGCATCTTTGCAGGCATATGTGTTTGCGTTACTGGCCTTCGGAGGAACGAAATCTTTGGAGGCCCAAAGCGCCACGGATGAAAACACGACAGTCAGGCTCGGCGATCCAGAAGACGACACGACGTCGGAAAGGCATAGCGGGATTATCCGCCATCGGTGAGCTACGCTCAACTCGCTTGCCGGGTTTGGATCATCGTTCTGGCGCAATTACAATCGCAGCGTGTATTCCCTGTACAGCATTCTCCTGCTCTTCGCGCTGGTGGTGAGCGCGCCCTGGTGGCTGCTGGAGATGCTGCGTCACGGCAAGTACCGCGCCGGATTGAGCGAGCGGCTGGGCAAGGTTCCTGACCGGCTCTTCAGCCAGGACGGCGCTAACACGATTTGGATCCACGCAGTCTCGGTGGGCGAGGTGCTGGCGATATCGCGAGTCATCGATGAGCTGAAGACGCAGTTGCCGGGCTGGCGCGTCGTGGTTTCTACCACAACCGATACTGGGCAGAAGCTGGCGCGCGAGCGCTTCGGCGAAAACAACGTTTTTTATTTTCCCGTCGATCTGCCGTTTGCGGTGCGCGCCTACTTGCGGACGCTGCGTCCGAAGTTGCTAGTGCTGGCGGAGAGCGAATTCTGGCCCAACCTACTGCGGTGGGCGCGGCTCTCAGGCGCGGCGGTGGCCGTGGTAAACGCGCGCGTTTCTGACCGCTCATTGCCCGGGTACCTGCGATTCCAGAAGCTGCTACGATCGCGTAATGCAAAACGTGCAGCTCTTCCTGGCGCAAAGCGAAGAAGACGCCCGCCGGCTGATCCAGATGGGAGCGCCCGCAGAGCGGGTGCAGGTGAGCGGAAATCTGAAGTTCGAGGTGAAGCCGCCGGTCAGGCCGGCGATTGCGGCAGCATTCGCCACTATGAAACGCGAAGAGATCGGCCCGTTGCTGGTGGCGGGCAGCACCCTCGAGGGCGAAGAGGCGATGCTGCTCGAGATGTTCCGGCAAGTTGTGGTGCGCTATCCCAACGCGGTGTTGCTTGCTGGCGCCCCGGCATCCTGAGCGGTTCGATGCGGTCGCGTCGCTGCTGGAGTCATCCGGCCTTCAGTTACCAGAGGCGCTCGCAATGGAAGGAAGAGCTGCCAATCGCGGGAGGCGTTTTCCTGCTCGACAGCATTGGCGAGTTGGCCAGCCTGTATGAGTTTGCCGATCTGGCGTTTGTTGGCGGGAGCCTGGTGCCGCGCGGCGGACATAATGTGCTGGAAGCGGCGCAGTTCGGAACGCCGATTCTGGTTGGACCATACACGGAAAACTTCCGCGACATCATCGAGTTCTTCCGCAAGGCTGATGCTTTGCGCGTGGTCACTCCGCAGATCGTTGACCGCGACCGTGCTGCAATTGCTGGAGAACCCCGAGGAGCGCGCAACGCTCGGTCGCCGGGCTTTCGAGGTCATGCGCTCGCAGCGCGGTGCAACCGCGCGGACCGTGAGCGCGCTGCTGGAGTTGCTATCGGCGCAGGGCGCGCTGAACCGAGCGGAAATCACCTCGGAGCGGGGCGCATGAATCCGCTCGCGGCGCTCTATGGCACAGCGGTACTCGCGCGCAATGAACTTTACGACCGCGGGACGCTGACCCTCAGCTACCTGCAAGGACCGGTGGTGAGCATCGGCAATCTCACGGTCGGTGGGTCAGGCAAGACGCCATTCCTTATTTTGCTGGGCGAGTTGCTGAAAGAGCACGGCATTCTCTTCGATGTCCTCTCGCGTGGTTACCGGCGCCTGACAACGGGAGTGGGGCTGGTTGATCCCCTGGGATCCCCGCGCGAATATGGCGACGAGCCTCTGCTGATCGCACGGAAGTTGGGAGTGCCGGTCATCGTCGGGGAGGACCGCTACGCCGCCGGGCGATTGGGCGAGGAGCAAGTTTGGTCCACGGTTGCACTTGCTTGACGATGGCTTCCAGCATCGGCGACTGGCACGCGAATTCGACATCGTACTGCCCACGCTCCAGCTGACGCGCGGGATTCGTTACTGCCAATCGGCAGGCTGCGCGAGCCGCTCTCTGCGTTGAGGCGCGCGGATGCGGTCGTGCTGACTAACGACATGCCGTTGGATGGCCTGCGCCTCGGGCGCCAGCAGGTGTGGAGAGTGACACGCGACATCGTCGCTCCTCAGACGAAGGAGCCATGCCTGGCGTTCTGCGGCATCGCGCGTCCGGAGAACTTTATTGCCCAGTTGCGGGCGGCAGGAATAACGCTCGCCGGCACCCGCAGTTTTCGCGATCATCATCGATATTCAGCTGATGATATCCGCCAGCTTCTGCGACTGCGCAAGGAGCATGGCGCGGCAGCATTCGTCACCACCGAGAAAGATGCGGTCAATCTTGACGGGCACCTGGAAGCGCTACAACCGATTCATGTCGTTCCGGTGAGAATGCGGTTGCACAATGCGCCAGCCGTCCTGGAGTTCATACTGGCCACGGTCAGCAAGCGAAAGCGGCGGCCCGCGTGAGACAATCAACGGTTGCTTCGCGCCCGGTCGCTCGAATTAAGCACCGGGCGTTCATTTGAGTTCATGACCAAACACCTGAAAGATACGGAGCGCTGGAAGAAGATCGTCCAGTCGTTTGGCGACGTCTCGGTCACCGTCCTCGCCGATTTGGTCGCCGACGAATTCATCTTTGGCGAGATCGCGCGGGTGTCACGCGAGGCGCCGGTGCTGATCCTGAAGCATCGCGAGCGGACCGTTGTTCCCGGCGGCGGCGGCAATGCGGTAATGAACCTGGCTTCCCTGGGCGTCAATGTTCTTCCCGTCGGAGTGGTCGGCGATGACGAGGCTGGCAGCTTGCTGCTGGAGCGCTTGCACGAGAAGAAGATTCCCACCAGCGGCATCGAGCGGGTGAAGCACCATATAACCCCCACCAAGAGTCGCATTCTTGCGGGCATGTCGCACACCAGCCGGCAGCAGGTGGTGCGCGTGGATCGCGAACCGGAACCGCTGGACGAAATGCATCCCGTGCTGTTGAACCTGGTGAACGCGGCGCGGGAATACGCGACCGCATCGGATGCCTTTCTGATTTCCGACTACGGATATGGCGCGGCCTCGCCGAGGCTGCTCAACTTCATCAAGTCGAACCGCTGCCTGGCGAACAAGCCGGTCACTCTCGATTCGCGCTATCGCATGCTGGACTTCGAGGGAGTTACGGCAGCTACGCCCAATGAGCCGGAGGTGGAGGAGGCGTTGGGCATCAAGATCGGCCATGACGACCAGAAACTGTTCTGCGCCGGCGAGCGGCTGATGAAGGAGATGGCACTGGAGTCGCTGGTGATCACTCGCGGCCGCGATGGCATGGTGGCTTTCGAGAAGGATGCCCCGCCGCTGGTCGTACCCATACATGGCTCCGACCAGGTGGTGGATGTGACCGGGGCCGGAGACACCGTAATCGCGACCTTCACCGCGGCGCTGGCAGCCGGGGCCGATACCGCTTCGGCCACCCGGCTGGCTAACTTCGCCGGCGGCATCGTGGTGATGAAGCGCGGCACGGCAACGGTGTCGAACAAGGAATTGCTGGCCGCCATCGACCAGTATTCCGCAACTACATCTTCGTGAACGACTGCACACAAAAAATTCTTTCGCGCGATGCTTTGCGCGAGCGCGTGGCAGAATGGCGCCGCAGCGGCGAGCCGATCGTGCTGGCCAACGGCTGCTTTGACCTGTTGCACGTTGGGCACATCCGCTATCTGCGCGGCGCGAAGTCGCTGGGCGGAAAGCTGGTGGTGGCGATGAATTCGGACGAGAGCGTCTCCCGGCTCAAGGGACGCGGGCCGTCCGCTGATGCCGGCTGCGGAGCGCGCGGAGATCATCGCCGCACTGGCTGACGTGGATGCCGTAGTTATCTTTGACGAACCTGACGTGCGCGCCCTGATTCGCGAGATCCGCCCCGACGTGCAGGCCAAGGGTACTGACTACACGCGAGAGAATGTCCCCGAGCGCGATGAGGTCCTGGCGTATGGCGGACGGGTCGAAATTGTTGGCGACCCCAAAGACCATTCCACTACGGACTTCCTAACGCGACTGCAATCCTGGAGCGGAGGACGTGGCCAACGGTGAGCACTCCAACATCGCCGCCGGAGCAGACTTCCATGCCCACCGAATCCCGATTCCGCCATCGCCGCGACGGATCGGCTCCTGGTGGTGCGACTCAGCGCCATGGGCGACATCATTCACGGCATGCCGGCGATTGCCGCCTTGCGCCGAGCCAAGCCCGATCTGCAAATCGGCTGGCTGGTGGAAGAGCGCTGGGCGGAGTTGCTGTGCGCGCGCGATTCGGAGCGATTGGCCGCCCGCTCGGAACTGAAGCCGCTCGCCGACTGGGTGCATGTGGCCAGGTTTTCCAGTTGGCGCAAGGCGCTGTTTTCCGATGAGACGTGGCGCGAGATGCGGTCGTGCCGGCGCGAAGTGCGCGCAATGGAAGTATGAAGTCGCGCTCGACCTCCAGGGTGCGATACGCTCGGCACTGGCAGCGCGTTCCACCGGCGCCGCGATCCGCATCGGGTCGTCGCAGCCGCGCGAGGGCCCGGCCCGCATGTTCTACACCCATGCGATCGACGTGCGAGGGTCTCACGTAGTCGAGCACGCGTTGTCTCTGGCGTCGGAGCTTGCCGGCCAGGCGCTGGAGTACGTTCAGCCGCCCTTTCCGGTTGATCCAGCCGTCGAAGCTTGGGCCGACCACCAGTCTGAAGTGTTTGGCGGCAAGCCGCTGGCGATCCTCAATCCCGGTGCGGGTTGGGGAGCAAAGTGCTGGCCGGCGGAGTCGTTCGGTGCGGTGGCTCGCGCTCTCGCGGAACCGGGGCATGGCCGTGTTGGTCAATCATGGTCCAGGAGAAGAAGCGCTCGCCGAAGAGGTCCGTAACTCCAGCGGCGGAGTGGCCGTCCCGTTGAAGTGTTCGGTCGGAGAATTGATTGCGCTGACGCGGCGCGCCCGCCTCTTCATCGGTGGAGATACCGGCCCCATGCATCTGGCGGCGGCGTTGCGCGTTCCGGTGGTCGCGTTGTTCGGGCCGACGCGACCGGAGCGCAACGGTCCCTTCGGCACACCCAACGTGGTTCTACGCAGTCCGGAGAGCGTGAACAACACAACGCACACCGACCGTCGCGACGAGGGCTTGGTTTCGATCGAGCCGCAAGCGGTGATCGAGGCGGCTGACCAGTTGCTGGGAGAGCCAGCATGGCTGATCCGCAAGCCGCCAAGTCGAATATCACGTGGAGCCGCGTGGCCCGCCGCATCCGGGTGCCGATGGGATTTGTGTTTGCGATTTTTTACCTCTGGCGCGCCAAGCCAACCTGGAGGTTTCTGGTCCTTGGCGCTCTCGTCGCGTCGCTGGGTATCGTCATTCGCGCTGCCGCCTCGGGACAGGTCAAGAAGAACCAGGAGCTAACTGTTACCGGACCCTACGCCTACGTGCGCAATCCTCTCTACTTGGGTTCGATCATCATCGCGATTGGCTTCGCCGTCGCTGCTCGTGACGTTTGGGTGGCCATCGCGATCCTGGCGATGTTTGCGCTCATCTACGTGCCGGTCATTCGTGGCGAAGAAACATTCTTGCGAAACCAATTTCCCGCCTATGACGACTACGCGCGGCGAGTGCCCCGCCTGCTTCCCCACACGCTGCTGTTCCGTCAAATCATGGACGGCTTCTCGCGCGAGCTATATTGGCAACATCGCGAGTACAATGCCCTGCTGGGCGCCGCGGCCATGTTGGCGGCACTGGTAGCAAAGATCCTGTGGTTTCACGGGTGAGGGTGAATCTGATCACACGCAGCAGTGCCGCACTCACAATCCTATTGTCAGTTGCATTTGCGCTCGGACTTAGCGGGCAGACCATTCCCGCGCCCGCAAGCGGCGCATACGGCGCAGCCACCGCAAGAAGCAAAGAATTGGCGCGTCAGCGCACATCGAACCCTTGCGCGCCGGCTTCGAGTTTCCGCATGGACAGACGCTGCACTACGAAGCAGAATGGCGCTTCTGGACCGCGGGAGTAGCGACCGTGCGCATCGAGCGCTCCGGACTCGCAGGAGCACGTAGCCGCAACCGCCGACTCCACCGGGGTAGTCGCGCTGCTCTATCGCGTGCAGGACCGCTTTAATTCCTACTTCGACGCTAAGAGCCTTGTGCTCGTACAAGCTGTTAAAGCACACCGAGGAGGGTTCGCACCGGCGCGAGACCGTGATCTCGTACGACTACGCGCGCGGCAAGGCCATTCTGGAAGAACGCAACCTGAAAGACAATCAGCAGAAGAAAACCGAGAACGATATTCCGGGCTGCGTCACCGACGTGGTATCGGGAATTTTTTATGTCGGGAGCCTTCCCCTGCAGCAGGGCGCCAACTACACATTTCCTCTCAATGACGGAGGCAAGACCGTAACCGTGCAGGCGCATGTGGAAGGCAAGGAACAGATAAAAACTCCAGCCGGAACGTTTCAAACCATTCGTGTGGGGCCGGAAGGTGACTCGGGAATTCTGAAAAATCGTGGGCGAATCTGGATTTGGTATACCGACGACGCCCAGCATCTGCCGGTGCAGATGCGCGCCAAACTATTCTGGGGAACCCTGACGGTTTACCTGACGAGCATCAGCAAATAGCCTTGTTCATTGCATGCGGAAGCGTTCCGCCATCAGCCGCTGCAGCCGCGGCTTGTAGAGGATGTCGTAAGCGAACTCCTTGTCCGGAAACATGGCCAGCGCGGCGCGCTTGGTATTGGCCACCAGTTCGGCGGCTTCTTCCACGGTAAGGTCCTGGTCCTGGCTGATGACCGACATCACCATGTTCATCATCACCTGCAAGCGGCGCAGCTTGCGGCGTTCTTCTTCCTGTTCCTGCTGCTCGCTGCTGATTTGCGGTCTAACCTCTTCCCTGCGTTCCGATAGGCCCCATAGATTCCTCGAAAGAAACAGCCGCCGTCCGCGGCTGCCTGAAATCGTGCTCGCTCACTTTCCGCTACAATTTGGATGTCCGACCTCAGCGCCACCGTTGCGCTCGAACGTGGTGGGCGGCATCATACACCCAAACGGCGCGATTTCAGCCGGGAAACAGAACCATTGCGAACGGCCGGAGCTACCATTTGCATCGAACCCATTGGAGGCACCATGGCAGAGGCAGCAAACGATCATGAAGAGCTGGTAAAGGTTTTCGATACCGACGAAGAGTCCGAGGCGATGGTGGTGCGCGGTTTGCTGGAGTCGGCGGGAATTGCCGCCATGACCCAAAACCGCGAAGCCCCACAGGACATTCTGCCGGGCGTGGGCGGCGTGGTGGTGATGGTGCGGCCCGATCAAGCCGAGGAAGCGCGGCAGACCATCGAGGCGTATCGCCAGAATCCCACGACCGACGCTGACGAAGCGGTCAGCGAGGAACCGGCCGAGCCGTGATATTCGTGCCGTCGAGGTAAAAGGTGACGGCGCCGGACAGGTCGGTGCGGTAGGTGGGGATGTGCGCTCCAGCATAGCGCTCCATCACCTCCGGCCGGGGATGTTTGAACGAGTTGTAGAAGCCTACGGAAACCACGGCGTAGCGCGGCTTCACGGCTGCGAGAAATTCGGGCGAGCTGGAAGTCGTGCTGCCGTGATGTCCCACCTTTAGCAAATCGGATTGCGGAGCTTCGTCCACCAGGAATTTCTCGATCCGCTTATGCGAGTCGCCCACCAGCAACACTGAATTCTCGCCATATTGCATGCGCAGGACCAACGACTCGTCATCCTGCGGCGGATCGCGGGGCGGCCATCCCGGCTGAGGACTGAGCACGCGCACGTGGACGCCTCCGAACTCGAACGATTCGCCAGCGACGTAGGGCTTCAGATCCATATGATTTGACCGCGCCGCCTGTTCGACGTCCACGAAATCCCCGGCTGGGGGATTCAACCCCATACCAGAGTTCATGCGGCTGAAAGTTGGCAATCACGCTGCGCATGCCGCCCATGTGGTCGGTATGGGCGTGCGAAATCGCAACCGCATCGAGCCGGCGAATGCCTCGTGACCAGAGATAGGGCGAAACGACCTCCTCGCCAACATCGAAGTCGGAACGTGCATTCCCAGGTATGCCACCCGCGTCCATCAGGAGGGTCTTGCCCTCGGGCGTGACGAGCAGCAGCGAATCACCTTGGCCCACATCAATCGCAGTGACCTCAAAAACTCCGGGCTGCCATTGCGGCTTTGGGGGCAGCAGCACGATCCAAACCGCCGCAGCCAGCAGTCCCGCGATTCCAAAGCTGGCCAACACCATCCGACGGCGTGCCAGCAGCAGGGCCAGCCCGAATGCCGCCGCAGCTGCGCAGCACACCAACAGCGCCGGCGTGGGCACGCGAACATCGGAGATGCGCAGATGGCCGATGACGCGAATTGTCCCCGTCAACGCATCCAGGGCATATCGGGTGATGAGCGCCGGTAACCATGCCAGCCAGTGGCCCACGTAGGAAGCCGCAACCGCGACCACGGCGGCAGGCAAGAGAATCCCTGCGATCGGGATCACCAGCGCGTTGGCGGGCAACGCCATGGTGGTGGCGCGGTGGAAGTACCATGCCATCGGCAGCGCGAGCGCGATCTGGATAACGGTAGAGGTGAAGAGCAGCTCAGCCGCACCAATGACAAATCGAGTGAAGCCGACAACTACGAAGTTCGCGATCCATCGGTTGGAGATATTCTCGATCAGGTCGCGAACCAGTCGCACGTCAAAACGAAATTGCGCCGCTCGCGTCGGAAGCGCGAAATCGAAGGCGGGAGAGTCGAGGTTGCTGAGCGCCTTGCGAAATGGGTACACAGTTTTTCGCAAGATGGGCACTGCCGATCCCAGCGACGGCAATCACGGAAAGAAACGTGAGCTGGAAGCTGGCTTCGAACAGAGTTCGCGGATTCACCAGCAAGATGCCCAGGGCAGCAATACCGAGTCCGTTGAGCGCGGCCCGGTCGCGAAACAGCAGACGCGTGACCAGGTAAATCCCAAGCGTGATGGTGGCGCGCACGATAGGCGAGCCGAGATCGGCGAGGAAGGCATATCCCCACGAGAGCAGGATGGTGAGGATGGTGGCCCACGTCTCGCCGAAGGGCAGCTTGCGCAGCGCCCAGAATACCGCGAAGGCGAGAATGCCTACGTTGATGCCGGACACGACCAGGATGTGATACGTCCCGGTGCGCTGGAATTCCGTCTTGATGTCGCGCCCGAAAAATGCCCGCCCTCCGATGAGCATGGCCTGCATCAGCGCGCCACGTTCGCCGGGCCACAGCTGCATGATGTGCGCCAGTACGCTGCGACGCGCAGCGCTCCTCCACAACCCGATGCGGCTGCCCACGAAACCCGGCAGCACCTCCACGCTGCTGGCGCGCGAGGAACCGGTCAGGCGAATGCCTTGCGAGGCCAGATAGCCCGCCATGTCCATCGCGCCGGGATTGCGATAGTTGCGCGGCATCCGCAGCTTCGCGATGAGATGCAGACGCTGACCGTAGGTGTACACGCGAAGCGGTGAGTCGGTGCCTTCCTCGCGAGCTTCGTCCTCCTCCGTTTGCTTGCTGTAGATCGTAAGGCGAATGCCGACGGCTGCGTTGAGCAAGTGGTCACCGAGTTGAAGCCGCTCGGCCGTCACATCCACCGACTCCTGCTTGCCGCCATAGGGGCTGTCGCGCACCAATCCCTCGCGGATGACGTAGGCCGTCACATCAACCTGATCGTCGCCATTGGCAAAGGGCTGGAGGTTTTCGGCGATCGTCGGCGCGGCGGCATCGCGGGCCTGAAGATAAAATCCGCCGAGCGGAATCAACGCCACGAGGGCCAAGCCGAAGGCGATCTGCGGCGAGCGGCGATAGAAGAATGCAGCGCCTAGCAGCGCAACCAGGCACGCCATCAACCAGGATTGGGGTGAGCGCCAGAGATAGTTGGCGGCGATTATTCCTACGGAAAAAGCAAGTGCTGCGAGGAAGACCGGCTCTTTGCCGCCGCAGTAGAGCAACGGTCCCGCGGGCGCGGATGCCGGCACGGTGATCGTCGAAGAGGAGGTTGTCGCCACTGAACGTCCAGTCGCGCTACCTCAGCTACCCGGGTGGTTACAAGCGGTCCAGGTCCTCCGCGCCAAAAGCGGGGGCCCAGGGCCATACTTCGTATTGCGCAACCCCGAACCGGGTGTACGGATCGTTGTCGCGGATACTGTCCAGCGTCGCCTGTGCCTCGTCGTCGGGAACCCGCAGCAGCATGGCGCCACCAGAACGCGGCACCAGCGGCCCGGAAGCGATCAGCAGTTTCTCCTGCTTCAGGCCCTGGCAATAGGCGCGGTGAGCGTCAACGTGCTTCAGAACTTCTTCCAGCGGTTTGCGATAACGAAGAATGGCGAGCGCGTACATTGGTCCTCCGGGCGAGTCGTCGAGGGTCAGCGCGCCAGATGCAGAACGGTTTCCATGTGAAAGGTCTGCGGAAACATATCCACAAGGTGCGCCTGCTCGACCCGAAAACCTGATTCTAACAGCAGGCGAAGGTCGCGAGACGAGAGTTGCCGGATCACATGAGACGTACGTCACACGGGAGACGGACATGCGACCCAGAGCGGCGGCCGTTTTTTCGCCTAGCCCGGCCCGCGGTGGATCGACGACTACAAGGTCGGGCGCCAGCTTGGGGCCGCGCTCGGCGAGAAAGCGTTCGGTGGTTGCACGAATGCATTTCACGTTGGCGGGAACGTTGAGGCGCAGATCGGCGAACGAATTTTGTGACGATTCCACCGCCAGCACCTGGTCGAACTTGCGAGCCAGCGGCAAGCGTAAACAGGCCGACGCCGGCATAGAGATCGAGCGCAGCGCGCCCACCTCCGGCGGCGGTCACCACCTGCGCCAGCGTGTCAACCAGATAGCGATTGGTCTGGAAGAACGATCCCCCGCTGACCCGGTACTGCTGTCCCACAGCGTGGTACATGAGCGAATCACCGCCGATGGCAGTGGCAGTTTCGGGATGAGTGGAGGTAAGCGGGGCGCGCTGGCGGCTTTCGTCTTCGACGGACGAGGCCGCGAAAGACGACGACTCCCGCCACCGGTGGCAAAACGCTGTGCAGCGCCGCAGCGAACGGCTGCAATTCCTGCGCATTGCTGCCGGGCCGGACGTAGGCCTCGACAAGAAGCTGGGTGTCATCGTGATTGGCGAAGAATTGCACGCCGTGCAGAGACTCCGGAACGGCTTTCTCGCGACCGAGAGCCCAAACTGCCGCAATCGCCTGGTTGATCAGCGGCGAGCTGATAGGACACGACTCCACCGGAAGCACATCGTGCGAGTTGTAACGGTAGTAGCCGAGCGCGAATTCAGGCGCGTGCCGCACATGCATACGTGTGCGGTTGCGATAGTTCCACGGCGGCGAAGGATGAAGCTGAATTTCGTGCTGCAGCTCCAGCTTGGCGGTGCGGCGCAAGGTCTCGCGCAGAATTTCAGCTTTGTGGCGCAATTGCGCCTCGTAATTCATGTGCTGGTAGTGGCATCCGCCACAGCCGCCGAAATAGGGACAGTCTGGTGCAACCCGATCGGGAGAAGGGGTCAGCACCTTGTCGAGTTTGGCGCGAACGAAGCCGGGGCGGCTCTCGATCACCGAGACCTCGACCTGCTCGCCGGGCAGCACGAATGGCACGAAGACGGTCTTGCCTCGACCTTGGTCGTCGGCCGGCAGGCGCCCCAGGCCGTCGCCACCGTAAACCAGTTTTTCGATCTCTATTTGCAAAGGCGGGACCTCAATCCCAGAAACACAAAATGTTCGAACCGCGGATCAACCGGATGTCGCGGATGATCTTTAGCCGGTTTGAAAGGCCACTGCTTTAGCAGTGCCGTCGAGCTAGCGAGTAAAATCGGGCTTCAGCCCCAGAGTGGGTTCGGTTTCGCTGATTTGCCCATCAAACAAGGTTGGGCTAGAGCGGTTTCGGGATTAGTGTATCCGCCCGTTCGGGTAGTGCGGCGCTTCAGCGCCGCGTTCGCCGCACCCCCAAGGCCACGCTTAAGCCACTGAGGTCGTCGACCTCAGCGGCTTAAGCAATTTTTCTTCTTGCCATATACGCGGGCCTGAAGGCCCGCACTACCCGTGCAAACCGGACACAGCTATTGCGGAACCGGTCTAACAGATCAGAAAACGAAGGCCCTTAGCGGCTAAAGCCGAATATTCAGCCACACCATACGGCACGTCTGAAGGCGTGCCCTTTCAAATGCAAACCTCAACGCCTACATGTAGAACAAGCTCAACCGGGGAACTTGGTACTGATCCAACAATCGCTTGTGGACATACTGTTTGTGAAGCTGCTCGATTTGCGGCGCGCTCATCTTGCGGCGATAGGGCGCCAGGTCCCGGTCAGCTTCGGTGCGGACTGCGATCAACGCGTCATCAGGCGTCGCCGCCAGCAGCGCCGCAAAGATTTTTTCCTCTGCCACCGTCAGTCGTCGCTCCAGGTCTTCCATGGACAGCAAGCGGTCCTGCGACAACGAAACCGCCAGAGTGCGCAATGTCGAGGCGGTCTCTTGCGCGAGCGTTTGCGCCGTCGCCGGCAATTGCACCTGATCGAGTTGCCCGGCATTGCGATTCAGGTATTCCACTACAGCAGAGTGGTCCAGTCCCGTGTTCTTCACTTCTTTCGGGGCCGCGCCCACTGCGGCTTCCTTCAGTTCTTCCGCCGAAGCCAGCACTTCCTGGGAGCAGTAGGCGAGGCCATTCACCTTTTGGAATCGCTTGGGACGCCGTTCCCACTTATCGAAGGTGGCGTCGATGCCGCGCAGCACGGCTTCGAGAGGAACGCCCGCATCCTTCCAGGTCTCCATCAGCGCCCAATCGAGCGGAGACAGCAACAGCAAGGTTCCCCGGCGGCGCTGGAAGTGCTCCTCGATCTCGGTAAAGTAATTGAAGTAGGTTTCCATTGAGGTTCAGCGCAACTGAACAGGCTGCCGAAAAAGTCAGGCACAAAGGAAAGAAACAGCAGATTTCTCGGTGCTGAAGCCTCTTCGGAATGACAAAATAAATAGCTCGCAACGCCGCGGCTGAAGCCGCGCCCCTTCAAGTCTGCCCGCGAATGGCGCGGGCCTGCCATTCCAGTGTAGCCTCAATCGGGTTTGGGTACCGAGCTTATGGTCGCGCGCTGGCTGCCGCCTTCCGGCGTGTCGTGATTTCCGGCGGCTTGCTCATTGCGACGGCGCGCATGAACCTGGTTGCGCTCATAAATAATACGCAGACCTTCCAGTGTCAGCAGATCATCGATCTCGCGAATATATTTGGATCCTCCGCCCATGAGCGGCGCCAGGCCACCGGTGGCGACGACGGTGACGTTCTCGCCCAACTCGGCAATGAGGCGCTCCAGAATTCCGTCGATCAGCCCGAGGTAGCCGTAATAGAGTCCCGACTGAAGACTATTGACGGTATTGGTCGCGAGCACTCGTGGCGGCTTTCGGATATCCACGCGAGGCAAGCGCGCGGTGCGTTCAAAAAGAGCGTCGGCCGAAATGCCAATTCCCGGCGTAATAACACCGCCCATATATTCGCCCTTCCGCGAAACCACGTCGAACGTGGTTGCGGTCCCGAAGTCCACCACGATGCACGGGACCACCGTACTTCTCGAATGCAGCCACACTGTTGACGATGCGATCGGCGCCGACCTCCGCGGGATTGTCATAATGCACTGGCATGCCAGTCTTGACGCCGGGTTCGATAAACAGCGGCCGCGAGTGGAAGTAACGCTCGCACATTTCGCGCAGGGTAGAGTCGAGCGGAGGCACCACGGACGAAATCACAATGCCCTGCACCGAGCTGACCTCAAGCCCGTGCATGGCAAACAAGTTACGGAACAGCACGCCGTATTCATCCACCATCTGCGTCTTGGCGGTGGAAACCCGCCAGTGCGCGAGCAGGCGTCCAGCGCCCGCTTTGGCAGGCTTTGACTCAAAAACGCCCACCACCGTATTCGTATTACCTACGTCAATGACAAGCAGCATGTTTACTTCCCGCTGAGCGCGCGAACTTCTCCAGACAGTACGGTGCGCAAACCGGACGCGGTGCGCACCAGTAGAAAGCCGCGATCGTCAAGCCCTTCGGTGACGCCCTCGTAACCGCCGTTCCCGTCAACGTGCACGTGTCGCGAGCGGGCGTACGAGGAACCCTCTTCGAATTTTCGCAGGATGGAAGAGCGCGCCGCCGGGCCGCCTTGCGTGAGCTTGCGATATTCGCTGTCGAGGGATTTTAGCAGAGCAGCAGCCAACTCGACGCGCGACCAGGTGCGTCCGCTCTCGATGCGCAGCGAAGTCGCAATCGGTTCCAGCTCCCCGGAAAACGACGCATGGTTTACGTTGATCCCAATGCCAACCACCACGTAGTGCACCCGGGTCGGCTCAGAATTCATCTCCGTCAGGATGCCGCAGAATTTGCGCTCGTTGAGCATGACATCGTTCGGCCAGCGCAGATCGGGATGCAAGCCGGTAGTGCGTTCCACGGCTTCCGCCACCGCGATGCCGGCGATCAGTGAGAGCATCAAGGCATCGGCGGGCGACAAGACCGGCCGCAGCACCACCGAGCAGTAAATGCCCACCGACTGCGCCGAATCCCACGTATGGCCGGCTCGTCCGCGCCCGCCAGTCTGTTCCTCGGCCACAAAAATGGCGCCTTCCGGCTCACCATCACTTCCCGCTTTCATTGCGGCGACGTTGGTTGAACCAATGCTGAAGTAGTGATGAATGCGTGAACCGAAGATGGTCCCCTTTACCAGGGGGCGCAAGATGTCAGGAAGTAGAAGATCGGGAACGGTTTCCATTTGATACCCTGTCGCCGGATGACCAGTGATTTGGAGACCCAACTCGCGCAAATGCTGCACCGCGCGCCACACTTCGGAGCGGGTAGTGCCCAGCTCCTCGGCGATTCGCGTGCCGCTGATGACCACCGTTGCGTTGTCACTCAACAGGCGCACAATGCGACCCAGGCGCGCGTCGGTGGAACCGTCGGGCGGGACATCGGTGCGGATTGGCGTGGAGCGGACGATAGGACGATTATGCGCGAACGGGAATTGGATAGGCAAAGATAATTGGCGGAGACGACTCTCTTCACCTACGCTATGATGCTCGCTGCGGACAACTCACGCAGGGACTCCGCGTAGGGCTGACGCGCGACACCACGTTCGGTGATGATCGCCGTGACATAAGCATTCGGCGTCACATCGAACGCGGGATTCTCAACTGTCACGCCGTCGGGCGCGATTTGCTTGCCGGCCAGGTGAGTCACCTCCCGCGAAGAGCGTTGCTCAATGGGAATCCGGCTGCCATCAGGCGTTTCCAGATCCACTGTCGAAAACGGTGCCGCCACGTAGAACGGAATGCCGTGCTCCTTGGCCAGAACGGCGACCGTGTAGGTGCCAATCTTGTTGGCAACGTCGCCATTGGCGGCGATCCGATCGGCCCCCACGATCACGGCATCGATCTTCCCCTGCTGCATCATGGCTCCCGCCATATTGTCGGAGATCAGCGTGGTCGGAATGTGGTCTTTCATTAACTCCCACGCCGTCAGACGCGAGCCCTGGAGAAACGGACGGGTCTCGTCGGCAAATACATGCAGTTTCTTTCCCGAATCTACCGCCGCGCGAATCACGCCCAGCGCCGTGCCGTAACCGCAGGTCGCCAGCGCGCCCGCATTGCAGTGGGTCAACACTCCGCCGCTGGAAGGGAGAAGCACCGCGCCGTGCCTTCCCATAGCTTCGTTCGCAGCAATGTCTTCCACCATCATGCGCTGCGCTTCGGTCACCAGTTCCTGTTGAATCCGCGCGACAGGTTGAGTGCTGACTTGTTCAAATTTGTCGCGCATGCGACGAATCGCCCAGAAGAGATTGACGGCTGTCGGCCGAGTAGCTGCGAGGACCTCGCAGATGTTGTCGAAATCGCGCTTCAGTTCGGCGTGGTCCTTGGCCTGCGAGTCACGCACGCCCAGTGCAACTCCCATGGCAGCGGCGACGCCAATTGCCGGCGCGCCCCGCACGATCATGGTTCGGATTGCGTCGGCAACTTCTTCGTAGCTGTTGCAGATTACGTAGGTTTCTTCGGTGGGCAGCTTGGTCTGGTCAATAAAGCGTACGCCCGCGTCCGTCCATTCCAGAGTCTTGATCATAAGATCACGCTGGGAGTTCGCGGCGCTGCTCCCGAAGTCGTGCGAGCACATCATCCTTGAACTCATAAATCAGCCGATCCAACTCCCACCCCTCTAGTCCAGCTTTTTCCGCCGCTTCAAGATAGAACTGCTCCTCCGCCTCGTAGGTCCTGAATTTGAGTCCCAGCTCTTTTAAGATCGACCCAATACGCGAATCGATCGCTATGGACTGCCGAAACTCAGGATGGTAAACGTTCATAAAGATGTTCCGCGCGTATTTGTCGCCGATTCCATCGAATTTCCTCAGAAATTTGATCTTGGCGTCGCGACCCGGTTCGTTAAGCAGCTTAGCTTTAGCTTTAGCTGGGCCTCCCATCTTTTCTATTTTCTTGAAGTTCGCCGCCAGCCGCTCCGACTTTACATTAGGAAATCGCACCGCCGCCGCCGCACGAAGCGTTTTGGTTAATACACCAAGCCGACCTTCTGGCGATAAGCAGGAAAGGGCTTCGAACGTGATCTTCTTGTAATTCTCCGGGTTGCCGAAAAGGCCCTCGTAGCCTCTGGAATTTCCCAGTGAGGAAAAGCTCTCAACTAAGGAGCGCCATACAAAGTCAGGTTTCTCTAGATTTTGCTCGTCTCTCGCGTCCCTTTTCAGCTCCTCCAGTCTATGCTTAACACGTTCCGATTGGGCTAACCCCTTCGCTGCATCAGCTAGTCGCTGGCGAGCTTCCTGTATCCTCACTACCGCAAATATCGGAGGTGTGTCGCGCTTCACATGTTCGAGCACGAACATCGTTCGCCGTGAACAGCGCGACGAACTCCGCCGGGACGGCGGCCTTCTCGACGTTGGCGCGACCGCCCGCTTCCTCGCGCTCCACCAGGCACAACACACCGGCGATCTCGAATCCAAACTCACGCGCGGCCTCAATGGCCTGGATGGTCGAACCTCCCGTGGTGCACACGTCATCCACGATGACCACCCGCGCCGGCTTCTGCCTGAAGCCCTCAATGCGCTGGCCCGTGCCATGAGTCTTCTCGGCTTTGCGCACCAGAAAGCCGTGCATTGGCTTTCCCTGCTGCGCGCTGATAACGGAAGTCGCCACCACAATCGGATCGGCGCCCATGGTCAGGCCGCCAATCGCATCGGCATGCCAGCCCCGCACGCCAATCTCCTCGAAGACGGCTTGCCCGGTTAGCAGCGCACCGGTGGCATCGAGCGTGGTAAGACGGCAATCGACGTAGTAGTCGCTGGTCCCGCCGCTGGCGAGCTTGAATTCACCCAGGCGAAATGACTTTTCCGCCAGCATGGCCAGGAGTTGTTCGCGAGCGTCTGCCATCCAGTTAACCATACCATTTCAATTGGCCACCTTCTCCAGATGACGATAGTGATCGCTGGCCAGCCACAACATCGCGAAAAGCGCGAAGTTGTATCCGCAATGCATAAGGAACGAACTCGCCACGGAGTTGGTACGCGCGCGCGCCACTGTGAAGACTACGCCGACCACGAAGATACTCAGAATAGGCGCCCAGGCATAGCCTAACTGAGTTCCGTGGATGGCGGCGAAGGCGGCCGCCGTCAACGCGACGGCCGTGACAAAACCGAACGCCCGCCGAAGCACTGGGTAAAGCAATCCGCGGAAAAACAGTTCTTCCAGTAACGGCGCGAGCGTCATTCCAAAGGCGGCCATCAGGTAGGCACTCGCCGCGTCATTGAAATACTTGTCCATAGGTAGCGATTTTGGAATCGGCAGGAAGCGCGACAAGCCATCGATAACCACCGCCAGAATGATCCCCAGAACGAAAAACCCCGGCGCGGAAATCCCCGGCCAATTCCAGTGGATCGCTTTGCCGAAGCGCTCGTGGGTGCGGGAGCGCACCAGAACAAACATAAACAAAAGCACGAGCGGGTAAGCAGTAGCCTGGGCCCCTATCACCACACGCGCGTTGGTAGCCAGCTCGGCGACCGGTGTATGCCGGTATGCAGGGACGGCGCGCGCGATGAACAGTGCAGCCAGGCTGAAGCCGAACACCGCAACCGCAGTGAACACCAAAACCGCCAGCACATCCCAAGCGGACCAGGCCGGGAAAGGACGGCTGAGGAGGAGGTGCGACGAGCGGCTCCAATGGCGCGGTCGGGGCCGCGCCGGGCAGATCGGCGCGCATCGGCGCCGGGCGCCTCAGCGGCGAGCGGATTTTCGTTTGGATCAAACATCAGGTTCACGCTCGTCGTTCATAACCACCGCTGGCACAGCTTACCCATTGCTCCTCGCATTGGACGAACGCGGTAACAGTTTGGCTAGCGTCTGACCGGTGTAGGATTTTTTCACTCTTGCCACCTGCTCCGGTGTGCCTTGCGCCACCAGGCGTCCGCCATCCTCGCCACCCTCGGGCCCCAGGTCGATAATCCAGTCAGCGTTGCGGATGACATCCATGTTGTGCTCGATGATGACGATGCTATTCCCCAGGTCGGTCAGCCGATGCAGAACTTCCAGCAGCTTGCTGACATCGTCGAAGTGCAGTCCCGTCGTCGGCTCATCCAGAAGGTACAACGTCCTGCCCGTCTGACGCTTGCTGAGTTCGCGCGCCAGCTTGATACGCTGCGCTTCTCCGCCCGACAGCGTCACCGCCGATTGACCGAGATGAATGTACCCCAGGCCGACATCCACCAGCGTCTGCAGCTTCTGCTTGATCTGCGGAATGTTCTCCAGGATGGGCAGCGCGTCAGCCACCGGTGTCTCCAGCAGATCCGCGATCGAGTAGCCCTTGTACTTCACCGCCAGGGTCTCATGATTGTAGCGTTTGCCGCCGCACACCTCGCACAGCACATACACGTCGGGCAGAAAGTTCATCGCAATGCGGCGCTCCCCATCGCCCTGACAGGCTTCGCAGCGTCCGCCGGCAACGTTGAACGAGAAGCGTCCTGCTTTGTAGCCGCGCTCTCGCGACTCCGGCAGCATGGCGTAGAGATCGCGGATCTGGGTGAAAACGCCGGTGTAGGTCGCAGGATTCGAACGCGGCGTGCGACCGATGGGCGATTGGTCAATGCGGATGACCTTGTCGACGAATTCGGTTCCGGCGATTGCCTTGTGCGCGCCGGTCTCTTCGCGCGAGCCGTACAGCGACTTGGCAAGTGCGCGGTAAAGAATGTCGTTGACCAGGGTTGACTTGCCCGAACCCGACACGCCCGTCACCACCGTCATCACGCCCAAGGGAAAACTGACATCGAGATTCTTCAGATTGTTCTCGCGTGCGCCGAGGATGGTAATGGCCTTGCCGTTCGGCTGCCGCCGGGCGTAACGATACGAAATCTGCTTGTGGCCCGAGATGTACTGTCCGGTCAGCGATCCTGGCGTTTCCTCAATCTGTGTGGGAGTGCCGCTGGCTACGACTTCTCCACCGTGACGTCCCGCGCCCGGACCGAGATCGATGACGTAATCGGCGCGCCGGATCGTGTCTTCGTCATGCTCGACCACCAACACGGTGTTGCCCAGATCGCGCAACGATTCCAGCGCGTGCAACAGACGGTCATTGTCGCGATGGTGCAGGCCGATCGAAGGCTCATCGAGCACATACAGCACACCACGCAGCTTCGATCCGATCTGCGTAGCCAGCCGAATGCGCTGCCCTTCGCCGCCGCTCAACGTCGCCGCCGAACGATTGAGCGAGATGTAGCCCAGCCCGACCGCGTTGAGGAAACCCAGTCGCTCGGCAATCTCTTTGCGAATTCGTCCCGCAATGCGTTCCTCGCGTTCGGAGAGCTTGATCTGTGCCGCCGCTTCCACGGCGCGCGACACCGGCAGACGCGGTGAAGTCGGCAATGGACATGCCATTCACCTTCACAGCCAGGCTTTCGGGGCGCAGCCGTTTGCCGTGACACGCGGGACACGTAGTCGCGGACATGTGGTCCAGCAGCCAGTCGCGGTAGGCTTCGGACGCACTGTCCTCCATCGCCTGCCGCAGATACGCGAAGACGCCGAGGAATCCGCCTTTCTTTCTCTCGCTTTGCTCTGGACCGTAGAGGATCAGGTTTTGCGTCTTGCGCGGCAGTTGCTCGAACGGCGTTGTGAGGCTGAATCCGTAAGCTTCTGCCGCCAACTGGAGGATGTGGATGAGATTCTGCGACGCCGAGCCTGGTCCCAAGGCGCCATCCAGCAGCGGCTTCGACCAGTCGGAGATGACCTTCGCTGGATCGAAATCATACTTGCTGCCCAGACCGTTGCACTCCGGGCACGCGCCGTACATGCTGTTGAACGAAAACGAACGCGGCTCCAACACCGGGACGTTGATGCCGCACTCCGGGCAGGCCAGCTTGGACGAGTACAGGTGCTCCTCGCCGCCAACCACCGCGACCTGCACCAGTCCGTTCGCCAGCTTCATCGCCAACTCTACTGACGAGCGCCAGACGGTGCTCAATTCCCGGCTTTACCAGCAGGCGGTCAACCACCAGTTCGATGGTGTGGTTCTTGCGCTTGTCCAGCTTGATCTCGTCGTCAGCGATGTTGCGCAATTCGTTGTCAATGCGTGCGCGAGTGAAGCCCTGCTGCGCCAGCTTGTCCAGTTCTTTCTTGAACTCGCCCTTGCGCCCGCGAACCATGGGGGCCATGATCATCACCCGGTCCTCGGGCTTCAGGTCCATCACCCGTTGCACAATCTGGTCGGCCGACTGGCGCGAGATAGCGCGCCCACATTGCGGACAATGCGGCACGCCGATGGAGGAATACAGCAGGCGCAGGTAGTCGTAGATCTCGGTGATGGTGCCCACGGTGGAACGCGGACTGCGACTGGTTGTCTTCTGCTCGATGGCGATCGACGGGCTTAATCCGTCAATGCTGTCCACATCGGGCCGCTCCATCTGGTCGAGGAACTGGCGCGCGTAGGCCGAAAGCGTTTCCACGTAACGCCGTTGTCCCTCGGCGTAAATAGTGTCGAAGGCGAGCGACGACTTGCCCGAGCCGCTCAGGCCGGTAATCACGGTCAGAGTATTGCGCGGAATCTGGACGCTGATGTTCTTCAGGTTGTGCTGGCGTGCCCCGCGGACTGTGATGCTGCTGATACCCATGGATGATGCTGGTTCGGACCCCGCGCCAAACTTCCCCCGAATCAGAGCCGAAAAATGCGATTGCGTCCTTCGGGCTCCAGCCCGGAACCGCAGTTTCAGCGTGATGCACTGCTCTGGAAAGTCCGCGAGAGGGAAAACGCAATTCTACTCACGTATCTTAGTTGCCAACAGCAACACACGTCAACGCGAGGTAAAGTGGCATCATCGCAGTAGATGTTCGTGCGGTGTCTTGGATTCAACCAGCGCCCGCAGCGCCGATGAGGAAGCCCGGGACCTTTCGGGAAATCATTCGGCGGTCTCCGGCGCATCGAAAGAAGAGAACGATATGACGACGTTTCTGCTCTCGACCTTGCTCCTTTTCACCATTATTGCGGCATTTGCCTTCGGGGTTGTGACGGGATACTGGGTCATTTGCGGAGTCTTGAACTTGTTTCACCCCCGCCGTATGCAGATCAAACCATCCAGCGCGCCAGCCTTGGCCCCTACGGCGGGCGGCAATTAGAAGTAGCAATTAGCAGTTAGCTTTCACTCCCCACACGCAACTTTTGTTTATGGTCGGTGTCGATAGGTCGGTAAGGTAGTGCGTTCCGATGTTAGAGAAAAAGTTCGGCCCGCTCGCAAGGTTCATCTTTTGCGCCATTCTGACGACGCTGGTCCAAAGCGTCTCAGGACAGGTTGCAGCGCCACCAGCCGCCAACTCCATAGCGCCCTCTTCCGCAGTCGCGCCGGAGCAGAAACCAAAACCCCGCCCTCCGACCCAGCAGGACGTCGCCCAACGTAAGGCGGAGGAGGATTCGCCGGGGTCGATCCTCACAAGTGTTGCAATCGTCGGAAACTTTGGGTACGCGGTCTTCATGACGGGCAATTTCAGTAGCAGCATGCTGGCCACCAATACATCCGGCAGATGGTCGTTCATTACGGATGACGCCGCCAGTGCCGACGAGATGGTCCAGTTTGTGCCGAGCATGCCTCTACCGGTAGCGCGAGCTCTTTATGAGCAGGCCCTGCGCGACGAAGTTTATTGGACCGGAAACGCCCGAGGGGGCGAGTGGGCCGACAGGGTTGTAGCATATTTCGATTACGACGAGCAAGGTCTCACCGCCGCCATGGACGGCGATTTCGACGCCGCGATCGCTGCATGGAAGAAAGCGGCAGCCATCGATTTGGGCGACGCTAAGAGTTGCGGTGACTTAGCCCAGCGTTTGGACATCCGCGCAGCGACCGACGCGAAGGCCCGCATGTACGAGCTTCATCTGACGAAGAAGGCGGCTGCTTCGTGGTTTCAGCGACACAACGGTAAGGTCTGGAATACGCGAAAAGGTTGCGATCTCCCCTAGGCCTCTGTCCGCAGATGCTAGCGCATCGGCTCACGATAAGTTCCCACGGCTCTGTCAGCTCAGCGGGAAGGCCCGCATTGGCCGCCAGAGTCGAAGGACCCCTATCGAGGCTAGAACGTTGGCGCCGCACAGGCGTTCTTCGACTTCGTGCGCTCGCTTCGCGACCGGCCTACGCACAGAATGACAAACGGAAAAACACTCCACACGCTGCTGATTTCTGCTGTAGCAATCTGCCACATCTTTCGAACGCTCGTCCGAACTGTTGCGAAATCCATCACGTCGGCGGGTGACCCCCATCACAGCGCCACGTAGGTCTATGTTCCACACTGAAGCCGTACTCATGGAGTTTTCATGTGTGCGGGTCTGACAAGAAGCACGTCTCTTGGGCAGCAGTAATCGCTCGAAGGCCGAACAGGACCCAGCTTTCATACATCTTTAATCGGAGAAGTTAATGAAGAAGGTCATCTTAGCTGTTCTACTTACTGCTTTCGCGCTGTTTCTGATTCTTCCCAGCCTGTCATGGGCGCAGGAAGACATTTACAAAGCCAAGTGTGCCGCCTGTCATGGTGCAGATGGAAAGGGCACCGCCGCCGGCAAGAAGATGGGTTCTCCGGAGTTTTCATCCCCTGCGGTGCAGAAGGCTTCGAACGCCGATCTGGTTGATTACATTGAGAATGGCGGGCCACAGAAGAAGGCCTCGCACGCCTTTGCCAACAAGGGCGTCAGCGCAGCCGATGCTGCCAAGCTGGCTATTTACGTGAAGAGCCTGAAGTAGGACTCATTCACGCTAGCTTCCGCTCCAGTCCGGCTCCTGCTTACCAGGCGGTCTGGAGCGAAACGTCCCCGAAGTTCCGAAGTCGCCTGACGGCGCCGTCGCATTGGCGCCGCTTCCCACCTGCCGAGGTCCGACCGGCCCGCTGGGCGATGTGGAGAAAAGCATGAGCAAGGGAATTCTCTACGATGCTACCCTGTGCATCGGCTGCAAGCAGTGCGAGCAGGCCTGCGCCACTGAAAATGGCCTGCCGTACGACGACAAGATTGCGGAACAGGAGTTTACATCGGCGCACAAATACACGGCGATCATGATCAAGGACGACAAGTTCATGCGCAAGTTGTGCATGAATTGCGACGACCCGGCTTGCGCCTCGGTATGCCCCGTGGGTGCGATGAAGAAGACCGCCCTGGGCCCGGTCACTTACGACAAGAGCCGCTGCATGGGATGCCGCTACTGCATGGCGGCTTGTCCCTTCAGCGTGCCCAAGTATGAGTGGGACAAAGCGGTACCCGGCGTGCGCAAGTGCATTATGTGCAGCAAGCGCGTAGCCGAAGGAAAACAGACGGCTTGCGCGGAAATCTGTCCGACTGGCGCTACTAAGTTTGGCGACCGCGACGAACTTCTGGAAGAAGCCAAAAAACGCATCCACGACAATCCCGGTAAGTATCTGCCGCACATCTTCGGCGAGACCGAGGTCGGTGGCACATCCGTAATGCTGCTGTCTTCCATCCCCTTCAACACTTTCGGCTTCCGGACAGATCTGACGGAACGCGCTCTGCCTCTGTACACCTACCAGGTGCTGTCGCGCATACCTGACTTTGTCCCTCTGTTCGGCACCTTACTGGGCGGCATTTACTGGATCACCCATCGCCGCGAAGATGTTGCCGAAGCCGAGGCCAAAGAAAAACATAACGGAGGTGGGCGATGACGGTCCCGAGAATCCGATTCACATTCTGGAAAGCGGTCTTCCTTTTCATTATGGCAGCCGGCATTTACTGCACCTTTCTGCGGTTCTTCCGTGGACTGGGCGCCTCCACGAACCTGAGCGATCAATTTCCCTGGGGACTCTGGATTGGATTTGACGTAATGTGCGGCGTCATGCTGGCCGCGGGTGGTTTCACGCTGACCGCGGCGGTCGAGATCTTCAACATCAAGCGCTTCCATTCCATCGTACGGCCCACGATTCTGACCGCATTTCTGGGCTATCTGTTGGTTTGTGCCGCGCTGATGTACGACCTGGGGTTGCCTTGGAACATCTGGCACCCGCTGGTGATGCGCAATCCGCACTCGGTGATGTTCGAAGTCGCGTACTGCGTGATGTTGTACACCACGGTGCTCGCTCTGGAGTTCTCGCCCATTGTGCTGGAGCACTTCAAACTGCAGCGAGCCTTGAAGATCGTCCGCAGCGTCATGGTCGTGTTCGTCATCCTCGGAGTGCTGCTCTCCACTCTGCACCAGTCATCGCTGGGCACGCTGTACTTGATCATGCCGAACAAGCTGCACCCCTTCTGGTACAGCCCGCTGCTGCCGGTCTTTTTCTTCCTGTCGGCGATTGCGGTTGGACTGGCCATGACCATCTTTGAGTCCTCGATGAGCTCGAAGTACTTCGGCCGTGAGCTGGAGCTGCCCATCCTACGCGACTTGGGACGCGTGCTGGTTGTCGTGCTTGCACTGTACGGCATCCTGAAGTTCGAGGACTTGTACCATCGCGGCGTCCTGAGACTGGCGTTTGTGTCGGGTTACGAACAGCGCTTCTTCTTACTGGAGATGCTTCTCTCTGTGGTCGCACCGCTTGGTCTTCTGTTGGTCCCGAAAATTCGTGAAAGCGCGCAGGGCCTGTACCTCGCCGCTGTGCTGACCCTGCTCGGCTTCGTCACCAATCGGCTGAACGTCACCATTACCGGAGTGGAAAATGCGGTGGGTGCACGCTACACCCCGAAGTGGACGGAGGTGGTGATTACCGCCATGTTCGTCGCACTCGGCTTCGCCATCTTCGGCTTTGTGGCGAAGTACCTGCCGATCTTCCCCGAAGAGAAGGCCCATATCCCGGCACTACGCGAACCGGAATCCAGGTACGCAGAAGTTGTGGTGCCCGCCCATGCTGGAGACTGACAACTCGAACCGGCTCTCACCCAAAACAAAAGAGCAGAGCCCGGTTTCATCGCGTCCCTTCTGGCTGCAACGCCTGGGGCGCAGCGTAAGCGCGAAGCTGATGGTCTCGATTTTCGTAGTCATGATCATCATCTTTGCCCTGCTGGGATACTTCAGCACGCAACTCCATCGCAAGCATCTGGAAGCCGCGGCGCTGGTCAGCGCCGAGCAGCAGAGCGAAGTTCTACGGCGCAGCGCTTCGCACTACATGCTGAACAACGATCGCAGTGGCCTGTACGAGATGATGCTCAACATGGCCGACCAGCCGGGAGTGGTGCGCGTTCGTATCATGAACCCGCAAGGCGTGATCAGCTACTCGACGGCGCCGTCCGAAGTCGGCAACATGGTGGACAAGCGTGGTGAAGCTTGTTACGGCTGCCATGAGCAATCCCAGCCGCTGGCCCGCCTGAACCGCTCTGACCGATTTCGCGTCTATCACGCCGCCAACACTCGCGTGCTCGGAGTCATTACCCCGATCGAGAACCAGCCTGCCTGCTCCAACGCGGCCTGCCATGCTCATCCCGCAAGCACGCAGATCCTGGGTGTGCTCGACACCAATCTCTCTCTTGCCAAAGTGGATGAAAGCCTGCACCGCGAGCAGAAAGAGATGCTCTCCGGAACTGCGGTCGCACTGCTCGCGGTCGTATTCCTCAGCGGATTGTTCGTGTGGATCGAAGTCCATAATCCGCTGCGCGTTTTGAAGACCGGGACTGAGCGCGTCGCAACCGGGGAGCTCGGCTATCAGATACCGGTGCACTCGCAAGACGAGGTGGGCGAACTGGCGCAATCGTTCAACGAGATGAGCAACCGGTTGCAGGTGGCGCAGGCGGAAATCACGGCCTGGGCCCATACTCTGGAAGAACGGGTCGAGGAGAAGACCCGCGAGTTGAAACAGGCGCACCAACGCATGTTGCACGTGGAGAAGATGGCCACCATCGGCAAAATGGCCGCCGTGGTCGCGCACGAAATCAACAATCCGCTCTCTGGCATTCTCACTTATTCCAAGCTAGTGAAGCGCTGGATCGACAACAACACTGCCAGTTCACCCAAGAAAGAAGAGATGAAGGGCTCTCTCGACCTGGTGGCCAGCGAGAGCAAACGCTGCGGAGAGTTGGTGAAGAACTTGCTGAGCTTTTCTAGGGTATCGCCGATGAATCTCGCCTGGTGCGATCTTAACCAGGTCATCGATCGTTGCGTGCGCCTGGTGCAGCACAAGATGGACATGGCAGGGATCCAGCTCAATCTTGATCTGGCAAGCGATTTACCGATGGCGCATTGCGATCCAGCGCAGATCGAGCAGGTGGTGCTGGCCATGGTGATCAATGCCATCGATGCCATGCCACAGGAAGGCAATCTGTGGATCGCCACCCATGCCAGTGCGGAGTGGATCGAACTCATTATCCGTGATGACGGGATGGGGATTCCCGCCGAGCATCTCTCGCATATCTTCGAGCCTTTTTACACCACGAAGGAATCCGGCGGCTCCGGACTCGGCCTGGCCGTCAGCCAGAACATCGTGGAACGTCATGGCGGGCAGATCGAAGTGAACTCTGTCGTGGGACAAGGAACGACTTTCAGAATTGTGCTGCCGGTGGATAGCCAGAATCCCGCCCTTGCTGGCGATCGTGACCGAGCAGTGGTGGAAATGAGGTAGAAGGATGACGCAAGGCAAACTGCTGATCGTGGACGATGAACTGAGCGTACGTGACTCGCTGGCCAAGTGGTTCACCGAAGAAGGCTATGAGGTGGCCACCGCCGAAAGCGCCAATGAGGCCCTGACGCGCGTAGCCGAGCAGAGCTTCGATGTCGCGATGGTGGACATCAAGATGCGCGGCACCGACGGCATCGAATTGCAGCGGCGGTTGCACGAGATTTGTCCCGACATGCTCGTCATCATCATGACGGGGTACGCATCGGTGGAGACCGCCATTGCCGCGCTGAAGAACGGCGCCTATGACTACGTCAACAAGCCGCTCGATCCGGACGAGATCGGGCACCTGATCGCGAAGGCAATGTCGCACCGCCGCACCCAGCAGGAGAATACGCGGCTGAAGGAGACGGTGGCCGAGATTGCGCATCCCTCCGACATCATCGGACAGAGCTCGGCGATGAAGCACGTCTTCGACGCCATCGAAACGGTTGCGCCCACCGACGCTACAGTGCTGGTCACCGGCGAAAGTGGCACCGGAAAGGAACTGGTGGCGCGCGCCATTCATGCGGGAAGTCCGCGACGTTTTCATCCACTGGTGGTAATCCACTGTGGAGCACTGACTGAAACCTTGTTGGAGAGTGAGCTCTTCGGCCACGAGAAAGGCGCCTTCACCGGCGCGCAATATCGCAAGAAAGGCAAGTTCGAGATCGCCGAAGGTGGCACGGTATTCCTCGACGAGATCGGCGACATCAGCTTAAAGACGCAGACCGACTTGCTGCGCGTGCTGCAGGAGCGCGAGATCGTGCGCGTAGGCGGCAATCAGACGATCCACGTTGATTTCCGGGTGGTCGCTGCCACCAACAAAAATCTGGAGCAACTAATCGAGGAAGGCAAGTTCCGCCCCGACCTTTTCTACCGGCTCAACGTTTTTCATATCGAGATTCCCCCGCTGCGCGAACGCCGGGAGGACATTCCCCTGCTGGTGGACCACTTCACCCGCAAGTTCTCGCGCGAAATGAGCAAGAAGATTACACGGGTCTCGCCGGCAGCGATGAATGAATTGCAACAATACAATTGGCCGGGCAATGTTCGCGAGTTGGAAAACGCCGTCGAACGGGCGATGGTGGTGGCGCAGGAGCCCGAGCTGCGCGAGCAGGACTTTGTCCTGAAATCGAGAAATGGCGCTGGCCTGGGACTAGGCGATGTCCGTAGCCTCGATGATGTGGAACGCGCGCACATCCTGCGAGTGCTGGAAGAGTGCGGTGGCAATCAAACCCGTGCCGCCGAGGTCCTCGCCATCGATCGCGTCACCTTGCATCACAAGCTGAAGAAGTATGGATGGAACAGGAAAGAGAAAGAGCAACTAGCGGTTAGCGGCTAGCAATTGGCAGTTGGCATTTAGCACTTAGCACTTAGCAAACGCAAATCCATACGAGCAAGAGGCTAATTGCCAAATGCTAAATGCAAACTGCCAAGTGCTCCTCTGGACGACCGTGAAAAAACTTCAACTCCTGCCGGTGGGAAACGTGGACGCTCGGCTGCTCGAATGGTTGCGGCAGGAGCTCTATGAGAAGTTTCGTGTGCCCACGGAAGTTTTGGGGCCAGCCATCGATCTCTCGTTCGCCCGGCACGCTGAACGTCAGCAATACCACTCTTCCGAAATCCTGGCCAGGATGCAAAAGTACATCAATGGCAACACCTGGCGCCTGGTCGGAATCACGGAATTGGATCTCTACATTCCGATTCTGACCTTCGTTTTTGGTGAAGCTCAACTCGGCGGGACTGCGGCGCTGGTTTCCTATCATCGTTTGCGGCAGGAATTCTACGGTCTGCCGCCGGATGCCGACGTTCTCGCCAATCGTCTATTGATCGAAGCCGTGCATGAACTGGGACACACCTTAAGCCTTACTCATTGCCACGACTATCGCTGTGCCATGGCCGCCGCCCACGCGGTGGAGTGGATCGATATCAAAGATAGCGGCTTCTGCGAAGACTGTCTTTCGCGGGTTCTGCAACCGGTCTAGCGCGCCCCACACCGTCGCGCCCGATCGAGACGGCATTGATTAGCGCTTCACCGGTTTCGGTTCGTCGCTCCACTTTCCGCTGAACAGCTTGCCGCGATGCTCGGCGACCATCGCCGAGACGCCCATCACTCCCATGACAAGAAAAATAAGGAAGAAAACGACAGCAATCACAAGGACTGGCATACCACACCTCTGAGGCTATTTTGCTTGCGTGTTGAACCTTGCTTCCGTGACTGCGGTCACAGGTGGGTGTGAGGCGTGCGAAGGACAGCAACGGTCGGGTGGTTCAGACCTTCAGGTCTGCGTCAGGGCTTCGCGAATCTCTTTGCAGCCCATCGGGGCAAAATAGTTGGAAGTGCAGCGAACTACGGCAGAATTACGGTTCCCCAAGGCAAGAAATTCCTGCGAAACGGTAAAGACTGCTCCCAGCGCCAATCAGCTCAAATCGGCGATTTGCGCGTCGAGGCCGGCCAGAGTTCGGCGCAGCAACTCGGAATAACGCTCGCTGTCACTCCGCTCCATTTGCTGAAGCACCAGCTTGCGAGAAAGCTCCAGGTCAGCTTTCTTCATCTGGAGTTGCATTTCTTCAGCCGAGGAGGAGCGGTTCTCGTTAAAGGAGGGTTCGGAATCAGACTCTTCAATTTGCGCTTCTACAGACTTACTTTCCCAACCACGTGCCATGCTTCAATTATAGCGCCGCGGGCGTGAATCCTCGCCGCAATATTAGCGCCTAAGTCCTAAGTGATGACCGAATCCACCAATCGATCATCGGATCATTTCTCCCACTGCAAGCCCCGTCGATGCCTCCTCACTTCCGCCGCATGATGACCGTTACTTTCATAGGCAACTCCATAACGGCAAAACAAGCGCGCTTGTTCCCGATTTGGAACACTCCTTGGGGCCGAGGATCGGAGATTCATTGACGTGCCCGGTCACAAGAGGTGATGATCATAGTAACCCTTGGTTGGTTACTCGCTACAGGGCTACGGTATGCGCATCCTGGTTGTGGAAGACGACGCTCCGCTGGCTAGTTTTGTCCGCAAAGGTTTGGAGGCCGAACACTACGCGGTGGATGTCGCGTCCGATGGCGAACTGGCCCGCCAGATGGCCCTCGAAAGCGAATACGATCTGCTGATCCTCGATCTGAACCTGCCCAAGCTCGACGGTATCGGCGTGCTCAGTGCCGTGCGTCCCAAGAAGCCGTCCCTTCCCGTGCTGGTGCTTACTGCGCGCAGCCGGGTGGAGGATCGCGTGCAATCGCTCGACACCGGCGCCGATGATTGCCTCATCAAGCCATTTTCCTTTACCGAGCTTTCGGCGCGGGTGCGCGCGCTGCTGCGCCGGGGACCACGCACGGTGGAGACGGTGCTGCGAGTCGCCGACCTGGAACTCGACCGTGTGGAGCGCAAAGTGGAACGCGGCGGCAAGCGCATCGAACTTACCTCCAAAGAATTTGCCCTGCTGGAATACCTCATGCGCAATGCGGGCCGCCGCATCACTCGCGCCATGATCGTCGAGCACGTGTGGAACCTGTCGTTCGACACCACCACCAACATCGTCGATGTGTACATCAACTACCTGCGCAAGAAAGTGGATGGCGAACACGCGCCCCATCTCATTCACACGGTCCGCGGTGTGGGATACGAAATGAGCTCTCACCCCTCCGGGGCAATGATGTGAGCGTCGCCGTCGCCGTCGCGGCCGCCTCCACAGAACTCGCCCCGCGCCGCGATTTCGCGTCGAATGTCTTTCACGATCTCAGCCAGCCACTGACCGCTTTGCACTGTTCCCTCGAACTCGCCTTGCTGCGCGATCAAACCGGCGAGGAATTTCGCACCAGCGTGGAAAGCGCGCTGCAAAACGCCGAACGGCTGCGGCAGCGGCTGCTATTGCTGCGCGAATTGAGCGACGCAGATGACCCCGGAGACGTGGCGATGCCGCTTGCCCTCGATCGGCTCTTGCAGCAACTGTGCGAGGACATGGTTCCTTTGTTCGAGTCCGCGGGACGATCCTTGGAGCTGACTTGTGAACCGGTGCAGGTGCTGAGCGAATGAAGCGAAGTTGATGCGCGGCTTCTTCTATCTGCTGGAGTTCCTGCTGCGCTGCGCTTCGCCAGGCCGTGGCCTCCGTCTGGTACGGAAAGCACAGCGGCAAAAAACCAGTTGAACATCTGCATTGAGGGATGCGGAGCTAGCCCCCTGTCCGGCAATTGCCTCGAACCGGATTGGAGCGGGGAGCTGGAAATCGCCCGCCACACTTTTCGCGCGATTGGCGGCGACCTGACGTGGATCGCATCGGCAGGTCTTCCCGGCGTCTGGATGGTGCGCTTGCCTTGCATCCGTTGAGGCAGCAAGTTGCGCCATTTCGCACGCTCGGTGTGTCTCGTCGGCATCGCCATAATTCTTCACTTCCCTAGAAACTTCTAACTTGCTCCTAATCGATTTCTAAGGTTTCGGGACTACAACGGTTTTCATGACAACCGTGGCGCAGTCCTTTTACTCTCCCGATCCAGCGGTTATCGTCGCCAGTTCCAATCCTGGCCTTCGCAAGCAGATCGTCCAGAACCTGCTGCTGTCGCGTATTTCCGCGGCCGAGGCGCTGGGCGGAGCCGATGCCCTGGGAAAACTGGAGAGCAGCGAATGCCAGTTGCTGCTGCTCGACCGCAGGTTGCCCGACCTGGACGCGGACGAGTTGCTGCAGATTATTCACGCGCGTTTTCCCGGAATCGACGTGTTGCTGCTGGACGATGCCGGCAATCCCGCGCTGCCTTCGCAGTGGCGCAGCGCCGGGGCGCACCTGCTGTTTGACCGCATGGGGCGTTGGGAGGGTTCGGAGAAGCGACCGTGCGCCAGCCCGCGGCCCCCACCGTGGAAACGCTGCCCGGGATGGTGGGCCGGGCGCCCTGCATGCATAGCGTTTATCGCATGGCGCGTCTGGTGGCGGCGCGCAACACGCCGGTGCTGATCACCGGCGCCACCGGCACGGGCAAGGAAGTCGTGGCCAATGCCATTCACCGGCTTAGTCCGCGCGCCGGCAAGGAGTTCGTGGTCATCAATTGCGCCGCCATTCCGGAAGCGCTGCTGGAGTCGGAACTGTTTGGCTACGTGCGCGGCGCCTTCACGGGAGCGGTGCAGTCGCGCATCGGGCGCATTCACAGCGCTCACGGTGGCACCCTGTTCCTCGACGAAGTGGGCGAGTTGCCGCTGGGCATGCAGGCCAAACTGCTGCGCTTCCTCGACCAGGGTGAGGTGCAGCGGCTGGGCAGCTCCGACGTCTTCCGGGTTGACGTTCGCGTGCTGGCCGCCAGCAACGCCGAATCTCGCGGAACTGGCGCAGCGCAAACAGTTCCGCGAAGACCTGTTCTACCGGCTTTCGGTTTTCCCCATTGAGTTGCCATCGCTGGCCCAGCGCCGCGAGGATGTCGAAGCCCTGGCGCGTCACTTCCTGGCGAAGTTCGGCGACGAGAACGCTGAGCTTTTCGCCGGAAGCGGTTCGGCTGCTGGAAAAACATTCCTGGCCGGGAAATGTGCGGGAGCTGCAACATGTCATCGAGCGCGCGTCGATTCTTGCCGAGGGTGGCCCCATTCTTCCCGAGCATCTGGGATTGTCGAGCCACTGCGCGTGAACTTGATCTAATCTGCGGCAGCCGCGATCGGCAGCCGCCTTGCAGGAGTGCTAGGCAGATGTTGCCCAGCCCACAATTCGCAAGCTACCAGCCGACGGAACGCGTGCGCAGCGGGTTCGCGGCCCTGTCCTCGGGCTGCGCCGCCGGACGAGCCTCCATCATCGGAAGTTCGCCGGCCCTGCTCAACGCGCTGGAACAGGCGCGGCAGGCGGCGCGCAGCGATGCCGACATTCTGCTGGAAGCCGAGAGCGGCACCGGCAAGGAGCTGCTGGCGCGCCTCATTCACGACGGCCAGCCCCCGTGCCTCCAGGCCGTTCGTGGCTATCAACTGCGCCGCGGTTCCGGAGAACCTGCTGGAGAGCGAACTGTTCGGCCATGTCCGCGGGCGCTTTCACCGGAGCGCTGTCGCGCAATGCCGGCAAGTTTGAGCTGGCCGATAGCGGCACCCTGCTGCTGGACGAGATCGGCGAAATGCCGCTGCCGCTGCAGCCCAAGCTTCTGCGGGTGCTGCAGGAGCGCGAATTTTATCGCCTGGGCGACGTGCGGCCCATTCAGCGTGGATGTGCGCGTGATCGCCAGCACCAACCGCTCGCTGCAAGTTCTGGTGCTGGAAGGGCGCTTCCGCGAGGACCTTTATTACCGGCTGAATGTGATTCCGCTGGGCGTGCCGCCGCTGCGCGAGCGCGGCGATGACGTCATCGAACTGGCGGAATACTTTGCCGCGAAATTTGCCGCTCCGGCGCCGCCTCCGTCCTGAGCGAGTCGTTCCGCGCCGCCCTGCGTTCCCACCACTGGCCGGGAAATGTCCGCGAGCTGGCCAACGCGATTCGCCGGGCGGTTGCTCTGTGCGACGGCGACGAAATCAAAGGTGACGCGCTGCGAATGGCCGCGCCTCCAGCCCTGGGACCCGCGCCGTGGCTCAAACCCGGGTTGTCGTTGCGCGAAGCCGAGAAGGCCCTGCTGGAGATCACGCTGGAGGCCACAGCCGGCAACCGCACCCACGCGGCGGAATTGCTGGGCATCAGCCTGCGCACCGTCCGCAACAAGATCCGCGAGCATGGCCTGCCGCCCCGGAGGTTGACATGAGCTTGATCGAAACTCCGCTGATCGGTACCTTAAGCCGCGCCCTGGACCTGACCTCGTATCGGCAGAGCCTGGTGAGCCAGAACGTCGCCAACATCGATACTCCCGGCTATCACGCCCGCGATATCGACTTTCGCCAGGAGTTGCAACGCGCCCTGGCGGGCGACGAAGACGTTAGCGCCACTCCCATGGTGCGCGAGGTGCCGGGGCTGATCGAGCGTCCTGACGGCAACAACGTGAGCCTGGATCGCGAAAGCCTGCTGATGGCGCAGAACCAGCTTAGTTTCAGGTGGATGTGCAGCTGTTGCGCTCCGAGTTCAATCGCCTGCAACTGGCGATCAATGGAGGCAACAGTCAATGAACCTGTTTGGCCTGTTTCAGATCAGCGGATCGGCCTTGACCGCCGAGCGGCTGCGCGCCGAGGTGGTGACCAGCAACATGGCCAATGCCGAAACCACGCGCACGCCCGAGGGCGGCCCTTACCATCGGCGGATGGTGGTGTTCAGCGCCCACCCGGCATCGCAGTTCCGGCTGCTGCTGGCGGGCTCGCTGGGCAGCGGAGAGTTATCGCCGGCAGGTGGTGTGCAGGTCAACCAGGTGGTTGACGATCCCACGCCGCCGGTACGGCGCTACGAGCCGGGGCATCCCGATGCCGACGCCTCGGGCTATGTGGCGTATCCGGCGATCAATCCGGTGCAGGAGATGGTGGACCTGATGGGCGCCGAGCGCGCTTACGAGCTGAATGCCAGCGCGGTGCAGGCGGCGAAACAGATGATCCAGCAGTCGTTGCAGATTTTGAAGTGAAGGGCAGGGAGAAGACGCATGGCGATCGATTCGGTGAATGCTGGCCTGCGGATCATGCCCGCCGACCTTCCCAGCGCACCTGCCGCCACACCGGCAGCGGGCAAGAGTCAGAGCTTTGGCGAAGCCCTGGGTGAAGCGGTAGGCGAAGTGGACACCCTCAACCTGGATGCGCGCTACAAGGTGAGCAGCCTGGTGGAGGGCAATGGGGCCGACGTGCACGACGCCATGATTGCGGTGGAGAAGGCGGATCTGTCGTTTCAACTGATGTTGCAGGTCCGCAATAAAGTGGTGCAGGCGTACCAGCAGATCGCCGGCATGCAGTTCTGAAGCACGAGGCTGAAGCGCCATGGACAGCAACCTGACATTGCCGCAAGTGCTGCAGCAGGGCAAGGACTTTCTGGCCGGACTTACCGGCCGGCAACGGCTCCTGCTGGGCGGCGGCGCAGTGCTGGTGGCGGCCACGCTCTGCGTCTTCGTGCAACTGATTGCCAAGCCGGAGTACAAGACGCTGTACTCGGGCCTGAGCTCCGAGCGATACCCAGGACATCGCCGCCCGCCTGGGGAGCAAGAAGATTCCCTTCGAGCAGTCTCCCGACGGCGCCAGCATCTCGGTGCCCGCCGACAAGCTGGACAGCGCGCGTCTGGAGATTGCCTCGCAGCCCATGCCGCACAGCGGGCGCATGGGCTTCGAATTGTTCGACAAGCCCAACTGGGCGGGCAGCGACTTCAGCGAGAAGGTGAATTACCAGCGCGCCCTGGAAGCCGAACTGGAGCGCACCCTGCAGACCCTCAGCGAAGTGGAGGCGGTGCGGGTGCACCTGGTCATGCCGGCCGAATCGTTGTATAGCGAACGTGATCGCACCGCCAAGGCCTCGGTGACGGTGAAGCTGCGCCGCGGACGGTTGCCCGAGAGCTCCGACACCGCCATCCGGCAACTGGTGGCGGGTGCGGTGGACCGTCTTAATCCCGAGAACGTGGTGGTCATTGATGCCGACACCAATCTGCCATTGGGCCGGTTTCGGCGGCAACAGCGGCCAGGGTGCGGCGTCGGAGATCGATCAGGACTTGGCGAAGCGCGTGGTGGAGACGCTGGAGCCGGTGGTCGGCAGCCAGGGTGTGCGCGCCAGCGTTCACGTGGAGTATGACCTCAGCTCGGGAGAGGAGACGCAGGAGACTTACGATCCCAGCAGCAGCGTGCCGCTGAGCGTCACCCGCAGTGAAGAACATCTGGGCAGCGACGCCCTGGGCGGCGTGCCCGGAACCAGCAGCAACCTGCCTAACGCCAAGGTGAACACGCCCAGCAAGTCCGGCTCCGAGAGCCATACCTCGAAGGCCGAGAGCGGCACCTACGCGGTGAACAAACTGGTGCGGCACACCGTTCAACCGGCCGGGAAGGATCAAGCGTATTGCGGCCGCGTTGCTGGTGGACGATGCGGTGCAAGTGGAGCAGAAGAACAATCAGCGAGTCGCCACCCGCCGCCGCCGCACTCCTGACGAGATGAAACAGATCGAGGAACTGGCGGCGGCGGCGCTGGGCATCGACGCCAAACGTGGCGACCTGCTGGCGGTGGAAAATCTCTCCTTTCAGAACCTGCAGCAGGACGCGCCCGTGGTCCCGACTTTCATGGAGCGCGTGCAGCGCAACCTGCGCAACTGGGCATGGATGTTCCGCTATCTGGCGCTCGGCTGCCTCTTCGGCAGTGTCTATATCTTGCTGCTGCGCCCGGTCAAGAAGCAGTTGCTGACCGCGTTGCGCGAGCTGCCCTTGCGCCCGCTGGGCAAGAAGCAGATCGCGGCCGAGGGTCCCTCTGGTGGCGCCGTTGCAGCGACGGTCTCTGCCTCTTCGCTGCCGGAGGTGCTGGACCTGGCAGGTCTGGAAAGCGATCCCTCGCTGAAGAAGCTCACTCTGCTGAAGAACCATCTGGTGGAGAAGGTGAAGACCGAACCCGCCGGAGCTTCGCGGCTGATTCAGAACTGGCTGCGTGAAGGTGGCGTGGAATGAGCACGGCAGCCTCAGCCACGGCCAGCCTCAACGGAGTGCGCAAAGCGGCGGTGCTGCTGGTGCTGCTGGGCGAGGAGGCCGCGACCACGGTTTATCGCCATCTCAGCCAGCCGCAACTGCAGCGGCTGACCAGGGAAATTGGCGAGTTAAACGGAGTGAAGCCGGAGACCGCTGCTCAGGTGTTGGAGGAGTACTACCGCCTTAGCCTGACCCAGGACTACCTGGCGCAAGGTGGCGATGACTATGCGCGTTCGCTGCTGGTAAAAGCGTTCGGCGGCGACGGCGCCAAGGCGCTGCTGGAGCAGGTCAGCCGCGCTCAGGACCTCAGCGCCACCCAGCTCGACACCTTGCAGAAGGCCGACCCGCAGGAGCTGGCGCGCTTCCTGGAAGATGAGCAGCCGCAGACCATCGCCTTGATCATGGCCTACCTCGACGCCAAGCCGGCTTCGGCGGTGTTGATGAAGCTGCCCGAGGCGGTGCGCATCGAGTCGGTAAAGCGGCTGGCCCTGTTGCGCAACTTCTCGCCCGAGATGGCGCAGAAGGTTTCCACCGTGCTGCACAAGCGGCTGCAGACCGTGGGCGAGCAGAGCCGGCGCAACTACGCCGGCTTCAAGAGCGCCGCCGATCTGATGAACCGGCTGGAGCCGGCGGCGATGAAGTCGGTGCTGGACGCCATCGAATCCGACGACGCCAAGCTGGCGCTGAACATCCGCAACCTGATGTTCACCTTCGACGACCTGCTGGGCGTTCCCGAGAATGGCATTCGCGAGCTGGTGGCGCGGCTGGACAAGAAGGTGCTTACCCTGGCTTTGAAGGGCGCCTCCGAGGAATTGCGCAACCATCTGATGAAGGCGATTTCCTCGCGCGCCTACGAGATGTTGAAGGAAGACATGGAAGTGATGGGACCGGTGCGCGCCCGCGAAGTCAATAAGGCCCAGCAGGAAGCGGTGGCGGTGGCGCGCAAGCTGGAAGCCGAAGGCAAGATCATTCTTAAACCGGAGACCGGTGATGAGTACATCGTCTGACCGCTGGGGAGAAATGGCCTTTCCCAACCGGGTAAAGAACTTTCATTACCCTGTCATTCAGCCTCCCATGTTTCGCCCCCTCACGGCGGATGGGGAAGAAGCTGGCCATAAGGCGCGCGAGACGGCCATGCAGCAGGAACTCGCAGCCGGACGACGGCTCTTTGCAAACCGCCAGTGGCGAGCAGGTGCTGGGCTATACCGCCGTGGGAGGCGTAATCCCTGCTGGCGCGGCGCTGGCGCCGATCGAGTTGGACAAAGGCCAGATCAATCCCCCCAGCGCCACCGGTTCGGTGCAGCTCACCACCAATCTGGATTCCGGCGCCGCCGACGGGGACACGCCGTTGTCAACGCCGGTCACCGTCTACGATTCCCTGGGGACGGCACACGTCCTCAACTTCAACTTCACCAAGACTGCAGCGGGTGCGTGGAACTGCAATATCACCATTCCCAATGCCGACGTTACTCCGCCGGCTGCATGGGCGGCCTCGACGTCCTACACCGTGGGACAGATGATTTCGCCCCCGACGGCGAACGGCCACTTTTATCAATGCACGGTGGCTGGGACGTCGGGGGGTACGGCTCCCAGCTCGTGGCCGACCGATGGGTCCACGTTTACCGATGGTGGCGTGACCTGGCAGGACATGGGCACGCAGACCAGCCTGGGCACCACCGCGCTGACCTTTGACAGCAGCGGAAAGCTCACCACTCCTGCCGGCAATGTCAGCGGCATCACCGCCAGTGGATTGGCGGACGGCGCTGCCGACCTGAAGTTCCAGTGGAACCTGTACAACAGCACCGGCGCGCCGCTGCTGACCCAGGTGTCCGGTACCAGCACCACCTCCAGCACGCTGCAGGACGGCTACAGCAGCGGATCGCTGACCGACTACAGCATTGGGGCAGACGGCACCATCATGGGCAGCTTCAGCAACGGCAGGACTGCGGCGCTGGGCCAGATCGCTCTCGCCAACTTCGGCAATACCCAGGGACTGCAGCGGGTGGGCAACAACGACTTCTCCTCGACCTTGTCGTCAGGGGAGGCCGTAGTCGGAGCGCCTGGAGCGGGCGGGCTGGGAACCTTGTCGGGAGGATCGCTGGAGCTGTCGAATGTAGACATCGCCACCGAGTTTTCCGCGCTCATTGTGGCCCAGCGCGATTACGAGGCCAACGCTCGAACCATCACGACGTTCGACCAGGTCATGCAGGACACGATCAACTTGAAGCCGGCGTAAAAGTTTCGGGCCGGGCTGGCTGATTACGCGCTCCATCGAAGATCGCTCACCACGAAGACACGGAGGACACGGAGTTTTGGGTATGACGGAGTCTTCTCCGTGATCTCCGTGGTGACTTGCATTCCTATAGGTGAACCGCAGACCCATGTGAGACACAGGATGCCAGCCGGTAAGGCTGAGTGCTGAGTGCTGAATGCTGAGTGCTGAATGCTCAGTGCTGGCTTCTCTAAAGTCAGCGGGCGCAACTGCCGATCTTGTGGAACGTGACGCTGTGACGAATGTCCCGCACCGCAGCCGCGCGCCGGCCGGTGCGGGACATCCTAAACCTCGCAGGACTACGCGGTCTAGAGCCAGACCACCCGCTCATCTCAGAGCGCCTTCATGAAATCCCTCTAATTGTTTTGCGCCAGAGTCGCGCGCTGACGGACAGGCGCGTCCGTGCTGCGTCGGCCTTCCGGGAAACAGGCTGCTGAAAAAGTCGGAAGGGCAAGCCTGCCGTCGGCTGACGCCGACTTCAACTGATAAAAACAAACGGCTTGGACGCGGACCTGAAAGTCCGCGCTACCGATCGTCGCTATTTTTGGCAACCTGCAAATGGGCTCGAAGCGGGAGCTTCGGCGCATCGAAATTTTTCTTCCCCTGATCTCCCTCTTAACTTGCACGGCAATCCGCTTGCACCCTTCCTTATCGCGTACGCGGAGCGCCCGGCGTGGGGCGACTCCCAAGGTCCGCCTGAGGGTTGCCTGATGAGCGACAAACAACTACCTGCCGACACCAGTTCAGTTCCGCTGCCGCTGCCGCTGCCACCGCCGCCGGCGGCGGACTGGCGGCAGGTGTGGTGGCTGCCCTGCCAATTATCGCTGGAGCTTCCGCTGGCGCAATTCACCGTCCGTGAACTGTTGCGTTTGCAGGCCGGCAACATCGTGCTCACGCACTGGAGCCGCGGAGCGGAGGTCCCTCTACGCGCCAATGGACAGTTGATTGGCTGGGTCGAATTTGAGCCGGTGGGCGACCAGGTCGGAGTGCGCATCACCGAGTTGGTCTGAGGAAGAGCGATGAACCAGATGGTTACCAATCCTCGCATAACCCAAGCACCGCTACGTCCCACATGGTGGGAGCGCTTGCTGGGCTTCTTCGCTTCCGTGCGGGTGGGCCGGAAGCCGCGCCGCTTGCGGCTGTGCGAAAGCCTTTCGCTGGGCGAAAAACGTTTTGTGGCGGTGATCCAGTACGAGGGCCAGCAGTTCCTAGTCGGCGGCGGTTCAGGTTCACTGAACCTGCTGGCGCGCCTGGGCGAGGCTCCGGACTTTGCCACGGTGATGACGGAATGGTGCGAGCGGCAACGATGACACGGATAACAGGCAGCGTAATTCGCAACGGCGTGCTGTGGGCGATGGGAATGCTTAGCGCTCCTTCAGCGGCCGCCGCCCCGCACACCTCCGCCGGGACGTTGCAGGTGCCCGGAGTGAATGGCAGCGGCGTGCCGTGGACCATCGTTCTGCTGTTGACGCTGCTGACCGTTCTGCCCGCGCTGTTGCTGTCCATGACTCCGCTGGTGCGCCTGCTGGTGATCTTTCACTTTCTGCGGCAGGCGCTGGGAACGCAGAGCGCCCCTACCAATCAGACCCTGGTCGGACTCTCGCTGGTGCTGACCTACTTTCTCATGCAGCCAGTGGGAGCGGCGGTTTATCAGCAGGCGATGGTTCCTCTGGAGAACAACCAGATCACCGCCTGGCAGGCGCTGGACCGCGGATCGGAGCCGGTGCGCCACTTCATGCTGAAGTTTGTGCGCGAGAAGGATGCCGCGCTGTTTGTCGAGCTGGCCAAGCTGCCGCCGCCCCGCTCACCCGAAGACTTGCCCATGCGGGTAGTGGCTCCAGCCTACATTCTGTCGGAGTTGAAGGTCGGCTTCCAGATTGGCGCGGTGCTGTTCCTGCCCTTCCTCGTCATTGACCTGGTTGTGGCTTCGATCACCACTTCGGTCGGAATGCTGCAGTTACCGCCAGTGGTGATCTCCACCCCCATCAAGATCCTGCTGTTCGTCATGGTCGATGGCTGGAACCTGCTGGTGGGTTCGCTGATGAAGAGCTTTTACTGAACCGCGAAATCAAGGAGCACGATGTCGCCGGAGATGATCGTGATGTTGGGACAGAGAACGTTGCAGACCGCGGTGCTGCTGGCGGCCCCGCTGCTGATCGCGCTCGCCGTGGTCAGCCTGCTGATCAACATCGTGCAGGTGCTGACCTCGCTGCAGGACAACACCATCTCCAGCGTGCCCCGGCTGTTGGCGACGGCGGTGGGAGCGATCGTGCTGATGCCGTGGATGCTGCGCAAGCTGGCCATCTTCACCCTGCAGATGTTTTCCGATTTCCGGCCTCTGCTGCGTTAAAGGAGAGCAATGGAACTCCGGCTTGAGGAAGTAATTGCTGCCGTGGCCTTCGTGGGAGCGAGGGTTTCCGGAGTGATGGTGTTTGCCCCGTTTCTGGGGAGCAGCGCCATCGCACCGCGCATCAAGGTGGGCTTGGTGGTGCTGCTGACCGCTGTGCTGTATCCGGTTTGCGGTCCCCGCGGCCTGTCGCTGACAGCGGCGGGCGTACTTCGCGTGATGCTTTCAGAAGCCGTTATCGGATTGCTGATGGGGCTGGCCATTCAGTTCGTCTTTGAAGCGGCGCAATTTGCCGGGCAGGTGATGGGCATGCAGGTGGGTTTTGGGCTGGTCAACATTCTCGATCCCAACACCCAGGTCGATACTCCCGTGCTGGCGGTGTTCTCGCAAACCGTCGTGATGCTCATCTTCTTGCAGATGGATGTGCACCACTGGCTGCTGCGCGGACTTGCTAAGAGCTTCTGGTATCTGCCCGCGGGTGCGGCAATCACCAGCGGAGAGCTCATTCGGCAACTGCTGCACGCTGCCGGAGGAATCTGGCTGGCCGGAGTGCAGGTGGCGGCGCCCGCCCTGATTGCAACCCTGCTGGCGGACCTGGTGCTGGGCTTTTTGGGTAAGGCTTCGCCGCAGTTGCCGGTGCTGTTTCTGGGGCTGTCGGTGAAGAGCATGGTCGGGCTCTCCGTGCTGGCGTTGTCGCTGAAGTACTGGCCAGGGATCTTCGAACGTTATTTCAGCAATGGTATCCGCTGCGCGGAGCGCCTGTTGCAGTTGGCGCACTGAGGAGCACGTGGCGCACGACGACAAGACCGAACAGGCAACTCCGCGGCGGCGGCAGAAGGCCCGCGAGCACGGCCAGGTGGCGCGCAGCCGCGAGCTGGCTGGCGCGCTCATCGGCTTTGCTGGATTGTTGGTGTTGTTGTGGACCTCGTCCGCAGAACTGGAGCGCTGGCGCGGCTCGCTGCGAGGCTGGACGGAGATGGCGGCGAGCGCCGATTTTAATCCCGCTACTCCGGTGCTGACCTGGACCGCGACCGCCGCTCTGCGCTGGATTCTGGCGCCCCTGGCGCTGGTATGGGTTCTGGCCGTGGGCAGCAGCCTGGCGCAAGGCGGCTTTGTCTTCGCCGCCGAGGCCTTGACTCCCAACCCAGAGCGCATAAGTCCCGCGAAGAAGCTGGGGCAGATGTTCTCCATCGCCGGTCTGGCGCCGCCGGCGAAATCGCTGGTCCCGTTTTCCGTGCTGCTCTATCTGGGAGTCTCGATGCTGGCGCGCGATTGGGAGCTGCTGCTGCGCGCCGCACAGATGCCGGTGGCGGTGGTGGGCGCGTTCGCCTATCAGCGTGCCTTCGAGATCTGCTGGAAGTCCACCCTGGTACTGCTGGTGTGGTCGGGCATCGATTACCTGCTGCAACGGCAGAAACTGGAGCGCGACCTGCGCATGAGCAAGCAGGAGCTGCGCGACGAGTACAAGGAAAGCGACGGCAATCCCACGGTGAAGGCCAGGCTTCGCCGCCTGCAACGGCAGATGCGGCGCCGCCGCATGTTGAGGGAAGTTGAACACGCGACGGTCGTCATCACCAACCCCACCCACTTCGCGATCGCCCTGGAATACCGGCCATCGATGGCCGCCCCGGTGGTGTTGGCCAAGGGTTGCAACGCGCTGGCCGAGCAGATCAAGGAGGTGGCGCGCTGGCACGAAGTCCCGATCATCGAGAACCCGCCGCTGGCCCAGGCGTTGTATCGCAGCGTGGAGGTGGGCCAGAGCATCCCCGCCAAGCTGTACGCCGCCGTGGCGGAAATTCTGGCCTTCATCTATCGCGCTCAGATGCGGGTACAAACCGTGTCGAGCCGGGTGTAGTCGATGGCGAACGTAGCTGCCAAACCGAAGTCACTTGCCAGCACAGGCGCCGCCGAGTGGATCATTCCCGTGGCCGCGGTGGCGCTGGTCTTCGTGATGCTGGTGCCGCTGCCGGCGCTGGCACTCGATCTGCTACTGGCCTTCAGCATCGTAGCCTCGGTGCTGGTACTGCTTTCCGCCGTGCACATTCTGCGTCCGGTGCAGTTCTCGGTCTTCCCCAGCCTGCTGCTGTTGCTCACCTTGTTTCGCCTGGCGCTGAACCTGGCCAGCAGCCGCCGCATTCTGCTGCACGGCAATGAGGGATCGGGAGCCGCGGGACACGTGATCGAGGCTTTCGGACAATTCGTTGTGGGCGGCAATTACGTCGTAGGCTTCGTGCTGTTTCTGGCGCTGATTGCCATTCAGTACATGGTGGTAAGTCATGGCGCGGTACGCACTGCGGAGGTCACGGCACGATTCACCCTGGATGCTATGCCGGGCAAGCAGATGGCGATCGATGCCGATCTCAATGCCGGCCTGATCGACGAGAAGCAGGCGCGAGTGCGGCGCGAGCAGGTCAGCCGCGAGGCCGAGTTCTACGGCGCCATGGACGGCGCGGCACGCTTCAACCAGCGTGATTCGCTGGCCACCGTGCTGATCACCGTGATCAATATTATTGCAGGATTCCTGATCGGCGTGTTTCAGCTCGATATCCCGTTCCGCGATGCCCTCAAGACCTACACCATTCTGACCGTGGGCGATGGCCTGGTGACCATCATCCCTTCCCTGCTCGTGTCGGTGGGCGGCGGAATCGTGGTCACTCGCGCCTCGTCGGACAACACTCTAGGCATTGATG
Organism: uncultured Acidobacteriaceae bacterium; assembly: GCA_963768645.1. Taxonomy (GTDB): domain Bacteria; phylum Acidobacteriota; class Terriglobia; order Terriglobales; family Acidobacteriaceae; genus Bog-257. The sequence continues at coordinate 210,476 of CAVYIR010000009.1, forward strand.
TTGGCAAGCAGTTGTTTGGCCGCAGCCGTCCCCTATGGATTGCCGCTGGAACCATGGTGGCTCTGGCGTTGATTCCCGGGCTGCCCAAGATTCCTTTCCTGCTGACCGCCGTGATCGCGGGCTGGCTGGCGCGACGGGCGCGCAGCGAATTCGAAAAACCGGCACCGGCAGCGGAAGTTGCCGCTGGAGCAGCGGCTTCCTCCGGCGCGACCGCGCAGGAAGCGCTTGAGGGCCTGCTGAAACTGGACGAATTGGGCCTGGAAGTGGGCTACGCGCTGGTCCCGCTGGTGGATGCCAAGCAAGGGGGACAACTGCTGCAGCGAGTAAAGGCGCTGCGACGGCATCTCGCGTTGCAGCTCGGCTTCATCGTGCCGCCCATCCACATCACCGACAACCTGAAGCTGGGCCCGCGGGAATACGTGGTGTACCTGCGCGGGGTGGAGATTGCGCGCTGGGAGCTGCGCGATGACTGCCTGCTGGCCATCAGTTCGGAGGCGACGCCTCCCGAATTGCAAGGTTTCGCAACCAACGAACCGGCATTCGGGGTCGCGGCACGCTGGATCGTGCCCGGCCTGCGCGAGCAAGCGCTGGCCTCGGGCTACGCCGTGGTGGACCAGACCTCGGTGATGGCCACCCACCTGGCCGAGGTCATCAAGCAGCACGCTTACGAATTGTTGAGCCGCCAGGAAACCAAGCGCCTGCTGGATCGGCTGGGCGAAAGCCATCCCAAGCTGTGCGAAGAACTGGTGCCCAAGCTGATGAGCCTGGGCGAGGTGCAGAAAGTGTTGCAGCAGCTTTTGCGGGAGCAGGTTTCCATTCGCGACCTGCCCACCATTCTGGAGAGCCTACTGGACACGGCGGCGGTTAACAAGCATCCCGTGCTGCTGGTGGAAGCCGCTCGCCAGGCTCTGGGGCGCGCCTTGGTGCGTCCGCTGCTGGCCGACGACGGCGGCTTGCGCGTGGTCACGCTCGATCCCGGAATGGAAGAAGAGTTGAGCCGCGCTTTTTCCGGGCAGGCTGTGCCCGCAGCGCCGGGCGGGTTGGAGCCATCGTACGCGCGACGGGTGCTGGAAGGATTGAAGAAGCTGGCGGGCGAGCAGGTGCGTCTGGCGACCCCGGTGCTGTTCTGCAATACGCCGGCACGCTTCCATCTGCGCCGCCTGCTGGAGCCGTTCCTGCCCAAGGTGGTGGTGCTTTCGCCGGGAGAGGTGCCGCCGCTGGTGCAGGTGCAATCGTTGGGAATGATTCGATGAGGAGGAAGCATGACTGCCGCTCAGGCATATGGGCAAATCAGTGAACCGGCTGTGGAGATCTCAGATGAGCTCCTGCTGGAGCAGTTGCCGCAAGTGAAATACATCGCGCGCCGCATCCACGAACGGTTGCCGCAGCACGTTCCCTTCGACGATCTTCTGCATGCCGGCATCGTGGGCCTGATCGACGCCATGCACAAGTTCAACCCGGACAAGAAGGTGCGCTTCGCTTCCTATGCCAAGTTCCGCATTCGGGGCGCCATTCTGGACAGTCTGCGGGACATGGACTGGAGCCCGCGCGACTTGCGCCGTAAGGCCCGCCGCCTGGAAGCCACCATGCAGAAGTTGCAGACCGAGTTGGGCCACTCGGCCACCGAGCCCGAGCTGGCTTTGGCGATGGGCATGACGCTGGAGGAATTCCAGCACCTGCTGGACGAGATCCGCGGTCTCGAGGTGGGTAGCTTGCAAATCGAATCGCTGGAGGACGGACGGGAGACCGATCTCGGAGAAACTCTTCCCGGCCCAGCCAACCTCGATCCGCTGTTTGTCTGCATGCAAGGCGAGCGGCGGCAGCGCCTGGCGGATGCGATTGCGGAACTGCCTGCGCGCGAGCAACAGGTGCTCTCGCTGTATTACCAGGAAGAGCTCACCATGAAGGAAGTGGGCGCGGTGCTGGGTGTAGGAGAATCGCGGGTCTCGCAGATTCATTCCGTGGCCGTGGCCCGGCTGCGAGCCAGGCTGGACAGTGCGCAGCAGGGTCGCAATGCCGCTCTTAGCGCCTCCGTTCATGCGACGAAACCGCAGGTGGGGATATGGAAAAGGTTCTAAGCCAGGGCGAGATCGATGCTTTGTTCCGGGCCGCTCGCGGCGGAAACAGGAGCGCCGCCGATGAGGCGGGAGCCGTACGGGTGGAAAGCTGGGACCTGCATCAGGCTGGTCTGCTGCGCAAGGAGCAGTTGCACAGCATCAGCCAGTTGCACGAGAGCTTTGCCCGCAACCTGACGACCTCGGTGGGCGGATACCTGCGGGACAAGTTCGAAGTCGCGCTGGTGTCGGTGGAGCAACTCGCGTATCGCGATTTTCTGGCGCGGGTTTCCGAGGTGACCTACTACGGATCGTTTCACCTGCAACCGGGCGACGCCAGCGGCGTGCTGCAAATGGACTTGAGCCTGGCTTTCCCGATTGTGGATTTGCTGCTGGGCGGCCGGGGGGGCGTTCCTCAGGGTACGCGCGAAGTAAGCGAGATCGAAGAGATGGTTTTGCAGGGTGTCGCCCAGGTGATTTGCCACGAGCTGCAAAACGTCTGGCAGCCGCTGGGTCTGCAAGTTGCGTTCGAACAACGGCAAGCGGCGGCGCAGATGTTGCGCTTGCTGCCCGCCCAGGAGAAGACGTTGACTCTCACCTTCGAGGCCACCATGGCGGACTCGCGGGGCATGTTCAACGTCGCGTTTCCATCGGTGGTCTCCAGCGCCCTGTTGCGCAAGCTGGCGTCGGACCTGGTGTATCAGCGTCCCCGCGGGCCGGCCACGCACCGGGAAAGCATCAAGAAGAAGCTGCTGGATTCGACCGTGGACATGGAGCTGGGCACGCCCCTGCTCCCGGTCAAGCTGAGCGAGTTGTTGGCCATGCAAGCGGGAGAGGTGTTGCCGCTGCGGCGTCATATCGAGGAGCCGGCGACCTTGCGCCTGAAGGGCCGCGATTGCTGGCGGGCACGGCCGGTGCGCAGCCACACCAATTGCCGCGCCGCGCAACTGGTCGAGCACATCGTGCAGCCGGAAGAGGAGGAGATCTAGATGGTCGCGGAAGCCAATGGCAAAATCGAAGCTTATCTTGATGCGTGGGTCAGCAGCCTGGCCTCGTTGCTCTCGCAGTTGTCCGGCAACGACTGGCAACCACAACCGGCCAGCGCGATAGACGGATACATTCCGGTCGCGCGAGTGAGGGTTACTGCAGGCAAAGGATTGACCGGCGCGCAGTGGCTCAGCTTCAGTGCCGCCGATGCTGAAGCGTTGCTGCGCCGTTTCTTGCAGGACGAAATCAGTATCTCGGCTGAGCCTGACCAAACGCAGCAAGACGCCCTGGCGGAGCTGGTCAGACAGTGGGCAGGTCTGGCGGCAGGCGCTCTGCAAGCGGTATTCGGCGAAGTGTCGCTGGAGGTGGCACTTGAGCCTGCGGTGCAGGACTCGTCGCCCGCGGCCCGGTTGCTGCATGTCAGTGACGGCTCCGGCACGGTGGCCGCCTTGTTGGAAATGGACGATGCCATGGTCGCGGCGCTGGAGCGCAGGGCCCCGGCTCCGTCCCGCACTGCAGGCAATCCCTCCGCCGAGATCGAAAGCCTGCTGCGCCAGGGAAATCTGGGCCTGCTAATGGACGTGGAGTTGGGGGTGATGTTGCGCTTTGGATGCCGGCAGGCGACGCTGCGCGAAGTGCTGGAGCTCACGTCGGGAGCGGTGCTGGAGTTGGACCGCGAGATCCAGGAGCCGGTGGACCTGTTATTAAACGGCCGCGTCATTGCCCGTGGAGATGTGGTGGTGGTTGACGGCAACTATGGACTGCGGGTCACCGAGGTCGCTTCCCCGCAACAGCGGGTCGACAGCCTTTAACTTCAGTTTTAAGTTTCCGGTTTCAAGAAGTTGATTGGAAGCTTGAAACTCTAGAACTCGAAACTTCTTTCGGAGCTGGAAATGTCTCTCTCCTTGCGTGCGATGTTGCCCGTGTCTTCTCCCCTTACCACGCTGTCAGAGCTGCCCGTGTGCGCGAATGCGTTTTGTCCACGGCCTCCCACATTGTGGCAGCGATGGTGGGCGCGCCACGAAGGCCTATGGTTGCAGAAGCGCTGGTATTGCTCCCCAGAGTGCTTTCAAGAGGGTCTGTTGCGGCGGCTAAACCAGTCGGCGGTGCTTACCTCGCGTCCCGCTGCCCCACCCAATCGCACCCCGCTGGGACTGGTATTGCTCTCGCAACACGCCATCACCGCCCTCCAGTTGCGCGCTGCCTTGGAATCGCAACGCACGGCTGGAGGCGGAAGGCTGGGCGAATGGCTGATCAGGATGGGCGCGATCTCCGAGGCGCAGGTCACTGCCGCACTGGCGGTACAGCAGGGCTGCCCGGTATTCGCCGCGCGTGAGCCGCAATCGTTACCCGCAGCCATGCACTGGCCGGCGCCCCTGACCCAGAACTATCTCGCGGTCCCCGTTTTCTATAACCCGACGCAATCCGACTTGTATGTTGGATTTCTGGAGGGCGTGCAGCACGGGTTTTTGTATGCCCTGGAGCAGATGTTGCAATGCCGCACCCAGCCCTGCATTCTGCCTCCAGCGGCGTTCCGGAAAAACGCGGAGCGGCAAGCGTGCCCCGAAGAGAGCGAAACCATCGTGATCCAGCAACGGCAGAGCGCTATCGAAATGACACGGACCATTGCCAACTACGCCGCACAAGTGCATGCCGAGCGTTGTGGCATCACCTGCTGCGACGATCATCTCTGGATACGGCTGGTTTGTCAGAATGATTTTCATGTGGACTTCCTTTTCCGTCTGCCGGGAAGCGGCCGTGTGTCCTAGGCGATGGTTCGGAATGGGTTGTCAGCTCTGCTACCCTACCTTCCCCAGCCCTAAAGGGTTTGCGGCGGGTGCCGATGACAACCACAGGCAAGAACCATGCATAGCGCAGCCCAGCCGGCCACACTCGATCACCCTTCGTGGACTGGCGATGGCATTAGCTTGCCGCATGAGTCCGAGTGCGATGGGCTGCCGCCTCTCTGCCTGCCCATTCTGGCCCGCTCGGCTTCGCTGCTCAATCTTCTGCTTCAGGATGCGGCGGTCGATTTGGAGTTGACCACCTCGGTGGTGGCCCTTGATCCGGGATTGGCGTTTACCGCGCTGCAATTGGCCAATCGCGAGCGCCGCCGCGAGGATGAGCTTATTTGGCAATTTCCGCTGGCCGTGGTGGCATGTGGGCAGCTGCGTTTGTTGCAAGCCGTCAACCAGGCGCCGACGATCGAGTCCTGTTCCTCCACCAAGATCCGGGAGAAGTTACGCCAACTCTGGGTGCGCAGTGTGGTCCGCAGTTGCCTGGCGCGAGTCCTGAGCCAGCAGTTGGGCGGCGTGAATCCACAGCAAGCGTTCCTAGCGGGGCTGCTGTTCGAATTACCGGCGCTCGTCCAGTTGGCGTTCCCATCCGCTCCGGGAAGACATCTCAGGCTGCAAACCGCGAGATGCGAAAGTCTGCCTCCAGAAATTGACGCGGCCATCACCCAGGCACGCGACCTCGTTCAGTTTGACGGTAACGGCCAGCCGCAGAGTCCGCTGGCGGCCAGCGTTCTGCTGGCAGAGTTGCTAGTGGGACATACGATGCGCGAGCCTTGGTCAGGCCACGGGAAAGGCCGGGAGTTGGCCTCGCATTCCGCGTGGCAATGCTGGGAGGAAACCAGCCTGGAGCAACGCCATGTGCAATTGGATCGTTGCGGCAGACTGGCGCAGTGGGCAGCCACCAATGCGCCGGGAATGAATCCCTGGGAATTTACCGTCCAGGCTGGAACGAAGCAAAGGCTGGGAGTAAGCCATGCCAGCGCTGCGTACGTTGATTGTCGATGACTCTTCGGTGATGCGCAAAATCGTACAGCGCGCACTGCGGCAAGCCGGTTTGGCGATTGGGGAAGTGATCGAGGCAGGCAACGGTTTCGAGGCGCTCGACGTTCTCCGTCATCAGACGGTCGATCTGGTGCTAAGCGACATGAACATGCCGGTCATGGACGGTTTGGAGTTCATGCGCCAGCTCGGGTCGGTGGAGAACGCGCGCGGCGTGCCCGTGCTTATGATCACCACCGAAGGCAGCGAGTCGCATGTGATGGAAGCCATCTCGTGCGGAGCGGCCGGCTACATCCGCAAGCCTTTCACCCCCGACCAGATGAAACAGCACGTGCTGCCCTTGCTGGAGAAGACGGTCAGGCCAGTTTCGACCGTCAACGGAGCTACTCAGTAAACCACTCGGGGCTGGCGAGTCGCCGCTGCTGGCTTGTATGATCGAAGTTGGGTGGCTGCAACCTTCACATCTTCTCGTATCGAGACCCGGCCCAATTGGGCTGAAGTTTCGCTTCCCGCCTTGCGTCACAATTTTCGAGTACTGCAGAGGCATGTCGGCTCCGATGTCATCATCTGCGCGGTGGTAAAGTGCGACGCCTATGGGCACGGCGCCCAGGAGTGCGCGCTGGCGCTCGAGCAGGAAGGCGCGAAATGGTTCGGAGTGACGTCTACCGATGAGGGGGCCATCTTGCGCGATGCGGGCGTCGCCGGACGCGTGCTGGTGATGTGCGGTGTGTATCGCGGAGAAGAGGAAGACGCCCTGCGCCTTTCGCTTACGCCCGCCGTGTTCCGTCTGCAGGATGCGGAGGCGCTGGCTCGGGCGGCCACACGGCAGCACCTGACTTCGCCGGTTGCGATCCATCTGAAGATCGATACCGGCATGGCGCGCCTCGGGCTGCCGTTGGCCGATCTGGAGTCGTTTGCCGAAGGCATCCAGCGCCTGCCACAGATCGAGTTGGAAGGCGTATTCAGCCATCTTGCCTCGTCGGAGGTGCTCGACGACGAGGCCACACAGCGGCAAATTGAGCGCTTCAAGGCTGCACTGCAGACGCTCGCGGCGCACGGATTGCGGCCGCGGTTGCGGCATCTGGCCAACACCAGCGCGGCCATTGAGCGTCCGGATACCCGGCACAACTTCGTGCGGCCCGGCCTCGCGCTCTACGGATACGAGCAGCAACCGTGCTACCACGATGGTTCGCCGGCGGCAGTGCCCACATTGCCGCTGCGACCGGTGTTGGCCTGGAAGACGCACGTCATCGCAATTCGCGACGTTCCCGCCGGTCAGGCGCTGGGATATAACGGCGCCTATAAAACGCCGGCGCCGGCGCGCATCGCCACCGTTTCTGTCGGTTACGGCGACGGATTATCGCGCAGGCTCTTCGGAAACGGTGAAGTGCTTTTGCGCGGACAGCGCGCGCCGATGCGCGGGCGCATCTCGATGGACCTGACCTTGGTGGATGTCACTCACATTCCCGGCGCCGCCATTGGCGACGAAGTGACCCTGATCGGCCGCAGCGGAGAGCAGGAGATCACGGCGCGCGACCTTGCGCGCTGGGAGGGCACCGTAGTCTATGAGACGTTGTGCAATCTCACCAAACGCGTACCCCGGCGATACGTGGAGTAAGAGCTCCGGCTCAAGCCAGCCTGTAAAAGCTCAGCGACGCATCACCCTGATCCAGCCGCCGATACCGCACCAGCGCGCCAAAGCGATCACCGGGGTCGAACTTCTTTTCATGCTCGGCGATGACAAGGCTCGCCGGCTGTAGCAGCCGCGATTGCGACAGGTAGCCGAGGGTGCGCTCGTAGCTGCCGCGCATGCGATACGGCGGATCGAGAAAGCAATAGTCGCAGACCACGCCCGTACTCTCCAGCAGCGGCAGCGCTTGTGCGACCTCGCGCTCGTGCAATTCAAACGCATCGGGAACCGCAAGCGAATCAAGGTTTTCGCGCAACAGCCGTGCGTGCTTTTTCGCCGATTCCACGAAATACACTTGGCGCGCACCGCGACTCAGCGCCTCGATTCCCACGGCTCCAGTGCCGGCGTAAAGGTCGAGCCAAACGCTGCCCTGCAGATTACCTGCAGCGGCGAGCACATCGAACAGGGTCTCCCGCAGCCGGTCGCTGGTGGGCCGCAGATCGAGACCCGGTAGCGACCGCAAGGGACGGCTCCGAAACTGTCCGGCGATGATGCGCATCTCCTAGAGTGTATAGAATGAAAGTGGAGGCTGACGCGGAGCAATGAGAAGTTGGTCGATTCCCGCAGGACGATTGTTCGGAGTGGATATTCGCATCCACCTCACGTTTGTTTTTCTGCTGGCGTTTGTCTGGTTCACCCAATCGGTGAGCATGGGCACCGCCGGTGCAATGCGCGGCCTGGTGCTGGTTGGTATCGTCTTTGGCTGCGTGGTACTGCATGAACTGGGACACGCGGTAGTGGCCCGCCGCAACGGTGTGGCCGTGCGATCCATCATTCTGCTTCCCATCGGCGGCGTCACCCTGATGGAAGACATGGGGCAGCACAACGCCGATCCGGCACGCGATATTCGCATTTCCGTCGCGGGTCCTTTGGTCAATCTGTTTATCGCCGCAATCTCCGGCGCATTCATCCTGGCGTTTCTGCCGCAAGTGAATCTGTGGGCGCAGCCGTTCGTTCACGCCAATAACCTGCCGCGCAGTTTGTTCTGGGCAAATGTGTTTCTGGGCGGCTTCAATCTTGTTGCCTGCCTATCCCATGGACGGCGGACGCATACTGCGCGCGCTTCTTGCCGAGCGCATGGACTACGTACGCGCCACCCGGCGCGCGGTTGCCATTGGGCAGGCGTTCGCCATGCTCTTGATCTTCCTCGGAGTATGGAACACCTGGCTGATGCTGATTGGCTTCTTCCTCTTCGTTGGCGCGCAACTCGAAGATCGCTCGGTCGTCTTCCAGTCGGTGCTGGAGAGCGTGCGCATGGAAGATGTAATGCTGACTGGTTTCTCCACGCTCTCGCCTGCCGACACTCTGGAGGACGCGCTGCAGAAAGCGGTGCACACTTTGCAAGACGATTTCCCGGTCGTGCGCGGCAGCGACATGATCGGCGTCATCAGCAAGCAGCGATATCGTGCAGGCGCTGCGTGTTGGCGGCAATGGATACGTGCAGTCGGCAATGGTGCGGGCCTTCGAAATTGCGCAACGCAGTGACTCGCTCGCGTCGGCCTTCCGCAAACTCGGCGGACGAGGACTCAGCATGATTCCCGTGGTCGACCAGCAACGGCTGATCGGCATCGTCACCATGCAAAACCTGATGCACAGCATGGCCCTGCTGGCGGAGACGCGAAGGTTGCGGAAGCAGCAAGAGGCGGAATAGCTGATCTTTATTTTCCTTCCGAAGGACATAGGGGCTTTCACATTTGTTGATGGGGGTCGTGGTGTGTCGGTCCCATTCAAACTAGATCCAAAAATTCTTGACCAAGTATCGGAAGGTAAACTCCCGAAGTATCAGTGAGACGGCAAATAGCATATCTTGGGTGACATCCCGTTTTATGGCATACTTGCTGTGTTCTACTGGCACTGTCGTGAACAGATTCGCTAACATTTCGCTGAAGCTTGCAACAACACTACTTGCGGCAGGGGTTGCTTCCTATGTCGGCTACGTCGTAACCGGAGACGTGGATGAGCATTGGGTCGCATTGACATCCTCCTCAAGGCGATGGTCAAGTTGGTTTAGCAATGTGGGTTTTTGCGCTGTATGGTGGTTGCGTCTGCGGTGTCGTCGTCCTTTGCTTCGGAATATGTGGACGGTCAGAACGTTCGAAAAGCCCTGCATCACGGACGGGGTGAGCGACTGAAGCAGGCACCGTCGTAAAATACTGTGGTTCGCCAAAGTTGGTTTGTGCAGACAGAGCAGCCTCGCCGAATTCAGTGCAGGAGCTTAGAATCGTCTACCGTCCATCCGCGTGCTTTGCCCATGTTCCGTGAACAAGGGTTATGATGAATGAAGTCTTCATGAGCCTAGATCGACATTTCCCGGATGTATGCGAATAGCTCTAGCTTCCCGATTTCCTCGCTCGTCATTGGAACAGCTTGTAACTAGACGCTTAAGAGATATTGCAACACGCGTGCCACGGGCAGCGCCGCGATCGGCCGAAGGCCATACTCTCAGAACTAGCCGCACTTGTCAGACGGCACTCCGCCGACGTAAAAGCAAGTGGTAGCGAGCATGCTGTCTGCTGGACTGATGTGCTCGTCAAAGGCGGGAACTCGGATGAAAACGTGATTTCACACTGATAGCGCTCTCTGTCTCGCGACGCTAAACGGGTGGTAGTTATCGCACACGCCAGCTCAGCTATCGTTGATGGACGGCGCTGCCCACTTCTGCCGGATAGGGATGCGCTTCGACCGAGAACTCAACTTCCTTTGCAAACGGCGACGGCGTCAGCACGAAAACTCCATCCAGTAACTGCAACCTAATCGTTTCGCCATTTGGCCCGATGCGCTGCGGAAATTCGACACTCTCCTCCGAGCCACAACACAGATACAACGAAAGCAGATCGCAAAATTGGAGCACGTCCGTCCAGTACTGCACTTCGCTTTCGGTGCGGCTTTGCAGGCGACATCAAGCGAGCCTGGCGCTGCTCTTCGGACGCCAGGAATTCGCGCACGCTTCGCGCATCGTCTTCCGAATAGGCGCCCATGCTGATTCCGAACTTGCCCAGCCGGCAGAAGTGGCCGCTGACGATCAGCGCGGCGATCGGCGCGACCGCTTCGGCGGAATTAATCGACCCTAGCCACGCGCGCAGGAAATCTCCAGCCTTGATCTCCAGAAAGGACAGCGGCCTGCCAGCTGCGTTCAGAGCAACGTTGGTTTCGGAATAGGTGGCGGGAGTCGCCTGCAGCTGCTCGCGGCCCTCGTCGAAGGCGGCCCATCCCTCATCGTGCAGACTGATGCCGCGTACAATGTCGTCGTCCACCGGAGGCGCGCCCGCAATCGCAAAATGCTGGGCGATTTCGCCGGAAACCCGCGCGTGATCGGGCTGGCGCACCAGATGATATTTTGCCGATCGTGTTTTCTCGGCGCGGGCCACGGCCTCCCAAGCAGAGACAAAGCATGTCTTCAGCATGGGCGGGTTTGGCTTCGGGCCGGAGGATCATGGAGCCTATCTCGGCCGCGCGGCGCGCCCGCGCTTGGTGGCAGCAGCACGGATGGGCCCGGTTCCGGTGGGCGGCTTGCGCTCGCCATCGAGCAGTTGCTTCAGCACCAGGGCGTTATTGCGCTCTTCGTTCTTCGAGGCGAACAACAACGTGAGCCGGCGCCGCGCCTTTTTCAGATTGTAAAGTTGCTGCAACGCCGTGATGGCTGCGTCAGTAGCAAGTTCCTTAAGATATCTCTGGCGAAACTTGCTCCACTGCTGCGGGTGCGCGTGAAACCATTTGCGCAACTCATTGGAGGGAGCAAGGTCCTTCAGCCATGCGTCGAGTGCGACGTCGGACTTCTTCAACCCGCGCGGCCATAGCCGGTCCACCAACACGCGAGCGCCATCCTGCGGCGACGGCTCGGCGTAAACGCGTTTGAGAGCAACCGTCATGCGAGGTGTATTCTAACTCTGCTGGAGCCGCGGTGCGGCCTCACGCGACAGATTTGCCCGGACACCTGGAAAGAATGCCGAGACCAAAACGCGCGCCTTTTGCCCTTTTGACTGCAATTGTTCTGATCGTGATTACGATCTTTCTGGCCTGCGATTCCGAGCCCCGCAAGACGGACGCCGAACTTGGGCTGACTCCGCAGCAGGCGCAAGGCCGGCGGGTTTACGACCAACGTTGCGCCGAATGTCATTACGCCTACAGCACACATGACCTGCGCGCACCCAGCCTGAATGGGCTGTTCAAGAAGCCGTTCATGAAGAATGGCATTCCCGCCAACGACGACAGGGTCACGGACATCATCCTCCTGGGCCGCGCCAAGATGCCCGCCTTCCAGCAGAAACTGACCCAGCAGCAGTTCGAAGATCTAATGGCGTATTTGCATACGTTGTAGAGAACGCTTCGCTCTCAGCCATCAGCTATCAGCTGTCAGCAATTAGCCGAATTGCTTCTGAACTGTCAGCAGAGTTCAACGTCTGCGTCCTCTCGCGCATGGCTAAAAGTCAAGAGCTGACAGCTAAATGCTCTGCCGAAAAGCTGACAGGCTGATAGCTGACGGCTGCTCCACGCTGTACAATAGTTACGTCGCATGGCTACCGCTCCCGAACTGATCCAAATCGAGATTGGCCCGCGCCGTCCGGCTCCCAAGCCGGAATGGCTGAAGGCGCGCGCGCCGATGGGCGAGAATTACCACAACCTTAAGACCCTGGCGCGCAACCTGGAGCTGAACACGGTCTGCGAGTCGGCACATTGTCCCAACATCGGCGAGTGCTGGAACCATCGCACCGCGACGTTCATGCTGCTGGGCAATCTCTGTACCCGCCGTTGCGGCTTCTGCGCGGTGCCGAAAGGCCGCCCGCAGCCGATCGATTTTGAGGAGCCTCGCCGGGTCGCTGAAGCCGTCGAGAAATTGGGACTGAAGTTCGCCGTAGTCACCAGCGTCAATCGCGACGATGACAACGTCGGCGGCGCGCGCGTCTTCGCCGACACCATCACCGAAATCCGGCAACGCGTTCCTGGATGCCGCGTGGAAGTGCTGATCCCCGACTTTCAGGGATTGGAAGAGCCGCTGCGCATCGTGATGGACGCCAAGCCCGACATCCTGAACCACAACACCGAGACCGTGCCTCGCCTGTATCGTGTCGCCCGCTCAGGCGCGCGTTACGAGCGCACGTTGCGGCTGCTGCAGCGCGCCAAGGAAATGAATCCGGCCATTCCGACTAAGAGCGGCGTGATGGTCGGCTTGGGCGAGAGCACCGGCGAACTGCTCGAAGTTTTCCGCGATCTCGCGGCCCACAACGTGGACATCCTCACCATCGGCCAGTATCTACGGCCGTCGAAGGACCACCTTCCCGTGGCGCGGTTGTACACGCCCGACGAATTCCGCTTCCTCAAAGAAGAATCCTTGAAGATGGGCTTTCGCCACGTCGAGTCCGGCCCGCTGGTACGCTCCAGCTACCACGCCGACGAGCAGGCCGACGCGGGAGCGCGCATCGTATAGTCCGCACGACGGTAATATAACCTCATGTCTCGAGAAGTTTCGAAATTGTTGAAAAGGCGCTTGCGCTTCCTGTAGAAGCGCGTGCCGCCCTGAAAGCTCCCTTGTGAGGAGTCTCGGACCGAACCCCGTCACCGATGCCGTCATCGAGAGCATGCGCGGAGGCTCGCTATACGCGTTGCCGCAGAAGCTGGAATCCGCGTGAGCGGGAATTTGGATGAAGGCCCCTATATCCAACTAATCGGGAGGGAATGCCTGGAAGCACTCGCATCATCGAGCGATTTTCGCTTGGCATCGGAACTGGAATTCTCGCCGGAACTGGTTGGCGTTGGGGGCGGCTTAATTATCTCCCGCGCTGGCTTATTTCTTCAAGATGGACCAGCACACCGCCCAGGGCACCTCACTCGCGATATTACTCCCGCCCACCGGCTCATTGCGCCTTTATGCAGTACTACAAGGCCGGTCATGTGGCCCTGTGGTGGCAGCGACGATCGCCGTCGGCGTTCTGGTGGGTGGCTATTTCGGAGGTGGTTGGGCGCAACACATCTCAGAAACACGCTGCGTAAGGGCTTTGCAGTCTATGGCCTTGCCGCGTTGAAAATGTTCTTTCAGAAGTGAACGATTATTCCGCTATAAATTGCTTTAGCCCTCTCAGCAGGGATTCCGGGGCTTGCAGCTCGAGTTCAACGTTGCCGTCGCGATACTCCCGCGCAGATATAACGGCCTTGGCGTCAAGGGCCGCCAGCACTTTGCCTTCCGACTGAGGCACACGCATGTGGACCCGGCGCACCGGATCTTCCGCAATGAGTTGGTCGACGTGCTCCAATAACCGGTCCAGCCCGATCCCTTTCGTCGCCGAGACGTGGATAACGCTCTGTGTGTCGCGCAGGCTCTCGCGTTTCATCTCTGGCAGGAGGTCTACTTTGTTCATCACGTAGAGCCGCGGCTTGTCCTGAGATTCCAGCTCACGCAGCACTTCTTCGACCTGCTTTTGCTGCTCGGCTGCCGTCGGGCTGGTGACGTCGGACACAAGCAATAGCAGCGAGGCTCGCTGCACCTCTTCCAAGGTGGCGCGAAACGCCGAAACCAGCGTGTGCGGCAGGTTTCGGATGAATCCCACAGTGTCGGACAACAAAACTTGCCGCCGTGAAGGCAGCGTTACACTTCGCAGCGTGGGATCAAGAGTGGCGAACATGCGTGCGCTTTCCAGGACGCCGGCCTGGGTGAGCGCATTGAATAGAGTTGATTTCCCCGCATTGGTGTAGCCGACCAGCGCCACCGTCGCGATGGGAACGGACTCGCGCCGCTGCCGCTGCTGTCCCCGGATGCGGCGAACATTCTCCAATTGCTCTTTTACATGGCGAATGCGCCGGTAGATTTTGCGGCGGTCGGTCTCCAATTGGGTTTCGCCGGGACCGCGGGTTCCAATGCCGCCACCGAGTTGCGACATCTGCACGCCGCGTCCCGCCAGTGCGCGGCAGCAGGTATTGCAGTTGCGCCAGCTCCACCTGGAGCTGTCCTTCACGGGTGCGCGCATGACGGGCAAAGATGTCGAGGATGAGCTGGGTGCGATCGATCACCCGCAGGTCGAGCACGCGCTCCAGGTTACGCTGCTGCGATGGCGTCAGCTCGTGATCGAAGATGACCAGATCGGGCGAACTCGAAGCGACAGCGCCTTTCAGCTCCTCCAGCTTTCCACTGCCAATGAGTGTGGCGGGTTCTGGTTTTTGACGCCGCTGCAGGAATTCGCCGATGACGGCCGCTCCGGCGCTGGTAGCCAACTCACGTAACTCGGCCATCGACTCTTCGGCCGAAAATCCGCGATGCTCCGCAACTTCTGCGTTCAGCTGAGTTGTGGCCGCGCTGCGCGCCACGCGCGCGCTGGGGGGAACTTTTCCGGTGGGTTGCTGCCGAGAAGGCTGGCGGTCCATCGGACTCCGCATCGCGCTCCTTCGAGGAATGAGCCTTGGCATCTCGCGCCGCTGCTGACCGGCGAGAGAAATCCACCCCCACGAGGAAGACTCGTTCTGGTTGGCTCCGACCGGTTTGCCAAGAGCGGTCATTCACTCTGGAGTTCATTCCACCTGCGCGAGAAATAGATTAGCCCTCAGAGGTCGTGTTCGCGGTCTCGGTATCCGCCGGAGCGGCTGGTTCCGCTATCGCGCGATGCTCAAAGTGACGTTCAGGATGCGATGAACGCGACATAACCACGGTGGAAATGGCGTGCTTGAAGATCAACTGCTCCTGGTTGTTCGTGTCCAGGACTACAGCGTACTTGTCAAAGGAGCGGATTCTTCCGGTTAGTTTTACCCCGCTGAGCAGGTAAATGGTAACTACAAACTTATCTTTGCGGGCAGTATTTAGAAATCCGTCTTGTATATTCTGTGCTGCCTTGTTTTCCATAGTCCCTCCTGGCAAACATGCAAAAAAACAGCACAGCCCCAGATTCGCGGCCCCTTACGATTCCAGGCCTGTAGAAACCGTCCGCAGCCGATATCAATATGTCAACTGGCTGCAGAAGCAATCATAAGCCACTTTTACGATAAGGCGGCGGCGACGTGATTTCAACTACAACGCGCACAGGGCGGTGTGATGTAGAATTCGCGCACTGCTCTGAATCGCAAAGTGGCGCAGGATACCGAGTTCGCGAACCTAGGTGAATGAGATGGTTAACTCGCTAGTGGCACTACTCCTCTCGCCTCAGATCCAATTCCCCGGGGGCGCAGAAACCGGCCTGATAGTCCTTCGCTGGATCCATTTTGTTGCCGGCATCACCTGGATTGGGCTGCTGTATTTCTTCAACTTGGTGAACGTGCCCTTCGTCCAGGAACTTGACGCGAAATCGCGGGGAATTGTCGTCTCCAAACTGATGCCAAGGGCTTTATGGTGGTTTCGCTGGAGCGCGGTGGTGACGGTTCTGGCCGGGATGAGCTACTGGATGCACATCGTGGCCACTAACGCTCGCAACGCGGTTGCCGAGGGCGTGCCAGCGTCCGCTGGGATGATGTTTGGCAGCTTCTTTGTGCTGTGGACGCTGGCGTTCGTCATTGAGATGGGAGCGTTGATGTCCCCGGCCGAGTTGTTCAGAAAGGGGGCCGTCTTCGGCGTGATCGTCGCGGTCGCGGTCCTCGGGGCCGGGTATCTGTTTGTCAGCCTGAATCAACATGGCTGGGAGAGTAGTTGGGCACTTTCGATCGGCATTGGCGGTGGACTGGGCTGGTTTATGCTGCTGAACGTTTGGGGCGTGGTGTGGCGCATGCAAAAGAAGCTGATCCGCTGGACCGAGGCCAACGCCAACCAGGGAACGGCCATGCCACCCGAGGCACCCAAGGTGGCGAGAATCGCACTGCTGTGTACACGCTTGAATTTCTGGGTGTCGTTCCCCATGCTGTTCTTCATGGGAGCGGCGAGCCATTACGTTCTGTTTGCGGAGAGGTAAACAGCGCAGGCCCGTCGCTTCTCTAGGATCGATTGTGATAAGGGCTGTGGCTGTTGAAAAACTCGTACGCAGAGATCGCGCCAGGAAATGCTCGCGCCAGGATGCCCTATAAGCGATTTTCTCTGACCGCATATACATTTCTGGTCACCCATTTTGGTGGGATTTTCAGCTGAAGCGACTTTTTCAACACCCGCGGCTGATTACAACAGCGATCCTGTTTCTAAGTGGGGCGAAGGGTTTTGAGTTGCGTAGACTTGCTGTAAGACAATGGATTTTCCATCACAATCCACGGCCCTGAAGTGTCCGATTCGCGAGGGTGTACTCACACCGGAAATAGTTCGGCGTGGCCCATTCGATTGTCCTCATTGCTGTAAACAGATTCGGCCGACTCACAGGCGAAGCTACTTGTGGCTGCGTAGCGGCCTCTGCACTGTAATCGCAATCCTGATCGCAAAGCGCAGGGGATTCGATTGGTCGTTCCTCGTGTTCGTCGTGGGTCTGTATGCCGTCACGGTGCTGCTGTTGTGGGGACACTATCGTTTTTAGCCTGTTCCTCCCGACGAGCTTTGAAACTGTGCAGTCGCCCATACAGGCGCTTGGGATAGACGAGCATTAATATTGCCTATCGGGGTGATGCGGATTGTTGGCGTAACATCGCCATCTGGTACGCAATCTCGACCACCCGCGCGGTCAGGATCAGTTACGACTTGGGGTGATTGCAACAAACGAGCATTGACTGCCATCCCGCTTCAGGTGCAGAATCTCACCGGTATCTTTTCTCTGAACGAACTAAGGAGTTGATAATGTCCCGCGCCCTCAAGCTCCTTCAGTGTTCGTTGGCAATCGCCTTCGCCCTTGCTTTCACTTCTGTTGCGCTGCTGCCTGCCCACGCGCAGACTTTGACTGTGCTGCACAACTTTACCGGCGGAGTCGACGGACAGTATCCCCACACCGGTACGCTCGATGCCGCCGGCAATTTGTACGGCAGCACCCAGGAGGGCGGCACCAACCAGCGGAACTGTGGCAGTACGGGTTGCGGCACGGTCTTCAAGCTGTCGCAACGGAGCTCTGGCTGGGTGCTGAGCACCCTCTATAACTTCACTGGTGGCAATGATGGCTGGGACCCCGGCTCGGGCCCAACGTTCGGCCGGGATGGCAGCCTCTACGGCACAACACCCAATGGAGGCAACCCGAGCTGCCGTGAAGGTTGCGGCATTGTCTACAAGCTGCAGCGGCCGGCGACGGTTTGCCGCAGCATTCTTTGTCCCTGGAATGAGACCATCCTGCACACATTCACTGCGGGTACCGATGGAGCCATTCCATCCAGCGCTGTGAGCTTCGACTCGGCCGGCAATCTTTACGGGACCACCCTGGAGGGCGGTACAGCCATGTATTGCAACGGGGGATGCGGCGTTGTCTACGAGCTGACCCCATCAGGCGGCGGCTGGATCGACAACATTTTGTACGCGTTCGCTGGAGCCACCGACGGCGAGTTCCCACAAGACGGTGTAGTGATGAATAGCGCCGGAGACCTGTTTGGCACGAGCGACGGTCCCACACCAAACGGTACGCCCGGAGCGGTTTACGAACTGACACCATCCGGTTCAGGTTGGAGCAAGAGCTTCTACTATGTTTTCCAGGGCACCAGCAATGGGGCCGAGCCCCTGGGCCTGATCATTGACGCTGGTGGAAACCTATATGGAGGCACAGAGATGGGCGGCCCTGAAGGCGGGGGCACGGTATACGAGTTGACCCCGGGCGGTAACGGCCCGAACTTCATGCTGCTTTACGCGTTATCCACTATTGTCCAGTTCGGCATCTCAGGCCCGGATGCTCCACTTACCATGGATGCAGCCGGCAATCTCTACGGCACGACCGGAAACGACGGGCAGTACGGAATGGGATCTGTGTTTAAGCTTACGCCCAGCATGGGCTCCTGGACCTACACTTCGCTGCACGATTTCACTGGCGGCGACGACGGCGCTTATCCGGTCGGCCCCGTCCTCCTGGACTCGCAAGGCAACGTCTACGGCACCGCCCTGACCGGCGGATTGTACAACAACGGCGTAGCATTCAAGATCGCGCAATAAATGGCTAGAGCCTGGTGCCCTAGGTTCGCCCTTCTTTGGGCTAATCTGGATCACTACGCTCGACACTCGCACGGGTGTAGATTCTGTTCATGCGACGTCGTCGAATCCAAGTGGGGGGCAAAGATCGTGAGTTGAAAATGCTCGGTGCGCCAGACCGAACCTTCGTCAGCCCGGGTTAGCGTCCGAAAGACGGGACGCGAACCTGGGGCACCAGGCTAGTGTAATTGCTCTGCTCGCCGACGTTTTCCGGATGCCGTATATGCGTTTACCCGGTACAAGGACATCGCTTCTGTGTGGCCTCTGGTGCTGATTGCCACGACAGGAGTGATAGTTGAAACCATACTTGGCAACCGCTTCTTCAACGGATTCCAGAAAGCATCTACCGAAGCTTATTGTCTCTTCTTATCTTCGCGCTCGGCGTTGGGACGCTGGTTCTTCCGGGGCACTTGTCGACGAAAACGTCCCCGATCAGGAGCGAAACAACGGTCGTCACGCCATTTGGTCAGTCCTATCCGATGAATGTCATCAGCAAACCATGGTTGGCGATGCTTATCTATCATAAGCTGGGGTGAGGAAAGGTCGCCCCGTCTAACCCTTTCCATGCTGCAACCTGTCCTGATGAAGGCTCGCCCCAATCGCCTCGCCGTAGCGCTTCTTTTTCTTCTCGTCATTCTGACTGGGGCGAAATTGTGGGCGCAGGGACCGCCGTACCAGACCGACGATCCCGTGCCCGTGGACCTGCACCATTACGAGTTCTACATCTTTGGCTCGGCGGATGGGACGCCGGTGGAGATGGACTCTTCGGGTCCAGCCTTCGAGTTCAACTGGGGCGCACTACCGAGGGTGCAGCTCCACGCGATACTTCCTTTTGGGGTAGTAGCGCCGCTGAACAACCCGGTGTATGCCCCCAGCGGGATGGGTCCGACTGAGTTCGGGCTGACGGACATGGAGTTGGGCTTGAAGATTGCATTTATCAAAGAGGGTAAACACGTTCCGCAGATCGGTAGCTTCACCATGTTTGAAATGCCCACGGGGAACGCAAACAAAGGCCTGGGCGTGGGCAAGGTCTGGTACAAGCTACCGATCTGGCTGCAAAAGAACGTTGGGCAATGGACCTTTGATGGCGGCGCTGGCTATGAGGTGGTGCCGCAAACCGGGTACCGCAACTTTTTCTACACCGGATGGCTGGTGAAGAAAAAACTCAGCGACAGGCTCGAACTGGGCGCGGAGGTATTCGCGCATGGACCGGAAGGAAGCGCAGCGGCCCAGACGGAGGCTTCCACCTTGGTCGACGTGGGAGGGTACTACCACTTCAAACACCACCCCGGCCAGCAGTTCTTGTTCTGCTACGGTCACTCTGTCGCGGGTCAAACGGAGAACTACGCCTACGTGGGCATGTACTGGACGTGGGGAAAGGACAAGGACAACAAGAAGGACACACAAGGCGAGGGATACTTCCCCGGGGAGCTAAATCGCAGCGCATTTTGACGATTGGAGTTCGAGTCGATTGGCGTTAATTGTTGCGAAATCGCCATTACATAATCTCCGGAACGCCGGATCGCTAGCGAGTCGTCGGCAGTCTGGAAAACTGAGGCACTACCCGCCGCTTCAGTCTGCCTGCACCAGTCTGCGCACATCAGCCGGGAATTCGCTATAAAATCAGAGTTTCGTCATGCCATCGACCTCGCCGCAACCGTTTGTTGATTCAGGTTCCGCGACCCCCCGCGATCCCGTCCCCATGCTTGATCTCACTCGTCAATACGAGACGATCAAGGATGACGTGCACGCAGCCATCGAAGGGGTGCTGACTAGCCAGCACTTCATCGGAGGTCCGGAGCTCGAGGGCTTCGAACGCGAGTCAGCAAGCTACCTGGGGGTGAAGCGCGAGCTGTTGGCTGTGCGTCAGGAACTGACGCGTTGTGGCTGGCGCTGCAAGCTGCCGGTGTTGGGCTGGAGGCGTGCGTGATCACCACGCCCTTCAGCTTCTTCGCTTCGGTAAGTTCGATTGTGCGCTCCGGGGCCACACCCGTCATGGCGGATATCGATCCGGCGACGCTGAACCTTGATCCCGATGCGACAGAGAGGGCGCTGAAGCGTGGGCGTTCATACAAGCTTCGCGTAGTGATGCCGGTTCATCTTTACGGACAATGCGCCAACATGGACAGATTCGATCGTATCGTCGAGCACTATGGCGCCACCCTTGTCGAGGATGCTGCGCAGGCCTTCGGTGCGAAGTGGCGCGACAGGAAAGCAGGCGCGCTGGGTAAGGCCGCAGCTTTAAGCTTTTATCCCACGAAGAACCTTAGTGCCTATGGCGATGGCGGATGCGTCACCACCAACGACGAAGAACTGGCGGCGCACATTCGGCGTTTGCGCAATCACGGAAGCCGCAAGCGCTATTACCACGAAGAGATCGGCTGGAACAGCCGCCTCGATGCCATGCAGGCTGCCGTGCTTCGGGTGAAGCTGAAGCACATTGACGACTGGAACCAGAGCGCGGCGGATGCTGGCTTGCCGTTATCACGGTCTATTCGGCAATCTGGCCTGGTGCAAAGCGGGGCGCAATCGGTCAGTGCGCAGGCGCCCATCGCACTGCTGGCTACGATGCCCGAGGCTTATCACATTTACCATCAGTATGTGGTGCGCGCCTTTCGACGGGATGAATTGCGAAGTTTCCTAACGAAGCAAGGAATCGGATCTGAAATTTACTATCCCGTCCCGTTGCACTTGCAGGAATGCTTTGCTTACCTGGGCTATAAGGCGGGCGATCTTCCAGAGTCGGAGCGCGCGTCGAAGGAAGTATTGGCCTTGCCCATGTTTCCGGAACTGCGCGAGGACGAGCAGCAACGCGTGGTGGCCGCCATCGCCGAGTTTTACAGCCGATAGGTGGAGCGAACTCCGTTATCACGCTTGCGTGAGATAGGTTTACCCAGCGCTGAAGCGCTGGGCTAAGCTCTTTCGCGCCTGCGGCGCTCGTCTTCGTGCCGTTTGTTCCGCCTGCCGAAGTCGGGCTGAGGGTTACGACACAGTCTCTGAAAGCCCGCACTACCCGAGATACAACCAGTTAGGAGTTGCGATGGACCCTGATTACCTTCACTTGTGCTTATGGTGCGGATGGGCCGTGAATGCGCGGGCGCCTGCTTCTTACGCTGCGCATAGTAGGCGGCTAATGCGGCCTCATGCTTGGCCTTTTCCGCAGCCTCTTCTTCCGGAGTTAAAACCCGTCGCACGATGGGGCCATTTAATTTGTAGGTGATGTCCACCATCTGCCCGTCGTCGTTTTTCTTGCGGATGGTGAAGGTCGGCAGGTCGCCTTCCTTCCCAAAGTCCTGATGGCCAGTCTTCACCGGGAAGTAGCCCTCAAGATTGCGCTCGCGATAAGCGGTTTCATAGCGATGCTTCGCGCGGTTCCTGGTGAAGATTCGGATCTGATTGAAGTCCCAGGGCAGCCCGTCCTTGGGCTCGTTCAACAGCACCAGATACTGCGGCACCTGTTTGACTTCTTTGGTGTCTTTGTCTTCCTCCTGCACGGTGTTCAGGACGAAGTAGCCCATGATGCGCTGCCCCTCGGCGTATTGGGCAACGTCCAGCGGAATATCGAGGTCAATCATGCGCAGCAGCACCCAGCCGATGTGTCCGGCAGAGTTGCGCACCAGATACCAATCTTCCATCACAGGCTTCGGAGGCTCGGGCGGTTTGCCGGGGGCAGTGGCTGGCGCCGGTTGCTAGAGAAGGGGCGCGCTGCGGCTTTGGCTGGCGTGAGCCGGCGGTGTCTTCGGTTGAGGCGTCGCGCCACCCTTCGGAGTTTGTGTGCGTGGTCGACGGCGGCGGACTTCGGCGGATTCTTCTCCGCCGTGGCGCGCTTCAGGATCTCAACTTTCTCTCCGTCCTTGAGTTGGTAAAGATGCTCGCCTTCGCGCGAGGGGGTCACGTGCATGTTAAGCTCGGAGCGCGCCGTTCCGTGGGCTTGCACTTGCTGGCTGGCATTGTCGCTGGCAAGCTTCTGGAAGGCGTCGTAAACATCCTGGGGAACCAGGCTGCGTTCCTCGATCCAGCCCTCCTGTCCGCTGTCGGTACGCACCTTTAGAAAACGCCTCTGCTTCTCCAGGATTTCCACGCGATCGCCGCTGTGCACTGTGCCGATTTTGTTGTACATGGTGGCCACTCGATCGCGCAGGCTCGTCTCCTGCGCCGAGACGTACATGTACTCGTGCTTGGCGAGTGCTCCACGCTTGCAGGCGCAGCCTAGGACGAGCAAAACCAGCGCCAGGGCAAACAGCGGATTCCGAGTGTAATGAGAAGGGGAAGATTTCACCGGCAGCACAGACCACTATAAACCAGGGGCAAGTTGTCAGTGATTAGTGGATAGTTGCAAGGCTGATGCGCCAAGACCTTTATCACGGAGGATACGATGGTGGCTTGGGATCTCGCCGTTTACTAACAACCGCCTAGCGCGGTCATCTTCCTCTATAATCCGCGTATGAAACACCTCACTCTGCCAGTCGTGGTCGAAGCCGACCACGATGGATACTTTGTGTCCTGCCCAGCGCTGCAAGGCTGCTATAGCCAGGGAGAAACCTACGAACAGGCAATGGAGAATATCAAGGATGCTATTCATCTCCACATCCAGGACCGGCTCGGCACCGGCGAAGAGATTCCCGAGCCTGTCTCTGTAAGTCTTTCGACGGTCGAGATAGCAGTCTGATGACTAAGCTTCCGCGTCTTAATGCCCGCCAAATCGTCGTCGTGTTGGAGAAGGCCGGCTTCTCACTGGCCCGGCAGAGCGGAAGCCACATGATCTACAAAAACGCCGCCGGCAAGCGCGCCACCGTTCCCTTCCATGGTCCAACCATCCTGCATCCGAAACTGCTGAAGGCCATCATGCGCGATGCCGACATCAGCGCTGAACAACTGCAGGAACTGTTATGACCCTGCGATCTCTCTACCAAACCCGGCAGGCTTTCTCGCTCACCATCGGCTGACCGGTCTTGCAACCAAATGCTTCCTGAAACGCAGCCGAATTTTGCACCGCCCCATTCACCCGCCAGCGTCCCGGGCGAATGCGGATCGGTGATGGCCAGCACCCGGGCCTGCTGGTCGGTCACGTTCTGGCACCAGATCTGGCCATACGCCAGGAAGAAGCGCTGCTGTGGCGTGTAGCCGTCGATGGGCTTCACCGGCGTGTTGCCGATGATGTTCGTCAGCGCCATGTACGCAAGCTTCAGGCCACCGTTATCGGCGGTGTTCTCGCCGAGCGTAAGTTTGCCATTGAGATGCACCTCGCCTTTGTCGTCCTTCACGGCGACGAAGCTGGAATACTCATCGGCCGTACAGCTTGCGCGTTCTTCGAAGGCCTTGGCGTCCTCCGGAGTCCACCAGTCTTTCAGGTTGCCCTGAGCATCGTACTTGCGGCCCTGATCGTCGAAGCCGTGCGTCAACTCGTGGCCGATCACAACTCCGATGCCGCCAAAGTTCACCGCGTCATCCATGTTCATGCCGTAGAACGGCGGTTGCAGAATGCCGGCAGGGAAGTTGATGTCGTTCATCGGCGGACGGTAATAGGCGTTCACCGTCGGCGGAGTCATCGTCCAGTCTTTGCGGTCGGTCGGCTTCTCCATCTTGTTGTACTGGCGATGGGTCTCGAAGGCGGCGGCACGCGTCGCGTTGCCGGCATAATCGTCGCGCTTTACGATTACCGTGCTGTAATCGCGCCACGTGTCGGGATAGCCGATGTTGTTAACGATGGCGGCCAGCTTCAGGTATGCCTGCTGCTTGGTTGTGTCGGACATCCAGGGCAGCTGGCCGATGTCGCTGTGCATGGCCTGCTCGATGGCTTGCACCATCTTTGACCGTGCGGGCCTTGTTGTCGGGCCCGAACACCTTATCCACATAGAGCTGGCCCAGGGCCATGCCGAGATTGCGGTCGGTGGAGCGGATGCAGCGCTTCCAGCGCGGCTCAATTTCCTTCTGTCCGGCCATGTACTTCCGATTGAACTGGAAGTCTTCGTCCACGAACGCCTGGGTCAACAAGGGGGCGTAGCTGTCCAAAGTGCGCCAGCGGAGATAGGTTTTCCAATCGTCCAGAGACACAGCATTGAGCTGCTCGTTCACCGCCTTGAAGAAATCCGGATTGCCGACGTTGAGGCTGGTGAACTTGGGCGAGCCGTTATCGGCGAAATACTGAGTAAGCTCGAAGTTCGGGGCCAGAGCGACGATCTCCGTCGTCTGCATCATGTGGTCGCGCTTCTTAGGATCGCGGCGTTCGGTGCGATCCATGGCGGCCTTCGCCAGCCCGGTCTCGACCGCGAGCACGGTCTTGGCTTCGGCGGCTGCAACGTCCGGTTTATCGCCCGCCAGTTCGAACATCTTCTGCACGTGCTCCTGGTATTTTTGCCGCGTCTCCACCGACTTGGCATCGTCCTTGAGGTAGTAGTCGCGGTCGGGCAGGGTGATTCCGCCCTGGTCGAGGTTCGGGATGGTCAAGCTGGAGTCGTGCATGTCAGGCATGGGATAGAAGCTGAACAGCGCCGGGATGCCATTGCGATGCATGTAGGCGACCTGTGGAATGATCTCCTGCTTGGACTTGATCGCCGCGATGCGTTCCATCTCCGGCTGCAGCGGCGCGGTCCCCTTTTTCTCGACCGTGCTCTCATCCATGCACGCGGCGTAGTAGTCGCCGACTTTCTGCTGGATGGCGCTGTGCTTTCCGGGCGCCTGTGCCTGGTCGAGGATGTCGCGCAAGATGTAGAGATTGTGCTCGTCCAGTTCATTGAAGCGGCCCCATCTCGTCTTGTCCGCCGGAATGGGATTGTTCTTCATCCAGTTGCCGCACGAGTACTGGTAGAAATCCACGCAGGGATCGACGGTCTTGTCGATGGCCGTCAGATCGAAGTTGGGAATTTGCTTGGGAAGCTCGGGGGAAGAAGAAGTCGAAGGCGCCGTCTGGGCCACGGAAAGTACGGCCGCCAGCAGCAGCGGAAAAATGAGAAGAGAGCGAATGCGCATGTTGGCCTCGAAAATGAAATGTCGTCCCGCCGGCACGCTACACAGCGTTGGTGGAGGCGGTCGCAAAAGGTAGGACTGCGTGCGTCCTGCGGAGAAGGACTCCACAGAAAACACTACTACAACGGCGGTGGAGTGGGAAATTGAGGAGTTTCACGGGAGGTCCGTCACCGATTAAAGAGGTCGCTAAAAAAATCCGAAAAGCAGATCCCTCGTCGGCCTGAAGGCCTCCTCGTGATGACAAAAATAAAAGGTTTGTATCGGCGCACCTGAAGGTGCGCCCCTTCAAAACCAATGGACCTGCGGGTACTGACTTAGAAGAGTTTCAGGTGGATGGTCAGATAGTTCTTGGGATCCTGGCGGACGGCCTTGATCAGGTTGCGCGTTTCCACCAGCAGGTCGTTAGCATTGTTGTACAGGGCAGGGTCCTTCAGGAACTTGCCGGCCGTGCCCTCGCCTTTGTCGAGCCGGTCAGCAATGTTGTTCAGACGAGTGATGGTGTTGTCGATCTTGCGCGCCAGCTCTTCATCTTTGGCAAGCTTGCCCAGCGTGCCTTTGCCGGCATTGATACCGCCGATCAGTTCGTTGGTCTGGCGACGGCTTTGTTGGCGTTGTCGTAAAGGGTCGGGTCTTTGAGGAACTTACCGATCGTCCCCTGGCCGTTGTTGACCTCGTCGATGATCTTATTGACGTTGTCGATGGCAGCGTTGGCCTTGTTATAGAGTTCGTCGCTGTTGATGAGCTTGCCGATCGTTCCGTTCGGCGAGTTGACCTGGCCCACGACCTCCTGCAATTGGTTCAGCATGTCGTTGGCTCGATTGAACAGCGAGGGATCGTAAATGACCTTGCCGATGGAGCCTTGCCCGCTCTGGATGTAGGTAAGGATGCTGTCCAGCCGCTTTACCAGAGTGTCGACGTTTTGCAGGGTGCCCTGGCTGGCGCGCACCACATCCTGCAATTGCGGCACATCTTTGGTGGGCAGCTCGTCGCCAGTTTGTATGGGACCGCCTTTGGCCTCGCGGCAATCCATGTCCACGAAGACCTCACCCAGCACACCGGCCGTGGTTAACTGGACCTGGCAGCCCATGTTCATCGTCGCTTCGTACTTGGTCGTGATCTTCATGACCAGTTCCACCGGTGCCAGAACACGCTTGGGATCGGAGACCACACGAATTCCGGTGACGTTGCCGATGTCCACGCCTTCCAGGCGCACGGGAGCGCCGACGCGCAGGCCGCCAGCGTTGTCCACGTAAGCACGAATCACAATTTTCTTAGTGAAGAGACCGGTGGTGCCGGTCATAACGAAGATGAGAACGGCGAGAGTGACGAGGGCGACAAGTACGGTCAGTCCAACCCGGAGCTGCGACCATTTCACCTGTTTTTCGCTTGGCACGTTCTACCGATCGCCCCTTGGACGCGCCTGCCGCACCGCGGCAACCGCTGCCGATTGCACTTCTGCAAGCTTCCGATCATAACATGGCAGCCGCGAGCGCCATGATACAGGAGCCGCAGCCGATTCTGTGGGCGAGAAAATCGTAAGTGGCAGACAAGTGCAGGGCACAGGGCGAGAGCGCCATCGGCTGGCGGAACCGCCGCGGCGATGGCCTCGCAGCTTTCATAGTTCCAGCTCGGCCCGGATCATGTTGTCTTCCAAGTTGGAGAACATCTTGAACCCGTGCTTGACGCACAGGGCCCTCATTTCGCGGTTCTCGGGAAGCATGTTGGAGACGACCAGCTTCAGCTTCTCGTCGCGGGCAAATTCGATCAGGCGGCGATAAAGCTCCGTTCCCAGACCTTTATGCTGAGCGGCATCGGTTGCCACTGCGGCGAGTTCGGCTTCGTCACGGCCATGCAATTTGCTAAGCCGGCCAACCGCCAGAATCTCGGTTTCACCGGCCTCGTTCTTGCGCTCCGCAACCAGCGCCATCTCGCGGTTGTAGTCAATAAAGCAAGTGCGGGTCAAGCGCTCGTGGGCGGTGCGCTGGGTCAGCTTCAACGGCTGGAAGTACCGCAGATAGACACTTCTTTCCGAGAGCTTTTTGTGGAACTCAATCATCATGGGCTCGTCTTCCGGCCGGATAGGCCTGATCATCACGTCCTTCCCGTCCTTCATTTTCCATGGGCTGACCAAGTGAATCGGATAGGGACGAATGGCGGTGGTGGGCAGCTTGTCTTCCGTCATATCCAGGCCATGAACCACCACCCGCGCGTCCAACGCAAGGATACGCTCCGGTGAAGCGAGCAGCGGGTTGATGTCAATTTCCTTAATCCACGGCTGCTCGACGACGAGTTGACTGAAGCGCACCAGGAGATCTTCCAGCGCCGCCAAGATCGACCGGCTTGCGTCCGCGAACTCCTTTCAGCGCTTTCAGAATGTTGGTCTGTTCCATCATGCGGAGGGCGAGGGTGGAATTCAAAGGTGGCAGCGCCAGGGCGCGATCTTTGAAGACCTCGACCAACTGGCCGCCGGTTCCGAACAGTATGACCGGGCCGAACTGCGCATCGAGGCTGCTGCCGACGATCAGCTCGTAGCCATCGAGCTTCACCATGGGCTGGACCGTCACGCCCTGGAAGTGCTCGGCGCCAACTTTTTCGGTGACTGCCTGCTTGATGGCCTGGAACGCGGTCTTCACCGCCGCCGCATCGCGCAAATTCAACTGCACCCCGCCTACATCC
This sequence comes from uncultured Acidobacteriaceae bacterium, assembly GCA_963768645.1. Lineage (GTDB taxonomy): Bacteria > Acidobacteriota > Terriglobia > Terriglobales > Acidobacteriaceae > Bog-257. Next base: position 238,631 of record CAVYIR010000009.1, read on the forward strand.
GTCTTGTGCGTGATGGTGAGCGAGTACAGCTTCAGCACGATGGGATAGCCAATCTCCTCGGCAGCCTGCAGCGCTTCCTGTTCGGTGATCGCTATCCGGGTATCGACGGTTGGAATGTCGTAGGCCTTGAGCAACTGCTTCGATTCATACTCGGTCAGGATGGTGCGGCCCGACTGACGGGCCTGCTGGATGATGTGCTCGGCTTTCCCGCGTTGCATGGCCGCGTCCTCATGTTGCGGCAATGCCGGAGTTTCGTACAGTCCCTTCAGGTTGTAGGAGTAGCGCCACATGTAGTTGAAGGCGCGCACCGCGCTGTCGGGAAACTGGAAGGTCGGAATGCCCGCCTGGTTCAGGATTTGCTCGCCCGCCGCGACTTCCGCGCCACCCATCCAACTCGCCAGCACCGGCTTGCCAAGTCCTTTGGCATACGGCTTCAGCTTCTCGGCAATCTGCGTCGGGTTGGTCATGTCCTGCGGGGTCAGCACCACCAGCATGCCGTCGATGCTGGGATCCTTAGCGGCGATCTCCAGCGATTTCGCATAGCGCTCAGGCTCGGCGTCGCCGAGGATGTCCACCGGGTTGTTGTGGCTCCACTGCAGCAGGAAGAATTTCGTCGAATGCCTTTAGCGTCTCGGGGGACAATTCGGCCAGCTCGCCTCCGCCCGCTACCAATGCGTCGGTGGCCAGCACGCCGGGACCGCCGGCATTGGTCAGGATGCACAGCCGCTTGCCCCGCGGCCGTGGCTGCTTGGCCAACACATCGGACATGAAGAAGATGTCGGCGATGCTGTTCACCCGCAGTACGCCGCTGCGCCGGAACGCGGCGTCCAGCACTTCGTCGCTGCCGGTGAGCGCTCCGGTGTGGGAAGCCGCCGCCTTGGCTGCGGCCGCGGTGCGTCCAGCCTTGATCACAATGACCGGCTTGGTCAGCGAGACCTCACGCGCGGCGGAAAGGAAGGAGCGCGCATCGCCAATGGATTCCATGTAGATCACGATGCTATGGGTGCGCGGATCATTGCCGAAGTAGTCGACCAAGTCGCCCCAGTTCACGTCGAGCATGGAGCCGATGGAGACGAACGCGCTGAAGCCAACATTCTCGCGCAGGCTCCAGTCCAGCACGGCCGTGCACAAGCGCACCGCTCTGGCTGATGAAAGCCACATTTCCGGGCCGCGCCACCGTGTGGGCAAAGGTCGCATTGAATCCGCGAACGGGATTCATTACCCCCAGGCAGTTAGGGCCGATAAGGCGCATCTTGCCGCGAATGATCTCCGAGATCTGCCGCTCCAGCTCTTTTCCGTGCTCGCCGTGCTCCTTGAAGCCGGCGGAGATTACGATGGCGGCGGGAATACCCAGCTCCACCGACTCGGCAATGAGGCCGGGCACGGTGTCGGCCGGGGTGGTGATCACCACCAGGTCCACTTTGTCGGGGAGGTCCCGGACGCTGGGATATGCCTTGATACCAAGCACATTGGAACGCTTGGCGTTAACCGGGAAATACCGTACCGCCAAACGGGCTGCTTAACAGATTCCACAGCACCGAGCGGCCCACACTGCCCGCCCGTTCCGACGCGCCAATTACCGCGACGCTGTGGGGTAGAAACAGGGGGTCGAGAGGATGACTTTCCGAGCGGTAAACGTCGGATGAAGGATCAGCTTTGATGGTGCTTGCGTGGGGCTTGGTGGCAGAAGTCGTGGCCATGTGACCTCACAGGTTGAAATTCCAGTTTAAGCCCTGACGGGAGTGCGCCGGGAGCAACTTGTCACAGAAAGTCATGAGATGGATCACAAAATTCCGGTTCCGGCATCGGGCAAAATGGATGATAATACGCTATTCATTTGTGAAATCCGCGATCGCCTTGCGTCCCAGTCTCTCCAATGCCGTGACCTAACTCCTTTCCCTCTTACTACTTCATGTTGAAAACATCCTGCCACAGGCCTATCTAAAACGCGGAATGATACAATGCCTCTTCCCGCGTAAAAATCTGCGGCGATGCGCCCTCTGAACTGGATCCCAACTCTTGGCACAACAGACGACAGAACCCCGAACCATCACCTACGCCGATGCTGGCGTGGACATCGAGCGCGCTAATCGCACCAAGCAGCGCATCAAGTATCTTGCCCACAAGACCTTCAATCGCGGCGTGCTGAGCGAGATCGGCGGCTTCGGCGGGCTGTTCGCCATCGACAAGAAAAAGTACGTGGATCCGGTTCTGGTCTCCAGCGTGGACGGTGTCGGTACCAAGCTGAAAATCGCCTTCGAAATGAATCTGCACCACACCGTCGGCGCCGACCTGGTGAACCACTGCGTGAACGACATTGCCGTACAGGGCGCCGCGCCCATGTTCTTCATGGACTACTTCGCCACCGGCAGCCTTCAGCCGGAAATCGCCGAAAAAGTTGTGGCCGGCATCGCCGATGCCTGCAAGCAGAACGGGTGCGCGCTCATTGGCGGCGAGACCGCCGAAATGCCAGGCTTTTACGCCAACGGCGAGTACGATTTGGCGGGATTTATCGTCGGTGTTGCCAACCGCGACAAGCTCCTTACCGGCAAAGCCGTGCAAGCCGGGGATGTACTTATCGGTCTACCTTCGACCGGGCTGCATACCAACGGTTATTCCCTGGCCCGGAAGCTCTTCTTCACCGTCGCGCACTACACGCCCGATTCGTATGTCAACGAGATCAAGGGCAAAGTCGGCACTGAATTGATGAAGACCCACAAGAGCTACTGGCCGATCATGCGGCGCATGATCGAAGCCGATGCGGTTTCCGCGATGGCGCACATCACCGGCGGCGGCATTACCGAGAACCTGCCGCGGGTCCTGCCCAAGGGCGTCGGCGCGATCGTCGAAATCAACTCCTGGCCCGTGCCGCCGATCTTTGAACATCTGCAAAAGATCGGCAACGTTCCGCAAGACGAGATGCTGCGCACCTTCAACATGGGCATTGGCATGATCCTGGTCGTGCCCGCGAAGAAATTCCAGAAGGTGCAGACCATCCTGGAGCGTTGCGGCGAGAAAGGCTATACGATCGGCCGCATCGTGAAGGGCGAGAAGCGAGTTACGTACCAGTAGGGAAGTTCAGCCGTCAGCACTCAGCTATCAGCAGTCAGCATTCAGCCGTCAGCATTCAGCCCTTGTAGATCAATACTGTCATCCTGAGGGAGGACGCGACCGCGATGGCGGACGCGTCCGAGTCGAAGGACCCCTATAGCCGAAGAACCCGCTTATTGTTATTCCCTGACCTCTAGCCCCCAGCCCCTGCCTTCAAGTCCTTCAACAGCCGCTGAAAGGCCGTCTGATAGGAATCGTGGTCCTTCCAGTTGCTGAAGTCGGGGATGAAGTACTCGCGTATCTCGCCGGCCGAGGAATCTCCGATGTCAGCATCGAACAGTTCCCATTGCTTGATCGCCTCAAACGGGACCAGCGTGATGGGAAACAATAACTGCTTGGCTTCCCGCTTTTCCCGCTCGCGCGCGTTGGCAATTTCGGTTTTGACCCAGTTACTGCTCATGCTGTGGTCGGAGAGGATCAGCAGCAGCTTGTCATGCAGGCGGATGGCCTCGTCGATTTGCTCGTGCAGCTTGCGGCCTCCCTTCATTTCCTCAGGCGCGAACCAGCAGCGCACGCCTTTGGCTTGCAGGTCGGCATGGAGCCGCTCGGCAAACTCCTGGTCCTTGGTCGAGTAGCTGATGAAGCAGGAGTAGAACTCGATGGAGCGCATGCCCATCTGGCGGATGAATTCAATAAACTCGTCGGGAACGCCGCAGCCGCGCAGGAAGGCCTCGGGAATCTTGCCACGCGACTTGTAGATGGTGTCAATTCCGATGGTGGATGGGCCCATGTGGATAATGTTTTCGAGTCCCCTGGTAGTGCTCAGATCGACATCAGCAAAGTTTGTTGCGTTTGTCCGAGCCGCAGTAAAGTGCGCTTCTCGAACGTCTGCGCTGCGGAGGTCCGCCCCGCTGAGGTTCGCCCTGTTGAGGTCCGCCCTGCTCAGATTTGCCTTGCTAAGGTTTGCGCCGGTGAGGTCCGCCCTGCCGAAGTTCGTCCTCGCTAGGTCTGCCTCCCGGAGGCTCGCTAAGCTGAGCTTCGCCCCGCTGAGGTTCGCACCGCTGAGTGTTGAATTGCGGAGATTCGCCTTGTTGAGGTACGCCCAGCTGAGGTCCGCCTCGCGGAGGCGCGTCCCGAGGAGGTTCGCCCCGTTCAGATCCGCCGACATGAGGTTCGCTTGGTTGAGGAGCGCTCCGCTCAGGTCCGCACCGCTGAGCTCCGCCCGGCTGAGGCCAGCCTGGCGAAGGTCCGCCTCGTGCAGGTCGGGCAGCACGTCACCGTGTTCCTTCTTCCACTTATTCCATTGCTCGACCCCCTGCTTGAGGATTGCGAGATGTTCAGGGTTCGCCATTGCCGCGTGACCTCGCTTGCTTCCGGGATGCTACGGATGATCTTACCGGGGCCCCCAACGAGCGCCGGTTTTGCGCTCGCTGGGGTGGTTAGAAGGCCACACTCTATGCGACCCTCTTCGCCCAGTCAACGCGGACAACCCGTCGCAGTTGAAAAAATCCGCCCTGACAACAGGGGCCCGTCGTTCCGCAAGAAGGATGCCCGAAAGGTAGTAGAGGCCCATCAAGTTCGAGCCGAAGAACCAGGTTGGCGGCCTGGACTTACGACTTTTTGGGTTTGGGGATATCTCGCAGCAAATCGTTAACCCAGCTTTTGCTCTTTTGCAACACCCGAGCGATCGTGTCCTGGTTTGCGCCTTGGAAGTGAAGACCTAATGCGATCTGCCGTTCCATCAGGTCTATCAGCCGCCCCGTCAAATTGTTATCACCCATTCTGTGCCTCCAGAAGTTCCGGCGAGGCTCTCTCAACCCAACAACTTCAGGTATGACTTCCCGTCCTTTACGATGAGACCGGCAGCCTCCCACGATTGCCAGATGCGGGAAACGCCACCAGTGGACGTTCCGGCCTTTTTCGCTATCTGCGCTACGGGAGCACCAGTCCCAGTCATTTCGTAGATCATTCGGAGTTTCTTATCTGACATGATTTGAGAGAGTGTTTCCGCCAACAGCGTTTTTAGAACAGCAGCGAGTAAATGCTCAATCCTCACTAAGATTGTGTTTGTTTCTTCATTTTTCATTACGATGTGTCGTTCCTCCCTTGGCAGCCCTTCTAAGCTCTGCCAGTCGCACGCTTACCGCCTTTGGGGTCGAACCTATCAGTGTGGCGATCTCCGCCTGTCCATAACCTGCTCGATCAAGTAGAGCTATCTGCTCCTTTTGCTTTTTGCCCCCCAAAGCGACAAGCGCGAGGAGGTTAAGCGTCTTCTCAATGCTGTCCTTCATCGTCGTACACCCCTCTAACCTTCGCCGGAGTGTTGCCCCCGGCGCATTCGGAATCGAACTTAAACCCTGTCTAAGTGTTTCTTACCCTTACCGATCACACCAAGCAGCAAGTCGATCATGCCACAGAACTTCAACACATCGACCTGAGTCCACTTATCACTGAGCCTGTGGTGAGCATCATTTCGGTAGGCGAGCATAGTTCCGGAACACATCCTGAAGAAACCTTCCTGCACCTCACGATCAGAACTCACTTCTATGACGGCTTTCGTCGGGTCAGGATTTAGAACTTTTCCAACAAGATCCTGCGGTTTCATGTTATCGATGCCAGATAGGGTTTTCAGCCTATCGTCAAGAATCGTTGTTGCCTCGCGAATGACACGGTCGTGATTCCGCGGTCTAGTAATGATGTCTCGGCAGCGATCTTTCAGGGTAGCGTCCTCCAGAAGCACGTTGACAATCTGTCCTACGTTAGTTTTGTCTCTTTGGGTTTTTGGCGGGGTACCGTTGCCGCTTACTCGCACCTCCGGAATCCGCTGATTTTGGCAATCTGAAGTGGTCCACTTCGGCGGTTTGTTTTGGCCCACCTCGGCACAGCAAACTTCTACTCTGGATTTGAGCGTGAGCTTGTATCTGGAGGCGGGGGTTGGACTGGAGAGCCAAGGTGGAACTATTCGAGCAGATTCGTCGGGAGTATGAGTTCGGGGTAGGCACGATTCAAGGCGTATCGCGGAAGCTGCGGGTGCATCGGCGATTGGTGCGGGAGGCGATCCGGAGCGCGATACCGGTGCGGCGGAAGAAGACGGAGCGGCCGCAGGTGAAGATGGCTCCGGCGGTCGAGTTCATCGACGCGATTCTGGAAGAGGATCGCAAGGCTCCGCGTAAGCAGCGCCACACGGCGAAGCGGATATGGGAGCGCATTCGACAAGAGGTACCCGGATGCACGGCTGCTGAGCGCACGGTTCGGCAGTATGTGGCGCAGCGCAAAGAAGCGCTGGGGCTGGCCCGGCGCGAGACCTTTGTGCCGCAGAGCTACGACTGGGGTGTCGAAGCCCAGGTTGATTGGTATGAAGCCTATGCCGATTTGGATGGCGAGCGCGTCAAGCTGCAGGTGTTTTCGCTTCGTTCGATGGCTAGCGGAGCGGCCTATCATCGCGCCTACCTGAGGGCCACGCAGCAGGCGTTTCTGGAAGCACACGAGTTGGCGTTCCATTACTTCGGCGGCGTTTTCCACCGGCTTCGCTACGACAACCTGTCGAGTGCAGTAAAGAAGATACTGCGCGGCTATGAGCGGGAGCTGACGGCCCGCTTCATTGCCTTCCGTTCGCACTGGCAGTATCAAGCCGATTTCTGCACGCCCGGCGAAGGCCACGAGAAGGGCGGGGTGGAAGGCGAAGTGGGCTACTTCCGCCGCAACCACTGGGTTCCGGTACCGGCGGCGAGCGATCTTGCTGAGTTGAACACGAAGCTGCTGGCCGACTGCCGCCACGATGAGAGCCGTATCTTATCGGGCCGCAGGGAGAGTATCGGCGCGCTGTTACTGACCGAGAAGCAACACTTGTTGCCGCTCCCGGCGGAAGACTTCGAGTTAGCGGAAGTCAGCTTCCCGCGCGTCGATCAGGCGGGATGTGCCAAGGTGCGAACCAACTTCTACTCGGTGCCACTGAAGGCAGGCTCCGTGGTCGAGGCTCGCGTCTACTCCAGCGTGGTGGAGTTCCGGCAAGACGGTGTGCGGATCGCGCAGCACGAGCGCAGTTATGAGCGGGCGCAGCAGATCCTGGATCTGGAACACTATCTCGAAGTGCTCGAACGCAAGCCTGGTGCGTTGCGCGGATCGAAGCCGCTGGCGCAGTGGCGAATACAGGGCCGCTGGCCGGAAAGCTATGACCAGCTCTGGGAGTTGATGAACGAGAAACATGGACGCCAGGGTGGAACGCGATCCATGGTTGCGCTCCTCTGCATGGGCCGCGAGTTCGGCTACGCCAAGCTGGAAACAGCGGTAGCGCAAGCGATGGAGTTGGGCTGTACGGATGTGGCTGCCATCCGTCATCTCCTCATGAGCGACGAGCTTCAGCACGCGGCCGCGACGACGATCGACATCGGAGCACTGGCTGCTTACGAACGTCCGCTGCCGACGATGGCCGAGTATAACCAACTACTCTGTGTGTGTGAGATCGAGGTGCCGGCATGAGCATGGAAGCCGCCAGCATCGCGCAGCACTGCCAGACTCTGCGATTGGGCGTCATCGGCGCTCAGTTCGCATCCCTTGCCGAAGAAGCCAGGCAGAAGAACCACTCCCATCTCCATTACCTTGAAGCCCTGCTCCAGGCCGAGGTCGAGGACCGCGAACGGCGCTCGATCGAACTGCGGCTCAAGGATGCGCGCCTGCCGCGGATGAAGACGCTGGAGGAGTTCGACTTTGCCCAGTCGCCACACATCCCGGCCTCGCGTATTCGGACCCTGGCCGAAGGCGGCTATCTGCAACGTTCCGAACCCGTGCTTCTGGTCGGAGAACCGGGCACCGGAAAAACCCATCTGGCCACTGGCCTAGCCATCGCCGCCTGCCGCCAGCGGAGGCGCGTGCGCTTTACTACCGCTGCCGCCCTGGTCAACCAACTGGTCGAGGCACAACGCGAACAGAGCCTTAGCCGAATGCTGGCACGCTGGTCGCGGGTGGAACTGATTGTGATCGATGAACTGGGCTATGTCCCGCTGGCCGAGGTGGCCGCCGAACTGCTCTTCCAGGTCATCGCTGAGCGGGCGGAAAAAGCAGCCATTATCGTAACCACCAACCTGCCGTTCTCCGAGTGGCCGCAGGTCTTTACCAATGCGCGGCTGTGCAAGGCGGTGCTCGATCGGCTTACCGATCAGGCCCACATTATCGAAACCGGTTCGGAGTCGTACCGTTTTCGCAGGACCTTGCGGAAGAAACGCAAAGAGTGATCCCTGGAGGCCGCAGTTCCATTCTGCTTCCGCTTCGCCCTTCGGGCTACGCTCCAGCAGAACGGAACTCTATCCTCTTAACCGTCAACGTCCATGGGTGGGCCAGATTAAACCACCGAAGTGGGCCAAACCAACTTGCCAAAAGCATCCGCCGGTTTTGAATCGAGTTTTGGGTTAGACCTTCTTGAACCTCTGTGCGTACCCGTGGGGTTTGTTTATTCAAGTACCGGGTCGCAGGGATGGAAGCCGAGTTGCACCAAAGGACCAACTCTGCCTCTGAGCATCTTCCGGTCTTGCCCGCCCGCCTGCTGATCTGCTCCCTGATGTACTGCTGGCTTTTTTCTAGCCGCGCTGCCAACTTTCGAAGAAGTTCGGGGTCGAGTCGGTTCTTCGTCACGTTTGTCTCACTCCGTTCCCTCTGCTATTCCGATTGGAGGTCGCTGTCGTGTCGATCTCTTCTTCCGGATGTGTACCAACTCAACCCGTACGGTGTTTGCGCTCGTGCCCACTAGATCGGCAATTTCTCTGGGCGCAAGCCCCACTTTGTTCAGCACGGCAATCTGATCACGCTGCCTAAGATCTCTTGTTACAAGTGCAGCAAGTAATCGAGCGATCAAGTCTAACTTTTGCTCGAGACGGGCGGCTTCTCCAGTTGACTGCTCTCCCATATCAATCCTGTTCACCGAACTGCCAAGTTTGCTCAGCTAACAATAAGCTAATGTATAAAATTTACCGCTAGCTCAATTGTAATGTCAAGCTATTTGTTTTGTTTTATATAGTGATTCATAGTTAATGATATATCTATATTAAAATCATTAGTTTACAGAGTGATGCGTGGAAATGTGGCAATTCGGTGAACAGGATTGATATGGGAGAGCAGTCAGCCGGGGCAAATGCCAAGACAGAATCCTGTGTCGTCCCAAGCGGGACTCGAATTCCTTCTTCTCGCTACTCACCGTTGAAAAAACGGTGGGACATCATCTTTCGCGCCCGGGGCGCTCGTGAAGCAATGGATAGTGAGTAGTGGTTGGTAAACAGATCGATTCTTTCTGCTATAGGGGTCCTTCGACTGCGGCGTGCAAAGTCGGCACGCCTGCGCTCAGGATGACAAGCGTATGGAAAGGTGATCATGCTGCCCTTCGCCGAAATCGTTCCCGCGATACACGAGGAGGATTCCCGTTACGGGAGGGGGAGCGAAATAGGAGCAGGAATTGGCACCTTCGTAACTTGACCGCGGTGGTGGGCAGAAACATACTTTCAGGTAGGGCAGGAACCGCCGCGCCCGGCGCTCCTGCCCATTTGTGTCTAAAGACAGAGGCTAGGGGTCAGGGATTAGGGGCTAGGAGGAGCAGTTGCCTAAAGACAGGGGTCAGAGGTCAGGGATCATGGGTTTGGTACCCGCCTTGTCTCCCGGGCGACAAGGATGGGACATCCCGGCTAGTGATAACTTCTTATTCCGCAGGATCTTACGTGTAAGTCTAAGGGGCTCAGGATCTTGGCCGGGAATTATGCAATATATTGAAAAGACGCGAGTTACTAGCGAGCCTAACTCCTGTAAACACAGGATCTTACGAGCAAGATATTGATATCAAACGAGTTACAGAAAGGGGGGCCGTGAGTCTTCCTACTCTAGAAGCTACCGATACGAGCCTTTATGCGATCTGCGAGCACATCAAGCCGGGCGGCCAGCGTTGCGGTTCGCCCGCATGGCACGATGAGAAATACTGCTATCACCACACCGAGGTGCGCAAACGCGCTCCCAAGACCAACCTCTTTGTGCGGCTGTTTAACCCTCATCCGGAGAACCATCCTGATTACCGGTACGAGTTGCCCTATCTGGAGGACGCTGCGGCCATACAGATCGGCTTTATGCAGTTGATCCATGGGGTGGCGCAAGAGCTGATCCGGCCGGACCGCGCGAAGCTGATTCTGTCGGCGCTGCACGGGGCGGCGGCGAATTTGAGATTGATGGAGGCGAGTAGTGCGGCCGGCGAGAAGGTTTCGAAGAAATCGCTGAAGAGCGCGAGGGTGAGTGAGACGAAAGAGGAGAGTGCATGAGGGTTCGTACGAAAACCCCCGCCCTAGCCAAAAGAGGGCTAGAACGGGGCACCATTGATGCGGCCCGCGAGATACGCGAGTTCGATTTTCATCAAACTGCAACAATGCCAGCCGTTACGGACTTGCCCGCCAAGGAGCATGACCTCTAGAATCGCTGTTTGCATCGAACAAGGAACTGGAGGCAAGGAATGGCGACTCTGAACGTTGGCGATGAGGTACCGGATTTCGAGCTCCCGGCGGTCGTGGGAAATATCAAGCAGCAATTCAAGCTCAGCGACTACCGGGGAAAGAAGAACGTTGTCCTGGCTTTCTATCCGGCCGACTGGACGCCGGTTTGCGCCTCTCAGTTGCCTGCTCTGAGTTCGGAAACGGAGAAGCTCGCCGGCTACGATGCGCAGGTCGTGGCCATCAGCGCAGACTCAATCCCCAGCCACACGGCCTGGCAGAAGAAAGAGATCGGCACATTGAGCTTTCCCCTGGCCAGCGATTTTTATCCGCATGGAGCAGTCGCCAGGATTTTCGGGATCCAGCGCGAGGGAGATCCGCTGCCCGGGGTCAATGAGCGGGCCATATTTATCGTGGACAAGAGCGGCAAGCTGGCGTTCGGGAAGGTCTATCCTCTCGGCCAGGTACCGAGTAACGACGACATATTTGAGGTGTTGCGGAAGCTGTAACCGCTTGGGAGAGCGCTAGGATGAATGACTGTCTACTCGTTGACCGCTTTCAACGACTGGGCCCGCTCCTCGCGGAGGGCTGGAATCAGGACTTCCAGGACTTTTCTGACATCGTCAAAATTGTAATTGGCGATATACTCGGAGCGTTTCGCCACCACCTGGTCGCGCAACAGGCCTTCCGTCATCCCCATGTAAGCGGCTCGCACTGCCTGAAGGTTCACATCCGAGCGGATTTGGCCGCGGTCCCTCATCTCGCTCAGGATTCCGTCCACCACATCTGCAAATCGTTGAAATCCCTGGCTCAGCAGCACGTCGCGATTGTCTTTGCGGACGCGCCAAGCCTCGAGCAGCATGATTTCCTTCAGATCCGAATCATTGTCCAGTTCGATAGCGATGGCCTCCAACACTCCGAAGAGCCTTTCCGGGAGCGAGGCGCTGCTTTTGAGCCACTTGCACCCGTTCGGCGATGGCCGCCCAACCGCGGTCGAAAATGGCGACCAGCAGACCTTGCTTGCTGCCGAAATGCTTCATCATCTGCGATTCGCTGGTGCCCGCTTCGCGGGAAATCGCGACCGTGCTGGTGTTTTCGTACCCATTGCGTGCGAACAAATGCTTGCCCGCCAGCAGAATACGGTCATGGGAGGAGAGCGGCGGCATGGATTGTACGGAAGCTTTGTCGGGCATATCGATTCGATCATAGCAACCCGACGGGGCATTGAAAGTTTCGCCGGACTTCGCGGAATAGGCGGGATTTGCAATCCACCAAACGGAAAAGCTCGCCGTGGTGGCGAGCTTTCTGGCAGCACTCCCGTCGTTTATTGGGCGTGCGCAGCCTTGTGGGCGGCGGCGGTCTTGCTGGCCGGCGGATTGCTGCCGGCTTCCTTCATCACCTGCTCAATCAACTGGTAGAGCTTGGTCCGGTCGACGACCTCGACGAAGGGCTGCCCGCGTACGGTATCGCTGACCACGTAGATGGTGGGGGTGTGATCGAGAGGGATGCGCTGCCCAAGTTGATAGTCAGCTTTGACTTTGGCGGCGAGATCTCCATTGGGATCGACCACGAACGGCAATGCCACTTTGTGCTCGTCGGCAAATCGCTCGGTCACGCCGCGCAGGTTCTGCTTGGTAATCTGCGTTTGGTTCTGAAAGATGTAGAGGCGATACTCGTCACCCAGCTTCTGTGATTTGGTGTCGAAGTAGCGGGCATTCACGGCAGCCTCAAACGACCAGGCGTGCATGGGCAGGGGAAAATCATGTTGCACCAGCGGAATGTTGTACTGCTTGGCGGCTTCGTGCAGCAGCGGCGCCGCGCGCGCGCAGTCAGGACATTCGAGATCTTCAAACACGATGATGGCGACCTTCGATCCTTTGGGAGGCCGCAGCATGGAGGTATCGGCGCCCCACGCTGCCATGCTGCCGAGCAGCACAGTCGTAGCCAGGGCGAATTGCCGGATCACGATGAATTTCATTCCAGATGTTCCCTCATCTTGCGCCGACATAGCGGCGAGCTTTAGACGATTTACTGTCGATATAGTAACGGATAGTGTAGTCGCGAGTCTCGCCGGAGCTATCGCCCGCCAAGCGCTCTACCGCGTGACCGGCTTCCATTTATTCAGGAATTGCAGCACATCCTCCGGCGCAAGGGCCCGGGCCTTCTCGAACTCGCCGCCTTTCTGGCTGTAGAGCAGCTTGCCGTCGCTATCCAGGACCGCGATCGCCGGAATGCCTCTTTTCATCGGCACCTGATATTCGGTCCATGAGGTCCTGGTTTTTGTCGCCTTCGCCAACGTCCACGTGGACAACTTCAAAGTTCTGCTGCAGCACCCCCGCAATGTCGGGCCGGTGAAATGCCAGGTCGAGCACATGGCAGTCGTAACACCAGTTGGCGCCGAAGACTACCAGCACCCGCTTGTGGCCTTTGGCGGCGAGTTGCAGAGCGTGCTTGATCTCGGCGTGAGCATCGACCCCGGGAGCGTAGATGACCTTGCTGGTCGAGGCCGGCTGTTGCAGTTTGGTAGCTTCGGAGCGTTTCGTGCCTGCCAGCCGCCACTGTTCGCCCTGCTTCTGCCAAAGCTGGCCTTCGGTTACGTAGAGCGTCTGGCCTGCGCTGGTGTGGACCTCAGCCTGAAAGACCAACTGCTGCGACGCCTGCCTGAGGCGATTCCGACTGAATGACATTCAGCTTCATGCGACGCGCTTTGAGGCCGGTCCAGAAAGCGACTTCCGACGTTACGGTGGACGCACCCGCCGCCGTGGCGACTTGGGCCGGAGGATTGCTGCTGTAGAGCGCCTGCAGGGTCGCGACGTTTCCGCCGATCACCGCCGCTTTCCATTGCTCGAGGGAGCGAGGGGCGGCCGGCTTCGCTGAGGGTTGCCCCGCGCAGTACGACGAGAGGATTGCGACGCAAAAATCAGGAAAGTGCGTGGCCGTTGAAACTTCATACCTCCTTCTAAGAGCAATTCCAGGGGCGGGTGGTGCGAAGCCCGTATCACAATCTCTGTCGTCCTGAAGGGACTCGTTAGTTTCTTGCACTTTTCGCAGGGCTTCCGAGGGTGTGTGAGAACCGTGCCGCCCTACGGGGCTCGCGCAAGATTTTCCACTCTACCCAGGACTCCGCTTCGCTCCGTCCTGGGCTAACTGATTCCACCTCGGGGTTCGATTTTCGTGTGTCATACTCCAGCAGCGAAGAGCGAACTTAGTTCTCACACACGCTCTTCGCCCTGGGCTAAAATCAATTTCGCCCGCGGGCTGGGTCTTGCAGAGTCGTTCTGCTCTGCCAACGCCAGACGAGTTCCCGCTCCGTAGTTGCCACGAACCTGAAATCATGCATCCGGATCGTCCTAATGTCCTCCGTGATACGGATGACCCTTGAGGATGGTGAATCCCCGATAGAGCTGCTCCAACAGCACGACGCGCGCCAGTTCATGCGGCAGCGTCACCTTTCCGAAGGACAGAATGTTGGACGCGGCGGCGCGCGTAGCGTCACTCCAGCCGTCGGCCGGGCCGACCGCAAACAGCAACTCCTGGGTGTCGTGCTCTTGATGATACTGGAGAAAGTTGGCAATCTCTTCCGAGGTGAGCTGGCTGGCCGCGCGCATCCAGCAGCACCAGCACCGGCGGTTTACGGCTGGTGCTTTTTTCCACCAGCTTGAGCAGAGCTGCTTCGGAGGCAAGCTCCTGCGCATCGCAGGCGGCGTAGCGCGAGAGCCGCTTCAGATATTCGGCGGTCAACGATTGAATGGGCGAACTGCGGGTCCTGCCGATCCATACGATGCGAAGCTTCACGGCTCAGGAGCTCTTGCGCGAGCGCGTGGTTGGGCCGCGCTTGCGAGCGGTCTTGGCAGCGGACTTCGCTGCCGCTTTGGCAGCCTTCGCCGCCTTGGCACGAGTAGTGGCCTTCTTCGCAGCGGGTTTGCGGGCAGGCTTCTCCAGATCGGAGAGTTGCAGCCGCGTGGCTGTCTTCCACAGCCGCTCCAGGTCGTAAAACTTCCGCGCGCTCTCGGAGAAGATGTGGACCACGAAGTCCACGTAGTCCAGCAGGACCCAATCGGCCTGGTTGTAGCCCTTCGCGGTGCGAAGGTTCCACTCCGGTGGCGCTGAGCTTCTCGTCCACCTCGTCGGCGATGGCTTGTACCTGCCGCGGATTGGCCCCCGAACAGACCACGAAATAGTCGGTGAACCCGCTGGCCTGCTCGTCGAGCCGCAGGATGCTGATGTCCGCCGCCTTCTTCTCCTGACAAGCGCGCACGGCGATGGCGACTTGCGCCCTCAATTCATTTCTCTTCATAGGTTCGGCTCGGTTCTGTTTCGATACAACTGCTCCTTCTGGATGTATTCCGCTACTGCGTCAGGGACTAAGCGCTTCAGCGCGCCTCCGCGGCCCACCGCCGCGCGGATCTGGGTGGCCGAAACATTTTCGTGGGTCTCCGGCAGCATGTGCAAGGTAGCGCCCGGCAATACCAGCGGTCCTTCCATCTTCTGCTTGCGGAACAATTTTGTCACTGCCGCGCCTGGCCGCAGTTTCGCCGGCAACGACGAAGCGACATCGGCCAGCGAGTAGCCTGGACGCGCGGCCACGATAAAGTCGCACTCGCCCAGCAGGGCCTCAGCCTCGTACCACTTGGCGATGTCCTTAAACGCGTCCATGCCTATCAGGAAGTATAGGTGGTCGCTCTTGCCCAGCATCGCCTTCACCCGGCGGACCGTGTCAATCGAGTAGCTCGGCTTGCGGCGGCTGTCGCCGGTCGCGGGATCGGGAGCTTCCAACAGCGAGGGCACGAATGCCTTCTCGCCTGCGAGCGCGAGCGCAACCATAGCGTAGCGATGATAGAACGGCAGGATCGGCGTCTTCTGCTTGTGCGGCGGTATATCGGCGGGAATAAACCACACTTGTTTCAAGGCGAACTTCGCGGCGGCGGCGCGCGCCACGATCACGTGTCCGCGATGAATGGGATCGAAGGTTCCGCCAAACAGTGCGATGTTCATGAAGTGCAGTCAGCCATCGAGTAGCAGATCACGAAACCTCAAACTTACTGTGGCGGCTTGGAATTGTCCATGTGCTGCGGGCTCTGCGGCTGCGAATCATCCTTCATCTGGTTGGAATTCTTGATGAAGAGCACCGTCTTCCAGATGTCGTCATCCGACAGCACGCCGTCCCAGCCCGGCATGGCGGTGAAGCGCGCCCCATACTTGATGACATAAAAGAGATTCGCGTCAGGATCGTCGGGAGTGCGGCTTATGAGTTGCGGCACCGGAGGGTAAAAATTGTTGCGAAGGGGCGACGTAGGCTGCTTAAGGCTGCCATGGCACATGGCGCAGTTCTTGTCATAAGTCATGGAGCCGTCCATGATGTTGTCCATGGTCGGCTGGAACGGATTGGCTTGCTTGCCGGCGTGCAAATCCACCCACTCGTCCAGCGACTTCATGGCGGTCCGCCGCTCGAAGGTGCTGGGCGAGTTGCCCACGGCCCGGACGTCGAAGCGTCCCGTGGTCGCGTAAGTAATAGGCCCCGCCGAAAACGACGAGCAGCGTAAGGATGACTCCCACGATGAATCCGCGCATGCTTCTCCTCTGAGCTTGCTGTACCGGCCCTCGCCGGAGGATTCATTATCGTACTATGAGTCGCTTTCGATGGCGTTGGCACAGGCCGAAACATCACAGAAATGTCATCAGCGGTCAGTGGCGTGACACCTAGCTTGCGGGCTTCCAGGAACGTCTGATTCCACTTCGCGCTTCTCAATACTTCCGCAACCGCCGTGCTTCGCGCACCACGTCTTCCACCTTGGGGAGAAAGGCTTCTTCCAGCGGCGGCGAAAACGGTACGGGGCTGTCAGCGGAGGCGATACGCACGATCGGCGCATCCAGCGAGTCGAAACACTCTTCGTTGATGATGGCCGCCACCTCTCCGGCGATTCCGCCGGTCTTGGTGTCTTCGTGCAGCACGATTACGCGATTGGTCTTTTCCACCGTCTGACGGATGGCTTCGCGGTCCAGCGGCAGCACCGTCCGCAAATCCACCACTTCAAGCTCGATGCCTTCTTTCGCCAGAATCTCCGCGGCTTCCAGCGCGACATACACCATGGCGGCGTAGGTGATGACGCTGACATCGCGGCCTTCGCGCACCACCCGTGCCTTGCCAATCGGCACGGTGTAGTCGCCGGCGGGCAGTTCTTCTTTAATGCGGCGGTAAAGAAACTTGTGCTCGAAGAACAGCACAGGATTGTTGTCGCGGATGGCCGATTTGATAAGCCCCTTGGCGTCATACGCGCTGGCCGGGCAGATGACTTTCAGTCCCGGCGTATGCGCGAAATAGGTCTCGGGATTCTGCGAGTGAAATGGACCTCCGTGGACGCCGCCGCCCGACGGGCCGCGCAGCACGACTGGAACCGGCGCGCCCCAGCGGAAATGCGCCTTGGCCAGCATGTTAACGATCTGATTGAAGGCGCAACTGATGAAGTCCATGAACTGGAACTCGGCCACTGGCCGCATGCCGGTGAGGGCCGCGCCAAAGCTGGCGTTGACGATGGCCATCTCCGAGATCGGCGTGTCCACCACACGCTCGGGGCCAAAGCGGTCGATCAGTCCTTCGGTAACTTTGAACGCGCCACCGTAAATGCCGATGTCTTCGCCGATGCAGAAGACCGCGGGATCGCGCTCCATCTCTTCCCAGATTCCCTGGCGAATGGCTTCCAGATAGGTGACTACTGCCATGGGAAGGAATTCTAAATCAATCGCGAGTTCACCACAGAGACACAGAGGCACCGAGAAAAGCGCTTGTTACCACGGAGATCATGTGAGCATGCACCTTAGCGAGTAGTGCTCGATGAACCTTAGTGAATAAACCGTTCCGACCTCACGAACAAAAACCTCTGTGCTCTCTGTGGTGAACCGCACTAAACCGTTCCGCTGGGCCTAAGAAGTCGCCGTCGCTCCCACCGGTTTTCCGCAATACGGGCAGCACACGTAATCGTGGCTGATGGAGCGGCCGCAGTGGCTGCAGCTCGGGGTCAAGGCATGGCCACACTTCGGGCAATATCGGAAGTCCGATCCGACCGACGGCACCGCAGTTGGGGCACGGTATCAGCAGAGGCTTGCGCAGCAGGAAGTACGCAATAAAGCCCAGGGCTTTGGGAACGAAAATCACCAGCAGCGTCCACAGCAGCGAATTCATGCCGCGACGCTTGGAGTCCGCATTCACGTAACCGATCATCAGGATGATGATGGCAACAACGATGCCACCGCAATATGCTGATCAGCACCAACGAACGGCATCGGGGGTATGTCTCTTTCATAGTGAGGCAGGAGCCCCAGCAGGCAGATCTGCATCATGGCAGAACGCCAAGACTGCAATTACCCTTGCCACGGGCGGAATAATGGCGAGTTCGCTTCGAAACTGAGATTTTGGTTGGTTCATCGCTTTTCTCCTTCATGCTCCCTCGCCAACGCCAGCATGAGTGAGCCTTCGAATACGGGATGAGGAAACGCCAGCAGCAAGCCGGCGATCACGATTGCCGGCAACAGCAGAAACAGCAGGATTCCCGGTTCGACGATCGCCGACTGAGAGTCCCACATGTTGCGCCACCCAGCCGCCGAATCGCCACCACAGCCACGCTGAAAGCGCCGAAGACATGGCTCCGATACAAAATGAAATCGCGATCAGGACCATGCGGGACCGCTGCTCTTGCAGATACATCGCGCGCGCGTGCACCCGAGCCTGGGTCGTCGCTCACCAGCGCCGGACTGGCGGTGACCGCAACCGACCGCAGAAGCCGGCCAGTGCTCTCCGCCAGCGCGGCATATTCGGCACATTCGGCGCACGTGCGACAGATGCGACTCCAGCCATGCCGAGTCCGGGGCGGCGATATCTTCCACTCCGCGACGGGTGATGAGATCAATGGCGCGCTCATGGTCGTGGTTGGTCATTGGGCGCCTCCCTTCAGCGCGGGACGCAATGCCATCACGCCGCGATAGATTCTGGTCTTTACGGTGGCAAGGGGAATGTGAATCAACTGCGCGATCTCCTCAAGCTTCATCTGTTCCTGGAAGCGAAGTACCAGGACTTCGCGGAAAATCGCCGGCACCTGGCCCAAGGCCGCGTCGAACATTTCATGCTGCTGCTGCGCCAATGCCAGGTCGAAGGGCGATGGGCCGGTCGCCGGAGGTTCAAAAGGCGCGCCATCTTCCGGGTCCCTCATTTCGTCCAGGCTGCGGGGATTTTTCTTGCGCAGATAGTCGATCGCGACGTTGTGTCCGATGGACATCAGCCAGGTCACGAAGCGGTTGCGGCCGTCATACTGATGGCCTTTTTCCAGCACGCGCAGCCAGGTTTCCTGGAACAGGTCCTCGGCGACGGCGCGATTGCCGGTCAGGTGCAGCAGGTAGCGCAGCAGCCGGTGCTGATACTGCTCGATCAAGGCGTCGAGCAGGTCAGGATCGCGACGCCGGAGCCCACTTGCGATTTGGGACTCTTCGGTTTCCATCGGAACCAGCGAACTGAAAGCGGTGGCGACCATACTAACGGGATATACGAAGCAGGGGGAGAAAAAGACTCAAAGGCGTTTTAACCACGGATTGACACGGGTGGCGCGGATCAATTCGAAGCAAAAACCTGCAAGACATTCAGCCGCAGGTTGCCGGAACGACCGGATAGATGCAGGAATCGCCCGCTCCTAATTCATCCGCGTTCATCCGCGCAAATCCGTGGTTAGATTGGCCTTGCCGAACATGGCCAGAGTGCGCTCGCCGCCTCTGCTTCTTCCCGTGATTTACAATCATCTATTCGCCTGTCGTCCATTATTCCGACAAGCCGGGTGACTCCCGGCGCTCATAACCCTTCTAGAACGGAGCACGAACTTGCCAGAGACAATTTATGACGTAGCCATCATCGGCAGCGGGCCTGCGGGATACACCGCGGCCATTCGCGCCGGGCAGCTTGGACTGAAGGCCGCCCTCATCGAGAAAGACCCGTACCTGGGCGGCACCTGTCTGCATGTCGGTTGCATTCCGACCAAGGCCTTGCTGTTCAACGCGGAGGTCTTCGACCACGTGAAGGAAGGCATGGAACTTGGGCTGGAGAACACGGCTGGCGTCTCGCTGAACTGGGGCGCGATCCAGAAGCGCAAACAGGGCATCGTGGACAAGCATGCCAAGGGCCTGCAGTTCCTGATGAAGAAGAACAAGGTGGACGTGATTCGCGGATGGGGCAAGCTGACCGGCCCGCGCAAAGACGGCATCCACACGGTCGCGCTGGAAGGCGGCGAACTGAAGTCGATCAAGGCGAAGAACGTCATACTTTCCACCGGTTCGTCGGCCCGCATGTTGCCCGGCCTGCAGGCGGACATGCAGGTCCTGAGCAATATCGAGGTGCTGAGCCTGGACCAGATTCCCAAGTCGCTGATCGTGATCGGCTCGGGCGCGGTGGGGGTCGAGTTTGCCAGCATCTACAAATCCTTCGGCTACGGACGTGACCATCCTCGAGATGCTGCCGCGTTACGTTCCGGTCGAAGACGAGGAAGTTTCGAAGGAGTTGATGCGCGTGTATCGGAAGCGCGGCATCAATGGCTTTGTGAACGCCAAGGTCGAGAAAGTTGAGAAGACCAAGACGGGCGTCGCCGTTACCTTCACCGTCGATGGCAAGCCGCAGAAGCTGGAAGCCGAGAAGGTGCTGGTCGCGGTGGGGCGCGCCCCATGACCGAAAATGTCGGCATCGAGAAAACGAAGATCGAGCTCGACCGCGGTTTCGTGAAGATCGACCAGTTCATGCGCACGGCCGAGCCGGGAGTCTACGCCATCGGCGATATCGTCGTGGGCTTCCCGCAACTGGCGCACGCGGGCGCTATGGAAGGCATCGTGGCGGTCACGCACATCGCGGGCAAGCCAGCAAAACCGATCAACCCGCTGCGCATTCCCAACGCGACCTATTGCCATCCCGAGATCGGAAGCGTGGGCCTCACCGAAGCCAAGGCTAAGGAAAAGGGTTACACCGTTAAGGTCGGCAAGTTCCCTTTCACCGCGAACTCGCGCGCCAGCATCGTGGGGCAGCACGAAGGCTTCATCAAGATCGTTACCGACGCGAAGTACGGCGAGATCCTGGGCGTGCACATCATCGGGCCGAATGCGACCGAACTGATTGCCGAATCCGTGCTGGCGCTGGAGATGGAATGCACCGCGGAAGAGCTGGCGAACATTATCCACGCGCATCCCACATTGTCAGAGGCGATGCTGGATGCGGCGAATGCGGTGTTTGGCATGGCGATCAACGCGTAAGAAGAAGCTATCAGCCGTCAGCTTTCGGCCATGAGCCATGAGCCATAGGCACTACTATTCCCGGGACAATGAGCCGAGAATAGAGGCTGCAGCCAGGTTATCGACATTGATGTAGCTGACAGCTGATGGCTGACAGCTGAAAGGAAATCATGAGTCTCCTAAAATGGTGTGACGAAGGCCCGGCGACGGTGTCGCTGCAGGCAACGGTGGAAGATGCGATTCAGCACGATGCTGGAAAAACAAGTGGGCGCGGTGGCCGTCATTGACGAGCACGGCGTAGTGGCCGGCATGTTTACCGAGCGCGACGTGCTGGCGAAGTTCGCCCTCAGTGGGCGCGATCCCAAGCGCACGCCGGTGCACGAGCTTATGAGCCCCATGGTCGAGATGGCAACCGAAGAGACCACTCCCAGCGAGGCGCTTCAAGTCATGCTGGAGCGGCACTACCGCCATATGCCGATTGTGGACGATCACGGAAAAGTCTTGGGCATCTGCTCCATCCGCAACATCCTGGAGGCGCGGGTGGACGACTTGCTGGCAGAGCTGGATGCGAACCATACGGCGGGCGCAAAGGCCTAGCGGAGGTTGCGTAGCGGACGCGCCGGCTAGAAACTCTCTGGCCATCTTCGCTTGCCATGGAGCACGGCCAATATCTGAATGGTCTCCTGATTCTTGATCCGGTAAGCGACAATGTATGGAGTGTTGACGATTACCAGCTCGCGGGTGTTCTTGACTCGTCTTTCCCGTCCTACGTTTGGATGAGAGGCGAGAAGCCTTACCGCACCGGTGATTTGGAGCAGCAGCCGGTCGGCGGCCGTACGGTTATCGGCACTCACATAGGCATGAGCGGCCGCAAGTTGACGGGTGGCGTCTCTCGCCCAGCGAATCGTCATTTCTTGCGCCGCAGCTTTGCCACCATCTTCTCTACATCACGGTGGTCAACCAGGTCTCCCTCATCAGCTTGGCGAATGCCCTTTTCGATCAATTCGATGTGATACTGCTGGAGGTCGAGGTAGTTATCCACCGCCTGGTTGAGCAGGTAACTGCGATCGCGGTCCTGCAGGGACGCAAGGGCGTCCAGCGCGTCCACTTTTTTCGAGTTCGTGCGAAAGCTGACTGTCTTGTCCATAATACGTAATAATACACTGTAATACGGCATGCGCGAACCCCTAGCCCGGATTCCGACGTCCTCACAACGGCCGCGTGATGAGTCGCGTAAAACCAGCCGTAGAACGCAGCTCAATGCGTTGACAAAAAGTGTATAAAGAGCAGCAGGTCACGTAGTGCAATCTGGAAAGGGAGTCTTGCCATGCGAGTCCTGCGTTGCTGTCCTTTGACATTCCTGCTGCCCGTTGTCCTGGTGCTGGCAACCGTCACCTTCGCGGCTGCTCAAGACACCTCATCTCCTCAGGTAACTACGACTGCCGCTCCCACCTCCGGCGCACGCGCGGAGTTCCTCAACGAGCTGAAGACCCAGGAAGACAAGTTTGTCCAACTTGCCAAGGCCATTCCCGCCGACAAGTACACTTGGCGTCCGGCGGAGGGCGTCCGCTCCGTCAGCGAGGTCTTCCTCCATGTGGCTGCCGCCAATTACAACCTGACCAAAGTGATTGGCTATCCGCCGCCTCCGGGCTTCAAGGTCCAAGGGT
The DNA here is from genome assembly GCA_963768645.1 of uncultured Acidobacteriaceae bacterium. Classification (GTDB taxonomy): domain Bacteria; phylum Acidobacteriota; class Terriglobia; order Terriglobales; family Acidobacteriaceae; genus Bog-257. The sequence goes on from CAVYIR010000009.1 coordinate 261,057, forward strand.
TCGACAAGTCCACCACGGACAAGACCAAGGTAATTTCCACCTTGAAGGACTCCTTCGCTCACATGCGGCAGGCTGTGTTGAGCATGCCCGATGCCGACGTTGAGAAACAGGTGGACTGGTTCGGCGCCAAGAATACGTATCGGGGCATCTTGCTGTTCATCCTCCGTCACAATGCCGAGCACTTGGGGCAGGCCATTGCCTACGCCCGCATCAACGGAGTCGTGCCGCCTTGGACTGAGGAGCAGCAGGCACAACAGAAGAAGCAGGTGCAAGAGAAACCGAAGCAGTAGGCAGCACGGATCGACGTGAGAGTAGATCCTGAGTTGGTGTCTGGGTGGAGGACTGCTTCAGCAATGCAATGAGAGTTCTATCTAGATTCGGCGTTAGCCTCTGAGGCGACGGGGCCCTTACCTCAGCGGCTGAAGCCTCGCCCTCATTGCAGTTGTAGTATGCACGCCTGAAGGCGCGCTCCACCCAGCACGGGATACCGAAATCTCGGAATTGCTTTAGTCTCCCCCGCTCAACTGCCGTTGGCCCTTGATTTAACGCTGCTATAATCAACTTCATTCATGGCACAAAGCGTTTGATCCGCTCTACTACTGTTCTTTGTGTTCGCCGGGATGGGAAAGTCGTGATGGCCGGAGATGGTCAGGTCACGCTCGGCGAAGGCGTCATTAAGCACTCCGCACGCAAGATCCGCCGCCTTTACCAGGACAAAATTCTCGCCGGGTTTGCCGGTTCCACCGCCGACGCGTTCTCGTTGTTCGCGCGCTTCGAATCCAAGCTGGAGCAGTATCACGGCAACATTGGCCGCGCCGCAGTCGAGCTAGCCAAGGACTGGCGCACCGACAAGATGTTACGCTCCCTCGAAGCCTTACTGCTGGTCGCCGACCAGAACCAGACCTTCCTCATCAGCGGACAGGGCGACGTGATTGAGCCTGACACCGGAATTGCCGCGATCGGCAGTGGAGGCCCTTATGCCACCGCAGCCGCTACGGCCCTCTTCGAGCACACCGACCTGCCGCCCCGCAAGATAGCCGAGGAGGCGATGAAGATTGCCGGCAAGATTTGCATCTACACCAACGACAAGGTAACCATCGAAGAGCTGTAGGTCGGGACCTCCCGACCAATCTCCGAGTTGGTGTAGACCATCTAGAGCCAGCCTTCAGAGGGTGGAGCAACCGTGCCGTCCCTGAAGGGGCTCTCCGACTTTTCCCAATTTACCCAGAGCAAGACCCGTGGACCGCTCTTGTTTGATATGCGATCACATCGGCGTCACTTCCCGCTTACAGCAACTTGGATGGCGTCCCTCAGCTCCGGATGAGCGAACGCGATATCCGGCGGCCTTCAGCTTTGCGGGTTCGGCGCGAATTGAGGTCAGCAGCAACTCCTCTCCCATCTCGCCGAGCAATGTGCGCACAACCCAAGTTGGCAAAGGAAAGATCGTGGGACGATGAAGCTCTTTCCCCAGCGCCCACACGAACTCCTCGTTGCGAACCGGACCGGGTCCAACTGTGTTCACCGGTCCTCGCAGGCTGTCATTGTGCAGGGCGAACAGCGCTACGCCGATCACATCGTCAAAGGAGATCCAGCTCCAGAACTGTTTTCCGCTGCCGATCCTTCCGCCAAGCCCAAGTCGGAATGGCAACAGCATCGGCTTGAGCGCCCCGCCATCATGGGCAAGCACCACTCCAATGCGGAGGTTCACAACCCGCACCCCCGCTTCGCTCGCCGGAACAGTGGCGGCCTCCCATTGCTGGCCGACCTCAGCTAGAAATCCCTTTCCCGGAGAACTCTGTTCGGTCAGGAGTTCGTCGCCCCGGCTTCCGTAATAGTTAATTCCTGAGGCTGAAATGAAAATACGCGGCCGTCCGCTTCGGCGATACGATTCGGCGGCCGCATCCGCCAGAGTTCGAGTTCCTTGCACTCGGCTCTCCAGTACTTCCTGCTTAAACTTCTCCGTCCAGCGTCCGGCGACGTTCTTCCCCGCCAGGTGGACGATGGCATCCGCCCCCGCCAGCTTCTCAGGATCGAGCCGCTCGCCCGGACTCCATTGCACCTCGTTCCGCACGCGGCGCTCGCCGAACCAGAGCGACCGGCTCGTGACCAGCCGAAATCAAAGCCGGGGTCAGCGCCCGTCCGATCAGTCCCGAAGCGCCGCTGATCAGTACTCGCATGTCCCGCTCCTGCACGCAAGCTTCGCAGTTAGAGCTGTAACACATTGCCCTCGATTTCGAAAATGCACGTCACAGGAGAACCTCCGAATACTGACGTATAATCGGACATGGCGACTTTGCGCCAACACATCGCGACCAATGTTTTGACGGTCACACGTTTTCGCGATCTTCTGCGCAAAGTCCGCTCCTACCGGCCCGAAGACGACCAGGCCCTGATCAAGAAAGCCTACGAATTCTCTCTCGAACATCACAAAGGACAGGCCCGCGAGTCGGGAGAGCCTTATCTGGTGCATCCCCTCGAGGTTGCGGCCCTGCTGGCGGAGATGCGGCTCGACTCGACCGCCATTGTCGCCGGCCTGCTGCACGATGCAGTGGAAGACACCTCCGTAACCATCGAAGAGATCAAGGCCGAGTTCGGCGAGCAGGTCGCCCACATCGTCGAAGGCGTCACCAAGATCAGCAAGATCGACTTCGCCTCGTCGGAAGAGGCGCAAGCCGAAAACGTGCGCAAGATGGTGCTGGCCATGATGGATGACATCCGCGTGGTGCTCATCAAGCTGGCCGATCGTTTGCACAACATGCGCACCTTGAAGTTCCTCTCGCCGGAGCGGCAGCACAAGATCGCGAAAGAGACGCTGGAGATTTACGCTCCCATAGCCCATCGCCTGGGAATGGGCAAGATCCGCGGTGAGCTGGAAGACCTCGCGTTCCAGTACGTCGATCCCATCTCGTACAACCAGGTCAAGGAAGCCATCGAGTCCCGCCGCAAAGAAGGCGAGGCGTTCCTGGCCGAGGTGCAGACCGTCATCGGGCAGAAGCTGAAGGAAGCCAACATCCAGGCCAAGGTGGAAGCCCGCATCAAGCGCCTTTACAGCATCTGGCAGAAGCTGCAACGGCAGCGCATCTCGGTGGACCAGATCTACGACATGTTGGCGCTGCGCATCATCACGCAATCGGAATCCGATTGCTATGCGGTGCTGGGCATCATTCATAACCAATGGCGGCCGGTTCCGGGGCGCATCAAGGACTTCATCGCCATCCCGCGCAATAATTTTTACAAGTCGCTGCATACCACGGTCATCTCCGAGAAAGGCCATGCCTTCGAGGTGCAAATCCGCACCGAAGAAATGCACAAGATGGCCGAGGAAGGCATTGCGGCGCACTGGAAGTACAAAGATGGTCCGGTGTCGGCGCGCGATGAGCAGCGGCTGGCATGGCTGCGTCAGGTAGTCGAGTGGCAGCGCGACATGAAGAGCTCCGACGAGTTCCTCTCCACGCTGAAGATCAATCTCTACCCGGAAGAGGTTTACACCTTCACTCCGAAGGGGAAGATCGTCATCCTGCCGCAGGATGCCACGCCGATCGACTTCGCCTATTCCGTCCACACCGAGGTTGGACATACCTGCGTTGGCGCCAAAGTAAATGGGCGCATGGCGCCCTTGCGTCAAAAGTTGCGCTCCGGCGACATCGTGGAAATTCAAACCTCGCCGGCCACCATCCCAGCCGCGACTGGCTGCAACTGGCGAAATCGCCGCGCGCCCGCCAGAAGATCAAGCACTGGCTGAACGTGCATCAGCGCGAACGCGCCATCGAAATCGGCCGCAAGCTGATCGAAAAAGAGGCGCGCAAATATCGCATTGCGCTGAAGAACCTGAGCGAAGCGGAGCTGACGCGCGTGGCCGGCGAGAACGGGCTGGCCAAACCCGACGACTTGCTCGCCGCCATCGGTTACGGCAAGTATTCGGCGCGCAGCATCCTGGCGCGCGTGCTTCCCGCCGACGCTTCTTCTGGCGTGTCAGGCCAACGGCGATCCGGACAAAGATCCGCCGGAAGGATTCACCAGCGTCATCCGCCGCGTATTCGGCACCGAAACCTCGGCCATCACCGTGAAAGGGCACGACGATCTGCTGGTGTATCGCGCACGATGTTGTAATCCAATTCGCGGCGAAGAGATTGTCGGATACGTCACCCGCGGCAAGGGAGTGGCCGTGCACTCCAAGGCTTGTCCCAACGTTACCAACCTGATGTACGAACCGGACCGGCAAATTGCCGTGCAGTGGGGAAAGGATGCAGCCTCGCCTAACTGGCAAGCTGGTTATCCGGTGAAGCTGGCGGTCTTCTGCGATAACCGTCCCGGCATGTTAAAGCAGATCGCGACCGTCATCAGCGACGCGAATACCAACATCCGCAACATCGAAGCCAAGACCGCCGAAGATCACGCCACGGTTGACCTGGTGGCCGACATCGCCGACCTCAAGCACTTGGAGCGCATCGTCACCGGCGTGCGCAAAATCCCCGGCGTGCGCGACGTGCAGCGCATGCAAAAGATCTAGGGGCCGCTTTTCGCTAGGCGCTCTTGGCTCTTGCCAGTTGTTCTTCGCTTTGCGCTACGCGCTTTTCGCCAGCCACCTTTCGCTATTCCCTGTATCCTCTTGGCTCCTCGCCACTCGCCTTTGCTGTGCGCTTTTCGCTCTTGCCAAGAAATAAAATCGCTGTCATCCCGACCGAGGACTTCAGTGTCTGCGTGAGAACTCGAATTGGAAACTTACGGCGGGATGAGAATACCAAACTCGCCGACAAAACCAGCCCGCAGGGCGGAACAATCATAGCCCAGGGCGTGAGCCCTGGGTAAAGTGGAAAATAAGTCCGAGTCCCGCAGGGACGGCACAGTTCTCACACAGACTCTTCAGTCCGAGCGGACGGATCTGCGGTTCCACCACGGGCGGCAGACCTTGCATTCTCTCCGAGCTTCTGACGCACTACGCCAGCAGCAACGTACCCCCTCCCCTCGTTTTAAGATCTTTGTTTTGAATATTTTGCCCATAAAATATTCAAAACATTAGACTTACTTATACAGCTAAATCTTTATTTATGAATACTTTGCGGTGATTCCGCCAAAATATTGATTCTATTCTACTTACTTGGCAGGCTAAGTCGTTATCTATCAATAGCTTTGCGTCGTTATCCCCAAAATATTCATTCGATTATACTTAGAGGCAAAATATTGCGAACAAAAGAGTTATTTGGATACTCTGGGTACTTGGGTACTCGGGTGCCAGCAAGGTCCCGACTTCCGACAGGTTTTCAAAGACCGACGCCGGGCCGCGCGAGGGCGGCGTTCGCGGCACCGGAGTCTGGCTCCGGCCCACCCAGTCTAATTTTCCGAAGGGATTCGGTGGAGAAGAAAACGCACTTCGCAAAACGAAGGTAACCCCAATTCCCGAACTAGGGCGGGATATTGGTTTGCCCTTTTTTCACAAGAAATGAAATCGAGCTTGTCATCCCCACCGAGGGCTTCACGCGAGCGGAGGGATCGGCGATTCGGGTGTAGGGCTGACCCATCTAAAGCGCTATAGCCAAGGCACCCGCATTGAAGACAATTTCGCGATTGGAGTGTGTTTGGCCGAGCCGTCCGCCAACCATTAATAGAATACGCACATGCAAACGTCTTCGCCCGCCAGATCCCCTATCATTGTTGGACCTCGATATATTTGCACGGCATGCTTACCACTGACTTCCAAGAGGTTCCCTTGCTGGAGGAGATCGGACAGCTCGGTGGCTTCGGTGGACTGTAAGTCTTGCGGATCATAGGCGATCCGACCATTGCAAAGTCGCGCCCGGAAAAGATGCAATCCACTGTTTTCGGTGTAAAGCACATTTGTTTGATGCCACGCAACGAATCGTCTCGCCCAGGCGGCATCGCAATGTTCCAGCATGCTGAGGGTCCTGTCGGCGACTGCGGCGGCCGCCGTACAGCGGAATGAGCACGGAAAGAAACTCAACAGCGAGCATCCAAAATACTGTGCCGTGTAGTTCAGTCGCCAATCGTAGGGCATAGCGCCGCTGGTGTTCTCCAACACGTAAGGCACAAAATCAAACTGCCTCTCCGCGGCCAAAGGCTTGCACCGCTCAAAGCTTTCACGACAGCAGGCCGGTATGCCCAGCAGCGCCCCGAACAAATCGTCTTCGCCTGCCTCGTCCAGCATTCTGCCCGTCTCGGCCAAGGTCGCGTCAGATGCTATGTATACGTTGCGAACTCCACCGGCCTCACCTGGCTCAGCTAATCGTCCCATTCCATTGGCCCAACCGCCCTTTCCCTGGTCGGCGCGAAGGATCCATTCCTGTTCGCTTGTGACGATCTGAAATCCGTGGCGCTCGGCTGCCGCCCTCAGCAGATCAATCTTCGCCTTGGTCAAACTAGTGCGGGAAATCTTAACGTCCGCCGCAGCGAGTAGAATCTCTCTGATCAGATTGTCGTCAAATTGGCCGCTTAACTCCAGATATAAATCACGGTTGAGCCGAGTCGCCGAATCCCAGGCGCTGTGCTCTTCGAAGAACGCACCCCATGGGCCGGACAACCGCTGCTGATTGCCGCCTGAGTCTATTGCTTCTGCCTGAGATTGCAATTGCTCGTCGAGCGTCTGCCGCAAGATGGTGCGGAGTCTTTCTTTTCGCCCTTCAACAGCCATTTCTCCAGCCCTCAAAAAACGTGGACGTCCACTGCCTCGAGGTCTGAAGCAGGTTTCGCTGCAAGCATCCGCCGGCGCTCATGGGTCTCCTCAACGCTTACGCCTAACCTGACCCGGATGTGGGCAAATAGCTTTAGCAGGTCCGCGCACCAGACGCTTGAATTGTCGAAGCCTCTAGCGCTTGAATAGCGATGGGGAAGATATCCGCCACTGCAGGTCTGCCCTTCTGGGCAATCACGGCAGGCTTGCGCGAGCGGCATTCCCTTGAAGATCGCCTGGGAATGCATTGTCTCGGTGCGCAGGAGGTCAAAGAAGTCTGAATGACGCACGTCTAACTTGATCTGCGAAAGTCCGTCGCAACAGGCGCGAAGAGTGTCCACCCCTTCCATTTCCCCGTCTGGTTCGATGAACACATAGCACGGAGGGTCGTTGCCAATCGCTTCACTGTGGCTCTTGCCTCCCATGATCACTCTCGCCACATTTTTCAGGTCGTCTATTCGCACCTCCATGGTGCTGTCAAACCACCAATCGTCGAAAATCGGGATCAGAAAATCCGCGCAGGGCGTTGCACCGTGGCGCTGATGGACCGGCGCAATCGTGTCGTGAGTGAAGTGCGGCATCAGGTAGGTAATCTCGGTGCAACCGAGCCGCAGAAAATGATGGTGCACGGTTAGAGGATCGGCTCCCAGCGGGATCACACAGCCGACACCGTACGGTACTTCCGCATCCTGCAAAAGCCTCAACCCACGCTCCACGCGCTCATACGAGCCTTGTTCCCGATGATCAACCCTCACGGCATCGTGGATCTCTTTGGGGCCGTCCATGCTGATCCCCACGCTGACGCGGTGCTTGCGGAACGAATCGATCCATCGCGAATCCAGCAGCGTTCCGTTGGTCTGAATGACCAGACTTAAGCGTACGATGTCCCCCAAAACGGCGCGCGCTGTTCCGCACCAGGCATCAAATGTTTCGGGACCAATCAGGCATGGTTCGCCCCCGTGGAAAACTATGCCGAATCGGTCTTGGCGCGTAGCACGGCATTGCTGGGAAATGCGATCGAGTGCCGCTTCAAACACTTCATTCGACATCAGCGCTGGCCGCATCTTCCAGGTGGAATCGGCCATGTTGTAGATGTAGCAATAAGAACAGTTCAGATTGCAGCGCGATGCGACCTTAAGGATGGCTTGGCTGATATACCTAGTTTGCCCGGCCTCGGAAACCTCGCTCATGCAAACTCTCCCGCATGGCAATTGGTCGAGATGACGAGATGCTGCTAGGGCTCCTCACCGGAGGAACATCATCGTGATCGGAGCAACAAGGATGTTAGACGCGTTAACCTACGCTGCGTCGTACACGACGCTAAAGTGCGTGACACTGAAGTGGCGCGACGGCTGCAACCCGCCCACCTTGAATTCCGCTTCTAACACACCCTTGAGAGCATGCTGCACTTTTGTTTTTAGTTCGTGAGATATCGGTTTGTCGTCCAGCTTACCATCAATAGTAACTTTCTCAGCCATTTCCACACCTCTTGTGCTATATAAGCACCCAAAAGCAGGGGGTAACGATATCGTCTTCAAAAGAGCTTGTCAAGGGAAAACTGAGTATGTGTAAACCCGTACAAGCCGGAACACCGCACCCCTGAGCTCCGTACTGCAGGACGGCCTTCCCTTGAGGCCATCGAACCTCTGAACGTTCTTCCAACCATCCGCTGGCCAACCGGACGCTAACCCCTACCCCCCCTTCTTCACCTCCGCCAGCACCTCTTCCGCGTGTCCGTCGGGCTTCACGTTCTCGAAGACATGCGCGATCTTGCCATCCGGCCCGATGAGGAAGGTCGTCCGCGCGATGCCCATCACCTTCCTGCCGTACATGTTCTTCTCTTTCAGGACGCCGAACTTCTTGGCAACCTCTTTCTTCTCGTCGGCCAGCAGGGTGTACGGCAGGTCGTATTTTTCTTTAAACTTTAGTTGTGCCTTCGACGTGTCGCCGGAGATGCCCAGCACCACCAGTCCGGCCTTCTGCAATTTGCTGTATGCGTCACGGAACCCGGACGCCTCAATCGTTCAGCCGGGCGTGTTGGCTTTGGGGTAGAAGAACAAGACCACGGTCTTGCCGCGGAACTGATCGAGCGAAACCGGGTTTCCGTTTTCGTCGGGCAGGGTAAAGTCGGGAGCTTTCGATTTGATTTCCATATCGCACTATCTATACCGCAAATCCGGCAAATGGGCCACCATGGCGCTGCTTGCGGTCATCTTGCTGTCAACTCTCGTCACCGCGCAACTTCGCGACCGCACCGAACACCAGCGAGTTGACCAGGACCAGCAGGCGCAGAAACAAGACAAGAAGAACAAACGGGGTCCGCGAGCCATCGCGGTCGTGGAGTTCCTCCCCGGAGGCGGCACGCGGCTGGTGCCGATTGCGCTTTGGATCAATGACCGCTTCTACGATGCGAGTCTCTATGGCGCTAATCCCGAGCCGATGGCGCTGGAGCCTGAAACCCTGTACCAGGCGCTTACGCACGGCGAGCCTGCTGGTTGGTTCACCGTCACGACGCCTCGGGACGTCAACGGCAACTGGGTCGCGGAGGGGCAATGGAAGCCCGTACAGCCGCTGGAAGCCAGACTTGCCAAACAGGCCGCGAAGCAGCCCAAGCCGCAGCCCAAGGGACACGACGTGCTCAGCGACGATCAGGGTCCGCCCGTGCTGCGCCGCCCTGGATCGAGCGACTCGTCTTCTCCAGGCGGATCGGGAAGCGCCCCGAATTCCACCGCAGGAGGCAATTCGACTTCTTCCGGCAGCGGGAGTTCAACTGGGAGCAGCAGCCCTCCACCGAAGCCGGACGATGATTCCGATCGCCCCACGCTAAAAGCCTCGCCGTCTTCATCTTCTGCGCCGTCGGATTCGAAGCCCACCCTGAGCGACAATACCCAGCCAGCGAAAGTGGCCGCGGTTTCAAACCTGCCGCCTGCGTCCTCCCCGGATGAGAACGATCCCAACCGCCCCATTCTGCGGCGTGGCAAGCCACCCGAGCAGTCAGCTGTCAACCCATCCAACGCAGCTAGCTCGAATGCAGACGTGAGTAAGGCAGCCAAGCCGGTCTCACCGGCCGGCGTAACCGATACGCCAAGCGCAGCGGCCAAAGCCACACAGGCCCCGCGCGCGTATGCCGCGATCTCCGATGCAGGCACCTACGAGACCCGATCGCTGCTTTACGGCATGGCAGCCGGCGAAAGGCAGAGTTTGGGCGAGCCAATGTCGAGAATGGCGATGGACGAGATTCGCAAGTACGCCAGCAAGCACAACGGTCCGGCGCCGCCCAAAACAGCCACCATCGCCGACTACGATCTGCGTGGCTTCGATCTCGACTACAGCAACTCGCCCACCCTGGTGCTAAGCGCCAAGCTGCCGGTTGCACCTGCGAAGCCGACGCCCACAGGCGAGTTCGACTACTTTGTCACCGTGGTTGCCAAGGTTGATATCAACGGCGTGCCGCAAAAAATCTTCAGCGTGGTCACCGACCGCAACCACCTCGACGCTTTCCCGCGCATGCAGATCATCGACGCCGTCGATGCCGACGCCAATGGCCGTGGCGACCTGCTCTTCCGCCAGTACTCGGATACAGGCATCAGCTATGCTCTCTTTCGCGTGTTCCCCTACCAGATGACGAAAATCTTCGAAGGCGGCGCGAGTATGTGAAGTAGGGCCCGTCCTTCGTTTTTTCTTCCCCATCAAACGACCGTGCTCTCCTGACCGTTGAATTTTTACGTAAATTATCCACGTTTGTGCCTTGACAACCCGCGGGGCTAGTCCCAAAATGTAGCGACGGTATCGTCCCTTTCGTTGGTAATGTTCGTCCGCCGAGGGAAGTGGTCAGTCACTCCGTACCTTCCAAAACTTCAAAGAGACTCTGCCGGCTAGGCAGCTCCCTACAAAGGAAAATCCTATGCGCCAGTCTCAAGATTTTCTGTTTGGTCTCATCGCCGCAGTGGCCATGCTCGCGATTCTTTGCCCCCTCGCCTGCGGGCAGGAATTCCAACATGACTACCGTCTTTGCGTAGGCGATTACGCGTTGTGTGCGGCTTCTACTTGTACGCCGACTGGAGGCCAGATCCTGGTCAACACGGCCACCGGTAAAGCCTCCTTTCCTGCTGCGACTTGCACTTGCCCTATCTTCAACGGAGAAGACATTGTCGACGTGAATGCCGGGAACATGACGGGCACCTGCCAGCCGCCCAGTGCAGGCAGTATCTGGTCCGGCTATTGGCCCAAAGCCGAGATGCCCCAGCAACTCAGCGATTGGCAGACCGCCAATTCGCCAGGCCTGCTCTGCGGCAAAGATCAAATGCAGGGCAACCAGCTCGCCAACTGCTTCAGCTTTCTCTGCGTCCGGGCGGGAGAGATCAATGGAGTTGAGGTTGCCACCTGCACGTGTCCGTTAGGTGACTCGCTAGACGGCACCCCCGTTCCGGCAGATACTGCGTTCTATACCCAAGCTGGACAGTGCTCCATAGGATTCTGCTCGCAGCATCCTGTCAGTGGTCCACTTGGACTTGACGACGTGAAACAAGGCGGACAGTGCTTCCAGTTTCCCGGCGGTGACCAGCTGATCCTAAAGTCGTTGCGAGACAAACTATAGCGCCGTGTCTCCTTGACGGAGTGGAAATAAGTTCCGTCCGCAAAGCGGTCCCGGTACGATCCAACCTTAAAGGACGGGAAGCCTCCGACCCTCTTCTTTGGAACGGTACACAGAAAGAGAGTTGTGCAATCCGCAATTCTCTCTCTGTGTCGGGAATCTGCCGATAAGCGATTACAGTATGTACCGCGACAAATCCTGGTCCTTCACAATGTCGGTGAGAGTCTTGCGAACGTAGTCGGCATCGACGGTCACGTTCTTCTCCTTCATGTCCGGAGCCTCGAAGCTGATCTCGTCGAGCACGCGCTCCATGATGGTATGCAGCCGGCGTGCGCCGATGTTTTCCGTCCCTTCGTTCACACGGAAGGCAAAGTTCGCCACTTCCTCAAGCGCCTCGGTAGTGAACTCCAGCTTCAGGCCTTCGGTGTCGAGCAGCGCGATGTACTGCTTGGTCAGTGACGACTTCGGCTCGGTGAGGATCTTGATGAAGTCCTCCACCGTCAGCGATTGCAACTCCACGCGAATCGGAAAGCGCCCCTGCAATTCGGGGATCAGGTCGCTGGGCTTGGACACGTGAAATGCGCCGGCAGCGATAAACAGAATGTGGTCGGTGCGCACCATGCCATAGCGCGTGTTCACCGTGGTGCCTTCCACGATGGGAAGGATGTCGCGTTGTACGCCTTCGCGCGAAACATCGGGCCCGTGGCCGCCTTCGCGCCCGGTTTTCTGTTATCCTTGCCGACTAATCTTTCCCTCCCAAGGAGGTAGTGATGAAGGTACACAGAAGTTTCAGTATCTTCCTGATGATTGCCCTGTTTGCGCTCGGATCCGCTTCGGCGAAGGATCCTGGTGGCAGTTCCGGTGGCAGTTCCAACGATTACCTTGCGCTGGGGGACAGCGTGGCATTCGGGTTCATAGACCAGGCGGGGTATGAATATTACAATCCCACAAACTTCGTAGCGTATGCAGACTATGCCGGCTTAACCTTGAGCTTGAACCTGGTGAACGCGGCCTGTCCGGGTGAGACGACCAGCAGCTTTATCTCGTCGACCGGCCCCGATGACGGATGCCGCCTTTATCGCTCGCTCTTTCCCCTGCATGTTGTTTACATCTCTGCTAGGTCCACGCAACTTGCTTTCGCCACAAGCTTCCTACAGCACCATAGCGACACGGGGCTGGTGACGATCGACCTCGGCGCGAACGATCTGTTTCTGCTGGAGCAGGAGTGCAATGACGATCCGACCTGCATAGAGCAGGGTGCCCCGCAAGTATTTGCCACGGCTGCGGCCAACATGCAGACTATCCTCGCCGCACTTCGCGGCACGGGATTCAGTGGCCTCATTGTGATCGCGAATTACTACTCGCTGGACTACTCGAACCAATTTGAGACCGATCTGACAGTTGGATTGAACCAGGCGATTACCGCACCAGCAGGTGCCTACGGCGCCGTCGTAGCCGACGTGTTTTCGGCATTCCAGGCTGCGGTTTCGAATCCGTTCGCGGCGGGTAACACTTGTGTCGCTGGTTTGCTGAACGCTAGTAACCCGCCGACTAGCCCGCCAACGATGCGACGTGCATCCCAGCCAGTCAGGTCACAAACTGATCGCGCAGGTCGTTGCGGGAGTGGGCCAGTCCCTCCACCGTAAAGGCGGCCAGTAATTGCGATACAGCCGGCCGTTTCGCCGTCGTCATCTGCAGTTCTTGTGGGGGAACGGCCTCGGGCGCATCCTGGATCGCCGTCGAGATCCTGATGAGCATTTTCGTCCCGCGAACATGCTTGGAATTGTTTTTACTTTCCGATGCAGAACGAGCTGAAGATCAGGTTTAGGATGTCGTCGGCCGTGGTGGCGCCGGTGATGTCGTCCAAGGGACGCAGCGCACTGTAGAGATCGAGCAGCAGCATCTCGTGTGGAGTTTTCAACGGAACCGCCGCGGCTGCCTTGTCGAGTGCAGCCATCGAGTCCTCCACCAGCTTCTGCTGGCGAACGTTGGTGAGGAAGCCGCTCTCCTGCTGCGCGCCGGAATCGCCGCCCAGCAGCCGCAGAATTTCTGTACGCAAACACGCGATGCCTTGGCCCGTAATCGCGGAGGTCTGGACCACCGGCAGGGCGAGCGCCACGGGCACAGGCGCAGCGGTGTTCGCGACATCAATTTTGTTTTGTGCCACCACGGCCAGACGCTGCGAAGCCAGGGCGACCAGTTCGGCGTCACGCTCGCGCGCTTCGTCATCGGCAGCAGCATGCGATGCATCAAGCACCACCAGCACCATGTCCGCCTCCGCCAGCGCCTCCATGGATTTGCGCACTCCGATGCTCTCGGCTTCATCGAGCGCAGTGCGAATGCCGGCCGTGTCCACCAGCCGCACCGGAATGCCTCCGATGGCAACCGTCTCGCTCACCAGGTCGCGCGTGGTGCCGGGCGTCGCCGTGACGATGGCGCGTTCGCGCTCCACCAGGCGATTGAACAAGCTCGACTTGCCGACATTGGGACGCCCCACGATGGCCAACGTCAGGCCTTCGTGCACAACCTTGCCGAACGCGAAGCTGGCCAGCAGCTCTTCCAGCGGCGCGCGAATCGTGGCGATGCGCGATAGGATCTGCGCATCGGGAATCACCGCGACATCGTCTTCGGCGAAGTCCACGCCCGCTTCCATGATGGCAATCAGCTCAATCAACTTCTGCTTGGCCGGCTGCAGTCGCTTCGACAACGCGCCTTCGAGTTGACGGGCCGCCACCTGCGCCTGATAAAGCGTTTGCGACTCGATCAAGTCGCGCACCGCTTCGGCCTGGGTGAGATCGATGCGGCCGTTGAGAAAGGCGCGCATGGTGAACTCGCCGGGTTCGGCCAGCCGAGCACCCTGCGCCATCGCCATCTGCACAACATGCCGAAGGACTACCGGCGATCCGTGGCAGGAGATTTCCACGACATCGTCGGTGGTGTAGGAATGCGGCTTGGCAAAGAAGGTGACTACGACCTCGTCGATGCGCTCGCTGGTGGAGGGCTCGATCAGTTCACCGAAATGCGCGCAGCCCGCCTCGAAGTCGTGTCCGTGCGCCAGTCGCAGCATGGGCCGTGCGATGTCGCGCGCCTCAGCGCCCGCGAGACGCACCACGCCGATGCCGCCGCGTCCTGGAGGCGTCGCGATGGCGACAATGGTGTCGTCGAGATGCATGGGGTGATTGTAGCGGGGCCGGAAGACTGTTCACCACGGAGACACGGAGGCCACGGGGGAAGATCAACAGCGAGGTCTGTAAACGGAGAAATGTGGGTCAATTCGAGCAATCGCCGACCAAAGAAGACTAATAGGAGAGATTTGCTCCGTGCCCTACGTGCCTCCGTGGTGAAACCTACCTTCGTCGTGATACCGGCGGCGCGGGCGGTTTGCCCTGGTAGTCCTTGGGATAGACCACGACGTGTCGTTGCATGGCTTCGCCGTCACTGTCGGTGCGCAGGTCGTCGAAATCGCGCAGCGCCAGGTGCACGATGCGCCGCTCCCGCGACGACATCGGCGCGAAGGCATATGGCAGGCCGGTCTTGCGGACCCGCTCGGCCGCTACGTCGGCAGCCAGCCGAAGCTCTTGCAGGCGCGCGGAGCGGAAATTCTGGCAGTCGAAGCTGACCTTCTCGTGTTCGTTGGGAGCCAGGCGAAGCATCTCGAGCGCCACATGCTCGAAGGCGCGCAGCAACTCCGCACCATTCTCCAGCACCAGCGGGCTGTCGGCGCCGGAGATCTCCACCAGAATTTCGGGGCGCTCCCACTCGCGGTCGCTGCCAACCTGGGGATCAACCGTGATCTTGTAGCGCAGATGGAAGTCGCCGTTGGCGAAGATGGTGGTCAGCAGTTCGCTGATCTTTTTGGCGGCTGCGATTTTGTCATGAATTGGCATAAGCAGTTGAGGGACTAAAGTCTTGTACTTACTCGCCTTCTTGCGGGCGCGCTTTTCCATTTCCTCTCGCATCTCCCGGCCCAGCCCGGTGCGGTTCATAATGTACTGCTGGCCGATCGCGATGAAATTTCCCACCGTCCAGTACACGCTCAGGCCCGCCGGCAGGGAATAGCTGAAGAAGCCGATCATCAGCGGCATCATCAAGGTCATCATCTGCTGCTGCTTCGGATCCATGCCGGCGTTGGGCGTCATCTTCTGCACCAGGTAGGTCGTGATCACGATCAGGACCGGCAGAATAAACAGTTTGTCTGGCGAAGACAGATCGTGCAGCCAGAGGAACGGCGCCTGCCGCAATTCGATCCCGACTCCCAGCATGGAATAGAACGCGAACAGGAACGGCATCTGGATGATCAGGGGCACGCATCCACCGGCTGGATTGGCGCCTTCGCGTTTGTACAACTCGCCGATCTCGACATTCATCTCCGAACGCCGCGGATCGCGCAGCGGGTACTTCTTGTACTTCTCCTGGATGGCCTTCATCTGCGGCTGAAGCTTTTGCATCTTCAGCGCCGACTTCATGCTGGTGATGCGCAACGGCAGCAGCACCAGATTGATGATGACGGTCAGGATGATGATGCACACGCCCCAATTGCTGGCCATGTGCTCGTGGGTCCAAAGCAGCCATAGGAACAGCGGGCGGGCGATCAGGCTGAAGAAGCCGAAGTCCACCACGTTGCGGAGATCGGGACCGTTCATCTGCCCAGGCGCGGTGTTGGAACGTATCGACTCCAAAACCGGCAACGCTTTGGGGCCAACGAACAACCGCTCTACCGTGGTGCCGCTGTCATCGCCAACGGCCGCCCCAAGCACGTCGTAATGGTTCACATTGTTCGGGTCCGGGTTCTTCGGATCTTTGGGTACGCTGATCGAGTTGTGCAGCGTGACCATCGCCGCCGTGTCGGGATTGTCCGGCAGAAAAATGGCCGCGAAATACTGGTCTTGCGCGCCCGCCCAGTTAAAGGGTCCGCGCAAGGTATTGCCGTTGCTCGCCTTCTTGGCGGGCAGAGCCGCTCCACCTTGTCGTTGGCCATGTACTCGATCTTGGCCGAAGCGTAAGAAGGCCCAGTGTTCTGATCGCCGAAAGCCGCCGGCCACATGGGATACGCCTGTACCGGCTTGCCATTCTGCGTGACTTCGGTTTCGACCGAAATCACATAGGTGTCGGCGAACTGGAAGGTCTTGCGGACCGTAACGTCGCCTTGCGCGTACTCGTAGGTCAACTCTCCCGGGGCCGTGATGGTGCCGCTGGCGCTGCCCACGTAGAGCGCCGAGTTGATCTGGTTCCGCAGGTTCTCGTCGTAGGTGTAGAGGCTAAGCGGCAGCCCGAACTTCACGGCCAACGGGTTCACCAGGTCGAGCGGATGTCCGTCTTCGTCCTTGTATTTCTTCAGCACCCACGACTTCGCTTGCGCGCCACGATTGGTAAAGACGATGCGGACCAGGTCGTTCTCGACGACGGTTTCGACTTCGCTGCTGGCCGCCTTGGTAACTACGGAGTTCGCCGGCGGTTTGCCGACGCCTGGCGTCTGCCCCTTGGAGACGGCCTCTGCCGGAGTGCTCGGGGCCTCGGATGGAGACGGCGACGCCGGCGCATTGGACTGCGCGGTCTGGACAGGGTTCGGCTTCGGTTGCTGCTTGGATCTGTCTTTGAAGAGAAAAATCTGGCTGATGATGATCAGCGCAAAGGTGACGGCGAACACCATCAACATGCGGCGATCACCGCCAGGTTCTTGCTGTGGATTCTTGTACTCGGCCAAGTTTAAGTTCCGTTCAAGGGGCGGGAATTCCCCGCCAAAACATCCCGTGATCCGCGCCCTGTTTTCACCGGCGGCACGGGATCGAATCCCCCGCTCGCAAGGGATGGCAGCGCAGCAGCCGTGCGGCAGCCAGCAGGCCTCCGCGAACGACGCCGTGGCCCTCTACGGCTTCGATCGCATATTGCGAGCAGGTGGGAACGAAACGGCAGGCATGCGGCAGCATGGGCGAGATCACTCGCTGATAGCACCGCAACACGAATTGCACCGCCTGCTTCATTTTTGTTCCCCTGTCCGGGCACGTTGTGCGGCCAGCCGCAAGGCGCGCGTCACTTCGCTCACCAATTCCGCGAAGGGCACACTGTTCACGCTCTTCCGCGGATTAAACACGATGTCAACGGGGCCAGCGCAGGCATCGGCCGAGAGCCGTACCGCTTCGCGCATCCGCCGCTTGATGCGGTTGCGCTCGACCGACTCCACCCAGCACTTTGCCCACGGTGAACCCTACACGGGGCGTGTTACCTGCGTTAACCTCTTCCGGGCCGTCACTGCGCCGCAGAAAAAACACGGTCATATTTCCCGTGAACTGCCGGCGGCCACTCTGATATACCCGCTGAAAATCCGCGTGTTTCAGCAGATGCCTCGATTTTGGAAACTTGCGGCTGGCGGCTGAGGTCACATTAAGCGTTCGCCGCTGACCCGCCGGATTTGTCCTTGTTGCGGCCGAGTCTTGCGACGACTCCCTACTACTTCTTTGGAAAGGTCGCGATAACGCGGATTTCGGGTTCCTCAGGATTAATCGCGGAAGCCAGGGCTTACGGAAACGCGCTTGCGTCCCTTGGCCCGACGACGCGACAGCACCGCCCTGCCGCTCTTGGTTTTCATGCGAGAACGAAATCCGTGCGTCTTCGAGCGGTGACGACGGTTGGGTTGGAATGTGCGCTTGGGCATTCGAAAACTGCGCTCCTCACTAGCCAAAAATTGAACAGAGCAAACTCAAAGTATAACGGTCAGCACGCCTTGGTGGCAAACTCGAACCGGAACCTGCGGTTGTCAGTTCGGCAAGTGCGAACCTTGTAGAGGCCGTCCTTGAGCTACTCGAAGGGCGCGAGCCCAAAGCCGACCGTTCTTACCAGTTCGAGTCAGCTCCAGCCGACGCGCTCGAATTCCGTCGACTCCAACTTGCACGCAACCGTACGTCACCAGTATTCCACAGCGGGAGCGCCTCAAAGTGCCGCCGCTGATTGCCTCTTGGTGTGCTTTGCGATCGCACCGGCGATCTCTCTTCTACAGCTGCACCATGCGCGCACCACTCGCAAAAAAATTTTCGCTGGATAACTTTCCCGAAATCAATCACTCGCGAAAAAATGAAATTTCAAACGCAAGAATTGTCTGGCGCTCATTTTTTTTCGTGCTAGTATCCCATGCAGCCATAAAGAAAACCGACTGCACGAACGCAGGTGCAATGCTGCTGATCTCCGCAATCGTTGGGTTTGCAACGTGAAGATTTCCAGTTGAAGTGTTCGCCGGTCTGTGGCTCTGTGCTCGGCTCTGTTTCCCTCTGACATCGGTTTTGCCAAAGAGGCAACGATTGCCTCTGGACTACTTTTTATGTCTTCCTTTGGTGCTGCCTCCGCTAATCCGTGGGTGCGCGTTCTTGACGCACTGGAAAAAAAGGTCAACCGAAACTCCTACGAGACCTGGCTCAAGCCTACTCGCTACGATCACGCGCAGGGCGCGGTCTTGTTCGTGCGCGTACCCAATCCCGAGTTCTGCCACATCGGCGAACGTTACGGCGACTTGATCAGCGAGGCCATGGAAAATCTCGGCATGGAGTTTCTGGACGTCGAGTTCGTCACCGAGGAAGTGCCGCAAAGCAAGGGCAAGGCCGTTCAGGCTGACGGAGCACACAACGACTCTCCCGCATCTCTGGAGAAACCCGTGGCTAGTCCCGCCCAGCAACAACGTTTCGATTGGGATGGCGCCGCTCAGCTCAATCCCAAGTACACCTTCGACGATTTCGTTATCGGCGCCGGCAATCAATTCGCGCATGCCGCTGCGCTTGCCGTAGGCGAGCGTCCCTCAAAAGCCTACAACCCGCTGTTCCTGTACGGCGGCGTCGGCATGGGCAAGACCCACCTCATGCAGGCGATTGGGCACGAGATCAAGAAGCGCCAGCCGGAAAAATCCATCTGCTACGTCTCCAGCGAGCGCTTCACCAACGACATGATCAACGCGCTGCGCTACAGCAAGATGACCGGCTTCCGCGACAAGTATCGCAACATGGATGTCCTGCTGGTGGACGACATCCAGTTCCTGGTGAACAAGGAGCGCACCCAGGAGGAATTTTTCCACACCTTCAACGCCTTGCACGAATGCATGCGCCAGATCGTGATCGCCAGCGATCGTCCTCCCAAGGAACTGGCGGAGATTGAAGACCGCCTGCGCAGCCGCTTCGAGTGGGGACTGATTGCGGACATCCAGCCGCCGGACTTGGAGACCAAGGTCGCCATCTTGCAGAAGAAGGCCGAGACGGACCGGGTGATGCTGCCCACGGAAGTTGCCCTGTTCATCGCGTCGAACATTCGCAGCAATGTACGGGAGTTGGAAGGCGCGCTGATTCGCGTCACCGCCTATGCGTCGCTCACCGGCGGCGAGATCAACCTGCAAACCACGCAGGAGGTCCTGAAGAACCTGATCGACTCGCAGATCCGCAAGATCTCCATCGAATCGATCCAGAAAGCGGTTTCCGAGCAGTTCGGTCTGCGGACAGCGGAAATCAAGGCCAAGAACAACTCGCGGGTCATCGTGTTTCCCCGTCAGATCGCCATGTATCTTGCCAAGCACCTCACCGATGCCTCACTCCCGAAGATCGGGCGGCAATTTGGCGGCAAGCACCACACCACGGTTCTGCATTCGGTTGACAAGATCGAACAGCAACGCAAAACGGACAAGGATTTAAACAGGGTGCTCAATAAACTCACAGAGACTTTGGGTGCCTGAACCGCGCATACAGCGCGGTTTTTCACTTTGGGAGAGACTTTTTCTCGGCCCCTCCTGTGGACCGATTGTGGATTCGGTGGAACACACGGATGGAACTTTGAGTTCATTCCGGTTCAGCACAGCGACCCGCAGGCCGGACGATACGATTTGTACAGCGGCGAGCGTCCACTGGTCAGCATTCTGCGCAGTTTCTACCAAAATTTCCACTTTTCCGGGGTGCCTACTGTTACTACTGGTTTTATATGTTTTTTATTTGGTATAAGGAGTAGCAGTAATAAAAGGCCAGGCGCGAGGCCTGCCGAGGTGCAAACGTTATGGCTGCCGAAACCGGAGTCGTCCAGGGTACAGCGATGGAAATCAGTGTCAGCAAGTTCGAACTGCTTAAGGAACTGACTGCCACGCAGGGAGTGGTCGAACGCAAGACCACGATCCCCATCCTCTCTAACTTTCTTATTCGAGGCTGCGAATGACCGGTTGACCATTACCGCCACCGATCTCGATCTCAGCTTGCGCACCTCCTGCCCCGCCAAGGTGAAGCGCGAAGGCGCCTGCACTATTCCTGCCCGCAAACTCTACGACTACGTCAAACTGCTGCCTGACGGCGACATCTCCATCAAGCTGCTGGAGAACCACTGGGTCAACATTCGCTCCGGTCGCTCCAACACGAAGATGGTCGGCATGGCGCGCGCCAACTTTCCGGGCCTGCCCACCTTCCCGGCGGCAGGCAGCGTGAAGATTCCCGCTCAGACCCTGCGCAGCATGATCGGCCGGACCATCTTTGCCATCTCCAGCGAGGAATCGCGTTACACCCTAAATGGCGGGCTGATGGTGCTGAAGGCGGAATCCATAACCATGGTGGCCACCGACGGGCATCGCCTGGCGCATATCGAGAAGCAGGGCGAGCACTTCGACGTGACCGGCGAAAACAAGACACTCATCCCCAAGAAGGCGATGAGCGAGATTTACTCACTGTTGCAGAACAGCGACGTGGCCGAAATCGAGTTCGCCAAAGACGATTCAACGCTCTTCTTCCGCATCGGCGAGCGGCTGCTGACTTCGCGCCAGTTGACCGGGCAGTTCCCCAACTACGAAGCCGTTCTGCCGCGCGAGACGACCAAATCGGTTACGGTACATGGGGCCGATCTCAACACCGCCATCCAGCGCGTGGCCCAGTTTGCCGACGAGCGCTCGCGCGCCATTCGTATGAAGCTGGACAAGAACGAGCTCAAGATTTCGTCATCGTCCACCGACGCGGGCGAGTCGGAAGACTCGATCGAGACCGCCTACACCGCCGATGCGATGACGATCGGCTTCAACTCCGAGTACCTGCTCGACTTCCTGAAGGCCTCCAACGGCGGCGAGGTTCGCCTGGAGTTCAAGGACGCGCAGTCGGCCGGCCAGATGCGTCCTGATGACGCGAACGACGACGGGCTTCAAGTACCGCTACGTGGTCATGCCCATGCGGATCTGACACTTGCGGCATACTAATTCTTGGCGGCAAAGGCACAACAGGTTCCGACTTCAGGCGCCATGAGTCGAGCGACTAGTGTGGCCCATCGGTCGCAGATTGGTCCGGCGCGTTGGAAGACTGATTTTGCAGCATGAAGAGGGTACCGCCGGGGAGTTTTACATCTGACTTGGCCGAGTACAGATACGACATTCCATCTTTGTCGCGAACGATCCGAAGATCCTTGAGTCTGGGCAGCCTTCAGAGGAGTCGTCGCCTTGCGACTGTACTGTCGCATCCTCCGGCGGCTTCCTCAACGATGGCAGGTCCGTGCCGGATGGATCGGCTGGGAGAGCGATTCCGCGTCGGCGTCGCGGATTGATGGTAGTAGCCGTTGTCTCAGGGGAAACTGTGTTCTGGTCTGTGGCGGGTACCACGGTTATCTGCGAGGAGATGAAGGCATGCAGCGGAACGCTATGCTGTTTCCATTCCGCCCTCTCCACCAGCAAGACCAGCCACGAAGGCTTGTCCCCTAGACGCGGCGCGGCGCCCACGATTCGGCCGAACAGCTTGGTTTGAGGCGGCATCACCAGTTTTGGGGCGACCAGTACGGCTTCCAGCGTTGTGAATTCGACCGGATCGCCTCGATGAGCTTTGTCCGCGCGCACCGTCTTGGTGAGTTCCGCCGGAATGGATAGCCCGGCAGCCGGTTTGGTGGCAAGGGAGTCTGGCCTGCGCTTGGATCAGCAAGGCAGCCATCATCAACAGCGGTATGCACCCCACACGCATACGCCCCCATGATACGACGAAGCTACGATGAGCGGTACCGTCATGGGGGCAACGTCGAAAGTATTCGAAAGCGAAACGTCCGTTAGGCCGATTAGGCGCGCAGGCATATAATCCGCCCAGCACCGGAGGGTCGCCATGGCGCGCTTGAACGTTTACATCTTCCATTGTTCGCGATGCGGCGAACCCGCCTATGCGCTGCTGAAGGAAAGGACGCCGGGCGCCGTCGAATCCGGGGACACCATCTTTCCCACCATCGACCTCAAGGCCATCCGCGCCCAATGCTCCGCCTGCAAGCATACCCAGTTTCGCGACGCCGCAGAAAACGCCCACTTCGCACTGGTGGAGTGGAGTTAGCCTAGCCTTTAAGGGTGGAAAACAGTCTCCAAAGACATTGAACACTGATATCAGACAACAAGCAGTCGATGAAAGCGACTTCCCTGGCCAATCAACTGGAGCAGGTCGAATACTAAATCTCCGAGTTGGTGAGCAGCGGCAAAGTACTCCTCCTTTACTTTAGCATCGAGGAACCGCTCGATCATCGTACTCTCGGACGCATCGGTTCCCTTAAGAAACAGCGAATAGCTGCTCAACAGCTCAACGACTTTACCATGTGCCGCACTGAGAGCGGTTTGCCCTAATATCCACTCCAGTCGCTGGGTTGGCGAAAGGGCAACCATTGCAGATGCATCGGTCGGGCTGACCGTATCTCGTTGCGCATAACAGCCTAAAAGATAAAGGAGAGCCGAATAACAGGTGAGAAGCCGACTGTGCTTTAGCTTGTAATTCTTCAACTTTCGTTTCGCCCTTTTTTCTTGCGGCTCCCTTGCGGTATTAGCCTCGTAATTAACACAGAATGTTCGCCAGAGGCGGAGGATGTCGTTTGCCAGAAAAGCTGGGGTGAAGTCGTTTTTGTGATCTTCGTAATCAGCCCAGTACGCACTCAGAACTTCGCCAATGATGTCTCTATACACCGATGTCTCAAGGAGTGGGGAGCTTTCCAGGAGCAGGAGCAATCGAGCGGTAAATGTGTTGTTCGCGTCGTCCTCGGCCTTCCCAATCGTCTTAATCAGTTCATCCGCTGTGTAGTGAACTAGATATGCACCTTCTCCGTCGAAATCGCGTATTCCGAATTTCCTAGTCGTGGCAATTAGGTCAGCCTTGAGAAGAATCTCGTCTAAGGGTCTGAGTAAGGATTTCTTGCCGGTTTTTGAATCGCCAACTGTTCGTCCGACGATGAATAAATCTAGGTCACTGTGAGGTGTCGCTTCACCTCTTCCGAAAGATCCGGTCGCGTAGACGCACGCCTTGTCTCGGCAGCGTTCTTCGGCATCGGTGAGATCGTGTCGCAGCAATTGAATGCGTTCTGATGTCTTAGTGCGACGTTCGTTCAGCAAGTCGGCCATATACGCCGCTCCATTCAAAGACGTTCGCAAAAATCTCTGCCTGTTCGATGGCGTCGTCAAGAGCGTTATGAGTGTGAGCTCGTCCGGGCCGAAGTGATGGCCACACTCGATTGAGTCCAGACTCCGCCATTGGGATCCCGGCCTTTATTGCAAAAGCCGTCTTGATGTCCAAACAACGAGAATGCCCAAAGGGAGATCCGTGTGACGAGTACTTGACGAAGTACCAGTACAGAAATGTCCAGTCAAAACTCAGAGGGTATGCGACCATCACCGGAGTGTAAGGGTCAGCAATGCCCATAACCCACTCATACGCGTCGCTCATGGCTCGTTCTGGTGATTGCCCCTCGCGACACAGTCGAGCTCGATCAAGCCCGTTGACACGGAGAGCATCAGGCTCGAATTGGCTCGAAATGGGGCGGACTTCCCGGTAGAAGGTCAGATCGTGGGATCGAGGGCGCTCAAAGGTCTTTCCGTCGAACCGCCCAGCGAATACGAGCGCAAACGAGAGAATCGAAAATGGTCCGGGAATAGACCCGTCGGTCTCGACATCAGCCGAAAAATATACATCCACGCTCATTAGACAATTTCTCACTCGCTAGCGTACAACCTCGACCCCTTCGGCGGCACACCAGTCGTTCCCCAATACTAGCAGCAGCGGTGACTAAAGAGACCCACAAGCCGAATCGATCCCGGATACCTTACTTCGACAACCTCCCCAGGGCCGCCCTGAACATGGCATCGAAGTTCTCCCGTCCGGCTGATTGCACGGCGCGTTCGACGGCTTTCTCAGCAATCGCACGCTGGTAGCCGAGATTCGACAGCGCCGAAATCACGTCTTCTTCCACCGCGGAATGCGACACCGCAGGCTGCGCTTCACCAAATCCTTCCAGCTTGTCGCGCAACTCCACGCACATGCGCTCGGCTGTCTTCTTGCCGATTCCTGGAATTCGAGTTAGCCGCGCGAAATCGTTGCCGCGGATCGCGCCCACCATGTCCGCCGCAGCCATGCCGCTGAGGATGGTAATTGCCAGCTTAGGCCCAATGCCGCTCACCGTAACGAGCTTCTCGAAGAGCTGTTTCTCTTCCCGCCGCAGAAATCCGAAGAGCGCAAGCGCATCTTCGCGCACGTGAGTATGAATATGCAGAGCAACCTCGCTGCCCGGCGCAGGCAGGTCGGAGAAAGTGGGTACGGTGATGGTGACGTCATAGCCGACGCCCGCAGCCTCAACGATGGCCTGGTTCGGGTGCTTGGCGATGAGCCGTCCGCGAAGGTGTGCGATCATGCAGGATGATTGTAAATTGATCGCTGAACATCGGATGCTACTTACGATGCCGAATCGCCGCGCAGCCTACCGAGAAGCCCGATCCCGCGAACGGTTTCCAACTAGGGGCGAGCCGCCTTACGGCGGCGACGCTGAGGCATGCTCAGGTCCTTCCGCGCGAATTCTTCAATCGCGATCCGGTGACCGTGGGACGCGAGTTGCTCGGTAAGCTGCTGATCCGGCGCGAAGGACGAACGTCTGCTCGCTGGCCGTATCGTCGAAGACGAAGCCTATCTCGGAGCTAGAGGATCCGGCGGCGCACGCATACTCCGGACGCACTCCTCGCAACGCCGTCCTCTTCGGGCCGCCCGGACATGCGTACGTGTACTTCATTTACGGCAATCACTACTGTCTGAATGTTTCCTGCATGCCCGAGGGAGAAGCTGGCGGCGTGCTGTTGCGCGCCATGGAGCCAGTGTTTGGAATGGAAGCGATGGCCCGGGCTCGCGGCCTGGAGCTTGCGCCCTCGCCGCGACCCACGCAATTGCGATTGATTTCCAGCGGCCCGGGACGCATGTCGCAGGCGCTCGGCATCACGCGGCTCCGCGATAACGACAAGGACCTTACCGCCGCGAATCGGACCTTTGGTTTGCGGACGACGGCTATCGCCCCGAGCGCATTGCAGCCACGCCGCGAGTCGGTATCACCAAAGCCATCGAGCAGCCGTTACGATTCGTGATTGCCGGGAATCCGTTTGTGTCGGCGACACGGGCGGCGTGACCCCAACTCAGCTATTCCGGATCGTGCCAGCCACCGATGTCGGCCGCCAACTCGCGCGAGTCTGGCGGACCCCAGGTGCCCGGCTCGTACAAGTCGGTCGGGCAGCAATCGCCAAGAATGGGATCGACGATCGCCCAAGCCGCCTCGACTGCGTCCTGCCGCACAAACAGCAACTGGTCGCCCTTCATCGCGTCGGTAAGCAGGCGCTCGTAGGCATCCATCTCGTCGCTGGTGGTGTACTTCACCGCCGACAGCTCCACCGGCATGGGCACCATCAGCGGACCGGGCCGCTTGACGCGTCCGCCCAGACTCAGCTCGATATCGGGACCCAGGCGGAAGCGAAAATAGTTGCGGCCATCCACGCCCATCTTAGCCAGCGGTGGCTTGCGCAACTTCACGAATACTTCCGTCGCGGTGGTGGGCAGGCGCTTGCCCGCGCGGATCAGAAATGGAACTCCCGCCCAGCGCCACGAATCGACCTCCAGGCGCAACGCGGCAAACGTCTCTACGTCGGAGTTGGGCGAGACGCCCGGCTCGTCTCGATATCCGCGAAACTGGCCGCGAACGATGTTGGCCGGGCTGAGCGGCGGAATGGTGCGGAAGATTTTTACCTGCTCGTCGCGCACCGAATCCACGTACATCATCGTGGGCGGCTCCATGGCCAGGAACGCGACCACCTGCAGCATGTGGTTCTGCACTACGTCGCGAATGGCGCCCGCCTCTTCGTAAAACTTTCCGCGGCCCTCCACCCCGAACGACTCGGCCATGGTGATCTGCACGCTGTGGACGTAGTTGCGGTTCCAGATGGGCTCGAGAAAGCTGTTGGCGAAGCGGAAGATCAGCAGGTTCTCGACCGCCTCCTTGCCGAGATAATGATCGATGCGGAAGATGTGCTCTTCTGGGAAAGCGATGTGCAGCGTCTCGTTCAGCTTGCGCGCCGAGACCAGGTCGCGGCCGAAGGGCTTCTCCAGGATCACCCGCGCGTTCTGCGCGCACCCGGAATTCGCCAGCCCTTGCACCACCACGGGGAACATGCTGGGCGGAATCGCCAGGTAATGCGTAGGCGATTGCGCATTGCCAAGTTTGGCGCGCAAGCGTGGCGTAGGTCTTATCGTCCGCGTAGTCGCCATCGATGTAGCTCATCAGCTCGCAGAGCTTCGCGAAGGCTGCTTCGTCCACGCCGCCGCCAAATTTCACGAGGCTATCGCGGGCGCGATCGCGCAACTGCTCGACTGTCCAGCCGGACTTGGCCACGCCGATCACCGGCACGTTGAGCGTGCCGTGCTTCACCATGCTCTGCAGGGCGGGAAAGATTTTCTTGTGGGCCAGGTCGCCGGTGGCGCCGAAAAAAACAAATGCATCGGAAGTTAACGGTGCCATTAGGCTCCTCTCGCTAGGGGACAAAATCAAATGAGCCGGGACTGCCCTTGAGATCCAAACTAAGGCGGCAATCCACCCGAAACAGTGTATCCGGCAAGCGGCGGGAAGGGGTAGTTGCGGTTATGCCGGCGAGGTGAATAACTCGTGAACGCGTCCATCGATCGAGAGCTGCTCCTGCCAGTTTCGCTCCTGTACCATAGAGGCAGCCCTGATGACTTCTCCCAGTCCAGTCTATTACTCCAGCGAACGCGTGCTCGAATTCGATCAATTGCGTCAACTCCTCGCCATTTACACGGGCTCGCCGCTCGGACATGAACGCGTGATGCAGCTCACGCCTTCGCGTGACCGCCAATGGATCGAACGCCAGCAGCAACTCGTCGCGGAGCTGCGCGGATACCTGCGTGCCGGCGGGCGTTTCGATTTTCATGGTCTGCTCGATCCCACGACGCTGGTCAACAAGTCGCGTATCCGCGGCGCTGCCCTGGAGATCGCCGAGATCCGCGACCTGCTGCTGGTCGCCGATCGCGCCGCCGAATGGCGCGAGATTGCGCTGCATCCGCCGCTCGAGGTCCAGGGCAAGTGGCAGGCGGTCCTCGAGCTTTCGCAGACCCTGGCTGACTTCACCCTCCTGTTGCGTTACTTCCGCAACAAGATTCTCCCCGACGGCACGCTCGACGATAAGGCTTCGCCGGAGCTGGCGCGAATTCGCCGCGACATGGAGAAGCAGAAGCGCAGCATCCAGGAGTCGCTGCGCTCCTATCTGCGGCGGCTTTCCGAGGACGGCGCGGTGCAGGAGGAGCTGGTCACCATTCGTGGTGAACGCTTCGTGATTCCGGTGAAGGTGGAGCAGCGCCGCCGCGTGCAGGGGGTGGCGCACGGCGCCTCTTCCAGCGGACAAACGGTATTCATCGAGCCGCTGGAGACCATCGAGCAGAACAACGACCTCGTGCGGCTGCTGGAAGATGAGCAAGCAGAGATCCATCGCATTCTGCTGGAGATGACAGCGCGGCTGGGCGAACATGCCGACGCACTTAGCAACGCGGTGTATGTCATTTCCGAACTCGAGCTGCAATTCGCCAAGGCGCGATTTGCCGAGGACTATGACTGCGTAGCCGTAAAGTTGCTGGCGGATGCCGACACCGCAGCCGAACCGGGATCGTCACAACCTGGCGTGTCCCCAATCACCGAATCACCGGTCGAAGGGTCATCGGTTACAGGCTCGTGTGATGCGCTCATCCTGCGCAACGCGCGCCATCCGTTGTTGGAGCGGACACTGAAGGCCAGGAACGTTGCCGTCGTACCGCTCACCGTCGAACTTGACGCCAAGCATCGTCAGCTCGTCATCAGCGGTCCCAACACCGGCGGAAAAACCGTGGCGCTCAAGACCATCGGCTTGCTGGCGCTGATGGCGCAATCGGGAATTCCGCTTCCGGCGGAGCGCGCCGAGCTGCCCATCTTCGATTCGGTGTTCGCCGACATTGGCGATTACCAGTCCATTGAGCAGAATCTCTCAACCTTTTCGGCGCACGTCACCAACATCGATCTCATCTCTCACCAGGCGACCGCGCATTCGCTGGTTCTGCTCGACGAGTTGGGCTCCGCTACCGATCCCGAAGAAGGCGCCGCGCTGGCGGTGGCCATTGCCGATTACTTTCGGCGCGCGGCATGTGTCAGCATCGTCTCCACTCACCACACGGCTCTCAAGGTCTACGCGGCCAACACGCCGGGCGTGCTCAACGCGGCCGTAGGGTTCGACGAGAACACGTTCGCTCCGACGTTCGAGCTGCGCATCGGAGTGCCGGGCGCCTCGGCGGGCATCAACATCGCGCAAAAGCTTGGGCTGAACCCGGAGATCGTCGACTCAGGCGCGCCAGCGGATGACTTCACAGGCCCAGGACGTCTCGCGCTTTCTTGACCGCCTGCACTCGGAGTTGCGACAGATTGACACTGAGCGGGCCGAGCTTAGCGCACGCGAGCAGGAAGTGGCCCGCGAGCGTCAGCATCTTGCCGTCGAGGGCCGCAAGGAACAGCGCGAGAAGCTGCGCGAGATGGAGAAGAAGCTGGAAAGCGTACTGCGCGACTTCGAGTATCGTGCCCGCGAAACCGTCAACGCCGTGCAAGACCGCGCGCAGGCGCTGAAGCTTTCGAAAGACGCGGAGCGCCGCATCGCCAAAATGCGCCGCGAATTCCGCGAGCAGTTCGATTCCAGCGTCGTGGCGCACACCACCGGCGCCGATACCGGCGATCCGCACGCGCAGCAGCATGTCGTCAAGCAGGTCGGCATTGGCGATACCGTGCGCCTGAAATCGTTGGGCCGCGATGCCAAGGTGCTGCGCTATTTCGACGATGACAGCTTCGAGGTGGCGGTTGGGCCCATGAAGATGAAAGTGGCGCGCGACGATTTTGCCAGCGTGATCGCGCGTGCCGGAAGCAACCCGGTGGAATCGGCGCGCGCCCGCGGTATCAACGTTACCCTGACGCGCGAAGACGACAATGTCGCCACCGAGATCAACGTCATCGGCCAGACCGTGGACGAAGCCACGCGCGCGGTGGAGAAATTTGTGGACCGCGCGTTTCTGGCGGGCGCGGTGCGTGTTCGCGTGGTGCATGGCAGCGGCATGGGAATCCTGCGCAAGGCGCTTCGCCAGTTCCTGCAAAGCCATCCGCACGTCGCCAGTGTGAGCGAGCCTCCGCAGAACGAAGGCGGCGGCGGCGCGACGGTGGTGGAGCTGAGGACGTAAAGCAGGGGCTAGTGGTTTAGTGGTTGGGGGTTAGTTAGAGCAACGTCGAACATTCACCCGTTTGTTGCAGCCGGTTTGGCCAGTTGCGAACTGCTAGTTGCTAATTGCTCGCTGCGGATTCCTTGCGCTTCCCCCCACCCCTCTCTAGACTGAATCCAGCGATGAGCAACTTTGGTCAAACCTTGAAGGGCTATTTCTGGTGGACCTGGCCACGGGGCAACGTCCACTACGATGTCATGGTCACGCTCATCCTCGCCTTCATCTTCCTGGTGCCGCACTGGGTCAACTTCCGCGACAAACCGCAGGAGCGTCCGCCGCATCAAACCGAAGTCGTCGTACAACAAGAGGGAGACGGCTTCCTCTATAAGGTGGACGCGGCTGCGGTCAAGGGCGACAACGATGCCGATATCCGGGATTCGTTGGCCCGCATCATCGAGCCGGTCGCGGGCTATGTGACCATCGACCGATACGAGGCAGTGCGCGACAATAAACAGAATGTGGTGGCGTATAAGGTCTGGGGACATCGCTAGTCGCGTTTGGCTCAACCTCGCGAGACCGCGTGCCGAAAGACTTTGACGCTCCGTCTCAGGTTAAGTCTGTAGCAAGAACCAGTATGAAGACCACGAAAACGATCGCCGTGTTGGCTTGGATTCTGTGTTGCGCCACGGCTGGGCTGCAAGCGCAGAACCTGGAAGCGGCGTTGAACGCCATGGACCAGGCGGCGGCCAACTTTCGCACTGGCCAGTGCGATTTCGTCTGGGACCAGTATCAGAAAGTGGTTGACGACCACGATTACCAGAAGGGCACAATGTACTTTCGCCGCCAGGGCAATGACGTGCAAATGGCGGCCGACATTACTTCGCCCGCCAAAAAGTACGTGCTGTTTACCGGAAACCTCGTCAGTGTGTATCAGCCCTCGATCGAGCAGCTCACCGAGTACAACCCGGGTAAGAACAAGTCTGATTTCGAAAGCTTCCTGGTGCTGGGATTCGGCGGGCGTGGGCACGATCTGGAGAAATCGTTCGACGTGAGTTATGCCGGCATGGAGCAGGTGCAAGGCGTGAACGCCGCGAAGCTGGAACTGACGCCGAAGTCGCAAAGGGTGAAGAGCATGTTCCAGACGATCACGCTGTGGATCGATCCGGCCCTAG
This sequence comes from uncultured Acidobacteriaceae bacterium, assembly GCA_963768645.1. Classification (GTDB taxonomy): domain Bacteria; phylum Acidobacteriota; class Terriglobia; order Terriglobales; family Acidobacteriaceae; genus Bog-257. Next base: position 291,993 of record CAVYIR010000009.1, read on the forward strand.
GTGTCAGCGTGCAGCAGAAATTTGCGGAACCCTCAGGCGACTATCGCATTGCCAAGTACAGCGATATTCAAATCAACCACAAGATCGCAGGCGATGTTTTCAAGTCGAAGACCACGAGCCATACCAAGGTGATTAAACCCAGTGGGTAGGGAAGGCAGGGGTTAGAGGTCAGGGGTTAGGGGCTGGAGGCGATTTCTGAAGTATCGCAGGGCTGAGCAAGCTGCGGAAAAAGTCTGAACCCGGCTAAACTGACCCCTAATCCCTAGCCCCCGACTCCTGACCCCTTCCTCAATTCCTCCACCCGTTCGGCCATCGCCCACTTTAAGTCGTCGATCCCCTCGCCCGTCACGGCCGAGATGGGAAACAGTTCCAGCTTCTTGCGCTTGCAGTAGCGCTTCAGCTTGGCGAGCTTCTCTTTATTCACGACATCCATTTTTGACGCGATGACAATCGTCGGCTTCGAGTCCAGTCCCGCGCCGAAACTCGCCAACTCGCGGGTGATCGCCTCGTAATCGTGCACGGGGTCAGGTCGACCGCTGGCGTCGGAGACATCCACCAGGTGCGCGAGCAGGCGGGTGCGTTCGATGTGACGCAGAAACTGCGTACCCAGTCCGGCACCTTGGCTGGCGCCTTCGATCAGTCCAGGGATATCGGCAACCACAAAGCTAATCTCTTCGGGCGCTTCCCCAACGGCCACCACGCCAAGGTTCGGCTGCAACGTGGTGAAGGGATAATCGGCGATCTTGGGACGCGCGGCCGAGATGCGCGAGATCAGCGTGCTTTTGCCAGCATTGGGATAGCCAACCAGCCCAACGTCGGCGAGCAGTTTCAGCTCGAGTCGCAGCGCGCGCTCTTCTCCCGGATGCCCCTCTTCGTGCTCGCGAGGGGCCTGATGAGTCGATGTGGCGAAGCGGGCATTGCCGCGTCCGCCACGTCCACCACGCGCCACCACGACGCGCTCGTCGGGGTGCGAGAAGTCGTGCACCACTTCGCCTGTCATTTCGTCGTAAACGATGGTTCCGACGGGTACTTTCAGGACGATGCTCTCGCCCTCGCGGCCGGTTTTGTTGGAGCCCTCGCCATGGCGTCCGCGCTCGCCCTTGTATTCGGGATTGAAGCGAAAGTGCACGAGCGTGTTGTGGCGTTCGCTCGATTCCATCACCACATCGCCACCATGACCGCCATCGCCGCCGGACGGACCGCCGCGCGGCACAAACTTCTCGCGCCGGAAGGCCATGCAGCCGTTGCCGCCATCGCCTGCCTTGACTCGAATTTTTGCTTCGTCAACGAACATGGGAAAGCCGCTCTTCGCTTTTCGCTCTTAGCCTTTAGCTCTTAGCTTTCACACTACAACGGATCTTTCGATCCAATGAATTTTGCCAACCTTCAGACGGCCGATGATGCTTTCGATGATCCGCAAAGTCTGGTTGCTGGAGCGCGACGCGAAGAGCGAAAGGCGAATAGCGAACTGCGGCCCCAACGAAAAAGGCCTCGCCGTGACGAGGCCTGTCCTCATAACTAGTTGCTAGCTGCTAATTGCTAGTTGCTTCCTGTGGCGTCACCGACACGAACTTGCCCATCTGTCCGCGGTCCTTGAACTCCACAATGCCTGTCACCTTCGCGAACAGCGTGTCATCTTTGCCGCGGCCCACGTTGATGCCTGGCTTGATGCGGGTGCCGCGCTGCCGCACGATGATGGAGCCGCCCGAAACCAGTTGGCCTCCAAATGATTTCACGCCCAGCCGCTGCGCATTCGAGTCGCGGCCATTTCGGGAACTACCTAAACCTTTTTTGTGTGCCATTGCAATGTCCTCAAAATCTTTGTAAAGAAGCTTCCGCGAGAAACGCCTGGTCTTCAGACCAGCGTCCAAGCAGTCAAAATTATCTGGGGCTTTTAGCCCCGGAAAAACAGAATGCTGACTCTCGCCTAAGTTTCCTGCAAATCTGAGCCACTTGCGCGCGTCCGCGTCATCAGCCGACGAACCGCAGCCGGAAGGTGCATCACGACTGCATCAAAGCGCTTCGCTGCGGCGACTAGCGCCACGATCAACTGACAGGTCAACATCGGCGGTTATGCCTTCAGTTCCTGGCCGTCCACGCTGATGCCGGTGATCTTCACGGCGGTGTACGGCTGGCGATGTCCATTCAGCTTCTTGTATTGCTTCTTGCGCTTGAAGTGGAACACCAGGATCTTATCGGCGCGGCCCTGCTCGACCACCTGGCCGCTGACGAAGGCCTTCGACGGTTTGCCGAGTTCGCCCTCGGAGCCGCTGACGGCCAGCACTTCGTCGAACTGGATGTTTTCACCGCTGGTCTGCGGCAGCTTCTCGATCTTGATTACGTCCCCGGGTGCGACGCGATACTGCTTTCCCCCGGCGCGGATCACCGCGTACATGGCAATGCCTCCAATGAACTTTTCCAGTCAGGACGCAGCGCTTGGCTGCTTCGCCTGACCCGCCGAGCACACCTGTGGCGCGAACGGCCTTAAACTCTTTATGCGCTTGCACTTCCCCGAGCCAGGAAGGAGACCTTCACGGAAAGGCGGGGTGTCCCTGACGGAACCAGCTAGTACAGGCAAACCATAGAAGTGTAGCGTGTTTGGGCGGGGTAGGTCAAACCGGCTGAGTTCCTGGGACACCCAGCACAAGAATCCCGTCCTGCACGACGGCCGCAACTCCGATATCGAATCAGAATCCCACTCCCCCTTCGCCAAGGGCAGGCGAAAGGCGGAGCACTTGGGGACCTGCCTTTTCCGGCGACAAGGCCGCCCCAACTCCCTGTCAAGAACGAAATCGTCCAGAACCGGGTAGGCTTCTCCGCTGCGGCTATGGGTTATTTCGGGGCTTTGGCTTGGCTGGCGGCGATGGCCTGCTTGATTCCCGCAAGATTGCCGGCAACGATCTTCGTGCTCGGGTTGTCGGGCCCGTAAGAGTTCATGGAAATCGTTAACGCTGTTTGCGTGTACTTCAGCGCCCCGTCCAGGTCCCCTTTGGCCTGCAGGATCTGGCCGATATTGTTGGCGTCTCTGGCCACTTCGGGATGCTCCGGGCCATAGACCTTCTCATCGATGCTCAGCGCCCGCTGGGTGTACTTCAGCGCCCCGTCCAGGTCCCCTTTGGCCTGCAGGATCTGGCCGATATTGTTGGCGTCTCTGGCCACTTCGGGATGCTCCGGGCCATAGACCTTCTCATCGATGCTCAGCGCCCGCTGGGTATACTTCAGCGCCCCGTCCAGGTCCCCTTTGGCCTTTAGGATCTGGCCGATATTGTTGGCCATAGTCGCTACGTTGGGATGCTCCGGGCCATAGACCTTCTCATCGATGCTCAGCGCCCGCTGGGTGTACTTCAGCGCCCCGTCCAGGTCCCCTTTGGCCTTTAGGATCTGGCCGATATTGTTGGCCATAGTCGCTACGTTGGGATGCTCCGGGCCATAGACCTTCTCATCGATGCTCAGCGCCCGCTGGGTGTACTTCAGCGCCCCGTCCAGGTCCCCTTTGGCCTTTAGGATCTGGCCGATATTGTTGGCCATAGTCGCTACGTTGGGATGCTCCGGGCCATAGACCTTCTCATCGATGCTCAGCGCCCGCTGGGTGTACTTCAGCGCCCCGTCCAGGTCCCCTTTGTCCTTTAGGATCTGGCCGATATTGTTGGCCCTTATGGCCACCGTGGGATGCTCCGGGCCATAGACCTTCTCATCGATGCTCAGCGCCCGCTGGGTGTACTTCAGCGCCCCGTCCAGATCCCCTTTGGCCTTTAGGATCTGGCCGATATTGTTGGCCATAGTCGCTACGTTGGGATGCTCCGGGCCATAGACCTTCTCATCGATGCTCAGCGCCCGCTGGGTGTACTTCAGCGCCCCGTCCAGGTCCCCTTTGTCCTTTAGGATCTGGCCGATATTGTTGGCGTCTGTGGCCACTTCGGGATGCTCCGGGCCATAGACCTTCTCATCGATGCTCAGCGCCCGCTGGGTGTACTTCAGCGCCCCGTCCAGGTCCCCTTTGTCCTGCAGGATCTGGCCGATATTGTTGGCCCTTATGGCCACCGTGGGATGCTCCGGGCCATAGACCTTCTCATCGATGCTCAGCGCCCGCTGGGTGTACTTCAGCGCCCCGTCCAGGTCCCCTTTGGCCTGCAGGATCTGGCCGATATTGTTGGCCATAGTCGCTACGTTGGGATGCTCCGGGCCATAGACCTTCTCATCGATGCTCAGCGCCCGCTGGGTGTACTTCAGCGCCCCGTCCAGGTCCCCTTTGGCCTGCAGGATCTGGCCGACATTGTTGGCCATAGTCGCTACGTTGGGATGCTCCGGGCCATAGACCTTCTCATCGATGCTCAGCGCCCGCTGGGTGTACTTCAGCGCCCCGTCCAGGTCCCCTTTGGCCTTTAGGATCTGGCCGATATTGTTGGCCATAGTCGCTACGTTGGGATGCTCCGGGCCATAGACCTTCTCATCGATGCTCAGCGCCCGCTGGGTGTACTTCAGCGCCCCGTCCAGATCGCCTTGACTCAGCAGCACGATTGCCAATTCGTTGCTCAGTGGAGCCTCGTGCTTCTCATCAACGTCAGCAAGAGCTAAACCCTCCCGAAGGACACTCTCCGCTCTGGCGAGACTGGGCAGTTCTCGGTATGCGCGGCCGAGCGCCAGGTAAAAATCAGGCAGCGGAACGTCAGCGACTGCCTGCTGCAGGTAGGGAATCGCCTCCTGAAAGCGGTATTGGTCGAGGAGGCTGTAGCCCTTTTTATACGCTGCCTCAGCCGCATCTGCCTTGGCCAGGAGGCTCTTTCTGAGCTCGCTGATTTGTTCGCCAACCGCCGCCGGGGTGGCCAGCGGAGCCTGTTTGTTTCTTTCCTCGATTTGGTTCAGCCTGGCGAGTATTTCCTCTGTGTTCGTTTGTTGCTGCTTTTGAATTTGCTCGGTGGACGCCATCTGCTGCTGAATAATCTCTTGCTTTTCCCTGGCAACCTGTTGCGAAAGCGCATCGATTCTCTGCAGGATGATCTCCTGGCCGCTGACCTGCGCGAACTGGCGAAGATTGGAGTAGAAGCTAGAGATGAGACTCTGAAGGCGCTTGGCATCTGTCTTCTGACCCTCTGCGATAAGCTTGCGCATTTCGTCCAGGCTGGCCCCATCCTCCTTGAGGCGCGGATAAATGCGGTTGAGCCCGTCGGCATACTGCTGGCGCGTCACAGCACAACTGTTGTAGCCGGTGGCAAGCCCAACGATTAACTGGTTCCATTGTTGGGTGGCGACAGCCGCCTCCTGCAACTGTTTGGGGGCCACTTCCAGACGGCCGCTGAGCACGCTTAAGCTACTCAACGTGCCGGCAAATGACGACGCGTCATACTTGATGGCAAGTTGCTTGACGTCAATTTCAATGTGTTCGCCGTCCGGGCAAGAGATCTTCTTCTGCGCTCCCGCGCTCCCCAACGCCAACAAGACGGTGAGCACGAGCCCTGAGCAACGAACGCCGGTCTTCGAGGACCCGGACCACATGACAACCTCTTACTCCGTTCCCAGCTTGTGCGCCACCTCACCGTACTGGCCGATCAGTGTGGCTAGTCTGGCGGACTCGTCCTGGGACAGCGAGGACTTCCCCGTGAGGCCATTGATTTCGCGGGCCAAGCTATCTAATGCCTGGAATCTCGCACCGTATTGGCCATACTGTGCCTTGGTAACCGCGCAGGAGTTGTAACCGGCAATGACGTAGTGGCGGAAATCCCGGGCGTTCTGCATCGCCTCGGATAGCTGTCGCAATTGGATAGGATTAATCTTGCCCGAAATTTTTGCTTTATCAGCAAGGCTTGCCTCAAGTTCCACTGAATAAGCGGAGTACTTCGTTGTGAAGTCTCGGGCATCAATCGTGCACCTTTGACCGTCGCCGCAGTCGAAGCACTTCTGTCGGCCCAGGAATAGGTCTCTGCCCACAAAAATCGCTACGATGAGGATGAGCGCCGCAATCGCAGCGATGGAGACTACCTTGGCATTCTTGTTCACAGGCGGCCAGTTTGGTGAGAGTTACGGACGGGCTGACGCTAGCACACCCATGATTGAGTAGCAATCAATATTTAATGACGCGCCGGAGAGCGCAACTGGTTAGAACGCCAGGTGCTAGGTGCTCTCCTCTCGGACTGAGGTCATCGGCCAGGCTGTTACGATAGGTTGGTGTTCCCGCTGCTCGAGGTCCGAAATCTCACCGTCGAATTCGCGACTGCTCAGGGAAACGTGACCGCCGTCCGCGATGTCAGCTTTCAGATTGCGCCGGGCGAGGTTCTGGGACTGGTGGGGGAGTCGGGATCGGGGAAGTCGGTTAGCGCGCTGGCCATTCTCCGGTTACTGCCGCCCCAGGCTCGCATTCGGGGCGACATTCAATTCCTCGGGGAAAAGCTGCTCGCCATGCCTGAACCGGAGATGCGCCACATCCGGGGCGCTGGGATCAGCATGATCTTCCAGGAGCCGATGACTGCGCTCAATCCTGTGATGCGCGTAGGCGATCAGATTGCCGAGGCGGTGCTGGCGCATGCGCAAAAGCAGATCCCTCGCGGGCTAAAGCCCGCTCGTGATGACAAAAATATAGGGCTTAACGGCACGGCTAAGGCCGCGCCCCTTCAAAACGAGGTTGACGCGGGCCTAAAGGCCCGCTCTACCACCAAGGCCGAGGCCTGGCGCCGCGCAGTCGAAGCGTTACGCACCGTCGCCATCGCCGACGCCGACCGGCGCGCGCGCGACTATCCGCATCAGCTCTCTGGCGGACAGCGCCAGCGCGTGATGATCGCCATGGCCGTGGTGAACCGGCCGTCGCTGCTGATCGCCGACGAGCCTACGACTGCGCTCGATGTCACCATCCAGGCGCAAGTATTAGACCTGCTCAGCGAGCTGCGCGAGAAGTTCTCACTGGCGATGCTGTTCATCTCCCACGACCTCGCCGTGGTGTCGCAGGTGTCGCACCGTATCGGAGTCATGTACGCCGGCAGCCTGGTCGAAATGGGAACGGCGCAGGAAGTTTTCACTCATCCGGCGCATCCTTACACGCGCGGGCTGTTACACTCTGTCCCAACGCTGCGTACTGAGCGCAGCCAACCACTTCGCACCATCGAGGGAACTGTGCCTGCCATCACCGCACTGCCACCGGGCTGTGCTTTCGAGCCGCGCTGCTCCTGGCGCATCGACGCTTGTTCCCTCCTGCTGCCACCGCTGGTTGAAGTTGCGCCCGGCCATTTGGCCCGTTGTCCGGTTGTTTCCGCGGAGGTCCGCTGACCGATGCGCCTGCTTCTGCTCAGCGACATTCATGCCAACCTGGAGGCGATGGAGGCGTGCCTCGCCGCCGCTCCCGCTTACGATATGGTCGTGAACCTGGGAGACGTGGTCGGCTACAACGCGTCGCCGAATGAAGTGTGTGAGCGCGTGCGCGCCATGGGTGGGCCGGTGGTGCGCGGCAATCATGACCGTGCCTGCACCGGGTTGACCGACCTATCTGAGTTCAACCTGGTGGCGGCTATGTCGGCGCGTTGGACCCAAATCACGCTGGCGCACGAGCATCTGGATTGGCTGCGCAGCTTGCCACAAGGCCCCATGCGCCTGGACGAATTAACCGGTATGGAGTTTGTGCACGGTTCCCCGCGCGATGAAGATGAGTACCTGTTGAACGCGTCCACCGCCAACGCCAATTTTCACCTGCCCGGCCACGCCGACGTTATGATCTTTGGGCACACCCATCTGCAGGGTGGCTTCGTTTACCAGGAGGGCAGGACGCATCCCATCGCGCCCGGTTACGGCAGCATGGAAGGCGCAGTGGAGTCGACCTTTACGATTATGCCGGGGGCGCGCTATCTCATTAATCCCGGCTCGGTCGGGCAGCCGCGCGACGGTGACTGGCGCGCGGCGTTCGCTCTCTATGAGAAAAAAGGCGACGCACCTGCACAAGTGACCTTCTATCGCGTGCCCTACCCCGTCAAACAGACGCAGGACAGGATTTTCGCCGCCTCTCTGCCTGAACGGCTGGCGCTGCGGTTGGCGATGGGACGGTAGGGACAAGAAATTCGACTGCCAGAATGGTTCCGCAACGGTGGGGTTGGTCACCGCATCCAAGTTTCTAGGGTAAACTACACGTCATGCCCTTCCGTCCATTTCCCGGAAAATCCCGTTATCGCTCGCAGGAATTCGTCGGCGGCGCCATCACCAGCCTTGAGCAAGGTTATCTGGTGGCCTTCATCGATGGCGGCGCTCGCGGCAATCCCGGTCCCGCCGGATACGGCGTTGTCATCGAGGATGAAGTCGGCCGTCCCGTCGCCGAACTCAGCGAATTCCTTGGCCGCCAGACAAATAACTACGCCGAATATTCAGGCTTGCTGGCCGCTCTCAACTACACCCTCAGGCACGGTTTCAAAGCGCTGAAGGTGGTCAGCGATTCCGAGCTGATGGTGAAGCAGATCAACGGCGAGTACAAAGTCAACAATCCCACGCTGAAAGAGCTTCATACCCGGGCGATGAGGATGATCGACCAGCTTGATTATTTCGAGATCACGCATGTGCTTCGCGAGAAGAACCGGGACGCGGACCGCCTGGCGAACCTCGCCATGGACCGCGGGATCGAGAAGAAGGCGCCCGCGATGAGTGCTACGGATGTCGGCGGTGTTGCGTCCGTGGTGCCCGAACTCAATGGCGTGGTGCGCAATGGCGTTGTCGAATTCCTTGGCAACCCGCTCCCCGATGGGACTCTCGTCAAGATTCGCGCGGCCACACCTGCGGCAAAGAAATAGTCATCTACGCTGATACAGCCTTTGTGTCGCCCATCACCTGCGCGGTGAAGCCTGCCCGCATCTGCGGCGGCTCGATGGTCTGTATACGTTGTGGTGGATTCTCTACCGCCCACGCCAGAGCCTGCGTCATCTGCTGCAACGTTACCAAGGCAAGCCGTTGCGCGCCTTCGCGCGTCGCGGGAAGCAACCTTGCTAATGCATACAGCGGAATAAGGGCATAAGGCCACCGGCGTCCCGGCCCCAGTACATACCATGGACGGACGAACGTCGCCGTCATACCGCTCTCGCGAATCAACGCTTCGCCCTCCGCACGCACAGCCTGGTATTCCTGCATGATCGGCGCCGGTCGTGCAACGCTGAGATAGACAAAATGGCGCACGCCAGCTTCGACCGCTGCGCGCACCGCCCCCTGGCACGACTTCAAATCGATGGCGCGAAATTCGGCTGCCTTCCGCGGATTGGGATGCGCCACGCCAACCAGGTGCACGAAGGTATCGGCTGGTGCGATTTGTGACGCATAGCTTTCTCCGTGAAGCGCGTCGCCGCGCACCGGCTCGCAGCCAGTGGCCAGCTTCGACTCGGAACCTGCCCGGACCAGCGCGCGCACATGGTGTCCGCGGCGCAATAATTCCCTCGCCAAACTGCTTCCCATGAATCCTGTCCCGCCGGTGAGAAACACATCGTGTTGCGTGGAAGCCATTCGCCCCTCCATGGACTGAAAATCAGTCGCCGAATTCTAGTACGGCTTTCGAGAGAAGTCAGATTCTTTTTGGAGGGGGATCTAAAGCGGTTCCAGGATTGATGTACGCGAACCCGCCGCGCACGACTCCCGGGAACCGCTCAGAAGACTGGAAACCTACGGGCGAGCCACTACAGCCCCACTTCGATTCTTGACCGTGGGTCCAGGTAATCCCGCAGGCCGTCGCCGATGAAGTTAAACGACAGCACCGCCAGCATGACCGCAGCGGCGGGGAAGAGCACCAGGTGGGGAGAGTCGAACAGGTGGGAGCGCGCGTCGTTCAGCATCGAACCCCAACTTGCTGCCGGAGGCGGTACACCCAGCCCAAGGAAGCTCATAGTGGCTTCGGCCAGGATGGCCCCCGCCATTCCGATCGCCGCCTGCACGATGATGGGCTGAATGATGTTGGGCCAGATGTGGCGCACGATGATGCGCAGGTCGCTTGCGCCCAGCGCGCGCGCAGCTTCCACAAATTCGCGTTCGCGAACGGCCAGCACCTGAGCGCGAACCAGGCGGGCATAGCCGACCCATCCGCCAATCGATAACGCCAGGATCAGATTGAAGATGCCGGGCCCGAGGAAGGCGACAAACGCAATCGCCAGCAGGATTCCGGGGAACGACATGAAGGCGTTCATCACGACTACGTTGAGCACGCGGTCAGTTACACCGCCGTAGTAGCCAGCAATCGAGCCGAAGATAAGTCCCAACGTGAGCGACGCGGCCACCACGCAACTTCCCACCAGCATCGAGATGCGTGCGCCGTAGATAATGCGCGAGAGGATATCGCGTCCCAGTTCGTCGGTGCCAAACCAGTGTGAGGCCGACGGTCCGATGAGTCGCGCCGGCAAGTTGATCTGCGCGGGGTCCTGGGGAGCGATCCAGGGTGCGAACAGGGCGCACAACAGAAAGATGGCGACCATTACGACGCCCGCAGTTGCAAGCAGGTTATAGCCAGCAGCCCGGCGGAACGAAACAAGCTGAGCGGTGGACGCCATGCAGCATCATGGTAAATGAATACGGCGGCGTTCTTGCGAAAGCGCCGCCAGGCTCGTGATTCGCGACCCGATCTCCTACTTCAAGGTGATGTCTCGTATCAGGTAACTGGAGACCGCCCGCGCGTTCTCGACGCGCTTGTCGATCACCTGCTGCTCTTTGCTCTTGTCGCCGTATTGTTTCAACCGCAACTCAAGGACCTTCATCCCCAAACCATCGAGAGCGGCCATGTTTTTGTAGGTGAGCACGAACCCGATGTCCCAGTCGTCCACGCTGGCCTTGGTCTGGTTCAAGAAAATGCCATAGCTTTCGATGAGCCCTGCGCTCTTCTCGGCTTCCCACAGCGGTTTGATGTTGTTCTTCACGTCATCCATAAACGCGTTGAAGCGTCCGGGAAGGATGTGGACCAGGGTGACACGTTCCACGTTGCCTTCAGTGTATTGGTCCTGTGCTGCGGCCGTGGCCAGAGACCCGAGGATGACACACAATGCTGCTATCGCGAGCCGCAAAGCTTGCTTCATAGGTACAGCCTCCTTGTTTGGTGATGTGCGGAGTGTGCGCTATCCGCGGCGTCGCGTAAAGCGAATAATGGCAGGCTCGCTGGATTTCTGCAGCCTGCACGTTTTCCTCGACGTTCATGGAGAGCAGGTCATCACGAATCGGGTAGGAACAGGGTGGACTTACGCCACGAAATGGCGGACGTCTCGCGACATTTGCTTCCCGGGTCTAGAATCATGGGTTCGGTCTTGTAGACCGGGTACCCGGATCGTCGGCCCATGTTGCCCTTCAAACTGGTGTATAGCGAGAAATACTTCCTGCCGATCGGCGAGCATATTTTTCGCGCCGACAAGTTTCGCCTCATTCGCGAACGCCTGCTTGAGCAAGGCGTTGCCGAAGAATCCGACTTCGTGGTTCCGCAACCGGCCAGTGAAGCCGACGTCATGCTGGTCCATTCGCCGCTCTATGTGAACAAGTTGATGGAAGGCAGCCTGAGCGCGCGCGAGGAGTTGGAGATGGAGATTCCATACTCGCCGCAGGTGGTGGATGCCTTCATGCTCCACACCGGAGGTTCAATCCTGGCAGCGGAACACGCGCTGGAAGACGGTGTCTGCGTCAACATTGGGGGCGGATTTCATCACGCGTTTCCCGAACATGGAGAAGGCTTCTGCATGATCAATGATTTTGCCGTTGCCATTCGAGCCATGCAGAAGCGCGGCAGGATTCGCCGTGCCATGACGGTTGATTGTGACGTACACCAGGGAAACGGAACTGCCTTTATCTTTGGAAGTGCGAGACCCAACCCGAACACGTTACCCTCGTGGCCGGCTGCGACCATGGGAGTTCCGCGACGGGCCACCATGACCGAGGGCTCCAGCAAAGATGTATTCACGATTTCCCTGCATCAGGAGAACAACTATCCCTTCACCAAGCCGCCGTCTTCCATCGACGTCAATCTGCCCGATGGCTGCGGCGATGCCGAATATCTGGCCTGGCTCGATAATGCCCTGAGTTCCGGCCTGCGGCTGTTCGAGCCGCAACTGATCTGCTACGTTGCGGGCGCCGATCCTTACTGCGACGACCAACTTGGTGGCTTGAACCTGTCCATCGCCGGGTTGAAGCAACGCGACGAACTGGTGTTTCGCGTCGCGCGCGCGCGCGACATACCCGTGATGGTCACTTACGCCGGTGGCTATGCGAACCGCATCGAAGACACGGTGACCATTCACTGCAACACGGTGATCGCTGCGGCTGAGGTGTATCGAACAGCGGCGAGTGAGACTTCCCGGTAGGCTCTCTTCTTCATAGGGGCACATCGTTGCGTGGTATCCTCATCTAAGCGCGGAGACCGCAGGGTTCCGCCCACCCAGCCTGAGCTGTGGACTCCTGACAATGTTTGAGAACCTTACAGATAAGCTGCAGCGTGCCTTTAAGAATCTGCGCGGGCAAGGCACCCTGACGGAAGAGAACATCGGTGAAGCGCTAAAGGAGATCCGCATGGCGCTGCTGGAAGCCGACGTTAACTTCAATGTAGTCAAAGAACTGATCGAGCACATCCGCGAAAAGGCCCTAGGCCAGGAAGTGCTGACAGCGCTTTCCCCCGCCGAGCAGGTGGTGAAGATTGTTCGCGACGAACTGATCGCCATCCTCGGCAAAGATGCGGCCAAGCTGAAGTTTGCCTCGCAGCCGCCTACGGTCGTTCTGATGGCGGGTTTGCAGGGTTCCGGCAAGACGACCACTTCAGGCAAGCTGGCCAACTGGCTCAAGCAAGGTGGACACCGGCCCATGCTGGTGTCGGTGGACGTTTACCGTCCGGCGGCGCGTGAGCAGCTCAAGGTCGTCGCGCAAGCCATCAAGGCCCATATCTACGAAGGCAAAGTCGAAGAATCGAACACCGCCACGGTCGAGCGGCTGGTGAAGGAAGCGCGTCGCGAGGCGATCAATAACGCTTGCGACGTGCTCATCGTTGACACCGCCGGCAGGTTGCACATCGACGAGCAGTTGATGGACGAGATGCAGTCGCTGAAGAAAATCCTGAATCCGCAGGAAATCCTCTTCGTTGCCGACGCGATGACCGGCCAGGACGCAGTGAAGTCCGCCGACGAGTTCCACAAGAAGCTCACGCTCACTGGCGTGATACTCACCAAGATGGACGGTGATGCCCGTGGCGGTGCGGCCCTCTCCATCCGTCATGTCACCGGGCAGCCGATCAAGTTCATCGGCATGGGCGAGAAATATGATGCGCTGGAGTTATTTCATCCCGACCGTATTGTCGGACGCATTCTCGGCATGGGCGACATCCTCTCGCTGATCGAGAAGGCGGAAGCGCATCTCGACAAGAAGAAGTCGGAAGAGTTTGCGCAGAAGGCGCTCAGCGCCGACGGCTTCTCGCTGGAGGATTTTCGCGATCAGTTGCGGCAGGTGAAGAAACTCGGCTCGCTGCAAAGCATTATGGGTATGATGCCCAAAATTGGACCGTTCGCCAACATGCAAAAGTCGGCGGACAAAGTGGATGAAAAGCAACTCAGCCGCGTAGAAGCCATCATCAACTCGATGACGCCGCACGAACGCGAGCACCACGAGGTCATCAACGGCAGCCGGCGCAAGCGCATCGCCAGAGGTTCGGGGACGAGCGTGCAGGAAGTGAATCACCTGCTGCGTCAGTACGCCCAGATGCGGAAGATGTTCAAGAGCATGGGCAAGCCCAGCTTCGCGCGCCGGCTGGCGGGGATGAAGATACCGGGAATGTAGGGATGGCGGCTATTCGCTCTTCGCTGAGACAGCCGAAGAGAGTGCGGACCTTCAACCCGATTATTCATCTGTTTCGATTGGTTTGAGGGGGCACAGCTTCAGCCGTGCCCCTTCAAGGCGTGAGATCCTCATGAATAATCCAGGTCCGCGTCAAAGCTGTTCTAATGATCCGAAGCTTTAGTGCCGGCCTTCCGGCCGCAAAGAGGTAAATTCATTGGCTATTTATCTTCCAGCAACCGCAGATGACGAACACGTCGCACTCGACGAATTAACTCCCCGCGAGATCGTGCGAGAACTTGACAAGTATGTTGTAGGGCAGAACCAGGCGAAGCGCGCCGTGGCCATCGCCTTGCGCAATCGGATGCGCCGCCAGAAGCTCTCGGCTGAGCTGGCCGAAGAGGTGATCCCCAAGAACATCATCATGATCGGACCCACGGGTGTAGGCAAGACCGAGATCGCGCGGCGGCTGGCGAAACTGGCCAATTCTCCCTTCATGAAGGTGGAGGCTTCGAAGTTTACCGAGGTCGGTTACGTAGGCCGCGACGTCGAGTCCATGATCCGCGATCTGGTGGAGATCGCTATCGACATGGTGCGCGAAGAAAAGCTGGAAGACGTCGCTGACAAGGCCGAGCTCAACGCGGAAGAGCGCCTGCTCGACCTGCTACTGCCGGCGATGCCGGCTCCGGTGCAGACGCGTCCCGCGGCACAAGACCCGCAGCAGATCGGATTCAACATTGGAATTGGCAACGAACCCTTACTGGCCGGCGAACCGGGGTCGCGCACACGAGAAAAGTTTCGCCAGCAACTGCGAGAAGGCAAGCTCGACGAGCGCATCGTGGAGTTGGACGTCCGCGAAAAATCGATGCCTGCCTTCGAGATCATCACCAACCAGGGCGTCGAGGAGATGGACGTCAACATGAAGGACATGTTGCCTAACATCTTTGGCCAGCGCACTAAAAAGCGGAAGATGAAGGTCAGCGAGGCATTCGAGTACCTCATCCAGGAAGAAGAGCAGCGCCTGGTTGACATGGATCAAGTGCAGCGCATTGCCGTCGAGCGGGTGGAGAACTCGGGCATCATCTTCCTCGACGAAATCGACAAAATCGCCGGACGCGAAGGCGGGCATGGACCCGACGTTTCGCGCGAAGGCGTGCAACGCGACATTTTGCCCATCGTCGAAGGCACCACGGTGAACACGCGCTATGGCATGGTGCGCACCGACCACATCCTGTTCATCGCTGCCGGCGCATTTCACGTGTCGAAACCCAGCGACCTGATTCCCGAACTGCAGGGGCGCTTCCCCATTCGCGTGGAGTTGCAGTCACTGACGGTGGAAGACTTCATCAAGATCCTGACCGAGCCCAAGTCATCGCTTACCAAGCAGTACATCGCGTTGCTCGACACTGAAGGGTTGAAGCTGGAGTTCACTACCGAGGCGCTTGAGGAGGTGGCGAACTTTGCTTTCCGCGTGAACGAGGGGACGGAGAACATCGGCGCACGCCGCCTGCACACCATCATGGAGCGTGTGCTGGACGAGATCAGCTTCGAAGCTCCGGACATGAAGGAGAAGAATGTCACCGTCGACGCCGACTACGTTCGCAAGACCCTCACCGACATCGTGAAAGACCAGGACCTGTCGCGCTACATACTGTAATTCGGTTGTGGGGTGTTGCTGCTAGAGCAATTCGTAGAGTGGCGTGGCTTGGGTGGTACTGCCGTCCCTACGGAACTCGGATCTATTCTCGAATGGCTTTGCGTCCCGCATGTGCCAACTCATCCCAGCTATACCGCCTTGCTCATGAATGAAGCGTGCGATTCGGGCGAGCGGCGCAATGTGATCGTCACTCCAGATACCCAGATCCTGCGGACTGATGCGGCCTTTCGGAAGAATGGCCGTTGCTTCGGTGAACACCAATCCAGCCCCACCCACGGCGCGGCTGCCCAGATGCACGAAATGCCAGTCGTCGGCATATCCTTCGGTGCTGGAGTATTCGCACATTGGCGAGACGAATACACGGTTCGCAAAGGTGACATCTCGAATCGAGAGCGGATCGAACAGATGGGCCATGGGTCTTGCGCTGCCTCTCGAATCTGAAGGGTGAGTCTTGATCGGCTTTTGAGATGAGGGCGGGTAGAATCAGAAGTCTTCTTCCTCGTCGGCCAGCTCTTCGCCGGGATACTGGGCCTCGTAATAGAACTCCAGGTCCTTATCCAGCTTAGCCCAAAATGCCGCATCTCGAACCGGAGGCGAGTCGTTGCGCAAGGAATGCTCTCGAGAGGTCGCCCGGAGGGTGAGCATCTGGTTCAGAGCATCCAGCAGGCCCCAGTCGTCGGCCCTCCAAGTTGCCACCGGCTTGTTCTTGTAGGCCAGCATTTTTCTAGCGAGCTCGTCGGTCTTGATGTTGCGGAGTACGGGATACAGCTCAGCCCACAGCCGTGGGGTGTAGTCGTCATCCACAAAACGCAGGGGCATTTCCATGACGCCATTTTGATTGCCCTCCGCGAGTACGGCAAGCTTTAAGTTGATGCCGCGCCTGATGCGGCACCTGCGGACCGAGGGACGATAAACAAGCTAAACCCGCTGACAAAAGCAGGAGGGTCAGAACAGGTAGATCAGGTTGATGGCCGAGGTGAATTGTATTTGCAGTTACGGCAAATCGAGTGGGGGCACGCTATGGTTGAAGTCGAAGACGCGAAATTAGCGACGAGAATCCGTTCGCGGTGATTCCTCGCCATCGTGCGTGGGGTTTCGGGTGTAGTGGCCGGATTAGCCGATGCCAAGCCTGCCGTGACAGGGTTGTCCTGCGCAATCAGGGGCAGGGGCGAGATGATTATCACCCCTGCCAAGGCAAAGCTTCTCAGGAACCGGCCAAACGCGTTGGGCGGCTCCGGCATTGCTATTTCCTGCTGCCAACCAGATGTTCTTCCTCGTCGATGCGTTCGATCAGGTCGTGCGGCTCACCGTTGAACAACTCTTCCACTTCGAGAGTCTCGTAAGCGTGTTCGCCATGGATGGATTCATCCAGACCAAGCTCTTCGCTCATCTCCGTCACTTTGACCGGAGTAAACAGGTTGATGACCCATAACATGCCATAGGTGAAAGCGAATGCCCATACCGACGAGAAGAGCACCGCGACTAGTTGTTTCACGAAGAACGACGGGTTGCCATACAGCAAACCGTTCGTGCCGGCAGCGGGATTAAACGCTTTGTTGGCGAACAGTCCCAGCATAACGATGCCGAGGAAGCCGCCGACTCCGTGCACGCCCCAAACATCGAGCGCGTCATCCCAGTGGAGTTTGTTCTTCATTTCGACCGCGAAGTAGCACACCACGCCTGAAACCAGTCCAATGATGACGGCGGTAGTGGGCGAAACATAACCTGCTGCGGGAGTGATGGTTGCCAGTCCGGCGACCGCGCCGGTGAGCAGTCCCAGGAACTTGGGCTTTCTCTCCCGGAACCAAGCCACGGCCAACCAGGCCACTGCGGCGAACGAAGCGGCGATATCGGTGTTAAGGAACGCGCTTGCCGTCACCGAGTCAACCCGCATTTCGCTGCCGGCGTTGAAGCCGTACCAGCCGAACCACAATAGTCCTGTGCCCAAGGCAACCAGGGGAATGCTGTGTGGGCCGCGATCCAGGATCCGGCGCTTGCCAACATAGAGGACGGAGGCCAGTGCCGCCAATCCGGCAATGTTGTGCACCACAATGCCGCCGGCAAAGTCAAGCACGCCCCAACGCTGTAGAATTCCGCCGCCCCAAACCATGTGCACGAAGGGGAAATAGACGAAGGTGAGCCACGCCGTCAGAAACAGGCAATAGGCCTTGAAACTCACCCGGTTAGTGAATGCGCCCGAAATGAGCGCCGGAGTAATGATGGCGAACATCATCTGATAGGCGATGAAGACCATCATAGGGATGGTATTGTTGGGCGACGGTGTTGTGAGATCTATGCCGCGCAGGCAAAAGTTATTGAAGTTGCCGATGATGCCGTGCCAGTCACCGCTGAAGCAGAGCGAATATCCGTAGAGATACCAGATGACGGTTGTCCAGCCCATCGAGACGAAGCTCTGGATCATGATGGCCAGGACATTCTTCCGTCCTACCAGCCCGCCGTAAAAGAAGGCGAGGCCGGGGGTCATCAGCATGACCAGGCTGGTGCACAAAATCATGAAACCGGTATTACCGGTGTCGAGGTGAAGCATGAAAGCCTCCAGGGGATGAAATGCGGCAGAAAGCTAGTTCGTCCGTCTGGCGGAAGTCGAACCCGATGGATGTGCTAGCGCAATGGGTGCGGAAAGTACGGACACCAGAAAGGAAACTTGCAGATTGGTCAGGCAATTCCCTCTTCAAATTCGAGACGAGCATGTCATGGAATGAAGTCGTGTGTAAGGGCGAGGAGTGCGTACTTTGCCTCGTAGCAATATCCACAGAACAGCGTCAAACTGCCGACCGATAAGTCTCTTCTTGTTGCCTGCTGGAATCTGTGTGACGCGTCACAAGACGGGGTGATAAGGACGGTGCAGCGGGGGTGATCTAGCCGCGCCAATTGTCTGGCACAGCCAACTGCGCTAGCTTGTCAACGTTAGGAACTTCCAGATCGGGATGGGCCTGCACCAGTTTGGTGGCTGCCGCTTCCTTGCCCTGCCGGCGATTGACCCACACCGTCGCGATCTCGAGCGCATGGGCAGGTACCACATCGTGGTAGAGGCTCTCAGCGACATGCAGAAGGCGTTCGCGTGGAATTTGGAAGCGACGTAACAGTGCCTCGAAATTATTGAAGGACGGTTTGTAACTATGGACCTGTTGGGCGGTCACCACGGCGTCAAAACATACTCCCAGCTTCGGCGTGGTGTAGGCGAACAAGTCGTCGTCAATATTGGAAAGTACGGCGAGTTTGTAGCGGGATTGCAAACGGCGCAACGCGAGGACCGTGTCGGCAAAGGGCTGCCAGTCGCGGATCGATTCTGCCAGGCCGTTGGCCTCGGCCGTGCTGACGGAGAAGCGCAACTCGCGAGCAAAGTCACGCACCACCTGTGCCAGGACCTCGCGATAGCTGCGGTAGGGACCGCTCTGGGCGCGCGGCTCGAACCCCGAGTAGAGATTGAGAATCTGGGCATCGCTGAGCGGTCGGCCCTTGCTTTCCAGTAAGGGACGCAAGTAGCCGAGCAGGCCGGTTTCCCAGTCAATCAACGTGCCGTAGCAGTCGAACGACAGCCATTCAAAGCGGGAGAAGTCGAGCATGAAGGTTTGAGTGTAGCACTCGTAAGAACCACCGGTTATCCCACTCTGTGGGACTTTCTGAGAGGAAATCGTCAAGATGACGATTTTCCCGTACTAGCCACTGGCGTTACCTTGTGCGAGGCAAACTTGTGCTCGAGCGCCTCCAGCGGAGAAAGCTCGGGCTGCATTTCGGCTGGCTCGGCTGAGGCACTCTGGGGTGTGGCTTCGGCGGCGACATTTCCGTCACCAGCCGCCGTAGCGGCCTTTCGCAACTCCGCCTCTCGTGACGCGGTCAGACCCTTCTCCAGAAACTTCCTGGTATTCAGCAGCGGACGGGCCAGCGATGGATTATAGCTGGTCCAAGGGCTATCGAAATCCGCTTCACGCTCGAACTGTGCGCGCATGCTCTCCATCTTGGAGTCGAGATCGTCGAGATAGTGCAGCATGAGCGCCTCGGGAAACATCGGTAGCTTCGGCGAACCAAACTCGTAGTGTCCATGATGGCTGATGATCATGTGCTCGATCAGAATCTTCAGCTCGGCGGGAAAATCGGGCAGATGCGCAAGCTTTTGATGCAGCATTTCCAGTTCGATGATCATGTGTCCCAGCAACTGCCCCTCGGTGGTGTACGCAATCGAGCGCTGATACGCGAGTTCGTGCAGCTTCCCAATGTCGTGCAGGAACGCGCCGGTGAGCAGCAGGTCGCGGTTCACATAGGGATAGTTGCGGGCGGCCAAATCGCACACGGTAAACAACGAGACCACGTGATCGAGCAGTCCGCCGACGAAGGCGTGGTGCAAAGTCTTGGCCGCGGGCGCATTCTTGTATGCGGCGACAATCGCCTGGTCGGCCATGAATTCCTTGAGCAGCAATTGCAGCCAGCGATTCTCGAAGCTCTCGACGAAGTCGCTCAACGTGCGCCATAGCTGGTCAATGTCCTTCGAGGTCTTGGGAAGGTAATCGGAGTAGTCGATCTCGGGATCTTCCAGCTTGCGTAACTTGTGGATCGTGAGCTGCCAGCGGCCGTTGTACTTGTGAATTACGCCCTTCACTTTGACAAAGTCATCCTGCTCGAACGCGTCAAGGGTGTCGGCGACATTGTCCCACATGTTGGCCTGCACCTGCCCGCTGCGGTCAGCCAACGTGACGGAAAGGTAAAGTTCCCCGTTCTTCTTCGACTTCACCTGCTTGGCGGCTACCACGAAGAGCGAGGTGATGGTCTGGTTCTCCAGGCGGGCGCAATCGCAAATGTAGAATTCCTTCATAGTGGGACCGTGGGCGCATGGCAACAAAGACAATACGGCCAAGGGTTCATGGTATCGCACTTGGCTGTGGATAGCGTCACACAAAAAGCGTGGATGTACCACTCTAGCCGCCGGCGATGGCTCCTATGATGAGGAAGGGCTCGGCCCCCGACACCACCGCATCGGGCAAGGGAGCATCCGGCGGCTCATGGGACAGATCCTCCTCGCAAGCGAAGAAGCGCAAAAACGGCCGACGCTGTTGCGTAACGTGGTCGCGGATGGTGCCGCGCAGCATCGGGTACCGGGCCTCGAGCGCATCGAGGACCGAGCGCTGCGTGACCCGGCCCTCGACCTCAAGTTGCACCTCGCTACCGACGTGCGCCAGCGTCCGCAGATGCGCCGGCAGTATGACGCGGATCATGGCAGAGTTTGCACCTCGACCGAAAGCACAGCCGGAAGGTCCCGGACAATGGGCGCCCAGTTGTCTCCGGCATCGGGTGACGCGTACACCTGCCCACCCGTGGTGCCGAAATACACGCCGCAGGAATCGAGCGAGTCCACCGCCATCGCGTCGCGCAGCACGTTCACGTAACAGTTGCTTTGCGGCAGGCCCTTGGTGAGTGCCTCCCACTCATTCCCACCGGTACGGCTGCGGTACACGCGCAGCTTTCCTTCCGGCGGGAAGTGCTCGCCGTCGCTCTTGATGGGGACAACGTAGATGGTCTCCGGCTCGTGCGCGTGCACGTCGATCACGAAGCCAAAGTCGGTGGGCAAATTCCCGCTGATTTCCTTCCACGAGTCGCCGGCGTCATCACTGCGCATGACATCCCAGTGCTTCTGCATGAATAGTACGCCCGGGCGCGAGGGGTGCATTGCGACGTGGTGAACGCAATGGCCAATCTCGGCGTTCGGGTCAGGGATGTATTGAGAATGCAG
Organism: uncultured Acidobacteriaceae bacterium; assembly: GCA_963768645.1. Taxonomy (GTDB): domain Bacteria; phylum Acidobacteriota; class Terriglobia; order Terriglobales; family Acidobacteriaceae; genus Bog-257. Next base: position 313,130 of record CAVYIR010000009.1, read on the forward strand.
TCCGCGGTTAATCGGCTTCCAAGTCTTGCCGCCATCGTCGGTGCGGAAAGCGCCTGCAGCCGAGATAGCAATATAAATTCGGCCCGGATCGCTTGGATCGAGAATGACAGTGTGCAGGCACATCCCACCGGCGCCTGGCTGCCACTTCGGTCCGGTGCCGTGGCCTCGCAGTCCGGAGAGTTCGTGCCAACTCTTTCCTCCGTCGGTCGAGCGGAACAGTGCAGCATCCTCCACCCCCGCGTAGACTGTGTCGGCATCGGTAAGCGACGGTTCGAGATGCCAGACGCGCTTGAACTCCCAGGGATGCTGCGTGCCGTCATACCATTGGTGGGTGGTGAGGGGTTTGCCAGTCTCAGCTGAACTGTCGTAAACGAACTTATTGCTGGCGCCTCCCTGCATGGCTTCTGGGCCAGGTTTTATGTCGCCTCCGGGCGCTTCCCATGTCTTGCCGCCGTCATTGGAGCGCTGGATGACCTGCCCAAACCAACCGCTGGTCTGCGAGGCATAAATGCGATTGGGATCGGCCGGAGATCCTTTCAGATGATAAAGCTCCCAGCCTGCGAAATGTGGACCGTTAACGTTCCACCGTTCACGCTTTCCGTCTGACTCTAGAACGAACGCGCCCTTGCGTGTGCCAACCAGTACTCTTACTTTGCTCATCCTCACTCCTCCCTACCCGCGCCGCGGGTGGTCCCACTGTATCGACGTTCAGACCGGCCAAAAATCGACATGCCAGGAAAAGAAATTTGCTGCCGGGTTCGTACCTTAGGTCTCCCAGATATTACTTGCAAAATGTAAGTTATAGTGCGATAGGTCACGTCAACTTTGCAAGGTCTCGTCGCAAAGGACGTTTTCAGGCGCAGCGGAACGGCTCTGGGCGGTGCCACTTGGGTTCTGTGGCCGTCACCGTTAGAATCAAGCGTTGGCATTTATGCCGCCGTTGGCGGACAAGAGGAGTTCTAGATGGCACACATGGTGAAGTGCGTAAAGATGGGCCGGGAAATGGAAGGTCTGGACGAGCCGCCATTCGATGGCGAACTCGGACAGCGCATTTACGACAACGTTTCCAAGCTGGCGTGGGAGCAGTGGCAGGAACACATGAAGATGCTGCTCAACGAATATCGCCTGCAACCCTGGAAGAAGGAACACCAGGAATTCATCGTGCAGCAGATGGATGCCTACTTCTTTGGCGAAGGCGCAGAGAAGCCCAAGGAGTACGTGCCGCCAAGCAGTAGCCAGTAGTCAGTCGCCGGTTGCCAGTTGCCGAAGTCGCACCGCCCGCAACGTGCCGCTGACAACTGGCTACTGGCTACTTTTTCAACTGCTGTTCACACCTGTGGGGCGTAAACCGCCCATCCTCGTGGACCGGCCCAAAAATCGGCGTGACCGTCTGCTGACGTCATCTTCGAATCGGGACGGCTGGCGTCATTTCCTCCATACGCTATGGGATCGAATCGCACACCTTGCCAAAGGGTTTGCACGATCGCTCCATTCCAGGCGTCGCCCAGGTTATTCAGCACATAGACCAGCCCGGATAGCCCTCCGGCGCCCGTGCGCTGCATTATGTAGAGGTTGTCATCGGCGTACAACACTTGCGTTGCTCCACCGGCAAAGCGCTCGTGCGCGGCCATCAACGCGGCGATTCCGTTGGGACTGCCAGTCTTCGCCAGACCGAAGTTATACCAGTCCATCCAGAAAACGCTGGGGTAGCCTTCGTGAGTCAGAATGAAGCTGTACGCCAGCAGCTTGTCGTTGTTGATCGCGTTGCCGGGATCGCGAATGGTGTCGTGATTGTCCACGAAAGTGACCGCTTGCGACGGGTTGTCCTGAATGATGGTTCCAGGACTGGCCAGCGTCCGCAGACTGAAACCGAAGCTATCGCAGAGGTCCTTCAACCGGTAATGCAGAGGAAAATCGAACGCGGACACGGGGTTGTCCGTGTAACTGTTAACCTCGCCAAGCCAGTCGTCTACTGTACGGTCGTTGTCCCAGCACTCTCCCACGCAGAATGTATAAAAGTTATCCCCGGATTTTTTCAGGTAGCGCAGCTCGGCGAGCGACTGCACCATCCAGGGCGCATAGCCTTTGACGAAATCGAAACGGAAGCCGTCGAAGCCGATGGTTTCAACCAACCACTGCCCGAGCTTGATCAGCTCCGTGTAAACCAGGGGAGTGCGGTGGCAAAGGTCGGGCATATCGCCGAAAGTCATCTCGTCGAATATCTCGAAGGGCGACGGATGGAAGCATGTCCAGTCGCGCGGGAACTTGCCGCTGGCGGGATTGAACTTCGTCCATCGTGTCTTGCCATCGATCGGATTGACCTCCTGCGCGTCGCCGCCATTGTTATGGTCGATCACCAGGTCGGCATACACCTGCATGTTCGCCGTGTGGGCCGCGTTGATCAGCGATATCAGTTCCGCCTGCTTGCCGAACCAGGTCTTGGTCCGGCCCTTCTGGTTGAAATCTCCAAGATCGTAATAGTCGTAAGGATCGTAGCCCATGGAAGGGCCACCGAGATTGGCCGCTTTGGATGCGGGGGGGAGCCACAGCGCGGTAAACCCTGCCTGCTGCAGCTCAGGAATTTTGCTGGTGAGGAAGTTCCACCAGGTACCGTCCTGGTTTTCTTCCGCCGGACAGTTCCAATAGAACGCCTGAAATAGGACTCCCATGGCAATCTCCTTTCGTGGATGAAAGGAGCATAGCGCAATCGGCCGCAGATAGCTGTGATAAGGGAGTGAAAAGTGTGAAATAGTCAGGCCCGGACGGATTGCTCGTCCGGTCCCAAGGGCAAAAAGTACTGCGTGCCGCGAATGGGCTCGCTAACCCGCCGCAGCAGGGCCTGCAAATCCTCGCTGCGCTCCACGAAATCAATCTCCGAGGTGTTCACGATCAGAAGGTCCGACGAGGTGTAGTGAAAGAAAAAGTGCTCGTAGGCCTTGATCACCTCTTCCAGGTAGTCATCGCTGATGGCCTTCTCGCCGGGGGCATTCTTTTTCTTCAGCCGCTTCTTCAGAACTTCCGGCGTGGCCTGGAGGTAAATGACGAGATCGGGCGTGGGCACGTTCTGCCGGAAAAGCTCGTAGTAGCGGTTGTAAACGTCGAGCTCTGCATCCCCCAGATTGAGGCAGGCGAACAATTTGTCCTTTTCGAAAATGTAATCGGCAACGTAGGTCTTGTTGGGATTGCGTTTAACATCGAGACTGCCCAGTTGCTCATAGCGCGCGATGAGGAAAGCGAACTGTGCCTGGAAGGCTGCCCCGTGCTCGCCTTCGTAAAACGATCGCAGGAACGGATTGTGCTCGGGCTCGGTAATGCGCTGAGCATGCAGGGTTTCCGCGATGACTTGGCAGAGGGTGCTCTTGCCGACGCGGATGGGGCCTTCGACTGCGATGTACCGGGGTGGTTCGAAAAGGTTCGCCATGAGAGTAAAACGTTACGAACCGCAGAATATCTTGCTCCCCGCCTGCGCGCAATTGTCGTGATGGTAAATGCTGATCGGAGTTTTCCACCGCTGCACCCACCGCAGTTACAATCAAGCCAATTCCATGATTGCAGGGCTCATCGGCGGTGTAGGGGTGACCGGGCTGGCGTGCCTAGCGGGCTACCACACCATGTCGCCCACCTCGCAGCTCTACGGCCGAACGTTTATCGGCCTCGATCCCGGCTCTCGCCTGCTGGCGCTCACCTACGATGACGGCCCCAACGATCCTTATACATGGCGCATGCTTGAAGTGCTGGGACGCCATGGCGTGAAGGCCACGTTTTTCCTCATTGGACAATATGTTCAGCAGAAGCCCGAGATCGCGCGTGCCGTGGTTGCCGCCGGCCACGCCATTGGCAGCCATACCTGGAGCCATCCCAACCTGATTTTTGAACAGGTGACGGAGTTGCGCCGCCAGCTTGTGCAAACCAGGCAAGCCATCCTTGATGCCACCGGCGTGGAAACAGGGATCTTCCGTCCTCCGTTCGGCGGGCGCCGGCCGGCGACGCTGCGGACGGTGCGAGCCTTCGGTCAGCAGACCGTGATGTGGAACGTCAGCGGCCGTGACTGGAAAGCGAACTCCGCCGACGAGATTGTCGCCCACGTCGAATGTCGGATTCGCGGCGGCGACGTCATCCTGCTGCATGACGGCTCACATGTGCGAATGGGCGCGGATCGAAGTCGCAGCGTCGAGGCAAGCGAGCGCATCCTCTCGCGCTACAACGCCGAGGGATACGAGTTCGTGACCGTGCCGGAGATGATGGGAAAGCAGCAGTTAGCAGTTAGCGATTAAGACACTGAGCAGACAGCGATTAGCCATGCCGAACTCGACCAGGAACTTGCGCATCTGGTCGATGGCCCGCTCGGCGATGCGCAAATACGGATTCAGCAGCGGCAGCCCTTTCGGCGTCTTAATCACGGCTCCGAAACGCTGTATGTGTTCCTCGGCCTCGACCCAGCGGCCCCATGCCTGACAGTACGCGGCCAGCGCCGCACGATCAACGATCGTGAGCAGGTTCAGCCGGTGCAACTCCAGCGAGATACGGCGCCACTCTTTCCGCGCGTGCTCGTCCAGGTGCTTCGGGCATTTGGGGACGATCTTGGGCGGTTGCGGCTCATCCAGGTTCAGCGGTCGCTTGCCGGGATTTCCAGTGAGTTCCTTAATCGCCGTCGGTAACGGTCTACGGCCGCGCATATCGGGAAATCAGATTGACGTCAGCAGGGCCGGGTCGCACAGTGGAGAAGGCGCTCAGCTCCGAGTGTGAGTAAGCCTCCCGACGCAGCCACGTGGCGGGATTTTGAAACGCTCGGTGTGGTGTCGCAAATGATATGATGCGGCGTCAAACTACGAGCTCTTGCATCGAGTGCCGGAATGACCTCACACCGTCATGGAGGTTAGCGTCATGCTTTGGTGGACTCTTCGTAAGCTCAAGTCCCCGGACCACTTCCAAAGAAGCCTGGCAGTTGGGACGCTGGCAAGATCAGCAGATCCAGATGCTTTCAGAGCTTTGGTCGACTGCCTGCGAATGTGGGACAGCGTCGAGGTCCGGAGGACGGCGGCGATTGCCTTGACTCATAAGTGCGACGATCGCGCTATAAAGGCCGTTGCGGCAGCACTTGCGCTGGAAAACGACGAAGTGGTAGCAAAGAAGGAAATCGAGGTGCTCTCCAAGGCAGGTTGGTTCTCTTCGGTCTCTCGCCTAGAGGGTAACCCGGGAATTGTCGAGAGGGTGGAGCAATATGGCAGCGCCGAACTTCGGTCTCTCGCGGCGCTGGCACGCACCGTACAAGAGGCGAGGGACCGCGAGAGCGCCCATTTACGCCAGAACCGATCCAAACTCGATTCAGAGCTGAAGGAACAGCGATCTAAGGAGGTTTCTGAGCGGGTTGACGCTCATCTCATCGAACTGATGACATCTTTAACCAGTCAGTTAACAAGAAATCCCGATTATGGGATCGTTTCTTCTTGGAAGTCACCACCGCATCTCTGGAGGGAGTTAGACAAGGAATGGGAGGAGCGCAGACGCAAACTAATCGAGACCACCGTGTCAAGTATCGTCGCGGTAGCCGTTCAACACCCGAGCGAAGTTTGTTCATTCATCAATCGGTGTGTCGACGATGAAGTGAAGTGGCCTAGCAAATTCAAGCTGCTCTTCGACGGAGAGGTAGTAAGCACTGCGCTTCGCGCCTTGGCACAATTCAACCCAACAGGCTATTCCTCGGCCCTGATCCGAATTCTGGATAGGTACTTAGCTACAGAAACTAAGAGAGCGGAGAGGCTGGTCACGTGCGCCAAGTTCGCAGCGATTGAGACTGGCAAGATCGGATGCGGCGAAAACTTACCGTTAGCCTGGCGATGCGAAGAGGAAATCCGCAGGACTTCACCATTGAGGTTAACACGTCCGAAGGCTTGGCACGAGGCAATGAGCTGCGGAGAGTACCGCCTATGGGAAGACCCTTCCGTCTGGTTGACACGCGCCCTTAGGCAGAACGCGGTTGCTGTGCCAGACGATGTTCTTTCCGAAGTTCTCACCTTTCAGGACGGACCTGTAGAGATCATGCAGTATCAGGGCGGCCAAACTACTCAAACAGGTCGCACACGGAATCTTTCTTTCGGTGAAGCGAGGGCGGTTGCAAAAGCGGAGTTGCAGCGCCGCGCAGCAATTCGCACTAAGCTGGCTCTCGAATGTGAATGATCTCGATGGATGCTTCGCCGCGAAGTTGTAACTGAGGGCGCGCCGTTATACGCAGAAGCCTTCTCCGAAGGGCTGCCAACGAACAGCCGTTCGAAAACGTCTCCCGAAAACCCGCGTCGCGCGTGGATTGCCGTTTGGAGCAACAGCCGAAAACGCATACAAACGCTGAGAAAAAAGGGATTGCGCGGCAAGCGCGGCAGTCCCAGAATTCCCGCAGTTGTTTGGCTGTTTGGCAAGCGGCAACCAACCGCAGGAGAACGGGAAGTGCGGCAGACGCGACGAAACCGAAGCGGCAACCAACCGCAGGAGCGCCACACTTCCCACCTACCTTGTGCCGCTGGCCTCGGCGACTGTTCGAATCCCACAAACGGCGAAACCGCAGTTGCAACGCGCATCCTGTTCCGCTGGCCTTCGGGTCGGAACGGTAGCGATGCCTGCGCTGCGCGCTCGCAGAGGGGCATGCGTGGCAAGATTCTGGCGTCGACGATTGGTGCTGATCGGCTGATTGCTAATTGCTGATTTCATACCAGCGCCAACGCCTCTCTTGCGGCCGCAACCGTGTCGTCGATATCGCCCTGGGCGTGCGCGATGCTGAGGAATGCGGCTTCGAACTGAGAAGGCGGCAGCCATACGCCCGCGTCGAGAAGCGCACCATGAAAACGGCCGAACTTGGCGATGTCGCACGTGGCCGCGGTGCCCCAATCGGTAACCTGCTTCTCGGTGAAGAAGAACGTGAACATTGAACCCACGCGGTTGGCGGTCATTGCCACGCCTGCTTGTTTTGCCGCCTCAGTGATACCCGCGACCAGCTTGCCCGCCATCTCGTCGAGCTGCTTGTAGAATTGCTGCCGATTAGCCTTTAGCTGGCACAAGGTGGCAATGCCCGCTGCCATTGCCAGCGGATTTCCGCTCAGCGTACCCGCCTGGTACACGGGGCCGACAGGCGCGACCATGTCCATGATCTTCGCCGGCCCGCCGTAAGCGCCTACCGGCAAGCCGCCACCGATGATCTTGCCCAGCGTCGTGAGGTCGGGCTTGATGTTGTACAGCTCCGACGCGCCACCGAAGGCCACCCGAAAGCCGGTCATGACCTCGTCCAAGATGAGCAGGGCACCTTCGCGGGCGGTGATCTCACGCAGCGCTTCGAGGTAGCCCGATTCCGGAGGAACGCATCCCATGTTGCCGACCACGGGTTCGACAATCACGCAGGCGATCTGGCCTCTAAACTTGGCGAAAGCTGCCTCCACCGCGTTGCGATCGTTGTAAGGGAGCGCCAAAGTGAATTCGACAAACTCCTCCGGCACCCCCGCGGAACCGGGAATGCCGAGCGTCGCAACGCCCGAGCCGGCCTTTACCAGCAGCGCGTCACTATGTCCGTGATAGCAGCCTTCGAACTTCACAATGAACTTGCGCTGGGTGCGCGCACGGGCCAGCCGGATTGCCGACATGGTTGCTTCTGTGCCTGAGCTGACAAAGCGGACCTTCTCGATTGCGGGAAAGGCCTCGATTACCAGCTCGGCCAGGTCGGCCTCGGTTGGAGTAGACGCCCCAAAGCTGGTGCCGTTGCGAGCTGCCTGAATGATGGCCTCGAGAACCTCGGGAGAAGAGTGGCCGAGAATCAGTGGACCCCACGAACCTACATAGTCGATATAGCGGTTGCCGTCGGCGTCCCACACGTGAGCGCCCAAGCCGCGAACTAGAAAAGGCGGCGTGCCGCCGACCGAACGAAAAGCGCGCACCGGCGAATTGACTCCACCGGGGATGAGCCGCTCAGCACGGGCTTGAAGAGCGTGGGACTCTTTAAGACTGCGGTCCATGATTCGCGGTTCGCCTTTCGCGGTTCGCTCTTCGCTTTGCGGCTTTCAACATGAAACAAAGAAGTTTATCAGGCTGACCGCATAGGCGGGGATGAGGGCGGTCACCGGAGAAGCGACACACTCGCCGGATTTTCGTAATGAAGCACTGTTTTCGTGTACACTACTTCTGTATGAAGAACGTAACCCTAAGCGCGGACGAAGACCTGATTGAGCAGGCACGACGGGTAGCTCGTGCGCAGCACAAAACGCTGAATGCGGCTTTTCGGGAGTGGCTGCTGAATTTTACCGCCCAGTCCGGCAATGGACAGGAGGTTGATGCGCTCATGCGTCGGCTTCGTCACGTCAATGCGGGCCGCCGTTTTAGCCGAGACGAAATGAATGAACGGTAGATTTTTTCTTGACACGAATATCTTCATCTATTCGTTCGACAGGAATTCACCGGAGAAGCTCCGCCGGTCAACGCAACTGATTCGGCAGGCAATCGCAACCGGGAAGGGCGCCGTTAGTTACCAGGTGGTACAAGAATTTTTCAACGTCGCGCTGAGGCGGTTCGCGCAACCCTTAACAGTAGCGGAAGGGGAACAGTACCTGGGAACAGTGTTCCGTCCGCTGCTGACTGTGCATTCCTCGCAAGCTCTATACGGGGAGGCTCTGCATCTGCAGCACAGATATCGTTTGCCTTGGTACGACTCCTTGATCGTGGCTGGAGCCATCGAGGCGAAGTGTAGTGTGCTTTACAGTGAGGATCTTCAAAATGAACAACGATTTGGCGATGTGCAGACCGAGAACCCCTTCGCGTAGAGATAACAAAAAATATCGAACGTACTGCTCGGGCGCTTGAGTTTCTTTGCCACGCTTACGATTTGGCCTCAGCATACGTCCAAGCGATAGCCGGAAACGGGCAGTTTACCTAAAGTCAGGCGATTTTCCTGCCACCTTCCCGTCAGGCGCGCATCGAAACTGAGGTAGAATGAGGGTGAGAGTTTACCCCTCCCACCAGCGAATTACACATGTCAAAGACCACTAAGCTGATCGTTCTCGGTCTCTCCTTTTTGCTCGCCACGTTTGTCGTGGTCGGCGGACTAGGGGTCCGGGCCAACACCAACGACGACGGTTCGTATCGCCAGTTGGGCGTTTATAGCGAAGTCCTCTCACGTATTCGTACCGAGTACGTGGAGGAACCGAACATTCCGAGCGTAACCAACGGCGCCTTGCATGGGCTGCTGGAATCGCTCGACGCCAACTCCAGCTATCTCGATCCCACCGAGTACAAGGATTACAAGCAGCGCAAGGAAGGCAAGGCCGGCATCGGAGCGGCGGTTTCCAAGCGCTACGGCTATGCTGCGGTGATCTCGGTGATTCCGGGGGGACCGGCCGACAAGGCAGAAATCGAGAGTGGCGACATCATCGAAGCCATCGAAGGCAAGACCACGCGCGACATGTCGCTGGCTGAGATTGACGGCCTGCTCGCAGGACCTCCGGGATCGGTGGTCAATGTCTCCGTGGTGCGTCCGCGGCGCGCGCAGCCGGTGAAGTCGGCGCTCACGCGCGCGATCGTCATCGATCCGCCGATCAGCGACAAGCTGATGGAAGACGGCATCGCCTACATCAAGGTGGATGACTTTCCGAAGGGTCGTTCGCAGGAGATCGCCAGTAAGCTGAAAGCCGTACAGAAGGAAGGCGCCAAGAAGATCATTCTGGACCTGCGCAATTCGGGCGATGGCGAGGAGAGTGAGGGCATCGCAGCCGCGAACCTATTCCTGAATCATGGGACGATCACATACCTGCAAGGCCAGAAGTATCCCAAGCAGACTTTCAATGCCGATCCGGAGAAGGCGGTTGCGACCAACCTGCCGCTCGTGGTCCTGGTGAATCGCGGTACGGCCGGACCGGCGGAGATCGTGGCGGCCGCTGTGATGGAGAATGCGCGCGGGGACGTGCTCGGCGACAAGACTTTTGGTTCGGGGTCTATCCAGAAAGTGATTGACATGCCGGACGGCTCGGCGCTCGTGCTGTCGGTTGCGAAGTACTACTCGCCATCGGGCAAGGCGGTACAGGACACGGCCATCACTCCGAATATCCTGGTTGCCGATAACAATGACGACTTCATCGCCCCGGATGAGGACGAGAACGCCGACGACAGCGCGCAGCAGGAGAAACAACAGAAGGCGAATCAGCCTGATGACCAGTTGAATCGCGCGATCGAGGTGCTGAAGAACCAGGGGAAGAAGTCGTAAGGCTCGGCTCACTACAGAGACACAGAGGCACGGAGAAATTTTCCGTGCTTTCTTTTTTCACAAGCAGGAGAATGCCACGCGAGAGGATACACGATGAAACGCGTAATTGGGCTGGGTGGAATTTTCTTCAAAGCGAAAGACCCGCAGGCGCTGTACGACTGGTACCGCCAGCATCTCGGCATTGAGAGTGCGGCGGATGGCTCGGGCGCGATGTGGCGCGATGCCGACCATCCTAAGGTTCCGGGCGTCAACGTCTGGGCGATCTTTCCGCAGGGGACGAAGTACTTCGATCCCAGCCGGTCCAGTTTCACGATCAACTTCCGGGTGGAGAATCTCGACGAGTTGCTGAAGGCGCTGCGAGAGGAGGGTGTGGAGGTGGATGCCAAGGTCGAAGAATACGATTATGGGAAGTTTGGATGGATCATGGATCCGGAGGGGAATCGGGTGGAACTGTGGGAGCCGCCGAAAAGCAGTGGTTAGTGGATAGAGGTCAGGGGCTAGTGAATTGTCGTCGGTGATCTCGATGCCGTTTCGTTTTGCGGGCTGAAGAGACTGTGTCGCCCCATTCGGGGCTGATTCTTGCCGTCTTCAGCGCTTCCGCCCTGGGCTAATCACTTTCGCCCTCCGGGGCTGGCTGGAAAACGCATTGGGCGCCGGCCGATTCGAAGGCCAACCGCATCCCGCCGATTCCACAGAATAAGTCGATAAACTTGAGACTGTTCACGTTATCGTACCGCACTTGTAAGCCGAAGATAATACAGGTCGGAGCAAATGCAAGTGGCGTTCTGCTTAGAGCCTCAACGAGGCTTGTCACACTGGCAAATGCCAAGACAGAATCCTGTGTCGTCCCCGGGGGATTCGATCTCTTCTTCCACTCCACCCACTGTTGAAACGGTGGGCTATCTTCTTTCGTCCCGCCGTGCGGGTTGGAGTGTTGGCGCTTCGGTCGTCAGAAGCATCACGAGAGTTGAGTGATTGGGGCACGCATTATAAAAGGGCGCCCCTTTCAAAGTAGGTTATGGTTGCTGTGCTGAAGCAGTAACCAAACCTGACGAAAGGAACACCCGATGGATAGCATCAAGTATATTGGCCTCGATGTCCACCAGAGCACCATTTCGGTAGCCGTGCTCAACGGCGACGGCAAGCTGGTGATGCAGTCGGTGATCGCCACGCGTGCCGCCACCATTCTCGAATTTCTTCACGGTCTACGTGGGACGTTGCATGTCACCTTCGAGGAAGGTACGCATTCCGCCTGGCTGTACGATTTGATGGTCCGGCGGGGGCCCATCGATAAGAGCGAAGGGCGCTGGCCGGCATGGCGCTGGGTTTGGTCCTGGGCTTTCTCTTGACGCGCCTGCTTGCAAGCCTGCTCTTCGGCGTGAGTCCAACCAACCCGCTCATCTATCTTGCCGTTTGCGTGGGATTGACGTTGATTGCTGCGGTCGCGTGTTACTGGCCGGCGCGGACGGCGGTGAAGGTCAATCCGGTGCAGGCGCTGAGGGCGGAGTAGGCACTCGGTATCTGGTTCGCACCCTGTCGCCGAAGACGGGCGACAAGGGCGGGGCACCCAGCAAATATTGGAAAAGGGAGGACGTTTCAGAGTCCAAGCCGGGGTAACGGGAGAGATACTTTCCGCAGTTCCGCAACGTGCTATCTTTGTCCGGTATGCGAGACGCAGACGTACGCCAAGTTCTCATGCAGCGGCTCCAGAAGCAGTATGGCCGCGACCCCAGCACATTGATCGTTGAAGAGCTTGGGTTGTGCAGAGGAACTGTGCGCGTAGATCTGGCAGTGGTCAACGGATCCCTAAAAGGATATGAAATTAAGAGCGACCGAGATACGCTAGTCAGACTCGGTAATCAGGCGGCGACCTATAGCAAGATATTCGACACCGTGACGATCGTGGTAGCTCAGCGGCACTTGCGCCAGGCCGAATCGATTGTTCCGAAGTGGTGGGGCATTGATGTAGCTGAGTATTCAGATGAAGCGCACTTGCTACTTACCACAATCCGTACTGAGACCGCGAACTCACGCGTTGATGCTCAATGCCTGGTCGAACTCCTTTGGCGGAATGAAGTTTTGGCGCTGCTCGCTCAGCTAAATTGTCTTAAGTCTCTCAAGAGTAAACCACGGCGAGTTCTGTGGGATGCCCTGGCGACCAGTGTACCGTTGCCTGAGCTGAAGAAGATGGTTCGCGCGTCGCTCAAGTCCCGAAGTGGCTGGCGAGCTGACGTGCAGCGAATGCAAGATGGTGAGAAGTTCCCACCTGTCGCCATGTCGTCAGGTTGCCTGTTCCAACACGTTCTGCCGCGCAGTCGTCGATATACCCATCGCCCCAGCTAAATTGCGAACCGCTGTATTCCGTTCTCCTAATCAACTCGTGACAAACCTGACGAAACTCTCTGTATCCGTAATCTCGCAGATTGCGGCCCTTCAGGACGAGCCAGGCTCCGTCGCAGGTGTATCGTATGCTCGCGGATGGACGCATGACACGAGGATCAACTTCAGCTGGCTCGGGATGCGAGATTGCATAGTCACCAAAGGTAGGCGCGCGGCGTAGAGTAGGCCGACACCGACAAATCGCTCGCCACAGATCCCATTCTTCTCTCGGAATCAACGAAGAAGCTGATGGTGGCAGCCCTATTAGGTTCCGCGGAAAGGAAGTCGCCGCAATGGTGAAGGTCCGCCACTCTGCGATTGCAGGGAGTCGGTTAACCAGAGTGATTACGGCATCCGCTTCGAGACAGCGTTCAGCAGGCGTCAACGCCCGCAAGTCGAGAATGAGGTCGGCGTTGCGTACGTTAACGTTCAGATCGTCCAACGTCTGGCGAAGCCTGGCTCCGATATCATCGAAGTCGACGAAGTCTTCGCGTTGAACCCTAACACAAACTCCGCGCCCGTCTTCGCGGATTATCTCCCGACAGACGGCTAAGTAATCCTGTCCTCGAACAAGACCCACCACGGGAATCGCATCCACCTCCCGCTCCTTAAATCCTCGGAATACGAACCTTAGCGGATGCTCACCTCCATTCATCCTATCGGCCTCAGCAATCCATAGGAGATCGATGAACAAATTTCGGCCGGATCCCCATGCGCGCTCGACCTTCTGCCCAACTTTCTTCAGGTGTTTGTCTATAGTTCGTGCTGGTCTTCCCTGTTCGTCATCCCAAGGAATCGGCGGGATCTCCAGAAGCGGCGTTAGAGCATTGCGCACACTCGGCATCAGCGCTTGCAGCGCACGGTATTCCCCATCACGGCCCTTCAGAATAGGAACATAGTGCTTGTGGTCAAACATCACGTGTCTCCGGCTGACTAAACACCCAGTCAACCTTTCTCTTCAAGTTGTTGCATTGCGAGCGATCAATATAGCCGTCGTGCTGCAATCGACCCACTACGATGCCCGGGGCTACCCCAAGGTCAAACGCGAATCTACTTGCCGCGGCACAGGTGAAGGCCCCAAGGCGACAGAACATACGGTACCGAGCTGCTGGGATAAGCCAATCACCTGAAAACGCATCTGCCTCGGCCTCCTTGTCGTTTCTCGACGCCTGATCGTCTTCCAAAAAAACGTCGCGTCGACCGTGAAGGAGAATATGTCCGGCCTCGTGAAAAAACGTAAACCACAAGTGATCGTCAGTCTTGTATCGCAAGCTGAGTTGAATCAACGCTCGCGCGGGAGACAACCATCTGGTAGCACCCCAAACCCTCGTGCCAGGGAGTTCGGAAACAAATGCGACACATACTCCAGCCGAATTGCATTCTCTGCAGACCACTGATGGAAAGTCCTTCGGCAAATCGCGGGTAAGCGATCGTATACGCGCAAGAACTGCCTTGAATACATCAGCGTCAAAGTTAGCTGGTTCCTGTTTGGCGGCTTCCAGTTCGCCCCTGCGAAGCCAAGCAGCAACGGCTCCTGGCTCGCTCTGAAAAGATGGGGACCGTCTGAAGGCGGGAGCCGCCGCATTCCACACTCCGTGCCAACTCGCCGGAGAAGCAACCCCAAAGAAACGAAGAACTTCATCAAGTTGACGAGCTTTTTCGCGATGCTGTGCAACCCACCCTAGCCTTGCCATTGCTTTGTATGGGACTTGATCAAGCCAGTCTGTCTGTTCACGTAGCTCAATGCCTTCTCTAGCCCGAGCGATCGCTTCGCGATAGTGCTGTTCCCTGGCAATCCAAAAAGCCGCCGGGATCCCGAGAACACGCTCGAACTGTAAAGCTGTTTCGGCTGTGATTGCGGCCTTACCCTTGATAATCTCGTTTATGGTCTTCTTAGGTCTTCCAGCGCGCTCTGCGAGCTCAGCCTGAGACATTCCCCTAGCCTCTAAAACCTCTTCCAACGTTTCTCCAGGGGGAGAAACGCTATCCGGAATGTACTGGTTTCGAATCTGTTCATTCATGTGTATCCACCACCCCCAGGATGACAACAGCCCTCACTTGAATCCAATCCATCCCCCCGTCCGGCTTCGTGGGCGGAGGCTCGTCAGCAGGACGAAACAGCAATCGATATGGGCCATCAAGATCCAGGGACAATTGCCCCGCGCGGTCACCTTTGAGTTCATGACATCTTCCCGGCAGATTCCTCATTACCTGTAAGGCTTGCGCGGCTCTCAAATCGTCTAGCCGCCGACGGATGAGTTTTGCACGCTGGGCATTGTGCCTACGCATGAGATGCCTCATGTCATTCCAATCATCAGGGTCGTCGCCAATCGGGAACAGTATTTCCATTGCTGATCTTTTTCCTCAATAAATATTAACCTTATAGGTTAATACTAGTCAAGCCAATTGTTAACCCAATGCGTTAACGCAGTATGGGGTTTACTCAATCCCGCATTCTCTCTGGATGACCGTCATTCCCATTCCGGGAGCGGGAGCAAAATAGGAGTGGCAATTAGTACTTTCGTAACTTGACCGCGGGGGCAGGCAGAAACGTACTTTCGGTGTAGGGCAGGAACCGCCGCGCCCGGCGCTCCTGCCCATTTGTGTCTGTAGCCAGTGAAGCAGTGGATAGTGGATAGGAAACAGCGTGGTTGATTCGCGCCATAGGGATCGTCAAGTGACGACCGTCGAATTGCCAGACCGCGTTTTGCAAGAGCTCCGCCCCTCCCTCGCGGCATCCAGTAAGTCTTTACGATTCAATATTTTATCTATAAGCCCTTTGAATGCAATATTTTGCGGGGAAATTCTCGTGGCGAGTGATTGTTTTCAAGATTTTGCGGGCGAGGAGGGGGAGGGGGTGGTCGTGGTTGAAGCCGAAGTGCCTCAGGGGCTGAAGCCCGATTGGAGTGGGCGTGTGTCGGCACAGCTGAAGCTATGCCCTGATACAAAGCGCTTCATTGCAAGGCGGAAAGGGCTGCTGGGAAAGTCGGAACCGCAGATCCCTCCGCTCCGCTTCGCTCCGGTCGGGATGACAAGAAATGGAGGGCTTTGGACGCGGGCCTGAAGGCCCGCTCTACCAAACCAGCGGCTAGTTGCGAAAAGCGATGCACAGGAGAGATGTCATGCGTACTTGTAAACACATAAAAGCCAATGGAGAGTTTTGCGGGTCGCCGCCGTTGCGCGGCCGTGAATATTGTTACTTCCACCTCACGGTTTTGGGACGGCGTCTGCGGACGCAGAAGCACATCATGAAAGGCGAATGTCACTACTTGCAGTTGCCGACGTTGGAGGACGCCGACTCCATCCAGTTGGCGGTGATGCAAGTGATGGATGCGCTGCTTCGCGACCAGATCGACACCAAGATCGCGGGACTGTTGCTGTATGGGCTGCAAATCGCAAGTTCGAATCTGAAGCAGGGCGCCCATTTTGAGCCGGACAAGAGCGCCTCGGTCGTGGTGGGAAGTTATGACAGCTTCGAACAGGACTACGATCTGGCGGATACGGATTGCGGGCTGAGGGTTGGTGAGGAGGGAGAAGAAACGGTCGTCGAGGGGAGCGACACGGCGGGCGTTGTTGGTGAGGTGGAACCTCGCGCGGATGAAAAGGCGGCGAAGAGCGACGGTCGCGCTCCAGAGACAGGACAAGAGAATACGAGCGTTGCTGCGAAGTCCGGCGATGAATCGAGAGATGAGATCAGCGACGAGTCGGGGCAATGCAATTCCGTACGGCGGCCTATGGGCAGAATCGAGGGTCCGCCGTTGCAATCTGGACGAGCAGTGGCAGAGCCGCAGCGCATTCGACGAGATGCGGGCAGGCAGGGGTTCAAGGTGCGATTGCGGCCGGAACGCGATGAAGTGCCCGAGCAGCCGAGGGAGGTAGCGTGAGAAAGCGGGGATTAGGGGTCAGGGGCTAGGTGTCAGAAGGCGACACGGCGGCTCCTGTGACGCAGGTCACATGCTCTGGTGGCCCCGAAGCTGCTACGATATTAGACAGTGCCTGCAGCCGCGGACGCGGCGTGGGACACGGGAGGATCAACATGAGGTGGATGTTACGTTCGAAAATTCACCAGGCCACAGTTACCGAAGCCGATCTGCGATATGTAGGCAGCATCACGATCGACGAGGAATTGATGGAGATGGTGGAACTGCTGCCCGGCGAGAAGGTGATGGTGGTCAGCAACACCAGCGGCGCGCGACTGGAAACATACGCGATTCCGGGGCCGCGCGGCTCCGGCGTGATCTGCATGAACGGAGCGGCGGCGCACCTGATCAAGAAGGGCGAAGAGATCATCATCATGGGCTTCGAGCTGGCCAACGGGCCGGTCGCGGCCAAACAGATTGTGCTGGGACGCGACAACCAGTTCGTGAAGTGGTTGGGCGAGAGTTGGCAGCCCGAGGACTTCCCGCGAATGTGCGTTTGACGGACGCCTTCGATCAGTGTTATTTTGCTTCTACACTGGAAAGGAGGGTGATCCAAAATATATGAAATCTGACAGTCATTGTTGTATCCCAAGTGAGGTGGCTGAGGCTTAGGGCTTCCGCTCTAAATCCTCGCAAGACTCGCATAGCTGTGAAGTCTGCCGCTGGGGCCACGTAGAGTGGACAGCCTCAGGCCAATCCCAACAGCTAACCGGAAGGACCCGCTGGCGAAGAGCGCCGCGGGTCTTTTCTATTTTGCGCCGGCGAACTCGCGGAAAGATTCTCGTTCGTCCGCGAATCACAGCGAGTTCAGAAACGCGATCAGGTCCTGCTTCTGCGCGTCGGTCAATTGCATCTGGAAGCGCTTGTCGTAGAAGTTCACCAGCTCATCGAGGCTCGCGGCTGCGCCGTTGTGGAAGTAAGGAGCGCGAGCTGCGATCCCGCGCAGAATCGGGCCTTTGATGCGGTTCACGTCGCTGCACTTGCCGGTGATCAATCCTTTGCCTGGATCGGAAGTGTAGAACGCGAGCTTGCGGTCGGCATTCGTCGGGTCAGGACAATTGGTGATGAGGTAAATCGGAAGATCAGGCACGTTCAGCTCGCGCAAAGCTGCCGTAATGTTTGGATCGTTCTCGTTCGGGAGCGAATGACTGGTCGCGATGTCGAGCGGAAGCGGCAAGGAATGATTGCCAACGTTCGGAGTGTCGTGACAAGTCGTGCAGGTTCCGGCGATCTCTGGCGGATCGCCAAGCGCCGGATTGTCGTTCAGGCCGCGAACCGCAGTGATCTTCAGCGGAGCGGTATTGAACAGGAGTTCGCCGCGGGCGATTTGTGCTCGCGCCGCTCGTTGCTGGCCGGTGGAATCAGCCGAGCTGCCCGTTGCAGTGTCTCCGGACCATTGCGTGTACAAGCTGAACACGTGCGGATCGAACGTGCCGCCGTGAGGATCGTGACCGAGAGAATCGTTAATGCCTGGATAGTACGATTGCGCCGATAGGTTCAGCGCTCCGCCTTGCGCACCATCGAGGAACAGCGCTCCCGCGCGATCGTCACTCAGTTGTGCGCTGAACAGACCGAGCTCGAGGCTCACGATCTGCGATGAGCTGCTCGTCCGACGGCGGTTGCTTGGCTTGCGCGTGCGTCAAGGTCGCGTCCATCGCCTGATGCTTTAGGTCGGAGATCAGATTGACCTTGAAGGTGCCCTCGTCGTTCAGCGGCTGCAGAGTTTCGCGCCCATCCCACATCACGGTGCTGAGGAATCCGAGACTGGTGCTCGGCAGCGGACGACGATACACCGAGATGATCGGCTGTCCAGTGTTCGGATCGATGATCACGGCACAACCATAAGGATCGTGGACCGGAGTGATGTTGAACTCCGCGTTCGCGGGCAGCGTCAGGCCAATCCGGATCAGGCCGTTCTGCAGCAGCAGGCTATGAGCAGTTGCGTCTCCGGTCTTGGCAGTCGGACAATTGGCGCCGTCCACGGCATCGAACAGTGGGTCCGCGCCGCCGCTCTGCAAGAACCGTTGCCGCACATCGCTGGCATTCAGGCTAAAGGCTTCGTCCGCTTGATGGCAGGTCGCGCAAGTGCGCCCATTTGTTCCCAACTGTTGG
Source organism: uncultured Acidobacteriaceae bacterium (assembly GCA_963768645.1). Classification (GTDB taxonomy): domain Bacteria; phylum Acidobacteriota; class Terriglobia; order Terriglobales; family Acidobacteriaceae; genus Bog-257. The sequence goes on from CAVYIR010000009.1 coordinate 331,772, forward strand.
AAGAAGGGATTGCTTTCGTCGATGTCTCCCGCGGTGTTGTACGTGGCAACATAGCCAGTCGGATCGCGGAAGGGCTGGAGGTTCTTGATGTAAACAACGGCGGCAACAAGGCTGAGTGAAAAGCAGAGCGCAGCCAGCGCTATCTGCGTGGGCTTTCGCAGGCGTTTCATGGCAATCAACCTCCCAAGTGGATTCACCGAACCTGAGGTTCGGAGGGCCAGAGGGATGGCAGGATCACCAAGGTTCTTCTTACAGTTCGTGCGGAGCCTGGATCGTCGCCGGTCGTGTGAATCAGATATTGCATGTAATGGCCAGAAGACCTGTCAGCGCTGCGGACGGCGGAACCAAAGACTGTAAGTCTCCGCTTTGCAGAGGAACAGGCACGCGAGCCGCGCTCTGCTCAAAGCGTCGCAGAGCGATGCGGCAAGCAGCACTATCCAAATGGCAGAGTCGTGACTATCCATACGGATAGTCGAATCCGTGCACACGATTTTCCGGCCCTCGTCTAAAAAGACGTTATGGACCGGCTGCGTCTATTGCGACGGGGTGTTGTTCGACGGCAAACCGTGCGGTCCCACCGGAGCCTCTCCCGGCTTCAACTTGCGGCAGCAGCCGCTCACCATGTCGCCGGTCGGCAAGTTGACTTGCGCGGAATAAGGGAACATTTCCTTGCGCTCAGGATCGGTGCACGAGGCTTTCTGGATGGTCGCCGACAGCGCATAACCTCCGCCCATCGGAGCGAGGCCGTTCTGTCGCTGCCACACCCACACTTTCTGGTCTGGTACCCAGGTGAATCCGCCAAGGAAATCCTGGTCCGGCTGATTGATGCCGAGATATCTCGCGCCCCACGAGACGAACTGAATGCTCCACTTGGGCCCTTCGCCGAAGCACACCATGTCAGGCGGTTTCGGCGGAGGAGCCTGGCTCGCAGGTTTAGCGGGCGCAGGAGCTTGCTCCAAGGGGTTCGTCGTGTATTGCGCCTGGGCCGAGATCACAACGAATAGGCAGAGACAGTAATCGCGATGAGCCAGACAAAAGTCCTGGTGACATGAAATCCTCCGGAAGAGGGAATGGTCTCCGCAATACCGCTGTGTCGTCAACTGATATTTTGCGCGGACTCTCAGGAAGACCTTTGCGCACAACCTGTTCGATGGAATCGCGCAGGCCCATCGCCGCCAGTTCGTCTTCCTGCACCCATCTGACCTCACTGACGTCGCTTCCCGCTTTGGCTTCTCCTGAGATCACAGCGGCAGAGGTAGTCGATTAGGACGTAGTGATACTGCGCACGTCCATGCTCATCCCTGAAGATGCTGTCGAAGACGTCGAGCACTTCGCCCGGTTCAACCTCGAGGCCCGTCTCCTCCAGCACCTCGCGGCGGACACCATCGCGAAGCTTCTCGCCGAGCTCCAACATGCCGCCAGGAACCGACCACTCTCCCTTCAGCGGCTCGGTCGCGCGGCGAACCAGCAGCACACGGTCTCGATCAACGATCACCGCGCCAACTCCGATGATGGGCTGTTCGGGATAATCGCGCTTCATCGCGGGGCCCTGGCGGTCAGGCGCAAGGCATTCCTCGCGCCTCATTGGGCAAAAAAGTCGGCGGGAGCAAATCCCACCAGCCGCCAGCCCTTACGACCGAGGTCTCATGCGGAAGCGCATTTGGGTGTCGCGCCGCAGAGTGACTTGCGACGGGTCCGCTGGGGTGGCATCCATCTCGATCTCGGCCACCGCCGATCCATGGTTCTTATCGGACGTAGCCTGCAACAGTTGGTAGCGAAACCGGATTGCATCGTACTGATCGAAAAACGCTCGCAACTGGTCGCGAACCTGAGCGTAGTCGGTCATCTGTTGCTGGTCGAAGATAGCCAGCACCTGCTCGAGATTGTGGCCCTCCATTCCGCGTTGCAAGGGTCCGAACACGTCCCGTATGACCTGGTCATCGAGATCCGGCTTCTCTTCGCCGGAGGGTGGCGACTGCTCCTGCGCCGAGGCCGGAGGCTGCTGATTTTGCGCCAGTAGCTGGGTCGCTCCGGAGGGAGTGGAACCAATACTCCAGCCGATCCGGGCGCGCAATTACCGGATTATGGTTTCCTGACGCCACCGTGCCCGGCGGATTGTTCCTGCCGCATTTTCGGCAACCGTGCTGAGATCCCCGGTGGCAGCCCCGCACCGCAATACTGTGGTCAGAAGAACCACAGGCAGCAGCGTGAACCGGCCGATAAACGGCATGCGCTTTTGCATCAACGGCTTTCCGTTTCTCTCGCTGATTCCAACAAGAAGAATGCCTCCGAATGTATTGGCGAACGCCGCCGCATGGCTTTCGCCAGGAATTTTCTCAGACTCGAAAAACAAATCTGTCGCGCGCGTGCCGCTAGCTCTTTTTCGGATGCGGCATGCCGATGTACGGGAACTCCTTGAGAAGGTCGGTGTGCGGTTTAAGGCCGCTTGGCGGGATTTCACCCTTGGAGAGGAAAGCGAGCCGATGATCGATGACATCGTCGGTAAAAGCGCGGCCGTTGGGATACTTTGCGGGCTTCGAAGGATTAAAACTCAGCATGTCGGGCAGCAGGCCGTCGGCGTCGATCGCGGCGATTGCTTCTTCCCGCGTGTAATTGCCGGTATGCCCCATCAAGTGGACGAACAGATCGAGCCAGCGCTTGCGATCGTTAATCGGCTCGCTGGCGTTGTACTCCTCTTTGGTCTCGTCGGTGTTGAAGAAGCTGCTGACGGAAGGGTGGCCGGCGCGATCGACGTGAAGCAGCTTGCCGTCGCGGCGCACACTGCATCGCCCCCAGATGCGGATCTCAGGCTTGGCGCCAAGTTCACTGGTCGGCAGCTCCATGACCGTCGAGAACACATTGGCTTCCGTATTCGAATCTATGCCGGTCCAGGGAGACTTGCCGCCCAGGTGAGGCGCGGTGAAGTTTCTGCCGCCCTTGGTATCGAACAGATTTTTGATGCCGTCAAAGTCGAAAAAGAAGGCGTCGCTGCGACTGCCGGCAAAGAACGTGTAGGCACCCGACTTGACGATGTTGGGTTTGGCGCCGAAGGAGACCTCGGCGTCGGCGATTATCTTCGTCCCCACCGCTTCGACCGAGCGGGCCTCCGTGCCTTTAGCGACAAAAACGTTTACCGTCTGCTTACCGTTTTGCGGCGGCGAGAACATATAGCTGATCGCAATATCGTTCAAATAATCGCCATCATTGTCGATGGCGAGCCGGTAGATGGCGTCGGGATGGAGCGCATCGGCATTCGGATTTGCATTGAGAATGAGCACAGTCCTTGCCGGGTCCGTGGGCGATTGAAAGGCGTAGAGATCGCAGAGGTCGAGTCTTTGGTCCCCGAGAGGAGGGCCGAGACTGAGGCCGGTAAAATGGTTCGACATTTTTTTCCTTCCTTGGAAAATTGAGAATGCGATCGTGTTGTCCGACAGAATAGTAACCCGGTATTCGCTTTTTGCCGTTTCGGCACGGGGAAGTATACACGCGTCTATCTCCAACCGGCCCTTTTCGGTGCATTTTGCCTCTTCGAGGGCTCTCTTCGTGCCTTCCGCGAGTCCTGAACGCCTGCAGTCGCCGCCCATCAAATGATTGCCGGGGTGCCTGAATTTGGCCACTCATGCATAATACTGGTTAACCCTGCTGAATGCAGCAGGGTGCCACATGGCGAGGGACGATCCCAAACGCGAACCGGAGCCTTCTGACGCCTGCCGTCGCGGCCTCGATCCGAAGCTGAAGGCAGGCTGGGCTCGTTCGACGCAACTTTCTGGAGGCAGAAGGGTTACGGCTTATGTGGGCAGCATCGCACTAGATCGAGTCATGCTGGTTGGAGGAGCCGCTCAGGGGACGGCAGAACCACCGGCCACGCTACGGGGCGAATTGACGGAACCTGCGGTACTTGAGATGCTCAGCGACGCCGAGGTCATGCTACGCGTGGCCGCGGGCGACGATGTCGCTTTCGATTATCTGGTGGAGAAATACCGCCGTCAGATGGTCAGCTTCATGCACCGCATGACTCACAATCAGGCGGTAGCGGAGGAGCTTGCGCAAGAGGTATTCTTGCGCGTTTATCGCTCCCGGCAAAGCTATGCTGCCAGCGCCAAGTTCACCACCTGGCTCTATCGCATTGCGACCAATCTGGCGGTGAATCACGCGCGCGACACCAAGCACGAACGCCCGGAGAACATCGTCAATCTCGATGAACCCAACGCCGATACCGGCATGACGATGGACGTGGCCGACGGAAGCTTGAACGCCGAGCAAACCATTCTCCGCCGGGAAAGGTTGGCGGCCATTCGCCGCCAGGTGGAGGCGTTGCCCGAGCGCCAACGCACGGCCGTGATCATGCACAAGTATCAGAACATGGATTACAAGCAGATTGCGGCGGTATTAAAGTTAAGCGAGTCGGCAACCAAATCGCTGCTGTTCCGGGCGTATGAAACGCTCCGGGAGACGTTGAAACAGTTTTTATAAGTAGGAAGTAGGGTGCGGTTATGATGTGCGAGAAGTTTCGCGCCGATTTCATGGAAGCGGTTCTAAGCGGGCCGGAAGCGGCTTCGCCTCAATTGCAGGAACACCTGCGGAATTGCGCGGCGTGCGCGCGTGAATTGGCTGCGTTCCAGCAGACAATGTCTGTTCTGGACGAATGGCAGGTCCCCGAGCCTTCCCCGTATTTCAGTCCCGATTGCGGGCGCGGATGCGCGAGGCCACCGTGATGCAGCCTCTGGGATGGCTGGCGTTGGTTGCGGAGACCGGTGGTGGCAGCGGCCGCTGTGGTGTTGGTTGCAGCTGGCACCGGACTTTTGGAAATGGGCCGCGTGAATCACGACCGCAACACTCTGGCGACCAACGACCAGCCCGGCGTCGTGCGGGTAAATAATACCCCCGGAACCGCGGTTAGCGACCTGCAGTACCTGGACAAGAATGCCGATCTATTTTCTGATTTCGACGCTCTTGACGGGCAATCCTCTACGGAGTAAGAAGAAGTCGTGCGCGCCGCCAAGTCCATTCTCGTAAGCCTGGTGCTGGTTTTCAGCGCAATTCCAGCGCTTGCGCTTTCTCCCGCTTGGCAGCGTCACGCTGCCACCGCCAAGACCGGCGCAGCGGCGCCGCCAGTTCCCCGCCACCCGTCGAGCTCTTCACCCCCGGCTTCTGCGCAGGGCTCCAACGGCAGCCTATCAGCCCCACCTCAACGGACCCGGTCCGCATCGCGGCGACTGGCTGCGAAAATATATGGCGTTGCCGCCCGGACCAGCAGGAGAAACAGCTCGAACAAGATCCGAGTTTCCGCAGTCTTTCCCCCGAAAAACAGAACCATCTGCTTGATCGTTTGCGGAACTTCAACAGTCAGCCTCCCGAGAAGAAAGCCAAGATTCTCGACCGCATGGAGACCTTCGAGCACATGACTCCGGAGCAGCAGACGGCTGCCCGTAACCTGTTTCAGCGATACCGCAGTCTGCCTGATGACCAGAAGAGCAAGGTTTCGCAAGCCTACCGAAGGTTGCGTGGCATGCCACCTCAGGCGCGGAATCAGCTCTTGAGTTCCGACGAGTTTCGCAATGACTTCACCGATGACGAACGGGACCTGCTGCGCGGAATGACCGACCTCAATGTGGAACCCTCGCATTAGTGCTGAGCTGCCATGTTCCCCACCGTTTTCGCTGGGACCTAAAGCACTGCCCGGCAAAATAATTTAACATCGAGTCTGGCCTTTTGTGGCGCTCCTAGTTAGGGAGACCCTGATAACGAGACACAGTCTCTCAGGTGTCCGCGAATTAACTCTGGTTCTTTGAAGAGGGACGGCCTTCAGGCCGTCCGCAAACGTTCTGATATTAGATCGGGCTTTAGCCCCTGAGGGACTTCCGCGCCATACTGGACGAAACCTTTTTTATGATCGAACTCGTTCGCGACACCTACCGCTACCGGGAGTTGATTTGGGCACTCGCCCTCAAGGAGCTCAAGATCCGCTATAAGCGGTCGGTCTTAGGCTTCATGTGGGCCCTGCTGAATCCCGCCTTGCTTATGGTCGTCCTGACCCTGGTATTTTCCACGGTCATGCGTTTCAACATTCCCCATTACGCTGTTTTTCTGCTCAGCGTATTGCTTCCCTGGACGTTTTTCTCGCAATCGCTCTCCTATGCCGTGGAATCTATCGTTTCCAACGGTGACTTGATCAAGAAAATCAGAGTGCCCAAGCTGGTGTTTCCCATGGCAGCAGTGATCTCGAACATCATTAACCTGCTGCTTTCTCTTGTTCCCCTGGCCTTACTGGTTCCGCTGCTGCGGCATCCCGTTCTATTGGACCTGGCTGTACTTGCCGGTTCCCCTGCTGGCCCTCGCGATCTTCACCTTGGGGATGACATTCTTCTTCGCTGCCGCCAATGTTTACTACCGCGACGTGGCGCACATCCTGCAGATCCTGCTCTCGGCGTGGTTCTACCTGACTCCGATTATCTATCCTCTTGAGCTGATACCGGCCAAGTATCAATGGATTTTCAAGCTGAACCCGATCATCTACGTCATCAACGGGTTTCGCCTCGCGGTGTACTACGGTTTGTTGCCCAAGGCGCCTTCCATCGTCGCCTCATTTGTTTGCGCATTCTTAAGCTTGTTCCTGGGGTTCGCCATATTCCGCAAGTATCAGGACAACTTCGTTTTCTATGTCTGAGTTAGCAATGTCGTCTAGTCCGGTTGCGATTCGATTGGAGAATGTCACCCAGCGCTTTCGGGTGATTCAAGAGCGCCCCGATACGGTGCGCGAACTGTTCTCCAAGTTCTTCCGCCACCAATCCAGCTATCACGACTTCGAGGCCGTGAAAAACGCCTCCTTCGAGGTTCCGCATGGCCAGATGCTGGGATTGATCGGACGCAACGGATCGGGCAAGAGCACGATTTTGAAGATCGTTTCAGGCGTATACCGGCCGTCCGCCGGAACCGTAGAGGTGCAAGGCTCGTTGGCGCCGCTGATTGAATTGGGTGCAGGTTTCCACCATGAACTCACTGGCCGCGAGAACATTATGCTCAATGGCCTTCTGATGGGTTACTCCAAACGCGAGATGTTGGAGCGCCAACAGCGAATTATTGACTTTGCCGAGATCGGAGACTTCATCGACTCGCCGGTGAAGCAGTACTCATCCGGGATGTACATGCGGCTGGCATTTTCGGTGGCGACCGAGGTAGATCCGCAGATCCTGGTGATCGACGAAATTCTTGCCGTCGGTGACTCGGGATTTCAGGACAAGTGTTTCGAACGCATCAGGAACTTTCGCCAATCCGGTAAAACCATTCTTATGGTGACCCATAACATGACCCAGGTTGCGCAACACTGCGACCGTGCCATTCTGCTCGATCACGGCTCCATCATGGCCGACGGAGCTGCCGGACGACGTCATCGAGGCGTACAAGCATTTGCTGACCCCGGAGGCGGTCGCGGCTCATTGAATCCACGTCGATTCCGGCCTCCGCCAATTTCCCATTGCGGCACGCGAGGTTGCGCTTGCCGATTGTACCCCCGACGTTTGCCGCAGCAAACTGGCCTTTCCCCCAGGTACGCTGCATTCGTGTTATATTTGCGCCAATCTATGCTGCAAGCATTCGCCCTTTGGCTTCACGAACACGCACTGTTCTTTGAGGTTCTCCTGGTCATCTTGGGCACCTTAGTGGCGCTATACGCCGATACTATCCGGCATTTCCTGTCTCTGCCTCCCCAGAAGTTATCGACCTGGATATTGAAAGCACGACTGCTTTCTGTAAATTCAAAACTCTTTAACCTTTGCGAGTGCCAAAACAACGCGTTCTCGACTCTGGTCTACGTGTCCCGTTTCCTGGTCTTCGTGCTTCTGCTCACCAGCCTTTTCATAGGCGGGATTTTCCTGGAAGTTGTCTCGATCCGGCTGGAGAACCGTGGGGACGCCGGCGCCTATAGCCGCTTCCACGCGAATCTGGACATCTCGCTGGCCTTGTTATTTGTCGTGGTTGTCTGCTCGCGACTCCTGCTGCTCGGGGAATTTCTGTTTCGGCTGCGAAACTTCAAGGGATACGACCATCGGCTCATGGAGCGCGTAGCCGAACTCGAGGGCAAGCTTGGGATTTCCGACAACACCCCAGCGAATTCAATCACCGACTGAGAAACTTGCCCGGACGACAAATCACGCAGACTCGGTACTCAACTTCCGCTGCGCCCATTTCTCGTACAAAGTGAATACCGCATTGATAGGCACCATGAGCGAGAGATACGCCCCAGCGGCGTCAGGTAAACTCGTACCGGGAAACCGATAGCGGGGAAATAGATCACCACGTTGCGCATGCTCGTGCCGGTGGCTAATATGCGGCGCGACAGCAAATCGCGAAACTTGGACATTTGAGATCGTCATTGCAAAGTCTGACGGAAATCATCAGGCGGCAGAAGAAGCGGGTCCGCACTCTGCTCAGCGCATTCCGGCCAGTGAATGTGGAGGAGCGGTACCGGGTTGTACTGGGCGTGTGCACCCGGCTGCCCTTACCGGTTCGAACCAGGCATCGGCTTTGGTCTCTGGTGTCTGAATCACATCGTGGGCCACGCGCGAGGCGCCGTCTCTGGCGGATATTCGTCCCGCCCAGGCGGCATGGGACAAGCAGGGACATGCGCGTCTGCGTCAACTTCTGGAGGGAGACGAACGCCTTGCCTGTCCGGCGGTCGAGAACCCGATCAGTATCGTTCATCGTAGTCCTGCATAACAGCGCCCACCTTTCGCTCCTCAGTTTAGAGTCCGTTATTGCGCAATGCAGGCATCAGCTATGAATTGATCGTCGTGGACAACGCGTCCACTGATGAGACTGGTCTGATGCTGGACCGGCTTGCAGGGTGCAAGATAATACGCAATGAAACCAATGTCGGATTTGGTCCGGCATGCATGCAGGCTGCTGCTTGTGCTGCGGGGGAGTACCTCTGTTTCTTCAACAATGACGCCTTACTGAGCCCAACCGCGATCAGCGCCGCGCTCGCCAATTTCGCGAAAGCCAATGTGGGAGCGGTAGGCGGAAAGGTGCTTCTCGCCAATGGCGCGCTGCAGGAAGCTGGAAACATCGTGTGGTCGGACGGCAGCACCTTGGGCTACGGACGCGGCGATGACCCGCAGCTCCCGCAATACAATTTTCGCCGGCCCGTGGACTACTGTTCGGGTGTCTTTTTGGTGACACCGCGGCGATTATTCGCCGAACTCGGCGGGTTCAGTTCCGAGTTCGCGCCCGCCTACTACGAAGATGTCGACTATTGTATGACCCTGTGGCAGAAAGGTTTTCAAGTTATCTATGAACCTCTTGCGGTCATTCGACATTATGAGTCGGCAACATCGGGAGGAAACGAATTTGCGCAGGCTCGGATGGCGGAACATCAGAAGAAATTTCGACATAAGTGGGCCACCGTATTACAGCGGCATTATGCTCCAGACCCATCTCACATTTCCGCCGCGCGAATTGCTCTCAGCTCCGGCGGCTTGCGAATACTTTATATCGATGACCGCGTGCCGCATAGAACTCTTGGCGCGGGTTTTCCAAGAAGTAATGACATCCTGTCCCAACTCGTCGCTCTTGGCCACCACGTAACCTTCTCGACCTTTACCTTTCCTTTGTTGCAGGATGAGTACTCGGACATACCAAGGGAGATTGAGCTGTTTGACGGTCTTCGTAATCGTGCGGCGCTTATCAGGGACTACTGCTCGTCGAGCGACGTCGTATGGATCAGCCGGCCACATAATCTTCATGTCATGCTGACGGAATGCCTACCCAGCACCGCCCCTCGACCTTTCAGACTGATCTATGACGCGGAAGCGATTTTCTCCGATAGAATCCGGCAAAAATCAAAACTTGAGATCTCCGATACGGAAACGACCCCTGGATTTCGATGAGTTCGACCTGGCCCGGTCGGCGGATACCGTAGTTGTGGTTTCTGAGAGTGACAGAACGGCAATGCTTCAGTCCGGCGTCCGCTCGGCGCACGTAATTGGATTTCGGCTCTCCTCGTCTCCCACCTCCAACACTTTCGCGGAGCGCCCATACGCTTCTGTTTGTCGGCGGGGTGCACGGCTCCGGCAATCCGAATGCCGACTCGATTCGATATTTTTGTGGGGCAGTTTGGCCAACTGTGCAGAATGCAACAGGAGCAACGTTCATCGTCGCGGGCTACGGAACCGACGAAGTCCTGGGAGGTCTGAACAGTCCCACAGTGCAGGTGCTTGGACCACAGGAGAACTTGCAGCCTCTTTACGAAGCGGCACGAGTGTTCGTGGTTCCAACCCGCTATGCTGCTGGGTTGCCGTTCAAAGCTTACGAGGCCGCTGCGTTCGGTGTGCCACTCGTGGTCTCCGACGTCATTGCGCGGCAAATGAAGTGGCGGGACGGCATCGACTATCTTGTTGCCGATAATGCGGAGGCGTTCGCACAACAGTGCATCCGGCTATACAGTGATGAAGGTCTTTGGGAAACGCTTCGCGCCAACGCCTTGAAACGCGTGATCGACGAGCATGGTCCTGACACGTTCGAGAAGAGCGTACGGTCAGTATTGAACGAGGTAGCTGCCGCCGGTGACCTTCAAAGAAGGCGGAGCAAATCGAGCTAGATTAGCTGGCTTGCCTTCATGCCAAATTCCTCACCAGTACGCCTCCTCAAGGTCTTCTTGGGACTGCTGACTCTCACGACCTTTGCCATCGCGCAATCGGTATATCAGGCCATCGCTGGCAATCCAGAATTCGTCGCTCTCAATCGAGTTACGCATGGCGATTTACTGCTGATCGTGTTTGTGTTCAATGTTCTTCCCGCAGCCGTTCTGGTCTTGTTATGGGCGGTGGTCCAGCGCTGGAGCTCCCGCCTCGCCGGCTGGCTTTCTCAGCCTTTCGTTTTTTCTGCTCCTCACGCCGTTTCTCCTTGAGCTGCACAAGAGGTATGTATCGCCGCTATTAAGCTTCCGGCACAATACGATGCTGCTGCTTATTCCGCTCGTGGTTGCCGCCGCTATCGTGTTTCGTTTTCGCTCGGAGTTCGAACGCTTTCTGCTGGTGCTGTCGCCTGTAATTGTTATATTCCCAGCGCTGTTTCTCTGGCGCGCCTGGCATGAAGTCTCGCCCATAGTTGCTCCTCCCGCTGCAGCCATGCAGACCGATGCTGCCGCGACCAAGCCCGGACCGCCGGTCTACATTCTCGTCCTGGATGAGTTCACTCGGCCAGCGCTGCTCGACAGCAACGGCAACATTGATGCATCGCGATTCCCTAATTTCGCAAAACTGGCCCGCGAGAGTACGTGGTTCACCAATGCCACGGCAAACGCGGACGCTACGACGCTGGCGATTCCGATCATCGTCACCGGCGATTTTCCCCACGGTAATGACCCTTCGGACGCTGCCTATCCTCACAATCTCTTTCGCCTGCTGGCACCCAGGTACGACATCACCATTCATGAAGTTGAAACCCGCTTCTGCACCAGCCCCGAATACCACTGCCCCGACGCAGAGCGAGCAGGCAGTAAGAAACACCTTCTGCAGGCGATTACCGGTCTTTATCTCTTGCGTATCGCTCCTCTGTCCGTCGTTTTGAGACTTCAGGCCGAGCAGGTGCAGGAAGAGCAGCAACGTTTTCGCGATTTCCTGGCTGAGATCGGGAGGAATTCCGGCAGCAAGCCGGTCTTGGAGTTCATGCACCTCGAGCTGCCTCACTCTCCTTACATGCTGACCCCCGACGGCGAAATCCATCCCAGAAGTCCCAGCAGTTTCTATCCTTCCCTGGCCGGAAATCGCGAGGCGATAGAGAGTCTGCGAAACGCCTACGAAATGCAACTCGAGTTCGTCGATCGCGAGGTAGGAGAGTTTCTCGACAGGTTGAAAGACGCTGGCGTTTATGACCAGGCGCTGGTGATCGTGACCGCTGACCACGGTGTGAGCTGGAAGGTGGATGCACCGGGACGCGTCCTCGGCGAGGCCACCGCTGACATGATCTTTCCCATACCCCTTTTCATCAAGCTTCCCGGACAGACGAGGCCGGTCGTTTCGAATGCGGATGTCCAGTCGATCGACTTGCTGCCGACCATCTCGGCCATCGTAGGCGTCAAGCTCCCATGGACGGTAGCAGGGCGGGATATCTACAGCGCAACCTCCGAGCCACGGCAGAAAGTCATGGTTGACGGGAAGCGTCTCAGGTGGAAATACCCGCCAACCTTCGCCGCCACTGTTCCACGGGACGAAAGCCCCTGAGTCGATTTGCTTTCTCGTTGAGGCAAGTCTGGACATGTTTATGCTTTTGTCATTTCGAGGGGCTTTATGGACTGTGTCGCGACCTCGTATTGGTTTGCGGCAGGGCAACGAAGCGGGCAAGGACTAGCCCCGAATGGGGCGAAAGATCTTAGCCCAGCGCTTCAGCGCTGTGTGAAGTGGAAAATGCATCCGAGTCCCGTAGGGACCGCAGAGGTCGTGAGACAGTCTCGTAAGCCGTGCGTAAGGTGGAAAGAAATAACGAGTCCGGTAGCCGGGTTCCCCAACGCGCGCCATTTTTGCGCATGTTGGGGTGGTTGACGGACGGCACAATTCTCAGGCATACGCTGAAGGTACAACCACTCTGTAATTTTCTGTAGCATTCGTGCGGCGCAATTCAGTCTGCCGCCAAAGCAAAAGGGCCATCCGAAAGGACAGCCCTTTGTTGCGCTGCGCTGGCTCCGAGGCAACGATCAGGTTCGATCGCGCAGCACGGAGCCGTCAGCCTTATCCAACCGGAACCGTGCTCAGCACCTGCTCGCGAACCTGCTCGTCCTGCTTAGCTTCAGCCCGAGAGGTTGGCAGAGCAATGTCGAGCAACTCCTGAATGGTCTTCACGTAATGCATGGTCAGGCCCTGAAGCTGCTCCGGTGTCAGATCTTCGTCAACGTTCTGGCGGTTGTCCGCGGGCAGAATGATGTCGGTCACTCCCGCGCGTTTTGCCGCCAACGTCTTCTCCTTGATGCCACCGATGGGGAGCACGTTTCCACTCAACGTGATTTCGCCAGTCATCGCGGTCAACGGGCGAACGGCGCGATCAGTGAGCAGCGAGACCAAGGCCGTAGCCATGGTCACGCCGGCCGAAGGTCCATCCTTTGGAATGGCTCCCGCTGGCACGTGGATGTGGATGTCGTGGTCGGCAAAGAATCCTTCGTCAATGCCAAGCTCCTTCGCATTCGACCGTACCCACGTCAGCGCTGCCTGCATCGATTCCTGCATCACCTGGCCGAGCTGGCCAGTCATGGTGAATCCACCTTTGCCCTTCATCTTGTTGGCTTCGATGAAGAGGATGTCGCCGCCCGTCGGCGTCCAAGCCAGGCCCACAGCAACGCCTGATCGCTTGGTGCGCTCGGCAATTTCGCCCTCAGTGCGGATCTTCATGCCGCCCAGCATGTCGTGCTGCTGCACGAGTTCCGGCGTCACCACCAGCTTGTCGTGCTTGCCTTCGGCAATACGGCGCGCCTGCTTGCGGCAGATGGTCCCGATGGTGCGTTCCAGGCTGCGGACACCGGCTTCGCGCGTGTAGTGGCGAATGATAAAGCGGATCGTTTCTTCGGGAAACTCGATCTGCTCCCCGGTAATTCCGTTCTCCTCGATCTGACGGGGGACCAGGTACTGGAATGCAATGTGCACCTTTTCCTCTTCCGTGTAGCCTTGCAGCTCGATGATCTCCATGCGATCGCGCAGCGGATCGGCTACGGGATCGAGCATGTTCGCCGTGGTAATGAACAGCACCTTCGACAAATCGAACGGCACGTCGAGGTAGTTGTCGCGGAAGCTGAAGTTCTGCTCCGGATCCAGCGCCTCAAGCAGCGCCGAGGCAGGATCGCCGCGAAAGTCGCGTCCCACCTTATCGATTTCGTCGAGCATAAACACCGGATCGTTGGTCTCCGCGCGGCGAATCCCCTGCATGATCTGACCCGGTAAAGCACCAATGTAGGTGCGGCGATGCCCGCGGATCTCGGCCTCGTCGTGCACACCGCCCAGCGACAAGCGCACGAACTTCCGCCCCAAGGCGCGGGCAATCGACTTGCCCAGCGAGGTCTTGCCCACTCCCGGCGGTCCGACGAAGCACAGGATCGGGCCCTTCATATTGGGCTTGAGGCGGCGAACCGACAGGTAATCCAGAATTCGGTCCTTCACCTTTTCCAGATCGTAGTGGTCGGAATCGAGGATTTCCTTCGCTTTCAGAATATCCACTTCCACGCCAGACGATTTCTGCCACGGCAGCACCGCCAGCCACTCGATGTAGTTCCGCGTGAGTCCATAGTCGGCAGCCATCGGCGACATGCGAGCCAGACGGCCCAGTTCCTTCAGGGCCTCTTTCTTCACGTCGTCAGGCATGCCAGCCGATTCAATTTTCTGCCGCAACTCTTCCGCGTCGCGCGTGGTCTCGTCCTGCTCGCCAAGCTCCTTCTGGATGGCTTTCATTTGCTCGCGCAGGTAATACTCGCGCTGCGTCTGCTGCACGCGGTCCTGCACTTCGCTCTGGATTTTGTTGCGTAGTTGCTGGACTTCCAGCTCCTTCGCCAAGTGCTGGTTGATCTTCTCCAGCCGCACATTAACGTCCGGCGTCTCGAGCACGTCCTGCTTGTCGCGCGTTGACAGCGACGGCAACGAGGAAGCGATGAAATCAACCATGCGGCCAGCGTCGTCGATGTTGGCCGCCACCGTCGAAAGTTCGTCAGAAAGAGTGGGGGATCCCGCTACAATCTGCTGAAATAGCGTCAACACATTTCGCTGTAAGGCCTCGATTCCGGCGCTCTTGGGAACTGGTATCTCGGGAACCGTCTCGACTGTTGCGTACATGAAGGGAGCCAACTGGGTGTACTCCGTCACCTTCACGCGCTCCAACCCTTCGGCAAAAACGAACAGGCTCTGGTTAGGCATGCGCACCACTTTGTGCACCACCGCCAGGCTCCCCACCGCGTACAGGTCGGTGGGTTGCGGCGTATCAACCCGCGCCTCGCGCTGCGCCACCACGACGATGGTCTTGTCCTCACCCAGGGAGTTAATCAGTTGAACCGAACTCTCACGCCCAACCGTCAGTGGCAACACGGCATGAGGAAACAACACGGTGTCGCGCACAGGTAACACAGGGAGGGTCCGCGCGGCAGCTGCATCGTCACGCAATTCCGGATCGGTCACCTTTAAACCTTTTGTTTCGTTAGACATATGACTCCTTGAGTCTATCGCACTCAAGCTTTAGATGAACTGCCTGCCGCAAAAGATGCAGACCACATTGGCTTTACGACTTTGAGGTGGCTGATGAAGGCACGGTGGGCAGTGCGTTCCCACCCCACCTCACCATGCGGTATATCGGCGGTGAAATCGAGTTCCCTGAGGCCTAACATCACTCGGGTGCCTCATTTCTCTAGGAGCACTGGATTGTAGCTAAGGAATGGTTAGGCTACAACCGCAATGCGCCCAATTGTAGATGCTCCAAGATAATGTCACCCCATAACTGCAACGAGACTTTGTCACCCTGTAAGGATGGTGACGATGAGTCAGAAAGAGTTCCAACGGGTGAAAGTGATTGAGAATGCAGCGGGCGGGAGGCTGAGCGTACGCGAAGCCTCCCGTCTGCTGCAACTGAGTGAACGCCAGGTGCAGCGGCTAAAGCGCCGCTACCAGCCCGACGATCCCGGCTGGGTACGCCACGGCAACCGCGGACGCTCCACGCCGTGGGCTATTTCTCTTCCCCAGAAGCAGTTGATCGTAAGCCTGGCCCGGGGCAAGTATCAGGGCTTCAACGATTCCCATCTGACGGAAAAGCTTTGCCTGGAAGAGCATCTCGAGGTTAGCCGGGAAACCGTGCGCCGCATTCTGCGTGCCGCCAAGCTGGCCTCTCCGCAGAAGCGCCGGCCGCGCCAATACCGCGCCCGCCGCCCGCCTCGCCCACGCTTCGGCATGATGGTGCTCACCGACGCCAGCCGCCATGACTGGCTGGAAGGCCGCGGTCCCCAGCTCACCCTCATTGGCTTTCAGGACGACGCCACCGGCCAGATCCTGAGCGCGCACTTCCAACTCGAAGCCGAAAATACGCTTGGCTATCTCCGCGCCCTGCACGCCATGATCGCCACCCATGGCATCCCGCTCAGCCTCTACCGTGACCGCCACAGCATTTTCCAGCGCAACGATTCCTACTGGACAGTGGCCGAAGAGTTGGCTGGAAAACAATCTCCTACGCAACTGGGACGCGCGCTGGAGGAACTGGGCATCCAGCAGATCCCCGCCTACTCGCCGCAAGCCAAGGGCCGCATCGAACGCGCTTGGCGCACTTGCCAGGACCGTCTGGTCAGTGAACTTCGCCTCGCTGGCGCCACCACGGTGGTGCAAGCCAACGCCGTGCTCGCCCGCTTCTGTCCCGACCACAACCGGCGCTTCGCCCGTCCTGCTGCCGAGGCCACGGCAGACTTTCGCCGCTTGCCCCGCCGCTTCGATCTCCCCCGTTGCCTCAGTTTGCGCTATCAACGCGTGGTCGCCGCCGATCACACCGTCACCTTAGGCGCCCATTCCATCGCCTTGCCGCCCTTGCCCGGCGCGCGCGGCTACGCCGGAGAAACCGTCGAACTCTGCCATCACCTGGATGGCACGCTGCACGTCTATCGCGGCGATCGTCTGCTACTAGTCCTGCCGCTTTCGCTGCAAGAATATTCGGATCGTCGCCCTGCGCCCCGCACCACCGGGCAGAAAAGAAAAACCCCCATGCCTCGCATCTACAACCTCTCCGGCCGCCCCGCTCTGGCGGCCGTTACTTAAACGATAGGGGGTGACAAAGTCTCGTCGCAGTTAATACGACATTTTCTCGTTGCAACTACACCGCAATGCGCCCAATGCTCGCATTGCCTTCCCAATGTGGACACTGGCCATCTGCGCAACCATCTCAGGATGCTAGACCGCCCTGGTGGCTGGCCGCCGGATAGACCCCCAGGATCTTTACAAATTCTGCGATCTCTCCCAAATGACGCAATGCGTTGCGCGAGGGTTCGTCATCTCCGCGGAGGATGTCCACAAAAAAAACGTATTCCCAGGGATGGCCACGCAGCGGGCGCGACTCGATCTTACTGAGATTGATATCGCGCAGAGCGAAAACGCTGAGCGCCTTGAACAGTACACCAGGTACATTCTTGAGAGCGAATCCAATTGAAGTCTTGTTGGCGCTTTTGCCAATCTTTTTGGCCCTACCGATCAGCAGAAAGCGCGTGTAATTTTGCTGGTCGTCTTCGATCCCAGCCAGCAGCACGCGTCCCCCATATTGTCCCGCGGCTTGTTTTGGAGCGATGGCTGCGGCGTCCGCCATCGTTTCCTCGACGATGTGGCGAACGCTTCCGGCCGTATCGTAGAACGGCACCGCCCGGATTCGCGGATGCAAGCGAAAAAACCTCCGGCATTGATCCAGCGCCACCGGATGCGAGAAAACTTGCCGGATCGCGTTCAGCTTTACTCCTGGCATAGCGACAAGGTGGTGACGGATGCGCAGATAAAATTCGCGCTGGACGAACACCTCTCGCGTGAGCAGCAGGTCGAAGTGCTCGGCCACCGACCCCGCCAACGAATTCTCTATGGGAATAACCGCCGCCTGTACCGAGCCGCTCTCCACCAGGTCAAACACCTCTGCAGATCGGGCACACGGCATCACGGCCGCCCCTGGCAACATGTTCTCTGAAGCTTCGTGGCTGAACGAACCGAGCTCTCCCTGAATAGCAACTTTCATGGTAATGCGCAGAGCATAACAGGCAGAGCATAACAGAGTGTCGCGATGGTTACGATCAGGGGTTGCCCGACAGAGCAAAATTTAGTTCGGATATTACCGGCACAATTCCTTGGCACCTCACAACCATCAGGCACCTGATCGCCGTCCAACGTAGTAGCTCGGTATAGCGAGCGTTGGTCAAAGATCGAAGGGGTGAAAACATGCTTTGGACGCTATTCGTGATCCTGTTAGTGCTGTGGTTGCTCGGCGTAGTAACCAGTTATACGCTGGGAGGATTCATTCACATTCTGCTCGTGCTCGCTGTAGTGGCACTGATCTTCCAGCTTATTTCCGGCCGAAGAACAGTTGTCTAACACATACGCCAGCACAGCGAAGCAAGTTGTTGAGCAAGAGTTATTGAGATTCGAACCCACGGAGGTGACGTAATGGATAAGGACCGGGTTAAAGGAAAGATTGACGATGCGGCTGGACGCGTCAAGCGCCAGGTCGGCGAATGGACCGGCGACACCAAAACTCAGGCTGAAGGCGCAGCCCAGCAGGTCAAGGGTAAGGCAGAAAATGCTTGGGGCAAAGTAAAAGACGCCGCGCGCGATGCGACCGACAGCGCCAAGAGCGAACACAAACGCCGGCAAGACATTGAGCAGGACCAGGTCGAACCTGACGAAGATCGCAACGCCGCTTAATCTCCAACCAACTTCAACTGTCTTAACTCAACCTAAACAAGGCGCCTTCACCGGCGCCTTACGTCCTTAGCGCTCTCGATCAGCAAATTTCCCGCCATGTCGACTCGGAAGGTTGATCCGGAAGGAATAAAGGTCGTTGCGCTGTACTCGGCTATGATGGCAGGCCCTTGCAGCCTCTGGCCAGGACGCAAGCCCGCGCGCTCATGAAGCACCGTTGCCACCCAGCGTCCCCCGGACCACACTGGCCGCTTTTCCGATTTCCTGGCGAAGCTACCTCCTCTTGAGAATAGCGTCGCCGATTCACGTCGCCCCCTGATCCGGGCCCGCAATCGCAAAGTCACGAGCTCAACTTCCCGATCAGGATGGCTATATCCGTAGCGGAAATGATGTTCGCGATGAAATTCGGTCACCAAGTCCGGCGAGAAAGCTACATTCAACTCGAATCCTTGTCCGCGATAGCGAAGGTCCGCACTACGCTCGAAGTGCACTTTTCCCTCCCAACCTTCGTATCGAAACTCTCGTTTCGCTTTCTGTTCCAACGCCGCGAACTGCTCGCGTATCGGACCTATCGAAGGCCTTGGACCAATGCTTCGCATCACGGTTCGCGAATAATCCTTGACGACATCGCTGACCAGGATGCCGTAGGCAGAAAGTGCGCCCGGCATGAGCGGAACGATGACTTGCGGAATCCTCAGTGCCTGCGCTAGGTCGCAAGCATGCAAGCCTCCCGCACCGCCGAAAGCGACCAGCGCAAAACTCCGAGGATCGTGACCGCGTTCGATGGAAACTACGCGCAGCGCCCGCTCCATGTTGGCATTCACCACCCGGATGACGCCTTCCGCGAATTGCTCCAGAGACAGTCGCGTACCCTGAGCCTTCAGCCATTCGCGAGTGGCGGCCTGCGTTCGCTGCAAGTCGAGAGTGAATTCTCCGCCGAGAAAAAAGTCCGGCTGCAAACGTCCGAGCAGCAAGTTGGCATCGGTCACGGTAGGTTGAGTTCCCCGCCCGTAGCAGATGGGGCCGGGATCTGCGCCGGCGGATTCAGGTCCGACTCGCAGCGCTCCGCCAGGGTCGAATCGCGCCAGCGAGCCTCCACCGGCGCCGACGGTGTGGATGTCGAGCATGGGCACTCGCACCGGCAATCCCGCCACCTCCGCTTCGTTGCTGGGCTTGGGCTCGCCACTCACCAGAGCGACGTCAGTTGACGTGCCTCCCATGTCGAATGTAATCACCTGCTCGAAACCGCTGCGTCTGGCCATCGCCGCAGCACCGACCACTCCTCCTGCCGGGCCGGATAGAACAGTTCGCACCGGCTGACGGGCAGCCGATTCCAATGACGTAATACCACCGCTGGATTGCATTACGAAGACCCGTGATGATTTAGCGCCCTCCATGCCGCGCTGCCGCGTTCTCGTGTCCAAACGCTGCAGGTAACTCTGCATGACAGGCTGCAAGTACGCGTTGATCACAACCGTGCTGGCACGTTCATACTCGCGAAACTCCGGCAATATCTCATGAGACAGTGATAGGGGCAATCCCAGCTCCTCCAGCACGCGACCGATCGCGCGCTCATTATCGGGATTAGCAAACGCGAACAGCGTCGAGACTGCGATCGATTCCGCGCCACTGGCATGGACGGCGCGAGCCAGCAATCGGAGATCCTGCCGCGAGGGCTGTTGCAGCACTTCGCCATCGCAACTTACACGCTCTCGCACGCCAAACCTCATTCCCCGTTCCACCAGCGGAGGAACGCGCTGAAAGGTAAGGTCATAGAGCCGAGGTCGAGCCTGCCGTCCGATTTCAATGGTGTCCTCGAACCCGGCAGTTGTGACGAATGCCACCCGCGTACCTTTGCGTTCTAGAAGGCTATTGGTGCCGACGGTCGTCCCATGTAGCAGGACGATCTCCCCCGAGCAGCCGCTGCGCGAAATCGCGTCCGCAATGGATTGCGAAGGATCTTCGGGCGTGGAGAAGACCTTCACCATACGCAACTGTCCGCATTCGATCCAAACGCAGTCGGTGAAAGTTCCGCCGGTATCCACAGCGATCCGGGACGGCGCCTTCGATTTATGCGTGTAGGAAGCGGCCATGGTCGAGCCAACACCGGCGCGAAGAATCGCCGATTTTAGCATGCGCTCCGCAGACCCTGGAACAATTCCACAGTGGTTGTAGCTCGGGTAGTGCGGGCCTTCAGGCCCGCGTTACGACCGCCCACACAATTCCTGGCTGAAGCGTTTTTTTTACTCTCCTTGGACGCGGGCATGAAGGCCCGCACTACCCGTACAAGCGGATACGCCGATCCTGGAATCACCCTACAGAGGTTTTCCCATCAGGAATGCATCCAGCGAATGGGTGGCGTAGTAGTCGGGGAGAGTCCGCAATATTTGATATCCGAGCTTTTGATAGAGCCGCAAGGCGGGCTCGTTATTGACCGCTGTTTCCAGGTACATCTCCTTGCAGCCGCACGAGCGCAGGCGGCGCTCGCATTCGTCCATAAGCAACGACGCCAGTCCCAGCCGTCGCGCGGTGGGAGCAATGTCGAGCGTCAGAATGCGCCCACTCTTACCCCGAACTGCGTGGGCAATGACAAAGCCTGCAATTTTCTGCGTAGCTGCCACGGCTTCAGAAGCCTCGTCACCGAGGACGCGAGATTCCAGTCCATCCCCCCGTTGGAGTCCGGATAAGGGGATCTTCTGCTGGTCAGGCTGCAATTCGTCAAACTCGGCCACCAGGGTTATTGAGTTACGCCCAGTGATGAAGCCGCTCAATTCCATCTGTGTATAGGAGATGCCCTGCGGAAAGCAGAGCTGATCGATTTGCCACAAACGCTCGAAATCGGCAGCGCGATAGTCGCGGAGATTAAACGGCACCCGAGCAGTTTCGAACTTCGAGGGAAGTTGTGCAAGTGGCCCTCGCGCATCAACGGAAGGGGCGCACCTTTTAGAGCCTACCCTGAGCCTGCCGAAGGGTGCGCCGTTACGCTCCTTATTGTTGTCATCACGAGCGGGCGAACAGGGGTCCCCAATCAGCGCCGTTTTTGCGCTTGTTGGGGTAAGGCTCAGCCCGCGAGGGATCTGAGGCGCGCTTGTTCCCGACCTGCGCAGGCAACTATTGTCCCGAACACCGACAACAGTCTCGCGTCCGCTGGCAGTGCCGATCATCGGAACCCCAACAATCGAACAGTCGCAAAACCTAGAAACAACACCGCTGCCAATGGCGCGGGAATCCCTAAATGGGGTGCTAACTCCGGGGTAATCACGAACTAAAGAGCTGGAGCCTGCCCTTCTTCATGGCCAGATGGGTCTCGGATCGCGGGGGGAAACCTGGTGTTGACCCCGTCCGGACCAACGGCACCTTCCTAAACTTAATACAGGCGGCCGCCGATAGTGTCACCAGGAAGCGAGACGTCCTCCTGAGTGACACTCCTTGTGCTGCTTCCCAGCCAGCGTTCCGTGCGTCTGGCTGGGGTTTTTGCGTGTGGAAATTGGTTTAGGGCGCAAATGAATTGCCACTGAAGATTGCGGACGCGGCGCTGATCTGACCCGCCTGCTTCACGTGAGGCTCATTATGTTATTGCCGGTAGTGAGCGCCTCCATGGCGCACGTCGGCGCCGCGCACCCAGAAAATCACGTCTTCGGCGATATTCGTAGCGTGGTCCGCGATGCGTTCCAGGTTGCGCGAGATGAGCAGCACGTTGAGCGCCTGGCGTGTCACCGCGGGTTCATTGCGCATCTTCTGAACCAGCACTATGAAGGCTTCATCCTTCATGCGGTCGACGATGCCATCCATCTGGAGAACGGCCTCGGCCACTTCGGCTTTACCATCGAGGAAGGCCTCGAGCGCGCGTTGCACCATGGTGCTGACGCTGTCGGCCATGCGCGGAATATCTACTGGCAACTGCACCTCGGGTTCGCTGATCAAGTCGAGTACCCGTTGCGCAATGTTCACCGCCTGGTCGCCTACCCGCTCCAAGTCTGCGTTGATCTTGAGCACGGCCAGAATGAAGCGCAGATCGACCGCCATCGGCTGCTGCATGGCGAGCAGATCGAGCGAAAGTTCGTCGATCTCGCGTTCGGCTTCGTTGATCGCATTCTCCCCGGTCAGCACCATCTGGCAGTACTTGCTGTCGCGGGTACGGTAAGATTCAGTCGCGCGATCGATGGCCTGCTCGGCAAGGCCTCCCATCCGCAACAGTTTTTCTTTCAGTTCGTCCAGTCCCTGCTGAAAGCGGCTGCGCATTATCCAAACCTACCTGTAATGTAGTCTTCCGTCCGCTTGTCGGCGGGGGTGGTAAAGATCTTCTCCGTCTTGTCGTACTCGATGAGACTTCCCATCAGGAAAAAGGCCGTGAATTCAGCCACGCGAGCGGCTTGCTGCATATTATGGGTCACGATGACGACGGTATAGTGCTGCTTCAACTGAAATATGAGTTCCTCGATCTTGCTGGTCGAGATGGGATCCAAGGCCGATGCCGGTTCATCCATCAACAGTACCTCCGGCTCGACCGCAAGGGCGCGCGCGATGCACAGCCGTTGCTGTTGCCCGCCCGACAAGCTTGCACCCGATTTCTTGTGGAGATAGTCCTTCACTTCTTCCCACAAGGCCGCCAGCTTTAGCGAACGCTCCACCAGTTCGTTCATCTGTTTTCGGTTGCGAAAGCCGTTCAGCTTCAGGCCTGCCGCAACATTGTCGTAGATCGACATGGTCGGAAATGGATTCGGCTTCTGGAAGACCATGCCAATGCGGCGGCGCACCTCGACCGGGTCCGAGCCGCTGCCGTAAACATCCATCTCGCCGACTTTGACGGAGCCTTCGGCGCGGGCTTCCGGAATGGTCTCGTGCATGCGATTGAGGCAGCGCACGTAGGTGCTCTTGCCGCATCCCGAGGGACCGATCACCGCGGTCACGTGGTTGGCGGCCACTGTCATGTCGATGGACTTCAGCGCCAGGTTCTTGCCATACCAGGCGTTCAGCCCACGCACTTCGATTCCGACACCCATACGAGCTCTTACGCCCCTTTCATCATTCCGCGGCTGGTGGTGATGCGGACCGCGGCAACCGCGCCCACGATCAGGACGATCAGGATAAGCGATCCTGCCCAAGCTTGCTTGTGCCAATCGTCATACGGCGAAATGGCATAGGTATAAACCTGCAATGACAGCGCTGCGGTGGGCTGGTTCAATTTCAAGTTCCAAAACTGATTACCGAAAGCGGTGAACAGCAGGGGAGCGGTTTCTCCCGCCACGCGGGCGAAGGCCAGCATACAGCCCGTAATCACGCCCGCCGAAGCGGTGCGTAGCGAGATGGAAAGCGTCGTCCTCCACTTGGGAATACCAAGTCCGTAGGCGGCTTCGCGGATCACATTGGGAACCATCAGCAGCATTTCTTCCGTCGCGCGTGCGATCGTGGGGATCATCATGATGCCCAGCGCTATACCGCCTGAAAAAGCCGAGAAGTGCTTCTGCCGGACTACTATGAGGGAGTACACGGCAATTCCGATGACGATCGAGGGCACGCCGTTCAAAACATCGGCCGTGAAGCGGATCAAGTCGCCAAAGCGGTTGCGCCCATATTCAGCCAGATAAATGCCCGAACCAATGCCCAAGGGGAGCCCTATCACGCTGGCGACCGCCAGGATCAGCCCAGTACCGACGATTGCATTCGCCATGCCTCCACCCAGCTCACCCGGAGGTTTCGGGGTCTGGGTAAGGAAAGCCAGGTTGACCGAGCCAATTCCTTTAATCACCAAGTACACAAAAATCGCGAGTAGAGGAACGAGCACGAGAATGACGGCTAG
Organism: uncultured Acidobacteriaceae bacterium; assembly: GCA_963768645.1. Taxonomy (GTDB): domain Bacteria; phylum Acidobacteriota; class Terriglobia; order Terriglobales; family Acidobacteriaceae; genus Bog-257. The sequence continues at coordinate 355,964 of CAVYIR010000009.1, forward strand.
GACGGCAAACGCGGTCGCTCCTAGGTTTGTGAGGCGACGCCAAAGACTGACTTCCTGTGGCGCCGAGGGTGGCATGGAATCAGGCACGTACCCTCGCAGTTCCGCCAGTGATGCTCCAGACCAGGAGCCTCGCTAGCGCATTGACGATGAGCGTCACGATGAACAACGCCAGACCGACCTCCACGAGAGCACTGAGATACAGATCGCCCGTGGCTTCGGTGAATTCGTTGGCAATCACGCTGGCCATGGTGTAGCCGGGTGCAAACAGCGACTTGGCAACCTCGGGACGGTTCCCGATCACCATGGTTACGGCCATGGTTTCGCCCAGCGCGCGCCCCAGTCCGAGGATGACGCCGCCCACGATACCGATTCGCGCATTCCGCAGAACGCCCATGCGGATCATCTCCCAGCGCGTGGCGCCGAGGGCCAGCGCCGCTTCACGCTGGTTCTGGGGAACGGCCGTCATCACCTCACGTGTGATGGATGCAACAACCGGCACAACCATAATCGCCAGGATGATGCCCGCCGCCAGCATACCCAGACCATACATTGGCCCCGTGAAGAGTCCTGTCCATCCCAGGGTCTTCGCCAGAAAGGGCTCGACGTATTCGCGCAGCAGCGGGGCGAGCACGAAGATGCCCCATAGTCCATAAATGACACTGGGAATAGCGGCCAGCAATTCCACCAGGAAAGAGATGATGGCGCGCAGGCGCTGCGGGCACATCTCGGTGACGAATACGGCTACACCGATAGATGCCGGCACCGCCAGCAGCAAAGCCAGGAAAGACGAAACCAGCGTGCCGTAGATGAACGGCACCGCCCCGAAGCTGCCTTCTACCGGGTCCCAGTCGTGCCCGTAGAAGAAGGCAATACCGAATTGGTGAAGCGACAAGCGCGACTTGTCGATCAACTCCCACGCCACTAGCACGACAATCGCAAATACGGAAATTGCGGTGAGAAGAATAATCACGCCAAACGCGGCGTCAGGAATGCGGCTGGCGCGAGGATGGCTGGTGCGAATCTTCTGCAGCACGGTAGAGGCGGCTGACTTCCGCTCCCTGCTCACCTGCGCCATAGATGGGATCGCGGACATGGGTTTCTGAAGCTGTCCAGGCGGTTCGGTCGGATTCATTGGGTCGACGCTATCAGACATGTGTTACAGGAGCATTACAGAGATGCCTTCACTTCGTTGACGCGGCGCTTAAGCGGTGATTCCAAGAGCTTGAGCTCAGGACGCGCTGTGGAAGGGGCCTGCCTCAGCCGCGCCGTTCCGTCGCGGCTTGAATTGCGCTTTTAGCCCCTGAGGAAACTCGCACCTTGTCGCAAGAGCGAAATCCCTCAGTGACTGAAGCCACCGTCAATGAGGGCAGTCTACAGCGCGGCTGAAGCCGCGCCCCTTCAATGCGTGAGGGTTTCATGAATAATCCACCTAAGCGCTGCACTACTCACACCCCACTTTCCGCAGCCTTTAAGGCTTGACCTGTTTGGTGATGGCGGCCTTTTCCGCCTCCACCACCTGCGAGGGCAGGGGAGCGTAAGAGAGCGCCTCAGTCATGGTCTGGCCCTTGTCCAGCATCCAGAAGAGAAAATCCTTCAGGATCTTCCCTTTGCTGGCATCTGTCGGATTGGTCGGGATCAAGAGCCAGGTGAAGCTGGCGATGGGGTAAGCCATCTTGCCGGGAGGATTGGTGATCGACACCCGGAAGTCCGCCGGCATCTTCACTCCCGCTGCGGCCGCCGTGGTCGACTCCAGTGTGGCCTTGACGAAATTCTTCGAGGAGTTCTGCACGCTGCCGTACGGTATCTTGTTCTGCAGCGCGTAAATCAGTTCAATGTAGCCGATGGAGCCGGGTAGCTGACGTATGGAACCCGCCACGCCTTCGTTCCCCTTACCGCCTATGCCTACTGGCCATTTCACCGAGGTACCTTTGCCGACTGTGTTCTTCCAATCGGAACTAACCTTCGAAAGGTAGTCGGTGAAGATGTATGTCGTGCCGCTGCCATCGGAGCGGTGTGCCACCGTGATGTTCTGGTCGGGGAAATTCATCCCCGGATTCGCGGCCGTAATTGCCTTGTCATTCCACTTGGTAATCTTGCCAAGGAAGATTCCGGCCAAGGCATCGGGAGTAAACTTCACTTCCCCGCTCACGCCCGGAATGTTGTAGGCGGGCACCACGGAACCCAGAACGGTTGGAACGTGCAGCACTTTGACCTTGGATTCCGCGATCTGCTGATCGGTCATGGGGCCATCGCTAGCGCCAAAGTCAACGGTTCCGGCTTGGACTTGGCGGATGCCGCCTCCACTACCGATGGATTGATAGTTGATCTCGATCCCCGAATGTTCCTTGTGATACTCGCTGAACCACTTGGAATAGATGGGGTAAGGAAAGGTAGCGCCAGCCCCGTTAAGAGTTGTCTGCGCAAGCGCGCAGCTGGCAAGCACAGCGATGCAGAGGAGCACCCTGAGAGAGCGAATCACTAGTTTCCTCCTGAAATTTGCCAAACATGAATTCCTAGCTGGTTTTACCTGCCGATTGTTACAACTCCGTTACATGGCAGTGAATTTCGCATGAACCTCTGCTCCATAATCAGTCGCAATGCCGAGGCTCCGTGGCTCTCAACAGCTCGCCGACGAGGACCTCACTCCAGGCTCGCAGCCATGCCACGATGGCCGTTCTGGGTTGCTGAGGCACGGGAGTGGGCTCCGGCTCCCCACGCTCACGTGCGGCTCGTGGCGGTCGCTTGGAACATGGCCTCTCTCCGTGCACGGCGCATGTATTTAATTGCACGGTGAGGGTTGCTGCGCGCTGAATTTCGGATGAAAGTCGCGGCTCCAAATGTCCGGCTAGCAGCTCAATTGGGATTTTTCTGCCGTCTCTTTAGGTCTTCGATGAACATCTGCTCCATCGGCTTGTCGTAAGTCCGCAACACGTGCCGGACGCTGTGCCCGCTCACCAGATGGCAAACTTCCTCCGCAAGGTTCTTGGCGTGGTCGCCCGCGCGTTCCAGCGACTGGGTCATGAAGAGCACGTGGAAACTCTCCTGGCGGGGAGCGCCATCGTGGTTTTCAATGTGCCGCAGAAAAATGAGGTTGCGCAGGCGATCGAGCTCCGCATCGGAACGCAACACCGCCAATGCACGATTGAGATCGCGCTGGCTGAAAGCATCATGCACATCGCCGAGCATTTTCTCCAGTCGCGACGCCATTACGGTAAGATCGCGGATGTCCTGTAACTCAATGCGGCTACCCACTGCAGCGGCGCGATTGCTGCAGTTCAGCAGGAGGTCGCCGATACGCTCCAGGTCAATGATGAACTTGAGGCATGCCAGCAGTTCGCGGGCATGCTCCTCATCCACCTTGGTGATGATCGAGGTCACGCCTTGATCGATGAGGCGATCGAGCGTGTCGAGTTCTTTTTCACGCTCGCGGACGCCGTCCGACAGGGAAGGCACGCCGGTGGCGATTCCCTCCGCGACAATGCCGGCTGCAATTCGAGCCACGCGACAGGCCTGGAGTGTCTGCTCCCGCAATTCTGCGCAGATCATATCCGGGTCGGGTGGCACCAATTCGGCTGAACTCATGGGTGTCTCGAAGCACCGCCCGAACCGACACGTCCGAGCTGACCCGGGCACCTAGGGCCATCAGCGGAGTGAATAGTGCGAGCGATGGGCGACAGAATAAATGACGAGTGTGAATTCTTGATGAAATCCCTGTGAAGTTCGCTTAAATTCACAGGCACGAGTATTCAAATTGCACACGGCCGCACCGCTAGGCAATGACTGGCGCAGGCTGTCTAGGCAAGGTGAAGTAGAAAGTGGAACCGTGATTCAGTTCACTCTCCGCCCGAATTGTCCCGGAGTGGGCGCGCACAACATGTTTCGCGATGGCCAAGCCCAGGCCGGTACCTCCCGATTCGCGCGAACGCGCTTTGTCCACCCGGTAGAAACGCTCAAACAGCCGTGGGAGATGTTCGCTGGAAATGCCGGAACCGAAATCACGCACGTAGAATTGCACGCCGTCTTCGGTCTCGCACGCGCCCACCAGGATCTTCCCGCCGGTGTCACCGTACTTAAGCGCGTTGTCAATCAAGTTGGAAAGCACCTGGTGAATGGCATCGCGGTCAACCGAGACGGTGGAAGTCGCCGTGTTCATCAATGACAATTCGATGCCACGGCTGGCGGCGAAGATCTTGAAAGGTCTGCACTGCATCCTCCAGCAACTCGCGCGGCGTGGCCGATTGGAAATTGAAGTTCTGCTCGCCTGACTCGACCCGCGCCAGGACCAGCAAGTCCTCGGTGAGCCGGGCCATCCGCATGGCATTCTTGCGGATGATTTCCAGAAACTCACGCACGCCTGCCGTCAGACCCGGGTTGTCGAGCAGAGTCTCGGAATAACCCTGAATGGAGGTCAACGGCGTGCGCAGCTCATGCGAGACGTTGGCGATGAAATCCCGCCGCGTTTTTTCCACCCTCTCGATTTCGGTCTGATCATGCAGCACCGCTACCGCACCGCCTCCAGGCATGGGCGCGGCGGTAACGTCGAAGATACGTCCCGAGAAAATCTTGGCGGCGTTCGCCACCGTGACGTCCCGCGTGTCCAGGGTCTCCTGCACCGCCGTCAGGATTTCGGGGTCCCGCAACGACTGCACCAGCGGTGCTCCCAACCGCACTCCGCTGGGCAGCAGACGCTCCATGCGCTGGTTGGCCCACAGCACGCGCCCGTCCTGGGCCACCGCAATGACAGCTTCCTGCATGGAGTTCAGCAGGGCTTCCAGCGTCTGGCGGCTGTTCTCAAGGGCGCGGAATCCGTCCTCCAATTTGCGCGCGGTCTTATCGAGCGCGGACGCAACGTGTGCGATTTCGTCAGTCGACTCCTCCTGAATGCGCGCCGAAAGGTCGCCTGCCGCAACCCGTTCGGCGAAGTCAGTGATCCGAACCAGCCTGCGGCTGATGGAGTGCGTCGCCACGATCGCGAGCAACATGGCGATAAGAGCCGCGACAAGTGCCGCTTCCAGCAGATCACGGCCGATGCGGCGATTGGCTTCCTGGATCGCAGACAGCGGATAGGCCAAGCGCACGGCTCCGCCAGGAACTGGCGCCGCTACATAGAGCAATTCCACTCCGATGGTTCGGCTCAAGCGCGTGGAGCTTCCCACCTGACCATGCAAGGCCGCGATGAACTCCGGCCGGGTGGCATGGTTTTCCATCTCGCCGGGATTTGCTTCGGAGTCGGCCAGCACCTTGCCGGAGGCGTCAATGACGGTCACCCGTGCGTCTGCCGCAGCGGCGGCCTGCTGGGTAATTTGGTTGAGCGATGCCGGGGGCGCCTCCTCGACGCGGGAGGCAAACATCAGGGTCTTTTGCCGCAAAGAGGTCTCAATCTCACTGCGCAGCATTCCTACCCAGGCATGACGCACCAGCACAGCCATGGTTAGGGTGCCGGCGCCGATGACCAACACCGCCGCAAGATACAACTTCAGGAAAATCCTGCTCTTCACAAATGACTCGTCACGATTTCGGAATCTCGAAGCGGTAGCCCGCTCCCCGGACCGTTCTCAGATAGCGTGGCTCGTCTGGATTCTCTTCTATTTTCTCGCGGATGCGGCGTACATACACGTCCACCGAGCGCGGGGTGACATAGTGAGTGTCGCGCCATACCGCGTCGAGTAGTTGGTCGCGAGTGAATACCCGTCCGGGATGGCGAGCCAGGTATTCCAGCAGGCGGAACTCGGTCGCCGTGGTCTGCGTCAACTGCCCTCGCACCATCAGTGTCATTCCGCCGCTGTCAATCTCGATATCACCCGCTTTTACGATCAGGGGCGCGAGGGGACGTTCAAATCGCCGCAGCACCGCTCGCACCCGCGCCACAAGCTCGCGCGGACTGAACGGTTTGGGGATGTAATCATCCGCACCGAGTTCGAGTCCCATAACCCGGTCCGACTCGCTGGTTTTTGCGGTCAGGAAGATCACCGGAATCATGGCCAGCGCGGAAGTCTGTCGAATGCGACGGCAAAGTTCAAGTCCGTCTCCTCCGGGAACCATGATGTCCAGAAGGAAAAGCGCCGGGGCTTGTTTCTCGGCTTCCGCAATTACTCCCGCGGTTACAGCAAACGTCCGCACTCCATATCCCGCGGCTTCCAGATGGTGACTGACCAACCGGGAAATGTCCGTGTCGTCTTCCACGGCAAAGATGGTTTGTTTCACGGCTGTATTGTAGCCGAGGGTAGGCGATCGACTGTCATGTGTAGGTATCACAGGAATACAGTACACATACCTCTGTTACAGGATGATGAAACCCGAGGCAGCTTCTGAGCGTATCTGCCTTGGCACCGGGTGCGCACCGCGCGGTTCGAAGATTGTGTATCCGCACTACCCGAGCCCAGCCACTCTGGTATTGCTCTAAATGAAAACGCCCAGCCGAGGCGGAGGGCCAGTCGAAATCTAAATCGTTCAGTGGACGGGGTTGGTGAGCCATGCCGCGCGTCAGGTAATCGGTCATGGTGAGGCCAAGCAGCAGAAAGAGGAAGAACATCGCGGCGACCACAGTCACCATGGTCAGCTTGGTGCTGTACCGCAGATGCATGAAAAACAGGACGACGAGAGTGCCTTTGATAGTCGCAATCAGCAGCGCTACGACGATATTGAACACGTGCAATTCCAATCTCGCCGCGAACACCGTGAGACCCGTGAAGATCATTAAAGCAGCCCAGATCGCCACATAAAGGCTCACTGGCACAAGGTGGGACATTGGGTCGAAATGTTCTTCTTGTTTCATCGCTATCCGCCGTGTTTCTTGCTGATCAAATAGAGCAGCGGGAATAAATAGATCCAGACCAGGTCAACGAAGTGCCAATACAAGCCGACGTTTTCCACCGGAGTGAAATACGAAGGCGTGTAGGCGCCCAACAGTCCGGCAATAATGATCCAGGCCACCAGGCCAACTCCGATCACCATGTGCAAGGCGTGCAGTCCCGTCATGGCCCAGTACAGAGAGAAGTAGATCTCCGTATGTTGCGCGTCGCTGGCAGGATGCGCGGGTCGCCGGTCTCGAAATGGAAGTTCGGCCCGGGAAATTCATGATTCACCCAGTGTTCGTGATACTCCACCGCCTTGATCCCAAGAAATCCAAAACCGAAAAAGATGGTGATCAGAAGCAGGACCACCATCAGCTTGGGCTTTCCCATCTGCGCGGCTCGTACCCCGAGCGCCATGGTCAGCGAACTGCAAATGAGCACTGCGGTGTTGGTCGCACCCAGAACGATATTCATCTTCTGGCTGCCTTCCACGAAGGCCTGGTAGTAGGAGGCGCGGTACACCAGATACGCGCAGAAAAGCCCGCCGAAAAACATGATTTCCGTCAGTAGGAACATCCACATGCCGAAGGTGGAGGTTTCCTGCTGCTGCTCCATGTCGGCAAAATGGTGTTGCAGCGCGCGCTCAGCGACTTGAATATCGCCTAGATCGCTAGTGGCCAACGGTGACCTCCTCCTGCGGCTGATGTTCGTAGTCGTAAGCCTCCCAGGTCACAATCGGGGTCTCGTCGAAGTTGTGCGTCGGCGGAGGCGAGGGCGTCATCCACTCCAGTCCTACTGCGTTCCAGGGATTGGGGCCGGCTTCCTCTCCGTAGCGCAACGACCACACGAAATAGATCATCGGCAAGACGTAGCCTACCGCCAGGATCGAGGCACCCGCCGTCGAGAGTACATTCAACACCTGGAATTCCGGCGGATAAGCATGGTAGCGGCGCGGCGAACCCAAGTAGCCAAGAACGAATTGCGGGAAGAACGTCGTGTTGAAGCCGACGAATACCAGCAGCGCCGACAACTTGGCCCAGCCCTCGGGATACATTTTGCCGGTCATCTTGGGCCACCAGAAATGCAACCCTGCCATATAAGCCATTACCATGCCGCCGACCATCACGTAGTGGAAGTGCGCCACCACGAAGTAAGTGTCGGTGACATGGACGTCGAGGCCCAGCGATGCCAGGAATACTCCCGTCAGGCCGCCGACCGTAAACAAGCCAATGAAGCCGAAGGCGTACAGCATCGGCGTGTTGTAACTGATGGACCCCTTGTACATGGTCGCCGTCCAGTTGAAGATCTTAACTGCTGACGGGATGGCAACTAGATAGCTCAACAGCGAGAAAACCAGCGCTGCATAAACCGAGATTCCGGCAACGAACATGTGGTGTGCCCAGACCAGAAAGCCGAGGACGGCAATTGCGATCGAGGCCAGGGCGACGAACTCATAACCGAATACTCGCTTGCGCGAAAAGCAGGTGACGATTTCGCTGATAACACCCATGCCGGGCAGAATCATGATGTAGACAGCCGGATGGGAATAGAACCAGAACAAATGCTGGAACAGAAGTGGATCGCCACCCAGTTGCGGGTTGAATACGCCGATGTGGAAAGCGCGCTCCAGCGCCACCAGCAGCAGCGTGATGGCGATGACCGGCGTTCCGAGAACCATGATGAGCGCAGCTGCGTAATTCGACCAGCAGAACAAGGGCAGCCGCCGCCACGTCAGGCCCGGCGCACGCATACGATGAATGGTGATAATGAAGTTCAGCCCAGTCAGAATCGATGAGAACCCCGTAATGAATATGCCGATTGCGGCGCCGATCACGTGGGTATTGGAGTAAGTGGTGCTGAAGGGCGTGTAAAAGGTCCAACCCGTGTCCACGCCGCCGGTAACCATGGCGACCAGGGCCGTGATCGCGCCCGCCATATACAGATACCAACTCAACAGGTTCACACGCGGGAACGCCAGGTCCTTCGCGCCCACCATCAGCGGCACCAGGAAGTTTCCCAGCACGGCCGGCACCGACGGGATCAGGAAGAAGAAAACCATAACGATCCCGTGCATGGTGAACAACTTGTTATAGGTATCGGACGATACCAAATCACCAGCGGGCGTCAGCAGCTCCAGGCGGATCATCATGGCGAAGAAACCGCCCAGCCAGAACATGGCGGTGATCGAGATGAGATACAGGATCGCGATCCGCTTATGATCGGTCGTCAACAGCCACGACTTGATGCCGTAGTTCGAATTCAGGTAGTTCTCGCGCTCGACAGTCTGTACAGCGGTTGCCATGTCACACCTTTAGGGTCTAATGCCTCATTGCATGTTCGACGTACCCGGAGCCGGCGAACTATCGCCCGCCGCTTCCTTTTGTTGCGTTTGCGCCAGCGACTTCACGTAAGCCACAAGCGCCATCAAGTTCTCTTCCGAAACTTGTCCCTGGAAGGTGGGCATGATGGGCTTGAAACCGGCGACGATCTTGGCGCCTGGATTGAGAATGGACTCGCGAATATAGTTCTCGTCTGCCACTACGGTGCGTCCGTCCTCCAGCAGCACCCGCTTACCGAAGATGCCAATCAGGTCGGGGCCGCGTCCCTGGGTATCGAACCGGTGGCAGGTCGCGCATCCCAGTTGCTGGAAAAGCTGCTGCCCGTTGGACGCCAGCGTACCCGAGGAGCTACCCCCGCTCAACCACGCCTGGTACGCGGCAGGCTCCATCACGATCACCTGCCCGACCATGCCGGAATGCTCCGTACCGCAATATTCCGCACAAAACAGGTGATACGTGCCGACCTTGGTTGTGTGAAACCAGGTAGTCGTGTACCGGCCCGGCAACACGTCAGCCTTGATGCGAAACGCCGGCACATAGAAACTGTGGATTGCGTCCTGTGAACTCATGATCATCTTGACGTCGCGGTCCACCGGCACATGAAGCTGGTTGATGTCGCGCTGCCCATCTTCATACTCGAACTTCCACATCCACTGCTTGGCTACGACATAAACCTCCATCGCATCCTTCGGCGGGCGGGCCTCCTGGAAGTAGATCAGCGAACCCCAGGCGAAGAAGATCATGCAGATCCCCAAGGGGATCAGCGTCCACGCCAGTTCCAGCGGGAGCGAGCCTTCAATCTGCACCGCATGAGGATGGACCGACCGGCGATACTTGACCGCGAACGTAAAGATCAGAGCAAAAATCAGCAGCGTAAAAAACGCCGACACTGCGATCAGCAGAAAATAAAGTCCGTCCACCTGCCATGCCAGTGCCGAGGCACGTTCAGGAAAGAGTGGGAGGTTCTTCCACATATCTATCGGGCCCGTCCTGTTCCGTTCTTGCTGCCGTGAGACTCACGCCTGAACATCACGATGAGAAAGCCGCCGAGAACCAGCATGGTCGCGGCCCCGGCCAGCCGCATAATATTGGTGACCACGGCGCCGTACCGCCCGGTATTGGGATCGTAGTGATAGCAATACAGTGTCACCTGGTCAACCAGAGTGCCAATCTTATCGCGCGAAGCCTCGATCAAGCCGAGGCGAATATCTTTCGGAGAGAATTCAACTCCGTAATAGTACTGAGCAATCTTGCCGGTTGGGGTCACGACCATGATCCCGGCGGCGTGAATGAACTGCCCGGTGCGCGGGTCTCGCCGGTAGTGGAAGCCCACCGCATCCGCCAGTCGTTTGATCTCCGCCTGCTGGCCGGTCAGGAAATGCCAGCCCTCGCCATTGGTCTTGGTCTTGTGCTCCAGATGCTCATTCATGCGCGCGATATAAACCTGCTTCTTCTCGGCCGCATCTTTGGGAGTTTCATCTGGATTGAAGCTCACCGATACCACTTCGTACTCATTACCCGGTGTGAATCGCAACACGCCGAGCGCGCTCGCCTCGCCGGCTAACTCCTCTCCGCACAACATGGGACAGGTGTAGTACACCAGATTCAAAAGAACAGGCCGGCCCGACTTGAAGTAGTCGCCTAGTCGCACGGTTTTCCCGGTCTCGTCTTTGAAGTGCAAATCGAGCGGTACTTGCTGGTCGAGCCGCTGCTCGATGCCGACGTTCGACAGGTCGGCGGGACCGACTTGAGAGGCGGAACTTGCGCTCTTGTCCTGGAAAGAAGAAGGCGGCTGGGCAACGGCGAAAGCGCCGGTTGTCACCAGAATTGCCAATCCTTTCGCGATTTTCCACCAAAAACGTTTCACTGCCTTAAATCCAATTCCTGCGCTTAGCGCATGCTGCTAACTTGAAAAGGTCTGTCGTCCCTACGGGACTCGGTTCCATTTTTCAACCCTACCCAGCGCTTACGCGCTGGGCTATGATTATTTCGTCCTGCGGGCTCGCTCTTACTTGCAACCCGAAACTAGGAGCCATCTCACCCATCCGGTCTTGAAGGGGCACGGCTTCAACCGTGCCGCAAACGGCCATTTACAGGTTGAGCTTTATTCCCTTAGGTACTTCGGTTTGGCCCGCTCCGGTATTTATGACTTCTAGTTCTTCTCCACCCTCTGTCGTCGTTAAAACAAATTTTCCCCACTGACTCGCTGCCCCCAATGTCAAGGCTTCTTGCCTTCCGCCGTCTGTCCTTTCATACCAGAAGTCTCCGGCACGAGCGGTTCAACTTGGACGTCTAACATCTTTGTATTCCCAGCCTCGGTTTGGGTATTGACGTCCGGCGATGGGGCATTCGGACGCACTGGTAAACCTCGCTCCTCGATGAGCTTCATGGCTTGCGCGATCGGGATATGAATCGTCCCGCTTTGGTCCATGAATGGCTGGTCAGGATTCAAGGTCTTCTGCTCTGAATACAGGAACTTGTTCATGTCAGCCGCATCGCCGGTTTGCAGGCGTGGTTCCGGAAAAACCATGATGTCCACTGCCGGATTGTTCTGCAGCACGGACCGGGGAGCAGGCACCGGCGCAAGCTTGCGCGCGCTCATCATCGGATTGGGCCGGGGCTGTGGGAAGAGGACGTCGCTCTTCGCCATGAAGCGGAACATTCCCCACAGAACCAGCTCGATAAAAATGCCGGCTACCAGGAGTCCTACAAGAAACAGCACGATTCCTCGCGCACTCAGGTCTGCGCGTTCGTAATCGACCTCCGGATTCCGCAAGGGATCGTATTTGGAGTTCTCAGTGGCCATGGGACCTCTGATGCAACAAGCTCGGTATCTGCGGCTCGTAAAGCGGCAACAGGGGCCGCTGCCGCAGGTTGTAGAAGAAGTAGGTGAGCCACAATCCGCCCACAGCAATGGGTGCGACGATGTACCAGATGCTGAGGTAGAAGTGTCCTTGTTCGTGGGCGAAGTTCGGCACCACGTACCAGTAGATGTCCACAACCCGCATGAACATGAGAAACACGGCCAGCCCGATCAGGCGGCTGCCCGCGCGTTTGCGCTCGCGGGACAGCAGCAGGGCGAAGGGCAGGGCAAAGTGGAACAGAATAATGATCAGCGCCACCACACCCCATCCGCCACGTATTCGGTGCAGATACCAGCCGATCTCCTCCGGCAGATTGCCCGCCCAGATGATGAGCCACTGCGAGAACGAGAAGTAGGCGAACAACATCACAAAGGCCAACATCAATTTGCCGATGTCGTGGAACTGCATCGGCTTGATGATTTCGCGAAACGGGCGGTAACGCGTAAAAACCGTCAGCATCACAACGCCAAACGCCAGCGCCGATAATCCTTGCCCCGCGATGAAGATGAGGCCATAGATGGTCGAGCCCCAATGAGGATCGAGCGACATGACCCAGTCCACGACCGCGAACGACACTGTCAAGGAATACAGCACCAGACCAATGCCACTCAGTCCCTGGAAGCGCGGCCAAGCGCCCGCAACCAGAGGACGGTCCTGTTGGTCGCCACGGCGGATCAGCGTGAAGGCCAGCCCTCCCCAAATTACGAAATAGAGGATCCAGCGGGCATACCAGCCGCCAAGCCCGCCGGTGTGCAGATACCAACCATTACGCGCGGTGAGCGCAGGGTCGGTCATCCACGCGTAGAGGTGATGCCGTCCGAACAGGATCGGCAGAAACAGCACGAACATCAGCGGAAGGCACTTGGCAGGCAGCTTCCAGTACGCGGCGGATCACCAGGCCCCACAGTCCGCCGGAAAGATACTGCACCATCAGCAAAGCCAGGCAACCGAGGCTCAGGCCCAGCCAGAAAATATAGGCGATCAGGTAGCCGCGCAGAAACTGGTCCAGCGAGGTCACCGTGCCGATGACGCACAGGATGGCGCCGACCACACCCACAATCAGCGAGTGCTTCTGCCACTGCACCGCTTCGGCGGGAACCGCGTACTCGGCCTGTCCAACCTGTGGAAACTCTTTGCTCATGGTTTTGCTTCGCCTCCCTTGGCCGGGGCCGCATTCGGCTGTGGAGGAGCGGACGCGGCAGTGGTGGCTCCTTGCGTATCGTAGGGCGGCATGATGATCACGCCGGGTGGCGGCTGTTGGGCAATCTGCTGGCCAGGTGGAACATCAGCCTCGGTGGCGTGCTGGCTTAACTGCAGAGCACGAATGTAGGCGGCGATCGCCCAGCGGTCCTGCGCCGGAACCTGTTCCGCGTAGTCGGGCATGGCGCCAAAGCCATTGGTCATAACGTCAAAGAAATAGCCGATCGGCGCCTTGCGCAAACGCTCCGTGTTGTACGAAGGGGGTCGCTTGAATCCACGCTGCACGATCATGCCGTTGCCGTCGCCGAGTTCCGAGTGGCAGGGCGCACAGTAAATATTGAAGCGTTGTTGTCCGCGCGCCATCACCTCGGCCGTCACCGGAAAAGGCATGTAATCGCCATCGTTGCTGCCTATTTTGCCGGTGTACAAGTAGGTGTCGGCGTCCAAATGCCCCCGCGCCACCGTTCCCGCGATGATCGGCCGCTCCGAACGCTTGTCAGCGTAGAAATCGCTTTCGCGCAGCGGGCGATAGTACGGCTGGTTCTGCATGTCTTCGCGGCAGCCCGAGAGCAACAGCAACGCCGACGCCAGCAGGACGTACACCGCCGCTTTGCGAAACAAGTATTCGCAGCCTCCCGAGCCCTGAATCGACCTCGATGCCCCGATCTCGAATTTCGCTAACCGATTAATGGGGCACCTCCGAAATCGACAGCGGCTTCAGACTCTCCATGAATCGCTGCGTGTCCACCAAATCGAACTTGGGATCGGCGGCCTCCACGCACAGGAAAAACTTGTCGCGGGTGACGGCGGAAAAGCGATCAACATTAAACAGCGGATGGTACGGCATGGGCAGACCGTTCAAGGCGAACATCCCGAAGACGCCTGTGAGTCCGGCGAACAGAATGGTCAATTCGAAAGTCGGAACAATAAACGCCGGCCAGGAGTCATACGGCTTTCCCCCGATGTTTAGCGGATAGGAAATCACGTTGATCCAGTACTGCAGGCCAAACCCGGAAAGACCGCCCAGCAGTCCACCCAGCAACACGATCAGGGGCACGCGGCTTTTGTGAAAGCCGAGGGCCTCGCTGGCTTCTTCGATGGGAAACGGACTGTAGGCATCCATTTTGCGGTAGCCCGGCGGCATAGGCAGCTTTGGTCGCATACACCAGATCGGTGGACGAATCGAACTCGGCCAGAATGCCGTAGATTGCCGGTGAGAGCTGTGCGTGACTCACTTTGCTTTCACCTCCGATTCAGGCAATAGCTGGCGCATTTCGAAGATCGAAATGGACGGCATGATGCGAATGAAGATAAACATCGCCGTAGCAAAGAAGCCGAGGGTGCCGGCCAGGACCGCGTAGTCCCAGCGCGTGGCCACGTAATGACCCCACGACGAGGGCAGGAAGTCGCGACTGAGACTGGTGACGATAATGATGAAGCGCTCCAGCCACATGCCGACCAGGATCACCAATGAGATCAGGAACAGCCACTTCGTGTTGGCACGAATCTTCGGCATCCAAAGTATCTGCGGTATGACCAGGTTGAAGAGAATCAGCGACCAGTAAAACACCGCATAGGGACCAAACCAGCGGTTCTGCATCATAAAGCGTTCGTAAGTCGAACCGCTATAGAACGCGATGAAGGCCTCGAAGAAATAACCGTAAGCGACGATCAACCCAGTGGCCAGCATGATCTTGGCCGAGTTCTGCAGGTGACGCATGGTGATCATGGACTCGAGGTGATAGAAGTGCCGGATAGGGATCGCCAGCACCAGCACCATGGCAAAACCCGAATAAATTGCGCCCGCAACAAAGTAGGGCGGGAAGATCGTGGTATGCCAGCCAGGAACGATGGCGATCGCGAAATCGAAGCTGACCACCGTGTGCACGGACAGCACCAGTGGAGTCGCAATGCCGGCCAGCAGAATATACAGCGCCTCGTAACGCTTCCAATGGCGGGCCGAACCACGCCAGCCCAGACCCAGAGATTCCGTAGACCTTTCTGGTCAAAGGATGGTGGGCCTTTTCGCGCATCGTCGCGAAGTCCGGAACCAGACCGACGTACCAGAAAACCGCTGAGATGGTGGCGTAGGTCGAAACTGCGAAGACGTCCCAGACCAGCGGACTGCGGAACTGCGGCCAAACACCCATGCTGCTGGGATAGGGGAACATCCAGTAAGCCAGCCAGGGACGGCCCATGTGCAGCAGCGGGAACATGCCGGCGCAAGCGACGGCAAACAGCGTCATGGCTTCGGCGAAGCGGTTGATCGAGTTGCGCCAGGTTTGCTTCAACAGCAGCAGAATGGCCGAGATCAGCGTACCGGCGTGACCAATACCGATCCACCAGACGAAATTGATGATGGCGAAGCCCCAAGCCACGGGAACTTCAATTCCCCAGATGCCAACGCCCACCAGAAACAGGTAAGTGACCGCCGCCATCAGGAGCGCCACCAGGCCCATGCCGATGGCCAAGCCCGCCAGCCAGCCCAAGCCGATCGGCCGGGTCAGCACGGCATCGGCAATGGTATCGGTCACCGAACCGAAGGTTTGCCCGGGCCCTAATACCGGTGGCTCATCCGGCCACGGCACGTCCTGCAAAACCGTTTTTTCCTCTGGTCCCTGCTGCATCGCTAACTGGGCTCCGACTGCTCAAGTTCAGGGTTCGGGTTCTGCACCACCGCCATGTACGAGGTGCGAGGACGCGTGTTCAGGTCTTCCAGCAGGTTGTAATTGCGCTGCTGGGCTTTGATCTTCGACACGCGGCTGTTGGGATCGTTCAAATCGCCAAAGACAATGGCGCCCGCCGGGCAAGCCTGCTGGCAGGCTGTGATCACTTCACCATCGCGCACCTTGCGGTTTTCTTTCTCCGCAGTGATGCGGCCGTGCGTGATGCGCTGCACGCAGTACGTACACTTCTCCATGACACCACGGCTGCGCACGCTGACTTCGGGATTGCGCATCATCTTGAACTGCGGAGTCTCAAAGTCCTGGAAGAGCAGGAAGTTGAAGCGGCGCACCTTGTACGGGCAGTTGTTGGAGCAATATCGCGTCCCCACGCAGCGGTTGTACACCATGTCGTTCAGGCCTTCGGTGCTATGGACCGTGGCGCCGACCGGGCAAACCACTTCGCAAGGAGCGTTCTCGCACTGCTGGCACGGAACCGGCTGGTAGTAGACGTTGGGATTCTCAGTGCCGCCCTCGTAGTACACGTCCACGCGCAACCATTGCATCTGCCGGCCACGCATCGTCTGCTCCTTGCCTACGACGGGAATGTTGTTCTCCGCCTGGCAAGCTACGATGCAGGTCTTGCAGCCGATGCACGAGTTCATGTCGATGGTCATGCCCCACTTCAACTCCGTGTACTGGTAGTTGTAGTAGAGCGTCATCTCCGGCGCGGGCGACTCGATTCCTTCGTGCGCGAAGTCGGGGTTCTTGATGAAATCCTGCAAGGTCGCTTTGCGAATGATGTGACGATTGCTGAGCGGCTCGGTGCCCTTGGGAAGATCGGAATAGTCGATGTACTGGAAGCCTTGCGGATGAGCGAACCCATATCCTGCACCAACTTTGTTGATTTTGGCAGTCGCCATCCACGGCAGCATCGCTGGTGCGCACTTGATAGAAGTCGAATCCGACGTTATTGCCGACGCGACCGGCCTTGGTGCGTCCATAGCCGAGAAAAACAGTAATGGAATTGTCAGGATGTCCGGGTTGCGGCCAGATCGGGCCTTTCTGCTTGCGTCCATTGACGTCGATCTCAACGATGTCGCCGGTGACCAGCCCCTGCTTCTTGGCCGTGTTCGGGCTGATCAAAACGGCGTTGTCCCAACAGAGATTGGTGATCGGCTTCGGAGTCTCCTGTAGCCAGCCGTTGTTGGCCTTGCTGCCGTCGTAGATCAACGGATCGCGACGGAAAATGACCTCCATCGCTTCACTATTGCCACCGTTGCTCGGTTGCCGGGATGTTGCCGCCCTTGGCGGAGACGCTCTTGGCAGGCAGCGCAGTGTTGGCAATGAAACCATCGTTCAGCGCCTTGCGCCACTGGGCATCGAAGTCGCCGCCCTGCATCTTGCCCTGCCAGTACTTGCGAACGATGTCGTAGCCCGCAGTCTCCGAGGAACCAATCAGCGAGAAGATGAATTCGTATTCGCTCTTGCCGTTGTAAAGCGGGGCAATCAGCGGCTGCACGATGCTGTACGTACCGTCGAAGGCCCGGCCGTCTCCCCACTCCTCCAGATAATGCGTGCCGTTAATGTGCCAATGAACGTGATCGCTGGTCTCGTCCTTGTATAGGCTGTGCTGTACCCGCAGCGGAACCTTGTTCATGGCCGCTGCGAAGTCGAAATCCGCGGGCGCGTCATAGACCGGATTCGCGCCCATGATGAGCAGCAGATCCACCTTGCCGGCGTTCATCTCGCCAACCAGTTCTTTCAATGCGGCTGTCTGCTCCTGCGGCTTGGCTTCGACCGGATCGGTGTAGATCACGGTATTGCCGGTCGCGCCCAGCGCCTGATTCATGGCGTGCGCCAGCGCATGCACCGCTGGCGGTTGGTTGTCTCCGGGAATCACCACCGCAGCGCCGCGGTGCGCTTGCAGATCTTTGACCAGCGCGGCGACGAACTTCTGATGCTCGGGTTTCGCCGAAGCTCCGCCGCCAACACCCAATCCCGACGCGATGGCCCGCGCCAGTTGCTCCACTTCCGAAGCCCGAACCGGCAGCCGATGATCGGCTTTGCCGGCGGTATTGGTCGGCGTGCTCTCGATGGCGTAGAAGCGCGCCATCTTTTCTTTCAAATCGGGATTGCGCCTCGCCGCAAAGGAGCGGGCATAGTAGAGGAATCCCGGAAACCCGCTGGAAAGGAAGTCGCCATCGAGGGTCAGAATGATGTCGGCCTTTTCCAGGTTGTAACGCGTTTCCACATACTGCCCAAACGCCAGCTTCGCCCCAGCTCGAACATTGTCCCGGTTCAGCGGCTCATACTGCACCCACTTCGATTCGGGATAGGCGGCCTGCACCTGATCCATCAGGGAGCCATGGTGGGCGAGCCGATGGTGTGGCTGAGGATCCGCAGCCCGCCTCCCTTCACCGCTTTTTGCGAATTCAGCGCTCCCTTGAGGGCGAGGTTGAATCCGCTCCAGGTGTTCATTTCGCCCAGATAGGTTATGGTCTGCGAGCGGTCGGGATCGTACATGTCGAGGATGGAAGCTTGCACAAAAACATCGCTTCCTCCCAGACCCGCCGGATGCTCGGGATTTCCGTCTACCTTCGTCGGACGGCCTTCATGGCTCTCCACCAGCACAGGCGTCGCGTAGCCTCCGAACGGCATGGCACTGGCGAAG
The DNA here is from genome assembly GCA_963768645.1 of uncultured Acidobacteriaceae bacterium. Taxonomy (GTDB): domain Bacteria; phylum Acidobacteriota; class Terriglobia; order Terriglobales; family Acidobacteriaceae; genus Bog-257. Next base: position 374,498 of record CAVYIR010000009.1, read on the forward strand.
AAGAGCGGCTTGCCCAAGACGATTTCTTCCGGCTGCCGCACGTAAGGGACGATGGGTTCCAGCGGCTGCTTCACGCAAGCCGATAACCCGGCCAGGGCCAAGGAGGCACTCATCAGCTTCATGAAGTCGCGCCGCGAAGTACCCTCGGGCAAGACCGATGCCTGCCGCGGGAACTCCCGGTGCAACATCTCATAGAAGCCGTCGGTCTGGGCCAATTCCTCCAGGCATCGCCAATACTGCGGACCGCTCTTGGCGCGCGCGAGCTTGTCTTGAATCTGCACAAGCTCCAGTTTGCTGGGACAGACCGCCTCAGACTTGTTCGGGCTCTCTTTTTCCATCTTCTCGTAGGTTCCGGAAAGGATCGTTCGTCAAACTACCGCCGTAGTCCACTCCAACACGACTAGCGGTGACAGGTACTGCAACTGGTAATGCCTTGCACGCTGCGAATGTTGTAGCGATGCTTCAACTCGTTACCCAGGGCGATCTGGTCGGTGAAGACACTGCCATCCGCCAGTTTCACGGGATTCTGCGAGCTGGGCTGTTCGTAGCGCATGTTAAATACTTGATCGCGCGGACGAAGGAATTTCTCCGGCGCGCGATGACAGTTCAAACACCATTCCATCTGCAGCGAGTTGGCCGCGCGCATCAGCGGCATCTTGTCCACCGGTCCGTGGCAACTCGCACAGCCAACGCCTTTATTGATATGAATGCTGTGATCGAAATAAACGAAATCAGGAAGGTCGTTGACCCTGGTCCATATCAGCGACTGTCCTGTCCGATAACTTTCGCGCACCGGTTCCAGCATGGGTGCGTTAGTCCAGATCTGCGAGTGACAATTCATGCAAGTCTTGGTGGGAGGAATACCCGCGAAACTTGAGTTCTCGACCGAGGTATGACAGTAGCGGCAGTCGATGCCGTCGCCGCCCACGTGATGTTGGTGGCTGAACGGTACGGGCTGCGCCTGAGCGACGTCCTGGTAGGTGGCATAGGGCGAGCGCTGCACTTCCAGGGCCGCCCAGAGCAACACCGACACCACCACCACGACCCCGATGATCGACGCCCGTGCAAGTGTGTTCGCACTACGATGGAAGACTTGGGCCATTTATGAAGCTTTCCAGTTTTGCGGGTTCGGGAGCCGATTACCCGTTCGGCACCCAGGTTAGTGCGGTACTGCGAAGTGCGCGTCTCAGCTTGATGTGACGTGCATCACCCAAGCGAGTGATTATAACAAGGTGGGTTCACTGTTATGCAAGTGGGACGCGAGAATCGCCGAAGAATACTTTCCTGCAGAGCAAATTCAAAAACGGATTGTGGATGGCGGAATCGTCGGAGCCGCATAAACACTGGGTTGCAAGCTCGCTCGCGGCCCGAATCGGGAATCGTGCGCTCGCGCCGGCAAGAAACCGGAGGACTGAATAGTCCGGCTGCGAAGCGACAGCGAAGAGAGTAGTTGCTAGTTGCCAGCTATTTGCTAGTTGCTTCTTGAACGTCCGCAGCAACAACATGGCCAGCACATACGCCGCGGCGCCGCAGGCCAGCGTTACATTCAATCCGAACTGGATGGCGATTACCATCGCCAACACCGAGCCTAGTACGCTCGACGCAGCATTCATGGCCCACGCCCATTCCACGGCGCCATGTTTTGCCGGGGCGCCGCCGAGTCCAGAATCCTGCGGCGACAAGGCGCGCAGTCCGCTGGGAAACGGCATGCCCATCGCGAAGCCCGGCGGAATCAGCAGCAGCGCACTGAGCAATAGCTTTACCACGAAGGGAAGGCCCACCAGCGCCTCCAGCAGGTGCGGCAATGCGAAAACGTAGATCACAAGGGCGGCCACGATGAACGCCATCGCCGAAGCGACTCGAGTTGGCTCGGTGAACCATCGGCGCGAAAGCACGCTTCCCAATCCGCTGGAAAGCAGCATCAGGAACACAACCACGGTGAGGGCGTAGGTCGGATTCCCCAGAAATAGCACGAAGCGCTGAATGAACGCGATCTCCACCAGGATGTATCCCAAGCCGATGGCAATGAAATACAGCAGGCGAACGCTGCGCCCGGATCGTGCCTCCGACGAGAGCAGCAAGGGAACTACCAGAAAAACGAGGACCGCGGCGACGGATATGACCAACACCAGCCCCAGAATCGCGATTCCCAGGTTCACCTTCCAATCGATGCCGCCTCGGTCCAGGCCGTGGAATACCTGTTCCGGCTTCAGGGTGAAAAAGAAGAACGGCGCGTTATCGGTGACCGGCGAAACGTTAAACGCGTAATGCGCGGAGAAAGCGCGCGCGTCCTGGCTGCGAATCAACTCGGCGAATGCGGGATGCGCCATGCCCGGAGTGGCCGCGGTGGTGGGCAGGTAAAGCACGTGCAAGGTTCAGGTTCGAGTCGCCGGGCGTTTCGCCCTGGATGTGGTTCAGCACAGCCTGCTGCTCTTCCAGGGTGAAGGGCGACTTCTTCGCCAGCACCAGCACGGGACGTCCGTCCACATTCAACGCGCCATCGCTGATCACGATGAAATTCTGCGTGCTGTCGGGCACGCCGAGTTGACGCAGCGCTTCCATGGCCTGCGAAACCACCCGCAAGGCCTCGCGGGGCTGGGTAAACTCCCAGCGCGTGATGGCGATCATGCCATCCGGCTTCAGGTGCTCGAAGTACTCGCGGAAGGCCTCGACGGTGTACAGGTTGTTTTCGCTGAGGGCAAAAGCTCCCGCCGCGGTGGAAGCCCAGGTGTCCACCAGAGTCATCTGCACCACGTCGTACTGGTCGCGGCTGTTGCGCACGAAGGAGCGTCCATCGCTGACGTGCATATGCACTTCGGGAATCTGGTAGAGGTGATGAGCGTAGTCGGCGAAGGCACCGCGCATGATGTCGGTAGCAATGATGGGATTGATCTCGATGCCGGTGACGTTCGGGCTGCCGTTAGCGACGGCGCGCAGCACATCCACTCCGCCGCCCGGGCCGATGATGGCGAAATCGCCGTGCGGACGCAGCACGTTGGCGATCGAGGACGCCGCTGACATCAGATTGCGGCGATAGGCCTCATCCCAATGATAGGGGTCGGAATTCATGATGTAGGTGCTGGCGTCGGCATCGATGACGATTGCCTTCGCGTCTCCCCACTTGTCCACTTCCACGCGCGAGAGCGCATTCCACTTGGCGTAGAGCGGCGTCTCGCGCTTCATGCCCTTGGCATAGACGATGTCAATGAGCTTGCCGCGGAAGTTGGCCACGATCAGTACAAGCAAGGCCAGTGCGAGGAATGCGGGAATGCGGCGGGTTCGCGAAGTGCCCCAAGCCACGCCTGCCGCCGCGACTGCAACCGCGGCAAACAGGATGGTATTGGGCCCGCCGATAAAGTTCAGCAGCGGAACCAGCGCCAGGCAGGCCAGCGATCCGCCCAGCAGGTCGGCCCCATAGAGTTGGGTAATGCGTGCAGGATGGCGCGCAAAGACAAGGGAAAACAGCAGGCCAGTGATAAAGAAAGGAACGGCCGAAGCCAGATAGAGCGCCGACAAGTGGCGGAAGTTCGACCAGTCGAGGTGCAGCGACACCGCCGTGCGCACAACGATCTCCAGCACCACGAAGATGATGACTGCATTAGCAGCGCACAACCATGTGCCTATTTGCCCAACGCTCCAGCGCTCTAGCCACTCGCGGCGCAGATACGCGAAGACCGCGCCAGCGCCTAATCCGAGTAGCGCAATTGAAATCGCCAAGAAAGCAAAGTGATAGAAGAGGACCACGGAGAAGAGCCGGGTGAGCCCCAGTTCCAGCAGCAAGGCAGAGAAGCTCATCAGCCCGATCGCGAGAGCGGCGCCAAGAGTCGAGACCGGAGCGGCCGCTTCGACCGGAGTGGCTTGTTCAGTCGTCTCGATCATGAAGAATTGAGATTACTACGAATAGCAGGGCATCCGACGAGGCAATCTCCCACACTAGCAGAGACGCCTTGTGAGGGTCATGCAGCCGTACGTTATGCGATGCTCGCGGATGCATGGTCGTCTATCCTGAAATTAACTTATGACTTCCGAGACGCAGGTACCGGTCGAAAGGCTTACGCCCGCGCGCCGGGTTGCGCAATTAACTCCGAGAACTTCGCCAGGTCAATGTTGCCACCGCTCACTACGCAGACAATTTTCCCGGCGCCGCATTTTCCGCTGAGCCCCGCTGCCACCGCACAAGCGGCCGCGCCTTCACTGATGACGTGATTCCGTTCGGCCACCAGGCGCATCGCTTGCCGCGTCTCCTCAAGAGTGCAAACAATCGAGCCTGCCAGCAGATGGTTCGCCAGGGTCCACATGCGCGGAAACACCGACTTACCCCCACACCCGTCCACAAAGCTGGCTTTCCAATCGGGAAACCATTGCGCTGAACCAGCCTCGAAGGAGAACGCCAGCGGAGCAGCTGTCTCCGGTTCTGCCGCGAACACCTTCGCCTTGCTCCCCCGCTCTTTCAGGGCAGCCGCGATTCCGCAGGACAGGCCTCCGCCGCCGAAACCCGCCACCACGGTATCTACGTCGGGCAAATCTTCCAGAATCTCCAGTCCAATCGAAGCGTTGCCTGCGATGAATTCGTCATCCTCGAAAGGATGCACAAACGCGCCATTCATGGCCGGATGACTACGGTCCTCCAGTGCCTTCCAGCAGTCGTCGTAGGAAGCCTTCACAAACTCAGCTCCGAGACGACGCACAGCGCTGAGCTTGGCTGCTGGCGCCGTGTCGATCACGAGCACCTGGCAGGGCACACCGGCCTTGCGGGCTGCCAGCGCTACGCCTTGGGCAGCATTTCCTGCGCTGACCGTCCAAACGCCCCGTCGCCGGCGCTCCTCCGGCAGCTTTCGAACTGCGTTGTACGCGCCCCGAATCTTGAAGGACCCGATTGGTTGCAGACACTCCAATTTCAGGTAGATCTCCGCCGGACCGTCATGGTTCAGACGAACCAATGGGGTCCGTATGGCGGCCTCGTACACATGCCGGCGTGCTTCTTCGATAAGTCCGGCGGGAATGTTTCGCTGTCCGTCTTTTTCGCTGGGTGAAATATTGCTGGCCATGCGAAGTCTCAGTCCGTGCGGTCCGATTCTGTCAGAGCACTGTCTGGATGTCCAGTTGCCCCTCGAGAAGCTGAGGAATCGTCTAACACGGTCACGGCTTGACCGCTTCCTCGGATTCCAGGATAACTTGCGCCATGGCGGACTGGGCGGTGTGGGTGATGGACAGATGGGCGCGGACTGCCCCAAGTTTTTGGAAGAATTCTCCGCCTTGCGGTGGAAGGCAATCGTGGGCCGACCACCGGGGAAGCGCTTAACTTCGACATCTTGCCAGGTAACGCCACGGCTCCAACCGGTTCCAATGGCCTTCATGGCAGCTTCTTTGGCAGCAAATCGTCCGGCGTAGCGCTCTGCCTTATTGGCTTTTGATTCGCAGTAGCGGATTTCGTCGGGTGTAAATACCCGCTCCAGAAACCGCCGGCCAAAGCGCTCGATCGACGCCTTGATGCGATCAACCTCAGCAATATCAATGCCGGTTCCTACGATCATTGAGCGACCATCCGAGAACCCTTACCGCCCCAAGCGGCAGAAAACAAGTCTGCCAACAAGGTAACATATTGAGAATAATGGTTTTCTGCGGTCGTCTCGATACAGGAGGGGCTCCCACTGGTCAGGAATTGCTTGGGCTTTGCGGCTACGCTGATATGATGAAGTTGCTCGATTGATCGACGTTGTACGCAGCAGTTCCTGCTTTACCGCACTCCCTGCCGCTTCACATCCCGATCGAATTGCAGCTATATCAACATCGAAGGAATTGCATCACCATGGAACAAGGAACGGTTAAGTGGTTCAATGACGCGAAGGGCTACGGCTTTATCAGCCGTCAGAATGGAGAAGACGTATTCGTTCACTATTCTGCGATCCAGACCAACGGCTTCCGCAGCTTGCAGGAAGGCCAGGCTGTCTCGTTCAACGTAGTCAAAGGGCCCAAGGGTTGGCAGGCTGAGAACGTACAGGTTCTCTAAGCTTCCGAGCTGAGAGTTCTCAAGAGGGCGGCCACGTGGCCGCCTTTCTTAGTTTCGTCGGTAGGTTTCGCTGCCACATCTGAATTCCGCCAGAGTGCGGCGCCGATATTCCTCTGCTTTTCGCTCCGCAAGATGGCTCGACTCCATCGGGCCTCTGAGGTACATTCCTCTAATAGCAATTACAACCTGCAGTTGGAGGCCAGCCGATGCGGAAAGCGCCCGCTATTCGCCATTATTTTCGCTTTACTCAGTTCGGCGATTGCGCAAAACCAGACAGTTCCACAAAGTGGGATGCCGGGAGCACCGGCCTCCATGAGCAAGATTGGCTCCTCCGCGGTCTGGCAAATGCCGTCCACGTTCCTCGCCAACTGCCCACAAAGCCTGCGACAACTCTCCCCAACCACCCAACTATGCGGAGTGTTTTATTGCCCAGATGTCGAAAGCCGGAGCGCCTGCCTCGGCGGTGGCCTTTACCCAGATGCTCTACCAACAGAGCGGGGGCGACGTGGGGATCATGGGCGGGTTTAACCCCGTTGGTCCAGTGGATGTCGCTTGGATCGTCTACCCTCTGCGCGCCAATACCAACAATGGCCTATTGCTGCTGAATGGCTCGCCGAGGATCGTGAATGCCGAAGATCTTAAGCTGCTCGACCAGAAGGGGATGGAGCAGAGCTTTCAATATCCAGGACCTGCAAAATCAGTTTCCCAAGGTCGGCGTGTGGCCGGGCGATCGCGACGGAACCACGTGGCCCAATACCCAACAAGGCCCCAATAACGGATTGCAGTTCATTCTGGGCTATCCGCTGATCAATGGCTGCCACGCCTGCGCCCACGCCGGAACGGCGCTCTTCACCTGGAACTTTGACGCTCAGGGAAAGTTTCTGGGGACGACATTCATGGGGCTAACTCCAGCTCCGTTGCCTGGCGCGAATACACCGCCGGCAAGCTCCGGATCGAGCCAACCGTAAGCAAGCCACAAGCTGGTTTTTATACTCCCGCCGCCGCTACGCCCTCGTAGTGCCGCTGGGTGCGCGGAAGCTTCGCCGCATAGCCTAGGACTAAGAAAAGAGCTGTGGAGAGCAGGCAGATCGCCAACCGGAGGCGGGCCAACGGCAGCGGCGGCAGATCCATGAACTTACCAAAACGCCAGGCACCCCAATTGATGACCTGAGTCGGCACCACCGTCCAGATCGCAACGTAGAACCAGGCTCGCTCAGCGCCCTCGCCCACGGTGTCGCGCTTGGCACGCGGCGTCCAGTCGAAGACCGTCGCCAGAACTACGGCCAGCGCCAGCGGATAGTAGCCGTAGCGGTAAAGATCGTGCAGCAGCCAACGGCCGTTGATGGAAGCCACGATCAGCCCAATGAGATTCAGCGCGTAGGGCACGATGATGTCGATCCACGCCGCCGTGTAGCACACGACGCGATACGGCAAGTTGGGTTGATGCACGCCGTAGTGTGTGATGTACGGCGCCGACTCGCAACCGGGAATGCGCCCTTTGAAGCCGCGCCACGCTACAAACGCAACCACAATGGCAAGCCAAATCCAATGGCGGCGGTCCGGCCCGTGAGCGTACAGGTCGTAGGTGAGCGGATATCCGGGAAGAACCCAGAAGACCCAGATCCAGATGGGAGAATGCAGAACGCGATAGTATCCCTTGTTGCGTTCGCGGAAGACGGCTTGTTTCATCGGTAATTTGATGGTAGCGCAGGAAAGGTGAGATCTGCCATTCGACCGTGAGCACTTGGCATTTAGCACTTAGCCGGTACTGGGGAGCCAGCATTCAGTTTTTCATGATTGTCATCCCGACCGAGGACTTTAGTCCGCGCGGAGGGACCTGCTTTTCCGCGCGGGCCCAGCAGGATCCTGAGTGCCGACCGTTGACTGCTAAAACAGCTGTTGCGAATCGTAAACGAGTTTCCCATCCACCAGCCTCGCCTCGGCCATCAGCTTGTGCTTGCGCAAGGGGCGCTTGTCGTCATCAATGTGCAAGACGGTGTGACCGTGCGCCGTGAGGTAATCGCTGACCAGCATGCGGTGGCATTGGAAGTACACGCGCTCGGCACACATGATGGCGGTGTTGCCCTGGGCAGTGATGTCCAACAATCGTTCGGTCCCCTCCTTGAATTCGTCTGTCAGCATGTAATCGGCGTAGTTGCGGAACGAGTCGTTGCGCAGACCGGTGTTCGGCGAATCATTGCGAATCTTCTTGCGCCGCCCTCCAAGTTCCTTCATCCACACGTATGCCATGCCTTGCTTGGGCAATTCGACTTCCAAGGATTCACGATTGAAGTGCGGCATCCGGCGCGACATTGGGAAACGAGCGGATGTCCGCCAGGGTGCGGAGTTCGTGCGCCTTGAGCGCAGCGACAAGTTTGTCGAACGTGCGCGTGGAATGCCCGATGGTGTAGACCGTCGCCACTTACTTCGAGATGCTCTCCAGGGCCGCGACGATGGTCTCTTCGTGTGCGGGCTCGACGGTACGCAGGTCCAGTAGCACGCGTCCCTCTTCCACGCGTGCGATGATCGGCGTCTCCCATTGCCGCAGCCGCGCGCAGAGTTCATCGGCGTTGATGCCTTCGCTGTTCACCGCGAGCGCTGCGTGGGCAGTGTCGATCCAGGTGCGGCGCCGCCGCCCAACACCGAGCGCGACTTGACAACTTCGATCCTCAAAGTCGGGCAGCCCGTCCCCAATCGCGCAGCCATCTGCCTCGCGCGTCTCTCGAGTACATCTTCGGGGATGCGCATCATGCGCAAGGCCGGAATCGAATCGAAGTCTTCGCGGATATATGCTAGCAGCGTCGCTTCCAGCGCGGCGTAAAACATCTTGTCCACGCGCAAGGCGCGAAACAGCGGGTTTGCACGGATCTTCGCCACCAGTGCGGGATCGCCGCTGATCATGCCCGCCTGCGGACCTCCCAGCAACTTGTCTCCGCTGTAGGTTACGACGTCCACGCCTGCGCGCAAGCTGTCGGCGATCATCGGCTCGCCGCGCACTCAGATGTTTCGCAGATCGAAGATCTCTCCGCTGCCCAGATCCTCCATCACCGGAATTTGTGCTTTGCGTCCGAGCGCGACGAGTTCTTCCAGCGAGGGCTGCTCGGTGAACCCGACGATCTGGAAGTTGGAGCGATGGACACGCAGCAGTAGCTTTGTACTCTCTGTGATCGCGTCCTCGTAGTCGGCGATGCGCGTGCGATTAGTGGTTCCGACTTCACGCAGGATCGCACCCGACTTCGCCATGACATCAGGAATGCGAAACGAGCCGCCGATCTCGACCAGTTCGCCGCGCGAAACTAGAACTTCTCCGCCTTCGGCCAGCGAATTCAGCGCCAGCAGCACAGCGGCGGCGTTGTTGTTCACGACTATGGTCGAGACTTCACGAACGTCCGGTATTCAACAGCTTCGCAAACAAGCGATCGACATGAACGTCACGCTTGCCGCGTTCGCCGGTGCTCAGATCGAATTCGAGATTCGAGTATCCTGCGGAAACCTCTGCGACGTGCTCCAGTGCAGCTTGACTGAGCGATGCGCGCCCGAGGTTGGTGTGCAGGATAACGCCCGTCGCATTGATGACCGGGCGCAGCGAGTATGAGAACCACCGCTGAAAGAAGAAAAGTATGTCTTTCGGAAGCCGGGAAAGATCCGCTCGGATCTGATGCTCTCTCAGTTCACCCTTGTTGATCACGTCGCGCAGTTCGTCCAAAGCAAGCCGCACATGCTGGACTGTGAGGCGATATCCATGTTGTTGCACGATTGCCTGGATTTCCGCCGAGTTCATCAGTTCCTTAACCGACGGCAGCAGGCGAAAGAGGTCGGATTTGCTAGTGGCGTTCACGAGTGACTAGTTTGCGCGTTGATGCAAGAGTGGCGCAAGTATGTCCGAAGTTCCCGTACCCTGCATGGTCGATCGTAAACGAGGTTTGTGATTCCGATCGAGCAGCGTGCCTTTCGCTGCGAGCGGAGGAACCTGCTTTCCGTCCGGGCATGCAGTTTGGCTGCAAGGGAGAACAGCAGGTCCCTCGACTCGGACTGAAGTCCTCGCTCGGGATGACAGTTGAATCGTGTGGTGACTTCTACCGACAACCGAGCACCGACGACTGAACACTGACAACTGCTTTCACCCTACTTCCACCAGCCCGTACCTTCGATTCCAATGCCCTCTTAGGTGCTGCACGGCGCGGGCGATCTCCTCTTTGCTCAGATCGGTGCAGGGGCCAGCGATCACGTATCTGGCCTCGCGGCGCGCTGCCTCCAGCAATTCGCGGTCACGCAGCAAGTTGGCCACGCGAAAGTTCGGCATGCCTGCTTGACGCGTGCCAAAGAACTCTCCCGGACCGCGCTGTTGTAGGTCGAGTTCTGCAATCTCGAACCCATTCTGGGTGCGCACCATGGCTTCGAGCCGCTGCTCGGCTTCGATTGAAACTTTGCCGCCGGTCATCAGCACGCAGTACGACTTCGCGCTGCCGCGTCCGATGCGCCCACGCAGTTGATGCAGTTGCGAGAGACCGAAGCGTTCGGCGTGCTCTACCACCATGATGTTTGCGTTGGCCACATCCACGCCAACTTCGATCACAGTGGTCGAGACCAGCACATCAATTTCGCCGCGTTGAAAGCTGGCCATGGTGGCATCTTTCTCGTCCGCACTCATGCGACCATGCAACAGGCCAACACGCAGGCTGGCGAATTCGAGCTTGCGAAGCTGCTCGTACATCTTGATGGCCGCCTTCAGTTCGCCTTCCATCGCGCCTTCTTCAATCACGGGATACACGATGTAGGCCTGTCGTCCCGCAGCGACTTGCTTGCGCACGAACTCCCAGACTTCCTCCGAGCGTTCATCGCCGACCCGCCGCGTAGTGATAGGCGTACGTCCCGGCGGTAGCTCATCGAGGACGCTGGTATCGAGATCGCCGTACAGGGTGAGCGCGAGGGTACGCGGAATCGGGCGTCGCCGTCATCACCAGCACGTCAGGCTCGGCTTCATTGGTCTTCTTCATCAGGCGGAAACGCTGCAGCACACCAAAGCGATGCTGCTCGTCCACGATGACCAGTCCAAGCTTGTCGAACTCGACCGTCTCCTGGATGAGTGCATGGGTTCCGATCACTAATTGTGCGTTGCCCTGCGCGATATGATGTCGAGCCTGTTTCTTGCGGCCGGCCTCCTGCGAGCCGGTGAGCAAGCACAATGCGGTAGCCAGCGGGATCAAGAATGCGCCGTGCGGAGAGGTAATGTTGCGTTGCCAGAATTTCGGTGGGCGCCATCAGTGCGACACTGGTAGCCGTTCTCCATCGCGATGACGGCAGCTTCCAACGCGACAATGGTCTTGCCCGAGCCGACATCGCCTTGCAGCAACCGTCGCATGGGAGCGGGTTCCGCCATATCGTCAGCAATCTCTTTCAGCACGCGCTTCTGCGCCGTTGTCGGGTGGAACGGCAGAATTCGCTTCACCGCAGCGCGAACCCTGTCACTAATCTCGAAAACGATTCCCGTCTGGGCGCGCATCTTCCGGCGCTTGAGTTCCAGTCCCAGTTCGAGAAAGAAAAGCTCTTCGAAGATAAGGCGGATGTGTGCCGGGGTGCGCGCTGCCTGCAAATTCGCCAGGCTCTCGCCGACCTCTGGCCAGTGGGCCTGCCAGAAAGCGCGGCGGCGATCGATCAGGCCCATGTGCCGGCGGACCGCTGGTGGGATAGCGTCCGGTGGCTCCTGGTCGAGACCCTCCAGCATGCCGTGGATGACGCGCCGGAACCAGCGCGCCGTAAGACGACCATTGCCGGCAGTTTCATAAATGGGAACGATGCGACCAACTTCGAGCGATTGCCACTTGGGTTCGTCACCAGTGCCGTTGCCTTGGGTTGCAGTCGGATCATGCAAGATCTCGTATTGGGGTTGGATGATTTCGAAGCGGTGGCCTCCGCGATCGCCTGCTTCCACTTTGCCGTACAGTGAGAGCAACATGCCAGCACGGAACTTATCTTGCAGATAGGTGGCGTTGAACCACACGCACTTCAACGTGTCGCGGCCCTGGCCGACGGTCATCTCGAAGATCGGCATGCGGCGCGTGCGGAACAATCCGAAAGTGCGGACCTCCGCGATAATGCTGGCCATCTCGCCGGCGCGAAGCTCCCCAATACCGCGAGGATTGAGCCGGTCTTCATAGCGAAAGGGAAGATAGTAGAGCAGATCTTCGACGGTGCTGATGCCTTTTTCCAGCAGAATCTGGGCGAACTTTGGTCCAATGCCTTTGACGAACTGGACGTCGGTGGCGAGATCGAGCACAGAAGGATGGTAAACCAGCAACAGCAATTAGCAGTTAGCAGCTAGTCTATCTAGCTCGCAATGAGCTTCGCTTGATTTTCGGGATTGCAGGTTTTAGGGCAGAAGCCAGGCCATAGTCGCTAATTGCTAGCTGCTAGTTGCTAATTGCTGCTTTTCTGGCATCAAATGCGAGGTTGCGGATGTCCAACGAGTGCGTGCTTCGAAGACTTCTCAAGCAACTGGTTGCCGTAGTTGTGGGCAGCCTGCTGTACTTCTTCGTCTTGATGCCACACCTGCCGCTGGTGGGACGTCATCGACCGTTCCGAATTGACCTGGGTTTGGTGGTGAACCTCTGGGTATGCCTGGTTCTCTACGGTGTTGTCGAGTGGCTCGATCGAAAGTGGCGGCGCGATCGTCCAACTGCGGAGGGCCGTAAGCGGTGAGGTAGTTCTGCCGTCCCTACGGGACTCGGTCTCATTTCCCACTTTACCCAGCGCTGAAGCGCTGGAGTAAGATCTTTCACCCCACTTCGGGGCTGGTTCTTGCTCGCTTCATTCCACGGCACAAACCAAACGAGGTCGCGACACAGTCTCTGAAGGCCACGCACTACCGGTGCAAACCGGAGACATCTATTGCGGAATCACTTTAGAATTCGCGCTCGGTCCCGAAGCCATTCAGCATTTGCTGCAGGTCGATTTTCTGTTGCTCCATCTGCTTCCGGAGCTCTTGCATTTCCTGCTGAAGCTGCGGCGTCCAGTTCTTCATCGACTCCTGAATATCATGCCGCATCTGATCGAGCTCTCCCTGGGTCGGCTGTGCGGACTTTGCGATGTCATGAGTCATCTTCTCGATCTGCTTCTGATTCGGCTTGGCAGACTTTTCGATTTCGCGGGCCATCTTTTCCATGTCTTTCTGTTTTGTCTTCATCGACTTTTCAATCTCGCGGCGCATCTGCCCCAGCTCTTTCTCGCTGGGCTGCAATTCCGCCAGCATTTCTTCCTGGCTGGCCTCGAGTTCGAGGGCGTAGCTTCTCTAGTTCTGGCCCGAGAGCTTGCATCTGCTCTTCAAAATCTCCCCAGTCCTGATCCTGCATTCTTGAGGAATCCGCCGGAGCAGGAAGGTGCATCACGACTGTCTGCTCGTGCTTGTCGCGAACCACGGTAACGGATATCTGGCCCGCCTGAACCCGCATGGCCCGCTGCCAGTCAGCCATGTCGTGGACGGTTTCATTGTTTAACTTGACGATCACGTCGCCAGCCCTCAGGCCAGCCGCGTCAGCCGGACTGCCTTTTTCCACCGAACGCACCAGAACGCCTCTTCCTGCCGGCACATTGAAGTAGTCGGCCAATTGCGGACAAAGGCTTTCAACCATCAAACCATGGCGCGAAGAAAGGACCGCGACGGACGGAATGTCCATGCCGTTGATCATCCCAGGAGCCACTACCGGACCGGTCCAACGCGGAGCCCCACCCACAAAGCTTTGCGCGTGAGACATGACTTGAGGCCAGGTTCCCAGAACCACTTTGACCTCTTTCTTCTCGCCGCCACGAACCACCGTTAACATCACTGTCTTGCCGGGAGGTGTGACGTGGATCATGTTCCCCAATTGCTCCGGGGATTCGACCTTGGAACCGTCAAACCCGACGATGACATCATTTTCTTTCAGTCCCGCTCTGCAGGCGGGACCGTCCCGGTCAAGATCGGTAATGACCGCACCGTTGGAGTTCGCCAGCTTCAGGGCCGAGACTTGCTGTGGCGTGACTTCGTCAATGTGTACTCCGAGATAAGCGGTCGCACGCGAATCTGATGAGGCCGGATTCGGTGACGCAGCCGCTGCCGGCGCCATTATTGCGGCGGCCAGCAGGATTAATACCAGACCTTGCATAGCTATCGTAATTTTGCGCATAATTCCTACCTTTAACGTGAGCGCCGAAAATCGATCTGCCCAATGATGGTGCGGACCTTCAACACAGGACCGCCTCCATTTAATGACCCTTCGGCGTACATGGACCTGGGGATGAAGTTACTGCCTTCCTTGGTGATCCGCAATCCGGAAAACTCGGAGAGGATGCCATGACCGGTCGCCATGTCCGACGAGGCGTGCACCGTGACCGGCAAGTCGGTTGGGAGGTAGACGATCACATCGCCGGCCGCGGTATGCAGCGATGAATCGCTGAACGTGCCACGTTTGCCCACAAACTCCGCCGTGATTCCGCCGGCTCCGGTTTGCACCTGCGCGCCCTGACTGAGATTGAGCAATTCGACACTGCCGCCACCGGTACTGACCTGCACACGTCCCCGGGCGCTGTCCAAATGCACACTTCCTCCGGTGGTTTCGGCCTGGACCGTACCGTTCACGTCGCCCAGATTGAGATTGCCCCCGCCGGAGCTTACCCCGAGATCACCACTGCACTTGTGCACTTCAATGTTGCCCGCACCGGTTTGAATACTGGCGCCTTTCGCGGAACCGACGTACACCCTGCCGCCACCGATGTTCACGCGCGTTTGCCCGGCTACGTTCTTGATGTGAACGTCCCCTCCTCCGGTGGTCAGTGAAAAATCGGAGCCCAGGCGGCCGACCTCCACATTTCCACCACCGCTGGTAATCTTCACGGATCCGTCCAAATCGTCGAGCGTCACCGACCCGCCGCCCGTCGCGCCCAGAATCGTAGCAACGATGGAACTAAAGTTAAGCGGACCACCCCGGGTTTCCACTTTCACCACCTCTAGTTGCCGTGGTATTTGCACGACAAACTCAGCGTTGAATCGGTTCAGGTTCCGATTTGCCAGCCTCCCTTCGATGAACGCGCCTTCCCCATTCTTCATCGCGGAAATGCGCATCTGCTCAAATTGGCGTCTGGCCGCTTCTTCGCTGGGAGCGTACGAGCGTTTGCGAATGACGTACGTGACGCGGGACGAATTTCCCTGCACCTGTACCGATCCCACATCGGTGGTAATACGAACCTGGCGGGAAGCCGGCAATGTCCCGGTGGTCTCTTCCACCCACGAATTACCGTCGCGATAAACCCGCGATTGCTGGGCCCAGACTGGAATCGCCACTGCCATCGCCAATAATGCGGCGACCGCTATCGACTTGCGATTGCCCTTGGCACGCCGTGCGCCGAATTCTTCGCCCCTCGCCTCTCTCATCGCCGCTCTAAATTTCCAACCCTGCTTCAACCAATCCTCTTTCCGGGAACGAATACACGAAGATTCGAAACACGGTTCTAGCTAGTAAATACTTGGCATCGAGGCCAGCACGCGCTTGGACTCGGTGCGAATGTACTCGCTGGGATCTTCCTTTGACAACTGTTGCAGGGCCATGCGCACGCTGCTATCGGCCCGCACCGGTTCCAGCGCATGGAGGGCGCCGCTGCGCACTCCCAAATTGCTGTCGTTCAGCAGGGATTCGAGCACGGCGTTGCGCACGCGGATGTCTTGTTTCACATAGGACCCCAGTCCATCCAGCGCCATGAGGCGTACGCCTGGATTGCTGTCGTACCGCAGAGCATAGGTCAGGGTCTCTCGCACGCGAGGATCATCAGCCTTGCTGGTCAACACATCGACCGAATTCAGGCGCACCCCGGAATTTTCGTTACTCTTGGCGGCGTACAGCAGCAAGTCCTGCACTTTGGGATCGGAGACCGAGCCTTGGACCGACGCGGGCATGCGCTTGTCGTATTGAACTTTGACGTTATCGGTGCCGGGTTGTTTCTCAATGGAGGTAATGCCGCTGATGGAAGCTTCTACTGGGGCAGTTGTTGCAGACGGGCCCTTCGTACTGTACATGGCGCCGATGCCGCCCCCAAAGCCGACCAGGAAGATAACCATCGCCAGTGCGGGTGAGAAGCGCACCTGACGCATCCACGCCATGGGATCGAAGGCGAGCCGATGGTACCAGGCGCGGTTCTGTTGGAGTGGTCTCCAGCGCCTCCTGCAGGCGCATGCGCGCTGCGGCCAGAAAGCTTGCCGAAGGTTCTTCCACTGGCAGCGCATTCATCTGCTCCTGGAACTCCTGCTGCGCAGCAAGTTCGGCGGCGCAGTCCTGGCAGCGCCGGATGTGCTGCTCCAGCTCGTGCCGCGCATCGTCGGCCAGTTCGTCGTACAAATAGAGCGCGATGTTCTGTTGGACCCATTCGCAATTCATGATGACTACCTCTTGCTACTTCCCAGTAAGCCTGTCGTCGGCTAAAGCCGACTGTACCTAATAAAACTGCCGGCTCGACGCGGACCTAAAGGTCCGCACTACCCGAACGTCGCTTTTCCCGATACCTGTTCAACCCGCCGCTGCAGCGCGTCCAATCTTCCGGTGCTCTCTGCCCACATCGCATCTCCAGCCTAGCGAACGCTCTTCAATGCGGCACGCAGTTTCTGGGTGCCGCGGAATAATGTGTTCTTCGCCGTTTCTTCCGTCGTATTCAAGATCTCGCCAATGGTGCGCAACTTCAAACCCTGGTAATGCTTCATCTCAAAAACCATGCGCTCGCGGGGAGTCAGCTTCTTTAAGGCCTTGGCGATGTTCGCAGCCAACTCGCGCCGCATCAGGTCGCGCTCCGGACTGGCTCCCGATCGCTGGTCAGCAACCTGGTCAAGCAGGTCGTAGGTGCCGCCTTCCGAGTCGGTCGTCACCCCAGAATCTTCTTTCCGCACCTGCCGCTTGCGCAGAAGATCGAGACACAGATTGGTCACAATGCGGTAGATCCAGGTATAAAACGAGCACTCGAAGCGAAAATTGCCGATGTTCCGGTAGGCTTTGAGGAACGCTTCCTGGTAGATGTCCTGGGCATCCTGCTCCGAGCGAGTCAGGTGATAGGCCAGGCGCAGCACGGCGCCGTCGTACTGGCGCACCAGTTCCTCGAACGCGGCGTGATTGCCACGTTGTGCTTCCCGGATCAGCTCCGTATCATTCATGCGGCTCTGGGCCTGCCCCACCATGGACCCTCGGTTAGAGGGAGTAGAGGACGTTTTGTCCGCCTCCCGCCACGCCACGGAAGGACGGAGCCCCGGGCCAACCGTGAGAGGAACTGCTACCGCTTCGGCCGGCATGCTGGTTTCTACCTAATCTGCAATTAGCAAGCCCAATTCTCGTGCCTGCAATTACATAGACGGCGTGCGGGAGGAAACCGTGAGCGGTCATTATAGACGCCTCAGCCCGTAGATACGAGGCCAGAGGCGCGGCGGTTCAAGCGCCGAGGAATCGTGCGGTTCTTGACTGGCCTTAACTTAGCTAAGTAAACTTAGCTAATGAGCTACACGGTACATCAGGCCAAGACCAACCTTTCGCGGCTGATCAAAGAGGCCCAGAGCGGCAAGGAAGTGATTATTATGCGCGGCAAACAGCCGGTGGCAAAGATCGTTCCGATCGCCAGCGCAGCCAAGAAGCGTGTCCCCGGCAGTATGAAGGGCCAAATGTGGTCGGCGCCGGACGCTTTCGATCCCCTCACCGACGAGGAATTGCGCGAGTTGGGATTTGAATGATCTTGCTTCTCGACACGAATGCCCTGCACTGGTGGTTGAGGACCCGGATGGGCTAAGTACAATCGCGGTCAGGGCGATGGAGAGCAGGGCAACTCGATCGTGGTTTCCGCCGTAGTTCCTTGGGAACTGGCGATCAAGACCAATCTCGGCAAACTGAAGAGCCAGACACTGCTCGCCAATGGAACCCAAAGCTCGCCGAAGAGGGCTTCTCCGAGTTGCCCATCGACTCCAGCCACGCCATCCGGGCCGGACTGTTGCCTCGGCATCACAAAGATCCTTTCGACCGCATGCTCGCTGCGCAAGCCCAAGCCACAGGCTGGCCGATCATCAGCGCCGACGCTATGTTCGAAGCCTACGGCGTGCAGCGGATCTGGTAGATACCCGTGAGGGAGCGTGACCTAGGCTTCCGTCTCTGCTTCTTCCACCGGGCGGCCTCGGCAGCCGCTTCCTTATTGATGACAACCTTGAGCTGCACCGTCACGTCCTTGTGCAACTTGACCGGCACATTGAACTCGCCGACATGCTTCAGAGGCTCATCGAGCTGGATCTTGCGGCGATCGATCGGCACGCCCTTATGCTCGAGCTCATGTGCGATATCGGCCGAGGTCACGGAGCCAAAGAGCTGATCGCGCTCGCCCGACTTGCGGGTGAAGCTCACGGTCACGCCCTCGACCTGCTGCGCCAGGGCCTGGGCATCGCCCTTTTCGCGGGCAGCGCGCCGCACGGCGGAGGCCTTCATCTGCTCGATGACGGCGCGGTTGGCCGCGGTGGCTTCAATCGCCAGCTTCTTGGGGATGAGATAGTTGCGGCCGTAGCCCTCGGCGACCTTCACCACTTCGCCGCGAGAGCCAAGCTTGGTTACGTCTTCTTTCAGAATGACTTCCATGAATAGAACTCCGTTCGATCTTGATTGCGGGCCTTCGTTCGCCTCAGGCTTCTCACAGCACGGCTGAACCCGTGCCTCCAAATGTGTCGTCCCTACGGGACTCGACTGTTTTTCTCGACCTACCCAGCGCTGAAGCGCTGGGCTAACCTCTTCCGTCACACAAAGTGGGACTCGCTTCTCGCCAAGGACACAGGCCGCCTTGTAATCAACCCCCTGCGGGCACAGGGCACATCGCGAGGAATCCTTTAGTCCCAACTAGCCACTAATCAACTACCCCCAAGTCCCTGCTTCTACCTTCCGCCGAACGGCAGCAGGGCGATGTTGCGGGCCTGCTTGATAGCGTCAGCCAGACGCCGTTGGTGCGGAGTGCACACGCCGGTCAAGCGGCGAGGCACGATCTTGCCAGCCTCGGAGACAAATCCTGACAGCAGGCGAACGTCCTTGTAGTTGATGCCGTCGATCTTCTCAACGCAGAACTTGCAAACCTTCTTGCGGCGGAAGAACTTCCGTCCGCCGCCACCCCCACCGCCGGGACCTCCAGGACCACCGCCGGGGCGTCCGCCACCGGGACGAGGTCCGCGAGGCGCACCGTAGCCGCCACCGCCGGCTCCTTCGCGAGGAGCACCGCCATCAGGACGCGCACTGGGTGCGTCAGTCGTTGCGGCGCCAGCTCCGGGTGCCGCATTCTTATTGGATTCGTCTGCCATGATTCTCCTTCTCTAATCTGTTGGGCCTGACGGAAAATTCTCGCCGTCAGGTACAGTCCCTGCGGGACCGCAGTTCTACTTCACAGGACATACCGGGCGCATGAGTGTCTACGCGCAGCGCTATGCGCTGACCGGCTCGGATTCGGCGCCTGCTGGCGAAGCCGATTCGGGCGCCGCTTCCGGGCCTGCCGGCACGGCGGCTTCCGCCGCAGCTTCGGCTGCCGCTGCCGCAGCTGCTGCCTGGCGTCCCTTGCCGCGAACCTTGGTATCGCGGATGGCCTTGATTTTGGCCAGCCGCTTCTGCTCCTCGTCGATCCGCACGGTGATGAACTTGATCACCGGTTCGGTCACGCGCAGGCGGCGTTCCACTTCCTTCACCATGGCGCCTTCGCCTTCGAGGACCATCAGCATGTAAATACCATCCTGGAATTTGCGCACGGTATAGGCCAGCCGGCGCTTGCCCATGCGCTCCATGCTTTTCACCGATCCGCCCGCACTACCAACCTGCGTCTCCAGGCTCGAGATCAGTTTGTCCTGGTCCTCTTCGAGCATGTCGGGACGGACGATGAACATCAATTCATAAGTACGTTGCATTCTGTTCTCCTGGCGACTAGCAGCTAGCGATTAGCAACTAGCGCGTGTTCCTGTTTTCAGCGAGTGCCCTCATCCTTTTCTCGCCCGTTTTGGCGAAGGGTCGGGATTCACCGTTCTATTTCTTTTGTCATCCCGAGCGGAGGCGGCCTGTTGTTGGCTGTCGAAGTCGAAGGATCCCTATCGCTCGAATGGCCTTCTAAAACCCTCTGCCGTCCCTACGGGACTCGGGTTCTTCTGACCGCCTACCCACCGCTAAAGCGCTGGGCTATCATCTTCCGTCCCGCATTGCGGGACTGGGGCCGTCACGTCGCGAGCGCTGCTGCCATTTCCTACACGTTCCTGTGACAAGCACCTGTTAATCCCCAACAGACGCCCGAAACTCAAGACTCACCGTTTGAAACTCAACCAGGCTGTTGGCGGCTTTTGACTAACCACTAACCACTAGCCCCTAATCGCTAGCCCCTGACCCCTGATCGCTGGCCTCTTCCGGCTTGCGATTAAAGCGGTTCATGGCCGCCTGTACGCCTTCGCCGAGAATGACTCGCACCGCCTCAGCCGCCGAATCTAGAACCTCGTCGACACGGGCAGCTGCGACTTTTTGAACTGCGACAGCACATATCGTGCGCCGTCGCCTACCGGATGATCAGGCGCAATTCCCATTCGGACGCGCATGATTTCCTGCGTGCCCAGCGCGTCAATTACCGATTCCACTCCGTTGTGCCCCGCCGAGCGTCCGCGTGGCCGGACGCGCAAGGTGCCAAACGGCAGGTCCATCTCGTCGTACAGCAGCACCAGATCCTGCTCCGGCTGCACTTCGTACTCGCGTACCAACTCCCGCACCGAACCCCCGCTCAGGTTCATGAAGGTTTCCGGCTTGGCCAGCACCACTTCGTGACCGGCGATGCGCGTCCGCGCCGTTTGCGCGCGGCAGTTGCGATTGTTCACGCGCACGCCGCACTGTTCGGCAATGCGGTCCACCGCCAGAAACCCCATGTTGTGCGGCGTGAACTGGTACTCGATGCCCGGATTGCCGAGCCCGACGATCAGCTTCACAGGGCTTACTTCTTCTTCTCAGACTTCTCGGATTTCTCGGCCTTCTCCGGCTTGGCTGCCTTGTCGCCACCCTCGGCAGCTTCGCCTTCGGTCTCCTGCTTGCCCTTCTTGATGACCTCGGGCTCCGCAGCCGCCGCTCCGGCTTCCACGGCACCCTCGACCGGCGCCGCTTCCACCACTTCCTTCACCGCGGTAACGTGGGCAACCGCCTGGTTCTCGTCGGTGATGAACTTCAGCTTGGCATCATGCGCCAAATCCGAAACGCGAACCGTCTGGCCAAACTCCAGCTTGCTAACGTCGGCCACCAGGTGGCCGGGGATGTCACCCGGCAAGCACTCGATCTCGACCTCGCGCAACATCTGCTCGAGAATGCCGCCCTGCAACTTGACGCCGGGAGCTTCTCCTTTGAGCACGATGGGAACGCTCACGCGCAAAACCTTGTCCATGGCGATGCGCTTCAGATCAACGTGCAGCAGCGCGCTCTTGATGGGCTCAAACTGCCAGTCCACGATCATGACCTTGGCAGCCTGTCCATCCAGGGTGAGATCGAAAATCGAGTTGTGCCCGGTCTCCGAATTCAGGATGCGCCTCATCTGCTTGGGATCGACGGCGATGGCCTTGGCAGGCTGGCCCGCGCCATACACGACGGCGGGAATCATGCCGCTGGCGCGCAGCCGGCGGGCGTCATTCTTGCCGCCACCTTGCCGCGGCTTGGCTTCTACGTTTTTGTCTGCGGTTGCTGTAGCCATAATCTTGTCCTTTATAAAAACAATCTGCTGACCGAAGTCTCCTCGTGAATCGACTGAATGGTGCGCCCGATCAGTCCCGCGATCGACAGCACTTTGATCTTGGGCTCGTTGCGCCCCGCTTCCGTCAGCGGGATGGTGTTGGTCACCACCACTTCGGCCAACCCCGACTTCGAAATTCGTTCGACCGCCGGCCCCGAAAGCACCGGATGGGTGGCGCAGGCATAAACCTCGCGCGCGCCCGCGTCCAGCAATGCCTGGCAAGTCTTCACCAGCGTGCCGGCGGTATCGATAATGTCGTCGAGGATGAGACAGGTGCGGTTGGTCACATCGCCGATCACGTGCATCACCTCGGTCACATCCTTCTCCACGCGGCGCTTGTCCACAATGGCCAGCGCCGATTCCATCTTCTTGGCGAAGAAGCGAGCGCGCTCCACGCCACCTGCATCCGGCGAAACCACAGTCAAATCCGGGAACTGCTTCTTCCGGAAGTAATCCACCAGCACCGGCGACGCGAACACATGGTCCACCGGGATATTGAAAAAACCCTGGATCTGCGGCGCGTGCAGATCAACCACCAACGCGCGATCGGCTCCCGCCGTAGTCAACAAGTCGGCAACCAGCTTCGACGAAATCGGCACACGCGGCTTGTCTTTACGGTCCTGCCGCGCGTACCCGTAGTACGGAATCACCACCGTGATGCGGCGCGCCGACGCGCGCTTCAGCGCATCAATCAGCAGCAGCAACTGCATCAGGTGCAGGTCCACTGGGTCGCACGTGGGCTGCACCATGAAAACGTCGGCCCCGCGCACGTTCTCCTCGATCTGCACATAGGTCTCGCCGTCGGAGAACCTGGAGATGCACGCTTGCCCGAGCTGCAATCCCAGGAACGCACAAATGTCCCGGGCAAGGGCATCGTTGGCGGTCCCGGAAAAAATCTTCCACTTATCATCCTGGCGCGCCCGCACCGGCTTCGGCTTGGGATCAGCTCCGGGATGAGCTTGCTTGTCCGACTGGTGTGCGGCCGTTGCCGTGCCTTCGCCAGCTACGCCCGCCGTGTGCACTGCGCTCGGTTTTGCTGCCGTTTCCATCGAATCAAACACCCCGCTTCACCTGGTTGAGTTACACGCTGGGTCTTGAAAATTAGCCTTCAGCTATCAGCCCTCAGCTTTCAGTCCGTGCAATTATTCGCCGACTCGGCTGAAGCTTTGAGCCGTTAGCTCTTAGCCTGCAAACCTTGAAACCTGATTTTTCTAATAACTGACAACTAGCCACTGACAACTGGTTTCTGGCTGGGCGGCTAGGATTCGAACCTAGACAAAGTGCTCCAAAGGCACTTGACCTACCATTAGTCGACCGCCCAGTGAAGCAAGCTGCAGCTATCAGTTAGCAGCTAGTCACGCGCCGAACTGTTCGCCACCCTTCGGCGCAAGCTCGGGAAACGAGTAGTGGACCCAACTACTAGCTCTAGTTGCCAATATCTGCTGCCAATATTCATCCCGCGTCAGCGTTGTCGTCGCAACCGCCACGTGTCCCGAGGCGCTCACTCGTGCAGCTGCCGCCTGCGCCTCTTCGCCGGAACCGAACAATCCATACAACGTTGACCCGGAGCCGGACAGGGACGCATAACGCGCACCTTCGCGCTCCAAGACACGTTTTACCTCACGCAAATCGGGATACTCAGGAAAGACGACGCGTTCGAAGTCGTTCTCGATCCCGGCTCGGACGAGGTCGAGAAGCGGTGTCTCGGCCCGGTCCCCGCCTACCGCGGGAACACCGGATGCAGGCTCCCTCGCAGATACGGCTCGCGAGGAAACACGTTCGCTCAGCCAGGCATCCACCGCCTGACCGAACTTGTTAATTGTACCTGCGGCTCCAGCGCCGGTCAATCCAGCTTCGCGCGCGAGCCAGTTCGTCCCATTGCGCAAACGCCTTCGGAGTCGAAACACCAATCGCCGGCGTCACCACCACCAGGTGCATACGCGGCAGGTCCTGCAGTGGATAAACTTCTTCGCCGCGGCCAACGCCCAGCACCGTTCCGCCGATCAGGAAGAGGGGCACGTCGCTGCCTATCTCGGCGGCGATCCGCATCTTGTCCTGGGCGGAAAGCTTTGATTTCGAGCGCACGCTCCAGCCCAAGCATGGTTGCGACTGCGTTGGACGAGCCCGCGCCCATGCCGCCTTGCACCGGTAATCGCTTGTCGATTTGAACGATGACTTTGGCGCTGGACCTTCGCCGTGTTGCAGCACGCGATCGGCAACTTTGTAGCAGGTATTGGATTCGTCGAGCGGAACGCGCGGATTGTTGCAGCGAATCTCAATGCCGGAGCCGGGCTGCACGTCCACGCGAATGAGGTCATGCAGCGCCAGCGTCTGATAGATCGTGCGCAGCTCGTGAAAGCCGTCGGCGCGGGCTGGGCCGATCTTCAGTCCGAGGTTGATTTTCGCGAAGGAGCGGACGGCAATAGACATGGGAATCAGGGGCTAGGGGATAGGTGCAGTGGCCAGTATAAGCGGCTGTGGGAAAAGCGACCTCCAGCTAGAGCGGCCTTCGGGCCGATCCCAAGTTTGTCATTACAATCAGGGTCGTTATCGACGCTTCATAAGTACGTGCCGTACCGCGATTTCTGAGTTGTCATCACGAACGGCCTTGAGACCGTGAGACCTGCTTTTTCTGCCGGCCGCAATCCAAGCGCAAGCAACAGCAGATTCCTCGCTGCGCTCGTAATGACAATTCCAAGGGCGTAACCATTAACCCCAAACATCGGGGATTCGTGATAGCCCCTGCACCCTAACACCTGCTCCTCAATTTCTGCTGCGAAACTTCGACAGCAGCCGCAGGATCTCGAAGTAGAGCCAGACCAGCGTGACCATCAGCGCGAAGGCGCCGTACCACTCCATGTACTTAGGAGCGCCCATGCGCGCGCCGCTTTCGATGAGGTCGAAGTCAAGCACCAGGTTCAGCGCCGCGACCACCACCACGACGAGGCTAAAGCCGATCCCAATCGGACTTGAACTGTTGATCGCAGTGAAGTGAATGCCGAAGAATCCCAGGATGAATTGCAGGAAATAGAACACAAAGATGCCGCCGGTGGCCGCCACGATGCCCATTCGCAGCTTGTCTGTCACCTTGATGAGGCCGGAGCGATATGCCAGCAACATGACCAGCAACGTGCCGAAGGTCAGCGAGACAGCTTGGATGGCGATGCCGTGGTAACGCTGCTCCAGCATGGCGGAGATTCCGCCGAGCACCAGACCCTCTAGCAGCGCATAAATCGGCGCGGTAATCCCCGCCCACTGCTTCTTGAAGATAGTGACCATGGCGACGATGAAGCCGCCAATGCCGCCGATGGCGAGCGCCGGCCCCATCGCCTGCATGGCCTCCTCGGGAGGCGCATTGAAGAAGCGGTTCCAGGTCCATGCCGCCGTGGCGACGCAGCAGATGAGCAGGATGCCCGTCTTGTTGACCGTGCCTGACACGGTCATGCTCTCGCCGAATGTCGCTTCGCCAGTGCGGAAGGCGTCAGAGCTTAGGGCGGGGTTCGAGGTTCTCATCAGTTGGGCCATGTGGATTCTCCTTGCTGGACTAGATTACCTGCTGGGCGAGGTCGCGCGCCAGTGCGAGGGAATCGCTCTTCGCTCTTGGCTTTTCGCTCTTCGTCGTTGGCAAAACAAGTTGCTCACTCAGGAGAGATTTTCCTGGCGAAAAGCGAAAGGCGAAGAGCGACCAGCGAGCACTAAAACAACGTCTCCTGCCCAGCCGCATTCGTCCTTGGACGCTTGATGCCGAAGTGTTCATACGCCAGATGCGTGGCCACGCGGCCGCGCGGGGTGCGATCGAGGAAGCCAATCTGGATGAGGAAGGGCTCATAGATCTCTTCGATCGCGTCAGGCTCTTCGGCGAGCGAGGCCGCCAGCGTATTCACGCCCACCGGTCCGCCCTGGTATTTCTCGATGATGGTCAGCAGCAGCTTACGGTCGATCTCGTCGAAGCCGTGCCGATCCACCTCGAGCATCGTCAGTGCCTTTTGCGCGGTATCCTTGTCGATCTTGCCTGTCCCGCGGACTTGCGCGTAGTCGCGTACTCGCCGCAGCAGGCGATTGGCGATGCGCGGTGTGCCGCGGCAACGGGTGGCAATCTCGACCGCGCCGGCCTCGTCGATCTCGACGCCGAGAATTTCCGCCGAGCGTTGCAAGATGATCTTCAGGTCCTCGTGGGTGTAGAACTCCAGCCGCAGCACGATGCCGAACCGGGAGCGCAGCGGCGCCGACAGCAGGCCCGCGCGCGTGGTGGCGCCGATGAAGGTGAACGGCCGTACCTCGATGGTGTGGGTGCGCGCCGACGGTCCCTGTCCGATGATGATGTCGAGCTTGTAGTCCTCCAACGCGGAGTAAAGCAACTCTTCCAGCGCGGGTTGCAGGCGGTGGACTTCGTCGATGAACAGCACCTGCTTTTCGCGCAGGTTGGTGAGGATGGCCGTCAGGTCGCCCTTGATTTGCAGCGTGGGGCCCGAAGTCTGCTGGAAGGCCGCGTCCATTTCGTTGGCGATGATGTTGGCCAGCGTCGTCTTGCCCAGCCCCGGCGGCCCGTAGAGCAGAACGTGGTCGAGCGGCTCGCCACGCGAACGTGCCGCCTGGATGGCGACCTCGAGGTTGTCCTTGACTTTGTTCTGTCCGATGAACTCGCGCAGCCGCTGCGGACGCAGCTTCAGCTCGAACGACGAGTCGTCGTCCACTGGCACGGCCGAGACGATGCGGTCGGGATGAGCTTTGTCGCTGGGCAAAGGCACGCAGGGCGATAGTAAAGCGAATAGGAAGGCGAAGCAACAAGCCGCTAATTGAGGTAGTGGCCGAAATGTGCGTTGATGCCTAACAGCTAGCGATTGCTTTTCGCTAACGCCCGCCGTATCGTGAAGGCATGGCAAAGCAAGAACTGACCGCCCTCAAGAATCTGCTCGACCAAGCTGACCACATTCTCGCTACTACTCCCCCTTTGCCTGAAAACCGCACGGCAGCTTGTCGAGAAGTGCTAGCGAGCGCCCTTGCCATCACAGGTGACTTGCTTAAGCAGTCTGCCACTACTGCCGCTCTCATGGGGCGCAAGGGCGGGAGCACGACCGCCCGAAGGCACGGACCCGAGCATTACCGCAAAATGGCCGCTCGGCGCAAGACGCACGGCGGCGGCAGACCGCCGAAAGAGTAAATGCCTGATGGTTCATCCCTTGAGAATTTGTGCACTCCCGCAACAAAACGCTTTACAAATGCGTCTAACCGGATGTAACGTTGCGGCCTAAGAGTGGCCAACGAACGACAAACCATCCCGCAAATGGCGGGCGAGTTTTTAAGGGAAGTCGCTGTGTTGGTTCTCGTGTTTTATCCGTTGGAGATGAGGAACGCGACTACAACCGACCGTAGGGTGATATTCGGTGTCAGTGCGCTCGCGCTGACTCTCGGCATAATTATCGAGAGGATACGGAGATGAACGGCTATCTTTTGGGAATCGGGGGGTACGCTCTAGCGGTTTTCGGAGTTGCCATTGTAGTTGACTGGTTGTTGAGAATTAACAATCAGCGTAAACAGATGCGGATGAGGTTTCCTGAGACGCCGCAAGCTGGCAATAAAGAGCGCCATCCTGATCACGATGCCGCACTGGTCTGAGTTCCCTTGTACCGTCCCCGCTTAAAGAATCCGCTTAGCTCTTTCCCTGCCAACAGATAGAATTGGTGTCCTAAAACGAAAAGCCCGGCGCGATGGCCGGGGCTATTTCGGTTGAAACTGGACACTTCAATCGTAAGCCCTTCATCGCCCCGATGCAAGGGTGCGAATGGCGGATTCGGACTTCTGGCGAGACCTCGCCGCTCAATTTCAGGTGCTCTCCTCTCCATACGCGGATGTTCGCGCACAATGGCAGCACATAGTCGGCAGTGGCGTCAGTGGCGATTGGAGGCTAGGCGGTGATGCTCCTCTGCGTATTCAGTTTGAAGCGCTAGCACGGCGTGCTGCGAGCGAACTCCCAACCAAGCAGAGTTCTGATTTACTCGTCGCATGGCTGGAAGCGTTAAGAGAGCATGGGCGCGACTTTAGGTTCTGGGACTCCTTCCCGGAGGGCTATATCATCGGCAACATTGACCGACTGTGCGAAGCCTCCGCGAACTTCTGCCGGGAGCTGGAATCTGCCGCTTTGCAAGCGGAGTTTGAGGAGAAGCAGCGAAACGCTTCCACATTCGAGGGCACTGCCCAGCCCGATAGCACTCCAAAGCCACAAGAAAGCACGACGCAGCCATGCAACGAAACAGCGATTTTCTCGCCGTCGCCGACCTACCAAAAACTTCTCTTTCGCGGCAAGGAATACGATCTGACGCAATACAGGTATGCGCCGCAGATACTCAGGATACTGCACGAATCCATCAAAAATGGCGAGCCCGGACCGACTACTAGCCAGATTCGGAAGAGAGCTAATCTTCCCCATAATGGGAAAATGTACGATTGGTTTCGTGGAACTGGCCTTTGGAAGAACCTGGTCGTGACCGCTGGCCGCGACCTGTACCGCCTCGACATTTCCGCCGATTCCTGACTCTGCGCTCTCATGCGCTCTCATGCGCTGCCGGTGTGCGCTCTGATGCGCCCTAAGGCCCTGCGTCCTCACGCGCTTTCATGCGCCCTCTGATCTCCCGTTCATGCGTTTGGATTCTAGTTTTCAATGAGTCGTAGAGGAAGAAAACATGACGAGCAGAAAGGTGCGAATCCGAGGACCACCACGGAGCACAAGAAAAACGATTGGAGGAATGTACGTTAGGGGGAGCGGCCAACGCTTCCCCTGACTTGAGAAATATAGCATTTTCCCGCCATTTTCGCACTTTTCTCTTGACCAACAGCTAGCGATAGCTGTAATATAAAACCATGATAAGCCAAGCAAAAGCCGATAAAACAATGACTTGCGGGACGTGCAACGTCAATTGTCAACGCTTCGGAAAACATCGCAATGGATTGCGGCGCTTTCGCTGCCCGCAGTGCAAGCGAACCTTTACCGAGTCGCACACGCGGACCCTCGGAACGATGTACGTTTCCCAGGAAAAGGCGATTCTGGCGACACGGCTTTTGCTTGAAGGAAACAGTATCCGCAGCACTGAGCGCATCACCGATCTTGACCGCACCACCATTGCGCGGCTACTCGTTCTCGCCGGGGGACGCTGCGAAAAACTGTTGGCCGATACGATCACAAAAGTCCACGTCCGCGATGTGGAAGCAGATGAGATATGGGGTTTCGTGGGCATGAAGGAAAAGGCAAAAGAGAACGTCTACAAAGCCGAAGACACGCTCGGAGATGCTTACACATACGTCGCAATGGAAGCCAACTCAAGACTTATTCTTGCGTGGCATCTTGGCAAGCGCAACAAACAGGACACTCTCGCGTTCATCCTGAAACTGCGGAATGCCACGGAAGGCAGATTCCAGCTAACAACGGACGGATGGCCCTCTTATCCCGATGCGGTTGAGCGTGTGTTCGGAAGCGAGATTGACTATGCACAGTTAGTCAAAGTCTACGGCGCTTCCCGTGACGGCGAACAGCGGTACTCGCCCGCCGAAGTCGTAGACGTGGAGGTGGTCCCAAGAGCCGGGATGCCTGATTTTGAGCGCATTTGCACATCACACATAGAGCGCCAGAACCTTACGATGAGAATGCAGATTCGCCGTCTGACTCGGTTGACCAATGCGTTCTCGAAAAAGTGGGAGAACCTGAGGGCGGCTATCGCGCTGCACTTCGCGTACTATAATTTCTGCCGCGTACATTCCAGCTTGCGCGTGACGCCTGCAATGGAAGCTGGAATCAGCGATCACGTATGGACTCTCGCCGAACTGCTGGCGTGATATTCTCGAATCCCATGCGAACCGACGACGACCCGCAACAGGAGCCACAGCTACCACAGCAACAGCCTGATCAGCGGCCTCCTCAGACGACTCCG
This sequence comes from uncultured Acidobacteriaceae bacterium, assembly GCA_963768645.1. Taxonomy (GTDB): domain Bacteria; phylum Acidobacteriota; class Terriglobia; order Terriglobales; family Acidobacteriaceae; genus Bog-257. The sequence continues at coordinate 404,192 of CAVYIR010000009.1, forward strand.
GAACCAGCAAGACGAATACCTCCGCAAGATCCAGATTGGTTCAGAAGGAACGCTCCTCATCCGAATCCAGACCAAGCGCCGCTCAGAAAAAAAGAAGAACGCTCAAAATAGCCATCCCACTGATCAACAAGAGAATCTCAATGATTCCTAGGCATTCGGCTTTTATCTTAATGTTCCTAGCCTGAGCCTGATGGGTCGCGAGTATTGACACGACGTGATACCGCTTCATTGTGGATGGATCATCCCATAGTTCGTTCTTGAACCAATCCGCCTCGCTAGGTGAGCGCCACATGCGAGTTTTGACTGCGAGAGCGGCGACGGTAGCGCATCCAAAGGAGAGAACAGCAGCGATTATTACTGCGCTTCTGGCATAGCTTCCAACTTGTGCAAATCGGAGTTTATTGAGGAGCAGAAAGGCAAGCGTGGCAATTGACCATCCCAGCGCATTGGTTAACTTGCGATCCATTTCAGAGCCACGTTGTTGAATCTCCGAGAGCAGTAGTGTCCCGAAGCGATAGAACTCCTCAACCGTAGCGTCCGGCGTTTCTGCCTTTGCAAGGCGATTTTCGATGCTGTCTATGTCAACGAAACGAAGGACTTGAGGACTTGCCATAGAGCACACTCCAGTATTACCATTGGATTGCGCTCCGATATGGTTGCAGAAGGCCCGACTGCGAATCGGGCTGTTTCTGTTTAAGGACGATTTCCCCGCTATTATACTCCGGACAGTACGAGCTAGGTGACCGCCGTCACTGACAGCGATCTGCGCGGCGACGTACAGTCATTCCCTTATGAGCACCGTTAGCGCTCCGAGATTAAAAATCGCCTATTTCCAAGTCCTCTGCCCCCGGTGTAAGAATCCAATTCTGACCGTCGATAGCGACGTAGCAGGTGTCGTGCTCGATGACTTTGAGCATACTCTGTGCGGCTTCCGGGGTGCCATCAATTGGACCAACCCTTCGGCGGTCGACCCGCGAACATCCCTCCGTGATAGCGGTCACTGATGACCATCTGTGATCTGTGGATAATGGCCTAGACCCTCAAGTGGTAGGTTGCCCGCAGGGATTGTCAGAGTTCGGCCAGATCGCTGACGGTTCCTGCGGGAGTCGCAGACATCCTGGTCTGGCCCTCTGCGAGCGTTCCATGAAGGTCCAATCTGACAAGCCGTTCACCCACCGCTACACCGCCGACGGAACGATTGAATCAATTTGCATGACGTGCTTTCGCACGGTATGTCAATGCCGGACGGAAGAAGAGGCCATGAAAAAAGAGGCCGATCACGTCTGCTCGGCTAACGCGGAACCAGCCCCATTCATGTTTCTATAATTCAAATTTCTTCAAGTGGAACCGTCAACGCACATTTCGGCCACTACCCTAATTGACAGTTGTCATTGTGAGAGAATGTCCCCTTGGCGAACGCGGGTCGAGAAACCCCTGTTGTTCACAGAGTCTTGCTGGTATAGGGGTCCTTCGACTGCGCTCGACTGCGTCTCGCTTCGCTCAGGATGACAAGGATGTGGTGAGCTGCTTAGCACTGACAACTCCTGCCGCCGCGTTTATCATTCGCATGTTCATTATGAAGAACCTCGGCATACTGCTCTCCGGGCGCGGGTCGAACTTTGAGACCATCGCCGACAACGTCGCCTCGGGCAAGCTCGATGCAAAAATTGCGGTCGTCATCTCCAACCGGCAGGACGCTGGCGGGATCGAATCGGCGCGACGGCGCGGGCTGAAGGCGCTGGTGATCCCGTCGAAGGGCAAGCCGCGCGAGGAGCACGACCGCGAGGTGGTGGCAGCGTTACGCGAACACGAGGTCGATCTGGTCTGCCTCGCGGGATACATGCGCCTGCTGTCGCCGTGGTTCGTGCAGCAGTTTCCCAACCGCATCCTCAATATTCACCCGGCGCTTTTACCGGCGTTTCCCGGACTGGAGGCGCAGAAGCAGGCGTTCGACTATGGCGTGAAGGTTTCTGGTTGCACGGTGCACTTCGTGGACGCAGACCTCGACCACGGTGCCATCCTGGTGCAGAAGGTGGTGCCCGTGCTCGACAGCGACGACGAGCACGCCCTGGCTGACCGCATCCTGGAGCAGGAGCACATCGCCTACAGCGAGGCAATCAGGATGGTGCTGGATGGGGGTTACTTGTTAGAAGGACGGAGAGTTGTGATGAAGCCGCCAGCTGAAACGGGAACGTAAGCATCGGTTTGTCAGCTTCGTGTCGCACGAAAGCTTTGCCTCGGGTTGCCGATGCTGATCAGGAGGCAAATATGTGAATAAAGAGAATGCCGGACGTTGAGTTCTGTCGGCGATGCCTCGAGGTGATCGACGAAGTGCATAGGACGAGAAGGCCTATCATCATCACGCGCGACCTCGCGATGCTGGTACTTGCGGGAAAAGCGCCGTCCGCTTCGAAGCAGCCGGGTGCAAAGAAGCGTTAATGGCGCACACAAGGACAGCAGGTCCCTCGACTTGGACTAAACCACTAAATCCTAGGTCTCACATTTCGTAATGCAGCAGCGAGAAGACGTCGTAGCCCTTCAGCTTGTCGCGGCCCTTGAGGCCGTCGAGTTCGACTACAAAACCAAGCCCGCAAATTTCGGCACCGAGCGACTTCGCCATTGCGGCGGTCGCACTGGCGGTGCCGCCAGTGGCGAGGAGGTCGTCGCAGATGACGATGCGCTGGCCGGGCTCGATAGCGTCGCGATGGACCTCCAGGGTGTCATGGCCGTACTCCAGTTGGTACTTCCACTGCAGCACATCGGCGGGTAACTTCTTAGGTTTGCGCACCGGAACGAAGCCCGCGTTCAGGCGGTACGCCAGCGCCGGGCCAAAGATGAAGCCGCGGGCCTCGATGCCCAGCACCAAATCAATATCCTTGTCGATGTAGTGCTCAGTGAGCGCGTCGATGAGGCGGGCAAAGCCGAGCTTGTCCTTGAGCAGCGTGGTAATGTCGTAAAAGAGAATGCCGGGTTTGGGGAAGTCGGGGACTTCGCGGATCAGCTTCTTGAGGTCGTCGCAGTTGTGCGCCTGCATGGGTTACCAGACTCCTTCGATGCGGAACGATTGCGCTTCCAATAGAGGCGCGGCGGATTCGCCGACGTGGTCAACTCGCGAGGCGCGCGGGCCCTGCTGCAACTTGCCGCGCAGCGAAATGTGCTGCTCGCGGGTCCCCGTCGCCATCACTTCAACGTCGCCATTTTCGCAGTTGCGCACCCATCCGGTAACACCGATCTGCGCGGCTTCGCGTTCGACGAACCAGCGGAAGCCAACACCTTGAACGCGTCCGGAGATAACGTAGCGACGGGTTTGGAGGTCAGGCATCGGTTAGCAATTAGCAGCTAGCAATTGGCAATTAGCGCTTAGCTATTAGCTATTAGCTTTTAGCAAGCGACAACTGATGGCGGGAATTGCCCGCCATTGTGCGAAGAGCGATTGTAATTGGTTTTGGAGCGAATGCGCCGATTGAGCATTCTGCCTGCTAGGAAGCGTAGCCCATGAGATCTACCAGCCGCGTGCCGATGCCATGGGAAATTATTCCCGACGGCGACTACGCTCGTGACAGGTACGCGCCTTCCGACGTGTCCACGCGGATCTTCTCGCCTTCGTTGATGAAGGGCGGAACCTGCACTACCAGTCCAGTTTCGGTCTTGGCCGCCTTGGTAACACTGCTGGCGGTCGCCGACTTCAAGCCCGGCTCGGTTTCCACGACCGTGAGTTCCACCGTCTGCGGCAACTCGACACCCACGGCCTTGCCGTCGAAAAACTCGATCTTGATCTGCAGATTAGGAATTAGGTACTCGACGGCATCGCCCAGAATGTCCCGATTCAAGTGGAGTTGCTCGTAATTCTCGGTGTTCATGAAGTGATAATCGTCGCCGTCGGAGTAGAGGAACTCCATCTGCACTTCATCGACGGTGATCTTGTCGATAGCATCGCCGGAGCGGAATCGGTGCTCGAACATTGCTCCCGTGCGGAGATTGCGGAGTTTCGCCTGGATGAAGGCGCGCAAGTTTCCCGGGGTGCGGTGTTCCACGCTGAACACCGAGTGCAAGTCGTTGTTGTGCTTGATGACCATGCCCGGACGCATTTGTGTGGCTGGAATCGCCATTCGTGTAACTCCTTATTTCCTGGGAGAGCCGCCTGTCGGAAGAGCGCCCCACCACGTCGATTTCCCGCGTGCTGGGAGTCCCGCAAAAAAACGCGCGGCTCGAGGGATAAACAGCTAATTTTACATGTGTCACGAAGGAATTGGGAAGTGGGAAGGGCTCTCATCACCCAGGCAACGGTCTCGACGGTCAAGGCTTCCAATTGGCTTAAGGCTACTTCAGGCAAAGGACAAAGAGCGCTCTTTGGCGAGGTGCGGTCGGGCGCTTGCCAGCAGCAATGCATCCATATGGCGCACAGGGGCCAGAATCGCGATAGAATTTCCGAGAGGACGAATCGAAATGAATGATCAAGTAAGCGATATTGAACCAAACGGTGAGTATGAAGAGTCCGAGAGCGGAAGCCTCGGCATGGGATTGACCATGCTGTTCGTTGGACTGGCGGCTGGCGCCTTGATGGCGCTCTTGCTCGCGCCGAAGACTGGCAAGCAGATGCGCCGCACTCTTCGCCGAAAATACGAAGACGCGCGCGAAGTGATGGAAGACATCGGCGAACAGGCGGGCGACTGGATTGACAAAGGTTCGGAATGGGCCGAGAAGGCCAAGAGCAAGATGCCGCCGCTCAAGAAACCCTTCGGGCAATAGCGGGATTTTTAGGCGACGCCGCTTCGGGTGATCGGAAGGCTCAGTACAGCCGGAAGTTCACTTCCACGTTGATCATGACGGGTACGGCTTGACCGTCTTTGCGCGCAGGCTCAAAGCGCCACTGCTTAACCGCCTCGACGGCTTTCTCGTCGAGTCCCATACCCAACGCGCGCTGCACGCGAATCTGCTGCGGCTTGCCATCGGCGCTCACCACCAGCCACAGCACAACTGTACCTTGATATTTGGCCTTGCGGGCCTCTTCTGAGTACTCGGGATCAGGCGCGTACAACGCCTTTGGCGCGCTGACTCCGCCACCTACTCGATAGGCTCCGCCACCGTATCCGCCTCCATGACCGGGACCAACTCCTGGTCCGGTTCCAGAACCCACGCCGCCACCACTACCGCTGCCAATTCCGGCGCCGGATCCCGTTCCGTTGGAAGGAGGTCCGATCACCTTCGACAGAGGATCCCCAAGGGCGCCGACGGTCGGCAGCTTCAGCTCCGGCGGAACCACGACCGAAGGCGGCACCGGCAACTTGGGATTGTCGTTGCGGACTACGATCGCCGGAGGCGTGATCTGTTCCTTCGACAGCTTCGGTAACGCACCTTTGGGGGCATTCAGCTTATCGCGGTCGCCGCCACCACCGCCGCCGCCCGCTCGCGTCTTGGATACCGGCATCGGCAAGTACGGGCTGATATCAGTCGCCAGGCCGATGACTTGTTGCTTGATCTCGTCCTTGTGCTGAAACGCCCAGTGGCCGGACCAGATGAGCAGGCCAACCGCCAGCATATGGACGATAAAGGAGTACACGAACGTGTCTTTGCGCTGAGGATAGAGGCCTTGGCCTTCGCCAAATAGCGTGGGCAGAACCTGGTCCTGCGGAGGAACGCCTGGAGCCTCTTGGGCTGGCGGATTGGAGACGACAGGGGTAGACATTGCCTTGTACTACAGTATAGACCCAGCTACGGACGATAAGTTCCAGAAAAATGTCGGCGGCGCAGGAGTTCACCTCTAAGTTATTGCGGTTCATCCCTAAGCGGCGCACCGCTGTTGACTTTCGAGAGCCTTCTCCGTCGGGCTCACCCGCCAACGATCACTCGCAGCGCATTCCGGCGCACCCCGATTTCAACCGGACTCTGGCAAATATATTCTCCATCGGCGAAGACTTCAGTCACCGGATCCGTTTGAATCCGCACCCGCCCAGCCTGGAAATATTCCACCTCTTTCATGCCGATGTGCCCACCGGTATAGACGACCCGGAACAGCCTTAGTAAGCGAGGCTTGCTCAGCTTCCGTACAAAGCAGACATCGAGCAGGCCATCGTCCATGCGCGCTTCGTGGGTCAGCCGCATGCCGTGGCCGTATTGCGGCCCGTTACCAGCGGCAATCAAGAAGCCGGGCTGGTCCATGCGCGTTTCCCAGCCGCCGTCCACTTCCACGGACAGTGTGATGTGTGGCGGACGAAAGGCTCCCAGCACCTGCAGCAGCGCGACGACGTACCCGCCATGTGCGCGCAACCATCCTGGCTGCTTGAGCGTACGACGGTTCACTGCTGCATCCAAACCGGTTCCTGCGATGCAGCCAAAAAATGTGGTGCGCGCAACTTCGCGTTCGGCGTCGGCCAGGCGGCGCAACTGCGATTGCATAATGTGCCTGCCCAATTCTTCTTTCGCGCCCGACAAGGGATCGCGCCGTGGACCGTCGGGCACGAAGTGCAACGACTCCAGCGACTCGCCCTGCCAGGGAACGCGATCCGCGTCGCCGGACTTGCTTCGCTCGTCGAGTGGCTCGATGGTTCCTAAATCGATGGAATGCGTGTTATCGCCTGACGTGCAGAAACGCCGCCATGATGCCAGCGCCTTCTCTACTGTCTCGACGCCGATGGAATGCGCGAAGTCGTTGGCGCTACCGAGCGGCACAATCAGAGTAGGAATCTGTTTGAGCGCCAATCCGCCAAGATGACGATGAATGGTGCCGTCGCCGCCAAAGATGAGCGCCGCATCGGGCTGGTCAGTGGGGTCGAGTTCGTTGCCCGTGAATAGGTTGACGCCCGGCACTTCGAATTGCCGGAGGTGGTGCTCTTTGGCGACAGGTCCAAGAAGGGCAACAGCGCGCACGGCGCTACTTTCGCACATGGGAGGGCAAATGCAAAATGAGCGGCGATTCGATCTTCCCGCGTTGTCATCGCGACCGAGGGCCTCATGTCTCCTCGACTGTCATTCCGACCGAAGGCTTCAGCCCGAGTGGAGGGACTTGCGTTGTCGCGAGCGGCGGCGAGATCAAACTCACGGTGGAGTTGGAGAAGTTGAAGTAGGGTTTCTGGAGCAACTGGCAGCCGTCCAGCCCTCGCCATCGTGATAATCTTCTACATGCCTCGGATTCGATGCACCTCGTTTCGACCCCCGAGAATTTCCCTTACAAAGCGGCTCCAATCGAGCCCAGGAGAAAGGCGAATGAAGGCAATGTTGATCACGGTAGTCGCATCCGCTCTTGCGGTCGGGCCCGCTCTCCGCGCGCAGGACCTGGTAAAGGACACCAAAAAGGCAGCCGACAAAACCGCTGACGTCACCAAGGACACGAGCAAGGACGTTGCGCATGGCACCACGAAGGCCGCCAACAAGACCGCGGACGTGACCAAAGACACCAGTAAGGATGTGGCCCACGGAACCACGAGGGCGGCCAAGAAAACCGGCACGGCTGTGGACAAGAGTGCCCAGGCAACCGGGCACGCCGTCAAGACCGGCGCCGATAAGACCGCTGACGCGGTGAAGCAGTAAGAGCAAGTTCATTGAATGCTGCGGCGGACGCGGCTTCGCGGCAAACCCACTCACGCGCCGGCCCACGATGCCGAAGCCGGTCTCCCAGCGCGGTTTCTGCAACTGCTGTCTCCCCGCTGTCACCCAGAGCGAGACCTCGGTACGAGCGGAGGTGAGCAGTTTCACTTCTCCTCGTTTTGTCATTCCGACCGCGGGCCTTTAAGCCCCTCGGAATGACAAACATAAAGGGTTTATAAAGGCGCACCCTTCGGCAAGCTCAGGGCAGGCTCTGAAGGTGCGCCCCTTCAAAGCGAGCATAATCGAGTTTTTCAGCGGCCCTGTAAAGTCGTGCCCTCATACAGATCAGAGTCGACTTCTGCCGAGACGGGGTACACCCGCTCTGAGACCGACATCGGGTCCTGATCGTGCGGATAACTCATTTATTTGCAATACATTGCGTACAACTCTAATGGAATGAATACTTTGGCGGGAAGCGAGCAAACTATTGAATGGAAATGACTTAGCTTCTTAAACAACTCTAATGTTTTGAATATTTTAAGGGCAGAGTATTCAAAACAAATACCTTGCGATTCGGGGGGTAGGCTGGCGAAGCGGGTCAATTTCTGCTCTGTTATCCTGCTCGCTGCGAATGAACCCAATAATAACCAGCATCCTGCTTGGCCTGACGGCTGCCGCGGCGAACGTTTTCGGCGGCGCGGTCATCGTGCAGAAAGGCTGGGACCGCAGCTACCTGCGCTATTTCGTCGCGTTAGGGGCGGGATTCATGCTGGCCACGGCGCTGGTCGAAATGGTACCCGAGAGCCTGGCGCTCGCCGGACGCAACGGGGCGTTGCTGCTTCTAGGCGGTTATCTTCTCGTGCACTTTTTCGAGCACACCATCACGCCGCACTTTCACTACGGAGAGGAAACGCACTCCGAGGAGTATCTGCACTCGCACCGGCGTGTGTCAGTGCTCTTTGGACTGATGATCCACGCCTTCTTCGACGGCATTGCTATCACTGCCGGATTTCTAATTTCGTCCTGGTTGGGCTGGATTATCTTTCTAGCGATTTTTCTCCACAAGATACCGGAAGGCTTCACCGTGACCTCGGTGATGCTGGCCAGCGGGCTGAGTAAGACGCGGTCGTGGTTTGCCTCTGTAATGTTGGCCCTGGCCACGATTGCGGGAGTGCTCACGATGGCCATCGGCAAGCACGCCGTTAGCTATGGATTGCCCGTGGCCGCGGGAGTAACCATCTACGTCGCGGCTTCCGATCTCATTCCCGAGGTAAACCGCGAACCCGGGGTGAAGATGGCGCTGGTTGTGTTCATCGGAGTGGCGGCGCTGTTTGTGCTCGATCGGCTGGTGCATGTGCATTAGGGCGAGCACAAACGCAGATCCTTCGACTCCGCGCCCGCCCGACTCGCAAAGGAAGCGAGTCGGAAAGGACATGCGGGCGCTGCGCTCAGGATGACAATAATTGGGGTTATCGCGTGGATCTGCGCTTGGGTTGGAAGGCGTAGAAATACCACTTCAAATATTGGGGCAACCACGCCCATATCCTGAACCGCGACTCACCCTGCGTTCTGCCCCGCCAGGTTGCCGGTATCTCCACAATGCGATAGCCGGAGAGGAAAGCTTTCACGGTAATTTCGAGGCTAAGTTCGAAGCCCGCTTTGCTCTCGAGAGTCAGGTTGTGAAGCATCTTGCTGTCGTAGAGCTTGAACGCATTGGTAGCGTCGTGGGTGGGAATGCCGCGGAACCAGTGCAGAGTGAGACCCGCAATCCGCGACATCGCGCCCTTCAGCGGAGGCGCATCCAGCAGCCGGCCGCCCGGCATGTAGCGACTGCCAGCGACTACCTGGTATCCCTGCCGGTAGCATTCAACCATTCGGTCCACTTGTGCGAGATCATCCGAAAGGTCGGCCATGATTACCAGCACCGGACCGCTTTCGACTTGGTTGAAGCCCGTGCGGATGGCGCCGATCACACCTCTGCCCACGTTGTTTTTGAGTGGAACCAGCCGGGTTTCTCCGGCGGAGATGATCTTTTGCAGAACGGGAACGGTGTTGTCTTCGTCGAAGTCATAAACCACGAAGGCCCGAAACCGGGAGCGAATCTGCGAAGTGATCTCGCTCCATAGCGTGGGAAAATTGGCTCCTTCGTTGTAAACGGGAATGACCAGGGTCAGTTCGTACGAAGTCAATTCGGGCCCGACATCCACTAGATCTGACCTACTTCGATCTGTCCAGCCACCCACGGAATGACTTCGTCCAATATCTCGCTCAAGGTTGTGGTGGCTTCGAACCCGAGCAACAGCTTAGCCTTTCGCGTATCGGGTGAGCGTTCCTGCACGTCATATTCGAATGGCGGGTCGGAAACATAGCGGAATGGTTTGCTGTCGCCATGGACTTTGCGCCAGATGATCTCAGCCAGTTCCAAAACGGTGGTGCGCGTTGGAGTAGAAAGATTGAAGTCCTGGTTAATGGCAGCAGGATGTTCCAGGCAGATTCTTATTCCTTTAGCCAGATCGCCACCATAGGTGTAGTGACGGACCTGATTTCCGGAACCGAGAATATGGAGTGGATCCTGGCCCTTGAGAACCTTCTGCGCCAGATCGGGTACCACATGCGACATCGCGAGCTTCACATTGCCGCTATAGATATCATGGTCATGCAACGCCCGCTTTTCCCCTATGCCTACGCAATTGAACGGACGTACGATCATATACGGCAGCTTGTACTGCTCCCACGCACCCTGAACAAAGTACTCGGTCGCCAGCTTCTGAAATCCGTACGTCGAACGAGGCGGCGGACAGCGGTGCTCCGCTCCCTCGGGAGTGGGATACTCCGCGGTACTCTCGAATACCATGCTCGACGACATCACGGTTATCTTTTGCAGCTTCTTATGTTGATGAGCATAAATGGCAGCATCGAAAGAGGCAGCGGTTATGCGTTCATTCTCTGCCAGCAGGTCGTAGGCGAACTCGTGGAAGTAGCTGATGCCGCCAATCATTGCGGCCGAGGCAACGAAGTGATCGCAGTCGGAGAGCAGATCCTTCAGCAAGGACACATCCTTACAGTTGGCCTCGATGAATTGATAGTGTGGGTGCTTGTCGTACGACTTCTCCACTCGGCCGTACTTGCTGAAGTTATCAACCCCAACAACTTCATACCCGGCTTGCAGCAACTCCTCGACCAAGTAGCCGCAAATGAATCCGGCGGAGCCAGTGACCAGTACTTTCATGACCGGGATCCCCCTACCGCAACCGGTATCGAAGACTGAGGAGACTCGGCCTCGCGTTCCGGCCAATAGTTCCAGATATCAACCACAATCTTGTCGGCCGGAATTTGAAGATCCCGATAGGCCGCGTGTGGCGCTCCGAGCACAAATATTTGAGACCGGCTCAAGGCTTCAGTTAGCGGAACGAGTCGCGGATCGGGCACGTAAGGGTCGGTACATAGGACCTCTTTGGCCTCGACCTCCAGCAGCTTCTTGAGCTTGTAAGACAGGCTGTCACGATTGTCGTCAGACCCTCCCTTGAAGGCCATTCCGAGGATCGCAACGGTCTTATCGGCGAGATCAAGCGGACGCATTTGCGTCACCACGAAATCGGGCAGTCCCTCATTGACCAGCATGGCGGCGTGTCCGAGAAAGAAGTGGTTGCCGGAGAACGCCGAAAGCTGCAGCGTGTCCTTCAGCAGACAGGGGCCGGCGGCAAATCCTGCGCGCGCGAAACTTCGCATCCTGGGATATTCGCGAGTGACCGCATCATGGATACGGTAGAAGTCGAGGCCGTAGGTCTCGGCCAGCATGTAGAACTGGTTCGAGATAGCGAAGTTCAAGTACCGCCAGCTATTGGTAAACAGCTTCGCCAACTCCGCCTCCAGAGGCGACAACTCGATAACTGTGGAGACGATCGTAAGGAACAATTCACGCGCCCTCTGGAGCGCGCCCGGTTCAAAAGCCGATACGATCTGCGGCAGCTTAACCAGTTCCTCCATAGCATTGCCTTCCGCAATGCGCTCGGGACAGAACGCCAGATCAATATCGCGTCCCAAGGATTTGATTCTCTGGTACACCAGCTTGGTCACGCCGGGGCTGACGGTGCTCCGCAAAACCAGCAAGGTCCCGTCCTTGATGTGCTGGAGCATGCTGTCTACACTCTGGTACAACTCGTTAACCGTCGGATTAAGGTGCCGGTCAACCGGTGTGCCGACAACAGTGATTACAATGTCTGCTGATCGCAGGCATTTCGCGTCCGTGGTGGCCGTCAAGGTTTTGCCGAGGACCTGCTTCAGAATGGGCTCAGCTCCAGCTTCCCGAAAAGGCATCTGGCCGGAGTTGATTTTCTCGACTTTAGCTGCGTCGATATCGAGTAGGGAGATTGACAATCCGCGGCTGGCTAGTACGATTCCTAGCGGCAGGCCGACGTGTCCACAGCCGCCCACAATGACGAGGTTCTGTTGCTTTGACAAGGAGATATCCTTAGTAGGGCGTTGAAGCGCAATTTTACCGCATTAGTAAGCGCCTAGCGAAACTCATCTAGCCTACCTCGCAGGAGCTGGCAAACGTTCACAGGTTCTTGCGGTGCCAAATTGTATAACGGCCGAACTCGGCTACCTGAATGTAGTCCTGCCGGATGGCGTCATCCAGGATCCTCACGCCACTGTCCACCGAGCTGAGGTTCGGTTCGGGGGAAGGAAGCAACCGAAGTAGGACAATGTACTCAGTCCTTTTCTGGCGGATGTCTCGTAACATCTCCGATTGCACGGCAGCGCTGGTGGTTATCCCGGGAGCGAACATATCGAAGCGAGTTGCCTGCGGACGATCGGCGAGAAAATAAAATAGCGCATCGTTATACCATCCCAGACCGTGCGTCTCTACCCCCACATATAAGGGCCTGCCGGGCAACAGATGCTGCTGTATATAGCCGATGGCTTGTCGCTCGTCAAACGCAAGTGGGATGGGTCCGGAGCGCGCAATCTTAGGCGGCTCGTTTCTCGAATACCGCAGGTCAGCCGCTACGGTGCCGGGCGGCACGGGCTCTTTCGGCAGACCCCTAAGTTGCTGAACCCATGTGTACAGCGGCAGCAGCCCGTAACAGCAAATGACGCCGAAGAGTATGAGGTTTTGCAGCACCTTTCGATCCTCAATCGACCACTCGGCGATGCACGCGCAAAGGAGCACCATCGAGAACATGACTGCGGGATATGCGTGTGACCTATCTACTCTCTGGATGGTAAGGGCCAGCGTGGATACGGCTGTCATCCACAGCAGCACAAGAGTTGGTCGGTGGGCGGCTGGCGCCCTCCGAAGAATGACTGCAGCAGCGACGATGATAGCCAGCGGCAGATAAAAATCGCGCCATGCCAGGATGGAATCATGCCACGCCCCGATGGACACGGGACGGGGCAGTGGGAGATGACGACCCGCGAAGGTCAGCCTCGGGAAGACAACAAAGGATTGCACCAGTGCATCGTGAGGCACTGATAACCAGAAGTAGAGGGCCGGCATCGCCACAACCAGTAGCACTCCCGCCGCGAATATGGCCGGGAACCGAAGCCATCTCAGCTCCCGTTCAACCAACGCCTGATAGCAAATCGCCACGATCACTGCACCGCCCACGCAAGCGGCAAGATCATGCCGGTACAAGACCGCCGCTCCGACCGCGATGCCCGAAAAGAACAGCCATCGCTTCTCGCGCTGATTCAGATACAGAACAGCACACCAAACCGCCACGAAACATGGCAGCATGGCACTAATCATCGGATAAAGGTGAGCGTCGTAGCTTCCGGTAACAAGGCCGGCGCAGATCAACGGTAGAACCGGAGTTCGATGTCGTGAGGTCGCCGCTCTCGCCAGAACAACAGCGACTGCGACGATCGCAAGGCGCCACACCAAGTCCCATATTCGCTCGGCGAGGAGCGTCGTGCCAAACACCGAGAAGACTCCGGCTATCGTGTAGAACTGTGCCGGAGGATAACCCGTATTAAAGTCCCGGTAAGGCAGTTGGCCGTGGAGGATCTGGTCAGCACCGGACACAATCAGGCCCTCATCGTAGATTACGGGAGGCTGCGTCAGGATCGCGCCGAAGAACAAAGCCGTTAGAAGCGACCAGAGGAGTACTCGGCTCGTAGCCCTTCTGGTAATTGTCATTCTTACTCTTGAACTCAACACGAAGCCACCTGTCTGGCGGACGACGACCGCACGGCCCGCGAAGCTACTGCTTCTTTTGGGTTGCTGGCGCGACGATGGCGATGCAATAACCAAGCGCCTATTAACAGCAACAACCAGGCGAGCAGTATGAGCGCGGTGATGCGAAGGATTGGACGGTTCATTTGCTGAACTTGGCTTCGGCGCTCCGCGAGCGGCGAACCTCTGACAACAGCTCGCGGAGCATGTCGCGCACCTCTGGCTTGAAGAGTCTCATTATCTTTCGGAAGTATGCACTTTACGCACAGGGCGGCTTTGAGCAAACCTTTATACAGGGCGACCAAAAAGACGCCACGGCAGGAACGGGCGACCTTCTTGGCTTGAAATGACCCGCAAATTTTCCCAGTTGTCTGCATCATAGCGAACAGTTATGAACAGATGGCCAGCCCAGTGTGGATTGGAACTCTCCGCAGATAATTCCAGTCGGTAAGTTCCGCTGGCATTGAAACGATGGTATCCCTTTCGTGATTTTTGGGACTTGATCTGCAGTCGCCGGTCTATGGAATCGGTGGCGCAAATGTCTATGTAGTGACCGCGCCTATATCCCGAGAACAGCTCGCGCAATTCAAAGACTCCATCAAGGTCAGTACAGTGCAGCGGCGAACGGTCATTGTCTATCAGGCGACCATCATGCCATATACGCTCGACAAAAACTCGGCAGCCTCTAGCCCGAAAACCGCAGAGGTTGAATACCCATACCCTGATATATTTTGATCGCCCGTGCCGTGTGGGCAATTCCCCAAGTCCCTGCATGGTAGCCGTAGAGCCGGGAGAGTCGAACGGGTCATAGTTGCCGAGCGGGTAATCGATGGCGACTTCTTCTACCTTCCGTTCACCGCGATGTTCGAGGCGGAGCATTGGCCTAAGCACAAAGGCCAACAGTTTCTCGATCAAACCAATGTCCGGCAAGTCGCTCATGGCTGCCTATAAAGCATTGACTTTTGGTCATAGGTGCGCGCACACTCCTTCTGTGAGCGTGCGTGCCCGATGCGCGTTTAGAAACCCTTGTGAAAATATCCCAGACCCGCCTGCCAGCGGGTTTTTTGCTGGCCTCAGTATACCGCATAATTTTAGCGATTACGCACACATTTTCCTTGACATATCTGTGCGCTAGATATAAAGTTACAGCATGGACAAACGACACAGCTTAGCGAAATCGGAAGTGATTGAAGAGCTTCCGCTGGCTTGCTCCGATGAATTAGCAGCGGTTGAATTCTTCGAAAGGCGGCGCTGGGGAAACGTCCCTTGTTGTGTTCGATGCGGCAGCGTAGATGTCCACAAAATGGTGGACTCCAAAACTGGAAAGCGGAACAAGCGTTATCTGTGGCGCTGCCATGATTGCAAAGAGCAGTACACGGTTCGCATCGGCGCGATCTATGAGGAAACGCGGCTCCCTATGCGGCACTGGGCATACGCCTTTTGGCGGGCAGCGAGTTCTAAGAAGGGCGTCTCCGCTCTCGAAATCAAGCGTCATTGCCAGATCAGCTACAAGTCGGCCCTGTTTCTGATGAACCGCATCCGCTTCGCGATGGCTCCCGACGGCACCGCGTCTAAGTTGAACGGAACGGTTGAATGCGACGAGGTATACATCGGTGGGAAGCCGCGCTATAAGGGAATTAGCAAGCGCGGACGTGGAACCAATAAGACTTCGGTGTTTGTAGCTGTCGAGCGTCAAGGCCAGATTCGCCGCCGCGTAGTGGCTGATGTTACGGGCGAAACATTGAAAGGGGCGATTCGGGAAGAGGTCAACAAACAGGCCCGCATCGTCACTGATGAGCATTCAGGATACGTCGGAATCGGAGAAGAATACGGGGGCGGTCACGAAACAGTTTGTCACGGCACGAAAGAGTATGTCCGGCTGGGAACCGATATTCACACGAACACCGCAGAGAGCAGCAATGCCCTCGTAAAGCGCGGTATTGTGGGCATCTACCACAATGTCAGCCGGGATTATCTGCATCGCTATCTCTGGCAATTCGATTTCACTTGGAATCACCGGCAAGTTGAACGATGGCGAACGCACCGTGCTGGCGATCCGCGCAGCCGAAGGCAAGCGGTTGATGTACCGGCATCCCACGGCGATGTAGCCAAATGGAGGGCGAGTTCCATGAACGGGGATATGGAGAAAAATTTGGATTGGGTTAAGGCTCGGGCGAATTGTTCGCTGCCGAATATCTTTAAGCAACTCGAACAAGAGGTAAAGGCTGACGTTGCGCAAATCAACCAGGTCAGCGCTGGCCAACCTCAAAGCTTTAATATGACATCCGCGCAGGGATACTTTTTCGTTGTACGGGAGAGCAGTGTGGCACTCCCTATGTCAGTCGAGTTTCAGCTTAAGGGAGAGGGCATTGAGGTCAGCTACGACAATCAAGTGAAGTTTATGGCTAGCCCGACACTCAACAACGAAGGTCGCTGCATGTTGAAGGTTAACGGCGAACAATTAGAGCACTGGCATCTGCGCAGAATGGCGCTAGAGGATTTGTTCTTTGGCAACGGCGGTCATCCGATGCCAACGGGGCAACAGTGAACGCAAAGAAGAAAACCAAGAAACGCGCCAAGTCCGGCCCGAAACCAGAAATCCTAAAGATCAAGGGAGACTGGGAGAAGGCCGTCACCCGCTCGTTCCGAAAGAAGAAACCGGCGAGCGGCTGGCCGAAGTAGGGACGGCGAAATCATCCCGCCATATCCCGCGATCTCCTGCGTTTTCCTGTGTTGTGCGTAAAGTGTATACTTCCGTTATCTTTTGGTTTATGAACTCCTCGATTTCGCGCAACCGTTTCTCTGTCATCGGCTCAGTGCTCATATTTGACTAGCCTCCAACAGCACATCCCCGTGAACGAGACCACGATCTTTTCAATGGATCTGAATTTGTTCCGCCGCTGAATATCAACACAGCAACCGAGGCACTCAGGAGTGGGCCGGCCACGCTGAACATGGCGCGCCCGACGCTTCCGGCGCCGATCCGGGGATCGGCGCTGACGTAAGCATCTAATGCAAACACGGTGACACCAGTTGCAGCCGTGGCCACGAGCCATGCTCGCGGAAACTGTTTGAGCTTTATCAACCCTAGCGGTAGCAGCCAGAAGAACACGTACCAGGGATTGCGGTCCGCAAGCGTCGTAAGAAGGTGATGCAGATGCGCCGGGTTTTGGTGCATCTCCGTTCCGAAGGTGGCGGGCGATTTGAAGGTCCCGCGGACATGCCACTGCACCAGGGCAAGGGAAGCCAACGCGGCGGCCCATGAAGAGACAATCCAGCCAGCGGTCATCAACGGCGTGCGCGTTACCTTCCTCGAATAAATCCACCAGCTTACTGTGAACACGATCACAAATGGAACGAACGATTCTTTTGTCGCCGCTCCCAGCGCCCCACAGATCGGCAGCAGCCAGTACTGTTCGTCGAATAGTGCCCAGACCATCAACATCAGAAAGAAGCCCTCGCCGGCGTCAACCAGCCCGGCCAGCCTGAGATTGGACACTGCGAAGTTCAGTAGAAAGATCAGCGCAGATCCAAGGGCGATCTGGTAGCTACCGAGCATTCGGAACACAAGAACCAAGAGCAGCATTGCAGTCGCTGCGGTGAAGAAAGCATCGACGATTAACAGGCCGAACATTGCCGGGTCCCAAGTTCCAATCCTTCCGTTGGCCATCAGGTAGAACGGGCGCGCTAGGGCGTGTTAACACTAAATGCGATTCTGTGATATGCTGCGCACATGGAGATTACCGAAGCGCAGTACCAGCATATTGCTTCCACTCTTCCCCGCCAACGCGGCAACGTAAAGGTCAAGAACCTGCAACTGCTGAACGCGTTGCTCTATGTGGCCGAGCACGGCTGCAAGTGGCGCGGCCTGCCCAAACGCTTCGGACCTTGGCACACCATCTACACCCGCATGAACCGCTGGTCCAAGAACGGCGTGCTGGATCAGGTTTTCGAGCAGTTGCAGCGCGAGCAGGTGGTGCGCATTCGCATCGAGGCCGTGAGTCTGGATTCGACCATCGTCAAAGTCCATCCCGACGGCACCGGCGCGTTAAAAAAAACGGACCCCAGGCCATCGGCAAGTCGCGTGGCGGATGGACCACCAAGATTCATATGGTTGCCGCAGATGCTCGAACGGCCATAACCTTCGCCCTCTCCCCCGGACAGGCCTCCGACACTATCGAGGGCCGCAAACTGCTGGGTGGCATCGGCCCCTTACCCGCGCCCTTGCATCTGATCATGGATCGCGCTTACGAAGACAATGAAACCCTGCAACTGGCGCTAGACTTCGGCTTCCTTCCAGTGGTTCCACCCCGCCCGCAGCGTCTCGAGCCTTGGCAGTACGACAAGGCCATGTACCGTCGGCGCAACGAAATCGAGCGGCTGTTCCGCCGGCTGAAAGGCTTTCGGCGCATCTTCTCGCGCTTCGATAAACTCGACTTGGTTTTCCTTGCCTTCCTTCACTTCGCCCTGATCGTCGAAGCTCTGAGATACCTAGTTAGTGTTAACACGCCCTAGGTAGGGCACTAGCACTCTGAAGCGCAGGTGCTGATTGATCGCCGGAGGCTCCTGGTGCGTCTCCATGGCGACGTAAATCTTCACGTCGGAAAGGCCGGCATAGGTCCGCCAGTCCACTCGGTTCAGGGAGGGATAGCCCAGACCGAGGCATATGGAAAAGAAAAGCACGGAGAGAAGGAGAAGCCTTGCGCGCGAGATCACGAAGACCACCTCAATGATTGGTTCGTGGGCCCTTCGTCAGAAACATCTAGGGGGTCATGGAAATTCTGACTGTGGCCACTGGTGTTTGTCAGTGACTTATGCTGTGGCTGGAGGTGATAACGAGGCCTAACGCGCAGCTATTGTGGTCAGCATTAACACATAGTAGTACGACCATCTAAATGACGTCGTTTGACGAACCGAAGAAGTGAGCGCCACCACTCGAACGAGTCGATTCTCTCTCTGAATCAGAAGACATTGTCGGGGGACCGACGGATGAATCAGGTTCAGCCTGACGGACTTGTTGAATGATCAATACCAAACTAAAGCAGCCGTCTGCATCGATTAACATAATCTTTTGCGTAACTCGTCTGATTGTTTAGGAGTTTGTGCCGCTCCAAGGGCGTACAATTACAGGATTGCATCGACAACCAGGAAACTAAGAGGCTGCGCGGTAACGATTGAATAGTGTCACGGCGGACCGCACGGGAAAAGTGATCGGGCCGAGAGAGTGCAAAAGGGGGAAGTGAACCTTTCGACGGCCCCTGGAAACCGGCAAGGCAGCGCTAGGCTTGGGGGCCGAGATGTTGAGAAGGCTCGACGTCGTCGACGTAAGGGCCTCTGCCTCATAGGCGCTTCTCAACATTTTTGCTTGGCTGGAGACCTCAAGGAAGTGAACTCGGCTGGAACGGATGTGCAAAGATTTGCACTAGTTGCACTCAAAGTTTTGCGCTTCCGGAAATTGCCGGCCAGAACTGTTTGATTATCAGATATTTATCTAGTATGCTATCCTCCGCTCTCGGCCAAATAATTGCACACACCCGTAGAGGGACTGCGAAAGAAATCACAACAGGGAGTGAGAACTAGTGGCGCTGGCCGGCACCAAACCGACGAGTACTGCTTTGACCCACCCGCCCGACGATCAAGTCGTGTTGGGTGACAACAGCGCTCCGAAATCTTCGACCTTGTGGCAAACCCTCAAGCCTTTCGGCTGGCAGGGGTTGCTGCTGGCCGGAGTGTTGATCGTGCTGTACGCACCAGTTCTGAAGCTCCTGGTCCGTCAGTGGTACATCGACGCGGACTACTCCCACGGATTTCTCGTACCTTTGCTCTCGCTTTACTTGCTCTGGCAGCGGCGGGAAAAACTGCGCGAGATAACGAGGCGTCCGTCGCCTTGGGGAATGTTAGTCGTCTTGCTGTCGATCGGGCTTCTTTTTCTGGGCAGCTTGGGGGCGGAACTCTTCCTGGCCCGCATCTCGATTTTAGGCACCATCTGTGGTTTGATCGTCTATTTTTGCGGCGGCACCCTGCTGCGCGCCATGGCCTTCCCCTTGGCGTTCTTGCTATTCGCAATTCCGATACCGGCTCTGATCTACAACGAGATCGTTTTTCCCCTGCAGTTTATAGCTTCCAGATTCGCAACTTCGACCTTGGAGATGCTCAATCTATTTCCCATCATGCGTGAGGGCAACGTTCTCATCCTGCCCAACATGTCGCTGGAAGTGGTGGAGGCATGCAGCGGTATTCGGTCGCTGATGTCGCTGCTGGCTCTGGCTGCCGGATACGGGTATCTAGCCGAGCGCAGCACTGCGGTGCGCTGGCTGTTGTTCCTGGCAATGGTCCCCCTGGCCATTATCAGCAACGGTACCCGGGTCATGATAACCGCACTGATGGCCAACTACATCGGTCCCCAGGCAGCCGAAGGATTCATGCACGAGTTTTCCGGTTGGGTAATCTTCGTGGTGGCCACGGTGTTATTTTTGGGGTTGCACAGTTTGACGATTGTGGTACGTAAGAAAATGGGATGGTTACCGAAAGGTGAAAGCGGACCTGGAGCAGCGAAGGTGAGCCGATGAAATCCGGCGGCCGCTATTGGCTCATGATTGCTGTGCTGGTGGGAGCGACGACCGGCATGGCGCACCTGTCGCATCGAGAGGCCACTCCGCCGGCCAAGCCGCTCTCTGAGTTTCCCAATCAGATCGGGGGGTACACGACCGGCGCCAACTGGACGCTTGACAAAGCGACCATCGATTTGCTTGGGGTGACAGACTACCTCAACCGCGGTTATATCTCGAAGTCGCAGGGCTTGATCACCCTGTACATTGGGTATTTCCGTAGCCAGCGTACTGGCGCCAGCATTCACTCCCCCAAGAATTGTTTGCCGGGAGCAGGTTGGACGCCAACGCAGGAAAGCGTCTACCAACTTCCTCTCCAGGATGGGCGTAAAGTACCTATCAATCTTTATGTGGTCCGCAAGGACTTGGACGAACAACTCGTGTTGTATTGGTACCAGGCGCACGGCCGTGTGGTGGCCAGCGAATACTGGGGTAAGCTCTATTTGGTGTATGACGCGATCCGCTTGAACCGCACCGACGCCGCTCTAGTTCGTATCACCACTCCGATTTACAACGGTGATGAGGAGCAGGCGCGGACGCGGGCCCTGGCATTCGCGAAACAAATTACAAGTGACGTTGATCAGATCATTCCTCGGTGACCCAGGAGAAGGCATGCGTAACCGCTACATCGTCTTTGTTGTAATGACTGTACTGGCAATCGTTCTCGTTGGTTGTACTCGTAATCCAGAAACCGCCAAACGCAAGCGCGTTGAGAGTGGCATGAAGTACATGGAGCAGAAGAAGTACGATCATGCGATCATCGAGTTTAAGAAGGCCTTGCAAATCGATCCGCGTTACGCCGAAGCCCATTATCAACTAGCGACTGCCGAGATGGAGTTGCAGCACTTTCCTGAAGGGTACAGGGAACTCAGCCAGGCGGTTGAGCTCGACCCCAACCACTTCAAAGCGCGCCTTGCGTTGGGCGGCTTGTTGATGTCTGCCCATAAGTTCGACAAGGCGGAAGAGCAGGCGCGCTACGTCGTCGAGCACGACCCCAATAATGCGGATGGATATGTCCTCCTCGGCAACTCTCTTCTTGCCCAGAAACACCAGCAGGAGGCTATTGATGCATTCACTAAGGCGATCTCCCTGAAACCAAATAGTGCGGACGCATACCTTAATCGCGGTGTGTTGTATGCCTATATGAAGGAGGACGCTTCCGCCGAAGCGGATATGCGTAAAGCCATCAGTCTGGATCCTCAAAAACTGCCTGCCTACGCCAACCTCGCCGGGTACTACTTGTACATGAAGGACCCCAAGAAAGCGGAGGAGGTGTACCGGCTTGCGATCCAGAATAATCCCGACTCACCGGTACCCTACCTGCGGCTTGCAGGTCTACTGCTGCATGAAGACCGCAAAGCAGAAGGCGAACAAGTAATTCAGCAGTTACGCGACAAGCAGCCGTCGTCTGCAGAGGTCGCGACCGCGGTTGGAGATTACTACCTGGCTTCAAGAAACACGGACGCCGCCATCAAGGAATACCAGCGCGGTCTGAACTTCAATCCCAAGAACGAAGAGTTGCAACTGCGCTTGCTGGAAACGCTTCTGAATACCGGTAAGATCGACGACGCCACAAAACTGTCGGATCGTATGTTGAAGGAGAAGCCGGGCGATGTTATGGCGCGCATCATCCACGCGCGAATCCTGGCCATCAAGGGCAATACAGCCGACGCCACCACGACGCTGCGCGAAGTGGTCCACGATGCTCCAGACAATGCCCAGGCGCACTACATGCTAGGACAGGTGCTGCGTCAAACCGGCGATTTGGCGGGAGCCAAGAGTGAGTTGCAAGAGGCCGTGAAACAGCAGGCCTTTAGAGGTCAGCCAGACAGTCCGCTGGTCCTTAAGGCCCTGGCTGAAACCTACCGTGACTCGCATGATTACGACACTGCCAGAGAATATGCAGCGCGTTTGCAAAAGCTGAACGAAAACAACCCCGAGGCGCATTTTCTAAACGCCACGATAGACATTGGCGCTAAGGACTACGCGGCCGCTCTCGACGAATTGAAGGAAGCACAAAAGGCAGCGCCGAATGATCCGATGGTCCATCTCAACATGGCATTTGCCTACGCGGGGCAGAAAAAATACGCTGATGCAGAGCGTGAGTTCCAAACTACGATTAAGATGTACCCAACGTTTGACACGGCCTGGGCCGATTATATCTCTCTGTTGTTTGGAACCAACCAGTCGCCCAAGGCCCTGGCAATAGCCAACCAGTACGTCACCGCCAATCCGAACCGCGCTTCCGCGCACTTCATCTACGGTTCTGCCCTGGCTACCGTGAAGAAGTATGATCAAGCCATGGCGGAGTTCCAAAAGGTCCTTCAAATTGACCCTAAGTCGATGATGGCTTACTTCCGACTGGCTCAGCTTCATCAGGTGATGGGACAACCCGATGCAGCTTTGGACTCGTATCAGAAGGCGCTGGCGCTGCAGCCGACATCGTCAGCGGTGAATAATGCGATTGGGGACGTTTATCTCAGCAAGGGGGATTTGAAGTCTGCAGGAAAGTATTTCCAAGCGGCGCTGGCCCAAAATTCTCATGATCCGGTAGCGGCCAACAATCTGGCATGGGTTTATGCGATGCAGGGTGAAAACCTCGACATGGCGCTGAACCTGGCTACGCAGGCGAAACAAAGCGCTCCCGATATGACTGCGGTCAGCGACACCCTGGCCTGGATCCAGTACAAGAAGGGAAATTACCGTGTCTCCGTCTCGCTTGCCGAGGACGCCGTGAAAAAGGACCCGCAAAAAGCTGACTATCGTTATCACTTGGGAATGGCTCTCAGAGGAGCGGGAGAAAGGGACCGGGCCAAGACCGAGTTGCAGAAAGCGCTGCAGTTGAACCTGAAGGGTACTGATGCGCAGGAGGCCCAGAAGACCCTGGCGTCTCTACAATAGCGTCACTCGCGCGATAGTCTCTGCGATGCTGCGCTGGCAGGCAAACGTGGGCCCTTGCGTATGGCCCGATGTCTTCGTCAGCGCAGCGACCCCATGAAGCTACCAAAGAGCTTCGATCCTCCGAGTTGCCGCTTCACCTCCGAGTATTCCGCGGTGATTCATGAGCTGCCTATAAATGCGGCTTTCCGGCTGCTGAAGAACTCTGGCGAAGGGCTTTAATGAGAGTCCCGTGTTTCAGCAGGGGAGATCTGGACCTTACCTCGAGCGGTTCCGCAATTGATGTGTCCGGTTTGCACGGGTAGTGCGGTGCTTCAGCGCCGCGTTCGCCGCGCCCAAAGGCCCCGCTTAAAGCCGCTGAGGTCGACGACCTCAGCGGCTTAAGCAGTTTTTGCTCTTGCCTTATACGCGGGCCTGAAGGCCCGCACTACCCGGGCGTGCGGATACACTAACCTGGGAATCGCCCTAGCCCCGAGATTCTTCGATCCCGGCGCTACCGCGCATGATCGAAGTTGATCTTTTTCCGGAGCCCTGAGGCGCTCCTTTTCCCGCATGAAGGCGGGCTCCCGCCAAGACGTACACTTTGGTACACTCCGGATCTTGCTAAGAATTTTTCGGCTGCCCGTGAACGCGCATTCCACCCATCTCAGGATAAGCAACCCTGCAACTGCTCTATAGCCCGCAAGGCTTTGTTGGACAAGCTCACTCGGGCTTGTCAATCTACACAAAGAAACTACTCAAGAATACGGCTGCAATTTTTCTTACCGATTCGAGAAGTTGAATCGGCCCTGCCTTTCTGTTAATCTAACTAACTGGTTAATTAGAAATGTCTATCGAAATCTCATCTACGGCGCGGCGAGGCACCCGTCGCCAGCCTGAGGCAAGCCGAAGTGCGATTCTCCAGGCAGCTCTTGTCGAATTCGCCCAAGAGGGTCTCGCTGGGGCGCGCATGGACGCCATTGCTGCTGCTGCCGGAGTCAACAAGGCATTGCTCTATTACTACTTCCTGGACAAGGAAACCCTATACGGCGCGGTGCTCGATGATTTCTTCATCCGGCTCTTGGGGCGCGTCACGCAGGCTCTCGACAAGGAAGGCCCGGCTGGCGAGCGCCTGCTCACCTATGCGCGCGCGCATTTTGATTGCATTGCCGAATCTCCGCATTACGCGAGGCTGTTTCAAGGAGAGTTGATGAGCGCCGGCACCGGCCGATCGTCACACCTGACTCGCGTCGTGGAGCGATACATCCGGCCAATTTCCGTACGCTTGGTGGCAGTGTTGCAAGAGGGCATTGCGAGTGGAGAATTTCGGGATCTGGATGCCATGCAATTCGCGCCCTCGATGGCGGGGATGATTGTTCACTATTTTGTCGTGGCACCCGTGGCACGCAAGCTTTTCTCGAGGGATCCCTTCTCGCCGGAGGCCCTTAAGCAAAGGCGCGCGGCCGTTCTCGATTTCATCGCGGCGGCGCTGTTCGCGGACCAGTCGGCCGGCGTAAAGCTGGCAGCGGAGGTGGCGAGGCGCTCGGAAACGCAGCCCAAGATGGATTTGAAAGCTGCGAAGACACCAAGGCGCCGCTTCAATATGCAAGGGAAACGCAAATGAAGCCGAACAAATTTTTCATCTTTCTCTTCGTTCTGTTGGCCATCGCGACCGGGTACTACTTCTACTCCACGGACCGCACGACGGAGACGGTGCTCATTGGAATCGTGGATGCGAATCAAGTGATCGTGAGTTCCAAAGTCATGGGACGGATCGAGAAGCTTTATGTGGACGAGGGATCGAAGGTCAAGGCCGGAGACCCCATCGCGGAGATCGATTCCGCTGAACTTGAGGCCCAGAAGAACGCGGCTGAAGCCATGATTCACTCGTATGATTCGCAAGTGTCTTCCATGCGCGCTACGGAGGCGCAGACGCTGGGCGAAACTAACAGCGGCGTGGTGAATGCGCAGGCACGACTGGCTGCGGCCAAAGCCACGCTGGTGCAAGCGCAAGCTGACCTGGCCCGGGTTCAGAGCGACTCTCAGCGCATGATTGCTCTGGCCCATGCGGGTGTTGAATCTGAACAGGATCGGGTAAGGGCCGACGAGCAGCTCAAAGCGCAAAGGGCCGTGGTGGTGAGCGCGCAGAAAAATGTTGATGCGGCACAAGCGGACCTGAACACCGCCATCGCGCGGACTCATCAGCAGCGTGCTGCGGCCAGCAACGTGGCGGCCGATCAAGCCCAGGTTGCCAACGCGCGCGCGCAATTGGCCGAAGCAGAAACCCGTCTCGGTTACACCAAGATCTACGCGCCAGTGAGCGGAACGGTATCCGTGCGGGCCACGCGGCAGGGCGAAGTTGTTAATCCGGGGACGCCGATCGTAACTATCATCGACTTCGGTGACACCTGGGTCCGCGCCGAAGCTCCGGAAACGGAAGCGCGCTTCGTGTCGGATGGCGACAAGCTCAAGGTGCGTTTGCCCGCCGGTAAGCCGATCGAAGGCACCGTGATCTTCAAGGCGGTGGAGAGCGACTACGCAACCCAGCGCGACGTCAGCCGGCGCAAGCGCGACATCAAGACGATTGGTCTCAAGCTGAAGGTGGACAATCCCGACGGTTCTCTCGTTCCTGGAATGACCGCCGAAGTCCTGCTTCCGCAGCAAACGACGAAGGGGGCGCGATGAGCTGGTTCAGTTCAAAATCGAACGTCAGCGCGGGCTGCGATGTGCCAGCCAGCGGCGATGCCATTGTGGTGGACCACATCACCAAGAAGTACGGCGACTTCACCGCGGTGGATGATGTTTCGTTCAACGTGCACCAAGGCGAAATCTTTGGACTGCTGGGGCCGAATGGCGCCGGCAAGTCTACGCTAATCCGCATGATGACTACACTGCTGCCGCTGACCAGCGGGCGGGCGCTAATCAACGGGTTCGATGTCGCCAAAGAACCGGACTCAGCGCGCCACTGCATGGGGGTAATCCCGCAGGCGCTGACCAGCGACATCGATCTTACGGTGGAAGAAAATCTCAGCATCTACGCCAAGCTTTATGGTGTTCCTGCCGAACAGCGTAAGCACAATATCGACGACCTGCTGAAAACGGTGGACCTTCTGAAGTGGCGAAATGCGCAGACCAAGACGCTCTCTGGAGGTATGCGCCGCCGGCTGGAGATCGCGCGGGGACTGGTACATAGCCCGAAAATATTCTTTCTGGATGAGCCGACCACTGGACTCGATCCGGTGTCGCGCGTAGCGGTATGGGAGATGCTGACCGAAGTCAAGAACCGGCGCGCGCTGACGATTCTCATCACGACGCACTATATGGACGAAGCGGACCGGCTCTGCGATCGTCTGGCGATCGTGGACCACGGCAAGCTAGTGGCGCTGGATTCTCCGATGGCACTGAAAGCGAGCGTGCCCGGAACCAACGTGATTGAAGCCCAGTTCCTCAATCCTCCGGCAGACTGGCATGAGGAATTAGTGAAGCTCGAGGATGTCACCTCGGTGCAGCCGGTGGGGGCTGACATGTACCGCATTCTCAGCAGCAATGGTTCCAAGACGACCACGGAACTGGTGGAACTTGCGGTGCGCTCCAACGTGCAGGTCAAGTCTCTATCGGTCCAGAACACGACGTTAGATGACGTCTTCGTGCACTACACCGGTCGGCAACTGCGCGATGAGCAGGTGAAGGCCTACAACTTTGTAATGCCAGATCGCCCGGGGATACGGCCATGAACAGAATGTGGGCGATTGTCGAGCGCGAACTGCGTAAGTTCTTCCGCTCTCCAGCGCTGATGCTGGTGGCCATGGTATTCCCCCTGGTGCAACTCATCGTGCTGGGCAACGCATTTGGAGGGAAGATCAAGGAAGCGCGGCTCGGTGTTGTTGATCAAGATCACGGTACTCAGGCCGTGAAGGTTCGCGAGGCATTGGCAGCGGTGCAGTCCAATGCAAGGACGTTTGTTCCGGTGCCCTACGACAGCGACAAGCAGGCGATGGAAGACGTGCGCACTGGAAGGCTGGACGGGGCCATCATCATTCCACCGGAATACTCGCGCCGGGTATATGAGCAGAATCATCCACGGATTGCGCTAGTGGTGGACAATACCGACAACTTCATGAGCTCGACGCTGGAGCAGCAACTCGGCGACCTGACCAAGGCACTGAACAATCCCGATGTCGAGCCGTCGCGCATTGTGCAGCAGATCACGCTCGACACGGTTGAGCTGTACCCGTACATCGAATACATGAAGTACCTGCTCCCGGGATCGATCGCGCTGGCTATGTTTGTCTCGGTTATGATCGGCGGCGGCATGTTGTACATCGACGACAAGGCGCGCGGGGTGCACGAAGGTTATCTGGTAACGCCGATTACGAAGTTCGAACTGGTGGCCGGACTGAATGTTGCGGGGGCGCTGAAGGCGATCATGGCGGGCATTGTGATCACGGTGCTGGGATCGCTGCTGGCGGGATTGGGAACTGTCTTCACGCCGCAAAACATGCTGTACGTTTTCCTGATGGTGGTGGCGACCTCGCTGGCGTTTAATACCATGATGTTTCTGCTGATGGTGCGCGTGGAGGATCCGCTGGTACCACGCGCCATGTTCGGAATTCTCAATACGCTGCTGTTTTTCCCCAGCGGCGCGATCTATCCCATCAAGGCATTTCCTGCATGGCTGCGCGGAATCGCTTATGTCGATCCCTTTACCTACTCGGTGCACGGTTTTAAGGCAATTCTGCTGAAGGATGCGGGTTTCGCGGCAATCCGGGCCGATCTGTTGTATCTGACGGTGGCAGCTGCCATCATGATCAGCGTCGCTACCATGCTGTTCAAGCGGACGCTGTAGCCGCCGCATAAAACATTCCAAGCCGCGGCAAACCTTCGTCGACCGCAGGCATCTTCATTATTCAAGGTGCCCTGTTACATTCTATCGGGCAAATTACACAACGATATTTCCATTTTAGGAGGACGGCATGAAGAGTTTTCTGATTGGCTTGGGCCTGGGAGTTGGCCTCGGCATTCTATTTGCCCCAATGAGCGGGGAAGAAACCCGCAACAACCTTTCTGATCGCGCCAACGATCTGGCGAATTCGGCGCGCGAGACCTACGAGCAGAATCGGGATCGCGTGCAACGTGGAGTGCAGTCCATTCGCGGTACCGCTGAGCGTGCCATGGGCAAGGTTCGATCTGCCACTAACGAAATCACCTACCCGACAGGCACGGAGAGCTCCGCGCCCAGCGGCGTTTGAATTTAGAATGCTTCGCACACCAGGGCAGACGAGCACATCGTCTGCCTTTTTTCGGATATGCTGGTAGCTCCTGGTCAGCTTCAGCGAAGAGGAACTCATATTATGCAAGTATTGGAAAACTGGCATCCGCAGGGCGTTACTGTTTACATGGACGACAAGCGATTCGTTAAGTGTGTCCTGACCGATTGCAAATTGGTTTATGGCGGTGGCGATGTGACCTGGGAAAATACTCAATTCGTAAACTGCCAGCTCAGCTTCGATGGCTCCGCACAACGTACCGTCGCGTACCTGCAGAACTTCGGTTTGATGAAGCCTCCGGTCAGCAACGCCACGCCCTCCGCCCAACCCAATTCGGGAGTCAACTGACATCTCCTCACTGGCCGCGCTCAGCGCACTTCCGTGGAATCGCCAGTGTGGTGATCCTTGATTTGGAATGTGAGGAATTGATGCACTGCCTCCAGTGCTTCGGCATTCGCGGTGGTGATCCGCACCTCGGCTCCTTGTGCGGTAGGCTGAGCACGATAGGTGATTTGGTCTTTCAGACGCTTCATGGTGGGCACTCCCGGCGGAGTCTGAGCGTGAATGAACATGGGAGCGTTGAAGTCGCCTTCGCTGAACATCATGGCGATGTGCTCCATGTGTTGCCGGATCGCATCCCGGCTGGCTTTGTCGTTGGGATTGTCCGCTTCCACCTCGATCACGCCGCCATCTTTGGTGAGGAGAAAATGGTGCGTGGTCATCTCATGCGAGAAACCCATGGCTTGGTCGCCGCGCGTTTGCACGCCCTGCTGGTGTTGTGATTCCTGTGCCGCCGCCAAACTTACGAGCATCACGACTGCCATTAAGACTCTCATGAAATGTTTCTCCCCTGCCGTTGGACGAGGAAAGGGGCGGAAGGTCTGGCCCCGATTCGAACCTTGGGTTCCCAAACGGAGCCGGCTTTCGGATGCGGCTGCGGATTTCTCTTGACATTGCTTCTATTATTCTATAATCATAGAATTATAGAAACAGCGAACAATGCCCGCTAAACAAAATTCCGAACAAATTATTCGCTACGCCGACATGCTATCGGCGATGGGGACCGAGCCGCGACTGCGCATCATGCAACTGCTATTGTCGGCGCATCCCGAGGGGCTGGTTGTCGGCGAGATTGGCGAGGAGCTGGACATTCCCAGCTCGACCCTCTCGCATCATCTCGACAAGCTGAAGAACGAAGGCCTGGTGAAGGTGCGCCGCGAAGGAACCTTCCTCTGGTACACGGCGAACACGGAAGCACTGCAAGAATTGCTCGGCTTTCTGTATGCCGAATGTTGCACGCGCAACAAAGCAGTCAAACCCGAAAAGATTACTGCTGTCTGCAAATAGGAGAACGCATGAGCACTGATATTAAGGAAGTGGTCAAAGAAAAATACGGACAGGCCGCCCTCCGTGTGCATACCGGAAGCAGCTCCTGCTGTGGCGCTTCTACCGCGCTGGAGAGCTGCTGCGATCCCATCACGACAAATCTCTATGACGCGGCCCAGTCGAGCCAAGTTCCCGAAGATGCGCTGAAGGCCTCGTTAGGATGCGGCAATCCGACGGCGCTGGCGCAGCTCAATCCGGGGGAGACGGTGCTCGATCTGGGCTCGGGCGGCGGCATTGATGTGCTGCTCTCGGCCAGGCGCGTTGGGCCAACTGGCAAGGCGTACGGACTCGACATGACCGATGAGATGCTAGCGCTGGCGCGGGAAAACCAGAGCAAGGCCGGTGTGGAGAACGTTGAGTTTCTCCGGGGCGAGATCGAGAACATTCCGCTGCCTGACAATTCCGTGGATGTGATCATCTCAAATTGCGTCATCAATCTTTCTGCCGACAAAGATCGTGTGCTGAGGGAGGCCTTTCGCGTCCTGAAACCCGGCGGCCGCTTTGCCGTATCTGACGTTGTAGTACGCGGCGACGTACCAGCCGAAGTGCGGCAAAACGTTCTCTTGTGGGTGGGCTGCATTGCCGGCGCGCTGCAGGATACCGAGTACATTTCGAAGCTCGGCGACGCCGGATTCGAAGCTATCGAGATCGAACCCACGCGGGTTCACAACGTCGAAGACGCCCGGGTTTTCTTGAATGACCAGGGGGTTGACGTGGACGCCATCGCACCTCAGGTGGACGGGAAGTTCATGAGCGCGTTTATCCGGGCGAAGAAGCCACACGCTAAGAACCGAAGCGATAAGGAATAACGACTATGCAGGGACGTTACAACGTGCTCTTCTTGTGCACAGGTAACTCGGCGCGCTCCATCATGGCCGAAGCGATCCTTAACCACAAAGGTAGGCCGAACTTTACCGCTTACAGCGCTGGCAGCCATCCGGCGGGCATAGTACGGCCGGAGGCGCTGCGGCAAATCGAACTGGCCCGCCTGCCCACCAATGGATTGCGCAGCAAGAGTTGGGAAGAATTCGCCCAGCCCGGAGCGCCGGAGATGAACTTCGTTTTCACGGTGTGCGACAACGCAGCCAAGGAAGTATGCCCGGTATGGCCGGGCCAGCCGATGACTGCGCATTGGGGGATTCCTGATCCTGCGGCGGTTGAGGGCTCGCCCGACGAAATCGAACGTGCTTATCGCGAAGCTTTCATGGCTTTGGATCGCCGGATCAGCCTCCTATTGTGCCTGCCGATATCCAGCCTGGACCGGCTTGCAATTCAAAAGGAGATCGACAAAATCGGCCAGCAATGACATACCACCTCAGCTCTTGGGACACATCATGCACAACAAAGTGACCGCTGGTCTCAGCTTTCTCGATCGCTATCTGACGCTGTGGATCTTCGCGGCGATGGCCGTTGGCGTGCTTTCAGGATGGGCGCTGCCTAGCGTCGTTCCTTTCCTGAACCGGTTCAACGTTGGCACAACCTCCATTCCGATTGCGGTCGGCCTTATCTTGATGATGTACCCGCCGCTGGCAAAGGTGCGATACGAGGAGTTGGGCGAAGTCTTCCGCAACAAGAGAATTCTCGGTCTGTCGCTGGTACAGAACTGGGTGATTGGGCCAGTGCTGATGTTCGTGCTGGCCATCGTCTTCCTCCGCGGATATCCGGAATACATGGCGGGACTGATTCTGATCGGCCTGGCACGATGCATTGCGATGGTGATCGTGTGGAACGAATTGGCCAAGGGCGATACGCAATATGCCGCCGGACTAGTGGCGTTCAACTCGGTCTTCCAGGTCTTGTTCTATTCGATCTATGCGTGGATCTTTGTGACCAAGCTGCCGGAGTGGTTTGGCCTGCGAGGCTCGGTGGTCAACGTCTCGATTCGCGACATCGCGGGCAGCGTCTTCATTTACCTTGGCATCCCGTTCCTTGCGGGGATCGTGACGCGCTTGACTCTGGTGAAAGCCAAGGGCCGGACGTGGTATGAGAAGACCTTCATCCCACGCATCAGCCCGATCACACTCATCGCACTGCTGTTCACCATCGTTGTAATGTTCTCGCTGAAGGGGGACTACATCCTGCGTCTGCCACTGGACGTGGTGCGGATCGCGGTTCCCCTGCTGATTTACTTTGTGTTGATGTTCCTGGTTTCGTTCTTCCTGGGTTACAAGCTCAAGGCCGACTACTCGAAATCGGCGACGCTGTCCTTTACGGCGGCGAGCAATAACTTTGAGCTGGCGATTGCCGTGGCCGTCTCGGTGTTCGGGATCAACTCCGGCGAGGCGTTCGCCGCAGTGATCGGTCCTTTGGTGGAAGTGCCGGCGATGATCGGCCTGGTCAATGTGGCGCTCTACTTCCAGCGAAGGTATTACGGCATCGCAGTGACCGGAGAGCCGGTGATTCCGATCTGCGATCCTGCAAGAAGGTGAGGCTTCGCCTGGTAAAGCGTGCGTTCCATGGGCCGACGCGGCCATGTGCGATGCTTTACTTTGTCGAGGCTGTGCGTCAGAATAATGATGATCAGCAAAATTGGGCCCCAGCGAGGAATTCGGTGAAGTTTCGAGGATGGCTACTGATGTTGTTGTTTGTGCATGTTCTGCTGCACCCACTGGTGCATGTGGTCGGCACATCAGGAGCGGCAAGTGACCTCGCGCGCGTATCCGCCAGATCAAGTCAACCAGACAGCAGTTTGGCTACCGGCGATCAATGCGAGCTTTGCCGCGCTGGACATAACACAATCGTTACCCCCCAACTGCCGCAAGCCGATCTACTGAATCCGCGTTGGATTCGGGTCACGCTTCAGGCAGTCAACTACGCGTCGCTTCAAGCCGACCATAGAATCCCCTCCCGGGCGCCGCCCAGCCTCTAATCCAGACTCGCAACTCAGAAAACTTTGATGGCGCGTCCTCGGACGCGTGCATGCATGCATTTTCCATTGCTCTCGTCGTGTTGCCCGCGCTTTGTTGCGCGGGCTAAACACGATTGCGGGAGCTAGCGAAGTGGAGGAGAGATGATTTCAAAGCAGGAAAATATCGAGACGGATTTCGCTTACAAGTTAGTCATAGCAGTTATGGCGGCGGTGTTCTGGGCGCTGTTTTGCGTCATCATCGCGAGCGCGCAGACTACGGGAAACTCATCGCTAAGCGGTGTTGTTGCCGATCCGACCGGCGCGGTGGTGCCGGGTGCAACCGTAGAGATTCATAACCCTGTCAGCCAATTCGACCGGTCAACCACTACCGACAGCGCGGGACGATTCAGCTTTACCAACATTCCCTTTAATCCTTACCACCTCAGTGTCAATGTGACCGGGTTCGCTGCTTATTCGCAGGACGTTGATGTGCATTCCGCTGTGCCGCTGAGCCTCAAAATCACTCTGCAGATAGCTGGCTCTGCCGAAAGCGTCACGGTACAAGGCGAAGCGAGCGATCTGTTGGAAAACGATCCGACGTTCCACAGCGACTTGGATCGCAGTCTGTTCGACAAGGTCCCGCTGGAGAGCTCTTCCTCGCAGCTCAGTTCGCTGGTCACGCTGGCCTCGCCGGGAGTCGCGGCAGATTCCAATGGGCTCTTTCACGGTATGGGCGACCATGCCGAGAACTCGTTTTCCCTGGATGGCCAGCCGATTACCGACCAGCAGAGCAAGGTATTTTCCAACCAGATTCCGCTCGACGCGGTGCAATCCATGACGGTGATAGGCGGAGCGCCGCCGGCTGAGTTTGGAGACAAGACCAGCCTGGTGATTGACGTAAGCACGCGTTCGGGCCTCGGTTCGACTACGCCGCATGGAGCTATCACGGCTAGCTACGGAACCTTTGGCTCATCTAACCTGGACGCCAACTTATCTTACGGTGGCAAGAACTGGGGGAACTTCATTGCGGCCAATGGACTCGACAGCGGCCGCTTCCTCGATCCGTCGGAGTTTGTAGTTTTTCACGCACACGGGAACGAAGAGAATGTCTTCGACCGCTTCGACTACGTGTTGTCTCAGAAAGACGCGCTGCACTTCAATCTCCAGTTCACGCGCTCCTGGTTTCAGACGCCGAATTCGTACGACCAGCAGTTTCACGATTTGAGTGGTACCCTCCAAACCAACCCTGTGACAGGCGCTCCGTTGGGGCCGACCGATCAGCGTTCTAAAATCCTGACCTTCAACATCGCGCCTACGTGGACCCACACATTAAGCCCGAATGCTGTTCTCAACGTTACAGGCTACGTGCGGCGCGACGCCTATAACTACTACCCCAGTAATGACCCTTTCGCGGACCTTGGCCCGCCGAATCTCCAGAGAGAAACCGTTGCCCAGCAGCGCACGCTTCTCAATGCCGGTGGGCTCGCGAACGTCAGCTATACGAAGGGCATTCACAACGTGAAAGCCGGCATTACGTATGAGCAGACCTTCCTGAACGAGAATGACCAGCTCGGGATCGTCGATCCCACCCTCAATGCCCCCTGCTTGAATGGAAATGCCGTCCCGGTCAACGGTTTTACCAATCCCTCGCAGTGCGCAGGCGCCGGGTACCAACCGAACATCGCCTCGAACCCCAACGCGCCCAACTCCGCGCTGTATCCCTTGTTCAACAATGTCTTGCTGCCCTACGACCTGACACGCGGAGGAGTCCTCTTCCCATTCGTTGGCCACACCGACGTTAAAGAGCTCGCGATGTACGTGCAGGACAACATCAACGTGCGCAACTGGAGCTTCAATCTGGGGATTCGCGGCGACATGTACAACGGCCTTGCCGTTGCCAGCCAAGCGGAGCCTCGCGTCGGCCTTTCCTACAACATTCAGAAAACCAACACCGTTCTGCGTCTCTCCTATGCGCGTACGTTGGAGACTCCCTTCAATGAGAACCTGGTGCTCTCCAGCACGGGATGTGGCTCGCCTGTCCTGAATCCTCTTCTGGCTTGCTCATCCAGTACGCCGACGCCACTCGCGCCAGGCTTTCGCAATGAATTCCATGCCGGCCTGCAACAAGCCGTCGGAAAGTTTCTGGTGATCGACGGTGAGTACATCTGGAAGTACACGCACAGCGCCTACGACTTTAGCGTGCTGGGTAATACGCCGATTACTTTCCCGATCGAATGGCATAATTCGAAGATTCCGGGCTGGGCGTTGCGCGCCAGCATGCCGGTCAACCACGGCTTCAGCGCGCTGGTGGTCATGTCCAGTGTCGCCGCCCGGTTCTTCACTCCACAGATCGCGGGGGCCGGAGCCACTCCATCAGCACCCCTCGGGGTCTTCCGCATTGATCACGACGAGGCCTACAACATGACTGCACACCTGCAATATCAGACCCCCTGGAAGCGCGGCCCGTGGGTCGGCTTCAACTGGCGCTACGACAGCGGACTGGTTGCGGGGGCGGTACCGTGTTACGGAATCGGCCCGGAGAACGATTGCCCGCAGTCGACCACGCTTAACGGGCAACCCGCCATCACCATGACCGATCCGGCCGGAATTCCTCTCACCGCCGACCAGGAATTTCAGGCTGGATTCACTTGCAACGGCATGCACGCAACTCCGACCACGCCTTTGCCGTTTACCTGTTTGGCATCGCAGTTCGGCTCCACGCTCACAAAGGTACCGGCGCCGGGAACTGAAAACGACGACCACAACCCTCCGCGCATCGCGTCACGAAACTTGTTTGATTTGGCGGTGGGCGACGACAACCTGTTCAAGGGCGACAGGTACAAGTGGAGCCTACAATTCACGGCAATCAACTTGACGAACAACTATGCTCTATACAACTTCCTCTCGACGTTCAGTGGTACGCACTACGTCACGCCGCGCGCGTTGACAGCGCAGATTGGGTTTCACTTCTAGGACTGACGGCAATGCGCGAAAGGGTCGAGCGCGATTAGAGAAAAACCCCCACCCAAGCAAAAGAAGCTTGGGCGGGGCA
The DNA here is from genome assembly GCA_963768645.1 of uncultured Acidobacteriaceae bacterium. Classification (GTDB taxonomy): domain Bacteria; phylum Acidobacteriota; class Terriglobia; order Terriglobales; family Acidobacteriaceae; genus Bog-257. Next base: position 439,932 of record CAVYIR010000009.1, read on the forward strand.
CCCGGCGCTCGCGGGGGCACAGGGGACTTAATGTTGCTGGCAGAAAACAAAGGCAAAGGCGAGCAGAGCAATCACAGCCGCCTTACAGTTTCCTTAGTTACTGGGCAAACAAGCACAGTAAGGTGGTATCGCAATACACCTTTACCTAAGCCCTGAGGATTCTGATCGGCGGTCGGTAAGCTCTGTTCAATCAGCGGCTTTTGATGCAATCCGCAGATTGGCACGTCTGAATTCGGGGAATGTGCCTCGTAACACTTTGTTTCCATGCTTAGTTCACCAATTCGATTATAATGGCGGGGGAGGAATCCGCGTAAAACGTGAAACAGCCCGGCTGGAACCGGACTGCGTAGCGAAACCACACTTTTCAGACACTCCCCCCGCCCGACCTCACCTTGACACTGCCCTGCCATGAATTTATCCTTGATCTTTGCCTTAAGAACGATCCCGCCGTCTGTACCTGCCAGCGTTTCCCGTCAGGAGCTTGGCCTGCCAGACCCGGTTCCGACCGGAGCGAAGGGCTATTCTGGGCGTTTTCTTAGGCTGAGGCTGCTATGCTGATTCGGGTTCGGGAACTGGAACTCCGGAATTTGGAGTTCGACGAAGACTATCAGCCCGGCGCCATCGAGTTTGGCCCCGACTTCCGGCAGATCGGCCCCTTGCACAGCGCAGGCCGTGCCGAGCTGATCGTGGAGCATCGCGGGCACCACCAGAACGTCGAGGACATACGGCTGGTCGGCAAGGTGGAGGCGCATCTGGAGTTCAGTTGCGCGCGCTGCCTGGAGCCGGTTGGCGAGGACGTGAACTGGGCTTTTGATCTGATCTACCGGCCGTTAGGGGTGGATCGCCGCGCCGATGAGGTGGCGATTACCGAGGCGGAGACCGAGATCGGGTATTATCAGGGCGAAGGTCTCTTGCTGGAAGATGCGCTGCGCGAGCAGGTGCTGTTGGCCACGCCGGTCAGGGCCTTGTGCCGCGAAGATTGCAAGGGATTATGCCCGCATTGCGGCACTAATCTGAACGTCGAGCAATGCCATTGTGAGCAACATCTTAGCGACCCCCGTTGGGAAGCGCTGAACGAAATCAAAAAGAAGCTGCAAAGCTAAAGTTCCGATCGCGCGGCAAGGCCGGGCGGTCCTAGTTAAGAGGTTTGAATGCCTAATCCGAAACGACGTCATTCCCAGGCGCGTACGTCCAAGCGCCGTTCCCACGATCATCTGACGGCGCAGTCCTTGTCCGAGTGCCCCAACTGCCACGAGCGCAAATTGCCGCATCGTGCCTGCCCGAAATGCGGTTACTATAAGGGTCGCGAGGTCATCGCGGTCGAAGAGAGCACCAGCTAACACACTTGCGGTGGCGCTCTTTTCCGGCGAAACTCGGGCGGTAGGCTACAGCAGTGCACTGGCAACATGGAGCTGTACCGCTTCCTCGGTTTGACGGTTACGAAGATTTGCAACTGACAGACTGACATGCCAACCACCATCGCTCTTGACGCCATGGGCTCGGACCGAGCGCCTAAACCCGAAGTGGAAGGCGCCATTCTCGCCGCGCGTCACTATGACGTGGAAGTCCTGCTGGTGGGAAAAGAGGACGTGGTCCGCGCCGAGCTCGACCTGCACCCTTTCTGGCGTAGGCTCTCCATCCGCGTCGTCAATGCTCGCGAAGTTGTCGGCATGCACGAAAAGGCGGCGCAGGCGGTGCGCACCAAGCGCGACTCCTCCTTGCGCGTTGGCCTTCGCCTGGTGCGCGATGGCAAAGCAGCTGGATTTGTCACTGCCGGCAACACGGGCGCGGCCATGGCGACTGCCAAGATGGTTTTGGGCGCGATCCCCGGGGTGGATCGTCCCGCGCTGGCTGCGGTATTTCCCACCGCGCAAGGCACTGCGACCATCCTTATCGACGTCGGCGCCAACGTCGATTCCAAGCCACAAAACCTGCAACAGTTCGCCATCATGGGCGATATCTACTTCCGCAGCATTTTTGGAGGGAAGTTTCCCAGCGCCGAGCATCCGCGCGTAGGGTTGCTTTCCATCGGCGAGGAAGAGAGCAAGGGAAACGATCTGACCCGCGAAGCGTACAAGCTGATTAAAGAGCTGCCCATGAATTTTGTGGGCAATGTCGAGGGGCGCGATCTCTACAACGGGAAAGCCGATGTCCTGGTCTGCGACGGGTTTGTCGGCAATGTGGCGCTGAAGATCTCCGAGGGCATGGTCGAGACGGTGCGGTTCCTGCTGAAGCAATCATTGCAGGCTACCATCAGCAGCCAGGTTGGCTTTCTGCTGTCACGCAAGGCCTTTGCCGATTTCAAGAAGCGGCTTGATTACTCCGAATACGGCGGCGCACCGCTGCTGGGTCTGAAGGGCGTGTGCATTGTCAGCCACGGATCGTCGAACGCGAACGCTATCAAGAACGCAGTGCGCGTGGCAACGGAGTTTGCCAACAGCCAACTCAATGACGTGATTCAGGAGCGCATTGCCGCTGCCAGCAAAAACCTGAACCACCACACCGCCGAGTCGGCAGCAGCCGGCCCGGTCGGCAGCAGCCTGGTGTAACGCGTGCTTGCCCGCGGCAGATTCTGCAATCTCAAGTCTTTAGCTGCACAATACAGCGAGGCACGATGAGTTCGCACTCTTCTCCCATCGCATTTCTCTTTCCCGGACAAGGCTCGCAAGTGGTTGGAATGGGCAAGGAACTCGCCGCCCTGTATCCGGTGGCAAAGGAAACCTTCGACGAAGCCGACACTGCCCTGGGCTACAAGCTTTCGCAACTCTGTTTCGAGGGTCCGGAAGACCAGCTTAAGCTTACCGAGATCACACAGCCGGCGATCCTGACGGTGTCGGTCGCAGTATGGCGCGTGCTTAAGTCCAAAGCGATCACGCCTTCTTACGTCGCGGGACACAGCTTGGGGGAGTATTCGGCGCATGTGGCTGCGGGTACCGTCTCGTTCGCGGATGCGGTGCGCGCTGTTCGCAATCGCGGCAAGTATATGCAGGAGGGAATACCCGTAGGTGTGGGCGCGATGGCCGCCATCCTCGCGCTGTCCAGTGAAAAGGTGCAGCAGATCTGCGAAGAGTCGGCGCAGGGAGAGGTCTGCCAGGCGGCGAACCTGAACTCGCCCGACCAGACAGTCATCTCCGGCAACAAGGCGGCAGTGGAACGCGCAGCTGAGTTGGCAAAGCACCGTGGAGCCAAGCGCGCCATCATGCTTCCCGTCAGCGCACCGTTCCATTGCGCACTGATGCAGCCCGCTCAGGACAGGCTGGCGGAGGACCTGCGCGCACTGACATTTCACGCGCCCGAGGTTCCGTTGATGTGCAACGTGGATGCGACTCTGATCACAACCGCCGAGCAGGCACGCGATGCGCTCATACGCCAGGTGACAGGAGCGGTGCAATGGGACAAGTCCATGCGCGAACTGGCGGCGCTTCCATTGCAGAACTTCGTGGAGGTCGGCCCGGGCAAGGTGCTTTGCGGCCTCATGCGACAGATTGACCGTTCGCGCACCTGCGTCAACGTGGAAGACGAAACCTCGCTACAGAAAACGGTTGACCACTTTAGCAAGGCTTCGGTGAAACCGGACTAGCTGAGACCTCAGCGCTCGCGCGGCAGTCCGGTAAATGAGACCGATCGCTATACCGGCGATAGTCAATTCGACGAGGTAGGCTGCAAAGGCGAAGAGCCTGTCCTATTGGCAGTCGGCGAACTTTGCTGACGCTATCTGGGTGCTCCAATCGTTAGGCAGCGTGACCATATAATATTCGGTCGTGTACCAGAAGGTGCAGCCGTCCTGATCGATTCGCATGCTGCTGTAGTTGCCCCACAGGCTTGAGGGCTGCGAGCCCGTTCCGCTCACAACCGTCAGCTCATCCTCCATTGTGCCCAGCGGATCATTGATCGTGCGACCTGTAATCGCGATTGAGGGATACAGACTCGAGCTGGATTCGCTATAGCCGAGCAGGATGTCGTACTTCTTGTCGCTGGCGATGGAGCCCATCCAGCGGTAGTTCGAGTCGGGAGCGAAAGTACCCGATTGGAACAGCGAGATGCTGGTAACAGGAACCGGCCTGATCGGGGCGGTGAATTCGTACCATCTGGGGGCCTCGTTGCCGCCAGAGGCTGTCGAGTCATGCAGCACATACCAGTGCTGCGAGGGATTCGGCCGGGGCGGGGTCGTGGGGACGTGCGCGAGTTGAGTGTCCTCCCAGTAGGCGAGACGGTACATCAAGCGATCGCCCAGAACCAGCAGCCGGTCAGGAACGTCTTTCTGAGGAACGCAATCGCCGCTATAGGCGCCGTTGCACGCCGGATTGAAGGCGGGCACGGTAATGAGTTGCGATCCATTGTTGCCGGTGACGGTCGAATTCTGCGGGTTCTGATAGTCGGGATGCAAGGAGTACAGAGACAGATGGGTAGCATCCCATAAGCTCATGAAGAACTCATCTTCGCCGGAGGGTGGCGCCAGAAAGGTGGAATCGATGTCCGCAGGTAAGGGAAGGCCATCAGCCGGAGAGAGCACGAAGCAGATCTGTTCTGCCGAACCGTCGCCTACTACAAGCTTTGCGCTGTTGTAGGCACACAGTTCCGGACCAACGAAGCCCGTCGTAGAGAACTCGCCATGCGTCTGATAATAACCATTCGACCAGACGCCCCACTTTGGCGAATCCGGTAGCAACGTGCCTTGCGGAAACTGATACAGATAGTAGGTCCCTAGCGCGTCGGGGCCAGTGGAAACGGCGACGCAAGAACTGTACGGCGGGCCATTCACGGTGTTCTCAGTCAGCAACCAACGGTGATGGACCTTGTCGAATTGGACAATGAGTTCGATCCCGGCGGTGCCGCCTGCACACGGTCCAGACAGACTCGACCAAATGGTGCTTCCCAAGATAGGCCCTGCCTGAAGTTGCCCCGAACTCTTGTCGAACACTGCAAAAACCGGGTTCGTCCATTGCACAACCTGAGTGTCACCAACTGCAAGACTCGTATCGGGCGGAGCACTGGAAGGAGTGAAATTCGGGAAGCCGTTTCCCAGACCGAGGAAGTTCAAGCCGACCGAGAAATTCGAGCCAGAAGCGGCAGAGATCTGCTCAACTGGATCCACCACAGGGCCGCTTGGACTCTTCGGAAGGCGACGACTGGAAGTCACCGCACGGAAGCCATCACGAAGAGGCGGCGGCATCTTTGCCAGATCGCGTAAAGGTGGGGAAACGGAAAAGCTTTCCGCGCGCCGCAGGATAGGTTTGGGATTTGGCTGTGCAGACATCGACAGCGCACATGTCAGTGGCACACTTGCAGCAATCAGGAAGATACAGATAGGCCGCGCGATAATTTGTCGCATGACAATTTCCCTTTCGGCCCCTGCTCCCCTCGCAGTTATCACGATTTAAGCACCCGGGTCAAGAAGAAAGAGAATGCATGTCAGTAGCACATGATGTGTCCGGTTGAGATGCCTCGTGATGTGTCCGCTTTTCCGGCAGCGAGAGTAGGGACCATGCCAAGCGTGGATTCCTACTCCAAGGCCGCGATCAAGCGGGCGATGAAAGTACAGGAAGTCATGTTGCGGGCAGAGGGACTCGCTTTGGGGAAAGGCTGGCCACGCCGGCGGTCGAATAACCCGCCATAGCCAAACGCTTCTAGCCGCTCCTGCCAGCGCCGCATCTGGCGAGCGCTGATGCCGATAGTCTCGGCCGCCTGCCACCGGGCGATCTTCTTCGCCATGGCCTCTTCGCAGTTGGCAGTCATGGCCGCAGAGGAATAGAAAGACAGGGCGGCACCGGGAACCCATCCCTTCTGCGGGACTTTGCATTGCCAGGGCTTGCCGGTTTTGCCCCGGATGCTTCGTGCCGGCGGCCAAGTTCGCTTGGAACCTTTACTGTAGCGGCAACCGAGCTGTAACCATGTAGCCGAATTGCCCGACCTTGCTGTGCAGAACCTTGCCGCACCTGTTCACACGCAAGAAGTTTGCCACGGTGGCCACCGGCAAGCGGTGATCCTGGGGTGGACCGGGAGGTGGGGACATATCTTCACGCCAATCCAGTATGGCAATGGTACCGCCGGGAACCGTAATTCGGGATGCTTCTCGCAACGCCGCCAGGTGATCGTCGAGCTCATGCCAGATGTTAGCGTAGAGAGCAATATCGACGCTTCCCGGCAGAAATGGAAGTTTTGTGGCTTCCCCTTGATGAAGAGAGATATTCCGCGGAGCATCCGGCTCTTCGAGTTTCGCTCGCATTCGATCGAGCATCTCAGACTGCAGATCGACAGCGAACACCCGTCCAGACGCGCCAATCGCGCGCGCGACAGGAATGCTGAAATAACCAGTACCAGCTCCGACATCCGCAACTCTCATTCCTTCCCGAAGCTCCAAGCGCGCCAAAACGTCCGCCGGAGGAAGCCACTTCAACCGCTCAGGATCCTCCAGCTTGTGGGCCTCAGTATGTTTAAAAGTGCGATCGTTCATTCGTTCCCCCGGGAAGATTAGGCTGTAGTTGGGAATCCGCAGCTTGCTCCTGTTGGTGGTCCTTCCGTCGAGCCTCGACGGAACAGGTATTGCTTCGTCAGGTTGGCACTCCCAGCTTGGGTAACAACCATTGCGTGAGCACCAGGTAGGCAATCAGAAACAAGCCGATTGACAGGATGTCTTTCATGCAAAACTCCGGAGCGATATCCGTTCAAGAAGGGTCATCGCAGTTCGTCCAAAATCATTCTCTTCAGGCTAATATTTATTGCGGCCGGCCATGACTCCGCCATCCACGTCCCATATTGCGCCTGTGACCCAGGATGCTCTGTCACTGAGAAGAAAGCAGACAACCTCCGCGACCTCCTCCGGAGTTCCTATGCGTCCGATGGGATGAAAGCTGTTGAATCCCTGCAGCGCCTCATGCACCTGCTCTGTGGGAATGAAGGCCTGATAGATTGGCGTCTCGACCACAGCCGGAGAAACGGCATTGACCCGGACCTTCCCGGCCGCAAGCTCCATCGCCAGATGCTGAGTAAAGGAGTGAAGACCTGCCTTGGCCATGGAATATGCCGAAGAAGGCGTCGCTTGGACGGACTGCCGGGCCCACATCGAGCCAATATTGACGATCGCGCCGCCCTTGCCGCGTTTCATCATGTTTTGTGCAACGCGCTGCGTAATAAAGAACGAGGCTTTGTTCAAGCCCATGTAACGGTCGTAGTCCTCGGCCGTGTGTTCGAGAAAAGGCTTCGGCCGAAAAACTCCGGCGCTGTTCACCAGCAAGTCAACAGTTGAGTACTTGTCGCCGATGGTCGACAGCAGTTGCTGAAGTTGTGCTGGATCAGTAATGTCCGCGGCTTCGGTGCTGAGTCTTCCGAACGGACGCAGCTCCGTCTCCGCAGTCTTGAGCTTGTCCGGGTTCTTTCCGACAATCAGTACGGTTGCCGCGCCTCGTTGCAACAACAGCTTGGCAACCGCGGCCCCAATACCGCTGCTACCACCCACCACCAGTGCGCTCTTCCCTGCAAAGTCTTCGTGCGTGTTCAAATCCCCTCCGGTATTCCTGGTCTCCTATTTGACTTCTTTCGCAGAGCGGGTAGTGATGCCGAATAGTGCCCAGGCTGGACAGAAGCGGAACACACCTGTCACCACCGCAATGGCGCCCACAACGTATGCGACGATTGCGAGTGTTCCGGTGAAAATGTGGAAAAAGGCCAAAGCCATCAGCCCCAAACCGAGCACAATGCGAACCGCACGATCGATACCGCCAACATTGAACGACATCGTGTTGCCTCCTTGAAATGCTACACAGCTACAACGCGACTGGAGCGTTGGATTCGTCTGCCACGCTGAATTCCCAGCCGCAGTACTCCCCCTCCAGAGCATCCGGAGGACAATGAAGGCACCGCGTGCGAATACGTGGATCCACCGTTCGCGCAAATGTCTCGAACTCCGCTGTACCGACGGACTTGCAAGGAAAATCCGCCAGCCCCTTGCGTCTGCGAGTCTCCTGCACGCGGCAGATATCCATGAAGAACCGCAGGCATTTGCCGTCCTCCGACCATTCGGCCCTCTGAGAGTTGATCAGGCTGTACTGCCGCAACCCCAGAGCTTTTTCCAGCGCCGCCAAGCCGCCTCCAGGCGAGATGTTGAAGGTCGTCATAATGCGGTTTGCTTCGGTCATCGCGAACCGCTGCCATGCGATCCTGTCTAGCTCAATAGCGGCATTCATACCAAAACCTTCCTCCGCCGCCAGGAACCAGCAACCGTCATGAGCCAGCCAGTTCTTCGCGAACATTTCGAGGGTGCGTAGCAGGTCCTCGCGATTCATGGAATGGAAGGCTGTTTTGCGTGTCTCGGATGGAATCTCTGTAAGATTTGGCATTCATCATTCCTTGAGTTCGGGTTTGGCCGTTCCCATTCCCTTATCGCTGCGAACAAAAACCGCCGCGCATGTTCAGGTCTCCAGCTTCACCGATACAAAATGCGGCATGTCTGATCCGCCTGGTCGCTGTCATTGTCATTCCGCCCCTTCGGCACTCTCAGACGGGGCTAGCATGCCAGGAACCGGTTTGGGCGCGGCGACTGCGTCACGCGTTTGGCTTAGCGTTGCCGCCAGTGAAGTCTTTGGAAGATGGCGCACAACCGGGTCGATCAGCCAGTGCAGTCCTGCCGGCACGTCACGACTCAATGCCACTGCTTCAATCTCTATGTAGACGCCTCGGTCGCGTTCTTCGAAGCGTGTAATGTTATAGATCCGCCATATGTAACCGTGCCCTTGATCGGGCGGCAGTTTGCGCTGGCTGGGTTCGCCGTAGTTCTCGACGTCCTGCAGGCGCGTCGTGTATGAAATGGTGTACCACCTGCGTTGGTCGAGTTTGGTGATCTGCAACTTGTAGTCGCCGTCCAAAACGGGCGTCACAAACAGGACTTTTTGCCGCAGTACCATTGAAAAGTTGTATTCGTCGCCGGCATGGCTGAGCAGGTGAGCGTCGGCTACGGTTGGGTTAAAGAACTGCCCGTATCGGTCGTAATCATTGAGTTGGGCGACAACATCGCCAATTTTCGCGTTGGGAACAAAGACATCGCCGACCCAGTCGGTGACGATCCCGTGAGGTACTGCTGTGTGACCATTGTTACCGGCCGGCGATATCACAATCGCGCTACCACGCAGGCGAGCGCTCAGGCCGGGGTCGCGATCAATCAAGAGAAATGAATTCTGCTCATGAACGTCACGCTCCAGACGTGCGTTCGTTGCCTGGATGTATTCGCTCCAGGCGGCCAGCGTCTCCGGCTTAAGCGTATCGGTTTGCGCCAGAAGCGGTATTGTCAAGACTGCAAGAAGCACCAATCCTACTGGAGTTTTCACGCCACTCTCCTCGTCTCCGGTTGGTCCACAAGCCGGTTCATGAGTTGGCTCTTTAGCGCTCAGGCATTCGCTACTTCTACTTGCTCCACCGTGCGCGCGAAGACTTCTGGCTGCAATTTGATTTCGCTCTTCAGAGAGCGCGAAACGAGACAGGCGCGCTCAGCCTTTTCCAGCAGACGTATGGCACGGTCACGGTCGGAATCATCGCGGATCTCAAGGGTTGGCTGAACGATAACCTGAGTGAAACTGTATCCGCCCTCACCCTTCTCCAGGACCGCTTCAACATTCGCCTCCAAGGAGAGGTATTCGAACTTCGAGAACTCGGCTATGGCTCGAAACGTTGTGACGAAACATGCCGCGACGGCCGCCGTGAAAAAGTGTTCTGGCGTCCATGTGCCAGCCTCGCCCATGAACTCGGGTGGCGCACTGAATCGTATCGGCTCGGCAATTTCCTCCGCCGAAACGACCCCCTTGCGTCCGTCGGTCCACTTGGCTGTCGTGTAATAGCGATAAATAGATTCCATGGCACCCCTTTCCGAGTCACATCCGGGACTCATTGAATGAACGCATCTCCGGTTCGATTCGTTACAAGCAAAACACGCATGGGAAAACCGGCGGCCATTTCGCCCGACTTTTCATCATCTGCAGGCGAGAAGGTTTCAACCATCCCGACGGGGACGCTAACTTGTGGCACCCACGGTTTCTAGCTGACTATGTCTCGACGGGCCTAAACCGGCCGAAACGGTATCGAGGGCTTGGCGAAGATCGGCGATCAGGTCTTCTACGTCCTCAATGCCCACGGAATAACGAACGAGGCCGTCACTGAATCCGGACAAGCGCCGATCTTCAGGGGAGATGCTCGCGTGGGTCATCGACGCCGGATGCTCGATGAGCGACTCAACGCCTCCGAGCGAGACTGCCAGCGCGGCGAGCCGGACCCCGTCCATGAGCAGACGCCCGGCCTCCATCCCGCCTTCAAGTTCAAAGCTGATCATGGAGCCGAACCCTTTCATTTGGCGTTTAGCTAGGTCGTGTTGCGGGTGGGATTCTAATCCGATGTAGCGGACCGCTTTGACTTCAGGTTGTACTTCGAGCCAGCGAGCTATTTCCAGCGCACTCTGTTGGGCCCGTTCCATGCGGATCCCAAGGGTTTTCAGACCGCGAAATACCAGGAAGGCTTGGTGAGGGTCCATATTGCAGCCTGAGTTCACCATCATCCGGCGCAAGCGTTTGTAGATCTCCATGTCCTTTGCTACCAGGATTCCGCCTACCACGTCGGAGTGCCCGTTGATGAATTTGGTCACGGAGTGAACGACCACATCAGCCCCGAGGTCCAACGGGCGTTGCAGATAGGGACTAGCGAAGGTGTTGTCCACAACCAGCAGGCAGCCATTTCTGTGGGCGATGGCCGCGACCTTTTCGATGTCGGTGACTTGCATGGTTGGATTCGCGGGGGTCTCGACATAGACGAGTTTGGTATTGGGCCGCAGTGCGTTCTCAACTTGGGCCAGATCACAAGTATCGACGTAGCTGGACTCGACTCCGAAGCGCGAAAAGTCTTTCTCCATGAGGCCGCGGGTTGGGCCGTAGACGGAGGCTGTACTCACGACGTGAGCCCCAGCGTTTAGTAGAGCAAGGTAAACCGTGCAAATTGCCCCCATGCCGGAGCTGGTTGCGATGCCGCCGCAACCGTTTTCGAGCTCAGCAACATTGTCCTCCAGGGCGCGAACCGTTGGATTGCCGATGCGGGTGTAGATGAAGCCATCCTGCTCGCCGGAGAAGAGGGCCGCGCCCTCGGCGGCACTACGGAATGCGAAGGTGGAGGTCTGATAAATCGGAACGTTAACGGACCCGGTCAGGTCAGTTTTATGACCAGCATGAACCAGTTTGCTGTTGATGCCGAGATTCTTGGTTTCCACGAGACTTCCTTTCGACTCCCGATCTTGTTGACCTGAATTGTGCGGATATTTTCCCCGGTTCAACGGCAGCCTGACCGAGAACAACATATTGAAGACTAGTTGTCCCATGTCACCAAGACAGTGACAAAGCGCACCTGCCTACGTGATCGTAATGCCTCCACCTGCGCGGTCGATTCGAACTCGAATCACAGTGTGGGCTACGCTGTTTGTTTTCGGTGCGTGCTCTACGGTATGGGCTGAGGTTTCTGCGACATCAACTCTTCGAAGCGTTTGTCGGTTCGCAAAGTGGCGAACTCGGAATCGGTGTACACCTTCTTGATGTCTTTATAGCCTTCTTCCATGGCCTTGCGCAGGTATTCGAGAGAGCGATCGAAGTCGCCCGCTTGAGCGTACATTTTGGCAACCAGGAAGGAGAACGCAGCGCGGTCTTCGGGTGAGCCGGACTGCGCCATTACACCAATGCGCGAAACGCGATCAAAGATGTCGGGATCGAGTTTGTAGGCCGTTCGATATTGCAGTGCGGCCATTTGATAATCATGCTTTCCGAAGTACGAAGTACCCATGTTGTAGTGAAATACGGCGTCGTCGGGAGCCAACACAACGGCCTTCTTGTAGTACTTGATAGCTTTGCCGTAGTTCTTTTCTCTCTGCTCCATGTAGCCGCGATTGTTGTAGCCGGCCGGTGCCTTCTTGTCCGCCTTAATGGCTCGATCGAAGCACTTGGTCGCTTCCGGGTACTTTTGCAGGAACAAGTACGCCATGCCCTCTTTGTTCCACAGCAGGGCAGTAGGGTGCTTGGCCATTGCCGCGGAGTAAAAATCGAGGGAATCGAGATAACGCTTTTGGGCCCTGAGGGCGTCGCCTTGTTGTTCCAAATCCGCGGCGGAAGCACTGCCATCGGGAATGGGAGAGGGCGCATTCGGCTGCTGCTGCTCATCACTGGCCAGGAGGCACAGGGGAAACGCAAGCAGCAAGATCACGAGCAACGATAGCGGTAGCAGCGTCCGTGGCAATGGGAGACGAGCCATAGCCGGGCCTCCAGAGTCCTTTGTTCAATATTAGACCTATTTTGGTGCTGGATTGTTCCCTTTCTCTGCACCATCTGTCCCGTTATTTTGTTGCTGGTCTCCATTGTCGCCCTTGCCAAAGAGACGGCTAAAGAAGCCCCGCTTCTTCTTCGGTTGAGGCTGCTGGGCCGGGCTAGGCTGGCCGTCGGCCGCCTGAACGGGAGTCCCATTCGGTCCCGGCTGGACCACGCCATTGGTTGTTGGGGGCGGAGGCGCCGAAACCGCTGGCGTGCCCAGACCAAAAATCTTAGAGAAGAATCCCCTATGGTCTCCCGGCGGCCTGGTCACAGGTCTCCTTCGGTTCGGTGCCGGCGATGAAAGCAACCGTGTAAGTTTGCGGACATGACGCGGTTGCTCAGCCGGTTGGTCACTTTGTCCAGAGTGACCTCGACCACTCCGGACGGAGCGGAAAAGTTCTTCATGTCCGCGTACTGCGGCAGTTTGGAAGCCCGCTTCATGAACTCCGCCCAGATAGGCGCGGCCGTGGCACCGCCGCTAAGCTTTAGATCGGTGTAGTCGTCGTTTCCTACCCAAACGATGCAGAGCAGGTTGGTGGTGTAGCCCGCAAACCATGCGTCATGCGAGGTTCCAGTTTTGCCTGCTGCCGGCGCTTGAAACCCTCTCGCGCGCACCGGGTAGCCGGTGCCACTGTTAATGACAGCCTCCATCATGGTGGTCAAAACGTACGCCACACGCGGGTCGAGAACGGCCTTGCTGTCGGTCTTATAGTCGTCGAGAACGTTGCCTCGCGCATCGCGGACCGACTTCACCATGAGGGGAGTCGAGATGCGTGCCCTGATTGCCAAAGACGGTGTAGGCGCCGGCCATTTCCAGCGGAGTCGCATCGTATGCGCCGAGGGCGATCGCCGGGGTCGCCCGCACGCTTTGAATTCCAGCCGCCTTGGCCAGCGCGGCCACCTTGTCGAAGCCTACCTCCTGGCCGATCCTGCACCGTCGCGTTGTTTAACGACAGGGCCAGCGCGTAGCGAGCAGTCACTTCTCCGTTGTAGCTGTCGTGATAGTTGTGGGGCTCGTAAACCTGATCTCCGCTGACGATGCTGACTTGAGAATCGTCAACCAGCGTGGCTGGGGTGAAAACGCCCGGGCTGTTGTTGCTGCCGCCATCGCCATTCGCATCGGCGCCGCCGGTGGCGACCAGTGTCTGTCCGGTCACCGCGGTGTTGATGGCTGCGGCGTACACGAAAGGCTTAAAGATGGAGCCCGTGGGGCGCTTGGCGATGGCGTGGTCTAGCTGGCTCATGCCATAGTTCCTGCCCCCCACCAGCGCCAGCACCTCACCGGTATGCGGATCGATGGCCACCAGCGCGACTTGTGGCATCGGTCCGGACTCGACCTTGATTTCCGTCTTCGCATCCTTGCCAGTGCCGACTTTGATCTTGTGGGTGCGCCGTTTCTCCACCTGCTCGTCCACCAACTTCATGCCGGCGTCCACCGCCTCGGCTGCGGCGCGCTGGAGGTCAGGGTCGAGGGTGGTGTAAACGCGATAGGCGTGATCGTTCAACTCGGTCTCGCTGAACTGGTTGGAGAGCTGGTCCTTCACCAAGTCCACGAAGTACGGGGCATCGCTTGCTTCCACGTTGGGTGGCGCAACTTTAAGTGGCGCTGCCTGGGCGCGGTCAGCTTGTTGGCGGGTGATGGCGCCGGTTTCGACCATGGAGTCGAGCACCAGGTTGCGGCGCTCCAATGCGCGCCTCGGATTCCTGTAGGGCGATAGATAGTTCGGGCGCTGGATCATCCCCGCCAGCAGAGCAACTTCGGGCAAGGTGAGGTTCTTGATGTCCTTGTTGAAATAGGCGTGCGAAGCCTGGGCAAAGCCGTTGATGGTGAAGGAACCGCGCTGCCCCATGTACACCTCGTTGGCGTACATCTCAAAGATGCGCTGCTTGGAAAACTTGTGTTCCAATTCGATGGCGATCAGCATTTCCAGCAGCTTGCGCCTTACCGTCTTCTGCGGCGAGAGGAAGAAGCCGCGCGAGAGCTGCATGGTCAGAGTGGAACCGCCCTGTCCGTGACGGCCTTCGCGTACGTCGACAGCAGCCGCCTCCATCAGGCGAAAATAGTTGACGCCACTATGCTGAAAGAAGCGGCGATCCTCGATGGCGAGCACCGCGTCCACCAGCACTTTAGGAATTTCATCGAACTTGACGATCTCGCGCTTGGAACGGTCCTCCCCTTCAAACAAGGCGGTCACCAACTGCGGCTCCAACTCGTAGGCCTCGAGATTGCGGTTGTCTTTACCGGTCTCGTCAATGGCGGTGACTTTGCCATTCTCGAAATGGATCACGGCGCCTTCCGCGGCGTGGAAGGACTCAGGACCGGGAACTATCTGGATGCCATGGGGCGTGAAAGCATAATGGCCGATCGGCGAGTCGCTGTTTCCGCGCTCTTCCGCGTATCCGGCGCGGCGCAATTCAGCGGCGACTGCGGCCGCATCAAGCTTTTCACCCACCGTGACCGTCTGTGGACGGGCATAGATCCTGGCCGCGTTGCTGAAGATCGGGCCTGCCATGCGGCGATCCACGATGTTCCCGTACTTCACATAGAAGTAGGTGAATACCATCATGAAGAGCACTCCGGCGATTACAAAGCCCGAGACGAAGAGCTTCACCAGCGGATCGGCGAGGGAGAAATGTTGGGTGCGGGCGGGCTTTCCCCCGCCACGACGGGAATTCCTCCCGGACGCGGGACGGGCCGAAGCCCTACTATCGGGTAGCTTGATCTTGATTGCCACGTTTATGAATACGCAGAGAAGCCGCTCTTTCTTAAGACGGCGATGCGGCGCTTTCCGTTATCTGAGATGCCAGTTTCGCCGGGAAATCCTCGAAACTTTTGGCATCCAAGTGGCGCGGCCCAAGAACCCAGGCGCAGCAAACTGACGCCCGGCCAGACGAGGTAAAGGACGACTCCAGAGCAGCTCTTATTGTAAAGCAGGGAGCGCCCGCAGCGTCAGCGGAGTGAACAGGTGGTTAACGGGCGGGGATTGCAAACGCGCCGGCTTGGCAACGATTTACTGGCACTGTGACGGTTTTAAGATTTGTGTTTCTCACGTCGAGAACAGGGGACTGATATGTGTGGAATCATAGACTTAGAGAGGTTTCAGGATTTGTGCAACCGTTGGCGCGGGTAGTGCGGGCCGTCAGATTCTCTGTTAAGACGCAAGTTTTTTTCTTCTCTGGATGAGGTGCCGGAGACCCTCTCTTCCTTTTTATCGTGCCACAGCTCCCAGCACGCTGCGCTCTTGCCGGCGCCCCCTCACCACCAACTCTTGCGCATTGACATCGAGGCCACTGATCTAATTTTGTGTTGCTCGGATGGGGTTAGCGCCACACGTCGGACATCTTTTCAGCTAGGTCTAGGTATTTGTGATAACTGAGCTGAGCATCGAAAAGGGCATGTTGGGTAATCTCAACTGACAGACGGCCATCCTCTCCGCCCTCTTTTGGGATTGGGAGGGGCGTTTCTCCACCTCTCTGTAAAATCCAGTGAGAAGGGCTATCGAAGATCAGACTGTAGCCGCAAACTTCAAGGACGACTTTGAGTTGCTTTGGAGGAACGCCTTCTATTGGCAGCACTCGGCCATGGCCTGCTTCCCGGCGAGAAGCGTAAGCGGCACCTCATACAGATCCTGCTCATCGTTTCCGACCGAAATATACTGCTGGCGGGATTTTGACGATTCTTTCAGCAGTTCTTGGGCTTGTTTGCCTTCGACCTTAACAAGGCCATATTCACGCATCTTTTCATCGAGTATTCCGCGCTCATGGCAGGCTCGAACAAAACTGATAACTAAATCCTCTACGGCTTTTCGCAATCGGGGCTCAGTCTTTGCCTGAGTGAATAGGCGTAACATTGGAACGTAGGCAACGAACACCTTGGCATCTTCATCATGGCGAACGCGGTACTCCAGCGAAAAGTCAACGCGCAACTTCATGGGCGTTCTCCTTGGCCAAGTTTCTTCACTTGCGTGTTGTGACGCGGCATCGGCGGGCGAAGTGGCACTGTGAACGCCGACTCCGCAGTAATGGGGAGATTACCATGTTTAGACGCAAAATCCAGTGATTTGTTGCACTTCTTGTGGAAAACGGGGCAGAGATCGTAAACCAGCACTTTTTGGGTAGCAACGCCTAGACGGTTGTTGCTGTCAGCAAATCCCGCATCGTCCACATCGTGTCAGTCACACCAGCGGCCATGCAAGGCGTCATTCTGATCGAAGTGTTCACCCTGACGAAGTTATACCACGCCACCCAAAGAGCCACACACGCTTTGTGATTAGCCAGTTTGCGGCGGTGCGCGTTTGTCCGGCGAACGTAGCGTCGGAGATGAGTCTGGACGGAAAGATTCAACCGTTCGACGTGTGATGTACTGATGAAACGCGGCTCGGGCTGTCCACTCCGGACGCTTGGGATCGTCCCTGTAACCCGGCTCGTGGCACCAAACCAATCAGGCCCAACAAAATCAGGGCCGCTAGTACAGTTTTATCAATTGTGCGAAGTGGATATGCACGTCGAAATGCGCGTCCACTGCATCCGGCGTAAGCCGTCAATCCGTCTGTCGTCAGCTGGAATATGCTCTCTGTGCGCTCTCGCAGATCGCGCATGAGTTCCCACGCGCTATCCGCATCGCGATTCCCGATATGGTACGAGATGATGAGTTTGCTTTCGCTGTCGAGCGCAAGCCAGCACCAAACGCTTCCCTATTCTTTCGGTGCATCGTGACGCAAGCGATTTCATGGCAGTTAGCGCTGGCAGCGGGGTTTATTTCTGCTTACGTTACGTAACCCACAAAAAGGGTACAGTAAAGGGAAAAGTGTTGACTTGTACCCTTTTTGTGTCACAGTATGTAAATTATGACCAAAATCGGCAGGCCAAAACAAGCAAACCGAAGAACTGAATACTTAGAATTGCGACTTACGGAGAATGAGAAGAGAGCCTTCACTGAGGCTGCGAACATCTCCGGCGTATCCGTTTCAACGTGGGTACGTGAGAGGCTTCGCCGCGTAGTCATTCGTGAACTAGAAGAGGCAGGACGCCCCGCAACACTCCTACTAGGGGTCTAAAACAGATGGCTGGACACGACGATTCAATCGAGTTTGAGCACAAAGGGATTGGCGCGGTACTGGCCCAGAACCGAATGCGCGTACCGCTAAACCAGCGCGAGTATGCATGGGAAAATGAGCACGTTCAGGAACTCTTTTCGGACTTCTCTGGTGCCATCGACAACGACCGCCCTACGTATTTTCTCGGGACCCTGGTGCTCACCAGTGGAGGCGATGAGCCCGAAGTGTCGGACGGCCAGCAGAGGTTAGCTACCTCAACCATCCTGCTCACAGCAATTCGGGATTACCTCAAGGGAATAAAAGACTTCGCTCGCGCTACCTCTATCGAGCAAGAATTTTTGAGAACGACCGACTTTGAAACAACCGACACGGTTCCACGCCTGCGCTTGAATGTTGACGACAATGAGTTTTTCAAACGCTACGTGATAGAAGGCGATCACTCACTTGCCCCAAGCATGGAATCACATAAGCGGATTAAGGCTGCATCCGATCTAGCCGTGAAGCACGTAGCTGTGATTCTGGAGCCGCACCAAAAGCAAACTGCCAAGACTGCCACATTGCAACGTTGGGTAAAATTCGTACGTGAAGGCGCTCAGGTAGTCGTGCTTCGCGTTCCCGACCACCTCAATGCGTTCGTAATGTTTGAAACCCTCAATGACCGTGGACTCAAAGCATCACAGGCCGATCTGATAAAGAATTTCCTGCTGAAGCTTTGCGGTGAAAACCACATAGCCGAAGGCCAGCAAAAATGGGCCAAGATGAAGGCCGTCCTTGAGTCGATCGGGCAGGGCGACATCACCGTCAATTACATTCATCATCTGCTAATTACGAAACAGGGACCAACGAAGGAACGGGAAGTTTTAGACCGCGTAAGGGGTCTCGCTAATAGCAGAAGTAAAGCATTGCAATTCCTAGAAGAGGCTGCTGAAAGCGCGGATGACTACGCTGCCTTGTTTAATCCCGGCGCTACCAAGTGGAACGAATACGGCACTAGCACTCGCAAGCATCTTGCCACGATCAACCGCGATTTGCGCGTGGAACAAATCAGGCCGTTGATGTTCGCCGTAGCCCGTCACTTTTCGGTTAAAGAAGCGAAAAAGGCATTCCGACTTTTTGTGTACTGGTCAGTCCGCTTCCTGATTGTAGGCGGACGCGGCGGTCTGCTAGATCGCAATTACTCGCTTCGTGCTCAAGAAGTAAGCAAGCAGACGATTAAGAATGCCGATCAGTTGACTGCCGCATTGGACATCATTCCGAGCGATGCGCTCTTCGAGGCGGCGTTTTCAGAAGTCAGAATAGCGCAGGATTTCATTGCTAGATACCTGCTACGCGCCTTGGAAATGAAGGCAAAGGGCGATACCGAACCGGAAAATATACCAAACGACGAAGAGAACGTTATCAACGTGGAACACGTTTTGCCAGAGCATCCAGCGGACAACTGGCCTGATATTGAGCCTGAGGCGGCATCCGCTCTGTACAAGCGACTTGGCAATATGGTGCTGATGCAATCGAGCAAGAATAGCCTGATAGGCAATAGTGCATTCCCTGAAAAAAAGAAGGTCTTGAAGGATTCCGCCTTTATACTCACGGCGGAAGTCGGCAAGGAGTCCAAGTGGGAAGGCCAACAGATCAAAGAACGCCAAGTGCGACTTGCAAAGCTGGCCGTGCAGACATGGCCCGCTTCCTAGCAACACGGAATTAGATCAGTACCGCAATTTCCACTTAACGCCCAATTGCAGGCGGCGGGGAGTAGCAAGCAACCTACAAGGGACGGCACAGTTCTCACACACGCTCGCAATGCGAGGCCTTTTGATTCAACGTGGTATTTCTCACGGCTTGTTGGCCACCACCAGGAACTGCTTTCCAAAGAAACGCCACGCCAATGGCAACCTTAGATAGGCCTGTAAAGTCCAGATTGGGTAAGCGCGTCCCTTAGACATGGTGTAAGGCAGAAAGCGATCGCGGCAATATTCGATCTTGAAGCCACACTTTTTCAGCACCTCTGACAGCGAAAGTTCCGTCAGCGGCACATAGTGGTCGAAGAGGTCCCAGTACTCTCCCGGCAGGTACTTGATATTCGGCCCGATGGCGATCAACCGTCCGCCAGGCCGCAAAGCACGATACGCTTCTTCCAAGGTGCGTTCCAGGTCTGGCTTGGAAGGCAAGTGTTCGAAGAAATTACTGCTGAATACGACATCGAGACTCTCGGGTGGAACTCCCCATGGCTGCGCACAGCTTTGTTGCAGGACCGACACGTCGGAGCCGGCATAACGCTCCGCATCCGGATTCAGGTCCATCCCTATCTTTTTTCCGCAGTGCAATGCGTTGATGAACTCGCAGTAGCCGCAACCCACATCCAGCACCGTGGCATCGCGGGGAATCCAGCGCCCAAAGAAACGCGACAACTCGCGCCAGACACTTTCTCGCATCTCGGCGCGTCCGGCGAACCGGGTTTCGTAGATTTCCTTGAGGTCAGCTGCATCGTGCGGGAGTTGTGTCATCGGGACAGTTCCACGTTAGTGGGTCTGCTGCAATTTAGCAATCAGCTTCTGCGCCAGGTTCTCCTCCGACTCCGACCACAGCACCCGTCCGCTCAGTACGCAATTCTTCTCGACCGCCGCGGAGAAAGCAACTAGCTTCGCAATGTTGGCTCGCAGATACTTTTCGATGAACGGCGAAAGGTGCGCGCCTTCGTACACGAACGATGTGTCCAGTCCGAAGTCCACCTCAACATGCCCGTCTTCGCTGTAAATGCCCTCATCAAATTGGACCCCGTGTATCAGAAAGCGCACCGCGACCGGACGCTGCACCCAAGTGTCGCCCTGCTCGTCTTCGTTCGGCACCCAAAGGTCCCAAAACGCCTCGAAGACAAAGGCGAAATCGTCATGCACAAACTCGCCCGCTATCTCGGCGGCTTCCTCGGGCGAGATGCCAGGAGTGAAGCGGCGCTCCAGCACCGTCGGCTCCGACCACGCCACGGGATGCACCGACAAGTAGGTGATGCCCTCGCGCACCGCAGAGAAAGGGAACTGCCGCAGCACGCTTACCGCGCGCGGCATCATCTCGCCTTCGCGAAAGCTGGGAAACCAAATGCTCAAGTAAAGCGAGTCCGCCATCGCGATATTCTAGCGCGTCCGACGTTCGTCGGCGTGCGAGTAAGTCGAGCCCCCGGGCAAAAAATCCCCGCCCAAGCGTCAACTACCCAGCATCAACAGCGCCCCGTAGCAGAAAGCTGCAACCAATTCAGCTCATCAGCGAGGGGCACTGGCAGAAGCAGCAGCCGGAAGCACCACCGCAGGCGAAGGCGTCGGCGATGGAGATTCGGGAGGAGACTGATGCAGGGCTTTAGGGTTCATTGCGTCAATCGACTATCCAACCACCGATGAACTCGCACTGCGGACGGTTTGTTGCAATGCCTTTCCTGGTACAGGTACAGTCTTCGGATAGAAAAAACCCACCCAAGCAAACGAAGCTGGGGTGGGACACTCGCGGAGGACTGTCCCCGCCTTCGAGTGGGTTCCAATTTAAGGAGCCGACCTAGCCCGGTTCACTGCTTGCAAACACCGAGCGACCCGGCGTTGGCGATGTTCGCCACTTCAGTCGGTATGAGCTGGCGATTCCACATCTGCAGCTCATCCATGTAACCTGAGAACCAGTTCGGACCTCCGTATGTGTTGGCGCCGATCCGAAGTGGACTGTTATTTACCAGGGAGCCGGGCCGGCCGGACGGAGTAAATTGCACTCCCACTTGGTGTCCATTGAGATAGAAGGTGATCCCCGTGGGCGAACTCCGATTTACAGTCACTGCTACGTGGTTCCAACCCGTGCCGTTTAGGCCTAGTGTGGCGCTAGACAGGAAGTTGGTATAGCCATAGGGCCCCGTTCCATCGGCAAGTTGGAGAAATAATCTGTCGCTGTACAGGCCAAGAGTATATCCATGAAGGTTTGGGAGGGAGCCGCTTCGTTTATCGAGGATGGTGTAGACCTGGTTGGGGTTCAAGTTGGAGACTCGAATCCACACCGCGATCGAGAAGTCTCCCTGACAAGTCGAGTACAGACCACCACACGGCGATGCGTTGGCCGGACCAAAGTTGGTGACAATGGAAGAAGGAGACTCAACGTATGCCGTGCTGCCGTCGAAGTAAAGAGACGAATACCCGACATAGCCAGGCCAGCCGGATACGAGACCGCCGTGCCATGTTCCACCGTTTTGAGTTGCGAGGTTTTGTGCTCCACAACATAGCTCGTCAAACGGGTACCAGGCAACCATCGTTGTAGTCGGAGCCGGGTCGCAAGTTGGGCCGGCGGATGCGGTAAGTGTCAAGGTGGAAATCATCGCGCAGATGGCGAACAGTTTCATTAAGGTTGTGCTGTGGTTTTTCATACGATCCTCCTTATGGAACGTGGTTAGGGGTTGAACTGCGACTACGTTGGTGTGCTGTTTACTGATTTGGGTTTTCATATTGACCTCCTTGTGGTCATGGGTTGTGGCGTCGGTCGAAGTCGAGCGGCGCCGGGTTACGGTTTGGGACCTTGCTTTGCATCCGAAGTTGGGATGGTTGTCCCGCCTCCGGAAGCGTTCCCGTTTGAAATCAACTGTTACGCTTACCGGTCAAAGGGCAACTCCTGCACCCAGTGAAAGCCTCGGTTGACGAGCGTGAAGCTGTTGCGGTCCACCAGTTGCAGTTGCATGTGGATCTTGTGGTGGTCCATCTCGCCATCCAGCGTCAACTGATTCCCCGGTTCGCGTTGAAACTTGAGTGTCGCCTTCCAGTTCTCGTCCTTGAACTTTTTTAGTGCGATGGTCTGGTCACCCGTGTGGATCGCGGCCCCGTAAGAGTCGAACGAATCGTCCATGTTTTGGAACGTCATCGCGTCGGGCGAATCGAAGATAACGCGGTGCCAGCGTGCCGCGTCGGTTAGCAGTGGCGGGCGTAGTTGGCCATCAATAGAGAGCTGGTCAACCTTCCAGATGCCGTAAAGTACCGACTTGGGCGCTCCGCCGCCATAGCTGTGCCAGAGGCTCCAACTGGCGTAGACGTTCATCCCCAACAGGCACATGCCAAAGACAATCTGCGCGGCCACGGCAATGCGGTTTGCGCGGCGTGTCGCGAACAGAGGAGCTTGTTTGGAAGGGCCGGGAACGCGATTCAGAACGAAGAAGTCAGCCAGACGCCGGAGTTCGGGCGCCAGCAGGAAGACGCTCATCAACAGCAGGTGAAAAGAGAACAGCTTCACCGGGACGTCATAGGTCATGTTCAGGGTGAAGATCTGAATGCAGTCCGCAAGGCAAACCAGCGCTCCCAGCGTGGCCGTCGCAGGAATAATCAGCAAGATTCCGGCCAGGACTTCCGCCGATCCCGCGAAGATTTCATAGGCGGGAGACGCGCCCACCGAGGACCAGAGAACGCCCATAGGTGAGAAGTTGCCGAATGGTTCTAGTAGCCGGATGAGAGGTGGAAAGCGCATTTGCAGAGGAACAACTTTTGCCATCCCGTACAACAACATCTGTGAGGCCAAGGCGAAGCGAACGGCCACTCGAAACCATCTGTACAGCGCGACATAATTCGGCCGGCTTCGGTCGAGGATGGACCAGACAACTGTGGCCACTGCGGCGATTACCAGCAGGCAGAACACCAGCACCCAATCGAAAACCTTGTCACCGCTGCCGCCCATGTAAACCAGCGGATGTGTGATCCCGAAGATATGCACTGCGGTCCAAGTGACAATCTGGCGCGTCGGCCAGAAGTTGGAGATTCCCAGGTTCGCAATAGGCACTAAGCCGCCGAAGATTTGCGTGAGCAGACAGAAAAGCCCGAAGTACACCAAACAGAAGCGAAAGGCGATGCGCGAGACAACGGACCAGGAGGGCTTCCGTTGGGGAGGTACGAGCTTGACCTGGGTACCGGTGGCGAGAAAAGGACCGTCATCGGCAAGACAAAGTTGCGCTTTCATGGTGACCTCCTTTTGGTCGGGGGTTCTGGCAATGTCCGAAATCGGACAACGCCGGGTTGTGGTTTGGGATATTGCTTGGCTTCCGGAAGCGGGATGGTTATCCCGCCTCCGGAAGCGTTTCCCTTTTAAGAGCGGGTAAGCGTTTGCTCAAACTCCGCTCTCATGAGCGGACAATAGGTCAGCTCGCTCGCAGCATCAATGCACCAGCGGTGATTTGTGGGTGATCTAACGGTGATTTGTAGGTGACTTCGAGGTTGTGTTGGCTAACTAGCAAATTACAAAAGGGCTACATATCGGGAAAGATGTAGCCCTAAGGTGGTGTAACGGACGCACGGTTGGGGGAAAAGCTCTTGCAAGTAGCTCTGCGAAGTGCTGCCGTTGATTGAAAACAGCTCAGCGGTTGCAGAGTTACGGCCGGAATAGGCTCGGGCAGAGCGACGCTCCAAGCGCCGCGTCCCGGCGAACCTCCCGAAGGGAGCCGGGTTCAACCCGGCGACTCCGCTCAGCTACGCACTCAGCCGTCGTTTCGCCTTAATCTCTTCCAAAAGCGAGTCGATTTTCTGCTCGCGCTCCAGCGCGTCGAGCCGGCCATCGATGTCGTCGCCCAGCACTTCCCCCTTGGCTTGGCCCAGGGCTTCCTCTCGGGCGACTTTGGAGCGCATGCGCTCGAAGGTACGGTTCTCTCCGGTTGGGGTGATCTGGGCATCGGCAGCGCGGCTTACCGCTCGCGACCGGCGATGCTGCGCGATCAGCAGGTCAGCCTTGCCCCGGGCCTCCGAAAGCTTCAGCTCCAGCTTCTTCAGCGCCGACTTGAGGACCTCGACCTGGACCACCTGGTCCGCGATCTGCTGCTCGAAGCTCTCGGTTAGCTGCTGGAAGCTCATGGCCCGCTCCAATGCCGCGCGCGCCAGCTCGTCGTCTTTCTTGTCGACGGCAAGTTCGGCCTTGCGCATCCATTCGGCATGCTTGTCGGCGTTCTCCTTCTTCCGCTTCTCCAACAGATGAAGGTCGGCGAGCGCGATGGCCACCTGCGTCTTCACCTGCATAAATTGGTTTTCCATGTCCAGGATGACCTGCTTCAACATCTTCTCGGGATTCTCCGCCCGGTCGACCAGGTCGTTGAGGTTGGCCCGCACCAGCGTTGCTACACGATCGAGTAATGCCATAACTGCTCCTTGCTGAATTCATGATGTGCGTTCAGCGCGCATCAAATGTTTTTCACTGCGAGAACCTGTGGTGCCCCATCCAAGCCGATTTTGCTTGGGTGGGTATTCGTCTCACTTCACTTCACTTACCCACTGGGTGCCCCATCCTTTCGCCCGCATTTGGCGAAAGGGTGGGATCCACTGTCATCTCACTTACCCTGCCGCCTTGGACTTGCCGTCATCTCCGCCTGGCGGCAACTCGTCCGGCCGATTCGTCTTGTCGCCGAGCGTCCTTACCTTGCCCAGCAACTCCGACATCTTCATTCCTGACAGCGCCTCGAACAGCGCCGGCACCTGCGCCGCCATCTCGGTGATGTCGCCAGTGATCTTGTTCATGCCGGCGGAATGACCGTTGCCGGTCGAGACAATGGTGATCTTGTCCACATTGGCCAGCGGACTGGCCAGCGCCTTCACGATCTCCGGCAGGTTGGTGAAGAGCTTGTCCACCACCGCGGCCTGGTTGTACTCCTGATAAGCCTCGGCCTTCACGTTCATCGCCCGCGCTTCGGCGTCGCCCTTCTTGAAGATGATCTCGGCCTCGGCCTCGCCCTGCGCGCGAATCGCGCTGGCATGGCCTTCGGCTTCGACTGTCAGCCGCTGCTTTTCGGCGTCGGCCAAAGTCTCAATCCGCTGGCGCTCGATCTCGGCCGCCTTCAGCACGGTGGCAATCAGTTCTTTTTCGCGGCGCAGGATCTCCGCCTCTTGCACCTTCACCTGCTGTTCTTTCTCCACTTGCTGCACCTTCACGGCTTCGGCGGTCACCTGCTGCTGCATGATGTTGGTCTGAATCTCGTACGCCTTGTCCGCCTGCGCCTGCTGGCGTTTCACCATCTCGTTGTAAGTTGCCTTCTTTACCTCGAGATCGCGTTGCGCCTCCGCTTGCCGGGCCTGAGAAGCCGTCTCAGCAGCCACCCGCTCCTGGTCGGCTTGCGCTTTGGCGATGGCCGATTCGCGCAACGCGATGGCACGCCTGATGGCGGTGTCGCGCTCGGCCTCGGCGGTGGCGACGTCAGCATCGCGCTTGATGCGTGCGATGTCCGGACGCCCCATGTTGGCGATGTACTCGTTCTTGTCGCGAACTTCCTTGATGGTGAACGAGATCACCTCCAGCCCCATCTTGTTCATGTCATCGGCACACGTAGACCGCATCCGGTCGGCCACCATCTCGGGCTGCTTCACGATCTCTTCCACCGTGAGCTGCCCAATGATGCCGCGCAGGTGACCTTCCATCACCAGGCGGATCAGCGCTTCCCGGTCCTGCGGCGCCTTGGTAAGGAATTGCTCTGACGCAGTCAAGATGGATTCCGGATCGGATTTCACCTTGATCTGCGCCACCGCCTCCACGGTGACGGCAACGCCCTGCTTGGTGTACAGGTCCTGTTGCGGAGCCACGTCGAAGGACATCAACTCCAGCGAGAGCTCGCGGCACATCTCCACCATAGGGAAGATGACGGTGCCGTGTCCCTTCACCACGCGAGTGCCGCGAAATCCGTAGACCACCAGGACCTCGTTTGGCCCGGCCTTGCGGTAGAGCCTGGCAAATACGCTGATCAGCAGCACCACCGCGGCGACTGCTGTCCAGGCAATAATCAATACTTCAGTTGGAATGTGGAACCCCATACGCCTCCTTAAAGCAGCTAGCGACTAGCAGCTAGCAATTAGCTCTTGGCTTTAGCTCTTAGCTTTAGCCATCAGCCTCAGGCTTTCATAAAATGAAATTTGCTCTTCATTGCTCATTTCCGTGCATCACCTGTTCCTTCACCATCGGGTACTGAGAAACGCTTACTAAGAGCTAAGAGCTAACAGCTAATTGCTTCTTCTTCTTCCGCCATTTCTTCCCACCGTCTCACGTACGCAATGCCTTTCTCGTATCGCGTGACGATGACCTCGGCGCCTCGCGGCAAAGCTTCGCCGTTCTCGCTGCGTGCGCCGCAGGTGTTCCGTGTACCTTCTTGCGAGAAGATGATTTCCCCCGTGCCGCCCGCTCGAATCGGGCTGCTGACGCGGCCCAGCACTCCCACGCGCTCGTAATCCGCTGCATCAAGATCGCGATCGTACTTAAGCAGCACCTTGGCCACGAACCAGAACACGATCGTCGCGCCCACCATTCCGGCAACGACAGCCAGCGTCAATACTCCTGCGACAACCAGCGAGGAGTAGCGCGTCAGCAAATAGCCTGTCCCGCCAAACCAGGCCAGAAATGCCGTGATGGTTCCGAAGTTGAAGAACGACATCTCCGAGCCGCTTGAGCCACCGCCGTGAGCTCCGCCTGCGGCATGTGGGCCTCCGTGGGGCAAATGCAAATGCACGTGCGGCAGGTGCAGACTTCCGCCCAGGAACGACAACCCGATCATCGTCACTCCAAACAGAAAGCACACGAGATAGAAAATTTCCCACGTCATAGGATTGCTCCCGCCGATTTCCTTCTTCGGCCGCCACCATGCGCTTCGCCTGCGCCCGGCTTCAACACCTCAGTCAAACGATCTACCAGTTCCGGCGCTTCCAGAATCGCGCCCAGCAGCAGCACGCACTTGCGCGAGTCCTTATGTTTGGCCACCTGCAACAGCGCCTGGCTTACTTCCGGATCGCGCGCAAACTGCTCCGCCCCATTGATCAGCCACAGATCGAGCCGGTCTTCCATGGCGCGCAGATCGCTGGTCAGCTCCGTGTGATAGCCCTCGGGATCATCCACCAGATAGCCCGGATGCACCTTGAAGAAGCGCGCCAGCAGCATGCGCGACGCATTGGTCAGGTGCGGGCGGGCTCCGCTCTCGATCTGCGACAAATACGACTGGCTCAGCCCACTGCCCATTTCCTTCTTCAGCGCAACCACCAGGTCCTGCTGGGTCATCTCGCGGCCCATGCCGCGCAGGGTGCCTTCGACCAGCCGGAGGTAGCGGATTTTCTCGCCCAGTTTCATATTACAATTTGCAATTGTAGCATTGCAATTTGCAATGTCAAGAACTGGATTTGCCCTGGAATCAGGGAGTTTCGGCAGGGCAGGCAAGCAGGAACGTTCTCACCACGGAGAACACCGAGCGCACGGAGAGAAAACAAGAAATTGAACTCCGTGATCTCCGTGTCCTCCGTGGTGAGAAGAAAAATCTTTTTCTTCCCTCTGTTTCTGGCGGACGCCAGCGTGGTGCGGTATCCTCATGAACGCGCCGGACGATACCGACAAGTTTTCGAACTGGCTGTAGTCCGGCGACGGTACGGGGTAGAGCGGCGCTTCGGAGGTTGTTACGAAACTCCCGTACTGGGCCAGTTTGGTGGAACAAAGCAGTCCGCAGCCGCCCTGCGGCGACAGGTGATAGCTCACCGCTTCAGCGGTGGGAAGGTGGAAGTGGGAGATATTGAGTCCGCTTCAGCGGACGGCAGACGTTTCGTAACAGCCGCTTTAGCGCCGCGTCGCAGCGCATCTTTATAAATGAGCCGGCTTCAGCCGGCGGCACCCTGCTCTGTTCGGGCGACGTGAATACTCAAACTGCGCTAGACCAGTTCCGCATTAGGTGTGTCCGGACTGCACGGGTAGTGCGGGCCTTCAGGCCCGCGTATGCGACAAGAAGAAAGACCCCCTAAGCAGCTGAGGTCATCGACCTCAGCTGCTTAGGCGTGGCCTTTGGGCGCGGCGAACGCGGCGCTGAAGCGCCGCACTACCCGAACGAGCGGATACACTAATCCCGGAACCGCTATAAGCGTGCGCACACACTTCGGAGGCCATCGTCATGAGTGATGCCAACCCTCTCCTCGCTCCCATGAAGGGAACTCAGCACCGCGAAGTCGGTACAGTTCAGCTCGACATCGCGGCTGCGGGCGCGGCCCGCATCAAGCGTCTCATCTATCCGCCGGGATTCCGCTGGTCAAAGCACATGAAGCCCGTTACCGGCACCGATTTGTGCATGCACGCGCACGCCGGGTTTCTTGCCTCGGGGCAGATCCACATTGAGTATGCCGACGGCTGCATCGTGGAGTTCAGCGCTCCTCAGGTGGTGGTGATCGACCCGGGTCACGATGGCTGGGTGGTGGGAAATGATCCGGCCGTGCTGATCGAGTTCGACTTCGAGGGCGACACGATTCGCAGCCTCGGCATGCCCGACCGCCATAAGCATGGCGATTGAGGTTAGGTAACGCCGGCATTCAGCGTTACCAGTGGCGGAGCTGTGAACTTGGATTGCTACCAGCAACAAAGCTAATACTGTCATCCTGAGCGGAGGGCCCGCCTGGCCTTTCCGGCCCGCTTCTTTTGCGGGTCGGGCGGGCGCGGAGTCGAAGGATCTGCGTTTGTATCCGGCAGCAATGGCGGCATCCAGCCAAAGGCAGGCTGAATGACGGGTTACACCCCGGCCTTGAGCCTCTTCGCAAACTTCTCCCGAATCTTCTTCACCTTGGGCGAGACCACGAACATGCAGTACGGCTGATACGGATGGTTCTTGAAGTAATCCTGATGATAATTCTCGGCAGCGTAGAAAGTTGATGCTGGTTCGATTGCCGTCACAATGGGATTCGCAAATGCGCGTTCCTTGGTGAGCTCATCGATTACGGCCTGCGCGGTCTTGCGTTGCGCTTCATCGCGGTAGAAGATGACCGAGCGATATTGCTCGCCGACGTCGTTGCCCTGTCGGTTCAGGGTCGTTGGATCGTGAACGGTGAAGAACACCTCCAACAGGTCTTCGTAACTAATGACGGCAGGGTCGAATGTGATCTGCGCAACCTCAACGTGGCCACTCCGCCCGCTGCAAACTTGCTCGTAGGTCGGGTTGGGGACGCGCCCTCCCATGTAACCCGACACCACGAATTGCACACCTTCTATCTGCTGGAACGCGGCTTCCACGCACCAGAAGCATCCGCCGCCGAGAATTGCCGTCTCTGTATTAGGCATATCGGATAGGATGCGCGAGCGCGCGACTTGTTGCAAGAGGAGAGCACTCAGCAGTCAGCAGTCAGCACTCAGTTGGGCGGATACTGGCCCGGATCGGATTTGTGAGCAGCTTTTCTACGTGGCAGCGAAGTCGCGGAAGCCTGACTGCTGACTGCTGAGTGCTAGTTGCTAGTTGCTTCTTCTTCCCCCAGCATGAATTCCAGCACCTCCTGCGGCGCTGCCGACGTCCACACCGGCGCGAACGACAACCGGTGCAACGGGCTTGGGCCTTTCTCACGCAGCGTCTTCAGATGATGAGGCGTGCTGTAACCCTTGTTGGACGCAAGTCTGTACTCTGGGAACACTGGGTCCCAGGCGGTGATCATCGCGTCGCGCTCGACTTTCGCGATGATGGAAGCCGCGGCAATCGATGCCGATAGCGCATCGCCGTGGATGATCGGCGTCTGCGCACATTCGAAGTTAATACGCATTGCGTCGATGAGCAGGTGGTCGGGGGGAAGCGAGAGCTTTGCGACAGCTACTTCCATAGCACGTTTCGAGGCCCAATAGACGTTGATTTGATCGATGGTGGCGACGTCCACCGCCGCAATCGCCCACGCCAAAGCATGTTCGCGAATCCGTGGCGCCAGCTTCTCGCGCGTCTCGCGGTCCAGCAGCTTGGAATCGCGCAAGCCACGAATGCGGTAGCTCGGGTCGAGAATCACGGCGGCGGCGACCACCGGTCCAAAGAGCGATCCTCGTCCGACTTCATCCACGCCGGCAACGAGCTTTGCGCCCGAATCCCACGCCAGCTTTTCATACTTCAGACGTGCACTTCAGTCTCTTCAACAGGCGCAGCTTCAGCGTGGCGGCGGAGACCGGCTTGGCGCCGTTGTCGTGCATCGATTTTTGCGCGGACAATTTCATGTGGAGCGAGAGATGGCCGTTAGGGAAATTTTAGGGTAGATTCCCAGAATACACGCGCGGAGCGGTAAAAAAAATGTGAACGTCAAAACCATCGAAGACCTGCGTGACCCGTCTTTGCATTTCCTTCTGGAAGGCGTCTCCCAGTGTTATGATGAGCGCCATATGAGTACAGTTAGCCCGGCTTACTTCGAGATCATCGACTTCATCGCGGCCGGTACAACTCCAGAGGCGGTTGTCAGTTTTCGGCCTTCACCCGAGGCGCAGCAGAGGGTCGCCGAACTGATTGAGCGCGAGAAAGAGAACGGCTTGTCGCGGGAGGAAAAGGCCGAACTCGATCACGTCGAAGAGCTGGAACACATCCTGAGAATGGCCAAGGCGAAGGCCCGCCAAATCCTCGCTCGTGTCCACTGACATTACCAACGCTCTCCGGGCTGAAGTCGCTCGTCGCGCCAACCACCCCTGCGAATACTGCTTGATCCGCGAAGCGGACACCGGCTTTCCACACCACGTTGATTACATTATCAGCCGTAAACATGGGGGCGCGTCTGGCGCCGACAATCTGGCCCTTGCCTGTATCGTATGCAATCGTCACAAGGGTAGTGATCTGGCCTCAATTGACGCCCGTACCGGGGAAGTTGTTCGGCTCTTCCATCCCCGGCGCGACCGCTGGGTCGATCACTTCCGAATCATGGGACGCGTTACAGTTGAATTGCTGCGGCAATTGCTTCAGGCTCTTGGCGATTATCCCGCCCACTGACGGAAGACGAGAGCTAACTAGTTTCCTAGTTGCTTATCGTCACCAATTGCTTGTCTTTCGCCGCGTAGTGCGAGTCCACATAGTCGTCAAGGATCTTGATGAACTCCTCGACGATGTGATCGC
The DNA here is from genome assembly GCA_963768645.1 of uncultured Acidobacteriaceae bacterium. Taxonomy (GTDB): domain Bacteria; phylum Acidobacteriota; class Terriglobia; order Terriglobales; family Acidobacteriaceae; genus Bog-257. The sequence goes on from CAVYIR010000009.1 coordinate 471,137, forward strand.
CCTTCAGCGTGAGCATCAGGCGGCCGTCGACGTAAACCGGGGCCTTCGGTTCCTCGAACGTTCCCGGCAGCGAGATGCCGATATTCGAGTGCTTGGACTCGCCAGGCCCGTTGACGACGCACCCCATCACCGCCAGCTTCATCTCTTCCACGCCCGAGTAGCGCGTCTTCCACACTGGCATTTGCTCGCGCAGATAGCTCTGGATTTGCTCAGCCATCTCCTGAAAGAAGGTACTGGTGGTACGTCCGCAACCGGGACACGCGGTTACCTGCGGAGTGAAGCTGCGAATGCCGATGGATTGCAGAATCTGTTGCGCGACCGTGACCTCTTCGGTGCGGTCGCCATTGGGTGCAGGCGTGAGCGACACGCGAATCGTATCGCCGAGGCCTTCCTGCATCAGCACCGCCAACGCAGCCGTGCTGCTGACAATGCCTTTGGCTCCCATGCCGGCTTCGGTGAGGCCAAGGTGTAGCGGATATTCGCAACGGCGGCCCAGCTCGCGGTAAACGTCGATCAAGTCCTGCACGCCACTGACTTTCGCACTTAGGATAATCTGGTCCGGACGCAAGCCATAGCTGACAGCGAGATCGGCAGAGCGCAACGCACTTAAGACCATCGCTTCCATCGTTACGTCACGGGCGTCTTTCGGATCGTCCAGCTTGGAGTTCTCGTCCATCAGTCGCGTCAGCAGCGACTGATCCAGCGATCCCCAGTTCACGCCAATGCGCACCGGCTTATTGTTTTCGATGGCGACTTCGATCATGGTCCGGAAGTTGTCGTCGCTCTTCTTGCCAATCGAGACATTGCCCGGATTGATGCGATATTTGGCCAGCGTCTGCGCGCATGCGGGATACTTCTTCAGCAGGATATGGCCGTTGTAATGGAAGTCGCCGATGATCGGCACCGGGATGCCAAGGCGGTCGAGGCCGTCCACGATGTGGGGCACGGCAGCCGCGGCGGCGTCATTGTTAACCGTGACGCGCACCAGCTCGGAACCTGCACGCGCCAAGGCTGCAACCTGCCGGATGGTGCCGTCAATATCGGCGGTGTCGGTGTTGGTCATCGATTGCACCACTATTGGTGCATCGCCACCCACGCGCACTCCGCCCACTAAAGCTGTGTAAGTTTTTCTGCGCTGAATTTGAGCCATACAGGACTAACTAAAAGTTTAACACGGCCTAGGCGACGCACCTGGCACTTGGGGTTCGTCCCAAAACATCGGCCCAACCGACTCCAATTTCGGAACTCGACCGTCCAATAGATGGAACCTTTTTGTGGAGGAGGCTCATCTGACTAGTGAGAGCCTTGCATTGTGGTTTGTTTTCGCCGGTAACCCTACGAAAATAAAAGGTTCACCGGGCGACAAATCGGTCTGATTTGGGTTTATAACAGGGCTATAGGGTCAACGATTGGAGTCGGTCCAGCCCGCGATCCGGTCCCGAAAAAGGTGTACATCATGCGTTGCCTGTCCCGTTACCTCGGTTGCTGCGCCCTTGCACTCATACTAGTCCCATTCGGTGTCGCTCAGAACTCTTCATCGCAAGACCCGAACGCGGGGTCCAATCCACCGGCGCAAGAGAAGCCGGACAAAAACGCACCCACGCCCAGCACGCTGAACAACATTGACGCCATCGGCAATCGCAACGTCGGCTGCAACAAGGGAATGGGCAATTGGTATTCACTTGACAAGCAGGTGGCGATGGGGCGTGCGTATTCGCAGCAGGTCGAGCATGGCGCCAAGATGGTGCAGGACCCGGTGGTCAGCGAGTACATCAACCGGCTGGGCCAGAACCTGGTGCGCAACTCGGATGCGAAGGTACCGTTCACGATTAAGGTGATCGACACCGACGAAATCAATGCCTTTGCGTTGCCCGGCGGATTCTTCTACGTGAATTCAGGCTTGATTCTCGCCGCCGATAACGAGGCCGAACTGGCTGGAGTGATGGCGCATGAGATCGGTCACGTCGCTGCCTGTCACGTAGCTCGTGAGCAGACACGCAGCAATATCATCAACCTGGCAAGTATTCCCCTGATCTTCGTGCCGGGAGGCTGGGCGGTGTACGAGGGGACACAGGCTGCTTTGAGCATCGGCGTACCGCTGACTTTCATGAAGTTCTCGCGCAACTTCGAAGCCGAAGCCGACTTCCTGGGCATGGAATACATGTACAAGGCGGGATACGATCCGCAGTCGTTCATCTCGTTCTTCGAGAAGATCGAAGCTCAGGAGAAGAAGAAGCCCGGCACCCTGGCCAAAGCGTTTTCTTCTCACCCCATGACGCCGGATCGCGTTGAGTCGGCGCAGAAGGAAATGAAGACGGTGTTACCGCCGCGTGACGAGTACATCGTGGACACCTCGGAGTTCGAAAACGTAAAAGGGCGCCTCGCCTCGATCGAGAACCGTCACAAGGTTCAGAACGACAAGGACAACAAAGATCGTCCAACGTTGCGGCGCGCCACTGCCGACAATCCCTCTACCGATACCGGAAGTGGAAGCGGTACCAACAACGGCAACTCGACCGACGACGACCGTCCAACACTGAAACGCAACGACGGATCGCAATCGTAAACGGCATTTTCATTACCCACTGGACGGAAAGGCTCCCAAGATACGGGGGCCTTTCTTTTTTGGCGAACCAGCACCAGCGGGATTCGATCTAGCAGATGCCTCGCTTCTTCCCATGTCGGGAATCAACGACTTTTTTCTGGCATTTCATCCTCGCGCGAACTAAACTCGCCTCGACAAATTGCCCCAGCTTAGATGTCGTTAAAATATCGATTCGCAGGCCCTTCCGAGTTCACCTCAAGCAAGTCGTGCTGAGAGAGATGCGGCCCGGCTCGTCGGGTTCTCCCTTCGCCTGCCTGGTCTTACCAACCACCGAGAGGAGAGGCTTTTATGAAGGATCCGCAAGAGCATTGCGAACGGACCAGCCCCGTTCCGGGCGAGGAAGAGAAACATCGCAAGGATAACGTCAACAAGGGACCGACCGATAGCAGCCGCCGCTCATTCATGGGCAAAGTCGGCGTCGGCGGCGCCGCAGCAGTGGCACTAGCTGCCATTCCATTCGAGCCGCTGATTGAGGGGAAGCACGGCGAGGCCGAGGCGTCGGTCGTACCGTATGGTCCGGCGGGGCGCGGATCGGCCAGCTTCAACTATCGCAGGAACACCGCCGGCCAAGACCTAGGCCCATTCCTCGGAATGCCGGACAATGGTGATGGGCAGAGGTTCAGCGACTACAGCGCTCTCCATAGCAAGGCCCTCGAGCACGACGCTCTCGGCATCCCCAACAGTTTGTCCTATCAGAGCCTCCTGCACGCATTGCAGACCGGCCGGTTTGCCGACTTCGAAAATATCCTGGTTGGGAGCCCGGGAGGTGGAGGGCCGGTGTCTCAACTGAACGGCCCGCAGGGATGCTTGGCGTTTGATCTGGAGGGACGAGACTCCCACGCATTTGCCATTCCGCCCGCGCCCAGCGTCGCCAGCGCCCAAACTGCCGCCGACGAGGTCGAGCATTACTGGGCTGCCCTGATGCGGGATGTGAACTTCTCCGATTACCCGACCAGTTCGCTGGCGGCGCAGGCGTGCGCCGACCTGAACAACTTGTCGTACGTCCGCAGCCCGAACAGCCAGTTCCCGTATCCCGTTACCCCGGCAAACCTGTTCAGGGGGCAGGTTGTTCCCGGCGACGGTCCGGTCCAGGGACCTTATCTATCGCAGTTCATGATCCAGCCCTGCCTGTATGGTGCGCAGCCGATGACGCAGCAGATGCAAAGGTTCAACTCTGTGGGCGACGGTGGAGCGGACTTCATGACCGATCCCATCGAGTACCAGCACATCCAGAATGGCGGCGCGCCGGATTTCCACCTCTCCTTTGACTCGACCTATCGCTACCTGCGCATGGGTCGCGACCTGGGTGCCTACACCCATGTGGACGTGCTGTATCAGGCATACTCCACCGCCTTCCTGGTCCTGTCGGGTATTGGTGCACCCTTCAACCCTGGCAATCCGTATATTGGCTCGCGCACCGAGAAGGGATTCGGCACACTGGGCGGGCCCGACGCCGCTGGTACTCTCGCGGAAATGGCCACTCGGGCACTGAAGGCTTCCTGGTTTCATAAGTGGATCGTGAATCTGCGCCTGCGCCCGGAAGAGTACGGTGCCTTGGTGCAGGCCCGCCTTACCAACCAGAACCCGATGCCGCAGGCGGCCGCGGCGCTGCACCAAGACGCGCTTAACTCGGCCGTCTTGGCCATCATTTTCTCGACTTACGGCAGCTACCTGCTGCCGCAGGCCTTCCCAGAAGGCTGTCCAACGCATCCATGCTATCCCACCGGACACGGAACCGTCGGCGGTGCCTGCATAGCCGCGGCTAAGTTCTTCTTCGATGGCACCCAGAGGATCCGGCCGCTGCTCCAGCACGCGGGTTCCGACGTACTCATGCCGAGCGAGGATGGACTTTCGCTCGTACCGTACACGGGTAGCGACCGTGACAGCTTGACCATCAACGGGGAATTGTCCAAGCTCGCCTGGAACATCACCCAGGGTCACGGCATTCACTGCGGCATCCACTTCCGCAGCTCAAGCTTCTGGTCGCTGCTGCTGGGCGAGGCGGTGGGAATCAGTGTGCTGCAGGACCGTGCGAAGAGCTACAACGAGCCGTTCACTATCAACATCACCAAGTTCGATGGGACCACGGCAACCATCAGCAACCAGCATTAAAGACTTGTGACTTTATTGGTTTTCACAAAATCCGATGCCGAAAACAGACAACTTACATGCCAAAAAAATGCGCAAATTCAAGAAAGTCGCAAACTCTCAGGATGGCAGTTGTAATTTCCGCACGAGAATGTGCGAAAAAAAACGCGCACAAACAACAATGGGGCGCAACCTGCGCCCCGTTTCGTTATCCAAGAAGTTACGCCTTCACGGAAGCCGTTGCGCCAGCCCAGGAAGCGCTTTCATCAGGTCATTGTAAATAACCACAACCGCGAACAGTATGAGAAAGACAAATGCCGTTTGATAGATCCGTTCCTTGATCCGCACGCTGATCTCCCGACGCAGCAGACCCTCAATAATTAGAAGCAGGATGATTCCACCATCGAGAATCGGTATAGGCAGCAGGTTGAAGATGCCAAGGTTGAGGCTGATCATGGCCATCAGGCTGAGCAGAGGGGTCCATCCCGGTTGACGCGCCGCATCACCGGAAGCGCGCGCGATGCCGATAGGCCCTTCCATCTGCTTGATGGACGCCTTGTGCTGGACTAATTTGCGGATCAGATCCACGATCAGCAGCGAATATCTTTTGTTTTCCTCGATGGAACGATTGAGCGCCTGCGCGAAAGGCAACCTATCGATATGAACCGGCTCCGAACCAAATCCTAGGCGGTAAACCTTTTGCCCGTTCTTTTCCATTTGGATCGGAGTCACCTTGAAGTTCAGCTGTTGTCCATTGCGGACAGCGGTGACGTCCGCCGGCTTGTCGCGATTCTGCTGGAGGTAGTGGACAACGGAATGCAGCGATCGCATCGGTGTGCCGTTCACCGCGACGATCTCGTCGCCCAGCTTTAAACCGGCCTGCGCCGCCGGCATGTTCGGCTCAAGTTCGGTTACCGTGATCGGCTCGTCCGGCCATCCAACTGCGACGAATGGATCCGACCCTTCAATCCCGGGCTGAATCTGCTTCTCCAAGGTCTCGTTGCCGCGCTGGATGGTGACATCTATCGGTCCCGTGGAGGCGATAGCCACCTTCAGCACGACATCTTCCCAAGTGGGATTCTGCTGGCCGTCGATGCGCACGATACGGTCACCCTGCTCGATGCCCGCCTTGGCAGCTGTCGAGTTCTCCAGCACCCATCCCACCACAGCGGGCTGATCGAGATAGACAGGAAGCTCGTAATGCACCATGAAGACGCCGGTCAGAAGGACAACCGCCAGAATGATGTTCATGGCTGGGCCGGCGACAGCGATGACAAAGCGCTGCCAGCGGGGATGCGACATGAACTCATCGGCCGCGCCGCTGCGCGATTCCAACGGATTCTCACCGGCCATCTTCACGTATCCGCCCAGCGGCAGTGCACTGATGCGGTAGTCGGTTCCGCCACGCCGGAAGCCTGTAAGACGCTTACCGAAACCGATGGAAAATACGTCTACTCGTACGCCAAACCATTTAGCAGCAGCGTAATGGCCGAACTCGTGCACCAGGATCATGATGCCGAGTACGACCGCCATCGAAGCCGCTGCGATTAGAAACGATTCCATAAACCGCTTTACTCTGGGGAAGTCAATCCGAGGGTGCCCCGTTCTGGCCCTCTTTTGGCTAGGGCGGGGAGGTCATGCTCTGGATCCCACGTATTGGATGCGGTCGCGTGCTCGCAGACGCGCATTATCGTCGACAGCCAATACTTCCTCTATGGATTCTGGTACCCGCGCCGGCGTTTCACTGACAACCGCTTCTATTGTAGCCGGAATATCCGGAAATCCAATACTACCTTCGAGGAATGCCGCCACCGCCACCTCGTCCGCGGCATTCAAAGCAATCGTCTTCGCGCCTCCTGCTTCGACTGCCTGATACGCCAAACGTAAGCAGGGGAACTTCTCCAAGTCAGGTGGCAAGAAATCCAGCCGCCGCAACTCCTCCACCGGGAAACGCAGGTCGGACTCGATCCGCTCGGGATAGGAGAGCGCGTACAGGATGGGTAATCGCATGTCGGTTACCGAGAGTTGGGCCAGCAGGCTGCCGTCCACGAACTCGACCATAGAGTGGATCGTGCTCTGCGGGTGCACAAGAACGCTGACCTGGCTCGGCGGCATGTCGAACAAGCGGCAAGCTTCGATGACCTCGAAGCCTTTGTTCATTAGGGTCGCTGAATCGATCGTTATGCGCTTGCCCATCTTCCAGGTCGGGTGGTTCAGCGCTTGCTCGACGGTGATGTTGGCGAATTCGCTGGCGGAAGTGTTCAGGAACGGACCGCCCGATGCGGTCAGCCAAACTCGATGAACTTCGTTGCGACGACCGCCCCGCATACATTGGTGAATCGCGTTGTGCTCGCTATCGATCGGCAGGAGTGGCTTGCCTTGGCGACGGGATTCAGCGGTGATGAGATCGCCTGCGGCGACAAGACATTCCTTGTTAGCGAGGCCGACAGTCTTGCCGGCCTTCACTGCTTCGTACGTCGCTTCCAGTCCGGCAACGCCCACGATGGCACTGACAACAAAGTCGGCATCAGGATGAGTTGACACCCTGACAGACCCAGCACATCCGTGCACCGTTTCAATGGCGCTTCCCAGTTCCGCCTTCTTCAGCTTGTCATGAACTTGACCGGCCGCCTCCTCCGTTGCCATCGACAAGATCTGCGGACGCCACCGTAGCGCCTGCTCAAACGCGAGCTCGACATTATTGCCCGCTGCCATGCTGACGACGGCGAAGCGGTCAGGGAAGCTCTCAACGATGTTGAGCGTGCTGGTGCCGATGGAGCCGGTCGAGCCGAGAATGGCGATGCGTTTCATTACTTCCCTTAGCTAGGAATGATACTTGTTACCAGGTAAGTGCTGATTCCGGCGAAATAAAACAGGATCGCGACCGGCAGGGCGAACAAGAGCGCGTCAATGCGGTCGAGCATTCCTCCATGCCCGGGTAGAAGCGATCCCGAGTCCTTCAATCCAGCCCCGCGCTTCATGGCCGATTCCACGAGATCGCCAAGTTGGGCCGCGACGTTGATGCACACCGCGAAGACGACGACCAGCCAAATGGGCGCAGGCCCCGGGGGAACATCCGCCATCGAGTGCGGCGAAACCAGGTGAAGGTAAATCAGTCCTTCGTAGATAGGCAGGAGAAAATGGAATAGCAAAAGACCAACGACGACGGCGCCTAGCGTCGAAGCTACCGCCCCTTCCCACGTTTTTCCGGGGCTTATGCGGAGAGCCAGCTTGTGTTTGCCGATTGCGCGACCCACGTAGAATGCAGCGATATCGCCGCTCCAGACGAGCAGCATGACATACAACAGGAAGAGCGCGCCATTTCCCATGGCCCGCAGAGTAACCATGCAGGAAAGCGTAACCCCCACGTACGGCAGCACCATGAATGACACGGCTGCATCGGGCAGAGCTTCCGCCAGAGGATCGCGTCGCATGCTTGCAACGAGAAGGACAAGAGGCGACACCAGCAGCACCGCCAGAGCACCCATGCCCGCGACAAACGCCGCAGCGCCAAAATTCTGGAACCATCTCCAGTCCGTGACGAAAGTCGAAGCCTGTACCAGAAAGCCGCAAACGAGGAATAGGTAGCTCAGTCCACGAAAGGGCCGAAAGCCATCGGCCTCCACAATCTCCAGAAATTCTTTCGCCGCCAGGAGCGCCACTGCGAGGACAAGCAACGTGAACAGCCACAGCGGCGCCTTAAACAAAGCCAGTACGACGAGTGGAATCAGGATGACTGCGGTCAGGACGCGCTTCACGAGGCGTACCCGTTATCGATTCCCAACCCTCCGAAGCGGCGCTCGCGCTTCTGAAAAGCTTCGATGGCCTCCAGCAACTGTACCCCGCGAAAATCGGGCCAGAGTGTTTCAGTGACGTATATCTCGGCATACGCCACCTGCCACAGCAGGAAGTTGCTGAGCCGCATCTCCCCGCTGGTGCGGATCACGAGATCCAACTCCGGCAATCCGTTGGTGTAGAGGTGGGAAGCAATTGATTTCTCGTCGATCTTCAGGTGCTCGACGCCGCCGTTACGCGAGGCCTCGCGCACCAGCGCATTAAAGGAGTCGACCAACTCGGTCCGGGAGCTGTAATTGAGCGCGAGAGTGAGCACCATGCCGGTGTTCTTCTCGGTCATCTCGCGCGCCCACGCCATGCGCTCCTGAACTTCCTGGGGCAATTCCTGCTGACGGCCGATGTACTGCAACCGGATGTTGTTCTCCATCAGCGTGGGCAGTTCCATCTTGAGGTAGCGGCGCAGCAAGTTCATGAGATAGCTGACTTCGCCTCTGGGCCGCTTCCAATTTTCGGCCGAGAACGAATACAGGGTGAGAGCAGGAATACCGACGCGTGCCGCCGTTTCCACCGTGGAGCGTACCGCGGCCACACCCGAGCGATGTCCCGCGATGCGAGGCAAATGGCGGCGTTTGGCCCAACGGCCATTTCCGTCCATGATGATGGCGATGTGGTGGGGCAGCCGCTCCGGATCGAGGCGGGCGAAAATCTCAGCCTCTTTGCGGTTCAGCCCGGCCAGCACTTGAGCGCGCAAGGCGTACCTCTAATAATCTACTGAAATTAGCATACGCCCCACCCGGTTGCAACGAAACCTGCACCCACTTCCATACGGGGGCAGCGTCAGGGTTCCGTAAAGCGATTAGAGGTGAAATGGACGGTTTACGACACTCATCTGTTGAAAAGCTAGCTTCCGGCTTGCCATTACCAATCCGGACTCTTCCTCGAAGCCCGCTTCTGGATCGACTCCGTATCGCGGACAACTCCCCTTGGTCAATGGGTGTAATGGCGATATTACAACAGTCACAATAAACTGCCCGACACCCAGGGACACGAACTGGCTCACGGTCTCCGGCTTGTTCGGCCTAAGCGCAGCGCTATCCTCTGGGTCCAGCCTTGGCGTAAAACATGGGTGATTGAGTTTTGCGTGGCATAATTGTCACATAAGCTCTGAAAGGACGCACCAACGACGAGTGCAGACAGCCCACTCGACTAGCCGATCATTTTGCGTTGATCGCCGATGCGGCGCTCGCGTTCGTTTGCGAATCGCTCCACCCCTGCGAAAATCGAATCGGGATCGAGATGCGCTTCCGCGATCACTTCCGCTTCGAGGCCGCCGCTTCTCCAGGAATTGTCGAAGTCGGACGTGAGTGAATACTCATCCGTCAACGGACCGAGGTTGCGCACCGGCCACATACGTCGCGTGCCCGTTGATACAACCATCAAATCGTAGCGAGCCTCGCGCGGCAGGACGGAATCGCGATACGCTTGCGGCTGGCGATCGAACAACTCCTCGCTGATCGCCGCGATCACCTTCACGTTCACACCGGCCGCTTCGAGTTTCGGCAACACTTTCACCAGATTCACAGTGGAACTCGACCCTTGCGCGATCACGTAACCGTGGCGTGGCTTGTCCGGCGCGAAATCGCGGATCACGTACAGGCCTTTTGCCGCAGCACGCAGATCGGAGTCGGCGAAATGGCTGCGGTCCGCGGCCGCGAAGTCGGGGCGAGCCACTTCCAGCGTGATGATGCCCACGCGCCGATCGCGCGCCGCGATTTCCGCCGCCGCGAAATAGCCGGGCGCGACATCGTTGTAATCCCAAAAGCTCAGGTTGATCACCTGACCGCGCGGGAAAAGCTTCCACACTTGCGGCGCGAAGATGCCGAAGTGTGTGCGCGCGTCGGCCGCGGTTTCAGGACCGGAGTGCGCGGCGAGAATATGCAGCACGCCGACGCGGAATTTGCTGTCCTGATTTTGTTGACTCCAGACACGCGCCGGAGTGTACATCAGCGGCGTGAACGCTCCGTACGTGCCACTCAAAGCCCAAACACCGGCGAATTTTTCGGGATCGACGGAAGCGCTTTGACTCACCAGCCCGATGGCGGTGGAAACATTGCCCGCTTCTTGAATGGGCGCTTTCAAGCGCGTGCCCAACGGATTGTCCGTGGGACTGTAGTGTCCCCACAAACTGCCGTGCTCCACGTTGATCGACTCGGAAAGGTCGGCGGCCACCGTGAAGAATCGTCCTTCCGTGACATAATTCATCCACTTGATGATTTCGGAAATCGCGCGCCGGGCGCCGGCCACCTCGCCCGGTTTCTTGAACAGTGCAATGCTAACTTGCTTCTCCGCACCGGAAATCGCATTGCGAATATAGACCCTCTGCGGCTCTTCCGGCAGCGCCGCGACGCGCAGGCGATCGTCAAGGAACGGATCGCTCGTGGCTGAGATACGCAACTTCACGTCGTCGCGCACGGTGTCGCCGATTTCCACGAGGCGGTCGGCGAGGCGATCGCCCAAGCCGTTGCGGTCGAGCAGCGACATCACCACGTCGATGTTCGTCTTGAACTGGATCAATCGCTCGCGATTGTTACTGACCGGGCCCTTGCGAATTCCTTCGAACTCCACGCCGTAATGCTTTTCGAACGTCTGCGCCAGCGCGACAAAATACTCCGAGTTCATCTTTAGCGCGTAGGGATGGCTTGCGTAACTCACCAATTGATCGCCGTAGCCGGGGATTTTTCCGTCGGCGGCCGCGGGCCAATAGCCCTTGATCGTTTTGCCGATCGCCACGATCGGACGGCGGTCCTGCGGGTCCACTTCGTCCATGGCTTTCAGCGCCGCGGCCAGTTCGCCGTAATCGTTACCGTTCGACAGGGTGAAGACGTTCCATCCATACGACGTCCATTGATTCACGAGATCGTAGCCGTCGTAGCACCCGGCGATCACGCCGCCGATCGCGCCGCCAATCAGGCGATCGTCGATGCCCGCGTTGTTGTCGGAAACCATCACGCGCAAACGCTTTCCCACTTGCAGCGCGAGCGCCTGCGTCTTCAACTCCTGTGCGTGGCCTTCGGTGAGCGCGAATTCGCCTTCCAGCGCGATCACTTTCGGCGACTCCGGCGCGCCCACCACATCCCAGAACGCCGCTTTGCCCGCGGCCGTGGCGATGCCGATGCCGGAGGGTCCGCCGTTCACGTCGTTGGTTAAGTCGGTGCTTTCAGCATGTCCCGCGAGCGCACGAATGCCGCGGCCTTTCGCCTGCGCGAACAGCGGATGGTCTGCCAAACCCGTTTCGTGCAGCAGCGTCTTCAGCGCGCCGGCGCCGCGCCGGAATCCCAACGCATCGATCGGCAGCATCGCAACGTGCGGGTCGACGTAATAACGCGGATCGCCGGTCTGCCGATACTTGCGATACAGCGCCTGGCCCATGATGATCCACAGCGCGTAGCACGTGGGGACCGAGTGGCCCGCCGCCATCATGAATTTGTCGGAGTAAGGATGCTTCGGCCGGCGGTAATCGTAACGGAGCCCGCCGTTCTCAGGACCGACCAAATGTGCCGCCACATTGTACGGTGTGTATGCGAGCGGTCCGCCGAGATGCCCGGTCTGCGCGTAATTTCCGAGCAGCACCAGAGTCATGCAGGTCATGTATCCAATGTCGTCGAGCAGCGGATCGTACGCCAAAGGTTGTTGCTGAGCGGGAGAAGGAACTACGTGAATGCACGATGTCATAGACGGTCTCGAAAAGAGCTACATCATAATATCTAATGATAATCTGGGGAAATAGGGGCCAGCTAGCGGGCCCAGGGCAATCGCATTTGGACTTGGAATCATGAAGGGCAGCGGCTTTGAATTTCATGCTATGCGCCTCGTACATAAGGCGCATAGCGACGCTTCCCAAAGAGTCGAATGGGAAGCATGGGCATATTCGTCACCTGATAGATGTAATCCCCAACATTGATGCGGCCCTTCAATGAGGACCATCCACGTTCCTCTTCGCAGTTCCCTGCATGACAGCCCGAGACATTTCCTCAATTTCCGTGGGAACGTCCTTCTCGTCATTCCGATAACGCCGCTCATACGGAAACTCCCATTGTGATAGCCCCAATCGCCCAAAGCTGAAGCTACGCACGTCGTCTCGGTCGCAGTGAACTCCGACGCGGCAGCCTCGAGATTCGTGGGCCTCAACTCAATGTACATTCCACCTTTGTTGGGAATCTCATGGCTGCTGACAGCAGCCGTGCCCAACGGAAGTTCCCGGGCTAGGTGCTCGAAGAGCTATAACATTTTCTCGTCTAAGAGCATAGGCACGACAGACCGATTACACCTGAACAACGAACAGAGCAGCTATGACGCAGGTCAGGAGTATGGCGGTTCAGGATTGCCTACATAAACGGGCGATTACACCCAAGATGTGCGGATGGTGGTCAACCCGGAAATTGTTCCGGCCAAAAATCGACTTCGAGGGAGTTTCGCTCCAGATTAGTACCGAGAGCGCGCTTGTCGTCACTTTACTCCCGGATGGTCGGCAAACCGGAGATTGACTCTTCTGCCTACGGTTTGTAGCTGTCGAAGACCCCATTACACCACGAACAAAGAAAATGCCGAGGCAGCGAGCCTCGGCATCCTCCGGTCGGTGTTTATTTAGCGCGGCTCTCAGATCTCTACGAACGCCGGTTTGCGCAAATCGAGCAGGAGTCCAACGCGCAGGATATAGCCCGTCAAGAACGAAGCTGCCTATGCACCCCGCCGCGGATGCAATACCATGTCCCGCACCTGCGCGAGCACACTCGACAATTGCATGGCATTGAGCTTCGAGGTGAACTCAAGCAGCTCGGCCACGAACGGGTCGGCCAGCAGTTCGCTGAGCTCGATGTCGTGCGACGGCTCGCAAGCGCGCAGCAAGTCGGGTACGCTGACCTCCAGCGCCATCGCCAGTCGGTTGAGCGAAGACAAGGTCGGCGTCGCTTTTTCGTTCTCGATCTTGGAGACGTAGGTACGAGGGACGCCCATCCTTAGCGCAAGCTGGCGTTGGCTCAGGCCACCGCGCAGGCGCAAACTGCGAATCGCCTGGGCAACCCGCACCTCGGAACGACTGGATGTTGCCGGTACTGCGAGCTGGAGAGATGGCGCGAGGATAGGCTCGGGCTCATCCTCATCCAGCGATGTACGGCAACGACGGCAAAGATTGTTGGCAGTTTTGAACTGGACGAGATGACATTGGTCGCATCTCACCACTTCCCGGGAATCTACGGGCGCGAGAGTCGTGGCCATTCAGGTTGTGGGAGTGCCAGAGCAGGCACAGCATCAAACTTAGCGTACTTTGCGGCATTCCTCTGCTAGAGTCAAGTGTATTGTCGGGTGAAAACCGAAAAAGCTGTGCAAATCCGTCAATCGCACGCCAGCAAAGCGGAAGAAAGCCGTATGAAACACGGGAGAAACGCGGAATGATTCGCTCCGATGCGTGGTGTTTACTAACTGAGTTCACCCAGTCAGAAAGTTTGCGGAAACATGCTCTCGCGGTGGAAGCGTGCATGCGTGCCTACGCCCGTAAGTTTGGCGAAGACGAGGAGCGCTGGGGCATCGTCGGCCTGATCCACGACTTCGACTACGAGAAGTATCCGACCGCGGAAGAGCATCCCTACAAGGGAAGTGAAATCCTGAAAGAGCGGGGCTATCCGGAGGACGTCCGCCGGGCCATCATGTCGCACGCCGACTACACGGGCGTGGGCCGCGAATCGAATCTGGAGAAAGCGCTGTTTGCCTGCGACGAACTGGCCGGCTTCATTACTGCGGCGGCGCTGGTCAAGCCCAACAAGTCGCTCGCCGAGGTGGATGCCAAGTCGGTTCGAAAGCGGATGAAGGACAAAGCCTTTGCCAGATCGGTGAGCCGTGAGGACATCATCAACGGCGCCGCCGGCTTGGGCGTTGATCTGGATGAGCACATCTCGTTTTGCATCGAGGCGATGAGAGGGATTGCCGGGGAACTGGGGCTGGCGGGGAAAACGGATAATGGTTGAAAGCTACAGTTGGGTCGGCCATCTTCGAGCTGCGTGAAAGACCCTCAGCACTTCGATTTCGTCGGCACGTACACGATAAGGGGCGACATAAGGTGTCCCAGAAACGACGAGTTCGCGTGTTCCCGGCCCTCGCCCAGTCGGCCAATCCCGGTGTGTATTTCAAGCAGATCGACTGTCCGGCGGAGACGTAGGACGGCCCTAAACGTAGCGGGCGGGTTATCCTTTGCGATGTGCTCGAATTGGGCGTCGAGGTCGGCAATCGCCGCCCGCAGCCACCTAACGCGCACGCTTCGCCCACTTCTTAAACATTTCCTCTACTTCCTCGTCGGTGGCGAAGTCTCCCGCATCGGCCTGCTGTATCGCCTTCTTGATCTCGTTAAGCTGCCACTCGTTGAGGGCGACATACTCCCGGATGGCTTCCGCGGCCAGGAACGACCGGCTGCGCTTGGTGGTCTTTGCCAGTTTATCGAGCTTCTTCTTGAAGCTTACTATCCACACGGAGAGTGAGAATACTTGAACTAGCCATACAATGTATTTATAGCCGAATACATTTGATGTTGCCTGTCCTATGCCACCGACAATGGGACCTCTGTTCCGGCGAACTCTTTCGGGTCGCCCGTTTCGTCACCTCGACCTTCCCCTTCGTGCTCCCAGCGGGTTCGTGTTACAACTTGAGCAGACTCCTCTATGCACAGCAAGCGCACCACGATCATATTTCTTTCCGTGCTGTTGCTGATTGTGCTTGGGCTCACGTTTGTTATCACGCGATCCTTCCTGAAGCCGTTTGCCTTCGCCATCATTCTGGCGGTTGTCTTTTATCCGCTGCACGAACGCATTTTGCGATGGAACAAGGGACGGACAGGCACCTCGGCACTGCTTTCCACGCTGCTTCTGATTCTGTTGTTTGGGGTGCCGAGCTTCATCATTGCCGTGCTGGCAGCAAATGAAGCATTGTCGGCGGCGCACTACCTGAGTCGCAGGAGTGTCGAGGAGGGCGGATTCCCGTCACTAGTAATGACCCTAGCCAAGGGTCCTATCAGCTATGTTGGCCGGTGGGTTGACCTTTCCAAATACGACCTGCAAGCCGTGGTCAGCGCCAACGCGCAGAAGGTCAGTGTTTGGCTGGTCGGCTTCGGTGCTAATGTTTTGAGTGGTATTGCCCGCTTCATTACCGACTCGCTGATCACGTTTGTTGTCGTGTTCTTTTTCTTTCGCGACGGAGCGCAATGGGCGTATCGCGCGGGGGCGTTGCTTCCGCTTTCTCGCGAGCAGGTCGTACGCCTGTATCGGAATATCTCGGACACCATCATCGCTAACGTCTATGGCATTCTCTCGGTGGGGGTGGCACAGGGTGTGCTTCTCGGCGTCGCTCTGCGCATCATCGGTATGCAGTCTGCCCTATTGCTGGGTCTGGCTACCGGTTTTGCTTCTATCATTCCAGTGGTGGGTTCGTCGCTGATTTGGGCTCCCGTAACGATTTACCTGCTGGTAACGGGATCCATCGGCAAGGGCGCGTTTCTCCTGATTTATTGCATCGTAGTAGTCAGCAGTGTCGACAACATCATCCGCCCGTGGGTAGTGGGCGGGCGCGTGGAGCTACATCCGCTGGTCCTGCTCTTCTTTATCTTCGGAGGCGTGGAAGCGTTCGGGTTCCTGGGATTGTTCCTTGGCCCGGTCGTGGCGTCAGTCCTGGTTGCAATCTTCGACATTCTGCGCGAAGAATTGAAAGAGGCCAAAACCCTGACCGCTGGGGCGGTACCCGGACCTTAGTCGCCCGAAAGTGGAGAAAAAAGCTCGCCCTCTTTGCGTTCTCCGATCTCTTTCAGCGCACGGATCGCGTACTCCTGGAAATGCGGGGACTTGCGGTGAGCCTCCAAAGCGGCATCGTCACGATACTGCTCGTAGATGAAGAAGCGCGTGGAGTCCGTCCGGTGCCGATGCACGATATACATCAGGCAGCCCGGTTCCCGCCGCGAAGCGGTCTGAAGTTTGCCGAATATCCCGGCAACCTCGTCCTCATGCCCCGGTTTTGCCATCCAGGTTACGGCCAGTACGACCATTCCGTCCTCCAGTACGTGCGAACTCTTATTTTCCGGTCCCACTGATGTTGTCCAGACTGTTTGCAAACTCGGGAATGAACATAGTGTGCTCGCGATCAGGCCCGGTAGAAACAATGCCCACCTTCGCGCCTGATTCCTTCTCGACGAATTCCAAATATTGCTTCGCCTTCGCCGGTAGCTGATCGTAGCTGTCCATACCGAATGTGCTCGAGTGCCAACCCGGCAGTTTGGCATACACCGGTTCGATCTCTTCGTACCCAGAAGCTTGCGCGGGGATCTCTTGTGTTTCCTTCCCGTCAATCTTATAGCCGACACAAATCGGGATCTCCGACTGATCATCCAGCACGTCGAGTTTGGTCACGACCAGCCAGCTTGTGCCATTGATCATGTTGGAATAGCGCAGCAACGGCAAGTCCAGCCATCCGGTGCGCCGCGGACGCCCAGTGACGGCCCCGAACTCGTTGCCTTTTTTGCGCAGCGCCTCACCGACCTCTTCTTTCAGTTCGGTGGGAAACGGACCCCCGCCTACACGCGTGCAGTACGCCTTGGTTACGCCGATCACCATGTCGATTGCCGTCGGAGGCACGCCGGTGCCGGTCACCGCTCCTCCGGAGGTCGCGCTCGAAGAGGTGACGAACGGGTAGGTTCCATGATCAATGTCGAGCATGGTGCCCTGTGCCCCTTCAAACATCACTGACTCACCATTGGCGATGGCCCGATTCAGCAGTAGCGCGGTGTCGGTTACGAAGGGAGCGACACGGTCTGCGATCTCTGCGTAGTCGGTGAACATTTTGTCCGGATCCAGAGGCTCGCTGTTGAACAACGCGTGCGCGATAGTGTTCTTCTCGCGGCACGCATTCTCAATGTGCTTCTTCAGCAGGGTCTTGTCGAGCAGGTCCTGCACGCGCAATCCGCTACGCGCCATCTTGTCTTCGTAGGTGGGTCCAATGCCGCGCGACGTGGTGCCAATCTTCACGCGGCCGGGAGCATTCTCCGATGCCAGTTCGATCATGCGATGGTAGGGAAGAATCACGTGCGCACGGTTGCTGACAAACAGATTGCCGTCAACGTGCACGCCTGTCGCGCGCAGCGCGTCCACTTCCTTCATGTAGGCGAAGGGGTCGAGCACAACCCCATTGCCGATTACGCCTCTACACCCCTCACGCAGCACTCCGCAGGGGATGAGCTGAAGGATGAACTTCTTGCCCTTGATCGTGACCGTGTGTCCGGCATTGTGACCGCCTGAATAGCGCGCCACTACGTTGAAGCGTTCGGAGAGAACGTCAACGATTTTGCCTTTGCCTTCGTCGCCCCATTGTGCGCCGACAATCACTGCCGTCCTGCCAGTTCTCAATTTCGTGCTCCATTCACGGACGCCCGGTATCGAGCGCGAACGACCGCGCAGCCCCGCACACAACTCGCCTCTGAATTGCAAAACAAGATCAAGAATTCGGGGAAATTAAGGGAGACGAACCGCGTACTCCAGATTTTACAGGGTGAGTTCAGACTGGCGCAAATGTGCGCCGGATGGCTCAGTTGGCATAAGCCCTCCTCACCCTGAGCCACAGATACGCGATAACCCCGTACAGCGCTACATTAGTCAAAGGGCCCAGATACCACCAGGTCGACGAATTGTCGCTCAGCAGTAAGACCGGACACAGTACGTAAGGAAGACGTAGCAGTGCGTTAATGCAAAAAATCGCCTGCCCGGGGGTGAACAACAACACAACAACGAATCCGCAGATCACGGGCAAGAAAAAGCCAATTGCAACCGCGATTCCGATCCCAAGCTTCAGGGGCTCTCACTCAATGGGCGCTTGCCGCCGTACACTAGCAGTTCATGCCCGAACTTCCGGAAGTTGAAACTATTGCTCGTGGACTCAACCAGCGGATCGCTGGGGACGTGATCGACTCGGTGTGGTTGGGAGAAAAGCCGGAGCCTCTGAAATCGCCTGCCTCGGAAATCGCTTCCGTGCTGCAGCACCGCCGAATCGTGCAAGTACGGCGCGTAGGCAAGCACATTGTTTTCGATTTGCAGCTTTCACGGCGAAACAGATCGAAAAACACCGCAGCCGTTGACGGGCAATGGATTGTCCACCTCGGGATGACCGGCCGTTTGCTGATCGGCGCCCCGGAAATCCCGGTAGCTAAGCATACCCACGCGGTGCTGAAGCTGGCCTCGGGACAGGAACTGCGGTTCGTCGATCCTCGGCGATTCGGTCGCCTGGCCGTGGTAAGGATCGAACCAAAGAGCGCCACCGGGTTTGCTGCTCCCGGAGACGAACCGCTGCAGTCGCAAATCGGGCCATTCACGGCCCTGTTTCGCGGCCGCAAGACTCCTATCAAGAGCGCATTACTGAACCAGAAGCTATTAAGCGGTGTCGGAAACATTTATGCTGACGAGTCGCTGTTCCGGGCCGGGATTCGGCCACGCAGGCGAGCGGCGTCGCTAACGCGCGCCGAGTTGCGAAAACTGCACGTCTCATTGCGAGCGGTCCTGCGTGAAGCCATCAAGTTGGGCGGATCGTCGGTAAACGATTACGTCGATGCGGAAGGCCAGGAGGGGTTTTTTCAACTGCGACATCGCGTTTATGGAAGAGAGGGCCAGCCCTGCTTGGTATGCGGTACACCCATCAAGCGGGTTATCATCGCAGGGCGAAGCAGTCATTACTGTCCGCGCTGTCAGAAGTAGCGTGCCAATTTCGCCCGCACATTAAATCTAGCAGCGAGCGTCTTCAAATGAGAGGAGCCTAGAGGCTGAATATGGGCATTTATTCCATCGGAGTTGATCTGGGGGGGACCAACCTGCGCATCGCCGCGGTCGATACGGACGGCAAACTGCTAGAGAAGCTAACCACCGGAACCGAGGTGGGTCGCGGTCGCGACTCGGTGATCGGCGAAATGTGCGAGGCGATTCAGTCGGTCAACGTGAAGTTTCGCGACTCGGGACAACTGGCAGGAATTGGCATTGGGGTCCCCGGATTTATCGACATGGATACTGGCACCATTATGGAGTCTCCTAATCTTCCCGGCTGGGCGAACTTCCCGGTCCGCGATGACATTCAGCGAAGGCTGGGAGCGCCGGTGATTCTGGAGAACGATGCCAACTCGGCCGCTATGGGAGAGAAATGGCTGGGTGCAGGCCGCGATACTGACCACCTGGCCATGTACACGCTCGGCACGGGCGTAGGAGGCGGGCTGGTGCTGAACGGACGTCTCTGGCACGGCATGAACGGCATGGCAGGCGAACTCGGCCATTTCTGTGTAGAATCGGAAGGGCATCCTTGCGGTTGTGGAAGCCGTGGCTGCCTTGAGCAGTACGCCTCGGCCACCGCCATCGTGCGCATGGCGCATGACCTGATCGCCAGCGGGCAGGCCGACGATCTGGCCCAGGTCTCACGCGGCAACGTCGAGTTCAATTCGCGGGTCATCTACCAGCTCGCAATTCAAGGCGATGTGGCGGCGCAGCGCATCTATCAAATCGTGGGGCGATCATTGGGAATTGGCATCGGAAGTATGGTTAATGCGCTGAATCTGCCGATGTACGTCATCGGTGGGGGAGTCGCCAGTGCTTGGGACGCGTTCGCGCCTACGATGCTGGAGGAACTGAGAGTTCGATCCTTCATCTATCAGGTCACAGCTCCCGACGGCGTGATGCCGGGGAAGAAGCATACCATTGTCACTCGTGCCTTAATGGGCAGCGATGCCGGACTCTACGGCGCCGCAAGATTGCCCATGCTGGCGTCGTTGACACAAACTGAGCCCATGCACAGCCAATCACCCTCATAGTTTCAATCTACGCGGCTCCATGAGACTGATGACAGGCATCGCTCTAGCGACATGAGTCTGGTGTCGGACATGGAGAAGTCCTTGAATGGCTTAAGCATGAATCATGTCACAAGCATTTTCCACCACTCAGGTGTGGGTTGTCCCAAGACTGCATTTATCGGCAAAAGTCGCTAGAGCAAAATCTGCTATTGTGGTTCATACTAGTGCCATCAATCGAGGCTGACCCTCAGCTTAACGTCTCTTTTCTGTGGATGGTATTGTGTCTCCGGAGTTGGAACAGATTCGCCGTGAAGTGGAGCGTGTCACGTCCGCAATGTCGCGTGACGACTGGCGCTATGCTCCGACAGGGAAGTGGAGTTGTGCCCAGATACTGGAACACCTTCTGCTGAGCTACACAGCCACTACCAAGGGGACCCAGACGGCTTTACAAACCGGCAAGCCCCTTGGGGGGCAGCCCAGATTAAGGGATAGACTCGCCACTTTCTATGTGGCTCGGCTGGGATTGCTGCCGGCAGGCCAAACGGCGCCTAGACAGAGCGTTCCCAGCAATGGTTTTGGAGTGGAGTCGTTGCGACAATTCAACGACGCGCTGGTTGCTATGGATGCGACGCTAGCGGATGCGGAGAAACGGTTCGGAAGCGCAGTCAAGATACTCGACCATCCAATCCTTGGCCCTTTGAACGCCAGGGACTGGCGGCGCGTTCATCGTACCCATGCCAAGCACCACTTGAAGCAAATCGAGACGCGGATGAAGCAGACCAGTTTTGACCGCGCCTGATTGATTGCCCTGGCTAAAAAAAGCTCAGATACCAGCGCCATATTGACTCGCCGCAAAAGACTGCGACGAGCGAGCATGCGCCGAGAAATACACCGAACGGGAGCTTCTGGGTGAGAAACATCTCCCGGGCAGAAGACTGTGCCCCCCCGTCCGGAAATTCGTCCATCTCAGGTGTGTTGCGCTTGTGTCGCGCGAACAGAAAGACAGCATAAGTAGCGCCTGCCGATGGCGCGGAAAAAATCACAAAGAGCGTGAGCTTCAATCCCAGGAACGCTCCCACCATGGCCATTAGCGCAATGTCGCCGAATCCCATTCCGTGACGCTTCCGAAGCAAGTAGTACAGCGCCCACGCGAGATAGAAGAAACCAGCCCCGACAAGAGCGCCGATCACAGAATCGAATAGCGCGAGCTGTGCATGAGCCGGAGGCTGCAGACCGTACATGCGCAGGAAGAATTGTGTTCCCGTGCTGTCGGTCGGAATGATCCATGAGAGCCCCAGTCCCAGCGCGATTCCGGTGTAGGTGAATTCCCGCGGCAGCAGGCCGGTCTCAGCATCCATGAAAATCAGTCCAACCAGCAGGAAACAAAAGATGCAGAGCTTTATCGTTAGCAGCGTCGGTCCGAATGACCCGTAGCATGCTGTGAACAGTACGGCCGTCAGCAATTCGACCGTGGGATAACGCAGCGAAATTCGCCCTCCACAATCGCGGCAATGGCGACGAAGCAACAGCCAGCTTAGCAACGGGATATTGTCGTGCCATCGAAGAGAGGCACCGCAGGCAGGGCAGTGAGATCTGGGGCTGATAACGGACTCGTCGCGCGGAATGCGGCTGATGCAGACATTCAGGAAACTGCCGAATGCCAGCCCGATGACGAACAGCGCGCATTCGAAAGCTAGTTCCAAAGCGTGTTGTGGACGTCCTCTCCTACGGTTGATGGAAGCGCAGCACGTCGCCGCTCAGTTTCATTTCGGATCGCTCGTCCGGCGGCATCTCACCTATCCAGTTCACCAGCTTGCGATTCACCAGCCGTGTTTCAGGTGGACAAGCTTGCCAGCCCTTCTCTCGCTGTTCACGAATCGACACTCGATATCCGGCGACGTCCTCAGCGGGCTCCTGGCTCTTCCAGTCGAATAGCGCAGCTTCCAGATCGTCGGAGAGAGCCTCGTTAGGACGAAGACACAGGACCCAATCATGCGATGCGTCCGCTGCATAGGCGCCAAAGGTGACGCCGGGGATCGAACTCTTGAGGGTTGCTCCATGCTCCCGCGCGACTCGCGAGGTATCGTCTTCCGAGCGATCGTCAATCACCAGCACCTCGTCACAAGGGCGAAGCGAGTCCAGGGTGCGACCAAGGCGGAGCGCATCGTTGTGCGTGTGCAGCAGGGCGGTAATTTTAGGCATTTCCAACTCTAGTGAGGATATCGCAGCCTTGGAAGACTGTGTACAAAGCTAGACGCAAAAAAGGCGCAGCCGGGTTGTGCTGCGCCTGTGAATATGCTTCAAGCAATCGTCTACGAGACCGGGCTACGTCCTGAATTACGCTCATTACTGCCCTGCGGCGTGACCGTCAAGGAGTTGAGCGTCTGGAAGTTCAGCACCGCTTCCGCTGGCAACTGGATTTGCTGTCCTTTCTTCGCAGCTGCAGCTCCGGTTCCCGCACCCGCCCCGGAGGCCGCACCAATGGCCGCGCCTTTGCCACCGCCGAAGATGCCGCCGAGAATGGCGCCGGCGGCAGTACCGATGCCTACCTTGGTCGCTGTGTTTTTGCCCTCGCCGTTTCCCGCACGGGTCCACTGGTTTGTCTGAAGGTTGTAGGTCTTGCCGTTCACCGATAGTGACGTCAATTCCAGCGTCAGGACGGAGTTGCCGGCGAAGCGCCCAGCGCTTTTTACATCGGCCACTCGGCCTACCACGTCGGCACCGGACGGAAGTACCGTTTCACCGTCAAGCACGATTGGATTACTGAGCGAACCATGGAAGGTATCGCCGACCTGATTTCGCTCAGAATCGAGCGGAGCATTAAGCCTTATCGTGAGCTGTGTTCCAGCCGGAATCGTGACCTTCTTCGGAGGAGGCGGAGGCTGCGGAGAACTCTGCTGTACAGGAGGAGCGGGCGGCGAAGTGTTGTCGGCCTCGAGGGCGCCAGCGCTAGAGTTCATCCCTTCATTGTCGTCCGCATTGCTCTGGCCGCCGCCGTTGGCGTCGGCTTCAGACCGAGATGGCTTGCTCCGTTTTGCATGAGGCCCCTTAGTCCGCGGGGTTGCGTGTGCCTGCTGCACTTGAAGGTTGTTGACGACGGTCTTTACCCCCTCGACGGTTGCCGCATCGCTGGCGGCTTCGGCACGTTCGCTATCGCTGGTGACGTCGCCAGTCAGCGTAACCACGCCATTCGCGGCCTGGATCTCGATCTGACGGCTCTGGATGGCCGAATCGCGATAAAGCTTGTTTTGCACCTCAACCGCAATCTGGGCGTCGGTGCGAGTCGTTTTCCGGGAACACCCGGCTAAAACCCCTAGCGCCATGGCGAATACCAAAATGGCATACAAGGATGTCTTAAGCCTCATCATCGCTATAGCTCCTGAAGATATTCTTAATCCTAAAGGTCGTGCTTAAAAAATTAAACACGCTTTGGTCCCAGTTGTCGCTGTTGTCGCGCCTGGAACGGTAATATCGGTCTCGAACAGAACTCTAAGCTAAGGCGAACCGGGCAGAACGGCATTTCATTCAGCGCCGCATCCGGACAGCCGAATCGCTTGGGCCCTGAGGGTGCGGCGATCTTATGCGCCAGCCCGAAGGCTGGCTCTATCGGGGATGCCCTAAGAGGGGTTAGTCGCACTACTGTCTGATGCTGTATTTCGGACTGGCGTCGCAGGCTCCGGTCAGCGAGGAGCCTGCGCGAAAACGCACTTAATTCTGCTGGTCCGTGAGGTGGTTATTGATCGCAAATAGCGCTAGTTCCAGGCGGCTGGCGACGCCGACCTTGTCAAAGATGTTGGTAAGGTGGTGCTTCACCGTGTCTTCACTCAGGGCGAACCTGCGCGCAATCTCCTTGTTGCTGAGCCCGGCAACGATCGTGGTAAGGATGTCCATTTCGCGTTTGGTGAGTCCAAAGTTTCGCGGCGCTTTCTCCCCGGACGGATTCGTCCGCATGAAGTCGACGATGTCCCCGACAGCTTCGCGTCCGATCCAATACTGCCCGGCCATTACAGTGCGGATGGCCTTCATCAGCAATTGGGTGGCGGCTTCTTTCATGACCACGCCCCGCGCTCCCATCTGTAGCGCCTGCACGATTTGGATGCGCTCCACGGCCGCCGTCAGCACGATGATTTTGGTCTTGAGCTCATCGTCGGTGGTCGATAGCTCGCGCAACACATCCATTCCTGGCACTCGCGGCATCGCCAGGTCCAGCAGCAGAATGTCAGGAGTCAGTTCGCGGGTTTGAGTGACGGCATCCGCGCCGTCGGCCGCCTCGCCCGCAACTTCCAATTCTGGCTCGGCCTCAAGCAAGCGGCGCAGGCCATCGCGGAAGATTGTGTGGTCATCAGCGATGATAATGCGCACAGACGGGTCTTTCTTATCCATAAGATTCGGTTCCTTTCTGTGGAACGGTGATTTCGAGCTTGGATCCGTGGCCGGGATTCGACTCAATTACCATGTCTCCACCCACGGTGCGGACTCGTTCCTTGATGACGGTCGGTCCCCAGCGGAAGTCGTCAAGTTCTGTCAACGTGAAGCGCCCCGCAAAAGGAAAGCCCTTGCCGTCATCGTCAATTACCAGCTTCCACGTACCGTTTTGCCAGCCGAAGCGCACCACTGCCGACTGCGCGCCGCTGTGTTTCCGAATATTGACCAGGGCCTCTTGAACCACCCTTGCTAGCTCACGGCAGGTGGCTGCCGGAAGCGTGACTTCGTGCAATTCGGATACAAAACGGGTTACCACTCCAGTGTCTCTGGAAAAACGTTCTACGAGTTGGGCGATAAAGTCAAGGAATTGATGCGGCCCAATATCCGGAGGCCGCATGGTTTGCATCAGTTCGCGAAGGTTCAAGACTTCCTGGCGCAGCAAATCCTGGACCCGTTGCAACTCCGAAGGGAGCTGCGAATTATCGGTGCCGCGACGGCGCAGCACATCGATTTGCATCTCGATACTGATCAGCGACTGGATCACGGTATCGTGTAGCTCCCGCGCGACCCGGGCCCGTTCAACCGCTCCGGCGCGAGAGCGAAAACGGCGAAAAAGATAGACAGAATACAGCGCGGGCCCGACCTGGCGCATGACGTTCTGCGCAAAACGAAGTTCACGTTCCCGCCGGCGACCGACGTACCCGTTGACCACCACAAACCGGGCAGTCCAATCCCGTCCCATTTCATGGCTGACCACCAGAACCGAATGAGCTCCAGGGACAGGCATCTTAAGGTGCTTGAGCTGCGAAGGCTCGAGCCGTCGTCCTTCGTCGTCCAGAGCGGCGATACTATACCTCTTCCCTCGACTGGTACTCTGCATGTAGAAGGTGTGAGGATAGCCCTGCATGAGCTCAGACTCATGTTGAGCTGGAGCGATCTCCCGCGCCTCGGCTAGCTGCTTCGGAGATGTTGTGGTAGCCCACTTAAACACTCGCCCCGTGCTGCTCTGAGAGACTACTTCGTACACCTCCCGGCTGTCAAAGACGCGACCCAGTTCTATCAGAGCGTCGTACAGAGCCCCTGCGAAGCGATTGCCAATCCGAGCCAGCGACAAGAGACGATTGGTCAAATCGATCTCCGCCCGCAGCTCCTTCTCGCCCTCCGCGAGAAAACCGAGGAGGAATCCAGTCATCAACAGAAAACCACAACGCAGGACGATCCGTGGCGGATCCACGTTGGTTGCCAGCATACGCTGTAGCAGTGGCGGACCATGCCTTACCACTGCCGCTTGGAATAACACCAGGCCCGCTCCGATGAAGGCGGTCGTCATGGTTTCGAGGAAACCCCATCGAAAGGCTGCCTCCAACATCGCGAAGAGAAAGAAAATAAAGAAGATACTATTGGGCGCATCCGTGAAGAGACACAAGAGTGCGGTCCATCCGATGTCGCTCGCTTGGGCCCAGAGTACGAAGCCTCTAGTTGGAACCCGCTGTATCCGCAGCAGGGCCAGCAACACAAGACTGTGCGCAATGTAGCACACGAGGATGAGTCGTCCGAAATGGTAGTATGAGCCGCTCGCGACAGGATGAATCTCCCATGCAACGAGGGACGTAAGGGCCAGAAACAAACGCGAAAACGCCAGCACG
This sequence comes from uncultured Acidobacteriaceae bacterium, assembly GCA_963768645.1. Taxonomy (GTDB): domain Bacteria; phylum Acidobacteriota; class Terriglobia; order Terriglobales; family Acidobacteriaceae; genus Bog-257. Next base: position 497,544 of record CAVYIR010000009.1, read on the forward strand.
CGCTCTACACGACCGTCTTCGTAACCGATACCCGGACCGCGGAGCCGTGACAGAAACCTACGAGCAGGCGGAGGTGGCCGCAAACGAAGTCCCTTCACGAGAGAACCTGTGGGAAGTTGCACGATTATGCCACTAAAGCGCCAAACCGCAAACCGAATTCTAGTGATTTGACCAATTTTGGAGTTGGCGTGGACCGAGCAGAGTCAGGCTCCAAGCTGGCGAACAAGATCGTCCCCCGCCAGCGGCACGTTTGTCCGCACTGAACACGGCTCCGAATGAAGCGCCGCTCCACCGTACTTGCCGGACTGCACCAATTCTAAAACCGCTGTAGCAGGGAGAGACTCGCATCCGGTGCTCCGCGGTATGCAGGATTAGAAGCTCGAAGGCGATAAATCCGGGGCGGAAGTATGTCCTAGAGAGTGGCATCCGTCACCCCTTTTGTGACACTGCTCACTGCTCCAGGCGAAGCCCGGGAGCCACTTTGAGGTTGCGGAGCAGGAGTTTTGGGCGCAATATGGCGTCCGAAGAAGGCCGCCGTTGATTCGCACCCACCCTGTAGTGATTTTTTTGTGGATCGAAGGAGGTACAGATTGTGAAGTTCAGATTGTGGTCGAAGGCACTATTCGTTGCCGTTGTCGTGACATGGATCTCATCTGCGTCCTGGTCGCAGCACCCCGCCAAGACGGGACCCAAGTACGACGTGGCCAATGAGGTGAAGATAAAGGGCGTTATCGACGAAGTTCGTGAGGTCGTCCCTGGCGATTTCGAAGGTACACACCTGGTCGTGAAAACCGCGAGCAAGACGGTACTCGTGTACGTCGCTCCCGGTGAATTCCTGAAGGAAATTGACACTTCATTCAACAAAGGAGACCAAGTGGAAGTCGTGGGCGCGAAGATTCCGAATGCGCCGGAAGAAGAGATCATGGCCCGCGAAATCACCGACGGGAGTAACACCGCCACACTGCGGGACGATAAAGGCATCCCGATCTGGGCAGGATGGAAGCCAGCAAAAGCTGCGGGCCAATAGCCCACCGAATCCGACGGGAATGCACAGCCTGCACCGCATTCGGTGATTGGATGCGGTCCAAATTGAAGAATGTCGGCTTTTCTTGCTCGCTAAACAAGTGGGCGCGAGGTGCTCGGCGCGTCCCGTTTGCTTGGATCCATGATCAAGGCACGGATTCGGCTTATTTTTCTACCCGCACAAATTCACCGCTTGTCGCATCTACAGCAATCCGCAACTTGGCTTCGTCCTGGCTGTTTCCATAGATGACATGCCAAAGCAATTGATTCTTCGATGCGTCCCAGTCGAGAACGAACAATACCGGCTGCTTGGGGTCTTTTTGCGTAAGCTTTTCGCCGCCATGCTTTTGCGCCACTGAGTAAGCAGTATCGCTATCCACCTTGAGAAATCCGACTTCGAATATCTGGGTGGACGTGTTGCTCGGATTCCAGGTGTCCTCGGCGGAAAAGCTGATGCCTGCCTCTGGAGCATCGGGTCCTACCAACCCTGACCACACAAATAGTTTCATCGAGCGCTTAGCGGGAGACGCAAATGAGGCGCGCCAAAGACCGCTCTTACCCTCGTTGGTGGGAGCGTCGACTGTAAACTGCGACTGCGATCGGAACGGTTTCACGTCCGCTGCCCATCCCCTTGCGGACAGGTACAGCTTCTGGAAAGCAGTTCGGCCGGTTTCGTATTGTGCTTGTTTCGCAGCAGGTTTGATCGGCGGATGCGATGCATCGCTGCCGACCGTTTTGTTGCTCGACGAACAGCCAGCAAGCAAACAAAGCAGCGCAAGACACGGGACGGCGATCTTTCTCATGAGTTCCTTAGCGGCTAGCGATTAGCCATTAGCTCTTAGCAATCAGCAAGCAATCAGCCTCTACAGCGGATGCCATTTTCTGGCTTGTGAGTTGCTAGGTTCGGGTTAGCTAAAGGCTAAAGCTAATGGCTAACCGTTCACTCAGTGGGCCAGCAAAGCGACACCAGCAGCCACAAACAAGGCAGAGAGCCAGCGGCGACGGTCCACATGCTCCTTCAAGAACACTCGTGCCGCCAGAGCGTTGGCAATGAAGGTGAGCGACGCAGACGCAGGGCCAACGATGCTGACATCGGCCCAGGACAGCGTCACCAGCAAACTGACGAACGCCAATGCCATAAACAGCATCCCCAACATGAATTGTGAACTCTCGAGCACGCGCCGTACGACTTGCAAGAGCCCGTGCGATTTGCGAACGGCGCCTAAGTCGCCAATCTCTTTCATCGCGCGCGCCTGTAGCACATCGCCGGCGGTGGCGGTGACGACGATGGCTGCGATTCCTGCCCAGACGGCAGCGCCGGTCACGCTTCCCTCCTGGCGCCGGTTGCTAAGGGAGTTTCCGCCTCAAGCTGTTTGTGGCCGCGAGAATCCTTGAGCTTAGAGTAGGGATGTGCTACCGGTGTCAACGCTGGTCCGCCTGCTACGAAGCCAACTCCGGCCGTGATCAGCGCGATTCCCAACCAACGCCAGACCGTCACATTTTCATGCAGGAAAAACTTGCCAAGCAGGGCCATCAGCACATAGCTCATGGCAGTGGCCGGAAGCACGTAGGTTAGGTCGGCCCAGGAGAGCGCGGTGAGGTAGCTGCTTAGGAACAGCAGCAACAAACAGATGCCAGTCACCATCCAGGGATTCCACAGGGAAGCGAGCAGATGGCTCCAGTTCGCAGAAGTCACCGCCCCAAAATCTTTCATCCCTCGCCCGAGACAAACGTCGCCACAGGCGGCGAAGACGGCCACCGCAAAGAGGACAAGATATTTGCGAAAGGTCACGCCAACCTCTACGCGTTGACCACTTCAACCGTTTCGGGCTTAGCGCCGGTATTCGACGTTCCCATTGGAGGCGCAGGCGGATTCATAGCTTCGGGTTGATTGCGCGACTCCTTTACCGAACGATTACGCGCAGCGCGCAACTTGAGGAACGACCGTGCTTCGGTGTAGAGGCGCTTGCGGTCGGTAGAATTGAACGCCGCTCTCTTTACGATACGGAAAATTGCCTTGGGGCGGAAGTAGTACTCGTCGTAGAAACGGTGCACCATCTCAAGAATGTAGTCACGAGAGATGCCCGGATACTCAATCATCGCGACTTGGTGCCCCATGGCATCGACCATCTGGGATCCTTCCGCCTTAAGGAAGCCGTTTGCCTTAGCGAAGTCGTAGAGTTCCGTTCCTGGATACGCGTGCGCCAGCGATACCTGAATGGTCTCGACATCGAGCTCTTTCGCGAAATCGATGGTACGCCGAATGGTTTCCTTGGTTTCGCCAGGCAAACCGAGGATGAAGTCACCATGCACTATAAGACCCAGCTTCTTGCAATCCCTGGTGAAGTCCCGCGCGCGCTCCACGGTCGCACCCTTCTTAACGTTCTTGAGAATCTGCTGATCACCCGATTCATAGCCAACGATCAACAGCCGGCAACCGGACTCTTTCATTGCCTTCAGGGTCTCGTAATCGGTAGTAACGCGTGAGGTGCAAGACCAAGTCAGCTTCAACGGCTTCAGCTTGGAACACAGTTCGATGGTGCGCGCCTTCTGAATGTTGAAGGTGTCATCGTCGAAGAAAAACTCTTTTACCCAAGGCCAGTATTCCTTGGCCTTCGCCATCTCCGCAGCCACCGCGTCGGTCGAGCGCTTGCGCCAGGGGTGTCCACTGAGCGTCTGCGGCCACAAGCAGAAGGTGCACTGTGCCGGGCAGCCGCGCGTGGTGTACAGCGAGACGAACGGGTACAGCAGGAACGGCACGTTGTAGCGGCGCGGATCGATGTCGCGTTTGTAAACATCCACCACGTCAGGCAGGGCATCCAGATCGGCCACCGCCGGACGGTCGGGGTTGTGCAGTATCTGGCCGTCCGGGCCACGATACGAAACGCCGAGAATCTCATTCAGGGGCTTACCATTCGCGTACTCCACCACCGCGTAATCGAACTCCCGGCGCACTACGAAATCGAGCGCTGTGCCGTCCTTGAGGGACGCTTCCGGTAGGGTGGTTACATGCGGTCCCACAAATGCGATTTTCAGCTTTGGATTGGCCGCTTTCATCGCAGCCGCTAGCTTGATGTCGCCTTGAAAGCCCGGTGTACTAGTAAACAGGACCAGAAATTCGTAATCCTTTCCAATTTGGATGGTCTCTTGCGCGTTGATCTTGTGCGGAGAAGCGTCGAGCAGACGGGAACCCTCCAGCATGCCAGCCGGATAAGCCAGCCAGACCGGGTACCAATAGGACTCGATCTCGCGCGTCGCGGGCCAGCGAGAACTAGCGCCACCGTCATAATTCTCAAACGAAGGAGGATTCAAAAACAGAGTTTTCAAAGGCATAATCTTGACTATCGTATCATTATGTACCGTCATTGGCGGAACCCCTTGTCTTTCTTCCATTTAGATGCATTTCACGGCTTGCAGCGAACGGTCGATTAGTGGGACGGAACGGCCCATTTTTCCAGTTCACCGGTCAACCGGAGCAGTTGCAGTTCGGCCCGGCTGAGTTCCAGTTCAGCGTCAAAGTAGGCTGCATGCTTGTCTTCCGCATCGAGGCGTGCGTTTTGTTGATCGCGGGTGTTGGCGTTTCCGGTCTCCGCACGGCCCTTCACAGCCTCCAAATCTCCTTGAGAGACTTCCCATTCGAGTTTGGCAACGTCTCGTGCCGCCGCCAGTTGTCGCAAAGACCTTTGGAGCTTCAGGGCCTCTTCACCTACTTGGTCTTTTGTAATTTCTGCCTGCTTCTTCGCGATCAATGTATCGGCATCGGCTTGCTCTGCTTTGGCCTTCTGCACCGGATTGAAGATGGGGAACCTGATATTCAGGCCGCCACTGAAATTGTTGGCCGTGTAGTTACGGTAGTACAAGTCGTAGTTATTGTATTTGGCCAGGTAAGCGTACTGCGCCGCCAAATCAATAATGGGCCAGTTCAGTGCCTTGTGTTCGCCGATTGCCCGCGTCTGTGCCGCTGCCACTTTCTGTTCCGCCTGTTTCACGGCAAGACTATTCTCCACCGCGCGCACCGCCAGATCGTCAGCCTGCGAAATCACGGGCAACTCAGGCATCGATTCAGGATCGACTGCGATAGATTCGGCCGGTAATCCCACCAGCTTGGACAGATGATCGCGCAGTACGTCGGCTTGTCCTTGGGCCTCGGCAATTCGCAATCGAATTCTCGCCGCCACCAACTGGCTTTTTGTGAGGTCAAGCTTGCTGTCCACGCCCTGCTGCAGACGCTGTTCGGTGACAAATTGAGCGCTGTCCGCAGCGCTTTGGGCTTCGCCCAACGCCTTCATCTTGCCGGTAAGCTGGTCGAGCTGCGCGTAGGTAATCGCCGTATCCAGAATGACGGCGTCGCGCTTATCTTGCACGTCCAGCGATGTCGCATTCCAGTCGATTTTCGCCGCCTTGAGGAATTGCCGAAGCGAGGGATTGAAGAACGATTGGACGTAGTTGAAGTTCGCCACCGATGGCGCCGAGCCCTCCAGAGTCAGAGGAAATCCATAGGAGTAACCGAGACCGGAACCTATCGTAATCTGCGGAATGTAGTTTCCCCGCACCTCCTCGTAGGCCTTGCGCGCTCGCCACTGGTTGACTGTGGCGATCCCCATGACACCGCTATGCTGCAGCGCCAAGTCCACTGCCTTGTGGAAAGAAATTGGCTCCGCCGGTGCGTCGGCTGCCACGCAAGGAGCACAAGAAAGCACAATGGAGCAGACGAGAGCGGCCACCCTCGCAGCACAACCAACCCGAGTCATTCTGTAACAGCGGGGCCTTGAGGGCATCCTTGCTCTACCTGGTGAAACGCTTTCGAAGACATCCGGTTACTGTAACCGGTCAAGAGCTTTCCGGGCGCGGTCAAAACCGGACGCCAGAGCGAGGGACGCCTCATATTCCGAGGCGGCGGCCAAACCACGACCCATCTTTTCGTAGACCTGGCCTAGCAGGTAGTGGGCGCGGAAAGCTGGTGCATCCTCGACCAGTCCGCCAGATTCGAGATACTTCTGCAAATATTGCACCGCTTCCGGAAAATCACGGCCGCTAAGATACAGTTCATTAGCGGCATCAAAATAGACATCGGCAGACTTGCTGGGCTGTGTCGTGGCCGTGAGCACAGTCTTTTGCACATCGTCGAAGCGTCCGCGGATACGGTAATAATCGGCCAATTGCAACCAATACTTTGCAGGATTCCGGGCTTCGCTGACGGCGCTGTGGAACTGCCTCTCCGCCTCATCGTAACGTTTTTCCTTGGCGGCGACCTGCGCCAGGATCAAATGCGCTTCGGCAGCGTCGTACTTGCTGACCTGCGCCGCCTGATCGCGGGCCTTGTCGAGTCCCCCGCCCATGATGGCGGGAGCTTCCGTGTAGTACTTGGAAAGATCGCTGCGGGCCTCTACATTCGCGGGATCCAGTTGCACTGCGCGCTCGAACTCATTCTTCGCCTTGCGGGCGAGTCCTGCCGCCGTCAGCGGATTCGAATCTCCCGCCTTCCTGCCATACGCGCGTGCCAGCCAAAGATGATAACCAGCATCCTGGGGCCGCACAGCGACCGCACGCTCCCCCCATTTCACGGCATCGTCCCAGCACTCCATCGCATAGTAGGCGCGGGACAACAGGTTGAACGACTCCGGGTCGTCGCGGTTGGACAACGTGCTGATAAGTTCATTCAGGCGGCCTAGCGATAGTAGCCGCACGGTGGCCGGATCGGCGGCGCCGACAGTCGTGAGGGCCAACAACAGAAAGAAAACAGAAAATTTCGAATACGGAACCTTCATGGATTAGCAATTTTCACCGGCATTCCCTCGTGGAGGGACTGCATGTTGATGGCTCCCAACGCCAGCACCGCGTTGTCGGTGAGGCCGCTGGTGACTTGGATCCGCGTGAGGTTGGCGACCGAGGTTTTCACGTCGCGCCGCTGCAATTCCCCATTTACCACCTGGAATACGAATTGTCCGTTGGCGTCCTGGTGCACGGCTTCTCGCGGTACGGTGAGCGCGTTCTGCTGCCGCGCAATGACGACCGCCACGCTGATGTTGGTGTTAGGCAACAGCTTGAGATCGCTGTTCTCGACCACGCAGGTTACTTCCCCGACCATTCGAGTCCCGCGCTGCACCACCGTGGTTGGCAGGGCTTCCACCGTGCCTTGCCAGACCCGCCCCGGGATGGCGTCCCAAGTGACCTCAACCAATTGGCCCTTCTGCAGTTTGCCGATCTCCGGCTCGTCGACGAATGCGCGCACCCGCACCTTGTGGAGGTCTGCCACCTGCACCAGCAGATCTCCCGCATTGACAAACGCACCTTGCCGCACCGGCAGGGAATAGACCATACCCTCGCGCGGAGCAACGATGTTCGAATTTTTCAGCAGCTCCTGCGCTGCGGCAAGCGAGGCGCGAGCTTCAGCCTCTTGGGCCTCGACGTGGCCAATTTCCTGTTTCGAGTAGCGGCCGCCCAGCTTCTGTTGCAGCAGTTGGACGTTGGATTCGGCAATTTTGAACTGGTTTTGCGCCGCATCCACTTCGGCTTGCGATGCCGCCCCAGTCTGTAACAAACGCTGCATCGCTTGCAGATTGCGTTGCGCAGCATCGCGGTCGGCTTCGGCTTTTACCAGAGCATTGCGCGTGGTCAGCAATTCGTCCTTGGTGCCGCCGTTTTCTACGGCGTTCAAATCGGCTTCCGTGCCCTTCAACTGGGCCTCGGCCCGCGCTGCTTGCGAGCGAGCATTGGCATCCTCGAGTTGCAGGAGCAATTGTCCTGGCCTCACCCACGAACCCTGCTGAACGAATATCTTTTTCACCGTTGTGGCCGTCGGGGCGTAAGCTTCGAAGTTATTCAGAGCTTCGATCTTGCCGTTAGTGGCGATGCTTTCGGTGATGGTCTGGCGATCGGCGCGACCGATCCGAATGGCTACTTGAGAACGGCGCAGAGACACGAAAGCTGCAAGTACCACCACCGCCAGAATCAGGCCAATAACGATGGTCCAGGTCCGTCTTCCGTTCACGCGGCCGTGGCCGTTCTCAGTTGCAGATGCCATTTTTTCTCGAACCTATAAGTATAACGTAGGACACAACTTCCACTTCTGATGTTCGCGGGGCTTGGCGCCACGCTCAGCCAGTGCCCATGCTTACGCCACTTCCCTTATCTTGATGTTGGAGCACGTTCTGAAGACGCACTGAGCCCTTCACTCGCGATCTCTCAACTCAATATCGCACCGCCTATCGCTACAATGAGCCTATGGCAAAGAGCGCACGTTATACCCCGAAACACGCCGAAGCTGGTCTCTCGGCGAAATTTCCGGAGATCGAAACCTGGCCGAACCAGTTTCCTGGATATGAGATTGTGATCGACGTACCTGAGTTCACCTCTGTCTGTCCCAAGACCGGCCTGCCTGACTTCGGTACGCTGTGGATTCGCTACATGCCCGACAAGAACTGCCTCGAACTGAAGTCGCTAAAGGAATACCTGATTTGTTATCGCAATGTCGGCATCTTCCAGGAAAACATCGTCAACCGTGTTCTTGAGGACGTAGTGCGGGCCAGCCAGCCAACATGGGCTGAAGTAAAAGGCGAGTTTCGTCCGCGAGGGGGAATTGGCACGGTCGTGATCGCGCGCTACCCGAGACCCAGGAAATAGTGCCAGTGCTTTAGTACGTTCCCTCCCGCCGAGTCCCGAAATACTTTCGTACTCCGAACGCGTTGTAGCGGCCGTAGGGACCATTCGGGCCCAGCCATGCCGGTCCTAGAGGTTGGTCACGCGCCCCGAAGCGCTGGATCTGCGGATGGCCGGTCACGCGAAATTCAAATCGCTTCGGTAGGTCAACTCCAACGCCCCAGTCGTACTCCATGCCAATGCCACTCCACGACCAGGTATATAGCGTTTGCGGGATATTCTTGCCGAACAGAAAAACCGGATCGTAAAAGAAATTGAGGCGACGCAGCAAAGTGCGGCCGAACGGGCGCAACTCCACCGTCCCCGAGATCATGTAGCGCCCAAAGGCGCTGCACTGCGAGTGCACGCCGCCGTACTGCCCGGCATTCGCCGCGCACAGGTTGGGATCGGTTTCGTTATGTGGGGGAGTGATGTCGAACTGCGCCCATCCCCAAATCCAGTCTTTAGGGAAAAACATTCGCTCCGAACCGGCCGCTGGGTAGGTGTTGGCGGTGGTTTGCGAATTGGCCACGGCATTCGCGTCAGTTGCAGGCTTCGAGTCTTGCGCCAGCAGGTTACCCTGCAAAATCAGGCAAACTACGAACAACAGCAAGCGTTTCATACACTCTCCACGGCGATAAGTTGGGTACGACGAGAAGGGGTGGACAACTCCTGAGCCTCGCCGGCTCGCGCAGGCGGGAAAGATAGTGAGGCTAAGACCCACCTCGCACTTTCGCTGGCCGATTCTTCTCCACGAGAGAGTATCTTGGTATCGTCAGCATGGGAAGGATTTTTCCAGCGCGTCACCTGCCGCTTTGCATCCGAAAGAATCCAGTTTCGCCTTCTGGCTGAATCGTGAAAACGAGAAGCGAAGATCGAAAAGCGGTTTGCGGCCCCTCGTGTTATCCTCCGCCCACCCATGTCTGCCAAGGCCAATGCCCGGGCCGCGCTGCTCCTGCTGACGGCGCTAAACTTCCTCAACTACATTGATCGCAACGTGCTGTTCGCGGTGCAGCCGTTGATCCAGAAAGAATTCGGCCTCAGCGACGAGCAGGTGGGTTTCTTGACCTCGGCCTTTTTTGTCTGTTACATGATTGCCGCGCCGCTGATTGTTCCCTTGGCCGATCGCTTCCCCCGCCGGCGGATCATGGCGGCAGGCGCCTTCGTCTGGAGCTTGGCGACGCTGCTGAGTGCAGTTACGCACAATTACGATGAACTCTTGCTGCGTCACGTCATCGTCGGCATCGGAGAGGCAACATTCGTTGCCATTTCGCCCGCGTTTCTCGCCGACCTTTTTCCCGAGACTGTGCGCGGACGGGTGATGGGCCTCTTTTACCTCGCAACCCCGGTAGGCAGTGCACTGGGCTACGTGGTTGGCGGCTACCTCGGCCATCACTACGGCTGGCGGAGCCCCTTCCTCATCTCGGCATTGCCCGGTCTGCTGCTAGCGTTTGGCGTTCTGGTACTGCGCGAACCCGTCCGCGGGGCCAGTGATCACCTGGCGGACAGCTTCGAGCGCGGATCTGTTCGGGGACTGTTTCACAACCGGGCCTTTTGGACCATCAGCCTGGGAGCGGCCATGATGACCTTCGCCATCGGTGGTCTGCAGGTCTGGATGCCTACGTTCCTGACTCGCATCCGGCAGGTGCCGCTTGATCGTGCCAATGTTTCCTTTGGCGGCATGACGGTAATCGCGGGAACTGCGGCCACCTTGCTGGGTGGGTGGCTGGGCGATCGCCTGCTGCGACGGACGCCCGCCGCTTATCAACTGATCTCAGCCGTCGGCATGACGCTTTCGATTCCGGCCATCATCGCCGCCATCTATTGCACCGGGCCAGCCATGTACCCGGCAATTTTCCTCGGTGAATTTTGCCTTCTTGTAAACACCGCCCCGCTCAATGCTGCCCTGGTGAACTCGGTTAGCGCGCGCATTCGGGCCACGGCCCTGGCGGTGAACATATTTATCATCCATCTGCTTGGCGACGCATTCTCGCCCACACTGATCGGGTACATCTCGGACAAAAGTAATCTTCAGATAGGCCTTACGGCAATGATTGTCGCGGTGGCGCTTTCGGCGGCGGTATTGTTTTACGGGATGCGGTTCGCGCCGAAGATCAGCAGCGAGCAACTAGCAAGCAGCAATTAGCAGTTGGCACTTGGCGTGTAGTCCTCGGCCAATGGCGCACCCCCTTTTGCAGCGAGTTGTTGGAGGGTAACTGCCAACTGCTAGAACAACGCCCTCCCGCGAGATGCGGAAGGGCGTTAGAGTCACACATCGCTACGCCGCTGACAAACCAAGCTTGCTACTTGCTGAAGGCTGTGATGGCCGCAGCTTCGTCGTCTTTTACGTCAAAGACGGTATAGAGCTTGGTGATTTGCAGCAGATCGTGCACCTTCTTGGTCAGGTTCAGCAGTTTCAATTCGCCGCCCTGGTTGCGGACGGACGTGAAGGCGCTGACCAGTTCGCCGATGCCTGAGCTGTCGATGTAGCTCACATCGCCCAGGTTCAGCAGGATTTTTTTCTGCCCTTTGCCTAGCAGGTCTTTGATGGTATCTCGCAGTACCACACTGCCTTCGCCCAGAGTGATTCGCCCACTCAAGTCGACGATCGTGACGCCATCTACCTGCCGGGTGCTTGCTTTCATGCTCACGTGGAAGCCTCCTGACGGTCCAGATCGTTGTTCTGGAGCCGCTTGATCAAAGTAATCTCAGTGCCGGGGTCAAGTTTACGGAAACGGACTTCGTCCATGAAAGCCCGCATTAAGAATATGCCACGGCCGGACTGTTTCATAAGGTTTTCTGGGGCCAGCGGGTCAGGGACTTCGGCCGGATCGAGCCCTTTTCCCTGGTCGGTGATCGTGATGATCAACTCCCCCTCGTTTTGCTCGAACGTTAAATTTACACTCTTCGTCGGGTCGTAGGCGTTGCCATGCAACACAGCATTGATCATCGCCTCGCGAACCGCCATCGAGATTCCACCCCGCGTGTCCTCGTCGAAACCGGCCTGCGACGCGATCTGTTCGGACATCGCCTCAGCTTTGTTCACGCTTTCCAGCGTGGATTCCATCCTGTACGAAACGCGTTGTGGCGCGGTCATCAACTGGCTCGTTCCGTCCTGTTCAGTGCGCGTCCGGGGCCCATAGGAACAGAATCTCCAAGATGGAGCAGTTTGCCCTTTCACGCGATACTTGTCAACGCAAGTGTTTCATGAGGTCCATGTGACGGTGGGACGGCTAATCGGCAGAGGCTCATTTCGCGAACCTGAACACTGGCCGAACCTGATTGGCGTTGAGGGTGGGTCCGCCTTTGGAACCTCGGTTGCCGAACGGGCCGGGTAAGAATAAAATTAGAACGAGCGTTCGAAATTGACGCTCGTTTCCGGTTATCGCTTCCGACTCACGATTAGCCCATGTCCTTTTGCTCCACAGACCGGGCCCTGGAACGACCCTCCTCGGCCGATACCCGTTTCGATCGCCGCCTGGGTGAGATTCTGGATTACGCGACCGAGATCTTCGCCGAAAAAGGCTATGAAGGCGCTTCGATGCGCGACTTGTCGCGCTTGAGCGGTATCTCGCTGGCAGGACTTTATTACTATTTCGAGTCCAAAGAGAAGCTACTGTATTTCATCCAGCAGCACACGTTCAACACCATTATCGAGCGACTGCGGGAGCGGCTGGCGGAGAGCAACGATCCCGAAACCCGCATTCGAATCTTTGTCCACAATCAGGTCAGCTATTCCGTCACCAAACAAAAGGCGATGAAGGTGCTTGCGCACGAGGACGATGTTCTGAAAAACGGCTATGGCACCGAACTGGCTGCCATCAAGCGCGAGTACTACCGCATCTGTGTCGGACTGGTGGACGACTTGGCAAAGGTGGAAGGGCTGCAATTCGTCGGTCGGAATGCCAGCGCGACCGACGGAATCAGTACTCGTACGGCGGTCATGGGGCTTTTCGGAATGATGAACTGGCTGTACACGTGGTACAACCCGCGGATCGATCCCGACGCGGAAACCATTGCGCGCGAGATGGCCGATATTTTTTTGCGGGGAGTTCAGGCTGAAAAGTCTGTCGACTGGAAGCCGCGTCGCGAGCCGAATGTCAGCCACAAACCGGAAACAAGCGGTAACGCCAAGGTCAAAGGCTCCAAACGCAAACCCGAGCCAACGCTCGCAACCGGCCGAACTCATTCATGACCGCATTGCCACAATACCATGTCAGGAGTTTTGCCAATGGTTAGCACAATTCGCGAGGTGAAGGAGCTCGTCCAATACCGTGTCGAGTCTGGGGTCGCGATCATTACGCTGAGCGACCCGCCTGCGAACACCTACAGCTATGAGATGAACCGTCAGCTTGACGAGGCCGTTCTCCGGGCGCGGATGGACAACGATGTTTACGTTATTCTCCTGACCGGCGCGGGCGAGAAATTTTTCTGCGCTGGCGCGAATATCCAGATGCTGACCGAGGTTGACCCCACGTTCAAGTACTACTTCTGCCTTCATGCCAATGAGATGTTGCTGCGACTGGAGAACACTCCCAAGCTGGTGATCGCTGCTCTCAACGGGCATTGCGTTGGCGGCGGCCTGGAGATCGCCATGGCGGCGGACCTTCGCATCGCGCGCAAAGATGGCGGCAAAATCGGATTGCCGGAGGTCAACCTTGGTGTCCTGCCAGGGACCGGCGGCACGCAGCGCCTGTCGCGAATTGTGGGGAAGTCGAAGGCGATCGAGCTGATGGTGACGGGCAAAACCTTTTCCTTCGAAGATGCGAAACATCTGGGGTTGGTGAATGAAATCTTCGGAGGCGAAAACTTTATGGAGCGCGTGTTGGAATACGCGCGTCAGTTCTGTCCTCCGAACAAGGCGGCGAAAGCTGTCGGACGCATCAAACGCGCGGTGCAGACCGGTTGGGAGGTTCCGATGGAAGCTGGGCTGGCTTTGGAGCGCGAAAACCAGCAACTGCTCTTTGAGAGCGACGATGCCAAAGAAGGTCTGGCGGCATACATCGAGAAGCGCCCTGCGAAGTTCACCGCGAAATGAGCATGGCAGGTTGTCATCCTGAATGTTACATAGGTGGCGGGCCATTTATAGCGATGAAATTAACCACAGAGGCACGGAGAAGACTCCGTCGAAAACAAGAAATTCCGTGTCCTCTGTGTCTTCGCGGTAATTGATTTTCGACGGAGCGAAGCGAACAGACCTATAGGATCTGCAGGATCTGCGGTTGTTAGCGGCGGCACACTCATGACTACAGGCACACAAACCGGATTCACGCACATCACGGTTGAGCTACAGACCCCGGCGGCGCGGATCGTGCTGAATAATCCGCCGCTAAACGTCATCGACGTCCCGATGATGGATGAACTGCGCGCGGCGCTGGAACAAATCGAGGCACGACCGGAAATCAGCGTGATCGTCTTCGGAGGTTCGGAGCGTGCTTTCTCCAGTGGGGTAGACATCGCAGCGCACACGCCCGACAAAGTGCGCGACATGCTTACCGCGTTTCACAGCGTGATTCGTTCTGTGGTTGGGAGCAAGAAGCTGACGGTTGCCAGCGTTCGGCGGCACTGCCTAGGTGGAGGCGCGGAGCTGGCGATGATGTGCGACGTGGTTTACGCGTCACCGGACTCGGTGTGGGGATTTCCCGAGATTAAGCTAGCGTGCTATCCGCCAGTCGCGAGCGTTGCCTTGTCTGCCATTGTGGGACAAAAACTGGCGGCGGAGCTCGTCCTCACCGGAAGAACTCTGAATGGCCAGGAAGCGCTGGAAGCGGGATTGGTCAACGGACTCGCCGAGGATCCCGAAACGCTGGTTACGGAATGTGTGCAGCGGGTGTCGCAATTAAGTTCGGCGGCAATTGCGCTGGCCAAGAAGGCTTTCTACGCGTGGGACGCAACTCACTTCGACAAAGGCTTGGCGCGCGCCGAGCAGATTTATTTTGACGAACTGATGAAGACGGCAGACGCACAGGAAGGCATCGCGGCATTCATGGAGCGGCGACGACCAAAGTGGGTGGGGAAGTGAGCGCCTCGTTGGATTACGAGATCGCGCCGGAAGAACTGAAGGCCCAGCAAGAGACGGGCGAAGATGTCGTACTCCTCGACGTCCGTGAGCCATGGGAGTTCGAGATCGCGAAGATTGCCAATAGCAAGTTGATTCCGATGGGCGACATACCGGCGCGCTTTAATCAGGAACTAGATCCAGAGGAGCACATCGTGGTTATTTGCCATCATGGTGTTCGGTCGATGAACGTTACGGCATGGCTGCGGCAACAAGGTTTCGACAAGACACAATCGTTGCGCGGCGGGATCGACCGCTGGTCGCGGCAAATTGATCCGAACGTGCCGGTGTACTGAAGACCGCTATTAGCTGCTAGCCCTTAGCTTTTAGCAAACGAGATTTATAGCAGTCGGGTTGCTTACGGCTAAATGCTAAGAGCTAACTGCAGGTTTTTTATGAAAAAAGAACTCATCGAATTACGCATTAACGGACGCACTCACGAGCTGGCCATCGAGCCGAATAGGCTTCTGCTCGATGTGCTGCGCCAGGACCTGGCGCTCACTGGATCCAAGCGCGCCTGCGACGATTCCTCGTGTGGCGCCTGCACGGTGCAAGTGGATGGCGTGCCTATGCTTTCTTGCACCATGCTGGCGGCCAGTTGTGAGGGGCAGCAGATCACGACAGTTGAGGGCCTTGCCGATCACGGCGGCCTGGCCGCATTGCAGAAGGCCTACGGGGATTTTGGCGGTGCGCAGTGCGGCTTCTGTACTCCCGGATTCTTGATGACGGTGAGTGGGCTGCTGACTAACAATCCCGACCCAAACGAGGATGAAATCCGCGCGGCGCTGAGCAGCAACCTGTGCCGCTGTACCGGATATTCCCAGATGTACCAGGCGATCCGCGCGGTGATCGAAGCAGAGCAAAAGGCGACTCCGACGGAAATGGTTGGCGCGAAATAGAAAAGTGAATTTCGAGGTTCGCTCCGCAAGGCCAAATCATGGTTGGCTGAATGCTGAATGCTGAACGCTAATTGCTAATTGCTAAAGGCTGAGTTTCAATGACTGATTTTTCTGTAATCGGCAAATCGATTGCCATGGTGGATGCCGCAGGCAAGACCACTGGCGCGGGCAAGTACACCGACGATCTAACCCTCTCCGGCATGCTGGTCGGCAAGATTCTCCATTCGCCATATCCACACGCTCGAATCAAGCGTATTGACACTTCGCGAGCGAAAGCCCTGGACGGAGTCGTCGCCGTGATTACCGGTACGGACGCGCCCAATCCGTACGGCATTCTTCCCGTGGGTCACGACGAGACCGCCCTGGCGGTGGAGAAGGTCCGATACGTAGGCGATCATGTTGCCTGCGTTGCGGCGATCAGCGAAGAGATTGCGGAGAACGCCATCGAGTTGATCGACGTCGAATACGAGCCGCTGCCCGCGTATTTCGACCCTGAAGAGTCGATGAAGGCGGAGAGCGATCTCATCCACGAGAACCGCCCGCACAATATCGAGAAGGACTATCACCACGTCTTCGGCGATCTGGACAAGGGATTTGCCGACGCCGACTACATCGCCGAGGGACGTTACATCGCCAACGAAGTGACGCATGCTGCGATGGAGCCGCACAGCACACTGGCAAACTTCGAACTCGATCCGCACAGCGGCAAGCTGGGACGCCTTACGGTATGGTCCTCCACGCAGGTTCCGTATTATTTGCAGCACAAGCTTTCGCTCGTGCTGGAGATGCCGATGTCGCAGATCCGCGTGATCAAGCCCCTGGTGGGCGGCGGCTTTGGCGGCAAGAGCGAAATTATTCCGCTGGAGATCATCGCGGCGGTCGCGGCCCGCGCGGCGAAAGCTCCAGTGAAGATCACCTACACGCGCGAGGAAGTTTTCTGGGCGCATCGCGGGCGTCCCCGCACCATCATCGACCTGAAGACCGGCGTGAAGAATGATGGCCGGATGACGGCGGTGGCCTGCAAAGTGATTCAGGACGGTGGCGCCTACTGCTCATACGGCGTTGTGACGATCCTCTATTCCGGTGCGCTGCTGGGCGCACTGTACGACATTCCGAACATTCGCTACGACGGCTATCGCGTGCTGACCAACAAGCCCGCTTGCGGAGCCATGCGTGGCCACGGCACCGTCAATGTACGATTTGCCTTCGAGTCGCAGATGGACGAAATTGCCGCGACGCTCAATCTTGATCCGGCTGAGGTGCGACGCGTCAACCTGTTGAAGCCGCCGACCGTGACCGTCAACGGGCTACGGGTGTTGAGCTACGGGCTGCCGGAGTGCATCGATCAGGTGATCACCCGATCGGGATGGAAGGAGCGAAAAGGCAAGCTGCCCAAGGGGCGAGGCCTTGGAGTGGCGTGCAGCCACTACGTGAGTGGCGCGGCCAACAGTATCATTCGCTCCGACATGCCGCACTCGACTGTAAACATCAAAATCGATCGTGACGGGGGCGTGGTGGTTTACACTGGCGCGTCAGAAATCGGACAAGGCTCCGACACCATGACCGCGCAAGTTGTCGCGGAGGTGCTGGGTTGCGGGATCTCGCGCGTCAAAATCATCGCCGCCGATACCGACCTGACCCCAATTGACCTGGGTTCCTACTCCAGTCGCGTGACCTTTATGGCTGGCAATGCCGCCCTGCGCGCCGCCGAAGATGTGAAGAAGAACATCGTAAGTGCCGCCGCTAAGCGGATGAATTGCACCCTCGAGGATGTAGTCATGCGCAATGATCGCGTTTGGAACGGCGGTACTACGTTGTCGGACTATAATCCCACAGCGTCAGACAGCATCGACGAAAACGAAGCGGCCCGTGGGCATGTGGACGGCCAGATTCTTCGCGGATCGGTTCTACAGACACGCAAAGAGGATGGTCCAAAAGACCATATGAGTTTCGAGGAGGCCATTGTTGCTGCGATTGATTTCCACGGCGCGCTGACCGGCACTGGCTCGTACGCGCCTCCGATCGCGGCGCGTGGCGGCAAACATAAGGGCGGCGGAGTAGGGCCGTCTCCAGCGTATTCGTATTCCGCACAGGTTGCGGATGTCAGCGTGGATGAGGAAACTGGCGAAGTGACGGTGCACAAGATATGGGCGGCCCACGATTGCGGACGAGCTCTGAACCCGGTTGCCGTCGAAGGGCAGGTGATTGGATCAGTCTGGATGGGACTTGGCCAAGCGTTGGAAGAAGAGATGGTCTGGAAAGACGGCCTGCTGATGAATCCAGGTTTGCTGGAATACCGCAGTCCGTCGTCAACGGAGTCGCCGGAGATTGAATGCATCATTGTCGAGAGTATTGATCCCGAAGGGCCGTTCGGAGCGAAGGAGGCGGGCGAAGGTTCGCTGGCAGCGACGATTCCCGCAATCTCGAACGCGATCTACGACGCTGTGGGAGTTCGGCTGCGGGAGGCGCCGTTCACGCCGGAGCGCGTGCTGGCTGCTCTGCGTGCGAAGAAGGGGATGAAGAGAATTGAAATGACCGAATCGGTTGACCCGACTGCTCCGCACAAGCTCCGCGAACACGGCGGCTCGCTGTGGTTCCGCGGCAAGGGCCCAATGCGACATCCGCTCGATCCCGCGCGACAGGGTACGAATGCCGGGTCACCCGTGGGAGGTGGAAAGTGAGCCTGCCCAGTTTTTGTCTGCTTCGCCCGAAGACCCTGGATGAGGCGACCGCGTTGATGGCGAAGTACGACGGCCAGGTAAAAGTGGTCGCCGGTGGTACCGACTTACTTCCTTCGATGAAGCAGAAACTCTTCACGCCACCGTACCTTCTCGACTTGCGCGGCGTCAGCGAACTTCGGGGAATTCGTCACCGCGACGGTGAGGGCGTGGAAATCGGTGCAATGACGGCCCTCAGCGCGGTCGAACATTCGCCCCTCATCCGTAAAGATTACCCCGTCCTGTACGAAGCGGCGAAGACAGTCGCTTCACCGGTGTTGCGCAACATGGGAACTATCGGGGGCAATCTCTGCCTTGACACCCGCTGCCTATGGTACAACCAATCGCTGCTATGGCGTAAGAGCTGTGGCTTCTGTCTCAAGAAAGATGGCGATCTCTGTCATGTTGCTCCCGGCGGAAAGTTCTGCTGGGCGGCCTTTTCGGGCGACACCCCGCCGGCGCTCATGTGCTTGGGCGCGGAGATTGAGATCGCCGGGCCGGCTGGTACGCGGCGCACGCCGTTGTCGGAGTTCTATGTGAACGACGGTATCGCGCGGCTGCATCTCGCACAAAGTGAGATCGTCACTCGTGTTTACGTGCCTGAATCGTCAGCAGGATGGCGAGGCTGCTATCGGAAGCTGCGCGTTCGTGGCAGCATCGACTACCCGTTGGCCGGCGTTGCGGTCGCGCTCAAGATCGATACGCGTTCCGGTCGGGTCGAGGATGCGCGTGTCGCCATTACGGCGGTCAATCCCGCGCCATTCCTCGTGAAGGACGCAGATGCTCACCTTATCGGGGTCGTCCCGTCTGAAGAGCATGCGGAGCACGTCGGTGACTTGACAGCCCGCACGGCGAAGCCACTCACGACTTCGGCGCTCACTCCAGAATATCGCCGAGAGATGGTTCGTGTCTTCGCCAAGCGGGCCGTGCTCGCAGCCTTGACACGGTCGAACTGACTGTCTATTCTGAGCGGAATTGAAAAGTCACGTGGGGTAAGACAGGGTCCTCGATTGTCACGTCTGACAGCAGAGAAAGACATCTACTTTTGGCCTTTATGATCGTGGGTTAGGCTTATGAAACTTCTCCACAGGATGCTTACCGTCGGGGTTTTGCTGCTTGGCGTACTGATGGTAGTCAGCGAGGCTCCTGAGATTCTTTCCCTTACCGACGATGTCTCCAACGACTACGAATCGGTACAGGTCGAGAGAACGAGTCCACGGCTGTGTATTGTCAAAGACTCGACGCATCAGATACCTCCTGCGCGGGCGCTGTTGAATCTTTCTGCCAGGGAGAGCGACGCTTTCGCTCACAATTTTCAATTGTCTTTCTCCTCGAGATCTCCTAATAGTCTGCTTCTCCTACTCACGCTACAGCGTAAATGAGGCCCCGGGAGCACCGTCGGGAACCGGCGCTGTTCGGCGCGAAGTCAGTAGTGTTCCATAACTAATTGACTCCTTCCGAGAGCTGCAGTTCTTGACAGGCTCCTTGCGGGCGCGTACTGACGCCCGACAACTTCCCCGAGACTAATTTCCACAGGTAATCAACCTAAGCGGCGGAATTGCTGCCGCTGCACGCAAGAGATAGGAGTGAGTGTTATGGCGACAATCACAAACGCAAGTCTGAGCTTGACGCATGATCACACCAAGAAAACGGTGAAGTCCGTGGTGCGATGCACGGTGAATTTCACGGCCTTGGAGCTATGCCAGATGAAAAGCTGCTCTGAGGCGAAATTGTTCAAACTGAAATGTCAGCTTTGGGGCGAAGACTCGGGGTTGACGGGAGCGGATGACTTCCTTTTCACCTACACGACAGTCTTCTTTCTCCCCGACGCCAGCCCGACCGGCAGCGAAAGCCGCACCTTCGAGGTTGTGCTGGGCGAAGGGGTCTTAGACGAAGACTGGGGCCAGGATGAGGTCTACGGCAAGCTCATCCTGACCAACTTATTCACCTTGGTGCAGGTCGCCAAGAAGACGAATGTAGTCCACCACAGCTTCTAGATCGGACGGTGAACCTTAACGAGATGCTGGGTAGGGGGTCGCTGGCACTGTGAGAGCAAGCGCTGATGCGGACCGGCGGCCCTTTCCCGGCAACGAACGGGAGGTGGAATCGACGGGGTAGTTGGCTAGCCCCTGCGAGAGAGACCGTTTCGCCTCTCAGCTTGCGAGCGACTCACCGCCTAAGACAAGGATGGCTTGTCGGCGGAGGCGACAGGATGGGATCAACGGCACAGAGTGACCGAGTACGGGGGAGGCTCGTTCCCTGTTGCGAGAACTGAAACGAATAACCGGCAAGGTTGCATGCTGGATCGCTCCGTTTCAGTTGCTGTTCCCACCTGTCGCCTCCGGCGACAAGCCATTGCCATCAGAGCGCGAGCCACGGTAGTTCGAATGTGCAACAACCGGCCATCGGGATGGCATTTTTCCCCGTCACGGTTCGCCGCGGCGGGCGACTCCAGGCGCGCAGCATTCCGATTGCAAGTCGACACCCCGGGATGACAGACGGCCAAGATTCATGCGATAACTGACTACTGACAACTATTACTGATGCTCATCACTGACTGCCACATCCACATTCAGCCTATGGAGTTGTTCAAGCCCGAAGCCCTGGTGCTGATGAAGAAGTCCCGCAAAGATTTCGACCAGGTCGCCGAATACTGTGGGTCCCCAACCGCATTCCTCAAGCATCTCGACAGAATTGGAATCGATCGGGCGGTGCTCATCAACTACGTTGCGCCCGAGGTGATCGGGTTCACGCCGGCGGTCAATGAGTTCATCGCGAATTACGTGAAGGAAGACCCCAAGCGGCTCATTCCCTGCGGCAGCGTGCACCCGCGCCATACCCAGAATGTTCTGGCCGACATGGAACATATCGTGCGGTTGGGCATCAAGCTCATCAAGATTCATCCGCCGCACCAGTTGCTCTATCCCAACGATTACGTGAACGGCGTCAAAGAGCTGGAGATCATCTACCGTGCAGCCGAGGCAAACGGTATTCCCATCATGGTGCATACCGGCACCTCGATCTTTCCCGGAGCACGCAACAAGTATGGCGATCCCATTTATGTGGACGATGTGGCCGTCGATTTCCCTCGCCTGAAAATCCTGCTGGCGCACGGCGGACGTCCGTTGTGGATGGACACCGCCTTCTTTCTAGTGAGGAGACATCGCAATGTCTATCTGGACATCAGCGGAATCCCGCCGAAGACGCTGCTGCAATATTTTCCACGGATGGAAGAAATCGCACACAAGACGCTATTCGGCACCGACTGGCCTGGGCCCGGCGTTCCCGAGATTGAGAAGAACCTGACCGAGTTTCGCGCCTTGCCGCTGAGTGAAAGCGCGAAGGAACAGATACTGAGCAAGACGGCGCTCAGCATCTGGCCAGACTAAGGATGTTGCTAGTGGTTGTTGGACCGTGGTAAGTGACCTACGCTCTCGTGATTTCGCAGCGCCCGGTACCAATTCAATACTGAGATTGAGTGCGGCTTCAACTACGAACCGGTTTCCTCGACGCGCTGGCTTCCTGCCTGGTCCACATTTGCAGCCGCTCGGATTGCCGCCCAGAGTTCGTCATATCCTACCCGCGACTTCGCAGAAAACGGGATGATCTGCGAAGGGAGGATTTGCAACTGGTTACAGAGCTTAGACAACGAGGCGCGCAGTTGATTATTCGAAATCCGGTCGGCCTTCGTCGCCACCACGATGAACTGGCGATCCATGTGACGCAGCCAGTCCATCAACTGCAAGTCGAGCTCCTGCGGAGGAATCGTCACGTCCACCAGCGATAGGCACAACACGAGCGACTCGCGATGTTCCAGGTATGGATTGATAAACTGCCCCCACTGTGCGGTGATTTCTTTGGGCGCACGTGCGTAACCATAGCCGGGCAGGTCGGCGAAGACGAAGTCGGGATGCGGTTTGCCGGGCCGGCGCACCTGGAAGAAGTTGATGGTCTGGGTGCGACCGGGCGTGTTGCTGGTCTTGGCGATTTTTGTGCCGACAAGCGAATTAATCAGGCTCGATTTGCCTACATTGGAACGGCCAAGAAACGCGATCTCTGGCACACCCGCAGGCGGGAACTGCAGCGGGGCGGCGGCGGAGGTCACAAAGCGGGTCAACACCTTCATGCAATCAATATAGCCTTCCTGTGGCGGGCGAGGGGCTGCACGAAGCGAGAAAGGCACACGACCCGCACTCGGCGGTCCTGTTGCTTCGAAGTAAGGGTTGGCGTCCGCTTACTGGTGCGCCGGCGCTGGCTCCGCATTCGGGGGCAGCGCAGCGATTCCTGGAGAGGGCTCGTCGGGCACGTCAGGCAGCGGACGCTCCAGCGCATATGCAAGCACATCATCCATGGTGTTGACGAAGCGTAGCTTCATTACGTTGCGCAAGTTTTCCGGCACGTCGGCCAGATCCTTCTCATTGTCGGCTGGAAGTAAGACCTCAAGTATTCCGGCGCGGTGGGCTGCCAGCAGCTTCTCCTTCAATCCGCCGATGGGCAGGACCTTGCCGCGAAGCGTGATTTCGCCAGTCATGGCGATGTCGCGCCGAACCGGGATGTGGCTCAGCGCGCTGGCGATCGCGGTGGCCATGGTGATGCCAGCAGACGGCCCATCCTTCGGAATCGCGCCCTCGGGCACGTGAACGTGGATGTCGAGGTTGCGGTAGAAGTCACGGGGAAGTCCCAGCCGATGCGCGCGCGAGCGCACGTAGGACATCGCGGCCTGCGCGGACTCCTGCATCACGTCGCCCAGCTTACCGGTGAGCGTGAGTTTGCCCTTGCCATCGACGGTAGCGACCTCGGTGGTGAGAATCGAGCCGCCGACCTCCGTCCAAGCCAAGCCCGTAACCAGGCCGACTTCGCTGCGCTCGTGTATCTCGCTGTCGCGGAACTTCATCACGCCCAGGTATTCCGAGATGTTTTCCGCGGTCAGTTTCACTGTGTACTTGTCGCCTTCTTTTACTACCTTGCGCGCGACCTTGCGGCAGATGTTGCCGATCTCGCGCTCGAGATTGCGGACGCCGGCTTCGCGCGTGTAATTGCGAATAATAGTGGTCAGCGCTTCGTCGGTGAAGATAATGTTCTGTTCCGTCAACCCCGTCTGCAGGCGCTGTTTGCGGACCAGATACTGCTTCGCAATCTCGACTTTCTCCGGCTCGGTGTAGCCATGCAGCCGCAGCACTTCCATGCGATCTTGCAGCGCCGGAGGAATGGTGTGCAGCACATTCGCCGTCGCGATGAAGAACACCTGCGACAGGTCGTACTCCACGTCGAGGTAATGATCAACGAACATGAAGTTTTGTTCGGGATCGAGTACCTCGAGTAGCGCCGCCGAGGGATCGCCGCGAAAGTCCATAGACATCTTGTCGACTTCATCCAGCATGAATACCGGATTCTTGGTACCAGCCTTTTTCATCATCTGGATGATCTGACCGGGCAAAGCGCCGATGTAGGTGCGGCGGTGACCGCGCACTTCTGCTTCATCGCGCACTCCGCCGAGCGACATGCGGACGAACTTGCGGCCAGTCGCTTTGGCGATACTCATCCCCAGCGACGTTTTGCCCACGCCAGGAGGTCCGACGAAACACAGGATCGAGCCCTTCGGGTTCTTTACCAATTGCCGGACCGCGAGAAATTCAAGGATGCGCTCCTTGATTTTCTCCAGACCATAGTGATCTTCGTTGAGCGTTTTCTCGGCAATATCGATGTTGCGGATCTCTTTGGAGCGTTTCTTCCAGGGCACTGCTAGCAGCCAATCGAGATAATTGCGCGATACCGTCGACTCGGCCGACATAGGCGGCATGGCCTCCAGCTTCTTGAGTTCCTGTAGCGCCTTCTCGTGCGTTTCGCGCGGCATGCCGGCGGTGTCAATCTTCTTTTTCAGCTCGTCGAACTCGCTCTTCTCGCCGCGGCCCAGTTCCTTCTGGATCGCCTTGATCTTTTCGTTGAGGTAATACTCTTTCTGGGCGCGCTCCATCTGGCGCTTTACGCGCGACTGGATAGTGCGGTCCATGTTGAGCTTCTCGATCTCCACGTCAAGCACGTCCCCAATGCGGTTCAGGCGCTCGGCGGGATCGAAGATTTCCAGCAACTCCTGCTTCTCTTCGATCGAGAGTTGCAGGTTGGCGGCGATGGTGTCAGTCAGCTTAGCCGGGTCGTCGTTGCGGACGGCGGCAATCATGGTTTCATAGTTCAGGGACTGGCAGAGCTTGACGTATTGTTCGAACAGACCCGTCACGCGCGTCATGCTGGTTTCAATCTGCGGCGTCGGTTCAGCCGAATACTTCGCGGTGCGTACCGTGGCCTCAAAGTAGCCGTCGGTGTCGACGACCTGGAGGATCTTGCCGCGCTCCAGGCCTTCCACCAGGACCTTGATGTTGCCGTCAGGCAGTTTCAGGCTCTGGACGATGTTGACCAGCGTTCCGACCTGGAAAATTTCGTTGGGCTTGGGTTCGTCGATGCTGGCGTCATGCTGCGTCGCCAGGAATATCTTCTTGTCGCCGGCCAGCGCCTCTTCCAATGCGCGTACGCTCGACTCCCGTCCAACCACGAATGGCGTCATCATGTAAGGAAAGATAACGACGTCTCGGATCGGCATCATGGGGAGTTTCTTGGTTTCGAATTTCTCGCGCTGGGTCACTAAAAACCACCTTGTCGTTCAGAGCGAAGTAATTGCCCCGGTCTGGTAAAGAAAAAATGAATATTGGAGCGCTTCATTCCGCGCGCCGGTCCCGTAGCCCTAAGTAGCCTCAAGAATACCATGCATGGAAGAGGGTAGAGCAAACAAAGCCGGCAGAACGAGCAGTTCTCCTGCTGCTATCCTTTACCCATGTCGCAGACCGGCAGCAACAGTTCGCCTTTTCAGGATGGGTTTGCCGCCCTGTGGCACGAGCCGGCGCTGTTGGCAGTTGAACTTACATGGCGCTGGTGCTTCGGATTTTCGGCATGGACCCTGATCATCATTTCCGGTGCGATGTTTCTTGATAGCCTTAAAGTCTCACCCACCGACGAATTTCTGCTCGATACCTTTCAACCGCAGTTGCTTTCCGGCGCCGTTCACCACATCTTGCGCGGCAGCCTGACTCGTTTCGTACTCGAGCAATCCGTGCTTCTGGTGGGCATGATCCTGCTGTGGAGCTTTGCCGCCACGGTTGGCCGCGCGGCCACGCTGCGGCGACTGGTTGCGATGTTCAGCACCGCTGACGAACCCAGCGAAATGACCTGGCAATTTGCACCGATCTTCGTTCTGCATCTGCTGCGCGTGGCATGGTCGTTGATCGCGCTGTTGGTCGTGATCGCGTGTTTGATCATTGGCGGTGTCATGGCTGAAAACGACCGCGCTGGGCTGGCATCGCTGTTCTTGGTATTCGGAATTGCGTTGCCATGCTGGTTCGGAGTTGGGTTGAACTGGTTGGTCGGCATTGCACCGCTGTTCTGCATTCGCGACGGCGCCACAGCAATGGACGCTCTCGCGCAATCCGTGGAGTTCGTTTCGCGGAGAGGCGGCCGCCTGTTACTGCTGGGGCTGGGCTTTCTTCCGCTTCGCCTCATGTGGCTCGGGACAATGCTGCTGGCTATCTTGTCGCCGCTGAGCCTGGCAAGGCACTTTGCGCCCGGCTGGGTGCTGCTCATCATGGCGGCTATCGCGTTGATCTATTTCGCCGGAGCCGATCTGCTGCACCTGGCTCGCCTGGGAGCCTACGCTTCGTTGGCGGAAGATGATGCGCATCCCGTGCCCGCGCCAGAGGCTGCCACTCCTCCCGATCTCGATCCCGCGCCGGAAGCCGCCCAGCCGATTGACGCCGCATCGACGGTTGATACGGCGTGAAGAGGCTGCTGCGTTCGCCGTTGTCACTTTGCCGATGCACTAAACATTCTTAAGCTGATCTCGTGTTGGAAAAGGCTATTGGGCCTGTTTGATCAAACTGGCCACCAGCTGGAAAGATCTCCATTTACACCCTGCTTCTGCGGTGGTAAAGTGTCGCCCCACAGGGACCCTCTGGGGTGTGGGAGGCGCGGATGGCCGTAGGTTCCTTTCAAGATTTCGCCCTCCGTCAGAGACTGGGTCACCACCACTTCATGACTTAACCGGAAGTCGCTGGATGCAACATCGATGGGGAAAGTGTGACCCCCAGATGTATCACACTGTGGGATTTTCGGCGACCTAAACAACGACCAGCTGATTTGAGAGGAGACCTATCATGGTGTGCCTGAAGCTACATCGAATTTTCGAGATCAATCACCTCGCGGTAATGACAGGTGCGTTCATACTGCTAGTCCTAACGGTCGCGGCGCAGGCGCAGACCTACACCGTACTTCATAATTTCGCCGGTCCTGACGGCAACGGCCCGGGCTTCAGCTTAACCAGCGATCGAGCGGGGAATCTGTATGGCACGACCGAACTCGGCGGAAGTCATTGTGGCAGCTCTGGCTGCGGTACGGTGTTCGATTTGGAGCGCCACGGCTCCAACTGGATACTCAAGCAGCTCTATGATTTCGTCGGCGGCACGGATGGGCAATTCCCGGAGTCCGGAGTGATCTTCGGTACGGATGGAAATCTGTACGGCGCCACCAACGGCGGAGGTCAACACGGCGCCGGCACAATTTACAAGCTGCAGCCGCCGGCTTCCGTGTGCAAGAAGGTGCAGTGCCCGTGGCAGGAAACCGTCCTGTATAACTTCGCCGGCCTCAGCGATGGAGAGTTTCCCGAAGGCGACTTGACTTTCGACCAGGCCGGCAATCTTTACGGAACTACGGCTGAAGGCGGCGGCGGAAGTTGTAGCGGCGGTTGCGGCGTGGTTTTTCAGTTGACGCCTTCCCACGGTAGCTGGAACTATTGCGTTCTTATATTCGTTTACCAGCATCGTCGGATGGCGCATTGCCGGAGAGTGGGGTGGTCCTGGATCAATCCGGCAACATCTACGGCACTACCGTTGCCGGGGGCGCTCATACCAAGGGAACGGTCTTCGAGTTGACGAAGACAGGCGCAGCCTGGACCAAGAGCGTGCTCCACGACTTTCAGGGCGGAAGTGACGGAACCTTCCCGCAAGCCGGCCTAGTGTTTGACCCGGCTGGCAACCTTATGGCTTTGCCCAGTTTGGAGGAGCCGATAACAACGGGACTGCCTTCGAGTTGCAACCCTCAGGCGGCGGCTGGAACTACAGCGAAATTTTCAGCTTTGGACACGAAGTCGCAGGTCCTATCGCCACACCCACGCTGGACGGCGCGGGGAACCTTTACGGTGCTGCCTTCGGCGGCGGCGCCCACGCCCCGGGTGGGATTTTCGAACTGACGTTCTCGGGCGGAAGCTGGAGCTATGTCCCCTTGCACTACTTCACCGGCCTCGATGGTGACTATCCACTTGGCGGCGTGCGCTTCGACGCTGAGGGGAATTTGTATGGCACTGCTTCCGGGGGCGGCGCGTTCGGAGGTGGAGTCGTCTTTAAGATCACGCCGTAAGGCGGGATGAGGGACCAGTGGTTAGCACCGATAGGCCACATTTGTAGGACGCACCGCAAACAGCTCGAAACGAATTAACTCGAGGAAAGGAGACGGATCATGGCATGTCCTATGCAACATCGCGAATGGATTAGTGGGGTGAACTTGAGAACGGCAGTCGCATCTCTGGCACTCGCGATTCTGCTGACCGTTATCTATTCGCCTGCAACGTACGCGCAAACCTTCACCACGCTTCACGGCTTCAACGGCATGCCGGATGGCGCGATGCCCATTGGCGGACTCACGATGAGCGCATCCGGGGACCTCTACGGCACCACCGCAATATGGCGGCGCCTACGGTTGGGGCATGGTCTTTAAACTGGTGCATACAGGTGTCTACTTGGATCATGCATCCGCTCTACAGTTTTCCCAGCATTTATCAACAGGGAGGCAATGATGGCGCTGAGCCCATGGCAGGGGTCACGATCGGTCCGGATG
This sequence comes from uncultured Acidobacteriaceae bacterium, assembly GCA_963768645.1. Classification (GTDB taxonomy): domain Bacteria; phylum Acidobacteriota; class Terriglobia; order Terriglobales; family Acidobacteriaceae; genus Bog-257. The sequence goes on from CAVYIR010000009.1 coordinate 525,812, forward strand.
GCAACCTGTACGGCACGAACACGCTCGGCAGCGGCAGCTCTAACTATGGCACAGTGTTCAAACTCTCGCCTCCAGCGTCGGTGTGCAAAAGCACTCTTTGCCCCTGGACGGAGACCATTCTTTACCGCTTCACCGGAGGCAGTGACGGGGGAGTGCCGTCTGGTCCGGTTGTGTTTGACAGCGCCGGCAATCTCTATGGCACCACTTACAACGGCGGCGTGACTTGCGGCCCGGGCTACAGTTGCGGCGTGGTCTACAAGTTGACACGATCAGGATCGAGCTGGACGGAGAGCGTACTTCACGCCTTCTCCGGCTCGCCGGATGGAGCAAATCCGGGCGGCGCGTTGGTCTTCGATCAGGCCGGCAATCTGTATGGCACGAGCTAGTTCCGGCGGCAGTGCTAACGACGGTATCGTTTTCCAACTTAGCCCCTCCGGCTCCGGATGGACGGAGAATATCATCCACAGTTTCGACTATTTCGACGACGGTGGCGGCCCCCAAGGCGGCGTTATCTTCGACAACGCAGGCAATCTGTTTGGCACCACGGCATTTGCCCCCCTCGGGAACGGAACGGTTTTCGAACTCACGCCATCCGGTGGCCAATGGAGCTTTAGCCAGCTTTACGCCTTGACCAGCGGGCAATCTGGACTTCCGGGCCCTCTCGGCCCGCTCGCGATGGACGCGGCCGGCAATCTCTACGGCATGACCTTTGAAGGTGGAATCGGCAATTGCCTATATTCATGCGGCACCGTGTTCAAGCTGGCGCCCTCGGCGGGCGCATGGGTCTACACGTTGCTTCACGAGTTCACCGGCGGTACCGATGGGGGACTACCGTACGACGGCGTGATCCTGGATCGCAACGGCAATCTCTATGGCACAGCTTCCGACAGAGGCGCGCGCGGAGCAGGGGACCGTCTTCGAGCTCACACCGTAGCGGAATTCTATAGCGTTGAAGGAGCCTGGTATCTGGCGTGGCGAACCGGAGTGGCCGTTCCACGTAGCGGTACAGCGCGTCATGGCCACTCACGGATAGGCTTCCGGGTGCCTCGAATTAAGGCCCAGCCTTAAAGCTAGGCTCTATAATCTAAACAACCCATGGTTCGCGACGGGATCTATTACGGACTGGCTTTCATTGCCGTGGCAGCGCTGGTGGGATGGTTAACCCTACCCGCCCTGGCGGTCATTCCCCTTGCTGCTGGCGGCGTTTTTCCTGTGGTTCTTCCGCGATCCGGAACGCGAGATTCCGGCGGCCGAAGGCGCTCATCGTATCGCCCGCGGACGGCAAGGTCACGGAGATTTCCGTGACCGAGGAAGACGGCGAGCCGCGAACCCGGATTAGCATTTTCCTGAACGTATTCAACGTGCATGTCAATCGTTCCCCGGTCGCTGGTGTCATCACCGAGCGTGAAGTACCGGAAGGGAAAGTTCGGCAACGCCATGGGAGCCATTTCCGCCGAAGAGAACGAGCAGAACGTCGTCACGGTTCGAGGGAGATGCGGGTACGTGGTGTTCAAGCAGATTGCCGGGCTGCTGGCCCGCCGGATTGTGTTCACCAAGAAGATCGGCGATCACGTGGCGCGCGGCGAACGGGTGGGACTGATCAAGTTCGGCTCCCGCACCGACGTCATCTTCGCGGCCGAAGCTGAGATGAAAGTGCGGGTGGGCGACCACGTGAAAGGCGGTTCTAGTGTTCTGGCCGTGACCCAGCCTCGTGCAGTCCTGCCTTCCTTGCAGAATGTGGCGGAGGTGCGATGAGCGAGCAGCCGATGCAGTCGGGGGGACGATTCGCCTGAGCCGCGCCGGACGCGGAAGGGCCTGTACATCCTTCCTTCCGTGTTCACGGCGGGCAACATAGCCGCTGGGTATTACGCCATCTCGCAAGCCATCCAGGGTACTGCGTCCGATCCATGGCACTTCGATCACGCCGCTAAGGCCATTGGGTTCGCCATTGTCTTCGATTTCTTCGACGGTGGCATAGCGCGGCTGACCAACACCACCAGCGCCTTTGGCCGCGAATTGGACTCCATGGCCGACGTGATCGCATTCGGCGTGGCGCCTGCTGTTCTGGCGTGGATGTGGGGCTTCCGCATGCTGCCGCTGGCCGGCGATCCCGACCTTCGCAACCGCGTGATTCAGTTGGGAGCGATCGCGACCTTCGTGTTTCTGCTCGCCGGCGCCTCCCGCCTGGCGCGTTTCAACATCCAGGTGAATCCCAGCCTTCGAATCCCGGTCGTCCAGGACGCAAGTATTTCGTTGGCATGCCCATTCCGGCGGGCGCAGGAGCGGTTGCGGCTGTCGTCCACCTGGTGCAAGGAAATCCGCTGCAGTACTGGTGGCTTTCCATCGGATGGGGTGTCTTCGTCTTCGCCCTCGCTTTCCTGATGGTGAGCACCTGGCGATTCTTTAGTCTGAAGGGAATCAACTTTCGCCAGCCCCAGAATTTCCGCTGGCTCATTGTGATTGGGCGCGGTCATCGCGCTGATCTGGTTTTCTTCCCAATATGTACTGTTCTGTGCTGGCGCTGGTGTATATCCTCTCGGGAGTACTGGCCCGGCTTTCCTTCGTATTCCGGCGGCCCACCCTGCCGCCTCCTCCACCTCAAGACGAGGCATCACACGCTTGATGAAAATGAGCCAAACCGCACCGCTGGTGTTTCCCCGGCGGAAGACATTGAGGCGTTATGTTTCGCGTAGCCATCGTAGGCGCCGGCACTCTGAAAGGGCCGCGAACTGAAGGACGTCCTCGGCGACCGCAATTTTCCGGCGCAGGATATCCGTCTGCTCGATGACGATGAGTCGCTCGGCCAACTCGAAGCGGTGGGCGAAGAGCCCACGTTCATCCAGAGCGTCCTTCCCGAGCACCTGGAAAACGTGGACTTCACCTTCTTCGCATCCGATGAAACTTTCACGCGCAATACCTGGCCAATGGCGCGCAAGGCGGGCAGCGACATCATCGATCTCTCCTATGGACTGGAAAACGAGAAAGGGGTTCTGCTGCGCGCGCCCTGGGTGGAGCGCGAGCTGGGTCTTGGTCCACGCGTGGACTTTACTCCAGTGCCCGTGACCATTGCTCATCCCGCCGCCGTGGTGCTGGCGCTGTTGATGCTGCGCGCGCAAAAGGTTGGCAGCGTCGCGCGCGCTGTCGCTACCATTTTTCAACCAGCCTCGGAGCACGGCAAGCGTGGCATGGACGAATTGCACGAGCAGACCGTGAACCTGCTTTCTTTCCAGCAACTGCCGAAGTCCGTGTTCGACACCCAGGTGGCCTTCAACCTGATCGATCGCTATGGTGAAAAGGCGCTGTCCTCGCTGAATTCGGCTGAAAGCCGTATCCAGCGGCACTTCCACAGCCTGGTCGGCGACCGGTTGACCGTGCCTTCGCTGATGCTTCTGCAAGCGCCTATCTTCCACGGTCATGCCTTCTCCCTTTATCTTGAATTGGAGCAAGCGGCCCAGGCGGAAGAACTGACGGCGGCGCTTTCCGGCGAGCACGTCGACGTGCTGCAAAGCGCGGATGAATCGCCCAGTAACGTCAATGCCGCGGGACAGGAGCAAATCCAGGTGTTTGTGCGTCGCGATGCGCAACAGCCTGGCGGTTTCTGGCTATGGGCCGCATCGGACAATCTGCGCATCGCGGCTCTGACTGCGGTGGAATGCGCCGAGAGCATGATCGCCGCTCGTCCGCGAGGAACCGTTCAGTGACCACATCGCAAGTCACTCGCCGCCGGCTCATGCTCGACCGGCATCGTGGCGCTAATGCTCTGCCACCGTGGGTTGCGGATACCACACTGGCGGGAAAGCGGTCCGGTTGCCCACCGACCTTCACACGCTGTATGTGCCGACTTTCATTAACGGAACGTCAATCTATCGCATTGAACAAACCATAACGGAAGACGTCATTCGCGAGTTGCGCAGCCGCACCAACTATCGCGTTGTGACCACCAACGATGGCGACGCCGATGCCACCCTCAACGGAACCGTCACCGCTGCCATCATAAGTCCGCTGACCTACGACCCTACGACCGGTCGCATCTCTTCCGGCATGGTGACGGTCACGATGAAGGCGTCGCTGGTCAGTCAGCAAGGGCAAGGTACTATGGGAGAATCCCAATTATCTCTACCGCGAGCAGTACCAGGTTTCGCGGGACGCTCCCAGCTTTTTCGAGGAAGAGGAACCGGCCCTGGGCCGCGTCGCAAATAGTTTTGCCCAGACGCTGGTTAGTGACATTCTGGAGGCCTACTAGAGTGCGCAGTTTTGCCGCTTCCGATCGCTTCGTCGCCGACGTGAAGGCGCGCAAAATGGCGCCGGGATATGTCTTCATCGGCGATGAGACGTTTTTTCGCAAGCGTTGCCGCGACGCCATCCTGCAGCATCTGGTGCCGGCGGAGGTGCGGGAACTCAGCGTCTATGACATGGATCTGAGCGAGGTGGAGCTGCAGCACATTCTCGATCAAGCGCGCACTCCTTCTCTGATGTCGCCCTTTCAGGTTTTCTTCATCCGCGGCGTCAAGAATCTTTACGGGCGCGGCAAGCACGACGACGAATTCGGCGCCATCGAAGACTACTTCAAAGATCCCAATCCTGATGCGCTGCTCATCTTCGTGGCCGATCACATCAACATCCCCACGGACGTGCGACGCATGGACCTGACCGACAAGGACCGCTACGAGCGCATCCGCGAGACCTTGGGCGAGTATTGCACGGTCCTTGAGTTCGCCCGCGTGGACGAAAGCGACGCAGTGAAGTGGGCGATGGAGACCGCCAGCGCCGAGGACGTGAAGCTGGACAACGACGCGGCGCGCGAGCTGGTCGACTCTCTCGGCGGCGACATGATGATGGTCGCCAACGAACTGGAGAAGCTGGTTCTTTTCGTCGGCGACAAGAAGCGGATTACGCTGGGCGACGTCGAGACCCTGGTGCTCGCTGCCAAGCAGCGTTCGTTTTACGAACTGACGGACGCCATCTCGGCGCGGGACCGCGCCCGTGCGCTGGCTGTGCTCGACGCCATCCTGAATACCGGGGACGGCGACGAGGCGGCCATCGGTCACCTATACATGCTGGCGCGCACCTTTCGCCAGATGCTGGTCATCCTGGAACGGAATGTGCGCGACTCGCGCGCGTTGTGGCAGGTTCTTTGGCAGGGCTTCCGCATTCCGCCCTTCGCCGCGGAAGACATTATCCGGCAGGCGCGGCGCTACAAGTCGCGTCGCGAATTGACTAGCGCTATCCGGCGCGTGGCGCGTGCCGACTTGGCATTGCGCTCCAATCCTCCCAGCAAGAGACTTATTCTGGAGAACCTTGTGCTCGATCTGACCTCCGAACCGAAGTTGCCGGAGGCTGGTTGGCTGCAAGGTGAGCTCCTGTATAGCCAGCTACTGTGTAGTCATGGATGTCGAGCAGTATCTGCGCCGCATTGAATACGACGGCCCGCGTCAGGTCTCCTCCGCCGCATTGCGCGACTTGCACCGGCAGCATCTGTTCACCATTCCGTTCGAAAACCTCGATATTGCGCTGAAGACGCCCATCTGTCTTGACCTCGCTCTAATGTATGACAAGGTCGTGCGGCGCCACCGTGGCGGTTTTTGCTACGAACTGAATGGGCTTTTTTGCGAACTGCTGATCGCTTTGGGCTTCCGCGTTCAAATGCTCTCCGCACGGGTGCGTCGCGACGATGGCGGCTTCGGCCCGGAGTTCGATCACATGCTGCTGCGGGTTGACTTGGAAGAGCCATGGCTGGTGGATGTCGGATTCGGCGACTCATTTGTCGATCCGATCGTGTTTCGCGCCGGTGGCGCCGACCAGGTGAATGGGCATCGCTATCTCGTGTCGCCCTTTGGAGAAGAGTGGCAGTTGCTGCGCAGAGGATGACAAAGGCGAGGTGCCGCTTTACGTTTTTCGCGACGTGCCGCGCCAGCTTGGCGATACGAGGAGATGTGCCAATTCCACCAGACATCTCCTGAGTCCGGCTTTACCAAACGCTGGATCTGCAGCAAGGCAACACCGGATGGCCGCATCACCGTAGCCAATCGGCGGCTGATCGTCACCGGCGAAGGACGCCGCGAGGAGAGTGTGCTCAGTACCGACGACGAATTACGCCAATGCCTGCGCGATCATTTCGGAATCGAGTTCGATGACTCGGTGGACTTATCGAGACTCGACGACTCCCCAAATAGCTGAGCCCTAGCGCGCCAAAGAAGATTCACCACGGAGACACCGAGGCACAGAGAAACGAAAATAGAGACGAAACACAGATCTTCATCTGGCCTTGTCCGCGCACTACTTCTTCTCTTTCACCTCCACGCTGGCAATGGTGTTTTCCCAATCCAGCTTCAATAACGCTGAGGTCGCACTTGTCTTATCCAGAGAGATGGTGAAAGTCTCCATACCCGACGGTAGCTGGCCCACCTTCATGTCCACCCGCGCAAGGTCTTGGCCTTGGCTGTATTCCGTGCCCCATTGGCCGGTTTGCTTGTTGATAATCAGCTTCCAGCTATTCGCGCCGGGTAGAGTGTAAAGCGTGTAGCTGCCCGCAGGGACGTTGGCGCCGCCGATGGTCAGGTCAACGTCGGTCTTGAGACTGGTTGCCGCGTTCGCTCCGGTGCGCCAGACCTGGCCATACGGCACAAGTCCGCCAAAGATCTTCCTGTCCGCGCATCGAAGGACGGCTGTACTGGATGGTGACTGTCTTTCCATCGTCGAACTTGACCGACGCTTCGCCCGGCGGGCTGAGGGGCTTGTTTCTCCTGCGCCGTGCAGGCGACCGTGAATACGCGAGGGCGAGCATGACGAACATCCATGAACGGCTTTTCCGCATTGCACTCTCCCCTTGATTGCAAATCTGGTGCTTCCTGTTGCCGCTCTATTATTCACACTCAGGCGGAACGATACAATTCAACCCATGGGCATTCTGGACGAAAAGCGTGAAGAACTGGACAAATACGAGTTCATGATGGGTGTGCCGCGGGGACGGCTGGCGGTGGCGCTCGATGTTTTGACGGATGCGCTGACCATGGTGGGCCAGCACGGCGTCTATTGCCAGAGTGCTCGCCAGCCGGGCATGCCGGCGATGGATATCCAGATCGTGATGAAGGGAATTACCGACGCGAAGGAGCTGATCTCGTCGGTGATGGAAGAGATGCGCAAAGGAAAATAATGACTGAGACAGCGAAACAGTAGATTCTGAGCTCCCATCAACAAAATTCCAATTCATCCCCGAATGTCGCGCAGTCTTACCTTAGGCTTGGTCACCCACACCATGAATAAACCGACAATGAAAAGTACAACACCTGGAGCAGCATCGTTGACGGTGGACTTTAGGCCTAACACTTCCGCCGTCCAAGAGGTCGATCCGGCGACTCCGTGCAGACCGAGGACAATTCCGCCAATGATTGACGAGAGGCCCAGCACAAGGCCGAGAATGCCGTAGATGTACTCTCCCCGAATCGCTGTGCCGACCAGTTCTGCGCCATGTGACGAGTTCTCGATCACGGATTGAGGGGGATGTTCGGCTCGAGTCAATTGAACAGCAGTCGCGGTCGCCGAGCCAGCAGCAGGCGGGGCCGGATCATCCGGATGAGTGATCTTTTTGTCCCTGCGTGCATACTCCTCGAAACTTCCGGCTGGTGAAAAGTCGGCCTTGCTGACGTCAACAAGGTCACGGCGATCATCGCCCCCTTCTACGACTTTCTTAATCTCTGAGCCGAATCGCCGCTCCAGTTCGTCGGTGGTACCTTTCCCCAAGACGCCTTCGGCTTGCTTTCTTAAATCGTCAAATCCTGGCATCGCAGCCTCCTACCAGAAAAGTGGTTATAACCCCACTCAGCTTGCGATTGCAAGCTCTTTCCATAATGGAGGACAAGTTGCTCTGGATGTCCAGGAACCTAATCGCTTCAAGTGACGAGTGCTGGCAACAGCTTCCGCGTGACGCTGGCGAGCACTGGTTGTCTCAGCCCAAGACGGAGCATAAAAAGCTCCGTCTCAATTAGAGCTGAGTTCTCTCTGCACCCCGGTATAGAGAGCTACGCTGTCACATACTTCCCGGTCTCCAGCACGCGGCTGGCGATCTTCTCCTGCAACGCAATCACGTTGACCGGGTCATGCTTCGCCAGGCGGCGGACAATCGCCATCTGGGTGCGCAGCATGTCGCCTTCCGCTACGTCAGCGATCACTTTCTTCGCCGCAGCTTCCAGCTTCGCAAATGCGCCTTCCAGATAGACCTGCGTCATGGCGACAACCAGCGCGCCTTTGGCTTCGCCATTGGCCTCGACGTACTTGCGCGCGCGCAGCAGGCTGGAATCCATGGCGAAGGTCTCGATCACCATGTCGGCAATGGCGCCCATGACTTCCTGATGATCGACCAGCTTCTGCATGTACTTCTGCGAAGCCGCTCCCGCCACCAGCATGGCCAGCTTCTTGCCGTTCTCCACCAGCTTGCGCTCGGCGGCCAGCGCGCCTTCCAGTTCTTCGCCAGAGGGGCCAGCCATGACTTCGTCCATTGTCTTCTTGATGGCCGGCAGCAGCGCGAGTTGTCCGCTCATGGCCCGCTTCAGCAGCCATCCGGTAATAATGAGCCGGTTGATTTCGTTGGTGCCTTCGAAGATGCGGTTGACACGCGAGTCGCGATACGCCCGCTCAGCGGGATACTCCTCGACGAAGCCGTATCCGCCGTAAACCTGCACGGTTTCGTCCACAGCAAAGTCGAGCATCTCCGACGCCGACACCTTGATGATGGAGCATTCGACTGCGTACTCCTCAATCGCCTTGCGCACGCTCTCAGGATTGTGTTCGATAGTCGCCAGCGCAGTGTCCATCATGCCGACGGTGCGATACACCATCGACTCGCAGGCATATAGCCATGACGCCATCTGCGCCAGCTTCTCGCGGATGAGGCCGAACTCCGCGATGCTCTTGCTGAAGGCCTTGCGCTCTTTGGCATAGGCGATGGCATGCTGCAACGACGTGCGCGCGCCGCCGACACAGCTCGCGCCCAGCTTGAAGCGGCCAACGTTCAGAATGTTGAAGGCGATGATGTGCCCTTTGCCGATATCGCCGAGCACGTTCTCCACCGGCACCTTGCACTCGTTCAGGATGAGCGGCGCAGTGGACGAGCCGCGGATGCCCATCTTCTTTTCCTCGTTGCCGACGGAGAAGCCGGGGAAATCCTTCTCCACCAGGAAAGCCGTGAACTTTTCCCCGTCGATCTTGGCAAAGATGGTGAACAGGTCCGCGAAGTGGGCGTTGGTGATCCACATCTTCTCGCCGGTCAGAAGGTAGTGCTTGCCGTCGGGCGAAAGAACAGCGCGGGTGCGGCTGTTCATGGCGTCTGAGCCGCTGGTGCTTTCCGACAGCGCATACGCGCCGATAATTTCGCCCGTGGCCAGACGCGGCAGATATTTCTTCTTCTGCGCTTCCGTGCCGAAGAAGACGATTGGCAGAGTGCCGATGCCGCTGTGCGCGCCCATGCTCACCATAAAGCTGCCGTACTTGGCCATATAGTCGGCGATGATCGCGGAGGAGGTTTTGTCCATCTCCGATCCGCCGTACTCGGCCGGCACGTCGGCATTGGTCAGGCCCATCTCGGCGGCCTTCTGGAGCAGTTGGCGCGACACCGACCAGTCCTTGTGCTCCATCTTCTCGGCGTTGGGCAGGATTTCGTTGGTAGCAAACTCCTCCGCGAGTTTGGCCACCATCTGCTGATCTTCGTTAAAGTCTTCCGGAGTGAAGACATTTTCCAGGTTGTGATCTTCGAGCAGAAAGCTTCCGCCCGTGGTTTTGGTCTTGGGAGCTGCTGATACCGTGGTTGCCATAAGGTCCTCGCTATTCGCTATTCGCCTTTCGCTTTTCGACTGTGGCCACTAGCTCTTAGCTCTTAGCCCTTAGGAAGCGAAAGGTCGTAACTGTGCGTTCAATACCTGCTGTTACTGCTGCTCGGTCTCTTGCTCATAGCTAAAGGCTAAGAGCTAAGAGCCGGTTTTACTGCAAATTCTCAAAGATACCTGCCGCGCCCATGCCACCGCCGACGCACATGGTCACCATGCCATAGCGTCCGTTGCGGCGTTTGAGTTCGCGGATAATGGTCGCGGTCAGCTTCGCGCCAGTGCATCCCAGTGGATGCCCCAGCGCGATCGCTCCGCCGTTGACGTTGATGCGCTCTGGATCCAGCTTTCCTTCCTGGATGACGGCCAGTGACTGCGCTGCAAACGCCTCGTTTAACTCGATCACGTCGATGTCGCTCAGCTTCAGTCCAGCCATTTTCAGCGCTTTCGGGATGGCGTACACCGGGCCTACGCCCATCTCTTCGGGCTTGTAGCCTGCCGTTGCGAATGCGACGTAGCGCGCCAGCGGTTTCAGCCCGAGTGCCTTCGCGCGTTCGGCGGACATGACGACCGCAACCGCGGCGCCGTCAGACATCTGCGACGAGTTGCCGGCCGTCACCGTGCCTTTCACATGGAACGCCGGCTTCAGTGCGAGCAGCGCTTCCAGCGAAGTGTCGGCGCGAGGGCCTTCGTCCATCTTGAATACGATGTCGGTGCGCTTCGGCTTGCTGCCGTTGGGCGTGGTGAAGCTGACCGGTACGGGAACAATCTCTTCGTCGAATTTGCCTGCCTGGATGGCAGCGATGGCCTTCTTGTGGCTATCGACGGAGAACTGGTCCGACTGCTCGCGCGTGATGTGGTAGCGCTGCGCCAGCCGCTCGGCGGTGAGGCCCATCGAGAGATAGGCGTCGGGATAGTTCGACACCAGCCACGGGTTCGCCGAAACCTTGTGGCCGCCCATGGGGATCATAGTCATCGACTCGACGCCCCCGGCGACGATGGTCTCCGCCCCGCCGGCCATGATGCGCTCGGCAGCCATGGCAATCGCCTGCAACCCGGATGAACAGAAGCGATTGATGGTCATGGCCGATACTTCAACCGGCAGACCTGCACGCAACGACGCGATGCGCGCCACGTTCATGCCCTGCTCGGCCTCAGGCATGGCGCAGCCGAGGATGACGTCTTCGATCTCGTTGGGATCAAGTTGCGGCACGCGCTCGAGCGCGCCCTTGATGGCCACAGCGGCCAGATCGTCGGGACGCGTTGCCCGCAATGTTCCTTTGTAAGCCTTGCCCACTGGTGTGCGCACGGCACTGACGATTACGACTTCACGCATGAAAAGCTCCTGGTAATTAGCAACTAGCAACTAGCAATTAGCTCTTAGCCATCAGCTGTCGGCCATCGGCCAACCCAAGGTGTCGCCCTCAGAAGTTGTTCCGTCATGCGCAAGCTCTCTAACAGCAGCCATCGTGCTTGACTGACAACTGGCAACTAGCCACCGACAACTGGTTCTCAGTTCCTCAGCGTCTTCCCCGTTTTCAGCGTGTACTGAATCCGCTCCTGCGTCTTCTTCTCGCCGCAGAGCGACTTGAACGCCTCGCGCTCCAGATCTAACAGATACTGCTCGCTCACTGGAGTGCCCGGATTTACCGCGCCGCCGCACAGCACCTCGGCTACCTTATTGCCGATCTTCACCTCGTGATCGGTGATGAACTGACCCTCGTGCATGATGTGTACGCCCAGCTTCAGCGTCGCCAGAATGCTCTCGCCGGGTGCGGGGATGTCCATGCGCGGCATGGGGGCGCGATAGCCCTCACGCGCCAGCTCCAGCGCCCGCTCCTTGGCGTCCGTGAGCACACGCTCCCGATTCATAGTGATGTCGTCGCCGCTGGAAAGGAATCCAAGATTCCGCGCCTCGAACGCCGACATGGAGACTTTCGCCATAGCGACGGTCTCGAACGCCTGCTTCATGGCTTCCATCAGCTCGACGCTCTCGCCGCGGCCGTGAGGACGGACGTGATAGGCCTTGTCGAGCGCGCGAAGCGTCATCTCTTTGCAGCCTCCGCCGCCCGGCAGCAAACCAACCCCGACCTCGACCAACCCGCAGTAAAGCTCGGCATGAGGCTGACGAGCCGCGGCATGCAACGTCACCTCGCAGCCTCCGCCCAGCGTCATGCCGAACGGCGCGACGACCACCGGCTTGGACGAAAACTTGATGGCCTGCGTCATGTTCTGGAACTGGCGGACGGCAAGGTCAACTTCGTCCCACTCTTCTTCCTGCACCGCCATCAGCAGCATCATGATGTTGGCGCCGACGGAGAAGTTGGCGGCGTCGTTGGTGATGACGAAGGCGTCGAAATTGTCGCCCGCGCCGCCTGCCTTCAGCGTCTGGGTGATCATCTGCACGATGTCGCCGCCCAGCGCGTTCATCTTGGAGTGGAACTCGATGCAGCCGACTCCGTCGCCGAGATCGACCAGCGACGCGCCCGCGTTCTTCTTCACTACGAAGTTCGACTTCTTCGCGACTGTGACTGACCAGACGCCCGGTGGCACCACCTCGGGGCGATAGCTGCCGGTGCGCAGGTCAAAGTAAACGCGTCCGCTGGCGGCCTTAGGATCGTCGGCGTACCAAGTTTCATGGCCCGAGGCGAGCAGCTTCTCGACGTTGGGTGAAACCGGCCGGTCCTCCACTTGCATCCGCTTAACGGTCTTGGCAACGCCGGCGGCATCCCACAGCTCGAACGGCCCCATCTCCCAGTTAAAGCCCATCTTCATGGCGCGATCGATTTCGACCACCGAGTCGGCGATCTCGCCAATGCGATTGGCGGCATATGTCCACAGCTCTGACAGCGCCGACCACAGAAAGATGCCAGCCTTGTCCTTTGACGGCGCCAGCAGCATATGCAGCCGCTCGGGCAGGCTATCCACGGTCTTCGCCATTTCGAGCGAGGCAAACTTGGGCCTCTGTTGCGGACGATATTCGAGCGTCCTCCAGTCGAGCGCGAAACGCTGCTCGCCCTCGGCGCTCTTCTGCTTCTTGTAAAAGCCACCCTTGGTTTTGTCGCCTAGCCACTTGCGCTCCAACATCGCCTTGAAGAAGTCAGGCAGCTTCAGGTCGCTTCGTTCGTCGTTAATATTCGTGCTAGCGTTGCGCACTACGTGCCCGAGCACATCCAATCCCACCATGTCCGTGAGGCGGAAGGTCGCCATCTTGGGCCAGCCGACGGCCTGTCCCGTCAATGCGTCCACTTCCTCAATGCTGAGATTCATCTCCTCCATCAGACGCATAACATTCAGAGCGGAGAACGTCCCGATGCGATTGGCGATGAAGTTGGGCGTGTCCTTCGCGTGTACCACGCCTTTGCCGAGATGCAGATCGCAGAAGTGAGCGATGACGTCCATCGCGGCGGGATCGGCATCCGGAGTGGGGATGAGTTCCAGCAGCCGCATGTAACGCGGCGGATTAAAGAAATGCGTCCCAAACCAGTGCCGGCGGAACTCGTCCGGGAAGCCTTCGACGATCTTCGCAACCGGTAACCCGCTGGTGTTGGTAGTGACGATCGTGCCCGGCTTGCGGACCGCGTCCACTTTGCGTAGCAGGCTGCGCTTGATCTCGAGATCCTCGACGACTGCTTCGATGATCCAGTCCACCTCAGCCAGCTTCTTCAGATCGTCCTCGAAGTTGCCGATGGTGACCAGCCGCGCCAGCGAAGGGTCGAAGAATGCCGCTGGCTTCGACTTCAACGCACCTTCCAGTCCGGCGGCGGCAAAGCGGTTGCGTGCTGGTCCGTCGGCATCAGGCGGAACGATGTCCAGCAGATACGAAGGCACACCGGCGTTGGCCAGGTGCGCGGAGATGCGAGCGCCCATGGTGCCCGCACCCAGAACAGCGACCTTCTCAATCCGTTTCGTCATGGGATGTATGAATGACTCCAGCGCTAGAACTGCTATGTCTAAGACTTTGCGCGATCAAAGCACTACGAACTTCGATTGTGGTTAATGGAGAATGGCTGCTGAATTATGTATGAAGTTGGCTGGTTCGAATGGGACGTGGGAATCGACAGCATCGTCGGCACATCTCCCCTCAAAGGCAAAACGGTAACGGACACTTGACGGCCCAAAATACAAGCAGCGCGCGCCGTAAGATGTGGGGTGAGGATGGCAACGGCGCGCGCCTATTAAGTTGAGTCGATAGTAATGAATGAATCCTCATTCAGTCAAGAGAAATCTGCATAAATTATATTCCCATAATGGGTTAGGATATCAGCTTGGCCAGCAAAAAGGCTGCACCAGCTGCAAGTCCTCCAATGACAATGGTTTGGGATGGCGGACCGTCCGGGCCGCGATCCGGTGAAGCGCCCTTTGATATAGCCGAAAACTCCGAGCGCGACCAGGGTGACCACGACCGACCAGACCAGGGCCATGCGCGAACTGTGCATCGCCATATAGGGCGCCAGGGGGATGATTCCTCCGCAAACGTACGAAGCAGCGATGGTTAATGCGCTCTGCAAGGCCCGCTTGGGATCGGGCTCTTCCAACCCCAGCTCAAAGCGCATCATGAAGTCCACCCACTCCTTGGGCTTTCGCGTCAACGCCTGCACCACGGGCACGCTTTCGTCGTGCGACAAACCGTAATCGGCAAAGACGTTTTGCACTTCGCGCGCTTCCTCGTCGGGAATTTCCTGCACCTCGCGCGTCTCGCGCAGACGTTCGCTTTCGTAGTGCTCGGCATCGCTTTTGGCGGCCAGATAGCCGCCCAGTCCCATGGCGATGGATCCCGCGGCGATCTCAGCTAGCCCGGCCACGACCACGATGTGGCTGTTATCAACGGCGCCGGAGAGACCGGCGGCCAACGCGAAGGGCACGGTAAGCCCATCCGACATGCCGATGACAACGTCTCGGACAACTTCGCCCGCGGTGAAGTGGCGTTCAATGTGAGGTGTCTGTGGCATGATCTCCCGGTTGTGGGTGGTCTTTCAGATATTGCAGCGCGCGCTCGGCAACTTCGCGCTCGCCGCCATAGCTCAAGACGGTGGGCGCGTCTTCCAGCGGAAGCCAGAACGCGTTCTGGACTTCGATTCGCATCTCGGGCGCAATGTCTCCTAGGCGTCCGGAGCGATAGAGCAGCAGATAGAAGCTGACGATTTTGAATACTCGCGCGCGGTCGCCCCAGTTGCGCACGTAGTAGTACTTGACGTCGGCGAGCTTGGTCACCAGATTGGCCTGCACTCCAGTTTCCTCGCTGACTTCGCGAAGGGCCGTCTGATCCGGCTTCTCGCCCTTGTCGATGGCGCCCTTGGGCAGAGCGATTAGCGTGGCCGGCGTCTTTGGAGGGCGGTTGGATCGCTTGGGCGACTTCTTGGGACGTGTCATGTGCGGCTCGATGACCGCCACAAACCAGCGGCCACGCATCTTCCGCAGCACGACACCTCCCGCCGAGAATTCGCGCACCATCAGCGTCCGCCAGAGAAGGGTTAGTTTCGCAGACTCCGGGGACGCTGACAATTAAAAGTGACGTGACTCCCCATTGAGATCACACAGCATTTTGCCTTTGGTCACGGAGTGGCCGAGAGCCAGACTTCGAGAACAATTAACGACGCTCGCATGCAGGCCATCGCAGCGGCGGCGAAAGAACTGGTCGAGAAACGCGATGCCTGGCTGAATCCGCCCGGCGCTTCCCAGCAAGAACTCGTCAGCCGCACCCTTACCAATCTGTACAACGCGCGGCCCGCATGGCTGGCCGATGCCCATCGCAAGCTCGACGAAGCAGTCGCGACGGCCTACGGCTGGCCCGCTACCCTCAACGACTCCGATATTTTGGAACGCTTGCTGAGCATTAATCAAGAACGAGACAGTAAGTAGGTCTTAGACTCCGCCGTTAGGCCTGCGGCCGGCAGTACTTGGTTCTGGGTGATTACGAAACCAAAACTCCGTGTCCTCCGTATCTCTGTGGTGAATGATTTTCGACGAAACGCAATTGGAGTCTCGCCTTCCTGCGACTACACTGGTGTGGACTCTTTCTCAGGATCACTTCTTGTCAAAACGCTATTACTCTCCCAGAGAACTGCTGAAGACTTGCGAAGAACTGCTGGCTGCATTTTCGCCTGCCACCGATGCATCGCCTCTCGACGAACTGCTCAAGCTGCTCTACGACCAGCGCAAGTATTTCTGGATTGGCATTTACTTTGTGCTGGGTGACAAAGTGGTGCGTCAGGCGATGCAGGGACCGATGCCGCCGTGCCAAGTGTTCGAGTTCGGCAAAGGCAACGTAGGAACCACGGGACAAAGCGGACTGGTCAAGGTGATTCCCGACGTCACCGCAGATGCAACCTATAGCATGTGCTTCTTGGAAGTGAAGTCGGAGATCGTGGTGCCCATCCGCATAGGCGGGCGGACCTGGGTGTTATAGATGTCGAAAGTGATCGCCCAAACAATTTCGGTAGCAGGATCGCGTGCTGCTGGAAGGGGTCGCGGCGATGCTGGCGCGGTTCTTGACCGGCCGAGGCAAGGTGCTGGTGCGACACGCGCGGGAACGCCAGGACGCGCCGCCCCAAGCGCGACATGCCGCAGGGTAGGATCGTTTCACCTTGAGTATTGTTGACAGTTGGTACAGGCCTTCAGGGGCTGCTGAAAAAGTCGTATTGCAGGCTGCTTTGGAAGGGGCACACCTTTAGGTGCGCCGATAAGGTCTTTAGTTTTTGTCATCACGAGCGGGCGAACAGAGGTCCCCAACGAGCGCCGTTTTTGCGCTCGTTGGGGTAAAGTTCAGCCCGCGAGGGACCTGCCTTTCCGCAGCCTCTTAAGCCGGTTTCCCATATGCTCGCCACGATTTTTGGAGGAGTATCGATTTGATCCGCTTCTGCGCTGCTGTGCTCGGTTGTGCCCTCATCTATTCGCCGCTGGTCCTAACTCAAGAGAAATCTCAGGCCGAGCCATTCACGCCGCCCGCAAAAATATTCGGGTTCCGTGATCCTCGCCCGGAGTTGAAAGCGGAAAAGACTTTTCTCGCTGTACCCGACCCGCAATTGGCGAAGGAGCATCTTCAATTCCTCACCTCCGCGCCCCACGTCGCCGGATCGCCGGAAGACCTTAGGACGGCTCAGTACGTCCTGGACAAATACAAAGCAGCCGGGCTTGAGGCCTACATCCAGCAGTACAAGGTCTGGATGAACCTACCGCTCGACATCAAGGTCGAGGTGGTTGCGCCCAAGGGCGTCACTATGACCGGTCCATCTCCGGAGCATGTCAGCGACGACCCCTATCAGGACGATCCGCGCATTCTGCCGGCGTTCAACGAGTTCTCGCCGTCGGGAGACGTCACCGCCGATGTGGTGTACGCCAACTATGGCCGTCTCGAGGACTTCAAGAAGCTGCAGGAGATGGGCGTTGACGTGAAGGGCAAGATCGTCGTCGTTCGCTACGGCGAAAACTTTCGCGGCGTGAAGGCGTTCGTTGCGGAGCAGTTCGGAGCGGCAGGCGTCATCATCTACTCCGATCCTTGGGATGACGGCTATTTCAAAGGCGACAAGTATCCCAAGGGACCGTGGCGCCCCGATACCGGGGTGCAGCGCGGTTCCATCCAATACTTGTTCCGTTATCCCGGCGATCCCACCACGCCGGGAGTTGCCTCCGTGCCCGATCTGCCCGACAGCAAGCGCATCGCGCCCGAGCGTGCCACGGATATGCCAAAGATTCCAACCACTCCGCTCTCCTATGCTGACGCCACTCCCATCATGGCAAACCTCGGAGGACCGGAATCGCCGCGCGAGTGGCAAGGTGCGTTGCCTTTCACCTATCACGTCGGCCCCGGGCCGGTGAAGATTCACATGGCGCTGAAGCAGAACTATCAGTTTGTCACCATCTACGACGTGATTGGCATGGTGCGCGGATCGCAGCTCCCGGATGAGTGGGTGATCACCGGTAATCATCGCGATGCCTGGGTGTACGGCGCCGTCGATCCCAATAGCGGAACCGCCGCTCAACTGGAAGCGGTGCACGGCGTCGGACAGTTGCTCAAAACCGGCTGGCAGCCCAAACGCACCATCGTTTTCGCCAGTTGGGACGCGGAGGAGGAAGGCCTGATAGGTTCGACCGAGTTTGCCGAGCAGCATCCGAAGGAACTCAACCGGGCCGTCGCCTACTTCAATATGGACGCCGCCGTCTCCGGGACCGACTTTGGCGCTTCGTCGGTGCCTAGTTTGAAGCAGTACATGCGCGATGTCGCCAAGTCTGTGCCCAGTCCGAAGGGTGGCAGCGTCTACGACCAGTGGAAAGCCGCCGCTGCGAAGAAAGAGAAGGAACGAGCCAAGCCGCCGGAGCCAGATTCCTCAGATGCTTCCGAACGCGAACCGGCAGCCGCAGTTCAGTCCGATGTTCGCGTCGGCAATCTTGGCAGCGGTTCTGACTACACCGCCTTCCTGCAGCATTTGGGCGTGCCTTCCGCCGACATTGGCTCTCGCGGCCCTTATGGTGTCTATCACTCGGCGTTCGACAACTTCGCCTGGTTCACCAAGTTTGGTGATCCCACGTTTGTCTACGAGCAGGAGATGGCGCGTGTCTACGGATTGGAAGCCATTCGCATGGCCTCCGCCGATGTTCTGCCTTTCAATTATGAAGACTACGGCAAAGAGATCGGCGAATATCTGAAGGCGGCAGACGCGAAGGCAAGGAAGGCTTTCAGCGACCAGGCGCCGTCGTTCGCTGAAGCCTCGAAAGCGGCGGCACGTTTGGAGAAAGCAGGGGCCGACGTGTTGCAATTGCAGAATGCGACGCTGGGAGATCCCGGAGGCTTGAACCTGATTCTTCGCAATACCGAGCGCGCATTCCTCATCGACGGTCTGCCCGGGCGTCCATGGTTCAAGCACGCGATCTACGCGCCCGGCGAGTACACCGGGTATGCCGCCGTGGTTATTCCAGGCGTGAACGAAGCCATCGACAAGAAAGACCTGACGACGATGCAGCAGCAGCTACAGTTGCTGACGCAGGCCATTAACCGTGCTGCGGAATTATTGGAAAGGACGAAGTAGGAGGCAGAAAGCGACTTGCGTAGGAAGCCATTGCGGAGAGGATACTAGGGCGATTCCAAAGTAACTGTATCCTGCGAGCAAGGGTAGGTATCCCGTATCCGTCCGGTAGCCCCATGAACGTCTTCGCTGTGGGTGGAGACGGTGGGAGAGAACGTTAGATCAGCATGTCTCACCATCATCGGCGTAGATGGGGTCAAGACTGAGCCCGGTGTGCTTAAAAAAAGATCTCAGCAAATCCGGCCGTTTCTGCAGCCGACATAATTCTCTCGTTATTCTTTGACGCAGGTCGTACAGGTTTCGCGCGGCGTAGTTGGGCAACCGATTGTACTTTACGTAGGACCAAACATTGTCCACCGGGTTCAGTTCTGGGGCGTATGGTGGAAATGCCTCCACAACCAATCTTCGATGTCTAGCGAAGTAGTCTGTCACAGGCTTTGCGCGGTGAATCGGGATTTGATCTCACAAGAGCGTGATAGGTCCACGAAGCTTGTGGCGCACATAATCGATGAATTGCACCACGGATTCTCCGCGCAAGTTGGCGTTATCTGCTGAGAGCCGAAAATAGAAACTGAAATGCCTCCGCTGCGGGCTGATCGTGATTGCCCCGATCACCGAGATGCGTCTGTGGGGCTCCGAGATTTTGACTATGGGAGTACAACCAACCGGCGCCCAAGTTCGTCGCAGTAATGGAGCAAGCATGAACCCTGACTCGTCCACGAAGACGATGTAAGCATGTCTCCTGCGTGCCCGGTACAGTATTGAGGTCGCCACGGTTTCCCGAAATGCAGAAGGCATAACTCCATTTAAGTCGCCCCGGCTGCTGAAGCCCGGAATTGTCCGGAGCCACTCGACGCGGGCCTGAAGGCCCGCTCTACCCGTACAAGCCGGATACACCAACTCTGGAACCGCACTAGCCCCTGCCTTTCCGCCGGTAGCGGCTGAACTGGTGATCACCGGCCTTGCGGCAACTCAGCCAGGTCCATCGCGTCAGATTCTCTCTGGTATATCCTGGGCCCCCGAAGACCGTGGGACGCAGCAGCACCGGAATGGCCAGCTCGCCGGCGAGGCGCTCTTGCTCGGGTGGGACCATCCGCCCCACTTCAACGGGCGAGACCGTCATAAACTTTTCGTCCACCAGATCGGCACGCGCCAGACTGCCGTAGAGAGTTGCTCCGCCCTCGCACAGCAGGTACTTCACGCCCAATTCCTCGCGAAGCTTGCTGATCGCCCGTGGCAAGTCAAAGGTTTCGCCTTCGCCGGCGGCAATAATTGCGACATGGGGATGAGACCCCTGCGCGCGCATTCGTTCAGCGCCTGACGGAGAAGTAAGAATCGCGGCGTCCACCGCGTCGCCATCGAAAACTTTGTGCCGTGAAAGATCGAGGTCAACCGCGCGCGTCACGAAGATATTGCGCTCGCGGCCTTTGCCCAGGCGATCACGCAGCACTCGCAGCGCTGGGTCCGCCACCTGAAAGACAATGCCCCGGCTCTGCGGACCGCGGATGCGCTGTTCCTCCAGCAAAGTGTTCATTCCCATCACCAGTCCGTCGGCGTGAGCACGCAGCAGGTCCATCAGCCAGCGGTCGTCGGGTGACTGTGAGATTTCACCGCCGGAACCGTGCTTTCCCAATAGAGTGGTGATGCCATCGAGCGACTGCACAAAGTTGGCGTAGATCCAGGGCCGGTCGGTAGGAGCGGCAGGGAAGCCGAAGTTGCCGTATGGCGCGTAACTATCATCGGAAATAGGGCTCGGCTCGGCGTTGTCGAACAGCACTTCGAACCGGCGGTCTGACCTGGGTTTCTCCATCGCTTCTCTGTTGATGAACTCTTGCGAATCTGGCGCGAGTTCCGGCGCTTACCCCACTTCCACTTTCTCGCGGTATGACGCTACCTGTACCTTCCACGCCAACTCTTTCGTGATTGCGTCGCGCAACTGCGCGGCTGCCGGCGGTTCACCATGGACCAGGTAGGTCTCCTTCGGGGGGCGTTTGAAGGTGCGCAGCCACTCCAACAATTCCGGCGTATCGGCGTGATCGCTGAACTGCTCCAGCGCCGCCACCTGTGCGCGAATTGGCACCGTCTGGCCGAACATCTTTACCTCGGAGGCGCCGCTCTTGATGGTGAATCCCCGTGTACCCGGGGCCTGAAAGCCGATGAACAGTATCAGGTTCTTGTGGTCAGGCAGTCGCTGCATCAAGTGGTGCAACACACGTCCCCCGGTAACCATGCCGCTCGACGAAACGATGATCGCCGGGTACCTCGACTCGTTGATCTTCTTGGAATCTTCCTGCGTGATGTCGAAGTGAAAGTTTGGCCACTCCAACGGCGAGCCGTATTTCTCGATCAGCGCTTTCGTCTCAGGAGTGAACTCCTCCGAGTGCTTCAGGAAGATCTGCACCGCCTTGATCGCCATGGGACTATCGGCGTGCACTGGCACGCGCGGCACCTGTCCTGTCTCCATCAACTCCTTGAGCAGGAACAAAAACTTCTGTGTTCGCTCGACGGCGAACGACGGGACAATCACGCTGCCGCCACGCTGAAGTGTGGTGCGCACCAATGCGGCCAGTTCCGGACGGGGATCCGTGCGCGGGTGCAAGCGGTTGCCGTAGGTGCTTTCCATCACCAGCAGATCGCACTCTTCGCCCTCGGTTGGACCCGAGTGCACAACCTTGCCCGGTGCGATGTGGTTGTCACGGACACGACCGATGTCGCCAGTGAAAAGAAGCCTTCGATGACTTGCCGTTGGAGTTGAGTGTGACCTCGGTCATGGCCGAGCCGAGGATATGGGCCGCTCGGACAAACCGGAACGACAGCCGGCTGGTGAGTTGCTTGGCTTCGCCGAAGTTTACCGGACGGAACAGCGTCAGGCACTGCTGCGCCTCTTCCATAGTGTAGAGCGGCAACGCCGGCACGTGCTTGCTGGACCGAGTCTTGTTGTAGTAGGCCGCGTCTTCTTCCTGCAGGTGTCCGGAGTCAGGAAGGAGGATGCTGCACAGATCGATGGTCGCCGGGGTCGCATACATAGGGCCGTGAAAACCCTCCTTCACCAGTCGCGGAATCCAGCCGGCATGATCGATGTGGGCATGCGTCAGGATCACGGCGTCAATCGAGTTTGCCGGCACCGGCAGGTCTTGCCAGTTCCGCTCCCGCCATTCTTTTTGCCCTTGGAATAGGCCGCAATCCACGAGTACCTGCAACGCTCGCGTGCCGTTGTTATCGACGTGGATCAAGTGCTTCGAGCCGGTAACCATGCCGGCCGCGCCGAGAAACTGGATGTAGCTCAAGCCGTCCTCATTTGTACGGATGCACGGAAATCGTCGCTAGCCGCGACTCAGAATGATAGCAGTGTCTCCGAGAAGCGATTACCACCCTTCGGCTGCACTCAGGGCAGGCTCACGGAGAACACAGAGAAGAAGCGAATACAAGTCAACCGCGGATTTTCACGGACGAACACGGATCAAGTTCTTGAATAATGACAGAAAAAATCCGTGTGAATCCGTGTCGATCCGTGGTTGATGGTTGTTGATTTCTTTCTTCTCAATATCACTGCTTGGCCGGGATCTCATACACGTTGTTACCTAGGTTGGCTTCCGGAACACTCCCATCGTTGACAGTAATTTTGTCGGGCGCGACTGGCACCTCGATGCGGCCCGTCCCCTTTTTCTCCCGCCTTCACCAAGACGCGAACGCTCTTCTCACCGGAAGGAGTCTGGATCAGCACCGGTACCTCCGCTCCTGCGCCGCCGCGGTTCTCGATGGTCGCGGTCACCAGAAAGCTCTTGTTGGCCTCGCTGAGCAGCGGGCGGGTGTATGCCGAATCCACGTGAAACTCCGGCAGCCACGATCGCGGTAAACCCAGTCATCGAAAAACCATTCCAGATCACGTTTGGGGCTGGTCTGTACCAGTCGCTGAAAGTAGCTGGGGTCTTTATCGGCGCCACCTCGATAAGCCGCAATGGCGCGTTGCATGGTTTCATCGCCGACCATGTCGCGTAGCATCCAGAACACGAAGCCGCCTTTGCCCCGCAAGTAGAGTTCGTCATTCGTGTTGAGGAGAGTGTTGTTGGCGGCATTGCTGTCTGGCGAGGACTTCGTCGCAGCTCCCGCTTTCGGATGCGCTGCTTGCTCGGCTTGCACCAGGGGCTCGCGATATTGGTCGAGAAACTCCAAGGCTGCATGTCGTCCGCTGCGGCGCTCTACCGCGACGGTTTGCAGGAATCGTTCCATCCCATCCTGAATCCAGGCGTGCGGAGAGTGGAACCACGCCGCCGACCTGCGCCGGGAGCAACAGAAGCTGCAAGGTCGAGGTTGGCGCTTCGCGAAGCGGCGTAAAGAGCACTGAGCCGTTTTGCCAAGGATTGGCGTTCGGATCGGTCAACTCGATGACTCGCGCCGGTTGAGTGGATTCGCCCAGCCAGTCGCGCAGCAGGGGATCGTTGGCCTCGGCGGCAAGGACATAATCGCGGGCCAGCGAAGTATCATCCCCAATATGCAAAAGCGTGACGGTAGGCCTCGCCAGCTCGACGTAATTGGCGACCGCAAAGGTTGGGACAGTTTCCCCGAGCCCAACCAAGCTGGTCTTTGCCACGAGTAGGTAGGACGTCTTGCCGTCGTGCACCTCCGGCACCAGCTTGCCTTCACCGGAGTCAGACATGTTGGTCACAATGCGCAGTGGCTGCTTGCCATCGCCCGCTTCAATCGCGAACGCGGCGTCGAACTCGCTGCGGTCGTGCCGATGCTTCCAGCGCGCGATCGCGTCGAAAACAGCGTTGCCGTCACTCAGGCTCACGGCTTCGATCGCCACGGGATACCAGGCGACATAGCCCAGTCCCCGCACAGCGGTGAAGGGATCGCTAATCTCGTCCCAATCGTTGCGCGCGGCCACGTCGGCCGGAGCACCCATGCGCGTCAGCCGAGTCGCATCCGGCGTGATGGTTCCACCGTATTGCACATCCAGCGTGACGGTTGCCGCTGGAGCCACTTCTTTGGGCAGCGTGACGATCGCCTCCGAAAGGCTGCCGGTGTGATCGATGTCCGAGGTGTAGTTATCGCCGAGCCACTGCACGGGCTTATCATCCAAAGCAATGGCGTTCCATTGCCAGCGAGGACGATACCTGCAAGGTGGCAAGCTTCTGGGGCTTGTTGGAATCGTTGCGTAAAGTGAGCTTGCCGGTGACCGCGATCACATGCGCGGTGCGGTCCACTTGCACCTCAAGCTGATAGCGCGAGATGGTGAAGGCCTCGCGGTCAATGCGCGAAGCGCACTGCGGAAAATAGAGAACGAGCGGTATCAAGAGCCGCATAGAAAAACGATTCCTATTTCTCAATGATAATCGACCTTCATTCAGGAATCTCGTGCATAGAGGGATGGTGGCCCGAGAGACGAAGAACGCGAATCCACCGCGATTCCACGGATGAGCACGAATCAACTGAAGGGATCCGGTTAATCCGTGTCGATCCGTGGTCAGTTTTTGGCTTCTCAGGCCTGAGCGCTGACGCCGGCGCGCTGCGCACACTCATACATCACCACCCCGCCCGCGACCGACACATTCAGCGATGGCACATGGCCGAGCATGGGGATCGAAACCAGGAAGTCGCAGCGCCTGCGGACCAGGTCATGCAGCCCTTTGCCTTCGGCGCCAAGCACGATCGCGCAATGCATGTTGTAATCCACTTCGTCGTAGCTCTGGGTTCCACGCTCGTCGAGGCCGACGGTCCACACGTTGCGCTCTTTCAATTCATCCAGCGTGCGCGAGATGTTGGTCACCCTTGCGATCGGCAAGTGCTCGGACGCTCCTGCCGAAGCCTTGACGGCCGTTCCCGTTAGTCCCGCGGCGCGACGCTCAGGGATGATGACGCCGTCCGCGCCGGCTGCATCGGCAGTGCGAATGAGCGCGCCCAGGTTGTGGGGATCTTCCACACTGTCGAGCACCACCAGGAAGCTGTGCTCACCGTGGCGCTGCTCGAGCAGAGTGTCCACGTCCGCGTATTGCTTGCTGCTGGTGACCGCGATGACGCCCTGATGGGTGTTGGTGTTGGCGGTGCGATCGAGTTGCTCGCGCGGCAGGAAGCGCACCTGCACGCCGCTGGCGCGGCAGTCGTCAATGATGCGCTGCACCCGCTGGTCATGCCGCTCGCGCGCAATGCCGACATATTCAAAGCTGCGCGCTCCCGACTTCAGCGCCTCGCTGACCGAATGGATGCCATAGATGACGACCATGTTTGGAATTAGTGTACGACAGAGAAGCTGTCAGCCGTCAGCCATCAGCCGTTACAGCCTGTCTTCCCTACGGAGGACTTAAGAACGTGTGAGACGGCTCGTTCTGAATCGGCACAGTTCTCACACATGCTCTTCAGGCCCGCATCAACGTGTAACCCGCGCAGTCCTCGCTTCAGTCGCTGAGGTCAACGACCTCAACGGCTGAACCGGTTCTCTTTCTGCCCTGGACTCAGGCCTGAAGGCCTGCTCTACCCGAGATCCTTACCGTTGCTGCGCTGACAGCGACTCGACTGGAACCTGCGCCAGGGAATTTGCCGCTTCCGTGCCGGAGCGAATGCAATCGGGTACGCCAATGCCATGATAGGCGTTGCCGGCGAGCGCCAGCCCAGGGATTTCCGCTACGCGCTTTTCAATGCGTTCCACTCGCGCAATGTGTCCTGGCTCGTACTGCGCCATGGCTCCGCGCCAGCGGTACACTCGCGCGAAGATCGGCTGCGCATCCAGCTTCAAAATGTCTTTAAGCTCGCGATGCACCGTCTCCAGTATCTCGTCGTCGGAAAGGCTGAGGACCGCTTCATCGCGCGCCCCTCCCAGGAAACAGCGCAGGATTCCTTTGCCCTCGGGAGCGCGATGCGGAAACTTGTTGTGGACAAAAGTGCAGGCCAACATGCGGGTGCCCTCGCTGCGCGGCACCAGGAACCCGAATCCCGGAGGCGAAGCTACCAGTTGGTCGATGTAGTAGCCGAGCGTGACCGTGACGGACGAGCTGTAGGTGATGTCGAGCAGGTTGCGCGCAAGACCGCGGTCCACGCCGTCCAGCAAAGTCCCCGCAACATTCGCGGGAGTAGCTATGAGCACGGCATCGAAGCGCTCCTCGCCATTCATCTCGACCGCCACGCGCCACGACGAAGACGAATCCTCGGGATAAACGCGGAGGACGTGCGTGCGCAAGCGGATGGATTCGGGATCGAGGCGGGCGGTGATGGCGTCCACCATCTGTTGCATGCCGTTCTGCAGGGACGTAAACAGCGGACGCGGCGGCTCTTTGCGAGTGGCCATCATTTTTTTGTGCGCCGCCAACATCGCTCGGCTCAGGCTGCCGTACTTCTCTTCCATCTCGACGAAACGCGGCAACACCGCGCGCGCGCTGAGCTTCGCCGCATCTCCGCCATAGACGCCCGAGAGCAGCGGGATCGGCGAGGCGGTCCACCACCTCCGCCCCGAAGTGACGCTCCACCAACTGCGCAACCGTTTCGTCGGTCTGCATGGGCCGCGGCGGATGCAACAGCTCGCGCGCCATGCGGAGCTTGGTGCTCCACGAGAACAAAGACGAGAGCGCGGTCGGAACCAGTTGCGTGGGCACCATGAACATGAGACCGTCGGGCATGACCACCAGCCGGCCCTTCACCATGATGTAGGTTTTGCGCTGCGCATCGTTGGAGCCGATCAGCTGATCGGCGATGCCAAGTTCCTTGCACAGCGAAAGCGCCCAGGGTTTTTCGGTGAGGAAGGAGTCCGGTCCGGCTTCCACCAGGCACCCCTCAACCCGGTCGGAATACATCGATCCGCCCAGCCGCTGGCCGCTTTCAAAGAGGGTGTACTGCAGATCGGCTCCGGCGGCACGCGCCTTCTCCAGATAGAAGGCGGCGCTCAGTCCGGAAATTCCTCCACCGATGATGGCAATGCGCTTCATACGGCCGCAAAGACTCCTCGAAGTCCCGGAGGCTAAAGAGAGTGTGTCGCAACCTCTGCCGTCCCTACGGGACTCGGTCTCATCTCCCACCTTACCCAGCGCTGAAGCGCTGGGCTAAGATCTTTCGCCCCATTCGGGGCTGGTTCTTGCCCGCTTCACTCCACTGCCGCACACCGAGCCGAGGTCGCGACCCAGTCTCTAAAGGCCCGCACTACCCGAACGTCACTTTGTTCAGAGTCATAACTCGGCTTCGCGCCAAATCCGCGACCGCCCGCACGAACAGCGGCGAATCGTTTAACGATTCGGCCCGGTAGAGCTTCATGCCGCGTTCCCCGGCAAATTGCCGAAACAGGATATCAACGTCGAACAGAATTTCCACATGATCGCAGACGAAGCCGATAGGATGCACGAAAACGCCCGTCTGGTCCGACTCCTGCAGACTCACGATGGTGTTCTCCACTGTGGGACCCAGCCATTCGCCGCCTGACATTCCCTGGCTCTGGAAAGCGAAGCGCCACGCGCCAATCTCAGGGACTTGCGCCGCGACCAGCGCTGCCGTCTCGCGAGTCTGCGTCTCATAAGGATCGCCTTCGGCGACGGTGCGCTGGGGAACGCTATGCGCCGTGAACAACACCGGCAACTGCGATCCGTGTTCGGCGCAGGCTTTCGTCCAGCCAGCGCGCAGTTTTTCGGCAAACGCCGCAATCAACAAGGGACGATCATGCCACTCTTCCACAAAATCGATCGAGAACCTAGGGTCGTGTCCGAACAACACCTGCTTGTAGAGTCCGACGCTGGTGCGTGAGTTGTGGGGCGCAAGACAAATCGCGACCACGCTGGTAATGCCGTCGGCAGCCATCTGCTGCAACGTGTCGGCGATAAACGGATGCCAGTTGCGCATTCCAACGTAAACAGGAAGTCCCAACTCACGCGCCACTCCGTCGGCCTGTTGGCGGGTGATCCGGGTCAGCGGCGAGCTGCCAATCAGCGAGTAGCGATGCTGCACCTCGCGCACCACCGCCTCCGGCATGGGCCGTCCGCGCGAAATGTTCTGCAGGAACTCGGGAATGTCCTCCACCCGCTCGGGACTGCCATGAGCGATGAGCAGTACTGCCTGGTGGCTCATTCCGTCCTCGAGGGGCTGGCCGCCGTCAAGCTGAACTCGTGCACGAATTGCGCCAGGTCTTTCACGTTGGACACCGGAGTGTGCGGCAAAATGCCATGGCCAAGATTAAAGATGTGCCCGGGCCGTCCGTCCGCCAGGCGAAGAATGTGTTCGGCTCGCCGCTTCAGCTCCGGCCACGACGCAAACAGCAGCACAGGATCGAGGTTGCCCTGCACGGCATGAGCATGTCCCACGGTGCGCCAGCCTTCGTCGAGGGGAATCCGCCAATCCAGGCCGATGACCTCCGCTCCAGTCTCCGCCATGGAGGGCAACAGGGTGGCGCTGTCGGTGCCGAAGTAGATGATCGGCACGTGAGTTTCCTGCTGCAACCGCCGGATGAGCTGCGTGGTGGGCATCAGCGCGTAGCGGCGGTAATCTTCCACGCTCAGGCAGCCGACCCAACTGTCGAAGATCTGCAACACGTCGGCGCCCGCGCGCACCTGCGCGGCGGCGTACTCCACCAGCACATCCGTCAGTTTGGTCACCAACTCGTCCCAAACCTCGGGCGAGTTGTACATCAGCTTCTTCACTTCCAAGTAATGCCGCGACCCGCCGCCCTCGACCATGTAGCTGGCGAGGGTGAACGGCGCGCCGCAGAAGCCGATGACCGGCAGCTTGTCTCCGAAGTGCTTGACCACCAGCGCAACCGCGTCGGCGACGTATCCCAGTTCGGCAGCGCGATCGGTGCGCAGAAGCTTTCACGTCTTCCGCGGTGCGGAGGGGCTTCTCGATGACCGGCCCTTCTCCGGCGGAGAAATGGAATGGCAGGCCCATGACCTCGAGCGGCAGCAGCAGGTCCGCGAAGATGATGGCGGCGTCAACCTTGAGGTACTCGGCGGCGGTGATGGTCACTTCGGCGGCGAGTTCTGGCTTTTTGCAGATTTCGACCAGAGAATGGTGCTTGCGGATGTCGCGGTATTCCTGCATGTAACGGCCAGCCTGGCGCATGAACCATACGGGAGTGGTTTCAACTGGAAGCCGTCTACAGGCGCGTAGGAACAGGGATTCGGGGGCGGACATAAACCACTATCGTAGCATTCTGCATCACGGCGTTCCGATGAGGGAGCACAAAAGCGCGGGTGTTTTTGCGCGACATGAAAGAGCCTGGCTAGGGTAATTCGCTATGACAACCGTTCGGAGATTGTGCCCAACACCCGCCGGAGACGGGCGAGAAGCGAGAAGCATGGAGCACCGCAGGGAAGGGTGTGACAAGGTTGGCCAAGAGGTGGAAGAACCCATGCACACGAATGTGCCTATCGGCTAGGCGCTTTCGCCCCTTGTTACAATGAGGTTAACGCTGAAACAATTGATCGTACTCTCAACGATCATGCGCCCTACGTCTCTCAACGGACCCAACTTCACCCACAGTCGCAACGGGGACGGAACCATCACATCTGTTTGTAACCACTGTCCATTGACAATTGCCCGGACGGTTGATGCAGCCGACTTGGCAGAACTCGAATCAAGGCACGTATGTCAGCCGGTCGAAAGGCGTCAAGTGGCCCGCATCGTCCACCGGACTTACATCCCGACCAAGCAGGCGGGTGACCGTTTAGGCAGTTCCGGATTGTCGCGGTCTGTCAAGGTTGACTTAATTAGGACACATCTTTTTTTGCACCCTTGCTCTCGATGCGAGAAATCTGTGGAGCACTTAAGTGCAAATGACGAGCGAGTGTGCTTCATCTGTCAATTCAGCCTGAAACAACGCTGGAAGGCGCTCGCATCGGTCGCGCACGTCCCGCCCAAAGACGGGGAGACCGGGCGCCGCCACGAGGTTCTGTTGTATTCGAGCGATGAAGTTTTTCTACATGGGTTTACTCGTTTTATCGGAGCCGCACTAGCAGTCGGCGATGCGGTTGTAGTAGCGGCGACCGAATCGCACCGGAACACTCTTTTCCAGCGATTGGTGGCGGAGGGCTCGGATGTTGCTGCCGCCCTTGACCAGGGAAGATATATCCCGTTGAGTGCTGCCGACGCACTATCCACATTCATGGTCAATGATTCTGCTCATCCGGCGCGATTTAGGGAAGCGGTGAATGCTCTCCTTGTGGCGGCGAAGAAAGCGGCAAGGGGAAAGCAGCCCCACGTTGTAGCTTGTGGAGAATGTGCGCCTTTGTTGTGGCAGGAGGGAAAGGCAGAGGCGGCGGTTCGGCTCGAAGGACTCTGGGACGAGATAGCCAAGACAGAGGGTATGGATATTCTGTGTGGTTACCCAGGGGGGAGCTTTCGCCGCGAGCAAGGGAGCGACACACTCCAAAGAATCATCGCAGAGCACTCCGCGGTTCATGCCGGATGAAGAAAGCTACCAAGTCGCCCTCGCGCTGAAGCGATTTGCGAACAACTGATAGAAACAGGATCGAAGCCGCGCCACAATTGGTCGTCTGGTCGTTTTTTAGCATTGATACCGTGCCGGGAAACGGTCATTCCCGTCGCCGCCAGTCGTGGTACTCTTCTTTCAAGCAGGAGTGGCCCTCGTGGCGCCGCGCTTCTTCGTCTTAGTTACCGTCTCTCTCACGCTCTGGCTTTCCGTCGGTCTGCTTTCGCAGACTGCCAAACCTCCCGACAATCCTGACCTGATCGCGGCCGATCAGCTTTACAAAGCCGGAAAGTTCGCGGAGGCGTGAACGGTGCTCCGCAGAAGCCGATGACTGGCAGCTTGTCTCCGAAGTGCTTGACCACCAACGCAACCGCATCGGCAACATAGTCCAGTTCGGCGGCGCGGTCGGTGCGCAGCAGCTTTACGCCTCCGCGGTACGCAGGGGCTGCTCGATCACCGGGCCTTCGCCCGCAGAGAAGTGAAATGGCAACCCCATGACTTCGAGGGGCAGCAGCAGGTCGGCGAAGATAATGGCCGCATCCACCTTCGAGTACTCGGCTGCGGTGATGGTCACTTCGGCGGCGAGTTCCGGCTTCTTGCAGATTTCGACCAGCGAATGGTGCTTGCGAACCTCACGGTATTCCTGCATGTACCGGCCAGCCTGGCGCATGAACCATACTGGGGTGGTCTCCACTGGAAGCCGTCTACAGGCGCGTAGGAACAGGGATTCGGGAGCAGACATAAACCACTATCGTAGCATCCTGGCCGCATCTAATATTCACTCGTACCGCGCAGACCACAACGCCGCTGATTGATGCCTCCACAACCTGCTGGGCGCTCATTGCTGGTCGTGCTATGCTGCCTTCAAACGGGAGTCCGCCCATGTCGCCCTTCGTTCTTGTTTTGGCGCTAGGTGTGTCGGTCTGCTTCACCCTTCATGTGTCGGCGCGGAATCTTAAGCGATACTGGCTCGGATCACCGTGCTACCAGTGTCAGCAGGATAGAGAGATAGGGTGGTCGAGCCGGCATCGGAAACCGGGCAGAGGTGAACAAGGAACGGTGTTGCGCATCGTGAAGGTCTTTGCGATTGTCGCATTTGCCTTGTTGTTCGCAGTACCTATCGTCGGGCAGCAGACGCCACAAGGCGGCGACGGTCGGGCTCCAGCCGCTAAGACTAACGGCCAACCTGCAGAGTCGGCAGGGACGATGGGCAACCTTGAAGTTCTCACTGACACCCAGGGACTAGACTTCGGTCCTTACTTGTCCAAAGTGGTGGAGGCTGTTCGCAGGAACTGGTATACCCTGATTCCCGCCGAGGCTAGGCTGCCAGAACTGAAGTCTGGAAAACTCGCAATAGAGTTCTCAATTTTGCATGATGGCAGAATTGCGGCGATGAAGCTCGTAAGTCCTTCTGGAGATGTCGCGCTTGATCGAGCGGCCTGGGGAGGGATCTCTGCGAGCAATCCTTTTGCTCCGCTGCCGGCCGAATATACCCGACCGTATCTGGCTTTAAGATTCCGTTTCTACTACAACACGAAGAAGGGTGAGCTACCAGGGAACGATGGGCTTAAGTCAGTTCCCGACAATCCTGACCTGATCGCCGCCGATCAGCTTTACAAAGCGGGCAAGTTCGCCGAGGCGGCAGACAAGTATCAAGCGCTTCTGAAGATCGACCCCAAGCTGGTACCAGCCGAGGCCGGGCTCATCCACGCATTACTGCACCAGCAGAAAATCGATGAGGCTTCCGCCGAGGCGGAGAAGGCACTGGGCGCTCAACCCAATTCCGCCGCACTCCTGGCGGCCATGGGTGACGTGCAGTTTCGCCTGGCCCAAATGACGGACGCGGAGACCTCGTATCGTAAAGCGCTGCAAGCCGATCCTCGGGAACTGCGTGCCTATCTTGGCCTGGCTCGTCTCTACCGCGCCTACTCGCTCTATCGCCATGCCTACGATGCGCTGAAGGTGGCGTATCAGATTGCTCCAAGCGATCCAGAAGTTCGGGGCTTGTGGTTCAACCGGCTTTCGCGCCGCGAGAGCATCGCAGCTATCGAGGCATATCTCGCCGGTCCACATCCAGACGATCCGGAACAAACCGAATACCTGCAACACTATCTCGCCTTCCTCAAGGCGACGGTTGACAAGCCTGTGCACGCCTGCCGCTTGGTCAGCAAGGTGCAGCAAACCGATACCAAGCTGCAACGGATGTTACCCGATCCACGACACATCGTTGGCTATGGTCTGGAGGTCAAGCTGAATGACCGCAGCAGCCGCCTGTTGCTGGATACCGGCGCCAGCGGAATCCTCATCGGGCGTAAAGGCGCGGAAAAGGCTGGTCTGACCCGCATCTCCGACATTCGGTTTCGTGGAATCGGCGATAAGGGTTTGCAGGGCGGCTACCTGGCCGTAGCCGATCACATTCGAATCGGCGAACTGGAGTTCGCAGACTGTGTAGTCACCGTCACTGATCGTGCGACCATTCTGGACGAGGACGGCCTGATCGGCGCGAATGTTTTCGCCTCCTATTTGATCGACATCGACTTCCCGGCGGAGAAGCTGAGATTGTTGCCGCTTCCCAAGCGGCCGGATGAGACGGTGGCGCCCACCGCCCTCAATAGCGAAGGCGAGTCGCACTCGAATCCCGACGATAACGCCGAAGGCGCAGGCGATCAGAAGGCCGAATCAACCGGCGATGTCAGCAAGACGGCCACTGTCGCTCCCGACGCTCGTCTTCCCAAAGACCGCTACATCGCTCCCGAGATGAAAAGCTGGACTCCTGTTTTCCACGTCGGCCATCAACTCCTGATCAGAACCGAGGTCAACGACTCGAAGCCGATGCTGTTTCTAATCGACACAGGCACTGGGGCCAACCTCCTGTCCACACGGGCCGGACGTGAAGTTACCAAGGTAAGATCGGACCCGAGTACGCACGTAAAGGGACTCAGCGGGACTGTGGCCGACGTTTACAGTGCTGACAAAGCAACGCTTCGATTTGGCCGCTTCGCGCAGAAGAACCTGGATATCATGAGCCTCGATTTATCCAACATCAGCAAGAGCACGGGCACCGAGGTCTCCGGCATTCTCGGATTTCAACTTCTGCGGATATTGCAAGTCAAGATTGACTATCGCGACGGGCTGGTTGACTTCGCCTATGACGCCAGCCGGTGGCATTGACGAAACAAGTGCGCTGATCTGCTGCAAAAATTCCCGCCCAGGCAAAACTCACGGTTGCCTGCCCCGCCCTAGCCAAAATCGGGCTAGAACGGGGCACCCCGAGTTCGATTATTAGTCGGGAAACTCAGCCGTCCCGTCCGCCTATCCCTATGCCCCCGCTTTGTGTCCGCCGTCACCGACTGCCGTGCCCTGCTTTTCCTACACTTGCTTTGACTACCCATGTCCAACTCCGCACCAACCCCGGTGAACCCCTGGATCGTGACCATCGCCGTCATGCTGGCGACGTTCATGGAGATCCTCGACACCACGGTGGTCAATGTTTCCATTCCCCACATGGCGGGGAACCTGGGCGCAACCGTGGAAGAGGGGACGTGGGTGGTGACCTCGTACCTGGTATCGAACGCCATCATTCTGCCAATGGCCGGGTGGCTGGCCAATCGCTTCGGGCGTCGCCGCATTCTGCTGACTTGCGTCGGCGGCTTCACCATCACCTCGCTGCTCTGCGGCATGGCGACCAGCCTGGATTGGCTTATCTTCTTTCGCGTGCTGCAAGGGCTGACCGGCGGCGGGTTGCAACCGCTGGCCCAGGCCGTCCTGCTGGAAACCTTCCCTCCCAAGAGGCACGGCACAGCGATGGCAGCGTTCGGGCTGGGCATCATCCTCGCGCCCATCCTGGGCCCCACGCTCGGCGGCTGGATCACCGACAACTACACCTGGCGCTGGATCTTCTATCTCAACTTACCAGTGGGCGCGTTCTCTATGGTGATGATCAGCGCTTTCGTTCGCGATCCGCACTACATCGGCAAACACAAGACAGGCGGAGTTGATCTGTGGGGCATCGGCTTCCTGGCGCTGGGCTTCGGGATGCTGCAAGTCGTGCTCGACACCGGCCAGCGCAAAGACTGGTTCGGCAGCAATCAGATTCGCGTGTGGACGGCGCTCTGCGTGTTCGGACTGGTCGCCATGGTGATCCGCGAGTTGAAGGCGCGTCACCCGATCGTCGACCTGCGCGTTCTGAAAGATGTCACATTCAGCGCCGGTACATTTCTGATGACCATGCTCGGGTTCGTACTGTACGCCAGCCTCATGTTGCTGCCGATCTTCCTGCAAACGCTGCTCGGCTATCCGGCGTTACAGGCCGGGTTGGCGCTGTCGCCCCGCGGACTGGGATCGCTGGTCATGATGCCGATTGTCGGCCAACTGACCAACCGCTACGATCCCCGCAAGCTGCTAGGCCTGGGACTGCTGGTGGGCGCTTATACTATGTTCAGCCTCTCGCACTTGAACCTGAATGCCGGCTACTGGGACATCTTCTGGCCGCAGGTGATCCAGGGCGGCGCCATGGCGTTTCTCTTTATCCCGCTGATGGCAACCAGCATGTCTGGCATTGCGAAAGAAAAGATGGGCAACGCCACCAGCATCTACAACCTGATGCGCAACATCGGCGGCAGCTTTGGCATCGCCACCATGACGACCTTCCTGGCCCGCCGCAATCAGGTACACCAGGACCAGTTGGTCGGCCATGTTTCGGCGTACGACCCGAGCATGCGTAACATAATGCGGGGACTGCAGGGGTGGTTTCAGATTCACGGATATAGCTCGGTGGATGCGACCCGAAAGTCGCTGGCCGCCGTGTATGGCATGGTGCAGCAGCAGGCCGCCATGCTCTCGTTTGTCGAGGCGTTCTGGGTCATGGGCGTGATCTTCCTTTGCATGCTACCGTTGCTCTTCCTGCTACGCAATGCGCGCTCGTTGCACCCGCATACGCGGAAGACGGCTGCGTCGGTTCGGCAGCGCAAAGCGATTGCAGTAACAGTCGAGCCCGAGGAGGAGTTGGTGGGGGTCGGGCACTAGGCGGCTTTCAGCACTTTGAATCTGTCATCCTG
This sequence comes from uncultured Acidobacteriaceae bacterium, assembly GCA_963768645.1. Classification (GTDB taxonomy): domain Bacteria; phylum Acidobacteriota; class Terriglobia; order Terriglobales; family Acidobacteriaceae; genus Bog-257. The sequence goes on from CAVYIR010000009.1 coordinate 561,105, forward strand.
AGCGGAGCGCCCGCAAAGAATTTCCGACCCGCATCTTTTGCGGGTCGGGCGGGCGCGCAGTCGAAGGATCTGCGGTAAATCCCCGTACCTCTACAAACAACGCATGATTGCAAGCCCTGGTGTACACAGAACCCCGTACCGCGGGAGGCTGGCGCCCTCGCCCACCGGGCTGCTGCACGTTGGCCACGCCTGCACCTTCTGGATAGCCTATCGCCGCGCCGTCGAGCACGGCGGAACGCTGATCTTCCGCAACGAAGACCTCGACCCGCAACGCTCCAAGCCGGAGTTTGCGCGGGCGATGATCGAAGACCTGCAGTGGCTCGGCATTCGCTGGCAGGAAGGACCCGACGTCGGCGGGCCGTTCGCGCCGTATGAGCAGAGCTGGCGGCGCGAGTTTTACCTGGCCGCGTGGCGCAAACTGCGCGATGGCGGATTCATCTATCCCTGCGATTGCTCGCGCAAAGATCTGGCGCTAGCGGCGGCTGCGCCGAATGAACGCGATGATGAGCCAATCTATCCGGGTCGCTGCCGCGAGAAGATCGTCGAGGCCAGCAAGTACGCAGCGCCCGCAGGCGTGAACTGGCGATTTCGAGTGCCTGACGACGAGAAGGTGGCCTTCGACGATCTGCAGCAGGGACCGCAGCTCTTCGTCGCGGGCAAAGATTTCGGCGACTTCGCAATTTGGCGGCGCGACGACGTGCCCTCCTATCAACTGGCAGTCGTGGCTGACGACGCCGCCATGGCGATTACCGAAGTGGTGCGTGGCGCAGACCTGCTGAAGTCCACGGCGCGGCAGTTGCTGCTGTTGCGCGCGCTCGGTTTGCCGGTTCCGGCTTACTACCATTGCGATCTGGTGCGTGACGAAGTGGGAGTTCGACTGGCAAAACGGCACGATGCCCTCAGCCTGCGCAAGTTGCGTGAGCAGGGTTATACGCCCCAGCAGGTCTTCGATCAGTGCCTGCAGTCGTGACCGTAATCCTTACAGTTGCGTCAAACCCAAGAACACGATATTGTCTCCGCGCACCTTCAGAGGAGAGAAACGATGCGATTAAATTGGGGCGCCATACTGTTGGCCGGGGTGGCGGACTGGATCTTGGGCGCGGTATGGTTCACGGCTTTCAGGGTACCCTGGCAGGCAGGCACGCGCATACCGCCGGAGGAGTTGCAGGTCTACATGGCCCATCCGAATTACTGGCCCTACATTGTCTCGCTGATTTGCAGCATCGTGATCGCCTATGTCATCGCTCGCTTACTAAGCAGCTGGGCATTCACGTTAATACACGGCATCGGAATCGGCATTCTGACCGGATTGGCTGCAGCGCTGGCCATGATTACGGAAATGGTATTTGAACTTCGAGCGCCTTCGTTCATCATGATTGCCGCGGCTTACCCATTGCTCGGCTGCATCCTGATGGGAGCGGTAGTCGGTGCGTGGAAACCGAAAGCCGAACCCAGTTCCGCGTAGGCATCACAATGAAGATCGAGGGGAAGATCATTCCGGGTTACCTGAAGGCGCTAACCGGCCTCGACCGGTTACCCGGCCCTAACGGCGAGCGCTCGGTGGAGTTGTTTCGGCACGCTTACGGTGAAACTGTACGCACCGCGCGGCAGTGACGGACAACATCCGCACACCCGTGACGAGATTTACGTCATCGCAACCGGAACGGGGCGCTTTCGGCGTGAGGGTGAAGAGGTTTCGTTCGGGCCGGGCGACGTGCTGTTCGTGGCCGCTGGCGAGGAGCATCGCTTCGTGGAATTTTCCGATGATTTCGCGACGTGGGTGTTTTTCTACGGGCCGGAAGGCGGCGAAGCGGTTCGCGAGAAGAACTGAGGCGCGGGTCTTGGGCGGTGCAAGCCGATATCTCTTGATCGTGGTTCGCAGTTTCGGCTGGCGAGGGCTGTTCTAGGTTCGTTGTTCGTGGGGGGCAGCGCGTTCCTCTAGCCGTTTCACCCGCTCTTCCAGATGCAGGGCAACGAGCAAAGCCGTGTGCCGGCGCTCAGCCCGGGCGTCCATGTCGGCGATGGTCTGCTTCAGGTCGGAGAAGCCCGACGTGTGCCGGCGCTCAGCCCGGCTGTCCACGTCGGCGATCGTCTGCTTTAGGTCGGCGAAGCCCGAATCGACTCTTTTCTCCAGCGCTTCGACGCGCACACTTAGCGCTTTCAGGTCCGGTGTCACGAGATCCTGAAGCAGCTTGCGGATGTCGTCGATCGCTCCCATGCGTTGATTATATTCGGCGGAAAGCCTGAGTCGCAACGGCTAAGATTCCACTATTTCCCCGTGTAACTCGCCCGCCAGATCGAATTCGAACCATCGTCCGTGACCAGCAACGATCCATCCGGAGCCACCGTTACCCCGACCGGACGTCCCCAAACTTGTCCATTAGGAAGCACGAAGCCGGTGAGGAAGTCCTCGTATTCGCCGCTTGCCTTTCCCGACTGATGCAGTGGCACGCGAATTACTTCGTATCCCACACGCACGCTCTTGTTCCACGAGCCGTGCTGCGATGCGAAGATGTCGCCCTGGTATTCCGCGGGAAATTGCTTGCCCTGGTAGAACGTCATCTGAAGTGACGCAGTGTGAGGCTGCAGCAACACGTCGGGCACAATCGCCTTGTCCTTGAGTTCGGGATGCTTGCCGTGTAAACGCGGGTCCTGATTGCCGCCGATGTAGTAGTATGGCCAGCCATAAAAGCCACCCGCCTGCACGTGGGTAATGTAGTCGGGTACCAGATTGTCACCCAGACCGTCGCGCTCGTTCACCGAACACCACAGCTCTCCCGTTCTTGGATCGATGGCCAGCCCACCGCCCGCGTTGCGGATGCCGTAGGTGTACACGCGCTGGTTGGAACCATCGGGATTCATGAGCAGAATGTCGCCACGGTTCTTCTCGTCGGGGTGCGTGTCAGGATCATCAATGTTGGAGTCAGAGCCGACGGCAACGAACATCTGTTTGCCGTCTGGCGAGAAAACGATGTCACGAGTCGAGTGTCCGCCGCCGCTGGGCAGGTCGGCGATGTGCTGCGGCTTGCCCGTCGCCTTCAGCTCGCCGTTGTGATACGGGAAGCGCACCACGGCGCCGGTGTTTCCAACATAGACATACTGAGGGTTCGGCCCCGGAGGATAAAAGGCAATGCCGTACGGCCGGTCAAGGCCGGACGCGAAGGTCTCGGTCTGTCCCGGTTTTCCATCAGCGGTGATGCCGCGGAAAACCGTGATTTCACCCTTGTGGCTTTGGGCGAGGAAGACATCGCCGTTGGGCGCAGTAATGATCTTGCGCGGTTCATCGAGACCAGTGACAAACAATTCAACTTTGAACCCCGCCGGTGCTTGCGGCCAGGCGTTCGTAGGGCGGTCTACAACGCGAGCCCAGTTCCACGCGGATTTGGTTGCGTAGGGCGCTGGCAGGTCCTTGGCGGTAATTCTGTGGACCGTGCCAGGTTTTTCGGAACGGTAGTCGGTGAATGGCGCTTGCGGCGAAGGGGCTGCTTGTGCGTTCTTGCCCCCTTGGGCGCACGCAGGGAAGGTTGAAAGCAGAAGGGCAAAAAAAATAGAGGTGGATGATTTCCAAAGTATCTTCATAAGTTCTTGAGTGACTCCAGCATTGTCAGTAATGACCGGCGCGCCTGCCTAAAGATTCCCCGAGCCGGCCGCGCACTGCTTCAATTAGATGAACCGGACAAAGCCTCGGATATGAGAAACCGGACAGCTTTCTCGATATGCGCGGGGTGGGAACCCGCCAGCCAGCCCAGTTGCGGAACCTTCGGTAAGAGGTCTAAGCTGTTGGGCAAGAAGTGAGTGGGTTGTGTTCAGCCTCAGTTTCGTCCTCATCATCGCGGGCCTCGCTTTCGGTGGCGCCACTACCCTCATCGGATTTGGCGGCCTGCTGGGAGCTTCGTTTCACCGTGCCTTGGGAACTCCCTTACCTTTGCCAACCATTCACAACCCTTTCGAGCGGCGCCTGTACATCTACGTCGGAACCGGAGGCTTCTTAGTGTGGGTCAGCGCCTTCCTATATAGCCTGAAGATCGCGCCGTAGTTTCAACGCTCGAATAGTTCAGACTGCCTGCTCAAACCCGCCAACTCCGCCATTTGTTCGATGTATTGGTCTGCATCGAATTTCTTTGCGGCAGCATTTCCCGACATGTAGCGGACGGTCCCGAAGATGGGGCGCTCGAACCAGGGACGGTCGAACTTGCCGGCAATAGACCATGCGATGCCGGCGTAGCCATTGGGATCGCGACCGTCGAGAAAGTACTTGTCGTTGAGATACACCGCAGTCTGGTAGGCCACCGCGGGAGAGGGGCCCCACTCCAGGATCTTCTTCGCCCAGTACATGCGCATGTAGTTATGCATCCAGCCGGCGTGAAGCATCTGGCGCTGGGCGGCGTTCCACAGATCGTCATGCGTCTCGGCACGCTCCAGTTGCTGGCGCCAGTAGGTGAAAGGCCGCTTGTCATGCGCATGCTTGCCAAGTGTGCGGTGCGCCCAATTCGGCGCGCTCTCAATTGAGTCATACAGCGGATTGAAATGCACGAAGTTAATGGACAGCTCCCGCCAGGTAACGAGCTGATCGAAGAAATCGTCTCTCGCCGCGCGCGGAGCTTTCGATCTCTCGACCGCCAGTGCGACCGTGTGCGGCCCGATGTGTCCGAAGTGTAGGTACGGCGACAATCGGCTGGTTCCGTCCAATTCTGGCTTGCCGTGGCGGTCTGGATAATGTGCCAGCTTATGAGTCACGAACTCGTCCAACAGACGAAGCGCCTCGCTGGTTCCTCCGCGAAAGGAATCCACGGGCGCAACCGAGCGGTCGAGGCTCTTCCAGTCTTCGGTGAGATCGAACGAGCCATCGTCCGGCAACGCGTGCAAGCCGCGCGGCTTCTCCCACTCAACCTTTGCGCCTGGATTGGCTGGGGCAGCGAAGAAGTCCTTCAGCCGGAGCTTCAATCGCGGACGGATGATGCGCGCCGCGTACTGTTCCTTCTCCAGCAGCTTGGATGGAACGATCACGTCGGCATCCACTGTCCAGAGCGGCACGGTCAGCTTCTTACCTGCTAATTCCCGCCAATGATTGGGCTCGCGCAATGGGTTCTCGTCGCCAATCACGAGTGAGGCCTTTACGTCATTGCAGAACTTTGGGAGCGAATGATCGGGATAGCGCCGCAACACGTATCCAATGCCACGCTGGCGCGCACGTTCAGCGGTATCGGGAATCCCCTGCGCGAGAAACGTGTAGTGCCGCAGGTTGGCATGCGGGTAGAACGGCACCGGCGCAAAGAAAATCACGGCCGGCTGATGGAGTGCATTCGCAGCTTCGACCGCAACGTCGAGCGCGGGATTATCGAGCGCGCGTTGGGCGCGCTGCATCCAGTACACCACGCACCGACCAGTGGGACCGGGCGCGCCGGGGCGGCGGACAGTTACGCGCGGGTTGGAGGAGAGGTGAGTCAGGTCACTCATTCGTTTGTAAGGGTTCGCAATTTGGGGTGTCATCCCGGCTCGCTATGCCAGTCCGCCACACTGTAATCCTGCAAGTATAGGGGTCCTTCGACTCGTCGCTCCGCTCCTCGATCAGGATGACAGCCTTAACTTTGATTTGGATCAAGCATCCCGGCCGCTGCGAGCACTTCATCGGCGACGGCCGCCGCCTCTACCGCCGGCTTAACGTCATGAACGCGTACGATGTGTGCCCCACGCAGGATGCTGGCCACCATTGCAGCCAGCGATCCAAACAGGCGGTCGGAGGGCGGCGCGTCCTTCCCACTGCGCTTGCCGACCGTCCGCCCGACGAACGATTTGCGCGAGGTTCCCGCCAGCAGCGGAAATCCTAACCTATGCAATTGATCGAAGCGCGCCAACAGCGGATAGTTCTCCTCGAAATTCTTACCGAAGCCGAAACCGGGATCGAGCACGATGCGCGGCCGCTCCACCCCATGCCCCAGAGCAATCTGCACCCAATTGCCGAGGTCATGCTCCACCAAGGCGGTGATGTCTGGTTCGCGGGGAAGATTACGCCACTCCTTCGGTTGCCCGCGGGTGTGCATCAGCGCCACGCCGCATTGCAATTCGGCGCAGGTCTGCGCCATTTCCGGGTCCCACGTGAGGCCGCTGACGTCGTTCACGATCTCCGCCCCTGCGTCCACGGCCGCGCGGGCTACACCCGACTTGTAAGTGTCAACCGAAATAACGGTCCCCGGCCGCGCTTGCAGGATGCCCTGCAACACCGGCATCACCCGCCGCAGTTCTTCCTCCTCCGTGACCGCCGGCCTTGGCTTTGACTTGGTTCTTACTTCATCGCCGGCAACCCGCGCTCCCGGACGGGTGGACTCGCCGCCCAGATCGACAATGTCCGCACCCTCGTCCAGCATCTGCAACGCATGTTGCACCGCACGCTCCGGCTGGAGAAACTCTCCTCCGTCAGAGAACGAATCCGGGGTAATGTTCACCACTCCCATGACGAGAGTTCGCTGGCCCAACTCCAGCGTCCGGGACCGTAGCCGCCAGCGAAAATAAGGGCGCATTAGACGATTGTAACGGCGCGCGAAGACTCGCATGTTCCCTCTACGAAAGGAAAACCAGCGCTCTTGCGTCCGGTGCTAGAATCCCTGTAGTGGCCCCATGCCCCGGGTTCGCAATCTCGGCGCCTTTGTCTTGTTGTTATCGCTGCTCTCGCCTGCTTTTGCGGTCAACAACAATCTCGACAAGAAGCAGAGTGAGGAAAAGAAGCTTGCTTTTGAGATCGACAAAATCCTCAGCGATCCCGAGGCGGCAAGTGGCTTCTGGGGCGTCTATGCAGTTTCAATGGACACGGGCAAGTCGCTCTATGCCCTCAACCAGGACAAACTTTTCACGCCTGCGTCGAACACCAAGCTGTTCACGACTGCGGCCGTCTTTGGACTGATCGGGCCGGATTATCGCTTCAAGACTACCGTGGAAACCTCAGGCACGCTCGACAAGTACGGACGGCTCAACTCCGATCTGGTGCTGGTCGGACGCGGCGATCCCAACCTCTCGGGACGAACGCTTCCCTACAACATGCACACCGAACGTAAGACGCCGCCGATCCAGGTCTTGCAGAGTCTCGCGGACCAGCTTGTCCAGCAGGGGTTGAAGTACATTGACGGCGACGTCGTAGCCGACGATTCCTACTTCGTCTTTGAGCGCTACGGCGAAGGCTGGGCGCAGGACGACCTGGCGCGGGAGTGGGGCGCACCGGTTTCGGCGCTGACGATCAATGACAATGTTATCTTTGTGAACATCATGCCCGCGGACCGGCCCGGCGAGCGCGCGTTTCTTACCGTTACGCCATTTCCCGAGTACTACAAAATCGATAACCGGGTGATGACCACGCCGCAAGGGACCGGCCCGCGTACCGTGTCTATTAATCGCGAACCCGGATCGAATCAGCTCACCTTTTGGGGCAACATCCCGCAGGATGACCCCGGCTTCGGGGAAGCCTTGGCCATCGAGGACCCCGCCGATTTTGCCGCCAGACTCTTCCGCGAATTGCTGGAAGAGCGAGGCGTCACGATCTACGGGCGCGCACGGACTCATCACACCGAACTTGCAGCGACGCAGACGTTCAGCGTGACCTCAATGGCTTCGGGCGGTGGCGACAGGACTCGACCGCCCAATCCTTCGCCGTCGGTGCTCGCCAGCTACCAGTCGCAGCCGGTCGCGCAAGATCTGCGGGTCATCAACAAGGTGAGTCAGAACCTGCACGCCGAGCTGATGCTGCGCCTGCTGGGCAAAGAGAAAGGCACGTCGGGGTCGATTCAAGGGGGACTGGAAGTTCTGCGCGGCTTCCTGATTCGTGCTGGGATCAAACCAGAACAGTTCGTCTTTCTCGACGGCTCAGGGCTGTCACGCGAGAACCTGGTCACTCCCGATGCAGTCGTCGCGATTTTGCGCTACGCCCATCAGCAACCTTGGGGACAACTCTACGAAGACACTCTGCCCATTGCTGGGGTGGATGGATCGCTCTCCGAGCGTTTTCGCACCACGCCGGCTATGGGTCTAGTCCATGGCAAAACGGGATCGCTCTCCCACGTGTATTCGCTGGCGGGCTATGCTACCACGCAGCGCGGGGAACATATCGCATTCTCCATCATGACCAACAACGACACGATGCCTGCCAAGAAAGCGCTCGACACGATTGACCTGATCGTGGAGAAGATGGTCGAAGATAAGAAGTAGCTCCTCCCGCCTGCAGTATTAGAGCTTTCTACTTCGTTATGGCCTCTGCCTTGCTTGTGTTACCGATGCGACTACTGCGTCGCAGTTGAAGAATGGCGCCGCGCCGCCTGCTGCAAAGGTGAAGCAGCCGGCGTTGTGCCCTGGAGGTCACTATGTCTGTTCTTGGCATTGCGAGTACCGCATTGTCCCAACTCGGCAATATCCAATCGAAGTTCCAACAAGTGCAAGGTGAATTCAAGACCTTGGGGCAGGACCTGAGCGCCGGCAACCTGGCGCAGGCGCAGACCGATTTCGTCACCTTGTCGCAATCGGTAACCAGCCAGCTCACCAGCAACAGTCCATTTGCGAAAGCCATTAACGCCGTCGGACAAGCTCTGCAATCCGGCGATCTCACGGCGGCGCAACAGGCCTTTGCCTCCATACCCTCGACAGTGACTGGACCTACGGCCGTCCACCATCACCATCACATGCCGCCGTCGCAAAACTCGGCTACGTTTGCGCAAGAAATGAGTACGCTGGGCCAGGCGTTGCAGTCGGGGAATTTGTCGGCGGCGCAGCAGGCGTTTTCCGCCATGCAACAGGGTTGGCAACAGATGCAGACGTCTGGAACCGGGACGCTAATGCCGCCCGTCAGCAGCGGGGTGAATGTGACCGTGTGAGGTCGTCCGCCAGGCCGGCTTGATTTCCATTGCCGTCAACCGTAACATTGGCGGGCTCTAAGAGTCGTCCGCCGTGGACAAGGAAACCTCACGCCTCGAAGCGTTCAGCGATGGTGTGTTCGCCATCGCCATTACGCTGCTGATTCTCGAGATTCGCGTTCCCCAACTGCAGGTCGAAAGCAACGGCAATCTTCTCTTGTCGCTCGGACACCTCTGGCCCTCGTTCCTGGCCTTCGTGCTCAGCTTCTTCGTCGTGCTGTTGATTCTGGATCAATCATCACGAACTCTTCCGCATGGTGAACCGGGTGGACTGCGTGCTTATGTTCGCCAACGGCTTGCTGCTGCTGATGGTGACGTTTATTCCCTTCCCCACGGCGATGCTGGCCCGCTATTTTGGCACCCCCGCGGCCAGTACCGCCGTGGCGTTTTATTGCGGGACATTCCTGGTATCCAGCATCTGTCACAACCTGTTGCTGGAGTCGGTAGCGCACAATCGAAGGCTCCTTCGCCACGACGTAAGCAAGGCCGAGGTTTCGCGGCTCCGGCGAACCTATCGTCTGGGATTGGCGGTGTATTCGTTTTCCGTTCTGGTCGCGATATTCAGCCCCATCGGTGGCCTGGCGATCTCTAGCGCGCTGTGGCTGCTGTGGGCGACGCTGCGCTATGGCTCCGCTCGCGGCGAAGCGTGAAGCAATTTCTGCAACCGGTGACAATCGTGTACAACAGTATCTTGCAGTTATCTCGGGGTGGAGTGGTTCGAGGATTGATATTGTTGGCGTTGTACGGGTAGGGTGGGCCTTTAGGCCCGCGTACAGTTGCACAAGAAAAACCCGCGTGAGGCGCTGAGGTCAACGACCTCAGCGCCTCACGCTTGGAAGCGTTTTGAATCTTACGCGGGCCTGAAGGCCCGCACTACCCGAGCAACTCTGGAGCTGCCTGATACTAAGGGAGGAGCATAGCCATGATTGAACGACTCAAGGAGAGCTTTGGGGGAGTCCTGGGCTTCAAAGTCGTCGGCAAGATGACGGCCGAAGACATCAAGGAGTTCGAGCCGCAAATCGCCATGTTGATTGCCCAGCGCAAGCATAAGCCCATCGGCATCCTGGCCGACCTTTCGCAGATGCATGGCGCCGACTGGGGAGCGCGCTGGGAGGAGATGCGATTTCTCCAGAAGCATACCGACCACATCGCGCGTATGGCGGTCGTGGGCGCCGACAAGTGGGAAGAGATTATGGCGATCATCACCGCGGGCGCGGCCATCCTTGAGGCCGAGACGCGCTACTTCGACGAGTCCGAAATTCTGCACGCGTGGGAGTGGGTGCGTACCGCTAAACACGCCGAGGACCTCCCCGTCCGCCAGATCTCGCCGGGAACGGGTATCTGGAAGGACTACCATCCGGAGTGGATGGACATTGGGACGTAGAGACTCTGCCACCTGCGAGTTTTCACAAGCCACTGACAGTTATTGACGATAACTGTCACCAATCCTAAACTAGCCACATGGAAATGACATCGCTCAACGTCTCCTTGCCCAAGGTCCTTAAGGATTATGTCGAAGGTCAGGCCACCGCAGACGGTTATAGTACGCCCAGCGAATACGTTCGTGAACTGATCCGCGATGACCGCAAGCGTCAAGCCAGGGAAAAGCTGGAGGCCGCCCTGTTGGAAGGGCTCAATTCCGGCCCGGCGAAAGAGATCACTTCGGCCAAATGGGCACAGAAGCGAAGCTCTCTGCGCCGGCGGCACAAGCCTAAATAAGGGGAATCGTACGGCATGGGGCGGTCCAGCCTTTCGACTCAAATTGTGCATCGCTGGCCAGCTGCTTTCTTACGGAAGGAGCAGTGCCTGTTCATGCGGCGGTGGAGGAATCACTTCGTAGACCTTAACGATCTGGTATTTGCGGGACACTAACTCTTTGTCATATCCGTATTCCACCTCGACATGCATCAGGACTCGAAGGGCGCTGCCCGGCTGCAGGGGAATCTCATTGTTGCGAAACTTTGCAAGCCACTGATCGTCTAGCAGCTTGGCTTCGATAGCGGACTCGTGGACGAACTCCCATTTTGAATCGCCTAGAAAATCTGGCTTCTTGACCTTTAGGATCATCTCTTCATCATGTGTCAACGACTGTTCAACTAATAGCTCGTAGAGATTCCGGCACTACTTGAATACTCAGATTGAACTCGACTTTGTCGCCGCTACGAGTTTCGAAAACTGCGTGGTCACCGCTTTGCAAGGGCGATAGTGACATGCCGATGTCCGTGATACTACGGACTAGGAGTCCCTTCGACGGAGGACTGTACGCGGGAATTCGCTTTACGCCTGTTTCCTCAGCCGCTGCAAGGATCCGCCTCTGCAGTCCCTCAAGGTCGTCCTTAGAGATTGCTTCCGTCGTACCGCGCAAAAAGTCAATCGTAAGGTACTTTGCGCGCACCAGGTAGCCCCCGACGATCTTCTTCCAGTTCAACTCTCCCAATCCAGTGTCGTCGGTGGCTTGCAACAGAGCGGCAAGCCAGCTCTTGATTGAGCCTGCCTCTACGTCTTCAAGCAACATCACTGGCTGGATGTTCACATCAATTGTGTGAACCAACTCACGGTCAAACTTTTGGAACGTGTCGATAAGCTGCATCATCGACCGGAATACTCGGGCGGGATCCGGACTGCCAGGAACGAAGTCGATTTCAATCGCAAAATCGGCGTTCGCGCCGCGCGCGGCCGTGGAACTGTGACTGTGAGCCATGTTGTGTAAGACTAAGGATTCTGTGCCCAATCACGATTCGCGTCAATAACAAACGAGGTGAGGACATAAACTCCGCTGTGCCGGGGTGCCCACCTAGCTCCGCTTCAGGGGGCTTTGGTTCGACATGCCCTCACAAGACAAAGCCCGCGCCCGCGCTTATCATTAGGGGTTGGCCCGCGCTTCCCGCCGCATCCTGCAGGAGCGCACGGCATCTACTTAACTGCACCCATTCACCATTGCTGAGAGGACGCACTTATGGCTACCACAACGACTCCCGCCCGGGAGGGCACTCGCATTTCCGCGACCATCAATAACGCCCAGATTCCCGACACATTCAAGAACGAACCGTCGGTTGATTTCAGCAACCCCGAGAACGCGCGCCGGATGCGCGCCGCCATCGAAAAAGTCCGCAACGAACTGGGCCGCGAGTACGATCTGGTGATCGGCGGCCGCCACGTGAGGACCGGCGAGAAGACGCGATCGCTCAATCCGGCCAAGCCGTCGGAGGTTGTCGGCATCCACCAGGCAGCGGGCGCGGCTGAGGTTGAGCCCGCGATGCAGGCCGCGTTGAAGGCATTCGAGACCTGGAAGTTTGCCTCTACCGAGGAGCGCACCAACCTGCTGTTCCGGGTGAGTGCGCTGCTGCGCGAGCGCAAGTTTGAGCTGATGGCGTGGATGATCTTCGAGGTCGGCAAGAACTGGGCCGAGGCCGATGGTGACATCGCCGAGCTGATTGACTTCTGCGACTTCTACGCCCTGGAAGCGCTACGCCTCTCCAAGGCAGAGCCGCCGGTGCAATTGCCGGGAGAGCGCGACCATCTGCGCTACATCCCGCTGGGCGTGGGCGTGGTGATTCCGCCGTGGAACTTTCCTGGTGCCATCATGGGCGGCATGACCCTGGCGTCCATTGTGGCCGGCAACACGGTCATCCTGAAGCCTTCGAGCGACTCGCCGACCATCGCCGCGAAGTTCTTCGAGATCCTGGAAGAAGCCGGCCTACCCGACGGTGTGGTCAACTTCTGCCCCGGCCATGGCAACAGCTTCGGCAATGCCATCGTTGAGCATCCCAAGACACGTTACATCGCGTTCACCGGATCGAAGGAAGTGGGACTGCATATCAACCAGCGCGCCGCCGTGCAGCAGCCCGGCCAGATTTGGATCAAGCGCACCATCCTCGAGATGGGCGGCAAGGATTCCATCGTGGTGGACACCGACTCCGATCTGGATGCGGCGGTCGAGGGCGTGGCCTCGGCGGCGTTTGGATTCAGCGGACAGAAGTGCTCGGCGTGCTCGCGCGCCATTGTCAATGAGCGCGTGTACGACAAATTCCTGCAACGCCTGAAGGAGCGCGTCGAGAAGATCACGGTTGGCGACCCCACGCAGAACCCCGCGATGGGCCCGGTGGTCAATGAGAAATCGATGAAGTCGATTCTGGGCTATATCGAGAAGGGCATCGCGGAAGGTGGTAGGCTGATTACCGGTGGCGCGCGCGCGACTGAAGCCGGGGATGGCTTCTTCCTCCAGCCCACCGTGATTGCCGACGTCGATCCCATGGCAACCATCTCGCAGCAGGAAATCTTTGGGCCGGTGCTGGCAGTGATCAAGTCGCGCGGCTTCGAACACGGACTGGAAATTGCCAACAACACCGAGTTCGGCCTGACCGGCGCGGTCTACACAACCTCGGAAGACAAGATCGAGGCGGCCAAGGAGCAGTTCCACGTCGGCAACCTGTACATCAATCGCAAGTGCACAGGAGCAATGGTGGGCGCGCATCCGTTCGGCGGCTTCAACATGTCAGGGACCGACTCGAAGGCTGGAGGTCCGGATTACTTGTTGCTGTTTACCCAAGCCAAGTCCATTGGGGAGAAGATTAGAAGGTAGTGGATAGTGATTAACTTAGAGCGGTTCCGGGATTCGTGTATTCGCCCGTTCGGGTAGTGCGGTCTTTAGAGGCTGTTACGAAACCTCTGCCGTCCGCTGAAGCGGATTCAAGATTTCCCACTTTGCCTTCCCACCGCTGAAGCGGTGGGCTATCCCCTGTCGCCGCAGGGCGGCTGCGGACTGCTTTGTTCCACCAACTGGCCCAGCACAGGAGTTTCGTAACAGCCTCTTTAGCGCCGTGTTCGCCGCGCCCCAAGGTCACGCTTAAGCCGCTGAGGTCGCCGACCTCAGCGGCTTAAGCGATTTTTCTTCTTGCCGTATACGCGGGCTTGAAGAGACTGTGTCGGAACCTCTGTCGTCCCTACGGGACTCGGTGTCATTTCCTACTTTACCCAGCGCTCAACCACCCCAAGCCACGCAAAGGCGGCGTGGCGTGGGGACCCCGGCAAGCGCTGGGCTAAGATCTGCCGCCCCGTCCGGGGCTGGTTCTTGACCGCTTCACTCCACTTTCGCAAACCCGTATGGGTCGCGACGCAGTCTGTGAAGGCCCGCACCACCCGTGCAAACCGGACACAGCTATTGTGGAACTGGTCCAATAAACTGCAAACCCTTCTACGGCCAGATCCCACGCTCAATGACCGCCTTGGCCACACGTCCGATGGCAACTATATATGCCGCGGCGCGGTAGTTGCAGCCATACTTCTTGGTCGTGTCGTGTGTTTCGTGAAACGCCTTCACCATCACCTGCTCGAGCCTGCAATTTACTTCGGCCTCGTCCCAGAAAAGCTGCCGCAGGTCCTGTACCCATTCGAAATAGGAGACCGTCACGCCGCCGGCATTGGCGAGGATGTCGGGCAGCACCATCACCTCCTTGCGGCTAAGCATAAGGTCGGCTTCCGGTGTGGTCGGACCGTTGGCGGCTTCGGCAACGATCTTCGCCCGAACGTAGCCGGCATTCTCAATTTTGATCTGGTTCTCCAGGGCTGCTGGAATCAGGATGTCACACTGCGCTTTCAGCACGTCGTCGCTGGGAATCGGGCTGCACCCGGGAAACGCCTCAACGCTGCCGGTCTTCGCTTTGAAGCGCAACAAGGCGGGAATGTCCATGCCCTCCCTGTTAAGGATGCCGCCTTTCGAGTCGCTGACGGCAATCACCTTGATACCTTCGTCCCAAAGCAGTTTCGCCATCGTTCCACCGACGTTCCCGAAACCTTGAATAGCAACGGTCGCTGTCTTCAGGTCGAGGCCGGTTACTTTGGCGGCTTCGCGGAGGATGAACAGACATCCCCGCGCACTGGCTTCATAGCGGCCGAGAGAACCGCCGAGAAATGTGGGCTTGCCGGTGACGACAGCGGGAGTCGCGTGACGCGTGGTCATGCTGTAGGTGTCCATGATCCACGACATGGTTTGCGCGTCGGTATTCACATCAGGCGCCGGGATGTCCTGGTCGGGGCCAATCAGCGCCGCGATCTCATAGGTATAGCGGCGAGTGAGGCGCTCCAGTTCATTTCGCGACAGGTGCTTGGGATCGCAACCGATGCCGCCTTTGGCTCCGCCGAAGGGTACGTCCACCAGCGCGCACTTCCACGTCATCGAGGCAGCCAGCGCCGACACCTCGTCGAAGGTGACGGTGGGGTGATAACGGATGCCACCTTTGCACGGCCCGCGGATGTTGCTGTGTTGCACGCGGTAGGCATCGACGACGCGGATGGTACCGTCGTCCATCTTGATGGGAAGTGTCAGCGAAATCGAGCGGCGGGGACGGCGCAGCATATCACGCAATCCTGCGTCGAGTTGCAGGTAGTCCGCGGCAATTTCGAACTGCTGGGCTGCGATGTTCAGCGGATTGAGATCTTCCAGAATGGTTCTAGGAGGAGCAGTAGCAGGCATGGTTACTGGCCTTTCCGGTGGCGGGCCACCGTGATCGGGCTCAGGTGGACTCTGAGAGCGGTCCGGTTGCGACTGGCCAGAGGCCGTTTCCGGCGCTCGCCGCGGCGGACGCCGGGGCGGCGGTTAGTCAGACTCGTTGCTGTAAACGGGCTCTTCAATCTCAAATGGACTGTCGAGACCGCCAGTGGTTCCGAAGGCCGCTTCGTCGGCGATGTTCTGCAGGGCCGACTCGAACTCGCGGCTACGCCAACGGACCGCCAGAACCTCTTTGCGTTCGTGACCGTGGCCGTGGCACAGCGGGCAGAGAATTTCGTCTTTTTCTAATTGCATGATTATTCCGACCTCCCGGCCTATTGCCGAGGATGAAAAAACGGGCGAAGGGCAAAGCTATACATCCCGGACAAGCAACGCGAAAATCCGCAGGTTCGATTGCCCAGGCGAAGATGAACCCCCGCGAATAAAGCTTGCGGCGCAGACACCGCCTCGCTCAGAGGCACATTGCGGATACCGGTGAGGGACACGATTGCTGCACCAGAAGCCGCCTGTATTGCAACGCGAATCGCCCATCGATGCAGTGAGCCAGGTCACGGATAAGTGTGAGAGGGGCAGGGAGATATTCCACGAAATCGGTTCTGCTCTATGGGTAGCACGACGCACGGTGTACGATGCTGATGTCGGTCGGCCTTGCATCGGGCTTAACTATGTCGATTCAATCGGAACGCGAGCTTGCACTGCTGCGCATCGTGGGAAGGATCGTCCGGCTGGCGTTGAAGGCGATGGCCGAGGCGGTTGCACCAGGCGTGACCACGGCGGAGCTGGATGCCATTTGTGCCCGCGTATTGGCAGAGCACGGTGCGGCGTCGGCGCCGAAGCTAGTGTATGGGTTCCCCGGTACGTCGTGTATTAGCGTGAATGACGAGGTCGTGCACGGTATTCCTCGGAACCGTGTTGTGCGCGACGGCGACCTCGTGAAACTGGACGTGACCGCAGAGAAGGATGGGTTTTTTGCCGACGCCGCCTTGACCGTGCGCGTGGGCGAAGTTTCCGCGACCGCGCAATCCCTGACGCGGTGTGCCGAGGCGGCGTTTCATCAGGCCATGCGTGTGGTGCGGGCCGGTGCGCGTGTTCACGAAATTGGCCGGGTTGTGGAACGCACAGTCCGCAGCAACGGCTTCAGCGTGGTGCGCGAGTTGTGCGGACATGGAGTTGGGCGGACCATCCACGAGGAGCCCACCGTACCCAACTACTTCGATCCGCGCAACTGCACGCGATTGACGGAAGGATTGGTGATCGCCGTGGAGCCGATCATCGCTGCTGGTGGTGGACAAAGCGTTTTGGACGATGATGGATGGACGGTGCGCACTGCCGATCATAGTCTGGCCGCGCACTACGAGCAGACGGTTGTGGTTACCAGGCAAGGGCCGTTGCTGGTAACGGCGTAATGTTAGAGCAGTAGTGCGTAATCATCTGTTTTCGGAAGGTGAACAGCAGGCTTTGAAGGGCATGGCTTCCGGCCGCGCCGTTTCGCGTCCTTAGAGAGTTGGGCTTCAGAGACTGTGTCGCGACCTCTGCCGTCCCTACGGGACTCGCTATGATTCCCCACCTGACCCAGCGCTGAAGCGCTGGGCTAAGCTCTTTCGCGCCTACGGCGCTCGTTTTCGCGACATTTTTTCCAGCTGCCGAGTCGGGCAGAGGGTCGCGACACAGTCTTTTCAGCCCATGAGGGAACTCGCACTTCGTCTCAACACCGAAATCCCTCAATGGCTAAAGCCACCATAGGGACAGCGGTTTACGGCACGGCTGAAGAGGCTGCTGAAGAAATCGTCGCGACGATAAGAAACCGCAGATTCCTCGGAACTGAAGCCCCTCGGAATGACAAAAATAAAGGGTTGACAACGGCGCACCCTTCGGCGAGCTCTCCAGAGACTAAACGCGCAACTCGTTTGGTTTCTGACGTCACTGACATTCCGAAGGATCGTCGCAGGCTCAGGGCAGGCTCTGAAGGTGCACCCCTTCAAAACGTCATCTTAGGCGGACTTTCAGCAGCCTCTGACGGAGTGCCCCTTCAAAGCTTGAGAACCTCGGGAATAATCCAGGCTCGAGCCCCATATAAGACCCTCACTGCACACGCACTTCGACCTGCAACTTGCCCTCGCCAGTCACTTGGACCGGTGTTCCGTCTTTTAAGTACGGCTGCAACACCGCGGGATTCCCCCACTCCAGGTCCCAGGCATTGGCCAGAGCGAGCACGGTGTACTGGCCGGGCACAACGTTCGGCAGCGTGAAGGTACCATCGCTATCGCTTTGATCGCGCCGGAACAATGGCGAGTTGTGGGCGGCATCCTGCGGAACGAGGACGATCATCGCGCCAGAAAACGGCTTGCCTCCCCGCAGCGCAACTCCGTCCACCTGCGCGAGGCCTCGCCCAACCGTTGCGGCAATGTGCACGCTGCCACTAACACCGATTTCGAGCGTGCGCCCTGCCAGTTTTGCTCCCGTCGCCGACATCTTCCTGAGAAAATATCCGCCGCCACTCTGAAGAACTACGGTGTAACGTCCCGGCTTCACCCCTTCGAACTCGAATTGCCCTTTATCCGAGAGTTCGCTCCCAAAGCTTTCGCCGGTCTCTTCATTCACGAGTCGCATGGCCACGCCGTTCGGTACCCGCTGCGCGCCCTCGAACAATAAAGAGCCGACGACGGTCGCGAATCCGGAGCTATCATTCGGATTGACCTCAAGATCGCCCGCCAGGTCAAGTTCGCGGTACCCGCCTCGATTGGCGCCTTTGTCATTGACACCCTTCGATCCCGGCATCTCGATAACGTAGTGACCGGGCGCCAGACCGGTGATTTCAATCACGCCAGGCTCGACCGACGAAAATGGAGCGTTTATCTCGGAGTCCAGGTAGCCATCAAAGATGCGCTGGGAAATTCGCGGAAAGCCCGCCATGGCGGGGCCGGCATAATTGCCAGCGTTGCCGGTGCGAATCCTGAGGTGCAGCGAAGGCACGGCACGCATGACCACGTCCGCCGTGACCCGCTCGCCAGGATGTAACACGATGGGACTG
The DNA here is from genome assembly GCA_963768645.1 of uncultured Acidobacteriaceae bacterium. GTDB lineage: Bacteria > Acidobacteriota > Terriglobia > Terriglobales > Acidobacteriaceae > Bog-257. The sequence continues at coordinate 579,535 of CAVYIR010000009.1, forward strand.
GCACCGGCGGAATCCGGGGAATCAGGGTAGAAGGTGAGAGGATAGGCCACGTCGAGCGCAGCGGCCTCTTGCGCGGACCGGGCATCGGCGTCGGGATTGTTCGATTTCTGGCGGAGAGTTACACGACTATTTTGTGCATACCAGGGATGCGCCGAGACGGCGAGGTAGTACGTTCCAGGCGCCAGATGGCCGATGCGAAACTGGCCTTGATCATCGGTCTGTCCCCGATCCATGGGAATGGTTTTCTGTCGTCCGTCCTCCATCGATTGTTGAAAGAGACGGACGGTTGCGTTCTGCACCGGGTCGTTGTTCTCATCTGTGACTGCGCCTTCGATGGAGGCGTCGGGCTGCAAGCGGAAAACCAGATGTTCCGAATCGAGATCGGGGCCAGCCGCAATGGCCGTGGCGTACATGCCATGACGCTCGAAATACTGCAACATGGACCCGTGCGCGGCAGCCATCAGCGAATACTTACCGCGACTCAGTCCGGCGAAGAGGAAACGCCCGTCGGCGCCGGTAATAACCGTCTGTGTTATCTCCCGGTCCGTGCCTTGCGCGGTTGGAGCAATTGCAACCGAAGCTCCCGCCACTGGTTGTCCGGTTACCCAGTTCACCAGAATTCCAGCAATGCGGTAGCCCAGCTGGGCCGGCGGCGTATGAACCGCCTGATTCGATTGCGCCGATAATCCGAAGGTGAAAAGTAAAACGAACGCTATAGCAGTTTCACGTCTGACGTGTAGGCGATGGGTGGAGCGCGCCTTCAGGCGTGCATAACTGCCGGCAGTTCTTGGATCGCGCTTTAGCGCCTGAGGTAATGGTTCCGTCACCTCAGCAGCCTGTAAAGCCGGCTCATCTCCGCATCTTAACTGCACTGCTAAAGCGGTGCTCCACCCTATGCGCCAAACGTGAAAATGCCCTAGCCGCGCCAGCATTCGAGTCAGTCTCCATCCCCGGTGCGGATCAGATCGAGAGCAACCTGCGTCTTCTGATTTGGCGAAACAGTGACGTGCGCGGCCTGCGAAGCATGGGCTTGCAGAACGTTAGGATTGGCATACTCAATTCCGTCGGCATAGTCGAAGGCGTACACCAGGTACTCGCCGGGAGCCAGCCCATTCAATGTGAAACCGTTCTGCGCAGATGAGCGCGTGGTCTTGGGGGAAAGATTAGAAGCAGGCTCTGAGACCGCCAGCACGGTTGCTTGCGCCGCTGTCCCATCGGAGGATTTCACCGTTCCGGTCACGGTTGCGCTGTCATCGCGCAAGGCGATCTCCATCGGATAGGCTTGTCCCGCCGATGCGATGGAGAGGTTATCGTTGAGCAAGTTCGTCTGTCCGTACTGGGCAGACTGCACGTACCACGCACCGTGTGGTATCAAGTCAACCGAATACTTCCCAGGATCCACGTTCTGCAATACGACGGAATAAGCCCCGGAACTGCTGCGCACCAAGGTCGAATAGGATTCAGGAGTGGTTGCGTCGGACGGAATCAAACGCACAGAAATTGGCGGGCCTTGGATTCCCGGCGCTGTACCTTGGTTCGAAGATCGCGACTCCATCCGCACGACCACGGGTATTGAGATGGCCGGCCCAAGAATCAAGTGGAGGTTCTCGACGTTAGCTGCGATGTCCACGCGCGCCTCCGCGCGGAGCGGCCGGTCTGGATCCGCCTGCGAAAATGCCTTCACCACGTAGCTGCCTGGTGGCACTCTGTCGACATCGAAAGTATTCGTGTCGCCGTGGAAGCGAATTGGAAGGGACAGATCGTCGCCTGACTGGCCGTAGAGCTGAATACCGACCCCTTGACCGACTGAATTCCCGGTGACCGTGCCAGAAACGTGATAAACCGGGCCTGCGCTCATGGAGAAGTCGGCTTCTGCGTGCTGGCCGGCAGCAAGTTGAATCGGCGACGCAGACGCTAGATCGGGTACTCCCGGATAGTACATGCTGGCGTAGGCGGTTTTTGGCCTCTGGGTTTCTGGCAGAAGGCGTGTCTCATCGGTGCTGGGTCCGGCGGCGAGGTAGTACGTCCCCGGCATCAGGTTGGCGAAACGATAGCGGCCGTCTTCATCCGTCTGCTGCTGGCCACGCGACTCCCAATGTTTGCGCCCCTCGCGCAAGGGCTGTTCCGTCAATCGTACCGGTACATGCTCGATAGGTTGGCCCGTGGAATCCGTGATCCGGCCCCAGATCGCACTTTGGGGAGTGAGCTTCAGCACCAACGCGTCGGTCGTCGGACCGATATTCAGCATCTGGTTTGAGCCGCCTCGCAACTCCTGTTGGCTGAAGTAGCCAGGCTTCTGCGCTGTGGCGGTTACCATCCCGGCTGGCATGCCATCAATTTGGAAATGCCCCTCGCCGTCGGCAAAAACCGTTCGTTGCGAACTGCCGTTTGTGCGGACGAGTGCGTGACCAATGGACTCACCGGTTACGGAGTTTACGACCGAGCCACTCAGCGTGAAGGTGGCGTCGCTCTTAGTCGATCGCGATGGAGAGATCTGCGCCAGCGCAATTGCGCTCAAGGCTGCCCACAAACCGAGGACGAGCAGACAGGATGACCGTTTACCGCAGAGCGGCGGAGGCCAGAAGAGATTCAGGTTCGCAAGGTGCGGAAGAGACTGCGGTTTACGAGACACGATAGCTTATCGATTGCTCAACCCAATATGGGCGATGCCGCCATCATAAACCCGGCAACCCTAATCGCGACTCGCATTCGTGAACGCGGTCCAGAAAGAAAGAAGAGGGAAGATCGAACCAGCCAGAGCAGATTCTGAGTTGGTGTATCCGGGTGGAGCACCGCTTCAGCGGTGCTTTTGAGAGTTGTCTCTGAACTCGGCTTTAAGCCGCTGAGGTAACCAGAACCCTTACCTCAGCGGCTAAAGCCTCGCCTTTTTGCAGCCTTGGTATGCGCGCCTGAAAGGCGTGCTCCACCCGGCAGCGGATACAAACAGGTTGCCCGGATCGCGGTGCTAGCGCAGCCGCGCGTATTCGGCTTTGGCTTGCTGGTAGATGGGGATGTCGGGATCGGCGTCTTTCCAGAGAGTGAGGAAATCGTGATAGGCCGTGCGGGCTTTGTCGCGGGCGGCGGGGTCTTTGGCGGCGTCCAGCGCGTAAGCGCGAGCGAGTCCGAGGCGGGCCAAGGCTCCCCAGGGGAAGTTCACTACCAAGCCATAGTGGTCAATGAACTTTTGAAATTCCGCTGCCGCCGCGCTGCCGTCACGCAGCATGAGATAGGCTTCTCCCCGCAAATAGACCGGGCACAGATATATGGTGGCCTGCATGGTCTGGCCGAGTTCTAACGTGCTCGCCACCTGTAATACTCCGACTGCGCCATTCGGGTCTTTGCGCTCAAGGGCAACGGCCGCCCGGATCGTGGGCAGCCAATACCTCTGGACCAGCGTGTCTAGCGGAAATGTATTGTCGAGTGCGGCCGCCAGCTTCTCCGCATGTGCCATATCTCCCGCCCGGGCCAGAGCCAGTGCCGCCATCGCCTGTACGTCGCGGTTCGCGGACAGACCCAGTGCCGCATCGGCGTCTGCACGAGCTTGCTTTCGGTTGCCCGCTTCCACCTGGCGCAGCGCCGCTGCCGCTTGATACGTCGCCGCCGTCTCCGTGGCGTCGTTGTGCTGGGCTGAATCCATCGCGCGTCGGGTGAGCTCGCGTGCGTTCTTGAACTTTCCGTACCAAGCTTCCGTGTCCGCTTGTGACGCCAGCAGCAAGTCTTCTGTGCCTGGCTTTCCCATGGCGGCCGAGACCAACTGTGCCATCTGCGCCGTGTCGCTCTTAAAAAAGGCCAACTGGTAGCGGTACTGCAGGATGCCCTCACTCTCCAGCGTGCGTTCTTTCGCTTGCTTGTACACAGCTTCTGCCTCATCCAGACGGTTGAGATTCTCGTAGGCAGCGCCGAGGTTGAGGTAGTTGACCTCGTCGTTTGGCTCCAGGAGCATTGCTTGGCGGGCTTCCGCCAATGCCTTCTCCCAGAGTCCAAGGCTGGCGAAAATGAATCCCAGGTTGACGTATGGCGAATCGTCCCTCGGGTAGGTCTGCTGCCACAGTTCGTAGGTCTGGGCTGCTTTCTCCAGCTCTCCCGTCGCAGTCACATAGTAGTTTGCCTCGATGGAGAACCGTTCTCGCTCGCTCACCTTCTCTCGCAGCTCGTACGCCTTACGGGCATTCTCCGCAGCCCGGCCCACCTCGTTGAGATTGAGGTAGACCGTCGAAATGGCTGTGTAGGCCGTGGCGAAATTCGAGTCGAGTTCTACCGTATGCTTATAGAAGGGCAGAGCGGCGGTATCCCCTTTCGCAGAACTCGTCTTCCGTCCCAGGCTGTAGGCTTTGAGCGCGTCGAGTGATGGCGTAGTCGCTTCCTCTAAGGGCGTGCCGTATCTTTGCACTGACGTTACCGACTCGCCCAGCTTACGGCGTAAGCTGATAGCGGCAGCGTCCAAAGCCTTGAGCACCCTTTCTTTGCCTGCCGCTTGCTCCTGCGCCTCAGCCAGCACGTCCCCCGAATTGCAGTTCACCGCCTTCAGGCCAATCACGTATTGGTTGCCTAATTCCGCAATCGAGCCGGTCAGCATGGCCGCGCTGCCCGTGCGTTGGCAGACCTCGCGCGTAACCTCCGGCGTCAAACGATCACCGGCGGGACGGCCCATCAGCTTCAATGTCCGATTGACCTTGCTCTCGGAAATCAGATCGAGGAAGGGCGACTGCTCGAGTTGGACCGCGAGTCCTTGTTTAAGCGTGTCGTCGAAAACTTGGTCGCCGGTCTTATTGTCGAAGTCAGCCAGCACGATGGTGTCTTTTTCCGTGAGCACTGGTGCCTTGTGGGCGCGCCGGTAGAGCCCTCCGCCGATCAATCCAGCGAGCACAAGCGCTGCACCGATCCAGACAAAGCGACCTCGCCAAACGCGAGAACGCGACTGATGAAGATCCGCGACATGACGCACCGGCTCGGTCGCGACTACAGCGTCCGGTGCAGCCTGATAGCTGGGCGCCACTGCTCCTGCCATCACCGCTGGCCCTCGCGGTGCACTCCCAATCGCGACTGGGACGCGGCCGGAGGAGTTGGACTCGACCAGCCTCGGCCCCGGCAGGGTAATGGTTTTCGATTCAACCGGCGCGATGAAGCGGTAGCCGTGGCGATGGACCGTTGCAATGTAGCGCGGCTGGCTGGCATTGTCCCCCAGAGCGGTCCGGATTTGCTGAATGCACTGGTTCAAGCGGCGTTCAAAGTTGATGTCGGTTTCGCCCCCCCAGAATTTTTGCTGGATTTCTTCCCGGGTCACGACTTGACCGGCGCGGCTGGCGAGCAAAACCAGGAGCCTGAGCGGTTGTGGTGGCAACTTGACGGCTGCCTCGGATTTACGCAGCTCTTCGGTTGTGAGATTGAGCTCAAAGACGCCGAAGCGAAGAAGTTGCTGCGTGGCGCTCAAAGTGGCGACCTTCGCGCGGAAGCGCGGAGAGTGGGTGGATTATAACGCGACTGCGGCGGGAGTCCATCGATATTTCATTTACATGTCTCTCTAACCCTCCATTCCTTAGAGGGTTGGCCGATCATCCGCCGATCATCTGCTAATCACCCAAAAATCAGGCGTTGGGGCCTTGAACCGGGGAGAAAACCGGCGCATTGTGCGCCCCATGAAAGCCGGAAATTGAGCTAACGCTCGACGAACTGCTTTCCAGGGACGCTGCCGGAGGCGGGGAACAATCCCGCCTCTGGGGAGCGGGGGAAGAGGATGTCGCCATGAAAACCCAAGCTACTCATTCAAACCCAATCATGCTGGGGCCGTTCCTAAGACTGGTTCTGACGCTGCCAGCGCACGATGAAGCCATAACGCTGGAGAAGCTGCAATGCCGTGTAGCAGAAGCGCGGGATTTAAGTGCCGCCGCAGCCAGGGAACACCAGGCGTCCGAGGCAACAAGCCGTGTCTCTACCCGTGCCATGACCTTGGGACCCTTCTTCACGCTGCTGCTGACCTTGCATCACCCCAGGTTATGGGCGGAGCGCGATTGGTGGCAGGGTTCGAAGGTCCCACGCGGAGCGGTCCTAGCGGCGCACTACGTGTCGCGGTGAAGAGGCGTGAGTCAGGGTGCTTTCTGACTGGTGAAGAAGGCTAGCAGGTGAGAAGCAGCTAGCGCGGTGAAGTTGCTACTCATCTTTCAAGATTAATCGCCGCCACAACCTATGACCAAGAGGAGGTCAGTATGAAAAACTACACTTGTCAGGCTGTCTACTTTATCGCGCTTGGTGTTCTCTCGGCTGTTTTCCTAACATTTTCCTCGGCGTCTGGACAGGACGCCTGCAACCCCGCGCCTCCCGCAGGTCTGAAAAAGGGCGACCTGTACTACGTGGCATTTATTACGAGAAACCAGAGAGATGCCGCGGATAAGGACATTAACGTCTACAACCAATTTGTGAGTGACCAGGTTAAGAACGTATGTCCCATGGCTCCTCCACTCTTCTCCTATAGGGCGATCGCTAGCACCGCAGCCAAGAGTGCAAAGGACAATCTGAAGCTAAAAGTCACCCCCCCAGTCTATCGCGTCGACGGCAAACGGGTGGTGGAGCACGCAGAGTACCTGTTCGGAGGTCTCGGTCTGGACAACCCGATCAACATAGACGAAAGGGGAGCAAAGAGCAACGAGCAGGCTGTCTGGACGGGTACGAATTGGGAAGACGGATCCACGAGAGTGGACGGCCCACTCGGAGGTGACCTCGTGGGAATAGGAGACCCCCAAAGCAGTGATGCGAAAAATTGGGTGCGAATCGGGCGACTTAAGAAGGACCAACTAGCTCCCTTTTACGCGATCAGTACGTTGGTGAGGGTCCCATAAAAGAAGGTCTGAGTAACCCACATCCGCTTACTCACTTGGACTCACGCGGGCAGCAGCGATCCGGCGAAGTTGCTTCTCACTCTTCAAGATTAATCGCCGCCTGCAATTTGAAACCGTGGTTGACGGTAACAAATTGGGAGGAGTTTGGATTTTCACAACAAACTGAACCTGTACCCAAAAGGGCAGCGCACTTTACGAAAACGGTCCCATCAACGGCACTACCGGTGCCGGGCGCCCCACCCAAGCCTCGGTTGCTTGGGTGGGAATTTTCGTTCTGAGGTGTGATGCGATCAGACCTTCTGGAATCAACTAGAACGGCGAAGCATTGTGTCCGGTCTCACTGACAGCCGAATCGTACGTACGCTATAAACCTGATCCATGCGACCACTCAACCTCAAGCCCGTGCGGATGGAGAGGCCTCAGGAAAGCAAGTTAGCGATTCGCACCAAATCGAAATTGGTAACTGAACTAAGTCCCATGGAAGGCGACTTCTATAGGCGCAGAAGCGAGTTCCCTCGGCGGCTGAAGCCGGGATCTTTGACATTCGTTACGGCACGGCTGAAAGACGTGCCCCTTGAAAACCTCGCAGTGTTGTGTCGTCCCCCTGAAGGGACTAGAGCAAGGTGGTCTTCGGCTAACGCAGCCTGGCATATTCGGCTTTGGCTTGCTGCAAGATGGGAACGTCGGGATCGGCGTCTTTCCACAGAGTGAAAAAGTCCTGGTAGGCGGTGCGGGCCTTGCCTTTATCTCCGGTCACCGCATAGGCACGTCCCAGCCCTAAGTGTGCCAGTGCACCCAACGGAAAGTTCAGCACACAACCCGGATGGTCCAACAGCTTTTGGAACTCGGCCGCCGCGTTGCTGCCCTCCTTAAGACGCAAGTAGGCCTCGCCGCGCACATACGCTGGGTAGAGCGTCGCCGGGGCAAAGAGAGGAGGCGTGCCCAGTTCGTAACTCGTGCTCACCTGCAACATCTCCACTGCTTTGTCCGGCTGATTCAGGTCCAGCTCGGCGGCGGCCCGGATCGTCGGCAGCCAATAGAAATTCAACATGGTATTCGAGGGGCTCTCTGCGGCGAGTTGATCGGAAAGGGTCTGCGCCCGCTTGGAAAATCCCGCGCGCGCCAACGCCAGCGCAACCGCCGTCTTCACAGGCCTTGCCGATGACATCGCCAGCGCCGTACTAGCGGCCTGGAGCGCACGAGCAGAATCGCCAAATTCCGCCTCATGCACGGCTGCGTTGGCCATGGCAACCCCGGCGCGTTCCGCTTGGCTGTCGCGTTGCACGGCCGTTACCGCCTTCTCGGTGAACAGCCACGCTTCACGGCGGCGTCCGAAATATGCCTCGGTGTCCGACTGCGCGTTGAAGAGCAAGGTCTCGACACGAGGTCTTCCGGCGGCCCAGGCCACGTCGGCCTGCATGCCGGCCCCATTTCCTTCCATAAAGTCGATTAAGTAGAGCAAGGGGTAATAGTCGGCAGGCTCCAGTTTGCGCGCCAGCGCGTTCTCCACCGTGGCGCGCGCCTCACGCGGACGATTGAGGCTGAAATACGCGGTCACCAGGTTGACGTGATAAGGAACGCCGTTCTCCCTGAGGCGCCCCGCTTCGAGCAAGGATTCGAGCGCTAGTGGATACTGTCCACGCCACATGTAATTGGTCCCCAGCTCTTCACGAGGCGTCGGATCCTGGGGATAGGTTTGTGCCCACTGCAGGCAGACCTCCTCAGCCTTGGGCAGGTCGCCGGTGACGGCGAGGTGATAGAAGGCAGCGATACCGAAGCGCTCTTTAGCGCTTACCCGGTCGCGAAGAGCAAACGCCTTCTCGAAGTTGGGAAAGGATAGGCCTTGCTCCCCTATATTGCCATAGCTGATTCCCAGCGCGACATAGGCCGCGGCGAAGTTAGGATCGAGCTGCACTGCCTGTTGGTAAAACGGAATCGCATCGAAGTCCCCGCTTTGTCTAGCAGCCCTGCGTCCCAGAGTATAGGCATTCAACGCTTCGAGGGAGGAGGTGGTGACCTCTTCCTCTGGCGCGTCATACCTTTGCAGAGAAGTTAACGACTCGCCCATCCTCTGGCGCAGTTTGGTTGCTGCCTCGCCCAGTGCCTTGAGGACCTCTTCCTTACCATTCACCGTCACTTGCTCATCCGCCAACAGGTCACCGTTATGGCAGTTCACCGCCTTCAAACCCACGATGTACTGGCTGCCCAAGCTGGCGATGGAGCCTTCGATGGTGGCTGCGCTGGCCGTGCGCTGGCAAACTTCAGTGGCAACCTGATGCGTCAGACGCGCGTCTTGCGGCTGAGTCATCAGGGTGAGGGTGTGCCTGATGCGTTGGTCCGACAGCAGGTTCAGAAACGGGGATTGCTCCAGCTGCGCCGAAAGTCCCTGGCGTAAAGTTTCGTCGAAGACACGATCGCCGGTGCTATTGACGAAGCCGGCGAGGACGACAGTGTCTTTGCTGGTCAGTTTGCTCGCCTGCGCTGAACGATATTGGAAGACCACAAACACGACCGCAGCAGCCAGCGCCACGAAAGCAGGAACCAGCACCTTCCAGCGTGCCAGGCGAAAACCAGAAACTCTACTTTCTTTCGCCGCCGTTGGCCTTAAGCCAGCCACGGAAGCTGCTGTTACTTCCGTCTTCAGGTGTAGTAGATCGTCGCGCATCTCCGCTGCAGTTTGATACCGGAGATTGCGATCTTTCTCGACGGCGTGGGTGATCATTCGTTCAAGCTGAGACGGAAGACCGGGGTTCAGTTGGCGTACAGGCGTAGCCTCCTGGTGCAGAATGCCATCGTGAACCACTGCGGTTGTGTTTCCGGGAAAAGCGCGCTGGCCGGTTACCATCTGATAGAGAACCAGACCAAAGGAGAACAAGTCGGTGCGCACGTCCAGCTTCTCGCCCCGCACCTGCTCCGGCGACATGTAAAATGCCGTGCCCATGTGGATTCCGGTGCGGGTGAGAGTGGAACCTGCATGACTAGCTGTTTGAAGGGGCCCTGCTTCAGGCGTGCCGGTTACAGCCTCATGATCATGCTGGTCAAAGCCCGGCGCTTCTCCTTCCATCAATTTCGCCAGACCGAAATCCAGAATCTTGGCTTCGTTTCGGCTCGTGATAAAGATGTTGGCCGGCTTGATGTCGCGATGGATGATGCCCTTTTGGTGCGCCGCCTCCAAGCCCTCAGCCACTTGAATCGCGACTTCGAGCACTTCGGTCAGCGGCACAGTCTTGTCTTGCTGGGCAGCGGTTTCAAGTTTTTCCTGCAAGGTCTGGCCTTCCAGCAACTGCATCACGATGAAAGGCTGGCCTTCATGTTCTTCCAGCTCATAAATAGAGCAGATGTTGCGATGATCCAGGGCTGAGGCGGCCCTTGCTTCCTGTTCCAGCCGCTGAAAAGCCTTGGGATCGTTGGCCAGTTCGGCGGGAAGAAACTTGATGGCGACTCGGCGACCCAGCTTCAGGTCTTCCGCCTTGTACACCACACCCATGCCTCCGCCGCCCAGCAATTCGAGGATGCGGTAATGCGACACCCTCTTGCCGATTAGGCCTTCAACAGGTGGTATTTGCGCTGGAACTTCCGGAGCGGGCGGAGGGGTAGATTCCGTGACGGGGGCGACGAAGCGATACCCACGGCCCGTAACCGTCTGCACGAAACGCGGCTGCGCTGCATCATCCCGCAACACCTGCCGGATCTTGCTGATGGCGCCGTTGATGCTGTTATCGGTATCCAGGAAGACGCCATTTCCCCAGATACGTTCAACAATTTGCTCGCGTGTGACCAGTTCGCCACGGCGCTCCACCAGGAACATCAGCAGTTCCATGGGGATCGGCTTCAGCTTCAAGGGAATTCCCGCCGAGCGCAGCTCGTAGGCGCGCACGTCCAGCTCGAAGTCGTCGCCAAAGCGAATCGAGTCCGGCATTGTGACAGGCCTGGAAGCCACGGCAGCTCACCCAAAGCGAAAAAGTGTAGGCGAGATTCTACTCCGACTTTTTCCTTTTGCGGCAACTCAATTTCTAATCAACAGCTTGGGCGGTAAGGGAAATTTAAGGAGGCGGTAAGGTCTTGACTATTGCCGGGAAAGCGGATTTGAAGCACGATGCATTCCGAGCAAAGCGATCCTGGCGACAAAAGTTAGTAGCGCCAGCGTTGGAGACCTTTCTTATGGGCCCACTCGATCTCGTCAAGCTGTCCCCGCTTATGCAGCATACGGCTGGGAGACGGGAAATTGCCATCGGACTGATCGATGGGCCTATCAATGTATCTCATCCAGACCTAGTCGGCAGCAGCATTCAGGAGATTCCAGGAAAAGCCCCGGGAACATGCTCGCGCGCCGGTAGCATCGCCTGCATTCATGGAACTTTCGTCGCGGGGATTTTGTCTGCCAGGCGAGGATCATCGGCACCAGCAATCTGTCCAGATTGCACTCTACTGGTGCGCCCAATTTTTGCGGAGGGCATGGCTGGCAACGGAGACATGCCGAGCGCGACACCGGCGGAACTTGCCTCGGCGATTACGGACACCGTAAACGCGGGTGCGCGTGTAATCAACCTGAGTGCTGCGCTGCTTCAGCCCTCCCCTCTCGGTACACGCGAGCTTGGACAAGCTCTGGATTTCGCTGCAGCACGCGGTGTGATTACAGTTGCGGCGGCGGGCAACCAAGGAACGGTCGGGAGTTCGATTATCACGCGGCACCCATGGGTCATCCCGGTCGCTGGTTGTGACCTGCGCGGCTGGCCGGTCGGCGAATCCAACTTCGGGAGCTCAATCGGAAGGCGCGGGCTGAGCGCGCCGGCGCAAGACATCTCGAGCCTTGGAACGGATGGCGACAGGCGAAGCTTTGGAGGGACGAGCGCTGCTGCACCCTTTGTTACGGGAACGATTGCGTTGTTGATGTCGGAGTTTCCTTCCGCAACGGCTGCGTCGATCAAACTGGCTTTGCTGCAGGCAAACGGTGGGTCGAGAAATACCGTTGTGCCGCCGCTTCTGGATGCAACCGCAGCATATCAGAGGATGACTGCAAATCATGGGGGAATGTAAGTGTGGCGAAGAAGAAACGCAGGGTCGAACCGAAGCCTGAACCTGAGCCACACAAGGTTCGTCTTCCTGGATTTCTCATTGAGGAGGAGATCGGCCTCGGCGACCTCATTAAGAAAGCGACGTATGCCATGGGCATCAAGCCCTGTGGCGGCTGTGAGAGGCGCGCCGCGGCGCTGAATCGCTGGATGACGTTCTCTCGTTAGTAAGAAGGAGGAGATGATGGAGCAATCTCAGACTGAAGTTGGAACACAAACGGTAGATTCATCTGCCAGCCAGGGCAGCCCCACCGCCGTACTTGCATCTTCCGCCATGCCGGCGCCGGGAGCCGTTTCTCCACAAGCCTGCTCGACGTGCGGGACCGCGCCGGCTGCGAACGGTGCAACAGCAACGCCACCTTCCTGGGTTTACGCCCTAGGTAATGTTCAGGTGCGCTTCCCCAGCATTTCGGTCGAGAAGGAGTTCGCCCAAGCCACGGGCCGGGAGAAGACTTCGGGACTCACTGACCGACACGCGCTTCACACCGTGCTTTCCAAGCCTGAGAACCGCTACCTGGTGCGGCAGTGCTGCTTTGTCATGACGGTGGAAGGCCTGGAGACTTACATCCTGATGCCACGCGACCCGGCTGACCTGGGACTGCTGGTGGAAGCCGTCCGTTCCAACCCCAGCCCTATGGACCTGGACGTCGTGATCGGCATGAAGGGACCCGTCGCACCGCCGCAGATGTGCAATGGCTTGATGGTTCCCATCGTGATCTTCGACCAGATTTATTCGTTCGACCGCGATGCTCTCATCAAGGCTATTCCCAAACCGGAGAAGACTTCGGCCAAGGAATTTGGGCCCGCCGCCGAAGAACTGTTTGACCGCATCATGCAGATGACGGACAACGCCGGAGCCACCGACGACCATCGCGCCCTGAACTATCTGGCGGTGCGTTACCATGCCATCTACGCAAGAGCTGCCGAAGAGTTCTCGCGGAATTGTTCGCTCACCAGAGTAGACGTTGTGCCCTCTGCTCTGAGCGGTACACGTAACGTGGTGGATGTGATCTTCACCTATACCAACCGCAACACAGATGTAGATGATCAGTATTTTGTCCGGGTGGACGTAACCGATGAATTTCCATTCCTGGTGACGAAGCTGTCGCCGTACTACGAGCGGTGAAGAGTCATGAGGCAGTCAGCCTCAACGAACCACAGTGAGGTGAGCAATGAATGTCGACAACTTACCTGGATTTTCTGCAGAGGTGTCAGTGTACAAGTCAAGCGGATACTATCGGGCGTCTGGCCACGCCAGCTCGTCCCAGAGAGCTCTCCATCCGGCTCAGATGGGCGGTGGTTTGGGGGGATGGGGAAACCGGTACCCGTTTCACTGCAACGTGCCGACTGATCAGTGCATCAAGCAGTTTTGCTCCAGAGAAACGGGAATGGACCGCGCCAAGTGCATCGCGACCTGCAGCCAACCATTAGTTTGCGGCGACTGCGAATGTAGTTGTAACTCCGACTGTACACGCACCTGCTCTCGGACCTGCTGTCGCACCTCCGACGGGCCCCCATTCCAGAGTATTTGCTGCAGTGGCGGCTGTGACGGTGTGCTGGAACCTGCAGCCGGAACTCCCCGCTTGTAGTAGGTCCCCTATTGCCGATCAGACTTAACTGATTGGCGAAGGCAGATAGATGCGTGTCACAGATTGGCTAACGAGTTTGCGCCTTTGGTATGGAAATGGCACTTAGTTGAAAGGAGAATCACAATGGATATACCTGGATTTAGCGCTGAACAATCATTACCCAAGGTGGAAAGCTACTATCCCGTTGCTCGCCGTCACGGCTCTGGAGCCTGCCATGGAATTGTTCCTCAAATTTCCAAGAATACTGATGAATGCTACGGGTGGTGCTACCTGGGCGGCGGAGACCCGATTCGGTGTTACGAGACTTGCGGCAGCCCTGACGGCGGGGGGAGTGGTGGTGGCGGAACCGGACATAGCGACGGCATACCTGGTGGTGTCTTTATTGAACATTGCGGCCCATGTATCACTAAGGGACCCAACAGTGGAATGCAGAAATGCACACGTCCGGGCAAAGCTCCTTATTTTGTTAACTGCTAGCGTTTTGTCTGCGAGAAGGTTGGCCTGACAGCAAAGCCAACTCTGGTTGGTTGGTAATAGCTGCTTCAAGTCAACAGTTGGCTGACGTGGTTAATGTACTTGGCTGAAACGGTTCTCCGGGGTCAGCCAATTATTACGATGGCTCTTGCAGTGGTCGGAAACTGCTGCGCGCTTCTTCTCGTTTCCTACACGGCCTACATCGTAACTAACAAGCTGGCACGAGGAACCGGCGGTGGCGGTGGTGTAGAAGGAGGAATAGATCGAACGCGATAGCGAGTAAGCGGTGGGTGTGCTGATAGCCGGGTTCTATAAAAGGGGATGTCAAGAGAAAACACTTCTCCCTTCGCTGGAAAGAGAGGCAGTTCTCTGACATCCAGCCCCTGGGGTTGCCGAGTGGCGTAGATCCGCGGTTCGCTAGTCGTTTTCACGTCCACGCTACGACGTCGTTCGGTGCTAAAGCTGCACAAGCCAAGCGGTGGGCGAAGTGCCAACCATGGTTCTATCGGAGACTCGCGCCTCGGCGCGGCACTATGGCTTTGTTGGGTTGTCCGAGGGAGCATACGGTGCCCCGTGAGACTTGGCGCCAGCGGCGCACGCAGCCTAACCCGGCCAGGATACTTACCCTCGAACCCGAGCTCGCAGAACCAATCGACTACAGTGGAAGTGACTCCGGTCTAGTCTTTCGGAGCTGCGCGCTCAAGCGGCTTGTGGCTTCACATATTCGGCGTCGAAGGCTTCTCCTTTCTTCCAGACATGCAAGGTGATGGCGGCGATCTTGCGCGCCAGCGTGAGCCGAGCCAGCTCGGGCTTCATCCCCTTTAGTAGAAGATTTTCGTAGAACCGGCGAAAAGCTCCGTCACTGCCACTGGCGCCGGTAGCTGCACTCTTAAACAGATTTTTCAGATCGTGGTTGTGGTTTAGGTTCAGTCCGCGAATGAACACTGGCTTCTTCTTCCGCTCCAGTTGCCCGTTGATGAAGCCAAAGTCGGCGCTGCTGCGCGTCTCCAGCGCCAGGCCGCAGTAAGCCCAGAACTGCCGCTTGCTACGGAAGCGGTGCGGCGTCTGCACTCGTCCGATCAGCAGGGCAACGCGAATCGGACCCAGCCACGGAACCGTGCGCAGCAACTTGGTCTCGCTGTGCTTGCGACACTCCTGAATCAGATCGCGGCGGGCGTCGCGGCGCAACTCTTGCAGCAGGTCCAGTTGCTGGTAGAGTCGTCGGGCGCGGCGTTGCAACCCGCTCTCGCTTAACTGCGCTAACCATTCGTCGCGATGGCGTGATCCGTAAGGCTTCTTGCCGGCGCAAGCAATGGCCTGGCTGCGGTAGAGCGCTTTCAATCGGCCCATCGTGCGGGTGGTGTCTTCGGTGAGCGCCGCATAACTGCGCCCCAGATGCTTCACCGCCGCCGTGCTGTTCTGCCCGTGGTAGACCGGCGACAACAGTCCGGCACGCAGCAACTCGGCCAGCTTGCGGGCGTCGATGGTGTCGCTCTTGTTGCCCGCCTTCAACAGGGCATTCTTGCGGGGATTGCAAACTACCAGCTTGGCCACGCGCCGCACCAGCAGATCGTACAGCCAGGCGGAATGCGTTCCTTCTTCGAAGGTCACGTGCAACGTTCCCCGTAGACCGTGAAGAAATTCGAGAATGGTGGCAGCGTGGGTGGCGATCACCGACTGCATCACCAGCTTGCCGTCAGCGTCGAGCACAGCTACCGAGATGGTGCTCTGGTGGACATCGAGGCCGATATACTTGATGCTGTTCATCGGGTGTTCCTTTCGTCAGGCTTGGTTACTGCTTCAGCACAGCAACCATAACCTACTTCGAAAGGGGCGCCCTTTTATAATGCGTGCCCCAGGTGCCCCAGGTGCCCCAGGTTCGCCCTTCGGTTGGGCTAACCTGGGGCTCCTGGGGCGACACCGGGAAGGGTATGCGTGCAGTCACGTCCTCCGGACGGCTCGCTGTGGTGATATCCCACAATGTGGTATATCCCACGATGTGGGAGTTTTTCATGCCTGATGCTACTCGCTCGTCTGCGCGGCCTCCTGCGACGCCTGCTTGGGAGTGGTGACGCGGGCGATGATTTCTTCCGCCAGCTTGAGGTAGGCCTCGGTGCCGCGAGCGTGGGGATCGTAGAGGAGCGCGGGCTGGCCGTGGCTGGGAGCTTCGGCGAGCCGGATGTTGCGCGGGATCGCGGTCTCGCACATGAGGTCGCCGAAGAATCCACGGAGCTCGGAGGCCACCGACTGCGCCAGGTTGGTGCGCTCGTCGAACATGGTGAGGACAACGCCTTCGACGGCGAGGCCGCGGTTGAGGTCGATGCGGATGCGGTCGATGGTGTCGAGCAGCTCGGTGACGCCTTCGAGGGCGAAGTACTCGGCTTGCATCGGGATGAGGACGGTGTCGGCGGCGACCAGCGCGTTGAGGGTGAGCAGGTCGAGCGCGGGAGGGCAGTCGATCACAATGAATTGGAAGTCGTCGCGCAACGGTTGCAAGGCGTGACGCAGGCGGTACTCGCGTTGGTCGAGGGGGACGAGCTCGATGTTGGCGCCGAGCAGGTTCTTGTGCGCGGGCATGATGCGGAGGTTGTCGAGAGCGGTGGGGAGCGTCGCGTGCTGGGCGGAGACCTCTCCCATGATGACCTGGTAGGTGCTGTGGCGGTCGGGGTCGCGGAGGAAGCCGAGGCCGCTGGAGGCGTTGGACTGGGGATCGCAATCGACAAGCAGCGTGCGCGCGCCGTGGTGGGCGAACGACGCAGCCAGGTTGATGGCGGTCGTGGTCTTGCCGACTCCGCCCTTCTGGTTCGTGACTGCGATGATGCGTGCCATGGGTCTGCGCCGGGCGGGTAAGTAAAAGCTTAGAACGTGGCGGGGGCGGTCGGCAATGATGGAGCGACGCGGGCGAGGAAAGTTTCTGGAGGAAAAGCTGTGCAAGACTCGGAAGGAGCGGCGGAAGATGCTGATTAGGTGGAGAGTAGGCAGGGTGCAGGGCTGTGCGTAAGTGCGTGGGCAGGGACGAGGAACGTTCCACGTGGAACATTTTGTCGACGGGCGACGCGCAGATGGTGGATTAGAGCTGTCGGAAGAACCTTGGGCCCCGAGTCGCCCCGTCTGCTAATCGGAAGACTTGCTGCTCCCGAAGATCCCACGCCGGACTGGGAATCTCGCGGCTTGCCGAAGGGATGACGGCTCCGATGTTCACTCGCGACGGGACGGCTCGCGGCGCGGTCGCTGAAGGCAAGGTTGCGCAGATGCTGAGCCGCAGCTCTGATCGCCGGAAGCCAGCCTCAGAGTTAGCAGACTCCCGAAGGATCGCTGTGGAAGCCGCAATCGAGAAATGTTCCACGTGGAACGTTTTCGTCTCCAAACACCAGATCAGTTCTTGGCGTCCGGACTGGGGGCAGGTTCTCTGGAGTCGACAACGATGGGGCCTGCTGGCTGAGGGGGATGCTACGGTAACGCCATTAATGTGGGACGTAACGAACCGGCGTCTCCTGCGCCAAAATGTTCCACGTGGAACATTTTCTCGCGCCCCTCAGCCACTGACGCTGGGTGCGCCCGAAAGAGCAGCGCATCCCAACCCTCTGCGATGGCCCTGCCGATTCAACGCCCGAACCTCCCACAAGAACGCGTCCGCCTAGGAACGAAACCTCACCACCTTAGGTTTCTTCGCACCAAGCTTCCCAAGCCCACAACTCCCGTCGCCAGCAGCAACAGGCTCGACGGCTTCCGGCGTCGCCGTGTTCAGCGTGATCGACAGATTATCGTACTCGATGATCACGTCTGTCCGGGTCATCCAGCTCCACCGAAAACTCGTTCGCCAGTCCGAACTGCATCACGCCCGAGCTGAAGCTCGGATGCACGGTGGAGTCAACCGACCCATCGCTGAAGCTCAGCAAGCCAAAGTCGCCAGGGCCCAGCGTGCCCGCGCCGCTAACCCACTTGTCAAGCTGCGGATTCCACGGGCACCAACCCGACACATACCGGCACCAACCCGACACAGCAGGGTCCGAGCTCCAGATCTGTGCCGGTCCCTGGAGCAGATTCTGAGTTGGTGTATCGCGGGTGGAGCATCGCTTCAGCGGTGCATTTGAGAATTGCATCTGAATCGGCTGTCAGCCGCTGAGTTAACCAGAGCCCTCACCTCAGTGGCTAAAGTCTCGCCCTTTTGCATCCTTGGTATGCACACCTGAAAAAGCGTGGTCCACCCAACACCGGATACAAGGAACTCTGGAATTGCTACAGTCATTCAGGTTGAAGGTTCCATCGTAGAAGGAGATACCGGCACAAGAGACCGCTGAAAAAGTAAGTTTCAACTGGTATTTTAAACGGGCTCACCTTTAGAGCCCTGCCCTGAGCTTGTCGAAGGGTGCGCCGATAAGTTTTTTCTTCTCGTCATCATGAGCGGGCTTCAGCCCGCAAGGGATCTGCTTCTGGGTTTTGCCTTACACTGCTCCTACAGTAGTCGAACTCAGGCGCTATATATCACAATGTGGGATATACCACATTGTGATATAGTGACGATGCGCCTGAATACCCCAGCCTTCAGCCCGCAGGGCGGAACAAATGTAGCCTCGGGGACTGATCGGGGTCCCCGACAAGCGCCGCTTTTGCGAAAGGGTGGGAGAAAAACGTCGTGCCGCGGCGGAACTTGCGCGATGCGCCTCCCAAGTCCCCGAGACATAGTTTGCAGATGCCAGCCCCAGCCCGCAGGCGGGGTCCCCAATTCGCGCCGCTTTTGCGCGAAATGGGGTGGAGGAGGGCGGAACAAACTTAGCCCAGGGTGTAAGCCCTGGGTAAATCAGAAAAAAGAACCCGAGCCCCTTGAGGGGCGACACAATATTGCGCGTTTTGAAGGGGCACGGCTTTCAGAGACTGCTGAAAAATTCGAATGCGCACACTTTTGAAGGGGCGCATCTTTAGGTGCGCCGCCTTACGCCCTTCATTTTTGTCATTCCAGGGGCTTCAGAGGAGTGTGTGAGAATTCGTTTTTAGTCGGCACGGTGGAAGGATTGCGCAAAATTCAGCCCCGAATGGGGCGAAAGAGCTTAGCCCAGCGCTTCAGCGCTGGGTAGAGTGAAAAATAATACCGAGTCCCGTAGGGACGGCACAGTTCTCACACACGCTCTTAAACCCTTTATTCTTGTCATTCCGAGGGGCTTCAGCCCCGAGGAATCTGCGGTTTCTTTTCGTCGTGACGACTTTTTCAGGAGCCTCTTCAGCCGCTGAGGGAACTCGCTTTTGCCCCAATCAATCGATTCTCATATACATCTGACGATCGAACCGCCAGCCAGTAGTCTTTGGGTTTGAGCGCTCGTTGCGGACCAATTCTATGGGTGACCCCAGTCACATTGGACTGTGACCGTTGTCCTTCTCGCGCCCGGTTTGCAGCGTACCCTCACGACATCGGCCCTTGTCTTGATTTTCGGTGCGCGAGGAGGGTCCACCAATGCGACCCGGTACTATTCTCCTGTCTTCTTTCCAACGTTTCCTGCAGAACCTGACGGTGGCTTTGGCGCTGCTAGTCCTCTCTGCCTCCACCATCATTGAGCCGGCAAGGGCGGCCGACTCACACTCTCCGGCTGTTCCCAGCGCTTCAGCTCCGAACAATCCGAATCCTGGTTCTCGCAATCCGGTAGCGAGCAAACCGGTGCCGCAGCCTAACTTGGCGGATGCTCTCCGGCCACAACATTCCCCACCGGCGCCACCTGCGCCCAGCTTGGCGGATGCGAATCAGATACTGCAACGCCAAGGCCCGCTCTTCATCGAGAACCGGGGACAGTTCGACCCTCGGGTGAAGTTTTTGGTGACGGGCAATGGCGCAAACCTGTGGCTGACGAACGAGGGGATCGTATTCGACTTCCAGCGGCCGGCGGGCAAGCAGTCGGCGAACGCGGCAGAAGAAAAGCGAGCCGCAAGCGCTGGTGCCGTCCCGCAGCACTGCGATCCGCGCTTGAAGTCGGACCCGCCTCCTATGGAGCGTTTGGTTTTCAAACAGAAGCTAGTCAGCGGCAATGCTAACCCGACAATCGAGGCCCACGATCCGCAGCCCGGCATCTACAACTATTTCCCCACTTCCGATCCTGACACGTGGCGCACGCACGTGCTGGCTTACAAGGAAGTCGTGTACCGCGACGTCTGGAAAGGAATCGATCTCAAGCTGTTCGCGAACGGCCCGAATTTGGAAGAGGAATTCATTGTTCATCCGGGAGCAGACGCCAGCGCGGTTCGGCTGGCGTATGAAGGGATCGAAGGTCTCTCGGTAGCTGATGACGGCTCTTTGAAAGTTGCGACTGCGTTTGGCGACATAGTCGAAACCAGTCCCCGCATTTACCAGGAAATCGCGGGGAACACCGTCCCACTCAGCGGGAGCTTCAAAGTTGGAGCGCAGAATTCTTACACCTTCGAGGTGGCCAAACGGGACAAACAGGCCGACCTAATCATCGATCCCACTGTCATCTACTCAAAGTCCCAGCCGCAGCAAAAAAGCGGATCAAGGCAATCCTCCCCTCTATTCCAGTTTCCTGGGCGGAAGCCAATACGATATAGGCAACGCAATCGCCGTCGATAACGCCGGAAATGCCTACGTTACCGGTCAGACCAATTCGACCGACTTTCCGACAATGGGAGCCTTTCAAGGCAGCGGCACAGGCGTGTTCATTACAAAGGTGAATGCGCTCGGCAGTGCGCCACTCGTGTACTCCACGTATTTAGGTCAAGGCGCCTTGGGATTTGGGATCGCCGTGGATTCCTCCGGGTCCGCATATGTAGTCGGCGGTCATACAAACGCGAATTTTCCAACAACTGCCAACGCTTATGATCAGGCACCTTGCGGCGCCTTCGACGAAGGAAACACCGCTTTTTTCACCAAGCTATCACCAGCCGGTGACGCTCTTGTTTATTCAACATGTCTTGGTCAGGGGCCCACAGCCTATGCGGTCGCCGTCGATGCCGCCGGCAATGCCTACATAACGGGAGTCAACGTATTCCAAGGGTCCCTTCCGACTACTCCGGGTGCCTATCAGCCCAGTGATGATCCAAATACTCAGGCGCCGGCGCTTTCTTGACCGTGTATCAACCCTTCGGCTTCCGGCGCGTGCATCCCTCGTTTACTCAACCTATCTTGGCGGTACTCCGCAAGATGTCTTCTTTGGCGACAGGGGTCTTGGCGTCGCGGTTGATGCATACGGCATGGCGTACATCACAGGCTGGACCACATCCTGTGAATTTTCCCGTAACCGCCGGGGCCTGCATGACAGTCTATCCAGGGCAACCATGCTGCGATGGCTGCGGGTGTTTTGCAGGTCTGGGAGGGCGTTTGCTGCCTTCTGCGTTCGTGGCGAAGTTCGACCCACAGGCTTCTGGAGCGGCGTCTCTCATCTATTCCACCTTCCTCGGCGGCTCGCTGGGAACCGTAGGTTATGGACTAGCGGTTGATTCGTTGGGCAATGCCTATGTGGCCGGCAGCACGGGAGGCTACTACGGGAGCATTTCTGGGCAGGTGGTTCGATTTCCCACTACGACAGGTGCTTATCAGACAGTTCCCGACGGGAACGACGCCTTTGTAACTAAATTCAATGCTGCCGGTAACAATCTGATCTACTCTACCCTGCTCGGCGGAAGCGGAGGCCCTGGCCAACAGTGGGCCACAGGGTGTGCTTTGGACACCTCGAATGATGCCTATGTCACCGGCTGGACCAATGCTTCGAATTTTCCACCAGCCGGTAATGCCTTTCTGCCAAATGACCCGAACCCGGCATTTCAGCAGGGGTTTGTCACGCAGTTCAATAGCACCGGAACAGGTCTGCTTTATTCGAGCTACCTCGGCGGGACAATGCAGGCCACAAACGGTGATGGAGGTGGCATCGCGGTAGATCAGGTTGGCGATGCCTATGTCACTGGCAGTACGTACGCAATTGATTTTCCGATAACCCAATTCCCCTTCCAGCCACTTTACGCCGGCAACGGCGATGCATTCGTGACCAAGTTTCCGATAGGAGCCACCGGCGGGATTTCTATCACCGGCATTGTGCCAAATGCTGGCGGGAACGCTGGTAGTGTCAGTCCAGAGATTGTAGGAACGGGATTCCATCTAGGGGCAAACGCACAACTAAACTGTGGTGGAAACCCCGTGACGGGCCAGAATGTAACCATCATCGCGGGTGGAAGGATTCTTGACGCCACATTTGATCTTACGACATCGGCTCCGGGGACATGTGATGTTGTAGTCACCAATCCGGATCAAACATCGGCAAGGCTCGCGGGAGCCTTCACGGTCCAGCAGGGCGGCGCACCTGACCTCCGCACTCAAAAAGTGGGGACCGGAGCGGTTCCCGGATTCGATATGAGTTATTTAATCACAGTGCAGAATCTTGGAAATATTGATGCGCCGGATATGCAGCTCTTCGAATATCTTGAACCTTGGTTTAGATATATCGCTGCGACGCCTCCGCCTGATTCAATTGACCAATTGGACGATTCCTTCCCGCCCTCCGACGACGGCCAACAATACGATGCAATCTTAAATTGGAATACCCCCTCGTCTACTCTGGCTGCAGGAAGCACTATCAACTTTGGATATGCGGTTAATCTGGTTCCAAGCTTTCCGCTCGGTGATACGGTCACAGGATGGGCCTGCTTCGCGAAAGGACATTGCGGACAAGTACTGCACAACTGCATAAGAAACGCCAAAACATTATGCCAACCATTGCAGGATAAGCAACAAAGAGAGGCCTGCCTTAAGCTCAATATCGACCGCTGCTTTGCGATCTACAAAGGGTGCAGGGAGTGTGATAGCTTGGATAGCTGCGTGGAGCCACCCTCATGTTCCGGAGCCTCCACAGACTCGCAAGGGCCAAGAGACCCGAATTATATCGTTGGCCCAACCGGCGTCGGAGTACAAAGATGGATCGCGGGTTCGATCGGGTTGCCCTATGTTATCTCGTTCGGCAACGATCCGGGGGCGGGAGCCGCGGCGCAGCAGGTCGTCATCACCCAGCCGGTAGATCCCAACATCAACGTGACAGCCCTAAGCTTGATATTTTTTACAGTTCCTAATCTCTCCAATCCGACAATCCTCGTCTCCATTCCGCCGGGATCATTCAACCCCGCCGCCGGAATCGATGACTTCACGACCAACGTTGACCTTAGGCCCGTGCGGAACTTATTTGTGACTTTGGATGCCAGGCTCAATACCAGCACGAACACGGTTACGTGGTCGTTCAATTCAATTGACCCTACCACCGGATTACCTCCGACAAACCCGCAAATCGGGATGCTTCCGCCGGGAGCAAATGCCGCGGTGTCGTTTGCCACAAAAGCGCGACAGGGACTTCCAACAGGCACCCAAGTCTCGGACCAGGCGTCTGTCATTTTCAACACCAACCCACCTGTGAACACGAATACGTGGGTCAACACTCTCGACAACACTCCTCCCGCCAGCCACGTCTCGTCATTCTCCGGTAATCAACTCTGTCCGAACTTTACCGTCCAGTGGTCGGGGACTGATATTGGCTCGGGGATTGCCAACTACACAATCTATGTCTCTGACAATGGCGGGGCCTTCACGGCCTGGCAGACGAACACCACCTCCACCTCTGCTGTCTACAACGGGCAGGTTGGCCACAGCTATGGCTTCTACAGCATCGCGCGCGACCTGGTCGGCAACGTGGAGCCGGGCAAGACATCACCCGAGGCCACCACCCAGGTGAACAAGGGGACGATCTGCGGGCCTGTCGGGCCTCCGACCGTACAAGGAGGCCGTCACTAAGCGCCGCAAGTTGTGAACCTGCCTCGTCGCAGGTGCCCGAGAGCCTGCCCTGAGCTTGTCGAAGGGTTCGCCCTTCTTCTGGGCTAACCTGGGTCAATACACTCCGCACCCGGGCGTGCCCCATCCTTTCGCCTCTTTTGCCAAAGGGTGGGAGAACAACGTGGGACCGTCGTGATCTCGTGCGCCGGATCTGCGGTCCCCCGCCGCCGAGCAATGCCCCCTCTTCCACGGCGCCCAGTCTACAAAAGCACGCTGCTACTAAAGTTCCATTGAAATTCCAATCTCTTCGCCGCATAATCCGAGTCCTTGCTTGACGCGCATTGAGAGCAGCTCGGAGACTCGCTGGTCATATGTGCGGCCAACGACGCCCTTGGCTACTTGATTGCTCCGATAATGATGTACATAATGTCGATAATATTACTTGTAATTAAGGGAGGAAACTTTGTTTTGGGCAGGCATCTATATCGGCTGGGTCGGCTATCTTAATTTGGGTGACGAGGCCATGTACGACTTATGCCGGGACCGCTATCCCGCGATCCATTGGTCCTTGTTTGACAATCTTGCATATACGGCTAGGCCACGACAGTTCCTCCGCCACGGAAGCAAGGACTTCAAGCATGTTTTGGCACAGGTTTCCGAGGAACTCACTACGCAGCGGCGCATGCGCGCTTACGCGCGCAAAGCCATGCACCGACTGACTCGACTCGTAGGAAGCGAGATTGGATTGTGCGGCGGCGGGACATTCATTAACCGAAACGACGAAGCAATCCGCATCTACAAGCAACTCAGAGCACGAATCGGATCCGCAGTTCCTACATTTGGAACTGGGGTGGCAAACTCTGATTTCTGGGCAGCGAGGGAGCCGGGGTGGATTGACCGGAGAAAAGAGTGGGTAGGTGCCTTGGAAGAGTTGCCCGTGGTGGGAGTAAGAGGACCACTTTCCAAGTGTCAACTAGATGACGCTGGGGCACACAATGTCGTGGTCTGCGGCGATCCGGCTGTCTCGTTTCATGCTCCATATGCGATACGGCCAATGCGCAAGCAACGGGATGGGCCGCTGCGTGTGGGGATCAATGCGGGAGATTGCTCAGGAAAGCTTTTTGGTCGCCAGGAGGGGGTTCAGGAAGGGTTCAGGATGCCTTGGTTGACGCTGCGCGATGGCTGCGCAACGCTGGGCATCAAGTTGAGATCATCCCCGTCTGGGTGAACGATGTGGAGGCGTGTATCGACGTGGCCCGTAGGGCCGAACTTGACCGCTCGGTGGTCAGCCCTTTGTGTAGTACGCCCGAGGCGTTTTTTGGACGGATCGAGAAGCTGGATCTGCTGGTTTCTCTGAAATTGCACGCCGGCATCCTCGCCGCTGCCGCCAACGTGCCGTTCGTCAGTCTGGAATACCGTCCCAAATGTCGCGATTTCGCCTCCAGTTTGGGATGGGAGGAATTTCTGATACGGACCGATCAACTTGGCAACAGAGCGCTGATCGACCGCATCTCTGCGCTGATGCTGCAACTTGCCACGAAAAGGGTCGAGTTGTGCCGAAACATGTGCGGCCTTATGAACACTTTTGAGAGCTATTGCCAGAGAATCGAACCGCACTTGGCTGGAACAAACTAGCACCGTCCCGCTTGGCGCGCAGTTTGGGACTCTATCGTGGTTAGGAGTTCGCCGATCCGTTCACGACTGGAAAATTGGCGCGGCGCTCGACATTCTTGAGGCCTCTCCATCCGGACCCCACATTTTCCTTCGCCAATCCGCCCCATCGCACGTACGCTATACCTGACCCATGCAGCCACTCAACCTGAAGCCCACGCACAAGCTGGTGAAGAACTACTACCAGGCGCTGGGTCAATTCGGCCAGCTCAACATCGGCCACGAGATGGCGGGGCGCGACGCCTTCCGCAATCGCAACGACGGATTCTTGGGGGCAAGGAATTATGCTCGCACCGCCAACGACGCCAGTCCCGCTTGCGGGACCGAACAGCTTAGCCCAGCGCTTCAGCGCTGGGTAGCGTGGAAATAAGAACGAGTCCCTTCAGGGACGGCACACTTCGGGACCGCGGCTTCAGCCACGCGCTCCGGATAACAGCGTTAAACGTTAAAGGTTGGTTGTGGCGATGAACAATCCCGAACGCACGACGGTCTTCCTCTCGCACAGCACCAAGGACGGCGACTTCGTCGAGAAGCTGGCCCTCGCGCTCGACGCTTCGGGATTCACCCCTTGGCGCTGCGAGGTGGACATCGACAAGGGCGCGAACTTCGTCAGCAAGATCAACGAAGGGCTGGCGCAATCGGATATGGCGCTGCTGGTTTGGTCGCCCGACGCCGCCAACTCCGCCTGGACCGAGCAGGAATGGACATCGCTGTTGGCGCAGCAGGTGGCGGAGCACAAAATCCGCCTCGCTATCGTCATGCTGCGCGAGCATCCTCTGCCACCGCTGCTGCGCACCAGCAACTTCATCGAAGCGCGCTGGGACCCGGCAGCCGGCATCCGCCAAACGCTGGAATGGCTAAAAGGCAGACAGCGTGTTCAACGGCTTTCGGGACTGCGCGCCCCGGTTTATCTTCCGCAATACCGTCCGCACGACTTCGTGGGCCGCGGCTCTTACCTCGAGCGCTTGCGGGACACGCTCACCGCCGAGCCGGAGGTTTTTCTGCTCTACGGCGAGCCGGGCGCGGGCAAGTCCATGCTGGCGCTGCGCTACGCCTGGGAGGCGCAGAAGGACTTCGACGCCGTTATCTTCCAGACCTGCGGTCAGCGCCCGCTGGACGCGATCACCGCCGAGCTGGCCGAGCGTCTGCCGATTGACGTCAAGACCCGTCCGCCGGAGGAGCAACGCGCGGCGGCCAAAGCCTGGCTGCGTGAGCGGCAATCGCTCCTTGTGCTGGACGACGTGTGGCCGAATGACGAGGGGAAGGTCGAGATGAGGCAGCTTGAGCCGGGGCCGAACTGCTCAGTGCTCTATACCTCGCGCCTGAAGTCGCTGCCCGGGCTCTCCTCCGGACTTCGCGCCCAGGTGGAAAGTTTCACGGAGCCGGAAGCGGAGGCGTTGTTTCACATTTTTCTCGATGACGATTTCGGCATCGATGAGGTCACACGCAATCGCGAGGCACTGCTGGGTTTCGCGCGGCGGATCGAGATGCTGCCGATTGCGGTAGCGGTGGGTGCGAGTCTGCTGCGCGAGAAAGCGGCCAGCGCATTGGGGCGAGCAGTGCCCAAGCTGCGGCTCGATGCTTTGACCGACGGCTCTAAAGATGTGAACGCTCTCTTCCGCACGGCCATCGCGTCGCAACCGGAGCGTGAACAGCGATTGCTGGCAGCCTGCGCCGTCTGCGTGCCGGAGGACTTCTGGCTGCCGCTGGCCACCGTGATTGCTGAGCTCAGACAAGACGATGGCGACAACGCAGCCGAGCAGCTGGTGCATTCGTCGCTGCTGCGCGTGCTTGATCGCGAGCGGCAGCGCTTTCAGTTGCATGCGCTATTACGTGAACAAGTGCGCGCGGTGCAGGGTGGCGATGGTCTCGGAAAGTTTGAAGATCGTCATGCTGCGGCGTTGGAGCGCTTGTTCAAAGATTGGGAGACACGCTGGCGAGAGTGCCGAGAAATGTTTACAAGAAGTGATCCCTGCTGCCGAGTACCTATGGGACAAAACAGAAGCCATGCGTGAGGGGCGACTCAGCGATTGGGGTTCGCGCTTGGCATGGAGAACCGGCGAGCTGGACGCGGCGCATCGAATTCTGAAGGGAGAGGAGCGATTCTGGGCGGGGCGCGATGACCGCGAGGCGAAGCACGCTCTGCAGCGCAGCTACGGTCACCAGGCACTGATCCTGAAGGCGTGGGGGCGGCTGGAAGAGGCGCTGGCGCTGCACAAGAAGGAGGAAGCCATCTGCCTGGAGCTGGGCAACAAGGATGGTCTGCAAACCAGCTACGGGAACCAGGCGCTGATCCTGTAGGCGTGGGGGCGGCTGGAGGAGGCGATGGCGCTGCACAAGAAAGAAGAAGCAATCTGCCTAGAGTTGGGCAGACAAGGATAGTCTGCAAATAAGCTACGGCAACCAGGCGCTGATCCTGTACGCGTGGGGGCGGCTGGAGGAGGCGCTGGCGCTGCACAAGAAAGAGGAGGCGATCTGCCTGGAGTTGGGCAGCAAGAACGGCCTGGCGTATAGCCATGCGAACTGGCGGTCATCCTGCGCGCGCGGGGGCGACTGGAGACGAGACGGTGAAGCTGGAAACAGGCGCTGGCCATCTTCACCGAACTGGGCAAGAAGGACGGCCTACAGCGCAGCTACGGCAACCGGCGTTGATCCAAACGCGTGGAGGGGGCGGAGAGGCGCTCGCATTGGGCAATGAAGGAAGAAGCCGAGTCCGCTCCGGGGACGGGAAGCAAGGCACCGCGTCGTGCAGGCATGTTACAGCAACCGGGCGAGTGACCTGAGACATGGCAGAATCAGCCTAGACAAGGCGCAAATCGCTGCCGTCACTAAGGAAGAGCCGCCTTCATTTCTTGAGCCTTCCCCAGCGATGAATCGCTGGGCTAAGCTCTATTCGCTACTGGGCGCTCCCGTATTGCCGACGCGGGTACAGGGCGACCACAAAACCGAAGAGCAGAAGCTGGAGCGGGCGCTCGCCCGCTTCACCGAACTGAAGATGCCGCGCGAGCGCGACGCCGTGCAGGCGGAGTTGGACAAAATGGATGGGGAATGATTTCTCGTCAAGGCACTCCGGTGGGACAGATTTAGCGCAGGCGCCAGCCCGCAGGGCGAAACAAACGTATCCCAGGGCGTACCCGAGTCCCGAACGCGCGCGCCGTTCTTGCGCGTGTTGGGCTGGTTAAGCCCCGGGTAAGGTGGAAAAATCATCCGAGTCCCTTCAGGGACGGCACAAACCAATCACGTACAAATCTTGTGCCGTCCCCGAGGGACTCGTGATTCATCACGACGCTTTCCCAGGACTTACAGCCTGTCCTGAGCGTTGCCTATGAACTCGTGTTTTACTGAATGCTGAATGCTGAATGCTGATTGCTGAGTGCTGACTGCTGACTGCTAGTCTAAGGACCCCCATGTCAGACGATCCCACAGTCCTCCCCGCCGAGTCGCTCCAGCAGATCCCGCTCAACCTCCTCGACCGCAATCCGTATCAGACGCGCACGGCGTCGTTCGGCTCCGGCGCCCTCGATGAACTCGCCGCCTCCATCCAGGCCGTAGGCTTGCTGCAGCCCATCGTCGTGCGTCCGGTCGCCGGCGGCCGTTACCAGGTCATTGCCGGCGAGCGTCGCTTGGAAGCCGTGCGCATACTTCGCCTTCAGACCATCGCTGCCGTCGTCCGGCCCGTCTCCGACGAGCAGGCCATGGAAATGACCATTGTCGAAAATCTGCAGCGCATCGGCCTGACCTGCATGGAGGAGGCTCGCGGCTACGATCGGCTGTCGCGCGAATTCAACCTCACCCAGGAGCAGATGGCGCAGCGCACTGGCAAGGACCGCTCCTCTGTGACCAACTTGCTCCGCCTCCTCAAGCTGCCGCCCAGCGTCCAGGCCATGCTGGAAAAGGGCCAGCTTAGCTTCGGCCACGCCAAAGTCCTGATGAGGCTGGAGTCGCCCGAAGCCGTCGAGACATTGGCCCAGCGCATTGTCAAGCAGCCGCTTTCCGTTCGCCAAACCGAGCGCGCTGTCAGCAACCTGGTTCGCTCCCGGCGATACGTCGAAGCAGCCCGCATTCTGTATCCCAACCTCGAAGAAACCGAGCAAGAGCTGCAATCGGCGCTAGGCGTGCGCGTCTCCATCACCGCTCGCAACGGTCGCGGCAAAATTGTCCTCGAGTGCTCCTCCCCGGAGGACTTCAACCGGATTCTTGCGATGATGAAGGCGAAGTGAACCCCGTGCTAGCTGGTAGCTCGGAGCTATGTCATGACGCGCTCTATCCTAATCTCCACCGGGATTCTCGGCTTGGCCGGAACGGCTCAGCCTCCCGCCTTTGCTATCGCGGTGCCTCGTCGCGAACCGCGGCTCATCGTTGTGGCGTGCCGTTCGACTTCGGTTTCCCGCGTGAACAGGTCGTAGCCATCGTCTTCCGGAAGGTCGCACTCATCTCTGACGTTCAACATGGCGGTCACCCGCGGCATTCGCTGCTACTACTATGGTCGGCCTCTCCGGCGGCATCGCGCTGTGATGCAGCGCACGCCAGAGGTGGTTGGGGCTTCCCGAAGCTGCACTGTTGTGATTTGCAACACATCTAGACATGGTGACTCACCAGGCGGCTGGCCTACGAAATCTGAAAAGTGGACTAAACCGTGGCAAAACTTGCCAAGATTGCCAATGGCGAGCCTGATTTTGGCCGCAAATAACCAGAAAGTGGGAGAGAGCATCCAACCCTCACTCCTCCGGAGCTACATACCCCTGCTTGTAATGCACCTGCAGCGGCGTCGCCGAAGGTGTCAGCCGTACCTGGAGCTTGCGCCATTTGCCGTCATGCGCGACATTGCTCGGCCGATATCCCAGTACATACTGATTGCGCAGTTCGCGGCTGATCAGCGCCGCGATCTGGGGAATTTGCCTGCGGTCGTCGGCCGCAATGGTTCGCCCGCCAGTGGACTCCGTCATTTCGCTCAGCCACTTCCGGCCCCAGCGCTCTTCCATCGTCTTGAACAGGGGTATCGGTACGCCATCAAAGACGCCGATCCCGTAGGCCAACACGTTGGCTTCTTCCACCACGCTCTTGATCTCCTTCAGGTTGTAACGGCTGCGGTTGTCGCCGCCGTCGGAGATGATGACCAGCGCCTTCCGCTGATGTTGCGCCGAACTCATGCGCGATATTCCCAGGTATACCGCGTCATAGAGAGCTGTACCGCCTCGCGGGTCGGTGGTTCCCAGCTTCTCCTCGATGGTGCCGATCGACTGATCGGAAGTCGCGATCACTTCCGGATGGCTTGACACCGTAATGGCAAAATAGTCGTCCTGCGGGTTCGCGTACTTGAAGAACTCGGCCACCGCTTCCCGTTCATATTCGATTTTGTTCCTCATGCTGCCACTGCAATCCAGAATCAGTCCCACCGATATCGGCGCATCCTCAGTCGAGAAGTACCGGATAGGCTGGGCGACGCCGCCTTCATACAGCGTGAAGTTCTGCTTGGGAAGATCGATGACCGGGCGATTCAGCGCATCGGTGACGGTGACCGGCACCAGCACCAGGTCCACGTCCACGCGCATGGGCTTGGTCCGAGGGCCCAGCGGCGGCGCGCCATGGATGCCGCGGACTCAACCGCATCCGCCTGGGCACGCGGAACCACGTGTGCCTGGTCGAGTGAGTCGGACTGCGCCCATGCCGTGCAATCCAGCGCCCCCACGACCGAACACAGCAGCAGAACAACCTTGACAGATTGGAGTGCAGTTTGCGCGATCATGCCGGCCTCCGCTAGAGTCCTGCATCCGATGCATGGCCTGAGGGAGCTTGCGGTCAGAGAGCGAAGGTCGACGTCAGCCCGAGAGGTGCGTCGCGCTAAACGGAGAGCTGCCTAGTCGCGAGTGCCAGACCTCAAACGAAGCCCGTGCTGATTGGCCCAAATCCAGAGTTCCCCACAACCAAACGCAGGTTGCCTGCGTTGATGCAGGGAACTATAGACCCAGTTGCCACGCTTGGCCACAAAAATCCAAACCTATCTCGGGGTGCCCCGTTCTAGCCTGATTTTGGCTAGGGCGGGGCGGACCACTCCTCGGTGCCCCACGTTCGCGTCCCTCTTTTGAACGCTAACGTGGGACAGAAGCGTGAAGGCTCAGTTTCGCGGAACCTGCGGCTCGGACGGCGCCCTCTTGCCCCTGCGGCGCCGCTCCTCGCGATCGATCTGCAGCCGCAGGTCGCGAATCAGGATGGTCCACATGCGCGCGTTGGTGTTCAGCAGGATTTGCAGATTCTGGTCCCGCAGGAACGTGATCTCGCTGCTCATGTTGTTGAGCAGACTCTCCATGTTGTTAAGGTCGGTGCGCATCTGCGCCAGATCGTCGGCCGCCTCGCCGGCGGACGGCCGCGCCGCGGATTGCCCCGCAGCGTCCGTCTGATTCTGCCCGTTCTGAGTCGGCGGACGGGCCTGTCCGTTGCCGCCCTGGGCCCATAGTGTCGAACTCAACAGAAGTAGAAAAAACATTTGCCGCACCATCGCCGCACCCTCCTATAGCTATTGCGCAATCCAATGCTAATAGACATCGGTCGGCGGGCAGTGGGGCAGTTTGAAATTATTGATACGTGCGTGTTTACAGATCTTGTGGACGCAATCCGGTGTGCTTGGCAATCCTCGCCAGCATGCGAGGGTCATCGACCTCAGCTGCTTAGGCGTGGCCTTTGGGCGCGGCGAACGCGGCGCTGAAGCGCCGCACTACCCGAACGAGCGGATACACTAATCCCGGAACCGCTATAGTGCTGGGCCAATTGCTCACGCCGAGGTGGCAATCTTAATGGCTTTGGGGAGGTTCTTAGATTTCTCTACGCGGTCCGCAATGACCCTAAGAGCTAACGCATACGCATTGGCCTTGGCGGCTTTCTCTGTTGGGCCGTATGCCAAAACACCGGGAATATCGGCGATCTCGGCAATCCAGCGACCGTCCGTCTCGTGCTCGGTTTCGATATTGAAAATCACGTCTTACACTCCCCGCGTGCCGGGGTGGTTTTCGATCTGACATACTAGATTTGATGCAACCCAATCCGATGTATCCCGCACTTGCCTGCTGCCGACCAGCATGTCTTATTCGCAGGAAGCAAGCCACGGCTTTCTGGTAGCGTGCGGTTGGTCATACGGACTCATGGGCGCGCTAATTCAGTATGATCGCAAGACCAACTTCTCATGGAGCCAACCCAGTGCACCGAATCTCGCTAGGCGATTTTGAACTTACCATTCTCTCGGACGGCATCTACCACAACGACGGGGGCGCGATGTTTGGCGTGATTCCCAAGCCTATGTGGGAGAAGCGCGCTACGCCGGACGAGCGTAATCGCATTCCGCTGGGCACCAATTCGCTGCTGGTGCGCACCGGCGAGCACAACGTGCTGATCGACACGGGGATAGGTAGCAAGCTGAGCGACAAGCGGCGGGCCATCTACGACCACGAGCCGCTGCTGCTGAAAAGTTTTGCGGAGGCGGGCGTCGCGCCCGAGGAGATCGACATTGTTATCGACACCCACCTGCACTTTGACCACTGCGGCTGGAACACCTACTACAAAGACGGCAAGCCCGTGCCCACATTCCCGCGTGCCCGCTACTACGTGCAGGAAGGCGAGTTGGAGCACGCCCACGAGCAACACGAGCGCGACCGCGTCAGCTATATGACCGATAACTACGATCCTCTAGTCGCGAGCGGACAGATGCAGTTGCTCAAGGGCGACGCCGAAATTGCCCCCGGCATCTCGGTAAAGGTTTATCCCGGCCACACCCGCGACTTGCAGGCGGTCATGGTGCGCAGTGCCGGGCTGACGGCGTGCTATCCCAGCGATCTGGTGCCCAACACGCATCATCTTGAACCCATGTGGGTGCTCGGCTACGATCTCTATCCCCTGCAAACCATCGACAACAAACACCGGTTCTACGATGTAGCGATACCCGGAAATTGGCTGGTCGTGTTCACGCACGATGTGGAGATGCCATGGGCTTACCTGGAAATGGGCGACAAGGGACGGCCTGTGGCCAAATCGGTGGGGGAGAAGGCGAGGCTCGGGTAGTGCGGACCTTCAGGGCCTTCCGACGATTCGCGATCTGCTGTTCTTGACTTTTCTAGGTACCCCGGCGCGACCAAACGTTTCCCGGCTCAGCTCCCCACCAAAGGGCTATTTACATTATATTGGCTTAATCTTACATTGTCTGATGTGCCACATTGTGGCATTCGAGGGCTGTGCAATGAGCAAAAAGAGCAAGAAAAAAACCAAGAAGAACAAGCACAAGAAAACGGCGTCCGGAGCCACATCCACAGGCTTAGACTTGCGCTCGGTCGAGCTGCCCGCCCGTCCCAAGGCATTGAAGCCGACGGAAATTCAGGCCATGCGCGCCGCCATGAACGCCAGTCAGGCGCTGTTTGCACGTTTGCTGAACGTGAGTTCCAATGCGGTCGAGAGCTGGGAGCAGGGTATCCGCCAGCCGCGCCAGGCCACGCTCAAGCTGCTGCATATCGCCCGCAAGAATCCCAGCGCGCTGCTCGGCTGAGCAGTTCTAGGCCCTTCAGAGTGTGTTGGGGAAACTCCTTTTGAGTTGGCACGGTGGAACGATTGCGCAGACCCCAGCCCCGCAGGGGCGGAATTGAATT
The DNA here is from genome assembly GCA_963768645.1 of uncultured Acidobacteriaceae bacterium. GTDB lineage: Bacteria > Acidobacteriota > Terriglobia > Terriglobales > Acidobacteriaceae > Bog-257. The sequence continues at coordinate 613,549 of CAVYIR010000009.1, forward strand.
TAGCCCAGGGCGTGAGCCCTGGGTAAGGCGGGAAAAAATAACGAGTCCCTTCAGGGACGGCACAGTTCTGCTCCGAAGGCCCGCACCACCCAACGTCCACCCCACCGTGTCCACGCTTTCTCATTGTCCCGCCAGATTCTGAGCAATTTCTCCTGCGACCGGTAGCATGAAGCGGTCCCCCTGCGCGGCCTTGATCATGCAGACGATCCACAGAACGAAGGTCAGGATTCCCAGCACGCTTATGAGCACAAGACCGAGTCCAAATCCTCCCAACGTCCCGTATCCCCGGTGCCCGAAGCCGCCGAAGAAGAAGCCGACTCCAAAAATCATCGCCAGCACCACGCGAATAATGTGCAACCCGCCAAATGTCACAATGGATTGCGCTGCGTGGAAGCGCACATAGGGCCGTTTGTCGATCAGGAAAAAGATGATCCCCGTGATCCAGCCCAGCACATAACTCAAGGTCGCAGCCGCGTTCTCCGACATCCCTGGGCCCGCAGTGGCTACCGGCGGTCGCCACGCTGGTTGAACTGGAGCTGGGGGTTGCGCTTGGCCGCAATTGGGACAGAACTGCGCGTTCGCGGGCACCTCCACACCGCACTTAGTACAGTGGGGCATTTCACCCTCCTCGTTCGCACGTCATGCTACACCAAAATCGCAGCTTTTCACCTATCAATCAATGACCACCCGCGCCGCTGAACTATCGCTACACCCTTTATTGATTGTCATCACGAGCGCAGCGAGGGGTCTGCTTTTCCCAATTCTTTCGGTGGTCTCTTCAGCCATTTGACTCATAACTCGTTTGTCCTGCTGGTTGGCTCCACATCGCAGGCTCGGCGCGCTGCAACTTTACAATCCTCCACAGGAAGTACAGCGCCGCGACAAGGCAAACCATGACTGCGACGATCGAGGCTTCCGGACCGAACGCGCCGCCGGTCAGAATTTGCGGTCCGCTCAGCGATCCGCGCAGCAGGCCCGTGGCCATGGTGTTACCGGAGAGTGTCATCCCGAACAGCGAGCCTTCGGTGAAGTTCCAGCCGGCGTGCAGACCGATCGGCAGCCACAGCCGCTGCGTCGCGGCATAGGCCGCACCCAGCAGAACGCCGGCTTCCAGCGCAATCGCCACCGAGCTACGAATGGTCGCTCCGGGATTCAGCATGTGTGCCAGGCCGAATAGTCCCGAGGTAAAGATCAAAGCGCCCCAGGTTCCGACGATCTTCGAACTCAGGCGGAAAAGCAGTCCGCGAAACAGAATCTCTTCCATGATGCCCGCCAGCACCGCGAAGAAAAGCCCGTTGACAAGTCCGCCAGCCGAGCCCCATCCTGCCGGATGATAGACGCCCACCGCCAGCAGGATCGCCATCACCACGGCGAATAGGGCAAAGCCGATGACAACTCCGACAGCCGCTTCCGGCAAAGCGCGCTTGGCTGCCAGCTCCGTAGGGATGCGCCGCTCGATTAATCTCGAACCCAGGATATAAGCGGCGAGAACGAGCACGGCCATGACGGCCGCTCCCGATGTCAGCATATATTTGCGCACTACCGGCTGGAACAGCAGTATTACCGCCACGACGGCAACCAGGTTCAACAGGCCGAGGCCCACTTCTTTCCATTTGTTGCGCAGGATGTCCTCCAGGAATCACGAGTTGGTGCGTCCGCCTGTCGAATGAGCTCCTGAATTGTACAGAAAGGTGTCGAGTCCCTGGCTCAATCGGGCTGCCGCAAGTCATTCTCGGCTGGATGTTGAAGGGGCGCACCTTTCAGGTGCGCCGTTGCGGGCCCTTATTAGATTTGTCATCCCGAGCGGGCGAACAGGATAAGGTTCAGCCCCGAGGGATCTGGGGTTTCATTCCCCTGCAACAACTTTTGCTGCAGCCCCTCCCCAGCTCCTACGCTTGCAGCGCCGCCGCGGTACTTACCTCGTCCGCAACACTCTGTGCCGCGCTCGAAATTTTCCCACTGAGCAGCGTTTCGAAGAACCGGTCCACCGCGTCGAGGATCTCGACTGCGCCCTTCGACTCATACACCGACTTGCGCAACTGCGCGCCATGCGGCACGCCGTGGGTGAACCACGCCGCGAACTGCTTCATCTTGCCTTCGGCGCCGCCGACCTTCTCGTCCACCAGCATGCTGAAGTAGGTGCGAATCATCGCGTAGCGATCGGCATTGCTGGGCAGATCGTACGATCCGGTGTGGGTGAACTGCTCGATCTGGCGGAAGATCCACGGGTTCGACGCGGCGCTGCGTCCGATCATCACCGCGTTGCAGCCGGTCTGCGCCACCATCGCGGCGGCATCTTCGGGCGAGCGCACATCGCCGTTGCCGATCACCGGAATCTTGACTGCATTCTTCACCGCCGCAATCCACTCCCACTGCGCCTGTCCGCTGTAACCCTGCTCGCGCGTGCGGGCATGCAGCGCGACGGCGGCCAATCCACACTCTTCGGCCATCTTGGCCAGGTTGACGTGGACGATCTCCTTGTCGCTCCAACCCGCGCGGAACTTCACCGTGAACGGAATCTTCACGGCCGCCCGCACGGACTCGAAGATGTTCTTGATGAGCGGCAGATCGCGCAGCAGTCCCGAGCCGCCATTGCACTTCACGACTTTCTTCGCTGGGCATCCGAGATTGAGATCCACCAAGTCGAAGCCTAGGGCCTCGACGACGCGCGCCGCCTCAGCCAGCGTCGCGGGATCGCTGCCGAACAGTTGCGCCGAAATCGGGTGCTCGTTGCCGTAGAAGGTGAGGTACTGCTTGGCTTTCTTGTCCTTGTGGCGGATGATGCCGTCGGCCGACGTGAACTCGGTCATCATCAGGCCGCAGCCGCCGAGGTTGCGGATGAAGCGGCGAAAGACCGTGTCGGTGATGCCCGCCATCGGCGCCAGCACGGTCGCAGGCCGGATTTCGACTCCCCCCAGCGACACGCACGCCGGCACCCGCGCCTCAGGGGGCGCGATACGCAAGGCCGGGTTGTCGAAATATTTATGCATCGGCTAATCGGTTGGTTCAGATTCGTACTTCTATGTCTGGACGTACCTTTTTGTTGTTGATTAAGTTCTTCTCTATCTTGCTGAGCTTGGCTCCATCAACGCGAAAACGCTCGGGAGCGATCACGATCTCAGCGCTCGGAGGATCTTCTCCTTGATCTGTAATCGAAATAATTCCGATCCTTCCAATTCCGTCTGGAGAATACAAATCCCCTATTTCCCCCATCACGGAGTCCCAACTGCCCTTCTCAATAGCCAAATATCTGTAGTGGGCCGGCAAAGACATGAGTCGTCGACGTATCTCCCCGATCGTCTTTCTAAAATGTACCCACCATGCCTCGTTCAGTTCATTCAATGCCTTTGGGTCTGCCGGCTTCTTGCCCCGCTCCATCCTGAAATCGTTCGCCAGCTTGACCTGCACGGCGTGCAGATCACCCGAGCCTGCCCGATCTACGGCCAACACATCCACAGCGAGAGGGTGAGAATGTGTCTCGAGATAAATGTTCGGCACCAAAAGCTTTTTCCGCAGAGCTTCGGCCACGGCGTTTACAGCACGCCCTCTCTGCTGGCGAAGCGTCAACTTTCGCCGCTCACTCTTGACTATCGTTGTCATATGCTTCCTTCAATAGCGGTTCAACCCAGCGATAGAACTGTTCGGCGGCTAGGCACAGGATATGAACCCTCTCGTTATCCGCTTCCTCTTCACCATATGAAACTTCGGTCTTCGCGCTCACCAACTCATCCAGATGCTGGATTCCGTCTCCCGGTATCGCCGCTTTCTCGCAAGCTATGATAATAGCCTTGACGGCCTGCTTATGGTCGCGGCCGCGCGGCCGCTTGCCAGTCAGTTTGATCAAGAGCGCATCGTTGTACGAAATCGCGCTGTGTACCGCTAGCAGCGCCGCAGCAGCCCCATAGGACGACAAGTCGGCCCAGCAAAGCTTCATTGCCTTCGCCAGTTGCAAAGCGCGACCGTGATAAATGCCTACGCTAGTTTCGCCCATGCAACAGAAGACATGCGCCTCTTCCTAATTGTAACGAACCCTACCTAACGGCGAACCGCTCGCGCGAACATTGCTCCGACGAAAGCAAAAAGCCTCCGCCGCAGCGGAGGCTCTCGCTCAAACCCTTGCCAACGTTAGTTCTTTGCGGCCTCGACTTTCGCCGCCTCCGCCTTCGCGGCCTCTGCCTTGCCCGCATCGCTCTTGGCGTACTTGCGGCGGAAGCGCTCGACTCGGCCCGCGGTGTCCACCAGCTTCTGCTTGCCGGTGAAAAACGGATGGCACGCGGAACAGATTTCCACGTTGATGTCGCCCTTGTGGGTCGAACGGGTCATAAAAGCGTTACCGCATGCGCAGTGCACGCGTACTTCGTTATAAGCCGGATGGATGGCTGCCTTCATAGGAACTCCCTAACTCGCTGGTCGTAAACTCTTATTCTACCGGAAATTGGCCGACCGCGGCCAGCGCTGGCCAACGATTGGATTCCGACCATGAGAAAACGATTCGGCGCTGCCCGCCCTGTGATTGACTTCGTATGTAGGTAGATCCTTTGCTTTCATGGGCGGACCCGCATTCAAAAATAACGCGGCAGAGCTTTCGCCCTGCCGCAACTGGAATTCGCCGCTCGATCCAAATTGATTCACCTACTTCTTGTTGACGGCCTTCTTCAGGTCGATGCCGGGAGTAAACTTGGCAACTCTCCGGGCCGCAATTTTAATGACGCCTCCCGTCTGCGGATTGCGTCCGTTGCGCGCCTTACGCTGCGAGACGGAGAAGGTGCCGAATCCCACCAGTGTTACACGGTCGCCTTTTTTCAGCGCGGCCGTGACCGCATCCATGATTGTGTCGATCGCGCCCCCTGCCGCGGTTTTACTGATCCCGTGGGCGCCCGCAATTTTCTCAACCAGATCTCCTTTGTTCATGCTCGCTCCTCGCCAGGTCAGAACCTGTGGCGCCAGTATTTACTTGGGAAACGGGGTGGATGTCAAGAAAAACCGTGAAAATATGCGGTTTTCCACAGTTTTCACCCAGGTATCGAAGATTCGCGCGCCGTCGCAACGCCAGCAACGCCTTGAACTTTTCTTCGCGGTGGTCCGGAAACAACATCCTGCGCGAGAGGTATCGATCCATGTATGAGGGCGCGCTTATCAAATACAGCGCTCAGAATTAGATGCGAAAATAAGAAGCAGAGTCGCGGGGATGCTAGCAGTCCGGCTTCGTCCGGGGTTCCTACGAACATCAAAAAGCACTCAGCCACGGATTGACACGGATCAACACGGATCTGATCACAATCTTCAGGGCCTAATCTTTAAACCTTATCTGTTTTATCCGTGAAATCTGTGGTTGCTTTTTTCGGATTATCGCTTTTTCCGCACGAATAGTGTGACATTCGCGCCCAAAAAACGCCTTATCCGCGTTCCTCCGCGCATCCGCGGTTGCCTTTCTCAGAACGGGTCGAACTCCCCGTTTCTTCGCCACTGCGCCTTGTGATCTACGCACTTTGACCGCCCCGGAGGCGCGCACTACACTGGGCTGGTGAACCACGCGGGAGGCGGGCCCATGATCCGTGAAGATATCCTGCAGCAGTTCCCCGAACTGTTCGGAACGAAGAACATCAATGGTCGAGAGGTCAACGTCGAGGAAACCATTGCGACGCTTACCCGCGAGCTGCGTCCTGCCATTGCCGAGGCCCTAGGCGCCCGGCGAGCGCTACTCGAGAGCGCCGAGCCGGTGCGCTGCAAATACGGCTGGCCGGCGTGGGAGGAGTCGTTCGACGATCCGGTCACTGGACGTCCTTGGACATTTCGCCAGATTGTGCAAGGCATGATCGACAACTTCCTCGGCCACGAGAGCGAATGGCGATGGCGGCTCAACGACGAAGTGCCCATTCCCGCCGACGTGCATCCGTTGAAAAACCCTGGATTGGAGCTTACCGGTCCCTGGCACCCGCTGGACATGGCATTCAACGCTCTAAATAGCGCCGCGCCCATGAACATGCCGGATTTTGAAGACGCCTCGCCCGCGCACTTTCACACCCAGGGCGCGCCCAAGAATCAGCCAGTGGGAACCTTTGCCGCCCTGCAGAACGCCAAAGAGATTCTTGAAGGCCGCTGGGCCAGCAAGGCGTATGAAGTGGTGAAGAAGGACAACAAGCGCTCTTACAAAATCAACCCGCCGCCCCAGAAGTGGCCGACGCGCCTGGTTCGTCCGCCCAGCATTCACGTGCTCTATGATCACGTCACCGTCGATGGCGAACCCGCCCCCGGCCTGATCGCGGTGGTCGTTCTCTGGGTGTTGAACAACTACGACGCCCTGAAGCGCGCCGGCACCGGCGTATATTTTTACATCCCGAAAATGCAGACGCCCAAGGAAGCGCTCATCGTAGAGAAGTTGCTGGCGCGGGTGGAAGCAATCATCGGGGTCCCGGCCGGCACGTTCAAGATCAAGATTCTCTACGAGGAAGGCAATGGCGGTCGTTATCTACCGGCGATCACATGGGTCTTCCGGCGCCGGTTGCTGGGTACCAATGTCGGACGCTGGGACTATCTCGGCAGCCTCATCGAAATGTGGAAAGACGACCCGAACGGTGTGTTTCCCGACCCGCAGAACATCGGCATGGCTTCGCCGAACATGATCGCGTACCAGCGCTACAACGCGCTCATGATGCTGATGGCGGGCATGAAGAATAGCGAACTCACGCAGGGTGCGCCGATTGGTGGGATGGCGGCGGTGATGATCTATGCCCCGAGCGATCCCTATGGCCGCTCGCGGTATAACCCATTGGCGCTGCGCGCGGTCGCCATCGATAAGCTTCGCGAGCGACTGCTGGGATTGATGTTCGTACCCGACGAGCCGATCCCCACGGGCAAGCAGGTGACGCTCGACGACATCCTTGCGGGACGCGTCAAGGGCCGACTCCACGACGCGTATCGCCAAAGCTGGGTCGCCAGCCCAGAGCCCGCATACGTGGCTGCGGGAAATGCGCCGCTGCGCGTGTCCGTTGCGGAATTGCAGGCGGTGCTGGATGCGCCGCGCGAGACGGTGGACGCCAACGGCAAAGCGGTGCCCACCGTTGCCAGTGGCCTGGTGGATTCAGAGCGGACTCTGCTCGAATCCCGCGGCTTGCTGAACGCGCAGGGGAAGATCACAACGGCCATCATTAGCAAGGAAGCGTTGGACGCGCCGGAGAAGATCTTTACTCCGGAACTGTGGAACGCCATCTACGGAGTTCCAAAAGGCGACATCACCATCGAGCACATCCAGCACGCGTTCTATATGGCCGCGAACTACGGTTTCCAGATCCTGAACGGCAACTTCGCTGCTGCCATCGACGACTACGAACTCAAGCAGCGCTTCATGAACGATTTGGCCACCTACCGCATCGACGTTTCGTGGCTATGGACGCTAGTTTTTCATCGGGCGGTCATCACCAAGGATGGATATTTCCAGCGGCCCGCGCTCACCGAAGACGGGGTGGTGCTGGCGCCGAGCACCGAGCGGGTGAAGGCGGGGACGCGCTTCACCAAGGAGTTGTTCCAGAAGGTGTGGGATTACCACAACGAATGGACTGCGCAGTTCTTCGCCGAGCAGGACCGGCGTGGCGATCCGGGACGCTTTGACCGGGCAGCGGCGCCAGTCATCATGGATCTGCTGAAGCGGCAACTGTTTTCGCCGAGGTACATACAGCACAGCGCGCGTATGCTGTTCTTGCTGGCTCAGGCGACCGAGGAGGAGCGCGAGCAAATCCTGGCAGCCATCTTCGATCTTTCGCGCGAGGAAATCGTGAAGCGGGTGCAGGCAGGCGCCATGAAACCCGCCGCTTTGGCTGTTCATAATTATGTTTACGACATTTTCCCCGTGCCGAAAGAGCAGCTCGTCGCCATGCCATGACATTTAAGTCGGTGCGACAAGGAACAAGAAGCAACCGCTGATTACGCGGAGGGCGCGGATTCTTTGAGGAGTTTTTTCTCCCGATTTATCCGCGGGACCCGCGTGAATCCGCGGTCAAGATTTTGCTTTCCCGGAATTTACACAGACGTGCACAGCTTTTCCTGTTCTTTCATACGGTCCGGCCGCCCGTTCACATTGCGCGCCATCCCGCTCGGCGTTAGATTCAAACTCGTGACCACCTCGACCGAGACCTGTCCCATCTGCGGCGGCACTGGATGGCAGACCATCGAGCGCGGCAAAGAGCGCGAAGCGGTACGCTGCGAATGCCGCGTGCGCGACCGCGGCGAGCGCCTGCTGGAGGCCGCGCACATCCCGCCGCGCTACCAGCACTGCGAGCTCTCGAACTTCCAGTACGACCCTGACGATGAGAGCCAGAAGAGCATCCGCCACGCGCGCTTCCTCGCCGGACGTTTTGTCGAGGAGTATCCCACCGACAAGACTGGCCTGCTGTTTGTCGGATCGGTCGGCGTCGGGAAGACGCACCTGTCCGTCGGCATCATGAAGGACCTGATTCGCGAGAAGGGCATCCACTGCCTGTTCTGCGATTATCGCGAGCTGTTGAAGTCCATCCAGAATTCCTACAACCCGCAGGTGCAGGCGACCGAGATGGAGATTCTCCGTCCGGTCTTCGACGCCGAGGTGCTGGTGCTCGACGAACTGGGCGCGGTGCGCAGCACGGAGTGGGTCTTCGATACCGTCAATTACGTTCTCAACAGCCGCTACAACGACAACAAGACCACCATCATCACCACGAACTTCCCGGACAAGCCCGAGCAGGAAAAGGTGGAAGTCGACAATCTCGGCAGCCGCTCGGCCGCCGATCGCGCCGCCCGCCGCGAGACCCTCGGCGACCGCATCGGCGAGCGCATGCGTTCACGCCTGCATGAGATGTGCAAGAAGGTGGAGATCGAGGGCCCCGACTTTCGCGAGCATTCTAAACAGGCGCAGTTTCGGCGGCACGACGCGCCCAACCGGGTGAGCCTTCGCAACAGTAAGCGCGGCGAGAAAGTGGAATAAATCAAAGCGCAACCGCTGATTTCGCCGAATACGCGGATGATTGCTTTTCTTGTTTGTTATCAGATCCGCGGGATTCGCGTAATCCGCGGTTGGCTTCTTCCGTTTACGCCACCACTGTGATGAGCGGCTTTTGTTTGGCAATGACCTCGCCGATTTCGACCGCGTCGATTCCCGCGTTGCGCAACGCTGCAACTAAGCGCTCAGCGTCCTTCTCCGCGACTGAGATCAGCAGTCCTCCCGCGGTCTGCGGATCGAAGACAAGCGTGCGAATCTCTTCCGGCACGGCGTCGTCGAACTCGACGCAGCCCTTGGTGAATTCGCGGTTCGCCTTCAGGCCGCCGGGAACGTAGCCGGCGCGAACGCATTCGAGCGCGCCCTCCAGCAGCGGCACGCGCGACGCAAAGAGCCGTAAGCTCACGCCCGAACCAATTGCCATCTCGCGCGCGTGGCCGATCATGCCGAAGCCGGTGACGTCGGTCATGCCATGCACCTCGAAGCCGGGCGACGAAGTCACGACTTCCGCCGCAGCTTTGTTCAGCGTGGTCATCGAGCGCACCGCGTCGCGAATCCACGCGACGTCGGCTTTCCCGCGTTTGATCGCCGTCGAGATCACGCCCGTTCCGATCGCCTTGGTGAAGATGAGCCGGTCGCCGGCCTTCGCTCCGCTGTTGGCCAGCACTTGTTGCGGATGAATCGTTCCGGTCACCGCGTAGCCGAGCTTGATCTCTTCGTCGCGAATGCTGTGCCCGCCGATCAACGCACAGTGCGCCTCGATCATCTTCGATAGCCCGCCGGCCAGCATCTCTTCCAGCACTTTGAGGTCGCCTCCGTCGGGAAAGCACACCAATGCCAGCGCGCTGATCGGCCATCCGCCCATGGCGTACACGTCACTGAGCGCGTTGGTCGCGGCGATCTGTCCGAAGACGAAGGGATCGTCAACGATGGGCGTAAAGAAATCGACCGTTTGGACGAGCGCCAGCTCAGGCGTGAGTTGATACACGCCGGCGTCGTCGGCTGTGTCGAAGCCGATGAGCACATTGGGATCGTGTTGCCGGGCTAATTTCCCAAGCACCGAGTCCAGCACCGCCGGACTTAGCTTGCTGGCTCAACCCGCGGCTTTCACCATCTCCGTGAGGCGCGTTGTCTTGACGTCGGACATGCAGGTCCATTCTAGCAACCGCAGAGGCAACAGTTAGCAATTAGCATTTGGCAATTAGCAAAACCGCCGAATCCACGTGGGGGCTAGTTAAATGCCAAGGCTAATTGCTAATTGCCAAATGCTATTTCCGATCCGCGTTCCTCCGTGAAATCCGCGGTTGCCTTTGCTCTTACTTCCCATACAAGAACAGCAACGCCTCCGGCAAGCGGCGCGACCATGCAGCTTCGTTGTGTTGTGCACCTTCGTCCACCACGACTTTCAGGCGAGTCGGGCCCATGCCCTTTTTTCGCAGGACCTTCTCCAACTCCTCCACGCTCTTCACGATTTCGGCGCTAGGTTGCTGGTCCGTCGTTTCGGCGGTACCAATGCCGAGATACAACTTCGGCGGAAGCTGCTTGGCCTTCTCGCAATCTTTGATTAGTTGGTCATTGCCAATCCACAACACTGGGCTCTCGATAAGCACGTGGCCGAAGATGCCGGGATGCTCGAGCACCGTGTAGAGCGAGATGTCGCCGCCGTAGGACGAGCCACCGATGCCGGTATTGGCGGCGCCGCGCGAGACACGATACTTCTTCTCGATGAACGGCATGACCTCGGTGAGCAGAAACTTCACGTAATCCTTGCCGTGAACTTCGTTTGCGTCACGCGCGCCGGGGTTGCTGGCTATCGAGGATTCGGATAAGGCAGGTATTCGAAACTGCGATCCGCTCCGGCAGTAGTCGATGCCCACGACCAACATGGGCGGAATCTTGAAGCTGCCAACCAGATGTTCGACGGTCTCATCCACGTGCCACTCGCCGGAGTTGCTGGTCGCTTCATCAAACAGGTTCTGCCCGTCCTGCAGATAGAGCACGGGATAACTGCGGTGCGCATTGTGCGGAGAGAAGTAGTTCGCAGGCACCAGGACACGCAGCATACGCGTGTCGTGGAAGATCTTGCTCTCGAACGGAATGATGTCCACCCATCCGACGACGGTATGACCTGCGTCGAAGGAAGTAACGGTGGTTGTTGCCTCGGTGGTGTTTGTGGCTTTGGACTTCGCCTGGGCATGCGCGAACGCCCCGGAAATCACATACCAGCAGGCAACCAAATCGATGATCCAAAGTCTCAGCATCAGGCAAATTGCGAAACCGTAAACGTTGAGGTTCGATGGAGCCAGCCTTTATAGCATTCGTTGGGGAAGCTCTGATCAAGTCCGATGCGATGAAGGGGACGGCCTTTAAGGCCGTCCGTAAACGCCCCAAAATGACCAAGCCTTTAGCCGCTGAGGGACTGTCGGCCCACTTAATTAGACCTTCCTTACAACTTGTCTTGAGTTGGCAGGGTGGGACGATTGCGCAAAGTCCAGCCCCGCAGGGGCGGAATTGAATTTAGCCCAGCTACAAGCCCTGGGTAAATCCGAAAATATTAACGACTCCCTTCAGGGACGGTACAGGCATCGTAAACGCTGATTAGCCAACCAAAAAAATAGTCGACGGCACGGCCTCCTCAAGCCGAACATCCCGTGCCCTTACTTCAACTTCAAATTTACCAGCTGAATCTCCGGGTAGCTCTGGTTCCAATCGGCGGAGATGTGTTCCAGGGTCACACGAACGGTCTTGGTCTGGCCCGGGCCAATCGCCGAACGGCCCAAGTCCACCAGGTCGGGATATCCGCCCATCTGGTTTTGCACCAGCACATGCAGCGGCAAGGTCTCGGTCTGCACCACCTGGTCCAATGTGTTTTTGAAGACTGCCTTCATGTCGGCGCCCACCAAAGCTTGGTCGCCCGTGTTCGTTATGTTCACATCGAGATAGGTGACTGTGCCGCCGACATAATTTTCCGCGGCGCTCAACTTTGGACCGGAGAGCTGCAACTTGTCCGCATAAGGATTGAGCTGCGGCACCGTAGGTCCGTGGTTGAGAGTGAGGACGATGATGATCCCAACCACCACCAGCACAGCAATCAGGCCAATGATTATCGGCGTCCAGTTGCGCTGCTGCTCTTGAGGCTGGGCGGGCGTAAACAGTTCGGACATGGCTGCTACGATTTTACTCCGCTTGGGAGGACGCTCCTGCCCTGGCCGGATTCATGAGGCCCCAAATTCGGATCTGGGGTGCCCCATTCTAGCTTCATTTGGGTAAGAATATAGTTGACAAATCGAGGGGCTCTGGAAAGTTATTCTTTGAAGCATGAACAAGGAACCTAAGACCCTTCAAGAAGCGATTCTTTGACTTCGCCTATCCGCCAACTGCCGGTGAGTATCTTGTAGCGATACGCTGGCCCGACGGTGTCATCTGCCCGCGTTGCGGAAGCGACAAGGTTGTCTTTTTGGCGAAGTATAACCGCTGGCAGTGTAGCGTCACACACGCTGCTCGGCAGTTCACTTCCAAGACTGGCACGATCTTCGAGGATTCCCCCATCGCACTCGATAAGTGGCTGCTCGCCATGTGGCAGGTTGTGAACTGCAAGAATGGCATTAGCTCCTACGAAGATCGCCGGGCCATCGGCGTGACGCAGAAGACCGCGTGGTTCATGGATCACAGAATCCGGCTTGCTTTTGGTATGGAGCCGAGGCGACGGCTGTCCGGTCAGGTGGAAGCGGACGAAACCTTTATTGGTGGAAAGGCGCGCAACATGCACGCATCGGAGCGGGCACGCCGGATCACTGGCACTGGCGGAAAGAGAAGACCGCAGTAATGGGAATCCTTGAGCGCGGCCAAGATGGAGAGCCGAGCAGGGTTCGCACTACCGTTGTCCCCAACCGGAAGAAGAGGCTCTCTGCAAGCCGAGGTTCGTCAAGCACGTCGAAGCTGGCTCGGCGCTGTACACTGATGCCCTGAAGTCCTACGAGGGATTGACGAGTTTGAGCATCAAGTAGTGATCACGCAGTGGAATATGTTGACGGGCAGGTTCACACCAACGGGCTTGAGAACTTCTGGAGCCTTCTGAAACGCGGGATCCGCGGAACCTACGTTTAGCGTGGAACCGTTCCATCTGTTTCGGTACTTGGACGAGCAAGTCTTCCGCTTCAACAATCGCCGGATGACAGACGCCCAGCGATTTGATTTCGCCGTCAGAGGAATCGTTGGCAAGCGGCTGACGTTCGCGGAAGTGACTGGCAAGACTGGTAGTCAAGAGATTTTCTAATCCTAACCGGAAACCGCGCGGCCCGAAGCTGAAGTCTTAGGCTTTGGGCTTCGTCTCCATCCTCTACGCATTCGATAGGCCACTCATGGGCAAGATTGTAGTCCGAGCTTTTAGCATCCCTTCTCGGGGATCATTGAAAAGCTCAATCGGTCCGGCGAGAACATCGAAGAATCCGGTGCCGAGATTACCGCGTTCTTTGAATGCAAGCGAGTACCCCGTCCTGCAGTTACGACAAGGAGGAGTTGCTCGCAAAGCAGTTGGACTACCACGTGAGCGCGCCATCCCGTTGCGGTTTAGCGTGCTGGCCGGAGAGATCGTCCACCATCTGAGGTCGTGTCTGGATCACATCGTTTGGCACTTCTCCAATCCCGCCTATCGGACGGACGAGAGAAAGAGGCGATACATTGAATTCCCCGATCTGAAAGACCCGCCGAGTCCGGTGTACGTATTTACCCAGTACGAACGAAAGATAGATGGGCATCACCGACCCCAGGGTGCGAAAGCTCATCTTGGCTTGCCAGCCCTACATGTGCCTGAATCTTGTCGAGTCTTTTCTGCTTGCTATTCACGACATGGACATCACAGACAAACACCGGGGAGCTTGTGCTGTGCGTTACGAGCGGAGCCTTCAAGTTTCCGCCGGAAGTCTGGGGGGAGTATGTGCAATACCGTAATTGGCGTTCCCGGTGTGCCGTGCCCAGACCTCGGAGAAGAGTTCAAGCGTAAGGTTAACTCATTCCGCAGGTAGCGTTCAGCGGTTTTTTGGGGGCGGATGAGGAGGTCGTCGTACAAGCTTGATCGACATGCACAACCACGTCATTCAGGTTGTCACCGCGTTCGATAAGTTCTTGAGCAAGTGCTGACATATAGGTTCCGTTACGAAAAACAAAAAAGGAAAAACCCATGGACAACGAAGGAGAGTGCTTAGGACGCTGCTCGTCTCGCTGGAGTTCCAGCTTGCCCTTCACAATCGCCTGACGGAGCTTGAGGTTCACTACAAGGCTTTTGCCGAAAACGTTCTTGACGGCTTCCGCAGGAAGTGAGAAGCATTACGAGGAGCGCACCAAAGACCTTCTAAATCGAGCCAAGAGCGATACCTCTCTTGTGCCTCATGGAATTCGTGAAGCGATTGCTTTTGGCAAGTTGGTTTGGCCCACTTCGGTGGTTTAATCTGGCCCACCCATGGACGTTGACGGTTAAGAGGATAGAGTTCCGTTCTGCTGGAGCGTAGCCCGAAGGGCGAAGCGGAAGCAGAATGGAACTGCGGCCTCCAGGGATCACTCTTTGCGTTTCTTCCGCAAGGTCCTGCGAAAACGGTACGACTCCGAACCGGTTTCGATAATGTGGGCCTGATCGGTAAGCCGATCGAGCACCGCCTTGCACAGCCGCGCATTGGTAAAGACCTGCGGCCACTCGGAGAACGGCAGGTTGGTGGTTACGATAATGGCTGCTTTTTCCGCCCGCTCAGCGATGACCTGGAAGAGCAGTTCGGCGGCCACCTCGGCCAGCGGGACATAGCCCAGTTCATCGATCACAATCAGTTCCACCCGCGACCAGCGTGCCAGCATTCGGCTAAGGCTCTGTTCGCGTTGTGCCTCGACCAGTTGGTTGACCAGGGCGGCAGCGGTAGTAAAGCGCACGCGCCTCCGCTGGCGGCAGGCGGCGATGGCTAGGCCAGTGGCCAGATGGGTTTTTCCGGTGCCCGGTTCTCCGACCAGAAGCACGGGTTCGGAACGTTGCAGATAGCCGCCTTCGGCCAGGGTCCGAATACGCGAGGCCGGGATGTGTGGCGACTGGGCAAAGTCGAACTCCTCCAGCGTCTTCATCCGCGGCAGGCGCGCATCCTTGAGCCGCAGTTCGATCGAGCGCCGTTCGCGGTCCTCGACCTCGGCCTGGAGCAGGGCTTCAAGGTAATGGAGATGGGAGTGGTTCTTCTGCCTGGCTTCTTCGGCAAGGGATGCGAACTGAGCGCCGATGACGCCCAATCGCAGAGTCTGGCAGTGCTGCGCGATGCTGGCGGCTTCCATGCTCATGCCGGCACCTCGATCTCACACACACAGAGTAGTTGGTTATACTCGGCCATCGTCGGCAGCGGACGTTCGTAAGCAGCCAGTGCTCCGATGTCGATCGTCGTCGCGGCCGCGTGCTGAAGCTCGTCGCTCATGAGGAGATGACGGATGGCAGCCACATCCGTACAGCCCAACTCCATCGCTTGCGCTACCGCTGTTTCCAGCTTGGCGTAGCCGAACTCGCGGCCCATGCAGAGGAGCGCAACCATGGATCGCGTTCCACCCTGGCGTCCATGTTTCTCGTTCATCAACTCCCAGAGCTGGTCATAGCTTTCCGGCCAGCGGCCCTGTATTCGCCACTGCGCCAGCGGCTTCGATCCGCGCAACGCACCAGGCTTGCGTTCGAGCACTTCGAGATAGTGTTCCAGATCCAGGATCTGCTGCGCCCGCTCATAACTGCGCTCGTGCTGCGCGATCCGCACACCGTCTTGCCGGAACTCCACCACGCTGGAGTAGACGCGAGCCTCGACCACGGAGCCTGCCTTCAGTGGCACCGAGTAGAAGTTGGTTCGCACCTTGGCACATCCCGCCTGATCGACGCGCGGGAAGCTGACTTCCGCTAACTCGAAGTCTTCCGCCGGGAGCGGCAACAAGTGTTGCTTCTCGGTCAGTAACAGCGCGCCGATACTCTCCCTGCGGCCCGATAAGATACGGCTCTCATCGTGGCGGCAGTCGGCCAGCAGCTTCGTGTTCAACTCAGCAAGATCGCTCGCCGCCGGTACCGGAACCCAGTGGTTGCGGCGGAAGTAGCCCACTTCGCCTTCCACCCCGCCCTTCTCGTGGCCTTCGCCGGGCGTGCAGAAATCGGCTTGATACTGCCAGTGCGAACGGAAGGCAATGAAGCGGGCCGTCAGCTCCCGCTCATAGCCGCGCAGTATCTTCTTTACTGCACTCGACAGGTTGTCGTAGCGAAGCCGGTGGAAAACGCCGCCGAAGTAATGGAACGCCAACTCGTGTGCTTCCAGAAACGCCTGCTGCGTGGCCCTCAGGTAGGCGCGATGATAGGCCGCTCCGCTAGCCATCGAACGAAGCGAAAACACCTGCAGCTTGACGCGCTCGCCATCCAAATCGGCATAGGCTTCATACCAATCAACCTGGGCTTCGACACCCCAGTCGTAGCTCTGCGGCACAAAGGTCTCGCGCCGGGCCAGCCCCAGCGCTTCTTTGCGCTGCGCCACATACTGCCGAACCGTGCGCTCAGCAGCCGTGCATCCGGGTACCTCTTGTCGAATGCGCTCCCATATCCGCTTCGCCGTGTGGCGCTGCTTACGCGGAGCCTTGCGATCCTCTTCCAGAATCGCGTCGATGAACTCGACCGCCGGAGCCATCTTCACCTGCGGCCGCTCCGTCTTCTTCCGCCGCACCGGTATCGCGCTCCGGATCGCCTCCCGCACCAATCGCCGATGCACCCGCAGCTTCCGCGATACGCCTTGAATCGTGCCTACCCCGAACTCATACTCCCGACGAATCTGCTCGAATAGTTCCACCTTGGCTCTCCAGTCCAACCCCCGCCTCCAGATACAAGCTCACGCTCAAATCCAGAGTAGAAGTTTGCTGTGCCGAGGTGGGCCAAAACAAACCGCCGAAGTGGACCACTTCAGATTGCCAAAATCAGCGATTGCTGAAATTCCTGATCTGTTGAGGAAAATAGGCTAAAAGCCATAAGGATTATCTCCCGTGATAGACTTCGCGGCGTGAGGCGATTCACCTACTACTCGGTCAGCGTGCTGTCCATGTTGGTGCTCTTGGGGAATTCACGGATTGACCGTGCTGGGATGCGTGGAGTCGTGGGCATCCTCGCTGGAATCGCGGCCTTTATCTTCGTCGGTCTCTCCGACCTGTTTTACTTCTTTGTCGCTTGGCACCGTGTTGGCTTTCTGAACAGCATAACGCTGTTGTGGATTGGGCTGACCGCGTGCTAGGGTTTATTCGCTTCGTGCTTGATTAGATTTTCTCCTCTGGCAATCAATCGCGCTCCGAGTATCATAGGGGGGCATGAATAAATCCCTACCAGCGCCGAGCGTACCCGGCAACACAGACGCAGAGCGGTTCGACTACGCCGTCCGCAAGATTCTCACCGTCTCGAAGACAGACCTGCTCAAGGAAGAGGCGAAGTGGAAGAAAGCACGGGCGAGAAAAAAGCGAGCTAAGAAAGCCGCCTGACCGTCGCCGTTGCCCTGTCACGGTAGTACCCATAGTGGCGTTCCGCCTCTCGATTTGTCAACTATATTTTTACCCTCATTTGGCTAGGGCAGTCCCAGAGTTCGTGTATCCGGTGGGGGTTGGGTGGAGCACGCCTTTCAGGCGTGCATGACTAACGTCAGTTCCTGAATCGCGCTTTAGCGCTTGAGGTAATGTTTTGTTACCTCAGCGGCTAAAGCCGAATTCAGATGCAACTCTCAAATGCACCGCTGAAGCGGTGCTCCACCCGGACACACCAACTCGAAATCTGCTCTAGGGCGGGGCAGTTCATCTGACGCTCTTAGACAAGCACTGCAGGCCGGAACAGTGCGTCCGGCCCGCAGGTTAGCTGTGGCGAGTTGGGGGTTTGAGTGACGTAATCCACGGTCTAGGGGAGGGCCGTGAATCAATAAAGAATCCCGAGGGCAATGTTGGGCCGTTCTTCCCGACCAGTGACTTGCATTCAGTTCCTGCTGGACTGTGCGACTAGTACTAGCGTACTCAGGGCATGTCTCAGCTTGAATTTTGGGCTCGCCACCAACCGGAATAACCGCTCAACGCCTCGGGATTCCGTCTTGCCCTTGACTCGTTTCGCGTCCTCCTCAGCCAGATTGCTACATGCCGTTGGTTCTTCTGCGTCTGCTCCCGAAGAAGCAGACGCAGTGAACTCGCTTCAGCCTGCAGCTCTGCCGACTTGGAAACAACTGCGAAACTTGTCAAAGAACGAGTGTGTTTTTACTCCTCCCACGCAGGAAGTCAACAGATTTTTCGCAACTCTATCTTGCCTGTTTTCAATGAAGTGCAGCTCGTCCACAGTGAGGTGACAGATTTTTGTGCAGCTTTGAAAACGAAAGTTAACAGGTTGTGTCTTGAGGTGGGAATTTCGCGGACTTCGCCCAATCACAGATTCGGCACACCGCTCAGGCGCGCGGGCCTCGAATTGTGAAAATCTGTCAACAATCCTTCCCGGCGCGGGATTCACGCAATCTCGATTCTTCGCTCAAACCAAGCAGCTGTTCTCATCCTGAGTGCCACATGGGTCTGCGATCCGCCTGTAGAAATGACAAGCCGTCTTAGTCTGTTA
This sequence comes from uncultured Acidobacteriaceae bacterium, assembly GCA_963768645.1. Lineage (GTDB taxonomy): Bacteria > Acidobacteriota > Terriglobia > Terriglobales > Acidobacteriaceae > Bog-257. The sequence continues at coordinate 632,127 of CAVYIR010000009.1, forward strand.
CCCTGAGCGACCAGTCCAGTCGCCGCACCGACTGGATAAGGGATCGAAGAACCCCTATAGTTACCATGAAGCCCGGCTCGGCTATAGGGGTGCTTCGACTCGCGTTCGCTGACCCCGGCGAGCACTCGCTCAGCATCACACCTCGGCAGGGGATCAATACAGGGGCACAGAGATCACGGAGAAAACTCCCTAAGAACGAAAACTCCGTGTCCTCCGTGGTGAATGATGTTTCGGCGGCGCGAAGGCGAAGAACTCTATATGGGTATTTGTTACCATCGCCACCATGCCTCTGCTGGAAGTCCGCCACCTGACCAAGACCTTCAGCTCTGGCCAAACCATGTTTGGCCGCGCCACATCCGGACAGGTGCGCGCTGTAAACGACGTCTCGCTGACGATCGACGCCGGGGAAACCCTGGGATTGGTCGGCGAGTCCGGCTCCGGCAAGAGCACGTTGGGGCGGATGGTTCTGCGGCTCATCGAGCCGGATTCTGGCGAAGTATCCTTCGACGGTCAGGACCTGCTGCGCGCCGGCGGAGCCCAGTTGCGCCGCTTGCGTCGTGACATGCAGATCATCTTCCAGGACCCGTTCGGCTCGCTCGATCCCCGCATGACGGTCGAGCAGATTGTCTGCGAGCCCCTGGCAATCCACGGAACCGATAGCCGCGCCGACCGCCGCCAACGCGCAGCCGAGGTAATGCGCGCCGTGGGAATGGACGCTTCAGCTTTGCAGCGCTACCCGCATGAATTCAGTGGAGGCCAGCGCCAACGTGTCGGGATCGCGCGGGCCCTGGTATTGCGGCCGCGATTCATCGTCGCCGACGAACCCGTCTCCGCACTGGATGTGAGCGTTGGTTCCCAGATCGTCAACTTGCTGAAGCAACTGCAGCGCGACTTCTCGCTGACCTATCTATTTATTTCGCACTCCATGCCCATCGTGCGTTATCTCGCCAACCGCATCGCAGTCATGCAGCACGGAGAGTTAGTCGAGGTCGGTACCACCGAGCAGATCACAACCGCGCCGCAGCATCCCTACACGCGCAGTCTGCTGGCAGCCACGCCGGAGATCGAATTCAGCTCGCGGTGAACCTGGATTATTCAGGAGGATTTTGCGTTTTGAAGGGGCACGGCTTCAGCCGTGCCGTAAACTGCTGTCATTCTGATGGCTTTAGCCACTGAGGGAATTCGGTGTTGAGAGCAAGTGCGAGTTCCCTCAGGGGCTAAAGCCTAGCTCTCCACGCGCACGCGGCGCGGCTGAAGCCGCGCCCTTTCAAAGCTTATCAATCTACAAACGTGAGCTGCTTTGTCTCACCCCGGCTCTCTGTACGCTCCCTGAACGCCGCGCCTTCCAGTCGCAGCAGAAACGCCTTCACCGGAAGCCCGCCCCCGTATCCCCCGAGGTAGCAACCGGCAGCCAGCACGCGATGGCAGGGCACGATGATGGCGATGGGGTTGTAGTGGTTCGCTTGTCCGACAGCGCGAAAGCTTTTGGGACTACCTACGGCCCGCGCGATGTCGGCATAGGAGCAGGTTTCGCCGTAGGGAATTCGCAGCAGTTGCTGCCAGCAGCGCTTGTAGAATTCGGTGCCTCGCAGATCGAGGACAAGATCGAAGTTGCGGCGCTTGCCAGAGAAGTACTCCTGAATTTGCTCGCCAACGGGACGGGTGCGGGCTTCAGATTGTTCCCACCGAACTGGCATCCCGCCAATCTTTTGCGGCAACCCCCGATCGAATTCCAGCGCGACCAAGGCCTCTTCGGACACCCCGATCAGCAGCGGTCCCACGGGCGATTGCAGCCGCGAATAGTAGAGCGTTTCCATGGCTCGTCTCCCTCCACAAGGCTACCATCTTTGCCGGTCGCGGAAAGTGCCGGGTCCCAGTGAAGTGACTTCGCAGTGCTCGGTTCGGTGTCCCCGGTATCACTTCTGGCTGTAACAGAGATCACTGACAACCACCTATCGTAAGAGTAAGAATTTGTGTGATAGCTGGGAGAAGACTCCCCGGCCTTTTGCACCACCGCAAACGCGGCGACAAACAAGCCCTCGACCCTCTTCTCCCGGCGTCCAACTGTGCTGTCCCTTCGATCGATTTCTTTCGAACCACACGACGAAGAAGAGGCGCAACCCATGCGGAACGGACAGCAGTCAAAGTTCACTTTCCGCACAATCTCGCGCGCGGCAACGGCCCGCTCTAGCGATGGCAACTGTGTTTGTGCTGACGATTACGCAAATGTGTAGTGTTGCGCCCAATGGCAAGCACTGAAGCGGAGCGAGCAAAGGGCAACCCGAAAGGAGAAAACACAATGCCAGCATGGTTAGTGATGTGGCTCATGCAGCACGCTGGATGGCTCTGGGGCTACGCTGTGCCTGATATACCGAATCGGGCCATCTGTGAGTCGGTTCATCACGTCGTCAACATTGCCCAGCGCATCGTCTGCTAGCAATCTTTGCCGGTCGTCGACTTTCGCAGGAAAGCGAGCGACACCCATTTCAGAATGCGTCTGAAGAAAGCCGGGCCCCTCACTTTTTCGGGCGAGGGGCTTGGCATGGGTTCCATCCCGGACTACTGCGACTGCGGAGGGTTGCTGCTTGCCGGAGTTGAATTGGTGGTGTTGGACTGCGGCTGCGTTGGCGCCGACTGATAATTGGACGGCGCGGAGTAGCTGCTGCGCGGCGCCTGACTGTTCGGGTTCATCTCGCCGCTGGGCTGGTTCGCCAGGGCGAGCTGGTCGACGTTGTTCTTCAGCAGGCTGACTTCTACACGATTCCCGTGTGCGGGTTCTGCTCCGCCTTCTTCAGATGCGGCGACCCGCGCATTTCCCATCCCCAGTACGAAGACGCGGTACACGGGAATCTCGTTCTTTTCCACCAGGTAACGCACCACGGAATTTGCCAGCGCCTGAGAGTTCTGGATACCAACGCGTCCGTAGCTCGTAGAGAAACCCTGTACCTCTATGATGTAGCCTTTCTGGTCCTTCAAGTTGGTGGTCATGTCGTCGAGAGCTTCCTTGGCTTTCGCGCTCAACACTGTGTGTCCAGGCCGGAAGCGGATCTCGGTTTCGGTAGCCGGATGATACTGGTCAATGTTGCCGACGACTTGCTCCACTGTGTTCAAGCGATTGCTGGCTTGCAGCGCGGTTTGGTTGGCTTGCTGAGCTCGGTTTCCAGCTTCGGTGGCGTGCTGGTCAGCTTCAGTCGCTTTGGCGGAAGCCTGGCGGATACCTTCCTGCGCGCGGGCATCGACATCTTTGATGTCCTTGGCGTTGGCGGCGGTGAGATCGTCGAGCTCGTTCACCCGATTACGAATCGGGCTAAGCTGGCGCTGTACATACTTCTTGCGGGCAAAGGGATTCATTTTGCCCCAGAACCCCTGCCGCATATCAGGTTCGAGCGGCTGCCGCGCCGTCATGTTCTCATCTGAGCTGACAGTAGGGCTCGAAGATGTTGAAGATGACGTCGGTTGCGAGCTGCTCTGCGACGACGACGTAGCAGCGGGCTGCTGATTGTCGGCAGGCGACTGCTGGGCCATTGCCGGCAGCATCAGGCTGGCAGCCAAGGGCAAGGTAAACAGAATACGGGACTTCATTAGAGAGTTCCTCCAGGATCCTTTGGCACAAGGTGCCACACATGCCGGCCGCGCTTTCTCTGCAACTTTTGCCGTCATGCGGCGGTTGCACTCCCGCACGATGGCTCTGCGCGCCAACGTTATTAACGTTATTTCTGTTACAGGTTGGTTGCCAAACCTAGCAGCTAGAAGCCAAGCGGTAAGCCTTTTATTTTCATCGTTGGGACGTTCGGAGCCATTTACTGTTTCAATACTGGTCGCGTAGGAAGGGGAAGCAATAGGTAATTGTTACAGCAGCGCGAGAACCCGATCAGCGGCTTTCCGAGGCAGACGCGGTGTCAGGATTAACCGCGATCTCGCTCCTGTCGGTGGCAAGCGCACCCGCCATCGCATTTTCAACCTCCCGTTTTGCATCGACGAGCGACAGCTGCCGGACGACGGTGATCGTTCCCAAAATGCCAGCCAACAGGAAATAAGCTCGCTGGCACTCTTGCAGGAAGGCCGTGGGATATTCGGGCTTGCGGGCGCGAGCAGCGACGGGTCTGCGTCGAGCAGATAGGCCGCGTTCCTGCTCTGTTGACGGAGAATTCCTGGAAGGTGCGGATTCTGGAGGCTGTCCCCTCGTTTTAACCTTTCGGTCGGCGGGACGTCCAATCTAGCGGGCGTTTGAATCGGCTACCAAAGCCCGGTCGGCTGCCAAAGCCCGGTCGGCTGCCAAAGCCCGGTCGGCTGCCAAAGCCCGGAAAACCAGGTTCCTCGGGCCTCAACTCCCTCGGAATGACAAAGTAATGGTCTAAAAACATGTCTTGGATCCCCGCGCTACCTGGACGGCCCGTTTTCAGCAGTTCTGTGAAATCGCCCCCATTAAGCAATGGAACTTGCAGGACCCGAATAGCGAATCGTAGAAGTGAGAAAAAACTATTATGGAAAAGTCCCTCCAACTTTTCGCCGTGCTGGCCCACAAGCAGCTAGAATAATAAAATAAGAAGACTCCAGTGTGAGGCGCGGCATCCAATCGGTGTTGAGTGGCTGGCTATTAATGACCCTGAATCGTATTTGTGTTTCTCTCGCGGCACTTCTGCTCGCCGGCTCAGTGAGCGGCATCGCCCAAACTACTGCTCCCACTATCATCTTGACCCCGTCGGCCCCCGAGCAAGGCTCGCAGCCCGCGGGTCAGGAGCAACCGAGTTCCTCTGCGCCCGCGCAACCTGAGCAGTCTCCGGCTGCAAGCCAGGACGAAGCAAGCTCCCCAACACCACCTGCCGAACCGGCGCCCCCGAAGCAGCCGGACAAGGCTGCGGCCTATTACCACTTCACCATGGCGCACGTGTACGAGGAACTGGTTTCCATGTACGGACGCGCCGACTACGCCAATAAGGCGATTGAAGAGTATCGGCTGGCGATCGACAACGACCCCACTTCCGACTACCTGAACGCCGGACTCGCCGAACTGTACGCCAAGACTGGCCGCATTCGCGACGCTGTCCTCGAAGCCCAGGACATCCTGAAGCGCGACGGCAACAACCTGGAGGCACGTCGCCTGCTGGGCCGCATCTATCTGCGTTCGCTCGGCGACATGCAGGCCGGCACTCAATCGCAGGAGGTTCTAAAGCTGGCGATCGAGCAATATGAGCAGATTGTGAAGCTCGATCCCAAGAGCGTGGAAGACCACCTACTGTTGGGCCGCTTGTACCGGCTGAACAACGAGCTTCTGAAGTCGGAAGACGAGTTCAAGACGGCGGTGAAAATACAGCCCGACTCGGAAGAGGCTGTCACCACGTTGGCTTACCTTTATAACGAGGAAGGCGACTCGAATCGGGCTCTCCAGGTGTTGAGCGCGATACCCGACAGTTCACGCACTGCCAAGTTGTATTCCGCCCTTGGGTTCACCTACGAGCAGGAGAAGGACTACAAGAAGGCGATCGAGGCCTATCGCCGCTCTACCGAGTTGGACCACGACAATCTGGATTCGGTACGCGGCCTGGCCCAGAACCTGCTGAACGACGGCCAGACCGATGCCGCGCTGGAACAGTACAAAGTGATCGCCGATGCCGACCCTTCGGATGCGCAGACCTACATGCGGATTGCGGAGATTGATCGCCGCAATGGAAAATTCGATCAGGCGTTGGAAGCATTGAAAAAAGCCACCGCTGTAGTACCCGATTCCCTCGAGGTACAGTACAACATCGCGGTCATTGACGAGGCCCAGGGGAAGTACGAAGACGCCATCCAGATTCTCAACCAGTTGCTGCAAAAGACCGAACATTCTGATGGCGACTACAGCATTCCCGACAAGAACAACCGGGCGGTTTTCCTGGAGCGGCTGGGCACGGTCTACCGCGAAGCCAATAAGAGCCAGCTGGCAGTCGATACCTTCCGTAAGATGCTTGATCTCGGGGATGAGAATGCCATTCGCGGCTATGGGCAGATCCTGGAAACCTACCGCGACAATAAGCAGTGGCAAATGGCAACCGAGGTCGCGGCGGAGGGTGCGAAGAAATATCCCAATGATCGCGGCTTGCAGATGCTCTCGGCTTCGCAACAAGCCGACATGGGCAAACCCGACGTGGCCATCGAGCACGTTAAAACCTTGCTCAAGGGCAATGCCGACGACCACGAGGTTTACGTTGCCCTGGCCCAGATGTACAGCCGCGTGAAGGCATGGCCAGCCGCGGAAGAAAACATCAACAAGGCCATCGATCTCTCCAGTAAACCAGAAGAAAAGGATTACGCCATCTTCGTGCAAGGCTCCATCTACGAGCGGCAAAAGAAGTATGACCTGGCAGAAGAGGCATTTCGCAAGGTCCTGGCCGACGATCCCAAAAATGCGATGACGTTGAATTACTTGGGATACATGCTGGCCGACCGCGACACCCGGGTGGAAGAGGCCCTCGGGTACATCCGCCGTGCGGTGGCACTTGACCCGCAGAACGGCGCCTATCTTGATTCCCTGGGCTGGGCCTACTACAAGCTTGGGAAGTACGATCTTGCGGAAGAAAACTTGCGGCGTGCCTCCGAGCGGATTAACACCGATCCCACGGTGCATCAACACCTGGGCGAGCTTTACCAGAAGACAGGGCGCCTGAAGCTGGCTGCCAGTAATTATGAGCGCTCTCTCGAAGAATGGAACAAAACGATTCCGGCCGAAGTGGACCAGGATGAGGTTGCCAAGTTGCAGAAGGAACTGGAGACCACTCGGGTCAAACTGGCCAAACAAACGGCGACGACCAAGCAATAACTCTTAGCGGAAATCAGGGCGCTGCCGCGGCAGCGCCTTTTTCATCCGAACAAGTCATGAACTACCGTAGTCGAGCGAGTACGGGTAGTGCGGCGCTTCAGCGCCGCTCTACCGCTGATCGTTGACATTCGAGCCGTCTTCAGCCGGCGGCACTCGCTGCAGTTCCACGACACCAATACCTACTGCGCGAGGGTGGGAGCCCTCGGGTCAGCGGTAGTGCTCAAGGTAATACAGTGCTCCAAACGCGACAACCAAGGCGACGCCTGGAAATGCCAAGGGGCGCGCGCTTCGCGAACGCTGCTTCCAATCCGCCGTAGCGAGGAAAAGCAAGATCATCGGTACCAGCAACACAATTGCGATTTGAAAGATATGTGCCGCCGATCCTTCGTCCGGTTGAGGCGGCTGCGTGTACCCGCTAAGTACCGCGAGCAACGCTGTGAGAGACAGGACGATTATGACTTTGCTGCTAACGCGGTTGATTTGCTGGGCACGCATGACGTTACTTCCTTGCCGGCTGGCATAAGGCATTGTCGAGCAAAAAATCGCTACACCTCGATTTTTGATTGAACATCTTAACATGCTGAGCGGAGAAAAGACCCCCGTCGAGAGGGATTGCGCTTGGAAGACGAAACTAACCCGCTGCCAAGTGGCGACATGCCTTAGGCCGCTGCTAAACTCATCCTATGCTCGCCAGCTACGCTGTTCGCGTGGAGGATTCGCGTGGACGCCGCTATCCCGAGCCGCCCCATCCCTATCGCAGCCCTTTTCAGCGGGACCGCGATCGCGTTATTCATGCCCGCGCCTTCCGCCGGCTGGAGAACAAGACGCAGGTCTTCACCCGCCGCTACTCTGACCATTTTCGTACCCGCCTGACGCACACCATGGAGGTGGCGCAAATCTCGCGCACCATCGCCGCGGCGCTCAACCTGAATGTCGATCTCGTCGAGGCCCTGGCCTTGGTGCACGACATTGGCCATCCTCCGTTTGGACACGCCGGCGAGCGGACGCTTGATCTGTTGATGCGCCGCCACGGCGAGTTCTTCGATCACAACTTGCAGGCGCTGCGGACCGTGGAAGACTTGGAGCTACGGTACGCCGAGTTCCGCGGCTTGAATCTGACGTTTGAGGTTCGCGAAGGTATCATCAAGCACTCGCACGACTACTGCGAAGCCGAACATCCCGAACTGGCGGAATACCTGCTGCATGAGCGCCCGCCGCTGGAAGCGCAGCTCATCGACCTCACCGACGAAATTGCCTACAGCACTGCCGACCTTGACGATGGTTACGAGGCCAGGCTGTTGCGCCTGGCGCAGACTCGCCAGCGGGTGGGGGTATTTGAGCGCTATTACGTTGAGGCGGAAGCCAAGTATCCAAAAGCTCCCGACAAGTTGAAATTCAATGAGGCACTGAAGCGCGTTCTCAATCGATTTGTGACCGACTTAATCGAGAACACGCGGCGGAGAGTGCAGCAGGCCGGGATTGGCAGCCTCGACGAATTGCGACACTATCCCGAGCGGCTGGCTGGCTTCAGTCCAGAGGTTGAGGAGGAGCGCCGCCAGGCCAAGAGCTTCCTCTACGAAGCCCTCTACAACTCCAAGCCTCTCGAGCCGGAGAAGCGGCAGGCCGAAAAGGTGGTCACCGAAGTGTTCGATTATTTGGTCGCCCATCCCGAGGCCCTGCCCCGCAGCTATCGCGAGCGGTGCGAAAACGAAAAAGTAGTAAGGGTGGTGTGCGATTACATCGCAGGCATGACGGACCACTACGTGGAAGATTTGCGGAAGAAGTTAATGGCAGGGAAGAAGGTGGCGTCGTAATGGTGCGCTGCGATTTGTCTTCCCCAAATGCGGCGGCTGTGCTCAATCGCCGCCGGGAATACACTCTGGTCGAAATTTCTTCTTGGTTGGCTTCGGCTTCAGTGTCTTGATGTATTCATAGCTCATTTGAAAATAGGGCTGTAGCACCTTTGTATTCTTTAGCAGGCTGTCGGGCAGAGTGACGTATTCCTTCATCACCGCGCCGTAGGCCTCGAATAGCGTTGTCTTGTACTTCTTCAGAAGCTTTTCTCCTTCATCCTGGGTAAGCCGGAGGGCCAGCGAACCGGATGGATTCAGGTACTGTAAACATATGACCGTTCAGCGAGGTGTAAGGGTTCGCGGCCCCTCTCCGTTCGATCTTCGGATTGGTCCTGACAAGTTTGTCGTACCGCTCCAATTTGTCGCCTGGGATATTGTTCTTTTTGGGCGGGGTCATGGCGTTTCTTCACGATTCGGCGATGGCAGACAAGAAGCGCGTCTGTAGTTCACGTTCCGATTCAGCATAACAGCTTAACTCTTGAGTACGTTCTTGTTATCACAAATGACCAGGGTGGTGGCCACCTGAAGCTCCAGCCTTGTATTCATTTGGCCGTGTCGTAGAAGTGCCCCTTAACTTAACCGAGAGGAAGCCTGTTTTTTCGTTGGGCCTCGGGTTCGTCTCCGCAAACGTCGACGGGTAGGCAAATTTCTTCCCCTTCTCGTCGACCATGATCTTTTGACGGTCCGACACATCGAGCTCAAAAAGATCGCGCCCAGCCACATGCCATGGCACCTTGACGCCCGCGACTCCAGCAATCGTCGGAACCAAGTCGATGAGCTGCGCGTCCTCAGTGGAGACATATCCCTGCGTTTGTCCCGGCAGCTTGATGAACAGGGGCACTGGGAAGATCATCTCGGCGTTCGCTTCGCTTAAAGGGCGCCCGGGGGCCTGGTTTTTCCAGCTCACGCCGTGGTCTGAGGTGACGACAATGAGGGCGCGATCATAAATTCCCGCCTGCTTTAGCTTGTCCAGGAACCTGCCTAACTGACGATCGACGAATTGGACCTGCATTTCGTAGTCGTGGCGCAGGCGCTTAATCACCGTGGCGTCTCCGGCGAGCGCTGGATCGAAAAAGCTGGGAGACCTTTCGTGAATCGCACCGTCGGGCGTAAGCAAGTAGGGGCCGTGCGGCAGGTTATAGTGCATGAACTCGAGCGGTGGTCTGCTTCCCTGCGTGGCCCCGATCTCGTCCAGGAACTCGCGAAAGCGTTCCTGCTGCTCGCGCAATCCGGCCGCTCCGGTGAACCTCAACGCCACAGACAGCGGGGCGATCCGCAGGAGGTAAAGTTCGGCTACAGCCTGAAGGAGGTGACTCCGCTTTCGCACTCGCGATGCGTCTGGGCAGTGATATTCCGGGCTGGCGCAGAAGCGCGTCACAAATTCGTGAATCGTGACGTCGTAAGCGGGCGCGAGCAGGCGGAACAGGTTGTCTGGGTACGCCCTGTCCGAGGGATGATTGCCGTGAGGAAAGTTTCCTGTAACGATCACCGGAATCGAGCGGATAGTGTATTCGGCATTAGCGGTGGCGTTGGTGAACCACGTACTGTGGCGCGCCAGTTCGGCGAAGTGCGGAAAGCGCGATGCATCGATGTTGCCATTGTTGTCGAGCAACGCCGGACGGGTGAACTCATCAAGCAAGAGAATGAAAATTGGAGGATCCGGTTTGCTTGTATCCAAGGCGGCGACATTCGCCATCGTGCCGGTCTGAGCCACAACTCTAGGCCGGACCTCGTGCCAAGTCCGTAAAACGAACAGTCCTGGGAGAATCACCACCACTGGCGAGAGTACGAGCAGCGACCGTTCGAACTCTTCCCGGTAGCGAAACACAAGCCATGTCGCAATCGCCAAGGGGATCGCCACGAGAGTGGTGCGGTGATGGAAGTGCAATACAGGGGAAAGGTATCGCTTGTGAAGTTCCAACAGAAATGGCGCCAGCAACAACAAGAACGCTGAGCTGAGAAACCTGTCGGCAGCAGTTTTCCCCAGGGCACGAGCGCCAAGCCATACCAAGGCCAGCACAATTGCCGGCAGCAGGTTAAAGCACAAGATTATCAGCAGCAGGCCGGAGTGCGTGATCTGGTTGAGAAGAACGAACTCCGCGTTGCCGATAATGGCCTGGTAAACCGACTGCGCGCACGCCAGTGTAGTGAGTGACAGCAGGGCCAGAAAGACCAAAGCAAAACTGCGCGTTCGAGGAGCGGCAGACATCGTATCTGTGCCAGGAAGCGTTCCACCAGGCGCAAGAGCTGATCGAAGGGACCGCGGTTACTACTAAGCACGCGACCACGCAGCGTGCAAGCTCTTGAACGGGAGCGTCCAAGCTTAAGATAGACTATCGAGCCTGCTATAAGGAAGTCATAAAGGTAAAGGCCTCAGATATCAGATAGCAGATGGGAAGAATCAAGCGTTCCTGTGTTGCAAGTAGAACAACTACGATGCAAGAACGGGCAAGACCGCCTCTCCACAAAGCCATGCTGACGGGCGCTTCTCCGCAGCCTTTATTGTTCTATTGTTGCGCCGAAAGGAGGCGGCCAATACTCAGTATCATCAGAGCTCTGCCGCCGAGCCAATAAAACGTTTTTTCGTGTGCGATAACTCAGGTAACGTTCAAGTTTTTCGGGATGGAGTGCGCATGCGCCCATTCGGGGAATTACGTTGTGGGATTGGAGCGCTCTCTATGCTCTGCTTTCTCGTCACCCAATGCCGTATTTAGCCGTCACGCCATTCAGTGTGTAATGCCCCCGATCACTCGCGATCCCATTGGCCTTCCAGATGCCAAAGAACGCCTCGCTGTTGGAGCCGTCGGCTGGGCCCTTCCATGGTTCATCATAGGCCGCGAAGATGACGGTGTTCGTGCCATTCGACTTCGCCCAGTTCACCATCGCCTGGTAATACCACTGGGCGTTGGTCACGTTGGCGAGGAAGGCATTGGGCTGGTCTTTCTGTGAGCCCTGTGTCGGCCATCCGGTTTCGCCGATGCGGATCTCAAGTCCAATGTTCTGATTCGCAAAGGCTGTCTTCAATCCCGACAACTGATTTGTCATACTCGCCGTAACTGCCTGGGTGAACGTAGTCTGCGTAGGATTCTGTCCGATTTGGCCGGCGATCTTGAGATCGAAGTAGGCATACATGTTTCCGTAAACGTGGCTCTCGCACGCGGCCATCAACGCCAGGAGTTTCTGCCGCATGGTTGCGTATTCCGGCTTGGTGTTATCCACGCCCCCGAGCACGCCCCATTGCTGGCGGGTGGTGATGGGCAGGTTCGCAGCGGTGAGGGGGGCGCGCTTGCTCTTGGCATAGGCGATGAGGTCGATGATCGCCTGCGTCGAGTTCGGTCCCCAGATGCACTCGTTGCCGATAACCAGGTCCACCACGTTGCCATAGGTCTTGGCCTGCTGGATGGCGTAGTCGATCTCCGTCTTCGACCACTCCACGTTGATGGAATCGGTCTGGGAGTCGGCGCCGATCTGATAGCAGCCGGCACTGACCTTTAGGCCCGCGGTCTTGGCCGCCTGAATGTTGAAGCGGTTGGCATCCTGAATATTCGGAACACCCTGCCAGACGAAGGTGCCCTGGCCGTAGGTCGTGATCAGGGAAAAGTGCCCGGCCACCGGCTTCAAGAGCTGATTGACCTGATCGAGCGTGTACGTGTTGTAAAGAACTGGACCGTCACCAATCCAGGGCCCGACATAAGGCTCAAAGGCAACTCCGTAGATAGTCATGGTGATCCTCCAAAGTTAACGAATGCAGCAAAATTGTAACTTGAACAACCGCGAGGGGGCCTATCCGGGCGGGAAGACTGGTCTGCAACTGCTGTGGGAAGCCGGACGAAAGGTATTGTACCTCTAGTGGGCCCCCTACGTATTCACTTGGGCAGCCACTGAGTCAACTGTATGAGTTTCCTTTGATTGGCGATCGATGGGAGTCCGCATTTTCAGACGTGCATTGTGGGCAGTGTTGCGACAAAGTCTTGCGGCCCAGGAAGTGCTCGGAGACTAATCAAATGATCCGAGTGCGCGGATTGTCCGGACGATCAGGGGGCAAGGTCTTGTTAGGCGCCATTCTCGCGATGTCCTCTAGGACGCTTGCATCCTCCTTACAGACTGCTTCTATCAGACATTCGATCAGCAGCTCTCTGACTCCGGCCATCAGTTTGTCTACCAAGTCGCGAGCGGCCGCGTCTTTCCATTCCTGGCAGGTGACGCGCGCCGAGTACAGGTAAGCGCGAGCACGCTTGCTCCGGGAAACAAACTTTTTGCGGAATAGCCGGTCCAGCGTCGTCATGACCGTCGTGTAGGCCAAATCCCGGTTCAGCGCCTTCATCACGTCTCGCACGTTGCATTCGCCGCCTGTCCAAAGGATTTCCATTGCCTGCGTCTCCAGCGGACCCAAGCTGGTGGTTAGGGTTGGGTGATTACGCGTAAGATGATCGGATTGCGCCAACACGTTCGTTTTCATAGAACTCCTGTCATTCTGTGGAAGCTAGCGAATTCATCACGGCGCAAATTGTCTTTCCATTTGATAAGTGCGAGGAACTCGGCTGTAGAATCTGTCCGCCTCATCGGGTGAAGTTTTTCGCCCGCCCTGATTCGCTACTTTTCGCACCCGCCAAGTTTTGTTGCGGCGCCGCTAGCACACTCTTGTGGCTGGTGATCATTGCGTTCCTCGGTTCTCTGGCCACGTACCATCAGTATTTCCCAGGACCTGAAACGACTCCGAGCCGACAACCATCTCGTATCCTCTCTGCATGGCTTGGTCGTAATGCCCCGTAGAGGGGCAGCCCGGCGACGTACAGCCAATGCCGTCGTTATCTCCCCAGAAAGCCCATGTACGCCAGCGAGTAACTACGTCGTAGACCTCAAGGTAGTAGGTTCCGGCTGGCAAACGTGCGTTCATGTGTTGAATCTTCATGCTCCACACAACCCACAGCCGGCCCTCAAAGTAACCGAGATACCCCAGGATGCCACCCCCGCTATACAGCGTCGTCCCACCGAAAGGCTCGGTGGTAATTTTCCATTTGGCAGTCTGAGGGTGATTCCGTTCGTTTACATCCCAAATTGACAGTACAACGTCGGTGACAGTGGAGTCCGATTCGAGCCTGAACGAGTTGGACACTCTGTGACCGAAGTTGATGGGCCACGCTCCGATGGTTCCGGTGTCGGGTCCGTTGTCGTAAATCACGCCCTGCCCAGAAGCCGGAACGCACATCGCTAGGAACGCTAGAACTACTATCGCGGCTTTCACACTCCCTCCTTCAATCTCTGGCTGGCTACCCAGCCAACTTGAATTTTCGGGAACACAAAATGCCGTTATGAACGTCGTACCCTTACTGTCAATATTAGGAGAATGCGCCGAGTGTGCCCCAAGTGGTCTACGCTGGCAATGCACTGGCGGTCAATTTTGGGTCATTTTTGAGTCATCGGGGTTAAGCGACTGAGCAGAAAGTTCTTCGCCTGGAAGCTCACCGGAGCGGGATTACCCGATGGGGAGGCGGGCTCTCCCTTGAGGGCCAGCCCCAAAAGTGGCATCAACAGATAAGCGAAGGTGGCTTGGTGTTCAACTACCCCGATAGTACACTGTGTCGTAAAGCAGACATTTTCTCGCAACTCCGAGCCAGTCGCATGAGAGGTGCGCAGCCAGTTCGCGTTCGTTTCGGGGCATTTGAATTTGACCTGAAGACCGGAGAACTCCTCGGGCCCGCTATCGAACGCAGGATCGTCCTTTCGGATCAGATGTTCTGCCTGCTGGTCATGCTGGTGAAGCGCGAAGGAGCAATGGTTACCCGCGAGGAAATCCAGAAGAAATTCTGGCCAAATCGATACCACCGTCGAGTTCGATCACAGTATCAACGTGGCCATCGGCAAGCTGCGCAAGGCGCTAGGTGACTGCGCCGACGAGCCGAAATACGTTGAGACGCTGGCCCGCCGGCGAGGCTATCGGCTGATGGTGCCAGTCGAGCCGGTCAAGGTGGACGGCGATGAGTCTTCGAATAGCGAGCTTTCGCAGCAACCATAGCGCTTCCCCCGCGGGGATAAAGACAGGTGACAGCCTACGATCTGCTCCCTGCTTGATGGGGTGCTTCACCCTTATCCATGAGGATTTCGACAGAGTAAGGTGGGCCACAAGCGCTCAGTCGCCCGCAGCCATCGCGGGCGTAATGTCTTCCACTTCCACGATGTTCGTCGGATACTTGCCGGTGTAGCAGGCCGTGCAGTAGAAGGGTTCGTCACCTTCCCCTGCGGCTTTGCGCAGGCCCTCCAGCGACAAGTAAGCAAGCGAATCGGCGCCGATGTATTCGCGAATTTCGTCCACCGACTTGTTGGCGGCGATCAACTGGTTCTTGGAAGGCGTGTCCACTCCGTAATAACAAGGCGAGATGGTCGGCGGGCATGAGATGCGCATGTGCACCTCTTTTGCGCCCGACTCGCGGACCATGCGAACGATCTTGCGGCTGGTCGTGCCACGCACGATGGAGTCGTCAATCAGTACAACGCGTTTGCCCTCGAGCACATTCCGCACCGGATTCAGCTTGAGCTTTACGCCAAAGTCGCGCACACGTTGCTCCGGCTCGATAAAAGTCCGGCCGACGTAGTGGTTACGGATCAATCCGAACTGGATAGGGATACCACTTTGATACGAGAAGCCCAGGGCGGCGGTTACGCCGGAGTCGGGAATCGGAACCACGATGTCGGCGTCTACCGGAGATTCCAGCGCGAGCTGGCGGCCCATGGCGTCACGCGTCTGCTGAACCGCCTTACCGAACACCAGGCTGTCGGGCCGCGAGAAATAAACGTGCTCAAAGATGCAGCTCGATTGCGGCTGCGCCGCCGAATAGAAGCGTGAATGAACGCCTTCCGGCCCGACAATGACCAATTCGCCCGGCTTCACTTCGCGCTCGTAGGTGGCTCCGATCAGGTCGAACGCGCAGGTTTCGGAAGCGAAAACAATGGTATCGGCCCGGTGCGCCGCCTGTCCTGAAATGCGGCCCATGACCAGCGGACGAAAGCCACGCGGATCGCGGGCGGCGAAGACCCGGTCGGGAGTCAGCATGACCAGCGAAAAGGCGCCTTCGATGCGGCGCAGCGAATCGGCAACCGCGTCCGGCAAGGTCTGTTCGCGCGAACGCGCAATGAGATGGACCACAACTTCGGTGTCACTGGTGGTCTGAAAGATGGAGCCCTGCTGCTCAAGTTGGGCGTGCACTTCGAGCGCATTGGTGAGGTTGCCATTATGCGCCAGCGCAATCTTGCCCTTGTTGCACTCCACCATGATGGGCTGGGCGTTGAGCAGCGCCGAATCGCCCGCGGTGGAGTAGCGCGTGTGGCCAATGGCCAGTGAGCCGGGAACGCGGGCCAGGGCGTCCGCGGTGAAGATGTCCGACACCAACCCCATGGACTTGTGGAGTTGAAGCTGCTCACCGTTGGAGGCCGCAATGCCCGCCGATTCCTGGCCGCGATGCTGCAGCGCGTACAGGCTGAGGTAGGCGAGCTTGGAGGCTTCGGGATGGCCGTAGATGGCCACCACGCCACATTCTTCTCGTAGCTTGTCGGAAGGAATCAGCATCGCCTCACCTGATTTGGAGGGGCACGGCTTCAGCCGCTGCACCCGCTCGGTAGTGCGGGCCTTCAGGCCCGCGTTTAGCGCCAATCTATGAAAGCCGGCTTTAGCCGCCGGGGTACTTCGTTTCAACCCTCGCGAAACACGGATTTCGGCGACATCGTGAAATGTCCCTCAGGGCCATAAAGGCCACCCCCTCAACTCTAACGCGGCTGCTGAAGCGCCGCACTACCCGACCCCTAGTCTGGAAACCCGTTAGCTCTTCTGCAACGTGGAAGGAACCAGCCGTTCCTCGGTCTCCACTTGCAGGGCGCGTTCCAAGGCACTTCCCCATGCCTCCCGTAATTCGGAGACGCTAGCTTTGACGGCCACTTTTCCGTCAATCTGGATTTCCAATTGATCAGGACCCGTATCCCCTATCGGTTCCACTGAGAGGCCAAATTTCCCCGCCACTTGTTGGATTCGCTGGACGTTTTGCGGGTCGCAGGAAATGAGCACGCGGCTGGCATCCTCGCCAAAAAGCACGAATTCCGGCACTAACCCGTTGGAACTAAGCTGCACCTGGCTGCCAATGCCGCGGGCGAATCCGCACTCGGCCAGCGTGACCGCCAACCCGCCCTCCGAGCAGTCTTTGGCCGATTCCAGCAGGCCCGCGCCGATCATCTCCACGACAGCCTTCTGGAGAGCCGCTTCCTTCTCCAACTCCAGCGACGGCGGAAAGCCCCAAATCTCGCCGAGACAGCTCTTTGGCGTACTCGGAGGAGCCAAACTCCGCCTCGACATCTGCCGCGTCGCCCGGCTCCGATCCTCGGATGACTAGCAGAGCGCGTCCCGGCTCGCGGAAATCGGGGCCGACTGCCTTGTGCACGTCGTCAATGATTCCGACGACGCCAATCACGGGAGTCGGATAGATGCCTTCGCCGAGCGTCTCGTTGTAGAAACTGACATTGCCACCGGTGATGGGAGTTTCGAGCTCTTCACAGGCCTTGGATATGCCGTCAATGGTTTGCGAGAACTGCCACATGATGTGCGCCTTCTCCGGATTGCCGAAGTTCAGGCAATTGGTGGCGGCGACCGGCGTTGCGCCGGTGCATGCCACGTTGCGGGCTGACTCCGCCACGGCGTGCATGGCTCCCAGCTTGGGATCGAGATAACACCAGCGGCTGTTGCCGTCGAGCGCCATCGCCAGGCCACGCTGCGTCCCCTTGATGCGAATCACTCCGCCCTCGCCGCCCGGGTCCCTCGACCGTGTTGGTTTGCACCATGGAGTCGTATTGCTGGAAGACCCAGCGCTTGGAGCAAATATTCGGGCTGGCCAGCAATTGCTTCAGCTCGTCGGTGAATTCTGTCTTGCTGCCCAACTGAACGTTCGCCGGAACGTCGCGCGAAACAGGCGGCTCCCAGCGTTCCAGCGGCCGATGGTAGAGCGGCGCATCGTCAGTCAATGCTGCGTTGGGAATTTCCGCGACCACCTTGCCGTGCTCCAACACTCGCATCGCCGGCTGATTGATAACGCGGCCGATGGTGACGGCGTCGAGTCCCCACTTCTGGAAGACGCGGAATACTTCGTCCTCGCGGCCCTTCTCGGCCACCAGCAGCATGCGCTCCTGCGATTCGCTCAGCATGATTTCGTAGGGCGTCATACCGGTCTCGCGTTGGGGCACCAGGTCGAGCTCGATCTCGAGTCCCACGCCGCCGCGGCCTCCCATCTCGCAGGTGGAGCAGGTCAGGCCCGCCGCTCCCATGTCCTGAATGCCAACCACCGCGCCGGTCTGCATGGCTTCAAGACAAGCCTCGAGCAGTAACTTCTCCAGGAACGGATCGCCGACTTGCACGTTGGGGCGCTTGGCCTCCGACTCTTCGCTGAATTCTTCGCTCGCCATGGTGGCGCCGTGTATGCCATCCCGGCCGGTCTTGGAGCCGACGTAGATCACGGGATTTCCTTCGCCGGCGGCCTTCGCGTAGAAGATCTGGTCGCGGCGCACCAGTCCCAGGGCAAACGCGTTGACCAGCGGATTGCCCGAGTAGCAGCTCTCGAACTTCACTTCGCCGCCCACGTTCGGAACACCGAAGCAGTTTCCGTACGATGCAACGCCGCTCACCACGCCTTCCATCACGGAATGGTTCTTGTGCAACGTGGCCTGATCCAAGCCCGGCTGGGGCGTGATGGGCCCGAAACGCAGCGAATCCATGATGGCGACCGGACGCGCGCCCATGGTGAAGATGTCGCGCAAAATGCCGCCAACACCTGTGGCTGCGCCTTGAAAAGGCTCGATGAACGAAGGGTGATTGTGCGACTCAATTTTGAAGGCACAGGCCCAGCCATCGCCGATGTCAATGATGCCCGCGTTCTCGCCGGGGCCCTGCACCACGCGACGGCTGTGCGTGGGCAGTCGCTTCAAGTGGACGCGCGAGGATTTGTAGGAACAATGCTCGCTCCACATCACGCTGAAGATGCCGAGTTCAGTGAACGTGGGTTCGCGGGCCAGCGACTTCAGGATGCGGTCGTATTCCTCCGCCGAAATTCCATGGTCGCGAAGCACTTCTGGAGTGATGGTGGGTTCTTTGGCGAGAGCGGGTGCGCTATCAACTGGGTTCATGGCAATCAGGAAGGAAGGACTATTGTCGCATGCGCCATGGGCTTAGGGAAGGACTTCGGCAGCTCAGATTTCAAGGCCAACATACATCGTTGTGTATCAGGGCACGGCTTTAGACGTGGCGTAACCAGTTCAACAATGATTTGGGCTTCAGCCCCGGCGGGAACTTTTTTTGGAGGGTTGAGAGGTGTTTGTGTCGTCCCTACGGGACTCATTATTCCCAACCAACGCCCACCCAGCGCTGAAGCGCTGGGCTAAGCTCTTTCGCGCCTACGGCGCTCGTTGCTCGCAGCGGCACATCCTCTTACTGATGTGACCGAACCCGCTTCAGGCGTTTGGCGCGGCATTCTTCCCATGGGATGCCCTTTTCGTTGCGGCGCGACTCCGAAACCAGACCGTCCCAGATGTCTTCCCAGATTGCGCCATACTTCTTCAGGTCGATTTGCACCGCAACCTTGCGTCCCTTTCCGTCGATAACGAACTGAATGCCTTTCATAAGGCCGCTATTCTTCCGCTTCCCGCCACTGATACCCACAGGACAGGCATCTCCAACGATGCGTCTCTGGTGCCGCAGGCTCGGGGAACGGTATGGCCGCCGACCACAGGGCGATCTGACGCGGGCTGCTGCCAGCCACTTCGCGAATCTCCAGCGATTCACACTCAGGACAGCAGGCGACCTCCTCCATTTCTTCGTCACCGTCTTCGGTTTCCAGTACGGCGGATTCGTCCGGCTCGAAATCGTCGAGGACTTCCAGCGCCCGCACCACCTGGCTGTCAGGAACCTGCAAGCGGATGCCGCCCAGAGCCATGCCCATGTGCCAGTTCATGGCGTGCATGTTCTCGTCGCACACGAAGGCCGAGATCCCGGCGGAGATCAGCTTGCCCTGCGCCAGTTTGGCTTCGCCCAGGGTCAGAAACTTCGCAATGGTAACCGGTTCATCCGACATCGCTGATTCGAGAAGCGTAGGCTAGCCCGGCGCGCGAGTCAATTCCGCTAAATGCACCCGGCGGCTGTGTTCCGCGATCGCGTCGACCACCTGCACGGCCAGGGCGAGCACTCGACGGCCATCTTCTAACGTGACCTCTGGCGTGGAGCGATCGCGCACCGCGCGCAGGAAGCTTTCCAACTCAGCGCGCAGCGGTTCCTGCCGCTCGACCGCAGGCTTAAATGGTGTGATGCCCGGAAGCGCATCGGCGACCACGCTTGCCGGATTGAACGGGTCCATGCCGGTCAGATCGGGCGATAAGTCATCCACCGTCAGCACCAGCACATCCTGCCTGGAGTAGTCGAGCGACACATACTGCCGCGGTTGGAAGAAGCGCAGCTTCCGAACGCGCTCGGTGCTGACCCGGCTGGCGGTGAAGTTGGCCACGCAACCGGATTCGAATTCCATGCGCACGTTGGCGATGTCCACCTTCTGCGAGAGAATCGGCAAGCCGACCGCGCGCACTTCCTTGACCGGCGATCGCACGAAGGCGAGCACGATATCGAGGTCGTGGATCATCAGGTCGAGGACCACGTCCACGTCGAGCGAGCGTGGACTGAAAACGCTGAGGCGATGCACTTCAAGAAACATGGGTTGCGTGAGCAACGGGAAGGTGGCGCGCACCGCGGGATTAAAGCGCTCAAGGTGGCCGGCTTGCGCAATTCGGCCATGCTGGTCAGCGATGGCAATCAGCTCATCGGCCTCGGCCACGGTAGCCGCCAGCGGCTTTTCGATCAGCACATCAACGCCGTTCCGCATCAACTGCCGCGCAACCTCGAGATGAGCAGCGGTAGGCACCGCAACCGAGCAGGCTTGCACCCCAGCGGCAATCAATTCCTCGATTGACCGAAACGCGGAGACGCCGAATTCGCTGGCTACGGTTTTTGCGCGCGGGAAATCGATATCCACGATCCCGGCAAATTCGATACTTTGCGATGGATCGGCCTGAAGGTTGCGATAGACGCGCGCGTGATTGCGGCCGAAGGCCCCGGCGCCGGCGACTCCGACGCGCAGGGCGCCGTGGGTGCTCTGCATATTAGGATTCTCGCTTATTGGCGAGCCATGACGCAAAAAGACATTGGCGGTTTTCGGCCCACTCATCACTTAGAATGGTCCAGCGATCATGATCGCGCCACATGCCATCGACGGGCGCGCCCGAGCGCGCCAGAGGAGTCACCGATCCCCCGGGGGTTGCTGTGAGCCTGAGCGGCTGCGAACGAACACGGCTGCGAGTTCGTCCTCGTACACAAGCCGGAATCGCGAGTCCGCTTCCAAGAAGCTCACTAGGTTATTGCTCTTCTGCAAGATCACAACTCCCGCCTGGTTAAGGTAAGGATCGTTCACATACGATGGCGCGCCATTGACCGTGGTGAAGAAGCGCTCATCCAATTCATCGCCGTAGAGATCGGTGCGTCCATCGATGGCTACGGGATAATCTGGCATGTACCAAATAAGAAACCCACCCCAGTCGAGCGTGTTGTAGAGCGGGCCGGGCGCAGGGTTCCTGCGCAAATAGTTAGCCGCATTCACGGGTAGAAAGCCGCTGATGGCCCGATCGAGACCGCGTGTGTTGAAGTCCCCACTGCCCGCGAACAGCAGCAGCGCAAGCGCAACCACCACAGCCACACCAACATTCTCCAGCCAGGTCTCTTTCGCATCGTGCTCCGTCTCCTCGGTGAGCGAATCGGCAATGCAGGCTGCCGCAGGAATGCAGATGAACCACGCGTCGCGCATTGTGCGGAAGGCGACTGCGCTGGAGATGGCAAGCAACGCCAGTTTGAATGGGTCAACCTTGCTTTGCCGTCCGACAACGAAAAACGCGGCTGCAGTTAGCAGCAGTTGCACGTAATGGCTGTAGGCCCGGAAGGTCAGGGGTTGTAACTCCATGATCATCTGGTAGGCGGTCTTTGACCGGGCATATCCGAAGATCACTTGGTACAAGTGGTAGGAATTCGGTCCGATACAGGTCGCAATGACGCACGAAGCAAAGACGGCGGCCAATGTTGCGGCCGGAAGTTTCGTAGGCAGCAACCAAGCGGGCGCGAATCCGAAGCGCTCGGCCAGCCGCTGCGCCACATTCACCGCCATCAGCAGGCCAACAAGAAACAGTCCATAGATGAACAGGATGTGCAGGTTCGCCCACACCAGAAAAACCAGAGGCAGCCAGTAGAGAAGCTGCACGCGGCCTGTGCGATGCGCTTCCAACACCAACGTCAGGGTCATGCAGAACAGCATCATGGAAAAGAAGACCGGCCGTGGCATCAGATTAAATAGAAACGCCGAGCACGTAATGATCGTCAGGATGCACGCCAGCCAAAATCGGCCGGAAAGACGCCGCAGCGTCCAGTAAATGAAGTACGCGACGCCGAGAGTCAGCAGGGTTCCGTACAGCCCAATGCCCAGCAGCCCAAACCACGCGTAAGCGCGCGACATCAGAACTTCGTATCCCCAACTGTAAGCCACCCAGGGGCGATCGGCTGCAGTCCACGAGAAGAGGCCGGTGTGGGGAACCACTTTGTGCTGGACGATCCAGTCGCCGACCTTGAGGTGCCACCAGATGTCCAGGTCGAGCACCGAGAACTTCAGATTGAAGGCGATGACTCCCACCGCGACCAGAAGGCTGGCCAGCGTTAGCAACTGCAGCCAGCGCAGTTGCAGGAGCGGCCGCAGCTCGTCGACGAAACTCGGGCTTCCGCTTTTCGCCTTTCGCTCTTCGCCCTCAGAGGCTGCTGAGAAACGCGAGGTTCCGGTAGTGCTGATCTTCAGGTCCGCGTTCAAGCCATTCGTTTTTATGGGTTGGAGTCGGCTTTCAGCCGACGACAGGGTTGTATTCTTGACCTTTTCTGCACCCTCTTTAGCCCAACGTAATGGGCGCGATTCGTCGGCACTCATATTTGCCTCAGGTGCAGTTGGTCCTCCAAAAAACAATTGGAATAAGTCTAGGCTAGACAATGGATTACGGTCTCCCAGACCACTTCGAAGGCGCATCAAGCCGCGCCAAATCACACGCGCAGTGCGGACAAAGACCCTTCTTGGCCTTTCCTGCCGGCTGCGACCAACTCCGCTCGCCGCGCTAACCTGCTGAATGTGAAAGGTCAGCCGCAAACCCCCGTTCAGTCCGGTTTGGCACCCTATGTGCACCTTCCGTAGGTTCATCCGGAGCAATACGCGACAGGAGAGTGCTTGAGCAGAGCACTCTTCCGGCATGGTCACGAAGGAGTAGCGAAGATGGAAGAGGAATCGAAGCAAACCGGCAACACCATTTGGACGGCGACCCAAACCTACATCATGGCGGCCGTCTGCCTGCTGATCGGCGTGTTGGTGGGGTACCTGGTGCGCGGCTCGGCCAATCCCGCGGGGCAGGCCATGCCAGCCTTCCGCGGAAATGCAGCAGCCTGCTGCCGCCCCGCCATCCGCAGCCGGCCAGCAACGCATGCCAAGCTTGGATGACATGAAGCGCATGGCCGACAAGCAAGCGGAGCCTCTGCTGGCCAAGCTGAAAACCGATCCCAAGAATGTAGATCTGCTCAACAAGATTGCTCTGACCTACAAGGCGGCCCATCAATTCCAGGACGCCATTTCGTACTTCCAAAAAGCTCTGGATGTCGATCCGAAGAACGTCGCGATCCGCACCGACATGGCTTCGTGCATGTACTATACCGGTGACATAGATGGCGCGCTTGCGCAGCTTGACAAGTCGCTGACCTACGATCCCAAGCATCCGGGCACGCTGATGAACATTGGCATCATCAAGTGGCAAGGCAAGAACGATGTCGCGGGGGCGGTCGCCGCGTGGCAAACGCTGCTCAAGCGGAATCCGAACTTTCCCCAGAAGGCCGTGATCGAGCACATGATCACGGAGGCGCAGCAACAGAAAAACACCACCCAGTCTGCGAATCAACCTAAGGGATAATCGAGGGCAAGTTTCATTTCTTGCGGACCGGTCAGGCCATGTCGAATGCAATCCTGGATGTAGTAAGCACAGGTCCCCAAGCGGAAGCCACGGCCCGCCCGAAATACGACACGTGGCTTGCCGCGGCCTATCGCGTGGCCCTGCTGGTCTGCCTTTCGGAGTGGTCCCTTGCGGTGCGGGCGCCCTTGTGGAACGACGAGACTCTTTCCTACTGGCAGATTGCCGGCGGTTTCAAACAGATTTGGGTGCGATCCATACAGGGCAATTCGTTTGCTGCTTACCCTTACGTCCTTTGGCTGACCAAGACGCTTTTCGGCGACTCGGAATTCGTCCTCAGAATCCCCTCAATGCTAGCCATGCTAGCCGCCGTTTACGTCTTCTACCGCTGTGCGAGGGAGATGTTCGACTGGGACATCTCGCTCCTTGCAACCATATTGTTCACTCTCCCCAGCCGCGTCGTATATGCCGCGATTGACGTGCGTCCTTACGCCTTCGCTTTGCTGCTAACCAATCTGGCGATCTTCATGTTTCTGCGCTGGATGAAGACCAACCGCACTAGCTACGCTGCGCTTTTCGGAATCGCGGCAGCCGGCATCTTCTACTTCCACTATTTATTCGGCAGCATCCTGGTGGCGTTCGCGTTATGTTACCTGCTGACTCGGCACTCTTCGCTCCTGTCCGATCGGCGGCAGATTGGCGCCGCGCTCGCGTGCTTCGCAATCTTCATCATTCCGGTTTGGCCTCAGCTTAGGTACATGTACCAGACGCGAGCCACACACGTCTTCACCGAGGCACCCCAATGGGTATCGCTCCTGCAGGCCCTGAATCCCGGCACGTGGCAGTTGTTGGCACTGGCCAGTGCCCTTGTCCTCGCAGCATTGGCGCACAGGCTGCTGACTCCGAACCGCGAGATGTACGCCAAGCTACTGTTGTGCGCACCTCTGGCATTGGTCCCTATCCTATGTCTGTATGCGATCAGCGTGACCACGCCGGTCCATGTCTTCATCCCGCGCTACCTGCTTGAGGCTGTGCCCGGCCTGGCCTTGTGCTGGGGATGGATCTGTAGCCTGATCGATTCGCGTCCGCTTCGCGGCTTGTTCTGTTTCGTATTTGTGGCGCTGTGCGTATTCGAGGCCTATACTGCACCCGCCACCCGCATTCATGGATTCTCGTGGAAGTATGCCCTTGAATATGCGGATGCGAACGCCGCGGAAGACCATGCCACCCTGGTGATGTGCAGCCCTTTTGTGGAAGGCGACACCCAACCAATGCCTGCAGTCGCCAGCGAGAGCATGCTATACGCGCCTCTGAGCTATTACAAAGTGAAGGCTCCGGTCGTGCCTCTTCCTGGATCATTGGTTGCGGAAAGCGAGCGGCAGGCAAGACAATTTCTACTAAAGGCAGCGCAGGAGCATAAGCGCTTCCTGGTGCTTGCCGCCTGGGCCATCGCTGCCGACCGTCGATTTCCTGGCCAATTACTCGAACAGCACGCACGCGCCCCGCGTACTTGGAAATTTCGACCATATCTGGGTTGTGGAATTCGTTCCTTATTCCCCAGCCCGCTGAACAGACGGCTGAAGCGCACCATGGCAAATTCGACTCTTGACGTCGCATCGACCACCCCGGAAGCGGGAATCGCCCAACGCCCACAAGGTCAAACTTGGCTTGCGGTGGCATACGGATTGGCTTTGTTGGCTTGCCTTTCCGTTTGGTTCCTTGCGGTACGGGCGCCGCTGTGGACGGATGAAACTCTTTCCTACTGGCAGATCGCCGGTGGTTTCAGACAGATTTGGTCGCGGTCGATACAGGGCAACTCGTTCGCTGCTTATGCTTACATTCTCTGGCTCACGAACACGCTTTTCGGCGATAGTGAACTGATCCTCAGGATTCCCTCCATCCTCGCCATGCTCGGTGCGGTGTACGTCTTCTACCGGTGTGCGAGAGAGCTATTCACTTGGGACGTGTCGCTCATCGCGACCATGTTGTTCATTCTCCCCAGAGGGATCGCGTTTGCCGCGATTGACGTGCGTCCCTATCCGTTCGCGCTGCTAGTAACCAATCTCACGATTCTGTTGTTTCTGCGCTGGATGAAGACCCACCGCACGGCGTACGCCGCCCTCTTCGGCATTGCGGCGGCGGGCATCTTCTATTTCCACTATTTATTCGCCAGCATCCTGGCAGGGCTCGCTGTCTATTACCTATTGACCCGGTACTCTTCGCTTCCAGACGATCTGCGGCAAATCGGCATCGCGCTCGGGTGCTTTGCAATCTTCATGCTTCCGGTGTTGCCGCGGCTCAAGTACATCTACCAGACGCGGGCCTCGCACTCTTTCGCTGACGCGCCGCAATGGACATCGGTGTTGCAAGTGCTGAATCCCGGGAAAGGGCAGTTGTTGGTATTGGCAGGCGTCATTCTGTTCGCGGCGGTGGCGCGACAGTTGCCATCAACCGTGAGCGGTTAGGCAATTTGCTGCTGTGTGTAAGCCTGGCGCTGGTCCCGGTTTTGTGTCTGTATGCCATCAGCGTGACCACCTCGGTGCATGTCTTCATTCCGCGCTATCTCCTGGTGGCTGTTCCCGGCATCGCCTTGTGCTGGGGATGGCTATGCAGCGTCATCGATTCGCGCGCACTGCGTGGCTTGTTCTGTTTCGCTTTTGTGGGACTGTGCGTGTTTCAGGCGTATTCGTCGCCACTGTCGCGCAGGCACGAAGAGTCATGGAAGGCTGCGCTGGCGTTTGCCGATGCCAACGCCGCCGCGGATCATGCGCCTCTGCTGATGTGCAGCCCTCTGGTGGAAGCCGACTATCAGCCGATGCCTGCGGTACCCAGCGAGAGCGTGCTGTACGCGCCCTTGAGCTATTACAAGGTGAACGCTCCGGTGGTTCCGCTTCCCCGCACCTTGAATGACGAAGCTGAGCGCCAGGCCAAGACAGTTCCTGTTGAAGGCGGCGCAGGAGCACACCCGTTTCCTGGTGCTGGCGCCTTGGCCGTCGTTGCGCATCGTCGATCTTCTGGCCTATGACTCGCAAAGCACGCATACCTATCGTGTACTGGGAAATTTCGACGACATTTGGGTTGTGGAGTTCGTTCCTTATTCCGATGCTCGCTGAACTTGGTCGCGACACGGCGCAGGAATTGTGGATGGGGTGGTGCCTTTCCTCGCGCAACTGCGATTGATCGTCTGGTGCCCGGCTTTTAGGCCGCTGTGGCGCTTAGAGCAATTCCGATTTGTAGTCGGATCTCTCGTCCCATTCGGGGCTGATTCTTGCTCGCTTCATTCCACTGCCACAAACCTATACGAGGTCACAACACATTCTCGCGCGCTGGGCTAATATTGTTTCGCCCTTGCGGGGCAGGACCTTGCGCGATCGTTCCATCGCGCCAACCCAAAACGAGTCCTCACACACACTCTAAAGCCCGGATCAAAATCAGACATTTTCCGACGGCCTGAAGGCTGTCCCCATCAAAGAGCCGGACTTAGTCAGAGTTTCCTTAGCTATAGGTAACGCAGGAATGCCAATGCTCCACGGGAATTAACTAGCACAGCCAACAACTTTACCTCGTCGATACTTACTCCAAGAGTACTCTCCAAGCTGTTCTCCCGAAATAGGAATGATTGGTTGCAACAGCAGATTAGTAATTATCAATGACCGCGAGTTATCGATGCTTATGTGGACACGCGTAGCATTTTGCTGCAATAGATTGCGGCAACTATGCCGAAATAATGTGCTAAATCGTTTGTATTGTTAAGTGCGCGCTGGAGAGGCGCATGCATGAAGCTAGCTAGGAGCCGCATTCCCAAATGATCATTATGGGAATTGTGATTGACAATTCAGGAAGCTAGCAGGAAGTATCCTGACCCGTCGCAATAGAGATATGTGCTTGTTGACGGGCTTCTGCGTTGGAGTAAAAGACAATACGTCGATCCTTCCCGTCCCAGTCAGCCACGAGAGCCGTTATCCTGCAACGGCCATCGCGCTTTTCGCAGGCGATACAGCGAACCTAAGGAATAAGGAAACCCGAATGAAGAGAATTGCTTGGTTTTCGCTCAGCATGTTAGTTCTGGTTGCCGTGGCGTTGCCCTTGGCGGCCCAGAGGCCTGGCAGTCATATCTTTGTTTATCCGCCTATTCGCATAATGGACATTCAACAAGACAGCAGTACCCCGCACGGTCTCTTTCCCGTGCAAATAAGGGCAGCCTACGGGCTCAATAACACCCCCAACCAGGGACAAGGACAGATCATCGGCATCGTGGATGCCTTCGATAATCCCAACGCCGAATCCGACCTCCAGGTTTACGACACACAATTTAACCTGCCCACTTGCACCACGGGCAACGGTTGCTTCACCAAAATCAAGGTCGGCAATCCGCCCGGCGATACCGGTTGGGGACTGGAAATTAACTTGGACGTTCAGCAGGCCCACTCTCTCGCCCCGGCAGCCAAAGTGATACTGGTGGAAGCCAACAGCAACAGCTTCGACGATCTGCTGGCGGCAGTTGACGTTGCCCGCATGCACGGCGCCACTCAGATTTCCATGAGCTGGAGCGGTGGTGAAGACTCCAGCGAGTTGGGGTTCAATTCGTACTTCAACCATCCGGGCGTTACCTTTATGGCTTCCACTGGCGACAACGGACATGGAGTCGGCTATCCCGCGGCATCTCCTTACGTGGTCGCCGTCGGTGGGACTACGTTGGTACTCTCTACGGCTACTCCGCTGGCCAATCCGCGGCAATCGAACTATGGAATTGAGACGGCATGGAGTGGCAGCGGTGGCGGAATCAGCTCCGTCCAGCCTGGCCAGTCCTTTCAGAACGGTATTTTCGCTGGCTGTGGCAGTACCGGCCATCGCTGCGTTCCCGACATTTCTTCCGACGCCAATCCGGGTACGGGCGTTCCTGTCTATGACACCTATGGCTACTCGCAGTGGGTTCAGGTCGGCGGGACGAGCGTGTCTTCACCCGACTGGAGCGCGATCTTTGCGGTCGCCAATTCCAGCCGTGCGGCGGCGGGAAAGGGTCCGCTCCAGACGCCTATTGCCGACTTATATAGCTTTTATAGTTCGACCCACTACGCCGACTTCCATGACATCACGTCTGGAACCAACGGAAGCTGTGGCGCACAATGTACGGCCGTTGCCGGCTACGACTTGGTGACTGGAATCGGTACGCCCAAAGTGGACGTTCTGGTTCCTGCCTTGGTTGCCATCGAGCCGTAACTTACTCAAGACCATCTGGCCCGAGGCGCGCTTACCCTTAAGGGAGGGAGCGCGCCTCCAGATTTCCTGAGTTGGGAGTCGCGAATAGCAGCAACGGCCGTTTCAGTCATCAGAATGGCAGACGAGTGCTGAGAATCCAGCCGTGGTTGTATGTGTGAAAGTGGCTGGCAACGATTTGAACGCCAGTCCCGACGGTTAGGCCCAGTCGACGCCAAAGGGGAATCTTTCCGAAGACCACTCCCGGGTGAGAAACACCTGGCTCTTTCCATCGTTCGGCCCGTCATGATAGAAAGTCGAATTCATTTCGAGATCCCAAGCGAATGCGCTCCTTATCAGTCGCCAAGAGAGTATATCTCGGATAGATACGTATCAAAGCGATAAATATATGCGATTATGTCATCATATGGCGAACGCAGATCTCCCCGCCCGATACGACAGGCAGAATTGACGGCAGGATCGAATGGCTTGTTCTAGGTGGTATCGGGCTTGAAGATCATCCCCTGGCCGGTCTTACCGTTCATCAAAACCACAAGTGGAGCCGTGAATTGCAAGTGGCGGACGCAGCCGTGTTCCTCGACTGCAGGTTGTGCGGTCAACCACTGCCAATCGACGAAGCCCTCGCCTGCATCGGGATTGACGGTGAAATAGCCGATCTGAAAGGCGGTGAGGTTCTGAAAAAAATGGCTGCCCTGCGACGGAATCACGCGCAGGTCGCGGAATCCCGACTCCACAATAACCCGTGCTCCGGAGATCTGGTCCCAGGCCACGGGAATCCCCAGCCACGAGTCGGTCGATCCCCAACGGCCTACGCCAATCAGCAGATACGGTATGTTCCGTTCGCTCAGCTTGGCATTCAAATGGGCGACGCTTTGGGCCACGTCATGGCTGCGGGCGCGTTCAAAGCGGTGGAAGTCCACCACGATTACGTCGCGCAGGTCCTGCAAACGACCGTGTCCAAGCACCTGCGAGCTCTGGCACACCAGGCGGTCCGGCTCGACATTCTCCAGCCGAATCTCTTCGCCGCCGCGCGAAAGCACTAACGGACGCAGTTGAAGAAAACTGAAGTCCGCCGCTTCGTCGGGCTTCCTCGGAAGCCGAACCGCAAACTCGATTTCCACCGGACGTCCCATCGCGTCCTCACCGATTCTCATAAGCTGATCGAGGATGGCGGGCAGGGGGAACAGGCCGTGCTTGAGGATGGGCGCGAAGCTGACAATGCGTGGACCGCTCCGGCTCATCCCGTCATAGACCACATGATTGTCCAATGAATAGGTGGACGCCAGCATCTGCAACGTTCCGTCCGCTTCTGCGGCGCTCGAGTCCAAAGGCCACCTCCCGCAGGTCCGCAGCCGGATCGGCCGGATCTTCCGAATGATCCAGATTGAGCGCCCAAAATTCCGTTTGCGAGTTCGCCAGGATGTCTTCCACAGACGAAAACTGCACCAGGTGCCTCGGGTGACGCGGACTGAACGTCAGCGATTTTCC
>CAVYIR010000010.1:0-204487 GCA_963768645.1 uncultured Acidobacteriaceae bacterium
ATCGGGAATCGCCGAAGACCTTCTACGAGGATGACGCCGAAACCTACGGAAGCCTGCTCGAGGGCACGTCTGCGCTCTTGGAGAAGGAGCTCTCGCTCTCGAAGGGGTTTGACACCGCGGCGGGAGGGATAGCCGAGGCGAGGAAGAGACTCTTCGAGCAGGGCGTCTGCAGGATGCCCTTCTCCTCGAATGGTGGCATGTCTCTGCCCTTCGGGGTCTATCTGATGAGATGGAGCTCGTCGGCGCCGTGGATGCTCCTACCGCCTATGAGCATAGGTATTCACAACACGGCCGCCGACGGCATCTACCGATTCGGCAGCGAGGCTCAGAGAGAAGGCGTCTTCTTCGACCTCATCTCCGGGAAGAAGCTCGCGTCGTTCTGCTCTACCTCAGCGATCCTCGGGCTCCGACGCCCGGTCGATGAAGACCCAGGCTGTCAGAGAGGCTCGCTCTACGTCATCAACGGCTCGAAGGCGTTCATAACCAACGCCGGGGAGGCGGACGTCTTCCTGGTCTTCGCCGCGACCGAGAAGGGGCATGGGGCGTTCATCGTTGACCGGTCGTCTCCGGGGCTCATCCTGGACCGAACGCAGAGAAACTGGGAATGAGGGGGTCGAGCACCTCAGAGGTCAGGCTCGAGGATTGCACCGTCCCGGCCCAGAACCTACTGGGAAAGGAGGGGGAGGCCTTCCAGTACGCCAAGACGCTACTGAACGGGAGCCGCATTGTGATGGGGTGCCGCGTAAGCAGATGTGGATTCCGGTTGCGCTGCTGATCGCTTCCGACGTTTACCTGACGCGGGTGACCTACGCCTATCCGCTCACTGCCGATCATTTCGTCACTTGGGCTTGGTACGCGGCGATGCTGCTGCTGGGTGGAGTAATGATCAAGGGCTTCTCCGCACTGCGCATCGGCGCCGCTTCCTTGACCGCCTCGGTGTCGTTTTTCCTGATCAGCAACTTCGCGGTGTGGATGGTCTGGCGCGACATGTATCCCAAGACCTTCGACGGCCTGATGGCGTGCTACGTCGTGGGCCTGCCGTTCTTCCGCACCTCCGTGATGTCTGACCTTCTGTTCTGCGCCGCGTTCTTCGGAATTGGATATCTCGTGAGCCAGCACGCGACGGAGCCAGCGTCGGTTCCCGTCAGCCGCAGCCTTCGCTAAGGTCTCCGTTAGCACAAGAAACAGCCGGACAAATGTTCCGGCTGTTGTTTTTGCGGTTAAATCCGCTCCGAGGTTACCGCTGCGTGTCCGTCGCCAGTCGCCGAGAATTTCGCGCCGACCTCAACTTCCTCATTCGCCAGATCCACCAACCCACAAGGCACGCCGTGGCAATCGCGGCGATGACATACCTCCAATGGTTGTGCACCATGCCGCCGATGAAGCCCACAATCTGCGGGCCATAGCGAATCACCAGAAACGACAGCGCCACGAAGCGCAGAAACCGACCCGCGAAAATCGCGGTCAGGAAATGGCTGAACCTCATCTCGGCCATGCCCGCCGACAGGACGAACAGCTTGAAGGGCGTCGGCGGAGGCAGCATGGACGGCAGCATGATCGCGAGGAATTCATGGCGATCAAAGGCAGCTTTGATCTTGTTGAAGCGCTTCTCGCCCATGCGCTTCACCAGCAACACCTCGCCGCTTTTGTACCCGATCAAGTAGATGACGATGCTGCCTAGCGCCGAGCCGGCCGCCGCCATCGCCGAGTACAACACCAGACGATGCGGGTTGGCCCAGACGTAGCCCGCCACGATGGCATCGAGCGGCATGCCGAGAAAAGCCGCGTCCACCACGGCGAATCCCAGTACGCCCCAGATGCCCAGCGGCTTCAGCACCGCCAGGATCAGCAGGGTCCACTTGTGGAGAAGGTGCTTCAAGGCAGTTGCCAGTTGTCAGTATTCGATTCTACGCGAAGGCGCAGTTGCCGGAGTTGGTTTCATGAATCTGTCGTCCCGACGGCAAGGCGCGAGTGCTTTTGGCCTCGCCCGCATTTGGTGCGGCCGCAGCGCGAGTCGAGAGACCTGCTGTCCGACTTCACCCTTCGCCCTTCGCGATTCGCTCCTCGTCTTTTGCGCCTCGCCCTTCGCCCTAGCGATTCGCCAGCCCGAAGGGCGGTACAAACATAGCCCAGGACGTAAGTCCTGGGTCGCCGACAAGATTATGCAGAGAGTCCCTTCAGGGACGACACAATACCGGCAACTGACAACTGACAACTGGTTACTGACAGTTACTGAAGACTGACTACTGGCTACCGCCTACTGACTGCTGGCATACTTGCTCCATGCCCGCCGCCAAAGATCCGCAGCCTAAGCTCGATGCGCTGCGCGAGAAAATCCGTTACCACGAGCACCGCTATTACGTGCTCGACGACCCCGAGATCATCGACGCCGAATTCGATCGCCTGATGAACGAACTCAAGGCGATCGAGGCGCAGCATCCCGACCTGATCACCGTTGACTCACCCACCCAGCGAGTGGGCGGCAAGCCACGCGAGGGCTTCGTCAAAATTCCTCACTCCACGCCCATGATGTCGCTGGACAATGCTTACAGCGAGGAGGAGCTGCGCGACTGGGAGCGCCGCGTCCACGAGCTGAGCGGCGAGTCCCGCGTGGACTACGTTTGCGAACTCAAGCTCGATGGCATGTCTCTCGCCTTGCGCTTTGCCGCCGGCAAGCTGGCGCTGGGCATCACGCGCGGCGATGGCTCGGTTGGCGAAGACGTGACTCTCAACGTGCGCACGGTGCGCAGCGTCCCGCTCACCATCCCCGCCAAGACCCTTGCCAAGGCTGGTCTCCCGCCCGACTTCGAAGTCCGCGGCGAGCTGCTGATGCCGCTGGCCGCCTTCCAGCGTATGAACGACGAGCGCGACCAACAAGGTCTGCCGAAGTTCGCCAATCCGCGCAATGCGACGGCGGGAACGGTTCGGGTACTGGAGCCGAACATCACGGCTCAGCGCCGCCTCGATTTCTTCTCATACGCATTGTTCGTCAACGGGCGAACCCACTTCGAGCGGCACTCCGAAACTTTGAAGGCACTGCAAACCGCAGGCTTCAAGGTCAATCCCAATCACCGCCTCGTGCATAACCTTGATGAGGTCTGGGCCTTCATCCATGAGTGGGAGGGCAAGCGTGACACGCTGCCTTACGAAATCGACGGCATCGTCATCAAGGTGGATCGCGTTCGCTTGCAAAACGAGCTGGGCTTCACAGGCAAAGCGCCGCGCTGGGCGATCGCATACAAATTCGCCGCGCGTTCCGGCGTCACGCAAATCGAAGACATCCTGGTGCAGGTGGGACGCACTGGGAAACTGACGCCCGTGGCCGCGCTGAAGCCGGTATCGATTGGCGGCACCACCGTCAGCCGGGCCACCTTGCACAACATGGACGAGATCGATCGGCTCGGCGTTCGCATCGGCGACTGGGTTTCGGTCGAGCGCGGCGGCGACGTTATCCCGAAAGTCGTGAAAGTGCTGGAGGACAGGCCTCGCGGCCATCGCAAGTTTCACATGCCGGAGCGTTGCCCGGTGTGCGGTGGACACGTAGTCCGCGCCGAGGGCGAGGCCGACCATCGCTGCGTCAACGTCAATTGCCCGGCCAAGCTGCGCGAGAGCATTCGCCATTTTGCATCGCGCGGCGTCATGAACATTGAAGGCATGGGCGACGCTCTGGTGAATCAGTTAGTCGAGAACGGCATGGTTAACAACATTGCCGACATCTACGACCTGACCGAAGAAAAGCTGCTCACGCTCGAACGCATGGGCAAGAAGTCGGCGCAGAACATCCTCTCCGAAATCGAGAACTCGAAGAAGCTACCATTAGAGCGCATCATCTACGGGTTGGGCATTCGCATGGTGGGCGAGCGCACCGCGCAATTTCTGGCCGAACATTTCGGCTCGATGGATGAACTCATGAAGGCCAGCGAAGACGAGCTCCAGCAGGTGAATGAGATCGGTCCGCGCGTCTCGGCTGCTATCCGTGAGTTTTTTGATGAGCCGAAAAATGTGGCGTTGGTCGAACGGCTTCGCAAAGCTGGGCTCACCTTCAAAGGCCACAAGAAGCAGCACGCGACGACTCTCGCCGGAAGGACGTTCGTGCTGACAGGAACTCTGGAGCGCCACACCCGCGACGAAGCCAAGAACCTGATCGAGAATGCAGGCGGCAAGGTTGCCGGTTCGGTGAGCAAGAAAACCGACTACGTTGTCGCCGGCGCAGAAGCCGGATCGAAGCTCGACAAAGCCCGCGAGTTGGGTGTCAGCGTGATTGACGAGAGGGAGATGGAGAATCTGGTGAAGGGATAGTGGCACTCAGTAATCAGCACTCGGTAATCAGCACTCAGCATTCAGCACTTGGCACTTGGCACTGAACTGAGTTCCGTAGGAACGGCAGAGGTTCCGTCACATGCGCATGAGCTTCGAGTGCGGTGCAACATCGAACCCGCACCCACACCGGAACCGCAGTTTCATAAGATCCGCAAAATTTCCTCGCCACATTCCCGCCGTTCAAAAAGCGCAGTTTTTCGCCATACTTTTACCGCGCAGGGGAGTCACTAAGAGGTGAGAAAAATCCGTAGCTCAACCGTGAGGTGAATTCATGACAGCCAGAATGAACTACTTAAACGCTCCCAAAGACGTAACCAAAGCCATGACCGACTTACAGGCGCACGTTAACAACAGCGGTCTCGAACCCAGTCTGCTAAACCTGGTTTACCTGTTGGTGTCGCGCATCAACGGATGTGCCTATTGCATTGACATGCACAGCAAGGACCTGCGGGCCCTGGGCGAAACTGAGCTGCGTATTGATCTGGTCAGCGTGTGGGCCGAATCACCCGGCTACAGCGAGCGCGAACGCGCGGCTTTCGCCTGGGCCGAATCGGTGACCAAGGTGAGTGAAACCCACGTTCCCGACGATGTGTTCGCACTGGCGCGCCAGCATTTCTCCGAGGAACAACTCGCCAAGCTGACGCTCGCGGTGGTCACCATCAACGCGTGGAACCGCTTTGCCATCTCGTTCCGCTTGGAGCCTGGACACTATAAGCCGGCCCATCAACAAGCCGACAAGACCCAAGCCGCCTGATTCAATCGCTAGTCATCAACCAGATTTTCGCCACGGAGGCAGGGAGGTCTCAGGGTCATCTTGATGAACGCGCGCTCCGTGGTGACAAAACTTAGTAAGTAGGAGGGTCTGACCGCTGTAAGCTTCACGCCTGCCACTTCCGCAGACTCCTGAAATCAGAAAAGATCCGGTCCCTCCGTGCCTCCGTGGTGAAAATACTCGCTACAATCGTCTGCGATGTCCTTCCGCTTCCAGGTTGAAGCCCGCGATGGCGCTGCCCGCGCCGGACGCTTCTTCACGCCGCACGGTGAAGTCCAGACCCCGGTCTTTATGCCGGTGGGAACGCTCGCCACGGTCAAGGGCGTGTCGCAGGACACGCTGGAAGAGCTCGGCGTCCAGATCTTGCTGAACAACACCTACCACCTTTATCTCCGCCCTGGCGTGGAAATGATCCGCCAGCTCGGGGGCGTGCAGAAGTTCATGGCGTGGGACCATCCCATTCTCACCGACTCCGGCGGCTTTCAGGTGTTCAGCCTCAGCGATCTGCGCAAGGTCACGGAAGACGGCGTGGCGTTTCGCTCGCATCTCGACGGGTCCTCGCATTTCTTCAGCCCGGAGAGCGCCATCGCCGCTGAGATCGGACTGGGTGCGGACATCATCATGGCGTTTGACGAGTGCACGGAACACCCGGCCGAGTATGCGCGCACCCAGGCATCCATGGAGATGACGCTGCGCTGGGCCGTACGCAGCAAGAAGTATTTCGAGGATCACAAGAATGAGGTGCCGTGGTTCGACGGAGGCCCCGCCCTAGCCAAAAGAAGGCTAGAACGGGGCACCCGCGCCCTACAACGGGGCACCCATCAAACACTCTTCGGTATCGTGCAGGGTGGCATGTTTCCCGATCTCCGGCGCGAGTCGGCGCAGCGCACCGTGGAGTTTGATTTCCCCGGTTACGCCATCGGCGGCTTGAGCGTGGGCGAACCCCGGCACATGACCTACGAGATGGTGGAGGCGGCCATGCCATTCCTGCCGGAAGACAAGCCGCGTTACCTGATGGGAGTGGGCACTCCGGAAGAGATCGTGCACTACGTCGCCATGGGTGTA
Organism: uncultured Acidobacteriaceae bacterium; assembly: GCA_963768645.1. GTDB lineage: Bacteria > Acidobacteriota > Terriglobia > Terriglobales > Acidobacteriaceae > Bog-257. The sequence continues at coordinate 6,158 of CAVYIR010000010.1, forward strand.
GACATGATGGACTGCGTTCTGCCGACCCGCGCGGCGCGCCACGGGCTGCTGTTCACCTCGGAAGGCCGTCTCACTATTAAGAACGCGCGCTATGCTACCGACGATGGGCCGCTCGATCCCAACTGCGCTTGCCAGGTCTGCTCCCGCTATTCCCGGGCTTACCTGCGGCATCTGTATGCCTCCAACGAGTTGCTCGCCCAAGTGCTGAACACCGTCCACAATCTGGCATATTACCTTGACACCATGCGTAAGGTGCGGCAAGCTATAATACTTGGGGAATTCGCGAGTTTTCTTTCCCGCGTCCGGCCACCGCATTTGAGCGTTCCTTAGCAGCCTTCGCTGTTCAGGTCCCTGGCAAAAGCGCGATAATAGAAAAGCCAAGGCTGTGTCTTTGGCATCGCGTTGGTACGCTGACACGCAACGTCCCGGTGTTCCGTTGGAACTCCCAGAGCTTGTTTCACGAGTGCTCTCCACGGCTGATCGGTGGCAGCACGGGCCGTCAGGCCCGCGAAACTTGCGGACTCCGCACCTGAAGAGGAAGGCAGAATAATCAAGGGCTTTAGCCCTTTAGGTTTTCTCGAAAGTCGAAAGACAAATGGCCATAGTGGCAGTTATGTTCGCGCAGAGCATCGGCGGCTCGGCCCCGATCCTGATGATGGTTGCGATCTTCGCAATCTTCTATGTTCTTTTGATCATGCCGCAGCAGCGCAAACAGAAGAAATGGCAGGCGATGCTGCAGGAAATCAAGTCCGGCGACCGCGTGGTTACCAGCGGTGGACTCACCGGCGTCATCATGTCCGTAAAGGACGATGCCGTCGTCCTCCGGGTTCCCCCGGATAACATTAAGATTGAAGTTGCCCGCTCCTCCATCGTCACGTTGACGACCGCGGAGGATACCCCCAAGTCGAAGTAGGTAGCCGTTTCTCATGAATAAGAATCTCCTTCTCAAGACAGTTTTGATCATTGCGGTGCTGATCTTCTTTCTCTTCGGCATCTTTGGCATCCCGGGTAGTTTGACGGCGAATGGTTTGCGGACGGCGGTGCAGAAGCGCATCCACCTCGGCCTTGACCTGGAGGGCGGCACCCACCTGATTCTCCAGGTACAGGTAAACGACGCCATCAACGCCGACAGCGACCGGGCGATCGAGCGGCTGAAGGACGCCCTCAAGAGCGCCAACATCGCCTTTGGGGAAATCTCCAAGCCTGATCCGCAAAACCACCCTGAGGTGATTCAGATCAAGGGCGTGCCGCCGGAGTCCTCCTCGGAGCTGCGGCGCATCGTCAGCGAGAAACTGGGCGACTACGATTTCACTTCGGGCGCCGAGAACTCCTACACCTTGACCATGAAGCCCTCGATAGCCAACGATACCCGGAAGAAAGCAGTGCAGCAGGCCATCGAAACCATCCGTAACCGAATCGACCAGCTCGGCGTCTCCGAGCCTGTGATTCAGGAGCACGGACTAGGCGACTATCAAATTCTGGTGCAGTTGCCGGGGGTGGATGATCCCGCCCGCGTGAAAGAGATCATGCAATCCACCGCCATGCTGGAAATCCGGCAGGCGGTTAAAGGGCCTTATCCCAGTGAACAAGCCGCAATGCAGGACAACGGCGGCGTGCTTCCACCCGACACGGTTCTGATGAAGGGCACTAGCCCGCACCCGCAAAATCCTGAGGAGGCTAGCGAGGTGTATTGGGTCATCAGCCGCTCGTCGGCTGTGAGCGGCGCCGATCTGCGTTCCGCCGATTCAGGTCGCGATGAAAATGGCCGTCCCGATGTCAATTTCACTCTGACCGGGGACGGCGGACGTCGCTTTGCCGCATTTACTGCTGCTCACGTGGGCGACAACCTCGCGGTGGTGCTCGATAACAAGGTGAAATCGGTGGCCCAGATCAAGGAGCAGATCCATGATCAGGGCCGCATCAGCGGATCGTTCACCCAGGAGGAGACCCAGGACCTGGCACTGACACTACGCTCGGGCGCGCTACCGGCGGGAATCAAATACCTGCAAGAGGTCACGGTTGGCCCCTCGCTGGGCGCCGATTCCATTCGCCAGGGCGTACGGGCAGCGATCATCGGCATGGTCGCGGTGCTGATCTTCATGCTCTTCTACTACCATGCAGCCGGCATCAACGCCGACTTGGGCTTGACCCTGAACCTGGTGATCCTGTTGGGGTTCCTCGGCTACAGCGAAGCGACCCTCACCTTGCCGGGCATTGCGGGTGTGATTCTGACCGTCGGTATGGGCGTAGATTCCAACGTTCTGATCTTCGAGCGTATTCGTGAGGAGTTGCGACACGGCAAGACGCCTTCCTCTGCGGTAGAACAAGGGTTTGGTCACGCTTGGACGACCATTATTGACACCCACGTGACGACGATCGTCTCCGCCATCATCCTGTTCCTGTTCGGAACCGGGCCGGTGAAAGGATTTGCTGTGACTCTCAGCTTCGGTCTATTGGCGAACCTGTTCACCGCGGTCTTCGTGTCGCGTGTGATTTTCGAGTTCATTCTCAGTCGCCATCAGCGTGGCGAGCCATTGAGTATTTAAGAAACAGTGAGTTCACCACTGAGACACGGAGGACACGGAGTAAGAAATTTTTGGGAAGAAATTTCTAGGAAGCTACGGAGTTTATGATCGGCGAGATGCAGAGAACGACAGGAAGGGCTGAGCTTATCGAAGCGGACCTTACCGGCGAGATCTTCGGGGCTGCCGTTTCTGTGCATCGGGAACTCGGGCCGGGTTTGCTCGAATCGACCTATGAAGCCTGCATGTGTCATGAGCGCGGACTGAGGAAGCTTCCGTTTCGCTGCCAGGTTGAGTTGCCGGTGGAGTACAAGGGCTGCCATCTGGATTGCGGATATCGCATTGACTTGGTTGTGGACAATCGTGTGATTGTCGAACTCAAATCGGTCGAGAGTTTATCGGCCATTCACGAATCGCAATTGCTCACTTATCTGAGGCTGAGCAGGACACGGTGGGACTACTTATCAATTTCAATGTTCCCATCCTGCGAAAGGGCATTGTAAGAAGAGTTTTATAAAACTCCGTGCCCTCCGTGCCTCCGTGGTGAAGAAAATTTGCAAGGGGCTAGCGGTGGAGTTATTTCGCAATACCAATATCGATTTCCTGGGCAAGAAATGGTATTTCCTTGCCTTCTCACTGGTCTTCAGCGTCGCCGGAATCTGTTCCATGTTGTTCTGGCACCACATCCCGCTGGGCGTGGAGTTCCGCGGCGGCACGCTGGTTTATGTCAAGTTCGCGCAGACGCCTAATCTCGACCAGATTCGTAACGACATGAACCATGCCGGGCTGCACGATCCCCGCATCCAGCGTTTCGGCCCAACCTCGGACAACGAAGTGCTGGTGGATCTGGGCATCCAGGAAACTAGCGAAGCCGCGCTCGATGCCGGCAAGAACACCATCATCCGTGCGCTCCAGGCCCGAAATCCTGTCGCCGAAGGCAAACAAGACCTGAATAACACCGGCGCCGCCAGCTTGCAGCAGTCTCTGCTGCAAAAAGATCCGCTGCACTTGGGCGTGGACGCCGGCCCGAAGTACGAGGCCATTGCCAAACAGATTGAAGACTTCCGCAACAAGGAGCGGGGCGGAATTCTGACCTCCGTCGATGAGTTGCGCGGGGTCGTTCCGCCCGAGGTGGTCAGTGCGCTGCAGCAGGACTTCTATACCTCCAACTTTGTGGTGCGCAACGTGGAGATTGTCGGTCCGCAAGTGGGCTCGCAGCTGCGCCGTCAGGCCGTCATGGCCACTCTTTATTCGCTGGCCGGAATGCTGGTTTACTTGTGGTTCCGCTTCGAAATGATTTACGGCGTGGGCGCGGTCGTGGCCTGCCTTCACGACACCATTATCACCGTGGGATTTTTCTCGCTGCTGAATAAAGAGATCAGCCTGACGGTTATTGCCGCCATCCTCACCCTGATTGGCTACTCGATGAACGACACTATCGTCGTCTTCGACCGCATCCGCGAAAACATCAAGCTGTTGCGCCGGGAGCCCCTGGCCGACATCGTCAATAAGAGCATTAACCAGACCCTGAGCCGGACCATTCTTACCTCGGGCCTCACCTTCCTGACCGTGCTCTCGTTGTATCTGTTCGGTGGCGAGGTCCTGCGTGGATTTTCTTTGGCCTTGGTGATTGGCATCCTGATCGGAACGTACTCGTCGATCGCTGTCGCCGCACCGATGCTCGTCGCCTACCAGGAATGGCGGGCCAAGCGGGCGGGCCAGTCGGCGATTCAGCGCTTGGCGTCCGCACGGGACAGGTCGCGGGAAAAAGTGAAAGTGAAGGCATAGACGGGGCTGCCCGGCACCAAAGCAGAATGTGGCGCTCGCCTAGTGCCGAACCAGCTTCGGGGGTGTATACTTCGGTTCGCCCGTCCGGGGTGGCCGTCCTGGTGCTCTAGCGAGGGGCCGCCTGTTATGGAGTTGCGAGGGACGGATTGCTGTTTGTGGGAGCAAAAAACTGATACCCGGTGTCTAAGTACTAGAAGCGTTCGACGGAGAACAGGCCATGTTTGAAGACAGCCTCGTGGAATCGGGGGGCAGGCTCAAGGGTAAACGCGGGGCCACCACCGCCATTTCGTTTGTCCTCCAAATCTGCTTACTTGGCGTTCTAGTGTTGTTGCCTTTGATTTTCACCGAGGCGTTGCCTCGGCAGCAACTGATGACGTTCCTGGTTGCGCCTCCTCCGCCTCCTCCGCCCCCTCCGCCTCCGGCGGCTGCGCCGGTGATAGTTAAGAAGATCCAGAGCGAACTAGACAATGGCCAGTTACGGACACCGACCGCCATTCCGAAAAAGATTCAGATGATCAAAGAGGACGAGGCTCCACCGAGCGCGGGATTGGGCGTGGTGGGCGGCGTACCGGGTGGCGTGCCCGGAGGTAGCATGGGTGGCGTTCTGGGCGGGATGCTCAGCTCCACGCCGGTGGCCATTCCCAAGGCGGCAACCCCGCAGCGTGTGCGCGTGTCACAAGGTGTCTCTCAGGGATTGTTGATCCATAAGGTGCAACCGGCCTATCCGCCGCTTGCCCGCCAGGCTCGCATTCAAGGCATCGTCGTGCTTCAGGCCCTTATCGGCAAAGATGGCGCGATCCAGAATCTGCACGTGGTCAGCGGCCACCCCATGTTGACGGGAGCTGCGCTGGATGCGGTCAAGCAATGGAGGTACAAGCCTTACTTCCTCAATGGCGAGCCGGTGGAAGTCGAGACCACGATCAACGTTAATTTCACGCTGGCGGGTGGTTAGAGGATGTGGGGCTGAATATTTCGCGCATCTAACTCGATGCCGGGCGCGCATCGTCGCATTGCATTCTGGCCAAATGTTTGTTTTTGCTCACGGGTGTTACTTGGGACTGGGTCCCACCCATGGGAATGAGAAATTAATCACGGAGATCACGGAGAAAACTCGAGAGAAGCTAAATCTCCGTGTCTCAGTGGTGAATGACTTTCGACGGCGGGCGGATCAACAGCTCGCAATCGTTGGAAAGTAATCGGCTCCGGATGTTCGAATCATCTGCAGCACCAGTAGCTAATATGTTGGTCTGCTATAACGAAAGTTCTGAGGAGGAAAAGTCCACCCATGTTTCTAGCTAACCTTGCCACCTGCACCCTCAGCCACATACCGATGGTTGCCGCCTGGATCTTCCAGGAAGCTGCCGTGGGCTGGGACCCCATCTCCCTCTGGAAACAGATGGGAATTTTGGCCAAGATCGTTGTTCTCATCCTGTTCATCATGTCGGGCTGGTCGATCGGCGTCATGATCGATCGCGCCATGGCATTCAGTGCAGCTCGCAAGCAATCGCGTGCTTTTGCTCCCGCGGTTGCCGGCGCGTTGCGCGAAGGCAAGATTGAGGAAGCCATCAAAGTCGCCGAGCGCAACAAGAAGAGCCACTTGGCCAAGGTCGTCGTCGCCGGACTTCAGGAGTTCCGGGCGCACGGCGATTCCAACGACATTCCCGGCGAGCAGATCGAAGCTTCCAAGCGCGCTCTGGAGCGTGCTGAGGCCATCGTTCACGCCGAGTTGAAGCGTGGTCTGGGCGGGCTTGCCACCATCGGTTCCACAGCTCCCTTCATTGGCTTGCTGGGCACCGTGGTCGGCATTCTCAACGCCTTCAAAGAGATTTCGACCCAGAAGGCCACTGGCTTGGGCGCTGTCGCCGGCGGCATCTCGGAAGCCCTGGTGACCACCGCCATCGGACTCTTCGTCGCGATTCCCGCGGTCATGATGTTCAACTACTTCACCAACAAGGTGGAAGCCTTCGACGTGGAAATGGACAACAGCTCCAGCGAGCTGATCGACTATTTCCTTAAACGTCGCTCGGTTCGCCGGCAACCGTAGGCTCAGCGCAATCCCTTGCGCTGGTCCCGGTCTGAAGGAGGTTGAAGATTATGGCACTAGCAGAACGCGCCGAAGGCAAGAAGGTCAATTCCAACATCAACGTCACTCCCATGGTGGACGTAATGTTGGTGTTGCTTATCGTGTTCATGGTCATCACGCCCATGCTGCAGCATGGCGTGAGCGTTGACATGGCGAAGGTCAACAGTCCGACGCCCATGCCTGACGCCGACAAGGAAGATTCGCTGCTGGTCGCAGTGATGCGCGACGGGCAGATTTTCTTCGGCACCGATAAGGTGACAGCGGACCAACTCACCAGCAAAGTCAAAGACCGCCTGGCCAATAAAGTGGACAAGCGGGTCTTCATCAAGGCCGACGCTCGCGCCAAGTACGGCGCCGTGGTGGACGTGGTAGACAACGTGCGCTCCGCTGGCGTAGATGACGTGGGTCTGTTGACCGAGCAGAAACAAACTGGCGTCCCCAAGCCGCCCCCAACCGGTGCCAGCCCGCGCGCTGGCGCCCAGTAACGGGAGTAATTTATGGGAATGGCAATGGGAGGGTCCGGCGGGCCCTCAGCCGATATCAACGTAACCCCGCTGATTGACGTTTTGCTGGTGCTGCTCATCGTGTTCATGGTGATTACGCCACTGACACCCAAAGGTCTGGACGCGCTGGTTCCCCAGCCGCCCAAGGACCAGCAGAAGCAACCCCCAAGCAACGACCGCACCATTGTGGTGCAGGTACTCAAAGGCGGTGGCGATAAGCCGGCGCTGAAGATCAACCAGGACGACGTGACGTGGGAGAACTTGGAAGGCCGTCTCAACGACATCTTCAAGACCCGCGCCGAAAAAATCATGTTCGTCAAGGCTGATCCCGACCTGACCTTCAACGATGTGGCACAAGTCATCGACATCGCCCACGCGGCGGGTGTCGATAAAGTTGGGCTGATCACGGCCAAGATTGAAGCCGGCGGTTAGCCACCTGCGAACCCCATGGGCGCTCCGCCTCGGCGGTCGCCTGCGGGGTAGAGAACTAGGAACGTAATTCGGGCTGTACTTCTTCCTTCTCAAGGGGGCGGCACTGAGTGACCGCCCTCCTCTAAACCCGAACTACGGCAACGGAGAGTGATACCACACATGAACAAGAGCGGACGGGTACTCACGGTACTTATGATTCTGCTTGCGTTGTTCTCAACCATCGGATGCAGCAAGCTGAGAGCACGCGATCAGCTCAATAAAGGCGTTCAGGCATACAAGAATGCGAAGTTTGAAGACGCCATCGAACATTTCAAGAACGCGGTGGAGCTGGATCCCAGCCTTGTTACTGCCCGTCTTTATTTGGCCACCGCTTATGCCCAGCAATACATCCCCGGCGCCGATTCGCCCGACAACAACCGCTACGCCGAACAGGCCATCGACGCGTTTAAGCAGGTCCTGGCGCTGAATCCACCCAAAGAACAGCAGGTCAATGCCATGAAAGGCATCGCCTCTTTGTACTTTGGCATGAAGAAGTTCGATCAGGCCAGGGAGTACCACGAAAAGGTTGCTGAACTCGATCCCAAGGATCCGGAGACCTACTACTCGCTCGCGGTCATCGATTGGATGCAGGCCTACCAGCCCGACCAGACCGCCCGCGCCAGCCTCGGTATGAAACCGACGGACGAACTCAAAGACAAGAAAGCCTGCGCCGACCTCAAGCAGAAGAACGAGCAGAAAGTGGAAGACGGCATTCAGAATCTGCAGAAGGCCCTGCAGCTTCGCCCCGACTACGACGACGCCATGGCTTATCTGAACCTGCTGTATCGCCAGCGCGCCGAGTACGAGTGCGACAACTCTGACGCCCGTAAGGCCGATTTAAAATCCGCTGACGACTGGGTCGACAAGACCATGGCCACCAAGAAGGCCAAGGCCGAGAAAGCTGGCCCCTCCGGCATCGTCACCACTGACACCACCCAGTAGGACGCCGCAATTCCAATTGAACGCCCCTCCCGCCGGGAGGGGCGTTTTGCTTGCGCTTTTCATCGCTCTGGCTTTGACTTTCCTTGCGTCCATCGCTATACTGAAAGTGCCTGATATTCAGATTGTCGGGCGCACATATGGAAGTCAGCAAAGTTGGTAAGCGTGGTGCCGTAGTTGTCCCTGCCCGCCTGAGGCGTAAGTTCGGCATCGAGGAAGGCGGCTTGGTGGTTGCCGAAGAACGTCCGGAGGGGATTCTGATCCGTCCGGCTGCGGCTGTCCCCGTCGAAATCTACACTCCTGAGCGCAAGGCTGAATTCTTACTCTCGAACGCAGTCGATGCCGAAGATTATCAGGCCGCAGTGGCGGAAGTGCGCAAGTTGGGGATTGATCCCGCTAAAGTCCCGCACTATAAGCCTCGAAAGCCCGTTCGCTAGTGGCTCTGTCTCTATTGTTTGCACAACCACACCGCACTACAATCTGAGCGCCTCCTTGGTGGGTGCGATCCAAGTTATCAATGATTTGGCGGGTAATACCTCGGACGGTTCGGCGGCTTCCTGAGGCTGCAGTAAGTCCCGGGCCCACGCCCGCCAGCGCATGGCCCGCCTAGCGCGAAATCGCAGAATGTAGCCTGGGTACTACAACCGTTGTAGCACCGTTGTAGTACCCCCTTGCCTCGCCATTCCGCAGTGCCATACATTCGTCTTACTGGAGACCTATGGCGAATCCGCCGCTTGATCTGGACCGGCTCTTCCTCGACGCCAACGTGCTCTTTTCCGCCGCCTATCGGCCCGGTGCCCGCATGGCTCGTTTATGGAAACTCAAGAATGTCGAATTGCTCACTTCGGCTTACGCCGCTGAAGAAGCCCGCGTCAACCTGAGCGAACGGGAACAACAAGATCGATTGGCCGATCTCCTGGAAACGGTCCGGATTGTTATCGGCATTTCCCCGTTGCCTCGAGAGGTGAGCCTGCCCGAGAAAGATTGGCCTATTTTGCAGGCGGCGATCCACGCTCGCGCCACACACTTACTAACCGGCGATAAGCAGCACTTCGGGCAATACTTTGGCCGGCGCCTCGGTAGCGTGCTGGTCGTGCCTCCGGCAGGGTACTTTCGGCGCCAACGGCTTTGACCAGGAGCTTCCTGGTTAGGCAATCTGAGCCCGGCGCAATGCTCCTCCGTCACACCCCCTGTGACGTCGCCCCTCGTCTCCTCCCGCCCATGCAGTACAATCCATTCTTCTGTGGAGTGTGCGCGTTAGCTGCCCTCGTTCCGCCGTCGTCCCGCAGAACATTTGATTGCAATGCCTTCGAGGCCCGGTCATGTTCAAACGAGTCCTGATCGCCAATCGCGGTGAAATTGCGGTGCGCATTATTCGCGCCTGCCGCGAGATGGGCATCGAGTCGGTCGTGGTCTTCTCCGACGTGGACCGCAAGGCCCTGCACGTCCGCAAAGCCGATTATGCTTACCACATCGGTCCGGCTACGGCCAGCGAGTCCTATCTCAACGTGGACAAGGTCCTCGACGTGGCGCGCCGCAGCCAGTCGGAAGCCATCCATCCCGGTTATGGCTTCCTCTCCGAGAACGCGGGCTTCGCCAAGGCCTGTGCTGACCACGGATTCAAGTTCATCGGCCCCAGTCCCGAGTCGATGGAAATGATGGGCTCCAAGACCCGTGCCCGCCAAAACATGAAACGTGCCGGTGTGCCGTTCGTTCCCGGCTCGGAACATGGCCTGGATATCGACGCGGCGGAACGCCTGGCCGAACAGATCGGCTATCCAGTCATGCTGAAGGCGGCTGCTGGAGGCGGCGGCAAAGGTATGCGCCTAGTGCAGTTGCCCGGAGAACTCCATTCCGCCTACGAGAACGCACGCAGCGAGGCCCAGCGCTCGTTCGGTGACAACGAGGTTTACCTCGAGAAGTACATCGTCAATCCGCGTCATGTCGAGATGCAGATCTTCGGGGACGAGCATGGCAACGTCGTGTATCTCGGCGAGCGCGAGTGTTCGGTGCAGCGCCGCCACCAAAAGGTGATGGAAGAGTCGCCCTCTCCGATCGTGGACGACGACATGCGTCGCCGCATGGGCGAAATCGCGGTGCGCGTGGCCAAGGCCGCCAACTACCACAACGCCGGCACCATCGAGTTCCTGGTCGATCAGCAGCGCAACTTCTACTTCCTCGAGATGAACACCCGTTTGCAGGTGGAGCATCCCGTTACCGAGTTGGTAACCGGACTTGACCTGGTTCATCTGCAGATCCGCGTGGCCGCGGGCGAGAAGTTGCCGTTCAAGCAGGAGGATGTCCGACTGCGCGGACACGCTATCGAGTGCCGCGTCTACGCCGAAGATCCCGACAACAATTTCTTCCCATCGCCGGGACAGATCACGCGGCTGATCTCGCCTTCGGGTCCGGGCATTCGCCGGGACAGCGGCATGTATGAAGGCTGGAACGTGCCCATCGAATACGATCCTCTGCTGGCCAAGCTAGTCGGTTACGGCGAGGATCGCGACCAGGCTATCAATCGCCTGTTGCGCGCTCTGTACGAATATTTCGTGGGCGGCATCAAGACCAACATCTCGCTGTTTCGCCGCATCCTCAAGGATCCGGATTACCGCGCCGGCACCCTGGACACGGGCTTCCTTGATCGCCTGCTGGCCAAGCCCAGCAACGAGACTGACCCGCGGCGTCCAATTGTGGCTGCGATTGGAGCGGCAATCTTCGCGAGCATGGAGCCAAAAGCGACGTTGGCGGGAGCGAATGGCACCACCGTGATGAACGGCAGCACCGCTCCATCGCCAACCTCGAATTGGCATCGTACGGCTCGCGCCGAAGCAGTACGCGAGCGGTAACACAGAGGTTCTTGCTGAATGCTGAGTGCTGAATGCTGAATGCTGATTGCTAGTAGCTAATTGTTAATCATGACCTACGACATTGTGGTAGACGGCAAAACGCATCAGTTGGAGCTGACCCGCGGCGAGAATACCTGGCTGTGCAAGGTGGATGGCCAGGAGATTGAAGTTGACGCCGCCTTGACCGCACGCGACGTGCTGTCGGTGCTGGTCGACAGCAAAGCCTACGAGATCAAACGCGAGCGCTCGTTACAAGGCGAGCTGCACATGGTCATCGGCAGCGCCCGCTATGCCGTGGATGTCCAGGATCCGCGCTCTCTGCGCACCCGTCGTGCCGTCAGCGGTGCCGATGCTGGTCCGCAGAAGGTCAAGGCTCCCATGCCGGGCAAGATCGTCCGCATTTTGGTCAACGAGAAAGATGACGTGAAGGCCGGTCAGGGCATCATCGTGATGGAAGCCATGAAGATGCAGAACGAGATGAAGTCGCCCAAGGATGGCAGGGTACAGAAGATATTGACTGCGGAAGGCTCGGTCGTGAACCCGGGAGACACCTTGGCCATCATTGAATAGCGCTAGATAGAGGAGTTCCCCACCGTGACTGTGATCGAGTAGGATGGGCCTTCAGACCGCGTCGTGTGGGAAAACGAAGCTCGGTATTTGCCAGTGGAACTTGCTAGCCCAAGATCCAGCCCCGCAGGGGCGGAATTGGTTTTAGCCCAGTGCGGAAGCCCTGGGGAGGGTTCGGAAAAAATAGCGAGTCCCTTCAGGGACGGCAGACGGGCTCACGAAGGCTTGGACGAAATCTGAGATACAAAAATGCGGGAACTTCTCGCTCCCGCCACCGTTACCGTCGCGATTCAGCCCCCTACTTCATCGTTCCCGCTTTCTTCAGAATCTCCTCGGCAAAATAGTTCTCCACTGAGGCTTTATCGCGGATGGTTTCGTAATACGCCGCTTTCAGTAACTGCTCGCGGCGGTCACGAAGCTGCTCTCGTATCGCCTGCTGCACCCGCGGATCGCGCAGCTCGCGCTGCCCGGCGACCTCCCTGCTGATGAGCTTGACGATGCGGTAGCCGTAAATCTGATGGCTGCTGGGATCAGCCACAGGCAGCACTAGCGTGTATTGCCCCGGCTTCAGCTTGTTGATCGCATCGAAGGCCATCCGGTCCGCTTTCAGCGACGATTCCGGCACGAAACCCAAGTCGCCGCCGTTCTGCGACGTTTCCGGCTGCTCCGAGTAGTTCATGGCTACGGTGGCGAAGTCCTCACCGCTGTCGAGGCGATTCGCGATCATTTGTATTTTCTTCCGCGCGTCCCCCTCGTTCTGCGCCTTCATGTTTTTCACTTGCGGATTGGGCTGCGTGGTTACCAGGATCTGCGCCAGATGGTACTGCGGCTCGATCAGGTTGAACTCCGCCTTGTGCTGGTTGTAGTAGCCGGTGATGTCATCGTCGGTGATGTTGATCTTCGACGTGACTTCCTTGTTGAGCACCTTTTCCACGGTAATGGACCGCCGTAGGTCGCGCTTAAAGTCGTCGAGGGTGAGTTTGCGTTCTTTCAGCCGCTTATCGAATTCCTCCTGCGTGTAGGGCGCTTTGATCTCCGCCAGCTTGCTGTTCACTTCCTCATCCGTCGCTAGCAGGCCCAGCTTTTCCGCCCGCTGCATCAGGATTTCATTGTCAATCAGCTCGCGCAGAATGCTGAGCCGCAAACTATCGGCCTGCTCCGGCCCGGGTTTCTGCGGCGCCTCGGCGGTCTGGTTGTCGAAATACTTCTCCACTTCGGTGCGGGTAATCTTGCGGCCGTTCACGCGCGCCATTACGTCTTCGCCGTCCTGCTTTCCAGAACAGCCAATGCTCGACAGTAGCGTAACCAGGGCCATCGACAGAGCGGCTGCGATCGTGAGACTCGCCGCACTCTTGCGTTTCAATTTCAAACTCCGCTCCTTCTGAAAGCTACATGCAAGCGAGACATTGGATACACCCAGCCTTGGCCGGCGTCCATGCCGCCGTATATTTTCAAGTTACAGTGTGTGCGTGAAACCTGTACTGCCCCAGGGGCCCATTTGCTATTTGCTCGGCGCCGGTGGCGACGCTGGGGTTGGAGCCGGTGCTGGTGCCGCCGGTGGCTGCACTCCCGCAGCTATCAACTGCTGGTTCAACGCTGCCTTCAATTGGTCGGGGTCTGCTCCTTCCACCCGTTGTCCGTTGACAAAAATTGTTGGAGTTGCGCTCACGCCCACTGAGTCACCCTCGGCCATCGAGGACTTCACAATGGTGTCGGCCTGGGCTTTCACGCATGCTTGCAGCCGGCTGGCATCGGCCCCATTCTTCTTGCCGATGTCCAACGTGAGACGATCCAATTCACCGAAAGCCTGTTGCGGGTCCTTCTGAGCGCCGTTGATGTTGCGTTGATTGGCGTGCACGTAATCGGCGAACTCCCAGTATCCTTTGCCGCTCTCTTTGGCTAGGCAATTGGCGTCGTTGGCGGCATGTTGCGCCCACGGATGTATCGAAAGCAGCGGATAGTCTTTGTAGATGATTTTTATCTTATCGCCGTATTGCGGCAAGATTTCGCTCATCAGCGCGGTGTGCATGCGGGCGCAGTACGGACACTCGAAGTCATCGTAGTTCACGATGGTGACCTTGGCGTCTGGATTTCCTCGTACTGGCCGGCCTGCCACGTCGATCTTCTTCATCGTTTCGGCGTACGGGTCTTTGGTAAGGTCCATCTTGGTCAAGCGAATCAGGCTCTTGCCATCTTTCGAAAGAATAAAATCGACGGATTGCGACTTCCCTCCATGACTCAGGGTAATAGTCATGTTGTCGTAGTTGGGAAACTCGCTGGGAGTCAGGGGTCCCAGCTTGATCTCTACTTCGGGAGGGATGTTGAAGTAGGCCCGAACCTGCCGCTGTACTTTCTGGGCCACGTCCGGCGGAGCGGAGTTTGAACTCGATTGCGCCGAACACCCGGCGCACAACAATAGCAGCAAGACAGCCAGTCGTCTCAAGAGCAAAATGAAAACCACCTTCGGCAGAACCTGAACTTTGATTATCTCACGGCGAGCCCATTCCCAGCACTCGCGAAGGGTATCGGGAACCATCCTGGATGGGCCGACTTTGAACGTCTATCTGCTCAGTCCCGCGGGTGGGGCGGACGTCTTTTCCACCATCGGCAGCAACGAACGTTGTCCGTGACGTTCTGCGTCACTTGCGCGGCCACTACGCCCGCTCAAACGCGTGCTTGGCGTGCAGTTCTTCGAGGGCGCGATCTTTGGCGGAATGAAAAATCTGCGCCTGCGCCAGCAATCCATCGGTCGCGCGCGCGTAGTCGCCCCCGAGTTCGACCATGCCGCGTCCAGCCAGATCGTTCGCCGCGGCGAGCAACTTATCCACGATGTTGGCATCGGCGGCGCCCAGATACTGAGCGTCAACAGGATCGGCGATCATCACCGGCTGGCGCTGGTTGCCGCTCAACCAGAAAACCTTACATGCGACAAACTCTTCCACCTGTTGCGGTGTGGCATGCCAGAAGCGGAATTGCTTATCGCGAATGCTATAGCAGCGGCTCGACACTGGCACCGGCTGCCGCTTACTGGACTTCAGCAATTCCAATTGCTTATCGTCGAGCGCCTTGCGCGCGGTGTTGATGGCGAGCCAGAATGCCAGGTCGCTGTCGAGCGACGGCAACACTTCCCGAATGGTCTGCGCCAGGTTCAGCGCGATATCGGCATACAACGGGCCGCCGTCGGCCAGGCGCAACGTGCCATGCAATACGTACCAGTCGCTGCCTCCGCCGGAGGGATGAAACGGCCATTGCAGTTCGATGTGCACAGGCATTCCGTGCAGCGTAACTCCGCCGAAGGTTTTTTGTGTCTCCATGCAAACCAGCCACGCAAGAGCTGTCAGCGGTAAAGCTGATCGCGAACTCCGTCCAGCAGCAGCCCCATGCAAAGATGTCATGGCAATTATGCAGCACGGGCGCGCTACGGTGAAAGAGCTGGACTGGAGGCAGACTTCACGGTGGGTAGCGGTCCGATGTGCAAACTTCGCCATTATCGGGGCTGATCGGCACAGCCACAATAATTCTGCTGAGTGAGCAATATTGCACAGATTCGTATCTGTTGAGCCCGATATGCTCGCTCGATAAAGCGCGAGCCGGTGGCAGTCGGCCCTTAGAGCAAGGTTAGTCTTCCCCCATCCACTGCAACTGGCTCTGCGCGATATGCGGTCCCGGCCGGGAGAGTGGCGATGCATTCACCATATGGGATAGAGCTGGTCGAAGACTGTACCTCCTGCAAGTTGTGCTCCGAAGGCTTTTTCTGCCATTTGCCGAAATCCGTAATGGAAGCCTTCCAACCCCTTAAGTTCACACTCGCGCACCCTGCTGGCGCAACTCTGTTCGTGGAAGGACAAGTGTGCCGCGGCATCTATATCCTCTGTAGAGGTCGGGTGAAATTGTCAACAAGCTCAAGGGAAGGCCAGACGCTCATATTAAGGGTTGCCCAGCCTGGGGAGGTCTTAGGATTGAATGCAGTCATCTCTGGAGTGGCCCACGATACGACCGCGCAAACTGGCCAACCGTGCCAACTAAACTTTGTCAAACGGGACGACTTTCTCAAGTTTCTGAAGGACCACGGCGATGCCTCCATGCACTCAGCAATACAGCTGAGCCGCGAGTGCCAGCACGCGTATCAGCAGCTTCGCTCGTTCACGATGAGCTCATCCTCTCAGCGAATTGCCCGCTTGATGTTGGATTGGTCGCACGACGATTCCGGGATGGCCACGGTTCACGGGATCAAGGTAGCGCTGACTCATGATGAGATCGGGCAGATAATCGGCATGTCGCGTGAGACAGTCACGCGTACCCTTGCTACTTTTCGCAAGCAACGCATTGCAGCACTTCATGGTTCCACCCTGTCGATCCACAATATGCCTGCTATTCAAAAGCTCGCTGGCGATTAGAACGACAACGTCTCCCAAGCAGGTAAGATTGGGCACTCAATTCAGTAGCCGCGTCAGCCGTCGCTTCACCTCTGGCCATTCCGCCGCCACGATTGAATAGCGCGCTGAGTCGCGAGCCACGTAGTCAGCGGCCATCCTATGGGCCCGCAGAATCCCTTCGAATTTCCCGCCAATGCGCTCCAAGGCAGCGCGCGAACGCTGATTACGCACGTCGGTGTGAAAGCAGACCCGCAGCAACCCCCACGTTTCGAAGGCATGCGTCAGCATCAGCAGCTTGGCCTCGGTGTTGGCCAAAGTCCGGATTGCCGGGCGGCTCAGCCACGTGTAGCCGATCTCACAGCCGTCCAGAAGGCCGTACCGCGGGTGGCCCTGCGGCCACAACCATCGCTCCAGATTGAAGAAGCGAGTCGATCCGATAACAACCCCGTCATCCATGCGCACGATCGCGAACGGCACCGCCGTGCCAGCGTCTCGCCACGCAAACGCGGTGTCGATATAGCTGGCAGCTTCGGCCTTGCCCTGCGGAACCGGACTCCACTGATAGAGAGCCGTATCCGTGGCTGAGGCGGTCACCAAGCCGTCCAAGTGGTAGTGATCCAGCGGTTCCAGACGAACGTGCTTGCCCGCGAGCACAACATCTTCTGTTGCCACGCCGACAGTATGCAATGATTACCCGCGCGGCGGCAATGGAGGGGCGAGCAACAGCTAGCAAGCAGCGACTGATGGCTGACAGCTGACGGCTTCCTAGAACTTCGACTTCAGCCGCTGATACGTCGTCTCCAGCGACTCCGGCAACACGCGCGTCTCGCCGATCACCGTCATGAAATTCGCATCGGCCACCCAACGCGGCAGAACGTGCATGTGAATATGACCTGCGATGCCGGCGCCAGCAGCTTTCCCAATATTCATTCCGACATTCACTCCATCAGGACGATAGAGCTCGATGAGCGCTATTTCCAGACGCTGCGACAGGGCCATCATCTCAGTTCCGGCCGCGGCCGAAAGTTTATGCAAGCGGTCTAAGTGCTCGTAGGGCACGATCATGGAGTGTCCCGAGGTATAGGGAAAAGCATTCAGGATGATGAAGTTATGCTCGCCGCGGTACACGATCAGCGACTTCTCGTCATCACCGGAGCGCAGAAGTTCACAGAAGATGCACGCAGTTACCTCTCCGGCGGTGAGGTACGTGTAGCGCCACGGGGTCCACAGATAATCCATACCACCAGCAGAGTATCAAACCGTCGTAGCGGTCCACGCATCGGCGTCACAGTGGCCCGTATCCAACGAACTTGACGGAGAGGTAAGAATGCTGAAATAGCTTGTGAAATCAGCGTGAATATTGAACTTACAAGTTTGACACTGCTCTGCCACGGTTGTTATATTCGAAGTGTTCCATGGCAGCGGAGCCCGCTCCCTAGGATCCGGCCGCTGGGTTGTCCAAACCCGCTATAAGCGGGCAATCACACCTGAAGATTCAGACCAGCAGTCCGTTTTAAGGCTCTCTGCGTGTTTTCAAAACGCGCGAGTGTAAATACGCAACCACATGTCTTTCGAAGAAACCCACAACGCTCCGACCACCCCGACCCAAGACTCCGGCGCTTCCGAGCAGCCGCAAACCCAGCAGGCGTCCGAGACTGGCACTGCCGAACCGCCGCCGCACATCGAGCAAGCCTCCGAGCCCAGCGTGCCTGTCGAGCAGCCACGTATCGAGCAAGCCTCCGAACCCAGTTCTCAGCCTGCCGAGACCACACCGGCAGCGCCTCGTTCTGAAGCTCCTCGGCCTGAAAAAGAACCGACGATGGAAGATTTCGCCACCGCCCTCGAAACCTTCGAGCAGGAACAGGCTCAGACCGAAGCCGCGCTGAACGAAGAACAGATCGTTACCGGCACAGTCCTGAAGGTGACGGCGCAGTACGTGGTCGTTGACATCGGCTACAAGTCCGAAGGCGTGGTTCCCGTCGCAGAGTTTACTGACCACGAAGGCAACGTCACCGTGAAGCGCGGCGACGAGATCGCCGTCATGCGCGAGCCCGGCCACACCGAGGAAGGCTATATCAACCTCTCCCACGAGAAGGCACAGCGTTTGCACGCGTGGGACGAAATTGAGAAGGCATACAACGACAAGGCTTCGGTCAAAGCACGTGTCATTGACCGCATCAAGGGAGGCCTGACGGTTGATATTCTGGGCGCTCGCGCCTTCCTCCCCGGTTCGCAGGTTGATCTTCGCCCGGTACGCAACCTCGACGGCCTGAAGGGCCATGAAATTGACGTCCGCATCATCAAGCTGAACAAGAAGCGCGGCAACGTCGTTGCTTCCCGCAAACAACTGCTCGAAGAAGAGCAGTCCGAGAAGCGGACCAAGACCTTGGAGCAGTTGCACGAAGACGGGATTCTCACCGGTACGGTCAAGAACCTGACCGACTACGGTGCGTTCGTCGATTTGGGTGGCATTGACGGATTGCTGCACATCACCGACATGTCCTGGGGACGCCTGACACATCCGCGCGACCTGGTACAGGTGGGGGATCAGATTCAGGTGAAAGTGCTGAAGTTCGACCGCGAGAAGCAGCGCGTGTCTTTGGGCTTCAAACAACTCACGCCAGATCCCTGGCTGGACGCAGCCGAGCGTTATCCCATCGGGGCGCACGTACATGGCCGCGTCATCAGCGTGACCGACTATGGCGCCTTCGTCGAACTGGAGCAGGGCATCGAAGGCCTGGTACACGTCAGCGAGATGACTTGGTCCAAGCGGATGAAGCATCCCTCGAAGCTGGTCAATATCGCCGACCAGGTTGAGGCCGTGGTGCTGAACGTAAACCCGCAGGAGCGCCGCATCAGCCTGGGCCTCAAGCAGCTGGAATCGAATCCTTGGGAAAGCCTCCATGAGAAATTCCCGGTGGGAGCGGTGGTGGAAGGCAAAGTCCGCAACCTGACCGACTTCGGCGCGTTCATTGAAATCGAAGACGGAATCGACGGGCTGGTCCATGTCAGCAACCTGAGCTGGACCAAGCGCGTGAAGCATCCTTCCGAGGTGTTGAAGAAGGGCGATAAGGTGAAGGCCATCGTACTAGCCATTGAGCCTGACCAGCGCCGCCTCTCCTTGGGCGTGAAGCAGCTTCAGCCCGATGTCTGGGACACTTTCTTTGAGCAGCACCGCGTGGGTGACGTCATTCACGGCAAGGTTCTGCGCTTGGCGAGTTTCGGAGCATTCGTCGAGATCGCCGATGGAGTCGAGGGCCTGTGCCACAACTCTGAAGCGGCGGACACCCATGGCCAGCCCATCAAACTGGAATCCGGCCAGGAGTTCGACTTCAAGATCATCAAGATGAACCCTGCCGAAAAGAAAGTGGGGCTCAGCATTCGTGCGGTGGGCGAAGAAGCCACTCGTCACGATGTCGAGACCTATAAGGCTCCCGCTGCCACCTCTTCCGGCAGTGGCTCGACAATTGGCGAGTTCATGTCGTGGAAGCGCGCCAGCAACGAAAACAATTAATTTGTCTAATTCGAAAGTGCGAAGGCCGCCAGTGATGGCGGCCTTTGACTTTGCACGCTGGCGTCCTCTAACTGGAGAATGAAAAGTGAACCTCAGCCTGTCTCCAGCGTACCGCGAAAAGCGAATTGCGGCGTCCACGGACGGCTGATAGCCAACGGCTAACAGCTCCCTACTTGATCCGCAAAACGATGTTGGCCTTCTGACGATCGTCGAACTGGCTCAAGACTTTCGTGTCACTCTTCTTCCCTTCGCGCTGCGCATAGACCTCATAATCCACATTGGGTGAGAGTTCAGGAAAACGATAACTGCCGTTGCTGCCGGCAATAACGGTTTTCACCGCGAGCGACTTCATGTTCTTCAGATAGACCACGGCGTTGCTTATGGGAGCGTCACCCTTGTCGAGAACTACGCCGGTGAGAGTGCGCGAGGTAACGCGAGTCGCCTTGCGCCCGTCCGAATCCGAAGGGGACGATCCTCCTATGGGCAACGTAAACTGCCAGGCAAGACAATTCATTGCAATCAGCAAAACCACAGTCGTGCCGAGTGTTCTCTTCATACGGTTTCCCTTCGTCTCACCTTGCGAGAGTGCCTACTTGCTTAGATGCAGGCTGACGTCTTTCCGCTCATTATCGTCGATGTGGACTGCGATCTCAGGCTTGGGGTGGCCCTTGGGCGTCTTGACATTGGCCTGGATGATGTAATCGTGAGCCCCGGCGGGCACACGCTGGGCAAATTCTCCGCGGCTGTCGGATGTCAGTTCCCACTGCGCTTTCTTGCCGGAGGCCCGGCGAATCGTGACGGGAACACCAGCCGCCGGGCGCTCGTTCGCATCCCACACTGTGCCATAAATTAGGGCGTAGTCATTCTTGGTGGCTTGCGAGGTGGATTGTACCAAAGGAGAACCAGGTTGAGCTC
Source organism: uncultured Acidobacteriaceae bacterium (assembly GCA_963768645.1). GTDB lineage: Bacteria > Acidobacteriota > Terriglobia > Terriglobales > Acidobacteriaceae > Bog-257. The sequence continues at coordinate 26,685 of CAVYIR010000010.1, forward strand.
CGTGCAGCCCGGGGACGCCGAGCGGCGCCAGGAGCAGGAGCGATGCACCGGCAAACACTCCTCGTCTGCGGGCGCGCCGCGGCAGCTCAGTAGTCACCGTCTTCCTCTTCTTCTTCCTCGTCTTCGTCTTCTTCGTCTATCTCATCTTCGACGCGAGTCAGTTCCAGAGGCTCCACGGCCACGACCTCGAAATCCGTTCCGCACTCCGGGCACGAAACGATTTCCCCCTCATCTACTTCGTCTTCTTCGATATCCAGATCGCTCTCGCATTCAGGACAAATAACCATGGTGCCTCCCCGTTTTTGGTCTCGCTACGCCAGCAGCAATTACACCCAACGCTGTCCTGCATTTATATTTAGAATCTCTTGGCAGCAGCGTCAAGTAATAGACGCACTAGTTTTTGTAAGGTTCCGGGAGTTCCGATGCCCATTCCGAATTCAATCCTAAATGGAATCGCGCTTTTGATGCTTACGATTGTCCTCGCGGTTGCTCTTTTTTCTCAGCAGCCCGACAGCATCTCCCCTGCCGTCCCTGACCCGCAGATAGCCGCGGCCCTCAAGGAGGTCTCTGCCAGGCGCATCCAGCAGACCATCGAAAAACTGCTCAGCTTCCAAACGCGCCAAACGCTCTCGTCGGACATGCCGGCCTCCAGCGGAAAAGGTGCGAACGCCGCGGCGGAGTGGATCCGCAGCGAATTCGAACGCTATGCCAAAGACTGTGGCGGCTGCCTCGATGTGAAGACTGATGAGTTTACGCAAGAGCCGGGGCCGCGAGTTCCGAAACCCACGAAAATCACCAACGTCTATGCCGTGTTGCGCGGAACCGATCCCGCAAACGCCGGCCGCATTTACCTCGTAAGCGGCCACTACGATTCACGCAACAGCGATGCCAACGACGCAACGGCGCCCGCTCCCGGCGCCAACGACGACGGCAGCGGCACGGCGGTAAGCCTGGAATGCGCGCGGGTGCTCAGTAAGCATCGTTTTCCCGCCACCATCATCTTTCTCACCGTGGCCGGAGAGGAACAAGGGCTGTACGGTAGCGCCCATTTCGCCAAGATGGCCAATGCGGCGGGCTGGGACCTTGAGGCCGTGCTCAACAACGATATTGTCGGCGGAGACCGCACTCCGGGAGACACCTTGCAGGATCCTCATGTGGTGCGGGTTTTCTCCGAAGGCATCCCCAGTGCCGCCGATGAGAAGCAGCTTAAGACCATTCGCGCACTCGGCGGCGAGAGCGACGGCCCTTCACGGCAACTCGCGCGCTATATCGCCTCCGTCGCCAAAGAGTACCTTCCCGTCACCACTCTGAGTCCGTTGCTGGTCTTCCGCCACGACCGTTATCTGCGCGGTGGAGATCATTTCTCGTTTAACGCGCAGGGCTTCGCGGCGGTACGCTTCACCGAATTTCGCGAGAACTATAACCACCAACATCAGAACGTGCGCACCGAGAACGGCATCGAATATGGTGATCTGCCGAAATTCGTGGACTACGACTACACCGCCAACGTCGCGCGGTTGAATGCCGCTACCCTGGCTTCGCTGGCGTCGGCTCCGGCTCCGCCGGGTAATGTGCGCCTGTTGACGAAGGAACTGCAAAACGATTCCACGCTGGCCTGGGAACCTTCGTCCGGCGGATTGGCCACCGGCTACGAAATTCTGTGGCGCGATACCACTGCATCAGACTGGCCACATGCTAAGCCAGTGGGTAATGTCACAAAGGCCACTTTGCCGCTGTCCAAGGACAATGTAGTCTTTGCTGTACGTGCCCTCGATGCCAAGGGCCATCGCAGTTTGGCGATTGTACCGCTGCCGGAACGCTGAAGTCCGGCTACAAAGAGAAACGGAGTAAGCCATGCCACGCGGCTCGACCATGTCCTTGAGTTTCCCGCCGTTCACCCGCGCGGTAAAAGAGCTACTCATCGCCAACGTCGTCGTCTTTCTGCTGTTCTGGTTCCTGCGGGCGTTCAGCGCCTCCGCCCTGTTCGGCGAGTGGGCCTACGTCCATCTCGGACTGGAAGGCTATGCCGTCGTACACGGCGAGATCTGGCAGTTGGTGACTTATTCGTTCCTGCACTACGGTGTGCTGCACATCCTGTTCAACATGCTCGCGCTGTGGATGTTTGGCGCGCAATTGGAAACCGACTGGGGCTACAGCCTGTTCATGCAGTTCTACTTCTTCTGCGTGATCGGCGCCGCGCTGGTCACGGTCGTTGTTTCCTTCACCGGTCTGCTCGGGGTCTCCCCTCGGACTCTCACCGTCGGCGCATCGGGCGGCATCTATGGACTGCTGCTGGCCTTCGGCATCCTGCACGGCGAATCGCAAGTCATGCTCTTCCCGCTGCCGTTCCTCATCAAGGCCAAATACTTCGTGATCGGCATCATCGCCTTGGCAATGTATGGCGCGTTGTCGTCCGCGCAGGGTGGAGGCCAGTCGATCGCCTACATGGCGCACCTCGGAGGGGCGCTATTCGGATATATCTGGCTGAAGTTCATTCCTCGCCGTGGTTTTGGCTACGCCGCCTCGGAGCGAGCGTTCGGACTGCGGAACTCCTACTACCGCTGGAAGCGCAAGCGCGCCGCGCGCAAGTTCGAGGTCTATATGCGGAAGCACGATCGCGGCGACTACCGGCACGACGACTACTTCGACGAACACGGCAACTTCCGCGATCCCAGCACCCGCGATGTGCGCAAGAAAAACGGCGACTCGACGCCGCCGTGGGTGAACTGAGGATTGTCTGTGCCTCCGCCCATGACGCGTAAGGATGTGTGGTGCATGATGCACCGCCGTGTTTCTGGTGCGGGAATTGAAACCCCGATAAGCTGCCACACTTTCCGCGCTACCGGTACCACCGACTATCTGACGAGCGGCGGGCGTATCGAAGTGGCGCAACGCATGGCGGGACACTCGAACGCGAAAACCACGGGCCTTTACGACCGGCGCAACGATGACGTGAGCGTGGGCGAAGTCGAGCGAATCGGGATTTGAAGCAGTTTGGCTATATAATCCGACACTGTATGAGGCTCTGGGGAAGACTCTTCGGCAGGGAACTCTGCCGCTGCTGCGGCAGCAAAGTTCCACGCGGGCCAACCAAGTGCTGGCAGTGCGGGGTGTGGACCGGCGGGGCCCATGGCACCGCTAAGCCGGGGCAGTGGAAGAAGAAGCCCGGCTTTTGGAAACGGTTGTTTTCTCGCGGACCGACATCTGGCGGACGGTGGTATTTCGCTGCCGATAACGCCAGGGGCCTACGCCAGATTGTGTTTGAACTCGGTGGTATAGCCCCGACAGACTCGCGATTTGACAGCCTCATCTTGAAACCTGACAAGTATTCGGGGCTTCTCAACGACCTCTCTGTCGGCTTCTTCAAGACGGACTCTGACCCCGGTCCGTATCTGCTCATCAAGACCCGGAGTTTCTCTCGTGCAATGGCCCATGAAGCGGTTCGCCTGGGATTCACGTTCTGCCACATGCCCTCGGGCCCAGTGTTTGCAGTATTCGCGCAGTCCCCCACGACGAAGCGAGAACTTAAGGGGGCATGTTTTATCGACCAAGTGTACAGTATGGACAAACATTCTGGGCTTGCTGATCTCATCACGGAGGCCTTTAGCAAGGACACACTGACAGCGGTGTTCGCCGACAGCGGCGGGATGGCTGGCATACGGTGCGTCCTCGACGCTGAGTATCCGATGGAGCGATCTCTCCGCGAAACATTTGCCAAGGAATGGTCCAATCTCGTCTCCCACGGACGCGAGACTCCCGGATGGGGCCAAGGCTCGTTCGCCGCGAGTAGGGAAGAACTTTATGCAAGAACTCCTCCGAATGAGTCCCCGATCCTTCGGCGTTAGCTACGTGCGCCGGGTGCCCTACTCAAGCTTCCTTTGCTTCGGTGGGTTGTTGGTTCGGTTCGAAGGAGTTCTCCGTTCTCATCCCCTTGGCGAGCGACCTTATCGCTTGACCTCGCAGCCAGAGATTTTTCCGCGACTTCGCCAGCCTATTCATAACGTAGCGATTTCCAGTTATTGTGTATTGTCATAATGACATCGTAGATCAGCCGGGTACCTCATCCTTTCGCCTCAGGCCGGCCATATTTCAAGCTTGAACTTGCAATGGCTATGGATCATTTCGAAATCGGCATGATTGGAGGTAATCAGGCGAGCGCCATTCGATCGAGCCGTGAGGGCGATCAGGACATCGAAATGCATGTCGCGAAGTTTTTCCGGGGTAAAGCCTTTCTCCGCGCTGATCTTGGCCAGCAGTTGTCCTGACTCCAGCCAATTCCCCGCCGTAGGGGTCAGAACGGGATGATTGCGCTGCAGGGCCCGCAGAAATTCCCGCTCCGCCGGCTTTCTGGCGCCGCGCCACAACTCCGCCAACACGACCGCAGACGTTCTGACCAGCCCGCTAACCGATTCGATTCGCTGCCGGTGACGCCCCGTCCGCAGGTCGTCAAGAAAGATCGAGGTGTCGAAGATGATGAGGTCACTCATTGTGCCCCGCGAACGACAGTTTTCCCCTATGCTTCCTCATCAAGTCCTTGAATCGCTTCGTCGCTACAATTTCCCGGAGAGCCACATGGACTGCCTCGGTGCGGGATTTCACCCCTAGGACCTTCGCTGCCTCGTCCGCCAGATTCGTGTCCAGCCTGATCGATGTCATGGTTACAGTCATAAGTTCGCCGCCTCGCTTGTATATACAGCTTACCCTAGCTGTATATACACAACAAGCGGCTGCGATAACCTGGGCGGGGGCCCATCCTTTCGCACCTTTTGCGAAAGCGTGTGAGACGGGGTCTGACCCTGCGCAAGCAGCTTTCCCGAATCTCTGTTCCTAACGCAATCATTTTCGGTTATTGTGTAATGCACATAGTGACATCTTGCATCCACTGCGCCGCGAACCATGACGCTTGTAAGACAACCCGTTCTAGTTGCGGCACTCGCGCTTGCGACGGCTGCCTCCGGACGAGCGATCGGCCAATTGGCGCCGGCTCCGACTTCCCAACAACTGCCTCAACAACAATCTCTGCCCACGCCACCTATCTCTGTTACGCGGCAAAACCTCGCGACGGGAGGTGCGGCCTCCTTGACACCGTCGGCTGCCGGAACACAACCGCTATTCGACTTCAAGGATTCCGACATCAAGTTCAGTCTGCCAACCTTGATGAATGTCCTTCGCGACAGCCGCCACGAAGGTTGGGTGCTGGCGGCCTATCCCGATCCCAAAACCAGCCGCCCGCTCATCGGCGCGGGATTCGGTCTCGATGTTGCGGCGACCGAGCACCCACAGCGCGACCGGCTCAATCCCCATCCCTTCATCGAGCCTTCCACTGCCCAACTGTGGCAGGCGGCGGGACTTGATTCAGCAAAGCTGAAGAGCATCCTCGACCAGTTCGATCGCGAGCTGAGCGCATGGAAGAAGAAAAGCTTTCGCAGGAAGATTAGGACCCACACGCTGTCACCGCAAATAACCGAAGACGATGCCGCGAAGCTGTTGCGCATCTCCGCGATTCAGGCCACCTACAATGCGAGGGCCTACTGCCGTTTCTTCGATCAACTAACCGCGTCGCAGCAGATCGCACTCAGCCAGCTCGTGTTTCAGATGGGCGTGAATCTTGAGGAGTTCACTCAGTTTCTCAGCGCCATAAACGATGACGCCAGCTACCGCGATTCCCTCCAGCCCGTAAGCACTGCGGAACCAGGAGCCGACCACTGGAAAACAGTGCAGACCACGCTGATCCAAAGCCAGTGGGCCAGACGCTACAGCACTCGCGCCATATCGGTCATCGCGATGTTCGATCCGAATTACGCTCAGGATCCCAAGGCAGCCGAGCGCAAAGTTCAGGCCACACTTCGTCCCCCAGTTAAGCATCATCGCAAGAAGCCGCACGCCGCGTCCGTCCGCGCAGGTAATGACGCCAGCCATATCGACAAAACGTCTCACGACGGACCGCCAGGAACCCATGCAGGCAAAAGCTGATTCTCGTGGGATTTCCGTATGAAAAAAACGGCTTCCAGTGATCGCGGTCCTGGCATGAAGCGCAACGTCGTTCCGAAAACTGTGGACGAATACCTCGCAGGCATCCCAGAACCTGCCCGCAGCACCTTGAACCGGGTCCGCGCGGTGATTCGTTCCGCTGTGCCAGCAGAGGCGACGGAGGTCATCAGCTATCGGATTCCGATGTTCAAGTACAAAGGAATGTTGATGGGGTTCGCCGCGTTCTCGAACCACTGCAGTTTGTTCCCTGGAAGCCTGTCCGCGATGAAAGAGCTGAAGAACGAACTCAAGGATTTCAAGACATCCAAAGGAACCATCCGCTTTCCGGTGGACAAGCCTCCGTCGACCGCTTTGATCAAGAAGCTGTTGAAAGCACGTCTCGCAGAGAACAAACGCAAGAAACGGAGCTGAGCAGGCTGGCTTTGCTTCGCGAATCAAACGGCGGTCCGCAGGATGCCTGTCAACCGTCGCTTGCTTCGGCGGGTTGTTGAGCATGCTTCCCACTCCAACCTAGCAATGCTCCTAACTCTCAAACACCTTCTCCAGGCTCTCGTAAACAGTCGGGATGGTGCATAGTTCCGGCAACATTTGCCAATAGCGATGCACGTCGGGATCAGCTTGCGCCTCGCTGCGCATCTCGGGGGACGTCCAGCGCCGCAAGTGCAGAAAGCGGTCGGGGCGCGATGAATCGCAGTGCAGCGAATCGCGACAGTAGCCCTTGGTGTGCATCATGGTGTACAGCTCTCGTAACGTCGCCAGCAGTTCTTCCTGCTTCCCGGGCAGGGCTTCCAGGATCGCCATGGAAAGGATTTCTTGCGCCATAGTGTTGTCGCCTCTCAGCCCGGAGTCTACCTTCGGCTTTTGGGCTTGCCGTTTTTCTTTTTCGAACGCGGTGAATTCTCTCCCACGGTGATCAGCCGCATGAAGTTGGTGGCGCCGGAACTGTTGGTTGTCCCGGCGACCAGTCCGAACACGTCGCCGCGCGAGAGCACTCCCATTCGCACCAGTTCCGCTTCGGCGAATTCGCGCCATCTCCGCCGCTGACAGACCTCCAGTGCAGCACAGCGGGCGCCACGCCCCATAACAGGTTCATCCGGTTGCACACCGTCTCGAACTGGGTAAAAGCATAAATATCGGCAGCCGGCCGATGCTTGGAGAGCATCCGCGCCGTGGCCGCGGTCTCGGTGAAAACCGCAATCGCGCGGATGTTAAGGTCTTTCGCGGCATGCGCCATGGATTCGCAAATGGTCTCCGCAACCGAGAGGTGCTCCGCCTGGCGATGCCCCGGCACCAGCGGATGGAAAGGGTGGGCCTCGGCTTCGGCGACGATACGGGCCATCATCTCCACCGCTTCCCTGGGAAATTTGCCCATCGCAGTTTCGCCGGAAGCATCACCGCGTCGGTCCCATCGAAGATGGCATTGGCGACGTCGCTGGCTTCGGCTCGCGTGGGCCGCGGGTACTCGGTCATGGATTCCAGCATCTGGGTCGCGGTAATGACCGGCCTGCGAAAGTCGAGCGCGCGGCGAATGACGAACTTCTGGATAAGCGGCACCTTTTCCGGCGGTACTTCGACACCCAGGTCGCCGCGGGCCACCATCACACCATCGGCGACCTCCAGGATGGCCTCCAGATTTTCGATGGCCTGCGGCTTCTCCAGCTTCGCCACCAGGGGAACGCTGCGGCCCAGGGCCACCATGGCGCGCTTGGCGCGCAAAACATCTTCGGCGGTGCGGACGAAGGAGATGGCCACGACGTCAACCGCCTGCTTCAAACCGAATTCGAGGTCCTTCTCATCTTTTTCGGTGAGCGAGGGAATGCTGACGTTCGTACCCGGCAAGTTGATGCCCTGATGCTCTCCCAACGTTCCGCCGTTCAGCACCTCGCACACCACATCGTCGCCGCGGATGGCTTTCACGACCAATTCAATGCGTCCGTCGGAGAGCAATATGCGCTCGCCCGGCTTCACATCGTTCGCGAGGCCGGTGTAAGTAGTGGCGATCAGGTTGGCCGTTCCCATCACATCCTTGGAAGTGATGGTGACCTTCTGCCCCTTCTGCAACATCGACAGGGGCGCCAGACTTCAGCCGTCCCGTCCTGATCTTGGGGCCTTGCAGATCTTGCAGAATGCAGATGGTGCGGCCGAGTTCGCCGGCCACCTTGCGCAGCCGCCGGATCACCCTGGCGTGTTCTTCGTGGGTGCCGTGGGAAAAGTTCAGCCGCGCGACATTCATTCCGCGCAGCATCAACTCGCGAATCATCTCTTCGCTATTGCAGGCCGGCCCAATCGTGCACACGATCTTCGCCCTGCGCCGCGCCGGAGTGGGGCCGTGCAGCGGATCTTTGGGCCGATCCATTGTGTCTTCCATTTCGTTCATGCCTCGCATTACGACGCCGGAACCCGTTTCTTCTCGGAATTGATGTCGGAATGAGCTCCAAAGAGGAAACGCGGATAGCGTAGAGCATTGAACTCGGCGCCGATGAGCACCACCATCGAAACGATGTACAGCCAGATCAGCAATGCGATCGCGGTGGCAACGGACCCATAAATGACATCGTAGTTCGCGAAGTGGCGAAGATAGACGCCAAACAAAATGGTGGACACAAACCATATCACCGTGGCCAGCGCCGCGCCGGGCAGCACGCGATGCCAGGGCTGGGTGCGCGGCACGCCATGGTGGTAAATGAGCCCGATCACGGCAATGCTGGTCAGCGCCGCAATGATCCAGCGCAATGCGGTCCACAGTCCCACAATGTAAGGGTCAAATTCGTGCCCCACGTGGTAGGCGATCCAGTGTTCGATCTGGTTGCCGAACACCAGCAGGAACGACGAGAAAGCCATCGGAATTCCTGCCAGCACCACCAGCAGGAAGGCGATCATCCTTTCCTTCACCAGTCCCCAGACCTTCGGCATCTGGTAGGCGTTGCGGAAGCCCTCCATCCAGGAGATCATCGTGCCCGATCCTGTCCACAGGGTGATGGCGGCCAGGGTGACCAGCGATCGGATGCTGGCCGGCTTGGTGCCGCTGAAGTATTGCAGAACGGCTTCGCTTGTTCCTGACGGCAGAATGCGTCCCACGGCACGGCCGATCTCGCGAATGAAGGCCGCCGTTTTGTGCGACTCCGAGAGTACCGAGGCCACCAGAAGGACGGCAGGGAACACGGTAAAGATTGCGGAGAAAGCCGCTCCCTTGGCCACGGCGAAAGCGTCGTGCTCAAAGGCACGCCAGAGCGCGACCCGAAAGTGTAGAAGGAACCGCCGCATAGAGTGAAAGGCCGGCATTTGACTGGAAAGGGAAGTTTACACACCCGAGCAAGAAGGGGCGACTAGAATCATCGCCCCCTCGCTCGTGCTGTTCGATTCGAGCTACAACACAGCCCGGTTACTCTGCCGTCAGTTCCTCGGCCTCGTTTTCGCCTTCGTGACGGAGCAGTTCCAGCGCGCGTTCAGCTTCTTCATACGCGGCCGTGACCTCCTCCTGCACCTTGGCTGCGGCCTCTTCCATCTCCTGCGAGAGCCGGACGTTGCGGTAGTACTCCATTCCGGTGCCTGCGGGGATCAGACGGCCCACGATGACGTTTTCCTTCAAGCCGCGCAGGTGATCGACAGCGCCCTGAATGGAGGCTTCCGTCAGCACGCGCGTGGTTTCCTGGAACGACGCCGCCGAGATGAACGAATCGGTGGAGAGCGATGCCTTGGTGATGCCGAGCAGCAGCGGACGGCCGGTGGCCGGCTTGCCGCCATTGGCGATCGCCTTCTCGTTCTCTTCGCGGAAGCGGAACTTGTCGATCTGCTGTTCCAGCAGGAACGAGGTATCGCCCACGTCTTCCACTTTCACCCAGCGCATCATCTGGCGAACGATCACCTCGATGTGCTTGTCGCTGATGTTGACACCCTGCAAGCGGTAAACTTCCTGGATTTCATTCACCAGATACGCCTGCAGTTCCTTCTCGCCCAGCACGGCCAGAATGTCGTGCGGGTTCAGAGGACCATCCATCAGTGGCTCGCCAGCGCGGATGCGCTCGCCTTCCTGCACATTGATGTGAACGCCACGCGGCACCTGGTACTCTTTCTCGGTGCCGTTGTCGGCCACGACGTAGATCTTGCGCTGGCCTTTGGCAACGTCGCCAAACTTCACCACGCCATCGATCTCGCTGATGACCGCGGTTTCGCGCGGCTTGCGGGCTTCGAACAATTCCACCACGCGTGGCAGACCACCCGTGATGTCCTTGGTCTTGGTCGTCTCGCGCGGGATCTTCGCCAGCACGTCGCCCGGAGTCACCGTCTCGCCATCCTGCACCATCAAGTGAGCGCGGGACGGCATCAGGTAACGCTTGCTGCCCTTGGCGCCCTTGATGATGATGGTCGGCTGACGCTTCTCATCCGGCGAGTCAATCACGACATGCCGCGACAGACCCGTGACCTCGTCCACTTCCTCGTGCAGGGTCATGCCTTCCTGCAGGTCCTTGAACTGCACCGTCCCGCCAATTTCGGTCAGGATGGCGAAGGTGTAGGGGTCCCACTCGACCAGGACATCGCCCAAGCCGACCTGTTGACCGTCTTCCACCTTGACCTTGGCGCCGTAAACCACGGCGTAGCGCTCTTTTTCGCGGCCCTTGTCGTCCAGAATGGCGATGGAGCCGTTGCGGTTCATCACCACCAGGTGGCCTTCCTTGGCACGCACGGTCACCAGGTTGATGAATCGCACGCTGCCGTTGTTCTTGGCATCGAGGCGCGACTGTTCGCTGACTCGCGAAGCCGTACCGCCGATGTGGAAGGTACGCATGGTGAGCTGGGTTCCAGGCTCGCCGATGGACTGCGCCGCGATCACGCCCGTGGCCTCGCCCAACTCGACCAACCGGCCGGAAGCCAGGTTGCGCCCGTAACACATCACGCATACACCGCGCTTCGACTCGCAGGTCAGCACCGAGCGAATCTTGACGCGCTCGATACCGGCTGCTTGCACCGCACCCGCCAGGTCTTCGGTGATCTCCTGGTTGATGTCAACGATGATGTTGCCTTCGTAGTCCTTGATTTTCTCCAGCGAGACACGGCCCACGATACGGTCGCGCAACGGCTCGATGATCTCGCCTGACTCCACGATGGAGGTGACGTAGATGCCGTCGACCGTACCGCAATCGTATTCGCTGATGATCACGTCCTGCGCCACGTCCACCAAGCGTCGGGTCAGGTAGCCAGAATCCGCCGTCTTGAGAGCGGTATCGGCCAGTCCCTTACGCGCGCCGTGGGTGGAGATGAAGTACTCCAGCACCGTCAGACCTTCGCGGAAATTCGCCGTGATGGGGGTCTCGATGATTTCGCCCGAGGGCTTGGCCATCAAGCCACGCATGCCGGAGAGCTGACGAATCTGCTGCTTCGAACCGCGAGCACCAGAGTCAGCCATGACGTAAATCGGATTGATGTCGCCTTTCTTGTCGTCTTCCTGCATGGCGCCAAACATCTCGTCGGCCACTTTCTCCGTGATCGCAGACCAGATTTCGACGACCTTGTTGTAGCGTTCGCCGTTGGTGATCGCGCCGTCCAGATACTGCTGCTGCACAGCGATTGCCTGCTTTTCAGCGTCGCGCACCAAGCCCGCCTTGCCCGGCGGAATGACCATGTCGTCGATTCCAATCGAGAGGCCCGCCGTGGTGGCGTAGTGGAAACCGAGCTGCTTGATGCCATCGAGCATCCGCACCGTGGTTTCCAGACCAAAGCGCAGGTAGCAGTAGTTCACCAGGTTGCCCACGCCCTTCTTCTTCATCAAGCCATTGATATAGGGCATCTCAGGGGCGCCGCGCTTCAGGTGGTCGTTCATGATGGCGCGGCCCACAGTGGTCGAGATGAACTGCCGCTCGAAGTTGGTAGGCTCGGTATGGATCACGTCCTGATCGTCGTACGCAATGGTCAGGTCAATCACTTCGCCCGAGTAACGCAAACGAATCGGGGTCAGTGTTTCCACCTCGCCTGCTTCCTTCGCCAGGATTACTTCGTCGATGTTGGCGAACGCGCGTCCCTCGCCCTTGGCGCCTGGCTTCCCTTTTGTCAGGTAGTAAATGCCCAGCACCATGTCCTGCGTAGGCACGGTGATCGGTTGTCCCGATGCCGGCGACAGGATGTTATGCGAGGCCAGCATCAACACGCTGGCTTCCACCTGCGCTTCCGGCGACAACGGAATGTGCACCGCCATCTGGTCGCCGTCAAAGTCTGCGTTGAATGCGGTGCAGACTAGCGGGTGAATCTTGATGGCCTTGCCTTCCACCAGCACTGGCTCAAAAGCCTGGATGCCGAGGCGGTGAAGCGTTGGAGCGCGATTCAGCAGGACGGGATGGTCCTTAATCACCTCTTCCAGGATGTCCCATACGATAGGCTCCTGCTGCTCCACCATTTCCTTGGCTTGCTTGATGGTGGTGCAGTGTCCAGTCTGCTCCAGACGGTGATAGATGAATGGCTTGAACAGTTCCAGAGCCATCTTCTTGGGCAGGCCGCACTGGTGCAGTTTGAGGTCAGGACCCACCACGATGACGGAACGTCCGGAATAGTCCACGCGCTTGCCGAGCAGGTTCTGGCGGAAACGGCCCTGCTTGCCCTTCAGCGTATCGGACAGTGACTTGAGCGGACGGTTATTGGCGCCACGCAGCACGCGGCCACGACGTCCGTTGTCGAACAGAGCGTCCACCGCCTCCTGCAACATCCGCTTCTCGTTACGCACGATGACCTCGGGCGCGTGCAGGTCCATCAGCTTCTTCAAGCGGTTGTTGCGATTGATGACGCGGCGATACAGATCGTTCAAGTCCGAAGTCGCAAAGCGGCCGCCATCGAGAGGAACCAGGGGACGCAGCTCCGGCGGGATCACTGGAATGACGTCGAGGATCATCCATTGCGGCTTATTGCCGCTCTTGCGAAACGCCTCAACCACCTTCAGCCGCTTGGCATACTTCAGGCGCTTCTGCACCGAAGTCTCGCTGCGCATCTTCTCGCGCAGTTCGCCGGAGAGGCTGTCCACCTCGACCCGCTTCAGCAGTTCCTTGATGGCCTCGGCGCCCATCATGGCCTTGAAGCCGCTGGCGCGATGCGCCTGATCGAGTTCGCGGTACTTGGTTTCGTCCTTGATTACTTCGCGTTCTTTGACCGGAGCTTCGCCGGCCTCGACCACGACGTAGGCTTCGAAATACAGCACCGATTCCAGTTCGCGCAGCGAAATGTCGAGGATGTGTCCGATACGGCTGGGCAGTCCTTTGAAGAACCACACATGCGAGCAGGGCGAAGCCAGCTCAATGTGGCCGAGACGCTCGCGGCGGACCTTGGAGAGGGTTACCTCCACGCCGCACTTGTCGCAGATCACGCCGCGGTGCTTCATGCGCTTGTACTTGCCGCAGAGACACTCCCAGTCGGTTACCGGCCCGAAAATACGCGCGCAGAACAAACCATCGCGCTCCGGCTTGAAGGTGCGGTAGTTGATCGTCTCCGGCTTGGTGACTTCGCCGTGAGACCAACTGCGGATCTTTTCGGGCGAAGCCAGGCTGATACGGATTGCGTCGAAGTCGGCGATGGCATTTCCGAGATCAAATGGACTCGAACGGTACAAAACGTCCTCCTCCCCTGCGGGACCCGCGGCGGGTTGCAGGGACCTGCGGCCCTTGCGCGGCCGCTGGCGGCTCCCGGTATTTCCTGTTTCCCTGGGTGCTGCCTCCCGCGGGAGCGAAGGAGGCAGTTACCCCAATTCTTCAGAGCGACGTCGGACCTAGTCGGCTGCGACCGGAGCTGCCGCGAGCACCTTGCGCTCGTTGGTCTTGATCAACTCCACGTCGAGGCACAACGACTGCAACTCACGAATGAGCACGTTGAAGGATTCCGGCACACCCGGCTCAATGGCCGCTTCGCCTTTGACGATGGCTTCGTAAATCTTGGTTCGGCCATAAACGTCATCGGACTTCGCGGTGAGCAGTTCCTGCAGGATGTAGGCTGCGCCGTAGGCTTCCAGGGCCCACACTTCCATTTCGCCAAAGCGCTGACCGCCGAACTGCGCCTTGCCGCCCAGCGGCTGCTGGGTGATGAGCGAGTACGGTCCGATCGAACGCGCGTGGATCTTGTCGTCCACCAGATGCGAGAGCTTGAGCATGTAGATATAGCCCACCGTTACCGGCTGCTCAAACTTCTCTCCGGTCATGCCGTCGTAGAGAGAGGTCTTGCCCGACTCGGGCAGGCCACCCTGCGCCAGCAATGACTTGATCTCTCCTTCTTTCGATCCGTCGAACACCGGCGAGCCGAAGTAGACGGCTTCCTTCATGCCGTCCGCCACATGCTCCAGGGTTTCGTCGTCGAGGCTGACAAGGTTGTCCACGAACGGCGTGTCCTTGAACATGACCTTGAGTTCCCGGCGCAGAACTTCAGCCTTGGAGTTTTCCTTCAGCAGCTCGCCAATTTTCTGCCCCAGCGCGTAACCGGCCCAGCCCAGATGCGTTTCCAGGATCTGGCCCACGTTCATACGGCTTGGCACACCCAGCGGATTCAGAACGATCTCCACCGGAGTACCGTCTTCGAGGTAAGGCATGTCCTCTTCCGGCAGGATGCGCGCGATGACGCCCTTGTTACCGTGGCGGCCAGCCATCTTGTCGCCCACACTCAGCTTGCGCTTCATGGCGACATAAACCTTCACCAGCTTGATCACGCCCGGAGGAAGTTCATCGCCCTTCTGTAGCTTCTCGACTTTCTCGCGGACAATCTTGCGGAGAACGTCAATCTGGCGCGAGGTCATCTCTTCGATTTCGTCGATCTGCTCGTTGATGCGCGGGTCCTTGTCGGGGAACTTGACGCGCTTCAGGTTGCGGGTCGAGATCCGCTCAATGGTGTCGCGGTCCAGAATCACACCCTTAGTCAACAGGCGTTTGTTGGTGCGCTCGTCGTGCAAGTCGGCGAGGACTTCCTTGCCGCCCAGCAACGCTTCGAGACGCTTCAAACGCTCGTCGGTGAGAATTCGGATCTCGTCGGCCAGGTTCTTCTCCAGCTTCGCCACTTGCTCCGACTCAATGAACTTGGCGCGCTCGTCCTTCTCCTGACCTTTGCGGGAGAAGATCTTCACGTCCACCACCGTGCCCTCGATGCCGGGAGGGCAGGTGAGCGAAGCGTCGCGAACATCGCCGGCCTTCTCGCCAAAGATGGCCCGCAGCAGCTTCTCTTCCGGAGTGAGCTGGGTCTCGCCCTTCGGCGTGACTTTGCCCACCAGGATGTCGCCCGCCTTTACTGTGGCGCCGATGCGGATGATGCCGCTCTCATCGAGATCGCGCAACGCCGATTCGCTGACGTTGGGAATATCGCGCGTCACTTCTTCGGGACCCAGCTTGGTGTCGCGCGACTCAATCTCGAACTCCTCGATGTGGACCGAGGTGTAATAGTCCTCTTTCACCATCTTCTCGGAGACCAGGATGGCGTCCTCGAAGTTGTAGCCACGCCAAGGCATGAAGGCGACCAGCACGTTGCGGCCAAGCGCCAGTTCTCCCATGTCGGTGCAGGGACCGTCGGCGATGACTTGCCCCTTGGCGACGCGCTGCCCCTTCATCACGATGGGGCGCTGGTTGATGCAAGTGTTCTGGTTGGAACGCTTGAACTTGGTGAGCTGATAGATGTCGCTGCCCACCTCGCGCGAAAGTTGCATGGGATGATGCTCGCCCTCGACGCGCACGATAATGCGTTCGGAGTCGACCGAGTCGATAATGCCGCCGCGGCGTGCCAGCACCACCGCGCCGGAATCGCGCGCCGTGACGCCTTCCATTCCAGTGCCGACGATGGGCGCTTGCGCGCGCAGCAAGGGCACGGACTGGCGTTGCATGTTCGCGCCCATCAAGGCGCGGTTGGCGTCGTCGTGCTCCAGGAACGGAACCAGCGACGCGGCCACCGACACAAGCTGTTTCGGGCTCACGTCGATGTAGTCCACTTCATCGCGGCTGACCAGCACAAAGTTGCCGGCCTTGCGAGCGTTTACCAGTTCGGCGACGATACGGCCCTTGTCGTCGATCTCGGCGTTGGCCTGCGCGATCACGTGGCGGTCTTCCTCCCACGCCGACAGGTAAAACGAGAACGGCTCAAAATCAATGAGCTTCTTGCGACGCTCCCGCAGATCGTTGTTGGCCTTGGTCGCTTCGGACTTCTCCATGTGATCGCCCACGCGGTAGTCGCTGTCGCCAGCGTTGACCACGGTGACGAAGTCCAGCACACGGCCGCTCTTCACCTTGCGATACGGCGACTCGATGAAGCCGTAGTCGTTGATTCGCGCATAGCAGCTCAGCGACGAGATGAGGCCGATGTTCGGACCTTCCGGCGTTTCAATCGGGCAGATACGTCCATAGTGCGTCGGGTGCACGTCGCGGACTTCGAATCCTGCGCGCTCCCGCGACAGGCCGCCCGGCCCAAGTGCCGACAGACGCCGCTTGTGCGTGATCTCCGACAGCGGGTTGGTCTGGTCCATGAACTGCGACAACTGCGACGAACCAAAGAACTCGCGAATGGCCGCCATCACCGGCTTGGCGTTCACCAGGTCGTGCGGCATGGCCGTGGACATCTCCTGGTACACGCTCATCTTTTCCTTGATGGCGCGTTCCATGCGGACCAGGCCGATGCGGAACTGGTTCTCCAGCAGTTCGCCAACTGCGCGTACGCGGCGGTTGCCCAGGTGATCGATGTCGTCCACCGAACCGATGTTCTTGCGCAGCTTGAGCAGGTAGCGGATGGTGCCGTAGAAATCATCCGGCTCCAGCGTACGGTGGTCCAGTTGGTGGCGTCTTCGCTCTCAAACAGCTTGATGTTGAACTTCAGGCGGCCCACGCGCGAGAAGTCATACTTGCGCGGGTCGAAGAACATGCCATGGAACAGCGAGGTTGCCGTGTCGAGCGTCGGCGGATCGCCCGGCCGCAATTTGCGGTAGATCTCGATCAGGGCTTCCTGCGGGGTCTTCACCGAATCGCGGCGCAGGGTGGCACTGATCACCGTGCCTACATCGTCGCGTTCCGGGAAGAACACATGCACTTCGGCAACGCCCGCGTCCATCAGCTTCGACAGCTTCTCGGCCGTAAGCTCGGAGTTGGCTTCCAGCAGGATTTCACCGGTGTTGGTGTCCACCACGTCGGCGGCAACGTATGCGCCTTCCATGTCGCTGAGGTCAACTTCGATCTCGGAAATCTTGTGCTTCTGGATTTCCTTCATCACTGCCGGCGTAACCTTGCGGCCGGAGTGAGCGATCTCTTCGCCACTCTTGGTGGCGATCCGGTGCGCCAGCTTCATGCCGACCAGGTTGGTCGGCCGCTCGACGCCGGGTTCGAGCGTCCAGTACAGCTTCTTGTCTTTCAGCGCGATGCGATCGACGGTGTAGAACGTGCGCAGGATGTCCTCGTCGGAACGCAGCCCCAGCGCCCGCAGGAAGATGCTTCCCAGGAACTTGCGCTTGCGATCGATGCGCACATACAGGATGTTCTTCTGGTCGTATTCGAACTCCACCCACGAACCGCGGTACGGAATGATCTTGCCCAGGAAATAGGTGCGGTTGCTCGCGGTCTCGAAGAACACGCCCGGCGACCGGTGCAACTGGCTGACGATCACGCGCTCCGTGCCGTTGATGATGAAGGTGCCGTTGGCGGTCATCAACGGGATGTCGCCAAAGAAGACTTCCTGCTCCTTCATGTCGCGGATGGAGCGGTTGCCGGTTTCCGGGTCCTTGTCGTAGATGGTGAGGCGCATGGTGACCTTCAGCGGGGCGGAGTAGGTCATCCCGCGCTCTTCGCATTCGGCCACGTCGTACTTCAACTGCAACCCGACAGGGTCGCCGCACTTGTTACAGAAATCGGGTGTATTGGCGTTGTAGGTGCCGCACTTGGTGCACAGCACGTCTCCCAGGTGGAAGGGATCGGTCTTCACCGTCGCGCCGCAATTACGGCAGGTGGTGCGCAGGTGATTCAGCCCCTTGAGGTGGCCGCACTTGCACTCCCAGTTACCGATGGCGTACTCCACGAAGTCCAATTGCGAAACGTTGCGGAAGTCCGTGATCGGAAACACCGACTGGAATACCGCCTGCAAACCGCCGTCATCGCGTTCGCTCGGCAGCGCATCCATCTGCAGGAAGCGGTCGTACGAACGCTTCTGCACCTCGATCAGGTTGGGGATCTGAATGGTAGCCGGAATTTTGGAGAAATCGAATCGATTTCGATTGGCAGTTTTCTGTTGTGCCATGTATAAAGCTCCTATATCAGCGTCGGCCCGCTCGCTCAGGCGTGGCCAAGCAAGCCGCTAATGCGGATGTGTGACGGGCAGGATTGCCGTCCCACGGTGACAGGTAAGCGGAAGAAGAATGGGCGGCTTGAGTTACGCGCAAAAACGCAAGTGCGCCTACGGAGACAGAAGTCCCCGCAAGCGCCACGTCAGGCGTTCTGCAATCCCATGACCAATCGGTCCAGGATTTCGGCACGAAACGTGCCGCGATGTTTTTCGCTTCCCGCGCCAGTATCTTCAGGCCTTGTCCTCGGCTAGCCCACCGTCGCGCCTGAGCTGACGCGACTCCGGTTGAGCTTGCCGCCTGCCACTACCTGTTTGATGCTCCGGATTCCCCGAAAGAATCCAGCCCAACGATGCCCGGGAATTCCGCAGTCCCTGCTGAGCAGAACTGCTCTACTTCCTCGGCTTCATCGCGCCCCTTCACGATCGCTCCGACGTGAAGAGGAACGTAGCCGCCGCCCCGGTTAACCGCAGGCGGCAGCAGCCTTAACTCCGGTCAGCGTGCCCGGAGTAATCGTCCCGTTTCGTTACCTGTACCCTGACGAGTGCAAAGCGGAACTTGCCAGAGTCGCGGGCTAAACGGGACGGAAACTTACTTCACCTCGACGGTCGCGCCTGCCTCGGTGAACTTCTTCTTGATGGTCTCGGCCTCGTC
The DNA here is from genome assembly GCA_963768645.1 of uncultured Acidobacteriaceae bacterium. Taxonomy (GTDB): domain Bacteria; phylum Acidobacteriota; class Terriglobia; order Terriglobales; family Acidobacteriaceae; genus Bog-257. The sequence continues at coordinate 45,592 of CAVYIR010000010.1, forward strand.
CTTGGAGACGCCTTCCTTCACGGTCTTGGGAGCGCCATCGACCAGGTCCTTGGCTTCCTTCAGACCCAGGCTGGTGACTTCCCGGACAGCCTTGATCACGTTGATCTTGTTGGCGCCCACCGCGGTGAGCACGACCGCAAACTCGGTCTTCTCTTCCGCCGGGGCCGCTGCCGCGGCACCCGCGCCGGCTCCGCCTGCCATCATGACGGGGGCCGCAGCCGCCGCCGAGACGCCAAGACGCTCTTCCAACTTCTTTACCAGGGCCGCTGCATCCAGAAGCGAGAGCCCTACGATGGTTTCTTCCAACTGCTGCAAATCCGCCATGTGTTTATCCACCTATTCGTTATTCGTTGTGTTGATTTCGTTATCGGTCTTCGAGGCTTCCAGTGTGCCGTCGCATGCCAGACTCACGCAGACTGCACGCCTCACAACGGATAACGCAAATCCTAAGGGAGCGCTTGCGCACTCCCAAACTCGTATCACCCCGGTCTAAGCCTGCGCTTCTACCGCCGCGGGCTCAGGCGCTGGGGCTGCCGGCGCCGTTTCTGCTGCGCCACCAAACTTGTTCTTCTCCACGCCCTGGTTGATCACGACCGCCAGATCGCGTCCAATGGCATTCATCACCGTTACCAGGCGCTGCGCCGGAGCATTCATCAGGAACAGCAGCTTGGAGTAGATTTCTTCCTTCGATGGCATGCTGGCCAGCGCGTCGATGTCTTTGATCGCGATGACCCGGCCATCCACGATGCCGGCCTTGAAGGTGTACTCCGGGTTGTCCTTGGCGTACTTGCTGAGCGCCTTGGCCAGGGCCACCGGATCGCCGCCGGTATACGCGATGGAAGTAACTCCGGCCAGGCCCTTCATTGCTTCTTCCACCTTGGTTCCCTGGGCGGCGCGCTCCGCCAGCGTGTTCTTCACCACGCGATAACGCCCACCCGCGGTGCGTACCGCCTTGCGCAGCTCAAAATCCTTCTGCACCGTCAACTTGCTGAAGGTGCCCACGACGGCGTGGCTCGCGCTCTGGAGCTCTTCTTTGAGCTGCTCGACTTGCTCGATCTTTCTTGCTCTTGTGACAGCCATCTTCGAATCCTTTTTTCGGGCGTCCGAAACGCGCCTCGTTACGGGTTACTTTAGGCTCGCGCCGCTGCTTCCACCGGTGCGGTATCAATGGCAACCCCCGGCCCCATGGTGGAGCTGAGATAGCAACCCTTGATGTATTTGCCCTTGGCTACCGTGGGCTTGGCCTTGATCACGCTGGTAATCACCGTGGCGGCATTCTCCACCAACTTTTCTGGCGGGAACGAAATCTTGCCCACCGGCACATGCACCAGCGCAGTCTTGTCGGTGCGGAATTCCACTTTGCCGGCCTTGGTTTCCTTCACCGCGGCTGCCACGTCGAAGGTCACGGTCCCGGTCTTGGGGTTGGGCATGAGCCCGCGCGGGCCCAGCACCTTGCCGAGACGGCCGACCGACTTCATCATGTCGGGCGTGGCAATCACTGCGTCGTAGTCGGTCCAGTTTTCCTTCTGGATCTTCTCCACCATCTCTTCGCCGCCCACGATGTCGGCACCCGCCGCTTCGGCTTCGCGTACTTTTTCGCCGCTGGCAATCACCAGTACCTTCTTTGTTTTCCCCAGCCCATGCGGCAACACCACCGTGCCGCGGACCATCTGGTCGGCGTGCTTGGGATCGACTCCCAGGCGCATCGTCAAGTCCACTGTCTCGTCGAACTTGGCGAACTTCACTTTCTGCAAAAGGGGCACCGCATCCTGAAGCGTGTACGAACGGGCTTCAACCGCGCCACGTGCCTTCGCGATGTTCTTTCCGGATTTCCGCATTGCTCTCCTCGTCTCCCACCGCCATCCCTTGCCGCCGGATGGCCGTGGTATCTACGACTGCGGCCGGGCGGCCGCCGATAATCCCACATTATGGGATAAACTTATGCTGTAACCTCGATACCCATGGAGCGCGCAGTGCCCTTCACGCTCTTGATGGCCGCTTCCACCGAAGCCGCATTCAGGTCGGGCATCTTCTGCTTGGCAATCTCCAAGACCTGCTTCTCTGTCACCTTGCCAACCTTGTCCTTGTTCGGTGTACCCGAACCCTTGGCCACGCCTGCGGCGCGCTTCAGCAAAATCGAGGCCGGAGGCGTCTTGGTGATGAAGCTGAAGGTGCGATCGCTGTACACCGACACCACCACGGGGATGATCAGCCCGTCGAGTTCCTTGGCGCTGGTTCTGGCATTAAACTGCTTGCAGAACTCCATGATGTTGATCTGCGCCTGACCGAGCGCCGGACCTACCGGGGGAGCCGGAGTGGCCTTGCCCGCCGCAATCTGCAACTTCACCGAACCGGTAATCTTCTTTGCCATATTTGCTCTTCTAACGGGCGTCGAGCGCCCGTGTTTCGTTATGGATTCGCCAACATCGCCCGCAATGCCAGCATTACGGGCGGAATCAATTTTTTCTGTACCGGGTCAGCAGCCAGGCCCAAGCCTTCGATACTATGGGCGCCGATCACTTCCATTTCCCCAGGCTCCGCCATTACAACCAGGTCAGGAGCGGTATAGCCATCCGTGGCCACGTAAACGATGGCCAACTCCCGCTCCAGCACCCGACCCTCAATTGTCCGAAACCGCATTCGGCGGCTGGGCGTAACTTCCAGACGTTCAAGTCGAGCACGTGCAATCCAACTGAATGCTGCGCCCGTATCGACGATGGGCTCCAGTTCCTCCACCCGTTCGGGATGTGCCGGGCTCCACACTCGCAATTTGGCCGTGAAGGTTCCCATTGTTGCGCCTACGTAATGACCTTTTCTACTTGCCCGAATCCCAGTTCTACCGGCGTCGAGCGTCCGAAGATGGTGACCATTACTTTCAGCGTCTCGCGGTCCTCGTTGACCTCGTCGACCACCCCGGTAAAGCTGGCGAATGGACCTTCGCTGATGCGCACAGACTCGTTCTTCTCGAATTTGACCTTGAGCTTCGGTTTTTCCTTGCTGTCGGCGACGCGATAAACGATCTGGTTGACTTCTTCTTCCGACAGCGGAGTGGGCTGCTGGCCGGTACCGACAAATCCCGTCACCCGCGGCGTTCCCTTGACCACGTGCCACACGTTGTCGTCCATGTCCATTTCAACCAGCACATAGCCGGGATAGAACATGCGCTCGCTGGTGTATTTCTTGCCGCCGCGGACCTCGGTTACCGATTCGGTGGGAATCAGCACCCGGCCAATCCTATGTTCAAGCTCGGGATAGGCGCGCACGCGCGATTCCAGCGACTCCTTCACCTTGCGCTCGAACCCCGAATAGGTGTGGATGATGTACCACTTCATATTCGGGTTCTGCGGGTTCGGCTGGTCGGCAGAAAGCGGAGCGGTGACTTCCTCCGCGCCGGTCTGCAACTCGGCGCCGTTCTTCTCCGATTTGATTTCTTCTTCTGTCATGTGTCCGTGCATTAGCGGTGCGTCAAAAACTTCAGGAAGCGATCGAGAGACAGGCCCAGGATCTTGTCAACGACGGCAAAGTACAGGCCGAACAGAAACACGGTGATAATCACCACCGTTGTCGTGCCCTGCACTTCTTTACGCGACGGCGTGGTGACTTTCTTCATCTCCGTGCGCACGTCGTTGTAAAAGCTCTTGACGCGCTGCGGCCACGCCTTGATCGTACCCAGCTTATTGTCGCCCGCTACTTCGATCGCTGTTGACTTCGCCATCTAATACCTGTCTTCCGGCACCCGAGGCGCCTCACTACATTCATCCTCGGCCCGGCAACGCTTGCGCTGTGCATCCAAATACTGGCAGGGGCGGAGGGATTCGAACCCCCAAGTTCGGTTTTGGAGACCGACAGTTTAACCGTTGAGCTTACGCCCCTGTGAAAAAACAGCAATTAGCAATTAGCCGTTAGCTCTTAGCTTTTGCCTGCCGAACCCAGCAGTCACATCCGACACCAAGTGCTAAATGCTAAGTGCCAAATGCTGACTACTTCACTTCCTTATGCGACGTGTGCTTGCGGCACTTACGGCAAAACTTGTTGAACTCCAACCGGGCCGTCGTGGTCTTTTTGTTCTTGGTCGTGGAGTAGTTGCGATCTTTGCACTCTCCACACTGTAATGTCACGATTTCGCGAGGCATTGCACTTTTCCTTTTTGTTTACTTCGCGGCTTAAGACCGCGAAGCCTTGTCCGCATCGAAGTGCGGAAATCAGCGAAACTCAATTGCTCCGCCGAGAAACTTTGGGTGCCCCACTCATTCCAGATTTTGGAATGAGTGGGATCGCTAATTACGCAATAATTTCGGTGATGGTGCCGGCGCCCACGGTGCGTCCGCCTTCGCGGATTGCGAACCGCAAGCCCTTCTCCATCGCCACCGGCGTGATCAACTCAATCTCCAGGCTCACGTTGTCGCCCGGCATCACCATCTCCGTGCCCGCCGGCAACGTCGCCACTCCCGTCACGTCGGTCGTGCGGAAGTAGAACTGCGGCCGGTAGCCCTTGAAGAACGGCGTGTGCCGCCCGCCTTCGTCCTTCGACAGCACGTACACTTCGCCCTTGAATTTGGTGTGCGGCGTAATCGATCCCGGCTTGGCCAGCACCATGCCGCGCTCCACGTCTTCCTTCGCCGTGCCGCGCAGCAGCAGGCCAGCGTTGTCGCCCGCCAGTCCTTCGTCCAACTGCTTCTTGAACATTTCCACGCCCGTCACTACTGTCTTGCGCGTCTCGCGGAAGCCCACGATCTCGACATCCTCGCCGACCTTCACCTTGCCGCGCTCGATACGGCCCGTGACCACCGTGCCGCGCCCCTGAATTGAGAAGATGTCTTCAATCGGCATCAGGAACGGCTTGTCGATGTCGCGCGCCGGCAGCGGTACGTTCTTGTCCACCGCATCCATCAGCTCGTCGATCTTGGCTTCCCACTGCGCTTCGCCATTCAACGCGCCCAGCGCCGAGCCGCGAATCACCGGCAGATCGTCGCCCGGGAAGTTGTACTTGGTCAGCAGCTCGCGGACTTCCATCTCCACCAAGTCGATCAGCTCGGGATCTTCCACCGCATCGCACTTGTTCAGGAACACCACCACGTACGGCACTCCAACTTGGCGCGCCAGCAGCACGTGCTCCTTGGTCTGCGGCATCGGACCGTCAGTAGCCGCCACCACGAGGATCGCGCCGTCCATCTGCGCCGCGCCGGTGATCATGTTCTTGATGTAGTCGGCGTGACCAGGACAATCCACGTGGGCGTAGTGCCGGTTGGCGGTCTCGTACTCCACGTGCGCCGTGGCAATGGTGATGCCGCGCTCGCGCTCTTCCGGCGCATTGTCGATCGAGTCGAACGAGCGGAACACGATCTTGGGATTGTGCTTCTGCAATACCTTCGTAATGGCCGCCGTCAACGTGGTCTTGCCATGATCGATGTGCCCGATCGTGCCTACGTTCACGTGCGGCTTGCTGCGGTCAAATTTCTCTTTCGCCATAGTTCCTATGCCTTAGTAGTACCGGTAAAGTTTGTTGAACTTCTCGCGCAGAGGCAGGTCCACCGCCTCCAACGCCGTCAAATAAAATTCGCGCACCTGCGCCTGGTCGCTCATCGGCAGCGCGTCATACAACTGCTGCGCCGATCTTCCGTCCAGCGCCAGCTTCTGGTCCGCACGCTCCAGCAGCTTCTCACGCAACACCCGATCAAAATCGCGGATTGGAACTCCCTTGCGCTGCAGCAGCCGCAGAAAATCTTCTACCGCGTCCGCCGCAAAAATCCTCGCCAGAGCGGAACGGAACTGCTCAAACTCATCCAGCTTCTCGATGCGAAGGGCAGCTTGCCGAAACGGTATTCGCGAGTCCGACTGTCCCATCGAAATGTTCACTAGACCGGAAACCCATTCTGCCCGCGTCCCGGGCCTTGCTTAAATTCATGGAGCTGATGATCGGGATTGAACCGATGACCTCTCCCTTACCAAGGGAGTGCTCTACCAACTGAGCTACATCAGCCCTGCAACTGCACACCACCAACAAAACTTCTGGAGCGGGAGACGGGAATCGAACCCGCGACCAACAGCTTGGAAGGCTGTGACTCTACCACTGAGTTACTCCCGCGCATTCCCAGCCAAAATCTGTGCCGTCCCTACGGGACTCAATTCTGTTTTCCGCTCTTTCCCAGGGCTTACGCCCTGGGCTAACTTCGCTTCCGCCCCTGTGGGGCTTGACTCTCGACTCACGCGCTCCGCTGACAACACCAGACCACATTCAGTTGTCAACAGGTCTTGCGTCAGGCATCCTTCAATCTTCGTCGTGCCGGTTGCGTTCCTCGCGCTCTTGCTTGCGGCTCCACGACCAAGTGCGAACGGCGAACATCGCCAACACTGCCACGGTCGCTAGCTTGAACTTCTGGTCGCTGATCGTAGTCCACGCCAGCACCGCCAGCACCGCGAACAAACCCAAGGCCGTCCATAACCGCTTCATCTCAACCACCCCGACGCACGCTACAGCGGCGCGCGCGGGAGCTCCGAAAAACTGGTGCACAGGGGAGGATTCGAACCTCCGTAGCTCGCAAGGAGCGGCAGATTTACAGTCTGCTGCCATTAACCACTCGGCCACCTGTGCACATTTCGACCGAGCATCCCGCTCTCATCGACATCCTGGGAGCCCGGCATCGCCGTTGGCCCGGAATCGCCAGTCTCTGCTGTCAAAGAACCCCGCGCGCCAAGCGCCGTTCAGCAACCCCGGCAAAACTCCACATCAATCGCGCGGCCTTACTTCCGCGCGCATATTGCGATTTAGGAAGTTGCTGCTGGAATCAGTTCTCTAGGAGAGCTGCGCGTCTCGTTTGGCTTGCTCCTGCTACGCCTTGCGGCGCGCTCACGGTTACGATTCTGGAGCTGGCGAAGGGATTTGAACCCCCGACCCTCTGATTACAAATCAGATGCTCTACCAGCTGAGCTACGCCAGCACTGTAGCGTGGCTCGACACGTAGGCGCCGAACCAAGCATGATTCTTCCTGCCAGCCGGGACAAACTACGAGGTTAACACAACGGCATACCACGTGCAACCAGACCACCCGGCGGATGACGCACTTTTCCTTTTAACAACTTACCTGAAACCGAGACCTACAACTCGCCACTCCCGTGGGCCTCGTGGCTGGGGATTCTGCGGAGCGCGTCAGCCTTCGCCAACGCGGAAATGCGGTCAATTCATTCTAACCAATTTCCGCGAGGTTGGCCACCGCACCGACTTTTCTCGTATCATCAATTCTCAGTACATGCGAACACGCCGAAAGCAGTTGTGGGTTGCCTTAGCGGTCGTCCTCGTCATCGCCGGTGGCATCGTTACCGCCGTTCTGCTGCGAAAACGCGCTGCCCCGGATGCCGTCCGCCTCCTGCCCAACTCCGACGCCGTCCTCTACATCAATTTCGAGCCCATTCGTCTTTTCACTGACCTCGGCAAGCATCCCGTCAAAGATCGCGATCCGCAATACGAAGACTTCGTTCGTCAGACCGGCTTTGAGTTCGAGCGCGATCTAGACAAAGCAGCGTTGGCCATCCACTACGGCACCTCCAGCCGCGGCAAATCCACCGAGACGCGCTACAGCGAAATTCTGCAGGGACACTTCGACAGCGGACGCGTGGAGGTGTACCTGCGCAAGCTGTCAGCCAGCGTCGAGCACTACGGCAATTTCGATATCTACATTATTCCGCTTGAAGGCCGGACCGTTCGGGTTGCGCTGCTCGGTGTGGACGTTGCTGCCGCCTCGAACACCGAAGGCCCCGACGCCATTCACGGCATGATCGATCGCTATAGGCAAGCCGCTTTGCCCTTCGCCGGACCGCCTCTGGTGAGCGAATATTACCGGCGCGTACCGTTGGGCAGCATCATCTGGACCATTGCGCGCCCGCCTGCCGCGAGTTCCTCGGAGGATCATGCCGAGTTGCTCGTGCCCGGGGGCTGGAGCGGACTGCTGCCGCCTAACAGCACGGTGATTGCGTCGGCGCGGCCGCTCAACGAGGTCCACTTGCGGGCGCAAGTGCTCACCCATAGCGAAGACGAGGCCAGCGGTTTCACCGATCGCGTAAACACCTTTCTCGCGCTGTTCAAGTCACTCAATATCTCGATGGATGGTGGTGGGCCTGACCCGGACGTGAAGGCCGCCTTTGACAGCCTGGAAATCCATCAGGACAAAGACGAGGCAGTGCTGACCGCCAAGGTTCCGTATGCCTTTTTCAAGAAGGTACTCAGCGAGCCGCCGGTGGAGTTGGGACCGGACACACAAAAGCCGCCCGAGCAGAAAGCTCCGGCGGCCAAGAAACCTCGAAGGTGATGCGGCTAACCGGCGGGAATTCCTCCCGGATTGATGTTCGTGCTGCGCAGGAATTTGTGGGGATTGACCGGCGCATCGTGGATGCGCACTTCATAGTGCAAGTGCGGTCCCGTGCTGCGCCCGCTGAGGCCGACGTAGCCAATAACCTGTCCCCGACGCACCGTCTGCCCATCGGCAACCGCGAACCCTGACAAGTGTCCATAGCGAGTGGTGACGCCATTGCCGTGGTCAACCTGAATCATGCGGCCATAACCGTTGTAAGGTCCCGCGAAGGTCACCACCCCGTCCGAGGGGGCCAACACCGGCTGCCCGTAGTGGCAGGAAATGTCAACACCGGAGTGGAACGCGCCTTCACCGTTGAACGGATCGATACGCTCGCCGAAAGAGCCCGTAATCGGACCCATCACCGGCCACAAAGTTGGCGCGGTGGTGGCCCTGATCCAGTCGGTCAGGGTGGCTTCGTGAGTCAGGCCCAATCCCAACCCAGCGGTCGCCGCGCCACTAAGGGCGGAACCGCGCAAGGCATAAAGCTGATCCAAGGACGACGTCACCTGATCCTGCTTCATGGTACTGCTATCGTTCAATAGCTTAGGATTCGGTTTCAGTCCATAGATCATGGAGACTTCGTTGGCCAGCGAGCCCAGCGAAGCGACCTGGATGTCCTTCTCGTGGTTGACCTGTTCAAGCTGTTTGTAGCGGGTTTGCAGCGAATTCTTCTCGGAACGCAGCTGGTTGAAGCTGGCCACCTTCCACAACATGCGCGTGTAGGAGCCCGCCATGCCGGTGATCGTAAACATACCGATCAGGGCGCCGGCCATGAAGACATATAGGTAATGAATGGGGATGGGTATCTTTCGTAGCTGGCCTTCTGCATCGCGAGCTACGAAAAGAATATAAAAGCGTTTTCGCAAAACTATAACCCTCAGTTAAAAATGGTTCCGGGAGGTGAAACAAACCAAGTTATGAAAATCCGGAACTTTAGGCCTTGCCGGTCCGAACTGTCAGCTTTACGGGTACCTGGACAACCGTGGGTTAACGGTTCTCCTCCCAACCATCAGCCGGGCTGGCTAACTGGCTGGGCGCATGGCTAGTGTTAATAACGACATCAAACCGTAACAGAGCCGTCCCAACGTGTCAATCAAATATGGCATAAGTCGCTGATACTAAAGTGTTAGATACCCATTGGCCGCATCACGTGGCCTCGGGTATATTGGGCTGTCTGCTTTCTAACTGAGGCCGTATGCCGCTGCAAGAAAAGTTGTTGATCGAACGAATTCGTCGTGCAGCGGCGAAGCGTGGACAACGCTCCGGCCAGGACATCGGCGACGACTGCGCAGTGCTGCCGCTTCCTCGGGGGCACGAAGCGCTGCTCACCACCGACTTTAGCCTGGAAGGCATACACTTCCGGCGCGAATGGCATCCGCCCGATTCCGTGGGCCACCGCTGCCTGGCACGTGGGCTCAGCGACATTGCGGCCATGGGAGGAATCCCGCGGGCGGCGTTTCTCTCGCTGGCGCTTCCTGCTGAGCTGCCACAGAGTTGGGTGGACAAGTTCATTGCGGGATTACTGAAGCTCGCAAGCCGATATTCGGTTTCCCTTGCTGGAGGCGATACCGCGCAGTCGCCTGACGGTGTCCTCGCCGACATCATTGTGCTTGGCTCGGTTCTGGCGGGAAAAGCGATCTTGCGCTCGGGCGCGCGGCCCGGGGATTTGATTTATGTGACAGGAACGCTCGGCTCGGCTGGGGCTGCTCTTCACCAGCTCCGCGACGGAAAGAAGCTCCGGCCGAAGTCGCACCTGAAGCACTTCTATCCGGAACCGCGGGTTGCGGTGGGACAGTTCCTGCGCGAGAAGAAGCTGGCATCGGCAATGATCGACATTAGCGACGGACTCTCCACCGACCTCGACCACATCTGCGAAGAGAGTAGCGTCGGTGCCGTGGTTTACGCGGAAGCTCTGCCTGCCGACGGCGGCAAGGACGGGATGACGCTGGCGCTGCATGGCGGCGACGAATACGAGTTGCTCTTTACGGCGCCACCAAACTGCCGCATTCCGAAGCAGATCGCCGGCGTGCCGGTCGCCCGTATTGGCGAGATCCTGAGCGGCAAGCAGATAAAGTTGGCCACCGCCGACGGAAAAACGCAGGCCCTGACGCCCGCCGGATGGGAGCACTTCGGGTGAGTCGCATCGCGGGGCAGTTTCTACAGCTCTTCAGCAAGTACCTTCGTCACATCGCTTGGTGAGCCTGTAATCGCAAACTCTCGCGGCTCTACGCCTGCTCGCTGTTTATAATCCCTCCCATGAACCTGGAACAGAAGCTGACCGAACTGAAGCGCCGTGACTCGCTGGCCGAAGCTGGTGGAGGCGAAGAGCGCCGGGCACGCGAACACAAGCAGGGCAAGATGTCGGCGCGCGAGCGCATCGAGTTTCTGCTCGACGAAGGCACCTTCGAGGAGACTGACAAACTGGTCACTCACCGCTGCACCGACTTCGGCATGGACGAGCAGAAGTATTTCGGCGACGGCTTCCTCACCGGCTACGGCCGCATCGAGGGCCGGCTGGTATTCGTCTTCGCGCAGGACTTCACCGTCTTTGGCGGCTCGCTCTCGGAAACCAACGCGGCCAAGATCGTCAAGATCATGGACATGGCCATGCGGGTGGGCGCGCCGGTCATCGGACTGAACGATTCCGGTGGCGCGCGCATCCAGGAAGGCGTGATGTCGCTGGCGGGCTATGCCGACATCTTCCTGCGCAACGTTCTAGCTTCCGGCGTGGTGCCGCAAATCTCGGCCATCATGGGACCGTGCGCTGGCGGCGCTGTCTATTCTCCGGCCATGACCGACTTCATCCTGATGGTGAAGAACACTTCGTACATGTTCATCACCGGGCCGGAAGTCATCAAGGCCGTGACCCACGAAGAAGTCACCAAGAATGAACTCGGCGGCGCCGTGACGCACAACGAGAAGTCGGGCGTGGCGCATTTCATGGCGCACGATGACGCCGAGTGCCTCAGCATGATTCGCGAGATGCTCAGCTTCATCCCCTCGAACAACCTGGAAGATCCGCCGCGGAAGGCTTGCACCGATCCCATCGACCGCGCCGACGAGCACCTCGACACCATCGTTCCCACCGAATCGAACCAGCCTTACGACATCAAGGATGTAATCAACGCCGTCGTCGACGACAGCTACTTCTTCGAGGTGCAGGAGCATTACGCGAAGAACATCGTCATCGGCTTTGCGCGCCTGAACGGCAAGCCGGTGGGCATCGTCGCCAACCAGCCCGCGTTTCTGGCGGGTGTGCTCGACATCAGCGCCAGCATCAAGGGAGCGCGCTTTGTGCGCTTCTGCGACTGCTTCAACATCCCACTGATTACCTTCGAGGATGTGCCCGGATTTCTCCCCGGTACGCAGCAGGAATACGGCGGCATCATCACGCATGGCGCGAAGTTGCTGTTTGCGTTTTCCGAAGCTACCGTGCCCAAGATCACCGTAATCACTCGCAAAGCGTATGGAGGAGCGTATTGCGTGATGGCATCCAAGCATATCCGCACCGATGTGAACTACGCCTGGCCGACCGCGGAGATCGCCGTGATGGGACCCGAGGGCGCGGTGAACATCGTGTACCGGCGGGAACTGGAGAAGTCGGAGAACCCCGACGCCGATCGCAAGGCGAAGATTGAGGAGTTCCGCGAGCGCTTCGCCAATCCGTATATCGCGGCCGAGCGCGGGTATCTTGATGCGGTGATTCGTCCGCGAGACACGCGCCGCAAGCTGATCCAGGCTCTCGACATGTTGGAGAACAAGCGCGACAAGAACCCGCCCAAGAAGCACGGGAACATACCGTTGTAAGAGACAGCAGACAGCACTCAGCTAAAGTGCGTGTCCAGTGCGCGTCATCGGCTGGCTTTCGCTTTGCACTTCCAATCAGTACTATCCTCCCGACCGGGGACTCTACAGCGGGACACACCAAATCCTAAGCCGGCTTTGGCAGCTCTAGGGTGCGTACCTCGCAGGACAGACCGTAATCCGCGCGGTACGGGATCGTTAGCGGAGCACCGTTGGCCATGTAAAGGTGCTCGCCAGTTTGTACTTTTCGCTTCCATACCACCTGGTACAAGACTGACTGATTTGCCGCTACCGTAAAGTGCAGGGTCTGGCTTTCCGTGACCTTCTCGCCCACCTTGTGTCCTGTCTGTCGAGTGAACTGCGCTGCCACTTCCGCTTTGATAACGGTCATGATTTCCGCGTTAAGGGTGCCCTTCACGTCAGCGGTCACGTCAATGGACAACTCGTTGGTGGTCTCCTTCGAGACTTGCCGGTCGGTGGAAAATGCGCTGCTTCCAAAGCGATTGTCCAGCGGGTATTCCTCCCTGCCTACCACCTCATCGCTCTCGGTGCAGCTCAACTCTTTCACAAACTGAATAGCCGCGTCAGGCGAGTGCTGCGGGGTTGGGACGGTGGCTGCCGCAGGGCTCGCCTTCGCCTTAACATATTGGATGGCAGCAGCCGCCAACTGCTGCGGGGTCGAAACCGAGGCTTCTTCAGGGCTCGCACCCAACTCTCTGCCGTCCATGGACAGGGACAAGTGTCCAAACATCCCGTAGCCGTGATGGCGCAGCGCGAAGGAGTGCCCATTCTGCTGAAAGCGGCGAAGTTCTCCAATCATGATGTAGATAGGAGCGTGGTAAAGTACGCGGTCATCCCACGTGATCGTCAAATGTGCGACGAGGCCGGTCTTGATCTCGGCCTGGACACGGTGAGTTCCGTCTTCCAGTTCCAAGCTCCAAGCCCCCGCCAATCTGAACATACCCATTCGGTTCCCCCGAAGCCTTCGCTCACGGCAGATTACAGTAGATTAAGGTACTTGTACCTACAAATATGACAGAAATCTTCAAGCTCCCGCCGCATTCTGCTCGCGGAAAAAGAACAGTATATCCAGCGCAACCGTTTCCGCACCGGCCTGCCGCAGCATGGTGGTGACCTGTCCACGATGGTACGTCCCGTGATTGACTACGTGCTGCAGCAATTGCGCTAGCGGCTCGGAATAGGGGTTTCCGGCCATGTCGTTGAAGCTGAGTGGAGTGTGAAGAGTGGCATCGCTCAGGGTGCTCAGAAATTGCTGCCGTTCCCGCTCAATGGAATCGCCGAAAGATTTCAATTGCGCTACCGTCGTCAGTTCGCTAGCGGTTGGTGTTCCTCCTGGCGATAAGGAATTCCATGTAGCGCTAGTTACGTCCGGGTCGCGCCCGGTGGCGCGCGGCGAGGTACCTTGCCATCGCTTCAGCCAAAGCCATTCCGCAAATAAAATGTGGAACACGGTTTCCCCGATGGAGGGGAAGCTGCTCTGAACCTGCGCGGCGAGTTGCTGGTCGCCTAACTTTTCCAGCGCGGAGAACAGGCGGTGATTGGCCCAGCGATTGTAGGCGTAAAGGGTTTGAATGTCGGCGAGGGTCATGGTTACGGTTTCTGTGCAAGGTACAAGTTCTTTATCTGTCGCATCCTACATTGTAGGACATAGAACGGATAGTGTGGTAGTGAACCGAGTCCTTATTTTTCTTTCATCTCACAATGTGGGACTAGCCTGAATGTTGGTCATCCTGAGCGAAGCGAAGGACCCCTATCCGGCAACCGACCTCGTCCTTCCTCTCGCCGGTCCTCTTTACTCTCCCCCATGGTGCATGGGTTGTTCTTCCGCTGCTGCCGCGGTGACGCCGCCTTCGCTAAAGCTGCCGACGTAGGCGCTGCGCCGACCATGCGTGCTCCACTGCGATCCCAGTCCATTGCCGTCGAACTCGTCGGTCAAGGCCACTGCTGAAGTCGCATGTTCCACCTTGGTCAGCGGAGGATAATAGTCGGTCTCGTTGCCGCAGATGTGGTCGTGGTGGTTGAGCGGGCGCGTCACAATGGTAGCCAGCCGTCCGGCATGCAGTATGGCATGTCCATTGTGAAGATCGTCGGGCACCTCGAGCATGACCGGCACGTACTCCACGCGTGAAACGTTTTCCAGCAACTTGCCGCCCTCATGTCGGGCGAGCGCGACCAGTGCCTGCCGTTGCGCTGCGTTGGCCGCATTGTCCACCATTAACACCGCCTGCGCGGGATAAGGCTCGCCGTACGGATCGCCCAGCGTGGCTCGGGCGCGGACAGCGGCCGCGACCGTCAGGCCATCGAGCCCCACGCCGTTCCACGAGCCTTCCTGTACGTGCCATGCCAGCAGGGCCTGATTGCCGGTGAGACCGGTTTCGCCGTTGGCGAAGCATTGCGCCACGTAAACATCCGTCGAGCGCGTTTCAATGTAATCGCCACGAATTTGTTGGGCTTCAAGCGAAGCGGCAAGCGCTAGAAATGCGGCCACTAGAACAACTACTTTGCGCATGATGTGGGACTCCTCAACCCCATTTATGGGTATTTTAGATGACCTGGACGGTAGGAGGGTCTCGAAACTCTGAGGCGGCTGCCAAATGCAACCGGGTGCAAAGGTCGTAAAGGTTCCGCGGTCGGTGAAGCCCAATCCAACCTGCCATCTCGGGCGTCTTTCAGCGGACACCGGTGGCGGAGAGCAGGATTTCACAATCTTGGCGCGTTTGCGGTTGCGACGGGTTTTCGGTTGTCAACCCAGTCCAGTCCAGATTTTTGTCGACAACGACTCCCACTTTTACGAGTTTTTCCCGTGTCATCCATGCCCTGGCAATAGAGCGTTCCCCGCCCTCCCCGAATGCAGCCATCAGATCGCCGGAATTGCCGCGGAGCCCCGCGCAATCGTAAATCTGGCTTTCGCCGACTGGCCCTGGCGTCAGACCTTCGTTGTGCAGGATCGTCTCTGCCCGCTGCAAAGCCCTCTCCTTGGTAGCGGCGTCCCCATCCAGCTGCGGGTCGAGGAAGGTAAACACAAAGACGCCACGAGCTTTGCCGTCCTCGACGAAGCCCCGGATCCACACCGAATCCCGATCGCGGGGTTGCCAGCGCTGCCACGATGGCGGACGGCAAACCGCCAAACTCATGTCAGGAAACATCACCGGCTGAAGATTCTGGCCCTTCAACGTGATTTCTTGTGTACCCGCAAGCTCGCCGTCTACGTACAATTCAGCGCGATAAGATCCGCCTTGGAGACACATTCGCGCATCGCTCCCTCGGAGGACGGAGTAGAAGATGCTGGTGTCGCCTTGTGCCCATTCCGGTCGTACTGGCTCGGAGATTTCGGGCAGCACGCGCCAGACCTTCCACTCAGGGTCGTATGCGTACCACATGAGGACGATCTGGTCGCGAGGTTTCTTAGGATCCGGGGCGAGGTTTTCCACGTGGGCACTCCATCCCAGGCCAGCGGCAGATCCCCTCAGATGAAAGCCGCTGATCTTGATGCCCGAGGTGGCCAGCGTCCGCCCTTTCTCGAACGGCCACGCCGCCCCCACTAGCTCAGACTTCAATTGGCGCAAGTCCGTGTTCTCGACTTTCCTACAATACTCCGCTTTGTTCACACGTTGGCAATATTGCCGAAGCACCTCAAGGTCCGTAATGGCCCCGCCGATGACCGGCCCGTCGTTGGTCACGAATGGGTCATCCCGTCCATCGCCCAGCTCAACCGCTTTCCGGTACGTTTCCCGGGCTTCCTTCTCCTGACCTCCGGCAAGCTGCGCGACCCCAAGGTTGAAGCGGGTCACCAGATCGTTCTCGTCCAGGTCAATTGCTTGAATGGTTGCTTGCTTGCCACGGTCCAGCGCCTTGCGATCCCCCTTCACCAGTCCACCCGCATACAGGTTGAAGCCATAGTCGACCATTAGCTCGTTCGGAGGCAGTGCGCCTTGCCCCTGGAGCGCCTCGATGGCTTGCTGTTCGTGTTGGTAGATGTCGTCAAGAGAATTCTTTGCGATGAGGCTGACGTATGCGCCCTCGTTCAGTTGTGGCGTATTGGCGCGATTGGTCGCCAGCGCGTAATACAAATTTGCCAGCGCAAATTTGGGATGAATCTGGATGGCGCAGTGAAATTCTTTCGCCGCCTCGACCGACCCATCGTGGTCATCGGTCGAGGTTTCGTACTTTGCCATGCCGTTCGCGAAATCGTCGGCGGCCATCTCAGCGAGATCGCCGTCGGAATGCCCTTCCTGTTGGCACTCAGGGGGCGGCGATCGCAATATGACACCTTGACCTTCAATTCCAATGAACAGTCCACGCACGACGCCCGCCCCGACCAGACCGCACGCGAATAGAACCAGGATGAAGGCGGCGCTGGTCCGTCCCATGCCTAGTGCTTGTCCGAGCAGGTACAAAGCAATGGCAAACAAGGTCAACAGCGCCAGAAAGGAGGTTGCCTCTCTTTGATATCCCGCGCTCATTTCATTGTTGATGCTCCAGCGACCGACCGCCTTCCATCGGTCCGGCAGGCTCTGGCTTCCCGGCAGATTCTGGGAGCTCACGAGTTTCCAAGGAAAATTAGCGTCCTGTTCCGGTCCGAGGTCGCTGGTCAGGAGTCGATGTGCATCCGGTTCTTTCTTCTCGAAGTCATCCAAGGTTTTCCGCCGCAGACGCAGTTGCTCCGATGCGTCCTTTTCGCTCAGCACAGAGGGTGCTTCCTTTGCCAGCTCCAAGCGCTGGCGGGCAGCTTCGTAGCGAAGGTGATAATCCTCGGCCGTCGCCAGCCTTCCCACCATGTAATTCCACGCTGTGACCCGGTCCGAGTTCTTTTTGAAAAGGTCCTCGAGATTCTGGAGGGCCTCGCCAGCTTTCCGGGATGAATTCACCGCAGCCTGGCTGTAGAAAAAACCACTGAGCGCGCTGAGGACCGCACTGATGGCGATCATGTAGATAACGAAACGGCCAAACTTATGCGCCACCGGCGCCGTGTGCAGACGCATGCCGGCAAAAAGCGCGGGCTCGACTTCGGCGGGATGCACAGGCTCATCGTCTTCCTTCTCCGCTGGGTCATCGTCCTCCGCTGGCGCGGCTGTCCCAGAAGTGCCCGGGCGCACTCGAGTGGACACTGCTTCACAGTCGGCTTTCGCTGCAAAATGGAATTTTCGCGCCAGGGGTGTGCCCACAACCGCCAAGACTCCAAACCCGATAGAGAACTTCAGAAACGTTGTCAACGAGTCGGGATCGGCCCGCACGGCAACGATCAACCCTACCAGGGCCAGCAGGCCTCCAAATCGAGCCAGCATTTTTTCGCGCTTCGGTTTGTCGTGACTTAGCTGCGCGAAGGTGAGAAACGCCAGTCCCAGCACAAACAGCACCACCGCTGTGGCCAGGTGCAAGACCCTAGTCTGGTCCCGTTTGACCGTCGCCTCCAGATGTTCCCACATGGAAGAGCTGCTTCCATCCCGCTCCGTGGGGTCATTCCACACCGTGTCAAAACCCCACTCGCGCAGATACAAAGCGGTTTTTTTGGCGATAGCAGCCTCAAATCCGGCCGGATCATCGGCAACATAGAAGTACCTAAGATAGGGATTCAGGGACCGTACATAGGCAGATTCCTCTTCGGCCTGCAGGTTTAACAACGCCGCCTGTCGCGGGTCCGTCGCCGAAACTTTCCTGGCTTCTTCCCAGCTGCGGTCAGCCTGGTTCTTATGCAGCTCCTGGCTATGCTCGTAGCGGGCGCGGCTGCTGACTTTGCTGAGCAGCTCCTGCCGGTGCTCCAGTTCCAGCATTACCCCCTGCTGCAACCTTCTTTCGACCCGCAAGGTTTCCTGCTCGGCCAGCGCGGCGCGATAAGCGGTTACCGCGCCCAGCATGGCGACGACGGCCATGACCATCGCAATCGAGATCGACATTAGCTTGGCTTCGGCTAACTTGGCTTCCTTGGCCTTGGCCTCGCTGAGCCTGGCTTCGCTGATTTTGATTTTCCTGAAACTGGTTTCGGCAGCTTGTTGTGGTTCCACGGCGCAACTCCGGCAGGAAGGTTTTCCTAATCCTTATCTGTCTCCGAACAACCACGAGTTATGTAGGGGAGGAGTTGCAGAAATATAGCACAGGTAGGGGCCACGCGCTAAGGGTTAATTGCCGCTATTTCGGTCATCCACGGGATGGGCGTGAACGGCGTCCCGCTGCCGCCCGGCGGGATGACAGTAACGCGCCCGCCTTAATTTGACAAACGATCCAGGCAACCAACCACACCTTCCTTCCTTCCCACTGCACCAACGGGTGAGGTGTCAGCGTGGTCCTTCGATCACGTCAGCCTGTACGCACGGTGCGGCGCTCCGCCAGCGGTTTCGTCGCGGCGGCGGACGTGTATTCCTCAAGTACAGGATGGCAATGCAACGCCTTTCCCGCGCGCGGATCTCAGCCCCTGTTCAAGCTCCTCTGGCGCATAGCCGATAACCCATTTGTGCACAAGTCCGCGATCATCACGGCCTTGACGCTGGCGTTGAGCGCGGCCACCTTGGCGGGAATCGGAGAATGGGCAGACGATGGATTCGGCGATTCTGCCGCCGATCCCGCCTCTTCAAGCGCCTCCGTTGCAAGTCCAGGCGAATACGCCGGAAGTCGCGTGGTTGCGGTTGCGGCCGTGCCGGCAAACCTGCTTCCCGCAGGCAGTTATTCTCCCGCCAGCTCTCCGGGATACACCATTCGCCACACCGTACCCGAAGTAAGGCTTCAATTCACCGTCGCTGACGAACAAGGCCGCCTGGTGCATGACATTTCACCGGCGGACATTCGCATCCTCGACAATCAAGCTCCGGTCGAGCATTTCAACGACTTCGCGCGTGACGACAATCTTCCGTTGCGCCTGGGGGTTGTGCTGGACACCAGCGACTCGGTAAAGCGCGTTCTGCCCGACGAGAAGACCGCAGCGTTGAATTTCCTGGACCGCGTCATGCGGCCGCACAGCGATCGCGCCTTCGTGATGGCATTCGGCGCCGACATCCACGTCTGGCAAACGTCCACCGCTGATCGCGCACAGTTGATCGACGCAGTGGATCGTCTGCGTCAGCCGGGATGGGGAACGCGTTTCTATGACGCGCTCTATGCGGCGTGCAACGAATATCTGGCACGTGCGGAGGACAGCAATTTCGTTCATCGCGCCATCATTGTTCTGAGCGATGGCGACGACACCAACAGCTTCCATGATCTGCGCGATGTCGCCGCCATTGCTCTGCGCGGCGAAGTCCAGATCTACGCTCTTACCCTGCATGGCAAGAACCGGGTGCCCCGGAGTGACGCGGTGTTGCAACGCCTTGCTGACCAGACCGGCGGCCGGTTCTATGTGGCGCAATCCAGTAAAGACTTGGAAGGTGTGTTCGCGGAGATCGAGCAGGACCTGCGCACGCAGTACTATGTGTCCTTCCCGCCGCAACAAGTTACGCCCGGATTCCACGCTTTACAAGTGGAAGTGCGCGCTCCACAAAAACTTCAGGTGCATGCCCGCCAGGGATACTACGCCCTGGAGTAATAAGCGTTACTCAGGTAAGGTATTAACCGACCGCTGAAACCTCAGCGAGCGCGGGGGGATTACGCTGAGGGGGAAAATGAAGAACGATTTCGCTGCATGGATAAGCGCGCTGGCTTTATTCACTGCTCTGGCGGCCCCAGCTCCGTCGGAAGCACAACACTTCTCAGTGCAGCAGAACATAATCGCAGACAGGGAAAGTACCCGCTCCGATCCCCCCGACTTGACACATTATGTTCGCCCCGCAATTCCCCAAGACTATGCTCCGGGTGGCAAGCCTGCACTTCCTCTGGCTCGCCTGGTGGGAACGCCAATCTTCCCTAACGTCTTCGTGGTCGATGCGGTGGTAAACAATACCGATCCCAATTTGACCAACACCGACACCTTTGGCGATAGCGAACCTAGTATCGCCTTGAGTCCAAGAACCTGTTTCGAGCCTGGCGGAAGAAGCCGAGGTTGCCGCATAATCGTGCTGCTGGCTTTCTCCGGAGAATGGCACGGGGACGGTACATTTGCACCGCTGTGGCTCTCTAACAATTGGGGAGAGACATGGAGCAAGGACTTTGCCATCCCCTTTCCGCCAAATGCGCTGGGCGCTGAAGGATGCCCCTGTGATCAGACGCCCGATTACGGAAGTGGCATCGAAATGTCGGCAACCTTCCTGACCAGCAGTGGCAATGCCAACGTTTATAGCGGTAGCACCTCTGATCCAGCGGACGGCTCGCAGTGGAGCTGGCTTGCCAGCGATGGCACTGCACAGCGCACGAATTCTTTTGGATCGAACCACGCCGACCAACCGTGGCTTGTGGTGAACAAAGATCCGGAAATCCGCGGGCAGGACGACGTTTATGTGGACTACGACAACTTTCTTGGCGCACCGGACATGCGGGTGGCTGTGTCTTATGGCATCGTTCCACTCGACTTCACTACAGACAGTCTGGTGGGCTACTCTTCTTCCGGTGACATGAATCCCGGCCAACGCCTGGCGGTTGATCCCAGAAGCGGCGCAGTTTACAGCCTGTTTCAGCAGTGCGTTGCAAACTGCGCCTACGATGACAACCCGAAGACAATCAACTGGGTACTCAATCGCTCTGTGGACGGCGGCTTCACTTGGTCGCTAAATGGCAGCAGTACAGGAACCGTGATTGCTACAGCACAAAGCACGCAGGCCCGGCCCAAGTTTGGAACGGTGAA
Source organism: uncultured Acidobacteriaceae bacterium (assembly GCA_963768645.1). Taxonomy (GTDB): domain Bacteria; phylum Acidobacteriota; class Terriglobia; order Terriglobales; family Acidobacteriaceae; genus Bog-257. The sequence continues at coordinate 66,469 of CAVYIR010000010.1, forward strand.
CGCTCTGCTCGGCGGTGTAGACCATGTCGCGGTGGATCCGAGAACCGGCGACGTATATGTTGTCTATGGCGACCGCGATCCCAACACCGGGAACAATCGCTTAAGTATCGTCCGGCTCACGGACGACGGCAGGGGTGGCCTCACAATCGGACCTTCGTTCTTCGTTACTGGACAAGTTCAGGCTGCGCTCCCATCCGTAGCCGTGGCTAATGACTACAATGGTTCAGTCGGTGTGCTGTACGACACCTTCGACGGAATCGATTCGTCCGGCTATCCCAGGTTTTCTGCGCACCTGGCAATAAGCTCCAATCATGGAATGACTTTTCAGGATGTGATCTTGGAGACATTTCTCTCACCCGCCATGGACAACGGCAACGATCGGCAGCGAGTACTGGGCGACTACCAACAGATCAAATCCGTTGGTGATGGCTTTTATGGCGTCTTCACCGGGAATGGAGTGCCATTCGGCCGGCCTTTTTCCAACACCGATCCAATCTTCTTTAAGACCTTTGTGAGGCGATAAGCCGCAGGTGCATTCGATTGTTATGCTGCCTGCCCGGCGACCGCTCTTAATGACAATTCATCGATGACAGCCCGTCGCTCAGCGCTGAGAGCTGCGTTTAACGGTTCAGCTTGCGGCGTAGAACGCCAGCAAGTGTCGGAATACGTCATCGGTTGAACCTGCGACGCAATACGCCAGCAAGGCCGAACGATGCCAGAACCGAACAGCATGATGCTGCTGGGCTCAGGGGTTGGGCCGCAGCGGCTAGCGACCTCTAATCCGCTATACTCGTCGGCAGCATGGGTAGCATGTCTTCCGTTGCTTCATCACCCGACAAAGTAAGCGCAGTCCAAGCCCGGTTCGCGCTGGTTTACCCAGCCACTTTTTCTCGGGCTTCTGCTGGTGGTCGCAACCCTTGCTCTCTACTATCCCGTTCACGGGCACCCATTCGTCAATTACGATGACAGCCTCTACGTGACGGACAATGTCCAGGTCCAGAGCGGGATCAATTGGGACACAGTCACGTGGGCCTTCACTACCTTCGATGTGGACACCTGGCATCCGCTCACCTGGCTTTCGCACGCCTTGGATTGCCAACTTTTTCAACTGAATCCCGCCGGACACCACGACGTCAACCTGCTGCTGCATGTGCTCAACGTTGTCCTGCTGTTCTGGGTGTTGCTGCGCGCGACCGGTTACGCGGGACGCAGTTTCATGGTGGCCGCGCTATTTGCGCTACATCCCATCAACGTCGAATCGGTGGCCTGGGTTGCCGAGCGCAAGAACCCGCTGAGCATGTTGTTTTTTCTGCTCGCCTTGGGCGCGTATCGCTGGTACGCGCGCGAGCCGCGGGTCGGGCGCTACTGCCTGGTCGCATTCCTATATGCACTAGGGTTGCTGGCCAAGCCGCAGGTGATCACCTTCCCGTTCGTTCTGCTGTTGTGGGACTACTGGCCTTTGCGGCGGATGTTTGCCTCAACGCAAGAGTCGGATTCCGGGACCGCAACGCAAACCGCAATTCCGCCGAGGAAACTGTCCTGGCTGGTGCTGGAAAAACTGCCGCTTCTCGCCTTTTCCGCGGCCAGCGCCATCCTGACCATGAAAGGGGTGCGCGCGGGTGCCGTCAACGTTTGGTACCCGCCGTCGATCCGGCTGAAGAACGCGGTCTTCTCCTACGCGCAGTATCTGCGCGATGCTTTTTGGCCCTCGCGACTCGGGGTGTTCTATCCGCATCCGGGAAATTCTCTGAGCGTGTGGCAAGTTGGCGTAGCGCTTCTGTTTCTGCTGGCCATAACGGCGCTGGTCATCGATCGCCAGCGGCAGCGCTATCTCACGATGGGATGGTTGTGGTTTCTGGGGACGATGGTTCCCATGATTGGACTTGAGGGAGTGGGTTACCAGGGAATGCAAGGCATGGCCGACCGCTACGCGTATCTGCCATTCATCGGATTATTCATCATGATCTGCTGGGGCATATCGGAGTGGGCGGAAGCAGCGGCACATTTCCACCGCATGGCTGGCCGGTCTTAGCTTCGCGGTGCTCTTAGCTCTGGCAGCCGTGACGCATCGCCAGATCGGATACTGGAGCGACAGTGCGACCCTCTGGTCGCATACATTGCAAGTCACGAATCGCAATTGGCTGGCGGAGAATAATCTGGGCAAGATCCTGATGAGCCAGGGGCGGGTCGAGGAAGGCATGTCGCACTTCCTCAAGGCGACAGAAATTTATCCCAACGATCCTGTCAGCAACATGAATATCGCTACCTACGAGCAACAGCGCGGAAACCTGCATGAAGCCATTGAGCGATACAAGAAAGCCCTGGGTTCCTCGCGCGACGCCAGCTTAAGGTTCGCCGCTTTGAACAATATGGGCCGCGCTTACCAGGATCTGGGAGACACGACGCACGCTCAGGAATGTTTCGCTGCCGCGGAACGGATGCAACGCCGCTAGCCCCGGCTCACCCTCTGCCCGAAGACGTTGGTCGGATATAATCCTCGCAATTGGGGAGCAGGGATTGCCTTCTGTTGATTTGGTACCGACCACGGGAACTCAGTCCCGGCCCGACTCTGGTTGGGCCCATTGGATCGAGACCCGGACCTGGGTCCTGAGCCTTCTGCTGATGGTCGCAACCGTCGCGCTTTACTATCCCGTGCATTGGCATCCGTTTGTCAACTACGACGACACCGTCTACGTCACGGAAAACGTGCACGTGCAAGCCGGTCTGGAGTGGGACACCGTCAAGTGGGCATTCACGACATTCGAACAGGCCAACTGGCATCCGCTGACCTGGCTCTCGCACGCTTTGGATTGCCAGCTCTTTGAGCTGGGTCCCGCCGGTCCCCACGACGTGAATCTAGCTGTTGCACGTGCTGAATGTCCTCGTCTTGTTCTGGGTACTGTATCGGGCCACGGGTTTTGCTGGGCGCAGTTTCATGGTGGCCGGATTGTTTGCCCTGCACCCCATTAATGTCCAAACTGTGGCGTGGATAGCCGAGCGCAAGAACCTGCTCAGCATGCTGTTTTTTCTGCTCGCGTTGGGCGCTTACCAGTGGTACACACGCAAGCCTCGCGTCAGCCGCTATGCCGTGGTCGCGCTGCTGTTTGCCCTGGGCTTGATGTCCAAACCGCAGGTGATCACGCTGCCCTGCGTTCTGCTGCTGTGGGATTACTGGCCCTTGCGCCGCATGTCTCTGCCCGCGCTGCAGCCGTCGTCCGGCGAAGCTCAATCAAGCATTCCCACCAAGAGCTTCTACTTATTGCTGGAGGAAAAGTTCCCGCTGTTCGCTATCGCCGGTGTCAGCGCTTTCATCACGATGCAAGCGCAGCGCGCTGGCGGCGCGAGAAATTGGTTCCCACGTCTCATTCGGCTGGGCAACGCGATCGTTTGCTACGCGCGGTACGTAGGAAAGGCGCTTTGGCCGTCGCACCTGGCGCTTTTTTATCCTCATCCCGGCGCCTCCCTCAAAACGTGGCAGGTACTCGCGGCTTTTCTTTTCTTGTTGGCGGTCACCGCTTTGGTCGTCACCCATCGGCATCGCCGTTATCTCGCGGTGGGGTGGCTTTGGTTTCTGGGAACGTTGGTTCCCATGATCGGCCTGATCCAGGTGGGCGTGCAAGCAATGGCCGATCGCTACGCCTATCTGTCTTTCATCGGCTTGTTCATTATGATTTGTTGGGGCGTGGCGGACTGGTCAGAGCAACGGCACATTTCCGCTTCGTGGCTGGCGGCTGTCAGCGTCGCCGTGTTAATGGCGCTGGCCGTAGTGTCTCGGGTTCAACTCGACTACTGGAGCGACAATGTCACTCTTTGGACGCACACCTTGCAGGTGACCGGGCCGAACTTCATCGCCCAGAATAGTCTCGGCGTAGCTCTGGAGTACGCCGGCAAACCGGACGAGGCTATTCCCCACTTTCGGGCCGCCTTGGCCATCAACCCTAACGATGCTTCCAGCAATCTGAACATCGCCGAGTACGATCGACTGCACGGCAACTTGCTTGCGTGCATCGAGCGATGCAAGAAAGTGCCGGCCATGACTCAGTTGCGTATGCAAAAGGCCCAAGCGTACGCCAAGATGGCGCTCGCCTATCACGCGCTCGGAGATTTCACACAGGAACGGGAATGCCTGGAAGAGGTGCAAAAAATCCAGCGCGGACAATAAGGCCATTCTGAAAATTGCCGCAATATAATCCTCAACTATAGGGAGAAGGATTGACTTCTGTTGGCTTGACACCAAAGATGGCGACTCAGCCTCATTCCAGCAAGGGTTCGCAGCAAGGGATGGAGAAATACACGTGGGCCCTCGGTATTCTGCTCGTGGTTGCCACGGTTGGCTTGTACTACCCGGTTAGCGGTCATCCCTTCGTAAACTACGATGACAACGTCTATGTGACCGACAATGCCCAGGTCAAATCCGGCCTGAACTGGGACACGGTGCAATGGGCGTTTACCACCTCCGAGGCGGGCAACTGGCACCCGCTCACCTGGCTGTCGCACGCCCTCGACTATCAGCTTTTTCAGGCAGATCCTGCCGGCCACCACAACACCAATTTGCTGCTGCATGTCTTCAACGTACTGCTGCTGTTCTGGGTGCTGCGGGAGGCGACGGGCTTCACTGGCCGCAGTTGGATGGTGGCGGCGCTGTTTGCCTTGCATCCCATCAACGTCGAATCGGTGGCCTGGATTTCCGAGCGCAAGAACCTGTTGAGCATGTTGTTTTTTCTGCTGGCGCTGGGTGCGTACCGCTGGTACGTGCGCGAGGCTCGCACCAGCCGCTACGTTGTTGTCGCCGCATTGTTTGCGCTTGGGTTGATGGCGAAACCACAGGTCATCACTCTTCCGTTCGTGCTGCTGCTTTGGGACTATTGGCCCCTGCGCCGGATGGCGACCGCAGAGCGTCAACCTGCCTTTGATATGACGGGTGAACCGCTTCTTCCCCAGCGGAGTTTTTCCTGGCTGCTGGGAGAGAAGCTCCCGCTTGTTGCTCTGTGCGGAGCCAGTGCTTTCATCACCATGCAAGTCGCAGCAGACGGCGGGCGCGATGCACACCGTAAAGAACTCGTTTCCGCTCTCCATTCGCGTGGGTAATGCGATTGTCTGCTATGCCCGCTACCTCGGAAAGGCATTCTGGCCGTCGCGGTTGGCGCTGATCTATCCGCATCCCGGCACGTCACTCAGGACCTGGGAGGTGCTCGCGGCGTTGGTCCTGTTGTTGGCCGTGACCGCCCTGGTTCTCAGGGAGCGGCGCCAGCCGGTATCTACTGGTGGGATGGTTCTGGTTTCTGGGGACCATGGTGCCCATGATCGGACTGGTGCAGGTGGGTGAACAGGCCATGGCCGATCGCTATGCCTATCTGCCTTTCATCGGACTTGTTCATCATGATCTGTTGGGGAGTGGCGGACTGGGCAGGGCAAAGAAATATCCCTGCCACTGTGCTATTCGGCGCCAGCGTAGTGGTTCTGGTGGCGCTCAGCGTCGGTGACTTATCGTCAGATTGGCTATCTGGAGCGACAATGTAATCCTGTGGACGCACATCATCGAGGTCACCCCTCCCAACTACATCGCGCAGGATGACTTGGGCGGGGCTCTGTTGAACGAAGGACAACTTGAGGAAGCCATGAAGCACTTCCATGAGGCGGCGGATATCTATCCGCTCGACCCTTTCAGCAACCTGAACCTCGCCATTTACGCGCAGCAACATAGCGATCCACGGCAAGCCATCGCACGATCGGAGATCGTTCTCAGCCGCACGCCAAGCCCCAGGATGAGGTCCAAGGCATACACAACCATGGGACTCGCCTATCGCGATCTCGGGGACCACGCAAAATCGCAGGAATGCTTCGAGGCGGCACAGAGGGAGCGGCGGTAATCGCCAGGCTCCATTTACCGCAATATCGTTCGCATCACGGGATATCAACGCCCATATGCCGCAGCACGGGACACTCGCAGAGACAACCTTCATGTCGCTTCAGCGGCTAAGCGGAATTTGATTGATCATGTGAAAACCGCGGTTCAGCAGCAGGAATTGCGCCATGTCGGTTCGGCGCAGACTCATGTTCACATGATGTCCATTGAGGGTGCCATCCAAGATCATGCGATTGGGCTCTGGATCTTCATAGGTGAAGGTCGTTTCCCCGTTCGGTTCTGTAGGAACTGCCAGAGTAAGCGTCTTTCTCGTCGGATCAAATTGCAAAGCAAAGTTCCCTATGCCGCTATCCATGCCTTGGTAATAAAAAGTATCGGGCGTATCAAAGATCACGCGTTGCCAGCGGTTTGCGTTCATCAGCAGCGGGGGCTGTGGCACGCCATCAATTACGAATTCATTCACAGACCAGATTCCGCGGATGGGAGGCGGCAAGTAGGTCGCAGCCTTGACTGCACCCACATGCGCCTGATTCAAACAATACACTAGGGCAACCACTCCGATTCCCAACTGAAAGAGCAGAGCCCAGCGATTGAGTTGCTTGTCTTTTAGCAGCGGAACCGTAGGTGACGGTTCTGTACTCTGATTGAGTATGAAAAGATTTATGAGGCGTCGCACGTCGGGAAGAAGCAGGAACAAGCTCATCAGCACCAGATGGGTCGAGAAGATCTTCCTCGGCACGTCGTAACAAAAGTTGAGCATCCACACATTGCTCATAACCGCAAAGGTCACAAGGGCTCCGAGGGTGGTGAAGCGAGGCACGACGAGAAGCAGCCCGCCCAGCATTTCCGCGATGCCGGTAAACAAGCTATAGGCCCGGGACACTCCCATGAATGTCCACAGCAGTCCCATGGGTGAGGAGTTGCCGTAATAGTCCACAAACCGATACAACGGCGGCTCGGGAAACTGCATGCGAAACAGCTTGTTCGCGCCATAGCTGATCATCGTCACCGCCAGCATCATGCGGACGAATACTCTGAGCCATTCGTAGAGTTGGTCATAATTGGTCCGTTTTCTGTCAATCCATGACCAGATTGCCGTAGCGATAATCGCCACTATAGAGAAGCACAGCAGCAGAATATAGTCGTATAACTGGTCACCGCTGCCATTCGCGACCTCCCTCATGTCGCCGTGTAGATGAAGCAGATTTTCTCCAACCCAAGGCACGATGGCGTGCCACATCCGGCGATAGGCATCATTGGTGGGCATATCGCCGCCCAGAGCTCCAACAGCACCGGGAAATATGTAGAGGAGAAAATAAGAGAATACGAATCGGAAGGCAACGCGAGTGTAAGGGTGCCAACTTTTACTCTCAACGTTCTCGCGTGGCTTTACTTCCCGTTGGATTTGCGGTTCCATGGCTTCTCTTATTGGCACAGTGATTGTGTCCTCGAAGCGGCCTCGGGCAACCTCAGGCCACAGGCCGGGAACTGAGCATTCTCTCCCGAATAAAGATTTGGCGCAACAGCTCTTTCCGCGTCAGAGCACTCGTGCGACTTCACCTTGCCTCGAATATGGCGATGTGCATCCCTCAATAGGCCGAAATATGGTATGGAGTTCTCAACGAGCGGTAAGCTTGGGGCGCAGTATGCTACCTAGTCGAGGATACCCGCACTCAACGCCACATGGCACCGTGACAAAAATGAGTTCGTAATGCTAAAGAAAAAGCCGGAGCACTGGGCCCCAGCTTCGCAAAGACCTGGAGGAAGGGTCGGAATGAACTAGCCGGTCAGCTTGCGGCGCAGTACGCCAGCTAAGCCGAACCTGCGATGTGCATCGTTTTGCGACATTAGTTCTAGACAATTGGATATGGCTCGTTGCGGTTTATCTGCGGCCACAGAGGCGAAATCTCTTCAGAATTCATTACTCAGATTGTCTTCAGCTGTGATACAATCCAGCTGCATTTGTGCCCTGTGCAGTGCTCTGCAAGAACGCCTGGGGAGCGGAAAGCAGCTGGTATGGCTTGGTTCCTCGCGAGCTCAGATTAGAACCCGCCCAAGCACGAACTTAGGGGATCAGAGAAGGAGCAGGCTATGAAATCGCGCCCTCAGCTTTGGATTGTTGCAGTGTGTTTGTTGGCCGCAGCGGCACTAACGATCGGTCTCCGGCCACGCTCCACCAGCGCGCTGTCCCGTCAGTCTATGCGCGGAACCGCAGCATTCGAGGAGGCTCAACCCCATCTCTCCAACGTTGCTCTGAGGTCGGTAACAGTTGCACCTCCCATGTTGCTGGATGGCGAGGCGACTCGCGGGCAGCAAGCCGCTCCCGCGAAGAAGCCACGACAAAATCCTGATCTGCCCATCGTCGAAGAATTCGTGCTGACTCCGCCGAATCCCGCGTCGAAGATCTATAAGACGCAACTGTCGGTAAAGTTCTCGGGATTAGCGTCCGAGGGCCTGGCAGCGGTAATGCCTTTGACCTTGGGGAACCAGAACGTTGTGCTACGGCGTTCCGCAGATGATCCTGCGGTATTTACGGCTGCAGTCGATTTTGACTGGAAGGCATTTGCCAAGGAACAGCAACAACGCAAGAACCTGGCCGACACCGGGAGAGAGATTCCGGTTTTCGAGGGACATCAATTCGTCCGCATGGACAAGATCCATTTCGTAGAGCCCGATGAGATCCGCACGGCAGTGCAATCCCACCAGCCGATTCAATTCACGCCCCAGATCCTGGAGGGAACAGGCTTTACCATCCAACCTGCCCAGGAGCTAATGATCGTGGCCCCCAGCGTGGTGGAGGATCCAGCGCGAACCTGGGACGCATGCACCAGCGTAGGGACCCCACAAGGCGCCTGGACGTTCGGCACATTGATGACCGCTCTGGCTAATGGCCAGACGGATCCGCGCCTGATGGTGGAGAATTGGCTCAACAACTGGACGAACAACAACCTGGTGATTAATACGTTCAAAGTGAATGCTCGGCCAGGAATGGCCAGTAAGGTCCTGAACACTTGGCCGCGCCTTGCCGGCAAGCTCGATCTGATCAACGCCCCCATGCGGCTCAACGCCATCGTGGATCGCGTCGATCTGGGACAAACTGGAGGTTCGCCAACCGGTGGCGAATTGAGATTCATATTTGGCGTGACCAGCCCCTGCCCGAACGGATTGGGGCGAGGAGGAGAAGCGACTCCTGAACTGTTCGATGTGATCTTTGAGTACAGCGTTCCTGCCGCGGGCTGCAACCAGGTCCTGAATTGGGCAACCCAGTGGCACGCTCTGGATAACGATCCGAATTACAACCGGGATTTGCAACGTATAACCGACCAGGTTGTAACCAGGAGCGCCGGTGCCAGCACCAATCTGAACCGCATACGAACTAACGAGACCTATCTTTCCGACAGCACCACTCCGCCCGGGCAAGGATGGGAGATGAGGGAATTCTTGCTCAGTGCGGGTGTGCTGCACGAAACCACAATGGCGGAAACTCCGCAAGGAGACCCTTACACAACAGACTGGAATGCACTTACTTGTGCGCCCTACACCCAGACCTGCAACGCCACGCTACTCACGGCGTGGATCAATCTCAATCAGAACATCATCACTTTCCCGGGCTTTTACAATATTCCCAACAGTTTCGGGGCCCAGCCTTTCCTGGGTGCTTCAGCTTTCCAACCTGTTAATCCCCCAGGTTCGATGTGGTGGAATACCAACTTTCCTGTATACAGCCACACTACTCGGGAGATTTTTTCCGCAAACACCTGTAACGCCTGCCATGGGGCAGAGACCGCTACCGCGTTTGAGCAGGTCGTGAATCGCCCTAAGGGCCAACAGGCTAATTTGGCGGGATTCCTGGTGGGATGTAACGGTACTAACCTCGGGGGAGCCGGTCCCCACGATTGTTCACTGAACCCAGTTTGTCCTCTGACGGCACCCTGCGTGGAGAGCTTACCCGACCCCATGGACATTGGCATCAACGAAACGTGGGGCGACCTCCTTCGCCGGGCAGGGGTCTTATCGACTATTCTTAACGGTTGCAGCTCAGACGGGCTCCTCCAAGGACTCGTTCTCCATCGGATTAGCTTCGTTCATTGAGGCCGATCGCCAAAGCCTAGAGGTGGGAATCTGGGAGCGGGGAGCTCCTACCGCGGGCCAGCCGCTCCCAGATTATTTTTCATGCGAATGGCCCGCGTGCGAAGAAGCGCGTCCGTTCGGCGTCCAGGAGGACGGATTGTGGTCATGTTTCCTCCTGTCGCTTGCGAATGATCTACTATATTGGGCTGGCCTTGGCCTCAGGGGTCCCAACGGCGCACGTGTGTTGTTGGCCTGGCAAGCCACTTCTGGGTGAACCCCACAGTCGATACATTTCGCAACTACCAGCCCATTCGAGAAATTCATAGCAGAGATGGTTTGATTGTTTGCCTGGGTAGTCAGCCTCTTCGTCGTAGGACGGCCAAGGCAGGGCTGAGTAGATGAATTGACAGCGTAGGGCCTCTCGGCTTTGCTCGAGGTTGGTTCTCCGATACCCGCTTCAGTGGCCACGAAGACCGGAAGTCGCCGCTCAAGATGACGGTCAAGAGAGTTACCTGTCCCGGTTGATGGGGCCGCACGAACAGTGTTGCCTTGGGTGGAATCAAATGAGAAGCCGGAGCACTGGGCTCCGGCTTCGTAAAGACCTGGGGGAAGGGTCGGAATGAACTAGCGGGTCAGCTTGCGGCGCAGTACGCCAGCAAGGCCAAGGACGCCAGAACCGAACAGCATGATGCTGCTGGGCTCAGGAGTCGTTCCGGGGGTAGGCGTGCCGGTCAGAGTGAAGGCTTCCGAAGGAATCGAGCCAATGGTGTTCTCATAGGCCGTCGACGGTCCGCTGTTCTCATCCCAGTAGATCGGGTTGCTAACCGAGCAGCCGGAAGTGGAGCAAGCATTGCTCAGGGTCACATAGCTCTGGCCACCCGGGATATCGATGCCGGGGAACGAGAACCACGCTGCGTACAGAAAGTAACCATACTGATTGGTTGTCAGGAACTGGTTGGTAGCGCCAGTCAGCGTGTTAATCGCACCGGAAAACGACGTAGCTCCGAGCTGCATGTCCACGGTGGTCAGAAGATCGGTCGACGAGGCATCCCAGTAAACGATGTGAAGGTCTGTGACGAGGCAATCGGTGAACGCGCAATTGGCCGAGTTGGAGACGGCGAAGCCAAAGTTGATGGTCCAGGCATCGTTGGTACCGTTGTAGGGACCATTGTCATACAGGGTGTCTGCCATAGCCGGAGCAACAGCCAGCATCAGGCAGCATACTGTGAGCAGTGACAGCGAAGCGATACGCATTTTCAAGGATCGAACCCTCCTTTAGGTTCAAATCAGAAATGTACCCACTAATTAGCCCCATAGCGAGAGAGGCTAGCCATACAAGAGCAATTCCCCTGCCATCGTAAACCTTTTAAATCCGTCGCCTTCAAGTCATTCGTGTGCAGGTCTTTGCGACATTGTTCTAGGGAATTTCCCTCCGCAGTGCCATTTTTCAATTTCCTCGTAGCTGGCGTTCTTTCAATAGTTTGCCCGCATCTGAACAGTCCGTTTTGTATCCAATTTGTGAACGAAAGCGAGCCATTTGGCCGCTAAATCCGCGTTCTGCCAGCTATTCCATTCCTCCTAAGTCGGCGGTTTTGCGCTAAGATGGCTCAATTGGCTGCTTGGAGACCGCCTCGTGCCAAGCGAATTCTTCTGTTGCAGACTGAATCCTTGCACCAAGGAGACGTTTCGTGAGCCATTCTGTTTCACCTATCCCTAAGGGTTTTCATACACTTACACCTCAAATCGTCGTAAGTGACGCCAGGCAAGCGGCTGACTTTTACCATCGCGCCTTTGGGGCTGAAGTCATGGGCTTAAGCTTCGGCCCGGACGGTAAGGTGATGCATGCCCAGGTCCGGATTGGCGACTCGTTCCTGATGTTTAGTGACGAATATCAGGAGTGGAACAGCCCTTCACCCACCACCACCAAGGCCGATACGTGTGTCCGCCTGCATCTCTGCGTCGAGGACGTCGACTGTGTGTTTGAGTCGGCCGTCCAAGCTGGCGCGCAAGCGGTAATGCCGGTCATGACTCAGTTCTGGGGTGACCGCTACGGCCAGGTGCTGGATCCCTTTGGACATCGCTGGTCAATCGCCACTCACGTTGAAGACCTGACGCCAGAAGAAATGAAAGCCGCTGCGGAACAGGCAGCAGCGAAGATGGTGAGCGGTTCGTAATTGGCAATGACGATCAGTTGGCTTAGCCGCGCGGAGTCTGCACTGCAACAAGGTTTGGCTTAGCGCAGCGGAACCCACCGCGACAATCCCGTCAGCCGCCGCATGTGATAACAATGACTGGTGATGCCACGGATGAAGTCTAGCGCGTCGCATTATTGGTGCTACGTAATGCTAGTGCTGGTCATTCTGTTTTTTGCTCTTATTCGCTTCCAATTACGTGACTGCCCGCTGGAACGCGATGAAGGGGAATATGCCTACGCCGGACAGTTGATTTTGCAGGGCATCGCCCCCTACCAGCTTGTTTACAGCATGAAGCTGCCTGGAACCTTCGCGGCCTATTCGCTCATCCTCGCAGTGTTCGGGCAAACGCCCGGTGCGATTCATCTCGGTCTGCTCTTCATCAACGCCGCAACCACACTGCTCGTTTTTCTTCTAGCCCGGCGTCTGTTCGGCTCGCTCGCCGGATTGGTCGCTGGCGCAAGCTATGCTCTCCTGTCCACCAGTCCATCGGTGCTGGGTCTTGCGGGACACGCTACGCATTTTGTCGTGCTGGCGGCACTCGGTGGCGTCCTGCTTCTGCTGAGGGCAATCGAGGCCAGACGCATCTTGCTTTTCGTTTGCAGCGGTGTGCTGTTCGGTTTGGCCTTTCTGATGAAACAGCCCGGTATCCTGTTCGCCGTTTTCGGCGGCCTGTATCTCGTTAAGAGTGAGTATCGGGACGGGGCGCTCGATTGGCGAGGCCTGGCGCCGAAGGCTGGAGCCTTCGTGCTTGGGATAATTCTACCTTTTGCGGTTACTTGCCTCGTTCTGTTCGCAGCAGGCAGCTTCCACAAGTTTTGGTTCTGGACGTTCCAGTATTCTCGGGAATACGCCTCAATCGTTGGGTTCCGAGAGGGTCTCGACTACTTCCACCTGAACGCTGCGCAAGTCGTAAAACCGGCATTCTGGATCTGGGCCATCGCGGGTATAGGTCTCAGTGCGCTGCTGTGGAATCCCAAAGCCCGTGCTCATGACTCCTTTCTTGCAGGCTTTCTTCTGTTTTCCTTCCTGGCTGTGTGTCCTGGGTTCTATTTCCGCAACCACTACTTCATCCTCATGCTGCCCGCGATTGCGTTGTTGGCGGGGGTTGCGGTAGCGGCAGCGAGGCAGAGCCTTCTAGAAGGCCGGCACAGCGCGTGGTCATTCCTGCCGGTTCTCGTCTTTCTCGTGGCCTGTGCAGACTCCATATTTCTTCAGCGAGAATATCTCTTCGAGATGGATCCACTGACCGCGTGTCGCACGGTGTACGGCACGAATCCTTTTCCAGAAGCGGTGCAGGTGGGCGATTACCTCAAGAGTCACGCCCCCCCTGGGGCTCGAATCGCCGTATTAGGTTCCGAGCCGGAGATCTATTTTTATGCAAACCGGCGCTCGGCGACTGGTTACATCTACACCTACAGCCTGATGGAACCGCAGAGTCACGCGATGGAGATGCAGAAAGAAATGATCGCCGATATTGAGGCCGCCCAGCCTGAGTATGTGGTGTTCGTCAACGTGCCGGCGTCGTTCGGCAGGTTACCGGCCTCGGAGACGCTGATTTTCTCTTGGGCTGATTCCTACTTGCCCAGTCAATACGAAAAAGTTGGAACGGTGGATATGAACGACCCGACGGAGTACGTCTGGGGCGACGCCGCCCAAACGTATCAGCCGCGTTCGCACTCGTTCATTCAAGTGTTTAAGAGAAAAACTTTCTGAACTCTGGGACGATTGGGGCCGTGCCACTGGCCGCGCGATGCAAATTGCTGGTGCCTCTCGTGGGGTATATAGTGTGAGGCTGTTGGAAGCTGAAACGGCAATTCCGTCTTAGGCAATTGTCCGGTGCTTCTTACCAAGTCAGAGTTCATTTTCCGTGCAGGCTTGCAGGCACGGCCTTTTTGCCCGAGGATACAACCGCCAAACCTCATGGAAGCTGTAGGAACACAAACTGAGCGCGTGGCGGCCGAACGGTTCCCACTATCGTCCCCATCCGCTTGGTTTTGGGTTCTCGCGATCGCGGTGACGAGCGCTCTGCTCGTCTTGCGCCGCCCGGACGCTATTTTCCACGCCCAGCTCTGGGCCGAAGACGGAGTGGTCTGGTTCGCGGATGCCTACAACCACGGCGCTCTGAGGGCCCTGCTCTTCGCGCGCGACGGCTATTTGCAGCTCTTTCCGCGTCTCGTGGCTGCGGTCTCCCTGTGGGTGCCATTGCTGCGCGTTCCGATCGTGTTCAATCTCTGCGCTCTGGCTGTCGAAGCCGTTCCGCCTTTGTTCCTGGTTTCTGGCCGGATGCGGAACGTCGGCCCACTTCCACTACGTTGTGTGTTGGCGTTGCTGTACCTCTTTGTTCCCGATTCCTTCGAGGTGCACGCCATTGTCACGGACTCACAATCGCAACTGGCGCTGCTGGCATTGCTGGTTATCGTCGCGGAAGCGCCCCGCTCACAATGGGGCAAGACTTTCGATGTTGTTGTGCTGGTGCTATTCGCCCTCACCACTCCCGTCGGCATACTCCTGTTGGCGGTGGCCCTTGCCCGGACCGTAGTGCCGCTGCTGGTTCGTCGATCAGCGAACCCAGGAGTTTCTCGTCCGCCTGCGCGCTGGCGTTGGGTACAAGTTTCGCTGCTCGCCGCATGTGCGCTCCTGCAAGGGCTGACCCTGCTCACAACGGCAGGGGCCCGTCTCGACACGACGTTGGGCGCCAGCGCCAGCCGGTTGGCTCAAATTGTGGCCGGACAGATCGTTCTGCCTGTCTTCCTGGGACGCAATCGTCTCTACCAGATGGCCCCCGGTCCCGGGAAAGTCACGGCATTGGCTGTGCTGATTACGGTCGTCGCTGCGTTGCTATGCATCTATGCGCTACTCCGCGGAACCCCGGAGTTACGGTGCTTCATTTTCTTCGCTTTGTTGGTGCTCGCCGCAGCGCTTACTTTCCCGAGTGTCGAGCCCATCGACTATCAATGGGACATTTTCCTGGTTCCCGGACTGGGAATGCGCTATTGGTACATCCCTAAGCTTGCGGTAATGGTGACGCTGCTCTGGCTGGTGGGCCGCCAGCGCCCCGTCCCCATTCGAGCGCTGGCAGGTGTGCTGGTTTGCGTCATGGCGTTCTCGGCGGTAAGGTACTGGCAATATCCGGCATTCCCGGACTTCCATTTCGAGAATTATGTGCGGGCGTTTGAACAACTCCCCCTAGGAGCCACCGGTCAGTTTCGTCTAAACCCAGGGGGAATTTGGGTCATGAAGTTGGTGAAGAAGTGAAGAGATGCCTACTCTGCTAGGGAACCTCTGGGCGAGTCGATATTCGGATAGTGCCGGCGTTTCAGGCCAGGCGTCTAAGCTGCGGTGACTACTCGGGGTTTTTCAGCCCGGGAACGCAGAATGCTTCGTAAGGGACGCTGCAATCAGGGTACGCGTAGTCAGTTCGTTCGATAGCACACAAATCGACTTGCCTTGGCCAAGTTGGAGACAGTCTTCTCCCAAACAGAGATTATTAATCCGATTGACGTTTTGAGTACGCTTCGAAAGCTTCGCGGCTCTCGCTTTTAGCTGCCTCTGAGGATTCGGCAGCGTGTGCTGAATCCCCAAGATACTGATAAACGGAGGCCATATTACTCAACGCCGGGATCCGCAGACCGGCGCAGCGCAGGGTGTCGTTTTGCGTCATGCTAATTACTTGCTTGTAGCGCTCAATCGCCTGGGTCAGGTGGCCTTTCTGTTGCTCATAGAAACCGATGTACAGCTTGCTCCAGGGATTGGAGGGGGATATTGACTCTGCAGCTCGGAAGTGAGGTATGGCCTGATCTGCTTGTGCCTCATTCAGCAGCGTAACGCCCAGATTGTTTTCGGCTTCCCAGTTACCGCTAGTGACTTGCGTGGCATGCGACCACAGTGTCACGTCGTCTTTCCAATAGCCAATCTGACGGTGAGTGACCGCCGCTAGTGTCAACAACGCCGCCATGCTGATGCCTGCCAGCCAAGCTGTGGAAATATGTTGCAGCCCGGCCCATTCCGCCACGCCCCAGCAGATCATGATGAAGAGGCCCACAAAGGGCAGATATGCGTAACGATCAGCCATCGCCTGGCTACCTACTTGTATCAGACCAATCATCGGCACCAGAGTTCCCAGAAACCAAAACCAGCCGACCGGAAGATAGCGGCGACGACGATTTCTGACAACGAGCGCAGTTATGACCATCAAGAGAAAGAGCGTTACGAGTACGTGCCACGTCTTGAGAGAGTAACCGGGATGGGGATATAAGATCGAAAGACGCGACGGCCAAAAAGCTGTCTTAAGGTATTGAGCATAGGACAGGGCAGCGTTTCCCAGGCGAATGACGAAAGGAAACGCGTTTAAAGGGTTACTCATCGCGTTATCAGCTCTTTGCGCCCGCACGGTGACAATCCCGCTGGCGACGGAAAGGGCGAGGAGTGGGAGCTTTTCCAGTATCAGCCAGGAGAGTTTTCTGGCTGGCATGGTTCCTGGCGCTTTTATTGTCGAAGCAGACGCGTTTCTGCCAGCCGACATCCGCTGCAAAGGCCAATAGTCCCAAAGCAACAGAAGGCACGGAAAAGTAATCACTTGAGGTTTGGCCATAAGCCCCAGAGCGAACAGGACCGCTACGATAACGTAACGATCCGCTCGCGGCTTATGGGCATACCAACCGTATGCGCCGAGTGCAAGCAGCAAGAACAACATGCTCAGCAGGTTCTTGCGCTCGGCAATCCAGGCGACAGACTCGACATTGACGGGATGCAGAGCAAACAATGCAGCCACCATGAAACTGCGGCCCGTGAAACCCGTCGCCCGTTGTAGTATCCAGAACAAAAGCAGAACATTCAGCACATGCAGTAGCAGATTTGTCTCGTGGTGTCGGAAAGGATTGGTATAAAAAAGCTGGCAATCAAGGGCATGAGAGAGCCATGTAATCGGATGCCAGTTGGACGCCGCGTAGGTCGTGAACGCCCATTTGACTGTGTCCCAGTCCAAGCCGTATTTGACGTTGGAGATTGCTTGTTACATAAATCTCGTCGTCATAATTTAAGAACGAGTAATGCCTGACAGGGGAGTACAGTGCGCCGGTTGCGAATATGAGGAGAAGACTCAGGGCCAATGTTCGCAGTTTTGCCGAAGTGGCAACGACTTTGACCGAAGGGGACCCAATATCTTGAACGGAACTCAAACCAGGGGCAGTCACACCGAATTCCTCAGGGTGTTTCGGGATCATATCAGAATTCCCATTTTAGAACGCAGGTGCTTTTGGCTTCCGGACGATTCTGCGCGGTAGTAGGCGGAATGCTGGTGCTAGGGTCAGATCCAACGCGCTTGGTAAGCACCACCGTTGCTTTACACTGCGTAAGCGTGCACAATCAATTCGCTCCGGCAGTCACGAGAAATATCGCAGCCTTCGAGCTTAGGCGCCGGGTTGGCGCCGCTTTGGCAAGCAATCTTCAGACCTTGGAAATGGAGAACAGGTAATGAGTATGGTAACCCCAGGACAACATCGGACTTGGATTTTCCGGAGCAGCCTGCGATCGGCGGCCGCCGGATTGGCACTAGCGATCATGTTTGTGCTGACCATCGGTGCCACCCGAACGGTGCAAGCCCAGACGTTTCAGGTGATTCACAACTTCATCGGCGGAATCGACGGAGCAGAGCCCAACTTACGGTCTTACGATCGATGCAACAGGAACGTCTGTATGGAACGACCTTTGAGGGCGACACAGGTACTGGCACGGCCTACAAGCTAGCGCATAAGTCCACCGGCTGGGCCTTGACCCCGCTTTACGTATTTGCCATCAACAGTAACGGGGTCGTTCCCTACTCCACATTAGTCATCGGCCGCGACGGCAAACTCTACGGTACAACCGGATTTGGGGGAATAAATGGACCATGCGTGGCCTACGGGCACACCGGCTGCGGCACCGTCTACACTTTGCAGATTCCAATCACCTTCTGTCACACCACATACTGTCCTTGGACGGAAACGCCGCTTTACAAATTCAGTGGATACAGCGATGGATCGAATCCCTACGGCGGTGCTCTGGTCTTCGACCAGGCGGGTAACATCTATGGCACGACGTTCGCCGGCGGAGGTGGAAGTTGTCAAGTCGGCTGTGGCGTCGTCTTCAAGTTGACACCGTCCGGCGGCGGCACTTGGACGGAGAGCACGGTTTACACCTTCACGGGAGGCGCGGACGGGGCATCCCCATGGGCGGGTATAACTCTTGACCAAGCCGGCAACCTCTACGGAACGACTTCCGCCGGCGGCGCTTATGGCAACGGCACCGTTTACGAATTGAGTCCCTCAGGCTCCGGTTGGACACGAGAAAACTCTTCACAGTTTTCAACGCCGACGGACGGAGGCAGTCCCTATGCTGGCCTCATTTTTGACCACGTCCGGCAATCTCTATGGCGCTACACAATTCGGAGGCTCGGGTGGCGGCGGTACGGTATTCGAGTTGACGCCTTCGGGCGGCAGTTGGACCTATTCCGTACTTTATAACTTTATCGGGTCGGGTGGCGGGCATGCCAAGGGGCCCGTTGCCAACCTCGTCATGGACACGGCGGGTAACCTCTACGGCACCACGGCGGGCGATGGAGCCTATCATTTCGGCTCCGTTTTCAAGCTGACTCACGGCACAGGGGGTTGGACGTACACCTCGCTGCACGACTTCACCAGCGGCCCCGATGGGGAACTCCGCGGAGCAACCTGGTATTCGATGCCGGCGGTAATATTTACGGCACCGCGTCCACCGGCGGTACAGGAAATCCTGTTACTTGTGTCGGAAATTGCGGCGTCGTTTGGCAGCTCACGCCGCACTGAAGGGTCTGTGTGCAGGGGGGAGTTTTGCGTCGCGACTGAGGAACCGCCCCTCCCTACTGTCCCACCAGCCGCCTCACGACCCGCTGGGCCTCGGCGAAATTTCTCGACATGGCCTGGGCGCGCTGCGTGGCCGTTGCCGCTTCGTCTTGACGCCCGCTCTGTTCCAGGGCCCGAGCCAGCAGCAGATAGCCGACATCTGTCGGCTTCACCTTCACGCCCTCGGAATATGCCTGGATCGCTCCCGAGAGGTCGCCAGACTTCTGTTTCGCCAATCCCAAATCAAGCCACGATTCCATCTTCTGCGGGTCGAGCTTTACCGCTTCCTGCAGGCTTTCGCTCGCCTGCGCCGAGTTCCCGAGCTGGAGATACGCATGCCCCATGTTGGCGTAGGCCCGAGCGTTCGCACTTGCGTTCTGGGTCACTCCAATGGCCTTCTTGTATTGTTCGATGGCTTCCTGCAATTTCCCGTGCTGTTGGTCGTAGACCGCAATATACATGTGAGGAAGTAGCCGCGCGGGTTCGATCTCCGTCGCCCGGTAGAAGTGCCGCATGGCCTCGGCTTGGTCGCCCCGCGTCAGCAGTGCTTCTCCCAGGTCTTCCTCAGCTTCGTAATTGCGACTCGTGACCTGCAAGGTGTACGACCATAGCTTCACGTTGTCGCTCCAATAGTCGATCTGGCGATAAGTCACCACGGCCAGCGCCACCAAAACGCCGGCGCAGACCATCGGCAGCAAAACGGCGCTGATAGGTTGGCGGGCATTGGCTTCTGCGCTGGCGGCCGTCAATTCGCCGCGTCGCCTTTCCAGCCATCGACTCGTGGCCGCTATAGCGTCCGGCACACCCCAGCAGATCATGATGAACAGCCCGATAAATGGCAGATACGCGTACCGGTCCGCCATCGCCTGCCTGCCCACCTGCACCAGGCCAATCATGGGTATCAACGTCCCCAGGAACCAGAGCCATCCCACGGGAAGATAGCGGTGACGCCGTCCCGCGGCGACCAGCGCAGTGAGGACCAGCAGGAGAAGCAAAGCCGTGAACACCTCCCACGTCGGCAGGTGGTTGCCGGGGTGGGGATACATCGGCGCGAGACGCGTCGGCCAAACCGCCTTACCCAGGTAGCGCGCGTAGCAGACAATTGCGTTCGCCAGTCTTGCCGAAAGCGATACATCTGGATTGATGCCGCCACCGCGCTTTTGCGCTTGCATGGTAATCACTGCGCTAATAGCAGACAGCGCGAGCAGCGGGCCCTTTTCCACTAGCAAACGGGAAAAACTCCGCTGCGGAAGGGCAACGGGTTCTAGCCTGCCTTTGGCTAAGGCGGAGCGCTCATCTGGCGTATCGACCGCGGCTTGACCATCGATTGCCATTCGCCGCAAGGGCCAATAATCCCAAAGCAACAGAACAAAGGGCAACGTGACTATCTGTGGCTTGGCCATGAGGCCCAGCGCGAACAAAATCGCTACTACGACATAACGCCGGGGCCGCGGTTCTCGCGCATACCATCGGTAAGCTCCCAGCGCGAGCAGGAAAAGCAACATGCTGAGTAGGTTCTTGCGCTCGGCAACCCAGACTACGGACTCGACGTTGATGGGGTGCAGGGCGAACAGCACAGCCACCATGAAGCTGCGGCCCATGAACCCGGTTGCCTGCGCCAGTATCCAGAACAGCAGCGCCACATTCAGCGCATGGAGCAGCACATTTGTAGCGTGAGGGCCCGCCGGATTCTGTTCAAACAGTTGGCAATCCAGAGCGTGCGAGAGCCAGGTCAGTGGATGCCAATTGGCCTGATCGTAGGTGGTGAATGCCCACTCGACCGTATCCCAGCTGAGCCCGTTTTGAACGTGGACGTTCTCGGTTACGTAGCCGTCGTCGTCGTAATTGACAAACGGATGATGAATCGCGGGGTAGTAAAGAACGATGGTGGCGACTACAAGAACAAGGCCAAGAACGAATGGTCGATTCCCTGTTCGACTAAACAGGCCCGTCTCCGGCTGAGACGAAGCCCCCTTCCGGGATTTTGCATGAACATGCTTGGATTTCAAGCCAGCCGAAGTCACTCGTCCCCCGTTCGCGACGAGTATATTCGATTGGCGTTTCGTTGCGTGGTTGCAGAGCCAGGTCGCGCCGACATTCAGAGTCGTATGCCTGGCCAAATGCTAACTGCTAACTGCTAGTTGCTAACCTACCCTTTGCTTCCGCTCGCTCCGTGCATCTTGGCGCCCTCAATCAACTTCTGCACCTGGTCCTTCTGTGGATAATCGGGGTTCGTCTGTAACAGCTTTTCCCAGGCCACGATGGCGCCTTTGGGATCTTTCTTCCCCTGCCATTTGACAATCCCGAGGTTAAACAGCGTAGCCGCCTGATTCGGCCGGATGGCCAGAGCTTTTTCGAAGCTTGCGATCGCCTTGTCGGCGTTGCCGGTGTACCAGTACGCGGTGCCGAGGTCAGTGCGCACGTCGACGTTATTGGGTTGAGTGTCCAAAGCCTTTTCGTAGTACTCGATGGCTTGAGGATAGGTTTGGCCGTCGTAGTACAGATTTCCCAGCTTTACTAACGTCTCAAAATCGTTGGGATTGGTTTTCAGCTGAGCCAGCAGCGGTTCTGCTGCCTTCGCCAACGCTTCTGGCGATGCAGCCTGCTGCTGTTGCCCGCTGCCAATTCCCGGCAACTGTGCAGACCCCATCGGGGCGCCACCCATTCCGGCAGGAGCGGAGGTGGCTTGTGCGCTTTCGCCTGCAGTCGAAACCGGAGCCGATCCGCGGGCGAAGTATCCGACCGCAATTCCGATGGCCAGCGTGATCACCGCCAGCGTGTAGGCCTGCACGCTGGTAAAGCTCGAGGTACCGTTGCCGTTATTATTTTGTGCAGCTTGAGGCATGTGTTGTGTACTCCTTGAAGCAGGTAGCAGATTAGCATTTGGCACTTAGCATTTGGCACTTAGCATTTGGCACTTAGCATTTGGCACTTAGCATTTGGCACTTAGCATTTGGCAGTTAGCCACTTCTAGTCGCTTCGGTTTCGATGAATCGAGGGCGTCGTCTAGACAGCCGCGGCTGTACCTGCTTTGCGTAGACCCTCTCGCCCCTCGGTTTGCACCTTCAAAATCAGCCGGTTCAGCATGCGTCTCATTTTCGTGACTTCGTCCGCCATCGACGCATGCGCTTCCGGGCGTAAATACCCCAAGTCTCGGGCGAGCAGGAGAAAGTACTCCAGTTCGCTTGCGGAACCCATTGCGATTGCGAGAAATCGGCCAAACTCAGGGTTGCCCGACCGTCCGCAACCTTCAGCAATATTTGCTGCTACAGACGAACTGCAACGCCGCAGTTGGCTGCTCATCCCGTAGGTCTCTTCGCGCGGGAAGTTTCTTGTGCAGCGGTACACCGCTAGAGTGATATCGTGCGCGCACTGCCAAACCTGTAAGTCCCGAAAGTCCTTCACTACTGTTGTTCCTCTCAAGAGCAAGAGGCGGTTTTGCCAACTGCTAAGTGCTAAATGCTAAATGCCGTCTTCTAGTTCTTGGCGCCGGCGGCAACCTGTAGGGGTTGTTCAAGGTGAAACAGGCGGCCCACCGCTGCGGTCAGCACGTCCTGTTCGTTCCTCTCTGGAAGTTCCTTCAATTCACGGGCCAGGGAACTGGCAATTCGTTGCGTAATATGAATCGTAAGCGTTGTGAGCGCCTGGTCCTGGTCTTCCGTGAACGGTCCAAATTCCTGGCGAAGGGTTTCCAATTCCTGCCGGCAAAGTTCATCGAGGCGTTGACGCAGGGCGACGATGGTCGGCACCACTCGTTCCGCCATCAATTTACGACGAAAGCCCTGCACTTCCGCCTGCACAATCTTTTCCGCAGCTTCGGCGGCAGCCTGTCGCCCTACCGCGTTGCGTTTCACCACGTGCTCTAGGTCGTCCATGTCGAAAAGATGAATGCCTTTCACCTCGCGCACGCCGGGATCGATGTCGCGTGGCACCGCGATGTCAATCATAACCATGGGGGCGTAGCCTCGCAGCCGGGCAATCTCTTCAGCTTCCTGGCGGCTGAGGATGAAGTGCGGACACGCCGTCGAGCTGACAACGATGTCAGCCGTTTTCAGATACTCTAGACGATCGTCGAAAGAAACCGGAGTGGCGCCCATCTTCTGCCCTAACTCTTCGGCGTGGGCCAGAGTGCGGTTCATCACCTTCACGCGGCTGGCGCCGGCTTTTATCAGGTAGTGCGCGGCCAGTTCGCTCATCTTGCCGGCACCGATCAGGAGCACCTCGCGTCCCGCGAGTTCTCCGAGGGCGTTTCTTGAAAGTTCCACGGTAGCGTAGGGTACCGAGACTGCCGATGAGCCGATCGCGGTTTCCGTCCGGGCCCGTTTGGAGACGGTAAGCGCCTTCTGCATGACCGCGTCCAGGAAGCGTCCGGTCGTGCCAACTTCTTGCGCTAGCGCCCAGGCTTGCTTCATTTGCCCAGTGATTTCGGGTTCGCCCAATACCATGGAATCGAGACTTGAGGTCACGCGGAAAATATGGGTGAGCGCCACGTCATCCATGAGCCGATAAAAATGCGACCACTCGCACAGCTTGATTTGGTATTCCTGGGTGAGGAAACGTAACACCGAATTAGCTGCCGTGGGGACGTCGCTGGCCCACAGAATGAACTCGGTGCGATTGCAGGTGGTCACGACGATCACCTCTTCGACTCCCTCCGAGCGTACCAACTGATGGAGCGCGTCGTAGCGGCGAGCCTCGCTGATCCAGAAGCGCTCGCGAACGGCGACGGGTGAAGTTCGGAAGTTCAAGCCAATCACTGCCAACGTCGGTTCCACAGCGGACCTCTCTTGCAGAAAGCAGTCTCGCTGTAGTAAAGGCACAACGGATGCCAAACCGACCTCTGCATATGTGCAATTGATAAGCTGCTAAAAATAAATGCTTTAACGGCATTAGCGATCACCTCGAAAGCGGCGGCCGTCCGACCCGTTTGCGGCATATCACGCGCTGTAAGTGTTTTTTCCCTCGCATTCTGCCGAAGTGGTATGGCGAAAACCGGCCGCCGGGAGTACATTAGCCTCGCCGGCGTTTCGCGGCGCTTTTGTTCGTATCTTGCCCCTTAGCGGGTTTCAGTAAAGAAGGGATTAACGATGACGATGAGAAGACTTCAATGGATCGCTCTTTTCGGCTTAGTGATTGCGCTGACCCTGCCCCCTATGGCTGCGGCCCAGAGTGCCGCGGACACCTATAAGGCCAAATGCGCCATGTGTCACGGAGCGGATGGCATGGGCAAGGCCGCCATGGGAACCAAGGACATGGGCAGCGCCGACATCCAGAAGATGTCAGACGCCGACCTGACGGCCGCCATAACCAGCGGAAAAGGCAAGATGCCGGCTTACAAAGGGAAACTGACAGACGCGCAGATCAAGGACATGGTTTCCTATATTCGCACCTTGAAAAAGTAATTCCACCCTCCTGGATGAACCAATTCTTGGCGGCTCCGCAAGGGGTCGCCGATTTTCTTTTGTCCACGGGTGGAAATTAACCACGAAGGTCACGGAGAAAACTTCGTGGAAACCGGAAACTCCGTGTCTCCCATGAATAGTTGTCAACTCCAGTGATGGTTCGGCCGGGTTAGGCGGCCAGGGTGAAGCTGGGGAAATCCTCAAATACCCAGTTATTCTTCAGGGTGTGGTAGACGATTTTCACCAGCTTGCGAGCCAAGGCGATCTTGGCTTTGCCTCCTCCGCGGCGTTGTTTGATGCGTTCATAGAAACGTTTCAGGTAGGGACTGTAGCGTTGCGCCACCAGTCCGCACTGCACCAGCGCGGTGCGCGCCAGTTTGTTGCCTCGTTTGGTGATGCTGCCGCTGCGTTCCGTTTCATTGGAGTTTTGGATTTTCGGGACCAATCCCAGATACGCCGCTAGTTTGTCCTCATCGGCAAAATCCTGAATCGGACCGATGGCCGTCAGCAGCACGGTCGCGCTTAGCGTACCGATGCCCTTGATGCTGGTCAGATTGGCATGCCCAGGCAGCCGCTCACCCTCCTCTGCGATCAACTTCTCTACTTCCGCAATGCTGCGGCTCAGGCTGCGGATCTGTTCCACCAGCACCCGTAATTCGATCTTCACCACCGCCGAGGCCGCGAGGGCCAGCACCCGCTCCAGCCCCACCTTGCTGGACAACGCTTCTTTCTTCAGGTTGACGCCTTGCGCCGCCAGCAGATTGTTGATTTTGCCTTTCAAGGCCGAGCGCTGTTTCACCAGCAGATCGCGGGTCCCGCTCAGATGCTGTAGTTCACGATGTTTTTTCTCTTTCATCCGCACCTCGGGCAACAGCCCCTTGGCTAGATACAGCACCAGGAGCTCGGCATCTCCCCGGTCGGTCTTCTTTACCGACTCGCTGATCACCTTGAACTGATGCGGATTCACCACCACCACCCGCGCTACTGCTCCGACTACCGCATCGTAGAAGCGCGCCGTCGTGCCCGTCGCCTCCACCGCCACTTCATCGTCTGCCTGTAACTGTTGTACAAACTGGCTCAGTTGCTCGATCCGCCACTGCCGCACCGAGCTCTCCCCGTTCTCCCAACGCGTGCACACCGTAAACTGCGTGCGATGCAGGTCTACTCCCAAGTATCGCTTCATAGCCTCGTCTCTCCTCGTTGTCTTGGAGCCGACGCAGCTCTCAGGCGGTCACCACACTCCCATCCAAGCTCGTACTGGCCTTACGGTGACGCTTCGATCGCAGGTCTGACTAATCTCCGTGTCGAGGTCCTACCGCCTCATGGCACAAGCCCAGCCTGCAACCTGTCGGCTCCAGAATCCTCCTAGAGCTTACCGCCTCAGAACCTGTAAGCTATTCATGCCATCTCCGTGGTGAACGATTATCAACGGAGGTGCAAAGACCAGCGCCCATGGCGTTCGAAGTCAATCCCCCCAAAAAGTCTCCTACCGACATTGCTGCACCATCGTCTATCCCGGAGTTATACTCGCAAACTGCGAGCAAACTGGCCCTGCTCGCATCGTGAATAACCGCCGCAATGGGAGGCACGATGAAAGACGATCCTACGGACAAGCCCGAAACCACGTCGGGCGTTTCGCGTCGCGATTTCATGAAAATTTCGGGCGTTGGCGTTGCCCTTCCGCTGATGCTGGCCCCGAGGGTGGTCCAAGCGGCTGGCGAGGAAGTCGCCGTCTATGGGCCGGGTAAGGTCCCGATCGCGCTCACCGTCAATAGTAAGAAGCTGACCGCGCAGTTGGAGCCTCGTGTCACGCTGCTGGATGCGCTGCGCGACAACTTCGACTTGACTGGCGCAAAGCGCGTCTGCGACCGGGGCGTTTGCGGCGCCTGCACGGTATTGATGGACGGCAAACCCATTTACGCGTGTTCTGTGCTGGCGATCGATGCGCAAGGGAAGAACATCACCACCATCGAGGGTCTTGCCGAAGGCGACGCGCTCACTCCGGTCATGCAGGCCTTCGTCGCGCACGATGCCCAGCAGTGCGGTTTTTGTACTCCGGGATTTATCGTCGCAACCACCAAGTTTCTCGAGCAGCATCCTAATCCCACGACCGAGGACATCCGTCGCGGCTTGAGCGGCAATTACTGTCGCTGTGGGACCTACGACGGAATTCGCGCCGTCGCCTTGGTCAAGCCGGAAGGGAGAGCGTCATGAGCGAGTATCAGTGGCCCGATCCCGCAACCCGTCCGTTGTTGGGCAAACGCATTTCGCGAGTTGACGGCCCTGTCAAAGTTTCTGGCCGCGCGAAATACACCTACGACTACAACCCCAATGGCCTGCTGGCAGGAAAGATTCTTCGCTGCCCATATGCGCACGCGCGCGTCACCAGCATCGACAGCAGCGCAGCCGAAAAGATGACTGGCGTGAGAGCAGTCAAAGTTTTGCAACAGCCAGGAACGGAGATCTTCTGGGCTGGCGATGAGATCGTTGCTGTTGCGGCGGTAGATGAATCAACCGCCGAGGATGCGATCCGCGCTATCAAGGTGCAGTACGAGGTGCTGCCCCACTTTGTTTCGGACGCAGAGCCGCCCAAGGATATCGCCGTCAATAACGGACCGGTCAGTCGCGACGACTTTGAAGACATGGAGGACAACCAGGTCCCCGACGACCAGGTGATCGCGGCCATCGAGCAGAACGGCATCAGCTTCAAGCCCGATGACAAATATCTGAAGGATGCGCAGGCGTCCGGCGTCGATCCCAAGGTTGTGGAGGCATTGCGTTCTGCCAAGTACGCTGAGGCAAAAACATCACCTTCTCCTTACAAGAAAACAGCGGTGCAGAAGCAAGGCGACCCCGACAAAGCCTTCGCTTCGGCGGCAGCGGTTTCCGAAGGTCTCTACGGAGCTTCGTGCATCACGCACTGCTGCCTCGAAACTCACGGCATGGCGTCGGAATGGCCTACTGACAAGGACCTTCTGGTGCATGTTTCCACGCAAAATCTTTCCGGCATTGCTTCCCAAGTTTCAGAACCGCTCGGTGTTCCGGCAGGAAATATCCAGGTGATGCAGCAGTACATCGGCGGCGGGTTCGGCAGCAAGTTTAGCCCTGATCGCTGGGGCATCGCGTCGGCGCAACTCTCGAAGGCCGCTGGCGGCAAGCCGGTGAAGATCATGCTCGAACGCGATGCCGAACAGGAAGTCGCGGGTATGCGTCCGTCGTCGTTCGCCCGCGTGAAGGTTGCCGCCGACAAAGACGGCAAACTTCTGGCATGGGAATCACGCTCGTGGGGAACCGGCGGAATCGGCGGCGGCGGTACGCCTCCGCTGCCGTACATCTTTGAAATTCCCAACCAGCGCAAGCAGAACATCGCCATCGCCACCAACCAGGGAAGCGCGCGCGCATGGCGAGCGCCGAACCATCCGCAGGCTGCGGTCATCAGTATGAGCGCGCTGGAAGATCTCGCGGCCAAGTTGAACATGGATCCGGTGGACTTCATCACCCGCAATCTTGAGTTGACCGGGACACGCGAGAAAATCTATCGCGATGAACTTCCAATCGCAGCAGATCTGATGGAGTGGAAAAAGAATTGGCATCCGCGCGGCGATAAATCCAGCGGGCCAATCAAGCGCGGACTCGGACTCTCGCTGCACACCTGGGGAGGCCGCGGACACAACAGCGATTGCGATCTCACCATTCATCCCGATGGGTCGGTCGAGATCAAGATGGCCACTCAGGATCTCGGCACAGGCTGTCGCACCATCATCATGATCGTCGCCGCTGACACACTCGGCATTCCGCTCGACAACATCAAGCTGCTGATCGGAGACAGCCGTTATCCCGTGTCGGGCGCCAGCGGCGGCAGCACAACCTCGGGCGGCGTTACTTCTTCCACGCGACGGGCTGCCGTGGATGCGCGCGATGCGCTCTTCGCCAAACTTGCTCCCGCATTGAAGGCGCAGCCGGAAGAGTTGGAAGCCGTGAACGCAACCGTGCGGGTAAAGAGCGACCCCAGTCGCAGCCTCTCGTGGAAGGAAGCGTGCGCGAAGATCGGCGCCATGCCGATGACGATTCGCGGCAAGAATCCTGACAAGTCGAAGCCGCCGGACTTGACTAACAGCGGTGTCGGCGGCGTGCAGATGGCGGATGTCTCCGTGGACACCGAAACCGGCATCGTGCGCGTGAACAAGATGGTCGCGGTGCAGGATTGCGGCCTAGTGGTGGATGTGAAGACCGCCGAGAGCCAGGTTCTGGGCGCTCTCATCATGGGCATCAGCTATGCGCTCTACGAGGAGAAGATTCTCGATCCCGTAACCGGCCGCATGTTGAATCCGAACATGGAGTTCTATCGCCTGGCGGGCATCGCCGATGTCGGCGAGCTGAAGGTACACATGATGACCGGCAAGGGTTACGACGAGCGCGGCGTCATCGGATTGGCCGAGCCGCCTGTGGTCTCGCCCGGTGCGTCCATCTCGAATGCAGTCGCCAATGCGATCGGCGTACGTGTGCCGTTCCTGCCGCTCACCCCAGCCCGCGTGCTGGAAGCGCTGGAGGGCGGTGTCGTAGCTCAGGGGCAGATCAACTACAGGTAGTGCGGCGTCCAGCGGGGCTATCTATGAGCGAAATTGAAGTGTCATCCCGAGCGACGAGCCTAGCGAGGAGTCGAGGGAACCCTATGGCCGCCGGCAATTCTGCCGGTATAGGGGTCCTTCGACTCCTCGTCCAGTCGCCAGGGCGACCAGACTCGTCGCTCAGGATGACACCTTGGAAATGCCACCCCCACATTGTGGGACTCAGGAGGGCGAATGCGCGCTTTTGAATACGTCAGCCCGACGAACAAGGAGCAAGTTGCCACGCTTGCTCGGCGAGCACGGCTCGATTCTCGCCGGTGGCACCGATCTGCTGGCGCTGATGAAGGATGACGTGGTCGCACCTCAGCGTCTGGTCAACATCAAGCAGATCGACCAATTGCGCGGCGTCAGCTATCAACCAGGCAACGGCTTGCGTATCGGTGCACTCACAACCATCGCCGAGTTCGCGGAGGATACGAATGTCCGCCAGGTCTATCCTGTTCTCGCCGAGGCCGCAAACGAGGCCGCCAGCCCGCAGATTCGCAACCTCGCAACCATCGGCGGCAACATGTGCCAGCGTCCCCGCTGCTGGTACTTTCGCAACGGCATGGGTCTGATGGCGAAAACGCCGGACGGCAAATCCATGGTCGTCGCGCGGGGACAATCGCTACGCTGCGATTCTCGGCAACACCGGGCCGGCGTACTTTGTCAGCCCGTCAACGCTCGCGCCGGTGCTCATGGCCTATGGCGCGAAGATCCGTCTCTACTCTGCCAAGTCCGCAGGCAGCGGCGTGCGCGAGTTGCCGCTGGAAAAGTTTTTCGTCATTCCGAAGTCGGAGGACGAACGTCGAACACGATCTGAAGCCTGGCGAGATGGTGATCGAAATCGTCGTACCTCCGCCAGCGCAGAACTGAAGGCCTGCCAGCTACGAAGTGCGCCAACGTGCGGCCTTCGACTGGCCACTGGCGCAGGCGAGCGTTGCGCTCGAGATGGACGGCAATGTCGTCAAAAGTGCGCGTGTAGTACTTGGGCAAGTTGCTCCCATGCCATGGAGGTCGCTGGGGTCTGAAGACGCCCTGGTCGGTCGTGCAATCACGCCTGAGACCGCAATGGATGCAGCCAACGCTGCGGTGGTGCGGGCCCGTCCCCTCAGCCACAATAAATACAAGATCACGTTGACCAAAGTGGCCGTGAAGCGCGCCATCCTTAAGGCCGCGGGCCAGAGTTCCGGAGGTGCCGCATGACGATGAATCTCGATGCTGATCGTTTCGATACGAAACGCGAAGACCTTTGCCCGGCGCTGCGCTGGAAGGGACAATTCATCGCCGCGGAGCGCGATCCGACGGTGCCTCCTTCCAATGACGGCCTATTCTGGTGCATGCACACCCAGACCTGCATTGGTCCTGATGGTGAATTGGCCGAGCCGGGAAACTGCTCGTCAAAGTTTCGCGCGTGTCACGGAACCGGAAAGTGCGAGAAGACCTAACCGCGGATCGCGCGGACGAACGCGGATTGAATTGAGTGTTCGAAATAATCTGTTCCGGATGGGAGAAATTTTGCGACTCGCATCCGCTGGAATACAAGAGAGGGGAATGATAATGAAATTCCGTCCTGCAGCTCTGCTGCTGACAGTTCTTGCGATCGTATGCTTTGTCGTGGGCGTTGGACACCAAACCCGAGCAGGTTTCCATCAAGGGCTGGGTGCTGGATTCGGCCTGCGCGATCACCAAGGGTTTGGACAAGCCTATCAGCCGCGATTGCGCGCTCAAGTGCGCCAAGGCGGGATCGCCGTTGGTGATCCTGACCGACGATGGAAACATCTACTGGCCGATCTCCGACAAGACTCCGTCGTCAGGACAAAATGATCGCCTGCTGAAGTTTGCCGGCGAACGCGTGACCGCCACAGGCAAGGCATACGTGCGCGGTGGATCGCATGCCATCGTCCTGGAGAAAGTCCAAGCCTCAAATGGCGGCAAGTAGAACACGGAGAGCGCGAGCATCGTTGAGTCGCCGTCGCTACGGATTTGCACGGATTGAGATGAGGGCGAATCGAACTCCGCGCTCATCTACACAGCTCGGCGGACGTTCTCTGTCTGCCGTTATCACTTCTCTCTGTTTCACACATCACTGACAAACGCTCGTTGTAGGCGTGAAATTCTGATGGGTGTCTCGGGAGAAGATTTCCCGGCCTTTTTCCCACCCACTCCGACCAAAGCTGTGCGCGAGAACAAGACCCTCTCTAGCTGTTTTCTCCCCGCTTCCAAGACCGCACGTTTCCCTACGTAAAGGAGGTCATCTTATGACCCGCAAGCTCACCATCTATACGCGCATTTTCAGCGTTGTTGTTCTACTGATCTCGTCGGCGCTAATCGTCATGGCACAGAATCCTGTGCCTTTCATTAGCCAGCCCCTTGTTCCCGACGCCATTGCACCAAGCGCGCCAGGAGGACCTGGATTTACATTTACTCTCGCCGTGAGTGGAACCGGATTTGTTCCGGGATCGAAGGTGAACTGGAATGGCAGTCCGCGGACCACGGCATTTGTAGACCACTCGCGTCTAATTGCCTTTATCCTCTCGTCCGACATCGCTCGCCCGAGCACTGCTTCAATAACCGTGGTGAGCCCTGCACCCGGCGGCGGCACTTCGAACGCCGTATTCCTCCCGATCCACGATCCGAGTTCCACGCTCGCGTTTCGCCGGACCGATTACTTCGTCGGCGGAAATCCTCAGTTTGCAGCAACGGCAGACTTTAACCGGGATGGCAAGCTTGGACTTAGTGGTTGCCAACTACGGCTCCGGCTCGGTTTCGGTCCTGCTTGGGAAACGGAGATGGGACATTTCAGAGCCCGAACGATTACTCCGCCGGTAGCAATGCTCAGGTACCGATCGTTGGGGATTTCAACGGGGACGGGAAACTCGATGTCGCCGTGCCCTACTGGCCGTGTTCGGTGGCTGTGCTGCTGGGGCGCGGGGACGGCACATTCCAACCTGCGGTTAGCTACTCGATCGGCTGTACTGGCCATACACGGCATTACGGCGGACTTCAACGGAGATGGCAAGCTCGACCTGGCAATTGTTACTTGGGTTCGGGTGTTTCCGTCCTGCTGGGTAACGGGGATGGTACATTCCGGCCGCAGCGTCGACTATCCGGTGGGGAGCGAACCAACGCAGGTGGCTGCTGGCGACTTCAACCGAGATGGCAAGCTCGACTTGGTCATTTCCAACTGCGGGTCAAATACCGTCTCCATTCTGCTGGGTAATGGAGATGGGACGTTCCGGGCTCACATCGACTATTCTACCGGTAACAACCCCGGCGGGGTCGCCGTCGCGGACCTAAATGGAGACGGGAAACTCGACCTCGTAGTTCCAAACCAGGGATCAGGAACGGTTTCGGTTCTGCTGGGCAATGGGGATGGCACGTTCCGTCCGCACGTGGACTATCCGGCTCCACATTCGGGAAAAATTGAGGTCGCGGACTTCAACCAAGACGGCAAGCTGGACTTGGTCGTGGCTGGGGGCAACAGCGTCGACATTCTTCTGGGTAATGGCGACGGGACTTTTCAGCCAGCCTCGTCCTTCCAGGCAGGTACCGAGCTCTGGGATGCTGTGCCAGCCGACTTCAATGGAGACGGCCGTCTTGATATTGCAATCGGCAACTGGGACGATGGCACTGTTAAGGTTCTTCTTGCAACAGCTGTCCACTAGGAGCGGGAAACCGGGATTAGCGTCGATGGGAACATGTGAACGCCTTGTTATCACGCGCGCGGTGAGGGATTTGAGTTCACGGCGGTGCTGAAAAAGCAGATTCCTCGCCGATATTGTTGTGCGTGCAAGGTACCATTCCCGACAAGCTGTATAAGAGACTACGAAAGCAATCCGTTTACCGGTGCCAATCCGTGGTCGCTTTTTTACCGCGTGTATTCGCGAATCAACTCCGCCACACCCGGATACTGCGCGATTAGTTGCTCGCGATTTCCATGCTCATAGTCCGCGTAGTCGAAGCCGGGAGACATGGTCGTCCCCATCAGTGCGAATTTGCCGCCGGGTGCGAGCCTGCATCCCTGCCATATTCCCCCACAAACCACCACTTGCGGCTGCTGTCCGCGGGCAAGATCGCTTCCCAGAGTGATCGTCCGCGAGCTTCCGTCGGGCAGCAAGTGCAGCATGATCGCGGGATCGCCGAGATAGAAGTGAAAAATCTCCGAGCCGGGCAGCCGATGCAACGCCGAGAACGTCTCCGGCGTAATCATGTAGTAGATCGCTGTGCCGATGGAGCGCGAGCCACGGATGCCGTCCGGCAGGTATTCCGCCGCGACGTGCCAGCGCGAGCGATAGGTTTCGCGAAAAAAGCCGCCCTCAATGGACAGTGGCTTCAGTTGCAGCAGTTGTTTGATTTCATCCGCAGTCATGGCGAGAACAGCGTACCACTTTGCGATGGCGAAAGCGCTCCTATGACTGGGGTGTGGTCAGATAATTAAAGAGGCTGAGATTGCCGACGCTGGCGGCAGCCTGCAGGGCGGCGTTGCGCGCCGCTTCGGCGTTGGCCAGGTTGGTGGCCGCCTGGTTCATGTCCACGCCGACGGTGTCACTGGTCTGCTGGGTCAGTTGCAGCTTCTCGCTGTTGAGGAAGTCCTGGGTGGAAGTGAGTTGGTTCTCGGTACTGCCGTAAAAAACCCGGGCTGAGTTCATCTGGTTGTAGGCAGCCCGAACTTCATCGGTAGCGTTGCTGATATCGTCGCTGGTGCTGCTGCTGGATTGCAGCGCGCTGGCCAGATCGCTGAGCGCCTGGAAGACGTTGGCTCCCGCCGCCGAAAAGAGCTGGCTTCCCGGCTGATTGACCGCGACAGTTTGCCCCGCTTCTACCTCGACCTGATTGACGGAGTCGTTGCCCTGGTAGGCGATGCCTCCGGGCGCGCTGGGGTCGGCCACATACGGCGGTTGTGAATCGGCGGTGCCCGCAAAAACGTATTTCCCGTTGTAGCTCAGGTTGGCAATGCCGAGCATCTGCTGCGAAATGCTCTGGACCTCGCTGGCCAATGCGGCGCGGTCCTGCTGCGACAGGGTGCCGTTGGCGCCTTCCACGCCCAGGGTGATGGCTTGTTGCATTGCCGTGACGCCCGAGTTCAGAGCCGAATCCGCAGTTTGTAATTCCGACGACACGCTGGAAATACTGCGCAGGAACTGATCGCAGCTATCCGACTGTGCGGCCAGCCCGACCTGGCGTGCCGCCGCCGAGGGATCGTCGGAAGCGACGTTTACGCGACGCCCGGTGGTGAGTTGGGTCAGAGCAGTCTGTTCCGCCAGGTCGGCTGCGTTGAGCGCGTTCAACAACACTTGAGATGTATCGGGAATCCTCATGTCGCCTTCATATTGATCGCGGTTTGGAGCATCTGGTTCACCGTCGTAACCGCCTGCGCCGCAGCCTGGTAGGCCCGCTGATACAGCAGAAGATTCGAGGCCTCCTGGTCCAGCGATACTCCACTGATGGAAGCCTGCTGCTGCTGCAACTGTTGCAGCATGGTGTTGCTGGCATTCAGTTCGGTGGTGCCGTCGCTGACCGCGCTACCCGCCTGGAATACCAGGTTAGCGTAAGCCTGGGTAGGCGTCAGGCCATTTGAGACCGCTTGATTGGCAACGGCGGAGAGGTTGGCCAGGTTTCCATTGCTGCCGGTCGTGCCGTCGGAACTGGCCGCCAGCAAGCTGGGATCGGTGATCGCCACCGTCATGCCGGCCGCCGCGCCGGCTCCGCTGGCCGTGGTGAACAGGTCGCCGCCAGCATCGCCGTGCAGATCGAAACCCTTTGCCTGGGCGGAGTTCAAGGCCTGCGAAAATCCGCTGGCCAGCGAGTCCAACTGAGTTTGCACCGAGGCCAACGACTGATCGCGCGCCTGCACCAGGCCGCCTAACTGCCCGCCGGAAATTTGCGCAGTGATATCGTTGCCGTCCTGCGAGTAAACATGTTGCGTTCCGCTAGCCGGTATCGAGCGCGGTCGTCAGCGCAAAACTCTTGCCGTCCACCACCAACGCTGTTCCTTGCTTGGTGGTCAGGGTCAGCGACGATCCATCGTTCACGACCGAGACGTCGATCAAACCGGAAAGCTGCTGCACCAGGTTGTCGCGCTGGTCGAGAAAAGTGCCGTAATCCTGGCTAGTGCCGCCAACCTGGTTCAATTTGCTGTTGATCTCGGCAATCTGCTGCGTGATCTGGTTGACCTGGCCCACCGCTTGCTGGACATTCAGATCAATTCCGCCGCTCACCGAGCTCAACTGTTGCGCAGCGTTGTTGAATGCCGCCGCCACCCCGTTAGCGGCGGAGAGCACGCTTTGCCGCAAGGTGGTGTCGGAAGGATTGGTGGAGAGGCTGTTCAAGCTCTGGAAGAATGTGCTGATCTGCTGCCCGATGCCGGTGGTGTCGTCGGGAAATAGCGTCTGCACCTGGCTCATGGCGTTGACCAAAGCTTGCGATTTTCCCTGCTGCTGGGTTTCGTCGCCGATCTGCAATTCGAGAATGCTGTCGCGCAAACTCTGAATGCCTTTCAGATCGACACCGTTGCCCCAAGGCCATCCCATTCTGGATTACGGGATCGGCCTCTTCCAGTATCGGACGCTGGCGCGTGTAGCCCGGAGTATTCAGGTTGGCGATATTGTTGGTCGTCGTCTCCAGGCCTGCCTGCTGCGCTTCCAGGGCCCCCAGCGCGATCGACATGGTGCCTAGCAGGCTGCTCATATCAAGACCAGATGCTCATCCATCGACTCGCTATAGCGTTGCCGGTTCGCCATGCAGCGCCAGCAACTGCCGTCGCAGAAGAATCGAGCGGCGCCAGCGCCGTAGCATTGCCCGGCAGAACGAGCGCTGCTGGCTTAACTGCGCCAGCAACTTGCGCCGCTGCTGTTGTTCCTCCGGGGTCGACGGCAGATGCTCCAGATGCCTTGCCAGCGCCATCAGGTCGTCTGCTGTTGAGCTGATTTGCCGGCTCGTCTCCAGCAGATTTCCCGCCTCGCCGCCGCTCAAGGAGCGCATCGCAGCGTAAGCAACTCTTTCAAGGTTTCCAGCAGTACCAATTCTTGGTCGATCTGGGGTGGAAGCGAGGAGCTCACTGACGCAATATTTGAAGTCAAGTTGCACCTCCTAGGCGATATCGTCCAACTGATGACTCGCCTGCTCCTCCGCCAAAACTTCTGCCTCCGCCGGTGCGACTTTCATCCTTGGACCGCCGCGGCGTGCGCCGTTTACGCTCGTCCGCCGTCGCGCTGAACGGGCGCTCCTGGGTCCGCGACGTTGCTTCCAGCCGGTCGGTGCTTAGCTCCATGGCGATTCATCCTTTTGCATGGGAAAGCAGCAGCTTCACAGTTTGCTGAAAAACTCGATCCTGGACGCGTTTGCGCCTTCAGGTGCGCCGTTATAAGTCCCTTTTATTCTTGTCATCCCGAACCGACTCTAGTCGGTGAGGGACCTGCTTTTTCGAGTCTTTCAGTGGACCGTTCAGCCGAGATTCAGTCCTCCACCGGCAAACATCGCCGCCGCGATCTGTTGCG
Source organism: uncultured Acidobacteriaceae bacterium (assembly GCA_963768645.1). GTDB lineage: Bacteria > Acidobacteriota > Terriglobia > Terriglobales > Acidobacteriaceae > Bog-257. Next base: position 102,966 of record CAVYIR010000010.1, read on the forward strand.
GATGTATCTGGTATGTTCCCTCCGCAATGGCTAGCTTTAGCGAATCCACCTTCTGCTGCCGAATCTCCGGAACCTTGTCCAGTTGTGCCTTCAGGGTTTGGACTGCATCGCTCCCCGTGGACAGATGCGCAACATCTTCGGCGTTGGCCGGCGGCCGATTCGTCATGTCCTGAGTCTTCGATCCGGAAGTGGTGCTCTTGCTGCGGTCCAGTTCTGGCATGGCTGACGGATTTAAGTCAATTCTCATCGCAGTACCTCGTGCTATGTATTTCCCTGCAATTGAGTGATCGGCAATTGATAAGAAAGCTTTAATCTTTCTCCGGAGTTCTTCCCGCTGCTTGCCGAATCGCCGGCCGGCCAGCGGGTTCTTTTCCGCCGCCGACGGAGAATTGGCATCAGCGGCTGCTGCTGCGCGGGCTGCAACTGCCGCAGCAGCATGCCGGCGATTCCGATCCCTCCCCGTGCTGCCAGCGCTGAAGCGATGGCCTGTGTTCCCAGACTGCTCACTGTGTCGTGCGCGGGATCCTGACTCTCCTCGGATCCGACAAAGCTCTGGTTCATCTTTTCCAGCCAGCTTGCCAGCAGGATGGATTCGAATTCCTGCGCCGCCTTCGCCAGCTTGTCAGGAGGTTGCGGCGCCCGTGGCGAACTCGGGTTAACCGCTACCGTCGATTTGGCTGGCATTGTAAAAGAAACTGCCATGGTCAGATCACCTCGAGGTCAGCTTGCAGCGCGCCCGCTGCCTTAATGGCTTGGAGAATGGCGACCACATCGCGCGCCGTGGCTCCAATGGCCTGCAGTCCGTTCACCAGTTGCTCGATACTGGCCCCTTCGCTCAGCTCAATACGCTTGGTCTTGTCGTCCTTGGTCTCCAGCGTGGTCTGCGGAACCACGGCAGTTTGCCCGTTGCTGAATGGCGCTGGCTGCGACACCTGGTATTCGGTCGCGATCTCGATGGAAAGATCGCCATGCAGGATGGAAACCGCGCTCAGGCGCACATCCTTGCCCATCACAATGGTTCCGGTCCGTTCGCTGACCACGACCTTGGCATGAGGATGGATTTCGACTTTCAAACTCAGCAGCCGCGCCAGCAGCTCCGGAATGCCAGCGGGAGATACATTCTGCAGTTCCACCCGTTCGCTATCGATGGCCGTTGCCAGCGGGCGCCCGAACTTCCTGGTTGATGGCCGCGGCCATGTCGCGGGTAATGCGGAAATCCGGATCGCGCACCAGCAGCGCAATGCGCGACAGCTTGCGCAGGTCGATGGATACATCCCGCTCCACCAGTCCGCCATTGGGAACCCGTCCGGCAGTAGGATGGTTCACTTGTTTGGTGTTACCGCCCTTGCCGGCGCTGTATCCGCCCAGAGTGACCGGCCCCTGCGCTTCGCCATAAACCTGACCGTCCGCCGCATAGAGCGGCGCTAACAGCAAGGTGCCGCCCTCCAGACTGGTGGCGTCGCCGATGGAGGAGACGGTCACGTCAATCTGCGAGCCGGGACGCGCGAACGGCGGCAGCGATGCCGTTACGAACACCGCGGCCACGTTCTTCACGCTGACCGCTGCCGCCGGAATCTGCACTCCCATCTTGAGCAGAATGTTGCCCAGCGTCTGGGTGCTGAACATGGTTTGCCGCCGGTCGCCGGTGCCCGCCAGGCCGACCACCATGCCGTAGCCAATCAGCGGATTCTCGCGCACGCCTTCGATACTGGCCAGATCGCGAATGGGCACGTGCGTCTGGGTGTGCGCCTGCGCCTTGGACGAGTCTCGAGCTCAGCATCGCGGCCAGAAACAGAAATCGCAGACGAGTTGTGGCGTTCGCTTCATCACCAGTTCGCCAGTTTCATCAGCAGGCGCACAAACAGATTGGGCTGACGGGTGGCGTCGCTGACCACGCCTTTGCCCTTCAGCTCAAGTTCCAGATCGCTGACCGCGGTGGAGAGCACGGAATCGTCGGAGGCAATATCGCCGGGGCGGATTATGCCCCGCAGAATGATGGTCTGGTTCTGCTGGTTGAAGCTGACCGTGTGCTCCGCCTCGATCACCATATTTCCATTGGGCAGCATGGCCACCACCCGGCCCGCCACGCTGGTCTGGAGCAACGATTGGCTGTTGGCCGTTCCCGCGCCCTTCAAATTGCTGCTGGAATTCAAGGAGTACAGAGGATTCACCGCGCCGGTATTCAATTGTCCGGCCAAAGCGGTGATCGCCGAACTGGACGTAAACCCGCGCTGCGCGGCCACCGATCCGGAGGCTTGCGCCAGGGTCTGCTCCACGATACGGACAATCACGATATCGTTCAGGTGCCGCGCCTTGTAGTCGGTTGCCAGATCGGTGAGCGGACCACCTTGTAGCGGCCACAAACTGCCCAGCGAGGTGGTGATGGCCGGCTGCTCGCCCTTCACCCGCTGCAGAAACTGGCTCAACGACGAAGGCGACAGCGTGTCCTTCTTGCTCTTCGACTTGGCACCACCTGGTAGCTGCCACACAACCAATCAGCAGTATCAACAGCGTTGCTCGATGTAGTATGGCCATCACTCCACCCGGACCTCGTTCTTGCCTGCGATGGTCGCCAGCAATACGCGATGGGTGGCCAGGTTGCGCACCCGAATGGCGTCGCCCAGCGCGCCCGATTCCAGACACACCACTCTTGCCTGCAACCGCATGCCCGGCCGCTCCTCCACCAGGAGCATACGATCGCCGCTATGCGCTAGGGGCGCACGAACCTGTTTCACTCCGGCGGTCAAATTCCGGGATTGCACCGCGGCGCTCAACGGATCGCCAACCGGATTGCGCGACCTCCGAAGCCCGTCGAGCGCAACACCACGTGGAACGGCAGGCAATCGCTGCGCGCGGCGCAAGCCATGCGCACCAGCCAGCTTCCCGGCGAGAAACCGGCGCGCACCGAGACCACGTGCAACTTCGCGCCCGCGGGCAGCGACATGGCCGGAGGAGCGAGTATCTGGAGCTGGCTGGCCTGGCTCATCGCTGTCGAATTGCAGATCGCGAGCCACGGCCACGGCGACCTTGCTTTGTAGCGAGGATGCGCTGGGCTTTGCGCCAGTGCGGGCCGCCAGGCCGCAAAGCACGACAAAGCCATCGCCACAGCATGCTACCAAATATCCCGTGCGGCCCATTGTGTTGCCTCTCTTACCGTGACAAATTGTTCAGCTGTTGCAGCATTTGATCGGCAGCGGTGACTACCCGCGAGTTGGCCTCGTACGATCGTTGCGCCAAAATCATCTGGATAAACTCTTCCACCACGTTGACATTCGACTGCTCCAGTACGCCTTGCTGCAGCGTGCCCAGGCCCTCGGAGCCGCCCGGGATGCCGACGATCGGATCGCCCGGACGCCGTGGTCGCCAAATACACATTCTGTCCCACGCTGTTCAGGCCGCCCGGATTCTGAAACGTCGCCAACTGGATGCTGCCGACCTGCTGCGCCTGCGTCTGTCCCGGTTGGGTTACGCTTACCGTTCCATCGGAACCAATGCTGACGGTCAAAGCATCCGGCGGAATGGTAATCGGAGGATCGAGCGCATTACCGTCCGCCGTAACCATGTTCCCCTGGTTGTCGAGATGGAACATGCCGGCGCGGGTGTAGCCCGTCTCCCCGCTGGGCATCTTCACCTGAAAAAATCCCGTTCCCTGAATCGCCAGGTCTAGCGGATTGCCAGTGGAGTTGAAGTCGCCCTGCGCCTGGATGACCTCCGACGCCGCCGTCTTCGTCCCCAGACCAATCTGCAGACCGGAGGCGACTGTGGTGTTCTGCGTCGCCGCCGAGCCCGGCATGACCAGGTTCTGATAGATCAGGTCCTGGAACTGTAGCCGTCGCCGACGGAAACCGGAAGTGCTGGCGTTCGACAGGTTATTGGCCACGTTGTCCAGATTCAGTTGCTGCGCCACCATTCCGGTGGCAGCGGTATAGAGTGCGCGAAACATAAGAGATCCTCAGATACGCGACAAGTCCTGCGCCGCAATGCGGTTGAAGTTGCTGTGGAACGACGTGAGCGCCTGTTGCAGCATGTCAGCATGACGTTGCAGCGCGACCAGTTCAACCGCGGCGGTCACGCCATTCACGTTGCTGCCCTCAAGCGACCCCTGCATGATCGAACCCTGGCTGGCCCGTTCGCTGCCCGCCGGCGCGGAAAAGTTAGCTCCGCCTACAGCCGTCACCGTGGTTCCGGGTGCGAAATTCACGATTTGCAGTTGACCAGCCAGCGCTCCGTCCACGGAGATCGTGCCGTCATTGCTGACCGAGAGCTTGCCGGGCGGAATAAGAATGGGACCTTCGGCGCCCGCGACTGGATCTCCGTCGGCCGTGGCCAGGCGGCCATTGCGATCCACATGAAAGTTGCCGTTCCGCGTATACAGACGGCCGGCCCCGCTCTGCACCGCAAACCAGCCTTCGCCCTGGATGGCAAAATCCAAATCGCTGCCGGTGTGCTCCAGGTTGCCTTGCGCCAGGTTGGTGCGGTTTTCGCCCAGCACCCCGAAATTATTCACGGCTTCTCTGAGTTCATTGCCACTTACGCTTCCATTCGCGCTGGCCAGCACAGAGTGAAAACTGGGCAGTTGCGCCTTGTAACCGTTGGTGTTGACATTGGCCAGATTATTGGCTGCCACTTCCAGTGCCTGCGTGCGCGCTAGTAAACCAGCACAGGCTGCATAGAGTCCGCTGTTCATCGCGTCCAGCTCCGGAGTGGTCGGTGCAAGAAGCAGACCAAAGCGGGCAGCGGGGCTTTCGTGAAACCAACAAGTTAGGAGCCGTGCGCGTTAAAAAGCGCTAAGGAAAGCTGAACAATTCGAGGTTTCGGGTAGAAATGGACTTCAGACGGTCATCCTCCACACTCCCCATCGAACCGGACTGACCGGGCTGCGACCTGCCCTGGCGACGACAGCAAACCTGCCTTCTGGAGGTTGAACGAGAGTGATGTACCACTTTAGTCTGATCTGATCATCATCAATAAGTGACTAAAAATCTATCTTTGGCTGGACATCCGTGGTATAAACCTGAGTCAGCTAGCCTCCGTTCCGGAGAGGCGTGGTCAGTCCTTCTTGATGTAGAATTCGGGCTCGCACCAGAAAAGCAAATCGGAAGCGCAGTGTGTTCCAGGTATGATCAACGTCATCATTGCTGACCATCAAGCTATTTTTCGTGCCGGGATCGCCAAGGTATTGGCGGTGGAGGAAGATATTCGTATTGTTGGTCAGCCGCAGTCGCCTGAGCAGTTGCTGAACGCGTTGGACAAGCTTCGATCGCATGTCCTGATTCTGTCGACTAGCTTTCTTCCTTCCCTACCCGAGATTCAGGAAATTGCTTCAACGCGTCACACCGCGCTGCTGATGCTGGCCGAAAATGCCGAACATGCATCAGACTTCATGCGCATGGGAGTGCAGGGCGTCATCTACCGCTCGGCATGTGGAAATATTGCGGTCGAGGCGGTGCGGCGGCTCTCACGAGGCCAGTCATTTCTGCAGAGTCCGAACCCGGCTGATGCGGATGTCAGCGAGGACCTGGTTGGGGCGCGGGTGCGAGACCGCCTCACGGACAGGGAGTTGCGCATTGTGGCCGCTGTCGTACAAGGATATAAGAATCGAGAAATCGCCTTACAGCTCTATACCAGCGAGCAGATGATCAAGAACGCGTTGCGCAACATCTTCGACAAGATCGGGGTCTCCGATCGCTTGGAGCTGGCATTGTTTGTGGTCCACCACCGGATTCTGGCGCAGGCGACGGCATCGGTTGCAGTGGTGCCGGCGCGTCCTCGTGCTGTCGCAAGGCCCTAATCGAGCGTAATCTAATTACTCCCGGTCCATCATCGCTCCATCCACTAAGAGCTTTCGGCATGCCGACTTTGCTTTGGCAGGCTCCAGTAAATGTTGCCCCGTACGGCACTTGAAGAGCGGCACTTACGCGGCTTGAGGATCTTGTCGTTCCTGGTCTTTCGCGATGGGCAGAGATACGAAAAATGTAGTTCCTTCTCCGGGAGAGCTCTTAAAGCGAATATCGCCCCCCTGAGCTTGGATCGCCCTGCGCGCTCCCGATAAGCCGAGCCCCGTGCCTTTGGCTTTGGTCGTAAAGTAAGGCGAGAAGATCATTTTCTGAGCTTCGAACGGAATTCCATCTCCGGTATCCCCACGCTCACAGTCATTCGGCCGTCACTGCAGAAGCATAGTATGGTCAATACCCCACCTTGCGGCATGGCATCAAGCGCGTTGAGAACCAGATTGGTGAACACGCGACGAAGTTCCGGAGAACTAGCGTAAACTTCGCAGGCATCCTGGACGTCGACGTCGTGCGTCACCGTGATGTTGGGATGCATCTCCAGCAGGGGTTGGGCAAGTTGCAGCACTTCCTCAAGAAGGCTGCGCATGTCCACCCGGACGCGCACTTCGCAATGGCCGCGTAGGTACTCGCGAATATTGTTGACGATTTCCGCACCGCGACCTACCGCGTTGTTAATGATGCTTAACATGGTGCGGTCGGCCTCAGGGCGGTCCCTTGCGGTCTCCAAGACATAGACCGCCTGCGAAATCGTTCCCAGGACATTGTTGAAGTCATGCGCCAGACCCGCGGTCATCTGTCCGACGGCGAAGTGACGTTCGCTACTGGCAACTTGCTCTTGCAAGTCGGATAGCTCGGTCACATCCTCAATCAAAACCAGAGCGCCAAGCAGACGTTTGGACGGGTAGTACATGGGACTGCCGGAGATGCGCACTTCGAGCCGCGTGCCATTCGCACCGCGATGGAAGATGCGACGCTCATGACGTACGAATTCGCCACGCAGGGTGCGACTTACGATTGATTCCGGGTTGACCTCTGTATCCGCGCTCACCAACCGGCTGCATAGCTGCTCCCCATCCATGCCGACCAGTTCGTCCCGGCTTTTGCCAGTTAGTTGCTCGGCGGCTTTATTGATGCCAATGACACAGGAATGAGCGTTGAAAAGAAAGGCTGCCTCAGGCAGGCTCTGCAGCACCGATTGCAACTCTAACTTACGCGGCGGATTAGGTGGCCTGGGCCGGTGACCGCCGTCGATAACATTAATTATCGCGCCCCCCACTAACACGACACTTTGCCAGGAATGGCGTATCCAGCTTCGCCCAAATTCGCCTGCCAGCCACATCACCCACCTGCTTCCTTCTCGGTATTAGTCAAATCACCGCAACTTCTAACGTGTGGGCTGGCCGTTAACTAGCTTGTTAATCGGTTGGATGGGCTGTATTGAACTACAGGATGCGTCACCAAGCCTATTTTTCAGGATAAAACACCACTGACAGGCTGGGCGACGGCCTTCGGCTGGTCGGCAGGATAAGCGTGGAACCCAGCAAAATTTCTATTGCGGATGGTCACTCGTCTTCAGGAGTTCATTGACGATCGTGACCAGTTCTTCCGGATTGACCGGTTTTTCCAGGTAGAGGTCAGCCAGCGGCTCAGCAGCTTGGAAGGCCTCAGCTACGTAGCCCGACACCACCACTACCGGCATGGTGGAATTTGATTTGGCGGCCTGCACAATCGAACGACCGTTGGAGTCGCCAAGCCGCCAATCGGTGACTACGGCATCGTAGCTGTTGAGCTGCAGCTTTTCTATCGCTTCGTGCACGGAGGTGGCGGGGGTGACTTCGTGTCCGGCAGCCTCGAGAATGGCACACTTTAGTGTGACAATATGCGGTTCGTCATCGACGCAGAGGATCTTGGCCATTGAGGATTGTCCTTGGACATTCGGCGTGGAGACTGTTGTCGCCGAGCTGGTAGACCTATGCCGCTGCCCAACTACTAACTTGCCCGCTATTGTTGAGCATGGTTGTCTGAATTGTCAAATGTCGGGGAAGCTGAGTAGTGGCTCAATTTTGAAATTTAGGCTTTCCGATAGACTTGGCCTCGCGGCCCGATATCCGCCACGAAGAGGATTTTCTCGTCAAACTCAAATAGCACCCGATATGATCCAACCCGAGCACATCTTTTCGTACTTGCGGTTAATGGTTTTGAAAGGCGCGGATCCAGGGGGTTTTTCGCAATGGCTTCCAGTTTGTCTTTAATGCGGGCCCGGGTTGGTTTGTCCAGACCGGCCAGATATTTGAATGCAGTCCCCGCGAGTTGGACGGTCAGCGCCAATCATTCGACCTGCGAGAGGTCATACACCTCGCCTCTGCTTCTTTGCGCATTCGCATTGGCGAAAATTTCATTGACGCGATCGGCATTCAGTAACAAGTCGAACCATTCAGCCATCTCAAAGAAGCGGTCAGAGTTAGCTCGCAAAGCTACGATTGGGCCAGCAATGAGGGAATTGTTGAGCAGTCTTTTCCTCTGTGCCTCTTCATAGATGCGGCTAAACGACTTGCCGATTTCCATGAACGACTCGATTGATTTCTGTATTCGTTCGGGAGTCACGGGCTCATCCGGAATAGTGCCGGATTTTGCTGTACTTGTCCCAGCGATAATGTCCTCAACTTCCTGAAAAAACTTTCCAACATGACCGTTAATCCTCCACAACAGATAGGACATCCTCACAATCTGGCCGTGGCTCTTCACGGCCTTTACGGCAATGGAAAGCCGTGCGGCCAGAGAAAGGCTCTCATATAATTCCGCGTTCCAATTGTCAGTCCCGAAGCTGTTAAGGAGTACTACTGCGGCGGCCACTGGCTTTACTCCTGTTCCGTAAGGAGGGTACAGATTCACACAAGGACACATCGACACATCTGATTAGACGCACTAGCGTATATGAGGGGTGCAGTTGGGTCAAGAACAGTTTAGCAAGTTTACGAGTTCAGTGACTGTCCAAACGTGACCGGAAAGACCCAAATTGAGCCACTACCGAAAGCTGGCGGGCTTGCCCTATGATCCGGGTTCAACATACTTAAAGTTTAGCCCTCAGTCCCAGATGACAATTGCGCTGGTGACAGCTTGGTACGGGCAATGGCCGCCGATCACTTGCCTCTTTGGAATTCCCGGTAAGTCGCGCTCTTCGAAAGCCCGAACTCCCTGGCGGCCTGCTTCAGCGCAGCTTTCTCGTCGAGCTGCTCAGCTTTCATCAGTTCTCGAATCCGTTTCGAAATGTTCTTGGTCGACAATTGAGCCGGAACTGTCTCCTCTGCTTTGCCGATCAACAACGTGATCTCGCCTCGGATGTCTCCGCGCTGTTCCAGTTCGGTCAACACGCTGTCGGCGCGTCCGCGAAGAAATTCCTCATGCAGTTTGGTGACCTCGCGTGCGATCACGATATGACGTTCCGGCCCAAGAATGTCCACGATATCGCGTAGCGTCTCGGCAATGCGGTGTGGCGCCTCGTAGAAAATTTGAGTTCGCTGTGAGGTGCGAATGGTCTCCAGCACGGTGCGGCGTGCACCTTCCTTGGCGGGAAGAAAGCCGCCGAAGTGAAAGGAATCGGTCGGCAAGCCACTGGCAACCAGGGCCGACAAAAATGCCGAGGCCCCAGGTATGGGTACGACGCGTATGTGATGTCGTATCGCGAGCGCCACCAGCCGATAGCCCGGGTCGCTTACCCCGGGCATGCCCGCATCACTGACCATGGCGATGTTGTCGCCGCGTTCGAGATGCACGACCAGCTCAGCCGCGCGGGTAAGCTCATTGTGCTCGTGATAGCTGACGGTGGGCTTCTCAATTCCGTAGTGGTTCAGCAGCTTCATCGATTGCCTCGTATCTTCGCAGGCGATGAGGTCCACTTCCTTCAGAGTTCGCAAAGCGCGCAGCGTGATGTCTTCCAGATTGCCTATCGGTGTGCCCACGAGGTAAAGCGTGCCGGCCGCAACGACGCCGTTGCTGCTGGCGCTGCTGTTGCTTCCGGAACTTTGGAGATCTCTTGTCACTGAGCGCAGTGTAGCACTCTGAGAGGGGTGAATTGTCAGCAGTCGAGAGGCGGTGGCGTACTGTTTCGCGCGGTGGCGGAGCAGAGTCCTCGCTCGACTTAGGCGCGTTCTCTTGCCTCGCCCAAGACGACTTTCACGTCCATCTTGCGCTTGTTTCGATAGATGGTCACGGTGACGGTGTCGCCGGCGCGATGTTTATTCATCGCGTTCGCGAGGTCTTGCTGTTCGCCAATGGGATCGCCGTCGATGGCAACGATCAAGTCGCCACCAATCATGATCGGCGCGTTACCGAGATACGCGCGTTGGTTGCCGCCGTGCAAACCAGCCTGATCCGCGGCCCCGCCGGGAATGGTCCGCACGATCAACACGCCGTAATCGGAAGGCAGACCCATCTCCTGCGCCAGCTCAGGCCCGATCGGCAACGTCTGTATCCCTAAGCTAGGCCGCCGCACTGTGCCAAGCGTGATCAGGTCGTTGAGTACGGCCTTGGCTACATTGATGGGAATCGCAAACCCGATGCCCGCGCTCTGGTTGGAACCTCCGGTGGCAATCAAGCTGTTGATGCCGATAACTTCGCCATGCGAATTCAGAAGCGGTCCGCCGGAGTTTCCCGGATTGATCGCCGCATCGGTCTGGATGGCTTCCTCGATGTAACCACCTTCGGGACTGCGGATGGGGCGAAGGGAACTAATAATGCCGCGGGTCATCGTTCCTGCCAAACCAAACGGGTTTCCGATCGCGAAGGTTTTCTGGCCGACCTGCAGGTTCTTGGAGTCGCCGAGCACGGCGGGAACTACGCCGGGTGCGTCAATTTTAACGACCGCCAGGTCATGTCCGCGGTCGCGTCCAATGACCTCAGCCTTGTAGGTTTTCTTGTTGTGCAGAGTTACTTCCACCTGGGCCGAGTCGCCAACCACGTGGTAGTTGGTAAGGATGTGCCCTTCCTTGTCGATGATAAAGCCTGAGCCTTGGCCTTCCTGAGGCACCGGTCCGTAGAAGAAGTCGTAAGCCACGGTCTTCGAGGTAATGTTTACGACCGAGGGAATGGCCTTGTGATAGACGTCAATATTATTTCGCTCGTCGGCATCAAGGGTCTCAGGACCTGCGGCCTCGCTGAGTTCGACATGCGTAGGACGCGATACCCAGGTTGGCGCCGTGACCCCGCTATGATGGGTCGTGTACCAGTAAAAGGCTCCCGCCAGAAGTATTCCAAGTAGAAAGGGCCGTGCGAATCTCATAGTTTTTTGAAGGCGATCATTGCTTCGTAGTTGCCGCAGGATTAGACGGTCAACCTATTAAAGTGTACCGAATCAGCAGTGGCTTGCGCGAATGGACGGAAGCATGCCGATGATCAGTTCGAACCTTGCGTTTCATCCACCAGAAAAGGACTCGCGGCCTTTACTCAATTCGATTCGGCGCAGGTCTTGCCAGATTCGCTCGACCTGTCGTTCGGCATCTTCGGCCGAACCAGAGTTATCGACGATGTAATCTGCGTGCCGCGCTTTCTCTTCGTCAGAGAACTGCGCGGCGCTGCGGCGCTCGACTTCGGCGCGGGCTACCTGGAGTGGGACATTGGTTCGCCGGGCGAAGCGCTCCACTTTCTGCTCGAAGTCGCAGGTCACGACGATAACTTTGTCGAAGTCCTTGTTAGCTCCGGCCTCAATAAGCAGCGCGGCCTCGACAACCGCGACGCCATGCGGATCGCTCCGCTCGACTTCCGCCATCCAGAGATTCTGCCGCTTCACGACCTCAGGATGCACGATCGCATTCAGTTCATTTATGCGGCCGGGAAATACCAGGTTCGCCAGCTTGCTCCGATTGATGGTGCCGTCTTCATTAAGGATTTCGCGGCCGAAGCTGCGAACAACCTCCTCGTAAGTGGCAGTTCCCGGTAAATAAACCTGATGCGCGAGTCCGTCAGCCTGAAGAAAATGCGCACCACGCTTCACCAGCATGGCCGCGATGGAGGACTTGCCACAGGCGATACCGCCAGTGAGTCCTATGCGCAACATTGGCGGGTACACGTCATCGAGAAGTTGGAAATCGGCGGAGCTGGCATAGGTCGGTGGGGTGCAGGTTCATTCTTGGTGCGTGGGGTGGAGCAGCGCTTTAGCGCTGCATTTAGCGATCATTCGGGCCCCGGCTTCAGCCGCTGAGGTAATTGAAACCGCTTTACCTCAGGCGCTAAAGCGCCAATCAGAAATTACCCTCCAATGCACGCCTAAAGGCGTGCTCCACCCATCGCCAATCAAGGTGAAACTGCTTTAGCCCTGATGCAGTATATATATCTCGCCTCCGCCTTCCAATTCCTTGATTGGCTCTCAGAATGATGTCAGGGAAAACAATTGAGTGCGCATGCGAGCATCTTCCATTGTCTACCGCACAGCGACCAAACCCACCGCGTGCCCGCGGCGCAGCTTGGCCGCTGTCACCGTGTTGCTCATCAGCATGGCGATAGTGAGTGGGCCTACTCCACCGGGGACGGGTGTGATGGCTCCTGCGACTTCGGCAACCTTGGGGTGAACATCGCCCATAAGAGCTGAGCCTCTTGCCGCGAAGTCCCGTTCACGCTTTTCGTTTCCAGCGAAGAAGTGCTTGAACTCGGCGAGATCGGTAACCGTGTTCATGCCGACATCGATCACCGTCGCACCCGGTTTCACGAAGTCGGGCGTAATCATCCCGGCTTTGCCGATGGCAGCTACCAGAATGTCGGCGCGGCGACAGACCGCAGGCAGGTCCCGCGTCTTGGAATGGCAAACCGTCACCGTGGCATTGCCGTTAAGCAACAGCATCGCAACCGGCTTGCCGACAATGTCGCTGCGACCCACGACAACGGCTTCGGCTCCTGCAATCGCAATCCCACTGCGCTTCAGAATTTCGATGATGCCGGCTGGCGTACACGGCACCAGTCCCGGACGCTGCGTCGAGAGGTAGCCGACGTTCATGGGATGAAATCCATCTACATCCTTCTCCGGCGACACCGCGAGCAGCACCTTCTTCGCATCCACCTGGGGAGGCAGCGGCAATTGCACCAGAAGGCCGTCAATCTCGTCGCGACGGTTTAGGTCCTCCACCAGCGCTAATAGCTCCTCGGTGGAAACGTCATCGGGCGGTGTATGCTTCTCGCTGTAGATGCCAAGCTGCTCACAGCTTTTCACCTTATTGCGAACGTAAATCTCCGATGCCGGATTGTGGCCCGCAAGCACCACCGCTAAGCCGGGACGAAGTCCGGCCGCAGTCAGGTCCTTCACCTCTTCGCCAACTTCGCTCTTGATCTGCGCCGCGATCTCGGTGCCGTTTAGAATAATGGCGGACATTCGGGCCTCCCTGTTGGTAGATATTTATCTTATCGCGTGCAGGGCAATCTGCCTGTGACGCTCCTACCGTCCGTGGCTGACGGTCCATTGAGGTGGGAGTCTGCGGGGCAAGCCTGTCGTCGGCTGAAAGCCGACTCCAACTGATAATAAGCAGGCGTGGACGCGGACCTGAAGGTCCGCACTACCCGAACGCCGCTCATGGCAGCAGTCCGCTAAGCCACTACCCGAGGTAGCCCGGTCAGTGGAACAGCGTCGCAAAGAACGCGCCCACCTTGCTGAAAAAACTGTGCTTTTGTTCTTTCTGGGCAGCCACTGGCGCTTGCTGCTCGAGCGCGGTTTTCTTGGGATCCGGAGGAGGCAGCACCACCGGATCGAGCTGCAACGGCTGGTTATGCTCCAGTTTCAGAGTTGCCACAGTCTCGGTGAGGTCTGGTGCAGGATCGTCAGCGCGGAAGACCAGCGGCGCGCTAACCGCAAGGTGAACGTCCTGATCTGCCGGAGCGGGCTTCGGCGCGGGCTGCGCTGGCTTGGACTCGGCAGGAGCAGGTGGCGGCGGTGCGGCTTTCGCTACCTGCGTCGGCGGAATCGGCTGAGAAATCGGGCATCCGCAATTTTGCTTCGTCGCGGCGGCTTCGCTCAGATGTCCGCTCTTGAAGAGAACGGCTTCATCTGGTTTCACCTGATACGTAGCATCGCCCATGGTCTCGGAAACCACGATTGCGGCTACGTTCCACGGCAATGCCTGAACACAAGTGTCCCCTTGCGGAGTCACCTTAACGGCAATGTGCACGGTACCCGGACCGGGCAGCAGCAGCCGCAAATCCGGCGTTAGCAGCGTGTCCGCTGCAGCGCCCAAGGGATAGTTCATCTCCAGATTGCCGCTGTTCAAGCTGAACATCAGCTCGCGTCCATTCTGTGACGCATTAACCGAGAGGTTCGTCCCAGAACAAACCAGCACGCTACCGCCGCGCTCCAGCTTCAAGGTGGCGGTTCGCACTCCAGCAGCAATAGAGGAGCCGCTCAAGACGCTGGTACCGGAGCCGGCCAGGACGACTGCCCCTTTCACCCTGGCGTCTGTCGCGTACAGTTCACCCAATGTTTGTTGCGCATTAGCCGCGCAGCCCAGCCCGAGGACGAGCACTGCTGGCAGGAGCAGAAGACGATGGAGAGACGACAGCATGTGTTACCGAGTGTCAGAAAAAGGGCTAATCCTGACGATAGCACCTGGACGGAGGACACAACAATCCGAGCGTGAACCCTCGCTTCCGCCATCGGGAGGAATGAAGAGAGCGGCACGCGCACGTTTGAAGCCCTGCTCGTGAACGTTTACTCTTGGAGCATCTGCATGGCAACCGGCCGCAATAACGGGCGTCCGTATCCGAAACTGGTTTTCGGCGAAACCCTCAGCGTCGCGGTTCAGACCTTTCGCTCTAACAAGCTCAGATTCATCTTGACTGCGCTGGGCATGGTCATTGGGGCGGCGTCGTTGATCCTGGTGGTCACCATTGGCCTCACGGGCAAGCAGTACATCCTGCAGCAGATCCAGAACATCGGCTCGAACATGATGGTAGCGGAGTACGAAGGGGGCGACAAGTATGGCAGCCAAACGACGAGCGACCTGTTGACACTCGCGGACTTGGATGCGGTGCGGGAGCGCGTTCCGGGCATTAGTGCGTCGTCGCCAATGATCGAGTTTCACGACCGCGTTCTAGTTCCGGGCGGCCAGGAGCGCGACATTCTGGTACTGGGCGTGTCGTGGCAGTACCAGTACGTACGGAACCTGAACGTTCTGGCAGGGCGCTTTTTCGACGATGGCGACACCCGGGCACGCAACAAGGTTGGGCTCATTACCCAGACACTTGCCAACACTCTCTACGGGTCACAAGATGCCGCTATCGGGCAGCAGATCAAGCTCAGCGGCTTGCCCTTCACCGTGATTGGCACCTTTAAGGAACGGGTCGATACCTTTGGCGAGTCAGAGATTACGGACAATACCATCCTGATTCCCTACACCGTGGCCCGGTTTTTTACCGCCAGCGATACGGTGAAGCAGTTGTTCTTTTCCGTGTCCGACTCGGCCGAGGTCCCGCGGGCGACGGAGGAGATTCATGACGTACTGCAGTCGCGGCATCGCCCGGAGTCGGTGTACAAGGTTTACAACCTGACCCAGCTTCTCTCTGTTGCCGCCAAGACTGCGAACACCTTGACCACCGTGTTGCTGCTCATTTCCGTGTTCACGCTGTTGGTCAGCGGGGTGGGTATTATGAACATCATGTTGGCCACGGTGAATTCCCGCATTCGCGAAATTGGCGTGCGCAAGGCGGTCGGGGCCACCAAGCTCGGAAATTCGCGCACAATTCTTGACTGAGGCCATCCTCATATCGTTGGCCGGGGGATTCGTCGGGACCTTCATCGGCCTGGCGCTGCCCTTCTCGATACGGTTCATCACCAACTACCGTGTGCCGATCTCTGGTTGGTCGGTCATCATTGCGGTGGGTGTTTCCAGCCTGGTGGGAGTGATATTCGGAACCGCGCCTGCTGCCCGGGCGGCAAATTTGGATCCGGTGGAAAGCCTGCGCTACGAATAGTTTGGCCGCGGGGCGGCCGCTGTTCAAGTCGCGGGTCAAACTAGGAGAGCCCAGACCGTTTAGCCTGGGCTCTTCACTTTTCGCTTGGGAACCGCTTGCCAGCGTCCAGTTTCTGGCTGGGCCCGCGTTCCATTCCACTTAAGGTTGAGCGAATCTTGTCACCGTCAATCCGCCGCTACATCACGAGGGCGATGCTCTCCAGCTCCCGTTGGAAAGCCTCCAGAGTGCTACCCAGCATTCCCGCTCTACTCACCGCGTTGCGGGCTTCCTCAGCCGATACGCCATAACCGTGTCCGGCGAGGAACATCTGGACTAACTCGGCTGCATCCTTCGAGTCGAATCCCTGGAGCAACTCACTCCTCAGCGCCGTTAATTCCGGGACGGAAAACTTTTCTGCCATCATTCACCTCACCTCCGACCCTTACGGGCTTTGCTACCTTAGACGGACCAGACAGCTATTAAGTTGCAGGCAATTCGAGTGCCGAACCTGATTCCACGTCTCCCGCCATGCCAACTTTTTGTATGAATCCAACCCCTTGATGCCGCAATAGTTGCAGACCTTCCTCTGAAAAGGCGCCCGTCTGGCTGACGTTTCTGCCACAAAAGTGAGATGAGCGGAATTTCGCGGCTGCAAGAATTTGCGCAGATTCGGAGGAGAAATGCTCTTCGAAGCGCGAGCAGTGGGTTTTATTTCGGGAAAACTGGGCGATTTCCACCAATGGGAACAGAATTCAGCCTATAACTTTGAGCGAACCAGGATGGAGCCCCCTACCCGGCGGCTACGCCAGTAGCTGGCAACAGAAAAGTTCAAAGTTGCTCGATCGTAGCTTCCGGTTCCATCAGAATCGGGATGCCATTGCGAATGGGATAAACACGCTTGCATTCATTGCACTTCAGGCCGTCTTCGCCACGCGGCACGAGCGGCTTGCGACAAACTGGGCAGGCGAGGATTTCCAGCAGTTCTGGGCTGATCATGACGATCAATTCTACCAGTCTCCGCCTATCCGCAGTAACCCCGCCGCATGCACTTCCCCCGGGTCAGCGGAACGGGGCCGTTCAATTCTGCTAAACTTAGCCATCCCGTATGACAGAACAATCGCGTTCTCGCGTATTTCTTTGGGTTTTGCTGGGTGGCGGAGCGTTCTTCCTATTCCTAGTCGCCATCTTCGCCTTGGTTTACTTCACAGTGCGCTCGCAAGAGAAATCAACCTTCAGCGGCTTCGGTGACAAGATTGCCGTCGTCGATTTGGAGGGTGTCATCCTGAGTCCGAAGGATACCGTCGAACAGCTCAAGAAGTTTGCCGACGACGACTCCGTAAAGGCCATCGTTCTGCATGTGAACTCTCCTGGCGGAGGGGCTGCGGCTTCGGAAGAAATTTATCGCGAGGTGCTGCGCATTCGCGATCAGAAGAAGAAACCCATTGTGGCATCCATCGAGACAGTCGGCGCCAGCGGCGCGTATTACGTGTCCTCGGCGACCAACAAGATCTTCGCGGATCAAGCCAGCATCGTCGGCTCCATCGGCGTGATATTCGAGTGGTACAACTACGAAGAGCTGCTCAAGTGGGCGAAGCTCAAGGCCATAACTTTGAAGGCCGGCGAATTCAAGGACACAGGATCGCCCACCCGCGACATGACCCCCGTCGAGCGTGCTTATTTGCAAGGGCTAATTGATACCATGCACACCCAGTTCATCCACAGCGTGGCCGTAGGACGCGGGATGAAAGACGAGCAGGTGAGCGGGCACTGGCGAACGGCAAGGTGTGGACGGGCGAGCAAGCCATGCCGCTTAAGCTGATAGACCAGATTGGCGACTTTCGAGCCGCGATTGAGGACACGGCAAAATCAGTCGGTATAAAGGGCGAGCCCACGCTGGTGCGTCCCGAGAAAGAGCGCAAGAGCGTGCTCGACCTTCTTTTCGGCGATGTCTCGGAATACCTGCCAAGCAGAGCGAAATTGATGGAAAGCAATGTCGGTTTTTATTACCTTTGGAAGTAGCGGCGCTGTCGTTGACAAGAACGCGGAAGTCCAACGAAAACTTAGGCTTGCCAACCCTGCGACAAATCTGAGAGTATCCGATGTGCTGGTGCGCAGTAATTCGCTTCGTGATTAGGGGGGCGTGCGAGATGACCAAGGCAGACTTGATCGATGAAGTTTCCCGGTTGGCGGAACTCACCCGGAAAGACAGCGAGGTCATTGTAGAGACTGTCTTCGAGAGCGTAGTGCGCTCGTTGCGCGCCGGCGACAAGATCGAGATCCGCGGATTCGGCAGCTTCCGCACGCGCCAACGCAAATCCCGCGTGGGCCGCAATCCTAAGACCGGCGACCGCGTCGAGGTCCCTGCCAAGAAGATTCCCTTCTTCAAGCCCAGCAAAGAATTGAAGGACATGGTCAACAGCTACGTCGACCCGCACCCGCACGTCCCGGCGGTAGCTGAAGGAACACCCGAGCCGCAAGGATAATCTGCGCGGGTCTTGCTCCCGCTGTCTCACAAAGGTTCTTTTTGAGAAACGTGTCGATGGACCACTGGTAAAGATCTACCCTAGCCGGCTTCGCGGGAGTGATCTTCCGAAGCCGGTTTATGGACAGTTTTCGTGTTATCGACGATCCACATCAAGTTTCCCCGTTTTGCAACCAGAGCGGTCCTGTGACGCATGTCACTGCCTACCTGCTCTGCTCTCACTTAGCGTAAAGGCACTTACCAGAGTTTGGCGAGTTGTCGTGCTGCCGGAGGACTGGGCTGTGCGGTGAAAGAGTTGATCGATAGCGACTTGATTCCCGTGATAATTGAGGCCGTTGCCGGCAATGAATTCGTCTCGCAATTTTGTTCCAAGGGCGAGACACCTTAAGCAAAGAAGGAGATCACATGGACTTAGGAGCAAGTGTTCGAAGGCTTACGTTGGGAGCGCTCGCCGCGTCGAGTTTCTTGGTTAGTGTCGGCGCGACTCCTGTTGTGGCGCAAAACAAGAAGCCTAACGTCGTCATGCTCATGAGCGACGACGTGGGCTGGAGCGACTACGGTGTGTACTTCGGCGGAGCGTCCCTCGGGCATCCCACACCGAACATCGATCGCCTGGCCAGGGAAGGCGCAATGTTCACGAGCTGGTACGGCCAGGCCAGTTGCACGGCGGGCCGCTCCTCGTTTATGACTGGGCGCATTCCGATCCGCTCGGCCCTGTCGGTTGTGGTAGTTCCTGGCGATGCGAACGGCCTCCGGGCGGAGACGCCGACCATCGCCGAGTTCTTCCGGAAGAACGGCTATCAAACTTACTTCTCCGGCAAATGGCATCTTGGCGACGTGCCCAAGTTTTATCCCATCGAGCACGGCTTCGACGAGATGAAGCAATTCGCCGCCTACTATCCCGGGGTCTATGCCTACGAAGACACAGCGCAAAACGCACATCCCTGGTTCCCGAAGTATAACGACGACTATTGGGCCATGTATCAGAAGGTTGTGAATCAGTATGAATGGGAAGGCAAGGCGGGCCAGCCGGCGGTGAAGGGCAACAACGGAGAGAAAATCACCCTGGAAAACCTCGCCGACTTCGATGTCCGGCAGACGGATTCAGCGGTCGCCTACATCAAGGAGCACGCGAAGGATGGCAAGCCGTTCTTCATGAGCGTGAACTTCATGGGCATGCACCAACCGACCAGCCCGAACAAGGCGTTCGTGGGGAAGTCGCACCTTGGCAACTACTCTGACAAACTAATCGAAATGGACGCTAACATCGGCCGCATCATGGACGCCATCCGGACCGAGGCGCCCGATACCATCGTCATCCACACGGCTGACAATGGCGCGTGGCAGGATGCCTGGCCCGACGCCGGCACCACGCCATTTCGCGGCGAAAAGGGAACGGGCTTTGAAGGCGCCTTCCGGGTGCCGGGCATCATGTGGGCACCGGGCAGGATTCCGGCGGGGCTGGTTCTCGACGAAATGATGTCGCACATGGATGTGTGGCCCACGACTGCAACCATGGCCGGGCTGACACCCGCCGCCCCACGGGGAATGGAAAGACAACAACGGCAAGCCGATCTACTTCGACGGCATTGACAATACTGCCTACGTTACCGGCAAGACCAAACACTCCGCGCGCAGGGGATGGATATATACCGACGGCGAGAAGTTCCTGGGTATGCGTTACGACATGGCCGGGGACAAGGATAATCCCGACCTGAACATCGCGTGGAAGCTGCTCTACTCCTCGAAAGACACTTGGCTGGGCCCAACGCTGGACCTCGGTGCCATCGGTTCCACTTACAACCTCACGATGGACCCGTTTGAGAAATACGACATGACGTTCAACGGCGCTGTGTCGACCCGCAACCCGACCTCCTCGCCGGGCCGCTACGCCGGCATGGACAATGGTTGGGCCATCTCGCTGTTGGACATTCCGCTCTCGGAGTTCAACCAGTCCATCGTCAAGTATCCGAGCCTGAAACGATTCCCGGGCGGAGCCTCAAACGACATGATCCCGAATCTGCAGAACCCGGAAAACCCGCTGCCCTACGATCCAATGAAGATTCCGAAGACCATGGGAGCGCACTAGGCAAGGCTCCCGGCTCTGGAGGAATGGCGGCGTATGCCTCTTGAAAACGCGGACTTGCCGGAGTCCGCACAACTGAAGTCGGAGGCGAGGAAGGCGATACGTCTTTCCTCGCTTCCCACCCAGTGACCACTTTTGGGCCGCATAGGAGGAGTGATTCCGTGAAGTTGTCACGACAACCTGGCTCCGCCCTGCCCGACCGGTCTTCCAACACAAGCCCTCAGGTATTTCTTGATCTGTTTCGCAATGCAAGTTCGCAAACCCTCGCATGGACTGCCGTGGCGGTCGCGGTCGCCTGGGTGCCGGTAGCAGTTCTTTCGGCACTCCGTGGCGGCGGTGCATTTCCCTCTTTCTTGACGGACTATGCCATGCAATCTCGCCTTCTCATCATCATTCCCGTGCTGATTCTATCCGCGCCAGCCCTGCACGAACGGCGCAGTCAGGTTGCACAACATATCGAGACCTTCCTTGTCCCTCGTAACCAGTACCCCAAGTTTCATGACGACTGGACCTCGAACGACGAACTCCGGAATTCCTGGTTCGCTCGAATCCTGATCGTTGCGCTGGTTTACGTAACGGTGATTTGGCTGGATCGGTACTTGAGCCCCAATGGCGCTGAATTCACGGGTTGGTGGAAGGGCGGCGGCGGCTTGCGGTTTATGTCGCCGGCCGGTACGTGGGCCGCATTTGTCAGCTATCCGGTCGCTCTTGTTACTTGGGTCTTCTCTGGCTATGGCGGCAACTGCTCTGGTTGCGATTCCTGCGGTCAACGACGCGCCTGGATCTTCAACTGGTTGCGGCTCACCCCGATGGCCTCGGAGGTCTGGGATTTCTCGAAGGCGCGTTACGGGGACAACTGCCTTTCGCCTTCTGCCTGGGAGTGGGACTGGCGGGCGCTGTCGCCAATCGGGTCTTTCACGATGGACAGAAGCTGGTTGCATTTCGCCATTTGCCCATAATCCTGATTGCGGCCGTGCTTCTGGTCTGTGCAGCGCCTTATTTCCTGTTCACCAGCACACTGATGCGGATGCGGCGCCATGCCATGTTGCGTTATGGAGCTTTCGCTCGCGCCGTGGGCGAGCAGTTTGAGAAGAAGTGGCTCCATCGGGCCGACAGCCTGGATGAAGACGTTTTGACTGTCCCTGATTTCTCCACCACGACTGATCTCTACGGGGTGGTGAACAACATCAACAACATTCGTGTGATCCCGGTGGGCCTAGTCGACCTGTATGTGCTCATGTTCGTTGCTTTGATACCGGGAATTCCGGTTGTGATTGCTGCGATCCCCTTCGACACTGTCATGAGGGACTCCATGAAGCTCCTGTTCTGAGCGCGCTGACGAGGGAAACGGGAGAGAGCTACTGAAAGGAAAATGAAAATGCAAACCGCCGCCGCGTTGTCCAAGGCCGAAAGACGCAAACAAGGCAAAGCCCTTCGCGAAAAGTGCCCTCGCGCTTCCCAGGCCGAATGGAAAGCTCGCTCGAAGTCACAAGACATAGTCAAGCTCCTTGAGGAGTCAGATGCCGATCGAATTCCCGGTCTGATCCCAGTCAAGTATCAGAGGATGGCGTGTGTCGGCTTTCACGTTTTATCGCGGAGCAGCCATCATTCAGGCGCGGGACCTGGCGAATGCGCGAGTGTCAGGCATCACCGTCCAGGCATGCGGCGATTGCCACCTGGCAAACTTTGGCGGCTTTGCCTCGCCCGAACGAGTGTTGGTCTTCGACATCAACGACTTTGATGAGACCTTCCCCGGTCCATGGGAGTGGGACATAAAGCGCCTGGGGGCCAGCTTGGTACTGGCAGCAAGGGACCGTAGCTTTTCTAAGTCCATTGCGGACGAGGCGGTTCGAGCAGCCGCGGCGTCGTATCGGCAGCGCATGGCGGAATTCGCCGAAATGACGGTGCTCGAAACCTGGTACGCGCAAGTCAACTATGACGCCCTAAGAGAGCACTTCCGCAAGGATCCAGACATGTCTGGCGCGTTTATCGGCGAAGAGAAGACAGGCTCACTCCCGAAACTCTGAGGCGGTAATTCCCAAACTGACTGCGGTTGTGCATGGACGCCGGAAGATTAAGGACGATCCGCCGGTCATCTACCATTTCGACGAATTCGCGCATGACTTTGAAAAGCAGCGCCTGAAATTCACCGAGGAGTACAAGCAATTCGCTACAGGCGGATCGACGAAGATTGTACGAGCGCTATCGCTTTCAGGATGCTGCAATCAAGGTTGTTGGAGTGGGCAGCGTGGGAACGCGGTGCTACCTTTCGCTGCTCATGGCCGATGAAGACGATCCACTCTTCCTTCAATTCAAGGAGGCGCGCAGGTCGGTGCTGGAACCGCCGCGCGGCAAGAGCCGATATGCGCATCAGGGTCTCCGAGTGGTGGAAGGCATTCACGTGATGCAAGCTGCAAGCGACATCTTCCTTGGATGGGCGCGCACCAAGGGGCACGATTACTACGTCCGACAGTTCCGCGACATGAAGGTCTCTGCCGAAGTTGAAACGTTCAAGCCCAGCACCCTGATTGGATACGCCACCACGTGCGGCTGGGCACTGGCGCGAGCTCATGCGAAGGCTGGGGATGCCGCGATGATCGCCGGATATCTGGGATCGACCGACCAATTCGATGACGCCTTAGCGCAATACTCGGAAGCTTACGCTGATCAGGCTGAACGCGACTACGAGACTTTTCGCTCGGCCCTTCGTTCCGGACGCTTGCCGACGGAACCGGCGAAGGGAGCAGGGCTAGAGTTCCTTTTGTAACGCAAATGCAGATTCGTAGTTAAGGTGAGCGCGGTGTTGAATCGAGAATGCGACATTTTTTCAAGCTCGCAGTGTTGGCTGCTCTCACACTGGCTTGTCTAAAGGTGATGAGCGCGCAGGACCTCTCGCCGCGCGCTTACGTCATCACCCCCCTGCATTCCAATGCCATCACCCTGACCTGGTCCTTCTACGACGGCAGCATTGACTACAACGGTGCCCTTCCCGTCAGCGGGGCTACAGGGACCTACAGCGTACCGATCTTCAGCTACTACCATTCGTTCGGCTTCTTTGGTCGATCGGCCAACATCGTCGCCAGTTTGCCATACGGAGTTGGGAATTTTCAGGGCACCACACTGGGTGCGGAAAAGCAACTCCACCGATCCGGCCTTCTGGACTCGGTCTATCGCTTCTCGGTCAACCTGAAGGGCGGCCCGGCCATGCCGCCCCAGGAGTTCATGAAGTGGAAACAAAAGGTCCTATTGGGCGCAAGTCTGAAGGTGTCGGCTCCGACCGGCCAGTACGATCCGACGAAGTTGATCAATTGGGGTGCCAACCGCTGGGGCTTCAAGCCAGAATTTGGCTATTCCCAACGCTGGGGTAATTGGATACTGGATGGGTACTTTGGAGCGTGGTTCTTCACCACGAACCCCGACTTTTGGTCGCGAAACGTCTACTACGCAGGCACGAGGTCCCAATCGCAAAGCCCAATTGGAGCCTTGGAAGGGCACCTGAGCCACAGCTTTAAGCCGCGCCTGTGGGCCTCGCTCGACGGCAACTTCTGGTTTGGTGGAAAAACGACCTTGAACGGCGTCCAAAACCCGCTCACGCGTGCGGCGAATTCCCGCCTCGGCGGCACCGTGTCGGTTCCCATCACCAAACACCAGTCTCTGAAATTGAGCTATAGCGATGGCACCTACATACGGTACGGCGGGAACTACCAGAACGTCTCGGTCGCCTGGCAGTACTCCTGGTTGGGAAAACCCAAATAGCTGACGGCGCCGTTATTTGATGATCGCAGACCGGTATTCGCTTTTCTCCGCCGCCACAACCCCTCCCCTGCCAGCATTATGCGAGAATCAATGCGCACTCATCCCTAACGCAGGAGGACGCATGCGCGAAGTGATCGCGACCAACGACGGGCCTAAAGCCATCGGGCCTTATTCTCAGGCCATCAAGGCCAGCGGCTTGGTATTTCTCTCCGGACAGATCCCGCTGGATCCGGCAACGCAACAACTGATCTCCGGTGACGTCGCGGCCCAGACGGATCGCGTGCTGCAGAATCTGACTGGCATCCTCAAAGCGGCGGGCAGCTCGCTTGAGCGAGTGGTGAAGACCACCGTCTTCCTCAAGAACATGTCCGACTTCACCGCCATGAACGAAGTCTATGGCCGCTACTTCACCGCAGCGCCTCCCGCGCGCTCCACCGTCGAGGTGTCACGCCTGCCCAAAGACGTGCTGGTGGAGATTGACGTCATCGCGCTCGCTTGACGGGAGTTCGACACGTTGAACCTCACGGATCGCATTTACGTCGGGGTGCACGTCGCGCTAACGGTCTTGGTGTGCGGGCGCTACCAGCGTGTGGAACACTGGCCGTGGTACGTGGCATGGAATCTCTGCGCAATAACTGTAATCCTGTTACTTGCACGAAGGCAGCGCCGTGGCATCGGTTGGGAGTTCGCCCATGATTGGCTGCCGGCCATCTTCTTTATCTCGGTCTTCGAAGAAGTCTCCTACCTGTCGCTTTCACTTCGAGGCGATTGGCAGAATGTTCATATCATTTCGTTTGAATCGCTGTTGTTCGCAGTGCCGCCCACTTTGTGGATGCATCGCCAAGCTGCGGCCTGGCTGGTGCAGTTTCTGGAATTCGGCTATCTCGCGTTTTATCCTCTGTACCCGCTTGTGGGAAGTCTCCTCTGGGCCTGGCGTGAACGGCAACCGTTTACGAATGCATTCCGCCGGCTGACTGACGCGCTTAGCGTTGGATACTTGATCTGTTACGCAACCTATCTGCTCTTTCCCATGCGTAGCCCGGCAAACAGTCTGGGAGTGCAACAATTCGGCAACGGCTCCAGAGGTCTGTTCCAGAGCGCGGTACAGTTGATTCAAAACCATGCCGGCGTGCACGGGAACGCGTTTCCCAGCGCACACATCATGGTGGCGTTTGTCGTCCTAGTGTTTGCCTACCGCGTTCTGCCGCGCCTCGCACCATGGTTGCTGTTCCCGATTCTGCTGATGTGCGTGGGCGCGGTCTACGACGGATATCACTACGCTGGCGATGTCATTATGGGCGCGTTGCTGGGGATCGCGGTGGGATTGACGTTCGCGAATCGCGAAATGCGCGTGTCATACCAACGCGATGAGTCTGCCTGAGAGCAGCGCAAGAGACCTGCGCAAGATGGAGATTCCGCGGCCCAAAGAATAACCCTCCCGACTCCGAGAGGGCCACAAGTCCAAATACGGACAGCTAAGCCTTGGTTACCTTGCCGCTGCGCAAGCAGCTCGCGCACACCCGCATGCGCTTGTTACCGGTCTTGGTCTTAGCGTGCACCGGGCGCAGATTAACATTCCAGCGCCGCCGGGTGACATTATGCGCGTGACTGATGTTGTTACCAAACTGCGGGCCTTTGCCGCAGATTTCGCAAACTTGTGCCATGAGTAACTCCAGAAAATTGCCGAACTGGCTGGATAAACACCAATGATACCTGACCGGCCCGATCTACCGCAACCCGCGACCTGCCCTCAACACGATTGCCGCAGCGACTATCGGTCGGCTATAGTTCTAACTGTATATGTACGACGACTTCCAGGCGATCGATCGCTGGACGGGTAAGCCCGTGCACTGCCGATATCAGGCGCTGATCGTTGCCATCGCCACACGCCACGCGGACGCAGTCGACATTAAGTTTCTGGTGGATGATCGGCCGGTCTGGATCGCACTGCCCCACCCTGCCTGGGTGGAATATAACAAGCAGACGGGCAAAAGCATCACCGATCCGATGGCGGTCCAGATCGCAGGACATTATTTAAAGTGGGCAATCGAATCGGGCGAAGATAACGGTCGCGAGATGTACAGCTTGACGGTTCAGGAAACGCTCGATCATCTTCAGGCTATTGTGGACGAAGCCCACCAGTTTGTAGCTCGCTGACGTCTCTGTCAGAGGGCTGTCGTATTTTACTCCGCAGAGTCTCCGGGAAACTCCGCAGAGAGAATTAATGATTGAACGTCGTTTGTTTCCGTGATTAATTTCTATTTTGCTTCACGTTTAGGAGCCCTTTTATGTCCTCCGTCATACAAACTCCCGAAGTAACGCAACTGCTGGGACAGGAGAAAGTACGCCGCAACTTGTTTCCGGCTCCGCTGGTGGAAGCGGCCCTTCGCCGTGGCGAGGCGGAACTGGCGGCGCGCGGCTCGCTGGTGGCCGGGACCGGCAAACGCACCGGCCGTTCTCCCAAAGATAAGTTCACCATCAAGGACGCCCTCACCGAAAACAAGGTCGCCTGGGGCTCGGCGAACTTGCCCTTCCCGTCCGATAAGTTCGACGCTCTCTATGAGCGCGTGCTCGACCATCTGAAAGGCAAAGAGCTTTTTGTCCAGGACCTCTTTTGCGGCGCCGATCCCATGTACACCCTGCCCATTCAGGTGATCAACGAGTACGCCTGGCACAGCCTTTTTGTGCGGCAATTATTTATTCGTCCCACCGCGGAAGAGCTCAAGACACACAAATCCGAATTCACGATCGTGAGCGCACCCAGCTTCAAGGCCGATCCGAAACGCGACGGCACCAACGGCGAAGTCTTTGTCCTGATTAACTTCAGCAAGAAGCTGGCGCTCATCGGGGGCACCGAATATGCCGGTGAAATGAAGAAGGCCATCTTTGGGGTGATGAACTTCGTGCTTCCCGAGCGCAACGTGTTTCCCATGCACTGCTCGGCGAACGTCGGCGCCGATGGCGTTACCGCGCTGTTCTTCGGACTTTCAGGCACGGGCAAAACTACACTCTCTGCCGATCCCGGCCGCCGCCTGATTGGCGATGACGAGCACGGCTGGAGCGCGACCGGCGTTTTCAACTTCGAAGGCGGCTGCTACGCCAAGTGCATTCGGCTGTCCTCGGAAACCGAGCCGCAGATCTACAACGCGCTCCACTTCGGTTCGGTGCTGGAAAACGTGGTGCTCGACCCAGTCACGCGCATCCCGGATTACGACGACGAAAGCAAGACCGAGAACACGCGCGCTGCCTACCCCGTGGAGTTCATCGACAACGCCGTGGTTCCTGGCTTCGGTGGACATCCGCGGAACCTGGTCTTTCTCACTGCCGATGCATTCGGCGTGCTGCCCCCGGTGTCGAAGCTCAGCCTCGAACAGGCCATGTACCACTTCATGTCCGGCTATACGGCGAAAGTCGCGGGTACCGAAGCCGGCATCACCGAGCCGCAGGCGACTTTCTCGACTTGCTTTGGCGCGCCGTTCATGCCGCTGGCGCCCAAGGTCTATGCGGAGATGCTGGGCCAGCGGTTGCGTCAGCACAAAGCGCAATGCTGGCTGGTCAATACCGGTTGGCAGGGCGGGCCCTACGGCGTGGGCAAGCGCATGAGCCTGCCTTACACCCGCGCCATGGTCAATGCGTTGGTCGAAGGCAAGCTGGCCGACGTGGAGTTCGAGATTGAGCCGTCTTTCGGATTGAGCATTCCGAGGTCGTGTCCCGGGGTTCCGTCGGAGCTGCTGAATCCGCGCCATTCCTGGAAGGACAAAGCTGCCTACGACAAGATGGCGGCCGATCTTTCCGCGCGCTTCGCCAAGAACTTTGAGCAGTTCGACGCGCCGCTAGAGGTCAAGGCGGCAGGGCCGAAACCGGTAGGCAAGTAACTTATTGAGTGTCGGTAAGCTGTGCCAGCGCATCTTATTGGACTGCACGGCCGGGTCTGCGTGAGAGTACGCCTATTCAGCAGCAGAACCCGCGGCCATCCACTACAAATGAGGAGATCGATATGGTCAGGCTGGCATTACTGGCGCGCGTGGAAGCGAAGCCGGGCAAAGAAGATGAAGTGGCGGAATTTCTACGCAGCGCGCTGCCCCTCGCCGAAGCAGAACCCACCACCACCGTGTGGTTTGCCCTGCGCATCGGCAGGTCCACCTTCGGCATTTTCGACGCTTTCGCCGACGAGGCGGGACGACAGGCTCATCTCTCGGGGCAAATTGCGGCGGCGCTGATGGCCAAAGCTCCGGAACTTTTTTCCGCTCCGCCGGTGATTGAAAAGGTCGATCTTCTGGCGGCGAAACTGAAGGAGTAGGGTCGCGCTTGTCGAAAGCGTAGCCAGCCATGACCGCAGTTCCTTACGGCCTCTGGACGTGCTGCTCCCCCAACACCTTCCCCGCATGGTCGAACCATACAACCTCATACTGCGGGTTAAAGATCGAGTAGTAGTACCTGTAAACGTACTCGTCCGCACAGCTATTTGGCACGGCTGTGAGGGAGCCGCATGGCCCCTCGCTGCTGGGATCGCCGAGTAGTTCCCGCACTACTTCGTTGGGATCGCCAAGACTAACCTGCATTGAATTCGAGCGCAATTCCTGATCGTGGTGATAGGCCCAGACGATTGCCGCCACTAGCACCAGAGCGATCGCCAGGAAAACGATTCGAGTCGTCATAGATTACGATTGTTGCGCGGTACGCTCCTCTATCACTAGCGACGCGCCTTTGGGTAGATAGTTCTTGCGCCGGAACCAATCTTCCATCGCGGTCCGCAGGCGCTCCAGAGGGACACGCGCGCCGATTTCCATTTCGCCGTCGCCGGCGGGAATCGTATCGTCGAACACCTGATCGTTGGTGAAGTTGCGCATGCTGAAGCTGTCCAGCCACTTCAGCGGACACGGGCGCCGCTGTCCAGCTTCTTCGTATTCCACACGGATCTTGCGTGCGAACATGCAAACAGTTTCGAGTTTCTGGTTTCAAGTTTCAAGTCCCAATCGGGAAAACATCGACAAATGGCTTGAAACTCGAAACTTGAAACTCGAAACTCCTATAATCGAGCACATGCCTCCATTCCCTCCTGTTGACGAGCAACTCGCCTACTTGCGCAAAGGCGCGGCGGAGATCATCCGCGAGAGCGACCTGCGCGAGCGGATCGAGAAGTCTCTCGCCACCGGCAAGCCCATGCGCGTGAAGGCGGGATTCGATCCCACTGCGCCCGACCTGCATCTCGGCCATACGGTGCTGATGCGCAAGCTGAAGCACTTTCAGGACATGGGTCACACCGTCATCTTCCTGATCGGCGACTTCACCGGCCTCATCGGCGATCCCACGGGCCGTTCGGCCACGCGTCCGCCGCTCTACTCGCGAACAGATCGACCAGAACGCCGAGACCTACAAGGCGCAGGTGTTCAAGATCCTCGATCGCGACAAGACCGAGGTGCGCTTCAACAGCGAATGGCTGGGCAAGCTCGGGTTCGAAGGCTTCATCCGGCTGGCGGCGCAGTTCACCGTCTCGCAGATGCTTGAGCGCGAAGACTTCCACAAGCGCTTCGAGGAGGAGAAGCCCATCGCCATGCACGAGCTTCTGTACCCCATCGCGCAGGGCTACGACTCGGTGGCGCTGGAGGCCGACGTCGAACTCGGTGGCACCGACCAGAAGTTCAACCTGCTGATGGGACGCGAGCTGCAACGCCATTACGGCCAGCCGCCGCAGATCGTGCTGACCACGCCGCTGTTGGAAGGCACTGACGGCGTGCAGAAGATGTCGAAGTCGTACGGGAATTACATCGGTATTACCGAAGCGCCGCAGGAAATGTACGGCAAGGTGATGTCCATTTCGGACGAGCTTATGTGGCGCTATTACGAGCTGGTCACTGACGTGAGCATGGCCGACATCGAGCGCATGAAGCGCGAGGTGGCGAGCGGTGAGGCGCATCCCATGAAGCTGAAGCAGGAGCTGGGCAAGCGCATCGTCGCCGACTTCCATTCGCGTGAAGCGGCCGAGCAAGCGGCGCAGGATTGGTCGCGCATGTTTCAGAAAGACGAGACACCGGAGGATTTGCCCGTAATCTCGGTGCACTTCGAAGAGGTCGCCGCGCCCAATGCGTCAACTACTGACGGCCAGGTTCAGGTGAAGCTCGACAAACTGCTGGCACGTACCGGACTGGCGACTTCCGTCACCGACGGCTTGCGCAAAGTAAAGCAGAACGCAGTAAAGGTGGACGGCGAACTCAAGACCGAGTTGGTTGTCGCCGTGAAGACGGAACGGAGTTCACTCTGAGGGCGGGAAAGAAGATGGTAAAGGTGAGTGTGCAACGCTGAATTCACGTTCGTGGCCGCGCAAGCAGAACTCATCTCATAAATCGTTGCAGCATCGTATTAGGATTGACTCGTAGTCGTGCCGAAATGAAGCACAGCAAAAGTCAGAGCTTGAGAGACGACCTCAAATTGGTTTGCCGTGGTGGAATGAAGCTGGCAAGAATCAGCCCCGCAGAGGAGAAAGATCCTAGCCAGCGCTTTAGCGCTGGGAAGAAGCCCAAGTCAGTGTTGAGGCCGTTGCGGCACGTCTGAAGACATGCCCCGATACAAACGATTCACGAGATCGGTTCTAATAAATTCCCCAAACCACGCAGGTGAGTTCCATTAATTCTTCGAAGGTATACGCGGGAAACTTATCGGTACAAATCGGGTTTCATCATCCGTAGTCAAAATCGACACTCGATTTGTGACGAAGTAACCGTGGCGCGGATCTTACGAAAACTCGGAAATCTTTGGACGATGATGGTAACGTCGAACGCGCCGTTTACTATGGCCACGGCATACTTGGCTGCGTTACTCATGCAACGAGTGTCCAGGAGCGTTGGACGATGAAGATGAATCTCTTACACGCAGCCGTGATCTTCACGGTGCTTGCGGGCGGTACAGCGGTCTACGCCCAGATGGGGCCGGACCAGGGTGGCGGGCAGATGGGTCACGGCCCGCGGCAGCCCATGACGGCAGATCAGCGACTGCAGCGCATGACCAGCAGCTAAACCTGAGCGATGCGCAGCAGCAACAGATCAAGCCCATCCTGGAGAACGAAGCAAAGCAGATGCAGAGCCTGCATGAGGACTCTTCGCTCTCACAGCAGGACCGCATGAGCAAGATGATGCAGATTCGGCAGGGCACATCGGAGCAGATCAAGCCGATCTTGAATGCCGATCAGCAGCAAAAGTACGAGCAGATGATGAGCCGCCAAGGCCACGGTCGCGGCGGACCGGGCTCGAATCAGCCGCAAGGGGAAGCTCCGCCGCCTCAGCAGTAGTTTGACGTAAATCAAGATGCGTCAGAGTGTCGCGCGCAGGACTTTGTCGGCTGTGCGCGCGACTGTCGATTTTGGTACCCTGCGAGGCGGCGATTAACCTGGTCACGAATTGGGTTACGTCCGAGTGCCGCTATCCTTTTCATCCTAAAATCTGCACTAGAGAAAAACCGCGATGCGCCGCAGTGTGTCTGTGATTGCCATGCTCTTTGTTGTTTCCGCTCGCCGTCCTGGGACAACACGGGGGCCGGCACGGCGCCACCACAGGTACCACCAGCGGCGGTACCACCGCACCGCGGAAGATCCCGACATGGCGACCTTCAAGCATGCCATCGCTGTACAAGCCACCGAGGGACAGATCGGACAGTTTCATCTGATGATCAAGAGCACGGAAGCCGCGCGGCAGCAGGCGCACGACCTTCAGCATTTGGGTACGAACGCCAGCGATTCAGTGGAACTGACCCACAAGGCGACCGGCTTACAGGATTCCGTTGAAGAAGCGCAGAGTGAGAATCGGGCCTTTCGGCGATCACTTTTGGATTCACAGGAAGCCGGGTTAAAGAACCTTACCAAGAAGCTGGCCAAATCGGACTCGGCTGTCAGCAAACGCGCCAAAGCCATCTCGCAGCAACTGGACCAGGGCACGCTTAACTCGGAGAGGCTGGCGAATGCTGCGGCGAATCTGGAAAAAGCGCTTGCCGTGTTTCAGTCCGATCAGCTCAATCTCGGAAAAGAGATGGGCATCCAGCCTCAGTAAATCTCATTTCAACAACGACTCGTAGCACATTTCGTCGGGCGTGGGAGAATAGCCCGATGCCAACCGAGCGAGCACCCGTTCCCGATTTTCTCTACGGCACCGCCTGGAAGGAGGAGCGCACCGCGGCTCTCACCGAGCTTGCCCTGCGCATGGGATTTCGCGGAATCGACACCGCCAACCAGCGGCGGCATTACTTTGAAGCCGGAGTAGGGCAGGGGCTGGCCGCGGCCTATCGGGATGGAGTGGTTGCGCGCTCCGATCTTTTTCTGCAGACGAAATTCACTTACCAGCGCGGCCAGGATCACCGCCTGCCCTACGATGCGGCGGCCGACCTTTCCGTTCAGGTGGCTCAGTCCTTGGCTGGCTCGCTCGAACATCTTGGGACCGACCATGTCGACAGCTACGTACTGCACGGCCCGTCGTCCGGTTACGACTGGACCCAGGCGGACGCCGAGGTCTGGGAGGCGATGCGCAAAGAGCGTAACGCCGGCCGCACGCGTCTTCTCGGCGTGAGCAATGTGTCCCTCGAGCATCTTGAGCAGATGATGGCTGCGCATACTGAAGCTCCTGCGTTTGTCCAAAACCGCTGCTACGCTCGACTTGGATGGGACCGCGACATCCGGTTGTTCTGCCAGGAGCGAAAGATCCGCTACCAGGGATTTTCGCTTCTCACAGCGAATGTGGAGGTACTGCACCATCCTATGGTTGTGGATCTCGCCGTGCGCGCGAATGCGACGCCTGCCCAGGTCGTGTTCGGCTTCGCACGAGCTGTCGGAATATTGCCGCTGACCGGAACCTCCAACGCCGGGCACATGAAGCAGGACCTGGCCAGCCGAAACTTGGTGCTCACGTCGGAGGCGGTGCGAGCGATAGAGTCTCTGGATCGTCATCTTTGATCTGCCTTTGGGTGCTGTATAGAATCGTCGGGGAAATATTAAATCAGCTCGATCCACGGAACATGCTATGCGCAAGTCTTGCTCGAAGTCGCCGGCACTTCTGCTAGCTTTTGTATTGGTCGCCGTGAGCAGCATTTCTCGGGCGCAGCAACCACCGCAAGAACGGCCACCCGACGATGTACGGGGCGACTGGACGATTTACTCGAAAAACATTAACAACGGCGAGACTGTCAGAAAATTCGTCCACATCAATCAAAACGGCAATCGGCTGACTGGACATTTCAAGGGCCCTTACCAGTCGGGAGGAATTCAAGGCTCGGTGAACAGGCATCACATAGAATTCAGTACCAAGACTCGCAACGTGCTCACGTTCCGGGGGCAGGTCGACGGGAACACGATGTCGGGACTCTACGGGCTTCACGGCCGGCATGCCGAATGGCGAGCCGTACGCGCGAAATGATTTGCGCGGTGCCCGTTCCGCTTAATGTGGTTGGCAATGTCGGCCAATGCCGCCTCCGCACGCGCGGCACGATCCTTGGAGTCAGCCACCTTCTTCTTCACCAGATCCGATTTTGGATCGACTTTGAATCTCTTGGCCAATGCGTCTATGTCCGCCTGGCTTGGAGGCCTGTCAAACTCCCTTACTTTTGCTATCGCTTTGGGAAGCACATCGCGATAGTGAGCGAGCACCTCCCCTGCGTGTTGTGGGAAGTAGTCGAGACGGTCGCCAGTTTGCATTGCGTCGATGAGTTCGTCTGGGGACCATGCGATGGGCCACGTCTGGTTGAGTGCGTCATAGGCCTCGCGCAAGCGGGTCATCGCTCCGGCGAATCCGTCGAGTTCCTGGCGACGCGAAAATAGTTCCGCAGAGCGCGCGACTCGTACCGTCACAGGCTGGTTCACGGCATGCTGGGTGTGCTGATCACGGTCGTCAGCGTGTTGCCCTCGAAGCGCCAGCCGGGTGCACCTTTCTGGGCGGTCCGATTCAGGGTACGTCCGTTCACCATGACTAATGCGGGCGGCCAATCTGCAGGCAGACGAATTTCATAGGCCCGGGCAGCAGGCATTCCCTGGTAGGTGCCTTTGGCGGCCGCGATATCCACCAGCAACACATCTGCGTCCTCGGTCGCGCTGATCTCCGTCTGCGCGTCGGCATCGTGCTGATACGCGGTCGAGTCTCCGGCGTCTTCGTACAGAGTGTAGGTAGAGCTTCTGTCTGTCGGCGAGTGGAAAGACGTTCACGATTAGCGGATCGAGGGGCTTCTGATTTGAGTACTGCATGGGAGGAGCTTCCGGGACGATCGCGCCGGCGCGCACGTAAACCGGAATCTGGGAGATGGAAAAATTCCGGTGGACTGTAGTTGGGCCGTGAAAATGCGTGCCGTCTGCCATTCGATCCAATCGCCCGGCGGCAACCATACCGACTCGCTGGCGAGACCTGTGATCTTGTCTCCAGGCGCAACCACGGGGCAGACGATCATGTCTGCTCCGAAAACGTACTCGTTCTTATTGGTGTAAGCTTCTGGCGCCTCCGGCCAGTCATAGTAGAGTGGATGCAGGAAGGCAACGCCCGTATCGTATGTCCGGCGTGCCTCGGTGTAGATGTATGGCAGCAGTGCGTAGCGCAGGTGATAGACGCCGCGCATGATGTCTGAGTAAGGCTCGGGATAGGCCCATATGCGGCGTTCCGCGTCAGGGTTCTTGGTGGTGTGGGTCCGCAGGATGGGGCTGAAGGCGCCGAACTGCAGCCAGCGCGTGTACAGCTCAGGCTCAACCACGCCGGGCATGTGTCCACCGATGTCGTGACTCCAATAAGCGTAGCCGACATTGGCCGCGGTAGCGGTGAACCAGGGTTGAAACGCCAGCGACTCCCACACCGAAATGCTGTCGCCCGAAAAACCAATCTGGTAGCGATGATTGCCCAAGCCTCCCCAGCGATGGAAGAGCAGCGGCCGCTTGCCCTCGCGGGCCTGATCAGAGAAGTGAACGTAATTGAGCCACCACGTTGGGTTAATCCCCGGGGTATTCGTCTTGTCTTCCTGCTGCCAATCGAGCCACCAGAAATCGATACCCTGCTTCTCCAGCGGATGATGCAGCAGGTCGAGATAGTTGGTCGCGAATTTCTTGTTCGTGATGTCGAAGGGCACGTACTGCTTGGTCGCGGGATCGATGCCCATCGCCCTGGCCATCGCGGGATAGGCATCCTCCCACGGCTGCACGCCCGAAGCAGGATGCATGTTGAGCGTGACCTTCAGGCCATCTTCGTGAAGGTGCGCCAGGAATTGTTCAGGAGCAGGAAAGAGCAGCCTGTTCCAACTGTATCCACTCCAGCCCATGGTGTGGCCCGATTGATCCAACGGCGTGCTTACCCGCTCCGCTCGGGCCGAAGGTCAGATGCCAGTCCATGTCGATGACGAAAACATCGAGGGGAACGTCGTTCTGGCGAAAGCCGCGGACCAGGTCATCGAGTTCCTGGTCGGTATATGCCCAGTAACGTGACCACCACGCGCCGAAAGCAAAGCGCGGCGGCAGCGGAATGCGTCCCGCAATCAGGATGTAATCTCCCAGCGCTTGCTTGTAATCGTGACCGTAGCCGAAGAAGTACCAATCCTGGCGCTCGCCGGCGGGGCGTTGCATCACCCAGGGCCACGGACTGTTCTCGCCGTTGACGAAGCTGAAGTCGGCGGAATCGAAGAGCGGGCGCGTGGAATCGTCAACCAGAGTCCAGCCATCGCGCGAGATCAAACCTGGCTCGATGGGTTCTTTGGTTTTGTCGCCCAGCGCCCCATCCAGCGTGCGCGTGGTGCCCATCAGGTTGCCGGTGTCGGGCATCCCGGGATGCCATGCGACTTGCTTGCCATTCAGGGTGAATGTGACTGCCAGGTTGTCAGCAGTGAACTTGCCGTTTGAACCGGCCGTCGGTTTGTAGTGGATTTCCAGAGCGCTGGTCTTGATCACCAACTGCTGGGCCGGTTGCTCGACCGTGAAGTTGGGCACGGGCAAGTGGCGGTTCAGAAAGACGAGGGAGGCGTGATCTTCGAACTTGTCGTCGGCGGCCCATTCCATGCGGATCAATTGGGGTGTTAGCACGGTGAATCTTGCGTTGCCGTGCGTGACGATCGCCTCCGGATTAGCGACAGGATTGTAGACACCTGGAATGGCCGAAGCCCCGCTGGCAATTTCCACATCTTGCGCGAGCGCTTGCGTGGAGGCGAGCGCCATCACTAGGCAAGCGATGAAAAGAAGGCGGCAAAGAATTGAATTCAAAACCGAGGATTGAGAAACCGGATATAACGCACGGGTGCGCTTTGTCATGGCGTGGAGATTGTAAACGTCAATGGGTGCGGACGGGAAAAAAGCGGGGGCTGAACAAGCTGGAATCGGCCGACTATAGCAGTTTCACATTTGGTGTATAGGGTGGAGCACCGCTTCAGCGGTGCAGTTAGGATTCGGGATGAATTGTCTTCAGCCGCTGAGGTAACAAAACACTACCTCAGGCGCTAAAGCGCGATTCAGGACCGGGCAGCAATTATGCACGCCTGAAAGGCGTGCTCCACCCGTCGCCGATACATCAGGAGTGAAACTGCCTTAGGTCCAGTAATAATTTCTCACCCAACGATGTCCGCGCAACTTCGCCAGCACCTCTGCCGGGAGTGGCCCCGCGTCCGATGCCGCCGTGTTGGTGGCGACATGCTTTGGGTTTCGCATCCCAGGGATGACCGTAGACACCGCAGGGTGGGAAAGGCAAAAGCGTAAAGCCAGTTCTGGCAGTTGGTCGAGCCTGACCCCCAACTCGCGAACAATCGCCTGCACCCGGTTCCAAACCTCCTGTTTGCGGTCGCCCTCGAAGTAGATATTGCGGAAGTCGCCTTCCGGAAATACCGTGTCAGGCCGAACGTTGCCGGTGAGGCTTCCTTCGTCGAAAGGAACACGCACAATCACACCAATGCCGTTCCTCTGGCAATAGGGAAATAACTCGTCTTCGGGCGACTGATCGAAGATGTTGTAAATCACCTGCACGGAATCGATCAGCCGGGTGTCGAGGGCCTTCAGCACATTGGCCGGCTGATGGTTCTGGATGGAAATCCCGACGAAGCGCGCCTTGCCGGAGGACTTCATCGTGCGGACGGTTTCCTGCCATTCCGACTGGCTGGCCCAGTCATCGATCCAGGTGTGGAACTGATAAATATCCACGCTTTCTCGCCCGAGATTCTGCAATGTCTGATGGAGACACTCCAGCACGTACTGTTTGGGAAATGTGTTATCGAGTGGAGCCCCAGAGCTTACCGCCCATTTCCTGTCTTTCGGCGGAACTTTGCTTGCGATAATTACATCGTTCGTCTTGCCAAAACACCGCGCGATGAGCCGCTCACTGTGTCCTTCGCCGTAGGCTAGTGCCGTGTCGAAGAAATTCACGCCTAGGTCGCGTGCAGCCCGCAGCGAGCGCAGCGACTCTTCATCATCGGCACCGATCCAGAGAGCCTTACCGATGCCCCAGGCCCCGTAGCCGACTTCGCTTACCTTTTTTCCGGTCTTGCCAAAGCTTCTGTAGCGCATCGATGAGCTCTCATTGTGCTACGCATGGCTCCAACTGGCAAGCATGATGGGGTATCGGTACTGATCGATGCGTTCAACGGCATGTTGATTCAGATCCGGCAAGCACGACGATGCGCTGCGTTTGGAAGTCTGAGAGAACCAACGTGTGCGACATGCGAATGACTCAGAAGAGGAATACATCGATGGCAATTCCGACTGCTCAGCGTATGACTATAGCGGCTTTCAGCGCATTGGGAAGGTGGCGATCTCAACGATGCCGCAAGTGGCTGTGGCTCGGGTAGTGGGGGCCCGGCTTAGAACGAGGGCGATTCGTGGCCGAACCCTCTGGCAGCAGAAACGACGCAACAATCCGTAATCTACGTTGACGCAGAGACGGGAGTTCTCGTGGAGGTTATTGATTTGATTGGTGGCGGCGGGTGGACTGGAAGCAGCGACCTCCGGATTATGCGTCGCCCGAGCGCGACTGAAAAGGCCGAGCAGGAGAATTACAATTCCACATTTTCTTTTGCAGTTGGGCTAAAGCACCGTATGATTTTGGAGCGAGGTCCTGTGATGCGAAGAGTGATTCTGGCTGCATCTGCACTGCTTGTAGTTGGCACCCTATCGGCTTGCGGCGGAGGTGGCGGCGGCGGCAATAACAACAATACCCCTACCGTCACAGTATCTCCGGCGACAGCGAATGTGCAGGAAGCTGCGACGCAGCAGTTCACCGCCACCGTGACCAATGGCACTACCACGGCGGTGAACTGGCAGGTGAACGGCGTCGCGGGAGGCAATTCGTCCGTAGGAACAGTCGATAGCACTGGGCTCTACACTGCTCCCGTAATCATTCCCAATCCAGCCAGCACAACCATCACTGCAGTATTGCAAGCGGATGCCAGCGCCACCGGCAATGCCATCGTCACCATAACGGCAGTGCAATTTAACAACTCATCTCTGAAGGGGAATTACATCTTCAGTCTGACTGGCATCGACGTGAACGGATCTCCCTTCTACGCGGTGGGAGCAGTCACGGCCGACGGTAACGGCCACATCACCGGCGGCGAGGAAGACCTGAATGACGTTTCGTCGGGATACTCGCAGGCTACTTCCGTAACAGGAACCTACAATGTCGGCTCGGACGGCCGGGGCACGCTAAACCTGAACAGCTCGATTGGCAGCTTCTCGTATGCTTTTGCCATACGGGCCCTGAACAACGCCGGTCTGAACGAAATTGACAACAGCGTGATCAATGCCACCGGCAATCTGGAGCAGCAGGCAGCAACAGTCACTGCGCCTTCCGGTAATTACGCCTTCGGCTTCGCGGGGACCGGACTGAATTGCGGCAGCGCGATCAACTCCATCGGCGTCTTTAACCTGGGCAGCGGCAGCGTCGGCGGTTTGCAGGACCTGAACTGCGGGGGCACAATCACGCAGAGTGAGGCGCTGAGCGGCTCATACAGCGGTATCGATGGCCTGGGACGTGGCACCGGTTTGTTTTCCGCCACTACGGGCAGCGCTGGTTTCGTGTACTACGTGATCTCGGCGAACCGGTATCGCTTCCTGTGTCCTAACGCGGCCACGTTTTTCCTGGGGAGTGCCGACTTGCAGAGCCAGCCGTCGTTCGTCGCCTCGGATTTCAACGGTAGTTATGTCATTAGTGCCTCAGCCAACACAACCGCCGGGGTGTCCTACGCACTCATCCAGTTGAATGCTTCAGGCGGAAATGTTTCCTCGGGCTACTATGACGTCAACGACACCGGATCGGCGGCCAGGGCGGCATTGACCGGTGCCTACAGCCTCGCCTCAAACGGCCGGATCAACGGCTCGTTCAGCACCAGCGTAGTGTCACTGCCCTTCAGCATGTATTTGATTTCGCCAAGCCAGGCGTACTATCTCGATCAGCGCACCACCGTAACCGGCGGCGGAAATGTGTATGCGCAGGGTTCATCCGTGACTAGCAATGCGGCGTGGGCCGGCAGCTATGCCACCGAGCAGTTCGGCTACTTCATTGTCGGCGGCGTGGTCCGGTCGGGCAATAGCACCAGCGTCAGCGGGCAGATCTCTGCTGACGGTGCGGAAACATTGGCCGGGACGCTGGACTTCAACGATCCCACGAACATATCCCAGGGGCAAGTTCTGCAGGGTACGTACAGCGTCGGGACCGTCGCGCCAGGACGAACCATCGTCGCCATCACCACGGCGGAGGGCACACGCAACTACGTTGCGTACATTGTCGATCAAAGCCGGGTGCTGCTGCTGGAAACCGACACCAACCTGGTCTCGAGTGGGGACGCCATCCGGCAGTTCTGACCAAAAAGATGCCTGCGCCGCGAGCGCCGATGGACCGCCACCCGAATTCAAGCACTTAGAGTCGGAACAGGTCACCCGATTCGGGACTCCACGCTGTCGGCCGGCGGATAAGTGGCAACAGAAAAAGCAACGCACCTCTGCCTTCAGAGCGGTGAACCGTTCCACCGGCCATTCAGAATCTTGTGCATCCTCGCGTGATCGTTTGGGGTCTGCGATTGCTTAGGCTTGAAAATTCCGAACACAACGCGAAAGCAAAATTGACTACTGCTTCCCAGCGGTGCTCTAGGCACAGCCGTGGAGAGGGTCGCGGTTGCCGCTATCCAGCCAGGGCTTGCCGAAGATATCCTGCAACGTCACTGACGAAGCGATGCACCGACACCTCTGCGATGCGATGGCCGACGATCGCGTTCATGGTCTTTCCCACGGCACCCAATGGTGGTTCGTAAATCCCAGAGAAATCCAACTGTGTTTCGGTCGAGGTCAGCGGGTATACGGAAAGCTCGCCCTGCATGAGAGGAAACAACCGCGGCAAGGTTGCGGCCTCCCATTCCAAGAGCAATTTCGTGCTGGCGCTCGAAGTGGCATCAGCGGCCTTCTCCTCGACGCCTTTCACGAGGATCTTGATGTCGGCCTTCACTCCAATACCAGCAAAATCGACGTGCAGTTCAGCGGCGACCGATTCTGCGCGGGAAGCAGCCGCCTTTGTAGCGGACTGGAACACTGCGACTGCGTTCTGTTTGAGCGTATCGCGAACGCGATCGTACGGATGATTCACGTAATCGTAGCTGCGAATCTTACGTCCGGTGTTCATCAATGTTGTTCCGACTAATTAGACCGCCAACTTGCGAACCGGCAGTCACGCAAACTGTACCATAGTGCGGGCCAAGATCGATGTTGCAGATTTTGTGTAGAACGACACCCGCAGTGTTGCCCGTTGGGATGCCGGTCCTCCTCTGAAAACGCAGTCAATGATTTTGCCTGTATGATATCTCCGCTTCAGATTCAGTTGTGATGCATCGGCAGGTGCTTGCGTGGCTGGTGGTCGCTGCGATCCAAAGAGTGAGGAGGCTCGATGGCTCTGATTGATGTCCCATTGTCGCGCTCGGGTTTCGGACAGACACGGCGCGTCGACAACTGGTGGGTGCAGCCGCTCGTCGTGTTTCTCGGTCTCTCTGCATTCATTGT
Source organism: uncultured Acidobacteriaceae bacterium (assembly GCA_963768645.1). GTDB lineage: Bacteria > Acidobacteriota > Terriglobia > Terriglobales > Acidobacteriaceae > Bog-257. The sequence continues at coordinate 143,975 of CAVYIR010000010.1, forward strand.
CTATTCCACCTGGGCAGCGTTGCAAGGGCAGCACTACCGCTTCGGGCCGTATCTCTCGCCTTTTTACTCGCCGGAATTGTTCGGCTCTCCCGACGGCTGGTTTGGCCGAATGCCAGACTGGATGCCGGTCTGGGTCACTGGCGGCGATGCTCATCCTTTGGGCGCCGGGTGGATTTCGAGTCACCTGCTACTACTACCGCGGGGCCTATTACAAAGCCTTTTGGGCCGACCCACCTTCCTGTACGGTAGGCGAGCCGCGGAAGACATATCTCGGCGAACGATCTTTTCCTTTAATCGTGCAAAACATTCACCGGTATTTCCTTTATCTGGCGCTGGTGTTTCTGGTCATTCTTGGACGCGACGTGTGGAATGCGTTCTGGTTCAACGGCCGATTCGGTATCGGCGTCGGCACTCTGGTCCTGCTGGCTAACCTCGTGCTATTGAGCTCGTATACATTTGGCTGCCACTCTTTTCGCCATCTTGTTGGTGGCTTTCGCGACCGACTGGCCGGCGCCCCAACCCGCAAGCGGGTCTATGACTGCGTGAGTTGTCTCAACCGGCGACACATGCTCTTTGCCTGGTGCAGTCTCTTCAGCGTGGCATTTGCTGATCTTTACGTGCGGATGTGTTCAATGGGTCTGTGGACGGACTGGAGGATCATTTAGTGGCCGAATACATCACGCACGAGCACGATGTCGTGATCATTGGAGCGGGAGGGGCGGGGCTGCGCGCTGCCGTCGAGGCTTCAGCCGCCGGCGCAAAAGTCGCGGTCATTACGAAATCACTTCTTGGCAAAGCCCATACCGTAATGGCAGAGGGTGGAATAGCCGCGGCCATGGCAAATGTTGACGACCGGGACAGCTGGCGCGTTCATTTTGCTGACACCATGCGCGGAGGTCAGTATCTGAATAACTGGCGCATGGCGGAGCTCCATGCCAAAGAAGCTCCGGCCCGTGTGCGCGAACTCGAAGCCTGGGGTGCCCTGTTCGATCGCACGAGCGATGGCCGCATTCTGCAGCGCAATTTTGGCGGGCATCGCTATCCCCGGCTGGCGCATGTTGGCGATCGGACGGGGCTGGAGATGATCCGTACGCTGCAAGACCATGGCATACATCTCGGCTTAGACGTGTTCATGGAATACACGATCGTAATGCTGCTAAAGGATGGCGATCGCATCGCGGGAGCATTTGGCTACGATCGCGAGCGCGGGCGATTTCACTTGTTTCGCGCCAAAGCCGTCGTGCTGGCGACGGGAGGAATTGGAAGGGCTTACAAGATCACCAGCAACAGCTGGGAATATACCGGAGATGGCCACGCTCTCGCCTACGATGCGGGCGCGTCGCTGATGGACATGGAATTTGTGCAGTTCCATCCTACGGGAATGATCTGGCCGCCCAGCGTGCGCGGCATTCTGGTCACGGAAGGAGTGCGTGGCGAAGGAGGAGTACTTCGGAACAGAAACAATGAGCGCTTCATGTTCAAGGACATTCCTCCGCTTTATGTAAACCAAACTGCCGATTCCGAGGAGGAAGGCTGGCGTTATACCCAAGGTGATAAGAATGCCAGGCGCCCGCCGGAACTGCTGACGCGCGACCACGTGGCCCGCTGCATTCGACGTGAGGTGCGGGAAGGACGCGGAAGCCCGCACGGGGGCGTGTTCCTCGACATCGCCTGGATTAAAGAGAAGATTCCCAACTCTGCCGAACATATCAAGAAGAAGCTGCCCAGCATGTATCACCAGTTTAAGCAGCTGGCCGATATCGACATTACCCAGGAGCCAATGGAAGTTGGGCCCACGACCCACTACATGATGGGCGGAGTCCGGGTGGATGCCGATTCGCAAATGTCGGACGTCCCTGGATTGTTTGCCGCGGGAGAATGTGCGGCAGGTTTGCATGGCGCCAACCGCTTGGGGGGGAATTCGCTTTCCGATCTACTGGTTTTCGGTCAGCGCGCAGGAGAATACGCCGCAAAGTTCGCTAAAGAAAACTCATTGGGCGCGATCAATACTCAGGAACTTGCATCCGCAGAAAAATGGGCCCTTCGAGCCTTCGAGGGCAATGGCTCGGAGAACCCATACGCCGTACAACACAAGCTTCAAGACATAATGCAGGACCTGGTCGGGATTGTTCGTCAAGAGCAGGAGATGCTGCAAGCGCTCGAGCGAATTCGAGAACTGAAAAGTTGCCAGTGACGCCGTCAGTGTGGACGGGAACCGGGAATACAACTCCGGCTGGCACACCGCGCTCGACCTGCACAATCTGCTGACCGTCTCAGAAATTGTGACGCGCGCCGCTCTGGAAAGAAAGGAAAGCCGGGGCGCTCATTTCCGCGATGATTTTCCGGCCAAAGACGACCAGTCCGGAAAATTCAATATCGTGGCGCGGAAAGGACCGAATGGAGAGGTGCAGCTCACGCGCGAGCCCATCCCGCCCATGCGAGAGGACCTGCAGCAAATCATTGAGGAGATGAAGTAATGGCGACGGCAACGTTCCGCATCTGGCGCGGAGAAAAAGGACAGGGAAAGTTCCAGGACTATACGACCGAAGTCTCGACCGGCATGGTGGTCCTCGACGCCGTTCATCAAATCCAGGCGGAACAGGCCGGCGATCTTGCCGTCCGTTGGAATTGCAAGGCAGGGAAATGCGGTTCATGTTCCGCCGAAATCAACGGAATGCCGAAATTAATGTGCATGACCCGGTTGAACTCGCTGCCGCTCGACAAACCTGTGACGGTCGAACCTATGAAGGCTTTTCCTCACATGAAGGACCTGGTCACCGACGTATCGTGGAATTACAAGGTGAAACAGCGCATCCCGAAATTCCAACCGCGGAAGCCCGATGCGGAAGACGGCACCTGGCGCATAGCGCCCGAAGACGTTGATAGAGTGCAGGAGTTTCGAAAGTGCATCGAGTGCTATCTCTGTCAGGACGTTTGCCACGTATTACGGGATCACCACATGCACGAACAGTTCATCGGGCCACGATTCCTGGTTTATGTAGCAGCGCTGGAAATGCACCCTTTGGACGTCGGCGACCGCGTTGAAGAGCTGCGAAAGCAGTTCGGCATCGGCTTATGCAATATCACCAAATGCTGCACCAAGGTGTGCCCGGAGGGCATCACAATTACAGACAACGCCATTATTCCGCTAAAGGAACGGGTTGTGGATCGATTCTTCGATCCGCTCTCAAAATTGTTCCGCGTTTTCAGCCACACGAAAGCATAGGAGGTGTTATGGATTTCGAACTCAAGTCCATTTCAGTACAAAGTATCCCCGAAGCGCTCGCAAAGGTGGAGCGTTACAGGCTGCTAAATGAACCTGTTCTTGCAGAAAGCATTTGCCTTGACGTTCTGGCCATCGTGCCCGATCACCAGCAGGCACTGATTTCCCTGCTGCTGGCGCGGACCGATCAATTCCACTCCAACGTGCAGCCGAAAGGAGCCCAGGAAGTTCTCGCTCGAATTAAGGGAGACTACGAGCAAGCCTACTACGCCGGCGTCATCTGGGAGCGTCTGGGAAATGCCCGCATTCGTCATGGCGATCCTGGGGCCCGTACTTCCGCATATCACGCTCTGCGGGATGCAATGAGTCATTACGAGAGGGCCATGAATTTTGCCCCGCCTGGAAACGACGACGCCATTCTGCGATGGAACACTTGTGCGCGCATGATCATGCAGAACCCGGACATTCAGCCGTTATCCGAGAACGATCCACAGGCATGGCTGCGCGATGAAGCCGGTTCCAGAATCGCAGACACTTAGCGTCGATACTACCGTCCGTTCCTGTGGCGTAGATCTCGTGGGCATCACGACGCAGTTGGTGCTCGCGTCTCGCCAGACGGATAAAACAAATGGAACCGTTGACCTTCTGAACATCCAATGATTGAATACCCCGTGTTTTTCCCGGGATGGATATTGCCAATCGCTATTAAAGGTTTCCAAGCCCGGGGAGGTGCTAGGGTTGAACGCAACCATATCTGGCCTACCACACAAGACGACTGCCGAAACCGGCCCAGATGAGGAAGCGAACAGTCAGTCAGCACTGAGGGCGAAATACCGGGCTACTCAATATGCCAGTCTGCGAACTTGGGAGTTGAGTGTAGCTGATGGTCAAGCGATGCAGGCGATCCAAGTCGCTGAGAGCACGGTTGGTTGCGATATTCCTCTGGTCGTTATGGATGCCGCCGCCTGCTTCGAACTCGCCGTCAAATGGGACGCCTAGACCTCCAACGACTTCTTCTTCTGATTTCGAACTTCCCTTACTGTGGTTTGCGTTTCAGCGGCTTGCCAATTGCGAGCAGGAAGATGGCACTCTTGCCCTTGGCGTGCGGCGAAAAGAAGTGAATCACGTCATCATCGAAGAAGGTGAGTCCGGTTGCACCTAGGCGCTGAGCATACGCTGCCACGTACATCCTTCCCCCGATGGCGCCCGCCTCCAACTGGACGGCACGGTAGCCGCGGTTCCCGTATCGCTCCAGGATGCGATTCAAATCGGCGAGAAAGAAAATGTCCACGCAAGCGTCCGCAGGAAGGTCCTGCTCCAGCCCAAGATGGTATCCTTCGGCGCGGAACTCTCCCTCCTTCAAGAGTTCAAGTGTATTGAGCTCGCGCCGGAAGAAGTAAGCGCCGGGCTTGAGCCCCTGTATCGAATGCGCGAGCAGATAGAGGTCGTTGAGCTGCGCGCCGGGAGAGTCAAGAAAATCAGCCGGAAGACCTCGCGTGGCGCGGTCGAAAATGGTTGAGAGTTGTGCCAGTGTAATGGATGCCGTCTTATCGAACGTTCGGGTAGAGCCGCGGCGCAGGATCACCTGCTCGATCGTGTCTTTCGGTTGTTCTTCTTCCAGCAATGGCTGAAGGCGAACTTCCTCGCCGGCCGGAGCGGAACATGGAAGGACCTGGTTCTTCTCGCGCCACTGCGGCACCTCATCTTCGGACTCAAGCGAAGACGCGTCGTGCATCTCAAGCATGGCGGGATATTCGACCTCGCGCCGCGAAACCGAGATCGTCTCGAGGCCAAGCACTGGAAGCTCCCTCGATGCCGGCAGCGAAATCTCTGATCTGTGTCCAATCGGTACAAGGCACAATGAAACCTCACGCCGGGTATCGAGATCAAGCAGGATGTTTACCTCGGCATCCACGAATCCGAGTACGATCTCGGCCGACAGTCCCGAAGCCGAAGAAACGGCCAGCATGTTCGCCAGCAGCGTGCCATTGTCCCAACCGAAGTGTCGATAAGTACGCGCTTGGTACTTCCAGGCGTTTCGCCAGTACGTTCCGGTGCAGACGATGGTGGCGGGCGCGTGAGCCACGGCGGGTTCCATTGCCGTCGCCTGAGCCAGGTTTCCGCGAAGATCACCTTTTCGCAGAAGACGGAGCGATACATCTGCCGGATTGAAGTGATATACGCCAGCCTCCAGCCCCGGAAGATCGCCAGTCACGACATACAGCTCGATCTCGTAGAGAGCTCCGGTGCAGGCTGCAGCACGAAAGTAGATTTCTCCCTCCGGATTCTTGCGCTGTTTGGTAATGCCCGCAGAGAAGTAAAGGATGCGCGCCAGATCCTGAAGGTCAGGAACCGCGTCTCCGTCCGCCGCGGGCACGGGCTCTGAGATCGCGGAGAGCGCGGCCACACCTGTTTGCGGGACGTCCCGCGGCAGCAGGAGGGGTTCGATCGCCGGATAGATTTTGAAAGGCAGCGGCCGATTTGCCCAGTCAAGGTAGTGGGGATTGTTACGAATACTCCAGTAAGAGTGCTTCGTGCCATCGTGATACTTCCAAGCCGCGTGGATGTCACGGTTGCTCATTGGGTACTGGGTCAGACTAGCACCTGAATCGGAACACGGAGTGAGCAATCTGCGACCTGCGGATTGCGCCTGGATCGCGGAATCCCATACGTTCGGGGCACCACTCTGATTATTGACCGGTGGTATGGAGGCCAATGCTGGCAATGGCACTCCTCAGCGGGAATTCCACGGCTTGCCCTAGCCCTGGGCATGGCTCAGCAGCACAATAGAACCACTTAGCGGAGCTGATTCGTGAGTGTGAATGCGGGGTGAAGCCTATTTGAAGGCGGGCCAGGGACAGCAGGCAGCGGCGGAGTTCCAGAAGTTAATTGATCACCGCGGAATTGTCGCTAACTTCGTTACCGGTCCAGTTCGATGGCCGTCCGGATGGTCGGCACCAAGTAGTTCTGAACCATGGTATCCAGGGGAAATTCCTGATTGAGTTTGTTTACCAGTTTCTCGGCCTGCGCGGTATCGCCGGCACGCGATGGTGTTAGTGCCGCGATTCCGTCGACACCTTTGCCCTTATGCAGCGCGAAAGCTTCGGCGGTCACGCGGCGCGCCAGGGCAGCATTGCCAATCTCGGCCTCTCGCTTGCCCCTCGTTGGCCCTCCAGGCAGCTGCGACCTCGGCTGTACCCGCCCTGCGTGGCCAAGAGTACAGCTCGCTGAGAAGAGTCCCTGGCCTTCCGGAAGCGGCCATAGTAAGCCTCAGTATCCGACTGCATCGAAAGCAGGCCATCTTCTCCATTCTTACCCACCACCCAACTCAACTGCTCCTGCATCGCGGATTGATCTCCCCGGAGAAATCCCAGATAGTACCAATTCACCCGCAAGAATTGACCATCCAGCTTGCGACTTCGGGCCTGATCGAGCGTAGCCTGGGACTGCTCAAGTAGGCTGAGGCCTTTTTGACCAGTTCGGAATGTGGGTTTGGCACAGACGGAAAGAAAAACTGGACGCGTGAAGGTACCCACGTCTACGAAGTGCCTATGTTTCGGCAAAACTGGACGGCACAAGACAACAGCGATTGTGATAGCGATATCCTTTGCAAGACTGATCCTATTCATCGACCGGGACGGCTCACAATGATGGGACAGGGGAACGGCCAGCGTAGCATCCTGACCGCAAATCAGGCATGGTATTACATCGACACCACGGTTCCGGCTGACAAACAGATCGGCGTTCCTCTACAGAACGGCAGGTCCGGCCGGGTACTCGATGTTCCGTAAGTATTGGATGTACGTTGGATCAGGCGCCGACGAGAAAACAGTCTTGGATGGGATTGGCAGGTACCGCGTAAACATCAACAGCGGCGCATTTGTCTTCACGAAAAATACCGGCGCCGACTTCCTAACCTCGGCTCAATATGATCCTATGAGTGGGTGGTTGAAGATTAAGGTGAACCTGCAGGCCTACGATGCCGAGTTTGTGGTCGAACGAAAGAATTTTTGCAAACCCGTCAGCTATTGCACTTGGAATGGAAACAGCTGCGGCTGCGCCGCCGGTTCTGACTGCAAGGATGATTCGGTCTGCAGTTGGGGACCGCACGATATTGACTGTCCAACTAATGGATGCTTCGGATTCAGCTTCAAAATACAACCACAATTCGATACCAATCCCAATCCGGCCCCACCTCTGCCAGCGGCATTTCCATCGGACTCTTACTGGAATGTTGCTTATAAGTTGGTGGACTCAAGCGTTTCTGGTCCCGAGTGCCATTACGATAGCCAGCCGAAATATGAGAACTTGGCAACCAGACTGCCCTACGGGATTTTCATGACCCCAAACATACTGGATGCAGGCATTTGGTTTGTGCAGGCTGAGGAAGACCGACAGAAGTTACAGGATTGCGCCTCCGTGGTAGCGTTTGTTTCGTGCCGCGAAGGGTCGAGCGTGGCTCCGGAAATAACCGCCGGCGCAAGGCTCTTTGGAAATCATCTATGTCACGAATCAACCGTCGCGAGTTTTGTCGTCAGACCGCTAGAGCCGGTCTGGCATTGGGCATGGCATCGCCGTCAATTGGCATGCTTGGGTGCGGAGGCAGCAACTATGTGAATCCTCCGATCGACGGTTACGACGCGATTATCGTAGGCGGAGGCACGGCGGGGGCGATCGTCGCATCCAAGCTGCGCCTGGCCAGCGGGGGACGCAAGCGGATACTTATCATCGAAGCTGGAGGACCGACGTCGGCCGCTACAGGTGGGACAGCCCTCGTACCGTGGTTGCCCGCAGGACGTAACGACCTGACGATCTTCGATGTGCCGGGGGAGTATTCGCTGATGGCATTTCAGCCCCTCGGTGCGCCCTACCAGCTTACGGAGACGTCGTTTACCTTCCAGGGAATTGGACTGGGAGGCAACAGCATGTTCAACGGAATGCTGTTTCAGACTAATCCTTCCCAGGTTTTTGACCGAAGTTGGCCACAGGGATGGCAGTGGAAGGACATGAGCCCCTACTTCGATCGCGTGCGGCAAAAGATTCCGATTACAAATACACCTTCGACGGATGGTATTCCTCAGAACACCGGACCGGCTCAGATTATTCATCCTTTGTATGCCGCCAATGGCTGGATGGAAGGAGACACCAGTCAATCCTTTGATGGTCCCGGTATTTATAGCCGTCCGTATGTGGCAGTCTCTGCTGGGATGCGAGCCGGACCCCTTACCGGTTATTTCGCGCAAGTCGCCCCAGGCGGTGCACCAGTTTCGAATCTCGAAATCGTGACGTGCGCCAAGGTCACGCAGATTGACTTCAGTGATGGTGAAGCGATCGCCGTGCACTACAATCAACGCAGTGGTCTCGACCAGTCGCAGAAGGGCACGGCCAGCATGGTCCGCTTAAAGAGCGGCGGCCTGCTGGTCATGGCCGCGGGAGCGCTCGTCACCCCGCGGCTGTTGCTGCTCAGCGGTGTTGGCCCGCGTGGTCGCGAGTCGGAGATTTTTCCCGGTCAATCGGTCGTCCCCTTTGCCATCGATAACCAGCAAGTTGGGACCGGGCTGTACGACCATGTCATGACCATGGTTACCTACAGCTACGAAGGACAGGTGCCCTACCAGGCCTACAACTACGGCGATTACGACGGCCACAGCGCGGACTTGCAGCAATACCTGGACGGCGGTCGCGGGCCGTATGCCCAGTATCAGCCGGTGTCGATTCTGAATTACGAGTTGGGAAGCGATGTCCCCAATGTCGAAATCTTTCTCAATCCAAATGGGGCAGGCACTCCCGGCGGACCTTACTATGCGCCAAACACCCTGTCAGCCTACGTCATGTTGCTCAATCCGCAAGCACGGGGAATGATCACGCTCGACGCTAAGGGCAACGTAAATTACCCGAGTATTTATTTGCCCGACACGCCAGATGGAGCCGCCGATACCACTCTCATGACACAGGCGGTGTTCGACATGATCCAGCTTTTTGCCAAGGAGCCTGGATTGAAAATCGTCTTTGGGCCGGGCGGCGCCAGCCATCCCAACCTGAATCCCAACTCTCTGGCCGACATCCGCCAGTACGTTACCGGACCGGCACCGGTTGACGGTGTGTATTTCAACCGGCTGATCATCAATCATTACGGCGGCACGGTCGCTCTGAGCGATGGCGCTGGCGGCGTCGATCCCGCAACGCTCATCGTCCGCGGAACAAGCAATGTTGCGGTAGTCGATGCGTCGCTGATCCCGACGATCGTGCCCGCCCACCCTGTCGGAACGATAATGGCCATGGCTGACCGTGCTGGGGATATCCTGGCAGCGCGTTGGCAGTGAGCGTCTGGTTGAAATATCTCGGTGGCATCTACATCGGAGGGAAGGACAGTTCGTCCGGCAGTCTTAATCAAGCCTACGGTGCGATGGCGAAACTCGAAAGCCTCGTGATTGGGAATGAATCGACAGCCCAAACCTTCGCAACTGACAACAATCGGGCAACAGATGCGACAGACACCTGAGCTGTCGTAATTCAGTAAGTGCTTCTTCTTCTGCCAGTTGAATCTGGTGGCGGCGGCTGGACTCGAACCAGCGACCTACGGATTATGAGACCGTCGCTCTAACCACCTGAGCTACGCCGCCAAACGGTCGGACACGGCCCGTGGCTGGGGGCCGCAGACAACAGCAGAGAACCTGCTGCGCAGGTCGAGCGCTCAAAGCCCTTCTCACGCTCGATCACACGAAAGGCCGGACGTGACTGCGTCCAGCCCATTTTCGATTCTAGAAGCGGCCCTAGGGGCTGTCAAACCGCGGTTCCTGCCGCATTTCCAGTGGGCGCCAGACTCCATCACTTCAAGTATGCCCGCACGATCTCGATCAAGTCGTCGGTCACCTCACGGGAAGGTTTTCCTCCGGCAATGTGATCTTTGATGTGGCCCTCCAGGACTTCCCCCATGAGTCCGTTGATCGCGCCGCGGCAGGCCGCCAGGAGTTGGAGAGTGTCAGCACACTCTTCATGATCGTCGGACAAGGCGCGTTCCACGGCCTCCACCTGTCCTTTGATCCTCTTCACCCGGTTTAATAGCTTTCGCGCGTTGGTGGTCAGCTTTTTTCAAGGCGACTCCTTTTTCTTGTTGCATATACCCTACCCCAGTATGCTATAAACATAAGTTGTACTGCAAATGGTTTTCGTCCCGCGAGGAATATGAATCGCCAAGAGCCTCCGAGTAGTCCGCAAATCTCCGATCGTCGCGAGTAGTGCCGCCATGAAGCAACTAACGTCTGCTCTTGCACGCCTCACGCGATCACAACCGTGAAGTGCGCGAGAGCGACCTCCCGTGGGACGCTCCTGCCCAAGCTGCCAAGTCCGAAGGGAGGGACGTCATGCGCAATAACCCGACACGCAAGCAATCCGAACACATCCTACAACTCAACTGGATTCGGACAGGTGATCCATGCAGGCCGCTGCGCTCAAGTTGGTCGCTTCGTCATACCGGACGGGATTCCAGTGGCTGGAACTCGCGGTCTCTGCACCGTTTGTAACGCGACTGTAATGAGAAGTGTGAAACTTCAATGACTCGCAGGCGCGAACGAGAACCAGGTTCGATCCCTGACCATGTGCGGGAAATAGGGTAATCATGCACCGTCATCTTCCGGTTCGATCACTTCGGCCTCGCATGGAGACCCGACGGTTCCCGCTGGGTTTCCGTCGGGGCCTGGTAATGCTCGGACTTGTTCTCACGGCGTTGGTCGTGTCTGGCTTCGCCCAGGATGGCTCGACGGGCAACAATAGCCCAGCCGCCTGCTCCCGATCCGAAGGCAACTTTCTTCGAGCACTCGCCGACCTCGAAGTGGTGGTTTTCGGGACAGGCCAACTTCGTCTTCCAGGCGCACGGAGACTTCTATGCCCAGTACAGCGGCACCAACAGCCTCAAGAACTATGCCGAGCATGCCACGTCCCGGGTGTTGACGTTCTTCAGCGGTTACGAATTCAACCCCAACACCATGGCTTATCTCGACGTCGAAGAGGCAGGTTGGGGCGGAATTAGTGGAGCGTTAGGACTCGCTGGCTTCACCAATCTTGATGTAGTGCGCAATCCCTCTCTTGGTGGTCAACCGTACATTGCGCGGCTGATGATGGAACAGATCATTCCGCTGTCGAAAGAGAAGATGGAAGTGGAGCGAACGGCGTTGTCGCTCGCCACCCAGGTTCCCGTGCGGCGGTTGGATATCCGCTTCGGGAAGTTCTCACTGGCCGATTTCTTCGACCTTAACGTCGGCGGCACCGACAGCCACTACCAGTTTCTGAACTGGGTCATAGACAACAACGGCGCCTGGGACTATGCCGCCGATACTCGCGGCTACACCATCGGAGCGATTTTCGATTACGAGGACCGTAACTGGGGCTTGCGCTTCGCGGAAGTTTTGATGCCGAAGGTCGCGAACGGTCCCAACCTCGACGCCGATGTGGCACGCGCTCGCGCCGAGAATATCGAACTGGAGCTACGTCCGAAGCTGCTGAAGAACAAGGACACGACAATACGCTTGCTGAACTATGTCAATCACGCCAACATGGGCGACTACGAGCAGGCCGTGCAGCTCTATCTGGACCATGTCACGCCCACGCCCGATGTCACAGCCACTCGCAAGCAGGGCACGGTCAAGTACGGTTTTGGGTTCAATTTCCAGCAGGAGGTGTCAAGCGACATTTGGGCCTTCGGACGTTGGGGATGGAACGAAGGGCAACATGAGTCGTTTGCCTACACGGAAGATAACGAAGGCGTGGAGTTGGGGGTGTATGTGAAAGGTACGCGCTGGCATCGCAGCCTCGACCGCTCCGGAGCGGCGTTCGTATCCAGTGGCATCTCGAAGGCGCATCAGGCATATTTGGCCAACGGGGGCTTGGGATTCATTCTGGGCGACGGTGGACTCACATACGGCCGCGAAACCATCGAGGAGATGTTCTACACCGCGCACGTCTGGCGCGGTGTTTTCTTCGCCTTCGACCTGCAACACATCAACAATCCCGGATATAACCAAGTCCGCGGTCCGGTGACGGTGCCGGGATTGCGGCTGCACTTGGAATTTTGAATCGGCGCCTTTCTTTTTCACCACGGAGAACACGGAGAGCACGGAGGAATTAGTTTATGCATCTGGACATACGTACAAAAGAAATGGGCGCGTGCGTCAGCAATGCGAACCTAAGTGACTCTCCGAATTCATATTTTTCGACTCCTCCGTGCTCTCCGTGTCCTCCGTGGTGAAACGATTCACTGGTAAACTGAATCATGCGATGATCCTCCCGTTCGTTCGCGAACTCTTCGCGGACGTGGAAAAGTCCTCGGCCTTTGCGCGTGCTGTAACCCGGGTAAAGGGTGGCGCGGGGCGGATACGTGTCTCCGGACTCACCCCAACTGGCAAAGCTCTCTTCTACGCACTACTACATCGCTCCACGTCGCGGCCGGTGATCGTCGTCGTGAGTGACAACCGCGCCGTGGATGAATTGCTGCCGGTCGTGCGCTCGCTCGGCGATCTGACGGGTGCGGTGTCGCCGGACGCCGTGATCGGCTTGCCTGCCTACGACGTGTTGCCTTTCGACAATCTGTCGCCTCATCCTGAGATTCAGGAAGCTCGCGCCACCGCTTTATGGAAGATTGCCACCGGAGCCGCCAGCGTGGTGATTACGCCGCTGGCGGCGACGGCAATGCGCCTACGCGATGCCGAATTTTACGCAGACCTGGCTAAGGTCGTGCGACGCGGCGAGATGATCGATCCCGACCGCCTGGTAGAACACTTGCGCATCGTGGGCTACAACCAGGTGGACGTGGTGGAGATGCCGGGCGAGTTCGCTCATCGAGGCGGACTGCTTGACGTATATTCGCCGGAACTGGACCGGCCGGTCCGCATTGAGCTGTTCGGCGACGAAGTGGAGTCAATCCGCAAATTCGATCCTGGCACCCAACGCTCGGCGGCGGTGACCGACGAAGCTGTTCTGCTTCCCCTGACGGAAACTCCCGTCGAAGAGGAGACGCTGGCAGCGATCAATGCGCGGCTGACCGGCGGTAGGTTGACGGGAAGCGAAGAAGTGATCGAGGAAGCGGTTCGCGCGACCGGCGTTGCCGTGTTTCCGGGATGGGAGCTGTACGCTCCGGCGGCGGCTACGAAGGAGAATTTCTTCGACGATCTGCTGCCGGGCGCGACCATCGTTCTTGACGAACCCGATGCTCTGAATATCGCGCATGATACTTGGTGGGCGAAAGTGAACGAAGCCCACGAACGCAGTCTTGTCGGCAATCTGGTTCGTCCCTGAGCACTTGTATCTTACGCCGGAACAGTGGAACGAGCGCTTGCAATATGCGGCTGTCATCGCCGTAGAGCAACTGGGAATCGAGAGTGCCGGCGACGAAGAACATCTCACACTACAAACCCAGCCTACGACGCGCTTTCACGGCTCGGTCGCCGCCATGACCGAAGAAGTTGGGCGCCTCGCGCGGGAGGGCAAGCGAGTCCTCTTTGCCGTGTCGAGCACTGGCGAAGTCGAGCGCCTGGCCGATGTCTTCAACGAATACAACTTGTCATTCCGAATCGGCAGCCGCACTCCTAAGCCAGGCAGCGAAGTGTATGTAGACGAGTCATCGTACTTCGCGGAAGACGTAGTGGCCGCAACCATCGTGAAGGCTTATGTGCCCGAAGGCGTCGCCCTGCCCGAGGCGGATCTGGTTCTCTTCGGGGCTCGCGACTTGTTCGATGAGCCGGAAGTTTCGCTTGCCCATCCGCAACGGCAGAAATCCAAAGTCTCGGCCTTCCTCTCTGACTTCCGCGACCTCGCCATTGGCGACTACGTCGTGCATGTCGAGCACGGCATTGGGCAGTACCAGGGACTGAAAGAAATTCCTCAAGAAGACGGTGGAACGGCCGAATTCATGATCCTGGAATACGCCGAGGGCGCACGTCTGTATGTCCCACTCACCCGGCTTGACCTGGTGCAGAAGTATCGGTCCTCCGAAGGAGTGAAACCGGTACTGAATCGGCTGGGCACACAGCAGTGGCAGAAGACCAAGGCCCGCGTGAAGAAGGCCATGCAAGACATGGCCGAAGAGCTGTTGAAACTCTACGCCGTGCGCAAGACCGCCGAAGGACACGCGTTTGCCGCCGATAGCGAATGGCAACGCGAGTTCGAGGACACGTTTGAGTTCAACGAAACCGAAGACCAGATGAACGCGATTGTCGACGTCAAGCGCGACATGGAATCGGCGACGCCAATGGACCGTCTGTTGTGTGGCGACGTCGGTTACGGCAAGACGGAAGTCGGGATGCGCGCGGCGTTTAAAGCGGTCAGCGACAATCGCCAGGTCGCGGTGTTGGCGCCAACCACGGTGCTTACCTTCCAGCACTACAACACATTCCGGCAGCGCTTCGCGGCCTTTCCCATCAAGATCGAGATGCTCAGCCGTTTCCGCACCGCCAAGCAGCAGAAGGAAACCATCGCCAAGATCGAGGCGGGCCAGGTGGACATCGTCATCGGCACGCATCGTGTGCTGTCGAAGGACATCAAGTTCAGCGACCTTGGGCTGGTGGTCGTGGACGAAGAGCAGCGCTTCGGCGTTCGCCACAAGGAGCGGCTGAAGCAGCTTCGCAAAGAAGTAGACGTGCTCACCATGTCGGCCACGCCGATCCCGCGTACGTTGCACATGTCGCTGCTTGGCTTGCGCGACATGAGCGTGATTGAGACGCCGCCCAAAGACCGCATGGCGATCCAGACAGTGGTGGCGGCGTGGGACGAGAAGGTACTGCGCTCGGCAATCGAGAAGGAGTTGGAGCGGGGCGGGCAAGTGTATTTCGTGCACAATCGCGTGGAGAGCATTTACGAGATTTCCGACAGACTCCGCGAGATGGCGCCCAACGCACGCATCTTGGTCGGCCACGGCCAGATGTCGGAGAGCGAACTGGAGCGAGTGATGCTCGCCTTCATGCGTCACGAAGCCGACATCCTGGTGGCGACCACGATCATCGAGAATGGCCTCGACATTCCGCTGTGCAACACCATCATCATTAATCGCGCTGACCGGCACGGGCTGTCGGAGCTTTATCAGTTGCGCGGACGCGTTGGCCGCTCGGATCGTCGCGCATACGCTTATCTGCTGATTCCTCCGGACCGCGAACTGAGCGATCTGGCGCGGCGACGGCTGGCAGCGTTGAAGGAGTTCAGCGACTTGGGTGCGGGATTCAAGATTGCGGCGCTCGATCTGGAATTGCGAGGCGCTGGAAATCTGCTGGGAGGCCAACAGAGCGGCCACATTGAAGCCGTTGGTTTCGAGCTTTACACGACGATGCTGGAACGCACGGTACGCGAGTTGAAGGGCGAGGTGGAGAAGGAAATTGCGGAAACACAATTGAACCTCGGCCTGAACATCCGCATTCCATCCGACTACATCCCAGAGGAGAACCAACGCCTGCGCATGTACAAGCGGGTTGCCGGGGTGGAGACGGAGGCCCAACTGGAAGATGTCGCAGGAGAGTTGGGCGATCGTTACGGCGCACCGCCTCCGCCGGTTCGAAGTTTGCTGGAATATGCAACTTTGAAACTGCTGTCACAGCGTGTGGGCGTGGCGCAGATCGAGCGTCGCCGCGAGGCCGTGAGCATTCGCTTCACCGAAAGCGCCTCGGTCGATCCGGAGCGCCTGGCGCGTTTTGTCGCCGGACAGCCGGGAAGCCAGTTCACCCCTGCGGGCGTGCTGAAGTTTACGCTGAAAGAGAAGCAGCCCGAAGAGGTACTGACGCGACTGAAAGGCTTGCTCGAACAATTGGCGGGAGAGCAGCAGCCGGTGGCATGATAACAACGTATCTCATAGATCACTTTGTATCAGAGCACGGCTTCCAGCCGTGCCGCATTAGGGTCGTTAATGACTTGGTCTTTAAGCCCCTGCGGATCCTATTGTGCAGGGGCTAAAGAGGGTGTGTGAGAACTCAATTTTTTGCGCAACCCTTGTGCGGCCTCAAATTGGTAAACACAATACGTTGCGGAAATTCCTGGTTCTCACACACCCCCTAAAGCCCGGAGCTTAGCAGCACTTCGTTCGGGACGACTAAAAGTCGTGCCCTGATGCAAACCCAGAACGATTCATGCGATGAGTTCAAACTAGCTTTCATTCCATCCAAGACGACCCTGGAGAGTCATCGCAGTGAAACGGCGCTTCTCACAGGGCGCCGCAGATGTGAGTTCGGGAGTGGTCTACGGCATCACATCACTAAACAGGAAGTCGTGGGCCCAGTCCGTACCATGACTTTTCTCGCGTAGCGCAGTCGCCAGTTGGGCCCAATGTCGAACGCCGTGCAGCATGGCATGAGCGAACATCTTGCGCTTGCTGGCGCGCAGGACGCCCGAAGTTCGCGTCGGAAATTCCATCACGATGGCGAGATCAGTGTCGGTAGCACGAGCAAGATAATCGCGATAGAGTGCGCGCGCTTTCTCTCCAATTCCGAACAACTCGGCCACGCTGCCAATCGGCAGTGATTCGTAATCGGTGATCGGCAGGCCGGCCAAGCGTTCCGCGTAGCGCAGCTCGACCGCGAAGATGTGCAGCAGGAACTCGCGAACGTCCTTGGCTAGCGCAATATTCAGCGGAAGATCGAGCAACTCGGCAGGTTGGCGCTCGAACCAGTTCTTCCACTTCGCGGTTTCACGCTGGTTGGCGTCGAGCATCTCGGCGAAGGAAAGTTCGGCCGTCGTTGCGCTCATGATTTGTGGCTCTCTTTCAGTTTGCGCGATTTCGCTGCCACGCCTTCGGCCAGCTTCTTCTTGTGGGCTTCGAGCTTACCTGCGACCGCATCGTCGTACAAACCGATCATCTGCGCCGCAAGAATGCCTGCGTTGGTCGCGCCCGGCTTGCCGATAGCAACGGTCGCCACCGGAATTCCTGCTGGCATCTGCACCATCGCCAAGAGGGAATCCAGTCCCAGCAGTGCAGTCGAAGGGATCGGCACCGCGATCACTGGCAGCGTAGTCTCGGCGGCGATGACGCCGGCAAGATGCGCGGCTCCGCCCGCGCCGGCAATGACCACCTTTACGCCGCGCGCCTTCAATCCACGCGAGTACTCGCTGGTGCGCGCCGGTGAGCGGTGCGCCGAGGTGATGTCGATTTCATAAGGGATACCGAATTCGGCAAGCGCCTTCGCGGCCTCGTTCATGATCTCGAGATCGGAATCGCTGCCCATGACGATGGAGACGAGAGGATGTTTTTCCATTGGTATTATTTCCCCGCCCGCAAATGCTTCAGCCCGCGCGCCGCGATGTCCTTGCGGTAGTGCATGCCGTCGAAGCGGATCTTCATGACTGCGTCGTAGACGCGCTCTACCGCGTCGGGCAGATCGTTTCCTCGCGCGGTCACGCCCAGCACGCGGCCGCCGGAGGTGTAATAGGCGCCATCGCGGCGGTTTGTACCAGCGTGAAACACTTTCACGCCATAGATGCGGTCAGCTTCGTCCAGGCCGCTGATGAGCTTGCCCACCTCAAAGCCAGCGGGATACCCGCCGGACGCCATCACTACGCACACCGCCGGATCGCGCGTCCAGCGAAAGTCGCCCTCGCTGACGCGCCCCTCGATCGACGCTTCAATCGCTTCGAGCAGATCGCTTTCCATGCGCATCATGATGGGCTGCGTTTCCGGATCGCCGAAGCGGCAGTTGAACTCCAACACCATGGGGCCACGTGCGGTCATCATGATGCCGCAGTAAAGGATGCCCTTGTACTCGGCGCCCTCGGCCCTCATGCCGTTAATCACTGGACGCGCGATATGCGTCACCAGCCAGTCGCGCATCTGGGCATCGATCATCTGATCGGTTGAATAGGCGCCCATGCCGCCTGTGTTTGCGCCCTGATCGTTGTCTGCGATGCGCTTGTGGTCTTGCGCAGCCACCAGCGGAACCACCCGCTCGCCGTCGCTCATCACCAGGAACGACAGCTCTTCGCCCTGCAGACACTCCTCCAGAACGACGCGCGATCCGGCGTCGCCCAGCATTTTACCGCTGAGCATGTCTTCGGCAGCGCGCTGCGCTTCGTCCTTGGTCTGCGCCATGACGACACCCTTGCCCGCTGCGAGGCCGTCAGCCTTCACCACAAGGGGGGCATGAAACAACTTGAGGGCCTCGCGAACTTCTTCTTTGCTGGTGCAGACCGAGTATTTCGCCGTGGGGATGTGATAGCGCTGCATGAACTCCTTGGCGAAGCTCTTGCTGGATTCCAACTGCGCGGCGGCTTTGGTCGGTCCGAAGACCGGCCAGCCACGCCTCTGGAATTCGTCCACCACGCCGAGCGTCAGCGGCAGTTCAGGACCTACCACGGTAACGTCGGGACTGAGCCTGCCTGCAAGCTGCACCAGTGAATCCAGGCTTTTGAGGTCTGCGGCAACACACTCGGCGTCGGCTGCAATGCCGCCGTTCCCGGGTGCGCAGTAAAGCTTCTTGACCCGCGGCGATTGCCGCAGCTTCCACACGATCGCGTGTTCGCGACCACCGCTACCGAGGACGAGGACCTTCATAGGAGACACCGCTCCGGACTACCGCTAAGACGGATGGCAGAGCGAAAAGAAAGAGTAGGGGTGCGATACAGCGGATGTCAAACGATTCGGGGAGGCTGTGAGTCCATGGGCGAGGTCAACTGCCCCGCCCTAGCCAAAAGAACGCTAGAACGGGGCACCCCACAACAAATTACAGTCCAGGCCGGCCGCTCAGTTGGCGGCTGTAGTACGCTTGCATTTCGCGGTTAACTGGCGTTAACTGAACTTAACAATCCCATGATCACGGTTTCCAAAGAAGATTATCTCAAGGCGATCCTGGAAGCGGAGGGCGAAGGCGAACAAGTCATCTCGGCCCGGCTGGCGCAATGGCTTTCGGTTTCCGCGCCGGCTGTCACCATGGCTCTGCGACGGCTCAAGCGCGACGGACTGGTCTCGGTGCGGAGCGACGGACGGGTACAACTGACGACGGAAGGGCGGAAGATCGCGCGGCGGCTGGCCATACGGCATCACCTGATCGAACGCATGCTGCACGAGATTTTCGGCATGGACTGGTACAAGGTGCATGACGAAGCGGAGCGCCTGGAACATGCCGTCTCCAGCGACTTCGAGGCCCTGCTCACGCGCAAATTGGGACACGGAGGGCCTTGTCCACACGGCAATTCGCCGACTCCCGAGTCTCCGCGTGCCAAGCGAAAACGGGGGCTCTTGCTGCTTTCCGAATCGCAGCCGGGAGGCCGTTATACGGTGCAAAGCGTTTATGAACGCGACCGCAGGCTGGGAGAGTTCCTGGAGAAGCTTGGTATTCGGCCCGGAGCCGATATCGCGGTCCATCTCCGGAACTACGACGACACCCTAAGCCTGGTCACCACGGCCGGCAAGGTGTCGCTCGGCCATAGCGCTGCCGAAAAAGTATGGGTCGCACCGGTCGCTGGAAGCACTTCGGGCCCTGCCAAAAAATAATTAACCATAGTTTAGTAAGCGTTGTATACTTCGGCTAACGATGTGGAATCACGGCGGGAGTCCCGGCCGCCGCTTCCGTTGTTGGTGAGCCTTGAACACAAAACCTCAGGCACCGCACAGCCCGCAAGCGAGACCGCCGGATAGAGTCCGAGCGGCCGACCTCGGCCACGTGTCGTTGGAGGGGATGCACAGTTCCGTCGAAGTGCCGCACCATGAGGCCGGCTTCTGGCAGCAGTGGCGGGCTTTCGTCGGCCCGGCGATTCTGGTCAGCGTCGGCTACATGGACCCCGGCAACTGGGGCACGGACCTGCAAGGCGGCGCTCAGTTCAAGTACGGGCTTTTGTGGGTGGTCGGGCTGGCCAGCTTGATGGCCATCTTCATGCAAGTGATCTCCGCCCGACTGGGAGTGGTGACGGGCAAGGACCTCGCCCAATGCTGCCGCGACTGGTATCCCAAATGGACTCGCTGGCCCAATTGGCTGATGAGCGAGGTGGCAATTGGCGCTTGTGACTTGGCGGAGGTGCTGGGGAGCGCGGTAGCCCTCAACTTGCTGTTCCATATCCCGCTGCTCTGGGCGGTCATCATCACCGGGCTGGACGTGCTGCTGCTGCTGGCCTTGCAGCAGTTTGGCATGCGCACCATCGAGGCCATCGTCGTCTTGCTGATAGCCACCATCAGCGTGTGCTACTTCATCGAGATTTTCGTTCTGCCGCAGACCCAGCCCAGTTTTCTGGAAATGGGACGGGCGCTGGTTACGCCGCACTTTCGTCAAGCCGGGATGTTGTACGTCGCCGTCGGTATCATCGGCGCGACCGTGATGCCGCACAACCTGTACTTGCACTCGGCCCTGGTGCAAAGCCGCAAGCTGCAGAAGGACGAACCGTCCATGCGACGCGCCGTCCGCTTCAACACCATCGATTCAACCGTGGCCTTGACCATCGCCTTCTTCGTCAACGCGGCCATTCTGGTGCTGGCGGCGATGGTGTTCTTTGGCAAGGAAAGCGTGACCGTGACCGGCGGCCAAGTGGTCAACGTTCAGTGCCGACAGCGATTGGATTCGGGTCGCGTATCTGACGCTGGCGCCGTTGTTGGGGACGGCCGCTGCGAGCACGCTGTTTGCGGTGGCCCTGCTGGCTAGCGGCCAGAGCAGCACCATCACCGGCACGCTCGCCGGGCAGGTCGTGATGGAAGGCTTCATGCATTGGCGAATCAAGCCGTGGGTGCGGCGGCTCATCACCCGCACGCTGGCCATCCTGCCGGCGGTCTTGATCATTGGCCTGCGAGGCGACAGCAGCGTTACCGATCTGCTGATCCTGAGCCAGGTGGTGCTGGCGCTGCAGCTTCCGTTCGCCATGTTTCCGCTGCTGCAGTTCACCAGCTCGCGCAAGCGGATGGGGACTTGGAAGAACGGTTGGTTCCTGCTGATCGCCGGTTGGGGCAGTGCTATCCTGATCACCGCGATGGACATTTACGGCTTGCCCGACTCGTTCAAGGCCGCGTGGCAGGTCATCACCGGCGGATAACACGGCGACGAGACAAACGAGACGACCATGTACGACACCATTCTCGTGACGTTGGACGGCACGCCGACGGACCGGGCGATTATCGAACACATCAAGCAGCTCGCGAAGCTCGCGCACAGCCGTTTGGTGTTGCTGCATGTGGCCGATGGATGGGCGGCCAGGACCTATGGTCCCGACGCGGTCAGCCCTGAGATCGCCGAAGACACAGCGTATCTGGAGAAAGTTCGAGCGGAGTTTCAGTCGATTAGGCATTCCCACAGAGGCGGAACTGGCCTACGGCGAGCCGGCGAAGGAAATCGTCAAATGGGTGCAGCAGAAGGGCTGCGACCTGGTGGCGATGAGCACCCACGGGCACCGCTTCCTCGCCGACATATTTCTCGGCACCACAGCCAGCCGAGTCCAGCACAGCATCAGCGTGCCTGTTCTTCTTCTCAGGGCCAAATAAGAACGTTGTACGGAAAACCGATGACTCGGGGTTTGTCCTTGACTGCTGCTGGCATTTTCTCTGGCCATCGCGCCTGCCGCTGCGGCTCAGCAGCAACAGGAACCAGACAAAAACGCGTCAGCGAGCACCGCCGCCGACGAGTCCCGTGGCCAATCCTGCCCGACCAACTGTCTCCACGCCTGCAACCCTCACTCCGGTCGGCTATTTTCAATTTGAGACCGGATTCCTGGCGGCGTGGCACGCTCCCGAGGTCACTTACCAGGGCAGTTTCAACGAGGTAATAAAGTTCTCCGTATCGCGCTGGATCGAACTGTTGGTCGCGGCCGAGCCGTATGCGCATTCCCACGCTACCGATGGGCCCACGAACGGGTCGGGAGACGTGGACCTCGGGATCCAGGGAATTGTTCACCACGGTGAGGGCGCAAAGCCGACAATTGCGGTGAGTTATTTCGGCCGGGTTTACGTCGGAGACGCGCCTGACCTTGACATCGGCAGCCCCCAGAACTCGGTGTTGCTACTTGCCAGCGCGGACGTGAAAGGATTCCACTACGACACCAACTATATCTTCGAGGAAGTCGTCAACGGCGCGGTGCGCCGGGCCCAGTTCGGCCAGACGCTGTCCGTGTCGCATCCCATCGGCAAGAAATTCGGAATCTCCGGAGAGATATGGCATTTCACTCAGCCCTTTCTGCACGGCAATGCGGTCGGGAACCTGTGGGCGGTGAACTACAACGTGCGCAAGAATCTTGTGCTCGATTGCGGCTTTGAGCACGGACTAACCAGTACGTCCGCACAATGGGAAACGTTTGCCGGATTCACCTACCTGCTGCCGCACAAAGTTGCGCTGCATTAACGAGTGCGAATTCACGCAGTCACACCGACTCGCAAACTGGTGGCTCTATCCACTACCCGCTCCGGCGGTTTAAGATAGTTAGTTTCGTTCTTCAAGAAGCTGCAACCTGTGATCACCGGTCTACAGCCGTTTAGGTTTCGGTGCAGTTGTTGCGAGAAAAGTGCCGTTAGCCGACTAAGGACGTGGGACGCGGCGCTGAAGCGCCGCTCTGCCTGTGCCTTCGCGAGACTAGGCTAATTCGAAAACCGTACTAAGCAAGAAGGGACTCATCCATGAATAGCTTTAGCAGTCGTTCCGTCCTCCGCGTGGGCAAGCGGGAGTTCGAAATCTACCGTCTTGACGCACTGGAAAAGCAGGGCTGCGCGGTGGCGCACCTGCCCTACTCGCTCCGCATTCTGCTGGAGAACCTGCTGCGTCGCGAAGACGGCAAGGCGGTGAAGGCCGACGACATTCGCGCGCTCGCCTCATGGACGGGCAAGACCGTTCCCGTGCAGGAGATTGCGTTCATGCCCAGCCGCGTACTGTTGCAGGATTTTACCGGCGTGCCCGCGGTGGTTGACCTGGCCGCAATGCGCGATGCCATGAAGGCGCTGGGCGGCGATCCCAAGCTGATCAATCCGCTGCAACCGGCGGAGTTGGTAATTGACCACTCGGTGCAGGTGGATGAGTACGGCACGCCGCAGGCGTTTCAGCTGAACGCCGAACTGGAATTCCAGCGCAACAAAGAGCGCTACGCGTTTCTGCGCTGGGGACAGACTGCGTTCAAGAACTTCGCCATCGTGCCGCCCGACACCGGCATCGTTCACCAGATCAATCTCGAATACCTGGCGCGCGTCGTCTTTGTTGGAGCGAATGGCGAATCGGGCAAGCCGCTGGCATATCCCGACACGCTGGTCGGCACCGACTCGCATACCACCATGATCAACGGTCTCGGCGTTCTTGGTTGGGGCGTTGGAGGGATTGAGGCCGAGGCGGCGATGCTGGGACAGTCGGTCTCCATGCTGATCCCGCAGGTAGTCGGCGTGCGGCTGAAGAACCAGTTGCGCGAAGGCTCGACCGCGACCGATCTCGTCCTCACCGTGACCGAGATGCTGCGCAAGAAAGGCGTTGTCGGCAAGTTCGTCGAATTCTTCGGCCCCGGGCTGCAGCAACCTGCCGCTTGCCGATCGCGCCACCATCGCCAACATGTCGCCCGAGTACGGCGCGACCTGCGGCATCTTTCCGGTGGATGAGGAGACGCTGCGCTATCTCCGTCTCAGCGGACGCACCGCGGAGCACATCAGCATCGTCGAGGCTTACTTCAAGGAGCAGGGACTGTTCCACACCGCCGACACGCCGGAGGCGGAATACACCGACGTGGTGGATCTCGACCTCGCGACGGTCGAGCCGAGCATCGCCGGGCCGAAGCGTCCACAGGACCGCGTTGCGCTGTCGGCGGCCGCGAAGTCATTCGAGCAGGCATTGCCCAGTTTGCTGAAGCCCGGTCAGCAGGTTCCTCCGAAGCAGGAAGCGCGCTGGGAAGGTGAAGGTGGACATCCAGCCGGAATGGACTCGCAGGCCGACGTTGTCGAAGAGCACGTCGTACTGACCAAAGCGCTGACCCACGGCAGCGTCGTCATCGCCGCCATCACCAGTTGCACCAACACCTCGAATCCGTCGGTGCTGGTCGCGGCGGGATTGCTGGCGAAGAAGGCCGTCGAGAAAGGGCTATCAGTGCCGTCGTGGGTGAAGACCTCGCTCGCGCCGGGGTCGATGGTGGTGACGGACTACCTGACACGCTCCGGATTGATGCCCTACCTCGAGAAGCTGAAATTCAACCTCGTCGGCTATGGTTGCACGACGTGCATTGGCAACTCGGGCCCGCTGCCGCAGGAGGTGTCGAATGTCATCACCGAGAAAGATCTGGTAGTGGCGTCGGTGCTGAGCGGCAACCGCAACTTCGAAGGCCGCATTAACTCCGAAGTTCGCGCCAACTACCTGATGTCGCCGCCGCTGGTGGTGGCGTTCGCGCTCGCCGGACGCGCCGACATCGATATGTACAACGAGCCGCTCGGCTACAGCACCAACGGCAAACGCACTGCGGTTTACCTGAAGGACATCTGGCCGACATCGAAGGAAGTAAACGACGTGCTCGCGAAGTACGTCACCGGCGACATGTTCCAAAACGCCTACAGCAAAGTTTTCGAGGGCGATGAACGCTGGCGCGGTCTGGAGGTGCCGGAGGGAGAGACTTTCGCGTGGCAGGAGAGCTCGACCTACGTGAAGAATCCTCCTTACTTCGACAACATGCCGCGGAGACCTGCGCCGGTGAACGACATCTCCGGCGCGCGCGTGCTCTGCTATCTCGGGAACAGCGTTACCACCGACCACATCTCGCCCGCCGGCTCCATCAAACCTAACAGCCCGGCGGGACAGTACCTCATTGCCCACGGCGTGTCGGTGGGCGACTTCAACTCCTACGGATCGCGCCGCGGCAATCATGAAGTCATGATGCGCGGCACCTTCGCCAACGTTCGTCTGCGCAACAAGCTCGTACCCGAGCGCGAAGGTCCGCACACTCGCCACCTGCCGGATGGGAAAGAGATGTTCATCTTCGAGGCGTCGGAGAAGTACCGCGCTGAAGACATTCCGCTGATGGTGCTGGCGGGCAAGGAGTACGGTTCAGGCTCGTCGCGCGACTGGGCGGCGAAGGGGCCGAGATTGCTCGGCGTGCGCGCGGTGCTGGCTGAGAGCTTCGAGCGCATCCATCGCTCGAACCTGGTGGGCATGGGCATTCTGCCGCTGCAGTATCTGGACGACGAGACCGCCGAAACCAACGGCCTGACTGGCGAGGAGTCGTTCGACATCGTCGGCTTGACCGATGTGCTGAAGAACTTCGCGCCCGGCAAGACGGTGAAGGTGCGCGCGAAAAAAGCCGACGGCACGACAACGGAGTTCGACGCCACGGTGCGCATCGACACGCCGCAGGAAGTGCAGTACTACCAGCACGGCGGGATTCTGCAGTACGTGCTGAGGGGGTTGCTGGGGTAGGGAGCTGTCGGCTGTCAGTTGTCACTCGTTTGGTTTTGCGGTCCTTTGCGCACTCCGTTTGAGGGGTCGTCCCAGATTGCCCTAAGAGTTTGTTCCTATTTCGATAATCAGTCGTGGGCGAGTTCGAACGTTGCTTCGTTTTTTCTTCGCCATCTGTTGCCAAGAGTGCTATCGTGTTAGTAGGGACAAACATGCCGACTATTTCGTTGACGGATTTTGTCGATTTCGCGATTACCGCAGGCCCTTCTCAGCTCGCGAAAGTGAAGGAGATTAGCGCTCGGGGTAAATATGATCCCAAGTTTGACTTTTGGAAACCATTGCGAGTTGGCATCCGGGGCTTTCACCAGGATGGCACGAAACTCGACTCCGTTTTAGAGGGGTTGAAAGACGCCAAGAAGGTCAAACGGTATCCAGTCGCAGTAAAGGCGTACAAGAAGTTCGTTGGCAAGAAGACTGTTCAATGGTTTATACCACCGTCTCAACCTTGGACCTACGAAGGGTTGACGGTAAGGGTCAATCCTGAACTGGGTCTCGAAATTGACGGACAGAGATATGTGGCCAAACTGTACTTCAAAGATGAGAGACCTACCAAGCAAAGGTTGAAAGTAGTCTTCGAGCTAATGCGCAGCAGTCTTCACTTGGATGAGGATATAATCCCCGCCGTTATCGACGTTGCCAGCAGTCGCCTGATCCTGCCGAAGCCGTTGGAAGAAGACCTGACAGTCTTACTACAGGCGCAGGCTCTCGCGTTCTTGCACATGTGGAAATCCATTACGGGGTCAGCGACAGCAGCAGCTCGATCGGCAACGAGATAAATTTTGGCTAGTCGTTCGGGCGCATGCACGAGTTCATCTCTTTGCTCGACGCGCCGCGAGGATTGATGGGAAACGTGCATCGGAAATACGAGATTCGTTGTCCCGTTCACGGCTTTATAACGTTGAACGACTGGGAGAAAGAGATAATCTCCCAGCCTGCATTTCAGCGGCTCCGTAGAATTCGCCAACTGGCGTGGACGGACCACGTCTACCCTGGCGCAATGCACACGCGATTCGAGCATTCACTCGGTGTGTTGCATACGGCTACGCTGCTGTATTCCGCAATTCGACAGCGGTCTTCTGATGTTCTCAAAGAAGAGCTGGGGTACACCGAGGATGGACTCAATCGCGACCTGCAGCTTGTGAGGCTTGCGGCATTGCTTCACGATGTTGGACATGCCCCATTTTCTCATGCGTCCGAAGAGCTCTTGCCGGAAAACGAAAGTGGTAAGAAGTACAAGCATGAGCAATTTTCAGCAGCTATCGTGAGGGCAGAACTCAATGATTTTGGCAATCTGAAGTGGTCCACTTCGGCGGTTTGTTTTGGCCCACCTCGGCACAGCAAACTTCTACTCTGGATTTGAGCGTGAGCTTGTATCTGGAGGCGGGGGTTGGACTGGAGAGCCAAGGTGGAACTATTCGAGCAGATTCGTCGGGAGTATGAGTTCGGGGTAGGCACGATTCAAGGCGTATCGCGGAAGCTGCGGGTGCATCGGCGATTGGTGCGGGAGGCGATCCGGAGCGCGATACCGGTGCGGCGGAAGAAGACGGAGCGGCCGCAGGTGAAGATGGCTCCGGCGGTCGAGTTCATCGACGCGATTCTGGAAGAGGATCGCAAGGCTCCGCGTAAGCAGCGCCACACGGCGAAGCGGATATGGGAGCGCATTCGACAAGAGGTACCCGGATGCACGGCTGCTGAGCGCACGGTTCGGCAGTATGTGGCGCAGCGCAAAGAAGCGCTGGGGCTGGCCCGGCGCGAGACCTTTGTGCCGCAGAGCTACGACTGGGGTGTCGAAGCCCAGGTTGATTGGTATGAAGCCTATGCCGATTTGGATGGCGAGCGCGTCAAGCTGCAGGTGTTTTCGCTTCGTTCGATGGCTAGCGGAGCGGCCTATCATCGCGCCTACCTGAGGGCCACGCAGCAGGCGTTTCTGGAAGCACACGAGTTGGCGTTCCATTACTTCGGCGGCGTTTTCCACCGGCTTCGCTACGACAACCTGTCGAGTGCAGTAAAGAAGATACTGCGCGGCTATGAGCGGGAGCTGACGGCCCGCTTCATTGCCTTCCGTTCGCACTGGCAGTATCAAGCCGATTTCTGCACGCCCGGCGAAGGCCACGAGAAGGGCGGGGTGGAAGGCGAAGTGGGCTACTTCCGCCGCAACCACTGGGTTCCGGTACCGGCGGCGAGCGATCTTGCTGAGTTGAACACGAAGCTGCTGGCCGACTGCCGCCACGATGAGAGCCGTATCTTATCGGGCCGCAGGGAGAGTATCGGCGCGCTGTTACTGACCGAGAAGCAACACTTGTTGCCGCTCCCGGCGGAAGACTTCGAGTTAGCGGAAGTCAGCTTCCCGCGCGTCGATCAGGCGGGATGTGCCAAGGTGCGAACCAACTTCTACTCGGTGCCACTGAAGGCAGGCTCCGTGGTCGAGGCTCGCGTCTACTCCAGCGTGGTGGAGTTCCGGCAAGACGGTGTGCGGATCGCGCAGCACGAGCGCAGTTATGAGCGGGCGCAGCAGATCCTGGATCTGGAACACTATCTCGAAGTGCTCGAACGCAAGCCTGGTGCGTTGCGCGGATCGAAGCCGCTGGCGCAGTGGCGAATACAGGGCCGCTGGCCGGAAAGCTATGACCAGCTCTGGGAGTTGATGAACGAGAAACATGGACGCCAGGGTGGAACGCGATCCATGGTTGCGCTCCTCTGCATGGGCCGCGAGTTCGGCTACGCCAAGCTGGAAACAGCGGTAGCGCAAGCGATGGAGTTGGGCTGTACGGATGTGGCTGCCATCCGTCATCTCCTCATGAGCGACGAGCTTCAGCACGCGGCCGCGACGACGATCGACATCGGAGCACTGGCTGCTTACGAACGTCCGCTGCCGACGATGGCCGAGTATAACCAACTACTCTGTGTGTGTGAGATCGAGGTGCCGGCATGAGCATGGAAGCCGCCAGCATCGCGCAGCACTGCCAGACTCTGCGATTGGGCGTCATCGGCGCTCAGTTCGCATCCCTTGCCGAAGAAGCCAGGCAGAAGAACCACTCCCATCTCCATTACCTTGAAGCCCTGCTCCAGGCCGAGGTCGAGGACCGCGAACGGCGCTCGATCGAACTGCGGCTCAAGGATGCGCGCCTGCCGCGGATGAAGACGCTGGAGGAGTTCGACTTTGCCCAGTCGCCACACATCCCGGCCTCGCGTATTCGGACCCTGGCCGAAGGCGGCTATCTGCAACGTTCCGAACCCGTGCTTCTGGTCGGAGAACCGGGCACCGGAAAAACCCATCTGGCCACTGGCCTAGCCATCGCCGCCTGCCGCCAGCGGAGGCGCGTGCGCTTTACTACCGCTGCCGCCCTGGTCAACCAACTGGTCGAGGCACAACGCGAACAGAGCCTTAGCCGAATGCTGGCACGCTGGTCGCGGGTGGAACTGATTGTGATCGATGAACTGGGCTATGTCCCGCTGGCCGAGGTGGCCGCCGAACTGCTCTTCCAGGTCATCGCTGAGCGGGCGGAAAAAGCAGCCATTATCGTAACCACCAACCTGCCGTTCTCCGAGTGGCCGCAGGTCTTTACCAATGCGCGGCTGTGCAAGGCGGTGCTCGATCGGCTTACCGATCAGGCCCACATTATCGAAACCGGTTCGGAGTCGTACCGTTTTCGCAGGACCTTGCGGAAGAAACGCAAAGAGTGATCCCTGGAGGCCGCAGTTCCATTCTGCTTCCGCTTCGCCCTTCGGGCTACGCTCCAGCAGAACGGAACTCTATCCTCTTAACCGTCAACGTCCATGGGTGGGCCAGATTAAACCACCGAAGTGGGCCAAACCAACTTGCCAAAAGCACTCAAGGATGTTATCGATCAGCACCCTCTCAATAGCACTAATTACGGATTCACCGCGGACGACGTTGCCGCTCTCCTCGAAGGAAGCACTAAGGCCAAGCAGAGGCTGTTCTGGCGCGACCTAATTGACGGGCAAATGGACGCTGACCGGATGGACTATTTGCTCCGAGATTCGCACCATGCTGGTGTGCAGTACGGGAGGTTTGACCTTAGCCGAGTGGTAAACACAGTCTGTGCAATTCCTGGCATTAGGGGGCGAGCGCCGCACCTCGGGATCACCGAGGGCGGATGGCACGCCGCAGAGGGGCTCGTTCTTGCGAGATATTTCATGTTTACGCAGGTTTACTTTCACAAGACCCGAGTAGCGTACGACGTTCATTTGAAGGGCGCTCTTCACGAACTTCTTCCAAATGGGAGGTTTCCGCGTCCAATTGGTGCCGACCTTGCAGAGTTTCTGAAGTGGGACGATTGGAGAGTCTTAGGGGCGCTAGCTAACGGGGCCGGGGGCGAACACGGGAGGCGACTAAGTAACAGGGATCACTATCGGCTTGCGTTTCACAGCCCCGAGGTCACAAACTCGGCAGATCTCGCGTTTCTCGATGAACTGAAGGGCAAGCTGGGGAGTCTAGTGGTTGCTGAGGAAGACGCAGCCAAGAGCTGGTACAAGATGGGACCGCCAGATATTCCGGTCATTGGCGATTTTGATCCCAATACGGTATATCCCTTATCCAAATTCTCAAATGTGGTATCAAATATGAAAGCTAACAATCAGGTTCTCTTATATGTAAAACCTGAGGACGCGGACAGAGCCAATGAAATCGTAAGGGAGGTAACGGAACATGAACGAAATGTACAAAGCTCGTTTGGGTTTGATGCCGATGCTAGCTGAGCGTGGGACCTCTGGCCATATCGGCCGGACGGCATTGATGAAATACATGTACTTTCTACAAACGATTCGTGACCTGCGCCTCGGATATGATTTCTCAATGTACTCGTATGGACCTTTTGACTCAAATGTCTTGGCCGACCTCAGCTCCGCCGAGTCGATGGGTGTCGTTCAGGTTACTCCTGTTGAATTCCCGGGTGGCTACGGGTACCGTATTTCGCCGGGGATCCGCGCCTCAGCTGCAAAAAATGACGCTAAGGGGTTCTTGATGGAGCATGAAGAAGACATTGCATGGCTCTTTACGGTATTCGGCTCCTTCAACAGCGCAGAACTTGAGTTGGCGAGCACAATTGTTTATGTTGACCGCGAGTTAATGGAGGGAAATCAACATCAACCAGTGGCTGGGGTAGTCAACCGCGTGTACGAAATTAAGCCACGATTCACCCAGCCGCAGATCCGGAAATTTGTAGAGACTCTTCTGGCTCAACAAGTGCTCGTTTCCACAACTGCTTGACACCATGCTTCGACCCAAGTCACGCGGCGGCAGGATGGGCATGCTATGGAGGGTCCCGCGCAGCGCTGGGTAGACGTGTTCCAATAAATCCGCGCCCCGGCAGGGGCGGCGCGTTCATCCAAACACAAACCGCCGGTCGTACTCGACGCCCGATTTGCGAAGCAGCGTCATGAACTCCTGCTCGAAACTCCATTTGGCATGGTGCGCCTCCTGGGCTGCTATGTAATCCATCACTGCCTGTCGCTGTGATTGACTTACACTGAACGCCCCATATCCTTCTTGCCACGCGAACCGCTGCCCGTGCTCGCGCATCCATCGCGAGCTGTGCGCCTTCAGCTCTCGCAAGGCCGTGGCCAAGGGCAAGGCGGGTGGAACCGCGAGTAGCAGGTGAACATGATTTGCCGTACCTCCAGCGGCAAGCAGCGCGATTTTCTTGTCGCGCGCAATGACCGCTAGATAACGCCATAGTGACTCGGGATTGCGAATGAGATTGGCGCGTTCTTTGGTGCTAAAGACGCAATGCACCAGAACAGAGGCATGGGTGTGGGACATGGCCCAACGATAATTTGGCTGCGTACCTTGGTCGGTGACGGTCCGCACATCTGCTTGTGTCGCCCCTCCACCCCATTACGCGCAAAACCGGCGCGTAATGGGGACCCCGGTGCCGGGGCTTGTGTCTCTTGGGATGCAGGTACCCAGCGTTTCACGCTGGGCTATCCTGAGCCGTCCCGCTGTGCGGGGCTGACGTCATTGCCACGTATGCGGCGGTGGCGAACCGAACCAAGAGACGCATCACCGGAAGTGGGGTTTCGAGTAGGGGTCTGTGGCATTGTTGCGTAAGGTGGGTAAGGAATACCATTCGCGCGACGTGTTGGGATTGTTTTGTGTCGCCCCTCCACCCCATTACGCGCAAAACCGGCGCGTAATGGGGACCCCGGTGCCGGGGCTTTATCTTTGGGACGCAGGTACCCCGCGCTTCACGCTGGGCTATCCTGAGTCGCCCCGCTATGCGGGACTGAGGTTGTTGCCACGCATGCGGCGGTGGCAAATGGAAACAAGTACCCCGAGAGGCGAACTCCAATTGCGCCGCAGCGTCCCAAAGTGGGAAACCGCTTCATTTGCGTTTGGGGGCCATTACAGCCACTCCAGTGCTTCGGAGGCAGTCCAAAGTCGTCCGAACGGTACAACGTCGCGCTACGGGCTTCCTAGGCCCAGGAATGGCATTCTGGTGCTTCGTTTGATAGCAAATAAGTGGCTAGTTGTAGTGGCATATAAGTGCCGATTTGGGAATGCCCTATTCTCAGCACTTTAGGTCAGGCAGGCCACGGGTTCTCATTCCTCGTGTGACCCACCTCACTGACCGGCCCGCCCATTCCTCCTATCGTTAAGAGTCATCCCTTCGACTTTCATACGACTGAGAGGCACTCATACTATGTCTTCCGCCACCGTCTCCGCGAGTTCCCGCGTCCTGAACCCCATGCTGGCCAGCCGCATCATGAGCGCCGAAGAAGCTGCCGCCCTCATCCACTCGGGCGACCAGATTGGCATGAGCGGATTCACCGGCTCGGGCTATCCCAAGGCCGTGCCGATGGCGCTGGCGCGCCGCATCTCCGACGCCAACCTGCGCGGACAGAAGTTCCAGGTCAGCATCTTCACCGGCGCCTCAACCGGGCCCGAGCTCGACGGCGCACTCGCCATGGCAGGCGGCATTCATCTGCGGCTTCCGTACCAGTCCGATCCCGAGACGCGCAAGCGCATCAACGCCGGCGAGATGGAGTACATGGACATCCACCTCAGCCACGTGGCGCAGTTCGTGGAGTACGGCTTTCTCGGCAAGCTTGACATGGCGCTGATCGAAGTCACCGCCGTGCTGGAGGACGGCCGCCTGGTGCCGAGTTCCTCGCTGGGCAACAACAAGACGTGGATCGAGCAGGCCGAGCACGTGATCATCGAGGTCAATTCGTGGCAGCCTGAGGCGCTGGAAGGCATGCACGACATCTACTACGGCCTGCAGCCGCCGCCCAATCGCGGACCGATTCCCTTGACGCATACTGGCCAGCGCATTGGCAGCCCTTACCTCGAAGTCCCGCCGGAGAAGGTTGTCGCGGTCGTGCTCACCAACTCACCCGACCGCAACAGCGCGTTCAAAGCGCCCGACGAGGCGTCGCGCCGCATCGCCGGACACATTCTCGAATTCCTTAGCTGGGAAGTGAAGAAGGGCCGCATGCCCGAGACGCTGCTGCCGTTGCAGTCGGGCGTCGGCAACATCGCTAACGCCGTGCTCTTCGGTCTCGAAGAAGGCCCGTTCGAAGGATTGACGTCGTACACCGAAGTGATTCAGGACGGCATGATTCGCCTGCTGAAGTCGGGCAAGGTGACTGCAGCGTCGGCGACCGCGTTCTCGCTCAGCCCGGAGATGCTGACCGAGGTCAACGCCGACATGGCCAGCTATCGCGATCGCATCGTGTTGCGCCCGCAGGAAATCTCCAACCATCCGGAGATCATCCGGCGGCTGGGCGTGATCGCCATGAACGGCATGATCGAGGCCGACATCTACGGCAACGTGAACTCGACGCACGTGATGGGATCGCGCATCCAGAACGGCATTGGCGGCTCCGGCGACTTCGCGCGCAACGGATACCTTTCGATCTTCATGGCGCCATCGACGGCGCAGAAGGGGACCATCTCGACGATCGTGCCCATGGCCTCGCATGTGGACCACACGGAGCACGATGTCCAGGTGATCGTTACCCAGCAGGGCCTGGCCGACCTGCGCGGACTCTCGCCGCGGCAGCGCGCGCACCTCATCATCGAGAAGTGCGCCTCGCCCGACTACAAGCCGCTGCTGCTGGACTATCTCAGCCGCGCCGAGCGCCTGTCGTATGGACGCCACACTCCGCACCTGCTGGGTGAATCGCTGGGTTGGCACAATCGCTATCTGCGCACTGGGCGGATGAAGCCAAGCGCGGAGGAGTAGGCAGGGGCTAGAGGTCAGGGCCAGGGGTTGGGGGTCAGGGCAGTTTCACTTCGGGATGTATTGGCAACGGGTGGAGCACGCCTTTCAGGCTTCCATAACTGCCGCCAGTTTCCTGATCGCGCTTCAGCGCCTGAGGTAATGTTTTGTAACCTCAGCAGCAGAAGCTGGATTTCGTGCCATTCGTCACTTCTCGCCGCAACGAACAACTTCACTGCAACCAATCCTTCGCAGGAATTGGATATCCGCGCAGAATTTATTGCGCTCTTCGACTAATTTGCTCCTTCGCGCAACGGCTTAGGTAAAATGCAAGACGCCCCTTCGAGGGCCAGAGGAGCGTCAATGAAATACTCGATCCGTATTTTAGTGCTGTTTGCGTTTGGACTCATACTCGCCACGAGTGCATGGGCCCAGTGGTCTTCCGACCCTTTGCAGAATCTTGACCTCTCTAATATTCCCGGCGCAGACCAGGTACAGCCGAAGCTGCTTCCGCTGCCGAACAACGGCTGGTATGTGAGCTGGTTCAATAACAATCCCAATGATCCGCCACCGAACGGCTACGACGTTTACTACCAGTTGCTTAATGCAAACGGTTTCGAGCAGTTTCCGCATGACGGCGTCCAGGTCGCCAAACTTACGTTGAGCTCTACCGAGGACTACGGGCTCGCGATCGACGCCGACGGCAATGCCTTGCTGGCATTTCAAGATGATCGCAAAGATCCTGACAATCCGCAGATTACGGCCGCCAAGATGAGCCCGACTGGTCAGGCTTTGTGGGGACCATCCGGTGTGGCGTTAACTTGGGGCCCAAACTTTCACGCGTCGCCGAAGATAGCTGTTACCACGGACGGCGGAATCGTTGTGGCCTGGACTTCAGACAGCAACGTCATGCTGCAGAAGCTCGATGCCAACGGTAATCCGCAGTGGATCGGCGCGACCGCATTCGATTACGGCATCACCATCAGCGAGTCGGGCTTTAACTACTCACTCGCCGACCTGCACGCGGCGGACAACGGATCAGTCATTGTCTCCTGGGTGCGCAATCACGGTTTCGGTAGCAACGCTTTCCTGTATGCCAACAAAGTTTCATCCACCGGTCATCTGCTGTGGGGCGCGGGACACGTGAAGGTTTTCGACGGCGGATCGCTACAGTTTGGCGAGTTCCCTTACTTCGTTCCCGACGGGTCTGGTGGTGCGGTATTTTCCTGGTACACGAACAGTCCAACCCTCCAGGTCTATGCGCAGCACATTTTGTCGGATGGGACCGAGGCATTCGGACACAACGGTTCTGTAGGCTCAACGAGCTCACCCAACATTAGGGTCTCGCCTTCCGTCTCCTACCGGCCGTCAACCCAGGAGACCTTCCTGTTCTGGACGGAGGAGGACCAGTTCCAGACGCTGAATGGAGTCTCGGGGCAAAAGTTCAACGCGGCGGGCGCTCGGCAATGGAGCGATAGTGGACTGACCATTGTGCCTTTGGGCTCGGACTCGCAACTTTTCGTGCAGAACGTGCAGATCGGCACGGGCGCGCTGGTGTTCTGGTTCGATCAGCCGGGCTTCAGATCGGGAACGATCCAGGCCATCAAGCTTGCCGGGGACAGCAGAACGGTGTGCGCGCAATTCCCGGTTTCGTCAGCTTCGTCGGATAAGTCGCGTTTGGCGGCCGGCATCGCTTCCTCCGGCCTGTCTGCGTTGACTTGGGAGGACGACCGCAACGGCGAGAACGATGTCTTCATCCAGAACGTCAACCCCGACTGCTCGCTGGGAATCGAAGACCGGCTGCGGCAGTCGGTAATTGGCAGATAGCAATTCGTAGTTCAGCGCAGACCTCAAGACGGAATGCCCCACTCTTTCGGCTAAGCTCGGGAACAGTCCAACGAAGCCAGAGTGAGGCATTTCGTCCTTATAGGCCCAAACACCAGTCACCGCTCTATTTCCATTTGGATTGAAGAGCGATTCGAAGTTCGTGAGGCCAAGCCAACGCCGTAGCTGGCGTTCATCCGCTTCGCCATCACACCCCCCGGTGACCATCTTCCTTGCGCGGCAATCTAGCTGAGCTATGCTCCCAGTTATGGTGACGTGTCGCCGCACGCGGGGGATTCGTCGCCGTGCAGAG
This sequence comes from uncultured Acidobacteriaceae bacterium, assembly GCA_963768645.1. Lineage (GTDB taxonomy): Bacteria > Acidobacteriota > Terriglobia > Terriglobales > Acidobacteriaceae > Bog-257. The sequence continues at coordinate 179,864 of CAVYIR010000010.1, forward strand.
CGTTGAAACGATCCCGCGCGCATCGGAGCTCCGAGAAGAAGGTAACTGGAAAGGAGAACCAGAATGCCAGAAACAAAAACCGCTATCGGCAAGGTTTCGTTCGCTGGAGGTAAGTACTCCGTGACCGTGAACAGAAAGAAACATCCCCTTCCTGTGGGCACTCTCATTGACGCCAGCCAAGTCAAGAGACTCGCCGGCAAGGAGGTAACCGTTTACTTCGCGGCCAAACCAAAAAACGTGGTAATCGCCATACAGGACATGGCCTTTAAACTTCAACCAATCCTCTGCTATTACCCGCCACCGCCATTTTTCAAGACCATCAATCCCGAGCTGCAGATCGCGGCCGTGAAGGTAATGGTCGACAAGAAAATCATGCTGCCTGACTTGGCTCAGCAGTTCGGCGCGGAAGAGTAGCCAACGAAACGAGAGGGCGTGCAGCGTGGCAAGAGGACCGAGGCGTGAAATCAAGCAACTGGTAGTGGAGGTCACCGAGGCCTGTAACCACGCCTGCATGCATTGCTACAACTACTGGCGTCCAGGCCGGGGAGACGTACCGGTTCTTCCCGTGGTGGACGCGACAGTCGAACGCGAGCGTCGTGCGCTCACGAGGTCGGACTTCGTCCGGCTGGTGAAAAAAATCAAGCGCGACGCTCGCCTGCGTTACGTTGGCCTCAGCGGCGGCGAGCCCTTCCTGCGTCCGGATCTCCCCGAGATCGTTAGCGACCTCAGCGAGCAGTGCGAGGGACTGGTGACGATCACTAATGGCACACTGATCACGGAAGAGCGTTTGCGACGCATGCCCGAAACCAGCAGCTTCGAAGTTACACTGTTCAGCGCACATCGCGAGACGCATGACGCTATTGCCGGGCGCAAGAGTTTCGATCGGCTTATGGAAGTCTTTGTACTTCTGCATAAGTACCATCGCGGGCTGGTGATCGCCTGCGTTCTCAGCCGTCTCAACGCCGCCGACGTTGCGCTGACCATGGAACTGGCTGTCGCCGTGGGCGCGCAAGCGGTCATGCTGAATCGGGTCAATCTCAGCCGGCCGGTCCTTCCGCTGGCGACGGATCTGGTGCCTTCACCTGAGATGTTGCGCGAGACGCTGGGCGCAGCCGACCGAATGGCCGAGAAATATGGCCTGGGCGTAGTACTTTCAGTTCCTCTGCCGCCGTGCGTGGTTGATCCGCGCGAGTTCCCTCACCTCCAGGCGGGTTGGTGCCCGCGCGGCGGCAAAGACGCGTACTACACGCTGGGTTGCACTGGACTTGTCCGACCCTGCAATCACACCTCGGTTGTGCTGGGAGACCTGCTGAAACAGAAGTGGTTCGAGATCGTTGAAAGTAAGCGGGCGCGCGAATATTGGGCGTCCGTGCCGGACGAGTGCCGTGACTGCTCGCATCCGCTGAAGGAGTCGTGTGCGGGCGGATGTCGCGCCGCAGCGCAGGAATGCTACGGCTCGACGGCGATGATCGATCCCTTTGTGAACTTCGCGCGCGCCGCACAGGCATGAACAGGCTGTTTCCGCCAGCTAAGAGGCAATACCAGAGCTCACGAGAAGCCCTTGATAGCGGCGCTCCCCGCCACCTGCGCGGCCTCCATCTAGGAGGCCCGCAGGTCCCGGCGCACCAGAGTTGAATCGAGGAAGAAGCCGAGGCCGACCGCAAACGGAATCACACCAAAGGCCGCGGCAACCCAGGCATCGGGTTCGACGCGCGCGATGAGCGCGAATGCAATGCTGTAGCCGATAGACGCCGCGACCAGCAGGATCCCTGCCCGGCGCGAACGGGCTGCCTGAGAAAGCTCGGGCTCCATAGGAACAGCTACTCCACGTGCCAGCGCCGCCAGGCGCTCCTCGCTGCGCAGTCTGCGCACTCGATAATATGTGTACATCCCGGCAATGGGAATTCCGAACACCATGATTACTGCCACCAGACCGACGATATTTCCATCCATAGCGTGCCTCATTTCTTGGCGCGGCGCCCGCGCGTACTGAAAATCGCTTACGGTTTGAGGTACGGGAAGCAGTGGCAGAAAGTTCCGCAGTTTTGAATGAGGGACACCCTGCGGCCCGGTTTGCGTCCTTACGTCTGCACTTGTTGGCGGGCGAGTTTTGAGCAACGGCGTAGGTTCCCCCGCAGTGCAGACTCCGAAGGTCGGCTTTGCCGCTTACGGAGTGGGCAGCCGGAAGTCGATGCCACGGGCTTCGTTGGCTTTGGTGGTGGCGGGAACGTTCAGTTCGGCGAGAGGAATTTTGCGGGCGCGCTGTTCAGTAAACACCCATACGGTCTTGCCGACAATCGCGTAATTCTGGATTTCTTCGCTGTGCTGATCGCGAAAAACCAGCACCGTGCTGGCGCGGATTTCCGGCTTCGGCGGCGGCTGCGGGACGTAGTTGCGCGCGCTGTCCGCTTCGTGCTCGGCACGCAAGCGATCGACTTCACTGTTGAGTTGATCGATCTGCGCCTGCTGTTGGTTGTAGGTCGCGCTGTCATTTCCGTTGTCAGGAGGGGCGTAAACGTAGTTTGGATACGCCTGCTCTGGATAGGCGTACGCGTCAGACCAGCCGGTGTCTCCGTACCATCCAAACGATAGCCAGGGGTATCCGTACCCTCCGTATCCCCACGGATAACGATAATAGGGATAGTGACCGGCATAGTAGGGATAGTGGCCCGGGTACCCGTAACGGCCATGGCCGTATCCGCCGTGAAAACCGCCTCCCCAATTGCCGGCGCCATGGTAACCACCGCCCCAACTGCCGCCGCTGTGAGGAGCGCCGCCGAATCCATGACCGCCGCTCATTCCCATGCCGCCGTGGCTGCCGCCGCCCATCCCGCCGTGTCCGCCGCCACCGCCTCTTTGTGCCCACAGAGGAACGCAGAGTAAGGACGCGCTCAACGCCGCAATGAAAATCCAGCGCCGCATGCCAATATTATCCCTCTAACGACGGACAGCTGAGCACAGAAAACATTGTGAATTTTGGAGCTCCCGCCCTTATCGGGAACGAGCGTGCCCCAGCCACCCTACTCTTCGACCTCGACCTCTTCGCCGCGCTCGGCTTTGGCTGCTGTAATGATCTTCTCCTGCTGTAGCGCGGGTACGAAGTCGTAGTGGTGCATCTCCATTGAGAAGCTACCGCGGCCTTGCGTCATCGAGGTCAGGTCGGTGCCATAAGTCAGCATCTCTGCCATGGGCACTTCGGCTTTGACCACGGTTTTGCCGGCTTTGTTATCCATGCCCTGGATGCGACCGCGACGGCTGTTCAGGTCGCCCATGATGGCGCCGGCAAACTCGTCAGGAATGGTGATCTCGACGTTCATGATCGGCTCCAGCAGTGTGGGCTTGGCCTGCTCCATGGCTTTGCGAAAGGCGATGCGGCCCGCGGTCTTGAACGACAATTCGTTGGAGTCCACGTCGTGGTAGGAGCCGTCGTAGAGGATGACTCTGAAGTCAACGACCGGGAAGCCAGCAAGAAAGCCTCGTTGCGCGGCTTCAACGATACCCTTCTCTACTGCGGGAATGTAGTTCTTGGGAATCGCGCCGCCGAAAATCTCATTGACGAACTCGAAGTTGCCGCCGCGCGGCATGGGCTCCATCTTGATCTTGCAATCACCAAACTGGCCGTGACCGCCGCTCTGCTTCTTGTGGCGCCCCTGCACGTCGGCCTTACCACGGATGGTCTCCCGGTACGGAACTTTGGGGGCTTTGAGGTTCACTTCGGTGTGGTACCGGTTCTTGAGCTTCGAAACGACAACTTCGATGTGCTGCTGGCCGGTGCCCGCGATGAGGAACTCTTTGGTCTGCGCATCGCGGAAGAAACGCAGCATGGCGTCCTCTTCCATCAGCTTGTGGATGCCGTTGCTCAGCTTGTCTTCGTCGGCGCGGGTCTTGGGCTCGATGGCGAACGTGATTGCCGGCTCGGCAAACGTCACCTGCGGATACTGGATTGCAGCGCCCTTGTCGCCCAAGGTGTCGCCGGTTAGCGTGTCCTTCAGCTTCGCAACTGCGCCGATGTCGCCGGCGTGAAGCTCGTTGACCGGGACCGCTGTCTTGCCCTGCATGATCGAAAGGTGGGCGAACTTCTCGGAGCTGCCGCGGTTGAAGTTTTGCAGGCTGGCATCGTTCTTCAGCACGCCGGAATAAACCTTGAAGAACGAGATACGTCCCGAGAACGGGTCGCTGATGGTCTTGAATACGAACAGCGAAAGCGGTTCCGTGTCGCTGACCTTGCGGATTGCAGGCTCGCCATTGTTGGCGGTGGGGAGCGGCTTTCACTTCGCCGCGCTCGACCGCCGTCGGCATGTAGTCCACGATGAAGTCGAGTACTTCGTCGGTGCCGATGTTGCCCAGACCTGACGCGAAGAGCACGGGGAATATTTTGTCTTCGCGAATGGCATTGTGCAGTCCGGCGATGATGTGCTCTTCGGCGATCGTACCCTTATCGAAGAACTCTTCCATCAACGCGTCGTCGCCTTCCGCAACCAGTTCCACCAGCCGTTCATGCGCGGCTTTCGCCTGCTCCTCCAGGGCGGCGGGAATTGGACCGACCGTTGACTTGCCGTTTCCGCCCATCTCATACGTGTAAGCCTGCATCTTTACCAGGTCCACGACGCCGGTGAAACTCTTCTCGGAACCGATGGGCAGTTGCACCGGTACGACCGTCCGTCCGAAGGCCGACGTGAGCGATTCCATGACGCGATTGAAGTCAGCGCGCTCGCGGTCCGTCCGGGTGCACACAATGACGCGCGGCAATGCGAACTTATCGTAGTAATTCCAAATGCGCTCGGTCACCACTTCCACGCCGCTGACGGCGTCCACCACGACCAGGACGGCTTCGACCGCGGGGATGATCATCTCCGCTTCATGGATGAACATGTTGAAACCGGGCGTGTCGATCAGGTTGATCTTGGTCTTGCCCCACTCGACGAACGAGGTAGCCGCGGAGATGGACATCGCGCGCGAGATCTCTTCTTCGTCGTAATCGGTGACGGTGGTGCCTTCGTCGACCCGGCCGAAGCGCTGCGTGGCCCCGGCAGTGAAAAGCATCGCCGATGCGAGGGAAGTTTTGCCTGAATGTGAATGCCCGACCAGGGCGACGTTGCGGATGTTGGCGCCTTCGTAATTCTTCACCTGGGACTCCTTCGAGTGAGCCGTGGCAACACCGTGTGACGGCGGCAGCTCCACCTGGCGCTCAGAGGCATTGTTCCCCAGTAGCACGCGATTCTCGTGCTTGCACAACCCCGAGGTTGCCAGTGAGGCAAAAAGGCGGGGCACCATGCCGGCTTGCACATGGTGTAACTGAACAAACTAAGAATCCTAGCACAACGAGTTGGCCGCTTCCACCCCAGAGGTCGTAGGGTGAGGGCAAACGCATCTTAATTGCTATATGCGGGGGGGTTGTTGCGAGTTGAGATGGGGAGATGGACAGCCCCCTGAAGTATTTTGCTGATTTGCGCGATCCGCGGGTGGAGCGGACGCGGGAACACTTACTGGAAGAGATTCTTTTGATCGCCATCGCGGCGATTTTGAGCGGGGCCAATGGGTGGAACGAGATCGAAGACTACGCTCGCTGCAAGCGCGAGTGGGTGAGCGGCTTTCTGAAGCTGCCGGGCGGCATTCCCTCGCACGACACCTTCAACCGGGTCTTCTCGGCGCTCGACCCGGAGGAGTTGGAAAAGGGCTTTGCCGCCTGGGTGTCGTCGATTGCCAAGCTGACGGCGGGCGAAGTCGTCGCCATCGACGGCAAGGCGCTGCGGGGCACCTCGGTGCCCGGGAAAAAGGCCATCGTGCATATGGTTTCGGCCTGGGCGAACACTAACGGTCTGGTGCTGGCGCAGCGGCGGGTCGATGAGAAATCCAATGAAATCACGGCGATTCCGAAGCTGCTGGACGCGCTGGAACTGAGCGGAACGGTGGTCACCATCGACGCCATGGGATGTCAAAGGGCCATCGCCGAGAAGATCGCCGCCAAAAAAGCGGACTATATTTTGGCGGTCAAAGAGAATCAGGGCCAGCTGCTGGAGGAGATCAAAGACTCGTTTCAGATGCTGGCCAGCGATGCGGTTGCGGAAGAAATCGATTGCGGCCACGGGCGGGTCGAGCAACGGACTTGCTCGGTGATTGCCGATCTGTCGCTGGTCGAGAAGGCCGCGGAATGGGCGTCTCTACAGGGCTTGGTACGCATCGAAGCGAAACGCTGTCACAAGGTCACGGGCCAAACCGAGCGCGAGACCCGCTTCTACATCACCAGCCTCAAGCCCGACGCGGCGCGGCTGAACCGCTCCATCCGACAGCACTGGGGCATCGAAAACAAACTGCACTGGGCCCTCGATGTCAGTTTTGGAGAAGACCTTGATCGCAAACGCGCCGGCCATGCCGCACAGAACTACTCCGTGCTCAACCGCATCGCGCTCAACCTGCTCAAGCAGGAAAAAACCTGCAAACTCGGGATGAAAAGCAAACGCCTCAAGGCTGGCTGGGACAATGACTACCTGCTCCATCTACTCAGAAATTAAGATGCGTTTGCCCTGGGCGTAGGGTCGCCGGAGGGTTGTCTCAGTTTGAAATTTACTGTTCGGAGAGTTGGCCCTTCAAAAGACTGGCGAGATAAGCGACCATTTCCGATACGTCTAGATGCCCTTCGTCCCATTTTTTGTCCGCAGCCCTCAAGGCGGCGTAATAGGGGTCGCGATTCTCCCGTATCCGCTCTGGAACTATTTTCTTGCCAGGAAGAACCCGTCCCTGCTTTAAGCAGATCAAGTAATAGCAGGCCGCTCTGGCCGTTCTGCCGTTACCCTCAACGAAGGGATGGATCCAGTTGAGCCTCCAAAGGGCGTAACCCGCGAGTCCGGTGGGGTGGTCGCCAACCCCTTCGACTGTCCAATTCTCATGGATGAAGGAAAAGAACAAGTCCATTTGGTGCGGCACGTCTTCATATCGTGGAGGAACATGGTTGCTCACATAAATAGGCTCTTCGCGATACCGCCCGCCAAATTGAGCGATGTTCGCGACCGCCACATAATTGAGAGCCCAAAGGGTGTATTTATCGAACGCTTCGATGCCTTTTTCAAGACCTATCTCAACGCAATTGGTGAGCAGATCGTATTGGCGAAGGAGATTTTGCTCTTGAATTCGGTTGTACAGATCGGGGTTGTCTTTCTCGCGGACAGACATGCTAGACAGCAAAAGTTAGGCTCACCCTTTGCAAGGCGAGCCTCGTTTGACGGTTCTTATGACTTAAGCAGAATGTGTTGAGATGCCTTGCGAACGCTGTCTTTCGTGATCCTCTTCGCATTGGCGGGGGCATTACCATAAGCGAAGCTAATTCTCTGCTCGCGCAATTCGTCATCGGTGACCACAATTCTCCGAGACGCTTCGAGCAACCCATTCAACTCCTCGTCCTGTTTGATGTTCCCAATGAACGGTTTTCTATCAGCCACTGTGTCCCCTCCTTTCTCGACCGTTGGTTCAGCGCGTCAGAGTATGAATGATAATGCTTAATCTAGCGATGTCAATATGTTACCACGTGTTGTCTGTGGATATTCTGGCTTCCCTGCCGCGAGTTGTTGTTGAATGTTGGCTTTCTAAGTTACTAACACCAATGAGATTGCAGTTACTCTGCGAGCATCACAATTTCTTCCCATCGACCAAACGTGATTCGCGACTCCCGCCTCCATCACTGGCGTTTACTCGCAGCGTTTTGTGAACTCTGCAAAAGCTGTAATGCATGAAGTGAAGCGCCACGGTCGGAGAGCACAGGCGTTTTCCAGGAGCGCGCATAACGCAGGCGCCGTTCGACCATATGATCTTGGAGGGCCGTACCGTTACAGCAATACTGGCGCTGCCACTCGAACCTGCAACCGCGGCGCCACTTTCCGCAAAACAGCAACCGGCGCAGGAAAGGCCTCGGCCATTTGCAGCTTGGCGGCGGCAATCTCTTCCTCTGTGGGCGGACCGATCTGGATTACGACGTTGCTGTTGATCTCGGCAGCGTGCTGGAACAGGTTCTGATTCAGCATGATCGATTCCAGAAAGCGTCCCAGGTTACGGGAATGAAAACCATTGCTGAAGCGCGGGCCATTCGACCATCCGGGATTCACGGAGTAATCGCAGACCAGGCTCCAGTATCCGCGCGTGGTGTTACACCACATCTTCAGACTGTCCACTGTCCGCTCGCCGCCGACGTGGTATTCGATCTGTAGCAAGCCGCCGGTTGCTGCCTGCACTAGGTCACTCCAATTCAGGACGACGGCGCTTTCCAGTATTTGGCTGAGCTGGACGTTCTGAGCGGGCAGAGATTGCGGTGTGGTGGTCATCGTTCCTCCATGACTTATCGAATCGTTCGGGTAATGAACTGTTCTATCCAGCTATTTCTTCCAACACAAGGTCAGAAGAAGTACTCAAAGGCCCTTCCACGAAATCGGTCTGTTCCAGTGGGCGATTGCGCGTCTTAGTCGCGGCGATCCGCCAACTGGCTTCCACGAACCCGTTCCTCTGGGGCAGCGATTCGCAACTTTCCCTCACCGCATTACGCAACGACTCTCCCCATTCCATTCCATGTTCTTCGGGAACATAGGAACCCAGGGAGGGCTGCAGCGCGACAAAGTTCGGGCGGCCAACCAGGAATGCGACAATCTGGTCTGGCCTGTCCTTCTTGATTTCATCGCGAAAGGCGAGTGCACCGTGGTGGTCGCGGCGAATGTCAATCAGCACCATGTCGTAGCGATCTCGATGCCAAACCAGGGACGCCTCCTCGAGGTCGCTGGCGCCGATCATTTCCACCCCGTGCTGTGCCATGATTTTCTTGCGCAGCGCACGCCTCTCGGGATTGGTGTCCATCAGAAGAACGCATTTTTTGAGATGAACGGTCTTATCGACGAGATTGGATGCTGTTATCATCGCGCTCCTCTGATTCCTTGCGCGGTTCCCCGGCAAAAGACGGTCTTAGTTGTCTCGGAAGTACGCTTGTTAGGAAGGCTGAAGAGTACACCTTCTTCATTAACGAAGGCGCTGGAGGGGAAACCGCTGAAGATAACCCCGCTGATCTGATTATACGCCTGTGCTGGAAGCCGCAGCTCTAGTGTGCCTTGCCGAAGCCCTGGCGACGTTGCTGGCTGTAGCGCGCCAGCGCATCTTCGATGACCGGCAAGGCATGCTTGGCGGGCTGAATTGCATCCACCTCGACGGCCTTGCCCTCGAGCTGCTTGTAATCCAGGAAGAAGCGCCGCAGCATGGAGAGCCGATGCTCCGGCATCTCGTCGGCCTCCGTGTAGGAGTTGAATTCCGGATCTTGCGTGGCGACGGCAATGATCTTGTGGTCCTTCTTGCTGGAATCGATCATGGTCATCAAGCCGATGGCGCGCGCGTGAATCAATGTAAGGGGGACGACTGCTTCCTGACACAGAACCAGCACATCAAGCGGGTCGTCGTCCTCCGCCAAGGTCTGCGGAATGAAGCCATAGTTCGCCGGATAATAGACGGCAGAGTAGAGCACGCGATCGAGCTTGATGAGTCCGCTCTGCTTGTCGAGTTCATACTTGACGCTGGAGCCGAAGGGAATCTCAATGACCGAGTAGAACTCCCGCGGCAGGTTGGCGCCGGGAGAAATGTCGTGCCAGGCATGAGTCATGGGCGACGCTCTGGAAAGTCAGTCCAGCGACGACCATTCTACCTGAGCGGTTGGCGGCGAAACGAAGAGGCGTGGCGAAATCCACAGGGATCCTTCCCCGCCTCAAGTCTGCCGCTCTAGTAGCGGTGTGGCAGTTCCCGCTCGGTATCCACCGAGCTGGTCAACGTGCCGATCAGGTAGCTGATCAGAATCACGCTCACCACTGCAACCGTAGCTACGTCCATGTAGCACCTCACCCTGGTTCGGCCCTTTGGCCCTATGAACCCCGTTTGTGGAAATACTCTCCCGGCTGACCCTTAAATGACGGGCGCACCGAAAGTGGTGCAGCGTTTGTATCACAATTTCGCCCGCGTTGCAGTTCAAATCGTGAGTTCAGCCCTAACTTTGGTAGTAACTATTCCACTTCAGGAACATTTCCCGGACGCACCTCGCAACATTCGGCAGACGCCCCGAAACTTTTATCTTGCGAATCAGCGCGTCCTGCGGCGGGGTGTCACGTCTAATTTTGCGAGCCCGCCACGAATTCGTAACCACAACGCGGACCTCTCGGAGGAGCCATGAATCGTGTCGTACATTTTGAGTTTGGGGCGGTGAATACAGCCCGCGCCGTCGAGTTCTACAAGAACGTCTTTGGATGGGAAGCGCAGCAGTGGGGAGGACCTCAGGAGTATTGGTTGATGAGGACGGGTTCGGCACCCGAGCCAGGCATCGACGGCGCTGTCTTGCGCAACAAGGATTCCGCGCCCCGCACTGTGAACTCGATTGGCGTGACTTCGGTCGATGAATACGCCACCAAGGTTGAAAGCCACGGCGGCAAAGTGGTGGTTCCCAAGATGTCCATTCCCAACGTCGGGTATCTCGCCTACTGCCAGGACACCGAGGGCAATATCATCGGCCTCTTTCAGGCTGACGGCTCAGCCACGTAATCAAGCCGCGGCTTGCGGACCGGTCTCGCTGATCACGCGCAACAGCGCGTCCGGTCCGTCGGCGCCCACCACGTATCGGTCGGCTTCCACCTCGGGCCATTCGCCATAAAGATGCACGATGTACACGACCTTGCCTTCGGGATGCCGCTCGTGGAAGAGGCGGATTACCTTTCTCGCAGTCGCATCGGGTAGCCGGTGACAGACCAAGGCCACATCCACCCGCCCTTGCTTGTCCGGTGCTTCGATCGCCTCTTTCTCAGTAATTGTCGCGACCACCTCGTGGCCGGCAGTTTCCAGTGCTCGTTTGCGCAAAAGTGCCAGTTCCTGGTCCGTCGTAAGGATAAGAATTTTCATCGCGGATATTCCCTGCAGTCCTGAAATCGTCCTTGCGGAGGATATCAAAACCGAAGACGACCGGCAGAGGAATTCTTGATCATGAATGATCCACGTCAATTCATCATGTTGCCGGCCTTGCCCGCAGGCATCAAGTTTTGCAGCACCACGACCTCGGACTCGATGGCGGTCTTCAGGCTGGGCTCCATGTCAGGCGTAAAGAACGGCGAATGGTTTGACGGAAGCTGAATTCCGCTGGCCTTCGCCTCCTTGAATTTTTCGGGATCGGCAACGCCAAGCCAGAAATAAAACGAGGGCACTCCAGCTTCGACAAAATAGGAATAGTCTTCCGAAGCCATGATGGGGGGCGCTTTCTCCACGCGCCCGGCTCCCAAGGCTTGAATCAGTGCCTGGCTAAGGCGCTCGGCCAGCTTAGGATCGTTGTAGAGCGCGTCCGTGGATTCCGCGACTTGCACCAGCGGCGCTTTTGGCGCGTTTGCCGCCTGCGCCTCTGCCTTGGCGACGCGCTCGATGGCCGCCAGTAGATGCTTGCGCACTTCAGGCGTGTACGATCGGACGGTCAGGCCGAGGTGGACCTCATCGGGGATGATGTTGTTTTTCGTGCCACCCTGAATGTACCCGACCGTAATGACCGCCGGGTTGCCGGGCTTAATTTCTCGAGACACGATGGTCTGCAACGTCAGGATCACGCGAGCGGCGATGACAATCGGGTCGACGGTGGACTCAGGACTGGCGCCGTGACCACCTTTGCCGTAGATGGTGATGTTTACGGTGTCGGCATTCGACGCCGCGTATTCCGGAGTGAAGCCAACCTTGCCAGCCGGCAAGCCGTTCGTCGTATGTAATGCCACCCCAACATCAGGCTTGGGGAACCGCGTAAACAAGCCGTCGGCAATCATGCCTTGGGCGCCGCCGACGGTTTCCTCGGCCGGTTGGCCAATTAGCACCAGTGTGCCGTGCCATTGATCTTTGGTCTTGGCCATGATCTCGGCCGTGCCCACGAGTGCCGCCATGTGGATGTCGTGGCCGCAGGCATGCATCACCGGCACCGTCACGCCGGCATCATTCTTGGTCGTGACCTTGCTGGCATAGGGAAGGCCGGTCTTCTCCTCAACGGGAAGCGCGTCCAGTTCCGTACGCAGCATCACTGTAGGACCTGCGCCGTTGCGCAAGACCGCGACCACGCCAGTCCCGCCTACCTTCTCCGTTACGTCGTAACCCACTTGGCGCAGTTTGGCAGCAACTTTGGCAGCGGTGTTGACCTCGTGGGCCGATAGCTCGGGATGCTCGTGCAGGTCCACATACAGCGCCTTTACTTGCGGGTAAACCGAGTCCACCTCGGCGGAGAGTGAAGCTCCCCCAGAGGACTGCGCCCAGCAGCTAGCAGCCAGGACCACGCACGCACTGGCCAACCCTAAAGTTTTCATGATTCCCTTCCACGATGACATTTCGTCATATCTTCGCTCTAAGTTAACTGTATCAGCCTACAAACAAAGGCGATAGAAGCCATCAAAAGAATCTATCGCAATTTCATCAACTCTCAACCCCGCACGGAATCTAATAGGTATTCATTTCTACATTCCTAGAGAGGAGCTGGGTTTGAATTTATACCAGCAGAACCATCAACCCGAACCTGAAAGCATGATAGAGAAAATACATCCTAAAAAGCGATACATATTCGCCAGCGATTTTGACCAGACCCTGAGCTTCAACGACTCGGGCTACGTGCTGGCCGAGATATTGGGCATCTCCGAAACAGAATTTGAGCGCAAAGCCACCGGAATGGCGAAGTTGAACCTGGTCCAGCAGGGCGGTGAGCTCGCCTATTTGTTGCTCCACGATCCCGAGTTCCGCTCGAAAGTACGTCGCGAGCATCTCTACGAAGCGGGCAAGCGCGTTCGGCTGAAACCCAATATTGATTCCCTTTACAGCTTCCTTTCCGAGGAAGTTGAGGGCTACCACTTCGACTTCTACGTGATCTCGGCTGGCCCGGTGGAAGTGATCCGCTCGGCCTTGGAGGGCATTATCCCCGCCGATCACATCTATGGCACGGAGTTTGAATACAACAAGCACGGCGAAATCGAACGAATCCTTCAGGTGACCGCCGGCTACGGAAAGGTGGCCGTCATCGATCAATTGCTGGAGCAACTGAAGACCGGGCCGGACCGCATCGTCTATGTCGGCGACGGCAGCTCCGACATTCATGTCATGCTGCACGTGAATCGGCGCGATGGTTTTACCATTGCCGTTTCCGAGAACAAGTACCTTGCGCCCATTGCCAAGCGCTCCGTGATTAGCGACAGCGCGCTGGCCATTCTCATCCCCATTCTGGAAGAAGTCGTGGGCTGGGACCAGCATTCGATTCGCAATCTGTTCGAAGCCAAGGGTCTGCTTATCCAGCAGTGGGACAAGGTGCAAACCGATGTCCTGACCATCGTTCCCAGCTTCGCGCCCGTAGAAGAGCGGGCAGACGCTGCCATCGCTGATTGAGTAAGCGCGTGTTCGACTCACTTTGAACGATCAGAAAAAATCCTTCTGGCTGCTGTTTACGCTGCTTAGCCTGGGAGCGTTCTTCCTGCCCCTGGTGTGGGGCGTGGCCGAAACCTTCGCGGCACTGTTCGTCAGTTGGTGGATCATCTACCGCAGCGGGATCTACTAGAGCGATTCCAGCATGGGTGGTACCATGGCCATCTGCATTCCCACATCTGACCTTACTGCGCGTGGGATAAGGCTGAAAGGACCACTGCGAAACGCCTCATCTGGGGTGCCCCGTTCTAGCCCTCCGGCTAGGGCGGGGCAATGTTGTTTGACGAGTTTCATTCGTCGCCGTCATTGCGAGAAGACTATCAGCAGGTAGCAGCGCTTTAGAATCGCCGCACCATGCTTGCCACCATCGCTGTGCTTTTTAGAATTATGTTGCATTAGGCGGGAAATGGCTGGAAGAGGTGGGAAGAGGCGGGATTTCTGGGCGTAAAATCCACCGAAATACCACTGGAGTTGCAGGATTACCTGGCCCGCACCGGCATGGCACCGCCAGATTTTGCCCGCCGCATCAACTACGCCCGGGAGACCCTCTATCAGTTTCTAAATGGCCATTACAGCCGGATCTCCTCCAACGACGGCCTCATCCGGACCGCGATCCCCGACTTCATTGCGGCCCATCCCATTGCGACTCCGGTCATCAGTACAGGAAAGCTCTACGAAACCGAGAATGCCCATTTGCTGCGACGGTACTTCTACGAAGCCCTGGATCATGGGCGGGCCTGTTACCTCTACGGCGGCCCCAGGAACCCAGAAGACCTATGTACTGCAGCACCTGATCGCGGAGTTGAACCGCTCGGAGATCGCTAAGAACGGAGAGGGTCGAAGAGCTTACTACATCTATGTTCGCCAGGGAATCCGCTCGCTGGATCTGATGAAGCGGGTGGCGGAAACCTGTGGGGCGATCGGGTTGGGTACGGTCGATCGGATTCTGCGCAATCTGCGGTTCGATCTCGGAGACCCTACGGGAACTGTTGGATCAACCGCCGCACTGTGGGTTGCTGTTCGCCGGCACCCACGAGCTGGAGGCAATCTTCACCCGCCAGGCCCTGGAGCTGGAGCAATGGCGTTCCCGCTTTCATGCTGGCCAGGCACTGCCAGGCATCTCCGAAGAAGAAGCAGTTGACATCGTGCACTCTGAGCTAGGGCTGGGACTGTCGCAGCGGAAAATCCAAAAGCTAATCGCGAAATCCCGGATCACGGACTTGCGCAACGGTGGTCAGCACAGTTATGTGTCGGCCCGGCGGCTGTTCTGGGTGATACGCGAGCTGCAAGCCGTTGTCGCCAACCGAGAATCAACCCACCCTTGGCATCAATAATAATTAATTGTAAAAACCGCACTGGGTAGCTCAAAAATGATAATCAAGTTCTAGTAAGCATTACCGAGGTTTGGGAGTCGCGGATGAACAGTATGCGCAATTGAAATTGCTTTGCAAATTCAGAGTCGGTAACGGCGCCAAAGGGTTGCGGCTGCTGTATTTATATTGGTTCACGTACGAAGTGTATTGGTCCCGCGAAACCGTGATTGGCGTGGCCAACACCACCCAGGTAATACCCGGGGTGCAAGGAGGAGTCGTCAACGAGCCCGGATAAGTGAAATAGTTTAGGCTAGAGGTATTTTGTTGCCCGGGTATAATTTGGAGAGGATTCAAATTCTGTGGACTATGGTCGTGGTTGTTGGCAGCAGTCATCATTGTTCCGAGGGCTGCATTCGTGCCCCCAGTAGTTGGTGCATTTATGAAAATGCCAATTACTAATTTCGCTCCATTCGGGTCCGTCTTTCCATTCTTGTCCACAGCCTGGTGGACCAGGTGCACTTCCATAGCAAAAAGACCATTCGCCTGTTGATTCATTGCGTGCTCGCTCGGCTCGTGAAAATGGAACTGAAGCAGGTTATAGGTGACGCCATTAAATGTGACAGAGTTCTGTGAGCTGCCAGCTCCGTAATCAGCCTCGATAGTGTAGTTGAGATCTTCCACCGGGACCGCCACGTTCGAGTAATTAGTTGACAATGTCAGGTTCGTATTCTCCACGGGTTCCGGATATGTATTCGGGGCTGGCATGACGTCAATTGGCGACTGTTGTTGCGTGAGGTTGTTGGACTGGTTGCAGTAGGCGTAAGGAGTCAATCCCGACCAATACGCCGGGTTTGTGTTGCCTGAATAAGACCAGCAGTCTGCGGTGGTGCACGTGCCGACTTGGGCAACACTGCTTAGGGAAAGCGCAAACGCCGCCAGGGTGATTAGCAGCAAGTTCTTGAGACGACAGGGACACCACATAGTCTTTTCCTCCTGAGATGGTAAAGTCTTGCAATGCTGAAGGCCAGCGACTTCAGCGCGTAAGTCATTATTCTCACGGAACCAGGGAATCTGGACCCGTCGAACTTGTTAGCGACCAGCTTGCGATACCAACCCAGAATGGTATCCGGCTTGGCCGCGGCCCCTACTTCCTCCAGCGCCTTACGCCCTAGGCGGTGAGCGATCTCCGCCAGCGTGGCCTTGTCAGCTCCCGAAGGAAGCAGTCGGCCCTTGATCTGGGCTTTCAGGATACGATTCTCCGCAGCCAGATATTTGTTTCTCAGCAGCAGTGAAGCCACGATTGGAGTTACCCCGACTCGTGGCGGGGGGACGAACGTGTATTCTCCGGAGCCTGACTTCTGATGGCCTTTAATTGGCGCTCCGTCGTTGCCAGCATCTCCTGCAGGACTTCAACCAGTTGAGAGGGGATGATGGATTCCGACAGCCAGCGTTCAATCACTTCCTTACGCGCTTCAAGCTCCATCACCTGACGCCAGGAAGGTTCGCCAGAGATCGCGCGCTGAGTGATCACAGCCGTCTCTCTCTCCCTCTCTCGGAGTCGTTCGGACAATCGCACTCGCGGATGGATTACGTTTATCGTACTGCGTGTTAGGCCCGAATCTGCGTGAAAGCTGCCGCGCCGAACAATCCAAGGAACGGACAACTCCCGGAAAGTGCGTTCGAAGATCACGCATGCGAGCGGCGCTTCCGGACCACATACCACACGATCAAGGCAACCACCACCAGAAGACACAGCAATCCGATCATTCCCGTCGTGGACAAGCCACTTGTGGCCTCCGACGCTGCGGCTGGTGTTGCGGGTGGTGCTTCCGCAGCCGGAACCTCCTCTTCGCTCCCCACTGCGACCAGGATCGGTACATCCGCGGGCGGCGCAGTCCCCGTCACAGTCTTCTCCTGCGCCACCTCAGTCGCCTCCTGCTCCACAATCTTGGTGGCAGTGACGATCATCCCCTTGCGCAGGCCCCAGGCATCGACCATCTGTCCCTCTACGTCAAATTTTTGGTCCTCGGGAATCTTGAACTGCTGGTTCTTGCCGTCTTCCAGGGTCAAGATTATGCTCAGCGGCGGAGTGATGTGCCAAACCTTTCCCTTAACCGTCTGTACCGTCGTGATGATCATGGGAGTTGAGGTCGTGGTGATGGTCCGCTGGAGTTTCATGCCGGGCTTCAGATCATGAATGCCGAGCTGCTTGCCATCTACGGTTACTCTGGCGCTCGCGGGCACATTCTCAAAATTGCGGATAGTGCCATCCGCCATCTTGACTACCAGGTCGTTGCCTGAGACGGTCACGACTTCACCACGTTCGACCTTGGTTACGACGGTAGGTTGCCCTTTCGCTGTCGTAGTTTGTGTCTCGACCTGCGCGCTTAGGCTCAGGGTAAAGGCCAAGCAAGCCGTGGCCGCTGTAGCTGCCGGCCATGCAAATTTCCAACCTGCTATGTTCATTGCCATTTCTCCTTTCGGTTAACAATGCCGATGGCTCTCAACCGCAAAGCAGACTCTCGCGGACTCATGGCGGCGACAGAGTGCCGCGAGAGAACGTTCCTAATTGAAATCAGTGCAGCCCAAGCTCTCAATTCAGGTCATCATCCTTGTAGTACTTGGTGCCTTTGGCGGTGATCTCGAGCGCCACGCCCTTGTCCGTCATTTGATACATCCAGACACCGGGCGAGACCGAAGCCGCTCCGGCCAGCGCTCCACCCTTCTCCCCGGTTGTGGCCGCGGCGGTGGTTTGTCCGCCGAATTCCCAGCCGGAGTTGACGAAGCTGTCGAACGCCGTATCGTTGTCGAAGACGAAGATCACACTAAATTTCTTCACCCCAAAACCGAGGCCGGCCTGGAGCTCCACCACCTTCATGAACGTCTCCATCTTGCTCTTGTTGTTCACGGCGATGCCCTCGCCCTTGCCGGATCCAAGCATGAGAATCTTTAAACCCGTATTGCTGAACACGGCATACCCTGCCGCTCCCTCCACTGCGCCTTTGGCCTTCGGCTCGGCCTTATAAAGACGTTGCAGGGTATCCTGGGCCATTTTCCGGACCTGCTGCTGCTCTTTTGCTTTGTCGTCGGCTGCGTGCGCCACAATCGCTAGTGAGCAAGCCAGCGCGAGGACGATGATCTTCAGAATCGCGGTGCCTTTACCTGTTGTGATTGTCATGGCTTTGTCCCTCCTTCTTGTTGAAGTGTCTATTCGTCTCGTGCCCGGACACACTACAGTCAACGCTACTTTGCGAGTTAGCGTCTCTAACTCGCGGCTCTCCCAATGGCGGCTCTCTCTCCGCGGTCAGCGCGCGCTCTCAGCGGCGCGAACCGTTGGTTGCGGACCCTCGGCGAACAACCCGTGATAGATGATCCCGGCCAAGACGGCACCCACAATCGGGGCTAACCAGAACAGCCACAACTGTTCCAGCGCCCACCCCCTCACAAACAGAGCCGGCCCCGTGCTGCGGGCGGGGTTCACCGAGGTATTCGTCACCGGAATTGAAATGAGGTGAATCAGGGTAAGGCTCAGCCCAATCGCGATGGGGGCAAAGCCCTTCGGCGCTCGTTCGTCGGTCGAGCCGAGAATGATCAAAAGGAAGAACATCGTGAGAACCACTTCGGTCACCAGGCAGGCGAGAAGTGAATACCCACCCGGCGAGTGTTCCCCATACCCGTTGGAAGCAAATCCCGCAGCCAGTGTGAACCCCTCCTTCCCGCTCGCGATTACATAAAGGACACTTGACGCCACGATGCCGCCCGCCACTTGGGCGACGATATACGGCAGCAGGTCGGACGCTGGGAACCTTTTGCCTGCCCATAGTCCGACCGATACCGCCGGATTGATATGGCACCCGGAGATAGGGCCGATGGTGAAGGCCATAGTCAGCAAGGTCAGGCCGAAGGCAAAGGCGACACCCAGGAAACCTATTCCCAAGTTTGGGAACGCCGCTGCCAACACAGCGCTCCCGCAACCTCCAAAGACCAACCAGAATGTTCCAAAGAACTCAGCAGTTGCACGCTTTGTAATTGACATATCTTCTCCAACGAAATCGGCATCCGTCAAAATGTATCACGGAACACGAGTGCCGGACCCCCATGGCGGAGTAAGTACAACCAAGCTTCACTTGCCTCGCGCTTCATGGCAGTTTACTGGCCCGGCACGGGTCCGCGAACGCTACCACCATTGTCACTTTGGGCCGAAGCCTCACTTGCCACTGCTGGCGGAATCTCAACCTCGAAGCCCTAGACTCCTGCGAAGCAATGCCGTTCCCAGTGAAATCGAAATTAATAAAAGCCCAAGGATTCCCACGAGAGGCCAACTACTCGCCGTCTTCGGCAATTGACCGGAAGCAGTACCGCTGGTTCCTTCGGCAGTAGTGGTAGTTCCTCCGGCAGTGGCGCCGCCACCCGTAGCACCTCCTTTAGCGATCAATACAGGCTGATCGGGCGGCATTGTTCCGGTCACCTGCGTGTGCTGCGATACAGAAGTCAGGGGAGTCTCCGTAATCCTCGTCGCGGACACGTTCATTCCCTTCTTCAGGCCCCAGGCATCCGTTTCCTTGCCTTCAACCATGAATTTTTGCCCATCCGGAATTTTGAATGACTGATTCTCACCGTTCTCCATTGTGAGGATAACGGAGAGCGGTGGAGTCACGTGCCAGACTTTCCCGGTGACCGTTTCGACGGTGGTCACCACTTGCGGTGTGGTTGACGTGATCGTCGTGTGCTGCAGTTTCATACCGGGCTTAAGGTCGTGAATGCCAAGCTGCTGGCCGTCCACATTGGCTTTGGCGCTATCCGGCACATTGGGAAAGTCGCGAAGGGTACCGTCTGCCATCTTGACGAAAAGATGATTGCCTTCGACGGCAACGACCTCACCGTTCTGGACCTCGACTTCGTGGGTGGTTTTTCCGGTTCTAGTGGTTGTTTGGGTCTGTACTTGCGCGCTGGTCGAGACCGCAACAGCGAGACAAAGGGCCCCGGCCGCCAGTGCCAAACTTGTTCTGATCCAAATGCTGTCTGACTTCATTTTCTTCTCCTTCATTTTGGGATAAGCGATCCTTGGCCAAACCGCGCTCGGGTCTGGATTGAAGTGCGTTAGTTGCTGCCTCCGGCCACGTGGGCTTTCACTCATGGGCCGGCGTTTCAGAACTTCTCAAGTCATCTGCGGTGGCCAGAGTCGCATGCACGATGTAGCGCGAAGGCGCGCTACCGACGAAGTAAAACGGATAACAGGTCACCAATGTGAGGGAAGGTTTCGCTCGCGGCGCGAGAACGGACACCTCATCTGGTGAGACAATCTGGATCTCATCCACCACGTAGCGTGAACCGCCGCGCTGTGTGTACACATCAATCGTGTCCCCAACGTGAATATCCTTGAGTCCACGAAAGAAACCATCCCGGTGCCCGGCAATTCCTATGTTGCCGCCTTCGCCAAGGGCCGCGGTACCCGGGATGTGCCCGACCCCACGATTCAGCGTCAGGTCGTCCGTTCCCTCCAGAACCGGCACCTGAAGCTGAAGAGCCGAGATCTCGAGAACTCCTAACGGTGGGGGTACCTTCGCCGCCAGGCTCGTGTGGTAGGCTCTAATACGCTTGTCTGACCAGAGGCTGAAGTCAGGCAGGCGGCTCGAGGATTGAGGCTTTATCCCAGCTTCAGTTTGAGCGGATGCTTCAGCTGCCCAGAAGCTCTGCAGACTGGAACGTGAGTAAATTGCGCTGTAGGTTCGATTGGCCACGTACAGGAAGAGCAGGAGCACACCACAACACATCAGCAGCCGTTCCAACTTGCTGAGATACCGTAGCCCGTTGCTCGGTGCGAACCGATCTACCCCATTAAAGTACCCTCGTCTACCGTCGGCCCTGCGCAATTCGTATCATAATTCAAACTCTCGTACATGACCTGGGATGCGTCAACTAGGGAAATCCCTAGTCATTGGAAAGGTCTGGCGGTAAAGCCGGGACAAAAGAGGTGGCTAAGCTGGCTCTTGCTTCCCGCCAGAATCCTCCGACCAAACGGTCAGCCTGAAGTAGCAGGAGACTGGTTAGATTGCCCCGATGAGATTTCATTGCTGTCAGCGTTACCCTTGCGGATGTCAATACTACCCTTGAAATAGGCACCATCCTCTAGGCTGACGCGCTGGGTGACGACATCGCCGGTCAACGCGCCTTCGCTACTTATATGAAGGCGATCGCTAGCCGCCATCATGCCTTGGACTCTTCCCAGAATCACGATCTCTCGGGCCGTAATATTGGCCGAAACAGTGCCATTGCGTCCGACAGTGACACAATGTCCCGGAAGATTGATCGACCCTTCCACACGGCCGTCGATGTAGAGAGACTCTGAACCACTTAATTCCCCCTTTATCGCCAGAGACTTGCCTATCGTGGCCTGCTCCTGCGAGTTGAAGGCCCCCCGAGTAGAGTGCGCAATTGTGTCCCGGTGGCAGGCGGCACATGGCGCTGCGTTTCAGGAATGGACTGTTGCGACTCGTTAGGGTGGTCTGTCTTCAGCATGGCTGCTCACTCCGCGTTCACGTTGCAAGATCGACGGGGCATAAGAGTGCTGACGATAGAGTTGCGCGAGTTGCACTGTTGGGAATGAAAACGGCCATTCCGGCTAAGATCCCTCAGTTCGATCATGTGCATCATGCAAGCACAGCCTAGGCCCGCGTCAGTTCCTCGAGCAACTAGGGATTTCCCTAGTTGCAGGAAGCAACAGCAACACCTCATGCTTCCAGTGAGCAAGCATCTCGACCCATTCAGGTGCGGATTCGGGGCTTCAGCAATTTTAGCCAGGGATACCACGCGACGAACTGAAGCCATTGCTATCGGTCGTCGATTAGCCAGATTCACCGGAGGAACTAATGAAAACGTTGGCGACAGTCCTTGTTATAGGAACGTCACTCCTGTTGATCCAGAGTGTGGCATTCGCTCAGAAATCCGAGCCCTCGACATCGGGGTCGGCGGGTATTGAGCAAGATGTACAACTGCTGCGATCCGACATACGCTCCGCGAAAAAGCAGATCATTGCGGAAAATATGAAGCTGACCGATGCCCAAGCCGAAAAATTTTGGCCAGTCTACGATGCATACACTCAGGAGACCACGAAGCTAGGTGACGCTAGTTACGCTCTCGTCAAGGAATACGCGCAAGATTACGGGAACATGACGGACGCTCAAGCCGACAGCCTTGTCGAAAAAATGGCAACGTTGGACGTGCAAACTGCGACCCTGCGCCAGGAGTGGATTCCGAAATTCCGGAAGGTGCTTACTGGAAAGCAGACTGCGTTGTTCTTCCAATTAGACCGCCGCATCAATCTACTGCTCGATCTGCAATTTGCCGCAAACATTCCGCTTTTCAAGTAGCGGACAACAGCCGTTGACGAACTGCGTAATACGATTTCTGTCGATGATGATCTCCAGCAGCAACGCATGCACCACTGTACAGGCAGTCATGCCCCCTGGCTCATAGCCTTGCCACTGGCAAATCGTCGAGCCTCTGTTAAGCCAAAGTTTACTTCTCCACCGATAAGGACTGCGGCTGCGCTCCAGTACAGCCAAGTCATAAATGCGAGTGGCGTTGCCAGCAATCCAAAGAGAGCTCCCAATTGGAGCTGTGCAAAATGCCGGAAGTAGAAGCCGAGTGCCCAAGAGATCAGCAGCCAGATAGCGGTGGCGACCGTAGCGCCGGGTACGGTCAATCTCTGTGACAGGGGTGCATTCGGAGCGACAACGTAGAGCAGTTCCAACGTTACAAAGATGAAGACCGCTGAGATCACCCACTTGGCATATAAGCGGAAGGCTTCGTTAGCAGGTCCCAGAGCAATTGCGAGCACAGCTAATAAAAACAGAGTCCCGATGAGGAGCGTCAGGCCCAGAGCAAGAAGCCTGGTTACGGAACGCGGGCGCGAGTGTGCGACTCTGTACGCTCTGTCGAGACTCAAAATAATCCCCTTGACTGCAGTAGAAGCTAGCCACACGGTGGTGGCAAATCCAACAGATAAAAGTTCAGGGCGACGGGTACCAATTCTCCGTACCATGTCGCGAATCATGGATGCACTCTGCTCAGGCATGACGTGGTGGATAAAACCCAGAGACTGATCGACGGTATTTCGCAGCGGCAGATAACTGCTCAAGGTGGTCAACAACACCAACGCCGGAAACAGCGACATCAAGAAGTAGTAGGCCAAACCCGCTGATGTAAGTGAGAATTGTTTTCGCGCTATTCGGCCGAGGATCTGTTTCAGGAAGTGCACTGTCGACTTATCAATCTGCATGGATTCCTCGCACCTCAGGAAGTGTGCGGCTGAGGCATCGGCAGTAAAGCGGTGTACAGTCCCACCTGTACCGGTAGGCCGGCGATGGTGGCATACGCCATCGCTTTTGGTATGACTACGGCAGCGGTGGTCAAGCCAGCGATTACATCGAGCCGCAGCCATTCCTTTCGGTAGGAGAAAAGCTGCGAGAACGACCTCTCGCCCGAGGCTGTCATAGATCCTGCCTCTCTCTTACCAGCGCTGCACTATCACGTGGCGCTTTTGCTTCGGCTCCTCGTAATTTTTGGCCTTCTGCCGTCCAGGCAGCTTCGGAGGCGTATACCGACGCTGGGCAGCCATGTTGCATCTTCAAACGGGGCTTGCTCCTTCTCTTCTCAACCGGAAGCTTCGTGCTGGATCACGTAACGGAAGAGTTCAGCATTCGATCTGAAATTCAAGAGCGCCATGGCCCGGTATTTATGGAAATTGACGGTGCCGACACAGACGCCAAGAAACTCAGCGACCTCCTTCACAGCCATACCTTGCGCCAGAAGCCTGAGAATCTCGCGCTGCCGGTCGGTAATTTCCAGATGACCTCTGCAGTCACTCGCCTGCTTAAGAAGCGACTCCACTGAAGCCTGTGTAACCGCGGCAGACAGGTAGTGCTCTCCAAGCGCCACTAACTGAACCGCTCTCAAGAGCTCTTGAGCACCACATTGCTTGGAGACGACGGCAGACGCTCCCTTCCGGAACTCTCCGATTGCCGTTTCGGTACCGAATCGACTTGTCAATATCACGAGCTTCGGAAACTGAAACGATTCACCCTGAAGCTTTTTGCAGTAGCGGAGCGGCCTAATCCGAGGCATTTCTGCATCTGCCACGATCAATTGGGGCGAAACTCTTGCAACTACCTCCGGGATTGCAGCCCCGTCGGTGACGATGGCTATCACCTCGAACTCAGGTTCAAGAAGAGTTTTGCAAGCCTCGGCGAAGAGTCTATACGTGTCCGCGATAACAATACGCATTGCTTCTTGATCCGATCGGCTCCTACAAATGTTCATACACAGCTCCCTGCAATCGGAGTTCTCCTTAGTTTATTCAATCTGGCCGACTAAGCGTCGAACGGACGACCGTTCAGCCAACTAGATCAGTTCTGGCCTCTCGTTCCCTGCTAGTCGGTCATGGGTTGACTGCCGACACATTCTGCGGCCACTCGTCGTTGGTCGGGTGCCAGGTCTTGTCCGGGTTGTAGAGTTCCATATTCTTTACGATGTTTGGGGAATCAGGGCCCAAGTCCTTCTGGTAAACAATTCCGTCATTGTTCACGATGAAGGTCTTTACGCCCGTCACGCGGTATTCGGCAGGCACGGCGACTAGGGCAAATCCGCCGATCATTATCCCCTCGATGACGTAGTCCAGTTTACCCATCGGCGCCGCCGGACCTGGCCGCTCAGGATCTTGAAATAGTACCCATGAAATCCTGACTTGCCGCCGGTATATCCCTCTGCCAGCGCCTTGGCCGCAGCCTCGCCAATCGGTCCTCCGGACGAGCCGTCAGCATTCTTCCAGTACAGGCCATCCTGCTTACCGAGGGTGCTGAAGATCTTTTGCGCGTACTAT
>CAVYIR010000011.1:0-288272 GCA_963768645.1 uncultured Acidobacteriaceae bacterium
CTCGATGGCTTCCGCTCCTCCGGAAACCATCTGGTCGAGCAGGCCAGGATGCAGACGTTCCTGCCTTGCGTAAATCAAGGTGGACACGGCGCTGACGCATCAGAATCCAACCGCCTTTCCGTTATTGCGTCCGTCACTGGCGCCCAGTCGCTCGTCGGTGCCAGGGTCAATCTCAATACACTGTGCATCGCCCCAATATTCGTGCGTCGAATTCTTCGGCTGTCCCGGCAGAGAGTCGAGGCTAGCGTCAGTAGATATTTTGTGTCCCATATGCTCGAGGATGCGAACTGTGTCTGTCGAGAAGCCGACCCTTTCCAGCTTGATCTCATCGGGTAGCCACTGGTCATGGAAGCGAGGCGCATTGACCGCCTGCTGAATGTTCAATCCGTAGTCCACCACGCCCATCAGCACATTGGCGACGGTAGTGATGATCGTGGGGCCGCCTTCAGCGCCAAGCACCAGGAATAGCTTGCCGTCTTTGAGCACGATGGTCGGCGCCATGGCGGACAGCGGCCGTTTGCCGGGACCAATTGCATTTGCGGGACCTTGGATCAGTCCAAAGATGTTGGGCACGCCTTGCTTGGATGCGAAATCGTCCATCTCGTCGTTAAGCAGGAAGCCCAACCCCTCCGCCGTGACGTGCGAGCCAAAGCTCTCGTTCAGCGTGGTTGTGACCGACACCGCGTCGCCCTCGGGATCGACAACTGAGTAATGGGTGGTGTGGACTGGCTCGAGCACTGATTTCGGCTGCGGATGCGAACTGGCATAGCTGTCCAGTTGCGAGAAAACCGAAGGACGCCGCAGACCGCCGCTGGGCGTTGCGCGACGCAGCGGAATGGTCTCGCGCCAGGCATCGGCGTAACGCTTGTCCAGCAGTTGCGCAACTGGGATCTTGGAGAAGTCCGGGTCTCCAAGAAATTCCGCACGGTCAAAGAATGCCCGCTGGTAAGCCTCGGCTGTGAGATGGATGTTTTGCGCCGAACCCTCGCCCTGCTTACCGAGGTCGTATCCTTCGAGGATGTTGAGGCTCTCGACCAGGGTGACGCCGCCGGACGATGGCGGGGGAGCGCTAATGACCTCGTACCCGCGATAAGTGCCGCGAATCGGTTGCCGCTCCTTCACCTCGTACTGGGCAAGGTCCTCGGCCGTAACCAGGCCGCCACCCTTCTCGATGGCCGCAGCCAACTCGCGCGCCATTGCGCCATGGTAGAAGTCGTCAGGATTTTCGGCGATGCGTTCGAGGGTCTTCGCCAGCTCTGGCTGCTTGAAAACGTCGCCCTGCTGATAGTAATCGCCGTCGCGCTGAAAGATGCGGTGCGATTCGGGAAACTTCGCCAGGTTGGCGTCGTGGAACGATCTGGCGGCGTCGTAGTCGAGGACGTAGCCATCACGCGCCAGCCGGATCGCAGGCTCCATCACTTGCTTGAGCGTCAGCTTGCCCCAATGCTTCTGTGCGTACACCAGACCCGCCACCGAGCCCGGGACACCAATCGCTTTGTAGCCGAGAATACTCGCGCCCGGAATCACATTGCCCTGGGCATCCAGATACATGTTGGCGGTGGCTTTGGCCGGGGCTTTCTCGCGGAAGTCGAGGAAGTGGACCTCGCCGTCGGCCCGGCGGAAGAGTAGGAAGCCGCCTCCGCCGATGTTGCCTGCCTGGGGGAGCACCACGGCGAGGGCGAAGCCTACAGCAACCGAGGCGTCCACCGCGTTGCCGCCCTGCCGCATGATCGCGATTCCCGCCTCGGATGCCTCGGGCTGCAGCGTCGCCACCATAGCCTTGGGAGCATGCGCCGGATGCATCCCATTGCTGGAGAAAGCCTGGGTGCAAAGAGACAGCGCGAGGACGATTTGCAGAAATTTGCGGCAAAGTTTCATACGATGACGGCGAGAGACCCCGAAGCCTGGCTGGCCAAATGCACTGGACGCAAGAACTTATAGCCTTGCCAGGGCGAAACATTGAGGCTAGTCCAGGCCTCTCAGAGAGTCAATTCTAAGCCGACCGCAATCGGTCTACAATGAGTACCATGGCTTGAGAGGTTTCTCTGAAACCTGCCTTCTCTCTTGTGCCAGAGTAGGGAAACGTTATATATCTAGCTCACCGCAGGCAACATGCAGACCTCCATTTTCTCGGTTGACGTTGAAGACTGGTTCCATATTCTGGACGACCCCAGTGTGCCCACCATCGATCAGTGGGCGAGTCTGCCCTCGGGCGTGGAGAGGAACTTCTCCAAGTTGTTGGATCTCTTCAGCGAAAAGAATGTCCAAGTGACCTGCTTTTTCCTGGGATGGGTAGCCGAACGCTTTCCCCACCTGGTGAAACAGGCTGCCGACCGAGGACATGAAGTTGCGTCGCACGGTTATGGGCATCGACTCGTATACGAACTGAGCCGAACCGAGTTCTATGAGGATGTGCGAGGCGCGCGCCTCCTGCTGGAAGACATCTCCGGGGTTGAAGTAGTGGGCTATCGCGCGCCAGGTTTTTCGACCACGGACGAGACTCCGTGGTTCTTCGATGCACTCGCCGAAGCAGGCTACCAGTACGATTCCTCTGTGTTTCCGGCGCAGCGGGGACACGGCGGCATGCCTCAGGGCCGGCGCGAACCGCACCGGGTCGCCGATCACGACGCGCTGTTGGAGTTTCCGATCACCGTCGCCAACTTGTTGGGCAAGCCGACGTGCTTCTTCGGGGGCGGGTATCTACGGCTGTTCCCCTATTGGTTGATTCGTAAGATGGCGCTGCAAGTGCTTGCTGAAGGACGCCCGGTCGTGTTCTACGTCCATCCGCGGGAGATAGACCCTACGCATCCCCGGTTGCCCATGAGCCGGATACGCCGGTTCAAGTCGTACGTTAATCTGGAGACCACGGAAGCAAAACTCCGCCGGATATTCCGGGATTTTCCTGTGACTACGTTCAAGAACGTCCTAAGCAATTATCCGCAACTGGTAAATACTCATGTCGCTTGATCGCACTCAAACCTTCTTCCACCAGTACGCCAACGACTTCGACGCAATCTACGGCAATCAAAATGGCCTGATCGATAGCGTCATCAATCGTCTTTTCCGCAGGAGCATGCGGCTGCGCTTCGAGAAGTCGATTGAGGGCTGCAATCCAATCGAAGGCAAGAGTGTGCTCGATGTCGGATGCGGGCCTGGTCACTACTCCATTACCCTTGCCCAGCGGGGTGCTGCTCGCGTCGTCGGAATCGACTTCGCCGAAGGCATGCTGCAACTCGCGACGGAGCATTCCAAGAAGGTCGGCGTCGGCGATCGGTGCAAGTTCATGGTCGCCGATTTCTACGAGTATGCTCCGCAGGAGCTGTTTGACTACGTCATCGTGATG
This sequence comes from uncultured Acidobacteriaceae bacterium, assembly GCA_963768645.1. Classification (GTDB taxonomy): domain Bacteria; phylum Acidobacteriota; class Terriglobia; order Terriglobales; family Acidobacteriaceae; genus Bog-257. The sequence continues at coordinate 3,344 of CAVYIR010000011.1, forward strand.
GGTTTCATGGACTACATGCCCGATCCGGAGAAAGTGGTTGCCAAGGTCCTCTCGCTGACGAAAGACAAAGCATTCTTCTCGTTTCCGGTAGCGGGCGGGCTCCTCGGATGGCAGCGCAGTATGCGCTACAAGAAGCGCTGCGACCTGTTCCTCTACACCGAAGAGCAATTGAAGAAGATCTTCTCGCAGTTTCCCGAGGCCACGGCGACGATCGAGCCGATCAGTCGCGACTTCTTCGTGACGCTGGCGCGCAACAGAAAAGCAAGTTGAGCGAAGAAGTGTAGGTGAAGGCTTGGATTCAGCCGCCAGTGCTGGTCGGCACCTTAGGCTCCTCGGGTTCTGTTGGCCGGGGAACCTGCTCAACCGTCGCACTCCGGTATGACGCTTCCTTCCAGAGGCTCGTAGGGCTCACGAAATAGACCCGCACAGCCGCCAATGAAGCGGCCATCAGGACCACGAACGTACGAATCGGAGACGTCAGCTTCTTCAGTGGGAAACGGTCGGGTACAAGCGGATCAAGCGCCGCCAATCCATAGAACACCACCTGCCCCCACGCCGCCAGGCTTCGCCAGAAGGGCGGCAGGCCGATGGTCGCTAAGGCGATCGCGATCATGCAATACGGTATGACGATGCGCCCGTATTTGGCCGACAAGAAATGGAATCGCATCCGGTTCCGGCGGCTTAGCAGCTCGGGCATGAGCATGAGCATCTGGTACAGACCGGCCTGCAGCCGTACCTTGCGGCGAAATTCGGAGTGCAGCACGGTGGGGAAGTCGTACATCGTGGCCGTCGGCTCGTACAGGATTCGGTAACCCTGAAAGAACGCCTTCAGCGGCACATAAACGTCATCGAGAAGCGTACCGGGCGGAAGGGGTGTCCACAGCGAGCGACGCATAGCGGCAAAGGCGCCACTGTAACCGAAGGTCGAGTCAATGTTCGTGAGACGCTGGCGTATCCAGTCCTCGTAACGCCAATAAGCGCTTGTAGTCGCTTCCTCGTGGCTGTCACCTTCAACGATGACCGTCCTGGGGCTGACCGAACCCACCCTGGAATCGCCAAAGCAGGCGATGATCTTGCGCAAGCAGTCGGGATCAAGCGTCTGGCGGACGTCGTTGAGCACCAGTATCTCGCCGGAAACCAGGGGAACGGCGGCATTGAGGGCTGCGGCCTTGCCACCGTGCGGGACGCGTAGAAAGCGCACTCCCTGGTTGGCGAAGCTGCGTGCGATTTCGTCGGTGCGGTCGGTCGAGCCGTCGGAAACTACCAGGATGTCAATCAGCTCGCGGGGATAGTTCAGGCTTAAAATCGTCTTCAACTTGCGCTCGAGAAATTTCTCCCCGTTGTAGACGGCGATTACAAAAGAAACAGTGCGAAGTTTTTGGTCCTTGTGAACCGGGTTGGTCGCATGCCTGGCCATCCAGCCTAGCAGCAATGGATAGCCGAACAACACATAGAACATGGTGGCACAGGCCAGCGCGAAGACCGTGATCGAAAGAATCTGCATGGGCGCTTAGAGGCCCGATCAAACTCGACCGGGTAAAACCTCGCTGGAGGGATGCCTCGGGAAGCTCGGATTCGGAGGGCTCGGCTTTAGCCACTGAGGGACATCGCTTTAATGCCAAAATCACTGCCGTCGTCGGGACAACTCGCGCCCGAATTTCCCCAGGGGCTGAAACCCAACTCTCCCGCCACGCCTTACGGCACAGTCTGAAGCTGTGCCCCTTCAAAGACAAGCCCACACGCAAACCGTTACGGACTTGAGACTAGCCGAGTGGTGCAGCCGAGTCAATGAGTTCACAGCCCATTCACTTGCGCGAATGTATCGTGCGACGCTGGATTTCTCGCTTCACGATCACGTGTTGCCGCATATCACCAAGTTCCCGCTGGAAGATGCGGGCAACGCACTTGACCTGATGCATGCCGGCAAGCTAAGCGGACGGGCCGTGCTGGTGCTGCGCTAGGCGACAGTCCCGGCTTTTAGGCGATATAATGTTCGTTTGCTGCAAGCTTGCAGTTCCAGCTATATATCCCGCGGAAGGACAACATGCCTACAGATGTGATCATGCCCCAGATGGGGGAATCGATTTTCGAAGGAACCATTACCAAGTGGTTGAAACAGCCAGGCGAGAAAGTTCAACGCGACGAGCCGCTGTTTGAAATTTCGACCGACAAGGTTGACGCGGAGATTCCCGCGCCCGCGTCCGGCACGTTGCAGGACATCAAAGTTCAAGCTGGCGCCACGGTCCAGGTGAACACCGTAGTGGGGACGATTGCGGGCGAAGGCGAAGCTGCCGCATCCGCTCCGGCCGCTTCTGCCGCCAGCAGCCCGCCACCGGCCGCCGGCTGGAGGAGACGGTAGCCGCTCGACCCAGACCGAAGTGGCGCAGCCTCCCAGTGGCGAGGAGCCCAAGAAGCCGGCACAGCCTGCCCCAGAAGAGAAGGGGGCAGCGCTTGATTATCCCGAGCCTAGCGAGCAGGACCGCGTGCGTTCCAGCCCGCTGGTGCGCCGCATCGCCAAGGAAAACAAAGTTGACCTGGCGCAGGTTTCGGGAACAGGTCTTGGTGGCCGAATTACCAAGGACGACATCGAGTCGTTCATTGCCAAGCATGGCGCTGGCGCGTCTCAGCCCGCTGCTCCGGCGCAACCGGCTGCGGTTTCCAAGCCTGCCGCTCCGGCAGCTTCCGCTCCCGAGCCTTCGATGCCTGCCGTCGTCGCACCTCTGCAACCGGTCGGCGGCGTGACCCCCGGCGAAGTCGTTCCCATGTCGGTGATGCGCAAGAAGATTGCCGAGCACATGGTGATGTCGAAGCGCACCAGCGCGCACGTGCACGGCGTCTTCGAAGTGGACATGACCCGCATCGCGAAACTGCGCGAGAAGATGAAGGCGAAGTTCGAGCAGGCCACCGGCAACAAGCTCACCTTCACGCCGTTCTTTGCGCGCGCCGTGGTGCATGGCATTCGCAAATGGCCCATCATCAATTCGTCGGTGGAAGGCGAGAACATCCGCTATCACGCCTCCATCAACCTTGGCATTGCTGTCGCTCTGGACTGGGGACTGATCGTGCCCGTCGTGAAGAGCGCCGAGGAGCGCAGCTTCGTCGGCTTGCAGCGCGCCATCACCGACCTCGGCGAGCGCGCTCGCACCAAGAAGTTGAAGCCCGACGAGGTGCAGGGTGGGACGTTCACCATCACCAATCCCGGCATCTTTGGCGCGAAATTCGGGATGCCCATCATCAATCAGCCGCAGGTGGCCATCATGGGTGTGGGTGGAATCGTGAAAAAGCCGGTGGTGGTTACCGACAAGGATGGCAATGACTCCATCGCCATCCGTTCGATGATGCACCTCAGCATCGGCTATGACCATCGCATCATTGACGGAGCGGTGGCCGACCAGTTCATGCGGAAGTGAAGAAGTTCCTGGAGAACTGGAACGAAGAGCTGCTGTAGGAGCTGTCAGCAATCAGCCGTCAGCTTTGAGCTAAGGCTTAGCGACAACGGCAGGGTGATGGGCCCTGCCGTTTTAGTTTGGGCGGGGATTGGTTTTGCTGGACGCAAACCGCGGCAGCGATTGCCAGACTGCGGCGGCGAAGTTTTTCCAGAATTTTGATCTTCTCGGAGAAACTGAGCGCGGCCAGCTTTTTCCGCATTTCTGGCTTACTCATTTGTTTCCTATAGAGCGTTTCCTGGATAATATATCCGGCTGCACCGGTAGTGCGGGCCTTCAGGCCCGCGTCCAAGGGCAGGAAGAAAAATCGCTTCAGCCGCTGAGGTCGACGACCCCAGCGGCTGAAGCTAGGAACGTGCGGGCGGTCTTAACGCGGGCCTAAAGGCCCGCACTACCCAAGGTGCAACCACTAGCGAGTTGCTCTAGAACCTTACTCCGGGAAGAATATCAACTCCCGCCCATCGCCCCTGTTTCAGCTACACCTTTTGCCCGCACTGGTAGAATCCTGCTATGGGAATCTCATCACCTGTGGGATTTGCAGAGCAGGTCCGATCACATTCGGAGGGCAAGCTCTGGACCAGGCGAGAATCATGAGTGCTTTTGCGCAAGAGCCGCAGGATGGCAGTGGGCTGGAGCCCAACGGTCCCGTGCTGGTGATGCCACCCCCGCACCCTCCGAAAACGGCGGCATCTCTGGGTGCAGCGTATCTGGCTGGTGGTGTTCGTGCTGTTCTGCCTGGAGGTCGGCATAATCCTGACCGCCCTGCCTTGGACGCGCATCTGGACGGAGAACTCATTACTGCTGGGATATCCGCAAGTCCGGGAGTTCCTCATGCAAAATTTCGTGCGCGGCCTGGTCAGCGGGCTCGGCCTAGTGGACATTTGGATGGGAGTCGCCGAGGCGGTCCGCTATCGCGAAACCCCGGACGCCTGAAATGCTCGCCTACACCCGCTTCTCGCTGTTCGCATCCAACATACGTTGCCTGCATCCCGATGGACCGATAGACGAATTCCATGGCTGACAAAACAGAAGAACATCTTCGCCACAATCGCGCGCCACTGGCCTACGAGAACAAGAAATTTCTCAATGGGCCGGATGGCCGCATTCTCCGCATTCTTGCCGAATACCAGGAGCCGCTGTCGCGCTTTCGCCGCGAACGTATCCAGGACACTATTGTGTTCTTTGGCTCGGCGCGCTTTCATAGCCGCTCGCAAGCGGAGGAAGCTTTGCAACTGCTGGACAAGCCGGGCTCGGCGGCCCCGGCTCCCGAGGAGGAGCAGGAACGCATCCGCCGCGCGCGGGCCGACGTCCAGATGGCGCGTTACTACGAAGACGCGCGCAAGCTGGCCTTCCTGGTGACCCAGTGGACGAACACCATCAATCAGCCTCGGCATCGTTTCGTGATTACCACCGGCGGTGGGCCGGGAATCATGGAGGCCGCGAACCTCGGCGCCTCCGAAGCGGGGGGCAAGACGATCGGGCTCAACATTCATCTGCCCTTCGAGCAGATGCCCAACCCGTACATCTCGCCGGAGCTGAACTTCGAGTTCCACTACTTCTTCATGCGCAAGCTGTGGTTCGCCTATCTGTCGAAGGCATTGGTCGTGTTTCCGGGAGGGTTCGGCACCTTCGACGAACTGTTCGAGCTGCTGACCCTGGCCCAGACCGAGAAGCTGGCCAAGCGCATCTGCATTGTCGTCTATGGCAAGGACTACTGGGACCGCGTGATCAACTTCCAGGCGCTGGTGGACGCGGGCACCATCTCTCCCAAGGACTTGGAGTTGTTTCACTGGGCCAACACGCCCGAGGAAGCTTTCGAGTGCTTGCGCACAGACTTGACCACGCATCACATGGACCAGTGGAACGTGCGCGAGAAGGAACCGGAGATCGCCAAGACTAGACCGTGAAGAGCAGGGGCCAGGGATCAGGGGCTATGGACTAGGGGCTAGTGGTCACAGGTTACGCAAACGAAGGCCTAGTCGCGGGCCTTTGAGTCAGGATTTTGCCGCAGCAAGTCATCAATTGATTGACTTACGCCGGAACTTACCCGTCACTGCCAACTGGCAACTAATCCCTAGCCCCTAGCCCCTGACCCTTAGCCCCTGACCCTTAGCCCCTAACCCTTAGCCCCTAACCCCTAACCCCTAACCCCTAGTCCCTGGTCTTTGCTTCCCCATCTTTGTGCCTGCAGGGATTAAGCGCAGGTCATGGCACTTTCGGTGGTCGCGCGATTTTGCTCGACAGCGTAAACTGTTGCCCGAATGTCATTAACACTAGAGGTCGCTGGCCGCAGCGATGTGGGACGGGTGCGCCCGTCGAACGAAGATAATTTCGGCTACGACCAGCGGCTGGGCATTTTTGTGGTATGCGACGGCATGGGTGGTCATGCTGCTGGGGAAGTTGCCAGTAAAATTGCAGTAGACACCATTCTGACGTACTTTCGGGAGCACGCACCCAAAGTCGAGAACAACGCTTTTCTGGACGACGCTCCGGTCGGTGCCCGTCTGCTCGCCGAAGCCGTCAAGAAGGCCAACGATGCGATTCTGGATTATGCCGAAGAGCACAAGAACACGACCGGAATGGGAACTACCCTGGTGGCAGCGCGTTTCTCGGATGGTGTTTTCAGTATTGCCAACGTAGGGGACAGCCGCATCTATTTGTTTCGCGAAGGACAATTGCTGCAGTTGACTGAGGACCACTCCTTGGTGATGGAGCAGGTACGCCGCGGGATGCTCACCCTGGAAGAAGCCAAGCGCTCGTCAGCGCAGAACATCATTACTCGCGCCCTGGGCACCGACGAAAGCACGCTTCCCGATCTTGGCGAGTTTCCGGCGCAGGACGGCGACATCCTGCTGCTTGACCACCGACGGGGTAATGCGCCACGTCGCCGACCACGAGATGAGCAACATTCTGCTGCAAATCCCATCTCTGGAGGCTGCCTGCCAAACCCTGATCGATGCGGCCAATGAAGGCGGCGGAGAAGACAACGCCACGTGCGTTCTTGTCCGAGTGCGGAAAGGGAAGTGGGTCGACGCTCCAAAGAATCAAAAGGACCCCTCGTCCGCTGGCTGAGCTGTCTGGCCTGCTCTGCTACACTCGAATGTTTTGCATAGTCCAGCTCAGCCTGCCAAACCTCCGCACCTTAGCTCCACTTCCCGCACTAGCTTTGTGGTGTACGCAATCGCCATCCTGCTCGGCCTGTTCTCCGGCTGGGTCAATCAGAAGGTCGACGATGCTCTGCTCACCGCGCTTTGCGTGCTCGCTTTCACCATGATGATGGGCGTATGGAAGCCGCGGAGGCCGTGGCGCTGGGTGCTGCTGGTGTGGGTGGGCGTCCCCATCGTGCTGGCCTACTACCACTTCATCGTGAAGTGGCCGCACGATCGGGGTCAAGTGTACGGGGCCTTTCTGCAATTGCTGGCGGCCAGCGCCGGTGGTTTCGGCGGCCACTTCATGCGCCAGATGATTGACCACGTATTTCTGAAGCAGGAAGACTAGGGCAGTTTGAGAGTTGGCGTAGACCGGGTAGAGCCAGCCTTCAGGCTGGCGTCTAGGATCGCTCTCTTATAACGCTTGAGCCGCTGCCGTCATTGAAAGTGACGGCAGCGGCTCAAGCGATTCGTTTATCCGCAGCGAACGCGGCGCTGAAGCGCCGCTCTACCCGCGCTCACCAACTAAAACTCCGTGTCTTGTGGTGAATGACTTTTGACTGAGCGGAGCCGCAGACTCTAATCGTCAACCCGGTTGGTATCCCGCAACAAGCGGCGGGTAGAGCATCTGGACCGGGGCCGCCGAAGACGAGGCGGCTCGCAACACCGCGTTTAGGACGGAGTTGAGCGATTCGGCGTGGCAGACTGCATCAACCGGAGGAGGCATGGTCGTCAGAGGCTCTGGCCCGGTGCACAGGAGAATGACGGGAGCGGGAGTGCCGGCAAGCAGCTTCAATCTTGCGATCCAGGCATTTGCGTGATGTGGGCTCAAGATGACGATGACATCGGCTCGTTCGCCGCGATGCGCGCTGACTTGATAAAGGCTATGGGCGATGTGCAGCCGAAATCCGCTAGTACGCAGAGCTTCCAGGACCGGAGCGCTGGCAACACAGTCATCACATAGAAAAAGGACCTTGTAGGGGCGCATGAATCCTCCACCTACCGGATCTGAGAGGTAGAGCATTAAAGCATCGCGGCGACCCTAACGCCTATGATGTTCATCACCTAACGCTGTGACGCTAGAGCGGTTTCGAGGTAGGTGCATCCGGGTAGAGGCGGACCTTCAGGTCCGCGTCCAGGCTGCGCCTCCGAAGTTTAGGCTTTCAGCCCACTGCGATGCAGCGGGCTGAAAGCCTCGCAAATAGAGCGGCGATGACGCGGCGCTGAAGCGCCGCACTACCCGAGCTTGGCGGATGCAGCAATTCGAAAATCGCTCCAATGCGGCGCTCCTGTTGCTTTAGGCCTGGCTGGCCAGCTCATCGGTACCGGCAGGATTGGGCAATCGATCTCCTTCCACAATGGCCGACGGGTTCTTCACGAACAGAGCGTCCGCAACTTCGGCCCCTGCGAGTTCGGTGACGACTTTGCGGGCTTCCGATAGCACGGGTCTGCGGCGGGCAGGGTCGTGCGCATCGCTGGCGATCACGTGGAGGGCCTGGCGCTTGAGCAGCCATTCGGCCATATCTTTGGAGCGGCTCCCCCAGTATCCGGTGAGGGAATTGGCGGTGACCTGCACCAGGCAGCCTTGCTCCACGAATTCCAAGACCATCGCAGGTTTATTCAGCAGCGGGAGGTTGCGTTCCGGATGCGTAATGATGGGAATCATGCCATTACTGGAGATGAGGAGCAGGTTCTGCTTTACCTCGGGCGGGATGCCGAAGTCGCTGAATTCCACCAACAGATACTGCGATTCGCCGATGGTATAGCGCCGAGGATTGGCCAGAGCGTCTTGAACGTTGCCGTAAGAGAAGTGAAAGTCGCAGCCCAGGCTGAAGGTGAGTTTTCCGTCGGCCGCGTCGCTGAGTTGACCCAACATCTCGGCGTAGCGGTCGCGATCGTACGCGAACTCGTCGTTGCAATGCGGCGTGGCCACGATGTGCGTAATGCCGTCGAGGGCGGCCATGCGGCACATCTCCGCGGTCACATCCCAGGACCTCGGGCCATCGTCGATGCCGGGAAGGATATGGCAGTGGATGTCAACCATGTTGCACTTATGGGCAAAACCTGCCTTGAAGGGGCCCGGCTTCAGCCGGGCCGTTACTGCGCAGGGTACCTCGGCTTTAGCCGCTGAAGGGACGCTTTTCGTCACTGTACTTTTCGGTTGTCAAAGCCCATAAGGATTCCCTTAAGAGGAGGCTGCGGAACAAGTATCTCAAGAGGCCTCGAGGGCTAAAGAGACTGGTCGCAACCTCTGCCGTCCCTACGGGACTCGGTCTCATCTTCCATTTTACCCAGCGCTCAACCACCCCAAGCCACGCAAAGGCGGCGTGGCTTGGGGACCCCGGCAAGCGCTGGGCTAAGATCTTTCGCCCCATTCGGGGCTAATTCTTGCCCGCTTCATTCCACTGCCGCAAACCCATACGAGGTTGCGACACAGTCTCTAAAGCCCGCTGCCTTTCCACCTCTTCCGGCACTGCTAAAGCTGTGCCCCTTCAAAGCCTGATTGCCGCAATCCCAAAACAATCCGTGACTAAACGTGGTTCAAGCTTCTCCATACCGCTCCCGCATGAATTCCGTCATCGCCTCATACGCTGCGCTCAGCACCGGTTCCTGCGGCAGAAATACGATGCGAATGTGCCGAGTCCCGGCTTCTCGCCGAAGCCGGAGCCGTGCACCACCAGCACGTGCTTCTGCTTTAGCAAGTCGGTTACGAACGCAAGGTCATCCTCGGGAATTTCCAACGACGGATGCGCGTAGAACGCACCTTTAGGGCGCTACCAGCTTCACCCGAGGCGTGCGCTTCGCCCACTCGACTGTGAGATCGGCACGCCGTCGCAGTTTATCGCAGACCTCAACCAGATGGTCCTGTGGACCCTCCAGCGCCGGCCGGATGGCGTGCTGGAACGGATGCGGGGCCGACAGGCGGGCGCGCAACAGGCGGTGCACCGCCTCCATGTAAGGGTGCAGCACCTCGCGCGGTCCGGTGGCGATGGCCCATCCAATTCGCCAGCCGGGAACTAGGTACGCTTTGGAAAGTCCGTTGAAGGTCACCACCGGAACATCCTGCGCCAGGGTCGCGATGGAGATGTGCCTGGCGCTCGGATCGAAGATCAACTTGTCGTAAATCTCGTCGGCAAAAACAACCAATCCGTGCCGGCGGGCGAGTTCCAGAACTTTTTCCAGGGTGCGCTTCGAGTAGACTGCGCCGGTCGGATTGTTGGGATTGATCAGCAGGATGGCCTTGGTGCGCGAGTTGATCTTGCGCTCCATGTCCGCCACGTCCGGCTGCCAGCCGTTGTCTTCGTCCAGATCGTAGGCATTTGCCGGGCAGTCCAGCTTGGCCATGATGGCGCCGTAGAGGGGATATTCAGGACTCGGCGTCAGCACGTTGTCGCCCGGGTTCAGCAGCGCCGTCAGGCAACTATCAATTACCTCGCCGCTGCCATAACCGATGAAGGTGCTTTGGACATCGCGGAAGCCGTTGCGCTCGGCTTCGCGATGGATGGCTTCGATCGCCGGCTTGATGCCCAGCGAATCGGCGTAGCCGTTGTGGCCGTCGACCATGGCCTTTACTGCCGCCTCGATCATGTGCGGCGGGGTGGGGAAGTCGTACTTACAGGGATCGCCGATGTTGAGGTAGAGGAGCTTATGACCCTCGCGGGCAACCTCGTCGGCAACTACGGCCAGATCGCGAATCGCGTAACGTACATTGGCCATTCGGCTGGCGGCCAGAACTTCAGAAACAGCCTTCGTCACCATAAGAGCGTCCTTGTTACAGGCTCACTGCAATTTTCGGAACCCTTCATTATGAACCATCTCCGCCTGCGACTGCATCCCGGACTCAGGGAATCAAACTCATGGCCTCGACGACCGGTTTGTTCACGGCAAATTGCCCAGGGCAAACGCATCTTAATTTCTGAGTAGATGGAGCAGGTAGTCATTGTCCCAGCCAGCCTTGAGGCGTTTGCTTTTCATCCCGAGTTTGCAGGTTTTTTCCTGCTTGAGCAGGTTGAGCGCGATGCGGTTGAGCACGGAGTAGTTCTGTGCGGCATGGCCGGCGCGTTTGCGATCAAGGTTTTCTCCAAAACTGACATCGAGGGCCCAGTGCAGTTTGTTTTCGATGCCCCAGTGCTGTCGGATGGAGCGGTTCAGCCGCGCCGCGTCGGGCTTGAGGCTGGTGATGTAGAAGCGGGTCTCGCGCTCGGTTTGGCCCGTGACCTTGTGACAGCGTTTCGCTTCGATGCGTACCAAGCCCTGTAGAGACGCCCATTCCGCGGCCTTCTCGACCAGCGACAGATCGGCAATCACCGAGCAAGTCCGTTGCTCGACCCGCCCGTGGCCGCAATCGATTTCTTCCGCAACCGCATCGCTGGCCAGCATCTGAAACGAGTCTTTGATCTCCTCCAGCAGCTGGCCCTGATTCTCTTTGACCGCCAAAATATAGTCCGCTTTTTTGGCGGCGATCTTCTCGGCGATGGCCCTTTGACATCCCATGGCGTCGATGGTGACCACCGTTCCGCTCAGTTCCAGCGCGTCCAGCAGCTTCGGAATCGCCGTGATTTCATTGGATTTCTCATCGACCCGCCGCTGCGCCAGCACCAGACCGTTAGTGTTCGCCCAGGCCGAAACCATATGCACGATGGCCTTTTTCCCGGGCACCGAGGTGCCCCGCAGCGCCTTGCCGTCGATGGCGACGACTTCGCCCGCCGTCAGCTTGGCAATCGACGACACCCAGGCGGCAAAGCCCTTTTCCAACTCCTCCGGGTCGAGCGCCGAGAAGACCCGGTTGAAGGTGTCGTGCGAGGGAATGCCGCCCGGCAGCTTCAGAAAGCCGCTCACCCACTCGCGCTTGCAGCGAGCGTAGTCTTCGATCTCGTTCCACCCATTGGCCCCGCTCAAAATCGCCGCGATGGCGATCAAAAGAATCTCTTCCAGTAAGTGTTCCCGCGTCCGCTCCACCCGCGGATCGCGCAAATCAGCAAAATACTTCAGGGGGCTGTCCATCTCCCCATCTCAACTCGCAACAACCCCCCCGCATATAGCAATTAAGATGCGTTTGCCCTCGCAAATTGCCGCTTTTCCTTGCTGTTCCTCCTGCTTTCTGCTATCCATCTCATGGCCCGTGCTCACCTCCGGTCCGCCAAGCATGCCAACGAAATCGTCTTACTAGAAGCCAGCCTCAAAAATCTTCCACGACTTCGGTCGCTGGTTATCAAGTCGACCGGGGAGTTGCGCTTCCTCTGGGCGCAACCTCGCGTCGCACTGGCGTCAACTTTGCCATCTTCTCGAAGCACGCGACCTCTTGCACGCTGGTTCTCTTCCAGCCGGGGGCGGAGCATCCCTTTGTCGAATTCGCTCTCGATCCCCAATCCAATCGCACCGGGCAAGTATGGCACGCCTTCGTAGAAGGGCTCGACCCCGGCATGCAATACGGCTATCGCTTCGACATGCAGCCGAATCCCAATCCTGTCGTGCATCGCTTCGACCCTTCACATGTGCTCCTCGATCCTTATGCACGCGTGCTCTCCAATGGCGGCGCATGGGGCCAGTATCCGCCTGGAAAGCGGCCCTATCGCAACAGCGTGGTGGTGGAGAACCATTTCGACTGGGGAGACGATCAGCCGCTCAACACTCCCTTGGTGAATAGCATCATCTACGAAGCCCACGTCCGGATCTTTACCGTGCATTCGTCTTCCGGGGTCACGCATCCCGGAACGTATGCAGGGCTCATCGAGAAAATTCCCTACCTCAAGAAACTCGGCGTGACAGCGGTCGAATTGCTCCCGGTCAACGAGTTCGAGGAAGGCGACACCGATCGCATCAACCCCTTCACCGGCGAACGTCTGCTGAATCTCTGGGGATATCAGCCAACGGCGTTTTGCGCCCCCAATACCGCCTACTCATCGAACCGCGCTGACGGCGAACAGGTTCGGTGAGTTCAAGCAGATGGTGCGCGCCTTGCATCAAGCCGGGATCGAGGTCATTCTCGACATGGTGTTCAACCATACCGCCGAAGGCGACGAGAACGGCCCGACATGGTTCTTCCGCGGAATCGATAATTCGACTTATTACATCCTCGATCCGGAGACCGGCAAATACGTGGACTTCACCGGCTGCGGCAACACCGTGAATTGCAACAATCCGGTGGTGCGCGATTTCATCGTCGATTGCTTGCGCTACTGGGTCCTGGAAATGCACGTGGACGGATTCCGCTTCGATCTCGCTTCTATTCTCGGGCGCGGCATGGATGGCAGGGTGCTCAAGAACCCACCGCTGCTGGAGAGTCTGGCCTACGATCCGGTGCTCGCCAATACCAAACTAATCGCGGAAGCCTGGGATGCCGCCGGGCTATATCAGGTTGGCACGCTGCCTTCCTGGGGACGATGGGCGGAGTGGAATGGAGTTTTCCGCGACGATGTTCGCAAGTTTGTGAAGGGCGACGCAGGGATGACTTCGGCAATTGCCACCCGCCTGCTGGGAAGTCCCGACCTCTACGAGACCAGCGCCCGCGAGCCTTACCACAGCATCAATTTCGTGACCTGCCACGATGGCTTCACGCTCAACGATCTGGTTTCCTACAACGAGAAGCACAATCTCACCAATGGCGACAACAACACCGACGGTTGCAATGCCAACTATAGCTGGAACTGCGGCTTTGAAGGCCCCACCGATGACCCGGCGATCAACGAGTTACGCGCTCGTCAGCGCAAGAACTTCGCCGCCATTCTGCTGCTCTCGCACGGCGTGCCAATGATTCTCTCTGGCGACGAGGTTGCGCGCACCCAACAGGGCAACAACAACGCCTACTGCCAGGACAACGAAGTGAGTTGGCTGGACTGGCGCATGATCAAGAGCCATGCTGACCTGCTGCGCTTCTTCCAACTGATGATCGCGTTCCGCAAGCGCTGTCCTCTGCTGCGGCGCGATAGCTTTCAGCTTCATGGCCGGAGGCGGCTTTCATATTACCTGGCACGGCGTCAAACGCGCGCAGCCGGACTGGGCGACACGAATCGCGCGCCATCGCGATGCAGTTGACACAATTGCACGCCGACGGTTCGCGCGACGACGTGCATTTCATCGCCAACGCGTACTCCGGCGACCTCGAGTTCGCACTTCCGGCGATCGGCGAACACGAATGGTTCCGTCTGGTGGATACCGCGTTGCCTTCTCCGCAGGACATCGCCGAGGAAGGACTGGAGTTCCCGCTCTTGTCGCAAGAGAGCTATCTGGTGCACGCCCGCAGCGTGGCGATTTTCGTCGCCAAATAAGTTGACTTAGCCGTCCGAACCGCTCCCGATTTTTGCGAATCTGCCGCTCTCGGGATCGGCAGCCCAGATCGAGCCGTCGCCAATGTCATACACCCATCCGCGAATGTCCACCTCCCCTTTGATGACGCGCGAATGCACGCTTGGATGACTTTTCAGATTCTCGATCTGCGCCAGCACGTTGTACTCGGTAATCAGGCGCAGCTTCTCTTCTTCTGTGGCGTCGCTGTAATCGCGCATGATGCGGTGCCGGGCCTCGGAAGCGTGCCGCATCCATTCCTGTAGCCCTGGCAAGCCATGCGTTTGCTCCGAGTGCAGCAGGCCTTTCATCACGCCACAATCGGTGTGCCCACAGACGATGACTAGCGGCACTTTCAGCACCAGCATCCCATATTCGACACCCGCCGAAACGCCACCCACGAATTCGCCGTATATGAGGCACAAGATTGCCGGGGTTTCGCTCGACGAAGATGTCGCCCGGGCCAGCCTGCGTCAACAGGTTCGGCACAACCCTGGAATCTGCGCAGGTGACGAACATCGCGATGGGCTGCTGCTTGCTCTTCAGCCTCTAAACATCTCGCGTTGAGCGGGATAGACCTCGGCCTGAAATTTCTTTACACCCTCCACGATTTTTGCCAAGGCTTCCTGACTTTTCACTGCGCGCTCCTTCGTTTAGAGCAGTTTCACATTTGGTGTATAGGGTGGAGCACCGCTTCAGCGGTGCAGTTAGGATTCGGGATGAGTCGGCTTCAGCCGCTGAGGTAACAAAACATTACCTCAGGCGCTAAAGCGCGATTCAGGACCTGGCAGCAATTATGCACGCCTGAATGGCGTGCTCTACCCGTCGCCTATACACCAGGAGTGAAACTGCCTTAGGTGTCTCGTCCTGCGGAATCATAAACCCTGTTCTCACCCGCGCCGTTTGGGTATAGCATATTGCTCCGACCCTATTTGCAGCTAAAGTACGGAGGAAGCTCAACATGAGTCCTGTCCCGGTACGCGAAAAGGAGTAAAGAGAAGCCGTCGCACAAGCCCAACGCGGTGGAAACCGCCGTCGCCGAAACCGCAGAGGCAAGCGGCGCAAGTGTCGAGAAGATCCGCGAGATCCTCTTTGGTTCTCAGATCAAGAACTACGAGGCGCGCTTTGCCCGTCTGGAAGAAGCGCTGGCGCGAGAGACTGCCGAAATCAAGGACACCATGCGGCGGCGGTTGGACTCGCTGGAGGCCTTCTTCAAGAGCGAAACCGAGTCCCTTGGCGGCGCGCTTGAAATCGGAGCGCGATGAGCGCGAGGAAACCCTGAACACCATCGGTCGCGAGTTGAAGACGACTGCGGCGCAGCTCTCCAAGAAAATCCTCGACCTCGACAACAAAGCCGCACAGGACCGCAGCGCGTCGCGTCAGGAACTGATGGCCGAGTCGCGCAAGTTGCTCGATGAAATCCGGCAACGCCATGAATCCCTGAGCGGCCTGCTGGAAAATCGCGTCCAGGAATTGCGTCATGCCAAGACCGACCGGTCTGCGCTGGCGGCCCTCTTTGTCGAGCTCGCGGTGCGCTTGAAGGACGAGGGCGACGACAGCAAGGCGCGGCCCAAGCCGATCCGCAGCGCCACTGAAGCATGAGGGTCCTATGGGTTCGACGCCGGCTGACCTGAAGCCCGATTCTGAGTACGACCAGCGCCCCGATGAACTGGCCGAACTCCGGGCCTTGCTGCTCGGCCAGCAACTCGTCGAGTTAGAGGCCCTGCGGAAACGGCTCGACGATCCCGGACTTCGCGCCGATGAAATCAGCCAAATCCTCGGCCAGGCGGTCGCGCTTTCCATTAAGCGTGACGGCGGGCTGCAACGTTCGTTCTACCCCATCGTAGAGCGGGCGCTGAAGATCTCGATCCACAAGGATCCCAGCATTATCGTCACCTCGCTGGCTCCCATTATTGGTGATGCGGTTCGCAAGGCCGTAGCTAATGCCTTCCGCGGCATGGTCGAATCTCTCAACTTTCTAATGGAGCGCAGCCTCTCATGGGAGAGCGTGAAGTGGCGTCTGGAGGCGCTGCGCACCGGCAAATCGTTCGGCGAGATCGCCCTCTTGCGCAGCCTCCGCTACAAGGTGCAACAGGTAGTCCTCATTCAGCGCGAGACCGGCGCGGTGTTGCAATACGTCAAAGCGCCCGGAGAAGGAATAAAAGAAGCTGAGCTGATGTCCAGCATGCTGACGGCGATCGGGGATTTCGTTACCGATTCATTCGACGCCAAGCGGTCACAAAAGTTTGAAGAGGCGAGGACCGACGACTTTACCCTGTGGGTCAATCACGGCCCGCAGGCCTCGCTGGCGGCGACCATCCTGGGTACCCCTCCACCGGAGCTGAAAGATGTCTTCGCCCGCGAAAATGAACTCATCCACCAGCGAGTTCGCCGGCGCGCTTGCATCCTTCAACGGAGACGCCAGCATGTTTGACGGCGCGCGACCTCACCTGCAGAATTGTCTGCTGGGCCAGACCGAACGGCCCCAGAAGCAGTCCGCGTGGTGGCTTGCCGCGTTGGCTGTAGTGCTTGTCGTCCTCGTCGCCATCGGGTTCTTCGCAATTCGCCGGAACACGCGCTGGAATCAGTTTCTGGCGAAGCTTCAGAGCCAGCCAGGAATTGTGGTTACCGGCTCGCAAAAAAATTGGGGACACTACGCAGTAACTGGCATGCGCGATCCGCTGGCGGCCGACCCGGCGCAACTGGCTTCGGAGTCTGGCATTGCTCCCCACAGCCTGGAAGCCCACTTCGAGCCGTATCAATCGCTCGACCCTCGTTTCTCTCGCCCGCGTCAGTTTGAGTTGGAGAAGCAGCAACTGGAGCAACAGGTGGTATTGTTTCCAGTGAACTCAAGTGCGTTGCTGCCTGAGCAGGGGATGCGTCTGGATGCCATCGAGGACCATATCAACCGGCTGCAAGAACTCGCTGGCGAGCTAGGTCAACAAGTCCACATCACGCTTTATGGCCGTGCCGATCAGACTGGCGCTGAAACCAAGAATACTGCTTTGAGTAAGGACCGGGCCCAGCGTGTCCTGGAGGCTCTGCGCGCGCGCGGCATCGCTCCCGACATGATTACGGCCGTCGGGTTGGGCGACAGCGAGCCTATTCGACACGGATCGCCCTCATATCAGTTGGAAGTCAATCGTAGTGTTTCGCTCAAGGTCCAGTCGCAACACCAGGGAGACAGGCAATGATCCAGAAGAAGATCTGCATGCTGGGTTCTTTCGGTGTAGGAAAGACGAGTCTGGTGGAACGTTTCGTTCACGGCATTTTTTCAACCAAATATCTAAGCACGGTGGGAGTGAAAATCGACAAGCGGGAAATGAAGATCGGCGACCAGGACGTCCTGCTGATGGTCTGGGACCTCGCCGGCGAGGACTCCCGCTCGCAAGTGCAAACTTCTTACTTGCGCGGTGCTGCCGGATACTTCCTGATTGTTGACGGCACTTGGTCGGAATCGCTCGTGACAGCAAGGAGTATTCATAAACGAGCGCTGGAAACGGTCGGCGACATTCCGTTCAGGCTTATCGTGAACAAGAAGGATCTCTGGGATAGATGGCAGATTACTTCGCCGGATCTGGAAAACTTGGTCGCTGAAGGATGGAAGATCAAGCTCACCAGTGCGAAAACCGGAGACGGCGTGGAAGAAATGTTCGCCGACCTCACCGAAGAGATATTGCGCCAGCAGCCAACAGGCGACGACCAGGGCGGCCTCTGATATTGGCGCGACGTCTCGAACGTCTACGGTGATTGCTGAGGCGTCGTCGGGCGCTGCTTGCCCCAGTCGAATCTTCGCCCGATGATCGCCTTGAACAGCATGTGGTCCGTCCCGCCGGTCACTCCCACGCCGACTCCAAAGTTGATCTCCCACTTCGGTGAGACATTGAGATCGAACGCAGGAACAAATTGCTGCGATTGCTGTGGAAAGGGATCGAATTCTCCGACCGGCCCCAGACCGCTGTAATATTCCAGACCGAAGGCCACCGCCTTGGTGAAGTTCCAGGAGATCTTCGCATCCGGAGCGAACTCCCAGCCGCGTCTGGCTTCGGGACCGGTGTAAGCCTTCTCGAATGCCGGATTGACTGACCAATACAGCCGCCCCTTCTGCTGGTCGACGATGGGCCGTATTTCCAGGCTCCAGACCGACGTGGAAAAGATAGGGCGAGCATATCCGAATTCCGCTGACAAACTGACGCCGACAGGCCAGTGCCAGCTCTCCGGGACGCGTACTCGCGGCCGGATATGGTCGCCGACCCACTGCCATCCTTGATCACTTGGCACTGCGGTAAAGATGTAGAAGCCGGTCTCGAACCAGGGCGTAATGCCTTGGGTGATCTCGACCGTCTCGTGCAGTTCGTGTTCGGTGGGGAGAACGCCTTCCTCCGTTGTCTTCGATCCCTGGAAGATGTAGTTGCTGTGCAACTCCAACATGGTGGTTTTTGGTGGAACCGTTTCCGATCCGTAAACCTGAATCTCGTAATTGTCCTGCGCCTCACAAACAACGCTCCCGAGGCTGAACGCGAGTATGCCGATGACTGCCGACAGGAGAACACGAGTCGCCATCCCAAACAGCATCGCACAGAATATGCGAGCGCGTGTCGCAATCTGGGTCGCCGCTATTGCTTGAACACCACCATACCCAACGGCGGGATATCGAGCAGCAAAGAATGGTCCTGTCCGTGAGTAGGAATCGCATCGGTGGGGCATCCTCCCATGTTGCCTTCGTCGGTGCCGCCGTAAATCGCGGCGTTGCTGTTCAGCATTTCGCGCCAGAACCCTTCTTTGGGTACGCCGACGCGGTATCCCCGTCGCGGTACGGGAGTGAAATTGCAAGCCACCACCACCGGGGCGTTCTGATCTTTCCCAAAGCGCATGTAGGTCAGCACGCTGTTGTCGGAGTCGTCGGCATCGATCCACCGCCATCCGTCAGGACTGAAGTCGCATTCATACAGTGCGGGCTCGCTGCGGTAATAGGCGTTCAGATCGCGCACCCAGCGCTGCACCCCTTGATGCGGAGCAAACCTGAGCAAATGCCACTCGATGCTCTCGTCGTGGCTCCACTCGCGGTATTGGCCAATCTCGCCGCCCATGAAGAGCAGTTTCTTTCCCGGCTGCGTGAACATGAATCCGAACAGCAGCCGCAAATTGGCAAACCTTTGCCATTCGTCGCCCGGCATTTTCCCGATCAGCGAACCCTTGCCGTGTACCACTTCGTCATGCGACAGCGGAAGCACGAAATTCTCGGTGAACGCGTATAGCCCCCGAAAGGTCAGCTTGCTATGGTGATACTTGCGGTGAATGGGATTCTTCGACATGTAGAGAAGCGTGTCGTGCATCCAGCCCATGTCCCACTTCATGCCGAAGCCCAGCCCTCCGATATAGGTTGGCCGCGACACCATCGGCCACGCCGTCGACTCTTCTGCAATGGTCTGAATGTCAGGAAATGCCTTGTAGGCGTCGCGATTCACGGCTTTCAGTAACGACACGGCTGACAGATTTTCCCGGCCGCCAAACTGGTTGGGGATCCATTCGCCTGCCTTTCGCGAATAGTCGAGGTAGAGCATGGAGGCGATGGCATCCATGCGCAGCCCATCGGCGTGATATTGATCGAGCCAGAAAATCGCGTTGCTTAGCAGGAATCCGCGCACTTCGTTGCGGTCGTAGTTGAAGATGGCCGACTTCCAGTCGGGATGAAAACCCTTGCGCGGGTCAGCGTGCTCGTACAGGTGCGTGCCGTCGAAGTACGCCAGGCCGTGTTCATCGTTAGGGAAATGCGATGGCACCCAATCGAGGTACACGCCGATGCCGTGCTGGTGCAGATAATCCACCAGGTACATGAAATCCTGGGGCGTTCCGAAGCGCGCGCTGGGAGCGTAGTAGCCGGTGATCTGGTATCCCCACGAACCGCAGAACGGATGCTCCATCACGGGCAGGAACTCGACGTGGGTAAACCCCATGTCGTTGACGTAATCCGCAAGCTTCGGTGCGAGTTCGCGATAGGTCAGCGAGCGGTTGCCCTCTTCGGGAACACGCATCCACGAGCCGAGATGGACTTCATAGATGGAGATGGGCGCGTCGAACTTGTTGTGATCGTGCCGGGTGCCCATCCACTCCCCGTCGTTCCATTCGTAATCAAGGTCCCAAACGATGGAAGCGGTGCGCGGTGGAATTTCGTTGTAAAAACCGTAAGGGTCGGCTTTATTCACCTGATACATGTGATAGCGCGAACGGATGTGGTATTTGTAAACAGACCCCTTGCCCAGGCCGGGCAAAAAGGCCTCCCAGACTCCTGAGCTTCCCCGCGGAGTCATGGGGTGAGAGTCCGGGTTCCAGCCGTTGAAGTCGCCGACCACCGAGATGCGTTCGGCATCGGGAGCCCACACCGCAAAGTACGTGCCTTGCTTGCCATCGAGTTCGGTCAGGTGCGCGCCAAACTTCTCGAATAACCGGTTGTGTTTGCCTTCGTTGAAAAGATGAAGATCAAAGCTGGTCAGAAGCGTTGATGCGTGCTCCCCGGACGCCGTAGGTGCCATCAGTTCGTTCTCCTTATGGCTTGGATGACGCTTCACCGAGCCATGACATGAGGAACCGGAAAATGCCTGGGCCGTACATTCTGCCCACGGGCCTACCCAGTTTAGAGGAAGAGCAGCGTAATAGGCGACAATTACGATTCGGGCGGATAACTGGCTCAATCCGCGGTGCCGCCGCTCCGCGGCTCAACCGTCTTGAAGGACATCGAACCCGCGGGCTTACGCCCACGGCTAACACAAATGTCGCCCTTCGGGCTGAAACCAACCTCTACGTTGAGGTCCAGCCCAAAGAGAACAAAACAAAAGGGCATCCCTTTCATCGCACACATCTACGTGACACACGTTACTGCTCCGTGCGGGGTGATCTGATTTGATCGAAACGTACTCCGGGCTGAGCGTATTTGTGTCGGTTCGCCGGGGAGTCGCAATAGGGCAGGAATCGCGGCGGATCGGAAGGCAGCCAGCCCGGAACGGGCGACATTTGTTTTAGCCGTGGGCGTGAGCCCGCGGTTCACGGCGTTCAGCGATGCAGAGCCGCGGAGCGGCGACACTCTATGTCACGATCTTACGTTTTGAATTTTGTTCATTGTGTCTTCGCCACTAAAGGCCGCACTCAACTGATTCGCGAACCCGGGCCCCTTTGGGCCTACCTTCGCGGAATCGCGCGCAACTGTGGATTCGACATACTGGCGGTTGGCGGTACGGACAATCACGTCCACTTGCTACTATCGGTTCCCGCAGGCCTTCACCTGCTTGAGTTGGTGCGCGATCTGAAGGCGAATTCCTCGCGCTTCATGAAGACAAACACACCGGGTTTTTCGTGGCAGGACGGCTACGCGGCGATCAGCGTGAGTCCGTCGCAGGTCGAAGCCGTGAAGCGATACATAGCACGCCAGCAACAACATCATTCCCGACGGACATTCGACGAGGAATTCTTGGCGCAGCTCGATAAGGCGGGAGTTCGATACCACCGGGACCGGGCGTTAGACTGATCGCGGTGCCGCCGCTCCGCGGCTCAACCGTCTTGAAGAACATTGAGCCCGCGGGCTTACGCCCACGGCTAAAACAAATGTCGCCCTTCGGGCTGGGTCTTGAACTGACTCTGAAACCCAGTAGCATCGTAATTTGCGCCAAGTTTCCAAAGGGCGAAACTACCGTGCCGTCGAGGCCCTCTCCCCCCCGAAATCCTGATAGGGCAGGTTCCCTCCATCGCACACATCTAGGTGACGCCGGTTACTGCCTTCCTGCTCGACTGGTGTTTTCATTGGCTTGGCGACGTGCACTACGGGATTCGTACTAAGGCAGGCAGGTTCTGCCGCCACGTCGACCGCATAGTAAGGAGAACAGCATGGCGGACAAAAAAGCAGATCTCGCTGGCCCCGGAATCGGCGATTACACAGAACTGGACAAAGTCCTTCCGGTGGATTACAGCTCGCTGCTGTCACCCAAAGAAACCCAGAGGGCAATCTTCGAGGTGAAAAACTATATCGAAGAAAACCTCTGCAAAGAACTGAACTTGATGATGGTCACCGTGCCTCTGATTGTCGATGAGGAAACCGGTGTCAACGACTACCTCGACCGGGATGGGTCCCGCACGCCGATCCAATTCCACATCTCCAATGATCGCGATAAGCACCCCATTAACGCCCAGGTGGTGCAGGCTGCGACCAAGTGGAAGAGGATGGCGCTGAAGCAATTCAACCTGCAAGCGGGCGAAGGGCTGTGCACCGACATGCGGGCCGTCCGCAAAGACTACTTCCTCGACCACGATCATAGCGCCTATGTTGATCAATGGGATTGGGAGCGCGTAATCACGCCTGAGCAGCGCAATCTGAGCTTTATGAAAGGCGTCGTGAGCAAGATCTGGAAGGTGATCGTCGGCGCAGAGCATCACGCGCAGGAACTTTTCCCGCAACTCAAGGACCCTAAATATCCCAATCTGCCGGAGAACCTCACCTTCCTCCATGCCGAAGAAATTCTCGACATGTATCCCGACCTGCCGCGCAAGCAGCGCGAGACCGCTATCCTGCAGAAGTATCCGGCGGTGTTCATCATCGGCATTGGCTGGACCCTAAAAGACGGCTATCCGCACGAGATGCGTGCTGCCGATTACGACGATTGGGTCACGGAAACCAAGGACGAAGGCCATGTCCGGCACGGGCTGAACGGCGACATTCTGGTGTGGAACCCGGTGACGCACCGCCGCCATGAGTTGACGTCGATGGGCATCCGCGTCAATGCGGAATCGCTCAAGAAACAACTGGAGCTGACCAACCAGACGGACTTCCTGAACTTCCCCTATCACAAGGCCATCGTGAATCACGAGATTCCGTTGAGCGTGGGTGGCGGCATTGGGCAGTCACGGACCCTGATGTTGCTGTTGCGCAAGGCGCACCTCGGTGAAGTCAGCGTGACCGTGTGGCCAAAGGTGCTAAAGGAGATGTGCGAGAAGAAGAACATCCATGTGTTGAATTAGTTTCGAGTTCGCTACGGAGACACTGAGGCACGGAGAGCATTCTCAGCTAGAGAAAAGGGCGTTAAGCCAATCGACTCCGTGCGGTAGGTGTCTCTGTGGCGCATCTGAAATGAATTTGCGTGAAGAGGACTAGTCTAGCGAAGCGCTGCTCTACCGGAGCTTGGCGGATACAGCAATTCGAAAATCGTTCTAGGTGTACGACTAAACAACCATCGGGACGCGGAGAAAGGCCCAAATAACTCTGTGCCTCTGTGTCTCTGTGGTGAACATCACTTTTTCTTCGACTTCATCATCTCCCATGCCGCGTCCGGTATATGCCGCCCGATCAAGCTGAAGGTACTCGCTCCTGCCAGCATCTCACCACCGTCCATGTACACCATCTCGCCATTGATGTATCCGGCTTGATCGCTGATCAGAAACGCTCCCAGGTTGGCAATCTCCTCCAGCGTCCCAAGGCGGTGCAGAGGATTGTGCTCTAGCAACTTCTTCTCCAGTTCAGGCGTGGGGAGCAAGCGCGAGAATGCTCCTTCAGTGCGAATCGCGCCCGGAGCGATGGCGACAAAGCGAATCCCCCGCCCGCCCCACTCCACCGCCAGGCTGCGCATCAGCGCGACTACCCCGGCCTTAGCGACGGCGCTCGGCACGACGTAGGCGGAGCCGGTGTCCGCATACGTGGTTGCGATGTCCAGCACCACGCCCTTGTGCTCGGAAGCCAGCCAGCGTCGTCCGCACGCCATCGTCATGTTGATGGTGCCCTTGAGAACAATGCCAAGGACGGCATCGAACGCGTGTGCCGACAGCTCTTCGGTGCGCGCCAGAAAATTGCCGGCGGCATTATTCACCAGCACGTCGAGTGGAGCCCACGCCCATAGTTGCTCGATAAGCAACTCGACATCCTCGGGATAGCGCACGTCACAGGAGAAGCCCTCGATAACCCCGCCGGTCGAGGCTGACAGCTCCGCCGCTGTCTTCTCGACAACCTCCCGGCGCCGTCCGCAGATGAAAACCTGCGCGCCCAATTGCAGAAATCGCTCGGCCATGGCGCGGCCGATCCCGGTCCCGCCACCTGTAATGAGAATGCGTTTGCCCTTCAGAAGATCGTTCGTGAACATTGTGCTCCCTTGGAAAGGTACAAACCTAACACTGGAAGCGGGTGCTTGTCTGTGTCGTGGAGGGATCGGGGAACTCTACGTTGTTGTGCCGGTGGTCTGCACCAGGCGGTGCGCACCTGAACTCCGAGTGGTTTGTGATGCCGCCAGGGTTGGCAGGCGCAGCTCCACCTCAAGGCCGTGAGGTGCTACATTCTTCGCCGAGACGCTGCCGCCATGTGCGAGCACGGCGTTGCGTACGATTGCCAGCCCAAGTCCCATTCCACCGGTGGTTGTTCCGCGCGAATCGTCCACTCGATAAAACGCCTTGAACAGCAGGGGCAGGGCATTCTCGGGAACCCCCGGACCATCATCACGCACGGAAATCCGTGCCGTGCCGTTCTCTTTGTTCAGGCGAACCTCAATCTTGCCGCCTTGGCCCGAATAAAAGATGGCATTGCGCACGATATTCTCGATAGCGCTGCGCAGCAGCCCGGCATCGCCATTTACCTGGATGTCGCCATCGCCGTGGAAAGTTATGCTCGCACCGGATGCGGCGGCTTCGAACTTGGCATCGTGCAGCACATCGTCAACGATTTCGTTGAGCGACAGGAGTTCCAAGCGTGGCTTGTGCTGACCGCTTTCCAGCCGTGCAACGGTTAGAATTTGTTCCAGCATGGAGTCCAATTGGATGATGTCTTGCTCGATGCGATCGAGCATTTCTGAGCGTTCGTCGTCGGCGGCGTCGCGCGCCAGAGTCAAAGCCAGCCGGATGCGTGCAATGGGTGATCGCAGTTCGTGCGAGACCCCGCTTAGCAGGTTCCGTTCACTTTGGATCAGGGTACGCAACTCGCCCGCCATCGTGTCGAAATCGCGCACCAGGTCAGCAATTTCGTCGCGCCGGTTGCCGAGGTTTTCTCCCGCTCGGATGTCCAGGTTCCCGCGTGCGAGTTCATGGGTCGCATCGCGCAGTCGTTCAATCGGCTTACTCAAGTAATGCGCGATCAAGAGGCAAATAATGGCCGACAAGATGGTACCGTACTTCAAGGTCCACAGGATGTCTCCAGGGACGCGTTCCGACAGTTTTGGTGGCACGAGATCAGCGATCAGCACATATTGTCGCGCGCCCGTGGCGGTCGAGGCCGCCAGAACATTAGCTTCAAAGGAGCGGTGAAGGCCTTCTGACTTCTCGGCTGCGGAGGCGTCCCGAAGAACGCGTTCTGGAATCGGCCGTCCCGAAAGCTCGTGACCGTTGGTGTCAACCAGCCAGTACGTCGAACGGTTCTGCAGCGACAGATTATCGAGTAACTGCGCCAGTCCGGCCTGGCCTTGCTTCTCGTATATTTTCGCTGCGTAGTCGGCCAGCACCGGCATTTCCCGGCGTTCGGGCTGGATCCACCAAGGATGCTCGGATGAAATGCGCTGGTGAATGCGGAGATACAGCGCTCCGAGGAGCATCGCCTGGGCAAGCCAGAAGGGAAGGAAGATTTTCCAGAACAGGCGGCGGTTCATATCTTGCTCTTCTCCGGCGTTTTGGACGCCAGAAAATAACCGGTCCCGCGAATTGGGCGGATCAACTCATCGGTCCCGGGACAGGTGCTCAACTTCTTGCGCAGCCGGCTGACGTGAACATCGACGCTGCGATCGAATATGTTTAGAGGCCGCCCCAAAGCCACCTCCGCGATTTGCTCTCGGGTGACCACGTTGCCGGCATTGCGTAGGAGCAATTCGAGAACGTTGAACTCCACCGAGGTCAAATCGACCGGTGTATTCGAACAGGTGACCGTACGAGTTCCGAGCGACATCCGGATGTCGCCGACATTGAGGACTTCGTCGTGATCAGGACGAGCAGTTGCCGCCGGTGGGGTTTCGCGCGTCCGGCGAAATATGGCGCGTATGCGGGCCACAAGTTCGCGAGGATCGAAAGGTTTCGCCAGATAGTCGTCGGCGCCAATTTCAAGGCCAAGAATTCGGTCGACAGCTTCTCCTCTGGCCGTCAACAGGAGCACCGGAACGCTGGATTGGAGGCGCAGCGTCTTGAGCAACTCAAAGCCCGTGCCCCCCGGCAGCATGACATCGAGGATGATCAACTCGTGATCGTTGGACAGGGCAGCGCTCAATCCCGTCGCCCGATCGTAGGCGGCGTCCACGTGAAAGCCCTCGCCCTCAAGAAAGCGCTTCAGCAGACTTACCAGCCCGTGGTCGTCATCGATGATGAGCAGACGATTCACCGAATTCATTCTGCCTTTTCCCGCGCGTGTGTGCGGTGAAGAATTGTTTCGGGCTGTATTCGTATCCTTCACAAATCTTAACTTTCCTTCACCCTCTCTTAACGGCTGTCACAACCCCCATCCGATCTAATAGTATGGACTTAATAGTACTGCAACTTATGCGCCGAGTTGCATTTGAGCGGCAAGGGCGAGCGCGGCGGCGTGTCTGGAGACGACGACACGACACGACACGACATGGCGTCACTTAGGAGGAATAGTGAAGACAGGGGCATTCTGGGGATTGGGCCTGACGCTGGCGGTCTGTGCTGCGCTTGCCGGTTGCAGTTCACAGCAGGCAAAGAACGCGAAAGCCGGTGGGCCGCCGCCGGCCGTTCCTGTTGGAGTCGACACGGTACAGCAAGGCAATTTTAATGTTTATCTCACCGGCTTGGGTTCGGTCGATGCCTTCTACACAGTTTCGCTGAAAACTCGTATTGACGGTCAGATCATGGAAGTCAAGTTCCGGGAAGGTCAGGACGTGAAGAAGGGAGATCTGCTGATCGTCATTGATCCGCGTCCCTATGAGGTGGCCTTGGCGCAAGCACAGGCCAACTTGCAGAAAGACGAAGCCCAGTTGACGAACGCCAAAGCGCAATACGAGCGCAACAAAGTCCTCTATGAACAAGGTGTCATCGCAAAGCAGGACCTGGACACCCTACAGGCGTCGTTCGGGACCTACGAAGGCACCATCGCCTCTGACAAAGCCGCCATTAAGAATGCCGAGCTGAACCTGACCTACTGCTACATCAAGTCACCGATTGACGGCCGTGTGGGACTGCGCCAGGTCGATCCGGGGAATTATGTCACCGCGGCCGGCGGTACCGCGATGTTGGTGATTACCCAGCTTCATCCTATCGCCGTGATATTCACGCTTCCCGAAGACCAGTTGCAGCAAGTCCGCGATCACATGGGCCAAGGTACATTGGAGGTGGACGCCTACAGCAGCGACGACCAAACCAAGCTGTCCACCGGCAAACTGCTGACCATCGACAACCAGATCGACGCAACGACGGGCACGGTCAAGTTGAAGGCAGTCTTCGACAATCCCGACAACAATCTTTGGCCCAATCAGTTCGTCAATGCTCACCTGCTTCTGGAAACCCGCAAGAATGCCATCACGGCGCCGGCCAGCGCCATGCAACGCGGTCCTGAGGGGGCTTTTGCCTACGTGGTGGACGCTAAGAATACAGTGCAGATGAAGCCGGTACAGATTGCTCTTACTCAGGGCAGCACGGTGGTGGTTGCGTCGGGCCTGCAAGCCGGCGAGAGAGTTGTGACGGACGGACAGGAGAAACTGCAGGCGGGAAGCCACGTCGCTCCCCAGGCTCCTGCACGTCAGAATCAGAGCTCTGGCAACATCGGATCGCAGACATGAGTATTTCGCGGCCATTTATTCTGCGGCCCATCGCCACGTCGTTGTTGATGGCGGGGCTGTTGCTGGTGGGCATCGTCGCCTACCGGCAACTACCAATCTCCGCCCTGCCGCAGGTGGACTATCCGACCATCCAAGTGGTGACGTTTTACCCTGGCGCCAGCCCGGATGTAACGGCGTCTTCGATCACGGCGCCGTTGGAGCGCCAGTTCGGTGAGCTTCCCGGGCTCAGTCAGATGACATCCAGCAGCTCCTTCGGAGCGTCGGTCATCACATTGCAATTCACCCTGGAAGAGAACATTGATGTCGCCGAGCAGGAGGTGCAGGCTGCCATCAATTCCGCGCAAACTTACCTGCCCGCCGACCTGCCGACGCCGCCGATTTACAGCAAAGTGAATCCGGCCGACGCGCCCATCCTGACGCTGGCGATGACGTCGGACAGCATGCCGCTTCCGCAGGTGGAAGATCTGGCAGACACAACCTTCGCGCAAAAGATTTCGCAGTTGCCCGGGGTTGGGCTAGTCAGTATCAGCGGCGGGCAAAAGCCTGCCGTTCGCATCATGGCGAACCCCACGGCCCTGGCTTCTTATGGCATGAGCCTGGAGCAATTGCGGACGGTTATCGCACAGGTGAACGTCGATCAGGCGAAGGGACAACTGCAAGACAACCGGCAGGCCTTCACCATCGGCGCCAACGATCAGTTGCTGAGCCCGCAGGGTTACGCTGACACCATCGTAGCCTACAAGAATGGCAACCCGGTGCGCTTGTCCGACGTCGCCACCGTGGTAACGGGTCCGGAGAACGTCAACCAGGCGGCGTGGATGAACAACACGCCGGCGGTCATTCTGAACATTCAACGGCAGCCGGGCGCGAACATCATTAAGGTAGTAGATAGCACCAAGCTGAGGCTGAAACAGCTGCAATCGAACTTGCCCGCCTCGGTGAAGGTCACGGTGCTGACCGACCGCACCAATACCATCCGCGCCAGCGTTAAAGATGTTCAATACGAAATGATGCTCACCATCGTGCTGGTGGTATTGGTCATCTTCGTCTTCCTGCGTACTTTGTCGGCGACCATCATCCCTAGCATCGCCCTGCCGCTTTCGCTGGTGGGTACGTTCGGCGTGATGTACCTGCTGGGTTATTCGCTCGACAACCTCTCGCTGATGGCGCTGACCATTTCGACTGGCTTCGTGGTGGACGACGCCATCGTGATGATCGAGAACATCGAGCGCTACATCGAGGAAGGGCACTCCCCGCTGGAAGCGGCGCTGCAAGGGTCCGCCCAGATCGGGTTCACCATTGTGTCGTTGACCGTGTCGCTGATCGCCGTGCTCATTCCGCTGCTCTTCATGGGCGACATCGTGGGCCGGCTCTTCCGCGAGTTCGCTGTGACGCTGAGCGTGACCATTCTTTTCTCGGCCATCATCTCACTGACGCTGACTCCCATGATGTGCTCGTTGCTGCTGCGCCAGAAGGACCAGGCGAAGCATGGACGCTTGTACGAATGGTCGGAGCGTGCCTTCGCCAATACCATCGCCTTGTATGGCCGCACCGTGAAGTTTGTTCTGAAGCATCAGACCATCACGTTGCTGGTCACCATTGGAACGCTGGTGGCGACCATCATCATGTACATCGAGGTGCCCAAGGGCTTCTTCCCGGTGCAGGACACCGGCGTGATCATGGGCATTACCGACGCGCCCGAGAGCATTTCATTCGCGGCCATGTCGCAGCGGCAACGCGAATTGGCGACAGCCGTTCTGAAAGACAAGGACGTAGTGAGTCTTTCGTCCTTCATTGGAGTGGACGGGACCAACACCACGCCCAACAGCGGACGCCTCCAGATCAATCTCAGGTCGCGCGACGAGCGCGACGATGACATCACCACCATCATGAAGCGGTTGCAGCAGGAGGTTGCAGGGGTCGAGGGAATCACACTCTACATGCAACCGGTGCAGGACCTGACAGTGGAAGACCGCGTCAGCCGAACCCAATATCAGTTCAGCTTGGAAGACGCCGATCCCGTCGAACTGGCAACGTGGACGAAGAAGATGCTGACCAAGCTGAAGACCCTGCCGGAACTCCGTGATATCGCTACTGACCAGCAGAACCTTGCCGCGCAAGCGAATCTGGTGATCGACCGCGACACGGCTTCGCGGTTGGGCGTAACCACCAGCGCGATCGACAACACTTTGTACGATGCGTTCGGCCAGCGGCTGGTATCGATCATGTTCACGCAGTTGAACCAGTACCACGTCGTGCTCGAAGTGGATCCCAGTTTTCGCGCCGACCCCGACTCGCTCAAGAGTATTTATGTGCCGGCTGGCGGCGGACAAAGCCCCGCAACTCAAGGCGGAAACGCCCCCGCCGCGAACGGTCCGAGCGCAGGCGTGCTGGGCGCCACGGCGCAGCAGGTGCCGCTCAGCGCGATCGCACGCTTCCAAACCACCACCGGGCCTCTGACCATCAACCACCAGGGGCAGTTCCCGGCGGTCACGATCTCGTTCAACCTCGGCAACGGCGCTTCGCTGGGGGAGGCGGTCAAAGCGATCGAGCAGGCCGCGTCTGAGATAGGGTTGCCGCCTAGTATCCAAGTGGCGTTTCAAGGCACGGCGCGAGCGTTCCAGGCTTCCTTGGCGAATGAAGGCTGGCTGATTCTCGCGGCCATCGTCACGGTGTACATTGTGTTGGGAGTGCTGTACGAAAGCTACATTCATCCCATCACGATTCTGTCCACGCTGCCGTCGGCCGGTGTGGGTGCAATTCTCGCGCTAACGCTGTTCCACATGGACCTGGGCGTGATGGCCTTGATCGGTATCATCCTGCTGATCGGTATCGTGAAGAAAAACGCCATCATGATGATCGACTTCGCGCTGGAAGCGGAGCGCAAAGAGGGCAAGAAACCCCTGGACGCCATTTACGAGGCCTGCCTGTTGCGCTTCCGTCCCATCATGATGACGACCTTCGCCGCGCTGTTTGGTGCCGTGCCACTTGCGCTGGGGTCCGGAACCGG
This sequence comes from uncultured Acidobacteriaceae bacterium, assembly GCA_963768645.1. GTDB lineage: Bacteria > Acidobacteriota > Terriglobia > Terriglobales > Acidobacteriaceae > Bog-257. The sequence continues at coordinate 33,972 of CAVYIR010000011.1, forward strand.
CTCCGAGCTGCGCCGTCCTTTGGGCGTGACCATCATCGGTGGCCTTTTGGTTAGCCAGTTGCTAACCCTTTACACGACCCCCGTCGTATATCTGTGGTTTGACCGGCTCGGACAGGCGCTGCGCCACCAGCGCGCGCCTAAACCAGCGGAGGCGCTCGGAGATTAGCCATGTTACAAGTAACGGTTTTGCGAGGAAAATGATGACCTCCGTCATACCGGAATAGAGTCAAATGACGTATTCCGAGCGCAGGCGATGGATTCGTGGATAGCCAGATAGTTTAGTCATCCCGCTCGGCAGTACACTTTACCGGAAGGGCGACAGACATGGCGGCATTTGAAAATTTGGAGGACGTTTGGGCGGCCTTGGGTCGCTTGTACGACAGCATAATGCGGCTGGAGGAGTCTCAGCAGCGGGCAGTGACACAATACGCAGAACAGATCGCACAAGTGACCGAGCGGATAGACCGAGTGACCGAGCGGATAGACCGTCTTACTTCAACAGTTGCAACTTTAGCCGGAACCGTGGCGCAACTGGCAACCGTTGCAGAGTCGCACGAACGACGACTGGGACGTTTAGAAGGGCAGTAAATTTTGCTGGCGTGTGCAAACGCCAGGGTAGTGCAGTCTGAATGAACATCTCCGCACCAGCTATCGAGCGGCCCGTTGCCACCACGCTGCTGACTCTGGCCCTGCTTCTGGCGGGCGCGCTGGCGTATACGCAGCTTCCGGTTGCGCCGCTGCCACAGATCGACTTCCCGGTCATTTCCGTGGGCGCTGCCCTGCCCGGCGCCAGTCCCGAGACGATGGCGTCCTCGGTAGCGACTCCGCTGGAGCGGCAATTCGGCCGCATCGCCGGGATCAACCAGATGACCTCGTCGAGCCAGCTTGGCTCCACTGGTATAGCCATCCAGTTCGACTTGGACCGCAACATCGATGCGGCCGCGCGCGATGTGCAGGCCGCCATCAACGCGGCGCGCGGATACCTGCCAGCCGATCTGCCCAGCAACCCAACCTACCGCAAGATCAATCCCGCGGACGCTCCGGTCATGATTCTGGTATTGACATCTGACGCGATGACGCAGGACCAGATGTACGACGCAGCCGACTCGATCATGGGCCAGAAGCTGGCACAGGTTGAGGGAGTTGGCCAGGTATTCGTGTGGGGATCATCGCAGCCCGCCGTCCGCATCGAAGCCAATCCCAATCTCCTTAACAAGCTCAATATCGGGCTGGAAGCGGTTCGGTCTGCGGTGGCGGCGCAGAACGCCAATATCGCCAAAGGATCTCTTGACGACGGCACCAAGACCTGGATGGTCAGGGCAAACGATCAACTCAAGAAAGCGGCGGACTACAGGCCCATCATTGTCGCGTACAGGAACGGGGCTCCGGTGCGTCTGAGCGATGTGGCCGACGTTCAAGATTCCTACTCCAACATCAACAATTCAGGCAGCTTCAACGGTAAGCCCAGCGTCTTGGTCGTCATCTTCCGCCAGCCGGGCGCGAACATGATCGCCACCGCCGACCGGGTGGCCGCGGCGCTGCCGTTCCTTAAGGCATCGCTTCCGGCCAGCATTCATCTCGTGGTTGGCCTTGACCGCACCACCACCGTCCGTGCCTCGGTGGCGGACGTTCAGCGTACATTGATCATCTCCGTGATCCTGGTGACGCTAGTGGTGTTCATCTTTCTGCGTGAGGTACGCGCCACCATGATTCCCAGCGTAGCTGTGCCGCTGGCCATTGTGGGCACCTTCGGGATCATGTACCTGTGTGGCTTTTCCCTGAACAACCTCTCGCTGATGGCACTCACCATCTCCACTGGCTTTGTGGTTGACGATGCCATTGTGGTGCTGGAAAACGTGATGCGCCACGTCGAGAGCGGGATGAAGCCTTACCAGGCTGCGCTGCTGGGTGCGCGCGAGATCGGCTTTACCGTGGTCTCGATGAGCACGTCGCTGATAGCGGTGTTCATTCCTATCCTCCTGATGGGCGGCCTGGTGGGGCGGTTGTTCCGCGAATTCGCCGTGACCCTCAGCGCCGCCATCGCGGTTTCGCTGGTGGTCTCTCTCACTACCACGCCAATGCTGTGCGCCCGCTTCCTGAAGGCCCATGATCCCGGCAGTCACGGCGCGCTGTACCGCATGAGCGAGCGCGGATGGTTGTGGATGAACCGCACCTATAAGACAACCGTCGGCTGGGTTCTGCGCCACAAGCGATTCATTTTCGCGGTTGCCATCCTCATGGTCGTGGTCAATGTTTGGCTCTATATCATCGTTCCGAAAGGTTTCTTCCCGCAGCAGGATACGGGCCGCATGATGGGCGTTATCATGGGCGACCAGGACGTGTCATTTCAGGACATGAATGGCAAGACCAACGAGTTTATCCGCATCGTGAAGCAGGATCCTGCGGTGGAGAACGTTCTGGCTTTTGTCGGCGGCAATGCAGCCCAGAACCAGGGACGCATGTTTGTTACTCTCAAGCCGCTTGCCCAACGCAAGATCAGCGTGGACCAGGTGATCGCGCGCCTTCGCCCCAAGATGGCGCATATTCCCGGCGCGACCCTGTACTTCCAGGGAGTGCAGGATCTACAGATCGGCGGGCGTCAATCCAATGCCCAGTTCCAGTACACGCTCTCGGGCGAAAACCTGAACGAACTCTACGAATGGGCGCCCAAGCTTTTGCAGCAGCTTCGCAAGATTCCGCAGCTCAAGGACGTGAACAGCGATCAGCAGGTCAGTGGGCTGGAGGAGAACGTCATCATCGATCGCGACACGGCCTCACGATTGGGGATTACCCCGTCGCAAATTGACAACATTCTCTATGACGCCTTCGGGCAGCGGCAGATATCGACCATCTACCGGACACTGAATCAGTATCACGTGGTGCTGGAGGTCGATCCTCGCTACCAACTCACCCCCGATGCCTTGCAGAGCGTGTACGTTATCACCAGCCAGGGCGCACAAGTGCCACTGTCGGCGTTTGCCCACTTTGGACGGGCGGCCACGTCGCTCACGGTGAATCACCAGGGACAATTCCCAGCAGTGACCATCTCGTTCAACCTGGCGCCCGGCGGGGACTTGGGTACGGCTACGCGCGCCATCTCCAATGCAGAATTGGAAATGCGAATTCCCGCGACCATCCACGGCAGCTTTCAGGGAACGGCCGCCGCCTTTCAGGATTCGTTGTCGTCGGAACCCATCTTGATTCTGGCCGCCCTGGTTGCCGTTTACATCGTTCTGGGGATGCTTTACGAAAGCTACATCCATCCCATCACGATTCTTTCCACGCTGCCGTCGGCAGGCACGGGTGCGCTGCTGGCGTTGATGCTCTTCCACATGCAACTCGACGTGATTGGGCTGATCGGCATCATTCTTCTGATCGGGATCGTGAAGAAGAACGCCATCATCATGATTGATTTCGCACTCGAGGTGGAGCGCACCGGAAAGACTGCGGAGGAAGCGATTCACGAAGCCGCGTTGATCCGCTTCCGCCCCATCATGATGACCACAGCGGCAGCCATGCTGGGTGCGCTTCCGCTGGCGCTGGGCACAGGAGTGGGCGCCGAGGTCCGCCGCCCGCTGGGCATCGCTATTGTCGGCGGGCTCATCGTGAGCCAGGCGCTTACCCTGTATACGACGCCCGTGGTCTATCTCTACATGGACCACTTCAAGGATTGGGTGGTCCGGCATCTCCCTGGCAAGCGCAGAACGGCCGTTGAGAAGGAAGAAGTCCCCGTCTTCGCGGATTAGTGGTTCCCTACTTCGCCAATTGTTGGTACAGAGTCGCCAAATTCTAGCCGTGCAGCGGGGCGGAATGGTGTTAGTCAGCGTGTGCCGGGTCCGCAAGCCATGCTGCCTTGGCGCGGATTGGTGTGTATGTGCCCGGGTGAAGGGGAACCTTCACCGAACCGTTGAGCGGCGACACGGTCTCTTACTTCTTCCGGAACGTGACCCAGTAGCCAGTCTTATCTAGATCGAGACGAAGGCTGCACTGATCGGGTGCCACGTGAGCAAAGGATGCGCTGAACTCAGGTTCAGGCGTCGAGAGCTCCCCTGACTCCATCGGTACCCGCTCCAGGTCCTGCTGTTCGTCATACCTGCCGGTTAGATCGGTGCTCTTGGAGACGATCAGAGTCCACTGCTTCTGCGTGAGCAGCACAAACATTGTATAGGCACCGACGGGAAGCACCTTTCCGCCGATCTCTACTGCCGAATTGGTGAACAGAGTCAGCGGTTTTCCACCCGGAGCCCATGCTTTGCCGTATGGGATTTCGTGTCCGAACACCGGCTTCTTTAAGTTGAACGAAACCCTCTGATACTCGACCGTCAATTCCTTGTCGGCATCGAAACTACAGGTGGCGGTGTCGCTTGAAGTTGTGTCCTGCGCCCAAGCGGTGCAGATGAGAAACAGTGGAACAAGAAAAAGGAACAATGAGGTCAGGCGATGCATTCACACCTCCGGGACGACTCGTGAGGTCCCTAAGAATCCGATCATACTGCGCAAAGTACAAAGCTGCTCCGAGGGAGAAGCGGTGAGTTGAGATTCTTTGCCGGATTCGTCCCATTTTAAAACTCCCCATTCCCAAGCGCTTGATAAAAGTTTGCCTGCGTTTTTTGCATCCCGTATAAGGCCAGCTCCAGCCTGGTGGCACTCCTCTCTGGCCCAAGAACAAACGCAGCCTAAAGAATCGGTTCGCGGGACAAATGACTCAAGGGCACAAGCATTTCGGGACGGCATGGCGGGAGCGCATGTCGGCCTTGCGCAATCTGCCACCCGTGCTGGCGATCGTTTGGCGATCGGGCCCTCTTGCGGTTGCGCTGGGCCTCGCCTTCGGACTGATTGCCTCGTCGATGAGTTCCATGCAACGCTGCTGCGCATCGGGAAGCGGAGCTAATGTCGTGTCCACATTCGGACAGAAGGTTTGCATTTGTGGGCGACCTTCGATATGTAATGCCACCTAACTGATTCTCTCCACAGAAGATAGCGCCGCCCCGTGTTGGCACTCGATCTGCAACATCATTTGCAGAGCCGATATGGCAGCCCCCCTCGACCAATCGACAATCCTGGTAGCCGAAGATCAAGAGCATGTGCGCGAAGCATTGGCGATGTTGCTTCGGGGCCACGGGTACTCCGTTACGTTGTGTTCTTCTCCCAAGGAGGCGCTGGCTGCGGCGCAGCAGCAACCGCCCGATCTCGCCATGGTAGACATGAACTATCAGCGCGACAGCACATCGGGACTCGAAGGGCTGCAATTGATCGAACGTCTGCGCCAGGCGGACGGAACCGTTCCGATCATTGCGCTCACCGCCTGGGGCAACGTTGATCTGGCGGTGAGCGCAATGAAACACGGCGCTTCCGATTTCATCGAGAAGCCGTGGCGGAATGATTCGCTGCTCGAGAAGGTGTCTCTCGCTGACGAGTCGCGTCTCAGCAACTCCGGTCGTCGCAGCGCATTTCCGATCACGAGCGCGAGGACGCGCATCAACTACAAACGCGGATCGTGCCGACGCGCCACGTTGTTGCTGAGGGAATCGAGCTCTTCGGTGAGAGCACTCCGGCCGGAGTGGTTGGTGGAGACTACTTCGGGGTGTGGCAGCCTACCTCCGATTCACTGCACTTCTGCGTCGCCGATGTATCGGGCAAAGGAACGCCGGGCGCAATGATCGCGGCCATGTTGTATGCCTCGGTCAGCACCTTGTCGGCGTCTAACGACAGTCCCGATCTCATCCTCGGCAAGGTCGAGACAATTCTGTGCAACCAATTGGGCGAAGGTCATTACGTCACTATTTTTTACGGTGTGCTCGACATCAAGACCCGAGTGCTGAATTTTGTGAACGCCGGGCACTGTCCTCCCGTCTTGCGGCACTCCGGCGGATCAGTCGAGCTACTCTCATCCACCCGTCCGGTGCTGGGACTGATGCTGGATGCTGGGTTTCGTTCGGAACGATTGCGGTTGTATCCTGGCGACCGTCTGTTGCTATACACCGACGGCGTGACCGAGGCTATCAACGACGCCGGCGAAGAGTTCGGAGCCGATCGCCTTGCCCGATTGTTGGAGTACCTGCCCAACGGGTCTTTGCCCGAACAGTACGGAAACATCATGAACAGCGTGCGCAGCTACGCCGACGGGAACTTCGGAGACGATGCTACCCTAATGCTGATCTCGGTGTCGTCAGGTGCGTGCGCTGCTTCAGAATCCTCCCTACCGACACACAGTAGCGTCTAGGTATCGTTTCCGTGTTTCGCTCCCTGACTTCAGTTTTCACTTGAAACTCGAAACTTGAAACCTGAAACTCGTTTCTTGATCAACCAATCCTTCGACGTAATCGTTCTCGGCGGCGGAGCGGCTGGCCTGATGTGTGCCATCGAAGCCGGGAAACGTGGCCGCAGTGTCGCCGTGCTGGAGCACGCCGATCGCATCGGCAAGAAGATCCTCATCTCCGGCGGCGGGCGTTGCAATTTCACCAATCTGCATTGCGGACCCGACAACTTCCTTTCGGAGAACCCTCACTTCTGCAAATCGGCGCTGGCCCGATACACACCTGGGGATTTCATCGCGCTCGTCGAGAAGCACAAGATTCCGTATCACGAGAAAAAGCTTGGTCAACTCTTCTGCGATCGGTCGGCGCAAGACATCGTGGGGATGCTGGAATCCGAATGTCAGGCTGCAGGAGTACAGATTTTCGTGAAGACGCGGCCGCGGGAGGTTCAGCACCGAGACGGATTTGTCGTGCGAACCGATACCGGTGAATTCCATGCGCCCGCTTTGGTGGTCGCGACCGGTGGCTTGTCGATACCGAAGATCGGCGCAACTGCGTTCGGATATGAGATCGCGCGGCAATTCGGGATCAAGATTCGCGAATGCCGGCCGGCTTTGGTTCCTCTCACCTTCAATGCAGAAGACAAGCAAAGCTATTGCGATCTGGCAGGAGTTGCGACGGAGGTGATCGCTTCGGCCGGACGTCAGCAGTTTCGCGAGAAAATGTTGATCACCCATCGCGGATTGAGCGGTCCCGCCATCCTGCAGATCTCCTCCTATTGGAAGCGCTCGGAGCCAATCGCGATTGACTTGGCTCCTGGACTGAAGATTACGGCCGCATTGCGGCAAGATGGCGTGCGTCGCGATCTTGCGACGGCTAAGTCTGCATTGCACGCTGCATTGCCCATTCGACTGGCCGAGCGTTGGCTCGAACTGCATCCGCCCCAGCGCTGGACCAATTCCGCTCTCGACGAAATGGAGCGCCAGATTCATCACTGGGAAGTTTTGCCGGAGGGAACCGAAGGCTATGAAAAAGCCGAAGTGACGGCCGGGAGGAGTAGACACGGACGAACTCTCTGCAAAGACAATGGAGAGCCGCAAGGTACCTGGCTTGTTCTTCATCGGCGAGGTCGTCGATGTCACCGGCCATCTCGGCGGTCACAATTTCCAATGGGCCTGGGCTTCCGGATTCTGCGCCGGACAAGCGGTGTAAGCATCGGGTTGTACAGGTAGTGCGGGCATTCAGGCCCGCCCCCAAGGGCACGAAGAAAAGTCGCTTCAGCCGCTGAGGTCAACGACCTCAGTGGCTGAAGCCAGGAATCGCGGGCGTTTTAACGCGGGCCTGGAAAGGCCCGCACTACCCGAGCCACAGCTACTCTGGTATTGGCTCGGTGGATTCGCATCTGCCGCACCGCAATTCCAAATCCCTCCATTTTCTTGCCGTTCTGGGAGATTGGTAAACTGCTGTCAACCGTTTCGGGGACACCATCTTACTCGACAGCGGAGAGCCGTGAGCACGCCAGCAGACCCGATCGTCAACATTCAAGAACTGGTCAAGACGTATCCCGGCAAGACGCCAGTTGAGGCGGTGAAGGGAATCGATCTCTCCGTTGCCCGCGGAGAGCTGTTCGGACTGCTCGGTCCGAATGGCGCTGGTAAAACTACGACCATTAGTGTTTGCACCACCCGCGCCCTTCCCACCAGCGGCCAGGTGACGATTGCGGGCGTGGACGTAGTAGCGCATCCCGCCGAAGCCCGCCGCTTCATGGGGATGGTAACGCAATTCAACACCCTGGACCGCCAATGCACGGTCTGGGAGAACCTCTACTTTCACTGCCGCTATTTCGGATTCAGCCATGCCCAGGCTTCCCAGAAGACAACGGAACTCCTTGAACTGTTCAAACTGAACGAACGCAGCAAAGCGTTTCCCCGCGAGCTTTCAGGAGGCCTCGCACAGCGCGTACAGATAGCCCGCGCCATTGCGCACGAGCCGCAGGTGCTCTTTCTCGACGAACCCAGCGCAGGTTTAGACCCGCAAACACGTCTGGCATTGTGGGACATCATCCGTGTGCTTCGCGAGAAGGGCATCACGATTGTCCTGACTACGCACTACATGGAAGAAGCTGACCAATTGTGCGATCGCGTAGCCATCATTGACCACGGCAAAATCCTGGTGTGCGACACTCCAGACCGGCTTAAGAGCAGCGTTGGCGCGCAGAAAGTTTTCGAACTCCACCTTCAGGATGCGCAGGCGGACAGTTTGCGCATTCGGTTGCGCGACTTGCCCGGCGTGACTGCCGTGGAGGGCCAGGCTTCGGGATTGCGTGTGTTCACGGACGGAAGAAGTGGTTTGCTGCCGGGGATTGTGGTGCTGGCGGGCGATAATTTGCGCGATATGTCAGTCAGCGAAACCAGCCTGGAAACGGTGTTCATCAAGCTGACGGGAAGGGAACTGCGTGACTAATTCTGTCCTGTATTGGCGCGCTTTCTGGGGATTGTTCCTGCGCGATATCAGTGTTTTGCGAAGGGAGTTCATCGCCTTTCTGATTCGCACGGTGATGAACCCGCTGTTCTTTGTCTTCGTCTTCACCTACCTGTTTCCAAAGGTGGGACAGGGTTTTCAAAGTTCCGCCGGCGCCAGTTTCGGTACGCTGGTGCTGCCGGGACTGTTGGCGGTCGGAATCTTCATTCAGGGCATCATGGCGACGGCATTGCCGCTTTCTATGGAAATCGGGGCCACGCGCGAGATTCACGATCGCGTCATGTCGCCCCTTCCCGTCACCTGGGTTGCCGTGGAGAAGATTTTTTTCAGCGCCCTGCAGAGCATCCTGGCAGCGCTGGTTATTTTCCCGATGGTCTACTTCATTCCCGTCTCGCCGGTACAGATCCATGTTTCCAGTTGGCCGACGCTCATTGGCATTTTGCTGCTGGCCAGCCTGGTCTCTGGAGCGGTCGGTCTCACTATCGGGACGGTCGTGCGACCCGAGCAGATCGCACTGATGTTCGGCATCGTCGTTGTGCCCATCACATTTCTGGGTTGCGTCTATTATCCCTGGGCATGCTGGCGAACGTACGCTGGCTGCAGATACTGATCTTGATCAATCCCCTGGTTTACATGAGCGAAGGACTGCGCGCCACGCTGACTCCTGGCCTGCCGCACATGCCGGCATGGGTCTCGTTTCTCGCTCTTGCCGTTGGACTCGCTGTTCTCGGATGGATCGGCGTGCGGGGATTCCTGCGGCGGGTTCTGACCTGACCGTTCAGCGGTTATAAACCGGCAGCGGACCTCGCAGGTCCTGCCAGACCTGGTCGCAAGCCTTCACCACGTCCTCGGACAGCGGGCCATCTTCGCCAGCCGCAAGGTTCTGGTTGAGCTGTTCCATGCTGGAGGCGCCGAGGATGATGCAATCGGCGGCGCTATGATGCAGCAGCCAGTTCAGAGACAGACTGACCATTGATCTTCCTGCGGATTTAGCAATCTGTTTGAGCCGCTCGACGGCCTGAAAATACTGTTCATGCCAGTAGCGGTCCTGATACAGCTTGTTGCTGTCAAAGCGCGAGCCGGGGATGACCTGCGAATGCCGGTGCTTGCCCGTAAGCAGCCCGCCCGCGAGCGGATTGTAAACCACGGTTGAGACGCCAAACTCCTTGCACATCGCCAGATATTCCTGCTCAATGCCGCGCGCGAGCAAGTTGTACATCGGTTGCGAAATGTAGGGAGCATGCCAGCCGCGATCCTTCGCGATGCCAAGCATCTGCACGACCTGCCAGCCAGCGTAGTTCGACGATGCCGGATATCGCACCTTGCCCTGCTTCACGAGCGACTCCATCGCTTCCATCGATTCTTCGATTGGAGTGCTGTGGTCGGGAGCATGAAAGTAGTAGATGTCGAGATAATCCGTGCCGAGACGCCCGAGGCTCTCGTCGATAGCGCGCAAGATAGCCTTACGTGAAAGCCCTTGTTGATCGGGCCTATCGCCCATCTTGAAGAACACCTTGCTGGCGACGATGAGCCGGTCGCGCTTGCCCTTGATGGCATTTCCCAGCATGGTTTCCGCCACCCCGTACTGGTACATGTTCGCGGTATCGAAAAAGTTGATCCCGGCCTCGATGCAGCGATTGACAATCTGTGTTGAGCCGGCTTGATCGAGCGGCTTACCCAGCGTCATCGTGCCAAAACCAAAGCGCGAAACTTCCAAATCGGTGTGCTTGAGTTTGATGTAGGGTATGGCCATAATTCTTGCTCTCGTGCGCAGCTCATATAGAGCGGTGTCTTACTGGACTATTCGTGAGCATCTCACGCTTTGAAAGGGCACGGATTTCAGCCGTGCCGTAGGCTGCTGTCATTGATGGTGGCTTTAGCCACTGAGGGACTGCGGGGTTGAGACAAAGCGCGAATTCCCTCAGCGGCTGAAGCCCAACTCTCCATGCCCAAGTGACGGCACGGCTAAAGCCCAACTCTCCATGCCCAAGTGACGGCACGGCTGAAGCCCAACTCTCCATGCCCAAGTGACGGCACGGCTGAAGCCCGCGCCCTTTCAAAGATTTCCGTCTTCAGCTACCGAAACAGACGAATAATCCAGTTTCAGCGCCCCGTCCGTTTCTCCAAGTTGAAAGTGGACTTTCCACTCACTCACAGCACCGCCGTCTCGTGCAACATTTCACCCTTAGCGAACCGTGCTGGACTCAGCACCTCAATGTTGTTCACGACGTTCGTAGCGCCTTGAAGGATCAAATCCGCCAGTATCTTTCCCGTCGCGGGGGCATGCATCACACCGTGTCCGCTGAAACCGTTGGCGCAGTAGAAACCGCGCACTTCGGGAACAGGCCCAAGAATTGCGTGGTGATCGGGCGACATCTCATAAAGCCCTGCCCATGCACGTTTCGGATTGACGGCGAGATTCTCAAAGCAAGGCACACGGTCAGCGGCGCGAGTCAGCACTTTCTCAATGAACGACGGATCGAAGTCTGTCTTGTAGCCAGGTGTCTCCTCGGGATCGTTCCACGCCAGCAGGAATCCGAGGCTTTCGGGCCGAAAATGAAAACCGTTGGTCATATCAATCACCATCGGAACCGTGTGAGGAACGCCGTCGAAGGGTTCGGTTGGAATCAACATGCGGCGCAGCGGTTCGACGGGCAGCTTAACGCCGGCAAGGGCCGCAGCTTCGGCTGCCCAAGGGCCGGCCGCGTTTACCGCCACACGCGTGCTGACCGGTCCGCGCGTGGTTTCTACGCCGTTGATTCCTTCACTGTCGCTATGGATTGCAGTGACTTCGGTCGAGCGCCAAAGCGTGGCGCCTTGCTCGCAAGCCCGGGTAGTGAATCCAACCATCACGCTGTAGGGATCGACGAATCCGTCGGTTGGGCAGAAGCTTCCACCAAGGATATCGTCGGAGCGCAGTTGCGGTACCATCGCCAGAATGTCCTCACGCGTCAGCATTCCCACTCCGGTGAGCCCCAGCGATTTTTGCAGCTTCTGGTTGGTTCGGAGATATTCCATATGCGCCGTTTTAGTGGCGACGAACAAGTACCCTTGCGCACGGTATTCCGATGGATGCCCCAGCCGCTCCTCGAAATTCGCATAGAAGGGAATGGAGTAGAGCGACATCTGTATGTTCGGCGCGGTGGCGAACTGAGCGCGCACGCCTCCCATGCTCTTGCCCGTGGAACCCTTGCCCTGATGCGATTCGCGCTCGACCATTAGAACGTCGCGGCAACCAGCTTCCGTAAGGTGCCACGCAATACTCGAACCCACAATGCCGCCACCTATGATCACCACTTCCGCTGTCTGCATCCCTTGAGCCTCGACCGATGCGAACATTGTAGTCCGCAGCGGACCCGCACGAGCTCAAAAGGCCAATGCTCAGGCTGGCTCTCGCCCTCGCCACCTTTCGACCGATGATGCCGTGCCCATTGTTTCATCGCTCCCCGTCACACCGCCTCGTGACTCACCTCACAGACCCAATGTTTTTTCCCGCCTAGCCTTAATCACCGGGGTCCCAGTTATCGCGGGTTCTTCGCCGGGGCACACCTCCGCCCGCACAAAGGATTCATCATGCCGATCATCAACTCCTTCTCCAAAGCTATCGTTCGCGAGTTCAGCTTGGAAGAACTTGAGCAGGCCGCCCGCTTGATGCGCGGCTATGACCTGGTTGCGCTTTGCGCCGCCGGCTCCGGCCATTCCGGAGGTACGCTCCCCATGATGGAGATCGTTGCGGCCCTTTATCTAAAGGTCGCCAACCACGATCCTAATAATCCGGAGTGGAAGGATCGCGACCGCATCGTCTGGTCAGGTGGGCACAAGGCTCCGGCTCTGTATCTCGGCCTCGGCTTCGCCGGGTATTTCCCCATCGAAGACATCGTTACCTTGCGCAAGCTCTATTCGCCATTCCAGGGACATCCGCACCGGTTGAAGCTGCCGGGTGTCGAGGTCTCCAGCGGATCGCTGGGGCAGGGCCTTAGCATTGCGGTCGGCATGGCGCTGGCCGGCAAACTCGACGGCGGCAACCATTCGGTGTTCTGCATTATGGGCGACGGCGAGCAGCAGGAGGGCAACATCTGGGAAGCGGCCATGGAGGCATCGCACTTCAAGCTCGACAATCTGGTTGCCATCATCGACCGCAACCGCTTGCAGATCGACGGTTGGGTGAAGGACGTGATGAACGTCGAGCCGCTGGATGAGCGCTATCGCAGCTTTGGGTGGGAAGTCATTGAGATTGACGGTCACGATGTTACGCAAGTCGTGGATAGTTTGCAGAGGGCGAAGAAGATTCCGGTCTCCGGCAAGCCCACGGTGATCATTGCCAATACGATTAAGGGCAAAGGCGTCAGCTTCATGGAGAACATTGCCGGATGGCACGGCAAAGCTCCCAGCTACGACGAGATGGTGAAGGCCCTGGAAGAACTTGGGCTGAAACAGACCATCGCCTACGACGCGCTGCTGAAGATAGCGAATGAGTATCAGCAGGAAGTAGAAGTCAAGCTGGCTGCCAAGACGCCGACCTTCTCGCGCGATTACTGGTGGAACAAGCCCACCCAGATGAAAGTGAAGATGGAACCCACACGCAAAGGCTTTGGGCAGTCGCTACAGAACAATGGCGACGACGAGCGAGTGGTGTGCTTGGGTCTCGACATCTCCGACTCCATCACCATCAGCGACTTCTATTCCGGCAAACCGGAGCGCAAGAATCGCTGGATCAGCATGGGCATCGCGGAACAGTCGGCGACCGCTGCCGCCGCCGGACTGGCGCGGGAAGGGAAGTTGCCCGTCTTCGGGACCTACGGAACGTTTGCCGCTGCTCGCAATCTGGATCAGATCCGGGTTTCCATCTGCTACGGAAATTTCAATGTATTGATCGCCGGTGCTCACGGCGGGGTTTCGGTTGGACCTGATGGCGCCACGCACCAGGCGTTGGAAGATTTGTTCGCCATGTGTGGGCTGCCTAACATGTCAGTCGTAGTGCCCTGCGACGCGATCGAAACGCGCAAGGCGACCGACTATTTGCTGCTGCAGCATGTCGGGCCCAAGTACATCCGTTTTGCGCGGGAAGCCACCCCGATTGTGACTCGCGAAAATACGCCATTTGTATTTGGTGTAGCAAACGTGAGCCGTCTTCGTCGCGAAGCGCCGGAGATGATTGATGCCTTCGAAACCGCGCTTGCTCCCAACTACCAAAACGAGCACGAAGATCTCAGCATTATCGCCTGCGGGCCGATGGTGCCGGAGGCCATGCGCGCAGCGTGGATACTGAAGCGCGAGTTTGGCTACGAGACTCGCGTGATCAACATGCACACCATGAAGCCGATCGATGAAAACGCCATTGTGCGTGCGGCCAGGGAGACCGGTATCGTTGTCACCGCCGAGGAGCACCAGATTGGCGCATTGGCGTGGCGCGTGAGCGGCGTGATCACCGAAAGTCCCGAGTTGCTGGGAACACCGGTCATTACGGGCGCCATCGGGGTAAAGGACCGTTTCGGCGATTCCGGTGCTCCGTGGGAGCTGATCAAGGAGTTCGAAGTCAGTGCCGAGCATATTGCGCAGAAGGCAGTGGAGTTAATCGCCATTGCCAGTATGAAGAAGCAAGAAGAGCGCTGCGAGCTGGTGCACTAACGCGGTTCCGGGATCAGTGTATCCGCCGTTCGGGTAGTGCGGCGCTTCAGCGCCGCGCTCGCGGTGCCCAAAGGCCTCGTTTAAGCCGCTGAGGTCATCGACCTCGGCGGCTTAAACGATTTTTCTTCCTACACCCTATACGCGGGCCTGAAGGCCCGCACTACCCGTGCAAACCGGACACACCTATTGCGGAACTGCTCTAGATATCGGACCTAGTTCAGCGTGCCGCCCACGACCGTGCGCACTACCTCGCCGGCGGGGGAGAACACTACAATGTCGGCATCGGCGCCCGGTTGCAGCACGCCTTTTCGATGTTCAATACCCAGCACTCGCGCTGGATTTAGCGTTGCCATGCGGATGCTGTCCTGAAAACTGAGTTTCGCAAAACTCATCATGTTGCGGACGGCCCGGTCAAGCGTCAGAACGCTGCCGGCCAGTTTACCGTGTGACTCGCAACGGTGGTCTCGCACCTGGACCTCAAACGAGCCCAGCCGGCAAGTCCCATCTGGCATGCCAGTCGCGCTGATGCCATCGGTGATCAGCACCGCACCATCCACTCCTTTGCAGCGCATGAACAGGTCGACGATGGTCGGGTCCACGTGAACTCCATCGGCAATGATGTCGGCCGTTACCTTGCGGTCGGTAAGAATCGTACCCAGCAATCCTGGGTCGCGATGATCGAGCCTGCGCATGGCGTTGAAGGTGTGCGTAGCGTGCCGCGCTCCGGCTTGGATGCCAGCGATCCCCTGCTGCAGACTGGCGTTGGAGTGCCCGATGCAGACACACACTCCGCGACGCGAGGCGTCGGCGATGAGATCGAGCGCACCGTCCAACTCCGGTGCGATGGTGAGCATCCTGATGTGACCTGCGGCTGCATCCCAGAATTGATTAAATGTGTCGCCCGAGACCGGTTGCAGGTGGATGGCAGGGTGAACTCCGCGCCGGGCATGGCTGAGAAACGGACCTTCGAGATGAATGCCGAGCGGCAGCGCGCGAGTGGGATCTCTGCCGTCCTCACGGTTCGCGCGTTCCGCAACCTTCGCTAAATCCTCAAGAGACTTCAGCGTTCGATCCAGCGGGGCGGAGACAGTCGTTGGACAATAACTGGTGACTCCATGCCGCACCATTAATCGCTCGATGGCCGCAAGGCTTTCGTCAGAGCCCTCCATGACATCATGTCCGGCCCCGCCGTGAACGTGGATGTCAATCAGTCCGGGCGTGAGGATGGAATCGCCGCAGTCCACAACTTGCGCCTGAGCTGGAATTGGTACGGCATCTTTCCGGCCGACGGCCGCGATGATTCCGCTGTCAATCACGAGTGCGGCATCCCGGATGCGCTCAAGCGGAGTGAGGAGTTGTCGGGCTATTAGAACGGTTGCCAAGCTGGGGGCCTCGATCGTTAGCGCGTTGAACGATATCTGAGTGTACGATGCCGCGCGCCAATGCTAGAGATGAGGTGTGCGTGCAGCACCAGCAATGCAACTGCGGCCCGGCGACGGTAGCTCTGTTATAATCAGGCTCGGGCGCGCTCGATCTGATCGGCCAAATGATTGAGGGGCCCGAACTGTGCTGCAACGCTCGCGCAGTTTCTTCCACGTCGGGGAGTGGCTCAGCCTGGTAGAGCACCTGGTTCGGGACCAGGGGGTCGGAGGTTCAAATCCTCTCTCCCCGACCAATCTTTTCTGTAGCTTGCGTCGTGTTCATCTGTTTCTGAAGTCTGCGTTGTGTCGTAGTTTGTGTCGTAACTGTCTGTTTTGCCTTTCGAATCGGCCCGCCGGGTTGCAATCGCGTCCAATGCCTTCCGCTTGAGATCAAGCCGTACATGCGAGTAGTGCTCCAGCATCTGCCGCGAGACGTGACCAGCAATCGCCATGATGGTCGCGTCGCTGGCCTGCGACTCAGCCAACTCGGTGATTGTATGATGCCGCAGGTCGTGGAAACGCAACGCGGGGATCCCTGCAGCCTTTCGCAGGCTTCTCCATGCTGAACGCCAACTCTTCTGGGGGATCATAGGGTCGAAGCGTCCGTTCTCACACGCCGGGAAAACGTAATGATCCGGCTGTGTGCCCCCTATTGCGGAGGCCCTGCTATACAACTCCCGGATCGCGCTCAAGGCGTCATCGTTAAGTGGAATCATGCGCCGCCCTGCCTCGGTCTTGCTCTTCCGAATCGTGACCGTACTAGCTAAGAGATCCACGTCATACCAGCGCAGTGCCTTGATCTCACAGGCGCGCATAGTGGTGTTGAGGGCTAGCACCATCGCCAACCGTGCGTTTTGCCACTCCTGCTTCATCGCCGCGGTTTTGGCGAGTCGGAGCTTTTCATCCAATGTCATCGCGCGGCCAATCTGGGTGTGAACCGGCAAAGGCTTAATCTCGTCCATGAACAGATGCCAGAGCTTTGCGCGTTTCACAACACCGCGCAGAACTCCAAGTTCCAGGTTGATCGTCTTATTCGCGACGTTGGCGGCTGTCCGGTCCGCCATATAACTCCGTACCATTTCGACTGTGATGCGATTCACCTTGATTGAGCCGAATACCGTACAAAGTGGCTTCAGGTGCTCCCGTTCAGTCTGTACACTTCGTGGAGCAAGGCGAGCGATGCGCTCTGCCAGGTTCCTTTCTGCAGCCTCCTCAAAACTGAGCTTGCAAAACTGCTGACTGCCGGCTGCAAGCTTTCCCTGCGAGGCTTGCGTTATCAGTTCCCTTTCCTTCTTCTGAGCTTCACGCCAATCGCTCGTATCGAGGCTCTGACGAAAGCGTTGACCATCAATGAAGAAATGTGTGTGCCAAGGCTTACCGCGCTTTACGAGTGACATTTTTCCCACTTCCTTTCTTTGCAGACTTGGTGATAACTTTCGCAGGCTTTTGGCTCTTCTTCGCCCGGTTCTCATTCCACCATTTCCGAGCATGCTCTCTCTGCTTCTCTGCCTTGCATACTTCCGCATCGCAGACAGTTTGGTCCTTCCTTTTTGCGATAAAACAGGGACACAGGCAGTGAGGGTTTGCACAGAAGCTTAGGTGGCCCCAGTTCTCAAGAACTCCCTGCACAAGCATCCCTCGCAGGTTCTGCGGCTGCGGGACGAGCCTGCGCCGCCACAGTGAGCACTGAAACGGAACGGCCACGGTCGGCACGACTTCCGCTAAGGGGCGCATTAGGAGATATTCATTGCGGTCCTTAGTCATGCCGCGCTTGGCTGTCATTTCATCGAGGAAACGCGATTTGCCAGGTGGAATGTCATTCAGCCAAAGCGTCATGTTGCCGTCGAAGGGCCTGCGGGTCTCATTCTGTTTGGCCGTAGCTCGCCATTCGAGCCATTTGTTCAGCAAGTACTCCGCGGGGAGCTCCGACACGAAAGCGCCTTTCCTTGAGGCCAACCGCTGCGCGGAGTCAATTCCCCATACCCTCTGCAGCTCATTCCGGAGTTCAATTAGGTCTTGCGGAGTCTCAGGCCAAAGCCCCAGCCATTTTTTCCAAAACCAGCTAACAGCATCCTGCCCCCGCAAATTAGCCAGGTCGAGCAACAGATAACGTCTCAGGCCTTGCATATAAAAGGCGAACACTTCGTCGGTGTCCCTGCGGCCTTTTACACTTTGGGTGAGTACAATCTTTGCCCAGCCGGGTAAGTTGCTCTGCCGCAGTAGCTCATTTTTCTTGCTTGACTCAAGTGGACCACTAGAGATCTTCGGCTTTCTTCCTTGCGCCATCATTGCCTTGGCGTACTTTAGTACTTGATATTTTAGAAGACTATAGCCCAATATCGACACACATGCAAGCAGCGAAGGGAGTTTCCATGCAAATCACGTCAGTTGTACCGAGATTGATGAATGTGAACGAATTGGCAAATCTGTGGCGAGTATCCCCGCACACGATTCGCGCTTGGGTGCAGCAGAAGCGCCTGACGCCCACGAAGATTTGCCGACGGCTTCTCTTTCATCCCGATGAGTGCGCCCGTTTCTTGGCCGCCGGGAACCCCGACGCCAAGAGTGAAAAGGCCTTGTAACAGGCAGCACAGGCCCTTTGGGAAGGCAAATACCCCGCTTGGAAAGGTTCAATGGCTCGTGGATTTCAATTGCCCGGCCGGAGAGTTGGAAGGTGTTAGGTATGGTCGCGCCAGCAGCGCGCTGGAATAAGGGGTCCGACAAACCTCACGATTTCCAGAGACGAGCCGCCAGGAGAACTCGAGATACTTCGCTTGGCTGAGCCGGAAATCGCCTTTGGGCCGAGCACCCTTTATAGCTTTAGTGGGGCAAAGAAGCGACCTGCGATTTCAAAAACCCTGGAGGGCGTGGGGGTCGCCTCAGTTCCACGGCTCCAACCGGGTCAGGCGTGCGTCCCGGATTCCGGGGTGTTCGTTCTTGACTCGAACAATTCGCAGAGGCCGATGGGTGAAGCCCTCGCCTGTGAGGCAGAAGGTGTTGAGGCGCGAAATCGAATTTGTGCGGATTCGCCGTAGCATCCGGTTCCGGGCCGGAAACCGCGGAGAATTTGGTCGAGCGCGGGAGCCTGCCGGCGCTGGAGCGCCAGCAATGGGGGCCCTGGCGCGCGACATTGCACGGATGGTCACGATCCTCAAAGTTCTGCGGCATCTGGTCGCGCGACTGCGCCACGCAACTGCCAAGTGCGAGGTCCTCTGATGGCAACCGTCGCGCACAAGCCGGACAGACCGCACAGACCGCCAGTGGAGCGCCCCGATCGGCTCACCCCGGCTGACTTGGCCGCATTCCAGCGCCTTGGCATCCCGTCAGAATTGCTGGTCGAGGCTCAGGTCCATCGGGTCAGCGACCGGGAGGCCATGAGAGTATGGGTTCATTGGACCGGTGGCCGCCGACCTCTCCGGCATCGTGTTCCCGTATCCCGGCCTCGTGACGGGCCGCCGTGTTACGGCAAGGCTGCGCCGCGATAACCCGGAGATAGAAGCTGGCAAAGAGAAGAACAAGTACATTTCAGCCTATGGGGACCACAAACATTTGTACTTCCCGCCGGGAGCCGCAGACAAATTAAGAGATGCTGACACTCCCATCGTGCTGGTGGAAGCGGAGAAGTCGAGCCTGGCGCTCACAGCCTGGGCGAGGCGAACAGGCGTGAATCTTCTGGCGGTTGCGATGGGCGGCTGTTGGGGATGGAAGGGGCGTATCGGCAAGGTAGAGAAATGCCCGCGGCGAGCGCGTAGATGAGAAAGGCCCGATCTCTGATCTCGACTGCGTCAACGGGCGAAAGGTATTCGTGCTCCTAGATGCGAACGTGGCAAGCAACCCGGAGGTGCAGACAGGCGCGTACTGCGCTGGTTCGGGAACTCATCAGTCGAAAATCGGAAGTGTTCGTGTGCAATCTTCCGGCAGTCGATGGTGTCAACGGGCCTGACGACTATATCGGCGTGTGCGGCGACGAAGCAATGGCGAGGGTCTTTACCGACGCCGAGAACAGCGGAGCCGCAGTGGCGCACTGTGACTATGGCGGTGGTCGCTTCGAGGTCAGCGATCGGGGCGTGGTGTACATCGGCCCACCGGACAAGGACGGCAACGCCAAATCTCCGCTGTGGATATGCGGCCCCCTCCAGATCGTAGCCATGACCCGCGACAGTAAGAGCAGCGCATGGGGACGGCTGCTGGAGTGGCGCGATCGGATGGTGTGCGGCACCAGTGGGCGATGCCGTTAGAACTCCTGCAAGGCGATGGTGCGGATGTGCGGAGCGAGTTGGCGCGGCAAGGTTTGTCGATTGCGCCGGGGCGGAAGGCCCGCGAATTACTCGCGACGTATCCTTCAAGTATGGCCGATCGACGTTCGGGCGCGATGCGTTGATCGGATTGGATGGCATGGTTCGCGCTACGTGCTTCCGGCCGAGGCCGTGGGCGAAAGCAGCGAGAAGGTGGTGTTTCAAAATGCTCATGCCGTCGAGCCAGCCTTCTCGGTTGCTGGCACCGCTGACGAGTGGCGAGAGCATGTGGCTGCGCTGGCCCAAGGCAACTCCCGCATGGTCTTCGCGTTGTCAGCTGCGTTTGCGGGTGCGCTGCTGGAACCAGCGGGGGACGATTCCGGCGGGTTTCACCTGCGCGGTCGTTCTTCGACCGGCAAGTCCACGGCGTTGAAGGCAGCTGCTTCGGTGTGGGGCAACCCAGCTTCATATTGCCGCCTGTGGCGTTCAACATCCAATGGCCTCGAAGGACTAGCGGCATTGCACAACGATGGGCTATTGATCCTCGATGAGTTGAGCCAAATCGACCCAAAAGAAGCTGGAGAAGCAGCCTACCTACTCGCCAATGGCCGAGGCAAGAATCGGGCCGCTCGCAATGGGACCGCAAGACAAGCGGCAAGCTGGCGGCTGTTATTCCTGTCAGCCGGCGAAGAATCGCTGTCGGCGCTGATGGCACGAGCCGGGAGAAAGCCCACTGCCGGGCAAGAGATACGGTTGGCAGAGATTGACGCCGATGCTGGCGCAGGCATGGGTGTCCTTGAGGACTTCATGGATATTGAAGTCCGGCCGCGCTGGTAGTGGCGCTGAGAGATGCCGCAACCAAGTACTACGGGGCAGTGGGCGCGGAATGGCTGCGGCTGATCGTGGAGGACCGCCCAAAACTGGCTGCCGTCCTCTCTAGCGGCATCAAGCAATTCGCGGAAGAGTTTGTGCCGAAGGATGCGGCCGGTCAGGTAGAGCGCGTGGCGCGGCGGTTCGGCCTGGTGGCAACGGCGGGAGAGATGGCATCACGTTATGGCCTGACTGGCTGGGCACCTGGCGAAGCAGTGGCGGCGGTTGCCAAGTGTTTCGGTTGCTGGCTCGACGCTTTCGGCGGAACGGGCAACCGCGAGGAACGTGCGTTGCTGGCCCAAGTTAAAGGTTTTTTTGAGCAGCATGGGGCACAGCCGGTTTGAAAATATAAAGAGCGGCGACGGTCAGCGAACCATCAATCGTGCCGGATTCTATCGCGAGGACGCTGACGGTCGCCGGGAGTACTTGGTGTTGCCCGAAACATTCCAAAGATGAAGTGTGCGTGGGCTTCGATCACAGGGTGCAATACAAACACTGCGCAGGGTTGGGTGGCTTATCCCTGGTAGCGACGGGAAGTCATCACAGAAGCCCAGGCTGACACCGGAACTTGGGACAGCGAGGGTTTACGTTTTCGGTGCGGCGATGTGGGGGGATGAATGAAGCTCAATTTTCTGGATGTGCTCTCGCGACCAATGCCAAGATCGGGGGGACATGGTGGGACAGGTGGGACAGCCAATGTTGATGCGGGTTGCGGCATCCCACCAGTTATCCCCTTGAGGGGGACAATAGGGGACAATCCTTCTGACGCGAATGCGAACACCGGCATTTGTCCCCCGATGTCCCCCGAGTGTCCCCCACTGCAAGAAGCCGGCAAAGCCTCGCTTTGTGCGGCTGTCCCCCTTGTCCCCCAACGTCCCCCGCAAAATGAGGGTGTCCTGATCTCCCGTTGGCTCCACAATCGGTGTGCGCGATCGTGGCAGGTATGGGGGAGCGAGAAATCTCTTTGCGCCGACTACTGCGCCTGGTGTGAACAGAACAAGCAACCAGCCTGCCGCCCCGAACTATTCTGCGAAACGATGAACCAATCCTTCTCCCGCCAGGATCATGGCTGGCAAGGCGTCGCGTTGGCCATCGACTCTCCAGAATCGAAATATGTCATGTGACTCATGCGACCGAACGGATAAACTTCGACGACCTCCCAACAGGTGGGAGGTATCCCATTGCTGCTCATGGCGGATTGAAGATCTAAATAGCGCTGCTTTGCATGACGCTATCCTGATCCCGTCTCGCTACGGTTTCGAAGCCGGATCACGCAGGCGAGTCCGACCCTGAAGCCATGGTCCGAATCTGCACCTAGTCTGCACCCGACACCTGGGAGTGTTTGCATAAGTGCATGATGGCGCGCAACTTGCGAGCCTCGATTACTCTGCTCTGACGGTTTATAAAACCGTCGTCCACAGCCTCGTTGCGGCTACCGGGTACAACGTGGCGTTCCTCGGCGAGTACGCCCCTGGGACGATGTTTCTGGATCGACGAGGTCTCTGACTCCATTTTCAATTGACTCGCACCGGCTCGTCTTCACCGGACTCGCGCCTTGTCTTCCGGCAGATTTGCAGCGAGTACTTCCTCACCCAGATCTGGTCTGCTGGAGCCAATCTGTCCCGCAATTCCGCGCCTGGCAAAAGGGCGACGGAGCTGGCCAGCGGAGGCACCTTGGCCCCGGCGTCCACTGTGATGGCGCTCGACAGGGGCCGATAGACCCACTGGCTTAGTGACCTGCCCCCAAACTCTCATCCATTCATAACTAGAGATTCCCGGTTTTGATTTGCCTTTGAGTTCATCTCGCAGCCGTCGGGACGGTGGGAAAGTGGGAAACGCGTAGCGTTTCCCAAGGCAGCTGTATCGCCGTCTTTTCCACGGTCCAGGGTTTGCCGAAACTCCTCCGGCGTTCGGTAGTCTAAGCCGCTGTGCGGCCTCTCGCAGTTATACTCTTGCCGCCATTTCTCCAACGTCGTGCGCACATCGTTCAGCGTGCGAAACCAGTGCGCGTTCAAACATTCGTCTCGCAGCCGTCCGTGAAAGCTCTCAACATGTCCGTTCTGCATGGGCTTGCCCGGCTGGATGTGTATCAGCGTGATCTTGTGTTCTTCCACCCAGCCAATCATTCTCCGCGAGGTGAACTCCGGACCATTGTCGGAGCGCAAGCTCTCCGGTGCTCCACGCTCAGCTATCAACCGCTCCAGCACCCGGATCACGCGCCCGCTGCCCAGGCTGGTGTCGGCCTCCAGCGCCAGACATTCCCGCGTGTAGGCGTCCACCACGCTGAGGATGCGCACCATCCGTCCACTAGCCAGTCCGTCGATGATGAAGTCCATCGCCCATTCCTGGTTGGCCCGCTGCAGCCGGGGCTCAGCTGGCATCGAGCGTACTAGCCGCTTGCGCCGCTGTCGCCGTACCATCAACCCTGCTTCACGATACAGCCGATAGACTCGCTTCACGTTCAACGCCTGGCCTTGGCGCTGCAACAGCACGTACAATCGTCGATACCCATAGCGTGGCTTTTGCCGCGCCAGCTCCAGCAACTTCCCGCGCAGCTCGGCATCGCCATCCGCCACAGCCTCGTAGCGGTAACTGCTGCGATCCAACTCCAGCAGCCTGCAGGCCCGTCGTTCGCTCAGCCCCTTTTCCTGCTCCACGAACGCCACGTCTTGCCGCAAACCTACAAGCTCCAGCCGTTTTTTCGGATCACCGCTTTCCACGCTTCCCGGTCCAGACTCAGATCGGCCACTAGATGCTTCAGCCGCCGGTTCTCGTCCTCCAATTGCTTCAACCGTTGCGCTTCGCTCACTTCCATCCCGCCATACTTCGACTTCCATCCGTAGAACGTCGCCGCGCTGATCCCATGCTCTCGGCACAGATCCGCCGTCTTCACTCCTGCCTCATGCTGCTTCAGAATCGCAATGATCTGCTCTTCCGTGTACCGGCTCTTCTTCATCGCAGTCCTCCCTCTCAGATTACGGGAGAACTCCAGTTTTCCTTGGCTGAGTTTCTCGGGGGCAGGTCATTAGCTCGAAGGATTGACGCGGCTGACGCGCCCATCCTTATATTGCGGCCGAGACGGTTGCCCCGTGGGCTCCCCTAGTTAGCGATCTTGATGAGGGCCATGTGAATTGCGAAGGTGCCGCGCACGATCACAAGTGATTGTCAGAGGAGACATCGTAGGAAAAGATTAGATCGGAGTCGAAGTTGGTGAGTTTCCTGACGGCTTTGCCTTCCATAGTTGCCGACCAGATGTTCCCAACGCCATCCACAGTTCGGGCGTAGAAAAACGAGTTGCCGTCGTATTGTCATCCCCACCCAGGACTTCAGTCCGAGTGGCGGGACCTGCTTTTCTATCCACTAACCACCACCCACTATCCACTTTCTTTCACCGCAGCCTTGCGTACTCCGCTTTGGCTTGCCGGTAGATGGGAATGTCGGGGTCGGCGTCTTTCCAGAGAGTCAGAAAGTCCTGATACGACTTGCGCGCGGCAGTCTTGTCGCCCATTATCAGCTGCGCGCGAGCGAGCTGCAGATGAGCTAGCGCGCCCCACTGGAAGTTCCCCACTACGCCGCGGTGATCGAGGAACTTCTGAAACTGCGCTCGTGCGGCATTGCCGTCGTCCAGCATGAGATAGGCTTCTCCACGCAAATAGACCGGAACCAAATATCCGGAATTCGCGGCTAATACGGCTACGCCCAGCTCTATCGGGCTAGCCGCTTTTAGAAGTTCGATCGCCCGGTTTGGATCTTTCCGCTCTAATGCGACCGCCGCCCGTATAGCGGGCAGCCAATACGTCTGGACCAGCGTGTCCAACGTGAATATCTCGTCGAGTTCTGCAGCCGCCTTTTCGGCACCTACCGTATCACCTGCCCGGGCCAAAGCCAGTGCCGCCATAGCTTGCACATCGCGGTTCGGGGCGAGCTTCACCGCCGCATCCGCATGGGCCCGCGCCTGTTTCCGATTGCCCGATTCCACCTCGCGCAACGCCGCCGATGCCTGGTACGTTGCGGCACTCTCTTTGGCGTCGTTATGCTGGGCTGAATCCATCGCCCGCCGCGTTAAATTCTGGGCGTCTTTCAACTTTCCGTACCAGGCTGCGGTGTCTGCTTGCGACGCCAGCAGGGAGTCTTCCGTCCCTGGCGTGCCCACTGCTGCCGCCGCCAACAACGTCATCTTTGCCGTGTTGCCCTGCAGAAAAGCGAGCTGGTAGCGAGCTGCGAGCAGGGCCTCACCTTCCAGCTTGAGTTCCTCCGCTTGCTTGTACACCGCCTCCGCCTCGTCCAGCCGGTTGAGGGCCGCGTAGCTGAAGCCGAGATTGAGGTAGTTGACCTCGTTATTCGGCTCCAAACGTAGCGCCTCGCGTTCCCACCGCAATGCCTTCGCGTAGTCTCCGAGGGCGTTGGAAATGTACCCTAGCGCCATATAAGAGAGGCGGTCTCTTGGGTAGATCTGCTGCCAAACCTCAGCTACCCGGGCCGCCTTGTCCAGTTCTCCGGTCGCGTATAGGTGATAGCTTAGTTCGATGGAAAGGCGCTCCCGTTGACTCGCCCTTTCTCGTCGCTCGTAAGCCATGCGCGCGTTCTCAGCCGCTCGTCCCATCTCGTTGAGACTGCCATAGACTCCCGCCATAACGGCGTACGGCATGGCGAAATTGGGGTCGAGTTCGACTGCGCGTTCGTAGAGAGGCAGAGATGGCGTGAAACCCTTGGCAAGGTTCGTCTTGAGTCCGAGAGTGTAGGCTTTCAGCGCTTCTAGGGACGGCGTCGCCGCTTCCTCCGCGGGTGTGGAGTATTTCTGCACTGAGCTTAGTGGTTCGCCTAGGCCGCGACGCAACTGGTTGCCCGCAAGGCCCAGTACCTCGACAACTTGATTGCGGTTCTCCGCTTTCAGTCCAGTTCTGGCGAACGTTTTCCCCGTCCGGCAGTCCATAGCCTTGAGCTCTATTCCGTAGTCATTTCCCTCGTCGGCAATTAAGCCTGTTAGGTACGCCGTACTGTTGGTGTGGAGGCAGACTTCTCGTGCTACCCCCGGCGTCAAATTCTCGTTCTCAGAACGATTCATCTGCTTCAGGGCTCCTCGCACCTTGTCGGTGGCAAGCAAGTTGAGGAACGGGGTTTGCTCCAACTCTATTCGCAAGACTGTGTTCAAGGCGTCGTCGAAAACAGGATCACTGGTTCTGTTGGTGAAATCGGCAAGAACGATGGTGTCTTTCTCCGAGAGGTGTATAGCCCGACGCGAGTGCCAGTAAAGGAGGCCACCGACGACTGCCGTCAGCACAATCGCCGCACTTACCGAAAGCTTCCAGTGGCGGGGGATCAGTCCGCGATGGGTTCGACTCGTGAGGACTCCCAGATCGGCGCGAAGCTCCGCAACCGACTGATAGCGCCGCTCGCGGTCCTTCTCCAGCGCCTTGTTAATCGTCGTGACCAGCCTTGCGGGCAGCGTAGAGTTCAGCGCGCGCACTGGGACTGGTGAGTTGTTCAGAATGGCGTCCTGGACAACCGTCGCATTTTCGCCACTGAAGGCGCGTTGGCCGGTCGCCATCTCATACAGCACCAGGCCAAAGGAGAAGATGTCGGTGCGTGCGTCCAGCTCCTCGCCGTGTACTTGTTCCGGGGACATGTAGGCCGCGGTGCCTACCTTCAATCCGGTGCGCGTAAGGTGGGCCGGCGCTAAGGCGCGTGCGCCGCCGGCTTCCTCTCTGTCAGCCGAGACTTGCGCCGCTTCACCCAACTCCAGCACCTTGGCGACACCGAAGTCCAGGATCTTTGCCACACCCTTGCCGGTGATGAAGATGTTGGCCGGCTTGATGTCGCGATGAATGATGCCCTTTTCATGAGCGGCTTCCAGCCCCTCCGCGATCTGGATCGCTATGTCCAGTAGCTGTGCGGGAGGGACCGCGCCTGAACCGGCAAGGCGCTCACGCAGCGTCTCGCCCTGCAGCAATTCCATCACGATGAAGGGCTGACCTTCATATTCTGCAATCTCGTAAATCGTGCAGATGTTGGGATGATTCAGGGATGAAGCGGTGCGTGCCTCGCGTCGAAACCGATCCAAGGCGCGCGGATCGTCGCCTACCTCGATCGGCAGGAACTTCAGGGCCACAGCGCGACCCAACTTGAGGTCCTCGGCGCGGTACACCACGCCCATACCGCCCGCCCCAAGCGGTCCCAGGATTTCAAACGATCCGAGTCTCGCGCCTGGACGCAGGGCCGCAAAGGGGGCTTGCTCCGCAGCCAATTGTTTGGCCGTCACTTCCAGGGCGGGGGCCTCCATGAAGTTCTCGGCTCCCCCTTCGAACGCGAGCAGCGATTCAACCTCGCACCGCAACTCCTCGTCCCCGGTACACGCCTCCTCGAGGAAAGCGGCCCGCCGACCTTTTTCAACCTCTAAGACGGAGCGATGTACTTGCGCTACCTGCTCCCAACGTTCCGGTTTCATGGCTGGTTGTCCGCGCTCAACTCGCGCAGAAGCCACACCTTGGCCAGCTTCCAATCGTGCTGCACGGTCTCCGCGGAGACCTTCAGCACCTCGGCTGACTCCTCTGCGCTAAGCCCGCCAAAGAAGCGCAGTTCCACCACCCGGCTTCGTCTCGGGTCCATCGCGGCCAGGGTCTTGAGCGCGTCGTCGAGCGCCACCAAATCCGCCCCTCGCACCCCAGAAACAATCAATCCCTCCTCCAGCGAGACCGTCGGGGCATCTCCACCTCGCTTGAGAGAGCCTCGGGTGCGCGCGAAGTCCACCAGGATGCGCCGCATCAGTTGGGCCGAGACGCCGAAGAAATGGGCACGACCTTGCCAGTTCACCTTCTGAACGTCCACCAGTCGCAGGTAGGCCTCATGCACCAAGGCTGACGTTTGCAGGGTGTGACCGGGGCGTTCACCCGCCATGTACCGCCGGGCGAGCCGGTGCAACTCCTTATAAACCAACGGCATGAGTTTTTGGAGCGCCCCTTCGTCCCCCCTGCTCCAAGCCTGGAGCAGTCGGGTTACTTCGTGCGCAGGGACCTCGGTCATGCAAGCCTCCTGCTGGACCCTGAGAATTAGGTTGATTGCCCCACTTATACAACGACGGGGAACCGGTCGGCAAATATTTCTTCGCCGGCACTACGGTTTTCGTGTGTCTTTTGCGCCCTATACAGATGAAGCGGTTTGTGAGCGAGGTAGGCTTGCGACTCGGAAACAACCTTCACCGCATAAGCAGCGCAGGTCGCGTCGCAAAATTTCAGCGGGAGGGAAAGAATGAAGCAGCTTCTTGTGATCCTTATTTGCTACGGAACAATGAGTGCGCAAGTGGTCGGCGGTTTCAAGCACACCACGGTGACCGGCAACTCACTGGCAGTTTTCCAGGGCGGGTTTCAGTCGTTGGAGTTTCCGTATCTTCCTGTCTCGTACGTGACGATCTTTGGGCAAAACGGAATGACCTGCGAACAACTGCTGCCGCTGATTCCGTTTCTGGTGGCACGCAACGCCGATATCGTGCTGCTATACAACTCGACGAACGATGTGAGAACGGGAGTACAGGTTTCAGCTCACATGACCTGCATGGAGCAGACTGTCGCAGTTCTCCTCCAGCGCAACCCCAACATCCGAATCCTGGCGGCGAATACCCCACCCTGGACAGAAGACAACTGCTATGGCGACTACCGGGATTCCATTGACATTTACAACGCGGCCTATGCACGCGAGCCTTGGCCCGCCGGGGTGAGTGTGCTGGACGTGTGGACGCCCAACGTAAACCCCGACACACGCTGGGCAATACCAGCGGACATGACGGGCCCCTGTGGCATCCATCCCGGGCCAGCAAACCAATGGACAAACTCTTGGGCTCATTTCACCGCTCCGGGCACAGCAGCGGTCTACCAGATCGTCAAGGGAAGATCGTGAGGTTCGACTCGGTTGGGTCCCCCCCGGCTTTGGGTCGAAGGTCGCGAATTGGACGCCGATTCCCGGTGTCTGGCAGGTAACCGGCATGAGGATGATCGTTCACTGTCTGCCAAGTCAGTGAAGACCGGGAAAGCAACCCTGCGGATATTTCTGGCGCGTACCCCACTCCGTCGAAAATCACACCCGTCTCAGATTTTCATTTCCATGGGTGGGCCCTAGGCCCATGTGAACTCATTCGCCGTGTGCCCCACCCAAGCTTCCTTTGCTTGGGTGGGGAGTTTGTCTTAGCTCACTGCGATCCCTCCTTTAAACACCAGCTCGACATACCACAATCCGTTTGTCCCGCTCATCGCAAATGTCGCGAATGAGGGGAGCACCCAACACCCACAGAATATTCTTCGCCTGCACTACGGTTTTCGCGCGTCCTTTGCGCCTTATACCAATGAAGCGAGAACGCAGCCCCGAGAGCGGTGACGACTTAATTCCCCCAAGTTGATAAGTCGTCACCAACTCGGAACCCAATCCACCGCATTCCAGAAAACACACAACCTGACTCAGACCTTAAGGAGGTCCCTATGAAACACAAGTCGATGTCGAAAACCTTGATGGCCGTTACTCCCATGATGATCGTCTGCGTCGTACTGGCCCTGGGCATTTCTGCCGTGGCGCAGGCGCGTGACATGGGTCGCGGGGACGACGGACGCTGCTCCAACAAGACGCTTTCCGGCGATTACGGATTAATCGTCGAAGGTACGATCCTCGGCCCAGGCTTTTTGCTTCGGGGCGTAGTCATGCAACATTACGACGGCAAAGGCAACATCACGCAAGTAGATCACGTGGTTGTCGACGGCATGTCGCCAGCGCAGGAGTGGACACCCGGCACCGGGACCTACACAGTCAATCCGGATTGCACTGGAGCCGAGGTGCTCAATACCGCCTCGATGCCAAATCCGATACACATACACTTCGTGGTGGTCAATAACGGCAAGCAAATTAACCAGGTGGTCGACGACGCTGCGTCCACGGCCGTTGCTACCAGAGTGAATGAGTAGGAGAACTCGTGGCCATGTCGCCCACTCAAGCAAAGGAGGCTTGGGCGGGGCGTCCTGCGGGGTTGTCACCAACTCGGAACCCAATCCACCCCATTCCAGAAACCACACAACCTCACTCAGGCCTTAAGGAGGTCTCAATGAAAAACAATTCGATTTCAAAGATTCTGGTTTCAGTAAAGGCAAACGGAAGACGCAAGGCTACGGCCCTGTTGCTCGGCTTCGCCACTCTTGCTATGGCCGTGGGCGGCATGAGCTCAAGTGCCAAAGCTGATGACGGTTCACCCGCCCAAGGTACCTGGCTTACGGCAATAACTCGCATCAACCAAACCGGACAAGACTTCACCGCTGTTGTTTCCTTGACCGCAGGCGGCGTCTGGCTGGCGACGGGTTCGGGTGATCGTATGAATGGGGGAGTTTCACCGCTGTACGGCAGTTGGCAGCGCCTTAAACAGAATCGCTACAGCTCGAGAGCATATTTCTTCGCCTTTGATCTCAGCGGTAATCCGCTTGTAATGCTCCGAGTCGATCAAACTTTCACGCTCAAGAACCAGAACCAACTGGAGGGATCTGGTGAAGGCTACGTGTGTTCCTTGACAGGTAATGGGCAAGACTGCGTGAGAACTCCGGAAGTCGACATTACGTTCACTGCCGACAGGGTCATACCCCCGAGCCAGTAGCCTGGGAGGATGCCGGGTGCCGGACGCCCCACCCAACCTTCTTTTGGTTGGGTGGGATAAGGAGGTTGGGTGGGCCACCCGGCGGGCTGGCTTATCGTTGCGGAATTTACGGGTCCGATCTGACCCTATGACAGAGACAGATGCCATCGAGGCATCGCGATTTCGGATCTTCTGAAGCTCACTTGCGGCGAAGTCGAATCTGCGAGCTTTCGCCGCACCTCACCGGAAGACAAAGGAGGATCGTATGAAATTCCGCACATCGCAAATAGCCGCATGTGTTGCGGTGGGCCTTTTGGCCGGCAGTCTTCTCAGTCAGCCCGTTCAGGCTCAGACCTACAATGTGCTCTACACGTTCACTGGAGACCCAGACGGAAACGCGCCTAACTCAGGTATCCTGCGAACACCATCAGGCGACCTCTATACCACGACTTATGCAGGCGGCGCCTACGGGGCTGGGGCGGTTATCAAGCTAAGCGCTGAGGGCCAGGAAACCGTTCTGCATAGTTTCACCGGGGGCGCCGACGGCGGAATCCCCCCAAATCAACGGTAGTCTGATCCAGGACAAATTGGGCAACCTCTACGGTGTCACTAACGGCGGCGGCGCCTGCCCTTTCGGGTGCGGTGTGATATTCAAGCTAAGCCCCAATGGCACCGAAACCGTTCTGCACACCTTCAACGGCTACGATTATCCTTTGGCTGGTTTGACCCGCAGAGCAGATGGCAACTTCTACGGCACGACCAGTTTCGGTGGCTCCTACGACATCGGAGTAGTGTTCAGAATGACCCCTAGCGGAATATATCAAGTGCTTTACGCGTTTACTGGGGGCGCAGACGGAGGGGTACCGTACGGAGACTTGCTGCTTGATCATGCCGGCAACCTGTATGGCAGTGCCACATACGGCGGGGCTTTTGGGCATGGCGCAATTTTCAAGGTCACCCCCGCCGGCAAAGAGACGGTCCTGTATAGCTTCACCGGGGGCGCAGATGGAGATACCCCGGTGGGGCTGTCGCGGGATGCTGCCTCAGGAGCGTTCTACGGCATGACCCAGCGCGGTGGCGATCATGGCGCCGGTGTGGCCTTCAGACTTGGCCCTGACGGCACCTATACGGTTCTCCATGCATTCGGAGGGGGCGGCGATGGCGCAAACCCCACAGCCAGTCTGATCCAGGACTCGGCGGGGAACCTCTACGGCACCACTCCTGGAGGCGGCGCCTACGGCCAAGGCACTATCTTTGAACTAAGTCCTGCGGGAGCGGAGACAGTGCTCTATAGCTTTACGAACGGCGCCGATGGGGCTTACCCGTTCGGGTGATTTTGGCAATCTGAAGTGGTCCACTTCGGCGGTTTGTTTTGGCCCACCTCGGCACTGCAAACTTCTACTCTGGATTTGAGCGTGAGCTTGTATCTGGAGGCGGGGGTTGGACTGGAGAGCCAAGGTGGAACTATTCGAGCAGATTCGTCGGGAGTATGAGTTCGGGGTAGGCACGATTCAAGGCGTATCGCGGAAGCTGCGGGTGCATCGGCGATTGGTGCGGGAGGCGATCCGGAGCGCGATACCGGTGCGGCGGAAGAAGACGGAGCGGCCGCAGGTGAAGATGGCTCCGGCGGTCGAGTTCATCGACGCGATTCTGGAAGAGGATCGCAAGGCTCCGCGTAAGCAGCGCCACACGGCGAAGCGGATATGGGAGCGCATTCGACAAGAGGTACCCGGATGCACGGCTGCTGAGCGCACGGTTCGGCAGTATGTGGCGCAGCGCAAAGAAGCGCTGGGGCTGGCCCGGCGCGAGACCTTTGTGCCGCAGAGCTACGACTGGGGTGTCGAAGCCCAGGTTGATTGGTATGAAGCCTATGCCGATTTGGATGGCGAGCGCGTCAAGCTGCAGGTGTTTTCGCTTCGTTCGATGGCTAGCGGAGCGGCCTATCATCGCGCCTACCTGAGGGCCACGCAGCAGGCGTTTCTGGAAGCACACGAGTTGGCGTTCCATTACTTCGGCGGCGTTTTCCACCGGCTTCGCTACGACAACCTGTCGAGTGCAGTAAAGAAGATACTGCGCGGCTATGAGCGGGAGCTGACGGCCCGCTTCATTGCCTTCCGTTCGCACTGGCAGTATCAAGCCGATTTCTGCACGCCCGGCGAAGGCCACGAGAAGGGCGGGGTGGAAGGCGAAGTGGGCTACTTCCGCCGCAACCACTGGGTTCCGGTACCGGCGGCGAGCGATCTTGCTGAGTTGAACACGAAGCTGCTGGCCGACTGCCGCCACGATGAGAGCCGTATCTTATCGGGCCGCAGGGAGAGTATCGGCGCGCTGTTACTGACCGAGAAGCAACACTTGTTGCCGCTCCCGGCGGAAGACTTCGAGTTAGCGGAAGTCAGCTTCCCGCGCGTCGATCAGGCGGGATGTGCCAAGGTGCGAACCAACTTCTACTCGGTGCCACTGAAGGCAGGCTCCGTGGTCGAGGCTCGCGTCTACTCCAGCGTGGTGGAGTTCCGGCAAGACGGTGTGCGGATCGCGCAGCACGAGCGCAGTTATGAGCGGGCGCAGCAGATCCTGGATCTGGAACACTATCTCGAAGTGCTCGAACGCAAGCCTGGTGCGTTGCGCGGATCGAAGCCGCTGGCGCAGTGGCGAATACAGGGCCGCTGGCCGGAAAGCTATGACCAGCTCTGGGAGTTGATGAACGAGAAACATGGACGCCAGGGTGGAACGCGATCCATGGTTGCGCTCCTCTGCATGGGCCGCGAGTTCGGCTACGCCAAGCTGGAAACAGCGGTAGCGCAAGCGATGGAGTTGGGCTGTACGGATGTGGCTGCCATCCGTCATCTCCTCATGAGCGACGAGCTTCAGCACGCGGCCGCGACGACGATCGACATCGGAGCACTGGCTGCTTACGAACGTCCGCTGCCGACGATGGCCGAGTATAACCAACTACTCTGTGTGTGTGAGATCGAGGTGCCGGCATGAGCATGGAAGCCGCCAGCATCGCGCAGCACTGCCAGACTCTGCGATTGGGCGTCATCGGCGCTCAGTTCGCATCCCTTGCCGAAGAAGCCAGGCAGAAGAACCACTCCCATCTCCATTACCTTGAAGCCCTGCTCCAGGCCGAGGTCGAGGACCGCGAACGGCGCTCGATCGAACTGCGGCTCAAGGATGCGCGCCTGCCGCGGATGAAGACGCTGGAGGAGTTCGACTTTGCCCAGTCGCCACACATCCCGGCCTCGCGTATTCGGACCCTGGCCGAAGGCGGCTATCTGCAACGTTCCGAACCCGTGCTTCTGGTCGGAGAACCGGGCACCGGAAAAACCCATCTGGCCACTGGCCTAGCCATCGCCGCCTGCCGCCAGCGGAGGCGCGTGCGCTTTACTACCGCTGCCGCCCTGGTCAACCAACTGGTCGAGGCACAACGCGAACAGAGCCTTAGCCGAATGCTGGCACGCTGGTCGCGGGTGGAACTGATTGTGATCGATGAACTGGGCTATGTCCCGCTGGCCGAGGTGGCCGCCGAACTGCTCTTCCAGGTCATCGCTGAGCGGGCGGAAAAAGCAGCCATTATCGTAACCACCAACCTGCCGTTCTCCGAGTGGCCGCAGGTCTTTACCAATGCGCGGCTGTGCAAGGCGGTGCTCGATCGGCTTACCGATCAGGCCCACATTATCGAAACCGGTTCGGAGTCGTACCGTTTTCGCAGGACCTTGCGGAAGAAACGCAAAGAGTGATCCCTGGAGGCCGCAGTTCCATTCTGCTTCCGCTTCGCCCTTCGGGCTACGCTCCAGCAGAACGGAACTCTATCCTCTTAACCGTCAACGTCCATGGGTGGGCCAGATTAAACCACCGAAGTGGGCCAAACCAACTTGCCAAAAGCATTCGGGGGCGACTTAATCCTGGATGCCTCGGGGACCCTGTACGGCACGACTAATAGTGGCGGCAATTTCAACGGGATCTGTGCTTCTTTTGGCTGCGGCGTCGTATTCAGCTTGACGACTTCCGAGCACCCCGCTCGATAGGTCAGAAAAACTATCGCGAGGGAGGGGAGCAGGCCCGCTGTTGCACATTAGGTATGTTTCTCAGTTGCCGCGCGGAGAAATCGAATGGAAAAATCCTATCGGATTTGAAGTCAGTGAGTTTCCTGGCGGTTACCTTCCATCGTTGCCGACTAGGTGTTATGGGCACCATTCTCAGTTCGGCCGTAGAAGAACGACTGTCCACCGGGCGCCCACACGAAACCATCCGCGCCAGGGAATGCCATCTTGAGGTTTTTCACAAGGAATATCGTCACAAGGAATATCGTCACAAGGAAGTGCAGGCTGCGCGCCGTCTGCTGGCATCCCAAGAGCCGAACGGCCAGAGGGAATTCCGAGGTGAATCGGAACGACATGGCCAGCCCCGTCCAGATCCATCAACCGGAACAACACCAAGATCACGAGCAGATAGGTGAGGCGCTGCAGCACGTTATACGACCACGCTTCTTTGCCCGGCCGCAAATGTCGAACCAGCGAACCTCGAAGCTCCTTAATGGAAAGGTCCGCGGGAAGCAGATTGCGCCGGAAATGCCCTGCGAAGAAGCCGAACAGCACGTAGAACAAACCCGTCCCGACCGCAAGCCATTCCTCTTCAAGGGGCAGCACAGGGGGTATCACCCATGCCGGTTAAGCGGCGAGCAGCGGCAAACGGCAGGTGTCGAGCGAAGACGAAAGCGAGCCGCTCATGTGCCGCTCCAGCGATTCGAGCCAGCGGGTTCTGCGCTCTCCACTCGGACCCAAACCGAGCAGCCGAACTCGGTCGCAAAGGCGGCGCTGGCAACCGCATCCTGCAACTGCCTTCTGAGACTGCACCTAATCTGCACCCGACACCTGGGAGTGCTTGCATAAGTGCGTGATGGAAAGCAACTTGCGAGCCTTGACTACTTTGCTCTGACGGTTTAGAAAACCGTTATCCAGAGGCTAGTCGCGGCTACCGGGTATTCGTGGGCGACAACATGGCGTTTCACGGCGAGTACGCCCCGGTGTTCGCCAAGCACTCGAAACACTTCAGCTTGATGGGTGCTTGCCGTGGGCGGAGACCGCATGCAACGGAACTTCGAGCCGATGCGCCGGCAGGTCAGAGCCACCCGGCCGGACCGGCGAGGTAGCGCCACACCAGCACGATGATCCTCTTAGCTCGGATGCTTCCAGGCCTCATAGCACACGTTCTGCGGCTGCCAGATCTGATTCCGGGTCACGCAGGCGAATCCGGCCCTGAAGCCATGGTCTGAGTCTGCACCTAGTCTGCACCTGATGCTTGACGAATCCACGTAAGTGTATGAAAGCGGGCCTGTTGCAGGTGACGATCGTTTGAATCTGACGGTTTACGAAACCGTCAGATTTGGGAGCCGGCCAGGGCAGAGGTGTGGATGCCACAACTTGACCTCATCCACAGTTGGCAAGAATGCAATCCCGCAACGCAAACACTTCTCTCACTTGGATGTTCGGGCAGCGCCGGTTCTCTTGCCTATGTACCTTTAGAGACGGACGACGTTTTGGTCGGCATCAACCCAGGCGAGCCGGTTAGAGCAGGGCGCCATCCTTGATGCGGCCTACTGCAAACAAGAATTCCTTTGGGATCGAATATGAGCAGAAGCCTGACGTGTTAACCTGAAGACGGCGAACGCCCACGCTGTTAGGGTGCCTCTGCCAAAAAACCCGTGTAAGGGCTGGGGATGGTGTCTCTGAAAGTTTCTCTTAACCACCGGCCGGCTTCTGCCAGAATTCCTACGGCCTACTACGTGTGGCACGTGGTCTTTTCCCGGCACGACATTCCCAAGCTGCGGATGACCCATTGGTTGCCCTGCTTCGAGCGCACCAACCGCGAAATCTGGGTGAAGCAGCGCCAGATCAAAGATCTACTGCTGGCGATCGAGCCCGGCGCCCGCGTCGAGAAGCACGAAGCCCGCAGGTGTCAACGCTGTCACCGCTGGTTCCTGGGCATTCAGGCGCAGATGTTGCGCGAGCGCGAGGTGGTGGCGCGCATGAACGGCAAGCCGCTGGAGCCGTGCGGCGAGTTTTGTAGGCTTCCGGCGGAACGTCGGCGCCTCCTAAAACTCGCCTTGGGGCAATCAGCGGCGACATGAGACGTGGCCGTTTTAATCCAGCCCACAGGTCGTAGACCTGGACGTGTAAAGCGGCCCTTCCGCAGGTTTTCCGTGGAGTGTTCAACCGGCAGTCCACCAGCCTCGTCTCGCCTGGCTGCTGTTGGGATGGGTCTGCCGCGCAAGCCGAGGCAGTCCGCTATATGTTCTCGGCAAACCCGGTGCCGACCGGAAGCACATTTAGTAATGAAAGCCGCCGTCTATACCCGATACGGACCTCCGGACGTTGTCCAAATCACGGACGTCGAGAAGCCCGTTCCCACGGACAACGAAGTTTTGATAAGAGTTCGCGCAGCTTCCGTCAATCCACTGGACTGGCACTTCATGAGAGGCACGCCGTACTTCCTTCGCGTAATGGCCGGACTTCGCAAACCAAAGGTCACCCGACTGGGCGTTGATGTGGCCGGCCAGGTTGAAGCCGTGGGCAGGAGTGTAAGGCAATTCAAACCAGGCGACGCCGACTTGCGAGTTGCCACAGCCAAGTTATAGAGGGGTATCACCCATGCCGGTTAAGCGGCAATCAGCGGTAAACGGCAGGTGTCGAGCGAAGACGAAAGCGGGCCGCTCATGTGCCGCTCCAGCGATTCTTCGATCTCCATCCGTTGACGTTCTGCTTCGGCTCTTGCTTTGGCTTTTGCTTTGACTCTTGCCTCGGCTTCTGCCTCGCAGCGTCGGCATCGACCGAAAACTCCGTGGGGGTAGCACCGTTTCGATCGGAACAGGTCGCTTAGGAAACAAATAGGCGATAAACAAGACAAGTAGCCAGCCCAGCCAACTCATAAATAGGAGTTCCCTCCGTCAGCCCTGTTTCGCTCAAATTTTACCCTTTGTGAGACGCAGCATAGGTATTGGCAAACGACAGCGGTGATCAACTGCTTTCGATCGAAACTTCAAATTCCTGAGACGGGTATGCCCACTGTCGCGCCTTTAGCAGACCAAAGAAACGACCGCTGCCGCGAAGCCAAGCATCCACTGTGAAGCGAAGACTTTTGGCTTTTCTTGGAACGAGAAGGGTCTGTAGCAGGGGTTGATATGTTTCAATAGTCTCCCGCCCGCGATAGAGATTCCAGCGTGCTCCGCCCGCACTGATAGGCCCGGCTTGCACCTCGAGCACAGAAAAAGTGCATTGAGCCGCGATGGCGAACTCATTGTCTGTCGTGGCGCGCAGAGCCAGCCCACTCAACTTGACGTGGGTGAGAGTGTCAAGCAGCTGTAATCCTTGCACCTCCGGGAGACTTATCTCCCCGCCCGCTTTGATGCCAACGGAGACCTGTTCGGAAACGTGGATGACATCGTACTTCCGGCTCGCCGGAAAGACCGCGACAGTTGAGCAGCGATCGTCGTCGACCACAGTGCGGTATCCCATGCCCCAAACTCCAGATGGCTTGCGGCCGGCCTTGTAGAAAGGCGTCATGCCGTGGGAGACCAGCAATGGAAAGTTTGCGCCAAGGGACGCCTGAAGGTTCGCGGGGACCTTCTTACCGGCAATTTCATAGAGGCGTTCAATCGCAACGGCCCTAGGCTTGGTAATCTCCAAATCGAAAGGATCCTCCGGCTCCCTCAGAGGAACATCTCTGAACGCCCATTCGTCAGGCAGCGATTGGTCCCAGGACTCCAATAGTGAGTCTTCGACTTCTGTCGATTCTATGCTTGATAACCTGGGCGATGTCTCATCGTGCATGGTGGCACCTCGTCTGTTCTGCATTGAATCAAGAAGAAAGTTTCAAAATCAGTACGCTCCGAAACAATGAAAAGCGTCAGTGAAGAACCTTTTTCTAAAAGGATGGTCTCCACTCAGGCAGTGGAAAGGCCTCAACACGGATTCGGCTTCTTCGCGGGATGTGTTCGCCAAGCGGTTGCGCGCTTCCTTCAACGATTCTGCGACGCCAGCAATCTGTCCGCGGCCACCCTCCCAGACGTCGTAAAAATGATGCATGAGAACCGCGGTTGCGGCGTCATGCACACGCCACAGCGATGCGATAACGCTCTTTGCACCCGCCAAAATGAAGGCATTCGGTAACCCGGTCATCTCTCCTCCCCGGTGTAGCCGTGGTATTCCCGATTCGCACGCCGAGAGGATAGCGAGGCGGCAGTGATCGAGTGCCATATCAGCCATGCACGCCGCGGCGGTGAGAAGTGGCCATCCTTCAGGTGTTGCCTCGGAAGAAAATCTCCGGGGATGGACGACGTATTGAGCGAACCACGTTTCGACAGGAGTTTTGTCCGAGACGATTAGGCCACCGAGATAAGGGTTGTTGATGTTGAACACTCCATGGGCAGCCACATGTAATACCACAGCGTTCCGGGCCGCATCTTTGATGTCATGAACCTCGGCGACCTCACGAATATCGCCGGTTCTTGCTGCCCGAACAAACCCCAATTCTGTTCGAGAGTGGCGCAGGGACCCTGTCACATCTGTCACCAAAAGAGTGGCCCCGTCCGTCGATCGAAAGCGGCCAGTACATAGCTCAAAGACGCCTAGGCTAGGCGCAAGACACAATGAGCCGCTCGACCGGGTCATCTCTAGCAAATCCCAATACGGTACTAACGCCAGCTCGCCCTGAGGAATGACTATGAGATTGGCAATGTGCCAAGACTTGCACAAGTTGGCAAGTGGCTTGAGAAGGCGCTCCTTCAGCACATCTACGGCCTGGTCGAAGTGTTCCTCGGTGAAACTGATCGAGTTGCCCGAGGTGGCTTCTAACCAGGGAGAAACTGCGGTCATCCTTTCTCGGCGTTCCCAGGGAATGAAATCGCCGCGAATCTCAACGTCGTTCTCGGTGACTCTTGCCGCCGCCGTGCACACGCCTTCGGAAACGCCGAAAAGGAACAACGCCGCATCGTCTGGCGCAATGGCTCTCGCCAGGTCCGGACGGCTATCGAGAGTAAGGGTATTGGACGACCAACCCACTGGTGGAATTCCCTCCGCCGCCAGCTTGTCGTCAATTAATCTGCGTAGCGTCACTCGATTTTCAGCTATTGTTCTAATCCGCCCGGGTGTTCCGGTCCCTGAGAGCTGTCGTACCTCAAGCTCGATTTCTGCGGCCCGAAGGTCGTTTAATAGTCTTCGCAGCTCTTGGCTCAAAGTTGCCTGCGCAACCGTATTCGCCACACGCATCCACGTCTTGAGGTTGCGTGTGCGTGCCATCTCCGTGGCTGCGATCATAGCTTCGTGATTGCCAGTTTGTGACAAAACCGAAGCGAGCAATTCGTGGATCGGCAGCACCCCGGAAGCGATTTGTTGCCGCACCTCAGTACTCGGCGTCGAGTTCAACAGTATCTCGCCATATGCCATTGCGGAGAGCAGCACATCCACTGCAAGCTTTGTCTTCTGGATCTGTAGGAAGGCAGTCGCGAGACCGTGCCGTATCATCAACGAGGCCGAGACGTTACGCAGTCCATCTGCAAGTTGGATTGCCTGCTGGAACATAGGAATTGCCTTTTCCACGTTTCCCAGCTTTGCGTGGCAGATGGCCATGTTGTTGGTCTGGCCGACCTGCAAGGTTGTGTCTTTGTTCTCGCGGGCCCATTCGAGAACTCGCTCTGCGAGGGGCAAAGCTTCTCGGCAGCGGTCGCGACTGACCAGGAGGTCAACTGAGGAGCCAACCTCGTAAGCCGCTGCCGAATCTGCAATGGGTTGACTTGCGGCCGTGAGATCGATATCAATCTCCTCGTCATCCTTGGCAAACGCAGAAGCCTGCCTGCGCCACCGAGCGGCATCCATGAGGTTGCCGGCCCTTTGTGCAAGGTCAGCAGCGTTGCGCAAGTACTGAAAGCCACGCTCATCCTCGCCCGACTGATGATACGTGTAGCCGAGATCACTCAGAGCAGCAGCCTCAAGACTAGGCTGCCCTAGTTGCCGTTGGAATTCGGCCAGTTCGAGAAAAGCACCGATCGCCATCTCATATTGGCCGCTCTTCCGGGCCACGACCCCGAGATCGTTCAGAAATCCACCACGGTCGGGGACCGAATATTCGCCCCTCTCCCCATCCGAAAGCTGCTTAGCAATCTCAGCCGCCAATCTCAGATTTTCGACTGCAGGATCCCTGCCGAGCTCCGACTGCACCATTCCAAGATCCCTGAGGGCCATGGCCTCACAAGGGCGAACATTCAGCTCCCGGGCACGATCCAGGAAGCGATCGGCTGCTTCCAGGGCATTATCCAAATCTTTGTTATCCCGAAGGCAAGTCACGAGATGACTCAGCGCGGTCAGTTCACGCCAGGACTCGTCTTCGAACTTCCTGAATGTCTCTTCGGCAAACCTGAGGTGCGGGATAGCTGCTGAGAAACGCCGGTTGCGCCAGAGGCTATAACCTAGACGGAAAGCGACACTCGCACGATTCCTGACCTCGGAGTCCAAAGATGAAAGTACCACCGCAGCCTCAAGAGCCTTAAGCGAGAATTCTACGTTGTCCGCATCGTGCTGCTCGGCGAGCTCCAAAGCATGCGTTATCGTCCGGCGCAGCTCTGACATCCGAATTTCCCAATCAGCGAATTCGTCGACGAGAGCGTCCATCTCAAATCCCTCGAGATCGCGAAATTGGTCAATCTTTGGACGCTCGTAGTGAGATTGCGACATGGCCACCCAAGCGCGCAGCTCGGTTAGTGTCTGATGGCTGGCAAGGACCTGTTCGAGATTCCTCGCTAGCTCACTCACGATACAAACTCCACGGTATGTTCATGAGGGTTCCGTTGGTTTTACGCCGATGGATTCAGAGCCCCGGCATCCATTGTTCCAGATTAGCTCCCAACTCCGCCGCCCTTTGTTCAACACTGCGCATTGGGTCTGGATCATCGAACTCAACCAAGAGAGCTGTGGCTACGATGGCCGCGGGCTGCAGATAGCCGGGTTGAGAGGCCGCCATTAGCAAGTGGATCTCGACGAAGCGATACGCCGCGCGTCTCTGTTGCCGGACCACTTGGCGCAGTTTTGTGGAGGACACACTCAGCTTCCTACCACCCAGCCGCTCTGTACACTCGTCAAAGGATTTTTCAAAGCGGCTTATGTCCTCATTGCTAACCTTGTCTATCCTGGCGAGAAGCGCGCGCAGAAGCAAAGTGTCAGAGGAATATTGAGAGCGATCAATTCCGCAGATAGCAGCAGCTCTTGACAAAATGTTGCCGACGAAAGCTCTTTCCTGCAGTGTCGCCTCCGCTCGCGTAAGCTCGCCCTCGAGCGCTCTAAGTGCGGGCGCCATCGCGTCCAAGACTCTTTCCGCTATTTCGGGAGAGTCTTTCACAACCTGTGCCGGCAGGTTCAGGAGAATTGGCTCTGTAGCGCGCTCTGGATCGTCTTTGATCTCTTTGCAAAAGCCGGTCACGTCCGCCGTCTTTCGTATGGATACGGAAAGGAGATCGGCGGGGGAATACGATCCACTTGCGACATCTTTGAACGGAACTAAACATAAGAGGTAGAAAAGAATGTATTCGAGAGCCGGATCACCCACTAAAAAATAGGGGAAAAACGGCACGCCTTTGTCGAGAGCCCGAATGAAACTGCGAATCTCTGCTATTGCCCAGTTCGGACGCGGATCGCTGTCGTAGCTTCTAAAACTGATGATAATCTTGCTACGTAGTTGTTTGGCATCCTCGGGCCGCTGGGCAATGCCTCCGAATAACCGGACGAAGTTCGAGACATTGATTCGTTTTATATCATCGTCCGCAACCTCGAGCATGCGAATTGCATTCGGATCCACGGCAGACCTCCTCGAAACTGCGAAGGATGGAGATTCAACCTGGTTGGTTCATACGGCTCGCCGGAACAACTGATTGCAAGGCGCGCACGGATGATGTAAGAAGCATCCGCCAGGCGGAATAGGGAGTCAATGGAAAATTGATCCCGCCAAGCGTATAAGTGAGCGGTCCGCTACGTGCATTGCTGAGAGTGTGGCAGGGGATCACTTCGAATCACTAATTTTCGCCAGATTTCACCGGCAGCCGAAATCTGGTTCGGGACCAGGGGTCGGAGGTTCAAATCCTCTTTCCCCGACCGTTTATTGTTATTGACCGTTTCGCCACCTGCGTCCCGCACTTGACGAGCGCCTCGCGCAAGCCCCGCTCGTCCCACTGACGGGCTTGGGGGAGATTACGACCCGCAAGTCGGCCAGCATCCGGCAACCGCACTGGCACCGCCGCTTGGACGTAAAACGGCCATTCCGCTGAAGCGGACGGCCAAACTCCCAAGAAGTCTGCTTGGAGGAAGTGTGGTGTTAGTTAGGTAGCGCTCCTTGAATTCTCCCGCTTGCCCAATTACCCTCGCGAATCCGTTCCGCTAAGTGGCTGATATTCTGACCCCTTAGATCAAGCAGTTCACGTGCCCACAAACACAAGATTCCGGGCAGGATGCGAAGGGGCGCAATCCAAGAAATTCGCGGCGAAAGGGAAGCAGAGTCAGTTCCGTGTTCGCGCTGAAATCGCGCCTCTGTCCGCAGTTTTCTATTCGGCATTGATCACTATCGGATTCGACCTCGCGCTGCCACGATTGTTCATCCGCCGTTGACCATCGTCCGGAGATCCGTTTTGCGCGGTTAAATTGCATTGCTTAATGCGACTATGAGTGTCGCCGGCGCGACGCGACGACCCCGGGACCTCCCATTCGCCGAATAGTGAGCCCGAACGCGGACGGAAACGGAGCGATCGTTGACATACCAAGGCCGCTCCATCCTGAAAGGCAATCCGTGCTTGCGTGTCCCATAGAGAGTCCGAGATGGGTTCAATGAGGAAATACTTCGTATTTCAGAACCGAGTTTCGTACACTGTGCAATGAATGCAAGCACCTCCAAACGACTCCGGTCTTCGCGACAACTACTCCCGTGGCAAGGTCGCTGATTTTCTGCGCAGCAAGATCCGGGAGCGGCTCTCAGGTGTCGGTCGTGTCGGCCTACTTCACCATTTACGCCTACGACGCACTAAAAGCCTGCCTGGATCGGATTGATCACCTGGATTTCCTGTTTGGCGAACCCTCCTTCGTTGGGCGTCTCGATCCAAACAAAACCCAGAAGAAATCTTTCAT
Source organism: uncultured Acidobacteriaceae bacterium (assembly GCA_963768645.1). Lineage (GTDB taxonomy): Bacteria > Acidobacteriota > Terriglobia > Terriglobales > Acidobacteriaceae > Bog-257. The sequence goes on from CAVYIR010000011.1 coordinate 77,619, forward strand.
CATCGATGGCTCTGGGCTTCACCTGGTCAATAAACTTCAACAGAAGAGGGTTGCCCGGGAATGTGCTGAATGGATCCAGAGCAAAGTCGATATCAAGACGATTACGCGAGCTAATCTGCTTCACGGGAAGATGTATCATGTGGCAAATGCAGGAGTTGAGGATGCCATTCTCGGAAGTTCCAATTTTACGGTGCGCGGCCTCGGCCTCGGCGAGGGAAACAGTAACATCGAGCTGAACCTCATTGTGGATAGCAACCGCGACCGTCACGAGCTCAAACAATGGTTTGACGAACTGTGGAACGATCCCACACTTGTTGAGGATGTGAAAGAGGAAGTGCTGCAGTACCTCAAGCAACTCTATGCGGCCAATGCCCCCGAATTCATCTACTACAAAACCCTGTTCCACATCTTCGAGAAGTTCCTCGGTGACACCGGCAAGACCGATACTGAACTTGGACAGACGAGCCTTTTCGAAACAGGCATTTGGCAGGCGTTGTTCGAGTTCCAGAAGGACGGCGCTAAGGGCGCCATCAACAAGATTCTGCGCCACAACGGTTGCATCCTGGCAGACAGCGTCGGATTGGGAAAGACGTATGAAGCGCTGGCGGTAATCAAGTATTTTGAGCTGAAGAATGAGCGCGTTTTGGTGCTGTGTCCGAAGAAACTGCGCGAGAATTGGACGATTTACACAGCAAACAGCCTGCTCAACCCCTTTGTCCGAGACCGCTTTCGTTATGACGTGCTCTCCCACACCGATCTAAGCCGGGAGAGCGGCTTTTCTGGTGACATCAATCTTGAGGCTGCTGAATTGGGGCAACTACGACCTCGTCGTGATTGACGAGTCTCACAACTTTCGCAATAACGCGCCCGGTAAGCGGGACGAATCCGGCAATCTGATCCGTAGGAGCCGGTATCAGCGGCTCATGGACGATATCGTGAAGGCTGGTGTCCGCACCAAAGTCCTGCTGCTCTCAGCAACACCCGTCAACAATGACCTCAAGGACCTTCGCAACCAGACTTTATTTCCTGACGGAGGGCAATGATCAGGCATTCACAGAGACGCTCGGCATCAGCAGCCTGAAGGAGACTCTCGCAACTGCACAGAAGGCCTTTTTTCTGTGGGCGCGGCAGCATAGCTCGGAACGTAAAACTAGCGAACTGATCGTGAAACTCAGCGGGTCATTCTTCAAGCTTCTGGACGAGTTAACGATCGCTCGCTCTCGGAAGCACATCCAGAAATATTACAGGAGCAATATCTCTCAGCTGGGCGGCTTTCCCGAGCGAAAAAAACCGACTTCTGTCTATCCCGACATCGATCTGCGGGGACGTTTTCTGTCTTATGACAAGCTCAACGACGAAATCGGCGGATATAGACTCTCGCTGTTCAATCCATCGAAATACGTACTTTCCGAGTTCAAGCCGGAGTACGTGACCTCCAATCACGACCCGTTCACCCAGGCCGACCGCGAAAAATTCCTAATCGGCATGATGAAAGTGAACTTCCTCAAACGGCTTGAGAGCTCAGTGAAGTCATTTGAAACAACGATGGGCAACACCATTGCAAAGATTGAGGGACTCGAACACAAGATTCGGAATTTTCAAGCGATGCCAAATCACAACCCCGACCAGGAAGAATTGGAGCTCGACCTCGGCGATCCGGCCCAAGATGAGGAGCTCGAAGAAGCCCTGCTAGTCGGCGGAAAGTTCAAGTACAGCCTCAAGCATTTGCGATTGAACGACTGGCTCAAGGATCTAAAGAAAGACAAGGACCAGCTTCGCATTTTGTTCAACGCCGCGAAGGACGTATCGCCCGAGACCGATGCCAAGTTACAGGAGCTCAAGAAGCTGATTGCTGCCAAGGTGTCCACACCGACCAAGAACAAACTCGGCGAGCCCAACCGCAAGGTACTTGTCTTTACGGCGTTTGCGGACACTGCTACCTATCTTTATGAGTCTCTTTTTGGTTGGGCGGTCGAGGAACTTGGAATTCACGTTGCTCTGGTATGCGGTGGCGGTGATACTCGTTCCAGTTTTGGCGCGACGCCATTCAACCAAATCCTCACGAATTTTTCTCCCCGCTCGAAGCGCCGAAATCTGATCCCTACGATGCCTCAGGAAGGTGAAATTGACTTGCTCATTGCCACTGACTGCATCTCCGAGGGCCAGAACCTTCAGGACTGCGATTACCTCGTCAACTACGACATCCACTGGAACCCGGTGCGCATCATCCAGCGGTTCGGGCGAATAGACCGAATTGGTAGTGCCGGCGACACCGTGCAACTGGTCAATTTCTGGCCCACTGAGGACCTCAACAAATACATCAACTTGAAGAACCGTGTCGAAGCGCGCATGGCACTCGTTGACATTGCCGCCACTTTCGAGGACAACATCCTGCGGAATGAGGAAATTGAGGATCTGATCCAGGAGGACCTCCGTTATCGTGACAAACAGCTACTTCGCCTCAAAGATGAGGTGCTGGACATCGAAGACCTGGGTGACAGCGTTTCTCTTGCGGAGTTCACACTCGATGATTTTCGTCTTGAGCTTCTAAAGTACATTGAGGCGAATCGCGCCGCTCTTGAAAACGCTCCCTTCGGGCTGTATGCGGTGGTCCCGCCGAGCGAGGGTTACAGAGTCATCATGCCGGGTGTTATCTTTTGCTTTCGTCAGGGCGACCCTGCGGATCCCATTCCGCCGGAGACAGGCCCGTCGAGCTCGGCTGGAATAATGTGCTTCGTGTAGGACATCCATCGCGATCCCTCGCAGCGCGATCGTCGACTTCTGGCGAATGTATTTGCCCGGTCGGCCCAGCGCTCGAGCTGCGCGCGGATTCTTATCACGCAGCAACTCCGCGGCAATTTCCCGGAATACCCCCTGTGGGTTTGAGGAATCAGCGCAATACAAAACAAGAGAGAATTTAGGGATGACATGCCACAAGAGAAATGTCTTGCCCGACCCTGGAGGCCCGTGCAGTACAAACGATTTTCGTTGCGTCAGACGAGAACGTAACTCCGCAATTTCCTTCTGACGCCCAAAGAGCCCATCCAGCGCGTGGCCGTAGTTTGGAATTGAGGCGGGTGGCGCCATTGTCGTTTAGGTTCTCACAGGTTCTGTTCTCACAGCAGTTCGATCAGCCCTAGAACCGCTCCTCGCTTGGTGCGCTGACCGAGAACCCAACAAATCTCGGTGCCCTTCTCTATGCCACTCCGTGGCAGCAGAGAAATCGGCATCGCGGTAAGCCAACCCTGCGGTGCAGGCTGAATACTGCGCGCTTTCATGAGGCGGACCCAGCAGCGTTGAATAGCCAAAAACAATGCTCACGACAGACCTATGTTAAGGCTAGGGAGAGGGCTCGGATTTCTTGGAGGGTTGCACCTCTGACGACTCCCGAGACAAATCCCCTTGTCAGGAGTCATCAGCCATCCGGTGCCTAGGCAGGATAGTGGTTGACGGTGGTACTCCTTCACCGTAAGGTCACTCTATATTTTATTCAGATGCCCGGCGGGATTCAAGAGTAGCAGGAAACTCGGCGCCTTGGGAGCGCCTTGGGCGAGGGCCTAGCACTGCACGGCGTTTTATGCTAATTTTCAATTGATATGCAGGCGATGAGGTTCGCCAGAACCGCCGGACACGACCTGTTCGGCTGATGACCTCTCGGTTTGTGCAGTTTCCCGGAGGCGTCGCTTGCAGTCCGCTTCTTCCGTATCGTTACGCCTAAATCAAAGATTGGAACTGCTTGACCGTTCCTGCGCCAGAACTGTACCGGCCAGCAACACCGTCGCAATCCGCGTTGAACACGCAACCCAGCGCTTCAGGGTAATCCATGAACGCCCAGATACGCTGAGGGAACTGTTCGCCAAGTTTCTTCTTCACACGGCGAGCTACTACAGCTTTGAGGGGGTGCGCGACGTTTCTCTTGAAGTTTCAAAAGGCGAAACGGTCGCGATCCTGGGGCGAAACGGTTCGGGCAAGAGCACGCTGCTGAAGATCATTGCAGGAGTGTATAAGCCGACGTCCGGATGCGTTGAGGTGCATGGGACGATCGCTCCCCTGATTGAGATTGGAGCCGGATTTCATCCTGAGCTCACAGGAAGAGAGAACATATTGTTGAACGGATTGCTGATGGGTTACTCAAGGCGCGAGATGCTGGATCGAGAGGCGCAGATCGTCCAATTCGCCGATATCGAGGAATTCATCGACGTTCCCGTCAAGCAGTATTCCTCAGGCATGTATATGCGTCTCGCATTCGCGGTTGCCACGGAAGTAGATCCCGACATTCTACTACTTGATGAGATTCTCTCGGTTGGTGATCTGTCGTTCCAGCAAAAGTGCGTGGAGCGCATTAAGCGGTTTCACGATGCGGGTAAAACAATTCTATTTGTTACGCACTCTCTGCAGTACGCGACCAGCTTCTGCGATCGTGCGATATTGCTCGAAGCCGGCAGAGTGAGCGCGCAGGGAGAGCCGCAGAGCGTAGTTGACGCCTATCAGACGTCTTTAGGACGGGAGTATGCGATCAAGTCGTTACCGTAGAACTTCCGTGAGAGCACCCGACGTGCGCCCATTAAACGAGCCCACCGCCTCCATTGCTAGCGACGTGAAGCAAACTGTGGATTCCCGGGCGTATGCGTTTGCCTATCTCATCAGGGAGCCTTCTCAATTGCCCGCAGACTTTGAGGTCGAACATGATTTCGAGTACGCGCTGTTCTTGCCCCAGGAGTTAGTTCCGCGCTTTGAAGTCCCTCGCTATGAACCGCGGCTCCTGCTTGCCTGGCCGGATCGTCTTTCGGTGTATTCACACCCCAGTTACGGCAGGGCCAAGACGACCATTCGCTTCGCCGACATTTCTTATGTTGAACTCGAACGATTCCTGGCGGACTGTTCGTTGATATTCTTCACTCCGGGAAGGGCGGTACATGTCCCGTTCCATGGGCGCGATCGGGAATACGTCGGAACTTTCCTCGATCACCTAAAGCAGCGCCTGCTCTCAATCAGCAAACAGCCCCCTCAGTTTTCCAGGCAGCAGGAGTTTGGTCCTGATCTCGACTACAAGTTTAAGCAGATAGGAGCCATTCTGCAGGTCGATCCAGAAGCAATTGTGGCCCGTTTCTTCGTCCCACCGAGAGAGGTGACAAAGCGCAATCTATTTTGGCAGGAGTTCTCCTGGACCTTTGGCTCCGAGATCGTTCTGACCCGAAATGAGCTGCATCTCTTCTCGGACGACAAAGATGGATACCGCCAGCTCTATGGGTTTAAGGCCTCATGGGTGCCGCTTCACAACCTTGCAGACATTGGTTTGTGCGAGGCACCGCAAGCCGTCGAAATCCACCTGCTGGGTGATCTCTCGTTGAAGATGCCGCTTCCCGATGACCTGCGCGCGGAAGCCGAGAAGTTGGTCCGCTTCGTTCGTGAACAGCTCCACAGTTGTAGCAGCTGATTAGCAGGGTCTCTGGTTCCAAGCCACGTTCGACACAGTCCCTATCGAGTGGACGCAAGAATGTTCAGTTCTTCCTGTACCTTCCGTAAACGCTCAAGCTCGTTCTGCACGGCACTGCTGCCCGCGGTCATAAGCTCTCTGGCCTTTGACAGTGCGTGCTCGGCTGAGGCGCTTACCTCGCGAAGCAGCTTGCGGACGTCAGACTCGAGCCGTAAACGGCTCTCTACCACTCGCTGTTCCACATCGCCCTGAACACGCGCGGCGTTGATATCCAGGAGATGTTCCAGAAAGTTTGCCGCGTCCTTTTGCACCCAGCGACGAATGTGAAGCGCCCCCATCATGGCGTCGAACGAGTACAACAGTGGCGATGCCGGCCGCGCGATGGTGATCATGTCGTGAAAGAAGAAGCGGGAGCGCGTCCGAAAGCCGTGTTCGGCGTCCAAGGATTTTGGCAAGTGCGAAAAATTCGTGCCCTGCTCCTCGGAAATTCGCTCCAGGAGCCCATTTACCAGATTCACGAAGCGCTGCGTGACCGCGCCGTAGAGCTCCTCGGCTTGGGTCTCCTCGGTATCCAGCCATGGCATAACATGGCGACGCGCAACTGTCTGAGCAGTAGCCATGAGCTCACGCCTCCTCTTCGGCCCAAACGTGGTCGCGACAGGGCGGGTCTCGTGCTTAAACTCTTCACGCGCGATCGGCAGAACCTGCTTCAGAAATTCTTTGCGGCGGGCCAAGAGCGTCATCGAGAGTCTCATCTGCTCGGCAGAAAACAGAGCCCCCAGGTCCCGCAGCGACTGCTCAGCCTGGCTTACAGTCTGTCGGAGATTCGCGATCCTCTGTTCCGAGTTGGCGATCGGTTCTTTCAACGCTCTGACGCGTTCATCGAGGGAGCGTTGTAGCGAAGCGGAGAATCGACGAATACCGCGCGCGGCCGCCGAACGGGTCATCGCTTGTCCCGATTTGCTTGCCAGCCGTCCGAGATCTTCAGTCAGAGTGTTCCAGTCATCAGCATTCGCGGAGTTGTTAAGCTTGCTCAGCGCGCTGACTTCGTAAACAAGCCCAACCGGTTTCTTAAGACGCGCCTTCAGCACCTTCGTCGCGAACGCCGAGGCTTGCTGGCGCTCTGCGGATGAGACCCGGTCAATTTTGTTGAGGACGATCAGAATCTGATCCACATTGACGGCGACCGCCTCAATCAGCGCCAACTCCTCTCCGGAAATCGGCGGATCGGCACCCACAACCAGAATCGCAGCATCAATCTGCGGGATGAAATCCTTAGTGGTTTCTGTGTTTCCGGCGAAGACCGACCCAATGCCGGGCGTATCGACAAGGCACATACCCGAAGCCAGCAGCGGTGAAGGAAGGAAGGCTTCGACACCCTCAACCCGCTTCTTGTTCTCCGGATTTAGTTCCTCGGAAACGTACTGCGAGAGCTCCTCCGGCCGAATTGTCCTCCATTTGCTGTCGATCAGAACACGGGCAGTCCTCCGGCTTCCATATCGCAGCACGGTGGGTACGGTAGTGACCGGCACGACGCCCGTAGGCAGTATCTGTTCCCCTACCAGCGCATCGAGCAAGGTGGATTTGCCGCGTTTGAACTGGCCCACACAGGCGACGAAAAATCGTCCCTCATTAATTCTGGCGACAAGCTGGCGCACGTCGCCACTGGTGGAGCCTTCGCCTAACGCCTCGGCAATTTTCGCCAACCGACCGAGTGCCTGGGCATCGCCCGGCATGGCATTGGGGGCCTGATTTGGCATCGCTTTGTCTTCTGCGTTTTGCATCTCAGGCTCACTAGCTTCTATCGAGTCTCTGGTCATTGGCTTACCATCGCAATCCTGTAGTCGATGTAAAGGGGCGTAATCTTGATCTGGTTCGAGTGAAGGTATTTGGGATTCTTGGCTAAGCAAATCATCCGCAGCATGGCTCCAGGATTGCCATCGCTGTATTCGACAGCCTTTTCTAGAAACTGCACAAGATTGTCGGCGCTCAAGCCTTCTCTCTCCGCGCATTCTGCCGCGAACCGCTGGGCAGTCTCGGGATCGAAGTTACGCAGAGCAAATTTTTCTGTTCGATCGGCGAATAGCGGTAAAACGAATCCCACATCCTCCATGTGGGCGGAGCGCGATACAGCTATTGCTGGAACTGACCAATTCAGCATGAGTTCACGAATCGACGCGGCCAGCGACTGCGAAGGGCGCATAAGGTGATCAAGAACGACAAGATATTTGGAGTTCCACAATGCATCGCGCATTAATCCCTTCATGGAGACGGCAGTCTTCGCCTGAAGCGACAACAAGCCGTTCGGGCATGCCTTAGTAAACACAGGATGGTCCGCGGCCAGGAGCAACCCCGCTAAATTCCGGTACAGTGCTTGTGGTGTTGGATTTTGGGAGCTATATAAAATGTCAGGGAACTCTGGCAGCACCAAGGACAGAAGCAAGGTCTTTCCCACGCCTGTGGGGCCGTGGAACAGGAACGGCCGCCGTGCAGCCAAACGTTGGCGTAGCTGCGCGATCTCCTCGACACGACCAAAGATGGCAGGTCGCGTGACTGCTAGGCCATTGCTTATTTCGAAATCAGAGTCCGTTTTGGGCTTCGGCATCACGGTTGTGACCGCTGTCCTTCTTGATGTACGTACTTAATTACTTCAACGTCGGACATCGCGATTAGGCCCTCCGCGACCATCTCGTCCAGTGCAGGAATAAGGCGCTGGATGTTCTCTTCGGTGTCAATGATTTGAACCAGGATCGGAGCATCCGATGAAAAGTGGAGCATGTGAGACCGGCGAATGATGGTGCTGGCGCCATAACCTTCTATGCCCCGATACACGGTAGCGCCCGCAATATCGAGTTTGCGACAGCGCTCGACGATGGCCTGATACAGTGGACGGCCTTGCCATTGGTCGTCCTCGCCGAAATGGATGCGAAGCATCTTGGCCTTGCCCTCAAGTTTCACTTCTGCGCCTCCTGCGTCACCGCCAGCGGCTGAGCATGGGAATACTTGATCACGTCAACATCGGAAAGTGCCACCAGCCCCTGCTTGACCATCTGGTCCAGAACGGGGAAGAAGGCCCGGAGCTTGTCCTCGCTATCGACCACGGTCAAGAGGATCGGGGCATCGTGAGACAGGTTCAGGGTTGAATCCTTGTGCACGCGACGGTTGGCGCCGTATCCGAGAATTCCCCGGTAAACGGTCACGCCCGCGATGTCATTTGCCCGCAGCGCCTGCACCAGCGCCTGGTAGAGGGGTTTGTCGTTCCACTTGTCGTGCTCGCCGATCAGGATGCGCATCATCTTGGCCTGTGACTCGAGCTTCACCGCCGGCACATCGGGCGCTCGCTTTTCTCCCGGCGGCACTGGTCGAATGACGCTTGTATCGTGTACCTCTATGAGGCCGTGGCTCGCAATTTCGGCCAGCTTGGGCAACACTTCTTGTACCCGCTCCGGGGTCTCGATGAACTCGATCTTGATCGGCATCTGGTCAGAAAGATCGACCAGACGGCTGGTGTGCATTTTGTGGTCGGTCCCGAACCCCGCCATTCCACGGGTGACGGTTGCATCGGAGATGCCACGAAAAAACAGGTAGTCGAGGATCGCGGCGTAGCAAGCCGTCCCGTGATAGGTTTGGCCTTCGATTACGTACACCGTCACTTTCTTAGCCGGTCCAGTAGCTAGCACTTGCCCCTCCTAGCGTGTAATGCCTCGCTGAGACACCAGGAACTCCGCGATGTGGCCGAGAACGCCACCACCACCTTTTTCCCCTCTTTTCACTCGCACGTCGAATTCCGACAGTTGCCGTTCGAGGTCTGCCTGATTGCTCGCAAGGATCCGCCGGACGACCTCAGCCTCGGCCATTGGAAGAATCTTAATAATTTTTCGGCCGTGGAAGAGACATAAGGTTCCATACTGGACGACCCAGCTACGAAAGTTCTCGCGTTTCATCTCCCGAGCAAACTCCGCCAACTTCTCATCCTCATGCTCGCGCAGCGCCGCGCACCAATCACAGGGATGCAATTCTATGGGACCAGAGGTAGGTCTAACTGACGAGTCTTCGAGCATGGACCGAAAGATCGGCACAGCCTCGACTGCCGGGGACGAACCTGCGAGTGCCCAGGCATGAAAGTTGCAAACGCTGGCGGCCGGAAAGCGGTGCGGAGCTTCAATTACCGTGTTCTGAAAAACGCGCATCAATGTGCAAATTGGGCAAACACCCCGAGCGAGTGCCTGCATCACAGGCGCTTCCGGAGAAAGATCAGTTTGAGGTTTCATACGAATACCCGTCCTATAGCAGCTCCAGCCCATACAGCCGCGAACCCAACGACGACGCTGAGCGCTACGTTCAACAGTCCCGAAGTGATCTGGCCGTCCTGAATGGCCCGAAGCGTCTCATACTCGAACGTTGAAAATGTCGTGTAGGCCCCGATGAACCCAATCGGGATCAGGTAGCGCCAATACGGGCTAGCCGTAGTCCTCGCTAGGAAGGCAAGAATGAATCCAATCAAGAACGATCCGCTCATGTTGATCACAAATGTGCCATACGGGAAGCGCGCTCCGTAGTGGCTTCCGATGTAAGTTCCCAGCATGTACCGGGCGATTGCGCCAAGAAAACCTCCGATACCAACCACCACATATTTCAGCAAACTAGCGATCCTCTCTTTACATAGCGATATTAGGAAGCGATTGCTTCATTGTTTGTCGTGGGTGCATCCGCAACAAACAGGTTTGACAGAGTTTCGAGATCGGACTTCACTCCAGCCATATCGATCGAGGGTTGCTTTCTGTCAAGCAGCAATCGCTCCAGCTGGGCACGGTAGCGATTAGCAAAACTATCGAACCGGCGTTCCAAGTCTGTGCTGGCATCGAGTCCCCATGCATACAGCAAACGAGAAAAGCTTTCCAGCGCTAACTTGAGACCGCTTTCGTATGCTCGCAGTTGACGCCTTGCCGCATTAACTCGGAACCATCTCCCGAGCCCGCCCCAGATCGGTCGTTTTGCGAAACCATTTTGCCGATTCATGTGGAACGCCGGCATCTCCGCAAGGACCTGGAAGTCCTCAGAGCGTGGCATGTCCGTGGATCGCAACAAGGTGGCTGCTCTTAGCAGGTCCTGCTGAAGTTGCTCTCCCAGTTTGAACAATTTGGCACGGGCCTTGCCGGAAATTTCAACCGCAACTTCCGCAGCTGTTCCACGCAGCATCTCGGCGCAGTCCACTTCACGTTCTGTGTCCCAGAGATCTGCAATCGATTCCGCTGCCCTATTTACAATGAATGAGGAGAGCAGCGGAATCTCTTCCGTTGTGCGCCGAAGCTCTGACTGCAACTTTTGCAGGTCGCCGGCGCTGCGCCGCAGCTCGAGGTCGATTTCCTCCAACTGCAGTCGATCTTCCCCTTCGATGCGAGCGTAGGAGGAACTCACCTCCAAGGCAGAGCGGACAGCTCCAGCCAGCGCCAGGGTCTTCCTCGTCAGTGATTCCTGTAGCAGGCGTTGCTTGCGTTCGTACAGAGGCGACAGCTCTTCGTTGAACCACTGCTCCAGCAAAGCCCCGTGGCTTGGCAGGACGCTAACGGGCCACACCGATAGGTCCGTTCCGAACTCCGTATGCAATTGGCGCTTGACGTACGCCATTTGCTGTTCAAGATCTTGTGCAGAAAGAAGGTCTGCTTTGCTGATAAGGACGGTCGTGGCTGTCGACGCCTGATTCAAAGCTCCAACGATCTTCAAGTCGTCGGGCGTGAGCGTTGAACCAGCATCGACCAGCACGATACCGGCGTCGCAGCGCGGAAGATAGGCCAGGGTTTCGGCTGCGCCGCTCGTAGCCAAAGATCCGATGCCAGGAGTATCCACAAAAATAATGCCTTCGCGCAACCGCTCCGAAGGATACAGCACCAGAATTCTTCCCACGCGCTTCTGGTTCTCCGGATTCAAGCGCTCGTCCACGAAAGAGGCGAGTTCCTGGATGCTATGTTCGGAAACTCCCCGGCCTTCCTGCCAAACTCTGACGGACGGTTCTTGACCATACCCAATGCGGGTGGGTACAGCAGTAATCGGGGTCACGCCGACTGGCAGCAGATCGGCGCCTATTACATGATTCAGCAAGGACGATTTCCCGGTACTCACCCGGCCAAATATCGCGATTTCTAGTGCAGTATCCTCTACCCGGTCCAGCAACATGCTGATCGTCGGACGGAACTCCGTCAGTCCGCGGCGGTCGATAATCTCCGCGATGCGGTGCAGTGCCGCCACGTCCCATCCCTGGTTCGCCAGCTTCTCAACCCTTTCCCGCAGGTCGCCGGAGCGGGGCTGAAGGATGTAACGATGCAATTCCTTCACAGCGGACTGCAGCTCGGCAACTATTCCGTGCAGATCGGTAGCGCCATCCTCCGAAACCGGACCGTACCCTCGCATATAGTGGGGAGCAAGCTCGGCGATGGCAATCTCAACAAATGTGAGTCCTACATGGATCGAATGAGTTGCCGAAATGCGAGGCTTCTCCGGAGCCAGCGACTGCCCGGCTAATACCTGTAAGAGTTGTCCGCGGAGCCGGGCAATATAGTCCTCGATGGTCTTGCGCTGCAAGGGAGTGATGTCGCCGGTGTAGCTCGGAAAGACACTTTTGGAAGCCGCGGCGTTCAGGGTCTCTTCGACATCCCCCAGCAACTTATCGATGTGCTTGCAAGTGATCAGCAAGTGCTGGCGCTGGCTCGGATTCAACGTGATGTGATTGTCGTGCACTGCGACTCTTTCAACCATTTGTGTTGCGAAGCGTTTCAGATCCGGTAACCCATCTGAGCAGGCGACAACGTTTTGCCTCTTCGGGCTTTCCAGACATAGCAGCTATTCTTAGCTCCTGAGCGATCAGATCGTTTACATCAACCGGGCGCTCTCTCAAAAATTGCGCGATGTCATCCACCAGGACCCAGTCGTGCGAGCTCAGATGGTCAACAAGAATTCGGAAGGCGACCTCCGACTTGCTCAGACGGAAGGCTATCTTCGCCACACAGGACTGCAACCATTCGTCGGTTTCATACAATAGGAACTCAAGCGCTTCCCAATGCTTAGCGTCCAGTTCATTATCTGCAAGCAAAGCAAGAGCAGCGCGACGGTGACGGAGGCTGCTAGGCGTCTCCTCAGCCCGCGACGGCTCGGGCGAGCGGACGCTCTCGATCAAGTAAGGGAGTGCTGCTGCTCGGATAAGCCGGATGCCATCAGCCGCCACATTGCGGCAGAAGTCGCTCTCGAGCGCCGCCACAAGCACCGGGGCGGCGGCATCGCGACGAAATCCCGCGAGCGACTCCACTGCGCCAGGCAATTTCCTCGTGGCAGCAACCGCACGGAGAACATAAAAGGTCTCATCTGACTGGCTTCGGCCCAGTTCACGGGCGGCGGTGTTTTCCACCGCTTCTTCTGCCAGACGAAGCTCCGGGTCCGGAATGTTTTTCTCGCGAAGCAAATAATCGCTCAATGCGGAAAATGCCCGCAATTCGCCCAGTACGCGCACGACGTGCTGTCGCGGGAGATACACCGTGCTGGGCTTGCCTTCCAGCAGAACCTGACGCAAAACCGGAATCGAAGGCTCGCCAACTGCAACCAGGGCCGCCATACTCAGCTCACCGTCGATCAGTTTGTTCTCCTGGAATTCGAGCGCATGAAAAATGATGAAGGTGCGTAATGCCGCTCGCTGGTCAGGCCCGTAAGTTCGTAAAGCGGCTGGTTCTTGGACCAGTAGATGTTCCGCAGCAGTGTGTCGTCGGCCTCCATGATCCTCAGGCAGATATTGCAATCTGGCTGCATGGCATGGGTGATGTCTGCGACGTGACGTACAAGCATCTTATGGCTTGTGGCGCTCCATTCACTATCGGGATTGGCCTCGACGACGCGTGGAAGCAATTGATCAGGGGGAATACAAGATTAGTTCTGAAGTTTCGCGAGCGAGATGGAGACCAACGACTGCTTGGCGAGATTGCGCTTGAGTGGGCATCGGTCGTCCCGGTTGGGGACCACCAGTTGGCTCTATTCCAAATCAGGGGCTATAGGAACTACTGTCTTCCCAAAGCCCGTCTCTGGGCCCGCTATTTGCAATATGCATATCAGCGATCGCGCGGGCACAACTCCGATGTCGCCATTACTCCGCGTGAGATACATGCGATGATCGTTTTCTATATATGCCCGCGTCCCGTGGCACTCGTGAGCGCCATGCATGGAACCATCGGCAACATCTTTCCCATGAACCTAATGGGGCCGATCGGAAACGGCCATTTCTGCTTCGCGCTGAATAGCAAAACTCCGGTCGCCAGCCTTGTGGAGCGGACGGGCGAAATTGCAGTAAGCAGCATCCCCCTGCGGCAAAGTTCGCTGGCAATCCAGTTCGGCAAGCACCACAGGAGAGAGGGCGTCGACCTGAACCAGTTGCCGTTCGCCACAAGAACGTCAACGGTTCTGGGCATCCCGGTGCCGGGATTTGCCCTGCGGGTAAGGGAGATGAAGATTGAAAGCGTTCACAAGCTGGGCAGTCACACCATGTTCATCGGGCGTACCTTGCGGGATGAGCATTGGAACGATGGCTTGGAGTTCTTCGTCGAGCATGGCATTTACCGGGCGTGGCGAGAGAGTAAGAAGAGGCCTGTTCTCCATTAATCGGTTGTGACAGCACGCCATCCTTAGTTGATTCCGAGAAAGAGCTATGTCTCGCGCCGTCGTAACATACACCAGACTGCTCCTGAAATGTCGACGTCTGGTAAATCACTGCTTGCCGGATGGCGCGCTATCGCACGTCCCAGGAGGATCGCGTGCCCGCATGAGCGTTCGACGCTTCGTTAGTCGGCATCTGATTCCGGCGCACAGCGAATGGGTCCAAGTGCAAGACGGTTTGGCCAATGGGCTGTGGATTCATATCGACCTTGCCAACGAACGAACCTGGTGGTTCGGCACGCACGAACCGGCGACTCAGGAGGCGTTTCGGCGGGTCCTAGGTCCGGATAAGGTCATGTATGACGTTGGAGCTCACATCGGCTTCTACACGTTGCCAGCGGCGCGGTTGGGAGCAGATGCGATCGCCTTTGAGCCTGACCCGGAAAGCGCCGCGAGAGTACGGACGCATGTTGATCGCAATGGTTTGAGGGACAGGGTTCGAGTCGTCGAAGCCGCCGTATGGTCAAGCTCATTTCCATCGATCACGTTCCGGAGAGGCTTGCCCCGTTCGCAGGGTGGGGTTTCCTGGCAGGACCATCAGCCCGTCCTCGCGATGGGTGAAGTCATCGAGGTCGCAACGGTATGTCTGGACGACTTTGTCGCGAGCGGCGGACCAGCGCCACATATTATTAAGGTGGATGTTGAGGGCTCCGAATCAGAAGTCCTGAAGGGCGCGATAAACATTCTATGCAACCACCATCCGGTGTTGATCGTCGAAGTACACACGGTTGAAGAGCATGTGACGGTGAGTCAGATTCTTGAGAATGTCGGGTACACGGCGCGTTGGGGCATGCCGCCTGAGGGCTTCCCGCGACAATGTTTTGCGATGCCCTCTAACACCAGTACCTAGTCGGGTCGAACTAGCTGTTGGGCCAAGGCGTTTTTACCAGGATCTCCACACAGCAGTAATCACTTCCTCTTCTCCACCCGGGATCACCCTAAGCTTCGTTAAGGTAGCTTCTCGAGGAAAAAGTGCGGCTTCAATTTCTTCCTCAACCACCTTTACAAATCTTTGACATTGTGCTGATCCGCCGGTGACAATTCGCAACTTCACCCCCGGTAGGATTGGTTCAAAGATCGACCTACCGCTAGGTTAAAAGCATGACAGACAAATTGTGGAGAATGGCGGGATGGTTGGCGGTGGCCATGATGCCAATGGCAGGACGAAATACTTGTCTCGCTTACCAATTCCCATCCGACCAAGTGCCTCGTGTAAGCGCGGAGAACTCTCTAATAACGCCCGTAGTAGGCGAAAGCTGGCTCAGCCATCTGAACCGGCCATTTGGCGACACTAGTATGGGCAAGACGTGGCACCTGGGTCCACCTCCTTCTGTGGGAGGAGAGAACTTATCGCATGGACAGTCAGGAGTTCTGATCGGTTGCACAACACAGACTATAACTCTTCATGGCTCGGACCTATACCGCCTGAATTGCAGAGGATGCCACGGAGAGGCTGGCCTTGGTGCGCCTCCGGAAATCAATTCCGTCATCGACCCGGTTCGGGCGACTTCCGTCCCGCTCGTGCTAGAGCGGATGAAAAAGAGCGGAGCGGACATGAGCCGCGCACAAGCAACGCAGCTTGCTCAACAGGCGCAGGTTGCCTTAGGGAGACTCTGATTAAGCTCTCCCTTTCCACAGGAGTATAGGTTAAAGTCACGCCAGCATGAAGCAAAGGACACTGGCGATGATGACTGGCTTTGAGCGGTACACCCAAAAGACCAAGCGGGCGTTATTCCTGGAGGAGATGGAGCAGGTGGTGCCCTGGGGCGCGCTCGGCGCGCTGATTGAGCCGCACTATCCGAAGGCGGGCAATGGGCGGCCGCCGGTGGGGGTGGAGCGGATGCTGCGGATTTATTTTCTGCAGCAGTGGTTCAACCTGTCGGACCCGGGGGTGGAAGAGGCGCTGTACGACTCGGCGGTGCTGCGGCAGTTCGTGGGCATCGATCTGGGGCAGGAGCCGGTGCCGGACGAAACCACGGTGTGCAAGTTTCGTCATCTGCTGGAGGAGCACCAACTGGGCGGGAAGATGCTGGAGACGGTGAACCTGCACCTGCAGGAAAAAGGAGTGCGCATCACGACCGGTACCATGGTGGACGCTACTATCATTCACGCCCCCAGCTCGACCAAGAACCGGAAGGAGAAGCGCGATCCGGAGATGCACCAGACCAAGAAGGGCAACCAATGGTACTTCGGGAGGAAGGCGCATGTGGGCGTGGACAGCAAGACCAAGATCATCCACTCGGCGGCGGTGACCGCAGCCCATGTGGCCGACGCGACGGTGCTGCCGGAGTTGCTGCACGGCGAGGAGACGCGGGTGTGGGGCGACCAAGCGTATCGCGGACAGAGCGAGGTCATTCATGAATCGGCACCGCGGGCGCAAGACTGCACCCACCGCCGCTATCGCTATAAAAACCATGTCGATGAAGTGGAGCGGGCGAAGAACCGCAACAAGTCGCGGGTGCGGAGTAAGGTGGAGCACGTGTTCCAGATCTTGAAACTGAAGTTCGGCTTCGTGAAGGTACGCTACCGAGGGCTGAAGAAGAACGCCAATCGATTGTTTGCCGCCTGCGCCCTGGTGAACCTATTCCTGGTTCGTAAGAAACTGCTGCGCCTGGCGACCCTGTAAAGACCCATAGCGGCTTAGCTGGCCGCAGTGGCAGCGCTACAGCGATAAAATACACCCCACGTATCGGATCGTAAGGGTCATACTTCGCGGTCTTCTGACGCTGCGCCGCGAAAGCACTGCTTGTTCAGAGAGTCCTTAGTGCAACGCCTCCATAACGGAGGCAAGAACATGCCACCATTTCCGCAATTGCACGAGGCGGAGATCCGGTCGATCCTAGCTTATTTGCGGCAGTTGGCCAGGATCCCCGGAGCGGAGAACGAACAAACAGCCGTAAGTGAGTCGCCAATTCGTGTGGGTGAACTCATTGCGAAGTCGACCTGTCACATCTGTCATAGCGCGGTTGGGCCGAATCCCAGCCCGGAAGAGCTCATGAATGGAGCCATCCCGCCCCTTCAGACCCTCACTAGGCGCAAGAACCAATCTGGGCTAGTCGAGAACGTGACTCAAGGCGCACCCATCCTCATGGGCGCACCGCCTATGCTGGCTCGGGGCAGGATGCCGGTCTTCCGCTACCTGACCCCCGATGAGGCGGCCGATGTCTACCTGTACCTTAGCCTTTATCCGCCCTCCGAATTGGCGATCCCCGACTCAGTTGCCACCACCTCTCAACCAAATCAAACGGCAATCTTGATCGACCACACTGATTCAATTTCTGGTGCCCAGGCAGAAGCCAACAACAGCTGGAGCGAAGCCCCACCTTCCATCAGTCTAGCTGAGACACACCTACCGGGGTTATTTCTTGGCTTGGGGTTGTTAGTGGCCGCGCTGGTGATATTCGGCCTCGGCTTTACGCTGTGGGAATTCAAGAAATTGTCGTCGAGAAACGAAGGCCTCGCTCTGGCAGTCTGCGACGTTCGCACCGATCCGACTGTGGCCCGTCCGGAACCGAAGTACGTTTCCCGTCGTACCTTTTCCGGCGCAATAAAGAAAGGCGACTAAGGCATCTGGTAACAGATGAAGCCGGAGGTTTAACACGAAAGAATAAGAGGGGAGAGCGGCAATGCCACGGCACTCGTTTGGGTTAACGGCTTACCTTATTCTAGCTGCGATTCCGCTTTGGTTTTCCGGGACATGCCAAGCCATTCCGGCTTTCGCACGCATGTATGGCCTGAGCTGCAGCACATGCCACATTGACTTTCCCAAGCTCAACGATTTCGGCAAGGCATTCAAGGACGCAGGCTTCAAGTTCCCCAAAGACGACGAGTCGAGGATCAAGATCCCTCCGGTGATGCTGGGAGCTCCCGCTAACGGAGCTCTGGCCCAAAGCCATTTGGCCGGGCACAATACCCGGAATCCCGCCCATCGGGTTCCGCATGAACAACTACTTCCAGTACACCGGCGGCAGCAGTGGAAAATTCGCCACGTTGACTCCCGCCGGAACCTTGCCGCCGTTTGTTCCGTCTACGGACTTCGAGACTGGTTCGTTCAGCCTCTTCACGGCCGGCAACTTCGGGAGCGGCATCGCGTTCTGGGTCGACGACTACCTGAGCGTCAGCGGGGCTAACGGAAATGGCGGGCTAGGCGAAGCATATCTCAAATTTGTCGATGTCGGCCGATTTATGAAGTTGCCCAAAGACTCTCTGAATCTTCGCATCGGGCAATTCGAACTTGAGTTGCCTTTCACTCAGATCCACAGCATCTGGACCAGTCCTTACGACATTTACCTCCAGTCCAACATCGGCGCCATGAACGCAATGGTCCCGCTGCAACAATTTGTGAATAACCGTTATGTCTTGGCGGAGACGGCCAAGGGCATCGAAATCAGTGGTGGCCGGCACACGGGGGGTACAATTACTCGTTAGCGGTCATAGACCAAAATACAGGTGGCAGCGACGGCTATAGCCCATATGTTCCGTCGGCCACGGGGAGCAACCAGGGAGGGTTAGGCTTCTCCTCTACTGCAAACTTTAAAGACATTTACGCCAGCTTCAATTACCGGTTCAACCTAGAGCGAGACAAGGAAAGTCGCACTGCTATCCGCGCCGCCGGGGCCATGGGAGCCCACGATCATACGTACGTAAATTTTGGGAGCTATTACCTGTACGGACGTTCGGTACAGCGGCTGTTGGGCATGGGGCCCGACGGTACGTCGACGCTCCTCACTGCTGCTGAACCGTTCTATAGAGTTGGCGGCAACTTCACCTTCAACTATCGCTGCTGTTTGCAGGTTAATGCCTTGTATATGTTCGGGCACGACATGAACCTGCTGCCCATCGATGCCAATGGCAACTTCATACCGCTGCAGAACCTGAATCAGGCTGTTCCGGTCGGTTTCATTCGCAGCACGCCCGCCACCTTCAGCGGCGGCTTCGCAGATGTCGAGTGGCTCGCATATCCGTGGATGTATGTGATGATGCGCTATGACGGAGTCAATTCAACCGCTGATAGAATCAACGGCCTGGCAACGAACCCATCATTCACCGGGGCACCGTTTAATGCGCCGTTCGCCTCTACGCGCAACCGCTTCACTCCGGCCGTACAGTTTCTCACCCACCCCAACATCAAAGCTTCTTTCGAATATCAATTCCGCCCGTCACAGTCAGTCGTAATCGCTACAAATCCGCTGAACGGGCTGCCGATAGCCCTGAATCCGTTCCATACCAATACGCTCGTGCTTGGTTTGGATTTTGCCTACTAGCTGTTTATCGAGAACGTCAACCCAGGAGAACAAAAACACTCATGACTCGTCATTGTCTACTCACGCTGCTGCTGATCTCAGCGATAGCCTCTCCCAGTTTTGCCGGCACAATCGAAGGAAAGGTGTCGCCGGGACAGTCGGTCGTCTATGCGGATGCCATACCCGGCAAAACATTTCCTCCGCCTTCGCGGGAGGCTGTTATGAGCCAGAAGAACCTGGCATTTGTGCCTCACATCCTGGTAGTACAACAGGGAACGACAGTCCAATTCGTCAACGATGATAACGGTAAGCACAACGTGTTTTGGCCTTCTGTTGGCGGCAATAAGAAGGCGGCGCACAACGTCGGTACTTGGCCGTAAGGAGAGAAGCGGCCTTACAAGTTCGAGCAGTCCGGAGTGGCGTCGCTGTTTTGTAACATCCACGCAGAAATGTCAGGTTTCATCATCGTCAGTCCTACCCCATATTTCGCGCAAACGGATGCCGCTGGAAACTACAAAATCGACAACGTTCCCGACGGGAAATATAACGTTGTAGCCTGGCACGAGGGCACGAAGCCACAAACGAAGCCGGTAACCGTCTCGGGCACCGGCAAAGGGGATTTCACGCTCTCGAAGTGAGTAGCGATTAGGAGAGATTGCACGGCCCATTCAGGAGAAACCAGAGGTACCCGTCCAATCTCGACTTAGCGGCCCACTCAAATAGCTTCGACTCCTGGAGCCGTCCGTGTCGATTCTTGGAGAAGGTGGAGTGATGGGGGATCTCCTGATCGAGACCCAAACCCGTGAACCAGCGCTATGCCAGCATGACTTACCGGAAAAAGGAAGCCAAGGGGTTCAGAAGTGTTCAAAGAGAGCCAGCTGCTTTTGGCAAGTTGGTTTGGCCCACTTCGGTGGTTTAATCTGGCCCACCCATGGACGTTGACGGTTAAGAGGATAGAGTTCCGTTCTGCTGGAGCGTAGCCCGAAGGGCGAAGCGGAAGCAGAATGGAACTGCGGCCTCCAGGGATCACTCTTTGCGTTTCTTCCGCAAGGTCCTGCGAAAACGGTACGACTCCGAACCGGTTTCGATAATGTGGGCCTGATCGGTAAGCCGATCGAGCACCGCCTTGCACAGCCGCGCATTGGTAAAGACCTGCGGCCACTCGGAGAACGGCAGGTTGGTGGTTACGATAATGGCTGCTTTTTCCGCCCGCTCAGCGATGACCTGGAAGAGCAGTTCGGCGGCCACCTCGGCCAGCGGGACATAGCCCAGTTCATCGATCACAATCAGTTCCACCCGCGACCAGCGTGCCAGCATTCGGCTAAGGCTCTGTTCGCGTTGTGCCTCGACCAGTTGGTTGACCAGGGCGGCAGCGGTAGTAAAGCGCACGCGCCTCCGCTGGCGGCAGGCGGCGATGGCTAGGCCAGTGGCCAGATGGGTTTTTCCGGTGCCCGGTTCTCCGACCAGAAGCACGGGTTCGGAACGTTGCAGATAGCCGCCTTCGGCCAGGGTCCGAATACGCGAGGCCGGGATGTGTGGCGACTGGGCAAAGTCGAACTCCTCCAGCGTCTTCATCCGCGGCAGGCGCGCATCCTTGAGCCGCAGTTCGATCGAGCGCCGTTCGCGGTCCTCGACCTCGGCCTGGAGCAGGGCTTCAAGGTAATGGAGATGGGAGTGGTTCTTCTGCCTGGCTTCTTCGGCAAGGGATGCGAACTGAGCGCCGATGACGCCCAATCGCAGAGTCTGGCAGTGCTGCGCGATGCTGGCGGCTTCCATGCTCATGCCGGCACCTCGATCTCACACACACAGAGTAGTTGGTTATACTCGGCCATCGTCGGCAGCGGACGTTCGTAAGCAGCCAGTGCTCCGATGTCGATCGTCGTCGCGGCCGCGTGCTGAAGCTCGTCGCTCATGAGGAGATGACGGATGGCAGCCACATCCGTACAGCCCAACTCCATCGCTTGCGCTACCGCTGTTTCCAGCTTGGCGTAGCCGAACTCGCGGCCCATGCAGAGGAGCGCAACCATGGATCGCGTTCCACCCTGGCGTCCATGTTTCTCGTTCATCAACTCCCAGAGCTGGTCATAGCTTTCCGGCCAGCGGCCCTGTATTCGCCACTGCGCCAGCGGCTTCGATCCGCGCAACGCACCAGGCTTGCGTTCGAGCACTTCGAGATAGTGTTCCAGATCCAGGATCTGCTGCGCCCGCTCATAACTGCGCTCGTGCTGCGCGATCCGCACACCGTCTTGCCGGAACTCCACCACGCTGGAGTAGACGCGAGCCTCGACCACGGAGCCTGCCTTCAGTGGCACCGAGTAGAAGTTGGTTCGCACCTTGGCACATCCCGCCTGATCGACGCGCGGGAAGCTGACTTCCGCTAACTCGAAGTCTTCCGCCGGGAGCGGCAACAAGTGTTGCTTCTCGGTCAGTAACAGCGCGCCGATACTCTCCCTGCGGCCCGATAAGATACGGCTCTCATCGTGGCGGCAGTCGGCCAGCAGCTTCGTGTTCAACTCAGCAAGATCGCTCGCCGCCGGTACCGGAACCCAGTGGTTGCGGCGGAAGTAGCCCACTTCGCCTTCCACCCCGCCCTTCTCGTGGCCTTCGCCGGGCGTGCAGAAATCGGCTTGATACTGCCAGTGCGAACGGAAGGCAATGAAGCGGGCCGTCAGCTCCCGCTCATAGCCGCGCAGTATCTTCTTTACTGCACTCGACAGGTTGTCGTAGCGAAGCCGGTGGAAAACGCCGCCGAAGTAATGGAACGCCAACTCGTGTGCTTCCAGAAACGCCTGCTGCGTGGCCCTCAGGTAGGCGCGATGATAGGCCGCTCCGCTAGCCATCGAACGAAGCGAAAACACCTGCAGCTTGACGCGCTCGCCATCCAAATCGGCATAGGCTTCATACCAATCAACCTGGGCTTCGACACCCCAGTCGTAGCTCTGCGGCACAAAGGTCTCGCGCCGGGCCAGCCCCAGCGCTTCTTTGCGCTGCGCCACATACTGCCGAACCGTGCGCTCAGCAGCCGTGCATCCGGGTACCTCTTGTCGAATGCGCTCCCATATCCGCTTCGCCGTGTGGCGCTGCTTACGCGGAGCCTTGCGATCCTCTTCCAGAATCGCGTCGATGAACTCGACCGCCGGAGCCATCTTCACCTGCGGCCGCTCCGTCTTCTTCCGCCGCACCGGTATCGCGCTCCGGATCGCCTCCCGCACCAATCGCCGATGCACCCGCAGCTTCCGCGATACGCCTTGAATCGTGCCTACCCCGAACTCATACTCCCGACGAATCTGCTCGAATAGTTCCACCTTGGCTCTCCAGTCCAACCCCCGCCTCCAGATACAAGCTCACGCTCAAATCCAGAGTAGAAGTTTGCTGTGCCGAGGTGGGCCAAAACAAACCGCCGAAGTGGACCACTTCAGATTGCCAAAATCACCAGCCGGAGCATCGGGAGATGACCCACCCTCACCGTAGTGGTAATCCCGTTGTGAAGAAGAACTCGCGCTACCCCAGTATTCGGAGCTGAGCTAGACTAACATCTCTTTCGGAGGCCTTTTTTTCAACACCCACTTTTATTCTCAGCAATCGGCCGAGTGCTAATAAATTGACACTGAACACTCTGCGAGCAGCGAAGTTGGACGAGCGCTTCAGCCCATCTAAGGAGGGAGCCTGCCAATCACAGTAGAACGAAAAAGCGGGGGTTCAACAAGGCCTCCTGAGGGTTCTTTTGCACTCTTCCTAGGGCGATCCGTGCCTGTAATTTCTATAACTTACGAGCCATGATTTCCCTTTCACGGCGGTAACACGGGTTCAAATCCCGTCGGGGACGCCAACAATTCAATGCCTTATCGGCGTCCGGCCGTTCTTCCCACAACATTCCACAACGATCATGCATGACCTCACTTGCTCGTGCGCATGATCAGGTTCGCCAGTTGCTCCTGCGCCAGCCGCCTCGGTTGTTCCGGTGCCTGAGTGTAACCGTCCGGCCAGAACCGCAAGAAGCCTCGTGGCCAAGGCAATTCCGCAATGCAAGCTCAGAAGGTTTTCAAAAATTCAATGAGTGCCCGTTTGTCTTGATCCGTCAGTCCCGGTTCTCCGGGAAGCAAATCTGTTCCAAAATAGTGGCCACGGTTGACCACGAAGTCAGGACATTTGCTATACGTCATGAGCTTTGGCACTAAGTTGGACAATGCTTTCCTCGCGTCTTCATCGGTCGCATTGGCTGGCAGCGATTCCAAGTCGTGCTTAAGCTGCAACAGCAGCGTTAATGCTGCGGGATCGTTCCGGATTTTTTCCATGTCAATGCTGGCCAGCAGGTTGACGGGCGTCCCGGCAGGAATGGGGCCAATCTGAACTCCACCTTCCCCGAAAAACATCGGAAACCATCGATAACCGAAGCCCACGAGCGGGCGCAGTTCATCGGGGAGAAAGCCGGTCGATATTCTCAAGTAGCTCTTTTCCGTGGTTCGATCAATTAGGCTGGGACCGTGAATCTTATTTCCCAGCACAGGATCTTTGTCTCTTTTTTCCGGCCAAAGCATCTTCTCAATCGAATCGTTGAAGCTCTTCATCCTGTTGTCGACTGATGGGCTGGGATTATAAATGTCTTTTCCGGTCTGAGAATATCCGGATAATCCCGGGTCGAGGTCTCCCACGGTGTTGTTTAGCAGGAAGGGAGCTGTGGACCATAGGCTCACCAGAGATGCCGGCCGAGTATAGCCCCTGCCACCAGCCGGCATTTGGTATTCCTTCTCTTCTCCGGTGAGAGGATCGTGGACTTTGATCGGGCCCACCGACGGCAGGTCCTTATAAGTGCGTGAGGAGAAGTTGTCCCAGATATTGTCCTCGATGGCGTTGGTCGCAAGAGGACTGCACGCATTGGTTTGGAGCAGCGTCACCGGGACCCGCAGCTCGGATGACAAGAAATTGTCCTTTAGGAAATCGTCCTTCAGCACAATCTCCCGCATCTTCTTTTTGTAATCGTCGGTCTCGGTCCAGGCCCAATACTTGTTCCAGCAATCCAGATAATGAGCTCCGGAGCAGCCCCCGGGATCCACGCCCTGAGCGGGAACCGGTGCCTTGCTGGAATGGCAGCGTGCGCACCGCTCCGCAAAGACGACCTTTCCCTGGTTCAGCATGGCATGGTCATTCGTCAGATACTTATCTCCTCCCGGTGCATCCTTCAAATAATGAGGGTCCGTGCTTTTCAGGAAGAACAAGGCCATATTCATGGTCTGCTGTTCGGTCGCTTGCCAATAGACGGAGTTTTCCCGTGCAACTGCTATTTCGATCGGCGAGACCTTTTTCCTCCGATCAGCGCGTTGAAATGCAGCAGCCACTCTTCGCTGAACAATCCAATGTTCAGATAAACGCGGTTGAGCGCTCCGAGTGCACCCACCGAATCCGCCCCGTCCTTCAGAACACGCGGCGACCATACTGTCTGACTACTCTTGTCATAAAACTGCGTGAACATCGGATCTTGAGTGAAGTCATTGAACTGCTTGTTGTTTTCGTCGCCGCCTTTGAGCTTTTCTTCTCCCCACCGTTTTGCTTCCAAGAGCCGGGGCAAGAGTTGATAAACCGCATTCATCGTGCGCGGATTATTGATGTTGTCTGTGGAGACCAGCGAGGTGTCCAGAGATCCGGCGCGGGAAGTATGAAACACCTGCCATGGAAAACCACTGTGATCGTTGTCAAACGTAAAGATGCGATCAATCCAGAAATATTGTGCTCCGACGTTGGAACTCAAATTCTCCCATTTTGGATTTTCCGGGTCAGCAGGCGGGTTGAGTGGATTTGGACCTACATGACAAAAGCCGCAGGACATTCCAACACGATAAGGTTTTATTAGGTCCTTGGAGTTGTAATAGCTGGGATCGGAATAGTACCGCTCCGGGTCCCACTTTTTGGATGCTTTTTCATCGAAATCCGGATTTGGAAATAGGCGTAGGCCTACAATTCCCGTCGCATAGCCGTAATAAGAACCCACTGGGATGTTGTTGCCACGTGCACCAATCTTGACTCCAGGATACTTCTGCTCGTCCTCGAATGGGTCTGGAGGACAATCGGCACGGCGCTGGTCCAGCCACAAGCCAAAACGCTTTGGATCCGGCCCGGTGGCTTTCTCAAAACATGGCTCGTTAACCAGCCCCATCCAAGACCAGCGATTATCGCGGCTGCCTTTCAGTTTGGGATGGGAAGAAATGGTCTTCAGCAAGTCCAGATTGCCGACGCTAAGTGTGGAGAGAGCATCCCACAGGCGGTCATCGCCGCCTGTCCACACGATCCACATGTTACGGCCTTTAATTTCAGCTGGGTTCAGGTCGAGGGGATGGACCTTTTGCTTCTGCTTCGCATCCGCGGCCTGATCCATGTCGTGGAAATAATCTTCATCGGCCGGGGGAAAGGAATCTACACTGCGGCCCGCCCGGAGGGCCTCATCCTGGACATGTCCAGGCTCGGGGTGCTTGCTGCAACCGTTTATGGTCAGCAACGAAAGGATCACGAACAACGCCAAAAGGAGCGCAACACGCGAACTCTTGCAGGTCATTTTTTCCCCTTTCAAATACGAGTTCCGGTTTATTGCTGCTGGTCAATGGGAACGCCTTCACGCCCGTGCACCAGGTCATCAAAGCAGTCGCGAAACGGTTGTCCATAGTTCTGTTTCTGCAATTCCCAAACGTCCTTCATGCCCGGCTGTCTGGCCCAATAACGTAATGAGACGCTTCCAGCCCGTCGTGGCCGGATGGTTCCATTTACTTGCACTTGCAAAGTCAAGATCGATAAAAACTTCTTCAATAAGTTGCAGCAATTGAAGATGAAAGAAAAACATGCACCTCTGCTCGCCGGACGCATGAGCTTCAGTCGGAAGATTCTGTATGACAACGCTGTCCAAGTCGGGAGATTTCGCCAACTCGCCTAGCATTTTCGTATATGCCTCGCCGTGGCGCGCGAACGCTCCTTCAGGAGCTCGAGGGCGGCAAGAGCCATAGCGACTCCAGACGTTGAAAGATGCTCTGCAGATTGCCTACGGCTTCGGGCCCAATATGGTCGAACGCAGTCCGTGCGACGTGCAATCCGAGCCTGCGATAGCTTTCAAACTGGGATTCCGAGAAGAACTGGTCGGCCGTAGACTGCTGAGGGAATGCAGGATTCTCGCGCCGGTACTCTTCAACGTCGGACGGCTCGTCCCCAGTGATGCTTGCCTTCAGGTACAGGAGCCAGCCCGCGTCATCCTCTTCGCTTTCACACCTACCTTTATCAACGGTTTCTTGCTACTTTGTCGTTATAGTGGATGCGCCCCACCACGCAATGCGTGCGGCTGAAGTTCGTTTGCGGCGTCATCGGCCTGGGATCGATTTCGATCTCTACCCCAAAGTCTGCGCGGCACTTGCGAACAGCACCCCCAAGCGATTCAAAGCGGTAGTTGGTATCTTCCTCACCATCGATCACGATGATGTAACGACATCTTCTACGCACTAACTCATACACTCCCAAGATTTTCAAAATGGCCGCCGTCGGAGAGATTGATGAAACTTGAGCCCTCATCTACAAAGCCAAACAACTCGCGCACCAGCCAAAATAATGAAAAAGTCGGGCCCGCCTTGGTAAAGCTTTTGGGTTTGGTAGGATTTCCCAGCCACCATCCCAGCCGCACATTGAAAAGCGTGAGTAGGAAAGCGGTTTGCGGTGAACTATGGAAGCCCATGTTGGGATTTACTGCTGCGCCCGATATGGCTGTCGCGGTGCCGAGGTCGAGACCCTGGCCGAGAATTACTGGAGTCGGCATAACAGGGCATTGAGATGTGGATCCCTTGCTTCCTGTCCTCGTCGGAACGCGCGGGATAGAATCCGGAATACGAGGGGAGAGAAAAACCACGGCAGTGCCTTGCGCTCCTGGGTCGCGAGTTCCATGCCTGCGGTGACCGTCAGGGTGGCGTTGACAATTGGATAGGGCACGCGTGCACGCTTTGTGGCGTCCTCTTTAAACCTGAGAGTAGAAAGCTTGATGTCGTCCTTGGGATCGAAACCCGTAAAGGCATCGGCCATCCTGCGCTTTACGGCGCTGGCGCCGAGATAACAACGCACTAGACGGTTCTTATAAAAATGGTGCATGGAGAACTCATTAATGTTTACCCGCGACGAAAGCACCAGGAAAATGATAATTAGGAATATCAGCAAAGCTAGCGGGTAACGCCAGTCGAAGGTGCTGAAAGGCAGCGCATCCCAGTATTGCGCGCGAAAATTGTCCAGAAAACCACCCCTTACATTCCAGGGAATGGGGTGTAGCAACAACTGGGTACCGAGACGCCACGACAGCCAGAAATCCCGGCACAGCTAACAAAGGACCATAACGAGCCACTAAATCGATGGTCGAGCTCTGCTTCTGCTGCTGGTCCTTCTTCAAGGCTCCGCTCTTCGAACTCTTGCCGGCCAGGACGCTCATGATCGTGCTCAGCAACCAAGCTCCAGTGCCCGAGGCAAGCCACCAGTGCTTGCCCACAGCGCACAGTTTCGCGATTCCCAGCGGCGCAAATACGCCAGCGCGAAAAGCGCCGCCCAAATGCCTAGATAGGTCAAAAGAGAGCGCCTAACCGCGCCAGCCATTCGCGGCTTGCATCAGGGAAGTCCCGTCCCATCAGCCCAATGTGCAACCCGACTGCAACAATCAGCGCAAACAAGTAAAGAGGTGGCGCCCAGGCAATCACCAAGCTGGCTGCCAAAGGCGTCCGACGGCTTCCAGAGCTCGCATAAGTACCAGACAGCCACAACCAGCCCGAGCAGAACGGAAGCTGTCACAAAGGACATCCAGAACACGTGCAGCCAAGGTACCCAAGGCCGAACTGGATCGCCAACCGCTTTTCGCTGCTTCACATAGCAACTACAGAAACCTCCGCCCAGCTGCAGCACGTGCACCAACCCAAAGAGCGCAATAAATCCCAATATCAAACCCTTCCCAAGATCAGTCGCCTTCTGGTTTGCCGATAGGGCAAAAACCAGGAGCAAGAACCGGATGAAGAGCGGCGTAGCAATCCAGGAGCCAATATGTTGCTTTATGACCGGCTGAGCGCCAGAAGACGGAGACGGGGTCGAATTCGCGATTCGCTATTTTGCGAAGGTTGCCTCCGATCTGATAGGACAGCAATAGCAGCGATAGGCGAGCACACGCGACCAACATTGCTTCTGCAGAGTCCGGCATAGTGTCCGTTGCCATGTGGCGGACTGCAGCCCCAGGTGCAAGCAGAACGATAATAAAGCCATCAGCGCCGAGATGATGATGGTCTGATTCAACACCATATTGCGAAACCAGATCACAGGTATCACCGAGAGCATCCAGCGATAGGCCGTTTCGCGGGGCAAGATAGTTACTGTACTTCCGCAGGAAGGTGATCGGGTCTTTTTCGGCCAGGTCGGGCGTGCGCTGTGGGTCCAGCAGCTCTCTCGTAGTTCCGGCTGACGAGCAGCCAGCCCCTGCAGCCACGCGCCAATATAACCTCCTCCCGAGACAGTGGAGATATAGTCGGCCTTCGATAGCAGCTTTTTTTCTACTAATCCTTGCAAAATGCCCAGCGCAAAGGTGGCACTGCGGATGCCGCCACCGGAGATGGAAACTCCAAACAACTTCTTCTCATGGCAGTGCTTAATCCACTTGTCCGGATCGAGCGGGTTATGGTTTGGGCGCGCCTCGCCGCCGTGAAATCTCTTCCAGCTCGGCAACAACTACTTCGCCGATGCCCGCCCTCGGGGGTATACGAAGCGGCATTCCAGCCGGATTTTCATCTACAGAAGTGGTATTCATACTCAAGTTCCGAGTTATTACTTCCGCTGTGCGTCCTCAGTGATTACATCGGAGGCCTTTTCGCTGATCATGTAGACCGCGGAAACAATGAAGTAGCCCGGAATCCGGGGAAAGACTGACGCATCCACTACGCGCAAGCCTTTTGTTCCGCGGACGCGGAACCGGCTATCGAGAACCGCCATGGGGTCATCCTCGGAGCCAATCTTGTTAGTACACGAGGCATGATGGCCCCATGCTTCGTTTTGAATGAATTTCCTTAGTTTATCGGGGGTGTCAACACTTGGTCCGGGTATCTCCTCCTCGCCGATCAGTTCGCGCAACGCGCTGTTCATCTTGCGAACGAAGTCCACACCTTGAACCACCGCATCTAAGTCCGCACCGGTCGAATCATTGCCCTCATCGAAGTAGTGAAATTCAATCAGCGGAGTGTCACGTGGGTCTGCCGACCGCAGGCTCACGCGTCCTGCGGTGTTGTTGGTGTGCGCCTTTAGGATGGCCCAGGTGAAGCGGTTGTGAAAACGCTCGAATTCCTTCGAATAGCCAGGTACGTAGCCTCTGAAGAATCCGGGCAGTGCAAAAATATATAGATCCGGATCCGGTTTCTCGCGACTGGATTTCTTAATGACACCGATTAGAGCACCGTTGGAGGCGTAAATACCGCCTCCCTTCTCCCACATCTGGAAAAATTCGTCCAGCGGGCCGCCGGCTTGCGGCGGCGCGAAAGTAGCCCCACTGAGCAGACTGAATGGCTTCTTCCATTCCGATACAACTCCAACTTCGTACCGGTCTTGCAGGTTGGCTCCCACGCCGGGCAGGTCAACAATTACCGGCAAACCCAAGCTTTTGAGATGCTGAGCCGGACCCACACCCGAGAGCATCAGCAATTGCGGACTGTTGAAGGCTCCGCCAGCAATGATCACCTCCCGCGCCGTCGCCTGCCTAAGAGGAGGTGCCGGGCTGCCTGGCGTTGCGTTCGGACTGGCTTTGTAGAGCGCCGGACCTTCCATGAACTCCACGCCGATGGCTTGGGAGCCTTCGAACAAAACGCGAGTAGCCAGCACGTTCATTTGGATGGTGAGAGTGTTGGGATACTTCTCTTTCGTCCTGAGCAGGTACTCTCGCGGTCCGTTACGCTTGCCTTTGTCTACAGCCAGTGGAGTGAAGGATATTCCTTCGGGGCTATAGCGCCGGTTTCGATAATCGTTCGGATCAAAGCCGGTTATCAGCCGCAAAATTGGATTTCCAATTTCCGCTTCCAGAGCCGCTTTGATGCCGTTCAGCAGGGAAATAACGATCTCTTTGTCTCCTAATGCCAGACGCGGGTCGGCCTCACTGGTCGTAAGCCATCCATCAAAGCCGTGACCGTGGTGGAGGTCTTTCCAGTCATCATGGCCCTTCAGAAACTCGGTTATTGCGGAGAAAGCAGCTTCGCCATCATAAGGTAAAGATCCAGGCCGCGGAACGTAAGTACAGTTCTCCAGCCGCTCGAAGTAACTGTTCATTTTGTCCGCATTCCACGAGGCATCGCCGGTAATCTGGGCGATGTAGTTCCAATCGCTATCCTGCGGGAGCACCGTGATCATGGCATTGTGAGCGGTGCAGCCTCCAAGGGTCCCGGCGCGTGGGTACCAGACGCCATTTCCGCTGGCAACAAATTTGGAGTCCAGTCTCTGCTGGGCATCATCGGAATAATGCCGCACAAAGAAGTTCCATGCACACTTGTTGTATTCAGTGGAAAGACCGTGAAAAATTGGGACCTCATACATGTAACGCCCTTCGTCGTCTTGGGCGCAGGGATCACCGCCTGCCTCCATGACCATGACCCTGAAACCTGCTCGCGCTAGGTTAGCCGCCAAGGGACCACCTCCCGCGCCCGATCCAATCACGATATAGTCAAAGTCCGTCTCGGCCATGTCACTCCTCCTTCGGCGACACCTACACCACGTCCCAACATCAGTAGCAGGGTCCCTTTTTGAGTGCAGACAACCAGATTGCAAACAGTTCCTGCGAGGGTTGCGCGAGAGCGCGTCACGAAAGCGCCAAATCGCTAGGAGCAAAATACCGGCGGGTAAAACCGCTGGTATCATATGACCTGTGCTTCTCAGCCCTCGTACTCTCGGTTGATCTAACGACGGAAGCGGGCGACCAGAGAAAGTAGTCGTTAGAAACCGGAATTTCTTTTTTGTTGACCTTTGAAAAAGGAGGCTATTGTACCCCCATAATCCCTGGTCGCGTCAACGGAAATTTTTTCAGCTGGATCGTCTCCCTACAACGTGGTTTGTATCAAGCGTGAACGAACGCAGCATTCAATTTCTTCAGGAGCCAACCCCAAGCTCAAAGAACCGTTCAAGATAGCGGAATCAAATCGACCATTTGAGTCTCGTTGTTGGTGACAAACAATTCGACGGCTGAAATTCGCCACGCCCATCTCCTCAAACGCTTCCTGCGATTGCTGTTTGAACTGAATACACTCCTTGACCCCGTCCGAAGCCGCTGATAGAATTCCGGCTCTTCCGGAAATCGTGGAGGTTTTATGGCAGATCACAACGACCCCAATGCGGTTAACCATATTTTTTCGGACATCGACTACAGCCCCGCGGATCTTTACGATTTATTCGGATGGCCCACGTCCAACGGTAACAATGTCGTGTTTGCGTTGACCTTTGCCTCGGCGCCAGCAGCCGGGGTGCTGGACAGTGATCTGCTCTATCGTCTGTTGCTGACCTCCCATCCGAGAGCGGCGTGGCCGGACGCAGACGAAGTTAGCCTGGAGTCGGTGCTACGCTATTTTGACGCCGTCAAGGACAAGTATCTGGGCGAGCTGAAAACGGCGGAAATCCGGGTCACCGTGGAGACGCCGAGTCGCGTCATGGTCAAGTTTCTGGGCTTCCCTTGCGGCAATTTCTCGGCGGTCGTAGAGGCGAACAAAGTCGCCGCCATTCCCACTCCGGACGGCCAAACGATCCAGGCGTTTATCGGCGGGCGCGACGACGCCTTTTTTAACGACTTGACGGGGTTTTTCCGCTCCATCAACTACGCGCCGCAGTTCTATCACGTTCCGCACACCATGACGGAAGCGCGCGAATTGCCGATCCCCAAGACCCTCCTCGAGCTGGAGGGCAACGACTTATTCAATTACCGGCCGGACATGCCCGACTGGGGCGTCACCCAGCCTGACGGCACAACCCCGAAACTTGACCTGCCGCCGGGACCATGGACCTGGAATGGCGACAAATTCAAGAAGGACGCCAAAGGCAATTTCCGTTTCGTCTACGATGGCCGGGACTGCCGTGCGGGACAGAACTGCAATGCAATCGTCCTGGAAATGCCGCATTCCTTTATTACGCCCGCGACGGCAGAGAACCGCCTAGTCAACGCTTGGGGCGAGAGTTGGGTGCGCAAGGCGGCTCACAAAGTCGAGAGCATCCCCGACGACCCCTCCTGGCTGAAGCAGCCCTGGAAGGCGGTCCGGAATAAGGAGTTAGGCGACGAGGAACTGAGCAAATACAAACTGGTCGATACCGACGGCCAGCCCTTTGCCGACGCTGCCTTGAGCGAACGCGAGGACGACCGCCAGTTAGGTGCCAACAACTTCTGGCTGGGACCGCATTTCATCAAGCGCCTAGCTCACCTGGGCTGGGGCTTCGGCCCCTCCATCAGTGCCCTGGGACTGAAGACCTCCTTCGACCACAACAACTCGCCGGTCTCCGTGTACAAGACCTACGATTTGGTAGCCACAGCATTTCCTCGCGTAGCTAAAACGCTCTTCCAGAAGCTGAACATGCCGGATTCCTCCTGGAACCCCAAGGGCTTGCCCATTCCGTTGCGGCGTCCATTTGAGATTTTCATCCCCAACGTTTGCGCCGTGGATATGGATACCAGCGGCACCTGGCCCTTTGGGCGCCGCCTGGAAGACCAAGTGGCAACACGCTTCCTTTCGATGTTCCTCGATATGGAGGCCGAATGGAACGGCAAGAAATACCACATTGATCTGCTCGGCGATCAGGCTCTGTGGGACAGCGCTCCCATCGTCCCGAAGACCCCGCCCAATCCGCTGAAGAACGACAAGGACTTCCTGGATCAATTCCCCTTTTTAGCGGAACCGTGGCCGGAGAAATGGTAAGCGCAATGACCGGCCAAACCGTTCCGCGCGCAACACAGCTCGCGGGATATACGGAGGAGTTGGCGCGAGCTGAAATAGACATTGCCAAACTGGAATCGCGACGGCAACGTCATCCCGGCGATTTGGAAAAGCGGGTGCGCCTCGCCTACCGGTTGTTTCATCGCGCTTCGCTTACCGGCAGCATGGCCCAGTTCGAAGCGGTGGAAGCGGCGATCCTGGAGACCATCCACGAGTTCGGCCCTAAGGAAGATCTGTGCCTTCTCAAGGCCAACCTGGATTTTCGCTTTCACCGCCTGGCCGAAGTCCGGCGCGATCTGCAAATGTGTCCCCTGCTCGCCGGACGGCTTGAAGGGCGCGTGCTGCTGGCGGATCTCGACTTTCAGGAGGGCCGCTACGAACCGGCTCGGCTGGGATTCGAGCGGCTCATCGAGGAAGACCGCACCTGGGACAACTTGGCGCGGCTAGCCCACTGGAAGAGCAAACTGGGTGACATTGCCGAGGCCGACCAGTTATACGAAGAGGCGGAGGACAATCTCACCGCCAAACAGATGCGATCCTACGCGTGGTTGAAATTGCAGCGCGGAGTGCTGGCCTTCACACATGGCCGCTACGCGGACGCGTGGATGCATTACCGGCGGGCGGACGAGGCCTATCCCTCCCACTGGCACACGGACGAGCATTTCGCCGAACTGCTGGCGGCGGAAGGGAGGTTCGAAGAGGCCGAAGCGTTGTTTCAAAAGGTCATTGCGTGCGCGCCCAAGCCGGAGTTGCAACAAGCGCTCGGCGAACTCTATTTGTTTACCGGCCGGCCCCAAAAGGCGCAGCCTTGGCTCGACAGTGCCTTGGCCACGTATTTGGAATCGGTGCGGCGCGGCGGAGTGCATTATTTTCACCATCTCGCCGATTTCTACGCTGACGCCCGGGACGAGCCCTCCGAAGCTGTGCGGTGGGCACGTAAGGATGTCGAAATGCGGTCAAACTTTTCGACGCAGGCGGCGATGGCTTGGGCTCTGTACCGCGACGGCCAACTTTCCGAGGCTCTCAAATACGTCCGTCTAGCGCTGTCCTCGGGTGTGCGGGACGCCGGAATCTTCTCGTCAGCCGCGACGTTATTCGAAGCTGCCGGAGAAACCGCCGAGAGCCAGAGCTACGCTCAGGCGGCTTTGCAGGTCAATTCGAAGCATCATGATTTCCACATGCACCACTGATACCCTGTGAAGCTACTGGTGAGGGAATTTCTCAAGACGTTTGCCTGCTCAAGGGAGGATCTGAGATATGTAGTCCGACTGCGAGTACGTGGCGGTGGGTTCCGGCGCGGGTGACGGCACGGTACTCTCACATTCACCGCACCCCCTCTGCTTGAGAGCAATGCTGGTCAAAGCACATTAGATAAGGTAGGCTTCGCATTCCCACGCCACAGAGGTATGCTAGTCACTGCGAAATGACCATCTCCTCAATAGAGTTCAGGATGAGCCTGCCTGATAAAGACGACTTCTGCCACATATTATTTCTGTCTCTTACGAGGCAGACAGCGCTCGAACAATCGGAATCAGTCGAAGTTATTCCCCAGCAGTGCGCCGTCGAGATATCGACCGGGATCGCGAGTTGCAAATAACCACACAACGCTAAGAACGGTTCCCTGCCGGGGAACAGCTCTTAGTTCTGAGAGGCAGCCACAGCCGCGGAATTTGTTGCGCGCTGGACAACTCGCTCGAATGCTTTCTTGTGGTCAAAGGAGCTGTGCAGATCCAAGTCGTCAAGATTGTGCCCTATTTGGGCCAGATGATCAGCTGGCCAAGGTGGTTCAACCAGTTCGGTCGGCCACCTCGCGGAATTCAAGCTCACCACTCCGTCATTCGTTTTCTCGTCGTCGGTCCGGCCTCGCGATTTAATGAATTCATAGGTAGCCAACAGCGCCAGCGAGATGTGGCCACATCCGAAGTATGAGAGGTAGCGCACGTGGGGCAGGTCGGGATTTTCCTGATTGAATCTTACCGCAGCGGTTGCGGTGAGATCATCCAGCGCTCCGCTTTCGACGGACGAGAAACGGTCGAGCACGGCCCTTACGGGTCGGGCATCAATTCCTGGGATCAGTCCCAAGACCAGATCCGCTACCGGACTACCCCGATGAGGCGTGGAAACGGTGGAAAGAGAGACTATGCGGTCTGCGAGGCCAAGCAGATTGTTGGAAAGTAAAAATCGAGAATCCAGGCCTCCCATACTATGTGCGATGATGTGTATCTCGCCTGTGGGAAAGCGTTCCTTGATTTGCTGGGCGAGCACTGGCGCGCGATCACGAACCCGCCCGTCCACTGCCACCTTGGGGAAAAGCGCCTCAGGGTACTGCGCTGGTAAGTTGCGAAAATAATCAATTGCCAGAACTCTCTGTGGCGCTAGGAAACCGCTTGCAAAAACCAGGTTCATAAAACATTCTCCTCGGGTAAGCCGTTCTCGTTCTTGCGCGGAAGGACTGGCATTGCATCACCCGTCATCTAGTGATGTACGTGCAAACTTTTGCACTGCGGGTTGAGTTCCGCGGCCAATTCCAGATAGTGCCTTGCTTGGTCAGCTCCGCCAACAGCGGTGTATATCTTCGTCGCTTGCAGGATCAGCGCGGGCTCACTTCTCCGGTACAACCCGAATTCCAATAGGAGTCGAAGGCGAACGCCGCTCAACCTTCAACCCCGGAGCTGCGAGGTTCGGTTCGGCCGGGCAGAATCAAAATACATCAGAATAAAACGATGTCAAGGAAAAACGGCCGCGTTTCGCCAAAGACTCACACGATCGCCGATCGATTCAACGTGAATCATCCAGAGTCCTCCGCGCTCACGCGTGCGGCGTTCTCACGCGGCGCAGCATTCATAAGGGTGATGCAGTCCACCGACCTCAGAGATGGCAATGATCTTTCCTCAAGATTGATGAACTAAAAGCGACATTCTAGCTTGATTCGAACAGGAGGAACATGATGTAGAGAACATGAGGTAGAGAAGGCCGACAATTTATCGATGTGCTTGCCTACGCGCTCAGAGAAGCAGGAGATTCCAGGGATGCCTAAACGCTCATTGATGCTCGCGGGAGGAGGCCTCAAGATCGCTTTCCAAGCCGGCGTGCTACAGGTCTGGCTGGACGAAGCTGGACTTGAGTTCAATCACGCCGATGCTGTCAGTGCCGCTTGCTTTAATCTCGCGATGTGGACGCAGGGAATGAGCGGGACGCGGATTGCCGATAACTGGCGAAACCTCGATCCGGTCGCCGGCGTCGACCTAAACTGGCCACAACTTGCCAGGCTGTTGTACGCTGAGTCGCTATTCGATCTTGACAAGTACCGTACCAAAGTTTTTCCGTCATGGGGACTCGACTTTGAGAAGATCCGCGCCAGCCAGCGCGAGGCCACATTCAATGTTTACAACTTTTCAAAACACGAACTCCGTCCTGTTCCGACGCCGGAACTAACGGAGGACTTTCTCGTGGCCACTGGGTCGCTTTCGATCTGGTTACCGCCGGTGCGAATCGGCGGCGACACATATATCGATGCAATCTTCAACACGCCAACTAATATCGAGGAAGCAATTCGCCGGGGATCGGATGAGCTGTGGATCATCTGGACTACAAGCCAGCGTGGCGAGTGGTTCGACGGGTTCGTCGGCGGTTTCTTTGGCATTTTCGAAGCGGCCACTAATCACGCATACAAGCAGAGCCTGGCGCGTATTGCAAGTAACAACGACGCGATTGCGCAGGGAAGAGATGGCGAGTACGGACGCGTGATCACCGTACGCGAAATAAAAGCTGAAGTGCCGGTACACTATCTTCTGAACTTTAGCCGCGATCGTGCCAGGGAAGCCGTAAATCGCGGTGTCGAAGCGGCGCGCGCCTGGTGCGATAAGCAGGGCATTCCACGTGGCAGTGCTATTCCGGATACAACTCAAACCGGGAGCGCGATAACTGGTCTGCGCTTCAGCGAAACCCTGAAAGGGTACGTTACGTTTGGCGCGGAAGACTACCAACAAGGATTTGAGCACGGACGAGAGCAGAACGGCCGCATTGAGGTGGAGTTGCATACGCACGTCGAAGATGTGGATCAGTTTATTACTATGCCGGAGCACGCAGCGCGGGTGGAAGGTTCGGTCGTCTGCGAAAAACTGGGCGGAAAGAGTGAGTTCGACCGGGGTACATTTCAATTGTTTGTGGATCAAGGAGACCCAGCCCGCAAGAAAGTAATCTACGAATGTGTGTTTCGCGACCCAAATGGCGGTTTATACACGCTGTACGGGTTCAGGGACCTGCATGCGCACTCTGAACATGAGACAACGGGCGATCCTGCGGTTCTGTTCGTCGCCGTCTTGGCAGGAGACGCCCCATACGGGCAGGACGGACGCCCGGCACTCGCAATGGGTCTGTTGCGCGCCGGGACAATTGACTTTCTTAAGCATATTGCGAGTTTTCAGGCTGAAGGAATTACCCTCACCGACCGCGCCCAGGCGTTGAGCCGATTCGGCGCGTTCTATTTAGGGCAGCTCTGGGATGTATACGCCCGCAATCTGCTTCCCTCCGCGCCGTTTTAATTGCGGCCATAAATGAATTGCAGACGATGTCTTCGCACCCGCAGTCTCGACAACCGGAACGATGTGCGAAAATCGTGACTCGGACTGAATGCCCAACTGTGTCTTTATTCGCCATCTGCGAGAACTTCATGGTACGGCGGTTTGAGTGGCACTTCCTGACGCGAGCGCAGCGAGGGCCGGAAACTCCCGAATGGATTGTGCCTGTTGCCACAACGCCAATTTGCTACGCTGACCGCGACACATGTTATCTTGTGCGGCAACTCAAAACCGCAATCTCAACGCACCTTATGTCCGTTCACACGCGTAGCGGTCGAGGGATCGTTCCGATCGTCGCGCCAAGTGGGATGGTTGAAGTGAATTACAAAATCGCCGTTATAGGAGACGACGGCGTTGTCGAAAGTCAGTTTGCCGATGCGACGCCAATTGCTGAAAGTGCGCAATTGCAAGACCGGGTTACCTCGCGTGGAGCCCTCGTCGGTCACTTCGATGCAGAAGGTGAGGGTGCGTTTCGGTGTGGCGTCGCCCCTGTCGAAAATCTGCGCCATGATTTCATCACGAAAATCTAATGCTTCTCCTTCAGTTCTGGGTTGGTCCGGCGCGACCAAAAGGCGCATAAACTCGGGACCTCTCGTGGGTTCACCCGGTGGCTTCCCAAGCTCAGCGATTTGGTAGAGTTGGCGATGCGAAGGCTCCTTATCGACGCGTTGAAAAACAGCACCCGTAAGCAGCAAGATCGGCACCCCACCACCGCGGCGCCAGGCATGGACATCGGGAGCGTTGCGAAGCTCCGCGTCGTTTATGTAGTCAGTATGTTCTCCGGCAATGTCTTGCTGGGTAATAAAGCTGGCGCTACGTAACGGCTGTGGGTGGTTCACGTCCGTCGTGGGAAACAGCTTGCCCACCAGGGCCAGCGAACGAGAATGGCCGCGCCGGGTCTCGGTGCAACAAGTGGAGTACCGTCCCACCACTAGCGCCTGGCTTCCCTTACGGAAATAGCCGGAATACGGTGTCTCCTCCGTGATTTCCCACAAGCCGGTAAGACATACGCCGTTCGGATGAAGCAATCGCCGAAAACCCTTCCCGTCCGCGCCCCAGCGTAAATCCGCGTGAGAATCGACGGCTCGTTCAGTCGCCTCACGAAAAAGATAATGCTTTTGCAAGGACAGGAGGCCACGCAGAACGCTTGGCAACGTAACTTTATAGGTCGGCAATGCCGGCTGCCCGTCGCGCCCCCACACCTTTTGGTAGGGATTGGCGAAGAGAGCATCACGCACTTCAGAGAAGCGCGATCCGACATAGCTGAGATCTTCTTCGGTAACCGCTTCCGTCCCAAAGTACTCCTGTTCCATAGAGCCTCCATAGCAGGTAAAAAATGAACGTCCCTTCGACCCATCAATGTTAGTCAGGCTTCCAGGAGGACGTTTACGAAACACGCGATGCCTGACAATCCACCTTATACACTGTCGGCTTCCAAATCCATCCAGCAATCATGAATTCTTACGCGTTGGAGGGCACAGGCGTCTTGCAGCTAATTTTGGCCCACTCGTGCTGGCAATGCCTTCGCGACAGATGGCTTGACCTGCAGACTACCCAATAACGCCACAAATTCTGACTCGAGCTGCCGCTTACCGAATGCCGTCCCGTTGCACTTGAAACACCTCCATGGCCTCTTCCCGGTCGGTAACGCCTTGCTAGCGCACCGCACCCAACTCGTCCCGCTCTCGACTTACGATCTCAGCGAGAAGGGCCGGGCTGGCTGCCTACCGTCTCACCAGGTCCCTGCATTACCCCTCTGAATTCCGTTTGTCCATGCTGGAAACGGCTCTTGTCACCGGATCGAGAAAAGAATGCCGTCAGCGCAGCTTGGGTTCATGGCGCCGAGCGCGAGGCGGGGAAGAAAATCTTCAAACGGCTACCTGGAAGCGGGAGGGAACTTCATTGACACAGCCGACGGTTATCAGGCCGGATAGTTGGAGGAGTTGGGTGGGTGACTTCGTCGCCGCGCACCACGACGATCTCGTGATGCCCTGCGAAACAATCTACTGGAATTGTGTTGGCAGCTGGCTTGATTGAATCATAAAGAAGTTGTCAAAAGTTCGTAAGGGATTCATAAAGGAGTAGCTCGCACCGAGGTGAGTTGTCTATATGTGAATGTCACTAACTAGATTCGACTTATGCTTTATGCTGGTCTTCAATTGATAAACCTTATTGCGGCACATCAAACTATTCATAAGAGTCTTTATAGACTCTTTATGCTGTGTGCTCTATCCTTCGCTCACGAAGTCCGTACGCCTGTACAACAGACCGGCTTCGTTGGAGGTCGCGGGATGTTTATGCTTTGCTGGGCTGAAGCGTTCACGATTGTTTTCACCATCCTCGCTGAGGTCGCAGATTCGGCCATGGGACGCCGCCTTGTTGCGCACCTCGAACAGCAGATGGCGAAGTTCCTCTCAGCACATCGTCGCGCGTCTGCGATGTCGTTGATTGGAATGCTTTTGATTTCAATTCCGCTCGCCGCCCAAGGGCCGAGTGCGCAACCGCCGGATCCGCCGTCGAGCGACACCGATGAGCAAATATCGCCTGCCGTCCAGAAGCAGCTCGATGCCATGCAAAAGAGCAACGAAGCCATGCAAAGGCGTATTGAGCAGCTGGAATCCCAGCTGAATAGTCGGACCGTTCAAGGACAACCGGGCGCGGACGTAGCCTATGCTTCGGTCCCCGAGCATTCTTTTGTTGAGCAAGCTTCGGGCCCGCAGACGCCAGCAGCCGTGAACGCACTGCAGAACGCTGCTCCCGAAACGAAGGGCAAACCCGATCCATTTTCGTACGCCGACTGGACCTGGCTCAACGGCACTTCCCGCGTGAAGGATCTGCCATTTGACTCGAAATTCTTTACTCCGGAAATCAGAGTCGACACCTCGTTCATAGAGAGTTTCAACCATCCGCAAGACGACACCCTTGGCGGATCGACCGAGATCTTCCGGTCCAACGAAATCCAGTTGGACCAGATCAGCTTTGGAGGCGACTTCCATTGGGACGATGTCCGTGCGCGCATTTTGACCATGAATGGACTGTTCGGCGTCACCACGCCGCGAAATGATGCCAGCGCTGGTCGCGGCCAATGGTCTCTTCGCGGCGCGTACCGCTACGTGTCGGAAGCATGGGGCGGGTACCACTGGAATGTGAACTATGGCCTGAATGTTGATGCTGGAATTTTCGTCTCCTATATCGGCCTGTTCAGTTACTACAACTTCGATAATTGGACCTACCAGCCATCGTATGTGTCGTCGAACACGCCATGGTTCTTTAATGGCGTACGCATACAGTGGTTCCCCACCGAGAAACTTAAGATTGAGCCGTGGATCATCAACGGATGGCAATCGTATGGCAGGCTTGGTAGCAAGCCCGGCCTAGGTGGACAAATTCTGTGGCGGCCGAAGCCGTGGATGTCGATGGTTTTCAACAACTACGGAATGGGCGAAGATACGCTGGGCAACGGGTATGGTCACTCTGGCCGCTCGCGCATACACACCGACGACAGCATCGAGATCAAATACTACGACAACCCTAATAAGTTCCTCGACAAGATGGCATTCTCCCTCACCGGCGATCTGGGATGTGAATATGGCAATACGAACAGCGTCGTCCAAGGAGTGAATTGCTTCCACAATAAATACAATCCCAATGGGACTGTGAAAAGCTACAAGCAGACCTTTGCGGGTTGGATGGTCTACAACCGCTTTTGGTTCAAGAAGGACTTGTATGGTCTCACGCTTGGCGGCGGCGTGATGGACAATCCGGGACGCTACCTGGTGCTGCTCCCGCCCATCGATGCAGCGGATGCGGTTTCCGGGTCACCCTACTTCACCCAGAATCCTGGGGATCCGTACAAAGCTTGGGACACCAGCATCACCTTTGACTACATGCCCAAACAGTACATCACCTTCCGCGCGGAGTATGGCTATCGGCACTCGAACGTGCCGTATTGGACTGGTGCAGGAGGGATAACGCCTCCCGGCGGAAACACCGGCTCGCCCAGCGTATTCGCGGGTGGGAATAGCGGCAGCCCCGGCCAAGTGGTGCCGGGAACGACATTTGTGCCAGGCCCGTTTTTATCAGCTACTCCTGGCTACACTTGTGTGGCAGGAGCGACAGGCTGGTGCCCCGACCTGCGGAAGGATGAACCCAGTCTGAGATTTGCCATTATGGTCATGTTCTAGTTCTGCATAACCGACTTACATAAGCTGGAGTAATCAGGCTTCCTAGGTTTGGTCTTGACGGGCAGGAACGAAGGAAGGCAAACTGCTGAACGAAAAC
Source organism: uncultured Acidobacteriaceae bacterium (assembly GCA_963768645.1). Lineage (GTDB taxonomy): Bacteria > Acidobacteriota > Terriglobia > Terriglobales > Acidobacteriaceae > Bog-257. Next base: position 119,788 of record CAVYIR010000011.1, read on the forward strand.
GTCCTGGGTTGACATACCTTCTTGGGCACCTTTCCTGCGCCAATCCGATTGGATATCGGAGAGCATAAAGCTGGAATAAATTGTTCATAAATGGTTTGTGAAGACAAGCAACTACAAGAAGGTGGACCGAAGACTTTTGGCCATGGAGGCAAGACTGGCTTATTGCGGTGCCCGAAAGTTATTGGCCATCGGCAATTTGTAGCTGTCGCTGGAGCCGCTAAGTCCCAGATTCCGCTCTTTATAAAAAACTTACGACTTCTTTACTCTGCGCTTAGGAGCGAAGTGCTCCAATGCTGTTGCTGCGATCACGCACCGGCTACTCGTGCGGGAAGGGAAGCTATGAGCAGTCTGTTCTTCATCATCTGCGCTGTAAGCCTCGTATTCTTTACGGTTTTCCTTTTTCAATGCCGGAGGCCGCATCGTAAGGCGAGGAAGCAGCCGATCGTCCACAAGGTCGCGCCAGCCGAGGCGGTCAATTCTGCCGCGGGACGCCAATTTATGGCCTATCTCGAGAAGGAGATGGCGGAATTTGTGGTCTCGCATAGTCGCATCAGCGCCCTATTACTGGCTACCGCCGTGCTGCTAGCAATTCCGACCGCAGTCTATGGGCAGAGAACGCTACCGCCCCCGCCCCCGGCGGTCGATGGTAATCAGCAAATACTACTGGCGGTTCAAAAGCAGCTTGATGCCATGCAAAAGCGTATTGAACAGCTCGAAGCGGAACTACCCAATCGTGAGACCGGCCAACCGAGTCGCTGAAGGAGGTCACGGCCACCTACAACTTCACGGTGGCAACGGATTTGAAATGAAGTACGAGTATCGACGCGATTGGTCGAATCAACCGATCTTCCTCACCAGCGTGCAAAACGTCTTCTCTAAGAAGCAGGACACGGCGACCGTCGGGGTCATCTGGTGGTTCGGCCGTAAACAAGGGGCATGGTAGCCCGCTTGAGACTCAGGAGATGAACATGCAAGACCTCATCTATGTCGCAGTCACGATCGCTTTCTTTGCCCTGTCACTGGGCTATGTCCACTTCTGCGATCGCGTGAAGTAAAGGAGGACCATGCACACACAATCGATAGTGATGCTGACAGTCTGCGCTTTGGTGATGATTTACCTCTTCTACGCACTGTTGCGTCCGGAGAAGTTCTGACATGACCGCCAACGGATGGCTTCAAATCGTCGTATTTCTCGCGCTGATCCTCGCCGTCACCAAGCCCATGGGCGTGTTTATGACGCGGGTGTTCAATCGCGAGCGGACGTTCCTGGATCCGGTACTACGGCCGATCGAGCGGCTGATCTACCGGATGACCGGCGTGGACGAAAATCACGAGATGCGCTGGACGGAATACGCCAGCGCCATGCTGCTGTTCAGCGCCGCGTCCATGCTGCTGCTGTACCTGATGGAGCGCGTACAGGGCTTCTTGCCGTTCAATCCGCAAAAGTTTGCCGCGATTCCGCAAGCCTTGGCGTTTAATACGGCGGCGTCCTTCACCACCAATACCAACTGGCAAAACTACTCGGGTGAAGTGGTCATGAGCTATCTGACCCAGATGGCGGGCTTGGCGTACCACAACTTCACCTCTGCGGCCGTGGGCATCGCACTGGCGATTGCGTTTATTCGCGGCATCGCTCGCCGTCAGATGCAGACCATTGGAAATTTCTGGGTGGACATGGTTCGCTCCTGCCTCTGGGTGTTGTTGCCCTTCTGCGTGGCGGGAGCTCTGGTGCTGGTCTCGCAGGGCGTGGTGCAGAACCTGAGGCCCTATGACACGGTGAAACTGATTGAGCCCCAGCAAGTGCAGCACGTCGGCGCTGACGGCAAGCCCGCGGTGGATGCTGCCGGTAAGGCAGTGATGGATACGGTTGCAACGCAGACCATTGCGCAGGGACCGGTGGCGTCGCAGGAGGTGATCAAGGAATTCGGCACCAATGGCGGCGGCTTCTTTAATGCGAATAGCTCGCATCCCTTCGAGAATCCAACGCCGCTTTCCAATTTCATTGAGCTGTTCCTGATTTTTGCGATTGGTTCAGGCCTGACCTACACCTTGGGACGCATGACGGGGTCGCAGCGCCACGGATGGGCAGTCTGGGCGGCGATGGCGATCCTGTTCTTCGTAGGCGTCACCGTGGCTTACTGGGCTGAAGCGCGTGGCAACCCCTTGCTGACTGGCGCGGACCAACGGGTCAGCGCGTCGCAATCGGGCGGTAACATGGAAGGCAAGGACATCCGCTTCGGCATCACCAACACCGCGTTGTGGGCGACGGTGACTACCGACGCGAGCTGCGGCGCGATCAACGGCTGGCACGACTCCTTTACTCCGCTTGGCGGCATGGTTCCGCTGGTCAACATCATGCTCAGCGAGGTGATCTTTGGCGGGGTAGGCGCCGGAATGTACGGCATTCTGATCTATGTCGTACTAGCTGTATTCATCGCCGGGCTAATGGTCGGGCGCACGCCGGAGTATCTGGGGAAGAAGATCGAAGCGTACGACGTGAAGATGGCCATGCTGGTGGCGCTGGTCTTTCCCCTGGTGATCCTCGTCTTCACCGCGATCTCGTCAGTACATGGATTCGGCACCTCCAGCATTCTCAATCCTGGGCCACACGGTCTCACCGAAATCCTCTATTCCTTCACGTCGCAAGCTGGCAACAATGGCTCGGCATTCGCCGGGCTAACCACCAACACGCTTTGGTACAACGTCACTGGCGCCTTCACTATGTTGATCGGGCGTTTCCTGATGATCATTCCCATGCTGGCGATTGCCGGCAATCTGGCACAGAAGAAATACGTTCCGCCGTCGCTAGGCACGTTCCCGGTGACCACACCGCTTTTCACCGTGCTTCTGATCGGCGTGATCCTGATCGTCGGCGCGTTGACATTTTTCCCGGCGCTAAGCCTGGGACCAATCCTTGAGCACCTGCTGATGGCGGCGGGCAAGACGTTCTGAGGCTTCCAACATGGCAAGAAGTAAATCGAAATCGAAAGCTGTCTGGCAGGGCAAGATCGTGCGGCGCGCGATCGTGGATTCTTTTCTGAAGCTCGACCCGCGTCACATGATGGCCAACCCTGTAATGTTCGTGGTGGAAATTGGCAGTGTGATCACCACGGTATTGCTGTTCCGCGGAGGCGCAGCTTTCAAGTTCAATTTGCAGATTACCTTGTGGCTGTGGTTCACCGTACTGTTCGCCAACTTCGCGGAAGCCATGGCCGAGGGTCGCGGCAAAGCCCAGGCGGACACGTTAAGGAAGGCACGATCCGAGACGATCGCCAACCGCATTGTGGATGGTGAACGAACCGAGCAGGTGCAAAGCTCGAAGTTGCGCGCCGGAGATGTGGTTTTGGTATCTGCGGGAGAACTTATACCTTCGGATGGAGAAATCATCGATGGCGTAGCCTCGGTGGACGAATCCGCCATCACCGGCGAATCGGCCCCGGTGATCCGTGAGTCGGGTGGCGATCGATCCGCGGTTACGGGCGGAACGCGCGTGCTCTCGGACCAGATCAAAGTGAAGGTCACGTCGAACCCCGGCGAAACCTTCCTGGACCGCATGATTGCCCTGGTGGAAGGCGCGGAACGGCAGAAAACTCCAAACGAAATTGCGCTGAACATTTTGCTGGCAGGGCTCACCATTATCTTTCTGCTGGCCGTGGTTACGCTGCAGCCGTTTGCTATCTACTCGGGCTCGCCACAAACAGTATTCGTGCTGGTTTCGCTACTGGTGTGCCTGATTCCCACAACCATCGGCGGTTTGCTCTCGGCCATTGGTATTGCTGGCATGGATCGGCTCATTCAGCACAACGTGCTGGCCATGTCGGGGCGCGCGGTCGAAGGCGCTGGCGACGTGAACACCTTGCTGCTCGACAAGACCGGTACCATCACGCTGGGCAATCGGCAGGCTGCGTCTTTCATCCCTGCTCCGGGCGTGACGGAAGCCGAAATGGCCGACGCCGCACAGCTTTCATCGCTCGCCGACGAGACGCCGGAGGGCCGCTCGATTGTGGTGCTGGCCAAAGAGAAGTACGGCTTGCGCGGACGCGAGTTGTCCACGCACGAAATGGAGTTCGTTCCGTTCACCGCACAGACTCGAATGTCAGGTGTGAATATGAACGGCAATCAGATTCGCAAGGGTTCGACGGACGCTATCGAGCGCTATCTGGCCCAGAACGGCGTTACCATGCCTGCCGAGGTACAAGCCAGCGTAGAACTGATTGCTCGCTCGGGGGGCACGCCGCTGGTGGTGGCCGAACAACGTCGGGCCCTCGGAGTGATTCACCTCAAGGACATCGTGAAGGGCGGAATGCGCGACCGCTTCGATCAGTTGCGGGCAATGGGCATTAAGACCGTAATGATCACCGGCGACAACCCGCTAACGGCGGCGGCGATTGCGCGCGAAGCCGGTGTGGATGACTTCCTCGCTGAGGCAACGCCCAAAGAAAAGATGGACCTAATCCGTCGAGAACAGTCAGAAGGCAAGCTGGTTGCCATGACCGGCGACGGAACCAATGATGCCCCAGCGCTGGCCCAGGCCGACGTTGGCGTAGCTATGAACACCGGCACCCAGGCAGCCAAGGAAGCCGGGAACATGGTTGACCTGGATTCCAATCCCACCAAGCTGATCGAGGTGGTTGCGATCGGCAAGCAGTTGTTGATGACTCGCGGTTCGTTGACTACGTTTTCCATCGCCAACGATGTAGCCAAATATTTTGCGATTATCCCGGCGATGTTTGCCGGAACGTTTCCGGTGTTGAACGCGCTGAACATCATGCGGTTGCGCACGCCGGAGTCGGCGGTCTTGTCGGCGGTGATTTTCAATGCGGTAATCATCATCGCGCTGATTCCGCTGGCCCTGCGCGGCGTAAAGTACCGGGCCCTTAGCGCCGCCGTCCTGCTGCGGCGCAACCTGCTCATCTATGGACTGGGCGGCATCATCATCCCGTTCATCGGGATCAAGCTGATTGACATGATCATCGCGGGTGTCGGACTGGCGTGAAGAATCTTCACCACGGAGTCACGAAGAGCACGGAGAGAGGTAAAGAAAGCGGACAGCTTGTATTCCCAAACTCGGTAATGGGCGGCCGCTTTTCGAATGCTTGGTTACCGATGGGCTTGGGTTCTGTTTCGTACGACTCGGTGCAGGTTCTAGAGATAGTAAGTTAAGACTCCGTGCACTCCGTGTCCTCCGTGGTGAAAAAAGGCATTCGTAGGGGAAGGAATTATGAAGCAGAATCTCAAGATTGCAATCCTGATGACGATCGTCACCACGGTACTGCTGGGACTGATTTATCCGCTGGTCGTCACGGGGCTGGCGCAGCTGCTGTTTCGCGACAAAGCCAACGGGCAGCTCCTCTCGCGTAATGGCGAAGTCATCGGCTCGCGAATTATCGGACAGGCCTTCGTCGGCCCGGGATACCTGCACTCACGGCTATCGGCGGCAGGAAACGGGTATGACGCTGCCAATTCCGGCGGAACGAATTTCGGTCCGACTAATCATCTCTTAATCGATCGTGTGAAAGGCGACGTAACGCGCCTGCAGGCTGAGAATCCCGGACAGCCAGTTCCGATTGATCTGGTGACGACATCCGCGTCCGGATTGGACCCGGATATCACGCCCGCAGCGGCGGAGTTCCAAGTGCTGCGACTCAGTCGCGAACGTGGCCTAAGCGAAGACCAGGTGCGCCAGATCATTCGCCAATACACCAAGGGGCGGCAGCTTGGATTTCTGGGCGAGCTGCGCGTCAACGTGTTGGAAGTGAATCTCGCGCTGGACCAAGTGAAGCCAATGCCGGCACCCACGCGATAGCAAGCGGCGGGGGCCCTCGTAGCGTTTCCTTGGGCGTCATGGTTGGGCATCACAGACGTCCCAAAGCCTCTGAGATATAATCCGCGTCAACTTTCACAACCCAGGCGGCGTTTATGATCTCGGCGCTTACTCCGTTGGAGTTTCTTTCCCGCAACGCCATCGCATACCGCGACTGCACGGCGGAGGTGGACGGCAACCGTCGCTTCACCTACTCCGAGATGCAGCACCGCGTGCACTCTTTCAGCGCCGCTTTGCAGCAGGCCGGCATTGCGCCTGGAGACCGGGTTGCCGTGCTGGCGCGTAATGGATTGCTGCCGCTGGAAGCGCACTTCGCAGTCCCGCTCATCGGCGCGGTGCTGGTCACACTCAACATTCGGCTGCAAAGCGGTGAGCTGGCCACAATCCTGAACCACAGCGGCGCCAGAATTTTGCTGGGCGATGCTGATCTTCTCACACCGCTGCAGGCGAATCGTGCAGAGATTCCGCAAGTCGAGCGAGTTGTCTCCGACTACGAGACTTTCCTTAGCGAGGGCCGCAAGCCGGTCGCGCCGCACGCTCCGGGCGAGGACGACGTCATCTCCATCAATTACACCAGTGGCACGACCGGCGTGCCCAAAGGTGTGATGTACACCCATCGCGGCGCGTACCTCAATGCCATTGGGGAGGTGGTTGAACACGGACTGTCGTACCGGTCGGTTTACCTTTGGACGCTGCCCATGTTTCACTGCAACGGCTGGTGTTTCCCCTGGGCGGTCACGGCGGTGGGAGGACGGCACATATGTCTGCCAGAAGTGAACGCCGAGCGTGCCGTGAAGCTAATCCAGGAAGAGGGCGTCACCCATCTTTGCGGCGCGCCCATCGTGGTGCGTACGCTGACGGAGTACTGCTCGCATCATGGGATTCGTTTCCGCCCTGAAATAAGGATGGTGGTCGCGGCTGCACCTCCGCCTCCCGCCGTGCTCCGGGCGGCCGAAGCGGTTGGCATCGACATGACACACGTCTATGGGCTCACCGAAACCTATGGGCCGCACTCAGTATGCGCCTGGCACACGGATTGGGACGATGCGCCGCTGGAGAAGCGTGCACTGCTCAAGGCGCGGCAGGGCGTGCCTTACGTGGTTTTTGGGACTGACATGCGGGTGGTGGATGAAGACATGCATGACGTCCCCGCTGATGCACTCACGGTGGGAGAGGTGGTGATGCGCGGGAACAATGTGATGCTGGGTTACTACCGCGAGCCAGAGGCAACGGCGACCGCATTCCGCGGCGGCTGGTTTCACTCCGGAGATCTGGCGGTGATGCATCCCGATGGTTATATCGAGGTCCGCGACCGCGCCAAGGACATCATCATCTCCGGAGGTGAGAATATTTCCTCGCTTGAAGTGGAGCGCGTGTTGTACGAGCATCCAGCCGTGCTGGAGGCGGCGATTGTGGCCCGGCACGATGAGAAGTGGGGCGAGGTGCCGCATGCCTACGTGTTGCTCAGGGAAGATGCCGTGGTCAGTGAGCAGGAGCTGATCGAGTTTTGCCGCGAGCGCCTGGCACACTTCAAATGCCCGAAGGCGGTACACTTTGGTGCATTGCCCAAAACCTCGACGGGCAAGATCCGCAAGAACGTGTTGCGCCAGCAAGCGCGGGCAGTAGAAGGAGCTTCGTGATGCCTGAATCGCAAACTACCACCACCGCTACCAAGTACCAGAACATTCTGTTCGACACCGAAGGAGAAATTGCGGTTGTGACGTTGAACCGGCCGCAGCGGCGCAATGCGCTGTCGCTGGAGTTGATGACCGAGCTGATTGAGTGCCTGAACGAAATCGGGCGCGATCGCGCGCTGCGGGCGGTGCTGTTGCGGGCCGCGGGCAAAGTCTTCTCCTCTGGCCATGATTTGAGCGAGATGGTGGGACGCGATATCAACGAGTATCGCCAGGTGTTCGATGTCTGTACCGAGCTGATGACGCGGGTGCAATCGATTCCGCAGCCGGTGATCGCAGAGGTGCAAGGCATTGCGACCGCGGCCGGATGCCAGTTGGTGGCGACCTGCGATTTGGCCGTGGCCTCCGACCAGGCGGCGTTTGCGACCCCCGGCGTGAAGATTGGACTCTTCTGCACCACTCCCATGGTGGCCCTCAGCCGCGCGGTCGGACGCAAACGGGCGCTGCAGATGCTGCTGACCGGCGAGATGATTGACGCGGTGACAGCGGCGGAATGGGGACTGATCAACATGGTCGTTCCGGCCGGCGAACTGGCGGAGCAGAGCCGCAAACTGGCCGTACGCATTGCCGAAGCCAGCTCGCTGACGGTCGCTCTGGGCAAGCAGGCGTTCTACACGCAGATTGATCTCGACCAGCCGAAAGCCTATGCCTATGCCAAAGAAGTGATGAGCATGAACTCGCTCGCCGCCGACGCGCAGGAGGGAATCTCGGCGTTTCTAGAGAAACGGCGTGCGTGTTGGACGGGAAAATAGCGCTCTCCTCAGTGCTGCACTTTTGACCTTGAGACTCCAAACGCCAACCTTGCGCGACGGAGTTCCAGCATGGGCTTGGCGCCGTGCTACTTCAGTCCGTCGCAGGTTGTTGGCGGCCTGCCTCTCGAAAAAACAAGCCTGATAGGACTTGCGCGCTGCTGCCTCGATTCAAAACAAATGGCCTTTTCCATCCAGAGCCGTCGATAGTCTTCTCCATTCCCATTTCGCAGCGGACGAGATTGGACGTATAGTAGTGGCCGATATCTTCCACCGGGGTAAACCATGAGTCCTATTGACCGTCCAGGCGGTGCGGAGGGCACCGTTGAATGGCTGCGTAATCTGGTCTGCGACGCTCCTGTCGCCGGGCCTCCTCGAGGCCATTCCGGATGCCATCGTGGCGGTCAACCAGGACGGAATCGTCCTCCAGGTCAACTCGCAAACCGAAAGCATGTTCGGATACACACGAGAGGAATTGATCGGACAGCGAATCGAAATGCTGGTTCCGGACCGGCAGCGGGAGCAGCACCGTCACCACCGCAACCATTTCACGGAACAACCCAAGACGCGCCGCATGGGCGCCGGCTTGGATCTTCGGGCAAGACGGCGGGATGGGTCGGAATTTCCCGTCGAGATCAGTCTGAGCCCGGTAACCACCGACAATGGAATCGTCGTACTGAGTGCGATCCGCGATGTCAGCGATCGCAAGCGTATTGAAGAGGAACTGCGCCGGGCGAACGAAGAGCTTGGCCACCGGAAGGACCGGCAGCTCTGGGAATATCAGAACCGGCTCGCGCTGATTGTCGACTCCTCCCAGGACGCGATCATCGGCAAGAACCTCGACGGCATCATCACCCACTGGAACAAGGGCGCCGAAGGTATTTACGGCTATAAGGCCGAGGAGGTGATTGGCAAGTCCATTACGCTTTTGGCGCCGGCGGACCGCCAGGATGAGATCCCGAAGATGCTGGAGAGTATCCGCAACGGACAGCGTATCGAGCACTTTGAGACGGTGCGGGTGACAAAAGACGAACGGCGCCTGAATGTTTCAATTTCCATCTCGCCCATTCGCGATGCCACGGGCGAGATCGTCGGGGCTTCCACCATTGCCCGCAACATCACCGCCCAGAAGAAAGCGGAGGAACAGCTCCGGCAATCGCAGAAGATGGAAGCGATTGGGCGCCTGGCGGGCGGCGTGGCCCACGACTTCAACAATATCCTAGGCATCATCACCGCCTGCGCGGAGCTTCTTCGTGATTACGTCCCCGGCGAAGCGCTCCCCCTCGAGATGCTTGGTCACATTCGCGATGCGTCCAAGCGGGGTGCATCCCTCACGCGTCAACTTCTTGCCTTCAATCGCAAGCAACCCACGCAGCCCAAGGTGTTGGACCTTAATGACCGCTTGAAGGAGGTGTGCAAGCTTCTGCGTCCGCTGATGGGAGACGATGTCAACGTAGTGCTTTTGCCCAGATCGGAGTTGGCATTTGTGGAAGCGGATCCCAGCCAACTGGATCAGATCGTTTTGAACCTGGCGGTAAATTCCCGTGATGCGATGCCTCACGGCGGCAAGTTTGTCATCGAGACTGCGACGGCGGACTTTGACGAGGAATTCGTCCGGCAGCATCCATCCATGAAGCCGGGCCGCTACGTGATGCTTGCGGTGAGCGATAACGGAATCGGTATGGAGGAAGCGACCGTCTCCCGTATTTTCGAGCCCTTCTTCACCACCAAAGAGGTCGGCAAAGGAACCGGCCTGGGTCTTGCAACCGTGTACGGCATCGTTCAGCAGAGCGGAGGCCACATCTGGGTCTATAGCGAACCGGGTCGCGGAACGACCTTCAAGGTGTACCTGCCTTGTGCGGACGATAAGGCCGGACTGGCTCGCGAAACCGAAGAGGCAGCCGTGTTTCCGCGCGGCGAAAAGACCACGATTCTTCTGGTCGAAGACGATCCGGTGATCCGCCAGCTCACCGGGCGAATGCTGGAAGCGCAAGGCTACTCGGTGATTGAGGCCGAAGACGGAAACTCGGCGTTGGCACAGGCGGCCTCGAACTCAGTTCGTATTGACCTGGTTCTGACCGATGTCGTAATGCGCGGCATGAGCGGCCCGGAACTCGTTTTGCGGCTTATGGACTCGCATCCTGAGACCAGGTTTCTCTACATGTCGGGTTACACCGGCGAACTGGTCGTGGACCACGGACTGAGCGAGGGCATCGCCTTGCTGGAGAAGCCATTCACCCGAGCTGCGCTGCTGGGGGCCGTTCAAGCTGCCCTGCAATGAAAACGCGCCACGAAATTGTTTCCACGACCTTTGTCGCTGTCGTCGGGAATTCCGTCCGGGCCAATTACTCGCCACAGATACTTTCAACGGGCATTCTGTTAACCTGTTGGGGACGTGCAATCTGCACGAACTCCGCAGCCGATCGCGCCGACATGGCGCCGGGCAAGTGTTTCGGCAGGGTACCGAGGAACATCGCGGTTTCGTCGCAGGCATGCAGGCGCGGACACTTCAGGCAGTCTTTGTGCATCTTGTCGGGCAGCGCTTCTTTGTCCACGACCAGGAAACCCATTTGGGCGAAGAAGTCGGGGATGCGCGTGAACAGACAGATGCAGGTGACGCTCTGCCGCTTCGCCTCCATCAATAGGGCATCAACCAGTACCCGGCCAGCGCCTCTGCCCTTCGCCTTGGCTGTTACTGTGATGGAGCGAATTTCAGCCAGGTGCATTCCATACAAATGCAGCGCGCCGCAACCGACGATTTCGCCATCGTGTTCAACCACGACGAAGTCGCGAATGTTCTCGCAGATCTCCGCCAGCGAGCGCGGCAGCAGCGTTCCATCAGCCACGTGCACCTGAATCATTTGCTCGATGCTGATGGCATCGGGAAGGGTTGCGCTACGTGCATGCATGGGCGACTCCTGCGTAGATGGATAATTTTTCTTTGATCGCCGCTAATGCGGCCCGAACTCGCAATGGTGCGGTCCCTCCCGGCACATCGTGTATCGCCAGGACTTCATCCAGCGACAACGCGCGGTATAGTTCGGCATCGGCTGCTATGCCACACTGCGCGTAGTCTTCCTTCGACAGTTGCTCTAATTCGCAACTCTTCTCGAGGCCAAGACGAACTGCTTGTCCGACCTTCTCGTGTGCCTGACGGAAGGGAACTCCCCGCCGCACCAGGAGTGCAGCAAGCGCCAGGGCATTCATGAATCCGCCACTCGCCGCCTGCTGCATCCGTTCGTCATCGAACGAAACTGCCGCCAGAAAGCCAGTCGCCACACGCAACATGCCAGACACTTGGCCAGCCGCGGCGAAAATGGGCTGCTGTGTTTCCTGCATGTCCTTGTTATAGGACTGCGGCAATCCCTTAACCGCTACCCACAGCTCCGTAGCATTGGCAAGCACACTTCCTGCTTTGCCGCGAATTAGTTCCAGCGCGTCCGGGTTCTTCTTCTGCGGCATGGCGCTGCTGCCCGTCGAAAACTGCTCCGGTAACTTCACGAAGCCAAACTCCGTGGTCGAGAACAAAATCAATTCCTCGGCCCACCTGCTCAGATGCAACGCCACGAATGACAGTGCCTGCACGAACTCGATCGCGAAGTCGCGGTCGCTGGTTGCGTCGATGCTGTTGGCCGTTGGCGAGTCGAATTGCAGGTCGTTTGCCATGGCCTCGCGGTCGAGTGGCAGTATTGTCCCTGCCACCGCTCCAGAGCCCAGCGGACATTCGTTCATCCGCTTGCGACAATCGGCCAGCCTGTCCAGATCGCGCAGGAACATTTCGACATACGCGAGCAGCCAATGCGCCACCAGAACGGGCTCGGCCCGCTGCAGATGCGTGTAAGCCGGCATCGCATTCTCGCCGGCGGCATCCGCCTGCTTCACGAATTCGCCCAGAAACTCCACCAGCGTTTGTGATATGGCATCGATCTGATCGCGCACATACAACCGCAGGTCGGTTGCAATCTGCTCGTTGCGGCTGCGGCCGGTGTGGAGCTTGTAACCCACCTCGCCCGCGAACTCGACCAGTCGCTTCTCGACGAAGTGGTGCACATCTTCGATCGTGGGATCGTCATCCTGTGGCACGCCTTCACGGGCGATCTGATCCAGAGCGGACAGCGTCGTCGCCAGCTCCCGCTCATTCAGGACGCCGACCGTCGCCAGCGCGGCAGCATGCGCCCGGCTCGCGGCCACCTCGTAAGGCAGCAGCACGCGATCGAAAGGGAACGAGCGCTGCCACTGCTCGAAGTCAGGATTCTGAGCCTGGCCGAAACGGCCGGACCACATCTTCATTTCAGACTCTCCGCATGCACCAGCGCACGCGAGCGCGCCGGCAGCCCAAGGATGCGAATGAAACCCTCCGCGTCCTTCTGCTGGTAGCCGGCTCCCATGGTGAAGCTGGCAATATCGGGCCGGTACAGCGACGTCGGCGATTTGCGGCCCGTGATGTCGATGTTGCCTTTGTAGAGGTCCAGTGTCACTTTGCCATTGACATCGTGCTGCGTACTTTCCACGAACGCCTGCAGCGATTCGCGCAAGGGCGTGAACCACAGGCCGAAGTAGACGATCTCGGCATACTTCAGACCGATGTGCTGTTTGAAGTGCGCCAGGTCGCGGTCAAGGCACAACGCCTCAAGCTCGCGATGGGCGGTGAGCAGCAGGGTGCCACCGGGTGTCTCATAACATCCGCGCGACTTTATTCCCACGAATCGGTTTTCGACGAGATCGACGCGACCAATTGCATTTCGGGCGCCGATTTCGTTCAGTACTTCGACAATCGCCACTGGATCAAGAATGACGCCATTCACCGCCACTGGCGCGCCGTGTTGGAATTCGATCACAACCCTCTCGACCTTATCGGGCGCTTCCTGCGGCGAACTGTGTCCATGTCCATGTGGTCGCAAGTGGCGCGTTGTTCGGATCCTCCAGTTCGCCGCCTTCATGGCTGACATGCAGCAGGTTGCGGTCGCGGCTATGGATCTTCTCGCGACTTTGCGTCACAGAGATTCCATGCTGCTCCGCGTAGTCAAGACAATCCTCACGCGACTGGAGCGTCCACTCCCGCCACGGGGCAATCACTTTCAGTTCGGGCGCAAGCGCCTGGTACGCATGCTCGAAGCGCACCTGATCATTGCCCTTTCCCGTGCAACCGTGCGCCACGGCAGTGGCCGCCTCCCGCAATGCAGCCTTGACTTGATACTTGGCGATGATCGGTCGCGCCAGCGACGTGCCGAGGAGGTACTTGTGCTCATATACCGCGCCCGCCTGGATCGCGGGAAAGACGTAGTCGAGGAGGAACTCCTGACGCAAGTCTTCGACGATCACCTTGCTTGCGCCGGTTGCGTATGCCTTCTCAACCACCGAGTCGAGGTCGTCGCCTTGGCCTACGTCGGCAACGTAGGCGATGACATCGCAGTCGTAATTCTCCTTCAGCCACGGAATAATGATAGAGGTATCGAGGCCTCCGGAATACGCCAGTACGACTTTCTCACGCATATGCACTCCTTGGAGGGAAGCGGTGAACGCCGCCTTCGAGCAATAAAACCATGATGGCTTTCTGAATGTGCAGGCGATTTTCCGCTTGATCGAACACCACGGAACGCGGCGAATCAATTACCGAGGCTGAAACTTCATCTCCACGATGCGCCGGGAGGCAGTGCATGAATAGCGCATGCTTTGCGGCATAAGAGAAGAGCTTCTGGTTCACTTGGAAGGGGAGGAATATCTTGCGCCGCTCGGCGGCTTCGTCTTCCTGGCCCATGCTGGCCCACACGTCGGTATACACCGCGTCAGCCCCGGCGACTGCTTGAAGAGGATCGTTGACGACCAGCACTTGGCCGCCAGAGGCCGCCGCCAATTCTCGCGCCGCAGTCAGGACATCTTCGCTCGGCTCATATCCTTGAGGTGTTCCGACCGAGATGGTCGCTCCCAAGCTCGCTGCTGCCAGCATCAGCGAATGTGCGACATTGTTGCCATCGCCGAGAAAGGCGAGATGCACGTTGCGCAGGTCGCCGAAGTGTTCCTGTAATGTCAACATGTCGGCCATGGCCTGGCACGGATGCTCCAATTCGCTGAGGGCATTGATCACCGGGATCGACGCGTGCGCGGCCATGGTCGTAACAGTCTCGTGCGCGAAGGTTCGCAGCACCACGCCGTCGACCCAGCGCTCCAGGTTATGGGCGACGTCGCTAAGGCTCTCGCGAGCACCCAGGCGCGATTGTGTCTGATCGACAAAAAATGACACTCCACCAAGACTGTTGATGCCGGCCTCAAACGTCAATCGCGTGCGCAGCGAAGGTTTCTCGAAGAACAAGACGATCTGCTTGCCGACCAGAGTGCCGCGATAGTCCGCCGGACGCGCCTTCATCGCCGCTGCCAACTCCAGCGCACAGGCGAGTTCTTCCGGCGTGAAATCCTGAATCGAGATCAAGTCGCGTCCGGAAACGCTCCGCTGCGTGTAGGGATGGGGGCTTACGCCCGTGGGAACCGAAGTAGCAATCATGCTGTATCTCCTTGGAGCAAAGACGTACGTCACGAGGCAATGACCTCGGTGCCGCATTCAATCGAATGGCTGAAGAAACCAGGCAATACCTCCGCCTGCTCAGCGGGCAGGATGCGAACCCGCGCTACACCTCTCTTCAGCGCCTTGGTGCAAGCTTCCAGTTTGGGCAACATGCCGCCACTGACCGTCGCTTGTTGCACCATCGCAGCAATCGCTTTCACATCGAGCCAGCGAATGACAGCGCCTTCGGCATCCTTAACGCCGGCAACATCGGTGAGATAGATCAACGCATCCGCGCCGCAAGCCACCGCGCATGCCGACGCCATGTGATCGGCATTGATGTTGTAGTACTCATCGTCAACACCAAGCGCCAAACTCGACACTACCGGAACAATGCCCGCGTTCCACAGCCGCTCGATCCACTGCGCGTTGACGGAGCAGATTTCGCCTACATAGCCGAGATCCGGTTGCTTCTTTCTCGCTGCGCGAAACATGTTCAAATCTCCGCCGCAGAGGCCCAGGGCGGGCTGTCCCGCCGCACCGATCGAGGCCACGAGTTGCTTATTGAGCTGTCCGGCAAGCACCATCACGGCCACGTCGCGGGTCTGCGCATCAGTGACGCGCAAACCGTCGATGAAAGTGGTTTCGCAACCGAGCTGCTTCAAGGTACGGCTAAGCGCCGCTCCTCCCCCGTGAACGATCACCAGCCTGTGACCTTCACGCCAGAGGCTGGGGATTGTTTTGGCAAACTTCGTGACCAACTCTTTGTTGTCAAGAGCCGCGCCGCCAATCTTAATCACCAGTTTCATTGCAATCCTGCTTTCTCGTCGAAACCGAACATGAGGTTCATGTTCTGCACGGCTTGGCCGGCAGCACCCTTCAACAGGTTGTCGATGCACGACACTACGACCGCCCGCTTACCATCGGGTGACAGCGAAAAGCCGATGTCACAGAAATTCGTGTTGCGAGAAAACTTGATCTGCGGCAACCGCACCGCTCCGAAGACACGCACCCAGGGCTTGCCAGCGTAGAACTCGCGCAGGCATTGCTCCAGTTCCTCTACGGATACAGACTTCGCCAACTTCACATAGATGGTGGAAAGGATGCCGCGCGGGATCGGCAGTAGATGCGGCGTGAACTGCAACGATCCGCCCTCGAGCCCAAGCTGCTCCAGCATCTCGCCGGTGTGCCGGTGTCCGAAGACGTTGTAAGCGCTGAAGTCGCCATCGACTTCCACGAAATGCGTCTGCGCCGAAGGCGTCTTGCCTGCTCCTGAAACCCCGGACTTCGAGTCGCATATGATGCCGTGCTCAACATCCACGTATCCGGCGCGAATCCACGGAGCCAGAGCCAGAATGATCGAAGTTGGATAGCATCCGGGATTCGCCAGCAAGGCGGCGTGTTTGATCGCCTCAGCGTGTAATTCGGGCAGCCCGTACACCGCAACTTCATCGAGGAGCGACGCGGCTTTTGCATTGGCGTCGCTAAACCCGTAAACGTCACGGTTCACCGATTGCTTCAAGCGCCAGGCCCCGCTCAGATCGATCACGCGCAGGCCACGGCCGATCGCCGCGGGGACCCATTCGCGCGAGAACTCGTGAGGCGTCGCCAGGACCACGACGTCTACCCCGGCATCTTTCACCCGCTGCCACGAGAAAGCCTCCAGCGGAAATCCGCCGTTGCCGGCCAGTTGCGGATACGCTTCGCTCAGATCGCCGTATCCTCCACTCTCTCCGTTGCGCTGGAAGAGCAGCGGCTTTTTCACTCCGGTGTGGCGCGCAAGCAAGCGCACAAGCTCCAGGCCGGAGTAACCGGTCGCGCCAAACACAGCGGGTTGTACCGTGGCATTCATCTTTGTCGTCGAAGGTCCCGATCCAAACCGTCCGATTCTTACGCGAAATAATCTCGAATACGCTTGGCCAGCTTTTCCGCGATTCTGGCGTCATGGGTGATGACCAGAATCGTGTCATCTCCACCGATGGTGCCCACGACCTCTTCCCACTCTTCGGCGTCGATGGCCGCCGACACGGGCTGCGCACTGCCGGCGCTGGTCTTCACCACCACCAGGTTTTGCGCGGTCTTCACGTCGTAAACAAATTCGTGAATGAGCCGCTCAATCGAAGGCAGAAATGCCTCGGCGACCTCGCCTTGGGGCAACTTATAGCCTTCCGCGGTCTTCACCAGCCGCAAGTCATGGATGTCGCGCGACAGCGTGGCCTGCGTCACCCTATGGCCGCGCTTGTAGAGCAGCCGCCGCAACTCTTCCTGGCTAGCGACCTCGCGGTTGGCGACCAGATCGCGAATCGCGGTATGGCGGGAGAGTTTAGACATCGCATAAATATACAACACTATGTATATTCATACAAGAGCGGAGGATTGTCAAGAAATTGCTGGGGCGCTGCCGAAACATATCCGGCAGCAGGATCAGGAATTATGTGCTTTCGAAGTTCGATAAAGTGCCGGCAGCCTCCCTGCGGCAGACTCCCGGAGATTGTAAGGCGCATGCTGCGTGGTTTCGTCTGCGACACGCATTGTGTCGCCAGCACGTGCTCGACTTCGGAGGTCCCAATGCCAAATGCCAGCGCGCCAAGGGCCCCGTGGGTGCTGGTGTAGCTATCGCCGCAGACCACGGTCATGCCCGGCTGCGTCAGCCCCAACTCCGGCCCAATGACATGCACGATGCCCTGCCGGCCCGATCCGACGTCGAACAACGGAATGCCTGCGCTTTCGCAATTGCGCCGAAGGGTCGAGATTTGTTGGGCCGCGATCTGGTCCTTGATGTGAAAGCGTTCGTCGGAAGTGGTGGGAATGTTGTGATCGCGGCGGGACCGTGCTGTCGCATGCCGGCCAGGCGTTCCTCAAGACGTGCAAGGCGCTGGCACAGGCTCCCGCGGGGCGATACATGTGGCAGGTGGAGCGGTAAGGCGGCAGGAGGGTGAGGAAGGCACTAAGCCGGTCCCGGCCTGGGCGCGAATGCGGCCCGGCTAGTGAGATGTCCAGCTCGACTTGAGCTGCCAGATTCTTAGGGACACAACTTTGCCGCTACTTCCTCGTGAGTACAGTTCAATGGCGCTGCTGCCGGGCGGAGGATAGATGCGGTCGGTCATGACCTCTTCGCCATCGTTGGCAAAGACCTCAACGCTGGAGCGGTCCACGAAAATGTGAAGCTTGATCCGTTTCGTGCTTTGCAGAGTAGTCGTGTAGCGTCCCGGGAAGTCCTTGCTGAAAGAGACATCACCGGACTGCGTGCGATCCACAAAAAGGGTGTTTGTGGAGGGAATCACGCCAATGACGGTCTCGGCGTTATCGCTTTTACGCAGGCGAAATCCCATTTCCTCCGCCTTTTGCGTTTCAAACTCAGCCTCAATCTCGTAGGTCTCCCCGTTCACGCCAGCTTCTGCGATTTTGCGGTTTGCATCCAGGACCGAAGCGCTTTGAATTTGGAATGGCTGGCCTCGCAGGCTCTGCAACTCACGAACCGGTGTCTGCACGAGGATGGTCCCCGCCGCAGTTCGCCTGAGCGTCAGGGTTCGCGGAATCGACTGAGCTCCGCGCCAGAGCACAGTAGGCTCATCTTTAGCGTACAGCCAGTTGCTGGTCCAACCGATCCAGATCCTGCGGCCGTCGCTCGATGGCATGTCGTTGAACGAGTTGGTGGCGTAGAAGTCTTTGCCATAGTCTGCCCACAGCTTTGTCTGAGGCGGAGTCTCATCGGTGAACTGCTTTCCGTCGAAGTTACCGACCAGATATCGCACGCCGGTGCCGCCTGCCGGCGCCCCCGGATTGCGATTGACGATCAGCACCCATTTCTTGTCGTTAGTACCCTCGATTGGAAGCTCAAGTAGATCGGGACACTCCCATTGACCGGCGTCGTCACCAGCGGGACCGAACTCGCTGCGCATGGTCCACTTTTTTAGATCGGAGGAATCGAAAAACACCGCCTTGCGCTGATCCGCCAGTACAGCTACCATCACCCACTTTTTCTGCGTTTCGTACCAGAACACCTTGGGATCGCGGAAGTCAGGCGCATCGAGATCGACGACGGGATTGCCGGCGTAGTTTGTCCATGTGCGGCCGCGATCGTTGCTGAAGGCAATGTGCTGCTTTTGCCGATCTTTGTAGGCCGCCGCGTAAATGGCAATAAGACACGAGTGGTCCTGTGGGTCGGGATTCTTACACAGGCCGCTGGAGTTGTTCCAGTCCACGACCGCACTGCCGGAGTACGCCATATACTTCGGATCCTCAGGAATGGCGACCGGCAAGTTGCGCCAGTGCACCATGTCGGTGCTGATGGCGTGTCCCCAACTCATGTGTCCCCAGACGTTGCCCCCGGGATTGTACTGATAGAAGAGGTGGTATTCACCTTTGTAGAAGACCATCCCGTTGGGATCGTTCATGAAATTGTGCGGGGGGGTGAAGTGATACTGCGGGCGCCAAGGCTGATTGTAACTATCCTGTGCCAGCAGTTGGGTTGCATGACCCAGAAAAATAGCGATCGCGAATAGACCAGCGCAAGCTTGTCTCTTCATGGTTGCTGCCGCCGCGACATGGTACCTCGCGTTGGACCGGATGCTGCGGACACAGTAACCCCCTCATCGGAGGATAACGGATTACCAAGCCTACGCCCTTCGAGTTTGATCTCCGAAATTTTCCTAGTGGTCAGCCTATGATGCATGATCACATCAGTGGTTGGAACTTGGCCGCACGATTCGCGAGCATCTGGTCGACCCGCAGCTTCAGGTTCTTGAGCACATCATGCGTCAATTTATCGCCGAAGCAGGCAACGGCAATGGTCGCGAAACAGAGAACGAGAAATCGCCTTAGCGCCACCATCCCATGCTGAGATTTTTATTTTGGGACCGACGGCCGCTACAGGCTGTTAACGACAGCATCAAACGCCATGGTGCGAGTTACTCACGGGGGAGGAATCATCGACGGATAAGTTTGCATTGCCAGAATCAGCGGCGGTGCCTCAGCAACAAACATCCTCCGATAAAGGAGAAGATGACCACCACTATGGCAAGGGTGAACAGTGCCCAGAAAGCCGGGTCGCCGCGGTCGGCATTCATGAGGTAATGGTGCATCAAGTGTCCGAAGGCCAGGGTCGTAAACAGTACGGCCACCCCGCACACGATGTTCAGAATTCGCATGACGTTTATTATTCCAGCTTATTGCGATGGAGAGGAGGGGGCAGATTCTTCGGGGCCAAAGCGCCTCGGAATAACCAGTACTCAGAAGCTTGCGAGGGGGCGGCTGAAAGCCGCACCCCTTCGAACAGTGCCCCCAATGCAACATCAGTGCTTGTAGCCCGCACCGCGCAACGCTGCGGCGAAACAATCCGCAAAATCCCGAACGTGCTCCGTCGTTGCCAGTGGACCCATCACTCCGATGCGGAAGATCTTTCCGGCGAGCGGACCAAAGCCTCCAGCGATTTCAATGCCGTGCTCTTTGAGCAACGTGGATCGCACCTTGGCTTCATCCACACCTTGCGGCACCTTCGGTGTGTTCAAGTTCCAAATGCGATGCTCGGGAGCAACCAGCATTTCCAGTCCCATCGCCTCCAACGTCGTGACGAACTCCAGGTGCGCCTGGTGATGGCGGTCCCAGCGATTGTGCAAGCCTTCTTCTTCGATGAGCGTGAGGCCTTCGTGCAGGGCGTAAAACATGGTCGCCGATGCGGTGTGATGATAACGATGCGAGATGGTCAAATAGTCGGCGATCAGCTTCAGGTCGAAATACCAGGAGCGGTTCGGGGTTTCGCGTTTATGCAGCCACTCGGCCGCGCGCGGTGAGACCGTGATGGGCGACAGTCCGGGAGGGCAGCTCAAGCCTTTCTGCGTGCAACTGTACGCGATGTCAATGCCGGTCTTGTCCACTTCGACGGGCATTGCGCCAAGCGAAGTCACGCAGTCGGCAATGACCAGAGCGCCGACTTCATGCGCGGCCTTGCAGATGGCGTCGCCACGTTGAAAGGCTCCTGCGGAAGTCTCGGCTTGCACGTACATCACGACTTTGGGTTTCTCAAGGCGGATAAAGTCGGCAGCTTCCTTGTCATCGAAGACTTCGCCCCAGGGTTTTTCGAATCGCACGAGATCAGCGCCCTGGCGGCGCGCCATTTCTGACATGCGGTCGCAGAAGAAACCGTTGGCGAACGACACCACCTTCATCCCCGGCAAAACAAAGTTGGAGATGGCGGTTTCCATGCCACCACTGCCAGTGGCGGAGATGACGAAGGTCAAGTCGTTCTTAGTTCCGAACACCGTGCGGAGAAGCCGTTGAATGTTGGAGGAGATCTCGAAGAAATAGGCATCGAGATGGCCGACGACAGGCTGAGCCATTGCCTGGTAAACCCGGGGGTGGACCTGACTTGGGCCGGGGCCAAACAACAGCCGCATGGGAGGATGAATAGAGATTTCTTCGGCTAGCGCAGTTCTTTCAGCAGAGCTTATCATTGCGTGCCTCCTATAACAACCATCCAGTATAAAACTATTGCGTCTGGCGCTGACGTAATTATTCCTCGACCACACTTCAGTAGTTGATGATCGGGAGAAACGAAGAAACGCCCGATTCCGATTAACCTTTTGGATAGTCGGCCCTCACCACTCGGATAGTCCAACCTGCCGCCTGTACAGCGAGGCGCTTTGCCCAGATCAGCCGCCGTAACCGCTATGTGTTGGCAATGTACGAATTTGCGTGCTGCTTGAGGGCAAGCCTTGTTTGCGTTCCGCTTTGGTGCGTCACGTGCAGGTTACATACGCAAGCGAACCAAGACCAGCGCACCACGACAGCAAGTGGCCTACGTGGGCGCAATTCTCAAAGTCGCGGACGGACGGTATTCAGCAACGCGTGGAGAAGAAGGCGCACCTGAATCTGGCGTCAGAGGAGTTGAGCCATGAAGTTAGCAAAGCGAAGCTGCACGATCTTGATCGGCCTCGGTGTTTTCGCTATGCCGATGCTAGGTCAGGGTGATCGCGTCGTCGTCGCTTGGCACTCAGGAAGTGAGATCAGGGTTTCGATTGCTCAAACGACGCCGCTGGGCACGGTGCTCGACGAAGTTTGTCGCGAGATGAACGCCCAATGCCTGGGAACCCAGCAGACGATGGCTGCCATGGTTCCCGCCCAGGAAGTTCGCGGCGACTGGCGGCAAGTGATTTCGATTTTGCTGGAAGGCGCCGGATTCAACTACGTTGCCGGCACACCATCGGGGTCTTCTCTTGGGAGGCTGGAGATTGTTGGTACGTCGCAGGGAAGGGGCGAGCAGCCAGAAGTCCGGTCTGCTGACGCTGCCAAGAAGCTCAACCAGACCGGCGTTGCGGGGGAGCGGTCACCCGATGGGCCTGCCTTATCGGGTTTGCCAAATGCAGGAGTGCAGCCGTCAATGGAGGCTAGTTCCGAACCTGAAACAGCTTCCGTGGATGCTGCTCCGTTATCGGCAAGCATGCCGGCTCCCCCAACTTCTGGCGCAGAGGGACCAGGCCAAGCGCGACGAGCCAGCGGCGTCGAACAGACGGCCATGGGCGGCCAGCCTGACAGCCTGCTGTTTCCTGATGGCTACGGAAACTCTATTCCTGCTTCTCACTCTCAGGACAAGCCGGATTACCCATGACCCAGGGGTCTACATATGCGATTACGCCGTCTTTAGTTTCAATGCGGAATGTGGCATGTCCGAGCCACGAAATGCGGTTTCCTTGCAGGTTCATGGTCACCTCGATTTAGGAGCCGAAAGCGATGCGACGAGGCGCTAGTAGGTGTCCCCTTCACGCCAGTCGCGATAGCCACCGGCCAGCGAGAACACGTTTCGAAAACCCATCTTCTTCAAATTGAAGGCGGCGAGCGCTGAACGGCTGCCTCCACCACAATATAAAACCAGCTTACGGTCTTTATCGGTCGTAATCTTGTCGATGTTTACCTCCAGAATGCCGCGTGGCAAGCTGATAGCCCCAGGGATAATTCCCTTTGCCTGTTCGTCGCGCTCTCGCACGTCCACCAGCGCAAAGTCTTCACCTGATTCCTGCATGCGACGGAGGTCGTCGGGACCGATTTCTCTGATCTGCGATTTTGCTTCGTCCACCAATTGCTTGAACTCGAGTAACGGCATGTCCGTCTCTCCCCTTTCCGGCCTCCGCGAATTAGGCCAACATTCTCCGTTCTTGAGTTCGGATCTGAGGCGTGCGGCCGCGTCGAAATCCTGCTGCGCACCCTCGATGTCGCCCTTAGCTTCGCGCGCGACGCCCCGGTTGTTGAGGGCATCAGCGTAGTCGGGCTTGAGGCGAATGGCTTCGCTGTAATCCTGCAATGCGCCCTCCAGGTCGCCCTTGGCCATCCGCGCAAGGCCCCGGTTGTGGAAGGCAACCGCATAGTCCGGTTTCAGGCGGATGGCCTCGTTGTAATCCTGCAACGCGCCCTCCAGGTCGCCCTTGGCCCTCCGCGCAAGGCCCCGGTTGTGGAAGGCATCAGCATAGTCGGGCTTGAGGCGGATGGCTTCGTTGTAATCCTGCAACGTGCCCCCGAGGTCGCCTGTGGCATAGCGCGCGGCGCCCCTGTTGTTGAAGGCGAGGGCATAGTCCGACTGGAGGCGAATAGCTTCGCTGTAATCCTGCAGCGCGCCCTCCAGATCGCCTTTGACATAGCGCGCAATACCCCGGTTGTTGAAGGCAACCGCATAGTCCGGCTTCAGGCGGATGGCCTCGCTACTCAAGCGCGCCTTTTCATCAGGATCGGCAGCGTTGAGCCCACGCTCAAACCATTCCTGTGCCGTCAGCTCTTTTTCCGTGACCGCGGGAGCTTCGACGGCCGCGACCTGCTCGTCCTTTGCGGCCTGCTGTGCGAGGAGCGAGGCCGGGTGCAGAACCGCATACAGCGCCACATTCAGGTACCGGTCGCGAAGGCGCTGCATGGCCTCCTCAAAGTACTCTACCGGGACGCGCAGTGCGTTGTAATGCTTGAGTGATGTCAGGTTGCCTGTGAGCCCGCTGGCAATTCCTGGCGCGCCGAAGTCGAACCCTTCCAACATCAGCGGCACGATGTTGCGCTGGGTTGCCAGAGCCGTCTCGATTTCGCGGCGCAGCCAGTCTTCTGGATCACCACATCGCTCCAGCGCGGACGGGGTGAGCAAGACAATGAAATGCGCGCGTGCCTTGATGTTGCTGATTATGACGCGCTCGAAGTCACCACTGGCGATACCGCTAAAATCGAAGAACACGTCATAGCCGTGCTGGGTCAGGTTCTGGAAGATCGCCAGCGCCCAGGGAGCGTTGGTACGGCGGTAACTGAGAAAAACAGTTTTCTCGATGCGTTCCATATCTCGCGGCGGCGCCTCGTGTGTTCAGGACAGAACTGAAAGATAGAAAGATAGCAGATGTATGGCAAGATATAGCGCGTGTCTTGCCCAGTCCACCTTCGGAATGCTGTTATCTTGGCGATCGTGCTTGTCTTGGTTCAGTCAATCGTTTGGGCCGCCCCGCTACAGGAATTGCGCGGCGTGGTGAAAGACCGCAGCGGAGCGGTGATTGCCAAAGCGCAAGTTCTGCTGCGCGCCGACGCGCAGGAGATTAGCCGGACGACCCAAGCTGATGGGAGTTTCGTATTCACGGGAATAACTGCTACCAGTGGAAGTCTCGTGGTCAGTGCGTCCGGTTTCGCGACCAGCACAACCACATGGCAAGCGGGGACAAACCAGCTCTCCATCACCCTGGTTCCGGCGGCGGTGCAACAAAGTCTCGACGTGACGGCGACTCGCACTTCAATCCTCCCGACCGGCGTGGACGACCTTGAGGCGCAACCCGACGCCGTTACCGTCAGCGCCACACAATTGCAGCAATGGGGCGCACTGGCCACCGACGACAAATTGCGCAACGTCGTCGGCTTTTCGCTGTTGCGGCGATCGGGCAGCCAGACGGCCAATCCCACATCGCAAGGTGTGTCGTTGCGCGGACTCGGCGCGAGTGGAGCGAGCCGCGCGTTGGTCCTGGCGGATGGCATACCGCTCAACGATCCCTTTGGCGGCTGGATTTATTGGGCGCGCCTGCCGCAAACGTCCCTGGACGAAGTGCAGCTTATTCCGGGCGGTGTCTCGGCGCTGTATGGAAATGATGCGCTGGGGGGAGTGATCAATCTGGAGACGCGTCATGCGGTGCAGACAGACGCTCTCGTGCAAGGGTCGTATGGAAACGAGAACTCGCCGTTCGGCTCGGGCTGGGGCGCGATGCGCTTCGGTCAGTGGGCGGTAGTGGCGAGCGGAGAAGGATTCCGCACCGACGGATACACTGCCGTTCCGGATGATGTGCGAGGCTCGGTGGACACGCCGGTCGCATCGCAGTATGGCAGTGGAACCTTGCGCGTGGAACGCATGTTCGGCAATCGCGGACGCGTCTTTCTGACTGGTTCGCTCTACGGCGAAGACCGGCAGAATGGCACGCCGCTCCAAATCAACGACACGACCATTCGCCAATTGGCATTTGGTACAGACTACGATAGTTCCGCGGCCGGGTTGTTCACGCTTCGCTTGTACGGTGGAACGGAGAACTATCATCAGACGTTCTCCTCGATTGCGGCCAACCGCAATAGCGAATCGCTGACCAACATTCAGTACGTTCCTTCGCAGCAAATGGGATTGCTGGCGCAATGGTCGAAGCAGATCGCCAGCCGCCTGACGTTGCTGGCGGGACTCGACGGACTGGACGTGCAGGGATTCAGCAACGAGACTACGCTATTCGCAGGGCAAGCCAACGGCGCACTTGTCGAATGGCGGCACGCAGCAATCGCTGGGTGTGTTTGCCGAAGGCATCGTGCAGATCACGCCGAAGTGGTCGGTGACATTCTCCGGACGCGAAGATCTGTGGAGCAACTTCGACGCCAGCTCGTCGCGGATTCCGGTCAAGGGTAAACCAATATTCATTGCCTACCCTGACCGCGGCCAGAATGCCTTCAGCCCGCGACTGACCACGTCTTATCACGCCGGCGAACATACCGTGCTTTATGCGTCGGCCTATCGCTCGTTTCGTGCGCCCACGCTGAACGAACTCTATCGCACCTTCCGGGTTGGCAACGTGCAGACTCTTTCTAACGCCTATCTTGCGCGCCGAACACTTTACCGGCGGAGAAGGTGGAGTGCGCGTCACTACTCTGCACGACCGCATGACGATTTACGGTGTCGGATTCTGGGGCTTTGTCACCGATCCAGTTTCCAACGTGACCCTCAGCACGACTCCGCAACTCATCGTTCGCATGCGCGAGAACCTTGGGCGCATTCAAGCGCCCGGACTTCAGGCTGGCATCAACTACACCATCACCAACCGTATCTGGTTTAGCTGCGCGTACCAGTTCATTAATTCCACCGTATCGTCGTTTTCCGCGAACCCGGCTTTGGTAGGGAACCAGGTTCCGCTGGTGCCGAAGAACGAGTTCGTCTTCCAGGGAACGTGGGCCGCGCCGCAGAAGATTTTCGTTGCCGTCCAGGGACGCACCGCCAGCAACGAATTCGATGATGATCAGAACCTGTTGCCACTCGGCGCCTACTTCGTGCTGAGCGCGACTGTATCGCGTCCACTGCCAAAAGGCTTCGACGTATTCTTCCAAGGCGAGAACCTTACCAACAATGTGTACGACATCGGACGCACCCCGGTAGCAACTCTGGGCCAGCCGATCCTGGCTCGCATTGGTATGCGCTGGCAGAGCAGGAAGTGAGAGTACGGTTGCTTTTCGCTATGCGCCTTTCGTTCTTCGCTAAGAAAGCTCTGATTAAGTCTGGTTTCTCGAAGGGGACGGCCTTCAGGCTGTCCATAGTGCCGCAAAATTAACGCGGCTTCAGCCGCTGAGGGACTCGCCGCGACTGAGTGAAGGTTTCCCCTCCTCCCTCCTCTTGTTGGTATCCCGACCGGGCCCGCCGCGGCGGGCGAGCGAAGGGCCATGCTGTTTCGTCCACAAGCGCGATTCTCGTTCCAATCCTTCACGCAGTCTCTTCTTCCTTCATCTCTCCGGCTCGCACGTGGGCCGGCGGGTGCCCCACCCAAGCCGGGGTCCCCAGCGAGCGCCGGGTTTCGCTCGTTGGGGTAAAAGCCGGTTTTGCTTGGCTGGGGATTTTCGCAGGTATCTCGCACGCGGGGTGCCCTGTTCTAGCCATCTTCTGGCTAGGGCGGGGCGTTTCGCATTGCGCACTACTCGTCTCCATCATCCTTAGGTTGGCCGCCGCGCCGTGCAATGCCGACAAGATCATCCTCGCCCGCCACTGCTCCAGCCGCTGCTGCGACACACCGTGGATCAATTGCATGAACCCAATCTGAATCGCCGCTCCGTCCTCCAGATACGGCAACTCGAACTGGGCGTAAGGGTCGTTCTCAGAGCGCGGGTTGGCCAAAAACACAAATAGATTGTTGCGTGGCACAGCTTTCCGTAAACCCACGTGGTGATAGCAATATTTCTGATCGTGTACCGCCGGCGAGCCACAACGCGCTCCGCCGGGTTTAATGTGTTCACAAATTGGAAGATCCATCAGGTACCCCCCGTCAAACTATAAAGGCAAATATATACTTGACACACAAAGTCCTTTCTGCTACTCTCGCATCAGATAGAACGAGAGGGCAAAGAAATGGCGAACATCAAACAGCCCCGAAGTCTGCAAGAAGCGATAGCCTATTTCGCTGACCCGGAGCGTGCTTTTGTTTACGCTGTTAACCTTCGCTGGCCAGATCGCAAGATCACCTGTCCACGTTGGGGACATGACCAGCACTCGTTTCTCCGCACCCGTTTGATGTGGTGGTGCAAGGGATGCAAGAAGCAATTCAGCGTTAAGGTAGGAACCATCTTCGAGGATTCCCCGCTCGGCATGGATAAATGGATGACCGCATTCTGGATGGTGGTCAACTGCAAGAACGGAGTTAGTAGCGCTGAAATGGCGCGCACTCTCAAGATCACCCAGAAGTCCGCGTGGTTCATGCTTCACCGAGTCCGCGAAGTCATGCAAGAACAATTCCGTGACAAAGCTCGGCAGTGCTGGCGGAGCCGTCGAAAGCGACGAGACTTTCATCGGGCCGAATCCCCGCAAGATGCACAAAGATCGCAGCGTCAAGCTGGCCGCTATTCGCAGTCAACACAGGCTTGGAGACATGTATCTCGGCAAGACTGCCGTCATGGGATTGCTGGACCGGGACGCACGCGAGATTCGCTGTAAGGTCATCCCCAACATTCGCCGTGAAACCTTGCAGAACGAAATCCTGAACAACGTCGAATACGGCGGCAGGCTCTACACGGACGACGCTAGTGGATACATGGGCATCGCAAAGACCTTCGTCCACGAAGTCGTCAACCATGCTAGAGGAATACGTTCGCGGGCAGGTTCACACAAACGGACTCGAAAACTTCTGGAGTCTGTTCAAGCGCAACCTGCGCGGCACTTACGTATCTGTCGAACCATTCCATCTAGATCGTTACCTCGACGAGCAAGTATTCCGTTTCAACAATCGCGGCGGCAAGAAGCCGGAAGAACGCGTCACTGACTCTCAGCGCTTCGTGAAAGCCATGTCGCAGGCATCCGGCAAGCGCCTCACTTACGCCCAACTGACGGGCAAGGGAGTTGACTCGCTCCACCATCCGGCGGCAGCACAGGGGCAAGAGGAACCTTTCTAGCCCGTGTCACTGCCGGACGCTTTGCGGCGCTTAGGCTTCGGTTTAGCCGGAGCCTTTTCCTTTGGAATCTGAAACGCCGCCTTCATCGCCGCTTCAAAGTTTTCCCTTGCTTTCTGGCCCTCGATGTATTCTGCTTTACGTTTCATCTCCTGCAATTATGCGCCTCTTCTCTGCCATCGTGATTCTATTGCTGTGTGCTGTCTTACCATCCAGCGGGAAGCAGCAGCAAAGCGAAACCCAAAATAAACAGGGCAGTGCTGCGGTGACGCCTAATCAAAGTGGTGGCGTCACAGTCATAGTGAACCAGCCTGCGGCCACCCCACAGACACAGAGTCCCAAAGAGCATCCGCATGATTGCTATAACTGGATTAGCCAATGGTTTGCGCCCACAACCTTGCTCACCTTGGCTCTCGTCATCGTCGCCGGGTTTGCCGCGAAGGCTGCCTTCGCCAGTCTTGACCAAATCAAGAAACAAGCCAAGGCTGCCGAGGATGCTGCCCAGGCCGCGTTGCTCAGTGCCAAGGCCATTATTGGTGCGGAGCGCGCTCGACTGGCGATTAATGTAGAACTCTCCCAATTTCTTGGCGGAGTAGAGGACACCGACACCAAGTCCGACGCTCGCTTCACTATAACGTGCAGGAATTGCGGGAAAACCGCCGCGTGGATTTACGAGACGGTCGCCGATTATGCGATAATCGACGGCCTCCCGCATCATCCCGTCTTTTCTAGAGCTTCCGAAACTAAATTTGGCATTCATTATCGCGATTCTGGGGAATCGTTCACGGAACCCTTCGCGCTGACCATCCCCGCTCCCTACGATGGCAGCAAGCGCCGCATTATCCAGGGCGTCGTAAGATTTAACGATGTTTACGACAAAAAAGGAGAGGCCACTTTCGGCTACTGGATTTTGGAAGATCTCACGACTATCCACCGAATCGAGGAGAGCGTGACGTACAACCGGAATACTTACGAAGATTAACTGCCCTGTCACAAGGCACACAATAGCACACATTGTGAGCCAAGTATATATTTGCCCTTACATGTAATATATTCCATAATAAGGACTTGTGGTTGATCTTGGACAAACTTGAGTGCCCACATCCTTGTCGCCCTCTGTTGGCGACAGGGTGGGTACTAACCCCTGACCACTAACCCCTCTCCCCTGTCCTCTGCCAACTGCTCCTCCTAGCCCCAAATCCCTGACCCCTAGCCCCTGCCTTTTCGCAGACACAAATAGGCAGGAGCGTCGGGCGCGGCGGTTCCTGCCCTACACCGCGAGTATGGTTCTGCCCACCAACGCGGTCAAGTTACGAAAGTAGTAATCGCCGCTCCTATCTTGCTGCCCCTCCCGGAATGGGAATGACGCTGAACTAGGGCTGAATGCTGACGGCTGAGTGCTGGGTAGAGCGGGGAATAAATCCGAGTCCCTTCAGGGATGACAGAGGTAGTTATCTGTGTTGTAGTTGACATCCAGCAGGAGTGGGCCGGTAAATGTCTGCCCAGTTCATCCATAGGTAGGCATCCGAAAACGATTGCCGCTCAATAGAAAATAGCTTATGCGCCTACACCACTTCAGCGCCATTGACTTTGTTTCGGACTCATCGTAATGTCGCTCATCTTTTTTGTTTCCCGTAATTGGGACATAAGTTTCGGAGGCACCCGATAGTCATTATTCAGGGAGCAGCCGCTTCGTCTACAACCGCCTGCCCCCTTTCTTAGCCAGTTCGGCCTCATAGCTCGACACCAGGACAGTTGTACTGAGACTAGGTTGGGTGAATTCCCGCCGCTGTTTGGCACGACCCTTCCGGTTCTGGCAAATTCTCTTAGTTTCAGATTGGAACGACCGAGATCAAAAGTTGATAGTTCCCATATTGGAGCTTGACTTGTCAATATTTTGAGCCAATGTTGTTGCCGTAGGGTCGGGAGTGCGTCCCGTGCCTCACTCACAAGGAGGTGTGAGGACAGTTGCACCGAGCAGTAGATTTGGTTCCAGTTTTTCAAACTAGGGTCCATGAAGTCCTTCTTTTCGAGTGGCATTGATTATCGGAGGTCCACCGCCGCTCGATTACGACTAAGCGTACGGCACGTTCCTGAAGAGGAGTGCAGCAGTTATTGCAGAGTTCTGCGGCAAGGGAGGACATATGTTTCACAAGCGCCAAGGGGTGCGCTCCGAAAAGCAGCCGCTTCTGTCTGTTAGGGACACAGCCGGAACCGCCAAAAGCAGTGTGTCTGCCCATCGAACGTTGACTACGCTGGCTTTTGCCGCAGTTATGTCGTCTATCACAGTCTTAGCTCCCTCCAACTCGGCCGTCGGCCAGTCGATATCAAAGGCGGAAGTGAGCAAGACCACGACCGCCTCCGCGCCTGATCAAGCTACGTTTAAAGTGACGATTGCGGGTAAGGACTTCGGCAGCGATAAGAGCAAAATCACGGTCACGGTTTCACCACAAGGGACCTTGGGAGGTCCGCCGACGACGGTAGATGATGTGACTAAAGACGGAATGACTGTTAACGCGAGTTTCAATGCGCCCAGCACATACGATCTATGCACGGTGACGGTAACCGTTGGCGGCCATTCCAGCGATCCGTACTTGTTGACAAGCCAGGCAGACGAAATATCGAAATCAACCGCGAAAGCATGCCTACCGTCCATATCAAAGGCGGAAGTGAGCAAGACCACGACCACCTCCAAGCCTGATCAAGCTACGTTCAAAGTGACGATTACGGGTAAGAACTTCGGCAGCGATAAGAGCAAAATCACGGTCGTGGTTTCACCGCAAGAGACCTTGAAAGGTTCGCCGACCGTAGATGACGTAAAAAACGGAACGACTGTGAACGCGACCTTCCCTGCGCCCAGCACCTACGATCTGAGCACGGTGACGGTAAGCGTTGGCGGCAATTCCAGCGATCCGTACGTGTTGACAAGAGCGTCGCCAAGCCAGGCAAGTGGAAAGCCGAATCAAAAGAAATTTATCAAGGTTTATCGGTCGCTTCTCGACCCGAAGGTCGTCTCAGATATTTTCGGGCGACGGATTGCACAGCGCTTTGTCGTTCTTCAAGTGACGATCGCTAATAAGAATGACGACTATCAGTACTTGATACACGATCTAACCCTGGATTTGCAGGCTATCATGCCCCCCCCTCCCAAGGGAGGGAAGACATACGAAGCCTCTTCCGCCGATCTCTCGCTCCTGCGGGGCGTCGCGGAAAAGGGGCAGTCGATGGATGGGCGCAATATGACTCTCCGCATATTGCGAGGCGCCGGATCGGTGGCGGCTGGACTGCTGGGCGTGACCACTTTTGGCAGCAGTTACGCCCCTGCGGTTGCAGTTTTCAATGGCCCGGCAATAGGGGCTTTCGCCGACATTTTTCCAGACTACACCATAGGTCAGATGAACCGCCTTAGTGACAGTGCATATAGCACAAACGCCATCGTCCCAAAACAGCAATCTAAAGTAGTGGCCATCTTCCTGCCCCAAGCTATATTTCTGAACCGCGAACAGCGGAAGGAGTTCTGGAACGACCCCACAACGTTATGGGCGGAGGAATGCCACAAATCGCCGACTTCGGAGACCGCTTTGGGGACGACTCCTCCGGCTTCAAAGACGGCCACGGATTCGGATTCTGCTGCTCCTCACTGCATGGATCTTCGATATCTCGAGGTTCTAATTGATGGGGATTTCATTTCTAATGTCCCGGATCAGGACCTTGCCCCCAAGACCCCTGCTACTTCCCCAATACCTGCGGGCACGCCAGCACCGTCGGGTACTACGGGTACGCCAGCACCATCGAGTACTGCGGGCACGCTGGCTCCGAAGACAACTACGGTAAAGAAAGCGAAAACACCGAAAACGCCGAAAACTACCGTCAATCCACCTCCTCCCAATCAGTGATGGTGATCACGCCAGGTGGGAGTAGTTCCGGGAAGCACCTTCACTGTTACGAGGAAATGAGGAGTCGCTATGGCACACAAGAAGAAAGCAAGCAAGAAGGCTAAGCAATCTAAACCTAAATCTGCTGCTCGGGCCCAGAACACAATGGCAATTGCCCGTGACGGTCGCCCGGTTTCAGGTGCCGGAGGCGACGATCGGCCATCTTCAGGAGACGGTGGCAACGATCGCCCGTCTTCCGGAGACAACGGCGGAAATGGGGATGACAGACCGCATTCCTAACCGCAGAAAGTGAGGCCGAGGCGGGTGACTCATCTTCGCCGGGCGCACTATTCAAGCTTTCGTTGCTTGCGTGGGAATTTTCGTTTCATCCGACGCCACCAATATAAGTAAGTCTTGCCAAGCTGAAGTCACCTGGACGCCGCGCGATCGTTAGATAACAACCCACCCAAACAAAAGCAGTTTGCGTGGGGCACCCAGCCCTCTCTAAAGGAATCGGGTCAGTATAATGTACGGTTTTGCTCCCCAGTCGCGAAGCCTTTTCAGGATGACGCCGGCTCAATTCTCTCGCTACTTCATGTGCTGTGTGTTCGGCTTACTATTTCTGGTTGGTTGCATCGTCGTCGTACCTAACCGCGCGTATAGGCGGTCCGGTGATGTGGGTCTCACACAACCACCACCGTCGGGCGAGCCTAAGCAACTACCACCGTCGGTCGACCCGATACCGGGCTACGACTGCAAAGGCGTCCCCGAGACGTGCATCGATACCATCAATATCGATCCCCATGGCAAGAAAACAAAGATATCGCAACCGCGGAGGTTTCATTTGGCCTTTATAGAGTTTGACGATATGGGCGAACTCTGGTCAATCGGGAACCTGAATCCTGAAAAGGCTCCCACCCAGGGGGGAGGAAAAGCTCCCGCCAACGGTAAGTCGCAGCTGGAGAATGCACTGGAAGTCATCAAGGCGGCAAAGCAGGAGGCCGAGGCGAGTGATCGCCCGCTGGATGTGGTGACGTTCATTCATGGATGGCACAACAACGCTTCGCCCTACGATGAAAAGCACAAAGACTATAGCTTAGCCGGATTTGAGAAGAGCCTGCAGCAGCTCACACATGATCCGGTACAGACGGTGGTTGTTGGCGTTTTCATCGCTTGGCGCGGCCAGGTTCTTAGTAGCGACTTATTGGCTGCGCCTACATACTGGCAACGACGAGATGCTGCGGTACGAGTCGGCGGACCGTCTATGACCGAAGTTTTGCTCCAACTTATGTTTGAGACCAAGGGAGTCCAGTCACCACCGGATCCAAGTAACAAGTGCCAGCCAGAGGGACTGGATCCGCGCGCTCATTTTGTTGCTATCGGGCATTCTTTCGGAGCACGGGTTCTGGAACATGCAATGGGGCAACCGCTGCTCGCCATGTTTCTGGAACAGAAGCGCGAGGCGAACGCATGCGTCCAGATTTGGAACGAAAGGCACCTGTCGGAACACCCGGTTAAGCCGACTTTATACTCGCCGGCTGACTTGATCGTCTTTCTGAATCCCGCCAACGACGCTTTTGAAACCAAGTCTATGATTGAAGCATTCAAGCGATCGGGGATCACCGTGGAGCGCCCAGTGGAGCGCCCAAAAGGCGCTGATGACGATGAAGATAAGTCCACCCGTCCGCTGCTGATTTCCATAACATCCAAGAGCGACTGGGTGACTGGAATAGCTATGCCTATTGCTCAAAAGTTGGGTACCCAAGGAATAGGCTTTAGGAAGTATGACGATGATAGGTGCTCGAAAGGGCAGCTCCACTTGCGTCACCAAACTAACTTCTGGCGGTCCAGTGACGCCCATATTCAGGAGATGACCTCTCATGCAGTGGTGCCAGTCGACCTCGCTTATTGCAGCAGCGGCGACTGGCACTTTTTCACCGCGCCCGTCAAGGGAGAAAACACCTGCTTCTACATTGGCCGGCTCTACCACACAAGCACTCCGCGCACAGACAAAACAGAGAAAGACGATAC
This sequence comes from uncultured Acidobacteriaceae bacterium, assembly GCA_963768645.1. GTDB lineage: Bacteria > Acidobacteriota > Terriglobia > Terriglobales > Acidobacteriaceae > Bog-257. The sequence continues at coordinate 154,080 of CAVYIR010000011.1, forward strand.
CCAAGTAGAATGCTACCAAGAACAAAAAAAGGCCCAAGAGCCTTGGAATGACACGCCGTTCTGGGTTCTCGACGTTGATCCCAAGTTAATTCCCAAACACTCGGATATTTTTGAAGGAGGCACCCTCAAGCTGTTGATCACAATAGCAAATCACTACGGGCTTGAACCGTCTAAGCGAGTGCCGCCTTCGGCTGATCAATGTGATGTTTGGCCCGATTGCACGCTGGGGCAATCACGAGGCTATTAGGGGCGTCACTCACACTCTCGGGAGGCTAGCACTAATCCTGATTCCGTTCGAGGGCAGACTGGAACTCAGGCTTCCTTGGGTTAGTATTTCCGTTTCAAGTTACAGGCACGATGTGAAAATCGAGTCCGTGGCAGATGGATGAATCCCTCCTTGTGGGTTGTGACTGCCCAGAGAACTACCTAGCCGCTTTTCGTGTCCGGCTACAGACTCGTCAGTATCCCCGCCCCATTGGGACTGCCCCAACCGGTGCACGCGTCCCATGCAGCACCGGCGTTGTAGTCACCGTTGTTACCGGAGGTGATGTCGTTGAACGTTCCCGCCGCGAGGGCGACCGTCTGATACAGAGTTGGGTTGAGATAGCCCACCGGCGCGCCGAGGCTTTGATTCAGCAGTGCAACCAGGCCCGCCCACAACGGCGCAACCGCGCTAGTTCCACCCACTACGAACGTCTGGCCATCTACTTGCACTTGATAGCCGGTCTGAGGATCGGCGTCGCCAGCAACGTCGGGCACTCCACGTCCCGCCTTCCCCGTAGTAGCAGACTTCGGTACTTTGGCCTTCGACTGCCACGAGGGAAGCGGAAAGGTTGCGCTCACTCCGCCGCCGGTCGCGCCGTTGCTAGGAAGATCGTTCCACACGACTTCGCTTCCAATTCCGCCGCCGCTGATGTTGAGGGTGGTACCCCCACACGCCAGGCTATACGGGCTTGAGGCAGGGAAGTCCACCTGGTCCGACCCATCGGTTGAGCCGTCCGTCGAGCCATCATCGCCAGATGCGACGCAGACCGTCACGCCCACGGCGGCCGCCGCCTGCAATGCGGCGTTGTAGTTCTGCAGCGATTGCGCCGTCCAGCTATTTTCCGGCCCACCCCAACTGATGGAGATGACCGAAGGCTTGCGAGTCTTGTCCGTTGCGGCCTTGTTGATCGCGTCGAGAAATCCTGCGTCCGTGTTCGGGGCAAAGTAGACTGCTATCTTTGCGCCCGGGGCGACCGCGCCTGCGACTTCAATATCGAGCAGGACCTCGGTGTCGGGACCGTTGATGTCTCCCGTGGGCTTGTTCTTGGCCTTGTCCACCGAAACGGCCGAGACGGACGGCTTGGGCGAGATCTTCAGCGACTTGAAATAGGCCGTAAGATCGGCGGTCTTGTATCCGCCGCCCAGCTCGATGATGGCAATGGTCTGCCCTTTGCCGTTCACGCCGGCTGGGAAGTTGTAGGCTTTGGCGACTTGCAAAGCTGTATATGACGCCGATGCCGCCGCGGCAGCGCGTGCGCTTACGTTTGCAGCAATGCGAAAGTGCGGCTTCACGTGAGGGCGATTGTCGAGACCATGCACTCCGACGATGACGTCGCTGAGTTCAGTAGGAATGTTGACCGACCCGGTGCGCCCCCGGTACTCTCCGCCCTTGTACTGATACTTCGCCAGATCCACCTGAAACGCTTTTGCAAATGCACCGCAGCTTCCCGTCAGGATCACTGCGCGGGAAGCGAGATTTACTTCGCTCACTGTCAATTTGTTGGTGCGTGCAAATGCCTGTACCGCCTTCACGTCCCTGGGGTCGGCGCCATAGCGGGCCGCGTACTGATCGCGAGAGATTCGCCGGCCACTTGCTACTAATTCGGCCGCCGCCGGCTGTTTGCCACGGGATGCCCGCTCTCGCAGGACAACGGTGACTTGCATTGATTCCCTGGGACTGAGAACGCCGCCTTTCTTAGCACCACGCATCGGCTTGCGTTCGCTCCCGGACAGCTTGACGTACTTATCGAAGGCCATCTGTACCTCCAGGACATCGCCAGCGCCGGCGGTATTGTCGTCGGCCAGCTAAATCCGATATCGGATGCAATTGTAACCGGAATTTCACTTGAGCTCCCAGCGGTCCACGACTATAAATCCGTCCGGGGAATTCCAGCGCAATTTCTTCTTTGGCTAGCTCGAGAGCCGGTGCCATCTTGTTGTCATCCGGACCGCGGCTGCGGGGCTAGCGGCGGAACCTGCTCTTACGTTGTCATTCCGGGGCGGAGTGACCTTCGGTTGGCAGCTGTGAATTGTCAACCGACTGAGAACTTCAGCCGGAGCGGAGGGACCTGCTGCTGGCAGCCAGCATTTAGCCGACATGTTACCGTGGAATGCTAGGTAAATATCGGTAGCCGTATCCGAAAAGAACCGCCACCTAATCAGCTAAGAACAAAATGCCTGGCACCACTTCAGCGCTATTGACTTCGCCTCGAACTGATCGTAATGTCGCTCATCCTCTTCCAGTAGATGAAACTATAGATTTCGCAAGCACGCGATGCTTTGTTTTGGGGAGCAGTTTCGTGTTGCTCCCGCTGCCCCCGCCCACAGCAGCGGGCCTTGTAGGGCGGTACCGGGACAGTTGCGCTGAAAGTCGGTTGGGATGGCCAGTTCGCCCGCTGTTCGGGACGCCCCTGCCGGTTTGGGAGATTTTCACGTTTAGATCAGGGCGCTGTGTTTAAAAAACGACAATTGCGCCTCTCTCGAATGCGCGAGTGATTAAGCTGAGTTCTGCTCAAGGAGATGACGGTGTCCACTAACGGTATTTACGACCTAGATAAAAATCTCATCACGTCTGGCTTCCTCGACGGAAAGGGATCTGTTTCCGTTGAAATTACCAATAAGACCAATCCCACAGCTCTGCACAAGATCGCAACGAACGAAGCCCTGGGACAAGACGAATTCATAGTCGACAATGTCGAGGCCAAGGCCGGCGCACAAGCTAGCGGTATCACCTTCCTGAATGGCGCCGGGAAGGTTGGATTTCAGGCGAGCGGCGACATCTACGCAGAGCTAGCCGTTTTCCCCGATCCAACCAGTAACACCTTCACGTCAGCGCTCGGTCCGATAGCGGATACTAAGTTCACGTTACCAGCCGATCCCAATCTGAGCGTGGTCATGCTTCGCTGGGGTGCGGACGCGAAGGTTTCAGGGTCCGGCAGTATCGCACTGGGAGCTGGCGCTGGCAGCGTGGATTTCAGCGCCGGGCTTCAAGGCGAGTTGTTTTTTTCGGTTCTCCAGCAAGTACCGCGTACGACTCCAACCGACGATGCTCTTGAAAATGTCGTCCAAAGCTGGAAATTGCCCGTCCATGTTCGCACCGCAAATGATCTCGCCCCGCGGACGCATCTTCTAGCTGAAGTTGGTGGTTCGCTCACGGCGTCGATATCGGCGACATTCGGACACGAATTCAATTGGATCAGACAGATCAGCGATGGCGCCATTGCTGGAGATATCGGGCTGAAATTACAGCTTGGACTCAAGGCGGCCTTTGATCTGACCGCTCAGGGAAAATACGCCGTGGTGGTGAGCCGTGAAACCGACGACGCAGTAATTCGGGTTCGTGTTTATAAGCTCAAGCTGAACGGCTTTGATTTTGCGCTGACGGCTTCCGCCGCCGCCACGCCATCTGTCCCACTTCCGCAGAACTTCACCGATCTTGTCAAAGCTGTCCTGGGTGTTCATGCGCTGCAGATCCTCAATGATCTGTCAGACCCGAACGCTATCGATAACTGGATTAACAAATTCGGCCCTGAGTATGTCACCGACCTGCTGAAGAAATTCACTGGTCTCGACCTTACGGCGGCAATCGCTAAAATCACTGACTTGGCAAACCGATGGAAAGGGCTTCCTAGCAGTGCCGCGAGTCTCTTCGCCAAGCTTGCAGAAAAAAGTGTTCCAGATTTTTCCGATATTCAACAGGTGGCCCAGCTTGTAGCAAACAAGGATGGGAATGGGCTGGCGACCTTCCTGGAAAGCAAGATTAATGACCTGAATCTTCCTCTGCTTGCCTCGCCACTCGGTCAGTATTTGGAGGGACTTGCTCAGAACGGTGCCTTGACCCTACTTCAGAGCATTCCTGACAGCGCTCAGCAGGCAGCGCAGAAAGTGGTCGACTTCCTCAAAGGGGATCCAATCGAGAAACTGCTCAATCAGATCGTGACGGAGATCGATGGCCGTTTGGGCCTTGACGCCATTCTCGCTGACATCCAAGGAGATCCCGCGACGGTTCTGGACAAGTTGCTCTTCAGTAAACTCGAAGCTTTTCTGAACCGCACTCCCACGCTTCAAGATATTCAGAAGCTTCAGACCACGATCAAAACCCTCCTCGGAAAGGTCAACGATCTTTACAGTAAGACTGTAAACGCATTGAACAGCACCTATACGGCGCAATTAAACGCGACCTATCAACAGACCACAACTGACACCGCGCTGATCGATGCATCCTTCAACTTCAGCAGGCCAGCAGATGCCCCCGGCGTTGCTACGGCCCTGCAGCAACTCCTCACGGGCCGACTGGACGACTTCTTGACGGAACCTCGTGCGGGAGTGACGCTCGTGAGCGGCGCGTTGACCCATCAGGTAAAACGTCACTCTCATGTCGATTTAACTTTGCCATTTCTGAAAATCGAAGGGGACTGGATCAGCAATGCTACTGCAAGTTTCAATGCCATCGATCAGAACGGCGGTCGACTGACGGTCTACCAGCTCAATGTGACGGGCACTCAAGTTAGCAAGGACACATTTACGTCGCTCTGGACGGGCCGAAATTGGCGCAGTACTTCGATCGCTCTCTCTGGTCAGTTGTCCTCCAAACTAGAGTCCGGTGAGTCTCTCAGGGTGTATGCAAATACTGAGACGGACAGACAGCGGCTGGCAACGAGCACATCTTCTATCCGTCTGGAAGTAGCGAACATGTCGCTCAACCAACTCGATGCGGATATCGAACCCTTTGCAGTTCAGTTCATGCGGAGAGCTTTTCCCGATAATGTAGCCTTCGAAAGGTGGGCTGCGACTGGGAGGCTTCTGAGCAAACCGGGAAACACCCTCGTGTCACTGGATATCGAGCTTCCGGCGTCGGTCCCGCTAGCTTGGCTGAATAATACTGTCACGAACACCAAGGACCAGATCTACAAACAGTTGTCGGTCACTCTTCAGTTCCTTCTGAAGCGTTACTTGCGAGACTATTACTTCAGAGATATCAATCAGTATAAGAATCTCTCCTCGGCATATCTAGTACTGCTCTACGCGGCAATTCTGCCTGAGAACTCAATCGTTGTCGACGGCCGGCCGTCGTCCGTCGACGATGGCATCTACTGGGATGTGGTTGACATCAATGCGGTTAGAGCTATGGCCGATCTGGCTCGCGACAGTAGCTCGCCTCAAGGCTTCAGGGCACAGCTTGCGCAGGCACGGGCCCGTCTGCTGGCGGGTGGTCAGGCCGGCCTGGCGAAATCTTTCGATCCTAGCGACGGCGTGACAGACTATTTCAATCAGGCCACGTCCGACACGAATATGGGTTTGCTGAAGAACGCACTTTTGCAGGTCGAAAGCACCGTCATCTCCGCCGCACGTAATGCTGCTCTAGACGCTGCCTCCTTCAATGCCCTGGTCGCGGGCAACAAACCAGTTGAGGCCCTGAAGGCGCTGACCGACTTCGGCAACAAGATCGTCGAAGCATTTAACGAAGATCTTTCCAGTGTTTTCGTTAAGGATAACGATGCCCTGCAACGGCTGTCTCCTCTGATCTTTGCTCAAGCCTCTGGCGTGTTTGATCCGTCGATTTCCAATACGAACTACGATTCCACGCTCAACGTGACTGTGCTCAAGCCAGGGGTCGACATGCCAACGGATTTCCCGGACTTCACAGTTGCGCCGGAGGATGTCTTGGTTTCGCTGAACGCGGCCAGTTTTGGACTGTGACACGACCGAAGATAAAATCGCCGGGTGCTCACTCAAGCTTTCGGCGCTTGAGTGGGGTTGTTGGTTCGGTTGCGAGGAAATGTCTACATCCATGAGACGTGGTTTGTTATGTCCTGTCCGGAGCGACCTATGATGGCGGATTTTCTGTCTCACTAGCAAAAGCCGCGAATCGGTGAAGCCCCGAGCCTCGGCCAGGTACGTCCCAATGAATGAAGAGAAGATTACACTCGAGTCCTCTCGGGCTCAGAGTCCAAGAGCACGCGGATTCCGCAATCCGATTGTAGAAACGATTGTAGCCGCACTCGCCGTATTCGCGATCCTTATTGTTCTCTCTCTCACGCGCGCCGCGAATAAACCAGTTGAAAATAGCTGGATCGTCATCGCGGTTCTCCCGGTGCTTTTCTGGCTTTTCTTTTCTGGCAGAATCTCCAGCTTTAAGGGTTTCGGCGTAGAGCTGCAGTCTGCAATTCGCCGGGCTGCGGACGAGACCGTTACGACGGATATTAAGCTGGAAACGATCAAGTATGAACGAGGGGTTCCAAGCCCGAAAGTAGATGTCAGTTTGATACAACCCTACATTGATAGCAAGGTCACTGCATTATATTTCGAACTGGGCAGGCAAGAGTATTACTATCCCTCGGCGATCAAAGCGTGGTTGGATGGGCTCGGCGAACACGCGTTCTTTAAGTGGGTTGTGTTTCAGGAGAAAGATGGTAACTTCAGAGGTCTTATCCCGGCCGAAAAGATACGCATCTTCGCCACGCTGAAGATGCCACCCCCTGATGGCTATGAGATGATCAAGGCCATGATCGAGAAAGGTGATGTAAGTGATCTGCCAGGCGTTATAGGGCTCGATCATGCCATCGAGAAAACATGCACGAAAGGAGAAGCTATTAAACAATTCAGCAAGACCGACGCAGGTTACTTGCCAGTATTAGATCAGGGCAAGTTCGTGGGCGTTCTCAATCGGGGCGAGCTGCACAGCAGTGTGCTTGAATCGATCATTCGCGCCGCCGACACCAACTAGCTGGATCGCAGGCCGCGAGTGGATAGGCACTTTCATAGCAGCGGATCCAATCGCTGACGTACTTTTAGGGAGCGGCCTTTCAAAACTCTATTTGGAAGCGGCGGTAATTATCGCTTCGCGCTCTCCTTCTGCGCCGTCACAAAATCCTCCATCACCGCTTTGCGCATCAGGTCGGGTGGTAGCAGGCCTTGCGCCAGAATGAAGTCGTGGAACTTCTTCTGGTCGAACTTCGGCCCCAGCGCCTTCTCGGTATCCTCGCGCAGAGCGGTCAGCTTGGTGAATCCGTAGAAATAGCTATTCGCCTGCCCGGGCGCGCGATAGGTAAAGCGTTCGACCTCCTCCTCCGCAAAAGCGTGCGACAGCACCACGTCCTGCTCCAGTACGCGAAAAGCGTCCGCCGGCTTGATTTTGCCGGCCTGCAGCTCGGGATCGAGAAACGCGCGCGCAGCCCGCTGCAGCCTCAAGTCCAGCGAAACCAACTGACCTTCCAGCGGCATGTACGGCTTGATGAGATACTCCGAATACAGTCCCCAGCCCTCGACATTGGTGCTGTTGAAGGCGTAGCGAACGCGCGCTAGCGATACCCCGTGCTCCAGCATGGAGTCGAATTGCAATTCATGTCCGGGCCGTGCCTCGTGCGCGGTCAGTGTCCAGGCAGCCGCGTCGTAGGTGAAATCGTCGTATTTCTCAGTCGAAGTCTGCCCCGGGCCAGCCGGTATGTTCAGCGGAAGAACGAACTCGCCCTTCTGGCCGGTGTTGTGAATGAACGGCGGAGGAACCATGTGCGGCGCGGGCTGCTGCGCCGTCTCCGCCGCCGTAGCGATACGAATGCGCGCCGGTCGATCGGGAAGCGTCACGATTTTCTGATCTACGATGATCTTCTCGATCTGCTTCAGCCGCTCCTGGTAAAACGGAAGAATGGCGTCACCCACGAGCTGCTGTTTCTTTAACTCGCGAATCACGTCGCGGTAATCGCTCGACGGCAGGTTGCGCTGCTTGGCAATCTTTAGCGCGATGGACTTCATCTCGCCCTGCATCTCGGTGAAAGCCTGGTGCGCCATGGTGGCGAGCTGGTCCGGCGGAATGTCGATGCCGTAGTTTTCCATGTCGAGCGCATAGTGCTGGGGAGGCAGGCGAAAATCGTCACGCGCCTTGGGCAGGACCGTCGCTCGCACCCACGCATCATAGTCGGTGAGTTGGGTCTTCAGCCTGGCAAACGGCTCTTCCCAGCCGGTGAGCTTGTACTTCTGCATGAGCGCGGCGATGCCATCCAGATAGTTGGAATTGCGCGCCATCTCGGTTTCAATCTCAACTCGCGCGGGATAGATCACGCCCGGCTTGGCCATCTGCTCGCTGACACGCCGCTTCAGAATCTCGGTGAGCGCCGTGTACCCGGGCTCCAGTCCGGCATATTCGCGGATGCGAACGACCGCAGCAAGCCGGCGCTCAGAAGGTGTCTGCTCGTCGAGCAAAACCTGCACACCGCCGAAGACGATCTGGCTGGCGTTGTAGAACGGCACTTCGTTGGCGCGCTGAAAGTCCTGGCGCTTGAAGTTGAGGTTGACTCTGCGGATCATGATCTGCAGGTCCTCGGCGACGTCTTGCTGCTGCTTCTGGGCCGCCGCGCTTTGCAGCTTTGCCAGTACAGCCTCAGTTTCATGCCGTTCTGCGTCTTCGTTGGCCAGCGTGGGCTGCGAAACCTTGGTGTCGAACTGGCTCAACCCCTGCTGCGTGCCCGCCTCGGGATGGTACTTGAAGATGACTTCGATCAGCATGTTGGCGTATTGGTTGCTGGTGGCGATCCAACTGCGATCGGCAGGCTGGCTCTGTGCGAAAGCCGGCAGAGTCAAAACAGCGGCGAATGAAACGGAGATCAGTGTGCGAAGCAAAGGTCCTCCTGGCGAAGCAATCGACTAGCTGGCCCCGGTTGCATACCCTGAAAGGGCTGCTCTATCCGTTGGCAACACATCCGGAGTAAAACTGCTCCCGGTTCTGCGGCAGGCAGGAACCGTGCGTTTACTGCCACCTTTCGGCTTTGCGGAAAGCCGTGGTCAGAATTGACTCACCTCGCCGCCGCCGCACGCTGCTTCCACTTCATGCGTTCGCGCAGCGCGGTAATGTGTGTCAGGTGATGCGTCGAGTGCCACGCGTACATCGCCAGCATCTGGTCGAGCGAAAGCAATCCCCGCTCAGAATGGTTCAGCGTGCGCGCAAAGTCCGCAGGCATCATCGTCTCCAAGACATCGACCCACCGCGAATGCAGCGCAGCAAGCAGTTGCAGGGAAACTTCGATGGGCGTTACGGCGTTGTCAGGCAGCTTGGCCCACAAGTCCTCGCGGTAGGGTTTGATGGTCGGCTCGTCTTCGGTAAGCGCGAGTTTGAAGCGAATGTAGGCGTTCATGTGACTCTCGGGCACATGATGCACCACTTGCCGCACGCTCCAACCCTCCGGCCGATAGGGCGTGTCAAGTTGTTCGGGACTCAAATCTCGCACCGCGGCGCGCATCTGCGCCGGCAACTTGGACAGCACCTCGGTGTAATGCACGCGGCGCTTGGCCATCTGATCTTCATTCTCAGGCGGGATCCACTCAAATTTGCCAATGGGGTATCGAAGATCTTTCATTGCAAGCCTCGGTTCCTGGCTCTCTATATCTTAGACCAGTTCCGCAATAGCTGTGTCCGGTTTGCACGGGTAGTGCGGGCCTTCAGGCCCGCGTATACGGCAAGAAGAAAAATCGCTTAAGCCGCTGAGGTCGACGACCTCAGCGGCTTAAGCGTGGCCTTGGGGGTGCGGCGAACGCGGCGCTGAAGCGCCGCACTACCCGAACGGGCGGATACACTAATCCCGAAACCGCTCTAGCGCGAAATTGAGCGCCTATGATCTTGTCTGGCGCCGTCTCCCGATCTTCAGTCCAACGTCCGCACCGATTCGGCGGGAAGCAATTCGATGGTGCACGGCTCCGCCGGTGCCTGCGACTCCTGGCCTGCGACCGCGGCGGCCGGAGCTTTCCCTTTGCCGGGTGCTCCCGCAGCCGATGGGCTCGCCGCCGGCGTCCCGCAAGTCACCACACCTCGCCGCACCACACGCACTTCCGCCGCCGCTGGAAACTTCATCCTGATGTCGGTTTTCTCCAGGAACTCAGACAGGCCCTTCAGCTCCTCGCTCCCTTTGATGAACTTCGCCTGTTCCACTTTCGCGGGAGAAATTAGAAGGTAGAACTGAGCGCTGCCTTTGCCGGAGGTGTTGAGCGCGGTCGTCCGCTCGCGTTGCATTTCGTGGCGCGCTTCCTCAACCTTGTGGTCGGCTCCCTTGCTGACTCCAAGCGTGATCAGGTGGCCACGCGCACTGCTCGGAGGATTGGCGGCCAACGAGAACAGATAGGTTCGAATTGCCTGCTCACGCTTCCCCTGCTTCTCATAAATTTCGCCGAGGTGTTCGCCAATGGTGCCGATGCCGCTAGCCTGCCAGGCAGCATTGATGTACTGCTCCGCGGTGTTCAGATCGCCGCGCTTGAACTCGATCCAGCCCTTGGTGTCCCAGATGTCGTACAAAAACAGCGCCGCACCCAGGTCCTGAAAACGAAGGCTGTCCAGTTTGACATCACGCAGTTGGGTCTGCATGGCATTGATTGCCGCATCGGCATATTTGTCGGCCCGATCCAGCTGCACGTTTTGTTCCGCCAGGGAAAACGCAATGTTGTTCCAGGTAAGCGGGCTTGGAGAAACGCTGATGGCCTTCTCGAATTGCGCCATGCCCTTGTCGGTCTGGTTGGTCGCGATGTAAGACTGCCCCAGCGAGATCAGCAGCACCGGATTGTTGGGCTGAATGGTTACGGCTTTTTCCAACTCGGGAACCGCCTCGGCAAATTTCTTTTGCTCCACGTACAATTCGCCCAGACTGGCATGGGCCCGCGGATCGAGTGGGTTGATCTCGATCTGCTTCTTGAATTCCTGGATGGCTTCGTCGTATTTCAATTGTCGCTGGTAAGCCGCTCCCAGATCGTTGTAAGCGTACTGGTGGTAAGGGTCGATCTCGATCTGCTTCTTGAACGCGTCGATAGCCTGATCGTTCTGGTTGAGTCCCAAGTAGGCGCGGCCCATCTCGTCCCACGCCGTCTTATGCTTCGGTTCCAACTTCACCACTCGCTGGAAAAGACTGATGGCCAGTTCGTAGTTGTTGTTCTTGAGGGCTTGCAACGCAGACTCATGCAAGTCCTCGGCCGATTCGTTGGCGCCCACTCCCGCCGTCCCCGGGGACTTGTTGTCCAGCAAGATTTCTTGCGCCTCATCGGCAGCCACAGCCCGCCGAAAGGCGGCATAATCTTCGCGTCGTGCCACTGGCAGTTCCCGGCTGAAGCAGCTTCAAGCGTTCGCACCGCGGTCAACTGCCCGGCTTCAAACTTATAGCTTGAACTGTATTCAGCGTAGTCGCGCTTCACCTCGACTCCGATCGGAAGGTGTACGGTGTACTTCGGCGGGACCGTGACTTGCACCTCGACGCTTGACTCCCCGATCGCGCCCAGCTTGATGGGCTTGGGATGCGCCTGGTTGTCGTCCTCGTCATCACCCTCCGGAGGAAGACCGATCAGCATGAACGGCAAGCTCATCTTCGACTCTGGCGCCGACCAGTCGAAGTAGTTGTTCGCGGTGGCATCAAGATCGATCTGCAACGGATCGTCAGGATTGCTGGGATCGCTGACCTTCAGGTTGTCAATCTCAAAACCCTTCATTCCCATGCGTTGGAAAGCAACCGTGAAGAAGTCTTTCCAGTGATTTCCCGGAATCTGCCGCAGCGTAAAACGGAAGAGCAGCTCAGTGTCGCCTCGCACGCGAACGGTAGAGATGCGCCTTCAGCGTCCCAGTTTCGTTGATCGAGCCTTTGACTTGCGAGCGGTCGAAACACCTCAAACGGCAGATCGGCGGGAGTCCATACCAGGCTGGCTTTGCCGTCAGGCGGAATCGCCAGGGCTTCCTTATCGCGCAAGGAAGCGGCCAGCATGCGGAAAGGAGCGACACCATTGGTGCTGTCGAGCCAGATCTCTTTTCCGTTCACCGGAACGCGCGTAATCACGTGGTCGAACTGCGAGGGAGAGGGGACCTCGGGGTCGAGTTCCTGTTGCGACCCGATCAGCACCGACGTCGACTGAAATCCTTCGGCCGCCAGCAACGCCGCCAGCAGCGTGTTCTTGTCCTTGCAATCGCCGTAGCTGTTGACTAACACCTCGCTGGCCGCGTGGGGCTGGTATCGTCCCAACCCGAAGGAGAGGCTGACGTAGCGAATGTTGCGCGAGACATACTCGTATAGCGCCTTCACCTTCGCCATGTCGTCCGTCTTGCCTTGCACCAGCTCTTCGGCCTTCGCCTTGATCGCATCGTTCGGCTGGCGCCGGTCCTTTTCCAGCGATGCATACCACGCTCCCAATTCCTCCCAGCTCTGAAAGGTGGTCAGTTGTACTGTAGGAATTTCGTCTTGCGATCCGCGGCGGCCCTTCTTTTTCTTGGCGTGTGGGCCTTCCTCCTCGTCCTTGAGGTGAGCGTAGGTCCAGCGATACACGCGCCGGTCGCCTTCCTCGGTGACCTTGGGCTCATAGCCGGGCTTGCTCTTCAGCTTGATCTGCCGTCCCTTGGGAACGTTGATCTCTAACTGCTGGTCGAGGATGATGCCCTTCTCGGCAAAAGTCGACGCTGGTCCAGAACTGTCCCGGAGCGAGCGGAGTCGTGGTGGTGCGGACGAACTCATATTCCAGCACGTCGCCAGGGCGCAACGATGGCACGCTGATGTGCTTCTCGTGATAGTCGGTGTACACCGGCGCATCCGGCAAGGTAAGGTCCTGGATCGCAGACTCCTGCGCCGTAATGACCGTTCCATCGGGCTTGCGTACGCGGACATACACGATCTCCAGCTTGTCGCTGAGCGCACTGTAGCCGACTTTGAGCTGACCCAGCGCCTGCACACCGCTCTCGCTGACGATTTTGATTTGTGCGTCGAGTTGGTCCCGCCCGGTGCCGTCATTCTCAAAACGCATGGTCTGGTGATAATGCTCGATAACCGTGGCTTCCTGCGAGTAATCGGGCGCCGCTGGCATCTGTCCCGGTCGCCGCCTGCGGCGGATTCACCGTCGGCTGCTGCGGCGTGTGCTGTTCAGGATTTATTGGCAGTGGGATGACAGGCGTTTGCGGCAGGGGAGCTTCTTGTGTGGGAGTGCTCGCTGGCGCCTGCTGCGCCTGAGTTGCTTGAGGGGAAGGGTTCGCGGTCGTCTGCTGCGCCGCCGCGAAGATCGTCGTAAGTGGGATAAGAAGAAAAAATCCGGCGAGAACTGGTTTCATGGCTATGCTGCTAGGGCGAACCTCCATCCTACGCGACCCGCAACTAGAAGCCAAACGCGAGCCCGAAGGGCGAAACAAACTTAGCCCAGGGCGTAAGCCCTGGGTAAAGGTGAAAAGAATCCCCGAGTCCCTTCAGGGACGGCACAGTTCGTGGACAGCTACCGCAGTACACGTTCCCTACAATGGCACAGTGGCACAGGGTAAAATAATGCCATGAGCCCAGAAATTTCCGATCTTCTGAAACGGGCGCTCGCCCTTCCCGTTGACGAGCGTGCTGCATTAGCCAACGCGTTGCTGGAAAGTCTTGAGGGTGCGGACGAGTCTGTGCAAGAGGCTTGGGACAAGGAAGTCGCTCGCAGAATCGAAGATCTGAAAGCGGGCAAAGCGGTGACCGTCCCTTGGGAAGAACTCCATTGCGAGCTCTTAGCCAGTCGGCAGAAAGGGCAACTGTTATGAACTCGATGGCTTGACGCCCGGGGACAAAGCTTCCTTGCTTGCCTCGAGGGTCAGGATATACCAATAGGCCTGTTGCGTCGATTTGAAACGCTGTTCCACGTAGCGCAAGAACGCCAACCCCATAGCAAGAATCGAGCCCGTCGCCAACCACCAATGCCGGCAATACAGCGCCCTGGCCAGCACAAACAACATGACGGGGACCAAGCTTCGGAAGAACTTGGAGTCCGCCTCAAATTGATTGACCGTGGCCAGAGCTTCCGGGTGTTCGGTCGCCAGTCGAGCCTTGCACCACTGGAACGCGTTGACGGCGTGGGATGCCCCAATCCGGTTCAGATAGCGTTCCTTGATAGTCACCACGCGATCGACCGCTGCATTCGCATCCCTCTTGAAGCACAGCCACAAAAGCCACCTTATGATCTTTGGCAGAGGGTGCATGATTTGCTCCTTGCGCGTCATGTTTCGAAGGGGATCGTAGGCTAAGTCGTCGAGCCATGAGCCGATGAAAAAAAGAAAGTGGCCGAGCAGGTAACTACTGAACAAGAAGGCCACCCAACCTTGCGCGGGGGAGATGGCAGCGGGGGATATAGCCAAGACCCTGAAGATTTGCGGTCCCGCGGACAGATAAAGCCCAAGAGCGAGCACTGCGCCCGGCAGGAGGATTGAGAAGAAGTCGATGACGCCAATAAAGAATTTCTGAGGTTCAAAACCCATAATTGGCCTTTCACATTCGTGCGTCAGGAAACAACTGGAAATCAGGAATTATGCTAAAAATCCTGATGGTGGCCCAGCTAACACTCCGAGCACCCCCCAAGCCGGGGGTAGGGTCAAAGCGTACAACTAAACGCGAATCAAACGCAGTGACCTTAAGCAAAATCCCCACCCAAGCAAAAATCGGCTTGGCGGGGCACCCCGCCCCCATAGGATAGTCGTACGGGCGGGTCGCTGAATAACGAAGCCTCGCGACTCACGAAAACCTTTCTCGAACCAGCCCAACAACCCCGCGCCGTCAGTTTTCCCTTGCATAAGTTTGCGTTCCGATAGAAACTCCGTTTCAATCCGATCGCGTCAACCCTCCCCAGAAGGAAGACAACGCGTCGTGGACATCCCGTCATGCGCCACCGCATTTACTTCGCTCTGATATTGCTCCTTGTCGGCTCGCTACCACTCACCGTGGCGAGGGCAGCTAGCGCTTTCAAGAGCGTGGCTTGGACTCCGCAGGAACTGCAATCGGGATCAGCGTGTCTGTTTTCGATCCAACTCGAAGGCTCGCCTGCGAAGTTAAGTGGCAAGTGGATGGGACGTGACGTTTCGTTTTTCCAGGGGCGCGATGGCCACGAGTGGTACGGGTTGGCGGGAGTTGACGTGGAAGCCTTGCCAGGAGTGTATCCGCTCGATGTTGTCGCCACGATGCCGGATGGAGAAGTGATTCACCTGGCTCGGGACGTTCGGGTTGGCCCGTCGAACTATAAGACCGTATCGCTTCGAGTGCCTGACCGTTTTGTGAAGCCAAACGCGGCAACTCTGCGCCGAATCGAGTCAGACAAACAAGCCAAGAGCCTCGCATTTTCGCATCAGATTCCGGCGCCTGAATGGTCAGGCGATTTCCTCGCTCCGATTGGTTCGGTCGTGTCGGACTCGTTTGGCACGCGCCGGGTGTTCAACGGCAAGCTGGAGAGCGTGCATCGTGGCATGGATTTCCGGGTCAAGACAGGATCGCCGGTGCTGGCGGCGAATTCCGGGGAGATCGTGCTGGCTCGCGAACTGTTTTACGAAGGCAACTGCGTGATCATCGATCACGGCGTAGGGTTCATGACCCTGTACATGCACTTGTCTCGACTTGAAGTTGCCGAAGGACAGAAAGTTAGCAAGGGCCAGGAGATCGGACTGAGCGGCGCTACCGGCAGAGCTACCGGCCCGCACCTGCACATGGGCGTTCGTTGGGAAGGCGCATACATCGATCCCGCGAGCCTATTGAGCCTAACGCTGAACAATCTTCCCTAATATGGCCAGAACGACGGTTGTCTACTCAGCGCTCCCTCGAAAATCACTTACCACGGAGGCACGGAGGACACGGTTTTTCTCTGTGATCTCCGTGGTTGATTCTCATCCCTGCAGGCGGGTCCGCCGAGCCAGGTGACACTCCCGCGAGAAATCCCGCAGCGCATGGTGTTTATCATTTATGATGGGTTATCCCACGATAAAGGAATATTGGTCTTTGATGAGAGTCCCTCCCGGTGTAAGCCGTCGATTGGCTCCCTTGCTGGTGATCTTCTGCTCGACGCTGGCGCTGGCCTGCGGAGGCGTTCCAGCCGGGCAGACCTTGTGGATTCGTCTGAGCTCGCCAGTATCCTCCTACGACGCGAAAGCGGGCGATACCGTACACGCCGTTCTGATCGAAGCCATAACATGTGGGAGCGGCGTGGTGTTGCCGGTTGGCACAAGAATCGATGGCAGGGTGGTCTCGGTCCGCAAAGTGGGCTGGGGCATCCGCCACGAGACATCTGCGTTGCAAATCCAATTTGATCGCGCGATTCCGAGCGAGGGACCGCCGATCGCGATGTCGGCCGCGGTGGCGGAAGTGGAGAACGCGCGCGAGCAGGTTTCCAAGGGTGTGATCCAGGGAGTGCTCAGCAGCGACTCTCCGCAGGGAAGAATCAACAGCCGCCTCCGGCACCTGCCTACCTGGAACCCATATTCGGACGTGGGGCTGATCGTCTTCAAAGCGTCTTTCCCCATCTTTCCCGAACCCGAGATCTATTTCCCGGCCGGTACTGACCTCCGCATAAAGCTGACCGAGCCAATTCTTGCCTTGGCGACCGCATCGGATCCGCCCACGGAAAGCGCGGTCGATCAAACAGAAAATTTCGAGGTCGATAGTTTGGTCCAGTCGCTACCGCGGCGCTCCACCACGGTGAAATTGGTGGATGCCGATGTGGTGAATCTGGTCTTCGTGGGCTCGCGCGAAGAGGTGGAGTCTGCTTTCGAGCAAGCTGGGTGGAGCACGAGTGATGTCCTCAACAAGAGATCGTTTTTCCGTAACTTTTATGCGTTTCTGAACAACAGCGGCTACGCCCAAGCGCCGATGCGACCGTTTCTGCTGGACGGTAAACCTGCCGATATGAACTGGCAGAAAAGCCTGAACAGCTATGCGCGGCGCGACCATCTGCGCATCTGGGAATGGCCTGGCTCAACGGATTCCGAGACCGTGTGGGTGAGTTCGTCGACGCATGATACGGGAGCAACCCTTTCGCTGGAGCATCACCAGTTCGTACACCACATTACAACCAACATTGACGAGGAACGCAGCAAAGTGATTCGCGATCTGAACGTGGCGGGCTGTGTGAAGGCGGTCCACTTGGTGCAACGTCCCAAGGTGGCAACGATCAGCCAAAACGCTACGGGAGATCTGGTGAGCACCGATGGGGCGTTGGCAGTTGTCGAGCTGAAGCAATGCCAGCCGATGGTTCCGGGACTGGCGGCGGGAAACGCCACGACGCGATTCAGACCTGGCAACAAAGTGTTTCGCTATTTCCGCCGGCAGATCCTGACCTTTCGCAGCGACATCTGGCGGGCCAACATTATTTATGGCATGTACGACCTGACCCGCATGAGCATCGTGGCCTGGAAACACCATTCTGCTTTGACTGCGAATCGCGAGGCGAACGCGTTTGCCCTGCGAGGGCAATAGCAACGGCACGTATCTTGGATGTCGTCCCAAGCGACGAGCGCAGCGAGAAGTCGAGGGATCCCTATGGCCGCCAACAATCCCTGAGTTGCTGCTGTGGGAGATGCCAGACCGTGTTTTTTCGCAGCTGTAGAGGCTCTTCTATTCCCCGTCCAAGATGACAAATGCCAAACACTAACCCCTGACCCCTGCGTCTACTTCTTCCCCCGATACAGCCCCGCAATCCCAAACGTATACGGTGTCCATGTGACTTCACGGAAACCGGCGGCGCGCATTCGCTGCAACATTTCGTCGGGAGAAGGGAAGCGCAGCACGGACGCAGGCAGGTATGCATAAGGGCCGCGCACGCCGGAAATGAGCGTCCCGATGGCCGGCAGCAGCCGGCGAAAGTACACTCGATACAATTTACCGACCAAGCCCTTAGGCTCGCCGAAATCGAGAATACCTACCTCGCCCTCAGGCGCAAGTACGCGGTAAATCTCCGCCAGTCCACGATCGTAGTTGGCCAAATTGCGAAAGCCGAAAGCCGAAGTCACCAACTGAAACTCACCCGACGAAAACGGCAGATTCAGTGCGTCGGCCTCGACCCAGCGGATGTTTCTGCCTGCCGACTTCTGTTCCGCGCGCACGAGCATGGCATGGGAGAAATCGGCCCCAAAGATCGGCGTGGCAGCGCCATTCAGGCGACGATACAGCGCAAATGTCATGTCGCCGGTTCCGCAGCAAAGGTCGAGCACCCGCGCATCGGGACGCTGCAGCACCTCACTGAAGACGCGAGCGGTGCGGTTCCACCACACCCGGTCGATGTTCATCGAGAGCACGTGGTTCAGCAGATCGTAGCGAGGTGCGATCGACGTGAACATATCGCGCACCGCTTCGGAGGCCGACGCTTCGTCTCGCGCTCCCGCCGGTGCGGCGCCAACGATGCGCTCACTCGCCGGGCTGTCCGCAGATTCGATCGACAATTTGTCCTGTTGAGTCAATGCTAAGCCTTCGATAAGCGCTTGATTTCGTCGAGCGCTTCGATGACTGCTCGCGTCGAAACAGTGTTGACCACCTCGACCTTGCCGATGCCGGTCGGCAGGATGAAATGGGGAACGCCGCCAACTGTCTTCTTGTCGGACAGGAGTCGCTTCGCGACGTGTTCACTGTCTACGTCTACCTTTGGCAAAGGTGCGTACGCGCGAACCAGCCCAATGATGCGTCGCGCGGTGGGCGAGTCGGTCATCTGCATTCCAACCCCGATCATGGTGGCTGCAATCATCCCCCATCCCACCGCCTCGCCGTGGAGGAACTGCTTGTAATCAGTCTCGGCTTCGAGCGCGTGCCCGATGGTGTGTCCGAAGTTCAGGATGCGCCGCTCGCCTCTCTCCCGCTCGTCGGCGCTCACCACGTCTGCCTTGACGCGAATGCATTCGGTGATCAGCGTCTCCAGCATCGCGCCGTCTCTGCGCAACAGAGCATCGCTGTTCGCCTCCATCAACTCGAAGATGGCAGGGTTGCGAATCACGCCGTATTTCATGGCCTCGAACAGGCCAGAGCGGTATTCACGCTCAGGCAGCGTTGCCAGCACATCAGGATCAGCCAGCACGGCGAGCGGCTGATGAAAGGTGCCAAGCAGATTTTTGCCCGACTTCAGATTCACTCCGGTCTTGCCGCCGATCGCCGAATCAACCTGCGCGACCAGCGTGGTCGGTATTTGCACGACGGGAATTCCGCGCATGAAGACGGATGCCAGAAATCCTGCTACATCGCCCACCACTCCACCGCCCATCGCCAGAATCACCGACTGGCGGTCAGCGCCGTGGTTCATCAGCTTCGAGGCAAGTCTTTCCAGTTGCGAGAGGGTCTTCGCACGCTCGCCATCCGGCATCGTCACCACTTCGACTTTGCGTCCTGTACCGCTGAAGTTCTTGCGCAGCACGGGACCCCAGTGCTTGCGAACGGGCGCCTGCGTGACTACGAAGACGCGCCATTCCGGAGACACAGAATCGCCCAGAGCGGCCGACGCCGAACGCAGCAAGCCACGCTCAACCAGCACATCGTAGGATCGGGATGGGGTGTGGACCGGGATGCGAGTCAAACGTCTAGTGTAATGGACGAGAGTTGCTGTCGCACTCGTTCTTTGCGATTCCCCATTTGGTCTTGCTGTCTTACGTACCGGTTCCCGCTCTCTGCCTGCGTGCTACCATGAACCCGTAAAGACCACGGCTAGTGGCTATGAAAGCTCTTCCTTCCGAAACCGATTTCATCGTAGTGGGCGCGGGCATCGCAGGCCTGCGGGCCTCGGTGGAACTTGCGTCGGCGGGCCGCGTGCTGTGTCTGGCGAAACGGGAGGTCACCGAATCCAACACGCAGTATGCGCAGGGTGGTATCGCCGCTGCTTTGAGCGATGACGATGAAGTCCGTCTGCATTTGGAGGACACGCTCAAGGCTGGTGACGGCCTGTGCAACGAAGAAGCCGCGCGAATCCTGGTGGAAGAAGGCCCGCCCCGTATCGAGGAGCTTATCGAGTGGGGTACGGAGTTCGATCGCGCCGGCACGAAGATCGCGTTTACCCGCGAGGGAGCGCATAGCCGCAACCGCGTGCTTCATGCCCACGGAGACTCGACCGGGCGTGAGATTGGCCGGGCGCTCTATCTCAAGGCCACCGCGCTCAACGCCATCACCTTTCGGGAATTTGAATTTACTACCGACTTGCTGGTCCGGGACGGCAGCGTGGTTGGGGTCCGCGTTCTCGACCAGTCTGGCCAATCGCATGAAATCTTTGCCAGCGCTACCTTGCTCGCTACCGGCGGCTTGGGCCACGTTTACAGCGACACCACTAACCCCTCCGTTGCAACCGGAGACGGCGTTGCCATGGCGCATCGCGCCGGGGCCGAAATCAGCGACATGGAGTTCGTGCAGTTCCATCCCACCGCGCTGTATCTGAAGAACGCTCCCCGGTTCCTTTTGTCGGAGGCGCTGCGCGGCGAAGGCGCTTATCTGCGCAATATTGAGCTGAAGCGCTTCATGCCCAAATATCACGAGGCGGCGGAATTGGCTCCGCGTGACGTCGTGGCACGCGCCATCGCACATGAACTGGAGCTGGTAAAGCGTCCCGACGCCGCAGTGTATCTAGACCTGACGCACCTGAATGCCGATCGTGTACGGAAACGCTTTCCCACCATCTACGCCACCTGCATGGAGTACAACATCGACATTGCTACCGAACTGGTTCCCATTCGTCCCGCGGCGCACTACGCCATGGGCGGCGTGCGCACCGATCTACGTGGACAAAGTTCCCTCCCTGGGCTCTATGCAGCCGGGGAGGTGGCTTGCACAGGCGTACACGGAGCCAACCGGCTGGCCAGCAATTCTCTCTTAGAAGGGTTGGTCTACGGAGCACGGGCTGCCCAGAACATGCGTGAGCATCTCGGGTCGCGCCGTGAGCACGCGGCAGTTGCAACTGAGAATACGGCGGAGGCTACCAACGGACAACCCGCACAGATCGAGGCGTTCATCAAGAAAGTGCAATCGCTGATGTGGCAGTACGTGGGCGTGGTACGTGACGGAAAAGGCCTGCGGCAGGTGGTCTCGGAGCTAAGTGAGTTGCAGAAGCAGCGGCCTGCCTCGGGTGATCGCCGTTCGCACGAGGCGGCGAACATACTGCAAGCTGGTTTGCTGATCGCCCGGTCGGCGCTGGCGCGGGAGGAGAGCCGCGGAGCTCACTATCGCCTCGACTTCCCCCTGAAGAACGACGCAAAGTTCCACAAACATTCCGTGGTATCTGGCGACGAGATTCGCTTCCAATAAATCTGCTACGCGCTCCTCTGTTTTTTCTTGGGAAACAATAGCGACAGGAAAATTGAAATCAGCAAGACTCCGGCAACCACGCCCAGCGCGATGCCAATCGGAATCTCTACGTAACTCGACGCCAGCATCTTTACGCCGATAAAGATCAGAATCAGCGATAGGCCGTAGTGCAGGAAGTGGAAGACCTCGATCATTCCCGCCAGCGCAAAATATAGAGAGCGCAATCCGAGAATCGCGAAGACGTTGGACGTATAGACGATGAACGGCTCGCGCGTCACTGCCAACACCGCCGGAATGGAGTCGGTCGCAAACAGCAGGTCGGTGGTCTCCACCACGATCAGCACCACCGCCAGCGGCGTTGCGTAGCGCACCAACCCGCGGCGCACGAAGAACTTGCTGCCCTCAAAATCTTTGGTCACTGGGAACAGCTTGCGAAAGCCGCGCAGCACCAGGTTGGCCTCGGGCTTGATCTCCGCGTCCTTTTGGCCGAACAGTTTGACCCCGCTGTAGATGAGGATCGCGCCGAAGACATAAATGAACCAGTGAAAGCGGTTCAGCAGCGTGATACCCGCGACGATGAAGACGGCGCGCATGACCAGCGCGCCCAGGATGCCCCAGAACAATACCTCGTGCTGAAAGTGTCGAGGCACACGGAAATAGCGAAAGATGAGCAGAAAAACGAACAGGTTATCGACGCTGAGAGACTGCTCGATGAGGTAGCCGGCGATGAACTCCAGCGACAGCACGGAGTTGGGCCGGGCGCGGCTGCCCACCATGGTATGTCCAAAGAAATACATGAGGACGGCGAAGCCTGCTGCCAGAGAAATCCAGACCAGCGTCCACCCGATGGCCTCGCGAAAGCCTACCACGTGCTTGCGGCGGTGGAACACGCCCAGGTCGAGCGCCAGCAGCGCCAACACAAACAAGTTGAATAGGACCCAGAAGAGCCAGTTCGAAGGCATGAGCAGAATCTCGAACAGCCATTCTATCTGGCGGACTCGTGATAGTGGCGCAAGCTACACTCACCGGCCAGCAGATCAAAGTCATTAGCGACGGTTCTAGTCGTTTGGCAGGCTCCAATATTGCATCTACTGCTTGACTGTTTCCTTTTCCAGCTTCTCGAGTTCCCGCGCCAGTTGTTCGGCTTGATCTCGAAGTTGGTGGAGACGCTCCGCCAGTGAAGGTACGTTTTTCGCGCTTGCTGGCAAGGCTGGAGAGGCAGCGGGAGGAGCTGCTGCTGTCATTGGTGCTGCCGTTAGGTCGGCCAAGGCCTGGTCGAAGGTGTCCCGATAGATCAGACGGTCGCCCATGGCCAGCACCACTTTTTTGAGCTGTGGCATACGGGCTTCGGCGGCCTGAATGTAAATGGACTCCAGGTAGAGAAAGCCACCCGTCACCGGGAGAGCGATAATATTTCCACGCAGCACGTGCGAGCCTTGCTGGTTCCACAGCGTGAGGTCTTTGGAGATGTTCTGGTCCTGGTCGATGCGCGATTCAATCTGCATGGGGCCATACATCAATTGCTGCTTTGGCAGTTGATAGAACACTAGTTTCCCCAGCTGATCACCATCGCATCGCGCGGCCATCCACCCGATCAAATTGTCCTTTCCTCGTGGAGTAAAAGGCAGAATCAGCAGGTACTCGGCTTCTTTCTCTCCCGGCAACGTAGCTACGACGTAGGTTGGCGATACAGGTTCTGGTTGCCCAGACTGGCTGAAAAGGTCGCGCGCGATCTCCCAAATGTCTTCTTTGTTGTAGAACACTTGAGGATCGCGCATGTGAAAGATTCGGTACGCCTCTGCCTGGGTCTGGAACATAGCCTCGGGATAACGGGCGTGCCGGCGCAGATCGGCGGGCATAGCCGACGCGGGCAGGAACAACTTCGGAAATAGCTTCTGATAAGCCTGGATAATGGGATCGCTCGGATCGAATACGTACAAAGAAATCTTCCCCGTGTAGGCGTCGACGGTAGCTTTTACGGCATTACGAATGTAATTTGCGCCATCCTCAAGCCCGGCGACGGGAAGCACTGCTGAATACGGATGCGAGAGAGACGTTGTATAGCCGTCCACCATCCAGACCAGTCGGCCGTCATCGGTAATGACCAGGTAGGGGTCCTGGTCCCAGTGCAGGAAACCGGCCAAGGTGCGCCAATCTTGCTTTCACGTTGCGATAAATCATCATGCGACTCTGGCCAGTCAGATATCCCGTGAAAACAATGTTCGGCTCGCCCTGCGAAATTGCGGCGGCAACTTTCAGAGGAAAAGATCCAACCGGAAAGCCGCCCGTGCCCTGGTAGGTCGAATATTTATTCTGATCGCCGGAAGGATAATCGAATTCTTCACGGGCGGTGTGGACGAATACTGGATCCTGGGTCCTCTCGCCAAAATAGATTTCCGGCCGCGTGAGCTGAAACCCGGGCGACTTAATCTCTGGAGGCGCGTTTTCGATGAGCAGCACCGGCAGGCCATCAGGCGTAATTTTGTTGACCTCTGCTACGACTACGCCGAAGCCATGTGTGTAAATGAAATGAGGATTGATCCAGCTCTCGCTCGCTTCGGCGGACAACTGGGTAACATCAATTTCGCGGGGAGATAGCAGCACCTGCTTAATGCGGCCGTTGATGAAATAGCGATCAACATCAGTGTCCGGAAAGGTGTAGTAGGGACGCAGCGCTTGAATCTGCGTGATGGTTGCGTTGTATGCGCGAAGGTCCCACAAGCGAACATTGGCGAGTAGCGTTGCATCTTGCACAGGGTCGACCACGCCCTGACCGGAAGGTGTGAAGGCGCTTTCCGTGGCGTTTCGATTGAGGCCAAAAGCAGCAGTGGTCGCCTGGATGTGACGCTCAATGTAGGGCCGTTCAATCGAAATCTCATTGGGTCGCACGTAGACGGCGCGAACGATGGCCGGCAATGCCAGTTGCAGAATAAAACAGGACATCACCAGGACGACCGCCCGCTTGAATTTCGACATCCACACTAGCGGCACCGCAGCTAACGCGGAAATAATTAGGAGCCAGCGCAGAGGCAGAGTGACTTTCTCATCCACGAAATCAGCGCCCGTCATGAAGGCATGCGTATTGAACAGAAGCTCATAGTTGCCCAGATAAACCCAGGCTGCAAAGCCGAGCAACAAGATCACTGCAATGATTCGAAAGAAAGGAGTGCGCGTGGCGCCCGGCAACCGTAAGTACTCCCCAATGTTGATAGGTCCTGCTGGCCGATCGATCAACCGGTAGCGGACGCGTTCGAACAACTGCCATCCGCGGGCCGTCACCCAGAACAGCAGTGCGGAAAGAATCGCCACTACAAACAGAAATCCGAGCACGTCCGAATAGAAAGGCAGATCGAACAAGTAAAAGGGCAAGGCGTGCGAAAAAACATGGTCCTGCCAGGCATCGGGAGGAGCCGCCAGCCCGCGTGACCCGAAAAAGCGCATGACTGTCCAGAAGTCGATCGAGGCGGACGCTAGCAGCATCGCGATTACGGCCAGCGCGATCGGGACCAGGCGGAAATATAGACGGTAGTCACGTTGACGGACGCCGGCGAAGTGCAACCCGCGCCCATGCGCTACGTACAGTGCGATGAATGCCACCAGGGCACCTACCGCTGCCGGGGCGATGCTGTACCACAGCATGCTGACCCACGTATTAACTTGGGCGACCTCTTTCCACCAGTTGTACTCGATGATGAAATTGGCAGCCGTTGGGATTGCCCAACCGATAAATGCCAATGACACTAGTACCAGGATGAAAACGCGGATATGTGAAGGACGCATAAATGCGATCTTTGAGTGTACAGCAGTAGCGCCGCTCTAAGGCCAAGAGGACATTGAGCGACACGGCATCGCTACTAATGCAGGTGGTCTAAATCCTATCACGGGCTCCATGTGGAGCGGAGCTACCTCACGGAGCAGGGACGGAGCTGGAAGCCATGTTGACAACGGCCAATCTCTACGTAGCCATGCCGGCGTATTTGGCACTGGTCGGGATGAACGGCAATAGAAAAACCGTAGTGCCAGCAGAATAAGAGCAAGCGGCGGTGGCGCTGCGGGAGACTGCAATCGCCGCTTCTCCTCCGTCGCGCCACGCCATTTCACGGTAGTGACTCGTCAAAGTAATCCACTAACCGGGATTCGGGACGAGTTGTTGCAAACCGAAAATTGATCCACTGCCACTGCTGACACCCTCTTGCCGACCAACCGCCACGGTGCTCTAATACCTGTCACCGCCGGTGCCTCAGGCAACGCATTGCTGTCGTTCCTGCATCGAAATTGGGAGCAGAGCCGAGTACACAAACTTGACGACCGCTAAAAAAATATTGGCTAACGGCATCTCCGAGCAGGAAGCGATTGACCGCGCCAAACAGGGCGATGCCGAATGTTTCGAGGCTTTGTACGGTCTTCACAAGCGCCGGGTGTATTCGCTGTGTCTGCGCATGCTCGGCAATACCGCGGAAGCCGAAGACCTGACGCAAGAGGCTTTCCTGCAGCTGTATCGCAAGATCGCCACATTTCGCGGGGAATCCGCGTTCTCTACCTGGTTGCACCGCCTGTCGGTGAACGTGGTGCTCATGCACCTGCGCAAGAAAGGGCTGCCCGAAGTCTCGTTGGAGGAGACCTTGGAGCCGCAAAACGAAGATGGTCCCAGGAAGGACATCGGCGCCCGGGACAATGTTTTGGCTGGCTCCATCGATCGCGTGAACCTGGAGCGCTCCATCGAGAGTTTGCCACCCGGGTACCGCATCGTCTTTGTGTTGCATGACGTCGAGGGTTACGAACACAATGAGATTGCGGAGATGATGGGCTGTTCCATCGGCAACAGCAAGTCGCAACTCCACAAGGCACGGATGAAGCTGCGTGACCTTCTGAAGCTGAGCCAGGCGGAGAGGAAAGCAACCAGACGATCGACGACTGGGTGAGGGGGCATCTCGCAGGAGATGCGTGGAATCCTACAGCGGAAGTTCCAAGAGATTTTATGATAACGCTCGCGGAAATAACTACGGTAGGAAGGAACATATCCACCCGGATTCCCTGGGGGAGAAACGAATGACGTGCGCCGAGTTTCAAAAGGTCCTGCCCCACATCATTGACGGGGGCGGCAGCGTCGAGGAACAACAGCACCTCGCAACTTGCCATATCTGCTCCGACTTGGTCGCCGACCTGCGTTACATCGCGGAGGCGGCAAAGCTACTGGTTCCGATGGAAGAGCCCAGTCCCCGGGTGTGGAACGGCATTCAGGAGTCCCTGGAACGGGAAGGCATGGTGAAACGTGCCCGCAAGCATGTTTAGCGCTGGGGCGAGTCTGTTGACGCAACTTCTCCTTTAGTTAGTAGCGTAGTAGCGCCGGCTCGGTCGAGCGCCAGATTCTCCCTTTTTCGCGAAACCCAAAACTATCTCTGCGCATGGGACTTCGGTCCATTTCCGGCGGAGCCTATAATATTTTCAGTGACGTGAGCCAATGGGCGGATGTTAGTATTGCACTCACGTCAGCTCACTGCGATGAGTTCAGTTGCTCCCAGCAGAACCATGTACACAGTGACCCCGTCGCTCGGCGACCGCTTCGTTGCTTTCAGTGGCCTGCTACTTCAAGCCATTGTGGCTGGTTCTCCTCGCAGCAACTTTACTTACCCAAGTAAACGGCTACGTCTTGATCCTCGGGTAGTTACGGTATGAATGGAGGATACTGTGACCCTGAATAATGCCTCCTGGATCGATCGCTCCCTGCTGAAAGCGGTTCGCAGGGCGGTGGGTGCGGCTCCAATATCCTTGGCTCTTCCCCACATTGAAAACCAACCCAGCACAACTTCATCGCCTATCGGTACGGTCCGCATAGCCGACCGCGCCACCCTGGCCGGGCTGGTGATGAATCCTGAGGTCGTCTTTGGGGATGCCTATTCCGATGGTCGAATTGAAGTCGAGGGCGATCTGGTCCGCGTCCTCGAGTCCATTTACCCCTCAGCCCGCGTTGTGCGGAACTGGCGCTGGCGGCTGATGTCGAAGTGGCTGGCCTGGGTACAGGCCAATACTCGCTATGGCTCCACGCGAAACATTCATCATCACTACGATCTACCCACCGAGTTTTACAAGCTCTGGTTGGATGAACTGATGGTGTACACCTGCGCTTACTTTCCCAACGAAGACACTTCGCTGGAAGAGGCCCAGGAAGCCAAGTTCGACCTGGTATGCAGGAAATTATGGCTCCGCCCCGGCGAGACGGTGGTGGAAGCGGGCTGCGGTTGGGGTTCACTCGCCATGTATATGGCCGAGCGCTATGGTGTGAAGGTCAAGGCTTTCAATATTTCTCATGAGCAAATTCGAGTGGCCCGGGAGATCGCAAAGGAGAAGAGTCTCTCCTCTATGGTGGAGTTCGTGGAGGACGATTACCGCAATATCACGGGGCGCTACGATGCGTTTGTGTCGGTCGGCATGTTGGAGCATGTGGGACGGGAACACTACCCCGAGTTAGGCCAGGTGATTCAAAGGTCGATCGGTGACCAGGGCCGGGGACTGCTGCATTTTATCGGTCGTTGCCGCAGTTTGCCCTTCAGTGTCTGGATCCGAAGGCGGATATTTCCCGGTGCCTACGCCCCCACCCTGCGCGAAGCGATGGAGGTTCTGGAGCCGCAGGCCTACTATGTGCTCGATATCGAGGACCTCCGCCCGCACTACGCCAGAACCATCGAACACTGGCTAAGCCGATTTGACCGCGCTTATGACCGCGTCGTGCAGCTTCAAGGGACGACTTTTTCACGCATGTGGCGGCTCTATCTTGCCGGGTCCATCGCGGCCTTTCGGGTCGGCACTCTGCAGTTGTTCCAGGTCGTATTTACTGGAGCCCAGTGTCAGTCGGTTCCAGAGACGCGCAGCCGTCTGTACACCAATGCCAGCCAGGACCAAGATAAGGCAGACGACGAATTATGGACTCCTGCGATGTCTTAATTGTCGGCGGCGGACCGGCGGGCTCCTCCTGCGCCTGGGGGCTGCGGCAATCGGGACTCGACACCCTGCTGATCGACCGCAGCACCTTCCCGCGCAACAAACTTTGCGGCGGATGGATCACGCCGCTGGTGTTCGAGGCGCTCGACGTTGATCCCGAGGCCTACGCGCACGGACGTATTCTGCAGCCAATCTCCGGTTTTCGCCTGAGCTGCATCGAAGGGCCGCAGGTTGACATCTCCTACGGTCGCACCATCAGCTACGGCATCCTGCGTTGTGAGTTTGACGAATATCTTCTGCGCCGTTGTGGGGCTCGCGTCCGGGAAGGCGTGGCGTTCGACTCTATAGAGCGGAGCAGGGACGGCTGGCTCGTCAATGGCGAGATCAAGGCACGACTTGTGGTCGGCGCCGGTGGACACTTTTGTCCGGTGTCGCGCTTCCTCGGGAATAAGGCCTCCTCGCCCTCGGTCGTGGCGCGCGAAATAGAGTTCGAGATGCCGGCAGCACAAGCGGCTGGCTGCAGCATCGCCGGCGAACTGCCTGAACTTTACTTTTGCCGCGACTTGCGCGGCTACGGATGGGTCTTCCGCAAACAGGATGTCCTGACCGTCGGAATCGGGCGCGTCGATAATCACGGCCTCTCCCAACAGTGCAATGACTTCCTTCGCTTTCTCAAGCAAAGCAGGAATGTCAAAGTGCCCGGCAAAGGCATTTTGGGCCACGCTTACTGGCTGTTTGGGCACTCGGAACGGGCGATTCTGGACGACTCCATTCTGTTGATCGGCGATGCCGCCGGCTTGGCGTATCCGGAAAGCGGCGAAGGAATACGGCCGGCCATCGAGTCAGGATTGATTGCAGCTCACAGCATCATCGCAGCGCAAGGCGATTACAGCGCCGCCCGTTTGGAACTCTACCGCGAGCTCCTATATGCCCGCTTGTGTCCCAAGCGGAATGCCTTCGAGTCGCTGACGCAGTTTATTCCGCAATCGGTTCGTGAGGTTTGCGGCCGGACTCTGCTGCGGAACCGCTCTTTCTGCCGCAATGTCGTTTGTGACCGATGGTTTCTGCGCGTGAACGAACAACCGTTGGCCTTCGCCTCGGAGATGGCGTCCCCGGTTGTGGCAACCACTGCATAAGGAAGCCTGGTCGGAGATTTCTGTGAGCGACTTCTCGACGAACGCAAAGGATGCAAGAACCGCTCTATCCCCAATGCTCTCGGTTCGA
The DNA here is from genome assembly GCA_963768645.1 of uncultured Acidobacteriaceae bacterium. GTDB lineage: Bacteria > Acidobacteriota > Terriglobia > Terriglobales > Acidobacteriaceae > Bog-257. The sequence goes on from CAVYIR010000011.1 coordinate 183,497, forward strand.
AACGGAGCGAAGGCTGTCGAATTCTATAAGGCAGCGTTCGGAGCTGGCGAGTTGTTCCGCCTTGACGACGAGAGTGGAGCAGTGGTCGCTCGGCTGGCTGTGGGAACAGCAGAATTCTGGGTCGCTGACGAGTCTCCAGAGCACCTAAACTTCAGTCCTGAGTCTCTTGGCGGTGGCTCTGTGCGAATGGTGATGATCGTGGAAGATCCGGATGCCGCTTTCGCGCGGGCCGTCACAGCGGGAGCAACCGTGGTTTGGCCCGTCACTGACCAGCCCTATGGGTGGCGCGTCGGACGAATTGTCGATCCATTCGGGCACCATTGGGAAATCGGAAAACCCTTGTCAGAAGGTTCTTGAGCTCGCCGCAAACTCCATCCGTTGGAATCCGTTACGCCGCCGCTGGCGGGTAAGGCCCGCGATAACCAATCTGGTGCGAGATGCGCCGGGCCGCGTCCTTTACCATCTCCGCGAGTTTTGGCACGGCGTCACGCGGTACCGCATTGATGGTACCGGTGGAAGCGACACTGGCTTCAACCAGGCCCTGACTGTTAAAGATGGGCGCTCCAACGCAACGCGCACCCAGACTGTTCTCCTCGTCATCCACGGCATACCCCAACTGCCGAACCCGCTCGAACTCTTTCATCAGCTTGGGCACGCTGATGATGGTATGCGGCGTCAGTTTCTTCAGTCCCCGTTGGCGAATGATCGATTCCCGCTGTTCGACATCCAGGTATGCAAGCAGAGCCTTGCCCACCGCCGTCGAATGGACCTCCATCCGCCGGCCAATCCAGGTGTCCATCTTGATAAAGCTGGGCGATTCCACCTTTTCCACGTACACCGCTTCGCCGTGGTCGAGAATGGCCAAGTGGGTTGTGATGTGGATCTGGTCGACCAGGTGTTTCATGATCGGAAGCGCCGCCTCGCGCACATCCACGCCGCTCAGGGCAGCGCGCGACAGGCTTAGCACCTTCATGCCCAGCCGGTATTTACCGTCCTCCTGATCACGGCGTAGATAGCCGTGCTGCTCCAGAGTGCGCAGAATATAGCTGGCCGAGCTCTTGGGGATTTTGAGCTTGCGACTAAAGTCGGCATTCGACATGCCACCCTCGCGCTGGCCCGCCGCTTCCAGGATCAGCAAGGTACGCTCCACCGCGGTCGAGGGACTCTCAACTTGACGCGCCATACGATCAGTCTAGCAGTGGGAGACTGTGCAACATAGTGAATTCCTGTTCATAATACCGGACATCGCCGGCTTAGGCGGTGATGCTACCTCCTTCGAGCGTCGTCGGTCATGCAAACGCTGCCATGAGCTCTATGTCACAGACAAAGCACTGCGGCTGCGCCTAGGGTAGAGGTTGCCCAATGGACCAAGGAAACCTGCTTCCCGGTATGGGAATCGCCAACCTAGGGTGCAGGATAGTGAATTTGTGTTCAATATGCTGAACATTATTCTTGCCTTGGCATCGGCGGGCCGATATGGTTTGTACATCCGGTGGAATGACTGTTCGGCTAATTGAACAGTCCGCACTCAACTGTGGTCGGTAGACCCTACTCATTGTCCGAACCCGAGAGGAGATCGCGAATGGCGACGCATCAAACTGCTGCTCAACTTGCAAAATCCTGGAAGACCGATCCGCGCTGGAACGGAGTCACCCGGCCTTATTCCGCGGAAGACGTTGTGCGCTTGCGCGGCACCCTTCCCATCGAATACACCCTGGCCCGCGTAGGCGCAGAGCGCCTGTGGGAGATGCTGAATAGTGAGAAGTATGTCAACGCCCTTGGCGCCATGAGCGGCAACCAGGCAGTACAGATGGTTGCGGCCGGGCTGAAGGCCATCTACGTGAGCGGCTGGCAGGTGGCCGCCGACGCCAACAATGCCGGCCAGATGTATCCGGACCAGAGTCTTTATCCGGCGGACTCGGTACCCAACCTTTGCCGTCGCCTGAACAATGCCCTCACCCGCGCCGATCAGATTCACCATTCCGAGGGCAAGAACGGCATGAACTGGTTTGCGCCGCTCATTGCCGACGCTGAGGCTGGTTTCGGTGGCACGCTGAACGCCTTCGAGTTGATGAAGTCGATGATCGAAGCCGGTGCTGCCTGCGTTCACTTCGAAGATCAGCTATCGTCGGCCAAGAAGTGCGGACATCTCGGTGGCAAGGTGCTGGTCCCAACGATGGAGGCCGTCCAGAAGCTGGTGGCTGCCCGTCTTGCGGCCGACGTGCTCGGCGTTCCAACCCTGGTCCTGGCCCGCACCGATGCCAACAGCGCGCATCTGCTGACCAGCGATATCGATCCTTACGATCGCATCTTCTTGAACGGTGAGCGCACTTCGGAAGGCTTCTTCGGCATACATGGCGGTCTGGACTCGGCCATTGCGCGCGGCTTGGCGTATGCGCCGTACTCCGACCTGATCTGGTGCGAAACGTCTGAGCCGAATCTAAAGGAGGCCGAGCGCTTCGCCGACGAGATCCACGCCAAGTATCCGGGCAAGATGCTGGCCTACAACTGCTCGCCTTCGTTCAACTGGAAGAAGAAGCTGGACGATGCCACCATCGCGCGCTTCCAGCCCGCGCTGGCCGAGATGGGCTACAAGTTTCAGTTCATCACGCTGGCCGGCTTCCATGTGTTGAACCTCGCGATGTTCGAGTTGGCGCGCGCCTACAAAGATACCGGCATGACCGCCTACTCGCGCGTGCAGGAGAAGGAATTCGCGCGTGAGTACAGCCACGGCTACTCCGCGGTGAAGCACCAGCGCTTCGTCGGCACCGGCTACTTCGACGAGGTTACGCAGGTCATCGCCAGCGGCAAGTCGTCGCTGTCGGCGCTGAAGCACTCGACCGAAGAGGAGCAGTTCGCGGAGGTCAAGGTGCCGTCGCAGATGATCGAGGTGGGACAGGATCCATCGTGCCGCCCGATCCTGGGCGAATGTCCGCTGACATGCGAGCACGATCACGAGCATGTACGCCGCGACAACGTCTCGGCTAACGATTAGCGTTTCTCTCGGCAGGGAGAGTGTGGAGCACGCATACAGGCACGGGATTAACCGATCCCGTGCCTGAGTTGTTGCGCTCTGAGTTCTTTCCGCGGCCCGTAAAGCCGATCCAGCCCGAATCCTAACCTGCACCGCTAGGCCGATGCGCCCCTATACACCAAATGTGAAAACTGCTCTCGTCGTCGGAGGGGAAGAAAGCCCTGAGAAAGTTATTTCCGCGGCCATTAAAAATGGTTGGCGCGGGCTTGATATTTTTTCCAGACATGCATGGGATGAATGTGTTGTGCGCGGCGACGTATGAGTGGTTTTCTTATGCGGAATGCAAATCGCCGCAATTGATGCGGGTTGCGCTCACCTCGGCGGCGAAGTCGCGTCCAATGTGCGACTCGAAAAGTTTCGAAAGTTTATGAACTTTCCGAGCGCGTGCAACGTATACCGGTGAAGAAAATTGGAGGAGGAGCACGCAAGCGCTCCGCACGGCGACAAAACTTAGGGGTCAAACAGAATGTTTCGCCCGCGGTTTGGCGGCCCAGGCGAGATCATCTTGAGGGAGGCTTGGAAACCAGTCCCTGTTGCTGTTTAACCCCGGTGTCACATTCTATGCAAAGCGGCGGGAAACGCAAGTGCTTCCTGCCGGCCAGGGCCGCCAGAACGGACCGTCAAAAAGGAGATGGCAAATGACTCGTATTCTGGCTCGCCTCACAGTGTTGGCTCTCGCAATCGGCATTTCGATGAGCGCTTTTGCAGGATCAACCAAGACTGACACCATCACTCTCTACCATGATGCGCAACTGAACGGCACAACCATTCCGGCTGGCGAGTACACCGTTAAGTGTGAGACTAGTGGGAGCAGCGCCCAGGTCAAATTCATCAAGGGCAGGAAAGAAGTGGCCAGCGCCAGCGGACAAACGAAAGACCTCGGCAGCAAAGCCCCGAACGGGCAGGTCGTGCTGCAGGACGGCGGCGGCGTTCCTTCCATCACGGAAGTGGATCTCGCCGGCAGCAAGACCGGGGTGACCTTCGACACGAGTATGGTGAATGCCGGGAAGTAGAAGAGGCTTATCGCATGGAAAAGGCGCTCCGGGAGGGGCGCCTTGATTTGTCTGCCGCTTGCCCAAAGTGTCGCGTTCTCGAATAAAGCATTCACCACGGAGACACGAGGAACACAGAGTTTTGGTTAAACCGCGCCCCTTCAAAACCAGTTGTGAGACAGCCACCCTGTAAATACTCGACTGGACCAACCTAAGCACCTCAGAGGCTGAAGCCCGAGCTGTAAACGGCGATTTTGCGGCATGGCTGAAGCCATGCCCCGATACAAGCCAGTGACCGTCTACGCCGTTGCAGCGGTGAGACGCGCGGGCTCCTCGTGGAAGCGCACTGACACCAGCTTCGAGACTCCCGGCTCCTGCATGGTGACGCCGTAGAGAACCGGCGCCATTCCCATCGTTCGCTTGCTGTGGGTGATGATGATGAACTGGGTTTGCAAGCTCATCTCGCGAATCAGTTCGGTGAAGCGGCCAATGTTGGCTTCGTCGAGCGGCGCGTCCACCTCGTCGAGAATGCAGAACGGGCTGGGCTGATACTGGAAGATGCCGACCAGCAGCGCCAGCGCAGTCAGCGCTTTCTCGCCGCCGGAGAGCAGCAGGACGTTTTGCAGCTTCTTACCCGGAGGCGAGGCGACCACGTCGATGCCGCTTTCCGCCGAGTTCTCGATGTCGGTAAGGCGCATGAAGCCCTGGCCTCCACCGAATAGCTTGCTGAACGTGCGAGAGAAATTTTCGTTGATGATCTTGAAGGCTTCCTCGAATTTCTGCCGCGAGACGGTGTCAATCTCTTTGATCGTATTCTGCGTGTTCTCGATGGCCTGCAACAGGTCCAGCCGTTGCGTCTCCAGGAATTCGTGACGCTGTGCGATCTCCTTGTACTCCTCCAGCGCCATCATGTTCACCGGACCCATGTTGTCGAGGCGCGTGCGCATGTCGCGATAGGCTTCTTCTTCGCTGGCGAGTTCTTCGGCGGCGATGCGGGGCAGGGAATCGTCGGCCATCAGCTCATGCGGTTGCTGGCTCAGTTCCTGCACACAAGTCTCTGACATGTGCTGCACGTCGGATTGCACGCGCGCCTGTGCGGCTGAAAGTTCGCCGCGCCGATCGCGCGCGGCATCGAGAGCTTCACGGGCGGTCTTAAGGGCCTCTTCCAGTTCGCCGATGCGCACGCGGACAGTCTGCAACTCAGCTTGCAAGTCGCGATCACTGGTATGTGCCAGTTCGCGCTCGGCGGTCCAGGCGACCACCTGCTCCGTGAGGCGAACGTTCTCCACTTCGCGTTGTTGCTTCTCAGCGGCAGCCGATTCAAGTTGCGACTTCAGCTTCGCCAGTTGGGCTGACACCTCCGACACCATCGCCTCGATGCGCTGTACGGCGTTTACCGCGCCGCGGCGGCGTTCTTCCAGCGTGGCAAGTTGTGCCCGAACTTCGCTGGCGAGTTGAGCGGCTTCGTCACGGCGCAGGCGCAAGCCTTCCAGACTGCTTTGTGCAGCCTGCATTTCCAACTCAAGCTGGTGCCGCTGTTCTTCCTGTGCCGACAGCTCGCCGCTTTGTTCGGCGATGAACGTCTGTTGCTGATTGCGTTCTTCGCCGACCCGAGCCAGTTCCCGCTCGTAGGTGGAGAGGCGCTCGCGCACCCGCGCCATCTCGGCTTTCAGTTGGCGAAGCGTATGGCCGGAGGTCATGGCTTGGCGCTCGCCTTCGCGCTTGTCGTCTTCCAGCCGGTGCAGCAGTCCGGTCAGCTCGAAGATTTCGCGTCCCAGTGCCGCCACGCGCAACTCTTCGTCGGCCATGGCGCGTTCCATCTCGCCCATCTGCTGCAACACCTCGCGCAGTTCGCGCTTCATGGAGAGCGGTCCCTGGCTGCGCTGCTTGCCGCCGGTCACGGTGACGTTGTGGAAGCACTCGCCGGACTTGGAAAGGAAGAAGGCGTCTGGATTTTCCAGAGCGAGGTCGCGACCGGCACTGGCGTCGGGCACGATGTAACCGTTGCCGAGCTTGGGCAGAATCACTTCCAGCGATTTGCCGAAGCCATTGAGCACGCGAATGCAATGCTTGAGCGGAACGACGCTTTCGCCGTGCGTGACCTGGTGCGTTGACTCGTCGAAGAGGAACGAGAATTTTGCCTGCGAATCTTCGGGATGGACGAGGAACGTAGCGCGGCCATCCACGTCGCTGCGCAGCAGGCGCAGGCCTTCGTCGGCGGCGTCCCACGACTTCACCACGATGTAGTTCAGCTCGTCGCGCAGGAAATCGTCGACCACGTGCTCGTAGCGGTCTTCCACTTCCAGAAAGTCGGCAAGAACGCCGACCGGCGCAAGACCTTCCTTCATCGCGCCCGAGGTGAAGAGCTTGCGCACCGATTCGGTGGTGTAGCCATGCTCGGTGATGACGGCTTCCAGCGAACTCCTCTTGCCCATCGCGCTGGCGTACTCGCCACGCAGCGAATCCAGGTGGCGCTTGCTGGTGGTTTCGGCGGAGCGCTTTTCGTCGAGCTTCTGACGCGTGTCGTCGATTTGCGCGGCGAGTGCGAGCACGCGCTGCGAGGCGGATTCAAACTCGAGACCGAGCTGGCCTTGCTGGCCGCCGAAAGTTTCCAGTTGAAGAACTGCGGCAGCGGTTTCGTCATGCAGGCGCTGCGCCTCCCGATCGAGCGCGGCAATGCGTTCTTCGGCTTGCGTGATGCGGTTGCGCACCGCGGAAGTTGCGGAGACCGCGAGCAGAATCGCGTCGCGACGCTGCTCCTGCTGGCGCTCGACCTCCAACAGCGAAGCCGCCGCTGCCGAAGCCTCTTGCTGCCTGGCTTGCGACTCCTGCTGAGCCTGGGCGACATCGACGTTGGCTGACTCGAGGGTGGCGCGATTGGTTTCCAGTTCCTGTTGCAGTCGCGCGAACTGCGCTTCGGTGTTGGCGGTCTCGGCCTGCGCGGCCGCGGCGCGCGCATCGAGTTCGGCACAGCGCTCGTCGTTGGTGCGGCGACGAGCGGCGGCGCGGTCGATCTCCAGCGAAAGCGTGTTGAGCTGCTCGCGATTTTCCTGCGACTCGCGCTCGATGGCGTAGCCGCGCTGCGTGCGCTCGCCGTGCTCGCCTTCCATTTGCTGCACAGCCTCACCTTGCGCGTGCATGGCTTCGCCGATTTCGGTGAGCTGGCGATCAAGCAGAGAAGCCTCGGCATCAAGTTGCGCGAACTTGCTGACCAGCAGCACGCGAAGCTTGGCGCGCATTTCGTCGCGCAACTTGGCGTAGCGCTCGGCCTTCGAGGCTTGCCGCTTCAGCGAGTTCATCTGGCGAGTGACTTCGTCGAAGATGTCGTTGATGCGCGCGAGATTTTGCTTGGCGTCTTCGAGGCGGGCTTCCGCCAGGCGCTTGCGCGTTTTGAACTTGGTGATGCCGGCCGCTTCTTCAATGATGGCGCGGCGGTCGGTCGGCTTGCTGCTGAGAATCTGACCGATGCGACCCTGCTCGATGATGGCGTAGGACTCTGGGCCGAGGCCTGTGCCCATGAAGATGTCCTGGATGTCGCGCAGGCGGCAGAGCTTGCCGTTGAGCAGATACTCGCTCTCGCCGGAACGGAAAAGGCGGCGCGTGATGGTGATCTCGCCGGCCTTGAAGGTGCGCTTGAATTTGCGGCGCCGAATTTTCAGCACGACGTGCGGAGACGTGGCATCGTGAGCAGTTTCGGTCACGGTCGGGGGTGCGTCTTCGTCATCGCTCTGGCCGGGATGCACTTCCTCGGAGTAGCGCTCAACGTCTTCCGCTTTGGCGGCGCGCACTGCGGATTCATCCCAGTCGTCATCGGGCAGATCATCCTGAATGTCAATCTCGGGCTCGGTGACGTCGCCGTAGATTTCGGGATCCACCAGCGTGAGCGAGACCTCGGCCATGCCGGTCGGTTTGCGCTCGCGCGTGCCCGCGAAGATGACGTCCTGCATGTTGACGCCGCGCAGCAGTCGCGCCGATTGCTCGCCCAGCACCCACGAGATGGCGTCGGAAATGTTCGACTTGCCGCAGCCGTTCGGACCCACGATGGCGGCAATGCCGTCGCCCTGGAAGCGAAGGTCGGTGCGGTCGCAAAACGATTTGAAACCGAGGATTTGCAGCTTCTTCAGTTTGAGCAAATGCGTACTCCGTTGGGATAGCGCCGGCCGGTTGCGGTTCAGAAGCAAATTCTCAGGCCAGCGGTATCCGCGATTTCATCTCGACCCGACGTGAAATGCCAAGCCAACTGTACTTTCGAAGGCTAGGAGGGGTCAAGATGTAAAACACCATATTTGGGGTCGTCCCTGTGGAAACCACATTATATTGCACCACTCATGCAACAAACGATGAGCTTTTGGGTGCAAAAGGGAGGTCGAGGCGGGAAAATCGCAAGAGCAATTTCAATCGTAGAGAGCGAGCATCCCCGATTCAAGCGCAATCGCGCGGGGGTGCCTTATCAGGTTAACGCGACGCCCGCCTCCGCCCAACACCCGTCCGCGTCACCGCGCCCCCATCCACTTCGGCGCCGATCGCACCAGCGTGGCATTCAGCAAAATCGAAATCAGCGACGCCGCCAGCACCGCGTAGTAGAACTCATCGCCGACCAGCGCGTTGGCGTGCGCCACCTGCACCAGGATGAACGAGAACTCCCCGATCTGCGTCAGCCCGGTGCCCACCAGCGCAGCGGTCTTCATTGGATACCCAAACACCTTCACGACGCCCGTCCAGATGACGAACTTGCCCACCACGACGAGCGCGAGAATCGCAATCAGCAGCACCGGCTCACGCACCACCGCCCGCGGATCGATCAGCACTCCCACCGTCACGAAGAACACCGCAACGAACGCATCGCGCAGCGGCATCAATTGATCGAGCGCGCGATGCGCATACTCCGACGCACTCACGATCAGCCCGGCAGCGAACGCTCCCAACGCGAGCGACAGACCGACCGCCTCGGTCAGCGCCGCAGTGCCCAGGCAAATCGCCAGCAGCACCAGCAGAAACAGCTCTTTATTATTGGATCGTGCAATTTGCTCCAGCGCACGCGGCACCAGGTAAACCGCCAGAAACCCAATCGGCACCAGGATCAGCGCCGCCTTGCCGAGCGCCTGCGCCACGCCCAGCACGTGATGCGGCGTCAGGCTGGCCAGCACCGGCATCAGAATGGTCAGCACCACGACCACCAAATCCTCCACCAGCGTGATGCCGATCATGATCTTGCCGTGCTGCGATTGCAGTTGCCCGCTGTCAATCAGCAGCCGCGACAGCACCATCGTACTGGCGACCGACACGATCATCCCCACGACCACGCCTTGCAGCGCGCCCCAACCCAGCAGCATGCCCACGCCTTCGCCCAGCAGCGCCGACAGCGCCACTCCCACCGGCGCTCCGATCAGCGACACCCATTTCACTTCGCGCAACTCCTCGAGCGAGAACTCCAGCCCGATGGAGAACATCAGGAAGACGACGCCGACCTCGGCGACAATTTGAAACGTGTGCGCCTCGCGCACCGCCGGCCCCGGCGTGAATGGGCTGATAAAAATCCCCGCCAGCACGTAGCCGAGAATGAGCGGCTGTCGCAACTGCCACGCCACCGCGCCTCCAAAAATGGCGGCAATGAAGATGTACGACAGCTCTTTAAAAATGATGGAGTGTGCAGTCATGCTCTCGAATCCGGGAATTGCAATCTCGGTATCCTAGCAGGGTGCTGGCCTTGAGAATGTGCGACATTGGCCGGTCAACCGGCACAACCCGAGAATCGTCGATCATCGGTCCCGAAATTACTCTCGGTGCGGCGGGCGCGCAGAGCGTATTTGTTTGGTTTAGAGGCTTGAGGATTTTGAATTAGTGTAGCTTCGCGTATTCGGCTTTCGCTTGCTTGTAGATCGGGATGTCGGGGTCGGCGTCTTTCCAGAGCGTGAGGAATTGTTTGTACGCGGCGAGGGCGCGGGCACGGGCGGCATCGGCCTCTGCTCCCGTTGAATTCTTCGCCTGCAAAGCATTGGCACGAGCCATCCCCAAGTGCGCTAATGCTCCTGTCCAGCAGTTCCAAACGATGCCGCTACGGTCGAGAATCTTCTGGAACTCGGCAGCGGCGGCGGCGCCCTGGCCCGACGCGAGATAGGCCTGACCCCGGATATAGGTTGGGTAGAGGCATGAAACATTGAGAACAAAATTAATTAGTCCCCACTCGATAGGGGACACAGCAGGCTGCAGATCCTGTATAGCAATCGCCGGGGTTTTCCGTTGGAGCGCCAGTTGCGCATGAATTGCAGGGAGCCAGAGCGACTGCATCTGGAGGTCCTTAGGGTAGCGCTGATTCAGGTCGTTCGCCAGGGACTCAGCCCGCATGGCATCGCCCGTCATGGCAAACGCAAGTGCGGCTTCGACCTTCACACCCTGATTCTTCGGCACAAGGCGCAGGCCTGCTGCCGCAGCCTGGCGCGCCTCCTGTTCATTACCGAAAGCAGCTTCGCGCAGGGCGGCATTCTCCTGCCATGTCGCTCCGCTCTCCCTGCTGTCAGCCTGGACGGCGGAGTGTGCTGCCCGCTCACTCAGCTCTCGCGCCGTACCCAAATGACCCGCATACGCCTCGGTATCAGAGGCCAGCGCAAGGCTAAAGTTTTCATATTCCGGATTGCCGGCAAGCCACTGCTGCTGTTCCGCCATCCCCGCCGAATCCGCGCTGAGAAAAGCCACCGCGTACAGGGCGTTATGAAGGGTAACATCATCGAGTTTGCGCGCCAGCGCCTCGCGGATGATCTGTCGGGCTTCGTCCAAGCGCTGCAAGGCGAGGAGGAAATTGCCGAGGTCGGCGTATGGGGCGACAGCGTCCGGGGCAACGCGCTGGGCTTGGCGCATCACCTCGGTCGCCTCCTCATACTCCCCCCGCGTGGCGTACACGGTGCCCAAACCGTTAAGAAAACCAGGGTCGTTCGGGTAACTCTGAATCAGCTCCTGATACGTCTGTATAACCTTATCGAGCTCACCAGTTACAGTGGAGTAGTAGTCCGCGCTTATCATCAGAGCTTCCCGTGCGCTGGCATGGTCGCGCAACTGAAATGCTTTCGTGAAGAATTCGCTGGCCAGTCCCAGTTCACCTTGACTGTAGTAATCCAAGCCAACTGACCGGTATCCCATGGCAAAGTTCGGATCAAGTTCGAGGGCATGAAGAGCGAGATTCAGGCTGGCAGGAGGACCCATTTGGTTGCCGGCCTTTGACGCCAGGCTGTAGGCTTTCAGAGCTTCGAGCGAAGGTGTTGTGGCCTGAGCGAGCGGAACATCGAATTTCTGCACCGTGGCCAGCGACTCGCCCAGTTGGCTGCGCAGCTTGATTGCAGCTGTACCCAGCGAGTCCAGTACCTTCTCTTTGGCCACGGCCGTGACTTGCTCCTGAGCCAGCAAATCTCCATTTTGGCAATTCACCGCCTTCAGCTCCAGCATATAGTTGTTGCCCAGTGCGGCAATGGATCCCGCAATGTAGGCTTTGCTGTTTGCCCGTTGGCAGAGTTCACGCGCTACTTCGGGGGTGAGGACAGTGCCCGGCAGCCGCGCCATCAACTGAAGGTTGGCCGCGACCTTGCTGTCGGGAAGCACATTCAGGAAAGGCGATTGGTCCAAAGCTACGCTCAGTCCCGTCTTCAGAGTGTCGTCAAACACTGGGTCACCAGTGCTGTTGGCAAAATCGGCCAGCACCACGGTGTCTTTGTCAACCAGCCTATTTGCTCGATGGGAACGGTAATAGTAGAAACCCGCGAACAGTGCGACCAGGGCTAGCAGGGCCGCAGAAACCAGTACTTTTCCAAGCCCGCGGATCTGAGCCAGGTTATCCTTCCGAGTTGGCGCTCCGTCGGTGTCCAGCTTGGGCGTTACCTCGGTAGGTACCCACTGTACCCACTGTACCGGCACGAGTAACTTGTAGCCGACTTTTGGCAATGTCTCGATATACTTGGGTCTGTCCGGCGAATCGCTCAGGGTCTTACGCAGGTTTTTGACGGCTGCGTTGATGCTCCGCTCAAAATCCACCGTCGTGTCGTCAGGCCAAAGGCGGCTTTGTATGTCTTGCCGCGTAGCTCCCTCACTACCCCGTTCCAGCAATAACAGCAACACCCTGTAGGGTTGCTCCTGAAGCTGAATAGCTTGGTTTCCATTGCATAGTTCTCGCGTCTTCACATTCAGATCGAATGCTCCGAATCGAGCACGAGAGGTAGACGAGGGCGGCATGGCGGGTCTTTCGGTCGTCCTGGGAGAAGTTTACCCTGTCGCTCTCTGAGTTTCCAGGGTAGTTTTCGCAACCGCGGAATTCCACACCCTTACTGGCAGTCCTGCCGCAACTCCTTCTAAGCCACTCTTAGTCATCCACTTAGACGTTTCACATTTTGATCACATTCATTTCATCTTCCTTCCATTTACAGGCTCCCCCAATCGGCGCAATCTGCACGAGTCCTCAGATTGGGAGGCCAAGCATTAGCAGTTCAGGATTGCTACATGTCTTCTGGGAGGAGGACCTGCTGATGAAAAGAACGATTTCAAGGCGAGTGTCTGACAAAACTCATGCGAAGAACGTGGTCAGTAGTTGCCGGAGCCGCATTGGGGCACACAGGATTCTGTGCCGCGCCCCCGGCTCGGCCAAAGAAGTACTAGTCCGCTGGAAACCCTCGATGGGTGACCCAAATCACCGACGGGCTCTCCCAGGTCGTGACATAGTGCCGAGCCATCGAGGGCCAAAACCGAAATTCGTGCCAAACCGGCAGGAGGTTGTTATGAAAGCGAAAATGAAACCCGCCATGGTGGCGTTAACGTTGACACTGGGCGTCTGCTTGCTCTTCCCCAGCGTGGCCAGCGCTCAAAAAGGTATGCCGTGTACTCCTGATCCCGTAGACATGTTCATCATGTATGGGAACTTAATTACTTGTTCGATTGACCAACCTGGAATATCTGACCTTTATCGATTTAATGGGACCGCTGGACAAAGAATAATAATAGACGCATCCAGCGGAACTACCTATCCCTGTATCGAGCTCGTTGGCGTCACGACAGCATGCGCGTATTATGGTTCTTACCGGGAGTGGATCGATACGGTACTGCCCACAACGCAGGAGTACACGATACGGATTTACGATTGGTCGTCTTCTGGCACTGGGAACTACACACTCGACCTGGAGAGTGTGGTCCCCCCTTCTCCTAATGGGCGACAGACCGCATACGGTAAGTATCTCACCGACCAAATTAATCCCGCCGGTGATATAGAACCCGTCTTCTTCTTCACAGCAAGTGTGGGTGACGTCGTTGATATATTAGCAGACAGTTCCACCATGTATCCCTGTATCTTTTTGTATGCTCCTGACACGACAACCACGTGGAACGCCTGCGCCTATTATGGTTCCTATAGCGAGGAGATCAGGACGAGTCCGTTAACTCTGGCGGGTACTTATACCATACTCGTCTACGGTTGGTCCCCCTCTGGTGCTGGGGGATATTCGCTCGACCTCAATTGCCTGGGCGGGCCTTGCGTCGTCACCCCTATTCCAGACGTCTCCGGATATGCCACGTTCCAGGGGGCACCGCTGGTGCATGCAGGGGTTAGTCTCACGCAGCCGGGTGCACCATCTCCGCAACTCACCAGGACCGACAATAATGGCTACTATCAGTTCCTGCACATTATTTCCGGGCAGAGCTACACCGTAATGATTCATGGTCAGGGGGACCTTGACACGCCCGAGTCAGGAGATGCTAAGCCGGCTGACAGGGTGGATGAAAATCCATTGCACTGACGGCGGGTGGCCCAGCCAACCATCACGAGGGTGCCCCACCCAAGCTGATTTTGCTTGGGTGGGGATTTTGTCTTCCGATCACTGCGCTCTCTACCGGGACAAGCGTATGCTTCCATCCTGCCCTGGGGATTGAAGCGGCATCAGAATACCTAACAGTCGGGTTAGGTTTCTGGAGGATCGCGTTGCTGGGTGGAGATTTCGTTATCACGACCAAAACCCCCACTCAAGCAAAGGCGGCCTGGGTGGGGTGCCAGGCCGAACTCTCAGGCCAAAATTAGACTTCATTATTGTCCTTGCAGGCGCACACTCCAGGAATCGCAACCATGCTATGCAAATCCGAAGACTCGATCTAACATTTAAGGTTCTTGCCCATTAAGGATGCCCCTTGAACATTGAGTCCGACGACCTGCTCCCCGACCACGACGCCGCGTTGACACCCAGTGAACCAATTCCACCGCCGCCGCCTTCGGCTCTCCATAAGATTTTCATCGGCAAAGATGGTCTCCGTGCCGGCTGGAGCCTGCTCATCTTCATCGCTCTCATGGCCGGTCTGCTCTTCTGTGTCAACGCCATTGGACACAAGATCCATCCGTCTGCTCCAAAGACGGCAAAGGCCAATTCGGACGTTTCGATTACGAGCGGGCTAATCCTTGAGGGCAGTACATTCCTGGTGATTCTCCTCGCGACATGGATCATGTCGAAGATCGAGCGTCGCCCGAATTCCGTCTATGGGCTCGGCGGTAGCCGCAAGCTGCCGCACTTTTTTGCCGGTATGGCTTGGGGAGTCGCCTGTCTTTCACTGCTCGTCCTGACGCTCTGGAAGACCGGACTCCTCGTCTTTGACAGCCGTCTGCTCTCTGGCAGCGCCATCTTTGGCTATGGAGCAGTCTGGCTGGTCGGCTTCGTGTTCGTCGGACTCAGCGAGGAGTACCTTACCCGCGGCTACCTGCAGTACACCCTCACTCGCGGGCTCGCCGGCATTTACCAGTGGATCTTCAAGACTCGCCACAGCGCAACCTTAGGCTTCTGGACCTCGGCCATCATCTTCTCCATACTCTTCGGCCTCGGCCACCGCGGCAACCCCGGCGAGTCACCCATCGGGCTGCTCGCCGCCGGCCTCGTCGCCATGGTCTTCTGCCTCAGCCTCTGGCGCACCGGCTCTCTTTGGTGGGCCATCGGGTTCCACGGATCGTGGGACTGGGCTCAATCCTTCCTCTACGGCGTCGCCGACAGCGGAACCATGGTCCAGCACCATCTCCTGGCCACGCATCCTGTCGGCAGGCCCATCCTCAGCGGCGGAGCCACCGGCCCCGAAGGCAGCATCTTCATTATCGCTATACTGGCCCTCGTCAGCGTTATCGTTCTCTTTACCTTGCCACGCGTACAGCACAGCTACACACCGAATCGCGTCATCTAGTTTCACCCAGGAAGGACGACACATCGGCCTTGTGCCCCAGGTTCGCCCTTCTTTTGGGCAACCTGGGATTGCTGCCACACGCTAACCCATCCAATAGACATGGGGTGCCCCGTTCTAGCCTTCTTTTGGCTAGGACGGGAATTTTCTACTGTCGCTGGGTGTAGATTCTGTTCATGCCAAAGTGGTCTGGGAGAGATCGAGTCTGAGTGGACGGCCCGAGATCGTGATTTGAAAGTGTTCGGTGGACCGGCCCGTCTCTTCCTCAGCCCAGGTAGCGTCCAAGCGACGGACGCGAACCTGGAGCACCGGCTAAAGAAAATATTTATGCATTGGAGTTCCTAAAGAGATATATAGTGGGGCCATTGGGGCGCAAAACGGAAATTCCAACTTAGAGCAGAAAGAAGGACAAGCCATGCCTAACGACCCAGGTTTCATGGTTCCACTTAACCAGCGAGATTATTTCTTTCCGCGTGATGCCGGACAGCGCAGCATATGTGATCCAGCGGTCCAACAACAGTACACCAAGGCACCGTGGTGGACTTGTGAAAACATCCAGCTCACCAACACCGTCGATGCAGTCACCGCGCGCGTGGGCGACACTGTAGTAATTCAAGTCGGAATCCAAGGCCTGACCGGGGCTGACGGGGGTACATCGCCGGCATTAATCCAGCACGTGCAGGCTTGGGTCTGCTTTCCAAATACCGTCGCCGGGGGAGCGGACGCCACCCTGGTCGTTCCTTCGATGCAGAACAGTGCGTTCGCGTCCTTTTCGAACACTCTCCCGGATCAGCCCCTGGTGTTCGGCGGCGCCGACTATCAAGATCCCGAAGGATTTGAATGGATCTCGCTTACGGCTTGGAAGCCGACAACAGAAGATTTTCTTGAGCAAGCCGGCAATGAAGGCCATTGCTGCGTCATCGCCAATGCAGCGGGACTATCGGATTTCGACACAGAAACGAATAGTGGAGAGCAGGTGGGGGTGAACATCACGGACAACAGCCAGCTTCAGAGCGATATTGACGTCTGCACTGACCTGTACCAAGGGCAACGTAACATTGTGATCGTTGCGGCGCCGCAAGGCGGTCAGATACGCAGGGGATTCGCCTTCCTCTCCGGTGCCCCCATGCAGACAGGGCGCTCAAGGACGACCGTAGCCGTAACCGCCCTAGATCAAGGCGGCCAGGTTGATCCGGTGCTGCTCAAGGTGCTTGCCAGCGGGCCCTATGCTGGGCTCCCGCTCAAGCCCGCAACCTTGGCGCCTAAGTCGCTGCGCCTCGCTTCGGATGAGTTTAAGTGGAATAGCTGGCTCCGCAAAATCATCCATGAAGCGGAGGAGATCATCGAAGAACTGCTCGGCCTGGAGACGCACCCGTTTGGTGGCGGCCACCAACTCCATCTTAGCCTGCCGCCGCAGGGCCTTCAGCCGCTTCGCGTGACGGTTGAGCTTGATCCAACCGAGCCGGCCGGAACCGTGCATTCCATCGAGATCACACAGACGGACGCGAATGGCGCGCGCGGCGGAATTAGAGCAGGAATAGTCGTGACCTGAGGCCCATCAGAAAGAAGTTCCGATACCTGTTTGGATTGACATGATTGCCAGGTTCCCATCCTTTTCGCCTCTTTTGCGAAAGGGGTGGGGATGCCGTATAGTCATGCACGACAATCTGGGCTCCGACTTTGGAAGGGAACAATATCGTGACGTGGCTGCGCAGGCATAGGAAAAACTGAAAGGTGAGTACGGCATGGGCCCTCAATTCCAGCATCTTGAGACAAACGAATACGAAGCAAATCTCTATCCCAATGGTCCTTCTTCCGGAGGGCCAGGCTCCCGAGTTGGGGTATGTCTTTCCGGCGGTGGTTCGCGTGCCCTGACCTGCGCGCTAGGACAATTGTCGGCATTAGATACAATCGTTGACCCGAGGTCGGGTAAAAGCATACTCCAAGAGATACCCTATCTCTCGTCGGTTTCCGGCGGCAGTTGGGCGTCGGTCTTATATACCTTTCTACCGCTGACGATCAACGGCCAATCGGTAAGCGATTCCGACTTTTTGATTCAGCCGGTCGCGCCAAATACGCTCATCAAGGGAGATCCCACGAATCCTGTCGCTGGCAACGTGTCGTATATGGGAAAATTCTGTCTTGGAAACGTGCCGCAGCAGTTTAACATTAACAATATTGCAGCATTGCTGTACACCCTCTATTTGTGGGGCTTTTTGGGCAATTCACAGAAATGGAGCTGGTTCTGGATAGCGGGAGTGGGTGAAATTGTCCTAAAGCCATTCGAACTCTATGCTGCCTTTTATAATCCTAACAATAATTACATCGAGCCCAGCCAGTTCTTTAGTCTCTCGGCGGACTATGTTGCTTCCACTATTACTCCCAATAACCCGTCGCTGACCTCGTCACAGTTCTACCTCTGTCGGCCGAATCGCCCTTCATTGGTTGTCAACACGAATATTCTTCAGGATTACACTCGGCCGGACACAGCTCAAATCCCTGTGCAGGCTGCGCCGATCTCTTCCGGTGCTCCTGGACAGAGCCCGGACGGCGCCATCGTGGGAGGCGGGGAGGTCGAATCATTCGCCTTTACATCCACGCTAACGGGCCCGGGAACCGTTAAGGGTACGGCGGCCGTCAGCACCACGCGGCGTTATGCTCTCTGTGACATTGCAGGTTGCTCGAGCGCTTTTTTTGCCGAGTACCTTCTGCAGTATCTCAATCAGGAGATTGACAATCTCATCGACGAACTCGAGTCTTACCTCGTAAACACCCTGCACTTCTCACCGTTTGTAGCAAAGATAATCGGCCAAGCTGTAGAGTTTTCCGCTCAGGATTTCCTCGACGCGGACGCGTCGCATGTCATACCGCAGTACAACTATTGGTCCCTGGGAGAGGTTGGTCAGAACAACCCTGCGAACGTTACCTACGGCTTCTCCGATGGCGGCGACTTCGATAACACCGGTATTCTCGGGATGCTGGCCCAGACCGATGTAAATGCGATCATCGTGTTCGTAAACAGCGAGATTCCCTTGACTACGAATCCTACCTCGGGGCAGGTGATCGTCGATTCCTCACTCGCACTTCTCTTCGGATATTCGGATACGTTGGTGAACGGGCAGTATGTCTCCTTCGGTGGAATGAACCCCAACACGCCGATGAGCTATGTTCAGGTCTTCAGCGACGCGAACGGCGCATTCGCGACGCTTCGCCAGGGTCTTTACAACGCAAGCTGCGGCGGATCCGCTCCAGGAACTGCCACGGCCAGCTTCCTTCAGACACTCACTACGGTCGCCAATCCGGTCGCGAACATTGAGGCAGGACGCCAAGTGCGCGTGCTATGGGTCTATAACAACCGCGTCAATAATTGGCAGAATGCCATCGTCGACCAGGGAATAAAGACGGATCTTCAGCTAGGGCAGCAAGCCGAGCCCACGGGGCCGCTAGCGAATTTTCCGAATTATTTCACCGGCGAGCAGCTGTATCTCGAGCCGGAGGCGGTGAATATGTTGGCGCAGCTTTCCGCGTGGAATGTCCAGCAGCTACAGGCAGAGATCCTCAGTCTATTCCAGTGAAGACCTTGTAGGTCTCGGTGAAGTCTGTGCTGTTCTTGGATTGTTGTTCGTCGGTCAAGGGTGTGCACTCCGAGCGGAACGAACGTCGAAGTGGCGACGCGCCGCATCAATACGACTATAGATCATTGTTTAACAAAACCTCCGGCTTCGAACCTCTCTACTCACCATCGCTATTGCTTTTCGTCAACATACGTCGACATTCTTCCGGTTTGCTTGTTGTCGGCTACGGTGGTCATGGTCTTTCCGTCGGGCGAGACCGTGATTTTCTCCACGGTCCACAGTTTGCCATCGCGCTTGTAGGTCACTTCAATGGAGCGGTCCCCTGACGGCTTCACTGACACGGTCTCATTCGCATAGATACCTTTCACTGGGTACTCTTTGCCATCGAGCTTGGCGTCCCAGCTCATGCCATCCGGGGTGGACATGCTCAGCGAATCGCCCCCGCCCTTCCAGGTGCTGGTAAGCCCGGCGGCGTCTTCATTCACGTTCTGAATACGCCAGGAGCCAGAGGTACCATTGGCACCAGCCGGTCCCTTGGAAACTCGCGCCCACTTGCTTTCCGACTTGAAGGACGGGCTGCCATCGGCGGGATAGCTCGTGACCGAAACGGTCAACGTCTTCCCATCTGCCGAAACGGTTCTGACCTGTTCGAACTCCGGCTTGCCCGCTTTCTTCCCGGTGAAGCGAACCGTGTTCGCATCCACAACCTGCACCGCGAGCGTGTCGAAGGTCTGGCCGATGACGGGTTGGTCTTGGCCATCAGCCTTTACGTTCTTGATTTTGGGGGCGCAACTTTCGCAGTCGTACATCCCATTGTTCAGCGAAAACACGTAGGGCTTTTGCGACAACTTCGACTCGGCCATGTTGGTCTTCCAAGTACCGTCGAACGGACTTTGGGCAAACAGCATCACGGGGAGAAACCATAAGACAACCCATACCAACTTCTTCATGCCTATCTCCTCATAGAAGCTCTGCGGCAAAGAGTAACAGTTCACATCTGGGGTGCCCCGTTCTAGCCCTCTGTTGGCTAGGGCGGGGCAGTTCACAGATTTGCCGCGAGCCAAACGGTAACTCAACGGCGCCGTAGGGTCAACGATAATCTCCCCTCGGGCGTAGCGTCAGGCCGGGATCGCTGACGTTGTTTTTCCTGTCGTTCACGTGCGCAACTGTGATTGGCGCTGTACCATAACCAAGGCCCGTGTGAACCTGTCCTGAGGTTGCCGTGAAAGACGCATGGAAGTCAGTT
Source organism: uncultured Acidobacteriaceae bacterium (assembly GCA_963768645.1). Taxonomy (GTDB): domain Bacteria; phylum Acidobacteriota; class Terriglobia; order Terriglobales; family Acidobacteriaceae; genus Bog-257. Next base: position 203,525 of record CAVYIR010000011.1, read on the forward strand.
CGTAGATTCACCACCGATACGGTGCTGGTTACTCTCGCTGAAGCTCTGCACGAGGCGGGGTTTGGCGATACGGGCAAAATGTGGCAATGGGGAACGCACGGCGCAGCCTTGATTGCGCCATACGCATCGATAGAACTCGCGGCTCGCGCTTCTGATCAGATTGAGCTTCATCAGCCCGCGGTGCTAGACACAACAAACCTGCTTCTTGTGGACGCCACATCCTTGGCGACGATTCAACTGCTGCAGTTGCTTCAGCGGGGCCGGGGTCGCCTTTCTTTCCCGGTGCTGCTGGCGTGCCATCCGGCGGTGGAGTCTGACCAGCTTGCTACGGTCACCAATTTCACCCCGAATCCGACGAATGGAAACATAGTCATTCGACGCGCCGGACATGCCGTCGCGTTTCCTATCTCATTGCTAAGTGACTCGACTAAGGACTCCACGACTCAGGACCGGAGTGCGCCGCCTCGAATCGGGGAAGGAAGAAACAATCTCCGGCAACGCTCGCAATGGTTCAAGAGCCGCACCCGCTAGTAAGCCCTCTAAACTATACCGGTATCCTCCAAATACTCCTACCGTAAGTCGCCGCGTAGAGCATTTTGTCCGTTGCCTGGTACACCAGGTCGATGACCATGACGTTGGGCAGGTTCAGGGTCATGTTCTCCCACGTGTCGCCGCCGTCTTGCGAAGCGAACACGCCAACGTCGTTGCAGACAAAAACTCTCTTCGGGTCACCCGGCAACACCAGCACGGCGTGGTGAGGAACGTCCGGCAACTGTCCGCGATCCACGTCGGTCCACGTGATGCCGCCGTCTTTGGATCGGAACACGTGTGAGCGTCCGAAGTTCGCGACCGTCGCAAACAGCACGTCTGCGCTCATCTTGGCATTGGTTTCCAGGCGAGTGATCGTAAAACCGGGAAGGACCGATCCGGAAAGATTGGCACTCCAGGTCACGCCTCCATCCGTGCTGCGAAAGAAGCCTCCATTCTCGGTCCCCACATAGATTCGCTTGGAGTCAGACTCGGCGACTTCGATTGCGGAAATGACGCCGCCATCAAACTCGGGCGACATCGCCTTCCATGCAGCGCCGTCGTTGGTCGTCTTCCATATTCGCGTCGATCCGGTGTACACAGTATTAGAGTTTGCCGGATCCATGGTGATATAGCACATCCAAACCGAATTTTTCTCCGGTACGGGAGGCGACACATCGGTGGCTTTGCCATTTCGAAAGCGAAAGATCCCCATGTTGTAGAACGACGCGTACATGTGCGTCGCATCCTGCGCATCGTAGATCATCCAGCCGCCGTCTCCTCCGAGCTTTTCGAAGTAGTCGTCGGAGCTGCCAGTTGCGGTCACGACTGTGCCGTTGTCCTGCGCTCCGCCACCGAAATTCTTGCCATCGCTGGCGGCGACATCCATGTCATAAAACATGGTGGCAACGAGACCTTTGCTGCGGTTGGTCCAGTTGGTGCCCGTGTCGTCGCTCATGTCCATGCCGCCATCGTTGGCCGAATAGATGCGTCCCGGCTTCGAGGCCGGCATGAGCAAGGCATGATGGTCGGCATGAGCATAGGTGGGTTTACCGCGATCGGCATCCCAATGCGACACCTTTTTCCAGGTCTTGCCTCCGTTCCTGGTCAGGTGCAGATCAACCCCACCGCAAATGACAATGTTTGGAGACTTCGGGTGCACGGCAATGGTGTTGCCGTAGGAGATCTGCCCCTCGGTTTTGAAATACGAGCCAGCGACATTCTTCCAGGTGTTGCCTCCATCCGCCGAACGGAACACTCCCAGCAGCGCGTCCTTATCGCCGCTGCTTTCGTTCTGCGCAAAGGCGTAGATGATGTCCGGATTCGAGGCGCTGATGGCCAGCGAGGTTCGACCGAACAACGCGGCCGCAGGCAATCCGCCGGTGAGTTGCTGCCACGATCCTCCACCGTCCGAAGATCGCCAGATTCCACTGCGCGATCCCTGCTCGGTGATGGTCGTGAAGATCTTTCCTCTCACGGTGGGGTGAAAGACTATCGCATGGCACCAGTAGTTGTTCGTCGCAAAGGACAGTTCGCGCGTCCACGTGGCGCCACCATCTTGCGAGAAGTAAAGCCCGCCGAAGTCATGTCCCGACGCGGAGGACTCATTGAAGCCCACGCCTCCGACGATGATGTGCCTGGAGTCAAACGGATCGATCGCAATCGCCCCGATGCGTCGCGGCACGGCATCATTGTCCGGACTGGCGAGAACTTGCCACGATGTGCCCCCGTCCGTCGACTTGAACAGACCCACCCCCGGATACGAGTCGGCCGAGAGGTCCGCTTCCCCCGTACCGCAGTAAATGACGTTCGGATCTTTAGAATCGATCGCTAGCGCCCCAATGTTCAGAATGTCCTGCGAGTGCCACTGCGGCGCCCAAGTGAGGCCACCGTCGGTACTGTGCCAGACTCCGCCGCCCGCTGCGCCGATCCAAAGGATGTCAGCGTTTTGCGGATGACAGATAAGACAGGTCGTCCTGCCTCCAATATTCGAGGGACCGGCACTCTCCCACTGCGTTGTCATACTCAGCGTTGGTGTGTTGCGGGCCTGCGCGCGGGCCTGCACCAGCTTGTGGATGGGAGCGTCCCGCACCGGCCAGCACGTGCGCGCCTGGAACCAAACCGCGCGCTTCTTGTGAGTGGACAGGCGCGGCTCCGGGGTTCCGCGGCTCCGGGGTTTCCCCGGACCGCGCACCAGCAGTGCGCTTGCGGTTGCGGCCTTTTGTTTGACACTTGATTTCGCACCCCGGTGGCCTTCGGCCTTGGCCCGGGAACTCTGACTCTTCTTCTTTGGTGTTGGCTTACGAGGCATTTTGGCCTTCCTTACTGGTCTAGGCAAACCCTGATAAAGTCTGGTTCCGTGAAGGGGACGGACTTCAGGCCGTCCGCAAACGTCTGCTATTAGGCCGGGCTTTACAGGCTGCTGAAAAACTCGATTGCGCTCGCCTTGAAGGGGGCACCTTCAGAGCCTGCCCTGAGCTTGTCGAAGGGTGCCCCGTTGTAAAACCCTTTATTCTTGTCATTCCGAGGGCTTCGGCCCCGAGGAATCTGCGGTTTCTTTTCGTCGCGACGACTTTTCAGCAGCGCTTTAGCCCCTGAGGCACTTCCGACTGACTTTAATCAGAATTTCCCCAGGGACGACAACTCGGACCCATCCGATGCAATGTGCTCGTCGTGAGTTTGATTTCGTGCCAGCAGTCGGACTGCCGTCGATAAAAGCAATCCCACGATCAAGGCAATCATGAGGGATACTTCGGTGGCTCCACTCCCGCCGTCGGGAGAGAAGTGGAAAAGTGCTTCGATGAATGTCACGGCGACGCTCCTTCTTCCTGCACCCTCGATTACCGCGAGGCTATCCTTGCAGGGCCTTGGAGTCAATGGCCCTTAGATGCCGTTGACAGTCTCAAGCCTTGCTTCCGAAATGCCGATAGAGTATGCGATTCGCCATTTTTGCGAGCGATGTCGAATTGCGTTCACCATCCCTTGCCCGTGACCCGTCTGGGAAAGAGTTGGTCAAGGTTGCCGCAATGAAGCCAGCATATTGAGACAGGAGATTGCAAGGTGATTTCCCTGAAGAAGTATCTGGATGCCGACGCGCTCCATCCTTACCAGAGTGAGCCTGACCCCGGCGAACTGCTGGCCCCAGTTCTGGAGTCTTATCGCTCAGCCTTGGTGGCCATGGGACAAAGCGGGTTCCGGGCCTATCCCGCAGTCGGTTCCGATCTACAGCAAAACCTCATTCGCCTGGCCAGCCTCCTCTCGCGCGACCTCACGCCGTCCCTCGTGCAAGAGACAGAAGAGCAGGTCGAAGAGCAACTCCGCCGATGGGGAGGCCACACTGAGGAATACTTCAAGGCCAAGGCCAACGACATAAAAGAGCTCCTCATTGTGCTGGCGCGGACCGCCGAGTCCGTAGGCGAGCGCGACCAGCGTTATGCCACTCGCTTCACCCAATTCACGTCCCGCTTGCAAGCCATCGCCGACCTGGAAGACTTGACCCAGGTGCGCGCGTCTCTCGTGCAGAGGGCAACCGAACTAAGGGCCTGCGTCGAGCAGATGGAGGAAGATAGTCACCAATCGTTGGCCCAACTGCACGCGGAGGTTTCAACCTACGAAACCAAACTCAAAGCTGCAGAAGAGCTCGCCCTGCGGGACCCGCTCACCGGCTTGGCCAATCGCCGCAACGTCGAGCAGCGCATCGCATGGCGTGTGGATCATCAGCAGACTTTTAGTGTAGCCATCCTTGATCTCGACCGGTTCAAGCAGGTCAATGATCGCTACGGACATCCAGCGGGCGACAGTCTGTTGCAGCAGTTCTCCCAGGAGTTGAGTGCGAATGTGCGCTGCACCGACCTGGTCGGCCGCTGGAGTGGAGATGAGTTCATCGTGGTCCTGGATTCGGATCTCGCCAGCGCCGAATCGCAAATGGATCGCATGCGCAAATGGGTGCTTGGAGACTACACTATCCAACTCGCCGCCAGCCCGCCTGTAAAAGTCAGTCTGGACGCATCCATCGGCGTGGCCCAATGGCAGCCCGGCGAAACCATGCAGCAGATCATCGAGCGCGCCGACTCTGCCATGTACCGGGAGAAGAAAATGGGGAAGCACCAACGATCTCTGTTAGTCCAAAACTCGGGAAACTCTGATTAAGTCTGGTTCTTGGAAGGGGACGGCCTTCAGGCCGTCCGCAAATGCCTGATATTAGATCGGGCTTTAGCAGGCTGCTGAAAAACTCGGTTATGCTCGCTTTGAAGGGGCGCACCTTCAGAGTCTGTCCTGAGCCTGCCGACTCTCCACACTTATAATGGCGCGGATGAAGCAGTGGTCCTTAGAAGCCCCGGCCTACTTCGCCACCGCATGCAGCACGCCGTAGAAATCCTCCAGGCCGTTGAACATGATTTGTATGCCGATACAGACCAGGATAAACGCCGACAACCGGATAACGATGCTTACACCTGACGGGCCCAACAGCCGCTCCAGTTCGTCTGAGAAGCGATAACACAAGAAGATCGTCATCCCAATCAGCAAGATTCCAATCACTGCGGCCAGCGCGCTGACGATCAGTTGCAGGTGCGTTTCTTCATGGATGTTACTGCCCAGCGTGAGGGCGACCGCTATCGATCCCGGTCCGACCGTCAGCGGCATGGTGAGCGGATAGAAAGCTTGCGACAGGATTCGCTCGCGGCTGGGCGGTGACTCTAGCGCGCTATCTTTCAGGTCGCCCCGGCGATTCAGAATTTGCCATCCTGCTACGGTTACCACCAGCCCGCCTCCCAGTTGCACCGCTGCCAGGCTGATTCCGAAGAACTGAAGAATGTACGAGCCGATGAACAGCGAAGCAACCAGCAGGACCACGCCGTTGACCGCGACCCGCATCGCCACCGTCCGGCGAGTGCTGGTGTCGTATCCCAGTGTCATTTCCGCAAAGATGGGCGCCATGCCAAGCGGGTTCACGATGGGCATCAGTGCGGCAAAAACCAGCAACACGTTTCGTACGATGGCGTACATGGGAGACAAACAGCATAGCGCAACCGCATCGCTCGATGCTTGCCAGCATTGACCGCATTACGTTTTGCAGGTTGAATGTTTAATGCGCGCAGGACGTGCGCGTACACTCACGGCTTATGGGAATCCCGCCTCGTACATACGGTGCGCTTCAGGTCAGGCTGCGTGAGTCGCTGGTGACGCGCGCTTTGGTGCTGCCTATCCAGCGGTTCATCCATATCCAGGGGATCAGCAGCATTCTGTTGCTGGGCGCAGCGATCACCGCTCTGGTGTGGGCCAATTCCGCCTGGCAGGATTCCTACCACCACGTTTGGGAGATGGAACTGTCCCTCTCTCGTCTGAACTTGCCTGTGCATGCGTGGATCAACGATGCCTTGATGGCCATATTTTTCTTTCTGGTGGGCATGGAGATCAAGCATGAGATCGTGCACGGTGAGCTTGCGGATATGCGCCGGGCGGCGCTGCCCATCTTCGGTGCCCTTGGTGGCATGATTGTTCCGGCGCTGCTATTCATGGCCCTGAATGTTGGGCATCCCGGCCAGCACGGCTGGGGTGTTCCCATGGCCACTGACATCGCGTTTTCTCTGGGCGTGCTTGGCATGGTCAAGGGAATTCCCCAGGACCTGAAAATCTTTCTCCTGACGCTGGCGATCGCCGACGACATTGGCGCCATCGCGGTAATTGCGATTTTCTATACGAGCTCGTTGCGTCTGGAGCCCCTGGTCATAGGCCTGCTCCTGCTCGTCGTTATCTTCCTGTTGCGCAAAGTGGGGATCTCGCAGCCGGTTTTGTACTTCGTGCTGGGAATGGGTTTCTGGGTGGCGATTCTGCGATCGGGCATTCACGCGACCATCGCTGGCGTCGTACTAGGTTTTATGGTTCCGACCACTGCGGCCTTGTCACTAGGCGACTTCCAGGAGCTTAGCGCGGGGATTGTACAGCGATTCCGCGCGGCCGTCGCTGAAGGCGACGAGAAAACGGCGAAAAACTTGCTGGGCTCTTTCGAGCAGTTGGCGCAGGAGACGGAATCGCCATCCGAGCTGCTGACGCGGAAGTTGAATGACTGGGTTTCGTTTCTGGTCTTGCCGCTGTTCGCCCTGGCCAATGCGGGAGTAACGTTTTCCGGCGGAGCGTGGCGCGAAATACTGACGAGCCGCATTGCCTGGGGAATTTTGCTGGGACTAGTCGTGGGGAAGCCGCTGGGAATCATTGGATTTGCCCGGCTGGCGGTTCGCTCGCGACTGGCTCAAGTTCCAAACGGGGTGACATGGCGCCAGTTGAGCGCGGTGGGAATTCTCGCGGGCATCGGCTTTACCGTTTCCATTTTTATCAGCTCGCTGGCGTTCGACGATGCTGCGCAATTGTTGGAGGCTAAGACGGCAGTGCTGGCGGCTTCACTGTTGGCGGGGGTGCTGGGGTATTTTGCGCTGCGCGATGGCGGGCGATTAAACCAGTCATCGAATGCAGGTGAATCCTCACATGGCTAGTGCGGCGCTTCAGCGCCGCGTCAGAACGGCCTTCAGAGCGTGTGTGAGAACTCAATTTTTACGGAACCCCTTGTGCGGCCTCAAATTGGTAAACACAATGGGTTGCGGAAATTCCTAGTTTTCACACACCCTCTAAAGGCCCGCACTACCCGAACGCTTGCCATTGTGGATTTTTCAGCGGCGGGTGGAGTCGCACCCCCTTCAAAGCGTGAGGTACTCATGGATAATGCAGGTTCACGAGACTTAGATCCCGCGAAACGCGATACAATTTGAACGGTTCTTAACCGCGTTAGGCAGGTCTTTGTAGCCCACTCGCCTCGCAATTGCAGCGCCTTGCGGGTCTTCATTCCGGCAGCGCAGGATCAAGATCGATTCAAGCACGGTAGGCGGCTGGAAGTTTTCTTGTTCAGCGTCACAACGAAAGGAAAATGTTATGCGTTTTCGGTTACTTACGCTCACGTTGATCGCAATTCTCACGATGAGCTTCGCGGCCTGTAGCAAGAAAGATCAAAGCCAGAACACGGCAGCGCCGGCGACCGATGCTTCCAGCCAGGCGCAGGCGAACCAACCTGCTGCTGCCAATCCGCCGGCTGGAGGTCAGATGGCGCCAGCCCAGCAACCCGCCCAAGGGGGGCAGATGGCGCCTGCTCAGCCGATGGCAGCACCTCCTGCTCAGATGGCGCAAGCTCCGGAGCCTCCGCCACCGCCGCCTCTCGTGATTCCAGGCGGCACCCACTTCGTGGTCCGCATGGGAAATAGCATTACCTCCAAAACGGCGAATGCGGGCGACCCCTTTACAGGCTCACTGGCACATTCGGTTTCTGTAGGCGGAGTGGTGGCAATTCCTGCCGGTGCCGGCGTGACCGGAACGGTCGTTGAGGCCAAGTCGCCGGGCAAGTTCAAAGGTGAGGGTGTGTTGTCAATTGCCTTGACCGCCGTCAACGTCGGCGGATCGTCGGTACCGATCCAGACTTCTACTTATACCCAGATCGTCAAGGGTAAGGGCAAGCGCACGGCTGTGGCGGTCGGCGGCGGAACCGGCGCTGGCGCATTAATCGGCGGAATCGCGGGCGGTGGCAAGGGAGCGCTGATCGGTGGTCTCGTGGGCGCTGGTGCTGGCACGGCAGGCGCGGCATTCACTGGCAACAAAGAGCTGGTGATTCCTGCGGAGTCCGCAGTGACGTTCAAGCTCGGCAACTCAATCACGGTGCAGCGGTCAGCGAAAAGTGCTTCCCAGGATCAAATGGCTCCAGCCCAGTAACCTTGCAAGATCGGACGCGAAACTTACATCTGGGTACCCCGTTCTAGCCTTCTGTTGGCTAGGGCGGGGCAATTCGTTGTTTCAGGAGTTTTACTCGCGCCGTCGCGTCGTCATCCGAGTGGGTTCCCGCATCTATTCGCTGGCCTTCTTCAGCTTGTCCCGCCGCTCTGCCGCCCATCCTTCTTTGGTGACTTGCCGTCCACGCCCGAGAGCCAGTGCATCGGCGGGAACATCTTCCGTGATGCACGATCCCGCGCCGATATAAGCTCCCTTTCCGATTCGAATGGGAGCCACTAGGGTCGCATCGCTTCCGATGAACGCTCCGTCTTCAATCGTGGTGGGGTATTTGCCTACGCCGTCGTAATTGCAAGTGATGGTGCCCGCCCCGACGTTCACGCCTTCACCAATTTCGGAGTCGCCAAGATAGGTAAGGTGATTGGCCTTGGAACCTTTGCCCAGCCGGGTTTTCTTGGTCTCCACAAAGTTGCCGACGTGCGCTCCCTCGCCAATGTCGCTACCCGGCCGCAGATGCGAGTAAGGTCCGAGTTGCGCGCCGTTGCGCACCACGGAATCTTCCAGCATGCATCCTGGCAGAATGAGAACGCCATCACCGAGTTCGCAGTTGGTGATGACGGAGTATGAGCGGATGCGGCAGTCGGCGCCGATCTTCGTCTTGCCAATGAGTTGCACAAAGGGCTCGATCACAGTGTCCGGTCCGACCTCGACGTCGGCATCGATATCGCACGTCTCCGGACGAAAGATGGTTGTGCCGGCCAGCATCAGCTCGCGCGCCTTTTTGTCGCGAAGCTTGGCATCCAGTTGCGCCAATTCGATCCGCGTGTTGACCCCGAGCACTTCACCGGAGTCGGCGGCAGGCAGTGCCAGCACCTTTTCGCGAGCCTTGCCCAGCAGCGCCACCATGTCGGTCAGGTAGTACTCGTGATGGGCATTGTCTGTCTTGAGCTTGCCGATGTGAGCGTAGAGCGGCTTGGTCGCGAACGCGTAGATGCCGGAGTTGATCTCGCGTTGCTCGCCCTCATCACCACGCAGCGATTTCTGTTCGACGATGCGCTCGACTTCGTCGCTTTCCCTGCCTTTGATCTTCTTGCGGAAAACGCGGCCGTATCCTGTGGGATCAGGCGGTTCGGCGGTAAGCATGGTCATCGCGGCATGGTGCATGTTATGGAAATCGCGGACCCGCTTGATCGTCTCCGCCTGGATCAGCGGAACATCGCCCGAAAGCACTAACACTGTGTCGAAACTCTGCAAGGCAGCACGCGCTTCCATCATGGCGTGGCCGGTGCCGCGCTGTTCGCGTTGCAGGATGAAGTTGATGCCGCTTGAAGCCAGTGCTTCCTTTACGCGCTCGGCCTCGTGTCCGACGATGGCGAAGATGTTCTGTGGAGCGACAACCTTGCTCGCGGCCGCCACCACGTGGGCGAGCAGCGGTTTTCCAGCGATCTCGTGCAAGACCTTGGGACGGCGCGACTTCAGCCGCGTGCCTTTTCCCGCTGCGAGGATTGCGATGGCGAATTGGCGGGGTTTGCTTTTGACGGACTTGGCGGAGTTGGAAGTCGGCTTTGCCATTTCGATTCAGAGGATAGCAGGATAGCTTTTAGTGCAGCGGAAAAAGTAGATGCTACGATTAGAGCGCACAGCTTCAGAGGCTGCTAAGAAAATCTGGGAAGGCTCTTGGTGGGAGCCCCCTGCTTCAGCAGGGGGAGCTGGACTTTAGTCCGGCGAAAAAGAGACTCGATTTTGGAAATGGGCTTTAGCTCTGGGTTTTCGATTGCCAGCGCTAAAGCGCATGATCAAGGCCGAACTCTTGCCGGAGCGCTGAAGCGCTCCTCCCCCCGCATGAATGCGGGGGCTCCCACAACGCCACGAGCTAAATTCATCGAACAATGAACTGCCCCGCCCTAGCCAAAAGAGGGCTAGAACGGGGCACCCCATAGTGAGTTTCGGAGCGATCATTCCAGTCCCATTCCCGCGCACAGCACGGTTGGTTGCTCGTAATGACAATTCCAAGGGAAATTCTTAAGTCCAAACGCCTACCGCTCCCGGTGAACAGTAGTCACCGGGGACTCGCTCAATTCCATCATCAGCTGCAGCAGGTCATGGGCGACACGGTGCGTATCGTGACGGGCGACCAGTCCCTCTCGGGAATCCATTGCTTCCAGCAGATATTCGCCCAGGATCGGCTTCACCCCGAGCGCCTCGATGGCGTCAACATCGGTCTCGATCTGCGACTGCTGCTGTTCGGCGTACTTCAGCGCCAGCGCGGGAGACGCGGGAGTGCGATTGACCAGCGCGTAATCGAAAAACTGATGACGCGCGTGTTTGTAGAGCGCGCGAATGTGGTCGGAAGCGGTAAGTCCCAGGCTCTCGTTGGCCTGCGTCATCAAGTTGCAGACAAATACCTTGACCGCGCGGCTGTTCGCAATCGCCTTGGAAACATCGCGCACCAGCAAATTGGGCGCCAGGCTGGTGAACAGCGAGCCCGGACCGATGGTGATCAAGTCGGCGTTCTCAATGGCCTCCAGCGCCACCGGCAAGGGCTTGGCATTCGCCGGCGCCATACGCAGCTCGACAATCCGCCGCTGACTTGCGGTTATGTTCGTTTCCCCGCGGACGAAGGAGCCGTCGTCCATGATGGCGTAGAGTTGCGCGTTGCTGGTGGTCGCGGGATAGATGTGTCCGCGGGTCGCCAGAATCGCCGACGAATGTTTCACCGCCTGGCTGAAGTCGCCGGCAATCGCCGTCATGGCCGAAAGAAAGAGATTTCCGAAGTTGTGTCCTCCCAGGCCCTCGCCGGCAGGGAAGCGGTATTGGAAAAGGCGAGACAGCAGGGCCTCGTCTTCCGAGAGCGCCACAATGCAGTTGCGCACATCGCCGGGAGCGGGAACGTTCAACTCTTTGCGCAGACGTCCGCTGGAACCGCCGTCGTCGCTGACCGTGACAATGGCGGAAAGGTCGTCGATCCGCGGCAACATGCCAGGAACTGAAGTTTCTCCCGCAGCAGTGACATATTGCTTCAAGCCGTGAAGCAGCGTGGACAGTCCTGTGCCCCCGCCCATGGCGACAACTTTTATGGCCCGCGGCGCAGCGGAGTTGGGGTTCTTCTTGCATGGTATCGATCAGACGATTTCCAGCTAAAAATGCCACTGGTCTGGCGGAGACGGAGTTTCGGCGCTGGTATCAGGATAAAGCAGTTCGGTGAACCGGGGATCGTCGGCCAGGTTCTTGAAGTCGCCATCGTTGCGCGCCTGGTAGCGATTGGCCGGATTCAGACGAATCGCCTGATGCAAGCTGGAGATGGCTTCGGGAAAGTGGCCGGTCAGGCAGTTCAAGGTCGCCATTCCGTACCACACGAAATCCAGCTTGGGGGCGTTCTTCGTCAGCGCTTCAAAATTCTCGCGGGCGCTGACGTAGTCGCCCATGTTCATCAGCGACACGGCGTAATCATATTGTTCTTCCGGCGTCTTGAAGTTGGTGACCGCCCGGCTCAATTGCTGGTTGCAGCTATTCAGGTGGACCGAAGCGCGATCGGCGAGTTCGGGACTCGGACCGGCCACTACCTTCTCGAAACAGGCCTTGGCTCGATCGTACTTGTGCGCTTGCAGGGCCTTCAGGCCAGCCTCATAGTTTTGCACTGCCTGGGTAAAACGAGGATCGTCCGTCAACTTCATCGGTTTACTTCCCCGGGACCGCATCTCCGAGCCTGCAGCGGATGAGCGTAAGTCACTATTACCCCTAGGTTTAGCAGTCGTTCGCTTGCGTTTTTCCGCGGCTTTTTTCTTCATCCGTTGGCTTCCTTGGAGTAATTGCGACGGGGAATTGCTCAGGGCGGTGCAAACCCCAATCACATGCAGGCTGTTTGTGCTGAGTTATACCCGCAACTTGGGATGGCGTCAACTCACGAAAGTTCGTGCGCCGAGACCCTCTTGAAATCAGTCGATTTTGGCTGCCGATTCGAGATCGATGGACTTCCATTCGCCTTTGATAATCCCCGCGCGAATCTCGGCTGGCGTCTTTTTCAGTTTCGTCTGCTGATAGGCATAGAACAACTTCCTTCATGCAGATTCCGCAGTGAGCTCCATGGGTAGTCTCGAAGCAGCTATGCAGGCTGCCGTGGCCGATGCGGTCGCAATAGCAGTAACACGGCATCTGGTACAGCACGCCGGGTATCTTGGCCGCCAGTTCATAGCTCTTCACCTGGTAGGGGTACTGGAAGGACTCTCCCCAAAGCTGGTCCTTGGGCAGGATGGGCATGGCATCTCCCGCCTGGAGTGCGTGGTCATGGTAGGCGGGCACACGATCGCCTTGTGCGAAGCAGACGACAGCCAACATCACAGTTACAGCGAGCAGACGTAGATTTTTTCATCGGAGTCCTCGCCCGTTCATTCTAGCGGAGCAGAGCGATTAGCCCAAATCGACATGGCCGGCAGCGGGTGCAGCATCGCCCCCGCCTGAAACTATACTGACGGCCAGCCGTCTAAACGATTAAGATGAAGTCTGTGTCCGACGAAGGAAATCCCTCTATCTTGCCTCCCTCATCTTCGCCCGATGCCACAGGGCCGGGCGTCACTGCTCCCGTCGGATCTAAGCGAATGAGGCCGGCAATTTCGGGCTGGCTCCGCGATATGTTGATCTCGCTCGCGGTCTCGGCTTTCTTCATCATTTTCCTGTACCAGCCGGTCAAAGTGGAAGGCACCAGCATGATGCCCACGCTGGACGATCAGGAACGCGTTTTCATCAACAAATTTGTTTATAAGCTGGAGCCCATTGAACGCGGCGATGTGGTCGTCTTTCGCTATCCTCGCGATACTGCCAAGAGCTACATTAAGCGCGTGGTGGCTGTCGCCGGGGACCGGGTGAAGATCGAAGATGGCGTAGTGTTCGTGAATGGCCGTCGCATGAGCGAGCCCTATGTGCCCGACTCCTATGAAGACGTGCGCTCATATCCTGAGACTGTGGTGCCCCCGCACTGCTATTTTGTGCTGGGCGATCATCGTAATCTCTCCAACGACAGCCGCGACTTCGGCCCGGTAGATGAGGACTTCATCTACGGTAAGGCGGTTTTCGGATATTGGCCGGTGGCTAAACTCGGCAAGCTGCGGTAGTGCAAGGGTCGGCAAGCGGCGGCCGGCATTGGCAGTCCCGATCCGCAATGAACTTCGCTGCTGTGCCTCACATTGTGTGCAAGGAAAATTTCGTGGCTCGCCCTCTTATGCTGCGACGCATTCCCTGATAAAATCTATAAAATCCACTCCCCGGAGATGCAATGCAGGCAATCCTTGCGTTGGAAGATGGACGGATCTTCCACGGCAAAGGCTACGGCGCAAAAGGCGAATGTTACGGGGAAGTTGTTTTTAATACCTGCATCACCGGTTATCAGGAAATCTTCACCGATCCCTCCTACGCCGGGCAGATTGTAGTTCTCACCAACCCCGAAATCGGAAATTACGGCACCAACTCCGACGATGCCGAAGCCACGCGTCCGTACATCGAAGGGCTGATCGTGCGCGAGTTTTCTCGCGTCAGCTCCAACTGGCGTTCGCAGGAGGTCGCGGAGGGCTACCTCGAGCGCTACAAGATTCCCGTGCTGGGCGAGATCGACACTCGCGCCCTGGTGCGCCACTTGCGCGACAACGGCGTCATGCGCGGCGTCATTTCGACGCTGGAGACCGATACCGACAAGCTCGTCGCCAAGGCCCGCTCTATCCCAAGATGGATGGCACCGACCTAGCGAAAGAAGTCACCACTCGCCACATGTACCAGTGGGATGAAGGCGTGCGTTCGCACGAGCCGACGGAAGTGGTCGGGGTGAAGAATGAGCCGCCCAAGCATCATGTCGTCGCGTACGACTACGGAATCAAGCACAACATCATGCGACGACTGGTTGGCGAGTGTTGCAGCGTAACCGTGGTTCCGGCCACGACCAGCGCTGAGGACGTGCTCGCGCTCAAGCCGGACGGTGTCTTTCTGTCGAACGGACCCGGCGATCCCGAGCCGGTGACTTATGCACAGGAGAGCATTCGCAAGATGATGGGTCGCGTGCCCATCTTCGGCATCTGCCTCGGACATCAGTTGATCGGCATCGCGCTGGGCGGAAAGACGTACAAACTGCGCTTCGGACACCACGGCGGCAATCATCCGGTGAAGCTGATGAAGACGGGCAAGATCGAGATCACCGCGCACAATCATAATTTCGCAGTCGATCCCGACTCGCTGAAGCAGAGCGAAGTGGACCTGACGCATATCGATCTGAACGACAACACCCTGGAAGGCCTGCGCCATCGCTCGCTGCCACTGTTCAGCGTGCAGTACCACCCCGAGGCCGCTCCCGGCCCGCACGACTCGCACTACCTGTTCAAGGATTTTGTGAAGATGATGGAGGAGTGGAAGGGCTGAATGCCACGCCGCAACGATATCGCGAAAGTTCTCATCATCGGCTCGGGGCCCATCGTCATCGGGCAGTCGGCTGAATTCGACTACTCCGGCGCTCAGGCCTGCAAGGCCCTTAAGTCCGAAGGCTACGAAGTGGTGCTTGCCAACTCCAATCCGGCCACCATCATGACTGACCCAGAGATGGCCGACCGCACTTACATCGAGCCGCTCACCCGTACCTATCTCGAAGAGATCATTCGAATTGAAACTGAGATGCTGTCTGCCAACGGCACGCCCGGCATCTTTGCGCTCTTGCCGACGGTTGGCGGACAGACCGCTCTGAACCTTGCTGTCGAGCTGGCTGATGGCGGCGTGCTGGAAAAATACGGCGTGCAGCTCATCGGTGCGCAGTTGGGCGCTATCAAGAAGGCCGAAGACCGCCTGCTGTTCAAGGATGCAATGACCGCAATCGGCCTCGACGTGCCGAAGTCGTCGCTGGTCAACAATCTAAAAGACGGAATCGATTTCAGCAGCAAGATCGGCTTTCCGGTCATTCTGCGGCCGTCGTTCACACTCGGCGGCACCGGGGGCGGCATCGCCTACAACCGCGAAGAGCTGCTGGAACTGCTCGCGCGCGGACTCGACCTGTCGCCTGTCCACGAAGTGCTGCTCGAAGAATCGGTGCTCGGCTGGAAGGAATACGAGCTGGAGTTGATGCGCGATCTCGCCGACAACGTCATCGTCATCTGCTCCATCGAGAACTTCGACCCGATGGGCACGCACACCGGCGACTCCATCACCGTTGCTCCGGCGCAGACACTCACCGACCGCGAATACCAGGCCATGCGCGATGCGGCCATAGCCGTCATTCGGGAGATCGGCGTCGAAACCGGGGGATCGAATATCCAGTTCGCTGTCGATCCGCACAACGGGCGGATGGTTGTCATTGAGATGAACCCTCGCGTGTCGCGCTCGTCGGCGCTGGCATCGAAGGCAACCGGATTTCCGATCGCGAAGATTGCCGCCAAGCTCGCAGTCGGTTACACCCTCGACGAAATTACGAATGACATCACCCGCAAGACTCCGGCTTGTTTCGAGCCCACGCTCGACTACGTCGTAGTGAAGATTCCCAAGTGGCAATTCGAGAAGTTTCCCGGCGCGGATGAGTCGCTCGGCCCGCAGATGAAGTCGGTGGGTGAGGTCATGTCCATCGGCCGCACCTTCAAGCAAGCGCTGCTGAAGGCAGTGCGCTCGCTCGAGACGGGGCGCAGAGCTACCGCCGACGATATCGAGCCGCGCATTCTCACCAAGCGGCTGGTCACGCCGCATCCCGAGCGACTGGCGTACATTCGCTACGGGTTCTCCCAGGGAATGTCGGTGCGCGAGATCGCGCAGATGACCAACATCGATCCCTGGTTCCTGCACCAGCTCAAAGAAATCTCCGACGAGCAGGCGAAGTTGGGCGTGGGCGACATCGACACCGACCGCCTGCGCGACATGAAGCGCATGGGATTCTCCGACGCGCGCATCTCGGAGAGCCTGAAGATGAAGGAAGGCCGGGCTGCGGGCGAGAAGATCCATCAGTTGCGCAAGCAGCATGGCGTGCAGCCGGTCTATAAGCGCGTGGACACCTGCGCCGCGGAGTTCGAGAGCTACACGCCGTACCTCTATTCAACCTACGAGGAAGAGGACGAGGCCGCCCCGACCGATCGCAAGAAAGTCATCATCCTGGGCAGCGGGCCTAACCGGATCGGGCAGGGAATTGAGTTCGACTACTGCTGTTGCCACGCCGCATTCGCGCTGCGCGACGACGGTTTCGAGACGATCATGATCAACTGCAATCCCGAGACCGTCTCCACCGACTACGACACCAGCGACCGGCTCTACTTCGAGCCGCTGACCTACGAAGATGTAATGGCTGTTTACGAGCACGAGGCCGCTGGCGGCGCGCCGATTGGCGTCATCGTGCAGTTCGGCGGACAGACGCCGCTCAATCTTGCGCTGCCGCTCAAGGCAGCGGGTGTGCCGATTATTGGCACCTCGCCCGAGAGCATTGACCTAGCCGAGGACCGCAAGCGCTTCGGAAAGCTGCTGGAGGAGTTGGATATTCCTCAGCCTCCGGGTGCGACGGCGGCCAGCGTCGAGGAGGCGGTCGCCAACGCCAATCGCGTCGGCTATCCGGTGCTGGTGCGGCCCTCATACGTGCTCGGCGGACGCGCCATGGTCATCGCCTATGACGACGAGTCGGTCATCCATTACATGAAAGAGGCGGTCGAGTACTCGCAGGAGCGCCCGGTGCTGATCGACCACTTCCTCGAATCGGCCACCGAGATTGATGTGGATGCACTCTCCGATGGCGAGGACGTGGTGATCGGCGGCATCATGCAGCATATCGAAGAGGCCGGCATTCACTCCGGCGACTCGTCGTGCGTGCTGCCCGCGGTCGATATTCCCCCGCCGCAACTGGCGACGATTCGTGATTACACCTTCCGCCTGGCGCGCGCACTGAAGGTTGTCGGCCTGATGAACGTGCAGTACGCCATCCAGCGCGACAAGGTGTTTGTCATCGAGGTGAATCCACGTGCTTCGCGCACCGTGCCGTACGTGTCAAAGGCGACGGGCGTTCCTCTGGCCAAGATTGCTGCGCGCCTTATGACCGGCCGCAAGCTGCGCGAATTTCTGCCGGAGAACATCGAGCGTGCCAGCGATCTCGATACCGGCAACTTCTACTTCGTGAAGTCCCCGGTCTTCCCCTGGGGCAAGTTCCCCGGCGTTGACACGGTGCTGGGGCCGGAGATGAAGTCCACCGGAGAGGTGATGGGCGTGGCCGACAACTTCGGCGAAGCCTTTGCCAAGGCGCAAACCGCCGCCGGACAGGTGCTGCCAACCGCAGGAACGATATTTATCAGCGCCAACGATCGTGACAAGCCTTTCATGGCTGACTTGGGAAGGCGCTTCGTCGAGTTGGGCTTCAGCCTCGTCGCCACCCACGGGACCGCGCGCATACTGGAAGACGCGGGCCTGCACGTCGAGCGCGTGTACAAAGTCAAGGAAGGCCGGCCCAACGTGGTTGACCTGATCAAGGGCGAGCGCATTCAGTTGATCATCAACACGCCGCATGGCGTGGAGCCGTGGTTCGACGAGAAAGCGATTCGCCGCGCCGCTGTGACCGCTCGCATTCCCACCATCACGACGCTGTCGGCCGCACGAGCCGCCTGCGAAGGCATCGCCGCCCTGCAACGCGGCGAAGCCAAGGTGTACGCGCTGCAACAACTTCATGCGGAGCGGGTGGGGAAGGAAGCAATTAGTAACTAGCAACTACGGCCTACGAGAGCGGTTTGTATCAGGGCACGTCTTCAGACATGCCTTTACTCGCACCTATTCTGTACTGGGCTTCAGCCCCTGCTGCACTCTGATTTTTGCAAGGGCTCAAGCCCTGAGTCTTTGACGGCTTCATTCAGCATCTGACCTGTTGCACTCCAGGCTGAAATTTGGTCTCTGCTGGGGATAGGTGCTCGCAACCTCTTCTCCTCTACCCGACGAGCCCGGGAACCGCGCACATTTGGAAAAAGACAATGACGAACTTTATGGCTGTTGCATCCAAATATCGGTCGCGACGCCACATCGTGCGTAACGAGGAGCATATGGAAGATCCAAACCTCACCGTTGGAACAGGCTCGGATGTCGATTCAACTCGCGGTTCGTCGCCCCCATCGGTCCGGCAGCCTGTAGACGAGAAATTACAGAAGTTGCTCGACAAAGCTCTGTACGGCGGAGGCCACCCGTCGGCACAAAAGATTAGGAATTTCTTGAATGGCACGTGGCTCGGCGAGCCTCTACATGTCGTGCTCACGGATGTGCCCGTAGGGGCCTGGACCGTTGCGATGGCGTTTGATGCTCTGGACCTCGTCTTCAACCGCGCCGAGTTCGCGCGGGCGTGCGAAACGTCAATCGGGATCGGGTTGTTCGCGGCGGCAGGCGCGGCCGTAACGGGGATGACGGATTGGTCCGATGTTGATCCCCCGGCTCGTCGCCTTGGATTGATCCATGGTCTTCTCAACTTGAGTGGCGCCGCGTTATTTGCAACGTCGCTGTTTCTGCGAAAAAAGAAATCTCGTCAGACGGGCCGCATCATTCGCGTTCTGGGCTATGCGGTCATGAGCTACGCAGCCCACCTCGGCGGCAAGTTGGTGTATGAGCACAGAGTAGGCGTTGACCGCACGGATGGCCAAGTATTCCCAGAGCAGTTTGCCGCCGTTCTGCCTGAAACAAGTTTGATCGACGGCAAACTTACCCGAGCAATTTACCAGGGCACGCCGATACTACTTGTCCGTCGCGGAGATCGTCTCTTTGCCATGGCTGAAACGTGCTCCCACTTCAGCGGGCCGCTCTCAGAAGGCAAACTCGAAGGGGATACCGTTGTGTGCCCATATCACTTCTCGCGGTTTGCATTGGAGGATGGCCGAGTACTCGACGGGCCAGCTGTTCACCCACAGCCGTGCCTGGAAGTCCGCACATGGAATGGACAGATCGAAGTGCGGCATGCGCCTGCTCCGGAGATAACCTCGATAGGCTGGTGGTAGATCACCGATCAACAGCAATCGCGCTTGCAATTCCAGCCGGCTCCCCTCTGCGTCCTATAATCACCTCTGAGGCACATTATGTTTCTTCACGGAATCTTTCCTCCCATTACCACCCCGTTTTATTCTGACGGCAAAATCTACTTCCGCAAGTTGGAACAGAATGTCGAGCACTACTCGCGTACGCCTGTGGTCGGCATTGTCGTGCTCGGCTCGACCGGCGAAGCCATCCTGCTCAGCGACGAAGAGCGCCGCGAAGTTTTGAGGTGCGCCCGCGAATCAGCGGCGAACGAGAAGGTCCTCATTGCCGGCACCGGAATCGAGTCGGCCATCGAAACCTTGCGCCTGACCGAGTACGCCGCCGAGCTGGGCTACGACATCGCGATGGTACGCACGCCGCATTACTACAAAGGCCAGATGGCGAATCCCGCGAACATGCTGGCGTTTTATCGTTTCGTTTGCGACCGCTCGCCGCTGCCCGTCATCATCTACAACTTCCCACAGGCCACTGGATACGACATCCCCGCTGAAGTAGTGGTTGAACTCGCTGAGCACCCCAATCTGATCGGCATCAAGGAGTCGTCGGGCTCGATCGAGAAGGTGCAGAAGATGGCCGATGGCACCCGCCACATCAAGCGCAGCGCCACGGTGACGGAGACTTTTGCGGCCGTCACCGGGCGAATGGTGAACGCAGCCAACGCCGCTTCGGCAAGCGCCGAAGGCGGGGCCTTGGTGACCGTCGGCGCCTTGGCAGGGACTGCCACGCCCACGCCATCATCGGCCGCGGTGACGGTGGTCGGCGGGATGAAGACTCGCCAGAAGGAAGTTGGCTTCCAGGTGCTGGTAGGCGCAGCGCAGAAGTTGCATCCGTCGCTGGAGGTCGGCGCCGTGGGTGCGATCCTCGCCTTCGCCGATTGCGCCCCGACTGCGTGCTACGAAATTTACGCCGCGTGGAAGGAGGGCGACTCGGCCCTTGCTCGCGAGAAGCAGAAGCGCATCGCGAAAGCCGCCGAGCGCATCGTCGGCGGGCTGAGCATTCCCGGCGTGAAGTACGCGATGGACTTCAACGGCTGCTTCGGTGGCGTTCCGCGCCTGCCGCTGCTTCCGCTCACCGCGGACAAGAAGGCGGAGGTCGAGCAGTTGCTGGAGAACATCAGGAATTAGTAGTCCGGAGCCAGTGGTCAGAGATGCGAGACAGATGCTGGATGTGGGTCTCAAGTGGCTGCACCTGACGCGTTCGGGTAGCTCGGCTCTTCAGCGGATTATTCACAGGCACTTCCGTCTTGAAGGGGCAGGGCTTCAGCCGTGCCGTAAGGTGTTTTGATCATCCCAGCTTTAGCCACTGAGGCCCTTCGGTCTTAACACGAAATGCGAGTTCCCTCTGGGGCTGAAAGCCCAACTCTACATGCAGACGTGAAGGCACGGCTGAAGCCGTGCCCTTTCAAAGATTTCTGTCTCCAGCCGCGTTGGCACGGCTTCTCGTCCGACAACCGATAACTGAGTAACGCTTCAAGGGCCAATGTATTCCACACAACCCTCCCATCGCGAAGTATTTGGGTAGTTCCGTTTCGGGAACGGCAGGCGGAATATTTCTCGAAGGTGCTACTCCGCTCAGCTCCAATGTGCTAGCTTGAAATGTGGCACCGAAATAAGGTAGACGTACCTTTTTTCGGTGCCTTTTGTTTTGCCGCTGAGAAACTCATTGCGTGCACCGGCGGCAATAACAGAACAGGCTGGCCGAGCGCCCGCGCCTGACACACGATATTTGAAAACTGAAATACCCTAAAGGGGAATGGCAGCCGCGCGCCCCGGCTGCCCAGAGACTCGCTGTGCTGCCGGGGATTGCAAGGCCCTGCTCCGTACCAGATACGGAGGAGCTCACAGGGCCTTGCGTGTTTGACCGACTGTCAGAGGAACATCTCTTGCACGGAAACCTGCGTCGTCGAGCTAGTTCTAACGAGAGCTCTTCCGTCTTTTCGCACCTTTTCCAGTACCGCTGCTTTCGCTGGCTTGCGACCGCTGCGCTCCCCGCTGCTGGCGCGACTGCTCGTCACTATGCATGTCTAGCGGATGAGTGCCCGGATCCTCGCCTTCGGTCTCGCCGCTGCGCGGATCGGTGATGAACAGCAGGTCCGACAGATCGCTGGCATGTTCTTCTTCGTCGCTAAGGATACCCTCAATCATGACGCGCGTGGTGGGATCGTGATCGGCGAAGTGACGAATCATCTGTTGGTAGACCTCGATCACGATGCGCTCGGCGATGAGGTCTTCCTTGATCATGTCCGAAAGGGACTTGCCTTCGGCGTACTGCGATGCTGACCGTTGCACCAGCGAGGCCGGATTGAAGTCCGGCTTGCCGCCTAGTTGCTGAATGCGCTCAGCAATCTTGTCGGCATGCTCGCGCTCGGCGTCGGCGTGCTCTTTGAATTCGTCGCGCACCGCCATGGCGTGGACACCGGTTGCCATGAAGTAATGGTGCATATAGCGCAGCACGCAAACGATTTCCGTGGCCAGCGCGTCGTTCAAAATGGAGATGGTCTGCTCCACGTCGCCTTCGTACGTGTTCGTTACCGCACCGTCCTCGATTTTTTGAGCGGCGCGCTTGCGTATCTCTTCCACATCGGTCACAAAACCTGGCATAAGAGCTAAACCTCGCAGGGGAACTCCCACGGGAACGGTGGGGCATATGGTTGGATTCCCGGCGTATTCGGGCAGATGTCTAATTTTGCAACTTTGTTTGCGATAAACCGTTTTGGCCCGATTCAATCGACGGTCATCACCTCGCGACCGCATTCCCGTCCATGGTGACAACGAGTCCGCGCGATGGCAAAGTCATGACACGAACGGCGTCCAGCGACGGAATGAGCAAGTCCGCCTCCGATAGCTCCTCGGTGCGATAAGTTGTAGTCAGTCCAACTGCCGTCATGCCGCCTGACTTGGCCGAGCGAATGCCCGAGGGAGCATCTTCGAAGACAAGGCAATCCTTCGGTTCGAAGCCCAGCGCGGTGGCACCGGCAAGATAAGGCTCGGGATCAGGCTTCCCTCGCGTGACATCGTCGGCGGTAATCATCGCGGACGGTACGGGCAAGCCCGCCACCTGCAGCCGTTTCGTCGCCAGTTGGCGCGTGCCCGAGGTCACGATGGTATAGCGCTCCGGTGGAAGCGAAGTTAGCAGCTCTTTCGCTCCAGGCAAGACACGCAGTCCCTCGGTATCATTCAACTCCTGCTGCTCCAGGAGATCAGTTTCCCACTGCGCGTCCAGGTTTGGCGCCACTTTGCGTACGGTCTCAATCGTGCGCTGGCCATGCGCTGCGTGAACAACGTATTCGGGATCGAGCCCGCGCTCCTGGGCCCATGCCCTCCAGACGCGCGTGACGCAAGGTGTGGAGTCAACCAGCACTCCGTCCAGGTCAAACAGGATGGCTTGGCGAACGATCGAGGGCATGATCCAGTTTCGCAGACAACATCCTGGCTGGCCAAACGTGACTGCCTCCCGGAATGGGCCGCCTGGACAGTCCGCTCTCGTTTGCTGGTGCGAATTCACTGAACATTTCTGAACGCATCGAATATATTGACTGCAATGCCTTCGCTCGCACTTTCGGACCTGATTGGCGCGCCGGTGATCGACAATACCGGAGCGAGCGCCGGCAAAGTGCGCGAAGTCACGCTGGTGCCGCAGGAGAATTCCAGCCAAATCGCGGGCTTCGTGGTAAAGACCCGTCACGGCGATCGCCTTCTGCCCACCGAATCACTCAGCCTAATTAATGGCGGCCTGCGGATTGCTACCCCCGCATCGGAGTGGAGTCCCTATGCTGGCGGGGAAGGCATGCTGCTGTTGGAGCGCGACCTGCTCGACCAGCAGATCATTGACGTCCACGGGCGCAAGGTTGTGCGGGTCAATGACATTGACATTCACGAGGAGCTTGGCCATGACCACATTGTGCTCAAGCTTGGCGCAGTCGACGTCGGCGCGCGCGGAGCGGTCCGCCGGCTGCTGAAAGGCGTGATTCCGGCAGCGGCACTGCAATTGCTTCTCACCAAGATTCCGCCGCGAATGATTCCTTGGGAGTTCGTTGACCTCATCGAGATCGATCCTGCCCGCCGCGTCAGGCTGAAGATTTCTCTTGAGCGCCTGGCCAAACTGCACCCAGCCGACATCGCCGACATCGTGGAAGACCTGGCGCCCGCCGAGCGCGAAGCCATCTTCGAGACTCTCGACGATGAGGTCGCCGCCGAAACCCTTGAGGAGATCGATCCCAAGATGCAGGTTTCGATTCTCGCCTCGCTCGACTCCGACCGTGCCGCCGACATCGTGGAGGAGATGGATCCCGATGCCGCCGCCGACTTGCTGGGCGATATGCATCCCGATGACTCGCAAGAGATCCTGACCGAGATGGAGCCGGCAGAGCGCGCCGAAGTCACCGAGTTGATGAACTTCGAGGAGGACACGGCGGCCGGGCGCATGACCACCGACTACATGGCCCTCGGGCCCGATGCCAAGGTGGAAGACGCGATCGAGATGCTGCGTAACTTCGAAGGCGGCGTGGAAAGCGTCAGCACAATCTATATCGTCGGCGAGAAAAACAAACTCTTGGGCGCGGTGCCGTTGGCCAAAATTGTACTTGCGCCTCCGGGCACCCTGCTGATGATGTTAAGCACGGGGCACCTCACCACGGTCCATCCCGGCGCCGACGAGAAGACCGTCGCCGAGCTCTTCGATAAGTACAACCTGCTCACTCTGCCCGTTCTGGATGAAGACGGCAAGCTGACCGGCGTGATCACTGCTGACGATGTCATCAACATGCTGCGGGCCAAGCTGTAGCGGGAAGTAAGAGGGGTAAGGATATAATCTCGGCATGACCCACATGGTGATACACATCTCGGAGGCGGAAGCCGAGAGTGATTTCGGCTCTGTGCTGGCGCGCGTGCGCGCTGGCGCAGAGGTCATCATCGAAAGCGAGAGCGGCGGGCTCCCGGTAGCAGTCGTGCGGCCCCTCGGGTCACGTCCTGGCCGCCTGCTTTCCGAATCGATTGCTTTAGCGGAGGCCCATTCCAAGGAGTTCGGTTACGAGCCGACTATGGATCCCGAGTTCGCCGCTGACTTGGAAGAGATCATCAACAACCGTAAACCCCGCGACATTCCCGAATGGGACTAAGCCTCGATTCCAGCGTGCTAATCGCGGGAGAACGGCATGATCGGAGTATCCGGCAGATTCTCGATCAGCTTCGGGCTAAGCACGGAGAATCTGAAGCTGCCCTCTCAGTTGTAACCGTGTTAGAGCTGACACATGGCATCTACAGGGCCAAAACGTCGGCTCACCATGCACGTCGCCGGGCTTTCGCCCAGGAAGTCTATCGCGACATGGTGGTGCATCCGGTGAGCTTCGAAATAGCAGAGCTTGCCGGACAAATCGAGGCCGAGCAGATGACACGTGGCATTGTCATCGCCTTCCAGGATCTCTTGATCGGGGCGACAGCCCTGCAACTTGGCTTCGACGTCGCCACGCTAAATGTGCGCCACTTCCAGAAGATTCCGGGCCTAAACGTCATTTCAGCTTCCTGATTGGCGCATTCCCCGATGTCCGTTTATTCTGGGTAGTCTTCGCCATCTCACCGTAATTCCCAGTGTCATGTCCGAAACCCGACGGCTTAAAGTCTGGAGAATCCGCCTGCTGATGTTCCTGGCCGTCATTGGTCCCGGGTTCATCACCGCCAACGTGGACAACGACGCGGGCGGCATCTATACGTACTCCGCCGCCGGAGCGCAGTTCGGATACCTCCTGCTTTGGGTCATGATCCCTATGACCATCGCTCTGGTTGTGGTGCAAGAGATGTCCGCGCGCATGGGCGCGGCCACCGGCAAAGGGCTGAGCGATCTCATCCGCGAAGAGTACGGCCTGCGGATTACGTTTTTCATGATGCTGGGTCTGGTCATCACCAACTTCGGCAACGTGGTGGCCGAGTTCGCCGGGGTGGCCAGCAGTCTGGAGCTATTTCACATTTCACGCTACGTGAGCGTGCCCGTTGCTGCCGTGGTGGTGTGGTTGCTGGTGGTCAAAGGCACCTACAAGAGCGTAGAGAAAGTTTTCCTGGCGGCGTCGTTTTTCTACTTCGCCTACATCATTGCGGGGGTGCTGGCGGGACCGAGTTGGAAGGAAGCCTTTGTCGCGACCTTCAAACCGCCGCACGCCGGGGCCTTCCACCAGTCGACCTACATTTACATGGTCATCGCCGTGGTAGGGACCACGATCGCTCCGTGGATGCAGTTTTACCTGCAATCGTCGATCGTGGAGAAGGGAATTACTCCGCGCGAGTATCGAGCCTCGCGTTGGGATGTCATTCTGGGATGCCTGTTCACCGATCTCGTAGCCTGGTTCATTGTGGTAGCTTGTGCCGCGACGCTTTACGCGCATGGCGTACGCCAGATCCGCGATGCTGCCGACGCGGCGCAGGCGCTGCGCCCACTGGTGGGCGAGTATGCCTATATTCTCTTTGCCGCAGGGTTGTTCAACGCCTCTCTCTTTGCGGCCTCGATTTTGCCCATCTCGACGGCCTACACGGTGTGCGAGGGACTCGGCTTCGAGTCCGGCGTGGGACATAAATTCAGCGAGGCCAAGGTTTTCTACTGGCTATACACGCTGCTGCTGGTAGCCGGTGGCGGAGTCATCCTGCTGCCCAACATCCCGCTGGTGAAGATCAGCATTCTGTCGCAGGTGGTGAATGGCGTGGTGCTGCCGTTCGTCCTCATCTTCATGTTGCTGCTGGTGAACAAGAGTGAACTGATGGGCAAGCACGTCAACGGCACGTGGTTCAACCTGATCGCGTGGGCCACGACCATCATCATGATCGGCCTTACCATCGCCTGGTTCGTCACGGGCCAGGCGGGAAGCTACGGGATCCCGGGTAGAGCGGCGCTTCAGCGCCGCGTCCCCGCCCTCTATTTTTGTCATCACGAGCGCGCGAACAGGGGTCCCCAACTAGCGCCGTTCTTGCGCTTGTTGGGGTAAGGTTCAGCGCGCGAGGGATCTGCTGTTCCGGGGTCGGCCAGCAGCCGCGATGTCGTTCCTACAGCACCCCGCCTTCGGCAATCTGCTGCACCAGGGCGCGGTCGGCGTCGAGGAAGTCGAGTGCTGGCAAGTCGCGCCGATGCACCCACCGGATCTCGCGAAAGATGCGGTTCTGCAGCTCACCTTCGTAGTGTTCGACCTTAAAGAAATGCAGTTCCACGGCATTGCCGTTCAGGTAAGTGTGTTGCAGTTGCGCAACTTTGCAACCGATCTCGGCCCGGATGCCCAGCTCTTCCTCGAGCTCGCGTTCCAAGGCGCCGGCAGGCTCCTCGCCGGCTTCGATCTTTCCGCCGGGAAATTCCCACTTCAGCGGCAACGCTTGATACTCCGTCCGCTGGCAGCACAGGATTTCATGGCCGCGCACGAGCAACGCGGCCGTCACTTGCTTGATCAAAGCGCGTGCCTCGTTTCCGACGCCCCTCGCTTAATGGTCACGAAATCTTCTCCAGGTAGCTGCCGACCAGACCCGCGCAGTGTTCGACCAGCTTGCGCTCCTCCTTGCCGAAGGCAGCAGGCGTATGGCTGTCAATGTCGAGCTCGCCTACCACTTTGCCCTTCACGATAACGGGCACGACAATCTCGGACCGCGTTTCGATGGAGCACGCCAGGTATCGGGGATCGGCTTGGACGTCGTCCACCACCAGGGTTTGTCCCGACGAAGCGGCCGCTCCGCAAATCCCTTGATTGAGCGGAATGCGCTTGTGCGGCGTGTCTGCGCCGACATAAGGGCCCAGCACCAGCACCGGATCTTCGCCCGGCAGTCCCTTTTCGATCATGTAGAAGCCGACCCAATCAAAATGGGGCAGCCGTTCCTGAAGCCGGCCCACGAAGACGCTCATCAGGTCCTCGACGCTGCCGGCAGCATCGGCTAAGATAGTGAGTTCCTCGGCGAGTTGCTGATAGTTCGTCTCCATCGTCCTCCATTCATATCACAGGGAGTTGATCTGGCGAATCCCGGCAGGCCGCGGAAACAGCGCAGGATGCAAAGCCCACGCCAGAGCGTGCAGTCCGCCCAGCAGGCTGGTCGCCGGCGTGTTCAGCAGTTCATCGTTGATGCAGAACACTCGCCCGTGGCGCACTGCCGGCAGATCCGCCCAGCCGCGTTGCTCCACGATTTTCTCCAGTGGAACGCGATCTCCTGCTCCACACCAGGCAGCCACGATGACATCCGGCTGTTCCGATGCGACTTCCTCCGGCGTGATCGTCTTGCCAGGTGCCGCGATGAACTCGCCTCCCGCAGCTTCCACCAGTTCGCTCACCCACGGCTGCGACGCAATAATCGGCTTTCCCCATTCTTCGCAAAAGACCCTGGGGAAACTCTGATTAAGTCTGGTTTCTTCGAAGGGGACGCTCTTGGCGCCGTGAACGGGACGGCCTTCAGGCCGTCCGTCATGCCTCAAAGTCAAGGCGGCTTCAGCCGCTGAGGGACTTCGTTGCGACTTAATCGTAGTTGCCTTAGGCCTCGATACGCCGGCGGCACGTTTGCGAACCGCCTCAATCTCATTTTGCATAGCCGTAATCACAGTCTGGCCGCGCTCCCATGCACCCATTACTCCTGCGATGGCGGCTATGTCGCGGTAGATGTCGGCAAGCATTCGCGGCCCCAGCCCGAGAAAGCGCACGCCGGCCCTTAGGATTGCAGCCACGGCTTCCAGTTGATAGGGAACCGACGCGAGCACGAGGTCTGGACGGGCAGCCAGAATCTGTTCCGTCTGGGCCGTCCAGGAGTCAGAAACAATCAGCCGCGAGCCGTCTGCGACCTCGGGGCAGACGTCGGCGCAGTATTTGGTGCAAGCCACCAGGCGATCGAGCAGGCCCAGATCGCGCAGCGTGACCGTAGCGCTGGGCTGCAGAGAGACCACGCGCTGCGGAGTGTAATTAGCGTCCAAGTCTGTTCGATTATACGGAGCGCAGCCTGATGACCGGCAAGGCCTATGGCAGTAAGCTAACAGCTAGAGCATTTTCACAGCTGGTGTACAGGGTGGAGCACCGCTTCAGCGGTGCAGTTAAGTTCGGGGACGGGACGGCTTTAGCCGCTGAGGTGCCTGAAGCGTTACCTCAGGCGCCAAAGCGCGATGCAATAGCTGACAGCAGGTTGCACATCTAAAGGCGTGCTCCACCTATCGCCTATCCGCCACATGTGAACCTGCTACAGGTTCTGCTCTCATGTATTCTCCCCAGCTTCTCGACCACTTCGAGCGACCACGCAACTCGGGAGAGCTACCCGATGCCGATGCCCATGTGCGCATCGAGAACCCAGCTTGCGGCGACATCCTCGAGCTCGCGATCAAAATGGCGGCGGGGCGGATCAGCGAGATTCGCTTTCGCGCGAAAGGCTGCGTGCCCGCAATGGCATGTGCTTCTGCAATGACGGAGTTGGCGAAGGGGAAGTCCTCGCAAGAGGCGAGTGCAATCGGCAGAGCGGAAATCCTGAATGCGGTTGGGGGCGTGCCACCAGCGTCGGGGCACGCCGCGCAATTGGCGATTGATGCCCTGAGGGCTGTGTTGCAGAAGCTCCGCTAGCGCCCGTCCAAGGTTGGCGTATCGGCTCGTACGGGTAGTGCGGGCCTTCAGGCCCGCGTATAGATTGTCTGTCAATTATTAGCTTCAGCCGCTGCGGTCGTGGACCGCAGCGGATGAAGCGGTCCTTTTCCCCGTGCAGACGCAGACCTGAAGGTCTGCTCTGCCCGTGCAAATCGGATAACGCCCGAACCGGCCTACACCGTTTCCGTTTCCAGTTCTTCTTCCAGCAACTGCTTGTTGTACAGCTCGGTGTAGTAGCCGTTGCGCTCGATCAATTCCTCGTGGGTGCCGTACTCCACGATCTCGCCATCATGCAGCACCGCGATGCGATCGGCGTTGCGCACCGTCGAGACCCGGTGCGAAATGAAGATCGTCGTACGTCCCTGCATGATCTCGCGCAGATGGTTCAAGATGCGATCTTCGGTGTGGGTGTCCACACTGGCGAGCGCATCGTCGAGCACCAGGATGCGGGGACTGCGAATCAGGGCGCGAGCAATGGCCGTGCGCTGTTTCTGCCCGCCGGAAAGTGTGAGGCCGCGTTCCCCGACGAGAGTGTCATAGCCATCGGGAAAGCTCTCGATCTCATCGGCGATGCTGGCGGCCGCGGCGGCCCGGCGAATGTCGGCGTCGGCCGCATGTTCCGCGCCGAAGGCGATGTTCTCCCGGATCGTGTCGCTGAACAGGAACGTCTCCTGCGGGACGAATCCGATATGCCGTCGCAGAACCTCGAGGGGAATTTCCCGAATGGGTCGCCCGTCGATTAGCACCGAACCCTCAGCCGCATCGTAGATACGCGGAATGAGCGATACCAGCGTGGACTTGCCCGATCCGGTGGGCCCAACGATTGCCAGGCTGGTTCCTTCGGGCACCCGCAGGTTGATGTTCTTCAACACCGCCTCATCGCCATGCACCTGGCCCATGCCATGCTCGGCTGCGATCAAGGTGTGACCGTAGTGGAAGCTGAGGTTTCGGAACTCAATCTCGCCCCGAACCTCGGCAGGAGCTCCGGTTGCGGGCACAGCGGCGTCGGTGACCTCCGGTCGCTCCGCCAGAAGGTTCTGAATGCGCCCCATGGACGCAGTGCCACGCTGGAAGAGGTTGATGACCCAACCCAACGAGATGATCGGCCAGGTGAGTTGCACCATGTAGGTATTGAAGGCCACGAAGCTGCCAACGGTGATGCGATGCAGCAAGACTTCGCGACCCCCGATCCAAAGCACGATCACAATGGCGACCCCGAGTAACGTTTCCAGCGTCGGCCATAACATGCCCATCAGCCGCACCAGCTTCAGACTACGCGCAATGTATTCGGTATTGTCGCGCTCGAAGTTCTCGATCTCCGCTTGCTCCTGCACGTAGGCGCGAATAAGGCGCGCTCCGGAAAAGTTCTCCTGCGCTCTGGCCGAGATGTCGGAGAACATTGCCTGGATGCGCTCGAAGCGTTCGTGAATCTTGCGGCCGAAGTACTGCACCACGATGCTGACCACTGGCAAGGGCAGAAAGGCGAATAGGGTGAGTCGGGGGCTGATGCTCAGCATGAACACCAGTGCTCCCACGGTAAAGACCACGGTGTTCGCGGTGTACATGATGCCCGGCCCGGCCAGCATGCGTACGGCGTTCAGATCGTTGGTCGCCCGGGCCATGATGTCGCCAGTGCGGGTCCGCTGATAAAAACTGTATGACAGCCGCTCCAGATGCGTGAACAGATCATTGCGCAAATCGAATTCAATTTCACGCGACACCCCAATCAGGATCCAGCGAGTAAGAAATTGAAAGATGGCCTTGGTTCCGGCGACCGCCAACAGCAGGGCCGAGTACGTGAGCAGCTTGTGGCGAGTGACCCCGAGGTTGAGGTCGTCAATGGCGCGGCGAATGACCAACGGGAATAGAATCCAAACTCCGTTGTTGCACAGCACGCAAATCGCGCCAACCCAATAGGTCGCCCGGTACTTGCGTAGATAGGGAAACAGCGGCCTTAGGTTTTTGAACATGGGCGGCAAACAATTAGATGTTGGTCAGGCGACTCTAGCTCTAAGCTTTCCACAGTTCGCTCGCCTGGGGCTAGAGCAATCCCAGAATTGATGCACTAACAAGTACGGGTAGTGCGGCGCTTTAGCGCCGCGTATACTGCCGGCAAATGCCTGAAGCGGTTTTCCTCCCTGCCCTTTACGCGGGCCTGAAGGCCCGCACTACCCGTACTAGCGGATACACCATTCCTGCAACCGCTCTACGTCGGCACTCGCAGCAAAAAGTATCCTCCCGCCAGCGCAAAGATGAAGTCGGGCGCCCAGGCTGCCAGCATGGCAGGCAGTTGATTGGCGTTACCCATGGCCTCGAACAAGCCTGCGGTCACCCAATACACCACGGCGATGGCGACCGCAATCACCACTCCACCCAAGGCTCCGCCCTTGCGGCCGGAAGCCGCGAAGGGAACTGCCAGGACCGCCATTACCAGTGTAATCAAGGGGAAGGCGAGTTTCTTTTCTAGCTGCACCTTCAGGCGCACGGTGTCGAAACCGCTCTGCTCCAGGTCGCTTATGTAGCGTTGCAGCTCTTCATAATTCATTTCGGATGACTGCTTCACTTCTTTCTTGAAATAGCTTGGGTCCTCGTGCAGTTCGCTGAAGGTTACGACGTCAAAGGTACGATAGTCCTGGATGGACGTGCCCGACAGAGTTCGTATCCACCCCTGCTCGAAGACCCACTTGTTTAGACTCGGCTCCCAATGCGCGTGGGCGGCGTAAATGCGGCGCGTGAGCTGGAAGGTATTCGGGTCGAACTCGAAAATGGAAACGCCCCCAAGCTGGTTGGTGTCGGGATCGAAGACTTGGTAGTAAAAGATGTCGTTGTTCTGCCCGAAAATCCACTTGCGATCAGCCTGCAGGTAGGTCTGCGGCGGCTTGCCCTTGATCTGGTTGCGCAGGATTTCCTGTTCCTTGTTGGTGTGCGGGATGTAAAGCTGATCGAAGACAAACATGGCGGCGGCGAATATTCCGCACACCACAATCACCGGCAGCGCCGCGCGATAGATGCTGATCCCGGTGGCCTTCATGGCCGTCAGCTCACTGGATTTTTCCAGCAGCCCGAAGGTGATGAGCACGGCCAGAAGCACCGCGACCGGCGCCATCAGGTACAACAGGGACGGGCTCAGGTTCAACAGGTACTCCGCCAGCATGATCACCGGCACCTTGTTGCGGACGATGTCCGTCAACAACTCGAAGAAGGTGAACACCAGCGCCAGAATCAGAAAGGTCGCCAGGACCATCCCCAGATACAAGGCGAAGTCGCGCAGGATCATGTCGTCCAGAATGAGCGGGAACCTGGCGCTGAAGCGTTTTCGGTGAGGCGCCGAATCCTGCAGTGCATACCTGCCGGTGAGCGCGTAACGACGCCGCATCCCAAATTCCTGCAGCTTCTCCTTCAATGCTTTCCAGGGGGCGGTAAAGCTGCCAAGCTCAATCGGCATGCGATCCACGCGCCATAAAAGGACCAGTCCGCACAGGAAGAAGAAGATGTTGGCCATCCAGACGCCCTCCCATGGGGACATCTTTCCTTGACGCGCCATGGAGACACCGGTCAGCGAAAAGAAGTAATACACGAACACCAGCAAAATGGTGAGCACGAAACCGGTACTCTTGCCGCCTTTACGGGCCGAGAGACCCAGCGGGATGCCCACCATCGCCAGCACCAGGCAAGCGGCGGGTAACGCAAATCTGCGGTTGAATTCAATCTCGTAGTAACGCGCCTTGGTTAGGTCGTAGTTCCATGTTCCGGGATCGATATGCTGCAGTGGCACAGCGGCGCGGCGTTCGCGTGCGGCATCGCGCAGCAGTTCATGCAACCCCAATTCGGGGACCGGAAGCAGATCATGCAAATGCTCCGCATTGCTGGGCAGTTGGATTGGGATCTCTGTGCTCTCAAATGTCGTGATCGAGTATTGGTCCGGCGCCTTCGGTACGCTCTCCTGCTGGGTGCCGTCTTCGAGATGCAAGCGCAACTTGTCAGGCGAGTCGCTCAACAGGGCGCCGCGCTTGGCCAGAGTGACCTTGGGAGAGGACGGATCGCTAATATCGGCCAGGAAGATTCCCCTCCACAACAACCGCCCCCCGGAAGGAATCGCGTCCTGCACGTAAAGCACGATGTTCTTGAATTCTTCGTAGAAGACATGGGGCTGAATCTCGAAGGAGGCTTGTGACGACTTCAGCTTTTCTTGCAGATGATCCAGCGCGGCTGCGGATTTGGGCGCCACGTATATGGTGTTGAACATGCCCAGCATCCAGGCGCCAATCGCGAAAATTGAAATCGCCCGGACAAACATTCCGACGCCCATGCCACTGGCACGAATGGCAGTCACTTCACTATCGGCAGCTAGCCGGCTCAGTCCAACCAGGATGCCCACCAGCACACCCATGGGCAGGGTTAGGGTGAATGTGGTCGGCAGGGTGTAGAGAAAAATCTCCGCGACACTGGGCAGGGGAGCGCTGTTGCGTACGATCAGCTCCAGCAGACGGCCCAGGTCCCGCATGAAGATAATGAAGGTGAACAACGCAACGCCCAGTAGGGCGTGCGAGCCTACTTCCTTCAGAATGTAGCGGGTCAGAATGCGCACAAACGTCTAGTTTAGTGGAATCGCAGCCTCGCCGGACAATCGCGCTCAAAATCAAGAAATCCGCGATCTGGCGAGTGCTCAAGAAATATCGATTCTAATTAGGTCGTCGCCGGGGTCCTGGGTGATACTGCCGTCAGGAGTGACCGATATGAGATATACGCCCGGTGGACGTAAACCCCCAAGGAAGACCAAAGCCAGGTCGGCTAACAAACAGAGAACTGTAAGGCGAGGTGGAACGGAGAACTTTACCACAACGCTTTCCTGTAAGAATTGCGGCCCTCAGCTCTTCGCACTCGCCTTCGCGCTTGGTTCTTACACGGACATTGTTGGGGCCACCTGCACACGCTGCGGTCAGCCTCTTACCGCGGATGATGTGAGACGACAGCGCGATGAGAGGGAAAAGAACACTCGTACGGAACTATTGAAACGCAGGTCCTGATCCTTGTTAGTAATGGAGCTTGCGTCGAGGAAGTGCCGGGCCCCAGGTGGGGGACGGCAAAGGTGCCAGGAGAGAACCCTGCTTCACCGTGCCATCTAGGACCCAGAAATCTTCGCTGACGAAGTTCATTGGGGCCGAAATGTGGCGTTCACGGAGCCGCGGAGTAAAATGTTTGGCATTGTGGGCAGAAGATACGACGCATGGGCGCGGCGAATCGTTCGTATTCAACCCTTCTGGCTCATGTATCACTATTGGGCTTGGATGTTGGGCGAAATGTATTGGACTCCCGACGAAATGGCCGTTGCGCTGCAAGACCGCAGGGTGCCAAGTATGTTTTGGCCTTCTTGCATCGTGTCACTGCTCGCGATAACGGGTCTAACGATCTTATTTATTAGCTTGGGTATTCAGCGATTTTAGACCTCGTTATATGCTTACGGTCTTGCGCATCATCCTGAACAGCGAAGCTCCCTCATAAACCATGTCCATAACCGCGACTGGATTGTAAACGCCTGCATCCTCGCAGACTCTCCTACCGAACTCCCAGAACAACGTTCCCTTTACATTCTGATCCGTCGGCAGGTTCAAGGCGGCATACTCACGCTGGCGACCGTTGTAAAACTTGTCGATATGCGCAAGGAAGGACGTTTGGTGATCGTCGGGGGCTACTGAAGCCAAAGCGAGTCGGGCTATTGCGAAGGCTCTATCCATAAACGCCTTGCGATATTCCTCCCCGAACCGAGAAAAAACCGCTCTATCCAGGCAATGCAGCCCAAACACTAGGATTTCCGCTTGAAGGTCAGCGAGGCTGATTTTCAGTGGCTCATCAGTGCTGTTTTTCAGAAGCTCGTAATTGGTAGAGACGCCAGGGATGTACTCCGACAGGAAGAAGAACACGGTCTTCTCCGCCGCTTGTTCGGCTGTCTCTTTTGAATCGTTGGCCATCTCTAATCCGGTCGAATTTGCCTTTCGCGGCGTTATGTGCGAACCGAGAAACCAAGTGCCGCCAGCCCGATAAGTTACGCTGTGCAAATCCTCAGATAGTTACGGCAAGCCGTTACCGAAACCGCAGGAATTGCCCTCCGTATTGCCGAACCCCTTATCGACTACCGCGCGAAGGCCGAGGTGTCGGCGGCGCTGGCGCGGGTGCATCGGGAAGTTCTAGCTTCTGAACGGTTACTAAACGGGCATAGCGCACGAGATGTTGCAGCGACAAGTCAATCCTCCTAATGGCATCAAGTAATTCTTGTTCTTGATCGTTCGTCATTTGGTGTTCCTCAGGCAGAGTCTTATGCGAGCGTGACGTATCATACCCCCTTATGAGAGCAGTTCTTCTAATTCTCGCAGGTGATCGGTAATTCCTGCTGCCATCACGAGTGTCACACGAAAGTAGGATGGTACCAAGGGGTTTCCCGGATTCCGTTCCGGCCTCCGGCCCTGTTACACTTGTCCCGCTAATTCTCCTCACAATGAGTCCCAACGGTTCCCCAAAGATTCGGTTGGTGCTTCTCTGGCACATGCACCAGCCTTTTTACAAAGACATGGTCACGGGGGAGTATCGCCTCCCCTGGGTCAGGCTGCACGCTCTCAAAGACTACTACGGCATGGTGAAACTGTTGGACGAGTTCCCGCAGGTCCACCTGAACTTCAATCTGGTGCCTTCGTTAGTAGCCCAGATTCAGGATTATGTCTCGGCTCAGGCGCACGATCCCTTTCTTGATCTGGTGTCTAAGCCTCCGGCAGAGCTCACGCCCTCCGACCGGCACTTTGCCTTGCAATATCTATTCCAGGCCAACCCCGTGAACATGATTGGGCGCTATCCGCGCTATCGCGAGTTGTGGGAGCGCTATCGCGCAACCTGCGAGCGTCCCGAAGGTGCGGAGGCCTACTTCATTGCGCGCGATTACGGCGATCTCCAGGTGCTTTCGCAGCTCGCGTGGTTCGATGAGTACTTCCTGGACGAACCCGATATCGCCACCCTGGTTCAAAAAGGCGAGGGTTTTGGCCTCGACGATCAGCAACTGGTTATTGCCAAGGAGCGCGAAATTCTGGCCAAGGTGCTGCCGGCTTATGCCGACGCGGCGCAGCGCGGGGCAATCGAGCTTTCCGCTACTCCGTACTATCACCCCATCCTGCCGCTGATATGCGATTCCAACTTAGGCGCACAGTCCAGCCCCGGGCTGAGCCTGCCAACGCGGCGTTTCCGTCGTCCGGAAGATGTCAGTCTGCAGATTGAACGCGCGCTGAATTCGCATGAGGCGCTGTTCGGGGTTCGTCCTAAGGGACTGTGGCCATCGGAGGGGGGCATCTCCGACGAAGCGGTGACGCTTGCCGCCAGGCAGGGAATCGAATGGATGGCGACCGACGAAGGCGTGCTGGGACGGTCGTTGGACTTCAATTTCACACGGGAGGGCGAACATCTTTCGGCTGACGGTGCGGAGCGCCTATACAGCATCTACCGCTACGAGAAGGGCGACACGCGCATGCACATGGTGTTTCGCGATCATCGCCTCTCCGATCTGATCGGCTTCGTGTACTCGGGAATGCCCGCCCAAGAAGCGGCCAATCACCTCGTCGAGAACATCAAGAGTTCCGCGCGGCCGGTCCTCGACCGCGGTAAAGACGCGGTGGTCTCGATCATCCTCGACGGGGAAAATGCGTGGGAGTACTACCCGAAATCGGGTCGCGAATTTCTGCGCCGCTTCTATGACACCTTACAGAGTGACCCGGAAATAGAGCCGGTCACGATTAGCGAGGCCATTGCCCGGCACAAGCCTGAGAACTTCGGACATTTGCAACGGCTGGTTCCCGGCTCTTGGATCAATGCCAACTTCGACGTTTGGATTGGCTCTCCCGAAGATAACCTGGCCTGGGACCTGCTGGCGGAAGCCCGCGACTATTACGATCGCCACGCCCAAAAAGTCTCGCAAACGCAACGCCAGTTGGCTTGGGAAGAGTTACTCATCGCCGAGGGCAGCGACTGGAATTGGTGGTACGGTCCGGAACATCACTCCGCCAACGATCGCGACTTCGACGAACTCTATCGCAAACATCTTTCTAACGTTTACCACGCCCTCGAAGGAGTTCCACCGGAGGAGTTGAGCACACCAATCATTACCGGTGTGGTGCGCCCCAGCTACATTCCGCAGACGGCTTATGTCCGCGTCCGCGTGGACGGTATGGTCAGTGGATATTTCGAGTGGATGGGTGCGGCCAACTATACTTCGGACCAGCGTACCAGCGCCATGCACGGCAAGCAGTTTCTCCTGGATGCCGTTTTTGCTGGGCTGGACGCGGATTCGGTGTCGGGCCGCCTGGACTTCCGTCATGGTGCTCCTGAAGGGTCTTACCGCCTGATGGTGAACTTCGAAGTTCGCCGCGATGGGCATGACCGCAAGTCGCCGATGGAATCGTACCGGTTGGCGGTGGATGCCCAGGGGCACACGCTGCAAAAGTGGGTGTTGAGTAACGGGGAAGAGCGCCACAAACTCGCTGCGTTCTCCGCTGACGACGGTAACTCCAAAACTAATGGAGTTGAGGTGGCGCTTCGCGAGATTTTCGAATTCCGCATTCCCTTCGACCTGCTTCGCGCGCAGCAGGGAAGCCGTATCCGTTTGCGCTTCGCAATGTGGCGCGATCACCTGCCGGTGGACTCACTGCCCCTGGAGGGCTGGATCGATCTTTTTGCGGTCCCCGAGGACGAGTTGGAGAACAATCTCTACAGCTTTTCACCGGAAAGGTAGAGTCTGTGTAAGTGCTTATTTTGAGCAGGCTCGGCGGCACGAATTACGCAGAATGCGGCCCACAGCCGGGTCCCGAGTTCGCGCCGCTTTTGCGCGAAATGCGGTGGAGAACGGGCGAAATGATAATTAGATAATACGAAAGCTCCTTCACCAATCCATTGGAGGGTTCGATGCTACGTGTTGCCGCGCTTTGCCTTGCACTTTCCTTGTGTGCGCCACTTCGGGCCCAAACTACCACTCCAGCACTGAGCGCGGACCAGATCTCCACCATCGATCGCTTTGTGAATTCGCAGATGAAGAACCGCCAAATTCCCGGTGTTGCCGTCGGTGTCTATAGCCGGGGACAGGTGTTGCTGGCCAAAGGCTATGGCATGTCGAACGTCGAGCTATCCGTTCCGGTAAAGCCAGAGACAGTCTTTGAATCCGGTTCCGTGGGCAAGCAGTTCGTTTCCGCGGCCATCATGATGCTGGTGGAAGAAGGCAAGATCAACCTCGACGACAGCATCGTCAAGTACTTCCCTAACGCACCAGAGAGCTGGAAGCCGATCCTCATCAAGAACCTGCTCTCGCACACCTCCGGCTTGGCTGAGTACGAGAGTCCCGAGCGCATCGGTCCCAAGGGGCCGTTTTATCTGCGGCTCGATTTCACGGAAGACGAACTCGTCGAAAAGGTCGAGGTCTTGCCTATCGACTTCAAAGTCGGAGAGCGGTGGGACTATCGCAACACCAATTACCTTCTACTCGGCATCATCATTCACAAGGTAACGGGCAAGTTTTACGCCGACTTCCTGCAGGAGCGCATCTTCAAGCCATTGGGAATGACGTCCACGCGCCTCATCAGCGAGGCCGACATCATTCCCAATCGCGCCTCAGGCTATGACCTTCATCATGGGGAGTTGAAGAACCAGGAATGGGTGTCTCCGACCTTCGACTCCACAGCCGACGGAACGCTTTACTTCAATGTGCTGGATATCGCGAAGTGGGATGGCGCCCTCTACGGCGCGACAATGCTCAAGCAGTCGAGCCTGGATCGCATGTGGACGGTGTATCCGCTGAACGATGGCAAGCCGAACCCGGCGAATTACGGCTTCGCCTGGGCGATGGAACCCATGAACGGTCACAAGACAACCCAACATGGCGGAGCGTGGCAGGGCTTCACCTGCTTCATCCTGCGCTACCCCGACGACAACCTGAGCGTCGCCGTCCTTACCAACCTTGCGGGTGGTGGCCCCAGAATGTTTGCTCGCGTAGTGGCAGGTATTATCAACCCGGCATTGATGCCTCCCAAGCTGGCCGCGATACCCGATGATCAACCTGCTCTTGCTGAAAGCTTGAAGACGCTGCTGGCACAGTTGGCAGCAGGTGAGGATGTGCGCAGTCAGCTTTCTCCGGAGCTCGCCGCGGCCCTGACGCCCGACGAAACCAAGGATGTGCAGTCCGAGTTGAAGGACGTATGGCCGGCAGATTCACTCGTGCTGGTGATACGCAGACCGGTCGGCAGCGGGATTGGATCGGTTTACCGAATCCGCAAAGGCGACCACGCCAGGCTCATTACCTACGGACTGGATAAAGAGGGCAAAGTCGCGCTTTTTGCCGATTCTCCCGATCAGGAATACCAGTAGCACGATGGCTTGCCCCTTCGTTGCACCCCTGCGGCCTATGCTACTTTCAAGAATGATTCGAGATTACACGGGCAGCTAGGCGCTGGGTAAAGTGGAAAATGATACCGAGTCCCACAGGGACGACAGAGGTTGCGAGACGGTCTCTTCAGGCCCGCGTTTATAACGCCTACGCCATTTTCATTTCTCGATCTCGAACGCGGGCCTGAAAACCTGCACTACCCGAGTTTATAGCCACTCTGGAATAGCCCTACGTTTGCTCCTCCGACGGGCGCTTGCTTCCCGCCGGCCAGTACACCGGCCAACCACGTTCTCGCGCAATCTGCTCCAGATCGGCATTGGGATTGATGCAGATGGGATATTTCGCCATCTCCAGCATGGCTTGGTCGTGCACCGAGTTGCCCAACGCTACATCTACCGGTTGGCCAATGCGGTCGCGAATTGCCGCTGCCTTCAGTTCATCCGTCGGAACCCGGATCAGTCTATCGCTGGCGAATCCCTTCTCCACTTGAACGCAGGCTGCCAGCACGCGTTCCCGCGCGATACCGAATTGCCGAGCGCCATACTCCACCAGCCAGTGGTTAGTTGAGGAAACTGCCCAGATGTCGCACCCCTGTGCTGCCAGCCTTCGCGTCAGCTCCTGCATCTCAGGGAAGACGCGCGGGCTGACCACCTCGGAGAAAAACTCTCTCGCCGCCCGTCGCAACAGTTTGCAAGAGACACCATGATTCATGGTGACCATCTCACCGCATATTGCTTCTTCGCTCACTTTGCCCGCTCTGTACTGCCTGTAGCGCGCTCGCGCCCATTGGGCGACCTCGCGGCTGACGATGCCCCGTTCGATCTCCCAATAGAAGAAGTCGGCCCCAGCGTCGCCGCTCCACAGTGTCCCGTCGCAATCAAAAACGGCGATCGCCGGCCGCAGCGCAAGAACCGACTCAATAAACTGTGACGCTGCGCTGCGGGATTCCGTTTCGTTCAAAACTGCTTCTCCGAGGAGATCATGTTTGATCGCGACAAGCGTTCATAATCCTCAGGCGTGTCAATGTTGGCAACGGATCGTGCGTCTTCGACCGGCAAATACTGGATATGCCCTTGATGCCGGTGCTCCAGGTCGCGGGCCGTTGCGTCCAGCGGCGCCCGCAGAAACGCTTCGATCATTTCACGGCCGATTAAGATGGGATGGCCGTGCGCCCGCTCCCCGCCGCGCAGGACTTCCGGCACGACGGCCCAGATCTCCGGATCCGCGTTTAGAAAGGCGTCGTGCAGTTTTTGAAGAGTAGTCGGTAAAACCGGCGGCCGATCCGTCAACGCAAGGAATGCGGCATCGCGCCCGTGATTCAGGACTTCGCGCACGCCCGTGCGGAGAGAACTAAACTGCCCCAGTTCAGGAGTTGGGTTCACAATGAGAAAAGCCCCATGGGCGTAAGTCACTGGCCCGATGGTTGCAGCGTTCTTTCCTGCAACCACTATGACCAGATCGGTCATCGGCTGAAGCAGATCGATGGTGGCGCCGAGAAAGGTGTTGGCAACCGGCGTTCCTTCGGCTACCGGAGGCCAGGGCAGAAGCGCTTTGTCGCGCCCCATGCGCGTGGAAAAACCAGCCGCCAGGACCACTCCGCAAATACTGGGGGACATCGCCATGCCACGAAGATATCAAAGCGCAGTTGCGGAAACCAGCAATTGAGTGCTGCAAAAGTGCTGGCAGACTGCGCGATTTGTGAGTTGTCATCGCGAACGGCCCTTAGGCCGTCCGTAATTTCGCAACATCATCGCGGCCTCAGCCGCTGAGGAACAGAAGCTTCCTGGCCGTTTTGAAGGGGCGCACCTTCAGGTGCGCCGTTATGCTTCCGGTATATTTGTCATCCCGAACCGACTCTAGTCGGTGAGGGATCTGCGGTTCCGGCTGAGGAACTTGCGCGAGGATTCAGTCAGAGTTCCCGGTACCGGGGCGATGCCGTTATACTTCTGCAACGGCGCGATTGCTTCCGCATCGAAACTCCATGGCAAGCCAGACACAATCTCTAGCCAACAGGATCTGAGCGACCTGGGCTTCGGCTCGGTCGTCTCGCGGGAGAGCCATCAGCGTCTGCTCAATCGCGATGGCAGCTTTAATGTCGAGCGCCGCGGATTGCACTTCTGGTCGTCCTTCAGCCTCTATCACGCGCTGTTGACCATGCCCTGGTGGCAGTTCACGCTGCTGGGTGTCGGATGGTATATGGTGGCGAACACCGTGTTCGCGCTGGCTTATGTCGCCTGTGGTCCTGCGGCCCTTGCCAGCACCACTCCCGGCATTGAGCACAATGCCTTCTTGCGCGCGTTCTTTTTCAGCGTGGAGACCCTCTCCACCATCGGCTACGGGAACATCGTACCCACTGGAGTGACCGCCAATGTGGTGGTCACGATTGAGGCGCTGAGCGGTTTGGCGGGGTTTGCAATTGTCACCGGACTTCTATTTGCACGCCTTTCGCGGCCAACGGCGAAGGTACTGTTCAGCCGTAATGCGGTTATTGCGCCTTATCGCGACATCACCGCGTTCGAGTTTCGCGTGGCCAATGCTCGTTCCAACGAGTTGATCCAGGTTTCCGCGATCGTGCTGCTCAGCCGCTTCGAAGAGGTTGACGGCGTGTATACCCGGCAGTACTATCCCCTGCCGCTGGAGCGGGAGAAGGTCGTATTCCTGCCGCTCACCTGGACGGTCGTGCATCCGATCGACGAAGCCAGTCCCCTGCATGGAGAGACGAAGGAGTCGATGCGCAGGTCGCAATCGGAATTCCTCGTGCTGCTCAGTGCTTTCGACGAGATATTTTCCACCATCGTTCAGACGCGCACGTCGTACACGCCCGACGAGCTCATCTGTGGCGCGCGCTTCGCCAGCGCCTTCATGGTGGATGCGACGCAGAAATTTGCCGACGGTGCGAGTAAGAACGGGAAGGTCGCGGTGGACATGCGCCTCTTC
Organism: uncultured Acidobacteriaceae bacterium; assembly: GCA_963768645.1. Classification (GTDB taxonomy): domain Bacteria; phylum Acidobacteriota; class Terriglobia; order Terriglobales; family Acidobacteriaceae; genus Bog-257. Next base: position 245,731 of record CAVYIR010000011.1, read on the forward strand.
GACAAAGTGGAACTGGTCGGCGATGCATTAAATCGTTGAATATCCCGCGCTGCGCGAGCACAATGGTGCGGTCATTTTCAAAAGTTTCAAGTTTCGAGTTTCAGATTTCGACTCCAGGGCTCCTCTGAATTGTCATCGCGAGCGCACCAAGGGATCGGCTTTTCCGGCTTTCAGCAGCCTTTTTCGCCGGCACCGCAGCTCTATCCCGGCTACCGGTACCTAGATAAGTATGGTTCGGCAGGCTCTCGCGGCTATCCAATGAGCATTGCAATTGTGGTGCAATCAATCACCCGATCTGTGAAAAACAAATGACCCATCGCGTTTGCCCCTGGTGGCTGGGCTATTGGCTGATTTCCCCGCTGCGGAAGTACTGGCAGAATCCCCACGAAATCCTCGCTCCCTACGTCCGCGAAGGCATGACCGTCCTCGAGCCTGGTCCGGGTATGGGCTTCTTCACGCTGGAGCTCGCCCGCCTTGTGGGACCTTCGGGGCGAGTGATCGCCGTGGACGTTCAGCCGAAGATGATCGACCGCCTAAAACGCCGCGCCGCCAAGGCCGGGCTGCTTGACCGGGTGGATGCGCGGGTCGCTCCGGCTGACTCGATGGGCGCCACCGATCTGCACAGTTCAGTCGACTTCACGCTGGCCTTCGCGGTGGTGCATGAATTCCCGGATGCGACCCATCTCTTCGCCGAGCTTGCCGCAGCTTCCAAACCCGGCGCTGCGGTTCTCCTCGCCGAACCCAGCGGCCACGTCACGAATGCGGCGTTCGATTCTCAACTGCAAGCGGCCGCGACGGCTGGCTTCGTATTAGTCGGCCGTCCATCCATCCGGCGTAGCCACGTTGCGCTGCTGAAGAAGAGTTGAGAGGTGTTCGAACACTGCGTGCTTCTTGCCGGGCGCCTTCGCGCTCATCTAGACTGACAGCTTGCTAGCGTGAGAGTGCTTATCAGACGTTGGCGAGGAACCAGTTCCGATGACAGCTCCAACTCCCCCTACGAAGATCGGTAAAGCCAGCGATCACCTCGCGAACGAGCGCACTTTTCTGGCGTGGATTCGCACCAGCATTAGCATCATCGTCTTCGGCTTCGTGGTGGCAAAGTTTGGAATCACCCTGCGCGAATTCTTGCGGATGCAAGGCAATAGCAAAACTGAGAGCGGGACGTCATTGGTGATCGGTGTAGGCTTTATGGCGATGGGCATATTTATGGCGCTGGTGTCATTGATTCGATACCGGACCACCATGAACCGGCTGAATGCAGATGAATTCCAGCCGGCAGACGCAATCGTTACCGTTCTCGGCTTAATGGCTGCGCTTTTCGGAACTATATTAGCTGTGTATCTGATTTATACAGCCAAGACGCTTTAGTCAGGCAGTTCCGCGTTCGCGACTGACGCCGACGGTGCTAGTGAAAACCGACATGGACCTTGGCGCACCCGTTCCTCTTTGCAAACTCATGTTTCGCCCAGCATGCTCTATTTACGTCCACTCGTTGACGCGCGTTCATGCGTTGCCGCCTTTAATACCTGAGCGCTTGCCGTTTACGGTTGCGAAGAGAAAAGCGCTCGGGTCGGTCAAATCAGCTTCTGTGCTTACAAGGACCTGCACAATACGTGTCACCGCATCATCACACAGTTTGATGGTCTGCTCGTCATTCGTCAGGAAAGCTGCATTCTGGACAATGGACAGGGCATTGCGCAGGTGGTGATTCAGGTACAGGCTAACCTGTTCCTGCTTTCTCTCCCTGAGTCTCAAGCTAACCTCCGCCCTCACCGCCCGGGAGCAGAAATACATGGCGGTCGCGGCGTTCAAGAGGTTCACAAGAATCATTGAGACAAGAAGCAACTGCCGGTGGGGATGGTTGAGCCAATCGGTCAATGAACCACGTAGAATCTCGATGCACAACAGTTCGGCAGTGACGCTGAATGCGAACACTGTAAAGGCAACCTCAAAGGGCCGTCGGTTCATGGCAACCATCCTTCCTTCGAGATAGACGGCTTTCGTCAAAAACAGTCACCTTGACACCAATACTGATCTGGGATTTCCGAAGGGTACCACTTCTTGAAGCGGCACGATATGCCGCCATCAATCAACTCTGTACGCCGTTTCCCTATTGGAGTTGCTATCCTGAGGCGATCGCGAAGGAAGGGCTTCTCCATCCGCGCCAGCCAAAATCGGCCGCTCACCCGCCAAGCAAGTCGCCGTGACTCAGCGCCTCGTGACTCAATTCCGCATCGCGGAAGAGGCTTGGCGGGAACACGCCTGATGAGCAAATATGGTCGACGAAAAAAAGCCCTCAAGCTAAATGAGCCTGAGGGCCCTGATGGTTAGGCCGTCGCCGACTGTACGGCCAGCGTCCGCCGTGTCCGCCGCCACCAGAAAACCGCCGCCACCGTGAAACCCGCCGCCCATCACGCCAAAGTGTGACGCGCCCACGGACGGCGCTCCATGAAAGCCGCTTCCCACGCGAGCCCGGCGTATCCGGGACGACCGGCATAAGGATGACCGCCATAGTAAGGTCGCGCATGTCCCGCATAGCCATAGCCGTAGCCGTAAGGGTAACGCCCATAGTAAAACGGCGAGTAGGAGACAAACCATGGCGAGTAGAAGCCCCAGCCGAATGGGCTATAGAACATGCCATCGCCGGGAATCCAGGTGTAAGCCGCGAAGAAGGGATCCCAGTACCAGCCCGCACCGTACCATCCGGGGCCGCCGCCGATGTAACGGCCGGCCACATCGCCGTTGGCTTCGGCAAGATACTGCGAGCGCAAACTGCTGAAGCGATACAGGTCGCTCTCCTCGTAAGGCGATTTGTTAAATTTGTGGTCTTCAGCTTGCCAGTAGCGTTGTTTACATCAAGTTCGTGACCGCCCTTAACCTTGATGTTCTGGTCGCCGTCTTGCACCAGGGCCTCACCCTTGAAGACGCGAACCTCGCCATTGTTGGCATCGAATCCGTACACGCCGTTTTTCAGCAACTGTGTCGTCGCGCCATCTTCCTGCACACGCAACAGGTTGTCCTTATAGATCTCCGCGACTTCGACCATCGCCTGACCCTTAGTCAACGAGACTTCCGTGTTGGTCAGGCTGGGCGAAACCAGAGTGGCGGAACTGTTGTCTCCCACACGGAAAAATACGCCTGGGGTCAACAGGATCTCAGCTTTGCCGGTTTCGGTGGTGAGCGTCTGGCCGCTCTCCAGACTTACCGATCCGACGGACTTTGCATTCAGGGCCTCAGTCCCAACTGCGGCTTGCCCTTCAACGTAATTGAGTGTTCCCGGTAGCGCTGGAGTTGCGCCCCAAGCGGGCGCAGACAGAATCGCTGCCAGGATGAAGCTTGCAAACCAGTTCAACCTTGACAGCTGCATTTTCCTTTTTGGCTTTCTTAACCTCTGTTTATTGGATGTGAAAGGAAGTTCCGGGTCGCATGGGTGGCTCCGATTGCGTCCATCACCCGGGCACCCCGTTTCGGATGCTACAAGCTTGTGCTCCGCCTCCAACCATGCGCCAAAGCGCTCCGCGACCTTCTCGCCCGCTCGTGCGCCCACTGGTCAATGTCAGCAATCCCCGCAATGGCCCCTTCCACTTCTTTCGCTGTATTGAAGGCACAAATGGAAAATCCGCATGCCCCCGACTTGTTGCGCGCCAATGCCCACGCTTGATAAGCACCGCTACGCGGCTTTCGCTGGCAACCATCGCAAATATAAGTGACCCCGCGGTGCCAATGGTTTATCGTCGCCTAAGCGGCGTAAATGTCGGTAAGGTCGCTGGCCAACAACCACATGTCACCAGCCGGACACCAGAAGAGAGGTTGCAGGATTTTGTCTGGAATGATGCAATCGCCTGCTTTCTCGTGGAGGTCCCTATTCGTTATTGCACTGACGCTGCTGCTCCCATTTATCACCTCAGCCGCTCGCCCAGCGCTCGGCGGTCCCTCTGAGAGTTTGCGGCTGCCGAACCCGCCGTCTGCCGCGAGCCTCCCGCCTGTAGCGGAACTGCTAAGAGCCGGCATCCGATTCGATCCGGCATCTCGCGTACTCATGCAGCCATCATTGGACGACGTCGAGTTCGATGCCAGCCAGCCTCGCCTCACCCCTTTCAACTTGATAGCGAACTGGATTGTGCTGTCCGTCAAGATTAACGGTCGTGAATGCCGCATGTTGCTCGATAGTGGAGCCCCCAATGTCATCTCGCCAAGCGCGGCAGCCGTCCTTGGACTGGATGCGGAAGGAAAATTTTCAGGGTGGGGCGCCGGTAAGAGGCAGGTCAGCGGAGGCGAAACCACGGTCTCACGACTGCGGATCGGAAATGTCATTTTGCATGACCAAACTTTCCACGTGATAGCGCTGCCCTATGCCTTCATTCACGCATTTAATCCCGTCATCGACGGAGTGATCGGCTATGAAGTGTTCCGGAGATTGGTGGTGCGTATTGATTTCCAGCGCACTACGATCAGCTTTCTCGACCCACGATCGTTTCGCTATCACGGGAAAGGAGTGGCCGTTCCTTTTTACTTTCAGGAGCAAGTGCCTGTGGTTGCGGGAACGGTTGACGGTCTTCAAGGCTCATTTCAAATCGACACGGGTTCTGACGGCTCCCTCAGCCTCACATCTCCGTTCGTTGTTCGCAACGATCTGATCAAGAAATATTCCGCCCATATTCACGGTTTCGCGGGTGAGGGCGTGGGAGGCCGGGAAAACGCCTACTTCGTTCGCGCCCGGGTGCTCGACATTGGCGGGGCACACGTGCCTTTGGTGGTTACTGAGCTTCTAGTGGACACCGGCGGCATAGGTGCTATGCAAGACGTCGCGGGCTTCATCGGAACCGAAATTCTTAAGCGATTCAACCTCACCTTCGATTATGCCCGCAATACCATCTATCTAGAGAAGAACGCAAACTACAATCGGCCGAGCGTATTCAACCGGGCGGGTCTGGCGCCACGAATCACCTCCGAGGGACTGAAGGTGGTCAGCGTGTTCGAGGACAGCCCGGCGGCAGCGGCGGGTATCTCCCCCGGAGATACCATCCTGGCCATCAATGGGCACACCGGCGACCAGTTGAACGGTCCATTCCTGTTTGACATCTTCCGCCAGCCGGTGGGAACCATCGTCCGCCTCAAGATTCTGCATGCCGGGGTGGAAAAAAGCGTGCAACTCAAGCTACGCGACCTGCTGTGAGATTGAGAAGATGGCCGTCGGTCACGGAATCCTGTATCGAGAATCACTGCCGGTCTCCGAAGTTGGCAAATACCGTGAATCGAGTTTTAAGATAGGGATACCTACCTGCCGCACAGCAGCCGATTTACGGAACAAGTTTCGCGACATTTCCGTAATCCAGACTTCAGAACACCCGAGGACCGATGCAACTACAAATTGAAAATCTCTCCAAACGCTATCCTAACGGGACGCAGGCGTTGCAAGACGTCTCGCTGTCCATCCCACTTGGGATGTTCGGACTACTTGGCCCCAACGGAGCGGGGAAGTCCACGCTCATGCGCACGCTGGCGACGCTACAGGAAGCCGACAGCGGCAGCGCCCAACTCGGCGGCATTGACGTGTTGCGGCAGAAGGATGAAGTCCGCAAGCTGCTGGGATATTTGCCACAGGAGTTCGGACTTGTATCCCAAGGTCACGGCGCGAAAATCTGCTGTCACACTTTGCCGCGCTGAAGGGCATCGAAAATGCCAAAGAGCGGCGCGACGTGGTGCATGCGCTGCTGCGGCAGACGAATCTCTGGGAGCATCGCAACAAGCCGCTGGGCAGCTTCTCCGGAGGCATGAAGCAGCGCTTCGGCATTGCGCAGGCGCTGCTGGGCAATCCGCGGCTGATCATCGTGGATGAGCCCACCGCCGGCCTCGATCCCGAAGAGCGGGTGCGCTTCCACAACCTGCTGAGCGCCATCGGCGAGAACGTCATCGTGATTCTTTCCACCCACATCGTCTCCGACGTCAGCGATCTGTGCCGCAACATGGCGATCATTCACCAGGGACGCGTGCGCGCCGTCGGCGATCCTGCCGTGCTGGTCGCGGCGACTGAATGGTCGGGTATGGAGGAAAGCGATCATCGCGCGCGCGAGCTGCCTGATTATCAGCAGCGGTTTCGCGTAATTTCCATGCATCTGTTCGCGGGACGAACCGTGCTGCACGTGCTGCAGGACGAAGCAGCCCGACGGCGGCTTCGAGCCGGTGGCGCCTGACCTGGAAGATCTTTACTTCGCCACCATCAAGGGCTTCCTGCACGACGCGCGCGGGCTAGCCGGCCAACTGACACCATGTTAGCGAACATCTTCCTCTTCGAACTTGCATCAGCGTCTGCGACGCCTTTCCACCTACGTTTACTTCGTCGTATTCTTCGCGCTGGGCTGCTGTTTCACCTGATGTCAGGCGGCGCCTTCGCCGATGCCAGCGTCGACTTCGGCACCGGCGGCAAGGTGTTGGTCAATTCGCCTTATGCGCTGAACTCGATCATCACCTACATCAGTTTCTTTGGCATCGTCATCACCGCGGCGATTGCCGGGCAGGCGACATATCAGGACATCGACAACAACTCTGCCGTCTTTTTCTACACCTGCGCCCATCACCAAGCTCGATTATCTTGGCGGGCGTTTTCTGGCGGCCTTCGCCGTGCAGGTCTTGATTTTCATTAGCGTGGGTCTGGGGGCGTGGATCGGCACATGCTGATGCCGTGGCTCGACAAGACACGCGCTCGGTCCGCAGATGGCCGCGGCGTATTTTCAGCCGTACTTCATCAACGTTCTGCCCAACCTGCTCTTTCCTGACGGCGATTTTCTTTGCGCTGGCCGCGCTCACGCGAAAGATGCTGCCGGTGTACGTGGCCAGCGTGCTGGTGCTGATCGGCTACTTCGCGGTCAGCCAGATCTCCGGCGGCTCTGACTACCAAGTGTGCGCGCCGCTCTGGCTCGATCCGTCTGGGCGAGCGCGGCTATCGACCGCATCACCCGCTACTGGACGCCATTCCAGCGCAACACGCAGCTCATCCCGCTGCAGGGAATTCTGCTGGCGAATCGTGCTCTGTGGTTGGGCGTCGGAGCAATTTTCCTGGCGTTCACCTACGTGAAGTTTGCGCTTCGCCTATCCCGGCGGAACGGAGCAAGCGCCGCCGGCCCTCTGAGGAAGTCGAAGCCGGTGCCGGCTGCGGAATCGCTGCCCATCGCGCATCCCGTATTCTCGGCGGCAGCCTCGCTGCGCCAGTTGCTCTCACTCACCCGCATCCAATTCACCGAGACGACCAAGAACGTTTTCTTCCTGGTGCTGATGCTGGCCGGAGGGCTGTTCGCCGATCTTCACCGGCAGCGGAATCACCGATCCGTTATGCCACGGCTACTTATCCCGTGACCTATCTGATGCTGCAGGATGCCGGCGCCGGCTTCGCCATCTTCGCCTTGGCCATCATCATTTTCTATTCCGGCGAACTGGTGTGGCGGGAGCGCGACGCCCAACTCAATCAGGTGATGGACGCCTTTCCCCTGCAGCGCTGGGTGTTGTTCAGCTCAAAGCTGCTTCGCGTTGATGCTGGTGCAAGTGCTGGTGGTGCTGCTGATCCTGGCGTCGGGCTTGATCGTCCAGATCTGCGCAGGGCTACTACCATTTCGAACTCGGCCTGTACTTCCGCGAACTTTTCCTCAACCGGCTGACGCAGCTCTGGATCCTGTGCGTGCTCGCGATGTTCGTCCAGACCATGGTCAACAACAAGTATCTCGGCCATTTCGTGATGGTGCTGTACATCGTGGCGCACCATCGCGCTGCCGCCGGCGGGATTTCAGGATTATCTATATCGCTTCGGCCAGACGCCGCAGGTCACCTATTCCGACATGAACGGTTATGGTCCATTCCTGCAGCCGCTGATCTGGTTCCGGCTGTATTGGGCGATTGCCGCGGTTTTGCTGGCGATTGTCACCAATCTGCTTCTGGGTGCGGGGAACGGAGAGCAGTTGGCGCGTGCGGATGAATCTCGCCGCCGCCAGATTCTCGCGCGCGACGCTGGCCGGCGTGGCTATCTGTGTCGTGCTGTTCGTTGGGGTTGGCGGATACATCTTCTACAACACCCACATCCTGAATCCCTACCGGACCACGTTCAAGATTGACGAGGCGCGCGCGCAGTACGAAAAGAAGTATCGGCAATACTGGGCGCTGCCGCAGCCGCGCATCACCGATGTAACGACCCAGATCGACATTTATCCCGACCAGCGCTCGGTCTCCGTACAGCGGCACGATGTGGCTGGAGAACAAGACGTCGTCCGACATCGATCGCGTTGCGGTGACGCTCTGGCCGGTGGACCTGGCGCCGCTGCCGCTACCCCACATTCAGATTAAGCAGCTCAGCTTTGCCGGAGGACAGACCGCGCTGATCGAGGATCCACTCTCGGCTTCTACCTGTACAGCTTGCCGGCGCCGCTGCCGCCGCATGGCCGCATTCAGCTGGATTTTGCGCTGCAGTATGACAATCCGGGATTCGAGAATTCGCAGCCCAACACCGACATCGTGCGCAACGGAACCTTCGTCAACGATCGCTACCAGCCGTACATCGGATACGCGCCCGACATCGAGTTGACCGACGACAGCACGCGCCATCGGCACGGGCTGGAGAAGGTAAGGCGGCTGCCCAAGCTGGACGACGTCGCCGCGCGCCAATACAACAGCGGCAGCTTCGACGCCGACTGGATCAATTTTGACGCCACAGTCAGCACCAGCGCCAGACCAGATCGCCATCGCTCCCGGCTACCTGCAGAAGGAGTGGGTGCAGGATGGCCGGCGCTACTTCCATTACAAGATGGACGCGCCGATCCTCGAACTTGTACTCGATCCAATCGGCACGTTATGCGGTGCGCCGCGACCGCTGGGACGACGTCAATCTGGAGATCTATTACCAGCCCGGGCCACGAATTCAACCTGGACACCATGATGGAGAGCATGAAGGAGACGCTTGCCTACTGCAGCGCGAACTTCAGCCCTTTCCAGTTCCATCAGCTTCGCATCATCGAGTTTCCGCGCTATGGCACGTTTGCCGAATCATTCGCCAACACGATTCCGTTCTCTGAATCGATCGGCTTCATCACCAAGGTCAGCAAGGCGCCCGATGCCGTGAACCTACCCTTCTACGTGACCGCGCACGAGACCGGGCATCAATGGTGGGCGCACCAGGTGATCTCCGCCTATGTCGAAGGCGCCACCTCCATCGACGAGACTATGGCGCAATACACCGCACTCATGGTGATGAAGCACCATTTCGGCGCCAGAGTCGATGAAGCGATTCCTGCGCTTTGAGCTCGACCAGTATCTGCGCGGCCGGGCGCAGGAGCGCAACGAAGAGAATCCGCTGTACAAGGTCGATCCCAACCAGGGCTACATCCACTACAACAAGGGCGCGATGGTGATGTACGCGCTGCAGGACTACATCGGCGAAGACAAGGTCAACGAGGCCATCCGCGAGTTTCTGAAGGCCTATGCCTTCAAGGGGCCGCCGTATCCGACCTCGCTCGACTTGGAAGGCTATTTCCGGAAGGTCACGCCACCCGAATATCAATACTTGTTCGAGGACCTGTTCCAGAACATCACGCTGTACGACGACCGCGCGCTGTCGGCCGACTATGTTCAGCGGCCCGATGGCAAATATGATGTGCACCTGACCGTCGAAGCCAAGAAGGTGCACTCCGATGGACGCGGGCAGGAGCATGCAGTCCCGCTGCATGACTGGATCGACATTGGCGTGCTGGATGCCAGCGGGAAGTATCTCTACCTGCAGAGGCACAAGATCGAGCAGGAGAAAACCGACATCACCGTGACAGTCGACAAGTTGCCGGCCCAGGCGGGCATCGATCCAGTGGACAAGTTGATCGACCGCAATCCGGATGACAACGTGATCGCAGTGAAGAAACGCTAGGGAAACTCTGATTGTAATGGTTCGGGATAAAAATCGGCCCGCCAATGGTGTAGCCGAAGTCGTTCTTGTGATAAGGCGGGACGCTCGACTCGAAGTAATTTCGTGCATTGAATGCTTCGTTGCGGCTCCGTCATTGGCTTCGACGATGTTCCGATGGCAGAACTCGCCACTCCCAGCCTGGCCGAGTGGCCGACGGATGAGTGTACGTTACAACTTGTTTTCAGAGCGGTGAGAATGCGGCACACAGTCTGGATACTGTTGATGGGCGCTACGATCTTCGGATCGCACTTACCTTCGGCGGCTGGCGAAAGAGATTCCTCTGCACGACGGCTGGAGCCTGCAATCGGCTTGCAAGGTGAGTGATCCGGCGACAACGATTTCTTCTCCTGAGTATCGTCCCACGGGATGGCTTACCGTTTCCGTGCCAACTACGGTTCTGGCCGCCCAGGTTGCCGCTGGGGTGTACAAAGACGTCTACTTCGGCATGAACTTGCGGTCCATCCCGGGGGCAAGCTATCCCATCGGCGAGAACTTCTCCAACCTGCCCATGCCTGCCGATAGTCCTTACCGCTGCGGCTGGTGGTACCGCAAGCAATTTGATGTGCCCGCGGCCGAGCCGGGCGGCAGATTCAGCCTTGCAGTTCGACGGAATCAACTATTCCGCCGACATCTGGGTCAACGGTATACGCATAGCCGACCAGTCACAGGTCCGCGGCGCATACCGCACCTACGAATTCGACGTTACTCAGGCTGTTCATACCGGCACGAAGAACGTCGTTGCGGTCCAGGTCTTTGCTCCCACGGAAAAAGACCTGGGGATGAATTGGGTGGATTGGAGTCCTATGCCCCCCGACAAGAACATGGGACTCTGGTCGGATGTGCGGCTAGTCACTGGCGGACCCGTTGCAGTGCGGCATACGGCAGTGCTGACGCACTTCGAGGACGACACCTTGCAGACTGCGCTGCTGACGGTCACGGCAGATCTGCGCAATGGATCGAGCCAAGCCGTACAGGGCGAGGTGGTTGCCGACGTTGCTGGCCGTCGTCTCTCACAGCAGGTCAACATTCCGGCTGGCGAAACGGTCTCCAGTTACCTTTCGCCCGGAAGATTTTCCGCAGCTCAGGTTGAGTCATCCTCGGATTTGGTGGCCGGCGGATTATGGCGATCAGCCGCTGGAGAACGCGACCGTCCAATTTGTCGCCAATGGCCGCACTTCCGACTCAGGAGCAGGTTACGTTCGGTGTGCGCGAGATAACCTCGGAGTTCACGCCGCAAGGCCATCGGCTGTTTCGGATCAACGGCCAGCCTATCCTGATCCGCGGTGGAGGATGGGCACCGGACATGATGCTGCGCAGCTCGCACGACAGACTGGTGCAGCAATTCGACCTGGTTCGTGACCTTCATCTCAACACCATCCGGCTTGAGGGCAAGATAGAGAGCGACGAATTCCTCCGGCTGGCGGATGAGCGTGGTGTACTGGTGTTGGCGGGATGGTGCTGTTGCGATTATTGGGAGAAGTGGACGGAATGGTCTGCTGGCGACATTCATATCGCAGCCGCATCGCTTGAGTCCCAGCTACTGCGGATGCGCAGCCACCCCAGCGTTCTCGGTTGGATATATGGAAGCGACAATCCACCGCCAGCCGAGGTCGAACGCCGATACCGCGAGGTGATTGCTCAGACTCGCTGGCCGAATCCGGTGATCTCGTCGGCATCAGGCACTCCGACATCTTCCACAGGTGCGAGCGGCGTAAAGATGACCGGACCCTACGATTACGTCGCCCCGTCGTACTGGTATCAGGACACATCGAAATTTGGCGGAGCCTTCGGATTCAACACGGAAACAGGTCCCGGCGCCGCACCTGAACAAGTTCCCGAGCTAAAGCGATTTCTGCCTGAGTCGGCGCTGTGGCCTCCCGACAACCCCGTTTGGAACTTTCACGCAGGTGGTGAAGAGTTCAAGAACCTGAGTGTATTCAATCGGGCGATGACCGACACATACGGTCCGGTTGAAAATATCGAGTCGTACGCTCGAATCGCCCAAACCATGACTTACGATGGCGAGCGCGCCATGTTCGAGGCCTACAGCGGGCATCGTTATAGTTCGACCGGCGTGATCCAGTGGATGGCTAACAATGCATGGCCCTCCCTTATCTGGCATCTGTATGACTACTATCTCGTTCCCGGTGGCGGATATTATGGCGCCAAGAAAGCCAATGAGCCGCTGCACATTCAGTACGCTTACGACCAACATGCCGCAGTTGTCGTGAACAGCACGCTGTCGGACACCTACGACATGGAAGCAACGGCTGAAGTGTTCGGCCCCGATCTCAAGCCGCTATTCACGAAATCGCAAACGCTGGACGTAGTTCGTGCCAACAGTTCGCAGGTAGCGATCGATATTCCGGCCTCCGTCTGGAGCGCAGGTTCATCAGTTCTACTTTGTCCGACTGTCGCTGGCAAAGGGCGGCGGAGTCACCGTCAGCAGTAATTTCTATTGGGTTCCCAGCTGCGTTGACGGTGTTTGACTGGGCTAAGACAACGTTCGTCAATACTCCGGTCAAGCAGCCGGAAGTTATGACCGATCTGCGCAAGCTTCCTCAAGCCACCGTGGAAGCGAAGGCTGATACCGAAGGCGATGCGGTGATCGTTCATATCGCCAATCATTCGAAGGCGCTCGCATTTCAGCTCGAAGCAGAGGCCTTCGACGAAAGCGGTAATCTCATCCCGATGGTGATGTGGAATGACAACTACATCGAACTCATGCCCGGCGAGTCGGCTGTTCTGTCGGCTGCCGTGCCACGCTCGTATCTCGGACAAACACTCAAGGTGCGGCTGTCTGGCTGGAACGTCAAGCCTTGGGAGCAGAATGTGAATCTCAAAGTGAAGCCTGCGGCGAGGTAAACGTGAGAGCGCCCGGCCAGGGCCTCACGCGGGTGCCTGAACTCGCGGCCTCGAGACTGCCTGCTTGGGAAGCCGATGCGAAAGGGATCGTTCAGCACTTCCACCACGCCAGCGCATTCATGTTCCTGGGCCGAGGCATCCATTTCGCGGTCGCGCGCGAAGGGGCACTCAAGCTGAAAGAGACGGCCTATCGGCAAGCCGAAGCCTATCCTGCGGGCGAAGTTCGGCACGGCCCGCAAGCGCTGGTGAGCAAACAGGTTCCTGCGGTTGTGATCGCCACACACGATCCCGACGACCCGGATTCTGGGTTGCGCTATACAAAGACGCTGGAAATAATGCGAGATCTTCGCGCCAAAGGCGGAGAGGTGATCGCGATCGTCAATGACGGCGACACCGAAGCGAAGACGTTGGCGTCTTGTGCAATCGCGGTTCCACCCAGTAATGAATACTCTCTCGCCATCCTTGAAGTCATGCCCCTGCAATTGCTGGCTTGCCACTTTGCGTTGAACAGCGGAATCGATCCGGATCGTCCTCGGCATCTCTCCAAGGCGGTGATGCTGGAATAGCCGGCAGCAGCTATGGACCAAACCGCCACCATCACCAGCGGACGAACTACGCTGCGGCGAAGCCTCGGCCTGCGGGACCTGATCCTCTACGGGATCATCGTGATCCAGCCAACCGCGCCAATGCCGGTCTTCGGCGTTATCTACACGGAGGCTCGCGGGCATGTCGTAACCGCGGTTCTGCTGGCCATGTTCGCCATGCTGCTCACCGCCATCAGCTACGGGCACATGGCGCGGCTCCATCCGCAAGCTGGCTCGGCGTTCACCTATGTGGGCAAGGAAATCCATCCCGGCGCGGGATATCTCGCGGGCTGGTGCATGGCGATGGACTACATCCTGAACCCGCTGATCTGCACGATCTGGTGCAGCAAGGCGGCCCAGAACTTCGTGCCCGATGTGCCTTACATCGTGTGGGCGGTCGTCTTTGCCACCCTGTTCACCACGCTAAACCTCGTCGGAGTGGAAACCTCCGCCCGCGTTAATGCGGCAATGGCAGCGGCGCTTGGCGTCATCATCCTGATGTTCGTGGTAGCGGCGGTCCGCTTCATCGCCCGCAGCGGCATGTACGCTGATTGGCACAACTTCACGCTGCCGTTCTACGATCCGGCGACATTCTCGGCCCGCACCGTGCTGCACGGCACGTCGCTGGCGGTGCTGACGTACATCGGCTTCGACGGCATCACGACACTCTCCGAGGAAGCGCACAATCCGCAGCGCAATGTTCCGCGTGCGGTAGTGCTCACCTGCCTCGTGACCGGGGTCCTTGCCAGCATCGAGGTCTATCTGGGCCAATTGGTCTGGGGCCATTCCGGCGCGTTCCCCGAAGTGGACACGGCATTCGTTCATGTCGCCGGCCGCGCAGGCGGAGTCGTTCTCTTCATGGCGGTGAATGCGGCGCTGCTGGTCGCGACCATCGGTTCGGGAATGGGCGCTCAGCTTGGCGCGGCCAGGCTGCTGTATGCGATGGGCCGCGATGGCGCGTTGCCAACCAAGTTCTTCGGAGCCATCGAACCGCGGAAGCGAATTCCGCGCAACAATGTGCTGCTCATCGGTTTGATCTCGCTCCTGGGAGCCTTGGTGATGTCCTACGAAACCGGCGCCGAACTGCTGAATTTCGGTGCCTTGCTGGCCTTCATGGGAGTGAATCTCTCGTCCGTGCGGCACGCCTTGCGATTCAAGGAGCATGGCCGCGCAGGATTGGTTCTGTTCGGATCGCTCGGCTTTGTCGTGTGTCTCATCCTGTGGCTCAATCTCAGTAACCTCGGCAAGATCGCCGGCTCCTCATGGGCGTGCCTGGGGATCCTGCTTTGGCTGGTCCGCAGAAGAGCAATGAAAGCTGCGGAGGCATGATGACGCGTAAACTGTACCTCTTGTTTGTCCTCGTCGTCGGCACGCTGGTTGTTCATGCGCAGAGCGCGAGCACGCGAACCATGGCGCTGACCTTCGACGACTTGCCCTTCGCGGTCCCGGGTGACGACCAAGCCCCCGGGAAGCTTCCCGAGGTTCAACGCGCCAATGCTCGGGTCCTCAAGATACTCGCGGCCCATCACGCTACGGCAATCGGTTTCGTGAACGAGATCAAACTCAGCGCCGATCACCTCGACGCAGTATTGTCGCTGTTCGAGAGACACGGCTACAAGTTCGTGACCGTCGATGAAGCGCTGCGTGACCTGTCCTATACGACCGCGGACGACTACATCGGCCCGGACGGCCTGACATGGCTGGAACGATGGCAGATCGCGCTGGGAAAACCTATCCGGCCCAATGAGCCCAAGCTGCCCAAGTGGGCGCAAGATTCCTACCGGCGAATTACTGGACGGGAGCCCTAAATGATTTCGATGTGGCGCAAGGCGTGCGCCCTGTTTGCGTCCCCTTCGCTGCAAGTTATTGAAAACATGGTGGAGCTAGTCGGGATCGAACCGACGACCTCATCGTTGCGAACGATGCGCTCTCCCAGCTGAGCTATAGCCCCACAAGGGTTGGGAACACGGGAAGTGCGGGCGGCAACAACACACGCTCTCGCCTTCTCATTATACAAAGAATGTCCGGCGCTATGAAATGCGAGAGCCCCCTCATTCCTGAGAGGTCACGCGACCTTCTCTCAGTCGGCGAATCACGACGACGCGTGCTGCTCCACTGGCGAAGCTGTCGGGTCTCGTGGTGCCGCCGAATATACGCCCCAAACAGGATCATGCCAAATCGCCGGGAAAAGAAAGTACGGCCACAGATCGGCGAGTCCGCTCTCGCGTTTCACCACGCGCAGCGGCAGCGAGAGGTCCGCACTTTCGGAGTTGCGGCTCACCGCAATGTTCACTGTCCAGTCGCCAGTCGGCCGGCAGATCCAGTTCCGCAGTTTGGAGCAACTTGTTCTCGGAGTCATCGCTGGTTGCGCGGGCTGAAGTCGGTGAACTATTCGAGGCGCCAATGGGCCGAGCACTGAGATCAACTGTCGAGTCAAGCAAAACTTCCTGCGTGTCTCGATCCTGGACCAGAATGCCGAAGCTTGTGGGACCAGTTTGAAGATCGCCGGCCGGTGCAAAAACCGCAACGCTGAACGGTCCGCTTTGTTTCCATAGTCGGAGGGCCTGATCGTCATCGTCGGACGAAGTTGCGATCAGGAATGAGAAGCACAATCCGGTTGCGACGAACACAGCCACAAACCAAACCATCTCTGCCGTTCTGCCGCTGCAATCGCGGGCGCAGGAAATCGGCGAGCAATGGAAACTTGCTGCGGAGCGACGGCGATTCGTCAGCAGGGAAGCGCTCCTTGTTGCGAGCTGGAGCACACTGGAGCGATGCCCGGAACGCTTGGAAAGACAATGGATGGCAATGACCACTGCCGGAAACACGTAAGCGAACCCTCCCAGGACCCACATGATGGCTCCCGCCGCGGCTTGGTCTTGTTGCGCCGAGAGACCGAACAGGCGAGGTGTCAGGGCATAGGAGGGATAGAGCACTCGGTCGGAGAAAACCAGGATGGCAGACAGAATGGTGTTCTGAAGGTCGCCGACGAACAGGTAGGGCACCATCGCCCATCGCGGCCACTGCGCGCGGCTCGGCCACGGCTGCACCACCGGCCACCAGAAGATTATTGAGGTGAGAAAGAAGCATGCATGTTCCACCTCGTGCCACGAACTCGAGCCCAAGGCCAGCTCGTAAAGCTTTGGGGTGTGCCAGGCGAACGTCACCACGCCCATCAGTATCAGCGCGACAAATCGGATTGGTCAGTGCGGTTCCAATCCGATTGGCGAGCCGGCCAATTCAGAAATGGTCCAGCAAATTCGCGGGCAGCGAAGCGTGGCAATCCGCGCACGATGGGGATAAGAGGTGCGCCCAGAAGAATCAGCGGGCGGCGCCACCATCATCAGCAGCATGTGTTGCAGCATGTGGGCCGTCAGCACGAATCCCGAGAAGGTATCGAGCGGGGAAGCCAGCGCGACCCAAAGCGAAAGAAGTCCGGCGAGAAACGTGATGGCGCGCCACGGCGGCAACTCGATAGAGCCCGCGCGTCGAAGATTGATCCATCCGCGCAGGTAAACCAGCGCTGTCAGTAGCAGCGCGAACGTTGCGACCGGAGGAATGGACCAGGAGCGCAGCGCGGCTTGATAGACCGATTGCATGAACCCTCAGCGACTGCTGGCAGGAGGAGGAGGGCTTTCTTGTTTGGTGACGACGGCCTGTGCTGCGTCGCGGGCCGGGGGCCGGCCGGAGGGATGCAGAGTTTCGAGGAAGGAAACCAAGGCGGTCACTTCCGCCGGGTTCAGGTTCTTGCCATAGGCCGGCATATTGCCGCCGCCTTGAATGACCTGGCGCACCAGTTGATCGCGGGTGAGCCTGGTGGCAACGCTGTCCAGTGCAGGACCGCGCTTGCCGCCGGAGCCGCCGATCGAATGGCAGTTGCGGCACTGCTTCACCTGGAACACGAGCGCGCCTTGCCGCTCCAGCGGCGATCGTCCATTAAGGAACTCCACCGGCACTGGATCTCCGCTCCAGCCGTCCATCACCGGGCTCCAAGGCGAATAGGTGGCCAGCTTGGTGAAGGTGCCCAGAGCCACCGCGATCAGCAGCACCGTGACCACGGCAATGGGACGCCGCTTCCAGCTCTTCTCGCCTTCGCCCGACAGGAAGGGCAACAGAATCAGAAAGCCCAGCACGATCACCGGTGCGATGAGCAGGATGGGAGTCTCCATCTGCGGCGGCAGCAAGGCCAAGCATGGCATAGATCCACAGGAAGAAGAAGTCGGGTTTGGGAATGGTCTGTACGATCGTGGGATCGGGATAGCCGCTGGGACCAAACGGTCCGAAGTAGGCGGCGCAGGCCATCACGCTGACGATGATGGTGGCGGCGAAGAACATGTCTTTCCATACCGCATCGGGCACGAAGGGAACGCCGTCGCGGTGCGCCATCTCGTGGTATTCCTGCACATAGGTGGAGCGGCGAACAATGCGACCGGGCATCGGCCATTCGTTGATGCCCAGCTTCAGCACCATGAGCAGGTGCAGGCAGACGAAGCCGATGAGCAGGCCGGGAATGACGAACACGTGCAGCGCGAAGAATCGCGACAGCGTATCGCCGGCGATAATGGGACCGCCCAGCAGCAGATGCACGAGGCTCGCCGCCGAGCAGCGGAACACGGCCCATGATGGCGACTCCGATGCCGAGACCCCAATAGGCATCCTGATCGAAGCGCAGAACCTGGCCGGTGAAGGCCATGCCCAGCGTCATCAGCAGCAGAAATACGCCCAAGATCCAGGTCAGCTCGCGGGGAAACTTGTAGGCGCCGAACAGAAACACCTGCGCCATGTGGATGAGCACGAGCGCGACCATGAAGTTGGAGCCCCAGCCATGCACCCCGCGCAGGAACCATCCCAGGGTGACACCGTGGTTGAGATATTGCAGGCTGTTCCAGGCTTCGCCGGCCGAAGGCACGTAGATCAGCGCCAGCATGATGCCGGTGAAGACCTGCAGGATGAAGACGGTCAGCGCAGCGCTGCCGAAGACGTACCACCAGCTCGCCGATTGGCGGGGCACCTGATGCGTCGGCCGTCTCGCGGATCGCGCCTGCGATCTGCAGCCGCTGCTCAAACCAGTCTCCGATCTGCTTCAGCCTTGACATCCACCTCTCCTCGTCTGCAGGCTCGCGGTCGTCGACAAGGTGGGAATCTGTCCCGCTTCGATCATCAACTTGCCGTCCTCAACTTTGTAGGAATACTGGAACAGGCCGCGCGGAGGCGGTCCCGAAGCGCGCGAGCCGTCCTGGTAATACACTCCGCCGTGACAGGGGCACATGAACAATCCGGATTGCGCGAACCAGCGGACCGGACAGCCCAGGTGGGCGCAATTAATGGCGAACACCTGAAACTGCTGGCCGGTCAGGCGGCGCACCCAGCAGGGAATCTTGTCGGTATCGCCGTCCCAGGCATTGGAGATCGGATTACGAAACTGCGCCAGCCGGGTCTGGCCTTCGGGAAATTCATCGAGATCACCAAGCGAGACCCAGCGCTGATACTGGCCGCGTTCGGCGCGCAGCAGACGGCGAGCAGCAGATAACCCACGACCGGCGTGGCCAGCACCACCACGGCCAGGCCGTTCAGGGCCATGCCAATTTTGGCGAACACGTCGCGGCGGGAAATCTCAGCCTTGGCGTCGGGAGCGTCAGGCTGGGGGGCCTTAGTGGGCGCCTCACTCAATGCACACCTCCGGGCGAAGATGGGTTCGCGGTAGAAGGGGAATTCGCTATGGAAGGTGGGGGTGACGGCTGGGGACGCTGCGCCGCCAGCCAGGCCACCACATCGGAAATTTCCTGATCGCTCATGGGATGTCCGGGAACATTATTTCGCCAATCCGGCGCGTCAAAGTCAGGGCGGCCGGCGATGACCAGCGTGCGCAGTCCCTGGTTGCTGATCAGGCTGAGATAAGCGCCGTTGGTGACTGAGCCTGCCTTGGGTCCGCCCTTGTTGTCGGTGCCATGACACGAAGCGCAGAACGTCGTGTAGACTGCCTGACCCGGCTGCGCATTACCGGGTGCTTTGGCGGCGTAGGGCGGAGCCGCCACACCGCTCAAGACGTTAGGCTGACTCCAGCGTTGGCGGATGCCGTGAATAATGGCGTCGATCTGTTGCGCGGTCAGCATGCCGCCTTCCTTCTGCGCGAAGGCTGACATCGCCGTCCCCGCCCGGCCCTTGGAAATCGTGTTGCGCAAGTGTGTCGTCGTCAACAATGGCCAAATAAACCGGATCGGACAACGCCATCGCCGGTCCATGCTTGCCCTCGGCGCCATGGCAGGCCGCGCAGTTCTCGCGATAGAGCACCACCGGATCCAGCACAGAATCCGGCCGCGGAACTTCGGGGCCCGGACCGGGCTTGCCCCTGAACGAACATCCCGTGAAGGCCAGCAGCGACGGCCAGCGTCAACGCCAGCAATGCGAAACGATCGCTTCATCGGCGAGTATCCTCGCCGCCGTGCTCATCGATGATGCCAGGTGCTTCGATGCCGGCGCGCATGGCCAGCGGCAGGTTCTCCGTCGTCCACACTTTGTTCTGCCGCACCACCACCAAGCCGGCTACCACTCCGAAGGCCACCTGCGATACCGCAAACCAAATCCAGTTGATTTCCTTGTCCAGCAAGGGATTGATGTAGCCGAGAATGTGGTACAGCAACCCTGTCCACAGCAAAGGCCCGATGATTCCTCCCAGAACGATCGGGCGAGTGGGCAGCATGGGCAGCATCGCGCCGTACAGCAGTCCCACCAGCAGACACATGGTGGCATGCATGGCCAACGCGAACACGAACCATCCCAAGTCGGAACTGCAGCAGCTCCTGGGTGGTGGGAATCGCTGGGGCATCGTACAAACTGCCGGCGATCAAGTTGATCGGGTACCAGAGGCTATGGAAGAAGACGACCCCGTAGAGCATGGCCAACACCGCCATGGCCACACCGCCGGCCAGTCCACCCTTCACTCCGGCGGAGACGGGATAGATCTTCAAGGGTAGCCAAGCGCGCTGCACCTGTTGCGCCACCGGCAAGCGCATCACTTCGCGGGCTGGAACCACCGCCGCCTCCAGTTCAGGCTCGACCGGCACACGCACGTGGTGCTCATGCGGAAACATCTCGCGGAACCATCCCACCGCGCCGGCCAGATACAACACCGCGCCCAGGATGCTGATCGACACATTGGTCAGCAGACCAGCGAAGATCAACGCCAGCCCCAGCGCGAGGGCAAACGGCCACGCCGTCGGTGCGGGCAGTATGACCTCGGTGGGCTCGGCATTGTCCGATCTGCGGTTCCTGCGTATGCATACTTTCTTCGATTCTTCCTTGCGTGCTCACTCAGCGCGTGATGAAGTACACCACCGACAGCACCACCACCCAGATGGCGTCCACGAAGTGCCAGTACATGGCGAAGACTCCGATCCGTTCCGCGTGCTCCTGCTTCACGTATCCCAGAGCGGTGAAGATCAGGATGATCGACAGTCCGGTCAGACCAACCAGCACGTGGAAAGCGTGCAACCCTACCAGCGAATAGAACGTGGTTCCAAACAGGCTGGAGCTGATGGTCAGTCCGTCGTGGTAAATCAGGCCGTACCACTCGCGCGCCGTGCCGAGGATGAAGATTGCGCCCAGGACAATGGTCAGCAGCCACCAGATTCCGAACAGCTTGGTCTTGCCGCGCGCGATGGCGTGCTCCGCCATCACAATCGTGAAGCTGCTGGAGAACAGGCAGATCGAATTGAAATACGGTACGTGCAAGACCTCGCGTGGCGTCGGCCCGCTGATACTCTTTCCCGCGTAGTACAGATACGCAACCACGAAGATGCTGAAGATCGCCGACTCGGCGGCAATCAGACACCACATGCCCACTCGTCCGCGCAGCTCATGCGAGAGCGGCATTTCGGGTTGCGGTAGCGCGATGGTTGTAGCTGCCAAGCGAGAGTCTCCTTCTTTCTTAAGTCCAGCCGCCGACTTTACGCGGTGCATTTACTCGTACTTCCAGTCAGGATCTTCCGGATGCTTCAAGTCCCACAGCGGACGACGGCTGCGCACCACGGGTATCTTCGCGAAGTTGTAATCCGGCGGCGGGGAACTGGTGCTCCACTCCAGCGTCCATGCGTCCCACGGGTCGTTGCCCGCCAGCTTGCCCTTGAAGTACGACGAGACCAGGTTATAGACAAAAATCAGGATGCCGACGGCTTGAAAGAACACGCCGATGGTAACGATCAGGTTCCAGGTGTCCCATCCGCGTCCCGGCTCGTAGGTATAAATCCGGCGCGGCATGCCCAGGATGCCGGGAATGTGCATAAAGTCGAACGTCAGGTGGAAGCCGATCAGGAATATCCAGAAGTGCAGCTTGCCCAGCTTCTCGTCGTACATCCGGCCCGACATCTTGGGGAACCAGTAGTAGAAAGCGCCGAACAGGGCAAACAGAATCCCGCCCACAATGACATAGTGGAAGTGCGCCACCACGAAGTAGGAGCCGCCCAGCTGCCAATTAAACGGCGCCACGCTTAGCATGACCCCGGTCAGTCCGGCGATCAGAAACTGAAATAAGAACGCCACGCAGAAAAGCATCGGCGTCTTGAAGATCAGCTTGCCTCCCCACATCGTGCCCAGCCAGTTGAAGATTTTGATTCCCGTCGGCACTGCGATCGCCATGGTGGAAGCCACGAAAAAAGCGTTGCCATACGAGGTCATGCCCACCGTGAACATGTGGTGGGCCCACACGCTCATGCTGATAAAGCCAATCGAAACGGACGCCGCCACCATGATCGGATAGCCGAAGATCGCTTTCCGCGAAAATACCGGAATGATCTCGGTGATGAAGGCGAACGACGGCATAATCAGGACATAAACTTCGGGATGGCCGAAAACCCAGAAGAAGTGCATCCAGATGATCGCCGATCCGCCGGCTTGGGTGTCGAAGAAGTGGCCGCCCAGGTAGCGATCGATCAGCAGCATGAGCTGCGCAGCGGTCAGCGGTCCCAGGGCCAGCACCACCAGCCCGGCCGTCACCAGGTTCAGCCAGGCAAACAGCGGCATCTTGCCTAAGCGTCATCCCGGGACAGCGCAGGCAGAAAATCGTGGTCAGGATGTTGATCGCCGTGGCGATGCTGCCGAAGCCGCTGATCAGCAGTCCGATGATCCAGTAGTCGGTGCTGTGTCCCAGCGAAAATGATGGTGAGGTCAGCGGTGCATAGGCGAACCAGCCCACGTCGGGCGCACTGCCGGCGCCGTACAGGCCGCTGCCACCTAGAAAGCTGAAGTACAGGATGATGCCGCCCAACGCCGTCATCCAGAATCCCCACGCGTTTAAGCGCGGGAACGCCATGTCACGCGCCCCGATCATCAGCGGAATCGCGTAATTGATGAAGCCAAACATCACCGGCATGGCGACGAAGAAAATCATCGTCGTTCCATGCATGGTGAACATGCGGTTGAAGACCTGCGGCGAGACGAAATCGTTATGCGGGCGGATCAACTGGATGCGCATGATCGAGGCTTCGATCCCGCCGATGACCAGAAACACCAGGGCATACACGATGTACATGATGCCCAGCCGCTTATGATCGACGGTCGTGATCCAGCCATGCACCCGGTCGAACAGCGGCTGTACGGCTTCGCTCGCGGGCGTCACCACCATCGGTTTCGCAATCGGTTCAGCATCCCACATCGGTCGTTCCCCAGTTCTGCTACTTCAGCGTCAGCAGATAGTTCGTAACGGCGTCCAGATCGCTTTCATCCAGTTGCATGGCCGGCATCAGCGCCCCCGGCTTCAGGCTGTCCGGATTCTGCACCCATTGCCGCAGGTTCTCCCGGTTGTTTAATGCCGCGCCGGCCGCGATCGTCTCCCGGCTCATCAGGTGGGTCAGATCGGGACCAAAGGTTCCGTGGGCGTTGGTGCCGGATACGGTATGGCAGTTGACGCAGGCCGTGGTCTCGAAAACCTGGCGGCCCTTGAGCAACGCTGTCGTCCGGCCTGCTGCGCTGGCTGCCGCTGGTCTGCCACCCAGCGGTCGAAGTCCGCGCGCGATTGCACAATGATCCGCAACAGCATCTTGGCGTGCTGCGTGCCGCAATATTGCGCGCACTGGCCAACGTAAACCCCGGTTTCGTGCGGGTCGATCCACATGTTGTTGGTGCGGTTGGGAATCAGGTCGGTCTTGCCGGCCAGTCTTGGCACCCAGAAGCTGTGATCGGTATCGGCCGACAGCAGCGTGATATGCGTGGGCGTGGGATGCTGCGGGTCGCTGACGGGAACGTGCAACTCGTTGGCCGCTATGAAGCCCTGCTGGGGATACTGAAACTCCCACCAGAACTGATGACCGACGGCCGTGACTTCCGTTGTGCCCTCCGGCATGCGCGCATCCTCGACTGCGTGGATGACCCGCGCTGTGGCCAGAAACAGACCACCACAATCAGCACCGGGATCACCGTCCAAGCCAGCTCCACCTGATTGCTGCCGTAGATCTGCGGCGGCTCGCGCCCATCGTCGCCCGGCCCGCCGCCGGTACTTCACCACCGAGTACACCAGCAGACTGAACACGGTGAGAAAGATCGCCGCGCAGATAGCCAGCACGAACAACGACAGATGGTAGATGGAATCGGCCGGCGTCGACGCTGGTGAAAAAATGCTCGCCGGATCCGCTCCCGTGCCCCCCTGCGCAAACGCCGCCTCCGCCACTCCGACGCAGAGCCAGGCCGAAGCGCTGCGAAACAACTTTCCGGGTCCCAGATTGAAGCTCAAAACACTAATCTCCCAGCTTGTCGGCGACGTACGAATCGTCGGGTTGCACCGTAGAAGTTGAAAGCCAGCGTTCTGCCCCCGGATTTCTTCGGTGACGGGATGATTGCTGCCCACGCAATAGTTTGTCAAGAGGTTTTGTGGGCCCGATTTTGCCAGGTCTGGCGGCATTCCCTCGCCCATCACCGGTTTCAGACATAGGAGCCTGCAGGAGAGATCTAGAATCTGCATTTCCTTGCTCAGATTCCGCCGTTGCTCAAACAAACGCCTTTGTCTTCTCGGCCCGGCGTAAGTTCGGTTTTCTCGTTCTACCAGGCACTCGAAGGCGCGCGTAGTAAAATTCGTCCGGCAAGCACACGCGTGGGATTGCGTTAGGCGCAGTCGCAATGGGGCCATCCTCCTATGAAGCTCTTGAATTCGCGCGTGATCCGGCTCGCGATGGCCAGTGTTCTCACCGGAATCCTGATCGGAATCGTCGGCGGTGCTTTCCGGTATTGTCTAATTACTGCCGACAATCTGCGTGGTGCATTTGTAGTGTGGGCGCACGCATGGCCTTACATCGGCTGGCTGGCGCCCGTCGTGCTTGGTCTTGTGGGCGCGGCTTTGGCTCGCCTCCTTGTGGTTCGGTTCGCGCCTACCGCGGAAGGCAGCGGCGTCCAGAGAGTCGAAGCCGTCTTCAGCGGCGAGGTAAAGGCGGCCCCACATTCAATTGTCCTGGTCAAGTTTTTCGGTGGCTTGCTCTCAATGGGATCGGGTCTTGCGCTGGGCCGCGAAGGCCCAACGGTTCAGATGGGCGCCTCACTCGGCAGCTTGATAGGCCGCTTTGCCGTGCGAGATCAGGAGGACCGGAAAGTCGTCGATGCAGCCGGTGCGGGTGCTGGCCTCGCCGTCGCCTTCAACGCTCCCATCGGAGGGTCCGTCTTCGTCTTCGAAGAACTGACGAGCAACTTTACTCCCTGGCTACTGGTCGCGACGCTCGCTGCCGCCTCGATGGCGGTCTGGATTATGCGACTCATGCTGGGTAACACTCTCGTCTTCCACGTGCCACCCGTGAGTCCAACCGAAGCCTGGAAGATCGCACCTTTTCTCGTGCTCGGTGCACTGTTAGGCGCTACCGGGGCCCTGTATAACCTTATGACCGTATCTTTGCTGGGTTTCTGTGATCGCTTGACGAAGTACTCGTCCGTGCAGCGAGCTGCGTTTATTGGGGCGGTTGTCGGAGTTGCCATGTGGTTCACGCCCGCGCTAGTCGGTGGCGGCGACACGATCTCGCAGGCAATCCTTTCTGATCGCTTTGTGGTCAGGGGATTGCTCACGATATTTCTGCTGCGCCTTCTCCTGGGTCCGTGGTCTTATGCCGCCGGTACGCCCGGCGGAATCTTCGCCCCACTCTTAGTGTTGGGCGCGTGTTCGGGAGCGCTCTTTGCCGGGGTACTGAATTACTTCTCACCCACACTCAGTCTCTCGCCCGTGGCTTTTGCGGTCGTCGGAATGGCAGGGCTATTCACGGCCAGCGTTCGAGCTCCTCTGACCGGTGTGGTGCTCAGCGTTGAAATGACCGGCCGAGGCGATCTGACTCTGGGCTTGCTGGGAGCGTCTCTGGCAGCTATGGTCGTTGCCATGCTGTTGAACAGCGAACCAATCTACGAGACCCTCAAACGGCGCATGCTGGCTCAGGAAAACCGGATTTCGTCCAGGGTCTGAGGGCGCGTATTCACGGGCTACGAAAAGTCGACGGTGGGCCTGCTTTGAAGGGGCGCATCTTCAGGTGCGCCGTTTATGAATCCCTCATTTTGTCATCGCTCACCGACTTTAGTCGGTGAGGGACCCGCTTTTTTTCGCGTTTTTCTAGCCGCCGCACCGCACAATCTACCATCTCCCGGTGATTCTCTGCCCGAACGCTTTGAGCGGAAATCGCATTCCTTCGAACAAAATCTTCCGGCTAAATTTGGATTTGCCGGCTTCGCGCTCTGAAAAAATGATCGGGAATTCGCAGAACCTTGTTCCCCGCCGGTGCAGGTTGAATTTCATTTCCATCAGGAAGGCATAACCCTCGGAGCGTATATGGTCCAGATCGATGCCTCTGAGCACTGCAGCCTGATATCCGACAAATCCCGCTGTCATATCGTGAACGGGCACTCCCGTAAGAGTGCGGGCATATAGATTTGCGCCAAAGCTGAGAAATCGTCGGGAGAAACTCCAATTCTTCGCGCCACCGCCTGTCACATAGCGTGAACCAATCACCACGGGACACACTTTGAGCATCTCGATCATGCGGGGTAATAATTCCGGCGGGTGCGATAAATCGGCGTCCGACTGGATCACATAGCTGGCGAGGTCCTTGCTCAGGATTTCTTTCATCGCGTCGCGGCACGCTGATCCATAGCCGCCTTTGCCCGGCCGTGCCATTAAGTGAACGTTCGGTCGATCTCCTGAATGCGGCGGATTTCATCCGCCGTGCCATCGGGAGAGTTATCATCCACAAAAAAAATCGGTTCCTCTCCAACGGCCTTGCGGATTCTGGCGACGAGGACCGCGATATTCCCCTTTTCGTTATAGGTGGGGATGATCAGCATCAGGCAGACTTTCCAAAGTGCGAGTTCGTCATGTGCGGAATTGGCAATCCTACAGGATTCAGTGGATTGTGTCGTCAATTATTGCGAAGACATCGTGAGCCGAGACCGCGTCGGCTGCCTCGAGCGTAATCGCATCTGGCGTTTGTGAGACCCAGTCCAGCGGCGTCGCAATCAAGCGCAGCCGGGTGATCGCGGAGCGAGGATTGGGTCGCCAATGGCTTTCGTCCGCGTCAAAATAATGGACGAGATCGGGCGCGCTCCACGGATAGAACCAGATTTCTGTCGAGACATTGGGCGGCAATACGAACCACTGCAGCGTCTGGCTGCCGTCCGCACGCGTGAATTCCACCTGCATCCGCTCCGGTTTACGCAGCTTCCAGAAAGCGCCCGTAACGCACAGTGAGTCGCAGCCTCAGAAAGTCTGCGTTGGACGGCCAGTTGGGCACTCCCAGATCAGTCGCCGAACTGCGTTCGGTTATGGGATAGGTTTGCATCGACAGTCCAAGTGGTTGCGCCTGCATCGAGATTCGAGAGACTCGTGAGTCATCCCTACGCAGTCCGAAAACCCCGGTACTTAGCTCTTGTTCCGAGCGATAGTGGTGCAGCAGCCAGAACCAAACCTCCGGCGTGCGCGTGAAGTTGGCGACTCCATCCACCGGCAGACTCAGGTCAAGATTGCGCCAGGAGGCTATCTCGCTATTGGACCAATGACTCAAGTCAGGATCGGGGAGGTACAGGCCCGCCGGGACTGGCACGCGCTCCAATCCGGCGATCTCCAATTGCGCGAGAGTCCGTGCCGCTTGCGGTGTAGGGTTGCATCAGTCCTCCCGCCACGTTACGGCGCGAAGCAATTCCGAACATCGTCTGGTAAGGAAATACCACGATGGAGTCGTTCGCTCCACTGTGCTGTTGCAGGTAGTCGGCAGCCGATTGCAACATTCCGGTAAACGCCGGTGCATAGCAAGCGCGGTCGAAAACGGTGAAGCCGTCGGGACAGTCGGTTAACGGGTTTCTCAACTCCGCATACGGCTGCGTGAGGCTCGAGGGCTGAAACGCCGCCTCTCCGAAGAAGACGGAGCACAGGAGCGCAACCATTACAGCAGCCATGGAAAGGTTGGGCGATTCGAACGAGAACAAGATTGCGCCAGCTAGGAAAACCATAGCGAAGCAAGCCGAGACAATATGTCCGGTATCGGCGCGCACCAGGCCGCTTTGCAACATCACCAAAGCGAAGACAAAGCCGCCGAGCAGGAAACCAGTCCTTTGCACGATGGCAGAATCCGGGCTCTTTCGGGTGGCTGCGCGAAGTAGAAAAATCACAGCCCCGGCGATCAGCGTTCCGAACAAATGAACGGCACCAGTCTCCGACATGTGGAACGGCGTCGCCCATCGATAGGCAGAAACCTGCGTGAAAGAATCTCTCCAAAACCGTAAATCGAAAGACTTCGCGAATATGGCATTAATCGCGACGACGAGTACAGCGGACCCAGCAACAATCGAGAGCCACGCGAGCAAGAACCTTCCAGCGCCAAATGTACGGCGAGAATCGATTGCGACGGCCGCGAATGTAATCAACAACGCCGCCATCACATACATCCCCTGGTCAGCAGCTACAAGAAATGCCGTTGCGCACAGCAGGGCAGCCGCACCTCCGAAGGCATATGCCTTCATGCGTTCCTCGGCGACCGCATACCAGCCGCGCAGGAAGGCAGCGAAGGCTATAACCGAGAACGATGTTCGCAACGACGGTCCCCAGAAGATGCACAGGAGCAACAGGAGAAGGAAGCGCTTCCAAGGGTGTTGCTCCGGGAGCAAGAGACGGAGGGTGAAAAACACGAAAAGCACAGCGCACCACAGTGGCACTGTGTCCCACGTCGGATAAATGCCTCCCATGGATACTCCCATGGAACGCCCTAGCACGCTCGAGAGCCACTGGAATAGCGGACCATGGGTAAACGCGACATCGCGACCAATCCAGATTCCGCGTGAAGCTTTGAATACGGCGTCGAGATGCCAGTTGTCGTCGATCAGGCCCGGGTTGCGGACAACGGTCACGGTTCGTGGCGAAAGCCAAGCTGCCGGCATGGAGGCCAGCACGATCAGCAACACCGCCAGAAAATCCCAGTAAGGTTCAATGCGTCCCATTGGCCGCCTCCTAGCCATCCGGGGCGCCGGGGAACTTGCGTCGGTCATAACAGGATCAAGGCTCTCCGTCATCGAGTCCAGCATACCTTGTCGCAACGAAATCGTGATCATTCAGGACTGTTGACTTTTCAGGGGCGCGATTTTCTGTTACCCATTGAACTCGCGTTACAACCCGCAGCTACCGTCTCACTACGTAGGTACTACGGGCCGTTTTCTTCGTCGGCGAAAGCGATTCCTGTCATACTCGAAATCCAGAGATGATTCTTAGAGCGTGTTTCAAAAATAGGTTCGGCCTCACGATAGTTACTTACGTGTGAGGCAGGTTAGCTGGTGAGCTTCTGTCATGAAAACACGGCAGAAGCTGTTGACGGACGAGCAATGGGAACTGATTGAGCCCTTGCTGCCTAAGCCGAAGCAGCGACGGGACAAGCGGGGCCGACCGCCGACCCCGAATCGGCCTTGTTTCGAGGGCATTCTGTGGATTCTAAAGCGGGGGATTGACTTGCGGAAGATTCAGGAACTCATGGGGCACAGGACGATCCAAATGACGTGTCGATATGCCCATATTGAGCAGCGCGATTTGCTTGCGGCGGTCGAGACGCTTGTGTCCGAACCAAGTGCCACTATAGGTGCCACCGCACGCGCAACCTCGAAATCTAAGAATGTTGCACGCGTTAATTAAATCTGCCTGTTATTAAGCAGTTAGCTGTGTTACGGGCCTGTAGCTCAACGGTGTGGAGTGAACCCCTCAGGTGAGACACGAGGAAAGTCCCATGTTGCCGTTCGCTGAGTTTTGCTCGACGGACGGAGGTTGCGGGTGGCAGCATGAGGATGGCTGAGCAAGCGGAGGCGAGCTCTGCTGGAGAGCAACTCGCCGAGGAATACTCAGCCGGAAACTCATCGTGACGATGGGGCTCCGGGAGATCAAGCTTTCCTCCCGGAGCCGGAGGCTACATCGGAGCGATAGATTTCCTCATGCCTAAAAAAACTCACTTGCGCGGCGGCAAACGGCACGGGGACAGCCCGCAAGCTGTTCTCGAACTGTTCCGGGGAACGGTACGTCAAGGCCGAATGCAGACGTACGCGATTGTAGTACTGCTCCAGAAACTCACCGATATGCGCTTCTAAGTCGGCGCGGTCGCGGTACTCCCGGGTATAGATTTCCTCTTGCTTCAGCGTCTTGATGAAGCTTTCGCATTTGGCATTGTCATAGGGATTGCCCGTCCGGCTCATGCTCGGGGCTATGCCGTATTCCCGCAGGATCAGCAGGTAGTCCTGCGCGGCGTACTGAATGCCGCGATCAGAGTGGTGCACCAATCCTGGCGCGGGCCGGCGTTCGGCGATCGCCTTGCGCAACGCGGCCATGGCCAAAGGCGCGTGCAAGCAGTCGTCCACGGCCCAGCCCACCACCCGGCGGGAGAAGGCGTCCAGCACCACCGCTAAATAGAGAAACTCCTCCCGCAGACGGATATAGGTCAGGTCCGCCACCCAGAGTTGGTCGATCCCACTGAGCTGCAGGCGCGCCGCCAAGTTCAGATACACCGGCAAATCATGCCGGGCATCGGTAGTGAGGAGGAACTTGCGCCGCCGCACCGCCAGCAGATTGTCCTGCTGCATCAGGCGCAGCACGCGCTTGTGGTTCACTACCAGCCCTTGGTTCTTCAGTTCGCAAGCCACACGGCGATAGCCGTAGTGGCCGCGATGCCGCACTACAATCTGCTGGATCTGCGCGCGCACTTCCATTTCTTCCGCCTTGGGCTCATGCCCCTGCCAATGACGGTAAAAGCCGGCGCGACTCGCCTTGCCCAACTCGCACATCCGCTCGACGGTAAGACCACCTTGCGCCTGCATCACTCGCACCTGTTCGTAAATGCAGTCTCGCCGGAGCCGCTGCTGCTCTGGCGTCGAGCCTCGATTCTGCGCAAGGCACCTTTGAAAAATTCCACTTCCAAAACCTTCTTCGCCAGCGCTTCTTGCAAACCCCGGTTCTCTTGCTCTACATCTTTCTTGCTTGCGGTGTCGGCGCTCAGACCACGGTCCAAACGCTTTAACTGTGCTCGCCACGCATATAACTGTCGTCGCCGAATCTGCAATTCCGCTGCTAGCTTGTCATGGCCGCAGCTCTTCATCCGCTCCACGGCACCACGCTTCTCTTCCAGCGTCCAACGCCTTTTGTTCATCCCACTCTCCATTCCCTGTATGGTGGGACTTCCTTGCCTGTCTCAGTTTCGGGGTTCACTCCAGTTAGAGCAGGGGACTCATAATCTTAGTTCGCAAGTTTAGGCTTGTTTGGCGGAACTTGGAAAGGCGCATAAGAACTGGCTTAACTGGCTTGTGAGTCCCACAGCATACAAGCCAGTCGAAACACCTACCGCCTACAAAAGTCCCTACAGTCAGGTGTTTCGGCGAATCGACCGCGAGCTGTCGAGCAAGCGGATAAGCTTGCTCAGGGTCACTAAAGCTTCCAAACAGAAAGATGCAGCAGGGCTTGACGCACTAGCTTATGCGTACGGTGAAGGCGATCAGTCGATGCTGGACTGCGTTCCTGACCGGCGTATGCTCAAAATTGTCTCAGAAGCACTACAACGGCCGCGTGACTTCTTCCGGTGGGTCGTAAACGAGAGCCGGGGCCAACGAAGCACTGATATTATCCTGTCCGCTCAACGGTATTTGCCAGCAGCGACCTGGCAATGGGATAAAGCTTGCATTCTCGCAGGTGCGTTGTTGGCCACGAAAGGCGATACGCCGATGATAGAGCCTGCTGAGACGCCGTCAGGGGAATTTCCTTATTGGGTCGCGCTCGACAAGCACACACCGCAAGGTAAAGTCGCACTAACTGATGTTGCTAAACAGGTGAAGACGTCTTATAGGCGGCTTATTTGGGCGAGTTTCTATTATGAGAGTGCGCGTATAAACCGGCTGTTGCCGTCTCCCTGGTGGGATGCTGAGAAGATGTGGCGCTTGCGGCGTGCTGGTCTTTCCTTGGATGCAGCGAAGGGGCTGTGGGCACTAGCTGGGCCTCTCGTCCGTCAGCGCCTTGAGGACGAGTGCGCAGCGCTCAGGGCGTTCGTCGAAGCGGTTACCCCTCCGGACCCCGTGCCAATTGAGAACAGGCTCCTGTGAAAATTGGAACGGCCCTGTACCGCTCAGGATGCGGCGCGGTTATGCCCGTAGGCGCTAGGGCGTGTTAACACTAACTAGGTATCTCAGAGCTTCGACGATCAGGGCGAAGTGAAGGAAGGCAAGGAAGACCAAGTCGAGTTTATCGAAGCGCGAGAAGATGCGCCGAAAGCCTTTCAGCCGGCGGAACAGCCGCTCGATTTCGTTGCGCCGACGGTACATGGCCTTGTCGTACTGCCAAGGCTCGAGACGCTGCGGGCGGGGTGGAACCACTGGAAGGAAGCCGAAGTCTAGCGCCAGTTGCAGGGTTTCATTGTCTTCGTAAGCGCGATCCATGATCAGATGCAAGGGCGCGGGTAAGGGGCCGATGCCACCCAGCAGTTTGCGGCCCTCGATAGTGTCGGAGGCCTGTCCGGGGGAGAGGGCGAAGGTTATGGCCGTTCGAGCATCTGCGGCAACCATATGAATCTTGGTGGTCCATCCGCCACGCGACTTGCCGATGGCCTGGGGTCCGTTTTTTTTAACGCGCCGGTGCCGTCGGGATGGACTTTGACGATGGTCAAATCCAGACTCACGGCCTCGATGCGAATGCGCACCACCTGCTCGCGCTGCAACTGCTCGAAGACCTGATCCAGCACGCCGTTCTTGGACCAGCGGTTCATGCGGGTGTAGATGGTGTGCCAAGGTCCGAAGCGTTTGGGCAGGCCGCGCCACTTGCAGCCGTGCTCGGCCACATAGAGCAACGCGTTCAGCAGTTGCAGGTTCTTGACCTTTACGTTGCCGCGTTGGCGGGGAAGAGTGGAAGCAATATGCTGGTACTGCGCTTCGGTAATCTCCATGTGCGCAGCATATCACAGAATCGCATTTAGTGTTAACACGCCCTAGGCAGCTCTTCACGGGAAAGGCGTCACAAGAGGGTTCGCTTGTGCCGACGTTCGGTTTGTTTGACCGTTCCCCTTCCCAGGCTAGTATTTGTTGGGTCCTGCAAGATAGAATCCCTGCGTTCATTCCCTAACAACCTGATCGGACGAGAGGTTAGTTCTTTGCCACGAAAGAAAAGAACCGCCGGGAAGCCGCCAAAACGCCCGATTGAGCGCTATGAGCACAGCGACAAGAAGCGCATCAACAACCCGCCGGTCGGGTTGGTGACACCGGAAACCGATCCGGTTGCGCCGACGCACAAGACTTACGACTACATCACGCCCGTGCCATCGGTGAAACCCCGCCAGGAACTGGACTACGATCCGCATCTTGATCCGCAGTTGGTGTGGGCGGGCAAGAAGGAGCACAGCTCGTTTGAAGTGCCGACGGTTTCCTTGCACGTCCACGAGCGCATCGATCCCCACACCATCATCGAAGCGGTGCGCAAGCGCAACGGCAGCGGCATGCCGGTGCAGCCATCGCTCTTCGAGAGCCGCGAAGAAAATCCTCCGTTGCGCGAGGCCATTGACTTCTATCGCCATGCCCATGGCTGGTCGAACCG
Source organism: uncultured Acidobacteriaceae bacterium (assembly GCA_963768645.1). Classification (GTDB taxonomy): domain Bacteria; phylum Acidobacteriota; class Terriglobia; order Terriglobales; family Acidobacteriaceae; genus Bog-257. The sequence continues at coordinate 279,161 of CAVYIR010000011.1, forward strand.
CCTGATCGCCGGGGATTCGCTGCTGGTGATGAACTCGCTGCTGGAGAAAGAGGGCATGGCTGGCCAGGTACAGATGGTGTACATCGATCCGCCATATGGAATTAGAGTATGGACTCGAATTTTCAGCCCTTTGTGAATAAGCGGGATGTCAAAGATGGAAAGGATGAAGACCTGACGCAAGAACCGGAGATGATTCGTGCTTTCCGCGACACTTGGGAGCTGGGCATTCACTCATACCTGACCTACTTTAGAGACCGACTGCTACTCGCAAAGGAACTCTTGCACGAGACCGGTTCCTGCTTCGTGCAGATATCGGACGAGAACGTCCATCACGTGCGCGAATTGATGGACGAGATTTTAGGAGCCGAGAATTTCTTGTCCCAGATTGCTTTTCGAAACGAGTGGCAGCCTCAGTGCCGATGTTGTAAGCGGCATTTACGACATCCTGGTGTGGTACGGCAAAGATTCATCCAAGGCCAAAATTCGGTCCCTTATTCATACCTCGGGACGTTGACTCCATATCAATTCGTCGAGTTACCCGACGGCACTCGCAAGCAACTATCTGAAGTCGCGGACGTCCCGGAAGGGTCTCGGGTTTTCACCACGGAAAACTTGGTTTCTAGCGGCTATACTCAATCCTGTATCTTTGACATTCATTTTGAGGGAAGACTATTCAAACCAACCTCGGGCAAAAGCTGGAAGACAACCATCGATGGCGTCGAAAAACTCAAAATTGCGCACCGGCTGCAAGCCCTTGGCAAAACCGTACGATATGTCCTTTTCTATGACGATTACCCTGTCTCTCGCTTGACGAATCTCTGGACAGACCTCGCCGGAGCTCCCGATAAGACATACGTTGTGCAAACGAATCCCAAGGTTCTCCAACGCTGCCTACTCATGACCACGGACCCCGGCGACCTCGTGCTCGATCCTACCTGCGGCTCCGGCACCACCGCCTATATCGCCGAGCAATGGGGCCGGCGCTGGATCACCTGTGACACCTCGCGCGTCGCCGTCACCCTAGCCAAACAGCGCCTGATGGCGGCCAATTTTGATTACTACGAACTCGCGCATCCTGAAGAAGGCATTGGCAGTGGGTTCCGCTACAAGACTGTGCCCCACGTCACTGCTGAAGTTCCATTGCCAACAACCCTGAGATTCGCGAGGACATGACACGCGAGCAGATTGACGCTGCTATCGCCCGCTACGCCGAGCAGGAAACGCTTTACGATCGGCCGTCCACAGACAACAGCCGCGTGCGCGTCAGCGGGCCGTTCACGGTGGAGGCGGTCCCGGCTCCCACGGTCAAGTCCCTCGACGAGATCGAGGCTCCCGCCACTGCCGGCCGATGCATCCATCGCCCGCTCCGGCCCCACGCTCCGGCACACGCGAGTGGCGCGACGAGTTGCTGAAAACTGGCCTTCGAGGCAAAGGCGGCCATCACATTGACTTCTCCCGCGTTGAGCCGCTGGCCGGTACCCGATGGCTGCACGCCGATGCCGAAACCAAAGGCGTCAAGCCAGAGCGCGTGGTCATCTCCTTTGGTCCCGAGCACAGCCTGCTTGAACAGCGCCAAGTGGAACTCGCATGGGAAGAAGCGCGAACCCTGAGCCCGAAGCCTGCCATTCTGGTATTTGCCGCGTTCGAGTTCGATCCTGAGGCGGCGAAAGATATTGACGAGCTGACCAAGGAAAAGACCGGCATGACATTCCTGACGGCGCAAATGAACGCCGACCTCTTGACCGAAGACCTGAAGAAGAAGCGCGCCTCGAACCAAAGCTTCTGGCTGGTGGGACGTCCCGATGTGGATTTGCGGCAAGATAGCCAAGGGCGACCACAAAGGAAAGTGGGAAGTCGAGGTGCGAGGTTTCGACTACTACAACACCCGAACCGGCACCATTGATTCCGGCGACACATCGCGGATCGCCATGTGGCTGTTCGATCCGGACTATGACGGCCGCAGCCTTTACCCCCGACAGGTCTTCTTCCCCATGGCGGACGAAGATGGCGGGTGGGCACGGCTGGCGCGAAACCTGAAAGCGGAGATCGATCCGGAACTGATCGAAGCTTATCGGGGGACGATCTCGTTACCCTTTGAGCCCGGCCCACACAAACGCGTGGCAGTGAAAGTGATCGATGACCGGGGAATCGAGAGCCTGAAGATCGTCGAGGTGAAGTGATGGCAAGCGAAGCGGCCTCGGCAACAATCGACCAACTCATCATCAGTTCTCCTTACGAAGAGCCGATCGAACACTGGAAATACAACCGCGAAACGCGGCGGTTCACGCGGGAGCCGGGCCGCCGCCCCGCGGGATACGTGCGGGCTTCGGAAGCTTCCAAGTCCTTCGACGATCCCGGCGAGTTTGTTGAGTTGCCGCTGGTGAACCAGATTCGTCCCCGAGTGAAAGCGTGGCGGGAGGCCGATTATCCGGGCGCAACCGGCATTACCAAGCGTCTGCTGAAGCACTGGCGAGACTTGGAACAGCGCGAGACCAGCCGCCGATTTTTCTTCTGCCAGCTTGAAGCGATTGAAACCCTGATGTGGCTTAGCGGAGGCTCCGGAGTCAGACCGGGTTGGAATCAAGGTTCCCGGCGACGGCGGCGAGTTTACCCGGCTGTGCGCCAAGATGGCGACGGGTTCGGGCAAGACCATCCTGATGGCCATGCTGATCGCCTGGCAGGTGATTAACAAAGTCACCTATCCGCAGGACAAGCGGTTTTCCAAGAACATTCTGGTCATCGCTCCCGGCCTCACGGTCAAGAATCGCCTGGAAGTGCTGGTTCCGGGCAGCTTGGGGAATTACTACAGCGAGTTCCAGATCATTCCGCCGGGCCTGGAAGACAAGCTGCGCCAGGGGCAGACTTGCCGGGTGCTGGTGCAGAACTGGCACATGCTGGATTGGGAGAGCGAGGAGCAGCTCAGCAAGCGGCGCAGCGTGGACAAACGCGGAGCGCTCAGCGATGAGGCCTACGTGCGCGAAGTGCTGGGCGAAATTGCAGTCGGCGGAGAACCTACTGGTCATCAATGACGAGGCCCACCACGCGTGGCGCGTGCCCCCGAAGGTGAAGATTGCGGGAATTTCCAAAGACGAATTGAAGGAAGCCACCAAGTGGGTGGGCGGGCTGGACCGCATCCACCGCGCGCGCGGAATTCTGATGTGCTACGACCTGACGGCGACTCCGTTCGCGCCTACGGGGCGCAAGAGCGGTGAGGAGACGCTGTTTGGATGGATTGTGAGCGACTTCGGCTTGAACGACGCCATTGAATCGGGACTGGTGAAGACTCCGCGCGTGGTGGTGCGGGACGATGGCGAACTGAACAGCAAATACAAGTCGAAGTTCTACCATATCTATACAGACCCTGAAGTTAAGCCTGATCTGAACCGCAAGGCGCAACCGCAAACCCCGCTGCCGGATCTTGGTCGGCAAGGGATATTACTTTCTGGGCAAGGACTGGCTGGAAACCGCGAAGACTTGGAAAGAAGCAAACATCGTAACGCCGCCGGTGATGATTACCGTGGCCAACATAACCCACACGGCGGCCCGGGTGCAGTACGCATTCGCCCACAAGCGAATCCGCATTGAGGAACTCTGCGATCCAGAAAAGATCTTGCACATCGATTCCAAAGTGCTGGACGAGGCGGAGGCGCAGGAAGAACCCGCCGAGTTGCAGGTTGCACCGGAAGCGGTTGAGGAAACAGGCGAAGACGCTGGCGAGGAGAGCGCAGAAGAAAACGGCGCCGGGCCGAAAAAGAAGCTCACAAAGAAGGACCGCGCGCAACTGCTGCGCCAGACGGTCTACACGGTCGGGCGTCAAGGCGAGCCGGGTGAGCAAATCCAGAACGTGATTTCCGTGGGGATGCTGTCGGAAGGCTGGGACGCCAAGACAGTGACTCACATCATGGGACTGCGGGCGTTCACGTCACAGCTCTTGTGCGAGCAGGTGGTGGGGCGCGGGCTGCGCAGAACGTCGTATGACGTTGACCAGAAGACCGGGTTGTTCCAGCCGGAGTACGTCAACATATTTGGCGTACCATTCACGTTTCTTCCCCACGAGGGTAGCGCCGATGCTCCGCCACCACCGCCTGCGACAGGCAAGACCAGAATTGAGCCTCTGCCCGAGCGACGCGCGCAATATGAGATTACGTGGCCGAACGTGATTCGGATTGACCACGAATACCGGCCGCAGTTGACGCTGGATACCAGCAAGGTGAACCGGCTGGTGCTGGACGCCTACCAGACACCCATGGTCGCAGAGCTGGCTCCGATGATCGACGGGAAGCCAGACTTCACCAAGTTGAAGGAAATTCATCTGGAGGAACTGGCACGACGCTTCCGAATGCAGCGCATCGTGTTTGAAACTGCGAGCGAGGTTTACGAGCAGATGGCTCCGACCTGGAAGGGCAGCCGGGAATACCTGCTGGTCCAACTGGTCCGGTTGGTGGAGCGTTACATCGAGAGCGGAAGGGTGGTGGTCGATCCTCCGCTGTTTAATGAGGATGACAAACGGAGAAGGATCGTCATCACTCTGAACATGACCAAAGTTGTGCAGCACATTTGGGAGGCGATCCGCTTGGAAAACGCTCTGACGCTGGAACCGGTGTTCGACACGGAGCGGCCGATCCGCTCCACCGGCGACATGCTGCCCTGGTACACGGGAAAGGCGTGCGAACACACCAAACGCTCACACATAAACATGTGCGTTTACGATAGCCGATGGGAAGCCAATGAGGCCCTTGAGCTGGATCGCAATCAGAACGTGCGCGCCTGGGTGAAGAACGACCACATTGGATTCGAGATTACCTACTCGTTCAAAGGGATCATTCACAAATTCAGGCCGGACTATCTGGTTCGGCTAACAAACGGGAAGACGCTGATGCTCGAAGTGAAGGGCCAGGATGATCAGCAGCAACAAACCAAGCGGGAGTTCTTAGCGGAATGGGTGCGGGCGGTAAACGGACATGGCGGCTTCGGTGTTTGGACGGCTGACGTTTCGCGGCATCCGAAGGACGTAATGGAGATTCTATCGAGACATAACAATTAGTTAGACCCAACGGGGCCACTCTCTAGTGTAAACGTCAGAGGAAGCACACGCTTGACAAGTCGAGGTTCGCAGCCAGTGTCAAACTAGGGTGGTGGTCTGAATTATCAGGATACGCAACGCCTCGTTTTCGCCAATCATCACCCTCCAGCGGTTTGTAAAAACCAGGATTCGTTCCAGAAGCGTCGCCCTACAGCCGTTAGTTCTTGCCTTCGGCGACTTGCAGATCGAGGGCGGCACGCTCGCCATTAATCACAATCGTCCCGGAGTCCAGCAACTGCTGACCGGTGCAATCGTAAGAAGCGAAACATCGCATCATGCGGAACGGAAAGAAGAATTCAACTGCCTCCGGACTTGATCCGTCGGCGACGTGAACCATACTGCTGAAAACAACGCCGTCGAAATCCGTATCTTGCGGAAAGTAATTCAACACGGGTCGTACCAGATGCGAAATATGCTCATCGAAGGCCAGGGCTGCCAGTTTGTAGCGAGACGTTCCGGCGGCCGCATTGAGGTTGGTAGCGATGGACAGCTGCAGGTAGGCCCCCTGCCGGAATCCAATGAAAGTCGGGGACGCATACAGCAGGAAATGCGCCTCTTTGTTGAGGTCCTTAGTCATACGCGTGACCGCGTCCTCGTTCTGGCGTTGCAGCTTTGCCAAAGACTCTGGCGTGAAGATCCGCATCGGCGTCGGCGATGTCTTCATCAGGCTGGCGGAGACGGATGCACTAGTCGATGCGGCCGGACTCGGCGCGGCGCTCGCCGTCTCAACAGGCTTTTTTGTCGCCGGAAGAGGAGTGAACTTTTCTTTCCATTCCTCTGAGGGAGCGCCCTCCTGCAACCATAGTGAGTAAGGCTGTCCGTTCAGGAACACTTTTGCTTCCAGAATCGCCGCTTGCTTCTGGTCGTCGGTCTTCGCGTCCACCAGTTTCTGGGCAACAAGCACAGGGATGATGACGGTGACGTTCTCTGGCTGCTCAGAGTTGACGCCCATCACCTTTTGCCGGACATGATGGGAAACTTCAATAGCAAACGCAGAGAATTCGGAATCATCCGGAAAGTGCGGGACCTCGGCTTGCAGCATCGGCATCACAACCGTTTCAAAGGTTTCTTTCAATCGCGCGTAAGAGTCCATGCGCTCCGCTGAATAGGCCGCGTAATAATTTCCGGTAATCTCTAGTACAGTTTGCCCCTTGTACATTTCGAAGCGAATGGAGCGCTGGTCGGCCACTTGCACCTTGGCTAAGTCGACATCGAGGACCCGGCTGAAGTAGAAGGGATAAGGAAACTTGTGCGCCTCAATTTGGGTGCCGATGGCCATCAAGGTTTGCAGGTGCTGCTGTTGCAGGTGTTGTGCGGTTGGATCGGACAACTCCATCGGAGTCATGACTTGTGCGGGGAGAGAAGCCATAGTTCCCAGCACAACACTCAGGACCGCAATACCGCCAACCAACTTCATTGCAGCAATTCCTTCAACGGCATAGAGACCGTCAACCGACCCTTACTTCTGCGCATACACTAGCCCGCCCGCTTCATAAGGTGGATCAGCCACCGCGCGAATATAAGATACCAGCGCAGCAATGTCGCTTTTAGAAAGCGTGAATCCCCAGGGCGGCATCTGCGGTGACTTGTTCAATGCAGGGCCACCGTGGCTGATGATCGCGATTAAGTCCGCATCGCTCATTTTGTTGAGAGTCTCGCCTTCGGTGAACGGATGTGGCTTGACCGACAGATTGTCCATGTTCGAAACCCGAAGCGGAGTAGACTCCGGGTCGTGACAGCGGACGCAATACTGCGCGTTGATCTGTGCACCCAAGGTTTGCTCGTAGCCTAACGCGATCTCTTCGAGACTCAGTTCTATTGCCTTCCCCGATTTGTCGCGCGTGCTGGCGACGAGTTTGTATCGCCCCCCCTGCTGTCCCAGAGTGACCGCACTCGTGACCTGTCCGCTGGAGTCAGTCAGCGCCGCGGCAGGCTCAAAACTCATGCCAGTTGGTCCGCTGAAATATACGGCAGCCCCGGCGACCGCGCTGCCGGAAGCGTCGTTCACCTGCACCACCACCGGCTGATCCAGCGGCATTCCGATGTATCCAATCTGCTTCCCGCCGCTAGATTCGATAATCGTCGTTCCACTAGCGGTGGCTTGCAGCGGCGCAGGCTGCTTGCTCTTGTGGGAACATCCCGCCGTCAGCACTGTAACTACACAAACAGCGATGATTACGCGTTTCATTTCTTCATCGCCTCCTGTGCGCCGCCAGACTTGAGCGACATCAGGAACGCGGTCAACGATCGCGCCTCGTCGTCGGTCATGTGCTGGTTGGGCTCGATGCTTCCAGGACGCAGCGCCTGCGGGTCCTTCAGCCAGTGATAAACCCAGGCTGCATTGAACCGCTTGCCAATCCCAGCCAGCGCCGGACCAATGTAGCCTTTGTCGGTCTTGTAGTCGGCGATGTGACAAGACTGGCAGGCAAACTTGGAGTAAAAGAGCTGCCGGCCCTGTTCCACCTGCGCGGGAGTGAACTGTGCCACCGGTAGCGAATCGCGATCGAACTCTGGCGTCTGGTAAACGGTCATCATGTAATCAGCCAGAGTGTTGATCTCCGAATCCGGAAGGTTGAACTTGGGCATGCGTCGGATCAGCGCAGGCCGCAGAGTTTCCGGGTTCTTCAGGAACTGCGTCAGCCATTCACGCTGTACCGCGGTCCCCTCCCACGTGAGATCGGGAGCCATGTCCCCGCCGTGTCCGTTAATCATGTGGCAGGTAAAGCAGCGCAGATCACGCATGAGCCGTCCGGCACTTCCTGCAGGCTGATATTTCGTCTGCTGAAGCGAGGCAATCCGCATGGTGGGCGGCTGCGTTTGCGCGCGGTCGGTGAGCGCCAGCAATGCGGTCGTGACCGCGTCAATCTGCTGTGGCGTCAGCTTGAACTGGGGCATCTTCAGCGACGGTCCGAAGGCGCGCGGATTGCGCACCTTGCCCGATACGTAGCCCGGCAGACTGTGCTCGACGCCTTCAACAAACAGGAGTTGCGACATGGGCTTGCTGCCGATGCGGCTCAGCTCCGGCGCAAAGTTCTCCGGCTTCTTGACGCCGTTGATCTCGTGACAGCTGGCGCAGCCGTTCTCTACTACGAGGCGCTTGCCATGTTCGATCTGCTGTGGAGTGGCGCTGTCGAGATGCACGTTGGCGATAAAGTCGGGTTCGGTTTTCGACTCCAGGAAGCCAGTCAGGGTAGCCACCTGGGCAGCGTCGAAGCGGTAGTGCGGCATCATTGTGTTTGGATCATAGTGATTGGGATTGGCCACCCAATCCTGCAGCCACTCAGGCTTGGCTTTCGTGCCGATGCCCGTCAGTTCGGGTCCGACATTGCCTCCGACCATCATGCCAGCGGCGTTCTGCATAGCATGGCAGGACGCACAGAACGACTGCCCGTACAGCGTAGTGCCTGCGGCGGGGTCTGTCGGTACCTTCGTGACGGACTTCAGCGGCTGCAGAGGCGGCTCGAGCGGTGTGCTCTGAGCAAGGATGAACGCCGAGATGTCGCGGGCGTCGTCATCGCTCAAGTGGTAGTTCGGCATGGTGGCCGTGCTGGCATAGGCCTGGGGGTCCTTAATCCAGGCATAAACCCAATCGCGCGTTGTTTTGTCCGCGATGTGCTTCAACGACGGCGGATGATCTTCGGGAAAAATGTAGCTCCCGTCGGCCTGCTTGATGGTGTGGCAGTGCGTGCAGCCGTAGCTGGAAATGAGTTGCCGGCCCTGGTTAAGGAACGGGGTGGCTGTCTGCTTCTCCAGATGGCATTGCCCACAGCCGGATTCGATGTACTTCGCCGGCAGCAGCGGCAGCTCCCATTGCTCGGTGCTGCTGTGCGCTTCTTCTACCGTGGTTGCGGCGCCCTGTCCGCGATGACAGGTGGTGCAGCCGAACTCCGTCAAGGAGTGCGGAATCGCGGGATGCTTGCGAAACGCCACGGAGCTAACATCGGCCAGGCTAGCTTCTTCATCCCGAGATGGCAGGTGGTGCACCGGTCAGTAACCTGCTGTTCCGGAATCCAGATCTGCTGAATGCCG
>CAVYIR010000012.1:0-541032 GCA_963768645.1 uncultured Acidobacteriaceae bacterium
CACGATCGCCTGGCGCTCTGCTTCCTCAAAGGTCGAGCTGGATGCCCTGAGGACCGAGGATCTCTTCAGTTCCTTCAGTGGCACCCGGACTCGCTGCCTGGCGTGAGGATCACGGCCCGTTCGATGAAATTTTCCAATTCACGAATGTTGCCCGGCCAGGGTGCATTCGTGAGCGCTTCCATAGCTTCTTTAGGAATGGATTCAATCCGCTTCTGCATCTTGCGAGACAGCCGAGAGACGAAAAAGTTTACGAGCAGAGGAATATCCTCACGCCGGTCCCGAAGCGGCGGAATCTCGATGGGAAAAACATTCAGCCGGTAGAACAAATCTTCGCGAAACTGATTGTTGCGCATCATCAATGGCAAGTCGCGGTGAGTCGCGGCAATCAGCCGGACATCGACCGAATCGTCCTGGCGCTGCCCAATCGCTCAAATTCGCGCTCCTGCAAGGCGCGAAGGAGCTTTGGCTGCAGTTCGAGGCTGATGTCCCCAATTTCATCGAGAAATAGCGTGCCCTGATCGGCGATTTCGAATCGTCCCTTCTTCTGCATCAACGCACCGGTGAAGGCGCCCTTCTCGTGGCCGAAAAGCTCGCTCTCGACCAGGCCGGCCGGGATAGCGGCACAGTTCAGCCGAACGAATGTGCGGTTCTGCCTGGTGCTGTGGCTGTGGATGGCGCGCGCAATCAGCTCCTTTCCGGTTCCCGTCTCCCCGTGCAACAGCACTGTGGAATCCGTGGGCGCGACAATTTCGATTTGCTGTAGGACTTTGCGAAGTGCCGCGCTCTTGCCCACGATATCTTCGAAGTTGTATTCGGCCCGAATCTCCGACTCAAGATACAGTCGCTCTTCTTCGATCTGGTCGCGGGAGGCATTCAGGCGTTCGTAGGCTAGAGCATTGTCCAAGGCCAAAGAAATCTGGGTAGTAATTTGACCCATCAGATCGAGATCATCTGGGCGGAAGTGGTCCGGCCTCTTGCTGCCCAACGTGATCACCCCGAGAGGGCGATTAGCCGCGCGAAGGGCTGTGATTACGATCGACTCAGTGCCCTCGGCAAGGAAGGCGTCTCGAACTGGGGCGGGAAGCAATTGGATTTCTGCCCGGGTCCACAATTCGGGTTGACGAGTTCTCATCCGATGGATGTCCTCAGCCGTCAGTTCCGGCAAGGTTATGTCGTCAAGGAAACCGTGGCTGGTGGGGAAATCCAGCGCAACCCCCTGCAAGCGATTCTGGTCTTTGTCAATGAGCCAGATGGCGGCGAAATCATTGTTGAAGTACTGGCGAAGCGAGCTGCAGGCTGCGCGGAAGAGGGCCCTCACATCCAGAAAAGCGGTCACATGGTTGTTGATGTCGAGGAGCAACTTCCAACGGTCCCGCTCGGCCACCAATTGTCCCTGATACGACTGCGCGGCATCGCTCGCCGTCGCGCTCTCGAGAGCGGTCGCCAGATGCGAAGCGACTGCCTCCATAAGAGCAATCTCATCTGGTCCGGCTTCGCCCTCTCCTGCCCTTGCAAAGGACAGCGCTCCAATCTTCCGCCTTGGCGTAGAAATTGGAACAAGGTACGCACTGCGCATCTCGCTGGGTTTTATCCTGCGCCATGATTTGCGGAAATTGTGACATTTCCTGCCCGATGTCAGGAAGGTAGATCGTCCGTTGTTCTTCGATTGCACGACCAGCAGCGGTAGCTGCGTAAGGAGTCTCAATACCAAGGTCGACGTAAGGTCGTGCCGACCCTCGTTCAAACGCCATGAGCCGCAGCGACCTTTGATCCTCCGTCAACAGCATCATGGTAATGGCGTCGAAGTGGAGAATTGCCGATAGCAGCTTATGCAGGCTCTTAAGCACGGCCTGCACGCTTGACTGTTTATCGATCGCAGTTGCCAGTTCGAGCAGTGTGCGATAGCTGGCATCTGGCGCTTGCATCTGTGATGGCTGGTCTGTTGCGAAGTCCACCGACACCTCCGCCTTTCTCTAGCCGTAGCTCGCCCGTGGTCTTATTCGTCGTTGTCAGCACCTATCAGCGCAGCGACCCCGGCACATTGTAGACAAAGAGTGGACACGCCCGGAAGGATGACTGCGCCAATCTGTTGCGAAATCATAGCTCCAGAGCCCTCGGTTTGGTGAAAATAATCACATCTTAACCGCCGGACTCCGCCGACCTGCTATGGGCCGGTTAGCTCTGCCAGCCTCCGCCCAGGTTCTTGTAGAGTTCTACCAAAGCCAGAAGCTCATTGAGCCGTGCTTGCGCGAGTCCAAGCTCAGCATTGAAGTGATTGGTCTCATTCGTCAGCACCTCCAGGTAGCTGGCTCGGCCACCGCCGTATCGTACTTCAGAGAGACGTGCCGAATCCTGAGCGGCCAGAGTCAGTTGCTCATGATATTCGCGAAACTCACGATACTTTTGATAGGCGACCAGCGAGTCTGAGACGCCGCGAAAAGCCTCCTGAATTGTCTTTTGATACATCAGCAGGAATTCCTGTTTTTGCGCCTCGCTGTACCTGACGCCCGACTTGATTCTGCCGCCCGTGAATATGGGTTGCATCAGTGTGCCTCCGAAAGCCCACCAACCGGCTGGGCCCGTAAACAAGCTGGTCAGCGCTGAGCTGGCATATCCCGCGTTGCCGGTCAAAGCGATGTTGGGGTAGTAGGCGGCCTTCGCTACTCCAATTTGCGCGTTAGCAGCCACAAGTCGCTCCTCGGCTTCCCGGATGTCGGGCCGCCTCTCCAGCAAGCTGGAAGGAATTCCGACCGGCACCTCTGGCGGATGCGGCTGCTCGATCAGTGGTAGGCCGCGCGCGATTGGGCCAGGATTGCTTCCCAGCAGCGTACTGATGTAGTTCTCCTGCTGCTGAATACGGCGTTCGAGATCAGGAATGCTTTCAGCCGCAGCGGCGACCAGTTGCTCCGCCTGGCGCTGGTCAAGCATGTTGATCGCGCCACCGCTTACCAAGGTCTGGGTCAGCTTCAGCGACTCTTTGCGAGCAGCCAACGTTCGGCGCGAGATCTCCAATTGCAGGTCTAGCGCGCGCAGCTGGAAGTACGAGGCGGCCACGTCACTCACCAGAGTAGATACGACGTATTCCTTGGCCCAGCGCGTCGCGACTAGATTCGCGCGAGCCGCCTCGGTGGCACGTCGGTACTTACCCCAGAAGTCGAGTTGCCAGTTGAAACTGGCCGCGGCCACATTGAAGCTGGTATCCGTGTTGGGAGTGAGTTTTGTTTGCGGGATATCGGCGTTGATAGCTGCGGCGCCCGCGGAAAGGGTAGGCAGTTGGTCGGCGCGGGTGATGCCTAATTGTGCTTGGGCCTTTAGAATGCGCGCCGCCGCAATATTGACGTCGTAGTTATTCTTGAGGGCAGTTCGGATCAGTTCCTGAAGCTGCGGATCCTGAAAAACCTGCCACCATTTCTCGTCGCCTATCGAGCTAGCCGCTGACTGCGACTGCTGGGCGGCGGATTGCCCCGGTTGCTGCTCCGGTTTCTTCTCACCAGATTGGGTGCCGGACTGTGCGCCGTCCGCCGACGGCGCGGCGCCACGGAATCCCCCCGGCACATCCACACCCGGTCTCTTGTAGTTGGGACCAACCGTACAGCCGGTGGCCAGCGAAATGAGCATTACTATGGTTGCCAGCTTTTTCACGTTAGTCTCCTTCCACCGCAGCCGGCTCTGCAAGAGCGGGAGCCTGTTGTTCTTCCCGCTTCCCAAGACCCGCCCTGCTTTCCACGAGTACATACAGCGCCGGGATAATGAAAATGGCAATGCCGGTTGCGGCCAGCATTCCCCCAATTACGGTGGTGCCCATGATTTGCCGGCCGACGGAACCTGCACCGGTGGCGATGAACAAGGGCACGCAACCGAGAACGAATGCGAACGAGGTCATCAGAATTGGCCGCAACCTCAGCTTGGCGCCTTCCAACGCTGCATCCACCACCGGCTTGCCATAGACTTCGTGTTGCTCCTTGGCAAATTCCACAATGAGGATTGCGTTCTTGGCCGCCAGTCCGATCAGCATTACAAGCCCGATCTGCGAGTAAACGTCGTTATCGATCTGCACCATGAAGGCCGGGAAGATCATTCCCAGCACGGTGCGCCGCAGCCATAACAGTCCGAAGGCGCCAGCCACCGCGACAGGCGTGCTCAGCAATACACTGAACGGCAGCGACCAACTCTCGTAAAGTGCAGCGAGAATGAGGAAGACGAACAGGAGCGAAACCCCGAAAATGACCGACGATGGGATACCCTCACGAGCTTTTTGCTCTTGCCGCGACATGCCCATGTAATCGAAGCCCATCTCCGGCGGCATCGTTTGATGGAAGACCTCTTCCAGCGCATTGGTAGCCTGCTCGGAACTGTAGCCCGGCGCGGCGCTGCCGATTATCTGCGCTGCGGAATACTGGTTGAAGCGCATCTTGAATTCCGGCCCATAACGGGTCTCGAATCGGGTCAGCGCTGATAGCGGTACCATCTCTCCCTTGTTATTGCGCACGTAGAACTGTCCTGCATTGTCCAGGTTGGAGCGGTAGGGAGCTTCGGCCTCCACTCGCACTTGCCACGCGCGGCCAAAATCGTTGAAGTAATTGACGAACAGCCCACCCATGAAGGCCTGCAGAGTGTCATAAACATCACTTAGCTTGACGCCCTGTTTCAGCACCTTCTCTTTATCCACGTTCACAAACTTCTGCGGCGTGCTCGGGATGTAGGTGGTCGTGATCATCCCAATCTCGGGCCGTTTGCGGGCGGCTTCGAGGAAGTTGTTTAGGTTGTTCACCAGGAATTCGGAATCCTTGCCCGCTCGGTCTTCCAGCACAAACTGGAATCCGCCCGAGGTGCCAATTCCAGAGATTGCCGGTGGCGAGAAAGCGAAGACCGTGCCTTGGGGAAGCGTAAGAAGTTTGAGGTTCAGCTTCGCCTTAATGACCTGAAACTGCTCATCTATACTCTCGCGGTCTTCCCAAGGCTGAAGCGTTACCCAGAAGAACGCGTTATAGCTGGTCCGGGTCAGGCTGAGCAGACTGAATCCCATAACAGTGCTGGTGTACTTGACGCCGGGCGTGGATTTCAGGACAGACTCCACCTCGCGGGCTGCGTCCGATGTAGCTTGCAGGGAAGACGCTTCAGGCAACTGCATCTGGATGTACATGTAGCCCTGGTCCTCATCCGGCAGGAAGCTCGAAGGCAGCACCTTTCCAAAGAAGAACCCGGCCGCCGCGAATGCGGCGACTGCCACCAGCGCCAGCACACCCTTGCGAATCAAGCCATGGCATGCCCGCACATAAAGATTCGTGCCGCTGGTAAACAGGCGATTGAACCAGGCGAAGAACCTCGCCAGCGGACCATGGGTCTCTTTCTTGGGCCGGAGAAATAACGCCCCAAGCGCCGGGCTCAACGTGAGGGCGTTGAAGGCTGAGATGATGACGGAGATCGCGATGGTCAGTGCAAATTGCTGATAAAGCCTGCCGGTAATGCCCGGAATGAACACCGTGGGCACGAACACTGCCGACAGCACCAGTGCTATACCAATGACCGGACCGCTAAGCTCCTGCATAGCTTTGCGGGCCGCTTCTTTCGGAGTTAGACCCTCTTCAATGTGGTGTTGTATACCTTCGACCACGACGATGGCATCGTCCACCACCAGGCCGATCGCCAGCACCAACCCGAACAACGAGAGGGTGTTAACCGAGAATCCGAATAACGGAAAGATAGCAAAGGTCGCCACCAGCGAGACAGGCACAGCGAACATTGGAATGAGAGTCGCGCGCCAGTCTTGCAGGAAAATGTAGACGACGAGGATTACCAGAATAAAAGCTTCCAACAGAGTTTGGACGATCTCGTGCATGCCTGCCCGGACGGCATCCGTTGTGTCCAGAGTTACGGCGTAATCAACGTCCGCCGGGAAGCTCTCCTTCATTTTGGCCATCAGTTTTCTGATGTCCTTAGCCGCTTCCACTGCGTTCGAGCCGGGTAACTGATAGATACCGACGATCGCCGATGGCTGGCCATTGAGTCGGGTCGCCCAGCTATAGTCCTGCGAGCCCAATTCCACCCGGGCAACGTCCTTCACGTGCACCACACCACCGTCAGCGCTTTCACGGATGACGATGTCGCCGAACTCTTCCGGCGTCCTAAGCCGGCCTTGGGCACGTACGGCGTAGGTGAACTTCTGGCCATCCTCGGCTGGTTCGCCTCCGACCTGGCCGGCGGGATTCACCGTGTTCTGCGATTGCACTGCGTTGGCAATCTCGTTCACCGTGATTCCCAACTTCGCCAGTTGATCGGGTTTCACCCAGATTCGCATCGCGTACTCGCCGATGCCGTAGATCTGGATCTGTCCTACGCCGTAAGAGCGCGCAAGCGGTTCCTTGAGGTTGATATAGCCGTAGTTCGACAGGAACTTCGCATCGTGGGTCCCCTTTGGTGAGTACAAAGCGACCAGCATCATCGGAGACGTTAACGACTTCTTCACGTCGATGCCGAGCTGGTTGACCTGTTGGGGTAGTTGGCCATTCGCCAGTTGCTGGCGTGACTGGGCGAGGATGAGGTCCATGTTGGGATCGCTCTTGAGATCAAAATCGACAAACAGATTTGTACTCGAGTTGTTGGTGGAGTTCAGCGAGTACATGTAATCCATGTTGTCGACGCCATTGATCTGCTGCTCGATTGGAGTGGCGACCGCCTTCTCCATGGTCTCGGCATCAGCGCCCGGGTACAGGGCCTGAAGGCGTATTTCAGGTGGAGCGATGTCCGGAAACTGCGCAACGGGAAGCGTGAGGATCGTGATCGCCCCGACGATTACCATCAGGATCGAGATAACGATGGCGACAATAGGACGCCGTATGAAAAACTCAGACATGACTTACCGCCCTTCCGCTTGAAGGTTCGCGGGCTTGGGAACCACAGGCGTCCCATCCTTTACCTTCTCAATGCCTTCCACAATTACCTGGTCGCCCGGCTTCAGCCCCTCGTCAATCACCCACATCGCCCCGACCTTCTCTCCAGCCTTCACTTGTCGAATGATGGCCTTGTTGTCGGGCCCGAGAAGCGCGACTTGGTAACCGCCCTGAAGCTCTTTGACCGCGCTCTGCGGCACCAGCAGCGCATTCTGCTCGATGCTGGTTTGTATCCGCACACGCCCATATTGGCCGGGGCGCAGTTTGTTGCCCGGATTAGGAAATGCCGCAACCAGTCGAATGGTTCCGGTGTTCGGGTCTATCTGCCGATCCGTCAGTAGGATCTTGCCCTTATGCGGGTACACCGTGCCGTCGGCCAGGACCAGATCAGGGGAGCTTTCGAAAAGGTTGATCTGCTGACCTCCCGTGGTGATGTGCTGTGCCCGCAGATACTCCTGCTCGCTAACTGGGAAATAGACTTTGATAGGGTTCACTTGCGAAACGGAAGTCAGGTGAGCAGTGGGCCCGACCAGATTGCCCATCTGCACTTCGGCGATCCCCGCCACTCCATCGACCAGCGAAGTAACCTTGGTCCAGCCCAGATCCAATTGCGCGCGCTCGACACTCGCTTTCGCCGACTCGACGGCCGCCTGTGCTGCGAGCTTGGCCTGGATCTCGGTATCGAGTTGGGCCTTCGCAATCGCCTTTTGCTCGGCTAGCGGAGTATCGCGCTCTACGTCGAGCGTAGTTCTGCCCAACTCGGCCTGCGCCCGGGCAAGCTCTGCCTTCGTGCTGTCGAGGGCAGCCTGGAAAGGTCTTGGGTCTATCTGGAACAGGACCTGCCCTTTGCTCACAGTCGATCCTTCTTTGTAGTTTTGGCCGATGATGTAGCCGGAGACCTGCGGCCGTATCTCAGCGTTGACATAGCCGTCCAAGCTCGCGACCCATTCACGCTGCAGTGGGACGTCACGCTGAATTGGTTGCGCAATCAATACTTCGGTCACTATTTTTGGCACGGCAGCGTTGCCTTTGGTGCATGCAACCATGCCTACGCTCAGTATTCCGAGCGTCGCGGTAGTGATGATCTGAGTGATCCGTGCTTTTTGTTTCTTAGGAGTTCTGCAACACATTCCAACACCTTCCTCAAGTGCCCAATCAAGTTGTCTTAACGAACAGTCTGACTAGTGCATGAAGCATGCCAACCGGCTTGTGAGTCTAAGCTCAGCGATTCAAAGCCCTTACGGAGTTGGGCGACTGCCCAAGGAGTGTGCTTGGGCAAGGTCACTGCCCGCATGCGGGCAACACAAACTATTCGTGTGCTGGATGACTGCGGCAGGAAGTCGCGCCCGTGAAGATCATGAGAATAGAACGCTCATGTTGGAAGACCGAATTTCGCTTGGGCCGATGTAGCCATCGAGATCATGCGGCAAACGCTTTATTCTCAAGGCACTCTTGTCATCTCACGTTGCGCAGAGCAAATCTTTAAGACGGCGAGACGGCCGTACCTTTCGGTACGGCCGCGTGGGGGAGGGCTATCAGCAGGAAGTTGGAAGTAGATTGAGGTTGCTCTCGACTTTTCTGTCTAGTGACAGAGACGTAGCGTGTGATTGCACGTGTGTAGCCATCCCACAAGGGCCAACTGAAGCGGAGACAAAAAATAAATCGGCAGAGGTGAACCGACCTTATTCGGACAATGACCGGATGCAGGCAACCGGTTTGTCTGGGCCCGAGGTAATCCAACTGATTTCACAGCCATATAGTCGCCCGTTACCTTGGCAATGGTTTTGCAATTAACAACAGAAGAAATAAGGCAACTGCCGAAATGGATACCCATGTTTCGAGCGCAGATTAACCAAATGGCTGACGGCCCAACTCTAAAGCTGGAGGGCTGCCTGGTCGCAGAATGGGCAAAAGAGGCCAAATACTTGATGACGAGTGTTCCCGTTCCGAATGGCCTCATCGTTGATATCACGGATGTAAGTTATATCGATTTAGCGGGCGAGCAGGTTCTGGCTTGGCTGGCAAGTATTGGCGCGTCCTTCAAGGCTGGAGGAGTATATGCTGCGTCAGTTTGCGAGCGACTGCACCTGCCTTTTTACGGCAAGCCAAATCGCTCCCGAAAACAGCCCTAACGCCACCATGCCGACTTCCGCGACCAGTCTTTCAGAGTATCGCGATCTGTGCTTACATACGGGGCTGACAATCTCGGCTATTAAGGCACGGCCGGCATGCAACCCAGGTGAATCCAGATGGCGATCGATAGACTATGACAACTGATTGTCGCGAAGGACAACCCATCAACCATTACCCATTCAGGGCGGACTGCGGTCGCCGCGGTAGCTTCCTTGCTGGTCGCCCGCATGTTCCGACTGCCGGAAGCCTACTTGGCCCCGATCACAACCCTGATCGTTATGCAATCGACACTGGGGGCGGCACTGCCCATCTCAGTGCGGCGCTTCGCCGGAACGGCCGTGGGCGCATTAGTCGGCGCGTTGGTCGGCACTTATTTTCCGGGCAACGTCCTCGTTTTCGGTATTGCGGCTTTCGCGATTGGACTCTTCTGTGCAGCGTTGCGAGTGGAACGCAGCGCATATCGGTACGCCAGCATTACATTGGCGATTGTAATGCTCATTTCCCGACCAAGTAGCGAGTGGGTAATAGCGGTCCACCGGTTCCTTGAGGTTTCAATAGGAATTGCCGTCGGCCTAGCCGCTACTGCACTCTGGCCGGAACGCAAGATTGATGTAACGGCGACGCAGGATCAATGGCAAAGCGCATTAACAACGAAAACATACGCAGTTACGGTCAGTCGATGTGCACGGCGACTGATAGCGGGTAATGGTCCGAAGCAACCACGCCATCGTGCGGCTCGGGCCTGCCACCCTGTCTAATGCAGGATCTCGTATCAGCATTTCATCGTTAGGTTGCGGAAGAGACCCAGGAAGATTCGCTCGCACGCGCGCAAAGTGGACGGCGCGAACACGCCCCATGCGTAAATTGTGGGGTTTAAGCTCGACAGTGTTCATTCTGACGACAGCAAACCGGCCAGCAGCATCTCCGGCTCAGCATCCGGCCATGGGGGTGGGTTGCTACTGCGCTGAAGCAGGCTCGGCCGGTCCGCGCCAAGTATGGCGCCTGGATGGAATACGCCCTGGGGAATTCCTCCGGGTGCGGCGACGGCTTTGAGCTTTACTCAGCATTCTGGCTGTTGCGCTGCCCTTCCATTCAGGGCGCCAGTTTTTCCGGCAATGACCTTGGCAATCGAATGCCTTCAATCCTCCACCAAGCGGACCACCGCAGCGAGGACAGATCAGATTCAGGATGTAGGAAACATCGTTGGCAGAGAGTGAGATTTCTGTAACGGTTTTAGGGTGCATAGCTTCTCCAGAAAAACCAGGATTAGTCACACTCTCAACAGCAAGGTTCGTTCCAAACTAGCAGCTCCTCTATCTGCTTGAAGAATAGGCCTTGACCTATCAATACTGAGGTGGTCTGACCATATGTCGGCATGAGTGACATTATGCGTTGACAGTCGTGACATCGCAGGAACGTTCCACTTTCAATAACTCTTCGCGTTGGCAGCAGCGTTTTCAAGATGTTCTTCGCGATCCCTAGGGTGGGCGGGGCGGCGGCGACTAGTCAGCTGTTCCGCGAGTTCTCGGATGGTCGGATCGGGGTCGTCCAACGCGGCAATGAGTTGATTAAGGGCTGCTATATCACCATACTTTCGCCACTCCAGGTGGCATAGGAACAGGTAGAGTGGGTCGCGACGTTGCATTTCTCGGGCCTGCGCTCGTATTAAGGTGGTTTCTGCCATGCGATCAATCAGGCGCCTTTGACGTTCAGTGGTGCGCAAACCACGCTTACGCGACGAATTGTTATGTCGAGGGCGTGGAAGGTCCAGGTCCGTGTTCATTCGGTGACCGTCAGAATAACGGTGAAGAAATCGGCTATTGCAAGCACTGCCACAACACCGCCCAATATCAGCGCCGCCATCAGACGCGACGACTCGTCGTCGGCCCGAAAGTAAAGCGCTGCTGGGTACTCAATCGCCAGTATGTTTAGCAGCGCCGTAATGATCCACCATTTCGGATCACGTCTCTTATTCCTCATGTCGCCACCTCCATCGAAAGCTCTGAACCGTATTCGTGGTTAAGGCTCTCGCTTTTTAGTAGCACGATTCGTACCAATGAGCTCCGAGTTTCTGCTCGTTCATCAGAAGCTAGACCGATTCTCCGCAGCATAGAGATTTACTGTGTCATTTCCACTGAGCCTAAATGCAAGCGGTGTACATGTTTGTGGGCAATAGGTAACCTGCTGATGCGGCCCAAAAATTGAGGAGAAGGAGTGTGGCGCTTACATTGTCGGAAGGACCGATTCCCGCTTTGCCCGACTTTGCGCTGTCAGAGTTCCCAACTTCGGGGACCAGATATGGTCACTGCCGGAATATGGGCGAACGTCATACTCGGCGTAGAATCGGCGCATGTTTTCTATCAACCCGCCAGCTACAATTCGCGAGCTAGCCCCGGTCAAGTACCAGAACCTCCCGCTGAAGCTGATCAAGGAAATTCGCGGGGTTCTCGATGACGCCAAAGACGAGAGACCCTTGCAGCAATTCTTCGAGAAATATCCCGCGATGCTGCTCACCGGGATTGTGAGCCCGCACGAAGCATGGGTATTCCCACGCCCCATGCTGCCAAAACCCGAAGGTGGCGCATGGATACCAGATTTTATGATTTGCGACTGGACCTCCATCGGACCAAAGTGGACCATTATCGAGCTAGAAAGCCCAACCGTGTCACCAATCAATGCAAAGGGAATCTCCGGTATCTGCCGCCATGCACAGCAGCAAATTGAAGATTACAGACGACACCTTGCAAAGAACGCCGCCTTGCTACGCGATGGTGGATGGCCGATAACAGGCGACAGAACAGCCGCATGGATCATCATCGGCCGCCGCAACGAACAACGCATTACGATGGGCGCGGAACGCCTCGCCAATCTTCGTCAGTACGGGATTGAAGTTGCTTCCTACGACCGCATCGTTGACGAATGTGCCGACCGAGCCCGCGCCGATCAACGTAGTACGCACGGCATCAAGGAATTAGTAGCTCAAGCCAAAGCGCATCAATCGAGAGCGTCACAGAAGAAATGAGACAATCTAACTCTGGTACTCAGCAGTGCCCAATGCTCGGTACCGGCTGAAGATTGATGTGAGGATTCGCTCGGCTACAGGCTTCTGCGACGCGAAGCATAGGTAATACACCACGGCGTTGGTCGAGTTCCTCATGGGCAGAGGCTCCGGCACAAACTCAAATCCCGCCACGCTCCCTAAACGTTCACAGAACGCAGTGACAATAGCCTCGTTGTCCTGCTTCACAATATCCGGCTCGCCCCACAATTTCTGTTGCGGACTCTCTGCATAGGCCGCTCCTCGCCAGCTTTCATCACCCCAAAAGCGGTTCATACGCTGGATGCCGCTCGCCGGGACTTCCTCGGGATGTCGCCAGATCGCGTTGCGGTTCATGTCCATCACCGGGAAATTCAGGAACATATCAATCGCCTTGGATTGGCCGGCCTGGTACATAACTTCCCAATCAAGATCCAGCCCATATGGGTCAAGCAGACATAAAGCCCTCGTGTAATTCTTAAACTGAATCTTAGGGAGCAGCTCTTTGACCAGATAGTGGTTCGCATCGCCAGTATGAATGCGAACATCAGTACGACCTTCGCAGAGCCCTTTCAGATAAGAGGTCTTCTCCTTCTTCATATCAATGAAGTAGAAGCCATCAAAAGGCGGTTCAACCTTCATCGCACGCGCAGGACTCCCTTCGATCTCCGAGCCGCTTTGCTTGGAAAGATGCACCCCCGCGCCGCAGAAACCATCGATATAATACTTCTTAAAAGAGGGATTGTTCTTAAAGGCAGTCGTATACCCGTGGCCGTATTCCGCTACGATGCTCAGCTTTAATTCTGACCACTCCCCAATTTCATCGAACCTCAACGAAGCGGCTGTCATTACAGCTCATGCTATGCCGCACAGGTCGGAAACTCCACAGGAAACTGACTCCACTCCTCGCCTTCCAGCAAACGGCCGCCAGATTTCGGATTCTTGCCGCCCCATTGTTTGAAGAAGAAAGCTACGTTCGCCCTGACACACTGATTGCGTATATCGATTGCCCACGCCTGGTCCATGGGTCTGGAACCCGGTCCACTCTCCCCGCCGACAATGACCCAAGCAATGCCTTCAAGATCAAGTTTGCCCACTGGACCAATAAGCGGCTCGATTGAGAGAAATCTTGTCGTTACATTCGCTTTTTGCAGATGCATGATACGAGAGCACGCCCTGTCGTTCTCAACAGAAACTCCCAGCCAGATGTGGGCCGGGGCCTTGCGACCGAGATAACGGTTATTCACAAATTTCTGCAGTATAGAACTCCGCTTGGTGAGCACTTGATAGATGTGCCAATCCGCCTGTTCCATCGTGTCGAATACTCTCGAGATGTAATCCGTGGGGATATCCTTGTGAAATAGGTCACTCATTGAATTCACAAAGATCATGCGCGGCTTCTTCCACTCGAAAGGCTGCAGTAGTCTAGCAGGACGTAGTGTCAAGTCGAAGCCGGTTTCAAACGGATGACCGGGAACGTCGCGGAATCGCTCCGAGAACCGCGCGGCATAGCAATTCTCGCAACCAGCGCTGATCTTCGTACAGCCGGTCACCGGATTCCACGTTGCATCCGTCCATTCGATTGCGCTCTTGTCAGCCATTGTGGACCTGCCCGATTCCGAGTGTTCGAAGCACATCATAGCCCGTGCCAAAGAGTTTTCAAGCTCTAAAGCTGTTTACCAGCCGGTGCCCTCGGCAACCGTGACAATCCATCACGAAGACTCCTTCAGCTTTGCATGCTGTTCTCGCGTAAGCTCCAGCCAGATTCCGCCCACGCCTTTCCTGATCGCCTCCTGAAGCTGCTGCCGCCCGGCAATGTTCAGCGTGAAGCCGCCACGCTTCGCCATCTCCCATATCTTCTGATCGTCGGCGAATAGCATCTTGCGTGGCAGGGGCGTTTTCAAATCCTCTTCGAGGAACTGGCAGAACCAGCCCTTCCGAAACATGAAATGCATGTAGACGCGCTTCTTGCCAGCGCCGCCGCAGCGATCGCACAGGCGCTCGCCACGATGATGTGGAGGAGGCAACGGGGCCTTGCACTCGCAGCAAACCTTTCCCGCGTATCGCTGCCGAACCGAGGACGCCCGTTCACCGCCCATTGCGGGATTATAGCGCGTATTCGCTTTTTGTTCGCCTCATTGGTGCGCTCTGAATTCGCCGCCCCGTTTATGATGGTGGCGGAAAGGAATCGCTGCATGGGCGGAACAGGCGGATTCGTGCGCGGGAAGACGAAGGTGGAGACATACAAAAACTTCCGGGCTCAAATCGACCGTCGGGAAATCGAAGAATCCACCGGCCTTTATATGGACGCTGGCACGGGAGGCAAGCCCGAACTTTACGACAGCATCGAATGGGACGAAGAAGCTCAGGAATGGGTTTTGTATTACCATTTCGGTAAGTAGCAAGTGGGCAGTTAGGCCACGCTACTGGGAGGTGCACTATGACTTACCTCGTAAGCAAATTAGTGCACACCTGTGCCGATGTCATGAGGCTTTTCATGGCCCTGCCCTCGGGAAGCGAAAGTTGAAGAGCTGCTAGCAACAGCCATAATAGGCAAGGATCGCTGTAGAATTCAGCGTGGACGATGAACGCTCCGGACGTTCGTTCACTCGGGATTCGAGGGGAACGACGAGGAACCCCCACTGGCCAATCCCCAGGTGCGACAAGCCGCAGGCGTCTTATGTGCTAGTCCCGAACCTTCACGGCAAACGGAGAAGGAGGGCATGGCATCAATTTCCCGAACGTGAGCAGGGCGAGGTTCCGGGGTTCGCCCTGATCCCGGCTTCTGAGCAGCCCACAACATAGATGAAATTATCCGACCGCGTCCTTGACGAACTCGCCAAAATGGTGGTGGGCGACGCTCCACATTTCCCATACCGCAGCAGCTATTTCATAACACGGTTTTTTAACCGCTGCGGGCTGCGTTTTGTCCACGATGGCACCACTCGACCTATATGGACCAAGCAACGTCTCGAAGAATTAAACCTTGGTGCCGCACAATCCCTTGACCTACCTTCCGATGACCTTTGCCGCGTCATCTCGGAGTTATTCGATGAGGATGATTTTGACGCCCACAATGACAAGCTAAGAAAGCGCGATGAGAAGGACCTCTCTTACCTTGCCAACATACAGCTCGCACTAGCGAGCTTCAACAAGCTGGTTCAGCGGCAGGGCCTGATCGCATATTTCGACAAGTCAGGTCGTTGCTATCTTCGTACCACCGGTACCGGCGTCAGCACAGCGACCTTTTCTCAGCAAGCACGACCGCTATCGCAGGAAGAAATCGAGCAACGCCAGAAACTAGCCAAATTCCTTGACAGCGCCAGCGAAGACGATTTCATAGAGAAAGTATTGGTCCCTCTTTTCCAGCGGCTGGGTTTTAGACGTGTCAGCGTAACCGGACACAAAGACAAGACTCTCGAATTCGGCAAAGATTTGTGGATGAAGTACCAGCTCCCGACGAGTCATTGGTTATATTTTTGCGCCCAGGTCAAGAAAGATAAAATCGACTCCAATAACGCCAGCGGCTCCAAGAACGTCGCGAACATCCTAAGCCAGGCACGCATGGCCATCGATCACCCTATCTTCGATCCCGAGGCAAATCGCAAGGTCTTGCTCGATAACTTATTTCTGATTTCCGCAGGAGAAATTACCAAAGCGGCCAGAAGTTGGCTTATTGAGCAGCTTGACGCGGGGCAGCGTCGTCACATCATCTTCATGGATCGCGACGAGTTCCTCGACCAATCAGCGCGGATTCTGCTCGACCTTCGCTTGGAAGAACAGACGTTCGACATCTTCGGTGAAGACGTACCATTCTGAAACCGAACCTAATGCCGTGGCGGGACGCCGTTGCATTGAGGTTCTTCTGTATGTTGGGTTGCTTGTTATGACAGCCAGTTCTGACCTGAAAAGAATGATCTTTCCCGTCTAACCATTAACCCCATGGCAACCAGACCGATGTATTCTGACAGACATGTCCAACTGGCGAAGCAGTGCATTCATTATCGGAACGGTCAGTCTGGCCGTGGCTGTCGTCGCGATCGTCACGCGAAAAACAAAGAAAGAAACCAACCGCATCGTAACCGAGACTAGCGATAAACCGGAACCGCTCCCACCTTGCATCTTCTGCAATAACGAATCCGGTAGCGAGGAGCATATCTGGCCTGCATGGATTCATCGGCACAAGAAGTTCGGTCCCCTGAAGATGCAGGAGGGCACAGGGCCGCAAGTCATCGCGGACGATCCCGAGCAAACCGTCAACACGGTTTGCCACACCTGCAACAACACATGGATGAGCCATCTTGAGCAGAAAAACATTCCGTCTCTAAAACCCATGGTGGACGGCAAGCCAATCGAAATCGATCCGGGCCGTCAGAGATTGCTTCGGGAATGGTCCGTCAAGACGGCGATGATCAACGATTCGACCAAAGTCCGGAACGGAAATCTGAAGTTCTATACCGATCAGGAACGTACAGCAATGCGAGAGAGCCGAGCCATTCCGCCGCAAACTCGCATATGGCTTGGACAGCTTGATGAAGATTCGCACATAGGGATTCACGGCACTGACTTCACTATTATGAATGGGAAGAAGTTACGACTTGGCGAGGGATCAGCGACCACGATCTATATGGGTCATTTCGTCGTCCAGGTCGTGACCGAACATATCAAACCGGAATATGCTCATCCAGAATTTCAGGGAGTGAATCCGAAGCCGCACGATTGGGACAAAAAGCTCGTTGAGATATGGCCAACCGTGTCAAAGAAAGTGCTCTGGCCAGCGCCGTCACCCTTCACGAACGGCGGTCCTGAAGGCATCGCATACCTCATGAACCGCTGGCGTATGGGCACCCCCGTTAAGCCGGGTTCAATTTGAAGCCGATGAGATCCCACGGCTAATCCGAACCGAATAATTCCTCAAAATCCGCCCGGGATTCTCAACCCGATGCTTCGACAAGAAAACCCCATTACCGCGTTTTTTTCACCGTTCCCATGCTACGATGCGGCGTGTTCAATTTTGGCAAGCCGAAAACAGTCGGCGATTGGATCGTTCATGTCGCGGGCGCTATTGTCGCGTTATTCCTCGTTTGGTGGATGCTGCGAGTCTATGTTCTTTAATCACACGCGAACCGTGATGCGCATGGGGTCCCAAACCAAGTGGCTTACCTTGCCGATACCGCTGCAAAATAATTCAAACTCACTGCAACGCAATTCAAACATTGCTGCAACTGAATTCCAACAATTACAACCAGCGTCAACTTTCTACGTAACGAACACTGTGTAAAATCGCAGGGGAATGGGAATAGGCGTACATTGGCCGGAGCGCAGGCCGTGATTCTAAAATAACGAGCGGAAAACGGTGGATTCTCGCCCCGCGACCGGCCCACCTGGATCGCGATCTTGGGATCGCGAAGCCACAGTTTCGCGTGACTTACGCTCCCCAGGAAGCAGCCCGCCAATGCCGAAACGCTAAGCGCCGCCACCGAAATTACCTACGATCACCTTGGACTCATTCACAATGGCGTCCACGTAGTTTGCCCACCATTGAAGCATCTTTTTCCGCTCAGCGGCGTGTTCGGCCAGAATGTAGACAGCGCGGATGCCTTGCTTCTCATGACTCAGGGCTTTCTCGATCACATCCCGGTTGAAACCGTTCTCAGTCAGCAGCGTCGCACCGGTGCGTCGCAGATCGTGGATGGTGAGCGGATCCATATCGAACGTAAGCCCTTCCAGGGCCTGGTTGAGCGCATTCGCAGCAAAGGGCTTTGTCATGCTGCTCCTGCCTGGCAGTACCAGCTCAGACTCACCAGCCAGCGCCTTTAGCTCTTGGAACATCGCGGCGACTTGCGTGGACAGATAGACAATGTGCGGTTTGCCTGTTTTGGCGTTCGCTTCCGGGATGAGCCACTGTCCCGTACCGAAGTCCACATCCTGCCACCGCGCCTGCAGTAGCTCCGACTTACGGGAGAGCGTCAGTAAGAGGATATGCAGCGCCAGCTTGAATTGCCGCCGGATATTGCTCTGGTAGATGGTGTGGAGATAGAGGCGAATCTCATGCGGGGTCAGAACACGGGAGCGTTTGCGGGCCTTGCCAATATAACGAGTTGCTACCATCGCAGCCGGGTTCATCGTTACCTGCTGCACTTCGAGCGCATAATCGAACATCTGTTTCATCACGCCGCGAAGCTTCATTGCAGCGGCAACGCAGCCATTGTCGCGTTTGCGGTAGACAACCCCCTGCACATCCAAGGCGGTAATTTCCTTGAGCAGCTTGTCTCCCAGCGAGGGATAGATTTCATTATCGAGATAACGCCGGATGTGGTCCGGATTCTTCCAATTCCTCACCACTTGCTCTTGGAAGTAGCGCTCGCTAAATTCCCGAACGGTTGGATTGCTGGCACTGCCGGCTTTCGCCTTTTTTATCTCTTGCGCCGGTGACTTGCCATCCGCGACTTGCGCAGCTAGATCGTCGCGCTTCTCCCGCGCAGCCTTTAGGGTCAGGTCTGGGTATCGGCCAAGAGTCACTTTTTCGTACGAGGCGTTCAGCCGATAACGATAGAGCCATGACAATTTGCCGCTCGGCAATACATCCAGTGAAAGCCCCCGGCCATCGCTCACCAGATACCGCGATGCCTTTGGTTTCAAAGCCTTGATTTGCGCGTCTGTAAGTGCCACTCTTGCTCCCTTTTATGTCTCCAGAGCCAATCCTGCCCCCACCCCTCCATTGGAGACATACTGGAGACATAAATATTGCCGGCTGCCTATGTCTCCCGCTGGATATTATAGGACGACATTACTAATGTTTTCAATGGACTAATTGTGATTATTACATTCCACTGGACACCGCTGGAATCAGTTCTATTTTCCGATGCAGGACCTCATCTTCCGGTCCGATGCCGTGATGGCGCGGGAGATCGAGGTGATCAAAGCGCAGTTGCGCCGCAACCGCGTGACCGTCTTCGAGGGCAATGCGCGTTTCCTTGATGCGCACACCATGGAAGTGGCCAGCGATGACGGCTTCACCATGTTGCGCGGAGACAATTTCGTCATCGCCTGCGGCACTCGGCCAGCGCACGACCCGGAGATCCCAATCGACGGCAAGCGCGTCTTTGACTCCGACCAGGTACACGAGTTGCAGGAATTGCCGCGTGAGCTGATCGTGGTTGGCGCGGGAATCATCGGCTTAGAGTACGCCTCCATGTTCGCCGCATTGGGCGTCAAGGTGACACTACTCGATCAACGGCCCACTATCCTCGACTTTGTTGACCGCGAGATCGTCGAGAGCCTGTGCTTTCAGCTTCGGCAATTAGGTACCGTCCTTCGCTTGGGCGAGAAGGTGGTCTCTGTCGGATTCGACGCAGAGCGCGACCGCGTCTTCGCCAAGCTGGAGAGCGGCAAGACAGTCCACGGAGCGGCTCTGCTTTATTCCGTCGGACGGCAGGCGAACAGCGATCAACTCAATCTGGAATCCATCGGCTTGGTGCCCGACGGACGCGGCAAGTTGATTGTGGACGAAAACTTTCGGACCGCGATTCCGCACGTCTATGCTGCGGGTGATGTTATTGGCTTTCCTGCGTTAGCGAGCACGTCGATGGAGCAGGGAAGGCTCGCCAGTTGCCACATATTTGGCATCTCCGGCAACATCCCGCCGAACCAGATTCCCTATGCGGTTTACACCATCCCCGAGATTTCCATGGTCGGGGCAACCGAGGAACAACTCACACGCGACAAGGTTCCTTACGAGATCGGTATCGCCCGCTATGCCGAACTGGCCAAGGGACAGATGCTGGGCGACGACCAGGGATTTGTGAAGCTAATCTTCGATCCCACCAGCCTGAAGCTTCTCGGGGTGCACATCATCGGAGACCGTGCCGCTGAGATCGTTCACATCGGACAAGCGGTGCTCTCGCTCGGAGGAACCATCGAGTATTTTCGCGATACCGTCTTCAACTATCCCACCCTGGCGGAAGCCTTCAAGGTGGCAGCGCTCGACGGATTGAACAAGCTGTAGAAGCTTGGAGAATTCACCACGGAGGCACGGAGATCACGGAGAAAATTCGATGAAAACCAAAACCCCGTGTCCTCAGTGTCCTCCGTGGTGAACGATTTTCGACAGAGCGGGCTTCGGCCCGCGAGGGATTTGCTGTTCCGACTGTTTTTGCAGCCCTTTCCGCCGGCTTCTTAGGCCGCTTTTCGCTCTTGCCGCATGGCGCGAACGCGCTCCAGCGTCCCGGCAATCGTCTGTTCCTGCATCCTCAGGGTCTCGAGAAGATCGTCGGGAAGCTTGTTGTTGTGAATGTATTTTTCGTAGAGGTCCTTGGCATAGCTGTCGCCCGTCTCCATGGATGACAAAATGGAATCGTCGCCGCCGCCAAGATTCGCCTTCAGGTCAGTCCACCCGCGATGGATCGCCCCCTTCATACTACCGGAGCGGTCAACGTCCGATTTGCCCAGGTGCACCACGTAGCTTTCGAGATCGCCCGCGAACTTCGCACGCGCCAGACTCACTGAATCCATGAACTTCCGCAGGTTCGGATCTTTCGCATGTTCAGCGCCGTCACGGTAACCGTTCTGCCCGTCGCGGGCCACTTCAATTAACTCTTCTAGTGCATTGACAACGTATTTTTGATCTGCCATTGCTTGGTCTCCTGTAAACGTACTGTGTGTTAGATGGCCAAGACCTGCTAAGGTTTGCACTCAGGCGCCGCTGGAACCCGGCCAGATGTCGTGAAAGCGAACTTTCCTTTGCGATCTGCGGTACTCTACATTCGTGGATATGGATTTCGACGACTTCCGGGAATCTTTGCAGCGTGACGGTCCGCCGCGGGCGCTGGATCGTGCACTCACAGCCTTATGGTGGGACGCGAAGGGCGATTGGAAGACGGCGCACGAATCAGCACAACAGGACGAGAGTCCGCGCGCCGCATGGGTCCACGCCTATCTGCATCGCAAGGAAGGCGACTCCTCGAATGCAGCCTACTGGTATCGTCGCGCCGGCAAGAATCCCCCTCAAAGCTCGCTTGAGCACGAGTGGCGCGAAATCACCAAGGCACTGCTGGCGGAGTAGCGCGATTCCAGAGTTGTTGTAGCTCGGGTAATGCGGGCCTTCAAAGACTGTGTCGCGACCTTAGTATGGGTTTGCGGCAGTGGAACGAAAGCGGCCCTGAACTAGCCCC
The DNA here is from genome assembly GCA_963768645.1 of uncultured Acidobacteriaceae bacterium. Classification (GTDB taxonomy): domain Bacteria; phylum Acidobacteriota; class Terriglobia; order Terriglobales; family Acidobacteriaceae; genus Bog-257. The sequence goes on from CAVYIR010000012.1 coordinate 21,234, forward strand.
GAATGGGGCGAAAGATCTTAGCCCAGCGCTTCAGCGCTGGGTTAAGTGGAAAAATGAAACCGAGTCCCGTAAAGACGACAGAGGTCGCGACACAGGCTCTTAAGGCCCGTGTTAATGCCGCCTGCGGAATTCCGAGTGTCAACCGCCGAGGTCGACGATCTCAGCGGCTGAAGCAGTTTTCCTGCGTTTGAAGGCCCGCACTGTCCGTACAAGTGGATTCGCTAATACCGGAAAACGCTATCACTCACGGCTGCACCTTCAAGGGCGCCAACTGTTTGCTCGCGAACTCCTGCCACCGGCCCATCAGAGATGTCGTTGTCTGGTTCAGTTTGGGCACGGCTTGTGCCGCTTGCGTCGTAGGCGCCGCATCCACGTCCTGCAACACAGACAACATCTCCATAAGCGATGCGTGAACACCTGAGAGATTGTCGCTCTGCGGGCCGCGTCTGCGGCGGCGACCTTCTCCGCCTTGCAGCAACTCCAGTTGCTGGATGGCGGTGTCAATTTGCGCGGCCTCCGGCCCGCTCGCCTTCTCGCGCATGGACTTCAACTTCGTTAGCGCCGAGGCAGCTTTGTTCACCACAGGCTGCAGAGCCAGCAAATCGTCATAGATCTGCTTCGACAACTCAAACTGCTTTTGCAAATCGGCAGTTGAGGCCTTGACCCGAGGGTCCATCTCGATCGTCAGCGACTGCGTGTAACGCTGCCCGTCAACGGTGAGAACGACGCTGTACTTTCCCGGCATGACCCACGGCGAAGTCGGTACGGGAGCCGTGTTCCAAGGTACCGCTGCAATCGGATATTCAGGCTTCATCCCGGGCACCGGCGCGTAGTGCGTGTCCCAAACAAAACGATGCAGCCCGGCGGCGTTGGACAGCTTTTGCGGAGGACGCAACCAATACGCGGGAATAGGCAGCTCAGGGTCAGGTGGGGGAACAGGATCAGCACTCGAGTATCGCCGTACCAGCGCAGCCAGCGCCATCCAGGATCTCCAGCGTCACCGCACCACTGGCTGCCGACTTCAAGTAATAGTTGAAGATTGTTCCGTCCGGCGGATTTTGTCCCGCAGGTTCGTCGGGTGGCAAAGGTGTGTCGCTGTTGGTGTCCCAACGAACGCGATAAGCAAGCTCAGGCGCGAACAGGAAGGCATTACTGGCGACAACATTGGCGTCCAACTGACGCAGCGGCGTGATGTCGTCCAGAATCCAAAAGCCTGCGGCCATGCGTTCCCACCGCGAGGTCGTTGTCCTTGATCGTCAGGTCGCGGACCGAGGTCGCGGGCATGTTCAGGCGCAACGATTGCCAGTGATCGCCGTCGTCAAAAGAGACGTACACCGCGCGCTCGGTGCCCGCAAACAGAAGGCCTTTGCGCTTAGGATCTTCACGCACGGAATTCACATTCTCGTTTTCGGGAATGCCGCTGACGATCTCAGTCCAGGTCTTGCCCGAATCGCGGGTTCGATAGATGTGTGGCCGCAAATCGTCAAGCCGCAACGTGTTGATGGCTGCATATGCGGTTTGGGGATCGAAGTGGCTGGCTTCGAGGACCGAAACCTTCTGCCATGCCGACAACTGCAGCGGGGTGATGTTGTTCCAGTGCGCTCCGCCATCGGTAGTCAGCCAGATTAAGCCATCATCCGTTCCCGCCCAGATGCGGTTGATGTCGAGCGGTGAGGGTGCCAGCGCATAGATCACCCCGCGCTGCTTCGGCTGGGCCGACGGCTCGCTGCGAAAGATGCCGACGGTCGCGGGCACTTCCCATGTCTTTCGGGTCAGGTCAGGACTGATCTGCTTCCAACTCTGTCCGCCATCACGTGTGGTCCACAAAGTGTTCGACGCGAAGTAGAGAAGATGCGGGTCAAGTGGAGAGAACACAATCGGTTGGGTTCTTATCACACGGAAATCCGGCCCCGGCATCGCCTCCGGCATCACGTTCTGGCCCTGCGTGGTGCGCCGGTCATAGCGCGTCAGTTTGCCGCCGAAAACAATGTCGGGATCGAGCGGATCGGGCACCACGTAGCCATATTCTTCCGCCGCCACCGGATGCCAATCGCGAAATGTGATCTCGCCATCGTTGCCGCGGCTGGAAATGCAAACCGAGCCGCTCTCCTGCTGACCGCCGCACAGCCGATAGGGAAAAGCATTGTCGGCGTTCACGTGATAGAGCTGCGCCGTGGGCTGGTTGTACCAGGAACTCCAAGTCTCGCCGCCGTTTACCGTAATGATCGCTCCCTGGTCGCTCGTCAGAATGATCGTGTTCGAGTCGTTGGGATCGATCCAACCGTTTTGATAGTCATCGCCCCCGGGAGCGCCGCGAAAACCAGTCCAGGTCTTGCCCCCGTCCACAGATTTCCAGGTGACGGTGCTGACCATGTAAACCACATCGGCATTCTTTGGATCGATCATCGGCACGGGCAAATCACCTCCGCCAATGCGGCTTCTGGGGCGTGGGTCCGTGGTCGCGCCCGTCCAGGTTTCGCCGCCGTCGGCGGAACGGTAAAGATCAACCTTTTCCTTGGTAGCGACCGACGCGAATAGGCGCTTGGGATCGCTGCGTGCGATGGCCATATAGGCTTGCACGATGCCGCTGGGCAGTCCTCCAGCCAGAGGACGCCAGGTCTGCCCGCCGTCGGTTGACTTGAACACACCTCCATTTGTGCCGTTAAATTCGCCGTTCTCCCACGGGCCTTCCCGCGCCTCCCACAATGTGGCATAAACGATATTCGGATCCGATGGATCGATCTTCACGTCACCAGCACCGATGTTCTCGTCCTTGTAAAGAACCTTCTCGAAGGTCTGGCCGCCATCAGTCGAACGATAGATCCCGCGCTCGGGGTTAGGTCCGTACGGGTGCCCCGCGACAGCCACGAACAGCCGGTTAGGATCGTGCGGATCAATCGCCATCTGCGAAATCTGCTGGCCCTCGCGCAACCCTAGATGCGTCCATGTTGCGCCGCCATCGGTGGATTTATAGATCCCATCGCCAACCGACAGGTCGGGACGATGCAGCCCTTCACCGCTGGCGACATAGATGACATTGGGGTCCGAAGGAGCGACCTCGAGGGCCCCGATCGAACCGGTTGCCTCATGATCGAAGATAGGTGTCCACGTCCGGCCGAAATCGGTCGTCTTCCACACCCCGCCATTCACTGCGCCGACGTAGAAAACATTCGACTGGCCGGGCACACCTGAGACAGCGCGGGTACGGCCTCCGCGAAACGGCCCAACGTTTCGCCAGCGCATCTCGCCGAGGAGCGTGGTATTCAGCGGTTGCGAGTATAGAGGAGGAACGAGCGGAACAAATGAGAACAACAGGAGTACTGATGTTAAGACCAAAGTTTGCATTACGTCTGTCAGGCCTCGTCAGGTAAAAGATGAGCAAAAACAGTAGCACGAGAAACGCCCAACGCGTCGCTCCGAGCGGTGGGATCGCCAACGCCCGAGCCCCGTGGAGCGAAAGAGCTCAGCCCAGCGCTTCAGGGCTGGGTGCGAGTTGAGAACGATCCAAGTCTCTGACGTACCCACCGCACTCCGATTTCGTGCGCTGGGGCCTACCCAGCGCTGAGGGGCTGAGCTTGAGCTCTTTCATCCTGCTGAGCAGAATTCATTTTCGCAGTTCAGCGTAACGGCGTTGTCTCCTCCCGCGTTTTTCCGCGACTTCCCCGCGAAAGTGTAATCTATCGGAACACCTTGTTGTCGGGTAGAGGACATTCGAGTTGAGACTTTCCGCCAGCCGTCTTTGTCAATTTCTGCTTGTTCTGGTTGCCGCTCTTGCCTTGAGCTTTCCCAGCGCCGCCCAATCCGTCTCCCCCGATCTCTTCGGCGGCCTGCAATGGCGGATGATTGGCCCATTTCGCGGCGGGCGCGTGGTTGCCGTCGCGGGCGTGCCGGGTGATGGAGCTACTTTCTATTTCGGCTCCGTCGGCGGCGGTATCTGGAAGACAACCGATGCCGGTGTGACATGGACGCCGATCTTCGATGGACAGCCCATCGCTTCGATTGGGGCGCTGGTAGTGGCGCCTTCAAATCCTAATGTCATTTATGCGGGCACTGGCGAGTCGGACATCCGCGCCGATCTCTCCTCGGGCGACGGCGTGTACAAGTCGCTGGACGGCGGCGCGACCTGGAAGAACATTGGTCTGCGCGATTCCCGCCAGATCAGTCGCATCGTTGTCGATCCTCACAACGCGGACATTATCTACGTCGGAGTGCTGGGCCATGCCTATGGCCCCAACGACGAGCGCGGCGTTTACAAGTCAACCGATGGAGGAACCAGCTGGAGTCACGTACTCGACAAAGGGCCGACCATCGGTGTTTCCGACCTCGCCATAGCGACGGCTGCTCCGAACATTTTGTTCGCTGGTACCTGGAATGCGCATCGTCCGCCGTGGAGCACCTATGCGTCGCTGCAAGGGCCCGGCGGAGGACTGTATCGCTCGACCGACAGCGGTGCAAGCTGGTCACAACTGACCGGCCATGGATTACCAGGCGGGGATTGGGGACGGGTAGGTGTTGCCGTATCTCCGGACGGCAAGCGTGTTTACGCCTCGCTGGAAGCAGGCAAAAATTCCGGGCTCTATCGCTCTGACGATGGCGGCGACACCTGGACGCTCGCCAACAGCGATGCGCGCCTCACCAGCCGCGCATGGTATTTCAGCGACATTACCGTGGATCCCAATAATCCCGACGTGATCTACATTCCGAATGTCGCGCTATACCGCTCGGAGGATGGCGGCAAGACCATCTCCATCGTGCGCGGCGCGCCCGGGCGGCGACGACTACCATCAGCTCTGGATCGATCCCAAGGACTCTTCGCGCATGATTATCGGCACCGACCAGGGAACATCCATCAGTCTCAACGACGGCAAAACCTGGTCCTCCTGGTACAACCAGCCGATCGGGCAGTTCTATCACGTGATCACCGACAACGAATTTCCCTATCACGTTTATGGCGCGCAGCAGGACAGCGGCGCCGCAGCCGTCGCGAGCCGAACTGATCATGGGCAGATTACCGCGCGCGACTGGTTCATGGTCGGCGGAGGCGAAAGCGGATGGCTTGCTCCCGAGCCCAACGATCCGAACATTATCTACGCCACCGGTGTTTATGGCAGCGTGGTTCGCTGGGACCGCCGAACCTCGTTGAGCCAGGACATCACTCCGTGGCCAGGGTCCAATTTCGCCAGCGAAATCAACGAGCGCAAGTATCGCGATCCCTGGACGCCGATGCTCGTCTTCTCGCCGGTCGAGAAGAACACGCTTTATCTGGGAACGCAGTACGTGATGAAGACCACCGACGGCGGCCTGCACTGGGAGAAGATCAGTCCCGACCTCACCGGCGCTGCGCCGAACGCCGCAAGCGAAAAGTTCGTCGGGCCGACCACAGTTCAGAACGCGAACGAACGAGGGTTTGGTGTTGTGTATAGCATCGCGCCTTCGCCTCTGAAGTCCGATGAGCTGTGGGCCGGCAGCGACACTGGCCTGCTCCATCTCACGCAAGATGCCGGGAAGACATGGCAGAACGTTACGCCCAGCGTAGTCGGCGGCTGGAGCAAGATCGCCATGATCGAGGCGTCACGATTCGATCCCGCGGTGGCGTACGTGGCGGTGGACCGCCATCGGCTCGACGATAGCAAGCCCTACATTTATCGCACCCGGGATTACGGCAAAACCTGGCAGCCGATCGCGGCCGGGAATCGGCGAGCATTCTTTCGTCAACGCGATTCGCGAAGACACGCAGAAGCAAGGTCTGCTCTTCGCAGGAACTGAGCTGGGTATCTACATCTCATTCGATGATGGTGACCACTGGCAGCCGCTGCAATTGAACTTGCCGGTCTCCTCCATCCGCGACATCACCATCCATGGAGATGATTTGATCGTGGCCACGCACGGACGGGCGTTCTGGATTCTCGACAACATAACGCCATTGCGGCAGATTGAAAGTCAGTCGCAGAGTGCGAACGTCCGGCTCTATCAGCCCGCCACGGCGATTCGCGTTGACAACGATGTCTTCCTAGGCTCACCGATGCCTCCGGAGGAACCGGCGGCGAAGAACCCACCCGACGGGGCTGTGCTCGACTACTACCTGAAGTCGCCGGCCAAGCAGGTGAGACTGGGAATCTACGATCCGAGCGGGAAACTGGTACGCCGCTTTGTGAGTGGCGCAAAAGAGCAAACTTATCCTCTGCTGGCCATTGCCCCGCGCTGGCTGCCTAAGCCCGTCGTTCTGGAAAATAACGCCGGCATGCACCGCTTTATTTGGGACCTCCGATGGAGCAGCTCCGGAAGCCCCGAAGAGATCGAGGAAGATGAGAGTTACGGAGCTCCACGCGGGCCGCGCGTTACGCCAGGTATCTACCAGCTTAAACTTATGGTTGACGGCGATACCTTCAGGCAGAACTTGAAGGTGGAAATGGATCCGAGGTCCTCCGCGACTTCGGCCGAGTTGGACGAGCAGCTTCGTCTTGGGTTGGAAATCTTCGGCGCAGTCCGCCGCAGCCGCAAGGCTGTGGCTGAGATGAGCGCGGTGAAGAAACGTCTCGACGACGTGCAGCAGAAGCTGGACCGCAAGCAGCTCAAGCTGCTCAAGCAGGTGGCCGACTTGCAGGCAGCAATCACGAAAATCCAGAAGGGAAGTTCGTTACCTGCCCCTGCGACGATGGGACTGGAAGCTGCAAATAGCTGGCCTGGCCTCCGCGCTGCGCGTCGTTGAAGGTGGCGATCGGACGACCCGTCCCAAGCGATCGAGCTGTATCATCAGTCCGATGAGTGCGGCCAAAGCGCGAATCGCCGAGTGGACGAAGCTAAAAAGCACGGAGCTGCCCCAACTGAATAACGCATTGCAGAAGGGTGGCATCCCGCCAATCCAGATATCCGCAAATCGAGCACGAGGTGGAATACCTGGTGTCGCAGTAGCGCTGGCACTCTCGTCACGCGTCGCTGTGATGCATCTCGCAGCGTTTCCCGTAGAATAGGACGACCCTTGAGCATGAAAAGGAGCGTGTAGATGCGAGGCGACGAAAAGGTCATCGAGCAGTTGAATGCGGCCCTCAGCGCGGAATTGACGGCCATTGCGCAGTACATGGTGCAGGCGGAAATGTGCGAGAGCTGGGGCTATCACCGGCTGGCAGGGCTTACCAAGGCGCGCGCCATCAAAGAGATGCACCATGCCGAAGGACTGATCGAGCGCATCATCTTCCTCGATGGGACCCCCGCCATCAATGTTCCCTTAACGCCCAAGGTTGGCGCCACTGTCGAGCAGCAACTGGAATTCGACTACGCCGACGAAGCCGATGCCGTGCGCCAGTACAACGCGGCGGCAAAGATCTGCCGCGAAGTCGGCGACGCCGGAACGAAGGACCTGTTTGAGCGAATGATCCAGGATGAAGAAAGCCACGCCGACTTCCTGGAAGCTCAACTGCATTCCATCAAGGAAATGGGAATTGGGGCGTATCTGTCGCAACAGTTAGCCTAGAGCGGTTCCGGAATCGATAAACCAATTTGCCCAGGTTGTGCAGGCCTCAAGACCGTCTGTGAGGGTTCCTTGTGCCTTGGCAGACTGGGACGTATTGCACGAAATCCAGCCCCAGGGCGGAACAATATTAGCCCAGGGCGTGAGCCCTGGGTACAGTCGGAAGAAAATCGAGTCCCTTCAGGGACGGCACGGTTTTGCGTCGCTTTGCCCGAATCGGGGTGAGACACACGCCTACAAGCGGAGGACGAAAAATGCTTAAGGCGCTAACGTCGGCGACCCTCACCGGTTGCCTGATGCCTGGCGCAGCGGCGCATCCTTCTCACTCCGCCGATTTCAGGTTCAACTCGCCCGCGCCCGGATGCGCGGCAGCTTGCACACGCCTGGACCACTCCAGTGAAGACATTGCGAAATCCCATCTCAATTCTGCTCACATGTAAGCGGTTTACAAAACTTATGTTTTCTTAACAACCCAGCTATCACGGGTGTGTTTAGGTTGTTATTGACTCCAGATGCCCAGCCTGACTCCAATGCGAAGAGCCATCGCGATTCTGCAAGTATTCGTGGTCGTAGTCTGCGTCGTTCTGTTCGCCGCCGCGCAAAAAGAGGGAACCCAACCGACGGGCGCGCCGAAATCAAGAGTTAAGGCCGTGGGGACAATCAAGTCGATCACTGGCGATACCATTGCGGTTACAACCGACACGGGAGCAGAGGTTAACGTCATCATCCAGCCGTCGACGCGTTTAGTTCGTAGCGTTCCTGGTCAAACTGACCTGAAGAGTGCCTCTCCGATACAGGTGCAAGATTTGCAAGTGGGCGACCGCCTTCTGGCCGGCGGGACTCCTTCCGAGGACGGCAAGTCGGTTCTGGCCTCAACGGCGATTGTCATGAAGAAAGGCCGACATCGCCTACCAAGCAAGAGCAAGATCGCGAGGAATGGCAAAAACACGGCGTTGGCGGGAGTCGTAAAGGCAGTGGATGCTGGAACGGAAACCATCAGGATTTCCACCGGCACGTTAGCTGCGAAGGAACTGGTCGTCCACGTGTCGAAGAACACCATCATTCGCCGTTACGCACCGGACTCGGTCAAGTTCGATGACGCCAAGCCTGGCACGTTCGACCAGATCAAGCCCGGCGACCAACTTCGCGCGCGTGGAACGCGCAGTGCTGATGGCAGCGAACTGGCGGCCGACGAAATTGTTTCGGGGACATTCCGCAATATCGCGGGTACGGTAGTCGCAACCGATCAGGGGAATAACTCAGTTACGGTGATGGACTTGTTAACAAAGCGTCCGGTGACCCTGAAAATAACTGCGGATTCGCAAATTCACAAATTCCCGCCTATGATGGCGCAACGAATTGCCATGCGCTTGAAGGGGCACGCGGCCGGCTGCGCCGGGCGGAAGCCGCAGGAGGAAGACCGCCAAGGACGGCGAGCGCCGAGACGCCAGCGAACGGAAATGGCCCGGGACAGCGCGCAGGCGGTGGGCCAGACTTCCAGCAAATGCTGAGCCGCATACCCGCAGTTACCCTCGCCGACTTGCAGAAAGGCGATGCTCTGATGATCGTGGCCACCGAGGGAACGGCTGATTCTCCCTCTTCGGCGATCATTCTACTGAGCGGTGTTGAGCCGATTCTTACCGCTGCTCCAAGCCAGGCAGGAACCATTCTTTCGCCATGGAATTTGTCGACAGGTGGCGCAGCGGGCGCGATGGGAGATACTCCATAGCTCCGTATTTGATGAGAGCACTTCCAATGCGCACGTCTGCCATCTTCGTTGTTCTTTTCTTCGCTGTTCTTACGGCTGACATGCCGGCGCAGACTGCTTCCGGGTACATTGCGTGGGCGGATCACGGACCCGTCCGGTGCCGTTATTCCCAAGGCGACGGTGGCTGCGACCACTGCGGATGGAAAATCGGTCACCGCAGTCACGAATCCGCAAGGAATTTATGAAATTGAAGGGACTCGCTCCCGGAGATTACACCGTCACCGCGACCGCGAAAGGTTTTGCGGTTGACCAGGAACCCGCGGTGCAAGTTGTAGCAGGACAGGTGCAGCAGTTTGACATCGCGCTTTCCATCGCCGTGAAAAAGGAGAATGTCGAAGTTCAGGAAGAAACTCCCACCGTCGACGTAAGCCCAGGAAAGTAGTGCGGGCACGCTGGTGTTAAAGGGTAAGGACCTCGACGCCCTCTCGGACGATCCGGACGAACTGGCGTCGGAGTTGCAGGCACTCGCCGGTCCGTCGGCGGGGCCGAACGGCGGACAGATTTATGTCGATGGATTCACCGCCGGCGAGCTGCCACCAAAATCCGCCATCCGGGAAATCCGCATCAACCAAAATCCCTTCTCCGCGGAATATGACAAGCTGGGCTATGGACGGATCGAGATCTTCACCAAGCCCGGGACAGACAAGTTCCATGGCCAGCTGATGATGAACGGAAATTCTTCGGCCTTCAATGCGCTCAATCCGTTTGTGACCGAAGAACCGGGTTACTACTCGGAGATCTTTAACGGCAACATCAGCGGCCCATTGGGGAAGAAGGCGTCGTTCTTCTTCACGGCGCAACAGCGAAATATCGACAATGTCAGTGTGGTGGTGGCGCAGGTACTGGGTCCGAATAACACTATCGTTCCGTACAATACTACGGTTCCAGCTCCATCAACCCGATTGAATATCAGTCCGCGCGCCGACTTCCAGCTTTCGAAGAACAACACGCTGACAGTGCGCTATCAGTATGTGCGGAATACCCAGGACAATGAAGGTGTCGGCCAGTTCTCGCTTCCTTCACAGGCCTTCAACTCCCACAGCACGGAACAAACAGTGCAGATCAGCGACACGCAGGTCTTAAGCCCGACGATGGTGAATGAGACGCGATTCCAGTACATCCGCAACAGCGGCAATCAGATTCCGTTCAGCGACCAACCGACGCTGAATGTGTTGGGCGCCTTCAACGGTGGAGGCAGCCCTGAAGGCACGGTCGTCAGCAACCAGGACCATTACGAACTCCAAAACTACACCTCCATCGCCCACGGCCATCACTTCATCAAGTTTGGCGGACGCCTCCGAGGGACATTGTATTCCAGCAACGAGAACGCCAATTTTAACGGGCAATTTACCTTCCCCTCGCTGAACGCCTATCAGATCACGCAAGTCGGTCTGCAAGAGGGCTTGACGCCGGCACAAATCCGGGCGATGGGTGGAGGTGCCAGCCAGTTTTCCATCATTGCCGGCCAGCCTCTGTCAGACGTTTCCATGATCGATGTCGGCCTCTATGCGGAAGACGAATGGAGAATCCGGCCGAACATTTCGCTCAGCTATGGTTTGCGCTATGAAACCCAGACGGGCATTCCGTACGAGGGCGATTGGGCGCCCCGCGTGAGCTTGGCTTGGGGACTTGGCCATTCCAAAGCTGCGCCAAAGACGGTGCTACGCGGAGGATTCGGAATCTTCTATGACCGCTTCTCCTATAACTATCTGCTGGAGGCGGAACGGTTCAATGGAGTCACGCAGCAGCAGTACATTGTCGCGCAACCTAACTTCTATCCGCTGGTTCCTCCCCCCAGCGAACTGAACAAGCTGGCGAAAACCTCGCCCACGGTTTACCAGGTTGCTCCCAATCTGCGCGTACCGTACACCATGGAGGCGGCGTTCAGCGTCGAGCGCCAAGTCACTAAGAATGCGACAGTGTCGGTCACCTATCTGAATTCTCGCGGAGAGCATCAGCTCTTTCTGCGTAATGCCAATGCGCCTCTGCCGGGCACCTATCCTCCTGACAATCCGATCATCCGGCCGTTTGGCGGAAACACCAACATTTATCAGTACAGCTCGGAAGGGGTTTTCGTGCAGAACCAAATGATCGTCAACGGCCGTGTGAGCGTCGGATCGAAGCTCTCGCTGTTTGGCTTTTATTCCCTGAATTTCGCCAACAGCGATCTGGGAGCGGGAGCTGGCGGGGGTGGAGGTAGCTTCTTCGGCGGTGGCTCCAGTTCGGCCGAGTTTGTGATGAACTCGTACGATCCCATGCAGGACTATGGCCGTGCCGCGTTCGATGTTCGCAGCCGCGCCGTCATCGGCGGCACTATCTCGCTGCCCTATGCCTTTCGCCTCAGCCCGTTTATCCTCGCGGACTCCGCCGTGCCTTTTAACATCATCGTCGGGCAGGACTTGAATGGAGACTCCATCTTCAATGATCGTCCGGCACTTGCCAGCACCCCGGGTTCCGGAGGAACGATTTTCGTCACCCCTTATGGCACCTTCAACACCGCACCGATTCCGGGCCAGCCCATCACGCCCATCAATTACGGTAGTGGGCAGAGCCTGTTTACTTTGAACTTGCGATTGAGCAAGACCTTCGGGCTCGGTCCTAAGACGGAAACTCATAACACGGGTGCTCCGCACGGCGGAGGTGGCGGCCACAGGGGGCGGACTGGGCGGTCGCGGTCTAGCAGGCGGAGGCGGCAGCCCGTTCAACTTCGGAAACGAGACTACGCACCGTTACAACCTAACCTTCAGTGTCAGCGCGCGCAACCTGCTGAACAATGTCAACTATGCGCCCCCGATCGGCAACCTTGACTCGCCGATCTTCGGCACGTCGAATGCGCTCGCCGGGCCACCGTTCTCCTCCGGTTCAGCCAACCGTCGCATTGACTTGCAGATGCTGTTCTCGTTCTAGAGCGATTTTCGAATTGCTGTATCCGCCAAGCTCGGGTAGAGCGGCGCTTAAGGGACGACAGAGGTTGCGACACAGTCTCTCAAAACCCGCACTACCCAAACCGATTACCGGTGCGTCGCAACACGGTGCGAAGACGGTGCGGCGGCCTCGGTCTGCTGCGCCTGTTCATAGCCGATTGCGGCGTAGTAAAGGGCGCGGTCGAAGAACTGCCCCAATGAACGCACGAGCTCCATTTCGCCAATGAGGTCTTCCGGCTCTAGCAGGCCTTCCAGCAACAGATAGTCCCAGAGGACGTGCTTTGTAGTTTGGATGGCAAACATGATCTGGCTGAAAGGCACTGCCTGACGGGCGCGCCGCGCCCCTAAACCGATATACCTCTCCTCGACGTCCGACAGCGTTTTGGACAGCAGCCAGTCGCTGAGGTGGCGGTAGATTTCGTAGGTTCGGTGCTTTAACTCGTGAGCCGGGACCTTGCTCAGGAGCTCGCTGCACTCATCCGAGTTTTTCAATTTGTGGATTAATGCTTCAGAAAGCTTATCGGCGTGTGTTTCGATGAGCTGAACCAATCTGACGGCGAACATAAGCTGCCTCCTGGGATAGGACTATGGGCAGCCCTGCAGATTCGAGGGCAACTCTACTGCTGATTACAGTCTAGACCTCAAGCTGGCGGCTTGCCAGTGACAGATGGTACACGGTGGCGTGACAACGCTGCATCACGCCTCACGCTCCCTACGGCAGTTGTGCAGTGCTCCAGTTCATGCGCCACGGCGATGGACAGGCGACGGATTCCCTCGCGAATCTGTTCTGGCTGCGCGTTGGAGAAATTCAGCCGCATGTGCGAGCCGCTGTCTCCGGACGGGAAGAACGGGTCGCCGGGCACGAAAGCGACGTCCTGCCGCAAAGCCGTGTCCAGCAGCTTCATGGTGTCGATTCCAGAAGGCAGCGTGACCCAGAGGAACAATCCGCCGTGCGGGTGAGTCCACGAGACTTCGGGCGGGAAGTAGTCGTGCAGGGCTTCGAGCATCGCATCGCGACGTTCTTTGTATACCCTGCGAATCAGTTTTACGTGCTCCTCCATGAAGCCATCGCGAGCCACCTCATAGGCCACCATTTGCGTGAAGCTGCTGGTGTGCAGGTCGGTGCTCTGCTTCAACTGCACCAGGCGGGTGATCACGTCGGGTGGTGCGACGATCCAGCCCAGCCGCAACCCCGGTGCTAACACCTTCGAAAATGTGCTCAAGTAGATGACATTTCCCAATAGATATCCGTTATCGCGCAGAAGGTTAGTGCGATCCAGCACCACCAGCGGCGAAATGTGTTCGCCCTCGTACCGCAATTGCCCGTAGGGATCGTCTTCGATGATCGGAATGCCGTACTTATCCGAGAGCAACACCAGTTCGTCACGCCGTGAACGCGAGAGGGTAGTACCGCCCGGATTCTGAAAGTTCGGCAGGATGTACATGAACTTCGGTCCGGAACGGAGTGCCCGTTCCATCTCGCTGGTCTGCAATCCGTCGTCGTCGATGGGAACGGTCACGTATTCCGCGCCCATCAGATCGAACGCTTGCAGTGCCCCCAGGTAGGTCGGCGACTCAACCAGGATGCGATCGCCGCGGTTAATGAGCAGCTTGGCGATCAAGTCCAGCGCCTGCTGCGAGCCCGAGGTGATGAGGATGTTATCGACGGTGGCGAGGATGCCGTACCGCGCCATGTGGGCCACGATTAATTCACGCAGCGGACGATAGCCTTCGGTTGGCCCGTATTGCAATGCGATGGAAGGGTTGGTCGAAAGTACTTCTTGACAGGCCTCGCGAAAACGTTCCACCGGGAAAATTTCCGGTGCAGGCAGGCCACCCGCAAAAGAGATCACCTCAGGACGCTGGGTGAGCTTCAGTAGCTCGCGGATGATGGAACTCTTGGCTGACTTTGTGCGTTGCGCGTAGCGATGTGCCCAAGGCGCGGCCATACACACCTCCCCATTACAGACCAAGTTAGCGCAGGTTTCATCACCTGTCTGTGACGCGCGACACCTGCGCTGGGTAAGCCTGGCGGCTGCACCGTAAGCATTACCCGAACAGCTTCATTTGTTCCGCTTCTCGCTGCGGTGGATGTGTGCTTCGGCTGCGTGAACTGAACTCCGACCCGAAGCCGTGCTTCTTGCGCAGGCTCCCTATCAGTTCCGAGATACGCTTACTGTAGGCCTTACTCACGAAGGCGCGGTCGGCGAAGCGCTTGCGGTAGTCCTCAACCAATTGCGGAAATTCCTTCTCTAGGAAGGGAAGGAAGACATTGGCCGAGCACGGCTTCAGAAACAACGGGTTGGCATAAATATACTTTCCGCCGGCTAGCTTGGTCGCGCGCACAAGGGCATCCAGCGCCGAAGGTGAATCGGTGATGCCGGGCAGCACGGGTGCGCAGATGACGCCGGCGTTGATTCCGGCGGCATTCAGTTCGCGCACAGCTTTCATGCGCAGGTCGGGACGCGGCGCGCGCGGTTCCAGAATGCGCGCCAGCTTCGCGTTCATAGTCGTGATGGTTATATTCACGAACAGGGAATTGTGCTCTGCGACCCTCCGCAGCAGGTCAACGTCGCGCAATATCAGGTCCGACTTGGTGACAATGCCAATTTCCAGCCCCTGGTGCAGGGCCAGTTCTTCCAGAATGCCAAGCGTGACCTCGAACCGTTTTTCCGCGGGCTGATAGGGATCGGTCGCGGTGCCGATGGCAATCTCCTCGTTCCGTTTCACCTTCTTCAGGTCCTGGCGCAACAGCCATGCCGCTTGCTGCTTGACGTAGATCTTGCGCTCGAAGTCCACGCCATCGCGCATCTCCATGAACTCGTGGGTGTAGCGCGCATAGCAATACTTGCAGGCAAACTCGCAGCCGCGATAGGGATTGATTGTCCATGTAAAGGGCACGCGATCGGAGGTGCAGCGATTCAACAGTGCCCGCGAGGGAAGCGTGAAGTACTCCACCAAGTGACCCTGACGAATCGACTCTCCCTGGGACACGAGCTTGGCGATGCCAACTAGCGGGGCGGGTTCGGCGTCGTCGATGTGGAGCAGGGAGGGGAGCATGTACTTAGATTCGCTTTTTGTTCGCCTTCTACGATGCTAGCCCTGAGGACGCTTCGAAGTCAATGGTTGCCACTGATGACTTTCGAGATAGAGCGCAGCCTGTCAGACCTACACGCAGCCGCGTGGTCAACGCCGCTTGAGCGGCCCTTAAACAGAACTGCCCCGCCCTAGCCAAACCCAGGCTAGAACGGGGCACCCGCTGGTTCCTGATTGCTTGTGACGTAAAGTCTGGAGGCTAGCTGGTGGCGGTCACGGCAGCATCGCCGACGAACTCGACGTTGGGCTTCTGCGGAATGATGCCGGCCTTATGGCCCATCTCCAGCAGCTTAGTGATAGCAGCCCGCCCATCCTTGCCGTAATCGAGGGTGCGCTCGTTGACATACATCCCCACGAACTTATCGGCCATTTGGGGATCCAAGTCGCGAGCAAACTGCATGGCATATTGCAGTGCTTCCTCGCGATTATCGAGAGCGTATTGAATGCTGTCGCGCAGCGCGGCGCAGCAGGCGTTGATGAGCTCAGGACCGAGTGAGCGGCGAATGGCGTTGCCGCCCAAAGGCAGCGGAAGTCCAGTTTCATCGCGCCACCATTTGCCCATGTCCAGGATGCGGTGCAGTCCCTCGCGGTTGAAGGTGAGCTGGCCCTCGTGAATGATGAGCCCCGCTTCGTACTTGCCCTCGAGCACTTTGGGGATGATTTCATCGAAGGGGACGGTCTCGGTGGCGACATCAGGCGCGAACAACTTGAGCGTCAGATACGCCGTGGTCATGGTGCCCGGCACGGCGATTTTGCACCGCGAGATCTCGTCGAGCGGGATGTTGCGCGAAGCCACGATCATGGGACCGTAGCCCTCCCCGACGCTTCCGCCGCTCGGCATGATAGCGTACTTGTCCTGGATGTACGGATACGCGTGGAAGGAAATCGCGGTAATGTCGTAGAACCCGTCCATGGCTTTGCGATTGAGGGTCTCGATATCGCAAAGCGTGTGGGAAAACTTTACCCCCGGAACCCGAATCTTGTTGGTCGCCATGCCGTAAAACATGAAGGCATCGTCGGAGTCGGGACTATGCGCAACGGTGATTTCGCGGACGTTCTTGGCGGTATTGCGGCTCATAGAGATAGTAACGCTGTGTCTTCTTGAACATCGGGGGAGTACGACTCCGTCCCGAACGTTTGTTGTAAGCCTGGCCGCCTCAAAAGGGCACGACTGCGACGGCGCAGTACGGGCGATCCGATTGAAAATTCCGAGCGCGGCCCCGCGATCAGGGAATTCAGCTTAGTTCGGCGAAGTCGTCCGCGACGAACCTGCCACTATAAGTTGCGACGCAAACGAAGTGCGGCTGCGGCGGCCACGGTCACTTTCAGAAGTTCAGCGACCAGGAACGGATACAAACCGAAAAATGCCGCACGCTGCCAACTGTGCGTCATCACGGCGAGCCAGCTAAGGCCTCCCGCAAACAGCACCAACTCGGCAGTTGCACCGGCTATTATGTTGCGCACAAATCCGAATTGCCCGTGCTCCGCGACCCATCCTGCTACGAAGGCGACAACCGGGTACGCCCACAAGTAACCAGCAGTGGGACCGAACAACTGGGCGATGCCTCCCGCACCGACCGGACTAAACACCGGCAAGCCCATGGCGCCCCAAGCCAGATAGAGGGCAGCAGCAGCAAACCCGCGGCGGCTTCCCAGCGTCAGGCCGATCAACATCACTCCAAAGTTCGCCAGGGTCAAGGGGACTGGGGTGTAAGGGAGAGGTAAGACCAGCCGGGCGCAGACGGCGATGACGGCGCTGGCGCCAATCACGATGCCCGCCTGCTTAATCAAGCTGTAAGACGGTTCGGCAATACTTGTCTCGGTATGTAATGCAGTCTTTAGCATTTCTTCCTCGCGAACTAAGACACCTGATTATGAAGTTTTCTCTTCGGTCGTGCTTTCCGCCGCGCCTTCGATTACGGCCCGAACCTGGGCATCCATCTGCTCCTGCCGGAGATGCCGCTTAACGCGGAAATGGATTGCCAGTGCTACGATGACGAGCGCTGCAGTGCACAGAACCAGAAGTGCAAAAAATAACTTAATCACCACAGGAACTCAGGATATCAGATCGGGGATACCTGAACTCGATGATCGGGGTGGCTGATGCGTCTCACGTAACCAAGATTTGAAGCGCCAGCTGACCTACACTCCAACCGGAAACGGCTTGGCGCTGTGCTCCTCGCCGCGCTCGCGCACCAGGCTGTCAAAGCGGCCCTGGAGCAGCGACATTAGGCCGGTGTACCAGTATCCGAAGACGAACAAGAACAAGAACGGCACCGTGATGTAGTTTTCATTCGCAATGGCGTACCAGACTGTCAACGCAAAATATGTGCCAATCAGCAACTCCACATACGGGACCCAGCCCAGACGTTTGCGATACTTTTTGGCCGCGATGGCTTTGTCCTTCTTATTGACGACGCGGTACTTTGGGGTGCGAGCAAATGCGCTCTGATGGCCGGCCAGCGCCTCCAGCACGGCCTTACTGTTGGTGATGGTTAGTCCGATGCCCAGCGCCATCAGCGGCGGCAGATACCAAGATCGTGCGATACCAGGTTCGCGGGAAACAGCTCTTTTTGCGATACCAGATAAAAACTTGAGATCGAAAATGTGGAAGCCAGAAACAGGGGCAGATCGATGTACACCATCTGGAACCAGCCCTGATAAAAGCGAATAATCATCGCCGGCAGCAGCAGCGTGCTGAGCACGATCATCAGCGGATAGCTGATGTTGGCGGTCAGGTGATACCAGGCTTCCATCTTCTCGCGCCGCGAAACATTCGCCCGCAGCACCTTCGGCAAGTCCTTTTTGGCGCATTGGATCAGGCCCTTCGCCCAACGCGCCTGCTGCGTCTTGAACGCGGTCATCTCGATGGGCAGCTCAGCAGGGCACTCCACGTCCTGCAGGTAGCGGAATTTCCATCCCTTCAACTGCGAGCGGTAGCTCAGGTCCGTATCTTCGGTGAGGGTGTCGTGCTCCCAGCCACCTGCGTCGTCGATCGCTTTGCGCCGCCACATGCCCGCGGTCCCGTTGAAGTTGAAGAACACTCCCGCGCGCGAACGGCCGCCGTGCTCCAGTACGAAATGGCCATCGAGCAGGATGGCCTCGACTTGCGTCAGATAGGAATAAGTGCGGTTCAGGTGCGTCCAGCGCGTCTGCACCATTCCGATTTCCGGGTCGGCAAAGTGGTGGATCACTTTCATCAGCCACTCGGGTTGAGGCGTGAAATCGGCGTCAAAGATGGCGACGAACTCGCCGGTCGATACCTTGAGTCCGGCATCGAGCGCACCGGCCTTGAAGCCTTCGCGGTTGGCGCGATGGTGATAGCTGATGTTGTGGCCCATCGCCGCATAGCGCTCCACTACCGCCCGCGCGACTTCCACGGTTTCGTCGGTGGAATCGTCGAGTACCTGGATTTCCAGCTTTTCGCGTGGATATTCCATTTTGCAGACGCACTCGACCAATCGGTCGATGACGTATTGCTCGTTGAAGATCGGCAATTGGATGGTGACCCGGGGCAACTCCTCGAAGTGCGACGCCGGGTCGGTCACTTTATTCTTGCGGTGTTTGTAGTACAGGTAAACCAGTTGATACCGGTGCATGCCATAAAACGCCAGCAGCACCAGCACCGCGAAGTAGGGGATGAGCAACGCCATATCGAAGGCGTTGGCGTGATAAAGACCTTTGAAGGTCGGATCCAGAAAATGAGATCGCATGTAGTGGCGCAAGCCATGCGGTTCCACTAGCAGACTGCAAATCAGACTGAATGCGCCGCTCAGGAATGAATTCTCCGTGAGAAAGTTGCCGACGCACGCCACGGCCTTGGTGGCGGACGCGGAAAGGACCCTAACCGATTGATTGTACCCGACGTCACCCGCTGGAAACGGCGGGAACTTAGCAGCGCGTATTACTGAAATCGGTACAGCCGGCAACAGGAGGTTCTCAATCCGCTTCATCACAAAATCGCCCCTGAAAATTGACTCTTAACCGCGAAGGGCTAACAATGAAATCAAGCGAAACACGATGCGCTGGCAAATAGTTTCCGCAGTCCTCGGTTGCGTCCTGAGCTGTCCGTTGTTCTTCAGGGGGCAAACGGCCGTGCCTACCGCAGGTTCAGTGGCCGGCGCCACCCAAGCTGAGCGGCGATTATCCCGAGCAAGCCTATCTGTCACCCACGCGTTACACAAATGAATTCTTCGGGTTCTCCTTCGATCTCCCGCCTGATGCGCATTTGGAGCCGATTCCCGAGCCGGTCGCTGCCGACGGGCGGATTGAATTGTTGCAGTTGGGCGGCCCTGCGCCTGCCGATGCATCGGTTTCGATCGCCGCTCTGCCGCCCGGGGGTAGGGGTCCTCTAGACGCAAAAGCGGTGCTTCGCAAGGCGTTGGATCAGGAACTGTTCAGGGGAGTGGAGGAACTGCGCGGCCTGTCGAAGACCACGCTCGCCGGCCACCAGTTCTACTTCTACGAAACCCGTCGCGGGATCGACCAGCACATGCTGGCCGGCAGCGAATCTCGATAGCTATGTGGTGATCGTGCAGTTGGGCGCCCACAACGAGCAGATGATGAAAGAGCTGGAGTCGTCTGTTCCAGCGCCTCGTGTTTTTCCCGCCTGCGCAAGTTCGGCAGCAGATCGCGGCGGATGCTCAGGCGTACGAAGGCCCGGCGATCTCGTCTCATCGCCTGGCCCAGTTGGAAGCCGATCCGCCGAAAGACCATATTGATCCCGGCAAAATCGAGGGCGGTGTCTACCGTAATCCTGCGCCTCGGTCTTGACCTACCAGGTTCCATCAGGATGGTTTGTGGAGGCCGAAGGAGCGGTGTTGCCGGCCATCGAACGGGCGCGCGCGAATGATTCGTTAGGTGGGACTGCTCGACGATCGGGACACCGAACCCGGGCGCTGCCGAACGCCAATTGATGCAAGCGTGTAGCCGCACCCTGTTTTCGGTGTGGGCGAAGCGACCCGGAGCGGACGGCCAGATCCCCTACGATGATTTTGGTGAGGTAACGCTGTCGGCGATATCGGCGGAGTGTTTTCCCGGCGCGAAGTTTCCGTCAACCTCAACCGATGCGCAAGCAGCTCGGGATTTCTTGCTGCTGATCGGGCTTACCCATCCGATCCTGCGCGACATGCGCGACGCAAAAGCCTTCACCTTCCAAGGAACGGTCTTTCTTTTACTTCACGGAACCGTCGGGTTCAAAGTTCCCAACGATGAACTCTCGCGACGCTTGTCGATTGCGATGGCCATTACCAAGCGGCAAGGCTACCTGCTGACATGGTTTTTCGCCGCTCCTCACGACAGCGAGTTGCAACAGTTGCTGGCGGAGAGGGTCAAATTTGATCCGGTGCCGATGACCGAGGACGCCAGCAAACCGAAAGCGGGAACCGGAGGAAACGTCACAACGCCCGTATGCTGAGCCTGCGGCAACGGTTGCGAGCTCTGCCAAAGGCTCGACCTCGCAACCGACTGCGGGCTCCGGTTCGGGAACGAGCACGAGCCTGCCCGGTGGCGGCTCGACAGTCGAAAGCAATCCAGCTTCGACAACTACGGATGGCTCTGCCGCAGCAGCAAAATGACCCTTCCGCTACACCACAGTCCACGCGTCCAACTTTGCTTCGTCCGGGCGAAACAATGGAAAGCCAGCAAGGAAACGGGCCGCCCGTTCACAAGCATTAGCGGTAATTTCTTCAACCCCGATCACTGGACAGTGAGCACTCGGCACCAACCAATCTTTTACAACTCCGTGACACAACCGTGACAAATGCGGACCACGGCAGAACCTAGGATGGCTGCGACATCCCCAGCGGGACTTGACCGCGTCAACTTCTGTCGTCGAGACAGTGTTTTAGGGAACGGAGTTCATGAGTATGAAGAGCTGTATTCGGCTGCGTCGCCTTCCGGCCGCGGTGGTCGGTCCTCTGCCTGTCTGAGCCTGGTCGCCTTCGCTAACGCAGCGGATCAATTGCCCGCGCACGCCAAAGCCTCAAAGCCGCCCGTCGAGCAAACCCAGGGACCCGGGCAGCAGACGGGGCAAGGGTTTGTCGTACAAAGCTTATTAGGTGGTGAAATCTTCGGATACGATGTCGATCGCAACGGCAGCGAAGGCTTACTGAGTGAGGCGAAGGTATTGGCGAACGGATTCTACACGGTCGCGACCGAGACCTTCGATCAGACTACGGGCAGGATTGTCGCGCTGGTTGAAATCAGGATCGCCACGCGGGACGATTTTGTCACGCTCGGGGTTGTGGGAAGTCAGATCGGACTGCGTGAATGGGAGCACACCCAAGGGCTCTACGTCATCAGCCGCACCTACAACGTTATGAACCCGCTCTCGATCAATCGGTTCACCGGTTCGTGGACGCCCCCGATCGACGACATGACACAGCATTTCGAAGATGTGGAAGGGAACCAAGGGGCGCCCGGTGTCGCGGTCATGGCTTCCACCGACACTTGCTGTAGCCGGTTTGTGTTTGGCTCCAATGTTGGCGCGAACACATTCGGACCCATCATCAACCTGCAAGACCCGATTTTTACCCAGGGAGTTCCTCCACTGCTCGCCTACGACAGCGCCACAAATCAGGCGGTTTTGGCGCAGGCACAGGGCGCTCCCTACAGTACCCCGGAAGTTGCTCTCGTCGATCTCACCACCAGCGTAGTGACCGAGTTTACGGGCCTTGGAGACGGCTTCGTAAACGGATTAGCGGTGGACTCCGCCACCGGTATCGCCTGTACGACGACGGAAACCGACAACAGCGCGGAGTTTTACAACCTGGCGACGAGAACCGGGATTATTGTCGACCTGCCGGTGATAGGGCAGTACTCTGGCGCGACGGTTGCCGTCGATCCCGTGCACCGGTTGTTTCTGATTACACATCCCGTGCCCGGCTCTCCTGGGCAGATCCATGTGTACGACGAAAACGGAAACCTGGTGGAGTCATTGCGCAACTTCATGTTTGGGCCCGGCGGAGCATACATCGCGCTCAATCCCAACACGCGAACCGGGTTTGTGCAAATCCCGGGACAGCGCGGGAATTTTTCAGCGCTGCAGTCGTTCACGTACTGAGGAGCAATTAGCCGTTAGCAATTAGCACTTGGCTATGAGCCGTTAGCTCTTAGCGGTCAGCGAAGCAGGAAGCGGCGGGTCGGTTTCGCTCCCACTAGATACTTCGTTCCTGTTATTACACGCGGGATTACAACTTAATAAACCCACGTTGAATGTATTTGAAGGGGCGCGCCTTTAGGGCCTGCCCTGAGCTTGCCGAAGGGCGCGCCGTCAGAGCCCCATATTTTGCCATCACGAGCAGGCTTTAGCCTGCGAGGGATCTGCTGTTTTCCACAAGCCGATTGTGCGTGCAGGAGTGCACTATAGTTTCGGTTGCGGTGGTTTCTCTCTCGCGCCGTCGTCGGTGCGCAGCGCCCGGATGACGTTCTCCACCTGGGCCTCGAATTTGTGCGGGTCCTGCTCCCAACCAGTGAAGTCGGGCGCGACCCGTGCGCGGACGGGCTTCGCCTTTCCGCTTTCCCACTTGAACAGGTGGCCGTCAAGGTTCAGCGGAATCAGGGCCAGCACCTTCTGCTTGCGCTCTTTCATCAGCAGGCGTTCTTTTTCGAAAGCAGTGTCAATTTCGTTGTCCACCCACCAACTCGCCAGCGAGTGCTCGGAGCAGCAGAGCAGGACCTTGTCCCACATCCGGATGCCGTGGTCCACCTGTTCGTAGATGTCGTCGCCGGGCAGGAGCTGCTTTTCGTCCAGCCAGCAGCGAATGCCCCGGCCCTGCAGGGACAAGCTGTTTGCCCGCCGCCTGCACGATGCGGGGAGAAGGGATACACGCTCCACGTTCGAAATCCGGATGTGCTCGTGGCAGCCGGTGTCGCGCTACAGGCCGTCAGTGCCACAAGGATTCCGGCGACTGCAAAAGCGCTACCGGAGGCGAGGAGGAACTCCCTCGGGTGGTCACGTCGATTGAGCATAGGCGGTGTCAGTGATTAGGCTGCTGAGCGAACTGCATTAACGCATAGAGGGCGGCAAACGCAGCCAGAGTAATTGCTGCTCCTACGAGGGAGTTGACAGCCAGCCATACATAGACCTTGCCGAATCGAACTGCCCGTGGCCTAGCCTCAAACGCCCGACGCTGGTCGGGTGATAGCCCGTCGACACCGCCTTTCCACCCGAGTATCGGAATCGCGCTCCCTCCGCCCGGCGTGAAAATCTGCACTATTACTGCGAGCACGACAGCTACGAGGAGAAGGGCGAACGGGAGCGCGAACACGGCTGCCAAAGCTCCAGTTGCCCAAACCACGACGGTGGAGAAACCTTGGGTGAGCGCGGCTATGAATGCCGCTGCCGATAAGACGCCGAGGACCACCAGCCAGATGATCTCGGCCTTTCCGGCAAAAGAGGTGGCGTCTGTGCTGGGCTTAGGAGGTTGTTTCTCGACTGGATGTTGATAACTCGTCGGTTTAGTTTGTTCGCCACCTTGAAAACTTCTTGCCTCGAACACGTTCCGGACGCCTTTGCAGGCGGAACATCGACCCCCAGAAAGTTCGGCCATCCGCCTAAGAATCAACCTGCCGCATTCAGAACACGGCACCTTCTCATCGTTCTGTGCCATTACTCGACCTCGTTTGGTATTTCATGTTAACAATAGCCTAATGCCCGCGCAGTTAAATGAACCCCCACCCGGCACAATTCGAAAGCCTGAGCTGATCCCCGCCCCGCGGAGGTCCGGGCGCACGACAGCGTGCTGCTCACCCCATTTGTTCCACTGCTCGACCCCTTGCTTGAGGATTTTGAGATGTTCAGGGTTCGCCATGGCCGCGTGACCTCGCTTGCTTCCGCGATACTACAGATGATCTTGGATGGCCTCACTCTATGCGACCGTCCCGAGCCAGTCAATGGCTAGATGGGCACGGTAACAGCGCACAACTGGCCAGAAACAGAATCTCGAAGGACAAGACGTTTAACCGCCTGGGACGTCCATCGGGCAGGGAGCAGTCACATCAGAAGGGAATGTCTTCATCCGTGATTTCAGCGCCAGTCGGTTGCTCTCGGCTCCTCTTGGAGTGGAGGTTTAAGACGTGTTGGTTGTTCAATAGCCAATCTTCACCGTTGTCACTCACGGACCACAACTTAACAGGTTCGCCATTCTGATCGTGGTCCTCTTTGAAAACCAAGAAGCCTTTTCGTTGCAATCCTGCTATGGCAAGGTTGGACGCCGGTTTGGTGTAACCGCCTTTTTGCATGTCTTGGGCTAGTCCCCAGGCGCTTATACCGTTGTGATACTGGTAAGTGTAGATCAACGTCAAAGCAAGCAACTCGTGAGGTTGCAAACCGCTGATATCGGGGGCAATGGCTAGTGCATTCGCTGCATCGGCGCTCTTTCTCAGGGTTGCATCCCTCGCCACGGCAGCTTTAAGCCGCTCAGTAATAGCCTCCTTGAGCTTTTCGAAATCGCTGGGCCGTGGATTTTGCGGATAACGAATGATTAGTCGGTGTTGGATGTCAAATGGAAACTTGCCGCGGCTTGTATTACAGACAATGCAAAGGGGTTGGTCCCTTGCGATGGCATAACCTAATTCAAACCATACATTCGGGTTGTCTTCTGAGATTTCAGCGAAACAAGCTGTCGCCTCAGAGATGTGCTTTTCGATGTCCTCGATGGGAATCGACGCTGATGGATCCTGATCCACGCGGTAAGGATGCAGGCCAGCAGCGCGAATTGCTGGTGCGAAGACTTCGTCGTAGAGACCGTCGTAATGGCCGCCGTCAAACCTCTGAATGACAAAGCAATCTTTATCCAAGGATATCTCCCCGAAATAGGTCTCAATTCTGCCTGAGAGACTTGAGCCGATCAAACGATTTCTGTCGGGCCGTCGTGGACTCAGCCCATCGGCGCGGATTCCTACGCCGGGCACGGCGTTCATTTGCCTCGCGCTGCCGAAAGGATGTGAAGGGCTGTGCCGCCCCTGAAAGGGGCTCGGTTCGCTCTGAAAATGCATACCCAGGGCTCACGCCCTGGGCTAATATTGTTCCGCCCTTCGGGCTCGGTTTTGCGTTAGGACCCCTGGTTTTCAAGATGGGTGGTGGCGGACGCTAGTTCAGGAAGAACTTGGTGTACAGCGTATCCCGCTGCGCGGGACGGAAGCCCGCGTCGCGAATGATGCGGCGCAGCTCTTCTTCGGTGGTGCAGTTGCGCACGCCGGCCGCGCGGACCACATTTTCCTCGATCATCACCGAGCCGACGTCGTTGCCGCCGAAGCGCAAGCCCGTCTGGCAGACTTTCAGGCCCTGCGTCACCCAGCTCGACTGCACGTTCTCGAAGTTGGTGAGGAAGAGGCGCGCGATCGCCAGCGTCTTCAGGTATTCGACTGCGGTGGCTTCGTCCCATCCACGTCCGCCAAGCGCGGTATTTTGCGGCTGGAAAGACCACGGGATGAACGCGGTGAAGCCGCCAGTCTCCTCCTGCAAGTCGTAGATGTGCTGGAAATGGTTGATGCGGTGCTCGTAGGTTTCGCCGACGCCGAACATCATGGTCGCCGTCGTCCTCATGCCGAGCTTGTGCGCGGTGCGATGTACGTTGAGCCAGTCGTTGGTGAGGCACTTCAAGCGTGCGATTTTGTAGCGCACTTCGTCGTCGAGGATTTCGGCGCCGCCGCCGGGGATGGAGTCGAGTCCGGCATCGCGCAGGCGCTTGATGGTGTCTTCGATGGTGAGGCCGCTGACTTCGGCAATGCAGATGATCTCGGACGCCGAGAAGCAATGCAGATGGACCTGCGGAAAGCGCTGCTTCATGCCGCTCAGCAGGGCTTCGAACCAGTCAATTTTCAGATCGGGATGCAGGCCGCCCTGCAGCAGGACGCCCGTGCCTCCTAGCTCCACCGTCTCGCGCACCTTTTCGTAAATAGTTTCGAAATCGAGAATGTATCCCTCTTTCGCCAGTTTGCCCTTGAGCGGGCGGTAAAAGGCGCAGAAGGTGCAGTACTCGGTGCAGAAGTTGGTGTAATTGATATTGCGGTCGATGATGTAGGTCACCACGCCGTCGGGATGCAATCTGCGGCGCACCGCGTCGGCTTCCATCCCGATGCCAATCAGGTCATCGGAGTTATACATTTCGAGCGCTTCGGCTTTGGTCAGAGACATAGGACGTCACAACCCACAGTGACATTCTAACTGGGCGGAGAGCGCGCAGGGAAGCGCGGTTGTCCGTTGGTAGTTGGGAAAACCTAGATCCCACGCTGAGACATCCAATCCAATGGGCGCTTGCGCGCAACAATCCTGCTGAAATGGCGTTTATAGCGGGGTGCTTCTAAATGCAGAGGAAGGCGGGGGACGCAATGAACTTGCCTGAATGCGACCTAAGAACATGCGCGCGAATTGTGGCGGCTGCGCTGCTTTTGGCACTACCGTTTCCCGCACGAGCCGTCCTGGGCGATAACGCTGCCTCGGTGCTCACCGACCAGGCGCGGATGAAAGGAACCCTGCGCAGCGTGGACAATCGCACCTATGTCATGCATGAAATCACCACGACGACAGGTGCCGTGCGAGAGTACGTCTCTCCTGCCGGAGCGGTTTTCGGCGTCGCTTGGGAAGGCCAATTTCCCCCCGACTTCCAGCAACTCCTTGGCCCCTACTACCAACAGGTCCAGCAAGCGATCGCACAGCAGGCCAGCGAACAGCCGACTCGTCGGCGCCGCGGTCCGGTCATGATCGAAACGCCCGGCATCGTGTTCTCTCAAGGCGGACACATGCGCAGCTTCCACGGTCAAGCCTATATTCCGCAATTACTGCCGCAAGGCGTCCAAGCCAGCGATATCCGCTAAGGAGAAGACGGCGTGAGAAGAATTGGTCTGCTGCTCGTAGTATCCACTGTCCTGTGGCTGGTGGCTTGCGGTTCCAGCAGCAGCGGCGGTGGCGGATCGTCGACGATCACGTCCGTGACCGTCAGCTGCTCGCCTTCAACCATCCTGTATGGCCAAACCAGCCAGTGCTCGGCAACGGTGATGGGAACCGGAACCTTCAGTTCAGGTGTGACATGTGGCGAGCCCGGCGAGCGCCGGCACGATCTCGACTTCGGGCTTGTTCACCGCACCATCCGGAGGAGTCACGTCGCTGCAGGTCACGATTACGGCAACCTCGACCCAGGACACCAGCAAATCGGGGACGGCCACGGTGACGGTGAATCCGGCGCAACAGAGTAGCAACGTCCAGCCGATCGTTGTAGATGCGGGCCCAGTAGGGTTGAACCCGCCCAGTGTCAATGTGCCATTTGTCACCATCACGGTTTGCGTGCCCGGAAGTACCACGCAGTGTCAGACGATCGATCACGTTTCGGTGGACACCGGTTCGTCCGGCTTGCGCTTGCTGTCCTCCGTGTTAACCATCCTACTCCCCCACCAGAACGATTCCAGCGGCAATCCGCTGGATGAATGCCTTGCGTTTGTGGACGGATATGTGTGGGGCCCGGTTGCGACCGCCGACATAACAGTGGCTGGCGAAAAGGCTTCGTCTGTCCCTGTGCAAATCTTGATTCCTGCATCAAGTTCACCGCCTGTTCCGAGCAGTTGCTCCAGTCAAAGCACGGGGCCTAATGGAAACGAGGGAGGAAGCGTGAATGCCTTTGGCGCTAACGGTTTGATTGGAGTGGGACTGTTCCAGCAGGACTGCGGTATTGCTTGCACCAACCAGAACCAGCAGATTCCAGACGCCTATTACGATTGTCCCGCATCAGGTTGCAATCCAACTTACGTGACACTGGCGCAGCAGGTGCCGAATCCGGTGACGATGTTTGCCTCCGATAATAACGGGGTGCTGATCCAATTGCCGACGGTCCCCAATGGCGGGTCCGCGGACGTGAATGGCTCATTGATCTTTGGCATCGGCACACAATCCAATAACGGATTGGGTAGCGCTACCGTTTACGACGTGCCCGGCAGTTTGGACAACAACGCCGGGAATTTCACCACCATCTTCAACGGAACAAGCTATCCTGCAAGCTTCCTCGACAGCGGTTCCAACGGACTGTTCTTTCTCAATAGTAGTGTGCCAGGCGTACCTGCGACGTGCAGCGATCAGAATTCGTGGTACTGCCCAACCACCTCGCCCGACAATCTCAGCGCCGGAAACCAGGGCATAAACATGAGTTCTCCGGTATCGGTCAGCTTCAGTATTGAGAACGCGGACACGCTATTCAGCAATAATAATAGTTCCAATACGGCTTTCAGCACTTTGGGTGGACCCGATTGCAGTGCGGGGGGAGCAAATTGCGCCTTCGATTGGGGCCTGTCATTCTTCTTCGGACGCAACGTCTTTACGGCGATCGAGAACATGAGTACTCCTGGAGGCACGGGACCGTACTTCGCGTACTGAGAGAGGTTCAACTGTTTCGCTTGTGGCGCATAGCCGATGGGTGGACCATGCCTTTCAGGCGTGTGTAACTGCCGCCAGTTCCGGTTCGCACTTTTAGCGCCTGAGGCGTCTCCGTTACGTCGCGGCTAAACAGGCTGCCGAAAAACTCGATTGTATCGCTTTGAAGGGGCGCACCTTTAGGTGCGCCGTTATAGACCTCTCAATTTTTTGTTGTTCTGAGGGGCTTCAGCCCCGAGGAATCCGTAGTTTTCAGACGCGAATCTCAATTGCACCGCTAAAGCGGTGCTCCACCCAATACACCGAGTGCAAAACTGCTTTAGAATCGGCGCAACTGGAGGTGAGTCGTGCATAAAACCGGCGTTTCCAGCAACGAACCGAAAGCCTCACGTCCGCACATGACAGGTTATGGTGTTCCGGAATCTCTGGAAGGCGCCTTGCCTTGGGAATGGGCCCGCAAGCGCATCAGCGAATCGCATAACTACTGGCTGACCACCGTAAGAGCTGACGGCGCGCCGCATACCATGGTGGTGTGGGGCATCTGGCTCGACGGCGCGTATTACTTCAGCACCAGCGCCACCAGTCGCAAGGCCCGCAATCTGCAGAAGAACCCGCATTGCATTGTATGCACGGAAAATGCGGAAGAAGCGGTGATTATCGAGGGTGTGGCGCGCAAACTGGACGACGACAAGATTCCGCCGCAAGCGTTCATCGACTACAAAGCAAAATACGCTTGGGAACTCGATCCAAAGATGGGGCCGGTTCATGAGGTTGTCCCCAAGACGGTGTTTGCCATGCCCGAGAAGCAGTTTCCCAAGGGCGTCACGCGCTGGAAGTCTGAATGATTGAGCAGTCGCCGGCCGACCCCTGGCATCCCGCCGCACGCTGCATCACACCTCTCTTCTGACCAAACACACACAAATGGATAGCGGAGTATCCCTTTCGGATAGCCGGATCACGCAAATTGTATTCGGCGCGCCCGGAAGTAAGCTGTAAGTGTCGGCAATTAAAGCATCGGTCAGACCCAAGGTGGCGGATGTCATATGGAATTCAAATTGCTCTCTATTGAAGTAACGACCATCGTTCCCGCGGAAAGACGTGGGGCGGAACGAAACATTCGTCTACAAACGCAGGGATTCGAGGGAAGGTAACGGATCGGAGGAAAGGAGGTTTGTTACGCCAGCATGGTGGATTTTGTTTATCGCTGATGGCTGGTTCGGCGGGGACTCACTGTATTATGTGCCGAGCCACGGCGTGGCGTTACTGCATCAGGCAGTAAGCATTGCTCAGCGCGTGGCGTGCTGAGCGCAGAGGGCCGGGGGCGCCTCCGGCCCACCTTAGCGCAACCTCAATTGCGCGACTCCTGAGCGGAAGGTGGATGGAGCCTTCCATCCCCCGAGATTGCCGTAACTTTGCTTCTACGCGCGGCTATTTGCTCGCTGGCGTGTTGCTTTTTGGCGCGGCCATGCTGCTATCCGTCTTTTTACTCGTACTCGCCCGATGGGCGATGATCTTGTCCTGCACTCCATCGTAGGTGCTCTGCGGAAGGATCTTGCGGGTAAGCAAGTCACGCTTCGAATTGTAAGGTCGGCCGTCAATGATTTTCTGCGAATAGGCGCTGCCAATGCCTGGCAGTGCGTCCAGTTGATCTTTGGTGGCGCTGTTGATATCGATTTTCTGAGACGGCGAGGTGGCAGACGTCGTTGACTTGCTGGCCGCCGGAGCTTTGCTGCCGGAGGCCGTGCCCTGCGCGAATAACGGCAAGGTACTCAGCGCAAGCAGTAAGGACAAATAGAGTGCGAGGTTGCGGAGTTTCAAGGGACATCCTCCTTTTACTAACAGCCGAATGCTAATTGCTCAGGAGCCGCCTGTCACGCAGCATCGTGCATTGGCCCGGAAGCTTTGGTGCCGCGCCGATTCTTGTTCTGACGCCGATAACGCAACCAGAAGTACAGCCCCGTCAGACCACCAACTACTGCCATCGCAATCAGGGCGTAAAGCAGCGGCTCATAGTAGCGCCCCAGCCAGCCCAGGATTTGCCGGCCGTAGATCGATCCCAGATAGGCTAGGAGGGTATAACGCACGCCGCGTCCCAGTATCAGAGCAGCCAGAAAATTCCTTCGCGGATAATGCATGGCCCCGGCGGCAATGAGAAAGGCGACGAAGGGAACAGGAGGAGGACAGATGGCCCCGATTGCTACCGACCAGAAGCCATAGCGGTCGAAGATGCTATAGATTTTGGCGGCACGTTTCTTGGAGACCTTCCTCTCCAACGTTTCCTTGCCACCTTTGGCTGCCGAGCCGGTAGGTTAGATATCCCCCGATGATCGAACCGACCGTGGCCATGATCGCGTAATACCACCACGGTTCCTTATGCGCGGCCGACAGCACGATGGTGAGGGCGTCCATGCTGCCAGGCACAGGAATGGCGGAATTGTCCACCAGTCCGAGCACAATCAGTCCTGGTCCCCCCATGTGCCGGAGCCAATGCCAGATCGTTTTGTGGACAACCATCGCTGCAAGGAGGTGCATGCGTCTCTTTCCGAACCGCGGTTCTTTAACTGATATTTGGTTAGGGGCAGAATGTCCAGAGGAAGTTCAGCAAAGATCTCGGTCCCCCGGTGGGTAACACAACCCTACTTGCGGGAGCTTCCGAATACCACCGGCCCCAGAAAGCGCAGTTCCGGGGCTGCCGGGATCAGCCCAATCTCTTGCGAATAGCGCAGGAAGAGTTGTAAACCGGTGTGGTTTTGACGGTCGAGATAATAGTGAATGTTCTCGGTGAGGTAGGCGTAAATATCGGCCTCGCTCAGCCTGACCTTGGACGACCACTCTCGAGCGATGGTGCGAAGATTCGCCGGCTCCAGCCCATGGTTCCGCGACTGCTGAAAGACCTTTACCAGGTCAAGATCGCGTGGCACTCGACCGAGTGAGTCGAGTCGTATCGCCCAGAATGCGAAGACAAACGGCTTGCCCGTCTGTTCGCGCCACAGATGCGCCAGGTCATAAAGGAAGTACTCTTTGCCGGTCGCTATCTCCAGCGCGGCATCTCCGATCAGAAGTGCCGCGTCATGGTGATGAAGCATCGCCTCGAGGTGCGGTGTATGCGGCGTGAGCCGCCGGTGTCCTCCGAAAAACTTCGTGAACAGCACCTGCAACAGCGCGACCGAGGTGCGCGACGAAGTGTCGGTCGCAACCGTCTCCACCTGCTCGACGGGTTTCTTGCTGACCAGCAGAATCGAACGAACTCGGTCTTTGGCCGCAATCGCAATGTTGGGCAGGATCACCAGTCCGGGTATCTCCGCATATGTGATCGCCGGGATAACGCCGATATCGGCCTGGTTCGCCGCCAGTGCGGCCGCACACGCGGAGGGGATTGTGTATTCGATGGCAAAATCGCGGCCTGCGTCTCCGTGCTCGAAGTCCCACATGAGGGGCGCGGTATTAAGAAACGAAATAGCAGATATGCGCAGCGGCGGCATGAATGATCGAGTCTAGCAAAGGCTTCACGACCGCGCCGATGCAGGAGGCGTTCTCACGTCAATTGGTGATAGGCTTCCTTGACGGTAACCACAGCGGTGGTTACTGTCCAATTGTGCGAGGAAAATCATCCGCCACGGAGACACGGAGGCCACGGAGTTCTAATTCTTGTCGACTTTTCTCCGTGATCCCCGTGCCCTCGTGGCCGATTCTGATTGCTTGCGACGGGTGCCAATGCGTAGGAGCACTCAGGAGAAATTCTCATGCACGCTGAAGCGCCAGTACGAGCTCACGATCATGCGGTAACCCGCAAACTGCAATGGCTGGCTTTGTCGTTGACTCCCGGCGTGGGCGCCGGACGCGGTCGCAAGCTCGTGGAAATGTACGGCGGCATTGACCGGCTGTTCACTGCGTCCTTGACCGAACTGGAAGCGGCCGGGCTGCCCAGCGCAGCAGCACAAAGCCTGGCGCTGGGCAAGTCGATGGAATTGGCGGCCTGCCGAATATGACCATGCCAGGGAACTGGGCGCCAGCGTGATCGTTCCTGGGGATGCGGAATTCCCCCGGCGGCTACTGGAAATTTATGATCCGCCGCTCGCGCTTTACCTTAAAGGAAATGCGGAAATCATAGATAAGCCTGGGATTGCCGTTGTCGGGACCAGGCATCCGACGCCCTATGGAACGGGCATGGCAGAACGTCTGGCCTGCGACCTTGCCGCCCGCGGCCTCATCATATTCAGTGGGATGGCGCGAGGTGTGGACACCGCCGCCCATCGCGGGGCTTTGCAGGCGCATGGTCATACCGTTGCGATCTGGGGAACCGGAATCGACGTGGTATACCCTGCGGAGAATCGCAAAATAACCGACCAGATACTCGCCTCGGGCGGCGCAATCCTAAGCGAATTTCCGCTGGGCACTTTCCCGGCGCCGCAAAATTTTCCCATTCGCAATCGGCTGATCAGCGGCATTTCGATCGGCGTTTTGGTGCTCGAGGCGGGGGAGTTCAGCGGAACCCGGGTGACTGCGCGATGCGCATTGGAGCAAGGGCGGGAAGTGTTTGCGGTACCCGGGAACGTCACCAACAAGCTCTCTTGGGGCCCTAACACATTGATAAAGCAGGGCGCTGCCCTGGTTGCCACATGGGAGGATGTGTGGGAGGCGCTGCCCGCCGATGTGCGTCTGGCGCTCACTCCGCCGGAGCCGCCTGCATCGGAGGAGGGCATTCCGTCATCACTGTTTGAGGCGGCGCAGTTGCCGCCGAGCGAGAAGAGGGTTTATGCCCTGATGCGAGCGGACGAATCCATTCACATCGACCAACTGGTCGAGCGCCTGGCGTCGTACCTGTCTTCATCCGAGATATTCAGCGCTTTGTTCGAACTGGAGCTGAGCGGCCGCATCCGGCAAATGCCAGGGAAGTATTTTGTGAGGACGATGTGACGCAGGGCAGCTCGTTAGCTTTTAGCTCTTAGCTTTTAGCTCCTGCAAAACAAAGACGCAAGGCGTGATTGGGAGGTGCACAATGAGGGATTTCAGGGACTTGGTTGTCTGGGAACGGTCCCATCGACTGACGCTCGCGCTGTATCGCGCCACAGATCGTTTCCCGAAATCTGAGATGTTTGGCTTAACGAGCCAAATTCGTCGCGCGGCGGCTTCGGTACCGACCAACCTCGCAGAAGGCTGTGGACGCTGGGGCGACGGGGACATGGGTCGCTTTGTTCAAATCGCCATGGGTTCAGCCAGCGAGGTGGACTACCTAATGCTACTCGCAAGGGATTTGGAGTACTTGCCAGCAGGACAATACGAGGCAGCATCGGCAGAATTGGACGAAATCAGGAGAATGTTGACCGCCCTTTACAAGCGCATAAGACGTGTTCCAGAAAGGCAAGCGGCTCCGTCGCCTGCTAATAGCTAAGAGCTAAAGGCTAGAAGCCGGGCCTCGCCCGCCTTTGCCGCCAGCGGGCGGCCCGTGCTAGCTTCGTAAGCGTAATTCACAGGATTGAGGATCCATTGTCAAAAGGTTTAGTCATCGTCGAGTCGCCTGCTAAAGCGAAGACGATCCAGAAATATCTCGGCCCCGGCTACGAGGTCGAAGCCTCGCTCGGGCACATTAAGGACTTGCCCAAGAAGTCGCTCGGGGTGGATCTCGACGATAATTTTGCGACCGAGTACGTGGTCATCCCCGGCAAGGAGAAGGTCGTCGCCAGGCTGAAGAAGCTGGCGAAATCGGCCGATACCATCTATCTGGCGCCTGACCCCGACCGGGAAGGGGAGGCCATTGCCGCGCACCTGGCCGAGGAGCTAGGCGGCGACTCGATTGACGGCAAGAGGAAGAGCAAGAAGGGCGCGGTCCCTATTCGCCGCGTCACCTTCAACGAAATTACCAAGCGAGCGGTGCAGGAAGCATTCCTGCATCCACGCGACATCGATAGCAATCTGGTGGATGCGCAGCAGACCCGCCGCGTGCTTGACCGGTTGGTCGGGTACCAGGTCTCGCCGCTGTTGTGGGACAAAGTGCGCCGTGGGATATCCGCCGGACGCGTTCAGACCGTGGCCCTGCGCCTGATCGTCGAGCGCGAGCGCGATATCAAGGCGTTCGTCAAGGAAGAGTACTGGACGATTGACGCCCACTTGCACGCGGACAAGCCGCCGACTTTTGCGGCGCGGTTCATTGGCATCGGCGAGGAGAAAACCCCGGTGACGAACGGTGAAGATGCGGCCAAAATCAAGGCTGCCGTCGAGACTGCTGACTGGAGCGTTCTCTCAGTTGACAAGCGTGAACGCCGTCGTAGTCCGGCTGCGCCGTTTACCACCAGCAAGTTCCAGCAGGACGCATCGCGCAAGCTGCGTTTCAGCGTGAAGCGGGCCATGATGATCGCCCAGCGCCTGTATGAGGGCGTTGACCTCGGCGAGGAAGGCACCGTCGGACTCATTACCTACATGCGCACCGACTCGCCCCAGGTGTCGAACGACGCCAAGGCTGAGGTGCGCGAACTGATTGCCAAAGAATACGGCACGGAATTCTTGCCCGAGACTCCGAACACCTACAAGTCGAAGAAGGGCGCTCAGGAGGCCCACGAGGCCATTCGTCCAACCGCTGCTTCGCGGCATCCGGACCAGATCAAGCAGTATCTCCAGGAGGACGAGTACAAGGTTTACAAGCTCATCTGGCAGCGCTTTGTCGCCTCGCAGATGAACCCGGCCGTCTTCGACCAGACGACGGTGGAGATCGACGCGAAGAACGGTAACGACATTTATCGCTTCCGCGTAACCGGTTCAGTGCTCAAGTTCGAAGGTTTCCTGAAAGTTTACGAAGAGTCGAAGGATTCCAAGGACGAAGAGGATGAGGCGTTAAAGCATAAGTTGCCGGTGCTGACCGAAGGCCAGAAGCTTGCCCTGAAAGGGATCGATGCCGAGCAACACTTCACCGAGCCTCCCCCGCGCTTCAACGAGGCGTCGCTGGTGAAGGAACTGGAAGAGCGCGGGATCGGGCGTCCGTCCACCTACGCGGCCATCATCAGTACCATCCAGGAGCGGCAATACGTGCAGAAGATCGGCG
Organism: uncultured Acidobacteriaceae bacterium; assembly: GCA_963768645.1. Classification (GTDB taxonomy): domain Bacteria; phylum Acidobacteriota; class Terriglobia; order Terriglobales; family Acidobacteriaceae; genus Bog-257. Next base: position 56,889 of record CAVYIR010000012.1, read on the forward strand.
GGAAGTTTATTCCCACCGAGATTGGATTTGTCGTCACAGATCTACTGGTCGCGAACTTCAAAGATATTTTCGATCTGCAATACACGGCACGACTGGAAGAGGAACTCGACGAAATCGAGGACGGCAAGGAACGCTGGACCGACGCCCTCGCCGAGTTCTACCAGAAGTTCGAGGAGGAACTCCATTACGCCGAAAAGCACATGGAGAACGTGAAGCGGATGGAGAAGCCCACTGACGAGAAGTGCGAGCGATGCGGCTCGCCGCTGGTCATCAAGTGGGGCAAACATGGCTCGTTTTACGCCTGCAGTGCGTACGACAAGACAGACCCGAACAGTTGCACGTTTACCAAAGAGAACCCCATCGACCTACCCGACCTCGACTCTGCCGATGTGCAGGAGACGACTCAGGAAGAATACTGCGAGAATTGTGGACGGCCGATGGTGCTGAAACGCGGGCGCTTTGGGCAGTTCATGGCTTGCACGGGGTATCCCGATTGCAAGACCACGCGTCGTCTCGACCAGGCGAAGAAGGTTCCCGACATACCGCTCGATGAAAAATGCCCGCAATGTGGACGCAGTCTTTTGCTGCGGCATGGACGATACGGTGAATTTGTTTCCTGCAGCGGTTATCCCGAATGCAAGTGGGTGAAGCAGAACTACATCGGGGTCAAGTGTCCGGAGTGCAAGGACGGAGAGCTGGCGGAGAAAAAAGCCCGTCGCGGCAACTTCTTCTACGGGTGCTCCAATTACCCGAAGTGTCGATTCACCTCGGCCTATAGGCCCGTGGCCGAGCCCTGTCCCGAGTGTGGCAGCCCGTACCTGCTAGAGAAGAACCTCAAGTCGGGTAGTGTCCTGGTCTGTCCGAACAACAAACGTAGCGACAGCGACGAGCCTAAAACCGCTGCCAAGGGCCGCGGAAAGAAGAAATCCGGGGATGAAAGTACGGTTAAATGTGACTACTCGCGGGAAATTCAACCGGTAGCTGTTGCATAATAGGCAAAGTTTCAGCGAAACCAAGCCCGGCCTTGCAGCCGGGCATTTCTTAGCGAAGGAGAATGACGATATGGCAGTGAAAGCGGTTCCCGAGGGCACCCATACAATTACTCCCCACCTGGTCGTGAACGGCGCTTCCGAGGCGCTGGAGTTCTATAAGAAGGCATTCGGTGCACAGATCGGAGGGGTCCACAAGACTCCGGACGGAAGAGTCATGCATGCGGAATTCAAGATTGGCGACTCCAGACTGTTTCTGGCGGACGAATTTCCTGGCATGGGTATGGGCTCACCCAAAACCCTGGGTGGCAGCGCAGTAGTATTAAACCTCTACATGGACGGCATCGACAAAGTGTTCGAGCAGGCGGTAAGTGCGGGAGCGACCGTGACTATGCCGCTGGCGAACCAATTCTGGGGCGACCGCTACGGTCAACTCAAGGATCCTTTCGGCCACACTTGGGCGCTGGGGCAGCACGTCGAGGATGTTTCTCCGGAGGAGATGGAGCGGCGCGCCCGCGAGGCCTTTGCCCATACGAAGACCGAAGCGCAGAAATAAACAGGGCAAACGCGAATCTGAGAGCGGCGCCAGCAAACACCGCCCACGCAGGCTGTTATGCTTGCGCCGGACTACTTAGGATATAGCCTTTCAGGAGGATCCATGAGCACCTCGCAAGCCACCCCTCAAGATGCCGAACTTATTCTGAAGCTTTACGATCTACGCCGTGAACCGGTAATGCGCGAAGCCCGGAATTTCGTGTTTGGTTTTGCCCCCCAGTCAGTGGACGACCTTCTCACTGTCGCCAATGCATTTGGCACTAAGGAAAATGCATATGTCCGGCAGGTGTACGGTTACTGGGACATGGCGGCGGCCTTGGTGGTTCACGGAACGCTGAATGCGTTACTGGTCTATGACACCTGCCACGAAATGTACTTTGTGTACGCCAAAGTCCAGCCGTTCCTGGGAGAGTTTCGGCAGAAGTCAGGAATGTCCGAATTCCTTTCCAACGTTCAGAAGGTCGTGGAGGGCTCGGCTGAGGGCCGCGAACGCCTGGCGCGCGTGCAGAAAAGGCAGGCGGAGATGGCAACCGCAGCCGCCCGGTAGCGAACGGTTATAGGAATACCGGGCCGTGCGGGTAGTGTGGCCTTCAGGCCCGCTCGGCGAGGTCGAGGACCTCAGCGGCCAAGCCTTGGTGTGGGGCGATCGGGTGCGCCGACTGAAGACTGGCTCCTGCCTGTCTCCAACAACGCTGAAACAGCGTTTAGCTCAGGTATTCGCGAATGTAGGGATCGTTGCAGCGCAGCAGCTCGGCGGCGGTCCCTTCGAAAATGATCTTTCCATCCCGCAGCATTAGGAACTTAGTGTGTAGGTCGCGGGCGCTAGCGGCGGTGACCGGCACCATCTTGTTCTGCTGACGATCGAAGTAGTGGCTGGCCATCGTGAACGAGTCCTGCAACCGATGTGTCACCAGCAAAGAACTTGTCCCGTACACATCGCGCTGTTTGACGATGAGCTCGATGATGGTGTTCGAAGTCACCGGGTCAAGGCCGCCGGTGGGAGAATCGTAAAGGATGACCTCCGGCTGGGTGATAATGGCGCGAGCAATTGCCACCCGGCGCCGCATACCCCCGGAAAGTTCTGCTGGGAACAGAGCGAACGTGTGCTCCAGTTCGACGAAACGCAAAGCCTCGAGCACCCGCCCGTGGATTTCATCGGTCAGCTTTCCCGTCTCTTCCATCAGGCGATAAGCTACGTTTTCCTCTACTGTGAGCGAATCAAAAAGCGCGCCCTCCTGGAAGACCATGCCAATCTTGCGGCGCAGATCGAACAGGTCCTCCTCACGCATCTGCGTAATTTCTTCGCCGAGGACTGTAATGCGTCCGGCGTCAGGCTTCAGTAACCCGAGTGCCATTTTCAGGATCAGAGTTTTCCCTGTGCCCGCCGCGCCCATCAGGATCTTGGTCTCGCCACGGGGCAGTTGAAAGGAAACCCCCTCCAGCACCGGCTGCTCGAAGGCGATTTCAACTTTTTCGAAGCGAATAACGGGATCGACCGTGGACGGAGAGGTCGGTTGGCGCTGCTCAGCCGGCGGTGCGAGGCTCGCCATCATTAGTACTGAAAAATCCCCATAAGCAGCCGCGTAATGAAGAAATCGCTGACCAGGATCAGAACTGATGCTGCAACCACGGCTTGCGTCGTAGCGCGTCCGACACCTTGCGTGCCGCCCTTGGCGGAGAGGCCGTAGTAACAGCCAATGCTGGCGATGATAAAGCCGAAGAACACCGGCTTGCACAATCCCATGAACACGTCGCCAAAGCGCAGCGCCTGGTAAGCGGTGGTCCAGTACTGGTTGGCATCCAGCCCCAGCAGGAGGTACGAGATCATGAATCCACCGGTCAGGCCCACCAGGTTAGAGATGATGCTGAGGAAGAACAGCATAACCATGCTGGCGATGACGCGCGGTGTAACCAGTTTCTTGGAAGGATCAACTCCCATGGCGCGCATGGCGTCGATCTGCTCGGTGACTTTCATCGAGCCCAGCTCGCTTGCCATGCCGCTGGAGTTACGGCCAGCCACCATCAGTCCCGTCAGCACCGGCCCAAGCTCGCGCACCATGGATAGCGACACCAGTTTGCCGGTCAGCGACAATGAACCGAACTGCTGCAACGTGCTGGAGGTTTGCAAAGCGAGCACCGCACCCGTGAAGAAGCCGGTCAGCACCACGATGGGCAGGGAACCGACCCCGATGGAATCGGCCTGCAACAGGGTGTCGGCAAAATAGCGAGGGTGCGCGAAAATGTTGCTGAGGGAGCGTCCGGCGAGCAGGGAGTAATCCTGTACCGCCTCGACGTTTTCCTTAGCGATCTCTATCGGCGAGAAAATTGGCATGCTTGGTTCCGAAAAAGCGGTACGAACGAAAATATATCAGAGCGGCATGAGCGGACCGGGTTTTCGGGGTCGATGAGTGTCTTGTGGCGTTCGTTCAAGGGAAAACTCAGGGCAGATGGCGGGGACTCAATTCGCACTTTGCGCGCAAGACCGGCTTGATTTACTATCCAATGCCTAGCGGTTGCCGCGGCACGCCAGGAGGCGCGCGTATGGCGTTTCAGGTTGATCGGAGTCCGTTCGATCCGGAGTCGGGATTCGAGTATTACATTTGCTTCAAACCTCCGACCGAGGTCGAGGGGGACGAAGTGGAGTCGCGAATTTCCGTCGAGGCGGCGCTGTCGGTGTCGGAAACCGGAGATGTGGCTGACCTGAGCTTCATGCTGCCCAAGATGTGCCGCAACGATCACGCCCTTTCCTTCCTGAAACGTGATCCCACCGCGGCGTGCGTCGAGAACCGAGTGTTTATCGCGCTGCCTGGACTGAACGGCGATGCTGTGTTCAACGCTCCAGCGACGCTCGAACTGGACCATGCCGGCCGCATCGTAGCCATCGAAATCAACGGCTGCATTCCCAAGACCAGCACATTTCGTCCCGGGCACGCATAGCTTGGCGTTTCCGCAGCCCCAGTCGGGTAGGAGTCGGCGTGAACGATGTAACTGCATTTATCCTTGCGGGCGGTCGCAGCTCACGTATGGGCACAGACAAAGCTCTGCTCTCTTTTGGCAAGGAGACGCTGCTGGAGCGGGCGTTGCGCACCGCTGGGGCCGTTGCAGACACAGTGTTCATCGTGGGCCCACGTGAGCGCTATGCGCAATACGGCGATGTGGTTGAAGACGTCTTCCCCGATTGCGGTCCGTTGGGTGGAATCCATGCTGCTCTGCGTAGCACGCTAACGGAGCTAAACCTCATGTTGTCGGTGGATACGCCGTTAATGAGTTCAGATTTCCTCGCCTGGCTGCTGGAACAAGGCGCGTGCAAGCAGTGAGTTGATCGTGGTTCCCGAGGCGCTGGGGGGGCCGCAACCGCTCGCTGCTGTCTACCGTCGTTCGTTGCAAGCTATGGCGGAACATGCGCTCAAGAATGGCGATTATAAAATCGGACACTTGTTCCCGCTCGCGCCGACGCGCTATATTTCCGAGGCTGCAGTCCGTGCGGCAGGTTTCTCGCCGATGATCTTTCGCAATGTGAATACTTCCGAAGAATACGCAGATCTGATACAGAAAGAAGATGCCTTGGGAGTGAGAGGCACCGGCGAATGAACGAGCGAAAGCCCTATATCGAGTTTCAGGATGTGCACAAGGCATTTGGCAGCAATGTCGTTCTCAACGGAGTGAGCTTCGACGTCATGCCCGGCGAGACGGTTTGCATCCTGGGGCGAAGCGGGGTCGGCAAATCCGTTTCGTTGCACGAGATCATGGGCTTCCTCAAGCCAGACAAAGGGCGGGTTTGGGTCGCCTACGAGGACATCACCGACTATGGCGAAGAGGACCTGGAGCGCATTCGCAAGAAAGTCACTATGGTGTTTCAAAATGGCGCGCTCTTCGATTCGCTGACGATTGGCGAGAATGTTGCGTTTCCTCTGCGCGAGCGCGGTGGCTTGCAGGAAGAGCAGATCTACCAGATCATCGACGGGCTGCTTGACATGGTGGGAGTGCGCGAGTTCCGCGATCTGCTGCCGTCCGACCTGTCAACCGGCATGAAGCGTTCCGTTGCCATTGCTCGCGCTCTGGCCGCGCAGCCAGACGCGGTGCTCTACGATGAGCCGACTACGATGGTCGATCCGTTGATGGCACACCTGCTGGGCGACCTAATCAAAAAGCTGAAGAAGCAGTTGAAGCTCACCAGCATCGTGGTTACCCACGACATGGCCCTCGCCAAAAAGCTGGCCGACCGCCTGCTGTTTCTGCACGAGGCGCGGGCCATCTTCTTTGGGACTTTTGCCGAAATGGCCAACTGCCAGGAACCAATCGTGCAGGAGTTCCTCGAGCTCGACTCCATGGATTTCGAGCGCTACTTCGGCGCGCGACGCCCGGCGCACGAACCGCGGGTATAGCTAGGCGGTCTTGTGGCTGGCTACACACTCATAGGGATGAAGATTCACCACGGAGACACGGAGGTCACGGAGTTTTTCTAACGACGTCTTCTCCGTGCTCTCCGTGTCTCCGTGGTGAATACTTTTCTTTCGGCGTCCACAATCTGGCGGGAGCGTCGGTCTATCCACTCGCGGACCGCCTCAGAAGCCCTGAGCGACCAACCGCTCCACGGTGAGCGCTCCGCTTTGCTCATCGCGCCTCGTCCATTTCTCCAGGTACTTGGCAACGATGTCGGTCTCGATATTCACCGGGTCGCCCGGCGTCAGCGAACCCAGGTTGGTCATCTTCACGGTGTGCGGAATGATGGCGATGGTCAGGCGTAGGCCTTCCAGCTTCGCCACCGTGAGACTGATGCCTTCGATGGCGATGGAGCCCTTGAACACGACGTACTTCTCAAGCTCTTCTGGGATGTCGATGAGCAGCCAGAAGTCGTCTGCATTGGCGATCGGCTCCAGACCCACGAAACGGCCCGTGCCATCCACGTGCCCTTGCACCATGTGACCGCCCATGCGGCCATCCGCCTTCAAGGGCAGCTCCAGGTTCACCAGCGCCCCTTTTGTGACGCGCGAGAGGGAGGTTAGCCTCCAGGTTTCGGCGGCCAGGTCGGCGCAGAAGGATTGCGGCGTGATATCAAGCGCAGTCAAACAGACACCGCTGACGGCCACACTGTTTCCCTCCCGCAACTCTTTCGCCGTGGCGGGAGCGTTGATGGTGATGCGGTGATTGCCACCGCTCTCGACGATGCTGGCAATGGTTCCTACTTCTTCAACGAGTCCGGTAAACATGATGATGACCTCGGTTAGTTGGCTATTAGCCCTTAGCTTTTAGCTAATCGCTGCCAGCTGACACCTGCTAAGTATTTGGAAAACTACTGACTCTTCACACTTTATAACCTCAACGCTAGCAGCTAAGAGCTAAGAGCTAAGAGCTACAGGCTACGTTCCCTGCACCAGGTGAATGTCGTCCGTGTAAGGATCGCGCAGATAGCCCTCCACGGCAAAGTCTTCTCCGAAGCGATGCAGCACCAGCGACTTTACGTAAGCCGCTTCGCTGATGCGGCGATATCCGGCGCCCAGCGCAAACGGAATGGAGCCCGTGCCCGCGAGAATCTTCGGAGCGTAGTAAAAGAAAATCTTGTCGACCACGCCCGCGGACAGAGCAGCCCAGTTCACCATGGCCCCCCCTTCGATAATCAGGCTGGTTATTTCGCGTTCGCCGAGGTTTGCCAAGACTCCTTCGAGATCAGGGCGCCCGTCGATCATCGGAGAACCGCTGGGAAACAGAATGGTGCCATCTTCCACCGGACGGCGCATCGGGACCTGCTCCACCATAACGCCGCGCGATTCCAGTTCGCGCCGCTTGTTCTCTTCAGCGAAGCAGCAGAAGACGATGAGATCTTCACGCGCCATCTTGACCACGCGCGAGTCGAGCGGCAAACGCAAGCGCGAATCGAGGATCACGCGCAGCAATGACCGGCGGCGGGGAAGGCCAGTACGGTCGGTGAGCAGCGGATCGTCCGCAATTACGGTGCCCACACCGACCATGATGGCATCGTTGGCATGGCGCAGCTCGTGCACATGGGCGCGTGCTTCTTCGCTGGTGAGCCAGCCGCCGCTCGCCGTCAGAGGGCCTGGAGTTGCAGCTTCTCCCGGGGGTGGAGCAATCTTACCGTCGAGCGTCATCGCCGTTTTCAGCGTGACGAACGGGGTCCTCTTGCGGATATATTTCGCGAAGGACTCATTCAGCTTCTTAGCCGCGGTTTCACCAAGGCCTTCCTGCACCTCAATTCCGGCGTCGCGCAATCGGGCCAGTCCTCGCCCGCTGACCGCCGGATTAGGATCGCGCATGGACACGACAACCCGCTTCACGCCCGCGGCAATCAAGGCATCGGCGCAGGGGCCGGTGCGCCCAACGTGGGAGCAGGGTTCGAGATTCACGTAGAGGGTGGCGCCTCGGGCACGGTCTCCGGCTTCGTCCAGCGCCAGTACTTCGGCATGCTTGCGGCCCTCGTAGGTATGCGTGCCTCGACCGACAACCTTGCCCTTGGCGTCGACGAGCACCGCGCCAACATATGGGTTCGGAGAAGCGAGGGCAATGCCCTTGCTGGCGAGTTCCAGCGCTTCTGACATCAGTTGCTCGTCGCGGGTTGTTTGGGAACCAGGCATGGCTGGGCTAGTTCGGTCACAGACTAAGTGGCGGCTCAAAACTCAATTGAAGTTGCGGGTGGCTGGACAATCCAAATGCAGCCAAGTCTTCCCCATCAAGATGTAGAGCAAGCGCATCGTTCAGATTCTTGATGACCGCATCTAACGTGCCTCCTTGCGTAACGATGGCAACCTCCAAGCATTCAGCCACGAAGACATTTTGATCGAGATGAATGATGCCATGAATCACGTCGCGTCGCGTCGAGCGTTTGATTGTCAAAGTATCGCCCTCAGTTGAACAGCGAATTCACGAAGTCCTGCGGGTTGAAGGGCAGAAGATCGCCGACTTTTTCGCCCACTCCCACGTAGCGCACCGGCAAACCGAGTTCCTTCGAGATAGCCACCACCACACCGCCCTTGGCAGTGCCGTCGAGTTTGGTCAGCACGATGCCAGTCACGCCGGCGGATTGCGTGAACAACCGCGCCTGCTGCAATCCGTTCTGGCCGGTGGTGGCGTCCATCACCAGCAGGGTTTCGTGGGGTGCGTTGGCGCTGAGGCGTTGCGCGGTGCGGCGCATCTTCGCGAGCTCGTCCATCAGGCTGGTCTTGGTATGCAGACGGCCGGCTGTGTCCACGATGACGTAGTCGATGGTGCGGGCTTTGGCCGCTTGCATCGCGTCAAAGAGCACCGCCGCCGGGTCGCCGCCTGGCTTGTTCTTGATGACTTCGGTTCCGGTGCGGTCGCCCCATATCTCGAGTTGCTCGATGGCTGCGGCGCGAAATGTGTCCGCTGCCGCCAGCAGCACGGTTTTGCCTTGGGCGCGCAGCGTGTGCGCCAGCTTGCCGATGGTGGTGGTCTTACCGACGCCATTTACCCCGACCACCAGGATAACTTCCGGTTCGCCGTCAACTTTCTGGACCGGCCGCTTGTCGGTGGTATTCAGGATGGCGAGGAGTTCATCTTTCAGCACGCGCTTTAGCTCATCGACATTGGCAACCTGCTTGCGATCAACTTTCTCGCGCAAGGCCGCCAGGACGGTTGAGGTCGTCGCCGTGCCAAGATCGGCGGTGAGCAGGGTCGCCTCCAAGTCGTCGAGGGTGTCACGGTCAATTTCCTTGCGGATTGCGACTACCTCTTCAATCCGCTCGCTAAGGGTCTCGCGCGTGCGCGTGACCGCCTCTTTCATCCGTTGCAGGAAACTGGGCTTTTCTTCGGTGTTGCCAAATAAGGTTTGAATCATGAAGGAATCCGTCGCGAGAGTAGGCAAATCGCTGCGGGCCAAACCATCCGCTCACGATTGCGATTTGTCGCGAAGGTCAATTATAGACAAGCGGATGCGCTGCTGCCGCGATCCGTTGTCGCGACCATGCGGGCTGGATTGCGGGAATCTGACTCAGCCGCAGGCTCATCCAACAAAGATATTTCCAAGAGGAGAACTCATGGCAAAGTGTGAGCACGTGAAGCAAGCCAATCCGAATGTTCAGCCGAGCGCCGAGGTTTGCCAATCCTGTGTTGATGCCGGACTCCGTTGGGTGCAGCTCCGCAAATGTCTTACCTGCGGACACGTCGGCTGTTGCGATTCCTCCGCTGGTCAACACGCGAATAAGCACTTCAAAGAAACAGGACACGCGGTAATGCAGGCGTTCAAGTCCGGCGATTGGAAATGGTGCTACGTACACGAAGCGTATGTTTGATCTTTCAACAACGTCCCGAGCGGCCCGGCTTGCATTTCGCGCCGGGCCTCATGTTTGTGTACTCTGTACGTCAGCCCTTGCAATGGCAATTCTGTTCGTGACAACCGATGGCATTTTCTAACCGTACCAGCCCACTAGTTTGTTTAAAGCATTTTCACACCTGGCGTATTGGGTGGAGCACCGCCTCGGCGGTGCCGCTGAGATTCGGAAACGAGACGGCTTTAGGCGCTGAGGTGACGGGAGCATTACCTCAGGCGCTAAAGCGCGGCCCCAGAAGTGACGGTAGGTATGCACGTCTAAAGGCGTGCGCCACCCATCGCCTATACACCAGAGGAGAAACTGCTATAGGTGCGGCTGTCAGGCTGTGCCTGGTTCTCGCGCTGCTGGCGACCGCAGCCTTCGCGCAAACTCCGTCTCCGTGGGTCGATACCAAACCGCTTGCGATTGATTCCGGCGTGACCGGGCTGAAAGAGATGTTGCGCCGTCTACATACCACGGCGCGGCTTATGCACACGGTCGCGCATCCCGACGACGAAGATGGAGGCATGCTGACGCTCGAATCTCGCGGGCATGGGGTGAGCGTGTTGCAGCTCACATTGAATCGAGGAGAAGGCGGACAGAACAAAGTAGGCAGCAATCTTCTGGATGAACTCGGTATTGTTCGGACGCTGGAGTTGCTGGCCGCCGACCGCTATTACGGCGTGGAACAGCGCTTCACGCGGGTTGCCGATTTCGGATTCTCCAAGACTCCGGAAGAAACATTTCAGATGTGGCAGGGCCACGACGTAGCGCTCGGCGACATGGTGCGCGTGATTCGTACCTTTCGTCCGGACGTGATCTGCACGCGTTTCCAAGGCAACAGCCGCGACGGCCATGGCAACCACCAAGCCTCGGGAATCCTCACGCGCGAGGCGTTTCGCGCGGCCGCCGATCCCGCAAGATTTCCCGAGCAGATTAAGGAAGGTCTGCAGCCGTGGCAGGCCAAGAAACTGTACATGGATAATGTCCGCGGAACCGAAGACTGGACCATCGAGTTGGAGACTTCGCAGTTCGATCCGCTGCTGGGCGAAACCTATGTGCAATTCGCGTGGAAGGGGCTGAAGCACCAGCTCTCGCAAGGCGCTGGCGCATGGACTCTCCCGGAGGGCCGCCGCACCAGCTATTACAAGCTGATTGATTCCGCATTGCCGAACACACCCGCTGCGGGTGCGCATGACAAGGATTTCTTCGATGGGATCGACACGTCGTTGCCGGGCTTGGCATCGCGGCTGGGCGCCGATCAGGCGAAGGCTCCCTGGCTAGGTTCGCAACTCGATGCGATTGCGAAAACAGTAGATGCAGCCACCACAGCAGCGCAGACAAATGATCAGGCGGCAGCAAAGCCATTGCTGCACGGCTTGAACCTGACGCGCGCGCTAGTCCTTAAGGTCGAGCAATCGGACCTGCCGTCTGGCGGGAAGGCCGATTTGCTCGCTTCTCTGCGCACCAAGGTAGAGCAATTCGAGCGGGCTGCCAACCTGGCATTAGGGCTCGATCTCGGCGCTGGTCCGGGGACGCCCGACGGACGTCCCATGGCCGCAGCTTTTCCCACCGCGAATGGTGATGTGCTGGCGGCAGTTATCACGGCAGGGAAGTCGTTCCTGCTCCTGGCCAAGCTCCACAATGGCAGCACGGCGCCCATGGACGTGAAGGAGTTTGCGCTGGATGTCCCGCAAGGCTGGAAGGCCGAGGTCTTCATGGACAAGGTGCCTAAGCGGATCGCCCCCGGCGACGGCTGCGCTATCACCTTTCGCGTAACGCCGCCTTTGGACGCGCAGCTTACCAAGGCTTACTTCCATCGCGATAACCCGGAAACCGATGCCATCTACCACATTGATGATTCGAAATATGTAACGCTGGCGTTGCCGCCTCCGCCGGTAACCGCGCGCGTGGTGTACACCGTGGGCGGCGAGGAAGGCATAATCCGCGGCTTCGCGCGCACTCCCCTGCACGATACCCATGGCGAAGCTTGGTCCATGCCACTGGCCGTCGTGCCACCCTTCTCGGTGGAGACCTCGCCGACGACGCAAATAATTCCGGCGGGCTCGAATCCCTCAGCGCAGTTGAGCGTGGTGGTGCGGACGACCGCCGATCAAGGCGAGGGGACCGTGCATGCCGACATACCAGCAGGATGGACGGTTGAACCTACGGCAGCCAAGGTGGAGTTCAACAAGGTCGGCGAACGCGCGACCGAATTCAAAGTGCTGCCGGACGGAGCAAAGGAGGCTCGCTACCAGATTCATGCACTGCTGAACGCCAACGATCGGGATTACAGCGACGGCTACAGTCTGGTCACGCGGCCCGATCTGGGCGGCTTCTTTTATTACCAGCCGGCATTGCAGCGTGCCAGCGTGGTGGAAGTGAAGGTCCCGCAGGGGCTGAAGATTGGTTATGTCGTGGGAGCAGGAGATGACATTCCTATTGTCTTAAGACAGATTGGCTTTGATGTGACACTACTCGCCGCGGATGACATCGAGCACGGCGACCTCACCCGCTTCGGGACAATCGTGCTTGGTATTCGGGCCTACGACACCCGCGACGACGTGAAGAAGAACAATCAGCGGCTCCTCGATTACGTGCGCAACGGCGGGACCCTGCTCGTGCAATACAACACCTCGCCCAGCGAATTCAACGCCGGACACTACCTGCCGTATCCCGCACAACTTAGCCGCGAGCGGGTGACAGTTGAAGAGGCGCCGGTTAGTATCCTCGATCCGCAAAGCCCGGTGTTTCATTACCCCAACCAGATTACGGCGCATGACTTTGACGGCTGGGTGCAAGAGCGCGGCTTGTACTTCATGGATGAGTGGGACCCGCACTTTACGCCGCTCTTGGCTTGCAACGATCCGGGCCAGCCGCCACAAAAGGGCGGGCTCCTGCTGGCGCAATATGGCAAGGGCTACTACATGTACACGGGGTACGCCTTCTTCCGGCAGTTGCCCTTCGGCGTGCCTGGAGCGATTCGTCTCTACGTGAACCTGCTGAGCGTGGGACATGAACCAAAGTAGTCCGGCCGAGCAGCCCGAACTGATTCGCGGAGTAGGACTGGCGGGCGCAACCACGCTGAACATGATTGACATGATCGGCGTGGGACCATTTATCACGATTCCCTTGATCGTGAGTGCCGCGGGCGGACCGCAGGCCATGCTCGGCTGGATTTTGGGCGCAGGTTTTGCCCTGTGCGATGGACTGGTGTGGGCCGAGCTGGGTGCAGCCATGCCCGGAGCGGGCGGCTCCTATCGCTACCTCAAAGAAATTTACGGACCGCAAACCATGGGACGGCTGCTGTCGTTCCTTTTCATCTGGCAACTTTCGTTCAGCGCACCGTTGTCAGTCGCGTCGGGCTGTATCGGGCTATCGCACTATGCGGGATATCTGTGGCCCGGTCTCGAACGCACTCTGGTGGAGCACACCATTCATCTCGGCGTGCCGGGCCTGGGCGCGCTTGAGGCACGCCTGGTCCTGATGCCGGGTACCTTCGTTGCGATTGCAACCTGCGCCTTGGTAGTTCTCCTCCTCTATCGGCGCATCACCGCGGTCACCAAAATTGCCGAATTGCTTTGGGTAGGCGGGGCCCTGGCGATGACTTGGATCATCGTGGGGGGATTCCTGCATTTCCGGCCCGCCTTGGCATTCGATTTCCCTGCAGGCGCATTTCGCCCGTCTCATGAATTCTTCACCGGCCTGGGTGCGGCGATGCTGCTCACCACCTACGACTACTGGGGCTACTACAACGTGTGTTTTCTGGGTGGGGAAGTGAAGGACCCGGGCCGCACCATCCCGCGGGCCCTCATTCTTTCCATTCTCGCGGTTGCCGCGCTCTATATCCTGATGCAACTTGCTGTGCTCGGCGTGATCCCGTGGAGGCAGCTGGCCCAGCATTCCAGCGAGCAGAGCAACTACGTCATGTCGGTTTTCATGCAGCGGATCTACGGGAACTGGGCGGGGCGGGCGGTAACCGGCTTGATCATGTGGACGGCATTCGCTTCGGTGTTCTCGCTGCTGCTGGGCTATTCGCGAGTGCCTTACGCGGCGGCGCTCGACGGCAATTACTTTCGCGCTTTTGCGCGGGTCCACCCGCAGCATCGTTTTCCTACCGTTTCGTTATTGGCGCTTGGGGGAGTGGCGATGCTGTTTTGCCTGTTGCGTCTGGCCGACGTGATTGCCGCCTTGGTGGTGATTCGAATCCTGTTGCAATTCATTGTGCAGGCCGTTGGTTTGATGGTATTGCGCAAGCGCCAACCCGATTTGCCGCGGCCCTTCCGCATGTGGCTGTATCCGCTGCCCGCGCTGCTGGCGATCGCGGGCTTCATGTTCATTCTGGTGGCGCGGAAAAACTTTCTCCGCGAAATCCGCTATGCCGTCGTTATTCTTGTGGTTGGCTTGGCGATTTACTTTGTGCGCTCGTGGCGACGCGGGGAGTGGCCCTTCTCCTCCCAGCCGGCGGGCGTGGAGACCGCACGATGAAGGCTAGCGCCTCATCGCGACTGGTCACGGTTTGCAAGCGGCTTACAACGTCTGCGTCCGAATCTGGACATAACAGGCTTACGTTTTTGTCCGGAAGCGGTCACATGGTCGATGGCCACGAGCGGAGCATGGCAAGACCCCGTTGTGCCCCCAGTTGCCGATCCGGCGACGGTCGAGGGGTCGAAAGCCATGTCTGAAATCGGGCCGATCCCACCGCTGCCCATAGCACCCCCGCGACGGCGCAGCCTGCTCGGCCCCTTGCATGAGCCTCTATTCCGCACTTTGTGGATTGCGGCGGTCGTCAGCTACACCGGCACCTGGATGCAGAACGTTGGCGCGGGATGGCTGATGACCTCGTTGACCATGTCGCCGCTGATGGTCGGACTGGTGCAAGCAGCCGGCAGCATTGCCGTGTTCCTGGTGGTTCTCCCCGCGGGTGCTATCGCCGATGTGGTGGATCGCCGCAAGCTCCTGCTTCTTACTCAGACATGGATGGTAGTGGCTGCGGCGGGACTCGGCGTTCTCACCATCGCGGGCAAAGTTACGCCTTCGCTGCTCTTGTTGTTTACGCTGTTGATGGGCTTTGGCGCGGTGCTCAACGATCCCGCGTGGCAGGCCATTACTCCGGAGATTGTGTCGCACCAGAACTTTGCCGCTGGGATCGCTCTGAATTCAGCCGGATTTAACGTGGCCCGCTCGGTTGGTCCGGCGCTGGGTGGTTTAGTAATTGCCGCGGCTGGCTCGGGTATCGCGTTCCTGCTGAATGCGCTCTCGTTCTTCGGCGTCATTTATTTTCTTTACCAATGGAAGCGCAAGCCCGGCCGCACGTCGATGCGACTAGGCCACATGTTCACCGCCATGTTCGAGGGTTTCCGGTACTTGCGCACCTCGCCGCCCATGAAGGCCGTGCTGGTGCGCAGCGCAGTCTTTAGCATTTCCGCGAGCGCCCTGCTGGCTTTACTGCCGCTGTTGGCACACCCTTTCGGATCGCAGGGCTACGGTCTGTTGCTGGGCTTCTTTGGGCTGGGCGCGCTGGCGGGAGCTACAGGACTGGCGTTCTTCCGGCGCAGACTTTCGGCAGATGCTTTGGTTTCGCTCGCCACAGCGGTTTTCGCATTTGCCACCTTTGCCGCGGGCAGATGGCAGACCTTCCCGGTGCTGTCAGTGACGATGCTGATTGCGGGTATTGCGTGGATTCAGATCCTCGCAAGCCTGAACGTCTCGGCGCAAACCATGTCGCCGGGCCACTTGCGCGCGCGCGCGATTTCAATGTATCTGCTGGTCCTGCAGGGCGGACTGGCAGGCGGTGCTGCGCTTTGGGGAGAAATTGCTGAGCGCGTGGGCATGGCCCGTTCGTTATCGTACGCAGCGATCGGACTGGGAGTGGGTATGCTGGCGACCTTCTGGTTCCGGCTCCGTTCGGTCGAGATCCATCCCAACGCCCTGGCAATGGATTAGAATCGACATCACGCTCTTCGGCCACGAATTTACATAACCATTACAGGTGGAGGCTTTTCTCGATGAACAAGCAAGTTGCGATAGGAATTTTGTTGCTGGCGCTCGCCCCAGTGGGAACTGCGGTCGCGGCAAGTCCGCAAGCTGCTATGCAGGCTAAACCCGACCAGAAACCTACTTTTGCGATGGTCCTTGACCATTCGCTAACCAACGTCGAACAAGAGGTTGTTCCGGCGGCGGAAGCCATGCCCGAAGACAAGTTTAATTTTGCGCCCACTCAAGGCGAGTTCAAGGGCGTGCGGACGTTTGCCCAGCAGGTGAAACACATTGCCGCGGTCAACTATATGATGGCAGGCGCCATTCTCAGTGAGAAACCGCCGGTCGACCTGGGCGGCGAAAATGGACCCGACAACATTATGTCGAAGGCGGACGTGGTGAAGTTCCTGAAAGACTCATTTACTTACCTTCACAAAGCAGCCAACAGCATTGACGAAAACAATGTGCTGGGACTGGTGCAGGCTCCCTTTGGACCCAACAAGATGACCCGGCTCGGGCTTTCGGTCATCGCCATAAGCCACCCCTTCGATCATTACGGCCAAATAGTGGAATATTTGCGCATGAACAATATCATTCCTCCGGCAAGCCGGCCGCAGAAGTAGTTTTTGTTCGGGCACTTCACGGCATTTGAAGAACAAGGCGTGAGTAATCGCGCCTTGTTCTATTTTGGCGACGGCAAGCCCCGGCAGGGACATCGCAGCCTGTTAGGGCTGAGCATGACTGCTCTCGGAGTGAGCACCATTCCCAATGGCGCCGGCAGCGCGAACCAGATGACGGAGTTCTTCCAGTGATAGTTACGAGGTGACAGAAACCGCTGGCGTTGACGGCGACAAACAGGCCTGGCGCAAACTTCTCTGGGTGAAGATTTTCCCCTTGCGTCTGGACTAACTTTGTAGTCTGCTTTAATCAGGTGACAAACATTTGGGAAAGAGAAAACACCACAATCGACATTCCCAAAGCAATGACCCCAAGCATCTTTAGAAGGAACCACTCATTCCTCACTTGGAGGTGGAAGTCCTCTACACGCCCGGCACGAGAGGCTGGAAAGTGTTAGCCGAACAGCAAAGGGTGTATGCGATTGTGGAGATTCATCACTAATCCCGATAACGCACAAGCCGCGACGGTCCTGTTTACCTTTGTAATTGCGGTCGCTACTATCACGTACACCATCGCTACAATTTGGTACACGAAAATATCTGCTAGGCAGTTTCAGGCTACACAGAAGGCCCTGCAGCAGGACAGGCGAGCCGTCGCGTACTTGACTGCGAAATCTGAAGGAAGCCGATGGAGGCGGAAAGCCTGTCACGGCAGCGTCTGACGAACAGGAAAAGCGGATAAGGAGTCGGCGCGAGACGGATTATTCGGAATGAGGCAGGCCATTTATAGATGAACTCAAAGCCCAGTTCTTGCACGGAACGCTGGACGTAGATCCGACGGGCAGCGAGGAAGATGAGAACTGCTCAAGCCACTATCGATACCCGCGAGGGGAGATTCTGATAGTTTAGCCATGAGCTATCAACTCCGAGAGGTGTTGAGAGGAACTGCCAGAAGTCAGCCAGGAGGCCATAAGTAGTGGCGCGAAAGCGGAAGCGAAGGGCACGAACACTGTCACGGAGTGGATAGTCACGCGTGCTATCTGTGCAAGCAGGGCGGAAGTCCCGCGAATAGCGGGAGCCTGCGAGTCAGCCAGCGGGCCGGAAGTCCCAAGGGCGATCGGGGTGCCATCGCGAGCCAGGCGACACGTGCACGAAACGAGACTCGCTGCCGCCGATTAACTTCTGCCCAGTAGACAGGAACCGCCGGATGCCGAACGGCACGTCCGGTGGTGTGGGAGGACGGCGGAGTAATCGCCGCCTCCTACCCGATCCTGATAGCAGATCCTAAGACTGCAGTTCCTTTCTTCTTACAGGCTGACCCGTGCCTTCGCAGCCAGAACGAGCCGTGTATACGTTAGGATGAAATACGCCGAGCCAGAGGCATACAGGCATGCATATACCTGACGGCTACTTAAGTCCATCCACCTGCGCGGTTTTGTATGCCGCCGCGATCGCGGGGTGGTACTCCGCGCTGAAGCGCCTGAAGCGCATGCTGCTCAGCCGTCTGGTCCCACTGATCTCGGTCTTTGCCGCATTCTCCTTCGTGGTAATGATGTTCAACCTGCCGTTGCCCGGCGGCACCACCGGGCACGCGTTGGGAGTTACCATCGCCGCCATTGTGCTGGGTCCGTCAGGAGCGATTCTCGCTATTTCCATTGCGCTGGCGATCCAGGCCCTGTCCTTTGGCGACGGAGGCATCAGCACGCTGGGAGCAAATTGCTTCAACATGGCGATTGTGGCCTCGCTGGTCGCCTACGCGAGCTACCGATTGATTGCGGTTGGGGCTGCCATCGCGTCCAAGCGCCGAGTCGTCGCAGCCGCCATCGCTGGATATCTCGCTGTGAATGCCGCCGCCTTGATTGCCGCCATCGAGTTCGGCATTCAACCCGCGCTCTTCCACGATGCCAGAGGTATGCCGCTATACGCGCCCTATCCGTTGCATATCGCGGTGCCGGCGATGATGATCGGACACCTGACCCTGGCCGGGCTTGCCGAAGCAGCGATCTCCGCAGGGCTCGTCGCTTATTTGCAAGCCGCCGATCCTGCTCTCCTGCGCAATACGGCTGGGGTATTGCCAGCCACAGATGCGCTGCCCGGGATCGCGCCTGCCGCAACGAACTCGCTGCGAAGGCTATGGACGACGGTCGCTCTGTTGATGGTGCTCACTCCGCTGGGCGTGCTGGCGGCGGGAAAAGCCTGGGGTGAATGGTCTCCGTCTGAGCTTGCAAAGCGCCAGAACCAATCGCCAGCCGCTGCCGCATCGGCCGATGCTGACCAATCGCCGAAGATTCCCGCTGGCATGCAGCGGCTCTCACACCTCTGGACCGCACCGTTTCCCGCCTATGCGCCAACTTTTGTAAAGAGCGCACGGTTCGGCTATCTTCTTTCCGCTATGTTCGCAGTCGGCATCGTGCTGCTGCTTTCTCTGGCAGCCCGGCATTATGTTGAGCGCCGACGGCAAGCGGGTCATTCCGGATGAGGCGCGGCGGCTTTCTGACTTCGACCATGGTCGGCTTTGCGCGAGCCCTGGCTCGCGCTATGGCTTCCGAGCAGATTGCCCGCCAAGTGGGATTCTTGCAATCGCTGGACCCACGTGTTCGCGTTGCCGGACTTTTCTCCCTGGTTCTGGCGGTGATGCTCTCGCGGAAGATTGCCGTGATTGGCGCGTTGTTCGTCGTCGCGGTGATTATTGCGATTCTTTCCAAGGTCGGTGTCGTCATGCTGGCCAAGCGAGTGTGGCTTGTCGTTCTCGGTTTTACGGGAGTGATCGCGTTCCCCGCGATCTTCCTTACTCCTGGCGATCCCATCGCAGCTTTTGCAGATGGACCGCTCCGCATTACCGTGCAAGGTCTGCAAACCGCCACGTTGCTCATCATGCGGGTGGAAACTGCGGTCACATTCACGTCTTTGCTGGTGCTGTGCACTCCATGGACCCATGTGCTCAAGGCGCTGCGGGCCTTTCGCCTGCCGCAAGAGGCGATCATGATGCTGGCGATGACGCACCGGTACATTTTTCTTCTGGTCGAAACGGCGGGCCAGATGTTCGAATCGCGCCATAGCCGGACGGTAGGCGTTTTGAAGGGCGCCGCGGGTCGCCGAATGACAGCCAGAACCGCTGGCGTCCTGCTCAGCAAGAGCATCGAGATGGGCAATGAGGTGTATCTTGCGATGCAATCGCGCGGATTCCGGGGGGAGATTCGAATCCTGTCTGACTTCCGCATGCGGCCCTGGGACTATTTCGGTCTCACTGCCTTTCTGATCGCGGGGATTGTCTCTGCGTGGATAGGAAGGTAGCCCGTTATGCCGTCCATCTTTGAATTGCAGGACGTGTACTTCGAATACGACGGTATTCCTGCGCTCCATGGCCTCTCGGTTCAAATCGCAGAGGGAGAGAGCATTGCGCTGCTGGGGGCCAATGGCTCGGGCAAATCCACGCTCTTGAGAATTCTCGACGCGCTGTATTTTCCTTCGCGCGGACAAGTCAGTTTTGCCGGCCAGCCGCTCACGGCGGCCGCGTTGCAACAGGACGATGCCAGCCTCTTGTTTCGTAGAAGGGTGGCCCTGGTCTTTCAGAATCCTGATGTGCAGCTGTTTAATCCCACGGTGTTTGACGAGGTGGCGTTTGGTCCACTGCAAATGCAATGGCCGAAGGAGCAGGTGCTGGCGAAAGTGGCGACGACCATGGAACTGATGGGTATTGCGCATCTTCGTGATCGTCCACCTTACCGTCTGTCCGGCGGGGAGAAGAAACGCGTCGCTCTGGCCTCAGTGATCGTGCTCGATCCTGACGTTCTCCTGCTAGATGAGCCAACATCGACCCTCGATCCGCGCAGTCAAAGCCAGCTCATTGACCTGATTCAGGATTGGAAAGGCTCATCCAAAAGTGTGATCACAGCAACCCATCAGTTAGAGATCGTAGACGACATCGCGAGTCGTGTCCTTGTGCTGGAGGAAGGAAGAGTTGGCGCAACCGGGACGCCGACAGAGATCCTATCGAACTATGAATTGTTGTTGCGGGCCAATCTCGTGCATGCCCATCGGCATTCGCATGGGACGATTACGCACACTCACCCGCATCTGCATTCTCACTCGAAGCACGAACATTAGGGAAACTCTGATTAGTTTCCGTGAGGGAACGGCCTCCAAGGCCGCCCGTGATACGGAAAAGTTTTTCACCAAACTGGGGTGCCCCGTTCTAGTCCTCCTTTGGCTAAGGCAGGGAAGAGCGCGCTACCCTCAAATACACATGGTCACTTCCCGACCCGCTATCCCGCCACGCAGCCTCACGTCTAAGTAACAGCCGCGACGCCCAACTCGTAGCGGCAATTCACCCGGACCATATCGCCATGCTCATCCTTCCTCTGCTGCGACGCCGTCGCTCCGGGCGATCGCAAGCCATGGGAGCAGGCGCTCGCCGCTGACGCCAGGGCAAACGCATCTTAATTTCTGAGTAGATGGAGCAGGTAGTCATTGTCCCAGCCAGCCTTGAGGCGTTTGCTTTTCATCCCGAGTTTGCAGGTTTTTTCCTGCTTGAGCAGGTTGAGCGCGATGCGGTTGAGCACGGAGTAGTTCTGTGCGGCATGGCCGGCGCGTTTGCGATCAAGGTCTTCTCCAAAACTGACATCGAGGGCCCAGTGCAGTTTGTTTTCGATGCCCCAGTGCTGTCGGATGGAGCGGTTCAGCCGCGCCGCGTCGGGCTTGAGGCTGGTGATGTAGAAGCGGGTCTCGCGCTCGGTTTGGCCCGTGACCTTGTGACAGCGTTTCGCTTCGATGCGTACCAAGCCCTGTAGAGACGCCCATTCCGCGGCCTTCTCGACCAGCGACAGATCGGCAATCACCGAGCAAGTCCGTTGCTCGACCCGCCCGTGGCCGCAATCGATTTCTTCCGCAACCGCATCGCTGGCCAGCATCTGAAACGAGTCTTTGATCTCCTCCAGCAGCTGGCCCTGATTCTCTTTGACCGCCAAAATATAGTCCGCTTTTTTGGCGGCGATCTTCTCGGCGATGGCCCTTTGACATCCCATGGCGTCGATGGTGACCACCGTTCCGCTCAGTTCCAGCGCGTCCAGCAGCTTCGGAATCGCCGTGATTTCATTGGATTTCTCATCGACCCGCCGCTGCGCCAGCACCAGACCGTTAGTGTTCGCCCAGGCCGAAACCATATGCACGATGGCCTTTTTCCCGGGCACCGAGGTGCCCCGCAGCGCCTTGCCGTCGATGGCGACGACTTCGCCCGCCGTCAGCTTGGCAATCGACGACACCCAGGCGGCAAAGCCCTTTTCCAACTCCTCCGGGTCGAGCGCCGAGAAGACCCGGTTGAAGGTGTCGTGCGAGGGAATGCCGCCCGGCAGCTTCAGAAAGCCGCTCACCCACTCGCGCTTGCAGCGAGCGTAGTCTTCGATCTCGTTCCACCCATTGGCCCCGCTCAAAATCGCCGCGATGGCGATCAAAAGAATCTCTTCCAGTAAGTGTTCCCGCGTCCGCTCCACCCGCGGATCGCGCAAATCAGCAAAATACTTCAGGGGGCTGTCCATCTCCCCATCTCAACTCGCAACAACCCCCCCGCATATAGCAATTAAGATGCGTTTGCCCTCCCGCTGACGCCGTTTACGTTGACGAGGAGGGCAACATCATGGACCGGGCCGCGTTTCTCAAGGAGCTCAATCCGCTGCCGCCCGGTGTTTCGGGCAACATCAAGATCACTTCTTATGTGGCGCACGTCTCGGGTGACCTGGCTACCGTAGTTCACACCGACGACGAGCAGGAGAACTACCATGGCCAAATGCTCACGGCCCGCTACATTACGACCGAGACTTGGCATCGCGAAGCAGGCGAGTGGAAGCTATACCTCAGCCACGTCTATGCGGCTTTGAAGGACCCGCCGGCAATCTCACTGTCTTCGCAGGAGCTGCAGTACCTCGGCCGGTATGTCGGCGGTCCCGATCTGGTTTACCTGATCCAGTGGGACGGCAAGCGACTCGTCGGCGGCAGGCAGGGCAGTCCCATGAAGCCCTTGCAGGTTGAGGTGCGCGATGTTCTCTTCATCCCGGGACAGCCGCGAACGCGCAAAATCTTTCAGCGCGACGCGAATGGCAAGGTCACAGGATTTTTAGATCGGCGGGGAGGGGAAGACCTCGTCTTTCGCCTTGAGAACCCAGGACACTCGTAGGAGCCGGCGAATCGCAATGGAGCGATTCCAGGATTGTGCATTCGCTTGTGCGGGCCTTAGAGACTGTGTCGCCGCTCTGCGGCTCAGCAAAACTTTCCACTTTACCCGGCGCTCACGCGCCGGGCTAACCCCATGCCGCCGCTTCGCGGCTAGTATTTGACGACTCTGTACCGCTGAGCAGCCCAGCGATTAGTCGCGATGCAATCTCTTCAGGCCGGTAAATGGACGGATAGAGAATCCGAAGCGGGACATTCGCACGCAGTGTACGCGACTCCAAAGCGCCGCACCATCCCTACTCGGCGGACTTATCAATTTCTCAGTCCTTCAAATACGGCAGCAGCTCTTTGAACGCCGCGGTCCCCGAACAGCGCAGCAATTCGTACATCATCATCTCGGTGGAAGAGATCACTGCGCCCGCAGCCCGCATGCGATCAAGCCCCACCCGCCAGTTCCATTCCGCGCGTGAACTCACCGCATCCGAGGCAACGTGCACCAGGTAGCCGTCGTTAAGCGCACCAAGCGCCGTTTGCATAACGCAGATGTGCGCCTCCATGCCGCACAGCAAGACAGTGTTGCGATTGCCGGGTAGGGACTTGAGCCCGGCGCGGAATGCATTGCTGCCAAAACAACCGAACTCCAGTTTGTCGATGGCAGTGACCTCGGGTAGCAGGGAAGATATTTCTGGGACGGTTGCGCCGAGCCCCTTGCTATATTGCGTGGTCATCATGATGGGGATTGAGAGAATCTTCGCCAGGCGCACGAGTATCTGTGAGTTTTTGATCAGCCTTTCCTTGTCGAAGATCGGAGGCAGCAGCTTCTGCTGGATGTCCACCACGATCAAAGCGCAGTGCTCCGACTCAAGCGGACGGCGTGCTACTTCGGTTGAATCAGTCGCGAACGCGACGGTACCCATCACCGATGACATACATCGACCCCCGAAATATAGACTGATGGTCATTTTAACGTGTTGCTTACCGGAGAGCGCGAGACACAGCAGTTTCTGCGACTGCGCGCATGCGCGGCCAAGTTGACGCTCCGTTCGCGAAACCAATACAATCCGATCAGTGCGCGAGCTTCTATGCGCGTTCACCGCGGGCGAACTGCTGCCCCCTCGTTCAATGGCAGGACAGCTGACTCTGGATCAGCATATCGGGGTTCGAATCCCTGGGGGGCAGCCAAAATTTTCCGCCATTTCTTTTTGTTTACATAGACATAGTTGACGCCTGCCGGACATTGGTAGACACTGAAAGCCTCAGATGTACAAGTAATTGGCGACACGCTGGCGACACAGTGCTCTATGAAACGGCGAATCCTCCAGCAAGTTATCGCGAAACTGGAGCCCCCGAAGCAGGGCAGCCGGATCACATGGGACGGCGAAGTGCATGGTTTCGGGGTGAGGGTCACCAGCGCAGGAGTTATTTCGTTTGTTTTGGAGTATCGGATCCACGGCCGCAAGCGGCGCTATACCATCGGCCGCTATCCCGAGCTGACGGCGACCGCGGCGCGCGAGCGCGCCATGCAACTGCGGGTAGGGATCATGGATGGACACGATCCCCTGGAAGCGCGCGAGCAGGACCGTTCCGAGCCCACAGTCAACGAGTTGGCGACGGAATATCTTCAGCGCCACGCAGTGACCCACAAGCGTGCATCCAGCCTGCGTAACGACCGGCAGATGATTAACAACATCATTCGCCCGGCCCTCGGCTCGTTGCGCATCCAGGCCGTCGGCAAACGTGACCTGGAGACGTTGCACGCCTCGTTCAAGGCCACGCCTTACCAAGCGAATCGCGTGCTCGCTCTGCTCTCCAAGATGTTCTCCCTTGCGACGGAATGGGAATGGATAAGCGACAACCCCACGCGCGGCATCCCGCGGTTTCACGAAGACAAGCGGGAACGATGGTTGACAGAACAAGAGCTGCGCCGATTCACGAAAGCCCTTGACGCATACCTAGACCAGAATGCGGCCGACGCGCTGCGCTTGCTGCTGCTGACTGGCTCCCGCGAGGGCGAGGTACTCAAAGCGGATTGGCCGCAATTCGACCTACAACGCGGAGTGTGGACAAAGCCTAGCCACCACACCAAAGAGAAAAAAATTGAGCATGTCCCTTTGAGCACCGCGGCCCTGGACTTACTGCGGAGAATGAAGCGGGCCGCGGGCGCCACAAGTCAGCTATTTCCTGGCGCAAACGGAAAGCCGCGCGTCACTCTGCGCCGGCCATGGGTGCAGATATGCAAAGCCGCCGGCTTGTCTGATGTGTTCACTCTCCAGGGAAAGCGGCGAACCATAACCCGTTCGAAGCCGAAGGTTCGCATTCACGATCTCCGCCACAGCTTCGCCTCTCATCTCGTCTCGAATGGAGTATCGCTGCACATCGTCGGCAAGCTGCTCGGACACACACAAGCGCAAACCACGCAACGGTACGCGCACGCAGCGGACCAGGCCATGCGGGACCCTAGCAACCGCATGGGCAAGATTTTCAGGACTGCCAGCAAGGGGAGGAAGAAGCCATGACGCGGCAAGGATACGAGCGCCGACTGAGTGAGCGCGACCGCAAGCGAATCATCAGGACCCTACCATTGCGCGAGGAGGGGTGTGATCTCGCCACTTTGCTGGCCCGTGTCGAATACGCGACGCAAGAGTATTGGGCACAAACCGAAGAAGAACGGACTCCGAAGCAAATCGCGAGCGACCTCGCACAGGTAAAGGAATGTGCGACCCGACTGCTGCGCGCCATAGATTTGCTGAACTCAAGAGTCTGGCACGACCTAGAGCGCCAACTCCCCAGGGGGCTGACGGAGTTTGATCACGTGGTATTCGGGGGGATCACCAGACTGAGTATGAAAGTCTGTTGGCACTCGAGAAGCACATTGAGCGCCTGCGCTCCGCTGCCCAGACGATGGCGCGAACCGCGGCAGAGGACTACAGGTGGTACGTCAATAGTCCGCACAGCCTATTCGACCGTGGGCGGTGTGTTGAAAGTCGGCCCAGAGCGCACGGGGAAAGCGGGTCGTGGTCTTCCACACCTCAGACTACTCTGTCATTCGAACTGATGGCGCGGGATGGGAAGAATGCAAGACTGAAGAAGAGCTTGCCCGCTGGGTTCAAAAGAGCCCGCATCGATACTGTCGGCGCGACCAGATTTGGTGCTGCCCTCCCGGAGAAGCACATGCACGAAGATTCGGCGTTAGAGGGCTGTATCGGAAGCGCCCCTGCGCGGAATCCTGGATTTCATTGGAGTGTGCGGGCGCTTTCGATACAGCGACTTGAAGGAAGCCACTGGCTATGGGATTTGATTGGCGCTGGATTGAGATGAGAGGTGTGGCAAGCCGGTGTCGTGGTGCGAAGGAGTTGTTGTATTAGAGACGGCATCGGTTTGTTGTGAGGTGAGCGACCAGGGAAAGGCTGTCATTGGGAGCGAAAAGACTTGGGAAGAGGCCGGCGAGGCACAGAAGTCGGGTGCGTGTCGGAGCACGCGGATGGATCGCGGTTGGAGCTTGGGTTTCATGCAGCATACTCGCGGGGAAGCGGCGGAGCGCGGAGTTGGATCTGCGCAAAATTGCGCGGCGGTCTGCCAGTCCTAAGTAGTTGAACCCCGCCCATGACTGCGAGTCCTGGCGCATCTTCGCGACATAAAGCGCATTACATTGGGGACCTCAATCTTGAGGGGTATTCGTTTCTTTTCCCACTGCAGGTAAGCCACCGCGGAATCTGGACTGCGCTCGTCAAACCCGTAGATCAGGAATCGGTGAATCGCGGTAATGGGTTCACGCCATCCTCGCGTGAGCAGCTGTTTAAGAAACTGAAGCCCCTTGAGATCAAGCAATGTCCTTTCGCGAATCTGCCCGAGGCGAGAAGCGGCAGGTGGGGTGCAGGTCTAACTGCGGCGAAGATGAAGAATTGCCGCTGGCTAAAGCCGATCCTCGTCGGGCAATTTGAATTCACGGAATGGACGCCCGAGAATCATCTCAGGCACTCACGGTTCATCGCTCTGCGTGACGACAAGAAACTACTGAATCCCGCCTGCCGGCATGGATAATCTTGAGGTTTTCAAAACCGTAGGCGCCACACGCCGAAGGCGAGAACAACCAAAGCGCCTGCTCCCACTCGTTCCCCACCTCCGCAGAGTTCGTGTTGATCTCAAAGCCGCATGAATACTGGCGTTGGTTCGATCATGCGACCACCTGCACGAACTGCAAAAAGGAAATGTGGGCTAATATACAACTCATCAAGCCAATACGCGAGACACGAGCAGGCATCTTGGAGCTGACGCAATGAGGTTTAAACGTCTTCAGTTCGTAATTGCCGTCCTCTATCTGGTCAGCTTGGTCTCGCTGTGCCCGGCCCAGACGCCGACAGAACAAGACTCTGCACAAAGTAAGGATGATTCAGCCTCCAACAAAACGACTCCCAGCAATCCCGTCACCACGAAACCAACTCTGCTGACTACCATCACCGTGACCGGTCAACCTGTGGCCGTTTCGCTGGCTCCAGCTTCGGCCAGTGTCGTGGATGACAGCCAAATCACGGATGCTCATGCCCTCACTTCCGCTGACATCATGCGAACGATTCCTTTCGTCAACTTGGTACAGAATGGGAGCGCAGGTTCGCTCAGCACCATCACGATTCGCGGGGGCAAGCCCAATCTGGTGCTGGTGATGATCGATGGCATCCCGGCGAACGATCTAAGCAACCTGCTCGGAGGGGCTTTTGATTTCTCTAGTCTGCTTACTCATGATGTCGAGCGCGTCGAGGTGGTCAGCGGCCCGCTTTCTTCCGGCTACGGTTCAGAAGCCATGAGCGGCGTTGTCAATGTAATTACGAAGCCGACGCACTACGAATCTAAAGTGACTGGCGGTCTGGAGACGGGATCCTTCGGCACGGCGGGTGTGAACCTTGGGGCGGAAGGATTGAAAGGCCGGCTGGGATACAAGTTGTCGGGATCATTCCTCCGTGTGGGCGAACAAGTGGAATCCGACGCTTTCTCGACCAGCACGTTTTCTGTCGCATCCGACTACAGCCACAGTTCGAGCACCCTCGTGAGTTGGACCGCACGCTGGATCCAATTCGACCGTTCGGGTTTCCCCGAAGGTGGAGGAGGGCCTGAGTTGTCAATTCTCAGAATCCCAAAGACCAGCAACTCCGGCGACATCCTGGGCGGCTTTGTAGTTCAACATCATTTCAGCGATCTCTGGACAGCAAGTATCGATGCCGATGTTTTCACGAGGGGCGAGCACGCTTACACGCCACCGATTCTCGATAATCCTCACCCTTCCCCAGCGTCACAGCCCAGCACTGACACGCGCACCCGGTTTACTCGTTCCCGGGTGACTTTGCAAAACATATTCAACTTGAAGCCCAAGCTACAATGCCATTTCAATGTGCAAGGCGCTGACGAGATCGGGAACAACAACACAATTATCCAAGGGATTTATCCGTCGATTTTCAGCGAGAATAGAGGTATCTTCAACGCCAGCGGCGATCTTGTTTACTCCACCCCGAGAATGACGGGAATGGTTGCTCTTGGAATTAACAAGACTTCGGGATTCAACGTGCAGGTGGCTCCGCGGGTTGGCGCCGCCGTGCCGGCGGGGAAAGGTACGATCATCAAAGCAAGCTGGGGTCAGGCTTATAATGTGCCTTCCTTATACGCATTGGGGAACCCGAATGTTGGCAACCCCAATCTTCTGCCAGAAAAAGTGAACGGAATGGATGCGGGTGTGGAGCATCGCTTCGGCGAAAGATTTACCCTATCGGGGACCTATTACTACAACCTATTCTCAAATCTCATCGACTTTAGCGCGATCGCTTTTCGCCTGGTAAATCGGTCACACGTGCGTACCGAAGGGGCCGAGACGGCAGCGTCGTTCGCAGTAACCCGCGGAATACAGCTAAGGGCCTGGGGATCGTTTCTTGACTGGGAGATCGAGCCTTCGGGCGAACCGTTGCGGGACCAGCCAGACTGGCAGGCTGGATTCAGCCTCGATGCCAAGTTTCCCAAACAGATCAGAGCGTCCAGCACGACCTTGTGGGTAGGCAGGAGGTACGATTTCCAAGTACCGGCGCCAGATATCACTATGGTGGGAGGGTACTCCACGACAAACTTGGTAGTCGGATACTATGGGTTTCGGCACACCTCCTTATTTGCCAGAATTGACAATCTTTTCAATGCTCGATTTCACGAATATTTGGGCTTTCCTAACCCGGGAATCTCCGTTCAAATCGGTGTGACTTATCAGACCCGATAAATCTAGTTCAACCTACTGGGTTTAATCCCACCGCCTTTCCAGCGGTCAAGCTTTGAGCCTCCGTTACAATGGCGTGGAGATGGCCAAGTATCGCACAGGCGGGCACGCGGGCACCTACCGAGCTTTCCCCCGCTTCTTGCCAATGTCGGCCAAGGTTCGCACGATTGTCCGCTCCTTCGCAGAACCTGCGACGGATGACGCGACACCCGGTTGCCGCTTCATCCTATTGCGTACACACTGGTTGATGGGTCGTGTACTTTGACTGGCGCAATGCCGCTTAAGAGTTCCCGTTTTGGAACATTTACACTTTTTGCCCAAATTTGATCAAGTATCGTTTATAGTTCCGTATCCTTAAAATGCGCGTTTGAGTTGCGGGAGTGCGTGGTCACTGACCGCCGGACGTAAACTTCTTGACAGGCCGGCTTGAGTCTCAAACGGCGGAGTCCGCCAAGGGATTGTTCGAGGATTATTTGTTGAGAACGCTGCAATTTGCGGCCGTACATGTCATGCATATGGCCTTAAGGGAGGCACAATGAGTTATCTCGATCCGCCGAGGTTTCATTTTCTGGGTCAGTTTTTTGCCAACCCGTCAACGATCAACAACGCCACCGAGAACTACAATCCCGACGAGGTTTACAACAACAACCCACCGGGTCCCGCCAATCCGAACTCGGTTTGGTGGAACCAGATGGGACAAGCGTTCTTCAAGCCGGTCAGCGGGTCGGTCCAATCGGCGATCCTGCAGAACGGGACGATCCTGCAGTCAGGGGCGGATCCCTTTATCGGTGCAGCCATCGCCGCGAAATTCCAGGGTGCGTTGAACCAGTACGGCAAGCTGGTGGACCTGGACCCTGACCAGCAGGCGCGCTCCATGATTGTTGGCATGTCGATCCAGATTGCTACGACGGGCAATCCGCAAATCGGCTTGGCGGGCGATGTTCGCGCCATGGATATGCTCGACGTTTGGGGTCGCGTGGTAGGGGGAGCCGGAGGAGGCATTTTCACGGCTGGAGCCATGTACCAATCAGTGCTAGAGAACATCCAATGGTACGGATTATCGCAATCTCCCTTTCTGACACAACTCAGCTCCGTCAGCCCGCAGATGCTGTCTTTCAAGTTTGCGGTGGACGGCTACAACGGTAACACCAATTCGGGCGCGTTGTTCGGTATGGGGCGCATGACCGGGGCGATCGGACCGTATTCTCCCGAAGACCCCGTCCATTTCGTGGCTCGGCGCCGCGTCTTCGCTCAAAACTGGAATGGGGTCAGCGCTCCGGGAGTGCCAATCTTTGAAGAGGGACCTCGCAAGGGACAGACCAAATCGCCAATGAATGCAGCGCCCTTCCAGATCGACGGCTCGACGCTCACCATCGATCTTTCGAACTCGGTTCCCACCACCGCCATTCTGCAAGGTCCGTTCGTGGGCCTCGGAACGGTTTCCGTGGTCATCGATCCGGGAGGCATGAACACCATCGTTACACCGCCGTTGTTTTCCTCGGTGGCGGACTACACCAACCAGTACGAAAAGTTTGCCGGAATCTTCCAACTGGATTTGGGATCCAACGCCCAGCTCGCAAGCAATCACATGATCGGCATTCATATTGGCCCGCCTTCTAACGTGAGCAGCGCCGTCAGCGGCATCGGCGCGGGCCGCCTCAAGGAGGGGTTGACGCTGGCCCAGATTGGGGTGACACCGACCTCGGTATCGGGGGCAATGCTGGCCCTCTCTGAAAACACCGACGGTATCTTCGTCGACGTGGACCTGAACGCTATTCGCATGGAGTATGGTGCTCCGGCGTGGTCGTCAGACTCAGACTCGGGAACGGACGTTACTTCGAACGGGCAGATCGGGCTTTGGGCCACGCAATATGGCGCACCGGCCGCGAACCTCAGGGTCAAGCTGCAAGTGGCCCAGAACGTCTACCAGTTTCCGAACTCCCAAGGGGAGCCGAATATCATCAGCAACAACCCGCCTTCGGCGATCTCTTGGCCATCCTCGGTTACGACGGACGCCAACGGCTGCGCGATACTTAATTTCACAGCCAATGGCTTGCAGGCAAGCCAGAAACCGCAAGAACGCGAGTTCATAGACGGGCAACTCTACTTGTTTTCCCATGACTACACCATGGACGGCGTCCAACCGATCACCGTGCTGGTTTTCGAGAACATCCCGCCGAATGCGAACCCGACATGGTGGCAGGACATTTATCCGATCTTCTATCAGTACGCGCGACTCTATCCGTTTATGCGCAGCCTGATCGATCTGTCGAACTTTTCGACCATGGCCAGTTCCGGCACCGCCGCGAAGATCCAGAAAGCACTCTCGCTGCCCCGAACCGATGCGGCTTACATGCCGGTAACGCGCGATCTCTCCGTCGGCAAGACCAACCTAATTCTCACCTGGATCAAGAACGGCATGCCTCAGGGCACCAAGCCGTCTTCCGCAAGTTCATCCGTCTAAAAGGAGACGGGCGTCATGACGAGACAAGTAGGAAGATCTGCAATCGCCAGGATTGTGTTGCTCGCTGTTTCCGCTGTTGTGTGTTGGGCGCAGTCGACGCCCCAGTTCACGGTCTCGTTGAATCCCGTGACTATCCCCGGAGTGCCATCCTTGCAATCGTCCGCGTGGGCGCAATCCGCCGGAAAATGGTTGTTGGTCGGAGGCCGGACCAATGGCTTGCACTTGTTCGTGCAGTCCTCTAACAACGGCGCCACCCCTCCTCCGAACGCGTTCCCGACAGCATTCGCAAATACGAATTTGTGGGTGATCGATCCGATGAATCAGAAGGTGTATTCCGAATCGTTGCAGAGCGCTGGTCTCTCGCCCACGATTGTCGCTCACCTTTCGGCCAACAACGCCCAGCGTGCCCAGAACGGCGACACGCTCTATATCATCGGCGGCTACGGTTCGGATGGCTCGGGCAATAACATGGTCACGTTTCCTTATCTCACCGCGATCCAGGTGAGCGACGCTATCAACGCCATCATCAATCAACAGCCCCTCACCCCCTACGTTCGGCAGACGAACACATTTGTGGATTGCCCGCAGGCGGGGGCCAATGCCTTCGCTAGCTGCCAGGCGCAGCAGCAGCCTTGTCCGACGGGCCCGACTTATCAGCAATGCATTCAGCAGCAGCAGAACTCTTGCCTGAGACAGCAACAGGACGCGACTAAGCAGTGCGCTTCCCAGGTGCAGAACGGGTCGGTTACCGACTTGCCTACAGACACGGGATACTACGCGCAGGTCACGGGCGGCGGAATGGCCCAGGTCGGCAATTATTACTATTTGGTGATGGGCCAGGACTTCGAAGGATTGTATTCCACGGCCCAAGGGGACTACGGCAAGTGGCCGTTAAACCAGGTTTATACGCAACGAATCGCTGCCTTCTGGTTCACACCTCCGCCCAACCTGACCGCAGCGGTACTGCAAGTATGGCAGCAGGATGCCAACGATCCAACCGCGCCCTACCATCGGCGCGACCTTAATGTGGTTCCCGAATTGAGCGCTTCGGGTGCGCAGAATATTGGGGTTTACGGAGGCGTGTTTGTGCCCGGGCAGGATGTTGCCTATCGCCAGCCGATTCTGATTGAGAACCCCAGTGATCTCACCCAGGTCTCGGCGACCGTACAGAAATATCAGCAGATGATGAGCCAGTACGAATGCGCCCAGTTGTCGATGGCGGATCAGGCTGGCGGCAACATGATCCAGGTTTTCTTCGGCGGCATCAGCCTGTACTACCTGGACTACAAGACGATGAAGCTCAGGAAGGATGAGGGTTTGCCCTTCATCCAGAACGTCTCCACCGTCATTCATAATTCGAGCGGCGTGTGGTCCGAGTTCGTGGACACCGAGCCGTTGCCGGGACTCATGGGGGCCGACGCGATGTTTATTCCCAATCCCAGCGCGGCGGCGGCGCCGAACGGCGTCGTCCTTTTGAACAAACTCCAGGGTAAGACTCTTGTGGGATGGATCTTTGGCGGGATTCTCGCCAATACACCGGAGACGGGGAATAGCAAGACTCCGCCCCCGCAAGCGTCGAATGCGCTGTATGAGGTTTGGGTGATGCCGGGCACTCCTCCAGCAAATTACTGGATTCCGGCGGTTGCGCCCGTGGCCACCGCGGCCACCCCACCTCCCAAGCCGAAACCCTAGCGTGCTGAGTCATACATTTGTCCCTTGTGTTTCTTAGAGCAGCAGGTCCTGGGTTTGGCCGGGGAACCTCGCACACTTCTCGGATGGGGCCAGACCGGGTGCATCAAGGGGTACATTCTCTCCGGCACTGAGCGCATTTCTAGAGCGTGTTTCAAAAATAGGTTCGGCCTCACGATAGTTACTTACGTGTGAGGCAGGTTAGCTGGTGAGCTTCTGTCATGAAAACACGGCAGAAGCTATTGACGGACGAGCAATGGGAACTGATTGAGCCCTTGCTGCCTAAGCCGAAGCAGCGACGGGACAAGCGGGGCCGACCGCCGACCCCGAATCGGCCTTGTTTCGAGGGTATTCTGTGGATTCTGAAGACCGGCGCGGCGTGGCATTTTCTCCCCGACGAGTTTCCTTCGCCCTCGACCTGCTGGCGCCGGCTGCAACGCTGGCAAGAAGAAGGGATCTGGCTGGAGGCCTGGCGTGCCCTGCTGGGAGGGCTGGACAGCGAGGGCCTGCTGCGATGGGACGAGACCTTTCTCGACGGCAGTTTCGCCCCAGCGAAAAAGGGGGCGCTGCCGTCGGTAAAACCAAGCGGGGCAAGGGCACGAAGTGGATGGGACTGGTCGACGGTCAAGGTCTTCCGCTGGGAGTTCGGCTGGAAAGTGCCTCTCCGAGTGAAGTTAAGCTTGCGGAAGCCACGCTCGCCGAAGTCCGCGTACCCCGCCCGAAAGGCCGGTCGCGACAGAAGCCGGAACGCATAATCGCCGACCGCGGCTACGATTCTGACCCGCTGCGTGAGCGGCTGAAGAAACGAGGCATTGAACTGATCGCGCCGTACCGGAAGAACAATAAGCAACGGCGCTACCAAGACGGGCGCAAACTGCGACGTTATAAGCGCCGCTGGATCGTGGAACGAACCAACTCCTGGCTCGGCCAGTTTCGCCGGTTGCTGGTTCGTCATGAGCATCTACTCTCCACCTATTGTGCCTTCTTCTATCTCGCCTGCTTCTGGATTACGCTCAGGAGGTATTTTTGAAACACGCTCTAGCCATCGAAATACCTTCCAAGCCTATGCGCTTACCTTCACTTAACTCGCGTTAGGGTCCTCTTGTAAGTCACTTGATCGCCAATGATCAAAGTGTCGCCCTTTAGCTCGTAGGGCCTTACCTGGGGGTCGCCTACCTGGGTGGGATCCAAATCGCCTTGAGTTTGAACAGTGATATTGGTTTCATCAACGGTATACGTTCCGTAATAGGCAATATACGCGTTGAAGATTGCCAGGGCCTCGTCTGGTGTCGGATTGTCCGGTGTAGCGATTTTCTGCGGAGGCGTTGTCATGATTTGGATTGACGCATGGCCGGTCGCGTCGTAGATGAAATAACCCGATGGAGGATTGCCGAAGGTATAGGGTATCCACGGGCCAGGCGGAGTTCGGTCTTCAGCCGAGATCAATCTCCATGTGCCGACCAGCTGTTCTTGAAGACTCGTTAGAGGCGGCTTCTTAGCTTTAGATTTCGAACTCATCTTTGGTGCTCCTTTTGGAAGTGTTGAGTTAATTCCTTCGATGCGTCACAACGATCGCGCGACCTCGGCATTTCGGGCTAGTAGATCCAAACAACAGCGATCCCCGAAGCGACAGAATTGAACGCGGATGCCGACGCCAAAATTGCTCCGCGCAGTGGCGCGAAAAAGTTCCCGCTGACTTCCCATTCTCAGGCGAATAGCCTCCCCGACGCATATCTCATCCGTTTCACGCTCCGAGATCAGAGTATCGCGTAGTCCGCAGCAACGCAACGCTTATAAAGCTAGAGGATCGCATAGGAGCAAGCGGCAGCATTAATGTCAGCCCTCAGCATCCCAGAGGGGCACATTATCATTGACTCGGTAACAGAGGTAGGATAACATTCGCGGCGTTAAGGAATCGTGCCGGCGCGTCTCCTCATCCGCGCTTAGGATCGAATCAATGCAAACTTGAACCTCTTCAGGTTCGTTAGGCCAGCAGTCGTAGGCTAGATCGACACGTCCGATGTTGACAGGCTACCCGCGAGGTTCAACGTTCAGCGAAGAGGAGCGATATGAAAAACGCCAACCAGCCAATAGTATCGACTTCCTTCGTCTTGATGGCGATGCTTGGCGCGGCGCAGATTACGAGTGCACAAGACCCGGCAAAAGTAGATCTGGCACACTACAAGGTTCTCTACGAGAATAATGCCGTGCGGATGCTCGAATACCACGACGCGCCCGGCCACAAGGTTCCGAAGCATTCTCATCCTGCGTACTTCGTCTATGTAATCAGCGACGCGAAGCGTTTGTTTACCGATTGGAGTTCGGCTACCGATTGCACCGGGAAGGGTAAAACGGTAATGCTGACCGCCGGTGAGTCGCTTTCAAAACCTCCGATAACGCACTGCGAGGAAACACCGGCAATACCGACACACACCTTCTTGTTGTCGAATTCAAGGGCCGCTAGCGGATGGGTTTCCATCGGACAAGAAAATAAAGGAGCAAATTATGGGCAGGACTCCGACTCGAAACAACAGAACCCTTATTGTCGTAGTTACCATCGCTCTCTTTGCACTTGTTAACTTCAGTTGCAGGCAATCCGCGCCGACCAATAATGCGAGTAACAGCACTATGACGGCTACGCCTGGTCCCAGCCTTGCTCAGATTGTGATACCGCCATATCCTCCGGGGTTTCCTCCGAGCGTGCCGCCGGCCACAGTGAGCGGCAACATTCCCTGGGCAGTCCCACTCCCCAAACAAATCAATACTCCCTTGCAGATTCGACCGAACTTCGACTACTTCTCGTGGGAGTCGTTCATAGCGCTCAACTGGCCGGCGGCGACTGGCTCGCGAGGCGTGCCCAATCAACCTAACAACCCGAGTGTATTTCTTAACGCCGCAAGCGGAACACCCGTGGTGTGGGAAACTTACAAAGACACCTTCGATTTGTTTGGGCAAGGAGATCAGAGGCCGAGTCCCTGGGAGTCATCCGACAGTCCTGTCAAACCGTGCCCGAACAGCCAAGCCGGACAAATGACACTCATTTTCCTAAGCAAGGGCAATACGCCGTTGATGCAAACTAAGCAGGCGTTTTCATACCCGCTCGTCGATCAGCGGGGGAACTATGTTTATTACGACATCCGCTATGATCAAGCGGAATACAACTTCATTCGCGGTCAGGACAGCGATCCTACCTCGTGGCTTTACCTTTTGAAGAATCTTGCACCGAAAGAGAATGCACAGTTTGGAGTGCAGATGCCGATGACCACGGCAACACCGACGAACACGCTGGGCTCAATCATGGTGAAAGCAGCCTGGCGCATCAAGACAGACAAGGATGACGCGAGTCGCTTCTATGCCACGACTGCGCAGGTTTACAACCCACAGACCAAGTCATGCTCGTCGGCAACAGTTCTGCTGGTCGGCCTCCACATCGCCCATAAGGTGGATCCGTTTACCGAATGGGTCTGGTCAACCTTCGAACAGGTAGACAACGTGCCGCCGGATAGTGATATTTCGCCGAAGCCGTCACTGCCTCCCAACGGGTATTCCTTCAACAACGGCACCGACAAACCCCCTACGGTTGGCGGATACAACTACAAACCTTCGCTGAAGCTGCCACCTTCTCCGTCGCCGGTACAGGTCACGCGGGTTAATGCAATCCCCAACACTCCGCCCGGCGCATCCACTCGAGATTTCAATGCCTACTACCAGCAACTGCTGAAAGGAACGGTTTGGCAGTACTATCAGCTGGTCGTAACGCAGTGGCCTTTCAACCCCGGCATCGGAACAAACGGTCCATTCATGCTGATGCAAAACGGTGGCATCTATCCGCAGAACGCGGGTAGCGCATTCCCTGTTGATGGCGCTGTCAACACCACAATGGAGACTTACTTTCAAACCCAGAACGATGCCGCCGGAGCGGGCGGCAATAGCTGCATGAGCTGTCATTACAGAGCAGGTCAGTCGGACTTTAGCTGGGGCTTGAACCGGAGGGCACACTAATGGATAAGAAGACTGAAATCGCGCTGCGGAGACAGAGTCAAAATCGACAAAGCGCTTCGCCCGAGAAAATTCAAACGAGCGCCACGCTCGCTCCTCCGCCACCAACGGCTGCGCTGGCGAACCCTCCCACCGGCTGGTGGATGTTTCATGGCGATCCTGAACACACCGGTTACGTTTCAGACAGCGATCTAAACAGCAGCAACGTTGCTCCTGCGACTTTCACGCTGCTGCACAGCCTGCAATTGGGTGGTCCGGTACTCTCCGTGCCGGCAGTGACGGACGGCTTCATCTACGTAGGTCTAGCCAACTCTCAACAGGCGGAGGGGGGCAACGGGGGCGCGTTGCATAAGATCGACATCCAAACGGGGACGATAGTCAATACCTACTCCTGGAACCTGGGTTGTGATCCGTCCGACGCGCACCACTTCACGGGCATGGGTTCGACGCCAGCGGTTGTCAACGGACGAGTTTACTTCGGCGCGTTCAACGGCAAGTTTTATTGCCTCGACCAGGAAACGCTTGCCGAGATCTGGTTCACGGATTTACGCCAGGAAGATATTCTCCACAATCAACCCATTACAAACATGGCCGGCGTCGATATGGGCGCTCCGCCCGCGGTGATCTGGTCGTCACCCGTCGTCTCGGCCGACGGAACAAAAGTCTATGTTGGCTGTGGCGAGGGCGAGAACCCGCAACTCTTCAGCTTCGTCTTCTGCCTCGATGCCGCGACTGGACACGTCAACTGGATTTTCTGCACCAACAGGTTCAACGCGAACCAGGACAACCAACCCAACACCCTGCCTGTTTCGGTTTTGTTGGGCACCGTGCCAAATCAATTTACCAGCGTACGCAGCACGCCCGTGTCGATGGGCTGCTCCGTCTGGGGAGCAATTGCTTACGACGCCGATTTGAATCGCATTTATTGCTCAACGGGGAATCAGCAACCGGAACCCAATGCAAGTTGGACTTGGAAAGGACCACCCGATCCCATCCCGAAGTTCAATCCCGAATTACCAAGTCCCGGATATTCCAACGGTGTGCTTTCTCTGGATGCGGAGACTGGCGAGTTTAAGGCTTTCTTCCAGGTACCGCCCGATAGTAACTACCGCCCTTCCGATGGCGATATCGATCTGGGGGGCGCGTCAGTACTCATGAAATTGAACGGTCAAAAGGTACTCATTGTCGCTTGCAAAAACGGTAGCTGCTTCGTGAGCAATGCCGCAACTCTGCAACCCATCAAAACGCGGCAGATGCTGCCCTACCTCAACGACGGGA
Organism: uncultured Acidobacteriaceae bacterium; assembly: GCA_963768645.1. Taxonomy (GTDB): domain Bacteria; phylum Acidobacteriota; class Terriglobia; order Terriglobales; family Acidobacteriaceae; genus Bog-257. Next base: position 95,153 of record CAVYIR010000012.1, read on the forward strand.
GCAGGATTGCAACTGTGGATGCGCATCCTAACCCGGCCGATCCTACGATCAATCCCCATATAACTAACGAAGTGTCGGATCAGGTTCCGAACGAAAACTTCTCTGGCGTTTTCAACACGGGCGCAATTTATCCGGGTTCGAATGGTAAGGCGCCAAACATCTCGCCGCGCATTTTCTTCGGTATGGGTGGGCCCAATTACCATTCGCAATCCCCCGGCATCGACTTTGAATCAACTCCGTTCATGCGGGCAATCGATCTCGATTCTGATACTCTGGCCGATGCCTGGCCGATGGATAACAGCGACCCAAAGCGGTACCTGAACGTTTCGCGCACTGATGACACGACGGGCCAAACCGTAGGCATGTATTCTAGCGCTGGTGAAAGCGGGTTGAGCTCGCCTGCGGTCGTTAACGATGTAGTGTTCTGCACGACGAGCAAAGTTTCCATCTATGCCTTCAAGGTGAGCGACGGGACCCTGCTCTGGAACGACGACTTGGGATCGCAGACTGACGGTTACAATGGCGGCTATGGTTACTGCCTTGGGCCGGCTATCTGGAAGAACTACGTTGTGGCTGGCGCGCTTGTCTTCGGCCGAGACGGCGGCATCCTGAACATCTACGGTCTGGCTGCGCCAGCGTCGAAATAACACGACAGTGGGGCGCTCCACACAATGAGGTGGTTCGTAGCGGACGAAAAAACGAGGGAGAGCGAAGATGGCAGTTTCTTTCAATAGCGACATCATGCCCCTGTTTAATCAATTTAGAGGACAGATGATGTGGCGGTTCGACCTGACCAACTACGAGCACGTGAAGGCCAACGCGGCTATCATCTATGATCGCATTGCAGACCCAAGCCTCGGTCCGATGCCGCCGCCGCCTTTCGATCCACTGACGACCGAACAGATTCGAGTATTCCGTCAATGGATGGATGAAGGATGCGCACCGTGATGAGTGACACGAATCTAGAAACGCTCGATCGCCAGCACCAGCGCGATGCAGACAAGCGCCACTCCACCCAACAGTTCGGAATTGAGTTTTAGATAGTTCACCGCCGTTCTGCCCAGCAGCAGACCGGCCAGCGACATCAATGCGCTCATCGCGCCGATGACCGCGACTGAAAGAGGTAACGGAAACCCGATCATGCCCAGACTGGCTCCTGCTACGAGATTGTCCAAACTCAAAGACAGAGGTAGACCCAGCACAATCCAGCCGCCCGTGTCCCTTGCTTCTTCGTTTGCCTCATAACGCTGTGCGACGTAGATAACATAAGCGCCATAGACGCCCAGTACGAGAGGTCCGAGATACTCGGTCCATCCGCCGATAAATCGAACGAGTGATTGACCAACTAGTATCCCCAGGAGCGGGGCCAATCCGTCACACAGTCCAAAAGCGACAACGATCTGAGTCTGCCTTATGGGACGGAGCTTCAACGCCCCCAGACCGAGCGAGACACGAAAGCTGTCGAGGCTCAAAACGAATGCTAATAGAAGCAAAGTTCCCATCCCGCACACCTTCTGGTCGGAATCAATAGACTGCGCAAATAATGCCCACCCTCATCAGCAACGCCAAGTCTGTCCTGGCAACGTGCCTCACGCTGGCAGCTGGCAGCGCCAGAGCTTGCCGCTTTTCGCTTTTGCATTGACCGCGCCGCCCGCGAGCATTTCAAAGTTCCCGAAATCCAGGATGTACAACGAATCATCCACCGGGCCGAACCGAACGTCGATCGGCCTCAAGAGTCTATCCTGCACGAACGGGTGCATACTCCAATCAACAGGATCGACGCGCACCACAGAGCGGCCAACTCTCGGTCCTGACGGAGCTGTCATCGGCACCTCATCTCCGAAGAGCGCGACGAAGATTTGCCCTGCCCAGGCCGGCGCGCGCTCCGGCGCGACATCAAACTTGACCGCCGCCGCATGTGGTGGAAAGCACAGGAACGCCCTTTCGGGCTTGGGCAACTCGTCGTGGTTCGCGAGCAAGAAAGTTGGCGCCCCACCGCGCTCCGGCTGATAACGTGGGTCTGTGATCGGCACATCGCCGATAAAGTCAGGCCAGCCATACCATGCTCCCTTGCGCACCTCAAAGAGCATGTCAGGCACATTGCCTACCGGACGGCTGCCACGATCATCCGCCCCTTGATCTACGGCAAGCAATCTGCCGTCGGGAAGAAATCCAAGCCCGTAGGCGTTCCGCAATCCCCACGCGACCAACTCCAACTCGCTGCCGTCCTCGTTACAACTCATGATCGCTGCAGTGCATGGCAACTGTGCGGTGATCCGCTGGCCGATCTTTGTGCGCTCGCCAAAAGGCGAGAAGGCCCCGGTTTGCGTCCGGGTGTTCTCACTTCCGCTCAGCGGGTTGGGTGTTTCGACATTTACACCCCTGAGCGTTATGTCATAGCCGGGCAGATCGTAGCTGTGAGGCAAACGGCGCAACCACGCCAGCTCATAAGCGTCAAGGCCCATGATCCCGGTATTGGTCATCGCTCCCTGACTGAAATAGAGTTTGCCGTCCCTGCCGAAAGCCACCATGTTAGTGTGGTAGTTGCCGGCGCCGGGCAGGTTATCCAGAATCACCTCCTGCGCACCCCCGTTCAAATCGAAGTGGCTGATGCGTCCGGGATGTCCCCCTTCGGAAACGTAAAGCCGATCATTGTGAAGCGTCAGGCCGTTGACGGGGGCGCGTAGATTTTCGACAAGAAGCGTGCGCCGTCCGTCGGACTCAAGATGCCAGATGCGGCCGCCCGGACACGCTCCATCAAACGCCAGGCCAGACTCGGCGACATAAAAAGACCCGTCCTTCCCAATCGTCAGACTCGTCGGAAAAGAAAGGTCATCGAACAGCAGGTCCAAAGATGAGTTGCCGCGCGCCGCCATAAGCTACCGTCTGTGGATTGTAGAATAAGTCAAAGCAACCAGAAATCCTCGACGCCTCTGCAATCGCCGCTAAGGTGGCTGGCTGCTTGCGCGATAGATGTGCGTTCGAAATGCGATTTGCGCGAGCGGGAGTCCTTCTTTTGATTATCCAAGGCGCGAGGTGTTGATTGCTACTGCGGTAAGGCTGTCGCCAGCTCCATCATCCGCTGCTCTTCCGCTGCGCGGATCTCGAATTCATGACTCCAGGCAATCCCAACCACAGCGCGCACCGCACCTTCTCCGTCGAGGACCGGCAAAGCGACTGCTGCCTGCGCGTCGACAGCCTTAGCGCCTGGTTTGATGTTGCCGGTTTCGTCGGTTTGCAGATTGCAGGTTTGCACCGGCTGCTTCCTAACCTGGGCCAAACCCGCCATCCCCTTGCCGTGCGGGACACGAGACACGATCGCGACTACGTTAGGCGGTATATTGTGCGCAGCCGTCAGGTAGAGGTCTTCGCCTCGTTGCACATGCACGGTGCCGGCAGCTCCGCCAAGTTTTGCGATCAGCGACTCCAGCCAATCCTGCTGGGCTTGGTTCCTCTCGTACATTCCTACTTCTCCCCCGAAGGCATGTCCCAGTCTCAGAAAACCCCGTCCTTGCGAGCACGCTCCCCCATGCCGTTAAAGCGGCATAAAGCGGCAATTATCAGAGGTTAAGCGGCAAAGAAGAGCGGTCCTCCGGCTGACGCTTAGTGAGTTAAGGGACGTCCGGTTTGGTAGTCAAAAATCACATCCTCATCTTCTTGCTTGCCTGAGAGGCGACGGCTTCTGTCGTTGGCGCAGGGAGGCCTTGCCGTGCCTCGTTGGATGGCGCTTGAAGTTCTTTCTGATGGATAGTCTCGGTAATTCCGGTACTGTGGGCTCTGAAATGAAGCGCTCGGTATACGTTCATCGCGGGTGGGTTAGCCGGCGTCGGGGGACCTGCCTCATACGCCGGCAACATGGCAGTCGCCATATAGGCGAGGGTGCTACCCAGCTTCGCGTCCATTTTCCCGGCACGGGTTTCTGCCATGACCTCGGCTAGCACTCGCCTCACGTCTGCGGCCGATTGAGGAACCGAAACTTCCTGGATCTCACCATTGTACATCGTACGGTTGCGAGCACCTCCCTTGCAACCGAGTTCGGCTGCTCGGTTGGGGTCCGCGTGAATCGCGCAATAGGCGCCGCCGCGCACTGCTGGAGCAGCACATGGGCGACCCGCTTTCGTCCTTGCTCGACACTTGCCAACTGCTGTTGTCTTATCCTTATTCGACATTCGTGCGCCCTTCCTGTGACACTCCAGCTGCCGCCTATCGTCTTTACGGGTCATGTGCTTCACTTCTCCTGATTGTGGGTTGCACTTCTTCCTAAAACGTGTTTAAGATCCGCTGAAATGATGTTATCCGGAATTCCGAGGTGATGGAGGTTCGTCGCTCAGTGCTCGGCTGAAGGTGTGCCAGCCGTTACACAGGCGATGCCGATTCTATCTTTCCGCAGGTTGGCTCTATCTGAGCTTGGCAATCTCAAGCATTTGGTGCAGATTAGGTGCAGTCTCAGAGGGCGCCCTAAATACCCCGAGATCCAACCGGCCCGCCGCTGGAGCGGAACAGCGGCTCGGTCACGCGATGGAAGCTCCAATGAAACCGATCCTCCCCTGGCTTCCCGTGCTCCGGGTTCTCCAGGCTATAGGAGATCACCCGGGCACGTGCTTTACTTGTGATCGAAGGTCGTTCGAAGTTGGGGTCGCTCGGGGCTCGACAACTGGGGACGGTAAGCCGCCGAACAGATCGATCTCGCCTGTCGTAGCTTTGCCCGCTCAGGAGTGCACGCGATAATCTAGAAGGGCCGACGAAGCTCCCAAACTCCTCTTTGGTGGGAAGGGACTCAATAAACAGGCCGCTGGTGGCCCGCAGTTGATCAACGAAGGCCCTGCCTCTGGGATGGCTGACCACAAGCCGTCCGCCCGACCGAAGCATGCGTGCTGCATTACCGCACGCAGCGGACTTGTCTGCGATGTTGCCATACATGCCAGAGTTGATGAGGACAGGCGGATTACCCAAACCTCAAAGATGAGGATCAGTATTCGGTAGCAGTCCGCTCCAAGATAACAGCGAACGTAATACCGCCCGGAGTCGTCGGGTCGGCGATTGCACTCATTAGAATGGGTTTCCAGCTTGTTTCAGCGGGAGACAATTCCTCATTGATTTTCTTCTGGTCGCCGTAGATGAGCTTGTACTTGACTTGTTTCTCATGCCCCATATTTTCCACCTCCTTGTACCCAATCGGGAGTACTTTCACCTCTGGCGAGATGATGTATATATTCCCGGGACGAAGGTTTATGATTACGGCTTGCATTACGGGTTGAACCCAGGAAGGTCCACCCGCCTCGCGATGTGATCCTTAATCCAGTGTGCATCCCACCATTCCTTCGGATCGATCTGGATGCCGTCGAGCTGCATCGCGAAGTGGATGTGGTCGCCTCCGGCCATACCGGTCTGGCCGCTCACGCCCATCACTTGGCCTTGCTTCACCATGTCGCCTTCATGGACATCAATCCTGCTGAGATGGCCATAGATTGTCTGTAGTCCATAGCCGTGGTCGAGGACGATGCAGTTGCCGTAAATTCCCAGAGGAGCCGCATAAACCACTTTGCCGTCATTCGATGCTTCCACACCGACGTGCTGCGTAACCGCCAGGTCGTATCCCAAGTGAACCTGCTGATCGATTTTCTGGCCGTGATAGATGTAATTTCGCACGTCGGCAAAGTTCGCCTCAGCCTGGGAGTGAGGCTGCCGGATGAAAGGCCGGGACCATAGAAACCTGTCGGCGGTCTTGAACTGCAGATCGGAAAGCGTTTTGTTATTGGCGCGGCGCATCTCGCTGTTGATCTTCACGAAGCGCGTGACCGGATCACCTGTTCCGTTCGGGTCCAGTTCGTTAATCACCTTCTGCATGAAGGTGTCGCTCACCTGTAGATCATGAATCTTATATTTCGGCTGCTCCTTCTTCGGAAACACCACCGCGAGGGGGCTGGTCACATCGTTTCCTGCACCGTTCGCAGCATAGACCAGCGGTACGGTATCGGTCGGCATGTTCCAGGGGAACGCAAACATCGAAAACAGGCCCGGCTTGCCAACAGGCATGGGCCAGGCGCGGAATTTCTCATTGCCGACGCGCACTCCCGCTTCTGTCCAGCTCCCCGAGACATTGAACGTGGCGAGGTCTGCCATCCCCAGATACAGGTAGTGCTGCCCTGAATCAACGCTGACAATCGGTGGCTGCGTAACGACGGTCAAGTCGCGTTCCGCACGACCTGTCTTTCCAAGCAGGTCGTTCGAAGTCGCTTCCACGATCAACTTCGCATTGCCCGCCTGCAACTGGGGAGTGGTCTTGACGCCAGCCGTGAAGTTCCAGGTGCCGTCGGGCGACTTCGACGGCTGCGTCATTGCAAAGACTTGGTACCGAGCACCATTCTGCTCGACGAACGCTTGCAGCCTGCGAATGCCACGCGGATCGCGGACGTGAACGGTGATCCGAGTGGCTTGACCCAGGGAAACGACTGCAGACGGGAGCTCGACAATGGGTGTCGCTGATCTTGCCAGTAAGAACACGAGCAGCAACACACCAAGCGCAATGAGGACAACAATGAGTTTTCTCACATCCCAGTGTAGCTCCCGACAAGCAAATTATTCGGTCGCCAGGGATGCCCAATTGGCACCTGTCAGTTATTTGTCCGCCGAAGAAATTCGGTGCGCCTGGCGCCCCTAGTCAACTGGCCCAGTATTGCACTCTCCAACATACCGTAGCTGTCGGCCTGGAACTGCCTGAGGACCTTGCGCTGCGTCAATGGAGCACAGCGAAATCCGAACGCTGAGCTTATTTCACGAGCGCCACGATTATCATCCCGTAAGGCAGTTTCCGGGTGAGCGTCTGGCCTCCACTCGCCGTGACAAAGGCCCCAGGCGCGGCGCAACAGCAGTTACGCCTCTCCGCGATGTGGCGACACACCGGCGACACAGGCGTGTTGCTTTTCGATGATGCTACAGAAAACCGCAGATTTGTTGGATGTTTCACGCAATTAATTAGATGATCAGCTGACTCTGGATCAGCATATCGGGGTTCGAATCCCTGGGGGGCAGCCAAGTCTTTTCAACCACTTCCAAGTCCTCCCTCTCTAACCCCGTGTCTCCTGTTTGCGTCCTGTTTGCGGATTGTTGTGGACCTAGTTGGCTGTCAAGGCGATCTACCCACGCAATGTCGGCACCGGGGATCAAGTGCCCGTAGGTATCGACGGTAATCTGGATGGAGCTGTGTCCCATCTGTTCCTTCACATACGTGAGGGACGCTCCGTCTTGAATCAGCAGCGACCCGAAGGTATGCCGAAGATCATGGAAACGGAAATGGCGGAGGCCCGCTTTTTGGAGGGCCGGATGCATGTACCGAACCGCAATGTTGTCCGGCTTGATCGGAGTCCCCGCCCCAGAAGGGAAGACAAGCTCATCAGAGATGCTGTTCTTTCCGCCTAGGAAGGCCGCTAGCAAGCGTTCATCTCTGCGTTGGAGCAATACCGCCCTCAACTGGCGAGACAGGTCCACGCGGCGCGTCTTGTGGTTCTTCGGCGTGGTGAATTGCCCGAGAGAGTAGTTCCGCTGGACCAGAATGAATCGATTGGAATCGCTCTCGTCCCCACCGAACTGGATGTCACCCCACTTCAGCGCGATCAATTCGCCCTTGCGCAGGCCGGAGCGGAGGGCAGTGAGAAAAAATGGATACCATCCGGGACACACGTCCACGACTGCATCTAGGAACTCTCCCGCTTCTCGTCGAGTCATGGCACTGGCTTGGTGGGCTGGGTGCTCCGTCTTGGCGAATCTTCCCACTCGCAAGGCGGGACTGTTCTCGATTAGACCATCTTCCACGGCCGCGCTAAGAACTGAGCGCAGCGCACCGACAATCAGCCTAAGCGTGTTGCGGGCGAACCTGGGAACGGTCTTCCCCCCGACCACCTTTGTTTGTCGTGAGAGTTCGCCCAGGAACGCCTTGATTTCTTCCCGCTTAATGTCTGACAGGTTCCTATGCCCAAAACGAGGGCTGACGTGAAGTCGCAGCAACTGCTTGTAACTGCGGAGCGTTGAGCCCTTGCGCTCAACCTCTACATAGCTCCTGAGCCAGCGCTCGGCATATGCGTCAAACATTGGAACCTGCTCTTCGCTTCCGAGAATCCCGTAATCGCCCAGACTGAGCTTCGCTTCGACCTGGCGCCGCACTTCCTCGGCAATTTTTCGATCCGTCCCGATCACGCGGGTCTTCCGCTTTCCGCGGTAATCGATGACCAGATACCATTTGCCCCGCAGCTTGCGAATCTTCACTCCCATGCCTTTACCTCCTCATCCTCTGAATCACATCGTTAACTATCGCGCTAACACATTGCGGCGGTTGCACCCCGTGAGTTGTCAGCCACGCATCGAAAGCAGTTCGGCTAATTAGCAGCTTATTGCCAACCTGTACCGCTGGCAACGGGTTCGTGGGCCGGTGAACCCATTCCCGAACCGTGCGCACAGAGACCGAGGCATACTGGGTCAGGGCTCGGACGTCGAGCCATTCCCTCTCTACCCGATACTGCGAATTGGATTCAACCTTGCCCATCAATATCACGGCGCATTTGTTTCTCGGCTATCAATCCGCATGTTCCTAAATCATCTATTTCCCGAACTGAAAAATTGCCGTTTCCCGCTGCTCAGGATCAACTACTTACGGCCCCTTCGCGCTCAGGGTTTGTGGAACGCTCTCTGAAGCCGTCTGCCGAGATTTCCATCACGAGGCTCTTCGCCGACCGTATGCCACACGCAGCACGCCCAGTCTGGTTGCTGTGACGAGACCAATTCACCGTCAGGTGCCACTGGTGCTGAATCATCGCTCGGTAACCTCCAACTTCACACCCGTCTCCTCCAGCCGTTCCACAAGCTCACGAACACTCCAGTGTCCGGCCCGCCAACCATTGCCCTTCAGAGCTTCTTCCAATTGGGTCAACGTCGAAGCTATGAATGCCGTCACATCGGTGACGACGCTGTATCGGCTCAGCACGATGGGGGGATGCTTTGGACTCCACGAGACGAGCCGGACGCCAGACGGCATAACGGGAACTGTGTCCCGCGCTTGCAGAAATTCGGCTACTTCGGATCGGTGAGCGCGAAGAAAAGCAACCTGCGAAGCCAATCTCTCACGTTGCTGAGGCTCCGGGTACCAGATGCGTACCTTACCCCTATCGAGTCGAAGCGCGATGCCGGTAGCCTCGACTTCACCCAAGATTTCGCCGATGCTCATAGGTCTTCCTCTATTCCCAGTGCTTGAAGTGTCAAAGTGTCAGCGGCAATGGAAGCTCCTTTCCTTTCACTGAGTTGGTACGATGACACTTCTTTTCGATAAGTGTCATTCCCGCAACTAACTGGATTCGTGCTGGTTACGGGTTTCGCTGACACTGTGACACTTCCGGGTCGGGTATCAGGCGGGGGAAGATGCCGGCAAAGAGCTTCGATCGCTTCTGAACGGCTGTACTCGGTCCCAGAGGCCGAGTGTTTACGAGATTGCAGGCGGAACGGGGCGAAGAACCTTCCAACCGCTGACACTTTCGCTTTCTCGGTTTTTCGCTCGTCAAGATGTTCGCCCCAAGCTTCCTTTCCCGCCAGCACTTCCATCAGTTCTCTGGGCAAGAACGTGTCGCTATCGAAGGTGTTCAAGACTTCCAGCGCTTCTTGCGCCAAAGCCAGGTGCCGGTCCTCCGCAACAGCGATCTCCGCTTTTCCTCTCGAAAACTCCAAAGCTACTTCTAACGCCCGCATCTCGATTTCTTGACCAGCCAAGCGTGCATGGGTAAGCAGTGGCCCCCAGATTTCAGACTCCCTCCCGGAAAGTTGCGGCCAGTAGGTCTCGTCAGGCTCGTTTTCGTAGAGATGCTCCAGTTGCGTGCGATATTGCAGTGCGTAGGCTTCCAGTGCCTCTTTGAGCGGTGCCGCCTCCTTTCTCAGCACCTTCCGGCGCGTCTGCGGCAAGCCGCGAGCCTTCTCGAGATGAATCACGATGCCGCGATCAAGGAGCGTGCCTTTAAAGCCGCCAATCCGAGCAAGGACCTTGGGACAATACACGCTGAAGTCGCGCAGCTGCTCTCCATGCTCTTCGCAACGAGACACGGTCGCACCTGCCTTGTAACCTGCGTCGAAGAGGGCAAGCAGTTCCTGAGCCCGCTCACCGTGGCTTTGCAAGATGCGTGCTTCGTCGAGTAACCAAGTCGGTTTATCGCGTTCAATTCTTCGATAGAGGACGGCGGCGCTGGGATCTACGCCGAGATAGGCGCGAGCGCAGACTGCCTCGTGAAACTCCAACGCAGTGGTTTTGCCGCAGCCACCAGTCGCACTCTCGTAGAGAAGATATGCCGTAGTGTCAAAAAGCTCGAAGGCGTAGGTGTTCATGCAAAACAGAGCTTCTACCAGGGCTGTGTCTTGCGGCAGATGCCGGCGGCGGGAATAATAGGCTTCCAGTTCGGCGATCAACTGCGCCGGGATGACTCTAAGCCGCAGCTGCCGCGCACGCTCCGCCATCTTGCTCGCATTGGCTTGCTTCTCCTCTGCTGTCTGCCGTTTCGCTTTAACGGCTTCCTGAATGACCGCCTTAGTGAGGCCCGGTATCCTCAGGCCGGCCAGGCGGCCTATCAACAGGATGCGCTGTAGTAGATCGTCCACCGCAGCGACGGCCGCCAGTGCCGGAGCTGGGGATTGCGCTTTGCCTTGTTCCAACTCCGCAATTGCTGAGCTCGCTTCTGCGATTGCCGTTTCCGCGAATGGCCGTGCCGAATCAAGGAGCTCTAGTAGAGCCTCATCACCGGCCCTCGCGATTAAGTCGTCGGGGCCGTTGACACCTCCATCAGGGGGAAGCTCCGCAACACGGATGCTTCCACCCCGAGCGGACAGTTCGGTGGCTAATTCGTGCCTGGCCTGGCGCACCTTTGCATTCGTTGCCGCATTGGCATCGAAGCAAATGATGCCATCGCGGTTTTCCCAGCGTATGAGGTCAAAATCGGGTAGTGGCCCTCTTTCGTCCAACGTAGAGCCATCGGTGGAAATCAACTTTCCCACTCGACCGCGCCAGCCCCAGCAGCCGCCACATGCCATTGCAAGAACCGGATGATCCATCCGGCGTCCGAGAGCTAACAGCGCAAGCGCCGACTTTTCCGCTTCTACCAAGACGACAGGAACTGCGGGGTTATCGAGAAGCTCCGCCGCACCTGGGGTGAAGTATAGGTGTCGTCGATCGCCGAAGGGGACAGATACTTGTTCAAGAGCTTGCCATCAAGATCCATTTCGGGTCTGTCACGACGGCACCTGGCGGTAACGCGCTTGCCAGTCCTCGGATCGAAGTACGGAAATATCAACCCACTGAGGTCTGCAGCGGTTGAGAAGCGAATTCCGAATTCCTCGCGTGCTTCAGAGTCACTCACGCGCCGCACCCCGGCCTCCCGGAGCAGATCAGGCGTTATGCCAAACGAAGCGAATTTCGAGAGATCCTCAGAGTTCATGGCTCTGTTGCTCGCAAGGCCGCAGTATCAGGCGCTGGATGGATTGATCCGTCGAGGCACAAGCTGTGGCCTGAGGTCTTGCTGGCCGGGTGCCCTCCAAGATGAGCCTTTCAATCTCCGAGATTGGTATGAGCAGCCGACGCCCTAGTTTCACGCTCGTTATGCTCCCTTGGTAGGCGAGCCGACGCCAGGTCCACTTACTGATTCCCGTCGCTAACTCGGCCTCTGCCGGCGACAAGTACTTCCTGATTAGGGGTGTGACCTCTGTGTTCCTTCTCCTCGCCATCACTTGCAGAAGTAAACGAATCGTAGGGGCATGGTCAATCACAACATGCTTGTTTACTTGTCATAATTTAGCTTTACTTTGCTATTATTATGTGCTATACATATTTTAAGCAGTAAACACAATGTCTAGCAATCAAGAGCGCCGACAACCAGCGGTTCACGCCAAACGGGAACCGCCAAAGCAAGCCGATTACGACAATGTTGAGGAGTACTTGACTGCCTACGATGCATGGGAGCGTGGGGAGATACCCAAGCCCACGCGGAGGCATTGGTTCATTGTTGCGCTAGAGAATGGTGGCGACTGGGCCCAGCGCACACACGCGGAGGCCGTAGAGGTCGAAGGCTGGGGAGTAGGACAGCCGGCGAGGGCGCGAGAAGACTATGAGAGAGCGCAGTTGCAGTTTCGCGATGCGCTTCGGGGCTACGTTGATCGCTGGCTGGACTCGGCCTTACATCCTGACGGAAGTGAAACCCCATACAGCCGACGACTTCTTCTGGGTGACTTCGTTAGGCTCCAAAAAGGGTTCCTGGACGGACACGCAACGGCAGTGTTAGATCTATTTGGAAAAATCACGTTCGGACTAGAAGGTTACGGTCCGGGAACGAAACGGAACGTAGAGCTCATCGATCAGGCATCGCTTGATGCAACGGTGTATTTCCTTAGGTTCTTGCAGTCAGAAGACAGATTTGGGTTAGCCAAGTGCCGTAGATGCGGAAAGTACTTGATCAAGGGAAAACACGAGCGTCGATTCCGCAAGAACTACCTGCGTGGTATTCACTGCGAGAGTTGCCGAAACAAGGTCACAGCGGTGTTGAGCAGAGGCAGGAGTCTCAAGCAATTCGAAGACGAATGGCTTCCGCTTGCTGTCCGTGCGTACCACAAGGGACGATCCAAGTACGGTGATGATAATGGACTGAAAAGGTTCATCCTGCAGGAAGTGAACTCTCGCCTTGATGCGATGGGGCCGCGCCTCAGATTGAACCGGCTGACGATGTGGTGGAAGCAAATTGTGCGTATTGCAGAAGGGAAGGTGAGTGCTCCGGCAACTAAATCAGGCACGGGGGAATCGGCTGAACGACGGATCTGCCTGAACGGATCTCAAAGATTCAAAGAGTTGAAAGATCGCAAAGAATAAGGCCGCAAGAAATTGGCCTGAACCACAAAACGCGCCGTGCCGATGCGCTAACACCGACACGGCCCTAACCAGGGCACCTACTAAGGAGGCACCCAATGGCTATTAATCAACGTAACACCGCATCACCCCACGCTCAAGAACCACCACTCACAATTGCTCGCGTCGCTCTGTACGCTCGCGTTTCAACCTGCAACGGGCAAGATCCCGAGATGCAACTCTCAGAACTCCGAGAGTACGCCGCCCGCCGCGGTTGGACCGTCACCAGTGAGTACATCGATAAGGGCGTATCCGGTTCGAAGGAATCACGACCTGAACTGAATCAACTCATGGCTGACGCTCACCGGCGCAAATTTGACGCAGTACTTGTCTGGAAGATCGATCGCTTCGGTCGCTCGCTGAAGCATCTTGTTAATGCGCTTGCGGATCTTTGCGCATACGGCGTCGCGTTTATCAGCTTCCGGGACAACCTGGACCTCAGTACGCCCTCCGGCCGCCTGATGTTCCAGATCATCGGCGCGATGGCAGAGTTCGAACGCTCGCTGATCCAGGAGCGGGTCAAGGCCGGCCTGCGGAATGCGCGTGCCAAGGGGAAGAAGTTCGGAAGGCCCCGCGCCGAGATTGACGCTGAACGGGTCGCTGCGATGCGGCGTGACGGGCTTTCGTGGTCCCAGGTATGTCGAACGCTCGATGTGAGCAAGGGGAGCGCCCAGAGATCGGTTGCGCGGCTGGGCGCTTAAACTGGATTAGGCCGGGCAAAACTCCGGCATTCACTTTTGCTCCTTCAACTTCTTGAGCATGTCGATCCCGTTCTGATTATCCGGGTTGAGCTTGATCGACTTGCTGTAATTCTGGATGGCTAGTTGCCTTTGCCCAGCCTTCATGTAGGCTTCGCCGAGGCTGTCGTAACAATTCCAGGACTGAGGATATTCCTGCACGTTGAGCTGGAAAACCTGGGTTGCATCCTCGATTTTTCCTTTGTCCAGGAGCCGATAGCCAAGCTGGTTGAGAGTGCTCTCATCGAACTCATACTGTGAAGCGGCGGCCTGCTTCAGATAGGAGTATTCGTGGATTGCCGCCTGTGGTCCCCTGGTCGTCTCGACCAGCGATATGGCGGTGGCAGCAGAAGGTTTCGGCGGAGTGTACTTCCAGCCGTACTCCCTGGCGATGCTGTTGACGAGATACTGGCCCACCGTAATACCGTTGTCCGAATTGGCCATGATGGCTGCGCCCTGGCCGGAGTCGCTGATCATGATGAGGATTGCCTGGAACCCCTCATCGGCGCCATCATGACCGAAGGCGTTTGGATTTCCTCCCAAGCCCAGGAAAAAGCCCAGACCAACCTCGTCAATCTGTGGGGTCAACATCTGGCGCGTCATCGCCTCTGAAAGCACGCGATTGGATTTTCCATTCTTCGACAAAGCGATTTCGATTGCGAACTTGGCAAGGTCAGTTGGAGTCGTCCACAAACCCGCCGCTGCCATTTCGGGATAGACGTGCCACTTTCCAGAGATTACTTTGCCGTCACTGCGTGTTCCACTGGCCGCCAAAGCCGCCAGAGCAGACGGAAGCGGCTGTTGATACGTGCTTTCGCTCATACCGATGGGACCGAGCACGGTGTCGTGCATGAACTGTGGAAACGGCTTGCCGGTTACGTCCATGATTAACTGCTGCTCGATGGTGACTCCTCCACCGGAGTAGCGGAGCTTGCTTCCTGGCACGAAGTCCACCCGGATGGGCGCAGTATTGGCCGGTTTCTCTCCGTTAAGGATTTGCACCAACGTTGGTACAGTCTGGCCGATGGCGTATCCTGGGAATCCGTGTACGGTGAGCCCTGCACTGTGGCTAAGGAGCCTGCGCAGCGTCACCTTTTGCGTTGCCGTGAACTCGTTCTCCGGTACCTTCCACGTTTCTAGCTCTTGGTTGACATTCTCATCCAGCGACAGCTTCCCATGCTCAACCAGGTAAAGCGCGCCTGTCGCGGCCACGGGCTTGCTAATTGAGCCCGCCTGAAAGAGAGTCTTCGGGCTCACAGGCGTAGATGTACCCGCTTCCGTGACCCCATAGGCTTTCGTCCAAGCCAGCTTGAAATCGTCGATGACGGCGACGCTAAGTCCCGGAACCTTGAGCGCCTCCATCAATGGCTGCAAATTGAACTGTAGCGGCGCCTGACCTTCACCCACCGGTATCGACACCAAGCCGGTTTCGACATGGCGTATGCGTTCCTCAACGCCGGCGGGGGGATTTTTCTGGGCGGCGCCACCTTGGCGTGGAAGCGGGAAGATTGCCAACAGTGGGATAGCTAACGCGGTGGCAAGTGCGCACAGAACAACGAGCAGCGATGGGCGTCTGGGCATAACCACACTTTACCCCAATCGTCACACAGCTTGAACGCGACCTCATCCGGGAGAGAGTACGCGCCGGGCTGCGCAATGCGCACGCCAAAGGAAAGAAGTTCGGAAGGCCCCGGGCCCAGGTTGACGCTGCCCGTGTGGCTGCGCTGCGGCGGGACGGCCTTTCGTGGTCCCAGGTATGTCGAACCCTCAATGTGAGCAAGGGGAGCGCCCAGCGATCGGTTGCGTCGATTGCCTGACAATCGCAAAGAATCGGATTGGGCAAAAGATCGCAGACCACACCTCTACAATCGGTGGTCGGCTCTCCGGCCCGATATTCCACGGAGATCGTAACCGGTTGGAACGGGACACATTCGTGAACACTGGCGGACTTGTGGGGACTAATTTTACCGCGGCACTTCGACGATATGGCGACTTCTCGTCCAAGTGAGCTGACCCGCCAACAGGATGGACTCCACACCAGATCCGTACACGTATGCGCGTTTGATCGGCATAGGGGCGGCGGTCACCCGCCGACCCCTGCCACACCACCGTGCGTACGGGTCCGTACACGGCGGTTCGAGTTGGTTACGCTAGCACCCATCGATTAATGTCGGAAGTCCAAGCGATTTGAAGTAAGCGTTGGAAAGCCCCACAGAGAGGGCTTTGGCTCGGGCCAGATACCAGGGGCCGAGTCCGCTGCCGGCCGTGTTGCTGGCCAGTCTCGGACGAACCCCCAGTGCTAACAGAGCCGCCCGGCGACGGCGTGGTGTTTTCCATTGCCGCCACATAGCTGCTCGCAGTCGGAGCCGGACCCAGCGGGTGAGCTGAATTAGCACATAGGGCGTTTCGCAGAAGCCGAAATAGCTGCGCCAACCTCGCATATACGAAGCTAGCTCGGCTATTGTTGTCTCCAGACTGACGCCTTTCGCCCGAAGTGTGATTTCCCGGACGCGGTGCTTAAACCGCTCCAGAGCCTTTGGCGCAATGGTGCGCTTGATCTCTGGACCAGCACTAAAGCTGAAGCCGAGAAGCTTCCGCTCCTGCGGTCGCGCCACTGCGCTCTTCGTCTCGTTTACCTTGAGTTGGAGCTTGTGCGTGATGAATCGCGTAATGCTTTCCATCACCCGTTGACCCGCCCGCTGGCTGCGCACGTAGATATTGCAATCATCGGCGTAGCGCAGGTAGCGGTGGCCGCGTCGCTCTAGCTCTCGGTCGAGCTCGTCGAGCACAAGGTTCGACAGCAGTGGCGAAAGTGGGCCTCCTTGGGGAGTGCCCTCCACGCTTGGGCTGACCAATCCATTCTCCATCACCCCGGCATTCAGGAATGCCCGGATGAGTTTCAACAGCCGCTTGTCTTCGACTCGTTGGGCGATCTGCCCCATCAGTTTGTCGTGCTGGACTCGATCGAAAAATTTCTCCAAGTCGAGATCCACCACCCAGCCGTAGCCTTCGGCGATGTATTGCTGCGCCTGAGCTACCGCTTGATGGGCTGACCGTCCCGGTCGAAAACCATAGCTGTATTCAGAGAAGGTCCGATCCCACTGCCGTTGCAGAACCTGCATCACCGCTTGCTGGATCAATCGATCCAGCACCGTCGGAATGCCTAATTTGCGCACTCCGTTGCCGTCCGGCTTGGGGATTTCCACCCGCCTCACCGGTTTCGGCTCGTAGGTTCCACTCAGCAGTTGTTCTCGGATCGCTGGCCAGTGCTGCTTCAGGTAGTCGGTAATTCCCCCGACGGTCATTCCATCGGCGCCCGCGCTACCTTTATTAGCCTTCACCTGCTGCAATGCTTGCTTCAGGTTTTCTCGCTCACAGATTTCCTCCATCAGTCGATTCGTGCTGGCTGGGCTTTCGGGGTCATGCGTCGCCGAGAGCGATTCGGTCTCTTCCCTTTTCGCTTCGCAGGCTTCACCCGCTGGTGAAGACGAGAAGTCCAGTTCTCCCTGGATGTTCTGCCGCTTGTCGCTCCTGAGATTCATGCCCTACTTGCCGCTCCTTCTCGTTCCGGCCTTCGGTCACCGTTTCCGGCTCAGCCTATCGGTTGCTCCACCTTTCGGATCGGAGTGCCTCACTAGCTTCGCCGACGTCATGGCCTACTATGCCGTATGCTGACTTCTACTCTGCGGTCAGGCGGCCTTGCGACCACCTCAGTCGCCGAGGCGACACCGAGCAGATCTCCTGGGGTAAGCTCAACCGCCTTCCGTGCACAGTCGCCGAATCTACGCTTCGCGCCCTTGATGGATATGGACTTCGCGATAAGTTGCCCGCTCGTCCGGCGCTGACGCCTTGTATCCGGTTTTTGTCCATCGACTCGCACGTTTGTTCCATGCTTCCTTCAGACCCCGCCTCGCGGCGGTAGCCCTTGCATCATCACTAGATCCCATCCGCGAATGACGATGACCTCCTCAAGCACCTGCAGCAATGGAGCCTCATACTCAGCTCGTAACCTGTACTTGTAACGAACGAACAGGCGGTTGATAACAGCACCGACCAATTCTTGCATTGGGGAAGTGTCAAAGAGCTTCCCGGACTTCGCCACCGAAGAAATTTGACCTCTGACTTCGACGCAGTAGTTTTTCTCCAGTAACGGAGGCAGGGTCCGAGTAACAACCTCGTCTGCCTCCTTCTCGCTGAGTGGCAGATATTGCCTGATTTGGGCTGCCAGCATTCGTCGGAGTCTTTCCCCGATCATCAATCAAAGATAGCAACATCCCCTGTAGCACTATGGAGCTGAGGGGAAGCACCTCTTTGCCCATTCGGGAGCGAGCGTAGCAAACAGCGATGAATCTCTTGGCTGTGTTTATCGGTGCGAGCGACTTGATCCCGCCAGAAGCTGGCACCTCCGTCAACTCACGGCACACTATCTCGAAAGCATCCCATAGGATTTGGTGGTCGCGATCGCCGTCATAATAAGTGATCTTAATATTAAACGGCGCCATGCGCTCCGCGAGGCCGACTGCACTTGATGGGATGAAGGCATGGTGTGTTGAAGGATAGACCCCCATTTTCGCCTTCACTGTTTCCAATACTCCACGAATGGCCGGGTCTAAGAACGAAAAGCCCACGAAAAGACAACATTTCTGGGTAAATATCTCCTTGAGAAGGTCTATGTAGGCATCATCACCAAGTATTCTACTGTAATCGTCAGTGTCGATTACGATAGACTCCGGCACGTCTACTCGTCCATGGATTCGTGCGATATAACAATCCTTACGAAAGAGTGCGGCTCGTAGCGTTCCATCGCCCAACTCAGCGCAAAACGGGAGCCGATGATGTCTGGATATCCACGCATCATGCAGGCTATTCTCGTAGTTAGTGGTAATTATCGCCTCGAAGGGCAAGTTGGCGATACAAGCTAATTTCGTTGGGTCGTACTTCTTAAAGGGCTCGACAAGCCGTTGGAACTTGTCGCTGTGCGGAATCAAAGCACAGGTTTTGTAGTAGTGCGCCGCCTCCGCGTACAGGTCGGCGCGCATTCGAGCCCGCATCAAGGCTGCTGTTTCAGGCTCATACGATTGAGCGACCGATGCGAGGGACTCCATGTACTGCTGCCAGTCAGGCAAACCTGCGATCGCGCCAACACCAGCACCAGCAAATAAGGTCAAACGCTGTGCTTTGAAGAGATCAGAAATCGTGTGGGCAAGTGCATCCACCGTTGCGACGTATGGCATAACGGAGGAAGTATAAGGCCGGAGTGAGAATCATGCACGAAAAACCTCAAAACACCGTGCTTCCTGAGGTTGTCGAATCGCGCAATCAAGACCAAAGCGAACCGTCTTCTCACGCTTGGCCGCTAGAGCCACAACACTCGCGATGCTAGCCCAATTGGACGAGCCAGCCAATTCGAAGTGACTCGTGCCTAGCCGCTTCCGTCCTTCCGTCAGCCCGTCGTAACAGTCAATTGCACTCATCGCGCACTTCTGAACCGACGGGCCATTCCGGCTGTGTTTGAAAACCTCGTCCAGAATCCGAGGCGTAAGCTGCTGTGAACAAAAGGGGCGAAACTCAGGAATACCAGCGTTTGAAACCTAGTGTTTTCAAACAGAGCAACGCCAAACGCCTGCGTGGCTTTTCCACAAGCACGATAGGGCGAGACCGCGCTACCTATTATGTCGAAGCTGACCATTGCTAGCAGCGATCGACCGATTGATGTCGGGAAGCCGGCTTCACGTTCCTAATCTGAGGGTTGTCACTTCCGCGGGTAGCCGACTATACGCCCAAGTGTCCGAGCTCTTCCGATGCGCGGCGTGTAAATGGTGGCCCTTCGTCCCAGTTTCATGTGCAAGGTGCCGGCTGGGGTCCCCCGTTCAAGCTTTGCGCCGTGCCTGAGAAAAAATACCTGCGCTGAATTCTTGGATGCATATATAGTGTGGGACTATCAGAAGCTAAGGTGGAAGCTTTCTGCGTCACATGAAACGGCGTCTGAAACTTAGTCTGTGGCTTGTGCTGGTGGGGTTGACCGTGTGGGCCGCGATCATCCAGGGTCAAGCCGCCGGTTTCAACTTCAAGTGCCAAGACCAGCCCGGTGGCTGCAGCGAGGTTGGCAAGCCCATCCTGGCCCTTGAGCTCGCCCGCTCTGGCGATACCTTCAAGGACATTGTCAAGTGGGGTAACCGTTCGCTGAACATCCATGTGATGCGAGTGAATACTCGCATGGATTTCGTCTTCATAGCTCTCTACTGGACGCTCTTCGTTCTCTTCGCCCGCTACTACAACAATCGCTGGTCAAAGTGGGTGATCGCGCTGATCTCGGTCGCCGCAGTTTGCGACCTGCTGGAGAATTTCCGCATTCTCGCCTGCTTGCGGGCGTTGGAGCAGAACCATACCATCAGCCTGACGCCCGGAGTTTTCGGATATCCGAAATGGATCGCCTTCTGTGCTGCGCTGATCGCGCTTGGCCTGCTGATCCAAGCCGGCGGCTGGAAATATCAGCGCATTATGACCTGGTGTCTCTCTGGGTTAGCGGTCGCCCTGCTGGCAACTGTGGCCAAGGGTGGCGGGCTGGCGCCGCCACCCAGCCCTATCGTCGAAGTTGCAATAGCGGTGGCAATGATCCTGGTCCTGATTCTGCCGCTGGTCCTGGCCCTGATCCTTTATTACCCGTTTTCGATCGCTGCAACTCTGAAAGTAATCGAATACTCCTATCTGATCCGTTTTCAAATTATCTTCGCCCTGCTGTTGGCTGTCGTACTCCCCGCATTCTACTGGTTAATTCCCAGTATTTTTGTCGGCATCTTCGACGCGGTCAGCTGGTGGTCGCTTGCTCTCGTCGTCTGGTTCGCCTTTCAGCTCGCGTGGATCGTTATGGTTACTGCGCGCCTCGTACTGGTATATGGCGGAGAACGATTTCCTGGCGTGGAGCCCGTGGCCATCGAAGCTGTGGGAGCCCGCACTGTCGTTCTGTTTGCTCTGCTGGCGGTACCGTTCGTCTTTGTCTTGTGTCTCGGCACGCTGGATCCGAGCCCGTTGCAGAAGGTCACCGCTATCGCAATCGGACTGGCCGCAGCGGTTCTTGGGCTTTATCTCACCGCCAGATTGCAGTACTTCATTGAGGACGATACCGGCAACACTGCCAATCGAGTTTTCCCTTCGTTCGGCCTTCTGCAGCACACGTCGGACAAAAGCCGCTCAAGACTTTGGAGATTTGCCGACAAACAGATAAAGAAGCTGCCGCCCAAGCTTCAAGGTGGCCTTATTCGGGAAGATCGCCTAAGATCGGGACATCAGTTGGCAGCCATCGCCGTGGCCGGTTTACTGATCTGCTATGTAGCCCTTGGGGTTTCCTATCTTCCACATTTCGTGAGTCCGGAAAAACAACCTGCAGCTGTTCTCTATGTGCTGCTTCTGCTCTCCATCCTTACCTGGACGCTTTCGGGAGTCGCATTCTTTCTCGATGTTCTGCGACTGCCCGTCCTCACCACGCTGCTGACACTCTCGTTGCTGACGGGGCTGGTCCGGACCGATCACCAGTTCGTAATCACCGCACACACAAGCGGCAAGCCCTTGCCGCCGGCCTCAGTGATTGAGGCTTGGGTTAAAGAATATCGGGACAACCACCCCAGTCAGACAGGGCCCAAGACCGCGATCATTGTCGCCACCGCCGGCGGCGGCATTCGCGCCTCGGCTTGGACGGCAGAAGTGCTGACCCAGCTTGGATCGGCAGCTCCGGAAATGTTGACCGAACTCGGGATGACAGCTGAGGAGAAGCAGCAATGTGCCTCTGAATTCAGTTCCTCCTTGCTGCTGATCAGTTCAGTTTCTGGAGGGAGCGTGGGCGCGATGTCGGTCTTGAACGGCTACGGCGACAAGCGAAGTTTCCCCAACGACGATACTGCCGCACTCGAGGAAATCCGTTTCAATGCCTACCGCTCTTCGCTAAGCGCGGTCGGTTGGGGCCTCCTCTATCCCGATTTTTCGCGTACCGTCCCATTTTTTGGTTCTCTGATTCCTCAGACCATTGATCGCGGCTGGGCCCTGGAGAGCGCATGGATCAGCGGCTGGCGTAATCCTCCCAACATGTCCGACTGGCGCGACCAGGTCGCTGTCGGCACGCGCCCGGGCATCATCCTCAACGCTACCGGGGCGGAGAACGGAAAGCGCTTCATTGTTGCCTCTGCCGATCTCGATGCGAACAACGCCGTCCGGTTCTTTCGCGACTTTCCTGGCTTCGACCTTCCCGTCTCGACGGCGGCACGGTTGTCGGCGAGCTTTCCCTATGTATCTCCCGAGACGCGCTCATCTAACGGCCCGGAGTTGTTTCGGGTACACGTCGGTGACGGAGGGTACTACGACAATTCCGGAATCTTGAGCGCCGTGGAGTGGCTGCACGCAGCGCAAGACACACTAAAACCCTACAAGCTACTGTTCATCATCATTGACGCTCGGCCCAGTTTGGCCAAGCCCACCATGGCGTGGTCATGGCAACGGCAGATTCCTGGTCCCTTGGAGACCCTCCTGAGCGTGAGGACGAGCTCGCAGAGCGACCGGGACAAGCTGGAGTTGGACCTGGAGCGAAAGATATTCGCCGACGTTTGGAAGCAAGAACCGGCATACTTCATCTATGAGCCGTGCGAAGAGAAAAAGAAAAAAGGAAAAAGTGGTGGGGACAATGCCGATGCTTGTCCGGACAAGCCAGTGAAGAAGCAACCCCTGACGTCACTCCTTCAGCCGGATGAATCGACGCCGCTGTCGTGGCACTTAAATAAGGTGCAGATCGAGGCGATCCGCGACGCCTGGAGGTACAACAACCATAATATCCGCGAGGCCTCAAGAGTCTGTTCCATCTTGCGAGGGGAGAAGTGAGCGACCGCTGAGACTGCTTGCCGTGTGGTCACCTCTTCGTTTAGCTGTTCATTCTTGTCGCTTTATTTGACTGGCAGCAGGGCCTTGATCGCGCGACTGTTCGAAGTCAACTTGACGAGAAACGCCCATACCACCGATGTGCCGGCGGCCATGACCCTGAAGCCGGGGGTCGTGCCCGTCAAGGCAGATTAATCGTGTTAATTTAAGATGTCATTCGAAGGCGTAAGTGGTATACGATCAGCCGAGTTCGATTCGCAGAGAGCCTCGGAAAAGGACAGCAGCATCGCGCTCAAGGTAAGTTCAGGATGAGCCTTCAGCCCAAAGAGATGCCCCCATGTTATCCCACATTTCCGATTTGAATCTGAGCAACTGAGTTTATGATGCCCCTGCAAGCCTTGATTCATGCGGGTTTCAACATGACCGAGGCGCTCCGGAGGTGCACACCCAGTGGGTGAGAATCAAAATCAGCCTTTTCAGCTCTCCTTCAACCCCTCGTTAAGAGTGGACTTCCAGGGATCGAGGGTCACCTCCGATGGTGGTCTGGTTCTGGTGCGCGAGTTAGACGAACGTCTGGGATTCAGCGATCTCATCGCACGGCACCTTACCGATTCTCGGGCGAAGAACACCCAGTTGCCGTTGGCGGACCTGTTGCGCCAGTCGATCTACAGCCGGATGGCAGGCTATGAGGATGTCAACGATGCCGAGCGGCTGGCGCAAGATCCTACGTTCCGGTTAATCGGCTCGGAGAAGATTTGGGAGCGCGGAGCGGCGCTGACCTCCCGCTTGCAGTCGTTCGAGACCGAACTGCTGACGCACGAGAAGAACCTTGCCGGTCTAGCGGCGATCAATCGTGAGTTACTCACAAAGGTGGAAACCATCGACTCTCCACAGCGGGTGGTGCTGGACATGGACTCGACCGAGATCCCAGTGTACGGTCAGCAGGAGAACAGCGCCTATAACGGCCACTTTGAATCGACCTGCTATCACCCGCTGCTGCTGTTCAACGGCGAGGGCGACTGTGTGGCGGCGAAGCTGCGGCCCGGGCAACGTGCATAGTGTGGAAGGTTGGGCAGAACTGTTATTGCCGGAGATCGAGCACCAACAAGGACTGGGTAAGGAAGTAGTGTTTCGCGCCGATGCTGCCTTTGCCAAGCCGGAGATTTACGAGGCATTGGAAGAGAGCGGAGTAAAGTATGCCATTCGCATACCCGTGAATGCCACAAGCCCGTGGTGTGGTACAAGGGCTTTCTGTATCAGGCAGCCAGTTGGAAGACAGCACGACGAGTCGTGGCGAAAGTGGAGTTCCACTTCGGGGAGTTGTTCCCCCGCGTGGGGTTCATCGTCACTAACCTGGATACGCCGAGCAGGGTGGTAGTGCGCTTCTACAACAAGCGCGGGACGGCAGAGCAATGGATCAAGGAGGGGAAGCAAGCGGTGAAGATGACGCGACTGAGTTGTCATCGTTTCCGCTCAAACCAGGTACGGCTGGGGCTGAGTGTGCTCGCCTACAACTTGGGGAATTTGTGGCGACGGCTGGCGTTGCCAAAGCGAATCGAGAATTGGTCGCTCACGAGTTTACAGCAGCGACTGGTGAAGACCGGAGGACGGCTGGTGAAACATGCGCGTTACTACTGGCTACTGCTGGCGGAGGGACATCTGACTCGCCGGTGGTTCGGAACCATGGTGCGGCGGATCGCGGCGCTGCCCGTGGAAAGTGGGTAGATGACGGCTTGGAAGTTTGGATCATTGTGGACGGAGTGTGAGGAGAGGCGATGCGGGAAGAGGTGTGTACCCAAGCGCCTGGCTCCGGCTCGCTTTGGGGGCGGACTAGAAAGAAATGGGGTTGTCGGCCCAGCCCCAGCCGTCGCGGGTCCAATTTCAGAGGAGAAAGGAGAACAAATAGCTTGTTTTTACAAGCTAAAGGAGCGCACAATTGCCAACGCTGGGACAAAATGGAAATCCCGGCTAAATAGTCTCGGGTACCGACTTCAAGTATCTGTGTCATTGCGGGCGGAGCAGAACTGGGAGTCTACCCGGAACAGTGAGGAGAAACCATGTCCAACTCTCCAGAGGGCCCAAAGACTCCAAGAGCTTCAAAGACTCCGGCGCCTCAAAACATTCCTGAGGGCTACCGCCAGCTTGAAGGCAGCGAGCGACGACCCGCGCCGAACGCGGAGTTCCTAGGCCCCGCCGATCCCAACGAGCAGGTATCGGTGACCGTCGTCCTCCGCCGCCGCCTTGACGGCCCGTCTGCACCGGACGTAGACGTCTTTTCGGCCATACCTCCGAGCCAGCGCCGCCGGCTGTCCGCCGAAGAGTTTGCGTCAAAATACGGCGCCGCTCAGAGCGACATTGACCAGGTCGTAGCCTTCGCCAAGTCGCACGGTCTGAAAGTGGTCGAGACCAACCCCGGGCCGCGTACGATCGTGGTTTCTGGAACGGTAGCCCAGATGAACAGCGCGTTTGCGGTTACGCTCGGACGCTACCAGCATACGGTGGTCCGCGGCCGTCGAGAGAAGCCCCGAACCGAGACTTATCGGGGCCGCGACGGGTTCATCCACGTTCCCAGCGAGCTGGAGAAAATCGTCGTCGGTGTATTCGGCCTGGATAACCGCCGCATCACTAAGCGAAACGCCGGAGATCCTCCTGGTACCACTACATTGACCATTCCGCAGGTGAGCGGCCTCTACAACTTCCCCACCAACTCAGCCGCCGGGCAGACCATCGCTATCTTTTCCGAAGCTGGCTACAAGTCGGCCGATATCAGCAGTAATTTCTCGGGCAGCCCGCCCACCGTTACCGACATCATGGTCGATGCCAGCAATGACGGCACGGCCGATCCGGAAACCACGCAGGATATCTTTATCGCCGGATCCGCTGCGCCGGGCGCGGCCATCGCCGTATACTTCACGACATTTGACCAGAAAGGCTGGATTGATCTTATCGGTCGCGTAGCCCACCCCAAGACGGGCGACCCAGTGTGTTCCGTCCTGTCCTCCAGCTTCTATGTCTTGGACGGCGATGACTCCGCGATCACGACAGGCACTATTAGCAATGACTGGGTTACGGCGGTGAACATGGCGTTCCAGGATGCGGCCCTGCAGGCGGTTACGGTGTGCATCGCCAGCGGCGACACCGGGACGGACTCGAAGGTCGGGGACGGCAAGGCCCATGTACAGTACCCAGCGAGCGACCCGTGGGTCCTCTCCGTGGGCGGAACCACCATCGGCAATGTGAGTGGATCTTCCTTCGACGAATATATCTGGAATGACACCTTCTCCTTCGGCGGCTTTTCCGGCAGCGGAGCGACGGGCGGCGGAATCAGCGATTTCTTCAACTCTCTTCCCGCTTATCAAAGCGGCGCCGGTATTCCGGCCTCTCTCAATCCCGGACATCATGTCGGCCGAGGGGTACCCGACGTTGCCGCCAATGCCAGTCCCAACAGCGGCTATTCCATCATCCTGGACGGCTCCGCCTCTTCGTTTCCGGCCAACGGAACCAGCGCTTCGGCGCCGCTGTGGGCGGGGCTCATCGCAGTACTCAATGCCGCGCTCGGCGAAAACGTCGGATTCATCAATCCCACCCTCTATGCGATTGGCTCGAGCGCGTTTCGAGACATCGTCGGCGCGCCCGGCCCCGCCGATAACGGGTTGAACGGCGTTGCAGGCTACCCCGCCGGCTCTGGATGGGATGCCTGTACCGGCTGGGGCAGCCCAGACGGCGTAGCCCTGCTCGCCGCACTTCAGCCGTTTTTCACCAAGAACGTGACCTTCGCGCTCGACCGCGACCACTATGGCCAGGACGAGGTCGATGCGCTACGCGCGCAAGGCAGTCCGGTTGTGAAGGGGGCGTTCTTCGTAATCGTGGACGGCTTCACGCCCAAGGATCTCGGGATCACCGGTCCAACTTCCCTATCCGCCGCGCCCGTGGTGACGTTCAGCCCCTCCACGGGCTTGGTAAACCCGGCAGCTTGCACCAGCCTGGAGTCAGACGATCCCTCCTTTGGACCGGAGGTGCAGCGGTTCCGGTTCGGCTACGACGTGAACTTCGGCATTGACGACAGTGCCTTCACGTCGTTTGTCGGAGACAGTGAGACGGTAACTCTGAACACCACCTATCAAGGTATCTCCGCCAGTGCCCAGGTGCAGTTGATCAAACAGCCCGATCCCTACATTCTGCAGGGACCCCAGACCTGGTGGTTGAGCAACGACATCCGCCTGATCCAGGTTAAGGAAGGAGGCAGCGCCTTCGGCGTGCCGCTGGCGAAGGGCGGCGATCCGTTCGCCTACTTGTCGGCGCTCACCAGCGCCCTCGAGGCCGGACAGGGCGTGGCGGGCGGGGAGTCGTTCGACACCAACACCCAGGAAGACACCGAGGTCATCACCGTGGCTCCGGATGACGGTTCTGGGAATAAGGTGTACAACTTTGCCGTCGCCCGGGTCCACTATCAGGCCCTGAGCAGCAAGGCGCAGAGCGTCCGTGTGTTCTTCCGTCTTTTTGCCGCCAACAGCACGGCCACCGATTTCCAGCCCGACACCACTTACCGCCGTTACGCGGCGTACTCGCCGGTGTATCCCGTGCCCGCCGCCGACGATTTTCAAAATGTCCTCCCCGAGCTGGGGCTCTCGGCGGGAGAGTACGTCACCATCCCCTGTTTCGCCGAGGCGCGGCAGGACC
This sequence comes from uncultured Acidobacteriaceae bacterium, assembly GCA_963768645.1. Lineage (GTDB taxonomy): Bacteria > Acidobacteriota > Terriglobia > Terriglobales > Acidobacteriaceae > Bog-257. Next base: position 122,351 of record CAVYIR010000012.1, read on the forward strand.
CCACGCAGAGCGGAGGCGCCAACACCCTTCCCAGTTTGCAGACTCCCGACTCGCCCAATGTCAAGGATCTCGCGGCTACCGGCGGACCGTTGCACGACACCTTTTATGGCTGCTTGCTCGACATCAATCAGTTGACCCCGGGGCTGCCCGCCATGCCGCCCTCCGGCAACGAAGACGGTCCCTGGCCGGGTCTCACGCTCGAACCCATCCAGCAGGCCTTCATCGCCAACGAGCACACTTGCATTACGGCCGAGATCGCTTTTGATCCTGTGCCCATCAATACCGGCACCGCGCCGTTCAACTCCGACAAGCTCGCCCAGCGCAACATCTCCTGGAGCTACGTGGCGAACCCGGGCGTCGAGTCGTCGCGCCGCGCCCAGGAGCCCTTCGAAGTGCGGCCCACGCCGGCGAAGGCCGCGCCGGGCGAAGCGCCCGACGAGCTGATGATCGATTGGAGCAACGTGCCGCGGGGACAAGCCGCCGAGATTTACCTGCCGGCGGTCGATGCCGATGCGGTCATCGCCAAAGCCACTGAGCTCTACCGGGTGGAGCGCCTCACCCGCGTGGACGCCCACACCATCGGCTGCACCACGGGAGGGGTCACTTACATTCCGCTACCGAAAGGCTCGGGAGACGGAGCCAATTTCACCGGCTTGCTCTCGGTGAATCTGCCCGACGGCATCCGCAAGGGGCAGAATTACACCGTGCTGGTGCGGCAACTTACCAATGCTTCCGGCCGGGCGACGCCTCCGCTGCCTCCACCACCGCAGATCAACGCCGCCAAGGCCGCTGTCGCGGTGACGCACGGAGACACCATCCAATGGCGGCGCGTGCTAGGCACGTTCCAGGTCAACATCCCGGTGAGCACCAAGGAAATCCTCCTGCCCCGGGAAGAGCGTCGGCTCTCGATCTTCCGCTGGATTGGCGAAGCCATGCCTCCGCAGAGGCGCTGGCACCCGGTCTTTCAGCGATATCTGGAAGGCATCGCGCAAAAGGTTCAAGGCTTCGGAGGCGACCCCGACGACATCGAGCCATCGTTCGGCGGCAACCCTGAAGAAGGCGACGGGATCTGCATTCGAATAAGAGTATTGAATAAGCTTCGCCAACCACGCGGGGGAACTGTCGACATCGAATTTCAACCTCAGAGTGGAGGAGAGACTGTGAAGGTCAAGGCTGTCGACGCGTCCAAGGACATAGATGTGCACGGCCTGCAGCGATTCCCCCAGGTGCAACTATATGAAGTCACGGTGACTCCCACAGATGTGTTTAAGCCCACGTCGCAGTTCGTCAAAATCCCTCCGAGCGGTTTCAACACGGTCGAGTTTGTCATTGGCTAAAGCCTGGTGCCCCAGGTTCGAGTCCGTCTTTTGGACGCTAACCTGGGCTGAGGAAGATTCGAGCTGGATGTTTAATGTTTAATGTTTAGGAAAAACAAAAATCCGTTTCAGGAAGAAAAACGGACAGATGGGCACACCTTGATCAAGAATAATGCAATCAACCAATCAAGGTTGCCATACGAGCAGCGCGCCTCGTCAAAGCTTCGCCTTCGCCGGGCGAGGTCAATGCAAGGCACAGCAAACCAAACCAAAGAGCGGGCTGGCGTCGCTGACTCCGCTCGGGCCAACAATCACAACGTCGTCGTCACGCCGCGATGCAGGGGCTGGGGATATGCATCTCGGCCAAGGCGGGCACTGGGGCGGGTCAAAATCTCTGGCGATCTCCTTCCGTAGACCGCCAGCCGCATCCATTTACACGCCCGCGAATTAAGATTTTCACTTCTATGGGCTTCAGAGGCCGAAGTCTCTCGCGGGGCCGTGACCTCGCTGAATTGCGAAGCGGGTCGAGATCGAGCGTCCAGAAAACCGTGTTTTCTTCGGTGGGTCAAAGAAGTGGAATAGAAACGTGCCCGAACGATTCCGCGCCGCTGGATTCAGCCGTGCAGACCCAATATATAAATGGACCACGCCTATCGGCGAGAGGATTCACCAATCAAACTGCAAAATGTGAAACTGCATTTAGTGGACCGGATTAGTCGATCGCGAGGGTCCGTCGAATTTAAGTATCAGAACATGATGCTTGGCGCAAGCCTCAGCCGCACTCTGCATTTGATTGGTGTTAGCAGATTTACCTACTGAATAGGCAAAGACGATCTGGGAAGATTGAGCGTCAATTACTGAAATGCTGGCGCTTGTCGTACCTCGGGCGGCTCGTCGCGCTTGAGCTTGTTCCATCCCTTTCTCAAAGGAATCGTTCCCGCCGTTATTCACATTCGTGTTGTTCACGACTGCTGCTGGTTGGCTTGGCGTCTGATGGCTTGCGGTGCTTGTGATGATGAATTCCGCCTTGCTCTTGTCGGCGACCACAATCAAAGGGACTTTCTTTTTTGCGATGGCTGCGGCGAGATACGTCTCATATCCCCCCATCGGTTCAATGTAGACGGTGGCCCCGCTTTTGATTTGCGGCGTCTGGGCAAGGCAAACAGTGCAGAAGGCAAGTGACACAAATGCCAAGAAGCGATTCATCTGATCCCACATTTCCTTTTTGAAGTTGGATCAAATCGCCGTATGATCGGGCCAACGCCAGTATTCATGCAGCTTTGACGGCGCAAAGGACACTCCGGAGGCTCACACCCAGTGGGTGAACAACAAAACCAGCCCTTTCAACTCTCTTTCAACCCCTGTTTGAAGGTTGACTTCCAAGGATCGCGAGTAACGTCGGATGGTGGCCTTCTGCTCGTGCGAGAGTTAGACGAACGCTTGGGGTTGAGCGAACTCATCGCAGAACACTTGACCGACTCACGCGGGAAGAACATGCAATTGCCGATGGCCGATCTGTTGCGTCAGGCTGTGTACAGCCGCTTGGCAGGCTACGAAGACGTGAACGATGCCGAGCGTCTCGCACAAGATCCGACTTTCCGGCTCATGGGTTCGGAAAGGATCTGCATGATTTCACGGGCGGCCTCGATGGGGGTCGTCCCCTCGATGGGCTTGTATTGGACCCGGGCGGCGATATATACGGCACAGCATCAATCGGCGGATCATATGGTCACGGGATCGTCTTTGAACTCACCCCGTGAGCAAGGGTCGGCTCGTCAGGTTGTCTGACCCCGCTGTTACCCATGCTGTCCCCATGCACTACCGTTCCGGCCAGCACGTATGTGATGGTCTCGATTCCGCGGTGCGGATGCCACGGGAATCCAGCCAAATAGTCTTCCGGAACGTCGTTGCGAAAATCGTCTAGGAGAAGGAACGGATCGAAGTCTGTTGCGTTGCCAAAGCCGAAGGCCCGGCGAAGATGGACTCCCGCACCTTCGAGCGTTGGTTTAGATTTGATGAGCCGATTAACCGGCCGGATCGACATGTTGAACTCCCGTGAACTCAGGAAAAACCATCAGCAAGGCGGAAACGCTCAAAGCTTCGAGCCATCATGCCATAACTCTTGAATCGTCGGCCATCCGTCAGTTGTCCATTTCCTATTTCAGTTGGTGCGGAATCGCCGCTGCATGAATTGAGCCTGTGCGACAGTCACCGCCTGCGATGGCACCGCTCAATAAGCATTCCACGCCTTGCCCAATTACCCTCGCCAATCTGGTCCAGCTAAGTGCCTGATTTTGGGGAACGCGAGATCGTGAGGTTCGCCTGCCCACAAACAGATGTTTTCGACCAACGTTAACGGATTCACAGTTACTGTTGCGTAAACCGACTAAGTTCCCTCGTTAGCACCCTGCTGAGACTGACCTCTTTCACTGTCGGGGTTACCGCCAACGGCACTTCTCGAACCTGCAGTCGCCGAGGCTGATTCCGTTAGCGTGTAGAATCCGGAGGTCAGTCTGTTAAGAAGTGAGTCCTCTGGGGGAACACCCTAGGCTTGTAAACACCCCATCGAGAGGTCACGGAGATGCGCCACTATGTCAGCACCGGCCACCAAAGCGCCCTCGTCGCTTGTTGAGGGTCAAGTCGTCACCGGCGCGCTATTCAACGAACCGATGCGGGTTGAAAGCGTCAAGGAGACCGGTGCTGGCACGTGGGTCGTTGGCCTTAGTGGCCTCAATACTGAGCGCTTCCGTAAGGTAACTCTGACAGACGCGGACATCCAGCAGCTCCGCATCCAGAAGCCACAATTCACTTACGACGGCGATGGCCAATTCCTGAGAATCGGCATTCAGGCGTATTCGTTGGGGATTGCCTACGAGTTTGACCCGTACTTCGGTCTATCCATTTCCCGCGTTGATCCTCTGCCCCACCAGCTTGAGGCTGTTTACGACTACCTGCTGAAACTGGCGCGGGTTCGCTTTCTCCTCGCGGATGATGCTGGTGCCGGCAAGACCATCATGGCGGGACTGCTCATTCGGGAACTCAAGCTGCGCGGGTTGGCCGAGCGCATTTTGGTTGTTTGCCCTGCCAATCTGGCGTTCCAATGGCAACGTGAACTTGGCGAAAAATTCGAGGAGAAGTTCAAAGTCCTCAAGGGCGACGACATACGGGAACAATTTGGCATCAATCAGTGGCTCGACACCCCAAACGTCATTACGTCTCTTGACCTCGCTAAGCGCGAAAATATTCTGCCGGGCCTGAAACAAGTTCGATGGGACTTGGTGATCGTGGACGAGGCCCACCGCATGTCCTGGAGCCCTCCGTCAAAGAAGACAGCACGGTATGCGCTCGGTGAACTGCTCAGGGATTCGTCGGACCATCTCCTACTACTCACGGCCACTCCACACAAGGGGGACCCGGCGAACTTCAGCCTCTTTCTTCAACTGCTGGATGAAGACGCATACGCCGACGTGAAATCCATCCGCGAAGCGATGGAGCGCCGCCGCGCGCCTTTCTATCTGCGCCGCACCAAGGAGGCGATGGTCTACTTCCCCACGCGAAAACCAGACGGCACTTGGGAAGCGAAAAAGATTTTCACCAAACGGATTCCGAAGACGGTTGACTTCCACATCGACGGAGCCGAGGACGAACTTTATCGCGAAGTTACCGACTTCGTTAAGTCGCAATCCAACCGGGCAGCCGCCAACGGCGACGATCCCCGAGCACGGGCAATCCGATTCCTGATGGCGTTGTACCAGAGGCGTTTGGCTTCCAGCACATTCGCACTTCGTCGCTCACTTGAAAACCGTGGTCAAGCGCCAGACCGAAATGCTGAAAAAGGCCCAAGAGATTGCACGGTATGCGCCGCCCGACCTGCCGGATTTGGAAGAACTCGACGAGATGGAGGATAGCGAACGGGAGCGGCTGGAGGACATGATCGCCGCCGTCACCCTAGCTCGGAATCCTGACCAGGTAAGAGTCGAAATTGCTGAACTCGGCGAACTGGTGAAGCATGCGATGCTTGTCGAGGACGCCCAATGCGAGGCGAAGCTCTCAACGCTCAAGGAGCTTTTGAAGGAGCAGGGCTTCTTCGATCGAGCCGGAGCAGCGACTCTTGATCTTCACCGAGTTCAAGGACACCCTCGATTACCTGGTGAAGAAATTGAGAGAGTGGAACTTCGTCGTGGGGACGATCCATGGCGGAATGAATATCGGCTCCCGCGATGATCCCGGAACTCGTCTTTACGCCGAGCAACAGTTCCGCGACGGAGCTATTCAAATACTCGTTGCGACAGAAGCGGCCGGTGAAGGCATAAATCTGCAGTGCTGTCACATTCTGTTCAATTACGACATTCCGTGGAACCCAAATCGACTTGAGCAGCGGATGGGCCGTATTCATCGTTACGGCCAGACGAAAGACTGCCTGATCTTCAATTTCGTCGCGACCAACACGATTGAAGGGCATGTTCTTCAGAGGCTTCTCGACAAGCTCCAGGAGATTCGAGATGCCCTAGAAAATGACTCGGTATTCAACGTCGTCGGGGAAATCCTTCCAGCCAACGAGATCGAGCGCATTCTCCGCGACTACTACGCCGGAAAGATGGGTAACGCCGATCTTGAGGAACGGCTGCTGCGGGATGTCAAAGAGGAACACTTCCGAGCCATCTGCCAGAACGCTCTGGAAGGGTTGGCCACCAAGAAGCTAAATCTCGAAATGCTCATCGAGCGCCGAGCACGGGCGCAGGAACGGCGCGTTGTTCCCGAGACGATTGCGCGATTCGTCAAGGACGCAGCTCCGCTGGTTCCGCTGACACTCAAGACGTTCGCGACGTTGCCGTACACGTTCGAGCCGACCGCCACGCCGCAGGTCCTCCGCCTATATGAGAAGGAGCCGGACTGGAAGTGCAAGCCCGTGGCCGCTCAAATATCCTCGGTTTTCGACAGATCGCGAGGTCGCCGACGAAAACAATCTGGAGTGGGTAACGCCTGGGCACCCGCTGTTCGAGGCTCTGCGCCGTCACGCCGTGTCCCAATCGAGGGAGATTCTCGGCCAGGGCGCTTGTTTCTACTCTCTTGAAGTGGACAGCCCGATGCGGGTGGATTTCTATCGCGCTCGAATCGTGGATGGCCTCGGGCACATCGTTCACGAGCGCCTGTTCGCCGTCCAGATCGATACCGACGGCACCCTCTCGCACTCTCCGGACCTACGATTCTTGGGAATCTTCAGCCAGCCAAGCTTTCGGCTCTGCCCAGGAACTAATCGCTTTCCCGGAGCCCTCAGCATGGCTCCATGACAACGCGCTTCTGCCTTTCCTGGAGGAGGTTCGCAAAGAACGCGTGACTGAAGTCGAGCGCATTGCCGCCCACATCGAGATGTCCCTGACGGAACTCATCTCGAAGGAAGACGCCTCGATTGGACGATGGGAGGAAGAGGCCGACCGCGGAGTCGAGGGAGCGGCTGGCAATCTGAAACAGGCTGAAGACCGTCACGCTCTGTCTGCTGACAAGGAGAGAGACTCGGCGGCAGGAGATGGAGCGGCAGAAGTCGCTCACCCTTCAGGCTGTCGAACGGATGACGAGCATTATCGTTCTTCCGCACCCCGACCGCGACCGACCCGAAATCGCGAACCTTCGGCCAGATCCGGAGACCGAGGCGATTGCCATGCGAGTCGCCACAGAATACGAGCAGAGCCAGGGCCGCGTCGTTGAAGACGTTTCTGAAAAGAATCTCGGCTATGACCTGACGAGCATCGACACGAACTCTGGTGAGTTGCGGCTTATCGAAGTCAAGGGTATCGGTGCAGAGCACCGGAACCGTCTGCCTGACGCCGAACGAGAAGCGCGTGGCGGAGGACAGACCCGATTGTTATTGGCTGTACGTCGTCTCGAACTGCAAGAGCGAGTCGCCGCTGCTTGAATGATCCGATCTTGAACCCAGCCAAGATGCCGTGGATCGAGGTCAAGAAGATTGACCACTATTACCTGACTCTGAGTGAGGTTAAGCGCACAGCGACGAACTAGGCCGTGGCTCGTCACGCACGTTTGCAGTAAAAGGAAAGATATGAACATCGACGAAATGAGACCGGGCCAGGTTCGCGTCTTCAAGAAGGGCAACTCAGTCGTTCTGGCCATAGGAGTGTGGGCGAAGCGCCGCGGCAAACAGCTTCACATTGACATCACTGGTCCAAGTAATTTCCATACGACGATCACCAACGACAAGAACTCAGATCGTTATCATCGAACTCTGTTCCGCGACCTTAGGAGAGTGTTGATTCGGCATGATTGTTGGCGATTCGGAGAAGAGGGAGCAGAGACTGAAAACGCCTAGCGCGATCAACCAAACGTTCTCACGGATGAACGGATGATTCCAAAAGAGTGTAGACGCCTCGCCGAAGTCGATTTTCCAATAGCTATCGTCAGTCGGCACTCCGCTCGCGAAAAGTCGATTCGCCATGGCCACCCGAGCACCCTCCACCTATGGTGGGCACGACGGCCCTTGTCCGCGTGCAGAGCAGTACTCCTTGCCCTGCTCCTTCCTGACCCATGCGATGAGAATTGCCCAGCCGCGTTCAAGAGACGGGCCAGAAATATTCTCCCGCGAGTTCAGGGGGTTCCTGGTGCGGGCGATGAAGCACTCAGAAGCGAGCTACTTAGATTTCTCGGAGAATTTGCAAATTGGGATAACTCGACAAATCAGGCTTACGTTGAAGCTGCACATGGGCTGGTTCGCGCAGCATATCAAGAACAAATCCCCATGGTCGTTGACCAATTCGCCGGCGGCGGAGCAATCCCACTCGAGGCTCTAAGGCTCGGATGCGAAGCATTCGCATCCGATGTGAATCCGGTAGCGGTTTTGATTCTCAAGTTGATGTTGGAAGACATCCCCCGGTACGGGAGAGAAATTGCCGAGGACCTTGAAAAGGTTGCGGACGAAGTGCTTACATCAACTACGTCGAAAATATCCGCGACGCTGTATCCACCCGGAAAAGACGGACGGCAACCCATTGCATATATATGGGCGCGTACGATTGTATGCGATGCATGTGGTTGCGAGATTCCGCTATTGCGCTCTTTGTGGCTGTCCAAGAAAGTGCACAAGAAGTCCGCGTTACGTTACCGCATTGAGCATGGCAAGAAGTCGTCGGAAATACTGTTTGACATCTTCCATCCCCAGAAGGACGGGGATGTTTCCTTAGGTACTGTGACTAACGGAAAGGCAAAGTGCCTGGCGTGTCCGAATGTAATGCCTGCGGAACGTGTCAAAGCTCAACTTCGGGCAGTGCGCGGGGGGGCCAATGTCGAATTCAACGCGGGTGGAACTCGAATCCAAGGCGCTCGCCTGCTCGCGGTGGTGGTCCTAGACAAGGAGGTCGCTGGACGCGAGTATCGTCTTCCGACTGAAAGCGACTACCTCGGCGTCCTTAACGCGACAAAGCTTTTGGACAAGTTAGCTGAAAAGGAGGGCACCGCCCCCTTACCAGAGAAGGTCAACCCGGTCCGGCCGTCGCCAAATGCGCGGGGCTTATCTGCAGTCACCCGGTTTGGTGTTTCCACGTTCGGAGACTTGTTCACGGCTCGTCAGAAAGCGGCTATGTTGACGCTCAGCAATGAAATACTTCGAGCGTCGGAAGCTTGTAGTCCAGCAGTGTCTCGGTTGTTAGCACTTTCGGTCTCGAAGACCGCCGAGCTGCTCAACACTCAGAGCCGATGGGAACCTGTCGCAGAATGTCCTCGAGGTGCCTTCGCACGGCAATCGCTGGCCGCAACTTGGGATTTTTCAGAGGGCGTACTTACATCCCGGAGTAGCGGCGGTTATGCGACATGCGTAGCGAACCTCAGGCGAAGCCTCGAAGGACTGATCGGAAGCTGCAGCAACACAGGCCAAGTTCATCAATTGAGCGCACGTCAACTCCCGTTGCCGGATGCTGCCGCCGACGTTTGGTTTACCGATCCACCTTACTATGACGCTATTCCGTACGCCGATTTATCTGATTTCTTCTTCGTCTGGATAAAACGTTCCCTGCCGCAACAGTTGCTTCCTCAGACCATACCGCTGGAAGGAGGGTTGACACCGAAGCGAGAAGAGTGTGTTTGGAATCAGGGCTACGAGGGTTTCGACGGGGCACAAAAGAGTCCACAATTCTTTGAAGAATGCGCATCGCAATCCTTCAAAGAAGCACGACGGGTACTGGCACCTGACGGTATCGGATGCGTTGTCTTCGCGCACAAAACGACAGAGGGCTGGGAAGCTCTCCTGAAAGGCATGCTGGACGCAAAGCTTGTGATCAATGGTTCATGGCCTATCGCGACAGAGATGGCGCATAAGGTCGGTGCGAGTGCAAAAGCGATGCTACTCGCGAGCGTTCACTTAATCTGCCGACCGCGCCCAGAGGATGCGCCCGTCGGGGACTGGGCTAATGTCCTTTCTGAATTGCCTGAAAGGGTAGGCGACTGGATTGAACGTCTTCAGCGCGAGGGAGTGCGAGGGGCCGATCTGGTCTTCGCCTGCATCGGTCCCGCGATGGAAATTTACAGCCGTTACCCTCGCGTTGAGGACGCAGAAGGCCGGGAGATTCCTCTGGGTGGTGACCCGACCGCCCCTGAGCCGTATAGGCGCGGCTTCCTCGCTTACGTTTGGGAGACAGTCGGTCGGCTCGCGCTCGAACAGGTATTGGGAACGGCGGAGGCCAAGGCGCGAAACGGTGCGGCTGGGGCCTTGGAGGAGGATTCTCGGCTTACCGCTCTGTTCCTGTGGACATTGCAGACCACTGAAGCGGCGGCCCACGGCGACGATATGGATGAACACGATGAGGCAGACGACGAGGATTCAGAAGAGGAGAAACCGAAGAAGAAGAAGGCGGGGTTCACCCTGATCTATGACGTAGCCCGTCGCTTTGCTCAGCCGCTCGGCATCCATCTCGACAAGTGGGAAGGGCGAATCATTGAGACAGAAAAAGGTGTCGTCCGCCTGCTCCCGGTGGGTGAACGAGCGAAACAGCTATTTGGAGATGCAGATGCGGCTGCGATGTCCCGCCGTATTGAGCAGGACGTAAAGGCGAGTCGGAATTACACGTTTGCTTTCATGCAGGATGTTGCCGCACCGCCCGAGATCAAACCGCGTGGACGTGGCAAGGGGAAGGCGACACCTTCCACGCGCGCAGCCGTTGCGGACACACCTTCGCCCCAAACTGTCACGACACTCGACCGGGTACATGCCGCTATGCTGCTTCAAGCGAGCGGACAGGCGAACGGTCTCCGCGCTGTGTTGAAAGACGAACAGGAGCGCGGCCCAGACTTCCTGCGCCTCGCCAATGCGCTGTCCGCCCTTTACCCGAAGGACAGCGAGGAAAAGCGGTTGCTGGACGCAATGTTACTGGCAGTACGACGATAGAGATGCGAACGACATGGCAAGTCGGCGGAGGACTCTCCACGAGCCCATACGATCAGATTTTTGTTGAGCATGGTGTTGCGCTCATTGGGCCGGGCGACCCTGGAAGTTGGAATTCGAACCGATCCGACGATGATTTTGAGGGCGGATGGGTGAGGCGGTTCGCCTCTGAGCCGACGATTGGAGATGTGATCCTCTTGCGGATCGGAAGTGACCGCGTGGTCGCAGTCGGGGTGGTCGCCAGTAACTACATGTATCTGGAACAGTTCGATGATGTGCATGGCTGGGATTTGCAGCATGCCCGAAGAGTTCGATGGAAGGTACTTCCTAGTCCTCAGATATTCCCGAGCCGCGTTTTCGGAGCCAATCCCCAGCGATTTGCTCGGGTCAACGCCGATGAGGTTATCCGATTTGCGAACGATGTGATGGCGATTGAGCTTGATGCTTGGCAGAGTGCTCCGTTGCCCACTTTGCCTGCACCGGAGGCGCAATGGAACAACCCTCCCGAAGCCATCAATGCTCTCGTTGGGCTCGCGCAGGATTGGTCAGGAATGGTTTGGCAGGGGCAGAGCTTCGGACAGCTGCCAAGCGAAGATGAGATGTTAGTTCACTTCGTAATTCCGCTGTTTAGGAACTTGGGGTGGCCACAGGAACTGCTGGCCGTGAAATGGAACTATATTGATTTGGCGGTGTTCCTTCGCCTTCCCAGAACACCCCAGAATTGTTGCTTGGTTGTCGAAGCAAAACGGCTTGGGGTAGTTGCAGAGAGCGCATTGGAGCAGGCTGCCGATTACGCCGCGAAACTGCAGACTCGATGCGATGTTTTGCTCACTGATGGCTTTCGCTACCGACTGTACGGAGCTAGCGAGGGTTTCCAGCCCGTTGCGTACGCGAACCTTCTTGCCTTAAAGAAGAGCGCGGCGGACTTTTTACAGCGTTTGCAATATAGACGTACGATGACCGCAGCAGCCGCGGTTGCCGGTAGTTAAGTTGAGTATCTCCGTAAGTGAGACATACAAATGGAACCCTGGTACAGAGTTACGGTCCCTCGCGCGGAAGTCCGCGAGGGTCGCTCCTTCAATCCCGACGAGTTTGCTATTGCGCTGGAACAGGTAGCTGCTGGCCGTGGCCCTGACGATTATCGCGATCCGGTAAAGTTCTTCTCACGAACGTGCTTTACCCGCGCCCTACGCGAGCACATGGGCATGGTTCTTCGTCGTCTCTCAGGTCAGACGGAAAACTCGGCGCCGGTGATGACACTCGTCACCCAGTTTGGTGGCGGCAAAACCCACACTCTGACCGCGCTTTACCATCTGGCGAAACATGGAGCCAGAGTCAAAGGCGACCACGCAATCCAGCAACTCGTTAGAGATGCTGGTCTGAGCGAACTGCCCACCGCGCAAGTCGCAGTTTTTGTCGGTAATGCCTATGATCCGCATGAGGGCCGCGAGACACCGTGGATTGACATCGCAAGGCAACTCGCAGGAGACGCCGGAGTCGCAGCGCTGGGTAGCTCGGCCAAGGACATTCCACCAGGTACAGATGCAATTGCGAAGCTCGTCGAGATCGCAGGCGGTTCGGTGCTTATCCTTTGTGATGAAGTGCTGAATTACATCAATCGTCATCGTGGTACTGACGCAGAAAAATTCCATTCATTCATCGACAACATAGCGCGAGCTATGACGGGCATAGATGGATCTGCCGCAGTAATCAGCCTGCCGCGGAGTCAGGTCGAGATGTCCGATTACGACCTCCAATGGCAGGAGAAGATCAATAAAGTCGTTCGCCGCGTCGCAAAGGACCTGATCGCCAACGACGAGGCCGAGATCAGCGAGGTCGTGCGAAAACGTCTGTTTGAAGACATCGGTTCGGAAAGGGTGCGGAACGCAGTTGCTAAGGCGTATGCCGATTGGTGTTTCGAACGTCGCGCCCAGCTTCCGCCAGAATGGACCGCGGTTGATACGGCGACCACTGACGCAAAGTCTCGTGAGTTCCTCCGCGAACGATTCGCAGCGTGTTACCCATTCCATCCCGCTACGCTTTCTGTTTTCCATCGAAAGTGGCAGTCCCTTCGGCAATTCCAGCAGACTCGCGGTGCCCTGGCGATGTTTGCTCAGTGGATTTCGTTCGTCTACAAGGAGTCGCACACGAAAGCTCGGAACGAGGCTCTCATCACGTTGGGGTCTGCGCCACTAGAATGGCCAAGTTTTCGTGCCGCCCTCCTCGGCCAGTTGGGCGAAAACCGGCTACAGGGAGCGATCGACACGGACATTGCTGGCCAGCACAGCCACGCTCGGGCTCTCGATGCAGACACCGTGGGTCCACTCCGCGATATTCATCGTCGTGTAGCCACAGCCATTCTGTTCGAGTCCTCCGGCGGTCAAACAGACAAGAGCGCGCACCTGCCCGAGTTGCGATTCGCACTCGGCGAGCCGGGCATTGAGACGACCACTATCGACAATGCAGCAACGCAGATGGAGGCTTGTGGCTTCTACATCCGCAAGAAAGGCACAGATGGTTATCAGTTTGGTTTCAAGCCCACATTGAAGAAGGTCGTGAACGATCGTCGTGCCTCACTCGACGAAGAAGAGATCGCCGCCGAGAGCCGCAAGACGATTCAACACGAATTTGATAGAGGCAAGTCGCTTCCAATCATTCCGTTCCCCGAGGATGGTGCTGCGGTCCAGGACACGACCCGCCTATCACTCGTGGTTCTTGGTACAGAGCAGGAATGGACGGAAACCGAAGCACTGCGCGAAACCATTTGCGATTGGACGCGCAATCGAGGGACTTCGCCACGGCTGTATCCTGGTTCGCTTCTCTGGTGCATTCGAAAACAAGGACGCGACCTGCGTAACAAAGTGGAGACACTCTTGGCTTGGCGAAGAGTGAACAGGGATTATTTGGACGGGACGCTCCCAGGCGAATTCGACCGCAGCGACAGCGACGAGATCGCCGCCAAACTGCGCGATGCCGAAGAGGCTGCGAGAGACGAAGTCTGGGCCACGTATCGGTACGTGGTTCTCTATGACGCCAAGTCGGATTCGGGCATCACGGTCATCGACTTAGGGGCAGGACATTCAAGCCAAGGCGAGACGCTTACAGGCCGCGTCATCACAACGCTCAAATCTCGCGCGTTGCTTAATGACTCGCCTGGAGCCGGATACCTCGAACGGAGATGGGCCGAACCGTTTAAGAAGTCGGGCGCGTGGCCCATCTCCGCGCTTCGGCAGGCATTCTTGAATGGCACGTTGGAACGCCTCCTCGAACCGGACAGCTACCTAAAGAGCAAGCTTCCCGAGTTTGTCATGAAGGGCGACTTCGGTTACGCATCGGGAGCGCAGGGCGACGAGTACTCACGGGTTTGGTTCCGGGAGTTGCTGCCACAAGAGGAAATAAGCTTTGATTCCGACGTGTATCTGCTGCTGGCCAAACGAGCGGTAGAACTCAAGGCAGGTACAACGAAGCCGATTGAAGTCATCTCAGATACGTTAGTCACTGTAACGGATGACAAAGGCCAGGAGAGCGAAGGCGGGTTATTCGAGCAACGTCGGGACAGCGAATCGACACTGACACGCACGAAAAAAACGTTTGCAACCATTACCCTTCGAGGCGACATTCCAACCGAGGTATGGAACCGGCTTGGCCGAACGCTCATTCCCAAACTCAAGAGTGGCGATGAGATCACCCTCAAGCTAGATGTATCGGTACGGGTTGGAGAAGAAACGGCGCAGGCGTTCCGGCAGGATGTCATGCAGATCTTGCGCGACCTCAACCTCGCCACCTCGGTAAAGGTTGAGGTGAACTAAAGCACAATATGTCCGATCTCACTCTCTCACCACAATTTCATTTGGCTGGAGCTTCTCAGCTCGATCAATTCCGCTGCGGCATTTCGATGACCACCTTCTGTGCTGGGCCGGCATTTCTTTGATGGAGGCACCCTTGAGCGGCTCGCCCGAAATCTTGTGTTTGTGGGCAGGCGAACTCCACGATCCCGTGCGCCACAGTATCAAGTACTTAGCGGAGCAGATTCCCTAGGGTAATTGGGCAAGCCGGTGGAACATAGAGAATGCGACTTGGAACCTGTCATCGTGCCAGCACATTATCAGCGATCTTCTGCGCCTGCTCGAAATTCTGCGACAGGCTGCGGGCTTGCTGTACCGCGATCTGGGCCTGTTGCGGCTGGCCGCTTTGTTGGAGTGCCTGTGCCAGCAACAGATATCCCCAGTCAAATGCTTCGATCTTCAGCGCTTTTCTGTATGCCTTGATTGCAGTATTGGTATCTCCCGATTGGTGTGCCAATATCCCAATTCCCAGCCACGCCCGGGCGTTGTTGGGATCTGAGCTCACCGCTCGCTGAAAACTCTGCCGTGCGTGCACCGGGTCCCCGAGCTGACGGTACACGAGTCCCATGTTCGTGAACGCTTGCGATCTTAGCGGGGCGTTCAGGCGCGCGCTGTCCTGGGTCAGCGCAATGACCTTCTCGTATTGCGCGAGGGCGGTTGGCAGGTGATGGTGCAGCTGCTCGTAAAAGCCAATATTCAAGTTGCTGTCGGGATCAGCGGGATTGATCGCCACGGCAGCGCGAAAATGCGCCACCGCTCGCTCTATCTGGTCCAGATTGAGCAAGGCGTGGGCGAGAGTGTTTTCCAAGACCCAATTGTTTGGGTTGGCTTGCAGCGCCTGCCGGTCCAACGCTACCACACGGGCCCATAGTTTTGTATTGTCGCTCCAGTAGCCAAGCTGCCGATGCGCGGTCACTGCGAGCGCCAGCAGGACAGCTACCCTGGCTCCCCTCTGCCAGGCAGGGCCGACCTGCCACCCAGCGGCGCACTCGGCCGCTCCCCAGCAGACCATGATGAACAGCCCCACAAAGGGCAGGTATGCGTAGCGGTCTGCCATCGCTTGCACTCCGACTTGTACCAGTCCGATCATTGGAACCATGGTGCCCAGGAACCAGAGCCACCCTACCCCTAGGTAGCGGCGATGATGCTGTGCCGCAACAACGAAACGGGTAATCGCCAATAACAACAAAAGCGACGTTATCACCTGCCAGCTTCGGATGGAGTTTCCCGGATGCGGGTAGACCAAAACCAAGTGCGAAGGCCAGACGGCCTTTCCCAGATAACGGGCATAAGTGATGATGGCGTTCTCGATGCGCACGGGATAGGGCTGCCAATAACGACCGCTCGTGGCACCACACTCATGCTGCGCCACAAACGTGACAACGGCACTGGCTGCGGAAAGCGCCAGCAGCGGAAGCTTCTCCATTAGCAGCCAGGAAAACCTCTGCGCTGGAACGGCCTGCTCATCTGCTAGCGCTGCCGGGTCCTGAGCCGGACGGTACATCCGTTGGAGCGGCCAGTAATCCCATAATAAGAGCACGAACGGCAATGTGATGACCTGCGGCTTGGCCATTAATCCCAATGCATACAAACCTGCGACCGCCACATAGCGCGAGAGGTGCGGCTGACGTGCATACCACGAATAAGCCGCTAGCGCGAGAAGGAAGAACATCATGCTGAGCAGGTTCTTGCGTTCGGCGATCCAGGCTACGGATTCAATGTTGATGGGATGCAGAGCAAACAGCGCTGCCACCATCGCGCTGCGCCCCATGTACCCGGTGGCTCGCCACAGTACCCAGAACAGGAGCAGCACATTGACAGCGTGCAACAGCAGGCTCGTGACGTGATGGCCGCCGGCATTCTGGCCGAAGACTTGCCAATCGATCGCGTGCGAGAGCCACGTCAGCGGGTGCCAGTTGCAAGCATAGAAGGACGTGAACGACCACTTAATGCTTTCCCAGCTCAGGCCTGCGTGCACCTGCGGGTTGTAGAGCACATAAACATCGTCATCGTAATTCAGGAAAGGGTGCCCGCCTACGGGGTAGTAGAGCGCGATGGTGGCAATCACAAGACAAGCTGCACGGACTAGAAGCGGCCGCCATGGTGATGATGGCGGACCAGCGCAACTCCGCGTCTGTGTCTCCCGCCCATTCCATGCTTTGCGCTTTCGCGTGTGGAGCCGCATACAGATTGAAAACCGCGTCGTGCTCGCCCAACTCGTAGGGTAGCTGCGCCGTCAACATCTCGAGCGACTTGTTTGGATTTTCGTTGTGAAGCTCTGTATCCGCGCCGAGGCAACTCTTACCAAGCGCAGTCTAGACTGCGCATCTATCCCTTTTCAATAGTCAAGACAACCGTCACGCCCTAAGGCCAACGTCAAAGCCGCTTGCGACAAGAAGGAATTACCCACGCTGGAACCTGGCGCGATGTGCTATGTGCTGTCAAGGCAAGGGTACACGCGCCCGGTGGGCCAGAGAACTCTCACGCGCTCTTTCACTCTCAGTTACCCTTCAGAACGGAAAAAACTACGGGTCGCTGGTGATTTTTCCCCAGATTTCCGAGTCCGCGGAACGAGTAGCTGTTTGTTTCTTTGGGTTTCTATTGTCCAACCTTTGGCACGAAGAATGCCTCTATTGTCTTGAACGCAGTGGAGGTGCCCAGATGCCCTACCTACGAATTTATTCGCGGGATGTGCCGATCGAGCAGAAGCGTATCATCGCTCAGAAGCTTATCGAAACTACGCTACACACACTTCAACTCCGTCCTGAAGAGCGGGATCAGATAACGGTCCAGTTCATTCCACCGCCTCAAATGAGTGGCGTCGATGATCAACAGTTAGTCATTCCAAGTGGGGCCGATTTCATGCTTGAAGTAATGGCCCATAATCTAACCGATGCCAAAAAGAGAGCCTTCCGCGAGGAAGCCGCAACCATTCTGGCTGCATTGTTGCCCACAAAGACGAGGGGCCGAATTGCCCGTCTGCTAGGGATCCGGGCCGACGCAACTCATCAGGTGGCTCTTCAGTTCGCCGAACTCGGCCCGGCGATCAGTGATCCCTTCGTCGCGGACCCCCGGCAGCAGGCAGCATGATCTGCCCGGCTCCCGACCCTTTGCCGGAGGGACAAGGTGCCGCCCAAAAGCGGAAATTGTGCGGGCGAGGCATCGATGTCGCGGCACAAAATACGCAGAGAAGGCTGACCAATGAGATAAGGCGGCGTTCGGTTTGCATTAGGGTTTCTCTGAGAGGGTTTTCCTGGAAGCCACCCACGGTGTCCGGAACAAAGCCTCATGCGGTCACGCAGATCGGTGAGGAATGCATACGTGGTTTCGCGCTTGCCTACGACGTAGGACGGAATCAGCTTCGTGTCAGCGTCCATTGCGACGAACATCCAAGCATTACCAAACTCTTCGGGGTCGTCAACTTTCAGATTGCGGTCTTTCTTTCCGGCGAAGCTCCAGATTTCGTCTGCCTGAATCCGCTTGCATTGCAGGTTCCGCATCCGCGTGTCCATGAGTGCTATGCAGCGCTCGCCAGCAAGCACCAGCAACCGGAGAATCGTGTCGCGGTGCAATTGCGTGACGCGCTCGACTGTGCGGACGCTCGCGCCTTCGATAAGAAGCTGAATTGCCAGCAGCGCCTCATCTTCTGGCACCGTCATGTGAAGCCTGCTGAGCTTCACAGCACCCTCGGAATTCAAACCGTTGGGCAAATTGTCTGCCTTTGAGCCGTGCGTGCCTGATTGGGCTACTCCCGCAGCGGCAATGCTGAGAGGCCGAGCCCACCGCCACAATCTCCCGCGTGATGGAATCGAAATGATTTTGCCGCTGTCCTGCATAGCTTCAACTTCAACGGCACGGACGGGTTTCTGCCCAACGCCGGCCTGATCTTCGATGCCACCGGCAATCTCTACGGCACGACGTACTATGGCGGCGCTGGGGGCGGTTGCCAACCGGACGGCTGCGGGACGGTGATCGAGTTGACGCCCACAGCGGGCGGGGGCTGGAGGGAGCAGGTGCTGTTTAGCTTCAACTTCACGGACGGGGCTATCCCCATGGCCGGCCTGATCTTCGATCACGTCGGCAATCTCTACAGCACGACCTACGAGGGCGGCGATTACGGCTACGGGACGGTGTTCGAGCTGACGCCCTTTTATCCGTGTGTTTTTTGTAGTCACGCTGTCCTCCGGTGAGGTTGATGTGCTCCCAGCCGAGAGGCGAGACGTGCTGGAGCAGGGCGGGACCGAACGACCGTGATTTTGCCAGTTAATATACGTCGAGAGTGGTAGCAGCCTTGGGCGCGGAGGTTGAGGATGTGGAGGGTGCTTGCGTCGTTCTTGTTGGCGGCTGCTTTTGCTGAAGCACAGACGAATAGCGACGTGACTCGTTGGGTGTACGAGGCTGAGCGCGGCGACGCAAGAGCGCAATTCTTGTTGGGTGCGGCTTATGAGAGCGGTATAGGTGTCGGCCAGAATTTCTCTGACGCCCTTAGATGGCTTACGAAGTCAGCCAATCAGGGTAATGCCGATTGAAAGCTGCTT
Organism: uncultured Acidobacteriaceae bacterium; assembly: GCA_963768645.1. Classification (GTDB taxonomy): domain Bacteria; phylum Acidobacteriota; class Terriglobia; order Terriglobales; family Acidobacteriaceae; genus Bog-257. The sequence goes on from CAVYIR010000012.1 coordinate 141,435, forward strand.
ATGTAAAAACCCGGAGGGGTGGCTTCTGTCCCTTCTTAGTTCCGCGCACCTGATCGTTCCCTTCTGGCGGTGATCTTTTTTTGTCTCATGCGGCGGGCGCGGTCTCGGGCAATGAGCTCGTGGAAGTCGTAGCTGTACGGGCCATAGCCGCGAAAAGACTTGGGGTCAAACAGTCGCTTGATGCCACAGTCGGTACAGACCCGATAAGAATAGTGATCGTCGTAGCGCGTCGGCCAACCCATGTGGGTGTGCCAGCACCCGCGGAAGAGAACCGCCGCCGCGCCGCCTACTCCGGCAGCGGCAATGCTCAGAGGCCAAGCCCAGCGCCAAAATCTCCCGCGTGACACCTAGAAACCTCCGCACGACCGCTCGCTTTTCCGCTCCCGATAGATTGGATGCTGTCTAAGCCTTCTTCCGCTCTGTCCAACGTGCCTTCATCAAGGCCGACAACCTCTTTCTGGCGGCTGCACTCATCGGCTTGCGACCAGCACATTTCTTCGGGGCAGCCTGAGCCTTCTTTGGCGCAGCCTCGCTTTTCTGCTTTGCCCACCAGGCCTTCTTTGCAGCCCCGATTCTGGCACGGGCTGCCGCGCTCATGCGACGACTCTGCTGGCCGCTCGCTGGTTTGGCTGGGCTCACCTTTGGTGGACGACCACGGCGTGCCGGCTGGGAACCAAGTCCCACAAGAGCCGCAATCGCCCGTTCGATTCGCCTAGCTTCCTGTCTAAGTTGTGCCACTATGCTTTGAATGTCCATGCTGTCCTCTGATCAGAGCGGCAGCTACCCCGCATCAGTTCAGAGAGATGCTAACAGACGGCTCGCTTATGACACCCTTTAACAGGCGTCAAGCGATTGGCGCGGACCGCGAGGATATGTAGAGAACGTTGCGCACGCGATCGCCCTTGCCGCAACATCGGAGAAGGCGGCGGGGCGTGTTTACAACATTTGCGAAGAGCCGACATTATCGGAACTTGAATGGCAGACGAGGATCGCAAGGCAGATCAGTTGGCCTGGGAAGTTCGTCGTACTACCGAGAGAGCGCACGCCAAAGCATTTGTTGCTCCCGGGCAATGCGGTGCAGCACGTGGTCGCCAGCTCCGAGCGCATTCGAACCGAGTTGCTTTACCGGGAACCAGTAGAAATCGAAGAAGCGATAAGGCGGACAACAGCTTGGGAACAGCGGAACCCGCCGAGCACCATTAATCCGCAACAATTTGATTACGACTCTGAGGACTCGGCTCTCGCCAACCTGGCTTGAGGCCCTGTCAAGCAGGATGCCGGTCAACCAGAGGCACCCGTTTAAGGGAAGAGATGCCGCCAAAATTGCTATCGCTATTTGTTCATTCAGCTTCTCATGAGGGGCATCGCTCGCAGGCGTTCACCAGTGGCTGCAAAGATGGCGTTTGCTACAGCCGGCGCCCCACCTCGCGATACATTTCTGGTCAACCAATTTCGGCAGTTTCTGCCCTTAAAGGGACTTTTTCAACTGCCACTCCCCTTACCGTAAGCAATCCCGCTCCGGGCGGTCGTTTACCAAGAAGAAATATGCTTCACTCAGCCCGCAGCGCCTGCATGGGATCCAGCGCCGCTGCACGGCGCGCGGGCAGATAGCACGCCAACAGCGCGACCGCGCACAGCAACACAGCGACGGAAGCGAACGTGACCACATCGGTCGGCCTCACGCCAAACAGCATCGCCGACATCAGCCGCGTCAGTCCCAGAGCCAGCGCCAGGCCAATGCCTATGCCGGGCAACGTCATGCCCGCTCCGTCGCGCAGCACCGTGCGCACCACATCACTTTTCTGCGCGCCTAGCGCCATGCGGATACCCACCTCACGCGTTCTCTGTCCCACAATGTAAGACAGCACGCCATAGATACCGATGCCCGCCAGCAAAAGCGCGCCGGCGGCGAAGATGGAGAACAGCATCATGGCGAAGCGCTGCCGGGCAATCGAATCGGCAACCACCTGCTGCATCGGTTGCATATCGTCAACTACCATCTCGCTGTCGAATTGCCGCAGTGCGCGCTGAATATTGGGAAACACCGATTCGGGACTGACACCCTCGCGCACCCGCACGAACGCGTTCACGCCGCTGCCGACGACGGGCAGCATCCGGTCCAGCAATTGCCGGATGGGCTCATAGTATTCGGCCTCAACATTGTTAGCTTTGTCGGGCGCCAAGCCGAACTGTTTCACATGCCCCACCACGCCAACAATCTCGTCCGTGCGCTCGCCATCGGTGCTCTCCGGCGGGAAGTAAATATGCTTGCCGATGGGATTCTGTCCGGGGAAGTATCGCTGCGCGAAGCTTTGGTCGACGACCATCACGCGTGAAGAGTGTTGGTTATCGGCATCGCTGAAAAAGCGCCCTTCGAGCAGCGGGATGTGCATGACCTTCAAGTAATCCGGATTCACCCCGTAGCGTAACGCCAGCGGGGCATCCGCCACATGCGGCGACCGCGTCATGCCATCGGCCCAAAACGGCTCTTCATCGTCGCCCGACATCGGGACAGCGCCCCAGTCGAGCGAGGCGGTCTCTACGCCAGGGACCGCGCGCATCGTCGCTTGCATCTGTTGTAAGGCCGCACGAATTGCCTCGGGAGACTGGCGCGACAGCGACTCTGAAGGCGTTATGTTGAAGAAGATCACGCCGCGCGGATTGAAGCCGGGATCGACGTTCCACAGCTGCATTAATGTGCGGATCGTCAGCCCGGCGCCGACCAACAGCACCAGCGCCATCGCCATCTCTACCGCGACGAAGATTGCCTGTGCGCGATGGTGCGAACCTACCAGTGACCGGCCGCTCTGACTCAGGGTTGCATTGACGTCCGTGCGCGAGGTGCGGAGCGCGGGCGCTAAGCCGAAAACAACTCCCGCCAGTAGCGAAACCAAAATCGTGAACAACAGCACACGGCCATCGATTCCGATATTTTCCGCGCGCGGGAGCATGTCCGGAATCGCCGCCACCGCAGCCTTCGCGCCCCAATAGGCAAGCAGCAACCCAAACGCGCCGCCCACCGCCGAAAGCGCCAGGCTCTCGGTCAGCATCTGCCGGATAAGACGCGACTGCCGCGCGCCCAACGCGACGCGCACCGCAAATTCACGTTCGCGGGCCGTCGAGCGCGCCAGCTGCAAGTTGGCAACGTTAACGCACGCAATCAGCAATACGAAAAGCACCGCGCCCATCAGCACCCAGAGCACCGGTTGCACATCGCCGACAATCTGCTCCTTCATCGGAATAATCGTAGTTGCGATGCCGGAGTCAACGTCGGGATAAGCCGCCGCCAGGCCTCGGTTGACGCCTTCCATGTCCTGCGCCGCCTGCGCCTGCGTCACACCTGGTTTGAGGCGTGCAACGGCGTCCAAGCCCCAGGAGGCCTGGCGATTGCGAAAATGCGGATCGCTGTAATTGCCTACGGGCGTGTAGATATCGCCCGGATGGAAGTTCCATTGGCGCAGTTGAAAGCTGGCGGGAATGATGCCGATGATGGTATGCGGTTTCTTATCAAGGACAATTGCCTGTCCGATGACGTTAGGATTGGAGGCGAACTTACGCTTCCAAAAGCCCTCGGAAATCATCACCGTGGGATTGGCACCCAGCTGGTCTTCATCCGTAATGAAGGTCCGCCCCAACAGCGGCTTGACGCCCAGAATCTCGAAGAAGCCCGCCGACACCATGCGTCCGCTGAGATTCTCCGGCTCGCCAGATCCGGTCAACTTGGCATTGCCGTAGCGATAGGCGGCCATCGCGTCGAAGCTGCGGTTGTCCCGCTGCCAATCGAGGAAGTTGAGATAGGAGATGGAGCCCTTGGTGAAGTTCGGCTTGTGGTGAAACAGAACAACCAGGCGGTCGGCGTGGGGATAGGGCAGCGGATTCAGCAGCACGCCGTTGATCACCGAGAAGATTGTGGTGTTAGCCCCGATACCCAGCGCCAACGTCAGAATTGCGATTACGGCAAAGCCGGGCGACTTGAACATCTGCCGGCCGGCATACTGAAGGTCGAGGAGGAGGTTACGCATCAATACCCCAAGAGGATCCGCTCAAGATTACGCAATTGCAGCACCGTCGGTTCCATGCCATAAGCCATTCTGTATCTTGTGCTTGCAGGTGACGAGAGACGCTCGATCTCGGTACTTTTGTCCACTGCCGAACCGGAATGTTCGTCGGCGGACATCTGATTATCTGGCCATTCTGTCCAGAGGACGTTCCTTGAGGCTATTCCGCACGACCAAAGGCGTGGCCTTGCAGGGCCATGGGGCATCTGTTATCCATGTCCACTGTATGGAAGAACTCACGAAAGATGCCGTCCGCGAGATTGAGGAGATCCATTCTAGCTGGATCGAATTCGAAGTTGCTGGACAATGGCATAACTTGATGGCGGTGTGCGCTGACGACATCGAGTTGTGGCCGCCTGACTCGCGGCCCGTGCTTGGACGCACGGCGGTTTCGGCGCAGATGGCGCACGGGACTGCGAGAATCCACCGCATTGAGATTACCGACCGTCGTATTCGAGGCTCAAACGGGATTGCGTACTTGACCGCAACTTATGAAACCACGTTTTCATCTGCGGATGACTCCACTCCTAGACAAGCCTTGGGAAGCCATCTGTGGATACTGCGAAAGCGGGCCGATAGGTGGGTTGTTACTCTCGTGAGCTGGTCACTGTGGGGCAAATCGGAATAGTTGGCGATAACAGCCCATTGCACACCAATCCCGACAGCAGGAACCTGGGACGCGGATCACGAACGTAAGGGCGATTTGGCTAACCTGTTGCGTCAGGGTAGTTCTTCAAGACGGGGGCTCACCCTCGCCAGCGAGCGCGATACCCTTTTCTCACTGTCCGTGCGGCTTGATTTGAGTCGCCTTCTTCTTTGCCTTGGCGATCTCCACACTGGCGAGAGTCTTTCGCGCCAAGTGCGAGTCGGACAGCACACTGCCGTTTTCTCGGCAGCAAGGTTTTCCCGGCAGAGCGCCGCAGGTCGGGCATCCCACATCTTGGGCTTTATCATTCATTACAAGAGTGTAGCGACTGCCGTACACACCCGCTGGTCAGAGCCTACTTTCACCGACGATTCCGTACTTCACTGCCAAGAACTCTCGAAGCCTTACTGGCGAGACTTGTGCCACTTCTTGCCAAGTCGAGATTCTTAGTTCAGTTCGCAGTTTAACGGGTTTTACGCACCTCATCACCGCGCACCATGCGTCAGCCAAGTCAGGTCTTCGGGCATCAACCAGAACGCAAAAAGAACATTGCAGGGCATAAGCTGCGGGCACGTTTCTTAGAAGTTGATAGGACAAGTAATGGTCGCCCGTCTGAGGTAGTTGCCTCCAATCAAACACGTCCGGGAAATCGCGATATGCTTGGAGAACCGTTTTCTTGACACTCTGAAAGTTGCTCTCGGTGAGTTTTGCCTCGACCAACAGGTTCCCTAGCCGCAGATCGACTTCGGTGTGATCAAACTTGCCGTTTGCGAGAGGAACGTGGGCCTTGTATCCAAAGCACGCCGACGTGCCCGGCTCAGCGCCCAGCAGCCTTGCAATCCTCCCATCTCGTGACACTCCGGAATAGCAGAAGACGTTCATCAGCAGGGCATCCGAGCTTGCGCAGGAATCAAGCTCCATCCAACGTCCCGTCACAAGACGGGGCAAGGACCGTCTGGCTTGCGCGTGAACTTTCGCCAAGCGTCTGCTCCACGCTGGATTTGCCCGTATCGCCTTGTAGCTTGCCTGCAGGAAGTTCCCATGTCGCAAGTCGTGTTCGTATGGTGTAAAGCACACGGTCGGGGCGTCGCCGTCGCTAAGACAATGTGGCAATCCTTCAGCCTGGGCGTACCTGTGGGCACGCTCGGATAGATCACGACGAAGTGCAGCAGAAAAGTTTATGGGGACTTTTCGATCAATCCGAACTTCAGGTTGTGCTGAATGGGCCGTGGCCCTTCAGTTCTCGCAACACCATCACGGCCAACTGCACTGACTCGTAGATCGTGTGCTTGAGTTTGGGGCTCGGCTTGATCTCTTCCCCACGCAGACGGATCGCGGCAATGATGCAGGCTGCGATCAAGAGCGCGCCCCGTTCCCTATCTTCTGGCATAAAGATTGTTATAGGCGAACAAATAGCGCAAGTCCAGCGCGGAGTGAGACGTTGTCGCGATCGACGGAGAACTCGACGCGCGAGACTGCGCCGTAACCTACGAGAGGGGTGGTCGCATTCTCGCCGTGGCAACAGTTTCGCGGGATCTGCAAAGTCTGCAGGTTGAGGCCGATGGAAGCCTCGGGCCGGCGAATCGAGGTAGATCGAAACGTGACTTGCGACGCTATCCGAAGAGAGCACTCTGAGCTGGTAATGAACTATGCATCGGCACAACGCAATCCGGGTCGTCGTTCGTCACTGAGTTAATTCTCGTACTTACCGGAAAACATCTCATCAGTCTTGCATCGAAAGGGTTCAGCATCTCCTTGAGCGCGTCCACACGCCTGAAGCCAGGATCGAGCCACAAGTCGTAATGCTCTGGGTTAAGAATCATTGGCATCCGGTCATGCACGTCGGCAAGGAGCGCGTTTGGCTTGGTCGTCAGGATCGAACACGACTCTACCACCTGCCCGCTCGCATTCTTCCAGCGGTCCCACAAGCCAGCGAACGCGAAGAGTGAATCATCCTGCAGGCCGAAGTGGAAGGGTTGCTTGGTCTTCGCTGCACGCTTCCACTCGTAAAACCCGTCGGCAGGGATCAGGCAGCGGCGGCTCTCGAACGCCTCACGGAACGCGGGCTTTTCGGTTACTGTCACCGACCGCGTGTTAATCATCTTGTTACCCATGCGCGAGTCCTTCGCCCAATACGGGATCAGTCCCCAACGTGCAAGCGCGAACCGGCGCTCTGGCTTCGCCCGATCCTGGCGAATGATCCCAACGTCCTGCGATGGAGCGATGTTGTACCGAGGCTCCCAATCGACCTCGTCGGTGGTGTCGAAATACTCTTGGATCGGTTCCTTGCGTCGGGATAGGCGGTATCGGCCACACATCAGAGTGACTCCAGAGCGTCTATTGTAAGACGTTTGAAGAGGCGCGGCTGTCTGGCACTTAAGGGAGTCAACTGCACGAGACAATTGGGCTGGAGATTCCGAGCGCGAATTAGATAAGGCCAGCTGAAAAGTCGAAAAGTTCTGCAACGCGGACCTTCAATGCCCTCGTGAACCGTTCCAGGGTCTCGAACGATGGAGAGTTGATTCCCCAATCAACCAGGCTGAGGAAATCTACCGACACACTAGCCGCTTCTGCGAACTGTTCCTGGGGTCATGTCGCGTCGCAAGGAACATCCCTTATCTTCGACAAGTCCTCACTCGAAAGCCTTGATCTCGGCGAGGCTGTACTTCTGGACAATTTTCATCGCTCAGTCATTACGCCGCTCTTCTTCGTCGAATGCCTGGCCGATCTCGAAAAGGCAATCTGAATGTGCTAACCGCGAGTTGACTGCAGGGCATTAAAGGCTTCGGCTCGGCGAATGAGCAACGATGGCCTCACTCCAAGAGCAGTAGCGATGTTGAACAGAGCGCGCACGGAAGGCGAGGTCTTTCCCTGCTCAACTAGACCGATGTAGTTCCGCGAATAACCTGCGCGGTGTCCTAATTCATCCTGCGATAGTTGTTTTCTCTCGCGCTCGGCACGGAGGACGCGGCCGAGGACCGAATCAGTATTCCCGATTTGTCTCTTTCGCGTGCCCGCAGCGGAATCGGTCATCTTCGACCATCATTCCTTCGTTGCGCGCCCAAGCACTACCAACTATCATTGGCATGTCTTTTGGCCTGCCCTTTCAGGGTGCGGTAGATGATGCCCCCCAAAGAGGTCCCCACCAATCCCGATGCACACAGAAATTACTCGCCGTGTCTCGCGGGAAGAAGAAGAGCTTGCAAAGAAGCGCGAGGAACTAGCGCTGCTCCAGGCTGAACTAGCGGACCGCGAACTATTCCTGACGGACTTGCGGGCCGAGCTTTCGGCATTTGAAGCACTGTATCTCCGTCAAGTCGGAATACTCTACGCCGAGCTTGACGACTGGAACGCGAAGATCGCCGAGCGGCTCGCGGAACAAGAGGGCACAGATGAGGCCCGTTCTGCTGCTGCGCAAGCTCGGACGCAGGCCGAAGAATCTAAGTCTGCCGCTCGGGAAGGCGCCGCCAAGGGAGAAGGATTCGGAGCCTCGCCTGAACTGAAAAAGCTCTTCAAAGAAGTAGCCAAGCGAATCCACCCGGATTACGCCACGGATGAAGGGGATCGGCACAAGCGCGAACAGCTTATGAAAGAAGCTAACGCCGCGTATGAGAGGGGCGATGCCGAAACGCTAAGGCGAATCCTGGAGGAATATGAGAGCAGCCCTGAATCGGTACAAGGCGAGGGTGTTGGCGCGGATTTTGAACGCACTATCCGGCAGATTAGGCAGATTGGAGCCAGGCTTTCTGAAATAGAACTGGAAATTGCGAACTTGGTTGACTCCGACATTGCCAAGCTAAGAGCAAAAGTGGACGCGGCCAAGACAGAGGGCCGTGAGCTGCTCACCGAAATGGCCGAGGACGTGGGAAAGCGTATTGATCTGGCGCGCCGTCGATTTGAGGCAGGCTCGTCCGGGAATGCACCAGCATGAGCGACGAAGACGAACATAGAGCAGGGCTGGTGCCGTCACAGTCCGTCGGACTTTCACGGGCTGAAGCCACATCCCTTGTTCGTCGCGGAGTGCAGGACCTTCTTGCAAGAGCAGAAGCGGAGGAATGGTACAAGCGGGGTCTAAGCCTCTGGGGTTATGAGTTGTATGATGCCGACATTGCGGCTGAGAGGAGGCTACGCCAAGAGGCTGCTGATTGCTTCCAGCGTGGCCTTCAACTCGACCCACACCATGCCGGCTTACAGTTCTGTAATGGCTGCGCTCACTTCGTGGACGGAGAAGCTGAGGAGGACTACACCAAGGCGGTAACTTGGTGGCGGAAGGCCGCCGAGCAGGGTCACGTTAGCGCCCAGTTGCACTTGGAAGCCATACAGGGCAATGCTGGGGCCCAGTTTTACGTGGGCAGTACGTGGGGACAGAAGGCCACATTTGGCGTGATCAGTTTTGCGCAAGCTGTGAGGTGGTATCGCATGGCTGCCAAGCAGGGCCATGCAGGGGCACAGAACAACCTTGCCCGATTTTATGAAACAGGTCATGCCGTAGGTCGCGACTCTCAGCAAGCCGAATATTGGTATCGCAAGGCCGCTGAACAAGGTGACGCCCAAGCTCAGCTCAACTTGGGCGAAATGTACGCAGAAGGCGAAGGCGTGCCGCAGGATTATGCTGAAGCTGAAATTTGGTTGCGCAAGGCCGCCCACCAAGGCGATGAGCGGGCACGGGACGCCTTGGAGGAAGTACTCAGCAAAATACAGGATAATCAGGATTTCTTCATTGAGGACGGCGTAATCGCCTACGGTAGGAGAGGCCGACAGCTTATGTGCGCCTTTTATGAACTCATTAAGGGGACATTGCCCGCAATCACCGTGGCGTTTGATGGCCGGGAGGGAGACGAAGGTAGCTATCTTGCTCGGGGGAACGACGCAGTCCTGGGCGCTGCCATTCAATTCTGCATAAGCGTGCTGTGGGAACCGGCACGTGCTCATTACGGAGCCCGACTGGGTTCCTTGTTCGTGGATGCACTATTCGCTCGGTTTTATGGCCGCCTCCCGCACGACGAGCTATTTCAGATGTATATGGATTACCCGCTTTTTCCTGGCCAAGACCAGGGGAAGTCTCCGACAAAGCCCGGGCGACTACCAGGGAATCGCATCTCCCAATTTATCTTCGACATCGTCGGCCATCCTGATATTGCCCCCTTCATTCTTTTACAGACCACAGTCGGCCAGCTCATGCTCAATGGCAAAGCCGTATTCGACTCCCAAGACCCGGAAAAGATCGCAACTAATCTGGTACAGACTCTGTTCCCACGCCTAACAAAACGTCTCGACGAACTGCAGCGGAAATATCCGATTTGAGGCGGAAAAGTATTCGGAGACTGATGCCCAACACGGCGACAATTGCACACAATTCGAGCGGCGAGTTGCCGAACTAAGACCGCTCGCCAATCTCTTCTATGTAGGAAGGGCCGGACATGGCTGAGTCTAGCGTCGGATGATACGTCCATGCCGTCGGCCTAGATAAACCGGCTGCTCCTCTGTCTGCCGATGTTCTCTCTCCATGCGGAAACGGTGGATGTTCAGGCTGTAGTCATCCATTCCGTTGGCGCGGTATTCCTCTAGCTTCTGCTGGATCGCGAGTTCTGGAGGCTTTGAAGAACTCTCGAACCAGGTAAGCATGGCGTAGCGCACCATGTCGGCAACATCATCGAGTTCATCGCCAGCGACCTTTTGCAGATCGCCAGAAAGCTTCTCATGGTGCATTCTGGTGCTGAGTGCTTCGAATATCAAAGACTTGCCGCGATTGCACTTGGTCAGCACAAGCTGGCCCGATTTCAAGAGCCGGTACAGCATCTGCCAACCGGCGATGCGGTCATTGCTCGCTGGGATAACGCTGAGGTCCCCGTACTGGGCAAAGACCTCCTGCATCTGTCGCGCCACGCTCGGGCCCGTTCCGATATGCTTGAAGTTGCTAGGGTCGAGATAGACGGCTACGACGCGACGCCGCTGCCCGCCGATGGTAGGTGACAGGAACCGTTCACAAACCGCGCGAGCGAACTCGGTTGCCTCCATCCGTTTTTCGATCAGCGTACCGAGTTCAAAAATACGGCCAGCAGGATAGTAGGGCTGTGGTTCCGTGATCGAAAACAGGCCGGCAGCCGCAGACGATTTCCCGAAGCCGAAGTCCAAGCTAATGACATGGTTTTCCCACCACTGTTCTTCCACCTCGGCTAGGTCGATCACTTGGTCAGCTCGCAGGAACGAGAAATACATGCCCGCGAGTTCGCACCAGCACCCAGTTTCCATCGCTGGGGCCAGTGACCCCGACATCATTCGAAGCCGGTAGATATATTTGTCGTCGAGTAAGTGGTGATCGGTGAGCCGACCTGGGATGAATGAGACCGAGAACCCCTGGCCATCGGCAGATTGCAACGGGTAGCCATCGGACGGCCACATCGCATCCCAATACAGATTGCCTGCTTCCGGTGCTCTGTCAGGCGCGTGTACCGGGCAGACGCCGCGGAGGAACATCGCCTTATGCCACCCAGCGCCGATATTGCCAGGGTTGCTGCCGAGTCGCATTCTCAAGCGCAGTGAGTGATCCGTTGAACTTAGGCGACCCAGCATGTTGCGGACCTGGTACTCGGTGTGTAGCGTGGACTCGTCAAAGCCGATGAACGAGTAGCGTGGTCCGAGGTAGTCGAAGATGTCCGGGTCATTGGCAATGTAGGCCAGCCGGACCTTGCCGCCGGATGGAAAAGTCCATGTCCAGGTCGGCTGCCCAACAAATCGAGCACCCATGGAGCCGTACAGCCGCTGGGTTTTCTCGATAATATCCGACATCTGAGGAAAGCTCTGGCGGAAGATGATCGCGCGAAGGTTAGGGTTGCCAGATTCGGTTGCAGCATCGACCAACAAAGTCTCGGTTTTCAAGCTGCCAGCGCTGCCGCCAAAAAACAGAATGTCGGCTGCTGATTCCAGCACGGCTTTTTGGGCTGCCGTTTTGGCAGACCAACCGGGCGGATAGACTTCAGCAGAGGCTTTGCAAACGCTTTTCTCCAGCAAGCTGCGTATGGCTGCCCGCGATTGCAGGGAGCCCAGTGGAAAGTCCGCAGGGCCCAGCACTGTCGCACCCTTGATCTCGCTCTTTCTGTTACGGCTCAATGATTTACTGTTCATCCGGAGTTCCTCGATTGTCGGTGTCCGTTGCACCTACGGCGTCCTCAAACCAAGCCGGCAATGCACCCTCTTTGGCGTATGTTTCCATCTCTTCCCGCGTCATGCGATCGAACAATTCGTTGAGGTTGACGTGCTCGCTTCGTTCAACCCACTGGCCCGCCGCATTGATCTTGCTGTATGCCTGGACAGCGGCGACCACGGCCGCAGCCGTAACGTCAACGTCGCCGGCCTTCTCGATGATTCGTTCCAGCGCAGCGCGGACATTGCGACGCCGTTTGTCCATCAGCCCGAATACGTGTGCGTGACGATACACTCCGTCGCGACTCACAGAGTGCTTCTTGGCGATCTGTGCCGGACTGACCCAAGTGACGAATGCCTGCTCGATCTCGTCCCGTTTCGGATGCGAGCAAATTCGGCATTGGTGCTCGTGACGACCCTTGCTAACCGAGGCGGACGATGACCGATCTTTGGTTTTCATGCTTCACCTCTGCTTTCGATACGGTTCAAGCGGGTGACCAGAGTTGTTGATGCTGTAATGCCGGCGCATACGTTTGCCAGCAGATAGCAGTGGTCCACTGTTCATGCGACGATCTCCTATCACTGGTACTGGCGATCGGCAGGGCGGGCCCGCTTGCGGCCCGGGTCCAGCGCGCACTTCGGCAGGCGTGCCCAGAGCTAGCGGGCATCGTTCCCGTCCTTTTTTTGTTTGCGGATTCTGCGTTACTTTGCCGCGTTTTGCAGAGCTATCTTGTTGATGTTGTTTAGAATCAGAGCCATCTTTCTGACTCTGGATCAGCATATCGGGTTCGAATCCCTGGGGGGCAGCCAAACCTTTTCAATAACTTCCAAGTCCTCTCGTTCTAACCCCTTCTACCGGACCTTGGTCGCTGTCCCGACGATCCATCCCATGCGACAACTGTATCGGGCTCATGAGCCCGGAAGTATTGTGGAGCGGTTTCATCCCGTTGTCGATCAACTTATGCCGCCGGGAGCCAACGACGAAGATTGAGCTCCTCAAATGGATTACCGCAGCCTGGCATACTCCGCTTTGGCCTGGGTGAGGATTGGGATGTCTGGGTCGGCGTCTTTCCAGATAGTTAGTCAACAGAAGCACAACTTGCTGACGAGCGATTTCAAACTCTACTACGCAAAATTCATTTGACGATTTTGTGAACCTTTTCATAGAAACACGAAAACTAGTCTTGCAAGCCTCTCATTTTGCTTGGGGGTGGGGAGGACGGGTTTTGCTGGTGGGCACTAATGTCGCCGGTTCCGAACTTCGTCACGCCACACGGTAAGCCGATGAATCCGTGCCCTAAGGATAGCCCTGACGTGGTGGGTTAGGACGGCAACCACGGTGATGATCGTCGGCATTACGCAGGCATAGAAGAGAAGGTCGCTTTTTAGTAGCTACGAAAAGCAGTTTCAGTTAGAATGCAGTCCGAATCTGGGTCACTGAAGATACTTTTGAAGGTGACATCATGCCATGCTCTGCATTGGTCCGATTCCTAGGTCTTGTTCTTCTGCTTGCTCCTCCAACCTTCGGGCAAGAAAAGACGCTACAGCTTAAACTCTCCGAAACGGTCCGCACGAGCGCACCCCCCAACTGGCGCCTGGGCAACCAGACAGAGAACTCGATACAGATCTATGTCCCACTGCAGAAGGGGCGGAAGTTTGCCAACGTAGAAGGCGACAAGGAGAACCCTAAGCCGGAGTTTGTCGTCGGCTCCGAGGCGGGCATGCTGATCACCATCGAGCAGCGCAAAGACCATGCTGATGCGGTGAGGCGCCTTGGCGCAATCGCATCGGAATACCCAGAGCCGGTAACCACCTTCCTCATTGCGGGCTGGCCGGCGATTGAACACCGCTATCGCGCCCTGGTGCCGCAGCCCGGCGACCAGGAAGCCAGCCGGGGCAATGTGCTGACCTCGTTTTCTACCACTGCGGTCGCCGAGGGGGCCACGGTCATTCGCTTTGACACCATGCTTGCCCCGGACGCGGACCCGAAATTACTGGATCAAGCACAACAGATTGCCCGGTCCCTGCGTGCGCCGGAGGGCCCGGCCGGGACTTCGGAACGCGAACTGGAAGAGATTAAGCGCCTCACCAAGTCGCCCAATCCCACGCCCCAACCTGGAAAGGGCGGTCCTAAACCCACAGGCGGCCATAAAGAACCCGGAATCGCGGTCCAGGTGCAGTCAGGATTAGGGGAACTGGAAGTGGCCACCAATGATGGTCAACATGTGGTGGTGGCCGCCAACAGCGGCTTTTCGTTCTCGGATAACTTTGGTGCGACCTACGCGTTCGGCGGTGGAACGCCGTGCAATCAAGCGTCTTGCGACGGCGATCCATCGCTGGCCGTCGGCAACAGCGGCAACATTTATTACGCTTGGATAGGTGGGCCCAGTTCGTCTGCGCTTGGGGATGGAGTTTCGCGGTCCATCGACAACGGGCACACCTTCACCTTCCGAGGCTTGTCGGCGACGTGTCCCGGCACTACCGGCTGTACCGTGGCGGATCAGGAACACATCGCCGCCGACCGCAACAATGCGGCCATGGGCGGTGGAGACCGTGTCTACAGCGTATGGCGGGACTTTGGGACGACCTTTACTATCCGTATTTCGTGCTCAAAAGACAGTGGCTCGACCTGGACGTCGGGCACCGTCATCGGGGCTGGCGATTTGCCACGAGTGAGTGTAGGCGGGGACGGATTCGTATACGTTGGGTGGCCGAGTGGCGGCAACATGATGCTGCACAAACTCAGCAACTGCGATGCTGGGCTTGCGCCGCAAGCGGGATGGCCGATAACCGTTGCCGCGTTCAACAACGTGGTATGTCCTGTGCCAGGTCTGGACCGATGCAACGGCCGCAACATTCTTTCCAGTCAGAAGGTCGCAGTCGATGACCTGGACCCAACGCATATCTATTATGCGTTTGCCACTTCGACTGGCGCCGGCAACGAAGACATTATGGTTTTCGATTCGACCGATGGCGGGTCCACCTTTCCCCGTTCCGTTCGCGTCAATAATGCCGTTACCGCCCGACGTTTCATGCCGTGGATCTCGACCTATGGAGGCATCGCGGTGGTGTCGTGGTACGACCGCCGTACGATCACCGTCGCCAACAACGATTTGACCCGCTTCTATATTGGCGGGGCTGCGGTGAGGGGCCCGAACCTGGTTGCTTTGAGTGAGGCCGATCTTTCGGGCACCGACGATACACAATGCTCCACCTGGCCATGCGCCACCAACGTAAGCACGGATTCCGAGTCCTGCTCGGTGCAGCCGGAGCTGGGCGGACGCTGCGCGATTGGCGGAGTCCTGACCGCAACGGCGTGTGACTTTTCAACGCCAGCCTGTACGGTGGGACAAACTTGCTCAAACGGGCGCGGCTGTCCCAAGTACGGTGATTACAACGGCAATGCCGCCGGCGCGGGACGCATCTATTCGGCCTCGTCCTCAGCCACGCCGCCAGCCAGCGTGGGCGGCGCCTCGGGCTCGATCAAGGTCTACGCCTCGGCGGACCGCATACCCTCCGACTTCTATGTGCGCGACTGGAATGACACTCCCACGTCGTTCGACAATGGAGCCCAGCCGTCAACCCACGCCAACTTCTGGTCCACCAGCGACGTTTGGAACCAGAACGTGACCGCGTTAGAGGCGGCTGCCGGGAACGGGTCCGTAGTTGGCGACCCGCCCAGCCGCGCGGGATCGAATTTTGTCTTTGCCCAAGTTTCACGGCGGGCTGCGGCCATGTCCACCGCACCCGACGCCACCGTAACGGTCAACTTCTTTTTCGGCGACTACGGTTTGGGAGCGCCATTTGTTCCCATTGGCAGCGAAACGGTTACCTTCAGCGCCGCCGATATGACCAAGATCACTCCGGCCCACTCCTGGACCGTACCCGTGAGTGCTTCCTCGCATCTCTGTCTGGCGGTGCAGATCGTTGGGCCCGATGGCGACACCTTTGCGTTGCCGAGCATCTCGGGTATCGCGCCCGGGCCTGCCGATCCTCTGATCCTCAACGACAACAACAAAGCGCAACGCAACCTGCAAGATACGATCGGGACGGCGAGCGGCACTGAGTTGATTGCGATTATCGGCAACTCCGAACGGGTGCGGCGCAATCTGCGGCTGCGAATTACAGTTCCAGAGGGAGTGCGAGTGCCGGGTACCGTTGACATCATCGGTGGTAAGAGCACGGAGATCGGCAATAACACTCGAATCGATGCGGGTGTGCTGGCGCCAGGCGAGTTTCGCTACCTCCGGCTGCACATAAACAGTCTTGCCGGTATGGACAAGCCTACCCCGATCGAGATCTTCGAAGACACGAATCCGCCGGCCAATGGATTCACCATACTGCTGCACCGCGATTCCGCGGAGAAAGTACAGCGCCGCGCCCAGCTTGACTTCGCGGGCGTGATGCTGCGTCTGGCAGAAATAGAAAAGAACGCTCCGGCCAAGAGGCAAGCCGAGCTTGCCTTACGCGAGTCCAAGAAGGACGAGTACACCGACTATCAGGCTTACCTGTCTTCCAACCGGAAGGCGATAACAGGAATAATCGCTGAGCACCTGCGACGCGCAAAGGGCGGCGACCCCTTTGGAGTCGCCCAAGCGGAAAGGGAGCTATGGAGTGCGGTTGAGCAGAAGAACGCCGATCTCGCCGCTGCGGCCCAGACCGCTCTGGTAGAGCGGCTCGACGCGCACCTTACTGCACGGCTTCGCGTCAAGGGCCGTTACTAGCTGAAATGCGAAACTCTTGTGTCACCGGAGTTTCCGAGCAGCGCGACGACAATAAGCAAACGCGATGGAGGAAAAGCGCGGCTGAAGTTCCGTACTGTGCTGGAAAGAAAGCAAAACTGATGCGGCGACACCACGGCCGCCCGAGAACCTCCAGTACTTCACGCAGGCGCGGCAACGCCAGGAGAAGACCATAGCTATTTCAAATTTCCGGCGAGAGCGAGGCCCGCGCCATAGCCGGCCGACGGAATAGGCATGAACCACTTCTTGGCAGCAAGACGCCATAGGGGCCCCCGCGAGCTGAACGGCAACGCCGGCCGCGCTGTACTTTGATCGCAAACTTCGCTCACGAAGAAGCACAGCGCGGCGCAGGAGTTAGGCTCCCTGGGTGGAGTGGAGCACGCGGAACGTGCTGCCACCGTTTGCCCAGATGAGCACCAGGGCGTCCTGCCCTTTGGGCACATTGGCGAGCGCTTTTTGTACGTCGGAGGCGCTCTTGGTTTCGTGACGATTCACGCCCATGATTACCTGCCCAGGCTGTAATCCGGCATCGTCCGACGGACTACCGGGCAGCACGCGCTGAATCACGGCACCGTGGAGGTCATCCGGCGCCCGCAGTTGTTCGCGCAACTCGGGAGTGATATCACCGATCCCCAATCCCCAGCGCGGTTTGTCGTTGTTGTTCTCCGCGCTGAGCTTCTCGGCGCGGTCGCCTCCCATCTCCTCCAGGGTAAGTGGCACAGATACGCCCTTCCCATCGCGCATGACCTGCAGTGTGACCTTGGTTCCGGGACGCTTTTCGCCGACTTCCATCTGCAACTGGCCAGCGTCGCTGACTTTCTTGCCATCCAGTTCGGTGATCACGTCACCCACCTTCAGACCTGCCTTGGCGCCCGGAGAATCCGGCTCGACTTGCGTGATGAGAGCGCCGTTGTTGTCCTTCACCTCGAAGAACTTCGCATTTTCCGGAGTGACATCGGTGATGCCGACACCCATGTGTGCGTGTTCTACCTTGCCGTAGCGGACCAACGAGTCAACCACGGGAGTGACAATCTGCGTCGGGATGGCAAATCCCATTCCGGAGAAGGAACCGGAAGGCGAGATCAGGAAGGTATTGATGCCGACCACTTCGCCGTGGGCATTTACCAACGGGCCACCCGAGTTGCCGGGATTAATGGCGGCATCGGTCTGAATGAATTGTCCAGGCTTGTGCGGATCGTCGGAGTATGGATTCGGACGGTTCAGTGCGCTCACAATGCCACGTGTGACGGTAAAGCGGAAGCCGAAGGGATTGCCGAAGGCGAGCACCGTTTGTCCCGGACGCAGCGCCGAGGAATCACCGATCGGAATATTGGGTAGGTTTGTACCCCCTTCGACCTTGATCACAGCCAGATCGGTAAGCGGGTCGGCGCCCACGAGCTTCGCGGCGAGAATGCGCCGGTCGCTAAGCGTGACCTTGATATCGGTGGCGCCATCCACTACGTGATTGTTGGTAACGATATAACCGTCGGGCGAGATAATAACGCCACTGCCGATGCCGTGTTCGATTCGCGGCTCAGGCTGCATTTGTTGGCCAAACTGCGGCCCGAAGAAACGCCGCATCTCGTCGGGGATGCCCTCAGCCGCGGGTTGAGACTTCACCCGCGAGGTAACGGCGACGTTCACGATGGCGGGCGTGACGCGTGCCGCCACAGCCTCCATGGCCTGGTCAAGCGAAAGCAACGCTCCGATCTTGCTGTCGTCGAGTGGTGCGGTATTGGAGGACACTGCAGCGCGCACGGGTGCGAATGAGGTGTAGACAAAGAAGGAAGCTGCCAGCACAAGCGTAAGCGCAACCGTCGCGCGTCCTTTGCCGCAAGCTTTCCATCCGCGGGCAATCCAAGCTTTCATGGTTCTCTGTTCTCCTACCAAGTTAAGTATTGCGGGCACAGCTGTGCCGTGCTGCCCAGGCTGAGCACTTGGCTCACGTACCTTAGCGGCGCTGGTTGTTGTGGACCACCATCCGTTCGAGCGATGTGTCTGACTATTCCGGCGGCGATCCCATGCTATGTGCTGGGGAGCTTGTTACAAGGAATTCGACGAGGCAGTCCTGGAAAGGTAAGCACAGGGCACTTCGGTCAGGGAGTGTGGCTAGAGCGGTTCCGACGTTAGTGTATCCGCACGCCCGGGTAGTGCGGGCCTTCAGAGGGTGTGTGAGAACCGTGCCGCCCCTACGGGGCTCGCACAAGATTTCCCACTTTACCCAGGACTCCGCTTCGCTCCGTCCTGGGCTAACTGCAATTCCACCCCTTCGGGGTTCGATTTTCGTGTGTCATACTCCACCAGCGAAGACCGAACTTAGTTCTCACACACGCTCTTCAGGCCCGCGTATAGGGCAAGAAGAAAACTGCTTAAGCCGCTGAGGTCGACGACCTCAGCGCATTAAGCGAGGACTTTGGGGCGCAGCGAACGCGGCGCTGAAGCGCCACACTACCCGAGCAAACAGGACACATTAACTTCGGAACCGCTCTAAACTAAAACCGAGATGTTGCAATGACATTACCTGGCCGCGAAGTAGAGGTTGAGTATCAATCCCAACTGGTTGTACTGCGAATTAGGGTTGGTGCCGGTGTTGTTCTGGTGCTCATAATAGGGATTGAACTCGACGTGCTTTCCCAGGGGAAAAAGACAGCCAGCGTATATCGCGGTGTCGCTCCATTTGGCGAATTGACTCTCATAGAAGAATTCGGCGCTGACGTACGGTGCGGGATGGTACGAGCGAATCGCCAGAACGCGTTCTAACTGAATCCGGTTGCGATACCGCCAGTTAAAGTTAGTGCTCCAATTCAGGTCGGCGCGGTTCTGGTCGGAAAACAAGATCTCGCCTTTCAGGGGAAAGTAGAAGATGGCTTGCATCCGCATGCGGTTTGTCGGAGGCTGGCCGGGAGTAGGCAGGTAGCGGTATCCGACGGTGAACACCGCCAGTTGTGATTTTGCGTCGTCCAGATCGAACCGAGTGATTTTCTCCAGCTTGAGCAAATGCTTCACATAAAAATCGAGGCTCGGACCGATCTCGGCCGTGACCGGGTCGCCACCCTCTCTCGTTTCCTTGGCCTGAAAATCAATCCGCACGACTGGATTTAGCTTCAAGTAGGTGTCGATCTCGGGCAACAATTCGGAGGTCTGCGCGCTGGCGCAGGATCCCAGCAATGGCAGGAGCAATGCTAGCGTCATCCACGATCTGCTGACAGAAGTCATGCTGAAAGATCGGGAAAAATATCATATCCGCGGCAACATGATGATGCGCCATAATGGAATGCACACCAGCAGCGCTGCCAAAACCGCCAGGGCAATCCGCACGGATGCGGTACGGAACCGCTGACTGATCGCCGTCAATAATAGGACAGTGGCCAGCAAGACTGTAACGCGAACATACTTATCCGAGGTTTCCCGGGCTTTCGTGCCTTGCTCGAAGAACTCCGAGGCCTCATTGCCCAGCTGATCTGACTCCTCCGATTTGGCATTGTGGTATTCCGGCATCATCATCGGGCCGGGTGGGGCGTTAGGGTTATTCAGCGGGTCGGTTTTTTTCCATGCCTCAAACGCCGCGCGGAACTCGGGGCGAAAGCGGCGCTCGAAAAGTTGTGCAAGCTTTTGTTGACCACTCGCTTCAGCCTTCAGCCATTCGGCTACGGTGGACGCATCGTACATGCGCTCCTGGCCGCCCGTAGTCTGCAGTCCCTGGGCTTCGACGCGGAGTTTGGTGGACTGCTCGTAGAGTTCATCCTGGCGGCCATCCCATTTGCGGCCTGATAACCGCTCCATGCCGTGGTGACTGCAACCAGCGCCAGCACGATCGCCTCAACGATCTCCAGGATCTCCACGGAGCGTGAGGGATGGGGCGCCGTGTGCTTTTTCTCTTCATTCAGTTTGTGAGCGATTTCGATGCTCGGCCCACCTATCTCGGGCATGTGATCTCCTTTGCGAGCGGATCTGAATACTTGTTCAGGTCTTAAGACTGTGTCGCGACCTCTGCCGTCCCTACGGGACTCGGACTTATTTTCCACTTTACCCAGCGCTGAAGCGCTGGGCTAAACTCTTTCGCCCCATTCGAGGCGGATTCTTACCCGCTTCATTCCACTGCCGCACGCCCATACGAGATCGCGACACAGTCTCTGAACGCCACACTACCCGTACCAGCGGATACACCAACCCTGGAACCGCCCTAAACTCTTTCGCCCCATTCGGGGCTGGTGTTTCTGCGGTTCCTTCCACGGTGGCAAACCAATACCAGGCTGCGACACAGCCTCTTAACTCCTCAACTTGCCGGCAATCCTTTCGCCTTCTCCCGAATCTGCCGCTGTTCCACAGCCAGCTTATAGGCGACGTAGTACTTGTAGATATTGGCGACGTAGGTGACTGTCTCCTGCCCGATATCTTTGGCGGCAACCAGTTCCACGTTGCCGAACCAGACGTTCGGGTCAAGACCCATATCGGTTGCCTCTTTGCGCAGCCTCGCGATGCGATTTGGTCCTGCGTTGTAACTGGCGAAGACAAACAAAGTCTTGTTGAGGGAATCGATCTTCGGGTCATTGAAATAGGTATCATCAATGTTGCGCAACATCTTGACGCCGGCATGAATATTCCCGTCAGCAGTGCCCACGTTCGAAATGCTGATGGGAGAGGCCGCCGCGTATTTCGGAATGACCTGCATGATGCCCACCGCGCCGCTTTTGTTTTTCTTACTCTGATCCAGCAGAGATTCCTGATAGCCTTGGGCCGCGATCATCAGGTAATCGAAGTCGTATTCCCCAGCGTATTTCTGGAAAAGCTCCAGGTTTGTCTGGAACTTCTTCATTTCTTCCCCAGAAGTCGAGTTCTTGACCCACTTGGTGTTTTGCAGGTAGCGCCGAAGCAGAGTATTGCCGAACGACGTTCCCACGGCGTGGGACGCGATGAATTCGTCAACCATTTGCTTCAGTTGCGGATTATTCTTGCGCATCACCCATGCCAACTGCCCACCACTTGCGATCACCAAGTCGGGATGCGGTTGAATGTTGTTCAGCACCTTCGACCAAAGATCGGCTCGCACCTTCGTCGTGACGGTGGCCGGGATCAATCCAGCGTTCACCATCTGCACCAGGTCGTCGTCCATCAGGTTCTTGTCCGCCGCCTTGATTACGATTGGTGTCTTGCCTTCCTTTTGCAGCGTCTCATTGGCCTTCTGCAGATTCGCGTAATAGGTAGTCAGCGGATTGGCATATACCTCTTTCCCACCCAGGTCCGCCAAGTTGGACACCACGCCATAATTTGGGCCAGTGACGATGATCTGGGTCACGTCCGTTTGTAGCGGTGTGGAAAAAGCAACTCGCTGCTCACGCTCGGGTGTGACGACAATGCCGTAAGCGATAAGGTCTCCCACCCCCTGGGTCAGAGCTGCCTCAAGCTGGTCGGGGCGCAAAGGAAGGAACGTGACTTTCACATCCAGCTTGCCGGTCTTCAGCTTCTGGTTGACGAACTTCTGGAACTCCTCTAGGGCTTCGTAGTTCACTCCTTTCGGCAGACCGTTGTCGTAGAAAAAGCCAATGCGGCTGAGTAAAACAAGCGCACGAATGTTGCGGTTCTTCACCATCTCATCGAGGTCGCCGGTGTGACGACCAAAAGCTTGCGGCAAGGCCACGTTGCTCGAAGGCGCGGGCGGTTCATCGGGCGAGGACACCGGCGCAGGCGCAGCCGCCGTTTGCCTGGCTTGATCCGGATTGGCGGGGGACTCAGCTTTCTTGCCACAGGCAATCAGTAGCAGAAGAGCAATCAAAGGCAATGCGAACACGAGAGCCTGACGGGACGAAGTCGCGGGTGCGGACATTGATCTCCTCCTCTGCCCAGTTTAGCAATGGATTCAGGCGGCCCCTAGGGAGCCGCCCGCCGGGTTGAGTGTTTGACTATTGGCCTTCGTGCGCCTTCATCATTTCAGTGATTTTAGCTTTGATGGCCGACAAGTTGAAGCTCGCTGGATCCTGCATCGGAGGATAATCGACCGCCGTGAGAGCCAGTTTGCCTACTTCTTGCTGAACGAGCACAAAACGCCAGAACTCGCGCGCATAGAAGTCATTCATGTAACCCCCGCCAAGTTCGTTCAGGCTTTCGCCCCGGATAGACGGCGTGCGCTCGAACGGGTCCTGCCGGATGTTCACGATAGTGGGCATGTCGGTGGTGACCTTTTCTCCTGGCCAGCCCCAAGGCTGCTGGAAGAACTGAAATTTGAAATCATCGATGCGAATAGCACCGAGATGGGGGCCACCAAAGTAGAAGATTTCATGACGGGCGGATGGCCCTTTGCCGGTCAGCAGGTCCATCTGGTTGTAGCCGTCGAGGTGGTTTTTGTAGGTTGCGCCGCCGAGCGTCACTCCCTTCAGGAGTTGATTGGTGATGTCAGGATTTCCGGCTGCGGCTGAGAGCGTGGGTAACCAGTCGAGGCCGGAGAAGATACCGTTCTCAACCGAACCCGGCTTGACGTGTCCCGGCCAGCGGATAATCGCAGGGACGCGGAAACCGCCTTCGAAGACGGTGCCTTTGGTGGCCCGGAACGGTGTCATGCCGCCATCCGGCCAAGTGAACACCTCGGCGCCATTGTCGGTGGTGAAGATGACTATGGTATTGTCAGCCTCGCCGATATCGTCCAGGTGCTTCAGGATTTCGCCAACACTCTCGTCCATCTGGGCCATGCCGGCCTCTTCCACGTTGTAGTTGCTGGTGGCGTTCATCATTGCCTGGTATTTGGGCGGAAGATAGGTGAAGACGTGCATGCGGGTGGTATTGTGCCAGACGAAGAAGGGCTTGCCGTCCTTCTTCGCTTTGTCCATGAAACCGTTGGTGTCGGCGACCAGCACGTCGTCGAAGGTCTCCATGTCGTACTTGGCCGGCTTGCCCTTCTGCCAGTTCTGCATGTCCGTCATGTTGGGAAATGGCGCAAGCGGACCCTCATCCACAATCTTCTGCTTTCCGACTGCGCCCCAGCGTGGCTGGACGGTCGGGTCATTGGTGTCCGTCGCCCAGCAGTGCGTCAGATCGCGCGGCCCGGTCTTGTCGATCCAGTCCTGCGGATAGTCGAACCAGTACGGGTCTGACATTGCGTCGAGGTGGTAGAGGTAACCGAAGAATTCGTCAAAGCCGTGTACGCACGGGAGGAATTTGTTCAGGTCACCGAGGTGGTTCTTGCCGAATTGGCCCGTTTCATAGCCCAGCGATTTGAGAACGGTGGCGAGAGTGACGGCCTGCGCCGGCAATCCCACGTCAGCTCCAGCCTGGCCAACGGTCGTCATGCCCGTGCGGAGAGGCAGCTCGCCGGTGATGAAATTGGCGCGCCCTGCCGTACAGCTTGCCTCGGCGTAGTAATCGGTGAAGCGCATGCCCTGCGAGGCCAACTTATCGAGGTTCGGCGTTTTGCCCGACATGATGCCCTGGTGGTAGGCGCCGATGTTAAACCAACCCACGTCGTCGCCCATGATGACGAGAATATTGGGCGGTTTTGCGTTGGCGGCTTGCGCGTGAGCGGCCACGTTACTGCTGGCGAGAAAGCTCGAGACCGCCAGCGCCCCGAATGCAAATTTTCGAACACTTGCCCCAAAATCCATACTTTTCTCCTTGCAGGTAATTTGGTTGGCCTCCCCGAAGGGAGGATTAGGATGAGTTGATCAACGGTCAACCAACGAAGAACATTGGTCGTCGATGCTCGGCGGCCGCCTAGGCGCTACTGTTTTGCGGGTGCCTTGGATGGTAGTCCGCGCCCCATAGTCCGACAACTAGCAAAAGTGCCAGAACGGGTGCGGTTTTTGTACAGAGCGGTCGCACCGCCTGCTTGCTGCTTACTTGACCGCAATTGCAGGGTAGGGAACTACGAGTTTACGACAGGAGGCAATTTCAGATCTCGGCTTTATGGGTGCCCTCGCCCTTGCAATTGCGCTAGAACCGCCTTGGCATCCGGGTCATCGGGAGCCAACTGGACGAGCTGCTGTGCGTAAGTAATTGCAGAGGGCAGGTTTCCTTTGTCGCGCTCGAAGGCGATCAAACCCATCAGGACCTGACGGTCCGCCGGATGTTTTTGGAGGGCTTGCTGCAACACGGCGATTGCTCCGTCTGCGTGTCCGGTGGAGTTGAGAGCCACGGCATAGACATAGCTATAGCGGGCGTTCTCGGGCTGCAGGCTGGATGCTTTAGCCAGGAGGCCAAACGCCTCCGGATACTGCTTCTGCCGGATCTTCAGCAGGCCGAGAGCATAGATCGGTTCCACCGCATTAGGCGCAACCGCAATCGCCTTCTCCAACCACTTCTGCCCCTCGTCGTCGCGCTGCTGTGCGCGGTAGAGATCCGCAAGGTTGACCATGGCGGGAACGAAGTTCGGGTCAAGCCGCAGGGCGGTCTGCAGTTCGCTTTCCGCTTCGCTGGTGCGGCCCATCTGGGCATATAGCAACGCCAGGTTCATGTGATTCTCCGGGCGCTCGGCAGAAACCATTTCGCTGGCGATCAACTCTGAGACGGCCCGATCGAGCGCCGTCTTCTGCGCGTCTTGCAGGAGATTGGGCGGAGTACCAGCCAGCAGGCGCGCTGCCTCGATGCGCACGGAGAGTACCGGATCAGCGAGTAGTGGCGCAGCCAGCCGAACTCGGTCTTGCGGAGAGAGCGGTTCCAGAGAGCGAACGGCCTGGCTGCGCACTAGGGCGTCGCTGTCGCCGAGTGCGGCTTGCACGGCGGGGAGCGCAGAAGGTGTGAGGTACTGCGGGAGCAGGCTCAACGCGGTCGCACGCGCAATCGCGGGCTTCGTCGAGTCCGTAATCAGTGCGGCCAGCAATTTCTCCGCATTCGGCAGGCCGCGCCGCCCGGCGTCAATCGCTTCGACGAAGTGCGCCTCCTGCCTCCGATTCGGACCGTACCACTTGGTGACTGCATCGACCGCCCATCCGGCGGATTTGTCCTTGTGGCATTGATTGCAGGCGTTGGGTGTCCCGTACGCGACGGAGAAATCCGGGCGCGGCACGCGAAAGCTGTGGTCGCGCCGGGCATCGACCACCATATAGGTCCTCGTAGGCATGTGGCAGTTGACGCAGAGCGCGCCCGCGCTGTCGGCCTTGTGATGATGGTGCTGCTCGCTACCAAACTTCGCCAGCGAATGGCATTTGCCGCAGACCGCGTTCAGGCTCACCGGTGGCAGTTTCGCGGTGTGAGGATCGTGGCAATCGGAGCAGGTTACGCCTTCGTGATACATCTTGCTCTGAATAAGCGAGCCCCACTCGTAATCTTCCTCGAGGACCTGACCGTCGGGGTAATAAACACCTTCCTCCAGAAGGCTCGGCACGTAGGCATCGAGAAACAGTTGTCCTGGCTGATAGTCGCTGGCGATCGGATGCCGGCGCGAATGGCACGGCGCACAGGTATTGATCTCGTTGTGTGACCGAGCTTGTCCTTTCCACTGCATCGTTCCCTTGTCCGGATCGGAGGTGGTCCACACTCCGCTCGCCGGCTTCAGGTCGACGGTGAGGCCGTTCGGGCCGTCGCTCGATTTGTACGAGCCTTTCTTGTGGGACTGCGCCCATGCCACATGGTTCGAACCTGGCCCGTGGCAGGATTCGCAAGAAACGTCGATTTCCGACCAGGTCGTCGCGTAACTGTCTTTGGCGAGATCGTAATTCTTGCGCAGATTGGTGGAGTGGCAATCGGCGCACATGTAATTCCAAGTCTGGTTGCGCCCGGTCCAGTGGAGAGGATCGTTATGGGTCATCTTTTGGTCGGGATAAAGATGAAACCAGCGCTGGCCGTCATGCTCCTTGCTGCGGGAATCCCACGCCACTACAAAGCTTTGCATTCGACCGTTAGGAAATGGAACCAGGTACTGCTGCAGCGGATAGACTCCGAAGGTGTAGGGGAGATCGAAGTCTTGCGGCTTGCCGTCGGGGCCATTGGTGCGAACGTAGAACTTGCTGTCCTTCTTGAAAAAGCTGGAAGTCACGCCGTCTTTCGCAAAGTGTGCGTCGTTGAAATTTCCCAGGACGGTGGAATCGTTGGCGACCTGCATCGCCTGGGCGTGGTGAGACGTTCGCCAAGCCTGCACTTGCTCCGCATGGCATTGCGCGCAACGCTCCTGGCCAACGTAGGTGGCGGCTGACGCGGATTTGGCTTCCTGTCCATGCACCCCGCCGGACCAGCGCCAAAGAACCACAGCACACAGAGCGACAACGACAACGCCTACGGTAATGACGCCAATCGGAAGAGACTTCCGAGCTTTGTTTTTTTCACGCATGAATGCTTTGGCAATTGTCCACTGTATCAGCTTCGCCTGTGACACAAGCGGCTCCGTGTTGACCCGGAACGCGCTTTACACGATCGCCGTTACCTGTTGCCAAAAGTCCAGCCAAGCCCCGAACTGGTGCCGTAGTCGCTGCCGGAGAAATGCGCCGGCGGTTGATTGTCCCAGTTGCCGTAGAACGAGACATTCCACGTGAGGTTGCTGAAAATCTTAACGTAATAAGTTGTGTTGACGGTTGCGAAAACACGCCCCGGTGTGGACAGGGCTGGGAATGCACTAGCGGTAACGTCAAGGTCGGTTTTGTTGAAGCGGAAAAGTTTGACACGGGCTGCCAGCATGGCCGTCGCAACGTTTTGCGAGCCTTGCGCGACCGTGGATTGGTGATAGTCAGTGTTCTGCCAGGCGAAGCCCCCGAGCACCGAAATAGTGGCGTGGTTGGTGTTCTTCAAGTAACGTCCGATGCCCGCACCCAGATTGCTCTGAAGCCGGATGTTCTGCTCGGAGCTTTGCAGGAAGTCGCCCAGACCCGCGTAGAACCAATTGTTCCAACGCAATAACCTCAGATAATTCAGCGCGAGCGAGTTTCGCGTCGAGACAGTAGCGCCCGTGCTCGAGGCTAGCGAGGAAACATAGCTCGCACCGGCGGCCCAGCGTTCTCGCGGGTATTCGACATCGGAACTTAGGTTGTACTGGGTTGCTTCGTTTCCCTTGGAATAGGTAATCCCCGAGTTTATGGACCCGTTGAACCGCTGCCAGAATCTCTCCGAAGTCTCGTCCATCTGGACAATCTGGGCCCGGTCAATTGTGACTTTGTGCTCCAGGGTCTCTGCCACCTCAATTTGTACAGGGCGCCCGCCCGCTGTTTCCGTGGTGGAGAGCGTGCCGGTGTAAACCGAGCCGTCTTCCGTCTTCACCAGGAACAACTGCTTGCTCTCGATGTGGTCTATTTTCGACCATTGCACCGAGCTGGTACCCAATATGTAGTCCATGTTGACGTAGAGCACCCCGGCGTCCAGTCCCTTGACTTCGCCGGTGAGGTGGTCGCCATTCTTCATGACAATTACGTCAGTCTTGTCGCGTGCGAAAACAGGAGCCGCGAGGAGAAGTGCGGAGCAGAGTGTAAGGGCTCGGACGTTCATGGTTGTCCCTACCTTTGGTGGCGTTTCCACGCTCCCCTACCGCGTTGATCGGGAGGATGGCCTGGCAACAAATTGCACTCGATCATCCTACTGTACCGGCTTGCAGTCGCCAGCGTCAGGCGCCGCATTGCAGTCATCGCGGAGCAATGGGTTATGATTTGACTCGTTTGGCAGGGAAGCGATTTCGCGTGCCCGCCATTCCTGCATGAAAAAGCCTGATTGGGCCAAACGCATCCAACGAGCAGCCGATCTTGCCGAGCGCTACCCCAGCGCCGCCGAGATCCTCGCTTTCTACCGGCACATCCTCGAATTTCAGAAGACGCTGTGCGCTGATGCTGCGCCCCTGTCTCTTCCGGACGGCGTCAAAGTGCCTTTTCGCGAACGGCTTGACATTGACATCGCAGTGCAGCACTTGCCGGCGTTGCTCTCGCTCGTGCAGCGGACGGGACCATCGAAGCTGGCGCAAGAGGCGGCGGAGATCGGTGCCGGGAAACTGCATCCGTCTTCGTCCCCTTGCTATGCCTCGTTGGAAGAGCAGCGCCAGATGCTTCAGAGTTACCTATTGTGCACAGACGGCGCCGAGCAGGGCCCGCATGCCTTCTTCGCGCGAGCGTTGTTCCAGCCTTATGCTGAGTGTCTTGCCGCGGCCCTGACTGCACGACCCCTAGATTCCTCCGCCTCGCTTTGTCCCGTTTGCGGCGCTAGGCCGCAGTTAGCGGTTCTCCGTCCTGAAGGCGATGGCGGCAAACGCTTTCTCATCTGTTCTTTTTGCGTAACGGAATGGGAGTTCCGGCGGATTCTATGTCCAGTCTGCGGCGAGCAGGACCATCAGAAGCTTCCGCGCTATTCAGCCGAGGATTTCATCGCTGTGCGCGTGGAGGCTTGCGATACCTGCAAGTACTACCTGAAATCGGTTGATATGACGGTTGACGGCCTTGCCGTCCCCATCGTCGACGAGGTCGCGACTGCGCCGCTAGACATCTGGGCGGGCGAGCACGGGTTTAATAAAATTAGCCAAAACCTTATGGGTTTTTAGCCTGCCGGTAAAATTCTCCTTTTCCAAACATCGTGAATCCATTTGACCAGAGCGGGTTTCCGGGTATACGCTTCTTTCCGTTCTTTGGCTTCAGATGTGGGCTCCTCGTCGTAACGTGAACGGCTTGGTGAAGATGTGGACCACACAGCGCACGCTTTTATCGCTCCTTCGACTTTGCGCTTCCCGAGCGCTTCCGTTCCATCCCTACACAAATTCACGGGTTCGAGTCTTTCGTCATGGAGGGCTGCGTAATGGATGTATCTAGACGAGCATTCTTCAAGACTGGCATAGCAGGCGCCGTCGGGATTACCGTTTTCGGCTTTGATGCGCGGCCGCTGATGGCGCAAGCCGCCAGCCTGAAGATTTCACGATCGACAGAAACGCGCAGCACCTGCCCGTATTGTGCGGTGAGTTGTGGCGTCATTATCCACACCATCGGTGACAAAGCAAAGAACGTCACGCCGCAGGTCATTCATGTGGAAGGTGATCCGGATCACCCCATCAACCGCGGTACGCTCTGTCCCAAGGGCTCTTCGCTGCAGCAGGACATTCAGAACGAGCGGCGGATATTGAAGCCGCAGGTGAGGCGTCCTGGCTCCGATCGCTGGGACGATATCTCCTGGAACCAGGCGATCGATGAAATCGCGCGCTGGACCAAGAAGACCCGAGACGCGACATTCATCGAGACGGACGCAAAGGGGCAGACCGTCAATCGCTGCGAATCCATCGCATTCACCGGTGGTTGCACTGACACCAATGAGTTCAATTATCTGGTTGTAAAAACCATGCGAAGCATGGGAATCGTCCGTCTGGAAAACCAGGCCAGAGTTTGACACGGCCCCACGGTCTCAAGTTTGGGACCAACTTTCGGGCGCGGGGCGATGACCAACGGCTGGATCGACATCAAGAACGCTGACATGATGTTGATCATGGGTGGGAATCCGGCTGAGAACCACCCCTGTGGCTTCAAGTGGGTAGTGGAGGCCAAGCGGAACCGCGACGCCAAGATAATCGTGGTCGATCCGCGATTCACGCGCACAGCCACGCAGGCGGATCTCTTCCTGCAAATCCGGGCCGGTGCGGACATTGCCTTCCTCGGCGGCCTCATCAGCTACGCCATCGAACACGACCGCGTGGCCAAGGAATATCTCGTCAACTACACCAACGCGGCCTTCCTGATCAAAGAAGGCTTCAAGCTGCCGGAGGATGGGCTGTTCTCCGGTTTCAATGACGCATCCAAGAGCTACGATAAGGCCACCTGGAATTACCAGGAAGGCGGTAACGAAACCGGCAAGGCCGTGCCCGCCGCAGCCGGCGAGAATCCAGCCCAAGGCCACGAAGCGAAGGCCTCGGTCATGCCAGTCTCGGCTGGCGTAAAGGGAGCGGGCGCCACTCCGCCGCCTCCGCCGTCGCTGCCACCGAATGTCGCCTACGACCTGTCGCTGCAGCACCCGCGCTGCGTGTATCAACTTTTGCGGCAGCAGTACTCCCGCTATACGCCGGAGATGGTGTCGCGCATCACTGGCATTCCCCAAGACCAGCTTCTGAAGTCCTACGATCTGTACACCTCGATTCGCAAAGACGGCGACATGAAGAAGGTCGCCACCATGATCTACGCGGTAGGTTGGACGCAGCACAGCTTCGGGACGCAGATCATCCGGACGGCAGCGATGGTGCAGTTGCTGATGGGCAATGTTGGCCGCGCAGGCGGAGGCGTCAATGCATTGCGTGGACACTCTAACATCCAGGGCGCGACGGACATGGCCGGCATCTTCGATATCCTCCCCGGCTACCTCAAGGTGCCGAGTCCTGCCGACAAGGACCTGAAGGCCTATCTTGACCGCATTACGCCCAAACCGGCGAAGCCGAACGAATGGGAGTCCTTCAATTACTGGTCCAATACGCCAAGATTTATGGTGTCATTCCTCAAGGCCATGTACGGCAACGCCGCAACCAAGGACAACGACTTCGCTTTTCAGTATTTGCCGAAAGTGGACCGCAACTACTCCTGGGTGAATATCTGGAACGACATGTACAACGGCGAGGTCAAGGGATTCTTTGCCTTCGGCATGAACGGGGTGATGATCGGCCCGGATTCGCAGAAGAACATTGATGCCCTGAAGAAGGCTGATTTCCTGGTTGTGTGCGAGATTTATCCCGACGAGACCAGCAGCTTCTGGATGGCGCCGGGGACCACTGCGGAAGAGATGAAGAAGATCAACACCACGGTTTATCGGCTGCCGGGAGCTGGGTTCGCCGAGAAAGATGGGACCTTCGTCAATTCGGCGCGCTGGTTGCAATGGAAGCACGTCGCTCTGCCGCCGCCCGGTGACTGCCGCCTCGATCAGGACATTCTGGCGCAGATCTTCTTGAAGATCCGGGAGCTGTACAAAAAAGAGGGAGGCAAGTTCCCCGACCCGATCCTGAAAGCATCGTGGACCTACACGCTTCCGGCACATCCCTCGCTATCGGAGATCGCGAAGGAAATCAACGGCAAGGCGTTGGCTGACATCAGCGACGAGAAAACCGGCGTGTCGCTGAAGGCGGGGCAGCAACTTCCGGGATTCGCCATGTTGCGCGACGACGGCACAACCATGTCCGGCAACTGGCTGTACTGTGGCTCATGGACGGAAGCCGGACCCATGATGCAGCGGCGCGGCACGGATGATCCCTCGGGGCTGGGAATTTACCAAAACTGGGGGTGGTCGTGGCCAGCCAACCGGCGGGTGCTGTACAACCGTGCATCATGCGATCTGACGGGCAAGCCCTATGATCCGTCCCGGAGGCAGGTCTGGTGGAACGAGACCGCGCAAAAGTGGGTGGGCAACGACGTTCCCGACTTCAAGCCCGATTCCAAGCCGGAAGAGCACATGGGTCCGTTCATCATGAATCCCGAGGGTGTGGGGCGCATTTTCGTGCCGCTGGGCGCGATGGCCGATGGTCCGTTCCCAGAGTTCTACGAGCCCATCGAGAGCCCCATCGACAATCCATTGCACCCGAACCAGTCCAACAATCCGGTGGTGAAGAAGTTCAAGACCGCGATGGACAAGTACGGCACCGTGAAGGAAGGGTACAACATTATCTGCACGACCTATCGCCTTACCGAGCACTATCACTATTGGACGAAGAACAATCCGATGAATGTGGAACTGGTGCCGGAGCCGTTCGTGGAAATACCAGCCGAACTGGCCGACCAAATGGGCATACGGGGAGGCGAGAAGGTGAAGGTGACCAGCGCACGGAGCGACTACATTGCCAAAGCAATGGTGACCAAGCGCATCAAGCCGATGACGGTGGACGGCAAGAAGTTGTATCAGATTGGAATGCCGATCCATTGGGGCTTCCTGGGAATTTCTGAGAGTGAAGGCAGGACCGCGAAGACCCCTGCGAATTTGCTAACACCGACGGTCATCGATCCGAATGCATACACCCCGGAATTCAAGGGATTCCTGGTTAAGCTTGAGAAAGTTTAGAGGAGGCGCGGGATGAGCGATCGCGGAACATTACGAATCCAGCAAATCTCGGCCCACCCTGGACCGGTCGCCGGCCAGGGCACGCAACGTCAGGACCAGGTGTGCAAGCTGATCGACACCACCACCTGCATCGGCTGCAAAGCTTGCGAAGTGGCGTGTGTCGAATGGAACGACATGCCGTTCCAGACGACTTACTTCGACAACACCTACCAGACGATGCCCGACACCGACTGGAATTACTGGAACCTCATCAAGTTCAACGAAGACCAGCACGACGATGGCAGCTTCGCCTGGCTCATGCGCAAACACCAGTGCATGCATTGCGAAGATCCCGGATGTCTGCGGGCCTGCCCGGCCGATGGCGCTATCGTGCAGTACTCCAACGGCATCGTCGATTTTCAGCAGGAAAACTGCATTGGCTGCCAGTTCTGCGTCTCGGGCTGTCCCTTCAACATTCCGAAGTTCAACCCCAAGACAAAGAAGGTGTACAAGTGCACGCTGTGTTCTGACCGAGTGGGGGCCGGGCTGGAACCCGCCTGCATCAAAGCCTGCCCGACTGGCTGCCTGCATTTCGGAACCAAAGACGACATGAAGTTCATGGCAGAAAACCGCGCCAGCCAATTGCGTGAAGTCTCGGGATTTCAAAATGCTGGGGTCTACGACCCGGACACCATCGGGGGCACGCATGTGATCTACGTGCTGCACGACGCCACCAAGCCCGAGCGCTACGGCAACCTGCCTGCGAAGCCGCGCATTCCGCTGAGTTTTACGGTTTGGAAAGACATCTTCAAGCCCATCGGGCTATTCGGCGCCATGTTGGGGTTTGTGGCGGTGGTTATGCACTACGTTTTCGAAGGTCCACTGCGCACGCAACCCACTCCTCCGGTCGTTCGCATTGACCCGCCACCGCCTCCCGCGGGAAAGGAGAACTAGATGGCGACTTCGGCTGATCGGTTCGTGCATCGCCCTAATGCCATTGACCGTCTGGGGCGAACCGTCGTCTATGCCGGCGAATTGTTGCGCCATCCCGTGTACACGCGCTTTCTGCACTGGATGGTGGGGATTTTCTTCTTCCTCGCTCTGCTGTCAGGCTTCGGAATTTATCTGCCGTGGATCTTCCGCTTCTTCACCCCGCTATTTGGCGGTGGCGCGATGACCCGCTTGTTGCATCCCTGGTTTGGACTGGCTTTCGTTTTCTTTTTTGCGCTACAGGCGTTGAATTGGTGGCAGGTGATGACGTGGACTCCGGCGGATTCGCGTTGGATGAAGCACATTAGGCAGTACGTCATCCGTAGCGACTCCACGGAATCCCCCGAGACCGGGTTCTTCAATGCCGGGCAGAAGTTGCAGTTCTGGGAGATTGTTTGCGGCTGCATCGCCTACGTTATCACCGGGATCATCATGTGGTTCCCGGAGATTTTCGGGCGCATCCTGGTCGCCATTTCGTATGTCATTCACGATATCTCGGCACTCATCATGCTGTTTGGAATTTTCTTCCACGTGTATCTCAGCACCTTCGGCGAGCCCGGAACCATTCAGGCGATGACGCGCGGTACCGTGAGCGAAGGTTGGGCCTGGACGCATCATCCCGCGTGGTACAAGGCCATCACCGGACGCGATCCAGCCGAGGCTCTGGAAGCGGCCAAGCGGCGCAACACGCCTCCCGCGCAGCCTCCGCCGGTGCTGTAGGTTGGTCTGAACTGCGGCGAGCTATAGGCATTGATCGTTAATCCACTCCGCCAGCGGCAGCTCCCGGCGAGAATTGCTTGCGGCGCAGTTCATATCCGTGCCTGGCCGTGCGCACAATATGCAATAATGACGCCGCTATGAAGTTGCGAACCTTCTTTCTCTCTTACTCCGCGGCGTCACTCTTCCTTTCGGGTGTCGTTCTCTTCGCACAGCCGCAGGCGAGTCCGCCCAGCGCAAAAACCGACGATGCTCTCGAGCTGGTCAAACAGGGCCAAAAGCTGAATAGCGAGGGCAGGCAGGATGAGGCCCTGGCCCTTTACGATCGCGCTCTGCAAGTGTCTCCAAATCTCTTCCAGGCCGACCTAGCGGCGGGAATGGCTTTGGATTTGCAGGGCAAGTACCGGGAAGCGCGCCAGCATCTGGCAAAGGCCATTGAGGAGGCCCCGCCTGCTTCGAAAGTTCAGGCGTTGAGAACAATGGCCGTGTCCTACGCCTTCGAACGGAACGCGGATGAGGCGCGAAAATACGAGCAACAGGCGTTCGATATACAGTACTCCGCGAAACAATATGCGGATGCGGCGGGCACAGCCGATGAACTGGCCCGCATTTTTCTCGAGTCAGGCGACACGGACAACGCCTATCAGTGGTACCAGAGTGGGCACCTCACTGCACTGCGCCAGCCCAACCTAAGTCCAGCCGAGCGGGACCTGTGGGAGTTCCGATGGGAAAGCGCGCTGGCGCGTATCCGTGTCCGGGAGCTAGGCAGGGGCGGAGAAGCGCAGAAGCACGTGGCCGCCGCCAAAGCAATACTGGATAAGGGTGACAACCCCGACCAGGTGCGCTTCTATCCCTACCTCAGTGGGTATGTCGCGTTCTACCTCGGAGACTATAAGGCAGCGATTACGGAATTGCAGAAGGGCGATCAGCACGATCCCTTCGTTCTCAGTCTGCTGGCGCAAGCCTACGAAAAATCCGGAGATCGAACCCAAGCGTTGGACTATTACCGCAAGGTCCTTACCATCAATACGCATAGTCCGATGAACGCATTTGCCCGACCACTGGCGAAAGAAAAGGTCGCAGCACTTTCCAAATAAACGCCAATGCTGTTATGAAATTGGAGCGGGGTACGGGGATCGAACCCGTGACATCGAGCTTGGGAAGCTCGCGTTCTACCGCTGAACTAACCCCGCTCAGCCCGGTAGGTGTGCAAAGTGTACCATCAGTGCAAATTGCCTCGCAAACCGAGGGAACCGAGGGGCTGAACGTTGGACGGCTCCGCCAAAAATCTGCCACAATGGCCGGGCACTCTGTCCTTAGACCAGTTCCGCAATAGCTGTGTCCGGTTTCACGGTAGTGCGGGCCTTCAGGCCCGCGTATACGGCAAGAAGAAAAATCGCTTAAGCCGCTGAGGTCGACGACCTCAGCGGCTTAAGCGGGGCGTTTGGGGTCCGGTGACGCGGCGCTGAGGCGCCGCACTACCCGAGCAAACCGGATACATCGATTTGAGAAGTGCTTTCGGCCATTGAATGGCGTCGCCAATATCGGCGAGAATGGCTGAGCAACCCGTCCTTTGAGGAAACCCTGAATGATTAACCGTCTGCTCTCTATCGTGTTGCTGTCCACCGCTCTCTTTGCCCAGAACCCGGCCGCTACGCCTCCACCCAACTTCGATGGCAACAGTTGGTGGGCGTATGTGAAGGTCCTAGCCTCCGACCAGATGGAAGGCCGCGAGACCGGCAGCGAAGGCCTGCGGAAATCTGCCGCTTACATTGTTGACCAGCTCAAGGCAGATGGTCTCCAGCCTGCGGGCAGCAATGGCTTCTATCAGCCGGTGAAATTTGTGAGCCGTCAGATCGACGAGTCCGGCTCCAGCCTCGCGCTGGTGCGCAACGGCAAAGACGAGCCGCTGGTGCTCGGCGAGGACGCGATGTTCAGCACACGTGTTGACCTGGCCCCTCAGGTAAATGCGCCGCTGGTCTTTGTCGGATATGGCCTGCGCGTTCCCGAGAAGGATTATGACGACTTTGCTGGCCTCGATGTGAAGGGCAAAGTGGTGGTGGTGATCTCGGGTTCGCCAGCGGACATGCCCTCAGCCTTGGCGTCGCATTATCAGTCCACGTCGGAGAGGGCCAAGTCGCTGCGAGCGGCCGGAGCCGTCGGCATGATTTCCGATCCCGAACCCGGCATCGATGGACATTCCATGGAGCCGCATGAAGCTGGCGCGCACGCGTCCCAGCATGGCGCTGGCCGATCCCAGCCTCGACGAATCGCAGGGCATCAAGCTGCTGGTCATATTCAATCCGGCGGATGCCGAGAAGCTGTTCGAAGGCTCCGGCCACACCTTCCAGGAGATCGCCGACCTGGCCAAAGACCGCAAGCCTCTGCCGACCTTCCCGCTGACCACAAGCATTCATGCAAAAGCCAAGGTCATCAAGAAGCAGGTGGAGTCTGACAACATCATCGCCCAAACTGCCGGGCACCGATCCCAAGCTGAAGGACGAATACGTCGTTCTGTCCGCGCACATGGACCACCTCGGCATTGGAGAGCCGATTAACGGCGACCGGATTTACAACGGCGCCATGGACAACGGCTCAGGATCGGCGCTGGTGCTGGACATTGCGAACTCGCTGCATCGCTCGCATGCCAGTCTTAAGCGCTCGGTGCTCTTCGTATGGGTGACGGCGGAAGAGAAAGGCTTGCTGGGTTCCAGGTATTTTGCAACCCACCCCACCGTGCCCAAGAATGCAATGGTCGCCGACATCAACACCGACATGTTTCTGCCGATTTTTCCGCTGAAAGTACTGACGGTCTATGGGCTGGACGAGTCCGACCTTGGAGAAATGGTGCGCCAAGTCGCGGAGCAGCAGGGAATTAAAGTTCAGCCCGATCCCGAGCCGCTGCGCAATTCCTTTATTCGCAGCGATCAATACAGCTTCATTCGGCAGGGAATTCCTGCTTTGGCGATGAAGGTGGGTTTCGTGCCGGGATCTCCGGAGGCAGTCACAGAAAAGAAGTGGCTGACAGAGCGATATCACGCGCCCTCGGATGATCTGGATCAGCCGGTGGATCTTGCGGCGGCGGGCAAGTTCGAAGACATCGTGCAGGGGCTGGCCATTAAGGTGGCCGATGATCCCCAACGCCCGCAGTGGAAGAGCGACAGCTTCTTCCGGCGGTTTGCGGCGGGAAATTCGACAGGGCGATGAAACAGAGCGGCGTGCAATGCTTGAGCGATTTGCCGTT
Organism: uncultured Acidobacteriaceae bacterium; assembly: GCA_963768645.1. Taxonomy (GTDB): domain Bacteria; phylum Acidobacteriota; class Terriglobia; order Terriglobales; family Acidobacteriaceae; genus Bog-257. Next base: position 178,860 of record CAVYIR010000012.1, read on the forward strand.
TATCCGGAACTGATTATCCCCGGGCGGGTGAATATTGGGTGAGGAAATGATTTGAGGAGTTCTCAAGTAAGCCTTGCAGTCGCGCTTACGCTCGGCTTTGTTCTGTCGATTTCTGCCCAGGATGTAACCCTGCACGGTGGCACCAGCGTTGTACTGGTTCCGACGCTGGTAACCGACCTCACGGGCGAGCCGGTATTCGGCCTGTCCGCCAGCAATTTCGCAATCTACGACAACGGCGTCCAACAGAAGATCCAGCTCGATGAGACTCTCCGCACAGAACCAATCTCGGTAGTGGTCGCCATCGAGAAGGGACACAGCGCCGACGAGGTCCTGGACAAGGTGAAAAGGATCGGAAGCCTCCTTTATCCCATTGTCGGAGAAGGAAAGGGCGAAGCCGCCGTCGTTGCTTTCGACAGCAAGCCTGTCCTTATGCAGGACTTCACGGGCGACCTGGACCTGGTGACTGCCGCCCTCAAACGAATCAGCGTGGGGGACTACAACGCCGCCTCCCTCGATGCCATCTCTTATTCCACTACATTGCTGGAAGGGCGTCCTCAAACCAACCGCAAAGTTCTGTTCCTGGTTTGCGGGCCAACCGACCGCGGAAGCGCGGCGACGATTCCCGAGGTCATTCGAAAGGTCGAGCGCAGCAATGTACTGGTGTACGGTGCAGCCTACCAGCCCGGGGCGGTTGCAAAGATGGACAAGGTGGGCCAGACGGTCGCAGATCCGTCCTCGCATCCGGTGAATTTGTTTGGTATCTTCTCGGCGCTAACCAAATCTGCGAAAGAAAATATTCCTGAAACCATCGCGGAAATGTCAGGCGGAGAGTACTACCTGTTCAATGACGAAAAGAAACTGGAAGACAAGATGACGGATGTCAACAACCACTTCTTCAATCAGTACCTGCTGAGCTTCACGCCGAAGAAGCTGTCGTTGGGGCAGCATTCCCTTCGAGTGGAAGTTCGTGGCCGAGGCGAAGTCGCGCTTAGCGCACGTACCGGATATTGGGTGGGTGAGGCGCCCCAAAAAGAGGCTCAGGCGGGAGGGGCACCAGCTGGCGGTAGCGCACAGCAATAACGACCAACACTGTTTCTTGGGCGTGGGTTGATGGTTAGCGGCGTATCCGCGCATCCAGCGACAGCGTTCCTGCACCGGTGATCAGCAGGAAGACCAAGCCGAGCAGCATGCTGAAGTCGGTGCGCGCTTCATGCAGCATGCTCCACATGCCGCTCTTGGCGATCATGGGAAGCTTGGTGGTGGCGATTGCCACCAGGATTACGCCGAGCAGAGGAATCACTGCGACTCGCGTGAACAGTCCAATGAGCAGCAACGATCCGCAGACGATCTCAACCGATCCGACGAACGGCGCCATGAACTGCGGAGAGGGAATGCCGATCTTCTGGAAGCGACCTACTCCCAGTTGCGCAGGGAAGACGAATTTCTGGATACCCTCTGACACGAACACCCATCCCACGAGAATGCGAATCAGCAGCACCGCTTTTGCGATGCGAGCTGTCCACTCCGGATTGGCTAGGTGTGCCATAGCAAGTAAAGCTCTGATTTAAGTCGCGGCGAAAGCCCCCAGCGGCCTCTGAAGCCGCGGTGATTTTGCGGTGTTACGGACGGCCTGAAGGCCGTCCCCTTCCAGAAACCAGACTCGATCACAGTTTCCCCTAGCTTTTGACCACCAGCGGAGACGGGGCGGTGAACTGACCCAGGTCTGCGAAGCCTAAGGTCGTCTCGATAGCGCCGATCTTCTCCACTGCGTCGTCGAATCCGTCTTTGCCAAACATCTTGTGCTCGATGTCCTCGAATTGGTCGGACAGTTCATCCAGTTGTTTGTTGGTAAAGTGCTTCTTCCACGCCGGGAACAGGATGGTATCTTCTCGCGCGGCGTGGTTTCGATACATCAGGACAAAGGCTTCCAGGGAGCGCGCCAGTGGCTCGGCGTTCGCCGTTGCGATACGTCCTCCCTTGGTGACGGACAGCAAGTAGCTGGTGATCTCGCGTCCGCGCTGGTGCTGCGCGAGCAATATCTCGGTGAGTTTCGCTGCCTCGCCGCCGCCTTTGTGCACCACGGGAAAGATGTGCTGCTCCTCCAGCATCTTCTCGTGATAATTCTCGCCGAAATCGCGAAACAAGACTCCAGTACGATACAGCGCGCTGGCGTCAAGCGAGGCGGAGTCGGCCCGTATTTTGGGGATGCTTTCCGTGTACACCAGAAGGGCACGACGAAGCACGCCATGTTCGCGCATCAGGTCTTCCGTTGCTGTAACCTCCGGCTCCTTCGCTTCCGGGCTGGCCTCAAGGAGGGCTGGAGTGATGATTGTCGCGGCGGCAACGGCGGCAGTTCGGGCGATCAGCTCACGACGAGTGAGCGGCCGGGTGCTCGGGGTCATAATGCCTCCCAGCGTCCATGATAGCTCCGCTGTACCCAGCTTAGGGTCGCGACAATCCTTTATGTCGGAAAGAGCAGCGCGAAACTCGAAATTCTCCCAGCTACTTCGTTGCGATCATGAGATTGACGGGGCCCGGTATGCGGACCCTCTTGGTCGAGGCAAAACCTGCCTCTTTCAACCACTCTTCATATTCCGGCTCACTATAACTTGCTCCCGCACGAGTGCCCACCAGCATGTTCAGCGCGAACAGGGTGCCGAAACGAGGAGAGGTCTTATCCGCATCGAGGATGAAGTCGGAAATGACGACCCGTCCTTGTGGTGCAAGGGCGGCGTAGACACGATCCAGAAGTTGCTGATTTTCTTCTGGCGAGAACATGTGACAGATGGCCGAAAGGAGGACGAGGTCGTAGCCCGCCGGTTGCAATGGAACGCTCAGCATGTCGCCGGCGCGAGTGGTAATGCGATCGCCGAATCCGGCCTGGCGAATGTGTTCCTGCGCGATCGGCAACACCTCGGGCAGGTCGACGATCTCGGAATGCAGCGCTGATGCAGCTTTGACAAACGCGATAGAATACGCACCCGAACCTCCGCCGAGATCGAGCATGCGCTTCTCACCGTTCAACTCGACGGCTTGCACAACAGCGCGCGCCCGCCCGCGAGCGGTGTGGTCCATGGCCGCGATGAAGGAATTGACCCATCCGTTGTCGCGACTCGCTTCAACCGCAGTTCCGGTGCGCACGGCGTCAGTTAACTTCGACCAGCGTCGCCACATATTCGCCATATGGAGTTGCGCTGTGCGAGCGCTATCGGGAGACCCTTCCACCAGGAAGCGCGCCGCGACTGGCATGTTCGTATAAACTCCGTCGTGTTTTTCCAGCAGCTTGAGACTTACCAGGGCGTTCAGCAGCATTTCGGTGGCGCGTACGGCGGCCTGAATCTTGGCGGCGACTTGCTGAGCGGTGCCGCGCTCGCCGACCGCCGTGAACACGTCGAGTTCCAGGGCCGTCAGAATGGCGCGACTCGGCATAAAGCCGCGGATCATGTCGTTGAGGTCATCCGGCAGCACGCCGGCGGCGTCCTTGCCCTTCAGCATTGCGAGGTACTTGTTGCGATGGTCGAGGATCTCGCTCTTCATGTCGAAGTCGGGAACTCGCTCCAGGCGGGTGACCTTTTGCCCGGCCCTGAGATGTGATGACACGATCTCCGGCACTTCGTTCGAGGTGAGCTTCGCGTACCAAGCGCCCTCGGGATAAACGATCATCACCGGTCCGCTGTCGCAAATCCCCAGACAGCCGCAGCTCGAGACTTGGACGTCGTCGGCTAGGCCCTGGCTGCCCAGCTCGCGATGCAAGGCGTCGAGAACGCGGAATGAACCTGCCACCGAGCAGCAGGGAACTCCTTCAGCTTTTTCCTGTGTGCAGACGAAAACGTGATGACGAAACGGTTCCACTGAGACCTCCAAGACAGTTAACAATAGCCAGCAGTCAGTTGTCAGTGGTCGGACTATTACACTTCATCTTCAAGCCAGTGCCGGCGACGCGGAAAGGTCGGGGCTCACAGCGAGGGGTGACGAAGAACGGTGGCGCGACCGAAGTCCAGCCGTCCGAAAATCGGCCGGCATGTGCACGAATGGTTACAGCTATGCAAATTCTTCCGGGTTGATCTTCCAGTTACCGCTTTGATCGATAATTCATCTTGACACTGCACCTGCTTGCATTATGATGTTTCAAACATTTGTTGTGGGATTTGTTTTGGGGTGATTTGCCATGCAGCAGACGTTCACATCCAAAGAAGTGGTGGCGCTGACGGGCATCAGCCTGCGCCAGCTTCAGTGGTGGGATGAACGTCACATCGTGGTTCCGGCTCGCGAGGGGCACAAGCGCATCTATGGAATGGACGATCTGGCCGAGGTGGCTGTCATTTGCGATCTTCGCCAGCGCGGTTTCTCCCTGCAAAAGATTCGCCGGGTCATCCGCTTCCTGCAAAAGGAGCTGGGCAAGCGCCTGGTGGAGACGGTTGCCGCCGCCTCCGAGTATCACTTGCTCACCGATGGCCGGCATATTTACCTCGAAGATTCCGCCCGCGGGGTGGTTGATCTGCTGAAAAACGCGCGGCAGCCGATGTTATCGGTGTGCCTGAGCGACACCATCCAGCGGGTTCGCGCCGACGTGAGAAAGCGCAATGGTTCGGTTCGTCACTTAACCGTACGACGTCATAGGGCTTCTTAAACGGCCTGAAGGAGGGCACATGATCGGAGAACTGAGCGTCCTGAGCGAGTGGATCCCCGAACAGATGGAGCCTGGAACCATCTTTGTGCTGGAAAACGCCGGCGACGTAGGCGAGAAAGATGATCCCTATTGGGCCGTCCTGTCGTGCCCAAACTGCGGGCAGCTCGGGCTGGTCACGCGCAAGCAGATCGCGGGCCTGCTGACGGTCATTTGCGGTTCCGAGAAGTGCTCGGCCCAGTTCTTCATCCGCGATGAAGAAATCGTGCAGCGCAAGCCGAGCTAGAGAAGCAGCTGTCAGCTGTCAGCCTTCAGCTCTCAGCCTGAGACGCACGGCGGGCAAGCGGTCATGCTTGACGTGCACACGCGGTATTTCTTGTTGCGCGGAAACAGCCCGCGTAGCGGGCGACATGATTGTAGCCCAGGACGAAAGTCCTGGGTGACGCCGCAAGAAAGTCCGAGCCGGCTTCAGCCGGCGACACCCCCAGCCCCCGCCTTTAAATCCTTCACCAGCCGCTGAAAGGCGGTCTGATACGAATCGTGGTCCTTCCAGTTGCGAGAGACTCTAGCAATACGTCGGCGGAATCGCGCGCCAGAAAAACATTCTCTTGCTGGCCGCCGGCGGCACCGCCAATCATCTCCACCTGCTCATCTCGTTGCCGCCGACCATCACGCTGGCTAAGGCGGTGCAGGAACTCAAAGGGAACACCTCGCGATGGCTGAATGAAATGTCTCGCTTTGCGTGGCAGGAGGGATATAGCGGTTTCAGCGTGAGTCAGTCACAACGCAAGACGGTGGTGGACTACATCGACGGCCAGGCTGAGCATCACGCAAAGTGGAGTTTCGAGCAGGAGTTCCTGACGATGCTGAAGAAATCGGGCATTCCTTACGATCCGCGACTTGTGTTTGGGTAGCTTCCTCTGCCGTCCCTACGGGACTCGGGTTCATTACGCAGCCTACCCGGCCTTGAAAGGCTGGGCTAAGCTCTTGCGTCCCGCTGCGCGGGACTGGAGTGTCGTGGCTCAAACTCTGATGCTGTCGAGAAGATTGAGGATTTTGAGATGTTCAGGGTTCGCCATTGCCGCGTGACCTCGCTTGCTTCCGGGATGCTACGGATGATCTTGGACGTACCCAACTCCGCCGCTTCTGCCAGGGAATCACCGAAAAAGCCGGCTCCTTACTGCACAGTGACTTCTTTGATCACAAGATGGCGTTGCATCTCGTCCAAATTTGTCGACCACTCGCCGTCCCAAGAAACCTCAATCAGTAGTGGCTTCACTGGCCGCGAGTTATGCGCGGCAACGATGACCTGCACTTGCATTGCATCACCCCGCGCGAGTAAGCCGCGGAAGTTATTCGGAACTATGTACGTTGAGAGCCTGAAGAGTCCGGAGCCTTCCTCGATGTAACCGAAATCGCACGTCTCGGTAATTCCGGCAATAGTCGGGAACTGCTCATGAGAGCCGGGAAATGCCCACATTAACTGTAGAGGAGCGACAATCGGCTCGGGAAAGTACGAACCGTCGGCCCTCCGTTTAGCGACGGACACGACTAAGACTCGAGCCGCCTCGGCGGGACTCCATGTGCGTAGGTTCCGAACAAGAATATGGTAGTAGATGGTTGCCTTCTTGTCGGCTTGGTAGTTTAGATCACCCCGCGAGTCGCGCAAGGAGATTTCGAGCCGAGGCCCAGCGATTCGGGCCTTGATGGAGGGACCCCAAATCGCGAGGATTGCAACTGCTACTGTGCCGACCGCTGTGAACACCGCGGCAACGACTTCTATGGTTGAGTTACACATGAAGCTCCTAAACCAGCGCGTGGGCCCTAACTTGTCCGTCGCCTTTGGGGACAAGACTGGGCCACACTCTATGCGACCGTCCCCGCCCAGTCAACGCGGATGGTCATGGGGCCTCGGCGAGCCATCGAATCGGGCCTGAGTATCGCAACGTATGTGGAATGCCTAATTGAGCGGGCGTCCAGGCGGCGGAGGTTTGGTGAGCTCGTCTTTTATCACGATCAAGGTAGTCTTCACCTCGTCCTCCTCCATTTTTCGCGTTATCGTGTTCAGAACTTCATACAGTGGCCCTAGCTTCTCACGGAAAACGCTTACGACAGTACTGGCTCCCAGTACAAAGACACAGGCCCATTGGATACCACCCGCCAGTTTCAGGAGTCTCGTATGAGGCAGATCCGGATAAGCGATGGGAATGAAGACAGAAGTGATCAGAGCATCTCCCCAAGCAAAAGGAGTTCCCTCCAAACGGGCGACACCGTAATACTCGAAGCTGAATAACAAGGCTAAGTAAAGATAAATGATGATGAACGTAACGCCCCCCAAGAACACCGTCCATTGGGCGACACGGCGACGGTCCTGCAGAAAGTTGATACCGATCAGGAAAAGGCGGAGAGAGGCCCAGGAGTTCCTAACCTCTTGAGTAACACCCGCATCCTTCGCCTGGGTGACCTTGCGTATTAGCTTCTCCATCATTTGCTGAAAACCCTGGCTCAGCTTCGAAAACCAACCGTTCGAGGTGAAGCTGAGGGCGACCATACCAATCAATAAGCTGAGCAGTTGTATGGAAACAACTGCAAGGCTCGCGATCAGTAGCCATCAATGAGTAGTGAGGAGGAGCAGCAAGCACCAGAGAAGCGTGAATTGTCTGAACGGTCGGAGAGTGTGGCGTGCCACTTTGTCCCAGAAACCCTCCTCCTTCTGTTCAACGGTGTTTGAACCAGCCACCGGCTGCGCTGTCTGTGGAGTTGGAGAGACCAGGATCGGGCGAGGTATTTGCACATAGTAGGGAGGCGGTTCTGAAGACTCGCTGGGTTCTCTAGGAGCCACAAAACCACCGAGCCCAATCGCAGCGCGCACAAGCAGGCGAGCTAGGTAGTAGAGACATATGAACGGAAAAAAATAGATATAAATCAGGTCTACCGTTACTTTTCCCCATCCATAGGAGGCAAGAATCGAAAAACCAGCGATCAGCGCAATAACGGTTGCTTCTCCCTCTGAGGTATGCAGTCGCTCGAAACGGGGAGCCAGTGTGGCGCGTGGAACGTCGAAGAGGAAAATCGCATGAGCCCACAAAATTACAGCGACAGCAAATCGCGTTAGTGAACGAATCCGCTTCAACATGCGATGTAAATTGCTACCGTTTAGCATCGCCGATTTGACATGCTAGATCAAGCGAAATTGGTCATGGATAGCAAATATTGCGAGATTAGTTCATACACCTGGGATACCCTGTTCTACTCCGGTATTGACTAGGGCAAGGCAAATTGCAAGGCAGAATTCGGTGTCGTCCCCGGGGGGACTCGATCTCTTTTCCCCGCGCACCCACCGTTGAAACGGTGGGCTATCTTCTTTCGTCCCGCTGGGCGGGACTGGAGTGTTGCGAGGGCAGTGGATAGTGAATAGTTAGCCGTCAGCACTCAGCGGTCAGCATTCAGCCCTTGGAGGATCAGCGTCGTTCCCATTCTGGCACTCGGAGCAAAATAGGGGCGCCAATTGATACTTTCGTAACTTGACCGCGGTGGCGGGCAGAAACATACTTTCGGTGTAGGGCAGGAACCTCCGGAACCGGTTATCAGTTGCCGGTTGTCAGTTGTCAGCGGCCAACCCTCATTCTGCCGCCAACGGCAGGGGTCGCAGGTCTCGTCGAACAGCAGGTCCCTCTACTCTGACTAAAGTCCTCGGTCGGAGTGACAATCCGAGAGAGAAGTAGTGAACGCCAAGCCCTTATTCCGCAGTATCTTACGTGTAAGTCTAAGGGACTCAGGATCTTGGCGGGGAATTATGCAAGATGTTGAAAATACGCGAGTTACTAGCGATCCTAACTCCTGTAAACACAGGATCTTACGAGCAAAATCATGATATCAAACAAGTTACAGAAAGGGGGGGCCGTGAGTCTTCCTACTTTAGAAGCTACCGATACGAGTCTCTATGCGATCTGCGAGCACATCAAGCCGGGCGGCCAGCGTTGCGGTTCGCCCGCATGGCACGATGAGACATACTGCTATCACCACACCGAGGTGCGCAAACGCGCTCCCAAGACCAACCTCTTTGTGCGGCTGTTTAACCCTCATCCGGAGAACCATCCTGGTTACCGGTACGAGTTGCCCTATCTGGAGGACGCTGCGGCCATACAGATCGGCTTTATGCAGTTGATCCATGGGGTGGCGCAAGAGCTGATTCCCCCGGACCGCGCGAAGCTGATCCTGTCGGCGCTGCACGGGGCGGCGGCGAATTTGAGATTGATGGAGGCGAGTAGTGCGGCCGGCGAACGGCCCCGCCCTAGCCAAAAGACGGCTAGAACGGGGCACCCCGCGTGCGAGATATCTGCGAAAATCCCCACCCAAGCAAAATCGGCTTGGGTGGGGCACCCGCCGGCCAACGTGCGTGCCGGAGAGATGAAGGAGAAAGAGACTGCGTGAAGGACTTGAAAGCAGGGGCTAGGGGTCAGGGAATAGTAACAAGCGGGTTCGTTCGCGTTATAGGGGTCCTTCGACTCGGACGCGTCCGCAGTGCGAACGCGTCCTTGCTCAGGATGACACCGTGAATCCACTGAAGGCTGAATGCTGATGGCTGGTTTGCTACCGCACCGACGCTTTGCCTGCCGACGACACTGGAACCTGCTCCACGATCTCGATGCCGAAGCCTTCGAGGCCAGCGACTTTGCGGGGATGGTTGGTGAGCAGGCGAATGCGCTTGAGGTTCAAGTCCGACAGGATTTGCGCGCCGATGCCGATCTCGCGCTGGGTGCGACGCTGGCTCTCCGGCAGCGTTGCCAGTTGCTGCTCGTGGTGGAACTGGATGGTCATGCGGTCGCCGAGTTGCTGCACCGAATAGCCCTTGGAGGTCGAGTGCAGATAGATCAGCGCGCCGCGACCTTCTTCCGCGATGCGATGCATGGCGGCGTCAATGACGTCGCGGCATCCGCACCACTTCGCGCCGAAGACATCGCCAACCAGGCAGTGCGAATGCATGCGCACCAGCACCGGCTGTTCGCCCGCGTTCTCGACGTCGCCCTTGACCATGGCAATGTGCGAGTCGCCGGTGATCTCCGACTCGTAGGCGATCATGCGGAAGTCGCCATAAGCGGTGGGTACGATCGACTCGGCCAGCCGCCGCACGTAGCGTTCGTGTGCCATGCGATAGCGGATCAGCTCCGCGACGGTGAGCATCTTCATGTCGTGCTGCCGGCAGAATTCGGTCAGCTCAGGAACGCGAGCCATAGTGCCGTCGTCGCTCATGATCTCGCAGATCACGCCAGCGGGAACCAGTCCTGCCAAGCGAGCCAGATCGACCGACGCTTCCGTCTGTCCAGCGCGAACCAACACGCCGCCTTTGCGCGCGCGAAGAGGGAAGACGTGTCCGGGACGAGCGAGATCGTTGGGCCGGGTTGCGGGATCAATCGCCACGCTGAATGGTTTGCGAACGATCGTAAGCCGAGATGCCGGTGGTGACGCCGTCCTTGGCATCGATCGACTCGGTAAACGCGGTGCCGAAGTTGGAGGTGTTCTCGGCGGACATCTGACCGAGACGAAGGTAGTCGAGTCGCTCTTCGGTCATGGCCAGGCAGACCAGGCCGCGACCGTACTTGGCCATGAAGTTGATGGCTTCGGGAGTGATCTTCTCGGCGGCCATGGTCAGGTCGCCTTCGTTCTCGCGGTCTTCGTCGTCGATGACCACAATCATGCGGCCGTCGCGGATGTGCTCCAGCGCAGTCTCGACGTCGCAGAATGGGGAATAGTTGGACACGATGGCTCGATTGAGATTTTAGCAGGGAAGGGGGGAAGGCCACTGTTCGCGATTCGCCATTCGCTTTCCGCCAGAGCGAGAGGGCCTCGAATGAAATTCAGAAACGAAACTGCCCCGCCCTAGCCAAAGGAGGGCTAGAACGGGGCACCCCAGATCGAGACTGGAGAGTGTCATTCAAGCCTCGTTGGCGCCCAGAGCAGGTCGGTTGTTTGGAATAACAATTTAGGCGTCAAAGGACCGAGATGATATCGAAGAGCGAAAGGCGAAGAGCGAAAAGCGAAGGGGAACAGCGGCCTCTCTCACGCGTTGGGGTTGAACAGCCGGATCAGCCAGAAGGCCAGCATGGCGACCATGGCCGATGCGGGGATAGTGAGAATCCAAGCCCACACGATACGGGCCGCAATTCCCCAGCGCACGGCCGAGAGACGGTGCGTAGTTCCGACACCGACAATCGCGCCGGCGATGGTGTGGGTGGTGCTGACCGGAATGCCGGCCAGTGCGGTGCCGAATAAGGTGATTGCGCCGGCGGCCTCGGCGCAGAAGCCGCCAACCGGCTTCAGCTTAGTGATCTTGGAGCCCATGGTATGAACGATGCGCCAGCCGCCGAAGTAAGTGCCAAGTGCGATGGCCATATGGGCCGCCAAAATAATGGGCCAATGCCAGCGGCCCCAGTTCGCGGCGAAGTCGTGCTGGTTCATGACGCCTGCGGTGTAGAGCGCGCCAGCGACGATGCCCATGGTTTTCTGCGCATCATTTCCGCCGTGACCAAGGCTGTAAGCGGCAGCCGAGAGCAGTTGCAGCCTGCGAAAGAGCTTGTCCACCTGGCGCGGCGACTTTCGCTGAAAGATCCAGGAGATCGCCACCATGAAGCCGAATCCGAGCACGAAGCCCATCACGGGGGCGATCACAATGAAGATCAGAGTTTTGGTCCAGCCGCCGGGAATGATGACGCTGGGGGCGGTTCTCCAGCCATGGAGGATAGTCGCCCGCGCTATGGCTGCACCCGCATAGCCGCCGATCAGGGCATGGGAGGAGGAGGTAGGCAGGCCGAGCAGCCAGGTTAATACATCCCAGACGATGGCGCCCAGCAAGCCAGCCAGAACGACGTACTGGGTGACGATGTCGAGTTGGATCATGCCGCTGCCAATCGTTTTGGCAACGGCGGTTCCGAGCAAGAACGCGGCGAGAAAATTGAACGCAGCCGCCCAGACTACGGCCAACTTTGGGGAGAGCACGCGAGTAGAGACCACCGTCGCGATGCTGTTGGCCGCGTCGTGAAAGCCGTTCAGAAAGTCAAAAATGAGCGCGGTGACGACGGTGATGATCAGCAGAATCAGGACGGTGCTCACGAGCGTAGGTCCTCGGCTGGATTTTGGTTCGAATGCACGGCTGAGTGTCTCAAGCGCTCTTCAGGACGACTGTTTCCAGCACATTGGCGACATCTTCGGCTTTGTCGCTGGCTTCTTCCAGGATTTCCAGGAGTTCCTTCAGTTTGATCAGCGTGATTGGGTCGAAACCACCATCGAAGAGACGGCCAATGGCGTCGCGACTCACCTGGTCGGCTTCGTTCTCCAGGCGGTTCACTTCCACGCAGTGCTCGAGAACGTGGCCGTCTTTGTTGAGCAGAGCAACCGCTTTTACCAACTCCTCGGCCTGTCTCAGAATGATGCCAGCCAGAATCTTGGCCGACGGAGAAGGCTGGGTGATCTTGTAGGTAAGCAAACGATCGCTGGCGCTGTAGACGAAATCGAGGACGTCATCGAGGGATGAGACCAGCAGGTGGATGTCTTCGCGGTCGAAAGGCGTGATGAACGTTTGGTTCAGCTTGACCAGAATCTTGTGCGTCATGTCGTCGCCATGAGTCTCGATCTCCTTGATCCTCTGCACAGCGGCCGGCATCTGCTCGTAGTTGTAGTTGTGCAACAGATCGGACAGGACCTTGGCACCCTCGACTACATTGTTCGCGATCTCCGCGAACATATCGAAAAACTTGGTCTCACGTGGAATGAGGCGCACGATGGTGGGCTCCTGCGGCAGTAGTCGGTGGGAGATTCCACGACATGTGAAAGTAGGATTACGAGAGTCTGAAAATATGGTGAAACAGGTAACTATCGCATGTCACTGGAAGCGTGGTCAAACGGCATGCCCGCCTCGAGTTACATTTCGATGTGATGTACCGGGAGCTGAGTTCATGTCTCAAGGGCCAGAGGTTGCAGCGCTGCCCGGGTGGAACAGTCTGCGCAACGCGCGCCAAACCCAGCGAATCAAGAGCATGATCACAAGGAGCAATATGGCCACGATTGCTGCAGCCAGATAAGGATGCTGAACTGCAACCCACGACAACCACACTGCCCCGGCATCCTCACCCAGGCTCAGCGCCATATTGGAGAAAGGTTCAGGCGAGGGAGTCACGGCAGCACGCAATGCGATTTTGCCTCCGTGCGCAGCAAATGCAATCAGTCCACCCAGTGCAGCCGACGTCAATTGCATGCCCGGCGACAAATGTGAGGTTGCGGCATAGGCCAGCAGAGCTGCGACCGGCACTCGGATAAAGGTTTGCAGCGCATTCCAGATGAGGTCGAACGCCGGTACTTTGTCGGCGAAGAATTCGATGACGAAGAGACCCAGCGCCGCGCCAATGATCCACCAGGACTGCAACATGTCGAGTGCCGGCGGCAACCTGACAATCCCCGCCCTCGAAAGCAAACCCAGCGTCGCAACGGTGGCATAGACGTTGAGACCGGCAGCAAAGCTGGTTCCGGTCAACATGGCCACGGTTTGATCGGGGTTGAAGGTCACAGGAATTCTTCGGCGTCGCTCGAATGAACGCCTTCAGGAATTATGAGCGAAGGTACACGAAAGAAAAAAGGGCCGCACAAGGGCGGCCCTGGACGAAGTCGGATGGTTTACAGAGTGGACTCGATCTCGAATCCCCAGGCCTCGAGAAGAGGCTCCGGGATGTACTTCGAGTTCTTGTTCTTCCGTGCCCATTCACGCAGACGTGTGGATCGAATGTATTGGTCAGGTTGGAGCTTGAACTCCTTCACAACCTGCTCGAATTCAGTGATTGTAGGCACTACCGGTCCAATCGGTTCCGGCTTGCCCCAGTTAGGATTGCCGCGTCGTTTTGCCATGTTTGCGCTCTTTTCCGGTTTCGGGATTTAATGTCTGGATGATGTAATCGGTCCTCCGAGATGTCTTGCTGGCCCGCCTATCTACTTGGATTCACAATGCTTCTACGACGATTCAAGGGGCGCACTGTCCTAGGGGCCGAAACACAGGGAAAGGATTTCACAAAAGTCTAGAGAGACTAAGTAATGTACCTCGATTTTCCCATCAAATCAAGGGAAATTCCATCCTATTTCAGCCTTTGCCAGGATGCGACCTTTCCAGTAACGTCTTCCTGTTATCCCACTTTAAATCAGACGGATAGGAGCCAGAAGCGTAACCAATGGACTTGGAAAGGTGCTCAAAGCCAGAGTCAACAATGACAATACGGGCACCACTTTCGTGGGATCAGCCGCTTGGGGCCGCGGTTCTTGGCGGATAGCCGACCCACGAGGTCTTCTGACCAATCGATCGGTTCACTCAGGTGATTTCTTCTGCGAAAGGGGGAAAGCGGAGCACCGGTCGCGGTGCTCCGTTCAGCTTTGGTGCTGAAGTTAATTGGGCAGCAGCACAGTGTCCACCACATGGATCACGCCGTTGGATTGGAACACGTTCGCAATCGTTACCGTCGAAGTGTCACCCTTCTCGTCCGTGAGCACGATGTGCCTGCCTTGCAGGGAAGCGGTCAGGGTTTCGCCGCTCACTGTCTTCAGCGTGGCTTTGCCTCCGCCTTCCTTGATTTGCTTCATCAGATCGGAGGCCGAGATCCTTCCTGCCACAACGTGGTAGGTGAGAATCTTCGTCAATTGCGCCTTGTTCTCCGGCTTCAGCAGGGTATCAACCGTTCCGGCGGGCAACTTGTTGAAGGCTTCATTGGTGGGCGCGAACACGGTGAAAGGCCCAGGGCTTTCGAGGGTATCGACCAGGCCGGCAGCCTTCACCGCCGCCACCAGAGTGGTGTGGTCCTTCGAGTTGACCGCGTTTTCGACAATGTTTCTCTGGGGATACATTGCAGCGCCCCCAACCATCGGGTCCTTCTCCGACGAAGCCGCCAGCGCCGATACGGCGACCGTCATGGCAAAAAGTACGACCAGCAAATTCTTCTTCATATCTCCTCATTTCCCTTCGAGCGCGTTAGTTTGATTTCGATCGCTCGGTTAAGTTACGCATGGAAAGTTTCCCTGGATTGCGAGCTATCACGGAATATCCGGCAAAGGATATTGCGTCCATCGCCGTCCGTCATTTCTTCGGCTCCTGCAGTAGATTCGAAGGAGGGCCGCCGGACCTACAGCTATAAAACCAACTTGCACTGCAAGAAAATCAGCGGGCGGAAGAGTACGGTGCAGGAAAGTTGGGAAGACACACTGGAGATGTTATCCGTCGTCTGCACTTCAATTGCGCAGACTATTGCACGGTAAGAGCGGCGGTTCCGATGACGCTACTCAAGGTGGCGCTGATCGTCGTGGTGCCGGTCGCCACCGCAGTGGCGAGGCCGGAAGTGCTAATCGTCGCAACCCCGGTATTGCTGGAAGCCCAAGTCACTGATGTGGTGACATCGGCGAAGGAGCCGTCGGAGTAAGTTGCCGTGGCGGTGTACTGCTGTTGCGTACCAGCCACCAGCGTTTGGCTTTGCGGAGTGACGGAAATGCTGGATAGAGTTTTGTTGCTGACAGTCAGCACAGATGCAGTCGAAGTCACACTCCCTGACTTTGCGATGATATTCGTGGTGCCGAGCGCTACTCCGGTCGCGAGGCCAGTGGCGTTGATGGTGGCGACGTTGGTGGCGGACGATACCCAGGTCACCTGCGACGTCACATTCCCAGTCGTATTGTTGCCGAATGTCCCGGTAGCCGTGTACTGCTGCGTGCCAGTGGGCATGATCTGCGCGCTCGCCGGAGAGAGGGTGATTGAGACGATGGTGTCGGCGGAGGGGAAGAACCCTCCTCCACAACTGCCAACCATCAGAGTAACCAGGAGCGCGGCTGCGATCTGGCCGATCCATGTGAGCCGTTGCACGTTGATCATCCGGTCCATCCCACCGGGTCGAAGCCGATGTCGATAACCCATTGCGTGCAGCGCAAGGGATGCGCCCTTGCAGACGGCACAACGACTCTGAATGGGAAGATCGTCACTAAGAAGGAACACTTGTTATGCGTGCTCCCTAGGAAGGGTGCTGATTCCCCTATGCGGTAAGAGTAAAGTTCTCGGAGCCAGGTGCCGTGGCTGTTCATTGCACGGTCAGCGTTATAGCGTTGCTGGTGACCGTACCGGTAGTGGTAGCCGACTTGGCAGTGATGGTCGTAGTTCCCGCCGCCACGCTCGTCGCCAAGCCACTGCCGCTGCTGAGACCTGTGCTGATCGTAGCCACGTTTGTGTTAGACGAACTCCAAGTTACGGCGTTTGTAATATCCTGGCTACCCGATCCATTAGCATACGCGTAAAACTGCAGGGTTGCTGGCACCCCGGAAATGGTAGCAGTCGATTGGGGGACGGCACTCCCTTGCGTGGTTGTAATTATTATGCTTGTCAAGTTTTGAACCGTCACGGTGATGGTGGCTGTCCCGCTGACGCCTTGAGCGCTGGCCGTTATGGTTGCGGTGCCCGTGGCGACTCCCGTGACTAGTCCGCCGTTCGTGACCGTGGCTATGGTGTTATCCGAACTTGACCAACCGACCGAGGATCCCGTAAGAGGGCTTGTGCTTAGGTCGGAGTAGCTGGCGGTGGCGGTTAGCTGCATTGAAGTGCCGACAGAGAGTGTACCCGCACTGGGAGTGATGAAAATTGAACTTATTGCAGGATTTATAAAGAAACCCGAGCAGCCCGCGCACATCAGGCATAAGAGAATTGCGATGCCCGTCGCTAATACTGAGCGCCGCCTATCGCCCACCAGCCGAAGAACTCTCCCGGTTAACGCCAGTTTCGATTGAACTTGAGCTGACAAGGGGAATCTTGCCTCGGGATGACAAGACAAATGGAGCTTTTGGTCGCATCTCCGCCGGGCTGTATCATTCATCTCCACTATCGAGGTTAACCCCAATTTGACTACTGAGTTGTTAAGGCCGGGTTCACTCATATTTCAGATGAACTTCTAACTCCGTATCTTACTACGGCGCGGACTACGGCGGGAAACGGTCCCCGAGCGAGGTGTCATCAAGAGAAGCACGTTCCGGATATAACCGCCTAAGCAGCCAAATCAGAGTTCCACCGTCAAGCGTCGGCAGCCAATTTGAAACGAGCATGGGCCACTGAAGAGGTTGGGTCATCGTTCGGACGCATTGCTCGATGACCGGACTGCCTCCTGGCACACCCTGGCCGACGTTAACACCTTGTCAATGGCCGGATCGGAACGCAGTTTTGCCAGCAGAGGATCGGAAACGAGATTGGAATAGGAGCAGTAGTTGCGCTCGACGGCACTCTGCAACAGATCGAGAGCAGCTTGCTTTTTGCCGCAGTAGCCGAGGAGGGCCCCTTCGTAGTACAGGATTTCAGGATCTGCTTCGGCGGCCCGGTTCGCCTCCAACTCCTGCGCAATCCGGTCCAGGTCGGATGCGGGTCGCAGTTGTAGGCAGGCTTCCAGCAGGTCGCGGTGATATCGAGGCGCAGTGGACATGTGCTTGACCGCTTCCTGCGCTTCCGCAATTTTGCCTTCGCGCAGTAGAAGCGACGGCGTGATGTATGCAGCCCATTCCGATCCGGCGTCGAGGCGAATGAAGTCTGCGGCCCGCGCTGTGTTACCCAGTTCCATAAAGGCCCAGGCACAGGAGCGGAACATATAGTTGCCGGGATCAAGTGCCAGAGCAGCGTCGCATTCGCGCGTAGATTGCTCGAGCATTCCCGCGTAACGATATACGTAGCTCAGCGCAAAATGGGCTTGGGCGCTTTCAGGATGCCGCTTGACGAAGGCCTTGGCTGCCTCGTAGGCCTTGCCTAACTCACCCCTCTCGACGCGGTTGGCGATGAGCTGTCCGGCGGCCACGTTGCGGTCCGGATCCAGTGCCAAGGCACGCTCGTATGCCTGATTGGAGCGCTGCAACATGGTTTCGCCACCGTCCGAATAGGTCGCGTCGTAGTAGCAGCGCAGACCCAGTTGCTCCCATGCTGGCGCGTAGTTCGGGTCCATCTGCACCACCTGTTCCAGCACTGCGATGGCGTCTTTGTTCGCTTCGGGATTATGGGGTAGGGCCAAGCTATGCAGATACAGGTCATAAGCTTCCAAATTCTTGGGGCGAGTGCTCGTATCGCGCCCACTCGCCACCCCGAGAATCGGTAGCAACCCCTGACGGACTTGGGCTGTCAATGTGCCCTGCAACGCGATCAGATCCAGCGCGGATGCGGTTAGGTTCGTCTGCCAAAGAAGCCGATCATTGCTGACATCGATTGCTTCCAGCGTAACCAGTAGATTGTCCCCTTGTTTTAGGAAGTGTCCTGTAAGAACTGTTGCGACATGCAACTGTCGTCCCGCTTGCTGCGGATCCACATTATTGGCGGCGTGTTTTTGGGTGCTCGAGGAAGGGCGAACATCGAGGGTTCCGTTATAAGTGAGCACATTGGCGATTTCGTCGGCCAGCGCGAAGCGAAGAAAGTCGACGCTGATATCGCCGTTTACATTCTGCAAAGGCAACACGGCAATGGTGTTTTTCTCGGCGCCGCCAGCCCCCGGGCGGTGCTTGAACCACCACGCTCCCACTGGTACCAACAGTGTCAGGAGCAGCGCGATAACGCCTAACAAGATATAGGTTTGGGTTCGGTTCGAGGTTTGAAACGTACCTGTCTGGATACGGTATGGCAAGGCGGCGCGCAGCCGTCCGCTGGTGGTTAGCCCCGGATCCGTTTCCCGTTTCAGCGACTGGAGATCGCCCTTCATCGCCAGCGCGTTCGGATATCGGCTGCCGCGGTTCTTCTCCATGGCCCTGCCGAGGATGCCCTCCAGATCGGCAGGAAGCGCTGGGTTCAACTTCAGCGGAGAGACTGGTTTGCGGTTCAGAATTGCATCCAGCGTGGTCACTGCGTTGGTCCCGGCAAATGGCTTCTGCCCGGTCGCCATCTGATAGAGCACGACACCGAGCGAAAACAGATCGGTGCGCTGGTCGAGTTCTTCGCCGCGGGCCTGCTCGGGAGACATGTAAACCGCTGTTCCAAAAATATCGCCCGCCACTGACAGCGGATTGTCCAGCGTTCCGTCGGCAGTCTCTATTCCCCGTGACAACTTGGCCAGCCCAAAGTCGAGAATCTTGGCCTGTCCGCTCTGCGTCAGAAAGATGTTGGCCGGCTTGATGTCGCGATGAATGATTCCTTTGGCATGACAAGCCGCTAATGCGTCCGCCACCTGGATGCCGATGTCGAGGATCTCATCTACCTGCATTGGTTCGCCCTTCATCCGGTCTTTCAGGCTGACGCCTTCCAGCTTTTCCATGACGATGAAGGGATGGCCGTCGAGGTCTTCGATGTCGTGAATGGTGCAAATGCCAGGGTGGTTTAACTGCGAAGCGGCGCGAGCTTCCAGCAGGAAACGGTCCAGGGACTTGGGGTCGTTGACCAGGCTGTCAGGAATGAATTTCAAGCGCGACGTGCCGGCCTAGACGGGTATCGACCGCGTCATATACCACGCCCATGCCGCCACCACCCAGCTTCCCCACGATGCGATAGTGGGAAACTATCTGGCCGATCATCCCCAGGGCCGCGGTTTCCATTTGGCGGTTATGTTAGGCTGCGTACGAAGTCCGGTCAACTCATGAGGATGCCAGTTCCGCGAAAAAGTATTCCCGGCAGATGCACCTCCCAAGAACGGCCAATTCTGTTTGCCAGGGAGATCACATTCCGCGGTACGCAGCAGCGATCATGAAGCGTTGGTTGTTTTTAGCGTTATGGGTTCTACCGCTATCTGCGCAAAGCGATAGCGGTGAATTGCGTCTGAAAGTGATCGACCCAGCGGGGCTAGGTGTAAAAAGTTCGGTGGAACTGGTCAGCGAGGCCAACCTCTACGAGCAGTCATTCCTGACCGACGACGCGGGGACTCTCGTGGTCAAACGGCTCCCGTTTGGGGTGTATCGCCTGGAAGTTCGGCACGAAGGCTTTGCTCCATCGTCAGAATCGATCGAAATTCGTTCCGCGATTCCCACAGAAAATCAAGTCCGGCTCAGGCTTGTTCCCCTCAACACCACCATTGATGTGACAGAGAGCGGCACGCTCATCGATCCTCATCGTGCCGGCTCCGTCAACCAGATTGGCTCCGAGACGATTGAAGACCGGCCTACATCGTTGCCCGGACGTTCAGTGCAGGACCTGGTGAACTCGCAGCCAGGCTGGCTTTATGAGGGCAACGCTGTCCTCCATCCGCGTGGCTCGGAATACCAGACCCAAATCGTGGTGGACGGTATTCCGCTCACCGACAACCGTTCGCCAGGTCATGGACCTGAGATTGAAGCGGACAATATCGAATCGATGAGCGTCTACACAGCGGGTATCCCGGCCGAATACGGAAGAAAGATGGGCGGCGTCGTCGAAGTCAATACCGCCAGAGACGCGCGCGCCGGATTCCACGGGCAGGTCGTACTATCGGGAGGAAGTTTTGACACTGCCGGGGCCTACACGCTGCTCCAATACCTTTCGGGTAAGAATGCGTTCGGGATCAGCGCCGACGGCGCAATGACCAGCCGCTATCTGAGTCCTCCCGTTCTCCAGAACTACACGAATACGGGGACCACCGGCGACTTCTCTGGCAACTACGGGCGGGACTTTACTCCGAGTGACCGTTTGAACGTGATGTTCCGGCATGAATTGGCGCGCTACTACGTACCCAATGAGCAGGTTCAACAGGCAGCAGGTCAACGGCAGAATGGAGAGATCTCGGAGGACATGGGAATCGTCTCCTATCAGCACATTTTTTCTGCCAATGTTGTGGGTGATGTCCGCGGCATGGTGCGGTCCGACTCGAACGACCTGTTCTCCAACCCTTTCTCTACGCCCATCATTGCCTTCCAGCACAACAATTTTAGTGAGGTGTATTTCAAAGGATCGGCCTCCATCCATCATGGCAATCAGGAGTGGAAGGTGGGTGTCGAGTCGGATGCAATTTTCCTCCATGAACGCTTCGCGGATGTAATCACCGATCCCTCGCAATTCGATCCCGGCACACCCAGCAGATTCAGCTTTGTTGGCAATCGGCCGGACCTTGAGCAGTCCGCTTTTGTCCAGGACCTGATTCGCCTGGGTAATTGGACCGTGAGTGCGGGAATTCGTTGGGACCATTACCAGCTCGTCGTCAACCAGAATGCGGTTAGCCCCCGTCTGGGAGTCGGCCGCTACTTCCCCAAGGCCAACTTGCTGGTCCACGCTGCCTACGACCGGGTTTTTCAGACGCCTTCGTTCGAAAATATTCTGCTTGCCAGCTCCCCTCAGGTGGTTGTCCTCAATCCCAACGTCCTGCGAGTGCCGGTGGCGCCTTCGCATGGCAACTACTACGAAGTCGGCATGGCCAAAGCCCTCGGACAGCTCCGGCTGGATGTCAACGGATATCTGCGGAACGTCAACAACTTCGCCGACGACGACTTATTGCTCAACACTCCCGTTAGCTTTCCCATTGCCTTTCGTAAAGCCAGCATCTACGGAGCGGAAGGAAAAATAAATGTTGCACATTGGGGCCGTTTCTCAGGCTTCGTCAGCTATTCCTATATGGTGGGGTCGGCCTACTTTCCGGTCACGGGAGGACTCTTCTTGGGGCAATCTGCGACCAATGCCTTGACCCAACTGACCGGTCGTTTTTGGGTTTCCCAAGACCAGAGAAATACCGTAAGGACACGCTGGCGCTACCAGATCGTGCCCAGGGTCTGGGCCGCATTGGGAGCCGAATACGGAAGCGGTCTGCCTGTCGACTTCGATGGCACCTACGAACAAGCGCTTGCGCAATACGGCCAGCAAGTGATTGATCGCGTGAACTTCGAACGTTATCGGGTGAAACCCAGCTTCTCCCTGGATGCTTCCGTGGGAGCGGACATCTGGAAGAAAGACAACCTCATTATGCGGCTCCAAGCTGACACCGAGAACCTCAACAACGGTCTGAACCTCATTAACTTCGCAGGTCTGTTTTCGGGGAATGCCATCGCTCCGCCGCGCAGCTATGCCCTCCGTCTCAAGGCAGATTTCTAGACCAGTACCGCATTAGGTGTGTCCGGATTGCACGGGTAGTGCGGGCCTTCAGGCCCGCGCATGCGACAAGAAGAAAACCGCCTAAGCAGCTGAGGTCATCGACCTCAGCTGCTTAGGCGTGGCCTTTGGGCGCGGCGAACGCGGCGCTGAAGCGCCGCACTACCCGAACGAGCGGATACACTAATCCCGGAACCGCTATAGCGTGAGCGAACTGCCCTGGGAGCTGTTGCTACACGGGCTTGGGTTGGTGCCGGGAGGGGGACTCGAACCCCCACAACCCTTTCGGGTCTGCGGATTTTAAGTCCGCTGCGTCTGCCAGTTTCGCCATCCCGGCCAGGGAAGAGCTCAGCTATCCGGGGCGCATGACTACCTTCGAGCCTACAACAGGCTCATGGAACCGGACAACCAGCAGCAAGACAGATAAGTCTGGAAATCTCGTTGAGGTTCTGCGTCGCGGATTCCTCTGCTCGGTGCCAAGCGTTGACGTATCGGGGACAGAATTGCGCTTCCTGCGAGGATCAACTCCTCTCCAGCGCCTCCACGATGGCATCGTGCACAAGTGGCCGGACTTGGCGGATGGCTAGCGACGCCCGGTTTGGCCAAGTGCGGTTGGTCAGCAAGCGTTACCGAGAGCTGGCGGGTGGGATCGATCCACAGAGAGGTGCCGGTGAATCCGAGATGACCAAACGATTCCGCGGAAAAATGAGTGCCCGACGATGCAGGCGCTGACGGAGTGTCCCATCCCAGCGCACGCGAAGAACCGGCAGGTGATTCGACCCGCCGAGTGAAGAGTTGTACGGTTTCGGGCTTTAGGATCGGCGCTCCGCTGTGCAGCATGCATTCAGCGAATCGCGCGATGTCAATCGCGGGCGCGAAGACGCCGGCGTGTCCAGCGACTCCTCCCATCACGGAGGCGTTCTCATCGTTCACTTCGCCCTGGATGATGCGCCTGCGAAAGGTGCGATCATCTTCCGTGGGCGGAATCTGAGGCTTCCATTCCGCCGGAGGATTGAAGCGCGTGTGGGTCATGCCGAGCGGCGTAAAGATCTCCTGCCGCGCGAACAGGTCGAGCGCTAGGCCAGCTTGGCGGGTCAGCACTTCTCCCAGCAGGATGAAACCTACGTCGCTGTACTCGGTGCGCTGCCAGGTGCGGCAACGAGCCGGGTGGTAAGCGCCGCCCGAACCAGTTCGTCGCGCGAGCCGGCAAACTCGAATAGCTTCTCGTAAGCCGGCAGTCCACTGGAGTGTGCAAGCAGCATGTTGAGGGTGACGGCCTCACGCGTGGCTTGCTGATGCCTCGGCGCTCGCGCCTACAAAATCGGGAAGGAAGTGTCCCAGGGGGATGTCCAGTGGCAGTTGTCCGCGCTCGTGCAGCAGCATGGCCACAGCGGTAGTTGCCACGACCTTGGTCACGGAGGCCAGATCGAAAATTGTGTCGGCCTGGACCGGCGGGGCGACATCTTCGTAGGTGAAGCGTCCAAACCCTTGCAGCGCAATCAGCGATCCGCGATGAGTGACAGCGAGAGTTGCAGCAGGAAAGGCACGCTGTTCGATGACGTCACCGATTATGGCAAACGCTCGCGCGAATTGCTTGTCCTGGAGGTCGAAAGCGAAGGGTAGCGCGACGAGCTGTGGCAACGCCTGATTCAGAAGCACCTCTTGATGAGATCGGATGGGAGCGCAACTTATAATAGCTTGCCGAGGGGAAACGCGGGTTTGCTGTGCTGAAGCGTGAGATGTGCCGTCCCTGAAGGGACTCAGGTTGATTATGTCCTTTACCCAGCACTCCGCCTGGGGCTGCGTGCTGGGCTAAACTGAGCCGCGTCTACGGCGCTGGATTTTCTGCCGGTATATTCCGCCGGCGAATACCAGGCTTCGTTCTCGCGCATGCTCGAAAACCCAGGAATATCGCAATGGCTTGGACGCCGGCCTGCAGGCCGGCTCTACCTTAACATCGACTTGTTCGGAGTTTTTCCAATATCACGAAAGGTTTTTGACCCATTGAGGCTTCGTCTTCCGCCAGCCATAGCGTTCGTTCTGTTTTGTCTTACAACCAGCGGCATTCCCCTTCTAGCGCAGAAGGCGTCCGCTCCGGGCATCGCGCCGCCAGTCGCCGCCAAGGAGGGCCAAGAGCGCTTCGCCCCGCTCGACGCCTTGCTCAAAGACGCCGTCGAGAAAGGGCAGGCGCCTGGAGCCGTTCTACTGGTCGGTCACAACGAAGTGTTCATTTACCGCAAGGCATACGGCTATCGTTCGCTCGATCCCAGCAAGGAACCGATGACCGTCGATACCATTTTCGACATGGCATCGCTGACCAAGGTGATGGCCACCACCAGTTGCGTGATGCGCCTGGTGCAACTGGGGCAGGTGAAGCTCAACGATCCAGTCGCCAAATACATTCCCGAGTTTGCACAAAACGGCAAAGACGATGTGACCGTGCGCCAGTTGCTGACGCACTACTCCGGCCTGCGGCCCGACCTGGATTTGAAGCAGTATTGGAGCGGACTGGAAGAAGGTTACAAACGCGCCAATGCCGAGAAGCTGATCAACCCGCCGGGCTCGGTGTTCGTGTACAGCGACATCAACTTCGTGGTGCTGGGCGAATTAGTGCAGCGCGTCGCAGGCATGCCGCTGGACCAGTACTCGCAGACCTATATTTTCGGCCCGCTGGGCATGACGTCGACACGCTTTCTGCCGCCCGCGGACTGGAAGCCTCGTATCGCGCCCACCGAACGCGACGAGCGCTCGGGACAGATGCTGCGCGGCGTGGTGCACGATCCCACTGCGCGACAGATGGGCGGGGTTGCTGGCGACGCGGGGCTGTTCTCGACTGCCGATGACGTTGCAAAGTTCGCGCAAGCATTGCTGAACGGTGGCGCCCCAGTGTTTTCGCCCTGGATCGTCGAGAAGATGACGACTCCGCAACAGCCGCCGAACATGACCGACGTTCGGGGCTTGGGTTGGGACATCGATTCGCCATTCTCTTCCAATCGCGGCGATCTGTTGCCCGTGGGTTCCTTCGGTCACACTGGCTTTACCGGTACGTCACTCTGGATCGATCCCACCACCAATACCTACATCATCCTGCTGACGAATGCGGTGCACATCAAGCAAGGTAACGTGATCGCGTTGCGCAATGAAGTGGCCACTGCGGTCGCGGCTGCGCTGCAACTGCAACCCAGCGAAGAGCAGAAGATGCGGGTGGCGAGGATCACCGGCTACAACGAGGCGGCGGTCGCGAGCCGCCGTGTGGTGGTCCGCAATGGGCAGGTGTCGAACGGCATTGACGAACTGGAGGCGCGCGACTTCGACGCCTTGCGGGTCCCGGGCGTAGCGACGCCGAGGGTGGGATTGGTGACTAATCAGACCGGGATCGACAGTCATGGCCGCCGCACGATTGACGTTCTGGCACAATGCTCGTGGCTTGCGGTTGAGCGCCATTTTCAGTCCCGAGCACGGTGTGGAGGGGACCTCCGACAGCACGAACATCGGCAATACGAAAGATGGAGCGACTGGAGTCCCCGTTTACAGCGTGTATGGCGATAGCGATGCCAAGCGACGGCCCGCCGCTCGATGTGGTGCGCAAGCTCGACGTGCTGGTGTTCGATATCCAGGACGCGGGACGCACGATTCTACACCTACGAGACGACGCTGGGATACTTTCTGGAAGCGGCGGCCACGCTGGCGAAACCGATCGTGGTGCTCGACCGTCCGAACCCGATTACCGGAGCCTACGTTCAGGGTCCAGTCTCGGATAAAGGCCAGGAGAGCTTTGTGAATTACTACCCCGTGCCGGTGCGGCATGGCATGACGATTGGCGAGTTGGCGAAGCTCTACAACACCGAGCGCAACATCAATGCCAATCTCACGGTGGTTCCGATGAAAGGTTGGATGCGCGGCGATTGGTTCGACTCGACGTCCGAGCTGTGGGTGAATCCCTCGCCCAACTTGCACGACCTGAACCAGGTGACGCTGTATCCAGCCGTGGCGTTGATCGAGCAAACGAATGTTTCGGTCGGCCGGGGCACCGATACTCCTTTCGAAGTCGTCGGAGCGCCCTGGGTCAGCGCGAAGCGGCTGGCCGCTTACCTGAATGAGCGGAACATCGCCGGGGTACGGTTTGTGCCTACGATTTTTACGCCAACAACTGGGCCGTATGCTCGTCGGGAATGTGAAGGAGTCAACATCGTCGTAACCAATCGCGACATCCTGGACGCTCCCGAGTTGGGGCTGGAGTTGGCGGCGGCTCTGCACGACGCGGCCCCAACCGGGTTTGACATAGCCCATATGAAAGCTTTGCTGGTGAATCAGGCAGCTTTAACAGCGTTGCAAGCGGGACATGATCCTCGGCGTATCGCCGATGACTGGCGCGACGGGATTGAGCAGTTCATGCAGGTCAGGAAGAAGTATTTGATTTATTGAGCAGCCCTGTGGACCTTGGCTTCGTCAATCGTCAAACTGCGCTCAACCACCATTTCGATGGAATCGCCCACACCAAGCTGAATCTCGGGTCCGCGCGTGAATAGAACGGTCGCCAATCCGAGCGCGCCACCGCTGGCGGCGCCAATGCCTGCCGCTTTCCCGCCTCCAGCGATCGCCCCAATGCCCGCTCCTGGGATGGCCGTGCCGACGATGGTCCCGACATCCTTGCCCTTACTGCTGTCCCCCTGAATGGTTCCTTCCTTGTCTTTGACGCCCGCGGTGTTGGGATCGCCGGGCGTTCCCTGGACGGCGCCCGGTAGAAGCAAGGTATAGCCGTTGGGAAAGATCATTGAGGTAAAGCTCATCTGCAATTCGGCGCGGCCCTTGACTCTTCCCGGACGCTGTACCCGCCGGATCTCTCCCTGGACGAAGGTACCGGGTGGAATAACGATGCGGTCGTTCATCACGATGGGAAATGAAGTTTGCGCGTAAACCGGATCGCCCGGGCGGGCATTCTTGGTGGTCAGACCCTGCTTCATGGTGAGTGGAACTCGCGTACCTGCGGGAACGGTGATCGAGTCGCCTGCTGCGGCCGGAGGGTTGTTTTGCGGGACGGAGGCGGCGTGGGAGGAAATTTGCGGCGAGGTGTCCTCGTCCTGAGCCCAGGCGACGATCGTCGTCGCACTGAGAAAAACCGCAAGCAGAATCGGCTGCTGCTCTCATGTCTCCTCCCACCATAATGAGGCTCTCCGCAATACCTTGAACGCGCGCTGGCGTCAAAAGTCGCGTCTGCGTTATTTCAACATATACAGCGCGTTGACGTGCGCGGTCACGGTGATTTTCTGCGCTCCAAACTCAGCCGTGGGAGCAGGCGGAGCATTCATTGTTCCCGCGCTTGCCTGCTTGGCGAACGCCATGGGGCGGATTGGGCTGGGCTCGTAAGTGTCCACTGACGCGTAGGAGAGTTCGCCCAGAGTGCGCCCGCTGGATCGAGCGACCGCGTTGGCCTCGGCATGCGCGCGTGTCAGTGCATCTTCCACCGCCTTGATCTTGGCGGCATCCATGTCGTCGAGAAGATAGCTGAGCGACTGATCGCCGGTAATGTCGGCCATGTCGGCCAGCCCTTCCGTGATCGGTCCCACTTTGGAGAAGTCCTTGAGCTTAATGCTGATGTTGGTGTCCACGCGATAGCCGACCAGCTTGCGTTTCGGGTTCTTGTAGTCATACACCGGCTGCACCGAGAACCGGCCGACCTGCGCATCCTTGGGATCGAGCCCGTTGGTGCGTAAGAGTTGGCGCACTTGGTCCGCGGCGCGGCTGGCCTTCTGGTTTGCGTCCTGCAGCTTGTCTTCTTGTGCCGAGATATTAAATTGCACAAGCGCAGTGTCGGGCTCGGCTTCGTACTTGCCGTCAGCTCCGACCCATACCGTGTTGGGCATGGGAGTTGCTGAGCGATCCTGTGCCCGCAACGGGAGTAACTATGGACAGCAATGCAGTAACGACCGAGGATAGAAAACACGATGGACTGCCAATTTCTGGATCGCATAAAGGTTACCTGGATGCTCCGCATTCGCCGGTGCCAGTCGACGGTGATATCGGCTGGAACTGCGTTAGGGCGTGGCTCCTTTCGTTTCGAAATCATAGTCTGGCGGACTGGGTTTCACCAACCGCGGTCTGCCGAACGACCTCATGGAAAGAACGTTGGAGCCTGCCATTCTTGCGCGAGATTCCCGTTTGCGGAAGAGAGTCAAGGTGATCGTCTGGATTCCCAGAATCAAACTCGACATGTGCTTTCGCGCCGAATGTGTCATCCAAGTGTTGAAAAAGCGAATCTAAAAGGGTAGGTTGCTCGTAGTTGTCGCGGCGAGGTCGGGGTAAGGAGCGGCCGATGCGCAGATGGTATGTGCCACTTACAGTGCTGGGACTCGGCAGTATTGGAGCATTCTTGCTGAGCGAGCGAGGAAGAACCACCTTGCGCGCCATGTTTGAGAATTTTCGCCAGGCGCCTGACCGCTGGCTGGAATGGAATGAGAACGCGCAGAACGAACTGGACCGCATCCAGACCGCGTTGAATCGCATTGCGGAATCGTTGGAACCACGCACCCAGCTTGGGCAATAGGCATTGGCAACACCCGCGAGATCGGAAGCCGCCGACAACTCCCGGCGGGTTTTCTATCTGGACGATGGACCAGGCGCCAATTCGTTGATTTTTCCTGCCATCCGGATATCGCGTTGGGTAATTCCACCGGAGTCGTGTGAGACCAGTGCCATGGTCACCTTGTTGTAGCTGATGTGGATGTCAGGATGATGATTCACGGCTTCGGCTGCTTCGGCGATCTGGTTCACGAAATCCATCGCCTGTACGAAGTTTGTGAACTGGAAATGGCGTTCAATTGCGTTTCCGCTTTTCTTCCAGCCTGGAAGGTTCTGCAAGGCCTGCTGAACCTCAGCGTCCGATAGAACTGTACTCATTCGTCAACTCCTTCCTGCTGCGGAAAAACAGGTCCCCTACAATCGCATGTTACCTCGGCGTTGCAACCCCGATTTCAGTGCGCAAGTCCTAGCCATATCTGCTCTGAAATGGAGAGGAAAACCTCCACAATATCAGGATCGAACTGGCGCCCCGAATTGCGCTCAATTTCCCGCCGTCCCGCCGAGATGGATTGCGCTGCACGATAGGGCCGATCCGAAGTGATGGCGTCGAAGGTGTCAGCGATAGCGAAAATGCGCGCCCCTAGCGGAATCTGGTCGCCCTTTAGACCGCGGGGATAGCCGCTGCCATCGAAGCGTTCCTGGTGTGAGTAAACGATATCGGCCGCTTCTCGCAGGAAGGGAATTCTGCGCAACATCCGGTAACCAAGCTGGGCATGCTGGCGCATGATTTCCTGCTCTTCGGGGCTTAGTCTGTCGGGCTTGCGCAGGATCGCGTCGGGAATCGCCATTTTGCCGACATCGTGCAGAAAGGCTCCGCGGGCAATGATGCGAATGTGATCGTGCGGCAATTCCATGGCGCGGGCAATCGCGATAGTAAACGCGGTCACGCGTTTAGAGTGGCCTTCGGTTTCGGCATCTTTCAGATCGAGCGCATCGCCCAATGCCTCCAGGGTGATGTCATAAGACCGCTCCAGGTCCGCGAGAGCGCGTCGAAGCATATCGGTGCGGGCCGCGACCAGCGACTCCAGCTTCGTTTGATACGCCAGGTTTTCCTGCTTCAGACGGCGGTTTTCCATCGCGCGGCGCACAATGGCCAGCAGTTGCTCGCGCTCGAAGGGTTTCAGCAAGTAATCGTAGGCACCGTTTCGGATGGCAGCCAGGGCAACCGAGATGTCGTGGACGGCGGTTACCATCACCACCGGAATGTCAGGATGCTCCTGCCGGATCCGCGCCAGCAAGGACAAGCCGTCCATTCCTTGCATAATGACGTCAGACAACACCACCGAGTAACTGTCGTCGGCATGTAGCAGGGCAAGTGCTTCTGTCCCTGAGGTGACAGGACGACAATCGAAACCCGACTGCTCCAGAATGGTGCACACGATTTCCCGGATTGAGTTTTCGTCGTCGACTACCAGGATGCGTTCGTCGGCCATAGTGGGACGCTCTACTCGGGCAATGGCGCTCACGGTCGTTCGTTCGATTTTATCCGCTTCGGCTCGTATGGCTACAGAAATGTGGGATGTCGCGCCGGATACCGGCCAGATCGACCCTAGGCCGTAACGACCTTGCGACTTGGAAAATTTACACACTGCCGTCATGCGGAGTTGGCATCGCGATGCCAACTTACGGCAGACGGACGCCAAAACGCTGCCGACCTGAAACACAAAGCCAACGCTCAATGGGGGCTGTCGGCATTCACTTAGTCGAGCGGAGTTTCCTTTACCTAAACATTTTCAGCATCTTAGCGTATTTTCCACGTTGCGGTTCATGATCCCTACCGTTGGGTACGTCGATTGCTAAGTACTAAGGTGTTGATGAGCGAAGCGAGCAACGCGGCAGGCTGGCATGGACAGCCAAGGTACGGGAATCCTGGCAAGTCCATGACGGCCGGAACTTATAAATAAAGGGAGAAATCATGAACACTGTGCAGGAAGCGTTCGGTTTTGCAACCTACATACCCACCGTATTGCAACGCAGCATTGACGCTTACAGCGAAACCTACGAGCAAAATCGCCATCGCGTGTATGCGCTGGCTTATTGGATGACCGACAACGAGTTGGTGGCGGAAGAATTGCTGACCCACACATTCTGCCGCGCTTTTGCCAAGGGCTATACGCCAACCGCGGAAGAGATTGATCGTTGCCTGATTCGTGAGCTGCGCGATTACATGCCTTTGGGAACGCTCAGCTTGGACTGCGCCCCTTGCGAGAGAGTGCTGTCAGTCCGCCGTAATACGCTGCGGGTTGACCTGGAGCGCGCCGTGGTTCAATTGCCTCCGACAGAAAAGATGATCTTCCTGATGCACGACGTGGAAAGCTACGATCACGCCCGTATCGCGCGGACCCTGGGCATCAGCGACGAAGAATCACGCATTGGACTTCACCAGGCTCGACTGCGCATGCGCGAGCTTCTGGCGAAATAAGTTTGTTCCCTACAATCGACCCTCTTCTCCTGAACGCTAAGCCCCTCGAAAGGGGGCATTTTTTTGAGTGGGTGACGCGGCGGCCGGAGGTAGAGTTGAGAACGCGGCTGTCTCAGGGGCATCTCGGGACTTGAGTGCTGCCTAAGCAATGTTCGGTTCAAGTATCTCGAGTTGTCATCACGAACGGCCTTCAGGCCGTGAGGGATCTGCTCTTCCTCAGCCGCGGTTACAGGCGTAACCAACAGCAGATTCCTCGCTTCGCTCGTAATGACAATTCTAGAAGCGGCTCAGAGGACACGCTTCGCCCAGATCAGCTCTTGTCCGCGTCCTCCGCTTTGTCCAACTCTTCCTCCTCTTCGCGCTTCAGGGGACGGAGCAGCGGGAAGAGAATCACGTCGCGTATAGAACGCGAATCGGTCAGCAGCATAGTCAGGCGATCGATACCGACGCCTTCGCCAGCGGTCGGGGGCAATCCGTACGACAGAGCGCGAATATAGTCCTCGTCCATCTGGTGCGCTTCTTCGTCGCCGCGAGCGCGCTCGCCGAGTTGCATCTCGAACCGCCTACGCTGCTCCTCGGGGTCGTTTAGCTCGCTGAAGGCGTTGCCGATTTCAAGTCCGCCGACGAAGATCTCGAAGCGCTCGACCCACTCGGCGTTCTCCTCCGGCTCGCGCTTGTTCTTCGACAGCGGCGAGATGGCGAGAGGGAAGTCGTAGATGAAGGTTGGCTGAATGAGGTGCGGCTCGGCAATGAACTCGAAGATCTCGGCGATCGTCTTGCCGTTCGGCGCAGTTGCGTCGTAAGGGATGTGCGGATTCGCCGCATTGTAACGGTGCACCATGGCGGCGATCTGCTCGGCGCTGGAGAAATCGCCCATCTCAGGCTTCTCGCCAGCATTCTCCGGCCAAAACTTCATGATGCCTTCGCGCATCGAGAGCCGCTGGAAGTTGCCAAAATCAATCTCATGGCCGTTGAAATTCGCGATGGTGGTGCCGTTTACGTCACGCGCCACCTGCGCCAGCATTTGCGCAGTGAAGTCCATCATGTCCCGATAGTCAGCGTAGGCCATGTAGAACTCCAGCATGGTGAACTCGGGATTGTGCTGGGTCGAGATACCTTCATTGCGGAAGTTGCGATTGATCTCGTACACGCGGTCCATCCCGCCGACCACCAGGCGCTTCAGGTAAAGCTCGGGCGCGATGCGCAAATAGAGGTCGACATCGAGCGTATTGTGGTGCGTGATGAACGGCTTGGCCACCGCGCCGCCGGCGATGGGGTGCATCATCGGCGTCTCGACCTCGATGAAGCCGTTGTTGTCGAGAAATTGCCGCATCGACTGCACGACCTTGGCGCGCTTCAGAAAGACCTCACGCACAGCGGGGTTCATCGTCAGGTCAACATAGCGGCGGCGGTAGCGCGTCTCCACGTCCTGCAGACCGTGCCATTTTTCAGGCAGGGGCAGCAAGTCCTTCACCAGGAAGGTAAGCTCCTCCACGTGGACGGTCAGCTCGTTGGTGCGGGTGCGGAAGAGATACCCCTTGACCCCGATGTAGTCGCCGAGGTCAAGCAGTTTGTAAAGCTGAAACGCCTTCTCACCAACGTTGTCGAGGCGGACGTAAATCTGCAAGCGCTGCCCGCCCTGTTGCAGGTGAGCGAAGCCCGCTTTGCCCTGCACGCGGATAGACATCAGGCGTCCCGCAACGCTGACGTCCACTCGTGAGGATTCAAGCTCAGGGCCGGTCTTGGCCGAATACCCCCCGATGATCTGGGGAACGGTGTGAGTAGTTTCGTAGCGGTAGGGATAGGCCTGTTGCCCTAGTGCTGCGATCTGCTTCAGCTTCTCTTTTCTGAGCTCGTAGATTTTCTGGTCAAGTGCCAATGTGGTTCCTAGTGCTCGCTCGCGTAAGGCGAATGACGGCGAAAATCGATTATAGAGGTTGCGGAAGGAAGCTGTAAGAAGCGCAATCGTGTCATAGTGTGGAGATGAGTTCCCCCAGTTGGGCTTGACTGAGGGTATACGCTGAAGATGACGATTGGGTCTGACAAATGCTCAAGCGAAGAATCCGGTTGATTGTGGCTGTCTCTGGCTCTCTTTTGCTTCTTGTTTTATGCCCCTGGTTTCATGCTGCACTGCTCCCACCTTCTTTTATCGATTGTGTCGTGGCCATTGGCAAAGTAGAGATGACGCCAGGACAACAGCAAGGAAAGTGGGTCGCCGAGGCTTCTGGCTTCTTGTATGGAGATTTCGCGAGCAAGCAGAGTGCCGGGGAAAACAACTATCACCTATACCTGGTGACAAACCGCCACGTGATCGAGGAACACGTTGGGAATCCGGCCAACGGGCCGCTTATGGTTCGATTCAATCTGAAGTCCTCAGCGCGAGAATATACTGCCCCGCTCAATGATGAGCACGGAAAACAGAACTGGCATGCGCATCCAAATCCTCTCGTCGATGTCGCTGTTATTTCGATAAATGGGCCATTTCTTAAAGCCGAGGGAGCCAGATTTAGCTTCTTTACAAGTGACCACGATGTCTTGAGCAGGGCCAAAGCTAAAGAAGTTGGACTGTCGGAAGGCGACGGGGTTTTTGTGCTGGGATTTCCTATGGGTATTGTCGATGGAGGGCAGGATTATGTCATCGTTCGTCAGGGTATAATCGCAAGAATCAAGGACGCGCTGGATTCTTCCGCTGTAACTTCGTTCCTGATCGATGCGTTAATCTTCCCCGGAAATAGCGGTAGTCCTGTGGTGCTAAAGCCGGACGTCCTGTCAATCGAAGGCTCTAAACAAGCAATAAAGCAAGCTTATCTTTTGGGTGTCGTTAAGAGCTTCCGCCCCTACGTGGACGTAGCCGTTAGCTTGCAGACAAAGAGACCCCGGGTGACATTCGAAAAAAACTCGGGACTCGCTGATGTTATTCCGATTGATTATGTTCAGGAAACCATCGAAGACTTCAAGAAGTCGGTTCCTGCATTGGCTCAGTAAGGATCGTCATTGCCGCCGAATGCAGCCCCGATTTCATTTCGATCTCTCTCTCTACGTTTCGCAGTCCTGCCAGGATGTTCCCCTTCCCGGCTGATGGCTGATAGCTGACGGCCGAAAGCTCGCGAAAGCGGACCGCGAACCCCGAAAAGCGGCCTTTGTGACGCATGTCATTGAATCCCGTCCCGCCAGGCTGTATATTGGCGCGTTCGTTCATATCCGGATCGCGCTTCGGTGCGACCATCGAGACAGCACTTTATGCCGCAGAACTATGTACCAATGTTCATCTTCGCCTTCCTGGCGTTTCTGGTGGCGGCCGGGACGCTTGCACTCTTCTACATCGTCCGACCGCGTAACCCGTTCAAAACCAAGCTGATGCCCTACGAGTGCGGCATCACGCCCTTCGACAGCGCGCGTGGCCGCTACACGATCCGGTTTTATATTGTGGCCATTCTGTTTGTGGTCTTCGACGTGGAGACGATCTTCCTGTTTCCGTGGGCGGTGCAGTTCAAGCTGCTGGGCTTGTTTGGTTTGCTGGAGATGCTGATCTTTCTCGGCATCCTGATTGTGGGATACATCTGGATCTGGAAGAAGGGCGCGCTGGAATGGGTGTAACGGTAGTGGCATCCAGCGCAGAAATCATCGACCCCAGTCGCGTCGGCAGCGCGGATGGGGATTTGTTTTTTAGGGACGCGATGCAATTGTCCACGCCGACATGGCGACTCCACGGAACAATGTGATCAACATCACACTGCGACGTGAGCCTCGCACAAGATGATAAGGCCCGGTAGCTGTTACAAGTAAAGGTCGCTGAGAACAGCGGAAAGAGTCGTAGCAATGCCCGACGAAACCAAAGGAAACGACCCAGTCTCTCCTGAACCATCCTCCCCGGCGGGAGCGCCTGTGGCGCCCGGCGAGGCAGCAGGATCGGGCGGAGCCAAGGCGTCCGTCGAAGCATCCCCAAGTTCTGCCGCGCCAATAGTTCCAAGCGCGACTGCTGCCAAGGCGGAGACCCCATCTACTCCCAAACGAGTTGAGCAGGCGAAATCAGCCGCCGCTGCTGCGACCAGCGAAAAGCCAGCCACTCCGGCCGCTGCCAAGCCCGCTGAATCCGCGAAGCCAGCCGCTCCAGCGACCGGCGAAAAGCCTGCGGCCCCGGCTGCCGCCAAACCTGCCACTCCAGCGGCCGCCAAGCCCGCGCCCAAGCCTGAAGGCCCCAAGCCGGAGCCCTGGGAAGCAGAGCTGGTCACGCGTCTCCGTAGCCAGTACGGCTCCGGGATCAAAGAGGCCAGCACCTACGTTGGCCAGAAGTACCTGATCGTCGACAGCTCAATCGTCTACGAGATCCTGCTGCGCATGCGCCATGACGAGCTGTTCGACTACTGCGTGGACATTACCGCAGTGCATTATCCCAAGCGCGAGGCGCAGTTTGACATTGTTTACATCCTGTACTCGTTCCACCATAACGAGCGAGTGCGGATCAAAACGCAGATCAAAGACGGCGAGCGCCTTCGCACCGCCGTGGAAATTTGGGAGACGGCCAACTGGCTGGAGCGCGAGGTCTTCGACATGTTCGGCATCGAGTTCGACGGGCATCCCGACCTGAAGCGCATTCTGCTGCCAGACGGCTGGAAGGGGCACCCGCTGCGCAAAGACTACCCAATTCTTCAGCAGGACCAGGAGTGGGTGCAGATCAACCTCGGCATCGAGAGTGGACAATGAGCGACCGAACGGATTACCTCGATCTCGATACCAAGGACGAGACTTTTCTTGACGCGACCGAACTGGTCCTCAACATGGGGCCGCAGCATCCGTCCACGCACGGCGTGTTGCGCGTCATTCTGAAGCTGGACGGCGAGAAGGTCCTGGGCACCGAATGCGTTATCGGCTACCTGCATCGTGGCGTAGAAAAAATTGCCGAGAACCGCACCTACGCGATGTTCAATCCGTACGTCGATCGCATGGACTATGTCGCCGCGGTCTCCAACGGGTTGGGTTACTGCGAAGCCGTCGAAAAGCTGCTGAGCGTGGAAGCCCCGCCGCGGGCGCAATACCTTCGCGTCATCCTCACTGAGTTGTGCCGCATCGCGAGCCACCAAGTGTGGCTGGGAACGCACGCGCTCGACATCGGAGCGATCACGCCGCTGTTCTATTGCTTCCGCGATCGCGAAGAGGTGCTGAAGATCTTCGAAAAGTATTGCGGCGCGCGTCTCACGACTCATGCATTTCGTATCGGCGGCTGCCTCTACGAGGCTTACGAAGGCTTCGAGCAGGATTGCAACAAGTTCTGTGACGCCTTCCTGCCCAAGCTCGACGAATACGAAGAGCTGTTGACCACCAACCGCATCTGGGTGGAGCGCACCAAAGGCGTGGGCATTCTGAATCCGGAAGATTGCATTGCGCTGGGCGTTACCGGGCCGGTGCTGCGAGCCAGCGGCGTGAAGTGGGACCTGCGCAAGGCCCAGCCTTACGAGTCGTACAAGAACTTCGACTTCGAGATTCCCACCGGATTGCACGGCGACACCTACGACCGATACCTGGTGCGCATCGAGGAGATGCGCCAGGCGGTGCGCATCATCCGCCAGGCCGTGGAAGGACTGCCACAAGGCCCCATCATGGCGAAGGTGCCCAAAGTCATCAAGCCGCCGGTGGGCGAGGTCTATCACTCCATTGAAGCGCCCAAAGGTGAGCTGGGGTATTTCATCGTGAGTGACGCTTCCACGCAGCCTTATCGCATTCGGGTGCGGCCTCCGTCGTTCGTCAATCTGCAAGCCCTCGACAAGATGGTGCGCGGCCTGCTGGTGGCCGACGTGGTTGCGGTCATCGGCACGCTCGACATCGTGCTCGGGGAGGTGGACCGCTAATGATCGAGTACATCAAAGGCTATCTGAGTTCGGGAACGACCCCGGGTGAAGCGGGCAACATGTTCTGGGCCACGGTTTATATCCTGCTGGTGATCGTGGGAGTTTCCGTGGCCGTGCTCTGCATGAATTGGCTGGAGCGCAAGATTCTGGCGCATATGCAGATTCGACTTGGTCCGATGCGCGTGGGCCCCCACGGACTGCTACAGCCCTTCGCCGATGCCCTCAAGCTGCTGATCAAGGAAGACATCATTCCCCATGACGCCGACAAGTTTGTCTTCTGGAGCGCGCCCGTCGTCGTGACGATGACCGCATTCACTACGTTTCTGGTGGTGCCATTCGGCCGCACCCACGCCGTCACCGACATGAACATCGGAGTGTTGTTCATGCTGGGCGTGTCGTCGCTGGGCGTGCTGGGCATCATCATGGCGGGCTGGTCGTCGAACTCGCATTACCCGCTGATGGGGTCCTTGCGCTCGAGTGCGCAAATGGTGTCATACGAAATTGCCATGGGACTGGCGATTGTCTCAGCCGTGCTGATGACCAGCCTGCAGACCGGCACCGGCACGCTGAGCATGATCGGCATCGTGGAATCGCAGGCCACTCAACATACCTGGTTCATCTTCAAGTTCTTCCCGCTGGGCTTCCTCGCTTTCGGAGTATTCGCGATCGCCATGGTAGCGGAGACCAACCGTGCCCCGTTCGATCTCCCGGAAGCGGAATCGGAGCTGGTCGCGGGATTCCATACCGAGTACAGCGGCTTTCGCTGGTCTCTGTTCTTTCTGGCGGAATATTCGGCCATGCTGGCCGTGTCGTCAATTGCGGTGACGTTATGGCTCGGCGGATGGATGCGACCCTTCCCGAATTTGTTAGGCGGGCCCACGTGGGACATGGCGTTCTCGTTTCTTCCGGCGTTGACGTTCTTCGTGCTCGCGGCCGGGTGCTTCCTGGGAACCATACGCATGCCGAAGATCCCGCAATTTCGCATTCAGACGATTGGCTTGGGGACATTCGGTGCGCTGCTGGGATTCGTCGGTCTGGTGCTGCTGGTTCCGCAGGTGCGGGTTCGCATACAAGACATTTACTGGTTCGTCGTCAAGGTTGCCTTCTTCATGTACTTGTACATCTGGTATCGCGGGACGTTCCCCCGTTACCGCTTTGACCAGCTAATGAAAGTGGGTTGGAAAGTACTGCTGCCGATTGGCTTGGGCGTGCTGATCGCTACCGCGCTTTGGGGCCTGATGCCGCAACTGTCGGCGGCGATCCTGGGGGTGCTGCAGTGAAGCTGACTCCGTTGCTGCGCAAGATATTTCTGGTTGACCTTATTAAGGGCTTGAAAGTTACGTTCCACTATCAACCTCCAAGTGAGGCAATTACTGAGCAGTATCCGTTGGAACGCCCGGTGATTTTCGAGCGCTTTCGGGGGCAGCCGCGGCTGAACGTGAATCCCGACACTGGCGAGTCGCTGTGCATCGTCTGCAACCTGTGCGCGCTGGCGTGTCCCGAGCAGTTGATCGTGGTCAAGGGCGAGCGCAATCCCGTGACGCGGCGCAAGGAACCGGTCTCGTGGACCTACGACCTGAGCCGCTGCATGTTCTGCGGGTTGTGCGCCGAGGCTTGCTCGACCGATGCGCTGGAGCTCACGCAGGACTACGAGATGGCGCTTTACAGCCGCGAAGGCATGGTGCTGGACCAGGCCGCTCTGGAGCGCGGGCCGGAGCCCGAGAGGTACGCGAAGTAAGGCAGGTGCCAGTAGCCAGTAGTCAGTTGCCAGTTGTCAGGGCTTAGGGTCTAGAGGTTAGTCGTCTGGGTAGTGCGGCGCTTTAGCGCCGCGTAAAGGGTGTGCATTCAAATGAGGAGCCGGCTTCAGCCGGCGAAAGAACACGAGTCAGTTGTGAGTATGGATTTGCCGCAAAAGAGGCGCGCCTTCGCTCAGGATGACAGGCGAGAGGAATCGATGTGAGGGAAGGATCGGAACGACAAATACTAGGTTTGCTAATTGCTAAATGCTAAAAGCTAATTGCTAAAAGCTAATTGCTAATTACTAAGTGCTGATATGACTCCAATTGCGACACCATTCTTCTTCTACTTGTTGTCGTTCATGGCGATCGTTTCCGCCATCGCGGTGATTACGCGGCGGAACCCGGTACACGCGGCGCTGTCGCTGATCGTGACGCTGCTCTCGCTGGCGGGCTTTTACCTGATGCTGTACGCGCCGTTCGTGGCTGCGGTGCAGATTGTGCTCTACGCCGGTGGAATCATGGTGCTGTTCCTCTTCGTCATCATGCTGGTGAACCTGGAGCAGAACATCCGCGAGTACCAGTTCAACAAGCGATGGATCGTGGCGACGATTGCCGCGCTGGTGCTCGGTGGATTGCTGGCGTTCGTGTATCGCACCGGTCGAGGGGTGTTTCCCTCCGCGTTCTATCAGGGTTATCGCGGGCTCGAGGCTGACAACACACAGCAGATCGGCGTCTGGCTGTACGGCAATTACATGCTGCCGTTCGAGATTGCGTCGCTGCTGCTGCTGGTGGCCATCGTGGGCGCGGTGGTCATGGCGAAAAAGAGGATTTGAGATGACAGAGATCACGACAATGCATTACCTCGTGGTTGCGGCGGCGCTGTTCATCATCGGCACCATCGGCGTGCTGACGCGGCGCAACGTGGTCATCATTCTGATGTCGATTGAGTTGATTCTGAATGCCGTGAACCTGAACCTGGTTGCGTTCTCGCGGTTGTGGGGATTGCACGGGCAGGTTTTCGCCATCTTCGTGATTACGGATGCGGCCGCCGAAGCAGCAGTTGGGTTGGGCATCATCATCGCCTTCTTCCGTAACAAGGAGACGGTGAACGTGGACGAAGTGGATCTTTTGAAATGGTAAAGCGGCGCTTTTAGCGCCGCATATGCGGCGATTGGGTAGTGCAGCCCTTTAGGGCCACATAACCGCAGGCACTGTTTTTTGGGGCTTAGCCCGAGGGTTCTTTGAGGTTATAGGGGTCCTTCGACTCCGGCGCGCAAAAGCGGTGCGCCTGCGCTCAGGATGACAGACGAGATGAATTCGTCCTCTGGCGAAAAGCGAAGGGCGAAAAGCGAAGAGTGATTTTACTGACGGCTGACAGCTGACGGCCCGCTAAAAGCTAATGGCTAAGAGCTAAATCATGTTTCTTGACCACATCTGGTTGATTCCGCTGTTTCCCGCCTTCGGCGCGGTTTGCATGTTCTTCTTTGGACGCAAGCTGTCGAAGCAGGCGGTGAACGGCATTTGCGTCGGCTTGGTTGTGCTGACGTTCGTATGGGCGTGCGTCGCCGTCTGGCAATACACGGGATACAGCGCCGCCAAT
This sequence comes from uncultured Acidobacteriaceae bacterium, assembly GCA_963768645.1. Lineage (GTDB taxonomy): Bacteria > Acidobacteriota > Terriglobia > Terriglobales > Acidobacteriaceae > Bog-257. The sequence goes on from CAVYIR010000012.1 coordinate 218,684, forward strand.
CCCGGCAAGCCCTTCGAAAAGGTGATGTACACCTGGATGGGCACTGGCGACAGCTCGCTGAGCTACGTGATGCATGGCGACCGCACGGCCGAGTTCCGCGCCGATGCCGGCTTCCTGCTCGATCCGCTGTCCTGCATCTGGCTCTTGTTCGTGGCCGGCGTGGGCATGCTTATCCACATTTACTCCATCGGCTACATGGGCCATGAAGGTGGATATTACCGGTTCTTCGGCTACATGAACCTCTTCATGTTCTCGATGCTTACGCTGGTGCTGGCCAACAACTACGCCCTGATGTTCGTGGGCTGGGAGGGCGTGGGGCTGTGTTCGTATCTGCTGATCGGCTTCTACTTCCAGCGCCACTCGGCTTCGACCGCCGCCAACAAGGCGTTCATCGTCAATCGCATCGGCGACGCGGGATTCCTCCTGGGCATGTTCACCATCGCCTGGTACTTCGGCTCGATGCAATACACCAAGGTCAACCTGCTGGCGCGCAGCGGACAGTTTCATATCGGCGATCCGGTGATCACCGCCGCCTGTCTGCTGCTCTTCGTTGGAGCCTGCGGCAAGTCAGCGCAGTTCCCGCTGTATGTATGGCTGCCGGACGCGATGGAAGGGCCGACGCCGGTCTCGGCGCTGATCCATGCCGCGACCATGGTGACGGCGGGCGTGTATATGGTGGCGCGCTCCAACGCGCTGTTTGTGCTGGCGCCGAATGCAATGAAGACGGTCGCCATTATCGGCGCGCTGACCGCGATCTTCGCCGCGACCATCGCCCTGGTGCAGAACGACATCAAGCGCGTGCTGGCCTACTCCACCGTGTCGCAGTTGGGATACATGTTCCTTGCGCTGGGTGTAGGCGCATTCGCTGCGGGAGTCTTCCACGTCTTCACACACGCCTTCTTCAAGGCGCTGCTGTTCCTCGGGGCCGGCTCGGTGATTCACGCCATGAGCGGCGAGCAGGAAATGCAGCACATGGGCGCGCTGCACGGAAAGATCAAGACCACCTTTGGCACCATGTTGATCGCGACGCTGGCGATTGCAGGCATCCCTGGTTTCGCGGGTTTCTTCTCCAAGGACGCCATTCTGTGGGAGACATGGTCGCGCGAGGCGGGCGCGTACCGGTATCTCTGGTACATCGCGTTTTTTACGGCGCTGATGACCTCGTTCTACATGTTCCGGCTGATCTACTTGACGTTCTTCGGCAAGCCCCGCATGAATCACGAGGTGGAGCACCACATCCACGAATCGCCCAAAACGATGACGGTGCCGCTGGTCATCCTGGCGATCTGTTCGATCGGGGCGGGCTTCTTGGGAATGCCGCACAGCCTGGGCGGCTCCAACCGTTTCGAGAAGTTCCTCGAGCCGGTGTTCGCCAAAGAAGCGATTGTGCTGGAAGAAGGCGGGAAGGCAGCGCACGTCGCCGCGGGCGAGCAGCAGGTGGAACACACCGATCCGATGGAGTACACCCTGATGTTCGCTTCGGTGGGAGCGGCCGTGGTGGGCTGGTGGTTGGCGCAACGGGCTTACAAGAAAGCTGACAAGGGCTACAAAGAGCCGATTCAAGAAGTCTCGCCGCGCTTCTACAAAACGCTCTTCCGCAAGTGGTACGTGGACGAAATCTACGACTGGGTCTTCACCGGCCGCAAGAAAGTGGGACCTGTTCGGCTCGGTGCAATGGGCTTGGGCGACGCGGCTTGGAAGTTTGACGCGGACGTGATCGACGGAGCAGTGAACGGCGCAGGCTGGTCCACCCGCATGAGCGGAACCCTGTCCGTCCTTTGGGACAAATGGATTATTGACGGCCTCCTGGTAAATGGACTGGCCATCGTGACGCGGTTGGCGTCGTATCCAGTGCGGTTAGTCCAATGGGGTTTGGTGCAGTGGTACGCGCTGGTGATGGTGGCCGGGTTGGTGTGCTTCGTTTTCTATTACGTCGTGAAGTGGTGAAGATCCCACCCTTTCGCCAAAAGAGGGCGAAAGGATGGGGCACCTGCTCTTTGAAATTTGTTGTTGAGCCAAAACTAAAGACTGTCGGTTTGGCTAATTGCTAATCGCTAATTGCTAAGAGCTATCAAATGTACAACCATATTCTTTCGATAATTTTATTCACGCCGCTGGTGGGAGCGGTTCTCCTGATGCTAATGCCGAAGGAGAACAAGGACGCCATCCGCTGGATTGGCAACATTTTCGGCATGCTGGGATTTGCGGTCTCGTTGCCGCTGGTCCCGTGGTTCTGGGCGCTGAAGGATCGCGCTGGCTTCCAGTTTGTCGAGGGCGCGCCCAACAACTGGATTCCGTCCATCGGCGCCGGCTATGTGATCGGCATCGACGGCATCTCGTTCCTGCTGATCATGCTGACCACGCTGCTCGGGGCCATCTCGATCTTGTCGTCATGGAACGCCATCCAGGAGCGCGTTAAGGAATACTACGTTTGGTTCCTGGTGTTGCAGACGGGGATGCTCGGCGTCTTCATGGCCAATGACATGTTCCTGTTCTTCGTCTTCTGGGAGGCCATGCTAGTGCCGATGTATTTGCTGATCGGCATTTGGGGCGGCCCGCGCAAACTTTACGCGGCCATCAAGTTTTTCCTGTACACCCTGTTCGGCTCGGTGTTGATGCTGCTCGGCATTCTGTTCCTGTACTTCCATCACCACACTCTGACCGGCGTGTATACCTTCTACCTGCCCGATCTCTACGCCACGGCGCCGAAGATCGGCGGGCATGCGGCCATCTGGCTGTTCTTCGCGTTCTTTGTCGGGTTTGCGATCAAGGTGCCGATGTTCCCGTTCCACACCTGGCTGCCGGATGCGCACGTGGAAGCGCCGACTGCCGGCTCCGTCATTCTGGCGGGGGTTCTGCTGAAGATGGGAACGTACGGTCTGATCCGCTTCTCGCTGCCGTTCTTCCCGGCGGTCGCGATGACGCCGTGGGTGCGCCAGTTCGTGATCGTGCTTTCGCTGATCGCTATCATCTACGGCGCGCTGGTTTCGCTGATGCAGAAGGACATGAAGAAGCTGGTGGCGTACTCCTCGGTCAGCCACCTTGGCTTCTGCACCCTGGGCATCTTCGCTCTCAGCCCACTGGGCTTGAGTGGCTCGGTGTTGCAACAGATCAACCACGGCATCTCCACCGGCGCGCTGTTCTTGATTGTCGGCATCCTGTACGAACGGCGACACACGCGCGAGATTGCCGAGTACGGCGGCATCTCCAACGTGATGCCGGTTTACGCCACCATCACACTGATCATGTTCCTGTCGTCGATGGGACTGCCGCTGCTCAACGGTTTCGTCGGAGAGTTCACCATTCTGCAAGGCACGTTCATGGAAAACAAGGTTTGGGCCGCTTGGGCGGTACCGGGAGTGATTCTGGCTGCGGCGTACTTGCTGTGGCTCTACCAGCGCGTGTTCTTCGGGTCCGTGAACAATCCCAAGAACGAGAAGCTTACTGGATCTTTCGGGAAGGGAACTGGCCACGTTCATTCCGCTGGTGATCATCGCCTTCTGGATTGGTCTATATCCCAAGCCGTTCTTCCAGATTCTTTCCACGCCGGTCAATAATCTGGTCGCGACGGTGCGCCCAGATTATCCCGGGTTGAACAAGCCAGTGCTTGCCGTTCAACCGGTGAATGCGAATCCCGACGCGGCGACTCCGCTGCCGGAGCCGCCTAAGGCACCGGCAACGCAGACGTCTCCGGCAAGCGACTCGCCGACACAAACGGGCGTGACGAAAGCGCAGTCCCCGGTTCGGGTAGAGCGCCGCTTGACCGCCGCGACAGGAACGAACATTTCTGGAGAGAGCCGGGCTTCGAGCCCGGCGGCACCCTCGATTAGAAAATCCGTTCCGGTGAATACGGCGAAAGCCAATTTAGCGGCGGCTCCGGCCGCCCTCGCCAAGTGAGGATGAAATAGTGACCACCTCGCTGACAACGTTTTCCTTGTCTTACTCAAGCACGGACTACCTGCTCGCCTTGCCGATGCTGCTGCTGACGGTGTTCGCGCTCGGCATCCTGATGATTGACCTGATGCTGCCGAAGCAATGGAAGCAGGTGAACGCTTTCACGGCTTTGATTGGCGTCGCGTTTTCGGCGGCAGCGGTGGGGAAGCTCCATCTGGCTTATCATGCCGCTGAAAAGCAAGGCATCGAACTCAACCTCATCGGATTCATGGGCTCGCTGAGGGTCGATCGCTTCGCCCTGTACTTTTTCTATCTGTTCCTGCTGGGCGCGGCCGTTGCCATTCTGATGTCTATTCGCTACCTGGAAATCGAGCACGAAGACCATGGCGAGTTCTATGCGCTGTTGTTGCTCTCGGTAGTTGGAATGATGGGCATGGCCGCCGGCTACGACATCGTGCTGATCTTTATCAGCCTGGAGCTGATGGCGATCTCGACCTATGTGCTGGTTGGCTTTCTGCGTCGCGACAAGCGGTCGAATGAAGCCGCGCTGAAATACCTGCTGCTCGGTGCATTTTCGTCGGGAATCTTCGCGTATGGACTGTCGCTGTTCTATGGGTTGACTGGGAGCACTAACCTGGGACAGATTGCACAGAAACTGCAGGAGGTGATCGCGACCCGGCCGAACGACCCCGTGGTCATTTTCGCTTTGCTGGCCACTACCACTGGACTGTTGTTCAAGATTGCGGCCGTACCGTTCCACCAATGGGCTCCGGATGCGTACGAGGGCGCGCCGACTAGCATTACTGGCTTCATGTCAGTAGCGGTGAAATCTGCTGGATGGGCGATGCTGCTGCGCATCTTCCTGTTTGGACTTTATCCGCTGCGTCCGATGTATGTTCCACTGCTGATCTTTGTTTCGATAGCGACCATGACCGGCGGCAATCTGGCCGCGATCACGCAGGACAACCTGAAGCGGCTGCTGGCGTATTCCTCCATCGCTCACGTCGGCTACATGCTGCTGGGCCTGATCGCCAGCGATGGGCAGACCAACTCCACTGGCATCATGGCGATCATGATTTACCTGCTGGTGTACACCTTCATGAACCTGGGCGCGTTCGCGGTGATCACCTCGCTGCGGCGGCGCAACATCATCGGAGATACAGTCGATGACATCGCAGGGTTGTACTTCAAGGCGCCGACTGAAGCCATCCTAATGCTGATCTTCCTGTTATCGCTGGCTGGAATCCCGCCATTGGCGGGCTTCTGGGGCAAGTACTTCATCTTCCTCAGCCTGATCGAGACGGGGCACTATTACTTGGCGGCAATCGGCGTACTGTATTCGGTGGTGGGCTTGTATTACTACATGCGGATCGCCAACTCGGTGCTCATGCGGCAGCCGATCGACGCCGAGCCCGTGCATACCCGCCCGGCGATGCGGTTGGCGCTGACCATCACCGCAGCCGGCACGGTCATTGTCGGTCTCTTCCCGAACGCCTTCATCAATGTTGCGAACTGGTCGTTGGGATTGGTGGAAGGGACGCAGCACATGGCGAGGATGTTGCGGTGACCGGAAGGAGGCTGGAGGCTTCAAGTGTTCTAACCTGCGTGGAAGTTCCAGTCGGTATCTCAGATGCCCGCTCCCGTTGACCTCTGCGCTCTCTGTTTGAAGAGGAAGAGACTCCGGGACAGTCACCTCCTGCCTGCTGGCATTTTGCGTCTGTTGCGGGACGATGAGCTTAAGAATCCCAATCCGTTCCTGATGTCCCTTGATCACGTTGGGCAAACTTCTTCTCAAGCTAAGCAATATCTCCTCTGTCATGATTGCGAACAGCGATTCAGCAAGAACGGCGAAAGCTGGGTAATTAATCATTGCTATCACGAGACGGACAAGACATTCCGACTGCGCGATTTTCTGAAAACTGCTGTGCCGATCCTGTCTGGTCCGGACGGAGGCGCTTACGATGCGTCAAAGATCACTGAAATCGATATCGATAAGCTGGTTTACTTCAGTGCAAGCGTTATCTGGCGAGCATCGCTGAGGCAATGGCGCATACAAAAACAGTCATACGAGCCAATTCACATTGAACTCAAGTATCAGGAAGAACTCAGGCTCTTTCTCCTTGGGCAAGGGAACTTCCCGCAACATGCCGTGTCAGTCGTGTACGTCTCAACTTCGGAGGTGCCACCTCTTATGGTCGGATATCCCGATTCGCTCCACGACGATGACAAAGAGATTTATCGTTTCTACGTGCCTGGAATATGGTTCCATCTCGTTTTCGGCGAGGACCTCCCCGAGGATACCCGAAAAATGTGCATTCTCCTCTCCCCGGTGCATCCGATTTGCCTGCATAAGTTAGGCGACGCACTTATCCATGAAATCGGGTTCAGTTTGTATTGGAACCGCAAGCGAACTGGCGGCTAGACCCTTACAAGACCGTCGAAGTTTGGAAGCGGGGATCGAACGCGCGACCAACGGCTTGTGAATGCGTGACTCTACGACCCCATGAATCTGGCATTCCGTGCCTTCCATCTGTTACTTTTTCTGCACCTTGCTGGAGAAGGGGCGGATGGCAGAACTCACGAGCAGCGCGCCGCAGGCCAACTCCGACCGCTGGCACGCCATGGGCGCGGGCTTTCTCGGTTGGACGCTCGACGCCTTTGACTTCTTCGTCGTCATCTTCCTGTTCGACACCCTGGCAGCGCATTTCAGCGTTCCCAAACGCGACATCGTTCTCAGCGTGACCGCGACGCTCGCCATGCGTCCGGTGGGCGCGCTCATCTTCGGCATGATGGCCGACCGCTATGGCCGGCGGCGTCCGCTGATGGTCAACGTGGTGTACTTTGCGACCGTCGAGGTGCTGTGCGGCTTCGCGCCCAACTTCACGGTGTTCTTCATTCTGCGAATGCTATTTGGCATTGGCATGGGCGGCGAGTGGGGTGTGGGAGCATCGCTCGCAATGGAGCATGCTCCCGTGCGCTGGCGTGGCGTACTGTCGGGAATCCTGCAGAGCGGATACTCCATTGGCTACCTGCTGGCGGCGTTTGCCGCGCGCCTGGTGCTGCCCAACTGGGGATGGCGCGCCATGTTCTGGGTGGGTGGTATTCCGGCGCTGCTGGCGCTCTACATTCGCACCAAGGTCCCCGAGTCCGAAGCGTGGAAGGTACATCGCGTGGCAAAGACCATCGACGGCCCCCGCATCGCCTGGCAGCACAGACGGCTGTCGCTTTACCTGGTCGTGCTGATGTTCCTCATGAATTGCCTCTCGCACGGAACGCAGGACCTTTATCCTGACTTCCTCAAGCACGGGCATGGCATCGCGGCGAACACGGTTGCTTACGTCACGATGTTCTACAACGTGGGCGCAGTGACGGGCGCAGTGATTTTCGGCCTGCTGTCTGAGCGGCTCGGGCGCCGATACAGCATGTTGGCAGCGTTGGTGGTGGCGTTGGCGATCATGCCGGCGTGGGCCTTCGGCAGCACGCTCACCATTCTCGCGCTGGGCGCATTCGTTATGCAGATGGGGGTGCAAGGTGCGTGGGGCATCATTCCTGTGCATCTCAACGAGCTGTCGCCTCCGGCGGTGCGCGGGCTATTGCCCGGGTTTACCTACCAAATTGGAATTCTGTTTGCCGCGTCGACGCCGACGGTGGAGTTCGCGTTGCGGGACAGGCTAGGTTACGCGTGGGCGCTGACGTCGTTTGAGTTGGTGGTGATTGCGGTGCTCGCGGTGTGGCTGTTCTTTGGCGAGGAGAAGCATGGGAGGAGTTTCTTGCATGACGAGGAAGGGGTCACGGCGTAGGACGGGGCCCATCCCCTGTTTGTCAAGAGTGATTTACCACGGAGACACGGAGGGCACGGAGCTTCTTCTAGAGAATTTTCTCCGTGATCTCCGTGTCTCCGTGGTGAACCGGTTAAAGCACAGAAGGCTCCCTCACTTCAGCACGAGGCTAGTGAAGGGAGCCACGTACGCCAGGAGTAAGACGTACACCCCGACCAGCGCGGCCAGTGCCAGGCTGTGGAAGAAGACGTAGCGCAGGATGTCTCCTTCATGCCCGTACCAATTCGTCGCCGTGCTGGCGACCACGATGCTCTGCGCATCGATCATCTTGCCCATAACGCCGCCGCAACTGTTGGCCGCAGACATCAGGACGGGTGAGACGCCGACCTGTTGCGCCGAGATTTTCTGCAGGCTTCCAAACAGCACGTTCGACGAAGTATCCGAACCGGTCAGCGCCACCCCCAGCCATCCGAGCAGGGTGCCGAAGAATGGGTATAAGTGGCCGGTTCGGGCGAAGGCTAGGCCCATGGTCGCATCCAGTCCGGCATAGCGGGTCATGAAACCGATGGCCAGCATGGCGGCGATTGTCAGCAGCGAGAATCGGACCCTCATAATGGTCTTGAGGTAAGTCTTGAAGATCTGGCCAAAGCTGAAGCCCATCACGAAGCCGGAGATGATTCCAGAGATGAGGATGCCGGTGCCGGTGGCGGCCAGCCAGCCCAAACCGAAGACGGCGCCTTCTTTGGTTGGCTTGGTGACTACTGGCGGCATGCGCATCGACAGTTTATCTATGCCTTTGACTGGGAACTGCGGATTGGTGATCTTGCTGGGTGGCGTGCTCCAGCTTGCCATCGAGGTAAACACCTTTTCCGGCGTGTTCATGATTCTCTTGCCGGTTTGCGTGCCCCAGCAGAATACGATAACGCTGAGAATGATCCATGGTACCCAGGCGCGCGCGACTTCGCCACGGCTGTATCCGTGCGAGGCACGGTGCTCGGTCTTGGCCTCTTCGCCCTCGAAGGTCCAGACGCGCTTGGGATGCCAGATCATCAGGAAGCCGACAAGACAAGCCATCGAGACCAAGGCGGCGCCCACGTCCACCAGCCAGGGGCCGTGATGGTTGGAGATCCAATACTGCGTGGTGGCGAAAGAGGCGCCTGCAACCAGAATGGCCGGCCAGATCTCCAGCATTTCGGAAAAGCCCACGAAGGCCCAGATCAGCCAGAAGGGAACGATTAGAGAGAATACCGGCAGGATGCGTCCCGCCATGGCTCCGAGAGTGATTTCGCTGAAACCGGTGACTCCCGCCAAGGCGATGATTGGCGTACCCAGTGCACCGTAGGCCACCGGCGCAGTATTGGCGATCAGCGACAAGCCCGAAGCTTGCAGCGGCCGGAAGCCCAGCCCGATAAGCAGTGCGGCGGTGACTGCGACCGGAGTGCCGAAGCCGGCCGCGCCCTCAAAGAAAGCGCCAAAGCTGAAAGCGATGAGCAGCAGTTGCAGGCGGCGGTCCTGGGTGATGCCGGTCAAGCTGTGCTTTAGTACGTCGAAGCGGCCGCTCTCCACCGTGAGCTGGTACATGAAGATAACGTTCAGCACGATCCAGCCGATGGGAAAGAGGCCGTATCCGGCGCCCAGCACGGCGGTGGCGGCCGCCATGCGCGCCGGCATGTGGAAGGCGAAGATGGCAATGACCAGAGATGAGGCCAAGCCAAGCAAGGCCGCATAATGCGCCTTCATATGAAGGGCCAGCGCTCCCAGCAGGACGATTACCGGCACCGAGGCGACGAGGGTGGAGAGCCACCAATGTCCGGTGGGGTCGTAGCCTTGCGCCCAGGGTTGCGACAGAGGAGGAATTCTCAGGATGATAACGACGGCGATGATTGCAACGGCGGTCAAAATCGCCGGGAGGAGCATGTTCTCCGATGGCGGTGCAGTCTTGCCCGGAGCCGGTTTGCTTGCGGTGCTCATGAGTGTCTCACCGATGCCTGCGGCTGAATGCGAGCAGGCTCTTTCTTCAAGTTTGTCGTTCTGTGCAACCGTAAAACTTGGGGTTTGCGACTTCTGAGTTGTCATCACGAACGGCCTTAGGCCGTGAGGGATCTGCTGTTTTTCCCCGCCGAGATTCCAGTACAAACAACAGCAGATTCCTCGCTTCGCTCGTAATGACAATTCCAAGGGACGAACCGTCAATTCCAAACAGTCCCCGACGGAAGCCCGCACTACCCGAATATCGCCTATTTCAGCAGCACTTCAGCAGCGTCTCATGTTTGCGCCTACACGCCCACGTCAACCAGTTCCTCTGGCTTGCCGAATGCTTCTGTTGGAATCGGCGTCCCGTGCAACGTCTTCCAGCAGCGCCTGGCCGACTCGATCACCACCAGAACGACTCCCACGATGAAAATCACCATGAGCCCGGAATCGAGATAGCCCTGAAAGGCATGGCCGGGTTGCTGCGCCAGGGGCAGATAAATGTTCTTGATGGACTGCACCCCAGCCGTCAACGTGGTGACACCAACAAAGCACATGGGAATGGCTGTGATGTATGCGTACTTGACCTTACCCATGTTCACGAGGAAAGTGGTCACAACGGCCAGCGCGATGGTGGCCAGCAATTGATTGCCGGTACCAAATAATGGCCACAGCGTGGAGATGTTACCGGTATAGATCAGATATCCCCAACTGACGACCACGATCGCGGAGGTGACGAGGTTTCCGGGCAGCCACGCCGTGTTGGTGAATGGCTTGTAAGCCTTTCCCAGCAGTTCGTGCATAACGTAGCGGGCTACGCGTGTGCCGGTATCGACGGTCGTCAGTATGAACAACGCCTCAAACATGATGGCGTAGTGGTACCAGTAGCTGGTCAGCGTCTTCATGCCCGGCAGCCCCTTGAAGATCTGGGCCATGCCGACGGCCAGAGAGACTGCTCCCCCCGTTCTGCCCGCCAGTTTCTCGCCAATTTCGGCGGAGAACATGTCGAGATTGACGGTGTGCATACCCAACTTGGCAAACACTGCTGGAGTGGTGTTGATGGCGAAATAGTCGCTGGGGTACATGGAGCAGGCGGCGATCAGTGCCAGCACCGCGACCATGCCTTCGCACATCATGGCGCCATAGCCGATGAAGCGGGCATCGGTCTCCTTCCACAGCATCTTCGGCGTTGTGCCCGAGGACACCAAAGAGTGGAAGCCAGAAATCGCACCACAGGCAATGGTGACAAACAGGAAGGGGAACAGTGGGCCTTTGATTATTGGTCCCCCGCCGTGAATGAACTGGGTTACGGCAGGGAACTTAATGTTGGGGTGAACGATGAACACACCAAGAATCAAGAGCACGATCGTTCCCAACTTCATATACGTGGACAGATAGTCGCGAGGCTCAAGCAGCAACCACACCGGCAGCACCGACGCCACAAATCCATAAACGCACATCAGTACGGTGATTTCGTGCGGTGTAAAGGTGAGCCACGAAGTGTAGGCGGAGGCGGCGAACCATCGTCCACCGATCACACTGGCGATCAAAAGCACGACTCCGATGGCGCTCGGCCCGGCTATCTTGATCACGCCTGGCGTGCTCTTGAACATATACAGGCCCATGAAGATCGCGATCGGGATGGTCATGCCAATGGTGAAGACGCCCCATGGGCTGTTGGCGAGAGCGTTGACGACCACGATTCCGAGACCGGCCAAGGTCACCAGCAAGATGAACAGCAGCGCGACCATGGTGACAAAGCCCGCGAAGTGGCCCACCTCGGTGCGGGCGACGTCCGCCAGCGACTTGCCCTTATGTCGTACCGAAGCCACTAGGACAGTGAAGTCGTGGACGCAACCGGCGAGCACGGCGCCGATTAGGATCCAGAGGAAACCCGGCGCAAATCCAAACTGAGCAGCGAGGGTGGGTCCCACCAGTGGACCGGCGCCGGCGATTGCAGCAAAGTGATGACCGAACAAAACCCACTTCGGCGACGGCACATAGTTGTGTCCATCCTCATAGACGTGGGATGGAGTGATGCGGCGATCATCTAAAACCAATACCTTGGCCGCGATGAAGGCACTGTAATAACGATAGGCAAGGGCGAAGACGCACAGCGTTCCCAACAGGATGGGAAAAGTATTCATGGTAGCCTCCCAGCGTGCATGCCTGGTGCTCCGGTGGCAAGGCTGGGCGCCAGTCTACCATGATGGCCACCGGGGTATCAGTCGTCGTAAATATTACGAAAATGGCCTAACGAAAGCCAAGTGAGAACGTTAGGACGAAAGGCGGCAGACCGCGAGTGACGGTCGTCACAATTCGCGGTGACGTATCGTACAGGCTGGGGCGGAAAGGGGGCAGAACGCAGTAAGTGATGTAGGCGAGGAGCGGCTGGAGACATGCAAGCAGATTGCCTTTGAACTTGGATTATTCATGACCGCGCGAGGGTCGCATGGCTCAAGCTGACAGATGAAGAAGCTTTTCAAGCTGATGCATGGGTCGCACGTCCAATAAGGCGAATGGGTGTACACTGACGACCGTTCCAATCCTTACGACTAAACCGGACCATCGACAATTCTCTCTTTGAAGGAGCCCTAATGGTTGACGTTTTCGAAGAGACGCTGAATATCGGCACGGGCTGTCCGAGCGACGTTGCCGTCAACACCAATACGCGCTTCCAAGGCACCGTGGATTACCATTTGATCAATAGGGGTGACGAGGATGGGTTTATCTCTATTCTCGTTACGCTTACCGATTCCGCCGGGAACAACACGCAGTTTTCTTCAAGCCTTCAACAGATCCCCGCCGGGGGAGATTTCAGCGATAGTCATTTGCTTTTCCTCGATGCAAGCTACTCCACGCCGGGGCAAATCAATGTGACGATGCGGATTGAGTTCTCCGGGGCCTTGTCGGATGCGAAGTTTGCGGAATGCAGTTTTAATGTCACCGATGGGCAGCCCTCGCCCTAGCTGAAGATCCCGAGACAGACCCGCAGTCTCAATTCGGTTTGAATTGACTTTCGACATCGCCGTTGCGGGTCTGACTGCGCCGCTGCAAACAAAGCCGTTGTGACTCGCGGGATTTTATAGGATAATCGCCAATCTCACCAATAAGGCCCTCACAACGTTTCACTCACATAGGAGGACTTCGTCGCTATGAAGACTGTGTCTGCCCGCGTATTGCGCCGCAGTTGCTTCGCGGTATGGTTGTGCCTGAGCTCGGCTATCGCCATGGCGCAAGTTGCCGTGACCACGTATCACAACGACAACTATCGCACCGGTTCCAACAGCCAGGAGGCGATCCTCACGGTGTCGAATGTGACGACGCAATCCTTCGGTAAGCGTGCCACGTTTGCCGTGCAGGGCTACGTCTATGCGCAACCCCTGTACCTGCCGGGCCTCACGATCGGCGGAACGTCCCACAATGTGGTGTTTGTCGCCACCGAGCACGATCAGGTTTATGCCTTCGATGTGAACAGTGGACAACAGCTTTGGCGCACTAATTTCCTTGCCACCGGGGGATTTCGCTACGTCATCAGCCCTGTCTCCAGTGGCGACGTGGGCTGCGGCGACCTGGTCCCGGAGATCGGCATTACCGGGACGCCTGTGATCGATACCGCCACCGGTACGATGTACCTGGTCGCCAAAACGAAAGTGTACGACTCGCTCATTCACACCACGTCCTTTTACCAGACCTTGCATGCGCTCGATATCAAGACGGGCTTGGACAAAGTAGCGCCTGTCCCCATTTCCGCCACGTACCCCGGGAACGGCACCGGCTCAGTCGGCGGCATTCTCACCTTCGACCCGCTGGTGGAAGCGCAACGTTCGTCGTTGCTGCTGCTGAAAGGACAAGTGTTCATCACCTGGGCTTCGCATTGCGACCTTGGCGCCTATCACGGCTACATCATGTCGTTCAACGAATCGACCCTGGTTCGCAGCGGACTTTATGTGGACACCCCGAATGGCTACGAAGGCGGATTCTGGGGCGGTGGCGCTGGTCCATCGGCTGATTCCGGCGGCTCAATTTATGTTTCGACCGGCAATGGCCGCTACGACGGAGGGCCCGACTTCGGCGACAGTGTGCTTCGTCTGATTTGGCCGACCATTGGCCGAGGCATTAGTCTGAGCGACTACTTCACTCCCTGGAATCAGCAGACCCTGGACTACAACGATGCTGACTTCGGCTCGGGCGGCGCCATGCTGATTCCCGATCAGCCGGGCACGACCTATCCTCACCTGCTGGTGCTGGTCGGAAAAGAAGGCACCATCGACCTGGTAAATCGCGACAACATGGGACACTTTCATTCGGGCAGCGATAGCCAGATCGTGCAGACCCTTCAGTACGCGATTGGCGGTGTTTGGGGTTCACCCGCCTTCTGGAACAACACAGCCTATTTCGGTGGTTCCTACGACCATCTGCGGGCTTTCGCATTCGATTCTCACCTTGAGAAGCTTTCTTTTAGCTCCGACTCGCCAGAGTACTTCAACTTCCCCGGCAGCACCCCGTCCATTTCGTCCAATGGCACGAGCAACGGGATCGCTTGGATCATCGAGAATGACACCTATGGCGGAGGCAATGCCGTATTGCGCGCCTACGACGCTACCAACCTCGGCAACGAGTTGTACAACTCCGAGCAGAATCCAGGCCGCGATCGCTTAGGATTGGCGGTGAAGTTCACGGTCCCGACTATTGCGGACGGACACGTCTTCGCCGGGGCGGAGAACCAGGTTGTGATGTATGGGTTGTTGGGAGGGCAGTAGCCGGAGAGCGATTTGGAGAGCGGGCATTCGCGCTCTCTTCTAAGAGCCGCGGAAAAAAACGACGCTCGGATAGTGCGAACCTTCAGGTAAGCGTCGAGGGGCCTGTATTTCTTGTTATCCGAGCAGGTGTCAGCCCGTGAGGCATCTGCGGTTCGCCAGCCACCTTAAACCGTCCGTTACAAACGCAGATCCCCTCGGCTTCGCTCGGGGCAGGCACTTCGACTCCGCGCCCGCCCGACCCGCAAAAGAGGCGGGTCGGAAAACCTTTGCGCGCGCTCCGCTCAGAGGCTGTGACCTTTTTTGTTTTTGCGCAAAAACCGATGCTGAAAATAAACAGCTTAGGTGCCCAAAAAATGGGGAAATTCAAAAAAGTCCCAAACTCTCAGGATGACAGCATTAAAGTCCAGTTCTTCCCGCCTAGGTCTTGAACTCCGGCAGCACGGCTTCGCCGAAGAGGCGGGCCTGCTCCTCTCGGTCGTCGCCCCAGATCTCCAGCATGATGTTGGTGCAGCCGGCCTGGCGATACTCTTGGATGCGCTCAGCAGCACTCGTCGGGCGTACCGGCGATGGGGCAAGCCTTCTTGAGCACGTCGTCCGTCACTGCCCGTGCCGCAGCTTTGCGCCCGCCTTTTTCCATGGCGTCGGCAATGGGTGCGATCTCCTCGAACGTCAGCCCAGCCTTCTGCAATAAGACATCGGCGGAGCCGAGGATGTTCTGCACTTTATTCGCGAGATACATGGCCGCCATCTCTCTCGCGCCTTCCTTGCCGGCCTGCGAGTTCTTGTTGATGCTGCCCACAATCACAGCGCCTAGGTCGAGCGACGCCGGATCTTTGCCGGCCCTCTTCGCGCCCTCTTCCATGTTGCCGCGCGCATAACGCACGAAATCGGGCGTGGTGATGCTCGCAGTCAGCAGACCGTCGGAATGAGAGCCCGCCAGTTTCTGCAGCACCGGGCCGGTCGCGCCAACGTAGATGGGCACACGTGCTCGCGAGATATGAGCGTCGTTTTGGAGGGCAGGGGCCGACACGTCGAAGGCCTTGCCGTGATAGTCCACCGCTTCGCCTGCCAGCATGGACTGGATGATCTCGATGCTTTCGCGCATGACGACGGCCGGACCCACATCCTTGCCTTTCTCGCCTTCGCCAATCTCCTTCATGAAGATCTTGGAGGCGCCGAGTCCAAGCAGAAAGCGGCCATCGCCGGCGGCATCCTGCATGACACGTGCTTCCATCGCGATCTGCACCGGGTGTCGCGTGTAAGGGCGAGATGATGCCCCATCCGATGACGATGTTCTTGGTCTGCGTCGCGATGACGGCGGTCATCGCAGTGGAAGAGCGAGCTTCCATGCCGTGCTTGCGCCACCAAGGATAGGCTTCGGCCAGCCAGAAGATGTCGAAGCCAGCGCGATCGCAGGCCTGCGCCATGCGAACGGTTTGTTGCAGCGGCTCCATGCTGAGCTGAAGCACGCCAATGCGGAAGGGAACGGGCATGGGATCTTTACTCCTCGGTGCGATATGTGGGATGGCTATTAGCTCTTAGCCTTTAGCCCTTAGCAACAGAAGAAAACGAGGCGGGTTGCTAAGAGCTAAGAGCTAATAGCTAATAGCTAATAGCTAACGGCTAAGAGCTAATGGCTAACTCGGCTCCGTCCAGGAATGTTCCAGTCCCTTAATCAGCGCCCACATTGCCTGGTTCAGCGGCGTCGGAACGCCATACTTTTCTCCCCACTTCACGATGGCGCCGTTCATGAAGTCCACCTCGGTCATTCTGTGCGCGAGCACATCCTGCAACATGCTGGAGTTGTGTTTGCCCGGAGCGTTTGCGCCCTTGGCAACCAGATCAGCCGGATCGCCGTGCAGTTCGATGCCCATCGCCTTCGCCACCGCCTTGCCTTCGGCAATGAGCGCCTCGAACAGCTCAGCGGTCGGAGGAAAACGCGATGCGGCCCCATGATGCAGCCGGGTGAGCGCTCCCACGGGATTGGTGGCGGCGTTGAAAATCAGCTTGGTCCATTGCGCACCGCGCGCGTCCGGCAGAGCAATGGTATTCATCCCGCTGCGCTTGAGGAGGCCGGAGAGTTCATCCACTCGGTGCATCGGCGTGCGTGTGGGTTCGAACGGTCCGACCCAGGTGTCGCCTTTGATATCGAAGCCCACGTGTCCGGGCTCGACCACGTGACCGGCGGGAAAGGTCGTTCCCCGGATCACATACTTCACGTGTTCGGCGATGATCTCTTCGTTGCCCACTCCATTCTGCACCGAGCATACGGCGCTGTTGTCGTCGAAGCATCGCGCCGCAGCTCTCGATCGCGCTCGCGGTGTGGATCGCCTTGGTCGCGACGATGCCGTAGTCGCAGACGGGAAGTAGGGACGGGTCGGTGCTCGCCTTCATCAACCTCACGTGTATGCTGGAAGCGCCCGAGAGCCGCAGGCCGTCCCGGTTGATTGCGTCCACGTGCGGTTGGGATACGTCGAACGCGTACACTTCGACCTCGCCGCCCTTGGCCAGGTGCGCGGCGAACAGACTGCCAATTGCGCCACATCCCACGATGAGAACTTTCTTCATTGGCTTATCTCGCGAGCTGGCGGACCTCAGGCTGGGAGTAGAACTTCCACGGAATGGTGCTCAAGTTTTCGCCTTCGGTTTGGCCGACGCGGAAGGTGTCTTGCGTGTAAAGGCATACCTCGCCATCTCGATCGACAACTTGAGGATGAAGAGAAAATATCATGTTTTGCTTTAACTCGATCTGGCTCTTTGCGCCAATCGCCGGATGCTCGATCATCGTGGTGCCAATCGAGTGGCCGGAGAGATGTCCGAGCGCGAAGCCATGCTGCGCGAATGTGTCGGCAACAACTTTGTGAACGTCGCAGGCGAGCACGCCCTCGCGCATTATCTTGCGCGCAGCTTCCATCGCCTCAGGGTAGACGTCGGCCATTTGCTGGGTGCGCTTGCTCGGCTCTCCGTGGATCAGCGCTCGCGAGAATTCCACCCAGTAGCCGCCTGCGCCGGCGATCTCCAGCGAGTAGAGCAGCAGGTCGTTCTCGCCGACTTTGCGGTGGCCGGGAACCTTGAAGTGCGCCTCCGCCTCGCCATGCTGGCCGGAGAGCACGATGTTCATCATGCGCGGACCAGCGCCACGCGCGAAGAAGACCTCAACGGCGGGCGCCATGATCTCGGCCTCGGTCTTGCCCACGGCGAATCCGTCGAGCAACGCATAAAAGCCTTCCTGGATGATGTCCATCGAATCGCGGACTTCGGCCAGTTCTTCTTCGCTTTTGACCGCGCGTGCCATGTCGAAGTGGAAATCGAATGGAACCAGTTCGAGGCTGCCCTGCTGCAACTCGCGGTAGTCGCGCACCGCCATGATGTAGTCGAGGCCGTACACGGCTACGCGCTTCCAGGCTTCATCCTGCGCACGCTCGCGCAGCCAGCGGCCGGGAACCTCGGCCCAGACTTTCTCTTGCACGAAAGGCTTTTTCTTGTCGCCAATCCAGCGCGCTTCTTGTGGAAAGAGCAGCACGGGTTCGCCCTTCAGAGGGATGAGCACGTACACGTAGCGATGCACGATCTCGAAACCGGAGGCGTAGAACACTGCGCCTTCAAAGCCGGCGTATTGGTTACCGCAGACGATGAGCGCGTCCACACCCTGCTCGCGCATTGCGGCGCGGATGTTGGCGTAGCGGCGGTCGATTTCGGGTTGGGTGGGCATAGGCAATCAGCAATTAGCAATCAGCAATTAGCAATCAGCAATTAGCATCTTGCTTCCCCGCGCAGATCTCCGCCGCGGTCAGCGCGTACACTTTCGTGATTTCTACCAGTGTTTTGATCGCCACTTTCTCACCTTCGTGACCACGCGGCCCGCTCGATGGCCCATAGTTTAACGTCGGACATCCGAAGCGCGACAGCACCGACGCATCCGAACACCACAGTACCGTGTCGCGTACCGGCGGCGTTCCCATGACATGCAGATGATTGCGTTCGACGGCGCGCACCATCTCATGGTTCTCGTCGATAGTCGCGCCCGGCACCGACACATACGTTTCAAACTCCAGCCCGTATTCTGGATGCTTCTGCTTCATCGCCAGGAACAGCTTCTTCGCCGCACGGCGAGCGTCGGTCGTGGGGATTGTGGGGGGCACGCGCACATCGAGAAACAGGTCGGCGCGTTCGGGAGTGCGGCTGGCCCGCCAGGGATGTCCGGCGTGCACGCAGCCGATGTTGACGAATCCCGGACGCCCCGCCCAGCGCGCCTGCTCCTGCCATTCGGGAATCCAGCCCATCACTTCCTCCAGCACCTCGTGCATGCGGCGGATGGCGTTCTGCTCCTCTTTGCCGGGCGCAAACGCCGAGTGCACATAATTGCCGGTCAGCCCAAAGCGCACCCACATGGAGCCCGCGTGCTCCAGCACCAGCTTCATGTCCGTGGGCTCGCCCAGGATGCACATGTCCGGAAGAACGCCGTGACTGACAAGATAATGCGTACCCGCGCCATAGCCGCGATACTCCTTGCCCTGGAACTCGCGCCATTGCGTCTTCTCGATCTCGCCACAAACCGCGCCCAGGATAATGTCGCCGTCCAGCTTGACTCCGGCCTCGAGCAGCGCCTTGACCGCGTGTACGTAGCACACCAGTGCGCCCTTCATGTTGTAGATGCCGAGACCGTAGATCATGCCGTCCTTCACGACGGCGTGCGGTTTGTAGCCAATGCCGGTGAGGAAGTCCTCGTCGCCGGTGTTCGACGTATCCATGTGGCCGTTGAACATCAGGCATTTGCCGTTGCCCTGCCCTTCGAGGCGGCCGATGACGTTGGCGCGGGTGTCTTCAACCGCTTGCCACGCGACCGTTAGTCCCAGGCGCCGAAAAACTGTATGCATGTATTCGGCCATGGCGAGTTCAGAGCCGGTAGGACTGGGGATGTTGATCACGTCGCAGCACATGGAGACGATGTCTTCCTCGCGGATGCGGGAGAGAATTGCATCTTTCATGCGGTCATCTAGCACGGCTGTGCTGGCGGTTATCGCCATGTGGCCCAGCTTGCGGAAGAGGTCCGCAGCTGGCGAAAGTCATCGGGGAACGAGCATAGCTTCTGATTGCCGCCGCCGGTGATCCAGAAGTTATCTTCCAAGCGCAGCCCACCGCCGCCGGGCCAGTAAATTCCTGGTTCGATGGCAAGCACCATGCCCTCACGGATTGTGCCCTTTCCAGCTTGATGAGCGTACGGAGGCTCGTGCGCGCGCGCTCCCACACCGTGGCATACGGGATGCGAGGGCTGGCCCGGATAACCGCCCTCGGCAATGCGCGCACGGATCAGACGGTCCAGCTCCGGGAGGCTGGCGCCGTCTTTGGCGAAAGCCGCAGCCTCGTGAAACACGGCTAGCAGCAGGTCGAGCAATTTGTTGTACTCGGGGGTCAACTCGCCGGGGCATAGGTTCTTGGTGAGGTCGTTCCAGTAGCCGTCAACGCAAACCCAGATCTCGAACAGCGTGGGTTCGTGCTCCTGTATCGGACGAATGCCGGTGGCGGTGAACGTCCGAATGCCCTTACCCGACCATACCAGCGTGAAGGCGCGCGCCATCTCAACTTTGTTCTTGAATCCGATCCCGGTGGAATGAACGAAGCCTTCGAAGATGGCGGCGACTTCGCTTTCTTTCATCCCCGGACGCAAGCGCTCGAAGGTGTGCTCCATGGCGAGCGCGGCCAGCTCGTTGGCCAGCTTCATGCGCTCGATCTCCTGAGCGGTCTTGATGGCGCGCGCTTCCGCCAGCAGGCCGGAAGCGTCCACCACCTCGCGCGCCGCCGGCTTGAATGCGTCGAACCAACCTTGAGTCCACGTGGTTGGTTCGCCGACCATGCGATCGGCGCTTTGCGTGCCCTGCGAAAGCTCCAGGCCGATTCTTGCCGGTGAGACCGCGCTGGTTCAGGACGCGCAACGTAACATCGAGCGAGCGCAGCATGGGAGGACGCGGATCGCGGGGATCGTAGCCCTTGAAGAAGCGGATGTCGCTGGTCCACGACGTCCGGCGGGCGTCTTCCTCTTGCGGCTCCAGGGCGATGAGCGTGGCCTCACCCTCGCGCGGGAAAACCGCCACGTCGTAGCCCTTCATGCACCAGTAGTTGGTGAGGTAGACGATGTTGTCGGGCGCACGCACCACCAGCGCGTCGAGATCGTCGCGCTTCATCAGATCGCGGACGCGGGCGAGCTTGGGCTCGTCAATCGGGTAGGGCATAGGGTCAGTGGATAGTGGTTAGTGAATAGTGGATAGTGGATAGTTTAACGAGCGAACAGCTTCAGCGCCGCCGAACTCTTCGGTCTCTTAAGTTCCTATTCACTATCCACGTCCTTGGTGGATATTTTACGACTCGGCCCCCGCAACAAGGTCAGCAGGCCATTGAGTATCCGCGCGACCTCTGTAACGCTCTCAAGCAAGTGGGCCGCTGGTTGGGTCTGCACGTACCCTAATTTCGCGGCGATGACGATTTGCGTTTCCAACTCGAAAAGGGAGCCGCGTGCATGGCAGAGAAACTGGACAAATTCTCCCTTGGTTGCCCGGCCTTGTCCTTCGGCGATGTTGCTGGGAATGGACACAGCAGACCTTCGCAGCTGACCGGTTAGCCCGTAGACCTCCTCGCGAGGGAAGTCTTTCGTACTTGCATAGACGTCGGTCACCAGCACTATCGATTTCTGCCATACTAGCAATTCCTTGTAGCTCTGCATTGGGCCTCGGTCATGCTTCATTTGCAAGGCTAGTGTAAACCCGTCCGCGCTGGAAACTATCCACTATCCACTATTCACTGAACCACTCTCTTCCAACTCGCCTCTTTGCCCTTGATCAGCCGGTACAGTGCGGTGTGCAGCGGCGCGGGCACTCCGGCGCGGCGCGCCTCACGGGCAATCGCGCCGCCCAGAAAATCCACCTCCGTCGGGAGATGATGCCGCACATCATACAGCATGGATGGCGGATGATTGGTGCGCGCGCCAATGCAGTTCATTGTCCATGGATCTTCGTGCAGTTCAATGCCGAGCGCCGCAGCCACGCTCTTGCCCTCATCGATCAGCGCGTGCAGAAGATGGCCGAGATCGCCAAACTCCGCCTCCGCCGCGAAGTGCGGCGAGTGCGGCAGCTCGGTCAAAGCTGCAACGCTATTCACCGAGGCATTGAAGATCAACTTCGACCACTGCGCCGGACGCGCATCGCGCAGGGCCTCAGCCTTCAGTCCCGATGCATTGATCAGCGCGGCCAACTCCTCCACCATCGCGAAGGGAGTATTCGTGGGCTCGAAAGGCCCCATCCACGTCGCGGTGTTTAGTTCGTAGTGGACGTGATCGTCAGCCAGGCGGGTACCGCTCATGAAGGTGGTCCCGCGAATCACATAGCCCGACGGCAGCAGGGAAGCGATGACTTCTTCGCTGCCCAGGCCGTTCTGCGCTGAGAGAACTGCTCCGTGCGGAAACAAATGCGCGACGGGGCAAATGCTTCCCGCGTCTGGTTCGCCTTGGTGGCGACGATTCCGAAGTCGAACTCCGGCAGCTCACGGGGATCAGTAGTGGCCTTTGGCCGCGAATGGATCTCGTTATGCCCGGTAACGCGAATGCCATGCTCGTTGATGCATCGGGCGTGCTCCTGGCGACGGACCAGGACCCACACCTCGGCAACGCGCGCAAGATGCGCAGCGTAAAGACTGCCGATGGCGCCAGCTCCGACGATGAGAATGGGCTTCAAGGTACTTATGATCAGATTCGTATGCTAGCCGAAGATGGGTAAGGCCGTCAGCTCGTCGGTATCAGGAGTGAAGAGTGGGAACCCTTTTCAATCGATTCCAGATCGCTATCATGGCCCCACTTTGCCCCGCAAGAACTCCCGCATGACCCGAACCACGAAGGCCTGATCGTTAATGTAGAAGTAGTGCGGAGCATCGGGCAGCAAATAGACGACCGGAGAAGGTTTGCCCGCATTCGGTTGTTTGAACTTCGCGGTTTCATCCGCGAACCATTGAACAATGCCCGGCCAATTGGCATCGAATACCTTTTGCTCGTCGGAACTCAGGTACCAGTAGTAAGGTAGCTTTCCTTGAACCGACGGTTGGTCGAAAATGCCGAGGCGCGGCGCGCCGATGTCTGTCCAATTCACCTCCGGATTTTGCTTCTCCGCTATGCCCGCAAAAATCGCGTCCGAAATCCATTTCGGTGTCGTGTTATCCGTAATAGCTCCCTTTGCGTCAAACTTCAAACCGGGACAAGCGGATGGCCCTGGTCTGAGGGTATTCTCCAGCCGCGCTTGGGCGGCCTAGGAAAATCTGCAATGATCTTTCGTCTCTGCCTTCCTTGTACGGTATAGGAGGTATCTCGGGAAGTTGGAACCGCTTTGCCAAGTCAAGAGCGTCCAGGTAGACCAATTTCTCCACGTAACTTGTGTACTTCAACCCGAGCTGACTCAATTCCGAGCCCGCCAGGGAATGTCCGACGAAAACGGCCTTGCTGATACCGAAGTATTGCAGGACCGCGATGTCGTCGTGCACCCTGGTAGTCAACGTCATAGCCTGATTTCGGCTGGCTGGACGGAAGGAATCCCCGGCGGGTAATTCCGATAACGTGAAAATGGTCAGTGAACTGGTATGCAAACTCATCGTACACGTGCGCATTGTCGCCGAAACCGGTGAGCAGCACCATGGTATCTGGCTTGTCGGCGCCGCCCCAGTCCAGCACCTGGAGCTTGACTCCTTTGTCGACCAAGACGCAAGTTTGTTTGTGTGGTGTGCCATCGAAGCATGCGGGTGGTCGAGGCGGAATTACTCCAGTGCACGAACCGATCCCCGCGCTCGATTGAGCGGAGCTACCCATACTGACTGTGAGCAGCAACGCCAGGGCAAGAGACGCCTTGACCAGAATCGCCATTTTGGCCTCCGAGGACATCGCGGTTCGATGTGTCAAGCAGATTTCCGTTTTGGCCTCAAAACCCGAACCATAGTACTACCGCCTTGCCCGTTCACGACACCGTGAAACGACTTGCCATCGGGAGCACTTCGACGGTCTGCCGTTCCTCGTCAGCGGATCAGGCCATAGCTCCACCACGTTGCATCGTCAGGTTCGGCTTTAACTCGCCGCGCCGCTTCTTTGAATCAATTCATACAGCGTGCTGGCGTTGTTGTAGGACTCATCAATGATGATGCCCTCCTGAAACAGCGCATCCTGCAGCGCCGCGCTCAGGCAATGCAGCGGAGCGCCACCGCCTTCGCCCATGCCTTTGGCGCCGCTGTAGCTGTGGGGCGAAGGCGTCTCCAGGTGGCCGTACTTGAGGTTCGGCATGTTTACCGCGGTGATCGGCGTGTAATCGCTGAAGGTGGAGGCCAGCATGTTGCCGCTCTCGTCGTAGGCGCAGTTTTCCATCAGCGCCGCGCCAATGCCGTGCGCCGTCGCGCCATGCACCTGGCCTTCGACGATCATCGGATTGATCACCGTGCCGCAGTCGTCCACCGCGGCGTAGTCGAGAATCTTGGGGATGTAGGTCTCCTTGTCGATCTCGACCACCGCGATGTGCAACTGCGAGGAATACGTCAGCGTCAGGTTGCCGTATTTCCGCGCCACGTCAGGCACGTGGAACGGCGCGCGCCAGGTGTATCGGCAGTTCAGCGTGATGGAGCGCAGTCCATCGGGAACCACCGCAGTGTTCACGTTGGCCAGATTGGCGAGGCCGATGTAGGGAATCGCCTTCTCGGTGCCGCGCACGCGTATCTCCGGACCTTGCTGGCCGACGCCAAACTCCAAATCGTCTTCGTTGGCCTGCAGCGCAAAAGCCGCGAGCTTCTTCATCTCCGCTTTCAGCAGTTGCACCGCGCCATGCACGGCCGATAGTCCCGACACCGCGAACTGGCTGGCGTAGGTTCCGCTGTGTCCGGTGTGGACGTTGCGCTCGGTGTCGAAACCGACGCGCACGTTGACCAGTTCCGGAGAGATGTTCAGGATGTCGGCGACCACCTGCGACACCGTGGTCTCGTGACCCTGGCCTTGCGGAACGGAGCCGACCGCAACGATGACCTCGCCGTAAATGTCGAGCTTGGCGTTGGCGGCCTGCGAGTTTCCCGAGAACGGGGCTTGCGGATTGACGATCTGCGCCTGTCCAAAGTTATTGGTGCCGGAATCGAGCGTGGTCCCGATGCCAATGCCGAACCAGCGGCCTTCGGCTTGCGCCTTCGTCCGCTCGGCCTGCCACTTCTCCCAGCCGATCAGTTCCTGCGCCAGCTTTAACATGCCGGGATAATTTCCCGAGTCGTAGATGCAGCCGTTGGGCGTGGTGTAAGGAAACTCTTCCGGCTCGAATGTAATTGCGCAGCCGCATCTCGTCGGCAGGAATGTTCAGTTCGTGCGCGCAGATGTCGATCACGCGCTCCAGGAACCACAGGTGCTGCATGCGCGAATAGCCGCGGTTTGGTCCGACCGGACACTTGTTGGTAACCGTCTGCATGAAATCAATGCGCAGGTTCTTCAGGCGATAAGTCGCGGGCGTAACCTGCGACCAGATCACGCAGCCCAGCGGCTCATAGCGCGGATAAGCGCCGCAATCGTCGATGTGTTTCGAATCGACCGCGAGGATGACGCCGTCCTTGTCGAGGGCCACGCGGGTGTCGCGGAAGGTGCGCTCGTTGCCGTGCGCGCTCGAGGTCATGTGCTCTGAGCGAGTTTCTGTCCACTTGATGGGCGCGCCGGCCTTGCGCGAAGCCAGCGCGCACACCGCCATCTGCGGGTAGTTGGTGATCTTGATGCCGAAGCTGCCGCCGATGTCGTGGGTCTGCACGCGCACCTGGTCCATGCGCAGATGCAGCGCCGGCGCCAGCAATTGAATGCCGATGGTCGGGAAAGAATTGTTGCTCCAGAAATAGAGGCGCTGATCGTTGTCGTCCCACTGCGCGATGACGGCGTTGTTCTCCAGCGGCGTGCTGGAAAAGCGATGCATGTGCAGGTGGTCGATGTGGACGACGTGCGCCGCCTCGGCGAAAGCTTTCTCCACCTCGCCGTACTCGAAGACGCCGTGCCAGACGACGTTGGTTGCCATGGTGGGATGCAGGATGGTCTTGTCGGTGGCGGCGACTTCGCCGTCGATCACCACGTCGAGCGGCTCGTACTCCACGCGCACCAGTTCGGCGGCATCTTCCGCGATGGCAGGGGTCTCGGCGATCACGGCAGCGACAGGCTCGCCTTGGTAGCGCGCGCGGTCGACGGCCATCGGATAGTCGAGAATCTTGTTGCTGGGCGAGGGGCCGATCTCGAAGAAGGGATCGACGAGCTTGGAGATTTCTGCGCCGGTGAGGGTGCAGACCACCCCGGGCAGACGCTTCGGCCTCGGAGACATCAACGCTGGTGATGGTGGCGTGAGCGTAAGGCGAGCGCACGAAGACGAGATGCAACATGCCGAGCAATTTGATGTCGTCGACGAACTTGCCTTTGCCGCGGACCAGGCGCGCGTCTTCTTTGCGGCGGATGGATTGGCCGACGTAGCCGGAGGTCTGGGTTGTGGATGGCATGGGTGGTCCTGATCTGCAGTTCCTGATCTTGCGTTGTTCGCTCGAATGATTCTGGGTCTTCGATGTTTTGAAGGGGCATGGCTTCAGCCGCGCCGTAAAACCGATTTGATCACGACGGCTTCGGCCGCTGAGGGACCGCGCCGTCCGGGATAATACGAATTCCCTCAGGGGCTGAAGCCCAACCCTTTTGAACCCTAACGGCGCACCTGAAGGTGCGCCCCTTCAAAGCTTTGGCCAGCATTGTGCCGTCCCTGCCGGGACTCGAGTTTTCTTATTACGCCTACCCAGGACTTACGTCCTGGGCTACTTTTGTTTCGCCCTGCGGGCTGGTGTCTGGGCCGGTATGCGGTTCTTCCGTCTCCGGCGTCTTTCCCGCCTCTGAATCTTGCGGTCCTGCGCCAGAAACTTCACCCGTCACGCCCTGTGCTGATATTTGCGTCCGTCGCGCTTTGACAATACATCCCCCTGCGATTCGTCAGCCGCTGGAATGCGGTGAGGGCTCCGTTACCCGCTTTTGCAATCCCGCGGCCATCTCCGCTGATCGTAGACGCAGTCTGCGCGCCAGCGCTGTCGTGCACGGTTTCGCTTGGCGGCGGCTGCAGAGCGGCTTCCACGGATGGGTCCGTGGGCGCATTCAGAGTCGCTGCACTCAGTGCTTCTTTCGCGACCGCTTGCGCCGGCGGCCAGGTCAGCGCCCACTGCAATCCGTCAATCAGCTTCTGGATGTTCTTCTTTCCCAGCGGCTCCAGCATGCCGCCGGCCATGGAAGCCAGCTTGCCGAATACGCCCGCCTCGCCTTGCCACGCGATCCGTGTGCTGCCGTCAACCGGCGTGAGATCGAACCCGGCAGCGATGCTGATCTGGCTGCCCACCGCGTTGCCCCGGCCTTTGTACTGCGCCCGGGTTGGCCGCACCGACTCGGCCAGTTCCATCTTGATTTCCGCCGAGCCGCGAATGTTGCCCACGCCGATGCGCACTTTCACCGTGAAGTGGGTCGCGTCCTGCACCGACATGCTCTCGAAATCGGGAAGCAGTGGGGCGAACTTATTGGGATCGCAGAGGAAGTCGTAAACTTCGTCCGGCGTACGCGGCGAGGTGAACTCGCCTGAGAATGTGATAGCCAACGGCTAGCTCCTCGGCCCTGCCGTAGCGGCCGCTTGAATTGCTTTGAAGATGTTTTGATATCCAGTACAGCGGCAAGTGTTGCCGGCGATGCCTTTGCGAATTTCAGCTTCGGTGGGGTGCGGATGCTCGCTCAGCAACTGCAGCGTGCTCATCAGAAAGCCCGGGGTGCAGTAGCCGCACTGGAATCCATGACAATCGGTGAAGGCCTGTTGCACGGGATGAAGCTCGCCATCTTTCGCCAGACCTTCGACGGTGAGCACCTCGCCGCCATCCGCCTGAAACGCGAACACCGTGCACGACTTCACGCTCTTGCCGTTGAGCAGAACAGTACAAGCGCCGCAGTAACTGGTGTCGCAGCCGATGTGCGTGCCGGTCAGGCTCAACTCCTCGCGGAGGAACTGCACCAGCAGCGTGCGCGGTTCGACCTCGCGCGTGTACTGCTTGCCATTGATCTTCGCACTGACGCGCACGCGAGGAATGTCTTCAGGCATAAAGATGCGTGACCTCCACGTGTTCTCCGCGGGCGCGCTTCACGGCGGCTTCGACGGCTAGCTTCGCCAGGGCTCCGGCAGCCTGCCGCTTGTACTCGGCTGAGCCGCGCATGTCGGATTGTGGTTGCGCGATGTCCATTACTGCGTCGCGTACTTTCTCGATGGCTTGCGGCGTGACTTGCTGGCCGCGCAGAGCTTCTTCGGCTGCGTCGACGCGGGTCGCAGTCAGACCGAGCACGCCAAGATAAATCCGCGCGTCCTGGCAGGTCTGGTCGTCCTGCATGGTGAGTTGCACGGCGACGCTGGCGCTGGCGTAAACGGGTGCGCAACGCTTCAGCGCGATATACGCTCCGCCGCTGCGCTCTGGCTGTAGTTTGACCGCGATCTCGGTTACGAGTTCGCCGGGCTGCAACACCGTGGTGTACGCGTCCTGGATGAACTCGCCGATTTCGATACTGCGAACGCCGCCGGGGCCAAGAGTATGGACCCTTGCGCCGAGCGCCATCAATACAGGCGCCCAGTCGCCGGTCGGATCGGCTTCGGCGATCGATCCGCCAATGGTTCCCAGGTTGCGCACCTGCTGGTCGGCGATTCCGGCGGCGCAGTCGTGAAGAATTGGAATTCGTGCGGCGTCGTTCAGCAGCTGCGATCTCGGCGTGGCGCGTCATCGCGCCCAGGCGCAGCACGCCATTGCTGCGGATGTAGGAAGTTCCCGGAATGAAGTTGAGATCGACGAGATGCCGCGGCGCGGAGAGACGAAGCTTCATCAGCGGGATGAGGCTCTGGCCGCCGGCCAGAAGCTTGGCCTCGTCGCCCAACTGGCTGAGCATCGTTATTGCTTCGGGATACGATTTGGCCCGGTGATATTCGAACGCTCGAGGATACATCCCGCCCCCACGACGGCATTTCTCTGCGGTGGACTAGCTTATCGCAGAACCGTTCGGGCACACAAAGTGCGCTCGGTAAGTGATTCAATAGATTCAGGTATAGTTGGCTTTGCGGTTTCGTCCTGAGACCGATTTGTTTTGGAATCGAGCTTAAGCGTGCCCGCGTCAAACCGTGCAAATTCATTGACGAAGAATATGACGGCCGTGCTGCGGTTCGCACTGGTCTCTCTGACGCTCAATGGAATTGCTACGGCGCAGGCGCCGGCGACTACCTTTTCGCTCACGATCAGCAGTCCACAGCCCACAGTAAGAATCGGTGAGGAAGTGCCATTGAATATCGTCATGACCAATACATCAGGCAAGGACATTCATTACGGGCAGCCTTTGAGCGTTAAGTGGGCAATGTTGTTCGACGTGCACATTCTTGACAGCGCAAATAAGCCGGCTCCCGAAACTCCATATGGACGACAGTTGCATGGCACCGACCGGAATCCCGCCTCTCTTGGGGGAAGTGTTTTTTCGGCGCACGTGGGGCCAGGTAAGACACTGGAACAGCAATTGATGCTCAATAAGGAATACGAAATAGGACACCCCGGGAAGTACACAATCCAGGCAGAGCGCGTCGATGCGGTAAGCGGTACCGCCGTTAAGTCAAATACGATTACGCTGACGGTAGTCCCGTGACCCAAGCGGGTCATGAATAACTGCGATTTCCTGACACATCCTATGCCAGAGCCAGTTACACCAGACGAATTCAAAGCAGCCCTGGGCCGCTTCGCCAGCGGTGTTACGATCATTACCGTCGAGACTCCAGCCGGCGAAGTGCATGGTATGACCGCCAATGCATTCTGCTCGGTGTCGTTGCGGCCGCCCTTGGTGCTGGTCTGCATTGAGCACCTGGCCGAGACATACCTACACATCCGCGAGCGCCGCCAGTTTGGCGTGAGCGTGCTCAAAGAGGAGCAGGAAGCGCTGTCGGAATTTTTCGCCGATCCCGAGCGCAACCACGATGCCGCCTATCGTCTCGGCGTGCAATTCAGGCCCATGAAGAGCGGCACGCCGGTGCTGCAGAATGCGCTGGCCAATCTGGATTGTTCGGTGGTGCATGCCTACGAAGGAGGCGACCACACCATCTTTGTCGGAGAGGTGAGGGAAGTCATCGTGGCCGAAGGCGCACCGCTGCTGTATTTTCGCGGGCGGTATCGGATTTGCGATGTGCCGCAGGAGTCGTAGATGAGCGGAAATCCGTTGGATTGTCATCCCGAGCGACAAGCGCCGCGAAGAGTCGAGGGGCCCCGATGGGCTGCCGATCGCGTGTCCAGCGAATTCCTCGCTGCTTGTTTGCGCGAGGTGCGCGACGGGCAGGCGCTCTCGGCGGAAATCGCCTGCCAACTTTTGCGCTGTGACGATGAGCTTCTGCCCGAAATGCTGGCGGCTGCGCGTGCTCTCAAGGAGCGATATCACCCTGGCGCCATCACCTATTCGCGCAAGGTGTTCATCCCGCTGACCAACCTGTGCCGCGACTATTGCGGATACTGCACCTACCGCCGCGATCCCGGCGAACCGGGCGCGCACACCATGACGCCCGACGAAGTTCTCTCGGTTGCGCAACAAGGTGAGAAGTTCGGCTGCACCGAGGCGCTGTTCTCGCTGGGCGACCGGCCTGAGGCGCTGTTTCCCGAGATGCGCGACACGCTGCGCAAGCTCGGCTATCGAAGCACGCTGCATTACCTGCAAGCGATGTGCGAATTGGTGCTGCGCGAAACCCGGCTGCTGCCGCACGCCAATCCCGGCCTGCTGAGCGCGAACTGGATAGAACGATTACGCGAGAGCAATCCCAGCCTCGGGCTGATGCTGGAGAGCACCAGCACCAATCTTGTGGCGGCGCATCCGGCGGAACGTACTCCGGACAAACTTCCCGCGCTGCGACTGAAGACGATCGAGGACGCAGGCAAACTCGGGGTGCCGTTCACTACGGGAATCCTGATCGGTATCGGCGAGACCATGGAGGACCGGGTCGAGTCGCTGCTGGCCATCAAGCGCCTGCATGAGCGGTACGGCCACATTCAGGAGGTCATCATCCAGAATTTTCGCGTGAAGCCGCACATTCCGATGGCGGCATGGCCCGAGCCGGGCACCGGCGACATGCTGCGCACGCTGGCGGTGGCGCGCTTGCTGCTGCGGGACATGAACATCCAGGCGCCGCCGAACCTCACGGAGAACGGTTACGAGAGATTGTTGGACGGCGGCATCAACGATTGGGGAGGCGTGTCGCCGCTGACGCCCGACTACATTAACCCGGAAGCGCCGTGGCCGCATCTGCTCGATTTGCAGCGCCGCACCGAAGCGGCTGGACAAAAGCTGAAGCAGCGATTGCCGGTGTATCCGGAATTCGTAGCGAGGGTTGTTGCACGTGGCGGGATGTTAGGCGAAAGATTGAAGGCGGCCAATGAGGCCATTGGGGAAAAAGCGGCCCGGGTAGAGGCGACTTAAGGTCGGCTTCCAGGCGGCTTGAAAATGTGGAATGGTTTTAGAGAGCGCATGGGAATTGTGCCGTCCCTGAAGGGACTCGCTATTTTTTCGTACCTTACCCAGGGCTTACGCCTTGGGCTAAATTCAATTCCGCCCCTGCGGGGCTGGATTTTGCGCAACTGTTCCACCCCGCCAACTCAAACCGAGTTCTCGCACACACTTCTTAACCCCGGAAGTATGCAAAGTTGGCTATTTTCCTGGCAACGCGAAATGGCGACGGCTACGCGAGGACGGCATAGATGATCGTTGTCTTCACAGGTGGGACCGGCGGCACCAAGTTGGTGCAGGGTTTGCAACAGGTAATCGCGCCGGAGGACCTCACGGTCATTGTCAATACCGGTGACGACATCGAGTGGTGGGGACTGCATGTTTCGCCGGATATCGATTCGGTGCTCTATGGATTGTCGGGCTTGCTGAGCAAGGACCGCGGCTGGGGCGTGAATGATGACACCTTTCGCTGCCTGGAGCGTATGAAGCAGCTTGGGCAGCCGTCGTGGTTTAGTCTCGGCGATCTTGATCTGGCGACACATCTGACGCGTACCGTGATGCTGAAGGCAGGAAAGTCGCTTAGTCAAGCGACAGTCGAGCTGGCGAACCGGCTGGGGATTCGGGCGCGGGTGCTGCCGATGTCGGACGATCGGGTCGCGACCATGCTCGACACCGCCAAAGGCATGCTGACGTTTCAGGAGTACTTCGTGCGCGAGCGGCACCAGGTTAAGGTACATGCTGTGTCGCTTCGAAGGCGCCGAGAAGGCGCGTGCGGCTCCCGCAGTGCTCGAGAGTATTGCGTCGGCAGAGGTAATTGTCTTCGCTCCGAGCAATCCTGTCACCAGCATCGGACCGATCCTGGCGGTGCCTGGAGTTCGCGACGCGCTGCGGACTACCAAAGCTCTAAAGGTGGTGGTGAGTCCTATCGTTGGTGGGGCTGCGGTTTCAGGGCCTGCGGGCGAGCTGATGGAAGTGACGGGCTGGGGAAGCACGCTTGAAGGTGTAATGTGGGCTTACCATGCTCAGAAATTTGGCTTTGTGCTGATTGCGGACTTGGCGGATCAACAAAAGGCGCGCGATCTAGTAGAGGCGCCCGTTTCCGTCCTGTGCGCCAATACGATTATGAAGACGATGGAAGACAAGCAGGAGCTGGCCCGGTACATTCTGGAGCTGTACGCATTTCTGCGAAACCCCCGTAGTCATCCGCCGCGGCGATGGAT
The DNA here is from genome assembly GCA_963768645.1 of uncultured Acidobacteriaceae bacterium. Classification (GTDB taxonomy): domain Bacteria; phylum Acidobacteriota; class Terriglobia; order Terriglobales; family Acidobacteriaceae; genus Bog-257. The sequence goes on from CAVYIR010000012.1 coordinate 250,854, forward strand.
GTGACATGCGTGGCATCCTACTCATTCCGGTGAAAAGCCTCTCGACGGCGAAGCAGCGCCTGGCCGAGGCGCTGAGCCAATAGCGGCGCTCGCAGCTTGCGGAAGCGATGTTGCGCGATGTAATGACCGCGGCCACTGGCGTGCGCGACCGCATCGACATAGCGCTGGTGACCGGCGATGCCCGGGCGCGGTCACTGGCCGCCGAGTTCGGCTTCCTGGTGATCGACGACACGCGCAACGAAAGCGAGACAGCCGCTATCGAGATGGCCACCTCGTGGTGCGAGCAGCGCGGGTACGACACGACGGTCGTCGTGCCGGGCGACATCCCGCTCATTACCGGCGACGAACTGCAGCAGGTGCTCGACGCTGCTCCCGCCGAGGGTGCCGTATTCGTGCCCGCGTATGATCGACGCGGCAGCAACTGCATTCTGCGGCGTCCGGCGTCTATCATTCCGCTGCGCTTTGGCAATGACAGCTTCCCGCCACATTGCGCGGCTATGCGAAAGACCGGCAAGGAACTGGTTATTCTGGAAATGCCCGGTATCGGGCTGGACATCGACAATCCACCCGAACTCGAATTGCTGTTGCGGCGGGACGGCGACACCAATGCGCAGCGACTGCTGCGATCGTGGAGTTTCGGAGCGGGGGATGTTGAAGCATGGGAAGCGGTGATGTGATTTAAGATACGCTGGCCGGGATTTTCACGAGAGCTAACAAACTGGGTTTCGTTGAATCAGCCAAAGGAGGTTCCTCGGTGACCGAAGACCACTTCGACTATGCAAGAACATATGCTGCGATGGAGGACGGGGAACTACTTGCCCTCTTTCGGGATCCGAGCGCTCTCACAGATTCGGCGAGGGCAGCCTTGCAGGAGGAGGTGAACGGGCGAGGACTGGGATCCGCTGTGGATCAAGAGAGTGTGTTCCCAGTAGGTCAGCAGCGACCAACTGGCGGCAGTCGTATTACTAAGCTATCCCGTCGCTGGATCGCGTTTCTCTCTAGGCAATTGAACCCGCTTGGTTCACCGCAGTTTCTAGACGCCGAGGGCGAACAGGGGCTGAGTGACATTGAACCCGGGGCGGAAAGCCACGATTCTCCCCAACCGGTGCGGGGTTGGCTCCTGATCCTGATCAGTTACATGATCTGTGTACCCGTGCTTGAGACTCTCGAAATAGCGAGGCAAAATTTTAACCGCCGGCAGTCAACTTTTGAGATGTTTCCGGGGTTTCAAGTTATAGTCGTCGCTTGGGTCATCGCCGCAATCCCCGCCTTTCTGTTTATGTTTTACGCGGGTATCGGCTTATTGGGAAAATGGCGACACAGCGTGAAAATTGCGAAGATCAGCCTGGGAATTGGTATGATTGTCGCCTTCCTCTTTAACACTGCTTTCGGGCTTTATCACGCCATAACTCGGGAGGGCGTGATGCGAACGGCACTCTCAGACTTTGACCCGGGAAGTCAGCATGGTTTTCTCACAAAAGTCATTCTAGTCGGACTTGATGTCATGTTGAGCACTGTGCACGCGTTCTATTATGTTTTGCCCAATCTGATCGCGCTGCTCTACCTCCAGAAGTCCCGACGTGTGCGGCTGACCTATCCCGGGGGCTGACAATCGCGTCACAAACCCGCCAAAACTTCGCGCGGTTGCACGCTCGCTCGGGATGACAATACTTACGAGATGACTCCCCTCAACATCGACGAACTGTGCGCAATTCCCGTACTCGGCATTCGCGACGTGTTCGCCGGAGACTCGGTTGCGAAGCTCGTTGTCGACACGCTCGCCCTCGGCGGTCTGCGCTTTCACGACGGCGACATCCTGGTGGTCAAGCACAAGATCGTGTCCAAGGCGGAAGGCCGTGTGGTTGCGCTCGATTCGGTGAAGCCATCCGCGGCCGCCCGGAATTTTGCCCGCGACACCGGCGTGGATGCTCGCGTCGTGGAACTGGCGTTGCGCGAGGCCAAGCGCGTGGTGCGCAAGAAACACATCCTCATCACCGAAACCGAGCACGGGTTGGTATGCGCCAACAGCGGCGTGGACGTTTCCAACGTGGACGGCGGCAAGACTGCGGTGCTGCTACCCGCCGATGCCGACCGCTCGGCGGCGCAAATTCACAGAGAATTAAAGAAGCGCACTGGGTTGCACATTCCCGTCATCATCGCCGACAGTTTCGGGCGGCCGTGGCGCGAGGGCTTGTGTGAGGTCGCGATCGGCGTTGCGGGAATGAAGGTGATCCACGATTATCGCGGCACGCGCGATCCATACGGCTACGAGATGCACGCGACCGAGGAAGCAGTGGCCGACGAATTGGCGTCGGTTGCGGGCTTGGTGTGCGGCAAAGATTCGCGCGTTCCGGCTTGTATAATCCGGGGTTATCCGTATCGTCGCGGCAAGGGCAGCGCGCGGCAGATGGTGCGGGCGAAGCAGAAGGATTTGTTCCGCTGACGAGGTGTCATGCTGAGGGAGCGTTCGGCGGGTTCAGCGAACGCGAGTCATGAATTCGCTGTAGGGACGGATCTCGACTTGCCGCGAGTCGAGCCGGAAATCGGGAGCTATGCACGACATCAGTTGGGCCAATCAGAAGACACTTCAGAACACTTCGTGGGACGATGTACAGCAACGCGTCAGCCCGCCCGTCCGAGCGGCGCTGGAAAAGGCACTGTCGTCTCTCGATGGCAGCGTGCTCACGCGCGAGGAATGTCTTGGGCTGGCCAATTGCACCGGCGACGATCTGTTCGGCCTGGTAGTTGCGGCCAATGAATTGCGGCGGCAGTTGGTGGGCGACGTGGTCAGCTACGTCGTCACCCGCAACATCAACTTCACCAATGTTTGCTTCGTGGGTTGCAAGTTCTGCGCTTTCAGCGTCGGTCCGCGCGATGAGACGGCCTATTTTCTTTCCCTCGATGAGGTCGCGCGAAAGTCGCGCGAAGCCGAGGAATGGGGCGCAACCGAGGTCTGCATTCAGGGCGGCCTGCCGCGCAATCTGCCGCCATTCTACTACCGCGACATTCTGCGCGCGGTGAAGTCGGCCACGCCGAAGATGCATGCGCATGCCTTCTCGCCCATGGAGATGGTTTACGGCGTCGAACTCACGGGCATGTCGATCCGCGAGTACCTCCTGATGCTGAAGGACAACGGCCTCGACACCTTGCCGGGTACGGCGGCGGAAATTCTTGACGACAGCGTGCGCCACATACTTTCCGCCAACAAGCTGAGTACTGCGCAATGGTGCGAGGTGATCGAGACCGCGCACCAGTGCGGTATACGCAGCACGTCAACCATGATGTATGGTCACGCCGAGACGCCTGAACACTGGGTCAACCAGTTATTGCTGTTGCGCCAGATCCAGTCGCGCACTGGCGGGTTTACCGAGTTCGTACCGCTGGGATTCATCCATGACAACACGTTGCTGTTCGCGCAAGGCTTGGCTCGCGCGGGCGCGACGCTGGAAGAGCACTTGAGAGTTCATGCGCTTGCTCGCGTGATGCTGGCAGGCTGCATCAATCACATCCAGGTTTCATGGGTGAAGCTCGGGCGCCAAGTTTCGCAACTCACGATGCTCGCTGGCGCCGACGATTACGGCGGCACGTTGTTTGAAGAGAACATCTCGCGGCTGGCGGGGGCGACAGCGGGGCAGTACATCTCGACGGCCGAGTTCCAGGAGCGGATTGTCGAGTTGGGGCGCGTGCCCGCGCAGCGAAACACGGTGTACACCACGTACATGTACCCGATTGCGAACTCAACTGGAAGTTCCGCCCGGACCAAAGCGCAAGTGGCATGACGAGAGGTGCGAGGCTGTTGAAGGGGCACGGCTTCAGCCGTGCCGCAAGTTGCTGTCATTATGGTGGCTTTAGCGACCGAGAGGCTTCGGTGACAAGACAAGGTGCGAGTTCCCTCAGGGGCTGAAGCCCGCTCTCTAGGCACCGGTAACGGCACGGCTGAAGCCGTGCCCCTTCAAGCTCGCTGCGTCAGACACAAATAATCCAGGTTGAGCGCCGGATCAACGGAATCACAAAAGAAACGGGTAAGCAGGCATGATTGCAATTGTCGGCGGTACGGGGCCGGAAGGGTCGGGGCTGGCACTGCGATGGGTGCGCGCCGGCGAATCGGTGATCATCGGCTCGCGCGATGGGGAACGCGCCAAAGCCAAAGCGGCCCAGATCGCGGAGGTGGTCGGATCTCTGGGCAGCGTGGAGGGCGCCGAAAACGCCACCGCCGTCAAGATGTCTGACATTGTAGTACTGACGGTCCCTTTCGCGGGGCAAGCGGAACTTCTAAAACAGCTCAAGCCGTCGTTCCGCCCAGGCACAGTGTTGATTGACGCGACGGTCCCGTTGGCGGCGGCGGTCGGCGGACGGCCCACACGCGTGCTCGGCGTGTGGCAGGGTTCCGCGGCCGAGCAGGCCGCCGAAATTGTCGGAAAGAACGTTGCCGTGGCGGCGGCGTTCCATAGCCTGTCAGCATCCGTGCTCCAGGGTGATCAGCCGGTGGATTGCGACGTCATCGTGTGCAGCGACGATGACCGCGCGCGCGAGGTTGCTGCCGAACTGGCGACCAAGATTCCGGGCGTGCGCGCCATTGACGGCGGCAAGTTGGAGAACGCACGCATCGTGGAAGCCATGACCGCACTGCTGATCACGCTAAACATCCGGCATAAGGTGCATGGAGCGGGATGGAGGGTGACGGGGCTCGGAATCTGAAGGCAGGGGGATAGTGGTTGGGGATAGTTTCAGTTGTGAGGGTTCAGGTTTCCAGCGGAAACTATAAGGTTGTTATCCTGAAAGAGCCGGTGAGAGCTACGTTCCAAGGATAGATTTGACTAGCTATAGGGGTCCTTCGACTCCTCGCTCCTCCGCCTCAACGAGCGCAACACCAGCGCTCGTCGGGGGGCCCAGATTCGCTCGTCGCTCAGGATGACAGACGTGCTGTCCCCGGGGGACTCGTGATTCATCACAACACTTACCCAAGACTCACGTCCTGGGCTACGTTTGTGACGCGCTTCGCGCTCAGGACGACAACCCCGAACCGCAGATCCCTCGGCCCCGCTCGGGATGACAAAGCGAGAAGGTCAATCCTGATTGCTGACCGCTGAGTGCTGACTGCTTCCTACTGCAGATGCCGCATGCGGAAGGGAATCTGCACCACCGCCTCGAGCGCGACGGGCTCGCCATTCTTTGTGCCGGGGCGGAAGTGCCAGCGCGCGAGCGCGCGCACGGCGTTCTCATCGAGGCGGGAGTCCAGGCTGTCGAGCACTTTGATATCGTCCACGGTTCCGTCGGCGCGGATCACCGCATACAGCGTGACTGTGCCTTCCACTTTGTCGCGCAGGACTTCGGGCGGATAGGCGGGATCAACTTTTGTAGTGGCCACCGGAGCGGTGATCAGACCCTTGTCGGCAGTTTCCTTCAGTTCGGCAAAGCGAATGATCCAGCTTCCCGTCGCCGAAGTAAGGTTGGGCATGTTCAGAGTAAGCGAAAAATAGTGTCTCGCGCCAAAAACGCGCTTCTCGATGCTGGCGTCAGGGTCGTCTGACAATGTGGGAGGCGGCGACGGAGGTTGGCGGTCACGGATGCTGGGCAGCGATGGCTTCATGGCAGCGGCGATCATGCGTTTTCGAGCTTCCAAGTCCGGATTCGAAGCGGGCGGCTTGGCGGTGGGCGTTCCGGCGACGGCGGAAGTAGTAGCTCCCGGCGGAGCAGGGCCGACGGTGATGCCCGGAGGCAGACCGTTTCCGGCGCCCTTGCCGCTGCCACCGTTGGAATCGGTGCCGGTGCCGACCACGTTGGGCGTACCCGGCGCGTCAGCTTTGCCGCCGGGTGAGGCGTGAAATTCTCCGCTGCGATTGCCGCTGGGCACGCTAATCGGCCCGCGAACGTCAGCCGGACTCAATCCCAACGCGATCAATTGGCCCTGTCCCTGCGACGCGGGAAGGTTCTGAACGTTAGGAGGCGGTGGAACGTTCTTCGCTCCACTGTCACCGACTCCGCTGGCCCGCTGCACTGGCACTGGCAGCTTGGGAGCCGCCACCTGCGGCTGTATTTGCGCCATGTTCAGCTGTCCCTTTTGAAGTTTTAACTGGTCGGGCGACAGCGGAGGCTCGACCACGGAAGGCTGCGGCAGCGTAGGCAGTTGCAACTTCGACTTGAGCTGCGAGATGTCGGCGGTTGGCGCGACAACCTGCGTTTCAAACTGCGGCACCTTTAACTGTGAAACCGAACGCGCTGAAGCGGCAATTGGCTGGGCCGAGGCCACCGGCGTCCAGGCAACGATGTTCGGCAGCTTCACATCATGATCCAGCTTGACCTTGGGTGGCGTGACGATGGTCTGGTGGTTGTTGTCCGGCTCCGGCGGGACGGAGAGAATCTCCTGCCGCGCCAGCTTAGGCGCGCCTTTGCGTGGCTTCACGGGCGCCTTGCTGGCGGTATTGATAGGCGGCAGATACTCGCTTACCGGGTAGTACTCGACCTTGGTGTTCTCAAACGGCGACTGGAGTTTGGGTGCGCGGTTGAAAAACGGCAGTGTGCAGATCACATAGACCACGATGATGAAGGCGATGTGCCCGGCGTACGACTCAGCAAAGCGGTAGGCGTCGATGCCGGTGCGGATGAAATATCCCGGCCGCAGGGCAACTGGCTGCGCTGTGATCTCGACCGGAGGCGGCTGGCGGTGCAAAAGAAGATCGCCGAGGTTACGGAAGAAAACGCGATACCAGGGCTCCAGTTCGAACAGAAGCGGAGGTCCGGGCTCCCCGGCGAACGCCGAGTTTGCGTCCTCTGGGGTGGCGGAATCGAGCGCTGAGGGATCGCGCTGAGGCCTGGCTGCAGTACTGTCCGACATCATCCTCGACCGTGGAGCAAGTACTCGGATTATAGCGGAAACCGGGAGTCTCCCGTCACGCGTCGTTCAGCTTCTGCCACTCCCTTCTGCTATCCTGCAACAACGCGTAGTGAAGATTCACGGAGAGCAAACATGATCCGCAGATGTCTGGTGTTGGCGGCGGCGGTCGCGTCGCTTGTGATGTTCGGCCTGGCGCGACCGCTGTCGATTGCCTCGCCGACCCAACAGACCGCAAAGGCTCCCGCGGACGATCCTTCCGGAATGTATTCCTTCTTGCGCGACGGCGAGTTCGTGCAGCTCACCGTGGAAGATGGCAAAGTCTCCGGTTACGTCTCGCGATACGGCGATACGGACAGCGACAAGGGTCAGTTCATTGACCAGTTCTTCGACAAGGCCACCCTTGCGGGCGATCATCTGTCGTTCAATACCAAGACAGTGCACGGAGTCTGGTATGACTTCAACGGAGTGATCACCACAACTCCGGGCAAGCAGCCCGGACAGGAAGATTATCGCGTGATCAAGGGCACGCTGGTGCAGCACACGACGGACGCTAGCAATCACGACAAACCCAGTCAGCGGCAGGTAGAATTCAAATCGTTCCCGCAGGATTTGAGCAAGCCGTAGGGAAGTAGTCAGCACTCAGCATTCAGCCGTTAGCTCTTCACCCACAATGGATTGTTATCTGGAGCGAGGACTTCGGTCCGAGTCGAAGGACGTCTATGGCCGCAAATCGTCCTGGAGAGGCGAACAGGAATTCAAACTCGGATCGCGTAAAGACCAAGGGCGGGACTTGGGCAGAGTAGCTAGTTCGCCTTCTTGTCATTGGTTGGATGAGGCACGAGCTTGCCCTGAATGAAGGCCACGTGGCCGTCTTCCATTTCGGCGAGTTCACGATAGAGCCGGCGTAGAGGTCCCTCCTTCATTTTCTCCACCAGGCCAGAGTAGTAGCTTTGCGCAGCTAATTCTGCTTTCAGCGCCACCTGCAAGGCACGCTCCCGCACGTTGCTTGTGCTGCCTTCGCCAGTTGCCGCGAAGACGTCCCCGTCCTCCAACTTCGGCACTTCAATCCACTCGATCAGGTCTTCTTCCGTCAGGGCGCAACGCGAGCTGCCGTATTCCTCCATGTACTTGCCTTGCAAGACTGAGCTGTGATTTTTTTCTTCGCCCGCCATCTCCCAGAAGACGCTGGCGATCTCGAGCGACTCGCTATCGCGGAACTCGACAAACATTTCCGCGAAGCGGTGGTACAACTCGGCATTGCGCTCTTCGATGAAGATGGCGACGTGCAAGGCTTCCTGAGGATCGAGGGAAGAGAAACTCCGTCTCATGGCATGGCTCCGGCAGGCGTTGGCCCGATGCCGCATTCTATCCGCAAACTGGCCGGAGAATTCCATCCGAACGGATTCTTTCTCGGGTCTCGGTTCCGAAATGGGACTGGCACCGCCAAATAACCAGGGAGATACGGAGATCACGGAGGAAACTTCTTAGAAGCCGGAAGCTCCGCATCTCCGTGGTGGATAAATTTCGACGGAACACAGCCGAATCGAGAATCCTGAGTTCTGGCCCGCTATCCCGCCTTCTCAGTCGCCAGCTCTGGCTTCTGCTTGGCGCGATCGGCTTCGATCCGCGCGATGGTGCGCTTCAGCCAGTGCTTTACGTTCTCCCGCAGCTCCTCTTCTGTCTGATCGGGTGTGGCGACGGTAACCCCCTGGCGATTCAAAGGGATGTGATGGCAGGGAACATCTTCCGTGCGGTATTCCTCGGGCACGAAGTCATAGAGCAGGCACTCATGGCAGGCGTGCGGACGGCTGGGATCCCCGTGGTTTGGGCAGGTGAGCGAGTCCTGGAAGATGGAAGCAGGCCCCCACGGCGTGCTATACCAGTTTCCATACCCTCCTTGTTCAAGGAAGTTGAGTTCGTACCGCAAAACCTCCAAAACATCGCGTTTGTCGTCTGACATGGCTCCCTCCAACGGCGGCGCGTTGCTTCGCCTCGACTCTGCTGAGATTGTGGTCTCAGGGTGCACAACCCTGCTGTGATCTATCTCACGTCTTGCTGTGATACATGTCCGCCGCTTGGCGAAGCCGTTGCAAGCAAACAGTTTCTTCCGCCCGAGGGCGACCAGGATCACAGCGTGGATGTGACATGGTCTGGCATGGTGGTAGCGCTTTTGACCAGCAGCCGGGAGATGCCATGGACGTGCGAAAGAACTCTGACCAGCGGCCTTAGATGGAAGTTTGGGAGACCACCCAGGGAGATGGCGAAGTATCGCCGGTATCGGTCGAGAACGGGTCAGTTGGGGTCTTTCGGATTCTCGGGATAGGCAAAATGCCACCCTCCGTGACCGGTGGGAGCACTCGGAAGCGCGAATCTGATTTCCCGTTGCGGTCGGAGGCGGTCGGGTGTAGATTGTCAGTCGGGCCGGAAGTTCAAAGTGGAAATTCCGGTTTAACCTTTAAGCCTTGGTAGGAGGCGGTCGGTCGCGGGCCGGGGATTCACATGGTAACGAAGAGTAAGCAGGGAAGGGATGCAGGGACAGTCGAACGCCTGCCTCGTCGGGTCCGGCTTCCGGGGTTTCTCATCGACGAGGAAATCGGCCTCGGCGACGCCATCAAGCGCGTGACTTACGCCATGGGGATCAAGCCCTGTCAAGGTTGCGAGAAGCGCGCCTCGGCGCTCGACCGATGGATACATTTCTCACGCTAAATCCGCAGGTCAAGCAGACCATTCAAGCAGGGGGGAGATTCGAGATGGACCCATCGCAGACGGTAGTTGAAGGGCGGGAAGAGGTCAACGCCACTCCGCCGGGGGCCAAGGCCCTTTTTGTACCCGAGGCGGCGGTTACACCATCTCACTCGCCATCGTGCCCGGCTTGCGGGGCGGCGGGCGTCGGAGTTCAAGCTCTAGGAACCCCTGCCGGCACCGCCGCCACAACAGCGTATGTTTACGCCATCGGTAGAATCGAGGCGCGTTTTCCGCGCATCTCGACGGAAAAGGAGTTTGCTCAAGCCACCGGAAGAGTCGACACCAAGGGGCTGACGGACCGCCAGGCGTTGCAGGCGGTCCTCTCCAAGCCGGAGAATCGGTATCTAGTGCGGCAGCTCTGTTGGGTGATGTCCATCGAAGGCTTGGAGACTTACCTCCTGCTCCCGCGCGACCCGGCGGACCTCAGCCTGCTGGTGGAAGCGCTTCGGCCTACACCTCAGCCATGGGACCTCGACTGCGTCATCGGGGTTCGCGGGCCGGTCGCCCCGCCGGAGATGTGCAACGGCCTCATGATTCCGGTGGTGATGTTTGACCAGATCTACTCGTTCGACCGAGATGCGCTCATCAATGCGATTCCCAAGCCCGAGAAGGCCTCGGCCAAAGAATTCGCGCCCGCCGCAGAGGAGCTGTTCGACCGCATCATGCAGATGACCGGCAATGCCGGAGCCGCGGACAAGCACCGTGCCTTGAACTACCTGGCCGTGCGCTATCCGGCGATTTATGCCAACGCGGCCGACGCCTTCGCCCGCGGCGCCTCGCTCACCTCAGTGCACGTGCAAAGCTCGCCCTTGAGCGGCGCTCGGAAGGTGCTGGACGTCATTTTCTCCTACACGAATCGCAACACCGACGTGGTTGAAAAGTGGTTCTGCCGCGTCGATGTGACGGATGAGTTTCCGTTCCTAGTCAGCAAGCTGTCGCCCTATTACGACCGCTGAAAAGAGAATCGATCGACGGAACGGGCACAAGCAGGGTCCACCGCGGAGGGTTGCTCCCGAACGCTCCGGGAGTGTGAGGTGCTAGCCTGAAAGCCTTCCAGAAGGAGTTGCGCAATGGGTATACCGGGGTTTACAGCACAAGCATCCCTTTACGGTTCGCTCCGCTATTATGCCACACTGCCCGGCTCGGATCCGGCCTGGGCCCAGCCGCTCCTGGCCGCGATGCCTAAAGGTGGATGGGGCCCGCACTGTGATGCGAGTGAGGTGACCTGTGGCCCGTACGGCTTGGATTGCATGAGAACGTGCTCGTCGACCTGCCGCAGTCCTGGATTCCCAAATCCCCCCCACATCCCCTTCAAGGAATCGCGCTGCACGGCAACGGAAGTCTGTTGTGAGGGCAAGTGCCTTGACTTCCAGCACGATCCTAACTGTGGGGCCTGCGGCAAGAGGTGTTCTGCCTCGGGTTTGACTTGTTGCGGTGGCGAGTGTGTGAATCTGAATCAGAATACGCGAAACTGCGGAAAGTGCGGGCGCGATTGCCGGCCCGGATCTTGCGAAGCAGGTGTGTGTGTCTGCCACTCGGGCCACACCTGCGGAGGCATTTGCTGTCCCCCCGAGCAGGACTGTTCCCAAGGCTGTTGCACCACGAACGCTGATTCGCTGGAGTTGAGCAGTTTTACCAATTTTCTTCTCTTCAACGGTTGCAAGAACATTGAGGGCCTGACGGTGTCTTTGCGGGTTACGGAACCTCTGGTCACCTTTGACGGGTTCACCCTGCAACTGAACGCTTACAATCCCCCAGGTTTCTCAGCCGATTGGCTGCAGTACGTTTTCTTTGTCACAGGCAACGAGATCCTAGCCCAGGTCCAATACTGGGATTTGGTAGCGGCGTGCGGCTGCCACCCCCCCGGCAGCGTGTGCGACTGCGCGGGCCCAGTAGTGAACCTGCAGTCGTCAGTCCTTTCTCTACCTTCGAACACGATCCCCGCAGGGTTTGAGCTGTTGATCTTTCTCAACACCGACGACAATGAGCGGGTCAAGAGCGCAACTTTCGCAGTCACCGATAATGAGGGGCATATCCATAGTCAGGACTTTGATTTTGATCCGAGCCAGCACCATCACATTCGCGCCTTTGAGGTTAACGTCGTAGGCCCAGCTAACGCCTCAGACGCGTTTTTTGCTTCCGGTGCGGGGACGATCACCTACGAGGTCTCGGCCGGCGAACTCTGCGTCGAGGGCGGTTTGCCGGAGCGGTGTACGGGAAACCCAAACCGCACCGCCGAAACCTCGAACGCGAGGTACGGGCCGATTGGACCGCCGTGCTGCAACTCGCGATTGTCTCAATCATTGAGTACGTTGCTATGACAACAGGTGCGCCGGTGGCCGCAGTGCCGCTCGCCCTCACGCACCATCGGGGGCCATCCGAAACCAGGCGCGAGAGCGAGGTAACCACGGTCAGTGCCTTTCTGACCGTGGGCTTTTGAACCGCTGGTGCCCGTGCTAGTCTGTGGTCGTGTCGCACGTTCGCCGCTTGCGCCTCAGTGATCGCCTCTTCTTCCTGAACGTCAACCTGCGGCCCAAGATCAGGTATTTCACTTGCTTTGGGCATCGGCGCCAATACTGTCATCTTCGCGCTTGTGCACTCGGTGCTGATGAAGTCGCTTAATGGCGAAATCGCCATATCACAATTAATCAGGTTCCCTGCACCGTCTTACAAAGGGTCCTTGTGAAGACGCGACGTAGTCATGGATGGCGATCGTGAAGGGGTGTTTTGGCGGAGGGCGCCCGTGGTCTACACGGAATCCTTCGACTCCAGACGGGCGAAAAGATTCGCGCCTGGTTGTGGATGACTAGCTGGAACCGCACTGCGCTTAGCTGTTCCCGTTCTCCCTGTTCTTCTTCTTGATCTCAATATTCAGGCGCTTGATCTTCTGGTTCAGCGTGGACAGGGGAATGCGGAAGCGGTCGGCGGCTTCGGTTTGGTTCCAGCCGCATTTTTCCAGCATATCGGTGATGACGCGGCGCTCGCAGTCTTCGATGATTTCGAACAGCGAGGCGTCAGGGCGGTGTTCCATCATGGCGAACTTGCCGCCGCGGCCGATGACATTTTCCGGCAGCAGATCCACCGACAGGTTCGGGCCCGTTGCCAGCACCACGGCTCGCTCGATCACGTTTTCCAATTCGCGCACGTTGCCGGGCCAGTCGTATTCCAGCAGCGGACGCAGCGCTTCGGGAGTCAGACGCAGCGGCAGGCGCTCATTCTCCCCGGCAAATTTCGCGATGAAGTATTCCACCAGCATTGGAATGTCGTTCTTGCGCTGGCGCAACGGAGGCAGGTCAATGGTGATTACGTTGAGGCGATAGTACAGGTCATCGCGAAACTTCCCATCCTTCACCTGCTGCTGGAGATTGACATTGGTGGCGGCGATAATCCGTACGTCCACTTGTATCTCGCTGACGCCGCCCAGGTGCATGAACTTGCGGTCCTGCAGCACGCGCAGGATCTTGGCCTGCGTCTCCAGGTTCATGGTGCCAATCTCGTCGAGGAACAGCGTCCCGCGATCGGCCACCTCGAACAGGCCTTTCTTGCTGGCGATGGCGCTGGTGAACGCGCCCTTGACGTGGCCGAAGAGGGTGGACTCCAGCAGATCGGCTGGCATTGAACCCGTGTTCACCGGGACGAACGCGCGGTCGCGCCGCGTGGAGTTCATGTGGATGGCTTTGGCGATCAGCTCTTTGCCGGTGCCGCTTTCGCCTTGCAGCAACACCGTGGAGCGGCTGGGCGCCACCTGCGCCACCAGGTCGAAGATGCGCAGCATGGGCTCGCTCTTGCCGATGATGTGCTCGAAGTTGTAGCGCTGCTTGAGGGCGCGCTTCAGTTGGATGACTTCTTCTTCGGCGCGGCGCCGGCCAACCGCGGTGCGCACGTCGGCCAGTAACTTCTCGTTGTCCCAGGGCTTCTGGATGAAGTTGGTGGCGCCGGCCTGCATGGCGTTCACGGCGTTCTCCACCGTGCCATAGGCGGTGATCATGATGACGGGCAGATCGGAATCGCGTTCGCGGATATCGTGCAGAATTTCAATGCCATTGCGTTCGGGCAGGGCGAAATCCAGCAGCACCAGGTCGAAGGGATGCTCCGCAATGCGGGCCAGTCCCTCCATGCCGTCGTTGGCTATCTCCACGGTGTAGCCTTCATACTCCAGCAGAGCTTGCAGCGACTCACGGATGGCGGCTTCGTCATCGACGATCAGCACGGAGCCGGCGGAGGTGAAGTCCTCGCGTCCGGTGGCCATGCGACCAACTACTACTTCAGGCATTGACCACCTTTCTCAACATGGGGAACTCCATGATGAATGTCGTGCCTTGACCGGGCGTGCTGGCGACACGAATCTTGCCGGCATGTTCCTGGATGATGCCGTAGGTCACCGACAGTCCCAATCCTGTGCCACCGCTGTGTCCCGTCTTGGGTTGTTTGTTCTTGGTGGTGAAGAACGGATCGTAGATGCGATGGATATGCTCCTGCGCGATTCCTGTGCCCGTGTCCGATACCTTCACCTGCACGTGATGGCCGTTGGAGGTGCTGATCATTAGCGTGCCACCCGCGGGCATCGCGTCCTTGGCGTTCAGGAACAGGTTGAGGAAGACCTGCTGCAACTTGCCCGTGTTCCCGTAAATCGGCGGCAACTCGGGCTGCAGTTCGGCCTGTACTTTGACGCGCGCAGTCTTGAACTGATGATCAAGCAGGGTCAGCGTGTCCTGGATAACGCGATTCAGGTCCACGTTGCTGAACTCGGTGCTCGAGGTGCGCGAGAAGTTCAGCAGGCTGTTCACGATTTCCGAAGCGCGGAAGGTCTGGCGCGTGATCTTGTCCAGCAAGCCGGACTGCTTCTCGTCGCCATGGACCTGCTTGGCCAGCATCTGCGCATACGACGAGATAACAGCCAGAGGAGTGTTTACCTCGTGCGCGACTCCGGCGGCGAGCAGGCCGATGGAGGAGAGCTTCTCGGCCTGCGAGAGCTGCGATTCCAATTCGATCCGCTCGGTAATGTCGTCCACGATGATCAACCGGCCAATGACGCTGAAGTCTTTGGTGACCAGCGGGGCGATAGCAATATTGGCGATGCGCGCGTCGCCCGCTGTGTTGCCCAGGCGGAACTTGTAGAGGTTGTGAATGCCCGGAGTCTGGCGCACGCGGTAATACTCTTCCAGAAACGCAGGGGCCAGTACTTCGCTCAGAGGACGCCCCAGCGCTTCCAGGCGCGGCAAGGCGTACATCACTTCCATCTGCGAATTCCACGACTCGATGTGGTCTTCCAAGTCAACGGCGAGCACGCCCACGCTGATGGATTCGACAATGTTTTCGTTGAACTCTTTCAGGCGCTCGTACTGTCCGGCCTTTTGCTCCAGAGACTTGTACAGCCGCGCGTTCTGCACCGCGATGCCGATGTATCCGGCGAGGGTTTCCAGCAACTGCACATCTTCGCTGGAGAGGAAATCGCCTTCCGAGGTCTTGCCCAGGCCCAGCACCGCGATCATGCGATTCATCACGGTGCAGGGAATGTAGTAGTTCAGCTCCAGCCGGCGGATGGTGTCGCGCGCGCTGCGAGTCTCGCGCACCGCCTGGTTGGTGTTGTCGAAGAACAGGTGACCCAATTGCCACTCTGGCCGCTCGACATGCAGGAAGTCGAAGTCGAGGCCGCTGGTGTTCGAAATACCGTACGACTTGGCCAGCGAGAACTGTTCCGGCTGCTCCGGATCGGAGAGGAAGATCGCGAGCCGGTCCACCAGCAAAGTGCGCGACAAGCGGTCCACGATCGAGGTGAGCATCTTGTCGAGATCGGTTTCTGAATTCAGGTCACGGCCGAACTCGGTCAGAGTTTTCCGGTAATCGTAGCGTTTGCGGTAGAAGAACTTGTCCAGGTAATCCTGTACCCAGTTTTTGAACGGATCGAACAGCAACGCGGTTACTGCGATGGCGACTATCAATCCGATGGGACCGACGCTGGGAAATCTCTGATGAAAGAGCTCCGAAGCAATGCCCACGGCCGCAAAATAGGCCCCGGTAATCGCGCCCGCGGCGATGGTGTAGGCCATGCCCCGCTTGAAGATGAGGTCAACGTCCATCAAGCGGTAGCGGAAGATGGCGTAGCCGAAGGTGAGCGGCAGAAAGACCAGCGACAGCACGGAAATCTTCATCCCCAGACTGGGAGGGCTGCCTGCCAGGTAGGGAATCACATAGAACAACGTGAAAGGCGCGACAGCAAGAATGGTTCCCCGCGTCACCCACTTCATCTGCTGCCGCAGAATCGCCGTTTCGGCGTGACGATAGCTGTGCCACAGCACCCCTGCCGACAACACGAAATAAGCGGCCAGATATGACATCTGCACGCGGTCAAGGTTCCAGCGCAGACACTTCACTTGGTTGCAGCAGTTGGAGAGCACAGATGTGCGCCGCCAGCAGAATCGCGCCCGGGACATACACCGCCGGAACCAGCCACGGATGGCGATTCACCAAGCCTTTGCGTTCCGGGAAGGTCAGTGAGAAATGCAGGAACAGAGCTGGCTGCAGCAGCCATGCCACCACATTGGACCAGTAAATAATCCAGTCGAAATCGTTGAGTTTACCGGTGTAGTGGAAGGAATAAAAGATGAACGAAACCAGGCAGAAAACGTAGAAATGGGTGCTCTTGGGCGCAGTCCAACGCCTGAGCAGAACGTAGATGCCAATGCCCAGGTAAACCAGCGCGATCAGCCGTAATCCGCCGTACAGGGAACGGTCGGCTGGGGCCAGAATCAGCGGCGCTTCCAGGTTGACGCCTTGGCGCGTAAGCGAGTAGGTGGCTTTGGACCACACTCCTGCGCGATAGAGTTGCCGCTCCAGGCTGCCGACGTTGGTTACGTCCCGCCCGTCAACAGCGATCAGGTGGTCGCCCAGCTTGATGCCGGCCTTCTGGCCGGGTCCGTCGATGTCCACCCGGGCGGCCCGCAGGTGGCCGCCGTCTTCCACCCACCAAACGCCATCGGAGGGGGCGGAAAATTCATTTCCTTCTGGAAGTTGATCCAGGCAAAGACGACCGCGGCCACGCTCAGGAGCGCGAGGATAACGGCAAAAAAGCGCGTTTGTAGATCTCGGGCCATCGGGGCAGGTGGCTGACGGTTACGACGTACCTGTGGGCTCACACCCAGAGGTGCATCATTACTGTGCAACTTCGATGCCACGCTCGCGTTCACTGGCTGTACGATAACCCTCAGCTAATGAATAGCTTCCCAAATTATAGATCAGCAATTAGCGTTAGACGTATTATTTTTGGAATATGCCTCCGAAATTCAGGATGGCTACAAGTTACTAAAGGACATGTACCTTAGCGCACAGTAACCTCTGCTTCGCTCCAATCAGAGTGAGATGCCGGCATCACGGTGCTGTCCACACCATCGTCAGCCTGCGTTTTAGCGAAACGTGGGAGCTACTAAGTCAGTGGCAAGATGATCGAGCCGGAACGAACCTGTCATTGGCGACGACTCGCTCTTGTCAGTATCCGATGTTGCATGCAAATAACCAAGGGCATTTGAGCCGCCTCGGTGGTAATCTCGGTGGCAACTTCGCCAATGCAATTCCGTGCGAAGACCAGTGCCACAGGAGGATCCATGCCGTCACATTCGGTGTCGTCCGTCCGTAAAACAAATTCGGCTCAACAGGACAGTGGTCTGGCGCGCTTTGGGCTGGCTTTGGCAACGTGGAGCGAGCGCTGGTTTCCCGATCCTCTGGTTTTTGCGCTGGCGGGAATTGTCATCGTTTTCATCTTCGGCTTGTGCCTCCACGAGTCGGCCAGCAAACTCGCCATTCAAGGCGCCAAGAATTTCTGGACGCTGGTGCCGTTCACCATGCAGATGGTGATGATCATCATTGGCGGATACGTCGTCGCCACAACTCCCTTGGTGAACCGCTTCATTCGTGCGTTGGCGGGAATTCCGAAGACGGGACGCGGTGCGATCGCGATGATCGCACTGTTCTCCATGGCCACCTCGTTGATCTCGTGGGGGCTCAGCCTGATCTTCAGCGGGCTTCTCGCCCGCGAACTGGCTCGCCGTGTGAACGACATGGATTATCGCGCCGCTGGAGCGGCTGCGTACCTCGGGCTCGGCGCCGTTTGGGCGCTCGGACTGTCTTCCTCCGCCGCCATGATGATGGCCACCAAAGGCTCTATCCCTCCGGCCCTGTTTGCGATTTCCGGCCTGATCCCACTCAGGCAGTCGCTTTTCCTGTGGCAAAGCATCGCCATGGCAGTCGTGCTGATCGTGGTTTCGGTGGCGGTCGCCTACTTCTCCGCACCTTCGCCGGGGAATGCGAAGACCGCCGCTGACTTCGGCATCGAGTATGAGTCGGTCGATCGTCCGCTTGAGAAAAGGACAAAGCCTGGCGAATGGTTGGAGTACAGTCCTTTGCTGACCGTCTTCGTGTCAGCGCTGATCATCTGGTATCTGATCGACTTCTTCCGCACTTCGCCACAGGGCGCGCTCGCTGCGTTGGACCTGAACACCTACAACCTGATGTTCATCACCGCTGGACTGCTTCTGCATTGGAGGCCCAAACGATTTGTCCGGGCGGTCGCCGACTCGGTTCCTGCCACGGGAGGCGTACTGATCCAGTTTCCGTTCTACGCGGTTATTTTTGGCATGATCGTTGGCACGGGAATCTCCACTTGGCTGGCCGATCTGTTTGCGCGCATCACCACGCAGGCGACCTATCCGCTGCTGGTGGCGCTGTACTCGGCAATTCTCGGGACCTTCGTTCCTTCCGGCGGGAGTAAGTGGGTCATTGAAGCGCCTTACATTCTGCAGGCGGCGAACCTGCACCACGTCCATCTCGGCTGGGTGGTGCAGATTTACAACGCGGCGGAAGCTCTGCCGAACCTCGTCAATCCGTTTTGGATGCTGCCGCTGCTGGGTATTCTCAAGCTAAAGGCACGCGATCTGGTTGGCTATAGCGTGCTGCAAATGATCGTGCACGTCCCCATCGTATTTTTCATGTGCTGGTTGTTTGCGCGCTATCTCCCGTACCTTCCGCCGATGAAGTGAGTATAGATTGCAATTCGCGAGCGAAGGTCACTTACCTTCAGGTTGTCATCCTGAGCGAGGAGCGAAGCGACGAGTCGAAGGACCCCTATAGCCGCTCAAGGCTATCCTTCGAACGTAGCTCTAACCGGCTTGTCCTACCACTCCTGGCTCAGGTCCTTCCACTGCGGATTGCTCTTCTCGATTAGCGCAATCTTTCTCTCCCGCTTCCATCCCTTCAACTGTTTTTCACGAGCGATCGCTGTCGAAACTTCCCCATAAGTCTCGTAATAGAGCAACCGGTCAACGTCATACTTCGCGGTGAATCCGCGAAACGTGTGCTCTTTGTGCTGCCGCACGCGAAAGCGCAAATTACTGGTGATACCGATATACAGGGTGCCGCTGATGCTGCCGAGAATGTAAACCGAGTAACGATGATCACGCTGGTGATGCATGGTCTTTGCAGACTATAGGGGTCCTTCGACTTCGCACGAGTCCGCCACGGCGGACTTGTGCTCCGCTCAGGATGACAGGATGAGAAGTTCGGAGCGGTGATGTGTAACCTCAGCAAGCGTGATGTTGTACTCGCGCCATGTTTGTCATCTATAGCCAAGATAAATCTCGACTCAGCTATGGCGGTGCTTCGACTCGCGTTCACTAAACCCGGGAACATCCGCTCAGCTGACATACGGAAAGACTGGATCGCTAACCGATGAGTTCTTCTCAATCACCACACCGCAATCGCTGTAAGATATTTGACACGACGTTATCGAGGGGGAGCCTTCCATGCAGAAGTGCCAATCCTGTGGCGCGGAGACGCCGCAGGCAACTCCGTTCTGCGCCGCTTGCGGAAACCCGACCGCTTACGAAGCCGCAGGACAGAACGGGCCAGACACTCCGACGTTGTCTCAGCCCAAACGGCCCGCTCCCCGGAAGCCTATATCCCGGCCATCCTCCCATTTCCGCAACGAGGGCCGCTTCGCCCCCGGTGCTCTAGTTGCAGGTCGCTATCGAATCATCGCACTGCTTGGCCGGGGCGGCATGGGCGAGGTTTACCGGGCTGACGATCTCAGCCTGGGCCAGCAAATCGCACTCAAGTTCCTGCCGGAGTTTGCCAAGAGTGAGGCAGACCCTGGAGCGATTCCGCAACGAAGTGCGCATCGCGCGTCGCATCTCCCATCCCAATGTTTGTCGCGTGTTCGATATCGGGGAGGCCGATGACCTGATCTTCTTCACCATGGAGTACATCGATGGAGAGGACCTGGGTTCGCTGCTTCGCCGCATTGGACGTTTGCCCGGCGACAAGGCTGCCGAAATTGCTCGCAAGATTTGCGCCGGAGTTGCGGCCGCGCATGACAAGGGAGTGCTTCACCGCGACTTGAAGCCCGCCAACGTAATGCTCGATGGCCGCGGAGAAGTTTTGATCACCGACTTCGGTCTGGCGGGCATCGCGCACGAGATAGACGATATCCGCAGCGGCACGCCGGCCTACATGGCTCCCGAACAGTTAGCGGGCGAAGAAGTGACCGTCAAGAGCGACATCTATTCTCTCGGTCTCCTTCTATATGAAGTGTTCACGGGCAAGGCTGCGTTCGATGGCAGGACGTTGGAAGAGATTGTTCGCGTCCGTCGCGACCGCAACCCGAGCCGGCCTTCCGCGTTGGTGAAGGATCTCGACCCGGCCGTCGAGCATGTGATTTTGCATTGCCTGGAAGCGGATCCCGCGGCCAGGCCGGCTTCAGCGCTGGCGGTGGCAGCGGCGTTGCCAGGCGGAGATCCGCTGGCCGCGGCGCTGGCCGCCGGCGAGACCCCGTCTCCGCAAATGGTGGCTGCTGCGGGCGAGACGACCGGACTCAAAATTCCGCTTGCCCTGGGAGCGCTGAGCGTCGCCATTGTGGGACTGCTTGCCTTCTACCTTCTGGCTGCAAAGGCCAGTGGGATCGCCAGGATCAATGTCCCATATTCGGCGGAGATTCTTAACCAGAAAGCTCGCGACATCGCGCAACAGTTGGGATACACCGCGCCTCCCGCCGACAGCGCCGACGGATTCCTCTACAACGATGCCTACCTCGAGTATCTGCATGACAATCCCAAACTGCGCTCGAGTTGGGATGCTGCGCTCGAGGCCGGCCGCCCGCCCTGATCTACTGGCTGCGCGAAAGTCCATCGGAGATGGTGGCCACCCAGGTGAAGGACAGCTCGCTGGTTCCCGGTATCGTGGATCGTGACGACCCGCCGCCGATCCTGTCCGGCATGGTCCAGATTTCCCTCGACTCGCAAGGCAGGCTGTACCACCTGGAAGCGATGCCGCCTGAGAAGGAGAGCAGCTCCGCTCCGTTCGCGCCTTTCAATTGGAATGTGCTGTTCCAGTCGGCCGGTCTGAATCAGGCGCAGTTCCAACCGCCGACATCGACTTGGAATTCGTTGGCCGCTTCCGACGCTCGCGCTGCCTGGACAGGTACGTGGCCGGGAACGACGTATCCTTTGCGCGTCGAAGCTGCCGCCTATCGTGGCAAGCCGGTTTATTTTGCGCTGATTGGAGACTGGACTGAACCGAAGCGAATGGAGATCTCGAATCAGTCTTTCACCATGAAGGTGATGACCGTTGTTCTCGCCGTGGTCGCTCTGCTCTTGCTATTGGTTGCGGTTCTGATTGCGCGTCGCAATTGGGTGCGGGAGAAAGCCGATGTCCAGGGAGCGTGGCGGCTGGGCATCGTCATCTTTTCACTCCAGATGGTGCTGTGGCTTTTTCAGGCGCATTTTGTCCCTTCTATCTCCTCACTCGGACTTTTCGTGCTGGCCGCGAGCGGAGGTCTTTTCATTACCGCCGTTACCTGCGCGCTATACCTGGCCATCGAACCTTTCATCCGGCGGCACTGGCCGCACGCCATCATCTCCTGGAGCCGCCTTATGGCGGGACAGGTGCGCGACCCTCTGGTCGGCAGAGATACGCTCTACGGCGTACTTCTGGGTATGAGCTGGGCGCTCATCTTCTCCATCTTCTATCTGCTGCGCATGCGAGCGGGCGATGCGCCGGCATTGGGTACCACGGATTATCTGCTGGGAGCGCGCCATGTAATCGGCTCCTGGCTGTGGCATCTCGCGATTTCGGTGCAGGGAACCTGGTTTTCTTTTTTGTGATGTTCGTATTGCGCGTCATTCTGCGCAAGCCCTGGCTGGCTGCTCTGGCCTTTGTCGCCGTTTGGACAGCCATCAAGGCAGTCGGAAGTCATCACGTGTTGATTGACGTGACCACTTTCGCCGCGATTTACGCTATCGCCGCTTTTGTGGTTTTGCGCTTCGGATTCATCGCTCTGGCGATTGGCATGTTCACGGTTGACTTGCTGCTGAATATTCCCGATCACTACCAATCTCTCGAGCCTGGTATATGGGCGGCTCTCTGTTTGTATTCTGACCGTAGTCGGTTTGGCGGTTTGGGGATGCTACACGTCGCTCGCGGGCCAGAAGATCTGGAAGGAAAACCTGTTCGAATGACAGAGGTCAGGAGGGGCTCATCAATTACTTGCCGAACACGTTGGGCGCTCCTGTTTGAGATCGGCAAATATTCTTTTGTTCATGCGGCCTCTCTTGAGGATTGTGCATCGGAATGTAGCGGGCACCGTCCTTGCAGGCGACTGTCAGGAGAGCAGCAGGATTCGGACATTATTTTCTTGACACATGCCGGTGCAAAGGTCTGAAATCCATTCAGACACTTCGTTTACTGGGGACGGGCTGGAGGCGAAAGTCGCGACCCATGGTGGGACTGAGACAAGCGGGACCACTTCGTTACTAGACTGAGAAAGATCGTGGAATAGGCCAAGAAAGTTCTTGAGCGAGAGGGCACGTTCACGATAAAAATTTTGCGAACAAATGGAGGAATGACTATGCCCGCATGGTGGATTCTATTCATCCATAATTACTGGTTCGGGGGTGATGCGCTGTATCACGTACCGAGCCACGGCGTAGCGTTGTTGCATCACGCAGTCAACATTGCACATCGGCTCGCCTGCTAACAACGAATATTGCAGCGTAGGAGATGTGGTGTGGTGTGGCGCCTGGGCGCGCCGCACCGCCGTAGGCAGCGATCGTCGCGCTGCACTGAAGCGATGAACTGCGCGCGTTGGGCCAAGATTTCAGGCCCAAGTGTCCGAAAGCTGCGCCTACCTTAAGCGACACGAAGATAAAAAGCTCACCAGCAAACCAGACTCCACTAGTACACCGCCGCTGGCATGGTGGTGGTTGAGGATGCTGGCGCAAGGAACTCAGCCGCCCTTGCCGCCCAGTTTCCGTCGTTTTCTCCCAACCCGCCCATCACTGTCCAGTCAAAGGCAATCGCAGTTGTAGCGTGATTGAGACAGGTAGCCCAGCCATTGTTCTCGTAGTAAGGCGTGTTACCTGCATTATTGACGCTCATAAAGCCATTCTGCAGCAGGCACCCAGAGTTCGTGATACCGTCAAGTGTGTTGAAGTCAACTCCCACGGTCGTTACTACCAGGCTGGTACCCACTGTCGGGGTAATCGTAAGGGTATCGAGCGGGGTTATGCCTGTTTTGTAGCCAGTCTTGGTTACGTTGTTGGTTGTGAATGGCGCCGTGTTGGCGCCCATCACGTCAATCCACATGTGCGTGTCGTCGCTCGCCGCCGTCTGGTTCATTGTAGCTGGCACGGTCATAGCAAGCGATGGCGTAACGTTGGCAGCGTAGTACATGATTGTGGACGTACCGTTGCTCACCACCGCGCCCGTGTTTACCCATGTGTTGCTGGGAGAGCTGGTGATGGAAGTAATGTAGTCTCCGCCTCCTGCTTGAAATGCGTCGATAATAAGATTCCCTTTGGTCGGGAACTGCATCGTCTGTGGCGACAGGGACCCGTGCTGGAAGGTTTCACTCTGGATTCCCCTGATGTGCATCCTTGCTGGGGGCCCGTTGCCCGCTGCCGATGACTTAAAAGCCATCGCCGCCGAGAACCAGCGAACGCCAGGGTCGGTTTCGAACATAGTGGGGTTGATTGCAGAGGTTGAATTGTAAGTCCCGTATTGGCCGCCTTCGCCTGTAGATAATGCCGCTGCCCACAGCCCCCAGGTGATATTAGCTTGCGATCCCGCCGTCATCGAGGCTGTGGGAGTCGCGATCTCATTGAACATGTGTTGCAGGATGAAGTCACCGCTGTTCAAAGGCATGATGATGCCTGCGGTGACGGTGGCCCCACTCTGATCGGCATTACAGGAACTAGTATCCAGTGCACTCGACAGAGCAATGTTCTTGACCTCAGCGGCGGTAGCGCCAAAGAATACCGCCGTGCCAGCCGCGTGGCTCACAGTCATCACGCGGGTGCCAGAGGCGATGTTAGTGGCGTAGTAGCAAGCCTCGGTGTAACCGTTACCAGTGCAGGTTGGCCCAAGAGTATAAGTGTTGCTTGCGTCGTCGGTGACGCTCCAGTCGGTGCCAGTCGTGTACCAAAAGCAAAGCGTTGACAGGTTGCCGGATTGTGTCGGGCCCGGATAATTTACCGTGATGCTAGCTCCCGCTCCAAGCGGCTGGCCGACGTTGGAAAGATTTGGCGTCTGCACCCACTGCACGATGTCAGGTATGCCACCTGAACCGCCGTCCGGGGTAAAGGTCACCGTCTCAGTCAACTGCACCCAGCTGGAGCCGTCTGCCGCGTCCCTGGGACCGTCATAGTGGATGGTAGTTGTGCCCTCTCCCATCGTTCCCGTCGGGCAGCCGCGGGTCGCACAGTTCTCCACGAACAACTCCAGCACAATACGGTCGCCGATCGAGAAAGCCGTCGAAGTCACAAAGCCGCTGGCTGTTGTCGTGTTAAGCCAGTTGTGGGCCGTCGTGTTACTGGTGCTCAATTCAGTGGCCATCTCGCCCAGCATGATTGCTGAACCTTGCGATCCGCCGCTGTACTTGTAGAGGCGACAACGAAAGGCTGCGTGGGTAGCAGCGGCCTTCTCGCCACCGTAGACGTTGCAGGTCACATCGCCAGAAAGCGTGAAGCCAGCAGCCAACGGCTCGCTTATCCAGCTTAAGGGTGTGCCATTGCTAATCCTGGCGATCTGGACATCGGTGCCGCCCCTTGTAGTAGCTGTTACCCCAGTTACAGCAGTAATGTTAGGGGGCCCGAGCGACAAGTCCATCGCCTTGTAGCCAGCGATGGAGGAAGGAGAGTCGTGGAGACGTAGCTTCGTCGTTGCCCAGATGGGTAGGCAAGACAGAAGCATTACCAGGGTCAGCACCTGTTGCATGTTAATTGGCCTGTACCGTCAGCAGACGGGGAATTGTTACTACGGCCTGATATGCGTTGATGCCTGAAGGCGCCGTACCGCTGACGGCCACCTTGATGATCACACTGCTTCCAGCAACACAATTGTTGCTACCGGTCATGCGCGTGAACTGGCCATTCCTGGCCCAAGTGCGACTAGCCGCAGCCATCGTCTGGGGAGCGAAAGCGGGTTCTGCGACGAAGGCAGGGTCGTCTGTGGTCGAACCATTCATCTGGCTGCACGCGCTGGATACCGTCCAGATGACCGTGCCAGAAGAGTTCGCCCCGGAGCCGTAGTAGATGGAGATGTAGGGCTGGGTAACCGCATCCCAGTCTGCCGGCAACTCCAACATAAACTGTGCCACCGCTCCAGTAGCCGGGATCGCCTGCAATGCTCCTCCGAGGTTGTTGGATCCCGCACGGCAGGCGGCAGTAAAGTTGGAGGCCGCGTTACTCCACCCTGCACCTGCTGTGCCTGCAATACAGTTCGCGGCGGGGATGATCTTGGTGTCGGGGAAGTCGATGTAAGCCGGCGTTGCTCCGCTTCCCCCTGAAACAAAAACCTGCCTGGCGATTCCCACCGCTGTCGATTGCAAAGCTCCTGTCGTCGAAGTTCCGCCGACAACTGGAGCGTAGGCAGCAAAGGAAGTAGCTCCTGATCCGCCGTTTGGCACCGTTAGAGCACTACCTGTAGTAAGTGATCCTGTAATTGCGACTGCGCCGTTACCATCTACCGAGAATTTCTCGACTCCGTTGCTTTGGCCGCTCAAAATCTTGCCGCCTGCCGTATTGCTAAACACACCCGCAATCCCTGCTGGACTGGCGACGGATGCGCTAATGCCGACGGTGCTGCCGGTGGTGGCCGTGGCCAGTCCGCGCACCCCCGTGCCTCCGGTGCTACTCGAGTAGCCCTTCAAGCCGTAGGTGGGTCCCGTGGCCGCCGTGGCAAATCCGAGCAGCCCAATGCCAATGGTGCTGGCTGAATTGCCCTGCACGCCGTAGGCCTGCGCCGAAGTCGAGTAGGCTTGCCCAAAAATAGCAACGCCCGGTCCCTGGAATCCACCCAGGACACGCGTTCGAACCGGCGATGCCCGCCGAGGTAGCGAACTAGGATGGCATTACCGGTTCCGGTTTGCGTCACCTTCACAATCTGGTCGGTGGTCGCGCCGCTGAAGTTGGTCGGGCCCTGCCTGGCGGCCAAGTTGGGCGGCAGACCTGTTGTTGCCTTTCCTGCGGTGCCTGGTGGAAGCAGAGCCAGAGCTGAGCGGTGCCAGCGGCAGAATCGGTTGAGTTCCAGTCCTTCGCGAGCACGAAGTCGGAAATACTCCTGCCTGCCAGCGTTTCCGCTTCATGAGCTTTGAAGGCGTAAGGCACACTCACCAGCAGCACGCGCGGTTGCTCAGGTTGTTCCTGCACCTGCACGCCCAGCCAGCGTTGCTCTTCTTGCGAGAAGAGGTCAGAAGGTAGCCCTGTGTCTGTAGTGCTTCCCAGTAACACGCTGTACTGACCGTGCGTGTCTGGTGTGACGCTTTGCGTCTCGGTCCACACTGGTGCACCACCATCCTGCTCTTTGTAGATGGCGAAGGTGACGCCCGTGGCCGCCGTCATCGGCGCCCCGCTGGCGTCCTTCAGCGTTCCGCCATAGCGGATCAAATTGGGTACGGTGATGGTTCCTGCCTGTTGGGCTGGGCTGGTAGAAACGAACAACAAGGCAGCGAGAGCAAGAACGACAGTGATGCTGTTGCGGCGCACGGAGAACTCCCTTTTAGGTACACGATAAGAGCTTGTCGAAGGCGGAAGGGCAATAAGTATATCGCATCAAGCGTTCAGACTACGTATGTGACGGTGGGTATGGAAGCCCCCAAGATGCTGCGCAGACTGGTCCTTTGGTGCCGATCGTCATGGCGCACCGTGGCACCGTGGAGAGGGTTCACTGCGGTCCCTGCCTGACGAGATGTATTTGGAAATTTCTTAAAGAACTTGGCCAAAGTATTCTTGCAAAAGAACTTTTGCAGCCGATAGGTCAGGACCGCAGGCCGGGAACTAGATTTCGGTCATGACCAACTTTTTTCACCGGCTTCACTTTGTCTGGACACAGAACCGCAGGCGCCCCGGGACTTACCACGAATCGGTTCCACGATTCACTCCCCGATGGGATACAGCGACAGTCTCCCCCGGCCGGTCGGGCGAGGTAGCAACCCTGAATTCGGGCGAAACTGCTCATCTTCCCAAAAACAACAGTGCAAAATTTGCAGTGTTACCTTACGATTACGTTCGTAATAATTCCTGAGCTCCAGGGCGCCAAAAGGGAGATGTCTTCGGTTACCCTGATGGTGCCCTCGTCGGCTCAGCGGCGCTGCGACAGCTACGTCGCCGAGATGACAAACTTATATGGAAGCGGGGCCCTGTCATTGAAAACGAATCGAGTAATTGCCCGTCACTCATCCTCATTCGCCTGGTTGATCCTCTTTCTAGCTCTGGCCATTGTCGCGCCTCTGCAAGCCCAAACCCCAGCCGGTTATTGGAAATTTCAAGAGGCATCCGGCACCATGGCAGCCGACTCCTCGGGTAACTCTCATACGGCACTTTTGTCCAGTGGAGTCAGTTGGCTCAAAGGAACCAACATAAGTGGGATTTCCGCGAATGCCGCAAATCGAGATTCTGTAAGCCTTCCCGCGATTGATCTCCGTGGCACGCGTGCAGTCACCATTGCCTTCTGGGCAAAGCGGACCTACTCGGCAGCCGGGGACGATGTCCTGTTTGAGGCCACCAGGAACTACCAAAATTCAACTACGGGCTTTGTTTTCCTCCCTGACGATGACACCTGCCACGGGATTCAAGCTGCTTTGCGCGGCAACGAAGGGACGACTGCCAACTGTTACAGTCAGCCCTCTTCAGGAATTTGGCACCACCTCGCTCTCGTGTTCGACAAAAGTCAGACCGGAGGAAACGAGGTAGCCTTCTATGTAGACGGCGTTTTGCAAACCCCAAGCTGGAATTTGTCTGCGTCGACGAACACCAACACCTTTGGCGACGACCCCATCTATTTCTTTTCTCGCGGCGGCACCTCTCAATTCAGTTCCGGCACGGTGAATGACCTCCGTATCTACAACCGCGCCCTTTCGGCTACGCAGATCCAGAGGATTTACAGCGGCTTGGGATTGGCTTCGCCGTCCGGTTCAACCATCAGCTATGTGCAGGGTAACTACGCGACGCCACAAACACCTCAGACGACGGTAAATGTCACGTTCGCCTCCGCGCAGGTTGCTGGAGATCTTAACGTTGTCGTCGTGGGATGGAACGACAGCATCGCCACGGTCAGCTCCGTTCGAGACACCAAAGGCAACGTGTACACGCGCGCCGTGGGGCCCACGATTCAGACCGGACTCGCGTCGCAATCCATCTACTACGCCAAAAACATTGCGTCGGCGGCCGCTGGAGCCAACACCGTTAGCGTGACGTTTTCCAGTCCTGCGGTGTCGCCCGATATTCGCATCCTTGAGTATAGCGGAGCTGATCCCAATAACCCGGTGGACGTAACGGCTGCGAATTCCGGCAACAGTGCCTCCGGCAGCAGTGGGTCGGCGACAACGACAAGCGCAACCGATCTGATCTTTGGCGCGAATCTGGTTCAGACCCTCACGTCTGGCCCGGGTAGCGGCTTTACCACGCGAATGCTGACGCAGCCGGATGGCGACATCGCCGAAGACCAGATGGTCACGGCCACAGGCAGCTATAGTGCGACCGCACCCGTCAATCCCTCCGGGCCATGGATCATGCAGATGGTAGCCTTCCGCACCCCAGGCCAGCCAGTGTTGGTGTCCATAGCGGTAACACCGGTAAATCCCTCGATTGTGGTAGGAGGGCAGCAGCAGTTCACGGCAACCGGGACCTACAGTGACGGCAGCCATCAGGACTTAACCAACTCGGCCACTTGGACATCGAGTGTTCCCTCGGTAGCGACGATCGGCAGCACCGGACTGGCCCTCGGAGTTGCGGCCGGCAGTACGACAATTCGGGCGACTTCCGGTTCGATCTACGGGACCACAAATCTGACGGTCACGGCGACGGGGAACTTCACGATATCGGCCTCGCCGTCTTCTCTCACCATCGGTCAAGGCAATCCGGGGACGTCGACGATCACGACCACCGTCAGCGGTGGCTTCAGTAGCTCGATCAGTCTGTCGGCCACGGGAGTTCCGACGGGGACGACGGTGAGTTTCAACCCGAGCATGATTCTTGCTCCGGGTGCGGGCAGCTCGACCATGACCATTACGGTTGGAGCGAGTACGCCGGTGGGAACCTATCCCATCACAGTGACCGGCAATGGCGGCGGGCTCCAGCGAACGGCTACCGTCACACTGACCGTGACGGCAGCAGCCAATTTCACCATTTCGGCCTTGCCGTCTTCTCTCAGTGTCGTGCAGGGCAATCCGGGGACGTCGACGATCACGACCACCGTCAGCGGTGGTTTCAGTAGCTCAATCAGTCTGTCGGCCACGGGAGTTCCGACGGGGACGACGGTGAGCTTCAACCCGAGCACGATACCTGCCCCGGGTGCGGGCAGCTCGACCATGACCATTGCGGTGGGAGCGAGCACGCCGGTAGGAACCTATCCCATCACGGTGACCGGCAACGGCGGGGGTATCCAGCACAGCACGGCTGTCTCGCTAACCGTGACTACACCGCCCAGTTTCACCATCTCGGCCTTGCCGTCTTCTCTCACCATCGCTCAAGGCAGTCCGGGGACCTCTACGATCACGACCACCGTCAGCGGGGGTTTCAGCAGCTCGATTAGTCTGTCGGCCACGGGAGTTCCGACGGGGACGACGGTGAGTTTCAACCCGAGCACGATACCGGCACCGGGTGCGGGCAGCTCGACCATGACCGTTACGGTGGGAGCAAGTACGCCGGTGGGAACCTATCCCATCACAGTGACCGGCAATGGCGGTGGGCTCCAGCGAAGCGCTACCGTCACGCTGACCGTGATCGCAGCAGCCAATTTCACCATTTCGGCCTTGCCGTCTTCGCTCACCATCGCTCAAGGTAGTCCGGGGACCTCTACGATCACGACCACCGTCAGCGGTGGCTTCAGCAGCTCGATCAGTCTCTCGGCCACGGGAGTTCCGACGGGAACGACGGTGAGCTTCAACCCGAGCACGATACCGGCTCCGGGTGCGGGCAGCTCGACGATGACGATCACGGTAGGGTCGAGCACGCCAGTGGGAACGTATCCCATCACGGTGACTGGGAATGGCGGGGGTATCCAGCAAAGCGCGATCGTCTCGCTGACCGTGACGACGCTGGTCACAACCATCAACTATGTGCAGGATAACTACGCGACGCCACAAACACCTCAGACGACGGTGAATGTCACGTTCGCCTCCGCGCAGGTTGCTGGAGATCTTAACGTTGTCGTCGTGGGATGGAACGACAGCATCGCCACGGTCAGCTCCGTTCGAGACACCAAAGGCAACGTGTACACGCGCGCCGTGGGGCCCACGATTCAGACCGGACTCGCGTCGCAATCCATCTACTACGCCAAAAACATTGCGTCGGCGGCCGCTGGAGCCAACACCGTTAGCGTGACGTTTTCCAGTCCTGCGGTGTCGCCCGATATTCGCATCCTTGAGTATAGCGGAGCTGATCCCAATAACCCGGTGGACGTAACGGCTGCGAATTCCGGCAACAGTGCCTCCGGCAGCAGTGGGTCGGCGACAACGACAAGCGCAACCGATCTGATCTTTGGCGCGAATCTGGTTCAGACCCTCACGTCTGGCCCGGGTAGCGGCTTTACCACGCGAATGCTGACGCAGCCGGATGGCGACATCGCCGAAGACCAGATGGTCACGGCCACAGGCAGCTATAGTGCGACCGCACCCGTCAATCCCTCCGGGCCATGGATCATGCAGATGGTAGCCTTCCGCACCCCAGGCCAGCCAGTGTTGGTGTCCATAGCGGTAACACCGGTAAATCCCTCGATTGTGGTAGGAGGGCAGCAGCAGTTCACGGCAACCGGGACCTACAGTGACGGCAGCCATCAGGACTTAACCAACTCGGCCACTTGGACATCGAGTGTTCCCTCGGTAGCGACGATCGGCAGCACCGGACTGGCCCTCGGAGTTGCGGCCGGCAGTACGACAATTCGGGCGACTTCCGGTTCGATCTACGGGACCACAAATCTGACGGTCACGGCGACGGGGAACTTCACGATATCGGCCTCGCCGTCTTCTCTCACCATCGGTCAAGGCAATCCGGGGACGTCGACGATCACGACCACCGTCAGCGGTGGCTTCAGTAGCTCGATCAGTCTGTCGGCCACGGGAGTTCCGACGGGGACGACGGTGAGTTTCAACCCGAGCATGATTCTTGCTCCGGGTGCGGGCAGCTCGACCATGACCATTACGGTTGGAGCGAGTACGCCGGTGGGAACCTATCCCATCACAGTGACCGGCAATGGCGGCGGGCTCCAGCGAACGGCTACCGTCACACTGACCGTGACGGCAGCAGCCAATTTCACCATTTCGGCCTTGCCGTCTTCTCTCAGTGTCGTGCAGGGCAATCCGGGGACGTCGACGATCACGACCACCGTCAGCGGTGGTTTCAGTAGCTCAATCAGTCTGTCGGCCACGGGAGTTCCGACGGGGACGACGGTGAGCTTCAACCCGAGCACGATACCTGCCCCGGGTGCGGGCAGCTCGACCATGACCATTGCGGTAGGGTTAAACACCCCAACGGGGACTTATCCCATCACGGTGACCGGCACCGGGGGTGGCACTTTGCATACGGCAACGGTAAACCTCACCGTCACAGCGGAGGTGCTTCTGTCCTGGACTGCCAGCGGATCCCCCGGGATCGCCGGTTACAACGCCTATCGCAGTCCGACTTCAGGCGGCCCCTATACGAAACTCAATTCTAGCCTGATTTCCCCCACAAACTACAATGACCTGATGGTACAAAGTGGTTATACGTATTACTACGTAACCACCGCAGTCGACAACCAAGGAGAAGAAAGCACCTACTCGAACGAATCTTCCGCGACCGTACCCTAAGGTGCTGGCAAACGGACCAGATGACAAACAAGTAGGCAGAAAAACCTCGCTATAGCGGAGGACTTCCGAGGTGCCGAGTCCAGAAGTTTAGGACGGGTCGCCGAGCTAGGTGCAAAACGCCAGTACGGTGCAGCGCGACTCCAACACACGTGCCGAGAGTGTTAGTAATGACGTCGGTCATGCCAGAATATCGGGTTGGAAGATATGCCTGCACAAATTCAATGACCAGACTAACAGCTCCTCCCAGAACAACGGCCGCGATTGACGCTCGCTTCATCTTGCAGACCGCCGTGAAGTAGAGACTAAAGAAAAACCCTAAAGGAACGAAACCTGCAATGTTGATGGCGCAGTTTTTCAAATAGCTCTGTTGTGTGGGCAATTCCCGCCAAGGTGGCTCGAGAAGTAATTGATGTACAACCAAGTAGCGTCTTGGTATCTCCAGATCGATTCCCGATCCGATCGCGTTGCGGATGATCTTGCCCCCGTGCTCATTGAAGAGATAGAGTGCAAGTGCTCGCTCATGCTTAGCCCGCGCAGGCTCCTGCCTCTGGGTCCAGTCCTCGTAATGCCGGACGACCTGTTGCGAACTGAGTTCGCTGCCGTAAATGGCTAGACCTCTCATCTGACCAGACCAGCTATGGCCTCGCAACGGCGAATTGGCAAGTATAAGTTGACCCGCTAGATCGCTGATGGAAAGACCGAATCCTGGTGAGGCTGTTACCAAATGCCCGTCGAGGTAGACCGACGTCTTTTGACCGTCCGAGGTCACGGTTATGAATGCTTGTCGTCTTCGAAAGACATCATTAACACGTATTTGCGTTTGGCTCTTCTGATGATCCGGCTCCTCAACGCTGCGTTGCAGAACAAGGTCGGTGAACTCTTGCCGCATCGAGAACTGTCGGTCATCCAAGGAACCATAAAATGTTAGGACAGAACCAGTAGTCCAGGTAAGAGCGGGCTCCAACCAAACCTCAAGACTGCAAAATGGTTCGTCGTTGTCGCCGAACGCAAGTGTGCGCGGACTCAATGCCGTCCCGTGATCGCCGAAACGGAGAGCGTTCCCCTTTTCTACCCATGACACTTCGTTCGTTGGAGAATGGAAGGGCCAGAGACCCGCAGCTAACGTGGCACATAACGTGAATAGACAAAGAACGCTTATGGCCTGCCGTGAGAGATGAAGGCCGGAAGACGGCGGCGTATTGATTGGGTTACTGGAGAGCGGCGGCAAGTCTCTCTTTTCGAAGGCTCGGGATTAGCACAATCCGCTTCCGCTCCTCCCTACCTTAAAGACCATGAAGTCAACCGTGGCTCGGCAATATGCGGGGCGGTTCCCCTGGTTACGATTTCAAACTACCAAGCTGCTTTTTTATCTCAGCAGCAGCACTATAGTTAGGATCGATCTGCAACGCACGTTCCAGGTGCTGGCGTGCGAGGGCAGGTTGTTCGGTCTTCTGGTATGCCAATCCTAAGTGATAATGAATGTCAGGGTTATCGGGCGCATGACTTTGTTGCTGCAGCTTGAGAGCTTGTTGGAACAGGCTTAGCGCTAATGGGTACGCCCCCTTTTGGTAGTAAACCCAGCCCAGGGTGTCGGCCGCGTCCGGTGAGTCCGGCACGCTGCGGTGCGCTGCTTGGGCTAGCGACAAAGCGGTATCTATGTTTCCGCTACTTTGCAGCAGGATGTTGGCAAGTCGTGTCGAGGCGAGCAGGTCGTTAGGTTTGAGGTCGAGCGCTTTCTGATACGCGTCCCGCGCGTCATTCCAGTCTCGCTTGGATTCGTACAGCGCGCCTGCAAGGTTATAGAATTCTGGAGCATGGGGATGATCTTTGATTCCCTGCCGATAAGTGGCGATCGCTCGATCTATTTCTCCCTTCGCCACCTGGTCCTGACCTAGCTTGATCAAAGCATCAGAATTGTTTCTGTCAAGTTCCAGGGACTTGTTGAAGGCCGCCTCCGCGCCGCTCAGGTCTTTCTTATTTCGGAAAAGGACAGTTCCGAGCAAATCGTAAAAGCTGCTGTTATTGGGAGCTTTAGCAATTTGGAAATTGGCGGCAGCCAAGGCCTTGTCGACCTGTTTTTGGGCCAGGAAGGTGTTCATAAGGCCGCGGAGCGCGTCGGTGGAGTTCGGATCACGGTCAAGCGCTTCCTGATACGCTTGTGCGGCATCGGTATATTGCCTCTGCACTAACTTCAAATTTCCAAGCTGAACGTAGCCAAGCTGACTATGGGGACCCACTTCGATGGCCTTGCTTATGTCCTTCTGGGCTGCTGTAAATTGCTTGCGGTTGATGTAAGAAATGGCGCGGAGTGCATAGCCATCCGGCATCCCGGGTTGCAGGTTGACAATCTGAGTGGCGGCCTGCTCGAGCGTACTCATGTCGCCCTTGCGCATTGCCAGCAAGGCCAGGGCACGCTGAGCCTCGAACAGATCGGGACGCAAACGTACCGCTTCTCTCCATGCGCTTTCAGCGGCGTCCAAGTTCCCTAGCTCTTGGAATGCCATCCCTAGCTGATACTGCGCCGTGGCATCCTTGGGGTCATTCTTGGTGGCAGTCTGCAGTGTTTCCACGGCACCACCAGCATTTCCAGTCATCCGCAACAACTGACCCCGATAAATCAGTGCCGCATTGTCATTTGGGCTCGCTTTCAGGATTTCATCATTTACTGCGCGCGCCTGATCAAGACCATTGCTCAGAATTAGAAGCTGGACATAATTTTTCTTGACCTCAAGGTCATCGGGGTGGGCTTTGTAGAGAGCACCGTATTCGGACTTGGCCTTCTCCAGCTGTCCGGTTCGAAAGTAGAAGTCGCCTAACATTCGGTAGGCAACCGAGTCGTCCGGAAAATCGCGCTTGACCTGCGTTAACAACTGTTCCGCCTCGGCACTCTTGTGCCCGGCCAAGTACAGGCGGGCGAGGGCGGCGGGTGGCTCGAGACTGGTAGGCTGGACCTCGATGCCACGGCGAAATTCTTGCTCCGCCTCGCCGTACCGGCCCCGTGATTGGTAATAAGTGCCAAGCATCAACCGCGCAGTAAAGGCCCTGGGATTGAGCTCTACAGCCTTCTTGAAATTGGCCTCGGCTGCATCAGGTTGATTGTTCTTCATCTGCATGAGCGCGAGATTGAGATACAAATCCCAATCGCTGGGATCGAGTGTGATGGCCTTTTGCACTTCCACAATCGCCGCGGGAAAGTTCGCTTCTGCGGCAAGAAGACTAGCCGCGACGAAGTGGACCTTGGAATCGTTTGGGTGCTCCTGCAGCAACAAATCCGTTTGCTCCTGCGCGGACCGAAGGTTTCCGGTGGAGATTAGAAGCTTGGCCAAATCGAGACGGGCTGAATAATTCTCCGGCTGCAACTCGACGGTACGGCTCAACTCCTGATAGGCGTTCGACCATTTCTGGGTCTTGAGGTAACTCTGCGCAAGTAGGTAGTGAGCATCGGCATAGTTTTGATCGATCTTGATAGCATTGACGAACTCAATAGCAGCTTCGCGATACTTTCCTGAGCGAAAGTAGTGCTGGCCGCTCTGGAAGTATTTCTGCTTGCGCACGTTGGGATCACGAGAGCACGCTGTGAGGGCAGCCACGACTAGCGTCAGTGATAAACCCAAACGACAAGCGACCGAAAATCGCACCACCCGATCTCCTAAAGGCCTACCATGATCAACTCGCCGATTGTATCCTAAAGCGCTCACCATAAGGTACGACATTGTGACGCGCTTGCGTCAGGCTTTTGCTGTGGTTAGTCTTTGTCCTCTTTTTTCCTTACTTCCGAACCGTGTAGTAACCAAGTACCAGCTAGGACATCACGAGGGTCAAATCGTTTTACCTCCGATTGGTATTCTCCTATGTGGGCTTGACGGGACGGTCGATCTCAAGGACGAAATAACGGTATCTTATTGATTCACAGTCGGTTAGAGATAAGTTGCAAGCAATTGCAACCGGTCGCAGAAATTATCAGTCTTGACGAACAAACGGTTTGCTGGGAAGCTATGGCTGATGCTATGCGTGTAGTCATGGGTGGTCGGGGGTGGGGCGCGACTTCGTGCCAGGCAATTTCCCTCTTGTATGGTGAGGTACGGAGAGGAGACATTACAATGACGAGTACAATCCGAAGTTTGTGGAGCTCGGTATTCTTGGTTGTGGTTGCCCTCTTTTGCTTGGCGCCGGCCGCTCTCGCCGGTACTGTTGGCGCGCAAATAAGCGATCCCCCGTCGAACAACGTTCTGGATGGCATCTACGTTGGTTCGTACAGCGCCACCAACACGCAGTCGGGTGGTTCTATGCAGATAATCTGCGACGATTTCAAAGACGAGTCCAACTACAACCCCGCAACCTATACGACAAACTCCTTCAGCAGCCTCGGTAATACTTTGTGGGGGTCATCGCTCTTGAGGCAAGGTGATACGATGAGTCAGATCACCGCGCTTTATGAGCAAGCGGGGTGGCTCGCGTTTGGGCTGATCAGCGCGACTGGAACCCAGCAAGGTTATTACTCGTATGCGCTTTGGGCTGTTTTTGATCCAACCGACGTTCTGAGCTGGCTAAGGAGTGCCGGCGACTTGGCCGCCTGCAACGCTGTTTTTGGAACCGGCAACAACTGTACCAGCACCAGGGTGACCGGCGGTCTTCTCAGCAGTGCCGAAGCAAACTACGCGAGCGGTGACTACTCCAGCTTGATCATACTAACGCCTAATGGCTGCAGCGCGGCAGGTTGCCCAGAGCAGGAATTCTTTGAAATGGTGCCCGAGGGCGGCTCGACTCCTTTATACCTGCTTCTTGCGGGGCTCTCGTGCCTTATGGCCATCCGACGCTCAAGACGCTACGATGTGGCCGCAGGTACGACCTGATTCGATTGTAGCGGCGCTGCGCAGCAACAACAATCTTGCACTGAACTTGCTGGGGAGGTTCCTCGGTAGCAACGAGTTGCAGTAAATCTACCCCGTATCGCCCGCGCCACGCGTAGTCCCTCAGTTGCCAGCGTTCACGATTTTGGTCCCGCTGCGCCTCTTGTCGACCACGAACGGCTCTTTTCTCCTCCGAGGCCTTTCAGCCGCCATTTGTTCGGCTTGAAGCAGTTGATCCATGGTGAGGTCTTTGGTGGCATCTTTGTACGCTCGTGACATCTGTTCACTGGCGATCGAGTACCACATGTAGCCATACAATGCGTTGGCGAGATTGGTTCTGTGAGCCGAGTAAAATTGAGCCAGAGCGAGTTGGGCCATCAGCACTCCCTGGTCCGCGGCATTCTGGGTAGCGATCAAAGTAGCTTCATCCTGCAAGCTCTCATAAGCTTGCTCACTGAGGAAATGCTGGAAGGCCGATTGCGCATCGCGTTCTTGGCTCAAAGTCATGAACAGGAGTTCAACGCGGCTTGAGACCCCCAACTTGTCAAAGATTCGAAACAGACAATTCTTTATCGTATGCTGGCTGAGGTGTAACCGCTCGGCGATCTCGCGATTCGATAGCCCTTGGGCAACGCTGCGAACCACCTCCATCTCCCGTTTGGAAAGTAGATTCAATCCCCGAGCGTCTACGGCACGGATATTGTGCGACGACGCCAAGGCCTGCACCAAGGTTGCGATCTGTTGACTATTGGCCCAGATCTGCCCTTCGTAGACTTTGCGCAGGCACTTACTCAAGATATCTACAGAGTCATTCTTGCTGAACACCCCTCGGGCGCCGGCACGAAAGGCTTCTAATACCTTTTCGCCTTTCGAGGAGTCCAGAAGGACCACCGCCCTAAGGTCCGCATGCGAGGCTCGGAGCCCTCGCAGGACCTCGAGTCCACGGCCGGGCCGCTCATCCAGGTTTGAACCTATAAGAAGGACGTCTATGTCGCTGAGGTTCGGGCGCGCTGTAAGACTTTCAGAGCCCGAAGACGAGGTTGTTACTTGTAAGCAGCCGTCGCGTTTCAGTGCATCCGCGAGCAGCTCAGTGTGGACCCGCGTATCATCGCTGACAAGTACGCGAATCGAGACAGCAGAAGGCTGGTGGCGCATTATTTAGCTCCAAACGAAGTTTCGTGGCAAATAGGGAGAAAGGACATGACTCTGCGGAAAATGTCTCTGGCCAGAGGGACCTTCTCCCACGAACGAGTCAAACCAACAGCCGATGACCTCTCTCTCGCTGCGAATAAAGGTACACCAGTTTCTCTCGCCCGCACAAGACGACAATGGTGCTGCCACGCTGCACACACATCGTGTCATCTGCAGTGCACATAAGTGCTACTTGGCTGTCGGTGTTACTAGAGTCCGCTGAAAGGGGCGTAAGCAGTTGGCCCCATGGGAGATAGACACTTCCTGCAGGCTGGAGCACGAGAAGATCTTCTCTGGGCTCATACTACTTAGCTGGGGAGAAGTGTCCACCTATCCTCGTAGAGAATTGATTCGCTGAGCCTCTGTGCCTCTTGCGGCCATTTGCAACCTGTCTTATTGTCCAGTCACCCTCTAGAAACGCTACTTGCTAGGGCGCCTCAGATCTCCGAACAACCTTCGAGGCCTCGCGGATGTGACGGCAGCGGCTCTGAGTAGTCGATCTGAAGATCTCAGCTTTCTTGGGATCTTAGGGATGCGCAATTCCTGAGGGCAAAGTCACGATGTGACTGAGAGGGCGAAGCTATGTGTGCCAGCGGTCAGTCTTGGAGCTTTCCCGAATTGCCGGCATTCGCTGGTATTGGTGCGGATGCAGACGTTGAAAAGTGGTTTGCTGTACACACACGTTCCAGGCACGAAAAAGTGGTTGCGCAAGAAGTTCGCGATCAAGGAATAACAACCTTCCTGCCACTGGTCCGGGAGGTACGTCGGTGGAGTGACCGGCAAAAAGTCATAGAATCACCTTTATTCAGCTGCTATGTGTTCGTGAAGCTTGTGCCCAGGAACGACGAACGCTTCCGGGTGCTTCGTGTGAATGGTGTTCTGAGGTTCGTCGGAACTCACGGCATGGGAATCCCGATTCCGGACGAACAAATCCAGGCGGTCCAAGCGCTTTTACAAGAGCAACTGCCTTTCTGTTCCCATCCATTCCTCAAGATTGGCCAACGGGTGCGTATCCGTAGCGGCGCGATGAGCGGCGTCGAAGGAATCCTGGTCTCCCGAAGCGGAGAGCGTACTCTGGTCATCTCTCTCGATGCGATTCAAAGATCTCTGAGCGTCCGCATCGAAGGATATGACGTTGAGCCGATCTAGACCTTTCATAGTGTTCTTGTTCTCCCGTGGCTTTCCGAGGATCTACTAAACCGGTGTTGGAAAAAACAACCGAAGCGCTACGGCTGCTGGTAGTAAGCCGGGAATCTGCTGTGCTGCGTCCGCTCTGGTCAATCGGAGAATCGAACTCTTGGCAACTTGAGAGTGCGACCAACGGATGGGGAGCGATGGAGAGGGTCCAGTCGGGAGTATCGCCGGACTTGCTCATCCTGGACTTGCCACGGGCCGACACCGATGCTCTGCACTTCTTGCGCTGGCTCCGCCGGCTTCGTTCTGAACTCCCAATCATTGTGATTTGTGATCGGGGCGATTCCTCTACGCGACAAGAAGCACTTCGGCTCGGGGCCCGGGATTGCATCCTCAGGCCAGTGGAAGATGAGGTACTCGAAACGGTGATCAGGACCCACCTTTCCACGGCGGCCGACAACCTCGAGGTGGACATCACCAGTGAAGATGTCGAGCAAGTCGGCGACGACCTCTTCTTTGTTGGCGCCAGCCCGATCATGCGAAAGCTTCGGGCGCAAGTTGAACTGCTGGCCGAGATCGATGCGCCGGTGCTGATCCTCGGGGAAAGCGGAAGTGGTAAAGATACCGCGGCGCGCCTGATTCACGAGCGATCCGTCAGGTCCGGGTTCGGTTTCGCAAGAGTCAATTGCGCAACTCTCCCCAGCGATTTGCTGGAAACCGAACTGTTCGGATGCGAGCGCAACGGAACCGGACTCCCACAATCGAAACCAGGCAAACTCGAGCTCTGTGAAAAGGGCACGGTTCTTCTGGATGAAATTACAGAAATGCCGATGGCCCTACAGGCCAAGCTCATGGACGTATTAAAAACCCGGCAGTTTGTTAGGCCAGGGAATGGCGCGGCAGTCGCAGTTGATGTCCGCATTTTGACAGCCAGCACCACCAATGTTGAATCCGCAATCTCCGAGAACAAACTTCGTGAGGACCTTTATTACCGCCTCAGTGCCTACACGATTCGCGTGCCCGCCTTACGCGAACGCCGGGAGGAAGTTCCGCTCCTGTTGCACTATTTCATGCGCCATGTTGCTAATCACTATGCCCTCTCGCCCCGCAGTTTTTCTCTGGCGGTATTGGAGGCATGTCAAGCGCATTCTTGGCCTGGCAATCTGCGAGAGCTGGAAACTTTCGTAAAACGTTACCTCCTTGCCGGAGGTAAAGAACTGGCGTTCGCTGGCGAAACAGAGCCCCAGGGCGAAACTGAAAAGGGTGCTCTTATGTTCCCCCGGGCGGCGAGTCAGCCGGGCTCACCGGCCAGCCGTCATCCCATCGCGATTTCTGGCTCTGACTCGCTAAAGTCCTTGGTGCAGACGGTGAAGTTGGAAGCCGAGAAAAACGCGATTGCAGCAGCGTTGGAAAGAACGGGCTGGAATCGAAAGGCGGCGGCTCGCCTACTCAAAGTCAGCTATCGGACTTTGCTGTACAAGATCGAGCAATATCAGATGCGATCTCCCGATTCCTCTCTAACGCCGGGAGGCGCAGGAATTAGAAGTAACGGGAACGGATTCGGCGGTAATGGTGGCGGCTGATCGAGCGGTATTAGTCCAGTGCCGCCCGCAAGGAGGTTAATCATGAGAATTACAGCCCTTGAGCCATGGAGCAAACCCTTGGGTGCAGGACTGCTCTGCATCTTCCTCGCCGGCGGCGCCTCGGCGCAGGCCCCAATCGCAAGTCAGTCCGGGTCTCAACCACCTCCCTCCGAGATGGCTTCGATCGCGCAGCCGACGAAGGTATCACCCAGCAAGCCACACGATGACGGATTTGTAATTGGAAATGGCGACGTGTTGGCGATCAGTGTGTGGAAGCAGCCGGATATTTCCCGGTCGATTCCGGTGCGGTCGGACGGCAGAGTTTCGCTGCCTTTGATCGGAGAAGTGCAGGCAGCTGGACAGACTCCTGTGAAGCTCGAAGAAGAGATCACCAGCAAACTGCAACCCTATCTCGCGGAACCGGAAGTCACGGTGATAGTCGAGCAGATTAACAGCGAAAAATTTAACATCCTGGGACGAGTGGCAAAGCCAGGCTCATACCCGCTAACAAATCCGACGACAGTTCTGGATGCAATTGCACTTGCTGGCGGCTGTCGTGACTTTGCCAAGCACAAATCGATTTATGTTCTGCGCCGCAACTCGGACGGCAGTGAGTCCCGATTGCCCTTCAATTACCAGGATGTCATCAAGGGAAAGAACATTGCGCAGAACATAAGACTTAAACCGCACGACACGATTGTTGTCCCCTAGAATAGACATGCTGGCACGAGCTTGGTTCGTTCTTGTGTTGCTAGCGTGCACCTCGGCGTGGTCCCAGGTGGACACGAGTAACACAGAAACTGTCACCGACACTGCGGACGAAGTGCAACTGCAGGTACCGCCGCCGGTCAGCGGACAGGCGTACCCGTCTGAATTCGCTGGTGAAACGCCGTCAAATGTCCTGCGCGGTGGCCTTGGCTTCAGTAGCGCGTACGTGAGCAACGTTTGGGGATCTGGCGGCTCCCAGCCCGTAAATGACGTCACCTACTCGATCTGGCCTACGATTGCCCTCGATAAAACCACTCCTCAGCTGCACATGGTCCTCAACTATAGTCCGGGTTTTACTTTCTATCAGCACACCAGCGCTTACAACCAGTCAACCCAGAACGTGGATATCAATGTCCAGTATCGGCTAAGTCCTTACCTAACCGTAAGCGTACAGGATACGTTTCTAAAAACCTCCAATATGTTCAATCAGTCCAATGCCTTTACAACTACGCCAGTGTCTGGCTCAGTGCCGACTCAAAGCGTCGCGGTCGTGGCGCCGGTTGCGGACGAACTCAATAATGCGACCAGCGCGCAAGTCACCTATCAGGTCAGCGAAGATGGGATGGTCGGGGTGACAGGGAGCTTCAGCAGGCTCTACTACCCAAACCCACAGGAAGTTTCCGGTCTCTTCAATTCGCATTCTACCGCAGGGTCTGCATACTACTCGACTCGCCTCCGGGAGCGGTACTACGTTGGCGGCACCTTCCAATACCAAAATATCGCATCGTATCAGGTTACTGCGCCCGGCACACAGACGCAGAGTGAGACGATTTTTGGTTTCCTTACGGTTTATCTAAAGCCCACACTCTCATTGTCGGTGTCTGGGGGGCCGCAGCACTATCGAGCTACCCAGTCGCCGCTACCGGCGGCGTCATCGTGGACCCCGATGATAATAGCGAGTCTCGGTTGGCAGGGCGAGCGGACCACTCTAGCAGCCAGCTACGCACGAATCGTTACCGGCGGCGGTGGGTTGAATGGAGCGTTCCAGTCTAATAGCGCAAATGTTTCAGCAGCGTGGCAGGCAACGCGCAATTGGAAGGTCGGAGTTTCGGCGAGCTACTTGCTCTATAAGACATTGACCCCATTATTCGTACTATCCAATCCCGGAGGACACACCATATCAGGAGGCGCATCAGCACAACGGTCGTTGAGCGAGCATTGGAACGTGCAGTTCGGATATAACTGGACACATCAGATGTATCCCGGAATACCGGCGATATCTACTGATCCGAATATGAGTCGTGCATTTGTGTCAATCAACTATCAGTTTACTAGACCGCTACACAGGTAATCATGCCGCAAACTGTTCAACCGCAAGCCCCGGAGAGATTGGGTCTCCAGCACTATCTAGGCATCATTCGTCGCCGGCACATGCATTTCTTGGTCCCGGTATTTATTGGGTGGCTTGCGGTGTGGGGAGCAAGCTGGGTCCTGCCAGCGCGCTACAAGTCGGGCACGCTGATTTTGGTGGAACAGCCCACCATGCCAAGGGACCTTGTCGCGCCGAACGTAAGCGAAAACTTGCAGGAGCGGCTGCAAAGCATCACTCAACAGATCCTCAGTCGTTCCCGTCTCCTGCAAATTGCCAATGAAATGAATCTGTATCAAAAGGATCGTGGCCGGCCGTCGCCAGATGAGATTGTCGAGCGGATGCGCAAGGAGATCGAAATCGAGCTCGTACGCGGTGCGGACAACCGCATCAATGCGTTTAACGTCTATTACTCAGCCCATGATCCGTTGATCGCCCAACAGGTCACAAGCAAACTGACGAATCTCTTCATTAATGAAAACCTGGAGGTGCGACAGCAGGAATCCGAAGGTAACACTAAGTTTCTCGAGAGCCAGCTGGAGACTGCTCAACAAAGCCTGGAGGCACAAGAAGAGAAGATTCGCGAGTTTAAGGGGCAGCACGTTGGAGAACTTCCAACTCAGCTGGGAAGCAACCTTCAAATATTGAGTGGACTACAATCGCAGCTGCAGACGGAATCCGACGCACTCAACACGGGTAGGCAGCAACGTGTTTATTTGGAGGCGCTGCTGAACCAATACCGGGCGTTGCAGGCCCCCGCAGGGAGTCCAGAGGGCGCCGGGATGGGGCTGGAGGATATGGACGCGAAGCTAGACAAGCTGAGATCGGAGTTGCGTGACCTCAGTTCTACTTACGGCGACAAATATCCTGAAGTTCGTAAGGTGAAAGACCAAATTGCTAAGACAGAGGTGCAGCGCAATCAGCTTCAGGCGGACATGAAGGCTAACGGCAATAACCCTCGGCCGGACACAAAGGCGATTGCTCCTGCTCACGACCTTACTGGCTCCAAAGACCCGTCGCTGATGCCGCAATTGCAGAGCCAGTTGCAAGCCAATCAGATCGAGATTAAGAACCGCGAGCAGTCGATCGCCGCACTTACGTCAAGAATCAACGATTACCAGGCCCGGCTGAATCAGGAACCCATACGCGAGCAACAGCTTGCAGATCTGACGCGAGGCTATGATCAATCAAAGGCGTCTTACGACGAACTGCTGAAGAAGAAGAATGACTCGGCGATGGCAACCAGCATGGAGCTGCTTCAACAGGGCGAACGCTTCCGAGTTCTTGACCCGCCCAGTCTGCCCATGAAGCCTAGCTTTCCCAACCGCCTAAAGTTTTGCGGTATGGGGCTGCTGGTGGGGCTGGCGCTGGGGGCCGGTGTAGTTTGGCTCTTCGAGATCCTGGATGATAGGGTGTACAGCGAGTCTGAACTCAGGAAACTGCTGCCTGTAGCAGTCATCTCCGAACTGCCCCTCATCGGCGGCCCAGCAAACGAGAGGGCTGACCAGAAGCGGACCTGGCTCGGATGGGCAACGGCAGCTCTGGTCTTTGCAGTTATCCTTGCGGGATCAGCCGTTAGCTATCTTCGAGGCTGATTGTACCTCTGATGTACAAAGCTTTCTACAACCTAAAGCGCAATCCATTCGATATCATTCCGGATCCGTCGTTCCTCTTTCCGACCCCCAGGCACAACGAGGCTATGGCGGCACTTTATCACGGAGTACGAGCGCATAGGGGCTTTGTCGTGCTCACTGGAGAAGTGGGTACGGGCAAGACCCTTTTACTTCGTTGTCT
Source organism: uncultured Acidobacteriaceae bacterium (assembly GCA_963768645.1). Taxonomy (GTDB): domain Bacteria; phylum Acidobacteriota; class Terriglobia; order Terriglobales; family Acidobacteriaceae; genus Bog-257. The sequence continues at coordinate 295,390 of CAVYIR010000012.1, forward strand.
GCTTGAGCTATTCAAGAAAAGTAACGACGTTGCGTATGCATATGTGTTCAATGGCCGCCTGTCGCCGTGCGAGTTCTTACAGTATGTGGCAACCGACTTCGGGCTTTCGGTTTCAGGGAAGAACAAAAGTGAGGTTCTTCTTGAGTTTAGTAAGTACGTGATCGACCGTGGTATGAAGAATCTGACAACCGTTCTGATAGTCGACGAGGCACACCATCTGTCGGCGGAGATCCTCGAGGAAATTCGTCTATTGACAAACCTGGAAACATCTCGCGAAAAGTTGTTGCAAATCCTGCTGGTTGGACAACCGGAGCTCGACGACACGCTGGATTCGCCGACGCTGAGGCAGTTGAAGCAAAGGATCGCTCATCGCGCGCAGCTCACGCCGTTGGATGAGAATGAAACAAAAGGCTACATCGAGCGGCGCCTGCAGATCGCAGGGGCAAGCTCGAATGGGGATTGCCTCTTTCCTTATGCTACCAGTGCATGCGTCTATCGCCATTCTCATGGTATTCCTCGGTTGATTAACACGATTTGCGATAACGCACTCATCACCGCGTATGCCCGGAAGATGAAAAGCGTGACTCCGGAGATCATAGAAAGCGCCGCTGCGGACCTTCGCCTGGATGTTGTGCATATCCCTCAAACCGAAGAGCTGGTAGAGTTCGACGAGACATTTGCCCGGCGCGCCTCGAAGACCTTGCTTGAGTTGTTTGCATACTTAAAGAAAACGCCATCACCAGAGGTAGAGCATGAGCGGCCATAAGACCCTGGGTCAGCAAACATGAGCCAAATATTTGACGCGTTGCAGCGAACCGAGGCAGACCGTTCTGGTATTGAATTGTCAGCAGCGAGAGAGTTATTGGAGGTTGTCGAGCGGAACACTGGGCAATCCGCAGCTTCGAGCGAGCACCACAAGGCGAACACGTCCCGTGACCAGTTCGGGCAGTTCCAGACAGTACAAGTGCTCTTATCTCCGCAAAATAAATTCGTATCTATTACGGATGTGGAGAGTTTGGCGGCAGAGAAGTTTCGCTTTCTCGGCATCCGCTTGAGATATCTTCAGCAAAAGCGCGCTTTAAAGTCCCTGTTGATTACAAGCCCCGTGGAGGGGGAAGGAAAGAGTACGATCGCAGGGAACCTGGCGTGCGCTCTGGCTGGGAGTAAGCAGCAAAAGATCCTGCTCTTGGAGGGAGATCTGCGGCGGCCCTCGTTAGCTCAGCAGTTGGGCTTGGGAGAACTTCCAGGCCTCAGTGAACTGTTGGAGGGCGAGGTTGACGAGCCGAAAAATGTCTACCGGCTTGAAAGTTTGAACCTCTGGATCCTGCCGGCCGGTAGGCCGTCAAGAAATCCCTCGGAGATTCTCCAGCCGGGCAGACTCTCTACGCTTATGCAGCGCTTGGAAGGCGGGTTTGACTGGATTGTGGTCGACTCTCCTCCGATCTTGCCTCTTGCCGACACGAGCATCTGGATGCGCCTGACAGATGCGATCCTCCTAGTGACACGGCCAGGAACAACCGCGAAACGACAGCTGCAACGAAGTCTGGAAGCAATCGAGCAGTCCAAGCTGCTCGGCGCCGTGCTCAATGGTTCTAAAGAGGCGGTAGCCAACAACTACTACTATTACTCGTCTCGTTCCGCTGCCCCGCAGAGGGCGAGCCTTCACGCAAAATAAGCATTCCAACCTGACCTCCTATTCCTGTTGATCATCGCTTCATGTGCCAATCGGGTAGCGTGGGAAATCCCCGTCATACCGCACAAATCAGAACGTGCGCGCGTTCCAAGAACGAAGCGCTGAATCTGCGGAGGATGTTGTGACTCTACAAAACTCGGGTAATGGTTCTAGCCAGGATTCTCGTCCATGGAAGTCGGCCTCCGTCGCAGAGCGCGAGATCCTGCAGGAAGAAGCGTTTAAGCGAATGATCGCTGTCGAGCGCAAGAGGACTGAGCGTTCCGCAAAGCCGTTTCTGCTTATGCTGCTGGAGACCGGACAGCACCAGAGCGGCGAAAAGAACGGCAAGGTTCTCGCCAATGTCATATCCGCGTTGCTGCCAGCCACAAGGGAAACCGATGTTGTCGGGTGGTACAAGAACCAGTCGTCGGTGGGGGTGATGTTTACTCAGCTCGTCATTTTTGACCAGAATTCAATTCTGAGCGAAATGCTAGCTAGGGTGGGCGGTATTCTGCGAGACAATCTGACCTTCGAGCAATTCAATCAGGTCAGCATCTCGTTTCACTTCTTCCCTGATAAGTGGGATTATGACCTACCCCAGCGGCCGAGCAATCCGACGCTGTATCCCGATCTGCCGAGATATGACAAGGTCACACAATTCTTTTCGGTGACAAAGCGGTTGATGGACATCGTCGGCAGCGCGCTGGTACTTGTCATTTTGGCTCCTGTCCTCCTGATCATCGCGTCGGCGATCAAAGTAACGTCGAAGGGCCCGGTGTTATTTAAGCAACGGCGGGTCGGGCAATACGGTAAATCCTTCATGTTTCTTAAATTCAGGTCGATGTATGTCGGCAACGATTCCAGCGTTCACCGAGAATATGTGACGCAATTGATTGCTGGCGAGGCCCAGCGCAATCCATGCAAGAACAATGGCGATGGGATTGGTGTCTATAAGCTTACTAACGACGCTAGAATCACGCGGATAGGGGCGTTCTTGCGCCGGAGCAGCCTGGATGAACTTCCGCAGCTCTTAAATGTGCTCAGGGGGCAAATGTCGCTGGTCGGACCTCGCCCTGCGATTCCGTACGAAGTAGCGGCCTACCAGACATGGCACCGGCAAAGGGTCTTAGAAGTGAAGCCGGGCATTACCGGGCTCTGGCAGGTGAATGGTCGATGCAGGCTCAAGTTCGATGAGATGGTCCGCCTGGATCTCAGGTATGCCAAAACCTGGTCGCCCTGGCTCGACATGAAAATCCTTCTGCGTACGCCCCGAGCCGTAGTGGTAGGCGAGGGAGCGCACTGACGGGCATCCGCTTTGGTTCTATCGCCCGTTCGCTTCAATCAAGGAGGCGCCATTCTTTATGGAAAGTAACATCGCTGTCTACCCCTCTACAGACTTACCGAACAAACTAGCCTCAGAAGGAGGCAAGAATATGGTGAATTTTGGGGTGATTGGCTACGGTTATTGGGGTCCGAATGTTGTCAGGAATCTTGATGGTTTGGAGGGAGCTACTGTCCTGACTATTTGTGACAAGTCCCCGGCCGCACGAGAACGCGCTCAAAAAACAACTCATGGAATCAAGTTAACGGCTGATGCCCGGGAAGTAATCTCGGCACCAGAAATTGACGCAGTTGCGATAGTAACCCCCGTCTGGACGCACTTCGAACTTGCCAAAGCCGCCCTTGAGAACGGCAAGCACGTTTTCGTCGAGAAGCCTTTCACAAGCAACACGGCGCAGGCTGAAGAACTGATCGACATTGCAGCCAGGAAAAACCTTCAGATCATGGTAGATCACACCTTCTTGTTCACGGGGGCGGTAAAAAAAATCAAACAGCTCCTTCAAGAGGGCACGCTGGGCAAACTGTATTATTACGACTCCACCCGGGTCAACCTGGGACTTTTTCAGCACGACGTAAACGTCATTTGGGACCTTGCTCCCCATGACCTTTCGATCATGGATCATCTAATCGACGGGGATGCCGAGGAAATCGTCGCCACCGGTCAGACCCACCTGAACGGACACGAAGACGTCGCCTTTATCACGCTCTACTTTCCGAATGAGGTCATCGCGCACATCAACGTCAACTGGTTATCGCCAGTCAAGGTCCGCACAACCTTAATCGGCGGGGAAAAGAAGATGCTGGTGTGGAATGATCTGGAGGCTGACGCAAAACTCAAGGTCTACGACAAGGGTGTGCAAATCACAAGTCGCGAGGGTCTGTATAACCTGCTCGTTAACTACCGTTCAGGAGACATGTGGGCCCCGCATTTGGAGCAGGTCGAGGCATTGCGTCTGGAGTTGGCCTACTTCGTCGACTGCATCGTGAATGGTCAAACTCCGTTCAACGATGGGATAGCTGGTTTGCGGGTTGTCAAGATGCTGGAGGCCGCAGATCAGTCTCTCCGCAATCGTGGTGCAGCAGTGCATATCTAGCCTTCCTTTCTCGAAGACATAAGGGTAGCCTCTTTTCGCGAGGTACATCTACCCGCCCACAACCCGCACTATCCGGTATGAGAACGATGTCCACTGATTCATACATCTGCGTAGCGCCAGACGTAAAACTCGGCCGCAATGTGACACTGTCCAAATTCATCAATCTCTATGGTTGTGAAATTGGAGATGAGACAAAGATCGGCGCATTTGTCGAAGTGCAGAAGAACGCCAAAATCGGCAAGCGCTGCAAGATCTCGAGCCACAGCTTCGTGTGCGAGGGAGTGACCATCGAGGACAATGTCTTCATTGGCCACGGCGTGACGTTCATCAACGACAGCTATCCGCGGGCGACAAGCGCGGGAGGCAAATTGCAGACCGAAGCAGACTGGAAAGTCGAACGTACGGTGGTCAGCACTGGGGCCTCCATCGGTTCCGGCGCCACAATCCTTTCTAGGCTGACAATAGGGAAAAATGCAATCGTCGGCGCAGGAAGTATCGTCACTAAAGATGTCCCTGAGAGTGCGGTTGTCGCGGGAAATCCCGCAAGGATCTTGAGATATCTGGTCGGGAGCAACGGCGACCGCGACCTGGAACAGTCCAAGGAAGTTAGTATGCCTGTCGACCGCGGCTCCTTCGCCAAATAGTTAAATTGACGACTACGTTGCCCGCAGTTATCAAAAGGGAGGTGCAGGCATGAGCAGTAATCATATTCCGTTCCTCGATCTTGTCAGTCAGCACCTGGAGATGGAGGACGAACTAGTCAACGTTTTTCGAGCTGCCCTAAGCTCCGCTGGATTTATTGGAGGCAAGCCGGTTCAAGACTTTGAAGATGCATTTGCCGAGTTCTGCGAGGTAAACCGTTGTGTTGGTGTGGGCAGCGGAACGGATGCGCTGCGTTTCGCACTCGTCGCTGCAGGGGTCAGCCCTGGCGACAGTGTACTTACGGTGGCAAACACATTCATCGCTACGACCGAGGCCATTTCGCAGGCTGGCGCGCAACCGGAATTCATAGATATTGATGAGCACACGTACAACTTGGATCCCGAAAAGCTTCGCGAATACTTGAACACAAAATGCGACCAGGATCAGCTCACAGGAAGGCCGGTCTCACGCCGGACTGGTCGAACGATTTTCGCTATTGTACCGGTTCATCTCTACGGACAACCGGCTGATATGGATCCCATCCTGGAGTTGGCTGACGCCCACAATCTCATCGTCGTGGAAGACGCCTGTCAGGCCCATGGAGCCGAGTACTTCTCGCAGAAACACGAACGCTGGGAAAAAGCCGGATCTATGGGGAAAGCAGCGGCTTTCAGTTTCTATCCAGGAAAGAATCTGGGTGCTTGCGGCGAGGCCGGAGCAGTTACGACCAACGACCCGGACTTGGCGCAGAGAATAAGCATGCTCCGTGACCATGGCCAGGCGGAAAAATATTACCACGACATAGAAGGTTACAACGGCAGGCTGGACGCGATTCAGGCAGGAATTCTCCAATCGAAACTGCGCTACTTATCGCAATGGAATAGTCAGCGCCGGGAGAAGGCTGAGACCTACCGAGAGCTGCTTTCCACCGCGGATAACCTGATCGTTCCCTTCGAACCATGGTGGGCCCGAGCGGTTTATCACCTTTATGTGATAAGGGTACAAGATCGGCAGGGGCTGCAAAGCGAGCTCAGGGCAGCAGGCGTAGGCACGGGTATTCACTACCCAATTCCGCTTCATCTGCAGAAAGCCTATCGCACCCTCGGATACAAGCAGGGAGATCTTCCGGTGACGGAAAAAATCGCATCCGAGATTCTTTCATTGCCAATGTACCCACAGCTCACACGTGACCAACAAGAGTCTATCGTCCAGGCAGTGAAAAACAGCGTTATGACCGTCGCTGATACTACCTCGGCCGGGTAATCCAGCCGTGTTCTTCATCGCCACGCGCATCCTAGAGCACAGCAGCTTGGGCCGACGACATAAGCTGACAATGGATGTTTACGAAATTGACCCCACGAGAGATGAGCGCTGGGACGCATTTCTCCAGCAGCACACGGACGCCTCTATCTTTCATACCGGGGGCTGGCTTGAATCGTTGCGACGCACCTACGGCTACGAGCCGGTCGCCGTCACAACCTCACCTCCCGGATATCCGTTGACGAACGCTCTCGCTCTTTGTCAGATCTCCAGTTGGGTGAACGGGCACCGCCTAGTCTCGCTGCCATTTTCGGATCACTGTGCACCGCTGGTTGACGATTCAGGGCAACTGGCCAGTCTACTAACCTATTTACACAGCAAGGTCGATCGCGAAAAGTGGAGTCATATCGAAATCAGGCCTTCAGGCGCACGGTTACCCAAATATTCAAGCTTCGGCGACAGCGGAACGTTCTTCCTCCACAAACTGGATCTACGGCCTAGTTTAGATGCGATATTTCACGCCTTTCACAAAGATTGTGTACAGAGAAAAATTCAGCGCGCCAAACGAGAGGGGATCACTTACCAAGAGGGGAGATCAGAGCTGTTGGTAACTATGTTCTACCGCCTTCTACTGATGACACGCCGAAGGCATGGATTGCCGCCCCAACCGATCCAATGGTTTCAAAATATCATTGCTTGCTTGGGCGACAAAGCCAAGGTTCGAGTGGCATTCAAGGACGGTCGTCCAATTGCCAGCATTGTGACTCTGCGGTACAGGAATACCCTCGTTTACAAGTATGGCTGCTCGGATCATAGGTTCAACAAGTTGGGGGGCACGCAACTTTTGTTCTGGAACGCGATTCAGGAGGCCAAGAATGATCATCTTTCCGAATTTGACATGGGCAGGAGTGATTGTGAAAACGCAGGCTTGGCAGTGTTTAAAGATCGGTGGGGCGCAACCCGCACACGCTTGACTTACTTCCGCTATCCCGCGGGAAATATCCGCGACCCTGTAGGGCCCAGGCAAGCCGAAATTCGCAAGTATATCTGGTCTCATGTACCCGGTAGCGCGTTGGCTGTTGCCGGAAGGGTACTCTACAGGTACATGGGATAGTAAGGATGCAATGGTGCTCTCACCGACGTTGGCTTACAAAGGTCAAACTGCTGTGGAACACCTATTTTCATGCCCACAGGCGCCGCCCATTTTAATGCATTTTGTGAGGACCAGTGAGCGTATGAATTGTGCCGCTACTGCCGAAGCGACTCAGGATTCGACGGGAAGTCCCGCTCGGGTAACGTCTAAGCGAGTGTGGATCGACTTGGACAATTCTCCTCATGTGCCGTTCTTTGCTCCAATCATCGAGGAACTCAAAAAGCGGGGATATTTAGTCACACTTACTGTACGTGATGCGTATCAGGCATGTGAGTTGGCGGAACTGTTTCGGCTCAATTACAGATCTGTGGGGCGTCACTGGGGAAAACATAGGGTTCTCAAAGTATTTGGAACTTGTCTGCGCGCTCTACAGATGCTTCCAATCATAGCTCGAGAAAAGCCAGATCTGGCGGTCTCCCACGGGTCCCGGTCGCAGACCTTGACTTCTACGCTGCTTCGAATTCGGTCGTTGTGCATTTTTGATTACGAGTTCGCCAAGTCCCTGGCGTTTTTCAAGCCTACTTGGTTCATGGCGCCCGAGGTCATTCCCTTCAGCGAGTCCGCTCGAAAGACTCTTCGTATCCTGCAATACCCCGGAATCAAGGAGGACGTTTATGTTCCGACTTTTAAGCCGGACCCTTCGATCAAGTCCCGCCTCGGACTCGGTGAGTGCGATGTCGTAGTACTTGTGCGCCCTCCTGCCAGCGAAGCACACTACCACAATCCGAAAAGTGACGAACTGTTCGTGGCCACGATCGAGTTTCTCGGGAATGCGCCCAAGGTCCAAGTCATCCTGCTGCCGAGAAACCACAGACAAGGGGCCTTCCTGAAAAAGTCATGGCCTGCCCTGTTTGCGACCGGACGGCTTTCTATCCCAGAGCATGCCGAAGACGGGCTCAACCTGATCTGGTATTCGGACTTGGTGATCAGTGGCGGGGGTACCATGAACCGCGAGGCAGCCGCCTTAGGTGTTCCTGTATACAGCATCTTTCGCGGCAAGATCGGGGCGGTAGATCGATACCTGGCGAATAATGGCCGGCTTGTACTCTTAGAAAGTGCAGAAGACGTCCGGACGAGAGTCGTCCTTAGTCGACGCCACCGGCCCTTAATGCCGGAGCAGGGAAACAGCGCTGCTCTAAATACAATTGTCAACCACATCATTTCTATATTGGAACATCCAATGATGTCAGGGCAAACTTAGAATAGTGCCATATTCGCTTGCGTGATGTAACAATCCCAGCATAACCTTCCAGGGAATCAAAGATGAAAATCATGACGGTGGTGGGCGCACGTCCCAATTTCATGAAGGCTGCGCCTATCATTGCGGCAATTCGGAAGCACAACAAAGAGGCAGGGCAAGCCAAGGTTGGGCCTAACGGTCAAGTCTTCGTCCCGACAATCGATCACGTCCTTGTTCATACGGGGCAGCATTATGACGCCTTGATGTCCGACTCATTCTTTGCCGACCTGAACCTCCCCCCTCCGGACATCCGACTTGAAGTTGGTTCTGGATCGCACGTCATTCAGACAGCGAAGGTCCTGGAAAGATTTGAGGCAGTCTTGCTGCGTGAGAAGCCCGATGTGGTTGTGGTTGTTGGGGACGTCAACTCGACCCTTGCATGCGCCCTCGTAACCGCCAAGATCTGCTTCGATGCGACGGGCACAAGGCCGTTGTTGGCGCACGTGGAATCTGGATTGCGCTCGTTCGACCGGGCGATGCCGGAAGAGGTCAACCGTGTTATCACCGACCATTTATCGGATCTGCTCTTCGTGACCGAGGAGAGCGGGCTTCAGAATCTCCGCGACGAAGGTCTTTCAGCCGAGACCATACACTTCGTCGGCAACACCATGATCGACTCGCTCCTCGCCTTTGAGGAGAAAGCCGACGCTTCGACCATACTGATGCAACTGGGGCTTCGGGCTCAAGCGAGTGGGAACGGAGATGGCAATCCGATCGTCCGTTATGCGCTCCTCACTCTGCATCGGCCGTCAAATGTGGACAATCGGAATGCTTTTCAGAACATTATGGGCGGGCTTGAAGGACTGGCGGCGGACTGCCCCATCGTTTTTCCCGCGCACCCCCGCACACAACAGCGTATTAGGGAATTCGGTCTGGAGCTCGCGAGAGAAACAAAAGCAGGTGCACTAGGCTGTGGAAGCGGCGACAAAGGAGTCATCCTGACCGATCCTCTGGGTTACTTAGATTTTGTCTGTTTGATGAAACACGCGGCCATCGTTGTGACCGATTCAGGCGGCATCCAGGAAGAAACTACGTGTCTTGGGATTCCCTGCGTCACGGTCCGAGAAAATACCGAAAGGCCTGTGACCATAGAGAGCGGAACGAATGTCATTGCCGGCACAACGAAAGAAAAGATCGCGGCGGCGATCCGGCTACAGATGAACAGGAAAGCTGCCAAAAGCCTGCCAAAGAAGTGGGATGGACAAGCCGCAACACGGATTCTGGACGTTTTGCTTTGCGCATACCGCCAACAGGCTTCGCCTGAACTCTCCGTTATTTCCGAACTCTGCACTTAAGACTTGATTTCTTTAGCGCGGTCCCATTCAGTCGTCATGGACAATGATGTTGAAACAGTGATCTTCCAGCTTCTGGCCTATTGTCGAGCCAACGATTGGGCAGGTCACGATCCCTACGATGCTCTCAACAGCAGGGCTTTTTCAGCCCTAACGTTTCTAAACTCCAGACTCCCTCGGCTCGTTCTTACCCAGGCGTTGAAGCGGAGTCCCATCAACATCCGCCGCGTTATGATTGTTCCAAAGACCCAGAATCCAAAGGCCATTGCGCTGTTTCTTTCGGCGTTCGTCAGGCTCGCAGGCAGCCGGGTGGCCGACCAGGAAGACCTGGTCGAGTCGATGGTCGAACGTTTGATCGCCCTTCGATCTCCAGGCATTCCTTACTGGTGCTGGGGATATAGTTTCCCCTGGCAGACGCGCACAATTGTGGTGCCCGCAGGCGCCCCCAACTTGGTTTGCACGGCCTTCGTCGCCGGCGCGCTCTTGGATGCTTATGAGCAAGGCCAGGACTCCCGGTGCCTAACCATGGCAGTCAGTGCGGCGGAGTACATGCTGAACGAGCTCTATTGGGCCGACGGTAGCTCTGTCGCCGGTTTCAGCTATCCTCTGCCAGCACTTCAGGTTCAAGTCCACAATGCTAACTTCCTGGCCGCTGCCTTGCTATGCCGTGTGTACAGGCACACCGGCGAGGAGAAATTCCTCGCTCCGGCGTTGAAGGTCGCGCGCTACTCGGCCGCAAAGCAGCGCTCAGATGGCTCGTGGGAATACGGCGACGGGCCGTCACAACGATGGATTGATAACTTCCATACCGGCTACAACCTCTGCGCCTTGCAATCGATTTCTGAATGTGCCCTGACGACGGAGTTCGACCTCTGCATTCGGCGTGGGTTTGAGTTCTACAGATCCCACTTTTTTCGCGAAGATGGTGCAGTCAGGTACTTTCATGATCGGACTTATCCGATCGACATTCATTGTGTGGCACAAAGCATTATTACGCTTCTCGCATTTAGATATCTCAACGCCGGCAATGTTGCACTAGCGCATTTGATATTTCAATGGGCGATGAAGCACATGTGGGACGATCGCGGCTTCTTTTACTATCGGGTCCTCCGGTTTTGCACCATCCGGACCTCATATATGAGGTGGTCTCAGTCTTGGATGTTTCTGGCGCTATCCACGCTCTTGTGCGCATCGGACGTCGATGTGACGACGTCGCCCGACGCGTCGTTCGCCAGCGTTGCCGTTGCTGTCAGGCGCGGAATATATGATTGAACTCGTCTTAACACTCGACTATGAGATTTTTGGCAACGGCACTGGTGCGTTAAAGGACTTGGTCTACGAACCGGCAAAGCGACTCGAGAACATATTCCGAGAGTGGCGGGCGCCGTTCGTCGCTTTCGTTGAAGTTGCAGAGCTCGAGAAAATCGAGGCTTACGGGACAGATTCGGCGATTGGTTTGGTTAAGGAGCAGGTCCGGGACTTTCACAAGAACGATATTGAGGTCGCGTTGCACCTGCATCCACAGTGGGCGAATGCCCATTACGAGGAAGGACGATGGTCCCTCGACTCCAGCGAATACAATCTCTGCACTTTGCCTCGAACGAGAATTGCACAGATTGTTGACCGTTCACTCGACTACCTTCGGTACCTTATCGACGATGGCGGTTTTATTCCTCTTTCCTTTCGCGCAGGTAATTGGTTGTTCCAGCCAACTCGAACCGTCGCAAATGTCTTGGCCGAAAAGGGTATCAAAATAGACTCCTCAGTGTTTAAGGGCGGGTTGCAGCATAACCATAGCCTGGATTATCGGCATGCTCTGAAGAACGGCTATTATTGGCCGTTCAGCCACAATGTGAACGAGCCCGATCCAATGGGCTCGTTGATTGAGGTGCCAATTTACACCAACATGGTTCCTTCCTGGAAAATGCTGACCTCCAAACGGATGGCGTTTTCGAACCAGCTTGGAATGGCCGGCCGAAATGCCAGGCAGACGCTGGCCCGCGTTGTCGATTTCTTGCGATTTCGCTATCCGCTTAAGCTTGACTTCTCCCGCATGACGCTCACCGAGCTAACGTCTATGCTGGGTGCGGTCATTCAGGAGGACCGAATGGACCCCGCATCATATCGACCGATCGTAGCCATCGGACATACGAAGGATCTTACGGATTTTGATACCATCGATTCCTTTCTGTCCTTTCTGAGGATGAACCGAATCAAGGTGTCGACCTTCGCTGATATCTACCCGAAACTGGCAAAAGCCGGATCACTCGACCATATCGAAATGCCAACGTGTCATTAGGCAAAGCAGAGGACGCAAGCCTCGGGGGCAGTTGCTATATGAAGGCGGATGGCGTGACAATTCTTTCGGCAGATTGCACGTCGAAACCCGAAGTGACTAAGTCCCGGGAGTTGGTACTGGCGCTGGTGACTCCTGCTCGAAACGAGGCAGCGTTCATCGAGGAGACCCTTAAGTGCGTGGTCTCGCAAACGAAACGACCGGTTCGCTGGGTCATCGTCAGTGACGGTTCGACAGATGGTACCGATGAGATCGTGAGGGCATACGCTGCCCAGCATGACTGGATTGAGTACGTGCGGGTGCCAGAGCGGCGGGAGCGCCACTTCGCAGGGAAAGTACATGCTTTCAATGCGGGGCTTAAGAAGCTACAAGACATGGACTACGACGTCATCGGCAACCTCGATGCGGACGTCACATTTGACCAGGACTACTTTGCATTCCTCTTGAGTAAATTTGTCGACAATTCCCAATTAGGTGTCGCGGGGACACCTTTTACTGAGGGTCACCTTCAGTACGACTATCGGTTTACAAGTCTCACCCATGTTTCTGGCGCGTGTCAATTCTTCAGACGCAGTTGCTTTGAGGAAATCGGCGGCTATGTTCCGATCTCGATAGGAGGTGTGGATCTTGTGGCCGTACTGACAGCACGATTGAAGGGATGGCAAACAAGAACCTTTCCCGAAAAGACCTGTTTTCACCATCGGAAGATAGGCACCGCCAAGCAGAATCGGCTAATGGTCGCATTCAGAGGCGGCAAAGGCGACTATATGCTGGGTACCCACCCATTGTGGGAGATTTGTCGGACCCCATATCAGATGACCAAGCGGCCGTTTGTGCTCGCAGGGGGCCTTCGGCTTATGGGATTTCTGTGGGCGATGGCCAGCGGCGCCACAATGCTGGTATCTGCCGACCTTGTCCAGTTTCGCAGAAGTGACCAAATGGCCCGGTTGCGTGATTTTATGAGTGGTGTGACGCGTCTTCCAAGGGCATGCCGGCCGGCAGTATATGACCCTGAGACGCATAGACGATAGCGTCTGACATTTAGCTCGGAGGATTAATCAGTTCTCATGCGGTGGCCAGAGGTTCGACACGCGGTTACAAAGAGGCTACAAGGGATATGTTGGGTCTATTTGACCACCAATTTTAGTATCAGTAGCATGAGCAATCTTGCGCCAGTCGAGCCTAGAGCCAAATGTGTGTTTACTTCCATAACCATGAGCAACTATGTTCGAGTCCAAGACTTTCGAGAGGAGAGCAGGGTATCAGAATATCGGGATAAACTGGCTCGTGGTGAGATAGGGTTCTTCGTGGAGTGTGACGGTAAAATGATCGGCAGCATATGGGCGAGCATAAACCGCGCGCGGAAGCCGACAGTTATAAGGATGCACATGCGACTTCTGCCCAACGAAGCCCTCATCCATGACATCGTAACCAGCGACGGCTTCAGAGGGATGGGAATCGGGCCGTTTATGGTGGGTAGAATAGCTGCGATTTTGCTCGGCCTATACGGAGTTGACAAGATCGTGGTTGATGTCAACAGCAGGAACCGACCGTCCTTGCGAATGATGGAGAAGGCTGGTCTGAGAGCGAAAGAGCAGGTCATGTACATCTCCATGTTTGGAAAACTAGTCGTCGAGAAGACCTTGCGACAGGATCCTGCTGCATGTTAGAGAGCCGACTCAACGGCCTTCGAGCGACACCAGTTGCGATAGAGTGGCATTCCGGACTGCCCATATTCGCTTGCGAAGCTTTCCTCAGGGCGGTCGGCGATGAATACGGGTGGATTGGAGGTATCGATAATTCCGGAGAGCTCCGGTGCATATTGCCATATACCGTAATTCGAAGACTCGGCCTCCGCATGGTTCGCTTTCGAATTGAGACTATTCCGTTACAAGAAGATCTCAGTCTGGAAGAGGAACGGGGCTTCTTAAATAGTGCCATTGAATATTTGCGGTCACTCCGAGCCGACATGATTATTCCGGGAAGCAATACGGCTTTGTTTCGGACATATCCATACACGGCTGCTGCAGCGCCGTATGGAAGCTTTATCAAAGACCTGACCCTATCTGAGGAAGTTCTTTTCCAGGAAATGGATGCGGGATGTCGAAAGAACATTCGTAGAGCAACACGGAGTGGCGTGCGCATCAAGAGCGGCATGGAATACCTCTCGTTGGCTTACCGCATTGCGAAGAGGACTATGGCGAGATCGGGTGCGAGATTCAAGAGCTTTAGCGAGTTCGAACACCTCGCTCTCGCATTGGGTGCACACGCAAAGATATTCATTGCTGAGCATGAAGGTGCCGTTCAGGCGTGTTTGGTCAGTGCGTTCAGCCAACACACGGCCTACACCCTCTACGGTGGCACCGTGTCGGCGCCGATTGAGGGAGCAATGCACTTACTGCACTGGGAGGCGATGCGCCAATTCCGTGAACTTGGAGTAAAGCGGTTCAATTTTACGGGGGTACGGATCAATCCGGAACCAGGATCTAAGCAGGAAGGAATAATGACCTTCAAGATGCGTTTTGGAGGACAGTTGGTTCAAGGTTATATGTGGAAGTACTCTTTCGACGCGCTAAAATTCGGAGCATATTCCATTGCTATCCGGTTGCTTAACGGCGGTGATATAGTGGATCGCGAGCGCCAAAAACTTGTGAGCGAGCCAGTGCTGGTTAAGAGTTGATGCAGCGGACAGCGGACGCACTCTCGACAGTACTTCGGATCAGCCACGACCTCCCAGACGCCTTGACTGTCGACCACGGTGCCGGCCGTTGCGATAGTGACCACGACGCTGGGTATCTAATCGTAAATGCCGACGATTGGGGCCGAGACCGAGAGACTACCGCACGGACGCTCGCGTGCGTCCTTCACAGAACTGTCTCCTCTGTAAGCGCCATGGTTTTCATGCCGGATTCAGAACGGGCGGCCGAAATCGCCCAGGAGCACCGGATCGACGCTGGGCTCCACCTCAACTTTACGACGCCCTTTTCGGCGTCGAGTTGCACAGTCCAACTGCGCGAGCGCCAACGAGAACTTGCCGCGTATCTGACACAGCACCGACTTGCCCGAATAGTTTTTCACCCACGGTTGGGTCGCTCTTTTGAATACGTCTGTGAGGCTCAACTTGACGAGTTCTGCCGTCTCTATGGCAAGACGCCTGACCGAATTGATGGTCATCATCACATGCACCTCTGCTCCAACGTCCTCTTGGGTGGGCTATTGCCGCCTGCAACGATTGTTCGACGTAACTTCTCATTCCAGCCAGGCGAGAAAGGCTTAGGTAACCGGCTCTATCGTAAGACCGTCGACCGGGTCCTAGCGCGCCGTCACCGTATCGCGGATTTCCTTTTCTCACTGTTACCGCTTGCCCCCCCTAGTCGCTTGCCGAGGATATTTTCGTTGGCTCGCGAGTTTGTCGTAGAAGTGGAAACACACCCCGTGCATCCAGAAGAATACAGTCTTCTTATGGGTGAAGAGATCTTCCAGTTGACCGTGGATATCTCGATACGGGGATTCGCTACCCTGCGAGCGGGTCGGATGCCAGCAAATGCGTAAATTCAGCATCCACCTATTACGCCGCCGTCCCACAGGAGGTTCGCCAGTGTCCTTGTCATCGCTTGCTCCGCAAGAGACGGTGGTTGTATCAGACAACCAGAGTGTCGAAATCAGTATTAGGGGGAAGTGGGTCAAGGTTCCAGCGCTAGCTGTGGGCGACAATGCGATTATTATCAAGGGAAAGTGGATCAAGTCGGCTGTTGTTTATGAGGAGGAGTGGTTGGACCGTGAGATTCAGGCTCCAGAGACCTGCGTGAGAAGACTGAAGGCTCAGCACTCATCCGGTCTACGCGCCGATATATTCACGTTTACTCAGAAACTGCCCGCAAAGCACCCCAAGTACGCATTTCCGATGGAGTGGGAGAGCGTCGCCGCTATTCCGTTAACGGACTTTGGAGACTGGTGGAAGAGGTTGCCGCAAGAGAGCCGCAAGAATGTTAGAAGGGCGGAAAAGCGCGGCGTTGTTGTGAGCGTTAAGAAGCTTGATGATTCTCTGATTGAAGGGATTATTGGCGTAAATAACGATTCCCCGATCCGACAGAACCTCCCCTTTGCTCACTACGGCAAGAGTTTTGAGCAGGTCAAGAAGGACCAGTCATCATTTAGCGATCGCAGTGATTTCATTTGCGCATATGTCGGAAATGAACTGATTGGATTCATGAAGATAGTCTACCGGGGAGAGATCGCCTCCATACTGCAATTGCTGCCAAAGGCTTCTCACAGTGACAAAAGGCCAGCAAATGCACTGTTGGCGAAGGCTGTGGAGGTATGCACAGCGAAGAAACTAAGTTACCTAACTTATGGTATGTATAACTATGGTAACAAGAAAGACAGCTCCCTGAAGGACTTCAAGATCCGCAATGGGTTCCAGGAGATACTGGTACCGAGATACTATGTCCCGTTGACAAAATGGGGAAATCTATGTATGTTGGCAAGGTGCCACCGTGGTCTTCATGGCATTCTTCCTCCTAGGGTAATTAAGACTGTTGTCAATGCCCGAGCCAAATGGTACAACTGGTCGGGCTTCCGAAGCCGGTGTAGCTTAACGCCAGAGCGGCCGAATTGTAATCGGCAGATGGAGTGTTCAAATCCTCCCGCCGGCTCCAATCCTTAATCCCTTAACTACCCCTCCATTGCCCAAGGATCACCTTGCTTCGGATATTTGTCGTTCCCGTAAGGTCTAGTAAGATATGCCAGGAATTGTCGGCCTCATAACGAAGATGGCAAGGGAACGGGCTGAGCCCCAGCTGCTTTGCATGCTCGAGTCGATTCGTCATGAGCCTTTCTATAAGACGGGAACGTGGGTTGATGAATCCCTCGGAGTATATGTTGGCTGGACCGCTCTGGAGAACTCCTTCTCCGATCAAATGCCTGTCTGCAACGAGAGCGGAGACACGGTACTCGGGTTTTCTGGCGAGGAGTTTTCCGATGCCGGAACTCGTCTCCGCCTTAAAGAGCGCGGGCATGATGTGAAGGCGACAGGTCCGTCGTACCTTGTGCACCTCTATGAGGAAGACAGCTCCTTCCCAGCCGGTTTGAACGGCCGATTTCATGGACTTTTGGCCGACCGAAGGCTTAAGACAGCAACCCTGTTCAATGATCGCTATGGGATGCATCCCATCTACTATCACGAGTCAAAGGATGCGTTCTATTTCGCAGTTGAAGCTAAAGGAATCTTGGCAGTCCGTCCCGAGCTCCGGACGGCAGACCCCAAAGGTTTGGGAGAGTTCGTCTCCTGCGGTTGTGTCCTAGAGGACCGAACGCTATTCAAAAGAATTTACCTGTTGCCACCCGCTGCGTCGTGGGTTTTTCGGAATGGGTCAATCGAGCGGAAAGACAGTTACTTCAAACTGCAGGAGTGGGAAAACCAAGCTCCGTTGGAGCCAGAATCGTACTACCGGGAACTGCAGGAAGTATTTGAGCGTAATCTCCCACGTTACTTCAATGGTCAGAAACAGATTGGTATGTCCCTCACAGGGGGCCTGGACACACGGATGATCATGGCCTGGCAGAAGTGTTCGCCGGGGTCGCTGCCTTGTTACACGTTTGGGGGAACGTACCGAGATTGTCGGGACGTCATTGTGGCGCGGGAAGTGGCTCGCGCGTGTCAACAGTCACACCAGGTAATCAATGTGGACGGCGATTTCCTCTCTCGTTTCTCCCACTACGCCGAGCGGAGCGTGTACCTCACAGACGGATGCGTCGACGTAAGCCGCTCGCCTGCCCTGTATGCCAACGAAAAAGCCCGCGAGATCGCCCCAGTAAGGATGGCTGGGATTTATGGGAGCGAGGTGCTCCGCTGGTTGCCGGGGTTCAAGCCGCTCAAACCTGCCGCGGATCTCTACCGTCCGGAGCTTCTCAGCTACATCCAGGCGGCCGAGAAGACATACGCAAGAGTAATTCAGGGGCACCCAGTTTCATTCGTTCTCTTTCGCCAGGCTCCTCAACGTGGGGTCAACACCCTGGAGGAGAGCCAGCTGACCATTCGGTCTCCTTATTTGGACAATGACTTCGTTCGGACCGTCTTTCGCGCGCCGGCGCCGGCCTTTGCAAAAAGCGACATTTTCTCGAAAAAAGACGTAAGCCTCCGCTTGATCGCCGATGGTAATGCCACGCTGCGGCAGATCCGAACCGATCGAGGTCTGGCGGGATCGGAGGGGCGTCTATCCTCGGCGGTCGCCCGTGCCTTCCTCGAGTTCACGTTCAAGGCAGAATACGCTTACGATTATGGTATGCCTCAATGGATAGCTCAGATCGATCATCTGTTCTCGCCAGTCCACCTCGAACGGCTCTTTCTTGGCAGGCACAAGTTTTACCACTTCCGGATCTGGTATCGGGATGCACTCTCCAAGTATGTCCAGGAAATGCTGCTCGATTCACGGACGCTCTCCCGACCCTACTTGGAGCGCAAGGGACTAGAGACCATGGTGCGGGCCCATCTTAAAGGGGACCGAAACTACACCAGCGAAATCCACAAGGTGCTGACTCTGGAACTCCTTCACCGGCTCTTCCTTGACCAGAGATGACTTGGGAGCATCGGTCAGACGCCCTTGGGGCAAACCAGTAAATGCCACCGCAGATTGCCACTGCTGTCTTTGCCCTCGGGATCCTCGGGCTTTTTCTGCTCGATCGGGACAGAGAATCCCGAACCTCCGTCGCGCTCTGGATTCCCGTGGTCTGGATAATACTCGCTGGTTCGCGACCCTTGTCTGTTTGGCTCCAGCTTGCGCCACCGCCAGATAGCGAACTGTACCTTGAAGGCAGCCCCGTCGATCGAGCGGTTTTCATCGGCCTGATGGTTTTAGGATTGATTGTGCTGGCAAGCGGAAATCGCCAAGCTGGAAAGCTGTTGAAAAAAAACGGACCGATTCTGGTGTATTTCGCCTACTGTGCTCTGAGCATCCTCTGGTCTGACTACCCCGGTGTAGCCTTCAAGCGGTGGACCAAAGCCGTGGGCGATATTGTGATGCTCCTCATCGTCCTGACAGATTCGGAACCCGTGACCGCGCTAAAACGACTTCTTAGGCGAATAGGCTTTCTCCTAGTACCTGTCTCCGTGCTGTTCATCAAGTACTATCCCGACTTGGGGCGAGGATACAACCGTTGGACTTGGCTTCCTGTTTGGACCGGCGTCGCCACAAATAAGAATGAGCTCGGGATGATCTGCATGATCTTTGGACTCGCATCACTGTGGCGTCTTTTCGAGGCCTTCCGAGATGAAAACAAGGGCCGCAGGGCAGGCCCGCTGATCGCCCATGGCTCCATTCTCGCGATGGTGCTTTGGCTCCTGTTGCGAGCCAACTCGATGACTTCCTTGTCTTGCTTCGTTCTCGCTGGCATTTTATTGGCTGCGACGAGTATTTTCGTGACGGCCCGAAGGCACGTTCACCTCGTTGTCGCAGCCGTGGTGGGTATCGCTGTGTTTGCCCTGTTTTTTGATTCCGGCGGGGGCCTAGTCGGGCAACTGGGAAGGGACCCGACTCTCACCGGTCGAACCGAGCTATGGAATGTGCTCCCACAGTTTAGCCCACACCCCTTGTTGGGTGCCGGCTACCAGAGTTTTTGGCTCGGGGATCGGCTTCAGCAGATACGGCACATGTTCGAGGGCAACCCACTTATGGAGGCCCATAACGGCTACCTCGAAGTCTTCTTGAACTTGGGATGGATAGGGCTGGCGGTGCTAGCGTTTCTCATCGTTGCGGGGTACCGGAACACGATCGCTGCATTTCGCCACGATCCCGAGACGGGCAAGCTCAGATTGGCGTATTTCGTCGTGGCGGTGATCTACAACTTCACTGAGGCTGCGTTCAAGGAGCTGAACCTCGTTTGGATCTTCTTCCTCCTGGCGATATTGGCGGTTCCGGAAGCTCCGCTTCTGGAAAGTGCATACCCTCTCGGCATAGAAGATACCGATACCGTCGAGGTTGAACCACGATTCGTCGACACACTTTGTGCTGGGCATTGATCAGCCCATATGCCCTAGCGAAATCGCAATTCCTGGCGCTGCAGCCTAAAGATGCATACCCTGAACAGGAAGAGAGACGACGTCTTCGGGGCGAACGGGATCCAGATGGTGACTCAAGCTCATCCCTCCCCTTCTGACGTCCGTGTCAAGAGTGACGATCCTCTTGCCAAGGCGGTGCCGGCCGGGACAGTTGAGATTGAAGTCGGACTGCTCACCGGAGGTCAAGACAGACCCTACGCATTTGGTCTGGCGATGGCGCTTGTCACAAAGGGTGTTTGTCTGGATGTCGTAGGTAGCGACGAAATAGACAGCCCTGAGTTGCATCAGACTTTCAACCTGAGGTTTCTTAACCTAAAACGGAATTGGCGGCCGAATGCCGGCGCAGCGACGAAGGCGTTAGGGCTGTTGATCTACTACGCGCGGCTAATCCGGTATGCAGCCGCCGCGGATGCGAAGATTTTCCATATTCTATGGAACAATAGGATCGAGTTCTTTGACCGTACTGTCTTAATGGTCTATTTCAAAACCCTGCGAAAAAAGATTGTGATCACCGCGCACAATGTAAATGCCCGCAAAAGAGACTCGAATGATTCGTCGTTCAACCGCATTACCCTGAAGACCCAGTATCGGCTGGCCGATCACATCTTCGTCCATACCGCCAAGATGAAACGCGAGCTCTGTGAAGACTTTGCGATCCGCCCGACAGACGTCACGGTCATTCGCCATCCGATCAATAACGCTTTTCCGGATACGGACCTGACGCCAGGCCAAGCAAAACAGCGTCTTGGACTAGGAGGTCGCGAGAAGGCTATTTTATTCTTCGGCCGACTCCGCCCTTATAAGGGACTCGAATATCTTCTGGCTGCATTTCAACGGATCGCTGCTCTTGACGTGAACTACCGCCTTATCATCGCCGGCGAATTGAAGAAGGGGTCCGAGGCATATTTCGACGAAATTCAACAGATGATCGACAACTCCCCCTACAGAAACCGGATCCTTCAGAGAACCGAGTTCATTCCTGACAAGGATGCCGAAATCTATCTGAAAGCGGCTGATGTCCTGGTACTGCCCTACAAGGAGATCTTTCAGAGCGGAGTGCTCTTCTTGGCATACAGCTTTGGCCTGCCCGTGGTGGCAGCCGATGTGGGCTCTTTCAGAGAAGAAATCATCGAGGGCCGAACGGGCTTCCTGTGTAAGCCGTGCGACGCAGATGATTTGGCCAAGGCAATTGAAACTTATTTCGAAAGTGATCTCTTTCAAACTCTAGACGTCCGACGGCCGCAGATACGCGATTACGCATTCGCGCAGCATTCGTGGGAAGGTGTTGCCGAGGCGACTCGGGACGTATATGCAGGACTGTTGGACAGGTAGGCATCATGAAACCTCTGGTCTCTGTTCTCATTCCTGCCTTCAACGCGCAGGAAACAATTGCTCACACGTTGCGTTCCGCACTTGCGCAAACCTGGCCACGAACGGAAATCATCGTGGTTGACGATGGCTCCACTGATGAGACGCCATCGATCTTGCGCAGATTTGAATCCAGTAACGTCGCCGTCGTCTCCCAGGCAAATCAGGGTGCTGCCGCGGCCCGAAATAAGGCCTTCTCCCTTAGCACAGGAGATTATATTCAGTGGCTGGACGCCGATGATTTGCTGGCTCCTGACAAGGTTGCCAGGCAGATGGAGGTCGTGAGCGAGTGTCCCGACAAACGGAGGCTCCTCTCTTGCGCGTGGGGACGATTCATGTACCGGTATAGTCGAGCGGAATTTGTTCCCACAGCGTTGTGGCGCGATATGTCGCCAGCCGAATGGCTGTTACGCCAGATGGAGCAGAATGTCTACATGCAAACCGCCACTTGGCTTGTCAGTCGCGAGTTGACGGAGGCCGCGGGCCCTTGGGATAGCAGACTCTTGGGAGATGATGATGGCGAGTACTTCGCTCGAGTTCTGCTGGCGAGCAATGGCACCCGTTTTGTGCCGGAGGCGACAGTTTACTATCGGATGTCCGGCCCGAGTAGCCTCAGCTATATCGGACAATCCGACAAGAAACGCGAGGCTCAATGGCTGTCGATGTGTTTGCATATCGACTATGTAAGGTCCGTGGACGACAGCCAAAGGGCCCGGGCTGCCTGTGTGGCCTATCTGCAGAACTGGATGATCTACTTCTATCCGGAAAGAGTCGATATCTTTGAGCGCGCGCAGAAGGTAGCCCAGGAACTCGGAGGACGGCTAGAGGTTCCAGACTTGTCCTGGAAGTACTCGTGGATTAAGACCATCTTTGGCTGGGCCCTGGCGAGACGCGCTCAAGTATTAGTACCGAGGTTCCGCTGGTCGGTGGAACAGTTGTGGGATAAGGCTATCTTTCGAATCGAGGATCGAAGGCTCGCGGCCCATCCTTCAATATAACGCCGGGAAAGCCGGACCTGGAGCACTCCTCGGCGAGCATTACCAACGTCCTGAAGTCGCGTCGTGCCGCTCTCGGGGATCTTATCCGCAGCGCAGAAAAGACCACTAACATGATAATCACTCGAACGCCTCTTCGCGTTTCTTTCTTCGGCGGTGGAACCGATTACCCGCTATGGTATCGAGAGCACGGTGGAGCTGTCTTGTCGACCACAATCGATAAGTGTTGCTATATCACTTGTCGATGGCTGCCGCCGTTTTTCGAGTATCACAGTCGCATTCTGTACTCGAAGTATGAAAATGTTGACAGCAACAATGCCATCCAGCATCCATCTGTACGCAGCTGCCTGCAATTCCTGGGAATTGACGAAGGTATCGAGGTACATCACATTGCTGACTTACCTGCACGAGCGGGTTTAGGCACAAGTTCAGCATTTACGGTAGGGCTGCTCCTCGGTCTATATGCGCTTCGAAACCAAATGCGGGACAAGCACACCCTCGCTCTTGATGCAATAAGGGTAGAGCAAGAGCTGCTGAAGGAGGCTGTGGGTGCGCAGGATCAGATTAGCGCGGCATATGGCGGTTTCAATCGGATCAACTTCCACCAGGATGGTCTCGTAGACGTAAAACGGATCCTGATTTCACCTTCCAGGCTGGCAGACCTCGAGCAGCACCTAGCGCTCTACTTCACAGGCTTTGCCCGTACAGCCTCAGAAATTGCCCAGGAGCAGCTCAGAATGACCCCTCACCGCCAGAAGGAACTGCACGCTATGCGGCAAATGGTGGACGAGGCTGAGGCGATTGTTGCCAATCCTAACCGCTCACTCGACGATTTCGGGCGGCTGCTGCATGAAGGTTGGCAGATAAAGAAGACGCTAACGCAAAAGATCACGAACTCTAGTATCGATGAAATCTACCAGGCCGGTCTCGACGCCGGTGCGCTCGGAGGCAAGCTGCTTGGTGCGGGCGGTGGTGGTTTCATGCTGTTCTTCATACCACCTGAGCGGCGAGAGGCCCTAAGGCTACGTCTGAGAAAGTTATTGTGCGTTCCGTTCAGTTTCTCAAATAAGGGTAGTCATGTTGTGGTATATGAGCCTGAGGAAACCTACGACAAATCGCTTATCAATGAGCGGCGGTTAGTATATGCCTAGCATGCCGGATGCGATCATCTTGTGCGGGGGTGCTGGTAGTCGGTTGAAGAGCATCACGGGGGATGGTCCCAAGGCAATGGCAAACATTGCCGGCCGCCCATTTCTAGAGCTGCTGCTTAGACAGCTGCAGCGATACAGTTTCCGGCGTGTCATTTTGGCTACCGGCCACCAAGACATCAAGATCCGCCTACATTTTGGAGACCGTTATTTTGGCTTAGCGCTAGTTTACTCAGTCGAACCAGCTCCGCTTGGGACTGGCGGCGCACTCGGTAACGCTGCTGTTCTGCTCGATACAGACATTGCTGTAGTCATGAATGGCGATAGCTACACAGGTGTGGATCTCCCCAGGTGTATAGCGGAGCATCGCAGAGCGAAAGTTGATGTATCTCTGGTTGTGGTGCCCCACGACGGACGAGATGACAGCGGCCTCGTATTGGTAAATGAGAACAACATGGTTGAACGGTTCAGCGAGAAAAGATCCTTACCGAAGTCGCAATATGTCAATGCCGGAGTGTACGTGGTATCGAAAGCTCTCCTTTCGGACATACCGGCCGGGGTTAGGCTATCGCTAGAAGAACAGCTTTTGCCGCAATGGCTGAAGGAAGGTAAGCGCATTCGCGCGAACGTTACCTCAGTCGCATGCGTGGACATCGGCACTCCAGAGCGCTACTACAGTGCTCAACATATTCTAGCAAACGTGGAAATCGGCAACGTGGTGTCTCGTAGCGGTATGTAACGGTTCAATGAGAGGTCCTATGACTGCCGACATTGTTTACTCAAATATTGAGCGCAGCATTGAGGTTCACAACCGCCTTATTGGCGCGTGCTTGCCAGCGCTGACCACAGCTGCCGATGCTCTCGTTTCAGCCTACCGCGCCGGGCGTAAAGCGATATTTTTCGGGAATGGTGGCAGCGCAGCGGATGCGCAGCACCTGGCTGCCGAGTTCGTTGGTCGTTATCTATGCGAGCGCGAACCGCTGCCGGCTCTGGCGCTGAATTCTAACAGCTCGGTCGTGACGGCGATCGGCAATGACTATGGATACGAGCTAGTGTTCGCGCGGCAACTCAAAGCGCTGGCTGTGCCCGGCGATGTGGCTGTTGCCATCAGCACCTCTGGAAATTCGGCCAATGTGATTGAAGCGGTCCTATGCGCAAGTCGGATGGGGCTGTTCACAATAGCACTCACCGGCGCCTCAGGAGGCCGGCTTCGTGAGATAGTCGATGCGCTGATCGCCGTGCCATCCGAAGAGACGCCGCGCATTCAGGAGTGCCACATCTTGATCGGTCACGCATTGTGCGATGCCGTGGAGCAGGCGGTTGTGACCGAACAAGCGGTTACTGCCATTCCACACAGCGATCGTGGTTTGGAGCACAAGCTCATCCTTTAGTAACTGGGGCAAGTTCCACTCTGGCCTTATGAATACGCTCAAGAACAAGGCGCTTTTCCTGGACCGCGATGGAGTCATCAATGTCGAGCGGCGTTATGTACACAGTCGTGAGACTTTCCGCTTCCAGGAGGGCATCTTCGATCTGTGTAAGGCAGCGCAGAGCCTTGGTTATGTCTTAGTGGTGGTCACAAACCAAGCCGGTATCGCCCGCGGATACTACACTGAATCGGAGTTTCTGGAATTAACGGAGTGGATGACCGAAGAGTTTGCACGGCGAGGAGCTACTATCGCTCGCATATACTACTGTCCATATCATCCGGTCTATGGTATCGGCAGGTACAAATATGACTCTCCCGATCGTAAGCCGAGGCCCGGCATGCTCCTGCGTGCGCAGGTAGATCTCAATTTGGACCTAACCTCGAGCATCCTCGTCGGAGACAAGGCGTTAGACATGGAGGCTGGTCGAGCAGCCGGAGTAGGTACGAGGATATTACTTAACCCGGGAGCTGCCGAGATCGAAGTGCAGGAAAGTCAATGTCATGTCTCAGGTTCTCTAGATGATATCCGCAGCAGTTTCTTTTCTCCAGCTCGCTGCAAGGACGGCTCGGTGCGTTCCATCTCGTTGCGTGGCAATCTGGACAACTAGGCAGCGGAGCTGATGAGCCCCGCTGTTCCACGAAGAGGGAAGTCGCTATTGAGGGACGGCTATGAGGTTACTTGGAGGAGCCGGTGGATCCCCCCCCGGATAGCATGTGTTTGCGTTGAAGCTCAAGACACCGCCGCTCCCGTCGGCAGGCCCACCCATAACGTTCAGATAGCAATCCTGTGCCGGGATCGTATAAGCATGTCCACCTACGTTGGCTATGTTTCCGCCAGTGACATCTGGCCCAATTGGAGGCCAGGCCTTCGCCGAGGGCCACCAAGCGGGTTTCGCTGCCGAGTAGAACGATGAGGGCAGGGTTTGGTTTGATGGAACTGGGTTTCCGTATGGGCTGATCCCGCTGGGGACCTCAGACGTACTAGAACAAGTAGTTGTCCATCCGGGATCAGATGAATTGCCGCACCAGCGTACTGCATTCGTCACAGTGTCCCAGTTTCCCCATCTCATCAGTGTCGTAGCAACATTGGGATCGTTTGGCACAGGCGGGCTCGTACCAGGATTTCCCGCTCCGACCGTGAAGATACTAGTGGAGTTATTGAATGGCACCTGAGAATACGTCGTATCGTAGCCAGATGTGCCATCCACTTCTCCGATGACGTTCCCGTATCGGTTGTATGCCGCCTCGAATTCCGGTGTGATCTGCCCAGTATTGCCGTCTTCCTTACCGGTAAAGCGGTTGCGGAAGCGGGTAATCATGTTGTGAGAGCCGTGGATGTCATCGTTGGCGAACCCACCGGCAATGTTTCCTTCCCACAGATCGAACGCTGCTCCGGAACTGTGATCCCAAAATGCCCAGTTTCCGTTTGAACCTGTTTGATCCAGTATGGTGAAGTTGTAAGCGAACACGTTACCAGTGGTTGGACCATTGTTCACGATAGGCGAGCGGTTCTGCTGGATAATGTTGTTGACAATCAGGTTGTCGGCTGAGATTTCCGTTTCAATGCCGTATGGATCGCTATCCTGGGACTGGTAGATGTAGTTGTTCTGAACAATCGAGTGAACCGTCTGGAACAGCCACACCGCAGATTTTCCAGTTTCTACGAATCTAACGCCGCTTACCCAGCACTGATAGCCGTTCCAGATTAAGACGCCATCTGAACCGGATGTGGTAGCGTCAATCGTAAGGTTCTCGATACCCGCCTCAATGATTGGCTGTACAAACCAGGCTTGCGGAGTCTGTCCGGTGCGCCACTGGGGCGCATACAGTCCCTGCGACGGCAGCGTGAGCGTATTGCCAGCGACGTTTGTGGGAACAACCGCCTGAATCTGCGCCCGGTGGGGACGATAAGCGTTAGTGCCGCCTTCCGAGCCGCATCCCGTCGGCGCCGTAGCATATTGGTCGGAGCAGACGAAATAGTTGCCAGTGTCGATGGAACTTCCTGAGCATGATGCACCCGTGTAACCGTCGTCGCACTGATCCAGCATCACGATGGTTTGGTTAGCCGTGATGCTCGACGTGCTGCTGAGAGTGATACTCGTGGTTCCCTTGGAGTAGCCGGACGTCCAGTTGTAGATGGTTCCTGGTGGGCCGTTGGCGTAGGTGCCGTCGGTGCTGCAAATGCCCACCGTAGTACCGAGGCCAAAGCAGCTTGTCGTGCCCGTCCCTTGGATGAAGGTCTGGTCAGCGCCAGAGCCGCGGAGAGCAACGTGACTTTTAGTCCAGTTGATCCCGCCTGGGAATGTGCCAGGCCCCAAGAGCACGTAGTGATTGGCTGGGCAAGCAGCGAGGGCAGCGTTGATAGTAGCCGCCGGGGTGCCAGAGACAATAGTTGAACCGCATTGCGTCCAACTTGAGGACGGGAGACCACCCGGTATGCCTGTGCTGGACCAATCGATTGCACGGCTGGGAGCGATAATTCCCGACCATAGCTGGGCATGGGAATACATCGGTAGGCATAGCAAGATGAGTAAAAATAAAGCCGACTGATAGCGTCTCATTTTTTATCTTAACTCCGTAAGTGCGGCAAAAAGGGTAAGCCCGGCCCGCTTTGCTAGGGTTCTCTGGTCGCGGCAGACGACTAAGCCACCTGAATCTTACTCCGGCGCTGGGCCGCCACCCGGCGCAGAAACGAGAGGGTCCGAAACTAAAGTAACCTCGCGTAACTATAGACAAAAACTAAAGTAATCGCAAGCGTGCCGCCAGATCTTGGGCTGCGAGAGCTGAGAATAGCCGGATCGGGCTCGCGAAGGGTTTCGGGGTGACCTAGGATGTCATTGAATCCGAGGGTGTGGAACGTCCACTCGCGGCAAAGAGCTGAGCAATCGCGCGGTCTTCTGGAAGGGCGGGCGTTCTTCGGGCGAGGCCCTGATCGCCAGGAGGACGACGCTCCATCACGCAATCACTGAAACATGAACCGGAGGAGCGTGCATTATGCCACAAGCGAGCGCCAAGTATTATAAAAGGGATTTTTGGATTAAAGAAAACCTGAACTACACACAGCCTCATTTTCGGATGGAAAAGGCGGCGCGGATTGTCAACCAGGTTGCACGAGGGCGGGAGTGTGAGTTCCTTGATGTTGGGTGTGGGCCGGCAACTCTGATGCACCTTCTTCGCAAAAATCTACACTACTACGGGATTGATATAGCTATACATAATCCGGCTCCAAACCTGGTTCAAGCTGACTTCCTTGAAACCCCGATCGCATTTTGCGATAAACGGTTTGACATTATCCTGGCCCAGGGCGTTTTTGAATATGTTGGGAGCCATCAGCGTCAGAAATTCGATGACATAAGCCGAATCCTGAAGGACGACGGCACATTCATCGTGTCGTATGTTAATTTTAACCATCGCAACAAGCAAATATACTGGCCTTACAGCAACATCCAGTCGTTCGATGAATTTCATAACAGCTTGGCTGACTTCTTTGATATCACTAAGTATTTCCCAACCTCTCATCGTTGGTTTCATGATGAGCCCAAAGGTCGGCTTATGAGGACCGTTCAAATGCATGTAAATATGAACATTCCCGTCATCAGTCCGCTGTTCGCGGTAGAGTATTTCTTCATCTGTTCTGCCCGCGGTTCTAGACGGGCAACAAGCCGGCAGATCCAATGAGTGCTATGAATAAATAAGCAGATCCGTTGATTACCGCATCATTGTTGCTAGTTCGGAAGTGTAGGGGTGGCTTGCAACGGCGGCGGCCCGTCCTGTAACGAGTGGATGATGAAGTTTATCGGGTTCGCGGATGGCTGCGTTGTGCTGGGACATCCTGGTTATGATCTTTCGTGAAACCATGCTACCGGGAGCGTTCGAACTTAGTCTCGAGTGCAAACCCGACGATCGCGGGTTTTTCGCGCGGGCTTGGTGCCAGAGAGAATTTGAGGAAGGCGGACTGAATCCCAGGCTGGTGCAATGCAGCATTTCGTTTAACTGCCCGAAAGGGAACACTTCGCGGTATGCATTATCAGGCGCCGCCTTACGCCGAGGCGAAATTAGTGCGCTGTACCAAAGGCGCGATCTACGACGTGGTGGTCGATCTACGCCCAAAGTCGCCGACATACAAAGACTGGATAGCGGTGGTTCTGACGGCGGACAAGCGAAACATGGTCTACGTGCCTGAAGGATGCGGGCACGGCTTTCTTACCCTGGAAGACGAGAGCGAGATTTTCTATCAAATGTCGGAATTTTACAATCCGGAGTCGGCCCGTGGAGTGCGGTGGGATGATCCGGCATTCGGAATCACTTGGCCCGAAAAGGTGGAAGTGATTTCCGAAAGGGACCGAAGCTACCCGAACTTCGTGTGAAACGATGGAGCTGCAGAAGAGATTCGACCAAAGCGATACAGTGACAATCGGCGGGGACTTATATCGTTTTGCGGCGGACCTTTACCCGATTTGCCGAAGCATCACGGGGGACGGCATCCGCCGGACGCTGGCCATGATCCAGGGTCGGATTCCGTTGCAGACCTTTGAGGTGCCCACGGGGACACAGGTCTTCGATTGGACCGTGCCTAAAGAGTGGAATATTCGGGACGCCTATATCGCTGATTCCAAGCGGGAAGCGGGTTGTAGACTTTCAGCAAGTGCAGCCTGCACGTCATGAACTACAGTGTGCCGGTGCAGGCGACCATGCCTCTGAGCGAGCTCAGGCCGCATCTGTTGACAATTCCGGAGCATCCCGACTGGATTCCTTACCGAACGTCCTACTACAAGGAAGACTGGGGATTCTGTCTTTCCCATAACCAGATGCTGGCACTGGATGAGGGAGGAGTACGAAGTATGCATCGACTCCTCACTCAAGACGGGCACTTGACATACGGTGAGTGCTATCTTCCCGGGCGGACGAGCGACGAGATCTTGATTTCCTGTCATGCTTGTCACCCATCCTTGGCGAATGACAACCTTTCCGGCATAACTGTTGCCACTTCGCTGGCGAAGTTTCTGTCGGGACGGGACCTGCGGTATTCGTACCGGTTCCTATTCATTCCCGGAACGATCGGAGCCATCACGTGGCTGGCCCAAAACAAGGAGAAGGTTGGACGCATCCGCGGCGGCCTGGTGCTAACGTGCCTCGGAGACTGCAGGCAGCTTCCACTACAAGAAGAGTCGCCAGGGAAATGCTGAGATCGACAGGGCCGCGGCCCATGTTCTCAAACACGAGAGCGGATCTGCGGAGATTCTGGAATTCTCTCCATATGGCTACGACGAGCGACAATACTGTTCTCCCGGCTTCAATCTTCCTGTCGGGTGTCTAATGCGAAGTGTTTGGGGAAGCTTTCCCGAGTATCACACTTCGGCCGACAATCTCGATTTTATTCAGCCACTGCAACTTGCCGAATCGCTTCGCATGTGCGTTTCTATCGTGGATGTGCTGGAGAACAATCGACGGTACCGCAACCTAAATCCTTATTGCGAACCTCAGCTTGGCCGGAGAAACCTATACTCCTCCACCGGTGGCCACGCCATGGAGCAGAGATCAACTGCACGCCTCTGGGTGCTGAACCTATCCGACGGAGAGCACTCTCTACTTGATATCGCCGAGCGGTCGGGTATCCCGTTCTCGAGCATCAGCGAGGCTGCGAATCTGCTTTGCCGGAACGGGCTGTTGTCGGCCGTCCCGGACGAAGGTAGAACAAGAACACACCCCAGCGAAGCCGCCCGCGAGGGCAGCCTGCAAGCTTTCTAGCAGGGTCTCGTTCATCGTCATCCAAGATCAATCCAAACACGTTTCAAACTGGAGATACATGAGAATACTTCTAACAGGCCATAAAGGCTATATCGGCGCCGTGGCGGGACCGATGTTGCGTGCCGCCGGTCATGAAGTCGTGGGGCTTGACGCTGACTTGTTTGCGGGCTGTGATTTCGGGGAAGAGGCTCTGGAGGTTCCGGAGATCCGCAAAGACATCCGTGACGTGACCAAGGCGGATCTCGATGGCTTCGATGCGGTGGTGCATCTGGCCGCGCTGTCGAACGATCCGTTGGGCAATCTGGATGCGACCCTCACCTACGACATCAATCACCTGGCCTCGGTCCGTCTGGCCGAATTGGCGAAGGCAGCGGGGGTGAAGCGATTTGTGTTTCTCCTCGTCTTGCAGCACATACGGCGCAGCGGGGGATGCGTTCCACGACGAAACAGCCCCGCTCAATCCGGTGACACCGTATGGCGAGTCCAAGGTTTTGGTCGAGCGCGACATCGCGCCGCTAGCAGACGAGCATTTCAGCCCAACCTATTTGCGGAATGCGACCGCGTATGGCGTATCTCCTCGGTTGCGGCTCGACATAGTCCTAAATGACTTGGTGGCATCGGCCTACACCACCGGCCGAGTGTACATAAAGAGCGATGGCACACCGTGGCGTCCCATCGTTCACATTCGCGACATTATCGCCGCCATTCTCGCCGCGCTGGAAGCACCGCAAGAAGCCATCCATAACGAGACCTTTAATGTTGGTAGGACAGAAGAAAACTACCGTATCAGTGAATTGGCTGCCATCGTAGCCGAGACCGTTCCTGGCTCCCACGTCGAATATGCTCCCGATGGTGGTCCAGACAAGCGTTGTTACCGCATCAACTGCGACAAGGTCCGCCGGCTGCTCCCTGGTTTTCGCCCGCAATGGACCGCCCGCCAAGGCGCGCAGGAGCTCTACGATGCCTATCGTACGGCCGGGCTCACCCGCGAGGACGTGGAGTGTGGCCGCTACATCCGAATCAGCCACATCCAGCGCCTCTTAAACGCTGGACTGGCTGGACACCTCTCTGCGCTTCAGCCGACAACGAGCCGCGACCGCAGTCGTTGCTTGATCTCATATTCCGAAAGAGTGCAAAAGCATGAATACGATGACATTACCCGTGGATATCCAGCAACAAACCGCTATGCCCTTCGTGCCGTTTCTGTGGTGCGGGCCTACGGCAAACATTTGTGGATCTGGGGATGTCTCCACTTTGCGAGACATATCCATCGGCTGCAGACCTCAACCATGGGGAGGTCTACTACCCGCTTCATACCTACGTCTGCTCACAGTGCTTCCTGGTGCAACTGGAAGAGTACGAGAGTGAGGAGAATATCTTCAGCGATTACCCTTATTTCTCCTCTTATTCCGATTCGTGGCTAAAGCACTGCGAGAATTACTGCGACAAAATGATGAAGCGATTTGGCCTGAACGGGAAGAGCTTTGTAGTTGAGGTGGCCAGCAACGACGGTTACTTGTTGCAGTACTTCGTCAAGCGAAACGTGCCTGTCTTGGGTATTGAGCCTGCGGCGAACGTTGCCAAGGTGGCGGTCGAGAAGGGCGTTCCTACGCTGGTACGGTTCTTCGGCGCGCAATTGGCGAGGGAGCTAGCGACGCAAGGCCGCTGCGCCGACCTCATCGCCGGCAACAACGTTCTCGCACAGGTCCCGAACCTGAACGACTTCGTTGAAGGACTCAAGATCTTACTGAAGCCCGAAGGAGTCCTCACGCTGGAGTTCCCCCACCTGTTGCGGCTGATCGAACGCAACGAGTTCGACACGATATACCACGAGCACTTTTCGTATTTCTCCATGCTTACCACTGTCCGCATCCTGAAGGCTCACGGGCTGAAGGTGTTTGACGTGGAAGAATTGGCGTCGCACGGTGGCTCCCTCCGCGTCTATGCCTGCCACGCAGAGGACCAGACGCGCGCAATTGAGCCCAGCGTCGGCGAGCTGATCGAAGAGGAAGAGAGAGCCGGGCTGGGCTCAGTGGAAGGCTACAGGAATTTCAGGGAGCAGGTGAAAGCGACAAAGGTAGCGCTGGTGGACTTCCTACTCACAGCCGCCAGGGAAGGCAGGTCGGTGGCGGGTTATGGAGCACCAGGCAAGAGCGCTACGCTACTGCACTACTGCGGTATTGGTAAGGACTTGATCGAGTACACGGTGGATCGGAGCCCGTATAAGCAGGGCCGGTTCTTGCCCGGCACTCACATTCCGATCTATCACCCTGACCGAATCCGCGATACGAAACCCGATTATGTCGTTATCCTACCTTGGAACCTGAAGGACGAAATCATGAAGCAGTTGCAGTTCATCCGGCGAATGGGGCGGCCGCTTTGTCGTGCCGATTCCCGAGGTGGCTGTTTACTGAATTGAATGGAGCGGAGGTAAGCGAATGAAAGTAGTTCTATTTTGCGGAGGCGCCGGTATGCGGCTCAGGGGATACGCCGATGACGTGCCGAAACCGATGGTGCAGATCGGTTCGCGGCCGATTCTGTGGCATGTGATGAAGTACTATGCCCACTTCGGCCACAAGGACTTTGTCCTCTGCCTTGGCTACAAGGGCAACTGCATTAAGGACTACTTTCTGCACTACGACGAGTCCGCTTCCAACGACTTTGTCTGGTCGCAGGGTGGGAAGAAGATCCAATTCATGAACCGCGATATCGACGACTGGACGATCACCTTCGTGGAGACAGGAGCCAATGCCACGATTGGCGAGCGACTGAAGGCGGTAGAGTCTTACCTGCAGGGCGAGGAAATGTTCCTAGCGAACTACGGAGACGGACTCAGTGATCTCCCTCTTCCCATCATGCTGGAGAAGTTTCGGCAGAGCAATGCGATTGCGTCTCTCTTGCTGGTGCAACCCACAGCGAGCTTTGACATTGTCAGCGCCGGACCTGAGGGCCTGGTGACAGACGTTTGCCCGTTGACTCGCAGCGACATTTGGATCAACGGCGGATTCTTCGTCATGCGGAACGAGGCCTTCGGTATATCCGGCCCGGTGATGAATTGGTGCGGGAGCCGTTCCAGCGGTTGATTGAGGAGCGGGCCTTGTTAGCCTACAAGTACACCGGCTTCTGGCAGTGCATGGACACGTTTAAGGACAAGCAGCACCTGGAGGAGCTAAACCTGAGCACTGCGCCCTGGAAAGTCTGGAACCACGTAGGAATCCGGAATTCAAGTGCCTCGGAACTGGTGTCGGCCGCCTTATGATACAGCTGAGTCTGAAGAGAGAAGCCGCCGGGCCATTGACCGTTCTGTGCTTGGGGGCCCATTCCGACGATATCGAAATTGGGTGTGGTGGCACCATTCTCCGCCTGGCTGAGCAGCATCCAGGTACCGTA
This sequence comes from uncultured Acidobacteriaceae bacterium, assembly GCA_963768645.1. GTDB lineage: Bacteria > Acidobacteriota > Terriglobia > Terriglobales > Acidobacteriaceae > Bog-257. The sequence goes on from CAVYIR010000012.1 coordinate 329,514, forward strand.
TTTCACTGGGTGGTATTCAGCGCAATTGGGGTCCGGGAAGCTGAGGCGCGACGCGCAGCGATGTTGTTCGGCGGTCCCAGCGCGGTGAAGGAGCCACTACTGAAGACCTTTCCCGATGGATTCATGCCTTTTGTTGGAGCGGAAGTGAAAGCAGTCTTCGAAGAGCTGAAGCAGGCAGTCTCTCCGGACCTGATCTTTTGCTCCTCGCGCAAAGATGCACACCAAGATCATAGGCTGATAGCAGAGTTGACCTGGAATACTTTTCGGAACCATATGATTCTGGAGTACGAGATTCCCAAGTACGACGGCGACCTGGGACAACCTAACGTGTTCGTGCCACTCGAAGCTGATCTGTACCAGAAGAAGATCCAGTACATCATGGATGCATTCCAGTCACAGCATACCAAGCGCTGGTTTGAGGAGAGCACATTTCTTTCTCTCATGCGGTTGCGCGGAATGGAATGCAACGCTGCCAGCGGTTATGCCGAGGCTTTCTATTGCCACAAGCTAGTCCTGTGAGTTGAAGAGATGAACACCGACCACAGAGAGAGCGGCCGAGACCCGCGTGGAAGCCTCAAAACAGAATGAAGGATCTGAAGGAAAAAACAATTCGTGGCGGGTTCGCAAGGATGTGCGCCCAAGCGGCAAATTTCTTATTGCGTTTGGGCTCGCTGATGATTTTGGCGCGACTCCTAGGACCAAAAGACTTCGGGTTAGTGGGAATGGTTACGGCTTTCACTGGAGTATTGACCCTATTTCGAGACTTCGGCCTCTCGTCTGCCGCAATTCAGCGGACGACCGTAACTGACGAACAGGTCTCAACATTGTTCTGGATCAATATATTGGTCGGCGTCACTACTCAGCGGCCTATCAGTGGCATCGGCACCGTTCATCGCGATGCTTTTATCACGAGCCCCGGTTAGCAGGCGTGACCATGGCTTTGGCGGCTGGGTTCCTTTTCAACGCAGCCGGAGTACAACACAGCGTCCTTTTCCAGCGCCAAATGCGCTTTACGGCCTTAGCGGTGATAAACACCATTGCACTTGATAATTGGCACCGCGATTGCCATTGGTGGAGCTATGGCAGGCTACGGATATTGGGCGCTTGTGGCAATGACGATCACTTTTCCCCTGATCAGCACGATTGGTCTCTGGCTCATCACCGGCTGGGTTCCGGGACTGCCACACAGGCGAACTGGGATCCGTTCCATGATGCACTTTGGTGGTACCCTCACTTTGAACGGCCTCGTGGTATATGTCGCCACCAATCTTGAGAAGGTCTTGTTAGGTCGCTTCTGGGGAGTCGATGCGGTTGGGCTCTATGGAAGAGCCTATCAGCTCATCAATATTCCAACCGAGAACCTCAATTCAGCGGCCGGTGAGGTGGCGTTTGCGGCGCTGTCCCGACTCCAGGGCGATCCCGTTCGGCTTAAGAGTTACTTCCTGAAAGGCTACTCTCTGGTGCTCGCACTGACCGTACCTGTTACGATCGCCTGCTCTCTGTTTGCTGGTGATGTGGTTGTCGTTCTCCTGGGACCGAAGTGGAAAGATGCGGCTACCATCTTTCGCTTTTTGGCTCCGACAATCCTGGTTTTTGCGATAGCCAATCCCTTATCATGGCTGCTCTCTTCGATCGGACTGGTCGGGCGGCTCTTGAGAATCGGTCTGGTGCTGGCGCCAATCATGATTGCGGGCTACGTCATAGGGTTGCCCTATGGACCCAGTGGTGTTGCGCTGGCCTACTCTGCGGTGATGATGCTATGCGTCGTCCCGCTCGTTGCATGGTCTGTACGCGGCACCGTGATTTCTCTTCCGGGACGTCCTGCTCACGATGGGCAAGCCGCTGGCTTCGAGCATAGCGGCTGGAGGGGTCGCTTTTGGGGTGCGCTTACTCTACGGCCAATTCCAGGCTCCCTTTTTGCGGCTCGTGCTAGAGGCCGCCGTTCTCCTTATTACTTATCTTGGGATGCTGCTATTCGTCGCAGGACAGAAATCATTCTACCTGGATCTCCTGCACGGCTTGATAAACTCAACCCCGGCTAAGAAGGAGAGTTTGGTTTCTGCTTAAGTAGACAAAGAACAGGATGTTCCGATTAAGTTGACGAACGGGATTGGCGAATCACGTTACCTGTGATCGCGTACATTCTGGAGGCGAATAGGAGAACCGTTGTGGCTAGGCTATACAAAACGATCGGCCTTATGGATCATATGGGTTTTGGCAATATGGGCGATGCCGCTATTCAGGAATCATTCATTGCCAACATAAGGAGACGCTTGCCCGGTGTTGGCCTGATAAACCTCTCACTATATCCTGAAGACACAAGAAAACGGCATGACATTGAATCATATCCTATTAAGTGGTCTTATCCAGGGTGGAGAGGCTCCGACATCCGCACAAACACTGCCTCTGGTGTAACGTCAAAGTTCACGGCGTCTGCAAAAAAGTGCCACATTTTCTATATTGTAGCGAAACCTGTGCATGATATTATCCGAGAACTGGCGCATCTAATCCGGTCCTATCGCCTCGTCAGATCCCTGGACCTTTTGGTAATGGCAGGCGGTGGCCAGCTCTGTGAACTATGGAAAGATCTGCCGTACAATGTGTTCAAGTTTTGTGTCCTTGCCAAGCTCGCAAGAACACCGGTTTTCATCGTTGGCGTAGGAGCTGATCTTTTACAGCGCCCGGTCAATAGGTTTTTTGCAAAGTGGTCGGTCCGCTTAGCCGACTACGTGTCACTCCGCTCCGTTCAATCACAGGCACTGGTACGCAGTTTAGGAGTAAGGAGGAAAACGCACGTTTGTCCCGATCCTGCGTACGGTCTGGATATCAAGGCCTATGTGACGTCCAAACGGTCAGAGACCCTGCCGGCGGCAGAAGGACTGGCGCTCCTGCGTAACTTGGGTTGTGGCGTTGATCTTTCAGCAAGTTTACCTACAAAGATTGCGGACAGGTTTACACGGCGGGTGGGACTAAATCCAATGGGCTTTTGCGATCCTCGCCGCTGGCCGCGGAAGGATGCTGCCGTTTACTCCCGTTATCTGGATAAAGTGGAGGCATTTTCGTTATGGCTGCTTGAGCAGCACTACCAGCTCGAGCTTTTCAGCAGTGACGTAGTTGGAGATGTCTACGCGATCGAGGATCTCAAGAAACGACTTCTTCCTGGAGCGTCGTCCGACGCATCTGCAGTTACTTTTCGGCCACTGCTTACTTTGAGAGAGCTCCTTCTCCAGATGTCAACCTTTGACTATGTCGTGACGACTAAGTTTCATGGCGTAGTATTTTCTCATATGTTAGGCAAACCCGTTATCGCTCTCAGCTATCTCCCCAAGATCGATGATCTGATGCGAACCGTGGGACACGGCCAATATTGCCTAGACGTAGAGCACTTTGACGTTGGGTCGCTTATCGAAAGATTCCAGTCAATGGTCGAAGAGCAGGATCGTCTTCGGGCGCTGTTTCAGCGGACAACGGCCGCATACGCGCAGGCGTTGGAGACTCATTTTGATAACTTATTTGTAGGCGGAGACGGCGTGACGACCATGGACATGGTGGGAAGTAGACCTGTGGCAGTGTAGTAGTACGGGAATGGCATGCGATAGTTAAGTGTTGTGCCGTACCGCTGTTGACCAGGACGAGTCAGTGCAAGACCACGAGTAGTCGAAATCTCAGACTTTTAAGAGAACGGAGCGAAGATGGGCCCGGGAGCAATGCCTCTAGTAAGCATAGTTACGCCGGTATTTAACAATCGCGACTACCTTGCTGAATGCATCGACAGTATTTTGGCGCAGACCTATCGGAATTGGGACTGCACCATCGTCAACAACTGCTGCACGGACGGGTCGGCGGAAATCGCAGGCCGTTATGCTGCAAAGGATCCACGAATTAAAGTTCGCGACAACCAGCAGTTCTTGCGCGCGGTTCCTAACCATAACGTGGCGTTACGGCAGATTTCTCCCGAGAGCAAATATTGCAAGATGGTATTCGCGGATGATTGGCTGTTCCCGCGGTGCTTGGAAGAAATGGTGTCCCTCGCCGAGAAGCATCCGTCGGTAGGGATTGTTGGTGCCTATGGCCTTCAAGAACACGAGGTTATGTGGACGGGGCTGCCGTATCCCAGCGAGCTGGTTTCTGGTCGCGAGGTCTGTCGTCGCCTCTTGCTCGAGGGGATGTATGTATTCGGGACATCAACCTCGGTCCTTTATCGGTCTGATCTTGTTAGAAGTCAAGATCCATTCTATAACGAGGCAAATCTGCACGCCGATATGGAAGCATGCTTTGTGCTTCTAAAGAACTGTGACTTTGGCTTTGTCCACCAGGTCCTTACTTTCAAGAGGTGGCGGCCAGGATCGCTAGGCGAGATCACGGAAGATCTGCAAACCCTCATACCGGGTCACCTGCACAATCTGGTAGCACACGGCCCAGACTTCCTAACGAGAGAAGAGTTGGACGGCTGCCTGCGGCGGCATCTATCTGAATACTACAACTTTCTTGCCGTTAGTCTGATTCGAGGCCGCCGTGATAAGAAGTTTTGGGACTATCACAGGAGGAAACTGGCAGAATCGGGCGTCGGCTTTAGCCGGACTCGGTTGGCTAGGGCGGTGGCAGCGAGGTTGTGCAGAGCTGCACTGAGTCCGTACGAAACTGTACAAAAGCTGCGCCAGCGTAGAGGTGTTTGTGCAGGGAGCGCCGCAAACGAAGTCGCGGGCAGCATTCGCCTGCCAGTCCACCCTAATGGGGATCCATTAGCGTCAAAAGGCAATTGAAGTAGCGTAGTTGCGTCCCTCGGCATAGAACAATGCGGATCCATCCAATGGCTGAAGCATCCGCACGCTGAAAGACGAAGGACGTAGGGTGTGGCCGATGCCAAACCGGTCATCCGATTCCTTGGAAAAAGGCTTGGCCGAGTGGGATGCTCCGAAACACTATTCAGGCTATACCGCAACATCAGCTGAACGCAGCCGAAGTGAATAAGGTGAGCAGTCACGGAATCCGAGAGGGTGATGGTCTCGCCGGACGCGTAGCCGTAGTCACCGGCGCGAGCAGCGGGATAGGGAGGGCAGCCTCACTGGCGTTGGCGCGCCAAGGAGCGCAGATATGTGCCGTTGGAAGAAACCCGACAGCACTGGCAGAAACGGTGGCCGCGGTCCGACCATTTTCGAGCATAACGGCTTTCCAGATCGACTTGAACGTCCGGCGAAAGCCTTGAGCCGCTAGTTCGATACCTGACAGACGCCGGCAGGCTCGACATTCTCATCCACTGCGCTGGGATCATTCACCAAGATCGGATAGAAACCGCCCGTATCGAGGACCTCGACCTTCAATATGCCACTAACGTTCGCGCGCCTTACCTGCTAACGAAGCGCCTGCTACCGCTGTTGACGACGTCACGTGGGCAGATCGTTTTTGTTAACTCCAGCGCAGGACTAGATGCAAAACGGCCTGAAGCAGGTCAATATGCCGCCACAAAACACGCCTTGCGAGCGATAGCCGACAGTCTGCGGGAAGAGTTGAATCCGAAAGGAATTCGAGTGCTCTCGGTGTATCTCGGCCGCACTGCGACCCCAATGCAGGAAGCTCTGTTTCGGGAAGAGGGAAAGACCTATCACCCAGAAATGCTTCTGCAGCCCGAGGACGTTGCTTCGGTGGTCGTTCAGGCACTCATGGTTTCGCCTACGGCCGAGGTAACGGACATCAGCATCAGAGCAATGAAGAAATCGTATTAGTTATCTTCCTTTGTGTTTGGTTGTTCTAGCGCATTACTGTCTGTGGGGTCAGTGGCGCGCTTAAGGCGATGCCTAGTCTGGTAGATCCCCCTTGGTAACTGAAACAACCTGAACTACCTATAGCGGCGAGCTATGGCTGCGGATTTCCTTCTTTACGACGATGGCCAGCGTAAAGATTTCTCCAAAAGTGAATTCAAGGTGGAGTTTGAGATGAAAGAGGCGGGGTGGACAATGAAAAAACATCATGTTCCGTGACGGTCTTGGATATGGGAAGGCGGTGCGTCTTGTGCTGCTAGTCACTATGGCAGTCGCTTTCGGGCTGCATCCGATTACAGCGCTGGCCGCATCAACCATCAGCTATGTGCAGGGCAATTACGCTACGCCCCAAACGTCTCAGACGACGGTGAATGTCACGTTCACTGCCGCGCAAGTTGCTGGAGACCTGAACGTTGTTGTCGTGGGATGGAACGACAGCACCGCCACGGTCAGTTCCGTTCGAGATTCAAAAGGCAATGTGTACACGCGCGCCGTCGGCCCTACGGTCGTTAGCGGTTTTCTGTCGCAGTCCATCTATTACGCCAAGAACATCGCATCGGCAGCCGCTGGAACCAACATCGTTACTGTGACGTTCTCGACCGCGGCGGCCTATCCCGACATTCGCATCCTTGAATACAGCGGGGCGGACCCAGCAACCCGGTGGATGTGACAGCTGCAAATTCCGGCAGCAGCACCTCCAGCAGCAGTGGATCGGCGACGACGACAAATGCGACGGATCTGATCTTTGGCGCAAACATCGTTTTCACCACAACTAGCGGCGCAGGCAGCGGCTTCACCAAGCGCTTGCTCACGTCACCGGATGGCGACATCGCGGAAGACCGAATGGTCACGGCCACCGGCAGCTATAGCGCGACCGCACCAATCGTTCCGTCTGGCCGGTGGATCATGCAGATGGTGGCCTTCCGCACAGGGCCCAATTTCACAATTTCGGCGTCGCCGTCTTCTCTCAGCATCGCTCAAGGGAATCTGGGGACTTCGACGATCACCACCACCGTTAGCGGTGGATTCAGTAGCGCGATCAGTCTGTCGGCCACGGGGGTGCCCGACGGGCACGACGGTGAGCTTCAACCCGAGCACGATTCCGGCTCCGGGTGCGGGCAGCTCGACCATGACCATTACGGTGGGGGCGAGTACGCCGGTGGGAACTTATCCCATCACGGTGACCGGCAATGGCGGGGGTATTCAGCAAAGCACGACGGTCACGCTAACCGTGACTGCACCGCCCAATTTCACGATTTCGGCCTCGCCGTCTTCTCTCACCATCGCGCAAGGCAGTCCGGGGACTTCTACGATCACCACCACCATCAGCGGTGGTTTCAGTAGTCGCGATCAGTTTGTCGGCTACGGGGGTTCCCACGGGCACGACGGTGAGCTTTAACCCGAGCACGATTCCGGCTCCGGGTGCGGGCAGCTCGACCATGACCATTACGGTGGGAGCGAGCACGCCAGTAGGAACCTATCCCATCACGGTGACCGGCAATGGCGGGGGTATCCAGCACACCACGACCGTCTCACTAACCGTGACTGCACCGCCCAATTTCACGATTTCGGCCTCGCCGTCGTTCTCTCAGCATCGCTCAAGGCAATCCGGGGACGTCGACGATCACGACCACGGTCAGCGGTGGCTTCAGTAGCGCGATCGGTCTGTCGGCCACGGGAGTTCCGACGGGGACGACGGTGAGCTTCAACCCGAGCACGATTCCGGCTCCGGGTGCGGGCAGCTCGACCATGACGATTACGGTGGGAGCGAGCACGCCGGTAGGAACCTATCCCATCACGGTGACCGGCAATGGCGGCGGGCTCCAGCAAAGCGCTACCGTCACGCTGACCGTGACCGCAGCGCCCAATTTCACCATTTCGGCCTCGCCGTCTTCTCTCACCATCGCTCAGGGCAGTCCGGGGACGTCTACGATCACCACCACCGTCAGCGGTGGCTTCAGCAGCTCGATCAGTCTGTCGGCCACGGGAGTTCCGACGGGGACGACGGTGAGCTTCAACCCGAGCACGATTCCGGCTCCGGGTGCGGGCAGCTCGACCATGACCATTGCGGTAGGGTTAAACACCCCGACGGGGACTTATCCCATCACGGTGACCGGCAATGGTGGAGGAATCCAGCAAAGCACGACCGTCACACTGACCGTGACGGCAGCACCCAATTTCACCATTTCCGCCTCGCCCGCGTCTCTCAGTGTCGCTCAAGGCAATCTTGGGACGTCTACGATCACCACCACCATTATCGGTGGATTCAGCAGTTCGATCAGTCTGTCGGCCACGGGAGTTCCGACGGGGACGACGGTAAGCTTCAACCCAAACACGATACCGGCTCCGGGTGCGGGCAGTTCGACCATGACGATTACGGTAGGATCGAGCACGCCAGTGGGAACGTACCCCGTCACGGTGACTGGGAATGGCGGGGGTATCCAGCAAAGCACGACTGTCTCATTGACGGTCACGCAAACAGGAATCCCTACGGCTCCGACAAATGTGATCGTCATCGACGGTGGCCCAGCGCCAATCGTGGATGCCGTCCAAAGCTACATCAATTCGACATTCCTAACGGTCCACACAACTGCGCCTTTCGACAGCACAGGCGGCGACTTGATCGTCATGTGCGCCTCGTCGCATGCGGGCGTGACCATGACGCCCAGCGATAACTTTGGCAATACCTGGGTCACGATAGCCGGGCCAACGAACACCACGTACCGGTTTCGATCTGCGGACGCAGATTCTGGTATGTGGCGAATCCCATCGTTGGTCCTGGTCAGACCGTTACCCTGACGCTCTCGGTACCGGAGTCCCTGGTGATGTCGATCTTCGTCGTTAAGGGTTCGAATATCTCCTCGCCAGTTGAAGCCGTATCCCTGATCGGCAGCGACAATGGAACACAAAGCGTGAACGTCGTCAGTCCCACGCATAACCACAGCGAGCCTGAACGATCTGCTGATGGGGTGGGTAAAGACATATGCGGGTGCCGTCTTCACCTCCGGCCCAGGTTTTACGCAGCAACCGGGTGCGTCTTCGAACTTCCTCGATGCGGAGACCGGCACAGCAGCAATTCCGGGCAGCTACAGCGCAACGTTCACGCTCAGCCAGCCGGAAACCTGGCAGTCGGGAGTCGTAGCTGCGACCAACAATCCGAACCAAACGACACTGACATGGACCGCATCGACGGAGAGCGGCGGAACGATTGCCCAGTACCTGGTAGAACGCTGCCAAGGTACGGGTTGTGGCAACTTTGTCCAGATTGGCACCACGACCACCACAAGCTATAACGACTCGGGCTTGACAGCGTCGACAAGCTATAGCTATCGGGTTCGCGCCGAAGACACGAGCGGTACTCTAGGGCCTTACTCTTCTGTCGTTTTCATCACGATACCCGCTACGATTCCGTCTCTGCCCGGGAATCTGATGGCGACGACCGTGCCCCTCACAGAAATTGATCTCTCCTGGGTGGCGTCGACCGAGACCAATGGATGTGATCAGTGAGTACCTGGTTGAGCGTTGCCAGGGCGCAAACTGCACCAACTTTGCCCAGATCGGCACGTCGACTGGTACTACTTATGACGACACCGGGTTGACGGCGGGAACTACTTACAACTACCGAGTACGAGCGATGGATTCGGCGGGTAGCCTCGGTCCATACTCGAACGTCGCCAGCGGGACGACCGCGACTGGAAACTTCACATTTCAGCCTCCCCCACTGCGCTCAGCTGTTGCGCAGGGCAATCAGGGAACCTCGACCATCACCACTACCGTCAGCGGTGGATTCAACAACTCGATCAGTCTGTCGGCTTCGGGGGTACCTACGGGGACAACGGTGACCTTCAATCCGAGCACGATTGCGGCGCCGGGTGCAGGCACTTCGACGATGACGATTGCGGTGGGATCGACTACGCCCGTGGGAACCTATCCCATCACCGTGACCGGAAATGGCGGAGGAATACAGCAAACCACCACTGTGACGCTGACGGTTACGTCAACCTCCACCAGCATCAGCTATGTACAAGGCAATTACGCAACGCCGCAGACACCGCAGACGACGGTGAATGTGGCCTTCATCGCCGCGCAAGTTGCCGGCGACCTGAACGTGGTTGTCGTGGGGTGGAACGACAGCACGGCCAGTGTCAGGCTCAGTAACAGACTCAAAAGGCAACGCTTATGCCCTTGCTGTCGGTCCCACGATCATCAGCTGGCACGCTGTCGCAGTCCATCTACTATGCCAAGAACATCGCGTCCGCTGCTGCTGGAACCAATACCGTTACCGTGACGTTTTCGACAGCTGCGGCCTACCCGGATATTCGCATCCTTGAATACAGTGGTGCGGATCCCAATAGCCCGGTGGATGTGACAGCAGCGAACACGGGCAGCAGCGCCAGCGAGCAGCAGTGGTTCCGCGACCACAACCAACCCGGTCGATCTGCTCTTTGGCGCCAATATCGTTACGACCTCGACCGCCGGCCCGGGCAGCGGTTTCACCAGTCGCTTGCTCACGTCGCCGGATGGGGATATTGCCGAAGACCAGGCGGTCTCGACCACCGGAAGCTATAGCGCCACCGCGCCTCTTTCGTCGGCCGGGGCGTGGATCATGCAGATGGTTGCGTTCCGAGCGAACGCCGGTGGAGGTGGTCCGGTATTGACGTCGATAGCGGTAACGCCGACAAACCCTTCGATCACGGTAGGAGCGCCGCAGCAATTCACGGCGACGGGAACCTACAGTGACGGAAGTCACCAGGACCTGACCAATTCGGCAACCTGGACATCGAGCATCCCGTCCGTAGCGACCATCAGCAGTACCGGCTTGGCTGCGGGCGTCGCTCCCGGCAGCACCACAATCCAGGCAGCGGTGGGCTCAATCAACGGCTCCACGAGCCTGACGGTAACAGCAGGATTTTCTATTAGTCCGCGGGCCGCTGTCGTGACGTTTACCCAAACGCAGCAGTTCACGGCGACTTCAGGCTTCGGCAGCGTGACTTGGTCGGTGGACGGCGTGGTTGGCGGCTCGCCTGCTTCGGGTACCATCACGACTAACGGCCTATACACGCCCCCGAGCAGCGTAGGCACTCACACCGTGACGGCGACGGCCAACCAGCAGCCGCCGGCAAACGCGACCGTATATGTCAGCAACTATCCTGGCACGTTCACGTATCACAACGATAACCTGCGAACGGGTCAGAATAACAATGAGACGGTCCTGACTGCCGCAAACGTAAACCAGGCTCAGTTTGGAAAGCTTTTCTCGTATTCGTTGGACGGGATTGCGTTTGCCTCGCCACTCTATGTGGCCAGTGTGAGCATCCCCGGGAAGGGTTTCCACAACGTTGTCTATGTCGCGACTGAGCATGACAGCGTGTACGCCTTCGACGCCGACGGATTGAGCACTACTCCGCTTTGGCACGTCAGTTTCCTCGGGTCAGGCGTCACCACGATTCCCTGTGGCGACACAGGAGAATGTGGCGATATCCCGGTCGAAGTTGGCATAACCGGCACACCTGTCATCGATCAGTCCACCGGTACGCTGTACGTCGTTGTCAATACAAAAGAGAATGGCGCCAACTACTTCCAGCGGTCTGCATGCTCTCGACATCACGACCGGTGCGGAGAAGTTCGGTGGTCCAGTCGTCCTCTCCGGAAGCGTGCCGGGGACGGGCGACGGATCCGCAGGAGGCAATGTGCCTTTCGACCCTCTCCAGGAATGCCAGCGGCCTGGCCTTCTTCTGAGCAATGGCGTGGTTTATATCGGATTCGGATCGCACGGCGATGATCATCCGTGGCACGGCTGGGTCTTGGGATATAACGCAGCCAACCTCCAGCGAGTCATGATCTACAACGTAACCCCCAATGCCTACGGAGGCGGCATCTGGCAAGGCGGAGGAGGTTTGGCAACCGACGCCACTGGGGATATCTATTTCACTACCAGCAATGGACCCTTCGATGTCAATACTGGAGGTGTCGACTACGGAGATACAGTCGAAAAGCTTGCTCCAAACGGCAGCGTAGTTGACTACTTCACTCCCCATGACCAGCAAAACATGGACGTGAACAATCTCGATTTCGGAGCTGCCGGTCCGGTGCTGCTGGTCGATCAACCTAGTAGTCCCTATCCGCACGAGCTGATCACTGCCGGCAAGGGCGGAACGATTTATGTGATCAACCGGGACAACATGGGGCACTACAACGCCAATAACGATAACCAGATCATCCAATCATTGCCTGGTATATTGCCTCACGGAGATCAAGAGATCGGAAACTTTAGTACGCCGGTGTACTTCAACGGATATGTTTACTTCGCAGCTGTAAATGACTACCTGAAAGCATTTCAGTTGAGCAACGGGTTGTTATCGACGGCGCCGACTTCCCAATCCCCGGAGATTTACCCGATCCGTGGAGGATCCTTCGCAATCTCTTCCAATGGCACCACCAACGGGATAATCTGGGCCGTACAAAATAATGGCACGAGCCCTGATAATGACACGGGTGCTCCGGGCGTACTCTTTGCCTATGATGCGACCAATCTACACAATGAGCTTTACAATAGCGGTCAGGCGGGAGGGCCGTGACACTTTTGACCTCGCTGCAAAGTTCATGATTCCGGTGGTCGCGAACGGCAAGGTATTTGTTGCTGGGCAGACGCAATTCATCATCTACGGCCTGTTGCCTTAAAATGGCAATTCCGGTTCAACCGCCCGCTCGGATAACCCGACAGCCAACACGTGTCAGATTCACCGGCCGTGCAGTAATCCGCAGGAGATAATGGCTGGATATTGGTGGTGTCAGACCATCAGCAAGGCCCTGCCAGTAAGGTGGAGAGGGGCAGCAACCATCAGAACGGCGATTTTCTAGCGAAGGTGCCTGCTTGTCCTTAGTATTTCTCGTCCTATATTCCCCTGCTGATGGATTCACCAGTGGGACACGGTCTATTCACAATGGTACTTTGCCAAGCGGCCCGACCAGATTCCTACGTCAGACCTAGGGCTTACTCTAGGTCCGCGGTTACACATGAGCAATTTAGAAACTATCGAGGTTGAATTGAGCGACAATTCTAGTAACGAAAAACCACGCCTTGCGGTGCTAGGTCTTGGGCATGTCGGTTTGCCCACGGCTCTTGGGTTCGCCGAGTTGGGTTAGGAGGTGATCGGCGCCGATGACGACGTCTCCAAGGTAGAAATGATCCGGTCTGGGAAGGCGCCGTTCTACGAGCCCGGCCTGGACGATTTGCTCGCCCGCGGGCTGGGCGGTGGACGACTGACGCTTTCCCACTGCGTGGAGGAGGCGGTGCGCGCTGCCACGATCTTGTTTGTCTGCGTCGGTACTCCCCAGAAAGACACGGGCGAGGCAGATCTGAGCCAAGTGGAAGCTATCGCTCGCACCATTGCGCGCAACTTAAACGGATATAAGTTGATCGTGGAGAAGAGCACTGTACCGGCGATTACGGCCCAATGGATCAAGAAGACCGTGGCTCGGTTTGCGAAGCTTGATGCGCCGGGCAGGTTGTACGCCAGAGTTTGACGTAGCTTCGAATCCTGAGTTCCTGCAGGAGGGAAGAGCCATCGAGAACATTTTCCATCCCGAGCGCGTCGTCGTGGGAGTCGAATCGGAGAGAGCCCGCACTTTGTTGGAGCAACTGTATCACCCACTCGGGTGCCAGATCTTGTTTACAAACATCAGCACGGCAGAGTTGACCAAGCACGCTGCAAACGCATTTCTTTCGACCAAAATCTCGTTCATCAATATGGTGGCCGATATATGTGAAGCGGTTGGCGCCGACGTCAGCCAGGTGGCGCTGGGGATGGGACTCGATCCTCGTATCGGAACTGAGTTTCTGAATGCAGGCATCGGTTTCGGAGGCTATTGTTTTCCCAAAGATCTTCGCGCCTTCATGCATTTGGGGCGTGAGCACGGGGTCGAGTGCGGGCTGCTCAAGGAAGTGGAAAACATTAACCTGCGGCGCGTCGAGGCGTTTGTGAAGAAAGTCCGGCAAGCTGTGTGGGTATTGCAAGGCAAGCAGATGGCCGTGCTTGGCTTGGCCTTTAAAGGTGGAACCGACGACATTCGCGAGTCCCCAGCGCTGCGCGTCGTCAAAGCCCTGCTCGAGGAAGGCGCCCGCCTTCGACTGCACGATCCACAGGCCATGGAAGGTAGCCGAGGGGAGATGCCGCCTCAGGCCGGTCGCCTGGAATACTGTTCCTCGCCTTACGAAGCCGCCCACGGGGCCCACGCCCTCCTCATCCTCACTCCCTGGCAGGAGTATCGGGATTTGGATTTGGCACGCCTGCATGAACTTATGGAGGTTCCCGTGATCATTGACGGCCGGAATCTGCTTGATCCCGAGGTAGCGCGCTCGGCCGACTTTGAATACGTAGACATGGGCCGAAATCGTGGCGCCGAACTGGCCCCCATCACAGGCGCAATGGCAGCGGTGCGAAGTCTGTGGAACGGATTACAACCTGATGCCGGCCACGAGCGGTGACGGGTTGCTTATTCCGCACATTGGCTTTCTGTTACTCAGCCAGGGCTAGATTCCCCTCATCTGTAAAGAATATGGCACTGGGAGCGGCATACGTGACTTGGGACGCCGGATGTGGTAAGAGTGTGGAAGTTCGGAGTCCCATGACCACTGCATTGATTGATCGCTACTGTTGCCCGGATACCTTGCTGGACTTCAACTTGACGGGCCCTTTGTCCTTCGACGCAGGTTACTTTCGGTTTGGGCAGGATACGATCTGCTATGGTCGGTCCGGGTCGGGTTATCGGGCGGGCCACGCTCGTTCTTTACTCTATGACGTTTCTCAGGATGTGACCACCCAGGGCGCGAGTGTTTTTCTGCCCTTTAATCCGACGGAGGTTATCGATAGCCTGCGCCTCGAGTATTATGCGAAGCACCTTCTCTGCAGTGACTTGAGTCGGTGGCGACGTTCGCTAAGAGATTTGTATTACTTTGTTCGGCCTTTACTGCATCTCAACGTTCGCAAGCACATTCAGCGAGTTTATTTGAGTGGATGGCAAAAGATCAGCTTTCCGCGCTGGCCAGTTGACACGACCGTCGAAGACCTAAGTGAAGAATTGCTGTTGCTCTCCATGAAAGCCAAAGGTATCGACCGCTTGCCGTTCGTCTGGTTCTGGCCCAAGGGCGCGCGGAGCTGCATTGTGATGACCCACGATGTAGAAACGAAGAGGGGGTACAAGCTGTGCGGCGAGCTAATGAATATGGATGAAGTCTCTCGGCATCAAGTCATCATTCCAGCTGGTGCCAGAGGGCCCTTATAAAGTCTCCACCGCGCTTCTTCAAGAAATCCGCAGCAGGGGGTTCGAGGTAAACATTCAGGATCTGAACCATGACGGCCAGCTTTACCGTGATAGGAAACAATTCTTGCGTCGCGTAAAGAAGATCAACCAATATGGGCATAGCTACGGCGCCAGGGGATTTCGGGCTGCCGTACTATACAGAAATCTCAATTGGTATGATGCACTGGACTTTTCATTTGACATGTCAGTCCCTAATGTGGGACATCTCGATCCTCAACGGGGCGGCTGTTGCACCGTAATGCCCTACTTTGTCGGCGACATCCTGGAGATTCCTTCAACAACCACCCAAGATTACACTCTGTTTCATCTGCTCCGTGATTACTCCTTGGATCTGTGGAAAGCTCAGACAGAAGCAATCTTGAAAAAGAATGGCTTAGTTAGCTTCCTGGTCCATCCGGACTATGTCATGGAGAAGAGAGCTCGCGACGTCTATGGGGATTTGTTGAGTTTCCTGGGACAGCTTCGTTCCCGAGAGCATTTATGGTTCGCACTGCCGGGACAAGTTGACCTGTGGTGGCGAGCGCGAAGCAAGATGCGTGTAGTGCATGACGCCGGACAATGGAGCGTCAAAGGTCCAGGGGCGGAACGCGCCGTTCTCGCTTTTGCCAGGGTTGCCGGCGATCACCTCGAGTACGAAGTGGATGCCCAGCTGCATGTGGTAGACAGACGTAACGGCGGACACGCATTACGCGAAGCGAATATTTTGCAATGACCCCGTCGTCCCCCTACCGCATGTTTGTTGTTTTGTGTGCGGCCTCCGTTGTTGTGGGGTGGCGTATCATGGCGGCGATAGTCGCATTGAGTCTGCGAGATGACGCTTACACACACATACTGTTGATACTTCCCATCAGCGTGGTCTTGGTTGCCACTGAGTGGAACAGGCGAGTGTGGAGGCCTAGGCCGAGTTTCCGTGCTGGTTCGACTCTGTTGGTATTGGCTGTTCTGGGCGGTGTCGCGGGGCTCGAGTGTGGAAGAGCGGGGATCATTACGGCCGACCTCTGCCTGTCCGTGGAAATGTTTGCGGTTGTCACCTGGTGGATTGGGTCGTTTGTCTTTTGTTTTGGTGGCCGCATTTTCCAGGCATGCATTTTTCCGCTATGCTTTTTACTTTGGTTAATCCCTATTCCAAGCATCGCATTGAGCCACATTGTGTACTTCCTGCAGCAAGGCTCTGCGTCTGCTGCCCGGCTTCTTTTCACGATAGCCGGCATACCTGTTAGCCAGGACGGCGCAGTGGTGGCTATTCCCGGGCTGACGGTAGAGGTTGCCAAGGAGTGCAGTAGTATTCGCTCAAGCCTGATGTTGGTAGTCACTAGCATGGTGATGGCTCACTTAATGCTTCGTTCAATTTGGGGGAAAGCCCTTATCGCACTTGCCGCTATTCCGCTCTCCATTGCCAAGAACGGACTGCGAATTTTCATCCTGTCGGTGCTTGGCGTATATATAGATCGGGGGTTTCTGAATGGCCGCCTGCACCACCAGGGAGGGATCGTATTCTTCCTGTTATCTCTAGGAAGCTTGTTTGTCCTTATCTGGCTCGTCGGCTGGGCAGAGGGCAAGAGGGCCAGACCGGCACTCAAGAAAGTGGCTTCTATGGCCGTCGGTGCAGGGGACCAAGCGCTGATTGGCTCCTGAGACGAAAAGGGAAATCTATGCCCGGGATATAGGCTAGGCGGTGACACAAGGAGTTGACCGCCTGGTCTCGGAACCTTTGCCCATCAAACCGTGCTGGTCTATCGTCTAGAGGTGGAGAAGTCTATCCCCAATTTCCTGATCGAGGCGTTGAACATTCGACCACGGTGAACACATCCTGGTTTCGTGCGCTACGGAGGCAGCCGCGATCAAGAGCCGTAGTAAAGTGATGAAACTACTTCATGCTTGTTTGGGGGTCGCTATTCTGGTGGCGGGAATCGTGTCGCATGGCAGTGACTACCAAGATAACCAAGACTGCCACGACGGGTCGAAGGCTCTCGCGTCTGCCCAAACAACCAGCCCAAGCGGAACCACAGGAGGTTCCGATGCAAGCACAGCCTCATCATCCAAGGCGCATAGCGTGAGGCTTTCATGGGATGCAAGCGTTTCGGCGAGCAATTCTCCCGCAGGCGCGATCCAGGGATACAACATATATCGTCGCGAGCCAGGTAAGGAGTATGAGAAAATCAACATAGAGCCCATACCAGGCACCCACTGCGTCGATCATTCCGTGAAAGCCGGGCAGACGTACGATTATGAAGCCGTCACCGTCAGTGCGCGCGGCACGGTTAGCAAACCGTCCCACGTAGCAAAAGCAACGATTCCGTCCCCGTGAAACTTGCCCTGTGGCCGGTCCTCGCTTGTTGGTACTCACAGAGCCTGCATAATTTCAGCCCGAGGCAGCGATATCTCGATTGAGTTCGGCGCGTACCATGATCTCAGGCGTGAAAGTTGTTGGAGACAGAGGGCAGCCTCGACGATGCGCTATGGCTGATTCGGGCTGATCATCTCCCCTAAGTGTGCGGCTCTTAAAATGTGAGGCGCTAGCATTTTGCCCGCTCGTAGTGCCCTGTCAAGAACCACGGGCAGGTTTCGTGGCGACATCCCGGTGCGCGAGAGAAACATCTTAATTACTGTCTTGGGGAACCGCGCAAAGACGCGGACAGAATTGGCGGGACGTTCAAATATAGTTGCCAAGATCCAAGAACCCAACTACTTATGGAGCTACTCGAATCAGCACTACGGTTATCGGATTGGAAGGGACGAAAATACCGTCGATTCAACCTGGAATTTCCGGTACATATGAAGGTCCGGTCCAACTCGCTTCCCAAGGAGATCGAGGCCGTTAGCAAGAATGTCAGCGTTGGCGGCCTCTTGGTAAGAAGCGCCCGTATGATTCCCCAGAACACAGCCGTATCTTTCATATTGAGTGTTCACGGCGAGAAGGCGGTCCGTCCTATTCATCTGATGGGTGAGGGTGAGATCGTGCGGGTCGAGAGTGAGGATGGCGGTGCGACGTTCGTGATCGCGGTAAAGTGCAAAGCTCCCGTCACACAACTGGAGGAATATCTGCCCGCGTAAGTGAGCAGGTAGATAACATCATCGCCAGTGTCCTCTGGCAGAACCCGTGTCATGTTGGTGCGCAATCCGGCTCGGTAGGTAATCTTGTTGTTCCGATCCATTATGTGGCTCAGCACTCTAGGGTCCCGGTTAGGAAAAAGATATGATCGAACGGTGCCCGTGGCACCGTTAGGGACAGAACGAAGCAAAAGTTGATTCTTGCTCAGGAGGTCCCGCCGCTAGGGGCGGAGATCGAAGTGATGGTGATGTTGCCGCCTGTAAGGCAATGCCTGACGGCGAAGGGTCGCATGGGTGGCACAGGAACCGTGGTTCGTGTGACCGCTGGCGCTGGCTTTGCCGCAGCCGTTACCTTCCACTTTTGAAGGCTGGGAACTGGGCAACGCTATGCCGAGCAGATCACGTTGGTCAAGGACTGGCCCGGGCAGGACCACCGGTATGCAATTGACGCGCATAAGATCGAGCGTGAATTGGGCTGGAAACCTTTGCTACGGCTATCAGGAAGACGGTACACTGGTATCTGGCTCAACAAGACTGGGTGAGGGAAGTGACCAGTGGTGGCTACATGAGCTGGATCGACGCTCACTATGCCTCAAGACCTGTAGTAGTCGGGACTCCATGTGGAATCTAGCACGCGCAGAGGCATCATTTTGGCGGGAGGTGCCGGCACCCGTCTTTACCCAGCGACTTGTATCGTCTCCAAACAGCTGTTGCCAATTTACGACAAGCCCATGATTTACTATCCGCTGAGCACTCTGATGCTGGCGGGTATTCGCGAAATCCTCATCATCTCGACGCCCCGAGATACCCCCCATTATGAACAACTGCTGGGCGACGGACTCCAGTGGGGGCTGTCGTTGCAGTACGCGGTGCAGCCCAAGCCCGAAGGGCTGGCACAGGCATTCCTGATCGGCAAGTCATTTCTCCAGGGAGGTCCGAGCGCCCTTATCCTTGGCGACAACGTCTTCTACGGTCATGAACTGGTCAAATCACTGCGTACGGTTGCAGCTGACGAAAAAGGCGCCACGGTGTTTGCGTATCCGGTGAACGACCCGGAACGCTACGGAGTCGTGGAGTTTGACGGGAATAACCGTGCGATCAGCATTGAAGAAAAGCCTAAGCAGCCGAAGTCGCGGTATGCCGTTACGGGGCTCTACTTCTATGACTCTGAGGTGGTATCGCGTGCTGAGTCTCTGAAGCCCTCCTCTCGAGGTGAACTGGAGATTACCGACTTAAACCGTCTGTATCTCGAAGCAGGAGCGCTGAACGTTAAGATCATGGGCCGAGGCAACGCGTGGCTTGACACCGGAACTAATGATTCCCTCCTGGACGCATCATTCTTTGTCCAAACCATCGAGAAACGGCAGGGACTTAAAGTCGCCTGCCCGGAAGAGATCGCCTACAGGTTGGGTTACATCACTGCAGATCAACTCGTCTCGCTGGCGAAACCGATGCGCAACAGTGGCTATGGCGAGTATTTAGCAAGAATTCTCGACGAAACAATTTATTGATATTTCGCACTCACGCGAAGCCAATTGCGCACCGTGACGGGGTACTCCCTAAGTCCGCTTGCGTCGAATTAGGGTCTTGTTTTTTACCTCTCATTAACTTCCGTCAACGCTATTTCTCTCCCTCGCTGGCTTTCCCGCTCTTTCAATCCCCCCACCCCGAACTTCGGAATATCCTATTCCCAGCCCTCCGTTCACTGACCTCAGCGCTGACCTGCCCCCAGTTTCCGCACGCCTGTTAATAGAACCCTACAACATCACCCCATTCTAGTAGCCGGAGATGTGGGGAATGGGAAACGCCAGCGGCGTTTTCCAGCGGACGTAGTCTGCGTCTTTTGTATAGCTCGTGTTCGCCGTCGACGCTGCGAATTCGCATGGTGTACGATAGCCCTAGACTGCTGTGGCGCCTCTGCTCGTTGTAGTCCCCGCGCCACCCCCCGATCTTTCTCCAAGCGTCAAACAAGTTCTGAAACCAACTCACTCGCAGACATTCCTCTCGTAGTTTCCCGGGGAAGCTCCATCTGCGCGTTCTGCATTGGCTTGACAGGCTGAATATGCACCAACTGAGTCACTCAGTCTGGCGCTCCAGAAACCAGGCCAGAAAATGCCGACTCGGCTCATATTCGTAGACCGGCGTGCCAGCGTTCAGCACGGGGTCAACGATCCGCCAAGCCTCCTCCACGTAGTCCTGACGGGCAAAGAGGGTGGCATCTCCCGCCATGGCGTCTCCCAGCACGTGTTTGTAAGCGTCCATCTCTTCGGAACGAAGCGGCCGGCTCACCATCATTTCCGCCGATTCTCCCGCCAGTTCCTAGCCTTGCGTCATTACCGGGACGCCCAGTGCCAGTGACACGTCGGGACTGATCCGGAAGCGAAAATGGTTCGCCAGGCAGGGCAACGCCGGATATGACGCTCGGAGGCTCGCGGAAACGGGCGAACACCTCCGTGCACGTCCCCGGCCGCCATTTACCGGCGCGGATGTAGAAGGGAACCCCCCCGCGAGCGCCACGACACTGCGGTTCCGGGTTGGACAGACGGTTTCAGCTCCGAGTTGTCCAGAAAGCCTGGCATGCCATAAGAAAGCCGGAGCGATATCGCCCCGGCTATTGGACACTACCACTAAACCACGGAGGAGGGTAGGACCTAGAGATTCATTTTGCGGCGCATTAAGCCAGCCAAGCCAAGGATACCAGACCCGAGAAGCAGGATGCTGCTGGGCTCAGGCGTCGTGACGGGGGAATTTCCCGAGCGCAATTGTGCGATCGCAAAGTCGTCTCCCGCGGTATCGATGATGTCGACGCTGGTGATATTGGCTCCACTGTCGTTTTGCACAGCATACAGCAGCGCGCCGGCTGAGCCATTTGGCGTCAGGTCGAGCTCAAAACTCATCCCGTCGCTGGCGTGAAAGATCGCCTGCACTAATTCCGCCTGGAACTGATCCGGTTCGAGTTCGAAGCCCAGAGTGTTTTGCGCGTCGAGGGCTGTGATAGTTAACGTGGTAGCCCCATTGGTATAGAGCACGTTAGGCGTGCAGCTCTCGGTAAACGGAGGGCAATTCCAGGTGGCCCAACTGTTGGGCACATTGTCCTCAATCAGGCCGCTGCTAAAGCTGAAGGCCCCCCCTAGGGAGGTAATGGTGCCTCCGGAGCCATCGCCGCCGCCGTAGTTAGTGGTGAAGACGTCGTAGGCAGGCGGCCCCCCTGATCCGGGTTGCGGGAATACGGTCCAAGTGTCCCCTGCAAATGCCGGCAGGCTCATCACCAGCAAGGCACTCAGGGCAATCAGTGTGGTGAGTTTGACCAATCGCATTGGTTCCCATCCTTTCGAGAAAGCTTTCGGTTATGGTTGAGAATCCGAGCCATCAACTCATTCTGTCCGCACACGCGTACACAGAAGTCTCAACGAAGATGACTCGTTTGTAAGGAAGTTGCAATCGGAATGCCAGATATTTGGCAAGGCCTTGTCAAGTCTAGGTGATTGATATCAAAGGTGGTTAGAAGAAAAATTCCCAATAAGATACCGAACTGACAAGTGATTCGTGCGCAGGAATTTGCAATTACGAGCTAAGCCGTTTCCCCATCAGAGGTTGCCAGGTTAGTGACGGTACCGTAAGCGCTGGCCCGCCCAAAGCGCGGTGTATGCTGGCAGATGGGTCACACAGGCGCAGTTAGCCTTCCCACCGTTTCACTTATACGCAACTGCGGGCGGCGAGAGGAAGTGGGCGCTGGTAATGCGGAGGGGCAGGGTGGCAGCCAATGATCCAGCGTTACTGTAAATCCGAAGCGCCGGTAGCGAGGCATGAGGAGGAGCATTACTGGGGATCATCGGCGTGAGTGCTCAATCCGGGATTTCCCCGGCAAAAATCTGGTCCACATAACACCAAACCCAGGCTTCTCCGGGTTCGATAGAACGCATCACGGGATGCCGGACTGCATGAAAATGCTTGGTGGCATGCTTGTTCTTGGAGGAATCACAGCACCCCACATTGCCACATTCCAGGCACATCCTGAGATGTACCCAGGTGTCGCCAAGTTTGACGCAATCTTCGCAAACATGTTTCTTAGTGTGGGTGACCTTGATCTGATCGAGATGGCTGCAAGTTTCTGGCATCTGGTTCCTCCGATTCCGTCTCAACGCTCCAATGCTTTACGGTCCCATTGTGCCATGGTCGCAGCGGCGTCGTAGGTAGTTTGCAAAAACTCCATCAGCGCGGCTTTCGGCGAGGCTGCCGCGCGCACGTCGTCATAGAGCAACAAGAACTCTTTCATCTGCGGATGGTAGAAAGCCGCTGCTGGTCCGACACGCTGCTCCGCAAAACCGGTCGGTTCCGGCGCAGCGTACGAGTAGAACGCAGGTCCCTTAATGTCGCCTCCGCCGGGCCAGAAGCCAGCACTGCTGACTTCGTGAGAGTAGGCTTCCTGAGTGATCCGGTCTGCGCCAGGCCGCTCGGGAGCGACTCTTCCCGAAAAGCGCGTCACCGCATGATCGAAGCTTCCCCACCAGAAGTGCACCGGGCTGACTTTGCCGATGAAGCGGGTCCTGAATTCCTTGAATATCTCGTCCACCCACGTGAGGATGACCCAAAAGCGATGAACTGCCTCGGCGTCATAGGAGGCGTGCGTGCGGTCCCGTTCGAACGGAATAGGGTCGGGTATCTCGACCGGCGTGGTCCAGATCTTTACATCCAATCCGAGTTCGGCAATCGCCGCCGTGAACCCTCGATAAAACTCCGCAACGCTCTGCTGCTTCAAGTCAAGGACTCGCACCCTGCCGTCCGAGGCTTCGATGATTAGCTTGTGAGCGATGAAATCAAACCGTATTTCCAGGCCTCGGTCTTGATATGGCATCAGCAAAGTCGACATGCCGCGGCCGGTAACATAGAAGGTCACGTTCCACCAGTGATTTACGAGCGGGCAAAGTTTCAAGCGAACCTTGCCCACCATTTGCGCCCACATGTGCACGGTGTCAAAAGTGTCCTTCCAACTCTCGAAGGGCAACGCGGGAAGTAAGTCGCGATCATCCGTTCTCAGCCGAGTAAGCTGTGGCGTCATTTGTATTCCCTTTCTGGAAAAACAATGTACACCCGTCAGCAGTACATGGATGTCGCATTCGTACGGCCGGATTCAAGAGCTGCGCAGCAACGTGCGCTCCTTCAGAGATCCTGATTTGGAGTAATTTTTGGGCCGGGCTCCGCAAAGGAAAATGAAGTGAAGAATTGCTGCGCATCACCATCATTGTTGACCAGCCAAAAAAGGGTCCCCAGCCCGTGTAACGGACTGGGGACTATCACCTCCCACCATAACCCGAGCGGACGGACAACAGACGCGTCCGAATTGCCCCGACAGACGTGTTTGCTGAATCCCCATCCGCCCGTGACGCTCTATTCAGGGAGATTACTCGTGCAGTTTTTCCAGGTTGTCAACAAGATGTGAACATTTAGTCAGTTCTTGGTTGGGAAGGAACGTCGCCGCGCTCTTCTTCCACGGCTTCCAAGTCATCGAGAACAGCTTTTCGCAACTGATTGACGTTGTACCGATTCATCACGATGGTTTGGGGAACAAACATGAAGCTTGACTTGTTTTTGCGCAGTATGGTCTCCAAGCCCGCAGGAGTTGCGACGAAATAAGTCTGGTTCCAGGCATGACCTGTCGAGTTGTCGAACAGGTTCACAGACAGCTCGTCGGCAAAGTTGTCGCGGTTTGGCGGACCAGCCTCGATTTCGAATTCGGCAAAGTTCCACTCGCGAATCTGGATATTTCGTGGCTGGTCTTCTTCCGCTTTGGTTGGCTGTTCCTGGTATGCAGGCTCGTCTGAATCGTCTTCCTTCTCGCTTTCCCGACTTGCTTGAGGCTCAGCCGAATCCGCGTGGCCAGAAGAGAGCTGCGTTGAAGCCGGCGTGCCCATCGGAGGAGGGACTGACTCACCTCCGTCGCCCAGACTTTTGGCGACAAGGTACAGCACGACCATGGCGGCTGTAATGCCTAGCAGCTTAAGCCAATCCGATTGATCGAAGCTCGATGCCGCGAAACAAGCGAGCCCGAGTGACATGTTAGCGCGGAGTTTACGCCAACAACGGAAGGAAGGGCAATTAGGTTTTGCGGGCGGGAAATGCAGGCCGCCGGAGCGGCCTGTCACGACTGACTCTACGCCCGCTCGATCTTTACCGAGTTCAGCACCACATCCTTGTTGGGCTTGTCCTGGCGGTTGCGCGGGAGCATGGTGATTTTGTCCACCACGTCCTGGCCATCTACGACTTCGCCGAAGATGGTGTGATTACCCGTCAGCCATTGGGTGGGGGCGACGGTGATGAAGAATTGCGAGCCGTTGGTGCCGGGGCCGGAGTTAGCCATGGCCAGCTTGCCAGGCTTGTCAAATTTGTGCGGGGAGCCCTTGGTCTCGTCCTGGAACTGATAGCCGGGACCACCCATGCCAGTGCCGGTGGGGTCTCCACCCTGGACCATGAAGTCGGGGATCACGCGATGGAAGATGGTGCCGTCGTACAGGCGAGCTTTGCTCTTGGTCTTGGTGTGCGGGTGGGTCCATTCGCGCGAGCCTTCCGCGAGTTCGATGAAGTTCTTCACGGTGATGGGTGCTTCTTCCTCGAAGAGGCGGCAGACGATTGTTCCTTCGCTGGTGTCGAGGGTGGCATAAACGCCGGGTTGACGGGCCATGATGATTCCTTTCGTTATGGCTGAAGTTATGACGGCTCGTTGGGAGCCGGTACAGCTCGGGGCGAGACTGTCATACCCATTGTAAACGGGCTTGGTGCCAGCCGCGAGGTGGCACATCCGTGCTCTAGCTCAGATGCCGGTCAAGGTGTATCGTTCGGGGACATTGGAGGGGCGATGGATCAACATTCCGAAGCCAGACTGCAGATGGTGCATCCAGTTCTAGCAGATAAAGTTCGTCAAATGGCCGCAACCTTACTGCAAGAAGGCATTGAGATACGTGTCGTGCAAGGGTTGCGTACGTATCAAGAGCAGGCTGCCTTGTATGCGCAAGGCCGTACAGCTCCCGGTTCGATCGTCACCAACGCCAAACCAGGGTTCAGCTATCACAACGCCGGATTGGCCGTGGATGCATACCGGGAGTCAGGGGATCGAATCCATGGCAGCCGAATTGGAAGGACCGGGTGCACGACCAATTGACTCCCGACTACGCTCGCATGGTAGCAGGTGGGAAAGTCGCTGGGCCTCTTTTCTGGTTCGGACTTCCAGTCGCTTACCGACGATCCGCATTTTCAGATGACGGGCTCGCTTCCCGTCGGCAGTCCGCCGCCACCGGCCAGAGATCTATTGGCGAAGGGCGATATGAAAGGCGTCTGGGCCATGGCGGGATTGGCGGTCGGCTAAAGATCGGTCTGACAGACGGCATTCTGTATTCCTGGGCCGAACAGGGCATGACCACCTGCTCGCCAGACTGCCCACCCTAATCCAGTGATCCGGCGAAGTCATGCGTGCGAGTGCGTAGTGATGGTTTCCAGTCCGTGAGCGTCCGGGCCAGTCTCGCGCTGACGCAACAAGAGCGCGAAGAATAATGCCAGAAAGCCCAGGATGGAGAAAATCCACATTCCCAGCGCGTAGCCGTGGAAATTGGTGGGCCTGGCATGGCTTATGTCGTTGGCCTTCCCGATGGCGAGATTGAAGATAAAGAAACCGATCTGCTGCAACAGGCTCATCAGCGCGTAGGCCGTACCCAGCCGCCGCTCATCCACGATGTAGGCGACGGAGGGCCACATCACCGCCGGAATCAGCGAGAAGGCGATTCCCATCAGCGACACCGGTACCAGCAGCGAGATGCTGCTGTAGGCGATCATCAGGTACACCGGCATCATCAGAAACGATCCCACGACCATGAGCGTGGCGCGCTTGCCGATGCGATCGGCGAGCAGGCCGAACAGGGGCGTGGCGATCATGGCGGAAAAAGGAAGCAGACTATTCAGCCAGCCGGCCTGTTGCTGGGCTGAAGCGAAAGCCGCGGTCGAACTCGCGGCCGCGCCCATCTGGGAGAGAAATTTGCTGGTGAACAGATCGATGGCAAACGTACGGAACGGAAAGATTCCTGAGTAGAACGTGAAGCACAGAGCCACCACGTACCAGTACGAAGGATTGAATTTCAGTCCTTCGCGGAAGCTCAACTTGTCGGGTTCGCCCGACTTTCCGAGGTGGTAGCGGGTCTCGGCGTAGGTTTCCAGCGCCCAGTAAATCAAGGCCCCAATCACGGCCGTTGATCCGACAACGACCGCCAGCACCAAGGGACGATGCCAACTGGGCTGGGCATTGACTCCATTAGGGAAGAAGGCGAACTTGGCCCAAGTCGGCGAGTTGTCGGCCGCGATGGATGCTATTCGGGCGATCGTGAGGTTGATGCCGAAAGCGAAGCTGAGTTCCTTGCCTTTGAACCAGCGTGCCAAAGCAGTCGTAACGGCCACGATCTGCGATTCAGCGCCGAGTCCAACGACGGTGCGGCCTGGCGACCATGAGATAGAAGTTGCCCTTAAGGGACGTCAGCAGAGCACCCAACAGAATGAGAGCCGAGAAGAATAACAGAGACTTCTTGATTCCAAAGCGATCGACGATGATGCCGCCGATCAGCAGCGTTGCCACTGCCGCCACGCTGTAGCTGGCATTCAGCCAGCCGAACATGGAAGCGGAGTAATTCAACTGCTGGAGGAAGATCCGCTCAAGCGGATTGATGCTGTCGTAAATGTAGTAATTGCCGAACATGGCCAGGCTGACAAAAATCAGCACCAGCCAGCGGTACATCTTGCTCGGCTGCGGACGGGTATCGACCAGCGTTTGGGATACGGACATTCAAGCGGCCTCGGGACGTGAAGAGAAAAGATAACAGAAGCGGTCAGATTGAGCAGCACTCAGCCGGTATCAGCCATTCAGCGAGAGCTCAGTCAGCTCAGGCGTGTCTCTCGATGCGAGCGTCCTGAAGGCCCGACGCGATTCGTTAGACTGATGGCTGAATGCTGATCTGCGAGCCAGCTAATCCCCAGCCCCTGCCTCACGATCCCACGTACCGCGCATACAAACTGCGTGCGATGGCGGTGTCGGTCGTGCCTTTGATGATGGCACGGCCGTCGGGGAACAGCGTCAACTCGTAGGGCTCACGCCAGAACTTGAGAATGAACTCGCTGTGGCGCACGGTGCCATGAGGGGTCAGGCGGCGTGTGAGTTCTGCAAAGTCAATGGGCCGCTGCCGTTCGTGAATCTGGACGGAGTTCCGACCGCAGAGCGTAATGTGCGGCCGCCCTTCGCCGGCAAGATGCACGAAATCACGCTGGTCGCACGCCCGGCACCCCCGGCGAGGTTTGGCCGTCTTGATTTCCGCGAGGTCGTTCGTCCATACGTCATAGGACAGAAGCGTGCGCCGAAGCTTGTCGCGCGCGCCGACCAGCAGTTTGAGGGCTTCGGTCGAGGCGATCGAGGCGATAAAGTTTACGGCCGAATTCAGAATGCCCGAGGTGTCGCAGGTCTCGACCATGCCTGTAGGGGAATCAGGGAAGACACATGCCAGGCACGCCGTCTCGCTGGGAAGGATAGTCATGGTCACTGCGTAGCTGGCCACGGCGGCAGCGTAAATCCACGGCAATTTTCTTGCTACGGCAAAGTCGTTGATCAGGTAGCGGGTCTCGAAATTGTCAGTGCCATCGAGGATGAGGTCAACATTGCCCAGCAGGTCTTCCACATTTGCGGGCGTGAGGTCCGCGACGTGCGGCTCGACCACAATCTCTGAGTTGAAAGCCTTGATTTTACGGGCTGCGGCGATGGCTTTGGGCAGCGACTCGGCGGCATCCGCTTCGTCAAACAGCACCTGCCGCTGAAGATTGCTGGGTTCGACGTAATCGCGATCGATGATGCGCAGGGTGCCCACGCCGCCGCGGGCGAGCAGGGAAGCGATGGCGGAGCCGGTGGCGCCGCATCCCACAATGGCAACGCGTCCTGCCGAAAGCTTTTTCTGTCCTTCCGACCCAATGGGTTGAAAAAGGACTTGGCGGGAGTAGCGCTCGGCGAATTCCAACGACAGTACCTGCTCCGGGGAAGGCTTCCTTGTTTATTATAGGGATTCGACATTAACTTCGCCGTGAGGGCCGGGTTGAAGAAAGGTCGCCACAGTTGTGCGGCACTGGGGGGCATATCTTCGCCGGGATGGCACACCGGACTGGTCCCGTCAGACGAGGTCCTCCGGACAACGGACGTGCTGAAGGTCAGAGTTTGACGGAGCCAATCACGCCATCGTTCCACAAAATTGCGTCATTCTGCGTCTTGCTGCTGCTGAGCGTGCCTTTGGCGTGGCCGCAAAATCGTTCCTTGCTCACCGGTCAAAACCCCGACTCGACTACCTCGCACACCTCCCCGACGCCAACTCTTGGCGAACTCAACAAGTACCAGGGCGTAACCATTCGTAGCATTGAGTTTCGCGGTATCAAGGGCACCAACCCGGAGATGCTCCACCAGTTGCTGGCGCAGAAAACGGATGAGCCGCTGGACCGCGACAAAATCCGGACTAGTTTGCGGGCCCTCTATGCCACGGGTCGCTTTTCGACGTTACAGGTTGAGGCCGAGCCCAGCCAGCAAAACGGATTGTCGCTGGTCTTTGTCGCCACGGAGAACTACTTCAATGGCGACGTCAACGTTGTCGGAACGCCGACCAAGACGAATCCGAAGGCGCATCAGTTGATTGAATCCACCAAGCTCGACCTCGGGGATACGTTCTCGCAGGAGAAGGTGGACCGCTCGGTCGAACGCATGCTGAAGGTCATGGCCGATAACGGCTACTACAAAGCCGCCATCACCTATGAGCTGAGACCGCACGACGACACACGGCAGATGGACATAGATTTTCACGTGGTTCCGGGAGAACTGGCGCGCGTGGGCGAGGTCACCATTGAAGGTGACACCGGCATTCCTCCGGACAAAGTCCGCAGCATTACCAAGCTGAAGGCCGGTGACAAAGTTAAGGAGCAGCACGTCACGCGGGCCCTGGAGCGGCTACGCGAGAAGTATCAGAAGAATAACCATCTGGAAGCCCAGGTCTCGCTTGTTGATCGTCACTACCATCCCGACACCAACCGCCTGGACTATGGATTCAAAGTGCGAAGAGGGACCGACGGTGGCGATCACCACCGAGGGAGCGAAAATCGGCAATCGGGAAATGAAGAAGCTGGTTCCGGTCTACCAGGAGAACTCCGTCGATGACGATCTGTTGAACGAAGGACGCCGGAACCTGCGCGACTACCTGCAAACGAAAGGTTATTTCGACGCCACAGTAGACGTGGAACGGCAGCCTGCGCCTGAGAAGAACCACCTCAACATCGTTTACAAGATCGATTCCGGCGCGCGCCACAAGCTTGCCGCCGTGCGGCTCGAAGGCAACAAGTACTTCGATAACGACACGATCCGCGAGCGGATATCGTTGCAGTCGTCCAGCATCACTCTGTCGAATGGCCGTTTCAGCCAGAGACTACTTGCCGACGACCTGACCATAATCAAGAATCTTTACCAGTCGAATGGATTTCTCGATGTCAAGGTCACAGCGGACCTCCAGGACGATTACCAGGGCAAAGAGGGGCAAATGGAGGTGCTGATCAAGATTCGAGGAAGGGCCGCAGACGCTGGTGAATTCGTTGCAGGTGGTGGGAAACCGCACTTTTCCCGTCGACCGGCTGACCCTGTTACTGAGCTGTACGGAGGGCCAACCGTACAGCGAAGCCAACGTAGCCAGCGATCGCGACGCCGTGACATATTTCTATTACAACCACGGGTTTCCCAATGTGCAGTTTGAGGCTGCCGCCTCGGCTGTGCCGGGCGAACCGCAGCGCATGCAGGTGACGTATACCATCAGCGAAGGAGAACAGGTTTTCGTCGATCGCGTACTGGTGAGTGGCCGGGAGTACACCCGTCCTTACATTGTGGACCGCCAGATGCGCATTGGCGACGGAGATCCGTTGAGTCAGGCCCGCATGGTGGATTCGCAGCGCCGGCTCTACGATCTGGGCATCTTCAATCAGGTGGACGTCGCGGTGCAAAATCCAAATGGCCAGGAGCCTTCCAAAGATGTGCTCTTCAACCTCCAGGAGGCCAAGCGCTGGACCTTTCGCTACGGCGCCGGTATCGAGTTCGCCACGGGCAATATTCCCACCACTAACAATCCGCAAGGCAGCACCGGAGTTAGTCCGAATGGAGTACTGGAAATCACTCGTTTGAACATGTTCGGGAAAGACCAGACCCTTACCATGCGGGCACGAGTTGGTTTACTGACCCGCCGGGCTTTGATCGGCTATGACGCGCCCCGCCTGTTTCACCGCGAGAAGTGGCGCTTCAATGTCACCGCTTTCTACGACAATACGGCGGATGTAAATACGTTTACTTCGCAACGGCTTGACGGCACCCTGCAGGCCGAGCAGAAATATAGCCGGGCGACGACCCTGTTGTACCGATTGAGTTATCAGCGCGTGTCCGTCGATCCCAATAGCCTGGTGATCGATCCGATGCTCGTGCCGTTGTATTCCAAGCCGGTTCTGCTGGCAATTCCAAGTTTTACCTATGTGCGAGACACGCGCGACAATCCTATTGATTCGCACAAGGGAACCTATAACATCGTCGATTTGGGACTGGCGACGAGCGCGCTGGGTTCAGAAGCAAACTTCGGGAAGGTGCTCCTCCAGAATTCGACCTACTACACTTTCAAGAAACGATGGGTGTTTGCGCGTAACACTCAGATTGGAATTTTGCATTCCTATGGCACCAACAATTTCCTCAGTTTGCCGCGCATCGGGGCACAACTGCCGCCGGAAGCGACGTCCGTTCCTTTGCCCGAGTTGTTCTTCGCGGGCGGCAGCAATTCGCTACGCAGCTTCTCCATCAATCAGGCTGGTCCCCGCGACCCGGTAACCGGATATCCTATAGGTGGTCAGGGACTCTTCATCAACAACCTGGAAATTCGCACTCCTCCAGTAGGGTTGCCTTACGTCGGCGATAACCTTGGATTTGTTTTCTTCCACGATATGGGTAACGTGTTCGACACGGCAAACCATATCATCAGTGGGATGTTGCGAATCCACCAGCCTTCGATCGCCGCCTGCTCCCCGCCGAACAGCTCGGTGCCTTGCAATTTCAGCTACAACCCGCAAGCCGTCGGCATGGGTATACGCTACAAGACACCGGTCGGTCCGGTGCGGTTCGATGTCGGATATAACTTCAATCCGACGCGCTATCCGATCCAGGAAAAGAAAACGGTGGAAACCCTGCGTCATATCAACGTCTATTTCAGTATTGGACAAACATTTTGATGAAACGACTTTTGTATTTAACGATTGGCTTATTGTTCTTACTGCCCACGGTTGCGTCTTCCGCACCGGCGGGCGAAGTGATCGATGGAGTAGTTGCCACGGTGAACCGCCAGCCCTTGTTCCAAAGCGATTGGGAGGAGGCGATCTGCTTCGAAGCCTTTATGCAGCAGAAGCCCATCGCTCAGGTGACCCAGGCGGACCGGGTGGAGGCCCTGCAGCGCCTCATTGATCGTCAGTTGCTCGAGGCGCAGATGGGCAACGAGACTTTCCTGCAACCGGCGCAGGAAGAAATCGACAAAGATGTCGCCAAACTTCGGCGGCAGGTCCCGAACGGCGACGACGATCAGGCGTGGCAGAAGGCGCTTGCCAGTTATGGCCTCACCCCAGACACGTTGAAAGAGCATCTGCGAACCGAAGTGCGGGTGATGAACTTCGTCGAGGTTCGTTTGCGCCCCAACGTGCACGTTCAACCCGAAGAAATAGAGGCCTATTACAGGAACCAGTTGCTGCCCGATTTGCAAAAAACCGGCGGCGCGATGGTTACGTTGAACGAAGCAGAACCCAGCATTCGTGAACTGCTTGTCCAGCAGAGAATGGATGAGCTAATGGACGCATGGTTGCATAACCTGCGTCAGCAGGCGGAGATACGCAGCACCGTACCGATTCCCGCCGGGAGTGCGTCGGCCAACCAGGAAGGGGCCTCGGGCGCCAACTGAGCATGAACGAAGAAACCAGAATCCGCCGTTCGCACACTCGCTTGTGGGTTGAAGCCGCAATCGGGGTAGTGTTGCTGGCGGCCGTGATCGTCCTGGTTTGGTACGTACGAAGCCCGCGGTTCGCGGATCTTGTGCGGCGCAAGACGATTGCCGCACTGGAAGACGCTACCGGAGGCCGGGTCGAGTTACAGGCTTTCCGATGGAACCTTTCCAAGCTTGAGTTCGATGCCGACGATCTGACCATCCATGGCCTGGAAGCTGCCGACCAGCAGCCCTACGCGCATGCTGACCGTATTCACGTCCGCTTGCACATCATCTCCTTCGTGGAGAAGCGGATCAGCCTCAAGGAATTGAGCCTGGACCGTCCTGTGGTGCACCTCATTGTGAATGCCGATGGGACGACTAACGCCCCGGAACCGAAGGTCCGAAGCAACGCGAAACCGGTGCAGCAACTGTTCGATCTGGCAATCGCCCGGCTCGATCTGCACAACGGTGTGTTGCGGGTGAATGATCGCGCGTTGCCGCTTGATTTTGCTGCCGACGATGTCTCCGCAGTCATGACTTACGATCACTCTGACCGGCGCTATGACGGCTCCGTGCAGGCTGGCAAAATGGATCTGAAGTACCAGGACCTCCGCGATGTTGCGGCGCAGGGCGACGTGGCGTTCAGCCTCTGGTCCAACCGGCTGCAAATCGCGTCGCTGAAGTTGACGTCAGAAGGTTCGTCTTTAGAGGCGACTGGGAAACTGTCTAACTTCGACGACCCCAAACTGGAGTTCAAGTACAGCAGCGCGCTGGATGTTGGACAGTTAGGGTCGGTCGCCCGCTTGTATCAGCTTCGCGGCGGCAGGCTGGCGCTCAACGGGTCGGGTACGTATTCGAATTCCGATGGCATCACTACGCGAGGATATGCCGCCGCGCGCAACGTCACCTATCTGGACAACGGAGTCGCAGTGCCCGACGCGGGGGTGAATGCTGGCTTCTCTCTCGCGCACGGTGATCTGTTCGCTCACTCGAATCGCGGGACGCTTGTTGGGTGGGGGCGTGAGTGGCGATGCCGAGATCAGAAATGTCTTTTCGGGTTCGACCAATGCCGCGTCGCCGCGGATAGAACAGGCCACTCAAACGAGGAAGCGCGGGCGCGAAGCCAAGCTCCAATAAAGGAGTGCAAGCGTCGACTCTTCCGGAGATCTCCGGCCCTGGTCCGCAGCAGGGCACCGCACATTTACGCGTGATCGGCTTGTCGCTGGCGGATCTGGCGCGCATGTTTTCGACCAGGGCAGTGCCGTACGAGAAGCTCAACCCGGTTGGCAGCGTGGGAGGAACGGTCAATCTCGCCTGGACGCGATCTGTGGCCGATGCCAGCGCTGACTTGGCGCTCGATGTCACACCTCCCGCGGAAACTTCCGGCAACCAGTTGCCGGTGACTGCGACGGTACGGGCCCGCTACAACCCCAAAGCGCAACTCATGGATTTCTCGGCTTTGACGTTGACGACGCCGCACTCGCATTTGAATGCGACGGGTACTCTGGGCTCGACTTCCGCCGCTATGCACGTAGTCCTGAATACCACCAGCCTGACTGAGTTCCAGCCGCTGCTGACGGCCATGGGCAGCCCCCCGCCACCCGTGGAACTCGCGGGCGGGGCAAGCTTCGACGGAACCCTCACCGGCAGGCTGAAGGATCCGCAGATCGCCGGCCACGTGCAGGCATCTGACTTCACTTACATCTATGCCCCGAGTGTGCAGAAAGCGGCGCCGCCCGCAACCCAGGCGCCTGCGAAAAAGAAGTCTCTGTTCCACTTTGCCTCTACGCCAGAGCCACCTCCGACGCAGCGCCGCTGCACAACCGAGACGCATTCACATCGATCAGTTTTCCGGGGACGTGCAGTACTCGTCCACCGGTGTGGCCGTGCATCATGGGGTCATTCAAGAAGGTAGCGCGCACTTGAATGTGGATGGTTCGGCGACGCTGGAGAAAGGAAGTTTCATCGAGAACCTGCCGTTCCAGGTGCAGGCAACCATTCGCCATGCCGACATTGCGGAATTGCAGCGCGCCGCTGGGATGAATTATCCCGTGACCGGTACTTTGAACTTCACCTTTCAGGCTGGCGGAACGGAAGCGAATCCACACGGTTCTGGACGTTTCTCGTTGACGGCAGCGCAAGCCTACGGCCGTCCCGTCAAATCGCTGACCGCAAACCTCAGCTTTGCCAATCACGAAGCACAACTCGATGACATCCAGATGCAGGCCATGCGGGGCAAAGTTGCGGGTTCGGCTGCCTACAACTTCAGCAACAAGGCCGTGCGCTTTGATCTGGCGGGCGAAAGCATCGATCTGGCCGATGTTCCCGAACTGCAGATGCCACGCTTGCAAGTGGCAGGTGTCGGGAAGATTCACCGCAAAGGGAGCGGGTACCATTGAGCAGCCGCTGATCAATGCCTCACGTGCAGGTGAGTGACCTCGTGCTCAACGGGGACCGTCTCGGCGGCGTTACGGCCGATGCCGTGACCCATGGAAGTCATCTCCAGCTCACGGCGCGATCGAGCTTCTCTGCGGTCCATCTGGCGGTGGATGGAGGGATCGAACTGCGTGGCGATATGCCGTCCGATCTCAAGCTGGAGTTTTCCGGCCTCGACATCAATCCTTTTCTGCCGGCGGACGTGCGCCAACGCATCACCCGCGACGCGTCGCTGGCGGGACATGCGGAGCTCACCGGGCCCCT
The DNA here is from genome assembly GCA_963768645.1 of uncultured Acidobacteriaceae bacterium. Taxonomy (GTDB): domain Bacteria; phylum Acidobacteriota; class Terriglobia; order Terriglobales; family Acidobacteriaceae; genus Bog-257. Next base: position 364,396 of record CAVYIR010000012.1, read on the forward strand.
GAAGCAGCCCAGGCTTCTGAACGGCAGGTTCAGCATCGACCAGTTTGCCGTGGAAGTGCAAAAGATCGCGATCACCAGCGATGGGCCCGTGGAGCTGGTGATGGCCAACGAAGTAGTGTCGGTCGAACGCTGCACCTTGGTAAGCGGGGATTCGCGCTTTAACTTGACCGGTACCGCCCGCCTGAAGGCCGACCGTCGCCTGGCTCTGCGTGCCAATGGCCACGTCAATCTGAATCTGGTGCACATTCTTGACCCCGAGGTGACTTCGTACGGCATCTCGAATCTGGATCTCACGGTGAATGGTCCGATGGCGCAACCCGCGATCTCGGGGCGCATTGATATCGAACATGCCGGTCTCTCGATGATTGACCTTCCGGCCGGACTAGGCGACATCAACGGAAGCTTGGTCTTTAATCAGGACCGGCTTGAGGTACGAGCACCTGACGGCGCGCACCGGTGGCGGACTCGTGACTTTCGGCGGCTTCATTACCTACGGCCGGACCGATCGGCTTCAATCTGACAGCCAACGGAACCGACATTCGCTTCCGCTATGCCGGCATCAGCGTTACTGCGGACGAATCGCTTCGCCTGGTGGGCACGCTGCAAAGTTCGGCCCTAAGCGGAGACGTAACCGTCACCCGTTTCGCGCAGATCCCCTCCGCCGATCTGACCTCGGCCTTGGCGCAGGCCGGTTCACCAGCGCACCTCACGGTTGCAAATTCACCCCTCAATAATTTGCGTCTTGACGTTCGCATCCTCTCCACGCCGGAGTTGACGGTGCAGACAGCACTGGCGAAACTGGCGGGCGACGTGGATTTGCGTCTGCGAGGCACGGCGGCCCGGCCAGTGTTGCTGGGGCGCATTAACATTGCCGAAGGCGACATCAAGCTGGCTGGGGCCAAGTATCACCTGGAGCGCGGCGATATCACCTTCACCAACCCCGTACGTATTGATCCGGTACTGGATGTGGAAGCCACCACCCGGGTTCGCGATTACGACATCACCATCGGGTTGCATGGCACTCTGGAGCGGCTGAATACCACCTATCGCTCGGACCCGCCGCTCTCCAGCGAGGACATCATTGGTCTGCTGGCCTTCGGGCGGACGCAGCAGGAGAGCGCGACGAACACGACTCCGCAGTCCGGTTTCGCCGAGAGCGCCTCTGGCGCCATACTCGGACAGGCAATCAATCAGGCCGTTTCCAACCGCGTCTCGAAGTTGTTCGGCGTAACCTCCATCCGGATCAATCCGTCCGTGGGTGGGCCCGACAACAATCCCAACGCGCGCATCTACGGTTGAGCAGCAGGTCTCGAACAACGTGACGCTTACCTACATCACCAACCTGACAAGGTCGGCGCAGCAGGTCATTCAGTTCGAATACAACATCAACAGCGAATATACCTTCGAAGCTATACGTGACGAGAATGGAGTAGTCAGTTTTGACATTCTCATTCGTAAGAGGAAGCGATGAAGTAGCACTTAGCACTTAGCAATTTAGTAGTTCAAGGCAGTCCTCGTAATCGATCCCGGTGTCCAGACCGCAAATTCCGAGTGCTGGTCACAAGGTGTTCGGTCCCGTCGTGCAGGATGTAAAGTAAGTTGGCCTTGGCCTCACAAGCTAAAGCCATTCTCAAAAGGAGACTTACACCCATGGCGAAGGTTACACCGATCACCGAACAGTTCCAACACTTCCTGCGGGAGATGAAAGAAAGTTTTTCGTGCGATCTTTACGATCGCACGAAGCAGGCATGGCAGCAGCTTTTCGAGGCGGAGTCGGAGCGATTGCGGGATCTGTAGGAGGGCTAAGTTGTGAGCGAGGTAAATTCGAGGCTTACAGGCGTTGGTCTCGGTTCGCATGGAGCAAATAGGGTTGTGGTCCCTAAATTTACTCACTGAACTTGTCGATTACTAGACCATAATCAGACGGGTCCTCGCGCGCCCTAAGCAACGTTGCCTTCGGGAAACTGAGGACCAGTGACCTAATCTGCTGAACTAGCGACGGCGTTGCTCGTAATCCGATTATTATCTCCAATACGACGTCGGGTGGAAATTCAAAGAGACAGACTGGAAATGGAGAGCCGTTGATTCGACACATTGCTTCAGATAATACCCTTACGATGCGCCACTCTTTTTCATAGGCCCATTGCTCGGATTTTGTTTGGAACCAGACAGGGGACGACGTATCAGTGAGCACTACCTTCGGACGTTTCCGTTGATAATCTACCTTACGTAAGAAGCCAAACTCGTCTTGATCAGTTCTGCGGCAGGAGAAGAAGGGGTGATTGGAGTCAAAGCCAACCACGAATCCTCTATGATTGTCCGTGTAGTGCCCCCACATCAGGATGGAATTCCCAACTTCGCTGAGGCATAAGACACCGACTTTCTGATTGAGAAAGCTGTCGATCAAAGGAGACACCTTCTCAAGCATCTGCGGTTCCAACAGCCGGAACAGTTCGGGCAGACGAGCTTTCTGACTTAACAAGAGCTCCTGCAATGTTGCACGCGGGATGAATTGGGTAAGGAAGCCATACTTGTCTAATTCCTGCTCCACTAACTGCTCAAAATTTTTCCCCACATACTTTTGGACTTCTTGGTCCGATGCTGCCGACTGAATCCGAGGCCGAAACTCGAAGGGGTCGTTGAAGTCCCCTGGCTGCGTAAATCGGACATTCCTCTGCGTCAGGAGGTCCAACCGAGACGGCGTCAGATACTTGTAAAGAATCATCGATGGCTTTTACGAGCGAGTTGTGGGTCGTCCCTACGGCGCTTGCTTGGCTAGAACTCCTCACAGGCGCTTTGCACGCTTGCGCAGCGCCTTGACGAGCCCGTGTTCGCGAATCTCGGCGAGCGGAATTTCAATGGTTCTCCCCTTGGTGGCGGCAAGCAACGATTGCTCCAGAACCGCCAAGAACTGTTCTTTGTCCTGATCCTGGCGAATCAACTGTGACGCTCCTGCCTTCACATCTTCTTCAAATAATCCACGATCTCCGGGCTGGTCCACTCTTGTGCGCCGATGAACTTGCGGACGATCTTGCCATTGCGATCGATCACGAAAGTCTCGGGAAACTTGAAGGTGCCATAGAGCCCGTTCGTCTTCTGCCCGGTGTCGCGGACGGTCAGCAGATCGACGTTGTGGTCGCGCACGAACTGTTTGTACGCGCTATCGTCGTCGTCCTCGCTGACGGCGAGAATGGTCACCTTGTCGCCAAGCTGCTTCTGCAATTGCACCAGCGAGGGCATCTCCTGAATGCATGGCGGGCACCACGTGGCCCAGAAGTTGAGCACCACGGGCTTACCCTGAAATTGGTTTAGCGAAACCGTACGCTGCGAATCGGTGATGGTGAACCGGGAGCGGCGACTGCCAATGCGCGGCGGATGCGAGCCGCTGTTGCATGCCGCGAACAAGAGCAAACAAACAAGGAGTGTGGCCAAGAAAGAACGCTTCACCCTCATATAATAATGGAAGCCGCCATACTCGTGACTTCTCAACCACAAAACGGCATCAGTTCGACATCTCCAGAAACGGATGGCGCTCCCGAAGTGTCGGTCATCGTTCCTGCGCGAAACGAAGAGGTCTGTCTGGCTGAGTGCTTGCGATCTCTGGTAGGCCAAACAGGGCTTGCTTACGAGGTCATCGTGGTGGACGACCACTCGACCGATCGCACGCGCGCCATCGCCGAAGGCTTCCCGGTGAAGCTAATCAGCGCCGCTGAATTGCCGCCCGGCTGGACCGGCAAATGCAACGCAGCTTGGAGCGGCGCGAAAGTTGCGAAAGGGAAGTGGTTGCTCTTCACCGACGCGGATACCAGGCACGCAGCCGTACTCGATCGCGCGCGGCTTAAAGGAGGCGAAAGAGGCTTGCGCAGACATGCTCTCCTATTCGCCGAAGCAGGAAGTTCGTGGGCTCGCGGAGCGAGCGCTGATGCCCGTCATCTTCGCGGAGCTGGCGACGACCTATCCGCCAAAAGACGTGTGCGATCCAAAGTCGCCAGTGGCAGCCGCAAACGGACAATACCTGCTCATCCGGCGGGAAGCCTACGATGCGGTGGGCGGCCATGCCGCCGTCGCAACCAGGCTGCTCGAAGATGTTGAGCTGGCAAAACGGCTAAAGCAGGCGGGATTCGCTTTGCGATTTGGCATGTCCGACGCGGTCAGCACCAGAATGTACCGCAGCTTTCCGCAGATGTGGGAGGGCTGGACGAAGAACCTGGCACTGCTGTTTCCCAAGCCGCGATGGTTGGCTTTGCGGCGGGCCCTAGAGTTTGCTGCCATCGTCGCCATGGTGACGTTTTCGATTGTCTCGTTGAGCTGGGGCGAAATGATCACATTCGCTGTCGCGGCGGCGGTAACCGTGCAATGGCTCTATCTCTTCGAGAAGCGGATTGCACGCGCACATTTTGACGGGCTATCAAATGCGCTGGCGTTCTTCGGATTGCTGCTTTTCGCGGTACTTTTGCTTAATTCCAGCATCTCACTCAAGAAGCGAACAGTTCGCTGGAAGGGACGCGAATACCCCGGTGCGAAGGGAACTGAACCATCGAACCCGCCGACGACAAAACCGCAGTCGCATTATCTCAGCCGTGAAGCTGGTCCAGGAAAACATGGTCTATCTAACCCGCAAGTGTGAGTTTTCCGCGTCGCACTATTACCACAACCCTGAATTCTCAGCGGAAGAAAACCAGCGCATCTTCGGCAAATGTGCCAACCTGAACGGCCACGGCCACAACTACACCCTCGAAGTGACGGTGAAGGGCGATATCGATCCTAAAACTGGTTTTGTGGTGGACCTGAAGGAGCTAAAGGAAATTTTGAACCGTGAGGTGATCGACGCTCTTGATCATCGCCACTTGAACAAGGAAGTGCCGGAGTTCTCGCAACAAATTCCCACGACGGAGAATCTTGCCATCGCCATCTGGAATCGCCTGCAAGGCAAGCTTCATGTTGCGAAACTGCATCGAGTGCGGGTGTACGAGTTGCCCGATCTCTTTGTCGATTTCTATGGGGAAACATGAAAGCTTACTTGACTCGACGGTATTTGTTTTCGGCGTCCCACCGTTTGCATTGCGACGCGCTTTCCGAGGCTGAAAACCAGGCGACCTACGGCAAGTGCAATAACCCTCACGGCCACGGCCACAACTACGCACTCGAGGTCACGGTGAGCGGACAGGTCAATCCAAATACTGGAATGGTTTGTAACCTTTCCGATCTTGATCACTCTGTACAGAGTGAGATTCTTGAGCGCTTCGATCATGAGAATTTGAATACTCGTCAAGAATTCGCTGCGATCGTGCCGACTACGGAAAATCTAAGCGAGGTTATCTTCAATATTTTGAAGCAGAGCTTTACGGCAGCTCATCTTGAAAAGGTGAGGCTCGAAGAGACCATAATGAATAGCTTCGAGTATGCCGGTGGAGCGGAATTACGGTTGTGAATCCTGGGAGCATCATGAGAGACCTGACGGAAACCCCGACCCTGACCAGCGCCAGCTTTGAAGAGCTTGCGCGCGAGATGCTGGTCCGTCTGGGCGAACAACCGGACCGCGAAGGGCTGCTGAAGACGCCGGAGCGATTTGCCAACGCTCTGCAGTACCTTACTAAGGGCTATCAAGAGGAACCCGAACAGATCCTGAAGGCAGCGCTCTTCAGCGTGGATTACGACGAGATGGTGATCGTAAAGGACATCGAAATGTTCAGCCTTTGCGAGCACCACGTGCTGCCATTCTTTGGCAAGGTCCATGTAGCCTACATTCCCAAGGGCAAAGTGATCGGGTTGAGCAAGGTAGCCGCGCCTGGTGGAAGTGTTTGCCCGGCGGCTTCAGGTACAGGAGCGTCTGACCGTGCAAATTGCGGAGACGATCCAAAAGGCGATTCAGCCTCTGGGCGTCGGAGTGGTCATCGAGGCCCGCCACCTCTGCATGATGATGCGCGGCGTGGAGAAGCAACATTCCGCCACCGTCACCTCGTCCATGCTTGGTGCCTTCCGGGCGCAACAAACACGCCAGGAATTTCTGTCGCTGATCCACGCCAAGAACGGCAGCGGAATCTAATCCATGGCTGCGAAGAAGCCGCAGTCCCAATCCAAAGCAAGAACCAGCTCTCAGGGATCGGGCGCGAACGGCGCTCGACTGCTGGGCAAGGTCGCCGTCGTAACCGGCGCTAGCCGCGGTATCGGCTACGCGGTGGCGAACGCTCTCGGCGGCAGAAGGATGCAGTGTCGTCATCACCGGGCGCAATCAGACGACGCTTGCCAAAAGCGCGGCGCGCATCCGTGAGTCAGTCGGTCCCCAGAGCAAGTCGGCACAGATCTTGCCCATGGTCTGCGATGTCCGCAACCCAGACTCTGTGGAGTCGTTGTTCGCTGCGGTGAAGAAGGCGTTTAGCAGGATCGATGTACTGGTGAACAACGCGGGGATCACGCAGCCGACGGTAACGGTCGAGGAGACTACGCTGGAGTTGTGGCGCGACGTTATCGACACAAATCTCACCGGCATCTTTCTGTGCACCCGCGCCGCGCTGCCGATGATGCATGCGGGGGCAACCATCGTCAACAATCTGTCGGCGGCGGCCAAGCAGGTGTTTCCCAAGTATGCGACCTACAGCGCGGCCAAGCGAGGCGCGTTGGGATTCACTCTGTCATTGCGCGAGGAACTTATCCCACGCGGTATTCGCGTGATGGCTCTCATGCCGGGGGCAACGGCCACCGACATGTGGAACCAGATCATGCCGGACGCGCCGCGCGAGCGCATGATTGACGTGGACAGCGTCGCAGAGGCCGTGCTGTGCGCCGTGCTGCTGCCGGCAAACGTCAATTTGTCGGAGCTGCTGCTGACCCCGACCGGCGGGGCGCTGTAGGAGGTCGCTTTTCGCTGTTCGTTCTTGGCTCTTGGCTTTTAGTCGAACACTTGGCGTTGCGTCTCCATGCCACTCGATCCCACAGAACTGAAGCTAGCCACAGCCAAACAGCGAATAGCGAATTTCACAGCCCGTAGTGATATCGCCGGGTACGGGCAGGGAAGACCTTGATCAGCAGCATGCCTGCCAGAAAACCTCCGACGTGGGCCCAGAAGGCAATTCCAGCGGAGTTGCCGTTGTGCGCCCCAATCGAGGTGGCGGCGCCACTAAGGAACTGCCAAACGAACCAATAGCCGAGGACGATCCATGCCGGCAACCACATGAAGAAGACAAAAAAGAACGGAACCAGGGTCAGCACGCGCGCCCGCGGGTACAGAATGAAATAGGCGCCCATGACCCCGGCGATGGCGCCACTGGCACCCACCGTCGGTATAGTCGAGCTGGCGTTGAGCAGGGTGTGAAACAGGGCTGCCGCGACACCACACGTAAGGTAGAACACCAGGTACCACGCATGCCCCACACTGTCCTCAACGTTGTCGCCGAAAATCCACAACCCCCACATATTGCCAATCACGTGCAGCCATGAGCCGTGAAGGAACATTGAGGTGAAGAGCGGCAGGATGGCTGCCATAGGCGGGACATAGCGCGTGCTGAGCTGCGAGACGAGGTCCCAGGGTACATATCCATGATTGAAGAGCACGACGCTGAGGCGTGCAGGAACGACACCTAGCTGGGAGACAATGGCGGCGGCGGCGGGCGGGCTTTGCTTACCTACCCAGTACTGGAACAGGAACACTAGCGTGTTCAGTACCAGCAAGGTGTAGTTCACGTACGGGGTGCCGACCCGAGGTGCGTCGTCTTTCAGCGGGATCATAGGATGTGACTAGCTCGCACCGCATGGCAGGGACTGAATTCCCTCCGAACTCCGTGCGGCAGCCGATTAACTCGCCGGCGAGTTGACCAAACCGCCGGTGAACCTACACGATAGCAGAAGGATGCCGCTCAATGGCGTGATCGTAGTGGATAAACCCGCGGGATGGACCTCGCACGACGTAGTCGCGAAAGCACGGGGTATCTTGCGCGAACGCTCCATTGGCCACTTGGGAACCCTTGACCCCATGGCGACTGGGGTCCTCCCGCTGGTCCTTGGGCGGATGACGCGATTGTGCCAGTTCTATACCGCATCTGAAAAGGCCTACCAGGGGACAATTCGGCTGGGGTTTGCGACTGACACGTACGATTGCGACGGCGACCCGGTCGGGCCAGTGACGGTAGTTAATGTAACGCTTGAAGAAGTTCGAGGTATGGTGCCGGGCTTCGTCGGCGTCATCCAGCAGACGCCACCCTCGTTCTCCGCTAAGAAGATCAAGGGAGTCCCCGCCTACAAGCTCGCCAGGAAGAAGCAGGAAGTCGAGCTTGAGCCGGTCGAGGTTGAGGTGAAACAGTTCACGGTCTTGGGCCTGCACGCCGACCTCGTCGATTTCTGCTGCCGGGTGTCGTCAGGGACCTACGTCCGCAGCCTGGCCCACGAGTTGGGGCAAAAACTCGGCATAGGGGGGCATCTGGCAAGCTTACGGCGGACACAGGTGGCGGAATTTGTCGTCGAGCAAAGCCATACATTGGACGAAATCGGCGAGGCTGCCAGCCAAGGCCGCATCGAGGGGCTGCTGGTTCATCCGCGCCGCGTCCTGCCGGAGATCCCGTCGGTCAGCGCCACCGACGAAGATATCGCCAAGATTCGCCATGGCCGGACCGTGAACTTGCCGGAAATGTCCCGGTCGCGATTCGTGAAGGTCTTTGCCGGACAGGCAGAGCTGATCTGTATCGCCAGCCGGGTGGCAGGGACCCTATTCCATCCTAAGGTAGTGCTGTGCGGCTAGGTTGAAGGACATTGGGCGCTCTCCCCTTTCGGGGAGGCGATCCTAATTAGGGATCGGCCCTCCGCACGGTAGGCAGCAGGTCCGCGAGCGCATTCCGAATTGCGTCAATTCAGTCAGCACGAACGCTTTACTGGCAAGGAACAGCTCCCATCTGGGTTCCGTGGTAGCCGCCGGTACACACCGCGTTGCCACTCATCGGAGTAAAACCATCGAGCAGATAGTCCAAAGCGGACTGGGTAAGATTCAAGCTGCCGGCCGACAATTGCCAACGGCTACTCGCTAGGGCAATCAGCGTGCTACCGGTGCCGTCACCGCCCAATATGTACTGGTCATACGTGAAGGGTGTTCGGCTGGTGTCTTTTAAATAAGGGTTTACGGTCAGGTCGCCATATGCGAAGCTGGGGTGCGGAGTACCGCCGGAGTTCTCAAAATGGATCCCTCCGCTATAGAAGTACGCCCATCCTGGAGCGGCATCCCAGACATCATTGTGGTGAACGCCGGCACCCAGAGGTGGGTCAATCCTATAGGTGCTGCCGTTACAAGCGCTGGTCCTAGAATTGCAATCCAAAATGCCTACGTCGACACCTATCACCAGGTTGGAATGGCCGTCGGCGTTCTTGATAACGTAGGGACCTGCGCCGAACATCATGCCTCGACTGAGGTCGCGGTCCACATGTGCATTTAGGCCCACGACCGTCATGTGATCCCACCTTAACTGCGCGCCTTTATAGGAGAACAGCCCTGTTTGATTAGCACCGGGGCCATTGAGTACCACGATTCCATGGTGTGCCCACGGTTTGCCGCCGCTGACGAATAACGCTCCTTCATCCCTGGTGGCCGTCCAGTCCTCTTCGATCCAGAAGTTCGTCCACTCCGGGGCACCATCCTGGTAAGAGCCTTGTGGACGAAAGGATAGGGTCTGAATGTTTCCCATCGAAACCAAGCCGTAGATGCTGGTGCCGTATTGAATCGGCCCATAGTCCACAACGCATTTTTCTTGTCCGTTGGAACCCATATAGTTCAGGCAGAACAGGTCACGGATGATATTGGCGCCGCTGCCTGGTTCGACCCCGAGGTTGAAATACGCACCACGTCTCCAATTGGTATTGCCAGCAACGAACGCCCGTTGAATATCTATGCCCGTTCCCACTCCTGTCGTGTAGAAATACACACCGTCAGTCTGTGGTTGTGAATCCGTGGCATCGTACAGCTGCAGTCGGTGGAATCCGCGGTTCGTGTAAATCGTTATGGAGCCAGAAGTGCCACTACGCGAGCCGTAGGAGGTCACTGCAATCCACTTGAAACTCGAGTTCGTATCGCTCCACGAGGCTCCGCCGAAAAACAACCGATAGTAGTTCAATACCTCCACATTTTCGACGTCCACGCTGGCGTTTGTCGCGCCGTTGGGCATAAATACTATGCCCGAATAAGCGTCAGCGTAGCTGGAATCTCCTCCCAAATTCGTAATGATAACGTTCTTGATGGTGAGGTTCGCACAACCGGCGAGCGGCTGGTATCTAATGTAGATGGGCGAGATGTTATCCACCGTGCCCAATATCGTGCTATCCGTACCAGTGGGTGTTGTGAGGTCGATACATGGGTTGGCTGCTCGGATAACGGTGAAGCCATACATATTGGCACAGTCACCCGGATTTCCTACCGAACCTCCACAAGCGGCTCCCACAGCATCAAGACCTGTGCTCCCGAACTTGAGATGAAGGTTGGTGGCGTCCGGCGCTATCTGCCAGCTGGCATTGGAGCCGTTTAGCACGATGTCGTGAATACCATCGGCCAGTGAGGCGTCCCACTGCATCGGACCAGTGACAAGTATGTTGTCCCCGGCACGGGGTAATCGGTTTTCGGTGTAGCTGCTTGGTTGGCTGGTATACCCTCCGATCGCATGGAGGGTGTACGTAAGGGCACTTAGTATGCTGTCGGAAGATAGTACAAGGAAAAGCAAGATAGGTAGCGTCGAACGCAATTGGGCCTTCATCTTAGTTACCTCCACGAACCTGGGCGAAAGGGGTAATTTAATTTTGAGACTCGCAACGCAGGAAGGATAGTGCAGCCGTCACCTGAAATGGTGATCTGTCGAAGCGGATACCGGTCGACGTATCAACGGGCTTGCCGTATACACACACTTCTCCGTAAGTCCCGGCAACGTCCGATAACAGATATTATGTTGAATAGCGTTCGTAAGCTGTAACTCACAGCGAGCCCCCAGCCGTCTAGGCTGTGGCCGTCAGCAACTGCTCCAGACCCCCCGGAACCGCCGTAGCGCTTCCAGCCTCTCCGGGGTGGCTTCGACGAACTCGGACTTGGCCTGGAAGACCTGGCGGCCATCTTTCTCCACCAGTACGCCCAGCACTTCCCCCATTCGCCAGCCGGGTGCGCCAATCATCTGGAGACCAACCGGCGTGGCCCTCAGCAACGCGATGCAGCCATCGCGAACGACACCAATGGAGTTGGGATAGCGTTCAAAGGTTTGCAGCTCAAAGCCGGCCAGATAGATGCGTTGCAGTTGCTCGGCGGCGTCGGGCATGGCTACATTTTGTAGCGGCCCAGGTCGTCTTCGCCGAGGTTCTCCAGCCACTTGCGGAGTTCGTCGTTATTGACGCGGTCGCTCGCCGCATTGGCTTGCTTGCTGGACTTAAGGACTTCATCCTCGACGAAGATCGGGCAATCCATTCGCAGCGCCAGCGCCAGCGCGTCGGACGGGCGCGAGTCGATGCTAATAGCCTGCCCATCGCGTTCCAGCCAGATGACCGCGAAGAAAGTGTCGTCACGCAGCTCGGTCACCACGACCTTTTGCACCGTGGTCTCCAGCCCGACAAGCAGGTTCTTAAGCAGGTCATGCGTCATCGGGCGTGGAGTTGTGACCTTCTCAATTTCGAGGGCAATAGCGTTGGCCTCATACACGCCGACCCAGATCGGCAGAACGGTGTCGCTCCCCTGGTCCTTCAGGATCACGATGGGCATGTTGGTCACGGGATCCATCATCAGCCCGCGAATCTTCATTTCAACTTCCATCATGGTTCCCTCCCCAGGTTCTTGCATTTAATACTCCGCCTTGAGTACGAACGCAAACACTTTCTGGATTCTTAGACGGCCATCTCGCCCAATAGGCTGTTGGGAAATGTCTGCGTTACTCGCACTTTGACGTATTCTCCGATGCGCGGCTCGGGGTTATCGTTGACCACAAAGTTGAGCGTCTTGTTCTGCGACGTGCGGCCGGTGATCTGTCCGCGGGCGGGGTTCTTGCCTTCCACCATGACTTCAACAATCTGTCCTAAGTGCCTGCGGTAGCTCAGCCTCTGTAATTCACGTTGGTGTTCCTGCAGAATCTGCAAGCGGCGAGACTTCTCCACGTCAGGGATTGAGTCGGCATACTGCAATGCGGGAGTGTTCGGCCGGGGTGAGTATTTGAAGGAAAAAACGCCATCGTACCCAACTTCGTCGAGCAAGCTCAGGGTCTCGCAGAATTCGGCTTCGGTCTCGCCCGGAAAACCGACGATGACATCCGTCGTAATGCTGATTTCTTTGTTGCGCGTGGACTTCATCCAGGCGATTCGCTCCAAATATTCCTCGCGCGAATAATCGCGGAACATCGATTCCAGTACGCGCGTCGATCCGCTCTGGACCGGCAGATGCACGTGGTCGCAAAGGGTCGGACCAGCATCGATTGCGTCGACGATGTCCTTGGTGAAGTCTCGCGGGTGCGAGGTCGTGAAGCGGACCCGGCGGATGCCAGGCAATTCCCCGACCGCCGACAGCAATTCCGCAAAACTCTTTTTCCCGATGGGATCGCGGTACGAGTTCACATTTTGACCGAGCAGTTGGATGTCGGTGTACCCGGCTTCTGCCATGCGCGTGGCTTCCTCAAGGACCGATTGCGAGGTGCGGCTGCGTTCCTTGCCGCGCGTGTACGGCACCACGCAATAGGCGCAGAATTTGTCGCAGCCTTCAATGATGGTGATGTATCCCCGATGCGGGTTGGTGCGGGCGGTGAACTCGGTCTCGAAGGTCTGGTCGGTCTGGCGATCATCGAGTCCGGTGACGCGATCGGCGCCATTCTCGATCTGGATCAGCATGGCCGGCAGGTTGCGATACGAAGCCGATCCGGCGACCAGGGAGACGTAGGGTGCGCGCTCGAAGATCTTCTCGCCTTCCTGCTGGGCGACGCAGCCAAGCACGGCGAAGCGCTTCCCTTCCTTGTGCAGCTTCTTGAAATCGTTCAGCCGATGGAAGACCTTCTGCTCGGCTTTATCGCGGATCGAGCAGGTGTTGTAAACGATAAGGTCGGCGTCCTCTTCGCGCTGCACCTGCGCGTAACCCTCCGAGATGAGCGTTCCCACGACCTTCTCGGAGTCGTGGAAGTTCATCTGGCAGCCGAAGGTCTCAATGTAAAACGTCTTTTGCTGGGAACTCACAACCATCCTCGCTAACCACCAGTATAGCGGGAAATGCAGGGGAGGATTCACCGCGGAGGCACGGAGAGCACGGTGGGAACAAACTCTCTAATTTCTCTCCGTGTCCTCCGTGCCTCCGTGGTGACAAAGAGTTTACTTGCCCAGCAGGGTCTCGATGTCGGACTCGATTGACGCTGGCGGTGTGGTTGGCGCGTAGCGCTCAATGACCTTTCCCTTCTTATCCACCAGGAACTTGGTGAAGTTCCACTTGATGCTGTCGCCGAGCAGGCCGCCTTTTTCGCTCTTCAGGAATTTGTACAGCGGATGTGCATCATCCCCGTTGACGTCGATCTTCGAGAACAGCGGGAAGTCTACGCCGTAATTGACCTGGCAAAACGATTTGATCTCGTCATCTGAGCCGGGCTCTTGATGGCCGAACTGGTCGCACGGAAAGCCGAGCACCTCCAGGCCGCGGTCCTTGTACTTGGCGTAGAGCGATTGCAGGCCTTCGTATTGCGGCGTGAACCCACACTTGCTGGCGGTGTTGACAATAAGCAGCACCTTGCCCTTGTAATCGCCGAGTTTCTTGTTCCTGCCGTTATTCAGTTTTGCGGAAAGATCGTAGAGGCCCATCTTTAGCTCCTAGCGGTTAGCTCTTAGCTCCTAGCTCTTAGCAAAATTTGCCCGCGCCCCAGCCTGCTAAGAGCTAGAGGCTAAGAGCTAACAGCCGTTCCTCAATACGCTTTCGCGACCACCACGCGCCGGTCAACCGGTTCGCCGGTGACAATGCATTTGCCCGGCCCGTCGTATTCATCCACCAGAGGAATGCAGCGGATCGTGGCCTTGAACTCCTTGATGCGGGCATCGCATCGGGGATCGTCCTTCAGATGCGCCATCACGAACTTGCCACCGCCCTTTTCGGCGGTCACATCCTTCAGGATCGATTCCACCTCTTCGATGGAGTTCGCCAGTACCGTGTTGGATTTCAGACGCTGCTTGGCCGCGTCATACATACTCTGCTGCATCTCCGCCAGCACGGCCGGCAACTTGGCGGCAACTTCGGATTGCGGCATCGGCTCCTTGACCCCCGTGTCGCGCCGCTTCAGCACAATGCTGCCCGACGCCAGATCGCGCGGTCCAAGCTCGAGAACAATCGGCACGCCTCGGCGCTCCCAGTGAAAGAACTTCGCGCCCGGCGACTGTCCTTCGCGGTCATCCAATTTCGCGCCCAAGTCCTTCGCGATCCGGTGCGACGCTTCCAGCACCTTCTCCCGCTCCTCATCTTTGCGATAAATCGGGACCAGCACGGCTTTGGTGGGCGCGACCTTCGGCGGCAGGACCAGGCCCTTGTCGTCAGAGTGGCTCATGATCAGGCCGCCGACCAGACGCGTGCTGACGCCCCAACTGGTTTGCCAGACGTAATCGAGCTGCCCTTCCTTGCTCTGAAATTGCACATCGAAGGCTTTGCCGAAATTCTGCCCCAGGTCGTGGCTGGTGCCGGCCTGCAGAGCGAAGCCGTTCTGCATCATGGCTTCGATGGAGTAGCTTTGCAGCGCTCCGGCAAACTTTTCCGATTGCGTCTTCAGGCCCTTGATCACCGGCATGGCCATCACATCCTCGGCGACTTCGGCGTACACATCGAGCATGCGCAGCACCTCTTGCAGGGCTTCGTCATGATTGGAATGCGCGGTGTGGCCCTCCTGCCAGAGAAATTCCGTGGTGCGCAGGAACATGCGGGTGCGCAGCTCCCAGCGAATGATGTTGGCCCACTGGTTGACCAGCACCGGCAGATCGCGCCAGCTCTTGATCCACTTGGCGAAGAAGTGGCCGATGATCGTCTCCGATGTGGGACGAATGACGTACGGCTCTTCCAGTTGCTTGCCGCCGGCCAGCGTGACCACCGCCAACTCCGGCGAGAAGCCTTCCACGTGCTCGGCTTCCTTGTGCAAAAAGCTTTGCGGGATCAGCAGCGGAAAATACATGTTCTGGTGGCCCGTGGCTTTGAAGCGGTCGTCGAGTTCGCGCTGGATCAGCTCCCAGACCGCGTAGCCGTTGGCCTTGATGACCATGCAGCCCTTGACGATTTCGGCGGGCTCGGCCATGTCGCCTTGCAGAACTACGTCCTGGTACCAGGTTGCAAAATCCTGAGTGCGGGCAGTAATCGGAGATTCGGCCATGAAGGAGTGCTTTCTTCGTATGTATTGGTGTGAAGCTCGTCCCTTAGATTATGACAGGTGAATTGGTTTTCACCACTGAGGACACGGAGAGCACGGAGGAATTTCAGTCAGGACCCGGCAATTACTTCGTTCCGTTCTTTGCCAGCTTCAGAAACTCCGCGTGCACGCGAGTATCGTCTGACAACTCCGGATGGAAAGTCGCGGCCATCACACTTCCCTGCCGGACCAGCACGGGATCGTCATCGCGCTTCGCGAGGACTTCGACGCCCTCGCCAACACGTTCGATCCGCGGCGCGCGAATGAAGACCATCTCCAGAGGGTCGCCGCCGAGAGTAGATGGCGGCTTCGACGATGGTGGAATCGATTTGACGTCCATAGCCGTTGCGGCGAATCGTGATATCGAGAGCGTCTAAGCCAGGCTGATGCGGATTCTCCACTTGCTTGGCCAGCAGTATGGCGCCAGCACAAGTGCCGAACGTTGGCTTGCGGTGCACAAAATCGTCGAGCTTTTGAAAAGTGTCCTGGCCGAGAAGCTTCAGGAACGTCGTCGACTCGCCTCCGGGAATGACGAGGCCATCGATCTCGTCGAACTGCTCGGCCTTGCGCACCAGTACGACCTCCGCGCCTAATTCTTCCAGGCGGCGGCGATGCGCATCGAAATCGCCTTGTAGGGCAAGGACACCGATTTTCATGAGAACGCTTTTCGCCGTTCGCTATTCGCCTTTCGCCAGGCTTGGCAGTCGAAGCGATAACGATCTGCTAATTCGATGTAGGCACGAAACGGAAAGGCGCAGCCGATGCTGCGCCTTCACAAGCGAAAAGCGAATGAGCGAAAAGCGGCCTTTCTACCATCCCCGGGTCTGCAGCAGATCCTTCTCCGCGATGGCGCCGACCGCCAGGCCCTTCATCGCGCCGGTCATCTGCTCGCTGACTTCGGCCAGCACTTTGGCATCGTCGTAGTGCGTGGTGGCGATCACAATGGCGCGGGCGCGCGATTCGGCTTCCTCGCGCTCCGCCTTTAGGTCAGATCAAGCGGCGTCGCTCCGCCCTTCATGAAGATGCCCGAGCCGACGAATACAGCTTCGGCCCCGAGTTGCATCATCAGCGAGGCGTCGGCGGGGGTGGCGATGCCGCCCGCGGAGAAATTCGGCACCGGCAACTTCCCTGCTTTGGCCACGATGCGCACCAACTCGTACGGCGCCTGATGGTTTTTGGCCGCGGCAAAAAGCTCTTCTTCGCTCATCACCGTAAGTTGACGCATTTCTTTAACTATTTGCCGCATGTGCTTGACAGCATGGATCACGTCACCCAGTTCCAGCCTCGCCCTTGGTGCGGATCATGGCCGCGCCTTCAGCAATGCGCCGCAGAGCTTCGCCCAGATTGCGCGCTCCGCAAACGAACGGCGTCTTGAACGCATGCTTGTTCACGTGATGTTCTTCGTCGGCGGGGGTCAAAACCTCCGACTCATCGATATAGTCCACGCCCAATCTCTTGCAGAATCTGCGCCTCGGCAAAGTGGCCGATGCGGCACTTCGCCATCACCGGTATCGAGACTGCGGCCATGATCTGCCGGATCAGCTTGGGATTGGCCATGCGCGAGACGCCGCCCTCGGCGCGAATGATGGCAGGCACGCGCTCCAGCGCCATGACCGCGGTTGCGCCGGCCTTCTCGGCGACCTCCGCCTGTTCGACGCTCATCACGTCCATGATGACGCCGCCCTTGAGCATCTCGGCCAAGCCGGTCTTCAGGCGCAGGCTGGTGTTGTTGCCGTTGTTCTCTGACATGGAATTCTCCCCGGATCGAAGTGATTCGAGCAGTTGGCAATTAGCATTTAGCCTTGTCGAGCAGAGCTTCGACTAAATGCCAAGTGCTGACTGCCATAAGCAGCAGCGCGATCCTGTACTTGCGGAACCTTTTATTTTACTCTGCGCGGATGCGCCGCGTAACCCCGTGTCGCGACGCTCACCCTTTGCTTCCATTCCCCGCCTGACAACTCCTATACTTCATTGTGAGACTTCATCCATTATGCCGACTCTTGAGATCGTGCCGATGACGGAGCAGGACTGGGACAGCAGTTCGCGAAATCTATCTCCAGGGGATCGCGACCGGAAATGCCACGTTCGAGACGTCTGTGCCCGACTACGAGGAGTGGGACGAGCACCATCTTTCGACTTGCCGGCTTATCGCGCGCTGGAAAGACAAGGTCCTCGGCTGGGCCGCGCTGAGTCGCGTCTCCAGCCGCGGCGTCTACGAGGGCGTCGCCGAGGTGAGCATCTACATCGCTGAGGAAGCACGGGGCGCGGGATTGGACGCAAGTTACTCCGTGCGCTGGTGGAAGCCTCAGAGCAGAACAGCATCTGGACGCTCCAGGCGGGAATCTTTGCGGAGAACGCAGTCAGCATCCGCCTGCACCAGCAGGCGGGATTTCGCATCGTGGGCACGCGCGAAAGAATCGGCTGCCTGGACGGACGCTGGCGTGACACTGTGCTGATGGAGCGCAGGAGCGTGTGGTGGGCGTCTAATCATCCTCGAAAAATCACGTCGCGTCGCTGTGTTTCTTCTTCAGATATTTCGCAAACATGCGATGCGGATCGACCTCGATGAACTTCGCCGTACTGCTGGCCAGCACCTCTCCTTCGCGATTGCGAATCTCGGCGGCCCGGTAATGCTCGCGGCCATGGACCCGGACCTCCCATCCTTCGACGACAAGCGGTTTGAACAGCGGCACGGGCTTGATGTAGGTGACTTCCATCCTGCTCGTCAGGGCAACCAGATTGTGCAACTTGTTCACCTTGCCCATGGCTTCGTCGAGGATGGTGGCGATGATGCCGCCGTGGGCGTGAGCCGGCGGCCCGACAAAACGCCGTTGCAGACGAAAGCGGCAGATGAAGCGCTCGCGCTTCTTGTCGAGAACAAACTTCAGCCGCAGTCCGGCTTCGTTGGCGGGGCCGCAACCGAAGCAATTGTTGGTGAACTGCTGTTTCTTTACCTCGTGACCAGGAACTCGTTCGTGCCGGGGCATGGAACCAAGATGAGAGCAGAGTCGATCAGGATGCAAGTGGGAAACCGCTTTTCGCGATTCGGTTTTCGCAAGAGAATCCTTGCCGCCACAGGGCCTTCTTCAAAACAGATGCGGATTATTCGGAGTGCCGGAGTCGATCTTGATCTGTTCGTCGGTGTGCCGGCTGGCATACCAGCACGGCTTCACACCGAACTGCGGAAACACGGAATTTGAGCAACTTACGTCATGATCGCCCGCGTAGTCATATTCGGTCCTTCCATTCTTCAATTTGACCACGTAGTAGGTGTGCATGGTCACCGTGCCAAAGGTGTCGCGGGCAGGTATGCGAAACCGCACCGATAGGAAGTCGGCCAGATACAGAATGCCTGCAATAACAACCGCGACGATGATAGTGCGCTTCATATGCCTGGCAACAACTCGCTGCCGTATTGTAAGTCAGCACCCAATCGCAAATTCTGGGACGCCCCGCTCTCGGCTGGCCTGAATATGTAGGTGCGAGGATCTTCCGTCTCCCCAAAATAAACCCCCACAGATCAGTTGAGTTCCGTCGCCGCCGGCGTGCATCATAATGTCACAGGGCGTTGTGACGCGGTAAGTGGGTGTACCGCGTTCCGACAGGTGCAGAAGGCGAGCCAGGGGTATCTCAGTCGTGAGCCGCGGAATCAGCATTCGAGAGCCGAGGACCTCGCAAGGCGGTGGAGGCCGAGGCCCCACTGCGGGCTGGCCCGGCGACGGCGGAGGCGGTGGTGGCCGCGGCGGCGATGACAACATCCCCTATGGCGAACGCCTGCGCCGCTATCGCCTGGGACTGATGTTGGCGCTGTCTTCGGTGGTCATGCTCTTCGTCTCCTTCACCACGGCTTACGTGGTGCGCAAGGCGGGGGCCATCTGGGACCCGGCGAGCAACGACTACATCAGCAACTGGGTACCCCTGACGCTCCCGGTCAGGATACTGGCTGGTCAACACCTTCATCCTGCTGCTGAGCAGCTTTGTCCTGGAGTTTGCCCGGCGGCGCGCCGCCGAAGATGTTGCGCTGGCGCCCATTGTCGGCATGCCCGGCATTCGCGTGAGCGCCAGCCATGCCCTTCCCTGGGTCTGGACGACGATCGTTCTCGGCCTCGGCTTTCTCGCCGGACAGGCGTATGCGTGGCACCAACTGCGGTTGACCAATACCACGTTCGCCACCAATACCAGCAGTTCGTTCTTTTACATGCTGACCGGGGTCCACGCACGTGCACCTCGTCGGGGGAATTCTCGCGCTGCTCTATGCCGGGATGACGACCTGGCTGCATCGCCCGCCAGAGACCCGCCGCATCGTCATTGACGTGACCGCGTGGTACTGGCACTTCATGGGGCTGTTGTGGATATACATCTTCGCGCTGCTCTACTTCGCGAGGTAAGGGCTCGCTCCCAGGTCCACGCGCGACGATCTCAAAACAGATATAATCAGAGGTTTCGGCAGCCATTTTAACCGCATCTGTGGGGTGGGCGGGCAATATGTTGCTTTCCCACAGACTTGTTCCTCTGCCGGAAACCTGGGGCCCATGTCGAACGAGAGCATCGTCGTACGCGGAGCGCGCGTCCACAATCTGAAGAACATCGACTTCGAAATTCCGCACAACGCCATGACGGTGGTGACGGGAGTTTCGGGCTCGGGCAAGTCGTCGCTGGCGTTCGACACCGTTTACGCCGAGGGCCAGCGCCGCTACGTGGAGTCGCTTTCGGCCTACGCGCGGCAGTTTCTGGAACGCATCGAGAAGCCGGACGTCGATGTCATCGACGGGATCGCTCCCGCGGTCGCCATCCGGCAGAAGAACACCACGCGCAATCCTCGTTCGACGGTCGCCACGGCAACCGAGATCTACGACTATCTGCGATTGCTGTATGCCCGCGTAGGGCGCACCTACTGCCTGAACTGCGGGCAGGAGGTGAAGAAGGACACGGTCGATGAAGTGGCGGAGACGGATTCTCGCGCTCGGAGAGGGAACGCGTGTGCAGGCCTTCTTCCCGGTTCAGCCGCCGCCTAAGCCCGCCGAGCCCGAGAAGTCGAAGGGCCGGCGCGTGGCGAAGAAGAAGGCCCCCAAGCCGGCCGACGATTCCTTGCTGAAAGAGCGCCTGTTTGAGCTGCGCAAGCGCGGCTACAACCGGCTTTACCAGAACGGGCGAGTGGTCGAGTTCTCGACTCCAGAATCGTTGCTCGACCTCAACTTTGCCGAACCGGTGCTGGTGCTGATCGATCGCATCGCGGTTTCACCCGAGGCGCGGGCGCGCATCGTGGATGCGGTCGAACAGGGTTATCGCGAGGCTGGCGAAGTACTGTTCGAGACCGCTCCACGGGAAGGTGAAGCTGCACAGAGTTTGCGCTTCTCTCAGCGCTTCGAATGCAAGCGAGTGCAACCTTCGTTACGAAGAGCCGGAACCGCGGCTGTTCTCGTTCAACAACCCATTCGGCGCTTGTCCACGCTGCCAGGGTTTCGGCAATACCATCGATTTCGACCTGAACCTGGTGATCCCCAACAAGACGCTTACTCTCGCCGAAGGCGCAATCGAGCCTTGGACCAAGCCGAAATACCGGCCGCTGGCGACGGAGATGCGCCGCTACGCCCGCGCCGCAGGCATTCCGCACGACGTGCCGTGGCAGGACCTCACGGCCGAGCAGCAGAACTTACATCATCAACGGCGACGACAAATTCTGGGGTGTGCGCGGCTTCTTCGAGCATCTGGAGCGCAAGAAGTACAAGCTGCATGTGCGGGTCTTCCTCAGCCGATATCGTGGCTACTCGGTGTGCTCCGATTGCGAGGGCCTGCGCTTGCGGCGCGAAGCCCGGCAGGTGAAGATCGGCGGCAAAGACATCTGCCAGGTGTCGGCGATGACGGTGGAAGAGGCGACGCACTTCTTCTCGCAGTTGGAACTGACCCGGCAGGAGGCCGACATCGCCGGCAAGCTGCTGGACGAAATCAACGACCGGCTGCGCTATCTGAACGATGTGGGTCTGGAATATCTGACGCTCGATCGCTTGTCTTCCACGCTATCCGGTGGCGAGGCGCAACGCATTCAATTGGCAACGTCGCTGGGGTCGCGGCTGGTCGGCACGCTCTACGTGCTGGATGAGCCCTCTATCGGGTTGCATCACCGCGACACCAGCCGGCTGATCAAGATCCTGCACGATCTACGCGACCTCGGAAATACGATCCTGGTGGTGGAGCATGATGCCGAGATCATGCGCTCGGCCGATCGCATCCTGGACCTCGGTCCGGGGGCAGGCGAGAACGGCGGACGTGTGATTGCGGCTGGAACCTACGATGAGATCCTGCACAACCCCGCTTCCCTCACGGGACGTTACTTGAGTGACGACCTGCGCATACCGATGCCGTCGTCGCGGCGAACAGGTACGGGGCGGCAAATCAAGCTGATTGGCGCGCGGGCGCATAATCTGAAGAAAGTGAACGTCTCCATTCCGCTGGGCATGATGGTGTGCATTACGGGCGTGTCGGGCTCGGGAAAATCGACGCTGGTGCATGATGTGCTCTATAACGCCGTAGCTGCCGCAACCGGCCAGGTCACCGGCGGCCCGCAGGCCGAAGTTGATCGCGTGGAAGGCGCGGAGTGGATCGATGAGGTCGTGCTGGTGGACCAATCGCCGATCGGCCGCACTCCGCGATCGAATCCGGTAACCTACATCAAGGCATTTGACGCTATCCGCGAACTCTTCGCTTCCCTGCCGGAGAGCAAGAAGCATGGCTACACGGCGGGACATTTTTCCTTCAACATTCCTGGCGGCCGTTGCGAAGGCTGCCAGGGCGACGGCACGGTCACGGTGGAAATGCAGTTTCTCGCCGACGTTGAATTGGTTTGCGAAGAATGCAAGGGCATGCGTTACAAGCCGGAAATTCTCGAAGTCCGCTATCACGGCAAGAACATCCACGAGGTGTTGAACCTTACCGTCAAGGAGGCTCTGCACTTCTTCTCGGGCGTGCCCAAGATTGTGGAGAAACTGCGCGTGCTGGAGGAAGTTGGCCTGGGATATTTGCGCCTTGGCCAGTCGGCAACGACACTCTCCGGCGGCGAAGCGCAACGCATGAAGCTGGCGGCGCACCTTCAGCCCAAGCTGCGCGACATTGGCCGGCCGCAGACCGAGCGCAACAAGCGCCATCCGCGCATGCTGTACATCTTCGATGAACCCACCACCGGCCTGCACTTCGATGACGTCAGCAAGCTGCTGGCGGCTTTCCGCCGATTGATCGAGGCTGGCGGATCGATCCTGGTCATCGAGCATAACCTCGACATCATCAAGACGGCGGACTGGGTGATCGACCTTGGTCCGGAAGGCGGATCGCGTGGTGGCCAGGTTGTGGCGGTAGGAACGCCGGAGACTATCGCCAAGGCTGAGAATTCCTACACCGGCCAGTGGCTGGCGCGCATCTTACCGCCCAACGGGAACCCACAATCGAATGAGCATCCATAGGCGCTCGGCGGCGGTCCTTCTCTCCGTGGTCCTGACTGTGGCGGGCCACTGTCGTCGGTGTCGCCGCACAGGAGAGCAAGCCGACGATTCGTCATCACCGCGTTGCCGAGGAGGTTCCCGATGACAGCAGCTCGCCTGAGGTGGACCAGGCGGAAACGGCGATGCAGCACGGCGATTTCGCCACTGCGGAATCGCTGCTGCAGAAAGCCATAACCGCCAAGCCGAACGATTATCGCGCATGGTTCGACCTTGGATACGTATACAACGCCACCCAGCGCAGCGCGCAGGCGATCGACGCCTATCGTAAATCGGTTGCGGCGAAGCCGGATGTCTTCGAATCCAATCTGAACCTCGGCATATTGCTGGCCGGGCAAGGCGACAAGGTTGAGGCTGCAAAGTATCTGAAAGCGGCAACTCAACTGAAGCCCACCGCAAATCCTGAGGAGGGATTGGCGCGCGCGTGGCAGTCGCTGGGACACGTCGAAGAGGACAGCGATCCGCAGCAGGCGCTCGCCGCCTATGCGGAAGCAGCCAAGCTCAATCCCAAAGCCGCCCAGCCGCACCTCTCCGCCGGAATTCTGCTGGAGAAGCGGAATGACCTCGACGCGCGCAGCGCGCGAGTTCCAGTTGGCGGCGGAACTCGATCCGAAGTCGCCGGAAGCCCTTGCGGGCTTGGCGAACGTCGCGATGAAGCAAAAGAAGTATCCCGAGGCCGAAGCTGCGTTGCGCAAGCTGCTGGCGAGCCGATCCCCAGAACAACAACGCGCGCGTTCAACTGGGACGCGTCCTGGCAGCCGAGGGCAAGAGCGCCGAGGCCGCCGAGGAGCTGCAGCAGGGACTAAAAGCCGATCCGGGCGATCCTCATGCCGCGCTGGAACTCGGTACGCTGTACGTGCAGGCCGGCAAGGACAGCGAAGCGGAGCAACAGTTTCGGGTCGCAGTCCAGAAGATGCCCCAGGACGCCGAGGCTCACTACGCGCTGGGTTCGTTGCTGATGCACGAAAAGAAGTATCCCGAGGCGCAACAGGAGTTGCTGCTTGCCGTGAAATTCAAGCCCGACTTGGCGGACGCGTACGGAAATCTTGCCGTGGTGGCGGCGGAAAACAAGAATTATGAGCTGGCGTTGAAGGCCCTGGATTATCGCGCCAAGTTTCTGCCCGAGTCTCCGGCCAGCTATTTTCTGCGCGCTACCTCCTTCGACAACTTGAAGGCGACGAAGCAGGCGGTGGAATATTATCAACGTTTCCTGGAGGCAGACGCGGGCAAGCTTCCTGACCAGGAATGGCAGGCCCGTCACCGATTGATGGCGCTTGACCCCCAGCACGCTGAGAAGTATCAAATCAAAGAAGTAGTATGTGGCTACGGTTACGAATCGCGGCGATCATGTTCCTGCTTACCAGCATGGCGCTGGCGGCGAACGAATCTCTGCCTGCTCTGAAGGCCCGCGCCGATGCGGCCCATGGCGGAGAACAAGCGAAGCTCTGCCTCGAATACGCTCATCGCGTGCTGGAAGACGCCAACGCCCTATTCACCAGCGGCGATGTGGACAAGGCCCAGGGCGAAGTTGGCGAAGTGGTGGAGTATGCGCATAAAGCAGCCGACGCAGCGTCCTCTTCGGGAAAACATCTGAAACAAACCGAAATTGACTTGCGCAAGCTGTCTAAGCGTATGCACGATATTGCCGAAACGCTGGCCGTGGAGGACCGCCCGCCGCTGCTGAAAGCGGTGGATGACCTCGAACAAATCCGCTCTGATCTGCTGGCCAGAATGTTCGGGCCGCAAGCCGAACCAAAGGGGAAACCGTGATGCTGCGTAGGATCCAGTGGCTCGTCGGGCTCATGTTCTGTAATTTGTTTCTTTGCCCAATTCGGAGTGACCCAAACCCGCGATCGCGATCCGCTCAACGAAAAGGAAATCGACCAGATGCGCGAGTCGGCGGACTATCCTGACAAGCGCCTGGAGTTGATGATCAGCTTCGCACGAGCGCGCATCACATCGATCGATCAATTACGGGCCAACGCGAGCGGCGCGAAAGACCGCCCCATGCAAATACACGACCTGCTGCAGGATTTTTCCTCGCTGATGGATGAAATCGACGACAACGTGGACATGTATGCCTCGCACAAAACCGATATGCGCAAAGGCTTGAGGTTGTTGATTGAGGCCGACAGCGAGTGGGCCCTCAAGCTGCGTGGCTTGAAAGAACAGTCTCCTCCGGAGGAGTTGGAGCAATATTCTTTCGTGCTGGCGAAAGCGCTCCGAGGCCGTAACGATGGCGCCGATACAGCGCGCCAGGAACTTCAGGAGCAGAATGAGCTGGCCAAGGAAAAGAAACTGAACAAGATCTATTCGGAGCGGCCGGATTAGTCTTACGCGGAGCGAACTCCGTGCTACGTTAGTAATACTTTGCTTCCAAAGCTGCAGGAGATTTTCCAGAGGACCTACCGCGAGCTGCGGCCCCGCGCGCCCATGCCGGAGTTCCGCGTTGAATTCTATCCCTTTGCCAATGTGAACAGCACGATTCGGGTGCGCGAGACGAGTGCACGCAAGAATTTCGGATCTGCTGGAGGGCGCGCCTGAGACCGTCCTGGAGGCGATCGCTCACATCCTGCTGGCCAAAATCTATCGCAAGCCTATCGCACCACTGCACTCCACGCGCTATCGCCGCTACGTCTCCAGCCATGACATCAGCACCAAGACACAACTAGTGAGACAGTTGCGCGGGCGAAAGCGGATCGACTCCGCACAAGGACAGGTCTACGACCTGGACGCAGATCTTCGAAGAACTGAACCAGCGCTTCTTTCACGGTTTACTGGGCCGCCCTCAGATGACGTGGAGCCAAGTCCACGCCCGCAGAAGCCTTGCGCATTACGATCCCGCACACAACGCCATCGTGGTCAGTCGCGCCTTCGACCACCAGCGCGTGCCGCGTTACGCCGTCGAGTACATCGTCTATCACGAAATGCTCCATCTGAAGCATCCGGTAAAGTTGCGCGGCAGCCGCCGCTGTGTCCACGGACCCGAATTCCGAGCAGAAGAGAAATTGTTCCCCGATTCAGAGCGTGCCAAAGCCTTTCTGAAGAGGCTCTGAACTGGCTATCGACATACTCACGGATTGAGTCTATCGCTTAGGGAACGATGGCCTCTTGTTCGGCACGGGTTTCACCAATCCCCACACCACGATAGGCCCGCATGACGTCATCAAGTGAGACCACGCCCAGCAACTGTTGCAAGTTAGCGCGGTGCACGACTGGCAACAAAGGCCACTCGCCCATAACCCGCAGAGCGGTATCGAGCGGATGATCTTAGGAATTCGATAAGCGGACCAGCCGCCGCAGGTTGGAAACATTGCGTCCGGGGCTGGAGCTGCATCCACGGGCCCCAGTCTAAAGCGGAAGACAAACTATTCCCCGAGTTATCTCATGCCAAGGCCTTTCTAAAGAGAGGCTCTGACTAGCTGTCCGTCGGTCCCAACGGTTCCCCGGTATTACTCGCCACTGTTCTTTGGTCCTTCCAGTTCTCTTGCACAAACTGGACCAGCGTCTGCGGAGTGATCACTCCCTCAACACGATTCACCTGGCTGCGGCTGACGACCGGCAGCAAGCCGGGATTCTTCGCAAGCCGGTCCAGCACAAGTTCCAGTGGGTGATCCGGGTGAGTATGAGCGCAGTTATCGCTGACAATCGTTTGAATGGCAGCTTCGCCGTCGCCGGACTTAAGCGCGCTCTCGATCTGCTCGCGTGTTACAAGACCGGAATAAACCCCATCGCTGCCTACGAGAAAGCTGTGCGTATCGGTCTTTGCCGTGTCCACAGCCGCCTGTTGGATGGATCTGTCCGGGGGGATCAAAGTGAATTCTCGCGTCATGATGTCGCGGGCGCGCCAGACGCCGGTCGGCAATCGAGTACCCGGTTGAGGCAGGTGCACGTGGTCCTGCTCTAGCAACGCATGGTACAGCGGAAGCGGCTGGTATTGCTTGGAAATCACGAAGCTGATCATATTCGCGATCATAAGCGGCACCAGAACCTGGTAATCCTGCGTGAGCTCAAAGATCATGAACACCGAAGTCATGGGAGCACGGATGATGCCAGCAAACAGCGTGCCCATGCCGACCAATGCGTAGGCTCCGACATCACCCGTCGGGAAAGGAGCGAAGCGGTGCATGAGAACCCCGACGGTCCCCCCGCCATGGCCCCAAGATACAGGCTGGGCGCGAAAATGCCACCGGCATTTCCTGAAGAGTAGGAAACAATGGTAGCCACCAGTTTCGCCAGGCACAGCAGCAGCATCGTTTTCAGCAGCAGGCCACCATTCAGCGCCTGATCAACGTACTCGTAGCCGACGCCCATGACCTGGGGGAAGAAGATCAGGATTACGCCAATGATGAGGCCGCCCATGGCAGGCTGAAGCATCTTGGTCCACCGCGGCATTCCGAGAAAGAACGCCCGGGCGCGAAGCAGTCCCTTGCAGAACGCCAGGGAAACGATGCCACCAGCAACCCCGAGCACCACATAGGCAATGAGTTCCGCTGGATTGACCAGGTGATACGCGGGCACACGAAAGATGGGGCTGTTACCGAGAATGGAGCGTTCGACGATAACCGACGCGACGGAGGCCACGACTGTGGACCCCAGCAGGGTCGCGTTCATGTCTCCGATGATTTCTTCCATCGCAAAGATGACGGCTGCGACTGGAGTATTAAACGCTGCCGACAGAGCTGCCGCAGCGGCGACCGGCACCAGACTTTGGGCCCGCACAGCCGATAGATGAAACCATTTCCCGATCGGAGAAGCGATACCGGCGCCGATCTGCACCGACGGGCCTTCCCTTCCCATCGAATGGCCCGACCCAATGCAAAGCGCGCCAGTCACAAACTTCCCGAACGCGACCCGGAATGGAACCTCCCCGTGATTGAGATGATAGGCAGCTTCGGTTTGTGGAACTCCACTGCCGCGAGCGTCCGGGAAAAACTTCGCCAGCAAAAACCCCGTGACCAGGCTCATCAAGGTGGGAACCAGGATGTAGCGTAGATACGAGGGCGCTATTCCGAACAGCAGATAGGTGGTGCCCTTGATTGCCAGGGTGAATAAAACCGCCGCCAGACCGGCGAGAACCCCGATGATCATGGTCAGGGCCAGAAATATGTGATTCTCTCGCAGGCGCAACCGCTGTACAAACGGCAAGTCACGAGTGTTCATTGCTGTACACCGCTGTGCTTCTGCCCAATCAACAGGAGCGCCTGATCCAGCCCTTGGGCTTCTCCGCAACGGGCGGACGCAGCTTGCTCAATTTTGTAGACAAGTTCCACTCCGGACCGCGTCAACTCGGAATCAGGAGGAGAGTTGGAACGTAGCTTCGCCTCCAGCGCGAGAGCCTGCTCCTTGAGGGGGGCCAGTTCTGCGCTGCCTTGACTATCCCGGGTTTGACCGAGGCAGTTTTCCAGCCGCTGGCGAGCTTGCTCGAAGCTCAGAAGGAGGCGTCGGTGCCTCTCCCCCTTGGTGAGATGCGGCTCCAGGGGATCGTCCGATAGCACCATCTCAGTGACCGCTAAGAGCTGGCGCGTGTTCTGGGCATCGGCTCTTAGTTCCAGTGCGGAGTTCAGATAGCGGTCAGCCTGCTGGTAATCTCCTAGCCGGAAAGCCGTTTCCCCCGCTTCGGTCAGGGCGTCCACATTGTTCTTGTCCAGTGCAATCGCTTCGTCGTAATTCTTCAAGGCATGTTGCGCATCCCCGGCCTGCAGGAAAAGCTGCGCTGCCTGCAAATGGGCAGCCGTCGATTGCGGGAGGTCAGTTTCCAAAATGAGCAGTTCTGAAAGTGCGATGTTGCGTCGCTGGTGCATAAGCAGGAAGTGAATCAGTTCAATTCGCAGTTGCCGTATCCGCTCATCCACTCCGCTTCCAGCCCAGCGGCCGTAAAGCGCATTCTGGTAGTAATGCACGGCGTCATCAACTTCTCCGCGCCTGGCAGCTAGCTTGGCCAGTTGGAGGTTAATCTCGGCATCTTCGGGATCAGATTCCCGCAAACGAAGCAGAGTCTGCTCAGCCTCTGCGTCGTGACTGCCGGCCACTAAAGCGTTAGCCAACGCGAGGGTATAAGTCCGGTCTCCGAGGGCATCGGTCGTCGCTTTGCGAAAGGAGTCAATTGCCTCTTCTACCTGCCCAGAACTGAGTTGACGCCCAGCTTTTGCGTACCAAATAGCAGCCATGCGAGCGTCCATTTGTTGTTCTTTGGCCGCCATGCTCCTCGTGAAAACGAACACTCCGACTGCACCAAGCGCTAGAACGATCAACAAGAGAATCTCTCGGTTCAGAACGCGATATGTCTCTCTTTCATCCACGGAAAACACATTTAGAAGATGGCATACACACTGGCACAATCCGCAACCTTTCGAACCTCCTCAGCTCAAGACATTGACGGTTGCCCCGATAGGGATTTATCTCTTGCATGCACGTAGGGGATAACGGGCCCATCATGAGGACTCGCGCAGGAGCTACCTTATATACTGACAGACGCGCTGACCCCACGCAAAGCGAACGGCCTGAGGCTTCAAAAAAGGAGACGCCGCTTAGCCTCTCCTTCTTAATCTCGCCCCACCAGCATCTTACATAAGAATGAGTCTTAGCAGGTTCTCCGCAACTGCTCCAGCCGATTGGGGCCGGTTTAATACCGCTGGCTCTGCGTTAATAGATTCGAAAGTTCCCCTCGACGTTGATTTGCACCGCGACCGGTTGGTCTTCCTGGTTCTAGGGTCTGCCTGCGATGCCTGTCGCTTGATTACGCCAAGAAGCTGAAGGCGGAGCTCGACATGCTCTCAGATTAGATGCAGAGCTTTCCCCACCGTTGTTCCGGGCGCGCACTTTACTTCTGACGAATCCCGGGAGTAAAGGCAAGCACAGTGCAACCCGCTGATAGACGCGAATTTACCCGCTCCCTATAATGAACAGATAGCTTGCGTGTCGTTTGCAATCCAGTAGCCGGCTGGCGGGAGACATAGGAAGTGCCGCTCGATCTGAAATCCACGTTGAATCTGCCCAAGACCGACTTTTCCATGAAGGCGAACCTTCCCCGGAATGAGCCTGTGATGCTCGATCGGTGGGAGAAAATGCGGATCTACGACCGCATTCGCGAGGCCCATAAAGGGCAGCCAATCTACGTGATGCATGATGGCCCGCCCTATGCTAACGGCCCCATCCACCTCGGTACTGCACTCAACAAGACGTTGAAAGACTTCGTTGTGAAGTCGCGCAGCATGAGCGGTTTCGACGCACCGTATGTGCCCGGATGGGACTGCCACGGACTACCCATCGAGATCAAGGTAGACGATCTGCTGGGGCGCAAGAAGCTCGACATGGATCCGCTGGCAGTGCGCGAGGAGTGCCGGAAGTACGCGCAAAAGTATCTCGATCTGCAGCGTTCGCAGTTCAAGCGAATTGGCGTCTTCGGCCGCTGGGACAAGCCGTATTCGACGATGGACCCAAACTATGAGAGCGTCGTAATGGAGACGTTCTACTCGTGCTACGAGCAGGGCTTGGTCTACAAGGGCCTGAAGTCCGTGTACTGGTGCGTGTACGACAAGACCGCGTTGGCCGAGGCGGAAGTTGAATACGAGATGCATACCAGCCCCAGCATCTGGGTGCGTTATCCGCTGACCAGCGATCCTGGCAAGATTGATGCTGCGCTGGCTGGCAAGAAGAACGTCGCGACCATCATCTGGACGACAACTCCGTGGACCCTTCCCGCGTCGATGGCGGTGACCTTCGCCCCCGAAGCGGAGTATGTCGCGCTCGATGCCGGTGAATGGATTTACATCGTTGCCAGGGATCTGGCGCAACAGACAATCGAGAAATGCAATCTCGGCCAGGCGAGGGAAGTTGCGTCCTTTCCTGGCGCGAAGCTGGAGTATGCCACCTTCGGTCATCCGTTTCTGGAGCGCAGCGTCCTGGGCGTGCTTGGCGACTACGTGACCATGGACACCGGAACCGGCGCGGTGCACACCGCTCCTGCCCACGGCGCCGACGACTTTGTCACCGGCGTCAAGTATGGCCTCGACTTGCATTGCGATGTGGACGAGGGCGGAATTCTCCGCAACGGTCTGCCGGAGTACAAGAACCAACAGGTATTCAAGGCCAATTCACTGATCGTGGACTTGCTGAAAAGCCGCGGCGTGCTGCTTGGTTTCGAGAAAATTGAGCACTCCTATCCACACTGTTGGCGCTGCCACAATCCCATCATCTTCCGCGCGACCGAGCAGTGGTTCATCTCGATGGAAGGCAAGCTTCCCGGGGGCACGCTGCGCAGCCGCGCACTGGAAGAGATCAAGAAGGTGAAATGGGACCCGGCGTGGGGCGAAGAGCGCATCTCCAATATGATCGCCACGCGGCCGGACTGGTGTATTTCGCGCCAGCGCATCTGGGGCGTGCCCATTGCTGTATTTCAATGCGAAGCCTGCCAGGAATTTCTGAACGAGCCTGCGGTGAGTCGCGCCGTCGTCGAATTGTTCGCGCGGGAAGGCGCTGACGCCTGGTACAAACACTCGGCGGAAGAGATTCTTCCGGCCGGGGCTAAGTGTGGCAAGTGCGGCGGGACGAAGTTTCGTAAGGAGATGGACATCATCGACGTGTGGTTCGAGTCCGGTTCGAGCCAGGCGGCAGTGCTAGGCCATGAAGCGGGGCTTCCCTGGCCCGCCGACCTGTATCTGGAGGGCGGCGATCAGCATCGCGGATGGTTTCAGTCTTCTCTGCTCTGCTCCGTCGCGACAAAAGGAGCGGCACCCTATCGAAGCGCAGCCACTGCTGGCTGGACACTCGACCCGCAGGGCCGAGCCATGTCGAAGTCGCTGGGCAACACGGTTGATCCGGTGGAGATCGCCGACAAACTCGGCGCAGAGATCGTTCGGCTGTGGGTGGCGTCGGTAGATTTTCGCGAGGATGTCATGGCATCCGACGAACTGATGCAGCGGATTGCCGAAAGCTATCGCAAGATTCGCAATACCTTCCGCTATATCCTGGGCAATTTACAGGATTTCGCTCCCGCGCAGGACGCCGTCGCTTTTGCTGAGATGCATCCGCTTGACCAGTTCATCTTGCTGCGCGCCGCCGAGGTCACAAAGGATGTGCGCGAGCAGTACGACAATTTTGTCTTCCACCGGCTGTACCACCGGCTTAAGGACTTTTGCATCGTCGACCTCAGCGCGATCTACTTCGACGTACTCAAAGACCGGCTCTACACATCAGCCCCGAAATCAGTGGCCCGCCGCTCGGCCCAGACCGCCCTGTGGCGACTGGGAGAGGCGTTGGTGCGCCTGCTGGCCCCGGTGATGAGCTTCACAGCGGAAGAGATCTGGGAATTCTTGCCTGTTGTCGACATCCGTCCAGAGAGTGTACACGTAACGCTGTTTCCGCAGCCCGAGGAACTGACTGGCAAAATACCCGATGGTTTTGACGCCCCCACGGTTGAGAGCGATTGGGACACGCTGCTCGTGGTTCGCAATGAAGCGCTGAAAGGACTCGAGACGGCCCGCGCGGAGAAAAAAATCGGCGGGGGCTTGGAGGCGCAGCTTCATATAGCCGCTCCCGAACAGCTGTTCCCGCTGCTGGAGCGCTACCGCGATCAACTGCGGTACTTGTTTATCGTTTCGGATGTCGTGCTGGAGAAATCAGCGGCCAGCAACGGCGACAAGGGGCTGACGATAGCGGTCAATCGCGCACAGGGCGAGAAATGCGAACGTTGCTGGAACTACTCGATCCATGTCGGAGAGGACAAAACGTATCCGACGGTGTGCGAGCGCTGTAGCGCAGTGCTGTCGGAGATCGAAGCCACCACGGGCGCACGCTAGTGGAGCACGCCGGCGGGGGGCGCATCGTAAAGCAAAGTCCGGTGCTCCTTTCCGCTGCGTGACAGCGTCTAAGAATTAGGAAATGCACCTGAGCCGATCCATGCGCAAGTACTTCTTCCTCATCGCCGCTGCCGTATTGCTGCTGGATCGCCTGGCCAAATGGTCAGTAGCCAGCAACATCCCGCTTCATGACAGCGTCACCGTCATTCCCGGTTGTTTTCGTCTCACCCATGTACAGAATACTGGCGCGGCGTTCGGCTTGTTTGCTGAGTCCACCGCGCAGTGGAAGATCGGCGCCCTGGTCAGCTTCTCGGTCATTGCGTTGATGGTGGTTTCCGCACTGCTGTGGAAGCATAGCCACTCGCTAAGCACCACCACAATTGGCCTGTCTCTGATTCTGGGAGGCGCTACCGGAAACCTGTGGGACCGTATGTTCACAGGGCACGTGGTGGACTTTCTGGATTTCTACGTTGGCAGCTATCACTGGCCGGCCTTCAACGTGGCCGACAGCGCCATCGTGATTGGCGCGATTCTGCTGGTGTCGGAGATAGTTTTTGCCAAGTCTGGCGACGAAGCGGTGAAATTGAGCGGATAGCCGTCACTTCACAAGGTGAGCTGCTGTAGGCGATCCGAGAAAAAAAGCTCCAAACTCGAAATCGCCGGGCGATATTCTCCCCATTGCCTGTACCGAAAAAGCCTTGCCTAACTAAGGATTCGTGAGCCAGGCCATAGTCGCCGAATACTGGCCGCTGGCCACCAACGCCTAACCCCTAGTCTTAATCCTCTCCAATACGGCGCCCGCGATCAACGGCAATCCCACCGTGGCATCCAGGAGGACTTCGGCGAAGCGGCCGCCCTCTTCCGGAGGAACAAACTTGCCCCACGACACAGCTTCGCTGTAGGTGCATCCGGACAAACCGCCCCAGTTGACCGGCTCGGGACAGATGCGCACACCGTAGTGGAAACGCTTCAGGGGCAGGTCTTCTCCGCCGCGGCGATGGCGCAATTCTATAAACGGACCAAACTGC
This sequence comes from uncultured Acidobacteriaceae bacterium, assembly GCA_963768645.1. Classification (GTDB taxonomy): domain Bacteria; phylum Acidobacteriota; class Terriglobia; order Terriglobales; family Acidobacteriaceae; genus Bog-257. Next base: position 398,067 of record CAVYIR010000012.1, read on the forward strand.
TGCGCCCAGTTTCTGGGGACACCACCGCCGATGGTCAAGATTCCGAGGCGCTCCTGCTGTAACAGTGTCTCCGAGTAGTATTCGAGGTCTTCGAACGGGTCGAAGCGCAACGGAGGGAGGTTGTTCTTGCGGCGCATGCGGTTGTGTAGCGCGACGTCCAGGCCAATCTCCGAGTCGCTGAACGCCGGCACGAATACCGGCACATTCTTTTCGTAGGCCGACTTAAGGATGCCGCGCTCCTTCACGTGCTCGCTCAAGTAGCGCCCGATTTCGCGGTTCAGCTTGTACGAGCAGAGCACCTCGGCGTGGTCCCAGTTTTTCAGAATGCGGGCGACGATGGTCTCCACGAAGTCCAGGTTGGTCTCCGGCTCCAGCGTGTCGTAAACGCGGTTGTAGCCGGCTTCGTAGAGCTCGGTGTCGTCCATCTTCGGGTCGTAGCGGAAGTGCGAGCGTCCCGCGGCCTCGACCAGGCCGTGCGCCATCAGCGCGCCGGTGGAGACTACAGCCTTCACCACTCCGTGGTCGATGAGATCGGTAACGATTAGTCCTTGCTTCGCGACGGTCATGGCCCCGGCCAACGTCATCACGACGAAACACTCCTTGTCGCGAGCCATGGCCTCTAGAACTTCGGCGCCTTCCCCCACCTGTCGCCCGGTGAATGCGGTGTTGCCCATGGCGCGGACGAGGTCATCTACGGAGTGGATCTTCGACAGATCGAGCGGTTCCAGCGGAACCAGCTTGTCGGAAATGGGATCGTGGAGTTTGCGATCAATGCCCTCGCCGTGCGTCTTATGATGTTCCTCGGCCAAGATTCACCTCCCGTCAACAACGGTGCGCGAATGTCTCTGAAGGGGCGCGCCTTTAGGCGCGCCGTAAAACCGCCGCAACCCGATGGCTTTAGCCACCGAGGGCAATCGCTCCCAGACTTACAAACTGTGAGTTCCCTCAGAGGCTAAAGCCTGTCCGCAAGATGCGCGTTTGGCGCGGCTGAAGCCGCGCCGCTTCAAAGTCCATTCCGAGCGGCGCTAAAGCGCAGCGTTACGACCGTGCGCATCTTTCGTCGAACAATCGAAGCTACAAGCTTGGCGCGGTTTCCGTCAATTCACGAACACAATGAGACCCATTGTCACTGCCAATTAACAATCGCTGCGGCTCCCAAGGCAGAGCGCTGGGGATGCTATTCTTAAAATGCATTTTGCAACGGAGCTAAGGGTTGGCTGAACGGAACTTTCAGATTGGGATCGTGCAGATGTCGTGCACACCAGAGCCAGAACAGAATCTGGAGCGTGCGATTGCTCACATTCGCGATGCCGCCGCCAGGGGCCCTGAGATTGTCTGCCTGCCCGAGCTGTTTCAGACGCAGTATTTCTGTCAGCGTGAAGATCTCGCTCTGTTCGACTTGGCGGAGCCCATCCCGGGTCCCACGACAGCCCGGCTCGGTGATCTTGCTCGTGAGCTGAAGATCACGATCGTTGCGTCACTGTTCGAGCGGCGAGCACCCGGTATCTATCACAATACCGCGGCTGTCCTCGGGGCGGACGGCAAGCTGGTGGGCATTTACCGCAAGATGCACATTCCCGACGATCCGCTTTACTACGAAAAGTATTACTTCACACAAGGCGACCTTGGGTTCAAGGCGTTCGAAACGGATTTCGGAAAGTTCGGTACGCTGGTCTGCTGGGACCAGTGGTATCCCGAGGGAGCGCGCTTGACCGCGCTTCAGGGCGCGAACGTGCTCTTCTATCCCACAGCGATCGGATGGCATCCTGACGAGAAGGCGCAGTATGGCGAGGCGCAATACGATGCGTGGAAGACGATGCAGCGCGCGCACGCCATCGCCAATGGAGTTTACGTCGCCGTGCCCAATCGTGTCGGCTTCGAGACTGGCAACGTGCGCGGCAACCAAGCCCAAGGCAAGGGTCTTGAGTTCTGGGGCGGATCGTTCATCGCCGATCCCTTTGGACAAGTAATCGCGCAAGCTTCGCACGACAAGGAAGAGGTGCTGATCGCTGAGGTAGACCTGCAGCGGATCGAGGATGTTCGGCGGAACTGGCCCTTCTGGCGCGATCGCCGCGTGGATGCATACGGGCCTATTACGCAGCGGTTCCTGGTATAGCTACGAGCGTTGGATCGAATGGCGAAGCCTAGCAAACTCTTGCAAACGCCCGCTGCCCTCGGCTACCGGATGCCGGCTGAGTGGGAAGCCCACGAGGCGACGTGGATCGCATGGCCGCACAATCGGACGGACTGGCCGGGCAGATTCGAACCCATTCCCTGGGTGTACGCGGAAATCGTTAGGCATCTGGCGCGCATGGAACGCGTCAACATCCTAGTCGAGGATGAGGCGGCGGAAGTGAAGGTTCGGGAGTTGCTGGTTCGCGCGCACGTTCTCCCGCAAAAAGCCGCAGTACCCCGCAAAGCCGCGGGGAACATTCGCTTTCAATACATTCCTACTAATCGCGCTTGGACACGGGACTCGGGCCCGATTTTTGTCCGGCGCGACTCTCGCCCGACGAGAGACTTCCCTGCTGTCGCGGCAACCGCATGGCGCTTCAACGCCTGGGCCAAGTACAACGATTGGAAGCTTGATGCGACGATCGCAAGCGAAATCATCGAGCGGCTCCGAGTGCCGGCGTGGGAACCGGAAGTCAAAGTCAACGGGCATCCACGCCCGGTGGTACTCGAGGGTGGGAGCATCGACGTAAACGGCTGCGGGACGCTGATCACCACCGAAGAGTGTCTGCTGAGCGACGTGCAGCAGCGCAATCCGGGGGTTACGCGAGAGCAACTGGAAGAGATTTTCGCTGACTATCTGGGGATCGAGAAAGTCATCTGGCTGGATCGCGGCATCGCCGGCGACGACACCCATGGGCACGTCGACGACATCACTCGCTTCGTCACGCGCACGACTGTGGTGACGGCGTATGAGCCTGACCTCAGCGATCCCAATCATGAGCCCCTGAGCGACAACTTCCGTTGGCTGAAGAAGAGCACCGACCAGTCCGGCCACCCCCTGCGCGTGGTGAAACTCCCAATGCCGGCTCCGGTGTATTTTCGCGGACGGCGCTTGCCTGCCAGTTATGCCAATTTCTACATCGCCAACAAGTTGGTGTTGGTGCCGATATTCAGCGACCCCAACGACCGGGTGGCGCTTAATACTCTCGCCACAGTGTTTCCCGATCGCGAGATTGTCGGAATTTATTGCCGGGACTTCATCTGGGGACTGGGCGCGCTGCACTGCATGACGCAGCAGCAACCTGCGGGATAACCAGTAGTCAGTGGCCAGTTGTCAGTTGTAAGTTTCGCAATGGGAATTGTCAACCAGCCGTCTGAGCAGCGAGAAGGCTAGGTACCCCTTATCTCGGCACTTTTTTCCTCGCCATAAGGGTGAAGATGAAGTAGCCGCCCGCGGCGGCTCCCGCGTAGAGAAATGCGTTGGCGAACACGATCGTACCTACGACTAGCACCAGCGCCAGATCTGAATCCGGCGTGGGGCCGATCACCAGCGACAACACGTAAGGCGGGCAAACGATCAACGCAATCGCAGACAGGACGCCCTGCGAGTGGAGCGCTCCCACGTTCAGCCTCCACACGAAGTAAACAGCTAGAGCCACTGCCATCCCCAAAACGAAGCTGAGGGACAGCACAATCACCAAACCATCGTTTTCTGTCTTGCGCAACCGATTCAAAGCCCACCACCGATCCTCACTTGAGTGTAGTCGGCGTTGGCCTTCCCCGAGCGGCGAACCGCAACAAGTCCGTGCTATGCTGCCCTCAATCTCTTAAAGGAGCGAATTCATGAGCACTCAGGCGGTGCCACCCGGAAGGTCTGCCACCTCCAGCGTCCCGCACAACATGGTCACGACGGCCTTCGTACTCGATGGCTATAAGATCGTCCGCAATTTGGGACTGGTGCGCGGCATCATCGTGCGGTCGCGCTCCATCGTGGGCACCATAGGGGCGAGCCTGCAAACGCTGGTGGGAGGCAACATTACCCTGCTGACCAATCTCTGCGAGCAGACGCGCGAGCATGCCTTCGACCTCATGCTGCAGCACGCTGCCGAACTTGGCGCCAACGCGGTGATTGGAATGCGTTACGACGCGACGGAAGTGATGCAGGGCGTGACCGAAGTACTGGCGTATGGCACGGCGGTGGTGGTCGAAAAGGGACGGTGAATATCGAACAACATGGTGAGCCCGGCAGGAATCGAACCTGCGACCCACGCATTAAAAGTGCGTTGCTCTACCAACTGAGCTACGGGCCCACACCATAGTTAATCTACCACACAAAAATTGACGGAGTAGACAGGCGGCACGCGCGCAATTCTGAGCGTCGCGGGGGTGTAACGGAATCGCGCCGTTCTCTGCTCCCGGTCCGCGGATGAATACCAAAACGGGAACGGATTGTACTTTCGTAACAAGTCTGTGTTGCAAAGGGAGAAACGCGGATGAGAATGGTAATGGCCTTTTGGCAGACCAAGGAGGTCGACCTTCCATGCGCACTGCATTCTTTTCCCTGCTTACAATTCTGTGCCTAATGCTGACAGTAGCTCCGGCGATGGCAGACACCCTGTATTCCAATGGTCCCTACAATGGCACCAACGATGCTTGGACCATCAACTTCGGTTTCTCGGTTAGTGACTCGTTCACCGTGCCGACGAATTCCGACATCGGAGACCTGCACATCGTTTACTGGGATGCCTCCTCGACCGATCTTCTGACCACCGTGGACATGGCGATCGGCTCCACCTCGTTCGGTGGTACTCCGCAGACCCTGACGGGCGTTACCAACCAGTTCCTGACAACCAATCAGTACGGTTACTTCCTCTACGCAGCTTGGTACACGGGCCTCAACATTCGGTGGTCGGGTGCAGGCTATATGACCCTTGACAATGCCTGCTCCACCTCCGGCTGCTCGGTTAGCAACCCGATCTACTGGGATGAGAACAGCGGACCCTCCACGGCCTATGAGAACACCATTGGCTCGATTCCTTCGGAAGCCTTCACGTTGACCGGCGGGTGCTGCCCTCCCCCGGTTCCTGAGCCCGGCAGTATCCTGCTGTTCGCGTCTGGAATACTCGGCCTTGGCGGCGTGTTTCGGCGGCTGCTCTGAATTCTGAGGCCGCATAAGCTGATTCGGTGATGCGGAGCGTTGCGTTAGCTGCGCCGCAGCAGCGCCCTGCATTGCGCTCTCATGAGCGAGTGTCTGGGTATCCACAGCAGGGCGGCTTTTCCTCTTGTCCTGTTTGCTCCCTTCACGCATGGCCACACATCTCATGACGTAGGACTATGTCTGGGAAATCACATCCGCGCGTCATTGTTGTGGGAGGCGGATTTGGCGGTCTGGAGGCCGCTAAGTCTTTAGCGCACCTGCCCGTTGAGATCACCCTACTGGATCGCAAGAACCACCATACTTTTCAGCCACTGCTCTACCAGGTGGCGACAGCCGGATTGTCGCCGGCAGAAATTGCCGCTCCGATTCGCGAGATCTTCGCCAAGCATGAGAATGTAGAAGTCCTGCTGGGTGATGTGCTCGGCTTCGACCTCGAGCGCCGCATCGTCAAGGTGCGTGAATTCGAACTCCCCTACGACTATCTGGTCGTTGCCGCGGGCGCAACTCACGCCTACTTCGGCCACGACGAGTGGGAGCCGTTCGCTCCGGGGTTGAAGACCGTGGAGGACGCGCTGGAGATGCGCCGGCGTATTCTGCTGGCATACGAGCTCGCAGAACGTGAAGCGGCGTTGACCGGCCATCATCGGCCGCTGAATTTCGTGGTGGTGGGAGCTGGACCCACGGGAGTCGAACTGGCGGGAACCTTGGCTGAGATTGCGCGAAAGTCACTTTCCCAGGACTTCCGCCATATCGAACCGGCCAAGACCCGTGTTCTGCTGATCGAAGCTGGCCCATCGGTGCTGAGCGCCTATCCCGAGGATCTGTGCCAGAGCGCCGTGAGGCAATTGCAGCGTCTCGGCGTCGAGGTGCGCCTCAACTCCGCGGTAACGGACGTGCGCCCGGGCGAAGTTTTCATCGGTAAGGACGTGATTCCGGCGGCGACCCTGTTGTGGGCCGCTGGAGTTTCGGCCTCGCCTCTGGGCCGCGCTCTCGGCGTACCGGTCGACCGCGCCGGACGCGTGCTGGTTGAACCCGATCTCAGCATCCCCGGACATCGCGAGGTTTTCGTTATTGGCGACTTAGCCAGCATGAAGGATGCAGCAGGCAAGCCGCTACCCGGCGTCGCTCCGGTGGCCATGCAGCAGGGCCGATGGGTAGCGCGTCAGGTCGCGGCCGATCTGGCGGGCAACTCCCGCAAGGACTTTCATTACCTCGACAAAGGCTCTCTCGCCACAATTGGCCGCGCGGCTGCTGTTGCGCAGTTCGGCAAGGTGCACATCTCCGGCTTTTTGGCCTGGCTGTCGTGGTTGTTCATCCACATCCTGTTCTTGATCGGATTCCGCAACCGGATTGTCGTGATGTTCCAGTGGGCTTGGAGCTATCTTACCTACGAACGCTCAGCTCGGCTAATCACCGGCGAATCGCGGGTAATCTCCGTTCCATCGCTGGAGTACGCCGAGGAGGCCGCTGCGGATTCCGATGTCCAAGGAGCGGAGCGAGAAATTGTACCCTTAAAGCGAGCCTGAGAGTGAGGCTTCGTGCAACCTACTCGGTAGCGGCGACTGCGGACTCGGTGGCTGGTGCACTCTTCCTTGCGACATAGACGCGGAGGGGAATGACGGCTACAAGAGCGAGAGCTGCGCTGGCCGCAGCCAGTAATGGGGGCCATTTCAAGTCCCCAGTGAGGTCGATCAGCAATCCGGCGAGCGGAGGTCCGGCCACGGAAGCCAAACCAAATGCAGTCAGCAGAAATCCGAACAGTTCACCCAGTCCTTCAACGCCGAAGAACTGAGCTAGCATGGCGGGTGACATAGCAACAATTCCTCCATAGGCGACACCCAGCACGATGCAGTACCAAACCAGAGATGTGTAGGAATGGCTTCCCAACCAGAAAATAAAGCTCACTAATAAAGCCGCATAGCTGACCTGAAATACCGAGAGCAAGCCAAATCGAGGCGCGAGGGCGTTCAGTCCAAGCCGTCCTACAACGCTGGATGCACCGATGTACCCGACGAGTCCCGCGGCGGCAACCTGGGTCGCGCCGTCTTTGATCGCATACTCGGGAAGGTAAACAAAAGTGATGAAAATGGACACCCCAGCAAAGAAGAAGCCGGCATAAAGCAGGGCGAATACCGGGGTGCGAATCTTTGCCATCACGCCCGTGCGCGCCTTCGACTCGGCGCCTGGCGGCGGTGCAATGAGAGCTGCGCAAATCAGCAGCAAGGCGGCGCTCACAACCCCGAAAATCTCGAAGGCTGCTCTCAATCCGTAATGGCCGATCAGCATTGCGGCAACCGGAGCTGCTACCAGAGTTCCACAACCGATTCCGCTGATTGCGATGCCGAGCGCTATGTCTCGGCGAAGCCTGAACCACTCGCCCACGGCTGCAATCGATGGCACATAGACGCACGCGACAGCACCACCGGCGCCCAGTCCGTAAGTCAGAAATACCAAGGGGAAATAGTGGACTCTCGCGGTCAATATCAGACCGGCTCCCATCAGCAGGGCCCCAACGGCCATCACCGGGCGCGGCCCAATGTGGTCCGCGATGTCGCCGGTCAGGGGCGACAAGAAAAGCGAAAGAACGGTCAGCACCGAGAAGAGGCTCGACATCACTGCGTGGCTGACGCCGAACTCGGCCGCCATCGGCTTAAGGAAGACGCCGAAGCTATAGCTAACGCCGAACGCGACGAAGGACGCAAAAAAGGCAGACACGACGATGAGCCACGCGCGCGGCGAATCGACTCCATCGTTCCGAGTGTCTGGCATAGGCAGAGATATACCCCAATCGAGGTCACGAATTAGCCTCAAGGACCTGGTTCGGGAAGCATACTGCCGGAGGCAAAGATGTACCAAGGGAAATGCGGGGAGTGTCGCAGCGGTCCCGGTTTTTCAGGGCCGAGATTGGAAACGGCAGCTCATCGTAAGAGCTACCGTTTCACGATCGGGTTGTAGCCCTCGCTGGTCAGCTTCAACTTCATCGCGTCGGCGTCCTGGATCGAGGCGAACGGACCAACCTGCACGTGGTAAAGCTTGTCATTGGTGACGGGATTGTTCACCACGAAGACGTTATAGTTCTTCTTGCGCAGCGCACCGGCAAGAGCGACAGCGTCGTCTTCTCGGGAAACCGCAGCGATCTGCACGACGATGGTCCCCGGACCGGTTACGGGAGCGGAGCGGGTTACTTGGGGCGCAGGGGAAGGGGTCGCACTCGGCGGAGCTGCAGTCTTTGCCGCCGTCACCGGGGCTGATTCAGGTGCTGTTGCCGGGTTCGCTGAAGTAGCGGAATGTGTTTCCTTGGCTGGCGATTGCGCGCCGTCACCCGTCTGCTGTACTGCCTTGTAGAAAGTAAGATTGCTTTGCGGATTGGAGGCCGCGGACTGATCCTGCGGCGCGGGTTCGGCTTCTGCCTTCACCGCCACCACGGCGGACGGCTTGTTCTGGCTGGCGCGGGAGGTAGCCTCAGCAGGCTGGGTCGTAGCACTCGTAGGCTGGTCATTCAGCGCCTGTTCGCGCCCCGTACTCTTGCCCAGCGAGTAGCCAATCGAAAAGAAAACCCCGCAAATGGCTGCCAGCAGAAAAAACAGCCCCAGCAGCTTTCCCATACCCAAGGTTATTTCAGTGTCGTCAGAAGCCATGGTCCTCACGTTCCTCGCTATTTTTCTGGCGGCCCGGAGCCTGCGATTTTGGCCGGGGCCGCTTGCACCTTATTCAGCAGTCCGGCCAGCAAGTCCACCGGCACGGGGAAGATGATGGTGGTATTCTTCTCCACTCCGATTTCGGTCAAGGTTTGCAAATATCGCAACTGAATGCTGGTGGGCTCCATGGCGAGCAAGTGGGCCGCGTCAATCAGGCGCTGGGCCGCGGCAAACTCGCCCTCGGCGTGGATGATCTTGGAGCGCTTCTCGCGTTCAGCCTCGGCCTGCTTGGCCATGGCGCGCGTCATGGTCTCCGGCAGATCCACCTGCTTGACCTCAACATTGGTCACTTTCACGCCCCAGGGATCGGTGTGCTGATCCAGGATGGACTGCAACCGCAGGTTGATCTTTTCGCGATGCGCCAGCAACTCGTCGAGATCGACTTCGCCCAGCACCGAACGCAGGGTGGTCTGCGCAAACTGCGACGTCTGGTACATGTAATTCGAAACCGCGACCACCGCTTTGTTGGGATCGACCACGCGCAGGAAGATGACTGCGTTCACCTTCAGCGTTACGTTATCGCGAGTGATGATGTCTTGCGGCGGAACCTCCAGCGCCTCCTGCCGCAGCGAAACCCGCACGATGCGATCAATCGGCGCGAACACCAGAATGATGCCTGGGCCCTTCGGCATCCCCAGCAGACGTCCGAGGCGGAAAATGACACCGCGCTCATACTCGGCCAGAATCTTGATCGAGTTGATGAGGTAGAGAGCAACGATGACGATGACAACAATGCCAGCTATACTGGGCACGGGGTGCCTCCAGCTATTCAGAAGTGTAGAACGGGTCCTGTGGAAGATTGTAGAACCAATTGGACGAGTTACCTAACTTGGTAACAGGCGAGCCATCAGCATTCGGGTATCAGTCATCAGCCAAAACGCTGAGAACGGTTTGTACGCTGAGGAGCCCTCGATGATGATCGAGGTCGGCCTTGTCCTCTTGCTCACAACCAAGAAGCAACTTCCTTGGCTGAATGCTGAGTGCTGTCTCACGAACGCTCTTTTTCTACTTCCAGCTCAAGACCCTCGACTTTGCGCACCACGACCTGCTCGCCGATACTGACTCGCGAGGGGGCGTGCGCGTTCCACAGCTCACCCTGGACAAACACCTTCCCTTCCGGATCGATGTCGGTCCGAGCTTCACCTACCGCGCCGATCATGCCTTGCAGGCCGGTGACGACTTTGCTGCGTCGTGCCCGGAGGGCAATGGTCATCAGAAAGACCGTGATGATCCCAAGCGGTATGCTGACCCCGAGCGCCGTCCACAACTGCACTCGCATTTGCGGAATGGGGCCATCCACCAGCAGGAGCCCGCCTAGCGTGAGCAGAACTATTCCACCGAGGCCAAGGATGCCATGGGTGGCAAACTTCGCTTCCAGCGCAAACAGCACGAACGCAGCGATGATGAGGGTGAACGAGGCGTAACGCGTGGGCAGCAAGTTGAGCGCGAACAGCGCCAGCAGGATAAAGACCACTCCTACCACTCCGGGCACGACCGCACCCGGGTGGTTGAACTCGGCGTAGAGCGCCAACGCGCCGACCGCGAGCACCAGGAAGGCGATATTCGGATCGAGCAGGAAGTCGAGGATTCGCTGTTTTAGCGTCATGGGCAACTCGTCCACGGGATCCCCGGCGAGATGCAGCTTCACCGTTTTGCCGTCGAAGCGCTTGATGGTGCGGCCTTCGAGTTGATGGAATAAGTCGCTCTGATCATGAGCGACTACGTCGATGAGGTGCTGCTGCAAAGCTTCCTGATCGGTCCACGACTTCGACTCGCGCACCGCGGTCTCCGCCAGTTGCACGTTGCGTCCTCGAGGTCCGACGTAAGAGCGCATGAAGGCAGCCGAGTCGTTCTCGACCTTGGTCTTCATGGTGTCATCCATCTTCTCGCCGCCGAGAGTGACGGGATGCGCCGCTCCGGTGTTGGTCCCGGGCGCCATGGCCGCAACGTCGGCGGCTTCGAGGATGAAGAAGCCGGCCGAGGCCGCTCGCGCCCCGCTGGGAGCAACATAGATGATGACCGGCACGGGCGAAGCCAGGATCTTCTCGATGATCGAGCGAGTAGACTCCAGCAGGCCGCCGGGCGTGCTCAACTCGATCAGCACGGCGTCGGCGTTGGTCTGGCGCGCGTGTTCGATGGCGCGGTCAATGTACTCGGCCGTAATCGGCTGGATGGTGTCATCCACGCGGATCTTAACGATGCTGTTCGCCGAAGCCAGGCCGATGGCGAGAAGCACCAGCAGCCCACAAGAGAGAATGAAACGAGTGCGAGACATGTGTGCCTCCTTCCGGAGGGTGGTTGCAAGGTTGCGCTACTTTGAAACTGTCTGCTTCGCGGCGATATCGCGCTTCAGCGCCAGCGCGGTTGCATCGGCGGGCTGCAAGGCCAGGGCGCGGTCCACCTCGCTGGCGGCCGACTGCAACTGACTCTGCTTCAGGTCAAGCCGTGCCAGCACCAGCAAGCCGTCAACGTTGGGCTGCAAGCGCACCGAGGTCTGCGCTTCCGTCCGCGCATTCGCGAGATCGCCCTTCTTTTCCAGAACAATCGCCAACTGCGCGTGCGCGATCAGCATTGTTATGGTCTGCGCTGATCGCAGCGCGAAATTCGCTTTCTGCCTGGGTCGCCATGTTCTGCGCCAACAATTCTTTGCCACGGTCCACGTGATAGGCAGCAGCGCGTGTGCCCATCGCTCTTGGCCAGCCGCGCCTGGCAAGGTTATCGATCTCCATCTCAATCTGACGATAGGACGCCTCGTCGTAGTTGCGCTTGATGCGCTCCAGAGGAATGCGAGGCTGATTTGGCGGCAGCAAAGCATTGCCGGAGGCCGCTGTAGGACTTGGATTCACCGGAGGAGGAGGCGCAGCTCCCCGGTTGATCAAGTCAAGCAGGGCCTTGGCTTCGCCGTCGCTCGGGGTCCGCTGTAACTCTTCCCGCAATTGGCGCGCGGCTCCGGTACTGTCCCCATTCTTGAACAACGCTACCGCGAGATTGAAGCGGTAATCGGGGTCGTTGGGGTCAGCACTGACGGCCTTGGAAAAGTATTCCACCGCCGGCGCGCGCCGGCCTCGCCGGGCCTCCACAACCCCCAGGTTGTTGTAAACCTCGGTGAGCGGCAACGCGTTGCCAGATAATTGAAAGCGGTAAACGCCTTCTCGAAATTGCCGCGATAGAACTCCGACATGCCCAGCAGGAAGTTGGCCTCGCCGGCGACTGGATCGTCCTTCGGTATGCGAGTGAACCAAGCCGCTGCCGATTCGTATTCGTGGCTGCCGTAATACGTTTTGCCCAACTGCAGCATGGCCAGAGTGTAGTTGGGGTTGAGCTTCACTGCATTCCGCAGGTAACGAATCTTCTGCTGCTGATCGGTGGCCAGGATTCCGCGGATGTAGTTCTCGAACGCATCGAGGCGGATAGGCGTGGATGCTTTCAGGAATTGATCGCGGCTGATCGCGGGCGGCGGAACCATTTGCTGCAGCAGATCCCACGCCAGCGCCGTCTGCAAATCGATCAGGTTGGTCAGCGCGCCGCTGCTCTGCACCTCAGGGTAGAGGTGCAGCTTTTTCATGTCGAGGAGTTGCGCATTGGCCTTGAAAGTCTGGCCATCGAAGCTGTAGCTGCCGAGCACGACGTAGTCCGCGTCCATCTGTTCCGCAACGCGGTAGACAGTGGCCCGCGAAGGCCGAACGGTCAGCGGAATGCCGCTATGATCAAAGGCGTAGCTGCGATCGTCACGGCTGATGACGTACAGCCGGGCTGACTCCATGCGCTGCGACAGGACCTCGGGAAAAGCCTCGCTGATCCACTCAAGTCCTGGGGCGGTGGTTTGATTCTCAAACGGCATGACCATCACCGTGCGGGTCCCAGGAAGCGCCTGGGCCGCGCCCAGATGGCAAAGGAGGCAGATCGTGGCCAATAGAAGAAGACAACGGTAAGTGAAACGAATGACAGAGCGTAGCAAAGTATATTGATTATAACTGCTGCCTGATCGCTCCTATTTCGATACCGCTGCGAACAGGTCCGACTTCAAGAGCCCCGTGAAGCGCTGATCGTCCGTCTTAAAGTGCATTTGCAACATGTCGTGGGAGTTGTCCACGGTGGTGCTGTCCAGCGCCAGTTTCTCCGTCGGACTCGCGTTCATCTTGCGATACAACACGCCCGCCTTCAGAAGTGAGGCCATGGTGGCCGCCGTCATGGTGTCGGAGGTCTTGACGTTCAGGTCGAAGGTGACGCCGTTATTGAAGTCCATCGTGTAATCCGACGCCAGCAAACGCTTCTTGACCACGTCGTAGTCACCCACCGACGCCGCCTGGCCCAGCGCGGACCTCATCATGTTCTGCGTACCCGCTTGGTCGAGCACACTCCAAATCGGTGAGCTGTCAACGCTGGTGATGAGATCGGCAATCGTGTTGTTGGATTCCAGAGACTCGGCGCCGTTGTCGCGCACATCGATTGCGCCTTTGATGGCAGCACTCTCGCCAAACAAGATGGTGCTGGGATCGAGGAATACCAGGTGCATGCCCGTGCCCATCGGGTACAGATAGGAGAGCAGGTACTTCTCCGGCTTGATCTTCTTCAGGCGCATCTTCTGCAGAAATTCCCTCTGCTTGAAAGATCCTTGGGCAATGCCGATACTGCGCAGACTACCCTTGGAGGAGCGGTAGGTAACGAACGTGAGTTCCTCCACGTCTTTCTCAGGGTCAATGCCCGCGCCCTTCAGAGCGGTCTCAAATTGCTTCAGATTGTCGGGCAGGACCCGGTCTTTGAGGGCGCGCGCCGATGGCGAATCGCGTAGTGCGCGGTAGTCGACCGAGATGATCTGCTGGACCGCCGATGGAACCACCGTGCGGGCATTGCTGCTCAGAGGTGCCGCGAACGCCGGCAGGCAGACGACGGCGCTCAGAAAAAGGCCTGCGAGGAACTGCTTCATGCTCATAATTTTACTCGACAATTACGGGAGTGATGCGGAATTGTTAGCTCCCAGTTGCATCCCGGCTCTTCCGTATGACCTAGATTGGACGTGCGATAACGCGAGAGATCACCCGAGCGCCGCTCGTTGTCGACTACCTAACTTGTCGTAATGCCGCCACTCGGTGTCGCACATCGGCTATAAAAGCCTCGTCCCTTATATCTCCAAGATTAATCTCGACGTTCGCCAGAGCGCCTTCGGCGGCGGCCGTCGCTAGTGACACTCCGACCGATAAATCCGATGCCATCTTCGGATTGGTGATGGGGCGCAAGGATTCGACAATCTCCCGCACTTCCCTTGCCCGTTCCGCAACCACCAGTGGAACCAGTGTGGCTTTCTTGGTTGCCGCCTCGATGTCGGCCTGCGCTTGGGGATGATCTTTCGCCTTCTTGAACGCCGCCATCACCTCGTTGAATGACTCGGCATCGGCATCAATGGAAGCCTTGAACTGCTCGCGCAGCTCGGCCAGCCGAGCTAGCGCATCGCTCAACTCCCGCTCGTATTGAACATAAGTCTTTTTACCGCGCGACATTCCAGCTACCATACTTCCGAGCGCCGCAGCCATTGCTGCGGTCGCAGCCGCCGCGCAACCGCCTCCGGGAGCAGCCGTGGGCGCCGCAAGCTGCTCAATGAACGGTTCGACCCCGGCGCGAATTCCGCCGACCGCCATCTTCCCGCTCATCACCGCAGCCAGCCGGTTCTCGAGGATCAGCGACGAATCGAAGTTCTCGATCTGCAGAAACCATTCCGCCGCATCTTCCAGCGCCTTCTTAGGAATCAAGCCCACGATCTCGCTTGACAGAGGCATGACGCCATAACGTGCCGCCTCGCGCTTCACATACTCGTAAACCCGAGCGATCGGAGTCTGGTCTGTATCCGTCAGGTTCATCGAAACTTGTGCCAACCCGCGTACCGGCACACCCATGCCCTTAACGTAGCGCAGGCCACCGTTGGAAAAGCGCACCGCCTTGCCAATTTTTTTCGCGATCTCGACATCGGGCGTGTTGAGATAGATGTTGTAGGCAACCAGAAATTTGCGTGCACCAACGATGGTCGCCCCCGCCGTTGGGTGCAATTCGGCGTTGCCGAAGTCGGGTTTTCGCGCCGGATTGGTTTTCAGCTCCTCGCGAATGCCTTCGAATTGCCCGCGGCGGACGTTCTCCAGGTTCTGGCGTTCCGGCGTTTGCGCAGCCGCCTCGTACAGGTAAACCGGCACATGGTGCCGCTTCCATATTTCTTCGCCGACGCGCCGGGCAATGGCCACACAGTCTTCCAGCGTCAAACCTTCGATCGGGATGAAAGGAATCACATCCGCTGCTCCGAGGCGAGGATGCGCTCCCGCATGCTTGGTCAGGTCAATAAGCTCGGAGGCCTTGCCAACCCCGCGGATTGCGGCTTCCGCCACTTTCACCGGATCGCCGACGAGGGTGACGACACAGCGGTTATGGTCGGCGTCCATCTCGCGGTCGAGCAGATAAACGCCGTCCATCTTCATGGCTTCGAGAATGGCATCGACTCGGGCCTTGTCGCGCCCTTCAGAAAAGTTGGGTACACATTCTATGAGTGCGGGCATAAGAGATGAGGATAAAGCAAGGGATTAGCTCTCACCTAATCGTCCATGTTGCGGGGGTCTTCCGAGGCGGGGGATGGGAAAAGCGTTCAGGATTGTGGCTGTCCTAAAGGATGGCAGACGGGTCCGTCCGGGATATGCTGTCAGCGGTTATGCGCTCTTCAAACTTTGAACAGGTGCCTTCTCCGCATCACCCAGATAGGTCTTGATCTTGTCTAACAGAGCGGGAAACATCTGCTCCTTCTGGAGACAAGCCTTCACATCCCGCCCGCCGTCGATAGGGCCATACCCAGTCACGATGATCACCGGAATTTCAGGGCTGCTGGCGTGAACCTGCTTCGCCAGCTCCAAACCGTTCATCCCTTCCATGCGAAAATCGGTGACCATGAGGTCGAACTTCTGGTCCTTTAGTTTATCCAGTGCATCCTGCGCACTATAAGCGCTGACGGCCCGGTAACCCTGCATCTCAAGGATCTCGCAACTCAATTGGGCCAGCAACTCGTGGTCGTCGACAAAGAGAATCGCTTTCATTAGGCACCTATTCTGGACAGTCTACTGCTCGGGCCCATCAAATTGGTTTCGAGAGAAACACGAAAAGATGCCTGTGACCGTTGAATTTCTTAGCTGAGAGGCGAACTTGCAGGGATAGTGGGGACAGGGCGCTACTCGGCGCCAGCCAGAATCACCTGCGTCAGACGGCTCAAGAGGCGGGTCAAGTAGGCAAATCTGCTTGGGGTAACGACGCAAATACCGCGAACTGAACTTGGAGGATTACGCGACAACGTGAACCGATGTTTGACCGTGCCGGGGCCGTCCTGTAGACTCAGGCAGTTGCTTCCGCTCTAGTAGCACTTCGTAGCGGCGCGTACAACGGGCGGTTAGCTCAGTTGGTTAGAGCGCCTGCCTTACAAGCAGGAGGTCGCAGGTTCGAGCCCTGCACTGCCCACCACTTTCTACTGTAGAATCAAGCGCATAGCAGACATTCCCTCGTTCTCGCCTAGGTGCCGGACGATTTCTCCAGTGCCCGCGAGTACAACCACTGCTTACTACTGCGGCGCGACAATTCGGGCGCGCGAAGTCTTTTGGATGCACGACCTTCGCCTCACGCTAAAGCCAACGCCCCAGCGTCTCCTTAGTCAAACTGAACGACTCATCTTTCAGCAACTCCGGCGCGGCCTCGCTGGTTAACTTCACCATCGCGACGACATGCGATTTATCTTTCAAGCCTCCCACAACAGAGAAATCCAGATCAGCCTTGCCCTTCGCCGCAACGCCATCTGCGAGCGTCGTCTCGGTATCGCTGGTGCGATAACCAATGAACAACAAATACGATTGGAAGATGGAGCGGAGCGCTCGCCGCACTGCGGGAGAGGAGCCCGACTGTCTCCCGCGTCTCGGCGTAATCTGTTACAATGAAGGGTGTTCGGTTGGGAGCAAAGCCTTTGCCCTCGGCCGCGCGCAGGACCAATCCTTACTGTCCATGAAACTGCGAAGGGGTCTTTTCGGTGAAAATGGGCGAAACGCGAACCTCGCATGGGCGGAGTCGCCAGTGTTTACAAGGGTTTCCGCTACCCTGAAGCAAACAAAAGCGGGGTCGTAGTTCAGTTGGTTAGAACGCTGCCCTGTCACGGCAGAGGCCGCGGGTTCGAGTCCCGTCGACCCCGCCATTAAATTCAATGGCTTACAAAATGCCCCGCGTGGGCATTTTGTATTTTCCCCACGAATTTCCCCACGAAACTCATTGGATAACTTCCTGTTTTCCGGTCAGTGTCGGCGCCAGTATAGGCTGGGCGTCGAGCAACTCCACCGCTTTCCGGGCTGCGCCTGTAGTGATGTGGGTATAGTGACGGACCGTGCGCGCGCTGAGATGTCCAACGAAGGTTTGAATCACACCCAGGGGAACGCCCAACCCTACCATGTGGGTAATGAAGGTGTGTCGCAGATCGTGGAATCGCAAACCGGGAAAGCCGCACTATTCTGTCAAACTCGCCCAGGAAGTGTCCCATGCTTCCTGATGCTGTAGTGGATCGTAACCGCGGCCGCCCTTGTGCTTGCCGTAGGAAATACGGGAGAGATTCTTCGGCATCAGGTAATGCTCGGGCTGGTTTGAGCCAAGCGACTCCGCGCGCAGCAGCAGCCGGGCCGCGGCTTCGGTGGCGTCGCGGTTGAGCTCAACGAATCGCGCGCTGGCGTCACTCTTGGTATCCCTGCAAAAGATCTTGATGCGCCGGCGGTCGACATCGATCGGAGCGATTGTCAGCCTCTTAATCTCACCTCCGCGCAATCCGGTGTTGGCGGCGAGCACAGAACCGTAGAACGCCGCTTCCCACTCCCGATTGGTCTGCGCCACTTCGGCGAGATGACACAACTGCTCGCGGCTAAGTGCGCGCCCGATGTCGCTGACTCTGGTTTTCAACGGCCGATAGTCCTCAGCTAGGCGATGCCACAGCTTCGCTTTCGTCAGAATCAGACTCCACAGTTGAATTTCCTTGTTGATGCTCCAGGCGCCCACCGGAACAGCAAGCCGCGCGGTGACATACTCGTCAAGATCGCGATTGGTGATCTCTCTTAGTCGCTTGTTACCGAGAACGCGAGGGAGGTGTTGCAGCCTGTACGGCTCGGAGCGTCCTGTCGACTCCACGATTCGGGGTTGACGGAACTCATTCCACCATTTGATAGCTCGGTTGAGTCGCCAATCGGCCATATCGATAGGGAGTTTCCCGGTGGAGAGTTCGTCTAGGAATTGTTGGCGGAGCTGCTTCGCTTCTCCACGATCCACAGTCCCTGTGTACTTCTCGCGCCAGATGCCGGCGGCGTCTTTGTAGCTGAACGCGAAGATGCCGTTCTCGCGCCTGTGGAGATTGTCTCTTCCTTTTTGCCACACTGCTCCCTTCTTTAGGAACTTGCGATAGTAGTCACGCATGTACTTGTTCCGCTGTTTCTTAAATTTGGGTGAGGAACTTTTTTTCTTTTGCTTACATTCTGCCGAGCAGAATCTCTTTAGTCTGGAGCGCGCATAAAACCAAGCCTGGCATGACTCCAACTCGCACCGACGCAGCCTGTGGAGATCACCCCGTTCCGCGAGTCGCTGTATGCCCTTAAGGACCCCGCATTCCCCCTCGCTCCCCAGGGACTGTCTTTGAACCTCCATCCGAAGTGTGCGGTGCCTGGCTCTGGGCGCGGTCTCTTCGAGCGACGGGGCAAATTCAGATAATCCAAACTCATATACGCAGGAGGAAATTCGGAGAGGAGGTGGTTGACATCTTTCAAGTACTCATCGAAGAGCTCCCAGTCCTGAGGATCGAAACGGCGCCTCCGCTTGAGTTTTCTGTCGAGCACGATCAATTTCTGTGTGCATTCGATCAGGTCATTGAACTGCGGATATGCATCTCGATTTGCGGGCCGGTTAAAGCCAGTCAACAATCCAACTATCGGGGTGACAATCAGTTGGCGGGTGTTTACGGATCTTCATTTCTAACCCCTGGTTGGCTAGCGCAACAGAATTACAAAATGTTGGACTCAATATAACTGTGTGTCAAGCAAGATAACGCATGACGTTTACAAATTTGCTCGGAGGGTTCAGTTCATGGCGGATGTGATGACGAAGCGGTTGCTGACGTTAGACAAGGTGACGGAAGCACTCGGTTGCAGCATTTACAGTGTGCGGCGCTACATCGCTAACGGAAGCATTAAGGCGGTGAACATTGGATCAAGAGTGATGGTGAGCACGGAAGAGGTTGAGCGCATTCAACGCGTGGGCCTAACGCCGATCCCGTTAGGCCGGCCAAAGAAGACCGAAACCGCTCCCACTGCACCCCGTCGCGCTGATGGCCGTGGAACGCGCCGTGCCTCCAGTTAGCTCGCCCTCAAAAGCAGCGGCCTGCACTCTCGGTCGTGGGTTGATGCAGGCGCTGTAAAGGTGTGCCGAAAATATGCAGTCGAAATCGGGCGCAGCGTCAAAAAAAAGAGCGGGCCCTCGTGGTCGTGGCGCAACTTCCTCCTCCTCTGAACACGGGAGCGCCCCATCATCACTCATCAACAGCGACGATGAGACAAGAGTGATCGGCGCTTGTCTTTTGAATAACCAGATGGTCGGCGAAGGCTGCGCTGGACTATTGCCGGAACACTTTGGCACGTCCCTGCTTGGAGCGGCTTGGCGCTTGATCCTGCAGTGGTATAAGGCTGGAGTCCTCTTCGATGACGAGATGTTGCAGCGTGAACTTAGAAAACAAAATCTGACCCTTGAATTCAGTCAGATATCTGAGTGGGAGCGCCTGGCGGATCCTCCCACCGCCTACAACTGCCCGGCACCGCACCAAGGAAATCATCAACCTCTATCAGCGGCGGCAAATCGCAAAATTGGCTGATCTAACTTTGAAGGAAACGTTCGATCTCAGCACTCCGGTCCATACCATCAAAATGCGCATAGAGCAGGATCTGCAGCAGATTAGCAGGGCGAGCGAGCCGGCGCTTGAGACTGATCTAACGACTGAAGACTTTGCAGCTCTGCTAGAAGACGTGCGTGATTTCATTCGCAGATTCATAGTCCTATCGCCGGCACAAGTCATCATCGTCGCGGTCTCTGTCGCGTACACCTATCTGTGGCAGTCCTTTGAAACTGCGCCCTATCTTCATGTGACATCTCCAGAAAAGCGATACGGCAAAACCCGGCTAATGGAATGTCTTAACCTCGTTGCAAGCAAACCCTGGCTAACCATGAAAACCTCAGCGGCGGCGTTGGTCCGCAAACTCCATTCCCACAAGCCAACGCTATTGCTGGATGAGACAGACCCGGCATTTGGCGGCGATAGAGACTACGCGGAGGCTCTTCGCCAGGTCCTTAATGCCGGTCATCGCAAGGGTGGAACAGTTTCCCTTTGCACCGGCAACGGTTCGCACATCAAGGTGTCTGAATTTGAAGTATTCTGCCCTAAGGTACTCGCCGGCATTGGACACCTTCCAGACACGGTCAGACAGATCCATCGTTATTAAGCTCGCACGAAAAACTCCCCACGAGCGGGTTGACCGTTTTCGCGAGCGCGTTGTGGCCAAGGGGGCAGCCACCATCCGGGAGCGCCTAAAACGGCTGAGCTGTTGGGTAAATCAAAAACTGAAAGACCAACCTCACTTGGAGTTCCCTGACTTGCCGGAGACGTTGACCGACAGACAGCGGGACGTCAGCGAACCGCTGCTAACTGTTGCTGATCTCGCAGGTTCCCAGTGGGGGACTGTTGCCCGGGCTGCTCTAATGGAACTCTTCGGCACCAGCACCGCGGAGGATGATTCCATCGGCGTCCGGTTGCTGACCGACATATGGACCGCCTTCGACGCGGCTGTCACCGATCGTTTCTCCTCCGAGCAGCTGGCGGCCGCCCTGAACGCCATGGAGAACTCTCCCTGGGCGGAGTTCAACCGCGGTCGGGAGATTAATAAGTACACCTTGGCCCTCCTATTAAAGCCTTTCCACATCAGATCGAAGAACGTCCGCCTTCCTGGGGGTCGCACTCCCAAGGGCTACCAGCGGGACCAACTCGAGGAAGTCTTCGAGCGATATATTGCCGCCTCTGGCCCGTTCCCCGCCTTTCAAAATGCCACAACGCCACAAGGCGCTAAATGACCACCGGCTGAAAGCCGGTGGGTTTTAGGGCGACTGAAGTCGCGGGTGCGGCTGAAGCCGCCTCAAGGGCTCCCGGCTGCAAGCCGGCTTAAGGCTCAGGGGGCGGGGTGATCTTGAATCCTTGATCATCTTCGTCCCACTTCTGGTTTTCGATGTACTCCATGATCGTCTTCTCGTCCACCACGCCCACCGGCGCGCAAAAATACCCCCGCGCCCACAGATGTTGTCCCCAATACCGTTTGCGCAAGTGCGGAAACTCCTCCTGCAACCTTCGCGACGACCGCCCCTTGATGTACTGCACCAGCTTGGCCGGCGATAACTGCGGCGGTGCCCCCACTAGCATGTGGATATGGTCAGGAGAAATCGATCCCCGAATTATGCTCACCTCGCGCGCCTGGCAAATCTGCCGAATCAGATCGCGGGCACGCTCCGCTTCCTCCCCACGCAGCACCTTATACCGATACTTCGTGATCCAAATCAGCTGGTACTTGATGTCCCATACGGCGTGCCCGCTCGTGCGATACTCTGTCATCTCCCCGCCATTGTAGCGGGGGGCTGGAAGCTGACCGCCTAAAAGGCGGTGGGATTAAACCTGGTACGTTGAACTAAAATATTGGCTGCAACCGCGATTTTCGAAACGCCACAGGCTCCACATGTGGCGTTCCCAAAATTGGGAAATCGCCAATAGATATGCGGGTTGTGGCGGTGTAGCGTTTCAATACCAGGAGATTAGCGGTGGTACCGTAAGACTAGTAGCGAAGTTGAAATGGACACAGTGCGGTGATGGCGCGGTGAAGCGCGTCCTCCGCTTCCGGAATGACCATGCGGTCAGCGCAGCGCGTCGCCTTCACGGCATGCATTGCAAGCAGGATGCTGCGCTCCGGGTCTTCTTCTAGACTGATGGCGGAAAACGCCCACCCGCTCGCGCGCCAGCGCAACCCGCTGCTGCCGCTCGGCCTCTTCACGCTGCCGCTCCGCCTCTTGGCGTTGCCGTTCCTTCTCCTCGGTCAAATCTGTGAGGCGCTGGATTTCCCCTGCCTCCCATTCCTCACTGGCCTGGATGTACTGTTCTTGAAGCTTTGTCGGTTTGCGGCCTTTAATGGCCGCCGCCTGCTCCAACCATCGGACGGCTTCCTTCAACTCCATCCCATGCAGCAGGAAGCCCTGGTCACAGTCCTTCGATTCCCACTCTGTGGCTCGTACTAGGAACTGGGTATGCTTGCGTGCCCAGTTCAAATCGGTGTCGATCGCCGCAGTTAACCGCTGGAACGTCAGCTCGAAGCCCAGATTCGGGTAATCAATCCATTGAATCTCCTCGAGCGCCGGAAGCAGCTCTTTGGTCTCAACCGAGTGATACAGGACGGTGATAAGCCGTTTGCTGTTGGCGACGGCATGAGAGACTTCTTCCCCGCAACATCCATGACTTGACGGAATCGGGGCTGATGACGAACTGGAAGTTGTCAGCGGCCGCGATAGCCGCAAAAATCTCCGCCCTCCACTTGGTGGAGTCGAGAATGCTGCGCCAGTCAATTCAGGTGTCGCGATTCACCTTCTGAAGCGCAGCATGGAGGTCGCGGACGAATCCCTGATCTGTCCGCGCATAGGAGATGAACACCTCAGCCATGGTCCGCTCCGGAGGTCGAAGATCAATCAAGCGAATGTTAGCACTCGCACTTTAATCGGCACCGGCTTTAGTGCGCAGGGGCATTTGCCAAGGGCATCTCCAGGACCCCGGCGATGTTTGCGGTTCAATCGTGCTGAGTCGCCGCATCAAAATCTGATGTTTGTGGACAGGCGGATATCTCCTTCCCGGCTCACGCAGAATCACGCATTTGCAAGGGCCAATCCTGCAGGGTGATTGGGCAAGCAAATCATTTAACGGCAGCCTGAACGCCACACGTCTACTCTGTCTCAGAACGCTGGTCCCAGCCTGCGAAAGGATCTTCTCATCACATCTCAGTCCGAGAGATTTGGCCGTCGGTTTTTTGCCAGGGATCTTTCGTTTGACAGCCAGAGTATATACGCCTACAGTATTTGTGTATTATGAAGTACTCGACGCTCCAAGTGGCGAACGCGGTTGCAGTGGACAAGAGCACCCTGCTCCGCTGGCTTTACACCGGAAAGATTCCGGAACCTGAGATCGTGAGGACTCCGGCTTCCGTGATTCGAGTTTGGTCTGAAGCGGACCTAAAACGTGTCGCGTGCTACAAGGAGCAGAATTACCGCAAGGGACGAGGCAGAAAGAAAAGGGTCTGAGCAGCAAGCGCGCCGTGCCAGTGCCTGTAACACCGACACGACGCTAACCAGGGCACCTAACGAGGAGGCACCATGGCTGTACATCAACGTAACACCGCGTCATCCCACGCTCAAGAACCAGCCCTCTTAATTGCTCGCGTCGCTCTCTACGCGCGCGTTTCAACGCTAAACGGACAAGATCCCGAGATGCAGCTCTCAGAACTCCGGGAGTATGCTTCCCGCCGCGGATGGACCATCACTAGCGAACATGTCGATCAAGGCGTGTCGGGTTCGAAGGAATCGCGACCAGAACTGAACCAGCTCATGACCGACGCTCATCGCCGGAAGTTTGATGCTGTGTTGGTCTGGAAGATCGATCGCTTCGGTCGTTCGCTAAAGCATCTGGTCAACGCTCTCGCGGACCTCTGCGCATACGGGGTCGCCTTTATTAGCTTTCGCGATAGCCTCGATCTCAGTACCCCATCTGGTCGCCTGATGTTCCAGATCATCGGAGCTATGGCCGAGTTTGAACGCTCACTCATCCAGGAGCGGGTCAAGGCCGGGCTGCGCAATGCGCGCGCGAAGGGCAAGAAGTTCGGAAGGCCCCGCGCTCAGATTGACGCTGTTCGGGTGGCCTCATTGCGGCGTGAAGGGTTTTCGTGGTCTCAGATATGTCGAACTCTCAATGTGAGCAAGGGAAGCGCCCAGCGATCGGTCGCCACCATTGTCTAAGAGCGCTACGCCCGGCTTAAGGAAGGGGTGTCGACAGAGTCGGCACCCTAATCTGACACTTCTCAGATGCCGGTATCTCAGGAGTCGACGCCAGCTGGCACTTCAGCGCATAGCCGACTATACGACCGAGTGGATTCCGGAACCCATCGGCGTTTCTCGGGACTTATCTGTGGGTAATCCCCAAAGTCAGCCAGAGTTTCGATGAACGGCCAATGCCCACTTTTGCAGGCGTCAATCGTCACCCTGGCATGGGCATTTTCTGAATTGCCGACGCAATGTCTTCAAGGTTGGTTTCCAGAGCAAAGTGCCCAGTGTTCAGGAATTTCACGGCTGCGTTGGGCACGTCTCGCTTGAATGCTTCTGCGCCAGGCGGAACGAAGAAGCTGTCGTTCTTGCCCCATATGGCGAGCAACGGAGGCCGATGCGTCCTGAGGTACTGCTGATAAAGGGGATAGCGTTCGAGGTTGGCTTTGTAATCAAGCTTGAGATCGACCTGTAGGTCCATCATGCCCGGTTGCGCGAGGAGTGCAGCATCGAGCCAGTAGGCTTCGGGTTCGATCCTGGAGACATCCGGAACTCCATGGAAGTACGCCTCGCGAACGCCATCTAGCGACATACGTTCTTTGATCTTGTCACGAATGGCCACTGATGGTTGCTTCCAATAGGCGCGCAAAGGAGCCCATGGACCCTCACCCAAGCCTTCTTCGTATGCGTTGCCGTTCTGCGAGATGATCGCGGTGATGCGGCCCGGATCGGCGACTGCAAGGTTGAATCCGATAGGCGCACCGTAATCGAAGACGTACACGGCGAAGCGCCGTAATGCAAGGGCGTCCACGAACGCTTGGGTGGTCTCCGTCAATTGTGCGAAGGTGTAGCGATAGACTTCCCCTTCCACCTTGGTAAAGCCAAATGAAGGCAGGTCAGGAGCAATCAGATGAAAGCGGTTCGCGAGCAGCGGCATCAGGTGCCGAAAGTAGTGCGATGAGTTTGCGAAGCCATGCAACAACAATAGAACCGGACGACCCTCAAGCCCGGCCTCTCGATAGAACACGGTAACGGGACCGACCTTCAAGGTGGAATGCCGGACCTCTGCCACATCCATCTTCCCCTCCGAGTTGAGAGGTGCGGCGAATGAATAAGAGCGGGCAAGGGCCGCTGCTCCAATCATCCCCTTAACGGTATGCCTGCGAATTTCGCTGGATTCAGTATGGGTGTTAGCCATCCGCCTTCTCATTATCATAAGCATTCCTGGATCGGAAAGCTACCAGGGCGCTCCGTCGAATCGAATTCCCGGTAAATCCCTGCAAGTCGGCCAGCGGGTAGGATTCCTTCAGGTGCGCCGTTCACGAGGGCGCATCCGGCTCCAGGCCGATGTGATCGTTAACGGCATTCCGGAAACGCTGCTTGCACCCCAACTATCGTTCTGTTGTGGATGGAGACGTGACCCAGAAGAAACTGGGTCTGCTCCAGTTCGCCGCCGGCCTGATGGCACAGTAGCGCACAGGTCCGTCGTAAATCGTGCGGTGCGACCGCTGGCAGGCCGCTGCTTTTCGCGTTTACCTTCACAATTGCCCAGATCACCTTGGGCGTAAAGCCGTGTCCCCAAATTCTGCCCCCCTTGTTACGGACTGCAGCAACGGAACACTGTTGATGCCGGCACCAAGGGTCCAACTGTCGATCGCCTCCTTTACCCATTCCGGAACGGGAATCGTCCGGATGTGGCCGCCTTTTCAACCTTGCGGTTCGAGGACCTTCAGCTCAGCCCTCCGGAGGCCACAGCCGATGAGAAGCGAGAGCAAAGCACGATTTCGCCGACTGCTCAGGGTGTCAGCGTTTTCAGCGCCGAGTAACTTCTTGCCTTCCTCTGCCGTCAGCCAATTTCCGACACGCACTCCCAGCAGCCGGACCCTTCACGCGGTGTATGCCTGTCGCCAGATCTGGGCTGAGCAGGCCGCAATCGGACGCTTCATACGCCAGCCGACGTATCGCCGCCAATCTTAGGTTAATCGTCGATGGGGCGTATGGGTGCTGCTCGAGTGCGATTCGGTAACGTGTGACCACAGTCCTGTTAAATGCCAGCCTGGGCTCCGAGCAGTACCAGTCGATGAAATCACGAATGGCATGGTCGTATGAGCGTTTTGAACTCGCCGACGTGAGGCTATTCAAGACCGCAGACTTCGATTGCTCAAGATCGGGTAGCTTGAGGACCGTTTTCGGGGCTCGTTTGCGTTTGCTCTTCGCCATCGGGAGCGGCCTCCAGTTGCCGCAGCGAAAAGCATGATCCTGTCCTCAATCTCCTGACCAGGAGGGCGTTCCTCGGGACATATCAGGGCGTGCTGTGGCGGAAGTTGCGACCGTGTCTCCATGCTTTTGATTGCGGGTGCAGCTTTTGATGAATCCCCGCCCGACTTGCGCCATCATTCCGAACGTACGTTCTCGTGGCGCATCGCCGTTTAGGCGCATCCCATTACGCCGCTACTTGGTCTGCCGGGTCCTGAAACAGGGTTCAACTGTTTCGTCAGTGCTAGTAAATTTCGAGCTTTTCCGGGAACCTACTGCCGTTTGCAATGAACCGAGAGTACCGTAGCAAATTATCGGCGGATCCCAAAGGTGATGGCTGAGCGAAATGTGGCGGCGAAGGTCCAACACGGCGTGGAGCGGGGCAGCCACAGCGAGTTGCGATCCATTGTCGATCGAGCGATCTGTACTGCGATCCATTGAAGGAGGACGTATGTCAAATGAGAAAACAGGAAGCGCCGTTAGTGCGAGTCGAGCGCTGCAGCCCACGGAAACAAACCCTCTCGATTTTGTGCCCGACAAAATTCCTTTCGACACTCCGTATGGCCCACCGATATCACTAGACCGAGCCCAGGCGGTTATCCACGCGGCGGTGGCAGAGGGGAAGAAACGGAATTGGAAGATGAACGTAGCGGTGGTCGATTCCGGCGGCAACCTCGTCGCCTTTCAACGAATGGACGGCGCGATGCTTGCGTCCATTCAGATTGCCGAGCACAAGGCGCGAGCAGCCGCGACATTCAGGCGCCCAACGAAGGTCTTCGAGGACGGTGTCCAGCTTATGCATCTCAACTATCTACTCGCGTTCGACGGAATCATTGCGTCTCGAGGCGGCATTCCTCTGATCGACCAGGGGGTGATTATCGGTGCGATCGGTTGTTCGGGAGGCACGGATTCCCAGGACGAAATCGTCAGCGAGGCAGGCGCGGCAGTAATTAACCAACTCCCGGCAAGGAACAAATGATTCAGATCTCGAGAAAACGTTGGGGTAATCAACCGGTTTCCGAGACTAATAAATACAAAGGAGAATGCCATGACAACTGCAAGCGCACCTACGAAACCCGCACAGATTCGTGTCGCCCGGAGGTCGGCCGCCTATTGGCGTGTCACGATCGACAACCCGCCGATCAACGTGATGGGCCCGGAAATGGTCCAGCAGTTCCAAGAAGTCATCAACGCTCTAGAGGCCGATGAGCATGTCAGGGTAGTAGTCTTCGACAGCGCAGTCGACGACTACTTCCTGAATCACTCCGATTTCATGGCCAAGCTTGAGGACCTGACCTCAATGCCGGCGGGTCCCACAGGCTTGCCGCCTTGGCCGGACTTTCTTGTGCGTCTGACCCGCTTGCCGGTTGCGTCCATCGCCCTCATCCGCGGCCGTGCGACTGGCAACGGCAGCGAGATCACGCTGGCCTGCGATATGAGCTTTGCCAGCCGCGAGAAGGCCATCATCTCCCAATGGGAGGTGGGTGTGGGAATGGTCGCCGGCGGCGGCCCGATGGCCCGGCTGCCCCGACTCATCGGCCGAAACCGCGCCCTCGAAGTGCTCTTGGGCTCGGAAGACATCAGAGCAGATCAGGCCGAGGCTTACGGTTACATTAATCGCGCCCTGCCCGACGCTGAGCTAGATGCATTCGTAGAGGCGCTCGCGACGCGGATCGCCAAGTTCGACAAATGGGCGATCGCTCAGACCAAGCGGCTCGTTAACACCAGCTTGCCGCCGGACGTCGAACTCGGCGCCGGGTGGGATGCGTGCATCGCTTCGCTCGGTCGACCTGCCGCCCAAAACGGGATCAAAGCGCTGATGGCGCGGGGATTCCACAAGCCGGGGGATGTCGAAAATCGGCTCGGATACTACCTGGGCCAAATCGCGCGCTAGGTCGGCGCTCGACGCGGTTCCGAACTCCGGACGTTGCGGATGGGACGCGCTCGAAGCCAAGCTTGCTTGCCAGGACACGGAAGGAAAATTGGAAATGAAAAAAGACCAGCGCGGAATCAACCCCGCTTCGAAGCCGAGTGGCGATGGGTGTGTCGAATGCCTAGCGTCACCGAAAGGCTGGTGGTTTCATCTCCGTCGGTGTGCGAAGTGTGGGCACATCGGTTGCTGCGACAGTTCTCCGAGCCAGCATGCGTCCAAGCATGCGGCGACAACAGGGCATCCGATCATTGCCAGCTTCGAGCCGGGTGAGGATTGGTTCTACGATTACGAGAAGCGGGGGATGATCAAGGGTGTGGAGTTGCTTCCGCCACATTCGCATCCGGAGGATCAACCATCACCTGGACCGGCAGGGAGAGTTCCAGCCAATTGGGAATCGCTGCTGCACTAGCTGGCGTCGATCGATTTTTTATGAATGGGAGCGGGACTCGGGACACCGTATTTGTAATCAGCACCGTATCGAAAGGAGCCATCAATGAACGCGGTACAAGTCGAACAGAAGAGCTATGAGATGCCCCCGCGCGACGGGTTCACCGTCGCACATTTTCTCACCGTCGCCGACATCGACCGGTCGGCTCGCTTCTATGAGAAGGTCTTCGGCGGTCGCATTCTGAGCAGAGGCGACAGCGAAGGCGCGCCCGCGTACATTCAGATCGCGAATACTTGGCTCCTTGTCAACGTCGGGGGCGGGCCGACCCCCGACAAGCCGTCGGTAACGCTCAGCGTCCCCGACCCGGATAAGATCAACGGCTTTATGAATATCCGCGTTGCGGATATCCAAGCGTGCTATGAATTGTGGAAAAGTCGAGGAGCCGAGTTCATCACGGAGCCAATACCCAAGTACGGCGAGATTCGCTGCTACATCCGCGATCCTGACGGTTATATTATCGAGGTCGGACAGAGCACCGAGCTCAAGTACGGTTAGCGCTCGGCCCGGATGGGATTCGGATTAAAAGGGTTGCGGATGTTCTCTTGAGGCCTTCCGGGCTGCAGTGTTGGGCCGGTACTTTGGTGTTGATCGATACGTTCGTCCAATGGACTCGTCGTCGCGCTTCTGCCAATCTTGCCTTGAACAGTCACTCGCTCTGACATCGAAAGGGGTACCAAAGTGGACGGCACAAATGGACCGAAAGAGACCACGCGCGTGACCGCGCCCGTCGCGTCGAACACGCTTAGTGTGAACGTTTTTACCGCCCCGGGAAAGACTATGGTCGGCGAGCGGCCAAAGCCCTTCGGCGAAGCGCTCGGCTTTGACCCGATCACGTCGACTTTAATCTTCGGCGAGTACGACGCGGTGCTGGTGGACGCAATGATGACGGTGGCTGAGGCCGAGGCTCTGGCGGATTGGGTTGCTCTGCACAACCGCAACTTGGAGACCATCTATATAACGCACGCCCATTTCGACCACTTCTACGGTCTGAGCATTCTGCTCGACCGTTTCCCGGGCGCTCGGGCGATAGCAACGCCCAAGACGGTGAACGCCATGCAGATGTCTTTCACTCCCACAGTGGAGCGGCTGGCCCGCCGGTGCTTTCCTGGGCAAGTGCCCACCAAGTTGGTTGCCCCTGAGCCCTATGAGCACGACACGTTCACTCTCGAGGGCCACGAATTGCGCATCATCGAGCAGGGCCACACCGATAGTGCCGATACGACGTCTCTACACGTTCCATCGATCGGCCTGATCGTCGCTGGCGACGTGGTGTACAACCAGTGCCACATTTACGTCGGCGACACCACCCCCGAGAGCCGGAAGAATTGGATCGCGGCGCTAGACCGATTGGCGGCGCTGAACCCGGCGATTGTTGTCGCCGGTCACAAGAAGCCTGGCGCGCCCGACTCTCCCTCGGCGATCGAAGACACCAAGCGTTACCTGCAGGACTTCGATCGGCTGCAGAAAACCGCGACGTCCGACCAGGAGCTGTTCGATCAGATGACGGAGCTATACCCGGATTGGGTAGCCAATCAGTCGTGGTTGATGTTTGGGTTCCCGCAGCCATAGCCCACATCAACCGCGACGGCCCGCCCTTGCGCGCTTTGGGAAACAGTGGGGACAGACGGACGTTCCCCAATTTCAATGAATGGGACGTCCCGTCTGTCCCCAGTCTTAGTTCCGATTTCAGAGAGGAGAACAAAATGACAACAAAAGGAAAAGTATTGGTGCTAGTCTCGAGCGGTCACGGCTTGCCCTTGAAAGATGGCAAGGTTTATGCCGGCGCTGGCTACTACCTCAACGAGCTGACGGTTCCGGTTCGCGCCCTGATGAAGGAGGGCTACGAAATCACCTTCGCCAACCCCAAAGGCAACACGCCGCAAATGGATGTCAATTCAGCTATAGCCCAGTTCTTCGGTGGGGACGAGGCTAAGCTTCAGGACTATCTAAAATTCCGCGACAGCCTGACTGGGCTCAAAAATCCAACTCGTATCTCGGATGTCATCGCATCAGGCCTGGATCAATATGACGCTGTTTTCGTCCCCGGCGGCCATGGCCCGATGATGGATCTTCTCGATGATCCCGACGCTGGCACCGTGATGAGACACTTTCATAAAACATCGAAGCCTACGGCAGTGCTCTGCCATGGCCCGATTTCACTACTCTCGGCTCTTCCGAATTCGACGGAGGTGGTCGCCGCGCTGACGTGCGGGCGATGCCGCTGGAGCGCGGGCAAAGGCTCAAGGTTGGATCTATTCTGGATATAAGATGACTATCTTTTCGACAGCGGAAGAGCAGCAGCGGGAGCCGCTTGAGATTGGTGGTAAGGTTCTCTTCTACCCGGACTTCGCCTTGCGTACGGCGGGCGGTGACGTAAGTGTGGTCGCTCCATGGCAGAGCTACGTCCTTCAAGATCGCGAGCTGATCTCAGGTCAGAACCCGTTCTCTGATGAAGCGCTTCTGAAACTTCTTCTAGCGGCACTCAACGGGAGTCGTCAATGAACAGCGTACAAATCGAACAGAAGAGCTATGAGATGCCCCCGCGCGAAGGGATCAGCATCGCGCATTTTCTCACCGTCGCCGACATCGAGCGATCGGCTCGCTACTACGAAAAGGTCTTCGGCGCTCGAATTCTGAGCCTGGGTGACGGCAACGCGCCTGCGTACCTTCAGCTTGCGAATATCTGGATGATTCTAAACGTTGGAGGCGGGCCGACCCCGGATAAGCCGACGGTAACGCTCAGCGTCCCCGACCCCAATCACATCAACAGCTTTATGAATTTCCGCGTTGCGGATATTCAAGCGTGCTATGAATTGTGGAAAAGTCGAGGAGCCGAGTTCATCACGGAGCCAATACCCAAGTACGGCGAGATACGCTGCTACATCCGCGATCCTGACGGCTATATTATCGAGGTCGGACAGAGCACCGACGTCACGTACGGCTGACGCTCGCCCCGGGATGGGATGCGGATTTAAGCGTTGGTAGATTACTCCTGATAAGTCTTAGTGCTGTATCTGAAGCGCCCACGACGGAACAGTCGGCAGTCGGGTGATCCTTGGCCGGGCGCTTCGGATACAGCGACTTGAAGGAAGCCGCCCCCAGGGAGGCTATGTACTTTGAACGGGGGTGAGCGGGTGCAGATGTTCAAGTAGGCCGCTGTGGCAGGTATGATCTGCCGCTTTGAGGTGCTGATGAAGCGGCGAAGCGTTGCACAGAGGTGTTCGGCATAGGCTGAAAAAATAAGTAATAGAGCACTCCGGGCTCAACGAGACAACGGATCTCCGTGCATGCCGGAGCACGAGCAGAGGCCGACGATGTGGAGAGAGGTTCATGCTGCGCAGTGCTCGGGTTGAGGTGGAGAGCGAAGCAGGAGTTGAGCCGCGGTGAGCCGTTCAATGACATGCATGGTTCCACCGCAGACTGGACAGTTCCATAGCGACTGAGGCTGATCGGCGGGCGGCGATGCCGGTGAAGCAGTTATGTTCTCTGAGGCGTTGAGCAGTTGGAAGCAGAGCGCACCAAGCTACCCCGACAGCCTCAAAATGTCGGTGCGGGAACACGCGAACGCGTCCGCCGCACAGCGGCTTCGTTCAAATCGGCCAGTATCCGGCAACCCCATTGCCCCGCCACTTGGACGTAAAACGCCCACACCGTTGAAATGGCTGTTCGGCAGCTGAGTTTCGCGGATTAGGAACGAGAAACGCGCCAGCATCCACGAATGCACCCTCAATTGCGGAGCTCACGTGGCCTTGTCACAGAATCAGTTACTGGAGATGAGTTCCGAAGGGCGCCTTCCGGCGCCTTGCTTGAGATGGGACAGGTTCGATAGGGTTGTGGTGGAGCTGCGCCCTGGAAATCTATCTCATTGATGGCACATACGAACTGTTCCGGCACTACTATGCTCTGCCGTCGGCCCAGGATGCGACGGGCCTAGAAGTCGCTGCCGTCCGAGGCCTTCTGGCGTCGGTGCTTGGGATGATCAAGGATGGGGTCACCCACATCGCGGTTGCGACCGATCACGTCATCGAGTCCTTTCGCAATGAGCTGTGGCCTGGTTACAAGACCAGCGAAGGCGTCGAACCCGACCTGCTGGCGCAATTTCCACTGCTTGAAGAAGTGCTGTCGGCGGCTGGCGTTGTCGTCTGGCCTATGGTGGAATTCGAGGCGGATGACGCGCTTGCCGCTGCGGCCATCGCGGCGGCGCGTGATACACGCGTCGAACGCGTGATCATCTGTACTCCAGACAAGGACTTGGCGCAATGTGTGCAGGGCTCGCGAATTGTCCAACTGAATCGTCGCACGAGGGTGACCGTAGATGAACCTGGCGTAGTCAAGAAGTTCGGGGTTTCGCCGGCATCGATTCCTGACTATTTGGCACTCGTGGGTGATTCGGCTGACGGCTATCCGGGCCTGCGCGGCTGGGGTGCAAAGTCATCCGCTGCCGTGTTGGCGAAGTTTAGACATCTCGAATCTATCCCTACGGACCATCGCGAGTGGCGTGTTAACGCCGCCAATGCGAGTGCTCTCGCTGACACGCTTTGCCGGGAGCGCGATCGGGCAATGTTGTTTCGCACGCTCGCCACGCTTCGGACTGAAATCATGCTCTTTAACGATGTGGACGAATTACGCTGGCACGGTCCCACAGTCGCCTTCGACGTCCTTGCAGCGCGTCTAGATGGGGCGGCGACTAAACGCCCGAGAGCAGCAGTTCGTCGTATGCCAAAGAGTGCCGATTCTCAGAGCTAGGCAGCACCGGCACGGATCTCGGGCTTGCCCAATTACCCCAGCGAATCTGCTTCGCTAGTATAAGTGCTTGATACTCAGGCACCCGAAATCGTGCGGTTTCCTTGCCCGTAAATAGATGATTTCGACCAAGCTCAACCGGAAGAGAGAGCTTGGGGCTCTTTTGATAAAAGTGTTGTTTTGTTTGCGAGAGAGTGTAACGTCAAGAATCCCCGTTGCCGACCAGCGACCCACGGATTATGAGATATGGTTTCCGAAGGGCCGCCACCCGGATTCAATCACTTACAGTCGGAACAGGTCACCTGATTCGGGATTGTATGTTGTCTCGGCGCTTAATTGGCAACGGAACACGCAACACTCTTATCGGCCATAAAAGCCCAGGATTATTAAGGCGTGATCTTAAAGACGACACCGCACCGTATGCTTCGCCACTCGATGCCGTGCCGTAGATATTGCCGTTCGCGTCAAGTGTTGTGTCAGCGACTTACAAGTTTTCCCTGACACGCCTCCGAGGCGCACCAATCGTGTAGCGGGTACGGTGACAAGCCTTGGCGACCTTTTCTGAGTCATCGCTGGCGTCTTGGCTAGCGGCGATGTTGCTGACATTTAGATTGAGGTATCATTGCTTGAACTATGTCCGCCATTCCATCGCAAGGTCTTCGCGTCGGACCAAAGTCCGTCGGTATGACATCGCGGACCATCGTAACCGGCGCCGCTTCCAACGAGCTCGTTTTTGCGGTCGTTGGGCATGTCGGGTCGGGCACCTCTGAAATCGCTGACGCACTGGATGCCCTACTCTCCGAAACGCAGCTTGGGGGACGCACATTCGAAACCCAAATAATCAAAGCTCGGGACATCATTGTGGAATGGGCCGCCGAGCATGGACAAACACTGGCCGAGCAAACTGAGCCGCCACGTCTTGCGGACGTTATCGCTCTGCAGAACCTCGGCGACCAGATGCGAGGCGAAAAAACGCTGGAGGGGCAGCCAGACCTTGCTGCTGTTGCTCGCGGGATGGTTGGCAAGATCAGGCAAGCGCGCGCACGACGGACTAAGACCAAGGTTGAGGATGGCAAGGCTGTACTTCCCGACGGCTACCCTAGAGCCTATATCCTCGATTCGATTCGGCATCCCGAAGAGGTTCACCTGCTGCGCCAGATATACGGTGATGCCTTTGTTCTGATCGGTGTTGTTTGCGAAGAAGAGAGGCGTTGTGCGCGAGTGCAAACCAAGTATCGGGACGCTGGAAGGCAAGCAGCACTGGACTTTATCGGAAGAGATGCTGGTGACAAACAGAAACATAGGCAGCACGTTACAGACGCATTCCACCTGAGCGATTTCTTCGTCGATAACACACCGGAACGAAAGGTTAACAATCTACCGAATGCCGCGTGGGACATAAATGAACACCTTTCACGTCTGGTCAAAATACTGACGCTTGCCGAGCTGTGCAGGCCGAGGAGCGGTGAAACGGCGATGTACCATGCTCAATGGGCCGCGATGCAGAGCGCTTGCCTCTCGAGACAGGTTGGTGCTGCGCTTATTGACGACAACGGCACGGTAATAGCGACGGGATCTAACGAAGTACCGAAGGCCGGCGGTGGTGTGTACGGCGAGGGGTTCGACAAAGAGGTACACGACGGTCGATGTGCCTACAGAGAGCAGGACAAGATCAAGTTCTGCCGGAACACCCGCGAACAGAACGAGATCATCTCCGAGCTGATTTCAGCGATTTCGGAGCTCAGCACCGCAGCGCCTGAACGGAAGGGGCAACTTGCGGTAGAACTTCGTCAAACGAGGATCGGTTCGCTTGTGGAGTTTAGTTCAACGTACCAGGTTTAATCCCACCGCCTTTTAGGCGGTCAGCTTCCAGCCCCCCGCTACAATGGCGGGGAGATGACAGAGTATCGCACGAGCGGGCACGCCGTATGGGACATCAAGTACCAGCTGATTTGGATGCGCGCGAGGTGAGCATAATTCGGGGATCGATTTCTCCTGACCATATCCACATGCTAGTGGGGGCACCGCCGCAGTTATCGCCGGCCAAGCTGGTGCAGTACATCAAGGGGCGGTCGTCGCGAAGGTTGCAGGAGGAGTTTCCGCACTTGCGCAAACGGTATTGGGGACAACATCTGTGGGCGCGGGGGTATTTTTGCGCGCCGGTGGGCGTGGTGGACGAGAAGACGATCATGGAGTACATCGAAAACCAGAAGTGGGACGAAGATGATCAAGGATTCAAGATCACCCCGCCCCCTGAGCCTTAAGCCGGCTTGCAGCCGGGAGCCCTTGAGGCGGCTTCAGCCGCACCCGCGACTTCAGTCGCCCTAAAACCCACCGGCTTTCAGCCGGTGGTCATTTAGTCGAGCTGTCCACGCCGAAATGGATGTGATCCCTCTCCGCCGCCCGGAAGGGAGTACACATCGCGGGTACTCGCTTGTTCGTCACGACCTTTCCATGCCACTATTGCGCCCGACACATTGTCACTGCTGGGATTGACGAAGTGCAATACATCGAACCGTACCCTAAGAGTCGTGCTCTTGCACTGCATGATGATGCAATTAAAATCGAGAAGTCGGACTGGACCGCACCCAGCAAAGGCGGTACACACGTGCTATTCCGTCCCTTTTCGGGTATAGGGCCACGCCTCTACGAATGTCGCATTCTTGCAAGATCGCGAACTGAAGAACACGGTCACCGGCGATATGGCGCCTCAGTTGCCAATATGGGGTCAGCCTTGGCATCTGGGTCGAAATAGCTATGTTGAACTTGAAGCAGAATTAACTAATCCTTCTGGAGAAGCAGCATGCAAAAAGCCAATTTCGGCTTCGGGGTGATCGAGGGAGGGAAGCCTCCCCACGATGGTTTTCACACTCCAGACCCAAAGCTTGTCCAGGCGGGTTTGTTTCCCTTTGGTCAGGGTCGCAGCCTCATTTTTGTCTCGATACCTGGTGTAACCGAACAAGAGTTTGTGGCACTTGTCCAAATAGCGCAGCCTGCTTTCGCGGTAGAGCTGAGGCGGGCACCACGATTCGACATCGGTCGTTTAACCAGACAGACCGTTTTCGAGCGGTTTGAAGACGCGAAATGTAAGTACTTGGACCCAGCTCCAAAAGGTGATGCGGGTGGAGATGACGTCAAGAACTGGATTGGACCGACACTAGATGTTTTTCGACAGAATAGCGGAAGACCTATCATGTTTTTCGTCAGTACCTCCCAGGACACCGACTTGTTGCGCCGCAATATATGTAACGCTCTTGGGTGCTGGGACGGTGAGTGGCAAATCTTCGAAGTTCCTAACTCTCAAGCCTCGCTGCAGAAGAGCGCACCCGAAAAGTAGGCGTGCTCGCCAACGTCACAAACACTCTATGGAGAGGATGGCTCACCTCCTTCATCATTGGCTCGTGAGCGCGTACACCATGTCGCCCACGAACCGCTTAAACGACTCGTTTTCCACGAACTGCTTGTACACCTGCGTGTCGTCCTTCAAGAGGTGCTGCATCACCTTGGCCAGCGCCTGATCGTGGGCCATGCGTGCGGTGTGCGGCGTGTTCTCCTTCGCATTCTGGTACGCCGCGTCGGCGGCGACTTTGGACGCAATGTCGTCCTGTATGCGCTTCACTACTCGGTCGGTGTCCTTAAACAGCGTGCCGAACTGCTCATTGAACGTCTTGAGGATGTTGCTCAAGCGGTCGAGTTCTGGCTCGGGTTTGTGGCCATGAGCATCCGTCGGCACCGGCTCGATCTCGGCGTCCTTGTCCGCCAGCGCGATCTTCATGGCCGCCTTCCTCTCGACGCGATAGCTGTCCATGTCTATCGCTTCAAGGATGCCCTTGGAGAGGTCCTCCTCCTTTGGCGCCGGCAGTTTGGGTATCAGCAAGTCAAGCAGGATTGAGAGTTTCTCCCACTCTGCATTGCTGTACGGAATCACTGACGAAAGGAAACTGTAGGTCCTGCAGAACACCTTGGCCTTGCCCTGGAAATCCACCTGGCCGTTCTCGTCGAGCCTCTCCTTGTAGACCGTCACGCACCTATCGAGGATCGGATCGAACTTGTCGCGGTCCGCGCCGCCGAGGAACAACTCCACCACCTGCAACAACTGCTCGGGCGAATACACCTGAGCCGCATCCAGTGCCGCCCTCAGGTCATGCAGCTTGTTGGGGTCGGTCTCCTCTGCGAGCAGCGTGGTGCGGTAGTAATCCCGGAAGGCGAAGGTGATTGCCTCGCTGTTGTTTTGAAAGTCGAGCACGAAGCAGTCGTGTTTCTGCGGGTGCGCTCGGTTGAGGCGCGACAAGGTCTGCACGGCCTTTATGCCTGATAGCGGCTTGTCCACATACATCGAGTGCAGCAGCGGTTCGTCATAGCCAGTCTGGAACTTCTCGGCGCAGATCAGGAAGCGGTACGGGTCTTTCTGGATATTCTCGGCAATGTCTCCGCTTGGAAATCCGTTGAGCGAAGGCTCACTTACCTTCGTGCCGCCGTACTCGTATTCTCCGGAGAACGCAACGATTGCCTGTATGGCCCGCTCGATGCCACTCGTGACCACGATCGCGCGCGCCTGTCCGCCGATCTTCCCGGCCGCCAGCAGCTGCTCATGAAAATGGTCCACCATGATCTCGGACTTGAGGCGGATCGCATGATCGTGGCCCTCAACATAACGGCGCAGCTTCTTCTTTGCCTTCTTGGTGTCGAACTCTGGATCGTCCTCGATCTTCTTGACCAGCTTGTAGTAGCTGCCCACTGGCGTGTAGGCCTTGAGCACGTCGAGGATGAAGCGTTCCTCGACTGCCTGCTTCATCGTGTAGCTGTGGAACGGCCGGTGCTTGACCTTGCCCTCAGCATCCGGAGGCAGGGCTTCGCCGAACATTTCCAGCGTCTTGTTCTTGGGCGTGGCGGTGAAGGCGAAGTAGCTGGCGTTGGTCAGCATTTTCCGTGCCGCCATGCGCTTTTCCAGCGCCTCGTTCACCGTGTCCTCGGGGTCGGGCCCCGCGTCTTCGTCCTCCGCCGGGGCACTAAGCGCCTGGCTCATCGCCGCAGAGGTCTTGCCGCCCTGACTGGAGTGCGCCTCGTCTATGACGATGGCAAAGGTCTGGCCGCCCTCGGTGGCGATCTCGTCGAGGATGAAGGGAAACTTCTGCACCGTCGAGACAATGATCTTCTTCCCCTCCTCAATGAACTTGCGCAGGTCGCCGGAATGCTCGGCATGGCCAACCGTAGAACGCACCTGCATGAACTGCTTGATTGTGGTCTGGATCTGGAAGTCGAGCAGGCGACGGTCGGTGACAACGATGACCGAGTCGAACACCTCGTTATCGTCGCGCTTCAAACCGATGAGCTGGTGCGCGAGCCACGCGATGGAGTTCGACTTGCCGCTCCCCGCCGAGTGCTGGACTAGGTAGCGCTTGCCCGCGCCGTGGGCGCGCACATCCGCCAGGGCCTGCCGCACCACGCCGAGTTGGTGGTAGCGCGGCCAAACCTGCTTGCGCTTCTTCTTGCCTGTGCGCGGGTCTTTCTCCTCGACAATCTGCGCGTAGTTTTCGAGGATGTTGATCAGCCCCGCCAGGGTGAGTACCTCTTTCCAGAGGTAGTCGGTCTTGAGGCCGTGCGGGTTGGGCGGGTTGCCCGCTCCGTCCTTGTATCCCTTGTTGAACGGGAGGAACCACGAGCCCTTCCCCTTGAGCTCGGTGCACATCTGCCCCTCGCTGTCGTCAACTGCGAAGTGCACCACGCAGCGGCCGAAACCGAACAGCCGCTCGCGCGAGTCGCGGTCGCGCTTGTACTGCTCGACCGCGTCCTCAACGGTCTGCTTGGTGAAGCTGTTCTTGAGCTCGAAGGTGGCGATTGGTAGACCATTGATGAACAAACCTAGGTCAAGCGTACGGCGCGTTTCGTCCGTGCTGTAAGTGAGCTGGCGCGTGACTGAGAAGCGATTCTGGGCGTGCAGCGCCTCGGCTTTGGCGTTGCCCGGCGAGCGCGTGCCATAGAAAAGATCAAAATGCAACGGCCCGTGCTCCACCCCCTTGCGTAGCACGTCGATGACGCCGCGCTTGCCGACTTCGGATGAGAGGCGGGCTAGGAACTTGAGGCGATTGATGTCTTTGGGGTCATCCGTCATCGCCAGCTTCTTGAACGCTTCGGGTTGCGTCACACAAAGGAAGGCGAAGAGCTGGGGCACATCGAGCGCCTGGGCGCGGTCGTAGTCCTTCGGGCTGCCGGCGAAGTAGCCAGTGCCGGTAGCGTCTGGCTTCTCTCCCACTGAGCCTTGAGTGACGGCAAAACCGTCTACACCAGTCATGTGCCGCATGATGAGTGTTTCGAGACCCTTCTCGCTGGTGTCGGTGGTCATACGACGGCTTCCTCGTCAGCGGCTTCGGATTCGATGCTCGGGTCGGTGTCGTCTTCGACGATGTCTGGTGCGGTTTCCTTAGGCAGTTGCGCCGCCGCCCCACGCACATCCAGCTTGCCGGTCACCACATCGGCGACGAGACGGGTGCGGTACTCGCGGAGGAGTTGGATTTCGCGATCGAGGCGGGAGATGGCACTGTTCGCGCCAGCGAGTTCCGACTCTAGCTGATCATTGATGCGGACTTGCTCGGGAACTGGCGGCAATGGAACCGAAAGGTTTTCCCACGAGTCGGTGCGCAAACATCGCGTCCCATGGCCCGATTCCTCGACAAGGTTCAGGATATCGCCCCGGATGCCCGTCAGTAGCGACACCAGAAAATCAGCGTTCAACACCGGCTTGGGAGTCAGCGCCTTCATATCTTGATTTACGGTGACGGGAACTGTTGTAACCGCCGTTGGAAACGTGCGGGCGAGGGGATCATTCCTCGGACGACTATTAGAACAGCAGGGGGGCGGAATAAGGGAGATGTTGGTTTCGCGGAGCGCGGCCTCGGTGATGTGGTCCTGTGAATCGCCAAGTTCGCGACGCTTCATATCCTTCGGGCTGACCCAAGGAACCCGGCCTTCCCAGAAGCGAGCAACGCTCTTGTCTGGTGTCATTCCACCAACTATCGAAACCAAGAACTTTATTTTGCGAGTGTCCCAATGTACCGGAATCTCGCCGAGCCAAGGGATGCCGGAGGGTCTGAAGGCAACGGAGGGGTCGAGGCCGCGGGTGACGGCGCGATGAATGATGGCCTGCTTCTGCTCGTTGAGCAGCGCAATCACGTTCCGCTTCGCCCGTATCGCCCGCTCCAGCCGCCCGTTCGCCCAATCCAGAAACCGCACAATCGCCGCCTGTTCCGGGGGCGAGGGGACTGTGACCGGCATTCTCTTGAAGTGCGAGAAGTCGAGGTTTTGGCGAAGCCCTGAGCCGTAGCCATAGATGGCCTTGCTGGTGTCCCAGACGTTGAGGAATTGGAAACCGAAGTCGGGACTGACGCCTGTGTTAGTTCGTAGAGCCAGGTAGGCTGACGTTATGATCCCGCGATCTCGCACCATTCCGACACGCAGGCTTGTGTGGTCATTCTGAAGGTCGGTGGTCCGCAGAACTATGTCGCTGGGATTGACGATTTGATATGTCTCGAATGACTCAGGAACGAGCCCGTGGAGTTTCTCGGCGGGCTTGATGACGGTGCGCCCGTAGCTAAGGGAGAGTACGGTCTTCTCTTTCATGCCGCAATTGCGCTCGTGGTTAGGCACGAATGCACCAAATGCGGGCCGCGTGTCCCAATGCCTCGGCACCTGCCCTAGCCACGGCAGCCCCGACTCCTTGTATTCCGGATACGGCTTGAGGTCGGCGATCATTACAGCACCTCGAACCACTGCTTGATCTTGAGGGCCATCAATTGGCGCCGTTCTTTGAGGAACTCGTCATAGGCCAGAAGTTCGCCGTTGAGCAGCGACGCCGGCAGGCAGTGCATCCGCAGATTGGCCTTCAGGGCGTCCAACTGCGTGATCCCACCGTACTTCTTTCTTCCCCCGCACACTGCTCAGCCAGGTCGCGGAAGTACTTCTCCGGAGCTTGGTCGCCGATGGCGATATTAATCTCCCTCTGCGCCAGCACAAAGTTCGCAATCTGGTTATAGCGACCTCTTGCGAGTCCCTGCTTCTTGAGGTGGTTTCGTAGGAAGACGTGGTGGACATCGCAGCGGTTCATTAGCAGATCATGCACAGTGATGTCTCGGGAGAGAAATCCCTTGTCGCCGAATTTAACCTGCGCTGCCTGATAAGCCAGAAAATATGGACTCTGTCCGGATGAGGTGTCCATGAGTTGAGGCAACATGCCAGTCCAGAAGCTACCAGGCAACTCATTTTCGAGAACTGACTCGACGTAGGGCGAAAGCCCGCGTGCT
This sequence comes from uncultured Acidobacteriaceae bacterium, assembly GCA_963768645.1. GTDB lineage: Bacteria > Acidobacteriota > Terriglobia > Terriglobales > Acidobacteriaceae > Bog-257. The sequence goes on from CAVYIR010000012.1 coordinate 439,699, forward strand.
TCGATCTGGCGAATATCAAAGTCAAAGGCAGTTTCGGGACTACCTGTGTAGCGTCCACGCAGGATCGCCATCGCGTACCAACGGCGAACGAGACGCTCAAGATCGGCTGGCGGCATGCTCTCGGCTCGACCGCGGAGGTAGAGGATGTATGCGAAGTTGACTGCGTTTCGACCACCGATCAGGCTACTCGTCACAAAGCCGGCGGAACGGAGGATCATCGTGATGCGGTCGAAATGGGTTTTATTGATCGCTATGAGTGGACGTTCTGGACCATCGTACAAATCCCGTAACAGAAGCTGCCTGACTCGGTATTCGGTTAATCTTCGGGATGCAACCCTGTGCAGCCTGCCCGAAATCTTGTGTTGCTGGGCAAGTGAAGTGTGCGATTTCGTCTGCCACCGTATCAAGCACTTAGCGAAACGGATTCGCGGGGGTAATTGGGCAAGCCGCGGAGTGGTCACATTCGTGAACACTGGCCGACTTCACCGGGCTAATTCCGGCCCGCTTCCCGGTTCTACGGCGGGACTACCACTTGTTCGGGATGCCGACAACCCGTCAAACTGGATTACTTCCGAGTGGTCAACAATCCATCCAGAAGCGGGTCCCACTGCCGGTCGTGATAGCTGAGCCACAGCCTGGTCTTGCGGCCGACCGCCCTCTTCGAGGTCAAAGAAAAGATTTAGGTTGACACTGTTCTAGTTCTGCACTCATTCTCGTTCGATAATCATGCGCCTCACCCATGAACAGTTCCGTGAGCTCGCCGCAAAGCACGGTTTGGCGGTCACGGATCAGCGTCAGGTGGTTTATGAGACCGTCATCGCTTCCCACGGACACCATTCCCCTGAAAACATTTACGCCGCGGTCCGACGTCGCATTCCATCGATTTCTCTCGCCACGGTCTACAGAACTCTGCGGCTTTTCGTTGGATGTGGGTTGCTGCGAGAGGTCAATCCTCATGCCTCCACGTTGCGCGTGGAGGGCAATCTCAAACCTCATCACCACCTGGTCTGCTCTCGCTGCAAATCGGTACGGGACATCGAAGGTGAGTTCATCGATTTCAGTCGGCTATCCCGGCAACTGCCGCCCGGCTTTGATCTGACGCAGCCGTTGATCGAGGTCTTTGGCCTCTGTCGCCGCTGCCGCGCAAAAACCTAAGCAAAACATCCTGTAGCCAATGGAGATCCTATCCCACATTTCCTAAAGCACAGGTTTTGATAAAATCTCACATTAGATATAATCTTAATCCTTATGGATGCCGGGGCGATTAAACGGTCCCTGGGAAGCAGCGGGTTGCGGTGCACTCCGCAGCGCTACGCCGTGATGGCATTCTTGATGGAGCACAACCGGCATCCCACGGCTGCGGAAATCTTCGAAGCCGTGAATCGCGTCGATCCGCGCTGTTCAAGGGCCACGACTTATAACAATCTGCGAGACTTGGTGCAGGCGGGATTGGTGCGTGAAGTGGCCGTCGAGGGCCGCGCCGCGCGATTCGATGCGAAAGGCATGCGGCATCACCACTTCATCTGCGACCGCTGCGGCAAGGTTGAGGACATGGAGTGGTACAACGTGCCCAGGCCTGCCTCGCGCGCCCTCGGTAAGCGGATTCTTCGCGAATGCGAACTTATTTTCCGGGGGCTCTGCACGAAGTGTGCTCCGCGGCGCGCTACCGGCTAAGTGTCCTAGGCGTATGGATACTGGATGAATAGCGCGGCCGACGGCGATTGTGCGGATGGGAAAGCCATGATGGGTTTGTAGTTCGTCTCAGTTTTTCTTGACTAATTCGAAGGAAGAGAAGATATGGATAAAGAACTCGCTACAACAGAGGGGGCAACTGTCCCCCATACTCAGGAGCAAAACTCGTCAATCGAAGCTAAGTGCCCAGTCGCTCATGGCGCTCGCAGATCCCACACCAATGCCGACTGGTGGCCGAATCAGTTGAACGTAAACATCCTGCACCAGCACTCCCCCAAGTCCGACCCAATGGACAAGGAGTTTAACTACGCAAAAGAATTCCAGAGCCTCGATCTGAATGCCGTGATCAAGGACCTTCATGCCTTAATGACAGATTCACAGGAGTGGTGGCCGGCCGATTTTGGCCACTATGGGCCGCTTTTCATTCGCATGGCGTGGCACAGTGCCGGTACCTACCGCATCGGCGACGGCCGCGGCGGGGCAGGCTCCGGCGAACAACGTTTCGCGCCGCTCAACAGCTGGCCGGACAATGTGAACCTCGATAAGGCGCGCCGGCTGCTCTGGCCGATCAAGCAGAAGTATGGCCGGAAAATCTCCTGGGCCGACCTCATGGTTCTCGCCGGTAACGTGGCCTTGGAGTCGATGGGGTTCAAGACCTTCGGTTTCGGCGGCGGTCGCGAGGATGTTTGGGAACCCAGCGACGACATTTACTGGGGTTCCGAGGGCAAGTGGCTGGCGGACGAGCGCTACAGCGGCGATCGTGATCTCGCCAATCCCCTCGCCGCGGTTCAGATGGGCCTGATTTACGTTAACCCGGAAGGACCCAATGGAAATCCGGATCCGCTCGCCGCGGCAGTGGACATCCGCGAGACCTTCGCTCGCATGGCGATGAATGACGAGGAGACGGTTGCGCTGATTGCCGGCGGCCACACGTTCGGCAAAACCCACGGCGCTGCTGATCCGAGCAAGTACGTCGGCCCGGAGCCAGAGAGCCGCCCCCATCGAGCAGCAAGGCCTGGGTTGGAACAACACCTACGGCAGCGGCAACGGCGACTCCACGATCGGCAGCGGCCTGGAAGTCACTTGGACCACGACGCCTACGAAGTGGAGCAACAACTTCTTCCAGAACCTGTTCGGCTATGAATGGGAGCTGACCAAGAGTCCGGCCGGTGCGCATCAGTGGACGGCCAAGAATGGCGCAGGCAATGGCACGGTGCCCGACGCGCACGATCCTTCCAAGCGTCACGCGCCAACCATGCTGACCACCGATCTCGCTTTGCGGTTCGACCCTGTCTACGGGCCGATTTCACGGCGCTTCTACGAACATCCGGATCAGCTCGCGGACGCATTCGCCAAGGCATGGTTTAAGCTGACCCACCGCGACATGGGGCCCATCCCCCGGTACCTTGGCCCGCTGGTTCCTAAAGAGCCCCAGATCTGGCAAGACCCTGTTCCCGCCGTGGATCATGAATTAATCGACGAGAAGGACATGGCTGCTCTGAAGGCCAAGATCCTCGCGTCCGGACTATCGATCTCCGAGTTGGTCACGACTGCCTGGGCGTCGGCGGCGAGCTTCCGCGGCTCCGACAAGCGCGGTGGCGCGAACGGGGCGCGCATTCGCCTTGCGCCGCAAAAGGACTGGGAAGTGAACCAGCCGGCCGCATTGGCAAAGGTACTGCAGAAGCTGGAGGCGATCCAAAAGGAGTTCAACAGTTCGCAGTCCGGCGGGAAGAAGGTCTCGCTGGCTGACCTGATCGTTCTCGGCGGCTGCGCAGCCGTCAAGGAAGCTGCGAAAAAGGCCGGGTACGACGTGAAGGTTCCCTTTACGCCGGGGCGCACGGATGCTTCGCAGGAGCAGACCGATGTGCACTCCTTCGCCGTAATGGAGCCGAAGGCGGACGGGTTCCGCAACTACCTCGGGAAGCAAAACGGAATATCGCCGGAGGAGACGCTGGTGGATCGCGCGCAGTTGCTGAAGCTGACTGCCCCCGAGATGACGGTTCTCATCGGCGGCATGCGCGCCCTGAATGCTAACTTCGGGCAATCCAAGCACGGCGTCTTCACCAAGCGACCCGAGACGCTGACGAATGATTTCTTCGTCAACCTGCTCGACATGAATACGGAGTGGCGGCCCTCCGCTACATCCGAAGGCGTGTATGAGGGGCGCGATCGCAAGACGGGCGAAGTCAAATGGACCGGCACCCGTATCGACCTTATCTTCGGTTCGCACTCCCAGCTCCGAGCGCTGGCGGAAGTCTATGCATGTGACGATTCGAAGGAGGCGTTCGTGAAGGACTTCGTGGCTGCGTGGAACAAGGTAATGAATCTTGATCGCTACGACCTTGCCTGAGGTCGGCGGAAAAGAAAGCTGTCAAGTTCGTGCTGTCGCTGTTGTTTGGATCGGCTAAACCGAAGTCGTCGGCTCTCCTGGCTCGCGGGGGCATCACGCGCGCCCCGTGCCGCGTTTACCGTAGGCACAACAATTTCATACGGACCGACCTTGTCGCCGGGAGAGAGCGCCATCTGCGTGTCAGAGCTAGGTATAGCCGATCAGATCGGGGATAAGGCCTAGTATCTAGTTGCATAAATGAGCGAATGGTGTATAGTGCAAGGCATGAAGGCCCGCAGCATTGCACTGACGCCGGGAGAACAGGCTAATTTGGAGTTGGTAGTGCGTCGCCCGACCAGTGCGGCGCGGGATGTGTTTCCGGCCGGTGTGATTTTGCGCGCCGCGGCCGGGGCCAGCAACGAAGAGATAGCCGCGGCCATGGATACCCGGCCGGCCACGGCGAGCAAGTGGCGCGGCCGATTTCTGCGCGGCCGGATCAACGGGTTGCAGGAGGCGCCGCGACCGGGCAAACCGGCGACCTACGATCGAAAAAGCGAACGTCGCATCCTGACGCAACTGGATCACCCCCCGCCCAAAGGCTATGCACGTTGGAATGGAGCCTTGCTGGCCGCGGCGCTGAAGGACATCTCCGACCATCAGATTTGGCGGGTGCTGCGCAAGCATGGGATTTCGCTGGAACGGCGTCACAGTTGGTGCGTCTCGACCGATCCCTGTTTCGCCCGCAAAGCCGCCGACGTGGTCGGTCTTTATCTGAACCCGCCGGAGCATGCGCTGGGGTTGAGCGTGGATGAAAAGCCCCATATTCAAGCCCTGGAAGGAGCTCAGGGCTGGCTGAAGTTGCCCAACGGCAAGGCGCTCACCGGCTTTCAGCACGATTACAAGCGGCACCGCACAACCACTCTCTTTGCGGCTCTGGAGGTAGCCACCGGGCTGGTGAAGGGCGATCATTACAAGCGCCGCCGCCGCGCCGAGTTTCTCGATTTCATGAACGGCATCGTAGCCCAGCACCCCGGCCGCGAGATCCACGTGATCCTGGATAACCTCAACACCCATAAGCCCAAGCATGACCGTTGGCTAGCCCGGCACAAGAACGTCCATTTTCATTTCACGCCCACCCACGCATCGTGGATGAATCAGGTGGAAATCTGATTTTCCATCCTGCACAGTCGATCGTTGACGGGGGCCAGCTTCACCAGTCCGGGCCAGCTCCGCAAACACCTGGATGACTTCATCGCCGCCTACAACCAGAGGGCGCACCCGTTCGAGTGGAAGAAGCAGGTAGTATTTCAGAAACATCCCAAAATACTGTACGCTAACTTATGCAACTAGCTACTAGGTGTAGCCGATCAGATCGGGGATAAGGCCTAGGTTACGGGCCAACCGGAACTTAAGCTGTTCAAAGTCAAGTTGACGAGTAACGAATAACGCCCGTCTCGTGCTCTTGAACAACTCCGCCAGGTCGCGGCCACAAGGACGGAACGCCGACAACCCGTCAAACTGGATAACTTCCGAGTTGCCGACCACTCGGGCATAGTCGGCAAGAGGCCGTTTCCTCTGACGAATCAAGTGCTAGATTTTGTCCCAGGTGTGAAGTAACTCCAACAGAGCTTGCGTCTTACCTTCGGCATCCCCAAGCGGCATGTTGGACAGACAGATGACCGTGAGATGTTGTTCCGGGAAACGGACCATATACGTTGATGTGTCTGTGTCGCCGCCAGAGTAGTCGAGCATCGGATGGCCATAACGTGAGCGCCACACCAGACCAAACGCGTCATTATCCTTATCGTGCTGGAACTTCTCGCGACGGTTCATGAGATCGGTGAATTTCTGGCCGGCGAGGGTCCCCGTGTACCAGTTTTTGTCCCAATCGAGCAGATCGTTCAACGTCGTGAAGACACCGCTACCTCCGAAGTGCGGAGATACACGGACTAGTCGAACCCAGCCATCGCCGGGCTTGATGGCGACGCCTACGGCGGCCAGTTCCTGGACCACTCTGGGATCGGAGCGCGATGCATAGCCGGTTGCGCGGTGCGGAATGATCTCCGTGGTGTCGTCATCGATCTCCGTGTGGGACATTCCAAGCGGAGTGAAGATCCGCTGCTTCATGAATGCGGAGAAGGCATGGTGGCTCACCACCTCAACGATCTTCGTCAGAAGCATGTAATTGATGTTTCGGTAGTCCCACCGCGTTCCCGGAGCGAACTCCAAATGGCCGGGCCGGAGTGCGGTCGCGATCGCTTCGTCCCGCGTGAAGTAATAGAACGTCATCCAGGGGTCTCCGCTGGCCCGGGGCAGGTCGGTGTATTCGTGCAGCCCGCTGGTCATATACACCAGATGCTCGATCCGCAATCCATCGCCGTACTTGGCCGCCTCCGGGATGTACTTGGATACGGGATCGGTGAGTGCGATCTTATGTTCGAGGGTCAGGAGCGCAATCGCAGCACCGGTAAACTGCTTGGAGAAAGACGCGAGATGAAACGCGGTCTCCGGCGTAATCGGAATACCGTCGTCCAGGTTCGCAAGCCCATAGCCCCGGGACAGGGCAAAGTCACCGTCCTTAATGACGGCTACAGCGTATCCCGGCGATGCTGGTGGGCGAGCAAAGAGCCCATCAATCTCAGCCTTCTGCGATGCGTTCAGCCATGAACTCCCACTGTGCTCGGAGGAGGCCGGAGCACAGTTCTGCGCGGCAGCGGGCCGCGGGCACAGGCCCGTGACTACAAGGAGAAGCAATGAAAATGTCAGGACCTTCCGCCGATCTACCATTTGGCCTATGGTACACGCGTCGTCCTTTATCTTGTTCCCGTTTGCTCCTGGCCACTGCCAATCTCGTCAGAGATACAACCGCTGTTCTTTGCAGATGACGAGCAACTCGGAAGTAATCCACCTGGACGAGATTTCACCATTGCCGAATTCATCCGCCTAACTTTGAAAGTGATTCCGAATCGCCCTGATCCACTCCGATAACATGGGGATGTGGACTCTGCGTCGAATCGGCTGCGCATTGGCAGCACTTTGGAGCAAGTGGGCAATCTCGACGGCTGGAACGCGCGTCGCGACCGAGTCCACCGAAGCGTAACGGACTACCCGGTTGGGATCAATCACGAAGACGGCTGGTTTGGCGATGCCACCTCTTTCTCGCGAGTTGTAGATGTCCCAGTCTTTGACAACCCGTCGTTCGGTATCGCACAAAATCGGAAACGGCAATGAGAGCTGAGTTCGCAAGGCCTCCGATGATTCGCACGAATCCACCGAAACAGCCACTAGGCTCGCGCCCGCTGACCTGATTTCAGGATAGTGTTCGCGATAATCCGCCAACTGGCGGAGGCAAAACGGTCACCAATTCCCGCGATAGAAGAGCAGAACCAGGCGTCCCTCCTGGGAGACCAACTCGGACAACCTCCTTGGCGCGCGTGTCGAGTCCAGCAACTCGAAGCCCCTCACAATTTCTCCAGCGACGGGAACTCTTGCCATGGCACCATTCTAGTGGTGTATTTACGGCGAGGCGTTGTGGAGAAAGGGTTTCGTTAAAGCGCAACTGTTCAAATATCGTCATAGCACTCACAACCCCATATCTGTTCAGATCACGAGTGACGGCGTGCCAAGAGGACTAGCTCGCGTGAAGCCGGCGTCATCTCAACTTGATGTATAACGCCCATTCCGCTCTCTCACCTGAACGCGTTCCTCAGGAGCTGAGCACGAGGAAGCGTAGCCGACAACCCGTCAAACTGGGTTACTTCAGAGTAGCCGACCATCCGACCAGAAACGGCCCTATATGGTACGAGCGATCAACAAATATGCGTCGCCACGAAGATCGGATTTCGGTTGGTGTAACGGCGGTATTTCGCCAATAATCCCGCCGTGTTGAAACTTCGCTGACGAGCAGGGCACTCATTCACCTAGAATAAAGAGTGGTATCCTCCGCGCATGCAAGACCAGGGCGCTCCAGTAGCAACAGCCCGAGTGGTGCGCAGACTCCCAATAGATCGCTGGTTCTACATTTTGATGGCCATCTGCGGCATCATCGTCAGTGTCTTGGGGTTTGCACCTTCCCTCGTCAACACCGCCGCGCGTCATGTGCCTCACTGAGAGGCACACACAAATCTGACAAGGAGAATATCCAATGAAACAAAACATGATGTTAACCATCGCGTCTCTGCTCTCGATCCTCTTGCTGACGCTTCACATTACGGACGACATCGTCCGTGGGATATCGAAGGCCGAGCCCTCAAACATTGCGTTGGCCGTTCTCGTGGTGTTGCTGTACGGGACGCTGGTGCTCGCCGAACGGAGATCGGGGTACGCCATCATGCTGCTCGTCGGGTTGTTCGCGGCAGCCATGCCCGTCATCCACATGAGGGGGGCACATTACGGCGAGATCGCCAAGTCCACCGGCGGCTTCTTCTTCGTCTGGACACTCTGGGCGCTCGGCGGGCTCGGGGGCTTCACCTTCATCCTCTCGGCGCGCGGACTGTGGAGTCTGCGACGGGGCCAGCCACGGTAGTCCTACAACCCGAACATGGAAAGGCCGATTTGGAGGTTCTCTGCCGCCTGCGGCCGGATCACGGGCAATCCGGAAGCTAACTGTCGCTATCAGGCCAACTCACACCCAATCGCGAAGCCGGAATTCTCGGCGCAGATTGCGAGTGACTTGGCGAGTTACCACCAACAATCCCGAAACCGTGACTAGAATGAGGACTTCTAGCTACGGGGAGATGGACGTACAATCGTGCCGCTTTTGAGTCAAAAAAGGAGATCCCGCTTTGCATGAATATCTGAGACGGGACAACGAACCCCCGGCTGCAATTGCGAGGAATGGCTGGCGTTATCACCACATTGGTATTCCCACTCAAACCCCGCGTCCCGATGAGATTCACGTGCCCCACCTACATATTCACGTGGCGGGATTTCAAACCAGTCCATTTGGCGTTCAGTGGATGCGCTTTGATCCAGATGCACCCTATCCCGAGGCGGTCAAGACCATTCCTCATGTAGCTTTCGAGGTAGACGATCTTGCAACTGCACTGGTTGGGCAGGAGATTTTGATTCCGCCGAACAGTCCGAGCGCGGGAGTCAAAGTGGCCATGATCCTCGATCATGGCGCACCAATTGAACTAATGGAGTTTTCCCCGCCGCAAGAATTGCAAAGAGAATAAGCGTCGTAAGCCAAACCAGAGGTTATGAGGCAGCCATTCAGCGCACGGCAAAAAAAACCGCGTTGTGGAAGGGCGGCTTCGCAGCTTGCATTCAAAACGAGTCGAGTTTAGACGAATGCTCAATGTTCCGGAGGCAGTTGTGCTGATCCGGATTCAATTCTCTCTTGTCGTGAGGCTACAACGGCCAGTTGGCGAGAACAGATCTTCTCGTACCCTATCCCGAACCGAATCGTCCAACCGGATTACGTGCGAGATGGCGATTTTGCGCCAGTTACGTTGGATTCTTGATTGAACCCCAGGCAAGAAACATGCACCCAAAGAAGTGTTCCTCCAAAAAGGCCGAACTGGAGCACCGAGCGTGAACCTACCATTACGCCCAACGATCTCGAACGTGGCACGATTTTGCTTGATTAGTGCAGCGGAAAATGCATAATGTTTCGACCAACTGGTCTGGCAATACCCTCCTGCGTTGCGCCCGCACGGAAAACAGCAGTCGAGGAGAATATATGAGCACTCAACAGAAAAGTTCGGCGTCAATTTCCAAGGTTAGCTTGCTTTCCAGAACAGTCGCCATGTTTGCGGCGCTCGTGTGCTGGGCGGTCCTACTGGTTCCGGCGACACAAGCGCAGACGTTCCAGGTCATTCACACGTTCACCGGGGGCAACGATGGCAGCATACCCCTGTCTGGGCTGACCATTGACCGCGCTGGAAATCTTTACGGCACTGCCAGCGGCGGCGGCGTCACGGGTCCTTGCGGGAGCTATGGTTGCGGCATTGCGTTTCGTCTGAAGTCGTCTCCTTCAGGGTGGACGATGACGCCGCTGCATGCTTTCCAGAAAGGGAGCGACGGAGCGAATCCCGAGGCGCGCATGGTCTTGTCCCCTGACGGCGCGCTCTACGGCACCACGCTCTATGGCGGCGGTCACACCTGCTATTTCTCGACCTGTGGCATCGTGTTCAAGCTGACTCCCTCGCCCAGCGTCTGCAAGACTCCGCTTTGCGCATGGGATGAAACGGTCATCTATCGCTTTGTCGGCCAGCCGTATGCCGGTAATCCGGTTGACGGCCCGCTGGCATTGGATCACGCCGGCAATCTCTATGGCGTGGCGGCGGGGGGACCAGATGAACACGGCGTCATCTACGAACTGACGTCCTCTGGAGGGACGTGGTCGGAAAACGATCTCGCCCGTGGGAATAACAATGGCAGCGGCGTCGTTTTCGACAGTGCCGGCAATCTCTATGGGACCAACTCAGGCGAGGGCTACGGCGGGATTTACCAGTTGTCTCCCTCAGGCTCAGGCTGGAACCTGCACCAGCTATACAGCATCATCAACGTGCCGGAAGATGGTTACCTAACCAACGGCGGCGTGATCCTCGACAGCTCGGGGAATATCTACGGGGGTACTCTCGAGGAGGGCCCTGGCAACGGCGGCACCATTTATGAGTTGTCGGCCGGGAGCTGGAACTATTCTGTGCTGTATGCCTTCACCGGAGGCGAAGGGCCGGACGAAAGCCTAACGATGGACGCGGCCGGCAATATTTACGGCACGACGTGGGGAGATGGCACGAACCTCCGCGGCAACGTCTTCAGGTTAGCTCCGTCGGCCAATGGCTGGGTCTATACCGACCTATACGATTTTACCGGCGGCAGCGACGGAGCCAATCCCGTCAGCAACGTGGTGATCGACGCGCAAGGCAATCTCTACGGGACCGCCTCGAACGGTGGTGACAATTCGCGATGTGTCCGCGAATACTACACCGGCTGCGGTACCGTCTGGAAGATCACGCCGTAGATTATGGTGGCCCTTAGGTCAGCGCAGACCAGAGAAACTCCATGTGCCAGCATCTTCGTTCGACCAACCTCGACAGCAAGATTGTTGAGATGAAACAGAATTTGCAGCTAAGTATACGGCCCGACGGTGTCGGCTCGGGCGCGGAGGCGTATGCAGCTCAGCCGAGACGTTTCAACTCTTAGGCGGCACGGGTTGGCAAGGTCCGGGCGAAGCAGGAACAACTGGGGCCGGGCGCTTGCCGGATAGTGCAAACTACCGGATAACGCGCAACTCTCACCTTACGGTCGCGGCACTACTCTGATCATTGACCGGTGGCACGGAGGCCACCGGTCATGAAGCAGAAGCCAAGTTCCAGAAGAAAACGCAGCAGCGCCAAATCTGTCCTTCGGTTGCCCGACCTGGAACATGCCAAGGCCGCGGTGTTGAACAGCCTCAACTCAATGGACGCAAAGCGGGGTTATAACCACGCCATCGATGAGTTCGTTGACTGGTATTGTTCGGAACCTCGCTTGGCCTTCAACAGGATCGTGGTCTTGCGCTATCGCTCTCATCTGGAATCCCGGCAACTCGCCCCCGGCACCATCAATCTGCGTCTTGGCGCCGTGCGCCGGCTCGCCTACGAAGCAGCCGACTGCGGTCTTCTCAGCGCCGATTTGGCGTCGGGCATTCGTCGAGTCAAAGGGGTGAAGAAGTTGGGCATTCGCCTCGGCAACTGGTTGACGGCAGAGCAAGGCAATGCGCTTTGGCAAGCACCCGATCGTCAGCGGCTGAAAGGAAAGCGGGACCGAGCCTTGCTTGCATTGCTACTCGCGTGTGGGTTGAGGAGGGCTGAAGCCGACGCCCTTACCGGGAGTCTCAGGTTATAAACCACGCCACAGCCGTAAGTTTCACAGCCCTGTCCATCAATCCCGCATATATTGCTAGTGCCGTAGAGACTGCCGTCCGGACCGATTACCATGGGAGATTGAGGATCGATTCCATTGCCGGTTGAGCTGGTGTCGAAACTGTAAAGAGGAGCAAAGAACCAGCCTGAGATTTGGTGCACCATTTTGAAGACTGTGCCTCCACCACGCGAAACGCGAGAGCTATGCGGGTGTAGTTCACGGGCATCCTTTTGATGGGGGGCCTGGGATTGCGGCTAATTCCACGTTGTCGGTGATCCAACTTAGAATGAAGCCGGAAATTTCGCGATTTGCGAGAGAAGCGGCTCAGCACAGCCGGCTACTACTTGGCGCTCGCCGGCGGAACGATGCCGTTCATCCGCAGGTACTCCACCATTTGACCGTAGTGATCATTCCCGTGGGCCGCAGCAAAAGCGGTAATCGTCGCCCGCGTGCTGAAACCGTCGACGGGTTCGATCGCGACAAACGCATTTTCTGGCGTGATCGTCGCAATCGCCTTGTGCGCGTAGACGAACGATGCTTCGAGTGCAGCCACCGCTTCATCCTTCGTAGTAATGGAACCAACTGCCTTGATGTCTCGGTCAGGCTTAATGCCGCTCCAGCCAAAGAAGAAGTAGTTCGCCTGCGCCAGGTGCGTTACCTGTGCCACAAATGTGCGGACGGTATCGAACTGCGTCCTCTGGCCCGGAGCAAAGATGCCCTGCTTCGGCGCGAAACTGTACTTATCGGCTGGCATCGCCTTAGCCGCGCCAACTACCTGGAACTCCGTCAGGGAGATCAAGGCGTCCAGCGCTTTCGCGGGCTCTTCCTTTGTCCCTACCGGCGGCGACGGCGGGGCCCCGCTCATCTGCGCCCGCGTCTGTAGACCCCCACTCAACATCACGGCCCCTGCCAAAACCAGAGTACGAATATGCATAGTCTCCCCTCGATCAAAGCTCGTTTGAGTAGCCAATTAAGAAACGCTTCGCCTAGGTCATTGTATATTCGCCTTCGGTAGCGATTGCCGTGCCCATTTGTCCGTTCTCGTCGATCTTGTCAGCCATGACACAGCGTTTTGAGGTCTGGAGAGGCAGTGACGCGACCACCTCTCCTCCCCAACCGGACATCCAGATTTCCTGCGTCCCGCTGTCGCAGAATTAACCGTCAACTGGTGATGCCTGTTTACCCCAGAGCGGGCTTACGGAGTCCGCAGGAAGCCGTAATGCACATTGTTCGCGTCGACCCACTGTCCGGTGATTACCCCAAACACGTTGGGGGTCGCAGGCTCGGTGCCCTGGTTCGCGCCCGTTCCGATTCCCGGCACGTCGAACTTAGTGATGCCGCCCCAAGGAGTCCACACGAAGCCGTGATTTGCGCCGTTCGCGTCGACCCACATTCCAGCAACCAGGCCCAGAAGATTGATGCCTTCCGGTATGGTGCCTTGACCCGCGCCGGTGCCCGCGCCCGCAACGTCGAATTTGGTGATCTCGCCGGTCGGGCTCCGGACGAAGCCGTGATTCACGTTGTTCGAATCAATGTAGTTTCCCGCGACGACGCCCAGGTCGCTGATGCTGTCGCTTTCCGTGCCCTGGTTCGCTCCCGTGCCTGCGCCGGTGACGTTGAACTCGGTGAAGCTGCCGTTGGCATAGCGCAGGTAGCCATGGGCCACGCCGTTGGCGTCAAAGTACGTGCCCGCGACCGTTCCTTCCAGGTTGAGGGAGGTAGCCACCGCAGTGAAGGTGTTCACCGAGCCCGGAGGATCGAATGAGGTGTAATTGCGGTAAGGCGGATAAGAGACGAAGCCGTGATTCACATTGTTAGCGTCGACCCAGTATCCGGCAATCTCTCCGCCGGGGTTGACGTTGCCCGCGAAGGTGCCCTGGTTGGCGCCTGTCCCGGCGCCGGGAACGTTCAAGCTCGTGAAATTCTTGAACGGATACTCCGTGGCAAAGCCGTGGGCCACGTTGTTGGCGTCGACATAGAACCCCACCGTCTCTCCGAAGAGGTTATTGCCGAACGTGATTGTGCCCTGGTTGGCGCCGGTGCCGGCGCCCGGAGCGTTGTATTCGCTGAACGTGTTGCACGGGGCAATGCACTGGAAGCCATGAAAGACGTTATTGTCATCATGGAACGATCCCACGACCGCCCCCTGCGGATTGATGTCGAAGCCACCGGTGCCCTGGTCGAAGCCTGTGCCTCCGCCCGGGGCACTAAACGAAGTGATGTGTTGAGCGGTGGCTAAGCCACCTGCAAGAAGTACGACACTTACTACCTTCCAAAGCTGCAGTCGATTCATAACTCCTCCTGATGTGTTTGAAGTGAGTGGTCATGGTGGAACCTACTCGGCGTTGTCCAACCGTTAATGTGCAATTCAGAGCAGAAGCGTGCGGTGTTCAGTCCATGGCGTGTACGAAGGCATGTGAGATGCCATCGGCTTCCTCTGCCAGCCCTGTAACGTCTGCTTTCGTTACGGCATGAATGAAATCAGATATTTGAAATCACATTCGTTCGCAGACTCGATTGCGGGAAGACGGCGCACATCTACAAGAAACCGGATTTTAGCAACGACTATTCTATGGGAAAGAAGAGAATGCTATTCATTATGCAACCAGTTGTATCTAAAAACTAGTTGTGACACCTCTAAAGTAATATCTGCTGACGAGAAGGCTGATGAGCACCTGCTCTGGCTGCCAGGCCTCTGCAATAGAAGACTTTGGCGGAAACTACGCCCCCCTACCGCAACACAACTGGTTATCATATGCAACCAGTTGTACAATCATCGGTGCAGGCAACGACCAGCCGGAGTGGAGGCAGGGTGCACAAGGATCACAGGTCAGAGTGCGTTATCAACCTGACGGTAGAGATATTTGGCGACCAGTGGAGTCTGCTCGTCATCCGCGATATCATTTTCATGAACCGGAGGCATTTTCGCGAGCTCCTGACCAAGTCTGTGGAAGGGATCGCGTCGAATATTCTGGCTGATCGTCTTCAAAAGCTTGTCCAGCAAGGGATCATCGTCAAGTCTCAGGACCCCAGCCATAAACAGAAAGCCATTTACAGTCTCACCGAAAGCGGTATCGAATTGCTCCCTCTCCTGATGGAGATGGTTGCATGGGGGCACAAGCGTTTGCCGGCCTCCCGGCTAAAGGGTCTCGCTCAGGTTTTGGAAGAAGGAGGACCGAAGCTGAGGGCAGAATTTATGTCTGAGCTTCGCGAAACGCATCTTCCGAAGTTAGGCGCCAAGAAAGAGGCGCGCGCTCGGACGAAATCTACTCGTGTCTCCGCGATGCAGAGGCTCCAGGCAGCCTACGAAAGGGAACTAGCTAGGAGATGACAGTAGCGAGTCACCATCACCAGATAAGGATTGCAGGAAGCGCCTAAGGGCACGGGCGGACATGGGCCGATAAAAGGGACTTAGCTCGGTTGTTTCAAGATAATTGGCGAAAACAGATGGGATGAGAAGGCCGGTCTCCGGACGGGATGCTATAGGCTGAGCTGTCCCTTGGTCCGTCCCCAATCAGGAGGCAACCAACCTTGTCGCATTGGTGCGACGTTATCTCCGTCGCATACTGAGAACAGGCACTGAGTGCGATCTTCGGTGCTCATTGCCGCGCTACATGCTTCGTCATCCCGATCGGGTGATGAACCGGGTTCTGCCGCCCGTCATAGTGAGCGGAACCCGCAAACCTCAACAGCAGGCGCTATGCCCGGAAGCAGTTCGTGTGCTCGACGCACAGTCATATACCAACAACTTAATAGTTCCGGTCACCGCTGTCCGGTTAAAAGTCGAAAAGAATCAGTTGGTTGGCGTTTTAGGTGAAATTGGAGTCCAGGTTGACGTGCTGAAGGGCGTATAAAATGGGCGCTTTCTCGAAAAGCGTCACGCTGAGAATCTGTAGAATCTGGTACAAGGTGGCCTCCAGACCCAACCGCTTGCGCACGATCGCCACCGGCACAGACACCGATACCGCAATCCAGATTTGCGTCTTTCACCGCGTTCTCGCTGGTGCCGTAGAAAGCCTTGATCCGTAGGTGCTGTTTGATCCATTTGAAGAAGAACTCCGCTCGCCAGCGTTGTTTGTAGATTTGGGCGATGGTCAGTGCCGGAGTAAACCCTTTTAGCATATCTTAAATAAGTCGGCCAGCATCCGGCAACCGCATTGGCACGCCCACTTGGACGTGAAACGCCCAACCCTTTCTTGGGACCTACGGCGTGTCGTCTGCTCTCAGTCGGCGGTTTGCCGACAACCCGTCAAACTGGATTACTTCCGAGTAGCCGACTATTCGCCAACTGCATGATCCTGGAATCAAAAGCCGAGTACAGCACGAAGCAACAAACTATGCGCCTTCCCATCGTCGAGCCACTCTCCGGGCGATGGTGAAGAGCACGATGGCAACCGCTACGAGAACCAGAACCTGTGGCCAGAGATGAGAGATTGGCTCGTCCCGCCAGAAGATCTTGGTGAATCCGTCAATTGCCCAAGCGTTGATGGTCAGCAACCCAGCCTTCTGCATCGCTTCCGGCATCAGAAAGCGTGGAAACATGCTGCCGCCAATGGATGACATAATCAGAATGACCAGGGTTGAGAGTGCGCCCAGTTGGGCGCGCGTGTGGCAGATGCTCGCCAGCAGCATGCCGAAAGCGGCCACGGCCACCGCTGTGCAGACGCCCATCACGATGAATCCCGGAATATGCGACCAAAAGTCGAGCTTGAATATCGCCCATCCCCAAAGAAACATCACTACGAGTTGCGAGAAGGCCAGCAACGAATTGTAAGTAAGCTTGCCCAAAAGCAGCGAGGTCATAGTGACGCGCGAACTGAGCACGCGGTCGAGCGTGCCGCTCTCGGCCTCGTCAAGCAATGCTCCTGCCGAGCCGCTTGCAGTAAAGAGCAGGAACATGACGCCAATCGCAGCGGCATAGAACGAGACCATGGGGTTGTTCTTGTTTTCCCCGACAACGGGGTGGGCATTGACTGCAATAATTCCGCCGCTCTCGTTACTGGAGGCGGAGGTGGACGAGTCGCTCTCTTGCCGCTCGCGCAATTGACGGATGCCTTGGTTCAGCCGATCGCGTTGTTCATGCGTGAGGCCGCCGCTAAACTGATCGAAGTATTTTGATCCCTGCTCAGCCATGAGGTCGGGCATGGAGGTCACGGCAACTTTCTGAAGTAGCCCGGTGACCATCTGCGGAGCAATCATATCGCTGCGGTCTTCAAGCAGTTGGACAGTTGGGCGCTTGGTATCTGCGGGGCCAAACGAAATTGGGTTCTCTCCGAACCCATGGGGGATGATCACGGCAACTGGCGCAACCCCCTCCCGGACGGCTATCTCCGCAGTCGCCGCGGTGTAGTCAGGTTGTTCGGCGCCCTTGACGGCCTCAGGCCCACTCGTCACCACCAGTGAGCCTTCTTGCTTCAGACCCTTAACCAGCCGCTCGGAGGTGGGGCTGTGATCTTCATCCACAACCAGCACATGGACTTTGGGCGTCGTGTCGCGGCGCCCGCCGAAGATAACAGCGAAGATGCTGAAGAAGACAACAGGCAAAAGGAAACTCAGGGCGAGCCCGCCCCGGTCGCGACGCAGGGAGACCATGGCGGTGCGAATAATGGCGAACATTAATCGCGTAACTCCCTCCCCGTCAATTGAAGAAAGACCGATTCGAGATTCGGCTTGCGCAGCGACACGTCAACCAGTTCGAGTCCGGCCTTTGCCGAGTCCTCAAGCAAACTTGCAATCTCAACCGGATGTGAGATCGTGAACAATGCAATGCCATCAGTAGTCTGGCCGCCGTGCGCGGCAACCCAGGGGACGACGCGGTCGGGCGAACCGCCAAAACGCGCCAGCACTTGACTGCGCGTGCCAAATGCGTTGCGGACGAGGTCGTCGTTCGTGCCCAGCTCGATGATCTTGCCATGATCGACGATGGCGATGCGGTCGCACAGACGCTCGGCTTCTTCCATGTAGTGGGTCGTGTAGATGAGAGACATGCCTTCGTCTCGTAGTTTCTCAATCATTTCGAAGATATGGTGACGCGATTGCGGGTCTACACCCACGGTTGGTTCATCCATCAGAACCAGCTTGGGCTGATGAATGAGGCCGGCTGCCATGTTAAGGCGGCGCTTCATGCCTCCCGAAAGGTTCTTGACCAGCTCATGAGCGCGGTCGGTCAGGGTGGACCAATCGAGGCATCGCGCCACGGCCTGCTCAAGTACGATACCCTTTAGGCCGTAATAACGACCGAACGCCCGGAGGTTTTCGAAGCAAGTGAGCCTGGGGTAGAGCGCCAGTTCCTGCGGGATCCATCCCAGCGTTGATCGTGCGGCAGTCGAATCGGCCTTCGCGCCGAAAATTAAGATCGTGCCGGCGTCGGGGATCACGCGGCCAACGATGCTACGGATGAGAGTGCTTTTGCCGGCGCCGTTTGGGCCAAGCAGTCCCAGACATTCTCCGCTGCGTAGTTCGAGCGTGATGCCGTCAACGGCATTCAACTGGCCGAAGCGCTTAACCAAACCCTCGATTCGCAACGGCAGGGATGAATTGCAGGTCGCATTGGTTAGGAGGGACAATAGTCGACCTTCCTCTTTCCACCCCATGTTAACAGTCGCGAGGATTCTGAGTGGATGACGGGCAACTCGGAAGTAATCCAGCTGGACGTAAAACGCCCTATGCGCGGATGTGATTTCGGCCAGCTGTCCCCAAGTCTTCATCTGGGAAGTCTGCTCCGGCAATCGCTGGGATGCCTCCCGAGCGGCGGGCAATACACCAGCAAAGCGCCCAGGAAGTCGATATCTGGGCAGGGCGCGACTGGCGCGCCCTGCGCCTTGTCCGGCAATTCGTGGTGACGGAATCGATCAGGCAGCGGGTCAGCGGACTTTGTGCGCGATTGATGTTGTTGAATGGCGGAAGGACGTGTGGCTGGCCCGGATGTGGACCTTGCCAAGCCAGTTTTTTGCAGCGCGGGCCCCGCAGTTCTTTGCGATGGGCTTCATTTATTGAAGAGGTGCTCTATAGTCGGCAGCAATCTGTCGGAACCCATCCCAGGCCTTCGACTTGTAACCGCGCAGCAGCTTGGCGACCAAAGGGTAACCGGCGTGTCTGTTCCCAAATTCCAATTCAGCCGTGGCCCGCGCCACCAAGGTGATTACGTCGGCCTCCTTCGGTGCGTCGGCCAGCAGACATTCTTCCAGTTCCGACGATGTGATCGGCTCAATTCCGAGTCGAGGCGCTATTTTCACGTTGAAGCCGGCCAGGTATATCTCAGCCTTTTCAAGATCCCTTTTCAGAATTGCCGTCGTGTCGTCGTAGAGCACTCGCATCCCGGAAAAGTGTTCCTCGCGGATGATCTCGACAACCCTCTCTAGCAACATCCATTGCAAAACGAAGACTTTCAACGCTTCGCGGAATGCTTGCAGAGCGAACAGTTCATCTGGAGGAATACGCTCGGCGCCCAGAAATCGAACCATACAGAGCGGCAACAACGTTTTTTGTAGGGGGACTGTCTGTAGTTCGAGCACTCGCAGGTTGCAGGTGCGCCAACACACGTAGAGGAATCTCGACTCAACGTCTTCCATGTCGGGCAGTCGCACGGAAGCGCCGTTCGTCTCAATGCAGCGAATCGCGAGATCTTGGAATCCACCTCGCTGCTGGTTCACATGCAGCCAGGCGAGAACCTTCTCCCTCCCATCAAGTCCCGCTTCGAGCTTTGCCAATCTCTTCTCCTGCATCTAGTTTCCTTTCGGCGCATTCAACCGCGAGTAGATCGTTGGCAGCGGCGTCGGTGGATCATGGTGCTCTACCTTGGAGGGCGATTTCTTGCTCTTGCTGGCCTCGACTGCTTCCAGGGCGCGCAAGCGATTCTCAAGGTCGCCCTGCTGCAGGGCCTTGAGCATTCCCGCCGCCAGATATCCCACAGCGGTTGCTTCTTTGGAGTCAATTAGACCCCTTCCCAGGTCCTTGATCGTGTCGCCCAAGAGCGCGGTCACATCGTCCACCGTCTTCAGCGAACGCTCGGCGTAATGGGCGCCTCCGGGCCCCTTAGCTTCTCCGCCACGCCGCCCCAGTTCGGACACTTTCTCCGGATTCGCGTGGAAGTAACAATGTGTCCCGCCTTTTAGTGCCCAAGCCGTACAAGGCATACCGCTTTTGTCTGTGCCTTGGCATCGCTTACCCGTAGCTATTTGTGGCCTTGCGGGGGAAGCTGCTTGGGGATCGAGCGGGGCCCTGTCTTGACGGCTTTCCGAGCCTAATTCCTG
Source organism: uncultured Acidobacteriaceae bacterium (assembly GCA_963768645.1). Lineage (GTDB taxonomy): Bacteria > Acidobacteriota > Terriglobia > Terriglobales > Acidobacteriaceae > Bog-257. Next base: position 459,826 of record CAVYIR010000012.1, read on the forward strand.
ATTCTTTTCAGTGCGCATGGGCGCTCCTTCCATCTATTCCGAAGCGCAATGCCCCCCTGCGGATCAGGTCGATATGTTGGGGGCTTGCCATTCTCTAAGCGTATCCCTGTGAGTCATAAAGAGGTAGCGAAATAAGAGGTGGCGGTATCCGAGCTTCGCTGACGGTTTTATAAACCGTCAGACCTATTTGGTGACAGACGACAATATACTGTGTTTTCATTCACTTAGCCTACCATTGTAAAGCAATGGGTGCAGATTAGGTGCAATCTCGCTCGGCGCTTTCGTGGGTCGGATTTGCCCACGTGGTCCAAGCTTCGAAACCGGCTATCACCCGCACATTTATGCGTCGTGAGCATCGCGCACAAGGTACTTGGGCGCATCAAGTTCCGCTTCCACGAAAGCCCGGTAGACGATTAGCTCTAGGCTTCGCGATTGCAGGACCTTACTCGAACTGCTTGCGAAACTCCGCCAGTTGCTGCTTGAGTTCACTGACCTCATTCTTCAAGGCTGCGACCGCCTCTTCCAATCGGCTGACGCGCTCGTTGTCAGCAGAAGAACTTGACGGCGAGACCATTCGCGGCAACGGCAGTTCCCCTGCTTCCATCTCGCCAGAAAGCAGATGCGCGTAACGGAATTCTTGGTACCCGGCTGCCTGGGCAACACCACTACCAGAGGAGGCTCGCGTTGCATCAGTTTCTGCAAACTGGATTGCACCGCATCCAGATCTTCAAAGCGGTGCATGCGCTCCGTCCGGCCGCCCAACTCTCCAGGCGTCTGAGGCCCGCGCAACAGCAACACGCACAAGACAGCGGTCTCACCGCGCGAGAAGTTGAAGGTCTCCTGCAGGCGGTGTTCGTACTTGGTTACGCGGCTGTCGGCTCCGCCTCTCAGTTTTCGGTGGCGATTGCCGAAACGGGCGACAGGCAGTCAGCCGTGCTTTCCAAGTGCAATCCCTTGGGAAGGGATTCGCCCAAGGCCAGAGATACATCCAATCGGCCAGGCGTGACGAATTCCACCAAGGCACGCAACATTGGTCCGTCGATCACACCTTCAGCTTTCAGGCGCTCGAAGGAATGTTTTCGCAAATCTCGGCTGATGTCGCGTGTTCGGTCCTCCGTCAGCCTGCCGAGTTGAACTATCGACTTGGCTGTCTCCTGTTTTAGGTCGCGCAAATCGAGCAAGGCTGAGATCCACTCCTCTGCGGTTTCCGTCGGCACAACACAAGCCAGTGAGCCATACAGCGGGATGCGCGCACCAAATCGCCCGAGGGACCACAACCAGGCGCTATCAGCAGGCTCCTTTTTGAGCTTGCGCAGCAGTTCGCCGCCCAAAGCGGCACGAGTCGCGCCCGACAAGTGTTCCAGGCTGGCCAGCAGCCGCCAGCCGTCGCGCTCGAGTTGTGCGTTCAGGCGTGTGCCAGACTTCTTTCGTCCTATCCCGATTCCACCCAAGTAGTTTCGAAGCTCGTGCTGGTGCGCAGCACTCAAGCCGCCTGCAGTTCGGCGCCAAAGCACCAGCCAGTTGACTTGATTCTGCAAGTCACCGAGAAACGCCAGTCCTGCTTGGTACAACTTGCGCGTTAAATTCATGCGCTGGCTGTCCTGCGCGTCTCCAAACCCCGGACGCAAGCAGAAGCCGAGCAGGTTCAGCCATCGCGCTTCATGCGGTGCACTCAACTTTCGGCCATCGGCAACTTCGAGCAAAACATCGGACAACACCCGGAGTAACGGCATCGTCCACGATTCTTTCTTGAGACCAATACCCGCTTCCAGTGCGCTAACCAGCGACGCGTGGGCACTGGGATCTCCCCCCCGACTGAACGCCGCTCGAATTGCCTTTCTCGCGGCTCGAAGCGAGTCTTCGGAAATCTCCGGGGACGATGGAGCAATGCCCGCATGCGGAGTCGAGTCGACGTATGCATCGCCGGTAGGGGCGTTGCCCCGCAATTCGAACTGTAACCGCCATCGATGTGGCGAGCTGACCGATTGACACCAGAGTTCCAGCGTCCCCACCTCGGTGAAGCTCACGGACAATCGCACCGCCAGCTCCATCTGTTGCAGCTTTTTCCCATAGCGCAGCAGCGTCACCAGTGGCGCATGCCGATGCACTTGTGCTGGATCCAGCTCGGCCAAGGCCCCGTGTGGGTCGTGCCGCACGGTCGAACTGAAAAGGTTGAACGACACTGGCCGGTTCGCCAGCACCGAGAATTCACGATTCAACTGCAGGGTCGTCCCCTCGTCCGTTCCAGCCGGCAATACACAAACGGCAGCGCCCTCCGTGCGCGTTCCGATGTAGTAGGTCCGCGCACTGCCCGCCTTCACCCGCAAACCTTCTCCGCGCCGCACCCGACCGTAGTATGCGGCTCCAGCGGCGACAGCACTACCCATCGCGTCACTGCGAAGAACCCCGGGACGCCAGCCGCCTTCCTTACCGCCAAACCAACTAGCGACCGCCTCAACGATTCGCTCACGCGCCGCCGCAGGGATGCAGAAGCCCCCATTGAACAGAATTGCATCCGGTCTCACCATCGATGACCGAACGGTCTTGCGCGAAGCCGCACTTGATTGTCCGTTCATTGCCGCGCCCGCTTGTCGCAGGAAGGCTGCGAGATGCTTCGTAATTGCCGGATCGCTCGCATACGGGAGCCCAACTTCACGGAGGCCTGAGGATCGGCTGCGCTTTGGCATCTCGTCTGGAGCTGTCAAAGGAAGGAATCCGTTCATGAGCAATTCCAGTACCTCGTCGCGAGTCAGCTCGCTTTGGAACATCTGGCCCACAACAGCGCGTCCCGAGCCCAAAATGCTGATCGGTAGACGGTCAATTTTCGTGTCGCCGAGCAGACCTTCCTTGGCTGCACGGCACGCGATTCCAAGGGCGTGACGCTGCCGCAGACTGAGCCTGGTATTGAGCCTTTGCTCAACGCGGCGTGCCAGGGCAAGATCGAGGTTCTCTCCCCCGAGCAGGAGGTGATCACCGATAGCCGTCCTTTCGAACTGAACATCGCTGCCAACGACGTGCGCCCGCACCAAGCTAAAATCCGATGTACCGCCACCGATGTCGCAGATCAACACGAGGTCGCCGTCCTGCACCTGTGTCGCAATCGTCTGCCGATGAGTGGCGACCCAGGCGTAGAAGGCGGCCAGCGGTTCTTCCAGCAGCGTCAGGTGCTCAAGGCCGGCCCTCCGCCCTGCCTCCACCGTCAACTCTCGTGCCTCTTCATCGAACGACGCAGGCACCGTCAGAACGATTTGCTGGTTTTCGAAGAGCCGCTCGGGAGTGCCTCCTTCCACCGCAGACATCGCATGGTTCCATGCGCTGCGCAGATGCATGAGGTAGCGCGCCGAAGCCTCGACCGGAGAAATCATGGGCTCCGGCGGCTCGGCTTCGCGCGGCAGAATCTCAGCGGTGCGATCGACCGCGTCTTGGCATAGCCACGATTTCGCCGACGCAACCAGCCGCCCAGGAACCAGCATGCCGTGGTCACGGGCCGCCACTCCCACGATCGCGGACGGACGGTCTTCCCAAGGCAAGTCGAACGCACCCGATTCGATTTCGCTTTCTGTCGGGAAGTAGAGGAACGAAGGAACCGCCGGCACTGCGCGGACTTCACCAGGCGCAACGACCTGGGCGACGTCGAACACGCGGATCTCCGGTGGGGCATCACTTGGCGTGTCCGACGTATCGATGTAGGCCACCACGGAGTTCGTAGTGCCGAGATCGATGCCAATCAGGTAACGGGAAGAAGGGTTCATGACTGCCGGTCTAGCGATCGCCCTTTTCCCGGACGTTCAGTTCCAACTTCCAGCGCTGCGCGCCGTCGCGGGAAACACACCACACCTCGAGTGTGCCGATCTCCGTCACGCGCGATTCCAAGCGGACCGGCAGAACCGTTCCTTGCTGACCGTCGATGTTCAAGGTTACTTCGAGCGGGCTCAGTTCCTCGATATCGTCCGCCCAGTTCTCGGTTAGATCGCCAACGCGATCCTGCTTGCGCACCGTAGAACTGAGGAAGCGGAACTCCGCAGGCTCGCCGACAACCAAACCGAACTCGCGACCCGGAATCTGCGCCTCTGTTCCCTCTTCCATTCCGAACGGTACGACGCACAGCGCCTTCATCGGCGCTTCCATCCCTGGGACCGCTGGCATTGCGCTCTCGATTCCAATGTAGTACGTCCGCGAGGCGCCGCTGCGGATGCGCACTCCGTGTCCACGCCGCACTCTCCCGTAGTAAGCCGCACCGCGCGCCACAGCATGTTCAAGGTCAGGAGCATCCAGCACCTGGGCCGGTCCGAGTGCCTCGAAACCCTCCTCCGTCAGCCAGCGGCTTAACACCGTCACCAAGCGGTCGCGCAGCACGGCCGCCTTCATCACTCCGCCATTGAAGAGAACATGCGTGGGACATGCCAGCCCGTTCTTGCCGCGCCGTGCTATGCCGGCCTCGGGAGTATTTTGTATTGCCTGCGACAGAAAACGAGCGAGGTGTTTCGTGATCGCAGCATCGGCAGCGTACGGCAAACCTAATTCTTGAAATCCGCTTCGGCGCTGGCGCATCGGCATCTCGACGCTGGCCACCTGCGGAAAGAAGCCTTCGACCAGCACGCGGTCCAGATCTTCACGCAGCAACTCCGTCTTGATCGTGCCGCCGACCAATTTGCGGCCCTTGCCCAACAACGTTACATCCTGCCTCTGGGATTTGGGATGCTCGAACAAATACTCCTTTGCTGCCCGGCATTGGTGCCAGAGCACATGGAGTTGATACGTGTCGATGCGATGGCCCTCAGCCTCCAACTTCTGCTGCAGCAACCGTGCCAGGGCGAGATCCATGTTGTCGCCGCCCAGCAGGATGTGCTCTCCCACCGCAACCCGCTTCAGCGCCAGGTCCCCACTTTCTTCTGTTACCGTGATTAGGCTGAAATCTGTGGTGCCGCCTCCGACGTCGCACACCAGTACCAGGTCGCCGACTTTGATGCTCTTGCGCCAGTTGTCTCCCTGGCTCTGGAGCCACGCATAGAACGCCGCCTGCGGCTCTTCGAGAAGGGTCACATGCTCGAGACCCGCTTGCTCGGCTGCGCGCAGCGTCAACTCACGGGCCTCTTCGTCAAACGACGCTGGCACCGTGAGCAACACGTCCTGCTGCCCCAGGCGAGAACCGGAGCCACCGCTTGCGTGTTGGGAGTCCCACGCCGAGCGCATGTGCTCCAGGAATTGCGCAGAGGCTTCCACCGGAGAGACCTTGATAACTTCGTCTGGCGCCTGCCACGGCAAGATCGCGGCGGTTCGATTTACCGTAGCGTGCGACAGCCATGACTTCGCCGACGCAACCAGCCGCGCAGGGTTTTCAGCTCCGCGTTTGCGGGCCAGCTCGCCGATGACGAACTTCGGCGCGTCATCCCATGGCAAGCCGAGACTTCCCGCGGGAAAATCGAGCTCACCCGGGACATAAAGGAATGAGGGCAGCAGCGTGCGGTCGGCAACTTCATGCGGATTTGCGAGCTGCGGGATCTTCTCACCGGTGATCTGCCCACCTTCATCCGCAACGGCACAATACGACAGTGCACAATTCGTCGTGCCTAAATCGATGCCGACGATGAATTCTGAATCCAATCGAACCTCCGTCTAACAATCCTGTAATCCGAAAGAAATGTGATGAAAACCGCGGGGATAATACCTAGAGAATCTCGACCTCCGCCGGAGCAACAATCTCACGCCCCGCCCCTTGCGGCAGGGACGGCAACCTCACTTCCGTTACCCGCCAGCCTCGATGGCGCAGCAATCCCTTGACTGGAGGTTGGCCGACTACGTTCCCCAGAAGTTTCACCGTGGCCGGATCGCAGTCGGCGGGCACAGTTACGGGCTGGTCTTCCTCGGAAGAAATGACCGGCTCGAGTTTCAGGTAGCGATCAAGCACCTGACGGCAAGAAGCGTGAATGGTTCGGACCGCCGCCCCTAGCTGGCTGTCCGGATACGGTGAGACATCTTCGGAGAGGAAGTCGATCAACCTTCCGTCACGCTGCAACAAGGCGAGCATCTGCACCGCCCGGTCGAAGGACTCAACCGGAGGATTCTCGCTGGGCTTGGGCTTTACGGCGGCTGGCGCGTTTGGCGCACTTGCTCCAGTCGCGACGGCCACGACGCGCTCGATGTCTTGTGGGATAGTTCCGCTGAACAACATCGAGAAGAAGCAACGAAATGCATAAGAGAAACGGGTTGAAAATACCATCATAGTGTCTTGGGCTCCAAAGTGGATGTCACGAGTGGAGGCTGCGGTCACCCAGCCGTTGGTTTAACGCGGAAGTCCTCGTTCGCATTGCTGTTGGCGGATTCTGTCATCACGCCTGCGAGGCAGATTTCCCAGATCTGCAAAGACCGGGCTTGACCGGAAGAACTTACTGATTATTAATTTTATCCTGACCAAGAACTCTCAGGAGCAGGATTCCTCTCGAGTCACGGGCAAACGGGACGTTTAGCCCCAGACTCGGGCCAGCAGTTGCCGGTTCGGGCACGGTTTGGCAGGTGCAGAGTCTGTCGAGGGTGTCCGGGGTAATACGACGGGCGGGCCGCCGATTCAGGGTGGAACCTACTAAGCCGCTTGCCGCTTCTGGAGCTTCCGGTTTTGAATCCGACACTTTCCGATGTTTTGGTTTCCGATTGTTTGATTTCTTTGATTGTTTGAATTTCCCACGGAAGCGGCGGGGCGAAGGTCTATGCGGAGCGACCCGTCACACCCGTTACGTGGGCACAGGAGCTCAGCTCGGCTGAGGTTCGGCAGCAGCTCTTGCAGCTGCGAAGTCGAGCAATTCCTTAATTCGTTGACCGGGGTCGCGGTGCTCCTCAGCATGAGTCATCTCCATTGCCTGCCTCGCTTTGCCGTCCCGCTTGTCGGTCAGATAGACGAGCGCGGCTAGGCTGTGCCTGGGGTCTGCCAGCTCTGCCTGCCATAGCGCCTTTTCGTCAACCGATGCAGGATTGCCGCGGCCGTAACTGCCTCCCTAGCCGTCGTTCCTTGATCAGCGGAGCCGCAATTCTAAGCGCAGTCTTTCTCTCGACACTTCCCACCTTGCGCCCTGCTCCGGTCCTGCTTCCCCCTCTTGGCATCTGTGATACTTTGATTGTTTTTGATTCTTTGATTAATTTTGCCTCGAAGCTGTCCATCTGAATGGGCCCACCGCCGGACTGGAGGGCGGCACTCGCTATGATCGCAAATGCCGGCGTAACAGAAGACGCAGTGCAACTGGCGGCGACGTAAAGGACCGAAGCGACTGACGTCGAATGCGTGGGATTTACGGCCTGTCAATAACTTACGTGGCCGACGACGGTTTTCTAAACTGTCAAGTCCTATTTGACAGTTATCTTTAGCATGTTTTGCTTCAATCACTTAGCTAATTTACTCTCAAGCATTGGGTGCAGATTAGGTGCAGTCTCGCTCCGCGCTTTCGGGGCCGGATTTCCGCTTGCCGCCGCCAACCGCTCCGTCGCGGCCAGCACGTCGGCGTCGGCCGTCTTGATGTAACAGGTCCTGGGTGACCGCGACGTTCGAGTGCGCAGGATCCGCTGGATGATCAGGAGTGTTCGCCCAGGTGATGCAGGTTGGTCGCGAGACCTCGTCTTAAGGCGCGCCAGCCGTGCCACGCGATCCCCGCGCGCCAGCACGCCGGCGCCATCACATCGTGAGCCAGGATTGTCTTGCGCGCCACCTCAATGTAGGCTCCGCGAAAACGGCGCGTGCCGTCTGCGCGCTTCCACCCGAACAGAGACCACAAAATGAATTGCTCCCAACGCGAAAGTACGAACTACTTTCTGCACGGGAAATCTCCCCACGAATTTCCCCACGAAACTTTTTATTTTCGGCCGTTTTTGCACAAATAAGCAGCAGTGAGAAGGAGTGAGCAGGGTTAGCGAGAATTGCTTCCCGGCCGCATAAACATTGGAGTAAATCGGAATTTATACTCAACGGTACTACATCCTGCACGGGTGCAGAACTGCCATGTCACGGCAGAGGCCGCGGGTTCGAGTCCCGTCGACCCCGCCATTCTTCTCAAGTACTTACGAGGAGAGTGGCTTCGCAAAAATTGATTTCTCCACAAATTTCTCACGAACTCATCGGATAACTTCACTCTTTTCCGGTGAGTGTCGACGCCAGTATGGGCTCTTTGAGCCTCCAGTCGGCCATGTCCGTCGGAACCTGCCGCTTTTAAATCGTCTAGAGACCGCTTCAAAGCACGTGAAGGGTTCCAATGGAACACTAGAATCAATCTGCATGATACGCTTGCTCGCGGTGGGCATCGACCGCTCTGAATAAAAACTGATAATAACTCGGGAAATTGAGCATGAATGCAATGGGACGCCGAGCGGACATTGCTGTTTGACCTCGTAAGCACGACCTAAAATAGGAGACAGACAAGAATGGATCTTGGAGCATGCGCTAAAACACTAACCCTTGCAACGCTAGCACTTTCGAGTTTCCTTGCGGTCGGCGGGCGAACCGCAGAAGCGCAAACGCCGAGTGCGAAGAAGCCAAACATACTCGTCATCTTCGGTGATGACATCGGCTACTTCAACATCAGCGCTTATAACCTGGGCATGATGGGCTACAAGACACCCAACATCGACCGCCTGGCTCACGAGGGCGCACTGTTTACCGATTACTACGCTCAGCAGAGCTGCACCGCCGGCCGTGCGGCGTTCATCACCGGACAAAGTCCGATTCGCACCGGTCTGCTCAAGGTCGGCCTGCCCGGCTCGAAACTCGGACTCCAGAAAGAAGACCCAACCATCGCCGAGCTGCTCAAACCGCTTGGCTACGTGACCTTCCAGAATGGCAAGAACCACCTGGGCGATCGCAACGAGTTCCTGCCTACCGTTCACGGCTTCGATGAGTTCTTTGGCAACTTCTATCACCTGAATGCTGAAGAGGAGCCGGAAAACATCGACTATCCGAAGAATCCTAGCTTCCGGGCGGAGTTCGGGCCGCGTGGTGTGTTCAAGTGCAAAGCCACCGCGACCGACAACCCCGCGCCCGCCGACCCGCGCTTTGGTCCATGGGGCAAGCAGACTTGCGAGGACACCGGCCCACTAACCAAGAAGAGGATGGAAACCGCTGACGACGAGTTCCTGGCGGCTACGCTCGAGGACATGGATCGCTCCGTCAAAGCGGGTAAGCCATTCTTCATCTGGCACAACACCACCCGCATGCATATTTGGACCCACCTGCCGCCCAAGTACATGGACATGGTCAATGAGAAGGGCCTCTACGGCGCTGGCATGACCCAACTCGACGACAACATCGGTGTGATCTTGAAGAAGCTCGACGACCTCGGCATTGCGGATAACACCATCGTCATCTTCACCAGCGACAACGGCGCGGAAGTCATGAGCTGGCCCGACGGTGGAACTACTCCTTTCATGGGCGAGAAGAACACCAGCTGGGAAGGTGGCTATCGCGTACCCTTCGTGATTCGCTGGCCGGGCGTGATCAAGCCGGGAACGATGATCAACGACATCGCGGCGCACGAGGACTGGGCCACCACACTGCTGGCAGCGGCCGGCGCTCCCGACGTCAAAGAGAAGCTCCTGACCGGCTACCAGGCCGGCGACAAGTCCTTCAAAGTCCACTTGGATGGCTACAACTTGATGCCTTACCTCAAGGGCGACACACAGGTGGACCCTCGTCGCGAGTTCCTCTATTGGACGGACGACGGCGAACTCGCGGCCTTGCGTTACGACAAGTGGAAGGCCTTGTTCCTGGAGCAACCCGCTCACGGGTTTTCCGTTTGGGAAACGCCTTTCGTCTCTCTGCGCGTTCCTAAGCTGTTCGACCTCCACGCCGATCCTTTCGAGCGGGCCGAGATGGAATCGATCGACTACTCGCATTGGCGGATTGACCGCGTCTATCTGCTCACGCCTGCGCAAGCCTTTGTCGGCCAGTGGCTGACCAGCTTCAAGCAATTTCCTCCACGCCAGAAGCCGGCCAGCTTCAACCTCGATCAGGTGATGCAGGAGATGTCGCAAGCCGAGGACTAACTGGCGGCGAGAGAGTTCTGTGTGCTGGTGTGCCCGCTGCAGCCTCCATGCGGCGGGCACGCCGTTTAGAGCGATTCCGCCGTTCGGGTAGTGCGGCGCTTTTAGCGCCGCGTCCAGCCCTTTGTTTTTTGTCATCGCGCGCGGGCTTCAGCCCGCGCGGGATCTGCCGTTCTGATTTTTTCAGCCGCGTCTTGAGCCACGAATTGTGGGATCATACGCGGGACTAAACCACAAGCACGGGTGCATTTGGACTTGGAAATCGTGACGCAAATCACAGCTTCCTCCTAACCAGCGGATTCTAATGATACCCATCGGTTGCGTCCCAGGACTGCAAGGGGAAATTCCTGTCAGAAAGGCACCGTGTCGCATCCACGAGCCGGTTTGATGATCCCGCCGGGTTGTGAAAGGTGAAGTGCGTTATGGGAGACGATCCCCAATTCAAACATTTCAGAGGTCCTGACGGGAAGTTCGAGTCGATCTGCATGACCTGCCTGTTAGCTGTGGGCGTCTGCCTCCCGGAAGAAGAGCTGGTAACTAGGGAACTCGAGCACGATTGCAAGGGCAGCGCCAATTGGATGGGCCTCCCCAGATTCGAAGCGTGTCATCAAGGAGAAAGAAATGGATCTTCGAACAATTACTAGAAAGCCGGTTGTAGCGGCACTTATTCTTATTGCCTTGCTGGCCGGAGCGGCCTTCGCTGCCGACAGTATCAAAGGTCAAGTCCTAGGCGGAGGCGCCCCCATCGCAAAGTCAACCGTAAGCTTGTGGGAAGCCAGCGCGGGCGCACCCAAGCAACTGGCTCAGACCAAAACCAACGATGATGGCCGGTTTGCAGTTCGCGTCAAGGTGCACATAGCGACGCGGTCCTCTATCTGGTGGCTAACGGTGGCGTACCCAAGGCCAGCAAAGCCGACAGCGACAATCCCGCCATTGCGCTGCTATTGGTTGTGGGCAGCAATCCTCCAGCCAGCGTGACGATCAACGAACTCACGACCGTAGCGTCCGCGTTCACCAATGCTCGATTCATCAACGGCGACGCGATCTCCGGCAATCCGCTCGGATTGCGCATCGCTGCCGGAAATGTCCCGAACCTGGTAGACCCCACGACCGGCGGATGTGTTGCTCTCCGTTGTCGCCGTCGCCACCGCATGGAGCGGCTACCAGGCCGCGAGGTGGGAGGCCCGCTCCGCCAGGCAGTATGCGATGGTCGCACGCACCACCGTACTGTCGCAAGCCAAGGCGACCTTGGCGGGCCAGGACCGACTCTATGACATCGTGACCTTCAATGGCTGGGTCGCCGCGAAGACAGCCGGCAACGAGAAACTCGCCGCGATCTACGAGCGGCGATTCCGGCCCGAATACGCTGTCGCCTTCCAAGCCTGGCAAAAGCTGGACCCATTTAACAACCCGTCCGCGCCGCCCGGCCCCGTCTTCATGCCGGAGTACACCAACGCAAACGCGCAAGAGTCTGCCAAGCTGGCCGAGGAAGCCAAGGACCACTTCGAGAAAGGTGTGAGCACGCGCGAGACCGGCGACAGCTACGTCAAGGTAACGGTCTTCCTGGCGACGGTGCTGCTTCTGACGGCGCTTAGCCAACGCTTCGAAATCTTCGGGCCGCGGGTCGCCGTAGTAACGGTAGCGTTCTTCCTGTTGATCATTAGCACTTACTGGATCCTGATTCTTCCGCGCGCATAATGGTTGGGAGTACTGGAGGTTGAGCCCATGCGGTCACATTGCGGACGAGTTTCTGTCTGGCGGTGTTTCTGTCTCGCACTGTACCTCTGCGGGATGCTACTCCTGATTTCGTGCGCCACGAAAGAAGCCACGGCTTTACAAGAACGAGCTGCGGCCCAGGCTCAGTCAACGCCTACGCCTGCCGCATCATCGGGAAAGACTGCGCCCCAGTCCCCCGATGCCGGGTTGCCGGTGAACTTCCAGCGCCGGACTGGCGACCTGGATGCGATGGTAAAAGCCCAAAACATTCGGGCTCTCGTGCTCTACAGCCATTCTAGTTTTTTCTACGTGAATGGCCGGCCACAAGGCATTTTTTACGAGGCACTGCAGGACTTCCAGCAATTCGTGAATGAGAAGTTGCATACCGGCAGGCAACACATCCAAGTTACCTTTATTCCGGTCCGCCCCGATCAACTTGAGTCGTATTTGAACGAAGGCATTGGCGACGTGATCGCGTACCCGGTAGCCATGACTCCGGAACGCGCACAGCAGGTCGCATTCTCGGTCCCGATTCAAACCGGCGTTAAACAGATTCTTGTCACGGGTAAGGACTTCGGTCCAGTTTCGTCGTTGCAGGACTTGGGCGGGAAAAAAGTCTTTGTCAATCCCCTCACCACATATTACCGGAATTTAGAGAAGGTCAACGAGTCACTACGGAAGCAAGGCAAGCCAGCTATCCTGATCGAGAGCGGCGGCAAGGATCTTGTAGACGAAGACCTGATGGAAATGGTGAATGCCGGCATACTTTCAGCGACGGTTACCATTACGGAGCGCGCCCAGCTGTGGGCCAGCGTTTTTCACAACATCACTCCTCAGCCCAATATCGTCATCGCGGACCAGGAGGATCTGGCATGGGCAATGCGCAAGAACAATCCGAAGTTCAAAGAATTGGTGGATGAGTGGGTTAAGACGCACGCTGCCGGAACGTCGTTCGGCAATACCCTGATGCGGCGATATCTGCAGAGCAATCAGTGGATCACCAACCCGACGAATGAACAAGAGATCAAGAAGTTCAATGAACTGGCGAATTTCTTCAAGACGTACTCATCGCAATATGGCTTCGATTACCTCATGGTCATAGCGCAGGGCTACCAAGAGTCAATGCTCAATCAGTCGGCGAGAAGCCCTGGCGGTGCGGTTGGGATCATGCAGGTCAAACCGTCAACCGCGGCGGCGCCGCCCATCAGCATCCCCAATGTGATGACCGCCGAGAACAATGTTCATGCGGGAGTCAAGGTCCTGCATACGATCGCCGACCAGTATTTCAGCGACCCGAAGATCGATCCGGAGAACCGTCTACTGCTCACCTTCGCGGCGTACAACGCTGGCCCCAATCGCATCGCGGATCTTCGCAAGGAAGCGCCGGCCCAAGGACTCGATCCCAACAAGTGGTTCGGCAACGTCGAGTTGCTGGTGGCGCAAAGAGTAGGACAGACGACTGTCCAGTATGTCAGCAATATTTACAAGTATTACATCGCGTACAAGCTAGTAGTCGAGCAAGGGCAATCCTTGCAGTAGGGCGTGGGAAGATTCATGCTTCGAGTTCCTACGCGACTGCGCCCCCGGATCGTCGGCGACGGGTGGTGGCACCCTGGACGGGCGTTCAATCGCGGGTGGACGTTTCTGGAGGCAGTTTCTCTGGGCGCGGTTCTTGCGAGCCACCACGCAACTGAAACTCGCCCTGATCGCTGCTCATCCTGATCACGTGGGAGGCTTGGGTTTCTGGAGGCCTCGGTGTTAGGCCAGATTCCGTTCAGTTTTTGCCTGGGCGTCGGGCTGGCTGGCGCTGTCGCTAATCAGGTTCTCCACGCGGGACACCAGTTGACGGCGTTCCGCTTCCTGGCCTAGGCCCTCATCGTCGGCGTGCTTCTATTCTGTGTCGGACCCTATCTGTTCTTCACACGAACCCTGCTGCACATGAGACGCCAGGGCATGCTAACGTACGGAGCCTTCGCCCGCGCCCTGGGTGAGCAGTTTGAGAAGAAGTGGCTCCATCGGGCGGACAGCCTGACTGAAGAAGTATTATTAGTTCCGGATTTCTCCACCACGGCCGATCTTTACGGAGTGGTGCATAACATCGACGACATTCGCGTCATTCCGGTTGGGGCTGTCGACCTGTATGCAATCGTCATTGCTGCCGTGATTCCGGCGATCCCCGTGGTGATTACTTCCATCCCATTCGCTACCCTCATCCGGGCCGCGATGGGTCTGCTCTTCTGAGAGCGAGTTGGGGGCGAGGAAGTCGCTATTGCCACGCCGCCGACGGCAGCAGTGACTGTGGTTGAGAACCGAGGCTAGAGCGATCTCACAATTGATACCTTCCGGGATACCGGGCAGCGGGGCCCTTCAGCGTCGCATTCTCTGCGGACCAACAAACGGCATGAGCCACTGCGGTCATTGAGAAACGACCAGAGCGGCTCATGCCTGTGTGGGGCGATCTTGGATGCCGGCCTGAAGGCTGGCTCTACCTCGGCTGCACTAGTGCGGCATGTCTTAGCGAAACGCTTTACGTATTCCAACGCTGGTGGGCCACCAAGTCAGTTGCACTGAGCTGGTGAAGTCGGTTTGCCGCGTGGGGGCCAACACCGGCACCCACCATGTCTCGTACTGCAGGAAAGACTTGACCTCGAGATCCTTGCGAACACGGAGCATGGCTGAAACATTCCAGTCCCACTGCGTGCTCCCGCCGGGGATGAAGTCATTGGCGATCTTGCCGTTGCGGACCCCCACTTGAATGCTGCTCTGGGGGCTGAGATGGTACGTACTCCACGCCTGGTAACCCTTTCCCTCGCGGCCGATCCAGTTCCCCATCAGAAACTTATTGTTGAGGTACAGGTCGTGGTAGATGACCTCCCAATAGATGAAGTTACCACCAATGCTGGCGGGAGTGGGAGGGTCCGTATAAACCGCTTCGGCGCGGAAGTCGAGTTTGGGCAAGCCCGGGAAATGGGTCAGGTAGATTCCTGGGTTGACGGCAGATCGCCGAGGTGCGCTGACGGGATTGACATCATCGTGCACCAGCGAATCGCTGTACAAGGTTAACCAGCGGCGGACGAAGGGCAATCGCCAAGAAAAATCGAAGCTGGCGTGACGCGCGCCAGGATCGTTGCGCGAAAACTTAACCTGGCGGGTGACGTCATTGAAGCTGGTGAAGCTATTCCAAAACGAACCGAAGGTGATCGGTACGTGTCCTTGACCGCCGAACACGTCGTTGCGCGTGAATCCGAACTCGAGGTTTTCGGTCGGCTTAAAACTGACCTTCTGTCCGAAGAAGTACGGCCCCACGGGAAATTGGTGGCCGTGCGAGCGCTCCAAAGTAGTTGGACGCCTCGAAAGGCCCCAGGAACTTTGACAATCCCGGGAATGTTGGTCGGTTCCGTGCGATTGATTTGGAGCATCCAGAACGGGGCGGCATTGTTGCTCATCAACATGGCGCCGCTTTCGCCCGGTCCCCACCACATGCTCTGTTTGCCGACCGAAAAATCCAAACCGCCATATTTCATGGAGGCGTAGGTATCCAGCAGCCGAAACTGATTGGCGGAGATTGGCGTCGGCGGTTGCAGAGGATTCAGATCGACATTCGCGATCACCTGCCGAACCGAAAGCGGATATCCCGGAATCGTGGGCGCGTACTGGTATTCGCCATCCACGTAGAACGCAAAGCGGCCGTCGTTGGCGCTGGCGCTGAATCCGGTGATGTTGTTCACACCCTGCCAGTAGGGGCGGCCATAGTCGTTGATCAGCGTCTGCCCGAAGTGATAGCTGTCGTTCACGGGCGTTCCCGCGATATCCATCACCCGCGTGTAAACGGAATCCAGTTGGATCGACTCTACCGGTCTGTCCATCCCAAGCCGCCAGTTCATGCGCAAATTCTGCATCGAGAGTTTTCTGGAGCCGCAATATTTGCGGGAGGCAGGTCGGTGTGGTACTCGACATTCTTATGCATCTCGATGAGCATGTGAGCGCAGGACATTCGCGTCCACGGCCGAAGGCCCATGAAGCGCGGTATTGATGTAGCCGCCGCGCGATCAAGCCGCTCCATGGCGGGATAAATCCAACTGTCCAGCGGAACGTAAGTGCTTGCCGATGTTGCCGGGACGCGGCGCCGATGTTTGTTCGGCCACGATCTTCAGATCGTCATCAAGGCTTGGATTGTGCCGTGTTTTGTAAATATGCCGGCCGATTTGATAGCCAAGCAGGCCTCCCACGAACACATCCGAAAGGAAATGCTGTTCTGACGCAGCCCGCGCCAGGCTCACTCCCAGCGCCAGTCCGTAGGCTCCAAACTCTGCCACGGGATGGGGATACTCCTGCGCGACCACCGCGGCGAAAGCCCACGTCACCGCGGAATGGTCCGACGGAAACGACGTCCCGCCGTGAAAGAAGATATTTTGGAAGTTCGACGGGAATGGGCCGTTCGCGTCCGGTGGCGACCTTCATGGCGTAGTCAACGCCGATGGCATTGATGATGGCTTCCGTGGCCAGCACACCGGTCTCGCGCGCGCGCTCGTTATGGGCCAGATGTCCCCCAGATAAGTGGCTCCGGTCATCCCGGCTGCTGCCGCCACTCCTGCATCCGAAGCGACATTGAGCAGCGTGCTGATTGTCCAGCCGCATGGCGTAGGAACTTTGCGGGATCGGTAACGAAGAGTCCGGTCGCAATGCCGCTCACGGGAACCAGCCATTTGGCATCGGTAGGCTTCAGGTGGAATGGGCTGGTCCAGATGTCTTTCTGATCTTCCGCCAGATGGATGAAGAACTTGCTCTCGTTGGGATGAGGAATGGAACCATCGACCGGGACAGCGGGAGCTTGAGATGGCGAGGGGTTTCCGCCCTCCGGAGATGCGGGCTGCTGTGCATGCGCAGGGCAGGCAAGCGTAGGAACTCCAAAGAAACAGAGCGAATACAAGCTTCGTCAGGGAGTTCTTCAAAAGGGCCCTCTGCCGTCAGATATGAGCCCTAGGCGACATGAGAGCGGAGCCATCAATTGAGTCTGCGCTCCATGCCGGGTTCAAGCGGAAGCGTAGTAGCGGAAAATGCGCGTTAGCGCGGTGGCAATATCGTCAACGTCCTGCTCGGACATAGCGGAAGAAAGCGGCAGTGAAATGGTGCGCTCACCCACAAACGAGGCGTTGGGGAAATCTGAGTCGGCGAATCCGAACCGTTGCCGGTAATAGGGGTGCTGATGAACGGGAACGTAGTGGATGCCAACGCCAATGTTCTCGGCATCCAGCGCGGCGATGATCGTTTGCCGGTCAACTCCAAGCTCTTCCAAAACCAACAGCGGAGTAAACAAATGGTAGGCGTGCCGTGAATCGGTGGCGACCGGCGGAGGCAGCAGCAGTGGAAGGTCTTTCAAACGCTCGGCGTAGGACAGCCAGATTTGCTGTCGTTGCCGCCAGCGCTCCTCGATCGTTGCCAGTTGCGGCAAGCCCAAGGATGCGGCCAAGTCCGTCATGTTGTACTTGAAGCCCGCCGCTATGACTTCATAGCCGGTGGGCCCGCCGACAAACCGGCTCCACGCGTCAGCCGTCATGCCATGCAAGGACAGCACCTTCACGCGCTCGTACACTTGCCGGTCGCGAGTAATCACCATCCCGCCGTCGCCGGTGGTGATGTTCTTGGTGGGATAAAAGCTGAAACAGCCCACATCGCCCATCAGCCCGGCTGGATGTCCGTGATGTGTAGCTTCAATGGCGTGCGCACAATCTTCGATAACGCGCAAACCGTAACGGCGAGCAATGTCGAGAATCGAGTCCATTTCACAACAGCGACCACACATGTGGACGACCAGTATGGCCTTCGTACGAGAAGTAATTCGCTCTTCGATTTGCGCGGGATCGATGTTGAAAGTCGACCGGCTGCAATCCACCAGAACTGGTTTCGCTCCGGTATGCACGATGGAATGAATCGTGGAGCAAAACGTCATGGCCGGAGCGATCACCTCATCGCCGGCGCCGATTCCCAGCGCAAGCAACGCGAGATGAATCGCGGCCGTACCACTGCTTACCCCGACCGCGTAGGGTGCGCCCTTGTAGCGCGCAAACTCCTGCTCGAAGCGCTCGACCCTTCCGCCCAGCCCGATCCAATGGCTGCGCAGACAGTCCGTAACCGACGCGATCTCGGCTTCGCCAATCACCGGCGCCCCAAAGATCAGACGGCGGTCACGCGCACGGATGGGATCGCCACCCGCTATCGCTGGAGGGCCGTTGAGTTCTTGAACTGGATGTGATTGCCCGCTTGCCAGCGGAGCGCGCTTCATAAGATTCAGTCTTGGAGTTCCACTTGTGAGCTGATTGTAACTGATTCAACATTCTACGATGGAGGCGGTCGCAGCAATGTCGTAATCGGCCAAGGCAGAGGTCGGCTATACTGAGACTGCGGGCTGAAATGCTTGTTAGAACGATCCGCGCCAGCCTCGCCCTTTGGAGCCTGACCGGCTTTTCGCAAGTCCTCGTACTGGACCACATAAAGCCTATTCCACTCTATGCCCTTCACCGTATCCCACGCAGCTGCGGCGCTGCCCTTGCGCAGACTCAACCTGGTGTGGTCCGCCTTCCTGGTGGGCAGCATGGCTCCAGACTTCCCGTATGTTGTTGGAACCACCGACTATCGAAGCTTGGGTCACCAGTTTCCGGGCGTAATCGAATTCACGCTCCCCGCTTCCATTTTCGCGCTGTGGGTGTTTCACACCGCCATCAAGCGGCCGGTCGTAAGGTTGCTGCCCATCGGAGTGCAGCAGAGATTGCGCGATCAGCTCGGAGACTTCCAGTTCGGCGGACCTGGCCGTTTCGCGGCTATCTTGTTTTCCATCGTGTTGGGCATCGCCACGCACCTTGTCTGGGATGCGTTTACCCATGCGTTCACCTGGCCATGGCGGCGCTGGGTTTGGATGCAGATGGAAGTCAAGGTTCCGGTCGTCGGACTAAGGCCGATGTTCATGGTTCTGCAGTACGCGAGCACGGTGATCGGACTGGTTGCGCTCGCGATCTGGGTCCTGCATTTGGTATCGCAAGACGATGCCCACGCCTGCGACTGGGGCGCAGAGCGCCAAATGCGGGCCCGTTGATTGCTCTTCACGATGGTTGCGGTGGCCATCGTCGCCGGGCTTATACGGGCTTGGCTGGTGATTGGCATGCCGAAGAGCCTGGACGTGGCGGACGCCTTCCTGCTCGTCTTCGGGGTCACCTCCATCGCGTTGGTTTTTTGGCAGGTGCTCATTTACTGCCTGATGATTTCGTCCCATCAAACTTGGACAATCAGCTAAGCTCGAAGAGCAGCCGCGAGATTGTCATGCCCTCAGTCAGCGTCATTATGAACGTCCGCAATGGAGCTTCCACCCTTCGCGAGGCGCTGGACAGCGTGCTGGCGCAGACCTTCCATGACTGGGAACTGATCGTTTGGGATGACCGATCTACCGACGATAGCCCACAAATCATAGCCGAGTACAAAGATCCCAGGATCCGTTACTTCCGATCGGCCGAAGAAACCTCGCTGGGCAAGGCCAGAGATAACGCCATTCGCCAGGCGACCGGAGCGTGGCTGGCCTTCCTGGATCAAGACGACATTTGGCTGCCCGGTAAACTAGCAAAAGCAAATGGCTCTGGCGGACGACAGTGCCGGCCTGATTTACGGACGAACCGTGAGGTTCTATCCCAGCGGGCTGGAACGCGATTACGATCAAGCGCACGAGTTCAAACTTCTGCCCGAAGGCTGACATCTTCACCAACTCTTCACCGATTCCTGTTTCATCGCCATGAGCTCGGCCTTGTTTCGACGGGCAGCGGTCGAAGCCATTGGCGGAATACCGGACGCAATTCAAATCATTCCGGACTACTGGCTCTACGTCGCCGTCGCCCGGCGGTACCTTGTGCGAGCCGTGCAGGAAGTTGTCTGCCGCTATCGCATGCACGGCGCCAATATGTCGCGGTTGAGCGCGCTCAAGATGAATCAGGAAGTGCTCTGGCTGATTGACCAATGGGCCGCCGACCTCGATCCGCGAACCGTCGCGCTCTGCCGCAAGAGACACTTCACGGCCATTGCGCTGGAGGAGATGCGGAAACCGGACACCGCTGTCCAAGGAGTTGTTCGCCTGCTCACGCAAGGCTCGGTGGCTTCGCAGTTGGTGAGGCCGTTCATGTTCGCGTTTCACATCGTTCGCCGGAATGTTCGGCGTCCGTATTGGCGGACCTTAGGTGACGGCAGCGGTATGGAAACGTCCGCAGTCGGCTGCCGCTCAGTCCCTCGGACCCAGCTAACAAGTGAACGATCAAGCCCACACCGCGCTGGTCTCGGCCGCATCGCTTGCTGGCGCGCTCGATAAAACCTTGTTCCTCAGCACGAAAATCAGCAGCACCGAAAACAGCAAAGCATAGGAAGCGACGGTGACCCAAGCAGCGGCATTAGCTTGAAAGCGTGGAATGAATGCCAGGTTTAAGAACACGTTGACGCCTGCGGCTGCTCCCAGGGAATACAGCACGGGCCGTTCGTACCCTCGACTTACCAGGACGGTCCAAAGCAGCGAGAAGCAAAAGTCGATTGGCAACGCGATCAGCAGAATCCGGAAGAGTCTCGCCGCGCCCAGGGTCGATCCGTAGATCAGGGTCAGAATCTGCGGAGCAAGCAAGCCAATGCCCAGCGCAGCAGCGGACGCAATAATTGCCAGCAGGGCCAATGCAATCAGCAAAGTCCGATGGGCCTGCGCGCCAGCTTCCACCTTTGCGAGGTACGGATAGAGTGCGTCGGTCAGCAGCCAGAAGCCCGTAAAAATGATGTAGAGCGGCTTGCAAGCTGCGCTGTAGCGACCCACTTCGCTGGTGCTGGTCATCGCTCCCAGCAGCAGGATGTCGGCATTCATGAACACCAGGTTCAGGAAGTTCGATAAGCCGAGGGTTGCAACTCGGGACGGCCGCAGCTCCTCGGCAGCCGCCCGGATGTCTTCCGCAACCACGCCGGTTTGGAGCCTTTTCCAACGGAGCCGCCACATCATCCACAGGAACCCGGCGCCCGCCAGCGCGCTCAAGATGTTCCCGCCTGATATAGACGCGATCGGGTGGAATCGCAAGGTGCATGGCCGTAATGGCCATCGCCACATAGAGAATGCTGACTCCGCTGCGCCAGATTGACAGCACTCCAAAGTGGCCGAGTCCCCACGCTACCCAGTCGAGCGCGAACGCGTATGGGATTACAGCAAGGTCGAACACCAACACACAAGCGCGTGCGACCGGTGGCACTGGGCCCAGGAGGGCATACATCGCGCCCAACACAATGGCAATCGCGGTAAGCGCCGCACGCCTTTTCAGGACGAATGGAACCACGAATGTGGCCAGCGCATGATTGCGAGCTAAGAGCCGTGCGCCGATCAGTTTCAAGCCCTGGTCGGAGCACTCCATCACGTAGCCGGCTACGGTTTGGGCGAGGGCAACAATTCCAAGAATCTGCACCCCAAACCGCCGCGACACGTAAGCGAACAACGCAAACGTAGCCATCCTGCCAAACACTTCGCCGGTGGCCAGTCTGGCGAACGAGACGAAAACGTTTCTGATCTTCATCAAGTGCGCGAATCTCGGGCGGAGTTGCGCGGCAAGCGGCTTGTTCTGCGTGCTCTCCTCGGCAAATCGTCTCAGCTATACTTCGAGCCTGAAGTGTTTGCGTCAAGCGCTGAGGGGCACCGATACTCTATGCCACGGGTTAGCATCATCATGAACGTTCGTAACGGTGCTTCCTTTCTGCGTGCGGCCTTGGACAGCGTGATGGCACAATCCTTCCAGGACTGGGAACTGATCGTCTGGGATGACTGCTCCACCGATGACAGTTCCAGAATTGTTGCCGAGTATCGAGATCCGAGAATTCGCTATTTTCTTTCCCCGGAAGACACGCCGTTAGGTGAGGCCAGGAACAGCGCCATTCGGCAGGCAACAGGAGAGTGGCTGGCCTTCCTCGATCAGGACGACATCTGGCTGCCTCGGAAGTTGCAACAGCAGATGGCCTTAGCAGACGAGCACGCTGGCATCATCTATGGGCGCGCCATCCAGTTTTATCCCAGTGGTGTAGAGCGGGACTACGACTATGCGCATGAATTTCAGCTATTGCCGGAAGGCGACATCTTCACTCACCTCTTCACGGAAGCCTGCTTCATTGCCATGAGTTCGGTAGTACTTCGCCGCTCAGCTGTGGAAGAGGTTGGACCTATTCCGGAAACGATTCAAACTGTCCCGGACTACTACCTGTATGTCGCCGTGGCGCGTCGCCATCCCGCGCGGGCTGTGCAGGAGGCGGTTTGCCGCTATCGCATGCACGCCGGCAGCATGTCGCAGTCAAGGCAGCACCGGCTTTACGAGGAACCACTCTTGATTGTCAATCAGTGGGCAGATCAGCTTGATCCACGGATCGTCGCGTATCGCCGGATGACCTACTCCACTGGCTTGGCGATCGAAGAGATGCGGCGCCTTGAAACCGCTCGCACAGGGCTCGCACGAATGCTCAGGGACGGCTCGGTAATTTGGTTAATGTCGCGGCCCTTAATCCATGCTTTTCGCGCCATCCGGCGAAGAGTTCGCCCGCCATACTGGCGAAAATTCAGGGTGCACGATTCGTGCGACGCGACCGGGTAGATCGCACCCTCAATCCGCTTGAGAGTTCGTCTGCTCGACAATTCCATCGATATGACGAATCCCGTCAATCGCAGTCTTCCGAGTCCGCTTGTCCGCAGGCGACTTTACCATCTCTAAACCGGCCGCTTGTTCGCGCTGCAGTACCACCCGAACGGTTTGCAGAAGAATCTTGACGTCCAGCAGCAGAGAATAATTGTAGATGTAGAGCAGGTCGAAGCGCAGCTTGCTTTCTACCGTGGTGCCGTAGCGGCCGACTACCTGCGCGAGTCCAGTCAACCCCGGTTTCACCGCGTGCCGCAGTTCATAAGCCGGAAGCTCTTTTTCGAACTGTTCCACGAAGTACGCCCGTTCCGGGCGGGGGCCTACCAGGCTCATATCTCCCTTGATAACGTTGAACAACTGTGGCAGTTCGTCAATCCGGGTCGCACGTAAGAAACGTCCGAAACGCGTGATACGCGGATCGCGCTCGAGAGCCAGCACTGGGCCGCTGTGTCGTTCCGCATCCGACACCATGGTGCGAAACTTCAAAACACGGAATAAATCGCCGCCCTTTCCGATACGCTCTTGATGGAATAACACCGGACCCTTCGACGTCAGCCGAACCAGCAACGACACCAGCAACAGGATGGGGCTGGTGATGAGCAGCGCAGCCGAGGATGCGATTAGGTCAAAGGACCGTTTGAGCAATTCTTCGGCTGGGTTCAACCGGTGTGGCTGAATGCCAAAGATCAGGACATCGTCAATTTCCCGCGCCTCAGCACCAAACAAAGTGAGTTCTGAAAGGTTGGGGACGACGAGTACCTCCTTGTGCTGTCGGAAGCAGTGCAAAATGATTTCTTCCTTCCCTTCCAGGCCTTCCGCCAACACGACTGTTTCTGGGTCTTGTAACTCAGGATATGGCGGTTCCAAATTGCGGCCAAGCACATATCCCTCGATGGAGTACAAGCTGTGGCTGTGCTCTTCAAACTTCCTGGCAATATTCCAGGCACAAGGCTCAGAGTCAGCGATGACGATGGTTTTTCGGTTGCCGAACCAGTGGCGGTATAACCTCCGCATCTGGACCCGATAGGCCGAAATCAAACCGATCTGGAGGATGCCCGCAGTTAGCAGTACGCTGCGCGGAAAGGCAAAGTGACGGCTCCAAAAGCCCAATGCCATCGTGGTCAGCAAGGTCATGCCTACCGCGATGATGATCGAGTAGATCACGTGGCGCAGCGATCGGCGCAGCCAGTCTCTATACAGGTCCATGAAGTGAAACGTGACCACTGTCGCTAGAGAGATCACCACTATGAGTTCGAGGTACGCCGAAATGTTCTGCCGTCGCGCCAGCAGGTGATTCCACCAAAGCAGGAACGAAAGCAGAAACCCGGCGTTGATCAGCAAGACGTCAAGCGCTATGACAATCGGACTTAATAACAGAGGGCGCATTGGACGGCTCATCGGGTTACTCCAGGAAGACACCTTGGCGTGGTTGGTACCTCAGCAGTAGTGCGGTAAGTGACTCTACCAAGTGCCCTCGCCGCATTTACCCTCGGCAGTATTTTGAGGGTCGGAGTTTCGCATTACCGCCGCCTGCGCCGCGACATCTTTAGCCGGGGCACCAGGCCCCTTGATGACGCGCTTATCAGAACTCAAGTGATACTCCAGAACTTTCGAGTGATAGCGAACCATCACGGCACAGCGCACCAATAGTTTCGTGAGCCAGCCGTTTCCAAAGTAACCGTACGCCTCGTTAAACTGAATGAGAGCGCGGCATTGGTCGCGAAGCGAGCTGAGCGCCTTCTGGTTGATACTCTGGCTGCCAAGGTGGATTATTTCCGCGCAAGGGGTGTAATAAACCTTGTAGCCCTTCTGCTTCAGCATGTAGTTGTATGCCAGGTCCACTACCGCCAGGCGGAACCGGTCATCAAGCATCCCAGCTGTCTCCCAAGTCGAGCGCCGAATAACGTAGGCCGTCGTGCCGATACTCTCCACCGGTTGCGCCGTCGAGTAGTCGAAATCGGTATTGTAATAACGGTTCATTAAACGACTCTTGGGAAACAACTTGTGCCAATTGAGAGTCTGCAGGAAGAACACACCTGCACGGGGAAAACCCCGAACGCAGTGTTGGACAGTTCCGTCGAGATTCAGTAACTTCGGACTACAAGTTGCGGCCTCGGGATGTTCGTCCATGAACGACACCAGCGCTTCAAAAGCGTTACCAACCAGCATGGTGTCGCTGTCCAGCAGGCATACGTAACGCGCCCGCGAAATGCACATACTTTGGTTCTGATTTCTGGCATAGAGTTGGTTGGCCCTATTCCTGATCAGAATCACTTCAGGAAAGTTTTCGGCAACCATGTCGGCACTTCCGTCGGCAGAGTTATCATCAATGCAAACGATCTCGAAAGTGATCCCGCGGGTGTATCGGTACACCGACTCGATGCATTTTCGCAGCAGATGTCGTGTGTTGTAAGCCGAAATGCTAATCGTAAGGTCGAGAACGGGGGCTGTCATTCTGCGTTCCTTACCGATGATGGCACTATCCTTGCTGGAATGCCGAAAACAGTCCGATTGGGTCCGACTGAACCAATGACAACCGAATTGACGCCCACTGTCACATTGTCGCCGATACGCCACGGACCCAGAACCTTACAGCCGGTTCCCAGGACAACGTTATCGCCAATCTCGCAGCGCAATTCGCGATTAAAACCCATATCGGCAACCAAAGATCCCAAGCCAACTCCCTGAAAAACAGTAACATTCTTGCCAATTCGCCACGCGCCAATCACGCTTCCCACCGGATGGGCGAAGAAGATGCCTTCGCCAATCTCACACTTGGGCGTGACCTCCAGTCCGAAAAGTACGAGATTCAGATACGTAAGTAGCTTCGGCAAAATAGGGATGCCGCTTAGCATTGCCGCCCGGCTCGTTCGGCACAACACGTTCGGAAGAAAGCGGAAATGGAGCAGGCGTCCGAGAAACCGGATGAAATTTGGCCGGATATCAAACTTGCCCTCTAGTTCGTATTGTCGAGCGAGATCGCTGTACAGCAATTCCTTCAGACGAGACATGTTTGGGGAGGATGCCTAGTTTCGCCCCTTTCAGGGTAACCGGTTCGCTCGCCTCCGTGCTGCTGCGGCGTTATTGGCATTCGCGGTACAAGGCCAGCGTTTCTTGGCCGCACTTTTCCCAACTGTATTGCACGGCCACTTCCCTGCCCCGTTCGATAACTTGCTTCGCGTGCTCCCTCGTCGCTGACCGCATGCAAAAGTGCGCGATTGAATGAGCCTTGATCAATGGGATCGAAATAGAACGGCGCGTCCTGACAGATCTCGGGGATGGACGATACCCGGCTGGCCAATACCGGACAGCCGACCGACATTGCTTCCAAAGGAGGAAAACCGAAACCTTCATTCAATGATGGGTACACGAATAGCTTTGCTCCCGCATAGGCTTCCGCAAGCAACTCGTCGGAAACGATCGGTAAGCTGACGACACAGTCGCTCATCTCAAGACTGGCAATCTGCGCTTTCTCCCGCACGTTCAGAGGGTCCGCCGCCAAGCACCAGCAAGTCAAACGACTCATGTAGTCTTGTTTCGCGAAATGCTTTCAACAGACCGGCAAAATTCTTGAAGGCGGCTCTCAT
This sequence comes from uncultured Acidobacteriaceae bacterium, assembly GCA_963768645.1. Lineage (GTDB taxonomy): Bacteria > Acidobacteriota > Terriglobia > Terriglobales > Acidobacteriaceae > Bog-257. Next base: position 485,822 of record CAVYIR010000012.1, read on the forward strand.
ACCAACATACAGCACGTAATCGCGCCGCAACTGCTTTCGCAGGCTGGCGGCGGCTTCCGCGCTGCGCGGAAGAGGATTGAGCACCATGATGGATCACGCGAGTCTTGGCCGGATCCACATTATAGAAGTGGAGCAGGTCCTGGCGGCAGGACTCGGACACGCAGATGATGGCGTCAACCCTGGGGAAAAGCCACTTCCGCGCCCAAAGCACCTTTTTCACGTCGGGAAACAATTCCGGATACCGCTCATGGGTGCAGTCATGATGAGTGGCTACCACGCGGCGCGCCCGCACCATCGGCATCCGCAAGTACGCTGTCGGATGATACACGTCCATCTTGCCGTGAGAATGGCCCTGCCAAGTTACTCCACGCTTCGTTGGCCAGGTAGCGCAGCGTTCCCGGGGGCAACGCACTCACCGAACGCCGTGACCCGCGCCTTGGACGCGGGCAATTCGCGAAACGGGTAGACCGTACCGTTGATTCCCAACAACAATTCGGTTTGCACATCAGGTACGGTGGTCAGGAAGCTGCATCAGCTCATAGAAATACCGGGATGCGCCACCCGCATTCTGCAGCGAAAAGACCTGATGATCGTAGAGGATCCGCACCGCGCTCTAGGCGATCAAGCTCAGGCAGAGGTCACTGCACTCGGGGTAAGTTTCTTGGCCGAACCGCCCAGCCAGTGCCAGGCCGGCCAGAAAAATCGACGTACGCGACCAGCGTATTCACGGCCGCTGCGGTCGCGCCGTATGCCGGAATCCAGATTAGGTTCAGGACAATGTTGCTTCCCGCAGCAACCATAGTGCACAGAAGGACCTTCTTCTCCATGCCCCAAGCGATGTAAGCGTTGCTCAAGTAAGACGTCAGGAAATCGAACGGTATGGCCCAGGCCAGCAGCAAAAGAAGCAAGGTCGCAGGCAGAAATTGATGCCCGAACAAGATTGCCATTAAGGGACGGCGCGCGATCGAAAGGACCGCAGCAATGGCAACTCCCGCACCAAATAGGAGCAGCAGAATCCGGGGCCTCAGCATTCGCAGTCGCTGCTCCCGGTCTTGCCGCGCCAGTTGAGGATAGAGAACAAATGTCATCAGATAATAGGTGTACAACACCTGATTCACCACGCGGTAGGCGGCACTATAGAGTCCCACCTGTTGGGGGTTTGACATGATGCCAAGCATTAGCGTGTCAATGGTATTGAACGCGAGATTGCACAGCCACGCGAGGCCCATGACACCGGTGCGCCGCCAAGCTAAGGACTCGCGAATCGCGGCCAGAGAAATCTGCTCTTCGCGCTCCGGCCTGTGCCTTCTCCACCACATCCAGAAGATGGCCGCCTGCAGCCCGTTGCCGATCGCATTGCCGAGCACTAGCCACCAGAGAACCCGGCCGGAGTTCCTCCCCAGAAGCAGGCACGACAGGATACTGACCGGAACAACTGCTCTGCCGAAGCTGAGCAGACGCAGATGTTCCCGGCCCCAAGCCATCCAGTCTAGCGAAACCGCGTACAGAGACCCGATCGCGGCAAACGCAAACAGGAAGATCTTTAATTCCAAGGGCAGCTTGGTCGATGCGGCGTAGATCAGAAGCAACGGCACGAGGACGATTGCCATCATCATGCGGCGTCTCTGAACCTGGCCCACGATCTCGGGCGCGGCTTGCGGATATTGAGCCACCAGCCGGGCTCCGACATGCCGCAAACCAAAGTCGATAATCGGATAGGAATATCCCAGCAGGCTCTGGGCCAGAGCATAGACGCCAACGACCCGTACGCCGTATCGGTGCGCCAAGAACAGAAGAGTGGCGATACCGCACAGGCGCGATACCGCCTCGCCCGATCCAAAGTCGAACACCTTGCGAGCTAACTGTCGCACATTAGAGCTCATGGACTGCGAGGTTCCATCCGCTAAGGTCGGCTAGTTCGTCAAGTGCTCCCGCTTACGGAATGAATCGCAGGATTGCACGGGAGACGGGCGCCAAGCCTGTCCCTTCTCATTGCGCCGCCGGGTCGAACATCCACATGGAGTGACCTAGCACGCGCTGCGGTCGATAAGACTGCAACCAGGAATAGCTGCAATCGTTGCCAGCGTCATCCAAGACCTGGCCGGAAAGGCAACTCGCACCGATGACTATCGTGCCCTGGACGCGCTGGTCGGGGGAAAGAGTGGCGGCTCGGATGCCGTACAACCGGGGAGCGACCGGGCCGTAGTAGGCAAGATACAGAGGTTCTTGCGGATGTTGCTGTTGGTAGGCGCGCAGCGCGATCAATCCCTGTCCCCAGTCCAGGTTGCTGTCGGTGAGCAGCCGCCAGGCGTTTTCGGGCCGCACGAAGATATTGAAGTACCCCAGATAGTCGGGCGCGCAGCGCAGAGCGTCGGCGGCATTCAGGCAAAGCGCGACAACCAGGATTGCGCTTGCGGCGCGCTGCCGGCGGGCATGCTCCCAGATGCCGCCCGCAATGAGCAACGCAAACGGATACAGCGGTAACAGATGACGCTCGCCGATGGTGATGCGCGACTGCAAGGCGAAAGCGAGGAAGACCAGCCCGAACAGCGACATAATCAGCAGATCGCCGGGAGCGCGGCACGTCTTGCGAATTCCCAGCAGCAAGCTGGCGAAGAAGATCAGCAGCAGGATCGTCGGCCACTTCAGCGCGATGGCGGCAGGAAAATAGAGCTTCGGACCGCCATGGTGATACAGCTTTCCCAGGAACCATGTCTCGCGCCCGTTGCGGTTGCTAATCGCAACCGATCGCAGGCCCTCGGCATACTCGCCGGCCGGGACCAGCAGATTCAATTGCGTCCCCGATGGGGTCGCCAGCGTCCTCGCCGGACGATTGGGGAATGTCATCACGATCTGCCCATTTCCGATCTTCAGGTGCGAGACGTGAAACAAATATCCCGCCCAGAGGATTGCCAGGGCGATGCCGAGCGCCGCGAAGGTTGGCTTCCAGTTCCAATCCCGAGGCCGCCGCAACATACCTTCGCGCCCCAGTACCAGCATTAGCGCCAGCGCCAACAGCATTTCTGGAGGCGTGTACAGCTTGGCCAGTAGCAACCCGCCCAGCACCAGCCCCATCAGCAGGGTTTGCCGGCGCCCCGGATTTCTTCTCCAGCGCACCAGCTGCCAGGCGGTGAGGAAGATGAACAGCGCGCCGATTCCATCGGTAGTCGCGAGGGAGAAATGTGCGATGAGCGAGGGCGTGAACGCGAACAATGCCAGCGCGACATTGGCCGCACCCTCGGAAAACAAGCGGCGGGTGACGAACCACAGAGCGAGACCCAGCGCCACCCCCAGCAGCGTGTTCATCGGCCGCGTATGCCAGGCCAGCCATTCCGGGCCGGGCTGCATCCCGGTCACGGGATAGCGATCGTAGGGCGACTCCTCCCCGATCTGGACGGGGGCACGCGCCAGCGGCAAGGTCAGCCAATAGCGCCCGAGTGGCGGGTGGTCGATACACCATTGAAAGCGACCGTGCTGCCAGGCTTCGAGTCCGGCAAAGATGTGCCCGGGTTCGTCCCAGGTGAACGACTGCGTCCCGATGAACCATAGGGATTGCACGACAAAAAGGACCAGCAGCAGCGCCGGAATGCAGCCGCGGGCGAGTGCGACATCCCATTCCCGGCGACCGCTGGGACGTACTTCGTCTTCGACCGTCAGCAGATTGCGCATTGGTGATGGTTGTAACAGAGACTCTTATATCTTCGCCGTACCAGCATCGGATCGCGATTCCGCTATGCCCGCAAGGTCTCCTGGGCCGTAGCAATATCCATGAAGTTGGCCGGCTGCACGCATCCAATAGACTTCGGCCATACTGATATTGCCCTTGCAGAGGCTGAGGACAGCTCCTCCGATCGAGCGCACTAAATGCGCGGCGAATTCTCGCCAGGAGCCATGGAGGCGCAATACATATCCGCAACCTAACGCGTAAGGGTAGGTCGTCCTCCGCAAACGCTCGAGGGAATGAAGATTGGGGTGGTGCACCGTAAAAGCGGGCTCGTACCACATGCTGAAGCCCAGGGCGAGCGCTCTTAGAAAGTAGTCAGATTCCTCGCCTGATTGGTAGGGAGAGTTGGCACCCACGCCGATGTCCTCTCGGAAGTAGCCCACCGAGTCTGTCACGGCGCGTCTCAAAAAGGCGTTAAAGGATATGGTGGAGGCCCACAAATTGGTCTTGGTGACAAGAACCGGCCCGGGAGGCCACCGAGGTCCCACCGGCTGATTATCGGCGCTTCGCACGGTGGTAAACAGTGCATCGAAACCTGGGTTGGCTGTCAACCATTCGGTCACCGAGTAGAGAAGCGACTCCGGGTACCAGCAATCATCGTCGGGAAATGCTATGACGTTTCCCGAGGTCAATTGCAGCCCGACATTGCGGGCGCGCGAAAGTCCGATTGCCGACTTGCAATGAACGATGGGAAAACAACAACGGTATGGCTCAATCAACGCCAGCAGACGGTCGTCGGGGTTTTGGTCAACCACGATCAGTTCAAAATTCTTATGGGATTGTCCCTGCAGATGCTGCAAAAAGCGCTCGAGTTCGGATGTTCTTCCAACGGTTGCCAGGACCAGGGAAAATTTGAGCGCTGCGCTACTTTCCATATTTGCGGACTGATTGAGCAGCTTCCGCCGCTTATGCGTTGGCTGGGCCATAAGGCCCCGGCGGTAAAGTGCTTGGCGAAGCCCCGCGTATGGAGCTTAGAAGGCTAAACAGCCACCATCCCGCCAGCAGGGGACAGAACAGAATGGCGCCCCTGATTAGTGTCCCTGACCACATGATAATACTACCCCTGGACATCAGGATAAAATCTGGAAGAATGAGTGCCGCGACGATCAGGCTCCACGCATTCCTGGCGCAGCCATAGATAAGGTTCAGGCCATATCCGAGCAGAAGCGACAACACCACGACGCCACCCAGCCCCCCCAATAGATACATCTGTGCCAGGTATGATCCGCCAGTACCAAAACCCATTCTGGCGAGGCTTGGATTCAGAAACACCACCATATCCGGGCTTAAGTCCCTTCCGCGAACATACCCTGATATGTCAGAGGGCACGAACACTAACCACAGGTCGTGGAAGAGATACCAAGCGATATGGGGACGGAACAAATCCTTGTATTTTATTGCCAGCTCGGTGACATTAAGAGAAATCCCCTGCTGGGCAATAAATTCCAGAGGGCCCAAAAGGTAGTTCTGGACATCCCCCGCCGCGCTCTGCCGGGTGGCGCCCACGACGACTGCGACACATATCAAAATGGCGGCCAGTAACACCGGCACAAGTATGCGGGTGCGCTTGGAGGACTTGATTCTCGCCAGATACCACAGCACCAAAGCCATAGTGAGCGTGCCCCCTCGCGAACCCGTTGCCAGATACAGGCCCGCAACTCCGAAATATAGGACCGCAATCATCCAGAGCAGTCTCTTTCTTTTTTCGATAACGAAAATGGCGAGAAAAACCGGTAAATTCAACAGGGCAACCAGGCGGACGGGCAGCGGCACATTGGCCACCAGACGGTAGTAGTCGTTAAAAAAGACCAAATAACCATGGTCCAGCGCGTATCGGAGATACAAGTAGTTCTTAACCGTTGTCGCTGAAAGGGCCAAAAAGAACACCACGTAGAGATAAGGCAAATACCGTCTGAGGGACTGTTCTCCGGGCGGCTGGATGCGCCGGTAGTTCCATCTACAAGGAGCATAAACGCAGATGGCCGAAAGTGCGATCGCGAGCAGTACAATCCCAGCTTCCTCCCGTGGAATGCTGAAGGGGGCGGGTGTAAATAACTCGATTTCCAACGGATCAGGAGTTACTCCGAAACAAAATCCAATCAGCCGGCCGCCCTGAAAAAACAACAGAGCGCAGAGAAAGAGAAAGCAGGGATGTCGTCCCTGATCGAATCGCTTCCAGGCCAGCGCAATCAGGAAAGACAGCAGCAGGACAGTCAGCAGCCCCGCCTCGTTCGGGGTAAGCCACCCGATCAGGAAACAAAGGGTTCCGACCGCGACGACGCACAAATAGCCCAACACCTCAAAGGCGGCGGCCGGCACTGCCGTCGGGGCGCGTCCCAATGCCGGGAAAGGCGGAATGAGGCTGCTCATGACCAAGAGGAGAACTTCAAGGACTGCCACAATAGAGCCAGACGGGGCCCCTGGCTCGGATCCTGGTGCTTGCGGCGGAGCGCTTCTATCAACAGCACCGCCAGGCAGGCCACCAGGAACGCGGCCGTTGTAGCAACCAGGACGATGAGGAGGCGCTTGGGACCCGACTTTCTTTCCGGCGCCACTGCAGTGTCAACCACCTGGACCAGGATTGCATTCTGGCCCTCATCAATGCGGGCAGCCTCCAATTGCTTGCCCAGGAAATCGTAGAGCGCCTCGTGGTACTTCACTTCGCGTGACCGGCGGAGGTATTCCAATTCGGCTTCCGGCATCTGGCGTGCCGGGATCGCGATGTTGCCGTTTCCGGCGGCAGCGTTGCTGTGCTCCAGTTTGGCCAACTGGCTTCGCATGCCAGCCAGCTCCGTCTCGGCACGCTTCAGCTCGGGGTTGTTCTCGGTTGCGTAGGAGCGCATGGTCCGGAGCTGCACTTCGTGGGTTGCTACCTGCGCCCGCAGGTCAGCGATGCTGGCAATAATCGCCCTGCCCTGGGCCTCTGGCTGGAGCAGTCCACTCTTCTCCTGCACCTGTCTAAGCGCGAGCTCCGCGGAGGACAATTCTTGCCGTTCCGCCTTGATCTGCTGCTCGTAAAAGAGCCGCCGCTGGCTGGCTTCCGTTATGGCCAGGTTCTGATTCACGTTATAAAGCTCCTGAACATAAGCGTTGGCGATTTCGGCAGCGCGCTTTGGATCATGGTCGGTAACGGAAATGGAAATCAGCCCCTCTTTCGTAGCGATGACTTCGCTGTTTTGTTTCAACTTCTTCTGCGCATCCTGGTACCGCTTCACCCGGTAAGCCTTTCGTAGATCGAAATGATCGATGAGATTGTCTTCGATAGTCCGGCTGGTTAGCATGGCTACAAAAACGTCGTCCGGGTTCCTCAAGCCCAGATCGCCTCCGCTCAGCCCAGCGATGGCTCCGATCTGTCCAAGCATAGAGTTCAGCGCCGATTGCTTTTGCTGAGGCGGCAGAATCGTGGTGGTTGCCGTATACGTCTTGGGCAGGAACAGCACGATGATCGTTGCCACAATCGCCACCCCGGCGCTGAACAGCAGAATTGGCTTCTTCTTGCGGGCGAGCACCAGCAGAAGCTCGATGAAATCGGCTTTGTCATGGTGGTCGACCCCCGGCTGAGAGTTGGACACGCCCATTCCGTTCTCCAAAGCCGTACCGCTGTGGGAGTGAGGCTCAAACAGCTTTGGAGTCTGCAGCATTTAGATCAATTCCTGCCAAGCAGTAGCTACTTTAAGACGTTGATGGCCGCCGCGGCCAATCCAAAGTTGGCCAGGATCTGCGACCAGTCCTTGACCCCACGCAGCAGACTGCCTTTGTTGGTCTGCTCCGGAACCACGACGGTGTCGCCTGGCATCAGCACCATGCTGTCGAACCCTCCCGACCAGAAGTACGAAGCAGCATCTTTGCTGACGACAGCTCCATTGGCGCGGACCACGAAGATCCTGCCCTTGTCCGCATCCCGTGTCGGGCCGCCTGCGTTCCTCAGATACGAGGTGACGGTCTTGCCGGATTGCTGGATGAAGGACCCCTGGTTGTAGACATCGCCCACCACATTCACCACGATCGGACGGCTGGGTACAAAAAACTGGTCGCCGTCTTCAAGCGGGATATCGGGGATGGTATCGACCGCTTGGTCATTCGGGTGCAGGTTCAAGACGATGCGGCCATCGGCCCGCAGTTGGCGGAGCTTGTCGAGACTGGCGCGTTGCGCTTCTAAAGCGGCCTTGGCAGCAATCACCTCGTCGGAAGTTCTGGCATTCTGCGACATCTGGGCCGCCTGGCGGGCGACCTGTTGCTCGGTCTGGGCAATCATCATGTCCAGCCGTTCTTGTTGCTCGATGCGCGCCGATTCACGGGTGAACGCCGCGCCATAGAGATAAGCAGCTGGGGTAAGTCCCCCCGCCTGCATCACCAGATCGCGAAGCCTTTCGCCTGCGTTTGCACGGTAAATTCCGGCCGCCTCGAACTCCCCATCCAGTCTCACCAGCTTGATTTGCTTTTCTTCGGGAACGCGCAGGTCGGCCTGGGAGAAAATAGTGACGATGTCACTTGACTGGAGTACGAGATTACTGGCATCGTCATGGTTCAAAATGGCCTTGCCAAGATTGAAGGGCAAGAGCTGAGTAGAAAGGTCTTGCGGACTGATACGCTGCACAACCGCATAATCCCAGTTGATTCCCGGGGCATTGCGCGTTACCTCTTTTGCGGCACCGCTCAAGCCCTCCGTAGCTTGCAGCGCCACGGAGTTCTGCTGCTTCCAGTATTCCGTGGTGATGAGAAACTCGCGGTTGGGAATCAAATCGCTGATTCGCATGCCTTCGTGCCAGGGATAACGGCCCGGCGACGCTACGTTGCCGCGCAAGGTCACGGAATTCTCAAAGCGGGGAGACACTAGAGCGACATTCACCACATCGCCATCTTTGATGGGATGGGCCAAGCCAGCGGCGTCCAACCCGACTCGCTCTACACTGTGCACCTGACGGTCCTTGATGTGTTCCACAAAGACTTTGCCGCCGGACGCCGTAGTAGACAGCCCGCCAGCGAGTCGAAGAGCTTCCGCCAAATCTGTTGTTCCTTTGAGCTCGTAAATAGCGGGCACGTTGACCTGCCCGCCCATGGCAACCTGAGGCCCAATCGGAGCCACATAGATCACGTCCTCGGGCAACAGAAGGACGTCTTTCGTCTTGTCGCCGTTGAGCAACAAATCGTAAAGATCAAAATCGGTGACGACCGTGGGACCACGCTTCAGCTGAATATGGCGCATCGAACCGGTCGGCGAGGGTCCGCCTGAGGCAAAGACTGCATTCGCCAGCGTGCTCAAGGAACTGACTGTGTAACGACCTGGACGCCGCGCCTGACCCACTACGAAGACGTCAATCGAGCGCAGCTCGCCCATGGTCACATTCAGGTCAAAATTCTGGTAAATCCGCCCGATATGCGACTTGAGGAACTCCTCCACCTGAGCGTACTTCAGTCCGGCAACGTTCAGGTTTCCAACCTTGGGAAGGAAGATGCTGCCATTGCGATCGACTCGGGTGTGGATGTCTAAGTCAATTTGTCCCCACGCCCGAATCAGCAGTTCATCGCCGGGACCGATGACATAATCCGCGGTGACGGGAACGCGATCGACGGGAGCAAACGTTGTTGGCACGTTCTCAAAGAGGCTCAGACCGTAGATCGGGAGCGTCTTCCCCAGGGAGGAAAGGACCATCTGTTGAAAGTCGGTGAGATCAGCGGCTTTTGTCGAACTTGTTGACGGGCTTGGCGTCGCCTTGGGCGGATTCGCGGGGGGCAGGGTCCGGGTGTCATCCAGCACTATGTTGGGCGACGACGGAGAGGTCTGCGCTCCGGCTGGAGTTTGTCCTCCCGTCGGCATCTGGGTTGACGGCAAAGACTGATTCGACGTGTTATTCGGCGCGTTCTGCGCGATAGCCTTCGGTGAAGCCGCCAGCGCTGCGGAGAGCAACAACACCAAGGCCAAAAATATCCAGAAGTTTCGCAAATCTACATTTTCTTTCGGAAGAGCTTGCACCCTCGATCTCCCCAAAACCCGAGCCGGGTCTTATACGATAGTGAGCATCTGACAAGGCAATCAGGGGCGCCGAAGAAGCCTCTGCTTGCAGCAGGCACAAAATCCTGCGCCGATCTAGTCGCTGCTATTGGCGGCCTGACGCACCGGATCAGGCTGGCGGAGAGCGTTCAGCCAGAACTGAGCGTAGGCTGGAGCGGCATCGCGAGCGTCCCACGGTAGGTCGCGGCCAGTAAACAGATGGTGCAGGTTTTGGTGGGCGCTCACCACACCTGCCAGTCCTAGCGTGGCGATCGTGGGTTCGAGATTGCAAATTACGCCCCGCGCCGCGCACCTGCCAAAGTACGCATTCACTGCGTCGAAGATCGGTCCCAGATGTTCGCGAAACATCCGGTCCGCCCCCGGCAACTCAAAGCCAGCGACATACAAAAGTCGCATCAGTTCCGGATGCTGCGACACATTCTCCACCACGAATGTCACCAGCATGGGAACAACGATGGCTGGATCCAAGTCCGCCGCCAGGCCATGTTGCAGCTCTCGCCCCAACTTCAACCGGTTCAGCCGCGATTCGGCCGCCGCCCAGAAGAGGTCGGCTTTCCGCACGAAGCAGCGGAATAGGGTGGCTTCATTCACCTCGGCTAGATGGGCGATCTCCCGTGTACTGGTACCCTTGTATCCCTGGCGGGAGAAGAGCTGAACAGCGGCCTCGATGATACGTACTTCCGTGACATTTCTGCCCGCTGTTTTTTTCACGATCTTTAATCCTTAAGGTGTGTATTGAAATGTGCGATGGGAGCTATCGGTTGGTAAGCTCGACCTCATTGACATCAACTTCGACAGCAACGCTTTGAGGGGAGGGCTTCACGAACCGACCCCGTAGTGGCCAAGGCTCTGCCATCCTCAGTTAGATGAGGTGTTTTCCTAAGCTCCGGCAAGGTATTACAATCAGCGCCTGCGCCAACGTTTCTATCCTGCTCGAATCCTGAGGCCCGAACTCTGCTGTCCACCACAAGCCATGTTGAGACGAGCGAGAGTAAGCGCATACTTACGTCCACTCCCGCTGCCACTTTTGGCCCGATTACGACTCTACTCGACGCAGGCAAGCATAGGGAAAGCTATTCGATTGGTCAAGCAAAAACGCCTTCAATTCATCAACCGGCAATGCCCCCGAAATCTGTGAGAAGACTGACCCACTAACACTTCTAGCTGGATACCCGGGAAACCGAGGCGAGTGCTTACTTTGCCCGCGAACTGGGCGGGCCGTCCCTGGCTTCTCTGGGGAAACTGCCACCTGTCCCTTAATCTGCTTTAACGGGTTCAGTGAAATGGTGCATATCCCGCGCGAGGTCAGCAACTCGGAGATGATTGCACTCCAATTCTGCTCAAAGAAGGTGACCGCTGTGTCGAGAACTTCACGTTTAGCCACGTTGTAAAGATTGAAGCCACTCGCTGCGAGCCAGTTAATTTGCACCATACTGATAGTTGAGAAGGGCAACCCGGTGCGATCGTCTCGGAATTGCTCTGGAAAATATTGCCGTGGCCGTTCACATTCATGTCCGCGATAGAGTATAGGGGTGATTCCTTTCGGACCAGCGTAATCGATCGAGAGCACGATGTTCCGCGTGATCTGGCGATCCACGGAAACGTCCCGGAACTGCGCGTAAGCGGTGAGGATGTTCGGATCCACGCGCGCAGGTTGACCGTCGGCACAACGCGCTTCCGGCACCAGCAAGCGGACCTGCCACATCGGTGTAGATGGGGTCGAAGGGGAGGCTTGCGAGCTGTTGGGCGCGAGGTTCGTTCGGCCTGAGATTCATCCCCGCGCCCGTTGAGTGCCGTACGTTTTTAGTGTGCGCGCGAGGGAATAGACTCCAGAATCGTTAGCGCGGACGATTCCTGCGGCTTCGTGTTGGTTCTTCCGCAGTTTGTTACCAACGGAGATACGGGAGAGGCAAGCGGAAACTGTGCAAGTGTCCTATCCTGCACATTAATATCTCCAAATGTCCGATCCACACTGGGAGGCAGCATGACGCAGCACAACGGCCTATCATTCGGTGACCCGCCAGGGATACGCACGCTGCAATCTGTTCCTGGAGGGCATACCGGGGCCGGCCCTCCGTCGCCCGCCAAAGCCGGGAGTGTTAGTGCAGCTAGGCAAGCAATCGTTACTGAGAACCTGAGAAGGGTTTTCATAAAATTCTTTTCCTTTCGGTCGAACTGGGGTTAGATGCTTCGTCTCATCGTCCAATGCTATGCGTTTTTAGTGTGTGCGCGAGGGAACGAGCCCGGGAATCGTTAGCACGGAAGATTCCTGCGGTTTGGTGTTGGTTCCTCCGCAGTTTTTTACCAACGGAGATACGGGAGAGGCAAGCGGAAACTGTGCAAGCGTCCTATCCTGCACATTAATGTCTCCGAATGTCCTATCCACACTGGGAGGCAGCATGACGCAGCACAACGGCCTAATATTCGGCGACCCGCCAGGGATACGCACGCTGCAATCTGTTCCTGGAGGGCATACCGGGGCCGGCCCCCCGTCGCCCGCTAAAGCCGGGAGTGTCAGTGCAACCAGGCAAGCAATCGTTACTGAGATCCTGAGAAGGGTTTTCATAGAATTCTTTTCCTTTCGGTCGAGCTAGGGTTAGATGCTTCGTCTCATCAAATGCTACGCGCTTTTAGCGTGTGCGAGAAGGAACGAGCTTGGGAATCGTTAGCCCGGACGATTCCTGCGGCTTCGTGTCGATTGTTCCACAGTTTATTACCAACGGAGATACGGGAGAGGCAAGCGGAAACTGCACAAGCGTTCTATCCTGCACATTAATGTCTCCGAATGTCCTATCCACACTGGGAGGCAGCATGACGCAGCACAACGGCCTAACATTCGGCGCCCCGCCAGGGATACGCACGCTGCAATTTGTTCCTGGAGGGCATACCGGGGCCGGCCCTCCGTCACCCGCTAAAGCCGGGAGTGTCAGTGCAACCAGGCAAGCGATCGTTACTGGGATACAAAGAAGATTTTTCATACAATTCTTTCCTTTCGGTCGAGCTAGGGTTAGATGGTTCGTCTGATCCAATGCTACGCGTTCTTAGTGTGTGCGCGAGGGAACGAGCTCGGGAATCGTTAGCCCGGATGATTCCTGCGGTTTCGCGTTGGTTCTTCCGCAGTTTGTTACCACCGGAGGTACGGGAGACGCAAGCGGAAACTGTACAAGTGTTCTATCCTGCACGTTAATGTCTCCGAATGTCCTATCCACACTGGGAGGCAGCATGACGCAGCACAACGGCCTAACATTCGGCGCCCCGCCAGGGATACGCACGCTGCAATTTGTTCCTGGAGGGCATATCGGGGCGGGCCCTCCGTCGCCCGCTAAAGCCGGGAGTGTCAGTGCAACCAGGCAAGCGATCGTTACTGGGATACTAAGAAGATTTTTCATACAATTCTTTCCTTTCGGTCGAGCTAGGGTTAGATGGTTCGTCTGATCCAACGTATAGTTGGCAAAAGGTTGAGGTCAAGAGGCCAAGTCACCAGCCGTAAACTAAGGTCACCCCCACAAAAGTCGTACTTCGAGATCATCATAGAGCCTTCTTCCACTTTTGCGGCAAGCCAAAACTAGGTACTGTCTCAGTTTGAATCTTGGGGTTTGGTTGGCTTGCGTCTTGGTTCGCACTCGTGGGCGGCTTCGATTTCAACCAGTTCTTTTTCGGTCACCTTGAAATCACCCCAAGAGCGGGAGATTGTGAGAAAGCAGTTCATGCAGATTGAATCGACCGAGCGATCGTTGAGCGTGCGATGGGCGAACCTGAGCGGGGGAGAGGTGGTCGTGTGTAAGCTTGCGTCATTGTTGGCTAGCATTTAGAAACCCTTAGAATCGGAGCCCGCGAAAAGCCTCTGGCCGATGGCATCGCGGGCTTGCGCCACGCAGCCTAGTCCGCTGGTTTTTGGGCTGTCTGTTCAATATTGCACAAGTTTGGGCTCCAGTGGTTTCGCGGCCACGAATTGCTGGAGGCCACTTTCTTGGCTCGCTCGATTTCGTTCACGCTTCCTCCGGCCATGACGTAAACTGAGGGCGATCCGAAAATCCATATCTCTACTCCGCTCCCAATGCCTTCACGAACCCGCGTTGGTGGCTTTTTCGTTGCGGAGATTTCAAACTGAGACACTATCAAACGTCGAGGTTGTTCGTAGAGATGTACAGGTTGTGATAAAGATGTTATTAAACTCGCAACGGAGTTGGAGGTTAAATCGCTCCGTCAGCCTAAACATTTTGGCAGCGACGAAGTCAACGTTCCAGCAGTCCGGTCCTTGGTATCGGCATCGACATCCGCTGGCACTGTACAGCCAACCTACACCGAGCAAGCCCGTGCACGTAGGATTCGGGCTGAGTGGACCTTGAATGTCCGAGACGTGTTCCCACCGCCGAGAGCTTGGCGCGCGAAGGCGTTGCTGGAATTCTTCATCCGAGGCAAATCCCACAGACCACGAATATACAGCGGCTCGTTACGTTGTAATCGGCGTTGCCCTTCTCGATTGTGGGCGCAAATCCATTGTTGAATCTCAGTTGGTAATTGGCGGCATAGCCATCGGTGAAGGTTGGCGAGATGTTGTCAACGGTGTGCGACCAGGTGTAGTTCGCAGTCAACTTGGACTTGAGACACCGGTATAGATGGGGCAAGTGACCGGATTGGAGACTTGCAAGACTGGTTACGGCGTAGTTTGGCGGGTTCTGAATCGTATTCAGGGCACGTTGCCGAAGTTCCGCTCGTAGCTCAGACCATAGCCGCCGTGAAGGCTGGTTCTGCCATCGCCAGATGGGAAGGCGTGAACGCGTCATAGCCGGGAAGACCACGTTCCCGGTGCTGCGGGGTACCGCAGGAATTTTATAGCCTATAACCAGTCAAGCACTTTCGCTACCTGTTTCTAACTCGCGCACCATTGTCGGGGCACTGAGACTCGAATCGACAGGTCTTAAGCCTTATTCTCCCTTGCCTAGAGCCAGCGTCAGAAGCGTCTTCTGTTCCAGTTCGTGGGCCTTCGCCGAGCCCGTCGCGGGAGTTGCATTGGCGGCACGTTTGATGCTTCGCAGCTTTGAGCCAACAATTCGCTTCAAGCGCGGAGTAACGAACGTAAGCGCACCCATGTTCGCCGGCTCTTCTTGCACCCAAAGGAACTCCGCGGCATTCTGGTAGCGGTCCAGGACTCTCGCGAAGCTCCGCTTCCGGGAAGGGGTACATCTGCTCAAGCGAGATAATGGCCGGACCCTGCCTCTTCAACTTCTTGCGTTCCGTTCTTAGTTCGTGACCGATCTTTCCGGTACACAGCAACACGCGCCTAGCGTTGAGGGCAGTTTCATCGGGGATTACATTGAGGAAGCGTGGACGCTCCAGGTCGCTCAACGGCGACATGGCCTCGGGATGGCGCAACATGCTCTTCGGCGTAAAGCAGATAAGCGGCTTGCGCCATTTGCGCAACGCCTGCCGCCGTAACAGATGGAAATACTGTGCGGCGGTTGAGGGCTGACAGACCTGCATATTGTCGCGGGCGCACAATTGCAGATAGCGCTCGATGCGCGCGCTGGAGTGCTCCGGCCCCTGGCCTTCGTGGCCATGCGGCAACAGGAGCACGAGTCCGCTCAGCAGACTCCACTTGTCTTCACCCGAGACGACGAATTGATCGATGACGATCTGCGCCCCGTTGGCAAAGTCGCCGAACTGCGCTTCCCACGCGACCAGGGTCTCCGGATAATCGCGCGAATAGCCATACTCGAAGCCCATGACCGCTGCTTCGGAAAGTTCCGAATTGTAAATCTCAACCCGCGCCTGATTAGGCGCCAGATGGCACAAAGGCACGTATTCCTTCTCGTCAACGATGTCGATCAGCACGGAGTGCCGCTGATTGAACGTGCCGCGGCGACTGTCTTGACCACTGATGCGAATGGGTGTGTTTTCCAGCGCCAGCGAGCCGAACGCCAATGCCTCGGCCATACCAAAATCCAGCGGACGCTTGCCATAGCCCATCTCGCGACGCTGCTCCAGAAGCTTTTGCACCTTGGGATGGATGTTGAAGGCGACGGGATACCTCACCAGCGCATCAGTGATCTGGTGCAGTCGCTCGGCTGTAAGCCCGGTATCAACTTCATCGGCTGGATTGTATGGGCCGCCGTGATATGGGGACCAATAACTGGGCAACTGGCGCATCGCCGGCTTCTTGACCATGCTCTTGCCGGCCTTCTCTGCCGCATCAAGTTCGGCCTGAAACTTTTCGACGTGAGGTTGCGCGTCCAGTCCGACGTTGCTGGCATAGATCTGGTAGAGCAGGGGATGGTCTTTGATTTTGCGATATAGGATCGGCTGGGTAATGGTCGGATCATCCACCTCGGAGTGGCCGTGGCGACGAAAGCCGATAAGGTCAATCACCACGTCCGTACCGAAGTCATAGCGATATTCCAGCGCCATGCGGCCGACGCGCACCACCGCATCGGGATCCTCGCCGTTGACATGGAAGATCGGAATTGGCAGCCGCTTGGCAAGATCGGAGGAGAAGCGGCTGGAATAGGCGTCGCTGGGGTTGGTGGTAAAACCGATGAGATTGTTGACGATGATATGGACCGTCCCGCCGACGGTGTAGCCGCGCAGGTTGGCGAGATTCAAAGTCTCCGCCGTGATTCCCTGCCCCGCAAAAGCGGCGTCTCCATGCATCAGGATTGGCAGAATCCTGGTTTTGCCTTCGCGCCCGACTCGTGTCTGCTTGGCGCGGGCGCGCCCCAGGGCCACCGGATCAACCGCTTCGAGATGGCTGGGATTGGAGACCATGTGAATGCGCACCTGCCCCCCGCTGGCGCCGGTGAAAATTCCTGTCGCACCGATGTGATATTTCACGTCGCCGCCGCCCAGCACGCTTCGCGGATCGACGTCCTCGAATCCGGCGAAGATTTCCGCCGCCGGACGACTCACAATATTGATGATGACGTTGAGACGGCCGCGGTGGCTCATCCCCAGGATGGCTTGATCGGCACCTTGCTGCGAACCAGAGTTTAGAATTTCGTCCAGCAGCGGCATGAGCGCCGTGTTGCCCTCGAGCGAATAGCGCTTGGTTCCGATATAGCGGGAATGAATGGTCTGCTCGAAAATGTCAGCGCGCACCAGTTGATCGAGAATTCTTGAGCGATCCACGGGATCCTGCTGCGGAGACTCCATCCGCTCCTGGATCCACTGCCTTCGCTCGGGATCAGGAAGATGCATGAACTCGACCCCGATGCTGCCGCAGTAAATACGGCGCGCCAAGTCGACGCCCTCGCCGGAGACGTCCAACTCAGGATGAGAGAGCGGAGCGAAGTGCTCCAAGGGATCAAGATTGGCCTGCAAGTAGCCCCAGCGACGGAAGGCGTCCAAGACACTTTCCGACTTCTCACTGTTAACGGCGGTGGGCTGGCTCGATATCGTTATTGTGGACAAGGATGACAAACTCCGTGGCCCGGCTTCCGCGACCGGGTTGCCATGGCCTTTGCGTGTCGGATGTATAAGTTATAGATTCCCTACCGGCCGGACGGATGCGACCACCCCTCACGGAACGGAAACCAGGTGGCGACCGAACCACTCAGTATATAGAAACGCGGTAGGATTATGTAACCGGGTGGGGCACACCGCAGCCTCATCCGACATCAAGCTGCGAACAATACGGATCAACCAGTACCTCAAGGAAGGCGCAACGCCGGCACCGGTCGGCAGGCAGGAAAATGACCCAACCACTGGCATCGCAGGACCGGGTATTCGCTCTAACAGGTGCTGGCGTCAGCGCTGAGAGCGGACTTCCAACCTTTCGTGGCGCCGATGGACTGTGGCGGGGACATCGCGTGGAAGAGGTAGCCACCCCTGGAGCTTTCCACGCTAATCCGGAACTGGTGTGGCAGTTTTATTCCGAGCGGCGCAAGCGGGCGGTAACAGTGACTCCAAATCCCGCTCATCGCGCCCTGGCAGAACTGGAGCGCGTGCTGGGCGAGCGCTTCTTTCTTTGCACGCAGAACGTCGATTCCCTGCACGAACAGGCAGGCTCACAGCGCATCGTTCACATGCATGGCCGCCTGATGCAGACCCGCTGTTCGCGGGAGAGCTGTAACAGCGCGCCTTTTGACGACGAGCGCCTCTACCTCTCGCGAGCGGAAATTCCCACCTGCCCACAATGCGGAGCGTTGCTGCGACCACACATCTGCTGGTTCGGCGAAGTTCCGTTTGCCATGGATCGCATCTTCGAGCAGCTGAGAGTGTGCACCGTGCTGTTGACCATTGGAACGTCCGGCGTGGTCGAGCCGGCGGCCAGCTTCGTGCGCATGGCCCGCATCAATCGCGCGCGCGCCATCTACATCGGGCCGGAGGAGCCGGCCAATGGCAAGTTTTTCGACGAAGTAGTGCTGGGTAAGGCGGGAGAGGTGCTGCCCGGGCTGGTGAAGAAGCTCGCTGGTTCCCAGAAGCTTTGAAGTTAGCGATTCGCTTGCAACTCACTCCAGAAATCGGTAAGCCGCAAAAATATCGGGGAACCGGCTACGCGAAATTCTTCAACCGGCCACCACGCTGGAGTGCTGCAATCGTAACCCACCCGATTGACTGGATCGATCACCCAAACATTCGGAATGCCCATTTGACGGTAGTCGGCGAGCCGTTCGTTGTAACGCACGATTCGGTCTTCCTAGTAAGAGGATTTCAAGCACCGCCAAGGGAGGAATGGTGATTACCTGCTCGATCGGTTGTTTCCGGGAGACCAAGCACACATCTGGAATTCTCACGCGCTCAGTAGCCACCCGAACCCGAGTCTCCGTAACTACGTGCAAGTCCCATTCTTGACGGTGTTGGAAGAACCAAACCGACAGGAAAACCTATACAGCTCCATGATCGAATTCTCCCAAATTGCGCACCTGCACCTCGCCGTCAACGTAATCACGGTCAGGGTGGTAGCTGGTCCGCAGGTATTCTTCGAGCGAGATCTGTAGGGTTGCCATGTCGAATCCCGATTCGATAATTTTACTCTCCATAGGCAAGCGGGAGGTTACTCAGTGGATGAGATGTCCAACGATGTTGTAGGCCGCAAAGGCGGAGATGTACGCTACGACGGTCATGTAGCCAAACTGTAGAATCGGCCACTTCCATCCGTTGGTTTCGCGGCGCACCACGGCAATAGTCGACATACATTGCATGGCGAACGCGAAGAAGACGAGTAAAGCCACGGCTCCTGCGGGCGTTAGCTCATGCTTGAGCGCGGATTGCAAGTCGACAGCGTGCGACTGGGGGTCGATTCCATTCAACGTGCCCAGCGTGGCGATAATCACTTCGCGTGCGGCCATCGAGGTGATCAGCCCCACGCCGATCTTCCAGTCAAAGCCCAGGGGACGAATGGCAGGCTCGATGGCATGACCCACCCAGGCGACTACACTGTCCTGCACCGCAGGCGGTTGTCCATGATGCATGGGGAAGTTGGTCGCCGCCCACAACAGCAGCGAGACCAGCATGATCACCGTGCCGGCGCGGTAGAGGAATGCCTTGCCGCGATCCACCAGCCGCAAGCCCAGAGACGTTAGCGTGGGCCAGCGATAGGGTGGCATCTCCAGGATGAAGGGCGAGTCCTTGCTCTTCAGGATCGACGACTTCAGCAGCCGCGCCGTAAACACCGCCATCAGGAACCCGAGAACGTACAGCCCGAGCATCGCCAGCGCCCGCGTTCCAAGGAAGACACCCAGTACCGGCCGGTTCGGCAGAAACGCCGCGATCACCATGGTGTAGACCGGCAGGCGCGCCGAGCAAGTCATGAAGGGCGCAATCAGGATGGTCGCAATGCGATCGCGTTTGCTCTCGATGGTGCGCGTCGCCATGATTGCCGGCACCGCGCATGCATAGGCCGACAGTAGCGGAATAAAGCTCTTGCCATTCAGGCCAACCCGCGACATGGTGCGGTCGGCTATGACTGCGGCGCGCGACAGGTATCCAGAGTCCTCGAGAATGCCGATGACCAAAAACAGCAGCAGAATCTGCGGTAGGAAGACCAGCACCGAGCCGGTTCCCTTCCACACTCCGTTCACGATTAGCGAGCTGAACATCCCCTGCGGTAGATGATTTCCAATCTGCGAGCCACTGACGTCGAGGAAATGCTGCAGCAGGTTCGAGAGCGGCTGACCAACCGCAAAGATGGTCTGGAAGACGCCGATGACCACCAGGCCAAAGATAATCGCGCCCCAGGTGCGGTGCAGGAATATGGAGTCAAGTCGTTGAGTCCAGACCGGAGTGGCCGGACGGTGATACTTCGCATTTGTGCCGACCTTCACGGCCCACTCGCGATAACCGCGCGTGCCTCCGACTACCGGCAATTCCAACGGCTCAGGGCTGGCCGCTGCCGAGGACAAAAAGTTCTGTACTGCGACGATGCCTTCGCCCGTGGTGGCACTAACCAGCGCGACGGGCGTGCCTAACTGGCGAGCTAACGACAGCACGTCCACGTGGCCGCCCTGCTTGCGCAACTCGTCGGCCATGTTCAGCAACACCAGCGTGGGTAAGCCAAGCGCGATCACGCGCCCCGCCAATACCAAGTGGCTATGCAGGTTGGTGGAATTCAAAACCACAATGATCGCGTCCGGTCGTGGCGTGCCCGGCATCTGCCCGGTCAGGACATCGACCGCTACCTTTTCATCTTCGGACTTGGGAGTCAGGCTGTAGACGCCGGGCAGATCGATCAGCGCGACTTCATGTCCTTCGGAGTCGCGCACGTATCCGGTGTGGTGTTCGACGGTGACGCCAGGGAAATTTCCGACCTTCTGGCGCAGGCGAGTGAGGCGATTGAAGAGCGTGGTCTTGCCGGAATTGGGAGGGCCGACAACAGCCACCGTGCGATACGACGTGGCGAGGGTTTCTTCCCTAGGCCGCGCGACCGCATGGCAGCTCATTGTCGAGGCTCCCATGCATTAGTCTCCAAATGCAGGGGCCCCGGCCAGTTCGACATGGATGTGGCGCGACAGGTCGCGGCGCATGGCAACTTCGGTGCCTTCCACCCGGTATACGCGGGGATCGCCACCTGGGCTGCTGCGCGCGACCGTGACTTCCAGGCCAGGCACGAAGCCCAGGTTCATCAGGTGCTCCGCCACGGGCGAGGCGAGTTCCATATCGCCCAAAATGGCGCTCTCTCCCACGCGTAGATCGGCGAGGGCACTGGCCTTGCGTTTGGGCTGCTTCTGGCGACGGCCGAATATGAAGTTGAAAATCATTTTCAATTCCAACTCTATTCTAACTCTTTCCCGGAGATCGGCAACGACCAAAGTCACAGCAGTTTGTGACAATCGAACATCGGGGGAAACCCTATGCCAACACCCCCCAAAACGGGCCATTGGAGGTCTTGCCTGGGCTGTGCCTGGGTTCTGTCAACGGGCATTCACTTTCACCTTGAACGTTTTGGCAGGACCCGCAGTGTACTCCCATGGCCGTCGGTATTCCAACGTGAGCGATGCCATGCCAGCGGATGCGGCGGTCAGCCGGAACTCCTGCGTGGCCGGCGCACCCACGGCACGGCTGGTTTGGCCAGTTTTTTGGGCAGAACTCTTCACCAGTCGGAGGGGCGAAGGATCGCCCTTTATCGCCCAGACGTAACCAGTTGACGGGTTGCTCTTCAGCCGGATCACCAGCGTGTCGCCCGCGGGAAGGTCGACATCCTTTCCGTTGTCCTGATCGGTGATAACAAGAACGGGGGAAGCACTCTTCGGCTGAGTGCTGCGCGCTTGCGGCGGTTGCGCGAGGAGTATCAAAGAGAAAAGCAGCAAGCCCGAGGCGACGACGATTGAAGTGCTAGTCATAGACACTTTCCTTCTGTTATAAGACTTTGATCGCTGGCGGCCCCGAGGGTGAGCGTCCGGAGAGAAATTGTCGACCGAAACCACAATTGCGCAGGCGCTCCCGCATGCACACATGATCATCGCGTGGGCGATCTTCCTGGTCAGCTACTTTGTTTTCGCGGTGGGCCGCCTGCCGGGCACGAAGATCGACCGGCCGGCGATGGCGGTCATTGGCGCGGTGCTCATGTTTGCCTTCGGCGTCCTCTCACCCGCGCAAGCCCTCGCAAGCATCGACTTCGCGACCCTGGTGTTGCTCTTCGCCATGATGCTGATCGTCGCCAGCCTGCACCTTGCCGGCTTTTTTCAGTGGGTATCGCATCTGGTTATCGAGCATCTTCCGCCTCGACACTTTCTCCCGGGAGTTATCTTCACCAGCGGCATGTTGTCGGCATTTCTGGTGAATGATGTGGTCTGCCTGGTTATGGCTCCGCTTCTTCTGGGCATTTGCAAACGCATGAAGTTGCATCCGCTGCCTTACCTGCTTGGGCTAGCGACGGCTTCGAACATCGGCAGCGCGGCCACCATCACTGGCAATCCGCAGAACATATTGATCGGGTCGGTGTCAGGCATTGCCTACCGCGACTTCGCAGCGCATCTCGGACCGGTGGCGTTCATTGGCCTGTTCGTGGATTGGGCGCTGCTCCATTTCATCTTTCTGCGGAGTGATGGCAAGGGCGCACAACCATATCCCGGCAAAATAGAAACCCACCATAAAGCACCCGAAACGTATCTGGCATGGCCCCTAACAGTCACACTCGGCGTGTTGGCTGGGTTCCTGCTGGGAGTGTCGCCTCCGCTGGTCGCGGCCGCGGGAGGGGCGCTGTTGCTGGTGCAGCGTCATCGGGAGCCAAGAGCGATCTACGGCGATGTGGATTGGTCGTTGCTGGTGCTGTTCCTCGGCCTGTTCTTGATTCTCGGCGGAGCCGAGCAAGCGGGAATTACACGCGAACTACTTGGCAGCGCCGAGCGTCTGAATTTGCATGATAGCGTGATCTTCGCCGCCGCCGTGACGTTGTTGTCGAACATCGCCAGCAATGTACCGACCGTAATGTTATTGAAGGGGCTGGTACCGCAGTTCCACGATGTGCACCGCGCGTGGCTGCTGTTGGCAATGTCTAGCACATTGGCGGGAAATCTGACGATTACGGGCTCGGTGGCCAATATTATCGTGGTGGAAAAAGCCCGTGCCGAAGCTCACATCAGCTTCGTCGAGTACATAAAGATCGGTGTGCCTGTGACCGTGATCACGATGGCGATCGGGCTGCTATGGCTTCGGTTTGTGCACTACTGAGCGACCGCTCTCCATGGGTAGAAATTAAAGAAGGGAGGGGCCGGGCGCTCCTCCCTGCACCAACACTACGCCGCAGCCGTTACTCGACGTAGGGCTGCCACACGCCATTATCTTTTTCCATCAAGACAATGCTGGCCTTGGTGGGTGGGGCTCCGTAGAAATCGGCGCCGTACGACTTGATAAGAGTGGCGCGGTCCCAGCTGGAAAAGCTCTTTACCAGGCCGCCGGAAGCGTCAAACTCGATCCCTAGGCGATTGGGCTCCCACTTCCAGGAATATTCCACTCGAGCCAGGTGCGGCTTGATCATGTTGACGTTGGCGACGTCGACCAGTTTGCGCTCGGCCAACGGAACCACATACGTGACCGTCCGGTCGGCATTGCTGGTCTTCTCCACGCCCTTGATGGTACTGAACAACTTCTCGCCCGCTGGAGTCAGAGCGACGATTAAGGAGTTATAGCCCTTCGGCTTGGTAACAATGACGCCGGTTTTCGCCAGCAACTTGTAGTGCGGATCCATCGGCTTTTCGTTGACATTGGAGACCACGGTACCGGTGCTGAAGCGGATGGTCGCTGGTCCCTGCGCGTCCAATATCCTGGTGACTGTACTGGTCGCAACCGGAACGGTCAGGACGTCGCGGGCGCCTTTCACAAAGTAAAAAATGGTTCCGCCCACGACCAGAATCAATCCGGCGATCAACAACAATGGAATGATGCCGGAGGACTTTTCCTCCATCGCGATTTCCGCGGCAAACAATTCGGGTTCGTTGGAGACGGTTGGAACGGGTTGCACTTTCGCTTCCTCGTTGGTTTTCGGTTCGATGACAGCGGGCATTGCTCACACCTCCGATGCGGACATGCTGCCCGCGACTGCCAAGGCAAGCCGTGGGGGAGGGATTGCCGATGGCCTTCGCAAGCGGCCTAGGTTTTCCTATGCCGGGCTGTGGGCAGCCATAACAATTCCAGTATGAACTCTATAAACAGGGGCGCAGTGAGCGTCATCACTCCGCAATGTGAGGCGTGAACCTGGAGCACAGCGCATTACTGCAGTACGTGGCATGAGTACGTCTTGACCACCAGCCACACTCGCGCCCCAGGCTTGAGTTGCAGCGCCTCCCGCGCACCCAGCGTGAGATGCACTTCAAAGATTGGTCCGCAAGTAACGATGGCAATCACCTTCATATCGCGCTGTTCTAGCACTGTGATCGTCCCGGCGAGAACATTGCGCGCACTAAGTCTCAGCGGCAAAGAGGATGCCAGCAGAATGTCTCCGGCTCGAATCCCGACGCGCAGTGTCAACGCAGCATTCACGCGCACCAACGGTACTTCAAGATCGAGGGTTGAACCCGCGACGCGGCAGGTCATGGTCCCGTACTCCGGATGCGACGCGGTTACCGAGCAATCGAAGATGTTCTCGAAGCCGGCGAGCTGGGCGACAGTTTCCGATTGCGGCCGCTGCAAGACTTCGTGGGGTGAGCCTTGCGCAAGGATACGGCCTTCCTGAAGCACAATGGCACTTTCGCCCAACGCGAAGACTTCCTCGCGGTCGTGGGTAACGTAAAGAATCGGAATTCGATGCCGTCGATTCCAGGCGCGCAGATCGTCCAGGATTCGGGCTTTCGTGATTGCATCCAGCGCCGTAAGCGGTTCGTCAAGCAGCAGCACTCGCGGACGCGTCACCAGCGCACGGGCCAGCGCAACTCGCTGGCGTTCTCCGGTAGAAATTTCGCTGGGACGCCGCTTGACCAGCGATGAGATGCGAAACGATTCCAACACCTCACCGCTGCGAGCGTCGCGATCGCTCTTGTTGAGAGAGCCTAGGCCGTACTGCACATTTTGCTCGACCGTCATATGCGGAAAGAGCGCCAGCGATTGCAGCAGGTATGCGACCGAGCGGCGGCTCGGCGCAAGGTTCACACGCGACTTGGAGTCGAAGAGGGTGGCCCCGCCGATCGCAATCGCTCCGTCGTCTGGGGTTTGCAGACCGGCTATGCAGTCGAGCAGAGTCGTCTTCCCTGCACCGGAGGCTCCAAACAGAATGGTGAAGCCGGCCGCTACCGCAAGCTCGACCTGGAGCTCGAATGGAGAGCCGGTTTCCCCGCGAAAATGTTTTTGAATGCGGACCTTCAGTTGCTCGCCGGGTGGCGATGTGTTCGCCTCGTTCATCTCCACTCCCACACATTCCACCCGCCACGACGGCGCAAGCCGTAAAGAATTGCCAGCATGGTGAAGCAAAGCACAAGAAGAATCAGCGCAGTGCGGTTCGCCGTCGCGTAATCGAGCGCTTGCACCTGGTCGTAAATCAAAATCGAGACGGTCTGGGTTGCGCCGGGGATGTTGCCGCCGATCATGAGCACCACACCGAACTCGCCCAAGGTGTGCGCGAAGCTCAGCACCAGCCCCGTCAGCACGCCCGGCAGTCCCAGCGGCAGCACGATGCGCCAGAACGTGCGCCATCGGGATGCTCCCAGAAGCGCGGATGCGTCCAGCAATTTGCGGTCAATCGCAGCAAAGGAGGTGGCCATGGGCTGCACCGCGAAGGGAAGACTATACAAAACCGATCCAAGTACGAGGCCTTCGAACGTGAACGCAAGGCTACGACCGGTGAGCGCATGGTACCAGCGCCCCAATGGAGTGAAGGGACCGACAGCCACTAGAACGTAAAAGCCCAGAACGGTCGGGGGCAACACGATGGGCAGCGAGACAATCGCTTCCACCAGAAACTTCCAGCGCCGGCGCGAAAATGCCAACCAGTACGCCAGCGGAATGCCGATGACGAGCAGGATGGCCGAGACCATGATGGCTAACCGCAGCGTAAGCGTGAGTGCCTGAACGATCATTTGCGTGATGGTACGCGGAAATCATATTGCTCAAGTACCGCCGCGCCTTCCGCGGAACCAATGTAGTCGATAAAGGCTTGCGCCGCGCGCTTGTGCCGTGAGGAGAAAAGGACCGCGACTCCTTGCAGGATCTCAGGATATGTATCGGCAGGCAGTTCCCAGTACCTCCCCGCGTCCTTCATGGCAGGGGACATGGCGAGCGACAAAGAAATCAACCCAGCCTGCGCGTTCCCCGATTGCACAAACTGAGCAGCCTGGCTGACGTTCTCGCCGAAGACTAACTTGCTGGCGACCTTTTGCTTCACTTCAAGACGCTCCAGCGCGGCCATCGCAGCTCGGCCATAGGGCGCATGCTGCGGGTTGGCAATGGCGATCCGCTTTACCTCAGGTAACAACAGAATATGCGTTATCTCATGGCGGGCGTCCCTTAAATGATCACGGTCCAAACCTACGTTATTCGACAGGTAGAGCACGAGATGGCCGACAGCGTAGGTTCGCAGCGAAGAATTCTCGACGAGGCCGGCACTGGCGAGTTTTTGTGGATACTCCATGTCCGCCGAGAAGAACACATCGTAAGGAGCGCCACCCTGAATCTGCGAATACAGGTTTCCCGAGGAACCGAACGAAAGCGTTACCTTGTCGCCGGTTTTCTTCTCGAAGCGCGCAGCCAGGTCTTTTAGAGCGTAATTCAAGTCGGAGGCAGCCGCGACGGTGAGGTCCTGGGCAGATGCAAGCGGCAAAAGCGAACTCTGGATGAGGAGCAGAATGGATATTATTTGCACGAGATCCACACCGCGCGGCGCGAGTCGTCTGAGAGCGCACATAAAATCGAGAGAGTACAGCGGTTCTAAACGAATTTGGATTCAACAACTCCATATTATGCACGATGAGCGGTGACCGTCGTCACCGACAGTTCCAAACACGCACGTGTGCACTTGGGTTGTGGAGACTGGTATGAACTGCACCGAAGCGCTCAAAATTCTTGAACCGTTGGCGGAAGGAGTAAATCCTACTACCGGCGAAGTACTTCCTGCAGACAGCCCATTCCAGCAGGGACAGGTGGTGCGAGCCCTCGCCTGTGCAGTCGAACTCGCGAAGCGTGAAATTCGAAAATCGGAACTGCCGCAGGGCGCTGGCAAGCCGTGGACACAGGAGGAGGACGCTCAATTGCGCCGCAAGTTCCATCAAAAACTGCACTTCGACGAAATAGCAAAAATCCATCAACAGACTCGAGGCGCGATCATCGCCCGACTCGTCAGACTTGGAGAACTGGCACCCGAACTTGCGAGGAGATAGCCTTCCTCGTTCGCCCTCCCCCCACGAAAATGCCGGGTTATGTCACAGTTTTGTGTATTCCCGCTTGACCCAATCGAGCTTTTCTGTAAGAGTAACCCAGCGCGATTCCTATTGGAGACCTGGCCATGCAGCAACCCGGCTGTTTTCCAACAGCGGAGTTCGATCGCAGCAAACTGATGATACGCATTGAGGTCACTCTCAACGCCGATTCCACGGCCATCAGTCCCGTGGTTGAGGGCATCATGGAGATGGCGCGCAGACTTGAATGCGCCTCCGGCAAAGAATTTGAGATTGAAACCGCCCTGCGCGAAGCCCTGGCCAATGCTATTGTTCACGGTTGCAAGAACGATCCCACGAAGAAAGTCCAGTGCTGTGTAGGATGCGATGAAGCGCGCGGCATGCTGATCGTGGTGCGCGACCCGGGCAACGGCTTCGATCCCTTTGCCATCCCCGACCCCTGCCGCGGAGAAAACGTATTCTCCAACCATGGCCGCGGCATTTATCTCATCAATCAATTGATGGACGAAGTGAAGTTCGAGCGCAACGGCACCGAAATCCACATGCGGAAGTACTAGATAGCCGTTAGCAATTAGCCCTTAGCAGTTAGCAACAAGCGTTCACATGAGTTCCGGTTGGCTTCAGCCCCTAGGGAATCGCCACGCGCGCGCCTAAGTTGGACGACAAGACAGGTGCGCCACCACGACCAGCAGCAAGGATTGCTGAAAAGGGCTGCCAGGTTTGGCAGCCCTCGTGCGATCGAGGAACATATCGCACTTTAACGCAATTCTTCAACGACCTTCTTAATCCGCTCGAAGGCCCAGAAGATGTCTTCGCGAGTAATGACCAGTGGAGGCGCGATGCGGATGACGTACTCGTGCGTTTCCTTGCAGAGAATCCCGAGCTTCTTGAGCGCTTCGCAATACGGGCGCGCGGGGACGTCCAGTTCAATTCCAATCCACAGGCCTTGGCCGCGGACCTCGCGAATGTGTGCGCTCTTCAGTGTTTTCAGCTTGGCGAGGAAATAGTCGCCTAGTTCCGCGGAGCGTTGAACCAGATTCTCGTCTACCAGCACGCGCAAGGCGGCACGAGCAATCGCACATGCCAGCGGATTGCCGCCGAAGGTGCTTCCGTGGTCGCCTGGGTGAAATACGCCCAGCACCTCCTTCGATGCCAGCACCGCCGACACCGGGTAGAAACCACCTGACAGGGCCTTGCCGACAATTACGACATCGGGAGTGATGCCTTCGTGCATGTAGGCGAAGAGCTTGCCGGTGCGGCCCAAGCCAGACTGAATCTCGTCAGCGATGAGGAGCACGCGATTTTCGCGACAAAGGGCCGCCGCTTCTTTGAGGAAGCCTGCCGGTGGAATGATGATGCCGGCTTCACCCTGAATCGGCTCCACCAGGAAAGCGCAGGTATTGGGCGTAATCGCCTGGCACAGCGCCTTTGCGTCGCCGAAGGGGATGACCTTGAATCCGGGCGTGAAAGGTCCGAAACCGTCGCGATACTGCTCGTCGGTCGAGAAACTGATGGTGGTCACCGTCCGCCCGTGAAAATTGTTGGAGCATACGATGATTTCGGCTTTGCCCTCGGGGATGCCTTTGACTTTGTATCCCCACTTGCGGGCTGCCTTGACGGCTGTCTCCACCGCCTCTGCGCCCGAGTTCATGGGCAGCGCCATCTCGAAGCCGGTCAGTTCGTGGAATTCCTCATAGAGGAGAGGCAACTGATCATTGCGGAAGGCCCGTGAGGTCAGCGTGACCTTGCGCGCTTGCTCGATCATAGCTTTGAGGATTTTGGGATGGCAGTGTCCCTGGTTGACGGCAGAGTAGGAGGCGAGGCAATCGAGATAGCGATTGCCTTCCACGTCATAAACCCAGACCCCTTCCGCGCGTTCGATAACAACGTCGAGGGGATGGTAGTTGTGAGCGCCGTACTTGTTTTCGAGTTCGATAAAATCGCTGGTTTGCAAACGATCGATGACTTCCATAAGCTCCTCAAATCCTGGCTGTGTTTCTAGTATCGAGAATCTTGTGTCAGAACCTGTGCCGTCCCTACGGGACTCGGCCCTGTTTTCCACTTAACCCAGCGCTGAATCGCTAGGTTAAGCTCTTCCGCCCCATTCGGGGCTGGATTTAGCGCAATCGTCGCACCGCGCCAACTCAAAGCGAGTTGTCATCACGGACGGCCTTCAGGCCGCGAGGGATCTGCTGTTTTCCACCGGTCATCGTTCCATGCGCAAAAAACAGCAGATTCCTCGCTTCGCTCGTAATGACAATTCCGAGACAAGCCGTCAATTCACAGATCCCACACATGTGCTCATCGTATTTGTATGTACAGCACAGCGCAGAGTCGCAGTGCTATCCATCCCAAAGCATCGTCAAAAGCGCCATTCGCACATACAGTCCGTTCGCTGCCTGCCGGAAGTACAGAGCGCGGGGATCGTCATCCACTTTCTTGTCCAGTTCCACGGTCCGCGGCAAGGGATGAAGAATCATGGCGTCGGACCGCATTCGCTCAAGCACGCTCGAGTCAATTGCATAGCGATGAGGTCCTTTGAGCCTATCGGGGCGAATGCGCGTCTGGTAAATCACATCCACTTCACCGACCACTCGATTGATGTCCGACTCCAACTCGTAGCGGACACCATGACGGTCGAGGTACTGCAGGATGTCGGGTTTCATCTGCAACTCGGGCGGGCTGACGAAGAAGACTTTCACCCGTTCGAATTTCGCCAGCAGGTACGCCAGGGAACGCACGGTGCGGCCACGATCGAGTTCCCCGATAAAGGCCACGCTCAAGCCATCGAGCGGGCGCTCGCGGTAAATCGTGTACAGATCGAGCAGAGCTTGCGTGGGATGCTGGCCTCCCGCGCCATCACCCGCATTGATGATCGGCACCGGCGAGACCTTGGCCGCGCGGCCCGCTCCGCCTGTCTCATGATGACGAATCACTATAACGTCGCAGTAGCTGCCAATAATACGGATGGAATCTTCCACCTGTTCGGCTTCGATCTCGGAAGAAAAAGCACGGGCGTGTTCGGTGGAGAGCACGCGTCCGCCGAGCCGATGCATGGCCGCTTCAAAGCAGAAGCGGGTCCGGGTGGACGGCTCATAGAACAGGCTGGCAAGAATTCGATTCTGATAATCCAGCGTTCCGCCGCGCGCGACAATTCGCTCCATCAGCCGCGACCGGTCGAACAGTTCCATCAACAGTGGAACTGTGAACTGTTGCGACTCGACCACGTGCTTCAAACTCATACGAGAGCGTCCTGGTTTTGCTTCCTGCAGTCTAGTGGTTCGGTCGGTAATCAGCATGGCTTACCGGATAACCGGCACCTCAAGTTGCTCTTCCTGCCACACAGTGTTGCGGCCTGATTCTGGGTTCGCCACGATGTGCGTACCCGCAGAGCCCTGCACCGCTTCGCACAGATGCTCGTACGAGGTGATCACCGCTTCCCTGCCCCCGCTGTGCAGGAAGCGCAACACCGATTCCACCTTCGGTCCCATGTTCCCCGGCGGGAAGTGGCCGGCGCGCAGATGTTGTTCCAACTGCGCAGCGGTGACATGAGTGAGCGGCGTCTGGTTCGGCTTCTTGTAATTCAGGAAAACATATTGGGTATCGGTAGAGATCGCGAACAGGTCAACCCCCAACTGAGAAGCCAGCAACGCGGAGGCGCGATCCTTGTCAATGACAGCCTCCACGCCTTGCAGGCGGCCGTTCACGCGCATTACGGGAATGCCTCCGCCCCCGGTTGACACTACCAGCACTCCGCGATCGACCAACGAGCGAATGACGGCGAGTTCCAGGATCTCGATTGGCTCCGGCGAAGGTACTACTCGACGATAGCCGCGGGCCGCGTCCTCAACGATCTGCCATCCCAACAAGCGCTTTTTCTCGTCGGCGACGGGCCGGGAATAAAAAGGCCCGATCGGCTTGGATGGATGCCGCATAGCTGGGTCATTAGCCGAGACAACGGTTTGGGTCACCAGGCTAACGACCGGCACATCCATGTCCGCTGCTGCAAGCTCATTCTGCAGCGATTGCGCAAGCAGGTAGCCGATCTCGCCTTGGCTGGCGGCACCGCAAACATCCAGCGTCTGCCCGTACACCACGTCGGATGCACGTTCCGAGCGCAGCAACTGCGCGCCCACCTGCGGCCCGTTGCCATGGGTGATCACCAGGCTGTATCCCAGGCGGATGAGGCCGACGATTGCCTGCGCGGTGCGGCGAGTATTGGCTAATTGCTCGGCAATGGTGCCTTTTTCTCCTGCACGAATTAGAGAGTTGCCGCCAACCGCGACTAGCGCAGTTCTTGACATAAAGATCCTTGCGAACGGGTCTCGCTATTCGCTGTTAGCGTTTAGCTCTTAGCAACCGGAAATCTCGCGGCCTCTGGCGAATAGCGAATAGCCAAAAGCGAACAGCGAACAGTTAACCGATTCATTCCTGTGCCGCCTTCAGCAGTTCTGCTTTTTGGCGCATTGGGTGCAGCCGCGCTTCAGCGCTGCATTTGGCGATCGGTCGTAAAACCGGCTTCAGCCGCTGAGGTAATGGAAACCCACGTACCTCAGGCGCTAAAGCGCGTTCAGAAACTATCGCCGGCAATGCACGCCTGAAGGCGTGCTCCACCCGTCGCCAATATCAAAAAGTGAAACTGCTTTGGCGGATGGGAGGCTCCTCGCGATGGTTTGCGCGTTGGCTATCTCCCATCCACCAGTACTCTTGCGGCTTACCTCACCAACTCCAACCTCAGTTCGCGAGCCGTCTCGCGTTCCGCGGCCTGCGTGTCCTTCATCAGTTCCAACATGATTGCCTTTTGGGCGTGCAGCCGGTTCTCTGCCTGCTGGAAGACGAACGAGCGTGGCGAATCGATTACGTCGTCCGTAACCTCATCGCCCCTGTGCGCCGGTAGACAATGCATGAAGATGGCATCGGGCTTGGCCTTGGCAAACAGCTTCGCGTTCACCTGATACGGTTGGAAGGTATTGCGCCGCGCTGCCGCCTCGGCTTCCCTGCCCATGCTTGTCCACGCATCGGTGTAAACGACATCGGCGCCGGAAGCCGCTTGGTTGGGATCGTTGGTGATGGTGCAGCTCGCGCCAGCCGCGGCGCAGCGTTCGACCGCCCAGGCGACTGCCCCGCTGTCAGGCTCGTATCCCGGTGGCGTGGCGATCCACACCTCCGCACCTAATTGCGCGCCCGCAAATAGCAGCGAGTGCGCCACGTTGTTGCCGTCGCCGATGTAAGCCACCTTTAGCCCGGCGATGCGGCCCTTGACCTCGAGCATGGTCAGGTAGTCCGCCATTGCCTGGCAGGGGTGACTGTAATCGGTGAGGCCGTTGATAACCGGAATGCTGGCGTACCGGGCCATGTCCACGACGATGTCGTGAGCGAAGGTCCGGATCATGATCCCCTGCACCATCCGCTCCAGGTTCTTGGCGACATCGTAGACCGACTCCCGCTTGCCGAGACTGATCTCGGCCGGCGAAAGATACAGCGGATGTCCGCCCAGTTCCTCGATGCCCACGTCGAAGGTCACGCGTGTGCGCAGCGATGGCTTTTCGAAGATCATGGCCAGCGTCTTACCCTTCAGAGCGCTGGAATATGCGCCCCGGAAGGCTTTGACCTGACAAGCGACATCGAGAAAATGCGTGATCTCCTGCGGCGAGAAGTCGCGAATCGAGAGGAAATCTTTCTGCAACATGCTACCTCCCAACTTCCGCCAGCGCCGGCTTGTAGGTTTGGGTGAACTGCTCCAGCATCGTAGTGATTGCGGGCTTGCCGATTTCCTCGACGGCGTAGGTCACCCGCACGCTGGGTTTGTCCAGCTTGATGGTGCGCCCCAAGTCGATTGGCGTGGCCACCAGCACTAGATCGCAGGAAACGCGCTTGATCGTCTCTTCGAGTTCGTGCCGCTGGATATCGCTGTATCCCATGGCCGGCAAAACTCTCCACAAATGGGGAAACTTCTCGAAGGTCTTCTGGATTGAGCCGACGGCATAGGGCCGAGGATCGACCAGCGCAGCCGCATTGTAGCGATTGGCTGCGACCACGCCAGCCCCATAAGGCATCTCGCCGTGGGTGAGCGTCGGGCCATCTTCGACCACCAGCACCCGTTTGCCTCTAACTGCTTCGGGATCGGCTACAGTCACCTTGCAGGCTGTCTCGATAACTTGCGCCTTGGGGTTATACAGCGCGATGTTCTGCCGCACAGTCTTCAGCCCGTCGGGATCGGCCGTGTCCACCTTATTGATGATAAGCACGTGTGCGCTGCGGAAGTTGACTTCGCCGGGATAGTAGGCTAGCTCGTGTCCCGCCCGATGCGGATCGAGGACAACGATGTCGAGATCGGGACGATAGAACGAGGTGTCATTGTTTCCGCCATCCCACAGGACAACATCGCCCTCCTTCTCTGCCTGGCGCAGGATCTCCTCGTAGTCCACGCCGGCATAGACGGTGGTGCCTTCCATGATGTGAGGTTCGTATTCCTCACGCTCTTCGATGGTGCAGCGATGTTTGTCGAGGTCGGCCAGCGAACCGAAGCGTTGCGCATGCTGCACGGCGAGATCGCCATAGGGCATGGGATGACGGACCACGACCGGGTTCCAGCCGAGCTTTCGCAGCTCGGTAGCAATCCGGCGCGAGACCGGGCTCTTGCCGCATCCGGTGCGGACGGCGCAGACCGAGATCACCGGCACTTTGGCAACCAGTTGCGTGCGTTCGACGCCCAGCAGCCAGAAATCAGCTCCCGCGGCTACGGCGCGCGAGGCCAGGTGCATCAGCGTCGGATAAGAAACGTCGCTGTAGGAGAAGACCACCACGTCGATCAGTTCGTCGTGGATGATGTCTTCCATCTTGTTTTCTTCCAGGATGGGAATGCCATCGGGATAGAAATCGCCCGCCAACTGCACGGGATAACGGCGGCCAGCAATGTCAGGAATTTGTGTTGCGGTGAAAGCTACAACGTGAAATTCAGGATTGTTTCGAAAAACTACGTTGAAGTTGTGGAAGTCTCGCCCAGCAGCTCCCAGGATAAGCACCCTTTTCATAGTGCGTAAAAAGCGTCATTAGACCCATGAGGTGGGGACACTTTTCTCCTGGATACATGGTGCACCAAGCGCAAGTTCTGCGCTGTGAGAGGGGTCACAGGGCAGTGAGACAACAGACACCGGGACCCCCGGTCCACCAGGCGTCAGCGACTTTTCCGGCTCCAAGGCGTCTAATGAGAAGAGGTTTCCATATGAAGCGATTTTGTCTCGTGGCGATTAGCTTGATTTTGCTGGCGGCAATTCCCGCCCTGGCTGCGCCCAATCCGAGTACCGCGAACGTACCAGCGTTCCCAGGCATTCTGGCGAATGCGCGCTATGTTTATGTTGCCTCCTACGACGGAGATCAGTTCAACCCGAACCTGCTTCCCGACGATCGGGACGCAATCAACGCCGTGCAGAACGCCATTCAAGACTGGGGCAAACTGACGGTCGTGTACCAGCCTTCCGAAGCCGACATTATCATCCTGGTGACGAGCCGGCTTTCCGAAGATGTGATGGCCGTGTACGATGCTGGGCCGACTGGCAGTTATCTCTGGCGGGTCATGGGACGCAACGGTCTCCAATCCGGCGAAACTCCGCTGGTCGCACAGTTTGAAAAGGGCTTCGAGAGCGTACAGACGCACAACTAAGCGGACGCCTAGCTTGGGGAGAGGAAGGTTCGAGCCGGGCCACCGAATATCTTCCGCTCGCGATCCCGGGCCGTCGCGCGAATCTCTAACTGTGCCTCTAGGTTGCCGAGCGCAACGATCCCAGGTTAGCTCAAAGGAAGGGCGAACCTGGGGCGCCAGGCAACGGCCGGGGATGCACTGAAACTGTCAAACCGCAAACGAGATGCAAAAGACCCACCCAAGCAAAACCGGCTTGGGTGGGGCGTCCGGCCAATTCGGTAAGCGGCCCTGAAAAGGCTGGCGTCGGCGGTTCCACCTCCGTCCCTGGCCATCAGAGTCTTCTGGCACTTAGCGTCACGCAATCCCTGCTACTGCCTTCGATTTAGTTGACCGATAGACCACTAGAATTCTTATGCCGGTGCAACGATCCCTTATCCCGAGGTCATGGCTGCCGCAGGTTCCTTCGTCGGCACAGCAATCGTCACTGATTCCGCTTTGTCATTAGCAGCGGCCCTCTTGTCGCGCCACTTGCCGAAAGCGAGCGCGCCACCCCCGATAATCAAAGCTGCCAGCACCCATCGCGCGAGGATTACGATCGCATTGCCATCGATTCGTGGGAAACCCACCTGCCGGAGCACCTGAAAACGGTCGAGCATCCAATGCCACGCGGTATGGGCCACAAGGGCCGACAGAACGACCACGCCCGTCCGCCCCGAGAGTGCCTTCACTCGCAACAACAGCCAGAGCGCCCCGAGCATTACTGACAGTACCGTGAGCTGCCCAATCTCGATTCCAATGTTGAACGACAGCAACGATAACAGCAAGTGATTGCCGGCGAACTGCAAACTGTCCTTCATCGCATACGAGAACCCGAATCCATGCACCAGTCCAAAGACTCCGGTAATGATCCATCGGCGACGGAGATCGCTACCCACGATATTCTCCAGCGCCATGTAAACGATGGACATCGCAATCGCCGTCTCAACAAATGGGGGAAACCAATGGCCGACCGGAGCCAGGCCGTATGCCGTCCCGATCAGCGTGATCGAGTGCGCAATCGTGAATGCCGTGATAACCGAAATCAATCCGCGGAAGCTGCGATAGGGAATGATCAAGCAGAACAGGAACAACAGGTGGTCCATGCCGCTGAGAATGTGCTCAATGCCCAGCACCACGAATCCGGCCGCTGCCTGGTACCACCGAGGGCTCAGCACAACTCGCCCGCGATCCGCAGTAATCAGGAACGCGCGGCTCGGCTCGTTGAGCGGCATGTAGCGCACCGTCAGCTTGCTGAGGTCCCCGAGGTCGGCTGCAATCAGCATGCGAATCGTGAACACCGACTTAGGAGAATGGATGGGATAAACAAAATGGGCATCCAGATAGCCCTGGTCGTAATAGATCGTCACATTCGACGGCGTCGGCTGACTGATTACTTTCACCGCAGCGTCATAGCTCTCGAACGATCGATCCACCGGCAGCGCGAACCTTGCGGTTGCGCTATGGGGACGCAGGGGCACGCCGTCCTCCCAGATGACGACTCCTCGGGCAATTTGCACCATCGCTTGCCGCATCGCCACGTCGGATTGCGGAATGTCATAAACATTGCCGTTCATCGGAAATGGAATCGACCGCAGCAGATCCAAGGGGACGCGAACTACAAGGTGCGCCTGGTCCTGGTCGATCTTTACGAAGGAATTGACGACTGTTTGCAGAGGTAGATCGTGCGCAAACATGAGCGGCACGCACAAGACGAGTGCGAAAGTAACAGCAAGAAAAGAGCACTTAAGAAGGCGCATGATTTGGGACCCGAAAAAATCCGGCGACCGGATTTCCCGGCCACCGGAGAAGAACCATCACTTTTGCTGTGGAATGAACCTCTGAATGCGTCGGCCGGTTATGGTCTCAGCGATGAATACGTCACCGTGAGAGTCACTTGCGGTGGTGTGCGCGAACGCAAATTGCGCCGCATTGTGTCCCGGGCAAGGCGCAATCCCGCACTTGCCGAAGGCACCCACCATTTCGCCCGACACCTTGTCAATGATCCACTCGTTATCGTTTCCCAGATCAGCGTTGACGATGAAGTTCTGGCTGGTTGGACTTTCGTCGCCCAGCACGTCGATATTGGGCCAGAAGTCCATATCGCACGCGCGGGTCCCTGCCGCCAGAATGGCTGCCTGGTCTCCAGTCGGGATGGTCGAAGGAGGATTGATGACGATGTTCCGGACCCAATTCCCCATCTTGTCGAAAACCTGGATGCGGCTATCGGGCCGGTCGCAGACATACACTAGATTGTCATTGCCAAGAATGACGCAATGCGGATGGCCACCCCCGGTGGCTCCAAACGTACCGTTCGGGCAATCGGTGCCGTTATGGCCGCAGCTGGAGCCCCATTGGCGAAGATAGTTTCCATTAGCATCGAACACCACGATGCGGTGATTTCCATATCCATCCGCGATGTAGACGTCACCGGGATTGTTAGTGACAGGATCAGGTTCCGGATCGACGGTTATGTCTGCAGGCTCGTTCAAAAGCGTGTGACTACGGTTGAAGTCGTGCGCTTCCCCGCAGGTTGAATATACGTTCGCACCGCCGAGGTGAGTGTTGCCCGGAGGTCCGTCGCACCAACCCTTCTGGCCGATCTGCATGAGGAACTGCCCGCTCGGCGTATACTTCTGAACAATGCCATCGCCGTTGCCCCCAAGCCAAATGTTTCCTTGGTAGTCGATGTAACAGCCGTGCGCGCCCTGCGGCAGCACCGCTGCCGCTCCGTAAGACGGCCCGCTCTGAACCAGGCTCGGATCACCCCATGAGGTGTAAACGTTGCCTCCGGGATCGTAAGCCACCACCGGGGGTGACGGAATTGAGGACGCGATTGCATCCTGGCCAACGATCGCTCCGGACTCGTTTCCTTGAAGTACGCCGTGCAGAGTGACCCCGACCTCCCACCCGCGATTGAAGGTGTAGACATTGTCGTTGGCGTCAACACAGGTTCCTGCAATCTCGCCGGTTACCCAACGATGTGCCACCCCGTCCGATCCGACCGGAGCAGGCAATGGCTTCGGCCACGATGTATCAACCGTGAACGTCGGCGGACTATCAGAGTGACTTGCCTTTACCTTTGTAGGACGCCATAGTCCGAGCCCAACAATCAGGGCTAAGACGACGGTCCCCAAATAAACCAACCGTATAGCCTTCATCTTTGCTCTCCTTTTGTGTAACCGACGTTTGCTCTAACGGACACTCCCCGCCGGCCCCTAGTTCGAAGGGTGGTGGAAGTAAAGCCGGGCACTGCAGTCCGGCCACTTACTGTGGCGCATCACTTGTTCCTTTGCTCGTGAGCGCTCCACATGTTCAGTACAGTCGTCACAAGTTAACAAGTTGAAAAGAGCGGTCGGTCAATGAAAATAAGCAGCGACTCAGGCTTGCTTTTAAGGGCGGCTGGGCACACACACAGCTGAGACGTCAGGAATCTCGGGAAGCTTATTTCACATTAACGAAAGTGTCAAGACATGAGGAGGGCTCAAATATAAAAAAACAGGCGTAAAAAAATTTATAATTCCAGACGCTACACCCTCGGCGTAATGATGCGCTCTACCTCACGGTGGTCCGAGGCGTAGTTGAGCCCGGTGGGCATTGCAAAGAATGTCCAGTTTTGCAGTCACGTTCGCGGGTATCACCCATCGCTGACAATGTTCTTGCAGCTCTAGTGGAGAAACCGGAAGAGTGCGCGCGGAGCAGCCCTCGTCACTAACTGACTGGTAAAGAGGAGCGACACCGTAAGCGAAGGTCGAGTCCACAAATGGGAGTAATTAATTGCCCCACCCTAGCCCAAAAGCAGGCTGGAACGGGGCACCCCAGATCTAACTGAATGCTAAGAGCTAGGAGCTAAATGCTAAGTGCCGAACAACAGGTCCCTCCGCTCGGGCTGAAGCCCTCAGTCGGGATGACAAGTTTGAGGACTGAGTGCTGACGGCTGAGTGCTGACGGCCGCTTGCCGTGTCCCACCTCACATGGTCATGTGACCGCCATCACTTCGCCTTGGGCAGTGACTGGTGAAAAATCGAACCATCGTTCGGTAGGTGGGTGAGCCGGCCAACCGCAACGTAATTCCAGGTGCCGCCAAGTTTAATAAGGAAGATGCCGCCGTCAAGGCTGCCGCTCCCAAGGCGTAGCGCCAAGAAGAAAGGGCTGCAATGGCTAAAGGTTCGGTGCAGATCGTAGTGGAGCGCTGCAAAGCCTGCGGATTCTGCGTAGAGTTCTGTCCCACGCACGTTCTGGCGCTTTCCTCCGCTTTCAACGCCAAGGGTTATCACACTCCTTACATGGTCCATCCGGAGAAATGCAGCGGTTGCGATTTGTGCGGCATGTACTGCCCTGACTTCGCGATCTACGGGTACAAACAGCCGGCGCCGCCCAAAGAAAACGTCGAAGCCGCGGCCCCTCCACCGGCGACCGAGGCCAAGGAGGACCAAGATGCACGCTGACCCTGCCGGTGTCATGACCGGAACCCATTTCCTGGACGGCGACCATGCCTGTTGCGAAGGCGCACTGGCGGCGGGAGCGCGGTTCTCTTCCGGCTATCCCATCACCCCCTCAACCGAAGTCGTCGAACGCTTCGCTGCCCGCGTGCCCACGGTCGGCGGGACATTCATCCAGATGGAAGATGAACTGGCCGCCTCCATTGCGCTGCAAGGTGCGGTTTGGGGCGGAGCCAAGGCCTTCACCGTGACCTCCGGTCCTGGATTCTCCCTCATGATGGAGCACATCGGCCTGGCGGTTATGACGGAAACCCCGTGCGTATTCGTTGACGTGCAGCGCGGCGGCCCTTCGACCGGATTGCCGACCCTGCCCGCGCAAGCCGACATGATGCAAGTGCGCTGGGGATCGCATGGCGATTATGAAGTGATCGCGCTGTGCCCGAATTCGCCGCAAGAGTGCTTCGATCTGACCGTCACGGCATTCAACTATGCCGAACAGTATCGCTGCCCGGTGTTCGTCATGATGGATGAGGTAGTTGGCCACATGACGGAGAAGGTAGTCATTCCTCCGCCGGAGCAGATTGAAGTCACTCCACGCCGCTACACCACGCTTCCCCCGGAAGAATTTCTGGCGTTCAAGCCGGGCGATGATCTGGTGCCCGACATGCCGCGGACCGGCGAAGGCTACAACGTCCACGTTACCGGCCTTACCCACGATGAGCGCGGCTATCCAGACATGACGCCCGCGACGCAAGACAAGCTGGTGAGGCGGTTGCAAGACAAGATCAAGAAGAACGTCGACAAGATCACCCTGTACGAGGAAGAACAAATCGAGGGCGCCGAAGTTGTCGTGGTGTCGTATGGCATCACCTCGCGCGTGGCGCAGCGCGCCATTGAATTGGCGCGAAAGAAGGGTGTGAAGGTCGGCAAGTTCCGCCTCATCACCGCGTGGCCGTTCCCCGAAAAGCAGATTGAGGAAATCGCCGGCAAGGTGAAGGCAATTGTCGTCGTAGAGCTGAATCTGGGACAGATGGTGCGCGAGGTAGAACGCGCCGCCGGGAAAGCAAAGGTCCGTTTTGTTGGACACGCTGGAGGCAGCGTACACCGTCCGGAAGACATTCTGCAGGCCATTATGGAGGCGGCACGATGAGCGAGATGACTGAGATAACCCCACAAAACCCAGTGGAACAATTCCTGCGGATGGACCGCATTCCGCACATCTGGTGTCCGGGCTGCGGCATTGGCACCAGCGTCAACTCCTTCGCTCACGCTCTCATCGACGCCAAGATCGACACGCGGAATGTCGCCATCGTCTCTGGTATTGGTTGCACGGGACGCGTTGCGGGCTACGTTAAGCAGGACTCGTTTCATACTACGCACGGCCGCGCGATTCCGTTCGCGACAGGCTTGAAGCTGGCAAATCCAAAGCTGAATGTGGTGGTCTATTCCGGCGATGGCGACCTGTTCGCGATCGGCGGCAATCACCTGATTCACGCCGCTCGTCGTAACGTGGACATCAAGGTTGTCTGCATCAACAACCTCATCTATGCCATGACCGGCGGACAGACGGCGCCAACCACGCCGGGCGATGTCATCACTTCGACCAATCCTTATGGTACGTACGATCCGGCGTTCAACCTGCCGTATCTTGTGGAAGCGGCGGGAGCGGTTTATGTCGCCCGCTGGACGGCGTTCCACGTTCGTCAATTGGCCCGCTCCATGCAGGAGATGTTCGCCAAGAAGGGTTTCAGCTTCATCGAAGTTCTGTCGCCCTGCCCAACGCTGTATCAGCGGCGCAACAAAATGGGCGACGGCCTCGACACCATGAAGTTCTACAAGGAAGTCAGCAAAGTCCGCAATGGCGCAGCGACCAAAGACGTTGCCCTGACCAAGAGCGGCGAGATCACCGTGGGCAAATTCGTCGATCGTGAGCGAAGCGATTATCACGACCTCATGCACGATAAACTGCTCGATTCTCTGGGTGACGATTACGTGGAAACGGAGGCCTGTTCATGCCAATAAGCGAGATCCGTATC
This sequence comes from uncultured Acidobacteriaceae bacterium, assembly GCA_963768645.1. Lineage (GTDB taxonomy): Bacteria > Acidobacteriota > Terriglobia > Terriglobales > Acidobacteriaceae > Bog-257. Next base: position 526,973 of record CAVYIR010000012.1, read on the forward strand.
GCAGGATTTGGAGGCCAGGGCGTTATCCTATCGGCCATTATCATCGGCAAAGCCGGCTGCATCTATCAGCCGGGCTACTCAACCATGACACAGAACTTCGGCCCGGAGGCCCGCGGCGGCGCTTGCAGCGCGCAGCTCATTCTCTCGGATACGCCGGTGCTGTATCCCTACGTGCCGCGGCCCGACATTCTGGTTGTTATGTCGCAGGAGGCGTACGGATTGTTCGCTCCGCAGCTCAAGGACGAAGGCACTCTGATTATCGAAGAGGACCTGGTGCGGATTGGCGAGTTGCCGGCAGGAGTGCGCGTTTACAGCGTCCCCGCAACGCGCATCGCGGAAGAACTCGGCAAGAAGATGGTGCTCAACATTGTGATGGTCGGATTTTTTGGAGCTATCACGGAGGTAGTCGAGCGGGAAGCGCTGCGGAACGCTGTTGGCGATTCCGTGCCTCCGGCGTACCGGGAGCTAAACTTGAAAGCCTTCGACCGGGGATTCGAATACGGTGTCAAGGAACTCAAGGAAGTAATCGTGAAACAGGAATCCGAGGTCGCAGTCGGAGCACTCGAAAACTAGCTTCATTCATACCCTCATACGATAGCCGGCGGAAGATCGCCGGCGTTTTTATTGGGCGGCGGTCAGTGATCAGTGGCCAGCGGCCGCTAAGACAACCCCGAGAGTTTAAGGCGCTTTCGAACGCTGCAGCCGTAAGAAGAGAACAGCGACTCCGTCCGCCTCACCCCGCTTAAGCAGGGTCGGTCGGGATGACAATAAGGATTCTGCAATACAACGTCTCTCGCAAGTCGTTCATCTATGGCAGGAGAAATTATGTGCGGCGATGCAGCGAACACCCGTGATGAAGACGTAGGCAAGGGCGCGGTGGAGCAGGACCGGCCCGGCGAAAAGACCAACGTTTCTCGTACTGGACAAATCGGACATCGTGATCAGGATGCGCTGCTGAAGTCTTTCGACAGCGACTTCCCTGAACCTGGTCAAAACGAAGAGCACACCGGCGAGCCGCAAGCGCGGAACCAGCTCAACCGCGACACTGAGATCGCCTGCCAACGCCAAAAGCCTTCGCATCCGGGCAAATCGGGACAGCGATAAGCAAGCGCGACGAAGCTACGGGCTGGGCTGGTTATTGAGGGCTCGCGCGGCGAACTCAAATCCCTCTGGTGCAACCCTCACCACGCCCTGATACGGCTGATCGATATCTGCGATGGCAACCAATACTAATGCGATCAGGAAGCTGAGCACCAGCACCTGCAGCAAGTGAAATCGAAAATTAGGAACTCCAAAGAAGCAAGCCGACGCGACCGTGATGATGCCTCCCGCAATGAGGACGGCCCACAGAATGACGGGCAGCGCTTCGCGAACCTGCATCGCGCGAATACGGCGGTATTGGGTCAATCCTCGTAGCTCCTCCATCAACTGGTAGGCCGCAATGGCGTCGGGCTGCGCATGGGCTTGACTCTCTCCCGTCAGCATCCAAAGCTGGTTGACGATCTCTCCGCCTTCGGGTGGCATCTGTTCCTTCTCCATGGCGGGCCACTCCCGTTGCAAGGCATTGTCGGCGTAGCGCACGCACAGATCCTGGATAGCCTTTGCGTTGGGGTCCTTCAGTTGGCTGGCAATGCGGAAAACGTTTACCAGAGAATTGGCCTCCTGCTCTTCGTTGGCCTGCGCCTGTTGAAACATTGCCCAGACGCCGGCAAGGGTGAATGCGAGAATCACCGCATAGGTAGTACCAATCACCGCAACAACGGCACCGGTAAAGTCGTTGGACTCCTTGCGCGAGGGCGCGGTCGAGGTGCGGCTGACCAGGAACAGAAATGCCATGGCCGCGGCCACACAACCGATGATGATGAGAATGTTTGCCAGCACGATTTGTCGGTCCGCCCGGTAGCGGGTCTAAGAAGCTTACACCGACCGCGCAAGCGGATACACCAATTTTGGAACCGCGCTCACTAATCGCATCCCAGAGTTCGGATCGCGACAGCTACCAGCGTCTCTCTAGGAACCGAGCTGTAGAACCTTGTGCTCGGGACAACGCGTCTGGGCCAGGTGGATGAGGCGATTAATCAGTTCGGCGCCGTGGTTGGCGTAGAAGTAGAGCGCGGCGATTTCGCGCTCCTGGAGCGACTTGTTGGGATAAAGAGCATTTTCGATCTGCGCGGCATGTCGCGACAGAATCTCCGTCCGACGCAATTCGGCTTGTGCGGCGCGTTTTTCCAGCCGGTCTACCTGGTAGCGCATCTTGCTGGTTGCGCGCTCCCCTGCTTCCACTAAGGTTGGATCCAGCTTCTTGAAGGACTCGCTAATCCTCGCCATTGCGGCTTCAACCGATTGGCGGGCCTGTTCGAAAGTCTGCTTGAGTTCGGGGGGCAGGGAGCGAGCGGCAAGACAGTCGCGAAGCTGGCACTCGCCATGGAACAATTCCGGCAGCTCCACTTCGTACTTATTGAGAAGCCGCTCAATGCGAGGCTCGATCAACGTCGCACTCATGCGTGGAAGGATGGGGGTGACTCGGCCCAATAGTTTCTGGTACACAACTGCGGCCTGCGCAAAGTACGCGATCTCGGCGGGACCGCCGATATAGGCGAGCGTGGGAAGCCAGTAATCCTGAAGCACGGGACGCAGCAGCACGTTGGCGCTAAAGTTCTCCGGCGCTGTCTCGATGTGCTTCTGCAGCTCCTCGGCGGAGACAGGCTTCTTCGCAATCGTGAAAGCCCCATTCGCGCGGTGCACCGGGACGCGCGCGCCATCCACCAATGTAAACAGCGGAGTAGATTCTCCCGTGACCTTGACTTGTTCGTGATAGCCGCCGTCACGCAATTCCTTGTTGCGCTCCAGTACCGCCTGATCGAGTTCGGCAGAGCGCTGCACCGCGTCTACGAATAGCGGCGCGGCAACGCGGTGCAGCTCCGGGTCAGCGGGATCGAGAAAGATCAGTCCGTGCTCGCGGAAGAGGCGTGTGTAAAGTTTGGCGAACGAGTTCGAGAAGGTGTCGCCTTCAAGGTAGCTCTCGCGCAGGTAGTCGGCAGCCAAAGATTCGCCAAGCAACTTCGTCGCCTCGGCAACGCTCCCGTTCGTTCCTTCCGCAAAGCGAAGGTGCGCCACTGGAGCGCCTGTGGTTCCCGCAGTATTGGCCTTAAACGGTACAAGGTGAAAATCGTGCGTCAGCAGCAGCACCTGGTTGACTTCGTCGAGGTCGTGGTCTTCCGTTGCGATCCAGAACACAGGAACACAATCAACCCCTCGCTCTTGCACTTGTTCGGCCAGCGCAAGGACAGACGCGGCTTTGAACAGCGACATCAGCGGACCACCGAACAGCCCCACCTGCTGGCCGGTGACCACGGCGAAAGCGCCATCGCGCAGGTGTTGAATGTTGCGCAGTGTTGCCTCGGAAGCTCCCCAGGCACGGTTCTGCTTCTCCAGAGCGTCGGCGACGCGAGCCTGCCGTTCACGATCGCGTGGAACGGACTTGGCGAACGCGGTAACGTGCTCTATGTCCGGCTGCGTGGGGAAAAACTTGCGGATCTCGGGAGAGTAGGACAGGAAGTCGGTGAAGATGCAGGTGGTGTGCGGAATGGAGGTAAACGAGATGCAGTCGGGAATCACGCGATCGTCTCCCGACAACAGCATGCGGCGCTGGCAGGACCAAGGCAGCCCTTCATCGTAAATTGGGTCGTCGGTTTGGCCATTCACGCCACTTGTATCAGACTAACAGGCAGGCAAAAGGTTTGGATGATTTCCCTATGAGCGGGATGCAGGAATCGCTTGCCGAGTCGCGGAATACGTCGCGGGCATCAAATATGTTGGCGATTGACTTCGCTGCTGATAGAGTAAAGGAGATCGTAAACCACTTCGGGGGCGTCACGGCTTCGACGGAAGTGATTGCGGTAAAGAGGCATACCGGAGTGCACGCATCCGTAATCGTGTGCAAAAACACAATTGCCAATCAAAACCTGGCATACGCAGCTTAATTAGTTAAGTTGCCGTCCTCTTCAGCTTTGCTCATGGGCTGATAAAGGGCGTCGCACAGTGAGCTGGCTGCGAACTCTCCACCTGTGAGTTTGTGGCGAGATCATCAGGTTGGCCGGCTGCGTTTCTTGTCCGCTCTGAGCGCGGCCTGCGAGAGTGCCGGGTAACTCCGGCGCATGAACGTGACTAAGTATGTAGGCTCTTTGCTGACAACATTTTCGGACGCGGGTTCAACTCCCGCCGCCTCCAATCAACTGGTTTGTTGTCAATATCTTACATAGACATGAGCCGCTTCCGGCACGCTGATTTCAATTCCCAGAAAATCACTCCGTTGAATGCGCAGTCGTCCGGCTGCGACAGAGTGCGGCGGAGATTGATGGGTTTCCTCAGGGTTGCTCGTGATCCGTTAACTGAAAATGCCGGCAACTTGAGTTGGTGTCAAGCAGCAAATCGAACTCCGCGTCTTTGAAGCGACGGACAACTACTGCAGTTTGGCGTACTCGGCTTTGGCTTGCTTATAGATAGGAATGTCGGGATCGGCATCTTTCCACAGAGTCAAAAAATCCTGATATGCCGCGTTGGCCGTGGCTGTGTCGCCCTGCAAATCGTACGCTCGTGCCAGGCCGAGATGAGCGAGGGCGCCGATGGGATCGCTGAGGACGATGCCGGGATGGTCCAGAATCTTCTGAAATTCCGCGGCCGCTTCAACGCCCTGGTGCGCGGCGAGGTATGCTTCGCCACGCACATATGCCGGGTAGAGGCCCCCAAAGAAGAAGTAGTAGTCGATGCTCGGGACAGCCAGTTCATAGGGAACAGCGATTTGCAGCAGTTCAATTGCGTGGGAAGACTCGCCACGGTTCAGTGCGAACAAAGCACGAAGTGTTGGTAGGTAGCTGAACTGCACGGAGGTGTCTTCCGGGAAGCGGTTCTCAAGATCTTTTGCCAGAGTTTGCGAGCGGGAAAAATCTTTCGCAAGAGCCAGGGCGAAAGCGGCTCCATATTCCACGTCACGGCCCTTGGAAAGCTCAAGTGCTTCGCTCGCTTTCCGCCGCGCAGCGGAGAGGTTCCCGAAGAGCGCTTCCCACACGGCTGCTCCGGTTTCAAAGACAGCCGCCCTTTCCCGCTGTCCCGCCTGCTGGGCCAAATCCACGGCCCGGCGCGACATCCCGCTGGCCTGTTGGAGCTGCCCGGCACGCGCCAAGGTGAGGGACTCGGCGTGCAACATCCAGTCTTGCGCCCCGGGATGTGCCTCGCCCAGGGCCGCCTCCCGTTCCATGCCCACCTTGTTACCCTTGAGGAACGCGATGTAATAGCGGAAGAGGATGTAGTCAGGAATTTCCAGTTTGCGTTCGGAAGCTTGCTGAAGGATTTTCTCCGCTTCCCCCGGCCGGTCAAGATAAATATAGGCGCTGGCGATATTGCCATAGCCGGGAACGAAGTCCGGATCAAGACTGATAGCCTTCTGACCTTCTTCAATCGCCTCTTGATACTTGCCCGAGCCTTGCGAAGCAAATCCCGACAGCAATCCGTGGGCGTCCCTGTCGTGGGGATAGGTCTCTGCCCATGACTCCAACGTCTGCTGTCCCTTCTCCAGGTTTCCCGTCACTTGCCGATAGTAGGTCACATCGATGAAGAACCTTTCGCGCTCACTGGTGTGGTTCCTCAGTTGGTAGGCTTTACTTGTGTTTTCAGCCGAGAGGGCAAACTCTCCAATGTCGCCGTAGGTGCGCCCAAGGTAGGCATATGCCATTGCGAAATTCGGATCAATCTCAATGGCATGCTTGAGGAGAGGCACGGCTGAGGCGTAGCCGGCCGGCCAGAACTTAACCCTACGGGCTGTGCTATAGGCTTTCAAGGCTTCAAGCGACGAGGTGGTGGCATCCTCGAGCGGAGTGTCGTGCTTTTCAACCGTCGTGAGCGACTCGCCGAAGCGGCTTCTTAACTTGCTCGCCATTTGACTCAGGAGCTTCAGAACATCTTCCTTTCTTGCTGCTTGCCCTTGCTCATCCGCCAGAATGCTACCCGTGCCGCAATCAATTGCGCGAAGCCCCAGTACATATTGGCTTCCCAGGCTGGCGATCGAGCCGTCAACAACAGCGGTGGTCGCGGTCCGCTCGCAGACTTTCTTGGCGAGCTTGGGGGTGAGCTGCGCATCGGGTGGCTGCCCCATCAGCCCCAAGGTCCGCTGGATGCGCTCATCGGAAACGAGGCTGAGGAAAGGCGACTGCTCAAGCTGTATCGCCAGGCCCTGCCTAAGCGTTCCATCAAACACCGGATCGCCCGTCGTGTTGGTGAAGTCGGCGATCAAGACAGAGTCTTTCTCGCCCAAGACCACAGGTTGGCGCCGGTGCAGAAAGAACACCATGCCCAGGGCAAGCAAGCCAACTACAGCGCCAAGCGCCACCATATATTTCCAGTTAGACCTTCGCTGTTCCTTGGCCGGAAGGGCAGGTAAAGTCTGGCCGGGCGCACTGTCCGTCTGTTCTATAACCATCTGAGAGCGAGACCGGCTGGCTATAACCACTTCCCCGGTCTCCTGAGTTACCTCGCGCACCTCGGCCACGAAGCGATAGCCCTTTCCCGGGACCGTCACGATGTAGCGCCGGTCGTCGGGGGTGTCGCCCAGGGCTTTGCGAAGCATAAAGATGTTCTGGCTCAGGTTGGCCTCCTCGACAAAGGCATCCGGCCAGAGCTCGCTCATGAGCTCATCTTTGGAAACAACCTCTCGACTGTGGCGAACCAGGATCAGAAGGGTCTCAAAGGTCTTGGGAGTGATCGCCACCGGCTGGTTTTCGCGCAGCAGAACCTGCGTCTCGGGATCCACCCGAAAAGGCCCGAACTCGTAGAAAATCTTGGGACCCGAAGCCATTCCCAGTCCAAAATTTAGGATTGCCGTAGGAGAGGCGCGAGAACCGCCGTTATTCGGTCAATCTATCACGAGGTTTTTCGTCGGGCAACAAATCAACAGCACTTCAAACAACCCCTGATCCGCGAATTGTCTCGATCTCCCTCACCTGCAAGTCCATTCCTTTCTTCAACAAACCCGCTTTGAGAGTTCTTGAGAAGTATTGAGCCCCGATTTAAAGACTTTTGATCCCCCGGTCGCGCAGGATGCGCCCATATACAGCGGTTGCAGCAGTGATGAACGTGAATGGAGCAGGCCATGGTGCTGAAGACAACCAGGATCACCGTTGAGACTGACACGCTGATGATAGTTCGCCGTGCAAGGACAATCTCGGCCTGGTGCCCCGATTGCCGCGCTGAGGTGGATGCCATCGCTCTCGGCAGCGATAGCCTGGCGGAAGCAGCTACCGCGTCCCAGATCCAGCAGTGGCTGGACAGCGGCAAACTGCACTTCTGGCAGCACGCCGATGGGCCAGCTCAGATTTGCGTGCCTTCCCTGCTGCAAAGCATCGAGAGCGAGGGAGTTCGAACGTCTTCTCCCTCACATCCCGATCCGCTGAACAATCAAAGGAGGAAACGTATGAAACTCACTCGCTCAATAGCCAACCTCTTTCGTCTTACCAGCTTTGCCCTGGCGCTGGTGCTACTCACGGGAGCAGCATCGGCCCAACAGCCCCCGGCTAAAGCAGGGCCAGGGTCTGCCCGTTATGCCGTCATTGACCTCGGGACGCTGGGAGGAAGCTTCAGCCTGGCCTACGCCATCAACGACAAGGGTCAGATTGACGGCTTCTCAACCATCCCTGGCGATGGCGCCATCCATTCGTTCCTGTACGCCAGCGGCGTAATGACTGACCTGGGAACGCTCGGCGGGCCCAACAGCCAGTCCTTTGCCGGACTGAACAATGTCCCACAGGTCCCCGGATCGTCCGACACTTCAACGTCCGACCCCAACGGCGAGGACTTCTGCGGCTTCGGTACCAACCTCATCTGTCTTGGCTTCGTCTGGCAGAACGGGGTGATGACGCCGCTTCCCACGTTGGGCGGCAACAACGGCCAGGCGTCAGGCGTCAACAACCAGGGTGAAGTAGTGGGATATGCGGAAACCAGCAAGACTGATCCGAGCTGTCCCGCGCCGCAGGTCCTGCAATACCGGCCTGTAGTCTGGAGCAGAGGCCAAGTCCAGCCGTTTGCTCTGTATCCCGGCGATACGGAGGGAGCGGCCTTCTGGATCAACAACCGGGGCGACGTGGTCGGCGCATCGGGAATCTGCGCGCCCTACGATGGCCGATACGGAGTGGGGCTCGCGCCCAAGCACGCTTTACTTTGGCGCAAGGGCAGCGGCCTGCCCATTGATCTGGGGAACCTGGGCGGCACCTTCAATAACGGTGCCTTCGCCATCAGCGACAACGGACAGGTAGTCGGTGGCTCGGACATCGCAGGAGACCAATATCAGCATGCGTTCATCTGGCACAACGGCATGCTCAGCGACCTGGGCACGCTGCCCGGTGACGTGGTAAGCGCGGCGCTTGCCATAAACAACCGGGGCCAGGTCACCGGTGTTTCGGTTGATGCCAGCGGTAACAACCTGAGAGCATTCCTCTGGCAGGACGGAGTGATGACGGACATGAACACCATCATTCCTGCCAACTCTCCCCTTTATTTGTTGCATGGGTTCGGAATCAATGCCGCGGGCGAGATTGTGGGCATTGCCTATAACACGAGCGCCGGCGAGGTACATGGGTTTCTGGCGGTCCCGATAAGTTTCGGAGGCGGCCCCGGAAGCGCTTCGTCTCCGGCCGGCGGCGGAGGCACGAGGGTTACATTGCCTGAGAATGCTCGCCAGCAGCTTCAGCAATGGCTGCACTTTGGCCGATTCGGCTACGAGCCTCCGGACCCATGTGCAAAGTACTCAAAGGTGTCTCCGGACTGCAAAGCCAAGTAAACGTGTTCCGTTATGGAGAGGGCAGGCGAGTCCACTGCCCTCCTTCTTCGTCACATTGCGCCAAATCGTTGTTGTGGGAAGCTCGAGACCAGGAAATCGGGGACGGTTAGTCGGCAAGCATGAAGTTATCCGGCGCTTTGTGTCGACTCATCGAGTCATGGATGGCTTCACGCGGGTCGCGCCTTTCGTGTGGTCAATATACGGTCAACGATTTGCCACTTCTGATGCGGTGTTTTGTGCAACGCTATTGCGAAATAAGAAAAGAAAGCGAAAATCTCGCGTGTGTAATACGTGTGTGAATACGGCGATTCTCGCGTTTTACGAGTGTTGAGCGTGTTTAGTTTTCAGTAACTTCCCTCTTTTCAATACTTCTGCACAATCCAACTCCCGCCGCCTCCATCTATTCTTACATTCAGGGCAGCGGGCTCCAGCTTGGTAATTTCCATTCCGAATCGACCTGACGAGTCGTGTGATCAATACACTGGTCAACGATTTGCCCACTCTGACGGTTCAGCTATGCCGGACCGCTTTGGGCTCCACTCACGATAAGAACCTCAGCCGGGAAGCTCATCCCACGATCCGTGGAATAGTCACGAAGGGCCTCGAGGGCCTGGCGCTTCGCTTCACTCACCTGTTCCCTGGAAAGCATGCCGATCTTTTCCCGAAGGTTCTCAGACATCTCGAGTCGCAGAGTCCAATAGTCTTCCAACGAGATCGGCGCTTGTATGTTGAATTGAAACAGGCGCTCCGATGCCGCCCTCGCGCCGGCCTCAACAAGGATTTCCCTTAACTTGCCAGGATGGGCAAAGCGAAATGCGTCGGTGCATCCGGCGCAAGTCTGACACCGGGCTGCGTCAGGTGCACCACATCCGCGGCATGGGTAAAGCTGCGCGCTTGTGCCACCGCCTGGAAGATTCGCAACTGACCCAGATTAATCATAATCCATAGTTATCTTATTAATAATAACGATGTATTTTATTCATATCAAGAACGTCTCTTATCGTGCCAATCCTGGCGCTGTGGGCCAACCCGATATAGGATAGGGGTCCGCTTGAGAGGGTTGATCCGGATGAAGGGGGGAGCTCATCGGCGTGGCGTTACAGTTGCATTTCAGCCAGGCCATCTTCTTGTTTTTCGCTGCAGTAATTGCTGGGACGCTAAACGCGGTCGCGGGCGGCGGCACTTTTGTTTCCTTCCCTGCACTGTTGCTTACAGGTATGCCGGCGGTGGAAGCCAACGCGACTAACACGGTTGCACTGTGGCCTGGGTTGGCAGCCAGCACTGGGGCATACCTAAAACGGCTTGACGTGCCGCGACGCTTGTTGGTCCCATTGCTGCTGACGAGCGTTGTCGGAGGGCTGGCTGGCTCCTTGCTGCTGCTCAAGACGCCACAACATATGTTCATGCACCTCGTCCCCTGGCTGCTGCTGTGTGGCACATTGCTGTTCGCCTTCGGCAACAAGATCCGCGCAGTAGCCGGCAAGACTGCCATTGTGGATGATTGGCGGAAGACATCATGGCGGGTGATCACCGTGACTTCGATCGCTGAGTTGCTGGTCGCAACCTATGGCGGGTATTTCGGAGCGGGGATCGGGTTCATGCTCCTGGGGATGTTAGCGGCATTGGGGATACGTGACATCCATGCCATGGGTGCGATCAGGACATTGCTTTCGGTCGTGATTAATGCTGCAGCGGTGCTGACATTCATCTTGGCGGGCGCCGTGTTTTGGCCGCACTGTGTAGTGATGATTGCGGGTGCTCTGGTAGGTGGCTGGTTCGGTGCGCACTACGCGCAAAAAGCCGATCCCCAGAAGGTGCGGCACGTCGTGATCGCCATCGGGGTGGCGATGAGCGCTTACTACTTTGTCATTGAGCGGTAGGCCCCAGTGCGACCGCGTATTCTCTACTCTTGACTATAATTTTGAACATATGCGCTACCGTCAAACGCGCTTGTTGTTCTATTCGGGAGGAAACTCGCAGTGAACCGTTGCCGGCCTGGACGGCGGGCTTGGGCCTAGAAACTGCAGTGCTCTTCAAGTAATAGCCAACGAGGAATTAGAGAGAGCGCAGGCACCTTGCGTGCTCGCGGGGCTTCGCTATGCTGTGTGCCTGCATATTGCAGCTCCTGTGCGTTGAAGAGAAAACGTTGCGGCCCAGCTACTACCACTCGCTACACCGCAGTTCGTACCCTGTCAGCCTTAGGCAGGCCGGGGACATGCAGTCCGCTTTCCGAATCTTTGACGACGCGAGTTGCCAAAGGCTTCAGCCACAGCAAAGCCATGAACGCAGCAACCAGATCGCACACAATCATCGCCCAGAAGACCTTCGTCCAGGAGCCAGTCTTGGCAAACAGCCAGGCGGCGCCGGGCCCGGCAAAGGCTGCAGCCACCCCCTTGGCGGTGTACACGATCCCATAGTTGGTGGTGGCCCATTTGTTTCCGTACAAGTCGCCGGTGATCGACGGGAACAACGAGAAAATATTGCCCCATGCGAAGAAACACAGGCCTGATAACACAACGAACCAGATAGGGTGGCCGATCAGTTGGAGCAGAGCATACACCGCGAGGGCCTCCAGGATGAAGGCGATGAAGATGGCATTCTCCCGTCCGATGTGGTCCGACACCCATCCCCAAAAGGGACGTGTAAATCCGTTCAGGATCCGATCGATTGTGATGGCCAGCACCAATGCGGTCATTCCAAAGGCCACGACAACGTTAGCCACATGGTACGAAGAAGCCATAGGATTGAGTTGTGCGGTCACAACCAAACCACCGAAAGCTAACATTGTCATCATCAGATAAATAACGTAGAAGGACGGCTGGTGTAGCATCTGCCACGGCGTCATGTCGACAGCCGAAGTGTTTACCTTGGCTCTGATCTTCGCTACTTTCTCTTTCCAGTTGGGTGGCGTCCATCCAATTGGCGGCCGTGCCAGGAAGAGGGCAGCAGCCAGTACAACAAATCCCTGAATCACTCCCCAGACGATGAACGTATGCTGGTAGCCCGAGGTTTTCAGCATGTTGGCGATGGGAGCGATCGTCGTCGCGGTCCCTACCCCGTAAGCTCCCGCTGTGAAGCCGACGCACAGACCGCGATGGTCCGGAAACCATTTCAGCGCGTTTCCAATAGTTCCCCCATAGACGACGCCCGCACCGACACCACCTAGCCCGTACCAAAAGTACAGGCTGTTTATCGTCTCAGCCCGGCCGGACCCCACCCAGCCCAGTCCGACCATGATCGCGCCAATACCCAGCATGAATCGGGGTCCGATTCGATCTACAAGGTATCCTTCAAATGGTACGAGCCAAGTTTCCATGGCGACGAACAAGGTAAAGGTCCACTGGACAGCGACCAGCGTCACGTGGAGATGGGCTTGTATGGGTTTGGTGAAGAGAGTCCAGGCGTACTGCAGGTTCGCGATAGCCATCATCGCAACGATGCCAGCTGCCAGTTGGACCCAACGATTGGGAATACGGGATGGGTGAATAAGGGAGGCCGGAGATGCAGCCATAGGTCTACCTCCACAACGGCGCGTTATACGTTAACAGCGCACTGCCAGAACCGCCAGTCCCCCTGCGACTTTGTTCCGCAGGATTATGGTGTGGATTAAACTTCCCCGCCAACAGCTCTAAATCGATGGGGCGGCGTTGGCGTCCACTTCTGTCCAGGATTAGATCACACCGGGAACCAGCCACTTTCCTCGCATCTCATCGACCTTACTTTGAAAATAATCGATATCAAGCCTTGGTAAAGTGCACGAATCTTCCTCACGTTTAATAGTATTGTCGTAAAGATGCCTCCTGATTTTTTGGTCATGGAGCGGCCAAAGAATCCGCTCGGGCAGTTCCAGAGTTCGTGTATCCGGCGGGGGTTGGGTGGAGCACGCCTTTCAGGCGTGCATGACTACCGTCAGTTCCTGAATCGCGCCTTAGCTCCTGAGGTAGTGTTTTGTTACCTCAGCGGCTAAAGTCGAATTCAGATGCAACTCTCAAATGCACCGCTGAAGCGGTGCTCCACCCGGACACACCAACTCGAAATCTGCTCTAGTCAACCAGTTCATCCACGTGGCCGTGAGCTCGCGAACCTTGGCCCACTGCGATCTGATGATATATTGGTCTGCTAACCGAACCACTTGCGCCAGGGAATCTAACATGCTTCCCCTCGGACTGTCAATGCTTCATGAATCGTCCTGAATCGCGGTGGCGAGGCTCGTGGCCCGTGATGGTCGACAAGAAATGCGAGACGCGACCGATGGATGAGAGCCTGCGGGCGCAGATCGAGACTTATCTGTCCCGCCTCAATGACCTGATCCAGCGCGGATGTCAGGTTCGCGACACCTTGGCAGCTGATCCCTCCAACAGATCGGCGATCATGGCCACTCGCGCCTGGCAGGAAGAGTGTGGGGTAACGGTCAATCAATTGTCCGGAGGCAGCAAGGCCCATTGGCTTGCCCGGTCGTTTAGCGAAGCCTTCCTGATGCGCTCAGCGGTTGGCCATGCCGTCGAAGGCGTGCCGCCGGTCGAGATCGTCAAGCGCCTGCTCGCCGTCCTTGAGCAAGCCGTTGGCTCGCTCTCCCGGCTGGAGGATGGCCCGGTCATTTCTGCATCATCGGAGGCGCCACCTCCTCGCCGGTTCGATTTCGTTCACAACCCTGAGCTCCGGCCCGTTGTCGAGCAGGCCTACACCGATGGTCGGCGCGCCCTTGAGCAAGGGAGCTATGACTTGGCGTTGCGCACTTCTTGCGGCATCTTGGAGGCCATCGTGACCGATGCGCTGGAACACAAGGGACTGAGTGGGCTGGCCGCCTCGGATGCGCCCGCAGGGAGGATTGCCGATTGGTCATTCGAGACGCGGCTTGTCGTCGCAGAGAGGACGGGCCTCATTCGCAGTGGGTGCGCCCGTCTGCCGGCAGTCGCGCGGACGTATCGAGATCTTACCAGTGCCGACGGCGAGAGCCGCCCCAATGGAACGGTTTCTGAGCGCGATGCGCGACAGGCTGGGCAGGTGCTTCATGTCGTGATGAGAGATCTGGATCCCGGTCGGTAGAGACCCGGTTTACTACCCGATGCGCAGTCAAATGCTCGCTGACGCGCCATCATGTTGGCCATCGGTGCCCCAGTCGTCGAAGATCGCCGACGCTCACATCGTGCCGTCAATCTTCCAGACCCTGGCGGAACACCGGTTGTGAGGGATCGAGGCTACCATCGATGACGGCCATGAGCAGGTCTTCGTA
>CAVYIR010000013.1:0-111592 GCA_963768645.1 uncultured Acidobacteriaceae bacterium
CCGAGTCAAGTAAGACGTACTGTGAGGGGGCACGGCACGCCGTGCCCCCTTCATTGGTGCGCGGGCTGAAGTTGGCGCTAATCGCCAACACCGGGCAAGCCGACGAGTGACGAAGATGGACAAAAAACAAAAACACCTAGAGATGATTCTTCGCGTCGTGGATCGCCTCTCCAGTAACTCGTTTCTTCTTAAGGGATGGAGCGTTGTCTTGGTGTCTGTTTTATTTGCGCTGGCGGCTAAAGATACAAAGATGGTGTTCGTGTATTTTTGCTATTTTCCTGCTTTCGCGTTTTGGGGGTTGGACGGATTCTTTCTGGGGCAGGAAAGGCTGTATCGGCAACTCTACGACAAGGTACGGTCAGGACCGGAAGATATTGTAGATTTTTCCATGGATACGTCTTCATTTTCCGAGGGGACCAAGCCTTGGATTGAAGCCTGTTTCTCGAAAACGTTGCTTGTTTTCCATGGGACCGTGACAGGTACCATAGTTTTGGTGATGTTGCTCATGCGTTGAAAATCGATTAACGAGGCTTAAGACACTTATGGGAAGTATCTTTGATCCTGCGAGCCCTTCTGTGAATGCTTCTAATTTGGGGGCGTTGCTGGTTGCTGCCGGTAAGATTCAGAAGCGAAAGGTTTACTTTTCGTTTCACTTCGATGACATCATGCGTGTCAACAACGTTCGCCAAGCGTGGAAAATAAACCATCCTGATGCGCCAACGATGCGGAGCTTTTACGACAGCAGTCTGTGGGAAAGGCGCCAGTTGGAGTCACCCGAGTGCCTTAAGCGCCTCATTCGCGAGGGAGTGGAACACACTTCCGCTGTTTGTGTGCTGGTGGGTTCGCAAACATGGGCTCGCCGGTGGGTGCGTTACGAGATTGCCCGTGCAGTTATTGATGGGCGGGGCTTACTTTCCGTTCATCTGAACAATATTCGACATCACGTCACTAAACAAGCGAACCTTTTGGGGCAGAACCCGTTGGCTTACATGGCAGTTGGTAAAGTTCAGCCGTATCTGTGGACGCAAGCGCAGTATTATCTATTCGAGTATACCTCACAGGGTTGGGTTCGTTATCGGGACTACACCGACCCTGTAAAGCTGCCAAATTATCTTGCCGATCCTGACCCGGGCTATGTGATGGGATTGTCCGCCGGGACAGCTACCTACGACCACGTTGATCACTGTGGGCATAGAAATATTGGCACATGGATCGATCAGGCGGCACAACGCGTCGGACGATAGGTGAGCAGGAGCCCAAGGGCGGCTCACTACATGCCTTGTCTTCCAAAGAGACGCGGGTCTAAGTGCAACGGCTGGATCTCTCCAAGTCGTATTCTCTTGATATCCGGATGCACAGGGTTTAGGACATATATCCGGTCTTCTGGTATGAGAGCGGAGGGAGCTGATAACACGCAAGTTTCGCCGGAAGCTATCCACGCTGTTCCGAGAGCCTGCTCATTGGTGCCCTGAAGGTCGACGGAATATACAATCCTAATCGGTACGTCCGTAGGAATTAGAATTCTCACCGACACGTAATCTGAGGGAAAGTGATCTGTGAGGTGAACAAGTGCCTGCATTACCGCAGTACAGAGTGATGAAGATGCATAGATGACTGGGACACCCCTCTGAGCAAAGCGTGATGCGGCGTAAAGGCCACCCATACCGGAGAGGTCACGAGAATATTTCTCCCTCGTTACTCTCCAGATTGTGTAGTCTGGAACTCTGGCTAGGGTGCCTGCGCCTGAAACCTGTAGTCCGTGCGCTGCGAGCTTGTTCAGAACGAGAGCTCCGAATTCACCGGGAGTGAGATGTTTTAGGTCTATGTACGCAACGGTGGGTAGCCAACCGTCCAATTCTGTTTCATCGAAGCGGGCCGGAAGAACAAGCTCACGGTTATTTTCTAAGGCTGCCGCCATAGCGCTGCGCAACTCGTGCCGAGTCCATTGTTTATCACGATATGCAGCTGAAATGAAAATAACTACAAACTCCGAGTCCTGTTGATAGATCCCTTGCAAGGTCTCAACGAGGTTCGTGCCCCACAGCCTCACCTGCTCGAATTCGTCGTAAAAAACTCTCGCGCCATTACCGCGGAGAAAGTCCGCAACTTTCCGAACGTAGGCGCGATCCTCTCCTGCAAAAGAAAGAGCCACATCGTACCGCTTCGACTTCTTGGTCTTGGCCACCTTGTTTTGATTGTATAATCCGGCGTGTGGCCCACCCCAGCCAAAAGAAGGCCGGGTGCCGCGCGCCCTACTCATTCCTGCCTTTGGAATGAGCGGGAATCGATTCCGCCAACAGCACTCCTCTCGTAAGAATTGACTGTCGATTTCCCCCACATTCGAAAACCGCGAATGTGGGGGCCACCCCGGCGATCATCTGTCATATTCACCCAGGTCTCGAAAGGCGCGAGACGTGGGGGCACCCGGATTTTGGGACGAATTTCAATGCCTCTCGTCAGACGAGGATGGCTCGGGGCCGGGAGAGTGTTGGCTTCCGGTCCTGGCGATCATGAACGACATGATAGAGAAGCTCAGCAGAACAGCGCCGGAAAAGATGAGTTCGCGCGGTGATTGCTCTTTCATGAAATCGCGCAACAGATTGACTGCCGCAATCAGGGTAATGGAAACAGCGACCTTGACTTTCACGCCGCCACTGTCGAGCTTGCCCAGCCACTCCGGCTTGTCGCGCCCAATCACCTCAATGCGCGAAACGTAGCTTTCAAAGCTTGAGACCGCGACCATCATCACCAGGTTCGCCAGCAGCACCAGGTCCAGCATCGATAGCATGGCCAGGACCACATCGGTTTCGGGACCGCCGAAGGCCAGGGGCATCAGGTGCTTGAATTCGCGGATCAGCATGAAGAACAGCGGCACCAAGGCGACCAGCAGGACGGCATAAAATGGAACCAGCAGCCATCGTGCAGCCAGCATCCAGTTTTCGATTTTTTGGTCGAACATTGACGTACCCCGCGATGGATTGGCCGACGTCCTATCCTAACGCAGCGCCGGGAGGGTGCCCACTCATTCGCCCCTTTTGCGAACTGTCGGGTGCCCCAGGTTCGCCCGTCCTTTGGGCTAACCTGGGATCGCTGCACTCGGCACCCTGAAGGCTGTGGGTCGGTCGGTGGGGAATCGAAAATGTCCGATGGTCCGGCGCGGACGTCCTTCTACCCAGGTTAGCGTACAAAATCGGGACGCGAACCGTGGATCACCGCGGTCGGCACCTGGAAAGTCTGGGTTTGGTTCCTGCCATTCCGAATTTTCCTCTGCCCAGGTTAGCGTCCAAAAGACGGACGCGAATCTGGGGCACCCCTCCCGACTACACCTAACACTTCGGATATCCTACCTATCCGATCGGATAGCGTGATCCTTCCTCAGCGCGGGACGCTCGTTAGTCCTGGCAGAGTTGAGGCTCGTTGTTCCTCATTGCAAACACACTATCTTACTCTTGGAGTAACCATTCAGCGGAAGGCTCGTGACCAGTGGTATGCAACTTGCACCTCATCAAGGCCAGCGGAAGGGTCCGCAGTAAAAACAACAGAAACGAGGCAAATTGTATGAGCATAGTTGGAAAATGGACCTTCCATTACAGCTGGGGATGTAATGGAACCTACTTTCAGGATGAAGTCACTTTCAATGCCGACGGCACCTTCGCCGACTCGCAGGGACATGGCGGTAACTGGTCCGAGGACCCGGGCATGATGGAGCTTCAGTACACACCGCCCATCAGAACAACCTACGCGGGGAACGTCCAGGGAAGCGCCATGGTGGGAATAAGTTCTACCTTTGAAGGCTTCAAGGGATGCTGGTACGCCATAAAAGAGGGCGTTCAGATATTCACCGCCGCGCAGAAAAAAGCCACGCACGACTTGGCGGGCAAGAAACGCTAATACTCCACTCACCTTGGCGGGTGCCCGGCCAACCCGCCAACATGTGAATAATCCGGAGGGTGCCCCATTCAACCTTCTCTTGGTTGGGTGGGGCATTTCGTTTCTACCAGCGAAAATCCCCGCCCTACTGGTGGGACTTGGCCCAGGCATGGGTGTTGGCGTAAGCCCCGTGGTAGTAGACTTTGCCGTCGCGAATCCGGAACACGTGCGCCATTGGTATGGTGTAGGTGCGTCCGGTGGACTTGGCCGTCCCCGTGCAGGTGCCGAAGCTGGCGACAACGTTGCCGTCGGCAACAAACTCGGTCATTTGTAAATTGTGGCCTGTCTCCTTGGCGGCGATCGTCTGGAAGATCTTCGCGATTTCGCCGGTGCCGCGGCAATGAGCGGCAGCCGGAATCTCAGCGGGGCCTTCGAAATCCCACTCGCAGTCGGGGAGTGAAGCGCTCAAGGATGAACGGTATGTCGCCGCGGTTGAAGGCGGCGTAGAAGCTCTGGACCAAAGCGATATTTTCGTTCATGGGGTTGATCTCCTCTTTGAAATGCGGAATTATTCCACCTGCGCAGAGCAGGCGCAAGCGTGGGTGCCTGGCACCAGGCTTGGCATGACCCCTTACAATAGGCGGATGCGAATTTTTCTTTCGGTCGCACTGTTGGTGTCGGCCATGACAGGGTTTTCGGCCCAGACGGCGCCGGCACAGATTCCCGCTCCCTCGGATGTGGCCGCGCCGCCGACTGATGCCACCAAAACCCCGTCCGGCCTGGTAACGATGGTGGAGAAGCCTGGAACCGGCAAGGACCATCCCGCAAAAGATGAAGTGGTCACCGTCGATTACACGGGCTGGTCGAGCGACGGCAAGATGTTCGACAGCTCGGTCTCGCGCGGAAAGCCGGTGACCTTGCCGCTGAACCGTTTGATACCCGGCTTAGGCGAAGGCATTCGGATGATGGTGCCCGGCGAAACGCGCCGTCTGTGGATTCCCCAGGCGCTCGCCTACAAGGGCCAGCAAGGGAGACCGGCGGGAAACCTGGTATTTGATGTGACGCTCGTCGATCTGCCGACCCGCGCGCCGGCCGATGTGAAAGCGCCTCCAGCCGACGCGAAGCGAACTTCGAGTGGCCTGGCGTACAAGGTCATGACGCCAGGCACGGGCACGCGCCATCCTAAGAAGATCGACGAAGTCACGGTGCACTACACCGGTTGGACGACCGATGGCAAGATGTTTGACAGCTCAGTTGCGCGGGGCAAGCCGTCAACTTTCCCGCTCGACCACGTCATTCCTGGGTGGACCGAAGGCGTGCAACTGATGGTGGAGGGCGAGACCACGCGTTTCTGGATTCCGCAGAGTCTCGCGTATCAGGGCAAGCAGCCGCCGTTTGGCATGCTAGTGTTCGACGTGCAGCTGATCCATATCCAGTAGCCAGTAGTCAGTAGCCAGTAGCCAGGCGATTCGTGGTTACCTTCGTTCTGCGGAATGCGTTTTCTGCTCGGTCGTGCTCACGCCCACGAAATAGAATGAGAAGCGCTGGAGTCAGTCTCCGGCGCCACGAACGCCTGTCTGCGCTATGTAGCCGTGATAGTGAACGGCTTGCAGACGCGGTAGCGATCTTTGAAAATCAGCGGCCCTGCAATAGGCTTCGCGCCGATAAGTCTTTTATTCGGAATACCTTGCGCGTATGTGCTTTAGATAGAATATTTTGCCGGGAATTGCGCAAGATGTTAAACAGCAATGACTTACGGACGCTCGTAAATCGTGTGTTATGAATATTTTGCGGGGACTCTCGCAAGGTGTTCAGCAGCAAGGACTTACGACTGCGAGTAAATCGCGCGTTATGAATATTTTGCGGGCAAAATATTGAAAACAAAGGTGCAGAAATGGAGGGGGGAGGGGTAGGAAGTTGGCACCCCGCATCTTTCGACTCGAAACGAAAATCCCCGTCCTCGGAGGCTGCCGAAAAAGTCCGAAATGCTCCTGCCTCGCGGACTAAGGTCCGCGAGGCATAATAAAAACAATGGGCTTAGCGGCGCCTCTGAAGCCGTGCCCTGACACAAAGCGATTAAAAGCGGACTTTTTCCCCTAGGCCAAAAGATGGCCTAGAACGGGGCACGCGCACTGTGTGACGAGTGGCGGCTGGTCCGCCCTAAAACCTGACCTTCCAAAACCTAGGGTCGTGGATGGACGGCTTCACTTGGCTGCATCCGCCGGTTTCGCGGGCTCGGCAGGTGGCGCGGCTTTCAGCTTAGCCAACGATTCATCCACGCGCTGCTTGAAGTCACCCTTGTCGTTGTGCTCCCAGCCGCTATAGTTCGACACTACTTGCATCTGACAGCCCGCACCCTGCGACACCAGGGTGACGTGGTTGGTTCGCTGGAGGGCCGCTCCGGCAATGTTGACATGAGCGGAGTGCTTCACATCGTAGGAAGCGGTCATTTTGGCGTCGTCACTCTCCACGACGTTGTAGTTCTCCGCATTGCTAAGCGTGTCTTTGACCGCGCCCCACACCTGGCTGCAAGCATCGGGATAGGTACTCTTGTAGGTCTTGCCGAACGCCGGCAGAGTAAGAGCAAGCAACATCAAAGCTACAAGCGCGAATCTTGTCTTCATCATGGCATGTCTCCTACTTCTTCACTGGTCTGTCGCCTAGTATGCAGCAATCCCAGGTCTGAATGATTCTTCGTTATCACCGTTCCATGTGATTATCAAACGACTTGCGGCGAGTGTGAGCCTCATGTTTTCGCCGCTTTTGCGAAAGCAGGGAGCTGGCATTTGTTCGACCGCGTAGAATGTCATTGCACATGGAGGCATCCATGTCTGAAGTCGCCTACACATCTAACGTGCGCATCGAGCGCATCAAAGGCCCGCTGCGCCGCGCCTACCTGCCCGGAGAGCCGCAGCCCGTGATGTTCAGCGTCCACGGCGGTATCGCCAAACATTACGGTATCGACGAGAGCCGCCTGCCCGAGCCCCACGCCGCCACCATCGACTACATCGTCGCCGCTCTCGGCGGTTGAATGCTCGGCACCTTTGCCGGCGCGCTGGATGCGCGCAAAATCGACGCCAAAGATGGCCGCCTCACTTGCGAAGTTCGCGGTGAAGTCGAGGACGATGGCGGTGTGCTGATCATCAGGCGCGTGCATGTGACCCACACTCTGCGCGCCACCGATCCCGCCGCCGTGCGTGACACCGTGGACCGAGTACATGGTGTGTATGCGCAACGCTGTCCGGTGTATCGCTCGCTGATTCCTGCGTTCGCCATCACCTCCAGCGTGGAGATCGTGGGCGAAGAGTCGGGCGAGCATCAGAAAGCGTAAGCATGTGATTTCGAGCGAAGGATCTGCGGTTTCGTCGCGGTCGGAACTTTGGGTGCTCCATGCTTTCGCCGCCTTTGCGAAAAGGTGGGAGCGAACCGAGTCGTTCCTGCCACTCTGTCGTCCCGAAGCAACCCGCACTTCTCACCTTGTCATCCCGAGCGCGAAGCGAACAGAGTTGAAGGATCTGCGGTTCCTTCACCGATCGCAACTGTGGGTGCTCCGCGCCGAGGATTTTGAGGCTCTCCAGATACATCACGCGTCTCCGCTACGGTTTGCCGATGTGAATGCTCGAGAGCGAACTTAACAGCCCAAAGATATTCAGCAGCCACAGCACCACGGCTATAACGACCACAGCGTTCAGGATTGACTTGATGGAACTCGCCATGGGGATGAAGCGATCCACCAGCCACAGAAGAACTCCGACGACGATGAGAACTAGGACAACTTGTAGTAACGGCATGTTCTTTGACCTTTCTTTATTTCTGGTAGAGGTTATTTGTCTCTCTGCGCTCCAGCTTCTGAGAAGCCTTCCTTTTCGGGCGATCTCGCGGATGAGATGAAACAGGGTCTGAACACGTGGCGAGTAACGGGGCCCTGATACAAATAAGTAAGACTGATGGCCCTAGCGCCGACTTGATGTTTAGCTGACTGCTGACTTTTCGGCTGAAGGAGGGAGCTAGGCCAAGCTGATGAAACGGCCCGATCAAGCGAAGCTTACCCCTCACCCATCTCTTACAAGCCTAGTCCAGGCCGAACCTAGCGTCTGTTCATATAAGCTCACATTTCGTATTTCAACGGATGGCCATAATGCGAGTCTTCGCTAGTTGTGGGTGTACCGCTCAGAAGGTTGCGGCTCGGGCTGCGGACCCTTCCGAATGGCCTGCACAGCGTCCGTGAAAGCCAAGATGATCGTTGCTAGCCATCCATAAGCGATATAGATTCCCCAGTGTTCCATTTTGTTCGACCTATCCCTTCGATCACGTGCCAGACATCGCACCGAACTGCGACTCAGGGTACCTTGCATCCAGGGCCAGTTTCTCGCACTGAAACCGCGACTAGCCTCTCGTGTGCGACCTTCGCAAAGCAACCCTGTGCGCAGCACGTTTCTTCTTCTTATTGGCGTTCGCCGCCTCAATACGCTTTTCGGCGACGCGATCGAGAGAAACATTCTGTTGTGGACGCGTTTCCGTCTTTGCAGGTGTTGCAGTTGGTTCCGCGATATCTATTCCTGCTACCATATTTTCTCCTCTAATGCACCTGGTGACATGTGCGCGACCGCCAGTGTTGCTTGACCTTTTGCGCTTAGACCTTCGCGTCGGGCGGCGCCTCCGAAGTGCAGGCCTCTGCCGACCGCCGCGCTGCGTAGGGCTTTACATCGAAACGCTGATTGCAATGCCGACGCCAGGGTATCTCTGGTTGTACATGTAGTATCCATTATCAGCGTAGACAACATAAACGTCGTCGGTTTCGTACCAGTTGTTTGCCCAGTACCCTGGCCACGGATCAACCAGGCTGAACCAATAGCCACCGTACTGGAAGCGCGGGAACCCGCCAACAACCATATAAGGTTGGCTGTAGATGACGAACCGTGGTTCGAGCCAAAGTAGCCGTTGTAACGGTTGTCAGGGATACGGTAACCGTGATAGCCGCCGCGTTGCTGCCATGTGCGGTGGTCGGACTGCCAGTTTTGTGATCGGTGCCCCTGCCATGCGGCCTGCTGGACACGCTGCTGTTCTTGGGTATGGTGTGCCGGCTGCTGGAGTTCTGCTGCCTGGCCTGCTGCTGTTGCTGTTTGTTTTGGTTCTGCTGCTTGGCCTGCTGCTGTTGCTGCTTGTTTGTTCTGGTTCTGCTGCTGGGCGTGTTGCTGTTGAGGCTGCTTCTGTTGATTCTGCTGCTGAGCGTGCTGTTGTTTGTTTTGGTTCTGTTGTTGGGCATGCGCTGCTTGCGGCTGCTGTTTCTGTTGGGTCCGCTGCTGGACATGCTGTGGCTGTGCCTGGGCATGCTGTTGCTGTGGCTGTGCATGTTGTGGCTGAGTGTGCTCTTGTTGCTGCTTCTGCTCTGGCTTGGCTTCCTGCTGTGCGAACGCAGGGACAATCGTCCCGAGAGACAGAAGCAGGACTGCTGTTCCGAGACGTGCAAATGCGTTCATTGGGTCTTGCCTCAACTACAGAATAGGCGTAGAAGCGGGCGATTAGCTGTCTCCTTTTGACCATTGGGAAACAATGCCTGTTACGACCACATTGGGCAGCCGTGGCGCAACTTTGTTTTGGGAAGAGGCATTAGTCGGCGCGGCCGCGTGCCCCATCCCAGCTTCTCTTGCCTGGGTGGGGCTTTTCGGTTCGGGTCACGGGCGCTCTTCGTCCTATTTGCCACCTACCAGGTCCATCAGTTCGGTCTCTGCCTGGCTCCAATCCTCGTCAGCACGGTTGTGGACTCTGCCGCGAGACTCGAAGATTTGATAAGCACGGTTCCGTATCTCATCCCCTGAGAAGGTACTCGCTGAATCATTGTTCAAGGTTTCCTGCTGTTTGGAAGGGTCAGACTTCTGGCTAATTTTGGCTTTGGGATTAGACACTGTAACTCCTATGACTGCCACAACTAAGGGGAGAAAACTCCAGAACGGCTGACCTAGTTCAGGGGATCTGAATGAGAGGTAGGAAATCTCTCTCACCTTGATAGTACGCTGAATAACCCTCATTGTCCAAGCTTCTCTTTCTGAGCGCGCTGCAACCGTTTACCTTCGCGATAGTTGCAAGTGCATTGCAATGAGCGTAGACTACATAGTCCTATTGACAATGCTCAGGCAATCAGATATAGTCGGAATTGAGGTTAGTTTCCATCCTCACCTCTTTCAGGTTCCCTGAATATAAGTCAGCCCATCTGAAGTTCCCTTCTTCTTATATGCGACGCAACCTTTAGGAGGTTGAATATGTACGCACGCAATATCTCTTTTCGCCTGAAATACAATATGCAGTCTGATTACACCCGCACATTCGAGAACCAGATTCTTCCTTTGCTGCGCAAGCAGAAGGGCTTCAAGGACGAAATCACACTGTGCAATCCCGGCAGCCAGGATGCGGTTTCAATCAGTCTGTGGGAGCACAAGAACAATGCAGACGAATACAACACCAACACCTACCCGCAAGTGTTGAAGACCTTGGCGAACGTAATTGATGGAACGCCGCGGGTTCAGACGTTTGAGACGGTCGTGTCGACCTTCCATAACGTCCCCGTAGCTGTGTAAGGTCTGCAAGCCTGTCGCACGGGGAAGGCGGATGATCTCCGCCTTCCCAAACTACAGAGGTTAGCTATAGAGTCTGGCCCCCACCGGTAAGCATTCTCGCTTGACCGAGCCTTCGTTGTAATGGCGTGATTGATTCACAAATACAATCGATTGCGCAAAGGATGGTAGCCATGCATCTGTTCCAAAACGCCGAAACTATCGATCGCCTGGTAATACAGGGCGGACTCCTTTTGAAAACCTACCACGCCGAGTACGATAAAGATCCGGCAAGCTTTCATGCTGAGTTCCTCCGTGGCGACTTCGCAGGCTGGCGCGGCACAGTACACACGTTGTACGGCGATTGCGCGGAAGAGATTGTTGAGCGCGTCTTAATCGAGACACGCTTAGCCAATCCCGGGGACGAAATGCGAAACGGTGCCGCCCACGGCATCTGAATGGATTGAGGCCTCGCGGCCCGTTTCGGGAAGCCACGCCCCATCCCAGAGAAATGGTCAATTTTGCTCAGACCCAGAAAAGCCACGGGATTACAAAAGTGATAGCACCCTATTTAGGCTCCGAAGAGCCGCAATCCGAGCTTTGCGCCGGGCAAGGAGAAATATGAAAACCAGCACGAAAGACAAGATCAAGGGCAGTTTCCACGAAATGAAGGGAACCATTAAGGAGCAGGTTGGAAAGGTCACGAATGACCGCGACCTGAAAGCCGAAGGGAAAGCCGAAAAGAAGGTGGGCAAAGTTCAACAGCGAATAGGCGATGCGAAAGAAGCCGTCGCCAAGTTGAAAGGAAAGCTGTCAGAGTTAAAAGCTGGATAGACCGTCCAGGAATGAATCGGCAAAGTTGAAAATACGCAGCGCTACCAAACCTCAATAAATCATTGCGCACAGAAAGGGGCGGGCACACTCGGCATGTGCCCGCTTTCAAACTTCCCCCCGCGAATAATTCTTGCATCGAGCCAAAAAAATCCCCGTCCCACTTCAGGTGGAACGGGGTAAATGCGATTCGCTACAAGGTCAATCCTTACCGCGGGAAAGCGACGAATCCGCTGTTGGTCGGAGCCGTACCGTAGAACCCGACCAGCATGCCGCGGTCATTGATGCCGTTGACGATGGTCGTGCCTACGCCGTTGGGATCGTCAACCGTCGTGAACCCGCCACCGCTCGTCCACACGAAGCCGTGGGTATTGCCACCGGCATCCATGTAGTCGCCGACCACCTGTCCGCGGTTGTTCAGACCCAGCGCCTGGGTGAAGGTGCTACCAGGGGCATCGAGCGTCACCAACAGCCCGAAGTTCAGCAGGAAACCGTGGTTTACGCCGGCCGCGTCGACGTAGAACCCGCAGATCTGCTGCGAGTTGTTGATGCCGGTGGCCTGCGCTCCGCCGACGGCTGCCGGAATGGTGATGACCTGAAAAACCCCTCCCCCCAATTCGTCATACACGTAGGGGAAGTCAGGCGTGGTGTTGTCGGGGCTCAGACTGTAGTAGCCTGCCGCCTGTCCCATATCGTTCTGGCCCAGCAGCTGGTTGAAGGGCGTGCCTGGATAATCGACGTTGTTGAACCTCCTGCCTCGTTTTGTAAGAAGCCGTGGGTGATACCACCGTTGTCCACGTAGAAGCCATCCGTGGTGCCAGGTTGTTGATGCCGATGACCTGGGTCATCATCGAGTTCGGATAGTTCTCGGTGACGAAGCCGATGGGTAGCTTCAGGGTGAATCCTGAATTCTGGTTGAAGTTGTGGTAGCCCGCGATCAGCAAGCTGTTGTTGATTCCCAACAACTGGGTGAAGGTGTCGCCAGGGTAGTTGACGGTTTGGAAGTTGTAGGACCCCTGCGCCCACATCGAGGTGCAGAGCAGCAGGGCCAAGGTCAGGGTGAAGGCAAAGCGTTTCATCGTCGTTTCTCCTCTTTAGATATGTTTGCGGCGGCAGCCGGAAACTGGATTTGCTGCCGATGTGCCCAGCGGAAGCCTTCATCTGCTCCCGGCCTGTGAGCCAATCACCGGCTGCAATCGCAAAATAGCAATGCCGCCCGTTGGAAGTCCTAAAGGCGGAGTTAAAAACGGGTGAGGAATATGTTGGAAAAAGGTTGGGATAGTTAACTTGCTGCAAGGTTGATACTTAGGAGCAATCCGAGCTCTTAGTACGGAGGACGTTAGCTGGCTTTGTCAAACCGAAAGCGCAGCTTTTTTGCGGGAACGACCCGACGACCGCCCTGTGGAGCGCCTCAGTTCAGCCGCTCAGATGAAACCATTTAACACGGAGACACGAAGGCCACCGAGTTTTGGTCTCTGCGGAGTTTTCTCCGTGATCTCTGTGCCTCCGCGGTTGATTTCATTTTCAATGAATTGGCACAGCCTTAGGTGCTCCATCCGCCCGCCGCTGGCATTCAGGACGGCGCTCAATCGTTTATTCTTCTACGGCGCACGACTACTACTTCGGATTCGGCATGTTTGACCCGGCTGGGCAATACGTCACCACATATCCGCGGCTTGCATTCACCGGACACGCCACTTGCTTGTCATCGGTCGGGTGCTGATAGGCATCCGGACAACTCGCTGCGACGCACTTCCCACCTTTTACCTGCGTACCCTTTGTTGTGAACGAGCAATCAAGGTTCGTCGTCCACGCGATGGGAACGTTGTAGAAAATCACGGCTGCTTTGTCCACGCAGTCGTCCGGTCCTCCCTTTGGACACAGATTGGGCGGGTTGTGCGGCCCCGACCCATAGTTCGTGCTCAAGTTGACAAAGTCATTCGTCGGCGTGCCTTTGGGTGTGAACTCAAAGTGTGTGCCGAAGGTCCCATCCTGCACCATGCCGGCGCCGCAGCAATTATGTTGTAGGGCGCATATGCCACGGCCGCTGAGGCTGGGATTGCAATAGGCTGCGTATTTCGCGTCGTTGCCCTCCCACATCCAGCCTTCGCGCTGGATGGTTCCGGGAGCGCCGCCCAGGTCGGTCCAACCATCGCAATTGGGGCATTGGGCGTCCGTAAGATTAGGGTACGCAATGATCCGGTTCTGGCCGCCCTGGTTGAACGACGAAATCGCTACCGTTTTTTGGCCACCGGCAGCCAAGGTACCAAGCTGCGGGCCGGTTGAATTAAAGGTCAGGCTGTATTTGCAGGAATTCACAAACTTCACCTGTCCCGCATCCTGGCCGACGCCATGCGACGGAATGCAAATAACCACGAGGCCCACTACCCAAAACGCAACTGCAATCTTTCCGCTTGCAACGCGATTCGCAAAACCAGGGATTGCTGTGCTCATGATGTCCTCTCTTGTTACTGGTGAACTGAGGTTGCTTGGATCGGCAACATCGCCGGGCCGGGAATCCGGAGACCTGAATATCGCGATTCAAGCCTATACTAAGACGCTCAAGATTGTCCCCTTCGACTTGGGTTATCTTCTTCCCGCCCGGGCCTGCCTCAAGATGGACTGTCGGCAGGAGGCACAAGCTGCCATTCAGCGAGCCAAAGCCCTCTCACAGAATATGGAACAGGCGCAGAAAATGGCCGATAACGTCCTGGCGAAGTAATCGGTGGCTCGCTAGAAACAAAATGCCGGAGGTTTTGGCCTCCGGCTTCGACATAGTACCCTGCTTCCCATTGCACTGCAAAACTCTGCAACAATGTCTGTATTGTCGCAGCGTAACCATATGAATCTATTACTCTAAAGAATGGACTTGGAATTGCACTCGTCTTACACGAAAGTGCCCTTAATAGGCCCTTAGTAGTCGGTATCTAACTCAGCCCCGGAGGAAATATGCGACAGAAAGCCTTGCTGGCTGTCTCTGCTCTCGTAGTGGTTCTGCTTGTGGGAGCACCGACAGCCTTTGCTAGCCCTAACCTAGTCAACAATGGCAGCTTTGAGACCAGCGACTTCACTGGCTGGAATGTAAGCGCAGGCTCCTTAGAGGAGGTTGTGAGCGGTCCCTTCTATGTCTATAGTGGCGCCCAAGACGGCAACTTGTACTCTGTTTGGGGTAGTATCGGCAGCGATGGATCAATCAGCCAGACTATCACCGATACCCCTGGCGCCCAGTACACCTTCAGCTTCTGGTTCGCCTCAGTTGGAGACGACCCCAGTGATTTCAGTGCTATGTGGAACAGCGATACGTTGCTCAACCTGTCCGACCCCAATACTGGGGTCAATTACACGGAGTTCTCGTATACCGTGACGGGAACTGGTAGCGACACCATTACCTTTAACGGCAGAGACGATCCGGCGTGGATGGCCCTCGACAACATTTCCGTCACCAGAGTCACCACAACACCGGAGCCGAGCAGCCTGTTGTTGCTGGGAAGCGGTTTGTTGACCGTCGGTGGAGTGATTCGCAGGAAACTCCAGAAGGATCGCTAACAAACGTAGATTTCCCGAAGGATCCAGACGAAACTGTCTTGCTCCTCTTCGTTCCTTGAGGCACCCGGTTACGGGTGCCTCATTTTATTTCCACGGACTGGGCCCGCAACACCACTTCGGGCGATCGGTGCTCGCGCAATTTACAATCAAAGCCAGACCGGAACACTGGAATCCAGCCAATCAGGAAGTGAAAGCGTGTCCGAAACTCGTGTCGCCATTCTTGGTCTCGGCAAGATGGGTAGCATTCTCATGCAGGCATTTTGCCGTCAAAAGGTCCTGCAGCCCGGCAACATTGCTGCCACCGTAAATCATGCGGAACGAGCTGCCGCACTTTCCTCCAAGTACGGCCTCGAAGTCACCACTGACAACCGAGCCGCCATTCGCAATGCCGATGTCATTTTGCTTTGCGTCAAGCCGCAGACCCTGGGCGACGTCGTGCAGGAGATTGAGCGTGATCTACACCCCAGTCAACTGGTGATCTCCATCGCGGCTTCCGTTCCCACTTCGTACATCGAGCAACGCCTCCCCGCCGGCATCGCCGTGATTCGCGCCATGCCCAACACCCCGTCGATGGTCGGTGCTGGCATGACCGCCTTTTGCGGCGGCAAGGCTGTAAAGCCGGCCGATCTGGAAGTGGTTCGCACACTCTTCGACACCGTAGGGGAAACCGTGCGTGTCGACGAGAAGCATATGGACGCAGTCACCGGCCTGTCAGCGAGCGGGCCGGCGTACGTCTTTATGATCCTGGAATCGCTGGCCGAGGGCGGCGTCAAGATGGGGCTGCCGCGCGATATCGCTATGAAACTCGCCGGTCAGACCGTCATGGGTTCAGCCAAGATGATGCTGGAGACCGGCGATCATCCCGCATTACTGAAGGACGCCGTCGCAACTCCTGCCGGATGCACCGTGGATGGCATCCTCGAACTGGAAGAGGGCGGTCTCCGCGTAACGCTCATCAAGGCGGTGGTCAAGGCCTCACAGCGCGCCAAAGAATTGCTGTTTAGTTGAGTCCTGCTTTCATAGGGACATGAAGCAGCAACGCTCGGGTAGTGCGGACCCTCAGAGACCGTGTCGCGACTTCGTATGAGTTTGCCCCAGTGAAGAGCGGCACCCAAAAACCAGCCCCGAAGGGGGCGCAAGAGCTTAGCCCAGCGCTTCAGCGCTGGGTGAAATGGAAAATAGATTCGAGTCCTTTCAGAGACGGCAGAGGTCTAGCGCAGGCTCGCAAGCTGCGGTTAGACTTCGGCCCCCCGCGCGGCGTCAACCCCAACGCGAGACATCCCATCCCATGCCTGATATCCTCAACCATTTGGCGTAACTGAGCACGGAGGAATGGCATCGAATGTCGAATTGTTTAGACGGCCGTACCGTGGTGGTGTTCGGCGTGGCCAACAAACGCAGCATTGCCTGGGCCATCGCGCAGCAGATGCAGCAGGCCGGTGCCCAACTGGCCATCACCTACCAGAATGAGCGCCTGAAACGAGAAGCCGATGACCTGATCGCGGCCCTGCCCAATTCGCAGGCCTTTCAGTGCGATGTCAGCCACGACGACGAGATCGCGCAACTCTTCGAGCAACTGAAGGCGCGTTACGGTAAACTCGATACGCTAGTACACAGCATCGCGTTCGCGCCCGCTGAAGAGCTGAAGGGCGAGTTCGCCGACACCAGCCGCGACGGCTTCCGTATCGCACTCGACATCAGCGTGTATTCGTTGGTGGCCCTTGCCCGCACCGCGCGCCCGCTGATGACTGAGGGCGGCAGCGTCATGACCCTCACCTACTATGGCGCCGAGAAAGTTGTACCCCGATACAACGTGATGGGCGTCGCCAAAGCCGCGCTGGAGGCGAGCGTCCGCTACCTGGCCTACGATCTGGGCAAGAACAAGATTCGCGTGAACGCCATTTCCGCCGGTCCCATCAAGACCCTCGCCGCGCGTGGCATCTCCGGCTTCAGCGACATGCTCGGCGCCCAGGCCGAGCGCGCTCCTCTGCAACGCAACGTGGACGTGAAAGAGGTCGCCTCCACCGCCGTCTTCCTCGCCAGCGACGCCGCCACCGGTATCACCGGCGAAACCATCTACGTCGATTGCGGATATAACATCATGGGATTCTGAAGGGCCAAGCCCAAGACTGACGCGTCGTGGTCAGGATTCTTCAGAACAAGGGGTTCACTGGCACATTGCGGCAAACCAGCGTACTGCTGGTCTGCAACTGCAACCGCCGCCTGCCAGCCCGCCCCGCGGCCGGATACACCCCTATGAGGTCGCTGCGTCCCCGGGCCGCGGCTTCGCAACCAGCGCCGCAATTGCGCCAAGAAACTCGGGCGGGGTCATCCCCTTAACCATTACGAGGTCGGCATGCTCGGTGCCGGGAGGAAGCTCCAGCAATCCGATGTACAGAATGATGGGCACCTCAGGCTTCAGGCGCTTCATCTCAGAAGCGACCTGCCCCCCACTGCGGCCGGGAAGCAATTGGTCTGTAATGACCAGGTCCACATGGTTCAGGGTGAAGAGGCGCATGGCCGATTCACCGTTAGTTGCAGTCAAGACCTTGTAACCGGCGATCGACAGAAGGACTTGACGCAACATCAGTATGGTTGGTTCATCATCGATGCATAAGATAACAGTTGGACTAGACACGATAGTTCTCTTTTCACGCATATCGGGACGGCGGTCTTGCTACCGGACCCGAGGTTCCAAAACACATACAGGCGGGCGGAATGGCTCAGGGATCCGAAGGATCGGCTGGGTTGCAATCGGCAAACCTGCTGCTTACAAATTGTTTGTCGTCCATCACGGCTTCCACCGCAGCCAAGAGGTCATGCCCTGCGTCGGATTTGACGACGTACCCCCGCGCGCCCAAGCACAAGGCTGCTCGCACGACGGCTGGACAGAGGTTCTCACTCAAGAACAGTATTTTTGAGCGGGGAGCGATCTTGCAGATTTGGCGGGCGGCTTCAATGCCATTGAGCCGGGGAAGTCCGATATCCAGCAAAATCAAATCGGGTTGCATCTCTTCACTTTTCTGAACGCCTTCGACTCCATCTGAAGCCTCGCAGATGATCTGCCAGTCTGGATATTTCTGGAGCAGGGCGAAGACCATACGCCGCCATGGTTCGCAGTCGTCCACGATGAGAATACGAACGGATGCCACTTGCTAACAGTCTCCCGCCAGTCGAAGTTCAAACCAACGCCACTGACGGGCGGTGCTGAACTGCTTGTTAAAGGATTGTTAAGAAATCATTACATCTCGGAAAGATTCCGTCGTTGTCCCATGACAACTTCGTAGTTGCTGGGAAGCAATGAGGGTGAGTGAAAGTGAAAGTGAACCAAACGGAAGCGAACAAGGAGTAAGAGACTATTAGGCTATCTCATAAGTCAGTTTTGAAAGGGCACAGCTACACTGGCTGCGGAAAAACTCGATTGCACTCGCTTTGAAGGGGCGCACCTTTAGGTCCGCCGTTGTAAGGGCTAAACTCCCTGTGACAACAACCGCTCCGGCGAGCGCAGCAGGAGTTTGCCACGATCCTTTACCACCATGCCGCTGCGTTGCCATTCGCTTAACAACCGGCTTGCGGTGAACGGCGTAATGTTCGCCTCGTTGGCCAGCTCTTCGTTCCTGACGTTGAGTTCAACTCCGCCCGGAACTTTGTGGCCAATTCCGCCGGCGAGATTGACCAGCACGGTGGCCAACCGCTGGCGGGCGCTATGAC
Organism: uncultured Acidobacteriaceae bacterium; assembly: GCA_963768645.1. Lineage (GTDB taxonomy): Bacteria > Acidobacteriota > Terriglobia > Terriglobales > Acidobacteriaceae > Bog-257. The sequence continues at coordinate 18,510 of CAVYIR010000013.1, forward strand.
AGGTCAGAGACACATGCATGGCACGAAAACTGACCAGATAATCAAAAGCCATGAGCAGAGCATTTTCCACCAATTGCGGAAGTTGGATTGCAAATTCGCGGATGGTGGCGCGGTCCCATACCAGCACCCAACTGTTCCTCACCGTTTCTGTGCTGGCGAGTAATTAAAGGGCTTTGACAAGAGGGCGGCTGCGCCGAAGGTCTCGCCGGGCGGAATCCAAAGAAGAACAGACTTCTGGCCATTGGGTGCGATGACGAAATACCGCGCCTGCCCATTCAACAATAGAAACAGATGCTCGGCGGGATGCCCGTGGTTAGTGACTACGGAATTTGCCAGATAGCGCCGCAGTTTTGCGGCAGCCAACACAGCCTCGACCTCAGCCGGAGCTAGTCCCTCCAGAAATCGCGGCTCTATGTCTCTTATTACGGCAACAACCTCGGAGGCGGTCATCGCTCAACCTCGCTTCAGCATAGCGTCTTTGCCGGTCGCCAGACGGATAGAATGTGCCCGATGGAAGAAACTATACCGCATTGGCGAACAGCCTTTTGGCAAAAGCAGCGAAGCGTCGCCGTTTGGAGCAGTTTAGGAAATTCTGTAATCCGTCTTGCCTACCGTAAAGCCGCGCTTCAGCGCCCCGTTAAGGCGGTCCCATCAATTTATTGAGCCGGCTTCATCCAGCCGGTTGAGGCTCGCGTAGACAGCGCCGACATTGCCGCTGTTGACCGCGCTATTCGGCTCCAAACGCAGCGCCTCGGCAGCTTCCCCTGCTATCGCCTTCCAGACTCTACCGAAGCTAACCACCTACATTCTCTCGATCCCTAAGACTGCAATCCCGCTGCAAGCTCCTTGGAATGAGTCGGTTATCCAGATCACCGATAAATCACCGTTAGATCACCCACAAATCACCGCTGGTGCATTGTCCCGGCAAGCCACCTAACGCAGACTCGGCACGAACTCGAGCCGGAAACGGCAACAAAGGAGACAGTTCATGCCGAAGTCTAACCAAATATTCGCTCTTGCATTGCTTGTTCTAGCGGCAACCATGACCAGCTACGGTGGCGACAGTTCTAACAGCGCATCATCATCTGTCACACCAAACCAGTCTGTCCCAGCACCGGCTCCGGCTCCAGCCCCAACTCCGACTCCAACTCCTGCGCCTGGAATTAAATTGTTGTTGGAGGCGAGAAACGGAATGCCGATGGCTGAGAGCCCGCAGCCACGACAGACGCAAAGAGGAAGCCGAATCCACCACGGATTTCACGGATATACACTCAACTTGCCAGCCATGCAAACCGTGGTCGGCGGTGGAACGAACCCTGATTACGACGCCACCGATACGGAGCAGGAAGGCTTGACCGGAATCGGAACCCGCCGCCTTCGCCTGATCAACGTAGACAACAACCTGCTCGGCATCGGGAGCGACGGCACGCTGCAACTGCAGTGGTCATGGAAGCTGAATCATGATCTCGACATTTGCCGGGCGCGCGGCTGGGTCCCCCACATCATCATTGGCCACATCGTACCGGCACCACTGGCGCTCCACGACCCTACAGGTAGAGCTTATGGGCCGTCGTCATGGGCGCTATATGACCAGTACATTGCCGCGTTCCTGGATTACGTGATTGTCGCCCAAGGCTTCACGGAGACTGAATGGGAAGTAGGCAACGAGATGAATACGCCGTCCCAGAACTGGGTAGCTCCCACATTGCCGACCTCACCCACAGATCCGGCGGGGTTCACGGCTTACTCGCAGCTATACTCCCACATTGCGACGGACGTAGCCACATTCCGACAGCAACATCCCGCCGCCGGGCTGCGGATCGGCGGACCGGCAGCAGAAGCTGATTGGGCAGCACAGTTCATCGACTTCGTTGGCCAGCAGAGCTTGCCTGCTGACTTTGTAAGCCTACACGTCTACGGCAATCAGATAACGGGTGCTACCCTGAAAGGTCAGATTCACACTCTCCGGCGGCATATTGCGGCGCAAAGACTTACCCTGTCTATTGGCATCACCGAATGGGGGCCGAGTACCGACAGTCAGCTTAGTTTCGCGCCGGTGGCGGGGTCCTTCGCTTTGGATTTTGCTTCGACCATAACGCAAGTCTGGAGTCTCGGATGCCATATTTCTGGCACTGTCTCAATTCCCATCCAATGATTGGCCGGCGCTCTATAACACTGACCAGACGCCAACCGACATCATGGTTGCGTTCCAGGATCTTGCGAGCCTCACGGGTACATCTATACCGTGCGCAGGCAGTGCGGGACTCTCTTGTGTTGCTGTGACGGCGACCGGCCGTAAATAAGCTCTAGTATTCTGGAGCTTTAGTTGGGCAGGGAACAGATTTCCCGACGCTGGTGAGCCGAACGCGCGAGGCGTTCACGATCGAATTGGGGGTTCCTGGCAACGGCTACACCGTCGTGGGGGCGCAGCTAGACTCTGGTGCGTGGGGACCCATCGGATCCCATCGCCTTGAACCCAGTAGACGGGTCACTGCAGATTGCCATTCAGGTACCCGCAGGTCACAGGACAGATATCACTAATGCCGAATTAGATCGGCCAGTACCCATATTGTCGGGGTGATGTGTTGCGTGAGAACTCGAATTGGAAAATTACAGTGGGATCAAAAATACCAAGCCCCGCCGAGAATACCAGCCCGCAGGGCGGAACAATCATAGCCCAGGGCGTGAGCCCTGGGTATTTCTCCTCGCCCTTGGCGAAACCCATACCTTGACTTGCGCGTTCGTCATGTCCCGGGAAAGACCCAGAGACCAGTAGACCGGCACCGAACAAGATAGTGATCGCCGGTTGTGTATCGGGATCTGCGAGCCTCCAATATCTGTAAAACACCAAAATGACCAGACTGCGGAGCTTCGGCGCTCATTGCAACGAGCTTGGAATCAGTCGGTTATCCAGATCACCCAGAAATCACCGCTAATCACCCACAAATCACCGCTGGTGCATTGAGTCCACGAGCGGGCTGACCTATTGTGCGCTCACGAGAGCGGAGATTTCAAAAGCTGCCTGCTCAAGAAGGGGAACGCTTCTGGATGTAGAACGAGCATTCCGACTCCCGGAAGCGAAGTGGGGTCCCAAAACCAAAACCCGGCGCCGGTCAGCTTCGACCGGCGCCACAACCCAAGACCGCGAGGAGGTCGCTATGAAATTGCAAACGCTAAGCACCGACTCCACGACTCCGCGCCCGTTCTTCGGAGGGCTCGCCAACGAATCCACTTACAACCTAAGCGGCACGGTTCGAATTTCTACTAGCACGACATCCTCCGAACGGAGGACATTATTATGAAAAACCATATTGCAAACACCGAAACCGTCGTACCCTCCGGCGAGACGGCTCCTTCGTGGGGACTGGCCACTGTGAAAGAAAGTGAGCGTTATCGACATCGCTGGGGCTTGCCACGATCTTTTCGCTTGCTAATGGACCGATTCCAGACTGCACTCCGGGCAAAACTCTCCGATTACGAGAAGCTGGGAGCTCAAGGTTGCTTGATCGGCGACAAGAAGTTCTCGAACTTCCAGTATCACCAAGGAGCGACTGGGCTGCCCAGCGATGCCATATCACTCACGCCCGGAACCACGCCCGAATCCGACAATCCTGGGCTGTTGTTTGAAGGCAAATGGGCTGCGGCCTCCGAGGAATCGTTCGTTTCATACGACATTGAAGCCCAAGCCAACGGGAAACCGATCACTGGCGCCAGTCTGCAAATGCAATTCGGAGAAATCAGCGGCACCGGAACGGCGACAGTCCTGGCCGACCTGTGTCCCTTGGACGGCACAACGGAAAGTTAACCAGATTCGCAAAAACTCGAGCTGCAAGGTGGTCCTGAGTGCCAATGGGCGAAGAACTCCTGCGGACAACGGTCAGTTTCAGGTGCCTCAGAGGGCAATCCGCGTGGTGACGCCGATTCATGTGGCCTCCGGCAGCGGAGGAAGCGCGGACCTGGATAGCTTCATGGCGGTCTTTCGATAGCCGCTCAATTTCTTCAAATTCATGGTGAGGAACAGCTAAGCGGTGAAGTTGCTTCCCACCTTCGACGACCACCGCCAACAACCCTGACGATAAGGAGGTCACCATGAAAATCGCAAACGCTAAGCACCGACTCCACGACTCCGCGCCCGTTCTTCGGAGAGCAGGCGAACGAATCCACTCACAACCTGACCGGCACAGTTCGAATTTCGAACGGCACCCTACATCTCCTGAATCCAGAGGACATTATTGTGAAAAACCAAATTGGAAGTGCGAATCAATTGCCGATAAGGAAGCCAGTCGCCCGGCAGCTCGCTATATCAAGAAGGACGCGCATGCAAATCGCAAATCGTGCATGTCTGTTACTTCTTGCGTTAAGCTTTGCGATCCTGTCGCTGTCCGCCGTCGCCCAGGTAGTAATGGCTACCGTACCGGTTCTGAGGCTTTTCCTTTGGCGGTAGCCGTCAATCCGGTAACTAACAAGATTTTACGTCGCCAATACCTGTGGCAACGATCCTACCTGTAACACCTACTACGGAACGGTAACGGTAATCGATGGGACGACTCTTAATACCTCCACCGTCACTGTCGGAATTGCTCCCAACGCCGTGGCGGTCAACGTGGCGACCAACACGATTTACGTCGTTAATATCTGTGGCAACGATCCCACTTGTGGCACGTTCAACGAGACGGTAACTGTCATCGACGGAGTTACTCTTTCCACTTCCACCGTCACGCTCGCTGCCGGATTTGATGCGGGCTTTTTTTATCTGCCCGGTGCCTTGGCGGTCAATCCAGTGACAAATAAGATCTACGTCGTCGCGCCGTGCGGTAGCGACCACACCTGTCAAAGCAACGGCACCGTGACCGTGATCGACGCAAACAACAATAATATGACCACCACCATTACTGTCGGATTGGATCCTCAGTCCGTGGCGGTCAACCCCGCAACCAACAATATTGGGAGCAAATTATGGCTTGATCTACGTCACCAACTCGGAAGCAACACCGTGACGGTGATCGACGGAAAGAACAATTCCGTTGCCGGCAACCCCGCGCGCCGTTGGGGCCTCCCCCTCTGGTCTTGCGATCAACGAAGTAACCAACCGGTATTTACGTGGCGAATAGCTTCTGCGCTCCAACGGTGCAACTCCCGCGCTCCAACCCCGGGACGGTGACAGTAATTGATGGGACCACCAACAACACCACGACGGTCAACCTGCAGGCTCATGCTCCTTTTGGCATCGCAGCTAACGCGGTCACCAATAAGGTTTATGTCGCCAATGAGTGCGGCACTGACCCTAATTGCGCCCATTCCGGGACTGTAACGGTCATCGACGGACAGCACAACCCCAGTGTTGGCGTCTGGAAGGGGCCCCTCGCCGTTGGGGTCGACGCGGTGACCAACAATATTTATGTTGGCAACACTGGCGACAACACGGTGACCGTTATCGACGGTGCGACCAATTCCACAACTACGGTCCTCCCAGTCGGTTCACAGAGTCCCTATACCTTTGGCATGGCTGTCAACTCAGTCGCCAACAGAATCTACGTTACCAACCCGAGTGGTAGCGCAGGTGGTTCGGTAAGCGTGATTGCTGGAGCTCCGCCCTCCGCACTGCAATTCGTTGCGGTGACTCCCTGCCGGGTGGTGGACACGCGCAACGGGACCGGCCAGTTCGGTGGCCCAGCGATTCAGGGCCAGACTTATCGCAGTTTTCCCCTTCCGCAAGGTATCTGCAACATTCCTTCCAGCGCCGCGGCCTATTCCCTCAATGTTACTGCGGTTCCACAAGGACCGTTGGGATACATGACGGTATGGCCCACCGGGCAGCCGCAGCCTCTCGTTTCTACGTTGAACTCACTGGATGGTCGCATCAAGGCGAACGCAGCGATCGTGCCGGCGGGTGCCAACGGAGCCATCAACGTGTACGCGACAAACACGACGAACGTGGTGGTGGACATCGACGGGTACTTCGCTCCGGTCTCCTCTTCGACGCTGGCTTTTTACCCGCTGACGCCCTGTCGGGTAGCAGACACGCGAAACCCCAACGGCGGCCTGGGATCACCTTATCTGACTGGCAGCCAGGAACGCGTGTTCCCGATACTGGACGCCCAGAGCTGTAACATCCCTGCCAACGCAGCGGCCTATTCGCTTAACTTCTCCGTGGTCCCTCACGGACCGCTGGGTTACATGACGGTCTGGCCCACCGGCCAGTCGCGGCCGCTGGTTTCCACCTTGAACGATATACCCGGGACGATTATCGCCAATGCCGCGATTGTTCCTGCGGGTACTGGCGGTGACATCTCTGTTTACCCGACCGCCGACACCGACTTGGTCATTGATATCAACGGCTACTTCGCCCCGGCAGGCTTGGGCGGGCTGTCGTTGTATCCTGCCGCGCCTTGCCGAGTGCTGGACACGCGTCTGTCCGGAGGCGCGTTCAGCGGGGAGTCAATCCAACGGTCGATGTCGTGGGCAGCCCCTGTGGCGTGCCGAGTACGGCGGAAGCATACGTATTCAGCGTCACCGTGGTACCGCAGGGGCCTTTGGGATACCTCACACTGTGGCCTGATGGCCAGTACCCCCAGCCACTGGTCTCGACATTGAATGCCTTGGACGGAGCAATCACGTCGAACATGGCGATCCTGCAGAATTTCGATGGCGAGACCAATGCGTACGCGTCCGGGTTCACGCAACTGGTTCTCGACATCTCTAGCTACTTCGCACCGTAGCCGGCAGTCTCGGTTCGACCGCATGACCAGGAAGGCAAGTGGAGCGCATCAACGTTCCACTTGCCTTTTTTCACGTCGCGTAGTTCATCATTCGCAAGAGGAGCGTCCCCTATGGAGAAATAGGGAACGTGGATGCTCATCCCTCAGACAGGCTCTTTCAATCGCGCTCGCGCATTTGCAGGCCCGATGCTTTCGCTTGCGGTGCTTCCTGGTGCTGTTTCTGCCAATCCGATTCGCTTATAACTTGAATGGCTTCCAGTTTCTTCTGCTCCAGCGCTGTGTTGATGGCGGGGAGTTGTGCCGCGAGTTGATCCTGGAACTTCTTGATCACGTCCTCCAGTTCGCGACCCAATACTTCCGTGCGCTCAATCTGCGATGCGGTGGGAGGTCCCGCGTATCCGTTCACATCGCCATAAACCGTGGTCAGGAATTCGCGAAGGCGTTCCTCCCCGGTAATGGCGCCGCCTTCCTTGGTGGCGACAATTTCCGAACGTATCTTGTCTGCCGAAGCGGCGAGTTGCGTCAAACGTTGTCGCAGCGGATCGTTGGCCGGCAATTGTCCGGCACGCTGAGTAGCGGTGTCGCGGATGCCGATGATCGAATCGACCGCCCAGCTCATGTGATCGAGCATGTTGTAGAGCTTCATCGCCAGGTCAAATTGAGCTTGCCGCTCCGCCATTGTGTACTTGGTGCGCGGATCTTCGACGACCTTTAGCTCCGTGGTATACACCTCATCGCCCTTGGTCATTTTCACGGTATAGGTCCCCGGCAGAACCAGCGGTCCTTGCAGGGCGCCAAATGCGGCGGTCGCCGCCGGAGGCACGCTCGGAGCTTTCAACCTCATTGACCACGTGGCGCGGTTCAGTCCGCGATGCTTGGTCCCATTTATGGTGTCGAGCAGCTTCCCCTGTTGATCGAAGACTTCGATCTTCATGTCGCCATAGATGTGGCGGCCCTTCTCGTAGTAAGTGATGAGCGCGTCCGTCGGGCGGCTGGGACCAATGAATGTCTCGTCGCCCTCCGGCCATGAGGCATTGGCGTCGATGTACTCCCTGGCGGGCCTACTGGTGATGAATGCTGCCGTTTTTGGCATCAACTCGGGAGTGAGGGCCCGCAAGGGCGAAATGTCGTCGATGATCCAGATGCCGCGGCCGTGGGTGGCCAGCACCAGATCAGATTCACGCGGTTGCACGACGATATCCCGTACTGCAACTGCCGGGAAGTCGCTTCCTTTATACTGCGCCCACTTGTTGCCGCCATCGACCGAGATCCATAGTCCGAATTCAGTGCCCAGAAACAGGATGTTGGGGCTGACGGTGTCTTCCGTGATGACGTGCGCGTAACCGCGGACTCCGTTTTCCTGCGCTTGTAAAGATGTCCACGTCTTGCCGTAGTCGGTTGTTTTGTAAACGTAAGGCTGCATGTCGCCGAAGGTGTGGCGATCGAAGGTTACGTAGGCGGTACCCTCGTCGAAGCGGCTGGCCGCGACCGTGGACACCCATGAGTTCTTCGCTACGCCAACGTTACCAACAACGTTCGTCCAGGTCTTTCCGCCATCGCGGGTGATCTGCAAATTCCCGTCGTCGGTGCCGACCCAAATGATCTGCCCATTCTTGGGCGACTCGCTTATCGAGTAGATGGTGGTGTGCATTTCGGCCGCAGAGTTGTCAACCGTGACGCCGCCAGACTCTTCCTGCTTCTGCTTCTCGGGATCGTTCGTCGTCAGGTCGGGCGAGATGCGCTCCCAGGATTGTCCGTGATCGCGCGACCGGAACAGGAACTGCGCGCCGATATAGATCGTGCCCTTTTCGTTCGGGCTCATGGCGATGGGCGTGTTCCAATTGAAGCGCAGTTTCTTCTCGCCGTATTGGGGATAGGGCGTGATAGTGCGGGTTTCGTGCGTGTAGCGATTTACCCGGCCGATGGCGCCGCCCTGCGATTCGGCGTAAATGTAGGTTGGGTCGGCGGTATCCTCGAACATCCAGAAGCCGTCGCCGTTGTACATGTTTTCCCAGCGCGAATTGCTGACGCCGCCGGGGTAAGACGAATCGCCCACCCATGCGCTGTTATCCTGCAGCCCACCATAGACGTGATACGGGTCGGCGTTGTCCATACTGACGTGGTAGAACTGCGAAACTGGCAGATTCATCTGATGCTTCCATCGCGTGCCGCCATCCTCACTGCGCCACAAGCCACCGTCGTCGCCGGCGTATACGATGTTCGTATTTGATGGATCGATCCATACCGTGTGGAAGTCACCGTGCGCTGCGCTGGAGACCGGACTGAAGCTGCGGCCGCCATTCACGCTGAGCAAAAGAATGAGATCGGGTTTGAAAATCTTGTTCTCGTCCTTGGGATCGACGATGAGGTTGGCGAAGTAAAACGGACGCCACACCATAAACTGGCTGGCATCCATCTTGGCCCACGTCTTGCCGCCATCATCGGAGCGGAACAGCGCGCTGGCGGCCGATTCGATCATGGCGTACACCACCTGCGGTTTGGATGGCGCAACCGCCAGCGCGATTCGGCCGTAAGGTTTCGCGGGAAGGCCCTTGCTATTGGCGTCGGTGAGCTCCGTCCAGTGCTCGCCGCCGTCGGTGGACTTGTAAAGCCCGCTGCCCGGCCCGCCCGAGCGGAAGGTCCAACCCTGGCGGCGAAAATCCCACATCGAGGCGAAGAGGGTGTTCGGTTCCAGCGGACTCATGGACAGCATGCCGCAGCCAGTCGAGGCATTGCTTCCTGCCAATACCTTGCGCCACGTCTTTCCGCCATCGCCGGTCTTATAGACCCCGCGCTCGGGGTTGTCGTTCCAAAGGTGTCCGGTAGCACACGCGTACACGGTGTTGGAATCCTTCGGGTCGACCAGGATGCGGGCGATATGCTCGGAATCCTTGAGGCCGACATTGGTCCAGTTCTCGCCACCGTCCGTCGATTTGTAAATGCCATCGCCCACGGAGACGCTGTTGCGAGTCCAGGCCTCGCCAGTGCCCACCCACACGATCTGGGGATTTGAAGCATCGATGGTAACGGCTCCAATCGACTGCACGTCCGGCTTGTCGAACACTGACTTGAGGGTAGTGCCGCCATTGATCGACTTCCATACTCCCCCGCTGGCCGAGCCCACGAAGACCGTCAGACGGCCCTTGTCATAGATCGCATCCACGGCAGCGATGCGCCCACTCATCTTGGCGGACCCAATATTACGCGCGGACAAACCCGAGATGGTGGAGGAATCAAACTTGACCGGCGTTTGCGCCGCAGCCGTCAGGGCGGTCAACAACAAGACTGCGCACGATAGATAGACAATTCGGATGGCTTTGCTAACGCAGGAAGCAGCAATCATTTCGCTCAAATCCTCTTACTCGCAGATGATGTAGATCATGCAGGGGGTGATAGCCACCTGTATCGTTATTTCTTTGGGGGCGGCATTTTGAATTGCGAATCGTCGATGGGAACGTTGACTTCAATTTTTTCGACGGTGATAACTGCGTGCTGGCTGGGATCGTTCTTTACACCCGTCTCAATCGAGTAGGGATAATAAACGCCCGCCACCTGTTTGTACGATCCCAGGTTCTCCTCGCTTTCGTGTACCGAACCGCGGATGAACTGCTGTTTTCCCCGCTTGATTTCCAGGTAGGTGTCGGGATCGAGGTAGTAATAAATGACGTCCCCATTCTTCAAAGTTACTTTGAGTGCGTAGACGTCATCCCCATCAACCGTGTCGTGGCCGAGGTACTCAATCTTATTGCCCTTGGCTTGATAATCGACCAGTGGTCCGTCGATGTCGGACTCGTCCATCAGGTCGCGCGTATCGTCTTCGCCCATCAACTCCGGATCCTTGCGGCCGCCGAAAGGCTGAATCTGCCAACCGGTCGAGCCATCGTAGGCCTGGACCTGTGTCATGGCCTGGACGGTGACGGTTTGGCGTAGTAGATTACCGCGCTTTTTCTCGACCCCGATCACGGCGTAAAAGCCGTCGAGGTAAACCTTGCCGGACATGTGTATGGTATTAACCGCCTTGATTTTCTCCAGGCCGCCGCGGGCTTGAATATTCTTGGCGACCAGTTCGTCGGCCGTCTGGGCTGAGGCCAGTGCGGTGAGACAAAGAATTCCGAGCGCTACCTTGGGGACAACGCGCATGCAGTTCGCTCCTCTTTTAACGCTACTAAGACTCTCGGAGGCCGGTATGTCATTCGACGTGCAGTCTGGGGTTTCGTGAGTTACGGCATGGGATCGCCAGCCCGTCCTACGCGGGCACGGCTGTCTATTGTACTGCCAAATGGCTGACAGTGAGTCCCTTCGGCAAGCTTCACAACCATCTGCTACCAGACCACACAGCGCTCGGCCACCGGACGCACCATGGCAGAGTCCGGCTTGCAGGAAAATGCGCTGGCGAACGGCTTTGCGGACGCTTCTTCAAGGATCACCCTCAATTGGTCCTTGTTCGACTCGCCGGCCGCCCAGCGGCGACTCCAGCGGTCCATTGTGGCAGGAATCGGATTGGCAGCCCGCCACGCTCCATTGGAAAACTCATAGAAGTCATTGCACGGATTTGCCGAGCGGTCGAGATCGGCAGTTTGAATTCCGACGGGCGGTGGCTGTCCAAAAGCGGCAACCGAGCACAATATGACCAGGAGAAAAAAGCGGATAAGTCGCATGATGTCCTTCTCGCTTGCGAACCACAAGGCGAGGCTATTCTACGCAGGCGAGCGGTAAAGTGCGAAAACGGGCTCCAGACTCGAAAGTTGGAGGCCATTGCGCTCGACACTAAGCCGTAGCAGGGATCGCGGCTTCCATGGCGCTGACGGTTGGGATTCCTATTTCGCCGAGACCAATGCCTGCATGCGCTCCGCCACCGCCGCCTGAATGAAGGACACCTCCTGGCTGAGCATGTCCGTGGCTTGCTGACAGAGTACGGGTTGCTCCCGCATCAAGCGAAGGAACTTGTCGCGTGTTATGCGCGTTACTTCAGAATTGGTGACAGCGATGGCCGTCAGGCTGTATTCGCTTCCGGTGAATGTTGCCGGCAGACCCAGTAAGGACCCCGTCGGAAATACTCGATCTAAACGAGGCAAGCCCTCGACGCGTAAGCACACTTTCCCTTTACGCACCAGGAATACACCGAGGTTTTCGTCGCCAGTGCTGAAGAGCACACCTCCAGCCGGGATTTGTTCCACTTGGCCAAGCGCTTCCAGGGAATACTTTAAACTTGGCGGTGCATTGAGAATGTTAGAACCGGGACCCACATTTTTCATTGTGTTCTTATGCCAGAATGCGGGAGCGTGATGCGGTGACCGCCATCACACATGGTTGTGAAGTTGGCCGCCGTCCTGCGGGCTCGTAATATCCGAATGCCGCCCCGAACATCGCTTTTTGGCCGGCTGCCAGGCGGGATGGTGGCTGGTTCGGATGCGGAAGGACTTGCGATCCGGACGAAAAACGTCGCGCCGTTGTGCTTTGGGCGGAACAGGGGGTCTGACTCGCCCGACAACGAAAACGGCGCGACACTGGAGTGAGTACAACGCCATCATCGTAGTCCCGGCGTGCACAAATTGCAGGGACAAAGGTCACGCTTCAACGTGCGATATTTACCATGGGTGTGTGTTCTACGTCGCGGGGCGATGTGCGGTTAAGATTTGCGGGCAAGGAAAGTTGGGGTGCGGCGCAGCACCGATTCGTTGTGCCGTACGCTTTTTGAGCGGCAAAAAGCCGCGGCGCGAACCGCGGCTCAGGTATCAGTGAGTTTTACTTAGCGGCGCTTGCGGCCCTTCTTGGCTGCTTTCTTCTTGGCGGCCTTCTTCGCCGGTTTCTTGGCGGCCTTTTTCACCGGTTTCTTGGCGGTCTTCTTCACGACTTTCTTGGCAGCCTTCTTCTTTGCCGGTTTCTTAGCAGCTTTTTTCACCACCTTTTTCGCTGGCTTTTTGGCGGCCTTCTTCGCGGCCTTCTTGGGGGCGGCCTTGCGCGCTTGCGCCGGGGCTGGCGCACGCGATTCCGTGCTGACCTCCGGTTCCGCTTCCTCCACGTCAACTTCTTCCACTACCACCGAAACGGACTCTGGTTCCTCTTCTTCTTCTTCCTCTTCCTCTTCGTATTCCTCATCTTCGAGGGAATCGCCGTAGGAACCGTCTCCGTAATCATCCATCTCGTCGTCTCGACTGTAGAGCGTCTCATCGAAAAACGTCATGTGTCCTCCTAATTTTGCCCGACTCCGCAGAACTAAACGGAGGCAGCTCATAAGGCTGAATTCAGATTTATACCAAAAAAGTTAATGCCGCAATAAGCGCGCGATTATAGCACAGCAATAAGCGCGCGATTATAGCACAGCAACATCGTTGCTCCGCCGTTTGTCGCGTCACCTCAAAAACTCGCAACGCGCTTGTTGTAACAGAACATCCGCGTGAAGGGAAGAGAGCAAACAGAAAATGATGATGAATCGCACTGCAGCCAGACACCAGCCCTCACTTGCGAATGACCAGTACCTCGCCGGCGCGCAGGTCCGCGGCCAGCTTCGGATTGTCGCGCTTCAGCGCGGCCACGGAGGTGTGATTCGATTCGGCGATGCTGCTCAGTGTCTCGCCCCTCTTAACCTTGTGATACTTCGCGGTAGCGGGGTTCCGCGATGACTTGGCTGCGGATTTGCGTGCTTTGGCGGTCTTGACCGGAGCACTGCCACTATCGGAAGACGCCTCTTCGGAACTCGTTCCTGCCACCGGTTTGTAGATGAGCAACGTCCGTCCCGGAGCCACCGCCGTTCCCCGTAGATGGTTCCATTTCCGTAACTTATCGACCGGAACCTCGAAATCGTCTGCGATAGAATACAGAGTGTCTCCCTTTCGCACTTTGTAATGGGTAGCACGGCGCGAATAGGAGGCGGTTTCAATACTCGAGCGGCCCGGAGCCACAGGGATGATGAGCTTTGAGCCTACCTTGACGTCGTCCCCGGTCAAGCTGTTGGCTTCCGCAATTGAGGATGACGAGGTGTGATATTTGTGAGCGATCGAGGCTAGGCTATCCCCGTATTCGACATGGTGATAACGCCACCAAGTCCGCATGTCCGGCGGTATCGCCGTCATGGCGTTCTCGTATTTCTCGCGCGATCCGGCCGGAAGATTAAGGGTGAAGCTCTGGTCCTTGGGGGTGGTCATCCTCAGTAGGCTGGGGTTCAGTTCCTGAAGGTAGTTCACTGACGTATCGACGCACTCGGCCACCAGACGCAAGTCCACGGGGTAGTTGATGGTCACCTGATCCATCTGGGGCGCAGGGTCAGGGGCGACGCGCTGCAGCCCATACTGCTCCGGGTTCTTGGCCATAATGGTTTCGGCCAGGATAATGGGCACATAGTTACGGGTCTCCTGGGGCAGGACGTCGCGCCGGTACAGCTCCCAGAAATCGGCGTAGCCTGTACGTTCCACCGCGTGCTGGACGGTGCTGGCGCCTGAGTTGTAAGCGGCCATGGCCAGATACCAATCGCCAAACTGGTTGTAGAGGTCTTTCAAGTGACGCGCCGCTGCGCGTGTCGCTTTTTCTGGATCCTGGCGGTCATCTACCCACCAGTTTCGTTGCAGGCCGTACAACTCGCCCGACGCAGCCATAAACTGCCACATGCCGCGTGCGCCCGCCCGTGAAAGCGCCAAAGGCTGAAATCCCGACTCCGCCTGCGCCAGGTAGATCAGGTCCTGCGGCACGCCCTCCTCCTTCAGAATGCGCGAGACCATGTCCCGGTAACGGCCTGACCGGGCCCAAGCGTGTTCCAGCGTGGCGCGCCCCCTCGGGTTGGAGAAGTAGTTAATAAACATGGCCACTTGGTCATTGAGTACCAGCGGCAAATCAGACTTGGTGGTCTTGATCTCGGCTTCAGCCTTGGCCTTGATGTTGGGATCTACGGGAAACGTGATGTCGTTAGCTTCGTCGATGGGTGCCGGTTCGGACCGCGGTTCGCTGAAGCCGTCCCCCTGCTTGAGGGCCGCCATTTCAAGCTCGTGTACAGCCTCGACGATCTTGTCGAATTCCCGCTCCAGCCGTTCATCGTTGCGGATGTCTAAATCGCTGGAAAGAAGGATGTTGAATGCCTGGTCGAAGTTCTGCTTGGCTGCTTCGAGATGGTCCGCCTGATAGTTGGCCTGCCCTGCCGCATATTGTTTTTCTGCCAGCGCAATCAGTGCCTCAGCCGGATCGGGCTTCGAATTCACTTCTGGCTGAACTTTGGGCTTGGGATCGGCCGCTTGGGCGGCGGAAGCGGCAATCTTGGGGGCCTTGGCTTGCGCTGGAAGGGTGGTGCCGGCCGGTTTAGGCTGAGTGGTTTCGCATCCGATACTGAACATCAAGCCTGCGAGGAGGGCCACCGGAAACATGCCGCGAAAGATTCTCATTACTTCGAAACAGCCCTCTCTCACTCCACCGTCGGCGGTGATTGTGATATTACTACGCCTCGAAATTCAGGGTCAACGGGAGTCGAGCCTGTGAGTAACTGCTGCTTAAACCATGGTTTGACGCTTGAGAGAGCCAACAGGTTTGACTCAGGCGCTGGCCAATGCCTGATTCAGATCAGCAATCAAATCGCCGGCGTCCTCGATTCCCACGGAAAGTCGAATCGTAGACGGTGACACCCCAAGCAAGTCCAGTCGCTTGGCGCCGAGCCCAATGTGCGATGACAGCACCGGGTACGACACCGTCGACTCCACGCCCCCCAGACTGGCTGCTAGATACCAAAGCTGAAGGTGGTCAATGAATCGCTCGGCTGCACGCTCACCGCCCCGAATGTCGAACGACACCATCATGCCAAAGTCTTTCATCTGCCTGCGTGCCAATTCATGCGCCTCGTGATTCTCCAGACCGGGATAGTACACCCGCGTGACCTTCGGGTGGACTTGCAGCGCCTCGGCAATTTGTGCCGCGTTGCGGCAAGCGCGCTCCACTCGCACATGCAGGGTCTTCAGTCCCCGCAGCAGCAGGTACGCGCAGCCCGGATCAAGGCATCCTCCGGTGAGGATCATCGTCTGGCGGGCGGCGTCCATCCACTTCTTCGAACCGGCGAGGACGCCAGCGGTTAGATCGCTGTGGCCACCAAGATACTTGGTTGCCGAGTGGATGACGATGTCAGCTCCCAGATCCAGTGGCTTTTGCAGCACCGGAGTGGCGAACGTGTTGTCGGCCACCACGCAAGCCTTGTGCTTACGGCCCACTTCAGACAGCGCGGCCAAGTCGACGCAGCGCACCGTTGGATTGGTTGGCGTCTCCAGGAAGAGCATTCGCGTCTTGCGGCTGAAGTAGCGATGAGCATTCCCGATGTCGTGATGCGGTATGAAGCGCGTCTTGATGCCGCAGCGCGGCAGCACCTGCTCGAACAACTTCAGGGTTCCGCCATAGACGTCGAGCATCGACACGATCTCGTCACCAGCCTGGCAGGCGATCAGGGCCGCAACCAGTTCCGCCGCCATACCACTGGAGGTTGCGACGGCGGCCTCGGCTCCTTCGAGCGCGGCAATCTTCTCTTCAGCCGCCGCGACCGTGGGGTTACCGTAACGCGAATAGAGATACAAGTCGCGGTCGCCCTCGGCGTAGCGGCGCAGCGCTTTGACGCCGGGAAGCACGAATACGGAGGTTTGCGCGATGGGCGTGCTCAAAGGTACGGCTTGTCCGTGACGCTCTTCGCCGGAATGCACACAGCGCGTGGCATCGGCACGCCGGTCTGCTTTCCTGTTCATTGGTGGTCCTTTCGCGTGTATTTCTCCAGCAAGGGAAATGCGATTGTAATTGACGCCCTACGTGTCCCGATGCCGGATTATCTGTCTTGGGGAGAAGCCGAAACGATGCTCCCCAGCGGGAGCGCCATGAAATTCGGCAGTGGCCAACTGATCAAGTTAGAAGCAGCGAATCGGAAACGGAAGAACTCAGGAAGTCGAGAACTGGATGCCTGCCTTGGTGTGTTCCGCTGTGGCAAGTCCCCAAGCCATGCGGGGGGTGTTATGCGCAATCCCGATCCGCCCTTTGCAGTCGACCAGGATCATACCGCCATGGCCGTTCAGGCGCGTCTTCAGGTAGTACAGCGCCCGCTGGGCTGCCTCCTGCGGCGCGAGCCCATCTTCCACGCGGTCGGCGGCCCACTTACTCAGGACCAGCTTCATCATGGGTTCGCCCCATCCTGTGGTTGAAACTGCCGCACTGCGATTGTCGGCGTAACAGCCGCAACCGATCAGCGAAGAATCGCCCACCCGTCCCGGAGCTTTATTAGCGTCCCCCCGGTCGAAGTGGCCGCCGCAATGTTGCCTTCATGATCGAGTGCCACGGCGCCTACGGTGTCATGCGAGCGCATGGGGCCAAACTCGTCCGGCATCTCGAGATAGCCCTGTTTCTTGGCTTCGCGGAGACGCAGCACCTCACGCTCGATAATCAACTCGTCGTTGGGGCATAATTCGATGCCGTGCTGCTGGGCGAACCGTTCTGCTCCCGTTCCGACGAAGTACACGTGCGGACTCTCGGTCAGCACCTTTTTGGCAGCACGGATCGGGTTGCGGATGTGCTCCACGCAGCCCACGCCCCCGGCACGCAACGTGGCTCCGTCCATCATTAGCGCGTCGAGTTGCACTCGGCCATCCATGTTGAGAAAAGAGCCGCGACCGGCGTCGAAGGTCTCGTCTTCTTCCATCGCGACCACCGCCGCCTCTACCGCATCAAGGCAGCTTCCGCCGCGTTGCAGCACCTGCCAGCCTTGGGCGGCCGCGGCCTCCACCCCATGCGAGTGCGCCTCGACCACATCGTTGGGGATCGCCCACGCTCCGCCGTGGACCAGCATTACAGGATTGACTGCCAAATCAGGACCTTTCGTTGTGGTGTCATTCTTGCTTAAGGCAAACCAAAAAGCATACCAGAATAGTGGCGAGGCGCTATCCACGGAGAGTGACATCAGCAGGGCAAACGCATCTTAATTTCTGAGTAGATGGAGCAGGTAGTCATTGTCCCAGCCAGCCTTGAGGCGTTTGCTTTTCATCCCGAGTTTGCAGGTTTTTTCCTGCTTGAGCAGGTTGAGCGCGATGCGGTTGAGCACGGAGTAGTTCTGTGCGGCATGGCCGGCGCGTTTGCGATCAAGGTCTTCTCCAAAACTGACATCGAGGGCCCAGTGCAGTTTGTTTTCGATGCCCCAGTGCTGTCGGATGGAGCGGTTCAGCCGCGCCGCGTCGGGCTTGAGGCTGGTGATGTAGAAGCGGGTCTCGCGCTCGGTTTGGCCCGTGACCTTGTGACAGCGTTTCGCTTCGATGCGTACCAAGCCCTGTAGAGACGCCCATTCCGCGGCCTTCTCGACCAGCGACAGATCGGCAATCACCGAGCAAGTCCGTTGCTCGACCCGCCCGTGGCCGCAATCGATTTCTTCCGCAACCGCATCGCTGGCCAGCATCTGAAACGAGTCTTTGATCTCCTCCAGCAGCTGGCCCTGATTCTCTTTGACCGCCAAAATATAGTCCGCTTTTTTGGCGGCGATCTTCTCGGCGATGGCCCTTTGACATCCCATGGCGTCGATGGTGACCACCGTTCCGCTCAGTTCCAGCGCGTCCAGCAGCTTCGGAATCGCCGTGATTTCATTGGATTTCTCATCGACCCGCCGCTGCGCCAGCACCAGACCGTTAGTGTTCGCCCAGGCCGAAACCATATGCACGATGGCCTTTTTCCCGGGCACCGAGGTGCCCCGCAGCGCCTTGCCGTCGATGGCGACGACTTCGCCCGCCGTCAGCTTGGCAATCGACGACACCCAGGCGGCAAAGCCCTTTTCCAACTCCTCCGGGTCGAGCGCCGAGAAGACCCGGTTGAAGGTGTCGTGCGAGGGAATGCCGCCCGGCAGCTTCAGAAAGCCGCTCACCCACTCGCGCTTGCAGCGAGCGTAGTCTTCGATCTCGTTCCACCCATTGGCCCCGCTCAAAATCGCCGCGATGGCGATCAAAAGAATCTCTTCCAGTAAGTGTTCCCGCGTCCGCTCCACCCGCGGATCGCGCAAATCAGCAAAATACTTCAGGGGGCTGTCCATCTCCCCATCTCAACTCGCAACAACCCCCCGCATATAGCAATTAAGATGCGTTTGCCCTCGTGACATCAGGCCTGTTTAGATGTTGACATGCGACGCACATGCAAGTATGCTGTCCACATGTCACGTATGATCCAACTGCGCAACGTGCCCGACGCTTTGCATTGCACCCTTAAGGCCCGCGCGGCCATGGCGGGCATGTCGCTTTCGGACTACTTGCTCTCCGAAATCCGCGAGATCGCAGAGCGCCCGACAATGACGGAGCTACGGCAGCGTCTGGAGCGGCGTCAGCCCGTCGACTTGCCGGAACCGGCCGCCGTCACCGTACGCGCAGAGCGTGATACCCGATGATCGTTCTTGACGCCTCAAGTGCCATCGAGTGGCTGCTGCAAACATCGACCGGGCACCGGGTCGGGCGACGGATCTTTTCGTCTGGTGAAACGTTGCACGCTCCGCATCTCCTTGACGTGGAGGTGATACAAGTCTTGAGGCGCCATGCGGCGCAAGGAGCTATCGCCGCCTCGCGCGCCGAGGAGGCCTTACAAGACCTGCTGGATCTTCGGCTTCGTCGCTATCCGCACAGGTTCTTTTTGCGGCGCATTTGGGAGTTACGAGACAACCTGACTGCCTACGATGCCCTTTACGTAGTATTGGCGGAAGCGCTCGATGCGACCCTGCTTACCTGCGACGGCAAGCTTGCCCTCGCGCCCGGCCATCATGCACGCGTTGAAGTGATCTGAGCAGAATGGCCGGGCAAAACCTCCGTTTTCGTGATAAAACTCTCTCGTTATGAAATACAAACTGGTGATTCGGACTCTCGCCGTTGCTACAACGCTCACTCTCTGCATTATCTCTGGATTCGCCCAGTCGAAACCGGTCAAGAAGAAGACCGTCGAACTGAAAGACGCGAAGGGCAATGACGTCGGAACCGCAACCATCGTCTCCGAGGGAACAGGGGTGGAAGTGAAGCTCGCGCTCAAGGGCCTGCCGCCGGGCGAGCACGCAGTGCACTTCCACCAGAATGCCAAGTGCGATCCGCCCGACTTCAAGTCGGCTGGGCCGCATTTCAATCCCACGGGCAAGCAGCACGGGATTCAGAATCCTCAGGGCCACCACGCTGGTGATATGCCTAACTTCACCGTGAAGCAAAACGGGACGGCGAAGGCGACCGTCAAAGATGACGATGTCGTTCTCGGCACAGGCAGCGAGCCGAACTCTCTGTTTGCCAACGGAGGGACGGCGATCATGGTCCACGCCAAAGCCGACGACATGAAGACCGATCCCACGGGGAACGCGGGAGACCGCATCGCGTGCGGGGCGATCACGCCATAGGCACAGGGTGATCGCGGCCCAGGCATTTGCCGTCGCTCGCAAGGGGAGCATAATAGGGAGAAGCGCATCTGCATTTATGTCGAGTACGACCCTCATTTCGGTGCAGGAATATCTAGCTACCAGCTACCGCCCGGACTGCGACTTCGTCGACGGCGAGCTGCAGGAGAGGAACTTGGGAGAGCTGGAACGCGCCCTTTTGCAGACTGCCATCGCTGCTTGGTTCTGGAACAGGCAAAAAGAGTGGAACGTGTTGCCGATCGTGGAACAGCGGGTGCAAGTCGCCGCGACTCGCTTCCGCATACCAGATGTCAGCGTCCTGCCAGCCGATCAACCCCGCGAGCCGATCGTCACTACGCCTCCGCTGATCCTGATCGAAGTGCTCTCTAAGGACGACACCCTCCGCAGCATGAGGGAGCGGGTTGATGACTACCTGAACTTTGGCGTGCAGCATGTATGGATTGTCGATCCCGCTACCCAACGCGCTTACGTTTGCAGCCGGCGCGGCTTTCAGGAGCCGGAGAGCGGTATCTTAACCGTTCCCGGCACGCCCATCCGTCTGGTTTTGAGCGAACTCTTCCAGCAGGTCGAACAGGCGTCGTAAGAAACCGCCGACCGAACTGGGGCGCTGCTGTTGTATCTCCTCTGTTTTCTGCTCTTCCACTGTAACCTGATTTAATCTACAGTCATGGGCGATCTTGGCCGCATGCTGATTTTCGTTGGTGGGGTGCTGCTCGTCTTTGGGATTATCCTCATCCTCGCGGGCAAGGTAAACCTGCCCATTGGGCGATTACCGGGGGACATCGTCTATCGCGGCAAGAACACCACTTTCTATTTTCCCTTGGCCACCTCCATCCTGCTGAGCGTGATCCTGTCGCTGGTGCTGTATGTCCTGAACCGGATGCGGCGGTGAGACAGCAGCCAGCAGTTGCACATCAGCTTTCGGAGCGGCTGACTCGTTTCCAGCGCTTTGACAGGCCGATAACCATCGGAGTTGAGGTTTAGCTGATGGCTGAAAGCTGACAGCTTCAGTTGATACACTGCCTCCAGACGCTCTTCTCATGTCCGACATGCAACAACTCGGGTTAGCTTTCCAGGCTCCATCGCGCAGGGTCTATCCCGTTCGCGAACTGGTGGCGGCGGTGCGCACCCACGTGGAGCGCGCCTTCACCGACATCTACGTTGAAGGCGAGATATCCAACTACAGGCCTGCCGATTCTGGACATCTTTACTTCACGCTAAAAGATGGCACCGCGCAGTTGCGGGTGGTAATGTGGC
This sequence comes from uncultured Acidobacteriaceae bacterium, assembly GCA_963768645.1. Taxonomy (GTDB): domain Bacteria; phylum Acidobacteriota; class Terriglobia; order Terriglobales; family Acidobacteriaceae; genus Bog-257. The sequence goes on from CAVYIR010000013.1 coordinate 39,849, forward strand.
GGACCCAGGCAAGACTGTTGCGCTTTCGTCCGGAGAACGGCCTCCAGATCATCGCCCGGGGGCGAGTCACCATTTACGACGAACGAGGCGACCTGCAGTTTCAGGCCGAGTACCTAGAACCCAAGGGTGCGGGCGCGCTCCAGATTGCCTTCGAGCAATTAAAGGCCAAACTGGCGGCCGAAGGATTGTTCGATCCCAGCCGCAAGCGGCCGATCCCAGCCCTGCCTCGACGCATCGGAGTCGTAACCTCACCGCGCGGCGCTGCCATCCAGGACATCCTGAACATTCTGCGCCGACGGCACGAGTCCGTCAGCGTGCTTATTTACGCCGCGCAGGTACAGGGGGAGAGTACTGCTGCGGAAGTAAGTGCGGGGGTGCGCTACTTCAATCGTCATGGGAAGGTGGATGTGATCGTGGTGGCGCGCGGCGGAGGTTCCTTCGAAGATCTCTTCCCCTTCAACGACGAAGGCCTGGCGCGTACCATCGCAGCGGCGCACATCCCCGTGATCTCGGCCGTGGGTCACGAGACTGACTTCACCATCTGCGATTTCGTCGCCGACCTTCGCGCGCCGACTCCGTCCGCGGCGGCGGAGCTGGTCATTAGCTCGAAACAGGAACTGGCAGAGAAACTGGCTTCCCTGCGCCACCGCATGGCCCAAGCAGTCAACTACAAACTGTTGCGCGCCCACAACGCGCTGTCGCGTCTGGCCCAACATGCGGTATTTGCGCGCATGCAGGACAGCCTCGCACGGCGCCAGCAGCGGGTGGACGATCTTGTCTTCCGCATGGCGCAGTCGCAATCGGAGGCGCTGAAGAACCTGTCGCGCCGCCTCGGGGATGTTGACGCCCATCTCCGCCGCCATGATCCCCGGGTGCGCTTGGGCGTGATGCGCCGCCACCTCGAAGGACGAACTGCTGCGCTGTATTCCTCCATCATGCGGCAGTTGGTTGGACGACGAAACGAACTCGACGGGCTGAGGATCGCCTTAGGCCGGGCCAGTGAAACCGTCTTGTTACACCGGCGGTCTCGGTGGCTGCAGTTGCACAGCAGTTTGGAGGCGCTCTCGCCCCAGGCAATCCTGGCCCGCGGTTATGCGCTCGTCTTCGATGACCATGGCCGCCTGGTGAAACAAGCTACGCAGCTCAAGCTCGGCAGCCGGGTCCGCGCCCAGCTTGGTCGCGGCGAGTTCACTGCCAGAGTTGATCAAGTCAAAGACGAGCCGGTGGGATGATGGGTAGTTACAGAACGCGTGATTCCTAAGCAACCCATCTAGAACTCGAGCAACTCCTGCACCCCTGGAAATCTGTCCCTGTGTCTCAATTCGCTATTTACTAGCCACTATCACTGACGACTACTCGTAGCTCTGCATTAGAATGAAGGCATTCCACGCGGACTCTGGCCGCGAAAGGGAACCGCGAAAATGCCAAGCCTCAGCAACATCCCGCAAATGTCGGTGACATCAGTCCTCGATATTCTAGTGGTGGCGGTTCTCGTCTACGAGTTCCTCAAGCTCATCAAAGGCACGCGCGCGATTCCGATGTTGGTGGCGGTCGTGATTCTGGGAGCTGCCTTTTGGATCGCTCATTTGGAAGCACTGAAGACGGTGGACTGGCTGATTACCACTCTGTTGCCTTATGCCATCTTCGCACTCATTGTCGTCTTCGGCGCCGAAATCCGGCACGCCTTGGCGCGCCTGGGACGCAGGCTGTCAGCCGCACGCGGCGGCGTGTTCAATGGGACTGACAGCTATGAAGACATTGTGCTCGCGGCCAATCACTTTTCCCAGACCCTCACCGGTGCGCTGATTGTCATCGAGCGCGAGATTGGCCTGCGGACGTTTATCGAGAGTGGAGTGCCACTCGACGCCAATCTCTCCTTTGACCTACTGGTCACTATTTTCCGGCCCAGCGCACCCTTGCACGACGGCGCCGTCATTGTGCAGAAGGGACGTATCGCCGCGGCTGCCTGCTTCCTGCCGCTCTCCATGAATCCTCTGCTCTCCACCCAGTTTGGCACTCGCCATCGCGCGGCCATTGGGATTACGGAAGAGACCGACGCCATCTCGGTGGTGGTATCGGAAGAGAGCGGTTCCATCAGCATCGCGGTGGGCGGGCAAATCGAGAGTGACATCACCGTTGAGTATTTGCGCGAGCGTCTGAGCGAAGTGCTGCGGCGATACGTCCCAGCGGCGACATTGCCGACCATCATTACGGACCACGACCTGTCTACCGGCGAGCGCGAGGTCCAGCGCGAGCGCCTTAGCCACAACCAGGACCTTGCCGACGGAGCGGAACGATAAAGCTATGCTTCACTCGTTACGCAATTTTTTTCGCAAGTATGTCCTGAAAAACCTTCCCCTCAAGGTGGTCTCGCTCGCGGTCGCGGTGTTGTTGTGGTGGGTGGTGGGGCGCGATGCCACCATTGAGATTCCGATGACCGTTCCGCTGGAGTTTCACCACGCGCCCGACCATCTGGAGATAAACTCCGATTATCCCTTGCAGGCCCAGATCACGATGCGTGGGCCCGAGCATTTGCTGCGCCAGATCAATGCTTCCGAGGTACACGCCGTCCTTGATCTTCAGGGCGCAGTTCCCGGAGAGCGGACCTTCGATCTCACGCCGAAACAAATCCATGTGCCCCGCAACGTCGAAGTCATGCAGGTGGCGCCGGCTCAATTTCACATCAGCTTCGATCACAGCGCAACCCGATCGGTGGGTGTCGAGCCACGCATTATTGGCAGCTTGTTGAGCGGGTATGGCATAACAGATGTGAAGGCGGATCCGTCGCAAGTCATGATCGTGGGTCCGGAGAAGAGGGTGGACGCCATCGAGAATGCTCTTACCGATCCCGTGGATGCAAGCGGCGTGGTAGGTAAAGCAACCTTCACGACTCACGCCTACGTGACCGACCCTCTGGTACGAGTGCAAAAGCCAGGTGCGATCCATGTGACGGTGACGACGGGTAAGCCTTCCAAGGGAGCACACCAACCTTGAGCGCTGGCATGGCAAAGATGCGACAGCTATTTGGGACCGATGGAATTCGTGGTGTTGCGGGCGAGTATCCGCTGGATGGGCGAACGGTGTACGCCATTGGACGTGCCTTGGGACAGCGGCTTGCCGAACGTAGTGCAGCGGCCCGCGTCATCATCGGACAGGACACGCGCGAGTCGAGCGCCCTGATTGGCGCGATTCTCGCGGCTGGACTGGAAGCGGCGCAGATGCAGGTGGTGAGCGCGGGTGTTATTACCACACCTGGGGTTGCGTACTTGACGCGGGCGAATCACTTCTTGGCCGGCATTGTCATTTCGGCCTCCCACAATCCCTGGCAAGACAATGGCATTAAGGTGTTCGGCGCCGACGGCTACAAACTCTCCGACCAGCTGGAGCATGAGATTGAAGCCGACATCTTCGCTCACCTGGAACAGTTGAGTGCGGGAGCTGGCGATGCGGCGGTCTCGGACATGCTGCCGGGTGAACAGGAGCTGCGTGACCAGTATGCCGAGTGGCTGGCAGATTTGGTTTGTGCGACCGACTTCAGCCGGCTACGCGTCCTGGTGGATTGCGCCAATGGAGCGGCCAGTTCCGTGGCTCCGGTGGTCTTCAGCGACGTAGGTCTTCAAGCCGATTTCGTCCACATTGAACCGAATGGGCGCAACATTAACGCCGGGTGCGGCGCATTGCATCCTGACAATGTGGCCATGGCTATCGCGGTTGCGAAAGGTAAGTACGATTTGGGCGTCACCTTCGACGGTGATGCCGATCGCGCGATGTTCTCCGATGCATCCGGACGTGTCGTGAACGGCGATGGCGTACTGCTGCTGACCGCGCGCGACATGAAAGCCCATGTTCGCTTGCACAACGACACGGTTGTCGCAACAACCATGTCGAACATGGGACTGGAAGCGGCGCTCAAGCGCGGCGGCATTCGCATGTTACGCGCGCCCGTCGGCGACAAGTACGTACTGGAAGAGATGTTGAAGACAGGAGCGACGCTTGGCGGGGAACAGTCGGGACACATTCTGTTCCGCGATATGGATACCACGACGGGCGATGGGATCCTGACTGCACTACGTGTGTTGGAAGTGATTTCGCGCACGGGACAGTCGCTGGCGAAGCTGGTCGCAGACATGAAAGTCTTCCCGCAGGAAATCAAGAATGTTTCCGTCCGGGAGAAGCTGCCACTGGAGCAAGTTCCTGGAGTGATGGATGCCATCCGCGTCGCCGAACACGATCTCGACGGCAACGGACGCGTCGTTGTGCGCTATTCGGGTACCGAGAAGCTGGCGCGTGTGATGATCGAGGCGGAAACAGAAGAACTCATGCGCCGCCACACCGATGCCATCGCGAATGCGATCCAGCGAGCGATAGGAGTTTGATTCACCACAGAGACACAAAGACACAGAGGCACAAAAGATGACGAATGCTCTCTATTGCTAGCCCGTGGTTCCTAACCGTCTAAAACCTCCTTTCCTCATCCATGCCTTGACCTCAGCTTCGACGTCGAACCCCACACTGCCCATGATGAACCGTCCATCGAGTTGGTAGGCGCAGACTTCCAGGGGCGTTCCGTCGTAGCCGCCGTGCAAGTAGCCTCGTACGTATAAGCGTGCGAATTCCTCGATTCCCAGCAGCCGGTACTGGACCACGTGCACCAGTTCATGGAAGATCAATTGTGGCGTCATGGGATCGTGGAAAACCGCCACGTTATCGAACGTGATCGCCGCCATAGTGGTGAAGTTGGGCCAACCGGTAAAGCCCAGCTCTTTGAGATCTGGGTAGAACGGCGGATTAGGGACGCGCTCCTGTCCAGGCTGCAGTACGCGAATCCGTTCCAGATCGGCCGGCGGAAAAAACCGCAACCAGGTGTTCCCGAATGTCAGCGGCACGCCTTGGTTGTAATAGCGATCACGCTGCACGCTAATGTACTCGGCTACCGCGTGGGAGAACGTCGCCATCTGCTGAGGCGTGAGCGTCCCACGTGGCTGCTCGGCTCGAGGCTTCCTCGCAAGAAACACAGCCTACTCCAGGTCTCTCCAATTTGGTCCGACGCCGACGTCAACTTTTAACGGCACCCTGAGTGGGTGCACATTCTCCATGCGATCGCTGACTAGCCGCTTCATGGTATCCACTTCGTCTTCGGGAACTTCGAATACCAGTTCGTCGTGGACCTGAAGCAGCATTCTTGAGCGCAGCTTGCGCTCGCGCAGGTCGGCGTCGATTCGAATCATGGCAATCTTGATGAGGTCCGCGGCAGTGCCCTGAAGCGGAGTATTTACCGCGGTGCGCTCGGCAAAGCCGCGCAGGTTGCTGTTCTTGCTGTGGATGTCGGGAATGGGACGCACCCGTCCAAACAGCGTCGTCACTTTCTGGTCGTGACGCGCCTGTTCTAGGGTTGCGTCGATAAACCCGCGCACCCCGCTGTACTTCTCGAAGTAGGCATCGATGAAGCGCTTGGCCTCCTTGGTGTCAATGCCGAGTTGCTGCGACAGTCCGAACGGCGACAGTCCATAGACGATGCCGAAGTTTACCGCCTTGGCGCGGCGGCGATGTTCGGCATTGATCATCAGCGGCGGCACGCCGAACACTTGCGATGCCGTGAGGGTGTGAATGTCCTCGCCAGTACGGTAGGCCTCGACCAGCAGCTTGTCGCGGGAAAAGTGCGCCAGCAGTCGCAATTCGATCTGCGAGTAATCGGCGGCGAGCAGCACGTGCCCGGGCTCAGCGATGAAGGCGGCGCGGATCTCGCGTCCAAGTTCGGTGCGAATCGGAATGTTCTGCAGGTTCGGATTCACGGACGAGAGCCGTCCGGTTGCAGAGCCCGCCATGTTGAACGTGGTATGCAACCGGCGGGTGCACGAGTTGACCAACACCGGCAGGGCATCCACATAGGTGGACTTGAGCTTTGAAAGCTGACGATAATCCAGCACCATGCGCGGGACTTCGTGTTCGCCGGCCAGCCCTTCCAGCACGTCCACCGCGGTCGAAATCGTCTTGCCCTTGCCGTACTTGAACGGCTTGGGCAAGTTCAGCTTGTTGAACAGCACATCGCCGAGCTGCTTAGGAGAGTTAACGTTGAACTCAACCCCGCACTTGTCATAAATCTCGCGAGCCTTCGCATCAATCTCGCGCTCCAGACGCTTCGCCATTTCGGCCAGTACATCGCAGTCGAGCTTGACGCCGGCATCTTCCATCCGCGCCAGCACCGGTACCAGCGGCAGATCAATCTCGTCGTAAACCTTGCGCAGGTCGGTCTTCTCGATCTCGTCGCGCAACTTGCTCGTAAGTCGCAACGTGACATCGGCCGCTTCGGCGGGAGAAGGACCCAATATCAAGCTGAAGTGCCGCTGGGCGGTCTGCGACAAACCGTAGCTTGCCGCGTTCGGGTATGTGGGATTGAGCAAGTAGCTATACAAGAGAGGATCGTGCTTCACGCCCCTGAGCGCCAGCCCGTGCTGCCCGAAGACATGCATCGCCGACTTGAAGTCGTGCACGGTCTTTGGTATCGCCTCGTCGCCAAGCGCTCGCTTGAGGGGTTGCGCAACTTCCGAGTCATCCAGCGCTAGCGTCAGCGCTCCTCCGGGCTCGGCCGCGATCGCGACGCGCAGAGTTGCCGGCGCGGGCGAAACCTGCGGTGCCGCTGATAGAGAGAGCTGTTCGTTGTCTTGCTCCTCTTCACTTTCTTCCTCGGCGCCAGCAGTCTGTTGCGCCGCCGATTCCAGCGCGATGGCGAGCACCGCCCCAGGCTTGGCCGCGAGCGCCACAACAGCCTCGACCTCGGCGGCGGTCTTCGCATCGCGATAGTCGGTCTCGCCGAGTTCGACGCTTTCATGCAGAAAGTCCTGCACCAACGTGGTGAATTCCAGCTCAGTAAACAGCGTGCGGGCCGCGACGGGATCAGGCTCTTGCGCCCGCATGGCTTCAGGCTCAAACTCGACGGCAACGTCCGTCTTGATCGTCACCAGTTGTTTGCTTAGCAGGATAGCGTCGCGATTGTTCTGCAAGGACTCGCGATAGGCTTTGCGTTCCACTTCCTGCGCGTGCTCAAGCGCATTCTCCACGCTGCCGAATCGCTGGATCAGTTCCACTGAGCCTTTGTCGCCGATGCCGGGCGCGCCCGGGATATTGTCGATGGCGTCGCCACGTAGCGCCATCACGTCGACCACCTTATCCGGCGGCACGCCCAGGATCTCTTCCACTTTGGCGGCGTCGCAGATGAGATTGTCCTTGGGCGGGTTGAGCACGCAGGTCCGCGCGCCCACCAGTTGCATCATGTCCTTGTCGCTGGAGACCACAAACACGGAGTAGCCTTCAGCCACGGCTTGCCGCGCCAGGGTGCCAATGACGTCGTCGGCCTCGAAGCCGGAGGCCTCGATCATCGGGATTCGATACGCCTCCAGCGCGCGCCGGATGTAGGGAATCTGCTGCGCAAGATCGTCCGGCATGGCTGCGCGATTGGCCTTGTAACCGTCGTAGGCGGTGTCGACATAGGTCTGCGTCTTGCTGTCGAACTTGCGAAGGCTGGGCATGGCGGTGGCCTGTTCATCGCGAAAGGTGGGCGCGGCCACGTCGAAGACGGCGGCCAAGTATTGCGGTTCGAAGTCCGCCCGCAACTTGCGTAGCATGTTGACAAAGACGAAGGTTGCGCTGGTCGGGATGCCGGTCTTGGTGGACATGGGCCGCTGCCGCGCCATCGCATGGTAGGCGCGAAAGATGAACGACATCGTGTCGATCAGGTAGATGCGGCCCTTCGAGCCGGACTGTTCGGGAGGTACAGCGACCACGGACTTGGCCGCAGTACTCTTGGCCGCGCTTGCCGGCCTGGCAGCGCTGGAGACGATCGCGGATTTTGCAGTTTTCTTCGTGGAAGGCAAGTGAAAATTCTAACAAGGTTTTCGCGGGCCGGAGGGCTGCTTTTGCAAATAGGTTGCCGAATAGAGGATGGTGCCATTGGTCCGTGTCCTCTGTGCCCGGTGCCGAAAATTCGGTTCACTGCACAAACATGCAATCTCCATACGAGTAGAAGCGGTATCGCTGGCGGACTGCATGAGCATAGGCCCGCAAGGTCCGCTCGCGGCCGGCGAAGGCCGAGGCCAGCATCAGTAGCGTCGATTTCGGCAAGTGGAAGTTGGTCAGCATGGCACCGACCACCCGAAACTCAAATCCCGGATAAATGAAGATGTCGGCCTCGCCGCTCTGCGCCGTGATGCGGCCATTAGGGATGCCCCACCCTTCGGCAAGCTCAGGGCAGGCTCCAAGCTGGTTTTGCTTGGGTGGGCTAGTGCGCGCAGCAAATTCCAGCGTACGCACCGTTGTGGTGCCCACGGCCACAATTCGCCGTCCTCCGTCGCGGGCGCGCTGGATTCGTTGCGCGGCATCCTCTGAAATTTCGTACCACTCGCGATGCAGTTTGTGCTCCTCGACGATCTCCTCGCGCACCGGTTGAAACGTGCCGAGGCCTACGTGCAGCGTGATCTCGACGGTTTCGATTCCGCGCTGACGAATCTGCTCAAGAATTTCCGGCGTGAAATGCAGGCCCGCCGTTGGAGCGGCGACGGAACCGAGCGGTTTAGCGTAGACCGTCTGGTAAGACTCGCGGTCGGAGGGAGTGTCGGGGCGATCGATATACGGCGGTAGAGGAATGTGTCCGATGCGATTGAGCACGCCGAAGAAATCGTCCACCGGATCAAAGCGAAGATGGCGCTCTCCAAACGTTCCGCGGCCCACAATTTCAGCCGCGAGTTCATGCGACGATTCGTCGGCCTCGGCGCCGAAATAAATCCGCTCACCTAATCCGAGTTTGCGGCCAGGATGAACCAGCGCTTCCCACTCAGGGGGATCGGCCGAGAGTTGTCTGGTCAGCAGCACCTCGACGCGGCCGCGAAGGAAATCCTTTGTCGCGGGATTTTGGCTGGAGAGTCGTTGCGCCCGCGAACCGCTGCGATGTCCAAAAAGGCGTGCGGGGAACACCTTGGTGTTGTTGAAAATCAGCAAATCGTCGGGGCGTAGCAGTTGAGGAAAGTCGCGAAACCCGAGGTCGTCGAGGCGATCTTCACTGCGGCTGAGGTACAACAGGCGCGCAGCCGCCCGGTCCGAGAGCGGTTCCTGGGCGATCAACTCCTCCGGCAGGCGGTAGTCGAAATCGGAAACCAGCACAAACCGATTATGCCTGAAAGGATGTACATCACCGCCGCATGTTCGCGCCTTCCCTTTTGCGGAAACCGTTTCCTGCGGTAGGATAGCAATCTAGGCTTTTCCAGCGCGTATGGGCCCAAATTCATGAAGACCGAGCAACAACACCGGGACGAGATTGTCCGCTTCGGCAAAATGCTTCACCAGACTGGTCTGGTGGCGGCGACCGACGGCAATCTGTCGGTGCGCCTGGAAAACGGAAATGTCCTATGCACGCCGACTCTCATGAGCAAGGGTCTGATGGAACCCGAAGATCTGGCGATTGTGGACCCGCGCGGCAACCAGGTCAATGGCTCCCGGGGCGTTTCCAGCGAAATCGCCATGCACCTGTTGATTTACCGCCTGCGTCCGGATGTCGGCGCGGTGGTTCACGCGCATCCTCCTACCGCGACCGGCTATGCCGCTGCGGGTATCGCGCTTGACCGTGCGTTGTGCTCCGAAATTATTGTGACCCTGGGATCGGTCCCGCTGGCGAACTATGAGACTCCCGGGACGCAGGAACTGGCCGAAGCGCTGGCTCCGCTGGTTGCCGAGCACGATGCCATCCTGATGGCGAACCACGGTGTGGTCACGTGCGGAGCGGACCTGCTCACCGCTTACATGAACATGGAGACGGTGGAGCACTTTGCCAAGATCGCGCTAGTGACGCATTTGCTGGGTAAACAGCAACCACTAAGCGATCAGCACGTGGACAAGCTGCGGGAAATGCGGATGAAATATCGCAACCACGTCGCGGTGGGAGAAGCGAAAGACTAGATTGGCCAAATCGCCTGACCCGCCCTAGCCAAAATCAGACTAGAACGGGGCACCCGTAGATCTAAAGTTTCTTCATGCTGGCGTGTACTCGCGTGTTACTAGCTACTCCCCTAACCACTAACCACTGCTTTTTAGTGAATATCGAAGTTTTCCTGGTGCAGCAGCGGATCGCTCTTCACCAGCACGGTCTTGCCGGTCAGCTCCTCCATCTCGGAGATCAGCTTGCCATTGTTCGCCTTCAGGGCCTTGGCTACTTCGGGATGCACGCGTACGGTGATGTCGGTCTTGTCGTGCAACTTCGCCATCTTGCGCATCTCGATGTAAAGCTCATTGCACACGGTCGGCACTGACTTCACAAAGCCCGCGCCGACGCAGTAGGGGCAAGTCTCTCCGAGGGTGCGCTCCAGCGATTGCTTCACGCGTTTCCGGGTAATCGCGACCAATCCGAAATCGTTGAACTGAAGCACCTTTGACGGAGCGCGATCGTAGCGCAGAGCTTCTTCGAGAGCCTGCATCACCTTCTGGCGATTCTTACGTTCGTCCATGTCAATGAAGTCGATGACGATGATGCCACCCAGATCGCGCAGCCGGATTTGCCGCACGATTTCTTTGACTGCATCCACATTGGTCTTGGCGATGGTGTCTTCCAAGCGCTGTGTCTTGCCTACATACTTGCCGGTATTGATGTCGATGGCGACCAGCGCTTCGGTTTGGTTGATGACAATATGTCCGCCGCTCTTCAGCCATACCTTCGACTTCAGCGAGCGATTGATTTCGTCCTGAATGCCGAACTGCTCGAATAACGGCGTGTCTTTGGTGTACAGCTTGATGCGCCGGACCAGCGACGGCTGGAAGCGGCTGGCAAAGCGGACAACGCGCTCGAACTCGTCTTCCGTATCCACCCAGATCTGCGAGAAGTCAGCATTCACCTGATCGCGCAATACGCGCTCCACCAGGTTCAGGTCATGATAGATCAGCGCTGGCGACTTGCTGTTGTCGGCGCGGCTCTTGATCTCGGCCCACAGATGTTTGAGGAAGCGAATGTCGGCGCGCAGGTCCTCTTCCTTGATGTTGGCGGCAGCGGTCCGGACAATGAATCCGCCCAAACCGTTTTCACGTTCGCTGGTCACGATACGCTTCAGGCGCTGGCGTTCTTCGTCGGAAGCGATCTTGCGAGAAACTCCCACGTGATTGACCGTGGGCATGTACACCAGGAAACGGCCAGGCAGCGCAATGTGGCTGGTGATGCGGGCGCCCTTCTTGCCGATCGGCTCCTTGGCAATCTGGATCAGAACCTCCTGCCCCTCCTTCAACAGGTCGGTGATGAGCGGCTGGTTGCGATTGGTATTGGGACGAGCGCGGAAGTTGCCGCGGCGCGGCCCTCCACGGCGATTGCGATCGCGAAAACCACGGCGATCATAGCCCGGACGTTCAGTCTGCCGCTGCTGATAGCCTGCGTTCGGAGATGCAGCCCGCACCTCGGCGCGATCGTTGGTTTCATGTTCCTCGCCAGCCGCCTCCTCGTCCGCTTCCTCTTCCTCATCGGGGCCGTAGATTTGTTCGCCACGCTCTTCGGCCGCGACGACTTCGTCCTCATCCACGTCGGCAATCTTGGGAATCCAACGGTCTGAGTCGCCGTTCTCGGCGTCAAGGGTCTCTTCCTCTAAGACGAGTTCCTCATCGCCTTCCACCTCGCTAAGCGCATTAAGATCGTCGGGAACGGGATGGAATTCCATCTCCTCGTCTTCCAGAACCTCATGCTCGAGGGTCCGTCCCTCAGGAGCGATGGAAGGAGCTTCATGCGATTGGAAGGCCGGCGATTCCTGGGTTGCGGCTTCGTGCCAGTCTTCGGCTGTTGCTGGAAATTCGGTGCCCTGCCCCTCGGCCGGTAGTTCTTCGACCACAGTTTGATTCTGCGATCTTGCCGACGGAACTTCGGTCGCGGTTGCGTGAGACGTCTCAGGCGACCACACTTCCGGTTCAGCGTGGAACGGTTCCGCGGATGTAACGCTCAGCCTCTCAACGTTCTCTGGTTCGTGATCATGGCGCGCAGGTTGGGTCGGCTCCGTTTCCTCATGCGTGATAACGGCCGTCTCGGAGGAAGGCGAAGTTGAATACTCGACTTGATCTGTGGCGTGTCCCAGTACGTGGGAGGGCGGCTCGGTTTCCGGAATTGCGGCGCTAGCGTGCGAGCTCGAATCAACATCGGGAATGGAACCTTCAACCGGAGCAAAGAAACCCGGCTCGCGTGCTTCTTCGTCCTTCGGCCCAGAGGCGGGCTGCTGGGGCAGGTTGCGATACTTCGAAATCGATTCCCCGGGCAGAACAATCGGGGTATAGCCCGCGGGCGGACCGTAATCTGTACGGGGACGCGGGGTAGGGCCCGTTTCAGCATGATAAGTTGGCGCCTCTTCTGCCGGTGCCGGCTTGGCTGTCTCGACCTTGGGCTCCGGCCGGTCATCGCGCTCGTCTCCCTGGCCACGACGCCCACCGCGACGACGTCGTCGTCCCCGCCAGGGCCGCGTTCCCTCCGCCGAATCCCGGTCAGCCGTAGACGAAGCTTCGGTGGCCTCACCTACAGGCGGCCCGTCTGCAGGGCCAAGATCTTCGGCAGCGGTTTCGAACTCCTCGGCGCTCTCGGCTTCAGCAGCAGCAGGCTCCGCTTTGAGTTGTGCCTCCTCCGCGGCATAGGCTTTGCTTACGTCAATGGCATTACGCGGCACTGGAATGCTGCCAAATTCTTCTTCGTCTTCCTCGTCGCCGCCGACTTCAAGGAAATCGGAGACGTAGAGGAAGGCATCACGCTCCAGTCCGATGTCTACGAAAGCAGACTGCATGCCGGGAAGCACACGCGTGACCCGGCCTTTGTAGATTGACCCGGCGAGGGTGTATTCGTTTTCCCGCTCGAAAAAAACTTCGGCGAGCTGATCGTCCTCCACCAGCGCCACTTTGGTTTCGTGTGGCGTGGAGGACACATAAAGTTCCTTGTTCATGGAATGCTCCGGTTCAGCCGGCGCGGTCGAAAGGAAGGACAGGAAAAACTCTACAGGTGGTTAGGCTGGAGGCACACCGAAGCTTACGCCGGGATGTGAACCAGACCTGATTCGTGAAGCGACAATTTGTGGAATCTTTAGCACCGTATAGAGCACGCCGTCGGAAGGTTGTGGCCTCACTCTCAGCATCAGCCAAGGGGCCGTTTCCCGCTTCGGTCAACGTGCTTTGCAATCCTGTCCGGCCTGCTCTCCTGGCGGCCGGCATGCCCTCGTACGTGAGGGCGGTCGTAATCTTGTTGTCATCCTTCAGAAGCCCGACTACCAGTCTGTAATGGCTTCCCCGGCGAATGAAACCGGTCTCCTCTGAAGCGCGTCCAAAGGACGCTAAGAAAATCCAATGCCAAAAGTTTGCAATTCAGTTCACAAACCGGCGCATGCGAATGTTCATTACGATTCCCAGCGCCAGGAACATGAACAGTACCGACGATCCCCCGTAACTCATTAACGGCAGAGGAATACCCGTAACCGGCATGAACCCTACCACCATGCCCACATTAACCAGGACGTGGAAAGCGAGTACCGCAACCACACCCATGACCACGAAGGCACCAGCCCGATCCGGGGCCGTCTGAGCGTTCTGGATCAGACGCATCAGCACTACGAAGTATAACAGCAGCAAGCCCATAGCACCTAGGAACCCATGCTCCTCCGCGAAGGCAGCAAAGATGAAATCGGTGTGCGGAACGGGCAAGAATTGTCCCTGGGTCTGGCTACCTTGGGCCGTTCCTTTGCCAAAAATGCCGCCCGAACCCACGGCAACCAGCGACTGAATCACCTGATATCCGTGGCCCTGGGCATCAGCCTCGGGCTCCATAAAGCTGGTTAGCCGGTCGCGCTGATAGGGCTTGAGAACATGCCAGCCCACGGGTGCCAGCAGCGCTCCAATCACCAGGATGACCAAGGCATGCCGGGCCTTCATTCCGCCCAGGAACAAGCCCATAATGGCGATCGGAAGGTAAGTAAGCGCCGTACCGAGGTCCGGTTGGGCAAGCACCATAAGCATCGGAACCCCGACCAGCGCTCCGGCTTTGACGATGTCCTGAGCCGTACATTCGGACTTCGTGTCGGCGAAATATTTCGCCATGGCGAGAATCAGCACCAGCTTTACCCATTCCGAAGGCTGGAAGTGGAAAGAGCCTAGCTGCACCCAGCGACGCGCGCCCAGATATTTCTTGCCGAATACCTCGACCGCAATCAACGAAGCGATGGAAATCAGGTACATCAACGGTACACGTTCCAGCAGGGCCTGGTAGTTGAAGAAGCTCACCACGAACATCAGCCCTACGCCGCCCAGGATCCAATACACCTGCTTGAGGTGTACCCCCATAAACTTGGTACTGAGGGTTGCGCTGTAGATCTCGATTACGCCCAAGGCGCAGATCAGCAGCACGAGCACCAACAGCACCCAATCGAAATCACGGAATGAGATGTAGCGGCTCAGGGTTGCCTCCCAGGAACGACTTCCGCCGCGGGTGCGACCGTTGGCTCGGCAGCAGGCTTCTTCGTCGTAGGCGACGTCGCAGGTGGCGCTTGCTGCTCAGGAGTTGTCGCCGGAGCCGTCGGTTGATCCTCCGCCGGAGGCGCGGTTTCGGGATGGGCCATCTCCACGTGCGACTCCGTGGTCTCGAGATCGGCAGCAGGAATAGGCTTGTCAGTCTCGCCCACTCCGGGCGCTGACGTTACCGGTTTGGTCTTGCCATCGGTTGGGAGCGTGAAATGTCCTGCTTGCATCTTGTCGGGAGTCTTGGGGTCGCCCTCGTGCCACACCGCAGCAACTTCTCCCTGCTGGCCTGCCGCAGTCGTTCCGTTTGCTTTGGCCACCTGCGTCTTGCTGCTGCGCTGCTTTTCGACGTACGCCTTAATCACCTTAGCTGCGACGCGAGCCGCAAGTGCTCCGTGCTCGCCGCCTTCAAATAGACAGGCCACGACGATCTCAGGATTGCGGCGGGGCGTTACTCCAACAAACCAGCCATTGTCTTTGAAGTCTCGTTTCCCTTCGGCGCCGAGTCGCTTCTTCAGATCGTTGGAAATTGTCTGGGCGCTGCCCGTCTTGCCGGCAAAATCAATACCTGGCAAATGAGCGCTGCCCGCCGTACCCATCGGCGAAACCACCTGCGCCATAGCATCGGTAATCGTGACCCAGTTTTCCTGGTCGAGCCCAATGTCTGTTTTGTCGGTGTAATTCGCCACCTGCTTGAATCCCGGCGGAAACTGATCGGGGAACGCCACATGCGGACGCACCAGCACTCCGCCACTGGTAATGGCGCCGAGAGCTCGCGCAAGTTGAATCGGCGTGGTAGCCACGGCGCCCTGCCCGATTCCAACGGAGATGGTTTCCCCCGCATACCACTTCTGCTTGAAATTCTTGATCTTCCATTCTTCCGACGGCATCACGCCGGAGACTTCCTGCGGCAGATCGATGCCGGTCTTCTGTCCCAGGCCTAGCAGGGTGGCATACTTGGCGATGCGGCTGATGCCAAGCTTCTCCGCGAGAGTGTAGAAGTACGAGTCGCACGACTGATAGATCGCCTTGCTGATGCCAACGCTGCCATGCGTGCTGTGTCTCTCCGAGATCCAGCACTTGAAAAAACGACCGTAGAATGTCTTTCCGCCACCACAGTTGACGATGAGGTCCTGCGCGATCCCTTCCTGTAGTCCTGCGGTGGCCATGATGATCTTGAACACCGAGCCGGGAGCGAGCTGCGCCTGAATGGCTTTGTTCAGGAGCGGCTTGCCGGGATCGGTGACCAGCTTGTTCCACTCATCGCGCGTGATGCGCACGGCAAACTCGTTGGGATCGAATGCCGGGCGGCTGACCATGGCTAAAATCTCGCCATTGCGCGGGTCCATAGCCACGATTGCCCCGGGCTTACCTTCGAGCGCCTCTTCGGCGGCGATCTGCAAATCAAGATCGATCGTGAGCTTGAGCTGTTTGCCGGGAACCGCAGGCACGTCGCTGAGGGTGCCCACTTCCTTGCCGCGACTGTTGACCAGCACCTGCCGCGAGCCGTTCTTGCCCATCAAAATATCGTTGTAATACTGCTCGACTCCCGACATGCCGACGATGTCACCCGGGTTGTACAGCTCCCACTGCGGCTGGGTCAGCATGTCTTCGCTCACCTGGCCGACATAGCCGATGATGTGGGCCATGAAGCCGTTACGGGGGTACAGGCGGCGGTGGACGGTGATGGTGTCGAGCTCGGGCAACTCCGCTTTGTGCGATTCGATGAAGGCCAGCTCGTCGGGAGTGATGTCGTCCTTAAGAAACAGCGGTTGATATCCCGGCACAGCGGCCATGCGCTTCAGTCGCGCGCGCAGTTCATCGGGAGGAATGTGCAGCCCAGCGGCGATCTTGTCGGCGTCAGCCTGGAGATTGCGGTTCTGATCTCGCAGCAACAGCACGGAGAACGAAGGATAGTTGTCAACGATGATGCGGCCTTCGCGGTCGAGGATTTTGCCGCGAGGAGCCAGAATGGGGACCTGCTTAATGCGGTTCTGCTCGGCCAGCGAGCTGTAGTAATCAGTGCGCGCCACCTGCAAGCGCCACAGCCCGAACGCAAGAACCAGGAAGACTCCCAGCAGGATGTATTGCACTGCGGTAAGCCGGAGCTGGGAGACTTTTTCGTCGCGACCGAACATCAAGAACTACAACTTTCGAAGGGTCTTATCGCTGCAAAGTTTCGAAACTTGCGAATTGGCACCCGCCAGTTACCTGGTTCTTACGGGACAACCCGGACAAGGATTAGCCTCGCAGTGGATAACTGGCGATGAACTCTGCGCTCATTGTAGCCCGAATCAGGGCAGGAGCGCAGGGGAAAATCACCACTCGTCGTAAACGCTACGGTACTGTCACATTCGAGTTGAAACGTTGCCGATCAACTACCGACCCTGAGCCCGCCCAGGCTACTTCGCGAAATTCGAGGCAGGGTTTTCTGGGTTGTTTCTTCGCAATTTGCGAAGTACAATTGAGCGAAGGTCCACGGAGCGTCACGGTAGATGCGAGTCGTCAGCAAGAGCGCTTGGCGCGATGTAGTTGCGGTTGACCCGTCAGTCGAGGGACAAATCTCAGAGTGGTACAAGGTTGCCCAGCACGCTACCTGGCGAAGCCTTATGGATGTGAGGAAGGTATACCCCCATGCCGATTTCGTCGACCCATACACGATATTCAACATCAAAGGCAACAGCTACCGACTCGTCGTTAAGATTGAATACCGATGGCAGATTATCTTCGTCAAACAACTTTTGACGCACGCTGAATACAACCGAGGTAAGTGGAAGAAATGAACGCACTGGCTGCCGACTACGCCGCTTTGCTTTCCGAGACAAGACCAGAAGTCATTCGTGACGAGAGACAGAACCAGGCGTACATTGGCCTGCTCGAAAAGCTGACCAGCAAGAAGTCGGTTACGCGAGCCGAGGAGAAGCTCATCGAACTGCTGGCGGTGTTGATTGAGGACTTTGAGACGAAGCACTTTCCCGTCCCGGAAGCGGCTCCCGTAGCGATCGTTCGACACCTGATGGAGACCCACGGGCTGCGGCAGAAGGACCTGGTAAGCATCTTCGGCACGGAAAGCATCGCTTCAGAGGTCTTGCACGGAAAACGAGAACTCACCAAGGAACACATCAAGCGGCTCAGCGCGCGGTTCGGGGTGTCGCCTGCAGTGTTCTTCTAATACCGCTCTCTCACCGTTCCTTGAATCTATCCAGAAACCTGAAGACGAATATTCCGATCACGGCGTTGGCCAGCGCGGAGATGGCCACGTGGCTCCAACTCCATTCCTGCGACTGGCGAAGCAGGCCGTGCGCCACACCGTAATAGATTCCCTGGTGAGCCACGAAAAAGAGGTAGGTGATGATGAAGCGTGAGCCAGGATTCTCGACGTCAATCTTCAGGCCCAATGATGACGCCATGTATCCGATGATCGTCAAGGCAATGCCGTACATGCCCAGCGGATGGCTCGGGCCGGCGAAGAGGTCCTGCATCAGGCCGATGGCGCAGCCGGTGAGGCATCCGCTGACCGGATTGCGCCGGGCCACCGCGAAGAAGATGGTGACCATGAACGGCAGGTCGATGATGGGTAGAAAGCGAACCCGCACTGGAATGAAGATCTGGATCAGCACCGCAACCAGCGGGATGAAGATGACCGTGGGCCAACTGAATTCGTACACCGCAACCTGGTCGCGCGAGGTCAGGCTTCCCCGGAATGGCATGACGCGACTGCTCATTGCGGCGGCTCCCCGGCAGGCGGCGTTGTTGGCTGTTGCGGGTTGGCGCTTGGCGACTGTTCCGGAGCCGGTTTGGTTTGCTTCGGCGCAGGCGCGGCGTCTTGGTCGCTCGTGGGGCCGTTCACCGGCGATGCAGTAGTTGCTGGCGCGGTGGTGTTGGCGTTAGGCGCAGACGCCCCTGCAGCGCCCTTCAACGGTTTCGCGACGGTACCGGCAGGTTGTGTTCCGTTAGCAGTCGCGGGTTTCGGGGGCTTCGACGCGCCTGCGGTTCCAGCCGTTCCAGTTAGCACCGTGGCTTGCCCAGCAGCTTTCGGTGTCGTGGGTTTCGGAGTGCCCACTGTCGTATTTCCAGCCGCTGGCTTGTTCACGGCGGGGGTTCCCGTCGCACCCGTCGCCGTCGCGGGAGCCGTGCCGACCGGCGCCCCATTCGCAGCGCCGGGTTTCAAGTTTCCGGCGCCGTCAACCTCGGGCTTCGTCGGTACCGTCGGCAACCGTTCGGCCAAAATATCCGACGCACGCAGCGGCCCCAAATCCTTGGCGTCAGGCATCTTCTCCGTGATCTTCGTGACGACCAGAACTTCCTCCACCTGATCGAGGCGAGCTGCGGGAACGACGCGAATATTCAGGAATAGATCTTTCCCTGGCTCGACCGAGACGACTTTGCCGACCGGCAAACCTTTGGGGAAGATGCGATCTCCACCACTGGTGATCACTTCTTCGCCGGGTTCCACCTTCTCGTCGCTCATGACGTATTGCAGGGTGGTCGCGCCATTCGGCGATCCCTTCAAAATGCCCTGCAGTCGTGAGGATTTCAGCGCAGCCCCCACTCCGCTGAATTGATCGTTGATCGGTAAAACCTGTGAGGAGTCGGGAAACACCTGCACGACCTTGCCGACGATACCGGTTGGCGTGATGACGGCCATGTCCGGCTTGATGCCATCCGCCGATCCTTTATCGATGTACAGGATGCGGGATTGCTCGCTGCCACTGGTGCCGATGACTTGGGCCGCGACAGTGGTATCGACATATTGTTCCTTGAACGCGAGCAAGGCCTGAATGCGGCGCGCCATGCGGGCATCTTCGGCGAAGCGGGCATCCTCAACCTTCATGCGTTCGATTTCGGCGCGCAGTTGCCGGTTTTCCCTGCGAACACCGCGAAGATAGGCGTAGGTCTTCCAGGTGTCGTACACCCATTGCTGCGAGTGCACCACGGCTTTTTCGACCGGGGTCACTGCGGAGATCGCCCAAAGCCGCAGCAGGCGAGTATCGCCTCCTTGCGTTGGCCGGCGCACTTGCACGGCCAAGGCAATAATTTGAGCGAACAAAATGACCGCCAGCACAATCAGGTTCTTATAGCGGCCGAGGAATGTATCCATACTGTTGCCGGTCCAGACCGGTTAACTGCGTGCCGATCTTCGCGCCATCAGAGCGATGGGAAGGCCGACAAACATGGTGTGCGAAAACAACTGGTCCACCACCTCAAAAAGGGTGACTGGAACCGTTCTCTTTGGCACAGCAGATAACGGTACCACGATGTAATGCATGAACAGGTATACGAGCACTCCAAACGTCGGTCCGAAAATCCACGGCCTCCGCCAGAGCACAGGGATGACGAGACTCGCACAGTAGAAAACGGCGGCGGCTCCGATGGCAATCGAGAAATGACATGCGATGCCGAGGAGGACGGTGTACCAGCCTCCGTGAAACGATCTGCGGCCCAATAATCCTGCAGCGATATTTTGAAAAAGCAAGGTGGGCGGAACGCCGAAGGACCAACCATAGAAGACTACGGCATCGAGACCATCCAGAACGCCAGCGATCAAACCGCCCAACAAAATGGTATCGAAAGCCCTGGGCCGTGCGGTTTCGTTGATCGCTTCAGCAGACATGGTCCCAGTGTGCCCTTAGTCTCTCGATAGCTGCCCAGCCCATGACCCCGAATTGTCATGACGAGCACAGCGAGGCATCTGCTTTCCTGCCGATTATTGAAAAAGCAGATCCCTCGCTTCGCTCGTGATGACAAAGCGAGGACTCCGTCCTTAGTCAATCGATATCTTGCGCAGCAGCTTGAAGTCACTCAACATTTTTCCCGTGCCCAGCACCACGCTGCACAACGGGTCGTCGGCAATCGAGACTGGCAGCCCGGTTTCTTCGCGGATGCGCTTGTCGAGGTTCTTTACCAGTGCACCGCCGCCGGTCAGCACGATGCCACGATCGCTGATGTCGGCCGACAGCTCTGGAGGCGTGCGCTCCAGTGCGACGCGAATCGCATTCATGATGGTCGAAACGCACTCGCTGAGCGACTCGCGGATTTCGCTGTCGTCAATCGTGATGGTCTTGGGCACACCCTCGATCAGGTTGCGGCCCTTGATTTCCATGGTGAGCGGCTTGTCCAGCGGATAGGCGGAGCCAATCTCGATCTTGATTTGCTCGGCCGTGCGCTCGCCGATCAGCAGGTTGTACTTGCGCTTCAGGTAATTCATGATGGACTCGTCCATCTGATTGCCCGCCATGCGCACTGAGCGCGAATACACAATGCCGCTGAGCGAAATGACGGCGATGTCGGTGGTGCCACCGCCTATGTCAACCACCATGTTGCCGCTGGGTTCGGTGATGGGCAGGCCCGCGCCAATCGCGGCCACCATGGCCTGCTCCACCAGATGCACTTCGCTGGCCTTGGCGCGATAAGCCGAGTCCATGACCGCGCGCTTTTCCACCTGCGTGATCTCTGAAGGCACACCAATCACGATGCGGGGATGCACCAGCATCTTGCGGTTGTGCGCCTTCTGGATGAAGTAGTTCAGCATCTTCTCGGTGACTTTGAAGTCGGCGATGACGCCGTCTTTCATGGGCTTGATGGCGACGATGTTGCCTGGGGTGCGGCCAAGCATTTCCTTGGCCTCTTTGCCCACCGCTTCTACTTCACCGGTGTTCTTGTTGATGGCGACGATGGAAGGCTCGTTGACCACGATGCCTTTGCCACGCGCGTACACCAGCGTGTTCGCCGTCCCCAGGTCGATGGCAAGATCGCTGGAGAACATGCTGAACAGCGAACGCATGTTGCTGAATCGCGAGGCGCTACTATGAAAGCCGTTAGATGACATTACGAACTATTTCTTTCTAAGTATGAAGGTGTTGCATACAGTTTATGACAGAAGTGGCACGAACGCGTAGCAAACCAAATGCATGTCCGGCGTGATAACGAGGTTTGGTTCCGAGGTTAAACTGCCGGATGGAGTTTCGGTCCCAACTGCGCTCCGCTCATTCGCGCCGCAAAAGAGCGGGCTTCTACCCACTGTTGGCAAATCAGAGTACCACCTGAGGGTAACACAGGAAAACGTTACTTTTGCGTCAATACCCGGGTTGCGGGTACTGATGCGAACCGATAGCATTAAAGGTTTGCAGTTCGCTGCGGAGGGCAATCTTATGGCTACTATGGAACAGAAACCGGCAGGCGTTCACGCCGGCGCTAAAACCAAGGTCTTCAAAAACTTTATTGGCGGCGAGTGGGTCGAGAGCCGCACTGGCCGCACCTTTGAGAACCTAAACCCCGCCGATACGCGCGAAGTGGTCGGCATCTTCCAGAAATCGGGCAAGGAAGACGTAGACCACGCCATCGAGACCGCCAAACAGGCGTTCAAGAAGTGGCGACTGGTGCCCGCGCCGCGCCGTGCCGAGATGCTTTACAAGGCGTCCGAGCTGCTGATCGGGCGCAAGGAAGAATACGCGCGCGACATGACCCGCGAGATGGGCAAGGTCATCAAGGAGACGCGCGGCGACGTGCAGGAAGCCATCGACTGTGGGTATTACACCGCGGGTGAAGGCCGCCGCCTGTTCGGGCCGACCGTGCCGTCGGAGCTGCCTAACAAGTTTGCCATGGCGATCCGCCAGCCTCTGGGCGTTTGCGCCATGATCACGCCGTGGAACTTTCCCATGGCGATCCCGTCGTGGAAGCTCTTCCCCGCGCTGGTCGCCGGCAACACGGCCGTGATCAAGCCTGCGCAGGACACGCCGCTCTCTACGTTGAACTTCGTAAAGACGCTCCACGATGCCGGCATTCCGGCAGGAGTGGTCAACATTGTCACCGGATTCGGCGGTGAGGTCGGCACTCCGATGACCGAGCATCCGGAGGTGCGCGCGGTTTCGCTCACCGGATCGACGGCGGTAGGGCGCATCGTGGGACAGGAGGCAGCCAAGAGTTTCAAGCACTGTTCGCTCGAACTTGGCGGCAAGAATCCGATGATCGTGCTCGACGACGCTAACCTCGACCTCGCGCTGGAAGGCGCGCTCTGGGGCGCGTTCGGCACCACTGGTCAGCGCTGCACCGCGACCAGCCGCATCATCGTGCAGAAGGGTGTGTACAAGAAGTTTGTGGACGAACTAGTGGCGCGCGCGAAGAAGCTGAAGGTGGGCGATGGTCTCGACGAGAGCGTGGACATGGGCCCGGCAGTCAACTCCTCGCAGATGGAGACGGACCTGAAGTACATCAAGATTGGCAAGGATGAAGGCGCGAAGATGCTGTGCGGCGGACATCGACTGGAAGGCGAGGCGTACATCCATGGCTGGTTCGTCGCGCCCACGGTGTTCGCGGATGTCGATCCCAAGATGCGCATCGCGCAGGAAGAGATTTTCGGGCCGGTAGTTTCGATCATTCCGTGCGACGGGCTGGAGAACGCGATTGAGATCGCCAACGACATCGAGTACGGATTGTCATCCTCGATCTACACCAGGGATGTAAACAAGGCGTTCACGGCGATGCGCGATCTGTATGCCGGAATCACCTACATCAACGCACCCACGATTGGCGCCGAGGTGCATCTGCCCTTCGGCGGCACGAAGGCCACGGGGAACGGGCATCGCGAGGGCGGTATCGGCGCGATCGATTTCTACACCGAGTGGAAGTCAGTGTATGTGGATTATTCGGATAAGCTGCAGCGGGCGCAGATCGATCGACCGGAGTAGGAGGAAGAATCAGTCCCGCTGCAGTTCGTGCGCGATACGCGCGTATAGATCAATCGCGTCGAGCAACTGTCGCTTCTCGATGTACTCGCCTTCGGTGTGGGCGACATGGATGGAGCCGGGACCGATGAGCAGCGGCTTGCCCCAATTGGTCAGCGCGGGAATGTCGGTGGTGAATGCAGCCACCATGGTCTCGATTCCGGGCACAGTGCCAAGTTCCATGTAGGGGATCTCAAGTTTGAAGTCGGCTTCGGCTTTGCCCGCAACCGCACTCATGATTTGCTGACGCAACATCTGTGCTGGACCAACGAGTCGGAAGAGCAACTGCGCGACCGCGT
Organism: uncultured Acidobacteriaceae bacterium; assembly: GCA_963768645.1. Lineage (GTDB taxonomy): Bacteria > Acidobacteriota > Terriglobia > Terriglobales > Acidobacteriaceae > Bog-257. The sequence goes on from CAVYIR010000013.1 coordinate 63,370, forward strand.
GGTCGGGGATTACGTTCGGGGCGCGACCTCCTTCGATAAGACCGATGTTCATCGTGCAGGGGCCGGCCTTGGGATGGCTAGGCAGATCGAGCTTGCGAACGTTTGCCAGAGCATCCAGCAGTTTTTCGATGGCCGATTCGCCAAGTTCAGGATAGGCGGAGTGCGCCATCTTGCCGCGCGCCACCAGCTCGACGCGCAGCGTGCCTTTCGATGCCACCGCCAACTTGTTCTCGGTAGGCTCTCCGTTAATGAGGAACTTCGCACCGCGCGGCTGCTGGTTGGCGTTCTGCGCGCCCTGGCTGTCGCGCTCCTCGCCGACCAGAAAGAGCAGACCCACATGGATGGAGTCGGCCTTCAGCTTTTCGGCGGCGGCGATCTGCGCGACGATGATGCCCTTGGCATCGCAGGAGCCGCGCCCGTAAATGCGGTCTGCGGTCTCGGAGGAAGGTATGAAGGGCGGCACGGTGTCCATGTGGGTGGAAAGCACCAGCTCCGGCTGAGGATGGCCGGGATGGGTCGCCCACAGGTTGAAGCGATCGCCTTCGACCTTCGTGCGTTCAACGTCGTAGCCAAGCTGCGTCAGTTCGTCGGCGAGTACTTTCGCAACCGCGGCTTCTTGGCCGGTGGTGGACTCGATGTCGATGAGCTTGCGAGTGAGGGCGAAAACGTCCATCTCCGAAGGATAGCGTATTGCCGTGACACGCCGCACAGACCGCGCGAGAAGTTCATCGCTGGTTAATTTCATCCTTGATAGGTGCATCGCAGACTCGTGTGGCACTCGGGATGAAATCGTTTAACAGCGCTCACCGGGGATGGAAATTTGCCCATCGAGCTCTAGTAGAGTAGTTCCATGAAGCGACCCCGTACACCGAAACAATTTCTACAGAAACACTCCCTGAGCCTGACCGCTCTGGGTGTGGTGATGCTGTTGATCGTGCTCTATTGCCTGTCGAACCCAGACACCCATCTAGGTTCATTTTTCGGCAACGCCATCGCGGACTGGACAGGTGTCTTCGTGACTGTCGTCATGACCAAGTATCTGTACGAAAAGGGCTCCGCCGAGAGCAAGCAACCTAAAGGTAAGGCGCCGTCGGCGATAACGGAATTCGTGCGGGAACATTCGCTGACTTTGTTTCTGCTGGTGACGGGCCTCGCCTGGGTGATCGCGTTCAGGGGAATGCGTCCGAATAGCCGGTGGGGACAAGTTGTGGGCAATATTGTTTCGGAATGGACGCAGATCCTGGGGCTGGTGCTGATGACCAAGCGACTGATGGAGGTCGGATCGAAGGAGACCGCCCGCTAGGCCGCGCAATGTGGCGAGGCATACCGAGCGACCGCAAATGCATCCTACCTATGACAAGGGAGGACTATGCGTCCGTTAGCGTGGATTGGAGTTGTCGTACTCGTACTGGGAATTCTTTCCTTCGTGGTGCCTTTTCCTATCAGTCATTCCCATGGCGTCAAGGTCGGAGACACTTCCGTTGGCATTACCACCCACCACGACGAAAAGCTGCCACCCGCAGTCGGAGGCGTGCTTTGTGCTGCCGGAGTGGTGTTGCTGGTAGCGGGCTCGCGCAAGGCGGTGGCGTGAAAGGCCTAAGAGCCAGCCTGTCGTCGGCTGAAGATTGCTGAAAACACTCCCACTAAAAGAATTCCCCAGAGTTTTTCAGCGGCCTTTGAAGCCGGCTCGGATGAGAACAATAAAAGTCTCATAATGGCATACCCTTGCATGCCCACCGCAGATCTTTCGACTCCGTTCGCTTCGCTCTCTCGGCTCAGGATGACAGATCAAACGGGTTCATGCCTATGAATGGATCGCAGTTCTATCTGATACTCGCGATGACAGAAGGACGACTGGATCTAGCACTTCGGTCTCACCCTTTCGCAAAAATGCCGAAAGGATGGGCACCCAGCGGGAACGCGGATTGGGCCGCACGGCGATCAACGGCTGGTGGTGAATTCCGTGGTATTGGTTATATATAGTTCGTGGACCTTCTGGTTGACCTCGTCGGGTGTGAGGCCGGTTGAAACCATGTAGTTGCGCAATTCATTTCTTTGATTTGCGTCGACCGTTACTTTGGCTATTCCATCCACAAAAACCTGTACAGCCGAGCGATCTCTTACCAGACGATAATTGTGCATAACTCATTGTAGCGAGTAATCGTCGGCTCCGTTGTCTGGCATCTTGGCTTGGCTTCGCCGGACGCGGGAGAGGTTGCCTGATTCAGCAAAAAAACGCGCGGCACACCTGGCGCACGCGGGAGGCATCTCGCGCCTCAGCGGGACCATCTGACAGAGAGTAGTCCAATAAGGAGAACACATGTCAGATCAGTACAGCGATAAGCAGAAACAAGGGACGCAGCAGGACGATTCGAAGAAGAACAACCCTAACCAGCAGGACCCGAACCAGCAGCAACAGGGCGGGCAGCAAAGCGGCCAGCAGAAGAATCCGCAGTCGGACCGCGACCAGTTCAACAAGGACCAGCAGAAGAAGCAGGCATAACTAGGAAACGAGCTCTAGTCTCAATAGTCGAACCTGGCTCATTGCGAATTAGACGCGGTGCAATACTCACGGCTTCGAACGGCTTATGGAAGGCGTTCGAAGCCGTTTTGTTGGGTGCGGCGACAACCGCCATTCGTTGAACCTCATTTGGGCCTCGCAAACACTAAAGAGCTTCTGCCGTCTCTACGCGACGACGCTGTCCACGGTCGTTGCAGCGGCCTCATCGGGCTTGGCTTTTCAGTTCGCGCGGCCTGAAATTCCGCTTCACATCGGGTCGGCCGTCGGACTATACTCGCTTGCGCCACACGCTCCCAAGGGTCATGCTCGCCCCAGGGAACCGGATAGAAGTCGCGACCTGCGAATTCACCGGCGTCGGAGAGCCAAAGAATTGGTCCGTCGTGCGCACGGAGGGTAAGCCTCGCCGGACGTGATCTTGAAGGGAGGCGCTATGGCGACCATCCGGGAGCTGTTGAGCAATCGCACAATTCACTACGTCCAGCCGGACCAGACCGTCTCTGAGGCCGTCCATTACATGGTGGAATGCAACGTGGGTGCAGTTCCGGTACTCGACGGCACGCAATTAGTCGGAATCTTCTCGGAGCGCGACCTTATGCGGCGTGTGGTGACGGAAGGCCGCGACCCTCTGTCCACATATATCGCCGAGGTGATGAGCACGGACCTGCGCACGGTAACTCCCAACACTGACTCTGAGGAAGCCATTTGCCTGATGCAGACCTACAGCATTCGTCATCTGCCGGTTTGCGACGGGCCCATGCTGGTTGGCTTTCTCTCGTTGCGCGATTTACTGCGCTGCCATCTCGACGAGAAGTCCATTGAAGCCGAGTCGATGCGCGCCTACATTCAGACGTCCTCCAGCTGAGAATACGGTTGTCGAAGCGCTCGACGGCGGTGCTACACTTGCCTGTGAACTCACCCGGCCTTGTCGATCATCTCCGCAAGATCGCCGGACGCGATGCCGTCCTGGACCGTCCCGAAGACCTGATGCTGTACGAGTACGACGCTGGCATCCGGAAGAGTACGCCCGGAGCGGTCGTTTTCCCGCAGAACACGGACCAGGTTTCCCAAATCATGCGGCTCGCCACAGCACAGAACGTCGCCGTGGTCGCGCGCGGAGCCGGCACCGGACTGAGCGGAGGCTCGATTCCGAAAGAGGGCGGCATCGTGATCGCCTTCTCGCGCATGAACCGCATTCTCGAAGTTGACGCCGAGAACCAGCGCGCGGTGGTGCAGCCGGGCGTAGTGAACCTTCAACTCTCGGAGCATGTGGCACCCCTTGGGCTGTATTTCGCGCCCGATCCCTCCAGCCAAAAAGCTTGCACCATTGGCGGCAACGTTGCCGAAAACTCGGGCGGCCCGCATACCCTGATGCATGGCGTTACCGTGAACCACGTCACTGGAGTGGAAGTGGTGCTGCCGAGCGGAGAGGTTGTGCATTTCGGTGGCAAGGCTGCCGAGTCTTACGGTTACGACATGACTGGCTTCTTCGTTGGGTCCGAAGGAACCATAGGCATCACGACTGCGATTACGGTGAAGTTGCTGCGCAAGCCGGAGAAGATTGCGACCTTGCTCGGCGTATTTGAATCGGTGGACGACGCGGCGCTAACGGTTTCCGCCATTACCGCTGCGGGCATTACTCCCGCTGCGCTGGAGATGCTGGATGGATGGACCCTGCGTACCGTGGAAGCGTTTTGCCACGCTGGCTACCCGCTGGATGCAGGTGCGGTCCTGCTGATCGAACTGGAAGGACTACGCGAGGTCGTGGAAGAGCAGGCGGTCGCGGTGCAGCAGGTCTGCTTTGCCCAGAAGGCGCGCGAGGTGCGGCGCGCCAAGGACGAAGAGGAGCGTGCTCTGCTATGGAAGGGACGCAAGATGGCTTTCGCCGCGCTTGGCCGGGTCAGCCCCTCATACTACACGCAGGACGGGGTTGTCCCACGCAGTCAGATACCTGCCGTGATGCGGCACATCGGCAATGTCTCCAAGAAATACGACTTGATTATCGGCAATATTTTTCACGCTGGAGACGGCAATCTTCATCCCCTGATCCTTTTCGATATGCGTAATGCGGAGCAGTTCGAGCGCGTCATGGCGGCGAGCCGCGACATCCTCGAATTTTGCATTCAATGCGGCGGCTCCATCACCGGCGAGCACGGTGTCGGGATGGAGAAACGGGACCTGATGTCGCGGTTATTCACCGATGAAGATCTCGACGTGATGATCAGCTTGCGCAACGCTTTCAATCCCAATGATGTACTGAACCCGCAGAAGATCTTTCCCACGCCGCGCATGTGCCGCGAGATCACGGGCCCGTCGCAGAACCCGGTGCTGATGCAGGAGGGACTGTGAGCACCGCGACGACAGCTAGTCGTTTTGCGGCCGAGTTCCGCGCCATTTGCGGAACGCAACATGTCACGGAAGACCCTGCGGAATTGCAAGCGTGGAACATTTTGGGCGTTGCTCCGGCTCTTGCGGTCACGCCAGCCTCGGCCGACGAGGTTGCCGTCATTTTGCGCTTTGCCAATGAGCGTGGCTTGAGCGTGGTTCCCGCCGGGGGCTTCACCCAGCAGCAAACTGGAAATCTGCCGCCCCAAGTCGATGTTCTCCTCTTCACTTCGCGCCTCACCGAAGTGCAGCATTACGATGTTGGCGATCTCACCGTCGGCATTGGGTCAGGTTGCACAGTTGCGCAACTGTCTGCGATGGTCGCTGAAAACAGACTGTTCTTTGCCGCCGATCCCCCTCAGCCCGAGCGATGCACCGTCGGTGGACTCCTGGCCACGGGACTGTACGGCCCTCTGCGTCACGGCTACGGCGGGCTACGTGATTACTGTATCGGCGTACGCTTTGTAACTGGCGACGGCCGCAAGGCCAAAGGTGGCGGCCGGGTGGTAAAGAACGTCGCCGGATACGACATGATGAAGCTGCTCATCGGCAGTTGGGGCACGCTGGGAATCATCACCAGCGCCAGCTTCAAACTCTTCCCGGCTCCTCGCCAGACGCGGACTTTTGCTGCGGGGTTTCGCACTGCCGCGGAAGCAATCGAATTCCGCAATCGCGTACTGCACTCCCCGCTGGCGCCCATCTGTCTGGAGATTGTTTCACCCGAAGCGCCTGGGCTGCTGGGGGCTTCAGACAAAGTGGACGCCGGGGCATGGTCCATCCTGGTTCGCGCGACCGGCAGCGACGCGGTGTTGGCCCGCTATCGGGCAGAACTCGGAACGGCAATCTCCCGCGAGATCGAAGGCAACCGTGAACGCGATTTATGGCGGGCCCTGGACGATTTTTCGCCTATCGCCGTCGAGCAGCATCCGCGTTCTCTGTTGATCTCGATGACGCTGCCGGTGTGTGACGTTCAACCGGTCCTCAGCGAGTTGTCAGCCGTCGCGAAATCGAACCGCTTCTCTTTCGCGGCCATCGGCAGAGTGGGAATTGGTCACTTGCTGGTAAGCCTGTGGCAAGCGCCGGAGGCCGAAGTCTCGCTGGTGAGTTTCGTTAATGCGGTTTCGGGATTGCGCAACCATTTGCCGCATGATGTGAGTATGGCGGTGCTTCGCTGCCCGTCGGAGTCGCGGCATCACGTCAGCGCCTGGGGACCGATGCCAACGCACCTGGAAAGCATGCGCGCAGTGAAGATGGCGCTCGATCCCAGGGACATTCTGAATCGTGGGAGGTTCCTCTTCTGACGGTGATGACTCCTGTTGCGGAAAAGCCGGCCTCGAACTTCTCGGCGGGCGAGAAGCCCACGTGGGACCTGTACTCGAAGTGCGTTCATTGCGGATTGTGCCTGGACCAATGCCCCACCTACCGCGCGCTAGGAACCGAGATGGATTCGCCGCGCGGGCGCATTTATCAGATGGTGCAGGTTGACGAGGGCCGATTGGCGCTGGGGGATTCCTTCGTCACCCACATTGACCGCTGCCTCGGCTGCCTGAATTGCCAGACGGCTTGTCCGTCGGGCGTGCCGTACGGAAGCCTGCTGGAACGCGCACGCTCGCAGATCGAAGAGAACTATGGGCGTAGCTGGCTGCAGCGTAAAGTGCGATCGCACTTCTACGGAAAGGTGCTGCCGTCTTTCAGCAGCCTTGCGCGGAATGCACGGCTGGTGCGGTTCTATCAACGCTTCGGACTGCAAAGCTTGGCGCGCGGCAGCGGATTGCTGAAGGTGTTGGGAGTCGCCGAATTGGATGCGCTTTCGCCGCGCATCGACCGCGATTTCTCGTTCGCCGATCTTGGCCGCGTGTATCCTGCGAAAGGTAAGCAGCGTGGGCGCGTGGCGCTGCTCATTGGCTGCATCGGCAGTGTGGCGTTCGCCGAACTTAATCGCGCCACGATACGGGTTCTCACCCGGAATGGCATCGAAGTCCACATCCCACAAAGTCAGAGTTGTTGCGGAGCTTTGCACTTGCATGCGGGTTACCTCGAGCAATCGCGCACCATGGCGCGTCGCAACATCGATGCGATGCTGAAGCCCGAGTTCGATGCCATCGTGACCAACGCCGCTGGCTGCGGTTCGGTCATGAAAGAATATGCTTCATTGCTGGAGCACGATCCTGAATACGCGGAGCGCGCCCAGCAGTTTGTCGTGAAGGTCCGCGACATCAGCGAGTATCTTGCGCAGGTTGGTCTGGTCGAGCCAGCGCACAAGTTGAAGGCGCGCGTTACCTATCAGGACCCGTGCCACCTGGCGCACGCGCAAGGCGTACGCAGTGCGCCAAGGCAGTTGCTAAAGTTCATCGGCGCGGAGCTGGTGGAGTCGCTGCGTGCCGATTCGTGCTGCGGCAGCGCCGGGGTTTACAACGTCGCGCAAAACGAAATCTCGATGAAGATTCTCGACGAGAAGATGGAGTATATCGCCAGCGTCGAGCCCGAGATTGTGGCCACCGCGAATGTCGGCTGCATATTACAGCTCAGCGCCGGAGCAAAACGCAGAGGCCTGAACAGCCGAGTGGCGCACGTGGTGGAATTGCTGGACGAGGCCTATTGAAAGAGTCGGGAAGCAAGCCTATCGGCCGAAAAGGCTGCCGAACAAGTCGGAAAAGCAAATCTCTCGCGAGCCGGACTTCACCCAACAAGCGCAAAAGCGGCACTCGTGGAAGATCCCGGTTCGTCCGCTCGTGATAACAAGAGTGAAGGAGCTGTTAGGAGGTAGTCTAAAACGAAATTCCGGTTCAATGCAGTTGGGTCTTTAATTCTCCTGGAGTAGTTCAAATTTTCTCTCCGAAGCTTACCCTTCCCACAGGGTTTTGTTTTGCTACGAATCCGCCGGCGCGATAAGGTAAATAGAACCTACTCTTTCAGATTGATGGAAATAGCGCCTAGGCAATTTCGATCCTTAAACAACTTTACCCTTCGTAATACTAGTTTACGGTCGTAGTAGCGATACAAGTGTTCACATGAGTGACCGGGTTTCCCGCTGGAAAGAAACAGGAGGCGGACATGAAAACCAACCCTGGGAACACTATAGTAACGTTGCTGGCTCTCGGGCTACTTGGAACAACGTTAGCCGCGCAACAACCCACCGCTCCCGCGCAAACGGAGAGCAATGATGCAACCACAACTTTGGCGCCCTCGCCAGTTTCCATCCCACCTTCAACTGCCTCGCTAGCACGCATTGTGCGTCTGAGCGATGTAGAAGGCGCGGTGCAAATTGACCGCAACACGGGCCAAGGTTTTGAGGGAGCGCTTCTGAACCTGCCCATCACACAGGGTGCTACGCTCCGCACGACCGCCGGCCGGGCCGAGGTCGAGTTCGAGGACGGCAGCACGCTGCGCATTATCCCAAGCACCACCATTGGGTTTCCCCAACTTGAGCTCCTCAACTCTGGTACAACGGCTACCACCGTGAATCTGCGGGAGGGCGCAATCTACGTAAACCTAGCCGGTGCTAAGAGCAAAGAGTTCACTTTAATCTTTGGCTCCCAGAAGTTGACCCTCAAACCGTCCAGCCACATCCGTCTGCATCTGGGGCACACCAAGGCCAAACTGGCGGTCTTCAACGGCGATGTGCAAGTTGTAGGACCTTCTGGCACGATGGCAGTGGGAAAGAAAAAAACTCTTACCTTCGATTTGAGTGGCCAGAACAAGCCTATCTTAACCAAAGACGTGGCGCAGAACAAATATGATGTTTGGGATCAGCAGGCGATTAACTATCACAAGAGCTATGCCAAGAGCGCTGCCTATGGAAAGCCTTCCTACGCCTACGGTGTGCCCGACCTGAACTATTACGGGAGCTTTGTCAATGCTCCCGGTTGCGGCTCGGTGTGGCGGCCTTTCTTTGCGAGTGCGGACTGGGATCCCTACATGAATGGTACCTGGGCTTGGTATCCTGCCTCTGGCTATTCTTGGGTATCTCCCTATCCCTGGGGTTGGATACCCTTCCATTCCGGCGATTGGGAATACTGTCCAGCTTACGGCTGGGGATGGCGGCCAAGCCGGCTTTGGGTGGGACTGAAAAACCCGCCCAGGGTAGTCAAGCCCAGGCTGGTCGAGCCCAGGCATGGCTTGCGGGTGCCGCGTCCCCCGCGACCACCCTCCGGGGGTCCACATCTCGTGGCTGTCAACCGGGCCCCCCGCGCGGTTTCTACTCTGACCCCGCAGGGGTTTGTGGTCCGCAATGATTCCGCCGGCCTAGGAGTTCCACGCGACTCCCTTGGAAACGTAGGCGAACTTTCACGCCAAGTGGAGCAGCACGGTTCCGTCAGTTTGCCCATTGCCTCGGCCCTCGTCGCGGGCGAGGGCAGGACGGCCGACGGGGCGTCGGGTTCATTGGCGCGGCCGGGTTTCGCTTTCCGGACTGGATCGGCAGAATCCTCGCGCTCCAGCATGGCAGCCACGCATTCCTCCGACGGAAGGCCATTGGCGCGGCCGGGTTCCGCTTCCCGGACTGGATCGGCAGGACCCTCGCACTCCAGCACGGCAGCCGCGCATTCCTCCGGCGGAATGGGAAGTAGAGGTGCGTCGAGCGGTATGGGACACATGGGTGGCGGAGGCGGTTCAATGTCGTCGTCCGGTCGCGGTGGCGGTTCCATGTCGTCCGGTGGAGGAGGCTCTCGCGCGGGGAGCTCTGCACCATCGCCCCGCAGGTAAAGCAAGAGTCGCTCCGCGCGGGGGACCAAAACCATTTGCAGCCTAGGAGCGCAAGGTACTGTGTCGCAATCAATGGTCCGGTTCGTGGTAAAGGGCCGCCAAACTATAGCCGCGAAGCGGCGGGTGAAGTGGAGAATCTCATGGAGTCGCAGAGGGGCGCGCCACCCACCCCGACACCTTTGCGCGCGAAGCTAGCTCCCGTGGATCGTAACGGTCCGCAGAATTTCAGCCCCCACCCGTGGCTCTTGCGAGCGCGGATGGAGGCTGCTGTTCAACGTGGCCAGCAGCAACGTGTCGCCATTGGTGAGAACTTCGATCTGCCAGTGGTCGCCTTCCGGATCGCGGAAGCGCGATTGGGCGCGCGAGGGTCCGCTCTTCCCGGCATCGGCCCGCCCCTTCATGGACGCGCTTTGGAGAAAGTGCTCCAGGTATTCGCGCGCGTCGAGTTTTGCCAAGCCGTTCTCCCGCTGAAACGCGGTCACGATCACCGAAGTTTTGCACGACGGACTTTCGACCTCCAGGTCATCATTGGTCTGACGGAGCGTCCAGAAGGCGGGGATTCCGATGGATACGTTGCCTTTTGGGGTGACGTAGCTGCCACCGTGAAAGCCGGTGGCTTTCTTTCGGCTGATAGTTCTCTTGGGCGTTTTCGCCAGGCTCTTTTTAGAGACGGTGCTACGAGCGGTCAAAGAGTTGCGCGATTGCTTAACAGCGCTAATCGTTTTGGAGTATGTCTTCTTTTTCAGTTTGCGAGGCAAGATGAGTGTCCTAAGGTTGGAATGGTATCTAAACGCTCGTGGATCTTCATGGGCGACACAGGTTCGCGTCGCCCATGTCCTTCAACTCAGCCGTGGGCTGTCTTACCCGACCCTGTGGCTGGCGGGCTGTCACCGCTGATTCGTTTATCGGCAAATTTCTCATAACCCTTACGAACTGGAGATCGCGTCCCGTAACATGGCAGACAACTCGTCCACGCTCTCGACAGGTGGGCGGCACGCGAAATTCGTGCACACAATCGCCAGCGATTCTTTTGCCTTCAGGGCAGGCAGGTTCGGGATAGTTTCCGCCAGCACCGGCGGCAAGTTCTGCGCAACGGCTTCGCTGTCAGTCAGGTGGACGACCGACTTGTTGACCGCGAATGGAGCGGCGGCGGCCTTCAAAAGCTCTGCTGCCTTCTGGTCTTCGCCGACAATGACCGCTTGCGTGTGCGGCCGCGACATCCACGTGGCCGCGATCCCATAGGTGCCGGCGTAAATACCAAACTGCTCCGCCATTGCAGCAAAGACTTGGAGCGTGTCTTCTGCTTTGTCGCGATACTTCGGATCGTTAGTGTAGGCGTGCAGGCGCAACAGTGCAATTGCCGCGCTCGGGTTGCCGGCTGGAGTAGGCGCATCCTGAAACGGCTTGCGTCGCGCCGAAAGCGCGCCAAGCTGAAGCTTGTCTTCCAGAGTGGCTTCGGTATCGAAGAAGCCGCCTGATGTGGGATCGCCAAAACGACGAACCATTTCATCGGCGATCCGCTGCGCGAACTTGAAATAGCTCATGGCGCCGGTGACTTCATACGCGTCGAGGCAAGCCAACGTGGTGAAGGCGTAATCGTCCAGCAGGCCGCGCACGAAGCGTGGTGCAGCGTTGAGGTCGCTGTAGGCGATGACGTGGGCGAGACCACGTTGCGCGTCCCAGGCTTCCGACAAAATGCGATCGAGCGAGCGCAACGCAAACTTGCGGGCGCAATCGAGATCGAGAACCTGAGCGGCCTGCAGATAGGCCGAAACGCACATCGCATTCCAGTTGACATACACGGTCTTGTCAACAAAGGGGGTCGGACGCTGCAAACGCGCCGCGTAAAGCTTGGTCTTCGCCGAGGCAAGCAGGTCGAGAACCGTGGCGATGGCGATGCCCATGCGCGACGCAATTTCCTCAGGCAGCGCGCGTATCCACAGCACGTTCTTCGCGGGATTGTGATGCATCTCGCCAGCTTCCTCGATATCGAAATGCAGTGCGGCCGCCTGGAACTCCTCGTCGCTCAGAACTGCCGTGGCTTCTTCGACAGTCCAAGTGAAGTAGTCGCCATCGTCATCAAGATTAATATCGGCGTCCTGCGAAGCGTAAAAGCCGCCGCGCTCGCGATCGCTGAGCCACTCATCCATCCAGCGAACGATGTCGCGGGCCACGTGCGCGTAGAACTCATAGCCGAACACCTGATAAGCGTGGACGTAATTCTTCAGTAGCTCGGAATTGTCGTACGACATCTTCTCGAAGTGCGGGACAATCCAGCGGTCGTCGACGGAGTAGCGATGAAAGCCTCCCGCGAGCTGGTCGTACACGCCGCCATGCGCCATCTTCGTGAGCGTGGTGGTGACGACGGTGGCGACACGTTCTTCGCGAGTCCGCACGTACCAATCCATTAGCAAATCGAGTGAAGCAGGATGGGGAAATTTCGGCGCGCTGCCGAATCCGCCGTTCTTCTCATCGAAGATGGGCAATGCCGACTGCACCATGATGCCGACCAGACGCGGCGAAAGCTCGGCCTGCCGCCCGGCATAACCTTCGGCAGTCGACAGCATGCTCATGGTTTCGCCGGCAGATTTTAGTACTTCGTCGCGACGCTCGCGATAGGCGTCCGCAATTGCCAGCAGAATCTTTTTGAAGCTGGGCCGGCCCCAACGGTCATCGGGCGGGAAGTAGGTGCCGCCGTAAAAGGGATGACCATCGGGGGTCAGAAAGACGGTCAGAGGCCAGCCGCCAGTACCGGAGATGGCCGAGACTGCGAGCTGATAACGACTGTCCACATCGGGCCGCTCGTCGCGATCGACCTTGACCGCGATGAATTGCTGGTTGATGATCTCCGCGGTGTCTGCGCTCTCGTAGGATTCGCGGTCCATGACGTGACACCAGTGACACCACACCGCGCCGATGTCGAGCAGGATGGGCTTGTTCTCGCTTTGCGCTTTGGCGAAGGCTTCCTCGCCCCACTCGTGCCATTGGATGGGCTGATGCATGGCCGAGCGCAGGTACGCGGAGGAGGCTTGCGACAGAGAGTTGGTCGCTTCAGACATGAATCTTGAGTCTAGCAGGGATGAAGGCAGCGCGTAGGAGGGCAGCCAAGAGTTGAACTCGCGAAACAACAACGAGGGCGGGCCTCGTTCAGGATGACAACGCGATACCACGAGTGAAACTCATGAAACAATGAACTGCCCCGCCTCAGCCAAAAGAGGGTTAGAACGGGGCACCCCAGACGCGAGTTTCGGAGTGTCAGACTGCGAAAGTTGGGACCTGAAAGTCCTACTTCACAAAATCGAGCGACGCGGAGTTCATGCAGTAACGCAAGCCTGTGGGCTTGGGACCGTCATCGAAGACATGGCCCAAGTGCGCGTCACATTCGACACACAACACTTCTGAGCGCGTCATGCCAAGACTGCGATCGGTGTTGACCTTGACGTTCTCTTTCGCGATGGGAGCCCAGAAGCTGGGCCAGCCGGTACCCGAGTCAAATTTGGTGGCCGAACTGAAGAGGGCGTTCTTGCAGCACACGCAGCGAAACATCCCCTTGGCGTGCAAGTCCCAGTACTGGCCAGTGAAGGCGCGCTCGGTTCCCTTCTGCCGAGTGACGTTAAATTGCTCAGGCGTTAATTGTGCGCGCCATTCGGCATCGGTCTTGACGACTTTCTTGACGCGCTCAGGTCCGATCTTTTCTCCTGAGTCCTTGAACTCCACAACCTCGACATAATCCGCGACGGGCGCCGCGGTGGCTTCCGTACCTTTAAAGATGCTCATGAACGCTACTCCAGAGAGTGTTAGAAAAGCTGTTTTGAGAAAGCTACGACGATCACTCATATAGATGAACCTGCCAATTTGAAGTTTCTCAGTTCCCGCTAATTGATGAGCGATACAGATTGGGAAACTGCTGTTGAAGGTTCGCCACCTTGGGTAAATCGTTGTACTTGATGTACGGGTTGTCGGGATGAAGGGTGGCATAGTTCTGGTGGTAAGCCTCCGCCGGGTAGAACGCCTTCAGTGGCACCACCTGGGTAACGATTTTATGCGGGAAGACTTTGGCCTGGTCCAACTGGGCGATATAAGCCTGCGCGATTTGTTTCTGTTGATCGCCGCTATAAAAGATGACGGAGCGATACTGCGTCCCCGTGTCCGGGCCCTGTCGGTTCAATTCCGTCGGATCATGCGCAACGGAGAAAAACACCTTGAGCAACTGACCGTAGGTGAGTTTCGCCGGGTCGAAAACAACCTTGACTGACTCCGCATGTCCGGTGGTTCCGGTGCTGACCACTTCATATTCCGCGGCGCTGGACGGGCCCCCTGAATATCCGGAGGTGGCGCCGATGACGCCCTTCACATGTTGGAAAACCGCCTGCACGCCCCAAAAACATCCACCCGCAAACACGGCGGTCTCCTGGCCGCTCTTGGGGGACAGGGATTCATCCACAGTGGGATTGGGCAGAGTCACAGCACTCCTCTCACCTGCACTCGCAAAGGTGACCGCTAAAAGCAATACAAAAGAAACCAACAGACTGACACGAGACTTCAACATAACCATCCTCCCTCGGACTTCGCTCCAAGGCTTTCACCCTAAGTTAGAGTCGCAACTTCGGCAAAAGTTACAACCAATCCGGAGTTGCGATTTGCAGGTTGTACTATTGAATCAACCATCACTTAGGGTACGCAAAAGTGAAACCATCGGATTCCGAGAAATCGCCATCCAAACCGGCGCGCCTGCTATTGGCCTGGGGCTCGCTGGCGCTCGCGACCGCAGAGAGCATTTGTGTGGCTGCGGTTGGACTCAGCGGGGTGCGGGTTGCGCTAGGGTTTACATCCTTGCTGGCCGCCGGGGCAGGCGGGCCGGCGCGCGGATTCCACCGTAATGCCATCCGCTTACCGCTGCTTACCTTGGGAGTGATTGGAGCCGCCATAAGTCTGCTGTTACTTTGGAATGAGCAACGGTTGCGCCGAAATCCCTCGGCAGCCTGGAGAATGCGTCCCCTCACCCCGGCGCAGCGAAGGCGCCGCTGGTTTCAACTTTGGGCAGCGGTCCTCACGCTTTTGCTGGTGGTCCTGGAAGTGATTACACATCCGTGGTTCCATCATGAGATGTAGGGAGGATGCTTCAAGAATCACTCACCACGGAGAGACGGAGTCTTAGTTCCTCTCGAGGTTCCTCGGTGATCCGACAACTACCAACTGAGATCGAAGGTCGGCATTACCCATCACCTGGCCGCTTCCATCTCCTTCTGTAGACGGGCATGCAGCCGCTGGCTGTAGCCAATGGGCAAGGTGAAGGTACGATCATCGGCAATCAAATAGAGAATGTTCCGCGTGGAATCCAGGACGGCGGCGCAATGGCGGCAGTGGGCAAGGTGGTGCTCGATGGCCTCGCGCAGTTCGGGTGCGACATCGTCTTCGATATAGTTCGAGATTTGATCCCACACGTGCCTGCAATTCAAAACCATGATCCACCTGCCTTACTCTTGAATAGCCCAAACAGGCCACTGCGCTTCGACGACAATTGCGGAGCAAGTATTTTCTGCATCATCAGACGAGCGCGAAGCAGCCGGGTCTTCACCACGCCGTCGCTTACACCCAGCGCTGCCGCAGTTTCGGCGATACTGAATTCCTCCACATCACGCAGGAGCAGCACCTCGCGGTAGATCTCCGGCAGACTCGCCATCGCTTTCTGGAGCAGTTCGCGCAGCTCCTTGCGCTCTAATGCTTGCAACGGTACTTCCCGCCAGTCGGTTATAACAGCGGGAGCGAAGCTGGTGTCGTCTTCCAGGGGCGGTTGATCGATGGACTTGAACTGCAGGACGCGCGCATGTCGCAATCGCGCTCGCGCTTCGTTAATGGCGATCGACACCAGCCAGGTGCTGAACTTCGATTCAGCGCGGAAGGTATGCAGCGCCTTCAATGCCTTGAGTACGCTCTCCTGGGCCACGTCTTCTGCATCCTGTTCGTTCTGCAACACGGAAAACGCGGCAAAGTATACGCTCTTCTCGTACGGCTGGACCAACTCGTGGAACAGTTCGCGCTCTCCGCCGAGAATGCGCGCGATCAGTTCCGCCTCGCGAGTCGGTGGGCCGCCGGTCAGAGGGTGCGTACTGTGGGCTTCAGAAGTCACAGACTATTGAGCCTTATTAAATCAGGAACTTTTATCCATATTCAGTATTGTGATTCGTCAGTACGAAAAAAGTTACAGCGCCAACTGAGAACGGGACTCGAGCCTGAATTCGCCTATTCTGTCCTGAATCAAATTGCGGGTTCGCGCGTCCTATCCTATGCCATGAGAAAAGCTTTTCGCGCATTAGTCGCGGCCGTCATTTTCGGCCTGTGCTTTGCCCCGCGCGTCTGGGCACAAACTCCGGTCGTGGTTGAGCTGTTCACCTCGGAGGGGTGCTCCAGTTGCCCGCCCGCCGACGCGCTCCTAGTTCAGCTAAGCCAGAAAACTCCACCCGGAGTGAGCCTCATCCTCCTGGGCGAACATGTCGACTACTGGAACCATGACGGATGGAGCGATCGCTTCTCGTCAGCACAGTTCAGCCAGCGGCAGAGCGATTACGAACAGCACCTTCACGTGAACGGTCCGTACACGCCGCAAATGGTTGTCGACGGGCATCTGCAGTTTGTTGGAAACGATGCCGCGGCCTTGAAACACAATCTTGAGTTGGCGTCGACTGCGCCGAAAACTGCGCAAGTGTCATTGCAGTGGGAAGCGGGCGATCACCTGAAGATTGGGGTGCAAGCTCCGGCGTCAACGCATTCGCATGTGTTTCTCGCCGTGACCGAGGACGGACTGACAACCGCGATCGGAGGCGGCGAGAACAGCGGGCGAACCCTGCGGCATGCGGCCGTCGTGCGGGAGTTGCGGGAACTGGGAAGCGTGAAAACCGGATCGTTTGAGAAGACCGTCGAGGTCGCTCGACATTCCGGCTGGAACCCCGCCAATCTGAAAGTCGCAGTATTGGTGCAGGATTCGGACGGCGGACCGATTCTGGGCGCAGCCACTTTACACTTCCAACCATGACTGCGGCGTCGTGACCGACTGTCGTATAGTCTTTGCGGAGGCGCTGCGATGAGACATGCGATCTTGGGGGCGGGGGCAATAGGCGGGCTAGTAGGCGCGGTTTTGGGTTCGCTTGGAGAAGACGTTACCGTGATCGTGCGGCCGGAGAAACTGGCAGGCTATCCTGATAAGCTGTCTCTGGAACGCCCGTCCGGCACGATCACGGCGCCGGCGAAAGCCGTGGCCACATTGACGCAGCCCGTCGACGTGCTGTGGATCGCAACTAAGACCTATCAACTGCAAGACGCGCTGGAAGCCGTGGAGTCGGTACCCAACACCGTGGTTCCGCTGCTGAACGGAGTGGACCACGTCGCGGCACTGCGTTCTCGCTACGGCCACGACCACGTGATTCCAGCAACCATTGCGGTGGAGGCGGAACGAGCTTGCGCCCGGTCGCTTCTTTCAGCGCTCGCCATTCGTTCGCTTCAATCTTGCCGCCAGCGCTGAACCCCTGCTGGGGCCTATCGTCAAGCGCCTAACTGATGTCGGATTCTCCTGCCAGTACATGCAGAATGAACAGACGTTGCTGTGGAGCAAGCTGTGCTTCCTGGCGCCATTAGCTTTGGTGAGTTCAGCATCGGGGAAAAATAAGGAACAGGTCTACGCGGACCTAGCCTGGAAGGAGAAACTGGATTCGGCCGTCGGGGAGGCATGCGCGGTGGCGAAGGCCGATGGGGCGGAGGTTGACGTCTCGAAGCTGCAGGACACGTTCGACAGTTTGCCGCCGGGCATGCGCAGTTCCATGCAGAAGGATCTCGCTGCGGGACGGCAACTCGAACTGGATGCTATCGGCGGGCCGATCGTGCGTGGAGGTGAACGTTACGGCATAGCTGTACCGACGACGATTGATCTGATTGCAACGATCAACGCAGCGGTGGCTAGCAAGGGCGCGTGAAAGGCGTTGAACCACGGATTGACACGGATGGTCACGGGTCAAGCCAGGGTGTGCATTGTCAAAGAGGAATAGCAAGAGAGGATTTCGTCGAGGGCGCTCGGCACGTCTGTCGTCGGCTGAAGCCGACTCTACCTATTTTTAACTACTTGGACGCGGACCTGAAGGTCCGCACTACCCGAGCCTTGTTTCTACTAGAATTTTCGAGAGGAATAGAGGTCTTTCGACTCCGGTGCTCGCGGTGAGCGCCTCTGCTCAGGATGACAGCATGAAACCCGACAGAGGATGACACATTCGTAAAGCGAGCACGAGTCGGAGCGAAAATCCGTCCTGATCCGTAGTTCACTTTTCTTTAGCTAGCCCAGGTATTCAGGATCGCGCTTCCATCCGGTAACCATGGAATAGAAGTTATTCCAGCCGTGAAGCAAAACCATGATGAGGTGGCCGGGGATAAAGGCCAGGAAGCCGCACATCGAGAGAAAATGCCAGATACGCGTGAGCTGGAAGCCGCCCATCAACCAGGCCAGCCACCAGAATTGAGCTGGCTTGTAGAGCACTATGCCGGTCAGTGTCGATAGCACACCGAAGAAAATAGTGGAAGTGTAAGCCAGCTTCTGGAGGGGGTTATAAGCAGCGTCAACCGCCGGTTTCGGACCGAAGAAAAAGTAGTAGCGCGCCATCGGCCAGACGCCCTTGATGTCGCGCGGGGTAAACAGCACCTGCCGCCAATGGCCGGTAGCAATCTGGTAGATCACGTACGTCAGCCCGCTGGCGACGAAAATCCACATGAAGGTGAAGTGCCACTGCAAGGCGCCACCGAGCCAGCCGCCGAGCGTAATCAGCTTAGGAACGTCGAGCAAGTTTTTTTGAGGAATCTTGGGACCAAAGCTGGGAAAGGCGCGGAAGATCTGGAGACCGGTGCCGACCAGGACCAATACAGCCACCGCATTGACCCAGTGAGCAAAGCGCACCACCCAAGGATGTTCGTAAGCAATGGTGAGCGAAGCGGCATCGGTCACATTTTGCTCTTGCGCGTTCATAGTGAAACTCTCCGGGAGCAATTCACACCGAGGTGACCTGGGGCTAAAGAAGTCTGCATAAATACTTCTGCCGTCCCTACGGGACTCGGCCTCATTTACTGCTCCACCCAGCGCTGAAGCGCTGGGCGAAGCTCTTTCGCCCCATTCGGGGCTCGATTTTGCGCAATCCTCAGAGTCCGCCGAACCAGCTATAGCCCTGGTCTTCCCAGTAGCCGCGCTTGCCATCACTCAACACGTTGGTGATACGGATAGTGTCGAGATATTTCGCTTGCTTGTAGCCGATTTTAGTCGGCATTTGCAGGCGGAGCGGAGCCCCATGTCCGCGGTCGAGCGGCCTGCCATACATTTCGTAACAGAACAACGTTTGGGGATGGAGCATTGTCTCCATGTCGATCGATTCGTAATATCCATCCGCGCATTCGGTCTCGAGAAAGCGGGCGCCGGTATCGGCGCCGATTGATCGCAGAAAGTCGGAGGCGCGCGTGCCACCGAAATTTCCGATCACGTCCCAACCTTCCACGCAGACATGGCGGGTGTTCTGGGTGACTTTGGGCAATGCCTGAATCTGGGAAAGCTTGTACTCGCCTGGGCGCTGCACCAGTCCCTCGACCGTTAGCGTCCACCGGTCGAGATCTACTCCGGGGTCGACTACGTCATAGAAGTTATACGGGAACCGTTGGAAGGGGACTACGTCACTATCGCGAAAGGTCTGCGCCAACCGGTGGCGGCCGAAGAGTTTTCCCGAGGCCCAGTCGCTCAGGTGAAGTCCGTCGTTCAACAGAGGGTCACGAAGTTTGGGAACGGCAAACGCGCCCAGGGCCAACACCGGAACCAGCTTGAGGAGTTCGCGGCGATTCATGCGCCCGCGTTCGGCGGAGGTGACGCGGCGCACTTGTTCGCCCGCTGGACCGATGGCACGCAGCACGGCCGGGGCAGCGACTCCTTCTTGCTTTGCGGTGTCCTCCTGGACTTCGCCCTGATCGGCCGTCGGGGGCTCTACGTTAGGTGGCTTCAGTTCTTCGTGGATGTTGTCGGGCATCTCACCTCTGATACGAAACAGGCTTACTAATCAGATTGGCGAGTGAGGCAAAAGTTTCACCGGAGAAGCGCTGCAGTGCAGGGGGAGGGCTGGTTGACGTCTGTGAGAACGGTGTCGTCCCTCAACCGTCCCAACAAGGCAAGAGCGGCGGTCGTTGGGGACCCCGGCTACGGGGGCTCGGATTTCGCCCTGAGGGCTGGATTCTCGGCCAGCAAATTCCACTGGCAAATACCACCTTTGGTTTTCACACGCTCTCTTATGCCCTTTGGCTAAAACCAATCACGATTATTCACTTGACAAAGGGTAACGGACATGATAACGTAGTTCCATGATCGCCGTTACTCTTTTCCTTTCTTCGGTTTCAGATACTTCCGAATCTCGCCGGATTCCAGCATCCGTTGCAGTTCTTTCTTTATTCCGGAAGCCAGCTTCCGAGTTGGGATGCGCTGCAGCGGCGACTTCGGTTTACGAGGTGCTGGCATGACACTCCTTGACGTAAATCGGATGTTCTCCACCGATGCGCAATGCCGGGAACTCTTGGAGCGGCTGCGCTGGCCGGAAGGCGTTATGTGTCCACGCTGCAAAGACACGCGAGTCTCGCGCCTGAAGGACTACGCCCGCTATGAGTGTGTTGGATGTGAATACCAGTTCACCGTAACGAGCGGTACGATCTTCCATGACTCCCATCTTCCGCTGCCGATCTGGTTCATTTCCACGCTTCTCCTGTGCGAAGCCAAAAAAGGAATGAGTGCCCACCAGTTGCGGCGAACCATCTGGGGCGAGCACAAAGGTTCCTATAAAACTGCGTGGTATCTCTTCCACAGGATTCGTGCTGCGATGGCAACGGCAGAGCGTCCCATGTTGGATGGTACGGTTGAGGTAGACGAAACCTATGTTGGCGGAAAACCACGCAAGGGTACTGGTTATCACAAGCGCGGACGCGGAACCGAAAAGGAGATCGTCATTGGCATCCGACAACGAGGCGGTTCCCTGCGCTTCTTTCACGCTGAGGATGTGAAGTCCGGCACCCTGGCGAAGTACATCAGCGAGAATATCTCGCAGGATGTTGACGTGATTGTAACCGACGACTTCAACGTCTACCCCTCGGCTATGCGCAAGGCCAAAGTCACAGCCCCGCATGAGCAGGTGAACCATAGTGCTGGAGAATATGTCCGGCTTGGAACCGACATCCACACGAACACGGCAGAGAATGCGTTCTCGCTGCTCAAGCGTGGCATCATTGGGACATGGCACAAGATCAGCGCCAAGCATTTGCAAGCCTACTTGGACGAGATGAGTTTCCGGTTCGATCGCCGGGGCCGTTCCGATCTGTTCCTTGATACCTTGCGCCATATGGTTACTGCCGACCCGATGACATTTAAAGAATTAACCGCCGCCTAGCTAGGTATAGGACTCGGAAAAGAAGAGCACTTCCAACGCTTTCTTGCGAAATTGCCATTCTTCCATCTCTTCTTTTTCCACCACTAACATGCACTGCTTTTCATTGTTGAGCGTTACAGTCGCGTTGAATAGCTCTTCATTGTTCTCATCCAGAACTGCAATACGATCAGCGAGCAGAACAAAAATCACAGACCCTCGCGAGGCTTGATAATCGACCGACGCAGAAAATCTGCTCGCCTTTGAAGCAAACGAAAACGACTGAAGATAGCCGAATCCTTCGTGGTGTTCTCTCAGTTTTTGGCGAGTTTCGACATCGGCTTGAACTCCAAGCCTTAAATTGTCGAACACTTGTTTCAGTGAGCAGCCGGCACGGGCTGTTACCCAATCGAAATCGCTCATTGCTCCCTACTCACTTGTCGTCCATGGTGTCGATCAAAAACCCGAGAAGATCTCGTTGACCCTTAATTCCATAGAATCCATCGTGAAAGCCTTCCTGCGATGCCAGTGCGTTGGTTATCGTTGTCCGCTGGTTATTGATCAGATACATCACTGCCTTTACGTCCTCATCCAGTTGCGCTTCGTCTATCTGCAAGTCTCCTGAAGCCAAGATGATTCGACCAAGGTGATTATCGGCAAATGTCACCAGCGTAGTGATGGCATCTGTCCGACCCGGCGATACGAGACCAGACTTTCCAGTATTTCTAAGCACTGCAATATGGCTGGCGCCCCCACATCCATCAACGTGTTCTTTCGCCTGAAATAAGACATAAGCCGCCAGCGTGACGCACTGAGAGAGATTCAAATTGCGGCGGTACATTCTGGATGCCAGAAAATCAGCCATGTAGTATCCAGCGCCGCCAGAGTAATAATCGTCTTTCTCCACTACTATGGGTCCGGTTGCGGAGAACAGCTTGCTCGCCTTAAACATCTTTACTCCGTAAATGAGATCAGCGCTGGGGCAATAGCCTTGCTGAAAAATCCCCCCGTACTCGCGGTATGTCTCCTTGATGCTTGTTTCTATCGAAGCGCAAACCTCATCCAGATTCGTGCCTGCCTGCGCATCCTCCCATGCCCGCTCTACCAGCTTGTCAACAAACGGGCCGTTGTCCGCAGCACCACAGAAAGCTACGGCTAGATCATCCGTGCTCATCGCCTCCGTAGTTCCCGGTCGCCCTGTCGGTTGAAATATCAGTTTGGAGACATTTCGCTTGGATTGATTGGAGACCGTTTCTTGCGTATCAGCGCAGAGGACTATTCCTTGATCGGTTCTGAATCCAGCCACAACGGTCACGGTTCTCCTTTCTGGAGACCGCCACGGTTTGGGGAGCGGGATACATGGCGGCTTCAGGGGTATCAATTCCCACCCCCGTGCGCATCATAGCACGTACCCTTATTCAAGTGAACTAATGTGAAACTAATTCAGCCCTGCTCCACACCGATTGGGGCTGGATTTTGGGCAATCTTTCTAGGGTGCAAATTCAGAAGACGTTGTCACCCATACTCTAAGTCACAGATAAAGCAGAAGCTCGACCATGTAAATTGCCACGCGACATTGTTTGAAACAAGCGGTTGTTTAACAAGCGGCCCTTAGGTGGCATTGACTTCCGTAAGGGAGCCGATGTAACTTCTTCCCACTCAATAGCTTCTTCCGAGTCCTTGTCACCCAAAGGTTGGGTCGTCGCTCTATTCCTGGCCAGAGCGAGGACGCCTAGCACGCCCGATCGAACAACAAAGTGCGATCGTGGGGCAGACAGGAGTTTTCTATGCCTATGGCAATCGAGGTATCCAATCCCGCGCAGAATCATCTTTTGCGCGCGCTCGAGCCTGCCGAACGTGAACGTCTGCTTCCCCACTTGCAGCCGGTAACATTCTCGCTGGGCCAGATAATTTACGAGCCGGGTGAACGCATCGATTATTGTTATTTTCCAACGAACTCCGTTGTTTCGCTGCTGTACACCACGCAAGATGGTACGACTGCGGAGATGGGTCTGGTGGGAAATGAAGGTGTCCTCGGTGTCGCGCTCTTTCTGGGGGGAGAATCAACTTGCAGCAGAGCTCTCGTCCCAGTAGCTGGGGAAGCGTTCAGGTTACCGGCCAAGCTGTTGCGGGAAGAATTCGCGCATCGCGGGCCGCTGCAACATTTGCTTTTGCGATACACACAGGCACTCATCACGCAAATTTCACAAACCGCAGTGTGCAACAGGCTGCATTCCGTGGAACAGCGGCTCTGTCGTTGGTTGCTTCTGTGTCACGATCGGAAAGATCGTTCGGAGTTGCTCATGACCCAGGAGCTCATCGCTAACATGCTCGGCGGACGCCGTGAGAGCGTGACGGTAGCCGCTGGACACCTGCAAGACGCCGGGCTGATCCATTACTGCCGTGGTCATATCAGCATTCTGGATCGCAATGGGCTCGAGTCGAGCGTGTGTGAGTGCTACCGCATCGTGGAAGACGAATTCGACCGCTTATTCGACAGAAAGCGGAAACCCCAATTCAGCGAGACTAGGGCGGCTTTCGAAGCAGCCGGCTAAGAGAAGCCTCTCAGCTGATCAAAATTGTCAGGCCGAGTCATGTAAACGTTGTACCCGGCGGCCACTTCATCACCCTCATTTAGGCTTGCGACACAGAAGATGACGACCGGGACTTCCTCGCCCAGTCCGGCGCGCTCGCGGATTCGTCTGGCGACTGGAAGTGACCTGAACAGCATCCAGACCCAGACTGATGAGAATTAAATCAGGATGGTGAAGGTTGGCCTTCTGAATCGCTTCCTCTTCATCTCTGGCCGTACTCACCTGGTAGCCGCTGGCGGTGAGCAATCGTTCTATCCCATAGCGCGTCTCTTCCACGTCCTCAATCACAAGAATGTACGAGCGCTGCTCTTGATCGGATGTCACGGTTTGCTCTACAAGCGAACATCATTCTCCTAACAGAGCCAAGTTTGGTTGTCTGTGCGCTGAGCCACAAAGGGATTTCTGCCTGCCCATAAAAGAGACGTTTTGATTTGAGGCTGTCGAACTGGACGTGAGGCATCCAGAAAGCGGTTTCCCGATATGAGCCAGAAGACAGTGAGACTGCCGCGCTAGTAGTCGAGAAGTATTTGGCGCGTTAGTGCCAGCGACGATTGTTCACGCGTTGGATCCCAGTGAAATTCTTCGCGCTTATGTGCGCTACCGCACCGACGCCGGGACGCACTGGTGTCACAAACATCGAGTACTGTTAATCCAGTCACCGCGGAGGTACTTTCATGGCGGAAAAATCCGGCAAGTTCGTCCTTGAGGTCCCGCTTGATGCATCCGGGATCAAAGATTTCAAACCAGATCGCCCGGTTAAGGTCGTAGCCTATAACCGCAGCGGAGCAGTCGCGAGTTCAGCAGTGGCCGAGTTGAATGCAGAAAGGACAAGGCCAGGCGACACTTGCGTTCGAAGGGAATCCAGGAGGGGTCCGGGTAGTCGTCGGGCCTCACAATGCAACGGAAGAAGAGCTCAAGAACCTGCAAACCATCAGCGTCGATGTTTCTCCCAGCCGATGGAAGGAAAACACATTCCGGCTTTCCCCAATCTTGATCTCCGCCTATTACTGGTGGTGGTGGTGGTGGTGGTGCCGGGAGTACACCATTACAGGCCGACTGGTGTGCGCTGATGGCAGCCCTGTTCCCGGGGCGACGGTGTGCGCGTACGACGTGGATTGGTGGTGGTGGTGGTTCAGTGAAGATCAGGTCGGTTGTGCCACCACTGACGCAACGGGATCGTTTCAGATCAGCTTCCGCCGCTGCTGCGGATGGTTGTGGTGGTGGTGGTGGGAGCGGCGGATCTGGCGCGTCGATCCCGTTCTTGCGGACCGGATCGTTCCGATCTTGCAGAAGGTTCCTGGAATTCGCAGGATTCCTCTCCCCGATCCTGCGCCTGATCTAAAGGTATTCGAGTCCTTGTTGGGCCCGATTGCGGGTCAATCGCGCAGCCTCGCGCTCGCTGCACCCCAATCCCAGCGAGGAGGAGCCAGCGCTTCCATCAATCCGGGCATTCTGGAGACCCTGCGCACGCAACTGCTAGCAAAGTTGCCATATTCGCAGGAACTTGAACGTCTTCGTGTGTGGCCGTGGTGGCCCTGGTGGCCCTGGTGGGACTGCGACGCGGACATCATCTTCCGCGCCACGCAGAACTGCAACGGACAAAACAACGTAATTGTTGATGAAACCATTCTACAGACGCGCTTCGACATTCCCAACCAGCTCAACGTTAACTCTGGTCGCCAACGATCAAGCCTGCTGCGTGGTACAGACCCTGCCAGGACTCGCCGATTGTCCTCCGGGCAACTGCGTACTGCCGCTTGACATTTGCGACACCACTGCCGCTTCGGTTGGTGGCAACCCGGCGGCCATCTCAGCCGCCGCGACCATCGGGTACGATAATCCCGGCGGTGCGTCGCCCGGTAGCCCATTCGGCGACCGGCCCTTCTCGGAAAACGTTCTGCTCTGGCGCCACTCTCGGAGACGGTTTCGATGGCGACTATTACGAGTTCGAGTGGGCGACCTCAAGCGGCGGGCCGTGGGACGCTATGCCGCCGGCGGCAAATGGAGGATTCGCTCGTAGTTATTGGGACGCCATGCTCAACCGGTACCCGTCCAGTTCAATCCCGTGTTCCCCCCCATCAACTCGCCTGACGGTCTGCGCAATGTCTTCGAAAGCGGACAGCACTACGAGGACAACCATCCCGGGGTTGCGGGCGATGGGCTGAGTGCCCCTGGTGCTACTACGATGCACTGATGTGGTGGCAAACTGTGAATAACTTTCGCGAATGGCACCTACTATCTGCGTATGAAGGCCTGGACCAGACCTGGATACGCGGGTGACCTATCCCCATGGGCAGGCGGGCCGGGTGGGATCGTGCCCTTCTGCAGCGACAAACCGGAAGACAACTACGTTGTGATCACCATCGACAACCGTCCAGCGCCAGGACCCGGTGCCGGACATCCTACGGATCATCCCTGCGGAGGCGGTACGGTCCACGTGTGCACCACGCAACCGGACTGCAACATTTTCTCGGTCAGGATCAATGGGCAACCGGTCGGTGCTTGCGACAACATTACGGCCAAGGACAGTGACCCGGTTGAAATTGACTTCATGGTCCACGATCCCGATAAGATGTTGGCGTACTATTCGCTTCAGTGTCAACTACGGTCTGGATTTGGTGATAGACATAATCTGCTCAACCAACGGTGTATATGACCCGAGTCGGGGTGTAGAGATCGGAACTCTCTCGCCCGGTCCCGGAGCAAGCCTTGCTTCGAGTTGGATTGGTCCCGCCGCCCAGATAGGACCGGATTATGGTACGGCGCTTACGATGCTCCCCAACCAGGGGGCCACCGCACCAGACTGGGAAGGTGGGACGCTCACACTGCAAACCACCGTGGGGGCGATCTTTCCCGTGACCTGCTGCTACGAATTAAAGCTCTGGGCGTTCAAGCGTAACATCATCAATTGCTACTACGGGAATGGCGACAGCGGCTACTACAACCTGACTGAGCTGAGCTTTACGGTCTTCAAGTCGTGAATTGGAACGGGTGTGGTCGTGTGAAACGACTGCACCCGTCTCCGGCTCACCAGTGGTCGAAACTTTGAATCGTCCAAACGGATGCTCTTTTACTGGCTGATACTTGGAATTCTCGGTGTGTGGCGAGTGACTCATCTGCTGCACGCCGAGGATGGTCCTTGGAACTTGCTGGTAAAGTTCCGGCGATCCGTGGGCAGCGGACTCCTGGGACAGCTGCTCGACTGTTTTTATTGCCTGAGTCTTTGGATTGCAATTCCCTTCGCCTGGGTGATCGGCCAGAGTTGGAAAGAGCGTTTGCTTTTGTGGCCGGCGCTCTCCGGCGCTGCGATTCTTTTGCATCGCGCTACAATAACGTCGGAATCAGAGCCGCCGGCGATGTATCTCGAAGACAAGGAGCCAACTGATGTGCTGCGGCAGGAATCGGATAGCGGTCTCTCAGACAAGAGTGTCGTCCCCCGCCGGTAGAGCGGTTCAGACTTCACCAGCGTTCGCCAGCAGGCAGCGTACTAGCGTCGCATATTTCGAATACACCGGGAAAATCGCGATGACCGTAACGGGCCCGGTTTCCGGTATGACATACCGCTTCGCCACCTCGGGCAGCCGGGTTGCAGTCGACCTTCGCGACCAGAAGCGTGTCGCTGCAGTCCCCGGTCTCGTGCAAGTTCGAAGTTTGTAGGACAAGGAGCGGCCCTGTTGATACGAGCAAAGATGTTGTAAGATAAAGCATTCTAGACTGAGACAAAAAACCGCGCCTGCGCTGGAGAGGTCACCAACTCCGGGTTCACTTCATCTTCTCGTACTCCGCTTTGGCTTGGCGCAGGACAGGATTGTCGGGATCGGCATTCTTCCACAACGTCAGGAAGTCGCGATAGGCTTCGCGGGCTCCATCCTTGTCTCCGATCATGGCTTTGGCGCGGGCCAACTGGAGATGCGCCAGGGCGGCGGTGGGAAAGTTCAGCACGATGCCGCGATGGTCGAGGATCTTTTGAAACTCGGCCGCGGCCAGCTTGCCTTCACCCGCCTGCAGATACGCCAGTCCGCGCAAATACACTGGGTAAAGAAAAGCGATTCCTGGAGGAGGCGAACCCAGTTCATAGGGCGCCACCGGGTGCAAAGCCTCAAGGGCAGCAGCCGGGATTTTTCTCATCCAGGGCAATCGCTGCTCGTATGGAGGGAACCCAATAATCGTTGACGAAGGTGTCCGAGGGGAATTGCTTGCTGAGCTCATCTGCCAGCGATTGCGCCCGTTTGCGATCGCCGCTGCGTGCCAGGGCAAGGGCTGCCATGATTTGGGCGTTCTTGCTCGATCCGGCGGCGATGGCTTCGGAAGCCTGCTGCCGCGCGCGCTGAGGGTCACCCAATTCGGCCTCGTGGAGGGCGCCGTCCAACTGCCACAGCGCCGCAGCCTCCGGAGAGCCGGCGCGCAAGGCAGACGCCCGCGCCAAGCGTGTGGACTCGCGTGCCTCCTCCAGCCGACCAAAATAAGCGTCGGTATCGGATTGCATTGCAAGCATTTGATCTTCCATGCCCGGCTTGCCCATGGCCGCCGCCAAATGGCGCGCCATGTCCTCCGAATCGCCACGCAGAAAAGCCATGGCGTAGAAGTCCCAGATCATCGCCTGGTTCTCCAGATGGCGGGCCTGCGCTTGTTCCAGTACTGCCTTCATGTCATTGAAGCGGTTCAGGTTGAGATAGGTGCCGGCAAGGTTGGTGTAGTTGATGACGTCGTTCGGATCCACCTGCAACGCGCTCTGCGCTTCCACCAAGGCCTGTTCGTACCTTCCGCTATAGGTGTAGGCAGAGTTCAAGTTGGTGTAAGAAGACTCTTCGTGAGGATAGGTCTGCCGCAGCAGGCGGTAGGCAGCAATCGTCTGGTCAACGTCACCAGTGACCAGATCGTGATAATGGCAGGTAATGTACAGCTTTTCTTTCGCGCTGGTGTGGTCGCGAAGTTCATAGGCCTTGGCGGTATTTTCGGCGGCCAGGGTGGGCTGGTTGAGATTGAAATAGGCCACTCCCAAACGCGCGTACGCCATGGCGAAGTTGGGATCCAGATCGATGGCGCGCTTGAAGAATGGAACGGCCGCGGCGTCTCCCTGGGTGTTTTGCATCTTGAGCCCCAGGCTGTAAGCCTGCAGTGCCTCCAGCGAGGGGGTAGTTGCTTGTTCGACAGGGGTGTCGTACTTCTGCAACGATGCCAGCGACTCGCCAAGCTTAGCCCGCAATTGCGTCGCCGCGTTGCCCAGCGCGCTCAACACTTGCTCGCGACTGGCAGCCTCGGCTTGCTCATTCCCCAGCGAGTCGCCAGTGCGGCAGTTGATCGCTTTCAGCCCGATCGCATAGTGGCTGCCCAGCGAGGAGATCGAGCCCAAGAGCATGGCTTTGCTGCCCGTTCTTTGGCAGACTTGTCGCGCGATGTCTTCGGTGAGACGCGTGTCGGGGGAATGTCCCATGAAGCGCAACTGGTCGTCGACCTTCTGATCGGAGAGCACGTTGAGGAACGGCGATTGTTCCAAGTCAACGGTCAAAGCCTGCTTCAGCGCGGCGTCGAAAACAGGCTCGCCGGTGGTGTTGTTGAAATCCGCCAAGGACGATGGTGTCTTTCTCGGTGAGAACCTGGGCTTGCCGGGAATGCCAGTACCACAACGCCGGCTGCGGCAACGATCACCAACAGCAGGGGAGTAACCACACCCACTTGCTTCGGCCTGGGCGGTTCCAAGTCCGTCGCGCGCCTGCGTGGGCCACTGGCCACGCTGACCGATCGCGCTCTGGCAACGCCCGCAGAGCTTCCGTTGCTACGTCCGGATGAAGGCTCCACATCAACCGCGGCGTCGATGGAGACGGTGGGATCATTTTCAATCCGCGTGTCCCGTTCCAGCCGCTTCAAGTCGGAACGGATGTCGGAGGCATGCTGATAGCGAAGGTCGCGATCCTTCTCCAACGCTTTGTGAATGATCCGTTCTAATTCGAAGGGCACATTCTCGTTGAAACGTACCGGCCCCAGCGGGGGCTTGTGAAGAATGGCGTCGAAGACGGCGGCAGTGGTGTCGCCCTTAAATGGCAGAACGCCAGTAGCCATTTCGTACAACACCGCGCCGAAGGAGAACAGGTCGGTGCGTTCATCGAGAGGCTTGCCTAAGGCCTGCTCGGGCGACATGTAGGCGACGGTGCCGATGGTGGTACCGGGATCGGTTAAGTGCCCGTGCTCCATGGTGTCCTGGGCATCCACCAGCGCCGTGGTCTTGACCGGGACCACGGTGGCCAAGCCGAAATCCATGATCTTGGCGTGACCGCGCTTGGTCACGAAAATATTTGCCGGCTTGATATCGCGATGAATAATTCCTTCCGCATGCGCCGCATCCAGAGCGTCGGCAATGTCGAGAGCAATCTCCAGCAGGCGATGCAGTTCCACGGGCTCGCCGCCGATGAGATGCTTCAGGGTGACGCCATCCAGGAACTCCATGACGATGAAGGCCTGATTGTCATGATCGTCAATCTCATGGATGGTGCAGATGTTGGGATGGTTCAGGGCGGAAGCGGCGCGCGCCTCGCGACGAAAGCGCGCCAAGGCAAGCGGATCGTGAGCGACATCGGAGGGCAGGAACTTGATCGCCACGAAGCGGCCGAGCTTCAGGTCCTCAGCCTTGTACACCACTCCCATACCGCCGCCGCCGAGTTTTTCCACAATGCGGTAGTGGGAAACGGTCTGGTCGATCATCGCAGGCGGAGAACACCCTTGGCGTTGCCATGTTAGGGATAGGCGCTAGGCAAGTCAATGTTTGCGGGTCTCCACCGCGAGTTCACCGGACATTGCGTTCACGCAGTACGTCGTCCGAATTCGCTGGGCTTCGCATCATGCCGACACGCCCTGGCTCCGATCCGCCGAGGGTTGGTAGGCGTGCGCGGGTGGCTTGCGGGCAAGCCTGCCACGGACAGCACTCGACTGGCTGCCGTATGCCGCAGCAACATAAGGCGGTATGGACCGCTTTGTCACCTGCATTTGCCTGCGATCGGGACGGTCCTCGCGAAGTAGCCTGGCCTGCAGGAAGATTTCGCTGAGAGCATCCAGGGCGTCTGCGACGTGATTGTTTACCCAGGCTTTGCTACAGCGCAGCATCTCCGCAACTTCGTCCCGGGAGAAAGAGTACAGTCCGACCAGGGTGATCATCTCAGCGTGCTGCTCGCTGAGCCGGGCAAAACACAGCTCGACGTCGCGAACGAAGACCGCCTGATCTTCAAAGCTGGGAATAGCGTGATGGGAGACCCGAGCGCGGAAAAACTCCCTTCCCAACAACGAGGGAAGCCTTCCAACTTGCGAGGAGAGCTCGAAGAAATGCCGCACCATGGCCAATGTCTGTCCGCGGTAACACAAGATTTCCGGCCGGGGATCGATCTCATCGTCCTCTTCGAAAGTCGAGCGGTGGGCGTTGAACAAGCGTAACTGCGTTGGCGATGAATGGATGTTTTTCATTGCAGCCTCCCAAATGGCAGCCCGGCTTGGGCCTGATCGATTGCGGCTAGAGGAACACGCGGATTTCCCCCGGGATTTGCGCAGCAGTGAGCTTGCCCGCTGCGCGTGGTTGAGCAGGCAGCAGTTCAGCAGCATTTGCCCGCACGGTTCGCAATACGTTTCGGTAGACGCGGCGCGGCGCAGTCTCAGGGAGCCGCACCGTTCACAATATTTCAGTTCGTAGGTTGTGGGTTGCATCGAGTGTCTCCCTAACTTCCTCTCGTCATAAAACGAAGAGCCCTGTGACAGTCCCGGGTATCACTCGGGGCCTGTGCACAGGGCTCGTTTCAGTTACGATGGCCTGCTGTTGGTTATTTGGTTAGGTACAAAACGTCATGCTGGCAGAGGCGGGCAAATGACCTCGATGAGTGCGATGTAAAAGTCCTGGCCGCGCACCTGCCAATTGGTTCAAGGTATCATCCGCTCATCTTGCCGGCGGGTGAAATAACCCTCCTCGTATCCGGACTTCAAAATGCATCCGTTCTTCACGACGACACTAAGTCTTCCCGAGAAGCGAAGATTGCGCAGAAGCTTTTCGGTGGCCGCTGAAAGCAGTTCGGCCTCCCGGATTTTGCGCCGTAACTCGGCGAATGTTCTTTCCTCACCTTTGGGTTCGGTCTCCATCATTGGTTCATTTACCTCGGCCAGAACCATAGAACCTGGCGACCCTTCGACTGTGGCATAGGAGAATCTGTGCAGTCAACAAATTTATTGCTTTAGGAATATTACTAAAGTACATGTATAGCTTCTAGAAAATACAATCGTCATGAGACTCCGAGACTTGCAGGACAAACTGCGCACGCACATCCGGGCCCGAATCGACCGAGGGGAGCTAACCGGAACCGGTTTGTCCCGCGACGCCGGGTTTCAGCAAGGCCACCTCTCCAACTTCCTCAACGCCCGCCGCGGCCTCAGCCTGGAATCCATGGACCGACTGCTCGACACCCTGGGCATCGGGGTACTCGACCTGGCCGATCTCAAGGACATCGAGCAGCAAGTGTCGTTCGCTGCCGGGCCGTCTGGATTCGAGAACGTAGCCGTGGTAAGTGGGGAGCAAGCTGCGCGCCTTCCCCGGTTCACCTCCGAGCAGGTGCGCGACAGCCGCAATTTCAGCAAGTCGTTTCTGCGCAAATTGAAGCCGAACGACGCCAGCAATCGTAGCGAATGGCTGCGCTTTGTGCTCCTACAGCTCGACGCCAAGGCAGCCGGAGGCATGTTCCCGCGCATACCCGCAGGCGTCACTCTGCTGGTGGACCGCCACTACAATTCCTTGCAACCGTACCGCCGGCTTAAGCCCAACATCTACGCCGTGCACGCCGAAGCCCGCTGCCTCATCGGCTATGTCTCGGTTTCCGGCGATCACCTGGTGTTGCGGCCGCAGAACCCGCAGCACGCCGTTGAGCTGGTGCGCATTGAGCGCGGCAGGAGTTACCACGACTACATCGTGGGTCGGGTGTGCCACGTTGGCTTCGAGGTCTGAAGCTCAACTCTCTGCTATGATTCTTGCCCGTCGGCGCTCGAGGCCGGCGGACACGGAGGTCGATCACTTATGGATGAACACGGCGTCAATAACTTGATCATGCGTCGCAATGAAGACATCGCGCTTGACATGATGAAATTCATTGCTGTCACCACCGGGTACGGAAAGACCGGCTCGCCAGAAGCCGGGTTTAAGGGCGGCACAGTATCGAAGGCTGAGGACTATGCCCAGCATTTGCTGGATCTGTTTGGGCAATGTCTGGCGGCGGTGCAAGGCAAGAAGTAGGCCGAGGCAGAGGAAACACACCATCGACCGGAGCTCGCAGGCTCCGGTTTCGCTTGTTGCTGAGATGAGCGCCTAACATCACGGCGGCCGGTGATTTCCATCACTGCCGAGGCGGAGTCGCAGGACGACCATCAAGCTGGCGAGGTGCGACATGGCAAGCTTGGATCCTAAGTTCCACGAAGAGACGATCAGCATTCATAAAGAACACGAGGTACTGCTGGGGCAATTGGACCAACTCGATGCCGCCGTGGAGCAGATGGCCTGCTACGCGGAGATTTTCACCGATCTCGCCACCGCCAACCAGGCGATGAGCCGCGGCAAGTGGGTAGCGGAGTGGTTACCCAAGCACTATGCGCATGAAGAGACGACGGTCCTGGAAACCATCGCGAGGATGAGTCCGGAGCTGGCCTCGTTCACCCGCGAGATGAAGCGGCAGCACAAGGAAATGCGAGTGCGGCTGGAGAGTTTCCGCGACAGGCTCGCGCACATGAGCGAGGCCAGCGACCTGGAAAATGCCGTCAACGAAATGAAGAGAGAGGGCAAAGACCTCACTCGCATGATACGGCTGCACATGGCGGCGGAAGAGAAGAAGTTCGCCAGCGTGGAGAACTAGAGCCCGAAGATGAGTTACGAAGGCAACCACGATTAAGATGGCGCGCCCAGGCGCCCGTTTCCCCGCCGTGTAATTGCCATAAGCGAGGTTTTTTCGTACTCTGAAGATATTGGAAGTACACTTCACTCCCGATCAGGAAGCGCAGCTTGCGCAAATCGCCATCAAGGAAGGCACCGACGCCGAACGCCTGGTGAAGGATGCCGCATTGCGTCTGCTTGAGGAAGATGCCTGCTTTCGCGCCGCCGTGCGGGAGGGCATTGCCCAAGCCGACCGGGGCGAGTTCATTGAAGAAGAAGAAATGGACGCCCGCCTAGAGCAGATGCTTCGCTCATAAATTGCGTATCTGCTGGACGCCAGCTGCCGTTGCAGATCTAGAGCACATTAGCGATTACCTCAAAGACCACCATCCGCATTACCGACATCCGACCGTCCGCAAAGTGTATGCGGCTATTCAATCCCTGAAAGAGTGGCCGCGCCGTGGTCGTGTCGGACGCGAGGAACCCGAGAGCTTTCGTTCCCTCCCCTGCCCTATACCGCCGTCTATCGCGTGAAGGAGCGGAGCATTGAAGTCTTGCGGATTTATCACGGGGCTCAGGATCGGCCCTAAGGGCACAGCAAAGGCGGCAGGCAGGAGCGCAACCGACCCGGCATTCGCATTGTTTCAGCTCGGAGAGCAACCCAACATGAGCAAGACGACTACTTCCGGCAAAACACCTAAGCCTCCCCGTCCGATGACCGCTGAGGCAATTGAGCGGGCCGCGCGGGGCAGATCACGGCGCACAGCCGTTCACCGAAACCGACCTCAAGCGGATGAAGCGAACGCCACAGGCGAAAGTCATCCGCCGGGCCTTGGAACTGACGCAAGAGGAATTTGCGGGCCGCTATCACATTCCCCTCGGTACGCTTCGGGATTGGGAACAAGGTCGGGCGGAACCGGATCAGCCTACGCGGGCGTATCTCACAATCATTGCCCGCGATCCCGACCACGTGAACCAGACATTGAATCCAAAGCCAAGCTAGACTTGGGTGGGGCACCGTCGCGACGGTAGCCTCGGGCTACCCACCCGAGTGAATGGCATGTTTCAGCCGTGGCGAGTCTAGTTGCGTTTCCCCGGCAGTTGCGTGCCAGAGATGGAAGCGTCAAGCAACTCCATGTAGTGCATCACCGGCAACGGGCTTCCCGCTTCATTCAACAGCGCGGCGATCTGCAACTGGCATCCGGGATTGCCGGTCGCTACCGCCTGAGCCGGCGTCGCGATAATTTTCTCCACTTTGCGCTGGCCCAGTTGGTGGGCCGTCTCCGACTGAACCAGACCGTAGAGACCCGCCGAGCCACAGCATAGTGCGGCTTCGGAAATCTCCAACAATTCCAGTCCGGGGATGGTTCGCAGCATGGCGCGCGGCTGTTCGCGCAGTCCCTGGGCGTGCTGCAGGTGACAGGGATCGTGGAAGGCAACCCGCAAAGCCATCGGATGCCGCGTCGCACGCGGTTTCAACTCCGCTAGCACCTCGGATACATCTTTACATTTGGCGGAAAATGCGATGGCGCGGTCGCGATACTTGGGATCGTCGCGCAACATGTATCCATAGTCTTTGAGCGTGTGTCCGCAACCCGCGGCATTCACCACGATCGTATCGACCGCCAAAGGCTCGAACAGGTCGATGATCTTGCGCGCGCTGTCCAGGGCTTCTTGTTCCTGGCCCAAGGTCCATCATCAGGGCGCCACAACAGCCCTGCTCCGGCGGCACCAGTACTTCACAACCCTCGGCCGCCAGGACGCGCGCGGTGGCCGCATTTACCTGTCCCATGAAGACACTCTGCACGCAGCCGGTCAGCATGGCGACAGTGCGACGCTTCTCTCCCTGCGCAGCGATGCGCGGCGGCAGGACCGCCGAGGTGTCTTGTGCGACAAATCGGGCAGCAACTGCTCCATGGCACGCAAGCTACGGGGCAGCAGCGAGGTCAGGCCAGAGCCCGCATGAGCCTTTGTAAGCCCAGCCGCTGATAAGCGCGCAGCGGCACCATCAGCTTACGCATGCGCGCCGGCCGGCTGAAGACCGCGGCAATCATCCGCCGCAACGCCCGCTCGTGCAGCGGCCGGCGATACTGCCGCTCCAGCTGTCCGCGCATGGCTTCAATCAGCTTGCCGTACTTGACCCCGACGGACACGAGTCACACATGCCAGGCATCCCAGGCAATGGTCGAAGTGCGAGACGTACAGGTCAGTCAATTCCACCTCGCCCGCGATCGCCATATTCATCAGATGAATGCGGCCACGCGGGGAGTCCTGTTCCTTCCCCCACAGAGTGTAGGTGGGGCAGGTTTGCAAGCAAAAGCCGCAGTGAACGCAAGCATTTAAAAGCTCTGCGTCCGGGGGATGGTACTCATCAAAAATATTTCTGCTGCCGGTCGCCGGCGTTGCAAGCTGTGTCATATGCCCCCCACGAAACGGCCCGGATTCAGAGTCTGCCCCGGGTCGAATTTCTCCTTGATTCGGTGCATCAGCGGCAGCGCATCTTTCACCGTGCCCCACACGTCCAGTTCGTTCTTCATCGCCACCGGGCACTGCGAGACGGTCAGTGTCCCTTCCAGGCGGTCTACCTCACCGCGCAGGGCAAGCAGCACAGTCAGTCAGTGGCTGCTGACCGGCGGCATCCAAGCGCACTTCCGCCAACCCGGTACCTTGCGCTACCAGAGTGGCCGCAACCTTTGCCGGCTCCGCCTGCCGGAAAAGAGCGTCGCAAAGCGATCCAATCTGCGAAGGCAGCACACAGCATTTGCAGATCACCGAGCTGCCGGGATTGACGAACAGCTTCTGCCGTTCTGTCCAGACCTCGCCCGCACACTCCGCAAACTCATGAGCGCCCGCGATCCGTCCAAGCTTTGCATATTGATCCTGCAGCGATTCGGGGATGCCCTCGAATCGTACGTGCACAAAAACCTGGTCCGCGCGGCATGCGTGAATCTGCAGTCCGGTGTAAACCAGGTGTGAATCCAGAATGGCGAGCACCAGTTTGGCCGCCTCCGACGCTGTGGGCACCGCAGCGCCATACGTAGCGGTGGCCACCGGAATGGGGTGCAGGCGGAACACGGCTCGCGTGATCACCCCCAGCGTTCCCAGGGAACCGATGGCAAGTTTGGTGAGGTCATAGCCGGCAACGTTCTTGACGACCTTGCCTCCCGCTTTAATCACGCTGCCGTCCGGCAGCGCCATTTCCAGACCGAGAACCAGGTCGCGAATGGCGCCATAGCGGATACGCAAGGTCCCGCTCTCCGCAGTTGCCAGCACGCCACCAACGGTGGCCTGCTCCGGCTGCATGGGATCGGCGCCCAACTGCTGACCATGCTCGCGGAGCACACGCTGCAACTCGTCGATGGTGCAACCCGCTTCCACCGTAACCGTCATGTCGCCCCAGGCATGTTCGATCACCCGGTTGAGCCGCTCCAGCGAGAGGACAAAATCCGCCTTGCGCAGGCGATTTCCCAACCCTAACTGGGTGCCTCCACCTCGCGGAATGATGGTCAGGCCGGCGGAATTGCAGTAACGCAATACCTGCGCGACTTCCTGCGCCGTGCCAGGCGCAATCACGCCGACGGGTTGCACCCCCTCCACGGCATCCTCTGGCGTGGCCGGGCGCAGGTGTTCCGGGCCCACGATCGCACTTAGTTCGATCCACGCTTCGTTGTTCTGCTACTCCAGCTTGGCTCATAATTTGGCTCCCGTGGCCTTCCTCATCGCCTGCACGACTTGCGCAGGTTCAGCCAGCTAGTACCGTTGGGCCAAGCCCGCTACCTCAATCGGATGTGGTTCGTAAGCGACCGGCCTTTGCACGTTCGCGTCGGTGCCCGGAAACATTTTGGTCGGATTGCAGAGGTCATAGGGATCGAAGGCCGAACGCAGGCGCTGCATGGCGTCTAAGTCGGCTTCGGAAAACATGACCGACATGAACTGCTTCTTTTCCTCCCCGATCCCATGTTCCCCGGTAATTGAGCCGCCCGCTTCCACGCACAGACGCAAAATATCTTCAGCCAGCACCATCGCTCGTTCCTCTTGTCCGGCGATACGACGGTCATATAACACCAGGGGGTGAAGGTTGCCATCTCCGGCGTGAAAGACATTCGCGACCCGCAACTTCGCCTCGGCGCTGAGACGGTCAATCTCTCCCAGGATTCGCGGCAACGCGGTACGCGGAATAACGCCGTCCTGCACCAGATAATTCGGGGAGATCCGCCCCACCGCTGCAAACGCCGCTTTGCGTCCTTTCCAAACCGCCATACGTTCCGGTTCGGACTTCGCCAGCCGCAGTTCCCAAGCGCCGCACGATTGGCAGATCGGACCTACCTTCTCCATCAGAAGCTCGACTTCACGGGTGGACCCGTCCAGTTCCACCAGCAGCAGCGCCTGGCAGTTGGGATAATTGGGATGAACGGCCGCTTCGGCGGCCTCAAGGGCCAGCCGGTCCATAATTTCCAAGGCCGCAGGAAACATGCCCGAAGCGATGATGGCGCTGACAGCGGCACCTGCCTCGCTACTTGAATTGAACGCCGCCATCAGCGTCTGTGTGGTTTCAGGTTTCTTGATGACTCGCAGCGTAACCTTCGTGATGATCCCGAATGTACCCTCCGACCCGACGAAAGCACCCACCACGTCGTAGCCTGGCTGGTCCAAAGTCGTGCCGCCCAGATTAAGGAGCGATCCGTCCGAGAGCACAATCTCGAGTCCCAGCACGTAGGTCGTGGTCACTCCATATTTGAAGCAGTGCGCGCCGCCGGAGTTCTCTGCCACATTGCCGGCTACGGTGCAAACTACTTGGGAGGATGGGTCGGGAGCATAAAAGTAGCCGTGAGGGGAAACCGCGGCGGTTATAGCGGAATTCGTCACGCCCGGCTCGACCACCACCCGCGCATTGGGCATATCGACCTCAAGAATGCGATTCATCCTGGAAACGCCGATCACGACGCCACCTTTTACCGGCAGTGCTCCCCCGCTTAGTCCCGTGCCCGCACCACGCGCGACAATTGGGATTCGCTCCCGGTGGCAGACTTTCACGATGGCCTGCATTTCTTGCGTTGATGCCGGAAGCAGAACCAGGTCCGGAACTACCCGGAACAGGGTCAAGCCGTCGCATTCGTAAGTCCGGAGCTGCTCGGGCCCACAAACCAGGCCAGCATCTCCAACGATTGAACGAAATTCACTTACCAGCCGAGCGTTCATTCAACACCTCGATGATGGCGTTATGCGGGCCTTAGGTAGGAAGGATTGACCCATCCCATGAGTACTCCTGGAGAAGGGCTGACCGCCAGACTGCGAGAGACAGTCAACTCTTAGCACGACTGGCATTCAGGCAGTCGTGATGCCGGTCACACTCTAGGGTGACCCTTCCAGCCTGAATGAGAGCTACCGCGAGGGGTTGGCCGTGGCCGGCAGAGCCTTTTCAGTGATAAACAGAAGGCCGGGGTTATCTGTATAACGCCGCTGGAGCGCGTTATGCGATCTCTTCGATTCGGCGCGGCGAGATAAAACTACTTCGTGGCGCACTCGGGATACTTGTCCACTTCATCGCGGAGTTTGCTCAGGTCAAAAACGCTATTGCTTGGCACACGCGTGAGGAAAGGCTTGAACTCGATCGAGACCACAACAGAGTTGAGCAATGACTGGATGAATTTCAAACGCTCAGAGTCACTGTTGGCGAAGGAGGTGAAAGCTACCGTGTCTCCGTAGGGGACCCATGCCGTCGTTTGCTTAGTCCCGTGTGGACATCCTCCCAACATACTACTGGTAGCCTCGTCGTCCCCATCCCAGCGTCAGAGGCAGGGCGGAAAGCCTGAGGTGCGATCGGATTGCGCCTTTGGATTGGCCACCACCGGCCCAATCTTATTCTCCCCCGAAGCTAAAGCGCATCCCTACGCGGAAGTTTGCCCGCAAAGCCGGATATCCCAACACCTCGTTGTAATGATTGTTCAGCGCGTTATTCACATTCGCGTAAGCCGTGACATGTCGACTGATGGCGTACCAGCCGCCGAGATCCACGCGCGCATACCCCGCGGCGTAGTAAATGGGCGGAATATATCCGAAGAGAAAATCAGAGTCCGGACGCTGACCGACCGCGGTGACGCCAAGAAATCCGCCCCAGCGCTGCCGGGTATAGGTCAGCAGCAGCATGCCAGCCTGTTTGGGACGCCGCAGCAGAGGAGCGCCGGTGCCGTAGATGCGCGGATCGCAACCGGCATTTGGATCGCAAGGTGGCGCCTGTTGAATCTGGGTTGAAGTGTAGGTGTAAGCGGCGGTCGCCGACAGATGGTTGGCGACAAGACCGCTCAACACGACTTCGGCACCCTGCGCCATCGCACGATTGAAGTTCACGTATTGGCTGGTGTTGGTGTCGGAGTTGTACACGTACTCGATCTGGTCGCGGAACTGATTGTGGAAGTACACCGCGCTCAGCGACACGCGGTTGTTGAATAGCGACTGCAGCACGCCGGCTTCAATGGCCCGGTTCTGTTCCGGTTGGAGATTGGGGTTGGGCAACGTGGGAAAGGTCCCCGTGATACCAAACGTCTGCTCGAAACTGGGCTCTTTGATTCCCTCCGAGTAGCCAAAGTGCAGGCGCGTGCCGCTGAAGATAGTGTTTCCGCGCAGCGTCAGAAACGTCACGGAAATGCGGGGGCTGACTTTGCCACCAAAATCGCTGTTGTTAACGTAGCCAACGCCCGCCAGAACGGACAGCCGCCGCCACACGATGGTCTGCTGCGCGAATAGATAGTTATTGAAGCGCAGACCGTGGGTGGTGCTGATTCCAGCGTCCGAATTGTTGTTGATGTACCCATTCTCGTCTTGAAAGTTGTAACCCAGCGTGGTTTGCGCCCATGGCCGCGGGCTGTAGATTCCCTGGTAGGCGAAACCGGCGACGTTGTACTTGGTCAGGCTGTTGAAGGCGCTGTCGAATGGCCGGTCAAGATCATCGACAGGGTTCACATTAAGAGCGACGTGGTGGTACTCGAAGCCACTGAACTGATGCTGCCATGCACCCGGCCCGCTGACCGTAAGATCGCCGCTGGCCAGGAAGTTGTTCTGGTGCGCATATTGGTTCGCGTCGGGCGGAAGCTCGGGATTGCTATTGAACCACCAGTTCGCCTGAATGCCTGTCCAACTGTTGTAGTGGCGGGCGCGCAGGCGAAACGCCACGCGATCGGAAAGTCGCACGCCAATATTTCCGCCTTGCAGCGAATTCGAATAGGCGTCGTTCACTCCCTGGCCTTGCGTGTTGAACTGGTTGGCGAAAACGTTGTAGTCGAAAATTCCGCGCGCGCCCGCCAGCGAAGCATAGCCGTTAGCGGTGGAGAAATTTCCGCCGTCGGCGCCGAATTGAATTTCCGGCGTGCGCGTGCTGCCCGTCGCCGTCCAAAGCTGCACCACGCTGGTCATGGCGTCCGACCCGTACACCGTACTCTCGGGACCGCGTTCCACTTCAAGCCGGTCGACGTTGTTCATGGGGACCACGCCGAAATCGAAGATGCCTCCGGGATCGTTCACGGGCACTCCGTCAATCAGCACCTTGTTGTAATTGGATTCGCCACCCCGAACGAACAAGCTGGCGAGATTGCCGCGCCGGCCGGTGCTGCTCACGATGGCTCCCGGGATGTAGAGCAAAGCGTCGGGGGCGGAGACGGGATTGATTGCGGTCAGTTGCTCAGTGGTTAGCACCCCGACGGAAGTACCTGTCTGCTCCGGTGTCGCGGGAGTTGCGGTGCCGGAGACGACCACGGTTTGCGGCGTGGTCGCAAGCTTCAGTTGAACGCTGAGGGTCTCCGTCTGGGGGATGGAAACTTGCTGCGATTGCTCGGCGAATCCTGGGGCGAGCACCAGCAGACGATACCGGCCGTCGGCGAGATGCGGGAACACTGCCGTGCCGTCCCCAGCGGTGGTTTGTACGCCGACTCCGGCGTTGTCGGTGGAGCGAAACAGGCTGACCTGCACGCCGGAGACACGCTCGCCAGAAGGGCTTTCGACTGAGACTTTGAAATCGGATGCGAGGGCTGCTGTGCAACACAGCAGCGGGACCAGCAATGCGCGAATGATGAACATGACACTCCTCCTTTGCACGCGAAAGGGGTTTGGTGATTAGGGCACCCCCATCGCACGCAAAATCGGCGTGCGCCGGGGACCCTGCAGTTCGCGCCGGTCTCCTGGCTGGCGAGTTGCGATTTGCATCGCGGACGACGGCGGGGGCCTTCCCGTTGGAACAGTGGCCGGTCCACCAAAGACTCGCTTACAGTTGCGCGGCAGCGCGGGCTTCACACCCGCTTCCCAGTTCCGCCGTTAAGATGGCGGAACGCGCGAACATTGATTGGCAAGGAACAATCCCGGACCGAGTTGGTTCAGGATGAGATTTGACTGTACTGAGCAGGGACGCCGGTGTCAATTGTGGAGTGCGGAAAATTGCGATTCCGCGTAAGTGGTGACGCGCTCGAGCGAGGCTTGCATGTCGGCATGATAGCGGTTGAGCGCCGCATCGTCGGCGTCCGGCGGAACGAAGATGTTTTTTGCCACGCGCACATAGGCGCGCGAAAACGGTTTAGGAATGAGCATGGCGTCCCAGGTCTTCAAGACCCAAGCCTTCTCCACGGCAACGTAGAACGCAGTGATTGGTATCCCGGTCAGGCGAGCCAGCATCACCGGCCCTTTCTTGGCGACGTAGCGCGGGCCGCGCGGACCATCAATGGTAAAAGCCACCGCGCCTCCCGCTTTGACCATGGTCTCCATTTCCAGCAGGCCGCGCTGGCCGCCGCGCGAACTGGAGCCGCGCACCGGTACAAACCCGAAGCGGCGAATCACGCGTGCAATGTATTCGCCGTCGCGGCTGAGGCTGGTCAGCACCCCGATATCGCGATTGCGGAACAGCCAAGTTGCCGGAAGCACACAGCGGTGCCAGAAGGGATAAATGCCGGGAGCAATGCTGTCGAGGCCGCGAATGAAGCCTTCTTCGTAGGTGATGGTCATACGCAGCGTGCGGCCGATGAGGCCTACCACCGCAGACGCGATCCACGAAACCAGTGCGAGCTGTATCCGTTGCAGGAGCGTGAGCCGGGGATGGTGGATCTGCTCGGCGGCTGCGCTGGTTGGATTGGCCACGCGAGAATTCTAACCTGCGTACCTCAGCCAGCGGCACGATGCGGGAAGAGTGGGCCTTTTTCCTCTTGGCGCGGCTATTGGTGATTCCGCTATCTCCGCTTCACCACAATCTTCCGCTCCTGGTCGCCTTGGCGCTCGAGGCAGATTTCGACATCGCGCTCTTTCTCGAAGCGGGGAAACTTTTCTCCCCACTCCAGCAGCACAAGGTTGCCTGGCTCGGCGAAGAGTTCATCGAGGCCGAGCGTGTCCAGCTCGCGGGGCGTGTCGATGCGGTAGAGATCAACGTGAAACAGATTCAGTTCGGGGCCGCGATACTCGTGGATGAGGGTGAACGTCGGACTGGTGACGTCGTCCTGCGAAGCAGCGTGGAGACCTTCCGCGATGCCTTTCACCAGCGTGGTCTTGCCGGTGCCGAGATCGCCGCGCAGGATGACCATGCGCGCAGTCTTCAGCGTCGGTGCGAGTTTGCGGCCCAGCGCCATGGTCTCTTCCGCCGAGTGCGTGATGTGCTCGTGCGTATTCATCGCGGGACGAAGGCAATTTTAGCAGCCGGGTCGCGAGCGGTTGACCGGTGAAACTCTCTCGCGGGCTGAAACCCGCTTATGATGCTAGAAAACAGAGCTCAACGGCGCGCCTAAGGCGCGCCCCTTCAAAACATCGGAAAGATCTTAATTCTTGAGCTGGCTCTTGAGCCGCGCCCTTACTCTCAAATCCGCGTCGTGCTCTCCTTCGCCCACTGCGTCGCGCGCTTAAACGCTTCCGGCAGCGCCCCGAGCAGATCGGTCGCAACCAGCGAATGTTCACCCATCGTTTCCGCGGCCACATCCCCGGCCAGTCCGTGCATGTAAACCGCAGCGACAGCGGCCAAAGGGATGTTGTTCGGCATCTGTCCAATCACTCCGGCTGTCATGCCGGTCAGAATGTCGCCGGTGCCGCCGGTTGCCATACCGGGATTGCCGGTCGGATTGACCCACGCGGTTCCATCCGGCAGCGCGACGATGGTGCGATTGCCTTTCAGCACCAGCACGACGTGATGCTCGCGCGCGAAACTACGCGCGACGTTGAGGCGGTCGGCTTGTACAGCCTTG
This sequence comes from uncultured Acidobacteriaceae bacterium, assembly GCA_963768645.1. Classification (GTDB taxonomy): domain Bacteria; phylum Acidobacteriota; class Terriglobia; order Terriglobales; family Acidobacteriaceae; genus Bog-257. Next base: position 107,082 of record CAVYIR010000013.1, read on the forward strand.
ATCGTGATGCCAGCCAGCCGCGACATTTCGCCCGGATGCGGCGTCAGCACCAGCGGTCGCTCGCGGCCGTCGAGCAACTCGGTGTGGCCGTCGAAGGCGTTGAGTCCGTCGGCATCGATCACCATCGGAACCTTGGTTTGGCGCACGGCTTCGTGGACGAACTGCACGGTTTCAGGATCGCGCCCAATGCCGGGACCAATCGCCACCACGGTCATCGGCTTCACCAGCTTTTGGAAGCGGTCGCTCTCGATGGCTGCCATTGCGATGCCGCCGCTTTCGGTTTCGGCCAGCGGCTCGGTCATCAGCTCGGCGGCAAATGCGGCGACGCTCGGGAGCACGCGCGCAGGTGTTGCGACCGTGCTGAGTCCGGCTCCGGCCCGCAGAACCGCCATGCCCGCCATGCCAGCCGCACCCGACTTGCCTAGCGATCCACCCACGATCAGCACATGTCCGTAGATGCCTTTGTTGCTGTCGGCAGGGCGACGCGCAAGTAGCGCTGCGAAGTCGCGGGGAGTTGCCAGCTCGAGGGCGAGTTTGCTGACGATCGCTTCCGGAGGCGATCCAATGGGCGCAATCACGATGGGGCCGCGCGTCAGATTGCCGAAGACATGCGCTGGGCGAGGCGCAGTGAAGGTGACGATAGCGTCGGCATGGGCGATGTGCTTGTCTGCTTGCGCCGACATGGAGTCGGAATCAGCACCCGATGGAATATCCACCGCAACCACCGGTTTGCCGCTGCCATTCAGGGCAGCGATCGCGTCCGCATAGAAGCCCTTCACTGGCGGGCGAAACCCGGTGCCGAGGATTGCGTCAACCAGCAGATCACAATTCGCCAGAGTGCGCGACGACTCCGCCTGCAACTCCTGCGCATTGCTCAGCACGATGGGACGAAGGGGCAGTCGCTCGAACATAGCCAGCGCGTCGCCGTGCAACTCGGACGGGGTGGCGAGTAACAGCACCTCCACTACTCGTCCGGCACGATGCAGCTTACGCGCTACTACAAATCCATCTCCGCCGTTATTGCCTTTGCCGCAAATGACGGCGATCCGATTGGCATGGCGATAGTGCTCAAGGATGAATTGCGCAACTGCGGACCCGGCGTTCTCCATCAACGTGATGGACTGCACTCCGAAGCGCGCGGTGGTGATGCGATCGATCTCGCGCATCTCGTCGGCGGTGGTGATTTTCATGCACGCTCCGTGGCGGAGTCCTCCAGGCGACGCAGGCCCTCGGGCTCGCCCATGGCGATGAGATGGTCGCCCGAGTGGATCACCTCATCGGGCGGGGGATTGAAACGCATGTGCGAGTCCTCTCCCTTAATGGCGAGCACAATGACGCCCATTTCCTGGCGGATGCGTGAAGCCTCCAGAGTTGCACCAACGAAGCGCGAGCCCGCCCGCACCTGCACTTCTTCGATCTCCAGCGGCTTCTGCTGGTTCATGGCGGTGTCGAAGAAATCAACCACATGCGGGCGCATGAAGGTCTGCGCGATGCGGTATCCGGCGAAGTTGTAGGGCGAGACTACGTGGTCGGCGCCGGCCGTGACCAAATGTTTCTCGGCATCTTCTTCGCTGGCACGCGCAATGATGTTGAGCTTGGGGTTCAGGCTACGGGCGGTCAGTATGATGTAGATATTGGTAGCGTCAGTGGTGGTGGCGGCAACCAGCCCACGAGCGTTCTCGATGTGCAGGTCTTGCAGAACATGCGCCTGCGTCGCATCGCCCACCAGGGTGAGCCAGCCTTTGGCAGAGTAGCGCGCCAGTTTGGCTTCGTCGCTGTCAACGATAACAAAAGGCAACGGCTTGCGCGCCAGTTCGCGCGCCACGCTGCGGCCCACCCTCCCAGCGCCGCAGATGATGTAATGCTCCGACAATCGGCTGATATCGCGATCCATGCGTCTCCTGCCGAATACCGATTGCAGCTCGAATTCTAGCAAAGCCTGGGTCGCGGCCCCGAAGAACAGCAGCACCAGGCCGACACCGGTGACAATGATGAAAGTATTGAAGATGCGGCCCCGGGGCGAGAGGTGATAAATCTCGCCATATCCAATGGTGGTGATCGTCGTCAGCACCATGTAGAAACCATCGAACCACGACCAGCCTTCGATGAAATGGAACCCGGCGACGCCGATGAAGATCAAGGCGAGCAGCGCGAGGAAGAGGACCTTCAGATTGAACAGGGCCTTCACGCAGCCATTGTGTCGCCTTGCGGCGTTCCGTGCAACAAGAACGCCCGTCCCATATTGGCGACGGGCGATGGCGGTACGCGCGTTTCTACTCTAGTAGAGAACTCGCCTGGCTGCTCAAAATCCGAACGACAACGTTCAACATCTTGGGCAGCCAGAAGACCTATGGGAGTGTCGGTGTGTAAAGGTCTTGTTGGCGATAGGTCCGGTAAGACCACCAGCCGGCTTGCAGTTGATAGACAATCGAGCCGGAGAGCACGTCCACCTCCGTAGATTGCGCAACATTGGTCGGGATGCTAAGCAGACCATTGTCAAAGCTGGCATAAACGCTGTTAGGCGGAGAAATCAGCAGTTGTGCACTTCCCAGGGCCGACGAATAAGCACCGAGATCGGCGGCAATCTGAATACGGGCAGTGCGTGTAGATTCGCCGAGGTACAACACCATACCCCGGCTATTTCCGCTGCCGCATTGATTCACGCGCAGGTTGCCATCGTCGAAAACGGTAAACACCTCCAGCGCGCCACTTTGAACTTGAAATGCGGCGTCGTGCTGGTGAGTGAACCAAGTAAAGACGGCGGGATCACCGCAGGGGTGCGGGAGCGGATTCGTGATGGTGAAATCGCCGAACGGGCCCAATTTCCAAATCACGCTGCCGTCTCCTCGGCCATTGTTGTAGTTGATCTTGAGGACCCAGTCCTGGCTGCGTTCGGAGAGCAGGATGTTTCCGTCCGCCGTGAGCTGAACCGAGTTTGAGTGCAACCAATCGTTGGCAACCCCAAAAGCAGGGTTGAAAGCCGGGCAGCCTGCCCCAAGGTTGGCATAACACTTGTCATCCAAGGTAGCGAGGCGGCTGACGTCCTGGTGAGCAAACGAGTCCCAAGCCCACGTGAGTTGCATGTTGTGATCCAGCACCAGAACCATGTCACCCAGGATGTCAACCGGATTTTGTTGCGTCCCACCCTGCAGGGTGTAGGACACTTCGTCGCGGGCGCCAATCAAGAGGAAGCCACCGTTGGGCAAGCGCCGGGTTTCGTGGGCGTTGAACGATGTCATGATTGGATACCCTTTGGCAGCCAGCTGTTCGTTCAGGATCCCCACGTTGGTCTCCAGCGTTTCGTTTCCGGCAAGGTCGTACTCGCTGAGGGTGGTATTCGAGAGCGAAAAGAAGTTTCCACCCGGTTCCATGCGAGTCAAAAGCAGTGGGACGGAGTAGTACCAAATGACGTTTCCCGAAAGATCAGTAGCGATGGGACGGAAAGCAAACGGTCGGCCAGTAGGTGGAATAAGATGCCACAACAACACGGGGAAGGCTGCATCATGCCCGGTCGGAGGCACTTTCACCGTCATTTGCGGCACGGGGAATCCCACTGGAAGCGGTCCGGTTGTGAACGGCTGGTCAGGACCGGAGGTGAGAAAGCCGGTAGCGAATTCCTCCCAATGCATCGAGTACTGAGTGGATGGCAGCATACCAGCGACCAGGAAGTTGGCGCTGTTTTGCGAACAGGGCACTGCGTTGGTCGTACTCGAAGCCTGCGCACCATTCTGCTTGAACCGAACCCGGATAGAGTGACCGGAGGCGCACGGCCCAGCGCTAAACAAGGCCACCAAGGGATGCGACGTCCGATTCACCGCCGAACCGCCGCTGCTGGTGACCCAGGGATTGAGCACGTACTGCACCGAGACCGGCGGATAGATGATGTAGGGCTGCTGGGTGATGTCGCGCACTACAACCGTAACCACGTACGTTCCCTCCACCATATACGGGACCCAGGTGAAAGTATTCCGGGTGTTGAAATCCCGGACTATCTGATTCTGGCCTTGTAGCGCGGCACTGAATTGATAATCGTAGGTGTCGCCCGGCGGACCGCCCTGCACAGTGGCTGTCCAGAGGATACTGGTGCCGAGCATCTGCGGGCTATGCAAACTTGGATTTAACGTAATGGTCACGGACGGAGCTTTCGTAGCCGCGGTGGCGACACCGGACAGTAAGCTCAATCCAAGCAAAGTCAGAATACCGACACAGAATACTTTAGACACAACAAACCTCCGACAGATACAGGGTGGTGGGGAAGCACAAGAGCGCCTTGTTCCTTCCGACGACGATTTTGCTAGGAGCAGCTGGACTTTCTTTCCTGGGCTCAAAATTTTTTTTGAACTATATACCAATTGGCCTCCCCTGGCATAGTAAAAACGTTTCCCGCCGGGAAAGGCTTGAATCGGCCACAGGTGGGACGGTAGGGTGGGGTCGGCCTTATCTTTTTCCTGTTCCCCATGTTCAAGAAACAGGCTAATCGCCGGTTGCTTTCACCTCGTCGGGCACCGCGT
>CAVYIR010000014.1:0-343271 GCA_963768645.1 uncultured Acidobacteriaceae bacterium
TGCAAAGGCATTGAGCAAGCTGCCCGATGAAACGGTCCTAGATGGCGAAGTCGCTGCGCTCGATGAATAAGGCCGCCCGTCGTTCAACCTGCTGCAAATTACGGATCTTCCAAAGCGCTATTCGTGTATTTCGTCTTCGACCTGCTTGTACTCGCAGGTGCAATGTCATGACGGAAACCCTAAGTGGGCGCCGCACGCTGCTGGAAAAGCATGTTCTTCCAAAGCTCGCCGAGCCCAATCGATGATTCCAGGATTGAAAGCTTCGCTTCCCGATCTCATCGCCTCAGTGAAGTCTGCGGGGTTGGAAGGCTTGGTCGCGAAGCGGCGCGACAGTGCTTACGAGCCGGGTCAACGCTCCGGCGCCTGGCGGAAGATGCGGGTCAATCAAGGGCAAGAGCTGGTCATCGGCGGATACACGCCCAGCGATAAGAACTTCGATGCCTTGGTGCTCGGCTATTACAAGAACGGCAAGCTCATGTATGCGTCGCGCACGCGCAATGGCTTTACCCCGGCGTCGCGGGTAGAACTCTTCAAAAAGCTGAAGCCGCTGGAAACCAAGGAATGCCCGTTCGCGAACCTCCCCGAGAAAAAGAGCGGGCGGTGGGGGGCGGGCCTGACCGCTGCGAAAATGGCGGAATGCCGGTGGCTGAAGCCGGTGCTGGTGGGCCAGTTTGAGTTTGTCGAATGGACGGAGGACAACCACCTGCGGCATACTAGCTTCATCGCCCTGCGCGATGACAAGAAGGCGAAAGATGTAAAACGGGAAGGATAGCCATGGCAAAAAACGCTCCTTAGTGGACCGTATCAATTGGCTTCCGAAATGGGCCGCGATTACATTGCCTCTATTGAGTCGGAAGCTAATCCCGCCGGCACTCAACGCAGGCTCATCGAGCAGCAAGACTTGATCGGGAGCTGACGGCGAAGACTGGGGAGCTGAAGGGCTTGCAGTTCAACCCCTCGGAATTTGGATCTTCGGGGCAGAACGCCGGGGTGGCTGAAGAAACGTGGATTGAGAAAGCAGATAGGAACCTGCAGACTAAGCCCGGCTGCGGCTCTTGCCATAATTCTGTGAAACAAACTTCGCGGCATTCTCGACGGTCACGCGGGCATAGCCTGGGTCTGACCGTAGGCGCTCCTTCACACTTTCGTTACTTCAACGGGTTTGGCGACTGTTCTTCCACGTTTCGGCCTCCGGTAATCGCCGTAAGGCACCAGTTGAAATGGCCTTGCTTCTATCGGGATTCCCGTCTTTCCTCTTTGGTGCGCGTTCCAAACAAATTTGATATGAAGGCCAGGGCCTGCTATTGCTGCTTGTGCCCGCGAATGCTGCCGGAATCTTTACTGGTTCGGCGCGGCGAGCAAGCCCATTCTGCAAAAGCTCTCTGAGAACACGGCCGGGTGCGGCATGGGTGATCGTAACGGAGGGAATCGGGCGCGACTTAATCTTGTAGTTGCACGTTCCAGCAAGCCGCGTAGCACCGGAGGCAGAATCGACTCGCCGACTGCCTTGCGGACGCGGCGTACCAGGTCTTTCTCTGCTTCCTTATGCTCCGGCGCAGGTGAAACCGCAATCCATGCCTGATAATTCCGCGGGCTTGTCTCAATGATGGCGAAGGAAGCGGGCGTCACACGGCCTATTTGGTCGAGGCTGAGGTCATCGAGCTGTACAAATGTGACGCCGTGACCGGTTGGCCGGATGATGACGTTCTCGCCTGCGAGCATTATGTTGCCCTCCGAGACGGCGATGGGCTTGCGTATCTCCGCTGTTCTCATTATGGCGGGCAGCGTGTCACGCAATTCTGCCGCGGTATATGGCTTGGCCCATATCTTCTGCTGCAGTAGGTCTAGCTTCGTTAAGAGAAACGAGCGCGCGCCAACGCTCGTGAATATGTCCAGCATTCGCTGCGCTTCCTCAATCGAGCCCATATCACCTCCTTCTGCTTTAGCCCTCGCCCAGCGCTGGGGCTGAAAGCAGAAGAGGTAGCGGCATTCTGAAGCGCGGGCAAGAGCGAAGTGGAATTAACGATTTCGTTATTTCGCCCTATCGTGTTCCCGTCCTTTCGTGCTTTCTTTATTAGCGCCGCGCGCACGCTGCTCGGATACCACTTGAAGCCTGAGGCGTGCGGATATTCAACGCATTCAGGCGGTCTGCGATGGACTGAAGCGTTTCGTCATCCTTGTCGCGCCAGCCGGTAATAAGGGCCTCGACCTCGGGCGGTACGTGGCGATAACCCTTCGCGGCCAATGCACGGGCGGTGGATTCCTGATAACGAGGATTGCCAAGCTTCACGCCTCTCGCCTTCGCTGCGGCGAGGGCGGCTTGGTACGCTCGAGATCTGCTCGCGCTCGTGCTGCGCAAAGACGGCCAGGATGCGAAGCATCGTCTTGGTGGCATGAGGATTGTCGCAACAGACGAATTGCACGTCGCTTTCGAGGAGCTGCGAGATGAATGCGACGTTCCTGCTAAGGCGATCGAGCTTTGCGATAACCAGCGTCGCGCGCGCTTTCTTGCAGTGCCCCAATGCGGCCAGGAGCTGCGGCCGGTTCTTGTGGCGTTTTCCGCTTTCGACTTCCGTATATTCCGCGAGCAGGCTTCCGTGCGCAGCGACATACCGCATAACGGCGTCCCGTTGCGCCTCCATACCGAGGCCGGAAACACCCTGTTTCTCCAAAGAAACACGCAAATATGAAATCAAGGAGGCCATGTTTAATGCAGGTAAGGGGCGATTCAAAGGAGTAAAGCGAAGGGTGCGGAAAGTGAAGTCTTGAAATTGGAAAATCGGGCTGTATAGTCACGCACCCGCGCACGAGGTACAATCTCATAAATTTCTAACCTAATCGCTTTCGGAGTGCGGAGGCTGTCCGTATGCTGGACGCAGAAGATTTGAAGTGAACTCGGCAGCAGAATTGGACGCAGAGATTAGGGATATTTTTGCTCTTGATTCCGTGAATCGGGGAGATGAAATCTCTGGCACGCTCACCGTTGTCTATTCCGATGAATCAGTAAAGAAAGCAACCCTGCTGCCTGCGCTTCAGCGACGCGGCGTAGAGGTTTCATGGCATAAGAAACCGGCTCCGTAAGTCTTACCTCCTCCTGGACAGTGTGTATGTGCTGCAGACGCGTACACACCCCCGCTCTGTCCCTGCTGTTGAAATATGCATAAAAATCGGGGGAAATCGCTTTCACATGGGTGGGAGCCGCGTCTGATGCGGGGTTGAGCGATTGTGAGAAATGTGTTGCTAAGCTGGTCGGGAGAGCACGGGCTTATGCGAGGGGTGAGTGGGCGCGGAGCCCGAAAACAAAACAATGACAAGAGAAGCGCCCCCCTGCGCCCAAGGCAGGGCAGAACTTGCCTTTAAACAACCGTAACTTATTGAAGATTCGAGCTCGTCTTGGTTGAACAACCACCCACAACGCCTCTCGAAATTGGAACCCTAATTGGAACCCTAGAATGGAACCTTGAAGACACACCCCTTGTGCTTTCAAGTGATTAAAGTTAGCGACCATTCCGATTGGAATATCGAGACATTTTCCGCGAGTGACGAACCTCATGGGTGGCGTATGACAGCAATTTCATTTGCAGCTCCTTGGGGCTGTCCTCTCCAACCCCAAATCCCCATTTCGACACTCAGCAGGTATTTGATTTTCTCGAACCTTTCGGGTAGGAGCTGAAAAACCGGCCGCAGGAAAACCTATTGTCCCGTCGCCGACCGTATTCTGGCTCGAACGGACTTTTTCGCGCCACAACAAACGATGGCAACGAACCTCTCGCCAACAACGTGATCATGGCTCCTCAGTTCCATTCTCCCTGCAGCACAAATGCTGCCCAGTAATAAGGTGCCCGCCATCTCGAATCCTGCCACATCGCCAGTTGCGCTGCTCGCAACGCCGCTGCCGGCGGTAGCTTTCGTACCAGCATCCCTTCGTAGAACCGCCCCATCAACTCCGCCGTCGCAGCATCATCCACCTTCCACAAACTCACCACCACCCGCGGCGCGCCCGCGTACATGAACCCTCTCGTCAATCCCAGCAGTCCTTCCCCACGTACCTCTTTCCCGATCCCCGTCTCGCACGCGCTCAGCACCACTAACTCCACCGGCAAGTTCAGGTTGAAGATGTCTTGCAGCCGCAGGAAACCGTTGACCGGTTCTCCCCGTTCGTTCACCATCGACAATACCAGTCCGGAGAGCTCGGGATGCTGCGTGTCCACCAATCCATGGGTGGCGAAATGCAGGTAACGATACTGGCTCAGCTCAGCACTGGTTGCAGTCGTCCGACTGGCCTCAAAATCCAGCGCCAGCTTGCTCTGGGCACCATCCAACGCCACAATCGATCTAGCCTCCTCGCGAGTCCCTTCCAGGCGCGGCAAGGCTTCGCCTTTTCGTGTGACGCCCACATCCGAGGCAGATCTCGCCAACTGGCTGGCCTCAACGTCCGTGGCTATACCCTCTCCGTCTTTGGCGACAGCTCGATTCTTTGCTGCCGGGCTAGACCCTTGTTGGTGATCCCTGCGCCTGACACGCGGGTCGTTAGCGCTGAACACCGGATCGGCCAAGACAAAGACCTGTTTGGGAGGAGACTGGCGTGATGCTGTTTCGTGTCGCAGCAGACGCAGCACCGAGGCCGAAGGAAGTTGTACCACTTCATGATCCACCAGCAGAGGCGTCCTGCTCTTTGCAACCGCTCCCAGCGTGCCAACATTAAAATCCATGACCTCGCCGACGGTGATATCGCCTGCCGCGGCTTTTGCTGTCCATGCCGGATTTTCCTGGTCATGAATGACGTACACCACAGCCGCCGTATCAGGAAAAATTTTGGCCACCTGATGGGCGATCACTTGCGCCCGTGGAACTACTTCTGTTTGAGCCAGCAAGGCTGTGGCAATTTCGGCCACTGGAACCACGAACGTGTGCCTTCGAGTTGCCATGGGCGGGTTCCCAGATGTACAAATTTCGCTCTCTGAAGCGCCTGCGTTACGGTCAAATTTACCGCTTTTTGCGGAAAACGCCTTTAGTGCGGCCATCTTACGGCTCGCTCAGCATCGGGTCAATGCTGGAGGACATACTCGAAGGCATCATAGTGGCTCCGCCCTGACTATCACACCGTCTCCTCCACCTATTCATCCAAGCGATTGAAGCGAACCCCGCAATTGTGGGTGCTCGTGATCCTACTCTTCATGCTAACAACCCGATGGCTGGAGTCTATGAATGCTGCGCAACCCGCGCAGCGGGAGTAAGGCCTGGAAGGCGCTGGATCGGGAGATCGGCAAACCCGGGGAGGACCGCGGCCAAATAGTCGCGCACTGGGAGCTTCAACCGGCGGCAGCTTTCCACGACCGAGAGAATCGCTGCAACCTTAAGGTCCCGCCTTTGGACTGCCGATGTGTATCCAGTTCTTCCGGCCCAGAGCCACGGGACGCATTGAGTTTTCCGCCAGGTTGTTGCTCAACTCAAGTTCTGGGTATTCCAGGAACCGTGTCAGTTTCCTCCATTGTGTGACCGCGTATTAGCAGGCTTTGTTGAGTGCGCTGGAGGGCAATGCAACGGACTGTGCTGCCTCGATCTTGCTACGGGGGCTGCATGTTTCACGCATTAAAGGACGGCCGCGTGCTGAACGAAAGGGGCTGGTATTGCGAGGGCTACCGGCAGTATTTCGTTCACCTTGCTGAGAAGGTGCGCGACGACCTGAAATCCGGCGGGGCTCGCACCCAATCTCGCCTATCCTGACTAGCATTCGATGCTCGCGAACGGCGACAGCCGGAGCCAGGCCTCCATTTGCTTGCCGACAGGCTGGCCGAGGGAGGGTCTGACCCCACACCTTAACTCAGGTTCCGCGCTTGCATGGAAGCTAGGGATTTCACGACCATGGCCTCCAACACTTATTGGTCCACATCAGCGAGTTTCTTGATGTAGAGGCAGCCCTTGCGGGTCGTGTGCTTGCCGAGCTTTGCCAGGAGCGCCTTGGAGTCGCTGGACCCGATCGGGCGATAAACCGTACGCTGCGAAGAGGAGGAAGAACGGCACGACACAGGTCGACCAACCTCTAAAAGTTCTCCATGATCCACACATTTCTGTTTCTATTCCAGTTTAAGATCGCCAGATGCTTTCCGTCGGGTGAAGGTATGCCCCATAAGCCGGAGAAGCTGCCCCTACCACGTCTCCGGCATCACGCAGCTTATTCTGGACATCTCCGGCTACTTTGCGCTATAGGCGCATAACCGCTCCTCCTCGGAGAGTTCGGGAATTTTCGTTTCGCCCAGTCTGCCAGACGCGGTCTGAAAAGTGTTGACTCCTAGAGGTGACAGTGCTAACGTGCGTTGCACTTACAATGCCTGCATCGGGCTTGCTCCCCTCGTGCAGGTATCACGTGATCTCCAATTCTCACCTACTTCTGCAGTAAGCAACTGTAAGAACAGGGCCTGAGATTTTCGCTTGCACTGCCATAGGGAGGCACTCATGTGCGCCATCGCCAACCGTCTGTCAGGAATCCTACCCTTGTACAAGGTCATTTGCCTAATGCTGCTGAGTGCCGCAGCGATCGCTTCGCCTGCGCAAACCTTGACCACGCTGTACAGCTTTTGTGCTGCAGGCTTCCCGTGCCCTGACGGCGACGGGCCCGAGGGAACTCTGGTGCAAGCCACCGACGGGAACTTCTACGGGACGACAGTATCGGGCGGAGCCTACAACAAAGGCACGGTCTTCAAGATCACCCCAGGGGGCACGCTGACCACGCTTTACAGCTTTTGCGCCCAATCAAGCTGCCCGGACGGCGCTGGGATCGGTGCCCCCTTGGTTCAAGGCACCGACGGGAACCTCTACGGGACGACCACCTCTGGCGGGGCCGACGGTTATGGCACGGTCTTCAAGATCACCCCAACGGGCACGCTAACCACGCTGCATACCTTCGACCTCATTTTCGACCCCAATGACGGCGGCACGCCTGGCGGGCTGATTCAAGCCACCGACGGAAACTTCTATGGGCCAGCCTCCGCAGGCGGGCCTGGCGGCTTTGGCACGATCTTCAAGATCACCCCAAGCGGCACGCTGACCACGCTTTACAGCTTTTGCCCCCAGGGATTTTCCTGCGTTGACGGCGTCGCCCCTCTCGCTGCACTGGTGCAAGGCACCGACGGTAACTTCTACGGAACAACGTCAGATCTTGGGGCCCACATAGGAGGTACCGTTTTCCAAATCACCCCCGGCGGCACGCTGACCACGCTCTACAGCTTTTGCGCCCTCCTTAACTGTCCAGACGGCTACAACCCTTTTAAGGCACCGCTGGTTCAAGGTACTGACGGGAACTTCTACGGAACAACCGTGGGTGGTGGGGCCGCAAGCTCAGGCACGGTCTTCAAGATCACCCCAGCGGGCACGCTGACCACGCTGCACAGCTTTTGCTCTGTAGGATTCTGCACTGACGGCATCGATCCTTACACCGGGGTGATCCAAGGCCGCGACGGGAACTTCTACGGGACTACCTACAGTGGCGGATCCGACGGCTTCAGCGGCTATGGTACAGCCTTCGAAATCACTGCAGCGGGCACGCTGACCACGCTTTACAGCTTTTGCCCCCAAGGATTTTCCTGCGCTGACGCCGGTCGCTCCCCTTACGCCGGGCTGGTTCAAGCCACCGACGGGAATTTCTACGGGACAACCGAGAACGGCGGGACTTACGACGAAGGCACGGTTTTCAGGCTGACGGTGGCGGCGTTGATACCCTCAACCACCGCCCTGACCGCTGCTCCGAATCCGTCGGACCTGGGGCAAGTGGTCACCATGACCGCTACCGTGACGGCACAGGATGGCTCGCTGCCGACCGGCACCGTGATGTTCGAAAGCGACGGCGTCAGCATTGGGTCGATGCCGCTGAACAGTTCCGGCGTGGCGGTTTTGATGTATGCAGGATTAGGCGCCGGGACGGACAACCTGACCGCGATATATCAAGGCTCGGCGACCCTGGCGGGCAGCACCTCCAACACGGTAATGCAGGTGGTGAATGGGCTCGGCAGCCAGACGTCGGTGACGAGCGCGCCGAATCCTTCCACCTTCGGCGAAGCGGTGACGATCACGGCAACCGTCGGTCCCGCGGGGCCGCCAGCACCGACCGGCACCGTGGGTTTCACGTCGAATGGCACGGCCATTTCCGGCTGCACGGCAGTGCCGCTGAGTTCGGCGCTTATGGCGGTTTGCGCCACTTCGACGCTTGCGGTGGGGACGGATGCGATCGTGGCGACCTATTCGGGCGATACGAACTACTCCGGCAGTAGCGGAATGCTCGCGCAACTGGTCAACCCGACACCATCGCCACTGCAATTCATTGCCGTCACCCCATGCCGATTGGTAGATACGCGACCAGATAAAGGCGGCAGCGGTCCGATTCCGGGTGGCACTTTCCAAAACTTCCCTATTCCGCAAGAGGGCGGCTGCAACATTCCTACCAGCGCGGCCGCGTATTCGCTGAATGTTTCCGTGGTGCCGCAAGGTCCGCTGGGTTACTTAACCATCTGGCCCACGGGCGAAGGCCGACCGGTAGTCGCCACCCTGAACTCGACGGACGGGCGCATCAAGGCCGACGCCGCGATTGTGCCGGCGGGAACAGGCGGCGCCGTCAGCGTTTACGTGACCCAGACGACCAATGTGATTCTCGACATCAACGGGTACTTCGCACCAGCCTCCGGTTCAACGCTGGCCTTCTATCCACTGCCGCCTTGTCGGGTGGCCGACACGCGCAAAGACACCTTTCCTCCGGGCCTGGGGCCGCCGTTCTTGACGGGCCTCCACGAACGCATGTTCCCCATACTCGCTGCCACAAGTTGCAACATTCCCTCGACCGCTGCAGCCTATTCGCTGAACTTCTCCGTGGTGCCTCACGGTGCACTGGGTTACATGACGGTCTGGCCCACGGGTGAGCCCAAGCCGCTGGTGTCCACCTTGAACGATATTCCTGGGACGATCATCGCTAATGCCGCGCTTGTGCCCGCCGGTACCGGCGGCGACATCTCGGTTTACCCCGCTAACGACACCGACATGATCATCGACATCAACGGCTACTTCGCGCCGGCCGGGACGGGCGGGCTGTCGCTGTATGCGGTGGCGCCTTGCCGGGTGATCGACACGCGTCAAATAGGGCCGCCCTTCACCGGGACGCTCAGTCCTCCGGTAAACGTGACGGGCAGTTTTTGTGGACCACCGGCTACGGCGGAGGCGTATGTGTTCAACGCGACGGTGGTTCCGCAGGGCGTGCTGGGCTATCTGACGCTGTGGCCTGACCTCAGCGATCGGCCTACGGTCTCGACGTTGAATGCCTTGGATGGATCGATCACCAACAACATGGCGATCGTGCCCAGCACCAACGGAAAGGTTGATGCTTATGCTTCTGGGATCACGCAATTGATCCTGGATATCTCCAGCTACTTCGCCCCGTAGGCTGAAGAGACTGGGTCGCAAACCTGGCGTCCCTAATGCAAAGATCGAGAACTGAACGGGGCTGGACCAGTAGGCCCGTACGACCGATACTAATCGAGAAGCTCCGGCTTTGTCCGTAAGTGACTAGAGGCGCCGTAGCATGCCCTTGATTTGTTGGCCAACGGCGAGCCGGTGCAGCCCTGACAGCGAATGCGATCCTTCGAGGTTGCTGCACCCCCGTCGAGCAAGGCATTGATTGGGTCACGAAGCCCGCTCTTGGCCGCTGAAGCAAGCGGCCAAATCAAGAGAACGATTTACTGAATTGAGGATGGGGATGATAACAAGGAGCTGTAGGCATCTCCTCCAGGAGGTTCCGATAAAACTCTTGCATCAATATCGCTGTGGAACTATCTGCTCGACGAACGCAACGTCTTGCCGCAAACCTACAAGTTCCAGCCGTTTTTTCACATCACCGCTTTCAAAGCTTCCCGGTCCAGACTCAGATCGGCCACTAGATGCTTCAGTCGCCGATTCTCATCCTCCAACTGCTTCAACCGTTGCGCCTCACCCACTTCCATCCCGCCATACTTCGACTTCCAGCCGTAGAGCTACGGATATCAGGAGTTGTCGCCCTACACCATCCTGCTTACCGGGCCAACGACCGTGGCCAATCTGTTCTTCAACATGGCCAGCGGCAAGATCGGATTGGTTGGGATCTGGGACGCCATCGGCTTCGACGAAGTGGCGGACCTCCAGAAGATGCCAAAGGAAGTTGTGACGACCCTCAAGACCTACTGCGAGTCGGGGACATTCGCCCGTGGGAAGGACTCTCTGTCAGGTATGACTTCTATCGCCATGTTCGGTAACACCAACCAGCCGGTCGAAGTGATGGTGCGGTCGTCCCACCTGTTCATTCCGATGCCCGATGTGATCCGAGAGGATATGGCGTACCTCGACCGAATCCACTTTTACATCCCTGGCTGGGAGATGCCTAAGATGAAGGTGGATTATTTCACCCAAGCCCCCGCTGAAGCCCGCGGGGGCGAGAACCTGACGTTGCTAAAGATCAGAATCAAGCACGATTCGCGATTACAGACACGCAATAATTCTTCGCAAGCACAAATCCGTTCCGATACCTGTCGCGTACTTGAGTTCGTAGACGGAGCCGGTCGTACCTGCTGAGATGCGGCGCCGCGTCCTAGCAGCCAATCACCGATCGGCAACGTCCACCAATCTTAGTGCCGAGGAAATCTATGAAGCGATTGAAGACAATGGTGGCCTTCGCCATGGCGCTGCTCGTGCTGGTTCCCGCCAGCCTGTTTGCGTCGAGCCATCGCGAGGCGCCGATTACGGCTCTAGACCACTCTGCGGACGTGACCGACTGGTACGCGTTCGTCAGCTATGACCACCCAGACCGGGTGACGATGATCCTCAACGTCGACCCCTTTCTCGAACCCTCCAATGGCCCCAACTATTTTCCCTTCGACCCCAACGTGCTTTACCAGATGAAGATTGACAACAACCGCGACGGAGTCGAAGACATCACCTTCGAGTTCCGTTTCACCACCGAGATACGCCTGCCGGATGTATTCACCGGATTTGTCGGGGGTATATACGGCATTCCGCCTATCACCGCGCTGGACGGGCCCGGTTCCGAAGGCCTGAGCCTGCGGCAGCACTACACCGTGACCATGGTGAAGAACGGTATTCGTACCGACCTAACCGCCGGGAGAACATTGTTCGCCATGCCGTCCAACGTTGGGCCGCGTACCATGCCTGACTACAACTCTCTCTTCCAGCAGGGGATCTATGACCTGGGTAGCGGTGTGCGAGTGTTCGCCGGAACCGTCGATGATCCCTTCTACATCGATCTGGGCGCTGCCTTTGATTCCCTTAACTTTCGCATGGGAGTGGGCGGTGTCATGAGCGAGCAAGAAGATAACGACGATACCCACAACTATGCTTCAGACTCAGTCGCTGGTTTTAATGTGAACTCGATTGTGCTGGAAGTTCCCATAACCATGCTCACCGAGGACGGCCAAACTCATCCGCCAAGCGACAAGAGGGCGGTTATCGGGACTTACGGCGCGACATCTCGCCAGAAACTGTCGGTGCGGCGTGGTCCCAATACCCTGCCTTTTGTGCAAGTCCAACGCGAAGGCAACCCGCTAATCAATGAGTTGATCATTGGGACCGGCTTCAAGGATACGTTCAGTATCAGCGATCCCTCCGGTGACTCACAATTTGCCAACTTCGTTCTCGATCCACTCCTGGCTCACCTGTTTGCGTCCATCGGAATTCCGGTTCCTCCACCTCCTCGTAATGACCTGCTGTTACTGGTTCAGTATGAGCCTCCCATCTGTCCGGGTTGCAGGCCGAACGACGCCGGTCCCGTCGCCGACCTGCTGCGGCTGAACACAGGCATTCCACCGACTCAAGTTGATCAGCAGAAACGGCTGGGCTTCCTGGTTGGCGACAATGCGGGATTTCCCAACGGACGCCGCCTGATTGAAGACGCGGTGGACATCGCTGCGCGCGCCGTCGGCGGCATCCTGGTGGACCCGGTGCAGTATGGAACCCGTATCGGCGATGGCGTCAACATCAACGATGTGGGTTATGGCGCCACGTTCCCGTATGTGATGCCAGCCCACAGCGGCCGTGACAGTCATCACATTGGTCCTGGCCAGGTAGGTTGTAGCGGCCAGCCCGGTGGCATCTGCCCAGTGAACTAACCCTGCTTCGTGGCCGCCCTCAGCGGTGAGATGGCGGTCACGGACTTTTCTGAAAGATGAGGAACGTCATGAAGAAACTTGTTGCTCTGGTATTGATGATCGTCAGCGCGGTTGCGGCCTTCGCCCAGGCAAGCGCCACCGATGGACCCAAGCTTTCTCCGGCTGAGCAGAGTATGGCGGTCGCGAGGAAGCTAATCGACAAGAACCCGAAGAACTATGAAGCTTACAACGCCTTGGCGTTGGCACTCTCGCGGCGAGCCCGAGAAACCTCGGACGTCAGTTTCTATACCCAGGCGGAAGGAGCGTTGCAGAAGTCCTTCGAGATTTCCCCCGGCAACTTCGACGGAGAGCGCATTCACGTGTGGCTGCTGCTGGGCAAGCACGAGTTTGCTGAGGCGCTGCCAGAAGCTACCAAGCTGAATAAGAAAATGCCGACGACGTGATGACCTATGGCTTCTTGACGGACGCCAACGTCGAGTTGGGCAACTACAAGGACGCGGAGACGGCATGCCAGCGGATGCTTGACCTCCGCACCGGAAACCTGCCCGGAATAACTCGCGCCGCCTATCTGCGTGAACTGTTTGGCGACGTCGACGGCTCGCTCGAGCTGATGAACATGGCATTCCAGTCAACTCCGCCAACTCAAGCAGAAGATGGCGCCTGGATCCTGACACAGATGGCCCACTTGGACCTGACGATCGGGAACCTTGATCAGTCCGAGAAACTACTTCACCAGGCGCTGAGTCATGTTTCCCGGTTATCACTATGCTCTCGGTAATCTGGCCAAAGTGAGAATACAGCAGAAGCGATATGGCGAGGCCTTGGCGCTGCTACAGCAGCGCTATCAGGCTGCGCCCCATGCTGAGAATCTTTACGACTTAGCGGAGGCGCTTCAACTGGCTGGCCGGACCGATGAGGCGAAGAAGGCGTTCGTGGAATTTGAGCAAAAGTCGCTGCTTGAGACCAACCGGGCGGACAATTCGAACCACGAGCTGATCTTCTACTACGCCGATCACGCAAACGCTCCGGCTAAGGCACTGGAAGTGGCAAAACGAGAGATCGGTCGCCGGCATGACATCTTTACGCTCGACGCGTACGCCTGGGCGCTCTATGTAAATGGGCAATACGGCGAAGCGCGCAAGCAGATTGAGCGGGCGCTTGCCGTGGGTATTCGCAACGCGGGAATGTTTGGCCATGCCGGTGAAATCTCATTGAAGGTAGGAGACAAGGCTGCTGCGGAACGTTACCTGAGACAAGCTGCCGACTTGAACAGCTACGGTTCGGATCAGGCCCGGATTACCTTGGCCGGCCTTTCGCCGGTTGCGGCGCAGCGATAGGAGTGATCGTGCGGCAACTGCTCCAGAGCGTGGCGGTGGTGCTTCTGTTAGCAGGCTTTGTGCGCGGGGGGGACTCGGTCCCAAGCCAGCGAGCGGGGGTTCCACCGCCTCCAGCGAACTCGGCTCTGCATCAGATCAATTTGTCTGGCCACGTGGTAGACGGAAATGGGGCCGCCATTGCGAACGCAACGGTCAGGGCCGGTACACTGCAAGCCGTTTCGGACTCCCAGGGAACTTTCCATTTATTCCTGAGTACCGGCGAGTACCAGATCCAGGTCTCAGCCCAGGGCTACGCTTCCATGACCCTGCCGCTCTCTCTGAACACCGACACCGAGCTGAAACTCCAACTCGGTGTGTCTTCCAGCGCTGATGTCGTAGCCAAAGCCGATCAGCTGGCCAGCGATCCTTCAACCCAAAACTTCGACGCCGGCCAGTTGCTGGCCGCACGTCCGGGATTACCTGGAGCGCCGGTCTCGCTGCCGGGATATCCTTCCGAAACTGCATCCGGCGGAGTGAAAGCGCCGCAATACTTTGCTCCTGGGGTGGCAGGAGATCACGGTGAGCCGATCGCGCA
Source organism: uncultured Acidobacteriaceae bacterium (assembly GCA_963768645.1). Lineage (GTDB taxonomy): Bacteria > Acidobacteriota > Terriglobia > Terriglobales > Acidobacteriaceae > Bog-257. The sequence goes on from CAVYIR010000014.1 coordinate 14,049, forward strand.
GTACATTCAGATCGGCGATTTTCTCTTTCCCAATAATTTGCCTGCCAATGCGCATGGGAACGGTTATGCCGATCCGAACTTGCTGATTCCGTCAGCGATTGGCAATGTCGCGACCGATGCCGGAGCTTTCGATGTGCGCCACGGAAACAATGCGGTGAATCTGGCCGTGGCTTACGGTCTTCGTCCCCGGCTCGAGCCCTTCTGGCAGATCGGCGGAGACATGCATGATTACGATATGGTCGCCGGATGGAGCCCTGCCAATCCGCAAACCGGCGCGTGGCTGGGACTGGAGATCGCGGGCGGCAACGGCTTCCTCGCCCTTCCAGAAAATCGCCGGCAATACAAGCTAAATGCGGAGCGGGCCTTTACTCTCGGCCACCACCAACTTACTTCGTTCGGCGCGGGCTATTACGGATTTTCCCGCATACCCGGGCTGGTGCCGATTGCGGTGCCGATACCGGGAGATACGATTGACCAACGGCAATCGGACCGGACCTACACGTCGTTGTTCGTGGCCAGCGACACCTGGCAGATCTCAGACCAGCGGCAAGCGCAATTTTCGGGCTTTTTCCGGATATACAGCCTGAGTCTGAAATCAGACTTCGGTGCCGGACTCATCCGCCAGTCAGAGACGCGCACGGTCGCCGGCGGGAACGCCGCTTACATCCAAAGGATTAACCGCAGACTGTCATTCAGCGTAGGTCTGGACGTGCGGCAAGACGCACCGCGTAATGCTGAACTGGCACATGCCGACGCCAACGGGATCTTTCGACCGGTCACTTTGAACAACTTTACCATCGGCGATGTTGCGCCGTATGCGTCGGTCAACGGGGCCCTCTCATCGTTCTTCACCTACAATCTCGGGGTTCGAAGAGACCAGATTTTCTTTAACAACACTGACCAGATCACTCCCAGTAACTCCTACCAGGCCAACTCTGGGCTGACCTCGCCACGTGGCACGGTGGCTTTCCATTTCCCCAGCAAGCCTGCACTTCCCCTTCTTGCCTTCAGTTATGGTGAGGCGTTTCACACCAATGATCCGCGAATCGGACTGGGAACCGGCGAGGGAACTCCCATAGCAACCTCGCGAGCGTATCAGTTCGTCGCTACCGAAGCTGTCGCTCACACCCAGTTCCGGCTGGTGTTAAGCCATGTAAGCAATTCCCAGGAACTGGCTAAGATCGATCCCGATACTGGCCTGCAGCAAGATGTAGGTCCATCACTGGTTCGTGCTGTAACGATCACGGCACAGCACCAGTTTTCTTTCGGTTCGATACAGGCCACGTTTGCGCGTGCCAGAGCTACAGATCGTCTTACTCGCGAAGACGTGCCCGAAGCGCCGCGGTTGATCTGGGATGTTTCCGCCACCACGCTCCGTTTGCCATGGGGAATGCAAGCCTCAGGCGAACTGGAATATGTGGGAGCTAAGCCGCTGGGCGATGGGTTCACCGCCGTGCCCGTGCGCGAGGTCCGCGGAGCTTTGACTCGTAGCTTCGGCGGCGGGCGCTTCGACAGCTGTGTCTATTTTTTGTCCGCGAGCGGATACACAGGACAAACGTTGGAAACCCTGCAACTACCCGGTGAGGCAGCACCCCTTGAACAGATCGTCGGCGTACGAACTGCGTCCTATGCGGGGGTGACGTTTACTTACCATTTCCGCCGCGACCTCCGCTAGCCCCGGACACACTTAGTGACCTCCCCAAGAGTAATCCAGGAGCCTTTAGACTGCGCAGGACCTGACAATCCACTCGCGACTAGCGTGGTTGCCGTATTGCCTTCCTCCCTACCGGAACGGAGTCGCTGTCTCCTTTCCTGTAGGGCTCTTTCATCCCCTACAACATGCCGGTTTATCCCGGCGCACTCCGCTTAGCCCGTCATACGACAGCTGTCTGAACTTTCCTGATTCATACTTCGTAATTCATACTTCCACCAATGCTGCTGCCTGAACGTTGCTGTTGTGAGGCTGGCTTTGGGCACGCACTCCTTGCGGCTCAGCCAACGCAATGATTCTGCTTCGGAGATCCTGCTTCGGAGCGACACCCCGTGGGTGACAGTTCTGAATGGAATCTTCGGTAACATTCCTGGCAGAGGCACGATTCAAGGCCAGACGCTGCACGGCTCGCATCCTTTGCGCTGTCTTGCTGTCAGATTTTCTCCGTGGATTCTCCGTGAACTCCAGCCAAAACCGCCCAAATTGCCCCAAGAGCGAGAGCGTTAGGTCATTGATTTCTTTGCACGTTGTCGGATGGCGCCGGTTGGCTTTGGGGGTGTTTTTTGGCTACGAACCAGAAGGCCGGGAGTTCGAATCTCTCAGGGCGCGCCATTTCTTTCTCCGTCAGGACGCCATTCCGCCCCGGTCGTTTGCACCTTGCCGCAAATGCCAATGAGTCGACTAGACTCAGATGAGCGTTGTCTCGGCTATCCATATCGATCCAGGAGAAATAATAGTCTTGCATTTTCTTTCGTTTTTCGCCTTTTACGTTGACCCTGGCTCCGGCAGCATGATCCTTCAGCTTCTGCTCGGCGGCGTCAGCGGAGTCTATGTCATCTTCCGTCTTTTCAAGCAGAAGATTCTCAGAATGTTCGGCATCCGGACCGAAACTGCCCCCGGTTCGCTCGTCAGCGGGCGATTCCCCACAGAAAACGAAAATCCCCTTAGGCGGTCTGCTTAAGACCGATGCCCCCGGACCTGCTGGCTCCGGACATCCGCAACGCGATCGAGGATCATTTCGTGATCCCGACGGCTTCATCGTCAGGCAGGGCGAACGAATCTTTCGAGTTGTCCTTCCCCGCGCGGTTGAGCGTTGGCGGCAATTTGCCGCGTCTGGACTGGCGGCGGAGCTTCAATCCGCCGGACTGCTAGTTCCCACCCACGAAGTCGCAGCTCGACATAGTCGCATCGGAATCGCCTCTTCCCGACGGCGCCATCGTGCTGGAGCACGAACGTATTCCTTTCGTCAGCTATCTGTATGAGTGGACTTTCGACATGCTTCGCGCGGCGGCGCTGTTGCAATTGGAAATCGTCGAGCGCTCCCTGAAAGCATGGATGGATAGTGAAGGATGCGACTGCCTATAACGTGCAGTTTCGCGGGGCGACGCCCGCTATTCATCGATGTGCTTTCCTTTGCGCCTTTGCAACAGGGAGAGCCCTGGGCCGGTTATAACCAGTTCTGCCGCATGATGCTTTACCCGTTGATGCTCGAGGCTTACAAACGGGTTCCGTTCCAGCCATGGTTGCGCAGCGAACTCGAAGGGATTGATCCGGTGGTGTTCGGCCGTATGTTCCGCGGCGTCGAACGCTTTCGGCCAGGCGTGTTGAGCCATGTCATCGCACAGGCATACCTTCAGCGGAAGTTTTCTTCCGCCGATTATAGTGTGCGCCAGCAGATCAAGTCAGCCGGTATGACACCGGAGATGATCACACGGAACGTGCGCAAGCTGAGGAAACTGCTTCTCGACCTGCATCTGCCCAAGGAAAGTACCGACCTGGAGCGATTACTCGCGCACTCACTACGCCAACGACGCCCTCGCTCGTAAAGAAGCCTTCGTTCGCGAGAGCATTGCCGGACGGCGCTTTCAGTTGGTCTGGGACCTGGGTTGTAACGACGGCCGGTTCAGCCGATCGCCGCCGATGCCGCTGACACCGTGGTCGCCATGGATTCCGATGCAGGCAGCGTCAATCGTCTGTACTGCGAACTTCGGAAGGAAGACCGGACCAACATACTGCCCTTAATGATCAATGTGGCCAATCCATCGCCAGCGCAGGGTTGGGCTTCGAGCGAACGTGCATCGCTGATCGAACGAGGCAAGCCGCAACTGACGCTGGCGCTGGCGCTCGTCCATCACTTGGTGATCAGCGCCAACGTTCCACCCCGTGCATTGCTGGAGTGGCTCTCGCAAATCACACACGAGTTGGTCGTCGAGTTCATCAGCAAAGAAGATGCGATGGTGCAGAGATTGCTGCTCAATAAGGACGACACCTATACCGATTACAACCGTGTAGCCTTTGAGCGCTATTTGCAGCAGTACTTCCGGATTACATCGGGCACCGAATTACCTGGCGGAACCCGCTTTCTGTACCACGCCGTTGCAGCCGGTTTGGTGCGTGGCGAGAGCCTGTGATGGTCCGGCGGCACCGTGCCTGCTTACGCAATCTTATTCTCCTTCTTGTACTCGTCGAACGACTCAAGGAAGCGATCAATGTCCTTCTTGGACACGTAATACGGCGTGGAGAGCCGCAACTTCGACGGTTGTGCGCCGCCACGGATGCGAACCTTCTTGGTCTTCCACAGCCAATTCTCCAAGTCAGTGCGCACGATCGGCGGGACATTGACGGTCACGATGGCACAACGCAGTGACGGGTCGGACGACGTCCATGACTCCGCGCCGCGTTTCTGCATCTGCGTCAGCATGTAGTCCCCGAGTTCGCGATGACGCCGCTCAATACGGTCCATTCCAATCTCGTTGGCCATCTTGATGGACGCACGTAGCCCGCAAAGCGATGGCACATTGGACGATCCGATTCGCTGGAAGCGTTCGGCCCGCAGCTTGGGCTCGTCCCAACCTTCAGTTGCGATGGTGTTCCACAGGCGGTCGATTACCTCGTCGCGGACGTAGAGATAGCCTGATCCCTTGGGCGACTGCAGCCATTTGTGCGGACTTGAGGTGTACATGTCGCAGCCCAGATCGCTGATATTCAGTTGCATCATGCCGGTGACGTGAGCGCCGTCAATCCCCGAGAGAATGCCCTTGGAGCGCGCCAAAGCACACAGTTCCTTGGCGGGCAACACCACGCCGGTCACGGTGGTGATGTGGCTGAAGAAAATGACACGCGTGCGCGGCGTGATGGCGTCATTGAACAGATTGAGGACTTGTGGTGCGTCCTTCACCGGCATGGACAAAGTGACTTTTTTCACCACGATTCCGTAGCGCTTCGCCTTCAACTGCCACGGTTGTTCGCCGCCGGGATGCTCCTGATCGGTCATCAGAACTTCATCACCGGGCTTCATGTCAATGCCGTTGGCGATGTAGCTGTTGGCTTCGGTTGCATTGCGTAGCAACGCAATCTCCTCGCGAGTACAGCCCACGAACGCCGCTAGTGGATCGCGAAATTCATTCCACGCTGCGTAGCCCCAGATCGGGTAGTCCTCGGGATCGGTCTCGTCCAGCTTTTCCGTCGACGTGTAGCCATCGAAAACCGCGCGCAGAACCGGTGCCGGGCTGGAACCCACAGTGCCGTTGTTCAAATAAACTTCGTCCGGCGGAATCAGGAATTGCTTACGCAGCTTGGCCCAATACCCCTCTTCGTCGCTGGCGAACATCTTAGGATCGGGCAACGACGATGGAACATTCTGCAGTTGCGCGAACAAATCATTGCGAAAAGTTACAGCAGCGGCGACTCCAGCACTCGTAGTAAGAAAGCGACGGCGGTCGAGCAAGAACACCTCCGGCAAACGAAGGCAACATGGTACACCCGAGTCGACCCACGGGCTAATTCGGCGAAAAACGGAGCGCTAACCATGATGTGAGAAGAACGCGCCGAATTGTTGCACCACTGTCTCCGGGAGTTCCTCGCGATTCGACTTCTGGAGCAAACTATGTCCAGCACCTTCGATCGGAATCAACTTCGTGGGCGCAGGAATTAGCTTGATCGCGGCTTCCACCTGCGTGATCGAGCCAAAGGCGTCGCGCGTACCGCTGACGAAGAGAACGGGAGTCCGCAAGCTGGGAAAATGCGCAGTTCGCAACTGTGCTGGGCGTCCCGGAGGATGCAGAGGGTACGAGAGCAGGAGCAGCCCATCGACCAGAGTCTGCTCCGCGGAAACCAACATGCTGGCCTGACGTCCACCGTAGGACACGCCACCGAGAAAAGCCCGTCCTGCAAACTGCTTCTTCATGAGCTCGACAGCTCGCCGCAGGCCAGCCTGATCATGCTTTGCGTCGGATGGGGACGGCGGCCCGTTCGGACGCCGCTGCCGAAACGGCAGATCGCAACGAAGCGTGCTCAGGCCGGATGCCGCAAACTTGTCCGCCAGCGCAATCAGCAGCGGTGCATTGCAATTGCCGCCCGCGCCGTGGGTGAGGACGAGGAAGCCAACACCGGTCTCAGCCGCACGGTGCAGAAACCCACGCACAGGAGCTTGGCCGGGTGTTTCGTCGATAAGCCGTTGTGCTTCGTCGTTGGTCACTTTACCGGTGGTGCGCTTGAGCATCCATGTAGGCGCGGAGGATTGCGTTGATGCGGGTTTGGTAGCCTGGGTTGCGGCGAAACCAGTCTAAGAGGTCCGCATCGAGCCGCATGGTGACTGTTTTCTTGGAGCGAGGCATAACCAGCTTGGCCTTGGCCCAGAAACTCTCGTTCGTCGGGTGGACATCCGGATCACTGTGAAGGCCCCGCCGGATCTGTTTGTCGGTCAAGGAGCGAAGCCGCTTCCAATTAGTGAGCGGTTCAGTCACCCTCGTCGAGGCTTTGCCAGTAGTAGCGGCGCTCATGCGGTTCCGATCTCCATGCTGATATCAAGTGCCTTTCCCCGTTTTCACGGTCCGTGTATATGACCGTGATCTCAATACTATTCACTAGGTCGATCGCATAAATGCGCGTTTCGGCGTAGTCGAAGCGGTCATCGACTCTCTCCACCGTGGGGCGTTGAAAATCCGGGCCGTGTCCGGGAAAGCTATCCCATGACCCTGGACGTTCATGCGGTTCTTCTCACGACTCCAGGTGAATCGCACTTTGATATTTACAAAACGTATTTACACTTGTCAAGGTGCCGCGGCTTCCCATTCCTACCGTCCCAGCTTCCTCGCCTCGCACGCCACGACGACCTTGGACGGGTCGATGGCGTCCGAGTCCAGTTGCATCTCGATCACCTTGCCGTCTTTGTCGATCAGGTAATTCACACGTCGAGCAGCCTTATATTTGGGGTTATACAACCCGTACTCCTTGGTCACATCGCCGCCCCAGTCGCTAAGCAACGGGAAGGTAACGCCGATTTTTTCCGCCCACGCTTTGTTCGAGAAGGGAGAATCCATGCTCACACCCAGCACCTGGGTATCTGCAGCTTCCAGCTTGGCGAGGTTTTGCTGGAAAGCCTGCATCTGCTTGGTTCAACCACCGGTGAAGGCAAAGATGTAGAACGCCAGGGCGACGTTCTTTTTCCCCTTGAAGTCGTGAAGTGAGACTTTGGTTCCGTTCTGGTCCTGCAAGGTGAAATCGGGCGCCATGTCGCCCACCTTGATTTTGGGCGGCGGCGTGTCACTCGGTTTGTCGGCCGCCTGGCTCGCGGGCAAGAATGACGCGGCGAGCAATAGCGCCAGCAGAATTTTGCTCATGAGACTCTCCTCTCGATTCGACGCCAACCATCAGGAATTGGCGGTCGAGGCATTGTGACATTAAAGGGGCGCGGTGCGCCACAGGGGTTCCCTGCCTGATGCTCAGCCTCGCCTTGATCCTAACTCACCGTTGAAACGGTGGGCTATCTTATTCCTTCCCGACGAAGGATTGAGGGCGGCCGTGTCTCTATGAAATCAATCGGAATACGTCAACAACCATTTTGGGAAATCGCGCTTTTCATTGCGTAAATCCAACCATGGCTATAAATTTACAAATGAATGAACATTCATTCGGCGGAGAGCCGTAGCGTCGCTCCGCAAATGAATCCAGGAATTGGGCGAGTGGTTGGTACACACGCCTCCGTTCATTGGCCCTCGATGAAGCGAGACTCTCAAGCTCCTTTACCTACTGCGGGAAGCGGCGGCGGCGGTACAAACCGCAACGCTGAGAAATACCAGCGCATCCTCGATGCTGCAGTCGCGGTGTTCGCCGACAAGGGTTTTTTTAACTCGCGAATCTCCGACATCGCCGATCGCGCCGACGTTGCTGACGGCACCGTCTATCTCTACTTCAAGAACAAAGAAGAGATCCTGATGACGGCCATCAACACGGCCTTCGATGCATTTATGCGGCACGCGCGTACCGAGGTCGGGAAGCTTCCCAGCCCCGCCGAGCGCTTGCGGCGGCTGGCCTTTCTTCATCTGGACGCGCTGGGATCAAACCGCAATCTGGCGGTGGTATTTCAAATGGAGCTGCGGCAGAGCACGCGCTTTCTGTCCGAGTTCTCGCACCAGCATATGGTTGAGTACCTCGGCCTGGTGCGTGCCGCTATCAATGACGGGAAGACGAGCGGAATTTTTCGCCTCGACATGTCTGACAAGATCGCGGCCAATTGTTTCTTTGGAGCGCTGGACGAGATGGTGACGTCTTGGGTGCTGAGTGGACACGACTATCGGCTGTCCAACATGACGGACGCGGTAGTCGATATTTTTCTCAATGGAATGCAAAGCGGCGAACATCACGAGGCGGATGCCACCGGGGTTCCATAGGCCCAGCCGAGTGGGACAGCTTCCCCGGTTGTAGCACAGCCATAGATGTCACACATCACAGCCTCTTGGGCAGCGGAAATACTAGAATTCTGGTTCTGAGAGCTTTCATCTCCGAACTCGATCAGTCACATTGACTCGGAAGCAATGAACATCAAGACCCTCAACGAAGTTTTCTTCTCGGTCGTGGACCGCAACAGCGACCGCGTCATGCTGACGCGCGAGTCAGGCGCGTGGACGCCAATTTCCTCCGCCCAACTGCAAGCCTGGGTCTACGCCACCGCACGCCAATTGCAGGCTTGGGGGATTGGCAAGGGTGATCGCATCGCGATCCTGAGCGAGAACCGGCCGGAGTGGGCGATCACTGACTTCGCCGCCTTGCTGCTGGGCGCAGTTGACGTCCCCATCTACGCGACGCAGCTGGCTGAGCAGTGCGTGTATGTGCTGCAACATTCGGAGGCAAGCATTGTCTTTGTCTCTACGCGCCAGCAGTACGAGAAGATCGCTTCCATCCAGCACCAGACCAATGTTTCGCGCATCGTCATCATGGACGACGCTCCCGACCTCACCGACGCCGTTCCCATGCAGAGCTTTTTGCGGAACGCTACGCCCGGACCGGATCCAAAACTCGAAGAGCTGGGGCGGGCAGTTGAGCCTGACGACTTGGCGACGATCATCTACACGTCGGGGACCACCGGTACACCAAAGGGGGTCATGCTGACGCACGGCAATCTCGCCGCTAATCTGAGCGTCTCGCTCGACATGTTTGATGTGGGCAAAGATGACGTTTGCGTTTCATTCCTGCCGCTGTCACACGTCACGGCGCGGCATCTGGACTATGCGGTGATGAACTGGGGCGTTCTCCTCGCGTACTGCCCCAGTATGGATGACCTCCCACGAACATTTGCCGAGGTGCATCCGACGATATTCGTGGCCGTGCCCCGAGTGTACGAAAAGATCTACAACGCAGTTGAGCACAAGACGCAAGGCGTGAAACGCAAGCTCTTCAACTGGGCGATCTCCGTGGGACGCGTCAACCGCGAAGCCATCCTTCGGGGAGAGACTCCGACGTCCCTGTCGTGGAAGGTGGCTAACAAGCTCGTGTTTACGAAGGTGCGCCACGGAATGGGCGGCCGCGCACGCATCTTTGTTTCCGGTGGCGCGCCGCTCGGGCGCGAGATCGCCAACTGGTTCGCCGATATCGGAATTCGGATCCACGAAGGCTATGGCCTTACCGAAACTTCTCCGGTCATTGCGCTGAACAATCCAATCAATCATCGAATCGGTACTGTTGGTAAACCTCTGCCGAACGTGGAAGTGAAACTCGCGGACGATGGCGAACTGCTTGTGCGAGGTCCGTCCGTGTTCACGGGTTACTGGAAGATGCCCGAGGAAACCGCTGCAGCATTTGAGGATGACTGGTTCAAGACCGGAGATATTGCAACCCTCGATGAGGACGGGTACCTCTCCATTACCGACCGCAAGAAGGACCTGATCAAGACGTCGGGCGGAAAGTTCATCGCCCCTCAGCCGATCGAGAATTCGCTTAAGGCAAACTTGTTTGTCGGTGAGGCGGCCCTGCTTGGCGACAAGCGGCGCTTCCCCGCCGTTCTAATTGTGCCCAATTTCGCCATACTAGAAGAATGGGCGCAGGGCCATGGAGTGAAGTTCTCCACCCACCGGCAACTGGTGAAATCGCCACAGGTTCAATCGCTCTACGAAGGAATCGTCGAAGAATTGAATCAGAACCTCGCCCAGTACGAAAAACTGAAGCGCGTGCTGGTGATTCACGCCGAGCTCAGCATTGAAGACGGAACGCTCACTCCGAGCATGAAACTCCGGCGCCGCCATCTGGAGCACGTTTACCGGAAAGAGATTGACGCGCTGTACGCGGATGCGCATCCGCATGCGCGGGCGTCGGCTCCCGCGAGGCGGTAAGTCGCCCTCGACCTCCGGCTTGTCCGTGATTCGACCGGAATCAGGCCGTCCAACTTGCCAGATGCCGACTTCGGGACAACTTTCGGGCCAGCACCCGTTGTGGGTAGTTGTTCAACGGCCGATGAGGTGCACGCCGAGCCGCATGCGTCGAAAACTGCCGGTTTGACCGTGGCTTGCCAGCTGAAGCTCACATTTCCTTTTTGAAGTTGCCCCAAACCGCCGTATGATCGGGCCAACGCCAGTACTTATGAGGTTTTGACGGCGCAAAGGATGGTCTCAAGGCCAGCGCGCGGTCAAAAAGAAATCGAGCGCTCGACTCCCGCGCGGGGTATATGGTTTGGGACTATCGGGAGCTAGGAGCGCAATTTGCGCCTAAGATTCTGGATATTCTGGACCATATCCATGACGTGGAAGGATGCGCATGCAAGGGAAAAGAATTTATAAAAACTTGTACTTCCAGGTATTGACGGCGATCGTCGTAGGTGCTCTGCTTGGTCATTTCTACCCCGAAACCGGAGCGGACATGAAACCGCTGGGCGATGGCTTCATCAAGCTGATCAAGATGATCATCGCTCCGATCATCTTCTGTACCGTTGTGAGCGGTATCGCCGGCATGGAGGACATGAAGAAGGTAGGCCGGGTCGGCGTCAAGGCACTGCTCTATTTTGAGATCGTCTCGACTCTGGCCTTGGCGATCGGCCTGGTGGTGGTCAGCGTGATTCGGCCGGGTGCGGGCATGAATGCCGACGTCTCCAAGCTGGACACCCGAGCGTTGGAAACCTTCACTGCAAAGGCGCAGTCGCATGGCACGGTCGACTTCCTGATAAATATCATTCCCAACACTGTAGTGGATGCCTTTGCCAAGGGCGACATTCTGCAGGTACTGTTCTTTTCGGTCTTGTTTGGTTTTGCTCTCTCCGTGCTCGGTCAGCGCGGCAAATTGGTCTTCAACGTGATTGATGAGTTTGCACATGTACTGTTCGGCGTCGTGGGAATCATCATGAAGGCTGCGCCCATCGGCGCCTTTGGCGCTATGGCTTTTACCATCGGAAAATTCGGTCTCGGTTCCCTGAGTAAGCTGGGCATGCTAATGGCCAGCTTCTACCTGACCTGCCTGCTGTTCATCTTCATCGTCCTGGGTTCTATCGCCAAACTGTGCGGCTTCAGCATCTTGAGGTTTATCAAGTACATCAAGGAAGAGTTGCTGATCGTGCTGGGGACCTCGTCCTCGGAGTCGGTCCTGCCCCGCATGATGGCCAAACTGGAGAACCTGGGCTGCAGCAAGTCGGTGGTAGGTCTGGTAATCCCGACCGGGTACTCCTTCAACCTTGACGGCACCTCTATCTACCTGACCATGGCGGCGGTCTTCGTGGCCCAGGCTACCAATACCCGGCTTACCCTGATCCAGACGCTTACCATTCTGGGTGTGTTGCTGCTGTCCTCCAAGGGTGCGGCCGGCGTTACCGGCAGCGGCTTTATCACCCTGGCGGCCACTTTTGCCGCCGTACCCACCATTCCGGTTGCCGGCCTGGCTCTGATTCTCGGCGTTGACCGCTTCATGTCCGAGGCGCGCGCCCTGACCAACCTGGTCGGCAATGGAGTGGCAACCATGGTGGTTTCCCGTTGGGAGCATGAACTCGACAAGGACAGGATGTCGCAGGTTCTAAATAAAGAGACTGAAGCAGAGGCCGACGAACCGGAAGCAATTCTGGAAGGCATCCCGGTGCCTGACGAACAGGGGGCGCCTGAGCAGGCTTGATGAGATACAACTGGAACTCACCATATTCCGAATAATAGAGCTGCGGTTATCGCGCTAGTTCGCAAATTGAAAAGAAGTGGAGCAGAGAGCCATGAAAAGAGCCCTAGCATTCTTACTCGTGATCGGATTCTCCTCATTCGCAGTTCCGTCATACGCTGCCGACAGAGAGGATGCAAAGACCCTAGTGAAGCGAGCGGCTGCGTATGTGAAGTATCAGGGAAAAGAAAAGGCGCTTGCAGAGATCAGTACTCCCAAAGGGATGTTTGACCAGGGCGAACTTTATGTCTTCGCCTATGATCTTCAGGGCGTTATGCTTGCTCACCCTAAAAACCCGGCACTGATCGGACAGAATTTGATCGCTGTTCCGGACACCGAAGGGAAGCTGTTTCGCAAAGAGATAGTGGAAAGGGCGAAGTCACAGGGTTCCGGATGGGTGGATTATGTGTATCTGAATCCGGAAACAAATAAACAAGAGCATAAGACGACTTACTTTCAGAAGGTGGGTGACGTCATTTTATGCTGCGGGGTGTACAAGGATTACAGCCATACAGGAGATTGAAGCGGCACTTTGTCGCAAACCCTGTTTTGAAAGGTATCGTTTATAGCCTCCCAGCACAATCTGGGGATTCCACAGCCGCAAGTGATGAACCGCCTGGTTGACTCATCAGAACATTCCCTTGACAAGTTGTTGGCGATGCGGACGTCGACTTGGGTGGCAACCTCCCTTTCATCGGCTCGACCGAACTGAAAGCGCCCGTCTTCGCCGACACCAATGCAAAGCTCATTCGATCGGTTCCACCGCGATCAGTGGCTCGCTGCAGTCCTTGTGCTCCGGCCTTTGCACCAGGATGGTCGCCAACAGCACGACGACAATTCCCACCACTTGCATTGGTGACACCAACTCGCCAAGAATGAGAGCGGTCAGCAGAATCGCCCATACTGGTTCCAGGCAGGCGGTCACGATGGCGCGCGTGGGATCGAGATGCTGCAATCCGGTGAAGTAGAGCGAGAACGGAATCAGCATCGACGTAACCGAGAAGATGGCCATGAACAACCACTGCCCACCGCTGTAGTGCTGAGCAATGACCTTCCACGGCGGATTCACTAGTTGCCAGAAAACAGCCGCACCTAGCAGCGAATACACCAGTACCGTCCAGCGCTGGTAAATCTGCAGCAGGTGTTGGCCGTAGACGTTGTAGAAGGCAAACGAGATCGCCGCCAGCTCTGCAGCTACGACGCCCAACGTGTTGAAGCGGACCCCCGAGATAACGAGCCAGGGAAAACTGCTCTGCGTCGCCAGCTCTCCGACCGCCAATCCGCAACCCAGCACAGCCAGAACCACGCCACTTACACGCCGCAGCGTCGGGCGCTGAAGCCGGCGCGCCAGCATATACAGCAGCACCCACACCGGTGCGACATATTGCAGGACAATCGCCGTGGCAACGCTCGTCTTCTGGATAGCGAAATAGTAGAAGAAGTTGGAGGCCGCCAGCCCGAGGATCCCGAGCAGGAAGAATTGGACCAGGTGGCTGCTGCTCCGCACGCGCAGCGACGATCTCGCCTTCAGCAACAGGATCGGCAGGAGTATCAGCAACGCAATTGTGGTTCGGCTCTGGGCCAGGATGAGCGGGTCGATCGGGCGCAGGACATGTCCACCAGCGGCAATCCGGCCGGTAAAGACCGCCCGGCCCAGGGCGGCGGAAAGTCCCCAGAAAAATGTAGCCGCGGCGATGAAGAGATAGCCGCGGATGAAATGAGTGTTGTTTGGCGAGGCGCTACTGGATGCGGCCATGGACCAAATCCGATTCGGCTCGTCTCAAACGACCCACTTGGAGTGCGGTGGCTCGTCGGCGGCCTAGAAACTGCAAAGCCTAGCTACAGCAGTTCTAAGAACTCGTCCACGGTCATGCCGGACGCTCGAATCAGAGCGCGGAGCGTACCGACCGACAGTTCTTTGTGTTGAGGGATGGACAGATTGGCTCGCTGGCCGGGTTTCGTCATCACAAGATGGCTTCCCACCTGCCCCATGGACCGCCACCCCGCCTTACTGAATGCCTTCACCGCATCTTTCCCTGAGGTATTCCCGAGCTTGCTCATTGATACGTCCGTACATCGGAGTTAAGCACTGCGGCGGGTGGCAATAGCACAAGACATGAGCAATATAGAACTCAAACTGCCACGACAATTGGGGTCTGTTGCGGGGGCATGGAGCCGACCGCCTTCTGATCTTCAGCCCACAACCAAGCTGTGATAGCTTCTTTGATGTTTTCCAACGCTTCTTTCTCGTCACGGCCCTGCGAAACACAGCCCGGAAGAGCAGGGCATAGGGCCACGATCCAACCGTCTTCGGCCTGTTCCAACGCAACGTGGAAAATCATCTCGAACGTTCCTCCTGCTTCAGTCAGCCAGAGCCGATTGACTGTGCGACGAGCGCAACACGCGATCCACCGTGTAAGGGGCTCGCTTGGTCGGCTCGTGGAAGTGCCGCACCTGCAACTCGCCTAGCAGCCCAAGCGCGATCAGTTGCACACCGGCCACGATCAGCACCGCTGCGAACACCAGTAGCGGCCCATGCTCATCCATTACGTTAAGACCGCGAACGAACTTGTCGAAGAGCATCCACAATGCGATCACAAAGCCAGCCAGCGAACTTAATGCTCCGACGGTACCGAAAAAGTGCAGCGGCCGAGCCATATATTTCAGCAGAAAACGGATGGTGATGAGATCGAAGAACACGCGGAACGTACGCGAGATACCGTAATGCGATTCGCCGCGTTCGCGGTTGACATTACGGATGGGGATCTCGCAGATGGTGGCGCCATAGGCCGACGCTAACGCCGGAATGAACCGATGCAATTCCCCATAGAGCGGAATTTCCTGTACTACCCCGCGACGATACGCCTTGAAGGTGGTACCGAAATCGTGCAACTCAACCCCGCTCAGCTTGGCCATCAGCCAGTTCGCAATCTTGGACGGGATGCGCCGCATCACAAAGTTATCAATGCGCTGCTTGCGCCATCCGCTTACGATGTCGTATCCCTCGCGCAGCTTTTGCAGAAACAGCGGAATGTCATGCGGGTCGTGCTGCAGGTCGCCGTCCATGGCAATCACGTACTCGCCCTCGGAATGATCGAAGCCCGCAGCCAGCGCCGAGGTTTGCCCGAAGTTGCGGCGCAGTTTCACTACAACCACGCGGCGGTCCACCGCCGCGATCTGCTGCAACATCCAAAACGTATGATCGCGGCTGCCGTCGTCCACGAATACCAGCTCGAACGGTTCGTTGGCGGCTTCCATCACCACCTTCAGCCGATCGTAGAGCTCGGTTACGTTCTCTTCCTCGTTATGAAATGGGACGACAATCGAGTACTTGGGCACGGTTCTGTAATTATAACGTCCAACCATCCCAAAATGGACTGCTGTTTTGCTGGAATTGTTCTTCCGGTGGGAGGCGAGATACTGCGGCTGCACGACGTTGCACTTTTATTACTACCGGCACTTTCTTGCCTCAGGGAAACCCTGCTTTCCCTGGGACGTCTTTACGAATGACGGTCAGCCACAAGTGCCAGCAGTCGCCGGATTCCTTCTGCGAACTCATCGTCGGAGGTTATGAGGCTGATCACCAGATGTCCGTCGCCTGCGAAATCATAAAAATGCCCAGGCTGCACCAGTACTCCGGTCTCGCGCAGCAATGCGATGGCGAGGCCCTCGTCGGAGCACGACACTGGGACTCGCAACACGACATACCATCCTCCCTCGACATCCAGGCGGCGACAGAGTTCTTGCGAAGCAAGTTGTGAATCAAGCAGGGTGAGATTCGCCGCTATCCGTTGTAGCAACTGATGCTGAATGCTGTGTCGCTCCTCCAGCATGACCGGCACAGCCCACTGCAGTGGCGCACTCATCGACAGGTACGTATCGGCGATGACTTCGAGCCGGTTCATCGCATCCAACAGCAGTGGCTGGGGGCCGTTGGCGGCAATCCACGCGATTTTCATCTGCGGCAGGCCCGAAATCTTCGACAACCCGCTCAGCGTGAAGGTCAGCACAGTGCTGTTCGACGAAAACGTAAGCGGCGGTTCTTTCGGCAGCGAATAATCGAGGAAAACTTCATCGGCAATGATCGCCATGTCGCGGCCCGCGCAAATTCGGTTCAATTCCTCAGCCTCTGGGGGCTTCACGAACGAACCGGTCGGGTTATTCGGGTGCACGACCAGCACGGCCCGGCAACGCACGCCCGCGGTGTGAGCGCGTTGCATCGCGCCGTTTACCGAGTGGAAGTCGATCTGCCAACCGTGGTCATATACCAACTCATACGGTTCCAGTTTCACGTCCTGGAGATCGGCGAGGAAGTCGAAGAGCGGATAGCTGGGGGTCGGCACCAGCACCGCGTCTCCCGGATCGCACAGCAGGCGGAAAAGGAAGGAATAAGCCTCGCTGGTGCTGGTGGTCAGTATGAGATTGTCGGGCGAAACGTGACTTCCGTGGGCCGCGTAGTAGGCCGACAGGGCCTCACGCGCTGCCAGCAGCCCCTTCGCTTGCGGCTCATAGGTAAGAGCTTCGCGGTGCGACAGTGCACTCAGCAGCTCATCCTCGCGATACTGCAGACCAACCGTCGTGGGATTGGAAGCTGTAAGGTCGAGTACTTCCCTGCCAGCCCGCCGGTGCGCCTCCAGCGCCTCGGTGTAGCGGTTGGGGGTGAAGTTCCAGGAGGTGCGTCGCGCGAATAAATTGCGCATGAGAGGAAGGATTATACAGAAGCGGTGAAGAGCAACAGCAACTCACTTGGTCTTTCGATATGGTATTCGCGTTCTGCCAGCCTCGAGCAGCCCGAACGTGCGTATCGCCATGGCCCATCGGGTGAATCAGCAAGGGGGTTGTGGAGAAAACCGAGCCTGTGTCGCACTCCGATATAATTCAAGCCCGAAGTCTAAAGTGGTCGCCGAACCGCGGCCGATGCCGACAAGGAGCTTACATGACGGAGACTTCCAATCCAGTGGTCAAGCTAAATGAGCTGATCGAGGGCATCGACTTTGCGATGCTGACTACTATCCGGACCAATGGCAGTTTGCACAGCTGCCCAATGGCAACCCAGGAAGTGGATGCCGACGGCGTAATCTGGTTTTTTAGCCATATCAATACTGAGAAAGTGGAGGCCATACGCACCGACCACCGTGTCAATCTGGCTTATTCCGATGCCGATAGCCAGCGGTATGTCTCGATCACCGGCCGGTGTGGACTGGTGCGCGATCATGTCAAGGCAAAGCAGCTATGGAAGCCTGTCTATGAAACCTGGTTTCCCAAGGGCATCGATGATCCCAACCTCATTCTGTTGAAGGTGCACGTGCAGGAGGCAGCCTACTGGCGTGAGGAAGAAGGCCGTATGGTGAAGCTGCTCGGCTTCGCGAAGGCAAGTATCGGCGGGTAGTGGGGTAAAGGGGAAAAGCTCAAGCGCTCCAGAGGCAAGCCTGTTGGTAGCGGGGAGAAACCGAAAGCTCGAACCACTTTCACATTCTCACTTAAAGTGGCCGGAACCTTTCCGGCTGCCTCGCATCCAAACAAATCTGCGGCGCTTCCTCGGATCCCGTGACTGAGATGCTCGAATTCGTTGTTCGCTACGGCTATGCCCTGCTCTTTGTGTGGGTCCTGCTCGAGCAGGCTGGACTGCCTATTCCAGCCATACCGCTATTGCTGGCAGCCGGAGCCCTTGCCGGACAAGGGCGCATGCATCTCGCTCTCGCAATGCTGATTCCGGCGCTGGCTTCGCTGTGCAGCGATACTTTCTGGTACTTCTTTGGCAAGCGGCGCGGCGCGGTGGTGCTGAACCTGCTCTGTCGCATCGCGCTCGAACCCGACTCGTGCGTGCGCAAGACGGAAACCACGTTCAGCAGGTTCGGCCCGCGAACCTTACTCATCTGCAAGTTCGTTCCCGGTCTTAATACTGCGGCGCCGACGCTTTCTGGAATGGTAGGCGTGGATTTTCCGCGCTTCGTCCTCTTCGATTTCCTGGGGGCACTGCTGTGGACCGGCGCTTACGCCGGACTTGGTTTCCTGTTCAGCAAGCAGCTTGACGTTATCGCCGCCGGCGCTTCGCGCTTCGGGGGATCGCTGATTCTGCTGTTCATCGCAGCGGTGATTGCCTACGTCATCTATCGATGGAATGAGCGCCGACGCTTCATCGAGCAGGTCAAGGGTGACCGCATCACTCCGGACGAGTTGAAGCACAAGCTGGAAGCAGGCGAACCGGTGACCATCATTGACTTGCGGCATCCCCTGGACCGGCTCACCGATCCCAGAACATTGCCTCATGCGTTGCAGATATCCCCCGAGGAACTGCAGGCGCGGCACGGAGAGATCGCTCGCGATGGGGAGATTGTGCTGTTCTGTACTTGACCCAACGAAGCGACCAGCGCCCGGGTGGCGCTGCAATTACGCAAGCTTGGCATCCGGCCCGTGCGTCCGCTGCTGGGTGGGTTCTACGAGTGGAAGAACCTAGGGTTCCCGCTCACCGATCCGTCGGAGAGCGACGAGGACGTCCGAAAAGCGGGTCCATCGTGGGTTGAAGCGCCGGAAGGATAACGAAATATCTATCCTGGCAGTGTCCGGGGATGTGCCTCGGGCCTAAAGGCCGCGATTTTCTAATCGGCTCGTTCGCGCGGCGCTGAAGCGCCGCACTACCCAAGCAAAGCTAGTCCGCGACCTGCTCTTTGGTTTCGGGGTCGGAGGCCACCGGAGCCTCCGCTGCGGCCTCGCCATTGATTTTCGCCACCGGAACAGGAGGACGAGCCGGCATCTTGGCAGGTCGGCTCGATTTCTCGAACGGGCCAATATGCCAGATGTCGCGTGCGTATTCGGTGACGGTGCGGTCGCTGGAGAACTTTGCGATCCGTGCCACGTTCAGGATGGCCTTGCGCCACCAGATTGCTTCCTTGCGATATTCGCCACTGATCAGTTGCTGGGTGTCGATGTAACCGGGAAAATCCGCCAGGTGGTAGTAGCGGTCGCCGCGATGCACGAGTTCGTCGAAAATCCAGCGGAACAGTCCGTGCTCGTTGGGACAGAAGCGGTCAGAGGCCAGCGCGTCCATTACTTCGCGGATGCTGGCGTCATTGTCGTAGAGCTCGCGCGGATTGTATGAGCCCTTCTTCTGCATCTCCTGGATCTCTTCCGAACGCAAACCGAAAATGTAGATGTTGTCCTCGCCAACTTCTTCCGCGATCTCAATGTTGGCTCCGTCGTAGGTCCCGATGGTCAGGGCGCCATTCATGGCCAGCTTCATGTTGCCGGTACCGGAGGCTTCCATGCCCGCCATCGAGATCTGCTCACTCAGGTCAGCAGCGGGCATGATCAGCTTCGCTAGCGACACTCGGTAGTCGGGGAGGAAAGCGATCTTGATGGTGTCTTTCACCTTCTCATCGTGGTTCACCACGTCGGCGACACTGTGTATGAGCTTGATGATCTGCTTGGCGGCCCAATATCCGGGAGCGGCTTTGCCCGCAAAAACATAGGTGCGCGGAACCTCTGGCATCTCGCCCCGCTCCACAATGCCCAGGTAGTCGTGGATGATCCCCATCACGTTCAGCAGTTGACGCTTGTACTCGTGAATACGCTTGATCTGGACATCGAACATGGAATCCGGGTCCACCACGACCCCGCTCAGGTCCTGAATGACTCCGGCCAGCTTCAATTTGTTCTGTCGCTTGACCTCTTTGAAAGCTTCGCGGAAGCTTGTATCCTCGGCAAACCTTTCCAGATCGCGCAGCCGATTGAGATCGGTAATCCACTTGTGTTCGTCGAGCGTATGACTGATCAAATCTGTGAGTCCGGGGTTGGCTTCCATCAACCAGCGTCGGGGCGCGACACCATTTGTCTTATTGTTGAACTTCTCGGGCCAAATCTTTGCAAATTCAGGCACTAACGAATTTACAATCAGATTGCTGTGCAGCTTGGAGACGCCATTTACCGAGTGGCTGCCCACGATGCAGAGATGGGCCATGCGTACCTGCTTTTCGTAGCCTTCCTCAATGATCGACATCTTGCGAAGCTTCTCGTCATCCAGGAAGGAATACTGTTGCATGTCGCGCAGGAAATGATGGTTGATGTTAAAGATAATCAGCGTGTGCCGCGGCAGCACCTTCTCCAGCAGTGGCACCGACCACTTTTCCAGCGCTTCAGGAAGCAACGTGTGATTGGTGTAGGCCAGGGTGCGCTGGGTGATGTCCCAGGCGGGGTCCCACTCCAATTGGTAGTCGTCGATCAAAACCCGCATAAGCTCGGCGACGGCCAGGCTGGGGTGGGTGTCGTTCATCTGGATGGCCACTTTGGACGGCAGTAACTCGATGTCTTTATGCTGCTGGCGGAAACGGCGCATCAAGTCGCCGATGGCGCAGGCGACCAGGAAGTACTCCTGCACCAGACGCAGTTCCTTGCCGCTCATTACCGAGTCCGAGGGATACAGCACGCTGGAAATATTTTCCGAGGCAATCTTCTGTTCGACGGCACGGATGTAATCCCCGCGATTGAAAATTTCGATGTCGAAATCCTCCGAGGCGCGGGCGGTAAATAAGCGCAGCCAGTTTACCGTATGTCCCAAGTAGCCGACCACGGGCATGTCCGCGGGAATTCCCACGACAATTTTGGGGTTAAGCCAGCTCTGCTTCAGATTCTCGTCGGGATCGCCCCCCGCTTCCACCCGACCGTACAGCGGAATGCTGACTGCCTCTTCGGGATGCTCGATCTCGAAAGGAGTGCCGTTCGCTTTCCAGCGGTCAGGTTTCTCACGCTGGAAGCCGTTGAAGATTTCCTGCTTGAACATGCCGTATTCGTAGTCGATGCCGTAGCCATAGCCGGGCATCCCCAAGGTGGCCAGCGACTCCAGGAAGCAGGCCGCCAGCCGGCCCAAGCCTCCATTGCCCAGTCCAGCATCGGATTCGCTATCGAGCACCTCGTCCAAGCTGACCCCAAAACTCGCCAGCACCTCGCGACATAGCTCCTCCAGCCGCAGGTTCGACAGATTGTCGGCCAGCGATCGCCCCATCAGGAATTCCATCGACAGGTAATAAAGTTTCTTGGAACTCTTGTGACGGTAGCGCGACTCAGTCTCCAGCATCCGGTCGACGATTCGGTCGCGAATCGCCAGCGAAACCGGCTTTAGGTAATCGGACGGCTTCAAATCTGACGTGGGGCGAACCAGGGTATAACGAACGTGCCGCAGGATAGCTTCCCGCAAGAAATCGCCGGGCTGGCCCTGTGTGAGGAACTCAGGGGATGACATAGAAAATAGCGGCCTGTCCGCTCTACAGTATCTGTCTCCCGGAGAATTATCCCTCTGCCGTTCTGATGGGTCGGGCAGCTCTGTGGTCTTCGGGGGGCACGTCGTTGTTGGCGGATCTCGTCGAATATTCTTCGTCGACGACCGCCGCCCAACCCGGCGAGCTCTCTTCTTGACATTCTAATGCATGACGCTGTCACTAGAACATCGGAGTTCTGCGGGTGGCCTCTCCGGACGTGACTGCGCAGGTACTCCATTTGGCGCAAGGCATTTAGGTCGCGGGATGCCGTCTGGCTTCAAACACTAGGTTGAATGGTGTTTCCGCAGCTCGACGGAACGAGCGGAAGCCGCCAGCCTTTACCACTTCAGCAATCCGTCTTTCTCCGGCCTGCGCGCCTAGCGCCATGCCGACTTCCTGGGAAAGCGATGCCGGCGTGCAGAGCATGGTGGATGCAGCGTAGAAGATGCGCCCCACTGGATTGAGATTGCCCTCCACGGTATCTTCCGCGCGCGGTTCGACGATCATCCAACTTCCTCCGGGCTTCAGCGAGCGAAAGACATGGCGTGCGGCGCCTACGGGATCGCCCATGTCGTGCAGGCAATCGAAGAAGGTAATCAAGTCATAGTCATTGCCGGGATAGGCTTTCGCCGAGGCGACTTCAAAGACCGCGCGATTCTCCAGGCCCGCCTGCGCCGCCAACGTGCGCGCTCGTTCGATCGAGCCGGAGTGGTAATCGAAACCGATGAAGGTGGAGTTGGGATAGGCGCGGGCCATAATGATGGTGGAAGCGCCGTGTCCGCAGCCCACGTCGGCGACCTTGGCGCCCTTCTTTAACTTGGGCTCTACGCGGTCGAGCGCGGGAATCCATTGCGAGAGCAGGTTGGCGTTGTACCCCGGCCGGAAGAACTTCTCCGTGCCCTCGAAGAGCCATTCGTGATGCTCATGCCAGCCGACACCTTCGCCGGTGCGAAAGGCATTCATGATTTTCTCGACATCGCGCGCCGCCGAAACCGCCACCAGGAAAAATCCGGGTAGATAGACCGGGCTCTCTTCGTTCGCTAAGGCAAAAGCCTGCTCAGGCGATAAAGCGTACTTTCCGGATGCCGCGTCGTAACTGACGTAGCCACCCGCAGCTTGCGCGTTGAGCCACTCGCGCACGTAGCGCTCCGCCGTTCCGGTTTTCCGCGCGACCTCGGTCGAGGTCATCCACGCTCCATCCGCCATCGCCTTGTATAGACCCAGGCGATCGCCGATTGCGATCAGGGACGCGTTGATGGCGGCTCCCATGTCGCCAACCGCTTTGTTCATGAACTCGTTGAGTTTCGCTTCGTCCGGTGCTATCTGTGATCCTGCCGATGCCATGCCCGCTCCTCCAAAGGAAAGTCTTAGCTTAGAGATTTCATTTTGAAGGACGCCCCGCGAAAGATTGGGTGGATGATACACCGAAATTCAAGTCCGGGAACGCTGAAAAGATGGAGGGATACCACTCAGGTGCAGGTTCGGGGATGGCACGGAATGGCAGAGAGCCGGTGCCAGTTTTATTTCGGAGGCTCTCGATCACTGATCAAAGTGCCGTTGCTAGCATAGCTTTCTCGCGGCACTTCGACGAACGCGATGGTCAGCTTCACGGGGTTGACGTTGAGCTCCTCGTGCAACACCTCAGTGATGCGCTTGGCCGTCCTGCGTTTCTGCTCGGTGGTGCGGCCATCCAGCATTGTGATCTGAACGTGAGCCATAGCTCTTCGAAGCTCCCTTGCGGACCTGTCCGCGCGGATGGTCCTGTCCTGCGACTTGGCGGGAAATAGGTTCCGGGCCATAGCGCAGACAGTCTACTTTGCCAGTTCGTATCCGGAGAAGAAGTAACTGAGTTCAAAACGCGCGGTGTCGTCGGCATCCGAGCCGTGTACCGCATTCTTCTCGATGCTCGCAGCCCACTTCTTGCGAATGGTGCCCGGGTCGGCCTTCGCTGGATCCGTGGCGCCCATCAGCTTGCGGTAGTCGGCGATGGCGTCTTCCTTCTCCAGCGCCATCACGACGATTGGGCCGCTTGACATGAAGTCGGTCAATGACTCGAAGAACGGCCGGTGCACATGCACGGCGTAGAAACCTTCGGCTTGCGCCTTGGTGATGTGCAGCATCTTCATACCGACAATGCGGAATTTGTTCTCCAGGAGTGTGTGAATGATGTCGCCGGTGGCGCCTTTTTCAACGGCGTCGGGCTTGACGATGGAAAGAGTGCGTTGGATGGTTTTCATGCTTGGATTGCGTCCTCTGTTGTTGGGCTGTTCGCCGTTGGCTATTCGCGTTTCGCGCCTGGCCTTTAGCTCTTAGCCTTTAGCAAACAAAATTGTGAATTGTCACCCCGGCCGAGTGCTTCAGCCACGGGCGCTGTTCGTCTATTGCTGTGCAAACCCGTGGCATCTTGCCATCGATTTGCTAAGAGCTAACAGCTAAAAGCTAAGAGCCCTGGCACCACTGACGGTTCGCATCACCGATGTACCCCCGCCTGCACCTTCACCAGCGTCTCAGCGATCTCGGCTGGCGACTTTGCGACGTGAATGCCGGCCGCTTCCATGGCCTTGATCTTCTCGGCGGCAGTTCCCTTCCCGCCAGAGATAATGGCTCCCGCGTGGCCCATGCGGCGTCCCGGAGGCGCGGTCTGCCCGGCGATGAAGCCAACCACCGGCTTGCGTACGTTCTTCTGGATGAACTCGGCCGCAGTCTCTTCTGCCGTGCCGCCAATTTCGCCGATCATGATGATCGCTTCTGTCTCCGGATCGTCGTTGAACAGGCTGATCGCGTCGACGAAATTGGTGCCGATGATAGGATCGCCACCAATGCCGATCGCAGTGGATTGCCCGATGCCGCGCGTCGTCAACTGATACACGGCCTCGTAGGTAAGCGTGCCTGAGCGCGACACAATGCCGACATTGCCTTCCTTGTGAATGGACGCCGGCATAATGCCGATCTTGCACCGTCCGGGCGAGATAATCCCCGGACAGTTGGGCCCGATCAGTCGCGAGTTTTTCGTCTTCAGGAACTCCCACACCTTCACCATGTCCATCGCCGGAATACCTTCAGTGATGCAGACGATCAGCGGTACACCGGCATCGGCGGCTTCCATGATGGCGTCGGCCGCGCCGGGCGGTGGAACGAAAATCACGGTCGCATTAGCGCCCGTTTTATCCACGGCGTCGCTCACAGTGTTGAAGATCGGCCAGCCTTCATGCGTGGTGCCGCCTTTGCCGGGAGTCACGCCACCCACAACCGTGGTTCCATACGCAGCGGCGTTCTTGGCGTGGAAAGTTCCCTCGCGGCCCGTCAATCCCTGGACCAGCAATCGCGTTGACTTATCAACCAGGATGCTCATTGGACCTCCTTGGCGGCAGCAACAACCTTCTCAGCCGCATCCTTCATGGTCTCTGCCACGATGAATTTCAGTCCGCTCTCTTTCAAGGTCTGGCGCCCTTGCTCCACGTTGGTTCCTTCCAGTCGCAGCACAATTGGCAACTGGATATTGGTCTTGCGGGCCGCGCTGACGATACCGTTGGCCAGCGTGTCCACGCGCAGGATGCCGCCGAAAATATTGATGAGCACCGCTTTCACGTTCTTGTCGCTCAGCAGGATTTCGAACGCGTGCGTGACCTGCTCCTCGTTGGCGCCACCGCCGACGTCGAGGAAGTTGGCGGGCATGCCGCCGGCATATTGAATGATGTCCATGGTCGCCATCGCAAGCCCTGCGCCATTGACCATGCAACCCACATTGCCGTCCAGCTTGATGTAGTTCAGGTTGTATTTGCTGGCTTCCACCTCAAGGGGGTCTTCCTCGCTCAAGTCGCGCAGTTCCTTAATGTCGGGATGGCGATAGAGCGCGTTGTCGTCGAAATTCATCTTGGCATCGAGCGCGAATAGGCGTCCGTCGGTGGTGGTGATAAACGGATTGATCTCGACCAGCGATGCGTCAGTATCTTCGGCTGCGCGCGCCAGCGCCATCATGAACTTCACCGCGCCGCTGATGTATTTGGCGTCAAGGCCGAGCCGGAAGGCGATCTCGCGCGCCTGAAACGCTTGCAGCCCGAAGCCGGGAATGATGTGCTCTTTGATGATGGCGTTCGGATCTTTTGCCGCCACCTCTTCGATCTCCATCCCACCGGCCGCTGAAGCCATGTACACCAGGCGTCCGTTGGTACGGTCGAGCACGATGCCAAGATACAGCTCCCGCGCAATGGGCAGCGTCTCTTCAATCAGCAGCCGTTGAACCTTCTTGCCCTCGGGACCAGTCTGGTGCGTAACCAGGTTCATCCCGAGCATCTTCGCCGCGAGTGTGCTGGCTTCTTCGGGCGACTTGGCGATCTTGATGCCGCCGCCCTTGCCGCGGCCGCCGGCATGGATTTGTGCCTTGACGACAACCCCCGTGGCACCCTCATGGAACAAGGCCTTGGCCGCAGTGTCTGCTTCTTCGCGGCTTTCAACCATGTGACCACGCGGCACTGCCACTCCGTACTTCGAGAGGATGGCCTTACCCTGGTACTCGTGTATTTTCATGTTTGTATGATTGCGGCGAGCGATGGACTCGCGGCTGTGGCCGGATGGGCCAGACGTGTCTGCTCCTTATGAGGATGGCGTAACAACAGGAAACCCATGATTGTAACGGACGAAGAGAGTCGTGAGCAATTCGCAATCGAGCACTCAGTAGTCAGCATTCAGCCAGCGGCGTTGGTCGGCCGTACTGACTGAGACGTAAATCGCTGAAGCCTACCTCTTGCATTTACGGAAAAGTTTTACGCGGGAATAGGGGTCCTTCGACTCCGGCGGCGAAGCGCCGCCTGCGCTCAGGATGACAGAACAAAAGGTATGATGTTCGCGGATTGAATGCTGAATGCTGAGTGCTAAGCTAATTGCTTCTTCCCATGCTCCTCGACGCGCTACACAAGATCGCCAACCACCGCACGTCCCTCACCCGCGAGGAAGCACGCGAGGTCATGTCGCAGATTTTGCGAGGCGAGGCCACCGACGCGCAGATTGCCGCCCTTCTGGTCGCGCTGCACATGAAGGGCGAGACGGTTGAGGAGATCGTCGGCTTTGCCCAGGCCATTCGCGACGAGGCCACGCCGTTGCAAACTGAAGATGGCGAGGCGCTTGACCTCAGTGGCACTGGGCGCGACGCGCTGGTGGACACTTGTGGCACCGGCGGTGACGCCAGCGGCACATTTAACATTTCCACGGCCACGGCGCTAGTTATTGCCGGAGCTGGGGTGAGAGTGGCGAAGCATGGCAATCGCAGTATCAGCTCCAAGTGCGGCTCGGCCGACGTGTTGGAGGCGTTGGGAGTCAATATCAACCTGCCACCGGCGCGCATTGCGGCCTGTCTGCGCGAGACCGGCATCGCTTTCCTGTTCGCACCCGCGATGCATTCGGCGATGAAATACGTGCAACCGGCGCGCCGCCAGTTGCAGTTGCGCACCGTCTTCAACCTGCTAGGGCCGCTGACCAACCCAGCGCACGCCTCGGCACAGGTAGTCGGGGTTTATTCCTCCGACCTCGTGGAAAAGCTGGCTGAGGCGCTAAGCGAACTCGGCCTGCGCCGTGCTCTGGTCGTCCATGGACGCGATGGGCTCGACGAGATCACCATCTCCGGACCCAGCAAAGTTGCCGAAGTTCGCAACGGCCAGGTGCACGTGTACGAGGTCACCCCGGAGGATTTTGGCTTGCAACGCGCACCGCTCGACGACATCGCGGGTGGTGACGCCCAGCAAAACGCGGCCATCGTCCGCGCTATTCTTGATGGTGAGCGCTCCTGTCGCCGCGATGTGGTTTTGCTGAACGCCGCCGCGGCGCTGGTCGCCGCCGGACACGCTGATCGCATCGGCGATGTCGTGCCGCTGGCTGCCTATGCAATCGATAGCGGCCATGCGCGCCAACGGCTGCAATTGTTGGTGGAATTTACACAGCAGGGGTCAGGGGCTAGTGGATAGCGGATAGTGGTTAGTGGTTAGTGAATAGGTTTCAGCGTGATAGTTCCGATTGCGTTGTCGTCCTACCAACAGGAGGAATAGTGAAAGCTGCTCGCTGGCTGATCCTGGTCGGAAGTCTGCTCCTGCTCCTCGGAGCAATCCTGCACGTCTATGGATACACGTTCGCCATGCCGCGGATGGCGGCCACCAACGCGGGTCCTGAAATGCTCAACGTGTTTAAGACGCTGTGGTGGAGCTTGTCGATCACGGGGGTCGTCCTGTGTCCGGTCATGATCTGGGCGAGCCGCTTGCCACGCGGTCGCGGGATCGTATTGCTGTCTACCGTGATTCCCGCCGCAAACAGTGTCCTTATGTTCTGCTTCCTGGGAGTGTTCATCGGCTCGATTATCTTTAGCGTCGCTACGCTATTCCTGTTGGCAGGCGGACTAATGCTGCCCGGCAGTATGAAACTACCATCACCAGATGGTTCGACTGGAACATAAGGTAATGAGAGTTGCGATAATGGCGCTGGTCTTGCTGGCGGCTTCGCTGTCAGGTTTTGCCCAGCAGGGTCCAACGCAAGCGCCATCCTCGAAGACGAACGTCAGTCCGTCGGTCAAGCTTCCGCATGCGCCAACTTCGTCCGACCCCGACGAGTACATCAAGAACTTCGATTACGCCCAGCTTGCGGCTGCAGTGGACGCGATGCCGCCGTCCCCCGATCGCGATTACTTTTCCGGCGTGCTGGCCAATCGAGCTGGGCATGTCGCCGAGTCGATCGAACTGCTGACCAAAGTGCTTCCACACCTGGAGTCGTCGGAGCTTGACCGGGCGGCCGTCGCGCTACAATCGCTGGCGGATAATTACATCAAGACCTATCGGTACAACGACGCTATCCAGGCGTACGAAGAACTACTCCACAAATTCGCAGCCCACTTGGATAAGGTTGACAGGCAGAGCACCGAAGACGACTATCGCGCCGCGCTTCTACTTAGGAATGCGCCGTCGCAGACGATCACCTTCGACGGCAGGACAGATTTGCCAACGCATCGTAATCCAGTGCTCGACAGCATCGAAACCAATCTGAGCATTAATGGTGTGGAACATCCCTGGATCCTGGACACTGGCGCGAACTTCTCCACGGTTTCTACTAGCTTTGCGGCGAAATTGGGACTAAAACTCTCGCGCGACGTTGCGCAAACCCAGGGTATAACCGGCGCCGAGAACCAGCTGCGCGTGGCCCTATTGCCGGAGCTGAAACTGGGTGGAGCGACTCTGCGCAATGCCGTGCTGCTGGTCCTCGACGACAACAGCCTAAATGTGGCGACGGGCAAGACTACGCACTATCAGATCAACGCAATCCTCGGCTACCCGGTGCTGCAAGCGCTGCAACGCATCACCTTCACCAAGAATGGACATTTCCTCGCCGGACCTGACTCTCCCTCGGGAGAGGGCGGCGCAAAGCTGTACATGAACGAGTTGACGCCATTGCTGGAATGCGAGGTGGAAAATCGCAAGGTCCTGTTTTCCTTCGATACGGGCGCAAACGGTTCAGTGTTGTCGGACCGCTATCGCGACTTCCCCGACCAGTTCAAGCGGCTGAAGAAGAAACCCCACGAAATGTCCGGCGCTGGTGGCGTGAAGAAGACGACCGCTTACTATGTGCCGGAAGTGACGCTGGTGGTGGGACAAACTCATGCCGTGCTGCACGACGTGCCCGTTGCGTCGGTGATGGGCACAGACATGGATCGGCTCTATGGCAATCTGGGCCGTGATCTGGTGGATGCGTATGCGAGTTTCACCATCGATTTCGAGAGTATGCGCCTCTTGTTGGGTGACCAAGTCAAAACTCTTCCCAAGTGACCGGCTTCGGCCCACGGGCGTAACCTCGACGCCCGAATGCTACGATGCTCGTGACATCGCCACAGAGCCATCTACCTCGAAAGGTCATTGATGAATGCCAACTTCGGCATGAGAAGCCTACTGGTGATCGGCCATCCCGGTCACGAACTGCGCCTCTATGGGTGGGTTGCTCGTGCACGTCCCCTGGTGTGCATTCTGACGGACGGCTCCGGCAGCAATCAATTCTCACGTATTCAGGAATCGGCATCCCTTCTGCGACGGCTGGGAGCGCAGATCGGACCGATCTGTGGGGGGTTCAGCGATCGCCAGATTTATGAACACATCTTGAAAAGGAATACCGGCGTGTTCGAAAGATTATGCGACCAGATGGCGCAGTTGATCGTGGAGCAGGCCATCGACAAGGTGGTTAGCGATGCAATTGAGGGCTACAACCCTACCCACGATTTATGCGAGGCGCTGGCCCGCAACGCCACAGCTATCGCCGAAAACCGAAGACGCCAGGCGATTCAACATTACGCGGTGCGGTTGACGGGCGATCCCCGGCCAGACTGCGGTCGCGGCGAACATGACTACCTGCGAATTGAATTGTCCACCGTAGAGTGCCGCGAGAAACTGGAGACGGCACGCGCCTACGCTCGCCGTGCGGGTCCCACTCTTTACCGCGAGGTGGAAGATGCCATTGGGGCATATGGCGAAGAGGCCTTCGCGTGCGAGTATCTGTTCCCCGCAGCCAAGCCGTGTAACGGGCCCGAGCGACGCTTCCAGCACGAGAAGCCGCATTACGAATCGTACGGAGAATAGCAGGTTGGGGCCGGTCTCTACCACTCCGTCATTCGGTTTCGTGAACACATGCTGCCGCTGATGAACCAACTGAATGCAATGGGCCTGGCGGCGCATTCTAACGAGGTTGTGTAGCCTCCATGCGTGTCCTCTTCACGAATAACACGCTCAGCGAGCGGGCCGGCTCGGAGCTTTATGTGCGAGACGTTGCACTCGCACTTTTGCGCCGCGGCCATCAGCCGGTTGCCTACAGCACTCGGTTGGGTGCGGTCGCCGATGAGTTGCGCGCCGCCACCGTCCCCGTGATCGACGATCTCGCCCACTTAGCGGTGCCTCCGGACATCATTCACGGCCATCATCACCTGGATGCGATGACGGCAATGCTGCGTTTTCCCAATGTACCGCAGTTTACTTCTGCCACGGCTGGGTGCCGTGGGAGGAGATGGCGCCACGCTTTCCTACCATTCAGCGTTATGTGGCGATCGACGACCTCTGCATGGAGCGCCTGCAGTGCATGCACGGCATTGCTCCTGACGAGATTCGAGTGGTTCGCAATTTCGTGGACTTGGAGCGTTTCCCTTTGCGCGACGAGCTACCGGACGAGCCAGGCCGGGCGTTGGCGTTCAGCAACTATCTGAACGAACAGCGAGGTTTGGGTGTGTTGCGCGAGGTTTGTGCTGCGCGCGGTATCGCCCTCGACGCCATCGGAGCAGCTAGTGGCCGCAGCGAAGCCCACCCGGAGGGGATCCTCGGCGGATACGACATTGTCTTCGCAAAAGGTCGCTCCGCTCTGGAGGCGCTGGCCTGCGGAACCGCGATGATTGCCTGCGATACGGCTGGCATCGCGGGAATGGTGACGCCGGACAGTTACGAAGCATGGCGAAAACTGAATTTTGGCGTCCGCACCTTACGCCAGCCAATTACGGTCGATAACGTCATTCGAGCATTGGACCGCTATGATCCGGCCGCTTCCCGTGAAGTGTCGCTGCGCGCGCGCTCGGAGGCCAGCTTGGATTCGGCAGTCGAGAAGATTCTCGCCGTGTACGAAGAGGCCATCGCGGCTCATCGCAGCACCCGCGTCGCACCGGAGCTTCTTCTGCTGTCGGCCAGCGAATATTTGCGACATATTGCCGATTTCGCGAAGGGACGCTATGTCGCCGAGCACGAGCGCCAGTTGGCACAAGGCGAGGCCGAGGTCCAATGCCGACTGGCACAGGAACGTTGGCAACAACTGCAAGCGGCTTTCCTAGAGACGGCGGGCGAACGAGCGCGTGCCGAGCAAGCTGAGCGCCGCGTAGCGGCCGCCCTAGCTGAGGCGTCTTCCCACCGGGTGCGAGCCGAAAAGGCCGACCGTGGATGGGAAGATTGCAAACACGAGTTGGCGGCTATCCGCAACTCACGGCTGGGAAGATGGATGAATAGGATCTGGCGGTGGAAGATGTTGCTGTGGAACCGACGCAAGAACGCTCAGCGAGCTGTTTAATCTCACGAAGAATAGCTGATCGCGCTACTGCTGCGGCTGATTCTGATCGGGAGGAAATGAGCTTCCCGGGCCGCGTAGTCCCGGACCCGTCTGCTGAGGGGTGCTCCCCGGTTGCTGGCCGAACGTATTCTGTTGCTGCCCGAATGGGCTCTGCTGTTGGCCATTTATCTGTCCGGCTGGCGTTCCCACCTGCGCGCCCCCTAGGGTGAGCGGCTGATACGGGCCGCGGAGCAAAACGTTTGCCACGTCAGACATTGGGTCATAGATAAACTGCCATTCGTTGTATTTCTTCTTCTTGTTGTAAATGCGGATGGTCGGATCTTTACTCAAACTGGCAACGCCGACGATGGCGCCGCCCCCAAACGTCTGATTACCTCCGGCGGTGTTTTGCCCGAAAATGCTGTTGCCCCCCGGCGAGCCCGGCGGACCAGTCTGGCCGTTGACGCTGTTGGCAAAAGGACTGATCCCCAAGGTATTGCTCGGTTGCGAACCGCCAGTACCCGTCGCACCACCGCCGAAACTGCCTCCACCGCCGTCCGATCCCGGACCATTGGTATACTGCGCACCCCCGGATGGGCTACCAGCAAAACCGCCGCCACTGCCATCAGAATTGGGACCGTTGACATACTGCGCAGGCTGGGCCGGACTCGCCGCGAACGTGCTGCCGCTCCCGTCGGAACCAGGACCGTTGGTGAACGGCGCACTACTCGTCGTCGAACCGAGAACGCTACCGAGTTGCCCGCCTTGTCCCTGCGAACCCAATGCGGCCGCCGGCGTTCCAGGACCGTTAGGGTTGATCAGCGTTTGAATGTCGCCGTAGTGTAAGAGCGTCCATTTGCCATCCTTGGACAGCGGATCCTTGTAGCGCTTACGGAGGAAACGGATCTGATTGGTGTTGTCGAGTTGCTCGAGGGTGGTCGGATAGGTGCCGAACTTCTTGTAGAACTTCTTGATTGCGCGGGCGTACTCGGTGCCACGATGGATCATCTCCTCCTCGCGGTCACGCTTCATTTGCTGCACTATACGGGGAGCTTCAACGGTGGCAGCGATAATCATCAGCGCCATCATTAGCAGGATGGCCAGCAGCAGATAGCCCTCGTCGCGCTGACGGCGGCGGGGATCGATGGCCGAAACTGGAAGATGGTGTTGCACGATTTGATAACCGGTCCTTCTTCTATAGACGCATAAGCGGAGGTCAAGATGCCAAATGCTCATGCCGACGACAGAGGAAGCGTCTGCGGCGGGTAATTGGTGAGAACGTCCTGCACCTCCACGGAGTTTGTCCCTATGTGGACGATCTTGTAGCGCCGGTCCACGATATCGCCTTCCTTGGCGACGAAGATATCCTCACCTTTTGAGAGAAAGATTCTCTTGTTGCCGTCCTTCCGACTGGCAAAGCCGTAGAACTTCAGAGGGATAGGCGGTGGTGGAGGGGGCGTTTGCACAACGGCCGGCTGTTTATCCGGGGGCAACGGTTTGGGAAGGGGAGCCTCTTCCGCCTGCGAGCGGAAGATATCCCGCCCCGTCCCCTTGTACGTCACAGCTTCGCTGGACTTAAGAAGGTCGAAGCGCAGCGTGGGATCGAGTGTCTGGGCTAACAGCGGATGCGGCTTGCGGGCGGCTTTTGTGGCACCTGGCTTTGACTGCCCAGTAGCGCCACTCGGCAACGGACGGACGGCAGTAGACGGCGACGGAGCGGGCGACGAGTCTTCGCCCCCGCCCGTAAATGCACGCACCAGCAGAAATCCCGCAACGATTAGCAACACCACTGCGATGATAGTTGTCGTCCGGTTCTCGGTCCCAATCTTCACGAAGTTTCCGCTCCACTGCGCAGATACGTTTCCAGCCTAAGTTGCAGCCGGACATTGCCCTGCTGTTCGCCGAGTGCGATTCCATCAATCAAGAAGAACATCTTGTCGCGTTCCAGTTCGTTGATGAACTTTACTTCCTGAAGATAGTCACCGGAAAGCGAGATATCAATCGTCATCTTGCGCAGACCTTCGATCGGCGCGTCCTTATCGTCGTACTTCACGCCCGCAAAGTGAACGCCAGTTTCGGTCGCCGCTTTGCCCAACTCTTCCGCCACCTCCGAGTATTTTGTTGGAAACCGCTGGCCGTAGAACTTGTTGATATCCGACGAAGCCTGAAGTAATTTTCGGTCCATGCCGCGCGTAGGCAACACATCCTCCCGCTTGGCCGTGAGTCTGGCGCGCTGCTCGTAGTAATCGCGCTGCCGCGCCTGCCGCGAGCGTCCCGCAGGCGACAAGAGGTATCCGACGCAAGCCAGGTCAATCACCACCAGGACGATGACGACCGGCATCCAGGCCTTACGAATTTCGCGGATGCTAGCCATCAGTGCGGCCTCATAGGCATAGATCTCGGCGACCCATTCTCCGCCGGAGTTGGACCGGCGCCCGACGGCTGATTGGGATTGCGACCTATAGGCACTGGCGCGGCGGCCGAGGCCTTTGACTTTTCCCGCGGGCCCTTCGGCTCCTTCTCTTTCTCCTTGTCGTCATCCACGGCCGGCTCGTCATTCTGCGCATTCGGAATGTAGATGG
Organism: uncultured Acidobacteriaceae bacterium; assembly: GCA_963768645.1. Classification (GTDB taxonomy): domain Bacteria; phylum Acidobacteriota; class Terriglobia; order Terriglobales; family Acidobacteriaceae; genus Bog-257. The sequence goes on from CAVYIR010000014.1 coordinate 48,035, forward strand.
CGGCAATGTCGAACTGGATATTGCCGGGCCCCGCGCTTTGATCGCTGGAATTCGCGGTGACGTTCTCGGCCACCACTTGGGCCTGGCGGAAGTGAGTGGACTTCTCCATGCGGCGAACCAGTTCAATTGCGCGGTCGCGCGAGTCGGTCGCCACCACCACGTGCAGCATCAGGTCATTCGTCTTGGTGTACTCGGGCTTCATAGAGACGACATGTAGATTCGGCGGCACGATCTTTTCCATCTCGGTAAACACCCGCGTCCACGACAGCGCCTTGCGGGCAAACAATTCGTTGAGAAATTCCGACTGGTCGGCTATATCGCGATTCGCCGGCTTATTCAGCAGGGCGCGGGCTTGGGCATCTTCGAAATCGAGACCGTTGATTTCCCGCCGTACTTCGGCCAATTGCTTATTGATACCTCGCGATTGCGCCCTCTGATACGCGATATAGCCGACCAGCAGCGCGGTGACAATGGCGAGCGCGGCCACGACCGCACCCACGCGGCGGCGATAGAAGCGAGCGGCCTCGTATGGCTGGCTGGCAAGATTGATGTCGAAACGCATCAGGAAACCAGAGCTCCCACGACCCCGGCGAGCACCGACCGCGGTACGTTACCGGCTGCGGCGCCAGCCCTGGTACTGGACACCAGCTCTTCCACGCGGATATTTGCGCTCGCGCTCAACGCTTCCTGCAAGGCCTGCGCCGACTCAACTCCCGTTACCAAGACGCGATCCACCCCCACGGAGTAACGGTCCTCGAAGTACACCAGCGAAGTGTTCACGTCGTCCACCAGCGACTCGCCGCTAACCGCCGAGCCGCCATTCTCCAGCGCGCGATGGAGCAGAAGTTGGTTATTGTCCACAATGGCAAAGGTGGTTGTTCCCCGTTCGACTTTGATAACCATCGTCGGACGCGCACCGTCCACCACGCCCAAGGCCGCAATCATCGAGGGCAATACCGCGCCGGGATTGTAGCCAGCTTCGCGGACCAGCGATTCGTACTCCTCCAGAATGTTACGCGGCGTCACAGCCACAACCAATCTGACCGGGTCTGCGGTTCCCTGCCGATCAAATGACAAGGCCGACTGCTCCACTTCGAACGGAAGCGATTTCTTCAGGCGGAAGCGCACGACTGCGTCCGCCTCTTCGGCTTTGGAAGGCAGCGTGTCGAAGTCGAGCAGCATGATGCGGGTGGTAGCGTCGGGAATCACCAGGCAGACATCGCGCGAACGCCCGGCAACCGCTGACAAGGCATTGCGCAGTGCGGACACCAGGGCCACGCGCTCGTTAACGTTTGCCTGCTGTAGGCCGGGGACAAGTGCTCCATCGGAGATAACCTGTGCGGAGGCGGCTTCGAGAGCCTGTGCACCTTCTCCGGCGCGTCCTGCGACCATATGCTCGGCGCTTATCTCACAGGCCACCCGGGGACGCGGAATGTGGTTAGAAGACATAAGCTTCACGTTTCAAATTGCGCGTTTCAGGCTTCAATCGCTGTCATCCTGAGTGGAGCGAAGGAACCCTTCAGCAAAATTTCCGTTTTCGTCAGACCACACGATCCGGTTAGGATAGAGGTCCTCCGACTGGTGGCTGCGCTCCTCCCTCAGAGATTGTGAATTTTTTGAATGTGCGCGCTTTTTGGGCACGTAAGTTGTTTGATTTCAGCATCGGATTTTGCGAAAAACAATAAAGTCACAAACTCTCAGGATGACAGTCTCTGAAAATCAGGAATCAGCGTTCCCAGGGCTAAAGCCCTTGGATGTTTACCACAGCCTAGACGCGGGCCTGAAGGCCCGCACTACCCAAGCATCGCCTGATTCAGGTTTTGCTAAATGCTAAATGCTAAATGCTGCCTTATCGCGTCGTCTCGATGAAGGTCACCTTGTTGATTTCCTTCAGCGTTGTCAGCCCTCGTTTCACTCTGTCAATTGCCGACTCGCGAAGGAAATGCATGCCTTCGTCCTTGGCGGCGCGGCGAATCTCGCTGCTGGGCTTCTTCGCCAGAATCATCTCGCGCACGTTATCGGTCAACTCCAGCAACTCGTGGATCGCAGTTCGTCCGCGGAAGCCGGTACCCGAGCACTCGATGCAACCTTCTCCTTCATAGAACGGGATGTTGACCCATTCTTGCGGATTCAAACCACTGGCCTCCAACTCTTCGTCGGAATACTGGATCTCTTTTTTGCAGAACTCGCAGACGAGTCTCACCAGCCGTTGCGCCAGGATGCAGTTGAGCGCCGAAATGAAGTTGTAGGCCTCGACGCCCATGTTGAGGAAGCGCCCCAGCACGTCAACCACATTGTTGGCATGGACGGTAGTGAACACGAGGTGTCCGGTGAGAGCGGAGTTGATGGCAATCTGCGCCGTCTCGGTATCGCGGATTTCACCGACCATGATCTTGTCGGGATCGTGACGCAGAATCGAACGAAGACCTCGGGCAAAGGTCAAGCCCTTCTTCTCGTTCACCGGAATCTGCGTGATGCCGCGAATTTGATATTCGACGGGATCTTCGATGGTGATCAACTTGTCTTCGTCGGTCTTGATCTCGTTCAGCGCGGCGTACAACGTCGTGGTTTTTCCCGAGCCAGTCGGTCCGGTAACCAGCACCATGCCGTACGGCTCCTTGATGTAGCGGCGGAACTTGTGCAGGTCTTCGTCGCTGAAGCCAACCACATCAAGAGTGAGCTTGTGGAACTTCTCGCTCATGGACTCTTTGTCGAGCACGCGCAGCACCGCGTCTTCGCCGTGGATCGAGGGCATGATGGAGACGCGAAAGTCGATGGACCGTCCTAGATAGCGCACTCGGAAACGTCCGTCCTGCGGGACGCGGCGCTCAGAAATGTCCAGCTCGCTCATGACTTTGATACGCGAGATGATGGTGGAGTGGTGCTCCTTGGCAATGGGCTGCATGGCCTGTTGCAGCACACCGTCAATGCGGTACTTGATGACCACGGAGTCGTCGCGCGTTTCGATATGAATATCGCTGGCGCGCCGTTGCAACGCGGTAAAGATGGTGGTGTCCACCAGGCGGATGATGGGGCTGATGTCAGTCTCAGCCGTCAGCTTCTCGATGGAGATGGTCTCGTCGGAATTCTCGTCCTCGACAATGACGTCCAGGGCGAAGCCCTCGCTGGCTTCCTCAAGCACGCGCTGCGACTGCTCCGTCTTCTTCAGGATGTCGCTGATCTGCGACAGGCTGGCGACCTTGGTGGTGATGCGCCGCGCCAACAGCAAGCCGATCTCGTCGATCATCATCAACTGGCTGGGATCGGCGATGGCGATCACCAGGCGGCCATCGGGTTTGTCCTCCAGGGGCACGAAGTTGTAGCGGAACATCAAGTCCACCGGAATCTTGCGGAACAGATCGTGCTGGATGTGAAAGTTCTTCAAGTCCACGAACTCGCAACGATAGCGCCGCGCCAGCTCTTTGCCGTGCTCGACTTCATCCTGCGTGGTTACCGGGCTTCCGTTACCGCCGCCTACGAATATGGGTTTCTTTATGTCTGCCATTACGTCAATACCTGTTAGCAATCAGCCGTTAGCAGTTGCAACTAACCAAAGTGAGTTAACTACTGCTCTTTCCTAATGGAGTCCTTCCGAGCCCAAGCTGAAGATCGGAAGGTACAGCGAAATCAGCACAAACGCCACCACCACGCCCATCACGATCAGGATAACCGGTTCAATCAGCGCCATCGCTGTGGCCAGTGCGTTCTGAACGTCTTCTTCATAGAACTCGGAGACCGAGTTCAGCATCGCCGGCAACGCACCCGTCGATTCGCCGACCTCAATCATCTCTACCGACATCTCTGGAAAGACCTCAGTTTCCTCCAGGCTATGGGCTAATGTCTGGCCTTCTCGCACACCGCGCGTCGCCGTCTCAATGCCATGCGAGATGAGACGGCTCTGCATCGACTCACACGCCGTCTCCAGCGATGGAACCAGAGATAGTCCGCCGGATAATAGTGTCGACAGCATACGTGCAAACACCGCTACTTGGTACTTCAGCCAGACGTCCCCCAGCATGGGGACTTTAAGTTTGAGGCGGTCCATCTTGAGGGCGCCGCTGTCGCTTCTCACCCAGCGCCACAAGAAGAAACCAAGACCCCCCAGCACCACAAGCGAGGGCAAGAAATACTGCTTCGCATTGACCCCGATCGACAGCATTATGGAGGTAACCGGCGGCAACTGCGCGCCCAGTTGCGAGTACAGGGTCGCGAACTGTGGAACCACAAAGGTGATGAGAAAGGTCATCATCACCACCAGCATCGCCACCAACAACGCGGGGTAAACCAGCGAAGAAATCAGTTTCTTGCGAAAACTCACCGCCAGGCGCTGGAAGGAGATGTAGCGGCCCATCACCTCTTCCAGGTTGCCACTCTTCTCGCCCGCCAGTATCGTGGTGGTATAAACCTTGGGAAAAACTTTCTGCGCTTCGAACGCGTCAGAGAGCAGCTCGCCGCCCCGTACCCGGTCATGCACATTCTGTAACACGGAACGAAAGAAGGGGTTGCGCTGCCGCTTGATCAGCAACTCGAGCGATTGAATGATGGGCAGACCGGCGTGGATCAGGGTCACGAACTGCTGATTGAAAATAACGAACTGGTCCTGTTTGATCTTGCGCCGGCGCGGGAACCCCACCTCGGTGGAAAACAGGCCCTTGGCCTTGACCGAATAGACTAGAAAGCCCTGCTGCGCGAAGCGGTCCCGAATCTCGACCTCCGAGACCCCGTTCTCGGTTTGCTCGAGGACATGACCTCGCTCGTCTGCCATCTTGATCAGGTATTCGGCCATGGTTGAGAAGTTCCCTACTAGGGAGAGATTATGGGTAGTTTAACACTCGGAAGCTGTGGGCACTTAGCATTTAGCGATTAGCACTTGGCAATTGGCATTCAGAAATTGATCCGAACCCGCAACTTCCTCCGCCCCATCCATTCGCCCTTGCTAAGCGCCAAATGCTAATTGCTAAGTGCTCATTCCGTGAACTCCGTTCCCGCCACGACCTCCGTCCCCGGCGGCGGAGTAAAGCGAAATCTCCCGTCTGGTATTTCGACGTTTTCCTTCTGTTGAAGAAAGCGGAATTCGGTGATCGAGCCATCGCGTTCTTCCACTACGATGCGCGAGATCAAGCCGTCAGGCGTTACTTCGAGCAAAGTCTGCTTAATCCGATCACCCATTCCGTGCGGAATTCCGCGCAGGACCAGATCGCCCGAGTTGAGCGGCTTCTGATCGGGTGCCGGCGAGAGTCCATCCAACTCTTTCTCCAGCTTCGTCTTGCCTAACATGTAACGCAGCGGTGAGCGCAGATCGTCGAGCTGCTTGACCGGGGTCCGGCGAACCTGCTTCTCACCCGGAACATAGAACCACGCGGTGTTCCCATCGGTGAGGAACAGCTTGGGCCGGGGCTGATCGTAGTCCCACCTCATTCGTCCTGGCTTCTTTAGCAGCAGGGTTCCGCCCTCGGTGCGGTTGATACCAGCCCCGCTGTAGGTTTCTGTGAACTTGGCTTCGAGGGTGCGCATGTGATCGTAGCGCCGGTCCACCTTGGCGGCCAGCGTTTGCACGTCGGTTTGGGCATGGAGAGGGGGTGAGACCAAGAGGAGTAGCACAGCCGCAGCAAGATTCCAGCGGGATGGGACGATGCTCATCAATTCAAAATGTTGTGCAGTGCCGGAGATTTCAATGGTCAAATTTAAGGAGGCCCTGAAAAAGTCGAGCCTAACCAAACGGCGTCGCCGCTCTGCGGCTCCGCGAAGTCTCCCACTTCTCCTGGCACTCACGCGCTGGGTAACATCATCCCACCGCTCCGTAGCTAGCCTGTGGCGGCACCATACCCCCTCGCGAACCGGCCATTGACTGCGGCGCAGTCTCTGAAAGTCGGTTGTACGCACGAGCCAAGTCCCACCCGTTACTGGATCACCGGGCTGGTCGCATCCGCAGGCCCAGACGAATTGTTATGGATCTCGCCTGCCTCATCGGAGTAGAACCTGCGCTGTCCGGTGGTGCCGACCTGGTCGGGTACGCCAGTGATGGTGTACGAACGGATGGCGCCATTCACCTTCTCGCCCGGCGTATAGGTGAAGGTGTAGCCGCTCTTGCGGCCGCTGGCCAGGTTGTTGTCGATGGTTCCCTCGCCGCCGGTCTGCGTAGTACCTCCCAGCATGGCCAAGTCCGCTGTGAAGCCCACGTCCGGATGGCTGCTGGCATAGATCATTTCCGCCTCATTGATCGCTCTGATGCTGGCGATTGCCGAAGTCTCGTGGGCGGGGATGGTCGACTTCGTGAGTTTCGGTATGGTGAAGGCCGCGATGATGAGAATAATGGTGACGACGATCAGCAGTTCGATAAGGGTAAATCCCCGGTCTCGGTTACGTTTACGCATACTGGCAACCTTTCTTAGCCGCCGCTAGTCATTTTAGACGTTGCCGTGCCAACCTTCCACCGGAGTCGGCCCACGGTGTCGGGACCGGGCACCCATACAGCGGCGTGGCTGGAGTCTCAGAGGGTCGCTTTGGATTTCTTCTTAGGCGGCTTCTTGGCTTCGCGCTTTGGTGCGTTCTTGTTTCCCATGCCCACAGCATCGCACAAATTTGAAGATGATGCGAGGGGTAAGAGGCTCAAAGCGCACTTCCACCCCACTCCCTCTGCCTATTCAGACAAATCTGCATTTTGGACGCGGCGAGAGGAGAAAGGTCTTGCCTCGGGAGATAAGAACGCTCAGCAGACCAAGGAGTCGCGGCTGATCTTCAATCCGTTGAGATTGCCCAACACGGTCACCGCGATCCGCTCTGGCTGGAACAGCTCGTCGGCGGATTGCAACAGGCTCTCCACGGTCACCGCCTGGATGCGCTCAATAATCTCGTCCATACTGAAAAAGCGGTCGTAATACATTTCCTGCCGCGCCAGGTTCGACATGCGCGCTGTACTCGACTCCAGGCTCAGCATCAGGCTGCCCTTCAACTGGTCCTTGGCGCGTTTGAGCTCTTCTTCCGAGATGGAGTTTAGTTTCAACTGGCGAAACTCGTTCACGATGGATTGCACCACCTTGGGAGCGGACTCCCGCGACGTGCCGGCGTATACCGAGAGCAGTCCGGTATCGCGAAATGGGTTCAGTTCCGAAAAGATGGAATACACCAGTCCCTGCTTTTCGCGAACATTCTGGAACAGCCGTGAACTCATTCCTCCACCCAGCAGCGTATTCAGGATGTAAGACACATAGCGACGCTCATCACTGATGCGGTAAGACGGGACGCCCACGCAAATCTGCACCTGCTCCAGGGACTTCTTGTTGCGCAGGATGATGCGGGAGTGGACCTTGGGCGGGCTATCGTGCCAGCCATTGGAGCCCGGCGGCAATTGTCCGAAGCGCTGCCGCAGAAGTTCGACGAACGCCTCATGGTCAACGTTCCCTGCCGCCGAGACGATGAGGTTCCCTGGGGCAAACTTCGCGGGATAAAAACCGTGAATGGCATCCTGATCGAAGCGCCTTACCGTCTCCTTGGTACCCAGGATCGGCTTGCCCAACGGGTGGTCCTTGAAGAAATTCTGGGTGAAGATTTCATGGACCAGGTAGTCGGGATTGTCTTCATCCATTTTGATTTCTTCCAGAATGACGCCGCGCTCGCGCGTGATCTCGTTGGCGTCAAAGACCGGATGCAAGACCATGTCGCTTAAGATATCGACCGCGAGAGGCAGGTGCTCATCCAAGACTTTGATGTTGAAGCAGATCGTCTCTTTACCAGTGAAGGCATCCATGTTGCCGCCGATGGAATCCACTTGGCGGGCGATATCCTCGGCAGTGCGGTTGGTTGTCCCCTTGAACACCATGTGCTCGACAAAATGGGAAATGCCATTCACGGCGGGATCTTCGTGACGCGACCCGGACTTCACCCAGATCCCCATCGAGACCGAACGGATGTGGTTCATGTGCTCGGTGAGGATGGTGAGCCCGTTGGGCAAAACCTCGCGTTTTATGTTACGAACTTCTTCAACCATTCTTACTGCTCCAGTGCGACAACCAAGTGAACACACCCCTTGGAAACTGTCGCATGGCTAATTCCCGTGCTTCCGCCCTTATGGCTCCGAGGCCCGCGCGATAGAATAATCACTCTCTAGAATTAATCGACAATGACGAAAGCCCGCAGCGTCGTCGGGCGCGTAGGAATCTAACCTAGTCAGCATATTGGATGCATGAGCAAGCCGCAACATACCGAACTATTAGGCCTTACGATTCAGCGACTTACGGAGATTGCCGAAAGCTTGGGTCAACCCGGCTACCGCGCCCGCCAGCTTTTAGACGGTTTGTACCGGCAAAGGTGGTCGGACCTGGATCAGTTCACGATGCTGCCTCTTGCCTTCCGGCAGCGACTCAGCGAGGCGGGTTACTGGGTTGGTTTACCCATAATCGAGAAAAAGTTCGTTTCTTCAGATGGCACGGTCCGTTACCTGTTGGCGTTTGCCGACGGCCAAAGTGTCGAGACCGTATGGATGCCCGATGGCGATGACGGAGAAGCTGGCGATGGTTCGGAGGATGGAGACACCGCGTTGAAGGAGCTCCACATTTTAGGTGGCGCTCCAGAGCAGCGTGTCCCATCCTTTAGCGCTCATTTGGCTAAAGGATGGGATCAGGGCGTAGCTTCCTCGAACACGTCTGCCGGGCGGAAAGATTGGCGGCGTGCCACCATCTGCGTTTCCAGCCAGGTAGGCTGCGCTGTCGAGTGCGCCTTCTGCATGACCGCGCTGCTGGGATTGAAGCGCAACCTCAGCGCCGGAGAAATCGTGGGACAGATTCTCGCCGTGCTCACCGACCAGCAAGTCGAAATGCCGCGCGACCGTGTCAACCTCGTCTTCATGGGACAGGGTGAGCCTTTCCTGAACTACGACAATTTCATGCAGGCTGTGCGTTTGTTGGTGGAAGGGGTTGGGATTCCCGGGTCGCGCATGACGGTTTCGACCTCGGGAATTGTGCCGCGCATCGCCGATTTCGGAGCCGAGCCTGTGCGGCCCAAGCTGGCGGTGTCGTTGAATGCCCCGAACGAGCTGCTGCGCACGCAGGTCATGCCAATCACGAAGAAGTGGACCATCGAGAAGCTCATAGCAGCGCTCCGCGAGTTCCCCCTCCGCAATCGCGAGCGGCTGACCTTCGAGTACGTCCTGCTCGGCGGCATCAACGATGGGGTTCAGCACGCGCGTGAAATGGTCGACTTGATACGCGGACTACGTGCCAAAGTAAACCTGATCGCGCTCAATTCCGGCCCGGAGATTCCCTTCTCGACACCGTCGGGGGAGCGCGTACTAGCCTTTCAAAGCGTCCTCACGCGAGCAGGCATTCCGACGTTCGTCCGCCGTCCGCGCGGCCGCGATATCTACGCCGCCTGCGGTCAGCTCAAGCACACCACGGGGTTGGTGCGGCTGGGGCCCTAGCGAAGGCGAAACGGGCCGGAACTGGCTACAGTCTCAGCCCCTGCTCTCCAGCTTCTCCAAGAGTGTTAAGCCTTCATCCTGCACCTCATGACCCCTGCAATTCAAAGGATTCCGGACCCAAACACATCAAAACGCGAATCCTCCCTCGGAGTTGCCCTTTGAGCAGAGGATAACTGCAAGAAACCCCCGAGCTGTTACGAGTGCCCTACCCGCCGGTTGGCGTGGGCAGAAAGCGGTAGCCCACTCCACGTACGGTAAGCAGATGTTGAGGACGCGACGGGTCTTGCTCAATGTACTTACGCAATCGCACAACGAAATTATCGATAGCACGTGTGTCCGTGTCCTCGTGCAGACCCCAAACTTCTTCGAGAATGGACTTGCGCGAAACAATTTTGTCGCGGTTGCGAATCAGATGGCGCAACAGCTCGGCTTCCATGAGGGTCAGGCGAAACACATTGCCATGGACCCGCAACTCCAGCGTCCCAAAATCGACCTCTTTGCCTCCGAAGCTATAGACGTCGAACTCGCGCAAGGAATCGACATCTTCAGGTTCCGCCACTCGCACTTCCGCCGGAGGGTCCGTGAGTAGCGTACGACTCCAGTCGTGGCGGCGTAATAAGCTGCGAATGCGCGCCAGTAAAATGGCAAGGTCGAACGGCTTGGGCAGATAGTCGTCGGCGCCTGATGCAAAGCCCTTCAAAACGTCTTCCGGACGACCACGTGCGGTCAGCATCAAAAGAGGAATGTAGTGGTTCGCCTTGCGCAGTTCGGTGGCAACTGCAAAGCCGTCTTTGCCGGGCAGCATGATATCGAGTACCAGCAGATCAAACTTGCTGTGCTCCTTCAGTAGCAGATCCAAAGCGGTTTCGCCGTCGCCCACGACCCTGGTGGGATAGCCTTCGGCCTCCAAGTTGAACTTCAACCCTCGCGCCAGATGCTCTTCGTCTTCGACCAGCAGTATTTCGCTCACTGCGAGTTCCTCGGCAATTGGATGGTGACGGTTGTGCCCCGGCCCGCTCCTTCGCTCTCCGCGTAGGCCTTGCCACCATGTCGGTTCGCGATGGCCCGCACGATGAACAGACCTAAGCCGCTGCCCTTTACCTGCGTTGCGCCGGGTGTTAGTACGCGATAGAAACGCTTGAAGATGCGCTTCAGTTCGCCACGAGATACTCCGATGCCATTGTCCCGGACTCGAATCTGCACATGTCGCAGATCGGGTGTGAGCACCTCGACCCGAATGCTCGGGTCCTTCTGTGAATATTTAACCGCATTGTCGAACACATTGGACAGAGCCGTGGCAAGCTCTTCGCGGTCGCCCATGACCGTAAGCCGCTCGGCTGGCCTTCCTTCGATCGCCCAGTCCATCGCCTCGGGAGACAAATGATGGCGAGACCGTGCGAGATTCAACACGTCCTGCACTAGCAGACCGATTTCGACCTCACTACGCGAAAGCAGAGCGTTCTTCTGCACCACCCGGGCCGCACGCAGCACCTGCTCGACCGTGCCCATCAGACGCTGCGTATCGTCGAGCATGACCTGGTAAAACTCATAACGCTGTTCTTCGTCCACATTGCGTTTTTGCAGGGTTTCCAGGTACAGGCGGATTGAGGTAATGGGCGTCTTCAACTCATGGGTAACCGCATTGAGAAAGCTGTCCTGTTGTTCGTTGCGGCGAATCTCGCGGACCAGAAAAATGGTGTTGAGGATGACCCCGGCGATGATGAAGCCAAAAAATATCACGCCTAGAATCAGGGGCACGATCTCACGCCAGTTGAGAATGATCCAACTGGTGCTGAGTACCGTAGCCGCGGCCGCCAGGCAGACGCCGAGCGTGATAAAGAACGCGATGGTTGTCTTGCGGCTGGTGATGCGCATGGGACGACGAGAAGAGGATAGCACCGGCGAAATCACCAAGCGCATAACCTGTGCCTGACAGCCACGAGGCGTCAGCTATTGGGCCAGTAGTCGGTCTGCGCCTCGCTGGGCGCTTTCAAAGTTGCGGGTCATGCTTCTAGCTTGCTGAATGGCCGACAGCGCTGCGTTGTTGTCGCCGCTTTGCTCCAAGGCCCGTGCGAGCAGCAGGTAGCCCCAATCTGATGGCTGGAGCTTCATGGCCTGGAAATACGCCTGAATGGCCGGTCCAAGATTGCCGGATTTTTGATCGACCAGCCCCAAGCCGATCCATGCCTTCACGTATTGGGGATTCATGGCTACCGCTGCTTCAAAGCTCTCCCGGGCGTTGGGTAAGTCACCGAGTTCGCGATAGGCGTAGCCCATATTGTTAAATGCCTTCGCACGCACTCCGGCGTAAAGTGCCGTTGAGTCCTCCGTGGCGCTGATCACTTTCTTGTACTGCGCGATAGCTTGCGGGAAATTTTTTTGTTGTTGCTCGTAACCACCGATGTTGAGGTTGCTATCAGGATCGTCTGGATTGATTGCCACCGCCCGGTAGAAATGCGGCATAGCCGCTTCAAGCCGTCCGTCGGCCACCATTGCTCCACCCAGATGGTCCTCGGCCACGTAGTTGTCCTTCGTGACCTGCACCGCATGCGACCACAGGGTGACATTGTCGTCCCAATAAGTGACCTGACGGCGAGTCGCAACAGCCAATGCAATCAATACCATGACACTTACAACGGCCAGCTTTGCGGTGGAAATCTGCTGCTGCTTCGCCCACCCGGCTACACCCCAGCAGACCATGATGAACAAGCCGATGAACGACAGGTACGCGTAGCGATCGGCCCTCCCCTGGTTACCCACTTGCACGAGGCCGATCATGGGGACCAGGGTCCCCAGGAACCAAAACCAGCCCACTAGAAGGTAACGCCGGCTCCGGCCCGCGACCACGAGGAAGGTAACAGCGAGAATTATCGCGACCGCTGCAATCACCTGCCACGGTACCAATGAATTTCCGGGATGTGGGTAGTACAAGGACAAGCGCGACGGCCAAAAGGCCTCTCCGACATATCGCACGTAGGAGACGATGGCATTCTCCAACCGAACAGAAAACGGGTGCCAGTTGGCCCCACTCATGGCGCCAGCCCCCCGCTGCGCTTTGAGCGTTATGGCGGCGCTAGCAGCACAAATTACGAAAAGAGGCAGTTTTTCCAAAATTAGCCATGAAAGACTTTTTTCTGGCATCGCTGCCGACCCTCCTCCGGAAGATGCTTCCCGACTACCGCCAAACATCCTTCGCAGGGGCCAGTAGTCCCACAGCAGTAGCACGAAGGGGAAGGTAATTACCTGCGGTTTGGCCATTATGCCAAGCGCAAAGAGAGCTGCGACTGCGGCGTAGCGAGTCACGCGAGGCTCCCGCGCATACCAGCGGTAGGCACCTAATGCGAGCAAGAAAAACAGCATGCTCAGCAGGTTCTTGCGTTCGGAGATCCAAGCCACCGACTCGACGTTAACGGGATGCAGAGCAAACAGCGCGGCCACCATCAAACTTGGTCCGACGGACTCCGTCGCCCGCAACAAGACCCAGAACAGCAGAAGCACATTCACCACATGCAGCACTACATTGGTCTCGTGGTGCCCGCCAGGATCGAGCTGGAACATCTGGTAATCCAGGGCGTGGGAAATCCAGGTCAGGGGATGCCAGTTTGCAGATTCGAAGGTAGTAAAAGCCCATTGGACCGTGGCCCAAGTCACGCCCGACTGGACATGAATATTTTCGGTTACGTAGGCGTCGTCATCGTAATTGAGGAACGGATGATGGCTGACCGGGTAGTAGAGGGCGATCGTTGCCACCATCAGGATAAGAGCAAAAACCCAGCTTGGCAGCTTGTACAAAGAAAATGCGGCTGTGTCTCGCGGAGATTGAATCCCCTTTCGATTCACCTGTTTAGGTTTCGACCGAACTGACGTCACTCCTGCTCCTGGACTCGGGTGGGTGAGGGAGAATAGCAATACTCTATCATCAGTTCGACGCCCGCCGAACGATGCCGGGCGCGCCAGCGTTTGCACAGCGATCTCGAATCCAGAGCGCACCTTGGCGGATCACAACCGATCAAGAAAGGTTTCCCGATTAGAATGCCTTCGTGACCGAAAAAGTCCTCCCAGCCATCCGCCAACGAATTTCGCACTCTGATCGATTCCTCGCGACGCAGCCAGACAAGCACTTTCGTCGGCACTGGGACATTCTCGCCCCAATCTTGCTGAGTCTCCTGTCGTTTCCGCCGGCGTTATTGTCGCCGCAAAAACTGGTGATATTTCGTCATCCTTCACTGATCGACGATTCGTGGTTGCTTGACACCGCCTTCAAGGCCTCGCGCGGCCTTTGGTTCGGTCGCGACGTCGCCTTCACTTATGGCCCTCTGTTCCAATGGCTCGAGAGCGCTCCTTCGCGCTGGATGGGTCTGTCTGTAGGGTCCATTCACGCCACCTATAACACGCTGCCGCTTTGGTGCACGTTTATCTTTGGTTATCTGACGCTCTGGCTGCTTATCCCCGAGCAACCGGCGTGGAAACGTTTTCTGCTGTTGCTGCTGCTCTCGGTCTACTGGTCACCATCAGACCTCCGAACGTCATTTGCGATCTTGAAGACTTCCTTCCCAATCTTTCTGTTCGCCCTGTTCTTGAGAGGCTGGTATGCGGTCCAACAGGCACGCCTTAAGCCTTGGGTGGCGGGCACCGGCGCTGCAGTTCTGTGTGCCGTCGCGTTTTTATACTCCGCCGACGCCGGCGTGTATTCGATCGCAGCGTTGCTGGTCGCGTTCGGCGGAGTGGCATGGGAATGGCGCCGTCAACTGCGAGCGGTAATTCGAAAGTACGCTTTGGTCCTGTGCGCGTTTGCCGCGACCTCTGTTGTGTTCCTCGTTGTCATCAATGCCGTGATGGCGAAGCCCTTCGATTTCCGCTTCTGGAGAAGTTCACTCGCTATCGTGGGAGCGTACCGGTGGCTGGAGCCTGCGGAGATGAGCAGCACAGATGAATACCGCCTGCTTGCCGCATTGCTTACCGGAGGCTTGATCTTTCTTCTCCGCCGCGTCATCACCGGCGATCGCGAGAGCAGTATCGTCCCCCGCACGGGGTTCCTGCTTGGTGGGTTCGTCTTCGTGCTGCTCTTTATGCAAGGCGGGCTGGTTCGCTCCGATTCCGGACACATTACGCTCGCGATTTTCCCCATGGTATTCTTCGCGGGTACCGTCCTGTTCTCCTTCCCGTCACGTGTCGCTTCCGCTATTGCAGCCTTGGTCGCAGTCGTTGCCTCACTGCTGTTCGCGGGCCAGCCCTTCCCTCCCCCGCTGTTGCGGAGTTATTACGCCCAACTACACGACTCCGTCACCGCATGTCCGATCGGGTCCCTACAATTCGACGGGGCCTGCCTGGTGGCGGGATTTGGCACAGACCTGGAGATCATTGCGAGACACGTTCAGCAAGTCAGCGGATCTCAGGATTCCCTGGTCATTTTCCCGTACGAGACCATCTTTGGAATTGCCTCGCGACGAAACGTGGCTGGGGGGGTAATGCAGTCCTACCTGGTGAGTGGGCAGTACCTGTCGCAACTCGAGATCTCGGGACTGGAGCGGGCATCGGCTCCAGTTGGCCTTTACGTGCCCGACGCCGACCCCAATCTCGGTACCGACCGGGACGCCAGCTTCGCCATTGATGGGGTTTCCAACTTCACGCGTGGCCCTGAGGTGTGGTTCTGGATTTTGCGCCATTACCGATCGGAACAACAGACGCTTCCGGGAATTTTTCTGCTGCGCCGCGATGACTCACGTGCGTCCCAGATCGCGATGCAGGAGCAATCTCTCAATATTGCGGCACGTTCTTTTCCGATCGGAACACGCGGCTCGGTATTGGATCTTGGCGACCCAGGCTGGTCGGGCGCAGACGGTGATTTTCTGCGGCTTCGCCTCACGGTCCGTTACAACTTCTGGTGGAAGCTGCGCAAACCCGAGCGCCTCCAGCTTGAGATCACGCGTGCAGATGGCACCAGCGATTTGAAGTCGTTTGTGGTGGAACCGAACACTCCATCGGAGATATGGTTTTTCCCCTGGAGTGAGGGCGATCTGGCGAGCTACTTCGACGCTGACAAAACTCACTGGCGCAGCTACCCGCGCCCGACAATCACCCGGCTGCGGTTATGGGTTACACCGTTCGATTGGGCGTCGCAAAAGCCCAGCTCGATTGCGCTCGCCTCGATTGATGTTGTTAGGCTCACCATGCGGCACTAGAGCAGTAGGAAGCGGGATAGTACCGGCTCTAATCGGGACGAAATAAACGAGCCGGTGTAAAATGCTGGATTCCCTGAGGCTCGAATGGAAACGGCCGGTGGCTAGGTCGCTTTACCGGTGTGATCAGGTGCTGATTGCTGTTTAGAGTGGTTTCGAGGTAGGTGTATCCGGGTAGAGCGGACCTTCAGGTCCGCGTCCAGGCTGCGCCTCCGAAGTTTAGGCTTTCAGCCCGCTGCATCGCAGCGGGCTGAAAGCCTCGTAAATAGAGGTGCATTGACGCGGCGCCGAAGCGCCGCTCTACCCGAGCTTGGCGGATACAGCAATTCGAACATCGCTCTAGAAAAACACGCGGCAAGTTGACTTGACTTTTTAGAGTGCAGTGAAAATTCCACAGTGAGAATTGGTGAACCGCAATTCCTGCAGCCATCAAACCTTGGGCTCTTCGTTTTTACTCAGTCGCTTCAGACTGGATCTCGCGTCGACCGCAAGAGACCCTCCTTCTGCTCACGGTCTTCTGTTTGCTCCCTTTTTCGGGCAAGGCCTTTCATCTAGACGATCCCCTATTCATCTGGGCGGCGCAGCAGATCACCAAACATCCTTTCAACCCGTACGGGTTTGAGGTCGTCTGGTATGCATATCGGATGCCGATGTCGGAGGTGGCCCAAAACCCTCCGCTGGCGAGCTATTTCGCAGCCTTGGTCGGCTCGGTTGCAGGATGGTCGGAGACTGCCCTGCATCTTGGTTTTGTTCTGCCAGCGCTGGGTGTCGTCCTTGGTACCTACCGTCTCGCCCTGCGGTTCACGCAGCGGCCCCTGATTGCCGCCGCAGCGACGCTCCTGGCACCCGGCTTTCTAGTCTCTGCAACCGGCCTGATGTGCGACACGATGATGTTGGCACTCTGGGTTCTGGCGGCAGTCTTTTGGGTCGAAGGACTGGATGAGCCCGATAAGCCGCTTTATTTGGCGATCTCCGGCCTCTTAATCGCTGCGTGCGCATTGACGAAGTACTTCGGAGTGTCCTTGATACCACTCCTGCTCGTCTACTCGCTCGTGCGAAAACGTCGCTTGGGAAGCTGGGCTGCCTTTTTGTTGATTCCGCTCTTCGTCATGGGAGGATACGAGTTCTGGACTCGCGCACTCTATGGTCGTGGACTCCTTTCGAGCGCCATCAGCTACACCGGCATGGCCCATGGAGTCGTTCAGGAGCAACTCTCTAGGTCAGGCCAGGTTCTGGTAGGCGTGGCATTCGCCGGTGGTTGCGCCCTCCCTGCACTGACGTTTGTTCCCGTTCTGTGGTCGCGCAAGCAGGTTCTAGTCGGGGGTATCCTGAGTGCACTGCTGGGATTTTCTTTCTTCCGAGGGTGGATCCTTCTGGGTCCTTATTACGCCAATGAGAACTGGGTCTACGAGCATATGGCTTTAGTGAGCAGCCAATTGGCCTTCTACATCGCCGGAGGAATTTCAGTTCTAGCTCTTGCGATCGTCGATCTTCGAAAAAAGCGGGACGCAGTCTCTGTTCTCCTGTTCCTATGGATTGCCGGGACGCTAGTCTTCGCCGTTTTTCTGAATTGGGTAGTGACCGCACGGTCAATCTATCCTTTGGTTCCGGCAGTTGTAATTCTGATCGCACGCCGTCTTGATGAGCGCCAGCCGAATGCTACGAACGCACGCCCCTTGCTATTGGTAATTCCCCTCATAGTGTCGGGCGTTGTGTCGTTGTGGGTGACTTCGGGAGATACCGCCCTGGCGAATGCAGCGCGAACGATGGCGAATTATGTCCATCAGAAAACCAGCAATGAATCCAGAGGGGTTGAATTCCAGGGCCACTGGGGATTTCAGTATTACATGCAGTTATTCGGGGCTCGTCCTCTGGAAACCGGCGGATACGGTTCCCAACCGGGAGACCTGATCGTGATCCCCAAGAACAACGTGAACATTTTCCCCATCTCCTTGCAAACAACTGAGGAGGGATCCATCGATGTCGACTTGCACTCCTGGGCGACGACGATGAGCAAGGAAGTAGGGGCGGGATTTTACTTCTCCGGCTGGGGACCGTTGCCATTCGCGCTTGGTCCCGTTCCGCCTGAACGTTACTATCTGCTGAAAGTAGCGGGACCGTAAACGAAGCCGCATCTCCGCGAGACTTGTGCGCTCTTCGCTATCGCAAACCCGCTTGCCCCAGCATCTCCAGGAATTGTTTTTGCGTGCGCATGTCGATGGACTGCGCAACCAGCTTTCCGTCACGATCGTAGACAAAGCTCTTCGGAATCCCCTCGACTTGAAACAGTTCGTTGACTTTTCGCCCGGGGTCGAGCATGACCGGATAGCTGATGTTCCGTTCCGCGAGAAAGGGCTTCACTTTGTCGACCTCTTCGTCGGAAATTGCCAGGATCACGAAACCTTGATCTTTGAATCGCTGGTACAGCGTATTGAGATCTGGCATCTCTTTACGGCAAGGCGGGCACCACGTGGCCCAGAAATTCACGAGTACTACTTTTCCCTTCAGTTGCTTCAACGTCCATGTCTTGCCCTGCAAGTCGGTGAGCGTGAAGTCGGCTTCCTGCCGGCGCTGGTCATCGGCTTCGAGCTTGGCCATTGCAGCCTTGAACTGTGGCGTGTCCAACGATGTCTGCACATGCTCATAGCGCACTAACTGGGCAAGCTCGACATAGGGCGCGGCCGGTTGATCTTTGTCGTCGGGCACTGGCTGCTGACCCAGCGTGTCGGCAAGGGTGGTCGCGACCTGCTGCAACGTGTCGTGCCCGAAATCGCCTTCGGTGGACAGATTCGCCAGACCGGTGGCCAGCCGAAGCTTGTTTGGCGTTGCCGCCAACTGCCTGATCTGTAGCGCGAGCTGCTTCGTAACGCCAGCCCTGACGTCATCGGGCAGGCTGCGCAAATTCTTGATCTGGTCATAGATGGGCTTCTCCTGGACGCTCCATACGATCTCTTGCTTCTGCGCCCAAGCGGAAACTGGACTCAGCACCAACGTCTGGACTGCGACCAAACCCAGACAAGCCGAAAGCAGGATGCTTCGGACAACCCTCCCGTACGAATCGCGCGACACGGCATTCATCGCCTCACCACCTCTGCCGTAATCTTAACTCTTCGCCGGCATCGTTCCGATGAAAGGTTACGCGCAGAAATAGAAAGGACGGCGCTGTTGACACCGTCCTTCGTGATTCTGCTTGATGTTGTTCTAAACGCCGACCAGCTCTTCTTGGGCTTGCATCGCAGGCTCCAGTTCCACAACCGGCTTGATGCGGGCTGACCCCAGCTTGGGCAGCTTCACGTCCCAGGCTAGTCCCAGCGCTTCGAGAGTCTTGATGCCGTACCAGTTCATATCAATCTCGTACCAGGCCAAGCCGTGGCGCGCCGACTGCGGATGCGCGTGGTGATTGTTGTGCCAGCCTTCGCCGAAGGCGAGATAGGCGACCCACCACAAGTTGCGGGAATCATCATCGGTGGCGAAGCGCTTGGAGCCCCACATGTGCGTCGCCGAGTTCACAAACCAGGTGGAGTGCAGCAAGATCACTGTACGCAGGAAGATTGCCCAGAACATCACTCCCCAGCCGCCAATGACCAGCAGTACGATACCCAGCGTGGTCAAAGGAACCCAATGGTACTTGCTGATCCAGAGATGAAACTTATCTTTGCGCAGGTCGGGGACGTAAGCCAGAAGGTCAGTGCTGTTGTTGTGAAATGTCTGTCCGGTAAGAATCCAGCCCATGTGCGCCCAAAAGCCGCCATCGCGCGGGGAGTGCGGATCGCCCGGCTTGTCGGTGAGCTGATGATGGACCCGATGCGTGGCCACCCAGAAGATCGGACCGCCTTCCAGCGCTAACGTGGCGCAGACGGTGAGAACATACTCCAGCCACTTCGGACACTTGTACCCGCGATGCGTAAGCAACCGGTGATAGCCCATGCCGATACCGAGGCTTCCCGCAATCCAATACACGATCACGCCAGCAATCAGTGCCTTCCAACTGAACATGAATAAGGCCGCGATCGCGCCGATGTGAAACGCAAGCATGAAGCCCGTAGTGAGCCGATTGATATTCCTCTTCTCTCCCGTCATGTCTCCCCTAAGTTATTGTGTGGATCCCTGTGATATGTGGTACAGGAGCCAATCCCAGACTAACAACAGAAGAGAGTTCCGTTTGTAATACTTTTGTCATATCGGATTGTGACGTGGGGGAAAAGGCAGGACAGTGTTGCTTCTTCGGGTGCGCGTCTCTCAGTTTTTATCAGACGGCTTGATCGGAAACGGGATTGCGTCGGCAAATCCAGCTATCTTGCCGTCGCTGGAAATGACCGCCATACGTTTCATCTCACCCGGAACCGCAGTGGCCTGGATGTTGATGGGATCGTCAGGACCCCTACCGGAGCAAAACCCAGGCTTTCCGGAACAAACCAGCACACCGCGTTTGTCGAAGCTCACTCCCTGCATCATCACCTTGGGAGACTTGCCGGATGCCCATTGCCATAGAGCGTAAACAATTCCGTCGGGAAACCCTTTGCCGATCAGGTTGTACATCAAGACGGTTCCGGAGGAGGTCTTCTGGCGAGGTCCTTCGTGAGCTACGAGTTCTACACCTGGCGTGTTTTTGCCCCAGTGTTCCGCGTCAAGTTGCTGGCCCGAGAGCGGCAAGGACAAAAAGCAGATTACCACTAACGACAGCTTCGAAAAGCGCGATGTGCTCTGCATAAATTGCATGATCCCCCGCTTAGTCCTTCCAACATGTACTCAGCCATTCCCGACGCCCGACGCCATCCTATTTGCTGCCCTTGGTTGCAGACTGCGGCAATGACATACCGTGCAGCAGCACCTGCCGCGCCTTCTCCGCGACCAGGTCATCGAAACCCTCGAGAATGAGAAGGCCGCTGCCCTGGATCTCCAGAGTGGCCTGACCTTCGTTGGTTTCGAATCTCATCATGGACTGAGCTCCACTTGCGGTCGTTCCGTTCGCCGGCTGCTGCAAAGCAGCTTTTTTGTATCGCTTGGGAAGATAATCAGCATAGAGTTTGGCAAAATCACGCGCCGCTTCGGGCGAATCCCATCGAGAGAAGTACAGCATCGTGATCTGGTCCTTGGGAGCTGATTTGGCGTGGGCTGCAAAGTAGTACCCGCCGCGCCAATGCGGATAGTAGTTCCTGGGAACCGCGTCCCCACCGTACTGTTTCGCCAGCAGATAGATGTCGAACTCGCCCATGCCGCCAAAGTCGAAGCGTTCGTAGTCGGGCGCAACAAGCTTGTCGAGGTCGGGAATAACCAGCGGCGCCACATCTTGCTTCATCAGGTAAGTCTCGGGCTGCATGATCTGGCGAGTATCGATGGGAGGATGCTCTAACATGCCAGAATACGCCGCATCCTTGCCTTTGTTAGCGAGCACGGCGCGCACAAATTCCAGCCCAAACGTGTATGGCATCATCAATGACTCGCGGAGAAACATGGGCGCTGCGTCGAACACCGGTGAGTCCTTGTTGTCAGCCATGCTGGCGCGCATGACGTCGACTATCTCCGGGGCACTCAGAATGTCTTTGCCCGTCGGGGCCAGTGTGTAGTCGAGCAGCACGACCATCGCCTGGCCCTCGGTAACACACTGACGCGCGGCCTGCGCCTCCTCCACAACTTGTTCCTGCTGGTCGGGCTGCGGTGCGTCGTCTTTGGCGCCTGCTAATTCCCACTTCTCAAGATTGATTTTCTGGTCCTGCAGCGCATGGGTGAGTTCGTGCGCCAGGACGGGCCTCTGAATGTCTGGCTGCACCCAGTCCAGGAGATTGACGCTCTTCGACTTCGGATCGTAGTAGGCCGCAACCTGCTCGCCCAGCAGGCGAAGAAACTCCGAGTGCAGGTCGTAGCCAGGCGGAAGCAGCCCGAATTTCTCCAGCACGAGCCGGGATTGTTCCAGCCGCTGCGCGTCCTTATCGTCCTTCATACGCTTGTCAACGTACTTCTCCACCGACTCGCGGGTGATCAGGTTACGCTTGACCTTGTGCTGGATCGGCAGGCCGGTGTCGTGGCTGGCGAACTGCAGGATTTCATCGACCGAACGGAAGAGTTCCTTGGCTTGTGCCTTGGTGATGCGAGTCTGGGGCTCTGGCTGTCCACCTGACTGCGGGTTTCCCTGCTGCTGGTTCTGGACGTCAACTCCGGCTCCGGGAACTTGCGTCGTGCCGGATGGAGTAAGCGGCTGCGGGGGAGATTGCGGAGCCGTAGGTTGCGGAGGAGTTGTTGGCTGGCTCGGCGATTGCGCTGGCGGAGTCGACTGCGGCTGGCCAGACGCCGTCTGCGGCCACGCCGGCCCAAGCAGCACCAACAAAAACAAGAGTACGGAGAAAGGCCACGTCAGAAAGGGGGTTGATTTAGATCGTGGTAAAGGGTTCGCGGGCATGCAGAATCTTCTAAGCATACAGGACATTGGGGGCCCAAGTAGCACGATCAAACCACAAACGCTTATGATCGAATCTCCGCTTAGTTTCAACAGGAAGGTGCAATGATTCGAATTCGCCGCCGTTTGCTGGCGCACATCGCAATACTCCTATTCTGCAGCTCGCTGCTTGCGCAATCTCCGGAAGGAGCTCCGCAAGAACCTACACAAAGCGTTCCCCAAAGGACAGCAGAACGTCCTCAGGAGCAACGCGAAGCCTATCGTAAGGCCATGGAAGAAGCCGATCAGAAGATTGCTGACGAGGTAAAAGCCCACTCCGAGTTGATGAAGAACCTGGAATACCTCACGACGCAGATCGGTCCCCGCTTGACGGGATCACCTCAGATGCAGGCGGCGAGTGCATGGACGCGCAAGCGCTTTGAGGATTACCACGTTGAGGCACATCTGGAAACAGCAGAGATCGCTCACGGTTGGACGCGCGGCGTTGAAACTGCCGAAATCACCAGTCCCATTCAGCGCCGCATCGGCATTCATGCGTTCGGCTGGAGCAAGGCGACTAACGGCGAAGTCACGGGCAGTGTCATTGCGCTGAATCTCACCAAAGCCTCGGACCTTGACCCGTTCAAAGGCAAGCTGAAAGGCGCGATTGTGATGCTGCGCAAGCCGTATGACTTGTCGCAGGAAGATCCGAATCCGGAAAACGCTTACGATGCTGTCATCGCCCCCCAACGCGGCGTACCTCAGCCCAACCAGATGGGTTGGCGAGGCCGCCTGCAATTACTGCGGCAGGTAGCCGCGGAAGGTCCCGCGTTGATCTTGTCCGACAGCGGACTGCCCGACAGCCTCTACAACATGACAGGCGGCTTCAATCACTACGCAGCCAGCGAAGTGCCGATGGCTTTCCTAACGCACGAGGATTACGACCTCATCTATCGCCTGCTTCAGGCCGGAGCCGTGACGATGAAGGCCGATCTGCAGGAAACGTTCAGCGATAAACCCGTGTCGGCTTCTATTACCGTCGCCGAGATCAAGGGCAGCGAGCATCCCGAGGAACGTGTCATTGTCGGTGGACACCTTGATTCTTGGGACCTCGGACAGGGAGCGCTCGATAACGGTACGGGCGCTACGGCCACGCTGGAGGCCGCGCGAGCATTACAGGCCCTCGGCTGGAAGCCAAAGCGAACCATCACCTTCATCCTCTTTACAGGCGAGGAACAAGGAGGAATCGGCGCGGACACCTTCCTAAAGAACCACGCCGCTGAAATTCCCGCGATCGATGCCGTGCTCATCCACGACACGGGCACGGGTAAAGTGTTCAGCATCTCGCTGAACGACTTGTGGGAAACCGCGGCGCTGATGCACGAAATTTACCAGCCGCTCCAGGAGGTCTTCGATCTTCAGCCTTTGTCGACGCGCTATTTTGGCTCGTCAGACCATGTGCCGTTCCTAAACAAAGGCGTGCCGGCGTACTTCTGCGTGCAACTGCCCGCGCAATATCGCGAAGCCCACCACAGCCAGACCGACACCTTCGACAAGGTGATTCCCGATCAAATCAACGAGGGCGCAGCGTTGTTGGCCGCGTGGGCATGGAACGTCTCCGAGATGCCGCAGCCTCTGCCGCATCATGCCGAACCAAGTGAGCCAAGGAATTGAAAGGCGGATATCCACAGAGACACAGGAGTTCCGAGAAAATCAAATCTGAAATAAGATCGCAGGCTGGAGTCAGCATCTTCCAAGACAACAGTATGTATTTCTGCCTATTTGTTCTTTGCTTCGGCCTTTGATTTTTCAGAACTAATTTCCTCTCTGTCTCTCTGCCTCTGTGGTGAATCCGCCCCCTGTCACTAAACATTCTCCACGCCGCCGCTCTTGATGCTGCGGAAGGCGGCATCGAGTACCAACTGGTTGCGCAGACCCTCTTCGCCGGGAATGTCGAACTCACGACCCTCTTCAATGGCGGCTGCAAACGCGTCCACCTGCGCGGTGTACGCTTGCGCGTTCGAGACTTCCCTTCTCTCGATCACGTCAAAACCTCTACGTAACTCTACCGTCAGCGGGTGCTCCACGTTTAACGCGTTCAGGGCCGAGAGCACTCCGGTTTCGCCAGCTACTTCGAGATACGTCTGGTACGGGGTGCGAGCCGACACCGAAACCGTCCCCATAATTCGGGTTTCGAATTGCAGCAGCGCGCTCGCGGAGGCTTCCACAATCCAATGAAAGTCGTGGTGCGCCAGCGCTGAAACCGAACGCACCTCTTGGCCAACGATGTAACGGAGCGCATCAATGCAATGCACTCCCAGATCAGACAGTGGCCCTCCAGCGGCCAGACTGGCATCGTTGATCCACCTGCGCGCACTGGTCAGCATGGGTGCGAAGAAATCTGCGCGTGCGGCCACCGGGCGTCCGATTGAGCCAGCGGCAACATGATCGCGGAAAAACTTCACGCTCTCCTCAAAACGCATCACGTGCGCCACTCCAAGCAGGACCCTCGCAGCGCGTGCGGTTTGCACCATTTCCCGCGCCTGTTGGGGATTCATCGCCATCGGCTTCTCGCAGAGTACGGGCTTGCCATGCCGGACAGCCTCGAGCACGTCGTCGTGATGCAGACCATCCGGGCTGGAGACGAACACCGCATCGACATCCGGACAGGCGCACAGTTCGGCGGTGGAAGTGAAGGCGTGGTCGATTCCATATCGCAGCGCTGACTCTTCCGCCCGCCGCAGATCGCGACGTGACAGCGCTGCGACCCGACATCGCTTGGCCCTGGCGAATCCCGGCATCAAACGTTTCACCGCATGCATTCCAAACCCGGCAATGCCAAAACGAATCATTCGGTTGCCCTTTGCATCCTGTAGCGATTTGTAAAGTTTCTTCGCGCAGACAAACTTCTACTACGCGTAGGTCCTCTAATCAGATGTTCACCAGTGTAAGCGAAGTGGCGGAGCACTAGAATCCTGGGTCCTGAGTACTTGATATGCAGCGTGCCGATTGCATGTGGTTAATCATAGTAGTGGCCGCAGCCTTGGCGTTCAGCGTCTGGGGATTGCCGTATTTTACCCAGCTCGGTCATCCTGCCTGGTCCATTATTGTCTATGCGTTTTTCGTGCTGCTGTTTATCTATGGCCGCGCCAATCGCGTACGAACCAACAAGACTGGCAAGAAAGCCGAGCGCTAAGCGGGGCACCTGCGCACTCGCTATGCAATCTCCCTTCAACGACTTCGTTTGAGCGTTTGAATAGCACTCACCTCTCTCGTTGATGACCGAGATGTCATTCGACCCCATTCTGGCTATGAGGTAAAGTGATAACTCTGTGGCAATGCTTTGTCACAGACGCACAAGCTCCCGCGGAGGATAGCGAGCCTCCGCGGGGCTGAGCTGCGCACTTCAGAAGCTATCCAGTAGAATTCGCGACCCACGACAAGGCAGGAAAAACTTGCCCCCATCGCACACCACAATCAAGGCATTCTTCCTGGAGGGACCCGCAGGACGGTTGGAAGCCCTGCTCAATGTCGGCTTGCCCACCGCAACCCACGCGGGATTGGTGTGCCATCCTCACCCGCTGGGTGGGGGGACGATGCACAACAAGGTCGCCTTTCACGCCATGAAAGCGCTGCATTCGTTTGGCTTTCCGGTGTTGCGCTTCAACTTTCGCGGCACCGGCCTGAGCGCAGGCCAGCATGACGAGGGACGCGGCGAGATCGCTGATGTGCAAGCCGCGCTGACGTGGCTGAAGCAACAGTTTGACCTGCCCATCATCTTCGCCGGGTTCTCATTTGGAGCGGCCACGGGACTGAGGGCGGCGTGTCCCGATCCTGACGTTAGCGCACTGATTTCGCTCGGCACGCCAGTGGAGGCCGACGGACGCCTCTATTCCTTCTCGTTCCTTCGCGATTGCACCAAACCAAAGCTCTTCGTTAGCGGGGATCACGATCAGTACGCCCCGCACGAGGCGCTGGAGCAACTTGTTGCGCAGGCCGCAGACCCGAAAGAGTTAGTTTTCGTTTCCGGGGACCACTTCTTCGAGGGCCACCTCGCCGAAATGCGGATGACGATAGAGAGCTGGCTACACGAAATGTTGTAGCGGTTCCAGTATTGGTGCATCCGCTTGCACGGGTAGTGCGGGCCTTCAGGCCCGCGTAAATGGACGGGAAGAAAACCGCTTCAGCCGCTGAGGTCATTGGCCTCAGCGGCTGAAGCGGAGGCATTTGACCCCAGTTTACGCGGCGCTAAAGCGCCGCACTACCCGTACTACTAGCCGGATACACCAATCGTGAAACTGCTCTAGACAATCAGCACCTAGCGACCGGTGGTTAGCAACTAGGAGAGCAACCCTCCACAGCGCTGGGTCGTTGCGACTATAGGGGTCCTTCGACTCGGTCGCGCAAAAGCAGCGCGACCCTACTCAGGATGACACCGGGACAGCGACATGCATCCCGCCGACAAACAAGCAGCTCGGTACAGTGCCGCTATTTCAGCTTTCCGGTCCCAGACCCGCCTGCACCGGTGGCCGCGAGATCGCGCACGAACTCAACCAGCGACCGAACCGGAACTCCGGACGGCCCTTTCGCGATCCAGGGCTTGTTGTCTTCCATCCAAGCTACGCCGGCGATGTCGAGATGCAACCACGGCGTGTCACCAACAAACTCTTTCAGGAACATGGCTGCCATCACTGCCCCGCCCCAGCGACCGCCGCTGTTGACGATGTCCGCGATGTTGGACTTGATCATCTCGCGGTACTCTTCATCTACGGGCAGCCGCCACATCTTCTCACCCGACTTCTGCAACGATTTGCTGAAGCGCTCGTAGAAATCTTCGTCATTGGCAAAAACGCCGGCGTTGACCATGCCCAGCGCGACCACGCACGCACCGGTTAGCGTCGCTGCATCGATGAGATGGGTGCAACCCAGTTGGCGCGCGTAAAACAGGCCGTCTGCCAGCACCAAGCGCCCTTCGGCGTCGGTGTTGATGATCTCGATTGACTTTCCTGACATGGCGATCTGCACGTCTCCCGGCTTTTGTGCCTTGCCCGAGGGCATGTTCTCGCTTGCACAAACGATTCCGATCACGCGCACGTTCGGCTTAAGCTGCGCAATGGCGCGCATTGCTCCAATCATCGCCGCGCCACCAGCCATGTCGTACTTCATCTTCTCCATACCCTCGCCGGGCTTGATGGAGATGCCACCGCTATCGAAGGTGATTCCCTTGCCGACCAGGCCCAACACGCGCTTTTTGGGCGCGCGATCCGGTTCGTAGCGCATCACGATCAGCCGTGGTTCTTCGTCCGAGCCTTGCGCCACACTCCAGAAGGCGCCCATCTTCAGCTCTTTGATTTTATCGGGACCGTAGATCTCGCAGACCAGCCCAGTCTCGTCGCACATCGCCTTCGCGCGGTCGGCCAGGATCGAGGGCGTCATGCGATTGCCCGGCTCATTGACCAGGTCACGGGTGAAGTTCTGCGCCTCGCCAATGATGCGGCCTTGCTCCATCGCAGTCCTCAGCGATTTCTGGTTCGCTCCCTTGGGAGCGACGACCACGAGTTCCTCAATCTTCTGCTGTGTGCGGTCGCTCCGGTAGTAGTCGGGCTCGAAATTGCCGACGAAAGCGCCTTCCACGATCGACTTCGCGGCATCGTTTATTCCGCTGGGCACGACAAAGGCAAAGCTCTTCAGGTCTTTCGCTTTCAGCGTGCGCACGGCCGTGCCTGCCAGCTTGCGTAGCTCGGACGAGGAGAAACTCTTTGCCTTGCCCCCGCCGAGCAGCAGCAGGCGCTTGGCCTTCAGCCCCTGCGGCTTGTGGAGAAGCGTGGTTTCCAGCATCTTGCCGGTCACCTCGCCCGAGGCCATGAGGTCGGCCGCAGCATCGAGCACAGTCTTGTCATCGGTCTGGATCCGCGGGTCATGTTGGTCGGATTTATCGCCGTTGTTAGTGTTGTTTTCGGCGGCGTCGAGCACCGCGACGACCAGGCACTCGGTTTCAAGCTGCGCAGGTGCTCCGGTATGAAGGGTGGGTTTCATAGTTAGGTAGTCCGTTCTAAGCATTCGGATGGTTTTCGATTTGAAGCGGCACTTCGAAGCGCCTAGGAGAAGGTCCACGTTACCTGAACCAGCCGCTATGTCTTCCTGCTTCTGGCGACCGCCTCACGCGCTTCTTTGTCCGCTGTCTTGCGCCGTTCCGTCTCGCGCTTGTCCCAGTTCTGCTTGCCCTTCGCCAAAGCCAACTCCACCTTTACCCTACCATTTCGGAAGTACAGCCTCGTGGGGATCAGCGTCAGCCCCTTCTGCTGCGTCTTGCCGATGAGTTTATTCAGCTCATTCTTGTGCACCAGCAACTTCCGCGTACGCAGGGGTTCATGGTTGAAGATATTGCCATGTTCATAAGGACCGATATGCGCGTTGATCAGCCAGAGCTCCGCATCCTTCACCAGCCCGTAGGCGTCCTTGAGGTTAGCTCTTCCGGCGCGCACGGACTTCACCTCGGTCCCGCGCAAGGCGATGCCGGCCTCAAACTTCTCCAGCAGAACGTAGTTGTGCGACGCGGCCCGGTTGACCGAGGCGTCCCGTTCACCGCTGGCGGTAGGGTCACGCCGCGGTTGCTTTTCCTTTTCGGGACGAACTGTGGGGGACGACTGACGAGCCATAATATCCAGGCGACACACCAGCGCCGGACTCCGCTCGGCCCCAACCCTGCTTCGCACTGAACCGAAAAAGAGTGACGTTGAGCTGGGCGGGGATGACTGCTGCGATGTCGCGCGCAACGCGAATCTACGATGCTAACACAGGATTAAATGCAGCAACTTATGGCGTATGTGAGATGGTTTGAGATGCTATAATCGCGCCGATTACACTAACTTCATTCCGCCATGCGGCGGTGATGCAATTGCGCTCAATCCATGCTCACGTTTGGGATGAGCCCAAGTCTTACGTTCCGGAACCGGCAATCTCGAGTCGCACGAGGGCCGGGTTCCGTTGCAATTTCCGGGGTCTTAAGGAACTTGATGAAACGGTTTACCCGCGTCCTGGCGTTGCTACTGATTGGCGCCGTGCTGCCGGCAGTCGCGTCAAACGACAAGGCCGCCAAAGCCCTCTATCAAAAGGGCAAAGCTGCCGAAATTCGGCAGGACTACATTGCCGCCTACAATTTCTATCATCAGGCCTACCAACTCAAACCTTCAGACCTGACTTACCGTGCCTCCTTCGAGTATGTACGTTTTCTGGCCTCCGCGACCTATGTCCATCAAGGCGAGGTTTTGATGAAGGCCGGTAAGCTGCAGGAAGCGCTGACCGATTTCGAGCAGGCGCTTGCGATTGATCCCTCGAGCTTCATTGCGCAACAGCAGGCCAACAAGACCCGTCTGTTGATACAAAAGACCCTGAACCCTGCTCCTCCCGCGCCCACAACTGAATCGGGACTGACCAAGCGGATGGAGGAAGCCACCGGACCGGTGGAACTGGCTCCCATCTCGCAGACGCCCATCACATTAAAGATGCTGAACGAAGACGCCAAGACCGTTTACGAGACCATCGGCAAACTAGCGGGCGTTAACGTATTGTTTGATCCTGACTATACTTCCAAGCACATTCGCGTGGACCTTAACGGTGTCACCCTGGAAGAAGCGCTGGAGATTACGGCGCTGGAGTCCAAGACTTTCTGGCGGCCAGTCACTCCGAACACTATTTTCGTTGCCGCTGATACGCCCGCCAAGCGTAAGGAACTGGAACAAAGTGTCATCCGCACTTTTTATCTGACGAATCTCTCGCAGCCCAATGAGTTACAGGACTTGGTCAACATTCTGCGGACCTTGCTCGATACCCAGCGCCTACAGCAGTTTCCTTCGCAGCAGGCAATTGTGGTGCGCGGAACGCCGGACCAAATTGCGATGGCCGAGAAGCTGATCAATGACCTCGACAAAGGGCGGCCCGAGGTGGTGGTGGAAGTTGCTATCATGCAAGTTAGCCGTGACAAGATGCGCAATCTCGGCATCCAGCCGCCTGCAAGCATCTCCGTACAGTTGCAGGACAACAACGTCAGTACCAGTAGCACCACGGTGAACGGGAATGCCGGCAACGGCGGAACCGTCACGCAGTCAACCGGCAACACCGGCAACATCAGCCTGAATAGTCTCGCCCACCTTAACGCCACGAATTTCCAGGTTACGATCCCGGCCGCGACGGCTAATTTTCTTTACAGCGACAGCAGCAGCAAACTTATAACCCAACCGCAAATCCGCGCCTCGGACGGCCAGAAGGCCTCGTTGAAGATCGGCGAGCGCGTGCCGGTGGCTACCGGCTCATTCCAGCCTGGCATTGGCGGCGTCGGTATCAACCCGCTGGTCAATACGCAGTTCAATTACATTGACGTCGGCGTAAATATCGACATCACCCCTCGGGTGCACGGTCTCGACGAGGTTACCCTGAAGATGACCATGGATATTTCTGCCGTTGACTCGTATCAGAACATTGGCGGGATTCAGCAGCCGGTGATCGGGCAGCGCAAGATTGAGCAGGAAATTCGGCTACGGGAGGGCGAAGTAAACATCCTGGGTGGCATCCTTGAATCCGACCAGACCAAGTCGCTGTCGGGAATTCCAGGGTTGGCGCAGATCCCGCTCTTCAAATATCTCTTCGCCGAGGAGTCCAAAGAGGTCAAGGACAACGAAATCGTCTTCATTCTGATTCCGCACATCGTTCGCGCTCAGGATTTGAACGATAGCAATGTCAAGGCGATCGACGTGGGTACCGCCAATACTATCTCCTTGCATCGCGGCATGAATCAGGCCCCGGATCAGCAACAGCACGGGCCGCCGACCTCAGGTCCGCCATCGGGCACCCCGCAGGGAGCGCAACTCAACCCGCAGCCGCAGGCCGGTACGGCACAAGCGAACGGTTCGCAGCCTTCCACCGCATCGGCTCCTCCGGGCAGTGCAATCGTGAGCTTTGACCCCCCGATGCTGGACCAGGCGGTGGGTTCCACCTTTACGGTGAATGTGAACCTGACCGGCGCACAGAATGTGTATTCGGTCCCGGTACAGATCCTCTACAACCCACGCGTGTTGCAGGTGCTGAACGTTTCCAATGGAACGCTGCTGGCGCAGGATGGGCAGACGGTGGCGCTAGTGAACCGCGATGACAGCATGGCTGGCATCCTGCAACTCACGGCTTCCCGTCCTCCTGGGACCGCCGGCATCAGCGGCGACGGGACGGTGTTTACGATCACTTTCCAAGCTAAAGGTCCAGGACAAGCAACCTTGAGCGTCAACCGGGCGGGAGTGAAGAACGCCAGCATGCAAAACGTGCCCGCGAGCGGCTCTCAGGCCATTGTGACCGTTCATTAAAGGCAGCGTCTAACCCAATGGCTTAGGTCGGCTGCTAATGATCGTGGCGGGGCTTCCGTCCTCGAACAGCAACGCGGCCGGTCGGTTTCGGGATTGGTCTCGGGAAGGACTAAAATAAGGGCAGTGCACTTCAAGGTTTCCAGTTGCGTTTTTGCTGCTGGCGGTAGGCGTGTGCCTGAAACTGGACCATTTCGTCCGCGGCCCCCGGCCTGTCTGGCTGTCCGCAGGAACGGTTTCACCCTGGTCGAACTGATCGTGGCGATGACCATCCTGATGATCCTGACGGCCGCCGCAACTCCCTTACTGCGTGTCGCCATCCAGCGCAACAAGGAGCGCGACTTGCGCCGCGATCTGTGGGAGATGCGGGATGCTATTGACCGCTACAAGGACGCTGCCGACCGGGGAGCGTTCCAGACCAAGCTGGACAGCCAGGGATATCCTCCCGATCTCGACACTCTGGTGAAAGGCGTGGATTCCAACGGGAAGAAGATCCGTTTTCTGCGGCGGATTCCGATCGATCCGATGACGGGCAAGGATGAATGGGGCTTGCGCTCGATGCAGGATGATCCCGATTCGGATTCCTGGGGCGGACAAAGCGTTTTCGACGTATACACTAAGTCCGAAGGCACCGGTTTGGACGGCACAAAGTACAAGACGTGGTAATTTCCTACGGCGCGACCATGAAACGGCGCTTTCCACAGCGCGGCTTTACTCTGATCGAGTTGATGGTGGTCATCAGCATCATCGTGATCCTGCTGTCGCTCGCGATCCCGAATTATTCGTCGTCCATTCTGCACGCCAAAGAGACTGCCCTGCGCGACGACCTCTACACTATGAGATCTCTCATCGATCAATACACGCTCGACAAGCAAAAAGCGCCGCAATCCTTGCAGGACCTAGTGGACGCTGGCTATCTCAAGCAGCTCCCCAAGGATCCCTTCACGAACACACGCGATAGCTGGGTGCCGGTCACAGACGATACCATCATGTCTCCCGATCAGACTGAGCCCGGGATTATCGACGTCCATAGCGGTAGCGATCAATCCTCCAGCGAAGGCACTGCGTATAGCACGTGGTAAACAAAGGCTGTCAGCCGTTAGCTGTTACGCGCTCGCAGTTGCCGCTGCAGGCGGCCTAGTTCTGGGAGGCCTACATCACCGGTGGCACGGTGATTCCCATCACGCCTAGAACATTGATCAACTCACGGCGGACCACCGCCGCCGTCGCCAGTAGGAACTTCTTTCGCCCCTCCTCAGCCTCGGTGAGGATATGGTGGCGGTGATAGAAGTTGTTAAACTGCTGGGCCAACTGGAACGCGTGTTTGGCTGCGAATGCCGGCTCAGTCGTCGCGATACATTGCTCGACCACAAGCGACGTCTTCCCCGCCAGCAACCACAGCTCCCAGATTTCCGTGCCGCTTGTCTCGGCAAAGTAGCGGTTGTAATCCACAGCCGCAGCCAGCGCCTGCTCGGGTACCACGCCTGCCTTGCGGAAAATATTACTCGCGCGCACTACAGCATATTGCGCGTAGGGACCGGTCTCGCCCTCGAAAGCCAACGCCTCTTTGAAATCGAACGCGATCACCGACTGCTTGGTGAACTTCAGCATGAAGTAGCGCAGAGCGCCGATGGCAATCTGTTCACTGATGCGCGTGCGCTCCTGCTCATCTAGTTCGGGATGGCGAATATCCACCTCTTTCTTGGCCGCCGCGATCAGCACGTCGAGCAGGTCGTCCGCCTTAACGCCGAAGCCCTTGCGTCCCGAGACCTCGATGTACGACTTGGCGCGCTCCTCCTCGCTGACGTCGTAGCCTAACTCCATGGCACAGCGCGGCGTGAGCGCGACCATCTCGTACGAGAAGTGCGTATAGTGCGCTGCCTGCTCCGTGTAGCCAAGCAGCCTGAGAGCTTCGATCACGGTGTTTTGCGGGTCCGCCTGGCGTGAGTCAATGACGTTGTAAATTGCCGCGACGCTGCCGAAGTGCGGATGATCTGGCTCGCCTTGCTCCGCAGAAATCCAGACTTCGTGACTGTTTGGGTAGCGGTAGAACTTGCGATAGCCAAAGTCCAATCCCAGCAAGCCAAACTTCCAAAGGTGGTAGGCGATGTCCTTCCCGACGTAGCCGACCGTTCCATTCGAACGCACAATGACCTTGGCGTCTTCGTCGGGACCCGTCTTGCTTTCTTCTTCTTCCGACTTGCCTTCTGTCGTCTTTGGCCTGGTCATCACCCAGCAGCCTTTGTTCTTACCTTCAGTCTCGAAGTACAGGACACCCTTCCTTTTCAACTGCTGGAACGCCGCGTCCCAGAAGTGCAGGCGAAGGATTTCGCTTTCGCGAGGAAGGAAGTCATACTCGATGTCGAGCCGATCCATGGTCTCCAGATGACGACGCAACACCGCCGATGAGATCATCTCAGCGGCATCGGCCATCTCACTGCCACCATGTTCGATAGCATGTAGAGCTTCAAGTCTTACTTTAAGATGCTCCTTGTCCTCTTCATACCACCGGGAAACGCGCGCATAGAGGTCCCAGCAGTAAAAGTCAAAACGCGGAGTAGAAGCGATCAGCTGAGCAATATCCTGCTTCGACTTCTTCTCCAGGTGAAGGAAGCCGACCACGACGTCGGCAACCTGCACCCCGGTGTTGTCAATGTAGTTCTGGACGTCGACCGGATGCCCAGCCGATCGCAACAAGCGGACAAACGTGTCGCCGAGAATAGCGTTGCGCAGGTGCCCGATGTGGGCAGCTTTATTGGGATTGATGCTGGTGTGCTCGACGAGGATTTTGCCGCTGAGATTGGCTGCGGCCTCGCCGGCGTGACCAGGAACTCCGATTGTCTTGCCACTCGCGAGAGCGCGCGCGGCGAGGTCACGCTTCAATCGCGCATTGATGTAACCGGCGCCCGCAACTTCCAGCTTCTCGAATCCGTAGGGCAACGACAGTTCGGCGACAATCTCCTCGGCAATCTTGCGGGGAGCTTCGCGCAGCCGCTTCGCCAATTCGAACGAGAGAGGGAGGGCAAACTCGCCCATCTCCACCTTGGGTGGCTGCTCGATGACGATGTTGGCCAGATCGATGTGGTATTTCTCGCGCAGGAAGGCGCGCACATGGCTGGCCAGGGTTTTTTGTTGTTCTAGGTACACTGAACCGCTCTTGGCATTTAGCTCTTATCCGTTTTACGAATTGTCATTCCGAGTGCCTGATTTTGGCGCGAGGAATCTGCTTTTCTCCTTAATCAAGCAAAAGCGGATCCTTGCTGTGCTCCGTGATGGCAACTCGGTTTCTTCTCTGTGTTCTCCGTGTCTCCGTGGTGAAGAAGAGTTGTGGAGGACATCAGCAGGATAGCAAATGCCGAATCCGGCCCAGGTTTGACGCTGGTTTCAGCGTTACCTATGATGAAGAATCTGGGCGATCTCCATGCGCATAGCCTACCTCGAATGTTTCTCCGGAATCAGTGGCGACATGTTTCTGGGTGCGCTGCTCGATGTTGGAGTTCCGTTCGATCTCTTTCAGAAGACCGTCGCCGGACTCAATATCGGAGCTGATTTAGAGCACTCACGAGTGGGCCGTGGGGGCATCTCGGCCACAAAATTCGATGTCGTGGTAAATGGCCAGAAAGACATGCCACGCGAGGAGTTCTGGGCTCAATACCACTCCCGAGCGCGCGATTTCGATCCGCAACATCTACATCAAGATGGCCACGAGCAGCAACACGGCCGCAGGCTGAACGAGATCTTGCGCATCATTGCGGCAGCGCCCCTCAGCGAGTTCGCCCGTCGGACTGCCAACGAAATCTTCCTTGCGCTGGGCGCGGCGGAGGCCACGGTACACGACGTCGACGTAGAACACGTTCACTTCCACGAAGTTGGAGCAGCCGATGCTATCGTCGATATCGTCTGTGCAGCCGTGGGCGCCGAGGCGCTCGAAGTCGATCAATTCCTCGCTTCACCACTGAACGTCGGCAGTGGAACCGTGGCCTGCGCTCATGGTGTCATGCCGGTTCCTGCACCTGCTACTCTGCAACTGCTGAAGCAAATCCCAATTTATTCCGGCGATATTCAGAAGGAGTTGGTTACCCCGACCGGAGCCGCAATCGTCAAAGTGTTAGTCTCAAGCTTCGGACCTCGCCCCGTCATGACGACGTTGCGCATAGGCTGCGGTGCGGGAGCGCGCGACTTTCCGCGCCATGCCAATGTATTGCGACTCAGTCTCGGCGAGACCCAGGAAGCGGAGGTCGGCTCCGGCGCCGACGAGAATGCTGCCGGGGAGGAAGAGATCGCCATCCTGGAAGCGAATCTGGACGACCTTAATCCGCAGTTGATTGGTTACATCGTCGATCAGGCGTTTGCTGAAGGAGCACTGGATGTCTTCACCTCGCCGGTACAAATGAAGAAAAATCGTCCCGGCACGGTATTGACGGTGTTGGTCCGGCCTGAGCGCGAAGGGCAATTGCGGGCGCTCTTGTTTCGCGAAAGCAGTACGCTGGGCGTGCGGACGCGTCATGAGAAGCGTTATGCACTGCAACGTCGTCACGAGGCGGTAGTTACGCCGTGGGGCGAAGTGCGCATGAAGATCGCGTACCTGAATGGTGCAGTCTCTCAGTATGCCCCTGAGTACGAAGATTGCCGGCGCATCGCCGTCGAACATCACGTCCCGTTGAAGACGGTAATGCAGGAAGTCATCCGCCTGTACCTGGACCAGAAGAATGGATAATCCCGAAAAGTTTTACATCACGACGCCCATCTATTACGTTAACGCGCGACCGCACATCGGGCATACCTACACCACCGTGGTGTGCGATGCCGTTGCCCGCCGCCAACGCATGATGGGTGCCGACACCTGGTTCCTGACAGGGACGGACGAACATGGTCAGAAGATCGAGCGCTCGGCCGCCGCTGCAGGTTGCTCGCCCAAAGAGTTCGTAGCCAAGATCTCGGGGGAATTCCGCGCGCTGTGGGACCGCATGAAGATCTCCTACGACGACTTCATTCGCACCACGGAGCCGCGTCACATTCGCGGTGTGCAGGCCCTATTCACGCGCCTGCAGGAGCGCGGCTATATCTACAAAGGCTCGTACAGCGGGCAATATTGCGTTTTCGACGAACTTTACGTGGATGCCGCCGGCCCTGGTGTTCCGTGCCCGGAATGCGGACGGCCCACCGAAACCGTGCACGAAGAGAATTACTTCTTCAGGCTTTCGGCGATGCAGGATCCCCTGTTGAAGTACTACACCGACAATCCTGACTTCATTCGTCCGGAAACCAGGCGTAACGAAGTGATCGCCTTTGTGCGCAGCGGACTGCGCGATCTCTCGGTGAGCCGGACGTCGTTCAAATGGGGTATTCCGGTGCCGGGAGATCCCAAGCACGTGATTTACGTCTGGCTCGATGCACTGGCTAATTATTTGACAGCGATCGGCTTTGGCTCTGACGATCCTGCGGACAAACAAAAATTGGACCGCTACTGGCCGGCTGACGTGCATATGATTGGCAAGGAAATCGTGCGCTTCCATTGCGTTTACTGGCCGGCCTTTCTGCTGGCCGCCGGTCTGCCGCTTCCGAAGTCGATCATTGCACACGGCTGGCTGCTCTTCGAAGAGAGCAAGATGTCGAAATCCCGCGGCAACATAGTGCGCAGCGAAACCATTCTCGACACTCTAGGCGGGGACGCGCTGCGCTATTTCCTGCTGCGCGAAATTGTCTTCGGGCAGGATGGATCATTCAGCTTCGATGCGCTGGTACAGCGTTTTAATGCCGACCTCGCCAACGACTTGGGCAACCTGTCCAGCCGCACGCTCAGCATGATCACCCGGTATTTTGATGGCGAAGTGCCTTACCCTTCGGCCAATGAGGGCACGCCCGCGGATGATGCCATATCTGAAGTAGCGCAGAAAACCATAACGGACTTTCACGCGCAATTCGAACAATTTCAATTTTCGCGTGCTTTGGAGACAGCGTGGTCTTTGGTGGCCGCGGTCAACAAGTACATCGTCGAGAACGAACCCTGGGCAGTGGCCGAACGCGAAGACAAAGACTCGCGTGCCCGCCTCGCAACCATTCTCTATACTTCCGCCGAGGCGCTTCGGGTAGTCACGGCGCTGGTGCATCCGATCATTCCGGAAGCAACGGCCCGCATTTGGATGCAGCTCGGGCTTGGCGAGATCAGCCAGTTGAACCTGCGGACTCTGGCTTGGGGTCAGTTGCCACTGGGCACCAAGCTGGGAAGGGTCGAAGGCGTATTCCCCCGAGCGGATAAGAGGACTGTTGAAAGGATGCAACAGATGGAACAGCAGCGTTCCGCAGAACTAGCACAAGCGAGTGAGAAAGTGGCGGAAGGGGAATCGCAGCTTACCGGAACTGACGCCCAGCCGGGACAAGCTCCTACGCAACCAACCGCCGCACCGTCGCCCGCGGCGCCACCGAAGGAAACTGGTGCGATTGTCAGTACAAAAACCACGACTGCCACGGGTGGCCAAGGCGGAGCCGTGGTTTCGGCTGCTGCGACCAGCAACAATCAGATCACCATCGACGATTTCCTGAAGATTGAGTTGCGCGTTGGCGAAGTGAAGGTCGCCGAGCGGGTCAAGGGCGCCGACAAGCTGCTTCGCCTAGAAGTGGATATCGGCGGCGAAGTGCGGCAGGTTGTAGCAGGTATTGCGAAGGCGTATGAACCTGAGAAGCTCATCGGACGCAAGGTTGTGATCGTGGCCAACCTGCAGCCGCGCAAGCTTCGAGGACTGGAATCGAACGGCATGATCGTAGCTGCGTCCATCGGAGACGATGGCTTGCCAGTGCTGGCGGGATTCTTGGAGGACGTGCCGGCCGGGGCGAAGCTGAAGTAATGTGAATTCTGGTTAAGACCAGCATGCCTTCGAAAAAAGTACGTGATGTCATCAAGTTGGTTGAAGACGATGGATGGCGTCTGGTCCGCACGACTGGGAGTCACTGGCAGTATCATCATCCTAGCAAGCTTGGTACCGTCACCATCGCCGGTCATCCCGGACAAGACATGGCACCCGGCACTTACAGCAATATTCTCAAGCAAGCAGGTTTGAAGTGATGCGATTTGCGGTGGTATTTGAAAAGACCGATACTGGCTGGAGCGCCTACGCACCCGACCTTCCGGGTCTAGGTGTCGCGGGCAACACAATAGAAGAGACGCGCACCTTGGTACGCGAAGCGATAGAACTGCACATTGACGATCTGCGTGCTGCTGGACAGCCCATTCCGGCAGCAGCCTCGCAGGCGGATTACGTGGACGTGCCGTTACCTGCCTGATGTACACTGACTCCCACGCTCATCTCGATGGCAAGCGCTTCGACACCGACCGCGCTGAAGTCATCACGAGGGCCAACCAAGCTGGCATCAGCACCCTTCTTGCTATCGGCAATGGCGACGGACCCGGCACTGGCACGCTCGACTGCGCTATCAAACTCGCTGAACAGTATGACTGGATTTATGCGACGGTCGGGATTCATCCTCACGAAGCCGCGCTGGCCAAACAGTCGGACTTTGACGAACTCGGGCGCTTGGCACAATCGCCCAAGGCGATCGCCTGGGGCGAGATCGGTCTGGATTACTTTTACGACCACTCGCCCCGCGATGTGCAGCAACAAGTCTTCCTACAACAAATGGAGATGGCACGCGCCGCCAAGCTGCCCATCATCATTCATTGTCGCCCCTCGAACGACAGCGAGAATGCCTGGGACGATGTGTTGCGCCTTATCCGTGAAAACTGGGCTACTAGCGGACTTGGTGGCGTGCTCCACTGCTTTACCGGGGCCGTCGATCATGCCCGTGCAGCGCTCGACCTGGGATTTGTTATTTCCTTTGCCGGCAATATCACGTTCCCGAAAGCGCAAAACATTCGCGACGCGGCCAGCATGGTTCCGCTGGATCGCATGTTCATCGAGACGGATTGCCCTTATCTTGCCCCAGCGCCGCATCGTGGCCAGCGAAATGAACCCGCATTCGTGGTCGAAGTGGCCCGTCAGATCGGCCAGTTGCGTAATCTTTCCTGTGAGGAAATTGGACAACAGACCACCGCCAATTTCCACAACTTTTTCCGGCTTACAAAATCCAACTGAGGTGCTACGTTTCCCTGCCCAGGGGTGCCGAGCCTCCTTTGTGATTGCAGCAAACGCCGCGTCTCTTGTTACACTTAAACCTTATGGCGGAATCATTCGACGTCGTCAGCAAAGTTGATATGCAAGAAGTTTCCAATGCCGTGCAGCAGGCTTTGAAGGAAATCCATACTCGCTACGATCTGAAAGATTCGAAGTCGGATATCAAGATCGACGAGAAGGAAGAGTTGGTCCTTACCTCGGCTGACGAGTACAAGCTGAAAGCGGTGAACGACGTATTACAGGGGAAACTGGTGAAGCGTGGGGTCTCGCTGAAGGCGCTTACTTACGGCACAATTGAGCCGGCTGCCGGCTCAACCGTGCGCCAGAAGGTCAACATGCAGCAGGGTATTCCGATTGAGAAGGCGCGAGAAATCGTCAAACTCATCAAGAACTCGAAGAAAAAAGTACAGGGTGCAATTCAAGGGGACTTGGTTCGCGTCAGCGGTAAAGACCGGGATACACTTCAGGAAATCATTACACTGCTGAAGCAGAGCGATTTCGGCATTGACATGCAGTTCACAAACTATCGATCCAACTGACAGGGCGAACCCGTTTGAATACGACCGTAACCCGCAACGCTAAAGAAGTATTTGACCTGCTGCACGACGACCTCGCCGCCATCGAGCGCGAGTTCGGTCGCGACACGGTGTCCAGCGTGCGGGCGATCACGGAGATCGGCGAGTACCTCCGCGCCGGCGGCGGCAAGCGGCTGCGTCCTGCCCTGTTGCTGCTCTCTTGCAAGCTGATGAACTACACCGGCCAGGGCGCGATCAAGCTGGGAGCGGTGGTCGAGATCATCCATACGGCAACGCTCGTCCACGATGACATCATTGACGAGGCCCAGACCCGGCGCGGCCGCCCGGCAGCCAACACGCAATGGGGCAATTCCAAGTGCGTGCTCGCTGGTGACTGGCTGTACATGCAGGCGTTCAAGATTGCCGTGCAGGAACGCAATTTTCATATCCTCGACGCGCTCATCGATTTAACCCAGGCGATGGTCGAAGGCGAATTGCTGCAGATCGAACGGCTAGGCAAGGCCATATCTCTGGAAGAACATTTCGAACTCATCTACCGCAAGACGGCCTGCCTGTTTTCGGTCTGCATGAAGATGGGTGGCATTCTAGCGAGCGCCAGTGAAGCCGATCAGCAGCGTCTCGCCGAGTACGGGCGCAACCTTGGCATGGCCTTTCAGATCGTCGACGACGTGCTCGACCTCACGGCTTCGGAAGAAATTCTGGGCAAGCCCGTGGCCAGCGACCTGCGGGA
This sequence comes from uncultured Acidobacteriaceae bacterium, assembly GCA_963768645.1. Lineage (GTDB taxonomy): Bacteria > Acidobacteriota > Terriglobia > Terriglobales > Acidobacteriaceae > Bog-257. The sequence goes on from CAVYIR010000014.1 coordinate 88,747, forward strand.
GGGCAAAGCCACCATGGCGGTGTTACATGCGCTGGAGCACTGCACGCCAACAGAGTGCGAGACGATCGAGTCTGTCCTGAGTAACGGCGGGTTCAACGGCATCACGCCAGCCGACATCGTCGCGATCTTGAACCGCCACGGTTCCATCGACGCCGCCTACGCACGGGCGGCCGAGTTCAGCAACAAGGCGCGCCAGGCCATCTGTACCTTTCCCGATTCCGAGATCAAGCGCGTGCTGCTCTGGGTTCCGGGGTTTGTGGTCGAGCGGGAGAGCTGAGAGCCCGCTGTTCGCCTTTCGCGAGATACGACCCTGACCTTTAAGCAACTCCTGTGGAGGAATTCGCCTAAATCGAATTGGCCCTCAATCAAGGAGCACTGATCGCCGACCACATTGCCCTCCTGTCCTGAGCGAAAGGCGAACAGCAAAGAGCGTTTCCCTCTGATTTACACTTGCCTCATGGCTACCCCGCAGGAAGTCGAAATCAAGTTCCTCGTTTCCGATCTGAAAGGGCTCGAGCAGAAGCTGCGTGAGTTGGGCTTTCAAGAGGAGACCCCATCTACGCACGAAGTCAACACTCTTTACGATCTGCCCGGCCAGAAGCTGCGCCGCAAGGGCGAGTTGCTGAGGCTGCGCGATTACGGAGGAAAATGGAGGCTGACGCACAAGGCCAAGGTCAAACTCGGCAAGCACAAGTCACGCGGCGAGTTGGAGACGGGTGTTTCCGATGGCAAACAGATGGATGCGATCCTCCACGCGCTGGGATACTCGCCGTCGTTCGTATACGAGAAGTTTCGCGCCGAATGGAGTGACGACGAAGGACATGTCGTTCTCGATCACACACCCATCGGCGATGTCGCTGAGATAGAAGGCAAGTCACGCTGGATTGACCGCATCGCTCGCGAGCTTGGAGTGAAGCCGGCGCACTACATCACCAAATCGTATGCTGAACTTTTCTTCGATTGGAAACGTAGAACAGGTAGTAAGGCAGAGAACATGACATTCCGCGAGGTGAAAAAGCAGGCACTAGGGGCTACGGATTAGTTGTACAGAAACACACCGGCGGAAAATACGAGAATGACCCTAACCCCTGGTTCCTAGAACCTGCTTTTCCGCGGAAGCCTGCGCCGGCTCCGGAGTTTAGACCTTGCCGGGCCTGAACCGGAGCCGGAACGGTGCGGCGGCAAAAGTCTGGAGAAAATTGCCGATTGGCGCGCTAAACGCGGGTACTTGGGCCTGATCTTCCTCACCACACCATGACGCCGATAGAACCACTACCCGCGGGGAAAGAACATTAGGGGACACTCGCCGGGAATCACCACGATGCCATGCGACTAGGTCATCAGCCCCCCTGCCTACAACCCTTCACGCCGCGCGAGTGGAGTAAGACCGTTGCTTACGGCGTCCCGTAAACCCGCTTGTAGACCTCAGTGTTGCGCACGATGGCCTGCACGTATTCGCGGGTTTCGGTGAAGGGGATGGACTCGACAAATTCTTCCACGTCGCGGAAGGTGCCTGATGCTCGCCAATCCTCGACGCGCTCGGCCCCCGCGTTATAAGCAGCCAGCGCATATTCGGTCTGTCCGCCGAAGTGATCAATCATCTGCCGGAAATAGCGCGTACCTAGTTCAATATTGGTCGTCGGATCAAGCAGGGAATCGGTACTGTAGTGCGGTAATCCAGCTTTCTTGGCTTCGCCCTTCCCTGTCTTGGGCAATAGTTGCATCAGCCCATAGGCATTGGCACGCGAGATGGCGCTGGGATTAAACTCCGATTCCTGCCGGATGAGGGATGCCACCAAATAGGGGTCGAGGCCGTTCTCATCGGAGTAACGCCGCAGCGCATCCCAGTAGGGCCGCGGAAACAGTCCGTGCCAATAGGGCGCAGGGAGGCCGTCAACATCCACAGCAAAGTATCCGGCGATGGCACGCTTCAGGGCTTGTAGCGCGCGGTAGTACTCACCGCCGCTGGAATAGATGCGGGCAATTTCCAGCATCTCCCACGACGGGCCGGTCGCGCTCCCGGCTTGCAGTTCCCGCACTGCAAGATCGGTCACGCCGGCATTTTCCAGCAGCCTGGCGCGCATGTAGTGGAGGTCGTCTTCGGGCGGGTCGGTGACTTTTGAATCGGCATCGTACGACGGCGCCGAACCCACATGCTGCAGCGACGCTACAACTACCGCGGGAGCTGTGGGCAAGGCCGTTAGCCGCTTGCGGGCCAGCACGCCGTAGTAGTAGTTACGATAGCGCTCCGAAAGCCTGGTGTAATACGCCCGGGCCATGCCGTATTGGCTCTCATCCTCGGCCATGCGTCCCCGCCAGTACATGGCGTTCGGAACTTCATTGGTGCCCGGATAGAACTCAATCTGCTCGTCGAAATATTTCTTGGCCTGCTCCTTGCGGTTCTGGCGGTAGGTGAGCCAGGCGCATTTCCAATGGGCGTATGCCGCCTTCGTTCCCTCCGGAAAGCGCTCATGAAGCTCACGATAGTAGTCAATTGCGCGGTCGTAATCCTTGCGCAGCAGGTACATGTTTCCAGCGGTAAATAAGGCTGATTCCAGCCATGGTGACTTGGGAGTGGTGCTCCGCATGTGCTCCAGGATGGTGGTCAGGGCGGCGTCATCGTTTGCATTGCGGGCAATTTCGGCGCGTTGATACCACTTTTCCGCGCTGGCTTCGCTGCCGTCGTCGGGAATGCGATCGAGCGCGGCGCGAGCGTCGCGAGTATTGCCATCGCGCATGTAGCAATTGGCGAGCTGAATCAGTGCCGCTGATTGCTCTCCAGCCGGAGCCAGGTCTGCCAGGACGCGATACTCGTCAGCTGCTGCCGGATAGCGACGCGCCTTGTACAGCGCCTCGGCGCGCTTTCCGTGCTCAGCGTAGGTCACGGGCGGAAGAGAAGCCGCTTCCGGAATCTTCTTCAAATCGGCGGCAGCGTTATCGGCGGTGTAATTCGTTGCATAGTTGTAATACACGCGGCGCAGGATTTCCGCCCCAGTGCGACTCTGGCCGTCCTGTACATAGGCCTTGCCGAGGAAATACTCGGTCTCGGCGCTCGCGGGCGAGCGGTGCGCTTCCAGTAAGCGGATGGCTTCCTTTGACCGATTGGTCGCCAACAGGGCCCTGGCGTACGAGATCAACGCGTCGTGCGCATACAGCGAGTCAGGAAACCGAGTGCCGAAGTCGCGCAGGTACGCAAACGATTCTTCGGGATTATTACTAGCCACGAACGAATTGCCGATGAAAAATGCCGTGTAGTCCTTCAGTTCGCCGATCTGCGGCTGCGCCTTTTGCAGGGCCGCAATGGCCGCAGGATACTGGGCGTCGAGGTAGTGCGCGTAGCCGATGGCGAACCGGGCCAGCGCTCCAGCCTCTGTTCCAGCATGGGCGTGCGCATACGTTTCCACCCCGGCATAGGCAGCAGGAGTGCGAAGCTCCACGAGCTGCCGGGCCATCGGACGCAGGTCGCTGGAGGCCACGAAGGTCCGCTTCATGCTGTGGGCGCGCGCAGCCGTTACTTTCTTACGAGGGGCGTGATGCTGGGAGTGGGTAGATGCCGACTTTTTGCTGGCCGACTTTGTTGATTTGTGGGCAGTGGTGCCCGACGCGGACTTTTTCTTGTGCGCGGCGGAGGTCTCTTGCGCGAGCACTGCATTGCCCAGGGCCAATACAATGGCCAGAAAAACGATATGGAAGCGGCTGTCGGGATTCACTGGATTTAGTGTAGCGCGATTCCTGGCAGACTTGACCGAAACAATTCATTTACGAAAAGGATTCCCATCCGTGACATCTGGCCGACTCGCACGTCCGTACAATAGACGTGTTTTCCACCAGAAACGTGCTTCAATGCAGCAGGCAGTAGCTCGATAAGTGAAATTTTGTTTCCCCAGCTTTCCCGAATCCACGGCCTTATAGGTACAATGGCTTCGGGAATTTTGTACTGGCCGTCAACCACCCCAACGCGCGTAAAGGCAGGGCGTGGTGGGGATCCCGGGTTAAAATCCTGAATCTAGACAAACATGGGAACCATCCAACCAAAGGTAGCGGAACCGGCCGACGAGAATTTCGCTGGTACATGCAGCGAAAGCGGGCGACATCAGCGCTTTTGAAGAGCTGGTGAAGCGGTATGACCGCAATGTGTTCCGCATTGCGCAGCACATCACGCAGAACCGCGAAGACGCGGAAGACGTGGTGCAGGATGCCTTCCTGAAGGCGTACCAGAACCTGGCAAATTTCCAGGAGCAGTCGAAGTTTTACACCTGGCTGGTACGGATCGCGGTAAATGAAGCGCTTATGCGCTTGCGCCGCAGGCGTCCTGAGCGGATGGTCTCGCTCGATGAGGACATCAAGACCGAAGAAGACTCCATGCCGCGCGAAGTCGCGGACTGGTCTCCGAACCCGGAGCAGCTTTACAGCCAAGGTGAGTTGAAAGAGATCCTGGGCAAGACGATCCAAGGGTTGCCCCCGAGCTTTCGGACGGTTTTTGTCTTGCGCGACGTGGAAGGCCTTTCCACCGAAGAGACGGCGGATGCCTTGGATTTGAGTATTCCCGCAGTCAAGTCCCGCCTGCTTCGGGCTCGGCTGCAGTTGCGTGAACGTTTGAACAAGTACTTCAAAAATCGTACTGGTGGAGATGGCAAACAGTGACCTGCTCTGATTTCCTGAAGGAGCTCACCGATTACCTTGACGACTCGATGGACGCTCAAACGCGAGCCGAATTGGAAGACCATCTTCAGTGGTGCCACAACTGCTACGTGGTCTGCAACACGACCAAGATGACCATCGAGATCTACCGCGACTCCCACCTGTACGAACTCCCTGAAGACCTTCGCACGCGATTGCGGACGGCGATCGTCTCCAAGTGCGAATGCCATAAGAACCACCTCGGTGATCCTCCAGGACAGGGCGACTCTCCGACTATCAAATAGCAATCGCTCCGCAGAGTGACTGGCCCGGAAAGCTGAACGAACAGTTGTTAGGTTTTGGCTTCAGCTTTGCAACTTTATTCCGCCTTCCACCGATGTTGCTCGAAACGCCAGCCCAGCTTCGCGGTTAGCACTTTGGGAATAGCACGTTAGTACTTTCGATATTGTCAAAATGGGAAGGTCTCGATGCGTTCAGTCGAACCTTTTTGGCTGTCCTGCGAATCTAAGTGGGTGTGGCCGGTTCTCCCTTCAGAAGGTCTAGCCCGACTCGAGGCGCAACCGGACGTGTCCCCGGTTCTGCTTTTTACGGGGGCGAGAGGAGGCTTATGAGTCTGTTCGATCTGGTCTTCGGTTGTTCGCACCAACGTTGCAGCTTTCCTATTACCGTGAAAGGGAAACTGCGGCGCAGCGCTGTGGCTTCGGTCACCGGAACCTATGTCGTATGTTTGGATTGTGGCAAGGAATTCCCTTACGACTGGAAAGAAATGAAGATGGTTCGCGTCAAGCCTGAGCGCGGGACAGCTCCCAGCCCGATCCCCGCCACGCCTGGCAGAAAGGCCGCATAAGGGCCGTGCTCTGTCTGATTGTTCCCAGACAGGAAGAGATTGCCTGAAAATAAAGGGCGCCCGAAAGGGACGCCCTTTGTATTGTTGTCGGCCCTCCCACGAATTCAACGCGAGCAAGCCAGGTTATAGCTCGGGCCTTGGATCACTTCTTAACCACGATTTGCAGATCAAGTTTGCCGCAATCCCAAACTTGACCAGCCGTTCTCATTCCGTATTGCACCATTACAGGATCCCCAGCAGACAGGCTGGTGAATTCTGCGTTGGTGAGCGAGAATACCACCCGATGCAAATCTCCGCCTACGTAGCGGCTGAGGGTGAAGTATTGCGAGCCGATGCGTAATGTAAGCATGGCGTCGCGCACTGGAAAGATTTCATTGCTGGCGATCTCGATTTCCACACCAGAAGCGCCACCAAGTTGGGCCACGGCTGGGAGCCGGCGCACCGCAGTCAGCACTCCGGTATGTGGGACAAGCTGCGGCAAAGCTGGCTCGCCACCTTGTGGCACTTCCTCAATTGAATCGCCGGTATCACCTTGCGGCGACAGGGTAACGGGCTGGTTGGAGAGGCGGATGTTAGCGACATAGATGGCTCCCGAGTTGGTCTGGTCAAAGGTAAGCCTTATGCCGTGCACCAGCGTACCGAGGGCAGTGGCAAAGCCCGGGAAGTCCCTGCAGAGGAATGCGCACCGTCTGCAAAATCGGATGCAGTCCGCCGTCTGACGATCCTACAGGTCCCTGCAAGGACGACTGATGACCCGGTTGTCCAACGAAGTTCGGGTCCAAATAGCTACTGAGCTTTACCGAGCCCCTGCTTATATGGTCGGGGCTCTGGAGAGAGATGGAGAAGTCAGTTGGCGTAGGGGTATTCAGGCTGCTGCTCTGCCGGGAGACACGGAGTTCCAGCGTTGTATAGCCCGTAAGGAAGAGTCCCTGTCCCACTGGGGTCCAGTTGGTTTGGAAGTAGGTACCGGGACCTGCGGTGGTCCAACTGATTCTGCCGGCGCGCAGGCTGCCATCGTGATTGGGCACGGTACCGTGGGTTATGGTGATGTTCGAGGCATCGTTGGGGAATCCATAGCTGCTGGTCCCGGTCGGCCCGGTAAAGTCTTCAAAGACTTTGATAGGGACTGGGGGGGTGAAACCTCGATCGGCGGTTGTTGGATAGGGCTGTATCATACCGGTCTCATCGGTCACAGTAGCCGGAATTCCCCACCAGGGATTGAAGTTGCGGTTGAAGTGCGGATCGGCCCCACTGCCCACGTTGCCGCGGAAAAATGCCATCAGCGAAGTCATGGTGGTGAGCCGTTGTTGCAACGAACCCGGCGACACCGGAAAGAGGGCTACTTGTCCCGCACCCGTGCAGTCGGCGGGGTAAGGCGGACTCAGACTGCTGGCGTCACTGATCTGCCATTGGGAATTAAAGAAGTTGTGATTGGCGCCCCAGATCATGATGCTGGACTTCTGGAACGGGACCGGCTCAAACGGTGGCAGGATGTCCCGATCATAGGGACGAATTCCCTCGATGTCGGATACGTCGCCGTCACACAGTCCGGCAATGATGTTCCACGCCACGCCTTTCGAGTTGTTACCCAGGAAATCCACCGGAGCAATTTCGAAGATTCCCTTGAAAGTGACGGGATCCTCGATCATGCCAGGCCAGATACTTCCGGTCTGGATGTAATCGTTATAAGCAGCTCGTACGCCATCACCCCCTCGGGAATGCCCCATCAGGCCGATGTTGTTGAAATCGAGGTGGCCCTGCAGTTCAACGCCAACCCCAGCGGGCGTACCTCCGTGGCGGTTCCAGGTGCTCAACCATTGAAGGTGGCGCAACGTCATGATCCCGCGCGCCTTGATCAGTCCGCTGTCGCCGGGCAGACCGGGTCCGGCGGTGATGCCGCGATTCGCATCGATGGAGGCCACGATGTATCCATAACTGGCCAGCCGATAGGCCATATAGTCATACCCGAGATAGCTGGGGGATTCGATGTAGTTCGTCGGACACGTGCCGGTGCCGGTGTAGTCCTCTCTGTTGTCGTTCCGGGGATCGCCCGGCAGGCCCGGATCGGGAGTGCCGCACGTTCCGTGGTTGCCGTGCAGGAAAAGTATCACCGGATAAGTGCCAGTGAGGGTTTGCGGGTAATACACGTGCGCGCGGACATCAACCTTGCAGTCATAGCCAGAGGTGGGCTGGCAGCCGGGCAGGACAAGATTGTCAATCTGCGCCCCCAAATCGTACTCACCAGAAGCTGTGGGAAGCGGACCAATCGGAGTTGCATCGGGTGCCACCTGTTGCGCGAGAACATAAGAGCTACTCAGCAAACAGAGCACAAAGACATAGCGAAGAATACGTAACCTCATTACAGCCTCTCCTTAGCAGAATGTTGTGGAACGACGGGCCAGATCCGATCCAAGACAGCGTGGCGGTGCGTTGCATACGCAAATAACGGAGTGCAGCGCACATCTGGACCAAGGCGAATCCGAATGTGGGCCGCAGGAAATGAAGGTGGGCTCTTTAATCTCTCCTTGACGTTACGGTACGAGGAGGCAAGCGGACAACTCCCTGCGAAAGTGTACTCCGACTGCCGCCTTTGTGCTATTCCCTTTTCCGGAAACCGGCGCGGTTGCGGCGAAACCATCACTGCCAAAGCGGCACGCTTGCGATCCCGGTGAGACAGTAATATGGGTCCCCTGAAGTCGCCAGTCCGGTTTGAGGATCACAGGTAGTCGTGCCTCCCGTCCAGCCATACGGATCCACCGGAACGCAATCGAACCCTGGTCCAACGATGCCATCGATGCACACGTCGGCCGTTCTCGCTCCAAACCGGGTGAACACGCTGGTGCTCGGCACGACTTTGTCAATCTCAAGGTGAAGATGTGGCTGGTAATGGTAAATCGGCGGAGCTGCTTTTCCCGAGAGCGCCACTAGACATCCCGCCTGCACGTGCGTGCCTTCATCGAGGGGCAGAAACACGGTCGCCGAACATCCGGGCAACGGGTCGGGATCGGGCACCGGTATCTTGGTTTGCCCAACATAAGTGTCCAGGTGCAGGTAGTAGACAACGTAAAGCGGCGGAAGACTGGGTGCGTGGTCCGGCACAATCTCCAGGACGTGATACGCCGGAGCCGGATATCCCAAACCAACAATCCTGGTGGGATAGTGTATGGTGCCGTTGGTCACGGCATAGACCTGAGTGTCCATCGCGGCCTTGAAGTCAATTCCAGGATGGCCGTCGTAATACAGGTAGTTTGGGCCTCCCCAGCCCCAGTAATTCATGTCGGGCGCCAGGGAGATAGGCGGTGGAGTTTGAACGTCGAGGACTTTGTACCCCGCATTGCAGCCGATGCCGAGGATGGGAATCCCCGGACCGTACGGAGCTATCGTTCCCGTGAAAGCAACAACCGTTTTGTCGCACCCGTAGATCACGTAACGTCCGGTGGTCGAATCCAACATGGAATGATCGAAGACCGAATCTACCTTGGCCGTTGCCGAAGTCAGATGCTGATCCATATTGGGGAGGTCGGATTTCAGGGGAAACGCCAAGTGAAGTATCGCGGCATTCTCGGGCTGCTGCGCACTTACACGGCCAGCAAGCGATACGACAATGCAGGCCAGTGCGGCCAGCAGTAAGAGACCTGGGCACCAAAAGCGCAGTCGTGGCATCCAACCTCCTGTATGAGCTGCGGACCAAGGCGTGGCCAGCGTGGAAACTATACCGCAACGGCTGTGCCGAAAGCTGCTTAGAATAGAACCATGGCAACCAATCCCAATCCGCCTGTCTTCCAGCAACCGACTGCGGTGGAGCGTGCGTTTAACCGGTTCTTCGGATTTCTGGTCGGCTTGGGCTTCGGGATGAAACACAATTACCTGCTTCAGGTCCGAGGCCGAAAGAGCGGAAAGCTCTACTCCTCGCCGATTTATCTCTTGGAGATCGGCGGCAAGCGGTTTCTGATTGCGCCTCGGGGCCGAACACAGTGGGTGCGGAACGCCGAAGCAGCTGGCGAGGTCACGCTAAAGAAAGGAACGTTCCGACAGAGCTACCGCTTGCAGCCAGTTGCCGACGCAGAGAAGCCCGCACTCCTGAAAGCTTACCTGGACAGCTTTAAGACCACCGTGCAGCGCTACTTCCCGGTCCCCGCGGGTTCAGCCCCTGAGATGTTTGTGAGCATCGCCGAAAATTATCCTGTATTTGAGCTGGCGGAAAAGTGATCCAATGTGGCGCTGAGCCTGCATTAGTCATGACCACACGTAGTTTTCTGGGGCCGGTCTAATTCAAGCTGGACGACCGGCGCGGCCAAGTCGCTGACAACTTCGGTCGAGGTGGAAGGCCCAATGACGCAAGATCAGCCAACACTCAATCAGCGGAACCTGATCGTTCGGGACATGGACACCACCGTCGCTTTTATCGCCGCCTCGGCCTCGCAATCAACGCAGAAGCGAGCGCGGCTCACGTCGCTTTGAAATTGCCGAACGGAATCCTGGTCGAATTTGACACCCCAGACTTCGTCAGGCAGTGGGCTGGAACAGATCGACCGACGGCGGCAGCACGGTAATCGGATTTGCGGTCGCTTCGCGAGAGCGCGTCGACGCATTCTACGCCGATCTCGTCGCGGCCAGCTACCGAGGTCACCAACCTCCCTATGACACGTTTTGGGGTGCTCGGTACGCGATCATCGACGACTCCAACGGCAACACCATCGGTCTCATGAGCCCAGTCGAAGGCGACCGGAAATTCTGGCCACCGACTAAGCCGCCGTTCGCCCGATCTCTTACAGAGAGCACCATCCACCGCGCGCTCCATCCCTCTCGCGCGCTCTTGACGAAAGCATGGGGCAGTCGGCCTGCCCTCACGGGAAGTCTTAAGACGCCGTGATCATACGCTGGTCATTCCCCGATTAAGCGTGAGTTTTCTTGGGCTTACCCAACATCGTGATACAGCTCCAGATAATGACAGCGCGGACAGAGAACTACGCGAACCGGCAAGGCGCTGGTTACGTTAACGCAGTCACTGCTGTCTTTCTTGGACTGTGGATCGATGTATCCAGGGAGGCCGAAGGTAGTATCTAGCAGGGTCCTGTCGGTGTAGCATTTGGGACACTGTCTATCGATCTTGAATCCCAGTGACGTCACCAGTCCTCCATGACCAAGGTTGTTCCCACGCATGCCGGTAGCGATGCCAGCCGCTTGCCGCAACGTTACCAGAATCTTAGTACGACGTCGTTAAGAATAGCGTAGCCCGCCTGGCAAAGTCTGAGAGCATAACGCTCTGCCAGCCGACAATTTCGCTCGATCGTTTCCGTATTCTCCTGGCAACGCCGCTGTTCCGAACCTGTCATGGTGCGCTAATATTCTTGTTCACCCCATTCAGTCCGCGGATGCCTCGCGGTGCAGCATTCCCAATGGCCAGCCCGGAGATAGAGAGGTTCACCTATGAGTCCACGTGCCAAATCGGTTGCGAAGAAATCGACTCCAGAAGAAACCACTTCGTCCAAGTTCGTGCGCACAATAACAACAACTGCATCGACGAGCAGGGAATACGGCGTTGAAGGGCTGCGGGCACCAGGCGATAGAGCGGGCAAATTTGATTTGCGGAACGCCAACAATACCTGGGAGAAGCGCCGGGACATCGGCAAAGGACTGCGCGCACGTACGCCGCGCGAGAGCCATGCCGACACCAAGCCGGTCGCCAACCGCCCTGACCCGCTCGACCTGCTGGCGGTGAGCAATGTCGGACGCCAGGAGCACCTGATCCCGCTGCGCATGGGACGGATGGCCGCTTCGCCGTTTACTTTTCTGCGCGGCGCCGCCTGCGTCATGGCGTGGGACCTTTCCCACACCCCCATCTCCGGCATCCACGTGATCATGAGCGGCGATGCGCACATCAACAACTTTGGGCTTTACGGCACGCCGCAGCGTGATGTCATCTTCGACTTGAACGATTTCGATGAGGTCACCATTGGCCCGTGGGAATGGGACTTGAAGCGACTGGTGGCCAGCGTCAACGTGGCCGCGCGCGAGAACGGAATGAACAAGAAGGAACGCGCTGAGGCGGTCATGCGCGCCGTCGAAGGCTATCGCTTTAACAGCACGCGATTGCAGAATATGGGGGTGCTCGACGTCTGGTATCTGCACGCCTATCCCGACCGCAAAAGTCCTCTGGTGAATCCGGACGCCAAGACCAGCGCGGTACTTGCCAAGTGCGTAGCCAAGGCGAAGCAGCAGACCAATGCAACTCTGCTGACCAAGATTTCTGAGCGCGGGGTCTCGGGTGGCTGGCGCTTACGCGAGGATCCGCCGGTGCTTACGCACGTGGACCAGGGGACGCGCGAGAAGATCATTGATGGGCTCAACGAATATGCCGAATCCCTGCCGCTCGAACGCCGCTACATGCTCAGCCGTTATCACGTGGTAGACGTCGCCCACCGCATCGTCGGTGTGGGCAGCGTGGGGACGCGGGCCTACCTGGCTCTTCTGTTCGGCAACGGCGACGACGATCCGCTCTTTCTGCAAATCAAAGAGTCGGTGTCCCCGGCCCACGCACCCTATGTCCCGCCCCTGCCGCCGCAGTATATAGAGCATGAGGGTCGCCGCGTGGTGGTCGGTCAGCGGGCGTTGCAAGCGTCCAGTGACATCATGCTGGGGATCACGACGATTGATAAGCGCCCCTACTTCGTGCGGCAGATGAAAAACATGAAGGCCTCAATCCCGGTGGAGTGGCTGACAGGCGAGTCGTTCAACTTCTACGCTTGGGCCTGCGGAACGCTGCTGGCCCGCGCGCACGCCCGCGCCGGCGACGCGGCCGCCATCGCCGGTTATTGCGGAGGTTCTCCGGTGCTGGACAGGGCGCTGGCCACCTGGGCCGAAACCTACGGCGATCAGACCGAGCAGGATCACGACCGCCTGGTCAAGGCCATTAAGTCGGGCAAGGTGAAGGCGATCATGGACGTGTAAGGGTGTGACGGGTCACGCGGTTGGTGCGAGGCGGAGACATCTCTAAAGGTCGTCAGGCAGCAAAGCTTCTGGCGCGGAGGAAGACGTGCTGATTCGGCCCTTGCCGTTGCTCAACTTCTTCGTTGCACTCGCGATGTTGTCCATCGGGCTGCGCGTCAGCGGCGGAGAGTTGCTCGGTATCCTGCGGGACCGCGCCTTGTTCATGCGTACCCTGCTGGTCAATTGCCTCCTGATCCCGGCCGTTGGTTTTCTGCTGGTCCATATCTTCCCTCTGGCCCCCGAGGCAAGGATTGGCATCCTGCTGCTAGCCGCGATCCCGGGAACGCCGATCGCCTTGCAGTTCACACGAAAAGCCAAAACGCGGCTGGCCTTCGCCGCCGCCATGACCTTCGTGCTCTCGGTGGTGAGCATTGCCATGACCCCTCTGGCGATGCAGGTAATGCCGGAGACGGCGCAGCGCAACCAGCAGCCGCTCGTTCACCTGGTCACCAACATTGCGCTGTACATCGCCCTGCCACTGGCGGTGGGTGTGCTGGTGTCGCGACGCGCCTCGAAGCTTGCCTCCAGACTGGTGCTGCCGTTGGGACTGCTGGCGTCGGTGGTCTTCGTTTTTATTATGTGGGAGACGCGCCTGGTGCGCCGGCAGGCCTTCGATGAAATCCGGGGAGGAGGGTCGATCGCAGCGATGGCCCTGTTGCTGCTCATCTCCATGTTGGTCGGCTGGCTGATCGGCGGGCCCGACCCCGAGTCACGGAAGGTTTTGGCGACCACGACCAGCATGCGCAGTGTGATCGTGGTGCTGTATGTGGCACGGTATTGCTTTCCGGGTACCAACGTCTATATGGTGCCAATTGTCTACCTGTCAATGATGGTACCCACGAACCTGATTTTCCATCTGGCATTCACCGGATGGAACAAACTGCGGCCTGCGAAGCAGACGTAGTGAGATGATTGGAAAGCTGCCTGAGAATACAGAACATAAGCGAAGCGGTACGGCCAGGCTGGCTGCCCGCTGCGTGTCATCTCGTTCGCGAGGTGTCGTGTGTTTGATCCTTCCGACGAACAAAAGTTCGGAACACACGACTAATACGACCAATCCTGAGATAGGAATGTGGCCGAGACCACCGGCGAGAAGGCGATCTATGACACCTGATCGCGGTGCCAGTTACGGGGTATCGTTGGGCCACGTTTTCGTCCGGCGTCATACCTGGCTGCGAAAGCTTGGCGGACGGCCTGCCACTCCTCTGCCTCCTGCCGCGAGGGCTGGACTTGTCGTTCGGGCGAGGGCTGCCGCCGGAAGATGGCCTCCCCAGGCTGAACCCTGACCACACGGTGCGGCGGGGTGGTATCGTTGGGCTCTACGGTTTTCACCCACTCGACCAGTTGCTCCAAAGTCCAATTCTTCTTGACCATAACGTGGTAGTCGAAAATGTGCGCGATGATGTCTTTGATACGCATCTCGCGCGGCACCACTATGCGCCAGCACTTACAGGGGCGCCTTACCATCATGATCACCCAAGTTCCCCACACGCCTTCGGTACCCAGGGTGCGCCGGTCACGTTCGTCAAACTGGGTGATGGGGCGAAAGGTGCATCCGTTAGCGATGGCGGCCATGCCGAGAGCACAGCCCGCTTTCGTCTCCGAGGAATACTGCTTTCCGGCCTGGGGCGCCAGGACCGTACTGCCCAATAGAATCGCTTCGCTGAGTTTCATCTGTTCCTCACATCTCGGGCCCTTGGGCGGATTATAACTCCGGATCGTGGGGGTTGGGGAGAGCCAGCAGAGCTTAGCGGGTCATCACAGCAGTGATCACATGGATGTGCGACGGTTGGTGCTTCAGGTCGAGCAGTAGAGCAACCAGTTGCAGGAAAAGAGGGCAGAGAAATAACGTCGGTACCCAGGGTGCGCCTTAACGTGAGCCGGTCACGCAATGGCAAGGTCCCCGGGCTACTCGGCTTCCCTGCGCGATTCGTGCGTGTTGTTGCATCAGCCGTCAACCCGATTGCCAGAAAATGTGTAACAATCCTCACTCGGCGGGGCATCCTCTTGCGAGGCCGGTTCTCGATGGACCTGTATTCCCATGTGCGGGTGCTGTTTTCGATTATCCTGGGGTTGGGTGTCTCGCACATCTTGCGCGGCCTTGCACGGATCGTACAACACCCCAAGGCGTATCGCGTGTACTGGGTCCACCTGGTTTGGGCTCTTTTTCTCTTTCTCTACCTTATTCATTTCTGGTGGTGGGAGTTCCGGCTGCGACAGGTTGGTCAATGGACATTTCCGCTCTATTTCTTCATCGCGATTTACGCCACTTTGATGTACCTGCTGTGCACGCTATTGTTTCCGGAACAGATGTCGGACTACCGGGACTTCCAGGATTATTTTTATTCCCGCAAGGGATGGATATTCAGTTTCCTGGCGTTGCTGTTCTCGCTTGACGTTGCCGACACGCTCATCAAAGGCTTGCCATACTTTCAGACGCTTGGCCCGGTCTACTACTTCCGCACGCTGTCCCTGCTGGTGCTGAGCCTGCTAGCCATCAAGATAGACAACCGGAAGTTTCAGGCGGCCTTCGCGATCTTCGCGGTAGTGTGCGAGGTGTGCTTCATCGTGACCGCACATCTGACGCTTGGGTGAGGCGGAGTTTCCTTCCAGGACCAAACAGAAAGGCCCCACCCCAAGCAAAGGGAGCTGGTGTGGGGCATCCGGCATGTTAGTCTGAAGCACGCTCTACCCATCGGCCGCTCACAGTCTATTGAGACACCACAGCTAACCCCACCACCGATGCCAGAGCGCGCTATCCGTCCCCACCCCGAAGATGTCCAAACGGTTGGCCGCCCAAGCAGTCGCATCTGGTGGTGATTCAAGGACACCGCCCAACGACTCCCAGCCACCCCAAGATGAGCCGTCCCACCAACGGTGCCAAAGAGCACTATCCGTTCCGACGACGAAGATGTCGAGCCGATTCGCCGACCAGGAGACAGCCTTGGGTGGTGACTCGAGGATCCCGCCAAGGGACTCCCAGCCGCCCCAAGATGAGCCATCCCACCAACGATGCCAGAGCGCGCTGTCAGTACCAACACCGAAGATGTCGAGCCGCCCCTCGTCCCAAGAAACGACCTCGGGTGGTGACTGCAAGGTTCCGCCCAGCGACTCCCAGCCACCCCAAGATGAGCCGTCCCACCAGCGGTGCCAGAGGGCGTGGTCAGTGCCGAGACCGAAGACGTCCAGTCGGTTGGGTCCCCAAGCGACCGCTTTCGGTGGGGACGTGAGGATCCCGCCCCGCGACTCCCAGCCACCCCAGGATGAGCCGTCCCACCAGCGGTGCCACAAGGCATAATCGGTGCCGAGACCGAAGACGTCCAGTCGGTTGGGTGCCCACGATACGGCGGAGACTGGGGATGTAAGGGTCCCACCCAACGATTCCCAGCCACCCCAAGATGAGCCGTCCCACCAGCGGTGCCACAGGGCATGATCGGTTCCCAGGGCGAACACATCGAGGCGGTTCGTATCCCAGGACACAACCTCGGGCAGCGATTCCAAGACACCTCCGAGAGATTCCCATCCACCCCAAGAGGATCCGTCCCACCAACGGTGCCACAGTGCGCTGTCCGTTCCGACAACAAAAATATCCAATCGATTCGGAGCCCAAGCAACGACACGGGGCGGAGACTCCAGAATGCCTCCTAGCGACTCCCAGCCACCCCAGCTAGCCGGGTCCAACAATGGGAAAATATTGTCCGTTCCGGAGAGGGTGACCGGCGTACCGGCTGGGTAGTACCGCTGCACCAATGCGGCAAAGGGGCTAAATGCATCCGATGATCCGGTGAGTTTCTGATATGTCTGCTGCAGAGTCGTCCCGCCCGCCTCGACGATCCGTACCAACGAAAAATGGAGCTGATAACGCAGGTAGTTGAGAAAAAGGGTAGCGCACCCTGTCGAGACGTAGTCTTGATCAGTTCCCTCCGTCTGCGTCACCCAATCCGGGCGATTGCTGCTGTTTAGCCAACTCGCCGCCGAGGCAAAGCCGTCAAGGCTGGATGGATAGCGCTGTGTGGCGAGCACGCGAGAGAGACCCTCGCCTGCGCTGGTACCACAGCCCCAGCCGGCGCCTTGATTAGCCATCATCACTTCGTCGACTTCGGCCACATTGAGCATGTTCTCCAGTGCACCATCGGTACCGCCAAAGGCAGCGCAGTGGATCTCGGTGGCCGCGCAATCGGCGTGATAGGCGCCGAATGTGCCAGGATCGATGTAGACGCTGAAGCGACCGGCGGCCACGCCCCCAAACCAACCTCGGAGTTCAAAAAGGTCCCATTCACAATTGGCCAGCACTGCGTCTGCGAGATTCTGGCCGTTGGTTCCCAAACTGTTGTCGTAGTAAACGTCGAAGTTTACGGTGCTGCCGCGCTGTGTGTAGGGGCCAAGTGAAGCGAGCGCAACAGCTGCCAATGTCTCGCCGGGTTTCACGAGGACGTGGTGTCGCACCGCTGGTTTCTCTGCCCCCATGACTCCTTTGCCTGGCATCTTGCTGGCTGGCGACTCGATAAGTGCACCCGACATTCCTAGGCCTGGCATCTTGCCCGTAGCCGACGGTGGGCCCATCACTGCTCCCCGCATTCCTTGGCCCGGCATCTTGCCTGAGGCCGATGGTGGTCCCATCGCTGCGCCAGGCATCTCCTCGCCTTTGGGCTGTTTGGGCTCTCTCGGGAGTTGGGTATGTTCCGCTAAGGACTTCTTGGTTCCGTATCCTTGTGCCATAAGCACCTCCATTAGCTAACCCGCATTCTTCGCTCCCTTTCAGGAGCAACTTGGGTCATTAGACGTTAATAATGCCGGCCCCTCATGTAGTTAAAGCCGTGAGGGTAGTTATTTAAGACGAAAATGAATACGGAAAGAGGTCCTAGCGCCCCACGATCAAACTGATGCCACGGTAGCTGTACATACCTCTAATAACAACTATTTTTCATTGGCGGAAATGGCTATTTGTTGGATGCTTTGGCTGAGAGGAAATGGTTCATAAACAACCTCGTCCGTCGTGTTAGAGAGGGAGAGACAGAAAAGCACTTCTTGTAGTCACGACCAAAGTGGCTGGCATCGCTATAACCCACCATCACCATGACTTCCTTGACTCTATAAAAAGACCGTTCGAGTAACTTCTTAGCCTGCAGCATTCTCAATAGCCTAATGCAGCCGTGCGGTGTCTCCCCAACTTCTTGCGTAAAAAGATGACGAAACCTGGAAGGTGAAAGGTTGACGGCTGTGGCAATGTTGTCGATGTTGATATTTTTGGCTAGATCGGCGCTTACCAATACTTCAAGAGCGGCGCAAATCCGTTCATCTCTAACATTCTCAAACGTGAGCAGAGGTGGGTTCGGCTGCCCAATATCGGAATGAGTAACGCGTCCTTGGGAGGAAGATTCGCCCATCTCTGTATCCTCATCACTTGGTTGTTACTAACTCGCGTCTAGCGCGCAACTATAAAAGTACCTTCATGCCAGCAGCGTCAGCCCTGAGTTGAAACGCGGCTGTAGCAACATTAGCGAACGATCACACTAAGATTGTTCATCAACGCGGCCAGCGCTTGTAAGGCTAGGTTCGCCTCGGCGAAGCGGCAATTAGCAAGGGAAAAATATTAGCTAGATTTTCTGCCGCAGATAAGTAAGGGTCAAGACCACTGAAGTGTGTTGGCGCAAGCGTAAACGTGGTGGCCGAACCTATCGTCGTGACGTACTCCACATGAGCGCTCTCACTTACCGCGATTCCGAATTCGTTCTAAGCCTGGCTCCGATTTTTGCTGTTGCCATCCTGGCGTTCGGCATCGAACACATCATTTTATGCCAGCACTGACGCTGGTCTTGGGCCTCCGTGGACACCGGCAAACCGCGTCCCGCTTTACCTTGTAGGAGTTGTTCTCATTGTGGCCGCTGTGAGCCTGGTGACCGCCAGACAGGCACGGTGTGCGAAAGCGACATCGCCGTGGGGAACTCAAGAGTGTAGTCCCATGGCGGACAGAGTCAAGATAGGAACTGAAAGACAAAATCCCCACCCAAGCAAAGGAGGCTTGGGCGGGGCACGCATTATAAAAGGGCGCCCCTTTCGAAGTAGGTTATGGTTGCTGTGCTGAAGCAGTAACCAAGCCTGACGAAAGGAACACCCGATGAACAGCATCAAGTATATCGGCCTCGATGTCCACCAGAGCACCATCTCGGTAGCTGTGCTCGACGCTGACGGCAAGCTGGTGATGCAGTCGGTGATCGCCACCCACGCTGCCACCATTCTCGAATTTCTTCACGGTCTACGGGGAACGTTGCACGTGACCTTCGAAGAAGGAACGCATTCCGCCTGGCTGTACGATCTGCTGGTGCGGCGCGTGGCCAAGCTGGTAGTTTGCAATCCCCGCAAGAATGCCCTGTTGAAGGCGGGCAACAAGAGCGACACCATCGACGCCCGCAAGCTGGCCGAGTTGCTGCGTGCCGGACTGTTGTCGCCGGTCTACCACGGGCAGAACAGCACGGCGGCGGTGAAGCATCTGGGGCGCAGTTATGCGGCGCTCACCGAAGATACCACCCGCGTCATGGGCCGATTGAAAGCGCTCTACCGCAGCCAGGCCATTGCTTGCGCCGGCAAGAAGCCTTACGGATCACGCCATCGCGACGAATGGTTAGCGCAGTTAAGCGAGAGCGGGTTGCAACGCCGCGCCCGGCGACTCTACCAGCAACTGGACCTGCTGCAAGAGCTGCGGCGCGACGCCCGTCACGATCTGATTCAGGAGTGTCGCAAGCACAGCGAGACCAAGTTGCTGCGCACGGTTCCGTGGCTGGGTCCGATTCGCGTTGCCCTGCTGATCGGACGAGTGCAGACGCCGCACCGCTTCCGTAGCAAGCGGCAGTTCTGGGCTTACTGCGGCCTGGCGCTGGAGACGCGCAGCAGCGCCGACTTTGGCTTCATCAACGGGCAACTGGAGCGGAAGAAGAAGCCAGTGTTCATTCGCGGACTGAACCTAAACCACAACCACGATCTGAAAAATCTGTTTAAGAGTGCAGCTACCGGCGCCAGTGGCAGTGACGGAGCTTTTCGCCGGTTCTACGAAAACCTTCTACTAAAGGGGATGAAGCCCGAGCTGGCTCGGCTCACGCTGGCGCGCAAGATCGCCGCCATCACCTTGCATGTCTGGAAGAAAGGAGAAGCCTTCGACGCCGAATATGTGAAGCCAC
Organism: uncultured Acidobacteriaceae bacterium; assembly: GCA_963768645.1. GTDB lineage: Bacteria > Acidobacteriota > Terriglobia > Terriglobales > Acidobacteriaceae > Bog-257. The sequence continues at coordinate 108,400 of CAVYIR010000014.1, forward strand.
AAGCCGCTTGAGCGCGCAGCTCCGAAAGACTAGACCGGAGTCACTTCCACTGTAGTCGATTGGTTCTGCGAGCTCGGGTTCGAGGGTAAGTATCCTGGCCGGGTTAGGCTGCGTGCGCCGCTGGCGCCAAGTCTCACGGGGCACCGTATGCTCCCTCGGACAACCCAACAAAGCCATAGTGCCGCGCCGAGGCGCGAGTCTCCGATAGAACCATGGTTGGCACTTCGCCCACCGCTTGGCTTGTGCAGCTTTAGCACCGAACGACGTCGTAGCGTGGACGTGAAAACGACTAGCGAACCGCGGATCTACGCCACTCGGCAACCCCAGGGGCTGGATGTCAGAGAACTGCCTCTCTTTCCAGCGAAGGGAGAAGTGTTTTCTCTTGACATCCCCTTTTATAGAACCCGGCAACCGTCTCTTCGTCGTGATTAGCCCCAGCGGAAAGGGGCCAATCCAGGCCGTGTCGAAACAACTCGGACACGATGGCAAGCCGAAATGGCTCTGGGAAACCGGTAGCTACTGGATTCACCGTCCCGATGGGTGGTTCGTGATCCGGCAATGATGCTCACCAAGGTAGTTAGAACGTGTTGCAAGAATAGTCGCAGGCCAGATTTGTATCAGGGCACGACTTCTAGAGTTCCACCTAACCAAACAGATAGCCGGCCTATCTAATCGGATTGGCGAAACAGGGAGCGGAGAACAAGCGCGGCAACAGCCGGAATAGCAAGTTACCGCAAACAAACGACCGCTCTCGATCGGCTTCCCTGTAATTGAATTGGAACCACGTTTGCAACTCACACAGGCATCCTGGTAGGCGAGCCTTGAAAAATAAGCAGTCTATGCCCGCTAAGGGACACCGATCACCCGGAACTCCAGGATGAGCCTGGCCCGAGCAGGTCTCGGTCTGTACGACCCATGCAGACTGCACGCGGGCCCCGGTAACGAACCTGTGCGCACAGACACTGTCAGTGCGCCCCATTAACCGACGCTGCGCAAGACGCAGAAAGCGAAAAGGAGAATCATGAGCAGTCCAAAAGTCGCCCCTTTACCTAGCCCAATTACCACACCTGCAACCAGTAATCGAGTCGTAAAATCGTTCGCATTGCGCGTCGAGACCGCGGCGCACGACGCGTTGGTCCCTGCTCCCCCGCAGATTGACAACGGCGACGAGGCTCGTTATTCCGACAAGTGCGGGACCTACACCAAATGCGTTCTGCAAGCTGGCATCGGCCTTGTGGACCCCGCGGCCTATCAAACGTTCAAGAAGGCGCTGAATAGCGGTAATCCCGCGGATTTCGAAGCGATCAAAGTAGGTGGAGCGCGCACGCTAAACGGTCCGCAGGGCGGTCTGGCATTCGACCTGGAAGGCCTGGATAGCAGCCAATTCGCGCCGCCGCCGGCCCCAGCTTTGGCGAGCGACGCCTACGGCACGGAGCTGGTGGAACTGTACTGGGCTTCCTTGCTGCGCGATGTTGCGTTCACCGACTACGCCTTGAATCCTGTGGCCGCGCAAGCAGCAAGTGAATTGTCTTCCATGAGCAGCTACGCAGGACCGAGAGACGCCAGCAACAAGGTCACGCCGCAGTTGTTGTTCCGCGGGCGTTTCCCCGGCGAGACGCTTGGACCCTATATCTCACAGCTTTTCATCAAGGGCACACAATTGGGCGCTTTGAACATGGATCAGCGATACATGACGCTTAAGGCGGGTATCGATTACATGACTGATCCGACGACTTTTCAGCTGGTGCAGAACGGCAAACCCACCGGATTGCAACTGCAGAATGACACTCCGCTGTACATGCACAATGGACGTGGGCTGAGTGCTTACACTCACGTTGATGTGCTCTACCAAGCGTACCTTACTGCCTACCTGGTGCTGAACACCATCGGCGCGCGTTTGAACCCGGGTAATCCATACAACGGATCCAAAACGCAAAACGGATTCAACACCATGGGTCAGCCGGACTTCGCAGCGACGCTCGCCGCGGTGGCCAGCGAGGCGCTCAAGGCGGTGTGGTACCAGAAATGGTATGTCCACCTTCGCCATCGTCCGGAGTCGGGCGGCGCGATTGTCCATTTGATCAAAACCGGCCAGGGCGGCTCGATTCAGGGTACGCTGAGCAACAACGTGCTGAACTCACAGGCGGTGCAGAGCAGCTTCGTCAAGAACAACAATAGCTACTTCTTGTCGCAGGCGTTTCCTGAAGGCTCGCCGGCGCACCCGGCCTATCCCACGGGACACGGGACGGTGGCGGGCGCTTGCATCACTGTCTTGAAGTTCTTTTTCGACGGCGGTTTCGTCATTCCGAAGCCGCAGGTGCCGTCGAGCGATGGAACGGCGCTAAACGACTACACCAGCAGTGACGCGGGACAGCTCACCGTCAATGGCGAACTGAATAAGCTGGCGGACAATGTCAGCTTTGGTCACGGCATCCATGCCGGTATTCACTGGCGCAGCGACACGGACACGTCCGTCCAATTGGGTGAGCAGGTAGCGTTGAGCGTTCTGCAGGACCGGGCGCACACGTACAATGAGAAGTTCACCGTGAAGGTGACGAAGCTGGACGGCAGCACCGCCACCATCACGAACCAGTAAAGCCTCGGCGCTGCTGAAGACACCGCGAAAGAGTGGGTCGAAAAGACCCGCTCTTTCTGTTGCTGGATACGTCACCGCTAAGCGGTTCCAGAGTAGTTATATCCCTTCAAATCGTTTCCAGCGTGAAAAGCACTTATCCCACGAATAATCAAACGCTTACGCCGACTGCACGCAACTTTCCCCGGACACCAGTGACACAAGCGATCACCCTGAGCGAGTACCGAAGGATCCCTATTGCAGGAGGGATTCATGGAAGCTTCTCGCCAGGCCTGCCGCCTATAATCTCTCCATGCCCTTCAAGCGCGCGCGCAAAACACACGACGGGGAGTCGCTCTACGAATACGCCATCGGCGCGTTGGCGAGGCAGATGCGCACGGTGGCCGAAATCAAGCGCCTGATGCGCAACCGGGTGAAGGACCAGGAGCACGGCGAACTGTTGGTCGAGATGGTGGTCGCGCGGTTGAAGGAGCAGAAATATCTCAACGACACCAGCTACGCCGAAAACTATTCGCGCTTTCGTAAGGAGAATGAAAAGTTTGGGCGGCTGCGCGTCATCCAGGACCTGAAGATCAAAGGCGTACACGGCGACATCATCGATAGCGTGGTCGGCGCCGCCTACGGCGGCGTCAACGAGGAGCAACTGGCGCGCGAGTTCTTGCAGCGCAAACGCATGGAAAAGCCAGTGGGACAGAAGCAGGCGGCGCGGGTGTTTCGCACCTTGATGCGCGCAGGGTTCAGCAGCCGGGTTATCTTTCGCATCCTGAAGAAGTGGGAGGTGGACGAGGAGACGCTGTCCGCGCTGGAGGGGGAAGTCAGTGGCTAGGGGCTAGGGGCTAGGGACTAGGGACTAGGGGTTAGAGGTTTGGTTTCGGATTGTCATCCTGAACGGAGCACCCGCGAAGAATTTCTGGCCCGCTTCTTTTGCGGGTCGGGGGATGCGTAGTCGAAGGATCTGCGGTTCGTCGGGGCATTGTAATGGCGCCGGCAAACCGCAGGTCCTTCGACTCCGCACGAGTCCGCCTCGGCGGACTCGTGCTACGCTCAGGATAACAGCAATAAAGAGATGCTCTTTACTGACTACTGGCTACTGGCTACTGACTTGGTGCACCATGCCCAAGAAACTTGATCACACTGCCGCCCTGGAACACCTTTCGCGGGTCGACCGCAAGCTGGCCCGCATCATCGCCCGCTCCGGCGAATGCCGTTTGCAGCAGGAAACCACGCAGAGCATCTTCGCGGCGCTGTTGGAGTCCATCATCTATCAGCAGCTCAACGGGAAGGTGGCTGCGACGATCACGCAGCGCGTGAAGGCGTTGTTCCCCGAGAACGGGAAGCGCATCCGGACTCGTCGCGGGTTGGTGGACGCGTTTCCATCGCCGGAGCAGATTTTGGCGGCGCCGGAAGAACTCCTGCGCTCTGCGGGGCTGTCGCGTGCCAAGATGCTGGCGATTCGCGATCTCGCGTCCAAAACACTCGACGGCACCGTGCCGACTGTCAAGCAAGCCCATCGCATGAGCGATGACGAGTTGATTGAGCGACTCGACACCGTGCGTGGCGTCGGCCGCTGGACGGTGGAGATGCTGCTGCTCTTTCGCCTGGCGCGTCCTGATGTGCTGGCCGTGGATGACTATGGCATCCGCAAGGGCTTCGCCAAAATGCACGCGCTCGCCGAGTTGCCCAAGCCGAAAGAGTTGCTGGCCTACGGCGAACGTTGGCGTCCGTATCGCAGTGTCGCGTCTTGGTACCTGTGGCGCGCTGCCGAGATGAAGGACCTCCCTCTGGCGGGCGAGCAGGCAAAGAAGGATGCGGCAACGGGCGCGAAGGCGAGTGCGAGGAAGACCTTAGTCGCCAAGAAAGCGACGGCGAGCCCATCCAAGGCCACCAAGAGCGGAAAGAAATCCTCCAGGACGAAAAGGCGTTAACTTATATTGATCGCTGTGTTGGAGGAATGCCTTGACCGAGCGTCTCTACTACACGGACTCCTTTCTCACTGAATTCGAAGCTCGCGTGGTAGCAGTGACTCACGCCGCTGGGTACTTGGCGGTCACTCTCGACCGCTCGGCGTTTTATCCCGAGAGTGGCGGCCAGGTCTTCGATACCGGCTGGCTGGACCTATCAGGCACCGACCGAGTTCGCGTGAAGCAAGTAACGGAAAACGGACAAACAGGGGACGTGCTCCACATTATTGAAGGTAGCGCAGAAGGTCTCAGACGTGGGGAAACCGTGCGCGGTACCATCGATGCCGATCGCCGTCGCGATCACATGCAGCAACACTCGGGTCAGCACGTGCTCTCAGCCGCTTTCGAAAAGCTCTACGGATTTCCTACCGTCTCGTTTCACATGGGCGAGGAGAGCTGCACCATCGATCTCGCCGCCGACGCGATAACTGCGATGCAATTGGGTTCGGCCGAGAAGCTGGCTAATGAAGTAATGACCGAAGATCGTCCGGTTGAGATTCGTTTCGCCACAGCGGAGGAGGCACGCGCCATGGGCGTCCGCAAGATACCCGCTACGGAGCGCGACCAGCTCCGCCTGATCGAGGTGCGCGACTTCGACCTGAATGCCTGCGGTGGAACTCACGTGCGCAGCACAGGACAGATTGGGGCGATCCTGCTGCGCAAGACCGAGAAAGTGAAGCAGGGCGTGCGCGTCGAGTTTGTGTGCGGCCTGCGCGCCGTTCGCACCGCGCGCCATGATTTTGAGACGCTAACCGAGGCCGCCGCCGTGTTTTCGACGCATATCTGGGAGGTTCCTCAGCAAGTCTGCAAGTCTCTCGAAGAGATCAAGTCAGCCCAAAAAGCACAACATCATCTTCTAGAAGAAGTCGCCGAACTTCAGGCTGCAGCCATGCTGCAAACAGCGGACGAGCGCGATGGATGCAAACTCGTAGTGCAGTTCTTTCCCGATCGCGATCTCGGCTTCCTGAAGATGCTGGCCCAGAAACTCGCCCGGAGCGGCAACGTGGTGGCGCTGCTGGGCTGTGGAGGATCGCAACCGTCGCTGGTATTCGGGCAAACGCCGGGGCTCGCGAATGACATGGGCGCTTTGATGAAGCAAACTATGCAGCGGCTGGGCACGCGTGGTGGCGGCAATCGCGACATGGCCCAGGGCGGCGCCCCCGATGGCATCAGCGCCGAACAGGCTCTCGTTAAGGCGGCGAGCGCGCTATAGTGAATAGTTGGTTAGTTCTCAGTTGCAAATTTCTTGGGCGGCTGACCAAAATGCGAAACGGTTTTTAAGATGGCGAGTCACGTCTGGTTCTAGCCGCTATCCACTAACCACTAGCAACTGAATGGACCATCGCCTTATTCTCGTTACGTTGCTGATCCGCCTCGGCGTCGCCGCGGCGATCAGTAGCGTCCTGGTGCGTGCGCGTCGCTTTCGCGTTCTGCTGTTTCGCGAAGAGCGCACGCTCAGCGAGAAGATCGAGATCGTCGCCATCGTCGGCACCCCCATTGCCCTGGGTGTCCTGGTGCGTCACTGGGTCCCCAGTTTCTATGCGGCCGACATTTCGTTCGAAGGCGCCATCCTGATGGGGGTAATCGGCGGCCGTCTGGTGGGTATCACGGGGGGCGCGCTGGTGGCTCTGCCGGCGGTGATTTTCGGCGAGTGGCTTACGTTGCCGATGTATGTTCTCGCCGGAGCCTTGGCGGGCGTGCTGCGCCATCTCGGCCCCGATCGCGAAGCCATCTGGTCATTCTCGCCGCTCTTCGATCTCAGCATCTATCACTGGATTCGACGCAGCATCCGCAAGTCCTTCATCGATTGGCAAACCTCGTTCTTCTTCCTGATTCTGGGTCTGGAATTTATCCGCATTCAATTGCATCGCGCCTTTCCCAGGCGCATCTTCGCGCTTGATGGAAATAACTGGCTGATCAATCTGGCTATCTATGCTGGCACGGTGATGGCAGTCGCCATCGCGTTGAAAGTGCTGAACAATGTCCGCATCGAGATGAAGCTGGAGCAGCAGGAGCGGCTATTGTTGCAGGCTCGCATGGAAGCCTTGCAGAGCCAAATCAATCCGCACTTCCTGTTTAACACGCTGAATTCGGTCGCTTCGCTGGTACGCCGCGATCCGGATTCCGCACGCGAAATGATCGTGAAGCTGGGCAACATTCTGCGCCGTTTGCTGCGCAAGGGAGATTCGTTCGTCCCACTACGCGAGGAATTGGAGTTCTTGGACGATTACCTCGATATCGAAGTCGCGCGCTTCGGGCGCGACAAGCTGAAGGTGGTCAAGGAACTGGAGTCTGTCTCCCTCGACCATCTGGTCCCTAGCATGATCCTGCAACCGCTGGTGGAGAATGCCGTCAAGCACGGCTTTTCTTCCAAAGTTGAAGGCGGAAGCATCTACATTCGCAGCCGCTGCGCCGAACACCGCCTGGTCATCGAGGTGGAAGACGACGGAGTAGGGATGTCCGTCTCAGGCGCCAGCGCCTCATCGGGAACTGGCATTGGAATTGTCAACGTTACGGAGCGCCTCCAGGTGGTGTACGGAGACGCGGCGGAGATCACGCTTGAAAGCCAGCCAGGCCGCGGGACCCTGGTGCGGCTGGTGCTTCCCGTGCTGGAGGCCGAAGAAATGGGCGGGTCGGTGGCGGGTGCGATCTACGAAGAGCGGTCCAGCACCTCGCGATAGAACCTTTCGTACATGGGAATGATTTTGCTGGCACAGAATCGCGCTTGCGCACTGGCACGCGCTTGCTCACCCATCTCTCTCAGCTTTCTTTCGTCGGACAAAATTTCGCTCGCGTAATTTGCCATCGTTTCCACGTCACCCACAGCCGCCAGAAATCCGGTCTTCCCGTGGTCGACGACTTCCGGAAGTCCGCCCTCCTCGGTTGCGATAGGTACAACTTCGCAGGCCATTGCTTCCAGGGCCGCCAATCCGAAGGACTCCAGTTCACTCGGAAGCAGCATCACGTCGGCAACCGCAAGCTTTTCGTTAATCCGGTCCTGCTTGCCAAGGAAGTCGACTTTCTTGTGAATTCCTTTCTTTACCGCCAGCCACTCGGCGCTCGAACGCTCCGGGCCATCGCCGATCAGCAGCAGTCGCGAGGGAATCTTTTGCTGCACCCGATCGAAGATCTCGATCACGTCCCCCAGTCTCTTCACCGGCCGAAAGTTCGACAGGTGTACCAGAATCTTCTCGTCAGCGCTGGCGTAGTCGGAGCGGTGCTCCAGTAGTTCCGGAGTGCGGTGGTATAGATCGCAGTTGACGAAGTTGGGAATGACTGCGATTGGCGTCTGTACGGCAAATACTTCCAGGGTTCGCCGCTTCAGATAGTCGGAGATCGAGGTCACGCCGTCGCTCTGATCAATGGAAAAGCGCGTGATCGGCAGATACGACGGATCGGATCCAACCAGCGTGATGTCCGTGCCATGCAGGGTGGTCACGTAGGGCAGCGTACGACGAGGGCGGGCGTGATCGCAGCCCAGCATCTGCCGGGCCAGCATGGCGCTGACGGAATGCGGGATTGCATAGTGCACGTGCAATAGGTCGAGATCGTAAATCTCGGCGACCTCGGCCATGCGCGTAGCCAGCGCCAGATCGTACGGCGGATACTCGAAGAGCGGATAGCGCGAGACCTCCACCTCATGGTAGTGGATGTTTGGGTAAGTCTTGGGGAGCCGGATGGGCTGCGAATACGAGATGAAATGAACCTCGTGCCCGCGATCCGCCAGTTCGAGTCCCAACTCGGTCGCTACCACACCACTGCCACCGTAGGTCGGATAACAGGTGATTCCGATCTTCATGATGAGTGGACTTTGCCTTGATACCGCAGAATTGAACTCAGGGGATTGGATGGATTTCCGGGAGCGGAGATTCAGGTGCGTGTGTCGGCGGGCTTGGGTCGCGTGTGAGAAGCAAGAACGTGGTATTCGCCAGTGGATTTGCTGGCTGAAAATCCAGCGCCCTAGTATCTAGTTGCATTAGTTCGCGAATGTTTTGGGTGAGCTAAGCCATTCATGTTCAACTGCTTGCATCTGACGCGAATTTCTGCAAGTAGATACTAGGCGCGGCATAGTTTAGCCCAGCACGCAGCCGCAGGCGGAGTGCTGGGTACAGTGATAAATAGATCCGGGTCCTTTTAGGGACGGCACAGTTCTCAGATACTTTCTTCAGCCTCTCGGATACGTCGAAACGACGTTTTCGCGACTCTTAGGCGGGTTCCAGGTTGAGCGCTCGCCGGAAGGAGCCGCGTTCGTTCTTGATCTTCTCTTGCAGCAGCATGATGGCGTAAATCAACTGTTCAGGGCGCGGCGGGCATCCGGGGACGTAGACATCGACGGGGATCCACTGGTTAACGCCCTGCACCAGCGCGTAATTGTTGAAGACGCCACCCGAAGTCGCGCACGCGCCCATCGAAATGACCCACTTGGGTTCCGGCATCTGCATGTAGAGTTCGCGGATCACCGGCGCCATCTTCTGGGAGACGCGGCCCGCAATGATCATCAGGTCCGACTGCCGCGGTGAGGGGCGGAAGACCTCGGCGCCAAAGCGGGCGATATCGAAACGCGAGGCGCCCATCGACATCATCTCGATGGCGCAGCAGGCGAGGCCGAAGGTCATCGGCCAAATCGAATTCTTGCGCACCCAGTTCACGACCGCATCCATCGAGGCCATGAGGACGCCTTCGTGCTGCTGCTGACCAAACGTGGCGCGGAGAATCTGGCCGCGGCTCTGCTCCGAACCGACAAGGTTGTCGAACCGCTCGCTGCCAGGCTCCGGATTATCGAAGTGTGGAGGACGATACTCGGTGGTCATCATTGCAATTATACCTACTCCTTTCGATGTTCTCACGTGCGGCCGAGGACGCAGCCCGGCACTTGCGTTTTCGGTTGCTGGACTAGCTTGGATTATCTATCTTTCTGTTTCAGTAGCTGAAGTCGGCAAGCTTTGAAGGGGCATGGCTTCAGCCGTGCCGTTAGGTGGGTGTGGAGAGTTGGGCTTCAGCCCCTGAGGGAACTCGCACTTCGCCTCCAAACTGAAGTCCCTCGGTGGCTAAAGCCAACATAACAACAGCAGCTTTACGGCACGACTGAAGCCCTGCCCCTTCGAAACACGAGATCCTCATTAATGGATCCCGACTAGGCGGTCACCACTACCTTGCCAAACTGCTCGCTCTTGGCCAGATATTCGTGCGCCGCGCGGGTTTCGCTCAGCGAGAAGGTGCGATCTACAACCGGCTTCAGCTTGCCTGCAAAAACGTGCTTCAGGACTTCGTCCAACTCACCCATTCCGCCCATATACGACCCCAGAAGCGAGAATTGCCGCGAGAACAGGAAACGCAAATCGAGGTCACCTTGAAAGCCGGTAGTTGCGCCGCAGGTCACCAGCGTCCCCCCATTCTTCAGCGACTTCAAGCTCTCCTTCCACGTGGCCTGGCCAACGTGCTCGAAGACAATGTCTACCCCGCGACGATTGGTGATGCGCTTCACCTCGTCGGCAATCTTCTGCTTGTAATGATCGATGGTGTGATCAGCCCCAAGCTCGCGAGCCTTCGCCAACTTCTGCTCATCGCCGGCGGTTGTGATTACCTCAGCCGACAGCATCTTGCAAATCTGGATTGCGGCTGAACCCACTCCCGAACCAGCGCCCAAAACCAGCACGGTCTGCCCTGCCCGCAAGTGAGCGCGCCCGACCAGCATGTGCCAGGCGGTGAGGAAGACCAGCGGAACACTCGCCGCCTCCACGAAGCCCAGCGAATCAGGAATTGGAATAACATTCACGCGCGGGACGGCGATCAGTTCGCAGTTTCCTCCGTCCACGCCGTTGCCCAGCACGTTGAACCGGGGGCAGAAATTGTGGCGTCCGGCGTTGCACTGCTCGCAATGGTTGCAGAAAACCATGGGCGCAAGCAGCACGCGTGTGCCTGGTTCCAAGTCGGTAATGTACTCGCCGCACGCCATTACCTCACCGGCGATGTCGCTGCCGAGGATGTGTGGTAACTTCACGCCCGGCAGGCCCATGCGCACAAAGAGATCGAGATGGTTCAGCGCGCAGGCGCGGACTCGGACTAAGACCTGGTCTTTGCGTAGAACGGGATCCGGAATGTCTTCGTACTTGAGAACTTCCGGGCCACCGAATTCATTAATGCGGATGGCCTTCATTATCTCCTCCGGTCTTCACATAACATCTCCTCGGTCGCCATTAAAGCTTCGGTGTCCCGTTACTTATTGGCCTGGACCCACTCAAAGCCGAGTCGTATTGGTCCAGCATCTTGTCGAGTTGGTCGCCGAATTGGCGCTTCAGGTGTTCGATATTTTCGTAGCGTGTATAAAAGTGCCCGAGCTTCTTTAGCTTGGCCTGAAATGAGCGCAATGAGTCGAGATCCTCTTGAGGTAGGAGGTCGATATCGACAACCGCCTTTCTGAAAAATGTGTAGATGAGGGGTTTGCCGCTGCTCTCGAACTGGCGGCGCGCGACATCGAACTCCTCTTCGGTGAACTTGCCTGTCTTGGTGAAAAACAGCGAGAGGAAGACTTCGCAGTTGCGGATAGCCTCGTTATATTCGTCCTGTAGGCGAGTTTCCGACATTGCGTCAAGGAAGTTCTCCCAGCGAACGATCTTCAGATAGAAACCTTTCGCAAGGAGCTGATCGTTTTGCTGACGAAAGTAGAGCTCGAACTCGTCACGGTCTTGCCACAGCTCGGAGGAGGAGGCGAGAAAGATGCGAATGGTGCGAAGGGATGGTGCGCTCGGCGCGTCATTTACCCAGATTGGCAGTTGCGCTTTGACGCCGTCCAACAGCTCCAACACGTCGACCAGTTCATAGCTGGTCGGGCACTCCACTTGCATGCGGTTGTCCTGCTTGCGCTTGAGCAGGGCCTTTTGATCGAAGAACTCAGGCACTGGCGCAACACCGCAGAGTTTGCAGTTGCAGGGAATACGCTTCGCAACTTTGTTGCGCAGGCCCTGAAATGAGTCATTCAAGGCATCGAGATCGGAGGCAATGACGCTACGAAGCGCTTGCCGCTCCGGTCCACGGGCGCGGAGTTCAATCTCACTACCGTTTGCCAATCCCTCTACCAAGACTTTCGTAGTCTCGCGCTCAAACAGTACGCCGGTGACCCAAGCCATCTCCGGGTTGGTAACAAAGCGATGCAGCCTGACCGTCAGGCGGCTAATCGTCCCCTTGGGCAGAAAGTCATAACGATAACGCAGCACCAAATCGTCGGGCTTGCCCCACTCAGCAAGCTCCTTGGGCCTTGCGGGCAGCAACAACTGTGGCGCGAGCCAGGTCTGCGGCTTGCTGTCACGCAACTCGTAGCAAAGTTCGAAGTTCTGCATCAGGGCCAGCAGCTCCAGGTACATCCGTGAGTAAGCGGAGCCCTTCCACAGCCGCGCGCAATCCGCATGGTTGAACCGGCCCCGTTTTTTCTTAACGGTTTCGTCGTCAAGGATGCGAAACACGGCGTCCGTGACCCACTCGTTTTGCAGAATGACGGTACGCTTGAGCAGAGGATCGTCCTGAAAATGCAGAAACACGCCCAGGTCGTGCAGGTAGCGGCTGAGCAATAGCGCTTTCGTGTCGTCAAACTCGATGTGCCCGCTATAGACCTCGAAATACTTCTCTACCGGAACATGAGGCTCCTTTGCGGCAAGCTCCTCGATGTCGACCCGAATCTTGATCCAGCGGGCGGGTAGCTCCTCGCCAATGTGGCTGAGATGACTGGCGAAGAACTCGATGCCATCGCGCATCTTGTCGGCGGCGTCGGCGTTTGCTAAGTTACCGCCATATAGTTCCTTTACATTGTCGTAGCGCTGCTTGATGCCGCCGAGGTCGATGGCCTTGCTGCGACCATCCTTCTCATTCTGGAAGATCAACGTCGGGCTGTGGCCGCCAAAGACCTCAATCAACTCCAGCCAATACTTAAACCCTTCATCCGACACCGACTTGTAATCTTTGCGCGTGTCATCGACGAGAACATAGAGCGACCGATGGGTCAGGAAGAACTGGTGGGTGGCGTGATAGATCTGTTGCCCTCCGAAGTCCCAGACGTTCAGGCGGAAGGGCCGTCCGTTTTTCATCTTGAATTCTTGCTTGGAGATGGCGATGCCCCTCGTAGTCTCGCTTTCGGTAGGCAGAGCCTCTCCAGGCTGATAAAGACGCCGCAACAGACTGGTCTTACCCGCGCCGCCCTCGCCCAAGATGAGCATCTTGGCTTCATAAAGGTGGTCGACGCCGCCAAGTTCCCGTTCACGAAAATAGTTGAGGACGGCCTCGTTGCCCTGCTTCACGATCTCAGGCGGCGGATTGGTAAGCGGGCAGTTTGAGACGAAGATGCCACTTCCGGCCAAGAAATTCCAACTCACAGGGAGACCCCCACGGATTAGGGCGAGCAGTGGGGAGAGGTCGCGAACCTGTGTAAATGTGAGGCTCAGTTGCCGCAGCGCGGAGAGGCCGGCAAGTGGCGCCAGGTCGCTGACCCGCGTGTTGGAGACGTTCAGCGACTGCAGGGCGGAGAGGCCAGCCAGCGGCGTGAGGTCGGTGACCTGCGTGCGAGAAAGATAAAGCTCCTTCAGTACGTGCAGGCGAGCCAGTGGCGCAAGGTCGGTGACCTGCGTGCGAGAAAGATAAAGCTCCTTCAGCGCATGCAGGCGAGCTAGTGGCGAAAGGTCGGTGACCTGGTTACGCGAGACGTCGAGCTTCTGCAGCGCAAACAAGCCGGCCAGCGGCGCGAGGTCGGTGACCTGCATCCCGGAGACATAAAGCGACTCTAGCGCAGTCAGATTGGCTAGCGGCGCAAGGTCGGTCAGGCGTTCGTTGCTGTCGCCGGAATTTTCACTCTTCCGTTTATGCCAGTCGAGACCGTCCCATTCATACCATTCGCTTGCTAACGACAGGGACTCCAGCCAGAGCAGTTCACCTACCTCGGCGGGGACCTCGGTTAGTCCACAGTTGCCGAGATCAAGAAAGGTGTCCCCGGAACGCTTATTTCTAGCGATGAGCTTCTTCGCGCTGCTGGACATCGGGTTCGTCTCCGAAAGTCTTGGCTTTCTTCAAAGTGAGTGCATGATCTCGACCGATTGTAGATCAGATCACGACGAACGACAGTCGAGCGTTGCTGACACGATGGCGACGCGTTCACAAATCCCTGTCCCAGCCAGTATTCAAGTGGCGGCCCAATACGGTGGGGATGGTCGGCAACGCGGATACTGCCCCGCGCCACCCCTCCAGCCCTTTGACTTTGCCGCCCAGCATCTAAATAATTGAACTCGCCGCCATGGATATCTACGAGCAAATCGTTGACCTTCGCCGCCAGGGACGCCGCGGCGCTGTGGCCACCATTACCAACGTTCGCGGCTCGATCCCATCCTTTCAGACCGCGAAGATGCTGGTGCGCGACGATGGGTCCATCGTGGGCACCATCGGCGGAGGTTGCGTGGAAGCTGAGGTCTGGCAGGTCGCGCGCGAAGTGATGGAAGAGGAGAAGCCGCGCTCGCTCACCTTCAACCTCAACAACAATCCCAAATATGACACCGGCCTGGTCTGCGGTGGCACGCTGGAAATCTTCATTGAACCAGTACTGCCGCCCGCGCTGCTTTACATCTTTGGCGCGGGCCACGTTGCATACAACCTGTATAAAGTCGCGACCATTGCCGGCTTCGACGTAGTCGTAGTGGATGACCGCGAGGCTTACGCCAACCGCGAACGCTTTCCCGACGCACGCGAGGTCATTGCCTGCGACTTCGATCTGGCGACGGCGGAACTGAACCCGCCCGAATCGTCGTACATCGTCATCGTGACTCGCGGACACCGCGACGACATGCGTGTGCTGCGCTGGGCGCTGAATGCGCACGCGCGCTATCTGGGCATGATTGGCTCACGTCGCAAGACCATCTCGATCTACAAGGAGCTGGAAAAAGAAGGGATTCCGGCGGAAAAATTCAGAGATGTTCATGCGCCTGTCGGTCTGGAGATTGGAGCAGTCACGCCGGAGGAGATCGCGGTTGCCATCGTGGCTGAGATGATTGCCGTCCGGCGGCACGCGCCGACTGACATAGTCAGCAAGATGTATTCCTACCCCATCCCTGACGCGGCGGCACATGATGAGCAAGATGCTGTTGAAGAAGGGCCCGCCCATGAGGGTCGCACGCTTTGAAGGAGCACGGCTTCAGCCGTGCTGAAAGCTGCACTGACTATGGTGGCTTTCGCCACTGAGGGACCTCAGCGTTGAGACGACGTGCTAGTTCCCCCAAGGGCTTCAGAGACTGTGTGGCAACCTCTGCCGTCCCTACGGGGACTCGCTTTGATTTTCCACCTCACCCAGCGCTGAAGCGCTGGGCTAAGCTCTTTCGCGCCTACGGCGCTCGTTTTCGTAACGTTTGTTCCACCTGCCGAGTCGGGCCGGGGGTTGCGGCACAGTCTCTGAAGCCCAACTCTCCAGGCACAGGTGACGGCACGGCTGAAGGTGCGCCGCTTCAAATTTTTCTGCCTTCGGCTATTGAAGCAGAAATAATCCAAGTGTCGCGGTACTCCGCCTAACCAATCTAGATCAGAATCTGTCCTAGCGCCGATTGTCCGTCTGTGGCTCGGGATGAATGAGGACGCGGAACAATTCCGGCACTTCCTGGCGAAATCGGCTTTCCATCGTAGTCTGGATATCGTGCACGCGCGCGAGCGGCAGATCGTCGTTCATGGTGCAGTGCAACGACAAATAGAGGCGTCCCCCAACCCGTTTGAACATGAGGTCGTGCATGTCGACAACTTCAGGAAATCCTTCCTTCACTTGCTGTAACCGGTTTTCAAAGCCCGGTGCGCGAAGCAGTCCATCGCTGGTTTCAATGGTCGCCGGCTCGCTCTCGATGTGGGTCAGAATTGTGGATATCTCGCCTACCTCGTCTTTCATCTCGCTTTCTAAGCGGGTGACCCGATCGTGGGCTTCCTTCAGGCTGAGTTTTTCGTCGAGCTCAACATGCTGCTCCACGTGCAAACTGCCGCCGATGTCCTGCACGCTGATGTCATGCACATTGAGGTTGTTGCGCGTCGCGACTGCACGAATGCGGTCGAATAGGCTTTCCTGCCGGCTGGCCCGCGACACAGTGTTCACTACCACGTCGGCATCGGGAAGAACGGCGCGAACGCGTGCCGCAACTTCGTTGGAGACCTGTTCGGATTTCTGAAAGGTCACAGTGCGCGACATGGCAACCGAAACGTCGGCAAAATACCGGCTGCCACTTCGCCGGATTCGCACTCGGCCCACTTGCAGCACGCCGTTCACACGATGCACTTCTTCGATAATCCGGCTGCGTACGCCGGCGGGAGCTGCGTCGAGCAGCGCGTCAATGGTTTGTCGCGCCAGGCGCCAACTGACGTACACCACGATGCAAGCCACGCAGAGTGCGGCGATCGAATCAGCCTTCGCCAGCCAGGGGTGCGCATACTGGCGTCCTGCCACCACCAGGGCCAATCCCAGAATGACGACCGAACTGGACCAGATGTCGGTGCTGAAGTGCAGCGCATCGGCGTGCAGGGCCTGGCTGTCGTATTTGTCGGCTATGCGTCGCAGGTGGCGTGAACGCCAGTAGTCCACCCCGATCGAGATCCCCATGACGGCGAACGCCCAGACGGTGGGCTCGATGTGGACGGAATGAAAGAAGAGACGATTGGAAGCCTCGTATACGATCCAAACGCAGGTCAGCAGCAACAAACCAGTTTCGAGAAAGGCGGAGAAGCTTTCGATTTTTCCGTGGCCGTACTGGTGATCGGCATCGGCGGGCTTGTCGGAGACACGAACCGAAAAGTACGTGATGGCTGCCGCCACCAGATCGAGGCCAGAGTGCGCCGCCTCGGAGAGAATACCCAAGCTGCCGGTCGTCAACCCGACCATTGTCTTCAACACGGTGATGGCGACCGCGGCAAAGATGGAATTCAAGGCAACAGCCTTCTTCTCCCGCCTCATGCCAGCAGTGGTGACCGCGTCCGCCATAGTTTCGATTATTCACTTTCCGCTTGAATCCGCCAACTCTGAGCCATCGGCCCTGGTAAGCTGCTGACGAGAGTCAGCCTCAGTGTGGTATTTTTGTATTTATCCACCTGCTCCGCCTTGGGGCGGTATTATTCCCGGAGGAACACCACTACATGTCACGTTCTACTTTCCTGGTCTTTGCGCTTTCGTGTGCTCTTAGTCTTGCTGCCTATGGCCAGGAGCCCGGCTCCAACCAACCTCCTGCTCCGCCTGCGGCGAAGGCCCAGACCTCGACACCGCCAGCCGAAGCAGCTGCGCTTACAGGTTTCGCAACCGATACGGCCAAGGTCCCAATGGATCAACCCGTTATCACTCTGAAAGGTGTTTGCCAGCCCAAGACCGGCGCGACTATGCCCCCTGCCGGTTGCATGAGCAGCATGACGCGTGAGCAGTTCGAGAAGATGACCAAGGCATTGCAACAGCCCGACAAGCCGCCCATGCCTGCGGAAATGATGCGCAAGTTCGCCAGCCAGTATGCCAAACTGTTGGTCTTCGCGGATAACGCGCGTGAGCTTGGCTTGGAGAACGATCCCCGCGTGCAGGAGATCCTCCAGTTTGCCAAGAATCAGATCCTGACCGATGCGCTCAATCAACATATTGTCCACGAGTACGCGCAGATCCCCGATCAGCAGATCGAAGACTATTACAAGCAAAATCCCAAGAAGTACGTCGAAGCTACTCTGCAGCGCGTTATGGTTCCAAGGATTGTCCCCAACGGCGAGAAGCCCAAGCCCAGCGATGAAGAAGAAAAGACTTATGCCAACAAAATCAGGGAGCGTTGGGTTGCGGGTGAGGATCCGGTTAAGTTGGAGAAAGAAACGATGGAGCACGCTGGTCTCACCTCACCGCCGCCTGACGTCAATCTCGGCGCACGCCGTCCGGGTACCTTGCCCGAGACGCAGGAGTCCGTCTTCGAGTTGAAAGCTGGTGAGGTTTCTCAAGTGTTTTCTGACCCCGGCTCGCTCTACATTTACAAGTTGGTATCCATTCGCCAGGTTCCGCTCAGCGATGTCAAGACGTCCATCTCGTCCACTTTGCAGCGGCAAATGATCACCGACAAGATTCAGCAAATCCAGAGCTCGGCGACCATAGACCTCAACGAAGCATATTTTGGGCCCGACGAGCCGCAGACCGTCCGTCAAACGATCATTACGCCAAAAGGACCTGCTGGAGCCAAGCCGAATTCAGGATCCGGCTCCGCCGAATGCCGCGCCTCCTCCGCCAACCAATTCGGAGGCGCCTCCAAAATAGTCATGCCGCCGGATCGAACTGTCCTGGTCACGGGAATTTCTGGAAATCTGGGCGCCCGGCTGTTGCCGTTACTTTCCGATTTTCACGTGGTGGGCGTGGATACGCACCCACCCAGCAGTTCCGGTCTGGCGAGGTTCGAGCAAACTGATCTGGGCCGTGAGCCCTCTTGCTGGCAGCTTATTGAGTTGCTGCGAGAAACTGGCGCACGGTCCGTAATTCATCTCGCGTTCGTTTTGGATCCCCTACGTTCGGGCGTTCTCGACCCGGAACGGATGTGGCAGATCAATGTCGCCGGAACGGCCCGGGTCATGGAAGCCGTAAGCGTAGTCAACCGCACCGGGGGCCAAGTCAGGCAGTTCATCTTCGCCAGCAGTGTCGCCGCGTATGGTCCGGAAACCGCAGGGCCGGTGAAAGAGGAAGCTCCTCTCCGTGCCCACACTCTGCCGTACGCCATTCACAAACGTGAATGCGACGAAGTGGTTCGCTATCGCGCCGAGAGTCTCGGCGACTGTCACATCTACATGTTGCGCCCTCACATCTTCGCGGGCGCCAGCGTGCAAAATTACATGATTGGAGCGCTACGCGGGACGCCGCTTGGCAGCAGCAAACGGGCTGCCCGTATGCGAGCTGCGGGCAAACGTTTGCCTTGGCTGCTGCCTCGCGGCGACAAGTATCTGGAGAAGCGTTTCCAGTTTGTACACGTCGACGACATGGCAAGGCTGCTGGTGCATCTCTTGAACCGGCCGGCAAGCGATCCGCCACTCACAGTTTTGAATGTCGCCGGTCGCGGAGAGTCCATTACCGTCCAACGATGCGCTGAGATAGCGCAAGCCAGGATCAAGCGTGCTCCCACACGATCCGCCTGCCGTGCCGCGTTCAGCTTATTGTGGAAGCTGAGGATTTCCTCGATTCCGCCGGCCGCCCTGCCCTACCTGATCGGCTCGTACACGATGGACACCACCCGGCTTCAACACTTCCTCGGTGAAGAATATGAGACGGTCATTCATTACACCGTTGAAGATGCACTACAGGACAGCTTTAAGTAACAGTCGCTAAAGGGTAGTCTCAGCTCGCGCCCGATATGTCCGCCGGTGATGGCGCAGAGAGCGATATACTGCAGGGGCTGTATGCGGAGTTCCTATGCGAACCTTGATCCTGCTTCCTTGTCTTGTGCTGTTGTCGATGATGACTCCTGCCCAACAATCGCCCCCGAGTCAGGCCAACCCAAACGGTGCTCCCGCCGGCAGCACTGGAGCCATGACGGTTGTGGGTTGCGTGAGCTCCGTCAACGGGCACTTCACCCTCGGGACGCAACGCGGCGATTTCTATCAACTGAAGGGCGATCACGACACCCTTTTCAGTTACAACGGCATGGAAGTTGCCATCAGCGGAACGGCGACGTCTTCCGAAGAAGGGACGCACGCTGGAGATTTCCAAGATTAAGAAGGTATCCGATACCTGCCAGTACTAGGAGTCCCGGGCTAAGACAGACTTGCGTCTCTGCAGGCCGGTTCTACCCGCCCGAATGCAGCACGAGTTGAGCGCAAAAAGAGCAAGGTCCTGGTGTCCCCTGCTGCTGCGCCTGCGCACAACCAAGACCTTGCGCAAGGGTAATTCAAATTTCAAGGATCAGAGTCGGGCGAGGGCGCTGGGCCAGTCCGTCTTGTTTTTCCAGCCTCCGCGCCACGCGTGAGCTCAACGCGTGGCGGGGCCGGGCCTGTCTCGGTCCACGCGCGAGCTCGGCACGCGTCCCAAGGGCCCGAAGGCTCTGCCCCCTCCGCGCGAGCTCGGCGCAAGGCTGACAGAAAGTTGGCCTGCAAACAAAAAGAGCCGGAGAAGGCGACTCTGCCTTTCCGACTCTACTAGTTACATTATAGCACATTTTTAGTGGTTTTGGACACGATTTTGAAACTTTATATCCTTCCTAATATCATAAATATACAACGATTTCGACACCTATGTGGGGCTTGACAGGTATTTCCTGATACGGGAATCGGACTCGGTTTGGGGTCTCACAGACCTCAACCGGGCCATTCAAGGGGCGTCGCATTACAGTTCGCCTTGTGACCAGTTGGCACTCGATTAAGTTGAGTGCCAATCTTGACAGCAACCCGCTTGCTTCCTAGAATAAAAGTGCGGAGTTACATCCTGCTCAGCCGTAAATAATTGCAAAAACGCAGGTTAGCTTCTGCGGGACATTACTGTCCGCATCTGTTCATGGACGCGCCAACAAATATCGGTAGACGCGAACGCGAGATCCTCACGGCGATCGTGGAATCCTACATCTCCACTGGAGAGCCTGTGGGCTCACGCACCCTGGCACGCGCCAACCCCGAGAACCTCAGCGCCGCTTCGATCCGCAACGTGATGGCCGATCTTGCGGACGCTGGTTTTCTGGAGCAGCCGCACACCTCGGCTGGCCGCGTTCCAACCCCGCAAGCCTACCGCTTCTACGTGAAGCAGTTGACCCGAGAAGCACGCCTGTCACCCGCCGACGAAAATTTGATCCAGGGAAGCCTGCAGGGTCTGCAGGATGTGCCCGAGTTCATGGAACGCACGTCGCACGTGCTGTCGCTGATCTCACACAGCGTGGGCGTCACGGTCAGCTCGGGGCCGGGGCAGCACAACGCGCTGGAGCATGTCTACTTTCAGCGCATGGCCGATAAGAAGGTTCTGGCCGTCGTGGTCATGCGCAACGGCATGGTGCGCGATCGCGTGCTGCGGCTCAGCCAAGACTTGTCCGTGGCCGATTTGGAAGCTGCGGCGGCCTACATCAATCAGAACTTTCGCGGTTGGGAGATGGAGTCGCTGCGCAACGAGATCAGCAAACGGATTCAGCAGGAGCGCAGCGAATACGATCGCCTGATGCGTTCGGTGGAGCAGCTCTACGCGCAGGGTGCACTCGCCACTGAATCCGCCGCCCAGGCAGTGTACGTGGAAGGCGCGGCCAACCTGGTGATCACCGAGCAGGACCACGAGCGCCTGCGTCAGTTGCTGGCGACGCTGGAGGAGAAGCAGCGCATCGTGGATCTGCTCTCCGCTTACCTCGACGTCCGCCAAGAGGCGGTGCGCGTAGTTGTGGGTCTGGAAGATGCTATGCCGCATCTAAGTAACTTCGTACTGATTGGAATGCCGGCGCGCGTAGGCGACGAGGTGATGGGTTCGCTGGCCGTGATTGGCCCGACTCGCATGGATTACGAGCACACCATGACTGCGGTGTCGTATATCGCGCGGCTGTTTGATCAACTCTGGAACGAGTCGACATAGAAATAATTATGCATGCAAAGAAGCACAATGGAAGCTCTGCTGAGGCGGAGTTGAATCTGGATCACGAACTTCCGCCGGCGGAAGACACCGATGCGCCCGCCCAGGACCCGGAAGCTGCCGGTAGAGCCGCATCTGCGCAGGACCCGGCAACCGAATTAGAACGCGTCCGCAACGAACGTGCAGCTTACTTGGATCGCGCCGCGCGCATCCAGGCCGAGTTTGAAAACTTTCGCAAGCGCAGCGGCAAACAGCAACAGGAGTTCAAGGAATACGCGCTCGCCGACGCGATGACCGCGTTGCTTCCGATTCTCGACAGCCTGGATCGGGCGTTGAACACCAAGGCGGCATCGCTGGAGGATTTTCACGCGGGTATCGAGCTCATCGACAAGCAATTTCATGACGCGCTGGCGAAGCTAGGGGTGCAGCCCATCGCCGCGGAGGGCGAACCGTTCGATCCCAATCTGCACCAGGCCATCCAGATGGTGGACACTGAAGAAGTTGCCGACAACCACGTGCTCGACGAGTTGCAGCGCGGCTACAAGTTGAAGGACCGGCTGCTGCGTCCGGCGATGGTGCGCGTGGCTCGCCATCCCAAACCGTAAATGAGTTTCTGAGAAGGTAAACAGTTCTGGCTACCAACGTAAAACGCGATTATTACGAAGTGCTGGGCGTCAGCCGTACGGCCAACGACCAGGAGATCAAGAGCGCCTACCGCAAGCTCGCTCTGCAACACCATCCCGACCGCAATCCCGAGGATCCCGCGGCCGAGGAGCGCTTCAAGGAATGCAGCGAGGCCTATGCGATTCTCGCCGATACCGAGAAGCGCGCCCGCTACGACCACTTCGGTCACGCCGGAGTCTCCAGCGGCCCGGGCGGAAATGGTGGATTCGACACCACGGTGTTCAACGATTTCCACGACATCTTCGGCGACCTGTTTGGATTTGGCGACATGTTCGGCGGACAAGGCGGGCGCCAACGTTCGCGCGCCCAGCGCGGCGCCGATCTGCGCGAAGATCTCACTCTTGAGTTCGAGGAAGCCGTGTTTGGCGTCACTAAGCAAGTGCAGGTGCGGCGGCTTGAGGAATGCGACCAGTGCAAAGGGAGCGGCGCGGCTCCGGGCAAAGCGCCCATCAACTGCACCACCTGCGCGGGCCGCGGGCAAGTGCGTTACCAACAGGGCTTCTTTTCCATATCGCGCACCTGTGGCACCTGCCAGGGTTCGGGCAAACTGATCGTCGATCCCTGCTCCCAATGCCGAGGCCAGGGCCGCATCACGCGCCAGCGCACCATTACAGTAAAAGTTCCTGCGGGCGTCGAGGAAGGAGCGCGGATGCTCTACTCGGGCGAGGGCGAGGCCGGTGTTCACGGCGGACCTTCCGGCGATCTGTACATTGTGTTGCACGCCAAGGAGCATGCGTTTTTCGAGCGTGAAGGCAAACACCTGTATTGTGCGGTTCCAATTTCCTTCGCACAGGCGGCGTTGGGCACGGAGATTTCCGTCCCCACGCTCGACGGTGAACACACCTTGAAAATTCCCGAGGGCACCCAGACCGGAGCCACGTTCAGGGTGAAGAACAAAGGCGTGCCGGTGCTGAACGGCCACGGGCGCGGCGACTTGCACGTCGAAGTCAAAGTGCAAACGCCATCGAAGCTCACCAAGCGGCAACGTGAACTGTTGCAGGAATTGCAAAGCACGACCGCGGTAGAGAACAAGCCCGTCAGCCGCTCGCTGCTGAATAAGGTGAAAGAGATCTTTCAATAGGGGAGCGTAGACTCAAGTTTGAGGTGTGACATGAGCTGGCGTGATCGAATCACCATCGACCCGGCGATCCATCATGGCGATCCGTGCATCAAGGGTACTCGTGTTCCGGTGAGCGTCATTACCGGCAGCATTGCTGATGGTGACACTCCAGAACAACTGCTCGCCGCCTATCCGCAACTTACGGTCGACGACATTCGTGCCGCCCTCAAGTTCGCAGCCGAAGCCGTAAACAACGCCGACTTTATTCCGCTTCATCCCGCTGTCTGACATTGAGCGTACGAGTCAAGGTCGACGAGGACCTGCCTCGGCAGGTAGCTGAGCTCCTTTCTGGCCGGGGCAATGACGCCACGACGGTGGTGAGGCAGGGATGGCAAGGACTTCCCGATGAGATTCTCTGGGAACGAATTCAAGCCGAAGGGCGGTGGTTGATCACTGGCGATAAGGGTTTTGCCGACCTTCGTTTGCATCCGCCAGGGACCCACGCTGGGGTCATCCTACTACGCCCTCAGGAGGAGAGCCGCCGCGCCTATCTGGACCTTGTCGAAGCTGCTCTTGACCGTCTCGACCTCGATAATTTGCCTGGCGCAGTTGTAGTAGTTACGCATCGCGGACTTCGCATCCGACGGCCCGCCAACAGATGAATAAGCCACAAGTCGAAAGTAGACATTCCCCTTGGATAAAGCTCTCCGCATCTACGCGTGGTTCCTGCTGGTGGTGACCGCACTGCCGGCGGCCGCGCGCCTGGCCCGGCCGCGCGAGTTGGCCCGCATTGTGCTGATGCGATATCAGGACCCCAAACGCCGCAAACGCGCCCGCATTGGCGGACTTATTTATTTGGGATTGTCATTATTTGCCGTCCCTTTTCTGCTGCGCGCGCAAATGCATCAAGAGCGCTGGCTGGTAATGGCCGTACTGGTCGGTATGGTTTCGGCGTTGGAGTTCCTCCTGAATAGCCGTCTGTTCACCGAAGAGGACTTGACCCGCGAGAACCGCGTGTTCGGCGGTGTCTACGCCTCCATGGCCATTGCCACTATCCTATTGCTGATGACGCGATGACGCGACGCCGCTGGATTGCCGACGAGTTCTCCGGCGATCGCGCTGCTTTGACCGGCGCGCATGCCGCGCACCTGTCGCGTACCTTGCGCGCACGAGTCGGCCAGCAGTTCGAGGTCGCATGCGGCGATCAAGTCCGGCAAGCCACGGTTTCCAGTGTGCAGGACGAGCGCGTGGAGTTCACGCTCGGCGAAGAAGTCTCAGCCCGCGAGTCGATACCCATCACCCTGCTGCTCGCCGTCTTCAAGTTCGATCGCATGGAGTGGGCAATTGAAAAGTGCACCGAGCTGAACGTCAGCACGATCATTCCTGTGATTGCGCGTCGCACCGAAAAGTACTTGGCTCTCGCTGCGGATAAGCGCGTCGAGCGCTGGCGGCGCATCGCCCGTGAAGCCGCCGAGCAGTCGCGTCGCATCGCGCCTCCGGAGGTTGCACATCCAGTGACGCTGAAGGAAGCGCTCGCTAAGCTTCACAACCCCAACATCCCAGATGTCATCCCGAGCGAGGACTTTAGTCTGAGCCGAGGGATCTGCGGTCATCCCGGCTGCGATCTGCGGATCGTGTTGGCAGAAACCGAATCAGAAGCTACGCTCAGCGAAGAGCTGCGCACACGCGACAATGTAACCTCGCTGTCACTTGCCGTTGGTCCTGAAGGTGGCTGGACGGCGGAAGAGTTGCAGAGTTTCGCAACGTCGCACTGGATTGCCGCCTCGCTTGGCGATACCATTCTCCGCGCTGAGACCGCTGCGATTGCAGCAGTCGCAATCGCCAGGGCGGAGCTGTAGCGCGGCACTCAGCGATCACTTTGCGTAGAGCGGGCATTCAGGCCCGAACAGTGGTAAGCTATACACCTTTCCTCCGTATTGGGCAGGTTATGTTACGCGACCAGACATATACGCGGTTTCGACTGGAGGTTGGCGCCCGCCTGCAAACCTCACGCTGTTGTTGTCGCCTTTAGCTGATTCTTTGCTCGCCTCTGCTGAATCAAACCGTATATCCATAAGCCTCAGGTCAAACTTTTTGGGAGATCGCTATGAAGATTGCGAATGACGTTACGGAACTGATTGGGAACACTCCTTTGGTGCGCCTTAACAAGGTGACCGCTGGCGCGAAGGCCACGGTCATCGCCAAGCTGGAAAGCCAGAACCCGTGCAGCAGCGTGAAGGACCGCATCGGCGTCAGTATGATTAACGAGGCCGAGCGCACCGGGAAAATCCAGCCCGGCAAGACTGTGTTGATCGAGCCAACCAGCGGCAACACTGGTATCGCGTTGGCGTTCGTGGCTGCAGTGAAGGGCTACAAGCTGATCCTCACTATGCCGGACACGATGAGCCTGGAGCGCCGCATTCTGCTGAGGAGCTTCGGCGCCGACATCGTGTTGACCCCCGGCCCGAAAGGGATGAAGGCCGCTATCGCCAAAGCCGAAGAACTGGTTGCCAAGACGCCCAACAGTTACATGCTTCAGCAATTCGATAATCCGGCGAATCCTAAGATCCACCTGGAGACTACGGGCCCGGAAATCTGGAACGATACCGACGGAAAGGTGGATATCCTGATCTCTGGCATCGGCACCGGCGGCACACTCACCGGTGTTTGCGAGTACATCAAACCGAAGAAGCCGTCGTTCAAGGCCATCGCGGTGGAACCCACCGAGAGCCCGGTGCTGTCCGGCGGCCAGCCAAGTCCGCACAAGATTCAAGGCATCGGCGCGGGCTTTGTTCCCAGTATTCTGCGCACCGACTACATCGATGAAATCATCCAAGTGTCGAGCGAAGATGCTCTGGCGATGGCGCGCCGCCTGCCCAGGGAAGAGGGCCTGCTGGTTGGCATCTCATCGGGTGCGGCGGTAGTCGCTGCCCTGCGAGTCGCGGAACGCGACGAGAACGCAGGCAAGCTGATCGTCGTGGTCATCCCGTCGTTTGGCGAACGCTACCTGAGCAGCCTCCTGTTCGAGCAGCTCCGCAACGAGTCCGTGGCCATGGTGGCCGAAGGCGTTTAAGAATGTTTGCATCGGTGCGTGAGGACATCGCCGCTGTCAAGGACCGCGATCCCGCGGCGAAGTCCTCACCTGAAATAGTGCTGCTCTACTCTGGGCTGCACGCGCTGTGGGGCTTCCGCTTCCACCATTGGTTGTGGATTCATGGCTGGCAATTCCCTGCCCGGGCGCTGTCGCAGCTCGCCCGTCTGATCACGGGCATCGAAATCCACCCTGGCGCGCAAATTGGACGGCGGCTTTTCATTGACCACGGAATGGGCGTGGTCATTGGCGAGACCACGATCATAGGCGACGATGTCACGCTGTACCAGGGCGTGACCCTGGGCGGCACAGGCAAGGAACACGGTAAGCGGCACCCCACGATCGGCAGTAATGTTGTGGTTGGTGCTGGCGCGAAAATACTGGGCAACATCACTGTCGGTGAAAATTGCCGCATCGGGGCAGGCTCGGTGGTGCTGCGCGATATTCCCGACAACTCGACCGTGGTCGGCGTGCCCGGCCACATCGTTTTCCGCGAAGGCCAGCGCGTGGTGATCACCGATCCCAAGCAAATCAACGATCCGCTGTCGGAAGCGCTGTCCGCGGTCGCCAACGAAGTTAAGATGCTGAAGGATGAGGTGTGCCGCCTGCAAGGGCGCGAACCGTCGCCCACCAACGGCACCGACAAGCTGCAACAGGTAATCGAGATGGATTACCAGATCTAAGAGCTGCTTTACGATCTTGGCTCTAAGCCTTACCTCACCGGCGGAGGCGTTTGCACCAACTCCACGTCAATCGTAATCGGGATTTCGTCGCCCACCACTCCCGGATTTCCATTGACTCCGAAATCTTTGCGATTGATTTTGGTCGTGGCGGACGCTCCCATACGCGAGTTTCCCCGCGGGTCCTGCATAGGCGCAGACGGTCCCTCGACGTCCAACACCACCTCCTTGGTAACTCCGTGAATGGTGAGATCGCCGGTGACCTTCAGCTTTCCAGTGCCATTTGCTTCGGTCTGTTTTGACTTGAAGGTGAGCGTCGGAAATTTCGCCACATCGAAAAAGTTGGGGCTGCGCAGATCGTTGTCACGCATTTCCACGCGCGTGTCCACGGAATTGGCGTCGATGGTCACGTCGATCAACGTCTTGCCAGGATTGGCGGGATCGTAGGTCACACTTCCGCTTACTTTGGTGAATGCGCCGCGGACGGTGGATATACCCAGGTGGCGCACCGAAAATTGCGCCGCGGTATGGTTGGGATCGATCTTGCCAGGTTGTAGCTTGGGCCGCTGCGGAAGCGGCAAAGGCCAGCGTAGCCGTAAGAATCAGGAGTAAACGAGACATCTGGTGAGTATAACAACCTCGCGCTCTCCCTCCTACTCCACCCAATCCGCAATAAAAATATTCGTCTCGTGCGGGACCTTGCCGTTGCGGTTTGAAGCCCACACTAACCGTTTGCCGTCGGAGGTGAACATGGGGAATGCGTCGAAGTCGGGATAGAACGTAATGCGCTGCTGCCCGGTTCCGTCGATGTTGATGATGTAGAGGTCGAAGTCGCGACCGCTCTTCGGGATTCGCCTGGTTAGAGGCAAAGATAATTCGCTTGCCATCGGGATGGAAGAAAGGCGCGAAGTTGGCAGCGCCATTGTGGGTGACCTGCTGCTTGTTTTTTCCGTCGGCATCCATCACCCAGATTTCGAGATTGCCCGGACGAATCAGTCCCTGCGCGTACAGCGACTTTGTAGTCGGCGATCTCCGCCGGGGTCTTGGGATGCTCGGCGCGATAGACAATCTTCTTGCCGTCAGCTGAGAAAAACGGCCCGCCATCGTAGCCAAGTTCGTGGGTCAACTGTTTAACGTGGCTGCCGTCGGAGTTCATGGTGTAAATATCGAGATCGCCGTTGCGCGTGGAAGTGAAGACGATGTGTCTTGCCATCACGACTGATGGTGGCCTCGGCGTTGTATCCGGGCGCATCGCTGAGCAACTTGAGATCACTCCCGTCGAGCTTCGCGGTGTAGATCTTGTAGGTGTCGTAGATGGGCCACACATAACCCTTCGAGTAGTCGGGTTTCGGCGGACACTCAGGACTAGCGGCATGGGTAGAGGAATACAGGATGCGATCGCCCGAAGGAAAAATGTAACTGCACGTAGTGCGGCCTTTGCCGGTGCTGACCAACTTCGGCGTCGCTGGCTTGCCGTCGGGCGTGTCCACCGGCATGGTATAGATCTGGTCGCACGGAACGCCTTCGCCCTGATGCTGAAAGCTCAACATGCGATCGTCGGCGGAGAAGTAGGCCTCCGCGTTTTGCCCCCCGAAGGTGAGCTGGCGGACGTTGCGCAGATGCTTCTCCTCGCCGGGCACCAACAACGATGGCGAGGTGGATGTTTCGCTGGTTTGCTGCGGGCGAAGCGGAAGTGACGCTGCAAGAAGCAGCACCACGCAAAGTGGTCGAGAATTTCTTATCAAGAATTCGGGAAGATCAAACGAGCGCTCCGATTGACTTGCATTATTACCATCTGCCTACCCGAACTTGCCCAAACCGCCTTCGTTCGGATACTACTTTCTCTGCTCCAACTTCACGCTGGCGGTAACGGGCTTGCCATCGCGCAAAACTTTCACCTCCACCACTTCGCCGACCTTACTGCGGCGCAGTGCGTCGGTGAAATCGTACAGATTGTGGATCGGCTTATCGCCGAACTGCACCAGGATGTCTCCAGCCTTGAGTCCCGCCTTCGCCGCCGGCGATCCCGGCCGCACATCGGAGAAGCGCACTCCATCCTTTACCTCTCCGAAGTCAGGAATGGAACCGAAGTACGGCCCATAGCCTCCGCCACCGCCGCTCACGGGCTTATCTTCCACAACGGTGATGAAGTTTGGCGGCGACGGCGCATCCGCCAATTGCAATGCCACGTCGCCGACCAGGTTAAGCAATGCGCTGCCGACGGTGCATTGATTTTGTCCCACGTGTCGGACGGCTTGTGATAATCGGAGTGCAGTCCAGAGAAGAAGAACAGCACCGGAATCTTCTTCGCCACGAACGAGGTGTGATCGCTGGCGGCATATCCGCCGGCGGAGTACTCAATCTTGAAGTCGGGTTCCTGTTTCTGTGCTTGCTCGAGAATTGCCTTGAACGTCGAACCAGTTCCCACGCCGCCGATATAGACCTTGTTGTCCTTGATGCGCCCGATCATGTCCATGTTGAGCATGGCGACGCACTTGTCGAGCGGAAGCGTCGGATTCTTCACCCACTCTGCCGAGCCTAGCAGCCCCAGCTCTTCTCCCGAGAACGACATGAACAGAATGCCGCGGTCGAGCTGCCCTTTCATGGGAGCGAACAGGCGCGCCAACTCCAGCACGCCCGCGGTTCCAGAGGCGTTGTCGTCGGCCCCGGGATGGATCTGCCCAATCTGCGACGGCGCCAGCGAATTGGAATCGCCGCGTCCCAGGTGATCGTAATGCGCGCCAATAACGACATATTCCGCGGTCTTGCCCGGCAGGTACGCGAGCACGTTGTTGACGCGCGCGTGCGTCGCCTCGATATCCACCTTCAGCGACAACTGCAGTGTTCCGGGGAACGCGAACGAGTCCGGCTTGCCGCTGTGATTGATCTGCTGCTGCACATAGCTGAGCGACTTGCCCGCTGCCTTGAACCAGCTATCGGCAACCGCGTTCTTCACTTGAAGCAGCATGATGCCGGCGTCCTGCGGGCCGCTCACGCCGCCAAAGCGCATCAGCAGGTCCTCTTCCCCGTCGGCCAGCTTTCCGTTAACCACGATCAGCGCCTTGGCGCCGTGGTTGCGCGCGTTGATTGCCTTGGTGATCAGTTGCGAGTGTTGCGTCAACCCGTGCTGGCCGCTCTTCACGCCAAAGACTTCCGGCTCGTAGCGCAGTACCAGCACGATTTTGTCCTTCACATCCAGCCCGGCGTAATCGTCGTATCCAAATTCATCGGCCGACGCGCCGTAACCGGCAAAGACGACCGGAGCGGTCAGCGAACCTGACGAGGAAAAACTGACCGGCACGAAATCCTGGTTCAACGTCAGCGGCTGTTTCTTCCCGCCTTCGTCCACGATGAACTGGTTGTCCGACTTCAATTTCGCGCCGGTGGTCACGGTAAATGGCTGCAAGTATCCATTCGTGCCCGCGGGCTGAAGCCCCAAGCTGCTGTATCGGTGCACGATGTACCTTGTGGCCCGTTCCAGTCCCTTGGTTCCGGCGCCGCGTCCTTCCATGACGGGTGCCGCCAGCGACTTAATGTCGTTGAGATAACGAGTGGGATCGGCGGGCGCGATCGAAGGCGCCGTCGCCGTGGCCAGCAATGAAAAGGCCAGCACCCCGCAAAGAACACAGCGGCGGATTCGAGAGGCGTCTGCCTTTGACAAGAGTGCGCGCGACAAGAAAGAAATTTTAGCAGGCATGGGCGGCGCCCGAATCGTACTCAGCGGAAGACAAGCGTGTCAATCAGACGACGGGGACTAGGGGTGGATCACTTTGAGTCCGCGGGGCATACAAAGAAAAGCTGGAAGCCGTCCGGGTCTTGGGTTGAGACCTGCCTCATGCCATAGCTCGTGGTCATCGGCTCGGTCACGCTCCAGCCTTTCCCGCGGAGATGAGCGTAGACTTCGCCCGGGTCGGGCACCGAAAAATACAGTGACGTGTCGGCGTGGCCGCGTACCTGCGCCGGCTCGGGCGCAGATGGCCGCTCGTGGTCGTCGTAGGCCGTGTTCAGCATCAGCATTGCCTCGCCCATTTTGAGCATGCACCACCACGATTCATCCCCCGATACCAAGTCGAACCCCAGCACGTCGCGGTAGAACGCAATTGAAGAGGGCAAGTCGAAGACTTCCAGAAGCGGCGTGAGTCCGCGAACCTTGATCGCCATTGTGCTGATCCCTACAGTATCCTAAATGTAACTGCCTCCCGCCAATTTGCAAGCATACCAAACTGACCTACTCTAAAATTCCAGTTAGTTGACTGTATCCAAATTTGTGTCATGCTGTGGGACATGAAAAAGAAGAAAGTCGATCCAGTCGCGTACGCAGCCAGGGTGCGCAAGGACGCCGAGAAGATGCAGGCGATGAGTGAGGCATTCGGCACGCACGAGAAATTGGCCCCCGAGAAAACCAACCGGACCGCTCCGCGAAAAACCAAGAAGACATAGCCTACCGTACGTAAGGT
This sequence comes from uncultured Acidobacteriaceae bacterium, assembly GCA_963768645.1. GTDB lineage: Bacteria > Acidobacteriota > Terriglobia > Terriglobales > Acidobacteriaceae > Bog-257. The sequence continues at coordinate 139,460 of CAVYIR010000014.1, forward strand.
CGCTGACACCGCAGGTCTCTCCACTCCGCTTCCTGTCAATCGGGATGACCAGTGCTACGCGCCTGGCACCACGTTTACTCTGCTCTTCGCACCATTCCTTCCGGCATCCTTGTGCTTCGTTGTGCGCTGGACGTGCTGTCCGTTCTTCGTCGCTCCATTCAGCACCACGCGGCAGACGTCCGCGATGTACTCCTCGCTCAGTTGGTCGTGGCGAATGAGAAACCGCATGTAGATTGCGCCGTAGAGAATGTCGAGCAGCAGATCGAGGTCTAGACTACGAGGCAGCTCCCCGCGTTCAATCCCTCGTCGCAATGTCTGATAGGCTTCCTGCCGCCGGCGCCGCAGAAAGCGCTCGCGAAAAGCCTGAATGAGGCCAGGATCGGACTGTCCGCCCGCGATCACTGCCGACACGATCCGGCCGCGTCGAGAACGAAGTATCCCCAGAAATTGGTTCATCTGCAGGCTCATGTCCTTGTAGACCGAACCGCTGTCGGGAAAGTGCAATTCGTCTTCCGCGCTGGAGGCAAACGCGTCCACCACCAGCGCGCCCTTGTCGGGCCACCAGCGATACACCGTTGCCTTGCCTACGCCGGCGTGGGCCGCGATGGCCTCAATCGAGAGTTCCGCGAACCCAGTGCGCTGCAGCAACCGGCTGGTGCTCCGCAGAATGGCCTGGCGCGCCTGCTCGCTGCGGGGCCGTCCTGGCGGACGCCTCGTGCCGTCCTTGCTTCCGGGCGACCGTTCTTGAGCGGAAGAAGGCATTTGCGGCATGACTCACAGTAGCATATATTTGAATCCAATACGTAGCGTATCGAATCGGATTTTTTATGGCCGGGCGTAGGCGCCAGTAAGTACAATGCCGGTCTAGTCCTGATTGGAGTCTTGCCCCACCGATGTGGATTGTTGCCCTTGCGCTTCGGCGTCCCTATACCTTCGTCGTGATGGCGCTGGTGCTCATCATCCTGACGCCGATCGTGGTGCTACGGACGCCGGTCGATATCTTCCCCGACATCAACATTCCGGTCGTCAGCGTGGTCTGGAACTTCGGTGGGTTTGCGCCCTCGGACATGGCTGACCGCATCGTGACCAACTCCGAGCGCGGCATCACCATAACGGTCAACGACATCGAGCACATCGAGTCGCAGTCGGTCAGCGGCGTCGGCGTGATCAAGATCTTTTTCCGGCCGCAGGCCAACATTCAAACCGCGTTGGCCCAGGTGACTGCGATCGTGCAGACCACCGTTCGCGGTCTGCCGCCGGGAACGACGCCGCCGCTGGTGATCTCGTACTCGGCGTCGTCCACGCCGGTCGTGCAGCTTGGACTCAGCAGCAAGACCCTGCCGGAACAGCAACTGTTCGACCTGGGGCAGAACTTTCTGCGCAATCAGTTGGCCACGGTGCATGGTGCGGCCATGCCCTACCCTTACGGCGGCAAGATACGCCAGGTCCAGGTTGACCTCGACTTGCCGCGGCTCCAAGCCAATGGACTTTCTCCCAACGACATTGTCAGCGCCATTAACACGCAAAACCTGATCACTCCAACTGGCACCGCCAAGATCGGGCCTCTGGAATACCAAGTCGAGATGAACACCAGTCCGCAGACCATCGCGGATTTGAACGATCTGCCGGTCAAGACGGTGAACGGGTCGACCATTTACATGCGCGATGTCGCCCACATTCGCGATGGCTTCGCTCCCCAAACCAACATCGTGCGTCAAGACGGCGTGCGCGGCACCCTGATGTCGGTTTACAAGATTGGTACAGCATCCACGCTTGAGATCGTGGGCGCCGTGAAAGGTATCCTGCCGATCGCGGCGCAGTCGCTGCCCCGCGACATCACCATCAAACCGCTGTTCGATCAGTCGCTGTTTGTGCGCGCTTCCATCAACGGAGTGTTGAAGGAGGCAATCATCGCCGCAGCTCTCACGGCAGTCATGATCCTGATGTTTCTGGGAGACTGGCGTCCCACTATCGTCATCTCCATTTCCATTCCGCTCTCCATTTTTGTTTCAGTGCTTCTGCTCAGCGCGCTGGGCGAAACGATCAACATCATGACACTGGGAGGTCTGGCCCTGGCGGTCGGCATCCTGGTGGACGACGCCACGGTCGAGATCGAGAACATCGAGCGAAACCTTGCCCAAGGCAAGGAGATGAAACAAGCCATCCTGGATGGCGCCTCCCAGATCGCAGTCCCGGCGTTCGTTTCCACCTTGTGCATCTGCATCGTGTTCGTCCCCATGTTCTTCCTCACCGGCGTTGCGCGCTACCTGTTCGTGCCGCTGGCCGAAGCCGTGGTCTTCGCGATGCTGGCATCCTACTTCCTTTCGCGGACGCTAATCCCGACGCTGGTCATGTACATCATGCGTGGGCACGAGCACCGGGCCGACGGACCGAAAACGATCTTTGGGCGCTATCAGCGGGGCTTTGAGCGCGCCTTCGATCGCTTCCGCAACGGCTATTACCAGCTCCTGGAGACCACCCTCGAACATCGCAAGCTGTTCGCCGCCTGCTTTCTCGCGTTCTGCGTGCTTTCGCTGGGACTGGTTTTCTTCCTGGGTGAAGACTTCTTCCCTTCGGTTGATGCCGGCTTGATGCGTCTGCACATGCGCGCCCGCCCCGGCCTGCGCGTGGAAGAGACGGCGCGCCTGGCCGATGAGGTGGAAGCGTATCTCCGGCAGCAAATTCCAAAGGACGAACTGGTTACCATCCTCGACAATATCGGGCTGCCGTATTCAGGCATCAATTTGTCGTACAGCAACTCCGGCGTGGTGGGTACCAGCGATGCTGAAATCCTGGTCGGCTTGAATGCCGAGCATCATCACTCCACGGAGGGTTATATCCGGAGATTGCGGGAAGATTTGCCGCGCCAATTCCCTGGCGTCGAGTTCTTTTTTCAACCGGCGGACATTGTGACCCAGATTCTGAACTTTGGCTTGCCCGCCCCGATCGACATACAGGTTACCGGTGCAGACATGCAGGGCAACTACGTGATTGCGCACCAAATCGCCAACCGCCTGCGTCACGTGAACGGAGCTGCCGATGTACACGTGCAACAAGTGCTAAGCTTGCCGACGCTGCATCTTCAGATCGACCGTACCAAGACCACTCAAGTTGGAATGAATGCGCGTGACGTGGCTCAGAGCGTGCTGGTCTCGTTGAGCGGCAGCTTCCAGACGGCGCCTAACTTCTGGTTGAATCCTAAGAACGGCGTGACCTACCAGGTGGCGGTGCAGTCTCCGCAATACCGCGTGACCTCGCTGCAAGAGCTGATGGACATGCCGGTAAACAATCCCGGTGTACAGAACTCGCAGGTGCTGGCCAACCTGGTGCAGTTGACACCAGTCGCGAGGCCCGTTGTGGTCTCGCATTACAACGTGCAGCCGGTGATTGACGTTTACGCCAGTACGCAGGGCCGTGACCTGGGTGCGGTAGCCAAAGACACGATGAAGGTGCTGCGACCCTTCGAGCAGCATCTGCCGCGCGGTACGCGGATCATAGTTCGCGGGCAGGTGGTGACCATGCAGTCGTCGTTCATCGGTTTGGGTGTCGGACTGCTCATGGCGATCTCGCTGGTGTACTTCCTCATCGTCGTAAACTTTCAGTCCTGGCTGGATCCGTTCATCATCATCACGGCCCTGCCGGGAGCTCTGGCTGGCATCTGCTGGATTCTGCTGCTGACGCACACCACGTTGAGTGTGCCGTCGCTGACCGGCGCAGTGATGTGCATGGGGGTGGCAACGGCCAACTCCATTCTGCTGGTTTCGTTTGCGCGCGAGCGCATGAACATCGGCATACCCGCGGCACAAGCCGCGCTGGAAGCGGGTTATACCCGAATCCGTCCGGTGCTGATGACCGCCCTCGCCATGATCATTGGCATGGTGCCGATGTCGCTGGGTCTGGGCGAAGGCGGTGAGCAGAACGCTCCGTTGGGACGCGCGGTGATAGGAGGACTGTTGTTCGCTACCGTGGCAACCTTGTTTTTTGTGCCCTCCATCTTTGCCATGATCCATGGCCATCGAGAGGCGAAACAGGAGAGGCAAGCAATTAGCAATTAGCAATTAGCCGTTAGCAATTAGCTGTTAGCCTTTAGCAACTGGTGATTAGCAAGAGTAATTAGCAGCGTCAAAGGGGCATTCCGCAACTAATACTTACGGACATGCGGGCCACTCAATTGGGATGGGGAGAGTCAGCACGAGCCCAGAAACCGAAGATCGTTGTACGGTTTTGCTGGAAGCTAAGAGCTTACGGCTAATTGCTAGTTGCTAACTGCTAGTCGCTGTCTCTAAGGACTCATACATGGACTCTCGTTCAAATCAAACTGCGGTCGAGGAACCCGAGCACCACGCGGCCGAAATCACGCCCCCGCCCAAGCTTCCTGCGGCAACACCGCGCAGGGCACTGCTGGTGATCGGTGTAGTGCTGTTGGTGTTAGTTGTGGGAGCGGTGATCGCCATGCTGCTGCGCAGACATGACAGCGATGTTCTGGCGAAGGAAACCGAGCGTGAGTCGGTTCCGACGGTGGCCGTGATTCATCCCACGGCGGAGAGGCCCGACGAGGAACTTGTATTGCCGGGCACGTTGCAGGCGTTCGAGGAGTCTCCCATCTACGCTCGCACCAACGGATACCTGTTGCGCTGGTACAAAGACATTGGCAGCCGGGTAATCAAGGGCGACCTGCTGGCCGACATCGATACTCCGGAAGTGGACCAGGAATTGATGCAGACCCGCGCGACGCGCCAGCAGATCGTGGCGCAGATGGACCTGGCCAAAATCAATTCGGACCGTTATCTCAGCCTGCGCAAAACCGATTCGGTTTCGCAGCAGGAAGCCGACCAGCAGGCCAGCGGCTATCAGCAGGCCAAGGCCAACCTGGATGCGGCCGACGCCAACGTTCGCCGTCTCGAGGAACTGGAGTCATTCAAACATGTCTACGCGCCATTCAGCGGAGTGCTGACCCGGCGCAACGTCGATCCAGGCGCATTGATCAACGCCGGCTCAACCGGAGGCTCGGCGGGTAAAGAGTTGTTCGACATGGCCCGTGTCGATCCGTTGCGCGTGTACATCAGCGTCCCGCAAAATTACGCACCCGCCATCAAGAATGGAATGGAAGCCTGGGTAACGTTGCAGGAGTTCCCCGGCCAGAAGTTCAAGGGAACGGTAGCGCGTACCGCGGAAGCCATCGACCCCACGACGCGCACGTTGCTGACAGAAGTTGATGTGCCCAACAAAGATGGACACCTGTTGCCCGGCTCCTTCGGCGAGGTTCATTTCAGACCGGGCATCAGCGGAGAGCGAGTCACGCTCCCGGTCAATACCATGCTCTTCCGTCAGGAAGGCCCGCAAGTGGCTGTGGTTGGCAGCGACAACAAGGTGCAACTGCGACCCATCACCATCGGCCGCGATTACGGTGCCACGCTGGAGATCCTTGGCGGCGTGAGTGTCGAGGACCAAGTGGTCGTCAATCCCGCCGATTCGCTGGAGGAAGGACAACAGGTCAACGTCGCTCCGCAGAACCAGGGAGGCAATCCGTCATGAAGCGGTTGAAACTGGCGGCCGCCGTCGCCGCCAGCGCCTTGCTGATGGGATGCGCGGTAGGACCGAAGTATCAGCGTCCACAAGTTCAGGCACCCACGGCGTACAAGACGGAAGGCCCCTGGCGGGTCGCCGCGCCCAAGGACTCGCTTCCCAAAGGCGCATGGTGGGAGATCTTCAACGATGCCGAGTTGAACAACTACGAGCAGCAACTGCTGAAGGCCAACCAGTCGTTGGCCGCAGCGCAAGACCGCCTGAACCAGGCGCGCGCGCTGGCTCGGGTAGCCTCGGCTGGACTGTTCCCGCAAGCCAGCGCCGATCCTAATGCATCCCGCAACCGCTACTCTGGGCACCGTCCTGAAGTCGCTACCCTGGGGCGGCCCCTCACTCAAAGCACTTACGAGATTCCATTCCTACTCAGTTACGAACCCGATCTCTTCGGAAAATACCGGCGGACCCTGGAAGCCTCGAACGCTTCCCTGCAAGCCACGGCAGCGGACATGTACAACGTCAACCTGGTGTTGACCGCGGAACTCGCCGCAGACTATTTCACCTTGCGCGAGCTTGATGCCGAAACTCGGGTCGTGCAGGAATCAGTTGACATCCAGCAGAAGGGCTTGCAACTGGTTGAAAACCGTCATGCCGGCGGAGTTGCCTCGGGACTCGATCTGGCACAACAGCAGACCCTGCTCGATTCCACGGTCGCACAACTGTCACTGGTGCAACAGCAGCGCGCGCAATACGAACATGCCATTGCGGTGCTGACGGGAAGTGCCGCCCCCACCTTCAGCGTGCCGGTCGCGCCACTCCATACGACACCTCCAGCGGTCCCGCTGGGAGTGCCTTCTGACCTGCTGGAACGGCGGCCCGATGTCGCCACGGCTGAGCGCAACATGGCATTCGAAAATGCCGAAGTTGGCGTTGCCACGGCGGCGTTTTATCCGCAACTCACCCTCTCCGGGGCTGGCGGCGTGCAAAGCACCAACATCACCAACCTGATTAGCGCTCCCAGCGCGATCTGGTCGCTGGGTGGCGATCTGTTGCAGCCCATTTTTCAAGGCGGGCGCAATCGTGCCAACTTGGCCGCCACCAAGGCTGCCTATGACGAATCGGTAGCAAACTATCGCGAAGCAGTGCTGACCGCATTTCAGCAGGTGGAAGATGGGCTATCGGGACTGAACGCGCTTTCGCAAGCTACAACCAGCCAGAACGCTGCGGTGTCGGACGCGCGACGTGCGCTGGAGATCGCCAACAACCGCTATACCGGCGGCGTAACCTCCTACCTCGACGTCATCACCGCACAATCGGCCTTGCTGACCAACGAGCGCCTGGCGACGCAGCTACTCGGGCAGGAGATGGTCACTTCGGTCTATCTGGTGAAGGCCGTGGGCGGCGGTTGGGATGCGTCGCTGATCCAGAACGAGCAAGTGCGGCCGAAGGCGATCCAGGCGATACAGCAATAGACGCAACTAGCTACTAGCAATTAGCAGTTAGCAAGAGATGCTCTCCGTTCGGAACGAGCGAAAGGGCATTGCGGTTACGCCAGACCTCAGCAGAAGCCCCTATTCCTTGTCGAACACTGCGACGCTCGTGATTTTTTCGCCCGTAGCGTTAGTCGTGGTCGAGGTGACAGTGCGGCGTTTGCCATCGGGCGCCACGACTATGCGAGCAATACCAATAGCCTTGCCGCCTTTCTTGCTGCTGGACTCCATCGTGCGAGCGTTAATCTTTTTGTACGACCGTTCGTCGTTATTCGGATCGCCGGTTAGGGGATAGAATTTGCCGTCGAACTTGCCGGTCCACTCGATGCGCACGGACTTACCGTCAGCGGTAGTGCCATCTATCGTGACTTTTATCTGGTCACCCGCCGCCTGGTAGACAACCGTCTGGTTTTTCGTCACTCCGGCAGCGAATTTCGATTTGGCCTCATTCAGCTTCCAGGTGCCCATCTGTACGTCGCTGGCGAGGCACACCGCCGTCGCGATAAAGCACAGCGCCATAGTCAGGGCAATCGTTCTTGTCTTCATAGTCCCTCCCGATTGAAAGCAATTAGTAATTAGCAACTAGCAACCAGCAATTAGTACTCGGCAATTAGCAGTTAGCTAAGGGCGCAGCTTCGCCGATAAGCACGCGGCTTTAGCTAACTGCTAACTGCTAATTGCTAATTGCTTCTCCGCTATTTCCCTGGCAGATAACTCAAGTCCGGACGAAATTGGATGATCTCGCTCGTCTCACTGGTCACCGATCCGTCGATGCGATCAACAATCGAATCCGCTTCCGCCTGCCCAAAAGCATCTTTCAGCATTTCGCGGAAAGGCTTCACATCAGGCTTCTCCTCGAAGGCGGCCCAGTTGGCGCGCGGCAGGACCAGCACATAGGTCCCCGTGTCGCCGCCACTCGCCAGTGCATACCATTCGTAGTTAACCGGCCACTTGGTCTTCAGAGTCGCGTCGTAGACCCGGGTGATGGCGCTCTGAAAGTCCGACCCTTTGCCATAGCGCACGTGGAAGGTGATGATCTCGGAAAACTTGGGAGCCGCCTGGGGGCTAACGGGATTACTGATCTTCGGCATGAACTCGTAGTAGCGTCCAACCAGGGACTCCACGTAGTTGCCAATCACCTTCATATATTCGTCAACGTCGGTCTGGTCAGGAATGGCGGGCTTGTCAAAATCGGACCAGTGTTGACCCAGTCGGCCTACGATGTAGGTTCCAGTCTCAGTACCAGTGAGCGTCTCCCACACCAGCAGGGGTTGCGGATCGTTCTGGGTCTTGTGCCAGGCCGCTTTTTGCTTGCGCCCATCCTCGTATTGCTTCACCATGCCGTTCTTGGGTTTTTGAAACTCCAGTGCGGCTACGGTTCCTGGTTTGTCCTGCGCGGCAACTGAAATTGCAAACAACATCACAGCAAAAGCTGATACCAGCTTCTTGGTTCTCATCGATCTCCACCTTTCGAAGTTGTCTTGAAGTTGAATTGGGTACAGCGTGCTGGGTCCGGTACAGCCAACCATCCGAGGAAACGAGCAGCGCGAAACTCCGCAGTTCACCTGCTTGGAAAGCTGCAATCAACAATTCTCTTTTGTATTGAGATACGTGAGCATCTTACACCCGCTTGGGCCCCGGCGCGACCGTAAAACTAACGGGTCTCACGCTGAGGCTCATCCTCGTGCTCTATCATGGCGCCTATGGCCAACGTTGCGGATGTCCTAGTGGTCGGTCTGGGTGCCGTCGGCAGCGCGGCGCTGTATCGGTGCGCCAGGTTGGGCGCGCGCGCCATCGGCATCGATCGCTTCAACCCACCGCACGATCAAGGCTCGTCGCACGGAGACACGCGAATCACCCGTGAGGCCATCGGCGAGGGCCGCGAGTTCGTGCCCCTGGTACAGCGTTCCAACCAGATCTGGGAGGAACTCGAGGCTGCGACCGGCCGCAGTCTGCTCACGCGCAACGGGGGATTAGTCCTCGCGTCACCCAGCATGCCCGGCGATCATCACGGCTCGACTTCGTTCATCCAGGACACCATCGCCGCGGCCGCGGAATTCGGCATCGCGCATGAAGTCTTGAGTGCTGAAGAGCTGTGCCATCGCTATCCGCAGTTCCGTCTGCGCGGCGACGAGATCGGATACTTCGAGCCCGGCGCGGGATTCCTTCGTCCTGAGGTATGCGTGGAAACGCAGGTCACTCTGGCCACACAGCTAGGCGCGAAAGTCGTCACCTACGAAACCGTCGTCGATTGCAAGCCGAAGCAAGATGGCACAGTCGAGGTCACAACCAGCGCCAACAAATATTCCACCGCAAAGGTCATCGTGACCGCCGGACCGTGGATGCAGAAGTTGCTCGGCGAGAGCTACGCACAATACTTCAAGATCTATCGGCAGGTGATGTACTGGTTTGCGCTGGCGACTCAGGCCGAACAGTACGCGCCAGAACGCTTTCCAGTTTTCATCTGGATCGCGGGCAACCGGCCGCGCGATATGATGTATGGCTTCCCTGCCGTAAACGGACCGCAGGGCGGGATTAAGATTGCCGCCGAGCAGTACGACGCCACGGTCGATCCGGATGCCGTTCCGCGCGCGGTCAGCGATGCGGAAATCTCGGCTATGTACGCCGAGTACATCGCGCCGCATTTTCCAGACGTCTCCGGAAAGTGCCTGCGCAGTGCGACCTGTCTTTACACGGTTACGCCCGACGCGAAGTTCATCGTGGACAAGTTTTGCGGCTGTGAGAATATTATCTTCGCCTCCGCCTGCTCCGGCCACGGGTTCAAGCATTCCGCGGCATTGGGAGAAGCGCTCGCGTTGCAGGCGTTAGGACAGCCCTCGCGCATTGATCTATCGGGATTCAGCGCGCGGCGATTCTCGCGCGCGGCGGTTGGAGAAAACTCGGGTGCACCCTAACATCGTCCAACTCGACGGCTTCCAGGTCATCGGCATCGCCGCCCGGACAAACAATGCCAAAGAGGCAGGACCGGACGGCGTCATTCCTAAACTATGGGCACGCGTGATGCAGGAACATGTCCTCGACCACATTCCGAACAAGACGAATCCGGACCTTTACGCCGTGTACACCGACTACGCAAGCGACGCCAACGGCGACTACACGCTGGTGATCGGTGCGAAAGTGCGCCCTGGGACGAATGTTCCCGAAGGAATGACTGCGAAGACGGTTCCTGCTGGACAATACGCCGCATTCACCAGCGAGCGCGGGCCGGTGGCAAAGGTTGTCGTCGAAACCTGGCTTCGGATTTGGTCGTACTATCAATTGCCCGCCAATGGCGAGCGAGCCTACCGCGCCGACTTCGAATTCTATGATGAGCGCGCTGCCGATCCAAACAACGCCCAAGTGGACATTTACATCGGGGTGGAATAGTGGCCGCCAGAAATTCGAGGCAAGAACAAAAGATGCTATCCCCAGCGCACAAGGCGGACGGAGATAGCATCATCTCTCGATTTCAGTTCTTACATCGGCAATCCGTTATAGGCGTTGGCTATGGGAACTAGTTGTTCCAAGACAATCTCTGCCGGAACTTCTTCACCAACCTTAAGCTTGAGACGAGGATCGTCGATGATAGGAGTCAGGAAAAGCCGGTTCTCAACTCGCTTGGCCAGGAAATACATGTTGAGTGCCGGCACGCGAACGACAAAATCGTTGGCCGCGTTGTCGCCAGTTCGATAGCGTGACAGGCCTTTGACGATTTCGGCATTCCCAAAGCTGGAGGGCGTATACCCTCCTTCTTTCTGGACCACGGTGACTGAGGATTTCACTTGACCATTCACCGTGACTGGGTAGATCGTTTCTGAATTCTTGTTCAGAACGCTGTTTGCATTGGCGCCTGTCTGGTAGCCCTTTAACTGATCCAGACCGATGTTGAACGTGGCGAGGGGTTGTCCCAGTTGCGCTTGCTTGACTTCATCGACTGAATCGAAGCCCATCGCACGATAGTTCTGTTCGTTGACCAGCTTCTGCAGCACACCAAGCGCGTTCGTCGCCGCTTGCTGCGGCTGCGGAGATGGCGGTTTCGGAGTTTCGCCACCGCGGCAGGCCACCATCAAAAGAAGTAAACCACCTGTCAGCAATAGGGAGCGCATGTTATGGTCCTCCCGTGTAGGTGATGTTATAGAAGTCGTTCCAGTGGGTGTGATCGTAGCTGGGGCCGCCCACGTACTTGTCGTAGGTATATACCTCCTGCACGCCTCCATTGGCAGCCAATTGTGGAGTGCTCGGTGGCCACGGATTATTCACGCTTACATAGTTTGTCCCGTCGATCGTGACGTATCCGGTTGCTACCATCATGTGTCCCCCGCCGCCATTCCAATGCCACGAGAAAGCGAACGGCTTCTTGGCACAGTAGATCTGGCTCTGAATCTGGCTCCAACTGAGGGCCGCATCGGAGGTAGTGTCGGCTGTGAAGTTGTACTTCGTGTACTCCGGCCATCCCCCATTAACGCAGGGACCAGGCACCGGAGAATTGCAACAGTCTGTCCGGCCGAATTCTTTGTTGGCTTCGTCGCACTGTTGCACGTTGGAGGCGGGATGCACGTAGTTCATCGTCATCTGTCCGCTGGCGGCCCAGCACCACATGTTTGTTTGCTGGCCGTTCAGTGTGACCGGTACCGATCCGATGTTACCTGGATTACAGCAGCCCACAAGGAAGAGAACCAGAGCCAGGGCGGCTCCTGAGGTGATTCTTGCCATCGTCCCTCCTTTCATGTCGTTTCTAAAACAGAGCCCGAAGTGGCGACATTGAACTGAGCTGACGTGTCTATGGCAAGGGATAGCACAGCTTTGCGACAAAGTGCAACCAGAATCAACACGGCGCGAAAATGGAGGATGCCACCGAAGTGGCGCTGCCGGTCACTTTCCTACCGCGCATTCACCAGCCGAATCGTCTCCAGCACTACATCACCGCTAATCGCTAGCGATTGCGGACTCAGCTTGTCAATCGTGTCCTGCACCGTGTGGTGGAAGACGTTGTTGTAGCCGTAGTCCAGGTCGATGATGTCCACCGCAGGCACGCCAATCTTCAAGAACGGCAGATGGTCGTCCTCAATGCCGGCCTTGTATTGGTAGAAATGCGACTGGTAGCCCAGGTTGGTGGCCGCTTGGTAAACGAGCTCCCTCAACCACGGCGTCGAGGCGGTTTCTTCCAGAATGTCGAGGTCGGCATCGCCGATCATGTCCACCAGGATGAACGCTTTCACCTTCTTCGCCGTCCCATCCTGCTGCCACTTCTCTGCCAGATGCCTGGTGCCGTAGAGACTGTCCGTGCCGCTCCACTTCACGAAGGCCTCTTCCCCATCGGTCCAGACCAGCCACACGCTGTAGCCGTCCGACTCTTTGCCACGGAACTGGTCAGCCAGCGCCAGCAGCAGCGCCGTGGACGAGCCACCATCGTTCGCACCCACGTAAGCCTTTGGCAGCGGATAGTTCGTGTCGTAATGTCCAGCAACGACGATGATTCCGTCTTTGCGGCCGGGGAACTTGGCGATGATGTTGTTGATGGGGAATTTGCCCACCGGGGTCTGCGCTGTGAACTTGTCCTGCTCCACGTCAACGCCTTTCAGCTTGGAGAGGATGTACTGCTCGAGCTTGGCGTGTCCCGCGCTGCCCACCGGGCGCGAACCGATGGCGACGATCTCTTTCACGTACTGCATCACGTGGTTGCCGTTCATGTCTGGTTTCGGAGCGTTGGGATCGACGGATTGAGTAACTGGTCCCGGCGAGGACACAGCGACAGCGGCCGTCGCGGCGGCGGGCTTGGAGTCCGCAGATGCCTCGGACGGCGCCTGCTGCTTGTTGCATCCCAACGTGACTGCGGCGACTGGAACCAGCAGACAAATAGTGAGTAGACAGAAAGACATTCGGCGGGCCTTCATGCTGCAACTATTGTAAATGGCTGGCCGCAATCCATCACAGAGACACAGAGTCACAGAGAAAGCCCAATGCAACCGCGGATTTCACGGATGAACGCGGATTTCTCTTGGCATTTGGCATTTGGCGTTTAGCACCCAGTACTCAGCATTCACAGGTTTCGAGGACGACTGGCCCATGCGGCGACACGGTATTCGATTTTCAGACCTTTCTCCGTGCGCTCCGTACCTCCGTGGTGAATTGTCTTCTCTGTGCCTCTCGTGTCTCTGTGGTGGGTTCTTGCAAAGCAAAACGGCCACCCAATTGGCGGCCGCTACAATTTGATTTGGCTGAATGCTGAGTGCTGACGGCTTCCCTACCCCGCCACTTCCTCCAACTGCTTCTGATCGATATCGAAGTTGGAGTACACGTGCTCCACGTCGTCCTGATCTTCCAAGGCTTCCAGCAATCGGATCATGGTGCCGGCCTGATGGCCTTCCAGCTTGGTATAGGTCTGCGGGACCATGCCGATCTCCGCCACCTCGGGCGTGATACCGGCCTTCTTCACCGCTTCCAGCACCGTCTCGTAAACCGCGGGATCGGTCAGGATTTCCCAATTGTCGCCATCGTCTTTCAGGTCGTCGGCGCCAGCTTCGAGGACGATATTCAGCACGTCGTCTTCCTTGGCCGCCGCCTTCGCAATCACGATGTCGCCCTTCTTGTGGAACATCCAAGACACCGAGCCGGCTTCGCCCATGTTCCCGCCATTCTTGGAGAAGGCGTGTCGCATCTCGCTGACCGTACGGTTGCGATTGTCGGTGGAAACCTCCACCAGGATGGCGACGCCGCCGGGGCCGTAGCCTTCGAAGGTGATTTCCTCGTACGCGACGCCGGGCAATTCGCCGGTACCGCGCTGGATGGCGCGCTTGATGTTGTCGGCCGGCATGTTCTCGGCCTTGGCCGCCGCCACCGCGCCGCGAAGGCGGGGATTCTTTTCAGGATCGCCACCGCTCTTGGCCGCAATGGTGATTTCCTTTATCAAGCGAGTGAAAATCTTGCCGCGCTTGGCATCCAGCGCGCCCTTCTTGTGCTTAATGGTTGCCCATTTGGAATGGCCTGACATGGAGAGACCTCAGATCTTAAATAAATTCGGATGAGTACCGATGGATGCCTCGCCCGTTCCGCAGACAAAGCGACGATTCCGCTTGGAATCGAGCGGAGAAAGAGCAGGCAAACTGAGATTATACCACCGCCAACAATGCCGTTTTCAAGGAGATACCGGCAACAAATCTCTCCGTTTGAGTCTCGGCAGTGACCCGCGCGTACGGGCTGCGTTCGGGGATTAGGCGGTTACAACGCCGATTCTCAACAGCCATTTCAGGTATCAAATCCGGACCCGCGAGAGAGAAGTTCATCGCTCATCGGTCCGAATTGGCGCGAGCGGCATGCACCTAAGGCCCCAATAGTCCGTACATGTCCACTTCGCCTTGCGCCGCCACAAATACCAGACCGTCGGCTATGGTAGGTACCGTGAACTTCACTGCGGCGCCCGGGCCATCACGCTGTGGGCTTTGATCGGAATCGTAGAGTTCAATCGCCAAATTATTAGCAACGTAGGCGCGAAGAGTGGCATGGTCCCCACTTCCCTGGACGACCCAGACAATCCCATTCGTTATGCCGTTTGACGATACTGAGGGTGTGGGTCCAGGATAGCCGAAGAAAGTCTGCGTTTGAGATACCGAGTTAAACGACAGTCGCTCGGCAGTCGGGTCGAGCTTGAAGTCCCGCAAGTAGTCGCTGATTCCACCAAAGTAAACGTTTCCATCCCAAAATGCCGGGGCGCCAAACACCCCGCCGATGACATAGGGGATTGCCTGCACGATCTGGCTGTCGTCGCCCGCATGCCAGTGTCCCATGTTATCGCGGTCCACTAGATAAATCGTTCCCTCTTTGCCAGACTGAACTAACAAGTGGGGGTGGGTTGGTCCTGGCTGATCGGGAAGTAACATGGTACCGCTAGAGCTGAGGTCGCCGTCTGTGTCCCATAGAGGTTGATAGTTCCAAGGCGTAAAGTAGTCCTCCAGTGCGAACGAGTTATTCGACGACTTCAGCCGTAGTATGGTGTCTCCAAAGTCTTGTCCACCTACATTGCCGGTGAAATCTCCGTTGCCCGTAGAAACATAAATCCGACCGTCAGCGTCGGCCGCCGGGGCCGCTCCGCTCGCCCATATTCCGCCTTGATAGCCATCGGGCGTAGTCACAAACGCTCCCGTCGGTTGAAGGTTGGTCTCGTCGAACGCCAGGACGTAACCATGAAAAAAGCCCAGATCGCATTGAGAGGCGAACGTAACGATGATCTGTCCATTTACCAGCAATAAACCCGGGCGCTGACTTTCCAGCAAGGGATCGAAGGTGAGAACGCCACCTTGCGACCCTCCGCCGGTCCCAGGAACTGCGGCGGTGATGACCTGTGGGGCTATGTTGTCTGCGCCCGTTCCCAAGTCGAGCGCGTGCAAGGTCTCGTAAAACCGCTTGTCCCCTGTTTGGGTGTCAATCGCTTTGGTCCTCGAAACGACGTACAGGGTATTCCGGCTCACGTCGATCACCGGCGTTCCCGTGATACCGATCTCGGGGACGAGATCGTCACAACCCAGATCATCGTCACTTGAAAGAGTGGAAACTATGTACCTTCCGGAATCGCTGAGAAACGACGTCTGCCAAAGCATGGCAAAAGTATGCACATCAAACGCGGTCACCGTGTCGTGCTCATCTGCTACGTAAAGTACATCGTGCTGCGCGCCTTGAATATTGACTCCGGGCACAAACAAGGGCTGCGCATAAACGTAACCTGACACTGGAAATGCACGTAATTTCCCGAACGACAACATATTTACGTCAGTTATAGTCAGGGTCGCTTCCTGAGTGTTCGCTCCGGTGCGATCGTTGTCATTGTGGTACGTGGTGACTGCAACCTGGACTAGCGCCGGAGGCGGCGGAGCTGGGTCGTGGCTTATGGTGGGAGCACTCGGAGGGCTTCCGCCACATCCGAGGAGGCAAACCAGCACTCCTAGGACAAGCAGAAAGACGGGAAGCGCAGTCGTGAGACAACCGGGAGCGAATCCTCGAGGGAGCTGATTGTGAATTCTAGCCTTTATCCTGATTGCCCGGTTACGAATCGGCTCGGCGAGAGATGAAACTGCAGGAAAAACCTTATGCGGTTTCGAGGGACTCCGATTAGGCAATGCTCCACCTCGTAGACATTGGCGTGATCCTAAGAGCGTCGGAATGGTAACTCAAACGACCGGATTTCCGCAAAAAGCTCCTCGATTCCGAAGCAATCTGTGACGTCGCTTAGGGGCGCAACGTTCGCCCAAGCGCTCGACATCGTTGAGAATCTGGAGGCTGCCCCACTCAAGGTTTGCTTGGCTGGGGCCTTTTGGTTCGCATTGGAGGGAGCCGCTCAAGCAACAGATGCATGGACAGGTCGCGCGCCTGCAAAAGGGTCAACTACTTCAGCAGTATGCTTGAGCTACTTCGCCATGTCGGCCCTGGCAGCCTGCTTCTTGGCAAGCTCGCTGTTAGATATGTTCGATGAGTACCGATGGCTGCCTCGTCCCTTCCGCAGACAGCAATGGTTCCGCTTCCAATCGAGCGGAGAAAGAGTGCCATGATATCACTTTCGATAACCCAACTATGGCACTTTGATGCTATTCGAACGTTGCGAAAGATCGTGCTGGGCGTAATTTCCTAGCGCTCGTATCACTGAACGCGGTCCAATACGGGTGCTTCCCTCAGTGCCCATAGGCTCGAGGAGCCGCACGAGCTGACCCAAAATGACAGACCACCGTAAGTGATACTAGGGAAATAATCTACTATCAAAGGTGAAAGTTATTGCACAGTGACCTTTGAGGCGATGAGCTATGTCTATGATAACTAAAGATATTAGTAGTGTTCTGATTTGGACCGTCAAGTGCATCGTACTGGTTACTGGCTGTGTGGGATCTCAATCTGGCCAGGAGGTTTAGTCACAATGAAGATGAAAGTGTTCCTCTCCGCAGGGATCCTCGCTGCTGTTTTCGCCCTCAACCTTTGCGCATTCGCCGATCAAGACGAAGTGATATTCAGGGGAAACGTTTTCTGCCTTGGTGTCGACGACTGCCGGGACTTTGCCAATTGGGGCGCGACGGCCGGCAACGGGTACGTCGTACTTTACGAGGCGGACGGCCATACGATAAGTGACTATCTGTGGATTGACTCCAGCGGGTTTTTGACCTTCGAATCCAAGCTACCTGGCGGGGGATTCGGGGAGCTTCCGCCCTCAGGCTTCGTATTTTTGGGAGGATTGATAGAGACCGGGTCGCTCCAGGAAGTTGACTTCCTTTTCCCGGGGTTTCCGGGTTCGGGGCGGTCGCTGTTAATTGAAAGCAAAGTCGATACTACTGTTCCCGAACCTTCGACTCTGTTGCTGGTTGGTCCGGCGGCATTGTTCCTGTTCGGTCGCGCGCGACGTTTTTGGCGTGCCTAGGATTGCAGCGCACAGCTTGGCGCGGAATGAAGTTGAAGGCCCTGAGGCAACTTGCCTCAGGGCTTAATCTATTTTTGTCACGAGGAAATCTGAAACGCACTGCTGAATCCGTACTTCTCCGAGACCCGGTCCTCGCTAATAATCCCCATTCCTGGCGCTCTATCGCGATAGTGATGGTCTTCCCGGAACTGCCGCACCTGTAATACGCGGACATATTTGAGTCAAGACCCTTTCGGGAACGTGGCGCAGCGATCCCGAACGTCCCAAAATGTACGCGCCGTCTGTCTCACATCTGTGCGAACTGGCAGAACGCCGACACCCGCAATCACCGAGGATGCCGGCGCTCAACCACCCCACCGCACGCAAAGTCGCTGTGCAGTGGAGTGCCGGTCTATGCAGGAGGAATTTTGGTTAGGGTGTGATCTCCACGATGACGCCAAAGCCATTCACACCGCCAAGGGCCGCTGTCCCGTAGAGATTGCCGCTTGAGTCGAATACCAGATTGCTGACAAGGGAATCCCGCCATCGAGTACCACCGGTGAAGTCGTGGAACGAGTTGTACGTCCAATCGCCCCCCGAATGAGTCAGTTTGAAAACCGAACCGAAAAGATATAAGCCGTCCTGGAACGTCGTGCCGTAAAGATTGCCATCTGCATCCATCATCAAGGTGCCAGAAGGGCCTGAATTCCCCTTGCGCTGTAGAGTAGGCTTAAAAGTCCAACTGCCGCCCAATGGCGTCAGCTTGAAAATCGTGCCCCCGCCACCCGTGCCGCTAAAAATGGTGGTGCCATAAAGATTTCCCGAGGGGTCGAAGATCAACCCCGTGTCGGGCTCGTTCCCGTCAGTTAAGCCTTGGAAAGTGTAGAGAAGACTTTCCGTCCAGCCAGATCCGGAAGATGTCAACTTAAAAACAGTCCCAGCGTTATGCGGACCACCGCAGCAGGTGGTTCCATAGAGATTGCCCAAGGCGTCAAAGATCACGCCGCCGTTAGGAAACGCCCCATCAGTGAGCCCCTGGAATTGATAAAGCACGGTCTCCGTCCAACTTCCGGCGTAGGGCGTCAGCTTGTACACAGTGCCGCAGCCAAGACCACCGCAACCGTGTGGCTTGCCACCTATTTCGGTCGTCCCATACAGGTTGCCAGAGGTGTCGAAAATGAGGTCACCGATGGGCTCGCCGCCGTCAGCGGCTCCGGTAAATCGATAAAGCACCGTTTCCGTCCAACGGCAGATTGGCCCGGGACAGCTTTTCCGCACCTCGAAAACCGTTCCACAGCCCCTCCCCCCGCATCCTTGTCCCCCTCCGGCAAATGTTTCGCCGTAGAGACTGCCGTCTGGGCCTATGATTACCCTGGATCGAGGCGACGCTCCATCATTGCCTCCAGCGAAGGTGTAGAGCATGGTAAAAACCCAGCTGGAACCAGTTTTTCCTAATTTAAATACGGTGCCGTAACCCGCGCCGCCGGAAAGAGTCGTGCCATAGAGGGCACCGGTACCATCTATCGTTAAGCCTGCGTAGGGACTTGTCCCGTCGCTTCCTCCGGTGAAATTGTAAATAACATTAAAGGTCGAGCCCTGTGCCGATTGTATCGTTCCGACAGTCAGCACAAACGCAATTGTTAACGCTCGCAGGGCCGTTGCCGCAAATATGTTCGGTGGCGAATGCACAAATCAATGTTTGCCTTGGGATGGCCAAGATTGATCTCCTTTTTTAAAGTGAGGAATGTTAGAGGGCCGTGCCGCCGTCCCGGATCCCAACGTGGAGGGACAGCGCGTCAATCTAAATGCTTGTGGCCAGAGCAGCCCATTGTCGCTCTCTCTCCCCGGATAATGCAATCCAAAAGTGCTAAGGTTTTGCGTACTTCAGTAACCCTAGTTACATTACAAAAGTGCTGTTCTTAGGTCGCCGCAATTTGCAATGAAAGAGTTCTTGCACGGCTGCGCGAACGGCGTAAAATGGGCATCAAATTCCGGCAAGCCGCCGCCGGGTAGAAAATTCTGACCACCGCAGAGATACCCCAAGGGTGCTGTTGCCAAAGGAGGAATCTGTGAGCCACTTCGGAATGATGTGGTTTTTGCCCGTAGCTTTGGTCATGGTTGTCTGCTTTTCAGCAGGTAGTATTGTCGCAAGCCGACAACATCGGAACTCTGTACACGGGAAGTTTCCCGGTATCAACAGACGGGAGCGCTGTTTGGCAACCCTGGGCTTCTCAGGTCGGTGGCACGCTCCTGGGGAATACGCAGACACTTGAATATTCTGTCACGTTCTCCGCTCCCATATCGAACTTTGAAGTAAGTCCACCCTGTGGACCCGGTTGCCCGCAGTTTTTCTCAGGCGACCTCAACTCGGGATCAATGTCCTTTAGCGGAATCGACTCTTTGGACCAATACCCGTACAATTTTGCCGGATATCTCACGCCCGGCGGATCGATCATTGGAGACGTAGTCTGCGATTCTTTCGGGTGCACTTGGAACGAAAGCGTGCTTGTAGGCTTCGTAGGTCAACCATCCCATGGATGGCAATCCGTAGGCGGCATAATCCTCGACGGAGGGAATGCTGGCTGGGGAGGGGGTGACTCCGGTTTGCTAAATCTGGTTACCACTCCCACTCCAGAGCCCAGCGGCATCGCCCTGTTAAGCACGGGGATCATCGGATCCGCGCGATTGTTGAGACGCAAGTTGAAACCATAAGACAAATCAACGATGCCATTCCGCTGGCCGGATGGCCCTCAACCACTCGACATTGTTGAGACTCGGAGCGTGCCCCGCCCAATATTCTTTGGGTGGGGCTTCCTATTCTCATCGGAGGAAAACCCGCCTGAGCTATTTCTTCTCGCCTCCGGCGGTCTTCTTTGCCATCTCGCTATAGCGGCGCTCGATCTCCTCCGGCGAGACGTCCTCGATGTGCGTTCCAACCCACCACTGATTGCCGAGAGAATCCTCGACGCCGCCGCTGCGGTCGCCGTATGCCTGGTTAGTTGGCTCCTGCATGGGCTTCCCGCCAGCCGCGACGGCACGCTTGTAAACGGCGTCCACGTCTTCGACGTAGAGGTAAAAACAGACTGGTTTTGGTGTCCACTGGTCACGGGCCTGGCCAATCATGAGCATGGAGCTGCCCACGCGCACCTCGGCATGGCCGACCTTGCCCTTGTCGTCGGTGTGGCGATAGGTTTCCTCGCCGCCGAAGGCCTTCTTTAGAAAATCGATCTGCGCCTCTGCGTCCGCCACCGTCAGGTACGGCGTGACCGTGTGGTAGCCGTCTGGAATTGGTTTGACTGCCATGATTTTTCTCCTCACCAAGTTAAATTACCGTTCCCGGTATTGTGCCCGATTCTGGCACCCCGCGAGCGGTGGGTATTGTAAAAATTTGACCTACTCGAGATGAAGGGGCACGGCTTCAGCCGTGCCGTAACCAGATATCATCGACACTGGCTTTAGCCACTGAGGGACTCCGGTGGAGGCGAAGGCCGATTTCTCTCGCGGGCTCAGGTCGACTCTCCGCGCCTATGACGGCACGTCTTGTGGCCCCGCCCTTTCAGCAGTCGAACCGACAAATCATCCCACTGCAGCGCCGCTCGGCCCGCACTCCCCTGACTACACCATTGGCACGTGGTTCAAGTGTTCCGTTCTGCTCTCAAGATAGACAGAAGGCGTGATTCCCGCAAAAGCCTGGAACTCGTGGATGAAGTGTGCCTGATCGTAGTACCCGCAGACGAGCGCCAGATCGGCCCAATCGATCTCGTCAGTGCCGTGGGCAATCTGCACCACTCGTTGGAAGCGGCTTACGCGGTCGAACATCTTCGGAGTGAGGCCGACCTGATCCGCGAATAGTCGAATGAACCGGCGTTGACTGAAACCCACTTTGTCCACGACCTCGGCGACCGACCGCCCGACGCCACACAACTGCTGAATGCCGAAGCTGACCGCGGGATGGTGCCCCAGCGGCTTGGCTAGCTGTTCCAGGAGGCAAGCTTCTAGAACGCGGAACTTGCTTTCCGGCGTTGGAACGGCAAGCAAGCGCTCGCGCAGTTCGGCCGCTGCCGAACCCCAAAGTGCATCGAGCGCGACGGATTGGTCCACCAGGTCGCTGGCGGGCCCACGAAGGAAGAAGAACGCTCCGCCGGGACGAAAGTGCACGCCCAAGGTGGCCCCTTGGTCTTGCGTGTCGATGACGAAATACTGAGTGCGCGGACCAGAGACAATGCAGCCCGGCGCGGTGCCGCTATGGTGGTAATCCTCACGGTCGTAGAGATGAATGCGGTCCTGGCGAAGATTGATGACCAACTCGACCGTGCTATCCGGCAGCAGACGCTCCATCTCGTGAGCGGGCGCAGCCCCCTGCGACAACCAGAGTTGATCGACAAAATCCGCAAGCGGCGGGCCCGGCCTGTAACTCAGAAACTGCATTCCCCTATCCTACTGCGAACAGTTGAGATTCCTAGAATTCTATTGCAGTTTTGAGTTCCAATTTCAAATTTCGAGTTGAAGTCTGGCTTCAGAGATTTCAACGCTTTGTGGCATCGCCGACACGCCGCGAATCGGGAGAGTTCCGTTGCCTGCCAGAAGCACACCCACTTGCAAGTTGAAACTCGAAACTTGAAACTGTCTTATGCACTTATTCATCAACGGTGACGAAAAGAGTTTTGCCGATTCCCTGTCTCTTGCGCAACTGATCGAGCAGCTTGGCATGAAGGGCGACCGCGTCGCCGTGGAACTCAACCGCGAAATTGTCTCGCGCGCGCAATGGGCTGAGACAACGCTCAAAGACGGCGATCGGTTGGAGATCGTGCACTTCGTCGGCGGCGGCTAGCACAAGAATCACGGGTCACCACAACAATTTGAGCAATGTGAAAGCTTCGTGAATCGCGGCTCGCGCTCGGTTGACATGTGCGCTAAGCAAATCTAAACTCAAATGTTTACCTGTACTCGCTCGAAAGTTTCTGAGTGCTTGCGCAATCATGCCGGACTTCTACTTCGCTCGATATCTGCCTTTGCTGATTCACGTCCTGGTCGCCGGAGGCGTGGCCTCGGCAATTGTGCTGCTCTCCTATTTCATCGGCCAGCACAAGTACAACAAATCCAAGATGTCTCCCTACGAATGCGGCATGGAGCCGGTCGGCAATGCCCGCCAGCGCTTCACCGTCAAGTTTTACCTGGTTGCAATGCTGTTCATTCTCTTCGACGTCGAAGCTGTGTTCCTTTACCCCTGGGCGGTGGTGCAGGGAGATCTGAAATCCGCAGGCTTGGGCATGTTCTGGTTCTGGGAGATGCTGGTGTACATCGGCATCGTGCTCGCCGGTTACTGGTATTGCTGGAAGAAGGGCGTGCTCGACTGGAACAAGCAGGGTAAGGCCGAGAGGATTTGAGGGATGGCACTGGAGCCGGCGGTCACCGACATCGAGCAACTGAAAGAGCGTCCTGAACTGGCGCGCCTGCTGGCATGGAATGCGGGCGCGATAAGCGGGGCGAAGTTCGACCGCAACGAGCTCACCATCTGGGTGGACCGCACTTCGCTGCGCGAGGCCTGTCTGACCCTCAAGCACGATCCGCAGTTGCAGTACAACGCCCTGTCCGACATTACCTGCGTGGATTGGTATCCCCAGGCCCCCCGCTTCGAGGTCGTGTACCAGTTGTTCTCCATCCCGAACAAGACCTACCTGCGCCTGAAGGTGAAGGTCTCCGGCGAGGATGCCAGCCTTGACTCGCTGGTGCCTATCTGGCCGGGCGCGAATTTCTTCGAACGCGAAGTCTTCGACCTGTTCGGGATCCGCTTCGACGAGCATCCCAACCTCAAGCGCATCATGATGCCCGAGGATTGGGAAGGTCATCCGCTCCGCAAGGATTATCCCGTCGAGGGCTACCGCTAATCATGGCCCACATGACTCCAACCCCGGTGCTGGATCCGTCCGACGACAAGACGATGATCCTGAACATGGGTCCGCAACACCCCTCGACCCACGGCGTGCTCCGGTTGCTGCTCGAGATTGACGGCGAGACCATCGTGCGCATCATGCCCGACATTGGGTATCTGCACACCGGTATCGAGAAGACCTGCGAAGCCAAGTTCTACCAGCAAGTCGTGCCCATGACCGACCGCATCGACTATCTCTGCCCCATGACCAACAACCTGGCGTACTGCCTGGCAGTGGAGAAGTTGTTGGGGCTGGAGATTCCGCCGAAGGCGCAGTGGATTCGCGTCATGTTGAACGAGCTGACCCGCATCAACTCGCATCTGGTATGGCTGGGCACGCACGCCATGGACATCGGCGCCATGACGGTATTCCTGTATTGCTTCCGCGAACGCGAAGACGTGCTGCGCCTGTTTGAAGCCGTCTCCGGACAGCGCATGATGACGTCGTACTTCCGCATCGGCGGACTGGCGCTGGAACCTCCACTCGGCTTCTTCGACCGAGTCAAAAGCTTTAACGATCGCTTTCCGACGAACATCGACGAGTACGAGAGCCTATTGACCAGCAATCCGATTTGGACGGGACGCACCAAGGAGATTGCCTACCTGTCGGGCGAAGATGCAATCTCCCTTTGCGCTACCGGTCCGACGCTGCGGGCCAGCGGCGTCGACGTTGATCTGCGCCGCGACAAGCCGTATAGCGGCTATGAGAAATTCCAGTTCAACGTCCCGGTGTCCAACGATGGCGATGTCTTTGCGCGTTATATTGTGCGGGTAGCCGAGCTTCGTGAATCGCAGAAAATCGTGAAGCAGGCGCTGGAGGGCATTCCCGAAGGCCCAGTGAAGGCGGACGCTCCGCATGTTGTATTGCCCGATCGCGAGAAGATGAAGACGCAGATGGAAGCGCTCATCTATCACTTCAAGATCGTGACCGAGGGATTCACCGTACCGGCGGGCGAAGTGTACATGCCGATCGAGTCGCCGCGCGGCGAAATGGGCTACTACGTGGTCAGCGACGGCACCGCCAAGCCGTATCGGGTACATATGCGTTCGCCGTCGTTCGCGAACTTGCAGTCTTTGCGCAAGATGTGCGAAGGCCGCCTGATCGCCGACGTGGTCGCCGCCATCGGCAGCATCGATATCGTGCTGGGTGATTGCGATAGGTAGAACGCACTTAGCAAGCATTTGGCACTTAGCCAAGGCCCCGGCGCCGCATGCTTTTGCTAAATGCTAATTGCTAAATGCTAATTGCTGATTCATGAAATTTTCCGACCAACTCGAACAACGCTTCTCCACGATGGTCACGCACTATCCGACCAAGCGCTCGGTCCTGGTGCCGATGCTGCTCTACATCCAGGACGAGGTCGGTGCGCTGACGGACGAGGCCATCCACGAGATCGCACAGCGTACGGACCTGTCGGAACTGGAAGTACGCAATGTCATCAGCTATTACTCAATGCTCCGCACGCATCCGGTCGGCGAGTACAACCTCCAGGTTTGCACGAATGTGAGCTGCCTTCTGCGTGGGGCCGACGACATCTTCGAACATTGCAAGAGGAAACTGGGCGTCGGCAACAAGGAGTCGACTCCCGACGGGCTCTTCCATCTGGAAGAGGTTGAATGCATCGGCGCATGCTCCTGGGCTCCGGCGCTGATGATGAATTACGAGTTTCACGAAAACCTGACGGCCGGAAAGATCGACGAACTGATCGATGGGCTGAAGAAAAAGGAAGAGCAATAGAGATTCGGCTTTGAGCCATTAGCATTTAGCTCCTAGCAAGACCGGGTTTGAAGTTGCCGATTAAGAGCTAGGAGCTAATAGCTAAAAGCCACCAGTAGAACGCTCCAACGAGCACACAACCGAATGGCGTACTTAGTTTCCCATCCCGATGAAGTCAAGGTCGTCTCCAAGCGCTTCGGCATGGGGGCGACCAATCTCGACCGCTATCTCGAACTCGACGGATATAAGGCCATGCAGAAGGCCATTTCCATGGGCCCGGACGCCATCATCAACGAAGTCAAGGCGTCGAACCTGCGTGGGCGTGGCGGCGCTGGCTTCCCCACCGGGCTAAAATGGTCGTTCGTGCCTAAGCAATCGGCCAAGCCAAAGTACGTGCTGTGCAACGGCGACGAGAGCGAGCCCGGCACCTGCAAGGACCGCCTGATCTTCGAACACGATCCTCACGCCGTCATCGAAGGCGTGATGATTGCGGCGCTCGCTGTCGGCGCCAAGTCCGGCTACATCTACGTGCGCGGCGAGTACCGCTACCTGCTCGAGATCATGGAGAAGGCCGTGGCCGACGCTTACGCCCGCGGCTTCATCGGCAAGAACATCTTCGGCTCCGACATCGACCTCGACATCTTTACCCATTCCGGCGCGGGCGCTTACGAGGTCGGCGAAGAATCGGCGTTGATGGAGTCACTCGAAGGCAAGCGCGGCATACCGCGTATTCGTCCTCCATTCCCGGCGGTCGTCGGATTGTGGGGCGGACCAACCGTGATCAACAACGCCGAGACGCTGGCCAGCGTGCCGCACATCATCCTGGGCGGCGGCGAATGGTTCGCCAACCTGGGCACACCCAGAAATGGTGGTACTCGCCTGTTCTGCATGAGCGGCGAACTCGAGAAGCCCGGCGTGTACGAACTGCCCATGGGCTACAACCTGAGGAAGATGATCTACGACGTCTCCGGCGGCATGACCAAGGGAAGAAATCTGAAGGGTGTGGTGCCCGGCGGTTCGTCGGTGCAGATTCTCACCCCTGACGAAATCGATGTCGCCATGGATTTCGACTCGATGATGAAGGCTGGGTCGATGCTCGGCTCCGGCGGGGTAATAGTGCTCGACGACCAGATGTGTATCGTGAAGTTCGCGCTACGCGTGACCAAGTTTTACCAGCACGAGAGTTGCGGGTGGTGCATCCCCTGCCGCGAAGGTACGGACTGGATGAAGAAGACGCTGACGCGCTTCCATGCCGGCGGCGGCGTGGCCAAAGATATCGACAATTTGAAGTATCTGGCGGAGAACATGCTGGGACGCACATTCTGTCCGCTGGGCGACGCGGCAGCAATGCCGATCATTTCCTACATTCAGAAGTTTCGTAAGGAGTTCGAGGACCACCTCGACGGCAAGCCGTGCCCCTATGAGAAATCGGCGGAGCCGGCGTTGGTGTAGGTCGTCTCTCACCCTTTCGCCAGAGGCGGGCGAAAGGATGGGGCACCCGGCGGTGAAAGCAGCGGTGAGTGATTCGTGGTCAGCAATTCGTGGTTCGTGGTTAACGCTAACTACCGGCTCAGAAACGCAGCTGCGGGTTTTGTTGTGAGGTTTATACATGCAGCATCGCCAGCCCGTAGGGCGAAACAATATTAGCCCAGGGCGTAAGCCCTGGGTGGGCGTGAATGAAGATCCGAGTCCCGTAGGGACGGCACAACAAGCAGGTCCCTCCGCTCGGACTGAAGTCCTCGGTCGGGATGACAATGTTGTGCTTGGAACAGCCGGACTGGCGACTATAGGGGTCCTTCGACTCCGCCCGCCGCGGCGGGCGCGCTCAGGATGACACGGGTTGTGGGTTGTACTAATTGCTAATTGCTAGTTGCTGCTCTTATGGCTGACGTAACCCTTACTGTCGACGGCAAGAAACTCACCGTTCCTGCGGGGACGCTCCTCATTGAGGCCTGCAAGAGCACGGGCATCGAGGTGCCCTCTTTCTGCTATTACCCCGGCCTGTCATTGCAGGGCGCCTGCCGCATGTGCCTGGTGGAAGTCGAGAAGATGCCCAAGCTCCAGACCGCGTGCACCACGCCGGTCGCCGAAGGCATGGTCGTCACCACCGAGAGCGACAAGATCAAACAGGCGCGCAAGGCCATGCTCGAGCTGGTACTCGCCAACCATCCGCTCGACTGCCCGGTGTGCGATGCCGGTGGCGAATGCGAACTGCAGGACATGACCTTCAAGTACGGCGCAGCCGAATCGAAGTTCATGGACATGAAGAATCATCGCGACGAGCAGCAATGGTCGCCGGTGGTGTACTTCGACCGTCCGCGTTGCATCCTCTGCTATCGCTGCGTCCGCGTTTGCGGCGAAGGGATGGATGTCTGGGCGCTGGGAGTTCAGAACCGCGGCACCGGCTCGATTATCGCGCCCAACAAACAAGATCACCTGGAGTGCGAAGAGTGTGGCATGTGCATCGACATTTGTCCCGTCGGCGCGCTCACCTCGGGTGCTTATCGCTACAAGACACGGCCCTGGGAAATGAAGCACGTGGGCACCGTCTGCACGCATTGCGGCGACGGCTGCAAGACCACGCTGGGCGTTCGCCGCGCTGATACCGGCATGGAAATCGTGCGTGGCGACAACCGCGACAAGAGCGGCATCAATGGCGACTTCCTCTGCGTCAAGGGGCGGTACGCTTTCGACTTCGCCAACAGCGGCGACCGCATCCAGCAACCCCTCATCAAGCACGAGGGCAAGTTCGTCCCGGCCACCTGGGAACAAGCGCTCGAGCGCATCGCCTCCCGCTTCAAGGAAGTGCTGGCCAGCGACGGCCCCGCGGCCGTCGGCGTGATTGGCTCCAACCGCACCAGCAACGAAGAAAATTACCTACTGCAAAAGTTCGCGCGCCTGGTGTTGGGCACCAATAACATTGACCACCATCGCACCGCCGACTTCCCTGCTTTCGCGTCGGCGCTGGCTGGAAAATCCAATGCTACGGCCTCGATGCGCGACGTTTTCGACGCGCCAGCGATCCTACTGATCGGCAACAATCCGACCGACCAGCATCCCATGCTGGCATGGCAAATTCGCACCAACGTCCGCCTGCATCGCGCCAAGCTCTATGTGGTGAATTCGTATCCCATCAAGCTGCGCCGCCAGGCGACCGCGTTCGCGCAGATTGCGGCCGGCTCCGAAGGCAGCCTGGTGCAGTTCCTAAGCGGAAACGACGCAGCCGCCGAGGCTGTGATCACGCCGCAGCTCACTCGTGAGGCCTTGTCGCAGATGCGCGAGGGCCTGAAGAACGAGAAGGATCTGGTCGTTATCTTTGGATCGGAGTTACGCGGCAACGACGTCAGTGCTCTTGTGAACTTCGGCCTTGCGCAGAATGCGAGATTCGTCTGCTTGGGTGATTACGCCAACTCGCGCGGTGCAGCGGACATGGGGCTTTATCCCGACATGCTGCCGGGCTACGCTCCTGTGTCCAGTGCGACCAGCTTCCACGAAGATTGGGTCGACGAAATTCCCAAGGCGCCCGGCTTGAACCTGCTGCAAATGATGGACGCCGCCAAGGATGGAAAGCTGAAGGCGCTCTACGTCGTGGGCTCCAATCCGATCGCGCGGTATAACGTCGATCCTTTCGCTCTGTCGAAGGCGTTCGTCGTGGTGCAGGACATGTTTCTCACTGAGACCGCCAGCATCGCCGACGTCGTGCTTCCCGTCGCGAATGCCTACGAGAAAGGTGGAACTGTTACCAACACGTGCGGCGACGTCCAAATGCTAAAGAAGGCCGGCGAGTTTGCGGGCGTGCGCAACGATTTCGAGTGCATCGTGCGCATCGCCGATTGCATGGGATACGACGTGCACAAGCTGGTTCCCTTTGGCGGCGGAGGCACGCGCGCCGACATGGGCCAGAGCCGTGGCGCGCAATCAGGCGAAGCTGACCAGCACGCGGTTTGGCTCACCGAGCACAACCTGGAGCCCAAGATGAGTCCCTACGATCCCACCGCGATGTTGGACGAAATTCAGCGGCTGGTCCCGGGGTACGACATCTCGCGGCTCGGTCTGCTCAGCGGTCACGACGAACATACACAACTGGTGCAAATTACCGGCGCAACCGGCTCGGGACATCCCGAACTTGTATTGCCGTCGAACGACACGCTGTTCAGCTCGGGCACGCTTGGCCGCTATTCGCCCACGCTGAACACCGTGATGGAGCGCTACCGTACAGGGCCGGGAGATCTGGAGATTCCGGCCGATTACGACCCAACGGCGAGGCAGGGGAGCTAAGTTGGCGATCAATGATTAGTGGTTAGTTTCGAGTTTCGGGTTTCCAGTTGACGGCAACTGATTCTGTAGGAGAACAGGTGTTCGGGGCCTGAGTCCAAGCCGCCATGTATTCGGGGTGGGTGGGAACGAAAGTTGGTATTTGCCGATGGAATTTGCTGGCGAGCAAACAGCGCCGTAGGCGCGAAAG
Organism: uncultured Acidobacteriaceae bacterium; assembly: GCA_963768645.1. Lineage (GTDB taxonomy): Bacteria > Acidobacteriota > Terriglobia > Terriglobales > Acidobacteriaceae > Bog-257. The sequence continues at coordinate 168,959 of CAVYIR010000014.1, forward strand.
AGCTTAGCCCAGCGCGTGGCGGGGTCCCCAAGCCACGCCGCCTTTGCATGGCTTGGGTGGTTGAGCGCTGGGTGGGCGCAATTAGAGGATCGAGTCCCGTAGCGACGGCACAAACAAGAGTTCCTTTGGCTGGGACTGGCGCGATTGGGAGCTGAATACTAAGAGTCCCGCAACAAAACGGCTGCTAGCCGACCGATTACTGATGGCTGAACGCTGAGAGCTGAAAGCTGAATGGGCATTGGAACATACATCCTGGTGTCGCTGGTCAAGATCGCACTCGCGCTCTTTGTGCTGCTGACGGCTGTGGCGTATACCACGTTGCTGGAGCGCAAGGTGGTTGCCCACATACAGAACCGGTGGGGACCGTCGCGGGTGGGGCCGTTCGGCATCTGGCAGCCGCTAGCCGACGGCTTAAAGTTTATCTTTAAAGAAGACATCACACCCCCTTACGTCAACAAGCCTTTGTACCTCCTGGCTCCAGTCGTCGCCTTGACCACGGCGCTGACCTCGATCGCGGTCATTCCGATTGGTCCCTGGATCAAACTGGGAAGCGTTAACACGCCGCTGCAGATCGCGGACGTGAATATTGGGCTGCTGATCATTTTGGGCGTCACCTCGGTCGGCGTGTACGGAGTGGCATTGGCGGGATGGTCCTCGAACAGCAAATATTCGATGCTCGGCGGCTTGCGCGCTTCGGCCCAGATGGTGAGCTATGAAATCGCACTCGGTCTGTCGCTGATCGGAGTACTCATCTATACCGGCAGCTTCAGCCTGCGCGATATTGTCGACTCGCAAGCCGGCACATGGTTGGGCTTCATCCCTAAATGGAATTTGTTCCGAGGACAGTTTGTCGCCTTCTTTATTTACATCATGGCAGCCTACGCGGAGACCAACCGCATCCCGTTCGATCTGCCGGAAGCGGAGACGGAGCTGGTCGCTGGATACCACACTGAGTACAGTTCCATGAAGTTCGCCATGTTCTTCATGGCGGAGTACGCGAACATGTTCACGGTGGCATGCCTGGCGTCCGTTCTGTTTCTGGGCGGATGGTCAGGGCCCGTCTTCGGTCCACCGATTGTGCAGTCATTGTTGCCGGTAGTCTGGTTTGGCTTGCGTGTGTTCGTGTTCATGTTCATCTACATCTGGGTCCGCGGCACGTTGCCGCGTTTCCGCTATGACCAGCTCATGGCCTTCGGCTGGAAGTTTCTTCTACCGCTGGCCATCGCCAATATCGTCGTAACCAGCCTGGTCGTGGCGCTGAAGTGAAGCAGCAATTAGCAATTAGCAATTGGCATTTGGCATTTGGCATTTGGCAACTAGTCGCTGACGCTTGTTGGTTTGTGTCAGGGCACGACTTTAGTCGTGCCGAACGCAATGCGCCCAAGATCCGGGCTTTTAGCCCGGGGGAACCGGGCCTGAAGGCAAGACATATTAAATGCGACTATGGTACGCCGAAAGTCGTGCCCTGATGCAAACGTTTTGTGACATTGGCTCGGACTTGGACAATGCTGATTGCTGAGTGCTGAACGCTAACAGCTAGTTGCTAATTGCTAGCTGCTGATTTCTTAACGGATAACCATGTTGCCTCTTGTTCTCTTCTTCGTCTTCGCGGCGCTGTGTGTGGGGGGCGCGATTAACCTGCTGGTGCAGAAGCACCCCATCAACAGCGCCCTGTCGCTGATTGTGGTCATGGGTTCGCTGGCCTTGTTGTACCTGCTGCTGGGTGCGGAATTCCTGGCCGCCGTGCAGGTCATTGTCTATGCCGGCGCGGTGATGGTGCTGTTCGTCTTTGTCATCATGTTGCTGAACGCCGGGGTGGAAGAGCGCACCGAACATTCCAGCCGTGTGGCCATGGTGCTGGGTGTCCCGGGGCTCATTATTGGATTGGGCATTGCAGTCTGGGTGGTCAGCCATCTCGCCGGATTGGACCGCATCGCCATCGGCGGCCCGATGGTGATGAACGGCAGCGATGTGTTCGGAAATCCGCAGGCCGTCGGGCATCTGTTGTTTCGCGACTTCCTGCTGCCGTTCGAGGTTACTTCGGTGTTGATCCTGATCGCCATCATGGGCGCCGTGGTGCTGGCGCGGAGGGAGGAGTAGATGGTCCCTCTTTCCTACTATCTGGTGTTGAGCGCGGTCCTGTTTGGCTGTGGAGTTGCCGGCTTCCTGATCAAGCGCAACATCATTACCATTTTCCTGTCGATTGAGTTGATGCTAAACGGCGTCAATCTTTCCTTCGTTGCCTTCGCGGCGCAGTTGAAGTCGCTTGACGGTCACATTTTCGTGTTCTTCGTGATGGTGGTAGCGGCCGCCGAGGCGGCTGTGGGCCTGGCCATCATCATCTCGGTTTTCCGTACCCGCGAGACCTTGAATGTGGATCGCGTGAACTTGCTGAAGCTGTAAGGGCACCCGACGTGATGAAACAGGGGCGTGCCGGAGCCTCGCGAGACAAGCTATGCATTTGTGGATCATTCCGTTACTGCCGCTGATCGGCGCCGCCATCAACGGGCTGTTAGGCAAGCGCTTCTCGCGGGGACTGGTGAGCGCCATCGCGCTGGGCTCGACGGCACTTGCGTTTGCCATGGCATTGTGGGTGGCTGCACAGTTCATCTGCTTGTCGCCAGACCAGATTCCACACATCGAGCGCTATGCCACCTGGTTGGGCGCGGGCTCGTTTTCGGCAGACTTCGGCATCTACCTCGACCAGCTTTCGCTGGTGATGATGTTGGTGGTCACCGGCGTCGGTTTTCTCATCCACGTTTACTCCGTCGGCTACATGGAGCATGAAGGCGGCTATTACCGCTATTTTGCCTACCTCAACCTCTTCATGTTCTTCATGCTCACTCTGGTGATGGCGAACAACTACCTGCTGATGTTCGTCGGCTGGGAGGGCGTGGGCCTGGCGTCGTATTTGCTGATCGGATTCTGGTTCCTGAAAAAGTCGGCAGCGGATGCGGGCAAGAAGGCTTTCATCACCAACCGTGTCGGCGATTTCGGATTCTTGATCGCGCTCTTCCTGTTGATCAAGCACTTCGGCACGCTGCAATACGACAGTCTGTGGCCGCTCATCAGCCAGTACCCAGCCGAGACTGCTGGCGCTGGTTTGTTGACGGCGATCGGCCTGCTGATGCTGGCCGGGGCTACCGGTAAGTCCGCGCAGATTCCACTGTATGTTTGGCTGCCAGACGCGATGGAAGGCCCCACGCCGGTATCGGCTTTGATCCACGCGGCAACCATGGTGACCGCGGGCGTGTACATGGTGGCGCGCTCGCATCTGGTGTTTAATCGCGCGCCCGATGCCCAGATGGCGGTCGCGATCATCGGCACGCTGACTGCGATTTTTGCCGCCTCCATCGGCATTGTGCAAACCGACATCAAGAAGGTGCTGGCCTACTCCACTATCTCGCAGCTCGGGTACATGTTCATGGCCTGCGGCGTATTGGATTACGTGGGCGGAATTTTTCACCTGGTGACGCACGCCTTCTTCAAGGGGCTACTGTTCCTGGCGGCGGGCTCGGTTATTCACGGCCTGGGTGGCGAGCAGGACATGCGTAACATGGGCGGCCTGCGAAAGTATCTTCCCTACACTTTCTGGTGCATGACGATTGCAACTTTTGCCATCGCTGGACTGCCACCATTCGCCGGCTTCTTCTCCAAAGATCGAATTCTCTGGTCGACCTGGAGCAGTGGATATCATCTCTTGTGGCTGATCGGAGTCATCACCGCCGGCATGACCTCGTTCTACATGTTCCGGCTGTGGTTCCTTACGTTCTTTGGCGAGTATCGCGGGCCGAATCCTGAGACCGCAGGTCACGGACATGATGCTGGCGCGCAGCACGCCGGACATGCCGGCGCAAAACATGACGCGAAGGATGCACAGGCTGGCGGGAGCCACGGGCACGGCGCTCCCCACGAGAGCCCGTGGGTGATGGTCGTCCCGCTGATGATTCTTGCGCTGCTATCGTTCGTGGGCGGATGGATTGGCGTTCCCCACTCACTCTACGGCTCCGACCACTTCGACGCGTTCCTTTCGCCGGTCTTCCGCGCGACGGCGGCTGTCGCCGAAGGAGCCGGGGAGCACGCCGAATCCACCACCGAGCTGGCATTCACCGCCATCTCGGTGACGATCGCCTTGCTTGGATTTCTGACCGCCTGGTGGCTGTATTACAAGCGGCCAGAGTTGCCCGCGAAAATGGCGAAGGCCGCTGGCGGGCTTTATACCTTCGTGCTCGACAAATACAAAGTGGACGAACTCTACGGCGCGGTATTCATACAACCGCTGATCGCGCTGTCCTCCAACGTTTTCTGGAAAGGCATTGATCGCGGATTGATCGATGGCGCGGTGGACAGCAGCGCCGCCGGTGCGCGCGAAGTCTCCGACGAAATGCGCCACATGCAATCCGGCAACATCCGTTCTTATGCGGGCTGGGTCGCCGTGGGAGCCGCGGCGGTAATCGCCTTCATGGTGTGGCGGGGTGGGCGATGAATCTTCATCAACAACAACATCCTCACCATCGTCGTTTTTCTGCCGCTGGCGGGAGCGATTCTGCTGGTGTTCTTTCCCGCGCCGCCATCGCGATATTCGCTGGTTCGCGCTGGCGGTCTCGCTGCTCTCCTTGCTCGCTTCGCTGCACCTGCCGTGGTACTTCGTTCGTGGGCAGAGCGGTTTCCAGTTCGAGCAGAACATCCCATGGATTGCGCACCCCAACATTCATTACCATCTCGGCATTGACGGCATTTCGATGTGGCTGGTCATCCTGACCACCTTCCTAATGCCGATGTGCGTGCTCATCTCGTGGAAATCCATTGACGACCGGGTGAAGGAATTCTTCGTCTTGATGCTGGTGCTCGAGACCGCGATGATCGGCGTCTTCGTCGCCCTCGACTTATTCCTGTTCTACTTTTTCTGGGAAGCCACTCTCATTCCCATGGCGCTAATCATCGGCATGTACGGCCACGGACGAAAGATTTACGCCTCCGTGAAGTTCTTCCTATACACCATGATCGCTTCGGTGTTCATGCTGGCGGCAGTGATCTGGCTGTATGCCAAGACCGGGACATTTGATTTTATCGACATCCAAGGGATGATTCAGTCGGGCCGCGTAGCAGGCTTCGAACACGCAGCGTTTTGGCTGTTCCTCGCCTTCTTCGTGGCCTTCGCGGTGAAGGTACCGCTGTTCCCGTTACACACCTGGCTGCCTGACGCGCACGTGGAAGCTCCGACCGCGGGCTCCGTGCTGCTTGCAGGCGTCCTGTTGAAGATGGGCACTTACGGTTTGCTGCGCTTCAACCTCGGTCTCTTCCCCGATCAGGCACGGCGCAACGCTCCCTGGATTATTGCGCTCGCCATCATCGGCATCATTTATGGCGCGCTGGTGGCGATGGTGCAGCCCAACATCAAGCGCCTGGTCGCGTACACCTCGGTCAGCCATCTCGGCTTCGTGGTGCTGGGCATCTTCAGCTTTACCCAACTCGGAATGGATGGCGCGGTATACCAGATGCTGAGCCACGGCATCTCCACCGGCGCGCTGTTCATGTTGCTGGGCATGATCTACGATCGCCGTCACACCTACGACATCCACGAGTACGGTGGTTTGGCCACTCCCATGCCGGTGTACGCAACCTTCTTCGCGTTCATCATGCTGTCGTCGGTGGGATTACCGCTGTTGAATGGCTTCATCGGCGAGTTCTTGGTCCTGAGCGGCGCCTTCCAGGCGAGGCAGCTTTACGGAATTCTGGCGGCAACCGGCGTCATTTGGAGCGCGTGCTATCTGCTCTGGATGTATCAGCGCGTCTTCTACGGAAACGTCACCAACCCGGCCAACACTTCGTTGCGCGACCTCGACGCTCGCGAGCGCGTCTCCTTGTGGCCGCTGGCAATTGCAGCGCTCGTTATGGGAGTTGCGCCCATGCTCTGGCTGCACTCGATTGATCCCTCGGTCGCCGCGACGCTGGGGCAGTTCTCCAGCGCCACTCAGATGAGCACTACCGCTGCAAATCATGCCGTTCGGGCCTTCCTGCAGGTGATCGGACGATGATTCCTGCGATCGACTACATTCGCATCCTTCCTGAGCTTGTGCTAAGCATCTTCGGCATCATCGTCATGATGGTGGACCCGGTTCTTCCCGAGCAGGGCTCGAAAAAGCCTCTGGGCATTGTGGCGTTGGTGGGTACGCTCGCCGCGCTGGCCGCGACCGCCTATCAGACTGGCTTCTATGGCGAAGCGTTTTACCACATGGTCAGAGTCGACACCTTCAGCATGTTCTTCCATGTGGTCGTGCTCATGGTCTCGCTGGTGGTCATTCTCGCCTCGTATGACTACCTCGATGTGCAGAGCATCCGTGCGGGCGGCGAGTACTACGCTCTCATTCTCTTCGGCACGGTCGGCATGATGCTGATGTCGTCCGCCATCGAGCTGGTGCTGATCTTCATCGCGCTGGAAATTTCGTCGATCTCGACCTACATCCTTGCCGGCATGCGCCGCCGCGCCGCGGAAAGCGCCGAGGCGTCGTTGAAGTACTTCCTGCTCGGCTCCTTCGCCACCGCATTCTTCCTCTACGGCGTGGCTATGATCTATGGCGCGACGGGCACCACCAACATCTACAACATCGCGCACATGCTGCAGACCCAGCCGTCCACCCTGGCCTATCTCGCGGTAGGACTCATGTTCGTCGGCCTGGGCTTCAAAGTGGCCTCGGCGCCCTTCCATGTATGGACTCCTGACGTGTACGAAGGCTCGCCCGCGCCGGTGGTCGCACTGATGTCCACCGGCCCGAAAGCAGCGGCATTTGCGGTGCTGCTGCGCGTGCTCTTTGCCACAGGGGCTCCTGGCTGGTTCTGGATGGTCTGGCTGTCGGCGGCGCTCTCCATGACGCTGGGCAACATCGGTGCGCTGGTGCAACAGAACGTCAAGCGCCTGCTGGCTTACTCGTCAATCGCTCATGCCGGATATCTGCTCGTCGCTTTCGCGGCGGGACAGCAGGTCGGCATCTCCGCCGCAATGTTCTACGCGGCATCTTATGCGGCGATGAACGTCGGCGCGTTTGCAGTGGTCAGTCATTTCGCGTCAGCCGGCGAGAAGTACGTCACCCTCGACGACTATGCCGGGTTGGGACGCCGCTCGCCCTTGCTTGCCGCCATCCTCACCATCTTTTTGCTGTCTCTGATTGGCATTCCCGTCACCGGCGGCTTCTTCGCCAAGTTCTACGTCTTCTCCGCCGCGCTGCAGTCCAACCTGGTTTGGCTCACCATCATCGGAGTCATCAACAGCGCGATTGCTGCGTACTACTACCTGCGCATCATCGTCTATATGTACATGCGCGACGAGCGCAGCGAAGCTCCGGTCGCTCCCATCCCGGTGGGTTTGGGAATCGGATTGGCGATCAGCTTGATCGCGACCATCTACCTGGGCGTCCTGCCCGGACGCGTACTCGAGTACGCGATTCAAGGTGCGCAGGATTTGTTGAAGTAGGCGATTGCGCACCCCATTCGCAGATCACCAGATTGTCGCACCGCGGCAAGAATCAGGTTCACAATTCTCTGTGTCTCCGTGTCTCTGTGGTAAACGCCCTTACTCGACTGGCACTGCGATGTCCCGGTAGGCAAACACCACCACCGCCAACCCCCAGAACAAGGCGGCTTCGAGCACTGCAATGACCACGGCGCTCCAGTCCATGGTCCAGCCCGCGCGAAAACGAAAGTGCAGAACGTCGAGCAGCACCGGCAACCCCGGGACCAAGCGAAACCATAGCTGCGGTTTGGCATGGACCAACCCCGGCGCACCAAACATTGTTACGGTAGCCGCGATCGCCAGGTAAGGATTCAGAAATGTCGAGAAGAACATGCCCACCGAGGCCGCGATAATAGAACCTGCCACTACCAACACGGCGACGAGCCAAACATTGCCAGTCGGCAGCCCTGCGCGCTTCGCCAGCCAGGTGCAACAGGCCGCGAAGAGCACGGCATAAACCACGGTCATCGCCAGCGTGCCGAGCAGCAACGCCAGCAGGTATTCACCACGGCTGACGGCCTTCGACAAAACCAACAGAATGCGGCGCGACTTGCGTTCGTTGTGAATGGCATTCGCCGCGAGAAAAGCGCCGAACCCGCAGATGTACACCGCCTGCTGCTGCACAAAGAAAACCACGTCGTCGACGGCCACGCGCTCCCGCCCAAATCCTGAAGTAGCCACTGCCGTGAAGGCGATCCACATCAGTAAGATCGCTACCGGCCAGCGGTTCTCGCGGACGAAGTTCAGAGCGATCGAGACTACCGCCATCATGTCCCTTTTCCCTCGGTCCACGAAACAAACACTTCTTCCAGGGTCCGTCGCACCGGATTGACGCTGAGCACCTCTCCCCCCAGCGCCCACACCCGCTCCAACGCCTCGCGCTGCGACGTCGCCGGCACGGTGAACACCATCTGTCCATCTCGAAGTCGCGCATGTTCGAAACTGTCAGCGGATATCCCCCGCGCGGTCACCTCATAATGTTCACGCGACACCAGCAGTTCCGTCGTGCGTCCTACTTTCACCAGGCGCCCTTTGTTGAGGATGCCGACACGATGACAGATCAGCTCGATCTCCGACAACAAGTGCGAGCTCAGAAAGATGGTTTTTCCGGCCCGGTTGGCTTCCAGCAACAGCTCTCGCATCGAAACCCGCGCCAACGGATCCAGCGCTGAAGTCGGCTCGTCGAGAATGAGCAGCTCGGGATCGTTGATCAGCGCCTGGGCCAGTCCGATGCGCTGCTGCATGCCTCGCGAAAACTTGGCCACGTTGCGACCGGCTTCCAGTTCGAGCTCAACTTCCTGCAGCACCTTGTGGCATCGTTGACGCAACAGCGGGTCGTGCATGCCATTAAGAGCGCCGTAAAAACGCAACAGCTTCGCGGCCGGCCGGTGATAAAACGCTACGTTCTCGGAGAGAAATCCTACCCTCGCCCGCATCAGCGCGTTGCCAAACGGTTTTGCCAGTAGATGGCCCGCGCCCGACGACGGTCGCATGAACCCTAGCGCGAGGTGAATGGCAGTCGTCTTCCCTGCTCCATTCGGCCCAAGAAATCCGAAAATCTCTCCTCGCTGGAGCGAGAGACTGAAGCCATCGAGTGCGCGCACCCGTCGGCGCGACCACGGAACGCCATAGTCTTTGGTCACGTTCTCGTAATCCAGCACTCCAGTCATGGCGATCGCGGAAAACTTTGGTGTTAGCGATTCTATTTCAGGCACGAACATCTGGATGCTGACGCGAGGCGCCCAAACAAAACGCCCCATCCGAAGACGGGGCGTTGCGATGCACTGAAGGCAAAACTAGACGACCTTAACGAAGATGATCACCAAGGTGAACAGCACCAGCGACTCGATGAATGCGAGGCCCAGAATCAGAGCAAGCTGGACTGCCGGCCGGGCAGCAGGATTTCGCGCCATCGCTTCGCATGCCGCGCCACCAACTCGGCCCTGGCCAAGTGCGGCCAATCCGGCGGCAATGGCCATGCCGAACCCGGAGGCTATGGGGACCCAGTTGGTCGCCGGAGCAGCGGCGCTTCCGCCCTGCGCATACGCTGGCATGGCCATCAGCATCATGGCGCCCAGCGAAAAGAGTACAGGCATCAGTTTCTTCATTTCTTCTCCTTATGAATCGCTGCCAGTGGGTGGTTGACGTTCACCGTGCTGACGTCCTCACGCTGACAGCAAACTTCAGTAGCAACTAGCAGTCAGCAACTAGCCTTCGGGCTATTCCATCTTGGTTGCTGAAACCGCCACTGCTTTTCAATCATTGACCCGTTGATTGCTAATTGCTAGTCGCTAGTCGCTAGTTGCTTCTTTAATGTTCATGCGCTACCGCTTCGCCGATATACACCGTCGCCAGCAGTACAAAAATATACGTCTGGATAACTGACACACCGATGTGCAGCAGAATAAACACAACCGGAATTGCCAGAGGCACCAGCGAGAAGAATACGAGCGTCACCAGATCGCTGGCAAACATGTTGGCGTAAAGACGGATGGTGAGCGAAAGAATTCGCGCCAGATGGCTGAATACCTCAATCGGAAACAACAGGATCGCCAGCCACGGCTCAGGACCCATAAAATTCTTCACGTAGGCAAAACCGTTCGTGCGGATGCCCTGGAAGTGGTAATAAAACCAGGTGACCAACGCGCAACCCAGCGGCACTGATGGGATCGCTGTGGGCGATTCGAACCCCGGTATCACACCCAGCAGACAGCCCAGCAGGATAAACATGCCCAGAACGGTCAAGTAGCCAACGTATCGTTCGTACCCGTGCCCGATCACCTCATGGCCCTGCTTGGTGATGAACGAATCGATCTCCTCCATCAGGTGCTGCATCTTCCCGGGGTCGTCCACCGAAAGACGGGCCCGGACAACCACAAAAAACAGGAGAATCAGCACAAACACCACTAACTGCATCGCCACATAATTCGGGATCGGTGCTCGTGGATACTGCGCGTGCAGGTGAAATATACCCAGGATCGCATTCGCCAGACCGGCGAAGTATTTATTCAGCAGGGCCGTTATCCAAAGTTGCTCAGGCATGAATGCTTGCTCGTAGAATGACCGTATCTAATGCTGCGATGGTGCTGATTGACGCACTCCAGGCGTCAGCCGGTAGCACGCCAATTTATTTTGGAATTCAGAATCCACGCCGCAGGGGGACGAATATCTCCACCGCGACTTCGCAGGCTATGGCCACAATCGGAAGACACACTCCTCCAAGGAAGCCGTACAGAGCTGCGAGAGAAACATTAAATATAACATAGGCGCCAATGGCGATGAAGGCGTATCGCAGCACGGCGCGGAAGACGATTCCTGATCCCCGCTCCCTGCTCGCGCCGGTGGTAATGCGCTCTCCCAAGGCATCCACCGCTCGCTCCAGCCAACGATGGTTGACGTAGGAGACGATCGCTCCAGCCAGAAATCCAACAGCCACGGGCCAGCGGAAGAAAGCCAGACATACAACTAAGCCGACGGACGACACCGCGATCAAATATTTGCGAATGCGCCCCAGCGCTCCGCCAAAAAAGTCGTCCGCTGCCGAGGAAGTTGTTTCGTGCATCGTGATGGGCACTCATCAATGTACCCGGGATACCGGTCTATGGTTGCTAATACCTTACGACTCTCGCGACCGGCACCGGGGTCGTCGCTATTCTTTCCGCCTGGTTACCATGCGGATCATCTGCACGAAGCCCAAGACGGAACCCACGATGACTCCGGCAATAAACAACCAATGGGTGTGCAGCCAGTAATCGAGCAGTTTGCCAATCAATAATCCGACCACCACGGCGGCCGGAATGATGAAGGCGATTTCCGAATAACGCGCCCACAGGATGGCGGCGCTTTCCACTTTGTCGTCCCGGTGCTCATCAGCCATGATGAGAGGCTAACATCCGCGGTCAAGTGCTGGAACAGATGCCCGAAGCCAAATCGCAAAAGCAACCGGGTGGGCGAGCATCGAGAAAATTCCCTGGTTGCGAGCCAAGACCGTAGCCGTTTCCTATGCGACCAAATTGGAACCACTGAGTTAATTCACCCCGCTCATTGTTTGACCGCAGATGCAGCAGACGTTATGATCGAACTGCGGGGTGGAGCAGTCTGGTAGCTCGTTGGGCTCATAACCCAAAGGTCGGTGGTTCAAATCCACCCCCCGCAACCAAAACAAGTTCCTGATTACAAACGCCTTCCGTCGCAGCCGGAAGGCGTTTCTGCCTGCACTTGCTCGCAATTTGCTCACAGAATTCCGGCCGCGAATCTTGCATCTACATGATCCTTCCTTCGGTCTGCTTCATCGGCAAAGGACAAAACAGGTCGTCGAGTTGCTCCACTACCCTGCGGTCGTCGTCTCCGACCAGGTGCGTGTAGCCCATTGTTGTCCTCGAGCTGACGTGTCCGAGACGCTCCTGTCTTACTTTCATCGGAGTGTGCAGACGATCCTGCGCCGCGGCGTTCCCATGCCGGAAGGCATGGAGCCCGCCCTCAAGCCCCGGCTGCTCAGCAACGGCTTGAGCTTCCGCTTTACCAAGTTTTCGGGATGCAGCCGCATACCCTCGGCTGAGAGAAATAGCGGCTCATCGCGATTGCGCCCACTCACAAACGATCTAAGACGGTCTGCAAGTCGCGGAGAGATGCTGCTTCGCTTGACGACGATCACGCGATTGGTTAGGTCGACGTGGCCGACGTCCAGGCCGCAGACCTCTCCGCGCCAGAGTCCGGTTTGCGCCACCAACCAATACACCATGTCGTAAGGCGGTTTTGCCGCAACGATGACGCGCCTCATGTCCTCCGGCGAGAACGTTGGTTGTTCGGCGGATCCCACTCAGGCAACACTAGGCCGCCAAATGGATCGTGCCCTACAAGGCTTTCGCCGAGTTCAACATGATGCGCAGCGTCCCGACTAGGTTCTTGACGGTCTTAGCGCTTAAGTCGCAATCGGAGATTACCCGACTGCAACAGTTCGCCGGTGATGTCCTTCATAGCCACGTTACCGAGTCGAGGAATAAGGTGCTTCCGCAACTGAGAACGTACTGGCGGCTGTGTTGATGGTTTGTGCTGGCTGAGAACAATCTCTTGCCAGCGCTTCGCAAATTCTGAGAAATGCGCTACCGGCGAATTTCGGGGCCTTCATAGAAGGCCTTGCGCAAAGTGTTCTCACAGCAGATTCTTGTACCCGGTCTGCAAGACCAGCGGCCTGAACCTGGCATCACGATCGTCAATAGATTTATTTCACCAATCACACTTTGACTGGGCAAAGCAGCAGGTGTGCAAGAAGCCTACAGCCAAATCGAATGCCACAAAAGTGGGCGCGCATTGGTCCGTGATTCAACTCCGCCACGGCCGCTGAAAAATCAATTCCCTCTCCCACGCGTTGTCTGACTTCCTTGGGCCACGCTCGTGGGTTCGGGCCGTGAATCACCCGTCCCAGAAAGCCTGGTCGCTCGGCTGCATTGTTGCGGTTACGGCGAATGTCGTCCCTTGTGGTCTTGGTGTACAAAGTGAGAAAGGTATCCATGCCCCGGGGTTTGGCCAAGACGTAAGTCGCGTGGCCAAGTTGTGGGGTTTCAACGACAACGGCTTTCTCAACGTCGAAAATGTATTCGTCGCGGAACAAATACACCCGTCGCTCCCGGCGTGAGAGCTGGCGATAGAAGAACGGATCATAATCAGGGCGCCAGCTGATCTGGGCAACATCAAAGTCATCGGGAATACGCAGCTCGGAACACATTCGCCGCAGATCCGCTCGCTCGACCGCTCGATGCTCCAGGCGCAGCCGGATCTGATTTAGGGGCACGCGAGTATTGACCGAAGCGATGATGGATATTCTTGGCCGATTCCACTGGCAGATGACAATCGGGTGGCAGTTTGACCTCCAACCGGCTCGGCAACGCAGTCTTCCAGGTAACGAGGTCCGATCTCTTACGACGCTTGCGATACCTGCCGCTCTGAACGAACGTGCCCTCGACTTCGATTTTGGTTCCCAACAAATGCTTCCACTAGTTCCACGTGAGGTTCCAGAGTGTATGCAAGACGGCCGGATCAAGCCAGAACTCCAGCTGCGGCGAACGTCGCTGCACAGTGCCCGGTCATCGAAGAAATCACATTCGCGCAGTGGCACGTGGAACCGTCGTCGGCGCAGCTCAGGTGAAAACGCCAGAATGCGGCGAGCGAAGAATGTTTGTCCGTCGCGGGAAGGCCGCCCGCCACGAGAAGAGAGCCAAACCCACCGTATGGAAAGATCGCTGGGGCTTCCGGATCGGCCAGCAGAGCGTCATAGCAAGCGCGCAGTTCCGGCTGACCAGCGATGTTGAATGCCCGCTCCAGGGCGACTCGCTGGCTGTGCGGGCAAACGGTTCCTCAATGATGACGCGCGCGCTCGAGCAGAATCTGGTTTAGATCGCCCGTCGAGTCCCCATCGCGTACCTGGCCATTCCGCCGACGATGTCCGGACCCGTCGCGGAGAACCTCGGAAAATCAGGCTGTGCTCAGGGTTGTCTTCCGGTTTGCGAACGCGCTCATGGAAGCGTTCTGGAACCGGACCTACATCGAGAGTGTGCGGATCACGATGGCGGAGAATTTCGGGGTTCAGGGCGCGGCGCCTTCTATGACGAGACCGGGGCCATTCGGGACGTCATCCAGAACCATCTATTTCAGCTCTTGTGCAACCTCGCAATGGAACCTCCAGTCAGAATGGACAGCGAAACCATCCGCAATGAGAAGGTCAAGGTGCTGAAGGCAATCCCGCAGCTGGAAGAGAAGGATCTCGTTCGCGGCCAGTTCCGCGACTACCGCAAAGAGAAAGGGGTGGCGCCGGACTCGTAGGTGGAGACCTTCGCTGCAATGCAACTGCAGGTCAATTCGTCAGAGAATCGGCTACCCCACCCCGCGAGGTGCCAGCGTGATTTGAATCACATACAGCCACAATGCTAGCGTGATAAGAAGAATTATCGCGAATTCTTGGAACGCTTGAGTGCCGTGGCTCGCCTGGGACCGCGGCCGATCGGACAGCATTTCCGGGAACGCACAAAACGCACAAGGAGAAATCATGAACCAGCGCATTTATATTGCCGCCTATAGCCAGTCCAAGTTTGGCAAGCTCATGGATATGACCGTGCCTCAGATTCTGGCCAACGCGGTCACCGGCGTTTGTCAGGAGATCAAGGTCGAGCCTTCAGTCATCGACACGGGATCTGTAGGCTCGGCTTGTAACTTCACCCTCAATCAGCAAGGCTTGCTTTCGGGCCTGCTGGCCGCGGTTCCAGGATTGGAAGGGAAGCCGATCGAGTCGGTCGAGAATGCCTGTGCCTCCGGTGGTCAAGCTGTGTTGTCGGTGATTTACAAACTACTGAGCGGCGTGGGCGACGTGGGAATTGCGATCGGCTACGAGAAAATGCGCGACCGGGACGGGAAGATGGATGGCAAGCTCATCGGAGAGGTCCTCGGGTATTACTCGCACCCCGACGAGCGTCCGGGCAAGGTCTTTATCTTTCCGCATTTATTTGCAGGGATCATGCAGTGCTACATGCAGGTACATGGCGTCAGCGAAAGCGACCTGGCGCAGATTGCGGTCAACGAATACGACAACGCGAAATACAATCCCTGGGCCCAGATGAACAAAGTCCAGATCACCCTTGAACAGGCCATGAAGATTGAGGGCATCAATCGTTACGTCGTCGATGGACTACCGCTCAAGACCTACGACTGTTCACAGATTACCGACGGCTATGCCGCGCTCATCCTGGCAACGGAAGAAGGGCTGCGGAAGCTCGGCGTGCCAAAATCGGAGTGTGTTGAGATCGCGGGCTATGCGCAGGCCACCGATCCTCTCCAGAAGGAAGGACGCAATACTCTAGTTCCTGCCGGTGCCCATCGGGCAATGAAAAGGGCGTACGAAATGGCGGGCGCATTGCCTTCCGATGTGAACGTCGCTGAGATCCACGACTGTTTCACGGTAGCAGCGGCCATCGGAACAGAAGTTTTGGGGAAAGCATCGCCCGGCAAGGGGGCACGATACTGGGTTGAAGGCAAGGCTAACGTGGATGGCGACTGTGGTATCAATACGTCAGGCGGCTTGATTGCAAAAGGACACCCAGTAGGTGCGACTGGGGTCGCCATGTTGGGATGGTCTTTCTGGCAGTTGAAAGGAATGGCGCCAAAGGAAGTTCAGAGGCGAGATCCGAAAATGGCTGCGACATTCAATATTGGCGGAGCACTGTGCGCTTCGGTGTGCACCGTGCTGCGAAACCCGGCATAATTAAGATCGCTTGATGTCGCGAGATCACTGGAGTATGCGCTTTATCGCAACGGATGGAGCTTCCATGAATGAAAAAACGGCGCAAGCGAACGAAGGCGCTTCCGCCGTTTATTGGATCTTCTGCCCTTCGCGCCGTGACGCGGAGAATTAAGCCAATGGGATCGATGCGATTGTCAGACGCTTGATTCCTTTATCGTCCACTTGCTAGTCTTACTGCGGCAACAAGCAACATTCGCTCTCGTTCTGGCGGAGCACAGGAGGAAGATGGAAAACGCTCTTGGCTTAGTGATGACAGGGGGCGGTGCTCGCGGTGCGTATCAAGCTGGTGTTCTCAAGCGCATTGGCGAGATTAAACGGGTTCAAGCCCAGGGTAATCCGTTTCCGATCATTGGAGGCTCTTCCGCCGGAGCGATTAACGGTTCTGCCCTTGCCGTCGGTAGCGACGATTTTGCCTTGGCGACCCACGTTCTCGCCTCGCTCTGGTCGCGTCTTAAGCCCACCGATATCTTTCGCTGCGACGTCTTGTCACAGACCCGTAATTCACTTACGTGGATCGTAGATCTTTCCTTTGGAGGATTGTTTGGAGGAGGTAACGCCCGATCTTTATTAGATGCAACTCCCCTGTGGCATTTTCTAAATACACATCTCCATTGCGAGCGCATTCACGACAACATCAAGCGTGGGTATATCTACGCCCTTACAATTTCCGCGACGAACTACAACTCCGGGAAGAGTTACCTCTTCATTCAAGGCGCCAAAGGCCACCCTATGTGGAACAGAAGCCGACGGGTGACACTTGCTACAAGAATCACCGTTGATCATATTTGTGCGTCGGCTGCCATCCCCTTGGTCTTTCAGCCAGTAAGACTCAAGACAGCGCGGGGAACAGCTTTTTTCGGCGACGGTTGTTTACGCCTGCAACAGCCTCTCAGCCCCGTTATCCGCCTGGGTGCAAGAAGGATTTTCGCAATTGGTGTGCGCGGCGAAAATCTCGAACATCAGGAAGAATCGTCGGATCAGAAAGTCCCTTCGCTATCGCAAGTCATGGGAGTTCTTTTCAATGTTATGTTCCTGGATCACCTGGCTACTGATATCGAGCACCTTGAGCGATTGAACGAACTCATAGGAAGTGGTCATATCAGCCAGGTTGGTCTTGAGGGCTGCGAAAAGATGCGGCCGCTGACGTCACTGCACATTGCGCCCTCCGTCGATTTATCGCAATTAGCCGAGCACCACCAGAGAGATATGCCGTATCTTATACAGTACTTTATTAGTAGCCTGGGACGAGATGCGGCTTCGTGCGCGGACCTGATGAGTTACTTGTTATTTACATCAAAGTACACAACTGATCTCATTGAGATTGGCTACAAAGACGCCAGCAGGCGAATTGATGAGATCGAGGATTTTCTATATTCCGCGGAGGATGAGGACACGGAAGGTCCTCCAGCCGGGCCCACCGGAACAAGCAAATCGCGACAGCTAGGATCGTTAGGGAAACGCATACCCAGCGTAGTCAGGTCTCGCGGGTAATCTTTGTTGGTGGCGGAATTGAGAGAATGGAATCGAGGCTACGGCCGCGCTCCAGCGGCTGTGTCATGCAGCATCTTGTCTTCCGGATGCGCTGACCTGCGCCCAACGGCAGTTATGGATCCTGGATGTAACCCAGAACCGATCGAAGAATCCCGCGCCCGGTTCCAACAAAAAACCCGCCTCCCAATAGGCATTTCTGATTAACCGACGTGAGTTTTGAAATGCCAATCCGCGGCGGCCTCGACGGCCGGGTCTTGATGCACTACCCGCTACGGCATACCCCGACAGGTACGTGCCTAATGCCACCCTAACAGTTCCGAGTTTCGCCTTTCATTTCTCGGGAGCAGACGGGGCGCAGGTACTGTGACTTCCAGAGACTGCCACCATGCGAAGATCATTCTGTTCATAACAAAAGGCTTGTTGGCTTCGTTTCGCAATATCAACCGTTCCTAGCGCAGACGCCGGCTAGATTCGGGCGACCGATTCTTCGCGGCAACTCTTAGCTCATGGATTTGATGTTGGTCACAAGCAATGACACGGAAAGTTAGATCGTTACACGATATATTATGGCGCAGTAAGCTGCCGGTCCTGCTGGTTTAGAGACCGCGGCGCTAGCCCTTCTTAAGCGCGCTTGATTCGGAGAGGACGAAGGCGGCGGTCGCTCTCCCTGCACTACTTTGCTGATCGCTTGAACCTAAACGCTCGCCGGCACCTGGGCCTTCCGTCGTCTTTGCTGAGATTCGAGGAGCCTCTGCAAGGCCCAGTCAAACTTTTTCTGCATTGCCCTGTCGTAGCGGAGGATCTGGTCCATGTCACCTTCCGCAGGCAGAGCGCGTGCAGCATGATAATCATCGATTTTTTGCCGGTCCGCCAGATGAGACAACGCCTCCCCAATTTTGGCTTTGGCCTTTTCGAGGGAGGCAACAAACTGATCATCGAGCTCGAGCTCATTAGGAGTGCTGTCATTTTTGGCCTCCAGCCCGCGCGGCTGTAAAACACCTGTCGCTGCCAGGTTTAAAGCAGGGAGCACCGCCCCGTAAGTTGCCGGCGAGAGAGTTCGCGTAGTTTCGATCTCTTCCTGTGCCCTCTCGAGAATCCAGATTTCGTTTACGATTTGCTCGGCTAACCCAGGCGCGGATGTTTTCCGTTCTGACCTAAGCTGGACGAAGCGTCCCTCCGACCGACTCACTCGACGTTGTTTCCACATGCACTCAGCCATCTGTTCGACCCAGAACACCTCCGACGGACCTTGTGGTTTGTATTCCTGCTGCAAAGCCTGGATCAGTTTCAAAAATTGCTCCTTGGGATCGGGGTCGTCCTTGTAATAGCCGCCGTCACACGACGGAATAACCACGTGTTCGGCAAACAGCCCGGTCTTCACAGCATTGAACTTTGAATTGTTCTTGCCCATCTCGGTTCGAGGTCCAGTCGACCGTTTGGCGTTCCGGCGATTTGCGGCAAGCCTCTTCTCGGTAACCGTCTTCCTACATCTCATGCAACCTCCTCGGACAGGGTGGTGATTCTTCCGATCCAAATTGAAGGCTACCGGATTAAATGCGAAGATAGGCGAAGAAAACACGAAATCGAGGAATACCGAATCTACTTAGTAATTAAGTTGGCGGGAAAAAGCAAATTCTGAGGGCAGCAGCACCGATTGTGAGCTTTCTCGTGCTTGCGTGTACTCAGTAACTACGAGCACAAGGTCTTTACTTCGATCGCAGCTCCTGTTTGGCGACCAAGCGTTGTGG
The DNA here is from genome assembly GCA_963768645.1 of uncultured Acidobacteriaceae bacterium. Classification (GTDB taxonomy): domain Bacteria; phylum Acidobacteriota; class Terriglobia; order Terriglobales; family Acidobacteriaceae; genus Bog-257. The sequence goes on from CAVYIR010000014.1 coordinate 187,998, forward strand.
CATCCTGGTGCAGGTCCCGGTTGACTGTTGGTTGGACTGTTGACTATCTTCCACAGTATGGAAACTATCCAGGTAGTGTTGGATTCGGAGTTGCTTCGAGCGACAAATGGAGCGGCCAAACGAGCGCGAGTAAATCGCTCCTCTTTGATTCGAGAGGCCCTTCGCGAACACTTAAAACTCCTTCGTGCGCGCGAGATCGAGGATCGCGATCGGCGGGGTTACGGAAGGCGTCCGGACGCGGCGGGCGACGCTGCGGCATGGGAGCGGGTGGCATCGTGGCCGGAGCGATAGAGCGCGAGGTATTACGCATTGAGAGGATTTTGCTACAGCACCATTTTTGGTGCAATCTCTGCGCGCGAGCAGGTTTGCGCGTTAGAACACGGGATCGACAACAGCGCGAGCGGCGCGGGGGCGCTGGCTAGGGGTGCGGGTGCTGCGCGCACATGGCAGGCGTTGAGTGCGCGTGTGTGGGGAGATGGCCGGTGTGCAGCGTGCGTTCGGCGCGTTTGGAAACGTGACTACGGGGTGGGGTCTTCTCGTCTTTCCTGTGTAGCGCGGGTTCGCTGGGCGCACTACGGAACGAGGCGCGGGAGCGACAAACTTCAGGTGACGCTCATCCGCCCGGCTGGGTCGCCCAAGACCGCAGCTCAAAAGGCCGTGCTAGAATCCGCTGCCGACATGCTTTTCTTTGGCGGAGCTGCGGGCTCTCTGAAAACCGAAACCATGCTCGTGGATGCAGCGAGGGAGTCGAACCATATATTGCTCAAGCGCAACGACAGCATTTTGCTACGCTGCTATCGTTTTAACGCGTATTCACGGGCTACGAAAAGTCGACGGTGGGACTGCTTCGAAGGGGCGCATCTTCAGGTGCGCCGTTTATGAATCCCTCATTTTGTCATCGCTTACCGACTTTAGTCGGTGAGGGACCCGCTTCTTTTCGCGTTTTTCTAGCCGCCGCACCGCAAAATCTACCATCTCCCGGTGACTCTCTGCCCTAACGCTTTGAGTGGAAATCGCATTCCTTCGAACAAAATCTTCCGGCTGAACTTGGATTTGCCGGCTTCGCGCTCTGAAAAAATGATCGGGAATTCGCAGAACCTTGTTCCCCGACGGTGCAGGCTGAATTTCATTTCCATCAGGAAGGCATAACCCTCGGAGCGAATGTGGTCCAGATCAATAGCTCTGAGGACCGCAGCTTGATATCCGACAAATCCGGCGGTCATGTCGTGAACAGGCACTCCCGTAAGGGTGCGGGCATATAGATTTGCGCCAAAGCTGAGAAACCGCCTGGATAGGCTCCAATTCTTCGCGCCACCGCCGGCCACATAACGCGAACCAATGACCACGGGACACACTTTGAGCATCTCGATCATCCGCGGTAGCAGTTCGGGCGGGTGCGACAAGTCGGCGTCCGACTGGATCACATAGCTGGCGAGGCCCTTCCCCAGAATTTCCTTCATCGCGTCGCGGCACGCTGATCCATAGCCGCCTTTGCCCGGACGTGCCATTAAGTGAACGTTTGGGTCACTCTCCTGAATGCGGCGAATCTCATCCGCGGTGCCGTCAGGAGAATTGTCGTCCACAAAAAAAATCGGTTCCTCTCCAACGGCCTTGCGGATTCTGGCGACGAGGACCGCGATATTCCCCTTTTCGTTATAGGTGGGGATGATCAGCATCAGCAGACCTTCCAAAGTGTGGGTTCGTCATGTGCGGAATTGGCAATCCTACAGGATTCAGTGGTTGTATCTCGGGATTTCCTTTTTGACCTCGAAAACGGCACCATAGTACACCCGTCTCGCCCGTTCGCGACACCGTGAAACGACTTTTCATCGGGAGCACTCCCGACGGTCTTCCATCCGCACCAGCACAGCCCAAAATTGCCCCATTTGTGGCCTACTTTTGCAACACCTCTCCTTACCCCAACCAGCTTATAGACGGATTCCGCTGCTGACTAGACCACGATCCACCTATCCCGTCGGTATCGGTAGCAGCGCGATCCGGCCCAGCATTGCCCCGAACCGCCGCCGCGTCAGATGTCCTTCCGCCAGCAGTAGCCAGTAGTAGCGGGCATGTTTCACCAGCCGTCCGCCCGTCTTCACCAGCCGTTGCTGCAAGCTCGTCAGCGACCAGTTCTCGATTCGCTTGGGCAACGTCAGCCGCCGCCACAAATTCCCCAGGTTGTAGGCCAACAGGCTCAGCGCCAGCCGCACTTGGTTTGAGCGGAAGCGGTGACAAGAGAGGCGGGTCATCTTCACCGCCTGCTTGCCCTCCTTGATCCATTGCTCTGCCGTCCCTCGCTTGTTATAGAACCGCACTACCGCTCGGCTCGGAGCTTCCAGGTTGGTCACGATGAATCCGACTCGGGGGAACAATTCCCCAGCGTGAAACTCCACTTTCGCCACGACCCGTCGTGCGGTCTTCCAGCTTGCTGCTTGGTAGAGGAAGCCCTTGTACCAGACCACCGGCTTGTGGCTGGGTCTTCCCACTGGCCGCGTCAGCAACTCCGCGATGTCGCGCTCCAGGCTGTCATTCGCGGGAATCCGAATCGCATACTTCACGCCGCGTTCCTCCAGCGCCTCGTAAATCTCCGGTTTGGCAAAGGCAGCATCGGCGCGAAACACAACTTCCTTACCGAGTTCTTGTTGGCGCTCGATCTCCGGCAATAACAGTTCCGCCCAATCCTCCGCGCTATGCACGTTGCCCGGTCGCAGCTTCGCCGCCACACAGTCACCCTCGGCGTTGAACATCAGCAGCGGGTGATAGCAGATAGACTCGAAGTGCCCGTTGTATGAGCTTTGCTCCTGTTGGCCATAGACTGGAATCTCGGTCGAATCCATGTCCAGCACCACCCGCTGTGGAGATTCGATAGCTTCCGCCCGGGCAATCAGCTCCCGGTTAATCACGGCCAGGCCGGAGAGATTCTCTTCTTGGGTCAACAGCTCCGTCTCGAACGACTGCAAGCGGGAGGTCAGCGCCGCTCCTCGCTCCCAGATTCTTTCCGAACCCATGAGCCGGAAGGTCGGATCTTGTGCAAGCCGCTCGGCATCGTTCACGTCTTCGTACCCAGCCAATCGGCTGTACACCGCCTGACGCAACAGATCGGCCATCGGCAATTGCGTGTTCTTCCCGCGTGAGTCGGTCAAATGTTCTGCAATGAGGGCACTCAACCCCAGCCGCTCATCTAACTCTCGCACGAGCAGCAGGCCACCATCGGAGGTCACTCGTGATCCTTGGAAATCGACCTTCAAAGAGGGGTTGAAGGAGAGCTGAAACGGCTGATTTTGTTGTTCACCCACTGGGTGCAAGCCTCCGACGTGTCCATTACGCCGTCAAAACCGCATGGATACTGGCGTTGGCTCGATCATACGATCACTTACCTGAACTTCAAAAAGGAAATGTGGGTTTAATCGTCATGACCATGGCGTGGCCTAGGTTTGCTACCGGGGTAAGTAGTTTAGCCTTGGCACCGGCAGGTCATTGACATGGGCCATTTCGTGAAGGCTCAGGGATCCTAACCGGGTTCCTGAGCCTTTGGCTGTTCTGGATCCGCTCGCGCTCGTTCGAGGTGATGTGGACACTCGACAGAGTTTACGACACAATATACGAAGCCGTGAACCTCGACACGCTGCTCTCGCTCGCCGCCAGCTGTCATGCGCGAACTGCGGGCGCAAGCGCGGGGCCGTGCCACTGCGCGCGTGCATGACGAAGCAAGAGACGGACGCGCTCGACTCGAAGGCGCTGAAGGTTAAGGTGCGCCGCAAGGCGCGCAAGAGGTACTAAAAAGGAGATGTTCGGAAAATGAAAACGATTTGGCTGCTTTTGCTCGTGGCGGTTGCTGCCGTGGCGCAGCAACCCGGCCGCATTATCACTCCTGAGAGCAGCGTGATGCGGGCAGAAGACGCTGGGCTGAGGGCGCACACTAACCACTTGATCTTTGTGCCTGAAGGCTACAAAGAGTCTTCGCCCATGCCGAACTACACGTTCGCCGAGACGCCCGCATCGCTGGGGTGCGTTTACAAGGTAGGCCCGACTTACTCGGGGTGCAACCCCGCTACAGGCGGCACAAACCATCCGGGCGGAGGCTGGGGCGCAATTGCGCTCGTTGACGCTTACGACAACCCGAACGCGGCGCCGGACTTGGCGGCTTTCGTTGCTAGCTACAGCTTGCCGGTTGCGCACTTCACTAAGGTCTATGCCAACTCCAGCTTCGGAACCTTGCACGGCATGAGGGCGAGCTGCAGCGGGACGCCGCCCGGAGACACGGACTGGGGGCTTGAGGAGGACCTGGATATCGAGTGGGCGCATACGTTCGCCCCTGCGGCGAAAATCATCCTGGTCGAGGCTTGCAGCAGCAGCTTCGCCGACTTGCTTTACGCCGAGCAGGTAGCCGGTATCGAAGTAGATGCTGCGGGGGGTGGCGACATCTCGAACAGTTGGGGCGGCGGAGAGTTTGCTTCCGAAGTTGGCACTACCGACGACGTGTTCTACCGTTACCACTGGAACAAGATCGTGTACTTCGCGTCGGCTGGTGATTCCGGCTGGGGCGCGCAGTATCCCAGCTCCTCGCCTTGGGTCGTGTCGGCGGGCGGGACGACGGTGAATCGCGATTCGAGCGGGAACTTCCAGTCCGAGAGTTGCTGGTCAGGCTCGGGCGGCGGCGTCAGCCAGTATGAGCTGTGGCAGAGCCCACCGAACATCAATAACGGTATGGGACCGTGGGCTGCGTTCCAGTATCCGCTATTCGGGCAGGGCGCGCGGACGACGCCTGACTTGGCTTTTGACTCCGACCCAGCGAGCGGCGTGTACGTTTACGACACCTACGGCTACAGCGGATGGCTTGTAGTTGGTGGCACGAGCGTAGCTGCGCCGTCGCTGGCGGGCATTGCTAACGATGCTTTCAACCGCATGGGGCAAATGCCCGAGATTGGCGGTTACTACACGAACCAAGAGAACAATTTGATATACGCGCAGGAGTTCGACCATACGAACTACGCACAGCATTTCTACGACGTGACTACTGGCTCGAACGGGTCCGGGCATAACGCCGCGATGTACTACGACCAGTGCACGGGCGTGGGCACGCCGCGCAGCTTGATAGGGAAATAAGGAGTTCACCGTGAAACGCGTTTGAGGATGAAACTCTTATTGCCGGTGCATTAGCATTATCTCTCCAAGCTATTCCATCCGGAGACGCACGGGCTGTGGAGTATTCGCCGACTTATGGTTGGAGTGGTTGAGTGGTTGAGTTCATATTTCTTTCCCCACCACCGAACCGACACACCCTCATCGATCACAAAGTTGGGAGACAAATAGCGTACTGGCTGATCGCGGATCACTCGTTCCCAAACTTGGACAGTTCTCTTGGACAACATGCCCTGTCGGACTCGGTTGGGGTTCTCTTCTACTTTGTTTTGGACGGAGCGCGCAACGAAAAACTCACGGAAACCCTCCGCCAGCAACCCAACTGAGACCCTACCAGCAGCGTCACTGAGCTGCGCCATCAGTGTAAGCAAGAGCATTTTGTAACACATCGTCATCGGCGGTAGTTCGATTTCGTAGAGCAGTTCATGCGTGTCTGGTGCCAAGACACCTGGGCTAGTGACCGTTTCGGGAACACCCACAGGCCCCGTTCGGGTTCGAGCTGCACATTCCACAACCCGGCGCTCGAATTCCCGGTCGGGGTATTCGCGAAATTCATATCCGTGATCATCAAGGAATTCCTTGTGCTGCGGCACCAGTCGGTTTTAGCTATGAACATCAACGGCAGATGTGTTGAGGGATATTTCGCACGGTAATCAAAATAGTAGTAGAAATGTCGTTGCAGGTGTTCTTCATCCAACCGGCCGCTTTGGATCTCAACCAATAGGTGCCGCGAAAGCTTATCGCAGAATAAGAGGTCGGGACGTCTGCCGTTGATTACAACTTGCCGCCGAATGAGCGTCACTCCGGGTTCGATGAACAGATCCGGGCAATTGGCAATCGCCTCCTCCATTTCACGTTCCAGCATGAGCCGACATTAAGAGTTCACAAACAGGAGTGTCAAACATCGGGTGACCCCAGGTTGTATGCCCAGCCCACCCAAGCAGCTCCCGCGCGCGCCCCCACAGCGCCGCGCCGCTCGCGCTGTTCTCGATCCCGTGTTCTAACGCGCAAACCTGCTCGCGCGCAGAGATTGCACCAAAAATGGTGCTGTAGCAAAATCCCCTCAATGCGTAATACCCCGACAGATAGGTCGCGGCGAAGTCCGCCTGTATCGGTTTCCTCCCCCCGACAAGCAAAGGCCTGTCGTCGTGCTCACCAGGGGCAGCGCCATCGGCTATTTATCCGCTGTTACTGTAGCGCCCATCACTTCCACAATCCGCGGTGTACCGTCCGAAGTCCTACTGACTGAGCAGGACGGAATGAGGGGTACGTGCGCCATCAATCTGCACAACGTCGTCACGGTGTCCAAGGCCCATCTATTTGATTATTGCATAATATAGTGACATTCCTTTAGTTTCATGCTACGTTGTGGACATGGGAAATCCGGCCGGAGTTCGACGAGACTTTCAGGCACTTGAGCAGCGGCGTATGCAGGCGGCGCGGCTGCTGGAGAAGGGGTACAGCCAGTCGGAAGTGGCCCGACGAGTGGGAGCGCACCGGCAGTCGGTGAGTCAGTGGGCGGCCGAGTTACGCGAGAACGGCCGCGCCGGGCTGAAGAAGGCGGGCCGTGCTGGCCGCAAGCCACGCTTGAGCGTGGAGGATCTCGGCAAGATCGAGCAGGGGACTCAAACGCGGTCCGGAAACTCTGGGCTACGAGACCGGATTGTGGACCACCCACCGTGTCGCCCATTTGATCGAGCAAGAATGTGGGATTTCCTACCGTCCCTCGCAGGCCTGGCGGATCCTGCGGCAGTTGGGATGGAGTTGTCAGCGTCCGACGGGCCGCGCCTTAGAACGGGACGAAGAGAAGATCCGGCGGTGGAAGCAGAAACGCTGGCCGGAGTTAAAAAAAAGGCCAAAAACGAAGGCCGCACGATCGTCTTCATCGACGAGAGCGGGCTGAGCGAGCGTCCCCACCGCTGCCGTACCTGGGCACCACGTGGCCAGACGCCCGTGCTGCAATACCACTTCAACTGGAAGACGTTATCGGCGATCGCGGGCGTGACCTGGTGGAACTTTTACTTCCGCCTGTTTCCGGGAGCGATCCGGAGCCCGCAAATCATCCAGTTCCTCTCTCATCTGCTGCGCCACATTCCTGGCAAGCTGCTGATCGTTGGGGACGGACTGCCCGCTCACCGCAGCCGTGCCGTCTGGCAGTTCGTACAGCAACAGAGGGGGCGTCTGTGGCTGGAATATCTTCCCGGCTATGCTCCAGAACTGAACCCAGTGGAGTATCTGTGGTCGCACTGGAAACAGCACGAATTACCTAACTTCTGCCCCACTACCTTTGGACAGTTGAGCGATTCCGCCCGCCAAGCCCTGCGGCGGATGCGCCGTCGGCCCACCTTGATATGTGCCTTCTGGGAACAAGCGGAACTCTTTCCGCTGTAACTATATTATGCAAAGTTCAATAGGGTGCCGCCTGGCGATTCTGAGCTCGGAGCGTTTGAGGGAGATCTGCGCGGCGCTGGGCTTCGCGCTCGGCTGTGCGTAAGCAGACAAGCCTGGATTCAGAAGCTTAGCTGGGAGGCTCGTTTACTTTGTGCTCAGCTTCTGTTTGGCGACCAGGCACTGAATAAATTTAGGCCCATCCTTCTTGTAGGCCTCGACGCCCTCGCACATCGCGCGTCCCGACTTCGAGGCGAATGGCGACTGAGAAGAGCCGCTGCTGCTGATGAGGACCTTTTCCTCGCCTCGGGTGTATCTCACGGCGGGCGTCACCACCATGCGCACCACAGGGAGCGTTGAGACTTTCGCCGACCTCAACCTCAAGAAGATTGATTGACTCCGGCCTGGTGCCGGGTACGCACATCGATGTTACCGGGCCTCATCTGGAAGGGCCGAATCCCTACCATTTCATCCAGATGCACCAGCTCACCAGTCGCGAGGATGCGCACCGACTGGTGAATTACTGGGCTACAGATTATTTTGCAGGTTGTCTCTTGCCCCTTCCCTTCGTGTCCCTGTTCTGACGTTGCTCCCAAACCGCTGTGATAGTGGCTTCTAAGTAGTTCGTAACGGAGCGCTTTTCTCTGGCAGCCTCTTCCATTAGCCGCCTTTTAAATTCCGTCGACACTCGCAAATTCAGGGTTTCTGTCTTGAGCATCCAAACTCACCGCTCGTGGAATTGTAAGGCCAAAGGCGATGCGAGGTGAATAGACTTGTGGTGTAGCGCTAACTGCGTTACAATAGCGTTACCCTCAAAAGGGTTGAAACGTATGCACAGAAAAACTGATTTGTATTCGTGGTAACTAGGTATCAACGAGGTGCTTATGCCTTCCAAGAATGTCGACAAGAACAACCTCCAGCTAATCCGCCACAACACTTACCTAGTCAAGAAGCTTTACCCCAACATCAACCCAGCACGGATCCAAGCGCTAAAAGAGCTGACCAAACAATTCGGCTTCTCTTTCGCGAGTGGAGATGTGATCCAGCTCGAGAATGGCTGGTTCGTAACCCACACCGGACTTGTCCGGCTGGCACGGCGCAAGAGGTGCCGCGGTATCCATGTCGAGGCCGTCGATTCGCTGTGTGATTCCGCAGCCAATCGTTTTGTCCTCAAGGCGACGGTGTATCCGTCCAAAGATTCCGCCGGTTTCGTTGGCTACGGCGACGCCGACCCTTCCAACGTTTCTTTGTTGGTCCGCGGCGCCGAGATGCGGATCGCAGAGACCAGAGCCGTCAATCGCGCGCTGCGCAAGGCGTATGGCATCGGGATTTGCTCGGTCGAAGAGATCGGCTGCAATCCTGGTCCGACGGCGCCGGTTCCTGATGCACAGAAGTTCCCGCCCCAAAATACCAACGGAAACGGCAACGGTGCCGGCGCCGGTCACAAGGTTCGCGATCGGCTCTGCCAGATCATCCGCCAGCACAAGCTCGATCCCGAGTTAGTGAAAGCCTACGCCGTCGACTTCTGCGGTACCAAAGCCCTCAAAGATGCCACCCGCGAGCAAGTCGAAAGCTTCGTCCAACAGCTTGCGGAGGCGGCCAAGAAGGACCGCAATGCGCTGCTGTGCCAGCTCAACAGCTACGCACCTTCAAGCCAGGAGGTAGCAGGATGAAACATCATGTTCCCGGGCTCTCCGACACTGCTCATGACTCACTCTCCGAGGTTCCGGACGGCATATTTCTCGTCCGGCTCGATGGGGCGCAGCACCGCTGGCAAGCGCAGAAGCGTTTTTATCTGTTACGGCTCTCCGTTCTTGAACCCAAGCCGTTTGCCGGGCGCTCCCTCGTCAGCCGTCTCTACTGCACCCCAAAGGCGATGTGGAAGCTGGGTTGGTTCCTGCGGGACTTTCTGTATGACCCCGAACTGTTGAGCCAGGACGAGGTCGATGAAAGAGCCCTGCGCGGCCTGGTCGGAGTCGTGAAGATCAGCCACACCGTGATCAACGGCGTATCGCTGGTGAATTTCGACGGCTTCGCCCCCGCCAGCCAGTGGGAAGAACTGTCCACGGCAATCCCCATGCCGCCGGCTGGCAACGGTAAAGGCCCGCGGAGGGAAAGGGCATCGCGATGAATTACAGCTACACCCAGATTTCCCAGTACCTGACCTGCCCGCGCCGTTACCGCCATCGCTATCTCGATGGCTGGCAGGAGAAAGATGTTCGGGCCGCCATGCTTTTCGGCCGCTGCTTCGAGCAGGCGGTGGCGGCTCTATTCCGTCACGAAGATCCGGCGGCAGTCCTGTTTGAGCAGTGGGCACCATGTAAGGAACTGAAGCTGGTCTACTCGGGCAACGACACTTGGGACCACATGCTTCAGCAAGGCATTCAGTTGCTGGAGCGCTTCGTCCAGGACGGCCGCGTCCAGATTCACCAGCCCCACAGCCATCAACAGATTCGATTCACGCGCACGTTGAGTTCTGGCGACAGCTTTGTTGCCTTCGTCGATGCTGTCGGCGAACTGGACAACACACCCTGTGTGCTGGAGTGGAAGACTGCTTCCGCCCGCTATCCCGAGGAACCTGATGGCATTGCGGCGCTGGATCCGCAGCTGGTTTGCTATTCCTGGATGACCGGGATCAACGACGTCGCCCAGGTCGTCTTCGTTCGTAAGCGCACGGTGGAAGTCCAGTACCTACGGGCCACTATCACCGATCAACAGCGGCAGGAGTTTGAGACCCTGGTCGAGGACACGGTCCGCAGGATCGAATCTGGACTATTCCTGCCGCACAGCGGCATCCGTTTCCCCCAGAACCCGTGTACCACCTGTCCCTTCGTTGGGCTCTGCCTCGAGCAGCGCGATCTAGTTGAGGCGGGGCTGATCCGTAAGCCGGGAGTCGATCTTGGTCTGTTTGACGAACTTGCTTACTAGGTGTCCGCCCATGCCTCCGAAGCTGAATCGTCGCCGCGCCCAGGCAGTCCTGAGCAAGATCGACGCGATCCTGGCCTGGGAGGCACGGCATGAGAATGAGCGTGATACCAGGTTTGTGGAACTGGGCAAGTACCTGTGCGAAGTACGGGCCGGGCAGTACTGGCGGCTGGAGAACCTGAAGTCGTTCGATGAGTTCTTGGAGCGACGGTTCCCGGAGTCCAGAAGGAAGGCTTACTACTTGATGTCGATTCACGAACATCTTCCACCCCAGGTGAGGAGAGAGCTGAAACAGGTTGGATGGAGCAAGGGCCTGGAGTTAGCCAAGCTGGCGCGCCACCAAGGTCAGCGCTTCGAAAGTGCAACCTGGCTGCACAAAGCCCAACAGATGCCCAAGGCGGAGTTCCAGCGGGAGGTGGAGAAAGAATTGACGGGCAAGGACAGCGAGCCTTCGGAGCTGATCTATTTCAAGGTCTACCGGAGCCAGGTTCCGGTCATCGAGCAGGCGCTCGAGACCGCGGCCTTGATGCTGGGGTCCAACAAGTCTCGGGGCTACTGCCTGGAGATGATTTGTGCGGACTTTCTCGCCGGGGCCTCGCTAGACTGCGGCAATCCGGAGATCCTGCTGCAATCGATCTCGCGATACTACACGTTCCTGCCCGGCCCACAACAGGAGGCTTTTCTGTCTCAGGTCAACCAGAAGGCTTCATGAAGAAGATCCGCCGCAAGAGCCCGCGCGTCAGACTGGATGCGAGCAGCTACCGTGAACTACATCAACAGGTGCTGGACCGCGACGGCTGGCGATGCCAATTCTGCGGCACCATGCGGCACCTTCAAGTACACCACCTCAAGTTCCGGAGCCAGTCGGGCGGCGACGAGGAGCAGAACTTGATCGCAGTGTGCGCTGAATGCCACGAACGGATGCATTGAACTAGCCGGCTCCTGCAAGGTCCAGCTGAAATGACTGACTTGCTTTATGGTGCCGATACGGACTTCGCGCATTGGGCAGAATCACCTGTCCGGGCGCTCGCGTCCAGCGTCGGTATTTGAAACGGGATCCAGGCAGGTTCCGAATCAAATTGCGGCACTCCGGTTTCAGTTTGGCCCAGTCCGGTTCGATGGGATTCAGGTCGGCGGAATACGGCGGCAGGTACAGCGGTTCGGCTCCTGCGGCTTGGATCAACTCCCGCACCCCAGCCGCTTTGTGGGCGCTAAGGTCGTCCATGACCACGACGTCGCTCGCGTGCAACGCCGGGCACGGCACGTGTTTCCACGTAGGCCGATGGAGGAAGGAGGAAGGAGAATCGTGGAGACGTAGCTTCGTCGTTGCCCAGATGGGCAGGCAAGACAGAAGCATTACCAGTGTCAGCACCTGTTGCATGTTAATTGGCCTGTACCGTCAGCAGACGGGGAATTGTTACTACGGCCTGATATGCGTTGATGGCTGAAGCCGCCGTACCGCTGACGGCCACCTTGATGATTACACTGCTCCCAGCAACACAATTGTTGCTACCGGTCATGCGCGTGAACTGGCCATTCTTGGCCCAAGTGCGACTAGCCGCAGCCATCGTCTGGGGAGCGAAAGCGGGTTCCGCGACGAAGGCAGGGTCGTCTGTGGTCGAACCATTCATCTGGCTACACGCGCTGGATACCGTCCAGATGACCGTGCCAGAAGAGTTCGCCCCGGAGCCGTAGTAGATGGAGATGTAGGGCTGGGTGGCCGTATCCCAGTCCGCCGGCAACTCCAACATAAACTGTGCCACCGCTCCAGTAGCTGGGGTCGCCTGCAATGCTCCTCCGAGGTTGTTGGATCCCGCACGGCAGGCGGCAGTAAAGTTGGAGGCCGCGTTACTCCACCCTCCACCTGCTGTACCTGCAATGCAGTTCGCGGCGGGGATGACCTTGGTGTCGGGGAAGTCGATGTAAGCCGGCACTGCTCCGCTTCCCCCGGAAACGAAAACCTGCCTGGCGATTCCCACCGCTGTCGATTGCAAAGCTCCTGTCGTCGAAGTCCCGCCGACAACTGGAGCGTAGGCAGCAAAGGAAGTAGCTCCTGATCCACCGTTTGGCACCGTTAGAGCACTACCGGTAGTAAGTGATCCTGTAATTGCGACTGCGCCGTTACCGTCTACCGAGAATTTCTCGACTCCGTTGCTTTGGCCGCTCAAAATCTTGCCGCCTGCCATATTGCTAAACACACCCGCGATACCTGCTGGGCTGGCGACGGATCCGCTTACCCCGACGGTGCTGCCCGTGGTCGCCGTCGCCATACCGCGCAAACCAATGCCGCTGCTGCTGACGGACCTGCCCCACACTCCGTAGTTGACGCCCGTCGTAGATGTCGCCCCGCCGAATACTCCAAATCCGGACGGAGCCGAAGCGTACCCCCGAATCGCCCCCGAATAACCTGTGGTGTCATTAGAGACGGCGTTGATCGTATAAGCATTGCTGGTAGCGAGGATCGCGTACCCCAACTTGGCCGTGACCGTGAGTCCCTGGCCAGTGCCATTTTGTGTGACCAGAACGACTTGGTTGGGCGTGTTGTCCGTGAAGTTGGTTGCTCCATCCGTGGGCACGAGGGGGCGCTTCGCCGTAGTTGAGGTCTGCCCGCCCGCAGGTATCTTTGCCGAAGAAGCTGTGGCGACCTGCTGCTGCAACTGCTGCTGTACCACGCTCTGCAATGTATCGCTCGTGACAAACTCGCTGGCGCTACGTCCTGAAAGCTTGTCCGCGTCGGCCGCTTTCATGGCATAGGGCACACTCACCAGCAGCACCCGCGCCTGCTCCGGCTGTCCTTGCACTTGTACGCCCAACCAGCGTTGCTCGTCTTGCGAGAACAGGTCGCTCGGCAGTCCCGTTGCGGTGGTGCTGCCCAGAATCACGTTGTATTGGCCCTTGGCGTCGGGCGTGACGCTCTGCGTCTCCGTCCACATGGGGGCACCACCATCCTGTTCCTTGTAGATGGCGATGGTGACGCCCGTGGCCGCCGTCATCGGCGCCCCGCTGGCGTCCGTTAGCGTTCCGCCATAGCGGATCAGATTGGGTACGGTGATGGTCCCTACCTGTTGGGCTGGGCTAGTAGAAACAAACAACAAGGTGGCGAGAGCAAGTACGACAGTGATGCTGTTGCGGCGCACAAAGAACTCCCTTTTGGGTACACGATAAGAGCTTGTCGAAAGCGGAAGGGCTATAAGTATATCGCATCAAGGTTTCAGACTAGGTATGTGACGGTGAGTAAGGAAGCCCCCAAGATGCTGCGCAGACTGGTCCTTTGGTGCCGATCCTCATAGGGCACCGTGACACGCTGGCGAGATTCACCTGGGCACCCGTGGTTTACGGTGAACTGCCCGAGAACTTGGCCTGGGCGGCGGTAGGCAGGCACGCGAGCATCAAGAGTCCAAGGCAAAGTTCTTTGCCTTTTTTACCTAAGCCTAAAAAAGTCATGTTTTGGTCTAGGGCGTGTTAACGCTAATTCGTAATTTCGTGATACTCTGCCGTGCATGGAAATTACCGAAGCGCAGTGTCAGCGTGTTGCCTCCAGTCTGCCGCACCAGCGGGGCAACGTAAAGCTCGACAACCTGCAACTGCTGAACGCGCTGCTTTATGTCGCCGAGCACGGCTGCAACTGGCGGGGCCTGCCCAAGCGCTTCGGAAATTAGCATACCATCTATACCTGCATGAACCGCTGGTCAAGAGCGGGGTGCTGGATTACGTCTTCGAGCAGTTGCAACGCGAGCAAATTGTACGCATCCCTATCGAGGCGGTGAGCCTGGATTCGACCACGGTCAAAGTGCATCCCGGCGGTACCGGCGCGTCAAGAAAACGGACCGCAAGCGGTCGGCAAGTCGCGGGGCGGATGGACCACCAAGATTCATATGGTTGCCGCAAGTGCTCGAACGGCCATAACCCTCGCCCTCTCCCCGGGACAGGCCTCCGACATCATCGAGGGCCCCAACCGCTGGGCGGGACAATTGCTTTATGGGGATTCATTGCATTGTAGCAATTTTGTCCTGACTTGGGCGGAAGTGTTGTGACTGCGTCGGCGTGCAGCATGCAATTTGTCCTGCCAAATCGTACCACCGTTCCAGCTAGCCGCGGAGCTGGTTTAGTACAAATCGCCGTCTCTAACAATGTCGGCGGTGTCAAGTACTTTGGAAGCACACCACGGCATGCCCTCTACGGAGAAACTAGGCTCGTTCCGTTCAAAAACAATGTGCGCAGAGGCGTGGTCGGGGCAGTTCGCGCCGGCTTCAACCAGGTCAAGAGCGGTCCAGTGCTGGTGATTATGGCCGACCTTTCCGATGACCTCGCAAAAGTGGACCAGATGGTTGACTACTACCGTCAGGGATATCAGGTAGTCGCTGGCAGCTGCTACATGCCCGGCGGCCGGTTGCTGGATGCCCCTCCGCTGAAAGGTGCGATGTCGCGGGTCGCGAGCCTCGAAATTACCGTGAAAGCTTCCTCGCCGGCTATCGCATTGTGGAGTTACCGACAACCTGGCGCGGTAGAACGCAGGGCGAGTCGCGGTTCAGGGTTTGGGCCTGGCTGCCGCAATACTTGAAGTGGTATTTCTACGCTTTCCGACCAAAGCGCACCTCCGCGCACGCAATAATACGTAGAACCTCTACGCATCGGATAGGGGCGAGTCTCAGCTGGATTGCTGGATTATTCGGGGCGGTAACGACCCTGACGCTGTGAGAGCCTGTGATCGAATCAGCGGCCTTTCCGACCCGCTTCATTTGCGGGTCGGGAGGCGCGGAGTCGAAGGGACTGCGTTTATTACCGGCGGTGTGACGGCACCGTAACCTCAGATCCCTCGACTCGGGCCGCGTAGCCACTCGCACCGGCGTATGTCGGTGCTGTTTGGGTTGATGATACACACCTTTTTCGACGGCATAGCCAGTGCAGTGGCCAGCATGAAACCGGCGCCCAATGCGACGAAATAACGCAGATAACCGCGGTCCCACTTCTTCTGCACCGATGACCGCGCCGCCAAAAACGTTCGCTGCGGCAGCCGTCAGGCCAAGCAGAATGCTGGTAAGGATGGGATTAATGCGCCGCGAGCAGGACAGCAGAGTGGTTAGAGCGGTTCCCAAGTAGATATACTCGAAGCAGAGAATCCGGAGTTACTGGTAGTGCTCACGTGCTTACCTTCAGTCATACGTTGCATAGTTGCATAAAGAAAAAGCCCAAGCCGCTGAGGTCGATGACCTCAGCGGTTTAGGCCAGAAGTTGTACGGATCTTAAGCGGGCCTAGAAGGCCCGCAATACCCAGGCTACAGCCAGTCCGGAACTGCTCTAGTATGTGGCTCGCGAGATATTGTTGTCAGCTTGAGTATTGCTGACCCCGCTATAGGTACCTAATCGCGCATTGCTCGTGAATCCCACATACACCCGACTGCTACCCGAGCCTGTGCCTCCGTGCGCAGCCAAACCAAGATAGCCCCCGAGCGGATTCCCAAAGCCAGTAAAGTTCCCATCTCCCTCGATTGAATCGTAGGTAGTCAACGGAGTGTAATTAACTGGTGAGGTCGAACCGCTCAAGATCTGCTTAGTCGTAATTACAGACCGGTTCTTATACACGTCTGATCCCGTCGAATAGTAGGCGATATTTATCACATTCTGGCCCGTGTCGTAAGCAATTGCTGGCATGAACTGGTGACCCGTTAACCCAGTAACTAAGGCGAAGGTCCACGCCGGGGTGGCAATACTAGTCGTATAAGCCATCTTCAGATCAGAATCAGCACACTGAAAACCGGGAGATTGGAACTGCGATATCTTGCAGCTCGACCAGACAACGAATGTCGTTTGCCCACTGGTGTCCGTCCGGTCCGCAATCACGGGCCAAGTACTTATCTCAACTCCGGGGTTGTCCGTGAGGCTATTGAAGGAGGCGATCATGTTGGGATCGTTCACGATAAGGGATGGTTGGCCGCAGGATGGCTGGGCGGGGGCCCCCCTCGGAGTGCATGACACGAATTGGATATTCTCGGATGAATCTGTGTATGTGAGAGTGATCTTGCCAGCATTGGGTCCCCCAGCTACCACGGCAACACTGGGAAACTGGGTCTGATTTTCAACCCCACTCACAATGATAGGGGTAGAGCAATCGGCATTGCTGTTGAATGTGGCTTTGCAAACCGTCAAGTGAATAACGCTACCAAACCTACCAAACGAAGTGTTCACGATATAAATGTCCCCGGCACCGGTTCCAGCGGTATGAGGATCTTGGGTAATAGATGCTGAGTCGGCCATGTCATCGAGACTGGCATCGACGACAATTGCCGTCGAGCCCGCACAGCTCCTCTCCTGAGTCGAGTTCAGCGTACCTGCGGGACATGTGCTGATGTTCTCGAAGTTGCTGACCGGCGTTCGACGGAGGCCGACGCCAGAGGTCAAACTATCCATCCGGAGGTCGGCTAGAATGAACTGCCTACGGGAAGAATTCGGGTCTGCCAGCACACGTGCTCCTCCGACACCAGGCAGGAGATCTGTGGTCAAGAACGGGTTTGGGATTGGAGGGTTGGCCATCTCGAAATCTGTCCCACCATAGCAGGGCACAGTTCCATCCCGGTGGACATACACGGCCGTAAAGGAATCAAAGGTGCCGACTTGAGCACGATTGTCGGTGCCATGCTCCACCACCAGGTCTTTGCCAGTCCCGAGTTCGCTAAGGAAAAAGTCCACGGAAGCCTCCTTTTGTGTCACAGCATTGGCGGCAGGCTCCAAGTTCATGACGGTGCCGTATGTCGTACCGCAACCAGTTACGGTAACGGCCGGGCGCGGTCCGCCAAGAGGTCCAGCTTTCATGAGCGGTTCCAGCGGATACTGACCTACAGCATCGGGATGGAAACGCAATAGCAGCTGCAATGCTATCGGACTGGGCGAATGCAGCAGAACTCGTTTTCCGGCTTCTGAGGCCAAGAAGCCAAGGGTTGAAGAGGGAGGAGCCGAATACTTCTGGAAAACTCCTGGATTTTGAGGGTTTTGGGCAAGCAGCTGTGTCGCACATAAAACTAGCAGCATCAGCACTCCGTCGGCGAAGAGTGACCGTCTTGAAAACATCTTACTTCCTCCTGATGAATGATGTTGTGGGTCTCGTTAGAACCAATTTCCCTGAGAAACGAGCTCGATCGAGCAACAACTTGCAAGCGCTCGGCCATGCAACGGATCGTACACGTGAATTGTTAAACGAGGGTTTACGTTCCAGAAAAATAGCAGGTGGCGCATATGCCGATTCGCCCGGCGGAATCTGTAGTGAGTAGTACCAAATCGTAGATAGTTCGCGATCGTGATTCAGTTCGAACACGCGCTTTCCATCAGGAACCTTTTGTAAACCTCGCAGTGCAGCTCCGAGCATGCTTGCCATGTAAATCGCTGTGCTTGTTGCAATCCGCGCCTTCGCATTTCGGTCCTGAGATCGTTTGAGAGCAACACTTTCTCCAAGGCGTCGCATATGGAGTCCTGGTCCTTGGGATCGAAGTATTCCGCCGCATGCCCACCAACCTCCGGCAACGAGGCTCCGTTCGAGCACGCTACCGGAGTGCCGCAAGCCATAGACTCTAGCACTGGCAGGCCAAAGCCCTCTTCGAACGAAGGCAGGATGGTCATATCAGCTCCTGAATAGGCTAATCGGAGTTGGGCATCTGTCACCCTTGATACAAAAACGGCCGTTTTCTCCAAACCGAGCTCCAGCGACAACTTCCGCATCGATGGGCGACCTATCGCGTCATCGCCAATGATCAAGAGTTTGTGAGGGAGAGTGTGGCGCGCCCGAGCCTTGGCAAATGCCTTGAGGAGCCCGGCGACGTTCTTATTAGGCTTAAGATTTCCGACGAATAGAACATAAGGTCCGTCGAAAGCAAAATCGCGATTTATCTCCACCCTTGACTGTTGCTGCGGTTCCGGAAATATGTGTGCACTAACGCCGTTATAGGCAACAGTGATCTTTTGTTCATCGGCGCCCAGATGTTCTATGATTTGGCGTTTGGAGTACTGGGAGACGGTGAATATATGGTCGGCTCTGAGTGCAGCCCAGCGCAACATGGGCTGTGCATACACCCAACTCTTCACAGTGCGGCGAAAGCTATGATCGAGAATATGGTTCAGATCGTGGATTGTAACCAGCAAGCATTTGGAATATGCGAGCGGCACGTTGTAGTGTGGAACGTGTAAAACATCGCAGTTGCGTGCTGCCCAGGGGATTTCAAACTGCTCTCGCCAAGAATACATTGGCGCTTTCACTGTGATTATGTCGTCGCATGATTGCTTTAGTAAGGACTTCCCCTGCGGCGCGGTTACCAATCGAAGTTTGAAACCACTGCATCTGTTCATACCTCGAACGATGTTGATCGTGTAGGCACCGATACCTGTCGAAACGCAGCGGGCGTCGATCATGAGGGTGCTCATCCTAACGCGGCTTCCGAAAAGTGGCAAAGCGCAAGCGCGACCCTCCTCCTATCTCCTATTACCTATCTCTCATCCTGCAAGCCAGGGCTGCATGTTTCGTAATAGGTTCGAGATAGAGCCTGGGTTCGGAAATACCGTATTCTTCCAGCGTGTCCGCGAGCAAAACACGGAAGCGACGCAGGAATTTGTCCCTTGAGAACTCACGAGCGCGAGACCTGAGTGCTTCATCTTCGAAGCACGTCCTCTCGAAACGTAGTAGGGCCCTACGTAAGCCGTCCGGAGTTGGCTCTGAGTACAGCACGGCCGTACTGGGAGTCAGCGTATCGATTACCCCTCCTTCATGCAAGGCTATCACCGGACACCCGGCGGCGATGGCCTCCACGGGGACGATGCCAAAGTCCTCGACGCCAGGGAACAGAAGCGCCCTCGCCTGTCGGTAATATTCGGCGAGTTCATCATCAGTCACAAAACCACAGAACTCGACATCGACCCCTAGCGATCGGGCAAGCGCCTTGAGCACTGCTTCGTCTGGCCCTGTCCCAACTATTTTGAGCCGGCGTTTCAGGGATGCGCAGACTTCAATGGCATGATCTGCCCGCTTGTACGGAACCAAGGCTGTCACCATCAGGTACCACTCTTGCGGGCAACGCACGACCGCAGAAAAGCGATCCACGTCCACAGGAGGGGGCAGCACTTCGGCCTCCCGCGCGTATATGCGCTTTATCCTATTGGCGACGAAGGTCGAGTTGGCAATGAACTTGTCCACCCTTGGTACGGTCTTGACATCATAGCGCTGTAGCATTCTCGCTACAGGCCAGTACAGAAAGCCGGATTTCAGTTTGCCGACTCTTTCCATTCCAAAATAGTCATCGTACCGGTCCCATATGTATCTCATCGGTGTATGCATGTAGCAGATGTGGATCGGGCGTCCTCGCTTGTCCCGCTTCACCATTGACTTCGCCACGGCGTGCGAGGTTGAGATGACGACATCTGCGTCTTTCACCCGACTCAGTTCGGCGATGAGTGGGAATAACGGTAAGTAGTATCGGTATTTAGACGCAGCTAGCGGCAGATGCTGCAGAATGCTGGTATGGATCGGGCGCTCGGTGATCGCTTTGCTTAGTCCAAGCGGAGCATAGAGCAGTGTCCAAAGAGGTGCGCCAGGAAAGCATTCGCAAAGCGCATCTAACACCTTTTCCCCACCGCGCATACCAATCAGCCAGTCGTGGACAAGCACGACCCGCAAGCATCCGGTGCCGGATCGATTTACTGCTCTTCCATCATCACCGTCAGTTCGGTCAACTAGCGAAGATCTTTCCAAGTTGGACATGGCCGTCTGACCTAAGGAAGGTCTGATTAAGTTGGCCGACAGTCCCTCAGTGGCTAAAGCCTTGGTCATTTGTGGCGTTTACGGACGGCCTAAAGGCCGTCCCTTTCATCGCATCGGACTTGATCAGAGCTTCCCTAATGAAGCGTAAGCGTAACAGAAATCTCATGCTGCGTCGCACCGGACGCTCCGGTTATCGTGACCGCATAAGTGCCCAACGGCGTACCGGAGTCGATAGTTTGGGTCCTGCTGCCGTTATTTATACCACCGCCGCAGCCGGCCATTGACAAAAAAGCAATCAAGACAAGACCGGAAATCAACGCGAGCCACTTCCTTCTTCTGTTGCGGCGACGCGAAGTCGCCGGAACGAAGAGAGCGATGGCTCCGAACAAAAAGCCACTTCCGCTACCTACAGGTCTGCCGCGAACGTGGCGGATTGGACAGCAGTCGTCGTGATCGACAGAGTGCTGTTTGCCGGGGCGACGCCGGGGGCTGACGGTCGGAGGGTTGAACGAGCAGCTTGCTTGTTGCGGCAGCCCAGAGGCGCATATAAGCGTTACTTGATCTGTGAAACCATTCTTAGATACAACGCTGATCGTATATGTCGCCGATTGGCCGCGGCTGACTGACGCCTCGTTGGGCATGACCGCTATGCTGAAGTCGGGGGGAGCGGGGGGAGCAGGTGGCGCGGGGGGGGCAAGTAGTTCGAGCGGCTCATAGGACGGAACAAAGGTCCAGTTCAGGACTTCCTGGGTGGCCGTCGATCTCCCGGTGCTTGCGGTGAAGCCAGCGAAGGCCGTCGTCCCTCCCACCGTGCCTGGGATGTCGATGGTCCAACTCGTGACAAAACTTTGCTGTGTGCTGGCATCGGTAATCTTCATGGACAGCGTGTTTCCTCCGTAGACCATGCGTACGTTGAAGACATGTCCGCTGTGCAAGTCCACTCCGCTACCCGTCATATCGACGGCTGGCACAGTGGGTACCGCGCCGTTAATGTAAAGCCCTGTAGAGTCCACACCCTCACCAGCGTTGTTGTACAAGTCGAACTTGACAGCCACACTCGGAGCGATCGGAGCATAGCCCAGCCATCCGCCGCTGCTACCAAGGGCTTGCGATCCCCCGTTCTGAATGGTAAATGTCATTCCATCAGCGTGGGGGTTCGTCATTTGGAAACTGAAGTTCTGGGTAAAGGTCTGAATATTTACTTTCGCGGCGTACCACGCGCTCGCAGATTCGCCCTGGCCACCATCCGTCAACCGCAGACGCGATCCGCTAACCGTCGCCCTGCCGTTCAAAGCCATTCCTGTGGAGTTGAAACCGTTGCCGTAATTAATGCCAGCAAGCGGAACGAAGCTCCAGCTCAAGATCTCCTGAGTGGCCGTCGCTGCCCCGGTGCTCGCGGTGAAGCCAGCGTAGGCCGTCGTCCCTCCCACCGTGCCTGGGATGTCGATGGTCCAACTCGTGACGAAACTCCGCTGTGTACTCGCATCCGTAATCTGCATGGTCAGCGTGCTTCCGTCGTAAACCATGTGCACGTTAAAGACATCTCCACTGTGCAAATCCACTCCACTGCCCGTCATGTCGACGGCTGGCACAGTGGGTACGGCGCCGTTAATGTACAGCCCCGTCGAGTCCACCCCTTCACCGGCGTTGTTGTATAAGTCGAATTTGACGGCCACACTCGGGGTTATTGGAGCGTAGCCCAGCCAACCACCGCTGCTACCAAGGGCTCTCCGCCCCGCGTTCTGGATGGTGAAAGTCATTCCGTCAGCGTGGGGGTTCGTCATCTGGAAACTGAAGTCCTGCGTGAAGGCCTGGATATTCACCTTCGCGGCGTACCACGCGCTCGCTGATTCGCCCTGGCCCCCATCCGTCAATCGCAGACGCGAACTGTTCACCGTCGCCCTGCCGTTCAAAGCCATTCCTGTGGAGTTGAAACCGTTGCCGTAATTAATGCCGGCAAGCGGAACGAAGCTCCAGCTCAAGATCTCCTGGGTGGCCGTCGCTCTCCCGGTGCTCGCGGTGAAGCCAGCGTAGGCCGTCGTACCTCCCACCGTGCCTGGTATGTCGATCGTCCAACTCGTAACGAAACTCCGCTGTGTGTTCGCATCCGTAATCTGCATGGTCAACGTGCTTCCGTCGTAAACCATGTGCACGTTAAAGACATCTCCGCTGTGCAAGTCCACGCCACTGCCCGTCATATCGACGGCCGGCACGTCGGGTACGGCGCCATTAATGTACAGCCCCGTGGAGTCCACACCCTCACCAGCGTTGTTGTATAGGTCGAACTTGACGGCCACGCTTGCGCCTATCGGAGCGTAGCCCAGCCACCCACCGCTGTCACCAAGGGCTCTCGATCCCGCGTTCTGAATGGTAAAGGTCATTCCATCAGCGTGGGGGTTCGTCATTTGGAAACTGAAGTCCTGCGTGAAGGCCTGGATATTTACTTTCGCGGCGTACCACGCGCTGGCAGATTCGCCCAGACCCCCATCCGTCAATCGCAGACGCGAACCGCTCACCGTCGCCCTGCCGTTCAAAGCCATTCCAGTCGGGTAGAAACCATTCCCGTAGTTGATGTCAGCCTGGGGAACGAAGCTCCAGTTCAAGATCTCCTGGGTGGCCGTCGCTCCCCCGGTGCCCGCGGTGAAGCCAGCGTAGGCCGTTGTGCCCCCTACCGTGCCCGGGATGTCGATCATCCAACTCGTGACGAAATTCTGCTGCGTGTTCGCATCCGTAATCTGCATGGTCAGCGTGCTTCCGTCGTAAGACATGTGGACGTTAAAGACATGTCCGCTGTGCAAGTCCACGCCGCTGCCCGTCATATCGACGGCTGGCACGGTAGGTGAGGCGCCGTTAGTGTACAGCCCGGTCGAGTCGATTCCCTCACCGTCGTTGTTGTATAAGTCGAACTTGACGGCCACGCTCGCAGCTATCGGGGCGTAGCCCAGCGACCCACCGGTATTGCCAAGGGCTGTCGGCCCCGCGTTCTGGATCGTGAAGGTCATTCCGTCACCGTAGGGGTTAGTAATCTGGAAGCTGAAATCCTGCGTGAAAGCCTGGATGTTCACTTTCGTGGCGTACCACGCACTGGTAGCCTCCCCTCGGCCGCCATCCGTCAGTCGCAGACGCGAACCGTTCACAGTCGCCCTGCCGTTCAAAACCAAGCCACTCGAGCTGAGGCCGTTCCCATAGTTAATCGCCCCCCCGCCTCCACCGACGATCGTATAGGTACCCAAACTCACGTCGCTTGCTGATGCCCCTGTTGAAATGGCCATCGCCTTCAAGGTCGTAGTGGTGCTTACGATCAGCGGTGCCGTGTACACCAGAGACGATGGAGTTGGGGTTGGATCCGTCGGTCGTGTAGTAGATGATCTGCGCCCAGTGTAGAATCCGCGATTGCGATCGTCTGTGTCGCACTATACGTTCCGCCAGCGGGCGAGAAGGTCGGCACCGCGGTCACTGGAGTAAGGATGCCATACACGCTCACCTGTCCCGCTGCCCCAACGTACACTTTGCCGTTCGCGACCGTTGGCACTGCGAACTTTACCGGAAGGCCGACGCTGTCGCGCGCCCAGTTCTGATTGCTGTTGTACAGTTCCAAGGCGAGGTTAGTCGCGTCATACGCATGCAATACTGCATCGTTATTTTGGCTCGTGTCCACCGCCCATAGAATTGCGTTCGAATCGTCGTGCGCCGATATGGTAGGCGTGGGCCCCGGGGACCCGAGAGTTGTCGGTGACCTCGATGTTGGTGCTGTCGACAGCAACCCGTTGCTGAGGCTAAATGACTTCAGGTTATCGCCGAGGGCACCAAAATAAACATTGTTGTTCCAGTAGGCGGGCGCGGAGAACAACGGGCCAATCTGGCCCGTGATGTTCTGCACAATTTGCGAGTTATCAGTGCTGTGAAAGTGCCCCATGTTGTCGCGGTCTACCAGATAGATACTCCCTTCCTTGCCGGCTTGCACCAATTCATGAATGTGGGAACCATGCTGATCCGGCAAAAGCAAGACGCCCCCTGAGCCAAGATCTGCGTCGTTACCATCCATGTACTGCTCATCGTATGGAGTGAAGTAGTCGATTACGTTGAAAGTACTCCCGCTAAACGTCATCTTCATGATGCTGTCACCGAAGTCCACAGGGCTGCCGGACGTCTCGAACGTACCGTTTCCAGTAGCGAGAAAAAGATTGCCCGAAGCATCTGCGGCTATTCCCGTACCGCTCATCCATATGCCGCCGTCCTCGCCATTAGGAGTCGCTACCCAAACGCCGTTCTGCTGCAACGTGGTTTTGTCATAAGCCATCACCCAGCCGTGGAAGGGAGTGTTGTCGCAGTACGACGCCCACGCGAGATAGATCTTGCCGTTGCTCAGCAACAGACCAGAACGATTCAATTGCTGGACTGGATTAAAGGTAAGTGTGCCTCCGGAGCTGCCATCCCCAGTTCCCGGGTACGTCGCCTCGATGGCAACGGGCCCACCGAACTTCTCTGCACCCGTCGTGATATCGAGAGCATGCAGCCGGTTAAAGAAGCTACCGTGTTCCTTGGTCGCAGCCACGACATAGATCGTATTCGTGCTGGTATCGATGACCGGAGTGCTGGTAATACCAAATTCGGGCGACACTGCGGAATAGCAGTTCACGTCGTCAACGGATAACGTGGTGATTCCCCTCGACGGATCGATGAAGCTCGTCTGCCACAACGGGGAAGCGCCCTCTCCGCTGTTGCTGTCCGCGTCGAGCGCGTATACGCTGTCGTGTTCCGTGGCCACATAGACGACGTTATGTACGCCCTTTCCCGGAATGGCCACGTTGGGGTCGTACAAAGGCTGTGCATAGACTTGGCCATCGACAAAGGAACTCCAAAGCTTTCCAAACGTTTGGACATTCACGTTGGCTGGAGTAAGAACAGTCTCCAGTAGGTTTTGTCCTGTTCGGGCATTATCATTGTGCTGAGTGACGACTTGTATTTGCCCCAAACCCGGTGTGGCTAGAGACAAAAGCGCAATGGCCAGAAAGGCAAACCAGATCTGGCGTTTCGTGCCGGCGGGTTGAGTCTGACGACGGGGAGAGTCGCGCATATGTCCTCGCAGGTTTGTATCGCTATCATAAATGACTAGAGCGTGTTTCAAAAATACCTCCTGAGCGTAATCCAGAAGCAGGCGAGATAGAAGAAGGCACAATAGGTGGAGAGTAGATGCTCATGACGAACCAGCAACCGACGAAACTGGCCGAGCCAGGAGTTGGTTCGTTCCACGATCCAGCGGCGCTTATAACGTCGCAGTTTGCGCCCGTCTTGGTAGCGCCGTTGCTTATTGTTCTTCCGGTACGGCGCGATCAGTTCAATGCCTCGTTTCTTCAGCCGCTCACGCAGCGGGTCAGAATCGTAGCCGCGGTCGGCGATTATGCGTTCCGGCTTCTGTCGCGGCCGGCCTTTCGGGCGGGGTACGCGGACTTCGGCGAGCGTGGCTTCCGCAAGCTTAACTTCACTCGGAGAGGCACTTTCCAGCCGAACTCCCAGCGGAAGACCTTGACCGTCGACCAGTACCATCCACTTCGTGCCCTTGCCCCGCTTGGCTTTACCGACGGCGGCGCCCCCTTTTTCGCTGGGGCGAAACTGCCGTCGAGAAAGGTCTCGTCCCATCGCAGCAGGCCCTCGCTGTCCAGCCCTCCCAGCAGGGCACGCCAGGCCTCCAGCCAGATCCCTTCTTCTTGCCAGCGTTGCAGCCGGCGCCAGCAGGTCGAGGGCGAAGGAAACTCGTCGGGGAGAAAATGCCACGCCGCGCCGGTCTTCAGAATCCACAGAATACCCTCGAAACAAGGCCGATTCGGGGTCGGCGGTCGGCCCCGCTTGTCCCGTCGCTGCTTCGGCTTAGGCAGCAAGGGCTCAATCAGTTCCCATTGCTCGTCCGTCAATAGCTTCTGCCGTGTTTTCATGACAGAAGCTCACCAGCTAACCTGCCTCACACGTAAGTAACTATCGTGAGGCCGAACCTATTTTTGAAACACGCTCTAGTGTAGTGTCCCATAAATAACTCTTCCCACACCATCGCATTCACAATCAGTCCGTTACTATTCTCCACTAGCAGATTGCCGCTGTAGCTCAACTTCGCCTCCTTGCCCTCGCCCTTGCGCGCCAACTTGGCCTCGGGATCGGTCTTCGACGCGTGCGTCCGGTTGCTCCGCTTCTCGCCATGAAAGTTCACCGTGGGATTGTCGGGATCATCCGGAGACGGCGGGTTCTTGCCCTCCTTGCGCTGAAAGCTCTTCACGCTGGCCCAGGCTTCCAGCAGCGTGCCATCGACCGTGAAGTGTTCATCCGAGTTCAAGCCCTTCGCCCGCGCCTGTTCCACTACCTGCGCTAGAAACTGCCTGGCCACCTCGGCTTCCAGCAGCCGATCTCGGTTTTTCGTGAACACCGTCGGGTCCCATACCTCCTCGTCCAAATTCAACCCTACGAACCAGCGAAACAACACGCTGTAGTCGATCTCTTCCATTAGCAGCCGCTCGCTGCGAATCGAGTACAGCATCTGTAATAGCTGCGCCCGCAACAGCTTCTCCGGCGCAATCGACGGCCGGCCTTCGCTGGCATACATGCGGTCAAACTGCGGCGACAGTGCCCGCAGCACTTCATCCACCATGGTCCGCATCACCCGCAGCGGATGATCCTTCCGCACCCGCGCTTCTGGCGACAAATAACTGAACATGTGGCTTTGCTGATGATCTGTGCCTCGCATGCTGCTTTCTTAGCATGCCTACCCTGTGGATTAGGAGTACTTTTTCAGCATCCTGCTAGAGCTATTGAAGTAAGCATCTTCGGGCAGAGACGCTGCTCAAGGATGTGAGCCGCTCGAAGCCTCGAGAACTCCCGAGCGCGAGATCTGAGTGCTGCATCTTCGAAGCACGTACTCTCGAGCGGAGTAGAGCTTTCGGCAAACCGTTCGGCATTGATTCTGAATACAGCACGGCCGTACTGGTAGCCAGCGAATCGACTTCCCCAACGGAGATCACTTCTTGTTTGCTAAAAGATAGAGCGTGTGGCCATTCAGCGTAACCTCCGATATGGTTTGCACCGGCAGGCGCCCACGCAACTGATTGCAGGTGTAGTTCCCCGCTAGGGCGAGATCCCCTTCCTCCAGTGGCCTCGAATAGCACAGGTAAAGATCTCCGGAATCAACGTTCAGGCGCGCGGAGTAGTTATAAGGGTGCGCAAACCAGACGCTCAAATCGCCGACAATGTGTGTCTTCGCATCGTTAAGACCAAGGCCGGATTCGGACTGGCGAATCATCGCCGATACGCGGGTAATATCTGCTGCGGAAATGCCCTCATGATAATTGCGGTGAAAAAGATATCCGTATTGAGCGAGGATAACGCAAGCCAAGCAAATCGGCATCCAGAGAAAACGCCGATCCCGCTCAAATCCAAGCACCGCGATCAAGAGAAGGAACGGAAGGAGAAATACCATATAAGACACATTGGGATGCGGCATCAGGAGGAACAGGACGATGATCAGCCAAGTGATCCAGTCGATTCCCGGGAAGGAAATCTCTGCGCGTCTCCGATAGAAGCACCATGCTCCGATGGCCAACACTATCAGTTCCGGCAGGTGACGCAAGCGCTTTCCGAAGTACGCAAACAAGGTGCCGCCGAACTGATACTTCTCGTGCCTGGCTTCAAGCCCCGCAGCCATGGTCAAAATAGCATGCGGATGCAACGCCAGGTAAACGGCCAATGCGAGAATTGCCGCGGCGCAAGCCTGCCATACGAGTCTCCGCCGATTCGTGACGCGGGAAATCAAGAGCGAGAAGATAATAACTGGAATGACAATAGCTATCGGTTGCGTTTCCACGGAAAGAAATGCAACAAGGAGAGCCAAGAAATGATGTCTATTCGCACCTAGCCACAGCGCTAGCGATAACAGGAAGAAAGAGAAGAACTCATAGCGGAACTTTTCCGCCATCGACACCACAGGCTCCGAAATTCCAAGCAGAAGGACGAAGCCCGCAACCAGGTTCCGACTGAAACCCCACTTGCGCAGTGCGGCCCACCACAATCCAAGCGAAGCAACCGTGAATGCAATGCTAACAAAGGAAGCAGCCCGTGGCGTCCATCCCATTATCATCAGCGCAGCACTTTGCACATACGCTGCGAACTTCCCAAACGTGCTCGTTCCGTCACTCCCGAACGGAAAAAGAAGCTGTCCAAATGTATCCTTCTCAATGTGCAGCTCAGAAAGGTTATAAGAAAAGGAAAGATACCATGGGTTATCTATATCATACGCGCGATATTTCTGAAACATCAGGGAATAGAGGGAGGCAAAAAAAATCAACAGCACATATGGGCAGCTGCTCAGGACGCGATCAAAGCTGGCTTTGACCTTGCTGCTCGCGCTCCTCGAAGCCAAGTTTGAGCTCTCTTTGTAGTCGACCATGACTTCTGCTCCTTCAAACCGCGCGACGCGGTCCTGCCAAGTGGGACGTCTCAAGACGATTGTCACGTAACTCGCCAGAGGGGGAATGGGCACACGTACGAGCAGGCGTGTTTTGATTTTCCCGAGGCCGCCAACCGCCCTTGTCCGGTGCCATAGTAGCGGTGGCGGAAATAAGTACGGTATTCGAGAATTCGGAAACGGATTTACTAAGAAGGGAAAACTATATGAACAAGCCAACGATTGGACGAGGATGCCAACTGGCGCGAGAGCGTGAAACCTATTGTCGCAGGCGGCCGCTTCATCGCGAAAGTGCTCAGCCGTCATGCGGCCATATGGCCGCGTCGCGGCGCCATCAACCTGCGCGGCTGCCGGTGCTTACGACTAGGCGTTCATATCCAGAAAGCACCAGCGCAAGGAGCAAAAAGACCACCAATTCCGTGGCCAGAAGAGAGTTAGCTCCGAACCAGAAAAGAACGCAAAACCCGCACCATGGATACAATATAATGCCCGAGATTCGCCCCAGTTTAAGCGACCTCCAAACCCAACCGTATATAAGACCATAGGCGAAAACCAGCACAGGCGCAAACCATCCTAAGTCGGCGAAGATATATCCGAATGCACCAGACCAGATCCTGCTTCCGTCAAGACCTGCTTGGCCTGTGGCCGCGAATTGCGAATCCCACATATCGAGATACGAGGGCCAGTGCATAAGTTCAGAAATCGGCAGGAGGTTGTTAAGCGATGTATTGAAGCTTACAAACGGGCTCACATACAGACCACTTCCGGTGTAGGGATAATGTAAGCGGCCGTTGACAACTGCAGCTAGACGATTGTAGGACGATGCTGTATAGCCCAGAAGCGCGCTTAGGAACGAGCCGGCGTCGTCACTCCCTCTGGCTAACGAAACCAAACTAAACAGACTGACTATACCAACACTAATTCCAACGGCGATGCTTCCAACACTCCTGGCGCTCAATCGTCGCGCAGCTAGGCGCTGGACGAGGTAGATTAGGGCGCAACCTGTGATCACGGGAATCAGCTCGCCACGAGAGAGTTTTAGAGATGCCGAAACCATCACTAGTAGAATACCTAGCGCGATGCTGAGGATAACTGTCCAACGCAACCACCGGCGCTGAAACCCGATTTGGTGATAACGCCACATTGCCCACCAGCAAATCCCCAGCAGCCAAATGCTTGACAGTCCCAGCGGCTGCCGGACGTCCAGAGTGTCTTTTATCTGAGCTCCCTGCTGCAGCATGATCAACGCCACCAGAGCGGGATTCCCTTGAAGCAATAAGCGAATAGACGCCAAAGTAAAGACAGCTCCCACTGTTATAGGTACTAAAAGGAATGCGGTCCCAGAAATTCTTGTATTGATTCTGCTCAGAGGGGCAAATGAGGAAGGGAGAAATATGTCGACAATTCCAACGCCGATCATGAAAGATCCAGCACATGATATGTAAAGAAGCATCGACGCCGGGTCAAGGAACAAAAGGTCACGCTCTTCGAGATACTTGGTGTATAGGCTAGGCGGGATCAACCACACGAGTGAAAAAAACGTGAATGACACAAGCGCAAGTCCGTAAGGCGATAGCAGACGGGCGCCCCTGGCTTGTTCCTGGTTCAGGTTGCTGGCCATTGTGACCTGCGGAATACTGTTGTTGCATGCGCCCAAACGGCAGACGCAGGATTTGAGCCATTCTGGCGGAAAGAGTACGGATAAAACATATTCTTATCAGGTCCTGGGAGGACCCGGGATACGGCGGTCATGTCTGTCTTTGGACGAGCGACGCAAACACGTCAGACTATCACCACGAATCGGCCTCTGCTGACGTGCGACGCTTGTCGGCCCGGAGTGGGCTGTCCTTCCTCGTGAACACCAGGTCCACAATCTCTAGGGCTCTGTCCAACGGACGATAGCCGCCGTCTAGAATGTCATAGAGGCAGAAGTTCTCTCGAGTCATGTATTCCACAATGTCGCCAAACTCCGGAAGCCCATCGACGTAGGAAATGAGCCGGGTCTCGACAATTACAAGGTCAATCTTACGCAGCATCTCGACTGCGCCCTGGAGCACCGACAACTCCTGACCTTCCGTGTCGATTTTCAGCAAAACGGGAGGCGGCAGCTCACGATCTGCAAGTATTTGATCCACAGTCAATACAGGTACCACCCGGCGGTCGACCGCTGCGCGAGCTAGAGATGAGGTTTGCCGCGGGTCTGCATGTATGTTAAGGATCACTTCGCCTGGAGCGGAACCTGCAGCCGCAAGCACATATTCGACATCATAGATGGTCTTCAGGCGCTTGATTTCGGGCTCAAACTCCTTCAGCGGCTCGACAAGGTAGAACTTGCTATTCGGGAATGCTCCATACAAGTCCGGGGTACCCCACGCCACCCCGATGTCGATGACCGTACATGGGGTAAACTGCCGCCTCTTCAAATGAGAAAAAAACTCCTTGAAGTTTCTTGTAGGTCGGCCTGAGTTTACTAGTCTTATACCGAGGTGAACGAGCAGAGCGTCGTTGAGGCTTTGCACGGCAACTTTGATGAACTCCCGGACTCTCACCGTGGTCGGTTTGTTCATCCCTGCCTCGCATCAATCATGGACCTGGCCCTTTTTTTTCAGGAACCGTTGCCGGTTAGGACGGATGATCCGAGGATTCTCTAAAATGTTTCCGAGTGGCTGATTCGGCCGAACTGCGGGCTCCGTCCCAGGTGGGAGCGGATGATCCTAGTCAACCCGTCAAAGCGCCTCTCTCCCAGCAGATATGCGACGAGACAATAGAGGTGGAACATCGGGTACTTCGAAAATCCCATGCGTCCATAGGCACGGTAAAACGCCAGGAACTCGCCAAAAGGAAGTCCCAACTGGCTCTTAATGTAAGGGTAAAAGTAATTCGCATAATCGCGAGTCACTTCTTCCACAACATTGATGCCCCTTGTCGCTTCAAGGTCTCTGATAATCGATAGCGCACCGGAGACCATGGTGAGCAACGCATCAGGTGTGTACCGGCCAGGCACGTATTTCCCCTTTTCGCTGCTGCTGTTGCCGAATGCCGGCGGCTCGTTGTTACGGCACAGAACTAGAATAGTTGGAGTGAATACCGCACACATCGATGCGAGAACGCTCGCGGTAAGGTGCAACTGGTAGAACAGGGTCCCGTCGAATTTGGTCGTTGCGGCAGCTTGGGCACTGTCGCGGTGAACGATGTAACCGGAGATAACTCCAGAACGGCGAAAGCAGACTGTAATCGCTTCGCGTCCCGCTGCAAATCTTCGTTCTTTGTTAAAGTACCGAACCTCTTGATTTATCCTCTCCGGCGCCTCATCGAACCAGGCGTAACCTCTGAGAACCAGGCCAACGTTGTCGTAGCGGTGTAGGATGCCGGCGACGGTCCCAAGCGCAGCGGGGCACAGAATGTCGTCGTTTCCCATGAAGAAGCAGAACTCGCCAGTCGCTTTCTCCACCAAGTTTCGTATATTCGCGTCATAACCAAGGTTCTTCTCGTTTTCGTAGTAAACCAACTGTCCAAGATACCGTACGGCGTAGTCGCCAGCGATGGCAGCAATCCGCTCGCGCTCTGGCGACTTATCTTCACAAATGACTACATTGAAGTCTGTATAGTCCTGGGCAAAGATCGAATCCAGCAAAGCGGGCAAATGTCGAGCCCGGTTGAAAGCAGGAATACAAATGGAAAAAGTCCTTCGTTTCTGGTTCATGCTTTTCCCCAGCACTGGGTGACAGGATCAAATCGCTTAACGACTCTTGCCGGAATCCCCGCGATAATCGTGTACGCGGGAACGTTTCCGCGCACCACAGAGTTAGCGCCAATGATAGCACCGTCACGAATCGTGACCGGGCCCACAATGATGACATTGTCGCCGACCCAGACGTTCTCTCCAATCAAGACAGGCCCACCACCTCCCAGTTTCCGACGGGCTGGTGGTTCGCTGGGCAAGCTATTCTCGGGCCCTTTATAGAGACCGTGGTTATGGTCCGAAATGTAGATATGACTGCCCATCAGCACATTCTTCTTGATGACGATACGATCAATACAGGAAATGTGCACACCGTCAGAGAAGCAGGCGCCGTCGCCGATCCGGATAATGGGCTCAAAATTCTGATCGCCGTGTTGGACAGCAGCTTCGAGCCAAAGATCGCTTTTCGCTCGAATATCTTTTCCCAATGAAATGTGCCTGGCTCCGCGCACGATGCTTCCTCGCCCCAAATGGAGACCGGGAGCATTGAGCGCAAATCCCAGCAGCAGACCCTTGATTTCTAAAAGCATGCGGCAGAGGATCAGCCACAATGCCCATGGCACTGGATCTGCGGTAAAGGACGCTCGTAGAATTCCTCCGATTTTTGCCACGTGCGTCTCCTTGCAGTCCAAGACCGTATGACCGTATGATCAGGCCCGACAGCAACGCTTACTCAGGTACTGACGATATTCATCGCTCATAGCGGGCCCTTCGCATGCTCTATCGCGTGCCGGGGTCAAATGATACCGGCCGGTGGTGCCCAAGGCTACACCGCGCCGAGGAAGAGAGCATTTGTTACTTTCGGGAGTCATACTCTCTCCCAGCAATTCGTTGCCTCACGAAACTCTTTCACAGGTACCGCCGGCATACCCGCAACTATGGTTCGCGGAGGAACGTCCCGCCGAATCACAGAGTTCGCGCAAATCACAGCTCCATCTCCAATCGTAACTGGCCCGAGAATAATGACGTTCGCACAGATACAGACATTTTCGCCAATTACTACAGGACCCCCTCTCGCGAGCCTGCGGCGGGAGGGGGCGTCGGGTTGGCTTTGCTCGTGCCCGTTGTAGAGACCATGGCCACTGTCGGAAATGTACACTCGGCTCCCTACCAAGACGTGTCGCTTGATCACGATTCGCTGTACACAGGAGATGTGCACACCGTCTGAAAAGGACACACCGTCGCCGATCTCGATCACAGGGTCGAACGCTTCCTCCCCGTAACTGGTCACCGCTTCCAGCCAGAGATTGCTGCGCGCGCAGACACCTCTCCCGAACGATATGTGTTTTGCCCCTCGAACTAAGGTCCTCGGTCCGAGATACAGTTCGAGAGCATTAAAGAGTATTACCAACAATAAACTCTTGGTCTTCTGTACTAGTCGGCAGGCCATCAGCCATGTAACCCACAGAAGGGGATCCGACACGAAAACATCTCGACTCTCAAGAAAGGTCACGATCTTTCTCATCTTTGCTCGTCAGCAACTCACATGATAAATGCTTGGAACTGACAAACAGGTGAGGTGGAAGAGTCCACCACGGATTCGAAAAATCACCGAAAGGAGCCGGTAGGTACTTCCCACGAGCGATTCCTCGCCTCACTAGCTTGCCAGATGAGAATAACAACCCAGCACTGTTATTGCGCCCCCCTTTCGCCAAAACACGCCAGACCAGTCAACCTGTTGAATTTCATCGTAGATTTGGTGCTGCGCCCGAAAATCTGACACTGCCTGCCTACAAGTTGCCAAAGCGCCGTAGTCATCCACAATCAAATATCCTCCGACAGAGAGCTTCGGGTACAGGTTCGTCAGGGCATCCATCGTCGAGGCGTACATGTCGCCATCCAGTCGCAAGACAGCAAGTTGATCAATTGGGGCATCTGGTAGGGTATCCTTGAACCAACCGGGGAGGAATCGCACCTGATCGTCCAATAAACCGTACCGCTCGAAGTTGGCTTTCACGTCCGACAGGGACACGCCTAGCTCCTCCTTGAATTCATGCCACACGCTCTGTGCGTCTTGCGCAAATCGTTGGTCCGGTTTTGGGAGGCCCCGGAACGAGTCGGCCAGCCAGACTTTCCGGCTGTGATCTCCCATCACATTCAAAATTGCACGCATGAAAATGCAAACGCCACCACGCCACACACCGGTTTCCATGAGGTCACCCGGTATGTTTCTGCGAAGGACATCGCGAACGCAAAATTCAACATTCTTCAAGCGCTCCACACCTACCATAGTTTCTGCTTCAGGCGGCCAATCGCGACCATCCCTGCGAACGTCTTCGTCCCATCGCATTCTGCACAACCTGAGCCGTGTTGCAGCCAGGAGCGGCTGTAGTAAGCTGAACACGGTCCAGGCAACAAAGCTCTTCGACCGAACAGCTGAAGATGTAAGCGGTCGAAAGCGGTCTGGAATGACCGACCGCGTGAGTACTCCTATCAGGAGATCGAGATAGAGATCCTGGGCATTTTCCGATCTAGCTAAATTTGCCACTGTGAATAGGCGCCAGTACGCGTTCGACGCGACCTTCGGTGAAGAAAATGACTAAAGCGAAAATAAGAGCGAGTTCTGTATACTCGCAATGGTTTTAATGAATAAACGTGCGCGACTTGTCAAGAACGCAGTCGCGAACCTCGGTCGAGGTGGCGCGACTGGCGTCGTAGCTGTATTTCTGCCTCCGCTGCTGGTGCGTCATATGACCGCCACCGAGTATGGCGTCTGGGTCCTCGTCCTTCAGGTCGTCGCTTACATCGGCTATCTCGATTTTGGACTGCAAACAGCCATCGGCCGTTATGTCGCATATGCCACCGAAAGAAACGACTACGAACAGCGCAATTCGGTTTTCAGTACTGCTTTCGCGGGACTGTTAGGCGCCGCCCTTCTGAGCCTAATGCTGTTACTCGGGGCCGTCGCCGCCGTTCGCGTGGTTTTTCCTAGCATTCCTGCTGACACGATTCCGATGATGCGGTGGGCTCTGCTGATCCTAGGAGCTTCTGTTGCCATTGGTCTACCGGCGTCCGCTTGGTCTGGAGTCTTCGTTGGCTTGCAGCGTTACGAGATTCCAGCGGTCGTGATAGGTGGAGCAAGATTGGTTTCGGCCGTCGGCGTTGTGCTGGCGGCCTTCGGTGGTCGCTCTGTCATTGCGATGGCGGCCATTATGGCAATCACCAATGTCGTATCTTATGGGGCCCAATATTTAGCAATGAGACGGATCGTCCCGGATATTAAGTTCAATGCGAGGCTGGTGCGGCGTGCCACCGCCAACGAACTTTTCGAATACTGCTTCGGCCTGACGGTCATGTCTTTTTCAATGCTGCTGGTCACCGGGTTTGATCTCATCCTGGTAGGCCGCTTCCAGTTCAGTGCCGTCACAGCATATTCGGTGGCGGCTGCTATGGTTCTGTTCGTTTCGGGAGCGTTATCCGCTGTCCTAAACGTCATGATGCCGCATGCGGCTGCACTGCATGCTCGTCGGAACCCAGAGGAGTTGGGCCGGTTGGTCATAATCTCGACACAAGTGGCAGTTATTCTGCTGATATTCACGGGCATCCCACCACTGATTTATGCCGCGCCAATTCTGAAAGTCTGGATCGGTCAGCAATATGTGCACACGGGACAACCAATCCTAGTTGTCTTATTGGTGGCGAATGTTGTACGGCTCATCGGACTTCCTTATGCAATCATTCTTATTTCTGCGGGACAACAACGATTAATTAAAATCAGTCCGTTGACTGAGGGGATCAGCAACCTGGTGGCAAGCATCATACTAGGAGCGATGATGGGCGCTATTGGGGTCGCATTGGGAACGCTGATTGGATCAGTCTTCGCCATCGCGGCGCATGTTTTCTACAGCATGCCGCGCACTTACCCGGAAATGCGATTCTCCAGGCGAAAATATATCATTTCCGGCGTCATGGTTCCCCTCTTGTGCACCGTCCCGCTCTGGCTTGCCGGAGCGGTTTCGATGGGCGGTAAGCTGACTCCCGCTTCCCGTCCCATGGTCTTTTTTCCTGCCGTGATACTGTCCCTGGTTGGGAGTGCTCTTCTGCTCAGAGGCTCCGGGGTATTACGAATTGGGGGTGTCAAGCCTGCTCATAGTACGATCCTGGAGTAGGTTGCCGAAATCTGTTTCTGGTCACCCACGATGATTGGCATGCGGAATTTAAACGCAATATCAAGTGAACGCCGGAGCCCCGGGCCGATCAATCGATTCACCAGCAATCGGCGCGGATCATCGGAGTCGAGCCTTTCATAACCAGCTCTGGCTAGAATCCATATGCATGCGAACAGAAGAGACACAAGTGTCCCGAACACGATAATAAGAAGTCGTGGGGGCCAAGACTTGCTTTCGGGCACGATCGGCTCATCCAGCACTTTTATCGAAGGGATTTCTTTTGCTTCCTGGACCTTCGCCAGTTCGTACTGTTTTGTCAGAACTTCATAGACGGCCTCATCAATCTTGGCCCGCCGGGCAAGATCGTAATACGTATTTCCGAGCAGTGGCAACTGTTCGAGCGAGGGATAGAGTTCGCCGCTTTTTGGGATGATGTTGTCGTCGGCAGCACCGTCGGTGTCTCCACTCATCCCGCGCAGCTTTTGGCGCAATTCAGCGACTCGAGCTGAACCCGCGCGCACTCGAGAGTTCTCGGGGCCGTAGATCTGCTCCAAGCCTTTTAGCTCTGTTTCCGCTGCGATGAGTTGCCCCTGCAGGGTAGAGGCGGCCTCCATCATCGCTTTGCCCTCAATCTGCGGATCGAACGTCTTGCTCTTGCTGGAGAAGCGACTCAATTTCAGGGTCGCTGCATCAAGCTCCTGTTTGACCGACTGTAAACGTTCCTCCAGAAAGACACGCTCGCGGTGGGCTGAGGAAGTGGTCAGATGGGAAATGTCGCTGTTGAGGTCCTCCACATAGGCTCGGGCCAACAGCGCTGCTCTCTGCGGACTCGCATCCTCTACGGAAATCGTGATGATACCGCTTTTTTTATCTTCGGAAATGTTCGTCCGCTTCTCAAGGACTTTACGCGTGTCGTTGTATCGTTTCTCGGAATAGACTTTGCGCAGATCGAACTGGTTGATGAGGTCATCCTGGATGGTCCTGCTTCCTAGTATCCCCACCATAGTTGCCCCACTGGTGCGCAGTCCCAGCACATCGCCCGCCATCGCTCCAATCGCGTCCCCAGCTTTTGCGGTCAAGGCTCCGAGCATCGCGGTATTCATATTGGACTGATCGGGCGGCATCAGTCGGGTCACAGCTTCATATCGCTTGGGGATCAAAAGCGCAATGGCCGCCGAAATCGCCAGGCCCGCAATGATCAGCGTAAGTAGGGAGCGGCGGTTCTGTCCCATCAGGTCCAGAAATGATAACAACCTCTCGGCGGCGCTCAATGGTTGTACAACACCAAGTTCGTGACTCGATGGTGCTGCAGTCTGCAGCTCGAAGGACGAGGATTTATTCACAACGATGTCTGCCAAGGTCAAGTTCAGCGGCTATTTCAAGAAGCTGCGTGCCACGCTGTCGTTTAAGGAGTCGTTGGGCGGGAACAACCGAGCCTGCTTTCTGCAGGATTGTGTTGCTGCCCCTGGAATCGCCTTCACGCTGGCAACCTAGAGCTGCTCATCTCCCCCTTAATCAGAGGTGTTCGGCTATGTAAGTGATGAATGGCCGGTGACGCGGGTGCCTCTTGACAATTCCACCTGCAACAGCCCCTAGCAGTCCGTGGTTCAAGTGGCTGATTTTCGGCAAAGCGGGCAGCGCAGCCGGGTACGCGACCTTTCGATGTATTTGGCAACGGGCGCAGAGCTATGACTGCTGCGACATCGTTGTTGACCATTTCCGTACCAGAGCAGCAAAAATAGGCTCAGAACAGGCTGACCCGAGCGGTTTCTCAGCTCTCGTGGCGTGCCCGCACCCAGCAGCTGGCGCAGGATCAGGCTCAGGTTGAAGGCGCCAACATGAACCAACTGCCGCTTCAAAATGTTGTCCCGTCCGCGCAAGTGGCAGCGCCGCATGCCGCCGGTCTCGTAACAGTGCGCAAAGCTGCGTTCCACCAACTCGCCACGTCGCCGTAGTAAGCTCTTGCCGTACTCGCTTCGTACCCGCCGCCGATTCTCGTAAACTGCCCGCTGTTCCGCCGCCTTGCCTTGCCAGTTCCGCCGCCCTTTCTGCTGCTTTTCCGGTATGTAGCTGCACACCTCGTAACTCTTGACCCGCTGGATGACGGCGCCGCTGTGATACCCCTTATCGGTGACTAACTCTTCGATCCCGTTGACGTTTACCTTGGGCTCATGATCGGGCCGCAACTCCGCTTCGCGACCCGCCAACTCCGCCACTGTCATGCCTGCCTCGCACAGGGTTACGTCCAGGGTTGTCGTGTCGCCCTGATCCGCAGCCGGCAACGTGACTGCCACCACCGCGCCCGTGTCCAGATCGACCGCGTAAATGCCCACAAAACGCCGCAGCGCCAGCGAGTCTGCCAGCCGCCAAGCAATGCCGCGCTCCGCCGCGATGCCTTCGAAATATCCGATCAGCAGCGAACGAAAGTAGATCCCCGGCGTCAGTGAAGGCCGTCCGTACTTGGCCGCGTAGAACTTCGCGCACCGACCCTCGACAAATTCGTCGAAGCCCTCGGCCTCCAGCAACTCATTCAGCTTCTGGTAGAAGGGATGTCCCGGCGCCGCTGCCAACTCGGTATGCGCGATCCACATCCCCTCTTGCTTCTCCCGCTGCTTGCGTGTCCCCATCGCCGTGCCAGCATTGTAGGAACAACCGCTGTGGATTCCTGAATTATTTCGAGCAGGCATCCAGACTTGCACCACGGCCTGCTAGGCACAGCTTCGCCTTCCTCACTTAGCAAGGCGCTTGTTTCACCTCATCAGTTACCGAGTCGGAGGTAATCGCTCGGACAGCGACTCGGATAACGCAGAACGCCAATAAAAGGTGCAACTCACCCTCCACTCCCTGAGCGCCGGCAGTGTGGACCATATAGGAAACAATTGTTTCTTGGTGACCCATATTGGCATCAGTTTTCGCTTTGGTCAAGCGAAAAGTACGGGTTGCCAGCAGTACGTGAAGTGTCCGGTCGAGATACCAAGTAAGGGATCCGGGTTACGGGGGTGAGATAGGAGACCTTGCCGAGATCTCTTACTCGAAGTCTGGACTTGGATGCAACCAGCCGATGGGATTATCGGCTGAGCATTCGGTAATGGTACTGAACGATTTCTCGCTCAGACGGCTTGATCGCAGCGGCACACTTCCAAGGGTTACGATGTATCTGACGATGCTCGGCGGGGGTTACGGCAACCCCGTTAATTTACTGGCGAACTTTTCCTGGACAACAGTATTGGACTTGGAGAACGGCTTGCCATCGACCGTAATGTTCTGGAATTTGACATCTTCAATGTCACTTTGGGCGCTCGCGCCTTGCACGTCAATCCGCAGCTTGGGATTCTCCGGGGGCGTTGTGATCTGGGTGTTTGAGAAGACGACGTCACGAATCTTGCCTAGAGGTCGTGTTCGATCGATTGAGGCTTCCCATTGCGAAGGCCGTATATAGAGATATATCACCCTGCTTGACCCACCATAGTCGTTAAGGTTGCCGGTGCGGTCGATGCGATTGCCGTCGAAACGGATGTTGCTGACGGTACCGCTGCCGGCCAGGTTGATGCCTTCATCCGCGCCTCGGGCCAGATCGCGGATCACATCGTTATCGATGAACGTGACACCGCTGATGTCGGCACCCACTGCCGTTCCGATGACCATCGAGGTACCGGTTTCGTTCCACAGGCGATTTCCCCGCACGACCACATTGCTGACCTTATCGCTGGCAGTAGCTACAGTACCATTCTCGATCTTGGACTTGATGACAATCAAATCGTCTACGGTGCGAATAAAACATCCCTGCACGGTCACGTCACGACTACTGTAGATATCGATCCCATCCGAGTTACCCCGGTATCCGAGTATCTTCAGGTTTGTAACCGATATGCGGTCAGAGAATAGGATCGGCATGAACCAGGCCCCTGAATTTTTCAGGATGACGCCTTCGAGCCTGATGTCTTTGCCTCTGAGAGACAGCAAACCCTTGCCGCCGCTCGCCGTGCCGTCGACAATCCCGCGGCCACGTAAGGTAATGTTCGCCCCCTGCAGTTTGATCGCCGGCTGGGTGTACGCCTTCGATGTTTTCCCGTTGTAGGTGTCAGCGACCCAAGGCGCGCCAGGGCGAATCACGCTCCTGACCACGGCTCCGCCGGCGATATAAACGGTCTGATCATCGTGAACGATCAGATTGTCTACGGTATGGATACCGGGGCCGAAATACAGAATGGTCTTGCCCGCGGGCACTGTCAGATCGGCCATCTGGTGCGTTCCGGGAGCAAAGTAGAGAACCTTCGCATCCTGGGGAGAAGGGGCACCGGTCTCTATGGGGTTAATAAAGATATGCAGCGTGCGGACCAGTTGGTGATTCACTTCCAAAGTGAGATTTTGAGGACCGTTTGCTGTAAACCGTACTGTGTTGCCTTGCATCTTTACCGGAATGGCAGGGGATAAAGGCAGCAATTTCGCGGCGGTAACTGGGGCATTGTACGTCACTGTCACGTCGACACTGCCATCGGCATCGAAGGAAGCGAATCCTGCTTCCTCAAAATTGAGACCGTATTGTGACTTGTCGTCCACTGCATTAAGCCGGAGGGTCTTATCTTCGGGCGCGACCCGGAGTTGATATACCGGGACATCGCGACCTTCGACCTGTACCTTGTAGGCGCTCGAGAGTGGTTCGCCGGCCGGTGCAGGGTAGATTGTCAGCTTAGTCGCAGCCACGGATGGCTGCACCAGAAATACCGCGGCACTCAGAACGATGCCGCTCAGCAAAGAGGACAAGCCGGTGATTCTCATAGCAGAATTATAAATCAGGAGAAAGGGCGACATTTTTCGGAAATGGACAAATCTCTCTTGCCAACATTCTTCTCGCTGGACCTTTTCCGTAGCTTCTATTTATAATACAACATGACACTCTCCGTGGGACGAACAAAGGAGTCACTACGAGGCGTCGCCTTGCCTTGAGCACATTCACTGGACCACCTCGGGACCTTGAGTCTCCTGACCTGGTTGGTTATTTTCGCGCGGCCTGGTGGGTTGGCCAGAACGTCACTTGCATTCCGACGGCGACATTGGTTCGGGGTGTAGAACTTACCAACGGGAAGTTGAAGTGTTCGTACTGCACCATTGGTGAAATCTGGATTTCAGGCTTGATGAGCCAATCCACGGTTGCTGAAACATCAGTCAGTCCGCCGCCACCCAGGAATATGGGATCATTGTACTGCCTGCGATAACTCAACTGGATCTTATTCTGAGCGGAGAACCAGTAAGTGCTCCAAGCCTGTATCCCGTCTCCCTGCCGCCCAATCCAGCTACCGATAAGCTCACCGTAGGTTCGGTATCCATCGGCATAGTGCTCGTTAAAGTAGTAGGGTCCCACCCCAGGATAGTTAGGAATGTTGGTGTAGATCCCCTCAACCCTCAGGTCAAGATTTGGCAGCTTGGGAAGTTGCGGAAAGTATAAGCCAGGATTCCACCCTGACTGCAGCGGATAAGCAATCGGATTGGGTTCGTCATTGGCCATGCCATCGGCGTAAATCATCATCCAGTTGCGCAGGCCGGGCAGCCGATAGGAAAAGTTGAAGCCATTAAAACGTTTTCCGGGATCGACCGCCTGAAAGCCACCGTGGGTTGACCAGGTATGCAGCCAGGTGGCGAGAGTTGCCGGCCTTCCTTCTCCCGCGAACATTACGGTAATGGTGACGCCAATCTCGAAATTCGGCGTCATCTTCAAGGCCAGCTTGTCACCCCACATATAGGGCTGGGGATTGACGGTTTGGTATCCGTTCCCAACCAAGGGAAACTGAGGATAGGGTCCGCGAAGATAGTAGTAACCGCCAACTCTTCCGACGAAGAACGTATTGCGGATCATGCCCAGCCAGCTCAAGGGACCCGGAAGCTGAAAGGGAGTGATACGGCCGACGCGTAACATAGGGATCGCTTCCGCGTTATTCGAAAGCATGAGCGAGCCACCGGCGTCAGGCCCCCACGAGAGGCTCTGCTGGCCAAACGACATCTCCCAGTTAGCGATGTTTAGAGCGGCGTATGCTTCAATCGTATTGAACTGGTTAGTGGTAAAAAACGTAGGAACGGAATTCAGCGGAAGCTGGTCCGCATTGGCGATGGCCTGCGCTGTTGCAGGACTGTAGGGTGCGATCGAGGCTGAGTGCTGGTACTCCCCCCGCACATAGAACGCGATCGGCCCCGCCTCGGAACGCATCGACGCTCCCACGACGCCATTGAACCCCTGACCGTAAGGACGGCCATAGTCGTTATAAAGGGTCTGGGCGAAGTGAAAGCTATCGCGCAACGGCATGCCCATGATTTCCGTAGCTCGCACATACGCCGATTCCAACTGCGTGCCAACGTTGGAGGCGCCCTCCAGGTTCGCCAGTTCAATCGCGAACTCCTTGCGCAACTCGCCCACTACGTTGGAGGACTCGCTGGTGACTTCGGGATAGCCAACGTTCTCCTGGGCCTGCAGGGTCAACCGCGCGCACTCAATACGCGCCAGGGGACGAATCGCCTGCACAAACTTCGGCAAGTATCCCAACGCTTCCAGGCGATCGAGGGCTGGATATACCCAACTGTCGAGAGGGACAAAGGTTGATCCCATGTAACCCGGATTGCGCCCTTCGTCCTCAGGCTTTTCGAAGGTGCCCCAATTTGAGGCGTCAATTTGTGGGCCAGCGGATCGCGCCTGGTAAATCTGTCGCCCCATATACCAACCGAGAGCGCTGCCGAGGACCGCGTCAGAGGTCCAGTGCTTCTCTCCTATGACTCGGCCAGCGCTTACTCCAGCTGCAACTCCGTAAGCCATTAGTTTCGTGAGCGTGCCGGGGTATTCATGCGATAGCACAGCGGCCGCCGCCCAACTCACCGCCGCCGTATTCGACGGAAAAGAATTGCCTCCATCGAAAAATTGCCCGCGACCATTGCCAGTGAATGGACGCTCCCGTTGCGTGATGTATTGAATGGCGGTGGAGGCAGCATAGGCGTCTATAGCGGCCTCACCCATCAGAAGCCCCGTCTCACGCTTGTGCTCATCGTGAGTCATTTGCCCAACCAAGAAGAGCCCTCCGCCGGTGCCAACCAGAGCGGCCATTCCGGCGGTCGATGCATTAGCAGCCATTTTGACGGTGTTTGGCGACGTCGGCAAATGAGCCTCTATCGCAGTATCACTCCCAACTAGAAGCGCACTCCCAAAGGTCGCCGGTACGATGAAAGTGAGGTCTTGGGCCCGTAAATGAAAAGGCAGCGTCCAGAAGGCTTTTTGATCAACCAATAAGTCCTTGGGGAGGGAGCGTAGACTCGCGCCGGCTCCTTCGGTATTAAGTCCCACCGTCGCAGGCTGAATGGCGACGCTTCTCTCCCCAGGTGAATCCGCTTGCGCCGTTACTGGCTCGGTATCCTTCACGGGAGTGGATCCTGTCGGCGACCCGGGACTTGGCTGCTCAGCGACTGCCGCATTTCTTGCAGATCCAGTGGTGTGCTGAGGTCCGAGAGTGGAGGCAGTTGGAGACTTCGAATGTGGCTGCTTCGCCACAATGGAGCCTTTAGAATCGTGATTCTGCGATCCCGCTGCGGAGGGCGGCGCCTGCAAAGTGCTTGACGCTTCTGCGGCAAGGGCGACCAGCCATTGCGAAGCAGCCTTCGCGAATTGTGGATCTGTCTGGATGCGGTCGTACAGCATTTGATTTGTTATGGACTTTTCGCCGACTTCGGCGCCTTCTATCCGCAGCTCCTGAGCCAGATAACTCTTAAGTACAGCGGCCAATTCAGGCCTACTCCGCAATAATTGCATTAGGCGTACGCTAGCTTCACCGGAGTTCGGGTCGGAAGTCACGGCATTTCCTGACGCAGCACTCTTGCGCTCCCCATCGACCCCCTGAGCGAACCCGTTTACGAGAGCGAGAAGAAGGAACCAAGCTAACAAAGAATAGATGGACATTCTAAATATGGCAGCAAGCCTCATTAATCAGGACTACAGCCGAGTCTTGTCAAGCTAACTTGTTACGGCAAGAATGTTCCGACATTCGAACCCCAAGCTACAACCTGATCGACCGCAGCGCGTAGGTTGATAACGCTAGAAATGAGCAGCAACGGCTGCGGCAACTGCCAGGTTCGCGACCAGTGAGGCAGTTTCGAGCGTCGTCTTCCAGGCCGAAGATCCTCCCAGCGCCTTTTCGGGAACTACCAGGATGTCTCCCGGTCGCAGCTTGGTATTTAG
Organism: uncultured Acidobacteriaceae bacterium; assembly: GCA_963768645.1. GTDB lineage: Bacteria > Acidobacteriota > Terriglobia > Terriglobales > Acidobacteriaceae > Bog-257. Next base: position 232,701 of record CAVYIR010000014.1, read on the forward strand.
AACGCTCCCCTTAAACCACCCGCTTCCTTGCGATGAAACCACGGATCCGTTCGCCCTGATCACATAGATCGCTTTCTTCAGGGCCAATTCCGTGGGACCACCGGCCTGCGCCAAGTACCATTCCGCAGTTCTGCCCGGTTCGTAAGTGACCGCAGTAGGGTTGTAGACCTCTCCATAGGCCAGCACGAAATTTGGCTTCCGGGGAATTGTAATGACGTCTCCCGCGCGCAGAAAAATGTCCGCAGGAGTGTTTTCCCACTCCGAGATGTTGCTGGTGATGTTGATCACCAAGCGTCCCGCCGCAGGTTCGGAGCGCAGCCGGTTGAGGGTTTGCGTTTGCTGCTGCTGCAGTGACTGCAAGATTGCGGCCTGGTCCTGCCCGGTGCTGTTAGGAGAGAAATGCACGGTCGCAGTGGAAGCCTCAATGCGCCGAATCAGCTCCTGTCTTCCCTTCTCCTCCAACTGACGGACCTCAACCCGTTCCAGGACTGCGCCCACAGGATAAGCCGTACTCCGGAAGCCCCCCACTCGCTTCAACAACGAGCTCAGGCGCTCGCCTTCATTGATCCCATAGCTTCCGGGAAACTTGACTTCACCTTTGACGGTGGCCGACCGTCCAATATCGCTCCATCCGGGGATCTGCAAAATGGTGAGCGCATCGCCCGGCTTGAGACGCACATCGGCTGAAGTATCTCCGCCGAGCGCCGAACCAATCCTGATCGTCTGTTGGTTGGTGACCACTTGCACGCCGTTTTGCATATCGTAGCTGGCAAGGTCCGCAGTCTCTGTAAACGCGCTTCTGCGGAAGCCGCCTGCCATTTTCACCAGAGCGGCAGCGGTCATACCGCTGCTCATGGGATACTCCCCGGGACGAAGCACTTCGCCGTAAATCGTGACTTTGGGAGCGTCAATCTCATATCGCCCAAAGATCCAGACAGTGTCGAACTGCTGCAGAGGAGTCGTCTCATCCCCCGCCAATGCGCTTGCCAAGTCAATTTCGATGGTCTGCGGGCGGAAGTCAGGAGGTTGCATGCGAATGATTTCGCCGTGGTTGCTCGGTTCGGGCAAAACGTCTTGGTAGGAATGGATCAGGTCCGTAACCTTCATCCCTTCTTTGAATGGATACGTGCCTGGACGGTATACGTGCCCCTGCAGGTATACGGCCTTGTCGCTGTAAGGGAGAATAGGAGCGATCGAGACGCGGTCTCCATCCTGCACCTGGAATGGTCCCGTCATCGCGCGCAGCGCCTTTTGTTCTGCTCCCGGCGCGAGTTTCACATTCAGAATGACACGTTTTTCGTGGGCATCGATACGTTCCACCTTGATTTCGCCCAAGGCCGCCGCGACCGATACGCCACCGGCCATTTCAAGTACGTCGGTGAGTTGCGTTTCGCCTTTCAGTTCGTAAATAGCGGGACGCTTCACCATTCCTGAGACCGCCACCAGCGGCCCCACTGGGGGGACGAGAATCGTATCCCCCGGCTCCAAATGCTCGATGGACTTTCTCACTCCGCCGATCAGCAGATCGTAGAGATCCATCTCGCTTACCAATTCCTTTCCGCGATAATGCTTCACCACGCGCAGTGAACCGGTCGAAGTTGGTCCCCCGGCGGCATACAGCGCATTGAGTGGAGTGGAAAGCGAGCTGATATCGTATGCGCCCGGGCGTTGTACATCTCCAACTACGTAAACTCTCACCGAGTGCAAATGGCTTACTGAAAGCTCTACGCGCGCATCGTGGTACTGCTGTGCGAGAGCAGCCTGCACGACCTTTTGCGCCTGCGCCATGGTTAAACCGGAAACCACAACCGGGCCGCTATCGGGAAGCGAGAGCCGGCCTTCGCGATCGACTGGCCGGCTGATGCGCTGGGAAACACCTCCCCAAATATCGATCGTGACGGTGTCTCCAGGGCCGAGAACGTAGTCGGCGCCAGCCGGTAGATCCATGGGGAAGTTGGTCATACCGACGACGTCAGGACGAAAGATGTCAGAGCCAAAACGCTTCAACGGCTTGGTCTGTTCTGGAAACTGGGCATACAAATCCCGCGCAGAAGGCAGGCTGGGATAGGGATTGGTCTTAGGTAACGTCTTGGGATTAAGCCAGGAATCGTCAAACCGTTGTTCTGTCGGAGGTGCGCCAACTGGCCGGGTTTTCTCGCCAGCCCCTGCTGCGGAGGGCAGTTCTTCGGCCAACTGGGCGCTCGCCTGAGAGCCCATCAGGCTACGTGCGTCGTCTTCCGAAATATAGCCCAACTGAATCAGAGACCGGACGGCTTCTGTGCGGAAGGACGGATCATTTTGCATGCGATCATAGACCTGCTGGTCAGAAACGGTCTGCTCGTCTACGAGGCTTCCTTCCGCACGCAAGCGCTGCACTAACAGAAGCTTGAGCTGTTCCATCACCTCCGGACGGTTTTGCAAGAAGTTGCGAATCGCGACGTTCGTCTGGTTGACACTGGTTTCTGTGCCGGTCGATCTAGGTGAGCCTGCGGAACTTTGGCTGCTTGCTGTCGCAGAGGGGTTCTGGGCATTTTGCTGGTCTTGGGGAGATTGTGGATTCTGATCCGTACTTTGTGCCCATGCAGTCGCGGCTAAGAGGCAACACCACAGAATCGCAGCAAAGGCAGAATAATTTCGGTAAACATGTTTACGCATTCAAGTGATTCTCCACTCAAGCGAACGCCGGTTCAGACGCATCTATACTGTCTCTAACCCAACTCGCTGCGCTGCTGCAGGAATAGTGTGCAGCGACCTCTTAACTTGTGGCGTGATTTCAGGCGCAGAGGTCATTGCCAGGTCAACTACAGCGGCCTGAACGAGGTACGTAAGGTTCACGTCCCTCGGGCAGATTACGCCAATGTGAGCACCGGTTCACATGGATTCGCCTGAATCCGAACATAGACTTGTTCAGAGTTTCTCTAGCCGGCAGCAACGGCTACACCGTGCTCTCGCAAGCGGGCGCGCTGGTCTGCGATGATACTCTCCAGCGTTTCATCCAGGGACAGACGCGGACGATAGCCGATAAGCCTGGCCAGTTTGCTAACGTCCGGAACACGCCGCCGCACATCGTCGAAGCCCTCTTCATAAGCCCTGCCGTAGGAAACGAAAACAATCTTCGAATCCGAACCCGTCATGCGCTTGATACGTTTAGCCAATTCGATGATGGTGATTTCGTGATTGCTGCCCACGTTATACACTTCGCCGTTAGCATCAGGATGGGCGGCTATGCCCACTAGCGCATCTACCGTATCGTTAACGTGGGTGAAGCAACGGCTCTGTGCTCCATCACCGAAGACGGTAATGTCCCTGCCGGTCAATGCCTGGACCACCAGGTTGGGAACCACCATGCCATAACGGCCGGTCTGTCGCGGCCCCACGGTGTTGAACAGACGCGCAATTACCGTGGGAACTTTCTTCTCCTTCCAGTAGGCGATGGCGAGAAACTCATCGATGGCCTTCGAGCAGGCATAACTCCAGCGGCCCTTGTTGGGCGGGCCCATCACCAGGTCATGATCTTCGCGAAATGGGATCCGGTCCCCCTTCCCGTATACCTCCGAGGTCGATGTAATGAGTACGCGTTTCCGCTTGGTCTCCGCCAAGGCCAGTACGATTTCGGTGCCGCGGATGTTGGTTTCGATGGTGCGCACTGGACTATCTACGATCAGGCGCACACCGACGGCAGCCGCCAGGTGATAAACGACATCACAGAGGTCCACGAGTTCGGCCATCAAGTGGGTGTTGGTGACGGTGTCAATGTGGTAGGTAAATTCGGGATGAATCTTGAGATGCTGGATATTGGCGATCGAGCCAGTGGAGAGGTCATCGACGATGCAAACAGCATCGCCCAGGTTGAGGTGTCGCTCAGCAAGGTGCGACCCGATAAAGCCCGCCCCTCCGGTAATCAGTACCTTCATGGTCGCCCTCCACATCTCTCGATAACTACCGCCTCAAAGAAGTGGGCTTGATCCTGGCATGGTGAACCAAAACCGAGGACTTGCGTTTCTGGTTAACGAGGATGCACGATAGGCCTGGAATGACAGGTCTAGCCTAGCGGCCTGGCGGCGGACGGAAGGCTGTTAGTATGCATTTCTGCCGAATATACCGAACCACAGGGTGAGGCAGATGATGCGGATGTCAAACCAGAAACTCCAATTCTGCAAGTAATAAAGATCACATTCAACACGCTTGTGAATCGACGTGTCGCCTCTCCATCCATTTACCTGCGCCCAGCCGGTAATGCCAACCTTCAGGCGATGGCGCGTATTGTAATGAGAAATCTCTTTCAAGAACGCATTGACAAAGTAGGGGCGCTCCGGGCGAGGTCCCACAACGCTCATGTTCCCTTTTAGAACGTTGAAGAACTGGGGCAGTTCATCCAGGCTAGTCTTTCTCAAGAACGAACCGATGAGAGTGCGTCGCGGATCGTCTTGCACTGTCCACATCGTATCGCTCGTCGAAGCGTGTTCTACCTTCATCGTACGAAGCTTATACATAACGAAGAGTTTTCCATTGAGTCCGACACGCTCCTGCCGAAACAAGACGGGCCCGCGTGAAGAGAGCTTGATCAGCAAGGCGAGCGCTAGCATGAGAGGGCCGGTCAAAATAACGGCAAAAGATGAAAAAACCACATCGAAAGCACGCTTCGACAAGCCGTAGTACAGGGATTCTGCCGGTGCAGTTCCGAGATCGAAAAGATACAGCGAGCCGAATTGAAAGAGCCTCTCCCTAACCAAGGGAATATCGCCGGTATCAACTACGAAGTGAATTGGAGCGCACAATACCTGGAGCGAACGGACGACGGTTGACAGAGCGGGGAGCCGATCCGCAGGAAGAGCTATCACTACATCGTCTACCCGCAAGCTCATGCGCTCCGCAAGCCTCTCTAATTCGAAGACGGGAGCATCGCTGACTGCAACCTCCTGTCCCGGCAACCGGATATACCCTACGATCTCAGCTGGAGCCAGAGAAACACTTGCCAACTGACTCGCGATGTGAGCCGCGTAAGAATCGGAGCCTACTATCAAGACGGAAAGTGGACGGCGGGGTCGGTCGGCGTCCCACAATAAAAGGCGGAACACGGTTCGGGTCAATACGGTGCCAGCCAACAGCGCGATTGCGGCGGCTATAAAAAAGATGCGCGATAGATCGTGGCCGCGATAGAAAAAAAGGAAACCGAGCTGAAATACGGAGGTGGCCATGCACGCCGTTGCAGCCTTCCTTATACCCGTATGCTCCCGGAAGAACTCGTCGATACTGCATAACTGATAGTGCTCCACCACTATAATCCACGCTACGCTCGTGAAGACTAGTACCGCTACATAGAACGATCGGTCGTATGCAAATGAGGTGGCTCCCAGTTTGTCCGAGAGGAAGCGTATGTAGGCACCAATCATAAAGGCAAACAGTGGTAACGGATAACAGCACAGCCGGATGAAAAAACGATAATATCGGAGGCGTAGAATCATGACCGGAACTCCTCGGAGGCTCTCACGACACCAATCGGTTGCAGGCAAAAGCTATGCACTATCATCCAATTCATGTGTTTCAACTAGATAACAAGCAGAACGCAGAATGAGTTCATGAACGGAGCAGGCGAATTAAACAAAACTCGCCTCTATGGCCGGCCCGGGAAATTTCTTCCACCGTGGCTGGAGTGTGGTACGTGATCGCAGCCGACGGTTGATATGCTCCGCAAACAGAACCCAGCTTCCCGTCCGGAGCTCCCACGATCGCAATTCTCATCCCAAAATATTCCTAGCCGTGATCAAACTCGATCGTTAATTCAAGTGGCGGGGGTCTCGGCAATGATTCGACTGTGGCTCCGGGAAACGATCCGATCGCAGACCGTAATTGACCGTGAGCGGAGTTCGGCCAATCAAAATAGCGGCTTGACACCACTTGAGTCATGAGCAAGCGTGGCCGGCTAAGCGATGGTCCAAGAAGATTCAGGCCAAAACAAAGAAAGAAGACAAAGCTTCGCCTTCCTCACTTAGCGAGGTGTGTCGGCGAAGTCAATTACGCAGCCCAGAATTCCCTAAGCGAATCTGATTTAACTCAGCGACGTCCTAACGGGTAATTCTAGCCCTTCACTCTTCAAAGCGCAGAGCGACTCCATCGATCACATTTTTATCGGAGGCTCATAGTGGCATGATTTCACGCTTTGGTCAAGTGCAAAGTCGGGGGTGTCCTGTATGCCATTGGAGGCATGGTTCGCCACGACCAGCCCTATGAGAGAACGTGGTCGTGTACGCCGGTCGCGGTCCTGGCTCGATGAAAAAAGAAGGCTCTCCGGCACCTCTCCGAGAAGAAACAGACTTGCGTTCTAACAGAGAATCCGAAGCGACTCGTTGGTTTCTCACACACGACACGCTCTGAAGGCATGCACTTCCCAATCTTCATACTTCATTGTGCGGAACTGCGCTTGGGACGATAAGGATGGAAACACCACTCGAATACTGCGGCAGCCACGCCCATATCTTGAATTGCGACTCGCCCTGGGCTCTGCCGCGCCAAGTCGTGGGTAACTCGACAATGCGATAGCCGGCGCTGTACACGAGCACGATAACAATGTTGGATCGGTTCCCAATCACGTCGATGCGTTTGGGCGAGGAAGTCCGCGCAGATCATCTCCAGGCAATAGCCCCGGGACTTGCCCGACCCGAGCATCAAAGCCGCGGTCTCGATCGCCTGTTCGATAACCAGGATCTGGCTCTCATAGACCTTGAAATAGATCAGCTCCGACGGCGCACTGTCCTCGAACATCAGCTCCTTCTTTACTTCCCGCTGAAACTCCGCCTTGGGCATCTGCCGGGCTTTGTGCAACCAGGTTGCACTTTTGAAGCGCTGATCTTGCTGGCGTGCCAGCTTGGCCAACTCCAAGCCCTTGCTCTATCCCTGTTTCAGCTCCTTTCTCACCTGTGGTGGAAGATGTTCGTGAATTGACATGAGGTAATAGGCCTTCTACGACGTCTCGACTGGTTCAAACGGCTGTCCAGTCACGCCGGGCTGGGACCAGTCCATGGTAACGGAAGCCCAATCGGATACAGCGGGCATTAAGCGTCCCCTGATTTCTTTCAGAGGCCTTGCTTGCAAGGCCTCTTTTTTATTTCGCACGACAGGGTCAGACGAACGGTCAACCTGGAACGCCATACAAGGCAGGAGGGTGTCGCGTTGGTGCAAACTGACTCAGCGTCTGAAAAGGGGGAGGCACGGGTCAGCAGTGCCGCGGAAAAAACGAAGGGGAACGCTTGCGCGCCCCCCGGTTAGGTCGAAGAAGAACTAGTGCTTCTTCGATTTCTTTGCTGCCTTCTTAGCCTTCTTTTTTGTTGCCATGGTTTTCTATTCTCCCTTCCATTTGTCATGGAATATTGCGACCCAAACTTTCATCGCAATTTGTTAGTTGTATAGAGTCATTGAAAAAAATAGTCAAGCAAAAAACGCGCAGCGATCTGCGGACTTCGGCGGCGCGAGATGGCAATTTTCGATTCGCTGACCGCGAGCAACTCCCCCGCAGACTCCCTGACGATTGCATCGCCAATTTTGCAGGTGCCTGAAAGGCGCATGAACACTGCCTATTTCAGCATCCGCAAGATCACACCGCTGAACGCGTCGTGCCACGCGTGCGCCATCATTCCCGGACGAAGGCTCTTTCGCCACCACGCGAGGAGCCCAAACAATAATCCATAAATTCCGATCAGCAGCATCCGCGCGACGCCCTCGTAGCCGTGTGACGCACCGAAGACGGAAGCCGAGAGCAGGACGCCAATCAGAGTCGATTTGCTGAATGCGGCGAGCTGCCGCTGGAGATAGCCGCGAAAGATGATCTCCTCGCAAAAGCCGGCGGTGGCGCTCAGGCAGAACCACACAGCCAGTTCGAGGCGCGATCCGGGAGTGAGGAACCCTAGCTGCTTTCTCATGCTGTCGATCTTGTCCGCCTGGTCGAGATGCATGAGCTTGGCGCCGAGCCCAAGAAGGGCCAACGCGCAAACCCAGAATATTGCGGCGTAAAGCACGTCGCGCAGGAACTCCTCCCGGTTTGTCCAGCGGCTGCCGATCAGCGCGCGCAGCGAGGTGCGTTTGCGAATGCCAAGCCAGGTAAAGGCGAGCAGGGCCCACTCCCAGGCCATGCCCCAAAGATATTGCAGCAGCTTACTGTGATCGGCCACGGGATGGCGGCCGCGTGTGCCGTTAAGCGAGGCGACGAGCAGCACGATGATCAGCAGCGCGGTGTGCCACCACGGCGCGAGCAGCCGGTGCTCGGAAGGAGCATTCCCGGTTTCAGCCGGTTTTTGTGCGTCGGGGACCAAAGCAAATCCATCCTATAATGTGCGGCATTGGATTTTCTTCGACGGCCGGTGGGGTGCAACATTTATGGAAGACGTAGTGATTGTGTCGGCGGTCCGGACGCCGATCGGAAAATTTCAGGGCTCGCTCTCCGATCTCAGCGCGCCACAACTAGGTGCAATCGTGGTGCGTGAAGCGGTCAAACGTGCCGGCATCGATCCCAACAGCGTGGACGAATGCATCATGGGCAACGTTGTCTCTGCCGGGCTGGGCCAGAACCCGGCGCGCCAGGCTGCACTTAAAGGCGGCCTCTCTGACAGCGTCAGCGCGATGACCATCAACAAAGTTTGCGGCTCGGGCCTGAAGGCGGCTGCGCTCGGCCAGCAGGCGATCCAGACGGGGAACTCCCAGATCGTGGTCGCCGGCGGAATGGAGAGCATGACCAACGCTCCTTACCTTCTTCCCACTGCGCGCAAGGGCTTTCGCCTGGGCGATCAGAAGGTCATTGATGCGATGGTGCATGATGGCCTCTGGGACGTTTACAACGACTACCACATGGGAAACACCGGTGAGAACGTCGCCGAGAAGTACCACATCACTCGTGAAGAGCAGGACGAGTACGCGCTCAATTCGCATCGCAAGGCGCTTAGCGCCATCCAGGAGTGCCGCTTTAAGGATCAGATTGTGCCAGTCGAGTTGCCCTCGAAGAAGAAGGGCGCTGAACCCGTGTGGTTCACTAGGGATGAAGGGCCGCGCGAGGACACAACTGCCGAGGTGTTACGCGGCCTGAAGGCTGCGTTCAAGAAGGACGGCACCGTGACTGCCGGGAATGCGCCGGGGGTGAACGACGGTGCTGCTGCGTTAGTGGTCATGTCAGCGGCGAAGGCCAAGGAACTGGGACTTAAGCCCATGGCGCGCATCGTGGCGCAGGCTACCAGCGGTATTGCGCCCGCGTGGGTAATGATGGCGCCGGTGGAAGCCGTGCGCCAGCTCTGGAAGAAAACAGGCTGGAAGAACGAGGACGTGGATCTTTACGAGATCAACGAGGCGTTTGCGGTAGCGGCAATCGCCGTGACGCGCGAGTTGGGGCTCAACTTGAACAAGGTAAATGTGAACGGTGGCGCAGTGGCGCTGGGGCATCCGATTGGCGCCACCGGTGCGCGCATCCTGACGACCCTGCTGTACGAGATGATCCGCCGCGACGTGCACAAGGGGATCGCCGCGCTCTGCCTAGGTGGCGGCAATGCAGTGGTGCTGGCAGTGGAAAGATAGCGGACCGTCTTAACAAATCGTTACAGGAATCAAGGGAGCGATGGAGCTCCCTTTTTCGTACACGGCAAGTGAGCGTGAACGTGCGCGCGCGGTGCGCCGGGGGGCATCGTAATAGCATCGAATCGGGTACAGATGAATTCATTTCCAGATCTCCACGACGGCGCCCGCGGTGCAAACCTCAGACGTTTGCCGGTTCTATCCGATGGGCGGCGGCATCATCCGTGCGGTGGACGGCATTTCTCTCACCATCGAACGCGGCGAGTTTGTAGCGTTGCTCGGGCAGTCAGGCTCAGGGAAATCTACCCTGCTGAATTTGCTGGCGGGACTTGACCGTCCCAGCTCGGGCTCCGTGCTAGTGCAGGGCCGTGACTTAGCGAAGATGTCATCGGAAGAGCTGGCGGCATATCGCCGCAATGATGTGGGCATGGTCTTCCAGGCGTTTCACCTGATTCCGTCCATGACGATTACGGAAAATGTTGAGTTGCCCATGCGTTTCGCGGAAGTCGATCGCGCGGAACGAGGGCAGCGTGTGCGCGAGTCGCTGGAGCGGGTCGGACTGGGTAAGCGCCTGGAGCACCGGCCGTCGGAGCTGTCGGGCGGCGAGCAGCAGCGGGTGTCGCTGGCGCGAGCGTTGGCCAATCGTCCGTCGCTCCTGCTGGCAGATGAACCTACAGGAAATTTAGATAGCCGCACCGGTGAGGACATCCTGAATTTGATTCGCGACGTGAGCCTTTCTCTGGGAATGACAGTCGTCATGGTGACGCACGAACGTGCACTGGCCGAGCGATTTGCGCAGCGCTTGGTTTTTCTGGCTGACGGCAAGCTGCTATCGCAGGAGGCTCTGGCGTGAAGGGCTACGATCTGTTCGAGCTTGCGGTGCGCAATCTGCGGCAATCCAAGTTGCGCAATGGGTTAACGACGGTCGGAATTTCCGTCGGTGTGGCATCTCTCGTAGCCATGCTGTCGCTGGGCGTGGGCTTGCAACAACTGGCAACGCGGCGTCTGGCCGGCTCAGGAATGTTCGACACCGTCTTCGTGACCTCGAAGCAGGATTTTCGCGGCTTCGACCGGGAAGACGACCAGAAGACCGAGCATCCGGAAAGTGCGCCCGTGCTGGACGAAGCCGCCCGCGACAAGATGACACATCTCCAGTACGTCACCGAAGTCGAACCCGAGATTCGCGTGATGGGAGAAATTGTCTCCGGCGGGCAAACGCATTTCGGATTCGTAACGGGGTTGCCGATGTCGGCGCGCGAGAACGAGGCGTTCGACAACCTGCAAGGCAAGTTCTTCTCCGGGCCTTCGGCCGAGGAGGTCATACTACTCAATGACTTCGCCAAGGAGATCGATTCCAAGAACCCGAAAGGTCTGATCGGGCAGGAGGTGACCCTGCGGTATGGAGAACACCAGGCCCTGGCGCCGGATTCAGAATCAGCGGGACGGCCGGCGCTCTCGGGCGCCCAAAGCGGAGGAAACAGCTCAAATTCCAGCGATGACTTCGGCTTCTCGGTCGTGCGCAAAACCCAGAAACTGAAAGTGGTCGGCATCATTGACGAAGAGCCTTATGGCGGCATGCGGACTGTTTCCCGTGGACGAATCTTCCTTCCGGTTGATCTCACCGAAAAGCTGAACATGGCGCAGTTCACCGACATGCGCAGTTCTTTACGGGGCGGTGGTGGCAAGTCCTACATGACGCTTACCGTGCGCGTGAAAGATCCTGGCAAAGTCGCGCAAGTGCAGGAAGCCATCAAGAAGATGGATTTTCGGACATTCTCGGTGCTGGATGCTACCAAGAGCTTGCGCCGATTTTTCACCGTGCTCGATCTCTTCCTCGGCATTTTTGGCTCGCTGGCGTTGGCTGTGGCGACGCTAGCGATCATAAATACGCTGGTGATGGCTGTGCTGGAACGGCGGCGGGAGATCGGCGTGATGAAGGCGATTGGTGCGAGCGACGGGGACGTGAAGCGGCTCTTCTTCGCCGAAGCCGGCGCAATGGGCTTCTTCGGCGGATTACTTGGCATCGCGCTGGGATTCGCCATCGGGAAAGCCATTAACGTGGGGACGGGACTTTATCTGCACCGGCATCAACTGCCAGCGGAGGCAGTGTGGATTTTGCCGCCGTGGCTGATTGGGGCCGCCATTGCATTCTCGATCGTCGTAAGCCTCGTGGCGGGTCTGTATCCGGCGAGCCGCGCCGCGAAGCTCGATCCGGTGCAGACGTTGAAATATGAATAGCAAATGAGCCCATTCAAGCTCAGGATCCTATCCACTCGAATCGCCGCCGCGCTGCTCGCTCTGTGCCTTGTTCCGCTGGTCCATGCCCAGGGCCGCGCCGAGTGCTCGGTTATCAAGTCGATGGTTCTGGAGCATCCGGTACGCTATTGCGCTTTTCTCCCAGACAGCTTCGATCAGGACAAGACGCGTCAGTATCCCGTCCTCTATTACCTGCACGGCCTGGGCGACAATGAGCAGTCATTGCTGAACTTCGGCGGCTGGGACGTGATTGCGGAACTGCGGCGGCAGGGAAAAGTTGGAGATTTCATCGTGCTCGCACCCAGCGGAGGACACACGTTCTATGTAAATTCCGCTGATGGCAAAATCAGGTACGAAGACTTCCTCATGAAGGAGTTTATGCCGCAGATGGAGAAGAAGTATCGGGCCGAAGGCGCGCGGGCGACGCGCGGCATCACCGGAGTTTCGATGGGTGGCTATGGAGCGTTACGGCTGGCCTTCAAGTATCCGGACGAATTTGCCGCGGCGAGCGCCCAGATGCCGGCGCTCATTGCCGATGTGCCGAAGGACTTTACCTCTGGCGGCCCGGGCTCTCCCGGATCTCTGATGGGCGACGTTTTTGGCTCCCCATTCAGCCGCACTTACTTCGAGCGCAACAATGTCTTCTACTTCGCCCGAACCGATAGCGTCGCCAGCCTGAAGCGCATGAAGATCTACTTCAATGTGGGCAATAACGACGACTACGGTTTCGAACAGGGGGCGCAGCAGTTGGACAAGCTATTAAGTTCACGAGGCATTCCGCACGAGTTCCATATCTACCCCGGCGGACACGACCCGCAGTTCGTGATACGCCACTTCGGGGCCGTGATCGAATGGCAGTGGAAGGTCATCGGGGCGGCGAAATAGCGGTCGCTGCCCAAACTCGATGATCCGAGGTTAGAAAAACTCTGATTAAGTCACGGCGAGGTTCCTCAGCGGCTAAAAGCCTCAGCGATTTTGAGGTGTTACGGATGGCCTGAAGGCCGTCCCCTTCGGGAAACCGGCCTTGATCGGAGTTTCCCTTAAGAAACATTCACCGCTCCGGGCGTCTTGAGCATGCGATCGATCGCAACTGCCAGCCCGAAGTAGAAGAACATGATCATTACGAGCGGATCGTCGCCCAGGCAATACTGCACCGCGGACGGGACCAGGTAGCCGACAAAGGCGGCGAGTACGCCTGCGACCACGCCGGTCGCAAAGCGGCTGTGCTCGCGCGTCCGCCGCAGCAGGCGAAACAGAAAAACAATGTACGCTACGACAAACCACAACCACGCTGCCAGGGCGAGAAGGCCACGCTCCACAGCGATCTGGATGTAATCAGAGTGGAAGTGATAGATCACGCGATACAGGGAGAAGCCGCGGATGTTCCACTCCTGCCAGTGATTGAAGATGGTATCCATTCCAACCCCGAACCACGGATGCTGCCGGATCAGGCGAATTCCGTCCTCCCACATCAACACCCGGAAATGCGTCCCAGAGTCGCCCGGACTGACCCAGTCCAACCGGCGGGTGTGCTGGATCCACAATGTCGCAACGAGCACAAGCAAAACCAGGCCGGCAAACGCCCAGATCCGGGTCCTCTTTCTTGCGAGAAGCCAGAGTGCGACGACGCAACCAGTTGCCAGTCCCGCAATGTCGGCCCGCGTTTGAGTAGCCAACAGGGCTGCCGTTAGGGCCAGGAACACAATGGCGAAGAACGCCCGCGTGCCCCATTTCCGCGGTTGCGTGCTCAGCAGCATAGCCCACGCCAAGCAGCCAAGTTGCATGAGCATCTCCGCGAAGACGATGTAGTGTCCCAGAGTACCTTGCGCACGGCTTGGTTTGCCACGAGCCAACCGGAGGTCAGGAGTGCCCAATCCACTGGTTAGAAATTGTTCGCGAGTGAGGAACGTTTCTCGCTTATGGAATGGCTCCCCTTGCAGATAGTTGATTCGCAGCATGCTTCCTGATGGGCTCTGCTGCACAGCCTTGGTCAGTTGCTTCGGAGAATGCACAGAGCGGCCGTTGACGTGGGTCATGATGTCACCGGTGTGAATACCCGCACGATGCAACTCTGTCACTGGCACGATACGTTTCACCTGCACGCCCACGCCGTAGGTGTATTGCCACGCCGTGAAAGCTGCCACGGCAAGCCCTGAAAGCAGTGACAGCATCACCAGGATGCGCACCTGGGACAATCGTTGCAGATTCTGGGCGAGCACGGTCCCGGCCAGTACCAGGCACACGACTTTCATACGGGGCCAGCTCAGGTAGGGATCGGGCGAGAGCGCAGTCGAAATCCCGCTCAGGACGATGTAGGCCAAGAGCGGAGCGGAGAGAGGTTGGCGGAATGGGCGCCTGCGCTCAATCGCCAGTTTGGCGAGCCAGAGGAGGCCGGCAGCCATCCAGGCGTGGCGCGCTCCTTTGATCGAATGCGGCAGAAGGATGGCGAATAGAATCAGGAAGAAGAAGATGAGGCCTTCCAGCCACCGCACCCAACGCGCCGCTTCGGCGGCTCCAGCCGTGCTTTCAGGCGTGCGCACGATTTCGCGTATGGAGGCTGGCTGTCGGGACACCATCGAGGAAGTTTTCCGGGTTAATCAAGTAGCCTACACCAATGGCATAAAGCTTAGAAATGCTGCTACAGTAATGAAGAGGCCGATGTTCTCACGTCAGCGGCTCCATTGGTCGCTTACGCCAGCTTCGCTGACGTTACCGTACGTATGGGCCAGATTCCCCGGTCATAACGTCCAACTGTAACCAACGGCAGTTACTGTGTTCGATCGTCGTTCCAAGCTTTTAAGCTCGGTCACATTGATGCACGACCTGGGGGTGACTTGTGCCGCCTTCGTGGTCGCTTATTTACTGCGCACTCTGCTGGTGCACTTCGACTTTTTCAGCCGGCGCTTGCCGGGCATTTATCCATTCAGCCATTATCTGCCGTTGCTGGCCGCCTTTCTGATCACGTGGGCGGCGGTCGGATATTTTTCCAGCTTCTACCGTGATCTCGAACTCAGTAACCCGATCCAGCTCATTCTGAATATCGTCAGCCAGCTCGGCGTCGTGCTGGTGGTAATCTACGCCGGTTTGTACCTGTTTCGCCGGGTGGACGTGAGCCGGACCTATGTCCTGCTGATCGGAGCAGTGGATTTCGTACTACTGGTGATAGGCCGTGCGGTGACGTACTCGGGCGTTTCCTGGATGCGCGATCGGCTGCGGCGCTACCACTACCTGCTGATCGTGGGCTGTGGTCCGCGGGCTCGCGAGATGGCGGCATTGATTGAGGAGAGCCGAGGCATGGGGCTGCGGCTGATCGGTTTTGTCGATCCCAACTCCGCGGATGGTTCGCTACAGAACCTGGGCGGATACAGGGTCCATCCGCTGGAGGACGTCGGCGGCATTCTGCAACAGGAAGTGGTGGATGAGATTGTCTTTGCCGTGAGCATGCAGGAACTGGCCAGGCTCGAGCCGGTGCTGCAACATTGCGCCGATGTCGGAATGAGGACGCGAGTGCAACTGGAATTCTTGCCGGCCGCTTACTCGCGGATCTATCTGGAGAAATTTCGCGAGGTGCAACTACTGAGCCTGTCGAGCGCGCCCGACAGTGAGTTGCGCCTGTTTTTCAAGCGTATCTTCGATGTGGCCCTCTCCTTTGCGGCGTCGATCGTGTTCTCGCCGGTGTTGCTGGGCATTGCGGCCATGATCCGGGTGACCTCGCCCGGTCCGGTGCTTTTTCGCCAGACCCGCTGCGGGTTGGGCGGCCGCCGCTTCATGTTGTACAAGTTCCGTTCCATGATCAACAACGCCGAGCAGATGCGCGCCGAACTTCACCAGTTGAACGAGCTCGACGGCCCGGTATTTAAGATCAGCGACGACCCCCGCATCACGACGGTGGGACGCTGGCTGCGCCGCTTCAGCCTTGACGAGCTACCGCAACTTTGGAACATCCTGCGGGGTGACATGTCCTTCGTCGGGCCGCGTCCCGCCGTTCCCGAGGAAGTGGAGCAGTATGAAGACTGGCAGCGGCGGCGTCTGCGCATGCGCCCCGGCCTGACCTGCACCTGGGTGCTGGAAGGCCGCAACCACGTCGACTTCAACCGCTGGATGCAGCTCGACCTCACCTACATCGATAACTGGTCGTTGTGGCTGGATTTCAAGATCTTCCTGCGCACCATTCCCATCGTGCTTTCCGGGCGGGGGGCATACTAAGACTGCGGTCGCAAAGGTATGATATGGGCTGATTACAACAGTTACCGCTGACAAATACCCAAATGGCGCGTAACCTTTCAAATTAATCGCGGAGCGAAGTGGATGCGACGGATTGTTTTGGTGGTGGTCGTGACATTCTTTGGAGCAGCATATGCATTTGCTGCTCCTCCAGGCCGTTCTATTGAGTCGCTGAACCTATTGCACGAGGCGCAGCTCGCTGATCCACGTTCGGGGAGCACAGACCCCTTCAAACTAAACGCTAAGGTTTCGATCCAGCGTGACGGCCACATGATGGAGGATGGCAGCTATAGGCTCCTTTGGTTCTCCCCAACGCGATGGCGCGAAGAAATTTCGTCCAACGGCTTCCAACAAGTTCGCGTTGGCGGAAATGCAGGAATCTGGCAGACACGGGAGCCGAGTTACCCGACCTTTCGCATGTGGCAGTTGATGCAGGCCATTAATTTCTATGCTCGGTTAAGTCTGTGGCCAATCGAAACTCCAAGCAAAATAAAATCGAAAAAACGGGACGGAGTTGAGCTTCGATGCATTAGCACAACACGGAAAGACTCCCCCACTAGAACAATCTGGAAAGGCTCCCCGCTGCGAGACCTTTGTTTTGACGAGAATCTGCCAGAACTTGTGCGCGAGGAATATGTCCCCGCAAATCGTTCATACGAGTTCTCGGATTATTCGTCAGTCGGAAGCAGGAAGATGCCGAAGCGCATAAGAATTTTCGACGGCAAGAATCTGGTGGTAGAGTTTTCGGTCCAGACGCTTGAAACAGTGCAGGAATCGGCATCTGCATTGATCCAAAAACCTTCTGACGCCACATGGCTCAACTGGTGCCCGAATCCGAATCCCGCTGAGGCTGTCCCGCCTTTCCCTGCTTGGGAAGGACGATTCGATGTTGTAGTGTACGGTTCCATCGAAACAGACGGCCGGTGGCATAACTTGAAGATTCTAGAGTCAGGCAGTTCAGCAAAGGATGCCGCCGTGCTTAATCAAATGGCGGAAGAGCGATTTCGTCCGGCAACTTGCAACGGCGTTCCAGTTGAGGTCGAAACTGTATCCCGTCGGTAGCAATAACTCAAGCAGGTGCAGCTAGATTGGCATGTCGCCATCGGATTGTTGTCGACAAATCGCCATATCATGATTACCTCGCCTAAACTGAAGCTTGTACCCAACCGGGCGCACTGGCTCAATGGTCTCCGTCACAATTGTCACCTGGAATTCGGCGCAATATCTCGATGCATGTTTTGCCTCGCTTCAGCAGCAGGATTATCGCGAGCTCGAGGTGATCATCGTGGACAACGCTTCGACCGACAGCACGCGAGACTTCTTGCGCCAAGTCGAGTCACGATGGCGGGTGATCTACAACGACCGCAATGTTGGATTTGCCGCTGGGCAGAACCAGGCGATCCGGATGGCGGGCGGAGACTTGGTGCTCTGTCTGAACCCCGACGTGGTACTCAGCTCTGCTTTCGTTACGCAGATCGTGGCGGGTGCGGAAACGCATCCCGATGCAGGCTCCGTCTGCGGGAAACTATTGCGCTGGGACCCCGTCGCAGAACAACACCGAAGCAACGTAATCGATTCGACGGGAATTTACTTCACAAGCAACATGCGACATCTTGATCGAGGGGCAGAGGAGACCGACCGAGGTCAATATGATCGCGCGCAGTACGTATTCGGCGCCAGCGGGGCCGCAGCGCTGTTTCGCCGCGACTTCATCCAAGACGTGTCGGTGGAAGGCGAGTTCTTCGACGAGGACTTCTTCGCCTTTCGGGAAGATGGCGACCTGGCTTGGCGCGCACAAGTGATGGGCTGGAAGTGCCTATACGTGCCGGCAGCGGTGGCCTGGCATGTGCGACGGGTGACACCCGAGCGGCGAAAGGACCTGCCGCTGGTCATCAACTGGCACTCGGTAAAGAACCGATTTCTCATGCGCGGGAAGAACGCTTCGGGATGGCTGTGCTGGCGACTATTTCTGCCGGTGGCGTGGCGCGATATGATGACTTTCGGTTATGCTCTGCTGCGCGATCAGCGAATGCTTTCGGCGTTGGCTTATCCGTGGCGCGTGCGGGACAGCGTCCGCCGCAAGCGCGCGATCATTCAGTCGCGCCGCAGGGTTTCCGACCGGGATTTGTTATGGTGGTTTTGCAATACTCCACGCGCGGTAGACGTGGAGAAGGCGGCAGCCAGCGGTCGGCGGTCAGTGGCCGACCGTTAGAACAGTCTGTCGAAAAACTCAAAAAGCAGACCGCTCGCCGACTAAAGTCGGTTCGGGATGACAAAAATAAGCTTGCAACGGCGCACCCTGCGGCAAGCTCAGGACGGGCTCTAAGGTGCGTCCCATCAAGAGCCTGCATATTCGAGTTTTCCAGAAAATTGAGAAGTCCAAAGTGACGATCCTGAAATTGCTCCAAGAGCGACAAGCGAACAGCGAAAAGCGGCCTTAATGAAAATCGCCATCGTTGGTACACGCGGCATCCCCAACCGCTATGGCGGCTTCGAGCGCTTTGCCGAGCAGATCAGCTCGCGCTTTGCTGACCGGGGACACGAGGTCACGGTGTACTGCCGCAGGGCCTTCGTCCGCCCGGATGACGTGTACGACCGGCGCGTGCGCCGCGTGGTTGTCCCCAGCCTTCATCAAAAGCACCTTGACACGTGGGTTAGCACCTTCTTCGCTGCCGTGCGCGTCGCCTTCAGCGACAACGATGTCGTGCTGCTGTGCAACGTGGCGAACAGTCCCTTCGCCTACATTCCGCGGCTGTTCGGCAAGCCGGTCGTGCTCAACGTGGATGGCCTGGACCGCAAGCGCGAAAAGTGGAAGGGTCTGGGCGCGCAGGTGCTGCACTTCTGCGAATGGATGTCGTCGTTCAGTTCGAATCAATTGGTGACCGACGCCAAAGCGATTCACGATTACTACCTCGCGAAATATGGGATGGATTCGGTGGTGATCGGCTACGGCTCGGAGATGCCGCCGGGCGACGACAGCCTGAATGGCTTCAATCTGGAGTCAGGGCGGTATGTGCTGTACGTCAGCCGTCTAGAGCCGGAGAACAACCCCGACCTGGTGTTGCGGAGTTGGCGCAACGTGCGCAGCGACTGGCCGCTGGTCGTGGTGGGGGACAATCCCTATGATCGCGGCTACCTGGAGCGGATGAAATCCCTGGGCGATGAGCGTGTGCGCTTCACTGGCGCGATCTACGACGATGGATACTGGGCGTTGCAGAAGCACGCGGGCGTCTTCGTTTTCGCCTGCGAGATCGGTGGGGTGCACCCTGCGCTCATAGAAGCGATGGCGGCGAATAATGCTGTGCTCTATCTCGATACCCCAGAGAACGCCGAGACGGCGGGCGATGCCGGGGTGAAGTATGAGAAGTCAGAAGACGACCTTACAGCCAAGTTGCAAACGATGCTCGACGATCCTGCCTCTCGGCAACAGTTGGCCGCACGAGCCAAAGCGCGTGCTGACGCACTCTATCGATGGGAAGCGATCGCAGAGAAGTACGAAATGCTATTTGAAGAGCTAACTAAGCGCTAGTCGGAACTCAGTCCTGTTGCCCCACCGCTGCCGCAGCGCTGGCATCGTGCTATATCCGCTAAGCGGCCACTGTCAAATAGGTCAAAGCATTCTGCAGGCCCAACGCCACCATGCTACGCATGCCGACGGAAGCTGGTCCTCAATTCGGCAACGATATCTTTCGCCGCCTCGCGTGCCTCCTCCAGCTTCCCAGGCGGAAAGGAGACCGCCCCCACGCGTGCGTGTCCGCCCCCGCCGTAGCGTTCACAGATCTTGGCAAGGTTCTCCACCGGTTCGATCTTGGACCACGGATTGGAGCCGACTGACACCTTTGTCCGGAAGCTGCTCTTGCTGAGTCCAACGCTGTAAACGCAATCCGGGTGGAGATAATAGGGCACGAACTTGTTGTAGCCCTCAAGCTCATGATCGGTTACGTCGAAGAAGACGGTGCCATCCTTACACTGGGTACGCTCGCGCAAAATTTCGATTGAGCGGAGGTGCCGCTCCTTCAGCAATGGAATGCGCGCGGCGATCATCGGCTCGGCGATGACTTCGGCCAGGGACCTGTAAGCCAGCATCGGGATCAAGGTGGGGATAAACTGCGGGTCCTGGTTCGACTCGATCACCATGGTCAGCTTCATCGCGGGCTCTTTCATCTCGACGGCGGACTGCGGATCGCTGTAAAGCGCTCCATCGATGATGTCTGCCCATTCAATCAACTCCGTCACGGGCGCGGGATTGAAGCCAAATCTTTGCTGGGTCACCGAAGCGATGAACTTTGTGCAGGAGCGAAAATCGGGATCGTAGAACTTTGTGTTGCTCAGGTCTTGCTCGAAATGGGAGGCGTCTTCTGGCGTCAGGAAGGCGCTCTGATGATGGTCGAACCACCAGGTGATACGAGGCGACGATGAGTACTTGAAATCGACAATGGCGTTTTCGTCGCCCGTGAAGTCGTCTTCGTTGAAGAGAGAGCCGGCGCGATGCACCAGTCCCATATATTCAAATTCGGCGTCCCGGATGCGTTCTCGGTAGAAGCGCGAAAACAGCGCCGCTGAACAAGCGCCATCGAAACACTTATCGTGGTAGAAGACTCGTACCCTCACAGACCCTTTCGCCTACGTGGAATTCCTCGTCTGGAACAAGCCTCACAGAATAGCGCTTCCGCGAAACAAAAAGTAGGCAGAAATGACATTTTGTATAGGTAAACGAGCAGAAGTGCCGGCAGCCTTCCGCCAATATTACGGTCATTCAGGCCGCGCCACGGGAGCAAGACCAAAAGTGGGGCGCAATCGGCCCCGCCAATGTCTGGTGCAGAGTCTCTACGCGTTAGCCTGTTTCTCCGCCATGTCTCCGGCTATCGGCAGCTTGAACATCAGGTGCTGGTAGGCCTTGATGACGAGCAAAAGCCAGAGACCGAACACTCCAAGCCAGACTACCGGCCACACCACCAGCGCGAATAGGCTTCCGATCACGGGGATGATGTGGAGAATGGCACCCAAGATCATCAGTGCAATTTCGAGAAGCACAACGCCGACGTGAAAGAAGAGTGACTGAAAAGCGTGGAAACGCACGAAACGGTTGCGATTGTAAGGTTCGACCAGCAGAAAGATGACGGCAGGTATGAAGGTGAAATAGGCAAACATGCCGGCAAGATTCTCTGCCAGCGGTGCGGCTGGAGCGCCGGTGCTCCCATAGCTGGCAGGCGGTGCCGGTGTGGGTGACGCAGAGGCGCCTCCACCGCTTGCCGAAGCTGCCGGTTTCCCGCAGTTGGGACAGAACGCCGCATCGTCTGCGATTTGGGCACCGCAGGACGCACAAAATGCCACGATGACCTCCTGGATTGTCGAACGGAGAGCCTGTTTCCTGCGCGAGCCACGACACGAAGCCCAGCGCGGGCCCCAAACGCCTCTATTTGGGCCGGACAATAACAGAGTCCCGGCCGGAACGCAAAGCAATAATAGCCTCACTCCGTTGTGGGGAATCAAAAACGGAAAATTAGATGGGGACTCTGCAGAAGGCTAGGAGTCGACACTCAAGTTAGCGCGCACATCGTTCAGCACAACTTCCGAAGTGTTGAGCAAAGGCGAAAGACGCACGGCGGCTCCTACGCCCCGCAACACTTCTTGTATTTTTTCCCGCTGCCACACGGACAAGGATCGTTGCGCCCAACCTTCTCTCCCCGAACGACTTGCTGCACGGTTGCTTCCCCCGCGCCCGCCATGCGCGCCTGTTCCAGTTCGCGGCGCTTGCGGCGCTGGAACGCTTCTTCCATGTCGTCCATAGACGTAGTCGCGCGATTTCGTCTCGGGCTGGTGCTGAATGCAGCGACCGCTTGATCATTGCTGTCAAAGTCTCCTGACGATATCGCATGCTGCGGGGCGGGCGATGGGGCTTCGATCACCTGCATCAGGTATAGATAACGGACGGTCTCTTCCTCGAAGCGCTCCATCATGGCTTCGAACATGTCGAATGACTCGCGCTTGTATTCCACCAATGGGTCGTGCTGGCCATAGCCGCGCAACCCGATGCCTTCTCGCAGGTGGTCCATGCTGAGCAAGTGGTCTTTCCACTGCTGGTCGATCACGCTCAGCATGATGATGCGCTCGTGATGGCGCATGGCATCGGGGCCGATCAACTGCTCCTTGGCCTCATATCGCTCTTTCAACTTGTCGAAGATGGTATCGCCAAGCTCCTGGCGGTTCAGAGTTTCGGCTTGGATGCCCTCGGCTGCGATGTCCACCCCAAAGCGAGTGAAGAGCTGGTTCTTCAGGCTCTTGATGTCCCAATCTTCGGCGTGGGTCTCCTTCGCGGCATATTTATCAAGCAGTCCACCAAGAATGTCGCGAACGTAATCCTCGAGGATCAGCTCTTTTTGATCGATGCCTTCCAACAGTTGCCGGCGCAATCCGTAAACCGCCTGGCGCTGCTTGTTCATGACATCGTCGTACTCGAGCAGATGCTTACGGGCCTCGAAGTTCTGGCCCTCAACCGCTTTCTGCGCGGCCTCGATGCGGCGCGTGATCAGCTTCGATTCGATCGGTACGCCTTCTTCCATGCCTAGCCGCTGAAGCAGGTTCGAGACCCACTCCTTGGCGAAGATGCGCATCAGGTCATCTTCCAGCGACAAGTAGAATCGCGATGCGCCCGGATCGCCCTGGCGGCCAGCGCGTCCACGTAGCTGATTGTCTATGCGGCGCGCCTCGTGGCGTTCGGTACCAAAGATAAAGAGGCCGCCAAGCGAAACAACTTCGTCATGCTCGGTGTCGGTGACTTCCTTATGGCTGGCGTTGATCTCGTTCCACTGCGCCGTTGGAACCTGATATTCGTTGCCACCGTAGTAGAAGTAGGACAGGTTCGGGTCGTCAGGTTTGGCCGTGACTTCGCCGGCCACCACCTTGAGCGGCTGTGCTAGTCCTTTCTTGATGCACTCCTGCTTGGCCATGAACTCGGAATTGCCGCCAAGCAAAATGTCGGTGCCTCGGCCGGCCATGTTGGTGGAAATCGTAATTGCGCCTTTGCGGCCGGCCTGGGCAACGATCTCGGCTTCCTTCTCGTGGTACTTGGCATTCAGCACTACGTGCTTTATGCCCTTCTTCTTCAGCAGCTCCGACAGCCGCTCTGACTTCTCAACCGAAGTCGTGCCCACCAGAATAGGCTGCCCTTTTTCGGCGATCTTCTGAATCTCATCGGCTGAGGCAAAAAACTTTTCCTTTTCGGTGCGGTACACGACGTCGGAGTTTTCAATGCGCCGCAAAACCTTGTTCGTCGGAATGACAACCACTTCGAGTTTGTAGATCTTGTCGAACTCGGCCGCTTCCGTTTCCGCCGTTCCGGTCATGCCCGCCAGTTTCTTGTACATGCGGAAGTAATTCTGGAAGGTGACGGTGGCGAGCGTCTGATTTTCCCGCTCAATCTTCACGCCTTCCTTGGCCTCCACCGCCTGATGCAATCCGTCGGACCAGCGGCGGCCCGGCATTAGACGGCCGGTGAACTCATCCACAATGAGCACCTCCCCATCCTTCACGACGTACTCGACGTCGCGGCGATAGAGTGCGTGCGCCTTAATTGCGGTATCTACGTGATGCTTCAGGTCCCAGTTCTCGGGATCGGCGATATTGCCGATTCCCAGAAGGCGTTCCACCTTTTCCCAGCCCACGTCGGTAACGGTGATGGTGCGGTGCTTTTCGTCAACCACGAAATCGCCGGTAAGGACTTTGTCCTCGCCAAGACCCCTATCAATCTCTTCCCCCAGCTCCAATTGAGGAATGATGCGGTTTACGCGGTAATACTTGTCGGTAGACTCCTCACTCTGACCGCTGATAATGAGCGGCGTGCGCGCTTCGTCGATCAGGATCGAGTCCACTTCGTCAACGATGGAATAATTGTGCCCACGCTGCACGCAATCGTTGAGATCAAACTTCATGTTGTCGCGCAGGTAGTCGAAACCAAACTCGTTGTTGGTGCCGTAAGTGACATCGGCGGCATACGCTTCGCGCCGCTCGCGATCGTCGAGATCGTGCACAATGACGCCAACCGTCAGGCCGAGGAAGGTGTAGAGCTTGCCCATCCACTCCGAGTCGCGCTTGGCCAGATAGTCATTGACCGTGACCACGTGGACGCCACGACCGGAAAGCGCATTGAGGTAAACCGGCAAGGTCGCAACCAGGGTTTTACCTTCGCCGGTTTTCATTTCAGCGATCTTGCCCTGGTGCAGCACGACGCCACCGACCAGTTGCACATCGAAGTGCCGCATCTTCAGCACGCGCCAACCCGCCTCGCGCGCCACCGCAAACGCCTCGGGTAGAATCTCGTCCAACACAAGCTTCAGCTCACGGTCCTTCTCGTCAGGGTCTTCGACCGCGTCCAGACGCTCACGGATGCGCTGGCGGAATTCGTCCGTCTTGGCCCGGAGCTGCTCGTCGCTGAATTGCTTCGTCTCAGCCTCAAGCGCGTTGATGCGCTCTACCAGCGGCACAATGCGCTTGATTTCCCGTTCGTTACTAGTGCCGAAAACCTTGGCGATAAGCTTGTTGATCAACGCTGCTTTCCTTGATTGGACCCGTTTGGAAATTCGATTCGATGGGCCTGGAAAAGCCCTCCGAACACACCCCACCCAAGTAGAAGGCTAACACATTGGATGCCCGGTGGAAGCCATGGTCGCAGGATTGGAAGTGGGACCGTGTGGCAGAAAGGAAGAATGGCGCAGAAGGAAAAGCGCAACGCTAGTGGCGCCCTTCCTCCTGATGATGGCCGTGTCTATTGCTGCTTGGTGACTGGTCTCCGCATCTTGTTCTGGGGATTTGGCTTCATGGCTCCGCCTTCGGTACCAGTGATTTCGTTGGCCAAGGCATCGGCGCGATAGATCTTACGTAGGGATTCGATGATCGCCCGCGAGTCCACTTCGACCGCTCGTGCCACTGCGTCGCTATACATGAAGTTCCACGCCAGCGACTCGATGTTTCCGTCGAAGACGATTCCCACCACCTCGGCGTTTTTGTTGATGACCGGACTGCCGGAGTTTCCTCCGATGATGTCTGGAGTTGAAACCGTATCGAATGGAGTGTTGAGGTCAATGGAGGTCTTGGCCTTCAGCCAACTGTCGGGAAGCTGGTATGGAGGCTTGCTGCCATGCTCCGCGGCATGGGTGTAAGCCCCGCCCATGGTGGTAAACCACGGCACATTCTTTCCGTTCAGTTTGTAGCCTTCCACTGCTCCGTAACTGAGACGCAAGGTGAAGGTCGCATCAGGGGGAACCTTAAGCCCTTCCTTGGCGAAGAGTGCCTTGCCGATGTAACCGCCATCGCGCCGGAGTACCGATTGCACTTCATCTTCATCACGCTGGTGGACGGCCAGGGCATCCGGCTCGATTTGGCGCATCAACATGATCAAGGGATCGTTGCTGGCTTCCACGGCAGCCTCGCCGCCTTCGTAGAGTTGCTTGCGGAGGGCGACATCTTCGAGCTTGGTGCCTTCGATAAGCTCCTTCGCACGCTGGTCTGGAGTCTTACCCGACAAGGCCTTCTTTACGTCGGCATTGTCAGCGCCGAGAACGTCCTGCATTTCGGCAAGACTCTCGGCCAGCAAAGCCTGCTCCAGCGACTTGTAAATGGGGGCCGTGGAGAACAACCGCTGCTCTAAGGTAGGCAAAGCCGAGTCCTGGAAACCGCGAATCCGCTGGTTGCTCGGCTTCTGCTTTTCCTCGGCCGCCCGCACGATGTCGCGGGCAAAGTGAGCCAGATCGCCGCGAAAACCGCCCAGGTTGTCCAAGTAGGCTAGGGGCTTGTAAATCTGCTTCTGAACATCCACCGCCTTGGCAATCTCGGCCCAAGGATCACCGAATTCGCCCTTGAGCTTGGGATTGGAATTCACAAAGTCGTGCAACGCTTTCTCGTCGGCGGCTTTGGTGGCCATTAGATTCTTATCGAGCAATCCGGCCTGATAGCCGGTGATGGCCTTGAAGGCGTTCTGGATACTGAACAGGTCGTCTTCAGCTTCGCGCGCATTCTCTTCCGACGCTGCACTGAATTTTTGCAACATGGCGATCCGACGCGAGAAGGAACTGAGCTGCATGGGGTATTGGTAATCACGCAGGAAGCTGAGTTGGTCCACCGTGAGCAAACGGCCGGTGCGACCGGGATGCCCGGATACAAAAACCAGGTCACCCTCCTTTATGCCGACCGGCGACCACTTCAGGTAATCGTGGATCTTGGCCGGCTCACCGTTTTCATAGGCACGGAAGAACGAGATGTCGAGATCGTAGCGGGGATATTCGAAGTTGTCGGGATCGCCACCGAGAAACGCTATCGCGAACTCAGGCGCGAAGACAAGCCGAATATCATCGTACTTCTTGTATTTGTAGAGGTTGTACATGGCGCCCGAGTACAAGGTGACGACATCGCACCGCATGCCGTTGATTGAGCATTCCTTTTCCAACGACGACATCTCTTCGCGCTGGGCCTTGCCGGCGTCGGCGGTTGACGTGCCGGGCTTGACCGCTGCATTTACCGTGGCAGTAACGTCCTGAATATCTTCCAGTACGACGAATTCGACGCCGGGACACTTCGGTTCCTCGGCCCTTGTCGGGGCATAGAAGCCGTTCTTCATGTAGTCCTTGCCGTTGGTGGAGAGGTCGTGGACGCACTCCTGAGCGATGTGATGATTGGTGAAGATGAGCCCGTCAGGCGACACAAAGGAGGACGAGCCGTTCGGAGCGCGAGCGGAAGAAAGCCGCACATGGTCAAGCCAGGCCTGGTCGGGAGCAAAGCCGTATTTGGCCTGGACTTTGTCTTTGGGAAATGCGTTAAACAACCACATGCCTTCGTCGGCGCAGGCGAAACTGCCCAAGCCGAGCGTGAGCACGCACAGCAACAGAACAAAACGTTTAGACATGATGACTCCGGATGCGGACCCGCCGTAGCGGGCGCGGGAATTGTCGGCCGGACAGAGAGTCCCGGACGAGGTAAGTAAACCCTTAACTATAAATGCTGGCGAAGTCAGGAGGCAATTGAGATGCACTCAGACACAGGGCAAACGCATCTTAATTTCTGAGTAGATGGAGCAGGTAGTCATTGTCCCAGCCAGCCTTGAGGCGTTTGCTTTTCATCCCGAGTTTGCAGGTTTTTTCCTGCTTGAGCAGGTTGAGCGCGATGCGGTTGAGCACGGAGTAGTTCTGTGCGGCATGGCCGGCGCGTTTGCGATCAAGGTCTTCTCCAAAACTGACATCGAGGGCCCAGTGCAGTTTGTTTTCGATGCCCCAGTGCTGTCGGATGGAGCGGTTCAGCCGCGCCGCGTCGGGCTTGAGGCTGGTGATGTAGAAGCGGGTCTCGCGCTCGGTTTGGCCCGTGACCTTGTGACAGCGTTTCGCTTCGATGCGTACCAAGCCCTGTAGAGACGCCCATTCCGCGGCCTTCTCGACCAGCGACAGATCGGCAATCACCGAGCAAGTCCGTTGCTCGACCCGCCCGTGGCCGCAATCGATTTCTTCCGCAACCGCATCGCTGGCCAGCATCTGAAACGAGTCTTTGATCTCCTCCAGCAGCTGGCCCTGATTCTCTTTGACCGCCAAAATATAGTCCGCTTTTTTGGCGGCGATCTTCTCGGCGATGGCCCTTTGACATCCCATGGCGTCGATGGTGACCACCGTTCCGCTCAGTTCCAGCGCGTCCAGCAGCTTCGGAATCGCCGTGATTTCATTGGATTTCTCATCGACCCGCCGCTGCGCCAGCACCAGACCGTTAGTGTTCGCCCAGGCCGAAACCATATGCACGATGGCCTTTTTCCCGGGCACCGAGGTGCCCCGCAGCGCCTTGCCGTCGATGGCGACGACTTCGCCCGCCGTCAGCTTGGCAATCGACGACACCCAGGCGGCAAAGCCCTTTTCCAACTCCTCCGGGTCGAGCGCCGAGAAGACCCGGTTGAAGGTGTCGTGCGAGGGAATGCCGCCCGGCAGCTTCAGAAAGCCGCTCACCCACTCGCGCTTGCAGCGAGCGTAGTCTTCGATCTCGTTCCACCCATTGGCCCCGCTCAAAATCGCCGCGATGGCGATCAAAAGAATCTCTTCCAGTAAGTGTTCCCGCGTCCGCTCCACCCGCGGATCGCGCAAATCAGCAAAATACTTCAGGGGGCTGTCCATCTCCCCATCTCAACTCGCAACAACCCCCCCGCATATAGCAATTAAGATGCGTTTGCCCTCCACTCAGACACTCCCGCTGCCTGCCAGGAGCGCCGGAAGTCCCGCGTCAATTTAGATCCCCAGGAGAGCAACATCCTCGGCTTTCGCGGCAGCGCGGAGTTCAAGATCAAGGCTGGCCAGCGTCAGGCCGCGCCGTTGCGCAAGCTCCAGATAAGCCGCATCGTACAGAGTCAAGCGATGCCGTTCAGCCACGCGCAGAGTCGCGCCCCAAGCCTGTTTTTCTGTCTCTGTATCGATGCTGATCGGCAGGAAGGACAGATCCGCCAAGGTTGCATCCCTGAATTCAGCACCGTAGCGGCCGCGTCGCACGCCCATCTCCAGGATGTTCGCCACTTCCAGCCGCCAGAGAGAGGGCACCCAGGCGCCGTCGCCGTTGACAAGATCTAGTACGTGACTGACGGCCGAGTTGGTCTCATAGCTGTAAACCCATGCCAGAGTCACGGAACTGTCGAGGACTAAGCTCATGGACGGCCCGCGTCGCGCTCCGCCTTCAGGCTTTCCCAATCGAAGCGGTCGACCTTCAGTTGAGCGGCCCTTGACCGAATGCGACCGGCGGCGGCCAGGGCCTGCTGACGGTTGATCCCACCACTGCTGGGTATGAGGCGGGCCACAGGCTTACCATGCCGCGTAATCACAATTTCCTCTCCCCGCTCTACGCGGTCGAGCAAAGAGCCGAGAGTGTTCTTGGCCTCGAAGGCACCTATTTCCTGCATGGCTTTGCAGCCCTCTGAACAAGCTGGCTTAGTCTAGCTTGCTAACGGCCTGCCAGTCAAACTCAGCTTGTCGCAGATCATCGTGACACAGGGTGCCACCTGGCGGGATGCATGACCTGCTTCCCCCGCCTAAGTTACTTGTTGATGTCGTCTTTCGCTTCCAGGCGCTTGATGAGGCTCTCGACGCTGGGTTTGCCGACGTCTGGGGCGCTAGCCAAGGAAAGCTTCATCTCTTGGGTGGCTTTGTCATAATCGCCTTGCCCGCAATAGACGCGTCCCAATCCTGCGTAGGTCAGCCAATTGTCGGGATATTTTTTCTCCATGGTGCGGTAGATGGAGAACGCTTCATCCTGCTGCTTCTGGCGCTGTAACTGGCGGGCATAGCCATACAATTGCTGCGCGTTGCCCATGGCCAGCGCCTTATTGCGCGCCGTCGCGGCCTGGTCTTTCTGCCCCATCACGTCCAGGATACGAGACTTCGTCATGAGATTTTCGAAGCGCTCCTCGTTCTGGATGGACTTGTCTTCATACTTGAGGGCCTCATTCAGGTCCATCTTGTTGTCGAGCATGTAGGTTGCAGCATCGTCCCACGCGTCCCAAGTATATTGCGATAGTCCGCGAAGCTGGTTCTGTAGGCTGGCTTCGACGGCCTGGTTCACGTTGACCGCGACCTTGAAAGGCACGGCAACTTTGTCCCAGCTCATGGTGACTACAGCGGAATCAGGCTGAAGCTGGTTGAAGTCGTAAAGCAGCGCATTGTGCAGCTCGGTCGATTGAGGCTTCACCGTGATTCGCAATGCGTCTTCTTTTTGGTCATAGCTAAAACTTCCCCAAGCGGTATGCATCTTCGAGAAAATGATGGTCCACTGGTCCTCATTGGGAATCATGTGCAGACCGTAGGTTCCCGCAGCCAAAGGCTGCCCTTCAACGGTGACCGGACCGCTGAAGGTTATGGTTGTATTCTCATTGGCGCCGGCGCGCCAGACCTGGCCGTAAGGAACAAGTCCGCTCCAAACCTTGCGATCATTGGCCAGCGGGCGGTGATAGTTGATGGTGATATCAGTAACACCGACGCGTTGCGTTACGACGGCGTGCTGGCTCTGACGAGGCAGATCGAGTTGCGTGGACTGAGCACTACAAAGCACCGCAACCAGTAAAAGGCTTGCAAGCAAGAGGACCAAACGAAGCTTGTTCATGGACAACCTCCTTCAAGATGGCGGATTCTAGAGAGGAAATCACGCCTGCAGACACGGCAATTTCCGGCCACGGATGTGACGTGCCCTTGGACGCGGGCGAAGCTCAAGGGTAAGCGAACCCGGGATGAATACGCGGTCATCGCTCTCTTAAGTGCATGCCGACGTGACGGAAGCATGTCGGCTAGCCTCAGCCAGGATGGCGCGCGGCGTGATGGACGAGTCCAGAAGCTACGGAGTATAAAAGATAAGTTGCACTTCAGCGCGGCTTTCCGCCCTGTCATCCGCGCAATCCACCTTTGTATCGTTCATGGCGGTGCACTCAACCGCAAGAGGTATTCATGTCTACGACGGCGCATAGCGGCAAGGGTCTGGAAGGCATCACCGCTGCCAATTCCAGTATTTGCTTCATTGACGGCGACCAAGGCGTTCTGGCTTATCGCGGCATCGACATCCACGAACTGGCCGATCATTCGAACTTCGAAGAAGTCTGTTATCTGCTGTGGTTTGGACGCCTGCCGAACCGCGCCGAGCTGCAAGAGTTGAAGTTGAGCCTGGCGCGTGAGCGCAAGCTCGATGCCTCCATCATCAGCCTGCTGCGGCAAGCTCCCAAACATGCGTTGCCCATGGATGTGCTACGCACAATCGTTTCGGCCTTGTCGTATTACGACCCCGAAGAAAAGGTAAACGACCATGAAGCGAACGTGCGGAAGGCGATTCGATTGACCGCACAAATTGCCTATGTGATAGCCGCCTATGATCGCATTCGCAAAGGCAAATCGCTGATCGGGCCTGACCGCTCCCTATCTCATGCGGGCAATTTTCTTTACATGCTGAATGGGGCACTCCCGAGCGCGACGGCGGAACACGCCCTCGATGTCGCGCTTATCCTGCATGCCGACCATGAGCTGAACGCCTCGACCTTCGCAGCACGTGTGGTGGCTGCGACTCTAAGTGACATGCACTCTGCCGTCACCGCGGCCATTGGCGCGCTCAAGGGGCCGTTGCATGGCGGCGCCAACGAGGCGGTGTTCCGCATCCTCGAAGCCGTGGACGCATCGGGCGCGGACCCGGTTGATTACGTGAAAGGGATGCTGGCGCAGAAGAAGAAGGTCCCCGGATTCGGGCATCGCGTGTATCACACCGAAGATCCGCGAGCCACGCATCTGCGGACGATGTCACGCGATCTCGGACAGTCCAGCGGCAACACCAAGTGGTTCGAAATCTCGCACAAGATCGAGGAGTTCATCGTCGCCGATCGCAAGCTCAACGCGAACGTGGATTTCTATTCCGCGTCGACGTATCACACGCTGGGAATTGACATTGATTTGTTCACGCCGGTGTTTGCGGTGTCGCGAGTCTCCGGCTGGACGGCGCACGTGATCGAGCAACTCAATGACAACCGGTTGATCCGGCCCCGCGCGGAGTATCAGGGCCCACTCTATCCGAACAAGTATGTGCCGATGGAAAAGCGGTAGAAGACGCCATTCACGGTTCGCTTTTAGCTTTTAGCCCTTAGCTTTTAGCTCTTCTACTTCAGGCCGGCCTCTCTCTTGCCTGGGGAGACTAGCATTTCCAGCCTGCGGCCTCGTTCTGAGACTTCGATCAGTTTGGCAAGCCGCCGGCTCTGCGTTTCTTCCCGCTTGGCGCTAATCACCCACCAACTCGCTGTTCGCCGGTAACCGGGAGGTTGGGCCTGGAAGAACTCCCACGCCTTCGGGTTCCCGCGAAACTGTTTTTCCTGTCCGCCCTGCAGTTTGCACGCGCTTCTCTCGTACGAATACTGCATGGCCTTCTGCTCGTTGCGCTCCGCAAACACTGTGAGTCCTGGTGCGGTCATACGTCCAAGCTGTTTCAGCTCGCGGGCACGTTCGATGTTCACCATACTCCAGAAGCTTTTCGGTTTTCGTGGGGTAAATCGGTGGGTATAGCTCACGTCATCCACGGCCTTCTTTATTCCGTCGATCCAGCCAAAGCAAAGTGCTTCATCCACGGCTTCCCGGTAGCTAATACCGACTTTGCCTGAGTTTTTCTTGTAGAACCCAACCCAAAGCTCGGGAGCTTTGTCGTGATTCGATGCCAACCATTCTCGAAATTCAGAAGAAGAACGAAAGAGCTTGATTTTCATGGCGAGATCCATTTGCTCGAACGTGGAAACTGAGGGACGGCAGCCGCTTCGCCGAATCCCCGCTTCGCCGCTCTGAATCTAAGTAAACCGTTAGAATAGAGCTAGAAATGCATCGGGTCTACTTGGACAACAACGCCACCACTCCGCTTCGTCCCGAAGTGTTTGAGGCTATGCGTCCCTACTTCTTCGAGAGGTTCGGCAACGCGTCGTCCATTCACCAGCAGGGACAGCAGGCGCGGTCTGCGGTGGAGCACGCGCGCGAGCAGGTTGCCGAGCTGCTGAATTGCCGGCCAGCGGAAATCGTCTTCACCAGCGGTGGCACTGAGGGTGACAATCTGGCGCTGTTTGGCCTAATGAAACAGGGCGACCACATCATCACATCTAGCGTAGAGCATCACGCGGTGTTGAATGCCTGCAAACGACTGGAAGAGATAGGTTGCGCGGTAACGTACTTGCCGGTGGATGGGCGGGCGCTGATCGATCCCGATGACGTGCGGCGAGCGCTGCGTCCCGCGACCAAGCTCATCAGCATCATCCTGGCCAACAACGAAACGGGAGTACTTCAGCCGGTGAGCGACATTGGCAAGATTGCGACCGAGGCTGACGTGTACTTCCACACCGACGGGGTGCAGGCCGCCGGAAAAGTGCCACTCGACGTGAAGGAGATCGGCTGTGATCTCCTGACCATCACGGGCCATAAGATGCACGGCCCGCAAGGCGCCGGGGCCCTGTTTGTGCGCAGAGGGACTTTGCTGCAGCCGATGATGTACGGGGGACGTCACGAACGGTCTCGGCGGGCGGGAACTGAGAACCTGGCTGGCATCGTTGGACTGGGCAAAGCCGCGGAAATAGCGCGTGAAGGCTTTGCGGACGGAAGTGTTGAGCGAATGGCGGGGCTTCGCGACCGGCTAGAGCGAGGGATCGTGGAGACCGTCGAGCAAATTGGCGTTAACAGCGGCGCTGCGCCACGCGTGCCCAACACGAGCAACATTTACTTCGACTGCATCGAAGGCGAAGCGATGGTGATCGCTCTCGATCTCAAAGGGCTATCGGTTTCGACTGGAGCGGCGTGCTCATCCGGTGCGATCGAGCCGTCGCATGTGCTGACCGCGATGGGACTCTCGCCGGACCGCGCGCGCGCCAGTATCCGCTTCAGCCTGGGCAAGCAGAACACGGGAGCCGATGTAGAGGTTGCGCTGAATTTGGTGCCCGAGGTCGTGGCGCGGCTGCGCGAGATCTCGCCGGTTTACAAACGGGTGCACGTGTGAAGGGCACTAGCCTCAGCTTGCGGGAGATCCGTAAGCGAGCGCAAGAAAGAGGGCAGATTTCGCTCCGTTGCCCACAATGCAGAAATTACCTGGTTGGCTTAATCTCACCGCGTGGAGATGACATAGCTCAAACTGGTGAGCGAAGTATCCTCTATTGCAGTTGGGCGAGGTGCAAGCCCTACGGTCATCGCGTGCGCGCGAAGGACGCAGTCCGTGGTCGCGGGCCGAGCGACGGAAGTTCTTGTTGTACGAACATGAAAGTAAGGAGGGCTCGAGTGGCGTTCTGTGAGACGCGAAATGGCCGCTCGGAATAGAGCCCAGGGGCTAAAGCCCACAAAATCTTTAGACGCTGTACGGCACGGCTAAAGCCGTGCCCTGATACAAAGCGCTGCAACTGAGGTACGGTTTCTAATTGCCGA
This sequence comes from uncultured Acidobacteriaceae bacterium, assembly GCA_963768645.1. Classification (GTDB taxonomy): domain Bacteria; phylum Acidobacteriota; class Terriglobia; order Terriglobales; family Acidobacteriaceae; genus Bog-257. The sequence continues at coordinate 266,654 of CAVYIR010000014.1, forward strand.
ATGGCGGGCTGCTAACCGCTAATTGCCAAGTATTGAATGCCGAATTCTAAGACCATTGCCGTGGCCATGTCCGGAGGAGTGGACTCCTCCGCCGTTGCCGCATTGCTGTGCGAGCAGGGGTACAGCGTCGTCGGCCTGACGCTGCAGCTCTGGAACCAGCGTCGATTGGCCGGGCACGAGGGAATGCCCGAATCGGTGCAGGGGCGCTGCTGCTCCATCGACGACGTTTATGATGCGCGCCGTGTGGCAGAGACGCTAGGCATTCCGTATTACGTCGTCAATCAGGAGAATCGATTCGAGGAAGACGTGGTGCGTCCGTTCGTCTTGGAGTATCTTTCCGGACGCACGCCGATCCCGTGCAGTCTGTGCAATAACCATCTGAAGTTCGATCAGCTCCTGATTACAGCGCGGCAAATTGGGGCGGAATTGCTGGCCACCGGACACTACGCTCGCAACGAGTTCGACGAGCCCAGCGGACGCTGGGTGTTGAAGCGCCCCGCTGACCGCGCCAAGGACCAGACGTATTTCCTGTTCGGACTAACGCAGGAGCAGTTGAGCCGGACCCTGTTTCCGCTTGGCGAGTTGCGCAAGCCGGAGGTGCGCGAAGAGGCCAAGCGCGCGGGGCTTCGCCTGTTCGAAAAGCCTGACTCGCAGGAGATCTGCTTCATTCCCGGCGGCGACTACAAGAAGTTTCTTGACGCGTACCTTGCCGAGCAGGGCGAAGAGTTTCCCGACACCGCGGGCGAGTTGGTCACCACGACAGGCGAGGTGATTGGTACACACGAGGGCATCCACAACTTCACAGTCGGCCAGCGCAAGGGACTCGGCGTGGCCACGGGGTCGCCGCTGTACGTGCTGGAAATTCGCGGAGAGAAGCACGAGGTCGTGGTGGGCAGTGGCGACGAACTGTTCTCTCGAACTCTCCGTGCCAATCGCGTGAACTGGATCGCGATTGACGATCTGCGCGAGCCCATGCGTGTGCAGGCCAAGATTCGTCATCGCCACGAGCCTGCTTCAGGAACGATGGAAAAGATCGGTGATGACGAGGTGATGCTGACGTTCGACGAGCCGCAGCGCGCCATCACGCCCGGTCAGGCGGTCGTGTTCTATGACGGGCACATGGTTGTGGGCGGCGGTTGGATAGCCTAGGCCGGGCCTCCTCCTCTCACTGTTACAATCGAGGTGCAGGCTGTCTGCCTGCGCCTTTTCTTATCCATGAAGTGTCCATTCTGCGGCTTTGAAAACGACAAAGTAGTGGATTCGCGCGAGAGCAAGGAAGGCGAATCCATCCGCCGCCGCCGCGAATGCCTGAAGTGCGAGAGGCGCTTCACTACCTATGAGCGGATCGATGAGATCCCGTACATGGTCGTCAAGAAAGACGGGCGGCGCGAAAAGTTTGAACGGCAAAAAGTGTTGAATGGACTGCTGCGAGCCTGCGAGAAGCGACCCGTCTCCATGAGTAAGCTGGAGCAAATCGTCAATGACGCCGAGGGCTTCGTAGTGGACTCCGCCGATCGCGAGCGCAAGACCAGCGAGGTCGGCGAACTGATCATGAACCGGCTGAAGCGCATCGATAAGGTTGCGTATGTGCGGTTCGCCTCGGTCTATCTGGATTTCAAAGACGTGCGCGAGTTCATGGCCGAGTTGAAGGAACTGCTCGATACCAAGGAAAATGCACCGGCCAAAACCAAGTCCGGAGAGTGATTCCGGCAGTCAGACGAGAACGAATGCCCCATAAAGTCACGTTAATCCCTGGCGATGGCATCGGCCCCGAAGTCGTGAATGCGACCGTCCGGATATTGGAAGCCACCGCCGTCAAGTTCGAGTGGGAGAGTTTCGCCGCCGGCGCCGAAGCGTTCGAAAAGTACAAGGAGTACATCCCCAAAGAACTAACGGAATCCATCGAGCGCACCCATGTTGGGCTGAAAGGTCCGGTGACAACGCCTATCGGTGGCGGCTTTTCCAGCATCAACGTCGCGTTGCGCAAGCAATTTGAGCTGTTCGCTAACTTCAGGCCCATCATCAACCTTCCCGGCGTGCCGACTCGCTATCCGGGCGTGGACTTGATTGTGGTTCGTGAAAATACTGAGGGGCTGTACTCAGGCATCGAGCATGAAGTTGTGCCTGGCGTGGTCGAGAGTCTGAAGATCATTACCGAGAAGGCCTCGACCCGCATAGCGAGGTTTGCCTTCGAGTACGCGCGGCGCTTCAAACGCAAGAAGATTCATGCCATCCATAAAGCCAATATCATGAAGCTGTCAGACGGCCTGTTTATCCGCTGTTCGCGCAACATCTCGAAGGAGTATCCCGAGATAACGTACGGCGAACACATCGTGGACAATACTTGCATGCAGTTGGTGATGAACCCTTATCAGTACGACATGCTGTTGCTGGAAAACCTCTACGGTGACATCATCTCCGATCTATGCTCGGCGTTCGTAGGCGGTCTGGGACTGGTGCCGGGCGCGAACTTCGGACATGAGTGCGCCATCTTTGAAGCGGTGCACGGTTCGGCACCCGATATCGCCGGCAAAGACTTGGCCAATCCGACAGCGGTGTTGCGCTCGGCGATTCTGATGCTGCATCATCTCGGCGAACACCAAGCCGCAGACCAGATCGATGCCGCGCTGGTGCATGTGTACACCGAGAAGAAGCACGTCACTCGGGACGTAGGCGGCACGGCCGGAACTAGCGAGTTCGCCGATGCCGTGATTGAGGCGCTGCACAGCATTCCGCCGCCGAAGGCGCAACTGCAGGAAGTGGAGATGTAGACAGACACCGGGTGCAATTAAGGACCAGGGGGAATGCGGCGCTGAAGAGTTAAGAAACGTCTGCCGTCCGCTAAAGCGGACTCAAGATTTCCCACTCTGCCATCCCGCCGCTGAAGCGGTGGGCTATCACCTGTCGCCGCAGAGCGGCTGCGGACTGTTTTGTTCCACCAACTGGCCCAGTACAGGAGTTTCGTAGCAGCCTCTGAAGCGCCGCACTACCCGTACTCGGTCGACTACAGTAATTCTTAATCACGATTCTACTTTGCGATCACCTGCCGCCGCAGGGCGGCTGCGGACTGCTTTGTTCCACCAACTGGCCCAGCACAGGAGTTTCGTAGCAGCCTCTGAAGCGCCGCACTGCCCGTACTCGGTCGACTACAGTAATTCTTAAACTGCTGTAATCACGATTCTACTTGGCTGCTGTGATCGGCTGCACTTCCCTGCCCCCATGCCAGATCGCGACTATCTTCCTCGTGTTACGAATGTCGTCCAGCGGATTGCCTTCCAGCACGATCAAATCCGCCTGCTTCCCCACCATGAGCGTTCCGGCCGTCTTCCCGATGCCGAGAAGCTCCGAGTTGGTTTTCGTTGCGCACATGATAGCCTGCATTGGCGTAAGTCCAGCCGCCACCATCATCTCCAGTTCGTGATGCTCGGCGAAACCGGGGATGCGTGGCGGAATAGCGCCAGAATCGGTGCCGAATCCAACCTTCACGCCTGCTTCGTAGGCCAGCTTGAGGTTCTTCTGATCGTTGGCGAAGTCATGCTTGTGAATCGCCAGACTTGGATCTTGCTCGACTTTCTCGCGGGCAGCGTCGCCGGTCAGCATGCTAAACAACTCGGGGCTCATGCCAGCCTGTAGGAAAGCATCGTCCTTCCATTCCGGATGCTCGGCGTACGCGAAGAATGACTCATCCACCGTGAGCGTCGGAATGTAGAACACACCACGCTGCTTCATCGCAGTCAGTAATTCCTGGTCGATAGTCTGGTCGCGAACGCTGTGAGCCAGAACATCGACGCCATCGGCGACGAGCGCCTTGGCATCTGCCAGGTAGTAGACATGCGCGGCCACGTGCAGTCCGTCACCATGAGCCTGGTCGATGACAGCGCGGTAGATCGCCGGGTCCATCGACGGCTTCGTGCCGTGCAGGTTGTCCACCCAGATCTTGACCATGTCGGCGTGACGCGACGCCATTGCATCCACGTCAGCGCGTGCCTCCGCAGGCGTCTTCGGCTGGTAGAGTTGGTCGGGAGCGTGCGGCAATGGCGGTGCGCCATCTGGCACTCCGATACCACGGTCGCCACTATAAACGGTCGCACCGTCCAGCTTGCCGGCTCGCTGTTGGGCACGAATCTGATATATCAAATCGCGGTTCACACCCAGCGACAACATGCTGGTCACGCCATAGCGCTCGTATTGGCGCAACTCGGCGATAACGTTGTCCCTGATGTAGCAGGTCGCTGAATTCTGCAAACCGCATACGAGTGCAAGATGCCCGTGGGCGTTGATCAGGCCAGGGATGATGGTCTTGCCCGAGTAGTCGAGCACTCGCTGGCCAGGAAGGGCTTTGGTATTGGCTCCCCAGGTGATTGCAATGATCTTCCCGTCTTGAATCGTGATGCTGGCATTTTCGATCGGCGGCCGGCCTGTGCCGTCGATGAGGCGAACATGCGAAAGCGCGATAGCCTGTGAGCCGCGGCTGGCAGCGTCGGAGATGGGCTGCTGGGTTAGGCTGAAGACCAAGATCACCAGCGCTAGTAAGACAATACGCACGATAAACTCCCGGCAGTAACGAACTGCCTTACGATCTTATTAGACGCCCCGCAGTGACTTGCAGCTTTGGTGCGTCGAGCATTTCACCAGACCCCTTGCCAGCCGTCGGCTACTCTTGCGGCCAGTTTGATACAATGTCGCCACGAGCGCTGCGTGAGGACAGGGCGTTCGCCGCAGCTTTGAACCGCACTTCCTAGCGAACTCGATATGAACATCGCCTCGCAAGCGACACCGTCGTTTTGCGCGGGAGCAACGTGTAACAGGAGTTAGTTCTGACTTCGCGACCTGGTCTTATTGCTTACAACCCGGCGCACCATCGCTTCGCTGTAATTTTAGCTTGGGCCACCTTTCTATTAATCGTTGCCGGCGCCTTGGTTACCAGCAACGACGCCGGCTTGTCGGTTCCTGATTGGCCCACTTCTTTCGGCTCGCTTTACAAGCTTCCTCCCATGGTCAACGGGGTGCAGTACGAGCACACCCATCGCATAATCGCAGAATTCATCGGCTTGCTGATCATCGTGATGGCGGTTTGGACGCAGCGTGTCGAAACCCGCAAGTGGATGCGCGTGCTGGGCTGGACCGCGCTGGCTGCGGTTGTTGGCCAAGGTGTTCTCGGCGGCCTCACGGTATTGAAGTTGCTGCCATGGTCCATCTCTACGGCGCATGCCACGCTTGGGCAGATGATCTTCTGTATCGTGGTTGCGATGGCCCTGTTCACCAGCCGAAGCTGGTTGCAGGACGAACAGCCCATTCCCGAGCGCGACCTCGCGCCCAGCACTTCGACTCTCGCGGCCTTGGCGGCATGTTGCGTGTGGGTACAATTGATCCTCGGCGCTGCCTTCCGTCACTCCGGCATTAAGCTTTTACCACATCTCATCGGCGCCTGCGTCGTTACCGCTTTGCTCTGCTGGACAATCGTTCGCGTGCTAACGCGCTACGGAAATGTCGCACAACTGCGCAAGCCTGCACAGTTGCTGCTGGCGCTGTTGATGGTCCAACTTGGACTCGGCTTCGCTTCATATCTGACTCGGCTGCAATGGATGGTGGATCCACCGCAATCCACCACCGGCATTGTGGTCAGCACGGTATCGCACGTTGCTGGCGGCGCGCTGGTGCTGGCAACGTCCGTGGTGCTGGCCATCCAGAGCCGGCGTATGATCAACGTCCACGCTGCGGAGGCGGTGGTCCACTCCGCACCGCGAAAGGCCGTCACCGCATGAGCAGCGCCACGCAGCCGCTGGCTGTGCCACGCGAAGGATTTGCCGCGCTCGCCCGCGACTATTCCGTCCTGATCAAAGCGCGGGTCACCACGCTCATTGTGATGACCGCGTGGGCGGGCGCGTATTTCGCGGCGGCCAAGTCGGGCGTGTCGTCGCTGTCATGGACCCTGCTGCACGCGCTCATCGGCATCGGGCTGGTCAGTGGAGGCACTGCTGCCATCAACGAAGTGGTCGAGCGCGACCTCGATGCGCTGATGCGGCGCACCTCGCAACGTCCGCTGGTCACCGGCAGCATGAGCCTGATGCACGCGTCGGTGGTTGCGTTCGGCATGACCATCGGTGGCGTGCTCTATCTGTGGGCGACCACCAACTGGCTCACCGCCGCGCTGGCAGCGCTCACCTCCATCAGCTATCTCACCGTGTACACACCGATGAAACGTGTGCACCCCATCTGCACGTTTCTCGGCGCATTTCCCGGAGCCATGCCTCCCGTGCTGGGTTGGACGGCGATTCGCGGCCGCCTCGACAGCGAGGCCTTCGTCCTGTTCGCGATTCTGTTCTTCTGGCAGTTCCCTCATTTTCATTCCATCGCGTGGCTTTACCGCGAGGACTACGAGAACGCGCGCATCCGCATGTTGCCCGTTGTCGAGAGTGACGGCCGCTCCACCGCATTCGCCATCGTGATGTACGCGCTGGCGTTGGTTCCGGTGTCGCTCGCGCCCACCTTGATGGGCATGGCGGGATGGACGTACTTCGCAGGCGCGCTGCTGCTCGGCGGCGGCATGTTGTGGTTCAGCCTGCGCATGTGGACGATGAAGCTCGCGCCCACCGCTCCCGCCTCGAAGCTGCGCGCACGTCACGTGCTGCAAGCTTCGGTGATCTATCTGCCGCTGCTGTTCGCGCTGATGATGCTGAATCGCGCGTAGGTGCGAGCCGTCAGCACTCAGCAGTCAGCATTCAGCTCTCAGTAAATTGGCGGTGTCATCCTGAGCGGAGGCGTGCCGACTCTGCACGCCGGAGTCGGAGGACCCCTATAGCGCGAACGAACCCGCTTTTTACTATTCCCCGCCCCCTAACCTCCAGCCCCTGCTTTTAAGTCCTTCACCAGCCGCTGAAAGGCTGTCTGATAGGAGTCGTGGTCCTTCCAGTTGCTGAAGTCGGGGATGAAGTACTCGCGGATCTCGCGGGCCGAGTCAATGCCGATGTCGGCATCGAACAACTTCCATTGCCTGATCGCCTCAAACGGGACCAGCGTGATGGGAAACAATAACTGCTTGCCTTCGCGCTTCTCCCGCTCGCGCGCATTGGCAATTTCGGTTTTGACCCAGTTGCTGCTCATGCTGTGCTCGGAGAGGATCAGCAGCAGCTTGTCATGCAGGCGGATGGCCTCGTCAATTTGCTCGTGCAGCTTGCGGCCTGCCTTCATTTCCTCGGGCGCGAACCAACAGCGCACGCCTTTGGCTTGCAGGTCGGCATGGAGGCGCTCGGCAAACTCCTGGTCTTTGGTCGAGTAGCTGATGAAGCAGGAGTAGAACTCGATGGGTCGTCCCACCATCGAGCCGATGTAGGCAATGAACTCGTCGGGAACGCCGCAGCCGCGCAGGAATACTTCAGGAATCTTGCCGTGGGATTTGTAGATGGTATCAATGCCGACGGTTGATGGGCCATGGTGCCTGACGGATTCAAGGCCCTTAACGGTGCTCAGATCGACATCAGCAAAGATTGTTGATTGCGCCCGAGCCCCGTTGAGGTCAGCTCCGCTGAGTTCCGCTCTCCATAGATTGCTCTCGGTGAGCTTGGCCTCGCGGAGGTTGGCCTCGCGGAGGTTGGCCCTATAGAGTTCCGCCGCGCCGAGGTTGGCCTCGCTGAGGTTCGCCCCGACGAGGTCTGCCTGCATGAGGTCCGCTCCAACGAGATCCGCCTCGCTGAGGTTCGCCCCCGGAGGTTCCCTCCCGTGAGGTGCGCCTCGCGGAGGTCCGCCCCGCGAAGAGTTGCATCGCTAAGATTCGCCATCCGGAGGTTTGCCTTCCAGAGGGAAGCCCCGCGGAGGCCCGCCCGATCAGGCTCGCCCCGTAGAGCTGCGCGCGGCCGGTGAGCATCGCCCCACTGAGGTTCGCCTCACCAAGGTGGGCTCCGCTGAGGTTCGCCCCGACGAGATCCGCCTCGCTGAGGTCTGGTACGAACTCTGGATTCCTCTGCCTCCACTTATTCCATTGCTCGACCCCTTGCTTGAGGATTTTGAGATGTTCAGGGTTCGCCATTGCCGCGTGACCTCGCTTGCTTCCGGGATGCTACGGATGATCTTGGAAGGCCACACTCTATGCGACAGTTCGCAGCCAGTCAACGCGCAAACGTGTGCCGTCCCTGAAGGGACTCGGATCAATTTATGACGATTTCCCAGCGCTTACGCGCTGGGCTACGATTGTGCCGCCCTCCGGGCTGCATCAAGCCCCATCACGGGAAAGAACCATCCCCTTAGGGCGGAACAAGATTAGCCCAGGCCCCTTCGACTCCGCTCAGGGCAGGCTGTGAGTCCTGGGTGCACTGAAAATAAAATCCCGAGCCATCGTCAGCCGGCGGACACTACGTTCTCTAGTCGAACGATAATAGTGTTCATGCGTTCAGGTTGAGCTAGCCTTTGCCTTTCCGCAGGCGATGCAATAGCTTCCCAGGCGGAGGCCTGGCGGCTTTGCTAAAGATCCGAGGGACTCTCGAAAGTACTGAGCACCCTTTTCAATCACATTTCCACACTCGTCACAGGTTGTCGGGACTCGCGCCTTTGTTAGTTTGAGTCTCTTGGCCTCTTCATATTTACTCATGGCCGCACGTCGCCGCTCTAAGCTTCTTCTATTTCGCAGGACTCCGAGAGTTCTTCCAAGAACTCAGGCCTTAGATACCGAACTAACGGACCAGCCTCTTTGAGCCTGGTGCGCAAGTCTGAGAAAGAGATAAATCGGCACACTTCGAAAAGCGCTGGTGAGAGCCGCCTGAAGGTAGGGCGGTTAACTTCGTCGACAACCTTCTGTCTCCGCTCGTCTGGAGCAACGAGATAGAGCGGGATGTTGAGGTTGGGCTGCATGGCTATGAGGTCGGCCATACGAAGAAGGCCCGAGTAAATTGAAGTTGTGCTTTCAATCTCAAATGCCGCGACGATGGCGTTGCCCTTCAACCACAATACGTCAATCAGTTCGATGGTTCGGTTTGTCGCTTCGTCGAATTGGAGTGGCAGTTCCGTCTTTAGCTTTGGTAGCTCAGCAAAGCGTGGACCCTTCAGCTGGCGTCCTCGGTCATTTCTCGCAACCCACACATCAAACCCCATGTCGCTGCCGAGCTTGAGTAGAAGCCATTGGATTTCCTCGTGGTCGGTCGGTTCTTTTGTGGCCTCAGGTCTCTGGACAGAAACTTCTTCACTCTCAGGAACAGTTACCGATCCCATTTTCGCCTTGAGGGCCTTGGGGCGTCTGGCAAGCTTTGCCGCGTCCACCGGACGTGTAGTCGGGTTCTGCTTCGCCTCCAGCAAAGCTGCAAGCACTACGTCGCCGTCCGAGGCCTTCCATTTCGCGGGAGAACCTCGAAAGTGGCCTGTCCATGCGATAGCACTCTTCATCTCCCGGAACATGCTCAGGTGGTCACGTAACTCCAAAACAGGAACTGCGGTCGCCGGAGTCAGCGTGACGACTGCCTTTACCTTAAGACGGCAAGGAAAGTCCTCGTCCCTCCAAATTGGACTCGTATCTTTGAAGGGCGCGGAAACCGCTTCAAGCATTCCGATGAAGCGAGAAACACCGGTGAGGTAGCAGAGTAAGTAATCGCCCGGCTTGATCTTTTGTACAGCCGACCATCGACTCTCTCGAAATCCAGAGACATTCCCGCCCGCATCGAGAAACTCTTCCCATGTGACGCCGGTAAAGAGATCCAGCCAATAATTGTGGTCACTCATAAAAGCGGGGATTCTAGTTGGTCCATGCGGCGGATTATAGCAGGGGGAATTCGCGCTGCTGCTCTGATCCGGTTGCGCGGCGAAATAGGAAAGCCCAGCGCTTCAGAACTGGGTAAGCGTCAACTGCCTCGGGTACGGCCAAACGGCGAACGCAGAGAATCCTGTGCCGTCCCCGGGGGACTCGATCTCCTTTCCCACTCACCCAGCCTTGAAAGGCTGGGCTAAGCTCTTTCGTCCCGCTGGGCGGGACTGGCGTGTTGGCGCTTCGATCAGCAGATGCATCACCGAGTGAACAGCAGGTCCCTCCACTGCGCTTCGCTCCGGTCGGGATGACAAAGTGCTTTACCGCCGTCATTCCCATTCTGGCACTCGGAGCGAAATAGGAGGGCCAATTAGTACCTTCGTAACTTGACCGCGGGAGTGGGCGGAAACATACTTTCGGTGTAGGGCAGGAACCGCCGGAACCAGTTGTCAGTTGCCGGTTGTCAGTTGTCAGCGGCCAACCCCTCATTCTGCCGCCAACGGCAGGGGTCGCAGATCTCGTCGAACAGCAGGTTCCTCTACTCTGACTAAGGTAATAATATAGTTGACAAAATAGAGGGTTCGGTCTATTGTTGAGTCATGGCAAGCGAACCAAAAACTCTACAGCAAGCGATTCTCTATTTCGCCGATCCTGTCAACTGCCGCGAATATCTGGTGGCTCGCCGCTGGCCCGATGGCGTGACCTGCCCGCGTTGCGGAAGCAAGAACGTCCTGCTCCTCGAAAAATATAATCGCTGGCATTGCCGCGAAAAGCATGAGGCTCCGCAGTTCACCCTCAAGACCGGAACCATCATGGAGGATTCTCCCATCGGCCTCGACAAGTGGATGACCGCCATGTGGCAGATTGTGAACTGCAAGAACGGCATCAGCAGTTACGAGATTCATCGCGCCCTTGGCATCACCCAGAAAACCGCGTGGTTCTTGGATCACCGGATTCGCCTTGCGTTGATGTCTGGCTCATTCGAGAAGCTGACTGGCCACGTAGAAGCTGACGAAACTTTCATCGGCGGCAAAGCCCGCAACATGCACCTCAGCAAGCGCCAGCGCCGTATCACTGGAACCGGCGGCAAGGATAAAACCGCCGTCATGGGCATCTTGGAGCGTGGCGGCAAAGTTCGCGCGACCGTGATTCCGAACCGCAAAAAGAAGGCCCTGCAAGCCGAAGTCAAAAAGCATGTCGAAGCTGGCGCGGCCCTCTACACCGATGCGCTGCTTTCCTACAATGGCCTCGCTGGCGACTACGCGCATCAGGTGGTCGATCACGCGGTCCAGTACGTTGACGGCATGATTCACACCAATGGCCTGGAAAACTTCTGGAGCCTGTTGAAGCGCGGCATCAACGGAACCTATGTCAGCGTCGAACCGTTCCACCTATTTCGCTACCTCGACGAGCAAGCGTATCGCTACAACAACCGCAAGCTGACAGATGGCGAACGGTTCAGCAGTGCGGTGAAGGGTATTGTCGGCAAGCGTCTCACCTTCGATGAGTTGACCGGCAAGGTGGGAGAAACGGTGGCCTTCTAATCCTTTGCGTTTGAAACGAGGAAAGCGGAAGTCCGGTTGACCTCCGCTTTCAGAATTTGCGCTTTTCACCTTTAGTTTTCTTGGCAGATGGCTTTCGGGTGATGAGGCGTTCGTGCGCTTGGCCTCAGCAATGAGGATGCGCCGATGTGTGCTGAAAGTCAATTGTGCCCTTGGTATTGGGGTGAATTAACTGCTCCCTTTTCTGGACCGGAGACTTTATTCGCAATGCTCCGCTGCTACATGGACGAAAGCGGTCTCGGCAAGAATGCCGATGAGGTTGTGTGCTGTATTGCCGGAATGCAGTGCAGAAACTCACTTTGTATTCCGCTACAAGAGCAGTGGGGCCTCAAGCTGCGTGACTACGGTATAGACGAGTTCCATTCAAAAGAGTTCTGGACAGTGGCGACCGATGGCGGTTTGACCGGCAAGTACAAGGGATGGTCATTTGAGAAAGCGAATGTATTTGTCAGCGATTTAGTGCGTCTAATACACGCCCACAAGTGCCACCTCCTAGCCGCCGCTGTTAATCTCCGTGATTTCTTCTCGTTTGATCAGGAGGAAAGGCAATTCCTCACGGGAGGCACGTTCCACATAGGGAAAGACCGTTTCCTTACATCAGGCAAACCAAGCTCAGCCTACTTCGTAGCTTTCGGCGCAGTGCTCGCAAAGGCGGTTGAGCGTGCTGCCCACGACGGGGAGCTTTGTCATTTCGTTTTTGACGAGCAAGACGAGTATGCACCCCTGGCGCTGGCACGTGTGGCGGAAATTAGACAGCACTATGGGCGCCACATACTTGGAATTTATACCCTTTCAGACTTCCTCGGCGATGTAGGGTTCTCGCCCTCGGTTCGTGTCCGCCCGTTGCAAGGCGCTGATCTTGTCGCTCATGTTTGCAAGGAATACTACAGGCGCGTGATGTTGGGACAGCCCATAGAGATCAAAAATCGTGGTCTGTTGACCCCGCCTGAAATCTTTTCGCACCTACTCACTGAATCAAACCACTCGCTGTTCAAGATAGACAAGGCAGTAATGGAAAAGGCTCTCGGCGGAGAACCAACGCCAATTGATAATCCAGATACATCGAGCCAATTATGAGGAACCTATATGGAACAAACTACCGCTCTCACTGATGGGCAAATGGCCGGAATGCTTGACCTCATCATTTCTCAAGAGAAGGATTTGCTTGAGCTGAAGATGTCGGTTTACGCGTTGACGAAGATTGCCCGTGCGTCGATTGGGGAACAGTTTGAGCCTCTGTACGAAGAACTGCGCCAGCAGCTACGCACCGAAGCCACCAGTCGCGGTCACGATCAAAGGATTGAGCTACTTGAGTCAATGTCTCTGCAATTGAAGCAGACTGGGAAGCCAATTCAGTAGGAACATCCATGAACCAAACCTCAAAACCTAAGAATTTGCGCTACTTCGGAGTGTTCTGCGTGCGATGCGGCAACTTTATCCAGCTCGGGTCGTATCCCAACGTCAATCCGCATCGGTATGGAACTGACTTCGATCCAGCGGGGGCGCCGATTCAATGCGAGGACTGTTCAGAGGTGTGTTCATACGTGCGCGGCGACGTCGCGCATTCAGATTCGCCAGACGGTACGGAGCCTCACTATCCCGACCGACACTAGTCCACATTTCTTTCCCATGTTCGTCGTATTCGACAAACGCCATAAGGTTGCAAGCGGGATTCGGATGCGGATCGCCAGTTTTATACATTTCTCACTCCCTTAACCGTTCCAGACCCACTTGACAAAGAGAATAATGGCCATCGCTCCTGTAACTAAACCGGCGAGTCCTGACAGAAGTGCGACAGTCGCTGGGAAACAGCCGCCCTTGCCTTCCCAGTTATCGCCTAAAACAGCGGCGAACCAGCAGACGCCCCACGCTCCCGCCGAGCAGAGCAGCCATCCCCACCACCGAAGATCGGAAGGACTGAATGGCATGGCGCGAATTTTAGCACTTCATCCTTGCAATCACCCCCGCTCCGGCTATCATAGTGGGGCATGAGGCCATTACCAGCGCCCCACGTGCCCGGCGACACGGAGGCGGAGAAGTTCGACAACGCCGTCCGCAAAGTGTTCAACGTCTCGAAAACGGAATTGCTCAAGCGAGAAGCGAACTGGAAGCGGGCGCGTAAGAAGCGGACGAAAAAGACGGCGTAGCTGCTCAATCTGTCACGGCAGAATCAATCCTACCGATTCGACTTTCATTTTGCGAACTATATTATTGCCCTGACTAAAGTCCTCGGTCGGAGTGACAATCCGAGAGAGAAGTAGTGAACGCCAAGTCCTTATTCCGCAGTATCTTACGTGTAAGTCTAAGGGGCTCAGGATCTTGGCCGGTAATTATGCAAGATATTGAAAATACGCGAGTTACTAGCGAGCCCAACTCCTGTAAACACAGGATCTTACGAGCAAGATCGTGATATCAAACGAGTTACAGAAAGGGGGGACCCCGTGAGTCTTCCTACATCAGAAGCTACCGATACGAGCCTTTATGCGATCTGCGAGCACATCAAGCCGAGCGGCGAGCGTTGCGGTTCGCCCGCATGGCACGATGAGAAATACTGCTATCACCACACCGAGGTGCGCAAACGCGCCCCCAAGACCAACCTCTTTGTGCGGCTGTTTAACCCTCATCCGGAGAAGCATCCTGATTACCGGTACGAGTTGCCCTATCTGGAGGATGCTGCGGCCATACAGATCGGCTTTATGCAGTTGATCCATGGGGTGGCGCAAGAGCTGATTCGGCCGGACCGCGCGAAGCTGATCCTGTCGGCGCTGCACGGGGCGGCGGCGAATTTGAGGCAGATGGAGGCGGCGATGGCGTCGGCGGAAAGACCGGCTCAAGCTTTGCTTGAACGGAGTACCCGCGGGTCGCGCGAGGAGGTCCGGAAGAAAGCGCCGGGGAGCGTGAGTGTCAGTGAGAAAAAAGAGGAGAGTGCATGAGGGTCCGTACGAAAATCCCCGCCCTAGCCAAAAGATGGCTGGAACGGGGCACCCCGAGAAGCAGTCGATAGTGATTAGTGGATAGTGGATAAGGGAAGGATAGGTCGGGATGAGAAGGTCGAATGTTCTCCGTTGGAAATGCCCTCAGCGCGAACTTCGCCCCGTTTTTCCCCGCGTAATACAATCATCTGTGGCTTCCCACATGGCAACTTCTGAAATTGTCAACCCGCCCATCGCGACCGACTCCGGCGACGCTGCAGCGGCGGTCATCCAACTCCAGGACCTCCGCCACCAGTACGGAGACCGAACTGCCCTGGCTGGCGTCTCCTTCGACGTTCGTCCCGCCGAGATCTTCGGACTGCTCGGCCCCAACGGCAGCGGCAAAACCACGACCTTCCGCATTCTCTCGACCCTGATGGTGCCCTCGGGCGGACGCGCCCTGATCATGGGCCACGACGTGGCGCGCGAGCCTGCCCTGGTGCGGCGCTGCATCGGCGTCGTCTTTCAGGAGAAGAGTATTGACATCAAGTTGTCGGCGGAAGAGAACCTGATGCTGGTCGGCCATGTTTACGGCTTGCGCGGCGCAGCGCTGAAGAAGCGCGTCAGCGAAATGCTGGGCCGGGTCGGTCTCGCCGATCGCGCCAAGGAAAAAGCGGAGACGTTTTCCGGCGGCATGCAGCGGCGGCTCGAACTCGCCAAGGGACTGCTGCATCATCCGTCGGTGTTGCTGCTCGACGAGCCTACCACGGGCCTCGACCCCGGCGCGCGGCGCGATTTGTGGCAGTACCTGCACATTCTCCGCGAAGAAGAGCGCGTGACCGTGCTAGTGACGACACATCTCATGGAAGAAGCTGAACGCTGTGATCGCCTCGCCATCTATGCCGAAGGCAATATCGTTGCACTTGGTACGCCAGCGGAATTGAAGAGCGAAATCGGCGGCGACGTCATTCTGCTGGATTCGGAGCATCCCGACTCGCTGGCTCAGCGCATCGAGCAGCGCTTCGGATTGCACCCCACGGTGCTCGATCATCGGGTGCGGCTGGAAATCGAGGCGGGACACCGCTTCGTGACCGAGGTGGTCGAGGCCTTCCCCGGAGAGATCGAAGGCGTCTCGATTCACAAGCCGAGCCTGGAAGATGTGTTCATTCGCAGAACTGGGCATCGCTTCTGGACGGAAGAGAACGCCGAAGAGGGCAAAGCCGAAGGGGATTAGACCACAGAGCAACCGAGGCACAGAGAAGAACGAGGTTAACCACGGATGTTCAGGGATTCTCACGGATTTGGTTTTGTATTCTTGAACAAAACAACATCCGCGTTGATCCGTGAAAATCCGTGGTCAAGACAAGCTGCCCGAGTAGACGTTGCGGGGAACGATACAATGCACGCTAGCAAGCCCGCAGTCACAGCTAGTCCATCTCAGTTGAGATCATTGACCCGGGCTTCCCGCCAGGTTCCTAGCGCGCTCCTCCGCCCGATACTCATCCTCAAATCGTCCTTGCTGCTGGTACAGTCTTGCGAGACTGGCCCAGGCATCAGCAGCGTCCGGCGCAAGCTTGACTGCCTCCTCCTGGAACGAAGTAGCCTGGCCCAGATCGCCGAGGGCCCGCCAAGCGGCCGCACGGCCCTGCGCTACATTGAATCTCAAAGAGCCTGCTCCCGTTGCAGCCAGCGCGTCGGCGGGAGCGCTACGCACCGCGTCATCGAGTGCCTGCAAGGTCAGCTTGGGCTGCTGGATATGCAGATAGAATTGCGCCAGCTTGAGCTGCACAAGGTCTGGCCTGGACGACATCCGGCTTGCTTGTTGCCAAGCGTGCACCGTCTCTGGGACGCGTCCTTCTTGCTGGTACAGGTGGGCAAGCGAAGTCCACGCGACCTCGCTCGACTCCAGGGATATCGCCGCCAAGTATTCCTGTTCGGCTGCGGAGCGCTGCCCCACGGCCTGAAAAATCTTCCCACGCAGCCAGTGTACGAAGGTGCTGTCAGGAAAAAGCTCAAGCGCGCTGTCGGTGGCCGAGAGTGCCTCGGAGTTGCGGCCCAGGGCGGCGAGCAGGTTCGCGGCATTGGCCCATTGATTGAAGGACCCGGCAGTGGAATAGACAAACGGTGCCGCTGGCAACGGTGCCGTTGCGCAATCCACCGGGAAACGCTGGATCAGGGCTTCCGTCGCTGGCGTTCGACGCACAAAGACTGCGGAGATCTCATCCAGATAAACTGCCCGCCAGTTCTGGCTTTCGCAAAAACCTTTGATCTGCAGCAACTGGACGCCGTCAAAGCGCGCCAGCGGAAGGATGATGGTGTTGAGGTTGTAGCGGTCCGCTTCTTGCTGCCATGTCTCCGAATCCGGCGAGAGCTGGAGCAACTGGCCGGCTTTACGCATCCGCTGTACTCCGAAAAGCGTGTCCCGGCCATCGATGTAATCGCGGCGTGCCGGGCCGAGTTTCCAAATCAGGTAGCTGCCTTCGTCATAAGTGTCGAAGATTTCGCCGGGAAGGTTCTCGCGCGCGATGAACTCTGCCGCGTGTTCCGGGAACCACCAACCCAATCCTGCGCCGAAGTTGGACTCATCCACGACCCGAACGTAGTGACGGTTGGTGACCAGATCGAAAGAGCGCAGCAAAGCAAGCGAGGCGAGAAAAAAAACGGCCGCCCACGCAGCGGTCGTCCGCATTTGTGCCCACCGAATATTGGCTCCAAACTCGGCGATCGCTGCGGCCAGAATTGGTCCGCCGACTATCACTACCACGCAGGCAAATATCGATGCCATCCGAACATGACGCACCGGCGGATAAATGGCTGCCAGCAGCAGGATCGCCGCTCCCAACTTGCGTCGAAGCAATGCCAGTGCCGCGGCCACGACCGCAATGATCAACAGCAGATAGATCGCACCTTGGGTTTGCCGCAACGAAAGTACAGTGCTGAAGGCGCTCCAAGTCAGCGGCACGGCGCTCCACTCGCCAATATTGAGTTGCTGTTGTCCCGCGGCTCGTTCTTGCCGCAACAGGGCTCCATAGATTCCCCAGGCCCACGGATTCGCCAGAGTTACGAGCGCCGTGAGTACGAGCCATCCCCAGGCCCGTCGAAGTCTTTGCATGGCAACGCGGCGGCGCTCGGCACCGAAAATGGTTTCCGATATCTCCACGCCTACGTAGGCCAGTATCAGAGCGAGACCAGCGGCAAACCCGAAATGCAGGTTCACCCACGCCACCATCAGCAAGGGCAACAACCAGAGGCGAGCACGACCTGTCTGATAGTTCTCCCAAAGCAGAGAGAGAAACGCCGCAAAGAGCACTACGGTGAACATGTCTGCCCGCGGTGCGGTGCGCCAGGCTATGAGCGGCACAGCAATGATGGCGATCCCCGCACTGACGGCAGAGCCGCGGCGCAACAGCAATGCGATGGTGCCGACGCATGCCGACGCGGCAATCCACGAAATCAGCCCATACCCGCCGAGCAGATAGGCGGCATAAAGCACCAGTCCCGCACCGACGGGATAAACCCAAGGTTCTCCTTGCGCGGTGTAGGAGAAAACATCCACCGACGAAATGAGATGATGTTGCGCCACCCAGCGGCCCGTCGCCAGTTGCCAGCCAAGATCGAAGTCCGAAACTGTGCGTAGGCCGGCGCAGAAAGCGTAGATGAGGGCAACAGCCGCGAGAATCAGGAATAAGCGACGCTCAAGCGGAGACGTATCCATCTCCGGCGTGTCCGCGGTAGTCAACTTGACTGGTGCAACTGGTGAGGTCATGCGTTGGCAGTCATCGTAGCATAGAGCATTGCGGACCATTTCTCCTGCCGCCACATGTCATAAGTGAGTCCCGGAAGAACCAAGTACTGCTGTTAGAATAGTGTGTGATCTGAAGTCCGACTGATTGTACGTTGATCGCTTGCAGAGCCTGAAAGCGCTTCATGGCAACTACCCAAACGGCCCCCTTTACCGCGACCGCCGCCTCCGGTAGCGCAGGTTTGCTGCTGCCATCGTTCTCACTGTGGTGGCGCGAAATTGTACGCTTCTACCGTCAGCGCGCGCGTGTGGTTGGCGTCATCGCCTCGCCATTGCTTTTCTGGCTTGTGATCGGATCGGGATTCGGCACCTCGTTTCGCTCCAACGGGACGGCTGGTGGCCAGCACTATCTTGACTATTTTTTCCCCGGCGCCTTAATCATGATCGTGCTCTTTACTGCCATCTTCACCATGATGTCGGTGATTGAGGACCGCAAAGAAGGTTTCCTGCTTTCCGTACTGGTGGCGCCGGTAAGCCGCTCCGTCATCGTACTGGGCAAGGTGCTCGGCGGCGCAACCCTGGCGACGGCGCAAGGACTCATTTTCCTGGTCTTCGCACCTGCGTTGGGCGTTCGTTTCACGTTCGCCAGTTTCGGATTGACGGTGCTGGCGATCTTCCTGGTGGCATTTTCGTTGACGGCACTAGGCTTCATTATTGCGTGGCCCATGGATTCAACGGCGGGTTTTCACGCCGTGATCAATCTGTTTCTCATCCCGCTGTGGCTGTTGTCGGGATCGCTGTTTCCCCTGTCCGGCGCGTCCATCTGGATTCGCCTGCTGATGCGCATCAACCCGTTGACCTACGGCACGGAGGCGTTGCGCTCGCTGCTCTTCCCCGGTTCAGCGTCGACAGGCCTTTCACTCGGAGCCAACTTCGCGGTGCTGGCACTGTTCACTTTGATCATGTTCGCCTTGTCATTCCTGGTGGCCAACCGCCGCACCACCAAGCCCGCGGCCTGATGCAATTAAGCCTGACGTTTTATCCCGCTTTGAATGCCATCCTGAACGGCAGCAGCGCCGTTTTGATCGGCTCTGGGCTCTATCTCATCAAGCGCGGCCGCCGCCAAGCCCATAAACGGGTAATGATTGCAGCTTTCTTCACCTCCACCCTGTTCCTGATCTCGTATCTTTACTACCATCTGGTGTTGCGCGCTGGCATCACCCGTTTCCAGGGTCGAGGACTGTCCCGGCCGTTTTATTTCACCATCCTGATCTCGCACACGATACTGGCCGTAGTGGTCGTGCCGTTCATCCTCGTCACTCTTGCGCGCGCATTGAAGGGCAATTTCGCACGGCACAAAGCCATCGCGCCGTACACCTTCGCCATCTGGATGTACGTCTCGGTAACAGGGGTTGTAATTTACCTGATGCTCTATAAGATCTTCGTCCGTTAGAGCGGTTCAGGCCTGGTGTTGTCTGAATGGTACGGGTAGAGCGGACCTTCAGGTCCGCGCCAGGCTGCGCCTCCGAAGTTTAGGCTTTCAGCCCACTGCGATGCAGCAGGCTGAAAGCCTCGTAAATAGCGCGGCGCTGACGCGGCGCTAAAGCGCCGCTCTACTCGAGCTTGGCGAATACAGCAATTCGAAAATCGCTGCCCAGCCGAAGGCAGAGTGCTGGGTGAAATGTGAAATAGATCCGAGTCCCGCCGGGGTCCCCCAACGAGCGCCGTTTTTGTGCTGGTTGGGGTGGTTGAGGGATGGCACAGTTCCTCACAAACCCGCTTCAGCGCCGCCGGAGACAGACAAAACCGCTTAGGTGTGGGGCAATGTTGCGGACACGGACCTGAAGGCTGGTTCTACTGAACAATCAATTTGTTCGGAGTTGCTCTAATGCGCGCCCACCGATGCGGACACCAAGTCCTCTGTCTTAACTCCCATATGGCGCAGATGCTGCAGCATATGGTCAAGGTAATCGTCGAAAACAAACTTCAACGTCAGCGGCTCCGAATCCGCGATGGTGCAAGTCCTCGACCATGCCGAATCTGGCACCGCTTCAGCAGCGGCCAGTAGTTGGCGATTGAGGTCCGCCCAAATCGCAATCAAAGAAGACCAGTCCCGATCCTGATAGCGATGCAGTATCACCCACTGGTTTCCGTCGTATCCGGGCATGGCGGGATTGTTCTCCAGTTGGGCGCGGACAATTCTCTGGTGATTATTGGCTGCGGAGTCCAGCAGATGCCCAAGTTCTTCCTTGAGCGACCACTCCGACGACGAAGGCTTGCGTTGCACTGACTTGTCCGGCAGACTTGTCAGCTGTGCAGGCAGCCGATCGATGAGCGCACGCATCAACAGCAAGCTTTGCAAATTCGCAACCTCCCCACCCGTTATTAGCTACCGCGTTGCGTCGTGAAACTAGCGCCCGCTACGCTGCCGTCACAGATTTTTGCCGCGCGGCCTCGTTCTGCTCCGGGGCAACCGTGTCCAGCACCGGATTCGCCTGATGCATCTCACGGTAGTGCTTTGGGGTAACCCCCGAGAGTCGGCGAAACACACTCGTAAAGTGGCTCTGGGTTTCGAAACCCACATGGGTGGCAACCTCGGCCAATGGTGTTCGGCCCTCGCGCAACAGCTCTTGTGCGCCCTCCACCCGCTGCCGCATAACGTATTGGTGGGGCGTGGTGCCGGTGCTCAATTTGAACAGCTTAGAGAAGTAATACTGGCTCATGCCCACGACGCGCGCCAACTCCGCCACCGCGAGCTCCTGGGCGATGTTCTCGCGCACATGCGTGAACACACGCTGCAAACGGCGCGGTGGCAAGCCCCCTACCACCTCGACGGGCGCGAGCGTCGCGCTCAAATATGCATCCACCACATCCTGTGCGTGATCCTGCTCCAATAAATGCAGGGCCAGCACAAGGACGTTCATCCCTTCAGCCTTGGCGCCGACCGAAGCCGAATATGGATCATGGCACGAGGCCGCCCGAATACCTGGCACCCGGTTCGCGGCCACGGAAGCTCCAACGACTCGGCTGGTGATGATGATGCCGCGTTCCGCGTTGTGGCGCAGCACCAACATAGCAACCTGCTCGGCGTAGTCGGCACGCCCGTGCGGCTGGACCGCCGAGTTAGCATCCATCACCTCATGCCCTGCTTCGACTAGTCTCGCCGCGATTCGCTCTTTTGCTGCATGACCTGCCTGATCGGATCCGATTGCGATGTGCACTGTACTCTCCTCCGTCTGTCCGTTACTTAGACTCGCCGTACGGGCGGTTAGGGAAACCAAGGGAACGCGGGCCGAACGCGCCTACGCCTTTCAATAAAGATTCCCTTAAAAGACTTGCATGGTTCCGACAATGTGGCGAAATCTCCCGCCGTACATGAGCAACCTTCGCACATGTGCGGACCATCGCACTCCCGGCGCCAATCGCCATAGCACGACGCTGCCCTAGTGCGCGGTCATAGTGGTTGGATGCGGAAGAAACCGCACACGCAGTTCCGTAGCACGACGTTCTGCTCACAAGTACGGCTAATGGTTCTACCCCAGCGCGGCGCTCGGGAAGCGCCTACCTAGTCTGCAATGATAACAAGCAGGCGGGGCCATGAAACTCCCCAACAGCATGATTCCCTCCATATTTACAATTATTTACAATCCGAAATCCTGCCGCTGGTAGTTGATGCTTCGCGGTACACTGCGAAGGCTTGGAGCAAGCTAATGTCGACTGATCGAGAGATGCCCAACACTTGATGATCGGCACGAATCCCGCGCCCGGCGGACCGGGCATCGTGCCTCACTGGACGCGAGGAGCTAAAGACGCTGTCGGAACGGCATACTCCGTTTCCAGTCGCGTCTGGTACACCATGGCCAGCGGGGTGATCACCGAAGTCTATTACCCCACCATCGATACGCCGCAAATCCGCGACCTGCAATATCTGGTCACCGATGGCGAGACGTTCTTCCACGATGAGCGCCGGCACATGGTAACCCATCTGGACTGCTTCGGCGCCTTCGGCCTGGGGTTCAAGGTAACCAATACGGACCCGGACGGGCGCTACTCCATTGAGAAGGTGATCATTGGCGATCCGCACCTGAGTTGTCTGCTGGTGCACACCAAGTTCAATGTCGCACCCGCATGGCAGGGACGGCTGCAGCTCTACGTCATCTGCGCCCCCCACCTGCAGATTGGCGGTTATCACAACAACGGGCTCGTTATGAAGGCGCGCGGTCGAAAGTTCCTGCTTGCCTATCGCGATGATGCTTTCCTGGCGATTGCGGCCACCGCCCATTTCTCCAAGGCATCGTGCGGATATGTTGGGCGTGAACGATGGCTGGACAGACCTGGCCCACAACTTTGAAATGAATTGGGAATACGACGCCGCGTTCGATGGCAATATCGCGCTCACGGCCCAACTTGATCTTTCCCGCGGCACGGAGTTTACCCTCGGCGTCGGTTTCGGCTATACCGGCCACAATGCTGGCGCTACCCTGTTTCAGTCTCTGAGCATCCCGTTCGACGTGGCTCTTAAGAACTTCCTTGATCAGTGGCAGCGCACCAACAAGCGCCTAGCCTTGATGGACAAACTTGATCAGCGCGATTCGTCGCTCTTCGCCCGCAGCGTCAACCTGCTGCTCGCCCACGAGGACAAGGTTTATCCCGGGGCCATGATCGCCAGCTTGAGCATACCCTGGGGGGAAGACCGTGGCGACGACGACCTGGGCGGCTATCACCTGGTGTGGACGCGCGACATGGTAAACGCCGCGACTGCGTTGCTTGCCGTTGGAGACACCGCGACTCCGCTGCGCGCTCTCATTTATCTCGCCATCACCCAGCGCGAGGACGGCGGCTTTTATCAGAATTTTTGGATTGATGGCCGTCCTTTCTGGACAGGTGTACAGCTCGACGAAGTTTCCTTCCCTATCATTCTGGCGTGGAGACTATGGAAGGCCAATGCACTCGGCAACTTCGATCCCTATGTCACCGTAGTGCGCGCTTGCGGCTATCTCGTTCGCGAAGGGCCGGCGACGTCAGAGGAACGCTGGGAGGAAGCGGCGGGTTATTCCCCTTCCACACTGGCCAGCAACATTGCAGCCTTGATCTGTGCCGCCGAGTTCCTCGAAGCTCACGGCGACAAATGTAGTGCTGAATTTGTTCGCACCCACGCCGACTTCCTGGAGTCACACGTCGAGAAGTGGACCGTCACCAACAAAGGATCGTTGGTGCCCGGCATCACGCGGCACTATATTCGCATCAATCCTGCCAATAGCTCTCAGAACGACCCTGGCGATGAGGATCCCGATACTGGGGAACTCGTATTGGCTAATCAGCGTCCGGGAGATCGCTACCGGTATCCAGCCAACGAAATTGTCGACGCGGGCTTCCTCGAATTGGTGCGCTTTGGCGTCCGTAAAGCTGGCGATCCTCTCATCGAGGACTCGTTGAAAGTTGTGGATGCTCTGTTGAAAGTGGATACCCCGAAGGGGCCGTGCTGGAGGCGCTACAACCATGATGGATACGGCCAGCGCGACGACGGCGGGTCGTTTGACCGCTGGGGAGTGGGACGCCCATGGCCTCTGTTGACGGGAGAGCGGGCCACCTACGAACTGGCGGCGGGACGCAATGTTGATGTTTACTTGCGCGCCATTGAGAATTTCACCACCGGCATTGGACTTATTCCCGAACAGATTTGGGATGGTCCGGATATGCCCGACAACTTCCTGACCTTCGGTGGCGCGACCGGATCTGCCATTCCCCTGATGTGGGCGCACTCGGAGTATGTAAAATTATTGCGCTCGGTCGTGGACAACCGGGTATTTGATTTGATCGAGCCCGTGGCCGAGCGATATCGCAACGATAAGCCGCGTCCGGTAATCGAAGTATGGAAGATGAATCGGCAAGTCCGCACCGTTCCCGCTGGAGCTCTGCTGCGCGTGCAGGCCTCTTCTCCCTTTGTGCTGCATTGGAGTGACGACGAATGGAAGACGGTGAAGGACACAGTTTCCACTCCGACTGCTGTGGGAACGGATTACGCAGACATCGAGGTTGCTCCCTCGCAAACGGCGCCGTTGCGGTTTACCTTTTTCTGGCGGCAACAGAGCGAATGGCAAGGGACGAATTATCAGGTTAACGTTCAACCAGCAACTACAAACTGTCATGGATAGCAGAAAGGCGGTAACGGGTGAGTAGTCAAGTGGAAGTCACCGCACCAGGCAAAAGAACAGGCAGACCGCGAAGGGGCTGGCGGCCTCCATCGCCGCGGGCCCTAAAGACGGATTCGCCGACGAAACCCTCGAACAGCGTCAGCTCAACTGCCTTTGCATCAACACAATTCGTACGCTCTCGATGGATGCGGTGCAGAAGGCCAACAGCGGGCATCCCGGAACACCGATGGCGCTGGCCCCGCTGGCGTTTACGTTGTGGACCCGCTATCTGCGTCACAATCCAAGAAAATCCGCATTGGCCTGGCCGCGACCGCTTCATTCTTTCCAATGGCCACGCGTGCATGCTGCTTTACTCCATGTTGTACCTGACGGGTTACGATCTTTCGCTCGACGACATCAAGCAGTTCCGGCAGTGGGGATCCAAGACTCCGGGACATCCTGAATATGGCTTGGTTCCGGGAGCGGAAGCCACGACTGGCCCGCTGGGTCAGGGTGTCAGCAATTCGGTCGGCATGGCGATCGCCCAGCGCTGGCTGGCTTCGCAGTTCAACAAGGACGGCCATCATCCTTTCGACTACCGGATTTACGCGTTTTGCGGTGACGGCGACCTGATGGAAGGAGTAAGCAATGAAGCCGCGTCCATCGCCGGGCATCTTGGCCTCTCGAACCTGATCTGGTTCTACGACAACAACCACATCACTATCGAGGGTAGTACATCGCTAGCTTTCAGCGATGACGTGGCTTTGCGTTTCGAAGCCTGGCACTGGAATGTGCTGCACGTCAGCGATGTTAACGACCTCGATATGGTTGACGTAACCATTCAGGCCGCGCTAAGGGAATCCAGCCGCCCCACACTTATCGTCGTTGACACCCACATCGGCTACGGCTCGCCACATCGCCAGGACACCAAGGAGGCCCACGGCGAAGCGCTGGGGGTGGAGGAGGTTCGCCTCACCAAGATCGCCTACGGCTGGCCGCCAGATGCGCATTTCCTGGTTCCCGACGAGGTGAAAGCCTACATGGGCAAGGCGGTCGAGCGCGGCGCACAGTGGGAGAAGGATTGGCAGGGTCCGCTACGACACATGGGCGAAAGAATTTCCCGATCTCGACGAAGACCTTCCAGCAAATGCTCAACCAGGAATTGCCCGATGGCTGGGACAAAGACATTCCGTCCTTCCCTGCCGACGCCAAAGGCCTCGCCACGCGCGACTCGGGCGGCAAGGTGATGAACGCTGTGGCGAAGAAGGTGCCGTGGCTCCTGGGAGGCGCGGCTGACTTGGATCCTTCGACCAAGACGCTGCTCAGCGGCACTACAGCTTTCGAGAAGGGCAGCTACGCGGGCCGCAACTTCCACTTTCGGCATCCGCGAGCACGCCATGGGCGCCATCTGTCAATGGCATGGCGCTATCAGGACTGCGTCCGTATGGGGCTACCTTCTTTGTCTTTTCCGACTACATGCGGCCGGTGCTTCGCCTGGCAGCAATGATGGACCAGCCGGTCATTTGGATTTACACGCACGATTCCTTCTGCCTCGGTGAGGATGGACCAACCCACCAACCCATCGAGCACCTCATGGCGTTGCGCGCCATTCCGCGACTGCTGCTGATCCGGCCGGCAGACGCCAACGAGGTCGCCGAAGCGTGGCGCTACATCATGCCGCTAAAGACGCAACCGGTCGCACTGGTGCTTACTCGCCAGGCGGTCCCCACATTCGACCGCACCAAGTACGCATCGGCCGCCGGCCTCGCCAAGGGTGCATACATCATGGCCGATTCCGGCGGCACCCCTGACATCATCTTGATGGGCACCGGCTCGGAAGTTCAGCTTTGCGTTGGCGCTTATGAAAAGCTCACTGCCGATGGCGTGAAGGCGCGTGTGGTCTCCATGCCCTGCTGGAGACTGTTCGAGGAGCAATCCGACGAGTACAAGCGCCAGGTGCTCCCGCCCGAGGTGCGAGCCCGGGTCGCGGTCGAGGCGGGTACCGATTTCGGCTGGAAGGAATACATTGGCAATGACGGATATGTTGTTGCTCGAACGGACTTTGGTGCATCTGCTCCTTATAAGGAGCTGTTGAAGCACTTCGGGTTCACGGTGGATGACGTCGTGGCGAAGGCCCAAGAACGTCATGAAAAAAATCAAACGTTAATCCGCCAGGCGTACGATGACCATATAGAAACGTCCTGCCCGGGCCGGTGCGTCATGTGATCGGCGCAGGCATGGGACTTGGTGCGGACTTCCTTGGGGCTTTTAGTGGCGAACAGCGCCGGCACCTGGCGAAAGATACCGCGCTCGAAGAGCAAGATTTGCGAGGACTAAAATGAGCAGCAATCCCTTACTGCAGCTTCATGACTTAGGTCAAAGTATTTGGCTCGATCAGCTGAGCCGGTCTCTTTTGACTACTGGCGGACTCAAGCGCCTCATCGACGAAGATGGTCTCCGCGGAGTGACGTCGAACCCTACCATCTTCCAAAAGGCCATCAGCGGCAGCCAGGACTATGCCGAGCAACTGGAGAAACTGGCCCGCGAGCGGCAGCAACGTCTCCCACATCTACGAAGAATCGTCCTCCAGGACATTGGCAATGCTGCCGACGTGTTGCGCAGTGTTTACGACGCCAACAACGGCGCCGACGGATTCATCAGCCTGGAAGTTTCTCCGCTGCTTGCTAATGACACTAAGGCGACGATCGAAGAAGCCAAGAAGTTGTTCGCCCGTGCTGAATCGGCCTAACGTGATGATCAAGGTGCCGGGCACTCCTGCGGGTCTTCCGGCCGTCGAGGAGTTGCTCTTCTCTGGCCTGAACATCAACATCACGCTTATCTTCGCGGTCGATGTGTACGAGCAGGTCGCCGAGGCCTATATCAAGGCACTCGAGCGCCGCGTCGCCGCCGGTCTGCCCGTGGACCGTATAGCTTCGGTGGCCAGCTTCTTCGTCAGCCGCATTGACAGCATGGTGGACAAGCAGCTCGGACAACTCGCTGAGAAAGCCACCGACGATCAGCAAAAACAGCGCATCAATGCCCTCATGGGCAAGGCTGCGATCGCCAACGCGAAGCTCGCCTACGAATCGTTCAAGCGCATCTTTGGCGGCGAACGTTTTGCCAAACTGAAGGAAAAAGGCGCCAGGGTACAGCGCCCGCTTTGGGCGTCCACCAGCACCAAGAATCCGGCATATCCCGACACCATGTACCTGGATACTTTGATCGGCGCCGATACGGTCAACACCGTTCCTCCTGCGACTTTGGACGCCTTCCGCGACCACGGCACGGCCAAGCCGACGCTGGATACCGGCATCGAGGAGGCCCATCACATCTTCGACGAACTAAAGGCCGTTGGCATCGACATGACGGCGGTCACCACCAAGCTGACCGAAGAGGGCGTGGCCTCTTTTTCGGAATCGTTTGACGAGTTGTTCGAAGTGATCGAAGCCCGTCGGGTCGAGGTGATGCGCTCTATCATTGCGCGTCACAGCCGCGGCGCTCGGCCAATATCAGGACGATTTCGAAATCGCCCTCAAGGACCTCGACAAGCAGAAGGTCGTCTCCCGCATGTGGAAGAAGGACCCCACAGTGTGGAAGGACGATCCTGAGCACGAGACGATCATCCGCAACGCGCTTGGCTGGCTCAAGGTTGCCGAGACTATGCAGCCGCATGTTGCCGAACTGCTCGCGTTCGCAGAGGACATTCGCAAGGCCGAGTTTGAATATGCCGTTGTGCTGGGCATGGGCGGATCCAGTCTGTGTCCCGAGGTGCTCGGCCGCACCTTCGACAAGAAAGACGGCTACCCGCAGCTTTACGTCCTCGACTCTACCGTGCCAACGGCCATACGCCACCTGGAGCAAAAGATAAATGTCGGCAAGACGCTCTTCATCGTGTCGTCGAAGTCGGGAGACACCACCGAACCTCAGATGTTCCAGCGCTATTTCTACGATCGCGTGAAGCGGATCAAGGGCGACATGGCGGGTGAGAACTTTGTCGCTGTCACCGATACTGGAACACAACTCACCAAGGACGCCGCGCACTATCGGTTCCGCCGCGTGTTTATCAACCTGCCCGACATCGGGGGTCGCTACTCGGCACTGTCGTACTTCGGCATGGTTCCGTTCGCCGTGATGGGCGGCGACGTGAAGACGTTACTCGAACGCGCCCTGCTAGCTCAGCACGCTTGCGTGGGACCGGTCGGCATTAGCGAAAATCCTGGGCGCACGACTGGGTGCGATCCTTGGCTCGCTTGCCAAGGCGGGACGCAACAAGCTGACGTTGGTCACGCCTGCGCCTCTCCAGTCGCTGGGCCTGTGGATCGAACAACTCATTGCCGAAAGCACCGGCAAAGAAGGAAAAGGCATTGTGCCGGTCGCCGGCGAGCCGCTGGGTTCTCCCGACATTTACGGCGACGATCGCATCTTCGCGTTCATTCACACGGAGTCGTCGAAGACCGGTGACATTGATGCCAAGCTGGCAGCGCTCGAGGCTGCCGGCCATCCCGTGCTGCGCCATACGCTGCAAGATCCTCTCGATCTGGGCGAGGAATTCTTCCTGTGGGAATTTGCCACCGCCGTTGCGGGAGCACTGCTCGGCATTGATCCATTCGATCAGCCCAACGTCCAAGAGTCGAAGGACAACACCAAGCGTTTGCTCGGCGAGTATGTG
Organism: uncultured Acidobacteriaceae bacterium; assembly: GCA_963768645.1. Taxonomy (GTDB): domain Bacteria; phylum Acidobacteriota; class Terriglobia; order Terriglobales; family Acidobacteriaceae; genus Bog-257. The sequence continues at coordinate 295,400 of CAVYIR010000014.1, forward strand.
CAGAACGGGTCTCTCTCACAGCAGAAGTTGATCATTGCCGAGGAATCGATGCGCGTCTTTGGTGACGAAGCCACACGGGATCTATTGCGACGAGGTGGTTCGTCGATGCAGGAGATCTTTACCGCGCATCTTTCGCGGATCAAGCCGGGCGACTACTTCGCGGTCACGCAATACATCGAGGAACTAAACAATTACGAGGGATTGCTGCAGCAGGTTCGCATCGCCGTGCGTGACGAAAAGAAGGTGGCGACCACCAGCGGCTACGGACCTCGCTTCCTCCACTCCACCGGGCAGCTACACAAGGGGGCCCCGATAGCGGCGTGTTTCTCCAGATCACTTCCGAGGACATCAACGACATCGAGATCCCGGGCGAGAAATTCACCTTTGGCGTGCTCAAGCAGGCCCAGGCGCTGGGTGATTTCGAGTCACTGGTGGCCCGGGGTCGCCGGGCGATTCGCGTTGACCTCGGACGTGACATTGAGAAGGGCCTCCGCCGTTTGCTCGTGCTGATAACGCAGGCGGTCTCCCAGGCCACCGCTGCGGAAGCCGCCATTCACCACTAAGGAGCGATTGATGCCGACCCCGGCGTCCCAGCTCGGAGTCGCACGGAGCGAGATAGACATGAGCACACTCGTCCAACCGAAGCCACACAAACTTGTGCCACCTACCTTGCCCCAAGGTGATTCATGTATGCTGGTCATCTTCGGTGCAACCGGCGACCTGACGCATCGCAAGCTGATTCCTGCCCTGTACGATCTGGCCTGCGTCGGTTGTACCAGCCGCAATTTCGACGTGCTCGGCATCGGTCGCACCAACCTGACCGATGAGGAGTTCCGCGAGCGGCTCCGCGAAGGCGCGGCGAACTCAAAAGACGCACGCAACTTCACCGACGACGGCTGGAACGATTTTGCCCAGCGCCTGCATTATTTAATTGGTGATGCTAGCAAGCCAGAGTTCTATCCTCACTTGAAGGAAAAAATTCTGGATATGCAGAAGAACGGCGCAAGCAAGAACGTGCTGTTCTACATCTCAACTTCGGCTTCACTGGCGCCACCGATTGTTGAAGGTCTCGGGGCCGCAGGCTTGGCGCGCAATAGCGACGGTTGGACGCGAATCATTCTGGAAAAACCCTTCGGACGCGATCTGCAAAGCGCGCACGAGTTGAACGAAATTGTCTCGCGCGTCTTCGATGAACCGTCGGTCTATCGCATCGATCACTACCTGGGCAAAGAGACCGTACAGAACATCATGATGTTCCGCTTCGGTAACTCGATGTTCGAGCCGGTGTGGAACCGAAATTACATTGAATACATCGAGATCACCGCCGCGGAGACTTTGGGTGTCGAAAGTCGCGCAGCGTTCTATGAAGAAACAGGTGCCCTGCGCGACATGGTCGCGAATCATCTTCTCCAGTTGCTGACACTAACCGCGATGGAGCCTCCTGTCGCCTTCGATGCCGAAGCCGTCCGCGGGCACAAGGTGGAAGTGCTGCGTGCCATCGCTCCCATGTCGAAGGACGAGGTGGCTCGTCGCACCATTCGCGGACAGTACGGGCCGGGCAAGATCGATGGCAAGCCAGTGCCTGGTTATCGCCAGGAAAAAGGCGTGGATCCGAGTTCACGCACTGAGACTTATGTTGCGGTCGAGTTCCACATCGACAACTGGCGATGGGCGGGAGTTCCCTTCTATGTACGTGCCGGCAAGCGGCTGGCCAATCAGTTGACCGAGATTGCGGTTCACTTCAAGCGCACGCCACAAGCGCTATTCTCTCGCAGTCCCGAGGACGTCCACCACAATGTCATCACCATGCGCATACAGCCGAACGAGGGCATCTCAGTGAGTTTTGGGGCCAAGCAGCCTGGGCCGCAGATGCGCGCCATCCGCGTGGATATGGACTTCTCCTATCGCGATGCTTTCGGCGGTGAAACGCCCGCAGCCTATGAAACTCTCCTGCTCGACGCCATGCGTGGTGACGCGACGCTTGTTCACCCGTCGCGATGAAGTGGAGGCCGAGTGGCGCATCATTACGCCAATCGAAGAGGCGTGGGCTGCTCTGCCACCGCCGCAATTCCCCAACTACGCCGCTGGCAGTGAAGGTCCCGACGCCGCTGATGGGCTCATCCAGTACGATCATCATCGCTGGCGCCGACTGAAGCGAGATGGCTCCGAGGACCTGTAATGGCTGGCCCGGATGCCCAGCCTGGCGTGACATTGGTCGTGTCGGATGTTGACGGCACTCTGCTCGATCCAGAAAAGAACCTCAGTCCCGGCGCGCCGGCCGCAGTGGGGCGACTCAGGCAGGCGGGAATTCGGTTTACCATTGCCAGTGCACGGCCGCCACGCCTCACCAGTCCTTTGTTGCGCGATCTGCACGTCTCCGAACCGTCGGCGTGTTTTAACGGGGCCCTGCTGATTGATCCTGACAGCAATGCTCTGCACCAGTTGCCAATGGCTCCCTCTGACGCGCAGACTGTGGCTGACCACATCCGCAAGAGTCCGCTTGAGCTCTGGGTCTATGCCGGGATGGATTGGTACGTCAGCAATCCGGCCGGTCCTCACGTGCAGCATCAGGAGGAACTGATGGTGCGCAAAGCCACGCCGCTTTACACCTACGACATGTCGCAATTCCACGTCCTTAAGCTAGTCGGCGTGAGCGACGATTACGATGCGGTGAAGCGCGCAAAATCAGAGCTTGATGCGTTGCCGTGTCTTGCCATCTCGGCGACTCGTTCCTCCGACTACTATCTCGACGTAACCCATGCCGATGCCAACAAAGGCATGGTCGTTCTCACTCTTTCGAAGATGCTGAACATCCCCGCGGAGCAGATTGCTACGATAGGCGATATGCCGACCGATGTGCTGATGTTTCGCAAAAGCGGTGTGAGCATCGCCATGGGCAATGCGACTGACGAAGTCAAGGCGCAGGCGACGTACGTTACGAAGAGCAACACGGAAGACGGTTTTGCCTACGCGATCGACCATTTCATCCTCAGTGAGCAAAGGCAGGCCGCCGACTAGGCGCGGGGACCGTTCATGCTCGCCCGCACGTCAATAGACGCCCAATGATCATTATTGTTATGGGAGTGAGTGGCGTAGGCAAGACTACCATTGGGCGGGCGCTCGCCCAGGACTTGCGGCTGGCGCTTCGCCGAGGGTGACGACTTTCACTCCGCTGCCAACATCGCAAAAATGCATGCGGGCATTCCGTTAACCGATGAGGACCGGGCGCCGTGGCTTCAGTCTCTGCGTAACGCCATCACCGAGTGGCTGGCGACAGCCGAGAATGTCGTATTGGCATGCTCGGCCCTGAAGGCTTCGTACCGCACGGTCCTGCTGGTCGGTTCGGAGGTCAAGTTCGTGTACTTGCGCGGCAGCTTCGAGTTGATTGCCCGGCGGCTGGCTTTGCGCAAGGGTCACTACATGAATCCTGATCTGCTGCGCAGCCAATTCGACACCCTCGAAGAGCCAAAAGATACACTGACAGTCGACGCCGGTCTGCCGGTGGCACAAGTTGTGAAGGAGATTCGCACCGCGCTCGGAGTTTAACCAGAGCAGGAGTCTAGAATTCACCGCGAATGTGCTCCGTCCTGCGCCCTGCCCTTCCATTCCCCACCACGTCCTGACCAGTATTTGAGCGCCGAGTGTACCGTTGCCGCCAGGTAGAACGCTGAGCTCAAGGGCAGCGTCAGCGCCCACATTACATTCAAACCGTAGAAGCGAACCATTGGCGAAAAGGCTACCCACATTAGCAGGTACGCCGTCGCACCCAACAAGAACGAGCGGACGCGAGCCGCTCAAAAGCAGCACCAACGGCAACAGGTAAATCAGCAGCAGTCCCGAGATCACGCCAAGCAGCAGCCATATCGAATGCTGCAACTGGTTGAATGCGGTCCGCGCGATCATTCGCTCGATCTCGCCGAAGGACTTGTAGGCACGCAGGCTAGCACGTGTCGGGCGTCACCCCCAGCCACACTTTGCCGCCACTACGCTTTACCCTGCGCGCCAGCGCGCAATCGTCAATGATCTCACCCCGGATGGCCGCGATCCCGCCTGCGCGCGCCAGCGCTTCCGGACGAACCAACATGCAGCCGCCAGCTGCGCCCGCCGTTTTGCGTCGTGGATTTCGAATCCACTCCGGCGGATACAGCAAGAAGAAAAAGAAGACGAACGCCGGAATGAGCAGCTTCTCGGGCAGGCTGCGGCAGTGCAGCTTCACCATGAACGACGCCAGATCGTAGCCGCCACGTTCGGCGACGGCTACCAGTGTTGCGACATTTTCCCGCGAGTGCAGTACGTCCGCATCGGTCAAGCAGAAGAAATTGGGGATGCAGCCGCAATGCCTGCTCGATACCTTGCTGCATCGCCCACAACTTGCCGGTCCAGCCATCGGGCAAAGGCTGGCCACGAATTACCGTCAGCGCATTCGGGACGCGAACTGTTCCAAGCGGCTTCACGCGCTGCTTCCGCCGTCCCATCCGTACTGTTGTCGTCCACAAGGAAAATGTGAATTGCGTCGGCACAACTCTGCTGGAGCAGAGAACGAACCGCATCGCCAATGACATCGGCCTCATTGCGTGCGGGAATCACGACCGCGATGGGGCCGAGAATCGCAGACAAAGGCGGCTCGATTGCACCCAAGCGTTGCACCATCCAAAAGCGGCCGTGCGCCAGCAACAGATAGAGCCAGACGCATGACGCAAACAACCCCGGCAATAAGGGCAGACAAATACATGAAGAGCCAGTTTACTGGGAAGTACGAAGATGACGCGGAACGGACGTCCTCGCACGCTTCATCCCGTCGCCCCACACGTGGCCCGGCGCGCTACATGGCTTCCAGCGGCGCGAGTTGGCCATCGTTACCGGCTTGCCAGCCCGCCAGCGGTCTCCGCGCCGTCGATCACGTACACGTGCCCGTTAAGATAGGTAGCGTCGTCGGAGGCCAGAAATGCGAAAAGCGCCGCAACTTCTTCGGGCTGGGCATGGCGGCGAAGCGGGATCTTCTGGTTCACAGCCTCCAGCATTTCATCGGAGTACTCGGCTCGTTGCATTGGGGTCAGAACATATCCGGGCGCGACAGCGTTCACCCGCACTTTGGGCGCCAGTTCCAGGGCCATGGAACGCGTTAACTCAATCACTCCGGCCTTGGTGGCGTTGTAGTCTGCGTAGTAGGGGTAGCCCACAATGCCATTGGTGGACGCGGTATTCAGGATGACTCCGCCGTCGTGTTCCATCATGTAACGGGCGGCGGTTTGCGCGACGTAGAAGACACCCGTCAGGTTCACCGCGAGCACCTGGTTCCACTCGTCGGGTGTGATATCGAGAAACTTATGACGAATACTGATGCCAGCATTGTTGATCACGACATCGAAGCCGCCGAGATCGCGCCCTATGGCGGCGAAGGCACGCTGTATTTGGCCGTGATCCGCGACATCGGCAAGAAATGTTCCGGCGAGGCCAGGCTGTTCCGCGCGGATTCTTTCGCACCCGGCGGGATCGCGGTCGAGAACCGCGACGATCGAGCCCTCTTCCAGGAACCGCACAGCCGTCGCCGCACCGATCCCGCTGGCGCCTCCGGTGATGACGACACGTTTGCCTTTCAGTCCCCGCATAGGCTCCTCGATTGGCGCGGCTGATGCTTCGCCAGACAGGATAACAAACGCTGGCGGGCTGGTTCTGTGGCTCCCGGTATTAGGCAATACCTGTTACACTCTTGCGCACGCAATATGGCACAGCAAAACTGAAGGCCTTCGTACTCGGCTCTACGACAATCCCGAGGGCAAGTTCGTCCACGACGTCGTACTCGATTCCTGCCGCCAACACGCCGCCAAGATCGCGGTGGTGGACACTTCCTGCGCGCCTGCAAGGCATATCACCTATGCAGCTTACGGCGAACTGGTGGAGCTCGTCGCGCGCGGCTTGGTTGCCGCCGGCATTCGCCCGGGTGAAAGAATTGGAATTTATCTGCCAAATTGCTGGGAGTTCGGCATCGCTTATCACGCTGCGACCTTAGCCGGCGCGATACCGACAACCATGAATCCTACCTACCGCGAGCGCGAGGTGCGTTATCAGTTAGAGACCGCGGACGCGGTGGCTCTCATAAGCGACGGGGCATTGCTTACCGGCATTGATCTTTCAGGGCTTACCGCGTTGCGCAACGTGTATACCATCCGCAACCCCGGGCCAAGCGGCTCGGAGACATGGGAAATTCTCTTCGAGCCCAACATCAGCGCGCACCTGCCGCAGCCCGACCACGACTCTCGCGTGACGTTGGCCACGCTTCCCTTCTCCAGCGGCACCACGGGATTACCTAAGGGCGTCATGCTGTCGCATTTCAACCTGGTGGCGAACGTTTACCAGACGCTCACCCGATGGCGAATTTGGCGCCATCAGCGACCGCGGATGTGCTGTTGTGCTTCCTTCCGCTCTATCACATCTACGGTTTGACGGTGGGCTTGAACCTCACGCTGATGCGCGGGTGCACCCTGGTGTTGATGCCGCGTTTCGACTGCGAACGTTCCCTGGAAACAATCGTGCAGGAAGGGGTCACGGTCACTCTTTGCGTGCCTCCAACGCTGCTGGCGTATTGCCAGGCAGCGGAGCAGTGGAAAATTTCCGAGCGAACATCACCTGCGCTGGGTGAAGTCAGGAGCGGCTCCGCTTGCTCCGGAACTGGCGCGCCGCTTTACCCAGAGCACTGGCATTCCGATTCGCCAGGGCTATGGCATGACCGAAGCCTCGCCGGTTACGCATATGGGATTTCTTCTGCCGAGCTGTACAAACCCGATTCCGTCGGCGCACCGGTTGCGCAAACCGAATGCCGGATTGTGGATGAAAAGGAGAAAGACGTAGCGCCAGGAGAAATCGGCGAACTGGTAATGCGCGGACCGCAATTCATGCTGGGCTATTGGAAATCTCCGGACGCGACTGCGGCGGTGCTGCGCGACGGATGGTACTGGTCTGGGGACATCGTGCGGGTGGACGAGAGCGGCCAGTATTACGTGGTCGATCGGCGCAAGGAAATGATGAAGTACAAGGGCTTCTCGATTGCGCCGGCGGAGGTGGAAAGCGTGCTGCTCGAGCATCCAGCGGTACGCGATTGCGGCGTGGTTTCGCGGGTGGATAGCGCGGGCGAGGAGATACCATGCGCCTTCGTCGTGTTGCGGGAAGAAGAGGTCGCCAACAAGCAGACCGAATCTCGTCTGCAGGAATTCGTCGCCGACCGCCTTACCCATTACAAAATGCCGCGCGAAATTTATTTCGTGCAAACCCTGCCGCGTACAGCTTCGGGCAAAATCCTGCGGCGAGAACTTCGTAAGCTCCTCTGAGGAACCTTTGCGCCAGTAACTCACATCGCTTTGTGACTGGCCGCACACATCGTCTTCCGCGGAATTTTATCTACACTAAAGTTGGATTTTTAGGCCCACCACTTATGGGCTTCATTGGAGGCTTATGCATACCCGGAAAACAATCTTCATCGTCCTTATCGGACTAGTCCTGGTGCTGCTCGGTAGCATCGCGGCAAAAGACAATCCCATGGGTATTGCTACAAAGCAAACCATTAACTTTACGGAACCGACTGTTGTCGCCGGAAACCTACTGCCGGCGGGAAGCTACAACGTAACCCACGAAATGCAAGGCCAGACCCACATCATGATCTTCAAGCAGATCGGCGGAATAGCCGAGGCCAAAGCAACGTGCACCCTGGTGCCGCTCAACGCTAAAGCGACGCGCTCTGAGCAGCGTTTTAAAGAGAACGCGCAGAATCAGCGTGTGTTGGTCGAAATGACATTTTATGGTGATAAGGCCACCCACGTGATCGAACCGTAGCAGCCGAAACGGTCATGGAAGGATCAACGGCGGCCGAGTGGCCGCCGCTTTTTGTATAACTACCGCCGTCAGGTCTTAGCTGTTGGTCGGGGCGTGCTGCCTAACGATCGAGCGAAACTCGTCATCGCTAAGCAGGCCGCCCTTCTCGATAGCTTTGCGTTTCACGATTTCCAAGACGGCCGGGCGACTCGACTCAGGCACGTCGAGTCCAAGTTCTTCCGCTTTCAGGCGGATACTATCGAGCCCGCTCTTCTTTCCCAGCACGATCGCCACGTCTAGCTCCGACTAGTTCAGCGGCATAGGGCTCGATAGCCTCAGGAATATGAAACTGACTGGCGACTGCGCCGCTCTCACGCAGAAACAGATTGCCGCCGATCAGTGGCTTCCAGCCTTCCAGCTGGTATTTCCCTGCCCGGCAAACGACTTCCGATACCTCTCGAATTTTTCCCAGATTCATCTCGACGGGCACGTCGTAGAGACACCGCAATGCCAGCGCTACTTCGGCGATATCGGCGTTTCCGGCGCGCTCTCCCATCCCGTTGATGGTGCCGTGGATCCAGCTTGCGCCGCCGCGCACGGCGGCGATGGCCGCAGCCGTACCAAGTCCGAAGTCATTATGGCCGTGCCAGTGAACGGGTATGTCAGCGCCGATCCACTCAATCATCCAGCGCACCAGAAACTCAGCGGATTCCGGCGTGCAGGCTCCTATGGTGTCCACCAAGACCACTTCTTTGGCTCCGGCTTCGAGTGCGGCGGAGTAGATGCGCCGGAGGAATTCGAGATCGGCGCGAGTGCCATCCACTCCGAAGAAAGCAATGCGGATACGATTATCTGCAGCATAGCGGACCGCGTCGGTCGCGCGCCGGACCGCCTCCTCGCGGGAAATGCCATAAGCCTTTAGTTTGATCTCGCTGATGGGCACTTCGATCACGGCGGATCGCAGTCCGAGGCGGACTAGCTCGTCCACGTCCCCACGAGTCGCGCGAGCAAAGCCCCATACCTCTGCGTGTTTCAGGCCCGCCCGCAAAATCATCGCGATGGCCTCGCCGTCTTCCTTCGACACCTTAGGAAAACCCGCCTCGATTCGACCTACACCGAGTTCATCCAGTTCTTTCGCGATTTCGAGTTTTTGCTGCGGACTGAAAACTACGCCCACGGTTTGCTCTCCGTCACGCAGCGTGGTGTCGTAAAAACGCACCATGCGTGTGCAATCGAAGCTGGGGCGCACATCCGGCCGTGCGTTCAACTCACTGGTCCAAACTTTGTCCGCGAAATCGCTCACGGTATCACTCCCTGCTGCTCCGCTTGGCTTTCCGGCGCTTTGACGCCGTAGGCCTGCTCCCAGGAAATAACGGGATTTCGAAGAATGCCGATCTGCTCGATCTCGCACTCCATGACGTCGCCCGGCTTGAGAAACCATGCTTTGGGATCGGCACTGAAGGCAGCCACGCCGGAGACCGTTCCGGTAGACACGACATCACCCGCACTGTAGCCCATTGCCGAATAGTGCGCGAGGATCTCGGGAATCGTGACGGACATCTTGCTGGTATGTGAGCGTTGGCGTGGTTCACCATTCACGCGCAGCTCCATCGCCAGGTTATGCGGATCGGCAATCTCGTCGGCCGTAACGATGTGCGGTCCCAGTGGACAGAAGGAATCGATGCCCTTACAGAAGCTGAAGACGCCTGATTTCATCTCGTTGCGCTGAATATCTCGAGCCGTAATGTCATTGAAGATCACGTAGCCGCCAATGTACTGTCCAGCTTCCCTAACCGTGAAATGCTTGCCGGCTCGCTTAAGCACGATTGCCAGTTCGAGTTCGTAGTCAAGTTCCTGCGTGAGATGTGGTGGGAAGATTACCGGCTCATCCGGCCCGATGATGGCGTCCACGTTCTGGAAAAAGACGATCCACGGCAGTACGGGATGCGAGAAACCTGCCTGCTGGGCTTCATGATGGTGCTCGCGAAAATTGCCCGCAGTATGGAAGAACTTCTTAGGGATGATTGGCGCTTTGATGTGAATCTCGTCGCGCCGGTAAAAGATAGGCTCGCCAGCAACTCCAGTTTCCGGCTTCTGCGCTGAGACGTAGTCAAGCGCTGTCCGGGCCGCATCCAAATTGCGATCGCCACTCTCGAAAAGCAACCGCATATCGTTGGGCACCCGGACGTCGGTAACTTTGATTCCCTTCTCGCGAACAAACAACTGGTGGGCGACGTTCAAGTCGACAATGCGACCATCCGCGGCTAGCGCGCCAATGCGTTGATGATCCAGCTTGTCGTGGAAGGTGATCAGTCTCATTGGGATCTCGTTACAGAACGCAACGAGTTTATTGAGGTTGGGGCCGATTGGCAAACACGCCTACGGCGCGAAGGTCTTCTCTCGCTGAATGTAGTGTTTCTGGAAGTAGTCGCGGTACTGGCCGCTGCGTACGTCATCGAGCCAGGGCACGTTTTCGCGATACCAGGCAATCGTGTGCGCCAGCCCTTGATCGAAACCGATTTCGGGACTCCAGCCCAGTTCGCGTTCCAGCTTTTCGCAGTTGATCGCGTAGCGCAGGTCGTGTCCCTTGCGATCGCTTACGAACTGAATGAGCGATTCGGAACGCCCCAAGGCCGCGAGAATCAGTTTTGCAACTTCGATGTTGCGTTTTTCGCATCCCCCACCGATGTTATAAACCTCTCCCTCGTGCCCCTGCTGCAACACCGCGTCTAAGGCCGCGCAGTGATCGCTGACATGAATCCAGTCACGCACATTGCTGCCGTTGCCGTACACCGGCAGCGGTTCGCCCGCCATCGCCTGCGCGATCATCAGGGGGATAAACTTCTCTGGAAACTGGTATGGACCGTAGTTGTTGGAACAACGTGTCACCACCGCCGCAAACTTGTGGGTGCGCACGTAGGCCAGCACCAACAGATCGGAAGCCGCTTTGGTCGCGGCGTAGGGGCTGTTCGGCTGTAGCGGAGACTCTTCTGTAAACTCGCCTTCCTCCCCGAGGCTGCCGTACACCTCATCGGTACTGACATGCAAAAAGCGCGGCACGCCGGCTTCGCGGCAGGCCTGAATCAAGTTGTGCGTCCCATCTACATTGGTGCGGACGAAGGCTGCGGCGTCTTCAATGCTGCGGTCCACATGGCTCTCGGCGGCGAAGTGGATGACGGCATCGCATCCTCGCACTGCGTCCAGCACAGCGCGATCGCAGATGTCCATTTGCACAAACTCGCACTTGCCCTGCCGCAGAGCCGGTTCCAGGTTCTTCAGGTTACCGGCGTAGGTCAGCTTGTCGAGAACCACCAGCGCCCATTCCGGATGCCTGGCCAGCGCATGATGGACGAAGTTAGAGCCAATGAATCCAGCTCCTCCCGTAACCAGCAGCTTCATACGCTGCGCACCGTCGCCGGCTCTTCCGCGTTGCGCAGCACTTTGTCGCGCACCATGTTGCTGGCGTGCCACAGCGATTCGAAGGTGCCGGCGCCGGTCCACCAGCCTTCGAGCTGCATGTGATGCAGCATACTTTCCGCCGGCCCCACGCGCTTATTGGTAACTCGGGTCAGCGGATATAGGCGCGTGCCGATACCGCCCGCCGGGACTATTCCCTTCATTAGCTCTCCGTTCTTGTGCTGCGAACAGTGCAGGTGTCCGCGCCAGACGTCCACCGGCGCTCCTCCGCCAACATCCCGCGGAATCACTCTGCCGGAGCGCGAAAAGACGAACCGTTCAGGAACCGATAGCCAAGATTATCAGCGAATCGCGTCCTGCATGGCAAGTCGCAGCTGGCTTCGCCAATCCGGCAGCATAACGCCGAAAGCAGCCTGCACCTTCCCGTTAGAGAGTACAGAATTCCTCGGCCGCGGGGCAGGCGCCTGAAATTGCTCACTGGTGATGGGGACTACGCGTTTGGCCTTCAAGGGTCCACCGAACTCACCTGTCTCCGCCGGCCAATCGAGAAGCGCCTCGTAGTCCTCAAGGATTGCTCGCGCGAATCCTACCCACGAGGTCTGCTCTGCAGCGGTAAGATGGTAAAGCCCACTCTGCCACACCCCGGTTTCGCTGTTGCGCTCCACAGATCTGGCGAGAATGATTGTGGTCGCCTCTGCAATGGTTCGTGCCCATGTTGGCGCGCCGTACTGGTCGGCGATCATGCGCAGCTCTTCTTTCTCGCGAGCCAGACGCAGAACGGTGCGCAGAAAATTCTTGCCACGCGTATCGTACACCCAGGTGGTTCGCAGGATGATGTACGGGCATCCAGCAGCGGCAATCAACTGCTCACCTTCCAGTTTGGTCTGACCATAGACGTTAAGCGGCCCGGTCTCATCGTTCTCTTGGTAGGAATGGGTCGTGGGCTTGTTGCCGTCGAAAACGTAATCAGAAGAGAAGTGGATGAGCAGGCAGCCACTGCGCGCTAACTCCTCTGCCATGCGCGCGGGGGCCAGGGCGTTGACGGTCCGCGCCAGTTCCGGCTCGCTCTCGGCTTTGTCCACCGCCGTATAGGCGGCGGCGTTTACGAGGATGTCAGGTTCGAACTCGCGTACCGCCCGCGTCACGGCATCAAGATCAGACAGATCTAGTTGATCCCGCGTGAGCGCCGTCACGTTGCCTAATGGCGCCAGGGTGCGCTGCAAATGCCAGCCTATCTGGCCGGTCGCACCGGTGATGAGCAGTCGCAAGCTCATGGTTGGTATCGCGGCAACTGGTCGTGCGCTATCTGCGATAGTGGAAGATAGCGTCTGTCCTTCTCCGACAGCAGGGGCGAAGGCGTTTGCCAATCAATGCCAATCTGAGGGTCATTCCACAATACGCCGCGATCATCGCTGGCATCGAAGTAGTCACTGCATTTGTAGAGAAAGTCGGCGGTTTCGGACTTGACTACGAAGCCATGCGCGAATCCCCTTGGAATATAGAGCTGTAAGTGATTCTCGGCCGACAGCAATACACTCACCCATTCGCCGAAGGTGAGCGAGCCGACCCGGACATCCACCGCGATGTCGAGCACCTCGCCCTGCACCACGCGGCACAGTTTGGCCTGAGGGTTCCGGAGCTGGTAGTGCAAGCCGCGCAGCACTCCGTGCGATGACCGTGAGTGGTTGTCTTGCACGAAGTTGTCCTGAATGCCGGCGCCAGCCAGCACGTTCTGGCGATAGGTTTCCATGAAGAAGCCGCGCGGGTCCTGGTGGACTCGCGGTTTCACCACGAGCACGCCGGGTAGCCGGGTTTCGATGATTTCCAAGTTCTCTCCAGGCGCGGCCATCGTAGTGGACATGCGCGCTCCTCCGAAGAATAAACGAAGCGACGATTATAATGCGTGCTTCCTGACCTATGTTGCGCTGCTCTGCCATTATCGTGACCCACAACTCCGGTGCGAGTATCGGGCCATGCCTGGAGGCCCTGGCGGGCGAAGATTGCACGATCGTGGTTGTGGACAACGCCTCGCGCGACGACACCGTGGCGCGGGTGGAAGAGTTCGTCGCCTGGCACCCTGTGCATCTGGTGGCCAACCCGGAGAATATTGGCTTTGCCGCCGGCGTGAACCAAGGGGCACACGACGCCTCCGGAGATGTCTTGCTGGTGCTCAATCCCGACGTCATCGCCGAGTCTGGAGCGGTCAGAGCGCTGCTGCAATGTTTCGAAACTACTGGCGCAGTCGCGGTCGGAGGGTCGCTGTTGGCGATCGACGGCGAGCCGGCCCGTGGTTTCGCGTTTCGACGGCTTCCGAATCTCGCGGTCTTGCTTTGCGAAGTGATGCTGGTGAACCGCCTCTGGCCGCGCAATCTGGTGAATCGGCGTTATCGATGTCTCGACGCCGACTACTCACAGCAGCAGAAGGTCGAACAGCCAGCCGGGGCGTGCCTAGCGATCAGACGAGCGGCATGGGAGTCAGCCGGCGGTTTCGACGAACAATTCTTCCCAGTGTGGTTCGAAGATGTTGATCTTTGCAAGCGGCTGCTGGATAGCGGCGGGAAGATCATGTATTGCCCTGCCGCGCGTTTCCGCCACAGCGGCGGGCACAGTGTCGGCCAATTGCCGTTCCGCGATAGGCAGATGTTTTGGTACGGAAACATGTTGCGCTACGCACGCAAACACTTTTCGAACGGCAAGGTCGCAACATTGCGCGCGGGGATCGTTGCGGGCTTGTTGTTGCGTTCGCTAGCCGCGTTGTTCGGCGCGCACCAAGCTCCCCTCGGCGAGACACTGTCGGCCTACTGGGCGGTGGTCCGAGTCGCGGCGCGATAGTTCAGGAGCGCTCAAGACGGCGGATACGCCATGCGCTTTCCGCTGCTGCCGGTGGGTAAGGAGCACTGTGCTAAAGTAAGGAATTGGAGGTGACGGTTGCAAAAGCAGGCAAGAATCACTAGCAAGGGACAAATTACCGTGCCTCAGGAGATCCGTCGTGTGCTGGGTGTACGGTCAGGCGACCGCTTGATCTTCGAAAGTGACGAAGACGGGGTTCGCGTGCGGCCAGTGAGGACCGAAAGCCCATTTGCAAAATATCGGGGAATCGGAAACCCCGGAATTCCATCCGGGAGGGCGGCAATTAACCGTAGGACCAAAGAGACGCGCGGACGATGACAACTTCCATCGATACCAACGTCATCATCGCTCTCTGGGACCGCGACCCCGCTATCAGTTCGGCGGCACAATCCGCGTTGGACAACGCACTTGAACACGGCGGCCTGGTCGTCGTCGCGCCGGTCTTCGCTGAGCTAATGGCTGCGTCGGGCCGCAGCGAGGCGTTTCTCACCTCGTTTTTCCAGGACACGGGGATCGGCATCGAGTGGAATTTGCAGGAAACAGTTTGGCGAGCTGCGGGGCAGTCTTTTCAAGAATATGCACGGCGGAGAGGCAAGCGGGACACCGGCCCGCTCCGGATTTTGGCTGACTTCCTCATTGGCGCTCATGCTTACGAGCGCGGATATCGGCTGCTCACGCTCGACGATCGGCTTTACCGGGCGGCCTTTCCAGATCTTCTACTGGAAAGAGTGTAACCCACACCGAGGAGAAGGCGATCCGTCTTACGGGTGCACCACGCGCAACCCAAGATATTTCTCGAAAGGATCGAAGTCGCGGTCGCGGTGGAGCAGCCAATGCCCGCCCTCCAAACAGAACGTAGCGATCAGGCAATCAATTGTCGTACGCACCGTATGCCCAGCTTGCCGGAGGCGACGATAGTTTTGGGCGGCGGCCACGGCCAACTCGCTTCCGCCGGTGTTAAAAATGTGGAACTTCTCAAGATCATGCCGAACCCCAGCAAAGGCTGCATCGCTTCGAATTCCCTGTAAGACTTCACACAGAACGATGTCAGTCAACCCAAGCGGTTGCCGCCCCAATTCGCGAACCAGCCAATTCGTCTGGCGGTTGTTTACGTTGCCCAGGTAGTCGATCCAGACCGTCGTGTCAACGATGACCATTGGCGCCGCCTATTGCGGAACTCGGCTCCGACGTAGTTCCTTCAAGTTGCCTTCCCATTGCACTTTGCCACGCCATCGGCGAATAGAAGTCTGTTCGTGTACCTTCACCAGGAGCCGAAGCGCCTCTTCCACCGCCGCTTTCTTGGTCGGAGCCCCGCTCCGGCGCATCGCCTGCCGCATCAAATCATCATCGATCTCGATATTGGTTCGCACAAATCGTATCCTCTATGTGTAAACATCTCATATTCTTGTGTATTGTTCAACCAAGTGCGGCGTTGCCGTGCGCATCCAAAGCCACCGGCGTGTCGCATGTAGGAATCTTGACAATATTTCTAATAGAAATCACAATAGCCTTGTGAGAACAACGGCTATGCGGTCCGCAGTCAGGAAAACCCGATCCTTTTCGCTCGACCAGAACGTTCTATCAGAGGTTGAACGCACCAAGGGGAGCAACTCCGTCAGCGAACGGGTCAACCAGTTGCTGAAGTACGCTCTGGAAACCGAGCGCAAGGCCAGCCTCTACCAGGAAGCGGCGCAGTTCTTCAGCAGCGCGCCGGAAGACCGACAGGAACGTCGTGCCTTTCAGAAGGCCGGCCTCAAATCCTGGTCACGCCGATGACAGCCTGGCGAAGAGGAACCAAGCCTGCGCGATGGTATCCCAGGCGGGGTGAAGTCTGCCTGATCGATCTCGACAAGGAGCGTCCTGCGTTGGTGATTTCGAGCGATAGCCTGAACGCACATGCTCTGGACGTATGTGTACTGCCGATCTCCACCGCCGAGCACAAGACGTTTTCACTGCGTCCTAAGCTGAAGGCCGGAGAGGGTGGTTTGAACCGCGACTCGTGGGTGAAGTGTGACCAACCGACCACGGTGGAGAAGCAACTGGTGATCTATCCCCCGCTGGGGACGCTGGCACCGGCATCCATGCAGAGGATTGAGACTGCGGTGAAGGTCGCCCTTGATCTTACGTAGGCGGCGAAGCGTTAGGCCAGTGTCCATCCTTTGAAAATCCTCATCCAAGCTAAGGAAGCTTGGGTGGGACACCCGGCGATCAAACTTCATCAATGGTAGCACGTATGTTACCATATCATCATGATCGAGGTGCGCGAATATCAGGATCGCGACGATCACAGTCCCTTCCACGAGTGGTTCGACCGGTTGAACGCAGAGGCCGCCCGGGAGAGTGACAGCTGCCCTTTATCGTGGGGCTGGGAAATTTCTCGAACGTCAAAGGTGTTGGATCTGGTGTTTACGAGTGCAGGATCGATTTCGGGCTGGGTTACCGGATCTACTTTGGCAAGGACGGCACGCGCATCGTGATCCTGCTCGGTGGCGGGACGAAGCAGCGTCAACAGAATGACATCGAACTGGCAATCGCGCGGTGGGAAGACTTCAAGCGCACGAAGAAGCTACAGCGGCCCAAGGGGGAGTGTGGAATGGTTCTAACACGAGACTTCAGAGAGACCGTACAAGCGCGAGTGAGACGTGACGCTGCATTTCGCAAGGGGCTGCTCCGCGATGCCGTTGAAAACCTTCTCGCCGGAGAGGTTGCGCTGGGGAAGGAGCTGTTGCGTGACTACATCAATGCCACGGTCGGGTTTCCCAAGCTGGCTGCGGATACGGAACTACATGTAAAGACCCTGCACCAGATGTTTGGGCCCAAGGGAAATCCCACCGCCACCAACTTGTTTGCAATCGTTGCCTATCTTCAGCGGCGGGAAGGTGTCCGCTTGCAGGTGCGCACCAGCCGCGCAGTGGCCTAGGCAAAAATCCCAACCCAAGCAAAGAAAGCTTGGATGGTGCACCCGGCCGACAGGGCCGACGGCTTATGTTCCCATTTTCATGACAGTTGTTTCAATCCCCGTTGATTCCCGAAGATCCCTGGATATAGATGCAGCTTTCGCCTCGGTTTCAAAACTCAGGACTAACTCAGGCTCGAAGTTGAACGTGGCAACGTTGTCTTGACTTCGATACCACTGTGTCAACCAATAGCCCGCTTTGATTCCCTTGACCTCCTCCATACCCGATAAATACTTCACACACCATCCCCTGGGAGCCGGCGCACCATGGATGCGAACGCGAAACATAGGTGTTCTTCTAGAAATCTCTTCAACATTCTTCATGGTGCGATTTTACACCGATAGTCCGGAGCCAGGAATCCTAATGCTTCGATTCAGTTTCCTGATCCTCGACACGCTTACGAAAATTCTTTTATGAGCGTCTTCGTGGGCTTGGACCAAGCAAATCGCCAGTAGACGCCGTTGCTGTACAACTGTTGATTAGCGCGAGCATCCATCACTGTCAGGTACACGGTGTAGTCCTCATGAGAGATGACTGTGGCGTTCGTGTGTGATGAGCCGTCACCCGTCGGCGTGGTATTGCCGGTGACGGAAACGGGCCTTTCAGTGGAAGTTGATTTCAGAACGAAAACGAGATCGGCATCTTTGGGGTCAGTCACAATTTGAAACCGACCCCATTTCGTAAGTTCCTCGTATGCGTGGTCCGCACATTCAGGGCAGTCAGGCGTCTGGTTGTCGATGTATATGCGCTTTGCTTGGAACACTGCAGGCGGGAGCGGCATATGCTTCGCACCAGCGAATGCTCCGCACACAGAGGCGACCGATGGCAAGAATGAAAGCGTTGCTTTTCGCATTCTTCCTCCCAGCTTGTCGGAGAACATCCCTACGTCATCAAACTACACCCCGATCACCCCCACCAGTTCCTTCACCGAGTCGGCGCTCTTTTGCAGGGCGGCCTGCTCTTCCGGCGTCAGCTTGATCTCGAGGATCTGCTCGATGCCGTTCGAGCCTAGCTTGCACGGTACGCCGACAAACAGCCCTTTGATGCCGTACTCGCCTTCCAGATAGGCGGCGCATGGCACGATCTTCTTCTTGTCCTTGAGGATGGCCTCAACCATCTCGGTGACGGCTGAGGACGGCGCGTAGTAAGCGCTCCCGGTTTTGAGATGCTTCACGATCTCGGCGCCGCCGTCGCGCGTGCGCTGCACCAGCCGCTCGATGGTGGCTGCGTCCATCAACTCGGTGATGGGAATGCCCGCTACGGTCGAGTAGCGCGGCAGCGGGACCATGGTGTCGCCGTGCCCGCCGAGTACGAAAGCGGTGACGTTCTCGACCGAAACATCCAGTTCCCTGGCGATGAAAGTGCGGAAGCGAGCCGAATCGAGAATGCCGGCCATGCCGATCACGCGATTGCGCGAAAAGCCGCTGAGCTTGTAGGCAGCCTGCGCCATCGCGTCGAGTGGGTTGGAGACGATGATCAGGATGCATGTTGGGAGAGTACCGCACCGCCTTGCCCACCACATCGCTCATGATCTTGAAATTGGTGTTGAGCAGGTCGTCACGGCTCATGCCGGGCTTGCGCGGAATGCCCGCCGTGATGACTACGATGTCCGAATTCGCTGTGTCGGCGTAATCGTTCGTGCCAAGGACATACGAGTCGCGCTTTTCGATCGGCATCGCCTGTAGCAGGTCGAGACCTTTGCCCTGAGGCACGCCTTCGATGATGTCAATCAGTACGACGTCGGCCAGTTCCTTCGACGCCAGCCAGTGCGCCGCGGTGGCGCCCACATTGCCAGAACCAACTACCGTTACCTTTTTACGCATGATGCCTCACAGTGATTGAAGAATATGTCACAGCATGAATCCGAAATTGAGGGACGGCTGAGCAGGCGCCGATCCCCCTCAAAGAAAAAGCCATCGGAGATGCAGGCCTAACAGGCCCGTCTGCGTTTGATTCGCCTAGTCCACGTTAGTCCGCGGCTGGGCGGCTCCGCTACTTCGCTACGAGCTCCGCCACCGGCGCCATGTTCTGGATCATTTGACTCGCGAACTCACTGGTCTTGACCTTGGTCGCGCCCTCCAGCATGCGTTCGAAGTCATAGGTGACCTTCTTCTGCAGGATGGTGCGCTCCAGCGATCCCTCGATCAGGCGGGCCGCCTCGTGCCAGCCCATGAAGTCGAACATCATCACGCCCGACAACATGACCGAGCCGGGGTTGATCACGTCCTTATCGGCGTACTTTGGAGCCGTGCCGTGCGTGGCTTCGAAGATGGCGTGCTGGTCTCCGACGTTGGCGCCCGGCGCAATGCCGAGTCCCCCGACCTGGGCGGCGGCTGCGTCGGAAATGTAGTCACCATTCAGATTGGGCGTCGCCAGTACCGCGTACTCATCGGGACGAGTAACAATCTGCTGGAAGATGCTGTCGGCGATGCGATCGTTGATCATCAGCTTCACCTTCCACGCACCCTTGCCATGAGTGGCGTAGATGTTGTGGATTACGCCTTTCACTTCCTCGTAGAGCGCGTCGCGGAAGTCCTGCTGCGCAAATTCCAGACCTGGCTCCACCATCTTGGCGTTGTCTTCGACGGACAATCCCGGATTCTTGTCGAGGTTGTCGATGATCCAGCTCTCGCGCTCGGTGATGACCTGGTCGCGGAACTCCTGGGTGGCCAACTCATAGCCCCATTCGCGGAACGCGCCTTCGGTGAACTTCTGGATGTTGCCCTTGTGCACGATGGTCACCGACTTCAGATGGTTGGCCAGAGCGTACTGGATGGCCATGCGCACCAGGCGCTTGGTCCCAGTGATGGAGATCGGCTTGATGCCGATGCCGGAGTCCTCGCGCACTCGCTTGTTGGTACCCGCCAGCATTTCGTTGTTAAGAAAGTCAATCAGCTTCTTTGCCTGGGGCGTTCCCTGCTTCCACTCGATGCCCGCGTAAACGTCTTCGGTGTTCTCGCGGTAGATGACGATGTTCATGCGCTCGGGATGCTTTACCGGCGAAGGAATGCCCGCGTAATACTTAACTGGACGAACGCAAGCATAAAGATCGAGGATCTGGCGCAGAGCGACGTTCAGCGAACGGATCCCGCCACCAATGGGGGTCGTCAATGGACCCTTGATGCCGATGCGCAACTCGCGGAAGGCCGCGACCGTGTCATCGGGCAACCAGGTCTTGAAGCGATCCATGGCCTTTTCGCCGGCAAAAACCTCGTACCAGGCGACCCGGCGCTTACCGTTATAGGCGATCTCAACTGCCGCATCGAATACCCGGACCGACGCTTTCCAGATGTCGCGTCCGGTGCCGTCGCCTTCGATAAAAGGAATGATGGGATTGTCTGGGATGACAAGCTTACCGTTTTCGTAAGTGATCTTGGTCCCGCTGGAGGGCAAAGGAATCTCGTTGTAAGAAGCCGCCACAAAGCACCTCGAGAAGTATGGATATAAAGTGACCGCAAGCTGCAAACAGCTATGTGTCGGGACTGGGTAGCGCTAGCAGAGCCGGCGGTACGTCGGAAACCAAACTATGGGGCACAATAACGATTTGCGGCCCCCACTGTGGCAATCCACCGCGTCCGGATCAGAAAGGCCTACCGGGTTCTCCCGAACCTTTTACGTTACCACCGCAGCCGAACGGCTTCAATGAAATCTGCGATCACAGCATCCCACATTAGCGGTAGATGGATCTGGTCTGCCTCAAGACTTCAGTCAGACGCATCTCGAGATCGAAGCTGTCGTCCGCACGCAGCACCCTCCACAACAGCTTCTGGAGGGCACGGTGAGAGTGCTCGGCGACCGGCAGCCATTTGCGTGCTCGTCCGGTCACCAGACGCACCAGATGCTCGAGGGTACGTAGGAATAGCGCGCTTCGCTTGAGTTGGTCATGCTCGCCGGTTTCCAGCAACCCCTGTTCGTGCAGTAGATTCAGCCGTTCCCGCAGGTTTCCAGCAAGCCAGAGTTGATGCCGCGCTTGCAGCGAACCCGCAAGGTAGTCGAGGTCGTAGATTCCACCTGGACCAACTTTGAAGTTCGCGCCGGTCTCACTCCGTTCGAGCCGGAGGCGAACGTCCTTCAGTTCTGAATTGAAATCAGGCCTAGTCGCGATCTCTGCAATTCTCTGACGCACTGCCTGTAAGGCGCGGTTGCCAACTTCGCGATCGCCCGCTACATGGCGCAACTTGAGGTACGTTAGCGCTTCCCAGGGCTTGGCCTCATCCTGGAAATATGCGGCCAGTTGCGTCGGAGTGACGATCAATTCGCCTTCACGACCGTGCGGGCGCAGGCGAGCGTCCACGGGAAACACGATGCCATCCTGGGTGTACGACGTCAGAGCATCCATCATGTGCGCCGCAACCCGGTGCATGTCTTGCTGCGCGCAGCCTTCGTCGCAAACAAACAGGACATCTGCGTCCGACAGGAGATCGAATTCGCGAGCGCCCAACCTTCCAAGCCCCATCACCGTGAATCCGGCGTGGGCACCGGCAATAGCCAAGGCGGCCTGTATCGCGGCCTCGGCTGCGGCGGTATTCTCGCTTAGCGAGTCGAAGACTTCGCGCAATTGGAACAGGTCGCGGGCGCCTGAGAGGAACACGCGGCGGCGGTAATGCTGTCGCAAGATCGCGTTAGCTTCGGAGCGTTCGACCTTTTCCTGAGCCAGGTAGGCAAACACCGGGTCAGGTGCGACGCTCTGGCTTCGCGAACCTCCCTCGAACAATTCGCCTACGCCCGAAGTGGAGAGCTCTTCAATTTGCGACAGCAGCGAGATTTCCGCCGGATGACGAACCAGGATGTCGGTGAGATACTCGCTGAACTCAAAGATGGTGAGTGCCCGGCCTCACTGCTTCGGGCAAATGCAACACCGCGCCATAACGCTCCGAGGTGGTTCCCGCCGAGCTGAGGAAACGATCGAGGTTGCGCCGTGCATGTTGCGATAGCTCAGCAGTGCTGGCTATTTCCCGCAGCCGGGGAGAATCGACCGCCAGCCGCTGCATCATCTGGCTGTAGGAATTCTCAGGTGTCGCGGGAATCTCCGGATGCAACTGGAATTCAGGCGCTTGGCGATCCTGGCTCTGTTCTTGATAGATGATGCGTTGATAGATCTCCGCCACCGCCGACATGCGTCTTTGTACATGGGCCAACGAACTCCTCGGGAGTAGGAGCCGCAGTGCCCTCCCTGGTCAGGCTCCGCGCCAACGCTTGCAGATCCCAGCGCGACTCCGGCAGCCGATGCGTCTGCTGGCCGTGGCGTAACTGCAGGCGGTGCTCCAAGTTGCGCAGGAACTCGTAAGCATTGGTGAGGTTGTGGAAGTCCTTGCTGTTGATGTGTTCCTTGTCGTATAGCTTCTGCAGCGCAAACATCGTGCCGCGTGAACGCAGCCAGGATTCGCTTCCGCCATAGACACGCTGTAAACATTGCACCAGGAACTCGATATCGCGAATGCCGCCACAGTCGAGCTTCACATCGATGCCGCTCTGGCCGGTCTGCTTCAGCAGGCGCCGGCGCCGGTGACTTCCAATTTTCTCGCGCGAGGCGAGGGCCGTCTTGATGGCCAGGAAGTTCACCTCGGGGCGATAAACAAATGCTTCTACCCGCCGCACAAACTCGCGCGCCAGCCCCACATCCCCGCCGCAATGGCGCACCTTGATCATGGCCTGTAACTCCCAATCATGGGCTACGTTGGAGTAATAATGGATGGCATGGGGCAGCGGGACCGCAGGCTCGCCTTCGTTGCCCTGAGGACGCAAGCGCAGGTCGATTCGGAAGACCGGTCCTTCACGAGTGTGACGCGAGAGCAGCTCGGTAGTTTGCTGCGCCAGCCGAATGAAGTATTCGCGGTTGGGAATCTCCGCTCCCGGCGGTTCCATGCCGCCGTCGTAGAGATACAGCAGGTCGATGTCGGAACTGTAGTTCAGTTCGTTGCCGCCGAGTTTGCCCAGAGACAGTACGGAAAAGCGCGAATCGGTCACGCGACCTTCGGGGTTAATCTGCTGAGGGGAGCCATAGCGGTGCTGCAGTTGGGAATGAACTTCGCGCAGGGCTTCTTCGATCAATACATCCGAAAGAGCGGAAATCTCGGCGGTCGTTTCAGCCAGACTTGCCACCCCAAGCACATCGCGCAACATGATACGCACGTATTCACGCTTCTTGAAGCGTGCCAGAAGTACTGCGGTATCGGCTTCAAAGGAGCGCGAACGCATTCGGGCAAAGCTCTCCTGAAATTCTTCGCGCGAATGGGTGCGGTCCAGGCTCCGGTCGCGGACAAAGCCCTGAAACAGATCGCCGTTGTGAATCATGGTCTCGCCCAGCCAGGAGCTGACAGCGAACACGACGATCGCATAATGAATCAGGAACTGATGCTTCTCCAGCAGGCGTAACAAATCGGGAGTGGCCGATTCGGCTAATCGTTCAAACTGATTAACCGCTGCATCAGGATTTGGCGAGCTCGGAAGCAACGCCATAAGTGCATCCTGAACGCCGACCGGCACCAGTTGGCGAATGTGAGCGAGGTTTCGTCGGGCCGCTGCCGAGTCGCGAAATTGCACGTTCGCGGGGAGTACTACGGAATCAGTTTGAGTACTATCGGGCACCGTCTTTGAGGTCACTTCCCGGTCATTCGTTCAGCCTTTGCGAAGCCCTATTTCGCCGATGCTCCGGTCAACATGGTCAGCAACATCACCACGTCAGTCCGTGCGTAGACGGCATGAGGAAGTTTGGCCTCCATGTAGACCCACGATCCAGCAGAAAGCTCTTTCTCCTCGCCATCCAGCGTCACCCGGGCGTCACCCTGAAGAATCTCGATGATGGCGGGTACCGCTGCCGTGTGCTGCGATAGTTCCTGCCCGCCGGCAAAGCCGAAGAGGACAATCTTCGCGTAGTCGTCGCGATGGATCGTACGGCTCAGAGTGCCATCCCGTGGAATTTCAACTTGTTTCAGCAGGTTTTCGACGACAGAAAACTTGGGCAAGAGCATCTCCTTATTGCATGAACTCGGCTGCATCCATCATAAGACCTGGCTGGTCGCTCCGCTCCTTCGAAAATCATTCACCACGGAGGAACGGAGGACGCGGAGCCTTGGTTTCGGTCGAGTTTTCTCCCCGTTCTCCGTGATCTCCCATGAATAGTTGTCAACTCCAGTGATGGTTCGGCCGGGTTAGGCGGCCAGGGTGAAGCTGGGGAAATCCTCAAATACCCAGTTATTCTTCAGGGTGTGGTAGACGATTTTCACCAGCTTGCGAGCCAAGGCGATCTTGGCTTTGCCTCCTCCGCGGCGTTGTTTGATGCGTTCATAGAAACGTTTCAGGTAGGGACTGTAGCGTTGCGCCACCAGTCCGCACTGCACCAGCGCGGTGCGCGCCAGTTTGTTGCCTCGTTTGGTGATGCTGCCGCTGCGTTCCGTTTCATTGGAGTTTTGGATTTTCGGGACCAATCCCAGATACGCCGCTAGTTTGTCCTCATCGGCAAAATCCTGAATCGGACCGATGGCCGTCAGCAGCACGGTCGCGCTTAGCGTACCGATGCCCTTGATGCTGGTCAGATTGGCATGCCCAGGCAGCCGCTCACCCTCCTCTGCGATCAACTTCTCTACTTCCGCAATGCTGCGGCTCAGGCTGCGGATCTGTTCCACCAGCACCCGTAATTCGATCTTCACCACCGCCGAGGCCGCGAGGGCCAGCACCCGCTCCAGCCCCACCTTGCTGGACAACGCTTCTTTCTTCAGGTTGACGCCTTGCGCCGCCAGCAGATTGTTGATTTTGCCTTTCAAGGCCGAGCGCTGTTTCACCAGCAGATCGCGGGTCCCGCTCAGATGCTGTAGTTCACGATGTTTTTTCTCTTTCATCCGCACCTCGGGCAACAGCCCCTTGGCTAGATACAGCACCAGGAGCTCGGCATCTCCCCGGTCGGTCTTCTTTACCGACTCGCTGATCACCTTGAACTGATGCGGATTCACCACCACCACCCGCGCTACTGCTCCGACTACCGCATCGTAGAAGCGCGCCGTCGTGCCCGTCGCCTCCACCGCCACTTCATCGTCTGCCTGTAACTGTTGTACAAACTGGCTCAGTTGCTCGATCCGCCACTGCCGCACCGAGCTCTCCCCGTTCTCCCAACGCGTGCACACCGTAAACTGCGTGCGATGCAGGTCTACTCCCAAGTATCGCTTCATAGCCTCGTCTCTCCTCGTTGTCTTGGAGCCGACGCAGCTCTCAGGCGGTCACCACACTCCCATCCAAGCTCGTACTGGCCTTACGGTGACGCTTCGATCGCAGGTCTGACTAATCTCCGTGTCGAGGTCCTACCGCCTCATGGCACAAGCCCAGCCTGCAACCTGTCGGCTCCAGAATCCTCCTAGAGCTTACCGCCTCAGAACCTGTAAGCTATTCATGCCATCTCCGTGGTTGATTTTCATTTCCAGAGGAGGTCGCAGACCCATCGACACTCAGCATGACACGGCCAAGTTCATGAACAATCCAGATGAAAACCCGCATCGCCCAAGCTGCAACCGCTCTGAGGACCGATGACGCACCAAGATTAGCTGTAGGGATAAAAGATGAAGAACAGGAGCGAAAGGGCGGTCAATGCCCAGAGTCCGGGCTTCAGGTGGCTCGCCCTTCCAGCAACCAACTTGCAGATAGGGTACAGCACAAAACCTGCGCAGATCCCGATAGCGATGTTGAAGGTGAATGCCATCAGACAGACCACCGCGAAGGCTGGAATGGATTCGGTGTAGTCGGCAAAGTCAACACGCGTGATCGGCGCAAGCATGAACAAGCCGACGATGATCAGTGCCGGTCCGTAGGCCTGAGAAGGAATGGCTGCTACAAACGGGGAGAAGAAGAGCGCCAGCAGGAAACAAGTTCCCGTAACCAAAACAGTAAATCCGGTTCGGCCGCCCGTCTCGATTCCGGTGGCCGATTCGACGTAAGCACCGGCGGTCGTGGTCCCCAGAATGGGAGCGATGCAGGTTGTGATCGCATCTACCAGCATAGGACGCTCGATTTGCGGCAGTTCTCCGTTTGCATCGAGAAAGCCAGCACGTGCCGAAAGCCCAATCAGGGTGCCCATGGTGTCCACAAAGGCCATGATGAAGATGGTGAGCACTACGGGAAACGCGTGCCACGTAAACGCGCCGCGAAAATCAAGTTGCCACAAAATTGGAGCGACGCTCGGCGGCATACTGACAAGGCCATGCGGCGGCGGGGCCGTTTTGACAGCGAACGCCACAATCGCCGTGATCACAATGCCCAGCAGGATCGCTCCCGGGACCTTTCGGATAACCAGAATGGCAATCAGCACGAAACCGAACATGGCTACCAGCGCGGAATGCGAGGTCAGATGCCCTGCCTGTACCGGTGCGCCCGGAACACCGAGGGTAACCAGCCCAGTCTGGTTCAGTCCGATGAAAGTGAGAAACAACCCGATGCCGACGGCGAAGCTGTAACGTAACGATGTCGGCACACCTTCGACGATCCACTGCCGCAGCCGCAAGACGGTCATCAGGACAAACAGCGCTCCCGCGATAAAGATTGCGGCCAGCGCCGTCTGCCAGCAAAATCCTAAGAGCTTACAAACCGTGAAAGCGATGAACGCATTTTCGCCCATGTATGGTGCTATGGCAAAAGGACGATTAGCGTAAAACGCCATCAGGTAACAGCCGAATGCAGCCACTAGCACCGTCGCCACAAACGAAGGGCCTGCCGGAATTCCAGCCGTGGACAGGATTGCGGGATTGACTACCACAATGTAAGACATCGTGGTGAACGTCGTCAGGCCGGCAACCACTTCGCGTCCCAACGAGGTGCGATGACCATCGAAACCGAACCAAGCGTTCAGCCAGTTCAAGGGGCGCTCCGGAGACAATCAATTTCTGCGGTGACGCGAGCGATGATCATAGCTTTGGGCGGGACAAATACCAAGGCAGCTGTACTAGGAACTGGCAGCTTGCGGTATGGCTGGCTCTAGGCTCGATGTACAGTAAGGACAGCGCGTCGCCCTTTTGACCACTCCGCTGAAGCAATAGGGACATTCCTTCATTTCCGCGCCACCCTGCTGGCGGTGAAATCGGTTCACCTGCCGGATCAGCAAGAAGACGCCCAGAGCCACAATTATGAAATTAAGAATGGCGTTCATGAACACTCCGTAATTGAGCGTGGGCGCACCAACCGACTTGGCGGATGCTAGGTTGTCGAAGTGTTTACCGGTCAAGCTGACGAACATGTTGGAGAAGTCCATCTTGCCGAAGATAGCGCTGATGATGGGCATAATAATGTCCTCCACGAAGGAGGTGATAACCTTGCCGAAAGCCACGCCCAGGATGATGCCGATGGCCATGTCAAGCACACTGCCCTTCAGTGCGAATTCCTTGAATTCGCGAAAGCCGCCCTTTCCGATCTTGGCCAGCGGGGCGGGACTCACCATTCGGCTAGTGAAGTTGCTGAGATCCACTGGATCGGTGGAGTGTGTATGCTGCATACCGTCGCCCTCCGTGAGCGTCAGCCGAGTTCGTCATCAACATCGCAATTGCTTATAGGGGCATGGTCGAACGGGGCGGCAGGGTTGTCAAGAGAGTCGAGATAGAGGGGACGAAGGGGCTGACAGCGAAGCGTCCGCAGTTTCCTGTGCCGCAGGTGTTTGCGCTCGTCGCAAGCTTTGGGAGTGGTGGGCCCGGAGGGATTCGAACCCCCAACCAAGGGATTATGAGTCCCCTGCTCTAACCGTTGAGCTACAGGCCCATCAATGACTTACGGATGCTGCCCTGCCTACTGTAGGGAAATTTGTAGGCGGTAACAGCGCTTTTGGCTCGAATTGGCTTGGACTCCCCGAAAGCTGGAGTCGCTCGAAGGCGCGCTCCACCGCCTCGGGTGACGGATGCACGTAGCGCTGCGAAACTGTGATGCTGCTGTGTCCCGCGATTCGCATGATCGTGAAGGCATCTACTCCCGACTCACCGAGCCTAGTCAGCATTGTATGGCGAAGGGAATGAATCACAAAGTCCCGGCCTAGCCCGACAGCGGCACGGGCCTTCTGATGAACGTGGTTGATCGAGGTCACCAGATAGCGCCTGCCCTCCCTGTTAGCGAACACCAACTCGCCAGAGGCTAGTTGCTGGCGATTACGGAGTATCTGAGCCGCCTTGTCGGTTAGTGGAAGGGTTCTCCTTGCGTTCTTGCTCTTGCCGTCCCGGATTCGGATATACCCGAAGCGCGAGCCAGCCAGGGGATCGAGTACCACGTCAGACCATAGCAGACTGAGTGTCTCTCCAATACGAAGGCCCGCTTCGAGAATCAGCAGAGCAATGTCGCCTAGAGGCTGAGCACAAGCGGCGAGGTAGGCTTCCTCGATACGGCGTGACAGCACGAAATCTCGGATGCGCTCTCCGTTTAACAGTCGAATCTTGGGAACCCGGTTGATTTCCTTCCACTCGTGAGCCAATCGAAGCAAACGACGAAGGGTGGCTAACTCGCGGTTCACCGTGGCGGGCGAGACCTTCCTGCGCCGCTCCTGCACATAAACCTCGATCACTGCCTCGTCGATGCGGTCTAGGTGGGCCGACGCTATCACATCAGACTCCAGGAGACGCGAGAGTTTGGCCGCGTAGAAGCTGACGGTTTGTGGCTTATTCTCGTGCCGCACCGCTACATGTTCCACAAACCGTTTGGCAAAATCCGCGAACAACGGCGCGGGCCTGCGCTTTTCGATGCCCACCCGCTCATCGGCCAAACGCGCAAAGAAAACATCCTCAAACATCTTCGCCCGTTTCTTGTTTTTGTGCTTTGTCGAAACCTGATACCGCTTGCCGTGAAACCAGCCGTCTAACCACCATACGTTTCCGCGTTTGTACAGCGACATTTGCTTACCTTCCTTTCAATGTTGTGACCAAACCGCTTGGCCTGCGATTTCTGCGGACTGATTCTAGGTGGGCACAGTATTGCGTGCAGTAGTTCCTTTTGTGCTTGGACTGAATCTCAAACGGGAGAGCGCAATCACGTCGTGCGCAAATACGAAACTTGGTTCCGCGAAGATAATCAGCAGTGATCGTGATCCAAAGCATCTCACTACATGTCTCAGCAGAGATGCGGAAATGAGGAAATGTCGGTCGCGGGCCGCTTAGCCCAGCGCGCGAATAACCTGACTTAAACCATCGCGAGGCACCGCAGCCTAAGCCCCATCTAATTGCTTCTTGCAAATGCAGGCGCGTTTCGGACCCTTGACGAAGTCTTGTTTTGTCGTCAGGAGGTTCGCGTAAATCCTGCACGTACCAGATTTCGTCTGGAGTCACAATCTCCGGCTCCATCCATTCCCACCACTTTTTGCCCGGTTCCCGATCCCGATATCTCGGACTTGTCCGCCGTGCGTCCCACATCCCGTAGCGGTTCAGGAACGTAAGCAGCGCCGCCGTGCTGCGCTCCAAGCGCAGAAATTCGTCCCGCATCTGCCAGCCATCCACTTTTCGCTGCGATGGTTCCTCGACCGGCATGTCGGAGATCAGAATTTCTAATGGTATGGGTCGCCGCTCCTTATGGAGCTTCCGAGAGAAACCTTTGAACGGCGATGATTGAGGAACTCTTGCGGCGATCTCGGTGGGAAGGTCCTCGGGCAGAGCCTTCTGAGTGAATCCGGCGTATTTCGCCGAATCAATAACCCGCAACTGAGCTACGGGCCTGCCGTAGTACTCATCCACCCATCCCAAGTATTCCGCAGTTGCCGCCGTCCACACCATTGGCTGCGTCGAGAACTGTATCTCCGCCGGCAGTAAAAGTGTCGGTGCCACGATTTGTGTCTCGTTTGTGGCACTTCTCATGTGCCACACTATGTTTGTTAATAGTGGCACCGATATTTCTGGATTGCAAGGAGAAATCAATTGGAAAATCTGCTATCGGTACCGGAAGCCGCCCGCAGACTGGGCGGAATCTCGAAATGGACTGTACACGCCTGGCTCTCACAAGGCCGCTTACAGCGCACGAAGGTCGGCGGACGCACGATGATCCGCGAATCAGAATTGGAGAAGGTGATTCAGGATGGCGGTAAGTCTCCATCCCGCCATGACCAGCCGAAGGTGAAGCAATGAGGGCCACTCGCCAAATCGCGAAGCCTCGGGGTCAGGGCTACTGTCAAGCAACCCAAAGCTGTAAGGGCTGCGGCTGCTCATAAGCGTCATGGCAAAACGTCACCCCAACTACCGCCGCGTCAAAATCCACCGCAACTACACGGTAGGGAGACTCTGATTAAGCTCTCCCTTTCCACAGGAGTATAGGTTAAAGTCACGCCAGCATGAAGCAAAGGACACTGGCGATGATGACTGGCTTTGAGCGGTACACCCAAAAGACCAAGCGGGCGTTATTCCTGGAGGAGATGGAGCAGGTGGTGCCCTGGGGCGCGCTCGGCGCGCTGATTGAGCCGCACTATCCGAAGGCGGGCAATGGGCGGCCGCCGGTGGGGGTGGAGCGGATGCTGCGGATTTATTTTCTGCAGCAGTGGTTCAACCTGTCGGACCCGGGGGTGGAAGAGGCGCTGTACGACTCGGCGGTGCTGCGGCAGTTCGTGGGCATCGATCTGGGGCAGGAGCCGGTGCCGGACGAAACCACGGTGTGCAAGTTTCGTCATCTGCTGGAGGAGCACCAACTGGGCGGGAAGATGCTGGAGACGGTGAACCTGCACCTGCAGGAAAAAGGAGTGCGCATCACGACCGGTACCATGGTGGACGCTACTATCATTCACGCCCCCAGCTCGACCAAGAACCGGAAGGAGAAGCGCGATCCGGAGATGCACCAGACCAAGAAGGGCAACCAATGGTACTTCGGGAGGAAGGCGCATGTGGGCGTGGACAGCAAGACCAAGATCATCCACTCGGCGGCGGTGACCGCAGCCCATGTGGCCGACGCGACGGTGCTGCCGGAGTTGCTGCACGGCGAGGAGACGCGGGTGTGGGGCGACCAAGCGTATCGCGGACAGAGCGAGGTCATTCATGAATCGGCACCGCGGGCGCAAGACTGCACCCACCGCCGCTATCGCTATAAAAACCATGTCGATGAAGCGGAGCGGGCGAAGAACCGCAGCAAGTCGCGGGTGCGGAGTAAGGTGGAGCACGTGTTCCAGATCTTGAAACTGAAGTTCGGCTTCGTGAAGGTACGCTACCGAGGACTGAAGAAGAACGCCAATCGATTGTTTGCCGCCTGCGCCCTGGTGAACCTATTCCTGGTTCGTAAGAAACTGCTGCGCCTGGCGACCCTGTAAAGACCCATAGCGGCTTAACTGGCCGCAGTGGCAGCGCTACAGCGATAAAATACACCCCACGTATCGGATCGTAAGGGTCATACTTCGCGGTCTTCTGACGCTGCGCCGCGAAAGCACTGCTTGTTCAGAGAGTCCGTAGGGGAGATCGCCAATTTGTTCGGCACTCACAAGAATACTGTGCGCAGGTGGATCAAAGCCGGACTTCCAATCTGCGACGAGAAACACCCGATCTTAGTTCTGGGCCATGAGCTTGCCTCATTCATTCAGGCACGTCGCGGCAAAAACAAACAGACTTGTCGTCCTGGGGAAATCTACTGCGTTCGATGTCGCCATCCGAAGTTTCCTTGGGGGAACATGGCGGAGTACCAACCCTCGACTGAGAAACTGGGAAACCTGAGAGCGATTTGCCCGGACTGCGAGTGCATTATCAACCGGCGCGTCAGCTTGGCCAAGTTGGCGCAAATTCAGGGCAAAATGGACATCACGTTTCCGCAAGCACCACGACACATAAGTGAGAGTAACCGACCTACCGTGAATAGTGCCTTGGGATAAGGACATCAAACATGACTAAACACAACGCAAGTAACGAACGAATCAAGCGCAAATATTTCGCCTATCTGAAAGAAGCAATGCGTCATAGCGAGCCGACGGTAGATGCGTTCGCTAAGGCCCTGGATCGCTTTGAGACTTACACCAAACACCGAGACTTCAAGAAGTTTCATTTTGAGCAGGCGATTGCGTTCAAGAAGCACCTTGCCGAACAGAATGGGCAACGCTCCGGGGAGAAGCTGAGCAAGGCGACGTTACATGCCACACTCACGCAACTCAAGCGATTCTTCTTGTGGCTTGCGGGGCAACCTGGCTACAAGTCACGCTTTCAGTATTCTGATGCCGACTATTTCAATCTCTCCGACAAAGAGACCCGCGTTGCTACGGCTCGGCGAGAACAAAAAGCGCCAACATTGGAGCAGGTAAAACACGTCATCAGTACAATGCCGACCGAGACGGAGATAGAGAGACGCAACCGTGCCCTTGTCGCATTCACGCTTCTGACGGGCGCGCGGGACAGCGCTATTGCTTCGATGAAGCTGAAGCACGTCGATCTAGTCGCCAACCGCGTCGATCAAGATGCGCGCGAAGTTAAGACGAAATTTAGCAAAACCTTTAGCACTTTTTTCTTTCCGGTGGGCGCTGACATTCGCGGAATTGTGGCGGAGTGGGTGTCATTTCTACAGGAAGATAAACTATGGGGCAATGACGATCCGCTTTTCCCGGCAACCCGTATCGCGGGTGGGGCGACTCGGCAGTTTGAAGTATCAGGGTTGGAACGGAGTCACTGGAGCAGTGCCTCGCCAATTCGCACGATATTTCGGGAAGCCTTCGACAGGGCGGGCGTGCCATATTTCAACCCACATAGCTTTAGGAATACACTTGCCAAACTCGGCGAAGATGTTTGCAAGTCTCCCAAGGAGTTTAAGGCGTGGAGCCAGAACCTCGGGCATGAGAAGGTTTTGACGACCTTTACCAGCTATGGTGAGGTTTCGTGTCAGCGCCAGGGAGAAATCATACGAGGCTTAGCAACACCACGGCAGGCGGTGCAACTGGCGGTCAACGAAATTGCGGAGGCAGTGTGCAATCACTTGCGCGCCTCGGGTGTAAACATGCTTGAGTAGTAATCCCGGATAGGCAGTGTGGGGCGGGTCACGTTGTCATGTTCTCTTCCAATTCAAATTGGTTTCAGTGTTAAACTTCGATGTCTACTGATATGGACCTCCGAGCCGTTATCGCGTTGATCTTGGAAAGATGCGGTCGAGAGCGATTCCTTCCTCCATTGAAGACCAGGCTGGTCAAACTTATTTACTTGTCTGAGGTGGAGTACTTCCGTCGCACCGGACAAAGGCTTACGAGCCTTAAATGGAAGTTCTATCACTACGGCCCATACGCCCCTGCGCTATCACCGTTGTTGGGCGATCCTGATGTGGATTTCCTGCCGACGATGATATCAGAGTTGCTGGTCGAATCGCAGATTGCCCGCGCAACGTCTCCCGAGCAGCAAGTCGAGAAGGTAGTGTGCGATGTGGTCCATGATTGGGGCAACGCTGATCTCAATACCCTTCTCGACTATGTTTACTTCGACACCGAACCGATGCTGGGAGCACGACGAGGAGAATGGCTGGACTTTTCGGCGATTGACCGTTCTCAACCCAGTAAACCGGTTTCTGTCGTCTTGGATAAGAAGACGGTCGCAGAAATGAGGAAAAAACTGTCTCAGCGAGCCGCTGTATACGGAAATTTGCGTCAGGCGGCGACAACTCCCGAAGACTTCTTTCCGAACGCTCGTGAATGGGACTTATCCTCTTCTGTCCAGTTGGCCAGCGGAGAGTGCTTTATTGATCCAAAGCTCCTTACCAATGATGAGTGACGATGAAAGACCACCTCGTCAGTCTTCTGTGCGCGAAATTCTTTCGGTTCGTTGCGCCTAAGGCAGGCGACGACCCTCTTCTAGGACAACTCGTCACTGCACACACTGTTTACCCCACGCCTCAACCGTGGATACTAAGAGTCCACTCCTACGACGCCGCCGACCCGAGCCGGTCACGTTATGAACTCAAGAAATTTGAGGACGGCGACAGGTCGCACTTCCCCATCGCGGAACTTGATCTCCGAAAAGACGAAAACCTGTACGTGTGCAAGGGAAAAGAACGCCGCAGATCGTTGTTGGGTCCGTTACGTCGAAATGGGCAAACCCCTTGCACCCCGATAAGATTTTCCTCTGTGCTCCTCTGTTTTCATTCAAAGAGAAGCACACAGACGTCTTCAAAATCCGTTGTGCAGCCTTCGAGTATCCAACGCTTTTTTATCTCCCTTCTGATCCTGATGGATGCTCCCTCGAAGGGGTGGTTAGGCTTGAGCATATCCAGCCTGTGTCGGGACGCGCTATGTACAATTACTTCTCCGGGATGCCCCGTCGGCCAGTCGCGCTCTCCGATGAAGCTCTTGCGTTGTTCTTGAATCATCTGGGAAGATTCATCTTTCATCGTGACTTCGATCCGCAAATCTGTGAGCAGATGGACGCATACCGTGACCTCGTCCGGGAAGAACTCCGAAAACAGGGGAACGCATGAAAAGAATGTTAGAGCTTTAGAGTGGTCGGCGTCCCGCCGATCCGAGGGTGATTGCTTTCCGGTGATCGGTAGTGGGCTAACTCCAGGTTGTCACTATGGGGGGTGAGAGAACATGGTTTCTGTGTCCCGCTCGGGGCTGTGGTCGCCGCGTGGGCGTCTTGTACGGAGGCGGTATCTTTGCCTGTCGCCATCGCCATCAACTCGCCTATGAGAGCCAAAGGGGACAGTCCCACGACCGTGCCTTACGATGCGCTCAGGCGATTCGGACGAAGCTAGGAGGCACCGCTAATATGTTTGAACCCTTCTCGGATAAACCGAAAGGAATGCACTGGCGCACGTACCAGCGGCTTCGACTGAAGGCCGCAGAAGCCCAGTCGCTTTCATGCCCTCCTTGGCTATTGCGGCGCATTCTGGAGGGTTCCTAAGGGGAGTGGCTCGCTGCCGCACAGTCGGGGTAATCCAACGGCTCCTGCTACTAGAGAGTAAGCGTCTGAGCAACACACCTTTTCGACGAGAAGCGTGTGTGGTGAAGTGGCTGGATGAATGAAAAACAGCAAGTGCCGGCGGGCCGCCGACGCACCCGCGGGGAAATTCAGCAGCTAGTGGCTGAGTTTATAAGCAGCGGCATGCGACGCACCGAGTTTTGTCGAAGTCGGGGTTTGAGCTTCGGCACGCTGAATCGTCATCTGAAGAAGCAACGCTGGAAGAGAATGAATAGAAGAGCTTCTTCGTCCGGCCGGTTGGTGCCGGTGGAGTTGGCTGCTAGGAAATCGCCGACGCAGCACGAACCGAGTTGTGGGCTGGCTGTGGTGCTGTCGGGCGGGCGCCGTATCGAGGTACATCCCGATTTTGATACGACTACGTTCGAGCGTCTGGTTAGTGTGCTGGAGCGGGTGTAAGCCGTGTTTGGATTGGGTCCGGCCACACGGATCTATCTGGCCGCCGGGGTCACTGACATGCGCAAGGGGTTCGAGGGACTGTACGGTTTGGTCCGGGATCGATTGTTGTGTGAGCCTCTTAGCGGGCACCTGTTCTTGTTCTGCAACGCCCAACGCAATCGGTTGAAGGTTCTGGTCTGGGACGGGACCGGACTCTGGGTTTGTGCCAAGCGGTTAGAGAAAGGGCGTTTCACCTGGCCGCAATCTGGCGATGCGCAGGGCAAGATCGTCCTGAGTCACGAAGAACTTTCTCTCTTGTTAGGTGGGATCGATCTGGCCAAAACCAAGCACAAGCGATGGTACCGGAAGGCTCCGCCAGAAGGACATGCTGCCGCATAAGACTGCTTGCACGTTGCGGGCCGGCTCTGTTAAATCAGTAGCCCATCGTGAGTGTAGCTCCCATTCCTTCAGCGCCAGCCGATCTGGAACTCATCGCACAACTGAGGAGCCGGCTGCAGTACGCGGAGCTGAGGATTCGAGTGCTGGAAGAGCAGTCTGCGGCTGATGCGGATCGAGAAGTATGGAGCGGGCGGCGAAAAGCTTTCCCACGCGCAAATGGAATTGTTTGCGCTTGAGCCCGTTGTCAGTGAATTGATAGTACAGGCGGAGAGTGAGCCCACACCGGTGCGGCGCTCGACAAACAGTTCCTGCAAGCATCCGGGCCGTCAGGAATTGCCCGCGAACCTTCCTCGCGTCGAGCGGATCCTCTCTTGCACGCAGGATCAGCGCGTGTGCAAACGCTGCGGCAAAGAAACTGCGGTGATCGCCTACGAGGAAAGTTCCCAGCTGGATGTGGAGCCGGCGAGGTACTTCGTTTTGGTTACGAAACGAGAGAAACGGGCTTGTCGGTCGTGTCAAGAGCTCGGAGTGGTCTCAGCGCCGCTGCCACCACGGATCGTCGAGAAGTGCCTGGCTAGTGACCGTATAGTCATCGACACGATCATCGGCAAATATTGCAATCACACGCCCCTGTATCGGCAGAGCATGATTCTGGGAAGAGACCTCGGCTTGGAGATCAGCCGAGCGACGCTGGACGGCTGGGTCCTCAAAGTCGGCGAGTTGCTGATCCCTATGGTCGCCGTGATGAGGCGAGAATTGATTAGCGGAAGTTACATTCAGGCGGACGAAACCCCGGTCGATGTGCAGATGCACGAGGGCCGAGGAAAGAATCATCAAGCCTATTTGTGGCAATACGGCCGACCCGGAGGAAGCGTGGTGTTCGATTTCCGTCTAGGCCGCGGGCGCGATGGACCGAGACGGTTCCTGGGCCAGTTTGAAGGCATTCTCCAAACTGACGGCTATACGGCCTACGATCAGATCGGCGGGCCGAGAATGGTACATGCCGCTTGTTGGGCTCATGCTAGAAGACAGTTTTTCGAGGCGGTGCAGTTAAATCCACGAGACGCGGTTGCAACTCCGATTGTGGCGCGGATGGACGAACTGTTTGCCGTCGATGCGGAAGCTCGCCGCAGAGTAATTGGTCTCACTGGGCGTCATGCTCTGCGTCATGAAAGAGCCCGGCCTCTTCTGGACGATATCCGTAGCAAGATCGAGGCAGCACAGTCCGTTGCATTGCCCTCCAGTGCACTCAGCAAAGCGTGCCAATACGCGCTCACGCTGTGGAGGAAACTGACACGGTTCCTGGAATATCCGGAACTTGAGCTTAAGCAATAACCTTGCGGAAAATTCAATGCGTCCCGTTGCTCTGGGCCGGAAGAACTGGATACACATCGGCAGCCCACAGGCGGGGCCTAAGGTTGCGGCGATTCTATCAGTCGTGGAAAGCTGCCGCCGGTTGAAACTCCCAGTGCGCGACTATTTGGCCACGGTTCTTCCCGGGTTTGCCGATCTCCCGATCCAGCGCCTGCCAGGCCTTATTCCCGCTGTGTGGGTCGCCCAGCATTCATAGGCTCAAGCGACCGGGTTGTTTAGCACGAAGGCGGTCTTGCGACAACAGCCGCATGGTTTCTTGTTTGCTGACTACTCGATAATTGTCGTCCGGTCGTTCGAATCGGAATGCCAGGTGCTGGCTCATCACCGGGCGCTGTGATGAGCGTCACTGCCTAATAGTTCATGCAGACGAGATACTTCCACTCCATTGGTCAAGTTACATGTGGGCAACAAGGCGCTGCAAACTTCTGCCTCGCTGCCCACGAAGGAGGGTGGCTATGGGTGGGCGGCCGTTTTGTACCGTTTACGGGGCTTTACTCTTCCTTATATTTCTTCTTTCGATCTTTTCGGCGAGCACAAGCTACGCAATTCCCGCATTTTCCCGTATGTATGGCACCAGTTGTAGTACGTGTCATATTGACTTTCCCAAACTGAATGACTTCGGGAAAGCCTTCAAGGATGCCGGTTTCAAGTTCCCCAAAGACGACGAATCGATGATCAAGATTCCACCGGTGATGCTGGGAGCGCCGGCTAATGCGGAACTCTGGCCGAAAGCCATCTGGCCAGGCGTTATACCCGGCCTTCCGCCGATCGGGCTGCGGATGAACAACTATTTCCAGTACACCGGTACCAGCAGCGGAAAGTTTGCCGCGCTGACTCCGGCAGGAACCCTGCCCCCATTTGTGCCAACCACGGATTTCGAAACCGGGCTATTCAGCATCTTCACCGCCGGGAACTTCGGAAGTGACATCGCATTCTGGGTGGACGACGACATCAGTGTTGCCGGGGCGAACGGCAACGGTGGACTTGGCGATGGCTATCTCAAATTCGTCAATCTTAGCCGCCTGTTAAAGATGCCGCAGCACTCTCTCAATCTACGGGTCGGCCAGTTCGAACTCGAACTGCCTTTTACCCAGGCCCGGAGCATTTGGATCAGCCCGTACGACATCTACACCCAAGCCAATATTGGGGCTATGAACTCGCTCATTCCGCTGCAGCAGTTCGTCAATAACCAATTCACCATGGCGGATGCGGGGAAGGGGATCGAGTTGAGCGGTGGACTCCACACCGGCGGCTATCAGTACTCAATCGCCTTCATCGACCAGAACACCAGTGGAGTCGGGCAGGACGCGAATCCCGGCAGTCCCTATGTTCCGCAAGCCACGGGCAGCAACAATGGCGGACTGGGTGTGGCTTCGGATGCGAACTTTAAGGACATCTACGCCAATTTTCAATATCGGTTCAACCTAGAGCACGACAAGGAAAGCCGCAATGCCATCCAGGCGGCAGGTCCCACAGGACCGCGCGACCACACCTATCTGAACCTGGGCACGTACTACTTTTATGGACGTTCGGTGCAGCGCCTGCTGGGCGCAGGGGCCGACGGTACATCGGCGGTTGTCACCGCGCGGGAGCCGTTCTACCGTGTCGGCGGCAATATGACCTTCAACTATCGCTGTTGCCTGCAATTCAATGCACTGTACATGTACGGGCACGACTACAACCTTGTGCCTATCGATGCGAATGGGAATCTCATTCCTCTGCAGAACCTCAGCACGGCCGTGCCGGTGGGGTTCATTCACAGCACGCCAGCTACCTTCAGCGGCGGGTTCGTGGACGCGGAATGGCTGGCCTATCCGTGGATGTACGTAATGCTCCGCTATGACGGGGTGAACTCGACCTCCGATCGCATCAATGGCTTGGCAACCAATCCCTCCTTCACCGGGAGCCCGTTCAATGCGCCCTTTAGTTCAACGCGCAATCGCATAACACCGGGCGTGCAGTTCCTGATCCACGCTAACATCAAGGCATCGTTTGAATACCAGTTCCGTCCTTCGCAATCAGTCGTAATTGCCACGAATCCGCTAACCGGTTTGCCGGTGGCGCTAAATCCCTTCCACACCAACACAGCCGTCGCTGGTTTGGAATTCGTGTACTAATAGCTTGTACTTGAGGAAGCACAACCAACGAAAGGAATATTCATGATGCGCAGTTTTCTAGTAACGATTCTATTGGTCACGGCCGTCGCAGCCACCGCTGTCGCCGGCACCATCGAAGGCAAAGTGTCGACCGGGAAGTCCGTCGTCTATGTGGACACCATCCAGGGCAAAACGTTTCCTGCACCCTCGCAGCAGCCGGTTATGGACCAGAAGGGCTTGATGTTTAACCCGCACGTCATGGTCGTTCAGGTGGGAACCACCGTCGAGTTCCTGAACAGCGACAATGTTCAACACAACGTCTTCTGGCCATCGATCAGCGGCAACAAGAAGCTTGGCCATAACCTCGGAACGTGGCCGAAAGGCGATAAGCGGCCCTTCAAGTTCGACAACCCCGGCTTAGTGTCGTTGCTCTGCAATGTACACCCGGAGATGGCTGGGTACATCATCGTCAGCCCGACGCCATACTTCGCCGAAACCGACGCCAGTGGGAACTACAAAATCGAGAACGTTCCTGACGGCAAATACAACGTGGTCGCCTGGCATGAAGGAATGAAGCCGCAGACCAAGTCTGTGGATGTTGCTGGTACAGGCAAGGCCGACTTCACCTTATCCAAGTAGGAAAGAAGAGGAGGCGGTCTGGCCGCCGCCCCTTTCCCCATATTCGCAGTCGATCCACACCTCGTCCGCAGAGAGGCCGATGTTAAGTCGTTTCGCCAATAAGAAAGTCGACCGGGAATGGTTGAATACTAATTTCCCATGCATGATGGCGTGTCCCGCGCACACCAACGCAGGCCGCTATGTGTCGCTCATCGCCGAAGGACGATTTGAAGAGGCCTACCGATTCGCGCGTGACCCAAATCCCATGGCGAGCATATGCGGGCGTGTCTGTGCGCACCCTTGCGAGACAGCATGCCGCCGAGGCCAAATCGACCGCCCCATCTCAATTCGCGCACTGAAGCGGTTCCTGACCGAGAGGCACGGCCCAGAGTCGCGTCATCCGGTCTCACCTAGTACCAGGCCAGCCGGGAAACTCCCTTACAAGGTGGCAGTGATCGGCGGCGGTCCGGTGGGTCTCTCAGCGGCGCACGATCTGGCGGTGATGGGCTACTCGGTCACCATCTTCGAGGCGTCTCCAGTGGCTGGAGGAATGCTCTACCTTGGAATCCCGGAGTATCGCCTGCCGCGCAGCGTAGTAGAGGCACAGGTGCGCGAGATCCTGGAGACGGGTGACATAACACTTCGCTTGAACTCGGCTGCGGGGCGGGACTTCACGGTCGGCGAGCTAAGACGGCAAGCCTTCGACGCTGTCTTGATCGCAGTTGGCGCACATCGCAGCCGCGACTTGTCGATTCCCGGAGTTGACCTCGATGGCGTGCATCGTGGCATCGAATTCTTGCTTAACGTGAACCTTGGCTACAAGTTCACCATTGGCAAGAAAGTCCTCGTAATCGGCGGCGGCAACGTCGCCATGGACGTCGCCCGATCGGCCGCGCGCGAAGTCCTGCGCCAGCATGACTCGCCTGGTGAGATAACTCCGTCGGAAGAGAATGTACAAACCGTCGCCGCGCACGAGATGATGGACATCTCGCTGTCGGCACTGCGTATGGGCGCCCGCGAGGTCGGCTTGGTGTGCCTTGAGCAACGCCATGAAATGCCTGCCGCGCTGGAGGAGATCGAAGAAGCGGAAACCGAAGGCATCATCATGCATCCAGGCTTCGGACCGAAGCGAGTCCTCGGACGCGACGGCAAAGTCGTCGGCCTGGAATGCCTGAAAACAAAATACGTGTTCGATGAGAATCGCCGATTCAATCCCGCATTCTACGAGAACAGTGATACC
Organism: uncultured Acidobacteriaceae bacterium; assembly: GCA_963768645.1. Lineage (GTDB taxonomy): Bacteria > Acidobacteriota > Terriglobia > Terriglobales > Acidobacteriaceae > Bog-257. Next base: position 336,393 of record CAVYIR010000014.1, read on the forward strand.
CAGTTTGAGTGCGACACCATCATTCTCTCGATCGGACAGGCTCCAAACCTCGAGTTCCTCCGGCCCGGCGATGGGGTGGAGGTCTCGCCTCGCGGCCTCATAAATGTACATCGCGACACTTTGATGACGTCGGCGCCCGGAGTATTTGCCGGCGGCGATTGCGCCTTTGGACCGCGCCTCATCATTGACAGCGTTGGCGACGGAAAGCGCGCGGCGGTAGGCATTGACGAATACCTTCGCGGAGCCAAGCATCCGGAGCCACAGATTGAAGTGCAAGTCCTCGACCGCTGGCAGATGGCAGTGGACTACATGAACATCCACCGCCAGGCCATTCCCATGCTGCCGCTCGATCGCCGGACAGGCATGACCGAGGTCGAACTTTGCTACACCGAACAGGAAGCGATAGCCGAAGCGCAGCGCTGCCTGAAGTGTTACGTCAATACCATTCTCGAAGGCAGCGAGCAGGACGGCACCGACTGCGTGCTCTGCGGCGGCTGTGTGGATGTTTGTCCTGAGAATTGCCTGGAATTGGTTCCGCTAGACCGGATTCAGTTCGAGCCGAACACCATTGATGCCATCTCGAACAATCCCGAGTTATTTAGCTTTGGGTTGGAAAATATACAGCCCGCGGAATTAGGCAGCATCACCGGAACCGCGATGTTGAAGGACGAGACCCGCTGCATTCGCTGCGGTCTATGTGCGCTGCGCTGTCCCGCCAACACCATCACGATGGAGGCGTATCACTTCGTTGCGACCGAGCCGACAGGACTCATCACGATTCAAAGCTTTGATGGACCCAAACCGGCGCTTCCGACAGCGGCTTCGAAAGGATGACACTGAGGATTTATGTCTGAGGACCCAAAATCAACGGCTTCACCCGACAGTCCGGACGAGATGAGCCGACGGCAGTTTTTTGTCAAGGTCGGCGTTGGCTCGGTTGCGGTCGCGGCTCTGGGCACTGCCGCTTTCTCCTATGAGTTCTTGTCGCCGAACGTGCTCTACGAACCATCACCGATTGTCGATGCGGGAAAACCCGACCAATACGCTCCGGACTCGGTTACGCTCGACCCGCAGACGGCGATCTACGTGGTGCGTACGGCGGAGGGATTCTTCGCGCTCTCGGCAATCTGCACTCATCTGGGCTGCCTGACCGCCTATAAGCCGGACCTCGGCATCATCGCTTGCCCCTGTCACGGCAGCAAGTTCAACAAGGACGGAGTGAAGATCGCAGGCCCAGCGCCCAGGCCGCTTCCATGGTTGCGCATGTGGCTGAGCGATGATGGCAACTTGATGGTTGACCGCTCCAATGCTGTCGCGATCAAACAACTGGTGAGGGTCTAGCCATGGCGAACACCATCGATCACCTCGTCGACCAGGTTCGCGAGAACCGCATATGGCGCTCCATCTTCCGCAGCGGCAGCGGCGACAGCAATCTGCACCGCTCGTTGTTTGTGCAGCAGAATGTCTTCCTGCACCTGTTCTCGATCAAAGCGCGCAAGCGCACGCTGGAGTTTAGTGCCACATGGTACCTGGGTGCGATGACCTTCGGGACGTTTCTCATTCTCGTGATCACCGGCGTTCTGCTGATGCTGTACTACCACCCCTCAGTCCCACAGGCCTACGCGGACCTGAAAGATCTGCAGTTCGTGGTCTCGTCAGGAGTGTTTCTTCGAAACCTGCATCGCTGGTCGGCCCACGCCATGGTTTTCCTGGTGTTCGCGCACATGTTCAAGGTGTTCTATCGCGGGGCCTATCGTCCGCCGCGCGAGTTCAACTGGGTAATTGGTGTGGTGCTGCTGCTGGTGACGCTGCTCCTGAGCTATACGGGTTATCTGCTGCCCTGGGACCAGTTGGCTTTCTGGGCAGTGACAGTCGGGAGCAATATTGCGTCGGCGGTACCCATCATGGGCGCCAAGATCCGCTTCCTGATGCTGGGTGGAACTGCGGTGAACGCCAACGCACTGCTGCGCTTCTACGTTTTGCACTGCGTAATTCTGCCGCTTGCGGCGATTCTGTTCATCGCGGTTCATTTCTGGCGGATCCGAAAAGACGGCGGAATCTATCCGGGTGAATCCCCGGCGGAAGGAGGTGCGAAATGAGCGATCCGAAAGATTTTGTCGCTGTCGTCGACTCCGATGCGCGCAAGACACCCCGGCGGATAGCCTTTATCACCAAGCGGACTTCGCCGCAGGTGCGCGTCAAAGATGAAGAGCGGGTGATGACCTATCCCGAAGTCTTCCTCCGCACTGCAGTCGCTATCGAGGTACTCGCGATTGCCTTGGTGGTCGTTTCCCTGCGCTGGAACGCGCCACTCGAAGGACTGGCCGATCCCATGCACACGCCGAATCCCGCGAAGGCACCTTGGTATTTTCTCGGATTGCAGGAATTGCTGCACTACTTCCCGCCAGTCGTGGCCGGCGTTCTCATACCGGGCCTTGTGGTAATGGCACTCATCATCATCCCGTACTTCAACATCAATGTCGAAGCCGAAGGCTTGTGGCTGCACGACAAGGCAAAACGGTTGCGGATCTTCGGCATTGTCGTTGTGATCTTCTGCATTTTCCTGGCGGTGTTCGACGTCTGGGTTGCGCTGGTTCCAACACTCATCGTCGCGGCATTCATGCTGCTGGCCGCACAAACCGATCCACAAACAACGCGAGGATTCCGCGGCTGGCTGGCCAGTAAGCCGCTCTCGTTCTGGATCATGACATGGTTCTTGTTCGAACTGATCGTGCTGACCGGTATTGGAACGTTCTTCCGCGGTCCAGGATGGTCGTGGGTCTGGCCATGGAGGACTTAGGCTGCGATGAAGAATAAACTTCACGCCCTGTGGCGGACTTTCTTCGGCGACAGCGCTCGCGCCTTCGGCTCCGTAAGCCTCATCTTGCTTATATTGCTGGCCATCGCACCGGCCAAGAACCACTTCAGTGAGTGGCGTCATTATCAGAAGCAATACTTACATCTCATCCGGGGACGCGCCGATGCCGTTACCCTCGAACGACACTTCCAAGGCGGCATTCAGCAGATCTGGATTCCGGAACAGCAAGTGACCGACCGGTGTACCACCTGCCATCTCGGGATGAAAGAAGCTAGCCTGGCCGATGTTAGCTCCGTGGCGTTTCGCAAGCATCCCGTGATTCCGCACTCCTTGACGGAGTTCGGCTGCACGACCTGTCATCGCGGACAGGGCGCCGCGACCACGGTAGAAGAAGCGCACAGCAGCACCGAACAATGGGAGCAGCCGCTGCTGCCGGCGAAGTACATCGAATCCGGCTGTGGGCAATGCCATCTGGAGAAGCAGACTGCCACCCCGTTCCTTAACCAGGGACGGCAACTGATTTCCAGCTACGGCTGCACGCACTGCCACACCATCAAGCAGGCCGACGGAAGCTATATCATTCCCGACGATGATCCGCCCTCGCTGAAGCACATCGCCGACAAGACTACGCGCGAGTGGGTCTATGCATGGATCAAAGATCCGCAAGCCTATGCCAGCACGGCCACGATGCCGAACTACCACTTCAGCGATGACGATGCCCGCGACGTCTCGGCATTTGTCCTTGCGCAGAGCACACCGCTCGGGCCGCCTCTGCAGCCGCTGAAGTCCGATACGAAGGCATCGACCGATCCTGCCGCGGGCACTACGCTGTACGGGCAGTCGTTCTGTGCGTCCTGCCATGCTATGCAGAACGCCGCTGGCATGATGGTCGGAGGCAATGTCGGACCCGAACTGACGGGCATCGGCACGAAAGCCAAGCCTGAGTGGCTACAGGATTGGGTGGCCAATCCCAATCACTATGATCCAAACACAATGATGCCGCACTACCGCTTCGACGCTGCCCAGGTTGCTACCCTGACTGGGTTCCTGGAGTCGAAAACCGAACCCGACTTTATCGCCAACGTGCATCTCGACAGCGCCACTCCACAGCAGATCGAACATGGCAAGCGCCTCGTAGTAGAGAACGGCTGCGCCAGCTGCCACGAGATCAACGGCATCAAGAAGCCGGAGAACTTTGCGCCGGAGCTGAGCCGCATCGGCAGCAAGCCCATGTCGCAACTCCTGTTTGTTGAAGGCGTCGAGCACAGTCTGCCGGGCTACGTATCGGGCAAGGTGCGCAATCCGCGCGCCTTCGGACCGTCGCTGAAGATGCCCCAGTTCAAGCTGACGCCACAGCAGATTGACGCGGTCACGACCGCATTGCTGGCGCTCACCGACCGCGCGCAAACGCAGCCGCCCACCATGCGGATTGCCTCGCTTCAGCAGACGAAATATCAGCCTGCAGGAAGTGCCGGACAGCTCATGCGTGATCTGCGCTGCTTCACCTGCCACATGATCAACGGACACGGCGGGGACATGGCTCCCGATCTCACATGGGAGGGGACCGCGGTACAGCGTGAATGGCTGACGCAGTTCCTGAAGAACCCGGAAACTCTGCGGCCCGCGCTGATCCGACGCATGCCCAAGTTCAACCTTCCGGATTCGGAGATCAACACTCTGGCTGATTACATGATGACCGTTTACCAGACGCCAGAGTTCGATCGCGATTCGCTACCGGTGGCACAGTTCACTCCCGCGCAGGTGGAACAGGGCCGGCAGCTCTTTTACTCCAAGTTTGCCTGCCAGTCTTGCCACATCGCCGACTACAAGACCGACAAAGGCTACATTGGCCCGGCGCTGGCTGGGACTGGCAAGCGGTTCAATGCAGCCTGGGTTTATCACTGGCTGAAGGACCCGCAGGCGCTGCGTCCTGGAAGCATCGAGCCCAACCAGCACATGACCGACGACGAGGCGCGATCATTGACCGCGTTCCTGATGTCGCTCAAGTCTGGTGGCGCACAGGAGGCGATGAAGAAATGAAACGCGTAATCATCGCTGTTTGTGTAGTTACGGTGCTGACGGCGGGATGTTCCCACAAGAGCAAGCAGCCTGCGCCGCTGCAAGCCACCGCTAGTGGAACGGCGATTATCGAATCTAGCGGCGGGAAGCAGATTGGATACATCGGAATGCCGCTGGATCAGCCGGTGGTGGTGCAGGTGAACGACGCTTCCGGCAGCGCGGTCGCCGGGGCCGCCGTGTATTTCAGCGGACCAACTGGCATGAGTTTTGAGCCTGCCGCGGCGCTGACCGACTCCAGCGGACAGGTCACGAGTGCGGTCACTCTGGGACAGCAGGCGGGTCGATACAAACTCGTCGCCAGCACGCGCGACAAATCGGGGAAGGCAATCGAACTGAGTCTCGAAGAGATCGCGTTAGGCTACCAGCAAACCGTGGGCGCACAGATCAACGCGCAGTATTGCGTCCGCTGTCACGACCCGGAGTCTACGCCCCTTCGGGTTTCGAACATGGACAATCTGTCGGTTAAGCCACATCCGTTCACCGAAGGCGAGACTCTCAACAAAATGAGCGATGCGGACTTAATCGCGATCATCAGCCACGGTGGCCCTGCATTGAACAAGTCGCCGCAAATGCCGCCCTGGGGATACACGCTTTCCAAAAGCGATATAGCTGCGCTGGTATCTTATATTCGCGCGGTGGCGGATCCACCTTATGAAGCAGGCGGGCTAGTGTATGCGCAGAAGTAAGGCCGAGTTGACGATCTCTATGCCGCTGAAGGAATTGCTGCAATGAAGTTGGTTGGCGGTATTGCGGTCCTGAGTGTTGTGCTGGGAACTATGGCTTCTCTCCCCGCACAAGTCATGACTCCGATGGAGTTGTCCGATCCAACCGCACAACACCTGCAACAGCAGCACCTGCAAACCTTGATGGCCATCGGCACCCAGATTGAGGCGCACAAGTTTCCTTATCCCTTCTACTTCAGCCGGGTCCTCGATGTCGACTTAGCCAAGGTGCAAGTGGCCGACCAGCGCTCCATCCGCTTCGAAATTTACAAAGGGCAAACTGTACTGGAGATTACCGGAAACTATTACGCGGCCTATTCAGCGGACCGGATGGACTCTTACGCGCGATTGAAAGAAACCTTTGAAACGGTTGTGATGCCGATGCTGCAAGCAGAAGTCCCGCACTTTCCGGATGATTCCGAATTCTCTGCGTTTGCTATTGAAGTTTCCCATCATGTCCGGCAGAAGGTGATGGGCGTCAACTCTGAGCAGCCGGAGAACGTCACCGTCATCATCCCTGTGCTTGTTGCCCAGAAACTGGTGGACGCGAAGACCGACGACCAGAAGCAAGCGGCGATCCTGGAAGCAAAGGTGTTCCTGAACGGACAGCCTTACTCACTATGGTTGCAGGAGGGCGCTCCCTCAGAGGAATGGAAAGAAAAGTTCACTCCTCTTCCGGCGACAAAAAAGCCTGTTGAGACGGCAAGCACTACTCCCGGTCCGGCCGCATCGACCAGTGCATCTGTCTCCGCCAACCTGATGAAGACATCGCCGACCCCGATGCGGATCTTTACGCCAGAGTCTTTGGCAAAGCTGCAACGCCAGAACGAGGACGCGGTCACGCGTATGACCAAGGACCTCAACAAGGAGGCGCACTTCCTGCGTATGCGTCTCCGACTTTCATTGGATTCCGGCAGGGGGCTTACCTGCAGCTGTCCATTACTACCAGCCTCAATACGGCCGCCGGAACGTCTCGCTATAAACTGGCGGCGCTGGCCTTCGACGAGCACATTTCTCATCTAATACGGCCGGTACTGAATTACTTTCCGCAAGATACGGATTTCGATGGCGTTGTTTTCAGCAGCATGATCCACGTCGCCGACGGATCGAGTCCAGAGGCAGTTGAATTCTTCTTTCCATTCCGCGTGATGCGCTGCTTCGCCTCGTACGATTGCACCGGTCAGCAGTTGCTGGACTCGGGGACGATTGTGATTAATGGCGAACGCGCCGCCCTCGATCTGCAAGTCGCCGAAGGCAAGA